>CBDCUW010000001.1:0-6678 GCA_965222745.1 Rubripirellula sp.
CGCGGTGAAGATCCCGGCCCGGTTCCAGGGCCTGGGTCCGGGTTCGCAGTTGGGATACACCCCAAAGATAGGGCCGAGCTCGGGCACGATCTCGGCGGGTGGTCGGGGCAGCAGGCCCCGGGTGGCCGACGGGAAGATGTGCGGGTTGTCGACGCGGATGACCTCGGCGCCGAGGTCGGCGAGCAACATGGTGGAGAACGGTCCGGCCCACACCACCGTCAGGTCCAGCACCCGGATCCCGTCGAGCGGCAGCGCGCCCACCGAGCCAGGTCTCGGGGCGGTCGGCGGCGAGAGGGGCGGGGTGGTCGGCGCCGGGTCCGGCCGGGCGGGCCAGGTGGGTCCGTCGGCGCGGTGCTCGTCGAGCCGGGGCGGGCGGCGGCGCAGCGCCCAGCCGTGGTCCATCAGCACCGGCGCACTGGCCTGACGGTAGGTGCCCACGTCGGGATGGTCGACGGTGTGCCAGAAGCCGGTCTGGTCGAAGTGGGGGTCGGCGAGCGCATCGACGGGGAAGTTGACCGCCGTCAGGGGCCAGCCGTTGGCTTGCGCCGCGTGCATGGCGTCGTAGCGGTCGTGGTCGAACCCCCACAGCGTCAACGACACGTCGAGCTGCTCGCCGAGATCGTCGTCGAGCTCCCAGCCCGGTCGCTGGTACGCGGCGGTGAGGTCGTCGTCGTTCAGTGTGGCCAGCATGCGCGGCACCCAGGCCGGCATGCACGCCAGATGAACATGTCCGTCGGCGACCGGATAGATGCCGTTGGGCAACGGGCTCAGCCGCCGTCCCGGCGAGCGCGGCGCATCGCGCCCGGTGTAGGCCCGGTACAGCAGGTAGGTCATTCGCCGGTCGATCGACACCAACTGGGTCTCGCTGCCGGCGAGGTCGACATGCACCGCTCGCGCGTCGCGCTCGGCGACGGCCAGTGCAGCCAACCCCACCATCGCAGCCATCGAACCCACGAACCGGTGACGGTTCATACGTGCCATCGAGAAGCTGCTGTCGAATTTCGGGCCAACGAGACCGAAAGTGCTCGAAGAATTCGCCAATCGTTTCACCATCGGGGCCCGGGGCTCCACGGTTACGCTTCACGTTCTTCCAAGCCGCTTCGATGTTTGGCATCGGCGACAATCAACTCCATCAAAGACTCTGTTGAGTCACTCAAGGCTGGTTTCTCGGCACGCGCCACGGCGGTCAATCCCGGTCGGGACAATGAACCTGTGGTTTCCTCTGCAAGCCCAAACGGGGTTACAGAGGAAGGGTTCCCTCGCAGTGAGTTTGCCGATGGCTCCCTCCTTGTTCTTCATCATTCGGTCCTTCGCGGCTCGATTGGGCTTCGAGGGGCGCTACTGTGACCTCTGCTGACTTCTGCACCACCCGCGTTGGCTTTCGCCACCGCGTTCCAGGGTTTTGGGCAAGCCCTACTGGCTGGAGCAACGACGACACGCATGCCGCCTATGCAGATCTCCCCGGATAAGAGCGTGATGTTTCGCTGCACAAGCTCGTCATTTACCAAAACGGTCCGACTGGGTACGGCTTCGTGAAGATGGGCTCACTCGCCTAACCGATCCGGCCTTGTATGACGTTTCTGTTCGTAGCCTCGCAGCTTTGACGAGAAGATGTCTGGGTGGCGTTTGGACAGACCCAGCACTTACGCACATCTCGCAGGCTTCTCTCCCCACGGTCGGTCGCCCTTCCGCAGTTGCCCTCGTCTAGTACTTCTCTTTCGGTGGTAGTCATTTGGTATACTGATCCTCGAAAGTTTCCAGTCTCGTACAGGGGACTTTCACCCCAAAACAATCACGCCCATGCCGGGCGTACCCAAGCCCTGAACCGGAGCACTCATTCGCGTGCCAGCCGAAATCAAAGTCTTCCGTACGTGCACGGTTACGGCGGGCGTTCAGGCACACCGATGCATCTTAGTGAAGTCCTAAATTGACTGCGGCTGGACAACTCGACGCGGCGAGGAATTGACGCGAACTGCGAGCGGTGTGGGAGACCGACGAGAGTTGAGCAGAAATCCGCTTCGGTGCCTTGACCGCTGCGATTTTCCGGATTAATCCAACTCGCGGCAATCGATGCAGCCGCCGCGTCGAAGGAATCGGCGCAACTCGCGCAGGTGTCCGCCGAAGTTATTCTAGACAGCTTTTCGTCCCATGAGCTGATTTAGGAATCAACCTCGCCTGCCGAATTCGCAACAGAAACAGCGTGCCGTTGACACGCGACAATCAATAGCGAAAAGGGGCGGTTCGGTGCAATTAAGTGATGCAGATTTGCGTGGTCAAGTCCCTCTCAAGTACCGCCTAGCTTTAGCAATCAGACACAATGCGGATGTATGGAAGCGAGCTGCAAATCAACAACAGCTCACAGGTCGCTGCGATTGATGGTGTGAACAACGGAGATGGGACGATTTCGACCCACGCGAGAATCTGGGACGGAACAACAACCGGCTCGAACATCATCATTGCCCGTGGTACGACGCCACCACCGCGACAAAGCCCGATCGGCTATTCAAAACGGGTGTAACCGCGGATCCGACAGCTAACATGCCAGGCGTCATCGGCTGGTAGTTATCCAGCAGATGGCGATGCGGATGGGTTCGCTCGGTTTCTCGCTTGATGCGATCGCCTAAAAAACGCTTCCCAGTGATCGCTCTGAATGCGGCTCTCACGTGCAGCATTGATCGAGCGCCCTCCAGCGTCCAACGCATTCCGCTCCGCTCCATGCGGTCTTTGACCAGATGACGACAAGCGCCTTCGATCACGCCGGACGCGATCGGATAGCCCCGCCGGAGATACTCATCGTAACGCATTCGATGTGCGTTCTTTTCCAAATATCCACAGATGCGGACCCAGGTCTTTCGCCGCGTCTCCCTTTCAGGCTTGTCGCCGTCCCCAAGCGACGCAACCCTTTGATCACGCCTTTCACCTCGCCTCGTAGAATCCGCAGCAACCGTTCACGATGTGAACGCGCGCCGAGGACCGTCATCTTTTTCAAACAGTCCCGCTGCCTCCCATACGTAAACCAAGGCGTGAAGGATGTCGAGAATCGGTACCGTTCGTGGGCCAAACGAAAGATGCAGTTTTCATCGTCTCCCACAGGCTCTCTTGACCGTCCATCAATGCGATCAAGACCTGGCCGGGCCGACGCCGCTGATCGATCTGGCCGATGATCAAGCCATCGCCACATGGATGCCACTGATATGAAAATCTTGTTCGTCGTCATCGTTGACCATCTCCGGTAGCGTGAGCCGTCGTGATCTTATTGGCGGGTTTCGGGACGCTTCGGCTTGGCGTGGGTTTCGTCGCCAGCGTCACGGAAGAGAGCTTCGGTGATTTCCTCAGCCGTACGAACATGGGGATTGACCGTGTACACGCTACTAACCGTGGCCATGCGTCGATTGCCAGGGCTTTTCTTGGCCGTCTCGAAAGCGGGCCAACTTGGCGGCATCCTCTTTGACCATCGGGATTCCTTTGCAATCGCCCGTGGCGACAAGCAACTTCGCTTCGCTCTCGGCTGGCGGATTGGGCAACTCGTCCGAGATATTCCCCGGCGGCGGAGCCCATCTGGCGGTTGATCTGCTCGGCGGTGTCGACCGAGAATTTCTCACCGCCAAGGATCACCTGCAAATTATCCATCGCCTGCTGGTATGGAAAAGGTTCAAAACCAGCCAAAGCGCCCATCGGCTCGAAAGCCGAAGAACAAGATCAGAAGTCTTCAAACAAGTAATCCAGACTCAAAATGGCCGGTTTTGAAGCGCCCATAAGTGGCTGGTTTTAAAGCGCCTGATGACACGCGCACCGGCATGGCAACTCTTCGAGTGCCTTCACGATCACTCCAAGACAGGATTCCGCACTCAGCGATTCGGCGATTCGACTCGTGAACATCTCACAGCAATGACTCTAGGTCGATCACGTAGCGCTGCAGAAGGCTAACGCAATCAATCGCAGGTCCGTGTAGTCGGCCAAAGGTCATCCGTCCCTTGCTCAATGGGAGTTCAGTGTAGGGGCAATTCGGGGCAGTCCTCTTTCGCGAAGTCGGCAATGTTCGACCACAGCATTCTCGCTTCATGCCCCGTTCGCAGAGTCTCTCAGCGAACTAGGTCGACCATAAGCTATTGAAATTGTTACGGTAAACTCAGCAGGTAACATTTTTTTTTGCTCCCAAGTGCCTTTCTCTTATTGTAACGCTTTCCGAGATGACGGACTGATCTGAGTAGGATGCAACGAACGCTTGTCCTAGTTTCGGTGCCTTGGTAGATGCGATGGTCATGTCCATCATGTCAATATTGATCCAATTTATGCACGAAAGACTGTAGCCATGTACACTGAATGATCGCCAATATTCACTCCTGATTCAATCGACGCAATTCCGCAGGGACGGTCCACGCGTCGTGAGGGGAACGCGATCAAATGCGTGAGGGGAAACCGTCGAGCCGTTTGATCGATGGCCAAGATACCGACGCGCCTAATTGACCGCCGTCGTTAGCTCTCGGAAAATCGTACAAATTCTTGGCGTCTTCAAGAATTTTGTCATGCGCAATCCGCGAGAAGCACAAGTCTAATATGTCCGTAACTGTATGGGTCTTGCCGTAAAGTGCTTCCAATCACTTTCACGACAATTCGTTGGGTAGCAGAGCGGTAATCCCAATCGATTGAGCTGGAATGGGTATGCCAAGGCTCCTCTATTCGCTAGCCCGTGCGACCCGACTTCGTTGGGGCAGTCAACACTGCTGGCCTCCTTGTATGTTTGGTGCTGGCGAAGACTTGAGCATCGTGATGGACAAAGCCAATTTCGTGGACAATGTGCTCTTCGAATGGGGCACTGCGAACAGCGGCGACAGGGTCAGGAAGAGTCGAGCCATTTGGTTTCTGCTTGCCCTCGACGATGGTGCTACCGATGATCTCAGTCTGGACGTGCTGGCCGCGTCGGCGCCGCAGTGGGGTAGGGATCCGGATTTGGGCCTGATCCGATTGAGGCGTGCGATTGAATTGGCTCCCAGCCTGGCTTGGCCGAAGATTCATTGGTGTCGGCAAGTCCTCGACTTACCTTCAACAGATCGTGACACGCTCCGTTTAGTGCTTGAGCGTCTTGCCGAACCTAGTGTCAGCGAGGAGTATGGTCCGACGGTAATCGTGTTGGAAAGCCGTTGCCATGTTGAGCTCCATGATTTTGAATCGGCCGAACGACGGCTTTGCGAGTTCGATTTTTCCGGCTCTGATGAGAGCAGCAGCGATTTATTGGTAGCGATTCTCATCAACCAGCTCGCGCTGCTGGGACAGGAAAAATTCAACGAGTGTTTGGCATTCACTCGATCCCTGCCGACGCAGATGCTTGGAAGTCAGTCGCGTCAGATCGTGGCGTGCTGCCATCACGCACTCGGGCAACTCGAAGATACAGTCCGCGCACTTGAAAAGATTGAACCAGCAGATCTCAGTAGGTCGTCCCGCTGCATCTATTTGAACGCTCTGACTCGATTAAGGCAGTTCGATCGTCTTGGCCATGTGCTGAGCGGGCTGGCGAAAACTGGGCCTTAAAGGCCGCGTGTTTGTTGCTCTACAAGCCGCTGGTCGCCGAGCGGAAGGGTGATCGACAACGAGCGGCCAAGCTGTATGCGAGACTCAGCGCGGGACAGACCGGAGCGCGGCTTGGTTTTGCGGCGAGACATCTCGAATGTTGCATGCGTTCGGGGCACCTGCCCGCGGACTTTGATGTGCGACTGGACGATTTCATTCAACGATTGGCAACAGGGAAGGGCGCGATTGAGGAGCCCATTCTTGGATTACTGCTTGGTGACGTCGAGTTCTCGCGATTTCGCGTCAGCCTCCTCGTGCGACTGATCGTTTTCCTCTGGCGTCAAGGTCGGGAAGCGAAGGCAATCGAATTGGCAACGATCGCCGTCGGTCGCTATCCCGAACTAGCCAACCGATTTGCTGAATTGTTATTCCTGGGCGGACTGCAAGCTCACATGGCTGATCGAACCCTGGTGCAAGACCATCCGATGGCCGGGCTGGTTGAAGCTAAGCGACGGCTCTGGGACGCCATTCCGATGATCACCCGGCGCAACAACGGGTCGCTCTTGTCGGCGAGTTTTCGTCGGCCTCGACGCAGCCGAAAAGTCTCGGGCAACACATCCGGATGCAATGCTTGCCTTGGCGACATCGGTGTGGTTTCAATGCACCGCCGCCGCGAAGAAGCTACTGGCAGATCTGATCGAGATTCGAACGTAACCGGAATGGAGGCTGTCATTGCTTTCGATTTGGGTGAATATGAAACGGGGATCGCAGCTTTCGCGAACCTTCTCCCTCTGTCAGCGGATAAACGACGAAAACAACAATTGCTCGCGTACCTGGGACCACGCCGCCGCGCGAAGCGGTACGCCAAGCGCCGCCGGAAAGGTCCTTGATTACTGGCAGGGATTCCGGAGTCCGAGTCCGAAAGTCCGTGCTGGCTGCGATATTGCTTTGGCTTGCCAAAGAACACGAGCAGTGTTGGCTCTGCCCTCTTCGTGTCCTGAAGTCTCGTGTCTCAAGTGTCTGTCAGCCGTCGAAACGAAGGCCGACCAGCGGATGGTTGATCGCGGAGGCTGATCGGGCGCCTCGGAATCGAACCGGAAGAGATGACCGTCGTTGCTCGCAGCATCGTAACGCGGTGATTGCGTATTGCGTGAACGCTTGCAAGGTCGA
>CBDCUW010000002.1:0-573101 GCA_965222745.1 Rubripirellula sp.
CATCGGCCACCGCAAACCCGCTGGCGATCGCGTTGGTCACGTCAATCATCAGCGTGTTGCCGGTGATCGTGTAATCGCCCAACACCTTCCAGCCAGTCAAGCCATCGACAAAATCGTTCGCATCGCCCGTTTGATCGACCGCGATCGTCTCCAGCGCCGCGCCCCCCACGCCGTCGTAAACGGTAAAGGGAGCATCCGGGGCGTTGCCGGAAAAGCCGGGCCAGGAGACCGCCACTTCGTACTCACCCGGCTGAACATCGACGACCCAGTAAACACGAGAACCCTCGTAGGAAACGTGCGTCTTCATCGCGCTGCCGAAATGGCCGACGGCGACCATTTGAAACTTGCCCGCCGAAACGAAACCGTCATCGAACCGGCCCACCTCCTGCACCGCCGAAGAAGTCACCGTGCCGGAGATCCCAAAATCGAACAGCGCCGCAGCATCATCCTCGATCACCATCTCTAGCCGCCCGAACGACTTGGCATCGGCCCCGGCATCGAGCCGCACGGTGAAGTCGATCGTCTGCCCGGCAGGGAGCGACTGGCTACTTTGGAAATTGTTCACCACCGTGAAACCGGTCGCTGCGGTGATCGGGGCGAGCAACACCGGATCGGCCGAATCGTTACTGAGCGTGAATGTCTTTTCGACCGGCGAACCAACTTCGGTCACCCCAAAACCAACGTGGTCACCCTGCGCAACATTCCCCAGAGTCGCTTCCGAAACCGACACACCGGCCAAACGTTGAACCCGAACCGCATCGGCGATCGAATAACCGGTAGTCGAATCGTTGGAAACCTCGATCACCAACGTGTTGCCGGTGGCCGTCACTTCACCGAGCGAATCCCAAGCGGTACCCGCTTCGACAAACTCCCGCGGCGCGTCGGTCTGGTCGACCACCGAAGTGGCAAGCACACTGCCACCAACCCCATCGTAAATCGTGAACGGAGCATCGATCGCCCGCGCTGATGAAGAAGGCCAAGTGGCAGCCACTTCATACGTCCCCGGCTCCACGTCGACCACCCAGCGAGCCAGCGAATCGCGCCAGGAAGGATGCGAATGCTGCATCGCCCCATTCAAACCACCGCCGGAGATCGAATAGAACGTCCCCGAATGATAGAACCCGACATCGGAATCATCGACGACCTGCACCGCGCTACCGGCAGCCAGCGTCGTGCCCGAAATCGTCAACTCCAGCAGACTCTCCGCCCCATCGTCGACCACAATCGACAGCGGCCCATACGACTTCGACGCGGCACTCGCATCCAACCGCACCGTAAAGTTCACCGACGCACCGGCAGAGAGCGTCTGGCCGGCCGTGAAATTGTTAACAATCGAAAACCCTTGCGGCGCAACGATCGGATCGAGCGTGATCGCCGCCGCCGAATCATTCGTCAACGTAAAGGCCTTATCAACCAATTGCCCCACGCCGGTGATCCCAAAACCAACGTGAGCCTTATCGGCCACCGCGCCCAACTGAGCCTCCGACAAACTGACCGGGGCAACCCGTTGAATCCGCACCACATCGGCGATCGCATAACCGGCGGTCACCGCATTGGAAAGCTGCACCTCGATCGAGTTGCCGGTCACCGTGAACGAACCCAAACTCTCCCAACCGACATTCTCATCCACAAAATCATCCGGCTCGGCCGTCTGATCCATCGAGACCGTCCCCAGCACCGACCCACCGACACCATCGAGTACCGAAAAGGGAGCGTCGCTGGCCGAATTCGATTTCCCCGGCCAACTCGCCGCCACCTCATAAGTCCCCGGCGAAACATCGAACGTCCAAGAAGCGGTCGAAGCGGTCCAATTGAAATGAGACTGCTTGATACCCGAATTGAACCCACCGCTATTGGGATTGAACGTCCCGGTCGTCGAGAAGTCCGCATCAGCATCATCGACCAACTGCACCGCATCACCGGCGGCCAAAAGCTGCCGAGCTTCGAGCGTCTCGGTCAACATCCGCCGATGTCGCCGATGCCGAGGCAACGAACCATGCTTACGTCGAAAAACACGTCGAAGCCAAGAACGTCGCTTCTGCGTCATCACCAAACTCGATGGGAAACTGGGGAAGTGAAATCAAAGAAACGGGATCGAAGCGCAAACCGATCACCGACAGAGTCTTGCCGGCAGCCGTGACACAGCTGGTCCAGTGGCGCAATCAATTCAGAAAACAGGCTGACGATCTAGCCTGGAGAACGGGCCGACTGGCCCCGAAAGAAGTCCGTCCCACGTGCTAGGCGACTCACGCCATTGGATCGGTGGTTTCCGATCACCCCCCGAACGCTATCGAATTTCTGAAAACCTCACAACCACCTGCGACATTCTTTCCAATAGGGGTGGCAGAAAGAAGAACGACGGGAACGAACGATGGCAGGCCTTCCAAAGCCGAGCGGCAAAGTCAAGGAGATCGCGGCCACCGGTCATTTTTTGAGGAGGTGTCGAGAGCCCCATTCTGTTTCACATACTCGTTCCACGCCGGCCTGTTGCTGCCTACAGAGAAGTGTTTCAGGGATTGGTGGCGGGGCCGGCCGCTGGTTCGTTGACTTCCAATGCTAGGGGGAAGGCAACCGCCGACCCTGGTTTTGTCTTTGCGGGCAATCGGTCTTTCTGCGACCGCTTCCGCCAAACGTAGACACATTTTCGCAGTTCTTGGCGTCCATGACGCGCCATTTGCTGGCTGCTGTTGCCCTTTCCTCTCGGCAATACCCAGATGGTTTCGACATCCAATCCAGCTGCTTGTGCGAAGTCTGAAAGAATCAGATCGACCGGCAGATGGGCGCCCTGGTAACGGACGTTGTCGTTGACCATCACCAGTGGCCTGCCCGGTCGCAGGATGCGAGCGCATTCGAAGATGACCATCGACATTTCCAGAAAATAGTTCTTGACCATTCTGGCAATGCCGTTGTTGTTCAGCTCACCTTGGCGGCGACAAGCATCCAGGTACTCCAGCACGATTTGAAGCATCCGTTGTTCCTCCCATGCTTTTCTCGCTTTCGCATAGATGCCACGGGAAAGGAGCGAGGGAAGTCCCGTCTTGTCTCGATTTTCGACGGTGCAACTGACCATGGCTTGACGCAGTTCCTTGATCGAATCTTCGCCAACGCCCAGATAGGCCAGCTCCAACGCGTAAGTCCGCGTGTAGTCGTAGCGGTTGCAGTACGGCGGCGAGGTGACGATGCCGGAAATGGTTCTTCCTTTGATTCGGGGAAGATGTTCTAGGCAGGTTCCTCGCAGCAGTTCGACTTCTCCAGGCCGATCAGGCGGCGGGTGAGTTCCAAACAAGAATCGTTGCGACGGGTGATTGCCCGTCAGGTCGGACGCGATTTCGGAGAGTTTGTCGATCATCGCCGCTGAGAAGCTTCGAATCGTTCCTTTGTCGAATCTTGTCTTTCCTCCCCTTCGCCCCGAACGCCAATCCCAACGCAAATACTGCCCATCTTTTCTGGTGAAGCTGATCGATTCCAGAATGCACATTGCAGCGAACCGAAGCACTCGCTTGACGGTTGGGTCGGAGATTGATTCTGCCTCGTATAGATAACGACCAAGATGTTTTTCGGTTTCCTCAGAAAAGGCTCCTGCGGTGATTCGCAAGTGTTGAAAAGGTTTCTTCTCGCCGTTTCTTTCCCAGACGCGGGAGTTGCAGAAGTCCTGAATCGCTGAAGCGACCTTTGGAGAGTCGGCGTATCGGAGGGCCTGCCGCACCTCGATGATCTCGGCACTGCAAGGAAGCAACTCGATTCCCAGGGAATCCAAACCCAATTCACTGGCGACAAAAAGTGCCGTTCCAGAACCGGCAAACGGGTCCAGCACCTTTCCCCGGTCCATTCCCACTTCCCGGAACAGATAACGCATCAAGTCTGCCGAGAACGCTTCCCGGTACTTGCACCAACGATGTTCGCCGGCGTTCTTGTTCGCTTGGAAACTCACCAGCTTGCGATCCAAAGCTTGATTGACGACCAGTGAATCGGAATACTCCCTGGCCAGTCGCTTCTCGGCTTCGCCGATAGCGGTCGCCATGGAGTTCAAGCTTCGATTCATTTCCTCGCCTTCATTGTCAATCTCTCCTGCTATCTGGCGTCAAACGCTGTCACGTTTGCATCGATGACACAAAGCCTCAAAAAAGACAAGGCAGCACGGCATCCGACGATGAGCGGGCGCAACCGGAAACGTCTTCCTGGTTGCTTGGGACCATTGCCACTGTATAGCCGATGTCGGTAGCGACAGTTCCTGTTCGTTGATTCCCAAAGGGAACCACGCGGTGTCACGTCAGGCAAACTTGTGTGCTATTGAAGCAGCAAGCTTGTTGCTTGACGGACGCGGCGTCCAACGTCTTCCTGGGACTCGCTGGTCCAGTTGTCGCGAGGAATAGAAAGGCGGATTTGCCCCGTGTCGTAAGCTGTTACCGCGAGCCCGCATTCTGCGAAAGCATTGCGAATGACCGTGCCGTCGATTGATGGTGAAAGCCCCCTACCCTCCAGCAAAACCGTCCTCGAGTGGTACGCCTCTGGTAGTTCTTTTACCGTCCAGATCGTGTTTTCTAGCTGTGATAGGACAAAGGAAATATCTGCATGATCGATCGGACGTGGTGGCGCACCCGTTTGCTGAATTTCTGAGTGCAGATCATCCAACGCCCCGTCACAGGAAAACAAGGCGGCAACGTTTGCAGTCGATTGTGATGCCACGTCAATGCCTGATATTGCCCGCCAAGCGAGGCGAAGCAAAGGGTCGTCAATGGAACTTGATTCAAGTAGCTCGGCAACAATGTGCTCGATCCGCGATGCAGACCGCTGACGTCCGTAAACGGCAAGGGAGAGTGGAAAATAGCCGCCCAACCACTTGTGGCTACTGGTGAGATAGAGGTCGGAAGCGATCACCGAGGCCCCATGCTCGACCTGAGCATATTCTTGAGCCCCATCGATCACCGAAAAGAACAATTCCGATTTCTCACGGATAGATTCAGTAACGGAAGCTGCGGGAAAGCAGACCCCATCGTGGCTCAACGCCGTCAAGAACAGTCCATCGCAGCCGTGCTGCACGAACTTGTTGGCAACGTACAAACTGACGTCGTTGATCGTCGGACGATCATCTTCAATGAACCTGCGAATCGGCAGTACGACCAGCTCACGGCCAAACCCCTTGGCAAAATCTTGCAGGACTTTCCGATAAACGGGCCACGAAAGATCGGTGGTGAGGACGCGTTCGCAGGGACCGAAGAGCAGCAGTGCCGCGATTCGAATATGGGAGTCGGATGAAGACCCAAAAAGAATGGACTGCCACTGCTCGCAACCCAACTGCAACTTCAGCTTGTCCCGGAGTTGATGCACTCCCGGAAACGACGCCAATTGCGGGAACTCAGCTTGCAGATCAACCGGCCAATGGGCTCCCCCTTGAAAAATCAGTCGGTCCATCTCGGCGGACGCGGCATTTTTTCCTGCGAACTCGACAAGATCCCGGTGCCGATCGCGGGCGGTAGGCGTCATGAGGCCCAGACGGGCTGAGTCGAGATAGTGAACAATGGTCATTGTTACTCTCCGTACCCTGAGAGCTTACGGAAGTTTCTGTTCCCGATCCAGCAGATCGGGATACGAAGTTGCAAATAAGTTCAGACGCTCCCAAATCCGCTGGGCCGCTTGTCGCTCGCTGGCGCGGTAATCAATCTCGAATCGTGAGGTTCGGCCGTTTTTGTCCACGATTTGAAAACCGACGGCTACGTCACCGTAAAGCCCAAAATCGACAAGCAGGTCGGGTTCATCGCGAATGTCCGATTCGCGGACAAGGCGGACCAGGATTCCGTGGACGTGCTGATGCTCGATCCACTCGGAAACGGGAGGACCCGGCAGATTGGAATCAGCTGTCCATAGCGATTCGGGCACAATGACTGTGCGATGAACCAACAGCCCGTCCTTTGCCAACTCGCAGTTGAGCTCAAGACTTTGCTTGCCGGGTGTGTCTTGCCAATATTCAGCTGTGCGAAACCATGCGACGGATCGGTACTGCTTTACTTCCGGTTTGCGCAACAGCTGCTCGTAGACAGTTCGCCAAGTTTCGGTTCGTTCAAAGACGAGCTTGCCGTCGGCCATTTCACTGATCTTGGAGTCCAATTCAATCAATCGCGACAATGCCTGGAACTGCAATGTCGCGTTCTCACTACTAGCGAGTGTACCGAGTGAAAGCGCGATGCGGTGATAGATCGACAAAAACTCCGGATGAACCACCAATTCTCTTCTCAGCCCCAAGGCACCCAGCAGAGTTGCCTGATGCCGATCTCTCTCCAGTGCATACTCCAAATAGGCGAGCTGAAGGCCAAAAACGCTGCTAACAATGACTCCGAGAACTGAAATCTGCTCCGGCATGCCTGCAAAGACACTCACCAAGGCAACAGTCAGCGATCCCAGCAAAGCTGCGGTGAGAAAACGACCGTTTAGGAGCGTTCGACCGGTCGAACGAACGTGCAAGACCTCCCAGGGACTGGTCGATTCACGGCTAGCTTTCTTGATCATTGATGAACCATACGACGCCTTCAAACTCACGACAAGAAAATTCTGTCGAGCGCCGCATTGGGTGTCGACGTGCTGACGTCAAGTGCCCAGAGGCAGGCTCCCACGTGGCACGATCGTGCCGACGCGGTGCCCGCCTCTCGTCGGGACAACGCTCGTTGACGACGGGTTTAACCTCTAGTCCGCGTTTTCGAAGATCCACGTGTGGGCCATGCCGACAACCTTGGACAGCAGCAACAGATCGTCACGACCGAAGGAATTCGAACTCCTCCATTCGTCCCCCTCTTTGTAGAGTCGGCTTGGCGTGACGTTGTACTGCTTTCCTCGTTCGGTGTCGTTGGCCCAGATGGCAACCTTGATCGAACCGAGTCTGATTTCGTGAACTGGTTTGCTCATCGCATTGCTCCTATTCGAGTTTTTCAAAACATTCTCGCCGCAAATTGGCGCTCGGTCTTGAACTACCACGGTTGCGCAAAGGATTCAAAACCTGCGGCGAAAATTCTGCGTTGAGATCTCGATTGCAGAGCATCACTGTCACAATTTGCAACACAGCGCCCTCACCAAATCGAGGATTTCAATGCTGGGTTGGCTCGACGTAGTTCATGCCCTTTCCGCGTACTGAGATTACGTGGATCTTCCCCTTCTCTACCTGAAAGACGATACGGTAGGGTCGGCCGCGAGGTACCTTGAAAACCAAGTGACGCATCTCCACCTGGAATTCGTTTGATTCTGGAGCGATCGAACCTGGAATGGAGTTGGCGAACTCAAGGGATGCAACGGCATCTAGCAGTTCTTGATACCAACGATCGGCACCCTGTACCGATCGCTCGCGAATCCACCGATAAATCTCTGCGATATTCGACTTCGCTTCGGCTGAAAACTCGACTCGGAATTCCATCAATCGAGTGGAATCTTGTTCTTCTTACGAAACTCTCGATCGAATTCTTTCCATGGCGTTGTTCGCCCAGCCGCCACGTCATCGAGCCCTCGCTGAATGGACAGCAGAGATTCAGTCTGTTCTTTCCAAGCTCGCAAGGCCTCGTCAGGCGAAATGGAGGTACCTCCGTTTGTGAGTTGTCGCCCGATGAAGCGGTGGAACAATTCGAGTTCTTTGTCAGATTGTGCCATGGATCGATAGTAGCACAGCTACCTGAACAAGATCAAAGAAAAGATTGAACAGTCTGATAGGAATCGATCGCAGGCAACAGCAAACCATCTCGACGCCGTTGCCCGCGAGGCTGGAGCCGATAGGCAGCCGCTTGGAACGCGGGACGGTTGAAAGCGTTGCTTGGTCCTCCATTTTTTCACTGCTCTGAGAGCCCTCCTCTCCTGTTCCGCAGTAATGAATTCCCACAGTCCTCGTCGAATCAGTTGTACGAACATCCCGGCCGGGTTCCTTCCCAGCGTGGTTGCGCGCACCGCGGCAGCCACAACGTTGAGGAAGTTCGCTTCGGAAGGCTTCATCCAGCCAAGCCCACAGGCTTGCTCGTAGAGAATCTTCACACTGGAAACTCTTTTCAGGTCACCTGGAGCAATCTTTCCAATAGAAACACCAGTTTTGGTATTTCCATAGGAAATAGTTCTCTTGTTTTTCCATGGGGGTGCAGATTCGCGTCTTCGTTGTCGTTTCTTTCCTCGTCCGGTAAGGATTTCGTAGCACTGGCCAAACTTGTTTCTAACCCGCCAATGCACATTGCGTCGTCTCAACAGCCTCAATGACCGCAGCCAAGCTGTGGCAGAGAAAACGGTTCGCTTGGCGATACCGAACACCTCTGCTATCCAGCCAGCTTTGACAAACCCGTAGTTGGTGATACAGCCGTTTTTGACAAACAAACAACGAGCTGCCATCACCAGGGAAGCAATCACCTCTGAAGGTTTTCGATGGCCTGCCAGTGCTTTTAGCAGTCGACGGGGGACAGGGACGAGTCTATCTTTGGACGTTCCCAACTCGGCCACCATCTCCCCTGCCCGCCCGTCGAAGTGACTCAGAAATTCGATTCGTTGTTGATCAAAGAATACAAATGGCCTCAGTTCTCTCAGACCGGCGCTGATAGAACGTTCTTTGAGTCCAGTAAGGTCGCAGATTTCGCGCATTAAAAACTGCGGTTTTCGATGTGAATCGCAGCGGCGATGCTGCATCTCGTGCAGCGAAAGATAGACCCTCAGCCCGGCAGCAGAGAGCTCCCCTACTCGCCTTCGCCATAGCAAACTACTGATTGTTCCCACCGACAGTAAGACGTACCCTCCTCGAAATCTGCTCGCCATCGCCTTTCTTTTCGAGACGCAGAAACCCCATTGGCCCTCGCTGATTGGCCGTGCCAAACGACACAAGTACACAGTCTAAGAATAATGATTGACAGCGCGCGACGGTTTGGTAAGCTCGGATCGGTTAGCAGTGTCCAAGCCTCTTGGCGCAGCTGTGAATCATTTGGACTTCTAAGACCCGATCATTCGTTGCCGCGAGTGACCGGGTCTTTTCTTTTGACGTTCGTGGTTGCCTGTCGTCCCTACCTCCTTGTTATTTCTCGTTAATCATCGTTGACCACTTGTACACAGCCTCCTGGCTACGGCAACGAAAAAATCGTGATCCCACTGGGCCAGTGGCCCACTGGCCCAGTGGGATCCCCCAAGGCAGACCTTTGGGCCAATACTCTTTGAGCCTGTGATTCCGGGTGCTTACGAGAGAATCTTCCATCGAACAAACGAACGAAGCGACCACCTCCAACTGAATTCAAGATGTGGGTGGGTTGGCCATCGTCGGTCGCGGCCTGGCAAACCAAATCGTGCTGTCGAAAAAGGGCCACTGGCCCAGGGGGCCAATGCGCCATTGGGCCAGTGGCTCTTTGGGCCAAGGGGTGAGCGAGCCATCGGGCCACTGGGCCATTTTTTTCTTGTCGGATGCACTGCTGTCGTGTATGGAACCAGAAGGGGTAATAACGACGGGGGCAATCATGGATGTGACAACCATTGCATTACGAAAGGGCGGTGTCGCCAAAACGGCAACTACGGTGAACATGGCTGCGGCGCTAGCCAAACTCGGAAAGAAAACTCTTGTCGTTGACCTCGATCCACAAAAGAACGCCTCCAAGCGGCTCGGATTCGAGTTTCCCGAAGATGGTTCCCAGGACTTCTTTTCAAGCCTCGATGCGATCACCAACGGTACCCCAATGACCGAGATTGCGGTTTGCCATCCGAAATTCGATGGCAAGCTTTGGTTATGTCCGGCTGTGGATGCACTGGAGCACGTTGGTGACCTGATTCGTGGTGAGTACTATCAGTTGCCCCAATCCCAACAGGCCCAGATCACAGCAGAAGAACACGAACGTGCGAGGCTGGTGCATTTGAATCAATCTCTGGCAAGCCTAGCCAACCAGGGCTTTGACCACGTCTTGATCGATACCCCTCCGCGCATGGGATTTCACTTGACTTGTTCACTTTATGCGTCCGATTGGTTGCTGATTCCCGTGTACCCCGATTCAGACTCGCTCGACGCGATGGATGAGTTAGTCGACTACGCTTCCTACTGCATTGAGAAGATGAATTTACCGCTGCTGCTCATCGGTGTGCTGTTGTCGGGAACAAGGGTTGGCACAAACTTGGCGAAGGCCGTGAAGGATCATCTGATCGAAACATTCGGGGCCGACGGGGGAGGGGGCCTGTTTACCACTCAAATTCCCTTGGCTGTGAACATCCCGGAAGGAGCCAATCAAGGGCAAACGATTTTTGAGTATCGGCCGAACCATGGGCACTGTCGCCTCTTCACGCATCTTGCCGAGGAGTTTTTGCGGCGAATCGACTTGATGACCCAGGTAACCAAACAGACTGCAGGAAGCCGTGGCTAATCTAGTCGGTCGCAAAAAGAACCAGGGGATCCAGGACTCGCCCTTGATGCAACCGAAGCAAAAGGCGAAGCCGGCCAAGACTCCGCCCGTGCCCAACGTCAACACCTATCTTGAAAACGCGGCGACAGAAAAGTCGAAGCGAAGTTTGTCACGCGAACGAAACTCCGTTCCGCCTCCTCGTCCCGCATTGGTGACACAGCCACCTCCCGTGGAAACACACCCCAGAGTGTCAAAAACAAAAGACTTGATTCGCAGGCACATGTACTACACTGCGTGGCAACTGGACCGAACCGCGAAACTCGCGGAAGTGCTGATGCAAAAGAAGTCGCGCGCCCGCAGCGAAGGTTCACCGAAGGTGAAGACATCGGAGATCATCACGCGCAACACGTTCATTCGAGCCAGCGTCGACGCTGTGTTGTCGCTGTTCGACAATGATGACATCGAAATTGTCGATAACGAAGAGGAACTCAAAGAGGTGATTCTTGGCAAAATGAAGATCGCGAAATGACACCAGCGGCGTTCTGTGTGATCACCTTGCTGTAACAGACGTAGCCGTTTGACTTTGTTACCTCCCATCCAATTTTCCTGTGTACAAGTCCGAAAACGTACTCCCTGCTGGCGCCCTGTACGGTACACGCCGACACTGAAAGATGATTTAGCCAGAAGTACCGGCGTGCAGTGAAAAAATCTTCTTGCAGACGATGACACCCGGATAGCTTGGCTACCAACCAAGTGAAAGGGGAGGGGAGTTGACTGCCCTTCAAAGTGTATGCGGCAGCGCATACCGTCATCGGTCCGTAGAGCTGGACGCTGCGAGAGTAGCTTGTCCAGCTCGACGAGGGCTTACCAGAGTAATCCCACAAAAGAGCTCACTCCATTTGTATCGGAGTGAGTTCTTGTGGAGTAATCCTGGTATTCGACTCGATGGCCCATGATGGGAGTTCAGCGTGGGCGACGCGGAAAGACTCTTCTCTCTTTTGGAGTGAAGAGCCGTTGTTGTTCAAAGCAGGTGTAATCCCGTTTGTGAGCAATCCAAACGGAGCAAGCTGCCAACTTCGGCATGCTAATCCTGCCTAGGGGCGGTGAGAGTCTTTGACTTCGCCAACCTAGCTGGCGTGGGGAGCTCTGAGCCTGGCGACAGGCCAGACCGGGTTTGCCAACTCGGCGTCCTTGGAAACAAGGCGGTGAATAGCTCAACCATGAAAGGCGTAGGTGAATGCCTTCGCTTGCCAGTGAATCTCTTTGAAGCCGGTGCCAAACTGCGAAAACCCGTAGTCGGTCGGTAAGGGGATGCTTCCATGTTCGGTCCCCTGAAATGCTTGGCCACTGGCCAAGTGAAAGTATGGAAGCGGGAACGCTTCACATACGGCTGCGGTGTCTGCTCAGAATTGAGCTAGCGACGGGAGCAAAGAGGTGAAGACAACAACTAACGCGGGAAGGTCTTGAGATGCCGGAATAGTCACCGGTGCCACGGCTTGGCAGCCAAAGGTGTTCTTCGGAAAAAATTCTCAAGACTGGGAGTGTGGTCTGAGTAGAAAGTGAATCACCGTTTCGTGTGATTCAGCGGTGATGGTCGCGAAGGCGGCTACATCAACGAACTCGTTGGTGCACGGCAAGGCAGTCGTGTCCCGTTTGTGACTGATCCGTGGGTGGTGCCTCGGAGAGCAACGACGAAAGGACTGACGGACGGTCGAGTTTACTCGACCATGTTGTAAGAAGAGAGGCTCCGGGAGGAGCCAAAAGAAACGGCCCCGAGGCGCCTCCGGAAGGAGGTGCCAAAGGGCCGGTTCAAAAGTGTGGTTTTGTACTCAAGAAAGGAAAAGATGCGGAGCAGTTCATCAATGCCTGAAAGGCATTATGAATTGCAAAGCATTCAATAAGAATATGGTTTTCGCGGCGGATTTCCGACGCGGTTTCTTTTGGATTGCACGCAGGAGGCGTTCCGATTTTTGGATTGTTTTCGGCTTTGGTGGGCCCGTGCCGATGAACGGGCCCCACATTTGGATGAGAGAAATGGGCTACATGTGCGAAGCAACTTCGGTGAAGGGATTTGTGCAGCAAATCGCGGTGGTTTACTTGACCAAAGGCTACCGCTGGTTCGTGCAGGGTGAGATTCCTGCTGGCAAATCGGTCGCGTGCGTGGATGCGAAGCTGCTAAAAAAGCACAGCGTCGACATTTCTGAGACGACGCGTTGGCGCAGAAAAAAACTTGGTTTAGCAAACGTCCAGTACATTCGCTTCGGTCGACACTTTGTGCTCTTGGCAACCAACGGCCGGAAGCAAGACGAAGCGTGGCGACTCGTGGAAGAGACGCCGATTCGCGTTTGCAACTATTCAATCAGCCGAAGACCAGAAGGGAGAAGTCGAAAGGGATGGGATCGGCCGCGACTTCGCTCGCATGTTCAGATCGATTGGGAGCACTACAAGGAACTCAGGGCGATGCTAGAAGGCTTGGCATGTTGGCGCACAGTAGGGGAGTTAACACAGTTGTTTTACGAACTGCCATTTGAACCTTACGCCCCCGTTCGTCGTCAGGTCGCTGGACTTCGGGCGTTGGCCAATCGCAAACGTCGCAGTCATGGTCTGACTCTGATTCCAAAAGAGTCCTTTCCAGTGAAAGCGTATTCGGTTCCCGTCTATCGACCCAACACTGTTGTTGAGTTGTGGTCACCGCTCGGGAAGTGGTGGTATGAAGTCAGACGGCCAAACGGTGCAATTTTGGGATGCAAGTGTATAATTGAGTGACGTTCGACGAGTCAACTACATCAAGAACTCAGGCGGTTTGTCCAACAATGGCTTGTAGACAATTGGTCGTTATGTTAAATGGTTGGCATGGTAGCCGAATATCTAAAACCGTTGATGACCATCCTCTCTCTCGTTCTCGCGTCTTCGACAGCGTTCGCTTCGCCCAGCAACTCAACTTCGAGTTGCAGTCCCGTATACATGGTGAGCTTCAAGTCGTCGGACAGAGTCATCGACTACTATCTCGATGAAATTGGGTCGACAGATGTCGCTGGAGTGAAAATGCTGTCAGGTAAGGAGTGTGTAACAAGTTGGTTTCTCGGTAGAACAGTTATTCTCAACCCGGATCACGTGCTGGTGATCAAGATTCTGGAGTCAAGCAAGGAAATTCAACAACTTCTTAATGCGAACGAATCGACCCAAGACCGGTAGAATTCAGAAACGCTGCAAGCCCGAAACAGGAACTGATTTTGATAAAGGTTTACTTGAATTGGGCGTCGGTTGTATCTGATGTAGTCGACGCTTCGTTTCTGCAAGGGTGTCAAGTAGTTTATTGACAATTGGTTTCCTATTGCGAAAGGTGTCGTAAAGTCGATTTATCGCCTCATCCAATCTTTCGGCGTGTGGACGTTGCTCGTCCAATGCACGTAGCAAGTCAAGAGGGTTCAGTTCGGACAGCGGAACCTCTCGCCTTGTATCGTCCGGACACACTTCACCAAAACCACACATCGGGGGTGCCTCTGGTGCGACCATTCGACAAATTGTGTTGTCAAAGAGAAGCGAGGGTAAACCTCTCAGTACCACAAGGCAACTGGCTTGGCATATAAAATAGGGCAGTCCCGACTCCAAGCCAAATGGATCAGTTAGTAACGTGGGCTGATTTTGAACGTAGCGCCGATTGTTTGCGTCCTCCGTCACGCCAAGGGGGTCTTCTCCATTGAATGAGCCAAGTGTGGCGTCGTATATTCTTGCGCGGTAGTAGAAGAGATCAAGTTCAGGGTCGTATTCACGACCAGTAAACAGATACCGAGTCTGGAGCGGATTTAGGTTTCCAAGAACGTTTCCGTAGGCATCGAATTGAAAATGCTGGAGTGCCTCGCCATCCGATTTAACGAGGTCACGTGTTGTGCCGAGGTGATCAGTCAGATGCCAGATACTTGCCCCGGAGCTTGGCTCTTGGGCAAGAACTTCGTCAATGCCAGTGCCGTGAAGGTACCTTGCTTTCAAAGAACCATCTTCAAAATCAAGAATCACATCCTCGCCATCGTAGACGAATCGAATTGATTCTGGTGAGTTGCTTCCACTGGTGACAATCTTGGCAATGCGTCGATCGAGCGAATCGTAGACATATTCAACCAGTTGCGTTTGGGTACCATCGGAATCGAAGCCGGTAACGCTTGTGAGGCGCTGGCGATGGTCATAGGTGAATTGTCTTTTTGAACCATCTTCGGCGGTTCGCAGGATGAGGCTGCCTTCGTCATCGTGTTCGTAAGTGAACGTTCCGTCGTCACTCAGTCGATTCGCGTCATCCGTTTCGTATGCGTCACCGTGCCGGTGTGACGATACGCGATTTCCGTTTTCATCGTAGGTGTAGAACTCGTCGGTTAGAGCTTCATCCGTGTAGTCTGCCGAGCGAAGTTGGTTGCGATCGTCGTAAGTGTAGGTCGCATTGCCATCGATGCTTTCAATCTGCTCGATTCGACTGGCGGCATCATACTCGTAGTCGTAGAAGGCGATGTTGCCTTGCTGGCCATCGTGCGAGATGCGTGCAAGTCGATTGAGGTTGTCGTAATCGTAATCAGTGACAACCGATGGCCCAGTTCGGTCGAGACTTCCGTAGCGGCTGATTGAATCATATTGACCAATCTGGTTGTAAACGAAGTCAACCAACTTGTCTGAAGTGCCGCTTCCTGATTGTTGAATCGTTCCAAGTCGATTGAGCGGATCGTAAGCGTAGCTGGTTGTTGCTCCCGCAACTCCATCTATTGTGTCGGTTACCGACAAAACATTCCCAACGCCGTCGTGGTCGTAAGAAAGCACCACGTTCGGAACATCTGGCGTACCAGCGTTGTCAACACTCGCCACGCGGTCGCGATGGTCATATTCAAACGCTAGCGATGAATAAACATCAGTTACGCTCTTCAAATTGCTGGCATCGTCGTATTCGTAGCTGATGGTGTTGACAACTGTCATTCCATCCGCATCAACCCAGGTCTCGGTGACGAGCCGATCAATGTCGTCATAGACGAAGTTCGTGATTCGCCCGTTGCGATCCGTCTTGCGAATCAGACTGTTGACCGCGTCATACTCATAGAGCGTGCTTTCTCCCAGCGGATCGGTTTCAGTGACCAGCCTGTCTCTCGCGTCATAGCGAAACCCGGTTCTGTTTCCAACTGGGTCAACAAGAGCAACGAGATTGTCGTCCGGGTCGTACTCGTACGTCGTTATCCCGCCATCCGGATCGGTCGTCGATCTCAGCCGATTTCGAGCGTCGTATTCGTACGTGGTTTCATGCTGAAGCGGATCGGTAACACTCGTTAGATTGCCAACGTGATCATATCCGTATCGCGTCACATTGCTCTGTTCATCCGTCGTTGTTTCAAGCCGATCAAGCGGATCGTATGTGTTGGCAATCGTGCTTTGTTCGGCGTCTGTCGTTGTCTCAAGGTTGCCTGCTGCATCGTAGGTGAAGATCGTGACAGGCGAGGTGAGGGGACCGTCACCGTCCGGATCTGGCTCAACAATTCTCGTTAGCCGATTCAGGTCATCGAAAGCGAACTCCGTTCGATTCCCGTTTTCATCAATGACAGCGGTCTGATTGCCCGCGCCGTCGTACTCGAATTCTTCGAAAGCCTCGTCGTTTGTTCCAACCGCGTAGGTAATCTTCACCAACCTGCCGAGAGGGTCGTAGTCGTAATCCGTCACGCGGCCAAGTTCATCGGTATGCAAATCCAGCAAGCCAAAGTCTCCGTAGGTCATCGTCGTGACCAAATCGTCGGAATCGCCGTTCTCGGCTGAGTCTAGATCGCCGACAACTCGCGTTGCCTTAACGCTATTTCCATTAGCTGGGTCAAGCTCGTATAGAGTTAAATGTCGCAACTCATCTTTAACAGATGTGAGCTGACTGAAACGATCGTCGTAAGCAAACTCCTTGCGTAACTGATCAGAGTTCACATCGTTATACAATAAAGTCACGAGACCCTGAGTTGAGTTCTGCACGAGCGCGAGATCAACAGTCCCTGTGCCATCGAAGTCTCCTACGACACCAGCGGAGGAAGGATCAATCAGGGAGAAGCGTCGCGATGTTTGAAGTGCAAGATCATCGCTCCCGCGAAACAATTCCACATAGGTGCTACCCGCACTGCCGGCAAGAGTCACTATGTCAAGAGTTCCGTCGGTGTCGAAGTCAGCTGCATGCGAAAACTCAAGGCCTGCCCAACTGTTTCCTGCAAATCCCAAATCAGCCTGCTCGGATGCAAAGACTCCTGAAGCGTCTCCCCGCACTAGCACTGATGAAACTTCTGATCCATCGACCAAGACAACTAAATCCGTTACGTCATCATCGGTAAAATCGCCTGTCGCCAATAATCGCACCTGAGAATCACTAATTTGGACTCGCTGCCTAGGAAGAAACGACCCGTCACCGTTTCCCAGGAATATGTCAACATCGCCGCGAACAAATGATCCCAACGAGGATGCTTCGGAGTTGCTAAAAACCAGGTCGACTATCTGATCTGAGTTTATGTCAACGGGCGTTGCGTACACTTCATCGTTGAAACCGAAAGTAAAACGCTGTGCAAATGTGAAATCTCCGGTACTTGATCCCAGCCAAACCTCGGTTCGACTGAATGGATTTGAGAGAATTAAATCAGCGATCCCATCTCGGTTGAAATCTGCATTCCCTACGTTTCCTTGAAATGCATCTATCTCGGTGATTCGCTCGGTAAATCCGCCGTTTCCATCTCCAAAGAGGATCGCCACATCGGATGTAGCCAGAGCCCCAAGTGAGGGCAGGATGTCAATGTTGCCGTCGCCATTGAAATCGGCCGTTTGTATCGAGTCGAGCGTTAGAAACACGCCAACATTCGGATCGATGGGGTACGTTACAGGAGGCTGAAACAGCCCATTGTCATCGTTTAACGCCACTGAAACCGTAAAATCTGTAGAAAGAGCGGTCGCGATGTCCAGCATGCCATCGTTGTTAAAATCAGCAGTGCCAATATCGGCGATGCTCCCGCCAAATGCGATCGATGGTGGTACGCCGAGCCCGAATACTCCGCTTCCGTCACCATGAATGGTTACGATGTCCCCTGTCTCATTCGCAGACACCAAGTCGACCGTCCCATCATTGCTTACGTCGGCAAGTGCGATGGCGGCAGTGTCTAGCCGCAAGTCAACGGAGGGTGATCGAATAAAACGGATCACAGATTGGCTTGCTGGCTCCTGCAGTAACACATGAAGCGTCGAGTTTTGGTCAACAAACGCAGCGTCCGGTAGTCCATCGCGATTGACGTCAGCTATATCGAATCCCCTAAGTTGGCCGAATACGCCAGATTCGAAGATTCCCGCGAACTCAAATGTGCCGTCGCCATTGCCTAAATACACTGAAAATCCGTTGGCGTTCGAACTTTCGCTCGATGCCAAGTCAATGATTCCATCGAGGTCGATGTCAACAGCAACCAACCCTCCCGCCCTGAATGACGATGGAGATTGAGTGCGGAAGGTGCCGTCACCGTTTCCAAGATGAACAAGTAGGTCTACAGTCGTACCGCAACAATCATCAGTATTTGCCAAGTCAACTACTCCATCGCCGTCGAAGTCTGCTGCCACGAGGGACCTTCCTGCATAAGCAACAACGGATTGCGGAGACTGGAGCGAGCCATCGGGATTGCCTAGCAACACATTGACGAACTGCGAAGCGATGTTTGCGATGACGACATCGGAAGAACCGTCACCGTTTAAATCATCAGTTACGATCGAATACGGCCGGTCGCCGGTTGCTACGGCGGTCAATCCAGATTCATAAGAGCCGCCTTGAAGAAACGTGCCATCGCCTCTCCCCAAGAGTATTGAGACATCGTTAGAAGTTGAGTTTGCAATCGAGAGATCCGAAATCGAATCGGCATTGAAGTCACCGACAGCAATGGAAACCGGCCCGTCACCGACATTGTGGCTTTGGGAGGGTCGAACGCTTCCGTTGGCAGAGAGCAACAATACGGAAACACTGTTGTCGGCATAGTTTGCAGTAGCTACATCCATGATTCCATCCGCGTCGAAATCGGACACGACCATTGCCTTGGGATTGCGACCCACCTTGTATCGTTCGTTTGGAAACAGATATGGGAGCGCGTTTGAATCCATCGAACTCACACTTATCGAGTCAGTCACCGAGAGAACGTTCCCTCTGTCGTCGTAAGAGAATGTAGTGGTTTGGTTCCGCGCGCCACGTGAGCTAACGATTAGATTGCTATCGTTACGAGTAATTGTTCCGCGCTGGCCGATTGTGTCTCTGTGCGCTCGTGCCTGACCAGCTTTGTCCAACGTTACTTCTTGGATGTTTCCGTTGGGATCGATGTACTTGCCGACTGTGCTGACAACGCGTGACATTTGAGGCGAGTCAAAAGGGTCAACCGTCGCTTCCGGTGGCAGTAGCACTTGTGTTTGAACCGGATCGTAGAACTGCTCAGACCCGTCTTTGCGTATAGAGTGCTGGGCGCGGCCGGCGAAGTTATAGAAGACACGCTCTTCAAACCCACGTTTGTCTTTGTGAGAGACCATCCGATGTGATGAATCGTATGCCCAAACGCGTGATGTCTCATCAGCCCGAATTATTCACCAAGCAGTGTAGGTTCTTAGCTTAGCTGTGAGTTGTCTCGATTGAAGGCATTTGCGGCGGCGGTGAAGGTGTTGGCCACTGATCGGCGCACAAAGCCCCCTTTCCCCCAACGGTGTTTTCGGCGGTTGAACAGCTCAGAGTCGTAGCACTTCATTTAGATGCGAATGAGATGGCGGCGGCATCCAAGCACGCCGTCGCGCCGTCGGCTGCGAGAAGCACTCCGGTAACTGCCAAGATTCAAGACGTTCAATCAAACCTGACCAAAGCGGCTGAGCAGATTCAGCGATCCGCAACATCGCACGACGACTGTGTTTGATGATCTCACCGCCAACCTTCAAGATAAAAAGCTGAAATCGAGTTAAGTCCCAGCAGCCGCCGACTGCATCCTCCAGTTCGATGCGGCAAAGGGAACTGAGGTTGAAAGACAACAATGCCAACAGCATGGTTGCTTCGTTTTCTTCAAACGACTGCGATGACAAGTGCGGCCCAATTGCAGCGTTGAATTCGCCAAATCGATCCTCGAACGTTCCTCGAGGACGATAGTGAGCCAGAAGCTCGTCACCACTGCGTTGCCCTTCGCGCCAGTTGGTTACCAAGAAAAAGTAGCGCGGTGCCAAGTGCAGTTGGCCCGTCACAGGATCAGGGCTGTCAACAACGACGAGGACCAATCGCTGGCTATGCTCCCACGAGTCAGCTTGGTACTGTCCAAGCTCCACAGTGTACTCATAGCCTCCGGCGGGGGGACGACCGACGGGGCGAGTGACGTGCTCGGCTGCCAGTGCTTCGAGCCGGGGATTTGTTTTCAATCGCCCGACAAAACGCAGGTTTTCGTTGGTCAGGTAGTCCAGCACCGGAGCGATCGTGTAGCCCGCGTCGATGCGAAAGTCGAGGTGCTGAGCGATTCGGCGTGCCTTGTCCACCACATTGCTGATGAAGCGATTGACTCCATTGGCGGTGTGAACCTGGCCCTGGCGAAGCGTCGCGTGAAGATATCCGTTGCCAAGTCGTTTGCCTTCACGCGTGCTGTCGTAATCACCGGCAACTGAGAACGACGCGACCAACGGATGATAAACCGTTGTCCGATAATAGCCGTTGTAACTGCTGCCTTTTTGTGAACCATGAACCTCGATCGGAAAGCTGTCGATGTCAATCGTGCCATGCCGCACTCTGCTGCTGCCAGAGGATGCTTTGAGGTGCCGCTCGACGGACTCACTGAGCCCATTGCGAATGGCGTTGAGATTGCCACTGCTGCTGGCCAAGATATCGATCAACCGTGAGTGAGTTGGTTGGCTCGCCAAACGCTCACAGACCACATCTTGGCCAGGTCGATCCCAGACCGCTGCCCGAAAAGCAGGATCGTGTGCAAGTCGATCGAGATCGTCCTGGGCGTTGTAACCAATGGCCATTGCGTAAACGCGTTCTCGCAGCAGTTCGGTCATCGTGTATCGGATTCGATCCTGTCGCCGGGGATCATCCACTTGCTGAGCGATCGAGGCGAGCAACCCTAAGCGATGGTCGGCTTCGCGTAGGAGAATGACACCCGAGTTGGAAGTCAGCCGATGATCGGTGGTTTGAACTTTGAAAGCGCGATTGAATTCCGGCTCAAAAACGTTACCTTGACCTTCACCCATTGCGTGATCCTCTCCGTGCTTGTGGGCTTGTGTTGGTTACCCGTTAAACGCGGGAGATCACGCGATGGTTCTCTTTTCCTGTTCACTGTTTGGTGAATAATTCGGGATCAGGATCCACGATTCGCGCCAGGTTTCCGAACTCGTCGTACTCGAGTGCCGTGACTCTTCCTGCAGGATCTGTAATTGAACGGATGCGGCCATCAATCGTCGTGAAGGATGTAGTAAGTCCAGCTGGGTCTTTTATCTCTGCAATTATGTCATCTGCGTTGTATGCAAATTGCCAGATGTTGCCATTTCGATCCGTCTTTGTTGTCAGGGCGCCGTTTGCACCGAACTCATAGACGGTCTGTTCTGGCATGACCTGTCTAAACGATCCGTCAACGAGTTTTGTCAGCGTCGAAAAGTCGCCTGGAGGTGAAATAAATGGCTCTCCATTTTGCTCGGGCGTTCGGAAATACAGTTCAGACCCTTCACCATCAACGAGCAAAACAGATCCGTCGGGATCCTGGACAATCTCCTTCAGTCCTGCGACTCCCCAACCAGCACCAAAAGGGCTATCAATCGTGTTGACGATTCGCAGGTCGTGGCTTTGCGTCGTTGTGCTCCCAACCAATCGTTTTCCGTCAAATTCAAGAACTCCAGACGTAAATTCGTACGAGTACGTACCTGTGGGTTGTGTAGTTAGGTCAGCTTGAAGGGCGATTCGACCGTTAGCCGTTTCGGGTAGCTTCCAGAAGTGCTCCCCTGGTTTGATCCCAAATTCGTTCCCAGCATGTCCCGGAACTTGGATTGAGAATTCTCCACGACGGAATACGAGCGACGCGGCAAGTCTTAGGGCTTCGTCTGCTCGCAAGTTCTCGTATCCGAGGTGAACAATCGGCCGAGGATCAGCACGCAAAGAGTCGTAGTGAAGAACCAGTCCTTGCGTTGTTCCAACGGATTGATATGTCACCAGCGAATGCTCTTCAACAACGGCCCCGGAATGCAGTTCGACTTCGAAATTTCCTACTGTTGCCTTGCAGTCGTTACAGTCGTTCTTTTCGTTTCCATTGTCGTTGTCGCCTGCCACCGGAGGTGGCGGAAGTGGCGCCGGAAAGTGCCAGCTACTGCTCCGCACTCCACCACTGATTGTCTCGATCAATTCTCCGTCAGGGCTGACCTGCATATCTCCAACATCGTCGAAGTCGCCAGTGTCAGGATTGATTGACCAAAGATCCAGTAGAGAACCAGACTCGTATCCTGCACTGTTGGGAAACGTTAGCGGTGCGGGAACATCGAACTGCATGTCGCCCGGCTGTATAGTGAATACCAAATCCGGCCTCAAGTTGGACGGCAGCGCTGCCGGTGTCAGATCGGGCGGCACCATGGTAATCGACAGATCGCCTGAATACAGTCCTTGAGAGTCACTTAGTGTTCCGCTGGCAACGAATAGTGACGCACCAGGAATTGCGGCGGATGAAACGACCGTGTCTTGACTCGGATCGATTGAAACCGAATTGGCAACGTCTATCTGTGGCAAATAGATCGGTCTAGGAATCACGTTCCTGGCGTTGATATAAACATCGTGATTCAGCACCAATGGGAGCTTCTCGGCGATATAGGGATAGTTCCCTTCAATCTCTTGCCCGTGTACGACTAACGTGTCATCGGGCAAGTTACCCTCAATCTCGATCTCGAATGAGCCGTCAATCGCTGTCGTTGTTGCAAGGGTACCAACTGTGATAGGCACACCTGAAAGGGGCTGTTGATCTGTATTCTCAATGACTCCTGAGATTCGGGTCGTTGTGAGTGGATCAGAAACTACGTTTAGAGCAACATGTTGCCTAGCTGTGAGAGCACCATCTTCAGCTTCAATGTGAAAATGATAGATTCCTTCCTGACCTGGAGCTGGATGAATTACAAGTTCACTGTTCGTCGTCAATACTCCAGATGGCAGGCCTGATTCGGAAGCGATTTTCAGGTCCAAGCGATCGCCGTCTGGATCGCTTGCAGCTATGGGGACCGAAACGAATTCGCCCACCATCGCAGTGATATCTCCAATTGGTTCAATTATCGGACTTCCGTTGACACCCCCAGAGTAGATGATCGGGGTGAAAGAGAATGGACTTCCAGATCGGTTCTCGAACGTGAGTCTGACTTGACCCGTGCGGCTTTCAGGTGCGAGTCCACCACGTTGAATTGACGGTCGAAGATTGATGTACGGCTTGTTGTCGTCGGTTGTGCCTGATGAATTGATTAGCCGTACATCGCTTTCTAGATCATCAAGAACTAAAGCAACGCTTCTTCCAATAGGTTCAACGCCATTTTCGACTTGAAGGCTAGTCGAGATAAGCCCG
Organism: Rubripirellula sp.; assembly: GCA_965222745.1. Classification (GTDB taxonomy): domain Bacteria; phylum Planctomycetota; class Planctomycetia; order Pirellulales; family Pirellulaceae; genus CBDCUW01. The sequence continues at coordinate 22,889 of CBDCUW010000002.1, forward strand.
CTCGTCGAATCATACTGGATTCCAGCAAAATGTAGCGTGGCGCCTGAAACCCGTCCGAAGCTGTTAAGGTCTATTTCGTTTCCGGGATCAAATACCTCGGCACCGGTGTCCAAGGTTGGCAGTTGTTCCAACTGTGAGTCAACGCTATTCGAGATCGGATGGACTGTGACCACGCCGCCACTATCAGCATCTGTGTTCAAGAACTGGAAGAGGATTTCAGCGGTGTCAGTCTTCGTAATTCCGGACAAGTCGATTTCGAGAGTGGATCCATCGAACTTGGAGATTCCCGGTATCGTACGGATGCTCCCATCAATGAAACTGAACACCGGGGCACCATTCGTGCCACCGTCCACAAGTGTTTGAGAGAAGTCCAAAGGATCAACGATGTAGACATTGAAGACCTCGTTTACGAGAGCGACGTCATCCGAATCATCGAATGCCATATTGATGTCTACGCGGTATGTTCTTACGCCCGATTCTTCTCCCACCGTGATTGGAAACGAGAATTCGCGATCGAATCGGCCTTCCTGAATCTTCGGTACAGGGTCCCCCTCATTGCGTCCCAAGAAGTTGATGACGCGAAGTGCGTCTAGCGCGGTGATCATTTCGTCACCGGTAACATCCCAAAAGCGCTCTGTGGATTCATCGGGTCTTGCACCCAGCTGCGGTGAGTCGCGTCGGCCGATCTCGTTGATTACTTGCAGGGCGTCCAACGCAGTGATGTTCAAGTCCTGGTTTACATCCCATGGATTTGCAGGATTGCGGTAGTCTGAGGCAAGCATGAGCCTCGCTTCCAGCGACTCCAATGTTGCTTTACGTTTGCGTAGAGTTGGGCGTTTCTTCTTTCTTGATGGCATGAATGCAACACCAGCGTTTGTCGTGCGAAGGAATGTCCGAGTGGACTGAGAACAGGGCACGACCAAGGAATTCGCGCACTGGTACCGGTGTCGCAGTGTACCGACAGAAGATGCTCAACAAGGCGCACGGAAAACGCACGCGTTATTCACGCGAAAAGAGACTATGGGAGCTGGTCTGGCGCAGAACACCAAACTCTCACATGGTTGTCATTTCCGCCGGTGACAATTGTGTTCCCGTCAGGCGTGAATTCGACCCACTGAATTGGCTCAGCGCTGGCCTTAATCGTCAGCAGTTCTTCACCCGATACGACGCTCCAAAGTCTCACTGATCCATTCTGGCCTACTGTCGCAAGCCGGTCGCCGATATTGTTGAACGCAACTTTATTTACGGCCTTCATCCGAGTATCAAGCTTGTGAACCAACTCATACGTGTCCAAATCCCAGATGCAGACCAAGCCATCTTTACCACCGCTCGCGATTCGCCTGCTTTCTGGTGAGCAGTTTACGTCCATCACGATGTTTTCGTGGCCATGTAGTTTGGCGACAGCTCCAGATTGCACGTTGCAAACACGTACGATTGAGTCATCGCAGGCGGTAATCAACTGACTGGATCCTCCGACAAATCTTACCTCACGCACCACATCAGGATGCTTGAAATCAAACGTCCATGGTTTCCAAGTTGCAGTATCCCAAATCATGGTTGTGTGGTCGCGACCGGCTGTGGCAAGCCTTGTTCCGTCGTGGCTGAAGCAGACGGATAAGACATTGTCAGTGTGTTTGGAAAGAGTCTGTAGTTGCTCGCCAGTTTCGACGTCCCAGACGAAAATCTGACGCCCGCTCGAAACGGCAAGTCGCTCGCCACGAGGATCAAAAGCCAATGACGAAAAAGAAACTGGCTTGGGATGGCTCAGGTTTCGCACGAGCAGGTTTTCCCTTAGCGAGTGGATACGTACATTGCTGTGCGAATCCGCGCTTGCAAGAAGCGTTTGGTCTGGTGACACACTGACGCACGACACGGCATGAATATGCCCGCCGATCTCCTGGACGATGGGCTTTGGGGTGAGAATCCAGAATCGAATGCTGGTATCAAGTGACACCGTCGCAACGCGATCGTCTGCAAGAAATGTAGCCCCGGTAACATCGTCAAAGTGGCCCTTTAGCGGAACGCGAATCGATCCGTCGGTTGCGTCCCAAACGATTGCTGTCTTGTCAGCGCTCCCGGTTAAAAGTTGGGAACCATCGTGGCTAAAGCAAATCGAACGAATGTCGTCTGCGTGGGCTTGCGTTTCAAACCGAACTGACAAGTCATCGGCACTGCGAAGCCCAAGAATCCCTCTGTTATCACCGCACGCAATGCTTCGTCCATCGGGACTAAATGAAAGAGAAACAACCGCGCGACGAGGAACCTTCGCACTTGCAACGTTTGAGACGGTTAGGGTCGGTCCATCTTGTACGTGCACGTCGTAGAGCAGCAATTCTCGTCCACCGACAGCTAGCTTTCTCCCGTCCGGCGAAAACGCGACGTCCCAAAGCAAGAACGGGAAATCGATGGTCGTTGGCTTAGAAAACTGCGGATCATCAACATTAAATACGCGCAGAGTCCTTCCCGTCGCCACAACGAATAGTTGATCGTTCGGATGCATCAAAATTGCGTGCACGGGTTCATCAAACTTAACAGAGTGCTCCTCTGAATCCGTACGCAGATTGAGCCAACCAACCTCATTGGTTTGTGTTGCGTAAATCAGCGTCCGCTCGTCATGTGTTACGAGGATTTGGTTGGCAAGTCGTGATGCTAGGGGCAACATCCTCTCAAGTTCAAACGGACGATGTACAAATTCTCGCATTCCCCATATGCCAACCCTTGAGTCAGCTCCGACTGTGAACATGCGCCGCCCCTCGGCCGTCACCACGATGTCACCCATCGAGCGTTTGTTGGGAAAGAATGATGACAGCTGATGAGCCGACATTGCGTTTCGCAGAAAACCATACTCCCAGCTTCGGAAGGAAGGCTCTGTGCTTTCAAGTACACGGATGGCAGTTTCTCCGTCGCCACGTGCCCATTCGGAATCCGCACGCATGATCTTGGCGGCGTACGTTTGCCAGCGCGATTTTTCGGCAGCAATTTCCGCGGCTTTCTTTTCGCTTTTGGCAATTCCTGCTGAATGTCTGTACGCCACGGCAAAGTAGGTTGAGACGCCCGCTCCAACGACAAGCACTGCGGCAATTGCTGTAAACGCAGTTACAACTCCAGCATTGCGGTTGATAAACTTCCGGAAGCGATAACCGCGCGACGGGGGACACGCCTCGACTGGGTCACCTTTGAGATAGCGTCGAATATCTTCCGCAAACGCATGCACAGACTCGTAGCGACGAGTTCGATCCTTCTCAAGTGCCTTCATGACAATCCAGTCAAGATCGACCTTGAGTGCAAGCCTCATCCTCTCGACGTCTTCTAAAGTATCCGCGTCCTCAGCTCGCATAGTTGACCTGGACGCCAGTTTTGAGCTTGGCTTCGCGGGTGTTGAATTGCAAATCCAGTTGAGAACAGCCGAAGTGTTTTCTTGGTCAGATAGTGATACGTCGAGCGGGTTCTGGCCAGTGAGGATCTCATAGAGAACGACGCCGAGCGAATAGACGTCCGTTCGCGTGTCAATATCAGCATCGCCACTCGCTTGCTCAGGGCTCATGTAGTGAATTGTTCCCATCACCTGACCGTGGCCCGTATAAAGCGTTTGACTCGTGAGCCTCTCACCCTGTATTGCCTTCGCCAATCCGAAATCGATAACAACAACCGAAGGTTCGTCTTCACGATTGCTCACAAGAAGATTCGACGGTTTCAGGTCACGGTGAATAATTCCTCGCTGATGAGCATGAAAAACTGCATCACAGACCGCGAGAAAAAGATTGAGTTTGTCGTTGATCGAAAGGTGGTTTTCACGGCAATGGTCTGTGATGGGCAATCCATCAATGAACTGCATCGTAAAGTACGGTCGGCCGTCCTCAGCAAAACCACGATCGTGAATCGTGGCGATCCCTCTGTGATCCAGCCTTGCTATCGCCTGAGCTTCAGCATCAAACCGCGAAACGATTTCATGGCTGTCCATTCCGCGTTTGATCACCTTGATGGCGACAGTTCGCTTTACCGGACTAAATTGCTGAGCCAACCAAACCTTGCCCATGCCTCCTTCGCCAAGACTCTTTACGATTTCGAAGCCGGGGATTTCGGGACGACTGCTCTTGCTGGAAACGCCGTTCCGATCGACTTGCGGGACGTAGGACTGATTTGTCTTGTGATCGGTGAGTGCCGCGACGACAGCGTCCGTGTGCGCGTGGAACCGGTCGATCAAACGTTGCCGGTTCATTGATTCTCTTAAGCCGCCAACGCGAGCCAACTCAATGAGAAGCAATTCGTACAAGAGCTGCGCACGAACGTTTTCGGGCGCTTGCAACAAAACCTCTTCGATCGATGGCTCCTCATCGGAACGACTTTCCTCGAATCGATCGATGAGCTCATTGACGAGGTTGTTATCAGCAACCGACAAGCGAGCAACATTGTGAAATGACGACACCTGCATTTTGCGACCTCAGACGTCAAACGCTTCACGCAATTCGAGTCGCGCCGTCTCCAGACGACGATATACCGATCTAACCTGAATACCCAAGTGCTGGGCAATCTCGCTACGGCCATAACCCATCAAAGTCAGCTCCGCTATCTCTCGAGTGCGCGGGGAGGATATTGCTGACTTAATCTCGTCAATCGATGCCCTAACGGAAGCTTCGGATTGACGGTAATCGAATTGGTCCACCAGGTTGGGCTCAAGTGCCGACATGTTGACAACTTGTCCTGAACCGCGTTTCAAGCGCGTTTCGCGATCGATGGCATCACGCAGCTTCTTCTTCAGAATCGCAAAGACGATTTTTTCGAAGCTCTCCGTGTCTGTCAGTTCGCGATACTTTCCTTGGCGAGCACTTTTCAGCAGGTAGAAGAACAAGGATTGAAGTACGTCATCGCCGTCACGATCACGGATGGGGGAGCAATGTACGGCTCGTTCGGCTGCTGCCCTGTGCCTTGAAGTGAACTGCTCAAATAGGTCGCCGAGAGCGTCTTCTTCGCCGCTGAGGAAGCGGAGCAAAAGTGTTGTTGCGTATCGCGATTGATCGTCACGATCCGGTAGAGCATCACTCTGACGAGAATCTCGAATTCTTTCTGTCACGTTGTGAGGTCGTTTGTCTTTATCTATCAGGGGCAAATGCTTCATTCTAATCGTTGAGTTTCGCTGTAGGTTGGTTCGTGTTGAGTCCGCGAAAGGCTGCCGTCGAACGATCGGTGCGCTGCAACGGTGCCCTGGTACGGCGGTTGCGACACGAATGTGATTTGCGACAAAAGGACTTAGCCGTTCTCGCGGGGTGGAGTCTGCGCGTGATTCAGAAGGCAGAAGGGTCACGGTGCGTTGATCCGTCTCTGCTTCACAATCTCTCTGAGCTGTTCTCCACCAGGGGACGCCAAGTCACATTTGACGAGCTTCGCATCAGCAATGACGACGTTGTGTCGAGACTGCTGGCACTCTGGATAGACCCCAAGACTTTCGACGATCCGAAACACGCAGTGTTTGCTTCTACCCCAAAATGTCGGATTCGCGGGCAATCCAGCGAATCGTTGATTCCGGAATTAGGCAAGGAATCAAGCTTTCTGAGTTTCAGAGACCGAGTGTTTTCGAAAATGACTCGGTCTGCGGAGACATCGTTTGACCCGATCATCACATGGAATGAGACCAAGGGGGAGACGATCATCTACGGTGAGGATTCACTTACGTGTGTGACCAGTGGAAGGACAGTGGTCCTAGCGATCATGTTTCGGCTGTCCATCGCAAACGGCGAGATCGCAGAGGTCGAGGTGCTCTTCGGAGAGGAGCTGGCAAAATAGGGAAGTGCGTGCGCCTTCCGTGCGCGTTCCTGGGCCAAGACCCCGCTCAGCCTGGCTCCAATCTCGACTGATAACGAATAGCGTTTTATGGCCTCGTCGCGCAGCGATGAGCGATAAAACGTGTTGAACTATACCGCGTAGCCGCCGCGGCTTCATCTTGGAGATTGTATCATCCGCTTGAGCATCCGAGCCGATGTTTGGGTTGTCACGGATTTCGATTTCTTGTCGTTTCTGAACGCAGATCGCAGTGGCGTTGTCGTATTTTTGTCGATTGATGTCTCAAACTGACGGACGGTGCGCACCGGTAGCCTGGTGACTTCGCGGAGTCGTTTCTTTCGTTGACTGCCATATTGGTGTTTCTTTAGGGACCGCGAATTCGGGGATTGGCCGAAGCAGATCGAATCAACGTGATCTTTGGACGCGTCGGTTCCAACGTTGTGCATTCGAGTTCGCTGCCGCAGCAAGGACACAACTGCGAGTCGATCCCCAGGGTTTCGACCAGCCATTGTTGCAGTGATTGAGCCATCTTTTCTTTCGGTTCAGCCGCACCGAGAAGAACTCGGATTTGAGCGAGTTTCTTTCGACGATGACCGTTGGACAGAAACCCATAGTGCCGAATCCGCATAAATCGGTCCGGCAGCACGTGGCATAGGAAGCGACCAATGAATTCGCTTGCACTGATCGTTTCCAGTTTTAACCGGTCGCCATCGGTTCGATCCCGATAGCGAAACGTCACTTGTCCATCGCGATAGCCAACAATACGTTCATTGGAGATTGCCACGCGGTGCGTGTAACGACTCAAGTAGTCGAGCACCTTTCGCGGACCGGCAAAGGGCCGCTTGCTATAAATGACCCAAGACTTTCGGCGTAATTTCCGGAGCAATGCGGCAAATGAGAATTCGCTTGCTTGCAGCGATGCTGGAATTGCGAGTTGTCCCGCCTGGACGAGGCGGTCGAATCCCTCCAGAAACTTTCCGCGAAACTTCTTGCTCAGTGCTCGCACGGGAAACAGAAATTTCGCGCCTCCGGCCGTCCATCGCTGGCCGTCGGCAGACAACGCACCCGACGCAATCAAACAGTGAATGTGAAAGTGGGGGCGTAAGAGCTGGTCCCAGCTGTGCAAGAGGAGCGTGAATCCGACTTGTCCCCCAAGTTCGCCTCGGCCAAATTCCAGAAGTGTTTCTGCCACGCAGTCAAACAACAGTCTCAACAGCGCGCGCTGATTCTCTTCGCTGGCCAGCACCCACTTGTTCAGTTCGTGTGGCAGCGTAAACACTTGATGGAAATAGGGGACGGGCAACAGTTCAGCGGATCGAGCTAAACGCCAAGCTTCCTTGACTTGGGTCTGGCACTTAGGGCAATGACGATTGCGGCAACTGTGATACAGGTATCGCTCAAAACCACATGACCTGCACAGCTGGCGGTGACCGCCGAGTGTCGCGGTTCGGCAATTGACCACCGCCCGCATCACTTTGAGGTGGCGTTCGGGGAGACGATGTGTCCGGAGAAACTCGTTGCCGTGACCGGCGAAGATGTCGGCCAGTTCGATCTTCTGCGCTGCCGCCCTCACGTCGAGTGACGCAATGGGCGGCATGATTGTTACGCTTCCCTATCGCCTGCTGGTTCCGAGGGAGCATCATCGGGCATCCGCAACAGGTCAAAGGGGCTACGGATTCCTTGAAGGTGCCGGTTGGTGACGTGCAAGTACTTGGCGGTGACCGAGAGACTGCGATGGCCCATCAACTGAGAAAGCGTTACCACATCAACGCCGGATTCCAAAAGATGCGTTGCGAAAGAATGCCGCAGCGAATGGATTCCGTGGCCAGTCTGGATGCCCGCTTTCTTCTTGGCCGCGTAGTAAACGCTCTGTGCGGATGTTGTGGACATCTTGGACCCGCTACGGTTTGGAAAGAGCAATCCATGCTGTCATCAGGCGCTTTAAAACCAGCCACTTATGGGCGCTTCAAAACCGGCCATTTTGAGTCTGGATTACTTGTTTGAAGACTTCTGATCTTGTTCTTCGGCTTTCGAGCCGATGGGCGCTTTGGCTGGTTTTGAACCTTTTCCATTTTTCCTCGACCCGGTGGGCGCTTTGGCTGGTTTTGAATCGCTCCCGCGATCTCGCAGTCGGTAGCTCTTGCCCGTAATCGTGAAGATTTGCGAGTGATGCAGGAACCGATCCAGGATGGCGGTTGCGGTCGGAACGTCCCCCAGCAATTTGCCCCAATCTTCTAGCGGTCTATTCGACGTCATCATCGTGCTGCGCGTTTCGTAGCGACGCATCACGATCTCGAACAGAAATTCGCCACTGCGTTTGGGCAACTGCTTCATCCCGAAGTCATCGATGATCAACAGGTCCGGCTTCAAGTATCGGTTCATCACTCGCTCATGTCCCTCCATCGCTTCATCGTGTAAGAAGTCTCGCACGACGTCGAAGATGCTTCGGTACAGAACCAAGTTGCCAAGCTTGATCAACTGATAGCCCAGCGCTTGGACGATATGACTTTTTCCAGTTCCGGGCGCGCCGCACAGCAACACGTCGCGGGCTTCGCGAATGAAGTGTCCTCTTGCCAGTTCAAACACATCCTTCTGCTTAATCGATGGGTTGAAAGACCAGTCAAAATCCTCCAATGTTTTCAAGTCCCGAAACCCGGCTGCCTTGATGCGCCGAGCCAACTGACGTTCCCCGCGCACAAGCATCTCGTCTTGCAACACCAGTTCCAGAAACTCTGAATGAGTGAGATGATTGCTCTGCGCTTCATGCAAGCGAACCTCCAGCGTCTGAGCCAATCCCGAAAGACGCAGCTTCTTGAGAGTTGATAGTAACGATTCATTCATAGCTTGGCCTCCTTGCCAAAGTGAACGCGGACAACATCTCCGTAGTCCGATAGGTTACGGATGATTGGATGGTCTTCAAGAAACTCGAACTGTTCTTGGTCGGGGCCGGCATGCTTGATCAGTTTGCGAATCGTTGCCAATCGGTATTCGCCGTAGGAGTGCGCCGTCCGGCAAGCTTGTTCAATCGACTCACTGGAATGTTTGCCCGAGAGATTCAGCAGCCCTTGCAGAACACGCACTGATTGCACACCGCGAGCGGCCACCAGGGCGCGCGACCAGGCACGCGTTTGGGGCCCAATGATGCCGACTTTTTGAAGCAACCACTCGGTGCCACGCTCCACCACACTGATCTTTTCCGAGGCGATGTGCTGGCTGAGCGTACTGAACTTCCCCTGGGCTGCTCTGGCGTGCGTGCAGATCGGTTTCATCGAATCGCTGTAGATACGCACCAGATGCGAGTTCCAGCGAACCCACACTTCGCGACCCAGGTACTCAGGTGGAACACTGTAGTAGGACTTGTCGACGGCGACATGTCCATCGCGACTGACGATCCGTTGGCCTTCTTTGAAACTTGGGAAACGTTCGGCCGGCAGTTCCCCTAACGCACTGCGTTCTTCCTCCTGAAACATCTTTAGCACTTGACGCTTGGTCGTGCCGTGAAGTCGAGTGTCGGCGACCGTCCGTTCCCAGTGTTGCAGATGATCGTTCTGCTTTTCTAAGCTCTCGAAGGAGCGGCCCTTGAGCGCGTTCTCTTGGACATAGTCGACGCCCCGTTCCACTTTGCCTTTATGCCGCGGCATGCGTGGCCTGGTCGGCAACAGAACCGTGCCGTAATGCTCGCAGAACGACTGCAGCTTGGGATTGAGTTCGGGATCGTACCAGTCGGCTTTGAGAACGGCTGCTTTCAGGTTGTCCGGAACCAGCGTCTTGGGAACGCCGCCGAAGTGCATGAAGGCATTCTCAAGACACTGAATGAAGTTGTCGGTGGTTTGCCGATAAACGACCTCGCTGTAAGCCTTGCGTGAGTAACTCAGGACAACGCGAATCACGTGCGTCTTGCGACGTCGCCCCTCGCTGTCAACGATCCTTGCACCAGTGCCAAAGTCGATTTGCGCCTCTTCGCCTGGTGCCACTTCGATACGCCGAAACGGGAGCGGCTGAGCCCGCTTGAGTTTGGCGACGTATCGGCGAACGCTGTGATACTGGGCGGTGAATCCGTGATCGCCAACCAGATCTTGAAAGATCCTCTGCGCCGAAAGACCCTGTTCGAGCTTGGCCAGAATCAGCTCATGGAACTGAGCACATTGGCTTCGCGACCCGATGGGCGCTTTGGCTGGTTTTGAATCGTCGCCAGGATGCTCAGACCCGATGGGCGCTTTGGCTGGTTTTGAATCATCCGAGCCGATGGGCGCTTTGGCCGGTTTTGCCTGCTCTTGCAGGTACTTGGCCACCGACTCTCGGTTGATGCCAAGTTCCCTGGCGATCCGTCGTTGGGACCACCCCTGTTCGTGCAAAGTCTTAATTGACAACACCTTAGCCACCTGTAGTTGATTCGCCATGCAGTTCGTTTCCTTGCTCCGGAGTGAGCAGGGAAACGTACACGGACGACTCAAAAGTGGCTGGTTTTCAAGCGCTCATTGGTGGCTGGTTTTGGGCGCTCGGTGACACCATGCGGCCGAAGTGTCAACCAGTAGGATCGCAACTCTGCCAGCAATCGCTCCGAAAGCAGTGTGAATCGATCTTTGTTCCCTTTTCCGGAGCGGACGTGGATCAGCATTCTCTGAGAATGAATGTCTTTGACTTCGAGGCTGACCAACTCAGAAACTCGAACTCCCGCGGAATAGGATGTCATCATCATCACACGATGCTTCTGGTTGGAGATTGCACTGATTAAGTCCGCTACTTCGCTCCTGCTGTGCGGCTCAGGCAAGCGACCGGACCGTTTGGTTCGGATGCGAAGGTTAAAGTCGGGTTGACGCACGACTTGTTGATAGAAAAACTTGATCCCGGCCAGTCGCACATCGACTGTGCTGGCAGCGAGCTTGCGAACCGCGATCAAGTAGTAGATGAATTCACGAACTTCATCACGCGAAATGTGGTCCGGAGATCGACCATAGTGTTTACTGAGTTGCTCAACCGATGCGAGGTACGCCTTGACGGTATGTTCGGACAACCGCTGCAATTGCATCTCGCGAATCATCTTTTGACGCAGCGGTGAAATACGATTTTCAGACATGGAACGGCTCCCAGAGTAAACGGAGAAACATTGAACGAATCTCCGAGGGAGCCGTTCCATCGTTCACATGCAAGCGAAACGCGAAAGCGCGCACAAAAAAAGCCCAACTCAGGTAACGAGTTGAGCGATTCGGTAGACTTAACCGCCTCCCGCGAAGCGGTTTAGTTCAAGAAAACTTATCGGCAATCGCCTGGAGAACGCGGTTCGCGAACATCCGCTTTTGTGAGACGTTTACGGTGAAGAAGGGAGCACGCGGCTAGGCCGAGTATCGAAAGGCAACTCGTCGGTTCTGGGACAGTTGCAACTGGCCCCGTTGTTACGCCAGTGACAAATTTGATATCGAAAGTCTGATCGTCAAAGCCAAGCACATCGTAAGATATCTGACCAGGACTAAAGTTGCTGATGAATGCGAAGGTGGCGGAGTTGCCCGGCGCAATGTCGAAATTGGGACTCGGCGATTCCCAGACTATCAGCTCGTCACCTGGGACGTATGATACAAGCCAGCCCGGTGGGGCAATAATGTCTCGAATTTCGACTGATGAAGAAATCGCTAGTCTGAAACCAATCGCACTGATGTCGCTAGATAATTTGCTGTCCACAGTGTAAGTGTACTCGAAGCCGACAATGGTGTCTCCGACGACATTGTTGCTCACGGTAGTGATTAGGCCAGCGCTCGCCGTGCGCGAAATGCTGGAGCAGGAAACACCTGAGAGTATGGTCAATATAAATAGTATATTCTTCATTTTTCGTCCTCCAAATCGCACTAGAACCGAGGGTGCCAGTCGGCCACGTAATCAAACCATCGGACACCGTAGAGTAGTGCCGTTTCTGGGTTGGGCTCTGCAATGGTCTCGCTACCTTGCACTACAACCGAATATTTTCCGCCCGAACCAACAATAAATGCATTTTGCCGGTAAGCTAACCCACTTCGAGTCTGACCGTCAAATGGAGATCGGATTCGTATATTGGATGACAGGCTTTTGGACCAGCCGCTGCCGGTAAGCGGCGGCACAGGTTTGAAACCGTTTCTAAATAGCCAAAGTAGAGCCTGCCGGTATGTTGCATTAGTCAATACTGTTTTGACTGGTGGAATTGGATCATAGAGGTGCACAGACTGAGTATCGACGCCGATCCCACTATTGCGATTGTTCTGAAAGGTCCTCTCAAACAGATTTCGATCAGGATCGATCATCATGCCGATCGTAACTTTGCCCGACCATGGCGGAAGCGTGTTTGGCCATGTGGAAACAGGCAACATTTCAAGCTTAAAGGACAATTCATCCCCTGACGCAAGCGAAGAAAGAACAGTCGTTCCTATTTCGAAGTCGACCGTGGGGTCGATGACGTTGTCGAACGACAAATACACGGCGACTGTTACCGGACCAGAGTCGCCGCGTCCTTGGTTGCGAATAGTTCCGAATACCTCATAGCTTGCATTGGTAGGGAGTGGGCCATTCTCTGCGCCTATACTGTCGCTGGGAACTTTGTAGTGAAAAGAGGTTCCAACTAGGTCCGCGAGCGCGACGACTGCTTGATTATTTGCTTCATTAGTTTCTTCAATTTGGTCAAGTGCGTCGGCTACAAGTAGCAGGTGTGGACGAGTTGGGTCAGGACGTGTGGTGATTGGAATCGAGAGTGAAGCCGACCCCGCCGAATTGGGCATAGTGAAAATCGTAGCTGAAGTTAGCAATCGATCCGATTCGTCAAATTGCTCGTCTGTGGATTGATATAGATGAGCTGAAAAAGGGCCAGGATTCTCGTTCACCGAGTATTGAAACAACACCGATGTTCCGTCCGTAGTGCGTGCTGCGTGAATCACGATGTCCGGACTTCGTGTCGGTACGTAATTGTAGGTTACGGACGCGTTGTACGAAGCAAGGCCATCAACAATTCCGATTTCCAGTGCGTCGCTCCGAGTGGTCAACCGGATCTGCGCCTGTATACGCAGCTCGGCAGTTCCTGCCTCGAAGAGCGCCCAATCGTCTGGTCGGACAGGTACATCTGCCGCAAATGTTCCTGCTAATGGTGACTCTCGAACTTCTGTCAGCGGGACGTCACGCAATCGCGGAGTTTGAGATCTTGATATGCCTCCGAGCGTACGCGCATCTTCTGATCTGACGAATGTGCGCAATGTATACCCACGAGAAATTGGAGCAAAAGTGTTTGGATCCACCGAACTCGAGACACGGCGAATAGTCGGCACAGCCGCCGCAGATACCTCAACTCGGACGCTAACGCCAACTAGCTCCCCAAGAACAGATTCAAATCTTGGTATTTTGACCCGTTTTTGAGAAAACGGCCCTCCATCAATTGGCCCCGTTCTTCTCCCCGTGAATGCGAGGTCTGCGGAAAAGTAATGCTCCACAGTGGTGATAGCTTGAGATTGCGCGGCGTCAGCATTTTGAACGAAGCTAAGTCCGTCTTCAGTCAGCGAGGCGTTGCTTGTTGCGCCAAACACCGATTGCGCAGCACTCGATTCCTCTGTGCTTTGCAATTGACAGGGGCAAAGTGGAACTCCAAGTCCGGTCAGCACTCTTCGCTGTTCGAGTGGTTCTAAGGTAAGCCTTCGAGTTCTCTGGATACGGCTGCGAACCTGTTTCACGAATTCATCCTTCCGGGATTTTTGATTTCGAGATTCAGCATGGATGCAATTCTCATGAGTCCCCAACCTCTATAAGACATCAACGTGTGTTGCTTTGCTCAAGTCGTTCGGTTCACTGTCAATGGGCGCCTGAAACGGACCACCTGACAGTGCACGGGTAGTCTAACTAGGCCGTAAGGAATCACAAACGCACGGAATGCGCACATTGATTCATGGGAAAGCCTGTGGTACGCCGTCACTACACATGAGGGAGCACGTGTTCTGTGCGTGAGGTGACAACGCACACGATTCAATGCGCAATAAGAAGCTACGGGACAAGATCAGGCTTAGAACGCCAAAGCTTTACGCGACCGTTTACGGGGGCAACGACAATCGTATTGCCGTCGGGTGTAAACTCGACCCAATGAATTGGCTCGGCACTGGCTTTAATTGTCAGAAGTTCGTCACCAGATGTGGCACTCCAGATTCGCGCTGATCCATCTTGGCCTACGGTCGCAAGTCGGTCGCCCGTGTTGTTAAATGAGACCTTGGTTATTACGTCGATCGGAGTTTCAAGTTTGTGGATCAACTCCTGTGTATCCATATTCCAAATGCAGATTGCTCCATCTTGACCGCCACTCGCGATTTGCCTGCTTGCCGCCGAATAGTCCACGTCCCTAACGATCCCATTGTGCCCCCGCAAGCTAGCAACAGCTCCCGACTCTAAATCCCAAACACGCACAATCGCATCATCGCAAGCAGTGATTAGCTGGCCGGAGCTTCCGGCAAACTTTATACTTCGTACTGCGCCGGGATGTTTGAACTCGGGAGTATGCAGTTGCCAAGTCGCCGTATCCCAAATCATGGTTGTGCCGTCGCGATCTGCGGTGGCGAGCCGCGTTCCGTCGGTATTGAAACATACCGACAGCACATTGTCCGCGTGCTTGGAAAGGGTGTGGATTTCATCGCCCGTTGATACATCCGATACGAGAACGTGATGCTCACTCGAGTACACAAGAATCTCGCCACGATGATCAAAAGCCAACGACGAAACTGGACTCGCTAGACTCAATTCTTGAACCACTTGGTCTTTTTCTAACGAATGAATTCGAATCTTGTTGAACAGGTTCGGAATTGCGAGGAGCTTTTGGTCCGGTGACAGGGCGATGCATGACTGAATATGAACACTGTCCTTGATTTCCTCTGCGACTGGGCTGGGGCTGAGACTCCAGAATCGCACGCTCGTATCAAGCGATGCTGTTACGACTCGATCGTCTGAAAGGAAGATTGCCTGCGTAACGTCATCGGAATGTCCCTTTAGCGGCATGCGAAAAGAGCCATCAGCTAGATTCCAAACCACGGCTGTTTTGTCGGCGCTTCCAGTTAATAACCGCGAACAATCGTGACTGAAGCAAATCGAGCGAATGTCGTCCGAATGAGCTTGCTTCTCGAAATGAAGCGACAAATTGTCCGCACTCCGATAACCAAGAATCCCGGTGTTATCACCACATGCAATACTCTGGCTATCAGGACTAAACTCGACTGAAACAACGGTACGACGAGGTACTTTTGCTTTTGCAATTTGCGTGACGTACAGTTTCAAGTCTTGAATCTCCACGTCGTAGAGCTGTAACTCACGCCCTCCGACTGCTAGTCCTCAAACAAGCGAGCGCCCGATGAGATTTTACTCGATTTTGTGAGCGCAACGCGGTCCGCGTCGCTCGAGGCGGCGGGTGTCTTTCTGGGAGTTTGGTCTGTTCGGTTCGTGGCTTTCGTTGGTGAGTTCGTTGCGGCTGCTTGGTGTTTGAAGACACTCTTCAAACTCTTGCGCTGACTCGTTTCCCAGTCAGCATGCCCGACGCTACAGGTTCAAGCGGCTGCACAATCGGAAGAATGCCGGCGTCAGATCACGGAAACCAAGTAGACGATAAATGACACGGCGACCGTGCCGAAGTATCTGGCAGGGAATCGAAATGAACTGATCCAAGAATGTCCGAAACTCCATCCGCAAAATTCGATCACGCTCCGCTTTGTGCTTTGCTTGGTGACGACCACTGATCGGCAACAACAATCCCGACCACGCTTTGAGCGTCCAGGCCAGGGAAGTCATTACCATGTACGACCAGTTGCTCTCCAAGTTGTCCACCGGTGCACATAGCGAACGAACGCCGCTGGAGAGTTGCGAGATCAAGTTCTCTTGATCGCAGCGCCGGTTGCATTGAAAGACGATCTCCTTCGCCGTCACGGTCGGTGGATCGTTGCTGATGTAAAAGAAGTAACGGATTTCATCGATCAATCTCGCTTCACCCTTTTCCTTGGAGATGTTCTTGCGGACTACCACCATCCGATAGTCGCGGGCGCACGCAGTCGGCCGATAGCTGAACTCGGCGACATCCTCGCATTGCAGTTCCAAATGGGTGTAGCCGCGAAGTCGAACGATTTGACGCTTCACATTTCGGCGTTTGGCGCGAGGCGGTCCCTTCGGTTTTCGCACCTTTCGCTCCAACGGCTTCCATTCTGATTCGGCCAGATTGTCAGCGATTTCCACAAGATTCCGACGTGCTTCGTATCCGAAGTTGAACTTCACGCCGATCCGGTCCCAGCCGTCGAGATACTCCGTCTGAGAGAACTTGCAATCACCACGAATGCGAACTTTGCGAAAGCCACCTTTGACGCAAACCATGATCGCTCGGTCAAAGTACTTTGCCGCGTCACTGGCGCTGTGAGCCGAACCGGGGCGATTGACGATCGAGAAAATCTCTTTGGTATTGGCAAGAGAAACCAACAACGGATGGTATCCCCAGTCGCCTTTGTAGTTGATGTCCATGCCTTCCTTGCACTCGCCACGCGTGTTGACCAGCACGCCGTCGGCATCGATCAACGCTTCTTCAAAGAACTCATCGTCCTGCTGCTTCCAAACGTTCAGGCGAGCCTCATCGATCGCGCGAATCAGTGCTGCGATCGAGTTCTCGTCAAACCGCCTGCAGAAGTCACCGGCAGTAGTGGGATCCGGAATCGAATCGGCACCAATCGCATCCAGCAGAGCGGGATCATTGCGAAGCAATTCGAGATGCTCCAAACGGGTTCCGCCAGCCAGCGCGTTGATGACCAATGCCATGACATGGTCCGACTCGCGATAAGGCGCGTGCATTTTGAGCAGGCTGACGCGAGAATCGATCTGATCGACCAAGCCGGTGTGTTGGGCGAGCTTGACCATTGCCCCAACTCCCGCATGATTGATCGCTTGAGTTCGGTCAGCAAGTTCGTACTTGATGTTGATGTCGCCAATGACGTTTCGCGGCTCAAGTCCACGGGAGAATCTTTCACGTCTGGCTTTGGCGAGTCTTTTGAGATTCTTCTGCTTGCGTTTGGCAATCCGCTTTGAGACACTGGTCTTCACCTGAGATCTTCCATGTGTGCGAGGGTGAGTGTTGTGTGGTTACTCACTTAACCCGCAAACACGCAGGGAATCTCGGGTTTTTCATGCGCAGTTCAGAAAATACCTAATACGTGTTCGCTTGTTTCAGGGCTAGTTTTCTGCCGTCAGGAGAAAAAGCTAAGTCCCAAATTATAAATGGAAATTCAATTGTTGTTTCGTTTGCACGTCGCGGATGGCCAGCATCAAGAACACGAAGAGTTTCCCCCGTGGCAACGACCAACAGTTGTTCATTCGGGTGAAGCGACATCGCAAGGACGGACTCCTTGAATTTGACTGAGTGCATGTGCGAATGCGTCTTTAGATCCAGCCAACCAACCTTGTTGGCAAGCGTCGAGTAGATCAACGTTCGCCCGTCATGCGTGGTTAGAAACTGATTCGCGAGTTCGGAGGGGAGTGGTATCATCTCCTCCAACTCAAAGGGGCGACGGACTTGGGCTCGCTTCCCCCAACTACCAACCCTCGAATCCGTTCCCAGTGTGAACATTCGCGTTCCATCGGCCGTCTGCACGATGTCACCCATTGGGTGTTTGTTGGGAGAGAATAACGACAACTGATGAGCCGACATCGAGTTTCGAAGAAAAGCATACTCCCAGCTGCGAAGAGAAGGTTCTGTACTCTCAAGTACGCGGATTGCCGTTTCCCCATCCCCACGTGCCCATTCCGAATCCGCACGCATGATTTTGGCGGCGTACGTTTGCCAGCGTGATTTTTCGGCGGCTAATTCAGCAGCTTTCTTTTCGCTTTTGGCAATTCCCGCTGAATGACGGTACGCCAATGCGAAGTAGGTTGAGACTACCGATCCAACGACAAGCACTGCGGCAATTGCAGCGAACGCAGTTACGACTCCAGAGTTGCGATTGACAAACTTCTTGATTCGATATCCACGTGAGGGGGGACACGCCTCGACTGGTTCACCATTGAGATAACGTCGAATATCTTCCGCAAACGCGTAGACCGACTCGTAGCGACGATTTCGGTCCTTCTCGAGTGCCTTCATGACGATCCAGTCTAGATCGACTTTGAGGGCAAGTCTCATCTTCTCAACGTCTGCACGAGTATCCGCGTTCTCAGCTCGCACAGTTGACATCGATGCTAGTTTCGAGCTTGGCTTCGCAGGTGTGGAATTGCAAATCCAATCGAGGACTGCTGTTGTCTTCTCTTGTTCAAACAGTGCTTTGTCGAGTGGGTTCTGGCCGGTGAGTACTTCATAAAGAACGACGCCAAGTGAATAGACGTCCGTTCGAGTGTCAATGTCAGCATCACCACTCGCCTGCTCGGGGCTCATGTAATGAATTGTCCCCATCACCTGCCCATGGCCTGTATGAAGCGTATGGCTCGTGAGACTCTCGCCCTGTATTGCCTTCGCCAATCCAAAATCGATAACAACAACCGAAGGTTCGTCTTCACGATTGCTCACAAGAAGATTCGACGGTTTCAGGTCACGGTGAATAATCCCTCGCTGATGAGCATGAAAAACGGCCTCACAGACCGCGAGAAAGAGATTGAGTTTGTCGTTGATCGAAAGGTGGTTTTCGCGGCAATGGTCTGTGATGGGCAGTCCATCAATGAACTGCATTGAAAAGAACGGACGCCCATCTTTCGCAAAACCACGATCGTGAATCGTGGCGATCCCTCTGTGATCCAGCCTTGCTATCGCTTGAGCCTCAGCATCAAATCTCGCGACAATCTCATGACTATCCATTCCACGTTTGATCACCTTGATGGCAACGGTTCGATTTACTGGACTAACCTGCTCAGCTAACCAGACCTTGCCCATGCCTCCCTCGCCAAGGCTCTTCACGATTTCGTATCCGGGAATCTCCGGGCGAGTGTCGTCTCTACGAACGCCATTCCTTCTTATTTGAGTGGGGGCGGACTGATTTGTCTTGTAGTCAGCTAACGCGGCGACGACAGCATCTGCGTGTAGGGGGAACCGGTGAATCAGACGTTCCCGGTTCATTGATTCTCTCAAGCTTCCAAGGCGAGCCAATTCGATGAGAACCAATTCGTAGACGAGCTGCGATCGAACGTTCTCGGGTGCTTGCAACAGAAACTGTTCGATTGACGAATGCTCAACAGCCTGACCTTGCTCAAATCGATCGATGAATTCGTTGACAAGGTTGTTGTCGGTGATCGACAAACGATCAACATTGCGAAACGACGGCTCGCTCATGCATCGACCTCAAACAGCAAAAACTTCTTGCAGTTCGAGCCGTGCCGTCTCTAGATGGCGATAAACCGATCGAACCTGAATTCCGAGGTGCTCAGCAATCTCGTTTCTGCCATACCCGAGTAGAGTCAGTTCCGCGATTTCTCGTGTGCGAGCAGAGGAGATAGCCGACTTGATCTCGTCAATTGATGCTCTAACGGTGAGTTCCGACTGACGGTAGTCAACTTGATCAAAGTAACCGGGCTCAAGGGCCGACGCGTTGACAACTTTGCCAGCGCCACGTTTCAATCGATTTTCGTGATGGATGTCGTCGCGGATCTTCTTCTTGAGAATTGCAAAGACGATCTTCTCGAAGCTCTCTGTGTCTGTCAGTTCGCGATACTTTCCCTCTCTGGCACTTTTCAGAATGTAGAAAAACAAGGATTGCAACACGTCGTCGCCATCACGATGGCGAATAGGGGAGCGATGTGCCGCGCGTTCGGTTTCCGCCCTATGCCTGGCCGTGAATTCTTCAAATAAGTCTCCGAGAGCATCTTCTTCGCCGCTGAGAAAGCGAACCAATAGCGTCGTTGCATAGCGCGATTGTTCGTCACTGTCCTGTCGATTGGCCCCGGCGTCAGAATCTCGATTTTCTTCTGTCACGTTTTGACGTCGCTTGTCTTTATCTATCAGGAGGGCAAATGGTTCATTCTAAACGTTGATACTGGCTTAGGTTCGTGTTGAGTCCGCGAAAGGTTGCTGTCGAACGATCTGTACGCTGTAACGGAGCCCTTGTGCGCCGGTTACGACACGCATGTGATCTGCGACAGAACGACTTGGCATCCCTCGTTGGTTGGAGCAAGCGTGTGATCCAGAAGGCTGAGGGATCTCGCTGCGTTGATCCATCGCTCTTGCACAATCTGGCTGAGCTGTTCTCCAGCAAGGTGCGTCCGGTCACGTTCGATGAGCTTCGTGTCAGCAACGATGACGTTGTGTCAACATTTCTGGCACTCTGGATGAATCCCGACATGCAAGACGATCCAAAACACTCGGTGTTTGCTTCGGGCGCGAAACTTCGTATTCGCGGGCAAATTGGCCTGTCATTGACTCTAGACGCAGAACAGGAATCGAGCTTTCTGAACTTCAGAGACCGGGTATTCTCGAAAATGACCCGGTCTGAGGAGGCGTCATTTAACCCCATCGTCACATGGAACGAGGCTAGAACAGAGACGATCATCTACGGTGACGATTTATTGACAATTTTGAGCAGCGGAAAGATGGCAGTCCTGCCGATCGTGTTCCGGCTGGCGATCGCGAATGGTGAGATTGCAGTCGTCGATGTGCTCTCTGGAGAAGCGCAAGTGAAATAGCTGAGAGTGCGCCTTCCGTGCGCGTTTTTACTGCCGAAATCTCGCACCAGCTAACCCAAGTACGACTGAAAAGAAAGTGGAACGGTCGAATTTGTGATTCTAGGACATCTGTGGCAAAGTCGCTGCATGGAGGACCTTGACGTAACAGATCGACTCAAAATAGCGATTCAATCGCTTTCCATTGCTGGTGCCCAAACTGCGTTTGATGAGCCGAAACTTGCCCGCGTTTGTCGATCAGTGGCGGAAGCACTTGTCACGACGCTTGAACTCAGAGGCGGGACACAGATTGAAATCTCCATGACCGAACACGCAAAGCAGGTCGCGAAACATCTTCGCGAGTTCGCCCCTGAACAATGACTCTTTGCCGACAGACTTTCAGACGAGTCTCCGCTGCCTCAGGAATGAGCTGCAAATTGCGTTTGACTGATAAGAAAACGAATCGGTTGATTTTGCGAATGACGCGTGACAATTCAAAACTTCTGTGATACATGCCACGCATGCGAGATTTGTTCGACGATGAAAGAAGGCTGTATGCTGGCGACACCGTGTTGGGATTCAACAAAACACGATACGGAAAAAAGAAGCCTGTGGAGTCAGTAGAAATTTGTCGCGTGACCGATACAGAGATAACAGTCTCGATTACGGCAACGTATCGAGCAAGCGACGGACGTCTCACCAGCCAACCACCAGAGTTCATCAGCTTGCCGACAAAGGATGGAGGCACCCTTTTCCTTGACGACTGATTCGCGACATTGTCCACTGCAACCTTGACTCCAATTTTGGTTTCTGGCAGGAATGCCGTATGACACTTACTGATGAAGACATTGGAAAGATCGCGACTCTCTTGAAGCCCATTGAAGAACGTATCGATGGGCTCGAAACCAAAATGGATCAGAGATTTGATGAAATTCAGTCGAGCATCGACCAACTCTTCAAACGTGACGAAGCTCGTGAACACGAGTACTTGGCTCTGCGAAATCAAGTCGAAGAAATCGAAAAGAAGGTTGCGTAAGTCCGCAATGTGAAGTGAGTGCGGGTGACCGATTGCACGCAATGATTGACTGATAAGAACAGTTATCGGTCAAGTTCCGAATGAGAACAGCGCACACAATACCTGATCACGAGTCAGGGTAACTTTGCCGTCCTGAACAGAGGACAGCTCTAGCCGTGCAACGAGCAACTCGGTCATGGACGGAAGCAAGAGTTTGCGATCGCGGTTTTCCAGCTGATTCATCAGTGCGACTTCGAATCCATCGCCGAACTCAACAAGATGGTCAATCGCCTCTTTCATCTTCAGAGGTTGTGCGCTCATGACGTCGCATCTTCATGCGTTTGGTCGGCGTTATCTGCATAACGTTCCAAAAACTCCTCGACGACAAACTCTGCGGCATCGGCAAGACACTCAGCGGCCTTGGTCACGTCTCGTTCAAGCGATTCCGCGAGTAAGTCGTCGGCCATGACCAACCAGTATGGAGTGTTTGCCACGTCGGAGACTCGTATCTGCCAGTGCTGCGGCAGAATACCACGTAAGCGATCTAACGCGTTCTGGTGTCACCGAGCGCTGAATCTCAGCCAGCGATAGGCGCTTTGGCCTTTCCACCTTTTGGGGGACGCCCCGCATTTCTTTTCACACCAAATCCCGTAAATGACTGGCGTAGGGACCTGGTGTGAAAAGAAATGCTTGGGGGGTTGGTGGCTGAGCGAAAGCGCCCATTGGTGGCCTTTTGAAAGCGCCTGATGACATTCTGGTCTTCCGGGGAGAAGCGGCCCTTCGTTTCTTCTGAGTAAACGATGGCCGGTTTGTGCGGCTCACTTCGCTTGCGTCTCCTCCGTTCCCGGTCCTGTTTTGCTTATTCTTTCTTCCAAAGGCCGTACGCTTGCCATGGCGTGGAATCGTCACCAACTCTGACCAGTTGTCCTATGAACTCGTGAAATCGCCTCAACTCGGTACTCATTCCGTAGAAGTATCACGATTCGAAACTCAATTCAACAAACTGGTGTGGAGCACACCACTGGTAATGAAAGCTGTCGGTTTTCAGAATAGGTCTTGCTGCAATTCTCGCGGCGGCCAGAACACGCCCAGTACCAGCCAGACGTTGTACGGAAACTTCGTTCCCATGAATAACCGAGTGTCCTTGTCTTCCCGGCAAAGCTCGCCAAGGAATTTGTCGCGAACACTCTGGGCCGCCGCCTCGTCCGATCCGAGACGATCGCTCTCGCGCAGAAAAAGCGTTCCAAGTTCCCAGTCCTCACACATGGCCGTGTGCGGCTTTTCAGAGTCTTCGCATTCGAACAGGTAGTGGAAGGTGTACGGAAGTTTGCGAAGCTCCTTCTGCTGTGGACCGAATAGCCGCAACTGAGAAAAGAGTGTTTGCCATTCTGGTTTCCATTCCGGGTCGGCTTCCCGAATCTCTAGATCGATGACACGTTTTGGCCGAACAATCCCAAGCGACGTCTTGTTGACCTCGTGCTGGGCCTTCCACTCGTTGAGCGTGCGATGAGGCATTTGGTCAACGATGGCTCGCCGCTCACGCCAGTTGTCCGCAGTGTCGATTCGTTCGCCAAGTAACCGAATCGAATCGAGGTTTGGGCGATAACTCTCCGGTCGATTGTCTTTGGCCGCCTTCTCGAGTTCGACCTCGATCCATTGGTATTTGTGAAACTGCTGCCAACTCGGTCGATACCGGTAATCTACCGGATAGAGCCGAATCCACTTTCCCTCTTCGGTGATTCCCGCTGTGCAAACCAGTTCCTGGTATCCCTTCGAGGGATGCGGGTAAGTCATCACCGTGATGAGAATCCTTGAGCTAGCCACAACTCGGACTACCAAGATGTTCGATGGGAAGGCCTGAGCGCAGTGACACTTCGTTTGCCAACCGGGAGCGATGACAGTAGTAATGGTCTGCTTCCATGCAAACAAGAACACTTGGCTTCTCCGCCGCTAGCCGAACAACGTCGTCAATTGCCTCGCTTTCCTCAGTAAGGGTTGTTTGCTCATAGTCGGCAAAAAGCCGCTCGTACGATTCAAGACCATCAAGCTCTTGTCGTTTTTCTGAACGAATCCCGAGTTTTGGAACGTGGACATACTCGATGTCGAGGCGCCCACAGAGTCGATCGAGCGTGCTCTTGTGAAATCCGTAGCGCCGCGCGATCGGATTCATGCGGACATCCACCAATCGGCGAATGCCGTTTTCCATCAGCAGTGAAAGAAACGAATCGATTGAACGCCCTTCGTACCCAGCCGTGTACACCTTTGGCTTGACGGTGGGACGGGATGTCAGACGACGAATCTCGCTGTTAAAGGTGTAGGCTGGATAGTTTTCGTAGACGTAGTCAATGAGCTTCGTGTGGGATATTCTTCCGAACTGCTTGTGTATCCTCGCAATGTCGGCCTGTGTTTTCTGGTCGACTCCCCTCTCCACCCGAGCTTCATTGCCGAGACTCACTTCTCGGTCACCAATTGCCTCCACAAAGTTCGTGGATGCGAGCTTGTCGAGTTCCTGAAAAAGTGCAAATGAGAATGGGCCGTAGCGGTACGCCAGAAAATCGTAGAACGCGGATCCACCCTCAGACTCCGTTTCCATTCGAAGGAGGAAGCTCCACTTCGTAAGCTCCAATCGAGTGACCGGCTTTGCAGCGACTTTCAGGAATTCGAGAAGGGCGCGTTGTCTGTTGAGCATCCTGCTTAGCGGCTCGCAATTGCGTTTGGGTTCGGACGTGACATGGCTTCGATAGTACCATGGGTTGCAAGTTCACGTCAAAGCACAAACGATGCTCGGACCAGGAGCCGGAAGATGCAAAGCCAATGCAAGCCCAATGTCAAACCTTCAATATTCACTTGGCAGAAGAATCGTTGTCGAAGAACGATCTGCTTCGGTGATGATCCAAAACACAACGCCGTTGGCTGACTCGTAGACGGACATCAGCCGTGCTTCGTTCTTCAACGCCCATTCGTTTTGGGCTCTATCGTCCTTAGAGACATTTCCCCAATCTCCTTGCACGTGGCGGTTCAGTGCCGTCTCCACTTCTGCCATTGGGATCTCTGCTTGGGCACCGGGTGTAATACCGAGTTGACCCGGATCAAACTTCATTGCCATGTTAAAACCTCATCGGTCGAAACCAAATCACGACTGAAGGCCATTAACACAGCAGCCAATGGAAGTCACATTTGCATGTCACGAATTGCGACAGCGGCAACATGAAAATCGCGGAACAATTTTGAGTGCGCGACGGTTGCTTCGTTCCCTTCATCCGCATGGCCCTCACCAACGGGCGAAGCGAGTAGGGACTGCGGAGGAAGGGGCGCGTGGAGACACGGATTGCTTTGTTTAGCTGATTCTGGTGGCCCTCCCCAAGAGATTTGGCGGCAAAGCCGGTCCGCTTTGCGAAGACGCCATGATGACGAGGCGCGAAGTGCACTGGTGAGCATGGCGGCGAAGCATCTGTGGCATTCAGGCGAGGAGATTCTCTCGCGAGAACGTGGCTGGCTTCGAAGTGGAAGCGAGAGTAACTACTCGCCGTCGTTTGTGGCAAATTTCAAAATGAGCAATCGCCGCCAGCTAATGCGTTGGACTTACATTGCAGTTACGTGTCCGCCGATTCAGCTTGCGATTCGTATTCTTCGAAAACGCCTTTCAGCATCTCCTCAAATTCTCGCGACCACGCTTCCCGCTTGCGGTCGATTTCCTCTGGTTCCTGCTCTCCATACACTCCATGTCCTTCATCCAACTGGTAAGGTTCGAGTTCAGGCCAAGGTTCATCTTGGCTGCGGTGATCGTACAGTTCTCTGTCGATCGGCCAGGAGGCTCGAACCCGCACTGGTAAACCTCCGAATTGCGTATAGCCGCTTCCGCGACTCACTTGGAGAAAGAAATCGAGTGGATGGTCGTTCACTGACAGGATATCTGTCGTTGAGAGCCTCGGTTTTACAAACTCCTGCATGTGCCCAAGGCCGCCCGACGAACTATCGCTGACATCAGTAATCTCGCGGCTAATGGCTTCGACAATTTCTTCCCCGGAAAGATTTTGCAGCGTTCGCATTTCAATTGGGTCACTGACCGAAAAGATCATCTTGGCACGGGTGTTGGTGTTTACCGTTGGCCGAAGATCACCTGATGGCGTTTGCAAATCCGCTGCGGTTTGGTTGGCAAGAATGACACCGATTCCAAAGCTTCTTGCTTGTTCCAAAATGATTTTGAAATTCTCACCAGCGATCCGCTGAAACTCATCGATCACAAGGTAACACTGTCGAACTTCGTTTCCTCGGCGTTGACGCTCGATGGCTGATGACAGCAAGGAATAGAGAGCAAGCCTACCGATCTCCGTTACACTTACACTTTCGAGAGCCGCCGGTAGCCAGAAGTACACGACTTGCCGATTTTCAAGTACCGACGGCATGTGGATGGCATCGGCAGGGTTTTTGAGTGGCTGAAACAGGGCAAGCTGTTCGTACTCGGCAAGCATCTGCAACGTCGAGATGACTTCGCCGACGTCCTCGTAGTCTTTTGGCTTGCTCTTCGCTTTTTCGATGATCACCTGGTAAAGCTCTGCGAATGATCGTGGAGCGGGCTCCGTTTTCAACGCTTCGAGGATCACTGCCCGGTTTTGGCGAGTGAAATACGAACGTCCATAGCCCTCCCCGTGCGAAAGCCCAAGTGATTCAAGAAGAAGTTCGCAAACCTGCGCGAAACTTCTGGTGCCGCTCGTGAGGCTTGTAAAGGGATTGAAGTAGTGCGAAGAAAAATGTGGTTCGGGAGTAAACCACCGAAACGATCCAGGATTTCGAGCTTCTGCCTCGGCACGTACCGTGTGAAAGAGGGCCGGGTCACCCTTGAGATCGATGACGACGATCGGAGGAGCAGGCGTTTCAAAACGTTGGTTCAAATGCTCAAGAATTGGTGGCAGACCTTTTGCCCGATAATCGCAGCTTGGGCAGAGGACTGAATCTGAATCGTTTGTGTGAATCGAAACACTAAACGGCTCGAAACAAGCTTGACACAAGATTTGGCAGTACTCGCCATCGATTGTGGCGTGTTCGCGTTTTCTCCGGCGACGACCGACGGCGGCTTCTGGCTGAACGTAGTTTGCACCATCAGTGTGTCCACGAATCAACTGGAGAAGGATTGGCATCAGACCAAGGCTCGTCTTTCCCGACCCTGATTCGCCGGTGACATGAAGGTGTTCAGAGAGAATTACTCGATCTAGTAAGACTGGATGTGTTGCACTCGGCTCAATACCAAGAAACAGGTGATTCCTCTCGTCAATGTAAGTGTCGAGGATTGGGTCGCGAGCGTACTGAGGTGAGTCTCTTATGCGATCGACATGCCACTGCCACACTGTGCGTTGGTCGTTTCGCATTGACTCAACTTGCTCCTTGCGTGCCTGAAGCCGCTGGGTGCTATCGAGAAAAAACTCGATCAAGAATAACGCCGACAACGCCACCGACAGCAGAACTGAGACGGGGAAGTGCCAAACATAGGAAAACTCTCCATTCGCAATTGCTTGCATTGATGCTAGCGACCAACCGTGCGACATGCTGTTGGCAACTGCCTGCAATTCGGCCTGATAAGTTGCGTGTCCAAGCCGCCAATCCCATGGGCAGCTGCCCTCAAGTGCGACAGCAAAAGTTGTGGCAACCAAAACGGCCCCGGTACAAAGCTCAATATGACTGAAGCGATGGGGCGTTTCCGGGTGCCAAATTCCCGGAGCTTTTGACGAGACCTTTCCGTAAAGCGCGTTGACTCCGAGCACTTCGAGGAATTGGAAGTATGTCTCACGAATCTTCCGTGGGGAAGACTTGTCTGACAGTGACATGAACACCCCAGCCAGAACTGCTACGAACGAACCAACGATCGCGAGGGTAAACGAAAGGAACGGAACAATGATCGCAATCAGCAAAGTGGCAAACGTAGCGGGTCGCCAGAGTTCGTTTTTTCGACTCCATTTCCAGCTAGCCCAGAGTTGACGACGCTGAAACGGTGTGAGATGCGGCGCGGCAAGTAGCCACTCCTCATAAAACTTGGTCATTCGGCTATCAAGCAGCCAAAGACCAGCAAGTGTCAAGGCAGCGAGGATGCAGCCGGCAAGAAATCGAAACTCGAAAAGGAAAAAGATCGCCCCGAATATCATTCCGACCAAAACCGGAAGCGTCACGAGCAAAATCAGTCGCTGAAACGTCAACCTTCCTGTCACGGCAAGCATCCCGACGACCACATATCCCAGGATCGCCGGTACGATCACGCCGTACTGCAATACAAGCGGTCTGACAAATGGGTATCCGGCTCCAAGAACCAACGCCACAAATGTCGTTACGCAAAGGATCGAAACGAGCCATCGCGACGCGTATTCACTACGAGCTTCCAGCGGAATGGTTTCTTCACGAAACGCCAACTCCATGTACGCCATTTCTCCCTGTGGAGGCAGACGCTCATGGTTGATGTCGCTTCCATAGGGCCTTGCATATCGAATTGGATAGCGGATGATTCGTCGGGGGCCAACTTTTTCAAGCGAGTTGGTATCGGAATTGAATGTATATCCGGCTACCGAGCTTGAGTCTTGTGGTGTTGAAAAGTGTTCAGGCGTCATAGTTCGCGAAGAGCTTGGGCGAGAGTTTCGTGACTTGGGGCAAAGTGGATTTGGATGTCTGCTAGTTCTGAAAGTTCATGCTCGGCGAGAGTTTTTGAAAGCGAGCGTTTGCGAGCAAGAGTGTCGACCAAAACAACAAATGCAAACTGACCGGCTGTCATTGGTTTGGCCAAATCTGGACGATCCAGTGCATCATTGATATCACCGCGCAGGCTGCGCAGCAGATTTGTATCTTCGGTGTCAGCGGTTGCGACGCGAACATGGAGCATCTTGTGGCTATCTCCGTCGCGTTCAATGCACAGGGGCCCGCGTAGGGTTTGCTCGAAACGGTCTTTGAGTGCCTTTTCTTCAACACGATGACAATTTGCCTTTTCAACGCAGCAGAGCCAAAGAACCCCAAGATGCACATTGAGAGCCTGGGCTGCGTAGGGTTCTGATCTCCCAACCGGAATGGATCGCTTTCGAGCCTCGGACATCGTCAGCTGGTAATAGCGAATCCGGTTTGGCAGTCCTTCACGGGAATGGATTCGTCCGGACTTGAGTAATCTTTGAATCACATTTCCCGACGTTCGACCGTCGAAGAAAAGCCGTTCCAGGATTGGCCGCAGGCTGATGCGGTACCGTCCAAGATGCTCGAGAATCTTTTCGTCTCGGGTATTGGTTCCAGGCATCACCAGATCTCGTAACTCATTCCCGATGCCGCACACCAAGAGTGGAAATCGGCGAGTTTCTGCTTGTCATAGATTCCGCCAATTTCGATCGCGTGGAATCGATCGCCAAAATCAAGTACTGCATCAGGCAGTTTGTCCCCTGGCCTCTTCTGTCGTCGGGCATCGAACTCGTCCTCAGAGATCCATCGGCTGGCATCGTCTGGACGGATTTGGCGAAGAGTCAAATAGACGGCGCCAACATGGAGGTCATGCGTCATTTCAACCCGTTTGGGCACTCGACCACCGTGGCCACCGAATCGGTTTCCAGCTCGTTTCGACGCTGTCGCCACAAACGTGTGACGATGTGGATTGGGCCATCGATTGGCCAACTGATAGGCCAGTTTCGCGAAATCAGCAGATTTCTGGCCGTCAGACCAGATGACCAGCGGTTGGGCCAGTTGCAGAACCGGATGGGAAAGCACGGAGCGGATTTCAATCTCTCCATGTGATTCCAAAAGCCTCATCCGTTTGGTGGCATCGGCGGTCGCATTTTGATTTCCACCCCACCAAGATTCTCCAAGCTGCTCCATTGACAGCATGCGGACTCTCTGGGAAAGCACCTCAACGATTTCGAGGTCCCTGGATGTCAGCTGGATACGTTTGGATTTGCCATTCAATTCATTGCCCCCGCCGGTATTTGATCAAATAATACCTACACCATGAGGTTGGTAGATGGGAATTGTAACAATCGCCGCCAGCCGCGAGCGCCTAACAGGTTTAGCCCCCACTTCACCGGGCATTTCATCCAAGGCATTGATGAGTTGGCCTATCAGTTGGGTGGATTTAGTGTTTCCGGGCGGCGGCCCGGGCCGTTCAGGCCCGGACGAGCGAGTTTGCGGCCAAGCAAACTCGCGGCAGTTTGCCGTGCAGGCAAACTGCGTGCTGCTCCCTGCCCTAGCAGGGACAGCACGGTGCCAAGCGGCCTAGCTTGGCACGGAGGCACCGTCGCAGGTGCCGCAATTCTTCTGCTCCCCTAGAGCAGGAGAATTGCAGAAGAAAAAGAGGGATTGGGTTTGCCGCTGCAAGCGGCGTGACAACGCAGTTGGCACGGTGCTTGCGGCAAGCCCAAGTCATGAAAAGGGGGAGGCGGGGGCGATATTCCAAGTACGAGAGTACTGGGAAATCGCGAATGCTGGGCAATCTTCCGCGAAGCGGAAATTGCGCGCCGGCAAAAAGATGCAGCCCAAGCAATGCCCGGACTACACCAGCCGAGTTCGTTTCTCAGCGTTTGACTAGATCATTTTGATGACGGCAAAGCAGCTCAATCAAATCCTCAAAATCTGATGGATAAAGGTGCTTGGATAGCCACAGTCTTTTTCCATTGGTTAGCCACCGTGCGATGGAAATGGTCCGGTATGTCTTGCCCCAACGAGACTTCCGTTTCCAGACCTGGACGACGACCGAGCCGAGTTGATATTGCTTGGCTGGTTTATCAACGATGACAATTCTCTTTGATGGCCTGAGCCCCCATCGAGCTTTCTTCCGATTAAGCATGAACATAGCTTCACCTCCCCTACTGACGAGGTTTAGGCTGGTTGCTGCGTTGCAAGACCAGGCAAACATCGTGAACGCGCGGGATGAAGCTTCCGCTGTATCTTTTTCTCGCCGATGACGACTCGTGTCCGAATCGAATGATTTCAGGGCTGGCAAGCCATAAGCCGAGGCTCTTTGCAACCCAGAGTGTCCAGAAAGGAAGCCCCAGATACTTGCCGCGGTACTTGCCATCTCCCATCAGCAATGCGATTTCGCCACGGTCGCACAATACCGACATGCAATTTCCTAGAACGTCGCGGATGCGTTCCAGAAACACCTGCAAGGTCGGAGCGTTTGAAAGACACTTCGGACTATCGCTGTATCGAATCATTTTCCAATACGGCGGGTGAAGCCAAACAAAATCATACTTTCCAAGTCCGGCGAATTGCTCTTTATTGGTCGCGTCGAATCCCTGGATGAGGTCGTGCGAATCGCATTCGATTTCTAACTCAGAGCAAACGTCACGACATGTTCCGCTTCCACACATTGGGTCAAGAACACGATCCGGTCTGAAGAAACGCAACAAGTCCCTAATCAGCAATCCGGAGCAGTTTCCCGGATACTTTGGATCTCCGTATTGCCCACGACCTTCCCAACCGTGAACGCTCGTCAAATCTGGAATAGGGCTGCTGGTTATTGGCGTCTTTGGCAGACGTACGTAGTCCGGACGTCGAGTTTTGCGAGGATTCTCTCCCGCTATTATTCGTGTTTTATTCATGGCTTTTCTCCTATCAGTGCGTTCGCCCCACCCGCGTCAGCACATTCCTTCGGAGTGAGGGGAACGAGTTTTTCTTCGCTCCTGCTGAGAAAGGCTCGTTCCCCTCACTCCGAAGGAAAAACAGAGACAGCATCGGGCGCAGCCCGATTCAAAAAGGGGAAGGCCGAGCCTTGGGGAGGCCGATGGAGGGGAGCATCTCCTGACTGCGAGAGCAGTCGGGAATGCGCTGGGAGCATTTTCCGCGAAGCGGAAATGCGCGGCGCGGACTTTAGTTATCTATCGCCAGAATCAAGAGCCCTGATTCATCGGTTAAGGGCCCGGTTCCTCGATTCCGAAGAAGGCGTTGATCGCTTCGGTAACCAGTTGGGCTTTCGATACGCCCCACTGCTTTGATTTTTCTTCTAGAAGCTGCCAGCACTCAAGTGTGATTTCTTCGTTTTTTGCATCCATGCTCCAACGGTACCACGTCATCGTGCTGAAAGTCAAAATGGAGCCGAGCTACGATGGTTGCAGCTGGTGCAAGTACTCAGCAGCCTTGGAAGCCATGCTTGCAGCAGTAAAAATGGCACGCTTGTCGGCTTTGAGAATCTGCAACCAATTGCCGATGTAGTCGGCGTGGTCGGTGCGAACTTCGGCAGTGATCCCAAGATCGGCACAAAGAAAAGCTGCTCCCAGTTCTGCGACGAGTTCCTCCATCGCGTAGCCCTCATCTCCCCACTTCTTGCGGCCAAGATCCCGATCAAGCCGTCTTGAGTGTTTTGTCCAGTGAACCAGTTCGTGAACCAGTGTCGCCGCATGGCTCTCAGCATCACGAAAGGTCTCGATGCGGGGCACTCGGACAAAATCACCTGCTTGGACATAACAGGCTCTGTTTCCTCCGATGCGAATATCAGCACCGGTGTGGCTCACGAACTGCTCGGCGGCTGCGATCGGTTCGATCTGTTTGATTGGCTCTTGCTTGAGCCGGTAGAAGTGCTCTGGCAGGCCCTCGCACTGTTCAGCGTTAAAGACGGTGTATTGCTTTAGAAACGGGATTTCGCATTCAGATTCTTCCCCGCTGTCGTCTTCAACGGTCTTCTTGAAAGTCGACGCGTAAACGACGGGAGAGCCCTTTTCTCCCTTCCGAACGTGTCCGCCAAGCTGCCTCGCCTGCTGAAACGTGAGCCAAATCGGGCAAGCGAATCCCGCTTCTTCAGCAGAAGCCCAGAGCATCAGAATATTGATCCCGTGATAGGGCTCTTCATTGTGTCGAAGTGGTCGAGTGATCCTGCCGGCAGCATGCTCAGCGTTCCAAGGCTTGAGCCATGGACGAACCCCTTGTTCAAGTTGAGAGATGATGGAATCGGTAACGCTCTGGTAGATGTCTTTGCGTGACTTCTTGTTGTAGCGGCGTTTGCTTGTTGCTGTGGTGGACATTGATCGTACTCCCATTCGACGTTGAAGAAATCTGCTCTTGCTCTTTTGTTGGAAAGAGCCCCGCGCTCTTTTTTGAGCAGCGGGGCCAAAAGCCCGAAGACTTCGGGGGAAGTGCAGTCAAGGCCGACTGAAGTGGAGGGGCACCCGGTCTGCACAAGTGAGCGCAGCGAGCGCGGAAGATTGGGGAGGCAGCCACAAAGTCGCTTGGCCTGAGCCTTGACGGCACTGGGGGTGTCCCCCTCGTGATAAATGATGAGCCGAAGGCTTCGACTTTAAGCCGAAGGCGCTGCACCAGTGGGCGACAGGGGGCGAAGCCGTAGCGATTGCTACCGAGCGTTTAGCGGAGCCCGAAAGCACACGGTCGGCGCATGCCGAGGTGCCAAAATTGTTTTTTATTCTGCTGCAAAAAGGTAAGTACATCCAAAGGAAGCAAAGACTTTCAAAAGCAAAGACCAGCGCTATACTCGTAGCGTCTTACTCTCAATCAAGGGGAATGCATGGTCTCGCAACAACTCGGCCTGTTCGGCGATCTCCCCTCTTCCGAAACAAACGGAAGGAAGAGACTTCGCGCCGAGAACCGACGGCAGCACGATCGGGAATTGGTCAACGAAGTGGTGATGCTGCAAAACCACATCAAGGAACTCGAGCAAACCATCGTTGAACTTCGCGACTTGTTGGTTAGTCAGAAGACGATCAAAGAGAGTTACGACACCAAGGAAGTCGCCAAGATTCTTGGCCGCAAACCGTATACGGTGAGAGAATGGTGCCGGCTAAAGCGGATCAACGCGTACAAGGCTATGTGCGGACGCGGCTGCGAAGAGGAATGGCGAGTCAGCCACGACGAGCTGGTGAGAATTCAAAACGAGGGATTGCTGCCGATACCAGAAAGATACTGATAGACAAGAGTTCGTTCTTTGCTTACGAAGTACTCGTTCAGTTTTACGCACGGAAAGCCGCCGGAATGGAACCGAAATGTGAATCTCCTGATTGCGACGCAATCGGGAATTCATCGGTTCCGTGGAGGCGGCCTCGCGAGCCAATCTCCCAGAAGCTCTGCTCAGGGGAATTGGCGAGCGACAGGCTAACAGTCTCGCAAGGCGAGTCCTTTCGCCGCGGAATGTGAGCTGGCGGAAACCGCCAGCTCACAGTGATTTGATTATGCGGCAGTCGCAGCGTCTGAGTCCGCAGCGTTGGCAGCCACATCATCGGGGCTAACTGCAACGCGAATGCCTCCTGTCTGACGTCCAGCGTAGACGATCGTTCTGTCGACGTAGACCGAGATCTTCTTGCCGATCCACTCGCTGACTCGGTTTCCAAGTTGTTCCTTGAGCGTGTTTCGATTCGTCGAATTGAGAATCAGTGGCTTGTCATAGCCGAGTAACACAATCGCCAGCTTTTTTCTCCTTTGCCCTGGGAACTGTTCCGCCTGAGCGTGGGTGATTGTTGCCACGACGGGCTGCGGAAAGTCCTCTTGTCGCAAGTATCCCCCAGCAAATTCATCCGCGGTGAGGTTTGCAATGTTGTTTTCGTAATCGTTTCGTGTTTCCATGGTTTTTCTCCTATTTAATTGTCGTGCCAACGTGGACACGGCGTTTGTTCATTCTTCCTGCCGGATGTCGCGGTCGAGGGTTCTGCGTCAAGGTGGAGAGTGAGCTTGCGAGCGGACCTTGACGCAGGTTCTCGAACGTGGCAGAGGGCGTCTTGTGTGTTCCGCGGAGCGGAAACCAAGACGGGTATTTTCCGTGAAACGGAAATACCTCGCGAAGCGACCCGGCCGGAAGGAAGAATGAACAAACGCCAATTCGCAACCAATGTATCGAACTCCTTGAGTCCGTCCCTCGGCGTTATGTCGGCTTGAGCATTCCAATGCAAACGAAGCAAACGCTTCTCTTATTGATTCTGAGCGTCATATTCGTGATTGAGTTGCGCGTCTATCCGCGATTTATCAACAGAACCATGGGCAGTGAATCGATGTCAGAGAATCCGAAGTTTGTTGCAGTCTGGTGGTATACCGCGTGCCGTTCTTGCACGGCCAAATGGTTTGCTCCATTTCAACCGGTGCGATGTCCGCGTTGTGGAGCAAAGACGCTTGAATCACAGCAAGAATCACCGCCGTGGCTGGCTAGCCAGGCGGATGTCTCCGAAGCAGATTGTCTGAGCCAAAATCCCCCGGTCTCCGAGTCTGTACGCTGCCTCGGTCGATGAAACCGACGTCGGCCACCGGAGCAGATTCGCAAACCCAAAGGTCGCGTTCGTGGTGTAGACCGAAGCGGATCCTGGGATTGATTTGGACGCTGAGAATTGGTCCACCGAATGTCTCTTACTATTGGCAATCAAGATTGGACTGGCTTTGCGGATCGAAGCAGTCCTGTGACCCAAGCTCCCGCCGCACTGAAAACGAACCACGTCGCCAAAAACGCCGCACACTCCAGCGTGAAACTATGAAACTTATACTGCCACTCGGCAATTAGAAAAGCAAGAACTAGATACGGTGCCTCACTGGATAGACTTCGTCGCAATCCCACTTCACGCATCATCGTGAACATCGTTTATCCCCATTTCAAGTCGACACGAAGAGACACTGTTCTCAGGAGAATGCGAGACCCAACATTCCCTTTGTCACGTATTGCATCAAGTGGCCGCAGCCGTTGTAAACAATCGAATCGTTTGATGCTGGAAGCCTAACGCGCGCCGGTTCCAAAGTCAAAGGATTTTGTTGTCAATGGCTGGCGTTGCGACCGTCGTCGGCGTTGGCGATCCAACGCAGGTTTGCGCAATGGCGGCAGCGAGCCTATCAGAGTTCATGGCAATCGATCTCTGCACACACGTTGACGCAATCAAAAACGTTTTCACAACCGACGCACCCAAATTCCTCGCCCATAGGCGGCGACGTACAAATCCCGGCTTACTCGACGCAAGCGCATTTCTTTGATCTCTATTCCCCGCGGCAGACCGGTGTCCCACGAATCCCACCAATCACCACCGTCGTTCGTAATCCAGATGCCGCCATACCGCAGTGCACAAACTAGCCTCCGTGGAAACATTGGGTCCATGTAAAGGTCTGTAACGGGCAGTAGCGGTAGCCCCACCGCAGTGCCAGAGGCAGTGGCCGGTTGCCATGTTAGACCGCCATCGTCAGTGCGGAACAGGTTGTCATTGCCTGTGCGAGCATAGCCAACATAGATGATTTGCGGGTTGATTGGGTGCACAGCAATGGCATTGATCTGGACCGTCGGCGCTGCGAGAGGCTCGGTCGGCAGCCGTTGCCAGTCGGTTGCCCTCATAGAACTAGTCGCAGACGACCAAATCCGACCATTGTTTGTTCCGACGAGTGTGCGTTGCGGTTCGGATTGGGAAAATGCAATGGCCGTGCCGATGCTTCTTTCGCCTCCGTCGCCGCACAGTTGAAGCCAGTTGCCGGCCGCGTCGGCTACAGGCGCAAAGTTCGCGCCGTCATCGGTGGAAATCCACATGGAGTCGTACGACGCTGTGCAGACGATGGCTTGGTTTCCCCAAGGCTTCGACTCGAGCCTCCGAGCGCGGGCGTCCGTCGCTGTATCCGATGGGAACCCAGCAGGCGAAGTCCAGGTACCTGATGCGCCGTTGGCGGTCGAACGTTGAAATCCGGAACCCCACGAATTCTTGAAGTGCAGTGTGCTGTCACGAGGGTCAATGCGGTACAGACCTCCCTCGTTTCCGCCAATCCAGTCCCACACGAGCGACGAATTGCGCTTCTTCAGCACACCACAGTGATAGGTCGACGCGCCGGCCTCAAACGGCCCCGTCTGGCTGACGTCCAGGTAGAAGTTTTGACACAGTACCAAGCCCTTGGACAGTCGTTGGGTGTTGCTTCCGTCAGCCTTCAAGCGGGTTAGCCCACCATCGTTACACGTGTAGAGCCTGACTGGATTGTGTGGACTGAATCGAAGCATCTGGTGGTCGGCGTGCCAGGTGTCGTCCGCCGTGTCGTCCGCCCAGGTGTCCTGGCCCGGAATAAGGGCAAACGCAGCGGGGGTGGCAGTGATATCGTCAGTCTTGGCAAGTGCCCAGCCGCCAGCAAATACGCGTCGCTCGTCACTGGGATCGATGGCAACCGATGAGCACCACCCGCCGTACGTTGTGCCGCCGGTCTCGGTACCAGCAGGCGGAGGAAGCACCGTCCAGGTTGCCCCTCTGTCATCGGTGTAGGCCAGCTGTCTGGCGATCTTCGCCACCACGAAGTCTCCTCCGTGCCCGGAGGCTCCAGTGTCTTGCCCTACGTCGATGCGCATCAGGCCAACACTTCGCAGCAGTGGATCTGCGGTAGCCGTGGTGTTCGTCCAACTCACGCCACCATCGTCACTGAAGAGAATTCCAACACCAGCTACCGCGATCCAAACCTTATCGTCGTCCGCCGGGTCGATCACAACATCGTGAATCACGCCGTCAAACAATGACCTGACGTTCACCTTCGTTGCGCCATCGACAGTCACGTCTTGGACGACCCAGGATCGTCCTCCGTCTTCCGAACAGTAGAGTCCGCGGTTGGTGCCCACGTAGACGAGCCCCGGCGTTGTCCGTCCAGCTACGCAGCGTAGCTGGGTAAAGTCGTTTCCGGTGTGGTCGTAAGGCG
This sequence comes from Rubripirellula sp., assembly GCA_965222745.1. Classification (GTDB taxonomy): domain Bacteria; phylum Planctomycetota; class Planctomycetia; order Pirellulales; family Pirellulaceae; genus CBDCUW01. The sequence continues at coordinate 59,856 of CBDCUW010000002.1, forward strand.
AGCGTCGCTCCCATGAGGCTCCGAGATCCGTCGACGCATAGAAATCAAAGTCGGCTCCTAATGGGGTTGACCAGAATGCCGCGTAGAGTGTCGGGTGCGCTGCGCCGGCAGCTTTGGTGCCTTCGATCGCCACGCCCATGCACTTCGATGCAACGATATGGTCAGTGACCGCTAGCCAGCTACTGCCGTTGTCAGTGGTGCGGAACACACCACCATGCTGTCCGGCGACAAAAAAGACATTTGCGTCCGTTGGATGAAAGGCAATGTCCTCCACCACTCCGCTTGGGAATTCCGGACCGATATTCTCCCAACGCGTGCAGCCGGGGCCTGGTGGGGTGGGATAAAAAAGTGGAGGCAGCGGGAACAGATCCCATTCGGGGATTCTTTGCGGGAAATCGGGCAGCCTCAGACAATCTTCGCAAACGCTTCCGGGCGTCGGACGAGGTGGAAATCCTGGGGCGAGTCCGCCTCCACCGTCCGGTCTCCCGTCTGGCAGTCCGGCTCGCGACCGCACGATTGCATTGAGTCCAGCGCGACCACCACCAGCCGGATGCTTCCCTGTTGCGTCAGCACTCCATGGTTGCAACTGACGAATCCAATCCTCCTGGTCGACTCTACGTTGCGCGTCCGCGAGTTCGGTTGCAGCAGGGACACGGCTGAAATCGAGACGGCCAACATGGTCCTCGAACATCATCGCCGAAAAATCAAAAGGGGGGCAGAGAATTTGATGGCAGAGTTGATCGAATCGCGGCGACTGTCCCCAGATTTTCTGCTGGAGCGCGAGCGGGGCCAAACGGGCCATCAGTGCCAATGTCTCTCGGACCGCGGGGTCGCTGTGCAATCCTACTGCGACGAAGATGCCACGTAGGCTGGTTCGCGCCCAAGCTAAGTCGCTTCCTGGTACCACGCCGGATGCAGTGATCAGACTCCAGCGATGTTCATGGTCATCCCAATGGAAGACGCGAATCGAATCGCGCTGCACCTGGAGCGCGTCGCTAAGCGGCAGCGCGATCTCGATTACGCCTCGAGTGGTACGCTTGGGCGTGTGCCATGCTTGGCTGGCATACCCCATGCTGCCGGTTGGGGCCGGGTTGTCGACCACTCGTAGCCGACCACGTCGTTTCCCGCCGAGAACAACGCCTGTCCTGGTTTTAAGTGATCGGGCGGCGTCCGGTGGTCTGCTAGCGAGCAGCGCGCGTTCTGGGTCCCTGGCACGCATGAGTTGGGCGACAATCGTCTCCGTGCTGGCAGCAGGCCCGAATCGCTCCAAGACAGACTGCTTGGACAACTCGCGGTGATCGATATGCTCGCCGCGCTCGGTTGGGGCCCGTCGCACGGGCTTCCCAACGCACACCTCCACAACAGCTTTCCAGGTCACCGACTTGCGACTCTGGGCCGCACCGATACGGTGCTGGATTACGTGGCGGCCAACCCACTCCGTCGGATCGCCGCGAAAGATGTGCCGCAAACGGCGCTCTTCGTTCCCACGTTTCCGCAGGTCACGTGCCTGCGGTACGATGTCCAAGATCAGTGGTTCGTGTTCTCCCACCAATCCATCGAAAACCGCTGCCTTCAACTTCACGGACCTAACACGTCCGCTCAACTTGAGCCGCAGTGGCTTGCTGTCCGTTGGAAATAACGTCTCCACCGAGCGCAAGCTGTCATAGTCTGGTGTCACGAGCGTACGAAAACGTACGCGACCGCTAGTGTCTACGAGAACTTCCCCTGCGCCACGGATTGCCGTTTCGCATAAGGTGATCTCAACCGGAAAGAATCGAATCTTGCTCATGCTTCGCCCCCATGAAAGATTTCTAGAGATTATAGCAAACCTGCGTCAGGCCGAGTGTCCCCGGTTTTCTCGTCCACGCCTGTGACGGCAACCTGGACCCGAAGTTGCATTGGGTGTGGACTTTTGGGGACCGACGCCGATTCGGAGCGGCTTGCGAATCGGCTCCGGTTTCATCGACCGAGGCAAAAACGGATCCAACACGCAAATTACCACCGGTCGACGAAATCGGAGCGACATGTCGGCGCAGGGCACGACGCGGAGGTGTGGTTGACCGAATTGGATTGCAGCCAAATAGAAACCGCCTCGGCCGATGCAACCGAGTGGACCTGTAAGATCTACGTTGCTGCATCGGTGTGCTTCGTGGAATGCTCGGCGGCAGCAAAAATGCGACACACGTTTTGAGCAGATTTAGATCGTTGCCCAACGCCCAAATCGAGAAGCAGCGAAACGTGTCGGCCTCGAAATTTCGCGCCCCAGTTTCAAATACTCTGGGCCCACATAGTATGGACGTTACTGCACTACTGCTCTCTATCGTTGCACTGGGATTCTCGGTGTTTACGTTTTGGTTTACCGTTCTGCGAAAGGGGACGGTTAGATCGACGCGACCATCTTTTGTCGCATTTTGCTACGATTTTGTTGGCAAAGAGCACCCACAAGCAAAGATCTTTCTGCGGTGTTTGCTCTTTAGCACGGCGAAACGCGGATGGGTGATCGAGGACCTATTCTTAAGAGTAAGCGATCAATCGCGAACCAACGTGGAGTTCTCGTTTTGGGGTCACGGCGATAAAGACCTCGTTCGCGGCAGCGGTCTCTTCATTCCTGAGAACGGAATCGTAACGAATCATCATTTCAATCCTGTCGATGCAAGCACGTTCTTCAGCTTCGCCCCCGGCGACTATAGGCTTGAATTGATTGCGAAACTTGCTGGGGCCAAAGACGTGGAGACACTTTGGAATGGGACGCTCACCGTTCCCAGCAACGCATTCAGTGAACCGATCGATTCGCGAACTGCCATCTATCACAACTGGTCGCCTGCTCAATCGCAGTATCTAACAACCGTTGAGCAACGTAAGGCGTGAAGATCGATCGACGCCAACGTCAGTAGCCTATGGAGTGACCGCGGAAGAATACGAACAGGATCTGGAGGGCAACCTCCGGAGCCTGCTCGACCGCGCGAAGTCTGGCACGTACAAGGCGCCTCCCGTGCGGCGTGTGCATATTCCCAAAGGCGGCTCTACTACTGAGACTCGTCCGCTCGGAATTCCCACTCTTGAGGACAAATGTCTTCAGCGTGCGGTGGTTATGCTGCTGGAACCGATTTACGAACAGGACTTCTTGGACTGCTCGTACGGCTTCCGGCCTGGCCAATCAGCACACGATGCGCTTGCATCGCTTCGTGACCAAACGATGCGCTGTCGGCCTAAGGGCGGCACAGTTTTGGAAGTCGATATCCAGAAGTTTTTCGATAATCTGGATCACTCGCATCTCCGGCAGTTTCTTCGACTGAGGGTGCGTGATGGCGTGTTGCGACGTCTGATCGACAAGTGGCTCAAAGCGGGCGTGATGGAAGATGGTAACGTGAGTTACCCAGACTCCGGGTCGCCCCAAGGTGGTGTGATTTCACCTTTGATTTCGAACGTGTTTTTGCACTACGTGCTGGACCTGTGGTTCGAGAATGAAGTGAAACCGCGTCTTGCCGGTCCTGCCTTCCTCATCCGCTACGCGGATGATTTCACGATTGGGTTTCGCGATCAGCGTGACGCCGAACGTGTCATGGAAGTCATCCCGAAGCGATTTGGCAAATACGGTTTAACCGTCCATCCCACCAAGACGAAAATGATTCGGTTCCGCCCCCCTTCGTCTCGGACGAAGGACGACAATGGTCCGGATGATCGACCTGGTACGTTTGACTTTCTTGGCTTCACCCACTACTGGGCTGTGTCCTTGAAAGGCTACTGGGTGGTGAAGGTCAAGACCGCAGCCGATCGCTTTACTCGGGCTGTACGCAGCATCGACAAGTGGTGCCACGACAATCGTCACCTGCCGCTGGCTGAACAGCAACACAAGCTGAACCAGAAGCTCCGTGGACACTATGGGTATTACGGGGTCACGGGTAATTCGGATGCGATGAAACGTTTCCACCACGAAGTCGAGAATCGGTGGCGTAAGTGGCTTAATCGCCGCAACGGCCGCCGCGCGATGCACTGGAGGAGATTCTGTTCTTTGCTCCGCCGTTACCCGCTTACTCCGGCTCGTGCTCTGCGTTCACAGCTTCTTCGCGCAGCAAAGCCGTGATTTGAGGAACCGTATGCGCTAATGCGACCTTCGGGAGAGCAAGGGACGAAGCTCATTGAATCTGACCGAACTCTGACACCCGACGATTGGCTGTTCGAAGCCAACCTGCTTCAGCGTTGACTTCATGATCTCGGACCGTAATGGGCCACGCTCGATCGTTGATGGGGCTTGCGCCAAGCGCACTGTTTCGAGCGTTAAGCGAAGACGGGAAGGTGGGCGCCACAGTCGCGGCCGTTAAAGACTGGCGTTTGTTGATCTTTGGACCTCTTGCGAACGCTTGCATTGATCTCGCGGAAGAGTTGATGCACGGAAACTGAGCCGTCGGGTCTCTCTCGTTTGAGTGCATCCAGAAGGCAAGCGGTAAAAACTCCGTGCCCAATGTCGCGATCTTCCATTGCACGCTGGTTATCATCGCATGCCGTGATAAACACTTTGCCGGTGCTGAGCGCCAGTTGCTTTAAAGAGATTCCTGAGCTTCGAACGCGTTGATTGGCTAGATGCGGGCCATCGAACGATCTCCCACCTGCGCGGCCGCTGAAACAGCAGTCAATAAACGCGACCACAAGAACATCGTTTGATATGCGGCGAAAGATGCTTGCCATGTCCTGGTCCAGGTCAATCCCCGTGGAGTATGCCGCATCGTACCTGGTATCGTAGCTAACCAGAAACCTGGACGCGTCGTCGACGGGTGATCGAATTTCGGTCGTGCCATGACCGGCAAAGAAGATGATCGCGACGTGTCCCGGTTTGAGATTACGTGGAAGCTCGTCGCCAAGATGCCGCTTTATGTTGAGCGTGGTCGCTTCTTCATTCAGAACGAGTTCCGCGCGGCATTCACCAGGATCAATGCGTGAGGCAACAAGCTCGTGAAATGCTCTTGCGTCTGCGCACGCGCAGCTTAGTGATTTAATCGCAGTGTCGGCATATTCATCAATGCCAAACGAGTAAGTGTGTAACACACTGTTCTCCAGGAGTCATATACCGTTTCGGACTGTGCGTCTATTCAGCTGGATCCCATTTCCAATCGTTGCACAGCCCGACAAAGTATACTACAACAAATTCACGCCAGGATTGGTAGCGGTAGACAGTTCGCTTCGGTAGCATCGCGTTGGCATCCTATGGGCACAACATGACTGGTTCAGATGATGCACAGTCGGGGGACGATTGGCGGGAACACGCTGAACACCTGATGAAACATGGCGACTTAGACGCCGCGGTCGAATATCTGATTTCGATTCGGCCCACACTTACGTCTGAATCCGAGCCAGTCAACTTTGACCTCGCGTCCTGTCTGCTCACCCTCGGAATGGCCCTCCTTTACGGGGATCGCATGGAGGAATCGCTGCCCGTTCTGCTCGATGCGCAGCAGCAATTTGAGACGTTGGGGAGACCAGACGGAGTCGCTCAATGTGATTGGTTGTATGCGGAAGCTTTGGATAGCCTGGACCAGCTAGAAGACGCCGCTGATGCGTATCAGCGTGCTCTGTCTTTCTATCGTGACATGGGCAAGCGCGAGCATTCGGCAGATTGTCTTCGTCGGTTGGCAGATATTGCTGTCGAAACGGGAGACTATTTGGATGCGCTCAAGATGCATCAGCAATCCCTGGACGCTTTCCTTGCCCTGGGCAAGGAGTCAAAGATCGGGGAGATCTATATGAACATGGCAGTTGCCTGTGAATGCACCGGCAAATTCTCTGTGGCGGCGAAACACCTTGAAGACGCGGCCGAGAATTTTTCTCGTTTCAATCGAGAAGACGACGCTCGCGGCGCCGCGGCGATGGCCAGTGAGATGCGTATGCGCGAAGCGTCTAATGCTGAATCGAATCGAGGCCTTCACGAGGAATTCACTCGGTGGCTCTACGAGAAATACCAAGAAGACGGAGACGAATTCACCCTGAATTCGCTTGTGGACGCGGCAAAAGCACTGACGAATCAGCCGGCGGCTTCAAACCAGGGCAAGGCAGAGGCGCTCAGGAATGCGGGGAGTGCGCTACTGCTTCGATTTGAGAAGAAAGGCGATGCTGAGGATCTGGACAGCGCCCAGGGCCTTTTCGATCACGCCGTGCAACTTAGTGAGCCACATTCTTCTGAATCTCGCCTTGCGGTATCCAGTTTGGCCGCGTGCCTGATCGAACTAGCGAGCCAACGGCGCGACATAACGTCTCTCGATCGGGCGATTACTATGCTTCGCGATGCGTCTCACGGAAGCGCGGACGACCCAAGCCGAGCGATCTTACACTTCAACCTTGGAAGGGCGCTGTCGACTCGGCACGATCTCTCAAGTCGCGCTGACGACTTAAGGGATGCCATTTCCGAATACCGAGTATCCAAAACGTTGTCGCCAGATGACATCGACCTTCAGACCGCGATTGATGGCAATCTGGCCATGGTTCTCTGCACCGACGCAAGTCTCAGCAGGGATCGCGAATCTGAACTGCAAACGCTTTCACGGCTCAGGGAGGCACGAAAGCTCGCTGAACAAGCCGTTGAGTCGACCCGGCAGCACGATCCATATTACGTCTCTCGTCTTTCCTGTCTGGGGATCATTCACGTTCGAATCTATGAGGTGAGCGGTGACTTGTGCGAATTGAATCTCGGCATCTCCACGCACGAACGTGCTGTGAAAATCATGGAACAGTCGAATCCGCTTCGGGCGCGGCTTCTCGCGAATCTGGGAAACGCAGCCTTTGCCCGCTATCGGGAACAAGGAGAGATCGACGACCTTGGCATGGCGATCGTTTCCGTGTGTACATCCATCCGATTGATGCCTCTTGACTCAGCTCTGTATCGAAAGCTGCTGGATGACCTTCGCCGGGGCGTGAGATCTCGGTGGCGTGAAACAAGGCGACTGAGTGACTACCAGCAGGCGGTTGGCTGTTTCGAGAATCTCGCCGAATCGGAATCGCAGATTCCGGCCGACTGCAGAGCGTTGTTGGAGGATCTGAGACGGGAGCTATTGACGCGAAGGGTTAGTGAGCCGGTTCAGGACGATCCGCCCGATTCGGTCGCTGGCGATGAAGATGAAGCAGACTCTTACGCGGATTTAGTCGGGCAACTTCGCGATCCCGCCAAGGCGATCGAACGGCTTCGAGAAGAGATGGACAGGGCCCCCGATTCGGCTATGTTGCTACTCAACCTTGGGGCATTACTGGTCACTTATTATCAACAGAGTAATGACGCGAGTCTGTTGGACGAAGCAATTGAAGTTCTTGATCTTGGCCGGGCAAACGTATCCAAAGGCGGCGTTGAGGACAACGGCATTGTTTTGAACCTGGGCGCTGCGCTGATCGGGCGATTCGACCTTCACGGGGACGACAACGACCTGGATCGATGCTTGCAGATTGCTGGGGAGATCGCGAGTCGACCAGCGAGCGAAGCGAACTCGCAATTTGCGTCATTCCTGAATCAGCTTGCTGTGCGAGTCGGATTTGGGTCGGAACGGGTGAGAGATCTCGACACCGCAATCAATTTGAGTGAAGCTGCCGTTGCCGCGGGCGATTGCGGACAGTCGGAGTGGATTGATCGAAGAAACAACCTTGCGACGTTTCTTGGGTTGCGATTCGAATCCCTTCATCAAAAAGACGATTTGAATCGGGCGATCGATCACTTTCAATTTGTTGTTAAGAACACGTCGGTCGATGATCCCGATGAGTCGGAGAGGCATGTAAACGCACACGTCAATTTGGGGATGTACTTGCATGCACGGTACCGCTTGGAATCAGACCGTGCTGATCTCTTGCGTGCTCGAGACTCTCTCTTGGCTGCGATTTCCGCCGTTGATTCGTCGTCCGATGTCTACGCGACGGCTGTAAACAACTACTCCAATGTGGTCCTGAGCTTCAACAAACTTGATCCAAATAGTGCGGATCTTACACAGGCGTTGCAATGGATGAGCGACGTATTGGAGCAAGAGCATCTCGAGCCGGAAGATCGGGCAATTTATCTGATCACCTATGCGAATCTTAGCCACAAGCGATACGAAGCGTCGCAGATCATGCTATACAAGGTGCGCGCCAAAGAGAGCCTTGAAGAGGCGCTTTCCTTGCTGCCGGAAAGCTCGCAACATCGTGATACGATTCGATCCAATCTCGCCGCGCTGGGCGAGGGAGTTGAGGGAGAACCGGATCGGCCCTCTTCCGAACCATTGACGCGGGCCATTCAACTCCACAACCTGGCCATCAGTAAGTTTGAGATGGCTCGTGAGTCGGCCGCTGGCGATGGGATTACGCATGTCTGGCAATTGTTCGAGGATGCGATCGAGTTGTTCGGGCCCAAAAACTGCTACGAGGTTTTCAATACGGCCGACAACTGGCTGTCCCGCGCATGGCAGTGTCAGGATTTTTCTCAGGTGGCGCGAGCGTTCCATCATTTTCGCTCGGCCTACGATGCACTTGTCAGTTCCCATTCACTTGGCAATGAAAGGGTCGGATTGCTGCGCCGAGTTCAAGGGGTCTCCAGCAAGGTCGCGTACTCTTTTGCGAAGATTGATGACCTCAATAACGCTCACTTGGCGTTCGAGTGGGGAAAGGCCCAACTCGTTTCAAATCGACTCAACCGACGCGATCCGCGTCTGAGACTGCTGGAGTCACGCGATGAGGAGTTGTTTCGAAGGTATTGGGCGACGAACCGCGCGATCGAGTCGCTGGAGCGGCAGGACTACGAAAAGTCTGAGTCGGTTGCCAGCGACACAGACCTCGTGGTGGCAGACAAAAAGCTCCGGCAGGAACTTGACGAGATCATGTCACAGATTCGTTCGATGGAGGGCTTTGAGGACTTCGCTCGTCCCGCGGCGATGGTCAATCCGGAGATCCTTCGTGAGTCACTCGACCCGTCTGTCGCGGTCGCTCTGATCGCTCCTACGTCACTGGGAACAATGATCCTTGTGGAAACAAGAGATTGTGTGGAGACGCTATTCCTGGATGTATGTGAGTCAGACTTTCAACGATTGTTGTTCTCAGGAGGCAGAAAGGCTTCTGACACTGGGTTGCTGGTGTCCCAGATTTGGCGGCATGATCTGCTCGACATGGAGTTGAACAATGCGCTGCCTCGATTGGGTCGTTCGTTAATGGCGCCTCTAGCGAGCCGTCTCCGCGAGCTCGGGGTCGAGAATGTGGCGATCGTTCCCTCTGGACTAGTATCGTTGCTTCCGATCCATGCTGCCTGCTACGAGCGACCGAAAGGGCGGCGGGGAATGATGGCTTGGATGCGCAAGCCGCGACCAGGACTCTCGACCGCCTCTGGCGATGGACGACAAGTCGCTGGAAGCCGTAACGGCACACTCTGTTTCTTCGACGAGTTTGTCGTGACTATCCTGCCTCGGCCGCAGCAGATCGCTTTGCCCCGATGCGAGACCGATGCGAAACCGATGCATTTTGTGGGCTTTGCAGACTGCGCGAACCTACGGGCGGCTGAGGCGGAAGTTCTCGGAATCGCCGAATCGATCACTTCCACGAGCGTCGTCTTTGGTGATCGAGATGTTCGCAGAAGCGAGTGGCAGCCGCACCTGCGGAAGGCCACCCATTTGCACTTCGCGTGTCATGCCGAACTGGACCCTGACGATTTTTTTGAGTCGTACATCCAGATCAATCGCAACGAACAACTGACCCTCGCCGACTTCTACCACGGCGATCTCCAACTGGATGATGCCCTTGTTGTGCTTTCGTCATGCAAGACAGCGATCACCGAATACGACGCAATTCCCAATGAGAATTTCGGAATTCCGGCAGCGTTGTTGACATCTGGAGCAAGGGCCGTGATCTGTGCGCTGTGGATTGTCCACGACATATGGAGTGCGACCTTGATGTTTAAGTTCTACGATCTGTTTTTAGCACACGACGTCAAGGATGGCATCGGTGATCCGTTCTCCGTCGCGCGGGGCCTGCGGGATGCTCAGGTCTGGTTGCGCGATGCGACTCAGGATGAGCTGATCGACTTTTTCGAGCAATTGTCGGAGAGGACCAGTTGTGCCGAGGTGAAAGAGTTTGCCGCGGCGCGAATGGTGGGGGCTCGGAGTGGAAACTTTCAGGCGAGACCCGAGCATTGGGCGAGTTTCGTTTATTGGGGGGCATGACGGCCGGCGATGATGACTTACGGATTCAGCGATGCCGATCGAACCCCAAGACTGGAATGTCTTCGGCGCGTGACACTACGAGGGATCACGGCGTTTTCCGCGCGGTGCGCCCTGCGTGTTTACCCAATGGCACCTGACATGGAGGAGATTGATTTTCTGGTAAGGCATGCCATTGATTTTGCGGCCGGCGGAGATCTGTCGTTGCGTCACGTCCAGCAAACATCAAATGAAGTGAACGTCCTGATCGATGCCGGAAAGTTCGAAAGCAGTCGCCTGGCCGCCACGCGGGCAATCACTTGTGCATCCCAAACCGCCTGTTTAGCCTCCCGCGGTGATCACACGGCGGTGGAACGCGCCGAGGCGTGTTGGCACCACGCACTGAGCGCAGTCTCTGTTTCTTTCGCGTCGTGTTATGACAATGAATCTTACGGTATTGTAGATGCATACAGGGCACGCGAGCTTGGGTCGCTTGCCCACGTTCAAGCAGCGAACGAGGATCTTCAGTGGCTTTCGACGAATGCTCCCAGGGGGTTAACGAACAAGATTACCACATGCCTTCTCAACGGAGACTGGAAGATTGGTTATCCCGTCGAAGTTCTCGACGGATCGATGGGTGATCTTTGGCCCGAGGGTTTCTATGATGCACAGATGGCGCTTCCACACGACGGCCAATGGAGAAACGTTCTCTCCAGTCGGCTCTTGCATGGCAACGCCCTCGCCGCTTGTCACGTTTGCCACTGTCCTATGCGGTTGACGAACCGACCCGTTGCGTTTCGTCCCGAGGAGGTCGAACGCTTGCGGGATGAACCAGGCGAGGGACCCGCGTTCCAGTGCCGCCATTGCAACCGAGTCTACTGTTTCTACGGAGGCTTCGGCAGAAACCACTGCGTGTGCGGAAGCACCGATTCATCGCCCGATGCTGGCGTGGTCGTCAACCTTCGAAACGAAGCTGGCGAGATCGTCCCGAGTGAGGGACGCGGTCGCCACTTTCTAAGATACATTTGGGTGCAATACCTGGATCCCATCCCGCCCGACTGCCACAGCTAGTCCAGAGGGTTGTCACCACGAATCTAACTAGATTTGCGCGGTTTATAGTTGCTTGGGCCTCCCAAACCGGTCAGTAATCAGCAATTTGCCCGGACCCCAAACTCAGGTCGGAACATTCTAATCGCCGACCCGAGTCCTTCAATGCTGATTCTCAGAGCAGTTCATATAATGGTGAAACCGATATCGGCACACACCGAAGCGAATTCTCGAATCTCGGTCGTGCAACAGGTTGCATCGTTCGCTGCGGCGAAGCCGAAGCGCAGATTGACGTCGGTCAGAGCCACCTCCGCATCCAAACTCGGAACTCGCATCGATCGCCAGCACCGAGTTCGTTTCGGATCCCGCGTACGGCGCGGAAGATTGATTCTATGAAAGAGGCAACGTCTTAGAAAAAAAGTAGGGTTCCCCTGGTTTAAATCATCACGGCGTAGCCTTCGGCTCGCCAACCTATCCAGGAGAACCCCTCAATGTTGTACCTCGCAATCGACCAACACGCCAAGCAAATCACGATCTGTGTCCGCAATGCCGATGGAGACACCGTCCTGCGCCGGCAAGTTAGCACTCGGCCCGAGAAGATCGAAGCGTTCTTTGAGCAGCTCAGCGTAATGGACAGTGAGTTCATGGCGATCCTTGAAGTCTGCGGTTTCAATGACTGGCTGATCGAGCGTCTGCGAAAAGCAAACTGCCGAGAGATCGTACTGATCCACCCCGAGAAGCCGTCCAAGAAGAAAACCGATCGACGCGATGCTCACAATCTGGCCGATCTGTTGTGGCTCAATCGCGAGCGGTTGGCGGCCGGACAAACCGTTCATGGCTTGCGCCGCGTCTACATGGTGTCCCAAAAAGAACGCGAAGACCGACAACTCACCTCCCTCCGCAGGAATCTGGGGCAACGTCGAACCCGCACCTTGAACAAGATTCACCGGATCATCAACCGCCACAATCTGATCTGGGACTATCCGACCAAGTCCTTTCAAACGCAAGCCGGTCGTCGTTGGCTCGAAAAAGTCAAGCTGCCGGAAATCGATCGGCTCGAGATGAACATGCTGCTCGAAGAATGGAAAACCTGGGACGATCAAATTATTCAAGTCGACGAAAAGATTCTTGAGCGAGCACGTCAACCCGATCCGGGCAAAGCTCTCAGCGCGACTCAAGTTCTGATGACAGCTCCTGGCGTGAGCCACTATAGCGGTTTGACATTGGCCAGCCGTATCGGGCCGATCGAGCGATTTCCTCGTCCTCGAAGCCTTGCGAACTACTTCGGGCTGACTCCAGGCTGTCGCAACTCGGGCAATGTTCAGGACCGCCTTGGTTCAATTACCAAGGAAGGCAGCAAGATTGCGCGGTTCATCTTGGGGCAACTGGTTTTGCACTTTCTAAAGCAAGACCCCAAGATGCGCGAGTGGTATCGGAGAATCAAGCTACGTCGCGGTTCGAAGATCGCTCGCGTGGCGGTGATGCGTCGGATCACGACGATCTTTTGGCACATGCTCAAACGCGAAGAAGCTTATTCGATTGGCGGTCCAACTCGACTGCGATCGTCGGATCAACAATCCGCTCGGAGTGATGCCGCATGAACACCGACGCAATCACTCCCGCCGACTCAGGCTCAAAGAATAATCCCAGGGGTTGTTCCCGTTCGCTTCGGCAGCCTCTGCCGTGGATCGCTCGCCACCTTTGTCCCCACCAAAGTCGTGGGTCTGGAGGACTGAACAAAATGGTCGACGTATTGACCCACCGACTTATGGGGGGACTGCGGTTATTGGCGAAGCGACCACGGCGACGGCGACGAGAATAGCTCCAGGGAACAAAGCCACGCCTGAAAGGAAAACACATAAGTTGATCAAAAGCAAATTGTGAAGTAACGGTTGCACTGTTCGCTGCTTTGGCAGCGACTGCTGTGGGCTTGGCTCAGTCTGAGTTGGACAATGGATCCTGTGTTGGTTCCCCAACGATTGATGACGCAAGTTTGATTGAGACGAGCCATGTTCCACAGCGTGGTCGAATAACGAATGTTTACGTGCCGACCGAAAGGGTCGGGTGACTCCTCATAAGCAGGAGCAGGATCCACGGAGAGATGTTTTGGGGTGCAATCGGAAACTCAAAAGAACGCTTGCGACCGAACCCGAGAAAGAACCACCGTCAACCCGCCAAACAATCGCTTCATCAACTACACGAACAACGCAGCTTCGGCTGTGACCGATAGACGTATGCACTGACCCCAGAAAAAACCGGTGGAAACCTACTTGACGCTTCAGCCTCTTTCAGAGATGTCCAACCGAGGGCACTAGGAGATATCTGGAAACGCGTTCGGTGTTTCCCAGTGCTCGATCCGTGAAGCTGGTGCTGGCGATCACTTGTAAGTGTTTCGGCCGCTGGAATCGGCCCTACTCCACTGTTGTGCGTCTACCCAAACGCAAACTCTTCTTTAGTAGCGTGTCTCTGGTGTGAAGCGGCACGGCGACGTGCGTTACGTCTCCACTCGCCCCGAGGATGTACAATCAGAGTGTAATCGTCGAGATAGATCCGATGCACTGCTTGCGCCGATTCATCTGGGAGCGCCTTCGCATGAACTGGTACGCACAGTGAGAGGTGATGAATGAGAATACAGTCTCAACAGAAAGTGCGGGCAAAGCTGGATGAAATCGTTGCTTCGTTCGAGGTAGAGTTTCGTAATGGGAATGAGCCGAGAATTGAGGATTTCTACACACGATGTCCTGGCGAAGAGCGACGACTGCTACGCACTTTGATCAGACTTGAGATTGAGCTTAGACGGGACATCAACCAAGAGCCACACGTTGAAGACTACGAAGGTCGCTTCGCGACAATTGATCCCGATATCGTGGTGGCAATCGTTAGTGAAGAACTTCAAAAAACGATTGTCCCATCGGAAGACGCGATCAAGAGTCGTTTCCATGGAAATGACACTCAGCCATTACAAATCGCCCACTACAAGGTGAAACGGCGTCTTGGCCATGGTAGTTTCGGCTACGTATATCTAGCACACGACCTAAAACTTGATCGGCCCGTTGCACTAAAAGTCCTACGTGAGAAGTGGCTACGCGATGCGACGCGAATTGACGCGTTGGTTACCGAAGCCCGCAAAGCGGCGCAACTCCGACATCCGGGTCTTGTCTCGGTTTATGGGATAGAGGAAGACGCCGATGGCAATCCATTTATCGTACAAGAGTATATCCGTGGCGAACAATTGGGAAACTGGGCAAGTGCACGCCAACCCACACTCTTTGAGATCATCAAGGTCTTTTCGTTTATTTCCGAAGCTCTGCGCTACGCTCACCAGAGAGGACTTACTCATTGCGATCTGAAGCTAGCTAACGTCTTGGTAGACTCCGATGGCGTAGCACACGTTGCTGACTTTGGATTGGCAGTCAGCCACGATACGCAGTCCGCCCTGCGTGGAGCAAAGTTTGGATCGCCAGTGACAATGGCACCTGAACAGGTACGAGGTGAGGGTCACTTGCTCGATGGTCGAACAGACATTTGGGCAATTGGAGTGATGATTTATGAACTAGTCACCGGTCACCGACCGTTCGATGCGGTCGAAAGCAATGAACTGTTCGACCAGATCCAGACCCGTGAACCGCGCCCACTGCGGCAATGGAACTTTCATATTCCCCGCGAAATCGAGCGGATCTGCCTCAAGTGCTTGCAAAAACTACCTGCAGATAGGTACCAGTCTGCAGATGATCTGCGATCAGACCTTAAAGCATGGATCGATGCCAACGACGGTAGCAACTCCTTTTCCTCGTCCAATCAGATTCTAGCTACTGTTATTCCGAAGGGGATTCGATCGTTTGACGAGCACGACGCTGAGTTTTTCCTGGACCTCTTGCCAGGGCCCCGTGACCGCAATGGGATACCCGAATCGGTTCGGTTCTGGTCTGAACGAATTGAGGAATTCGATGTCAACAGGACATTTCGAGTAGGCGTGCTTTACGGACCGTCAGGGTGTGGTAAATCATCATTCATCAAAGCTGGCTTGATTCCACGGCTGCGCGATACGGTTATCCCCGTTTATGTAGATTCTTCCGAATCGGATACCGAAGCACGTCTCGAGCAGCAGTTAAATCATCGCTTGCCACACGTTAGTTCATGCAAAGCCTTGCAGGAGTATTGTGAGGAAATACGAATTCGGAGTCGTGATCGGAAGCAAAAAGTGTTGCTGGTAATTGACCAGTTTGAGCAGTGGCTGCATTCGTGCCACGACGTGCGAGATTCGGATCTAGTGAAAGCATTGAGGCAATGTGATGGCGTTCAACTGCAATGTCTACTGATCGTCCGAGATGATTTTTGGATGGCAATAGCACGCTTCATGCGTGAACTTGAAGTTCCACTGCGCGAGTATGAAAACTCACGCGCTGCGGAGCTGATCCCTGAAACGCACGCGATCCGTGTATTGCAAGCTTTTGGGCACGCCTACCACGCATTGCCGGAAGATCCAGGTTCTCTTACTAGCGATCAGCAACAGTTTATAACCAACGCAATTAGGGAACTACGTGATGAGCACGGTGTCAATTGCGCACATTTGGCGTTGTTCGCTCATTTGATGCGAGATCAGGAATGGACCATGGAAAGGTTGCGATCATTTGGTGGAACAAGTGGAATGGGGACGGCTTTTTTAGATCAGTGTTTTTCGTCTAACCAAGCACCTCCTGAATACAAGTACTATCAACGGGCGGTGAACCGTGTGCTATCATCGTTGCTACCACAGTCCGAGTCGCAGATCAGAAGTGTCGTGAATCCGCTCCAAGAGATCCAGAAGGTCGCTGGCTACACAGACGACGCAGACTTCAAACGATTGTTAGAGATTCTTGACAAAGAGTTGCGACTGATTACCCCAGTTGATTCGGTGAGCGAATCCAGACTGGGAAGCGATGACAAACAGCGCCGATGCTATCGATTGACGCACGATCTGTTAGTGCCCTCAGTACGTCGATGGCTAAACAATCGGCGCAGTATAGCCGAACGCATGAAGATCTGGTGTGTGCAACCAGAACGCATTAGCAATGCCGCTGCCTTTACAATCGTCACGGCATTCTTTATGATCTTTTGGGAGGTCGTCGGGATTTTCGGCATTGTGTCCGGAAAAGCGCCCTTTCCAGATGTGGATCCGGACGTGGCAGTACCATTGCTCGTCGTGTTCGCGGTTTTGGGTTTGGTACAACTCGCGATTGGGTTGATAATACTCCGCGGATCGCAGGTCGCGGTTGTCGTCGGGTTTGTCGGCGCACTAGTTTCGATGGCATGGACGGGAAATGAGTGGTTAGGGACGTTTGCATACGACTCGTCGTTCAGTGGGTTCACACTGGGCGGCCTTTTTGCCGATCATAGTTTTCGAAGCTTTGCATTCTGCATATTTTTCTTCTACACGATGTGCCTGACAGCATGGCTCTTGCTCGCCACGATTGCGAGATTTCGCATCCGCCACCTTTAGATTGGATGGGATGCATCCGCGAGGGGAGCCAGACTGAAGTCGTAGCAGGCACACCGATTGCACAAAACGCAATTCCTTAGTGACGTCGGTTGCATCGCTCTCAGCGTCGAGTGAAATTCCGTTCAGTGCGTCGGTGATCCAACCGAAGTGAGTTGAGCGAGACCAAGCATCGGGCATTGGCACCGCCAGCATGTTGGACAAATTTTTCCGAACAGAAGCTTGTCCAACCGAGTACACGTCAAAACAACGCTACCCTGCATCGGTGTTCGTGACCAGGGATACGAACCTCGACTTGAATTCTTCAGTGTTGTTCGTATCGCCACGGCCTACTTGAGCATCTGTACTACCCTGTCAGCGAACTCTTCAAAATGTGCTGGCTTGACCAGCAATCGCGATTCGAGATCGCGCGTCAAAAGTTCCTTTGATACCTCAGGAATCGGAAATTGTGTGAATACAAGAATTGAAGATTTTTCAAGTTTTTTTAACAGTTCGTCCAGCGCCGCGAATCCGTGTGAAAAATACGGTGTTTCTCCTCTTCCGCGATTTGCCTGAGATTTCTCAAAGATCATTATGTCGACAACCGCACAGTCAAAACAAAAGTTCCCATACACCAACGTATGAATGTCTTCCAGGCTATCGACGCTTGCAACGTCGATGCCCTCTCCGATCTTGTCTGCGAGATCGCGAACTTCGTTACCCTCCCACTGAGAGTGCATTTCTTCGTCTTCAACGATCAACACTTTTTTAGTCATCTGATAATTCTCCTATAGATGAAACGATCGGAATTGAAATTCTTGCGGAAGCGATGAATCCGTCTGAATGATTGCGGTTGTGCAACTCCAAAAGCATTCCCGATGCAGCCAACGCCTGCTTCGCAGTCTTGAGTCCAACATGCCCATTTGCCAAATCCAGCTCGCCAGAATCAAAACGCTCTACTTCAATCAGCTCCTGTTCGGGGAACCCATCGCCGTTGTCTTGAACGTCGATGACAAGCGACTCAACCTCCTTAAGGATCTCAACGCGAATGCTCGCGCCTCCGTGTTGGACCGCGTTTATTGCAACAATGTCCAAAACATTTGCAACCAATTCGTGGTGCTGAACAATCTCTACCTCTGTGAGGTTTGACGGAAGCGATTCTGGGAACGCAAATTCTTTATTGCAAAGACCGGCATAGTCCCGATGGTATCGCAAGCGACTCCTCAATGCTGACTCGTACATCGACGCAAATCTTCCTTGCGACAATCGGTCGGGATGAGTCTTCCAGCCCTTAAAAAAATTTTGGGGCCCGGAAATGTAGATCGCGGATCGTAGAACATTTGCAGCGGCGGACGCCATTCGCTGGTTCGTCCCAATTTCCGGTATATTGCGAATTAGATCACTTGCACTCAGCAATAGTTTTGATCCTGCGTCTTTTACGGCGTGCTCAAACGTTTTCATTGCTTCAAGAGTGGCCTTCGTTCGCGAATCCGTTTCGTCGAGGTCACATCCGAGCAATCGTTTTTCCAGGTTGCCATTTTCACCAACCACGGTTGCCGTGCTTTTGCTCTCAATAAGATGTATTTCCTTCCCGTCAGTTATGCGCGTCAATACCCTTGCTCTGGATTCCTCAGATTCTCCATTTAACACGCTCATGTCCGACTGCCCTGCCTCTCCTTTGGCATCGACAAAAAACTCTTCCGCACACTTCTCTCTTACGTCAGCTTTATCAGTGACTCCGGCAAGTGCCGCAAAGCTCTTGTTCGCACTTACATAGCGCCCATTCTCCGATTTGATATACATCGGGGCAGGAGAAAGCTCCATCAGCTGCTCGTACATGTCCTTTTCAAAAACTAGCTTGGTGATGTCGGAAGAAATGCCGAGAATATGGGGCATGCCATTTATCGTCACATGAACTTTGACTGTCTTAGAGCGTGTCTTCAAAATAGGAATTGCGGTGTGAGATAGAAAATCGCTACGACCCCGTTGCTAATTTCTCCACAAGGAAGACGGAGCCGCAGCGATGGAAACGCAATATCCCAGTGATTTGACAAACGGACAATGGCAAAAGATCAGACAGCTCCTTCCACAACGGGCAGAACGCGGCCGACCACCATTGGATCGTCGTCAAGTGATCAATGCGATTCTGTATGTAAACCGAACAGGCTGCCAATGGAGGTACTTGCCAAAGTCCTTTCCAAACTGGAAGTCGGTGTACACCGTCTTCTGGCGATGGCGTCAGGCGGGCATCTGGCAAAAAATTCACGATCGGCTACGTGAGAAAGTTCGAGTCCAAGAGGGAAAGAAATCGACTCCCACCGCCGCTATCATCGACAGTCAAAGTGTGAAAACTACCGAAGTAGGCGGAGATTTGCGTGGCTATGACGCGGGAAAGAAGGTCAGCGGACGAAAACGCCACTTGGCGGTCGATACATTGGGACTGTTGTTGTGCGTCATCGTTCATCAGGCAGATTGGCAAGACTACGATGGTGCCTGCGGAGTCTTCGCGAGAATGAAGCAGACGTTCAAACGCATCAAGGTGATCTTCGCGGATTCAGCATATGGAAGAAACAAACTGCCGGAATGGGTAAAAGATACGTATGGTTGGATACTGCAAACCGTCAACCGACCAGTGGCAGCCAAGGGCTTCGTTGTTTTACCGAAACGTTGGATTGTTGAACGCACATTTGGGTGGATTGGCCGCTGTCGTCGGAACGCCAAAGACTACGAGCGAAATCCGGAAACAAGCGAGACGATGATTCATATCACAATGATCGCGCTCATGCTGCGGCGGCTCGAACAGGCAGATTCCTAATTTGAAGACACGCTCTTAAACCACTTTGCTTGCAGGACGTTCCCTCCTGGAGGAACGATTCGCTCCTCGATTTCAAGTGTTCTGCCCTCGGCTGACCGCAGAATAGTCTCGTCGTCACGACGGAACTTTTCCAACTGTTGCTCGATATCATCGTCAATTGGCAAGTCTTCGAAGAAGAAGCTATCCGTCTTTTTGTAGACGTCTTCTGTTGTGCACGAATAGAACTTGCACAACGCGTGATTAGCGAATACGAACCTACCGCTTGAATCTTTAAGAAAAATCATTGCTGGGTCAGCGTCGACGATCGTCCGAAGGAGCATGTCGCTTTCAGCGAGATCTGATGCGGCTTGCATTTCATGAGACACATCGAAATTACAGCCTGAGACGAATTTTCTACCGTCGTAACCAGATGACATCTGTCCAACAGCCTGGATCCATCTGTAGTCCCCGTCATCATGTTTGATTCGGTAAATCGTTTCGTAGTATGGCAAAAGTCCCGAAAGATGCGATGACATCGTTTTAGCTACTCGAGCGCGGTCATCGGGATGAACTAACGTTTTGAAATCATCGAACGTTACGACCTTTTCTGCCGGTAAACCAAGTATTGCCTTCCACTCATCAGAGACAAAGAAGATATTTGAGCCAATCTCCCGATCCCAGCCAGCAACTTTTCCACCACGGATTATTCGCGAGTTGCGCTGCAATGCGTTGAGCGTCGAAGCTCCAATTACCCAGCCTCTACCTACAACAGACGCACGGTCACCCTCGTCGACTCTCTCAACAAAGACTGCGAGCCAAAGAGGCTTCTTGTGTTGCTTGTTCTTGATTCTCCACACGACGGGTCGTTCAACTGTGATGTCACTAAAGTTTCGTTCTATTGAGCGATCTAGGCGCGCGATATCTTTATCGTGCACCAGTTGGCGTATGTTGGTCGCACTTGCAAGAGATGCTGGGATCAGTTTTCTTAGGTTCGCACTCAAGGAAATAATATTGCCGTCCAAATCGTGCGCATACGAGAACTCATGTTCATGAGAACCGATGCCTGTTTTTGCCTCCGTCGATGTAAAGGCATTCGCAAGCATCGTGTTATATTGCTCTTCGACAATGCCTCGCAGCTGCTGCAATGATTCAGTGCAAACGTCAGCAACATGCACTGTGCCCTCGGGACCGGTCTTGTTTTTGGGTGAATACCACGGGCCAACGGTAGAGGAGAATCCGTGCACTCGCGTTTTTGTGGGGCGAATTGGGCCGACAGTTGTGTCGATTAGCGTTGCCTGCTCAAATACAACGGTGTTCCACTTGTCGTCGTTCAGAGCTGCCCGCTCAAGTGACCGAAGCTTACGGCAAAAGTCTGGCGAGAAGAACGTCTCGTCGGAGCGTCCTGCGATTTGATGGTTTTCCATCCCGCCCAGGAAGTGCCTAGCTTCATCGTTTAGCGCGATATACGCGCCCTGCCTATCTTTTACCCAGACTAGTGGTGCGTGAGAATTGATTTCTTCAATTGAACTGCGATTCCTTTGATCCTCGGATAACAAAGCAACAAGCTCTTCAGCACGGTGTTTCATCGATCGCCGCCTAATCTTAGCACTTCGTGGAAGGTAAATCTGTTGGATTATACCAAGTTTGTATTCCGCCGCTCTTGACGACTTCGAAGCGGGCGACGTTTCGGTGGCTGCTAAACGGTTGTGCATGGTTGCGGTTTAGTCGAATAGACTTTCTTAAGACACACGGGACTCGCCAGGTTGAGACGCAGGATGTGAGGGACGGGTGTATCAATCTCTCATCCCACACCGACGCGGCATACGAGTTGTGACGACTCGCGTCGGTTGCATCGCCCAGCGCGAGTTTTGCAAATGGTTTCACGGCGATTTCCGGTGAATTTTCAACTATTTTGGGAGAAGTGTGCGGCCAACGGGCTGCATTCCCAATTTTCGAGCGGCAGGAGGCTCTGCAAGAATCCACTTTCACCGGCTGTCGGCTGGTGAGGGAGCCCGCATTGATGCAGAAGGTCGACGGCTAAGGAGTCGTCACCATGTCTACCAGTAGCTGTCCGGTGGAACCAGGAAAGAATATAGATCCACTCTTGCAAAGTGGCTCACCTGGGAAGGATGCGTCGACGTAGACAAGATCAAGAGAACGCATTTTCGGGAATTTCTGGATCACGTTTACGACAAGGCAGTTGAGAATGGCGGGACGAATCCAGGCCGAACAGCAAACAAAGCACGCGAGCATTTGCGGGCAATTCTGTCTTGGGCATGGGAGCAGGATTTTATTGAAGAGCTTCCGCGATTTCCAAAGCCGAAGCCACAACGGGATGTGGCCGGTCGTCATTATCTGACCAAATCCGATCTCAACGCACTGTATTTCGCCACTTATCAACTTCCGCGTCCACGTGGCTGGAAGCATGCCGTCACCGTCGGCCATCATTGGCGGGCTGCACTCGTTGTGTTTTTCAACTACGGCGTTGATACGGGGTAGCTGTCCATTGTATGAAACTCGCGCTGCGTGATTCGCTCGAATTCGGTATTCCATCTGGATGGACATCGAACAACTGCGAAAAGACGCCGCCGATGGAAAGCTGCACGTTGAGCCGCTGATCGAAATCATTGCCTCGTTGCTCGAAATCAACCAGCAATTGCGAGAAGAGATTCAGGAGCTGCGGGACAATTCCAGCGATCACCGTCGAAACAACAAGCTCGACGAGCCCTACAGCGAAAAGGCTGAGAAAAAGCGAAAGGCCAAGCGACGTCGGCGCCCAAAGCCGCTCCGCAGAGGCCGTATGTCGACCGCTGATAAGATCAAGCTCGCCGAGAGAACCGAACAAGTCTTTCCCCAGTTGGTCGACCCTGCCGACTGCAAGCTTTCTCACACCCGCTTTGACTTCCGCTGCGAGGGCAGTCGATCATCATCGCGGTATTGTCGTGCAGTCTT
The DNA here is from genome assembly GCA_965222745.1 of Rubripirellula sp. Taxonomy (GTDB): domain Bacteria; phylum Planctomycetota; class Planctomycetia; order Pirellulales; family Pirellulaceae; genus CBDCUW01. The sequence goes on from CBDCUW010000002.1 coordinate 82,234, forward strand.
CTTGTCCATCTCTGCCATCCTTGCCGCAGTGGCCAGCGACTTGCCGGTGTTGAGCAGTCGCCGCAGTTCCTTGACTTGTCCATCCGTGACCATCGCAAGCTCCATGAAGACAGGGAGTTGCGATCATTCAAACTGAATCCCAATGAGGGAATTCTAATTGTCGTTGGCGGGGAAACAGCCCCGTGAAACTCATCCACAAGAGGCCCTCAACCAGGGACTTCTAGTTGTCGCCGGAAGGGAAAACTAATTGTCGCTAGACACCTCCATTACAATTGAAAGGTGCTAGAGGATTAGATCATTCACTCTGGCTGGGTTTCACAAAGATCGATAATAGAAACACATCAAGAAGATCGTGGCACAAGGAGCACGCGAGCGTTTGCTTCTACCATTTCGCGTCGCGCCATGCTGAGCAAGGTGGGAGCCGCTGCCGCAGCACCGTTGGCAATCGCCTCGGACGGAACTTGGAAACCGAAGCGGGAAAAAATCCGACGAGGTCGAGATAGATACGCAGTCGACTTATCTCCTGCGAGCAGCCGCGCAGGTCCACTAGCTTTTCGAGCATGTGAAAGTGTCACCGTCATGAAAGCCCATTGCCTTCTTGCCTCCCTGATTCTCGTTGCAAACGCCTTGCCACTAGTCGGAGCGGACCGCCCACCCAACGTCCTGATTTTTCTGATGGACGACATGGGCTACGGCGATGTGCGCGCTTTGAACCCCGGTGGGGCCGGTTTCGCCACGCCGAACCTGGATGCGCTCGTGGCAAAGGGAGTCACCTTTACGCAAGCTCATTCGTCCGCTTCGGTGTGCGCTCCAACTCGCTACGCGTTGCTCACGGGCAACCACGTTTATCGGGGGCGTTTGCCGGGCGGAACTTGGTCTCATTTCGAGGGGAGCCAGATTTTGTTAGGACAGCAGACGATCGCAGATCGTCTGCGAGACGTGGGATATACCACTGCCTTCTTCGGAAAGGGGCACCTCGGTTCGACCTTTCTCCGAGAGGACGGCACACCCGCGAAAGACTTCGGCGACGCGGATCTCTCGCAGCGTTTTCAAGATGGCCCCCGCGATCACGGCTTCGACTATTCACTCACCTTGCCAGCGGGCATTCAGTCGGAACCCTACGCATTTTTCCAGAACGATCGGCTGACGCGTTGGAACAATGATCGCATGACGTGGGAATCCTTTGAGAACGATACGGAGGCTCGACAACACTTTCGCAGGGAAAAACGTGGCAAGAAAAAATCGGTGTACGCGATGGACAACTGGAGCACCGAGACGGTCGGACCGCTGCTCTTGCGTGACGCTCTTGGCTTTATAGATCGTCACGTTGCCGAAAAGGGGCAGGAACAACCCTTTTTCATTCATTACTGCTCGCAAGCAGGGCATTCACCCTACGCCCCTCCCGTCGCGTTCAATCCGAACGATCCACTGAACACCAGTCAACTCGCTGCCCCCGGTGCAATTGCTATCGCTGGACAGACGGTCAACAAGCGGACGGACATGATCTTGGAAGGCGATGTCGCGCTGGGTCTGTTCATCGAAAAACTTAAGGATTTAGGGATTTTGGAAGACACCCTGATTCTGTTCACTAGCGATAACGGCGCAGCGGTTGGCCCCAGTTCGACCTGGTCGAATCCGATCTACCGGGACGTCAAAGACGATATCCCATACGGGGGGAATCGTTTGGAGGTGAGTGCGCGGAATCCCCAACTGATTCATCGAGATGCGCAAGGTGTCGCGGACGATGGAAGTCCGCTGCGTGGTGAAAAGGGCTTCGTCTACGAAGGCGGGCACCGTATTCCCTTCATTGTCCGCTGGGATAAGGGGATCCCAGCAAATCAAGTGGTGCGTGATCAGCTCATCGCGTTGCACGATGTTTTCGCCACGATCGCCACGATCGCGGGCGCGAAGGTGGACGCAGATCAAGCTCATGACAGCTATGACTTTTCCAAAGTCTGGCAGACTCCAGCGGCCAATCATCCGCTCGTCCGCACCTCTCTCTTCATCCAATCCAACCGACCGTGGGAACAGAACAACAAGAAAATCAACAACACCTGGGCGGCCTACCAGGCCACACAACCCTCGTCGGATTCGATCGATCTGTGGAAGGGAGTGCTGGAAACCGACACTCGCCAACCGCATGGAAGAGCCAAGGCCCATGGCGTCGAACTCTTTCACCTCACGAAGGATCCTTCGGAAAGCAACAGCCTCAACGATGCATCGCGACTCAGAGCGATCGAACGTCAGTTTCGCACTCAGTCGAACCAGCCCCGCACTGCGCCCTGACGATCAGCAACGATCATTTAAAATCAACCTGGACCCTCTTAAAAAGTACTGGATATCAGAATGAAGTTTTTGAACGCCGGATGTGCTGGCCCCGGCACACCCGATCTGCGCCGGATTACCGGAAACGATCATTCTGAAAGACGACGAGACCTACTGGCCGCCAACGCCCATCGTGGGTGTCGGATCGCGGGTGACAACCAATGGTCCGGATCCTGCCCCTAGGAATATAAACACCTATTTCTGGCGTAAATATCGGGACATTTCTAAACCGGAATGCCGAAAACGAGCGTGATGCTCGGAGAGCCCCTCTATCTGGGCTAGTCCGTGTCATCGGGTTCGAGTTTCTTCCAAGCTCCAAGCACGTACTCGCCGACGTCATCCTCGACTTCAATGTCAATCGGATTTCGCCTGTCTTCCAGCGAATCATACTCGTTCTTGAGCATATTCGGACGAAAGAGAAGGTCGTGTCCAGCGACAATACGAAACCCTAAGCTTGCGAACTCTTTGTCGGACAAATCGGTCTCCCCTTTCCACATTACCGTCGCCGAGTCAGTTCCAAACAATCCGCAAACATGGTCGAGGATGTACCGCTGCCAGTCGCGAAGACAAGGGTGAAATACAGATTGGTAGACAAAGAGAATGCTGTGGACTGGTTCGTCGAATCCGAAGTCACGCCGAATCTCTGCACTGTTTACTCCTGGCTCAATGATCGCCGAGTAAACGTGCTCCCAACCGGCTGAGTCCGCATCACAAACTTCGTAAAGATGCTGCCTTGAGACTTCCGCCCGAACAATGTCCAGGTAGTCCAAAGCGATTCTTGCAACGATGACTTCCTCATCCGTCTCGGATGAACTGCACTTTAGGGGAAATCTTAGAAGATCGTGAAGTGGTCTTGCAACGAAAACGGCCCTCAGGGATTTAGGTGGTAACTACACAACACCAGTTCCCGGAGAGCCAAGGATGGCCAAGCGTAAACGTTCTCGAAAACCAACACAAGCTCGACATGGCAAGAAAGCGAAGCGTTCCCAACACGACAAACGGAAACGGCTCAATCAGCGCAATCAAAATCGGCGATCGACTCGCCAAGCCCAGGTACCGTTAGTTGGAGGCATCGCGAAGTTGGTCGCGGAGATGCAACGCCTACTCGATTCGCGGAGTGCGTTCCGACTGCCAATCATCATGGCGGGCGCCATGCTGGCGAAGTCGCGACGGACCGTCAGTAGCTGGTTTCGCTCTGCCGGCGTCCGTGATGATTGGGATTTCTTCTATGATCAACTTGCCGCGATTGGCCCAAAAGTTGCATCGCTGATGATACCGATCCTATCGAGCATCGTTGCCCGATTCGATCCGGGGCCTGATGGCTACTGGAAACTGGGCCTCGATGACAGCCCTACCAAACGTTACGGACGCTGTGTTGAAGGAGCCAACGTTCATCACAATCCCACACCCGGGCCAGCCGATGGACAGTGGCTTTATGGACACAACTGGGTCTGTCTGGCGATCTTGATTCGGCATCTATCTTGGGGCACCATCGCGCTGCCGATTCTCTCATCTCTCTACGTCCGAATGTGTGATGTCGATCAGTTGAGCGAGAAGTACGGTTGGGAATTTCGCACGAAACATGAACTAGCCGTCGAGTTGGTCAAGAAGCTGGTAGGCCACATCCGATGGTTGGGCTCTCTTGCAAAGATCTTGGTCGTCGCTGATGGTGCGTACGCGGCTCGGCCATTCCTGCTGCCGATGCAGGAATTGGGAGTGACCGTGGTCAGCCGACTGCGCAAAGATGCCAAGTTGTTTGACGTTCCGCAGGCGCGGAAGCCGGGTCAGCGTGGGCGTCCTCGAAAGTACGGCAAGAACCGGATCAGTCTTTCCAAGCGTGCTGGACACCGCAAGGGTTGGCAAGCCCTGGTCTATGAGCATCGCGGCCAGGAAGTGACCTGCCGCTACAAGAGCTTTGTTGCCACCAGCGAAATGGTCGGTGGCGAGATTCGGGTGGTATTGGTGACCCACAACGACGGTGGTTGGGCAGCATACTTCAGCACCGATACTGAGATGGACGCGCAAATGATTCTGGAAACAGTCGCGGATCGCTGGGCGATCGAAGAGCACTTCCACGATGTGAAAGAAGTATGGGGCGCTGGGCAGCAGCAAGTTCGCAACGTTTGGTCGAACATCGCTTGCTGGAACGTCTGCGGGTGGCTCTACACGCTTGTCGAACTGGAGTGTTGGGACAGATCAGCCCATGTGTTGGTGGACCGAAGCCATCGTCCCTGGGACAATCCTGATCGACGGCCCTCTCACGCGGACCGTCGACGGTGGGTTGCCGGTGAAATGCTGACCCAACGATTTTTCGTGGACATACCCAACCGATCCGAGAAGCGAAAAAGGAAAGCGATGTTCGACACACTCATGAGCCTCGCGGGCTGACCGCTATCGTACCCTCACGCAACGATCACACCTAAGATTTCAATTCCAGAATGCTCATTCTGTATGTTCTCGCCTAAAGTGCAGGGATGAACAGATGATGTCGATGACGTATGGCCGAATAAAATCATCCGGTTCAGTCACATGGGGGTAGTATCGAAACTTGCAGTCAAAACGCATGCTTTTACCTGGGGTGCCCGCAGGTATCAGTGTCCTTTTTGCGTTTGGTCTGCACAATCCCTGGGAAGGCTACTCGGCGAGCAGGTCGATTGCTGACTTGCGAGTGTTGGGGTGAAGGTGACGGTATCGTTCCCTCATCTCTTCCGTCTGATGTCCCATCCAGAGGTCGATGATTCGTTGGTCAACGCCCCTTGATGCCAGGTTTGAGGCAAACGAGTGTCGAAAGACGTGGTATCCCCTCACCTTTTTCCACCGCGTTTTCTTGAATGTCCGTTCGAATTGGTCGCGTGCTTGGTCAGCAGTAAGTCCTCGTGGGGCTTCACACGATGCACTTGGCATGCAGAACGTGTGCTGACCACCGGGGTGAACTGAAAACCAATCTCGCATGGCCTGGACGACGGGTTCCGCCAAATCAACTCGGCGAAACGTGATTGCCTTTTCTTGGCTGCGTTTCTTTTCTCGGACCAAGACCGTTCGACCGTCCAAATCAAAGTCATCAATCAGAGACCGCATCATTTCGCTACGTCGGACACCGGTGTAGGCAACAAAAACAAGCATCGGATAGAAAAACGGATATCGCGGGTTTTCACGAACGTGCTCTAGCAGCTCAACGATTTCCTCCATTGTCAGATACAAGCATTCCCAAAGATCTGCGATTTCGTCTTCGGTGAGCCCTCCTCTAGCGATTCGTGTGTCGATTTCATCCCAGGTCATAAACGGTGGCTTCTGGTCACGCTTTGAATAGACAAGCCCCTGTGCTGGAGAGTCACCGTCCACGTATTCTGGCTTTGCCCAGTTCCAGATTGCTCGAAACGTGTCGATTTCTCGTTTCACCGTCTCAGGACTAATCTTGCGAGTTCCACGTTTCTCTTTGAGCCGTTTCTCGACGTAGCGTTGGAGGTCGGCGGTAGTGAAACTCTTCGCACTTCTGCTTGCAGGCAAAAGACGAAGAAAGTTGTTCATGTGTGTCTGTTCGGTTTTTGTAGTCGATTTTTCCTTAGCTCCTTCGGGAAGTCTCTTTTTGTATTCGTCGAAGAGTTTCTTGAGGGAAACGGTCGATGTCTGGGATGGTTTCTTCGCTAGCTTGCCATCGCTCAGAATGAAGACAGCAGGGTCTGCATCGGCGGGAATTTCGAGACGCCCCTGTTCGATGAGGCGTAGCGTCTCCTCCACTCGCCCCTTGGCTACCAAAGCAACTTTGCGGTCCTTGGTCTTTAGCGAGCGAAAGAATCGCTGTCCGCCGAAGCGGAAGCGAATGCGGTAGGTCTTCGATGTCTTGTGTCGGTGAATGCTGGCCACGATTTGACTCCGGTTTCAGGATGTTCAAATCGTAGGCGGGAGTGTGGTTCGTACCTAGCGATACAAGCCAAACGTGAGTCCAATCATGGACTACTTTTGGACTACTTTCTTCCCTTAGGCCCAAAGAGAAACCGCGGTGAAATACGTTTCACCGCGGTTTTTACGAGTCGGGGCGACTGGATTTGAACCAGCGACCTCTACGTCCCGAACGTAGCGCTCTACCAGGCTGAGCCACGCCCCGAAATGCGGGAAATAACGGTGTTTTTGTGACGTTTTCCTCTCTGTTGATTGGAACCAAGGGCAGAGCTTAGGAAGCGTTTTTCCCGTGTTTCTCTGCCCTAACTCTGCCCCTAACTCTGCCCTCAATTTACCGTAGCGCTCTGGGGAAGCGAAAGCCCCGTCTGGCAGGGTTGCTGAAACCACTCCGCTGTCTACACTCCTTCCTGTCCCGCCTTCATCTTCGGATGGAGAGTGACATTAGCCGGTGACCTCGTGCCCCAGGTCATCGGTTTTTTTGTGCCCTGACGTGATCAACTTCTGGACTCCAACAGGCAGTCTCTGTGGCGATGTCTCCCCTTCTCTTGGGTTGAGATAGTTTTGTTGGTCTGTCCCATTGTGCAACACAGCCGATGTCTGTGGTCAAGGTAGTCGTTCCGCTACGCTCCACGCTCCACCTGGACCACAGGGCAGTGTTGCCTTCAATGGACAGCCACAAAACGGCTCACTCAATACTCCTCTTCTCCAATGCCAAGAGCACCACCGATCATCGGCAAACACAAAAAGAGAAACAGACGTTTCTATCCATTCCTCTTTTCTTCTATGGAACCAACTTTTTCACATCACCGGCAAAATGTCAACCAAGTCTGCAACCTCTCTTGTCCAAACGGCATCGAGGTTAGTGATTGCTGTGGTGGCCTGATTGTCACCTGGAATGAGCAGGACGTGTGCTTCCGATGTAAGCAACCGTGTTGCTCAGCAAAATAGACATCAACAGCCCGTGGATCTGGAACGTGGTTCACGGGTCTTTTTCCCGTTTGGCTTTGCGGTATGCCCATTTTGGCACTACTTGTCGACAAGACAACCGCTTCGTCGCCTTCTCACCACTTAACACCCCAGTCCACCAACACCAAAAGTTGCTGTGGCTCTCTACTTTTGGCAGGTGGGCTTGGGTGTGGAGACGAAGGCGACCAAAGCGGTCGTTATCGGTTTCCCTACTTCAGCATGGATCAATCAGACAAAACACCGTCAACCGATCAAGGTCCGTCTGTCCCACACGATCGTTACGAAATCACAATGATCCGATCACCAACGATTGACCGTTGCTCCGCGAAGTCCGCCCTGACTTCTTCGCAGTAGGCGGTTTCTTATTTTCATTCCCCTCAACAACATGTCGTATGTCCATTACGCCCCACGACAATTCGTTCGACTTCCCACGCCACCCAAGAACTCCAGCCCCGTGCCGTGGCTCACTAGCCTGCACTCCACTTCTCGTGGTCCATACGGTAAAGCGAGCTACCGAGGTATCATACCGAAGTAGTTTCATTCCCAGTTTGCATGATGTGTGCACGGTTTTTGAGAAGACTCAAGAAACAGGCTATCATGACCAATGACATCGTGATTGCGGTTGGTGCCAGTGTCGCAACGGTCGCATGTTTTGGTAAGCGTGGCCTCACACCCGCAGTTCTTGCTGGTGTCGTTGGCTGGGTATACAGCGAAGTCACAGCGATCGTACTGACCGGATGGCTAGTGCTGTTACTTGTACGCAAACTGCAAGCACCAGAAGAAGAGCCTGACGGATTCGACGATGACGACATCATTGATGCAGAGTACGAGGTGATCAGTGAGTCACATTGAGCTAACTGCCAAACTTGTGATTAGTGCATTAATGGGCGGCGTTCTCGTTTTTCCGTTTCTCAGGATGGGACTGAGCAAAGACGAAGAAACAAGAATTGGCTGGATGTTTCTGGCAGCTGCCATCACCACGTTCGTATTTTTCGAGGTGGTGATGATCATTCTTGCCGTTGTGGCTGGTTTCTTAGCCTTCTGTCGCATTGCCCCCATCATGTCCAAAGCCGGCTCCGAGGCAGTGGGTGAAATCATCCAGCAATTCAATGGAGCCAATTCACCGAGATTGACGGTTCGTGACAAAGTCATACAGGACACAAAGCATCTGGAAGGACAAGTTCCCGACGATGTCCTGGAAGAACAACGGCAACATCTGATCGAGCATTACCGCTCACAAGCGTAAGCATGTTTTGCACATCACAAGTTCTGGCAAGTAACAGAGACCACGGACATCTACCAATGATCATTTTCAGACTAGGAGCGATGCTGCTGATGGCAATGAGCATTGGTACCAGTGGGATGAAGCCAGTTGTCATCGCTGATGACCAATGGCTGGAAAAACACTGCATCATCGTTGGCCCAACAGGATCGGGAAAATCCAAACTTGCCGAATCCATCATCTTTCAGCTGATTCTGCAGGGCAAAGGCGTCACAGTTATCGATGTCGATGACAAAACAGCTGATGACTTGGCTTCTCGCTGTGCGGAACATTGGGACAGCCTCAGTCCTCTGCTTCGACACAACCTGGCATACATCAGGTTCGGCACTGACATTGCATGTAGCCTGGATTTGTCGAACGTTACGGGAACTGGCAAAGAGTACGACATCAACCTGCATGAGCGAGTACGACAGGTAAACAGTGCCGTAGCGAAAAGTGCCAACCTGGAAAATCTGAAGGAGCAACAAAGACGACAACGGGTCATGACTAATCTCGGGTACATGGCCCTGGTACGCAGAAATGATGGTTCATCCATTGGACTACATCGCATCTTGGAATTGCTCGATTGTTGGGGAGGTAGACCGTTTGAACGATTGTTCAACAGCGTCAATGCCTATCTTCCGGTCGCCATAGCCAGAGACATCTGGCGAATCCAAACCATGAACAAACGAGATTTGGAAAATCTCGTAGAGTCCACCCGCAACATTTGGACAAACACGCTTGCATCCCCAATTGTGAGCCAGGTCGTATCGAACAGGTATCCGGCACTCGACATCGAACGAAATGTTCTGACGGGTGCTGCTCAGTTTGTCAGCCTCGACCAGAAAGACAGGGAAGCATCGGATGTGTTGGCATCCCTGTTCACGACGCTGGTAATGGATGCTGCCTGGTACTCGCCCACTCCCCACTACATCTTCATTGAAGAAGCACATTCTCTGTTGGGGCCATTCATGGAGTTTCTGTGGAGTCGTGGCAGAAAACACGGTGTGGGTACATGCATGCTGTTTCCCTCACTGGACAGTTTGAAGACGGATAAATGGGATTTGCGAAAAGCAGCACTCAGTACACCACGCACCAAAATTTTCTTTCAGCAGTCGGTAGACCTAGATGAGATTGCTGAGTTTGCAGCATTACCATCGATCGACTTCACCGAAAAAGAACGCCCTGTTCAGCTGCAGGATGGATACAAAAAGGTCAACACCAAATCAGAAGGAGAAACTGAACAAGACGGATTCATGGTGCAGCAGTCTGAGCAAACGGGTGGTAGTAGAGGTGGTTCGGTCACAGAGGGCGAAAGTGGTGGCACAAGCTGGCGAAAGCAAAAAGGCGTTGGCAGAGATGAATCTATGACAGAGGCCGAAGGCACGCAGACGTCATCCAGTTACAGCTCAGGTGTTTCTGCTGATCCTCATTACAGAGAAACGACCAACAAGAACAGCAACAGTACAAACGGTGCGAATACGAGCCACTCTGTCAAAACCGGTTCATCCGTGAATTTCAGTAGCGGCACCGGTGGCAACACCGGTTGGAGCAATTCGAGTGCATACAGCTGGGTCGACAATTTCACCAATGGCTTTACCAGCGGCAAAAGTGGCAGCAAATCCAAAACACTGACGATCAACGAAACCTACCTGGCCCAGTTCAAAACGCTCTGGTTCAAGGAAGGACTGGAAACACCGTTGGATGTGCAACTGACCAAATGGAAGAAAACTCTCCGAACACTCGATACGGCTCAATTCGTTCTTTGTCTCGAAAACCTCCCTTCGCTGGTTGTGCAGGCACATCACATTGAAGACCCGTTTGCGGAACGACCGAAGTGGGGTGCCTATCAGACAGAGCAATTGAAGCAAGCCATTTGGCAAAGTAAGCCCTGCTTTTTCGTGCCAGAGGAAGTTGAAAAATGGGAATCGAAGAGCAAATCATCAGCCAACTCCAAGAACCCAAAACGATGGGAATGCTAGATGTTCCCTGTAGCAAGAAGACATTGCAGAGAACACTCAAACGACTGGTTGAACAAAAAAAGATTCACATCGTCGGAACTGAGCCAACCAACGGTAGGCCACGATACATCTACAGTGCACGAAAAATCAAAAACCCAGACCACGAGCTACACATCACCAAAGTCACGAAACACTGGCAAGCAGACTTTTTGCGGGGAAGCGACGTAGACAAGCATCTGCTGCCGGATTTTCAACTTCGCCGATTGTGTGGCGAGATGGACGAAGGGACAGAAAACTTGAACCAAGTGAAAGGACGACTGCAGAAGTACATGGAGGTAGTTGAATTTCCTTTGTTCATCTGTCCGTCTGACGTACGCATGAGAAACATTTTGAACATCGGCTACGACTTCGTGCTGGCAACCACATTGGTCGAGGCATTAACACCGGAGCCACGATGCTGGGACTTCCATTTTGAGGAACACAGTGTCTTTTACTTGGTCAAAAAGCAGGTCGAATTCTTCAAGCGAGACAAAGCCAAAGACAGCGGTGGTAACGACTTAGAGTAAACCTCATTTCCAGGCTATCACTAGATGGAAGCTAAAAGCCCAAGCTCGTACATCACGGAGTACCGCATTGGGTGGCAACCAGCTAGATGCTCCTGCGGGTTCCGCAGAGATACTTCCTTTCCCCTTTTGATCATGTTTTTCAAGAAACGCGACAAACTTTTGTACTCAACTCAACGAGGTGACATGTTCGTGCAAGTGTTCAAACGAAAGAAGTGGTGGCACAGAGAACAAATGATTCTGAAAGTCACACGACCTTTCTACGAGTGCAACGCACAGGACATGTTCCAAATGAGAGAACTGTTTAGAGAAGTGGCGAGTGTTGAAAGATGAGCATGATGAGCGAGCACGTGACTCGCTCACACTTTTTAAAGAAAACAAGATGATCGCGGTATTTGAGTTCTACCTGGCTTTGGGATTCTCACTGATTCCAATCAGGCCAATGTCAAAACAGCCAGCTGTGAACTGGAAAGAGTTCACAGAGAGGATGCCCACAGCGGATGAACTGGCATCATGGACCCGGTTTGGCGTTGGCTTGGTGATGGGACGTATCTCTGGATTCGTCGCGGTTGATGCAGATACGAAGGAAAACGCAAGAAAGCTGTTTAAGCTGCTTCCACCGACAACCATGGTGACGCTGACGCCAAATGGTGGTCACTTCTTTTTTCGAACCACTGAGATGATTCGTTCAGCAGTCAAAACATTGGTCAAGGGTATTGCATGCGATATTCGAGCAGAGGGCAGCTATGTGGTAGCTGCCCCATCAATCCACCCTTCTGGTAAGCCGTACCAGAGATGGGGTTCCTGGACGGATGCTCCAATGTTCGACGAAAGCTGGGTTGAACGAAGCTGCCAGCAACAGCCATCAAGCAGCATTCGCGACATCGAACGCTATCTGGCAACCATTAAAGCTGTCTCAGCCCGAATTATTCACCAAGCAGTGTAGGTTCTTAGCTTAGCTGTGAGTTGTCTCGATTGAAGGCATTTGCGGCGGCGGTGAAGGTGTTGGCCACTGATCGGCGCACAAAGCCCCCTTTCCCCCAACGGTGTTTTCGGCGGTTGAACAGCTCAGAGTCGTAGCACTTCATTTAGATGCGAATGAGATGGCGGCGGCATCCAAGCACGCCGTCGCGCCGTCGGCTGCGAGAAGCACTCCGGTAACTGCCAAGATTCAAGACGTTCAATCAAACCTGACCAAAGCGGCTGAGCAGATTCAGCGATCCGCAACATCGCACGACGACTGTGTTTGATGATCTCACCGCCAACCTTCAAGATAAAAAGCTGAAATCGAGTTAAGTCCCAGCAGCCGCCGACTGCATCCTCCAGTTCGATGCGGCAAAGGGAACTGAGGTTGAAAGACAACAATGCCAACAGCATGGTTGCTTCGTTTTCTTCAAACGACTGCGATGACAAGTGCGGCCCAATTGCAGCGTTGAATTCGCCAAATCGATCCTCGAACGTTCCTCGAGGACGGTAGTGAGCCAGAAGCTCGTCACCACTGCGTTGCCCTTCGCGCCAGTTGGTTACCAAGAAAAAGTAGCGCGGTGCCAAGTGCAGTTGGCCCGTCACAGGATCAGGGCTGTCAACAACGACGAGGACCAATCGCTGGCTATGCTCCCACGAGTCAGCTTGGTACTGTCCAAGCTCCACAGTGTACTCATAGCCTCCGGCGGGGGGACGACCGACGGGGCGAGTGACGTGCTCGGCTGCCAGTGCTTCGAGCCGGGGATTTGTTTTCAATCGCCCGACAAAACGCAGGTTTTCGTTGGTCAGGTAGTCCAGCACCGGAGCGATCGTGTAGCCCGCGTCGATGCGAAAGTCGAGGTGCTGAGCGATTCGGCGTGCCTTGTCCACCACATTGCTGATGAAGCGATTGACTCCATTGGCGGTGTGAACCTGGCCCTGGCGAAGCGTCGCGTGAAGATATCCGTTGCCAAGTCGTTTGCCTTCACGCGTGCTGTCGTAATCACCGGCAACTGAGAACGACGCGACCAACGGATGATAAACCGTTGTCCGATAATAGCCGTTGTAACTGCTGCCTTTTTGTGAACCATGAACCTCGATCGGAAAGCTGTCGATGTCAATCGTGCCATGCCGCACTCTGCTGCTGCCAGAGGATGCTTTGAGGTGCCGCTCGACGGACTCACTGAGCCCATTGCGAATGGCGTTGAGATTGCCACTGCTGCTGGCCAAGATATCGATCAACCGTGAGTGAGTTGGTTGGCTCGCCAAACGCTCACAGACCACATCTTGGCCAGGTCGATCCCAGACCGCTGCCCGAAAAGCAGGATCGTGTGCAAGTCGATCGAGATCGTCCTGGGCGTTGTAACCAATGGCCATTGCGTAAACGCGTTCTCGCAGCAGTTCGGTCATCGTGTATCGGATTCGATCCTGTCGCCGGGGATCATCCACTTGCTGAGCGATCGAGGCGAGCAACCCTAAGCGATGGTCGGCTTCGCGTAGGAGAATGACACCCGAGTTGGAAGTCAGCCGATGATCGGTGGTTTGAACTTTGAAAGCGCGATTGAATTCCGGCTCAAAAACGTTACCTTGACCTTCACCCATTGCGTGATCCTCTCCGTGCTTGTGGGCTTGTGTTGGTTACCCGTTAAACGCGGGAGATCACGCGATGGTTCTCTTTTCCTGTTCACTGTTTGGTGAATAATTCGGGCTCAGGTCAACGTGGGCACAACGCAACATTTCGAGCCGCATGCAAATGCAGAGATTTTGGGCTCAGTGAATCGGAAGCACTGGCAGCACTCATTGAATGGAATCGAACAAATGCAGAACCACCTTGGACGACCAAGGAACTGCTGCACAAAGTGCGATCAGTGTTTGGAGCAAAAAGTTGACATGAGCGAAGAACACTGCTTTTGCTGGCCAAGTGGGAAGACCGCAATCGTCGTTTATTTGGTCAACGGTGAGTTCTCCGTCAGTTTCTTCAACAGAGACGGTGAATTTGTCCATGCAATTGATTCAAACCGGTTTCGCCTACAGGACCCATTTGACGAACGTTCGTCAACGCAACAAAACCGAAACGAGGAAGTGAAATGAAAAAAATCACGAAGCGACAAATTGAAAGGTACACAAAGTTGGTCGCGGAAGCCAGAAAACTTGTGCCACTGATCGATGCTTGGAAAGATGCCACCAAGACAATGGCAGATCAAAACATCGCATCAATCACGATAGCTGATGATGGAACCATCACCGTTGAGTGTGTTCTTGACAGAAAGAAATCTGATTCAGACGCAGCCGTACGTCCGCAGGTTAGTGAAGCATGAAGACCGTCAAAGAAGTTGCCGCAATACTTGGTGTAAATCCAAAAACCGTCTACCTGGTAATTCGCAGTGGAAGGCTGCGCTGCCACAGAATCGGTAATGGGCGTGGCACCATCAGGATCAGTGATGCCCAGCTTGCCGAATACATGGGCAATTGTGAGCAGACAGAACCAACTACCCGAACACCAGCCAAGTTGCAGTTGCGTCACCTGTGCGTGTGATGGAGACAAGCATGAATCACATCACCTGGCCCGATGATCGGTACGAGCTAACAGAGACGGCAAAAATTGCTGAGGCGAAAACGCACATGGTAGCCGTGCTACAGGGTCTTACCGATGAACAAAGACAAAGAGCGTTTTGGTTTTTGTTCCGTCAGGAGCAAATTCAGAAACGAGAAAGACAAGCGATCTTTCGCGAGTGATGACTACACATCACTTTTCACTTGCAGGCAACCCGGAGCCCCATGGTACAATATGATCACTATGAATCCCCAACTCCCGCCCAATATCCGACAAGCCGTGGAAGAATGCCATGGTTGCACTGAGGCAGAATCTGACGGTGCACAATTGGTGGTGATGACCAAGCAACTGTACATGGAGATGCTTGGAATTGGCAGTGAAGCCGAATTGAAGGCATCAGCAGAAGAGATTGAACGACGGATAGCGAGTGCCAAGACTGGTCCCACTCGCCCGTTTCGTGACGTGCTTAAGGGCTTGCAAGACAATAAGCTACCGTATTGATCTTGCCGTTGGGCAGGAGGATTTCCGATACTTGCGGGATGCCGGATGCAAATGTTGTTGAATGGATTCGCGAAAAGTATACCGCATTGATCGGTGACCTCGATGAAAGGGGACGTCGAAGATGGGCGGCTGCCGAAGCGCGTTCGCTCGGACGCGGAGGAATCGCCGCGGTCGCCGCGGCGACTGGGATGTCGGATCGAACGATTCGCAACGGAATTGCCGAACTGGATGACCCCGAAGCCGCAGCGAGCAACCGACAGCGACGTCCAGGCGGAGGTCGCAAATCGAGGGAGGCCGAACAACCCGACTTGATTGACGCCTTGGAGCAACTGGTTGACGGAACTACTCGCGGCGATCCGATGTCTCCACTACGTTGGACCTGCAAGAGTACGCGAACACTTGCCAAGGAGTTGAACCGTCAGGGCTATGAGATCAGCAGCACGAAGGTCGGTGAGCTTCTGCGGTCTGCGGGCTACAGCTTGCAGGGCAATCGGAAGACGATCGAGGGCAAACAGCATCCTGACCGCGACAGTCAATTTCAACATATCTCCGATCGAGTCAAAGCTTACCAGCGGACCGGCCAGCCGGTCATTTCGGTCGATACGAAAAAGAAAGAACCGCTGGGAATGATGAAAAACGCGGGCCAGACGTACCGCAAGTCGGGTGACCCGGTCCGCGTAAAGACCCACGACTTCCCGGACAAAGAACTTGGGAAAGCGGTTCCCTATGGCGTCTACGATGTAACGCACAATGAGGCTGGAGTGTCGGTGGGGATCAGCCACGACACGGCTGAGTTTGCCATCGCGGCGATCCGCCGTTGGTGGAAGAAGATGGGGCGAAAGCGTCACGCCAAGGCGAAGCGATTGTTGATCACGGCGGACTGTGGTGGGAGCAACAGTCCGAGAACCAGATTGTGGCGTTGGGTACTGCAAAAGTTTGCCAACGAAACTGGCATGAAGATTGAACTGTGCCACTATCCGCCTGGGACCAGCAAATGGAACAAGATTGAACATCGATTGTTCTGTCACATCACCCGCAACTGGCAAGGCGTTCCGTTGGAAAGCCATGAGGTGGTTGTCAACTTGATTGGCGCGACCAGAACAGAAGAAGGTCTGGAAGTTCACGCGTGGCTTGATGAGTCCGAATATGAAAAGCGGAAGAGAGTCAGTGACGAACAGCTTTCGGAAGTAATCATCAAACGCGACAATTTTCATGGGGAATGGAACTACACGATCCTCCCCAATAAACCTACTAAGATTCGGTAATCAATTGTCTTGCAAGTCCTAACGAACTTGGCCAATGACGCATCATGTTCGTCTCTCAGCAGAGGCAGAACAGGATATCAAACAAGCCTACCTCTACATTGCTGAGCATGGACCAGCAAACCCTGACCAATGGAAGGCGGGTCTGCTTGAACACTTAACATCGTTGGAATCATTTCCTCGACGGTGTGGATTGGCACCTGAAAGCCAAGACAGCGGCGATCTCATCTACCAGACCATCTACACCAGCTACCGCATTCTCTTTGTGATCGAAGAACAAACGGTGCTGGTGTTTGCCTGCTGGCATGGTTCCCGATTGCCACTGAGCAGTGATGAGTTGGATGAGCGGTTGTAGAAGTTAGGCCGCGTTTCGTGGAGGACAGGTGTGTCATCAGGCGCTTTCAAAAGGCCACCAATGGGCGCTTTCGCTCAGCCACCAACCCCCCAAGCATTTCTTTTCGCACCAGGTCCCTACGCCAGTCATTTACGGGATTTGGTGTGAAAAGAAATGCGGGGCGTCCCCCAAAAGGTGGAAAGGCCAAAGCGCCTATCGCTGGCTGAGATTCAGCGCTCGGTGACAGACAGTGCTCGGGCCACTTCGGTCTAATTCACCGACGCGAGATTGATCTAATCTGGATCTGATCGGTCGATGCAATTGCGCCAAGCAAAGCTTGGGAAAGGGGAATGAGATGTAATCAACAACTTTGAAACCTTTCAGCGGAACCTTGCGGGTGGAAACCCCGCCCAGTAGAGCCCGACCAGCAACTGGAAGCGAGTTTTGCGTGGTACTGAGGTAACTCACTCCACGAAGCGTAAACAGCGAATCCGAAAGCCATGCTATTGAGCTCCGAAAGACCTTTCGTGGGAGCCTTTGCTTTTTGCATACCAGGGGCCACGCTGCTGTGTCGCAATGGTCTGACACAAGCAGTCCCGCCGGAGTCGGATTGGAACATGGCAAACGGATAACTGAGGTTCCCCAGGAACTTGGGAGAACCCTGTTCGCTCCTCGGCGAATCCCGGCTGGAGATACCGGGTCACCAACTCCAGGCCTTGACGGTGCACTCGTCAGTCAAGGAACGAACACAACGAGTGGAACCGAGGTACCGCCAAGCGAAGGAAACGAAGTGCGGCGGGATGGCAGCAGGGCGTCATAGCGTCTCGATAGTACCGAAGAAGCTGGCGAACTTCACCCCGTTGGAGCCAGTGGAGGAAAGCGAGACGCCGATTCATGGAACCGTTTTTGGGAAACACAACGAATGCATCGAAATTCGGAACACGTGTTAACGAAACAGGAACGGATAGCAGCGTTGGCGAAACAGTCACCAGAGATGGCTTTCACCTCGCTCGCCTATCTGATGGACATCGATTGGTTGATGGAAGCGTATCGGCGCGCTCGCAAAGATGGTGCTGTTGGTGTGGACGGAGTGACTGCGGAAGAATACGAACGGGATTTGGAGGGCAACCTTCAAAGCCTGCTCGACCGCGCGAAGTCCGGCACGTACAAAGCACCACCTGTACGACGTGTGCATATTCCCAAAGGCGGCTCAACTACTGAGACTCGTCCGCTAGGAATTCCCACCCTGGAGGACAAGATCCTCCAGAGGGCGGTCGTCATGTTGTTGCAGTCGATCTACGAGCAGGACTTCTTGGACTGTTCCTACGGCTTTCGACCTAGACGATCGGCACATGATGCGCTGAAATCGTTCCGTGACCAGACGATGAACTGCCGGCCGATGGGCGGCTGGGTGCTTGAGGTGGATATCCGTAAGTTTTTCGATAACTTGGATCATCAACACCTGCGACAGTTTCTTCGACATAGGGTGCGTGACGGCGTGCTGCTACGTCTGATCGACAAGTGGCTGAAGGCGGGCGTGATGGAGGACGGAAACGTAAGTTATCCCGATACCGGGTCGCCCCAAGGTGGAGTTGTTTCACCGATGCTTTCGAACGTGTTCCTGCACTACGTGCTGGATCTATGGTTCGAGAACGAAGTGAAACCGTGTCTTGCCGGTTGTTTAGCGGCAATTAGTTTTGCCGTTCCGCGACAATTAGAACTCCCGGGTTGAGGCGGCTTAGCGTTGAGTTTCACGCTGGCGTTTCTCATCCCAGCGACAATTAGAATTCCCGTCTCAGGGGTCTTCTTTCAACATCGCAAAATCCCGATCTTTACGGAGTTTGCGATGGTCACGGATGGACAAGTCAAAGAATTGCGGCGACTGCTCGATCAAGGCAAGACGCTCGCCGCGGCAGCAAGGATGACTGAAATGACGGAGAAGACAGCACGACACTATCGCGATGACGATTCGCTGCCATCGCAGCGAAAGAAAGCTCGTACGTATCGAACGCGAGTCGATCCCTTTGCCGACGTTTGGCATGAGGTACAGTCCAAGCTCGAAGACGAACCACGGCTGAAAGCCAAGACGCTCTTCGATTGGCTGCAGCAGCAGTATCCCGGCAAGTTTCCCGATTCGACACGGCGTACCTTCGAGCGGCGAATAGCCAAGTGGCGAAGCTTGCACGGCCCCGCCAAAACAGTCTTCTTTGCCCAACAGCATCATGCCGGCACTCTGGCCGCGAGCGATTTCACAGTCTGTAACGAACTGGGGGTGAAGATCGCCGGAGCGCGGTTCGATCACACACTATTCCATTGCGTGCTGACTTACAGCAACGTCGAATCCGTTTCCCTGTGCTTCTCGGAATCTTTCGAGGCACTCAGTGAAGGGATTCAAAAAGCGTTTTGGGAATTCGGCGGTGTGCCTCAGCGGCATCGAACCGATTCGCTCAGCGCGGCAGTGCGAAATCACTCCAGTCGTAAGACGCTCACCGACCGCTATGCCGCGCTGATGGATCATTACCGCTGCCAAGGAGAACGCACCAATGCCAGATGCGCCAACGAAAATGGAGACGTGGAATCATCCCACGGCCACTTGAAGGATCGAATCGACCAGGCCTTATTGCTCCGTGGAAGTCGCGAATTCGCCAGCCGCGAAGACTACATGTCGTTCGTTGAGCAGCTCATCGCCCGCGCCAATGCCAATCGCCGCGATCGCTTCCTCGCCGAGCAAGCGTCACTGGGAAGATTGCCAGAGCATCGGCTCGACACGGATGACTTTCTGACCGACATCGGTGTCAGCAAGAGTAGCACCATCCAGGTACGCACCAATACCTATTCTGTGCCAAGCCGGTTAATCGGACGGAAGGTCGACGTGCGAATCGGTGCCGAGCAGATCGTCGTCACGCACCAAGGCCAACACATCCAAACGATGGGCAGAATCTTCGGCAAGAAGGGAAAGAATATCAACTATCGCCACATCATCGACTCACTCGTTCGCAAGCCGGGCGCCTTTGCCAATTACCAGTACCGCGAAGAGATGTTTCCGACCAGTCAGTTTCGGATCGCCTATGACATCCTGCGTGAGGCTCACAGCGAACGAGTGGCCGACAAGATCTACGTCCAGATTCTCGAGATTGCCGCTCGTGAAAGCGAAGAGGCTGTCATTGATGCATTGCGACTGACGATCGCATCAGGCGAGCAGATCAGTGTCGACCGGATTGGCGCATTGGTCGCCGACGCAGTCAATCTTCCAGCGGCGACCGATTTGGAGGTCGAGCTGCCTGACCTGACCGATTTCGATTCCTTACTTCACTCGTTCGACAAGGAGAGTCCGTGCGATGACCAAACCGACCACCAAGAAACCTCGAGCCACCGAAGTTGCGGTGGATCGAACAGCGCGACTGACCGACCAGTTTCGCGAACTTCGGCTGCCGAGCTTTCGGGATCATTTCCAACAGTCGGCGACGCGAGCGGCGACGGAGAATCTCAGCCACCTGGACTACCTTTCGGAGCTGACGACGCTCGAATGCGAGGCACGAAGGGAAGGTCGCATCCGGCGTTTGATGAAACGGTCGAAACTGCCGCTGGAGAAGAACTGGGAATCGTTCGATCTCAAACGATTACCGCTGGCCGTGAGGCGGCAGCTGGAAACTCTGCGCGACGGCTCGTTCTTGGATCGTCGCGAGAACGTTCTGTTGTTCGGCAAGCCGGGCTCGGGAAAAAGTCACGCCTTATGCGGATTGGCCGAACAACTAATCTTCCGGGGACACAGCATGTTGTTCACGACTTGCAGCCTGCTGGTTCAGCAACTGTTGATCGCCAAGCGGGACCTGCGACTGCCGAGATTCATCAAACAGCTCTCGACCTTCGAGGGATTGATCATCGACGACTTGGGGTATGTGCAACAGAGCCGGGAGGAGATGGAAGTGCTGTTCACGCTGCTGGCCGAACGCTACGAACGAGGAAGCGTGCTGCTGACGAGCAACCTGGCCTTCAGCAAGTGGGATCAAATCTTCAAAGATGCAATGACGACCGCAGCGGCGATCGACCGCTTGGTCCATCACAGTGTGATCATCGAGCTGAACGTGCCCAGTTACCGAGTGGAGACGGCAAAGAAAACCAAATCGACATCGAGCAAAACCACAAAGTCGAATTCATGACAGGGAATTCTAATTGTCGCTAAAGAGGAAAACTAATCGCCGCCGAACACCGGTCCTGCCTTCCTCATCCGCTTTGCGGATGACTTCGTGATTGGGTTCCGCAACGAGCGTGATGCCCAACGTGTCATGGAAGTTATCCCGAAGCGATTTGGTAAGTACGGACTGACAGTGCATCCCACCAAGACGAAACTCGTTCCGTTCCGTCGACCGTCGTTAAAGACGTCGGACGGCACCGGGCCCGACGATCGTCCTGGAACGTTTGACTTTCTGGGATTCACCCACCATTGGGCCGTCTCCCAGACGGGTCGCTGGGTTGTGAAAGTCAAGACCGCCAAAGACCGATTCAGCCGAGCCGTAAAGAGCATCGATCAATGGTGCTATCGCAATCGGCACTTACCGCTCAGCGAGCAGCAACAGAAGCTGAACCAAAAGCTGCGCGGACATGATGCGTATTACGGAGTCACCGGGAACTCTACCGCACTGTCACGGTTCCACCGCGAAGTGGAGCGAAGATGGCGCAAGTGGCTTAACCGCCGCAACCGCATTCGCACACTGAAGTGGGACAAGTTCCGTGCCATCCTGCGGCGTTATCCTCTTGCTCCCGCGCGCTCAGTCCGCTCGGAGTTCAGACACGCAGCGAACCCATGATTTGAGGAACCGTATGCTCTAATGCGGGCACGTACGGGTCTGTGGGAGCCCTGGGGCGGTAACGACCCAGGGCCACCCGGTCTTCAGTGAGTTCGGGATGAGACGAGCAGACGCGGTAAGGGCATTTGGAATGCCTTTGTTATCGCGCCAGTCCAATGGGTTAGCAATTCAATGTCTGCTGTCGGATCAAATCGGGATTTGGACTCATCAAGCGCACCAGCTGAGTACCTGTCATCCGATCAGACGGATTGTCCCGATTTGAGGGATTGCCCCGACTTTATAGCGGTCAGTTTTCGGAAGGATTTCCATGGCCCAACTCAATAGGCGTTCCCCGCTAACACCGCTTGCAATGGATAACTTGAAATTATCCCACTTGGGATTCGCTTGTAAAACCCTTTCATCCAGGAGAACACGATCCATGAAATTCAAATTACCAGCATAGCCAACCTCCTGATACTTTGACAAGGCATCGGCTCGATGACTTTTGTACTTAGATCAGTAAGCGACCTTTCGCGGTCAGACGTTGACCAAATCTTCGCGCTCGCACAGCGAGAGGACTTGTTCGAGGTCTTCTCAGATGCTGCGAAGGGAGAAATACTCGCAACGATCTTCTTTCAGCCCAGCACGCGAACGGCGATGAGCTTCAAGTCGGCGTTCATGCGCCTCGGCGGAAACTGTATTGAGTTCAATGATCTCGAACAATCAAGCGCTGCCGCCAGCATCGGAGAAAGTCTGGCGGACACCGTCCGGGCGGTGAGCGTCTATTGCAATTTGATGGTTATGCGGACGGCCGATCAGGACGTTTTCGAGAGTTTTGCCAAGCATGCGCAGGTGCCAATCATATCGGCAGGACACGGCGAGATTGAGCACCCGACGACGGCGATCAATGAAGTGTTTACGATCTCTAAATCGCTTGGCGATTTAACCGGCATACGAGTTCTGGTGATCGCCAAGTTGCCCAAACGAACCGTGCATTCTTTGTTAGTTGCGCTTTCGATCTGGAAGGACGTATCCGTGGAGTTAATTACGCCTCACGATTGCCGTCTTGCCCCTTCAATCGAATCGATCGTAAAGGGTCGATCGCTGAAGCTCCGCTATCACCCTTCCTATTCCTCTTTTCTTGAGAATGCCGATCCGCAAGACATCGATGTCATTGCTCTCGAAGAATCACAAGACGATTACCGAACGACATCGGGCACTTCGGAAGAAAACTTCGTGCTAACTCCTAAGATACTCTCGAGATTTCGACACGATGTGTACGTAACCCATGGCCTTCCGAGAATTAAGATGCTGCCAGTCGAAATCGACGATCTTCCAAACGCACACTATTTCGAGCGCAACAGAAATGGTGCGAGCGTCCGAGCGGCAATCTTCCTTACAAAGATCTTAAACCAGACTCCCTGATGAGGCAGGGATTGCCGCGTCCGATTCAATTAATGTACAACGCCAGAATATTGAATCCGTAAGGGCGATTCAAAAGCTTCGTGCCGTTTTCAACGACTGTTGACATATCTCCCAGATCTTGTCCAACGTCCAGGCCCGCGCGAGCGAGGCAGTACTTTACCAGCAAGCGACGTCTTTGCTGATTCTCTTCCGTCAAGTACGGAAATTCGTCAATTATCGATTGCTGGTACCACTGGGCGGCTTCCGCGAATCGCTCGTCCTGAAACAGAAAATACGCATAGGTCATCGCGGCTTGGGCCCTCACGAAGGGGTCAACAACCGACCGCACTTCGGCTGTAGCTCCAGCAATGGGGCCGAGTAGCTCAAAGGCCTCCGCTCGTTTTCCTAGTTTCCAAAAAACCGTACTCTGAGTTGTGTCGATCGCGAGTTTTTGATAGGCACCCTTTAGCGGGACTTCGATCGCTTTGCGTACGTATTCGTGTGCCACCTCATACTTTCCAGCAAGTATGTTGCACACGGCGAGATTGTTCAATGGTGCCTCCGGCCCATATTGAACACGATTGAGTAGTTCCAATGAAGTCTTGAATGCCTTAATGGCTTCGTTCAATTCGTCCGCGTGGATGTGACACATTCCCAAGTTATTGAAGAGTGTGCCAAGCAGCACGTCTTGTTCACGTTCGTCGCGATCAAGGGACCGTGCTGCCTCAATTCCCTTCTTAAGCTCGGACGTGATGTCTCCGTGATATTGCGCCAGGCCCATATTCCGGTAATACATGGCGGTTGCATGAGTGCGTTCTTGGACGTCGGGGACTTGAGAGATCATTTTCGGTAAACTGCCGTAGATTTTGCGAACGACATCAAACCTCGATAAATGCTCTAGTACGGAGCAGTAGAGAAGTCGTGCTCGAACAGCATCAAACTTCGTAGCGGTGTCCAAGTTCAGCAAGAGTCTTGCGATATGCTGTCCGGAAACATTGTCTGTTCGCTTCAAATAATCACATTCACGCATCGCAGTAAGGAAATGGTAGTAAAAGGCGAAAAGTCGCTCGTCCGGGATCTCCCCTACTCGCGCGTAAACCTCGTCGCCCAGAGCTACAGCTTCTGCAAACTGAGAAGCCAACGTGAGTTCGCAAACCATCGGAACGGCTTCATTGGTTAACACAGCGTCCGAGATTTTGTCACACAGTTGTCGCAAGCAATTCCCGGCGATTGAAAGGAATTCTCGGGGGACGAATCCTAACTTGCGCAAAGAGTCGCGATTGTTGATATAGATGTCCAGCGCCTTCCTCGTATCCGTCTGTCCGATAAGCTCCATCGCCACCCCAAGGTTCTCAGGAAAGGGAAATGAAAGCTCCGATGTCTCAAGTGCAAGCAAGGCACCTGCGATCGCCTCCCAGAATGCAGTCCTTTCATCCGTACCGATCAGAATCGAATTGACATGTTCCAGAACAGTGTCGTGGCTGACAACGAGCTTTCCAACCTGTTTTACAATCCCGTCCTTCTCTAAACCATCGAGAGTCGCTCGTACGTGATCCGCCGTCACGACATCCTGGTCGACCGTTCGCGCCAAGGAAATTGCTAGAAACGCTAGTCGCGACTCAGTGGCACTATTTCGAAGCGCCGTCAAAGCTCCCATCAAGAACTTACTCAGGCGACTCCTCTCGATAGTTTCTCGACAATACTCGAGCGAAAGGTATCGTCCTTCATGAGATCTCTCAGATCCTTCACCAGGCTCCCTTTCCGACACTGCATTCTGGTAAAGACGCTCAAGCGATTCGTCAGAGAACTTCAATGTTTGCGCTAATTCCTGGAAATTACCACATGTGTACTCGTAGATGAAATCCAGCCGATGCTCCAGTTCCGAACGCCCGCAGAAGTGAAGGAACTGTTTCGTGAAATCGCGGTTAAGATTGTCGAGGGTAAGGTTGATGAATTCGCTTGCAATTCCCCGAAAACGCTTTTCAACGGTCAGATATCGTGACTTGTCGGGTAACGAAAAATAATCACGTGACGTGAGGATGTAGGAAAGTGAAATATTGTTTGCACGAAGCTTATTTGTGGCAAGCATCAACACTTCTAGAGACATCTCGTCGATCCATGCGACGTCATCGATTGCGAACACAATGACCTCCGACGGCACAATCGTCGGCAGCAAGCCTTCCAACAAATCGGAGAACATGCTGACTAAATGTCTATTCAATAGGCGTTCGGAGACAAATGACTGTGCTTCGTCGTGGCGATCGCGACCTTTACCTATCATGTCGCCGAACCATTGAAACCCGCGTATGCCTGGAATTGCTCGAATGAGTGCTTCCTTTAGCGTGGGAGTAGCAAATCGATCGAAGTGCTGGAAAACGGATTTGCCAAAGTCCTTCGGATTCTCCGATTCAATGGTCGCAAGAATATTGGAAACCATGGCAAAGTCTATCGTCAAATCACCTTCATTGCATTTGGCGTACTTGCGCCCCAGTTCGTACTCAAAAACGCTCTCGCCGACAATTTCGACCGCAAGCTCCATCAGTTCGCTCTTTCCGACGCCCGATTGACCTTCGATCCACAGAGTGCTGACGTGATTGTTCGATAGCTGATCGCAGAACCTGCGGACGACACTCCGTTGCGAGTCGCGATTAAAGAATCCTGAACTCATGAGGGATAATTTCAAGTTATCGGTACAAAACCGCGATTGGCGTCGCGTTACAGTTTTGTGGATTT
This sequence comes from Rubripirellula sp., assembly GCA_965222745.1. GTDB lineage: Bacteria > Planctomycetota > Planctomycetia > Pirellulales > Pirellulaceae > CBDCUW01. The sequence continues at coordinate 107,748 of CBDCUW010000002.1, forward strand.
CAACAATTATCTCGAACGAAACTTGCAATAGCAAGCCCACCAGACCTCTGCCGGAGCAGGGACATGAGCAGACCGGCTACGACTGCCGTTCTCCAAAGCGGTTTACCAGGTGCAATCGGAAACACTCCTCTTATCGCCTTGGAAAGGCTTTTTCGCGAATCAAATCTTAAAGTCTTCGCGAAACTTGAAGGATGCAGCCCCGGCGGAAGCATCAAGGATCGAACCGCGCTTTCACTCATCAAAGCTGCAGTGAAAAATGGCACACTTAAAAAAGATTCCGTCGTTATCGAGTCCAGCTCCGGAAATCTCGGTATCGGGCTGGCCCAAATATGCCGCTATCTGGACATTCGATTCATCTGCGTTGTTGACGTACGAACGAGTCCTCAGATTATCCACCTCCTTGAACTGTACGGTGCTGAGATCGAGATCGTTTCCGAACCCGATCATGTTACCGGGGCGCTGCTAACGGCTCGAATCAAGCGTGTTGAGACGCTGTGCGAGCAGATCAAGCATAGTTATTGGCCGAACCAATATGAGAATCCCGCGAATCCTGCCGCACATTTTACAACGATGAGTGAAATTTGCATCCAATCGCCTTCAACGGTGGATTTTTTGTTCTGTCCAACGAGCACGTGCGGTACTCTGCGGGGATGCGCTAATTACATCACTCAGAACGAACTTCCGACCAAAATTGTTGTCGTAGATGCTGCCGGGAGCTTGATCACCGGTGACAGCCACCACCCTCGATTACTGCCCGGTCTCGGTGCGGCAATCAATCCTCCTCATTTTCGACCGGAAGTGGCGGATCATTGCATTCAGGTAACGGACATCGATTGCGTACTCGGATGCCGCGACTTGCTGCGCAAGGAGGCGCTACTTGTCGGCGCTTCGTCGGGTGGCGTTGTTACCGCCCTATCTCAAATGAATGAACACTTGCCGCCAGACTCAGTGTGTGTGCTAATTCTTCCGGATAGAGGTGAAAGATATCTCGACACGGTATTTTCTGACGAGTGGGTCGAACAGAATCTCGTTGCGCTGCTGAACAATGAACCGCGAAAAACTCGGAGATTTGGTCGTGTCTGATGGCAATGTGCTACTGTTGTCCGAGCACGTCGTGGATTCTTTGCTTGATGGATGTGAGCAAGAGATCATGGATGTGATTCGCAATGCGTATGAGCAGCACAGCGACGGTCGAACCGTGTGTCCGCACTCATCCTTCGTGCGGCTACCGCCTGATACGGATATTCCTGGACGTGCGATTGCTCTTCCAGCGTACGTTCCCGGGAACATCGATCTATTAGGCATCAAGTGGATTACCTCATTCCCTGACAACGTGTCGGGCGGAAGGCGCCGAGCGAACGCGACGATCGTGCTCAACGCGCCAGACTCTGGGCAATCCGTTGCGATTATGGAGGGCACGAGAATCAGCTCAAAACGCACAGCGGCCAGCGCTGCATTGGCTGCACAATCCTTATCTCCTTTGACCCCACTGAACCTGGGGATTATCGGGACCGGGCCAATAAACTTTGAAGTGATTCGTTTCATTACGGCCGTCACAAATGCCCCCCCTCGGCTGATTGCAACCGATTTAAGTTCACAACGCTTGAACGAGTTCGCGATCCAATGTCAACAGCTCAAGATAGCGGGTATTGAAATTGCTAAATCAATTGAAGACGTGTTTCTGCACAGCACCTTGGTCTCGATCGCGACAAATGCCGCAGCGCCGCACATATCGTCGTTGCCAGAGTCATTTCGGGGCGGAACTATCCTTCATCTCTCGCTCCGAGATCTTCACCCAGAATTAATCTGTTCGTTACATAATATCGTTGATGATTCTGATCACGTGCTAAGAGAGCAAACGTCGTTGCATCTTGCGGAGCAATCGCTCGGGCACCACCGGTTCATTCACGCAACCCTTGTTGATGTCTTAAGAGGCTGCCATGCGCCGCGACGCACGCAGTCAGACACTGTCGTTTTTAGCCCATTCGGATTGGGATCGTTGGATATCGCTCTCGCTTCGTTCGTGTTTCGCCGAGCGAGGCAGCGCGAGAAGGGAATTGTGATTGAAGATTTTCTCGAGCCTGGAAACGATGATCGGTAGCCATTCCGTTCTATGAATTACCGACGAAATCGCTTCACGAGAAGTCGATCCGCAATGCGAGGAACCTTGTGATTTACAAGTACTGTGTGCGCAGCAAGAATCGCGGCGCCGAAATCGCCGACGTACAGCGTCGCCTTCATCTCAAAGATTTGGAACTATGGCGTGACTACTATGTCGAAACCGCCGATCCTATCTCGGCCGAGCAAGTCCAGCAGCTAGGAGACGCCTTAAGTAATCCGTTCCTTGAAGAGGTTTCTATTGGACTGCCGCTTGCTGAAGGACGGATGGTTCAGATCACCCACCAACTCGGCATCGTCGATAACGAGAGCGCGAGCGTCATCGCACTCGGTGAGACGATCGGCGTGAACCTTGTTGCCGTCAAGGTCGGAACCACATATGAATCAACCGACGCGCAGCTGGTATCCACTGTGCGTTCCAATATTTTCAACGAAAGCATCCATGAGCTTCACACGAGGGAGCCTAAGTACGCGACTTTGCAACCGTCCGGTCAACATGTTCCGATGCGTTCATTTGATCTCCTCAACATGTCAGATGCGGAATTAGTGTTCGTTGGCACTTCGGACGGCCGGAACCTGGATTTGCGACAGATGCGAAGCATCGCTGATTTGCAACGGGAAGCTGGAACGCGATACGTTACGGACGTCCTACTTGAGGCGCTCGACGCACGTTGGAGCGATCACTGCGCACATACGACCTGGAAATCGCTTGGCCATCTCCTACGTCGCCTAGAAGAGGCAAGTAGAAAGACCGGCAATCCAAACATTGTAACGATGTTTCATGACAACGCAGGAGTATGGGATTTCTACGAAAACACGTGCCTTGCGTTTAAGGCGGAAACACACAACGGCCCCACTGCGATCTCGGCCTACTTTGGTCAACTCACCAAACTCGGCGGTGTGCTCCGTGACATTATGGGAACTGGACTGGGCGCTGATCCGATTGGCGTGTTCGAGTATTCCGCCACTGGACTTCTCGACAGCGATTCATTCGTTTTGGGACGACCGTCAGCACGGCGGATAGCGTGTGAAACAATTGAAGCCATCAAAGAGTACGGCAATACATTTGGTGCTCCAATGCTTTGGTCCCACATGGCGTTTCATCACAAGTATCGTGCCAAGCCGTTCGCGCTTGGTGGCGCAATTGGACTGATTCCAAAGCAATATGCTCGGCGAGGTGAACCTGAGCCGGGCGATCTCGTTGTGCTAATCGGCGCGCTTACTGGAAATGACGGCATCCATGGCGCATCTGCGAGCTCAGCTGGCGGTGACATGGACTACTCATCAGTTCAGATTGGTTCGCCGCTGGAACAAATTAAGTTCCGATCCGCGATTATGGAGCTTCGCGATGCACGTTGCATCCGCGCCGTGACCGATGTCGGAGGCGCTGGACTCAACAGTGCAGTTGGCGAGATGGGTGAGGCCTGTGGAGTCTGGATCAATCTAGCGCTCGTTCCACTAAAGACCGCTGGGCTGCCAGGGTGGCGTATCCTTGTTTCCGAGTCCCAGGAGCGGATGGTACTTGCTTTAATTCCAAGCAAGCTGGAGCAGGCAAACGAGATCTTAGCTAAGCATGGTGTTCGAAGCACAGTAATCGGAAAGTTTACCGGAACGCAGCGATACTGCGTGATCCACGACCGGAATGTCTCTCAACACCACGTAGTCGCGAGCGATGCAAGCAGCCTGCCTCTGAGCGGTGAAATCGGAATCGATGTACCGTACCGGCGGTTGGACGATGAACCCGATCCACGCGTTCCGGTAAAGCCTCGCCTGCGCGAGCGAGTTCCAGGGAAGTGGCCAGAGTTTAACCTTCCCGAACTCGAAGAGTTCGTAGCGGAAATGTTGAGGGATCAATCCATTGTGGATCAATCTTATGCCGGTTGTCAGTACGACAGCACCGTACGGGGTCAGACATTTTACGGGCCCTACTTCGGAAGGACATATCGCGTACCGACAAGCTATTGTGCCGTCACGCCCCTATATGACAGACCATTTGCCGCAGTCTTTTCTGCGACATTTAATCCATGGTTGTTCGAAATTGATCCGGTCCTCGCAACGCGACAGGGATTCTTGGGTTTACTGAGCAAACTAGTTCTAGCCGGCGTCGATCTGAAAGACATTTGTATTTGCGACAACTTTTACACGCCCGATCTTGAGGAATCAACCGGTTACTATCTTAATGAAATGGTAAATGAACTTGCGGCTTTAGTCGGCTGTTTCGGCACCCCCATAATCTCCGGCAAAGACTCGTCGGCTGGCTCTACAAAAACAAGCGAAGGAATCGTAAGTGTACCGCCCGCCGTACTCCTATCCGGACTAGGAAAGGTAACTTCGTGCTCAAGCCTCATTCCCAATGAGTGGCAACAAGCTGGCAATGTCCTCGTTCGACTTGGCCCGAATTGCGGCGCGCTCGCTGGAACGCTAACAGCTCGCCTTCTAAACAAATCGGCAAATGAGCTTGACGATCTCGATGTGGCAGAGTACCGACAGTTTCTATTGACGTTATCGGATACGTGTTTTGTGAGTGGTGTACCCATCGATGTAGGCGGAGTTCTTGCTCGCGTCATCCTGAATGCCCTGGGAAGTCGTTTCGGTGTAGAACTCTACGAGCCCAGCGGCTCCTTACATGAACTTCTGCTCGAGCACCGCTGCGGGGTGGTCGTGGAATTTCCAGCCGACCGCGTTTCTGCAATTCCGGATGTTCTGCAGCCAACGATTATTGGGCAACTCACAACCAAACCCCAATCTGTATCACTCATGGGACGTGAGTTGCTTGGCGAATCGGCCGTTCGAACCTGGAACAACTCTTTTAGGGAAAGCCTTACATGAGTGTTACCGTCAATATTCTGCATTTTCCCGGTACGAACTGCGAACGAGAGACGTTTCACGTTTTCCAACGCGTTGGAGCCACGCCTCGGCTTATCTTTTTCCACGACGTATTAGCCAACCGTGATCGGATCGACACTGCTGATATCTTATGTATCCCGGGCGGATTTTCGTTTGGAGATCATGTTGGTGCTGGTGCGATAGCCGCCCAGTACTTAACAACGAAACTTGCTACGCAGTTTAGCGCGTGTCGTCAAAGGCCCATGATCTGCATCTGTAATGGATTCCAGATTGCTGTTCGCGCAGGTGTTTTCGGAACTCAAGTAGCGTTGGTCAGAAATAGAGACGCTACATTTCAGCATATGGCCGATTTGGAGCATTGCGTTGTTCCGGGTAATCCCAGCCCATGGCTTAAAGGACTTGGCGGCGAGACATTGAAATTCCCATGTGGGCACGGCCAAGGTCGTTTTGTATTTGAAGATCGGTCCGACTGGGTCATGGCGATGACTTACCTGCCCGAAAGGAATCCCAACGGCTCAATGGAGTGCGTTGCTGGCATCACATCGAACGATGGCCTGGTTCTTGGATCGATGAATCACCCTGAACGCGCCTATCGGGATCCACGAAATATGGAAATCTTTAGAAATGGCGTTCGATTTGCCGGTATTTAGCGATCTGAATTTCGACCGTACGAAAATGTCAGTTTGGCCCAGTAGCCGACTCCGCTGGAGTCCGACCAAGTAACGGCTTCTCAAACTCATATGTTAGTAACTGGCAATGGTGGGAATTCATTAGCGTCGCGCGAAGGTGATCCCGCGTGACGTGCGCATATCGTTGTGTGGTTGAGATGGATGTGTGCCCGAGAAACTCCTGGACGATACGGATGTCCACCCCATTTTGAAGCAGCAAAGTTGCAGCGGTGTGTCGCAACATATGCGGAGTCAGTTTGCGACTTAACCCGGCCTTCTTGGCAAGACAGCAAAGTACGTGAGCGACGCCTTGCTCAGAAAGCCGCCCTCCTCGCGCATTCAATAACAGCCAGTTGTTGTCACATGATATTCGGTTGCGTATCTCCAGATAGGCTTTCAGTGAGTCGAAACTCGAGTCGTCAACGAGAAACGCTAGACGTTCCCGTCCACCTTTTCCCCTAATCATCAAAGTACGTTGAACAAGATCGACGTCCCCAGTTCGTAGCGCCGTGAGTTCGCCGACCCGTAACCCAGTCGCAATGAGAATCTCGATGACCACCCAATTCCGTACATGCAGGAATTCGCGATCCAATCGTTGTATTCGGTCGCGTGTGATCGTGTCCGAAGCTTGACGAGCTTGCTTTAAAACGGCGCAGGCGTCTGAAATGCTGAGCGATTTTGGCAACTGGTTTCCCGTTGGAAACCTAAACCGCAACTGTTGAAATGGCGAGATCGCAATCCGGTTCCTGCGAACGCACTCATTGAAAAAGCATCGCAGTGTCGCAACTTTTCGTTTGCGACTGGATGCGGAGTAATCAATCTGCTTGAGATGCTCGATCCAGGCTTCGCAATCCTCCGCGCGAACTGAATCGAGCGTCGGGTCGTTTGTAAGAAACTGGGAGAATTGTCGCAGGTCACATTCATATGCCTTAAGCGTGTTTGAACTTCGGTCGCTCTGTTCGAAGTACGAATGTAAAAACAATCGAACGGCTTTGTCTAACTGCATCACGACTGGAAACGCTGGGGTGGTTTAGAAATGGAATTGGCTATCGTGCCGGCCAAGACGTGCCCCAACTCAGTGATATAGCTCGCGACTATGTAGGGAGTCGCCGAGAGTGTCGAATTTCTGTGTGAATAGTTACGACACGCGTCATCTGTGCTAGTCGCATCGCTCGACTCGCAAATATACCTGGATTTACGGCGCGAATTCCCAGGGGAGCCGCCGAATTCAACATGGGAGGCAATCGATCGTGGGAAAGATCAGCCATCGAGCATGACTTCTGTGTCACGCGGCTTCTTGATGATCTGCTCAGGTGAGTGTCGTTTTCGCTTCTTCATTGAAAGTCCTTTCGCCAATCTTGGCTGATAGACTTTCATAACTCATGGATCAGCTGCAAAGCATATCGAGCCCAACCCTTGGTGAACGACCGCCGCGGCTCTGCGAAGCCGACCTCGATCTGACGAAGGGTTCCACAATCACCACACTGCACACGGGGCAAGGTGGCAACGACGACGGTTGCCTTCAAGCCGATCGGTGAGGCTCGGAATTCTCGTCGTTTACTCCCTCGGCGGATCACGTCGCTGCTCCCACAGGATGGACAGCAGATCGACTTGTCATTTGGCTGAACATGGAACCGCGTGACACCCCCAGCGAAATCCATTCGCGTCTGCTGGTAGCCACGGATGCCAAAAGACTGATACAACAAGCTGGTGGACATGTGCGTTCCTTCAAAGAAGACGTGAGAAATCTCTCTGAAGAATGCCATGTCCACACCTTTTCATCCATCCGACACCATTTTCGGATTCATTCAACTCGCGCACACGTCCGCCGGATGAGCCTTAAAATAGCTGGAAAGCCCCGAATCCACTCCATGCAGATCTATGTGTCGACCAACGTTACCGCCGTACCTCTTCCATATATCCAAAGGGTAAAATCTGAAACGTATAGCAAGAAACCGTTTTCTTTGTGAGGGACTGCGTGAAATCGGACGAGAGTAGACTTAACCGCGCAATCGGCCCTCGAATCGCTACGGCGGTCGTGGTAGGAAGCGTGATCGGTTCGGGAATCTTTCTTAAGGGCTTGCAAGACAATAAGCTACCGTATTGATCTTGCCGTTGGGCAGGAGGATTTCCGATACTTGCGGGATGCCGGATGCAAATGTTGTTGAATGGATTCGCGAAAAGTATACCGCATTGATCGGTGACCTCGATGAAAGGGGACGTCGAAGATGGGCGGCTGCCGAAGCGCGTTCGCTCGGACGCGGAGGAATCGCCGCGGTCGCCGCGGCGACTGGGATGTCGGATCGAACGATTCGCAACGGAATTGCCGAACTGGATGACCCCGAAGCCGCAGCGAGCAACCGACAGCGACGTCCAGGCGGAGGTCGCAAATCGAGGGAGGCCGAACAACCCGACTTGATTGACGCCTTGGAGCAACTGGTTGACGGAACTACTCGCGGCGATCCGATGTCTCCACTACGTTGGACCTGCAAGAGTACGCGAACACTTGCCAAGGAGTTGAACCGTCAGGGCTATGAGATCAGCAGCACGAAGGTCGGTGAGCTTCTGCGGTCTGCGGGCTACAGCTTGCAGGGCAATCGGAAGACGATCGAGGGCAAACAGCATCCTGACCGCGACAGTCAATTTCAACATATCTCCGATCGAGTCAAAGCTTACCAGCGGACCGGCCAGCCGGTCATTTCGGTCGATACGAAAAAGAAAGAACCGCTGGGAATGATGAAAAACGCGGGCCAGACGTACCGCAAGTCGGGTGACCCGGTCCGCGTAAAGACCCACGACTTCCCGGACAAAGAACTTGGGAAAGCGGTTCCCTATGGCGTCTACGATGTAACGCACAATGAGGCTGGAGTGTCGGTGGGGATCAGCCACGACACGGCTGAGTTTGCCATCGCGGCGATCCGCCGTTGGTGGAAGAAGATGGGGCGAAAGCGTCACGCCAAGGCGAAGCGATTGTTGATCACGGCGGACTGTGGTGGGAGCAACAGTCCGAGAACCAGATTGTGGCGTTGGGTACTGCAAAAGTTTGCCAACGAAACTGGCATGAAGATTGAACTGTGCCACTATCCGCCTGGGACCAGCAAATGGAACAAGATTGAACATCGATTGTTCTGTCACATCACCCGCAACTGGCAAGGCGTTCCGTTGGAAAGCCATGAGGTGGTTGTCAACTTGATTGGCGCGACCAGAACAGAAGAAGGTCTGGAAGTTCACGCGTGGCTTGATGAGTCCGAATATGAAAAGCGGAAGAGAGTCAGTGACGAACAGCTTTCGGAAGTAATCATCAAACGCGACAATTTTCATGGGGAATGGAACTACACGATCCTCCCCAATAAACCTACTAAGATTCGGTAATCAATTGTCTTGCAAGTCCTTACCTCTTTACGGTCTTCAAGATTTCGCCCAGCCGTGGTAGTCAAGTCTTGGTAGAGACGCTGGGAGCAGAATTCGAGGGCGTCATTGGTTGTGATTATTTCTCAGCCTACCGCAAGTTCGTCAAACTCGACGAGAACGTTAAGCTTCAGTTCTGTATCGCTCATCTGATCCGGGACATCAAGTTCCTATGCAGTCATCCCGAGCCGGCCAATCAAGCCTACGGCCAGATGCTTCGAGAGCATTTCCGTAAACTGTTCAAGACGATTGCCCGTCGCGACGAATTCGCCAGCGAGACGACTTTCCGTCGGTCATTGGAGAGGATTCGTGATGAGATTGTCTGGGATGCTACGGTCGAGCAGCCCGATACGCAGCATGCGGCGAACATGGCCGAGCGTTTCTACCAGCACTTTGAAGACTACTTCCGTTTCATTAGCGACGCACAGATCGGTCCCACCAATAACCTTGCTGAGCAGGCAATTCGCTTTGTTGCGATTCATCGTCGGATGACGCAAGGGACACGTGGCAAGACCGGCCAAGCCTGGTTCGAGAGAATTTGCACCATCGCGGTGACCTGCCAACAACAAGGCCGCAACATCTTGGAGTACCTCGGCGAGGCGATCGAATCATTCCTGGCTTGCCAATCCTCGCCGAGTCTGCTTCCATCGATCACCGATACCTCGTAGCAGCAATGCGGAAAGCGAACCTGATACTAAACGAATCAATCAACCCCACGCTACCGGTCCATCCAGCCCCGTGAACGCGTACTTTAGCAGTGATAGTTCTTCGCGTCCAAAGACCGGGCCTCAATCGACCGTACCGCACTTGGGGATATCCTCTCACACCCATACTTTATGTGGGCGCATACGGTTGGTTTTTGAGGCAAGTCTATCAGACGAATCCCTTGGAAGCATGGGCAGGATTGCTAATCATCGCAGCTGGCGTGCCGGTGTATGTTCTCTATCGTGCCAACTGCAAAGTCAGGATCGAATGACACGGTTCGCCAACGACATCTAAAGGAAGAAAATTCACCGTAGAGCAAGGCGGCTACGTCAATCCCAACTACACGAGGTTGGACAAATCGCTAGCTGTTGGCCACGTCGCTCCAACGCGTCGGTGCCTGGCACCGACGCCTACTGCCCGCTTGCCACTGAGCAGTGATGAGTTGGATGAGCGGTTGTAGAAGTTAGGCCGCATCATCACTGCTGTCGCGTGCATCCGCATCTTATACCTGCCGCAGTTTTCTTGCCTGCTCTTTCAAGTAGGTGGGGTTCCTGGCCAGGTGAGCGTAGTTGCGGGCGAGCGTACTGACGTCACAGTGTCCCATGAGTTGAGACAACGTCAGAGAATCCATGCCACTGAGCAACCCCTCAGTGGCAAATGTGTGGCGGATGGCATAGGCACAGGCCGGTTTGCCGAGTTTCTTCTTCAATCGAAAAAATCGGCTGTGAATTGTCGCCTTCGTCCAGGCTCTACCTCTGGTGTTCCGCAGAATGGGACCCTCATCCTTCATGTTTCGTTGGCAGATTTCGATAGCTTTGTCGGTCAGAAAAATGACACGTTCATGTCGCTCCCCTTTTGCCTCTGAGGGTGGAAAGATGACGACACCACCATCGAGGTTGACATGTTTGGTTTCCATGGTGCGAGCCTCAATTGGTCTACATCCTGTTTCCCACATGAAATCAAGAAAATCTGCAAAGGCCCGGTCCCGTACAAAGCTACGTAGCTTGGTCCAGTCTTCTTGGGAAAAGACAATCTCACGTCGCCTTCTTCGTGGTTTATCTGGCACGTGAGCAACGTTGTTGACTTTCAGGTGTTTCTTCCCCACGGCCCAATTGAAACATCGTACGACGGATGTAATGGCCTCGTTGCGGGAGGTGGAGTTCCATGTCTTTTCGTTCTCCACCCACTCTGAGAGGTCTGCACCACTGAGCGTCGCTACTTTGGTACGCAACCCGATGAACGACGCAAAGCTAGAGAGGTGTCTCTTGATCTTGTCGTAAGTACCTGGTGCTCGGTTCTTTTGGACCCACTCCAGATACAGTTCAAACAGCTGGGCGACGGTTGCGGTGGATTCTTCAATGACCTCATTGCTGGCCATGATCTGGTAGAACTTTTCCCACGCCTTCTTTTTGTCTTTGCCAAGACTGCGTTGTCGGCTACCGATCTGGACGTACCAGCACTGTTTGGATTTGCGGAAGAATGGTTGCGGATGTTTCATGACTTTTCCTTGGTTGGAAAGGAATAGTCAAAAAATACGCCGCTATCTCTGCCTTTTGCTCTGCCCTGTGGCTAATGGTGCAAACGCAAGTAAAAGAAGGGCAACGACTTACAAAGAAGTTTTGTAATCGTCCCGAACGTAGCGCTCTACCAGGCTGAGCCACGCCCCGAATTTGTGAAAATGAGAAGTTCTGTGCGTTAATTACTCGAAGTTGGTGAAATTTGGGTTCTGTGCCTCATTTCTCGCCTTTCCGGGACCCCAGGGAAGAACCCAAACGTGGACCACAATTTACGACGTTTAGCCTACTGTGGGAAGGTCGCCTGTGCTGGGGGACAGGAAGGTGTGCACTCTGCGATTGCAATTGGCCGGGCGATTGGGGAAAAATTCTAATCTGGGGACTCAATTTCGGCAATCACGGAGGGATTGCTATGACCATCTCACTTCAAGACCGAGCGTGAGTAAAAGTGCTTGCTGCCGAGATTTGTCAGTTCATGCGGGGACATGCAAGCTCCGAGTCGTGCACCAATAGACGGCAGTTCAACAGTGGGCTTTCGCGTTTTGCGAGAGCAGCCTTGAGTCCATACTTCACGGCCAGATTGTCACCGTTTTCGACGTACGCGACTGAATCGGGTTCCAGTCGATTCCAATTGTCATTGTCGAGAGCGTGCTCAACTCGCGCTCGCATGTTGTCACTTTCACCGGCAAAGAAGCCGACATCACCCGAACAGAGTACAAACACACCGGGCTGCTCCAGCGCTTCAAGCGAACTGCCAATCGGGATGCGAGGCAACTTCTTGTTCTTCTTCATCCACTTCGCAAACTTTTCCGCAGCCGTCTCTCGAGCGTCGTGTGAACGCTTGCGTATGGACAGCGCTGCCCGGCGATACTCGAATGACGTCACGTTTGAGTCTGCAGGTCCGAATTCCGTTGCCAGCCGGTCAAATTCGGCTGCGAATTCCGGTGAACTCAGGATATCGTCCAGAGTTCTGCGGTAGTCAATCGCGAGCAGTCGCCATGCTACTTCACTAGCAAACCCATAGCGGTCCATCTGCTCAGGCGTAACACGTTCAGGTCGTTTCGTAGCCTGAGGCAGTTTTCCCGCCTTTCGAAGCCGCAACAAGTACCGATTCCAAATGTAGGCACTGCCACCGATGCCTTTGCGCAAGCACTGATCGACGAACTTCTCATTCAACTCTTTATCACAGATGAGGTAATCAGCTGGGTAACCGTCGCCTGATTCTTGATACGCTTCAATGACAATGCGCTGAGCATCTTCGTTAAATGGCTTTTTCCGTCGTTTTCCTTTCGCAGTAGTAGGCGCGCTCAGAATCGGGTCTTCTGGCCCGTCGATTGCGTCGCCAACTTCCGCTACATCAAGACGCTGTTGAATGAACCCAACGTATTCCGACGACAATTCGAATCCCATCCACTGCCGGGCAAGCTTCTTGGCGACACAAAGCGTCGTTCCACTGCCTCCAAACGGATCAAGCACAAGTTCTTGCGGCCGACTGGAAGTGCGGATAATCCTGGCCAGCAGTTGCTCCGGCATCTGACAGCCATGGAAACCTTCGCGCTCCTTGAAAGTACCAGCAACCCGCGAAAAGAACCAAGTATCGTGGCTGGGACTGAAACTCAGGAACTCCGGCGCGTCCTGTGGGCGAGTGATCCAAGTGTTGTCCGGCAATCTTCCGTTTGGATTTGCTCTGTTGTCAGCGTAGACCAATTCCCGTGCAGACTTGACTCGGATCTCCGGGTTGGTGCGGTTGAACGTGAAGTCCTTGGGATCCTTCACGAAATGAAACAGGTGAGTGTGTGATCGGCTGAATCCGTTCACACAGTTCACGCCGAATGTGTAGTACCAGATCACCCAGCTTCGACAGTGGAATCCTGTTTTTTGAGCTTCGATTTTGAGTTCGGCAGCATACTCATCGCCGATGGCCAACCAGAACGTGCCATCCGGCTTGAGCGCTCGATAAACACCGCGAATCCACTTCCGACTCCAAGCAAGATAGTCCGAAGCTTGTCGCGAGTCGTCGTACACGTCATATTCATAACCAATGTTGAATGGCGGATCTGCAAAAACGAGATCAACAGAGCCCTTCTTCAGCTGTTCAAGCAGCTCGACGCAATCGCCCTGATGAATTTCATTTTTTCGAAGTGGCATTCGGCGGCCTCCGAGCTCGGACCAACACAACGGGCGACGTATCGACCCGCATTATCGCGGATTCGAGATTGGCAACAACCCGACGCGTCAGTGGGGGCTGGTCCATTGCCACAGCCGCCAAAGCGTGGAATTCCGCACTCTGGCGACTACAGTTACTTTGCTGCACTTGCTGGGGCTGGACGACAACAAACTCGCTTCCTACCACGCTGGATGTTTCAAACAACGGAGTCAATTTGGCGACTGTGTGATTGAGAAGTTGTTAGCGGTTAGCTAATTCATGATCGTAAACCACCAGCTTTGCTGGTGAGTACTCACTAGGCTCCGCCGTTCCGGGAGCATAAAAAAAGGATCCTCCTGAGGAAGGCCCCGAGGGGCGCAGGAGGATCCCCATGAAAGACTGGCGTAGCCAAACCCACGTGAAGTGGGACTGCAAGTACCACGTAGTGATTGTTCCAAAGTACAGGAGGCGTAGATTTTATGGAAGTCTTCGGCTGGAGATCGGGAAGATTCTTCGGCAGCTTTGTCAGCAAAAGGAGATTGAGCTGCTGAAAGGGAATGCCTTGCCGGATCATGTTCACATGCTATTGAGCGTTCCACCGAAGTACAGCATTGCCAATACGGTAGGCTTTTTGAAAGGAAAGAGTGCCATTCGGATCAACCGCGACCTCGGAAAAGTGAAAGGAAGCTTGTATGGACGAGCGTTCTGGTCACGCGGCTATTGCGTGAGCACTGTGGGGCTGGATGAAGCGATGATCAAGGAGTACATCCAGAACCAGGAAAAACACGAGCGTGACGAAGAACGCGGTTTGTTTGATTTAGATTAACACCACCAACAACGGCCCCTTTTAGGGGCCTTCCTCAAGCCACCGGCTCTGCCGGTGGTCACTGACTGCGAACCGCTAACAATCAACAGCTAGAATCCCACCTGGAGTAACAGAATGATTCGCCCGAAATGGTTGGACACGATCAGTTTGGCGGCGTTTGCGATCGTGTTGTCTGGAGGCAGTTCCGCGATGCCAGCAGCTGCTTCCGGTCCTCCGCCCAATATCGTTTTTATCTTTGTCGACGATCAAGGTTATTACGACCTCGGTTGCTATGGCGCCACGGAGGTCAAGACGCCGCGGATCGATGCGATGGCACAGCAGGGAACACGATTGACGGACTACTACGCGGCCGCACCGATTTGCAGTCCGTCTCGTGCCGGTCTGCTCACCGGATGTTACCCACGAAGGGTGGGCAATGAGATTTGGGTGCATCGCGCAGATTCACGAACAGGCATTCATCCGGACGAACTGACGATTGCCGAGCTGTTGAAAGAAAACGGTTATGCCACCGCCTGTATCGGCAAATGGCATCTCGGATTTCACGAGCCGTTTTTGCCTCGCAATCAAGGTTTCGATCACTACTACGGATTGTTGCACAACCTTGACCCAGTGGAAGTCGTCTACTTTGACGACGAGGGCGGTGTGCCGCTATTGCGAAATGGTGACGTCGTCAAACGTCCAGCCGATCCAGCGGAACTCACCAAGCTCTACACGGACGAAGCGATCGGATTCATCGAGAAGAACAAGGGCGGTCCATTCTTTCTCTATCTACCACACACCATGCTCCACAATCCGCTGGGCGTGAGCGAGGAGTTCCAAGGCAATTCTGAATGGGGCCAGTACGGTGACGCGATTCAGGAGCTCGATCACAACGTTGGCCGTATCTTCGACACACTGAAACGGTTAGGCATCGATGACCACACGATCGTCATCTACGCTTCCGACAATGGTCGCGGGCCGGGTCGCACACCGCAGCAGACGATTCGCGGACGAAAGCTATCGACGTACGAAGGCGGCATTCGTGTACCGGCCATCGCCTGGGGGCCGGGGCTGGGATTGCAAAGCGGCGTGGAATCGTCGGTGGTCGTACGGGCTATGGACTGGTATCCGACGCTCGCCACGTTTGCGGGAATCAAGGTTCCGGAAGACCGCGTCATCGACGGACGCGACATCAGCCCGCTGTTGAAGGGCGAAACGAAAATCGTTCCACCACCAGGGATGAAGAAATCACTGAACGCGTCCGTCCCGCTTCGGCGTCGATGGGATCCGCCCGGCGAATGGGCACCCATCATCCATCGCAACGAATACAACGACGCTTTTTTCTATCACGGCAGCCAGGGTGCCCTGTCCGCCGTGCGCTGGCGAAATTGGAAGCTCTACTTGAATCCGAGTCTTGAGTTGTACGACCTGACGAATGATCCGGGGGAATCCAAGCTGGTGCGCAATGGGGAGATCCTCCGTAAGCTGCGCGGCATGGCGATCTTGTTTCAGCAAGAAATGCAGTTCGACGCTCGCCCGGCCGGTGAGGTGTCACCAGGTCGCGCCGACGGGCGAACGGAGATCTCGCGTCAGACGCTACGCAGCCTCAGCAAAAAACTTGGCGTGACCTACGCGCGCTATGGTGACCGCACGCAGGAGATGGATGTTTATCGCCCTAAGGGAGCTTGGGGTGAGTTGCCCGCGGTCGTGTGCATCCATGGCGGCGGCTGGGCGAAGGGCAATCGGCTCAGTCATGAAAAGGTTGCCCAGGGATTGGCGGCGCGCGGATACGTCGCCGCGACCATTTCTTACCGTCTCAGTGGCGAGGCGCCCTTTCCGGCCGCGATCCACGATTGCAAAGCAGCGGTAAGATTCCTGCGGGCGAATGCAAAAGAATATGGCATCGATTCGGAGAACATCGGCGCGATCGGACTTTCCGCGGGCGGGCACTTGACGGCGCTACTGGCAGCCTCTGGCGGTGCAGCCGAACTGGAAGGCGACGGGGGCAGTGCAGGCTTCAGCAGTGTGATTCAAGCGGCTGTGCCGATGGGCGCTCAGACCGATTTTCTTTCCGAACGCACCAGAGAGATCTCGGCAACGGAGGATCGCGGTCAAATCTGGAGACAGTTTCTTGGCGGCGCACAGCAAGACAGACTGGCAACCTATCGTCTTGCTTCGCCACTGCATCATCTCGATGAAAAGGACCCTCCCTGCTGGTTCATCACCGGCGAAACGGACGATCCCAGTACCCACGCGGGCGCGTTTCGATCGCGAATGAAGGAGCTGGGTATTCCATCGGGCGTGACCGTCATCAAAGACGCGCCACATCCGTTTCTTGGAAAGCAGGTTTGGTTTGATGAGATGATCGAAGTGGCGGACGAGTTCTTTGGAAAAAATTTGAAATAGAAACTCTGGTACCAACCTAACCTGTAATCAACTCTGCACGCGCAGCAGAGTTGCTTCCCCGCTTTCTAGTTGATGTTGCCCGGTGTCGGTTTGGATTTGGAGTTGGCCTTCGTCGGTGATTCCTTGACAGAGTCCCTGGCGGATGTGAGTTCCTTGGCGGAACTGCACCTGGTTTCCCGTCAACAGACAACGCTGGCGGAACTCGGTGAGGATGTCTTGTTCGTTTTGCGACAGACAGTCGAGTGCGGCGATGATTTCGGTGACTAACGGTTCCAAGAGTTCGTAACGGTCGGTCGCCCGGCCTGTCACCTCGGCGATCGAACGAGCTGGGGGCGATCCGGGCATCGCAACTTCGGGGGCTTCGCCAACATTGACACCCACCCCGATCACAACATTCGTTTGACCGTTCTCCTGAAAGTCTTGCACGTTCGTTCGACCTGTTTCCTGAAAGTCTTGCACATTCGTTCGACCTGTTTCCTGAAAGTCTTGCACATTCGTTCGACTGGCTTCCATCAGGATGCCGGCGACCTTTCCACCCCCGATGTAGACGTCGTTGGGCCATTTCAGCCGAGTACGTAGCGGCGCGAACAGGAATTCGATCGTTCTGGCGACTCCTACCCCCACGCCCAGTGAAAGGAGCTTGGATTGCTGCTGCCAATCGGATGGCCAATCCATCAAGATCGAAAAGGTGAGCGTGTTGTGATTGCTGTGCCAGGAGCGACCGTGACGGCCGCGGCCGGCGGTCTGTCGGTCGGTGAGGTAAAGCCTGGGAAGCTGCTGGCAAGAGACCGATTGCTGCGAATCCTTCAGGGCAAGCGAGCTGGTTGATGCCGCTTGGTCGTGATACGTCACGGATCGGCAGACGCCACGCTGGATCAGCGTCTGGGACGCGCGGAGGCCCGCCGGTTCGACCGTTCCTTTCGTGATCATTCCGCTTGAAGAATCGCTTGAATCCAAATCCAAAGTACCCCCGCCAGTAACAACAGCAGCACCGCCGATACGAACCGCCAGTGAGCCGCGATGTTGGTATTGGTTTGGCTTTCGCCAAAATTCTCTTCCACAAACTCGTCGTAATCGAAGTCGTCTTCTTCGCCCTCGGTGTCCGTATTCCACCCGTCGGCGTCGCTGCTGCCGCATTGCCGGCAGAATGTGGCGTCGTCGTGAATGTCGGCACCGCAATGGGGACAGGGAACGATCGGCATCGCTGTTGTTGCGTGGTGCGACGGAGTGCGCCGCCTGCTTTGGACACGAAACGAAAAACGGTGTGATCCAACAATCGTGGGCCACACCGCGGCGAGAGTCAATTGTGGAAACCGAAGCGGCTAGAGGAACATTCCCAGCGGCGGATTGGTTTCGCTGCTGGAATAGAACTCGCGAATTTGCGGGAGCATCGTTTCCAGGTCTTGATTGTTGCTGATGCCAAACCACATCGCCAATTCGGCGGACATGACATCGACGGAGGTGGTGGGGATCATTCGACCTCGGCCCAGATTGAGATTGCCCGCGAAGGGGTCGACTGGATTGAGCAACGAAGTGGGGTAGGTTCCGTAAATCTTGCCTCCGTCGACACATCCGCCGACCATAAACTGGTTTGATCCCCAGGCATGGTCGCTGCCTTGGCCGTTGGTGCCAAGAGTTCGAGCGAAGTCGGAAGCGGAGAAGAGAGTGACATCGTTTTCGACTCCCAGTTCGACCATCGCGTTGTAGAAGGAACCGACAGCGCGGCTGACGCGAGGAAGATTGACCGCTTGAGCGGGGATCAGGTTGGAGTGATTGTCCCAACCGCCGATGGCGACGAAGAACACCTGCCGTGTTTGCTGCAGCGTGGCCTGGGCACCGATCACCTTGGCGATCACCCGCATTCGCCGGCTGAGCGCCTCGTTGTCGAACTGCGTACTGAGCACCACCGAGTTGACGGCATTGTTGAACTCGATCGCGGCATCGATCGAACCGCGGTTGGTGTCGGCCAGCGATTGGGCCAGCAAGTTGCTGTAGGTTTGGCCGAGGATATCGTCCGTATTGCGGCTGAAGATCTTGTTTTGAATGTTCCCGGTCTGATTGACATCCGCAAAATAATTGCTGACCACCGTGGCCGGGTTATTGCCCAGCGTGGCCGGGTTATTCAGATCGTTGCTGCCAAGACCGATCGTGTAGGGAACCACCGTGTTGCCTGCCTGGAACAAATTGACACCGTTGGTCGAAATGTTCATCGAGACAAAGGGGTTCTGATTGGTGCTGGTCAGCAGGTCGGCCATTTGCCCGCCCCAACCAACAACTTGGGAACGGGTGTTGGGAACGCTGGTCATCCAATGCCGCTGGTGGTCAGCATGCGAAAAGAGACCGAGCGGGCGAGCGCCAACCGAATTGTTGTTGTACTCGGTTCGGGTGGTGGGCCGATTGAGCGAACCGACGTTGGCCAGAAAGGCGAGCTTGCCGTTCTGGTAGAGGTTTTGGATTTCGGGCATCCCCGGATGAACTCCGAATCCGCGGCCGTTTGGACCATCAATCGGAAGCAAAGTTGATTGCTCCAGAGCCAACCCGCCGGGGTTATTCGTACCGTCGTCATAGCCGCCGCGAACGGCATGGTAGTCGCCATACTCGCCGGACGTCGCGTCACCATCAAGCGGCGCGAGCATATTGAACGAATCGTTGCCGCCGAATAGGAAGAGGCAAACCAGGGCCTTGTAGCCGCCTGCGCCGCTGTTGCCGGCAGCCATTGCTTTGGTGGCTTGCAGGTTCAACAGGGTCGCCAGCAGCGAAGTGTTGGTCATCATTCCACAGCCAGCCGCAGCCTTGAGCAGGGCGCGACGTGATGCGGCGGCTTGTTGTTGATTCTCGGTGGTCATGACTAGGTCTCCGTAATCAATGGTTGTCGGAGAAAAAATGGAGGAGAATGAGATCGCTTGCGCCGCCGGCCGCGGCGCAAGCCGAAATGAATCAAGGTTTTGTCACTCTTCGATAGCACAGTCGGGCGACAACAAGACCGCCAACAACACCTCTTCAAGACGAACAACGTACTGATTGTTGTTGCTCGCGTAGGTCGTGATGTTGTTGATGATGTTGTTCTTGGTCTCTTCGCTGAGCGTCCCGTTGCAGAGCAACAGATCGAATCGTTCCAGGATTTCGGGAAGATTGGCCAAGTCCTTTGCCAATTCAAGCTCCTCATCCAAGTGGAACGTGATCCTTATCACACCGGCTGAGCCACCCGGTTCGACCGTATCTTGAACATATCGACGTCGGGTGAATGACTTGAATCGGTTGGTCGTTCGATTCGCGGTCACCGCATCCAGAATCTGAAATTCCGGTGCAAACAAAGCGTCATACGGAATCCGGCGAGAAGGCGGAACGCCGATCAAATCGGGCGGCTGGTAATTGGGCAGGTAGTAGTTGAACACACTGGGTGCTCGGAAAGGCATCTGACCAAGGTCGCCCTGGAACGAGGTGTCCAGCATCATGTAGGGATTGCCGGTCACCGGATCGATGTTGTCCCAGTCACTGGTGGGACGCATGGCGCGAATCAGAGAAGTCATTCGTTGGATCGGTTCACGGAGGCGGCTGTGTTCGGTACCACGGGTGACGACCTCGATACGGTCGGGATTGCGGCGACGCAGCAAACGCTGTCCACGATAGAGTTCCGGATCCAGCAAAATGGCTTTGACCACCGCTCCCAGGTCACCGCGGACGCCTTGGCCGTTGTCGCGGAACTTCCGAGTGACGCGGCGCAAGTAAGCGCGGGAAGGGTTGGATTTGACCATCCGTTGAATCAGCAAACGGCAGATGAACGGCGCGACGTTGTCGTGATCGGCAATCACATCGAGCGCCTCTTCGACTTCCGCCGTGGCAGCGGCGTTGGTCAGCGGTGTCGGCAGCGGTGAAAGCGTTACACCAAAAATCGTCTTGCTCTGAGGAGCGTTCTGATCGGGTTGGCCAGGATTGTTCTCGTCCTCGGCGTAATTCAAGTTGTTGTCATGCTCCTGGAAGTGCATGACCATCGCGTCGCCGTAATTGCGGCCCGTGTAGAAACTGG
Organism: Rubripirellula sp.; assembly: GCA_965222745.1. Lineage (GTDB taxonomy): Bacteria > Planctomycetota > Planctomycetia > Pirellulales > Pirellulaceae > CBDCUW01. The sequence continues at coordinate 128,392 of CBDCUW010000002.1, forward strand.
TCGAGGTGTTGTGGAAGGATTTGAAACCGGTGAAGACCCGGGCAAGTTCCTTGATCCCTTCGATGTCATAAGTGGGAATCAATTCGCCCTGGTCATTCGTTTTCAGCCGTCCGTCTTGCTCCATCAAATAAAGTCCGACGGAGAACAACTGCATGATTTCACGGGCATAGTTTTCGTCGGGGAATCGGCCGGCACCGATGTTGGCTTTGCGGTTACGCCATGAACTGAGGTAGGCGCCCATGCAAGGATGCCAAGTCACGCCGCCGAGAATATCGCGATAATTGCCAAACGCGTTCTCGCAAAGCATGTCGTAGTAGTCGCCCATTCCCATCCAATCGGGAATCGATACTTCGCCGGCTCCGATTCCGCGATTGTCGTCGTTGTTGAACGCCGAACCGGAATCGCTGATCACGAAAATCTGTGCCAATGCCCAAGCGACTTTCTGACGAAGCTGATCGTCGCGCTGCAGGGCGATATGCCACCAAGCCTGGTAGCGATAGTTATGAACACCAACGTTTTGCTCGTTGGTTACACGACCATCGGCCGTCAGAATGTCCGTGGCAACTTGATTGTTGGAACTCTTGGGAAGCGCCATCTGCTGATCGATCCACTCGCTGCAGGCGCGGCGATAACCCACCTGGTTGATCCGCGCTCCCAGTTGATCAATTTCTTCCTGAGTCGGACCGAACGTTGCCTTGGAGAGAAACTGCGCCGCGCGAATCTTGGCGCGAATGACTCGTATCTCCTTGGCATTCGCAGCGGGGAATGTTCCCGCCTTGGTTGTGGTCGCCCCTACCGTACCGAACACCGCCGACAGAAAAACAATGGAGCTCGTCAAAAGAACGGGCACACAAGGACGCTTGAGCCGCATCATCGATCACCACCCATGTACATAGAAGAGAATAAAAGTGAGTTTTCGTCAGTGATCATCACCACTGGGGCGAATACGCACCACCAGAAAAGCCGCCAAAGACACTTGGTCGGACAAGGCGATTTTGTCGATGATAGCGGCCCAGTAGTGCGTTAGCAAAGGTGCTTTGTTGGAATTTCCACCTTAAAGCCAGAAGATGGCTCTGTGGAGGGGGTTGATCTTGGCTGGGTGGCCGCGAAAGGGGGAATCTCGGTTAGGTTTAGTCAGACCCTTCTCCGGGCTCGAGAGCCCGACTCGCCCGACTCTCCCGCAAGCGGGAGAGTGACGGACAGAGGGAGAGTGGGAGATGGAAGGGGGAGGGATGCTTTGCTCAGGTGAACAGATCGAGCGGCGGTAGGCCGGTGAAATTGATCAGGTTGGGCAGTACTTCCAGCAACGATGTCGACGGCACGCCAAACCAACGGGCGATTTCACTGTAGTACTGGTCGACCGAGGTCGTGGGGATCAACCGCCCTCGACCAACATTGAGCTGCCCGCCGCCCGAGCCGAGCGGATTCAACAGGGACGTCGGGTAGTCGCCACGGATGTTTCCGCCGGCGATCGGGCCCCCCATGATGATCTGATTTCCGCCCCAAGCGTGGTCGCTGCCCTGACCGTTGCTGGACAGGGTGCGGGCAAAGTCGGATGCGCTGAAGGTGACCACATCCTGGGCAACATTCAGTTCCTCGGTCGCTTCGTAGAAGGAACTGAGTGCCCGGCTGACGATGGTCAACAGCGGGCCGTGATTGGTCAGCAGGTTGGCGTGATTGTCGAACCCTCCCAGCTGGACAAAAAAGACTTGCCGCCGTTGTCCCAGCGTCGCCCGCGCGCCGATCACCTGGGCGATCATCTTCATCCGGGCGCTGAGCCCGTCGGTGTCGAACGGTGTGTTGATCGTCACGGCGTTGACGGCGGCGTTGAAATCGATCGCCGCGTCAATCGAAACTCGATGGGTTTCCGCAAAGGTCTTGGACATCAAGTTGCCGTAAGTTTGCGACAGCAGGTTGTCCTGAATTTGGCTGAACGAGCGGTGACGGATACTGCCGGTCTGACTGAGATCCGAAAAGTAATTGCTGACCGGCGTGGCACCGTTGGTACCGATGCTGTAGGGAGAGACGTCGTTGCCGGTTTGAAAAATGTTCACGCCCGACAACGAAATGTTCATCGAAATGGACGACGGATCGTTGCAGGAACGAAGGATGTCGGCCATCTTCCCGCCCCAACCTTTCAACTGCGCGCGATCTTGGGGAAAGCTGGTCATCCAATGTCGTTGCAAATCGGCGTGTGAAAACAGACCGAGCGGAAGATTCGATTGGGCCCGAAAGGCGGCCAAGCTGGTGGGACGAATCAGTGACCCGACGTTGGCCACAAAGGCCAGCTTGCCGTTGTCATACAAACCTTTGATGCCATTACCGCCGCTCGCACTGCCCGAACTGGTGAGATCTTCGTCGAAGTTCGGATGAACCCCGAAGGTTCGCCCACCCGGTCCATTGATGGAGTGAAAAGTGTTTTCGGCCAGCGCGATGCCGCCGCCGCCGACCCCGCCACGAACCGTGTTGTAATCGGCATGCTCGTTGCCAAGAGGTGCCAACATGTTGAACGAGTCGTTACCGCCGTTGAGAAACAGGCAAACGAGCGACTTGAAGTCGTTGGGGTTACTGGCATCGGCCAGCGCCTGAGTCGCTTGCAGGTTCAAGAAAGTCGACGCCATCGAAATGCTGCTGGTCATTCCGCAACAAGATGCCGCTTTCAGCAAGGCGCGACGGGTGGGCCGGTCTTCTGAAGGTCTTGCACGTTCGTTCGACCGGTCCCCTGCAGCTCTTGCACGTTCGCTTGACTGGCGGCTGGATTCGTTCTTGATCATCATGGCGTTTGCTTCGGATAACGGCCTGGTCAGTGGTCAGCCGGGCAAGTGGGATGGGGCTACTGTTCGACGGCGCAGTCGGGTGAAAGAATCACGGCAAGCAGTGCTTCTTCTAGGCGAACCTCGGCGTGAAACGGGCTGGTGGTAGAAGATGCATGGTTTGCCAGGGCATTCAAGATCACCCCCTTGGTCTCTTCGCTGAGACTTCCATTGCAAAAGAGCAAATCCCACCGTGACAGCAAATCTGGCATGTTTGCCGGGTTCTGGGCCAAAGTAGCTTCGGCGTCCAAATCGAAAGTGATCCGGCCGGTCAAAGTGATTCCATTGGCGTTATAGAACGTGTACTGCACGTATCGGTTGCGGATCCAACTTTGAAAACGGTTCACGGCACGGTTGGCCGTCACCGCATCCAGAATCTGGAACTCCGGCGCAAACAGCGCTCCGTGTGGATTGCGGCGAGAGGGCTGAAGACCAATCAAGTCGCCGGGCGGCTGAAAATCGGGCAAGTAAAAATTGAACACGCTGGGCGAACGGTAGGGTGATTGGCCGAATTCGGATTCGATGTTACGCAGCATCATGAAGCCGCCGTCGTAATCGCTGCTCGGATTCAAGCCTCGAATCAACGAAGTGACTCGCAACACCGGTTCGCGCAATCGGCTGAATTCGGTTCCACGAGTAACGACCTCCACTCGCAGCGGGTTGCTTTTGCGCTGAAGCCGTTGGCTGCGATAGAGTTCTGGATCAAGCAAAATGGCCCGTACGACCGCTTTCATGTCGCCCCGGACCCCATCGCCGTTGTCATTGAATTTGCGAACCACGCGTCGAATGTAACCACGCGATGGATTGGATTTGACCATTCGCTGAATCAGCAGGCGGCACAAAAACGGCCCCACATTGGGATGATCGGCCAGCACGTCCAGCCCGGCGTTGATTTCGCTGAGAACTTGAAACTCGCTAGGGTTTTGGGGAATCGCCGGCAACGTGACTCCGAAGATCCGTTTGTGCGCCGGAGCGTTGGGATCGACTTGTCCCGGATTGTTCGGGTCTTCGGCGTAGTTGAGATTGTTGTCGTGTTCGGGCGCCCAAATCTTCATCGGCGCATTCAGATTCAGCGGCCCGAAAATGTTGTTGGTCGTGTTGTTGTATTTGAACCCGGTAAACAACCGAGCCAACGTCTTGATTTCTTCGTTGGTGTAGGTGGGAATGATGTCGCCGCTGGCATTGGTCTGCAAACGGCCGTCGTCTTCCAACAGGTACAGCCCGATCGAAAACAGTTGCATGATCTCGCGAGCATAGTTCTCGTCGGGAAAGCGGCCGTCGGGCACACTTGCCTTGCGATTTCGCAGATGGCTCAAATAGGTGCCCATCACGGGCGAGAAAGTCATGTCGCCAAGCAGATCGCGATAATTGCCGAACGCGTTTTCGACGAGGACTTCGTCGTAGTAGTTGGTCGGCCCCAACCAACCGCCGAAACCGGAGAAGTCGGCATCGTTGTTGTTGAAGCCGGTTCCCTGGTCACTGGTCACAAAGATCTGAGACAACGCCCAAGCAAACTTTTGGCGCAACTGATCTTCGCCTCGCAGCGCCACATCCCACCAGGCTTGGTGTCGGACGCGAGGCACATTTCGGTTCTCGGCCGTGTGTTCGATATTGTCGACGGTGAAGATGTCCAGGATCGTTTGTTTGTGCGACGTGATCGGCAGCGCGAATTGCTGGTCGATCCACTCGTTGCAGGCGCGGCGATAACCGACCTGTCGAATCCGGTCGGCCAACGATTCAATGTCGTCGATCGTGGGACCGAACGTCGCCTTGGACAGAAACTGGGCGGCACGAATCTTACTGCGAATCTCGCGAACCTCGCGAGAGTTGGCCGCCTCGAACGCGCCTGCCCTGACCACCGTCGCGGAGGGAGACAACAGCAAGACAGCCAACAGCGCGGCTGCGAGAAGAATCCGGGAAAGTCCGCGGAAAGGCATGGTCAATCACCATTGAATTCTGGGAAGAACTGGCAGGCCGACGCCATCAAGAGTCCGCCTTGGTCCATCTGCGACCCTTTTTGCCGGGGCACTGGACCCGAGAACGAAAGGATTCGTAAAACGCACCCATTGGAATGTTCTGACCAGCTAAAAGATTAGCCACCGCCAGCCGCAGAGGCAATCGCGACGTGGGGAAACCGTTGGCGACTTCTCCGAGACCGTCGGCCAGTTCTCCGCTCCTGGCTACGTGGACGTCGCGACTTCGGAGAAGTCGCCGACAGTCCGAAAATCGGCCTACCGGCCCAACATCGACGGCAATCCCCGTCATACTGATCCTCCTGTACTTTCGTTGACGCGTCTCGTCCAAATGGGGAACTCTGCCGGTGCTTGATGTCAGCTTGTTGGTGCTGGTCGAAGCGGGTCAGGTCCGAAACCTTGCCACCGCCTCCTTTCGGCTCCCTCTTCCGGACTGCCTGTTATGGGGGTCCGAGGCGATTGCCAGGATGGAAGCCCAGACGGAAGAGGTCGATTCCTGGCCCCCGGTTGAACAATTGGAATGCGTGGTGATTCTCAACCGCGATACTCGTTCGCTGATCCGCGCCGGATCGTCCGGGACCTTTGAAACACCTTACCAACTGGCACTTTTCGATCGCATGTTGCAATCGGTTTGGCCCGGTTATCAGATCGATTCGGTGGCCATGACGGCTGACTCGCTCCGGGAAGCGATGGGCGGCCAGACACCTCCTGTCGACACCTCCTTGCCTCGTCAACTGTTTTCCGATGTGTTGGGCGAAGAGGACGAAGACGATTGGGAGGAGGAAGAGGACGAAGACGATCCCTACCGAATCAACGACTTTCGCAAGTTGGCCCATCCGGAGTCGTTCGACGAAGACGATGGATTTGATCCGGACGATGACTTTGATGAGGACGACGAATTCGACCCCGACGAAGAAGACGAAAACACTTGGTGGGTCAGCGTTCGGCATGCCGGGGAGGCTACCTTTCAACACTACTCGGGCGACTTCGTTTGGGAAGCGCTGGCATCCTCCGGACCCGAACTGCTGGACCGTTTGCAACAGCTTCCCGATGACGACATCCCGGCGGAAGCGGAGACGTATCAGGGTATTCTTTTGGATGCGGTCGATCGCACGATCTGCTATTGGGCTCACCCGCGCGGAGTCGTCGATTCGGTCGATTTCGGTGGCCGATGGGGCGGCTGGTCGACCGAGCAGTGGCTAGATAACGGTTTCCGCAGACAGCTTGATGCCTGCGGGGCAACCGATTTCATCCCGCCTAGCGACACGGCGGTGTTGGCGGATTTCGTTCCCCAACTGGCTGAGCAACCCGATTTTGCCGAGATGGTGAAAGAATTCAAATCGGGTTTTCGGTCCTGTTCTCGCAAGGGATTCGGCTGCCTGGCCGTGGTGTTGGCGATTCCAGCGGCATTGGCTTGGTTGGTAAGCGGTTCCTGGGAAGGTCCGTTTGCATTCGCGGCGGGCCTGTGGTTGGTGGTCTATATCGGCTACCGTTTGATGTTGATGAAGTTCAAACGCAGTTTCTTTCCGGATAAAACGTTCAACCAGGATACGCTGCTGCCGAAAATTGCTCCTGAATCGAAACAGGAGCGGATTGCGAGGATCGACCAGGCGCTCGCGGCGGCTCGATTGCCAAGTTTTCAGCAAATCAACCACTTCGCGGAGATGGAGTAGGTTCGCCCCGGAGGCGAACGATTCGTTCACAGTATGAGTGCGGATGAGAAATCGAACCCTTACGAGCCAGCCGCGGGGGCATCGGACGAACGGGAGTTGTTCGTGACCACCGACCTCCGTGGTATTCCCGCCATGGAGCTGCGGCCGATGTGCAAAGGGTTTTCGGATTGGTTGATGACGGTGCTGACATTCAAGCTGCTGCGAATGAAGTCGGAGCCGGCGTTCGCTTACGAGTCGCGGCGGCTGGTCAAGGTCGAAGCCGAACAGGTCTCCAAGCGAATCATGAAACGATTCAATGAGCTTGCCAGCGAGGCGACGCTGCTTGGCTTTGTCCCCAACTACTATGCCTCCCTGCCCGCGGTCGGACCGATCGCGGCGGCCGTGATGACGATGAGTCGAAAAGATGGCCGAGTTCATTTTTTTGCCGTTCAAGTTGCCGCCAGAACGGACGGCCAAATCAACGACGACGGACATTTCGGTTTCCTCAGTTACCGACCTGACCAAAGCAGCCTGGTCACGATCTGTTCTGCCAGACTGCCCAGGCCGCGGCGGAAAGTGGATCGGTTGGTGGTCCGAAACGACGATCCGGCCGAAGTGCTTCGATTGCATCGAAAGCGAATTCGCAACCTGGAAATCCTGCCGATCGAGCCGGAGGAGCTGTTTGAACAGGCGGCCAAAGAAAAGCGGATCGAAGCCGACGATTTGCTCGGCCGGCGGATCATTCGTCCCGCCACCCAGGGTGAAATCACTCGGATCCGGCAGCAGTCGAGGGTATGATCGGGACCATGGCTTTCACCCCTCCTGACGATTCCGCGCCGCTAACCGACCGATTCGGACGCGTTCACGACAGCTTGCGTTTGAGCGTGACCGATCGCTGCAACATTCGCTGTTTTTATTGCATGCCCGACCGCGATGCCGAATTCATGCCGCGAGATTGGTTGTTGACGTTTGAGGAGATCGCTCGGTTGGCCCGCCTGTTGGTCCGCCGCGCCGGCATTCGCGACGTCCGCGTCACCGGCGGCGAACCGCTGGTGCGGCGGCAACTGGATCGTTTGATTGCGATGTTGGCAGAGATTGACGGAATCGAGGATCTGTCGCTAACGACCAACGGGATGCTGCTGGCCGATCAGGCGCCGGCGCTGCGCCGTGCCGGGCTGCGGCGGGTCAACATCAGCCTGGATACGCTTGACGAGGATGTGTTTCGGCAAGTATCCAGACGCGAGGGTTTGGACAAAACGATCGCTGGAATCGACCGGGCGATCAGCTGCGGTTTTGAATCGGTGAAGTTGAACACGTTGGCGATTCGCGGCATCACTGAGCGCGAAGTGATTCGACTGATCGAATTTGCAACCCAGCGAAAGGTGATGTTGCGGTTCATCGAATTCATGCCGCTTGATGGCGATCGGGCCTGGCAGCGCAGCGCGGTACTGTCGGGCGAGACATTGCTGTCGATCATTTCGGAACACTTTGGGCCGGTCACCGAATTGTCGCGTCCTCATCCCGCACAGCCCGCCGAAGATTTCCTGCTTCCCGGCGGCGGCAGAGTGGGCATCATCCGTTCGGTCACCGCCCCGTTCTGCTCGGCGTGCAACCGCTTGCGAATCACCGCCGACGGTTCGATCCGCAATTGTTTGTTTGCTCGCGATGAAGTTCCGGTGAGGGATTTGATGCGCTCGGGTGCTGGCGACGATGAACTGCTGGCGGAGATACGCCGCTGCGTGCAGGCCAAGAAAGCATCCCACGGCATCGACGGCGACGGTTTCCTACCGCCCCAGCGACCGATGTACGCCATCGGAGGATAAAAAGTCGGCGACTTCTCCGAAGTCGCTACGCGCACGCGCAGCCAGCCCACAGTCGGCGACTTCTCCGAAGTCGCTACGCACAGACGCTGCCAGCTCGGAGAGCTGGCCGACGGTCAGCATCCCTACCACCTGTTGTCTCCGCGGGCCGACCGCTAAATTAGGCGGTCATGAACAACATTTTTCGGTTAGACGACGATGTGGCGGTGGTCATTGGCGGCACGGGCGAACTGGGCGGCCTGATGGCCGAGGCGTTGGGCGCGTTCGGTGCCAAGGTTGCCGTAGTCGGCCGCAACGCCCAGCGGGGGAAAACGCGAGTCAATCGGATCGTCGAAAACGGGGGCTTGGCAGAATTTTTCACCGCCGATGGACTGAGCGGCGAGTCGCTGGATCAGGCGAGGCAGCAGATCAACGATTGGGCGGGCGGCCCAGCAACCGTGTTGGTCAACGCCGCCGGCGGAAATCGACCCGATGCGACCATTCCACCGGGTGGCGATTTCTGCAAATTGCCTCGCGAGGCATGGAGCGACGTGTTTGACCTGAACCTGGTCGGCGGCGCCTTGCTGCCCAGCCAGGTTTTCGGCCAGGACATGATCGATGCCGGCGTCGGCAGCGTGATCAATATCGCCTCGATGTCGGGCATCATTCCGCTCTCTCGCGTGGTCGCCTACTCCGCGGCGAAGGCGGCGGTGATCAACTTGACGATGTGGTTGGCCCGCGAATGGGCGACGACCGGCGTGCGCGTCAACGCGATCAGCCCCGGATTCTTTCCCGCCGAACAAAACAAGAAATTGTTGTTCAACGATGACGGTAGCTACACCGAGCGTGGCGGACAAATCATCGGACACACTCCGATGGATCGATTTGGTCGACCCGAAGAGTTGGCCGGTGCGGTCGTTTGGCTGGCCAGCCGCAATGCGTCGTCATTCGTAACCGGACAGAACATCGCGGTCGACGGCGGCTTTGCATCGGTCACCATCTGATCGCGCCCGAACAACAAAGAATCGTAGTAACAAAGAGAATTCCATGAGTGGTTTGCAAATTCCCAGTGGCGAAAAAGAAATCGATTTTCTGGCGTTGGGTGCCTTGGTGCATCGACTCGATCCGGGCGTGATCCCGTTTCGTACCGCCAATTCGTTTGAGGTTCATGTTTCCGGCGGCGAATACAACTGTGCCGCCAACCTGGCGTCCTGTTTTGGATTGAAGACGGCTGTCGCCAGCGCGATGGTCGACAACGGCATCGGCGAACTCATCCAGCGTCAGGTTCGCGCGATGGGCGTTCGTCCGTTCTACAAAGAATTCAAGCATGACGGCGTTCGAGGTCCCAACATGGCGACGGTCTACAGCGACCGAGGCCAGGGTGTCCGAGCGCCGGTGGTGTTTTACAACCGCGCCAATGAAGCGGCCGCGCAGCTCAATCCGGGCGACTTCGATTGGGCGTCGATCTTTTCTCATGGATGCCGCTGGGTACACAGTGGCGGCATCTTCGCGGCGCTGTCGGAAACCACTGCCGACGTGGTGGTGGAAATGATGCAAGCGGCGGGCCAGGCGGGTGCGATTCGCTCATTCGACCTGAACTATCGGGCCAAGTTGTGGGACACGATCGGCGGGCTGGAACAGGGCCAGAAGATGATTTCTAAGATCGTGGAAAACGTCGACGTCTTGATCGGCAATGAAGAGGACCTGCAAAAAGGACTCGGCGTGAAAGGACCCGACGTCGAGGAAAAGAAGAGCAGCAAACTCGATCCTAAAAACTTCTTCGGCATGATCAACGAAGCCGTCGCCAAGTTCCCGAACGTCAAGGCGGTCGCTACCACGCTTCGCGAAGTCCACTCCACCAACCGTCATTCCTGGAGCGCGGTTTTGTGGCACGACGGCCAGCAACATATCGCGCCCACCGCCGAACTGGACGTGATCGACCGAATCGGCGGCGGCGATGGTTTTGCCTCCGGTTTGATCTATAGCCTGATCAACGGCCGCGACCCGGCCGAGGCGTTGAAGATCGGTTGGGCACACGGTGCCTTGCTGACCACCTTCCCCGGTGACGTGTCCCGCGCCACCCTGGCCGAGGTTGAAGCGTTTGCCGAAGGCGGAAGCGCCCGGGTCCAACGCTAGTTCCGCAGCAACCACGAAGGATGCAGTAGGTCCAGATACAGGCCCACACCGGCGGTGCGAGCCGCCGGTGCAGGAACGTTATACTTGGGCCTGTTCCAGCTCGGTCGCTGCGGACATTTTGTCGTGACCGTGTCATCCAAGTGGTTCGTTCTTTCATGAGTGTTTCGGGGCAATCCCTTGCTTGCTTTGCGTATCTCAGCGCCCCCAATTCGGCGCTGTATCGCGAAATCCTGGAAGTGTTTGCTGCGGCACGAACCGGATTTCAATTGAATCTGCGTGCTTCGGAAGTCGGTTTTCACTTGGCGGCGTTCCATTCGGAGGAGGAACTTTCCGCGGCGCTGGACCAGCTTTGCCACTGGGGTAATCTCGAAGCGTTCCACGACAACTCGCAAGCTCCTTCCCTCCAGGAATACTATCGTCGGCATCTGTATTATCAGCTCACCGGTCCGGGAGTGGCGGCGCTTCGCGCCATCGATCTCTTTCATCAGCTCATCGAAACGCCCGCTTCATTGCAAGCCACCGCGCTGGCCGCCGTGCGCGATCGTCTGGCAGAGTTGGTGGGGATGGCGAAGGCCCAGGAGTCCGAGACCGGCGCAGCGTTCGACACGGCGAAGGCAAGTTCACTGCTGGAAAGCCTGTTTACGGAATTGGAGAACCTGACCAATCAGGCTCAGGAGTTCTTTCGTGGCTTGCAAGCCACCGTAGAACTTCGGGAAACGTCGGCAGATGCATTTTTTGTTTTCAAAGATCGTCTGGTCCACTACCTGGAACGCTTCTTGAACCAGGTGGTAACGGTCGCCGGTGAAGCCGAAGGGATGATCGATGCCGTGGACGAAATGATGATCGATGCCATGCTGCATTCGATCGCCAAACATCGCACCATCGACGAACTGGATGTCACGGAGCAGCGGGTCAGTCAGGTCCGCGATCAGCTGCGATCACGCTGGCAGGGTGTTACCGCCTGGTTCATCGCGCCCAGCGGAAAAAGCTCTCAAGCCGATGAGCTGCGGGCTTTAGCGAGAACGGGAATCCGCGAAGTGGCCGCAGCGGCGACGCGGCTGAGTCGCGCTCGCGGAGGCGTCGTTGATCGGTCGACCGATTTTCGACGATTGGCGATCTGGTTTGCACAGTGCTCCGATTCACGCGCCGCTCACCGCCTCTGGAGAACGGCATTCGCGCTTTCACCGGCACGGCATCTGACCGTTTCGGATGCCACGCTTGCCCAACGCGAACAGACGCCGATTCCCGCCACCCATTCTTGGGCCGAGTCACCTCCGCTGCGAATCGCCCCAACGCTGAGAAAATCGGGACGTGTCGCCCGTTCAGCGCGAACGCCGCGCGTTGTCGACAACCGATCCCAGTTGGAACAGCTGCGAGAGCAAAGCCGTATGGAAGCGGAGGAACTCTCGCGAGCCAGGAATGAGCTGTTTACCGAGCGTCGGCGGATCAGCGAATTGGAATCCTTGAGCGTGGAAGCGTTCCCGCTGTTTTTGGACCTGCTGGGAGAAGCGCTTTCCCGGCGAGGTGACCGGTCCGAAACGATCACGGCGCCAAGCACGGATGGATCGATGTGGATCCGAATGGAGCCGACTGCGGACGATTCACTCTGCCGCCTTACCACGCCATGGGGAGAGTTTTCGGGGCGGGATTTCTGGATCTCGATTCATCCCCGTTTGGAGGAAGTGGCCCAAGGAGAGTTTGCCTAAGGATGATCGCGCCCCCTTCCTTTTCGAATGTGTTGGATGCTTCGCGGCATGAAGAACAGCGTCGCGCGCTGCGCAGCCTGTTGATGTCTCCGATTCTTTTTTCCGGTTCTGCGCCCGCCGACAAAGCCCCCAGCGGGAACGGATCGCGTCGAGCGAAATATGTCGAGGAAAGTTTTGTGTTGGTGCGTCGGCACCAGGCCTATTTGACCCACTGGTTCGCCCGTTACACCGGATGGACGTTGATCTTGCGAAGCGGTTCGGCAAGGCTGGTCAAACGGACTGTCGATACGGACGATCCGACACGAGGTGCCCGCGATCCCGGTTCGTCGGGCGCCGCATTGTCGCGCCGTCGCTACGTTCTGTGGTGTCTGTCGCTGGCGCTGCTGCACGAAGAGGGCCGACAGACCACTTTGCAGCGATTGGCGGATCAAGTCGTTCGGCTGGCCGACTCGATCCCGGAACTGGCCGCAGCCGGTTGCAACTATGATTTGAAGACGGCGTCGACCCGTCGCGAATTGGTCTGCGTGATCCGGTTGTTGTTGGGCTACGGCCTGATCCGGCGTGTCGATGGAAACGAAAGCAAGTTTGCCGAGACCGTGTCGGTTGATTGCCTGTACGACATCAACACCGGTTTGTTGACCGATGTGTTGTACATGCCACGATCCCTTTCCAGTGAGACAGGAGACCGGTCGAACGAATGTGCAAGACCTCCAAGAGATCGGTCCGATGGGCAGCAGCAGTTGTCGGCTTTTTATCCCGAACGAGAGGATGATTCGCTACGACCACGTGAGCTGGAGCACCGTCTGATCGGACAACTTCTGGACAATCCCGTTCTGTACTTCGATGATCTGACTCAGCGCGAGTACCAGTATTGGCAGTCGCAGCGATCGCGTTTGTTGCAGGTGATCGAGGAGGCGACGGGACTGGTTGCTGAAGTTCGCCGCGAGGGAGTCGCGCTGCTGGACCCGCAGGGTGAGCTGACCGACGCCAGGATGCCGGACTCCGGGACGGTGGGCCACGCCACTTTATTGATGGCGGAGTTTCTGGCCGATCGATGCCATGATCAGACCTCGCCGCCAGTGCCCATCGAAACGTTGCGGGTTCGCCTTGGTGAACTTGCTCTGGAACACAAGACACATTGGCGTAAAAACGTTTGCGATCCGACGCAGACAGCCCTGCTGCTGGAAGAAGTCCTTGAACGATTGGAAATGCTGCGAATGATTCGATGGTTCGATCAGGCAGTCCTTCCCCTCCCCGCCGTCCATCGGTTTGCCGCTGACCATGAAAAGTAGTTCAAGAAAGTTCCTGAACTGCCAGCCGTTTGCATGACTACTCCCGAACTTCCCCAACCGAACACCTCACGCTGGCAACCGCTCCGCAGCGGTTTGATCAATCTATTCCATTTCGCCGACGAGCAGTTTTGGTACGAGCACGGGCGACTGTTGTTGCGCGGTAATAACGGAACGGGCAAAAGCCGCGTCCTGGCGTTGCAATTGCCGTTTCTGTTGGACGCCGAGCTTTCGCCAACCCGGATGGAACCCGACCGCAGCATGAGCAAACGGCCGGAATGGAACTTGTTGCTGGGGGGCAAACATCGAGATCGGCTCGGCTACACCTGGATCGAATTTGGAAGATTGGATCCCGAAGGGGGGGCGGAGTATTTCACACTGGGAGGTGGCTTGCATGCGGTCGAACATCGAGGCGGGGTCGACGCCTGGTTCTTCACCACTTCCGAACGAATCGACCGCGATCTGCAACTGGTCGTCGACTCCGTCCCGCTTTCGAAATCGCGGCTGGCCGAAGTGCTCGGTGACGACGGCGCCATGTATCGAACCCATGGTGACTATCGGCGGGCAGTGGATGAAAAACTGTTTCGCCTTGGCAATCGTTATCGTTCGTTGGTCGATTTGCTGATTCAGCTGCGCGTGCCGCAGTTGTCACGGGACTTCGACGAACAACGCATGAGCGCGCAGCTGTCGGGCGCCCTACCGCCGCTGTCGGTGGATGTCCTATCGCAAGTTGCCGACGCGATGCAGGATTTGGACGAAGAACGAGGGCGGCTGGAGGAACTCCGTCGCAGCGAAACGAGCGTACGAAGTTTTCGCGATCACTACCGGCAATACCTGCGAATCGCTTTGAAACGACGCGTACGTGACATTTTGACTTTGCACAACCGTTACGAGCGTGCATTGCGAACGATCAACGAAGATCGTCGCCAATTGCAAGACGCGATCGATCAAAATCAGCGAGTCATCGAAAAACAGGAAGCTGCCGAGACAAACCGGGCAACGACTCGAGCCACCCTCGCCGCACTGCGATCTCGCCCCGAAATGGACGACGCCCGTCGTTTGGATGATCTTCGCAGTGACTGTGCGAAGCTAAGACAACAGTCCGACGATGCCCAGCGGGCGGTGGAAGACTCGAAGCAACGGTTGCAGGAAGCCAGAAGGCAGCTGGACAGCGAATCAGAACAAGCAAAGTGGCACACCAAGCGAACTCAAAGTCAGCTTGATCGTTTGCTGGAACACGATCTTCCCGAAGCAGTCATGACACCGCTTCGCCGCGTCTCGCCCAAGTTAGTCGGCCAGCCCGATGCAGCAAAGAAGCTCGACCCCGCCGAGAAAGCGACAGAGATCTGCTTCAAGGCACTGGCTACTTTGCAGCAACGCCAACGGGAAATGGACCGGCTGCGTGTTGAATTGCAACGCCACATCGATCGGCAGAATGACCTGGAGGCGCAACTGGAATCATGCGGGCAAAGGTTGGTGACGCAGACGAACCAACTGACTTCCACCAAAAACGATTTGCAGACCCGGTTGATCGACTGGTTTGATCAATCGGAGTTGCTGTCCCGCAATCTTCCCAGTCGTCAGGACTGGCTCGAACGTCTGCTAGCGGTGACCGAGGCCGCGGAAGACGAGATGGCCGATCAAGATCTGCTGGAAGAAAACCCGTTGGAAGCAGTCATCGATCCGATCAACTCCGCCATCGAAGCGACCGCCGATCAGCTTGGTCAACAACGCCAACAGCTGGACACTCGCGCCGCTTCATCGACAGCCAACATCGATGAGTTGGAATCGCAGCGTCAACGTTTGCTTGATGGTGTTCATTTACCTCCATCGGATCCTCCTTTCCGTGACCCGGACGCGCGAACCGCCAGGCGCGGTGGCCCGTTGTACGAAATGTGCGACTTCGCGGACGAAATTCCCGTCGAGGAACGTGCCAATTGGGAAGCTGCCCTGGAAGCATCAGGATTGTTGGACGCTTGGGTGACGCCGGATGGAGATCTGGACGCGCCGCATTTAGCCGACACGACGCTTCTGGCCGGTGAACCGATCGCCAATCCGCAGGCCAGATTGGCCTGTGTGCTTCGTCCATCGACGACGCTGCCCAATGGCATGTCGCCAAGGGTGATTCAAAATTTGTTGGCTTCCATTGGTTGTGGAAAAGAAAGTGCGGCCGCCTGGGTGGATCGCGACGGCAGTTGGCAAATCGGGCCGGCACGCGGGTTTTGGACCAAGCCGGAAGTACAACACATCGGTGCCGCCGCGCGTGAGCGCAGGCGTCAACAACAGATCGAAACGATCCAGCGCGAGATCGAAGCGGCCCGTACAGAACTGCAGGAGATTCAGTCAGAAATCAAACGCGTTCAAGATGATCGCGAGACGCTAAAAACGATTCGGTTGTCGATTCCTGCCGACAATGATTTTCGCTTGGCGCTGGCCGCCCGGCGAGAAACTCAACAGCAGCAACGAAGGACGCAGGAATCACTCCATCAACAACTGCGGCAAGTTGGGGAAGCGCGCTCTGCCCTCGACGCGACGACCGCTCGTCGTGACCGAGATGCTGCCGACGTCGGACTGTCGGATTGGATCGACCGTCTGGCGGAGCTTGTCTCGTCGCTACAGGAATTTCGTCATCAGATCGAATTGTTGTGCCGCGACTTGGAATCACTTCAGCATCGACTTGCCTCCGTCGATCGCGCCCAAATTGTGATGGACTCGGCGGCGGAGTTGCTGGAAAAGCAAAAGCGGCAAGACAAACAAATTCGAGATGACCACGCTGCCAAGACCGCTCAGCTGCAGACACTCCAATCGAGCGTTGGCCAAGATGTCCAAAAGATTTTGGCGGACATCGATCACCAGCAGAGCCGTGAAGGCGAACTCGAAGCGGAACTGAAGGAGTTGCAGGATCAATTCGTGCTTGGCACCGAAAAGAAAGGGCGACTGGAAGGAAAGTTGGAGCAGTCCGAACAAATCCTCACGCGGCACGAGGAAGATCGAGGACAGGCAATCCTGCGGGTCACCACGCTCTGCGAAATGGGATTGGCGGCGCAGGCCTTGGAGTCGCAGGATCCAGAGGATTCGGCGGTGGCGGTCGAGCTGCCTGACACCCCTTGGTCTCCCACGCGGGCAGCACAAATTGCCAAACAAGTTCGCAGCGCCCTGGCAGACACTTCGGATTCGGACACGGCCTGGGACTCGGCTCAAAACGAAGTCCAGGTCCAATTTCGCTCACTGGAGCAATCGCTGCTGCCGACCAGCGTGACACCTCAATCGCAGAACCATGACGAGATCTCGGTGGTCACCGTTCCTTTCCAAGGCGTCGTCTGCTCACCCAGCGATCTTTCGCGACAGCTGAGTGAAGAAGTGCGACACCGCGAGACTTTGATCACCGAGCGAGAACGTGAATTGTTCGAACAACGGCTGATCGGCGATATCGCTCAATCGTTGCACACCAACATCCGTGAAGCCCATGAATTGTGTTCGCGGATGAACGACGAGGTCGAATCGCGTCCAATGAGTACAGGCATGCGGCTTCGTTTCCGCTGGCACCCCAGCGCCGACAGCACCGACGAATTGAAGATCGCCTGCAAAGCCCTGCTGCGCAAACCTTCGGCGATGAGCGAGGATGACCGCACAGCCCTGGGCCAGTTTTTGCAGCAGCGAATAGCCGAGGCTCGTAGCCAGGACGATGTGGGAACCTGGCAGCAACATTTGGCGGATGCTCTGGACTACCGAGCCTGGTTCACCTTCGACATCGAACGCGAGACAGACGGCCGTTGGCAGCGGTTGACACGCCGCACACATGGAACCGGTTCGGGCGGCGAACGTGCCGTCGCGCTGATCATGCCCATGTTGGCCGCACTGGCTGCCTACTATCAATCCGCGGACGACACCGCGCCCCGAATTCTGTTGATGGACGAGGCATTTGTGGGAATCGACAACGAAATGCGCGCGAAGTTCATGGATTTGATGGTCCAATTTGACTTGGACTTTGTCATGACCAGCGAGCGAGAATGGGGGTGTTATCCCACGATGCCGGCGCTTGCGATCTACCACCTTTCCACTCGCCGTGGAATCGACGCGATTTTGCCGACTCGCTGGGTTTGGAACGGTAGCGGGCGAGTGCAGAGCGACGTTCACGATCCGCCCCGGCAGAAAGAGATGTTCGCCGAAGAAGAGTACGGTTGAAAGTCGGACAGGATTGACAGGATGGTGATTCAAACATTTCGTTCTTTTGGTAAGTCCTGTCTCAAGAATCATGAGCGACGTTGATCAAGAAAAGGTTCGCCGGCTACTGGGGACCGAACCGCTTCAGCCGCTGATTCGCAAGCTGGACCGCCGACTCGCCAAGAAACCTGAAATTCAGGGGCACGTGACGCTGAAGGATCCCCCTCCGGAAACTCGGGAAGCGGTCACCGCCTTGCTTGGCCTGCCGCCAGGCCGCACCGGCAGCCTGCGTGTCAGCTTGACACGTTTGGAACAAACCGTTCGCGACAGCGGTGCAGCCGATAGTCTTTCCGCTGCCGTGGAAACTGTACTGGGACGGCGGCCGCAACACCCAGCCATCGAGAATCGCAAACTCCAAGCGGAATGGCGATCTGCCTGGCGGGTGATCCAGCGACCGGACGAAATGTCCACCGAGACGATGGATTACCTTCGCCAGATCTGTGCCAGCGGTGTATTGCGCCGAGCAACGCGAGGTTGCATCGAGGAAGCTCGTGTGCTGTTGAGGTCGATCGCCGCGTGCATGACGGCGCTGCCGCGACGAGATCCACAGCCGTTGCCGATTTTCGCTGCCGAAGTCCTTGGCGACTCTCACGCCCTGGACGCCGATCGGCCGATCTATTCGTTGCTGTTGCGAACGATTGGCAAGACCAATGGTCTTGCCGTCACGTCCCAGAATCACCGTCGGATTTGGTCAGCAGTGAATCTGATCCAAGATGAACTTTCCTCAACAACGCTGGTACTGAACCTGCCGGTCGACGGAGAAGGGCTGCTTGGAAGCATGCTGGCCCAGCACGCAGCCGCCGGCCAGCCGTGTCGATTGACCTTCAGCCAACTGCGGCAGCACTCGCTTGTGTTCGCTGATCCGGCGCCGATCATCTACGTCTGTGAGAATCCTTCCGTTTTGGCGGCCGCGGCCAGCCAGTTGGGAAAACATTCTCGCCCGCTCCTCTGTATCGAAGGCCAACCCTCCCACGCCTCGGCCAAGCTGTTAACCATTTGTCGAAACGCCAACGTGCAACTCGAATATCACGGCGACTTTGATCGGCCCGGTTTGCAGATCACCGCGCAGATACTGCATCGCTTCGGAGCCCAGCCTTGGCGAATGAGCAAGCTCGACTACCTGCGGCACGTCAGTCGGTCGCGGCTAACTTTCGAAGGCGCCGTCCCTTCGACTCACTGGGAACCCGGCCTGGCCGACACAATCGGTCACCACCAAAAGAAGTTGCTGGAAGAGACCGTCATCGACGACCTCTTAAAGGATCTCAACGGCAACACCTGACGCCGCGATCGAACTGTCCGCAACACTGGCCTACGGTGAAGCGACTCCGGTTCACCACTTGGTTGAACCAAGCCCTTGAACATCGGTTCGTACCTCGCGATGTCAAAGACTTATTTGTTCGCCGATTCCTGTTTTCGACTTGGTCACGAGGGTGTGATTCGCATGGCCGACAACACCCAGCATCGATCTACTGTTCATTCGTCCCAGGGCGTAGCGATATCGAGTGTAGCAAATCAAATGGTTCGGTGTCGTCCGCATCGAAATAGAATTGCCACCCGTCGCGAATTGCATGTTCAACGTGAATGTGCAGCAATTGCATCGCAAGTACGAGCGACTGCATCGAATTGACGCCGTGTCCGTATCGTGATGTCGTTATGCCATCCATTTCTACAAGTGTCCGATAGTCACCATGCTCTGATTTCGGATCGGGCTCGGGTGCACGAATTGAGATGACAACCACACGTCGTGGTGATCGATTCTGTTGCCCCCAGAGTTCCCACGTTGCAATTGGAGTCATGATGGAACGCGATTCGGCGAACGGCGGCGGTCAGCGGGCGGCGGGAGTTGATTCTCCACTGTCAGAAACGTTACCACCGCCGCTCCGTTGCATCGCATGGTTCGTCGATTTCGGTTGCCACATTGGTCGCCCTGATTCGCGTGCACGACGGGCCGCGTCCGCAGCGATTGCAGCGATGTCACCACCAAATCGGTCAGATATTTCCCGTCGGACGCGGTGAATCTCTTCGATCGGGGTCTCAGTCTTCGGTTTCTGAATCATCTCCGAGCAACTCCTCTGGTGTGCAGATCACGGGGATCGGCACCCCTGCGTCGATTAGAACTTGATGGATGCGGGGCAAGATCTTAGCGTTAGCTATGTGCTTGCAGTTCCAAGTCAACAGGTATTGTATCGATGGTGGGCAACAGTGGCGATGTGTAACGCATCAACCTGGGCTTTCGCAGGCAGAATCGCCCGCGACATGATTTCATTGGCAATTCGCGTGATTTCGGGAGCGTCAGGAAGCAACGGAATCCCGTCCAGCGATTGCAGGCGTTCCGCCGCCAGTGTGGGGTCGCCAGCAGACGCCTCGTCAAGCACATACCGCGACACGACCAGTTCGTAGTTGGTTCGTTGAGTGTCCCACCACCTATGCGTCAGCAATTGGTGTGCGGCCATCACCACTTGTGAACTTGGGCGTTGGCGAAGATAGCTAACAACCGACGTTTCGATGTAAACAGTGTCCATCGCGTAAGTATATCACCGAGGACCGGAAGTTGAGTTTCCATTGTCAAAACTCGACGCCCGGTCCTTCGGTGCAACCCATGGTTCAAGTAAGCCGCTGGCGCGGCGGGGTGGTTTAGTTTAGCCGATTCGTTTGGCGCGGGCATCTTTTCTTGTTGACATTCCTTTCTCTCAACAAGGAGATTTCTCGATGGCTAAATCAAAGTTCTTTACCGGTAAACTTTATCAGCGGATGAGCGAAGACCTGCACTTGGCTGGAATGGGGCAGCGGACTCACGATGGATACCTTCGAGCCGTCAGACAGTGCGTCGGCAGTTCTGGTCGCGCCAAAATCGGGCCCGGCTTCGTGGCAGGTGTCGCTCTCTGTGATCAACGTTGCGGATCAAATGAATCGCAACGCCTTCGTTTTCCGGCGAACAGCGCGGGCTTGGGAAAGCGTTTCCCAAGTGAAGCTGTAACGATAATTCAGACGGACTTCTTGAACCAAGTCCTTGAGCTTCGGCTCGCAAGCTCGCGAAGTCAAAGACTTACTTGTTTTCGCCCACATGTTGCAATAGGGCACGCTCCCATTGTAGGAGCGATTCAGTAGTGAGTCCGACAGCTACGGTGTTGCGGGAATAGTAAACGCCCACAAAGGTTCGTTCAAATGGTGGTAGGTCAATCAGTATCACGGGAAACCAGCAAAACATGGTAATCCCCCACGGTACGGCGCCTATCCGCATCCGATACGCACGGCCACGTCGAATGCGACATTCGGAAACGTCAGCCGAGAGCGATGTATGTTGCCCGATCCGAAGTGTGACCATATCGTTCCGCAGTTCGACCGATGGCAGATTCGATCGTAGGCGGCGATGCAAAACCGAGGCAGTTGAGAATACAAGTAGTGCGCAGAACGAAAGGAGCATTGCGGTCAAGCCAGCCGCCGCCAGCCAAATTATCGGCCCGTCGCCGTCGAGGTTTGTATCAGTTGCAGCGACGAGAAAGGGTAAAAAGCAGAAAACACCACAAGGGATGCCAATCGAGCATACGTAGTACCACCAACTACGCGTGACGAGTTCCATAGGAAATCGCTCGATGATCGCGTCACGTGTTGTGTCGATGTTGGACTCCATCGAACGAAGTCAGTTGGGCTAACGAATTGCGATCTATCCGGGTGCAGGAGGCAGATGGGTAGATCGGGCGTTGAACTTTGTCGCCCAGGGCCCCCGGGGGGTGGGCGGTTTCAGGGACTCGATTAGAACAGTTGCCTGAACGTGATGCCAGTTTCTGCACCTTCGAATCCAGGGAGCACCAGCTGAATCGGGGGAGTGCTCTCGGCCAACTCTCTTGCACTTTCTAATTCATGATCGTAAACCACCAGCTTTGCTGGTGAGTACTCACTAGGCTCCGCCGTTCCGGGAGCATAAAAAAAGGATCCTCCTGAGGAAGGCCCCGAGGGGCGCAGGAGGATCCCCATGAAAGACTGGCGTAGCCAAACCCACGTGAAGTGGGACTGCAAGTACCACGTAGTGATTGTTCCAAAGTACAGGAGGCGTAGATTTTATGGAAGTCTTCGGCTGGAGATCGGGAAGATTCTTCGGCAGCTTTGTCAGCAAAAGGAGATTGAGCTGCTGAAAGGGAATGCCTTGCCGGATCATGTTCACATGCTATTGAGCGTTCCACCGAAGTACAGCATTGCCAATACGGTAGGCTTTTTGAAAGGAAAGAGTGCCATTCGGATCAACCGCGACCTCGGAAAAGTGAAAGGAAGCTTGTATGGACGAGCGTTCTGGTCACGCGGCTATTGCGTGAGCACTGTGGGGCTGGATGAAGCGATGATCAAGGAGTACATCCAGAACCAGGAAAAACACGAGCGTGACGAAGAACGCGGTTTGTTTGATTTAGATTAACACCACCAACAACGGCCCCTTTTAGGGGCCTTCCTCAAGCCACCGGCTCTGCCGGTGGTCACTGACTCACTTTTCAGGTACCACTCGTACCAGTGCGAAAAACCTTCACCCATCGCACCGTCCCAAAAGTGAATATCATCCAGTTGTTGACTCTCCGCGTACCAGCGTGGGCTATACTTGCTGCCGCGTGAAAGAAGGGTTTCCCATGACGGCTTGGCGAAGCGTTCGATCAGCCTGAGCGACTCACTGCCGCAGTGTTCACAACTCAGCGACGACGCTGGCTCAGCCAGCGCCCACTGGTCGTCACGCTCTCGGTCGTCACTGACCTCTTGAAGCGGAGCGATTGAAGACTCTTCCAGTGCCGTCCGGCATTTCTCCCGGTAAGCTTCTGCTCGTGTATTGCTCCAACCGCCCCACGAGCGTGTCTTGGTCAATTGTTCGGGCTGAATATGAAGACACCACCGACGCACGAACTCGGACGTATTGAGGGTAAAAGGCACCTGTTTTCGCTCGCCACCAACGCGTTCTCCCGTGCGCGCCAAAAACGTCACTTTCTGGTCATCCGCTGAGAGGATGCGATGATCGCTGATCGGGCCACCGGTCAGATACCGAGTCAGGTAACGCACGACATGCTCGGCACGACTCGACTCGGTCGGCGGTGGCTCGATGTAGCTGACCCATTCTTGCCCAGCGATGCGATTGATCATCTCATCCCACTGGGCGTCGCTGCGGAGCGATTCCAGAGAACCGCCGTATTGCAGCTTGCCGCGTTTGCGAAGACGCTGAAGGTGCGCGATCGCAAACTTGCGAAAAGATCGCCGCAAGTTGATCGCGTCGACCAGATAGGGCCGATCATCCTGGCAACCTTCGATGGCTGGAGCCTTGGCGGTGACCCAGCTGCCATCGGCTAAATCAGGTCCTCCACCGGGAACGAGCGCGTGGACGTGCCAGTGCGACTCCAGTTTCTGATTCCAAGTGTGCAGCTTCGTGATCCGTTCACAATCATCGCACCGGTACCAACGTCCGCCCAGGGCACTGCTGCGGCACAGCGAGAGCTTCGCCAGCGTGCTCTGAACCGACATCGTCGCTTGGCCGCCGCGGTGTTTCTCGACGTAACCCTCCGCGCCACGCCGGAGAAGCTGATGGACGGTTAGCTTTTCGGTGACGAACCTGTGTCCTCGCCGTTCTCCTTCGGCGGCGTGTAAGTCGGCAGCTGCCGCACCGGCAACCAGTCCAGTGGACTCGGCACACTGTGAAGATGTTCTCGGCGGCAGTGCAGATAGACCATCGTCGTGATGAAGCTGGCATGGCCCAGTAACTTGCTGATGGTGAGCAAGTCCACTCCGGCTTCCAGCAATCCCGTCGCGTAGGAATGTCTCAACACGTGCGGATAGACCCGGCGGCCGATTCCCGCCTTCACCGCCGCCTCCTTCATGGCTTTGCGGATCGTGGTGTCGGCGTAGGGCTTTCCGTGCGTCTTGCCCGGAAACAGCAGCTCGGTCGGCCTGTACTTCTTCCAGTAGATCCTGAGCTCTTTCAAGAGCCTCGGTGACAGTGGCACCAGGCGTTCCTTGCGTCCCTTTCCCGAGGCGACTCGGATCTGCATCCGTGCCGAGTCGATGTCGTGGATCCTCAAGGCCGCCGCCTCGGAGAACCGCAGGCCTGCCGAGTAAAGTGTCATCAGGAAGGTGCGGTGTTTCAGGTTGGCCGCGCATTGGAATAAGACGATCGACTTCTTGTCGGCCGAGCACGGTGGGCAGTGTTTTGGGACGCTTGCCGTAGGGGACCATCGTGACCGGCCAGGGGACAGAGATGGTATGGGTGTAGAGAAACCGTAACGCGCAGACAGCCTGGTTGAACGTGCTGTAGGCGAGCTTTCGCTCGCGGATCAGGTAGAGCTGGAAGGTTCTAACGTCTTCGCAGGTTGCCGCATCGAGCGGTTTTTCGATAAAGTCGGCAAACTTTCGAACGTGGTAGGTATAGGCATCGATGGTCGCCTCGGCCAGATGGCGGATCATCATGTCTTCGGCGAGCCGCTTTGTAATCGGGCAGGATGTCATCAGGCGCTTTAAAACCAGCCACTTATGGGCGCTTCAAAACCGGCCATTTTGAGTCTGGATTACTTGTTTGAAGACTTCTGATCTTGTTCTTCGGCTTTCGAGCCGATGGGCGCTTTGGCTGGTTTTGAACCTTTTCCATTTTTCCTCGACCCGGTGGGCGCTTTGGCTGGTTTTGAATCGCTCCCGCGATCTCGCAGTCGGTAGCTCTTGCCCGTGATCGTGAAGATTTGCGAGTGATGCAGGAACCGATCCAGGATGGCGGTTGCGGTCGGAACGTCCCCCAGCAATTTGCCCCAATCTTCTAGCGGTCTATTCGACGTCATCATCGTGCTGCGCGTTTCGTAGCGACGCATCACGATCTCGAACAGAAATTCGCCACTGCGTTTGGGCAACTGCTTCATCCCGAAGTCATCGATGATCAACAGGTCCGGCTTCAAGTATCGGTTCATCACTCGCTCATGTCCCTCCATCGCTTCATCGTGTAAGAAGTCTCGCACGACGTCGAAGATGCTTCGGTACAGAACCAAGTTGCCAAGCTTGATCAACTGATAGCCCAGCGCTTGGACGATATGACTTTTTCCAGTTCCGGGCGCGCCGCACAGCAACACGTCGCGGGCTTCGCGAATGAAGTGTCCTCTTGCCAGTTCAAACACATCCTTCTGCTTAATCGATGGGTTGAAAGACCAGTCAAAATCCTCCAATGTTTTCAAGTCCCGAAACCCGGCTGCCTTGATGCGCCGAGCCAACTGACGTTCCCCGCGCACAAGCATCTCGTCTTGCAACACCAGTTCCAGAAACTCTGAATGAGTGAGATGATTGCTCTGCGCTTCATGCAAGCGAACCTCCAGCGTCTGAGCCAATCCCGAAAGACGCAGCTTCTTGAGAGTTGATAGTAACGATTCATTCATAGCTTGGCCTCCTTGCCAAAGTGAACGCGGACAACATCTCCGTAGTCCGATAGGTTACGGATGATTGGATGGTCTTCAAGAAACTCGAACTGTTCTTGGTCGGGGCCGGCATGCTTGATCAGTTTGCGAATCGTTGCCAATCGGTATTCGCCGTAGGAGTGCGCCGTCCGGCAAGCTTGTTCAATCGACTCACTGGAATGTTTGCCCGAGAGATTCAGCAGCCCTTGCAGAACACGCACTGATTGCACACCGCGAGCGGCCACCAGGGCGCGCGACCAGGCACGCGTTTGGGGCCCAATGATGCCGACTTTTTGAAGCAACCACTCGGTGCCACGCTCCACCACACTGATCTTTTCCGAGGCGATGTGCTGGCTGAGCGTACTGAACTTCCCCTGGGCTGCTCTGGCGTGCGTGCAGATCGGTTTCATCGAATCGCTGTAGATACGCACCAGATGCGAGTTCCAGCGAACCCACACTTCGCGACCCAGGTACTCAGGTGGAACACTGTAGTAGGACTTGTCGACGGCGACATGTCCATCGCGACTGACGATCCGTTGGCCTTCTTTGAAACTTGGGAAACGTTCGGCCGGCAGTTCCCCTAACGCACTGCGTTCTTCCTCCTGAAACATCTTTAGCACTTGACGCTTGGTCGTGCCGTGAAGTCGAGTGTCGGCGACCGTCCGTTCCCAGTGTTGCAGATGATCGTTCTGCTTTTCTAAGCTCTCGAAGGAGCGGCCCTTGAGCGCGTTCTCTTGGACATAGTCGACGCCCCGTTCCACTTTGCCTTTATGCCGCGGCATGCGTGGCCTGGTCGGCAACAGAACCGTGCCGTAATGCTCGCAGAACGACTGCAGCTTGGGATTGAGTTCGGGATCGTACCAGTCGGCTTTGAGAACGGCTGCTTTCAGGTTGTCCGGAACCAGCGTCTTGGGAACGCCGCCGAAGTGCATGAAGGCATTCTCAAGACACTGAATGAAGTTGTCGGTGGTTTGCCGATAAACGACCTCGCTGTAAGCCTTGCGTGAGTAACTCAGGACAACGCGAATCACGTGCGTCTTGCGACGTCGCCCCTCGCTGTCAACGATCCTTGCACCAGTGCCAAAGTCGATTTGCGCCTCTTCGCCTGGTGCCACTTCGATACGCCGAAACGGGAGCGGCTGAGCCCGCTTGAGTTTGGCGACGTATCGGCGAACGCTGTGATACTGGGCGGTGAATCCGTGATCGCCAACCAGATCTTGAAAGATCCTCTGCGCCGAAAGACCCTGTTCGAGCTTGGCCAGAATCAGCTCATGGAACTGAGCACATTGGCTTCGCGACCCGATGGGCGCTTTGGCTGGTTTTGAATCGTCGCCAGGATGCTCAGACCCGATGGGCGCTTTGGCTGGTTTTGAATCATCCGAGCCGATGGGCGCTTTGGCCGGTTTTGCCTGCTCTTGCAGGTACTTGGCCACCGACTCTCGGTTGATGCCAAGTTCCCTGGCGATCCGTCGTTGGGACCACCCCTGTTCGTGCAAAGTCTTAATTGACAACACCTTAGCCACCTGTAGTTGATTCGCCATGCAGTTCGTTTCCTTGCTCCGGAGTGAGCAGGGAAACGTACACGGACGACTCAAAAGTGGCTGGTTTTCAAGCGCTCATTGGTGGCTGGTTTTGGGCGCTCGGCGACAGCAGGAGCGTTTCTTGTAAGGCGTCATGTTGCATCACGAGTAGTGAGAGGATGAAGAAGTCTTCTCATTACGGTGGTTACACAACAGGAAAGCGCAAGCCCTTTTTACCGAAACGTTGGTTACAACCGGACCGGGCAAGGAACGACGCCCCCATCATTCGACCAAAGAGGCAGGCCCAAAGCTGTCAGCGAAGCCAAACGGATCCAGCAACAACACGATCAAGCAACCGCCTCACATCGCATCAGAGTGATGCCAAGAAGCTCAAAGCAATTCGATAAAGTTCAACGTCTACGATCACCGGGCCGGGACAGTTGACTTTCCATTCGTGAAACCTTGCAAGCCCGGCTCCGTTGCATCGCATGGTTCGCCGCCGATATTAGACTTCAGCGCGGTTTAGCAACCCGCGCGAAGCGAACACTGAGATTAATGACGTGTTGGATCGCGTCGCTTCCTCAATTGCGTGAAAAACCATGTCGGCGGGACCAATGGCGACAGTGTTATCGTACTCGATCCGAATCAAAATCAAGCCGTTGTCACCAATTTCTACGGTTGAACGTACATCCGCAAACCCGCCGTCTTCAACGGCGTGATCGATATAGCGAAGCCAGTCGTCTTGATTTGTCATTTGGTTTTTCGCAATAAGAGTTGTGCGGAATAGGTTACCAAAAAATCGAACGGACGGAGTAGTTCATGGTACCCGCAGGCAAATGCTAGCAAAGGAGGAGCGGGGATGAAGTATGTCGCAATTGTTGTCGTCTGTGCATGCGTATCCGCGGTTGCAGGATATTACGTTTACGCGAAGGAAAACCGTTTCTACCTGCAGGCATCTGGGAATCTGGTTTATCGCATTGACCGTCGAACCGGGGAAACATGGAGAATTGATCCGAGGCGGACGAACGTGAAGTCCTCGCAACTGAGATTTGAATCGTCCGCAGAGATTCGTGCTCGTGAACAGGTCGAAAATCAACGAATTCGTGAGGCAGAGAGATTGGCTAAGGAGGAGGCGTACTTTACGTCGCGCGGCTACAGACGGACACAAGCAGGGCAATTCGTAAAAAGAGTTGATGGGATGGACGTATGGCTACGTGATGCCAATGGAAAGCTCGTTGACAATGTTCAGATCGCAAAACTGTTGATCAAAGACGAGCCGTCAACCAGGTAGGTCAGCGAACGTTGGAAATCACGGGGGACGGGCAAAAGACTTGCAAGCAGACCAAAAACCGCGACTCCCGTCCTCCCGTGCATTTCATGGTTCGCCCATTCCGGCTGCTACTGTTTGACCTTGCAAACGTGACAAGAAACGCATTTCCATTCGTCGCCCTTCTTCATGTACACGTCAGTCCATTTCTCAGTGTGTGCAAACTCCTTTCCGTCAGCAGTGCCAGCGACGTCACCCGTGCCGATTACGATAGCGGTGTCACCAAGGATTCGTACGTCGAGTTTTAGATTGTCACATTTGGAACAGTCAATCGCGCCGGTCACCCAGGCATCAATATATTGTGCTCGGCTCCAGACCTGGCCTTCGGGTAAAACGATCTTAAAATCGTCACTCAGTGTCTTTTTGAACCAAGCCCCCTCGCCATCGACCATGGCCTTTGCAAAATCATTTTCGATTTTGAGTATGGCGTCCTTGTCAGCAGTGAGATGTTGGTCAGCAAACGCAGTAGCGGATGTGAATGCAGTCGACAGCACGACGGTGAGTAGGATGACGTTTCGCATTGATTACCTTTTCAAGTAGGAGGTTGGAACTGATCTCGTTTTGGTTGGGCGAACGGCGGTGGTCACCGGGGACGAACGGAAAGGCCACCATCAGGAAACGTGTTTTTGAGTCCTCCGGTGCACCACATGGTTCGGTGGCATCACTACCGTTGATGTAAGGCAAAGTGACCGAATAGCGTCTGGCCGTTTCGTAGAATGTAAAACTTGACCTTGGCTTTCGCTACCAATTCCAACTCCTTGCGAGCGAGGCCGCGAATGTCCCCGTTCGTGATCGTTTGCATTCCATCGATACCTAAAAGGAGGTCGCCAGTGCGGATGCCCTGGGAATCCGCAGGACTGCTTGGACGAACCGCCGCCACTGTCATCGCACCCTTGTATTTCGTGCGGTTGGCTTTGTTTGCGTCTTCGATGACGTGGGACGCAACTTCATCGACTCGCAGTCCAAGTACGCGCCACATGAAATCAATGCCGTCGACCTCTTTCGGCTGATTGTCCAGTTGAAGGTCTGTGATTCTTGCTTCTACACGACGCAGTCGCTCAGTTGCTTCAATCAGGGCCTGCTTAGCCTCAGCGAGTTCTCTCTTTAAGTCAGGCGGAACGACATCATCCGCAATCGTTGGTTGCGACACGCCGATAGCGATTGCGAAAGCTGGTACAGCAAGCAGTGATTTTGCAAACATCAAGGTTCTCCATGTGAGATGTTTAGTCCACCGAACGGCGGCGATCAGCGGGCGGCGACCCAGGACGTTCCATTTGATTCCGCGCTGCCGCCGCTCCGTTGCATCGCATGGTTCGTTGGTGTTTAGCAGAGGTGATGAAGCGACCATTGCCCCAGACCGTGACCCAAGTTTACCGAGCCGATCTTCACGCGCCAAATCGGGCCGCCCATCATCGAGCGCAACCTGTTTGGCGAGGATTGTCGGCAGCGTTCAAGCGTGACGCGGGCATCGAGCATCGCAGCCGATCCGTTCGTTCTGTCGCCAGCCGTGAAATCGTTGAAACGCAGAGGGCGCTGAGATCACAGGGAAGCGGACGCACGAATTAATTGGCAACTGAGCTCAAGTTTGAAACCGGCAACAGATCGCGATAGCACTTCAAGGCTGCCATCAAATCAGACACTGACAAACCAACGGCGAATCGATCCATCGTCGAGCGCACCATTAGTATCAATCAGCGTGGATCAGTGTTTCAAATCATCCAGCGCAACCAGAACACTAATTGAGGCTGATAAACACTAATAGTTCAGGGCACGTTCTATCATCCAACGAACGTCCCGCGTCACCGGGAGCCCGTGAGTTGACAATCCATTAGTGAAACCGTACCAACGGGCCTCCGCGTGCACGCGATTGTTATGCATCTGAGTCGCCTTTAGAAAGTGGTGAGTGAGGGGATAGTGGTACGGTACATTCCGGCGTCGGCATTACGGAAAAGAATCGGTCTCCGCGTTCGACGAATTTGTCGATGTCGCCCTCGTACACTTCGTTGAGAATTAGTGTGCAGTCGGCACTTGTAATGCTGTCCATCGCGGCTTGGTCCCATGCCCGTTTGCACCGCCAGCTCTTCACAAGTGTCGCGGTTGGCGCTGCGGTTCGATGTTCTTTCAAGCGATTGTCCAGGTTGTCCGTATATCCAATCTTGACGCGGTTGGGAATCGCCTCCGGAACGAGTTGAATCAAGTAGAAGTAGCCGAATCCCCCGATGGTTAGATTTACATTTTGGTTCGCAGCATTAAGGGCCGTTTGCCCTTTTTTCGATTGAAAGTGTTCAACCAGAAGCTGCGCATCCAGATCAGAGACGCAGAGAGCATTCTTCGATCGCCCCGGGACCATGCCCTTGACGATCTGTAGGTCGGTCGTGGTTTGGATCTGTTTTGCGGCCCTTCGGACGGTTGTGATTTCGACGCCGATGAGCTCAGCCACCTGATCCAAGGTAAGGTACTCTGCCATTGCGTCTTTCGTTCTCCGATTGCATAACGTCACGCGTCACCCGGTACGCGCGAAAGATTTTCCATTTCAAAACCGCCCAGCTCGCGTACTCGGGTGCACGCGATTGTTCCCCGCTCTCTGGAACGCTCCACTATGACTCGGCACGCGCTGCCAAGCGACGTTCCATTTCGGGATCCCATTTCTCCGGGAGGTCGATCAGTCGTAACTCGTAGACCAACAATGAGTTGGCCGGAAGATCAGGATAGGTCCTTCGTTCATCATAGATCAAGTTGGGTGGTGCGATGACAGTTCGACGACCGCCAATCCGCATGCCCAGCAATCCGTATTCGATTCCGGGATAGCAGTCACGCCCACCGACGCGGATTGGATACGGGGAGTCCGCGTCGGAGGCAAACAGCACATCGCCTTTGCGTCGGGTGCAAACGCAATGGCAGATTGCAAGGTCACCGGGCACGCATGGGCGGCCAGAACCAGTTACGTGGTCGGTGATTTTGAGGCTATGCGGCGGATTCATTCTTCAGTCGGGGAACGACCCGCATCACCGGGCGGGGAGAGTAAAGTTGTCCATTTCAATTTCGGCCGCAAGCCCCGCTCCGTGTGAATGCCATGGTTACCCGAAATCGCTCCAGCAATCACTCGCGCGGCCAGCCTAGTTCATCATACAGTAAATGTTCATAGCGTTCGTTGCCAGCAATTCGCGCCTCCAGTTCCATAGCGTCATTCGGTATGTCAGAAAACAAGTGCTTCCTATCGGGGAGAGCCAAGCAGTAGAAGTAGAGTTCGACCAAGTTGTCACTAGATTTAGTAGCTTCCTCGATCACGTCTTTAAGTGCGTTTGCGTCGATCTCATGAGCACGCAGCCATTCATCAACCTCGAGACCCGCTGATTGACGCCGTCGCATCTCCACGGGATCGACCGGGTAGCTACTTAGCCAATAAACGAGATTGGCGATCCCAACCCGCTCGGCGAAATCTGCGTTCGCGAACTTCTCGACCAGCCAATCGATTACGTCCTTCGCGCCAAATGAATACAGACAGGGAGTCAGGAAATCCCGGTTGGAGCTCGGGTCAGGCATATCAACGGCAGCTTGGAGCATAGGAGCCATCAGCGAGCGATCGAAGTTACGAAAGCGCGAGAGTACGTTTGCGACAAATAGCTGCGGCGACCAAAGGCTGTCTTTTCGTCGCAAGACCGCGTCAAGCCCTGAGACAAGCGATTCGTCGAGCGAAGGATTTGCCGCACAAAACGCGTCGAGAACAGCAAAGGCAGCTGCAGGATTTGGAGTTGATGCAGACCAAGCATCAACGTATTCCGCGATTGCGTCTGTGAGGTTCATCAAGCAGATATGAGCGTCCCTATCGGGTAACGACCCGGATCAGCGGGGACCGGGAGTTGAGCATCCATTCGTGACAATCGACCACCGGTCCTCCGTTGCATCCGATGGTTACCCCGTTGATTTGCGCCACGCCAGGACGTCGTGCCAATCATCGTCGACAGGAGCGAAGCCAGCGTAACCGTCTTTCGTTGTCGACGGAATCAAGATCATACCGCATTCCGTGCATTGGTAGGCCGTTGGCCCGCGCGAAAGTCGTGCTCCGATAAAATCAGAGATGACCGATGCGTCATCCAAGTCGCGCGGATAGCCCTCACCGAAGTACTTGGCCAGCCACTCTTCTTTGTTACCCGTTTGAATCGCCATCGCAAAGTCGAGAACACCCTGAACGATTGGTTGATGGATGTTGTCCCAGTACCCATCGTCTGGGAGAAGATCGCACTTGTAGGGTAAGCCGTCGGTCGAATCGGAGATCACGTTACCGCAGTCGCATCGCAATTTCATAATTGGGAATCTGATTTGAACCACATCTCGCGGTCTACCACGAAGGGGTAACGGTACACATCACCGAGGACGCGCAGAAGATTTACCATTGCCAAACCGGTTGGCTCGCGTCCTTCGGTGCATGTGGTTGTTACCCGATTTCTGCGGCCCCATAGTGCGGCCTTGGCATGGGGCTCGGTCGACTAGCATTGAGAGCAGTGTAGCAGATGAGCCCGTAGGCAGCTGCCAAAGCGAAACCGAAGATTGCCATTCCAAGCATGTCGTCCCAGGCGGTCGCGTAGACATCAACCTGAACGCTACCACTGCTTCGTTGCATCGGATTGTACGTATTGACTGCGGCGTAGTACCCGAGCGAATACAAGTACGACCAAGCAAGCGATACGGCGTAGTGCACAGCCATTGCCGTTGACGTGCCGAGACTCAGGCGAAGATGTAGAAGGCAGGTGATTGCAGTTGGTGAAAAGTAGAGAAGCAGCGGCCACTCTGAACCCGTTGAACTCGCGAGGACGGGTAACGCGGCGAAATGGACTGCGATGAGTGCGGTGATCGCAAATAAGTCAACAATTCGGAACCGCCGGCGCACCTTTGACTTCACGAGCGGAAGCTCGGAATCAGTTTCCACCTCTAAACGCAGTGAAGTAGCACATCGCGGACATTGCATGAGTGAAAAACGCTCCATCATCTTTTCGGGTAACGCTTACCGTAACCGGGCACGAACGGAAGAATTAGATTTCAGTTGACGCGTGAATGAGTGCTCCGGTTGACGGTTTTGTTATGCAGGATTCGCGTTGGCTTTCAACTGTCGCACATCAGCAACGTAACGACGAGCGAGCCTTTGAACCTGAGAATGCTCCCAGGAATTGCGAATCTTGATCATTCCGCCAACGGTAAACGCCGCCCCCGCAAGCACCTGCCTAATCGCATCAAGTGGACCAAACGCGGCACCGCTTGCAACCAGCCACATCCCAAAACCAAGGCTCGCAAGACCAGTTCCGATACTGGCGATGTCATCAGAGAAATCTTTGAATGTACTGCCCAATTCGTCAGTAAGGTCTTTTGCGTCGTCACCATCTTCCAATGACGAGGCGACACGCTGAACAACATTTTGAAATGCTCTGCGTTTCTTGTCAAAAGATTCAGAGTTGCGTAGTTGCATTACTGAATTAATGCTGATGTCAGATAGGTTCTCTGGGAGCACGATCGGGAGGGATGTCTCTAGGACTGACACTTCATCGTCTGCTGATTCTTGTTGTGATCGACGCACGAAAAATGAAAAATCAGTGATGTTTTGGTCATCACTTACAGGCGACATTCCCCGGACGTCGGCAATACAGTTCGCAAGGATCGTCATGTAGACTTCCGCGAGGCTATTTGGAATGACTATTCCGTGGTCGCTCTCACGCCCCAATTTGTTTTCGCTGCAGAAACACCTCCACGAGTAGGAGAATTTCTCGCCCCAGAGTTCCGTTGTTTGATGTTCACGTTCCCGCCAGGCAACATCAATATCAGGTACACCGAATACGTGTTCAAACGCTTTCGGATGTCGAAGGATCCGTTCGACTTGGTTGATGGCATCGGCAGTTGCGTTATAGCCTTCATCCATGGTTGGCCGGAGCAAGTCTACAAGATTAGTAAAGCGCTCTACCTCCCGGAACGTGTCCGTCAGTTGGGTGTCGGCTGACTCCGGGACAATTGGACGAACGCAGTCCAAGTAAAGAAGTGCGAATTTGAGCCAGTCTTCGTTTTCAGGCTCGAAGCCGGGAAAGTAAATGAGTTTGTCCATCAATCTTTCCTGCATAACTTGAGTTTTACCGGTTTTCAACCGGGGATAAGACCATATCGCCAGTATTATCGCCGGTTAGCCGGATTCTTATTTGCTGGATTATCCCCGGTTCGCGAAATCCTGGCAATTTCTCCGTGAGGCGCTGGACCCAACTGCCAAATAGTATACAAATATCCATATTCGACAGCGACACGAACTTGGGGCATCAAAATGGGGCGTTTTCAGAGACAAGAGAGACTCTCTCCTCTCGGCTGGGCCAAAATCTGGCAATCCAAGCTGGCGAGATTTCACAACGTCCCCGCCAAAAGACGTTGGATCTTTGGTTCCCAGCATGTCATTGCCTTTCTGATTCAACAGAAGAAAGCTGGTGCCCCAGCCTGGAAGCGATTGAAGATCGCCGAGGCGCTCGCTTTTTTCAAAGCCGAATTCTTAGACAATCAGGGTGAGGCTCTCGACGATATTTGTGCGCAGCTTCGGCGTCTTGCTGCTCGCCAGCGAGCCGCGGAAGATGACGTTCCGGCAGCAGAGCTCGTTGGTGCGATGGATCCTTCCGAACCGCCGGTCCTGCGGAGACTTCGCCGTGTGATGCGGCTCAATCAACTGGCCTGGAACACCGAGAAGGCGTACGTCGGCAAACTTCGCGAATTCTTTACCGCGCAGAAGCTATGGGATCGCGTCAAGGAAGGTAGCGAGTCAAATGGCTGGGGCTTGGCGGAGATCGGCGCTCGTCAAGTGGAAGACCACTTGACCGATTTGGCGGTCGAACACGACGTTGCCGAATCGACACAGGACCAAGCCTTCCACGCGATCTCTTACCTCTTCAAGCACGTTCTGCAACGGAAGCTCCAATGCGTCGACGCGATCCGCAGCTCGAAACCGAAGCGGGTGCCAACCGTCATGAGCCACGAGGAGGTTGCAACGGTCCTAAGTGGTCTAACGGGTGACTACAAGTTGATGGGCCAGCTGATGTACGGTGCCGGTCTGCGACTCAGTGAGTGCCTCAGCCTGCGAGTGAAGGATATCGATTCGACCAGCAGTTGATCGTGGTCCGTGATTCGAAGGGCAAGAAAAGGGATGATCTGATGGTTCTCCCTGCGTGAATCGCAGTTCGGGGCCTCTGCCTCGGGGGCAAGATGAGCGGGAAGATGAGCGGGGACAGCAAAGATGAGCGGGGACAGAGCACTGGGATGGGGAATGACCGGGGTGGGATGAGCGTCCAAGCCCAATTTGGTGCTACACGTCTGATTTAACGCTTCGGGCTGGATTCACCCCCGACTGACGCTCTGCAAACTCTCTAGCAATCGATCGACTTCTTTGGCGGTGTTGTAGTGAACCAGTCCGATTCGGACCATTCCATCGGGTTCCACCCCCAATCGCTCTGTCAGCGGTAGCGCGTAGTAGTTGCCGTGCCAAACGAAAATTCCGTCATCGCCAAGTCTTTGCGCAAGTTCTTTGGCGGGCAGTCGGTCGTGGGTGATCGAAACCGTCGGAAACCGCAGGGAAAGGCGATCGGGGTCGGTGATTCCCCAAGTCTTGATTCCAGGCACTTCTTCCAGCCCCGTCAATAGTCGCCGCAGCAACGATTCTTCGTAGGCGCCGATGGCGCGATAAGCTTCGATCAGCGCTTCGCGCCGCGAAAGAGAACGATCGTCGGCGACGCTGCGGCCAATGTCGGCGATGTAATCGATGGCACTTTGCGTACCGGCGATGCATTCATGATTTTGAGTTCCCGTCATCCAGCGACCCGGTAAATCATCGGGGCTGGGGCGCAGTTTGTAAGGCCGCATCGATTCCAAAAGTTCGCGGCGGCCAAACAGCATGCCGACGTGCGGTCCGAAGAATTTGTAAGCACTGCAAACCAGGAAATCGCAGCGCCAGTCGGTCACGTCGATCAATCCGTGCGGGGCGAAGTGCACGGCGTCCAAAAACGACAACGCGCCGGCCTGTCGAGCCCAATCGCAGATCTGCCTGACCGGGTTGATCGTCCCCACCGCGTTGGAGGCGCAACCGACGGCGACCAGTCGAGTGCGATCGTTCAGAAATCGGCTGTACTGCTCCGTCTGCAACGTGCAATCGTTGGGATCGATGTCAACAAAATGAACCTTCACCCCCGCCTCCTCGGCCGCCAAAGTCCAAGGAGTAAAGTTCGCGTCATGTTCCAGCCGGGTCAGGATGATTTCGTCGCCCGGACGCCACGATTTGGCCAGGGTCCGCGACAGCGCGAATGTCAACGTGGTCATGTTCGCACCGAAAGCGACGGTATCCGGATCGTCGCTGCCAACAAAATCTGCC
This sequence comes from Rubripirellula sp., assembly GCA_965222745.1. Taxonomy (GTDB): domain Bacteria; phylum Planctomycetota; class Planctomycetia; order Pirellulales; family Pirellulaceae; genus CBDCUW01. The sequence continues at coordinate 164,605 of CBDCUW010000002.1, forward strand.
GCCGCCGTGTGAGCCTCGTGCAAGGCATGGTCACTTTCGATACTGGTCGCAAAGACTCCGTCGTGATTCGCGTTGTGCCGGACAAGGTAGTGGCTGATCGCGTCAATGACACATTGTGGGACTTGGGTACCGGCCGGTCCGTCAAAAAACACGGCGGGAAGATCGCCGTGCATCCTGGAGAGGGCCGGAAACTGGGCCCGCAAATCGTCGACAAACTCTTCACTCAGTGTCATGGGTCTCGGTGCTTGTTGGGGTATGGGTGCTTGTAGTGTACCGTCGGCCAGTTCTCCGAACTGGCTGTTGCACTACGTAGCGATTTCGGAGAAATCGCCGACTGTCGGCAGACCGTTGTATACGGCTCGACGGCAATCACACTGGAAGAGAAGCAGCCGCTAAGATCCACGGCTGCCCACTGTAGGCCGACTTGTCCCCGAGTCGGCAAATTCCAGCTTTGCTGACTTCAGACACATCCGCCTACGAAAATCAACGAAGCCGTTCATGCCGCTCCTGCACCCTCCGAAATTACCCCTTCTGGCCACCACCGCTTTCTGCGTCGTGCTGCCCGTACCGGCTTTCGGCCAAGAGGCCAAACCGGTCGTTGTGGCCCGCGTGACGGAAGCCGAGGTGAAATCGGGTCAACGGGTGGTCGGTACCGTCAATCCGCTTCGGTCCAGCACCATTGGTAGCGCCGTGGACGGCCGGGTTCGCGACTTTCTGGTCAACCAGGGCGATTCGGTCAAAAAAGGGCAAACGCTGGCGCAGCTGCAAACCGAAACGCTGAAGATCGAACAAGCAGCGGCGAAAGCGGAATTGGACCTTTCCGTTCAACGCCTGGCCGAACTGGAAAACGGTTCTCGCCCCGAAGAAATCGCCGAAGCCGATGCGAATATGCGCAGCGCCCAAGCGGCGCTGAAAAACGCCGAGGGAAATTTGCGGCGAATGCAGACGCTGTCGACCAGTCTTGCCGCCAGCCCGGCAGAGTTGGACGACGCCAAAGAGCAAGCGGAAGCTGCGAAGTTTGCCTTCAAGGCATCGGAAGCCCTGCTGAAGCGAATCAAGGACGGCGCGAGAATCGAGACAATCGCCCAGGCCAAAGCGCAGGTGGAGTTGCAACAACAGCGGCTGAACTTGATCGAAGATCGGATCACAAAGTCCACCATCGTCGCTCCGTTTGACGGCTTCGTGGCTGCCGAATTCACCGAAATCGGAGCCTGGATCAATCGCGGTGATCCGATCGCGCAGGTGATCCAATTGGATGAAGTCGAAATTCTGGCTCCGGTGACCGCCGAAGCGGTAGTCAGCCTGCGGAAAGGGGACGTCATTCGCGTCGAGTTTCCGGAACTTCCCAATGAGCTTTTGACCGGAACGATCGATCGCATTGTGCCGATGGCGGCATCAAGAGCTCGAACGTTTCCGGTACATATTGGGCTGAAAAACACCATCGACGAAGGTTCGCCCATGTTGATGGCTGGCATGCTTGCACGGGTGGACCTTCCGTCGGGCAAACGAGAAACGTTGCCGTTGGTGCCCAAGGATGCACTTGTCCTCAACGGCAGCGACAGGGCGGTGTTCGTCGTGGATAACAGCGGAACGTCCGGTTCCGAAGGAAGCGTCAACATCGCGCGCAAGGTGAATGTGGAACTGGGGGTAGCTGTGGAGGATCGCATTCAGGTTCGCGGAGACATTCAAGTCGATGATCTGGTGGTTGTTACCGGTAACGAGCGGTTGATGCCGGGCGCCCAAGTCAAAATTGTTCGCGAAACAGGATCGGCCAGCCGATAGCAGGTAGAATTCTTAGACAGCGCGGTGGCCGTAGGTCGCCGCCTCCCCTTCCCACCCTCTCCCCCCCTCCTCCGTCCTGGCCGCTTCCGATGAAGCTCTTCGAAACATTTATGCGAAACCCGGTGAAGGTCTCGGTAGGTGTTTTGATTGTCGTGCTGTTTGGCTCGATCTCGCTGATCACGATGCCCAAGCAGCTGATCCCGGCGGTTCAGAACCCAGTCATCTCGGTAGAAACAGCCTGGCCCGGCGCGAGCCCGCAGGAGATTGAACGCGAAATCGTTCAAGAGCAGGAAGAGCAACTCGCGGCGGTCGAGGGACTGGTGAAGATGACGTCTCGCTGTCGAGACTCCGGGGCCGACATCACTCTGGAATTTGCGGTCGGAACCGACATTGAAGACGCGATGATGCGGGTCAACACGCGGCTGCAACAGGTGCGTGAATATCCGATCGACGCTCGCGAGCCGGTCATCGAAGCATCTGATGTTTCCGACCGTCCCATCGCCCGATTTGCTCTGACCGCGCGACCGCCAACGAAGGAAGCCATCACGGCGTTCCAAACCAGTCATCCGGACCTGGCTGCTGATTTGGAACCTGCGCGGCGGGCGATCAACACCGGTCTTCGCGTTTATCGATTGCAGAAAATCTACGACAGCCTCGGCCAACAGCATCCCGAACTGAAGGAGTTACTTCCGCCGGAAGTGGACCTTCAAGAGGTGCGCAAGATCTCCGAAGACCTGATCGAACCGCAACTGGAACGCGTTCCGGGTGTTGCAGAAGCCGACACCTACGGCGGGCAGGAAGAAGAGCTGCAAGTCATCGTCGATCCCGAACGCCTGGCAACGCGGCAGCTTACCATCGAAGACGTACGGGTCGCCCTGGGAGGCCAGAACAAGGACACTTCGGGAGGCAATCTGTGGGAGGGAAAACGCAGATGGGTGATCCGAACTTTGGGACAATTTCGAGATCCCGAGCATGTGCGGATGCAGGTGCTGGCCACCGAAGACGGCGCCCCCGTTTACGTCGGCGACGTGGCGGAAGTCCGCGTTGCCTACAAAAAGCTGGATAGCCTGTCGCGTCGTTATGGAATCACCAGCAACGGTTTGAGCGTCCGACGAGCGTCGGGAGCGAACGTGCTGGAGGTGATGCGCGGTATCCAAAAAGCGACCGAAGATCTGAACAATGGGCTGTTGAAGCGACTGAACCTGGAATTGTTTCAATACTACGACGAAACGGAGTACATCCGTTCGGCGATCGGGCTGGTACAGCAAAACATCTTTGTCGGCGGAGCGCTGACGATCATCGTGTTGCTGTTGTTTTTGCACCTCGGTCGCCGCACGCTGTTGGCCATTCCGTTGATCGCGTTTTGCGCGGTTGCGTCGGTTCTGATCACGCCATGGTTCTTTGTCGCGACTTTGGTGTTGACGATCGGCGCCGGTTTTTGGTTCGGACGCGGTGCTCTTGTCGTCGGGTTGGCGATTCCGGTCAGCGTCGTTGGCACCTTTTTATTGCTCGGCTTGATGGGACGATCGTTGAACGTCATCAGCCTTGCTGGATTGGCGTTTGCCGTGGGGATGTTGGTTGACAACGCCGTTGTCGTCTTGGAAAACATCTATCGTCGCCGGCAAGCGGGCGAGCCCGCCTTTCGCGCCGCTGCCGCCGGGACATCGGAAGTTGCCGGCGCGGTCGTGGCGTCGACGCTGACGACGATCGCCGTGTTCGTGCCGGTGTTGTTCGTGGAAGAAACGTCGGGGCAATTGTTTCGCGACATTGCATTGGCGATCAGTTGCGCGGTCAGCCTGTCGCTGATCGTTTCCTTCACGATGATTCCGACCGCCGCCGCTCGGCTGTTTGCCCGCGGCACATCGTCAGATTCGGCAAATCGATCATCGCAAAACGATTCGCCCCCTCCTGCGGTACGATCGATCTCCGCGGCTGGAAACGGATTCCTGTATTTCGTTTCCGGTTTCAATCGTTGGATTCTCGCCAGCCGGTTACGGTCCATTGCGCTGGTTCTGGTGATGGTCGCGACCTCGTTCGGACTCACTTATCTGTTGTGGCCGAGAGTCGAATATCTGCCGACCGGAAATCAAAACTTTGTGTTCTGCAGCCTGTCGCCGCCGCCCGGTTACAACATCCAACGCCTGATGGACATGGGCGAAAAGCTCGAATCAGACCTGCACCCCTATTGGAACGTCGATCCCGGAAGCCCCGAAGCTGCTGAACTGGATTATCCCGCGATCGATTACTACTTCTACGCTGTTCGCGGCACTTCGGTCTTCATGGGCTTTCGAACGGTCGAACCGTCGCGTGTGCGCGAGCTGATTCCGCTGGTGAAGCAAGCCGGTTCGCAGTTCCCCGGCACACGCGCGATCGCCAAGCAGTCAAGTTTGTTTGAGCGCGGTCTTACCAGCGGCCGGACGATCGACGTCGAAATCACCGGCGGCGACCTGCGCAAACTGATCGGTGTGGGCGGCCGAGTGTTGGCCGACGTGAAACGGATCATTCCCGAAGCCCAGGCGATGCCGCAGCCCAGTCTGGACCTGTCCAGTCCCGAAATCCACGTTCAGCCCAAGCTGGTCGAGTCGTCCGAAATGGGCGTGAGCGCGTCGGAATTGGGCTACACCGTCAACGCCTTTGTCGACGGTGCTTATGCGGGTGATTACTTCGTCGACGGTGACAAGATCGATCTGACGATCATTGGCAAAGACGCGTTTGATCGCCGTACGCAAGATATTTTGTCGCTTCCGGTGGCGACCCGCTCCGGAGAAGTCGTTCCCCTTTCCGCCTTGGCCAACATCGAATACAGCAGCGGACCGGAGGCGATTTACCGCCGCGAAAAACTGCGAGCGATCACGATTTCCGTCACGCCGCCGCTGGAGATGCCGTTGGAAGAGGCGATGAAGTTGATTGACGAAGGGATCGTCGACAAGCTTCACAGCGAAGGCGTGCTTGACGGAGACACGATGGTGACGCTTTCGGGAACGGCCGACAAATTGCGGCAAGCATGGGAGGCTTTGCGTTGGAATTTGCTGTTGGCTCTGATGATCACCTATCTGCTGATGGCGGCCCTGTTCGAATCGTGGCTTTACCCATTTGTGATTCTCTTTAGCGTCCCGCTGGGTGCCGTCGGCGGAGTGTTGGGGTTGTGGGTGTTGAACTTTTTCGTTTTTCAAGCACTTGATGTTTTGACGATGCTGGGGTTTGTGATCTTGATCGGCACGGTGGTGAACAACGCGATTCTGATCGTTCATCAATCACTGCAGTACGTACGGGAGGGAATGCCCGCGCGAGAAGCGGTGCCCGAAAGCGTGAAGGCTCGAATTCGCCCCATCTTCATCACCACCACGACCACCGTTTTGGGGTTATTGCCCCTGGTCGTTTTCCCCGGTGCCGGCAGCGAACTGTACCGTGGCTTGGGTGCCGTCGTCTTGGGTGGGTTACTCGTTTCGACCGTGTTCACGTTGTTTCTTGTGCCCGCCGTCTTCATCTTGATGATGGATGCAAAAGATACGGTTGCCCGGTGGCTTGGCCTCCGTCCGCTGATCGGCAGCGGCGGAGGTGAGTTGGGACTCCTGCCCGATCCAAGTCAAAGTGGCCTTCAGCACACTCGATTGGATCAGCCCAGCGAACCCAACCAAAATCCTCACCATCAAGAAGTGGGCTCTCCTTGATTTGCTACTCTGCAGCCGTCAAACGATCGACAAATTGGTCCACCGGCATGGCATCCAGCTGTGATGGATCGGCCAACAGCTCAGTCAATTCGCTCACCTGCGGCGGTGGAAGCCTGGTTTCCGCGTTCTGCTGAAACTTTTTCAGCAGTTCCGGCCGCGCTTGATCGCGTCTTCGCCGGTGCCCCAACGGGTATTCCACTTCGATCTTTTCGGACATCTCGCCGTGGTCAAAGAAGATCTGTACCGCATTGGCGATCGAGCGTTTGTTGGGGTCCAGGTAATCGTGGGAGTAGGACGGTTTGGCGATCACTTGCATCCGTTGACGGAGGCTATCGATGCGCGGGTCGGCTGCGATCGTGTCTTCGTAGTGATCGGACGTCAGTGTTCCATACAACAATCCGACAGCAACCATGTACTGCAGACAGTGGTCGCGGTCAGCCGGATTCTTTAGCGGTCCCGTTTTGTTGATGATCCTGACCGCCGGCTCGGTCGTTTCAATCAAAATGCGTTCGATGCGGTCCAGCCGATCGACGACAGTGGGATGCAACCGAATCGCCGCTTCGACCGCCGTTTGCCCATGGAATTCGGCGGGAAACGAAACTTTGAACAGGATATTTTCCATCACGTAGCAATCGAGGCTGCGGGCCAAACGAATCGGTTGCCGAGCGAACAACGCGTCTTGAAATCCCCAGGTCGGCGCCGTCAAAGCGGTGGCGTAGCCCATTTCGCCGGTCATCGCCAACAATGCCAGGCGAACGGCGCGGCTGGTCGCGTCACCGGCAGCCCAACTCTTTCGCGAACCGGTGTTGGGGGCGTGCCGGTAGGTGCGCAGCGCACCGCCGTCAAGCCAGGCATGGCTCAGCGCGGTAGCGATTTGATCACGAGCTCCTCCCAGCATCTGTGTGGCAACCGCCGTCGAAGCGATACGGACCAACAACACGTGATCCAATCCGACTCGGTTGAACGCGTTTTCCAGTGCGATCACTCCCTGGACTTCGTAGGCCTTGATCATCGCCGCCAAAACGTCGCCCATGGTCATCGGCCGGGCAATCCTTCCTGGATCCTCCGATGAAAAACCACTTTCGGATGCACTTCGATTCAGGTAGTCGGCGAGCATCAAGATAGCGCCAAGATTGTCAGACGGGTGTCCCCATTCGGCTGCCAACCAGGTGTCGTTGTAGTCGAGCCAGCGCACCATGGTGCCAAAGTTAAAGGCGGCTTGAACCGGATCGAGCTGGTAGTCCGTTCCCGGCACTTTGGATCCGCAGGAAAGGGTGGTGCCAGGAACGATCGGCCCCAGCAGTTTGGTGCACTGTGGATAGTTCAGTGCCAGCAGGGCACAGCCAACGCTGTCCATCAGGCAGAGCCGCGCCGTGGACCATGCTTCGTCACTGCCCACATCGTCGCGAACCACATATTCCGCGATCGTGGTGAGAATCTCGTCCGTCTTCATTGCCCAGGTTCACTCCGTTTGCAGGTCAGTCATTCGGAAGATCATCGTTGATCGAGCGGCACCAGCTTCCTGGCGTCTGGGCCTTCGTAGCTGGCGGTCGGACGTATCAAACGATTGTCCGATCGTTGCTCCAACACATGGGCGGCCCAGCCAGCCGTTCGGGCAACGACAAACAGTGGCGTGAAGAACGCTGTTGGAATCCCCAGCAAGTGGTAAGCGGTCGCGCAGTAAAAGTCGAGATTCGGAAACAATCCTTTCTCGCGATGCATGACCTGATCGATTCGCTCCGACACGTCATACATTTTCGTCTCACCGGTGGATTCGGACAGCCGTTTTGCCCAACCCTGGATAATCGGTGATCGCGGATCGCAGGTTCGGTAGACTCGATGCCCAAATCCCATGATTTTCTCTTTCTTCGCCAGCATTTCCAGGATCCCCGATTCGGCCTGATCCGGATCATCAAATCGGCGAATCAATTCAAACGCGGCCTCGTTCGCACCGCCGTGAAGCGGTCCGCGCAACGTGCCGATTCCGGCCGTGATTGCGGAATAGAAGTCGGATAGAGTCGACGCGGCGATTCGCGCCGCAAAGGTCGACGCGTTGAATTCATGTTCGGCGTACAGCGTCAACGACGAATCGAGCGCCCGTTCGAATTTCTCCTGAGGCGGACTGCCGGTCAACAGATGCAGCGTGTGTCCGGCAATCGACGGCTGGCCAGTGTTCAAATCGATTCGCACGCCACTGCCGTGGTAGTGGTACCAGTACAACAACATCGACGGCAACACCGCCAACAATCGGTCGGCGATTTCGATACCGGAATGCTCGTCCGATTCCGGTTCCATCGTTCCCAGCGCCGAACAACCGGTTCGAAGCACATCCATCGGATGTGCCGAGCCGGGCAGTTGTTCCAGGACTCCTTTCAACGCCGCCGGCAGGTCGCGGCGGTTGCTCAGCTTGTCGCGATAGGCAGCCAATTGGTCGGAATCAGGCAATTCGCCTCGCAGCAACAACCAGGCAACTTCCTCGAAAACTGCATTCTCCGCCAGGTCCTCGATCGCATATCCGCGATAAGTCAATCCGTGACCTTCTTTGCCAACCGTACTTAGTTTCGTCTTACCGGCCACCACACCGGCCAGACCGCGGGAATCTCGGCTCGTTGCGTTCACAACCCGTCACTCCGGTTTCTCGAAATTCGATTCGTCAACACGCTGTTCGAAGGCGTAGTAGTCCAGCAGATCGTAAAGCTGTTCTCGCGTCTGCATGCTGTGGAGTATATCCGCCTGGGTGCCTTGGCTGCGAAGCGTGCGGTAGGCAAGTTCCGCGGCGGCGTTCATGGCACGAAACGCGGTCAATGGATAAAGCACCAATCGGATCCCCGCTTCTCGCAGCTGGTCGGTCGACAACAGAGGCGAACGCCCAAATTCGGTCATGTTTGCCAGCACCGGCACGGAGATCGCATCGGCGAATTGTCGAAACTCCGACTCGGCGACGAGTGCTTCGGCGAAAATCATGTCGGCGCCCGCTTCGACATAGCTCGCGGCGCGATCGATCGCCGCTTGCAGCCCTTCGTCGGCCGCCGCGTCGGTTCGCGCCATGATGCCGAAGTGAGGCTCCGTTCGGGCGTCCACCGCCGATTGGATCCGGTCCATCATCTGCTGGGTGGAAACGAGCCGCTTGCCGGGCCGATGCCCGCAGCGTTTGGGTTCCGCCTGGTCTTCCAAATGAATGGCCGCCACACCCGCTCCGATCATTTCCCGCACAGTCTTGGCAATCGATCCGGTCGTCTGCCAACCGGTGTCGCAATCGACCAACAACGGCAATTCGGTGGCAGCCACGATCCGCCGCGCGTCTTCGAGCACCTGATCCAGGGTGGTCATTCCCAGATCGGGAAGTCCCAAGGAAGAATTGGCAACACCCGCGCCCGACAAATAGAGACAGTGAAAGCCTGCCTGCTGAGCCAATTTCGCGCAGCAGGCGGTCACTGTCCCCACAATTTGCAGAGGACACTCCTGGTCGATCGCTTCACGCATTCGTTTGCCAGGCGAGTTGTCGTTATCCATCGAACCTCCATCCATCTCCTAGAGTAGCGACCTTTTCCATGATTATATCGATTGGTTCGTCGCGAACCTTGTCGGTCGCACGGTGTCAGGCGTTTAGACCCGATCGACGCCAAGTTTTCATGAGAGAGTCGCGGTGACATTTTCGCTGGACCGAGTCGTCCCATGGGGCCGCTGCGCCGACGAGTATCGCCGCATGTTTTCCCTGGATGATTCGGCGCTGGAAAGCCGGATTTTGGGCTGCGGCGACGGGCCGGCCAGCTTCAATGCTCAGTGGACGGCAGCCGGTGGCAATGTCGTTTCATGTGATCCGCTTTATCGATTCACCGCCGAGCAGATTCAGCAGCGCATCGACCAGGCCCGCGCCCAGATCACCACGCTGGCTCGCCGGAATCGAGATCAGTTTATCTGGTCCGAGCGAATTCCCGACGTGGATAGCATGGTCAGTCACCGCATGGCGACAATGAACCGATTCCTGGCCGACTACGATCAAGGACTTCAGCAAGGTCGGTACGTTGACGCCTCGCTTCCCCACTTGCCGTTTGATGGTGACTCGTTCGACCTGTCGATCTGTTCCCACTTTTTGTTTCTGTACAGCAACCAGCTAAGCGAATCGTTTCACAACGATTCGATTCATGCCATGTTGCGTGTGGCAAAAGAAGTACGCATCTTTCCGCTGTTGGATCTGGATGCACGCCGATCTCGGCATGTTGCACCAGTTGTTCAAGGACTTCGCCGGCAAGGCCACTTGGCCAACATCGAAACGGTCGACTACGAATTCCAGTGCGGCGCCAATCAGATGCTGCGGATCGTTCGTCGTAGGCCGACTTGTCCCCAAGTCGGCAAAACCTAGCATCGCCGATATGGGGACAAGTCGGCCTACGGTGGATCAACCCTCCGCAGCCACCAACAACGCCTTGGCTTTTTGCAGATGGGTGTTGGCTCGATCCAAGCTGGCCTTGACCTCCACCACGTATCCGTCGGCGGCCGCAGACCAGGATCGGTTGACGTACCGTTCGGCGGACGCGAATTCAGTCATCACATCCGCGTAGACCTTCATTCCAAATCGTTTGACCAGCGCCTGTCGCGAATCGGCAAAATCGGCAAACGGCTCGACACATTGGTCGTCGATGGTGCGCAGTACCTGCGAAGGAAGATGTTCCGACTGGTCACAAAGCCGGGCGACCACATCGGCGACCTTGTCCAAACTAGCACGGACCACCGAATACTCCGCATCGGTTTTCTCTTCGTCGGCATGATCCTGTTGTGCCGCCAACCGCAAGAAAACGATCCCGACGATTCCGACGGCCATCGCGACGGCGTATCCCGGCCATGGAATGGTCGCCCATTTGTTTTCAGCATTTTCAAGTTGGCTGACCGAGGCATAAGAGGCAGCCAGGAAGCCGCCCCACAACAGCACGTGACCCAGCGGACGCATCATCGTTTTAGACCCACATCGAAAGTTGCTGACAGCCGAAATTCATCGCGGTTTCGGTTTCGGGAGCGGCCAGAAAGACTTGGTAAAGGGCGTTTCCGACACCGACCAACGCTTCCCCAACAATCAACCCCGCCGCCACCGGGATGCCCACTTCGTGACTCCACCGCGTCCCCATCACCTTGTCGGCGACGATCCGCGAGATGTTCCCTAGCGTGTAGGTCAGCGCGATGTTGAAGGGCATGTAGAACCCCAGCGCCACCAACACACCGATCCCTCCCAAACCGCTCAGCGCCAGCATCAAGCCCAGTCCTCCGCCGGCGACATAACGGTAGGCGGGAACATCGTCGTTCAGAATTCCCTCGGTCATCGACGCCAACACGCTGGCCTGTGGCGCCGGCAGGCGCTCCGAACCGATTCCGTAATGCTCGTTCAACAAGATCATCAAAAAGATCACGATCACCGGGCCCAGCCACGCGCCGATGAACTGTGCCAATTGTTGGCGGCGGGGAATCGCGCCGACGAGGTATCCCGACTTCAGGTCCAACATCATGTCGCTGGCTTGGGAGATCGCCAGGCAGATGGCGGCGCCGACCAGCATGCAACTGGTGATCGTCTCGGCCGCGCTGAGCCCTCCCTTGGCGATCACGATCAAGATGGTCACCGCGATCAGTGTCATTCCGGATAGCGGCGACCAATTCGTTCGCCCGATGCATTCGGCAACCACCACGCCGGCAATCCAGACCCATACCGTTCCCAGTACCGCCATCGCCGCCGCCCGTCCAAGCGTCATGCTTTCGGTTGACATGAAAGCGATCCAGATCATGGTCAGCAATCCCAGGCCGATCGCACTATACAGAAGCCCGATTGGCATTTCGTCGCCACTTTGGTCGCCCTCTTGCTTGCTGGCCGAGTGCATCGATTTCATCGCGCCCGCCATCAGCGGAAATGCGGCGATGATTCCGCCCACCGCCCCGCCGACCAGCATGCCAATCCCCAGCGGTTTGTACAGCGCGGCGCGCATTTGCGTCGGTTGTTCAACCAACGCACGAAGCTCCTCGCCCGCCGCAAACTGGTTGAGCAATGGTGACAAGATGAAGTAGCAGATAAAGCCGCCGGCGCCGAACCAGAATCCACCTTTGCCCGAAAGGAATCCGACACCGACCGTCATCACCGACAGATAGAAGACAACGTTCAACATCGGCGGCAGTCCAATCTGGTCGCCGGCGTGCCAGTCGCCGTGGTCTCCCATGAAAACCAACACCAGGACATAGGCGAATCCGGAAAGGAGTGCGCCACCCAGCAGCAACATCGCTTTTTTGACACCGGCGCCGGGCGATTTCAAGATCGTCGCCACCGCGATCCCACCAGGATAAGCTAGCCGATCAAAGTCGATCATCTGCTTGCGCAGTGGAATCACAAACGCGAGTCCGAGAATGCTGCCGGTGATGCAGGCCAGGATCATCAGCGGCACGTTGAACTCGGCAACCGATTCAAATCCCTTGGTGCGACTGAGAATGAATAGCGCGGGAACGGAAAACATGATGCCCGAGGATGCACCGTTGACCGCCGACGCGATGGTTTGATTGATGTTGTTTTCAACGATGCTGGTCCGCCGCAGAACTCCCCGCAGCATCCCCCAGCCAAGGATCGCGGCCAGTTCCGAACCCTCGATGGCAAATCCGAGAATCAGTGCCGCGTATCCGATCGAAACCGCGATCAACGCTCCGATTGCCCAGCCGATAAAAACCGCGGTCCAGGTGAACTCCGGATACGGATCGCGACGAATGCGAATGTCTCCATCCAGTTCGTCGCCACTTCGGTAAGGCTGATCGTCCGACATCAATCGGTCACTCCCTGATTCGATAACAACGTGGCGACAGCCTATGGGATCGACCTGTCGCTGGCAAGATTATCACCGCCGCAGCTACCACCTAGAAAACTATCGTCGCGGATCGGTTCGGCGAATGATGTCGCTGATTCCCGTCTGGTTGAATCCTTTGTAGCCGCCGTTTCGTTCCAGGATCTCCAAGTGCGCTCCGATGCTTCCTTGGGATGCAAACTGTGTCGCCTGCTCCGGCGTGATCGATCCTTCCGAGAGCGCCGCGTCGATTCGCTGCGGCTTGACCGGCCAAACCTGGCCGGCGGTGAAGGCTTGTTTCAACTGCGGCATGTCGGTGAAGGGAGCCATAGTTTCCACACCTGCGGCGGCCAACTGCTTGCGAGCTGCGTCGAAGTCGAACTGGCATTCCAGGTGATGCATCCCCGCCTGGAAGATCGCCTCGCCATGCAACTTGCACCACAGCCCAACCGTTCCCAACTGTTCGGAAGACTCAAGGCCGTCGTGGGCGAAATCTCCCATCACTTCCTCTGGCGACAAGTCGACATCGGCAAAAACAACAATCCCCGCGCCGTGCTGTTCCAACACCTGCGCTCCCCAACCTGCCTCGGCACCTCCGTAAAATCGCTCGCGACAAACAAAACCGAGTTGTTCCAGCAGGCGGACCAGTTCCGCAAAACAATTTCGGCTGCATCGGTAGGTGTGGTGATCATGATTGGCCCAACCCAAACCGAGACGGTCTTGGCGTGCTTTTTGAAGTCGAGCGGCGTGGTTGCGGCTCTGCCAATATCTTCGCTCGGCTGCAAAAAACAGATCGCACGCCCAGTCGACGCCGACATCCTCGATCGCCGCATCGATCATCTTGCCAAGCTGCCGGAAACCATCGGCCGGGTTCTCAAAGTCACGATGCCGTCGCGTGAACTGTGCCGCGTGCCGGGATGCCGTCGAGATCTGATCGGATGTTACCGCGGGCGGGCCAAAAGACGTGCATCCATGACGCTCGATCACCCAAAGCTGATGGGTTTCCGTTTGCTCGGCGAGCGCTGTTCGCAAAGGTGATTGTGGTAGGCCCAAAATCGATGCATCGATGACGTTGCAGAAAAGAAAGTCTTCCACCGATTCGACTTTGATCACTAGTCGACCGATCTGGTCGTCGGTGATTCGAACGGTCGGAAAGATCCCGCCGGGATGATTCCACTGACAGCCTTCGGATTTCTCACTGCGCTGAAAACCGGTTTGTTGAAGCCGCAGGTTGATCGCCGGATCATCGGGAACGGAAAAATGGTCGATCCAATCAACCAGGCGAGTTCCGGTTTCATCGAGCATTCGTCGGCCAAGATGATCCAACCCCGGCAGTTGTTGCCTGAACGTTTCCAGCAACTGCTCCGTCAGACGCGCCGCCTCGCGGTGGATCGCCCAATCGAATTCGGAAGGACCCGTTCGTTCCACCAATTCAGCTCCTGAGATCAAGCCGTGCCAACGCTCCATTCCATTATAAGCTTTCTTTCTTCTCGTGCTCGTGCTCAGCGAAGCGGTGCTCGTGCTCGTAATCGATTCGGACCTGGGAATTTGTGGTTGCGACGCGAAACGGAGGGTGAAAGCACTGGTTCGTTTTCGAGCACGAGCACGAGTGGGAGTACGAGTGGGAGTAGGAGTAGGAGTAGGAGTAGGAGTGGGAGTAGGAGTAGGAGTGGGAGTGGGAGTACGAGTACGAAGAGAAGAAAGAGTACGAGCGGAGGGAAGAATGGATACTGTCGCTGCCACAGTCTATATTTGCGTCAGCAGCAAGTTTGATTTCGCGTCTCTCGTAGAAAAAAAGGTGGCTCATCATGAACACAATCATTCGCTTTGCCGCTGTTGCAATCGTGTTGGCTAGTGTTACCGCCCGCGGTCAAGACAAGGTTTCGCCTGACTTCATCAAGATCGGTGAACTGAACGAAGCTTACGTGGTCGCTTTCAATGCCAGAGATGAAAAGAAGGTGACCGCCTTGTTCACCGGTGCCGCTGATTTCACGATTCTGACGGGCGATATGTTGCGGGGGCGTGACCAGATTGCGGCTGGCCATCGATCGTTTTTTGAAAACAACCCGCAAGCAAAAATCAGCGGCCAACAGCTCAGCCGCCGGTTTATCAGTCCCAATGTGGTGTTGGCAACGGGAAAATGGAAAGTCAAAAACGGACCTCAACAGTTTCCCAGCAGCGGAACCTGGTCAACCGTCGTCGTCAAGAAAGAAGGCAAGTGGAAGTACGAAGCGATGCGATTGTCGGTGCCCGCCAAACCGTCACCGTAGTCGCTGCTCCAACTGACGACGCAATTGCTTGACCAGTTCTGGGTGATCCGCGGCAAGATTCTGCGTTTCTTTTTCAGGCGAGCGGTGATCGTACAGCTCGGCGTAGCCGTCTTTGTGTGCGATCAATCGGTGAGAATCGGTACGGATCGTTCGTCGATTGCCACCGTAGGAAATGGCGACGTGACCGGGCGCGGCCGGGTCATCCAGGATCGGGCCGAGCGAAACGCCTTGAGCGAAATCGGCTGCGGGAAGACCGGCCAGCTGGCACAACGTCGGAAAAATGTCCAGCGTTTCGACGATCGATCGGCTTGCCTGGCCCGGTTTAGCGATCCCTTTGTATTGGATGATTAACGGCGATCGTAGCGACTCCTCGAACAACGCGTGCTTGCCCCAGATCGCGTGTTCGCCCAGATGCCACCCGTGGTCACCCCACAACACGATGATCGTGTTGTCGCGAGCCCCAAGTTTTTCCAGCTTGTCCAGCACGCGTCCCACCTGCGCGTCGGCGTAGGTGACGCAGGCGGCGTAGTGGCGGCGGACCTCCGTCGCAAACTCGGCATCCTCATTCGGATTACGTTTCCAGCGGTTGTACTTCATGAATTCGCCGGAACCGTGCCAGGTTGTTTTGCCGCTGGGCTTTTGCGGATGAGGAATCGGCGGCAGCGAAGCGTCTTGGTAGTGTTGCAAATACTTCGCCGGCGCACCGAATGGCAGATGAGGGCGGATGATCCCCACGGCTAGAAAAAACGGCTTCTCTTTCTCGGTTGCCAATGTGTCGAGTTGCCGTAACGCTTCATCGACGATCAAACCGTCGGGATAAATCGAATCGGGGCCTTCGACCGATTGAAAAACGTCCATGTCTTTGGCGTTGACGCGAATTTCTCCGTGGGCAAGTCCATGCATCGCTCCTCGCGGATGTTGCCAGGGACCAGCGGGCAATAAGTGCCGGTCCCAAGACAACGGCATCTCCAGTTGGCGATCATCGTCCCAGTCTTTGCCCCCGCGGCCGCCGGGATGATGAGAGACTTTACCGACGGAAACCGTGGTGTAGCCGTGACGGCGAAACCAGGCTGGCATGCTGGGGGCAGCGGATTGCGAATCCTTGGCAATCATCGCCGCTCGCGCAAAGAGGGCCCCGTTGTTCGTCCCGCCGTACCTGCCCGTCAACAGCGTGAATCGCGAAGCACCGCAAGTTGGTGCTTGCACATAGTGGCGATGAAACGCGCGGCCGCCGGCTGCCAGGGCATCGATATTCGGCGAGACAATGTACGGTTTGCCGAAGCAGCGGAGTTCCGGTCGCAAATCGTCGACACACAACAGCAACACGTTGGGGCGATCTTGGCCAAGAAGACTCGTCGCCGACACCACCGTCGCCAACAACAACCATACGCAGCGCAGTCCATTCATTTCATTCGCCTCAGTTCGGATCTGGTGAACCCAGAAGATAGTCGGTTCGCTGGGCGCTTTCCATCAAGACATCTGTAGGCCGACTTGTCCCCAAGTCGGCAAACCTGGCACTTGCCGACTTGGGGACAAGTCGGCCTACAGCTCCTCTTTCAAAAGATCACGGTACAGGCGATCAAACACGTAGCCGCCCAACCACAGCCCACGCTCGATTGCCGCTCGTTTGTCTGCCGATTTCCAATCATCCTGCAGCAGCTCGAAAAAATCGGCGGCGTGCTTCTTGTCCAGCTCCGCGTGCAGCGAATAGTGAACCAACGCATCTTCGCTCAACCAACCCCGCCGGACCACCGCGCCTCCGATCAAAGCCGAAATTTCCGCAAACGCGTATTCGATGATTCCCAAGCAGGCGATTCCGACCAGCACATCGTCGGCATTGCAAGCCGCCATGATCGACAAGTTGAATGCGTGAGCAGGAGGAGCGATTTCATTCCGCTGGGGTGGATGGGTTTCGCCAAGAGCCGCCAGAAACTGGCGAAACGTCGCTTCATGGAACGCGGCCGGTTGGAAGTCACCATGTTCTTCCACCACGTTTGCCAAGATGCCCAAACGTTGCTTGGGGTCGGGCAATCTTGTCAGCAGCGCCGACATCGGACGCGAAAAAAACTCGACCGCAAAATAAAACTGCCGCTGCGACTGCTGAAACTGCTCGCGCGTCATGACGCCACTTTGCAGCGTCTGAAAATAGGGATTCTGCATGATGCGGCTGGCGCCGACGATTCTTTCGACCGAGCTGCCGATATCGCTTGCGGGCTGGTCGATGCGGTTGTGCATGTTTCAAATCTCCGATGTGTTGACCGACCAGTTTTTACCCGGTGGCAGGCCAAATCCAAAGACCGTCGCCGGCGCGACGACGATGTGTTGTTGTGGAAGCAGACTCAGGATTGCGCCGCTATCGGCCGCCGGCAGGGCAACAAACAGGGCGGGAAAATCCAACTGTCGACAGTGAAGGCAGGCGGCGGCGATCAGATCAACGGCATGCCCAGGTGTGTGATACCCGAAGCAAGACAGGTGGGCTGAAACCATTTCGGTATCGTCATCGAGGTACAAACGTTTGCAGCGACGCGTGTCTTCGATCAGACCGCAAGCCGCACCATCAGGCAGGATCATTCCCGTTGGTTGCATCACGCTTCGTCTTTCCGGACTGCCGCCATCGGTCGCAAAATGACCTCGGGTCAAATCGCGATAACAAGCGTGCACGTCATCCGGACTCGCTTCCCTTGCATCACTGGCGCCGAGCAAGTCCGTTGGAATTCGCAAAATCGTCAGCCCGGCAAGCCGGATGTATGGGGGTATTTGCAAGCGGCCCGTGTAGGACGTCGGGTCACGCGACGTCCCGTCCATCACCACCGAAAAACCAGGAGTCGAGGGAGTGATTCGCGCCCAAGCGACCGAGGGACGCAACAATCGGATCAACGTGGCTCCGTCGCCTTGCCGACCGATCTTCAAGTCGGCGACGTAGGACGCGTCGACGAAACCACCGCCGGGGCTGCGTAATCGGCACCGCGCCACGCTGACCACTCCCGATACTTTTCCATTCCGCTGGGCCACAAAACATCGGGCGTCGCCGATGGCGCGAAAGAAGCGAGTGTAGTCGTCGTCGTGAGAGATGCGGAACCAACGGCCCTCGCCAAGCGGATAGCGGAATTCCGATTCGAATTCCGCCAGCGAGGCGGCCAGCGCCGCCTCGGGGCAACCTTCCAGGATGGCGATCGAAGTCACGGCTTCCACCCGATGTTCAGGGAGCGATAAAAAAAGCTGCGATCCGATTCGTGCAAATGATGGGCCAGTTCGCGATCCCAACGGAAGCCGGCGGGAAACGCGGTGATGTCAAGCTGCGAGTTCAGCTGACGAATGACAACCAGGCCGCCAGGCGACAAACAGCGAAACGCGCTGCGCAGCACCGCCAGTGCCTCCGAGGGACTGATCCAGTCCAGGATATTGGACAGATGGATCAAGTCGTACGATTGATCGTCTTCGCCGGCAAGGAGATCGTTCATCCGAGAAAGGGTGCAGACGGTTTCGGGGAGCGACGCCGGTGACGGCTCGGTCAACCAAGGCCACAGCGGGCCGATAAACTCGCCCAAAAAGATTTGGTGTAAAAACGGGTTGTCGGCCGCCGGCATTTTTCCCAGTACCCAGCGAGTTTGATCGATGAAGTGCTGGGCGAACGGTTGGATCCGGTTGGCCGTCGCATCAGGACCAAAAATCTTGACCAGTCGCGACAGCTCCATCGTCTGCTCCCACGCCGACTCGATTCTGTCTCCCAAGTCCGTTCCGCCGGCAACAAGCTGTGATTGACGGTGAGGTTGTCGCAGCAACATCAGCTGCCGTATCTCTCCTTCGCGGTCGGCCAGCAGTTGACGAAACCGAGCGAACAACCATTCGTAACGACCGCAATGGTCCGGACCGAATCTGCCAACCCAGTCGATCGGGCCGAGTGCATCGGGCGGCAAATTCAATGTTTGAAGGTGACGCAGGAGTTCTGCCGATCGTTCTGAGGCGGGCATCGGCGCGTGGCCAAGCAAACGCTGACGTTGCGCTGGATCACAATCGGCCAACAACCGCAGTTTCAACCGCGTGATGGCCAGCTGGGCGGGGTTCATGTCCACCAGGTGCAATCGTTGCAATGGCATCGTCGATAGTAGCGCCGCCGTTTCGCCTCCGGAGGCAACCATCGCCACTCTTGCCGGTCGATTCAAACGCTGCAGCAAACCCAGGTCGATCGTCGCGTCTTCACGAACCTGTGCAAAGGCTAGCGGAAGGGACGCGGTCGGTTCCACCCAGCGATCGTCATCGGTAGCGTCACCTTCAGTGGTCGGCAGCCACATCGACGGGCCTCCTTTCGGCAAACAGCAAGTAGGCAACCAGAAACAGCCAGAAGCCGGCAATCAGATCGATGGCGTAGTGGTATCGCAAGTAAAGGGTCGAAACGAACATGCCTGCCGAAGGGACCAGCATGATCCAAAACCGCCGCCGGTGATGCTGAAAGTCATACGTCAGCAGAGCGCAGGTGATCAGCACGTGCAGGCTTGGAAAGACGTCGTAGATCGCGCCGTCGGGTTCGACAATGGCACGATTGATGTCAGTCAAAAGCCAACCTTCCAGCGGAACACCAAATGAATCGGGCAACGCCATACCCGGCCCGGTCGCCGGTACCAGCAAATAGATGGGCATACTGATTGCGTAAATGCTAAGAATCCATCCGGCAAACCGCCGCGCATCCTGCACCTGCATGAAACCCGCGTGCACAATGGCCACGTGAAGGTAGACGAGGTACGACAAGTAAAAGCCGCTCATCGTTTCGGTCATCAACTTGGAAACCATCCGCTGCATCGGCACCGCCGGCGTGACTCCGAAGATTTTTTCGTCCACCAACGTCAACACTTCATCCTGCGCCGGCAGCTGGAGCGCTGAGACAAACGACGCGACTGCCAGGAAATACCAAAGCACGAAAAAGTAGCCCGCCAAGAGCCGCAGTTTTTGCCATCGGTCGCTTTCGCTGTTGCGGCAATAACAGACGGCGGCATACGCGGCGGTGGCAAAGATCGTTTGCCAGGTTCGCCCGTCCCAGATGCCGGCTCGGACGATCAGTGCAGTCGTTGTGTACAGACCAAGCAACCACAACAAGATCTCGTGCCGCATCGGGCGCTGGAGCACCGAAAGGTTCAGCTGCGGTGTGAGGTTCGAGCGGTCCATGATCAAGCGCGATGACCGCCCCTGCCCCATGGACTGCGAGCCCAACTTTTGCGGATGAATTCTCGTACGAACTCAAAATACGATCGAACAAAGGGGGCTTTCCGATCGACCAGCTGATCCTTGATCTCCAGGTGCAGGTGTTTCAAGTGGTACCACGGCACTCGCGGAAACAGGTGATGTTCCAGGTGGTAGTTTTCGTTGCACATGAAGAACTCGGTCACCCGATTGGTCAGAATCGAACGCGTTCCCTGCACTGGGTCATCGGGCTGTTCCAAAAAAGTATGCTGGCTCATCCCACGGATGTTGACGAAGGTGTTGATGATGATCATGGGAATCACCCAAACGTGAAGCAGCGTGGTCCACGACACGGGCGAGGCAAGCACGGCGGCGATCAGGCTGATCAGTAGCGTCACTTCCAACACGATCCAGCGACGATCCGACGATGTTCCCTGCCGGAATCCGAGAATGGGAATCATCACGATATAGATGGGGTAACCGACAATCAGCCTGACCCAATGCATCGAAAACACCAGCCATGTCCAGTGACTGTAGTTGTCGTAGTGGTCGGGATCGCCTTCCTGCCCCAGGTGCTTATGATGCCGCAGATGCAACACTTTGTAGGCGGAAAAATTTTGCAGCACCGGCAGCGCGCAAGCGATGCCCAGCGCTCGATTGCAGGTGCGGTTTGAACAAAGGACGCCGTGAACGGCTTCATGAGTGAACAGGCTGATCCCGTGTAACGAGGCTGCGGCAATCAGGTACAGGGGAATGCAGGCCAACAAGTAGGCCGCGTCATCGCCCGCCCCTCGTACCCACAGGACACCCCCGCTGCAGACCGCGTAAAGGAACACGAAGGTGAGGCATCGAATCGACGACGCGTGGTTGGATTGGTGAAGCCGGTGGTGCAAACCGGCATCAATCACCACACCGTGGGAGGAAACAGTCGAAGGGGAATCGTTGGCAATCGACACGGGGAATCCTGTTGTTTTTCAACCAGGCAGCCACGCCATGGTAAATCAGAGCCTGTAGGCGGCCGAAATGTGCGGCCCGACAGCGATGAAAATGATACCGCTTCCAGCTAGAATGGGCGCGATTTTGATCGTTGGACTGAATTTCACTGTCTGCTGATTGGTTCCCAAAATCGACAATTTTTCGCCACCACGGCTGTATGAAATGACAAGACTGAAGACTTTTGCACTGGCGGTTGTTGCTTCCCTGGGATGGTTGGCTGTCGCGCCTGTCCAGGCGGCGATTGTGGCTGGAGACATTGCGATCATTGGATTCCGAAGTGACGGGCCCGATGGGTTTTCTTTCGTGGCCATCAATTCACTTGGTGTCGGCGAATCGATCAACTTTTGGGATTCCGGATTCATCGGCGGAGGCGACGGCAGCGGTGAAGGTGCTGGTGGAGGAGATTGGCGCGGCAGCGAGAACGAATTCATCTGGACCAACAACACCGGAGCAGCGATTGCAGCGGGAACGGTGGTGGTGGTTTCAGAAGATACAGCCGACCTTGGCGGTTCGTCTGGCAACATCGCCGGACTGGCAAATTCGGGTGACCAGATCTTTGCCGGACAAGGTGCCGCGCCGGCTGCCAACCCAAGCACCTACGGCGGAACCTTGTTGTACGGCATCGATTTTGAAGGTTCCGTCGGTTGGGACGCGACGACCGACAACGCCAGCGATTCCGCGTTGCCGTCGGCGCTAGCAGCGGCGAACATCGCTTTCGACGAAGTCGACAACGGTCAGTATACCGGGACGCGAACGGTTACTTCCTCGGCTCAACTTGCGGCGTTGGTTTCCAATCCGGCCAACTGGACCACATCGGATTCATCGGGAGACATCACGCTCGATTCGACCGACTTCGTCATCGTGGCCGTCCCCGAACCGACTCACTTGGCAGCGCTGGCGCTGCTTGGCCTGGCCTTCGTCTGGAAACGAAAAAGGAAACTGGCAGCCTAATGCCGCGGCAAATTGTTGTCGGCCGGCTTGCCTCCAGTCGGCCAGTTCCAGGATCGCCGACTTGGGACAAGTCGGCCTACTTCTGGTTGTTAACCTTTGTCTCGATTGGTGGGTTCACCGCCTCTCCGGCCGTTGGGCAGGCGCCGCCGCCGTCGCAAGACCAAGTACTGATCGGTGTGCCGGTTGAGAAAAGGATCGAGCTTTGGTCCGAAGGAGAATCATTGGTGCAAAGCAGGAAGTTGGTGGAGTTGAAAAACGCTCCCATTCAAAAAGACGGTCGGATTGCGTTTCTGGAAACGATCTTTGCCTTTTCGGTTGCCGAAAACTGAGAACGCGTCATCCAGTCCGCAAAGGTCGGCGACTTCTCCAAAGTCGCTTCGCGCCGCCAGGAGCGGAGAACTGGCCGACAGTCGCTTGTTCCAGCTGATCCGGGCTAGCCTGGACTATCCATGACCATCGTAGACGTAACAAGCAAACCCTTACACACCGTCAATCAAGTCAACGCGGCAATCACCGAGGCGCGCAGGCGAAGCGACAATGCCGGGGCGGTAAGCGAAGGTGCCCGAGAGTTTTTTGAACTGGTGAGAAACTGGTGCAAACTGTCACCGGAACTGAAGCGTTCCATTTTGGATCTGGCAAAGAGTGAAGTCTAACTGGATGAACGGTTGGCTCACCAAACAGCCTGGTCACGGGATCGAATAACCCGTTCTCCTCGGTGCCCCCGACTAAGCGGGGCTGGGCTGCCGTGACGGATGCCCCCCTCACGGCAGCCCTTTTTTGGACAAAGAGCAGTTCATTGTAGGCCGACTTGTCCCCAAGTCGGCCAGTACAGGATCGCCGACTTGGGACAAGCCGGCCTACTGAAATCGCAATTGCCGGCGCGCGGAGATCGCTACGGTTTGTGCTGACTGTGGCACGCTTTGCAGTTGGATGCTTTCTTCAGCTGGGCTGCGGCATCGTCGTCACCATCGACTGCTGCTTTGCCGGCTTTGTTCAAAGCGCTGGTCAGCTTCTTCCAACTATCTGCTTCGCCCTTCGGCGGTTTGTGCTTGCCGAGTGCGACCAACATCGCGTGCAACTCTTTCTTCTCATCATCGGAAGCTTTGCCGCTGGCGACCTTTTTCAACAGCGGTCCCTTGAAAGCTTTTTTCATCACGTCCTTGATCTTGTATTTGGGCTCATCGTCGTCATCGGCACCCATCGCCGGCAGACAAACAAAACAAGTGATCAAGAGCGAGCAGCTCATCAGGGCAATCAGTTTTTTCGACATTCGATGGATACTCTCTGTGGAAACGAACAACGTTGTAAGGAGCGACAGGCAGCGCCGCAGCAAGTCAACAGAGTAACCGATATGATCATCATCTTGCCGACTGGGCAGTGATAATTGAAAGAAGATTTCAGCGAGAGCCCTTATTGAGAATCATTCGCAAAAAGAGCCTGCTCGTCGATTTCAAGCTCATCGCGCCGCTTTCCCAACCGACCGGTGCGGTGTACTAAACTCGGAACCGGAATATTCGCGGCTCTGACTACCAGGGCTGAGCTGCCGGGCCATCGGAATTGGGAATGACTCACGATGTTCGTGATTTACGGCACTGACGCGCCGCTGTATCACCTGCCGATCGTGACCATCGCGATGGTGGTCGTGAACTGCATTGGGCATTGGATCATCTCGACCTTCGGAGTCGATGCGACGCCGTACTACTTGTACTTCGGCGACGGTTTTCATCCGTTGCAATGGTTGACGCACAACTTTCTTCATGGCGGTCCACTGAAAGGGTGGCCTCATCTGATTTTCAACATGATCTTTTTGTGGCCGTTTGGCATGATCGTGGAAGGGAAAATCGGTTGGTGGCGGATGCTGTTGTTGTACTTGGGCATCTGCGTCTGCCAGGGATTCACGCAGCAAGCGTTGATGTTGCCGTCTGATCCGAAGAACCAGGCGGCCGACTTCGTCAAGATGCTGAACGATCCCGAAAACCCGATGACCGAGCAGGAGCAGGAGGATCTGTACGAACAGTTCCGCGAAGACCTGTTGCAGACCGGCACCTGTTCGCTCGGTTCATCGGCGGTGATCTTCGGATTGATGGCGATCTGCGCGATTTGGGCACCGGTGAACGAGTTCGAGTCTTATTTTCGTTGGAGCGCCGTGATCCGCGCCTCGGGCGATGGAATTCGCGACTGGACCGTGGGGACGGTTTGCGGAATGTTTGTCGCCAAAGAGTTCGGAATGTTTCTGCTTCAGAACGGAGCGATCAGCAGTGCTGCGCTGCACCTGAACGGTTTCGTGGTCGGCGGCGCGATCGGTTTGGCGATGCTTTACCTTGGCTTTGTCGACTGCGAGGGATTCGATGCGATCTCGGTGTTGACCGGCGAAAGGTTCAAAGCGAATCGTACGCTCAAGCGCGAACGAAAAGAGCGGCAAGCGGCAGCAGCGGCTGCCGAAGCGGCGAAAGGTCCGCCACAAGCGGTGGTACCCCAAGCGGCTCACGTCGTCGCGCGGCAGATCCGAAACACTCAGCCGCCCATGCCGCCACCCGAACCGGCAATCCCCGTTTCCATCGCTCCGGCGCCGCCACCGCCGGTACCGCTGCAACCGGTTGAATCGGCTGCCGAGGGATTGGCTGGCGATTTGGCGTTACCCGAATTTGACGATGCCACCGCCGCTCTTGATCCCGTCGAAGCATCAAGAAACAAGATCGAAGCGGCGATCGCACAAGGCAAGTTTCCGTGGGCAGTGAAGATGCTGGCGACCGAGCGTAAGCAGCACCGCGACTTTGTCCTTTCCGCAATCTCGATGGGCAAACTTGCCGAAGGGTTGATTCGCCAGGAGCACATCAAACCGGCATTGACGGTTTTGTCGATCGGCTCACAGGCCTACCCCGCGTACGCGCCGCAATGGAACATCCGCGCCGCCAGCGTTCAACTTTCAGTCAACCAAGACCCCATCGCTGCGATCAAACTGCTGCAACAAGTCGACAAAGGGATGTTGGATCGGAAGACGCGAGAGCAATATTTAAAAATCGCCAAGCGGGCCAAGCAGATGGCGAGCGGATTGTGATTCGCCGTCACTTGCGATTGGGATTGATTTTCCAGCCCTCGCTTTTCTCCCTCGCGTAGACTCGTTTGCCGTCGCGTACCGCGTGCGATCGGGGGCTGTCGTCCCACACTTTCGCATCCCCCTCTTTGATCACCTCCTTGATGTCGTCCACCGTGACGTCATGCAGGGCGGCGAACCGCATCAGTTCTCGGTCGAACGTTTTTTGCAGCATCTCTTCCACGTCTCGGCGAACTTTGGTTCCCTGAGGAATGGCGAGCGGCTTTTCGACGGTGGTACGAGCGAGCCGGCGGTAATCGTTGTAAATTCGTTTTCGAGTCGCTTCGGGCAGTTTGACGACGCGGTATTCTTCCGGTTCCAGCGGCTTGATCGTGTCTTCGACTTCCGCAGCCGCGGTGCTGGATGCGGGTGAATCTCGGTTCAGGACAACGATCGCCAGAGCCACCATCGCGATCAGAAACATCGCTCCCCCCACCAAACTGGCGATGATCGCCGCATGCGCGGTCGATTCGTCTTGTTCGTCCGAATCGGAGTTCTGGCTGGCCGCTTGCTTGGCAGCGGGTGATAGCCGTGCTGCCGACGGATGGTTGACGTTCCAAACCGTGGCACAGGAGGGGCATTTGACGTTGGTCATCGCCGCCGGCACATTGACCGTCGTTTCACAGCCGGGACATCGAACACTTCGAACAGACATGGTTCCGTAGCCTACATCGGCAGCGAAGAGGAAAGAGGGGGGAGCGTCGAGTGGCGCCTCTCTCCAGTGTACTGAGTTTGGCTTTCCCTGGAAACGAATTGCCGGTGCAAAGTCGCCGGTGTGGCAAGAAGGTATAAATGGTTGCCACCGTGAACCGCGGTTTGCTGCCGCCGGCAATCGATTGTGTTTCCCATTTGCAGCTGAGGTTTTCATGATTTGCCGCTATGTCACCGTCGCCAGCCTGTTGTTGGCCGCTATCGCACAGGCAGCCGAGAGTGACTGGTTGGAAGGAAACCAAAGCGGAACCGATGGCGCCACGCGAGACTACTACAACCGGGCTGCGGGGTTGGCCTGGAATCGTTTCATGGGGGATTGGCGTGATCGCGACGGAACAGCCCATGGCCCCGCCCCCTTTTCGATCGCCGAAGTGACCGATGACGATACAGGAAAATTTGTCAGCTGGGACGTGACCGATCTGGTCATCGGCTGGAGGCGGCGGCAGTTTCCTCAGCAAGGTTTTTTTTTGCGAGCCGTCTCTGACAGTGGCGACATTCACTTTTACAGTCGTCAACACGGTCAAAAAGTCTGGCGTCCCCAATTGGATGTCGTCATTGGAAACGAAACCCACCGGTTGGACGCCAGCGCTGACACCTTCTTGACCCCCAGCACCTACCGCAGCCAAGGACTGGGGGATCATTTGCGGGTTTCGGCGGCCCCTGACCATACGTTGCTTCGGTTTGATTGGAGCAAGATCACCACCGACGCACCGATCGAAAAAGCGACGCTTCGTTTGTATTCGGATCGACAGTACGGTTCGGCGACCATCGGAGTATTTCGGTGCCAGCAGAGTCATGATGCGGAACCATCGCAACCGATCGTCGGCGTGGCCTGGGAATATCCGGGAGACAGGGAGATCGAATCGGACCCCAGCGTCCTGTTCGCCGCCGACTTTGAAGACCCTGCCTGGGCCGATCGCTGGAGCGTGGCTGAAATCAAACGAGTGATCGACACGGTTGCCGACGATGACCAGCGGAAATTCGAGCCGCTTCGCGGCAAAGCGCTGCGAGTTCGCATTGCCCGGGGAGCCAACGGCGCCCTGAATACGCTTTGGAAATTCGCGGAGCGGAACGAGCAAGAACCGACCGAATCGTACTTTCGATACTACCTTCGATTGGCGGACGATTGGAACCAGACCATTCAGGGAGGAAAGTTGCCTGGATTTAGCGGTACTTATGGAGTGACCGGTTGGGGCGGCCGGCGAAGTTTTGGGGACCGGGGCTGGTCGGCACGGGGATTATTCCAACCAACGATTCCCGCCGGAAACAATCCGCTTGCCGGAACAACGCCGATCGGCACTTACTGTTATCACGCGGACATGGAAAGCCGCTACGGTACCAATTGGCTATGGCAAATCGGTTATCGCGGCTACCTGGAAAACAACCGATGGTACTGCATCGAACAGCATGTCAAGTTGAACACGCCGGGAAAAAACGACGGCATCCTTCGCGCCTGGGTGGACGGACGGCTCGCCTTTGAAAAGAAAGACATCCGATTTCGCAACAACGATCGGCTGAAGATCGAACAGGTTTGGATGAACGTCTATCACGGCGGCACTCGGCCGTCACCACACGACCAGCATGTTTTTATCGACCAGGTTGTCATCGCCGACCGGTACATCGGTCCGATGAGACAGGAAGGTGAGAGCGTGGAAACGATTCTCCGCAGCCAATGATCGTCTCAGGATCACTTGTCGCCAAGGCAAATCAGCTGGCCGGTGTTGGTCGTCAGGTAAAGTCGGCCTTCGGCGATTGCCAAACCGTCCCAGGCAGGCGGCGGCACTTCCGTCTCATCGATCACATAACCGGTTTCTGTCGAAACGACTTTCAAACGCCCATCTCGATGAACGACGTACAACTTTTCGTCACCAGATAGCGCCATGGCGTGAATGTCATTGTGAAGCTGCGTGCCGTACTCAGGTTCTTCCTTGACTTCGTTTTCGGCGGCGAACGGGTCTTTGGTCCACAGCGAATTCTTGGCGATTCGATAACTGCGATACGGCTTGCCGCCATCCCTGGCCGTTCTGCCCGCTTCCCAACCGGTGATCCACTTGCTGTTGAACTCTTCTCCCTCATCGAGATTAAACTCGCGCCGAAATACGTCGGTGCTGCCATTCAAGGAACTGTAAACGTTGTCGTCTCGGAACACGGTCAAAGGCCGGCGAGGTGCTTCGCCGCGGAATCGATGTTGATGCCGGGCGCCATAAGTCCAGGTGCCACGCGGAATCCAAACTTCACCACCGCCGGTATTCAGTTTGGCAAACGCATTCCACTTGTCCACGTCCACTTCTTTGCCATCGGGAGACAGAATCCAACGTGACATGGCGATGCCGTCGCCCTCGGCGTGCAGGATATCGAAAGGATCAAATTCCAACCCCGAGTTCTCATAAAACCCTTTTTGTGGAACGGAATCGATTCGTTTGACCCAGTGGCGATCTCCCGTCATCGGGTCGACGGCAAAGACCAGGATACCACCGTCAGCAAGTGGTTGACGTCCGGCGGCAAAGTAGGCGACGTCGTTCATGACCAACACCGCACCGGGAACAGGCCATGGCGATTCGACTTGCCCGTAGGCCACGATTCGCTGGTCGGTCGGCGCCGCCCGCATCCTCCAGACCAGACCGCCGTTGTCGGCTCGCACTGCGTAGACCCAGCCCGCCGCCGAACCGAAAAGACAGAGCCCCCGATGAACTGCCGGTGGCGTATCAAGACGTCCGTTGGCCGTGAATCGCCAGCGAACTTCCCCCGATGCGGTATCAATGGCAATCAGTTCGTGCGCATTAGGCCGGGTCACGTAAGCGATCCCACCAGCGATCGTCGGCGCGCTGAGCGGACCTTTGACGACCGGGTTTTCTTTCCAGTCGTGCAAGATCGGGCCGGTGATGGAAGCTTCCGCTGCGATCTCCTCGTTCAGGCTGGCGGTCCAGCGCTTGTTCAGTTTTCCTGGTCCCGCGGTCACGCTGCTGGCACTGCGCCAACGATCGTGCCGATACAGCGGCCAATCATCAGGCTGGGGGTTGGCAGCGTCCGGATCTGCTTGTGCCGGTCCCTTTTCCAACAAGAATTCCATTTCGGCGACCGGCAGGTTTGCCACAGAATCGCCCGCCGCCGGCTCGTCGGTGGCTGGGGCCATCGCCACATATCCGCGCAACATCGGCCAACAGGTGCAGTGTTTGGGCGTGGTGTAGACCAATCCGTTGGCCGGGATCCAACCACTTTCTCGCGAGCAGTTTGCTTTCGTGATTCGATTGGCAATCACTTCGCCCGAATTCAAATCCGTCATGTCCAGTTCACCAGCGAACACAAAATTGGGCGTGCACACCGGCGGAAAACAATGCGCAAGTCCAGCGGGAAAGGTGCGGCGGACTTCGCCCGTCGCCGGATCGAGCGCGGAAACTTCCGTCGGACTGCGTTTCAATTTTTCCTTGTCGGTGGTATGAATCTTTCCACCGTGCAGAATCCAAAGATCGTCTTCCAGGAACATCGCTCTGGCTTGCCGGGCGTGATTCATTCCCGGCGGAAATTCCTTGGACCATTGATGCTGGCCCGTTGCCGCCGACACCACGTGAATTCCATTACCGGCATCGTGATCGTTCAGCGTTGAAACTTCGAATACGAGTTGGCCTTTGGCTAGCACCGTTCGCGTCGTCATCGTCAACCACGGGTAGTCATCGCGACTCCACTTCTTTTCGCCCGTGTCGGCATCCAAGACGACGGCGACCGCTTTTTCACCACGTTTGACTCGTCCCTCGGTGAATGCGACGACCTTTCCGTCAGCAATCACGTTTCGCGGTTCCGCCGATGCCACTTGCCACAGTTCGTCGCCGGTTTGCGGATCGAACGCACAAACGGTGTGGTCGTCTGCGGCAATGATGTGTGACGAGTCGTACAACAGAGCCTTGGGAACACCCAAGTCGGCGAACTCGACCGCAACTTCGCCGGTTGCCGCGTCGAGTGCGACGGGGCGATCGCCAAGCACGGCGAATAAATATCGGTTCGACGCAATCGGCCGAGAACCGCCGTGGGCGAGTCGCGGTAGAGAGAACTGCTGGGGATTGTTGTCACCGTTTTTGTCGAGATAACGATGCCACAATCGCAAACCGTTGAAGCTATCACGAGCAAGAACGCCGCCATAGAAATTGCGGCCGCCCGCCGTGACCATGCCTTCGACTTCCGATGTCGCCGCCGCAATCCAGCGAACGCGTTCGGGAGGACCGACCAGGGTGTCCAGCGAAACCGCGTTGCCGTCCGCAGCGTGTCGTGAGTGAGACCAAACGTCCATCTCGCTAGGCCAACGTTTCACTGCGATGATTCGTTCATCGGCTTGTCGGATCGAATCGAACTGCGATTCGGCCAGTGCGGATCGGTCAACCAGGCGATCGTTCACCACGACGATCGATCCGCCGGGAACCAACACTCGCAACATCTCCTTCACCGGGGCACTGTAGTCACGAACGACGATCAAGTTCACCACGTTTTCGGCATAGGGCAACCGCTTCTGATCGGATACCTGCTCTGCCCAAGCCAATCCGTAGTGACCGTTCTTGCGAATCGATTTTTGCGCAGCGGACGTCACGCTGGCATCGGGATCCAGCACGTGGATCAGGTAGCGACCTGTCTTGCTGAGTTCAGCCGCGGCCGTCGTGTCACCACCGCCCAGCTGTACCACCAATCCACCATGCAGTCCGGCCAGTTCGGCAGGGCTCGCGGCGAAGCCGTGGCTGGCGATGCCGACCAGTAGAACAGGCAATCCAAAAGAGACGACAAGCGACTTGGGAAAGTTCATGATCCAGCAGCCTTTTCACGGCGTTTGTGACAGTCTTGTGCCCCACCCCAATGATTGTAATGACTCGGGCAGCTCACCGTAGGCCGGTTTGTTCCCAAGTCGGCAAGCGCACCAGCCTGCTGGCAAGTGCAGGATCGCCGACTTGGGGACAAGTCGGCCTACGGTGGAATTTGGTCGCTTGTTTCCACCGCCTGGGTATCGAACCACCGTTTCGCGGCGGCCGCGACCAGCAGGGGCAAGGCAACCGAAATCCCCAGTGCCAGCGGCAGCCACTGATGCCGCTCGGCAAAGTCGCCGAAGATCGAATAGGCAATCGCCACCCCCAGGTTGCTGAGCACCACGGCTGGCAGAAAACGTCGCCACGCAAGTTGATGAATCCCCGCGATCAATACACTCGCCTCCGCAAAAACCGGCATCGCTCGGGTCAAAACCAACACGGTCGGCCCGTATTGCTGACTCACCTGGTGCATTCGGTTCAAGTCTTCTCCTTTGGAAAACCACAATGCAAACGGGCGGCCCCATCGCCGCGCCAGCGCGAACCCGATCGCAGCGCCAAGGTTCATTCCGATCCAGGTTGCAAGCGTTCCTTTCCACCAACCGAGCTGCCAACCGCCCAGCGTACTGATCACACTGGACGGGATCGGCAGCAGAATATCGGTCGCCAGCAGGCCAATCACCAGCGCCGCAGTTCCGGCTGCCGACGGAGGTTCTTCGGCCACACCTCGCAACCAATCCTCGAATCTTCCGCCGAAAAACAGAAAAGGCAGCACCGGCACCAACAACACCACGCACATCAACGGCAAGGTGCGAAACAGTTCACGCATCGCCGCTGGTGCTCAAGTCGACTTCGTGGTACTCGAGCGCCCATTCACGCATGAAACGAACTCGCGTCGGCTGGATTCGATAAACAATCAGTTCGGGATTGTCGATGCTGCCAAGGTATTGGCGAAGCAGCGGATTGTCGTTCCAAATGTCTTGCAAGACGGTCGCGTCGCTTTCCACCGCCGCCACGCCGGTGATCCGAACCTGGTCATGTCCATCGCTCAAGTAACAGAGTTCCACCTTGGGGTTGGCCGAGATCTCCGCGGTCTTGTGATAACTGCGCAGGTTGGCGACAAAGACGGTAAAACCATCGGTCTTGACGGGTGACACGGGCCGCAGGCGCGGTTGGTCTTCGTCGATGGTTGCCAGGTAGGGAAAGCGGTCTTGCTTCAAAACGGCCTCGGCAAGCTGCCGCACTTCACCCGAAGCAATCGGTTGGGGCGTCGGTTTACTCATCACCTGAGTATAACGCCAACTCTTCGCAGCACAGGCGGCCGCCTGAACTACTTGGCCAGCTCCAGCACGGCCATCACGGGGCAATGATCCGACGCCATCGGTTCGTCGATGACTGTTGCTTGCTTCACCAGGAAAGCACTTTGCGGACGAAAAAAGATGTAGTCGATCCGCGAAGTTGGATTTCGCGACGGCGCGGTGGGCGAAGGTGGATCGTCGCTGGCGCTGAACCATTTTTCCTGCAGTATCCGAATCGGCTCCGCTTCCGGTAGCGCGTTCATGTCGCCGGCCAGAATCGTCGGAATCGACTCCTGCTGAGCCAACATTGCGTTGATCGCTTTGGCCTCGGCAACACGATCTTCGGGAACATTGTGCTGAAAATGGGTGCTCACCATCCGCAGCGGATTTCCATCAGGACCGCGGACCGTCACCACGATCGCGCCGCGCGGATAAGTCACCTTTTCCGGCGTGCTTTCGGTGTAGGGCAACGGGAAAATCATCACATCCAGGATCGGCAGCTTCGACAACACCGCGTTGCCATACAAACCGCCCTGGTAATGTTGCGTCGGCCCATACCGCACCGACATCCCAGTCAACTCGCCAAGCCGCCGCGCTTGATGAACACGCCCGGAGCGCCGGACCATCACGTCGACTTCCTGCAGCGCCACAAGATCGGGCTTGGCACGATCAATCACCGCCGCCAGTCGATCCAAGTCGTAAACGCCATCGTTGCCCTGCCCATAGTGGATGTTGTAGCAGAGCACTCGCACCGTTTCGCCCGACGCGTTAGAGCCCCAAGTCAACAAAGCGACCACCGCCAGGGCGATGGATGAAGTCCAGTTCATGAATTCATTTCCAATTTTCTCAGGTAGAACGAATGCGGCAACTCGGCCGGGAGCCGGCGTCAGGATCCCCCTTCCTTTTCCAACGCGAAACCATCTTCGTTGAAGCGGTACTTTTTCACAAACCCCTTGGACAATCCGAACCCACCATTCTTTCCGATGACCGCCCCATTGTCGAAACAGCCTACAATTCGCAAGCGGCCATCCTTGACGGGCAATTCGTCGATCTCAACCTGAAATGGACCTCTTGTCCACGGCTCCATCACGCTGGGTTCTTCCCGTCTACCGTCATTTGCCAACACGTTGGATGATCAATTCGCAGTCGGTGTCCGATTGGAAGAACCCCAAACCGACTTCATTGTCAAAGTGTTGGTGATCCGTGTTGGAATCTTCGTCAGCCAGCGCGATCATCCATCGCGCGAGAGTCAAAAGACCATTTTCCGGAAACCAAGCTTTGTAGTTGTATCGTTGACTGGCAGGGCGCGAGTGCGGTCGGCGTAAGAGGCTCGGGTTTGTTTTCAGTTGGGGAGCGGGGAGGTGAGAGACGGTCGCTGGCCCAGGGCAGCGCAGGCGTTCGTAAAACTCACGTTGCCTCGTCCGATTTCCGTGCGCGGACAGTTTCATTCGATGAGCGTAGGCTCAAGGAGTTGAGTATACCCCACGATCGGGCATCCTTAGAATGTATGCCTACCGGCGCGGTGCCGGCTGCATTTGCTCATGATCATCCTCCCACCAGAATTTACCGATGCGACCATTGAAATCGTGGCTTCTTTTGTTGCTGGTTTGCTCCACGGTCCAGGCTCAGTCTTGGCAAGCGGGCACGGCCAGTGTGATCATCACGCCCGATCGACCGATTCAGATGGCAGGTTATGGTAGCCGTAACGTTCCCGCCGAGGGAAAGTTGACCGAGCTGTGGGCAAAGGCGCTGGTGCTGGATGATTCGGCGGGCGGGCGAGGTGTGCTGGTGACTTTGGATTTGGTCGGGATTCATCGCCAAACCGCAATGCGTATCCGCGACCGCTTGGAAAAAGAGTTCGCGCTACAACAGCATCAGATCGCAATCAGTTGCTCTCATACCCATACCGGACCGGCTGTGGGAATGAACCTGGCACCGCTTCACTACTTGTTGGTGCCCGAAGCCGAACAGGAACGATTGGACCGATACGAACAGCAGTTGATCGACAAGATCGTGACGCTGGTAGGAGATGCAATCGGAGACCTGGACCCTTGCACGTTGACCTGGGGAAGCGGCCTTTGCACGGTGGCCGTGAACCGCCGCAATAACCCAGCGGCCGAAGTTCCTTCGCGACGTGCCAATGGAACGTTGGCCGGCCCCTTCGATCACGATGTGCCCGTTTTGGCAGTTCGAGACCAACAGCAGGAGCTGAAAGCGATCGTGTTTGGCTATGCGTGTCATGCAACCACGCTGAACCTTCGGCAGTGGTCGGGTGACTACCCAGGATACGCGCAGTTGGAAGTTCAACGACGTTATCCGAATGCCAACGCGATGTTTTGGGCCGGCTGTGGCGCCGATCAAAATCCGCTGCCGCGACGGAGCGTGGAGCTGGCGAAAACCTACGGCAAACGTTTGGGAACCGCGGTGGCGGAATTGATCGAAGGCGCCATGCAGCCGGTCGAGGCAAAGCTGGCCAGCCGCTACCGCGAAATTGATCTCCCCTTGGTCGACGTGCCGGCGGCTCAAGAACTCATCAGCACCTCCCAATCGGACAAACAGTACGAACAAGCTCGAGCAAAGTACTTGCTCGATCGATTGGGAGATCGCAAGCAGCCTCGCGAGACCTACCCTTATCCGATTGGCACCTGGCGGCTCGGAAAGAACGTGCGATTTGTTTTTCTTGGCGGCGAAGTGGTCGTTGACTATGCGATTGCGCTGAAAGCATCGGCAACCGGTGCGCCCGATGATCGAGCGGAGATGATTTGGGTTGCCGGTTACAGCAACGACGTGATGGCCTACATCCCGTCACGCCGGGTCCTTGCCGAAGGAGGTTACGAAGGGGGCGGCTCCAACGTCTACTACGGACTTGCTGGCCTCTGGTCGCCAAAAATCGAAAACCTGATCATCGGTACCGTCAAAACGATGTGGAACGAGAAGTAGGCCACTCGCTTTTTTCCAGATAATTGAAAAAAGCCTGTTAACCCTTCGGCCAGAGGCGGCATTTCGTGGTGGAGAACCGAGCCTCATTGGCAGATTCTCGATACCGGCCCACCACAAAGAGCTATCGCCACCTTTTGGGCAAACCATCAATGGCCCGCCGTTGGCTGTTCCTCGCCACCATTTACAATGCGGTAGCCGGCCGACCAGTTCAGGGAGATGCATGACAATGGCAAACCACAAGAACCGCTTGCCGATCACGACGGCGCTGGGATTGACTGTGGCGATGTGCGTGCCGAGTGTCGGTCGCGCGGATGATCCTGCGCCGGTGCTCTCCGAAGCACGCGCGAATCGGCTCTTCACGCTCAAGGTCCTGCCAATACTGAAAGAAAAGTGTTTCGGCTGTCACGGCCAGGATCCGGAAGATGTTCGAGGTGACTACGACCTTCTCACCCGCGCCAACATGATCAAGGGGGGTGAATCCGAAGAGACGGCCCTGGTTCCTGGCAAGCCGGAAGAGAGCCCGCTTTATCAGGCGATCCTGTGGGAAGGCTACGAGATGCCGCCCAAAGAAAACGATCGGCTGACCAAAAAGGAGACGGAGTACTTCCGCAAGTGGATCGAAGCAGGTGCCCCATGGCCCGATGCGGAACATCAAATCGCCATTCAGAAGAAAGAATGGTCGGTTCGCGAAAACGAGGATGGCGTCATCGCCGACACCAGTGGTGGCACTGCAAATGACTGGACGTATCGTCGATACAAGAAGGAAGACATCTGGGCTTTCCAGCCGGTGAAGAAAACCTCGGTGCCCGACGACGCCCAGCACCCAATCGACGCGTTTGTGTCGCAGCGTTTGTCGAGTGCAGGACTGCAGCCAGCGCCCCAAGCCGATCCTCGGACGTTGATTCGTCGAGCGACGTATGATCTGACGGGACTGCCGCCGACGCCCAAGGAAGTGTTTGAGTTCAGGAAGGCGTGGGAATCCGATCCTGAAAAAGCGTGGAACGATCTGCTTGAAAGACTCATTGCCAGCGACCACTACGGAGAGCGTTGGGCACAGCACTGGTTGGACGTCGTTCGATACGCCGATACCGCGGGTTTCTCAAACGACTACGAACGCTCCAACGCGTGGCGATATCGCGACTACGTGATTCGGTCCTTCAACGAAGACAAGCCGTTCAACGAATTCATTCTGGAACAGCTTGCCGGTGACGAACTTCGACCGGGTGACTCCGAAGCAACCATTGCCACGGGACTGTTGCGGATGGGACCGTGGGGAACGGCCATGGTGCCACAAAAGGAGGCTCGGCAGATCTATCTGGATGACCTGGTCCACAACGTCGGGCAAGCGTTTCTGTCGATGCCGATGAGATGTTGCAAGTGCCACGATCACAAATTCGATCCGCTGCCGACCCGTGACTACTACAGCATGTACGCCGCCTTTGCGACAACGCAGCCGGCAGAAGTCGAAGCCGAGTTTCTGCCGGAGGAAAACCGCGACGGTTTTGCCGAAAAGCGAAAGCTGGTCGAAGAACTGCTGGCCTACGCGAAAGCCCAGCAGAAAAAGATCCAGGACAAACAGGAAGCGGCCGCGAAGAAGTGGTACGAAGAACACAACCTTCCCTACAAGAACGAAAAAGACCGCAAGAACGATCCGGAAGACAAGAAGCCACCGCGTCACGTGGGGCTGACTCCCGAAGAAAAAGGGATGAAGAAAGTCCGCGAACAGGACGTCTGGATCTGGGAACGCCGACTGGAACGTTATCAGCCGATGGCGCAGGGAGTCTACAGCGGGCAGGATGACAACAAGAATGGACGAAAGCTCCGCCGGCCGAAGCAGATCGACGCGCAGTGGCGACCGGAAAATTTCATTCTGGCAGGCGGTTCGTTGGAAGCGCCCGCGGATCCCGTGGCTCCGGGTGTGCTGAGTGCCACCGGCCTGGCAGCCACTGCCAGCAGTGAAAACCCATGGAGCATCACCGACGATCTAAGCGGTCGACGGCTGGCGCTTGCCAAGTGGATCGCCGATGACAGAAACCCGCTGACGGCTCGATCGATTGTCAACCGAGTTTGGCAATATCACTTTGGCAAAGGCATGGTGAAGACGGCCAACAACTTCGGAGCCAAAGGTGGCAAGCCAACGCATCCGGAGCTGCTCGATTGGCTGACGGTCGACTTCATCGAAAACGGCTGGAAGATCAAACGGCTGCATCGCCTGATCATGACCTCTGACGTTTATCGTCGCTCCGGCAAGCCAGTGGACGCCGAAAAGCAGGCCACCGCCGACCCCAACAACGATCTGCTGGCAACCTATCCGGCCCGTCGCCTCACGGCGGAGGAGCTGCGTGACAGCACATTGTTGATCAGCGGCGAACTCAATCGAGAAATGGGTGGCGTTCCGATCATGCCGGAGATCAACATGGAGGTCGCGCTGCAGCCTCGCATGATCCAGTTTTCCATCGCGCCGGCCCATCAACCATCGCGAACGCCGGCCGAGCGGAACCGCCGCACGATCTATGCCTACCGTGTTCGCGGCCAGGCCGATCCGCTATTGGAAATCATGAATCTTCCCAATCCGAATGAATCGTGCGAAATGCGCGACTCTGCCGCGGTCACCCCACAGGCATTCACGCTTTTGAACAGCGACGTGATGACCGACCGGTCGATCGCGATGGCTTTGCGCGTTCAGAAGCAGCGGCCCGGTGACACCACCGAGTGGATTCGACGAGCAGTGCAGCTTGCCTTCAGCCGGGTGCCCAAACCGCAAGAACAATCGCGTTTGCACGCTTACTTGAAAGAGATGCAGGCTTACCACCAGAAGCACAAGCCGGAAGAAGTGAAGTATCCGACTCAGGTCGTGCGATCGCTGGTCGAAGAGTTCACGGGAGAACCATTCGAGTTTATCGAGAAGCTGAATGTCTACGAAGATTACGTTCCCGATGCCAAGCCATGGACGGTGTCTGCGGATACTCGCGCGCTGGCGGATGTCTGTTTGCTGCTGATCAATAGCAATGAGTTCCTGTACGTGTATTAGCACGATGGAAGGGTTGAACCAATGAAAGATCTGAAACGACGCGAATTCCTGTATGGACTTGGCGCATCACTTGGCTCGGTCGCATTGACCTCGATGCTGCAAGCAGGAGAGAGCGACGAGTCTTCCGCGCCCCACGCTTCTCCGCTGGTCCCCAAGAAGCCAATGCACCAGCCGAAGGCCAAGGCCGTGATCATGTTGTTCATGGAAGGGGGACCGTCGCATGTCGACACCTTCGATCCCAAACCGGCGCTTAGCAAGCTGCACCTGACGGAGTCCAAACGCACCAAGGGTTTGGCGACGGGGAAACGGTTTTATGTCGGCAGCCCGTTCAAGTCGCGCAAGGTTGGTAACTCCGGCATCGAAATGTCCGACCAGTGGCAGTTCCTTGCCGATCCCGAAGTCGCCGACGAACTGTGCGTCTACCGCGGCTGCAAAGCGGAATCGTTGAATCATCCCGAAGCTCTGCTGCACATGAATACCGGCAGCCGACTGGGAGGAGATCCCGGCGTCGGTTCGTGGGTGACCTACGGTCTTGGTTCGGAAAACCAGAATCTGCCAGGTTACGTCGTCATGACGGAACTTGCTTTGCCTCAAGCGGGTCCAGCCAACTGGACCAACGGATTCTTGCCGGCCCATTATCAGGGTACGCGGTTGCGTTCGACAGGTTCACCGATTCTGGACCTCCATCCGCCCAAGTTCAAAACGCGGCAGCATCAGCGCAAGGCACTGGATCAGCTTGCTATGTTGAATGCCGATCATGCGGCAGATCATCCGGAGCACGCTGACTTGCACGCTCGCATGGAAAGCTACGAATTGGCTTATCGGATGCAGATGTCTGTGCCTGGCATCATCGATATCGATCGCGAACCGGAGCATCTGCGGAAAGCCTACGGTCTTGACCGGAAGGAAACGGCCGACTTTGGCCGTCAATGCATGATGGCCCGCCGGCTTGTCGAAGAGGGCGTTCGCTTTGTGCAAATCTTCTCCGGCGGCTGGGACAGCCACGACTATCTGGAAAAAGGTCACTCCTCGCGAATCGCCAGCGTCGATCAGCCCATTGCCGCCTTGATCAAAGACTTGAAAGCAAGAGGCCTGCTAGAAGATACGCTGGTCGTCTGGACGGGAGAATTTGGACGCACTCCCGACAACAACTATCGTGGCGGAGTCACAGCGCTGGGTCGCGGCCACAATGCCGACGCCATGAACATGTGGTTTGCTGGCGGAGGCACGAAAGCGGGAACGATGGTCGGTGCGACCGACGAAATCGGCGCCGAAGCGGTCGAGGTGGTGCACCCAATTCGCGACGTCCACGTCACGATGTTGCACCTGCTGGGCCTCGACGACAACAAGCTGACCTACTTCCACGCTGGACGCTACAAGCAACTCTCGCAGTTCGGCGGTGAATTGATTCCGGAAATCCTTGCCTAGTTTTGGTTCAGCTGTAGGCCGGCTTGTCCCAAGTCGGCGATCCCGTACTTGCCGACCTCCGTTGTGGGGGTGACGTAAACACCGACGCTTTCCGCCACCAGCAAGGTTGGGCGTTCGTTCTGCGGGCCAAAGGTCCAGCAATTGCTTAGCCCTGGGTGAGGTTTTGCGAGTTTTACGAGCAATACCGCTACCCTGGGGATTCGGCCCAATCAACACGATCTCGCTCCCTGCGATTCATGGCGGCAAGGCCGCCATGAATCGCAGGGAGCGAGAAGACGAGAGGTAGCGCTCACCCAGGGTAGCGTCAACGTTCGTTCAGCTCACGTTGCCTCACCCTGGGCTAAGCAAATTGCCGGACCTTTGGCCCGAAGAGCTTGTCTTCAGATGGTGGCTAGCGGCAGTGATTCACCGAAACTCTTGGCGAGTTTCGCTACTACCGTGTTTCGGGGCAGCGGTTGCATCGTGTCTGGCTCGGCATCGCCTCAACATTCTATCGAATCGTTTTTCGATCGATGTCGTCCAACAACGTGCGGTGCTCGCGCATTTTTCTGGAAAGTTCGTCGTTGTATTCGTAGACTCGCCGGGCGTTTTCGACTTCGGTATTCGGGTCGGTCAGTGCCACGACACCTGGAATCATCCGAAAGAAATGTTCCGCCGGTTGTGTGATCGGTTGCACGATGTCGCCGGCGGTCAGCAGCAGGCCCTCGGTGGCGATTGCCAATCGTTTGCCGGTGCTGACGCGGCCTTTGACTTTGTCTTCGCCGACCGATTTGAGTTTATCCAGATGCAACGCCTGCGTAACGCGATCGCGGATTCGACGGCCGCTGCGAATTTTGGTCTTCGGTTCTCCGAACCTCGGAAAAACCACCTCGATTCCGGCGTCCCCAAAGTCGTAGTCGATGCTTCGGGAGGTGTAGTGAACCATCGGCGATCCAGGCAACATTTGCACCGGGATGTAAGTGCGTTGCCCGGTGCGAGGATGCGCGACGACGATGATCGACGGTCCACCGGGTAAATTGGGGCCGCGAAAAGAACGATCCCCGGTGTAGTAGTATCGATGAACGATCACCGTCGGCGGAATCTCCACGACGCTGCCTGCGCCGCTGTCACTCAGCAGCACCGCAGGATTGCCGCGGGCGTCAACGCCCGGATCGATCACTTCAATTTCCAGAGTGGGCGGAACTCTGACAGTGCGCGGTTCGGCGGCGCGAGCGGGCAAAACCGTCGCCGACAACAAGGCTGCGATCGCAGCAAACTGCGGCAACCAACGTGGAAAGAAAACCGGTGATCTGGGATTCATGTTCATGGGTCCGCGGGCGGTGCCTCAGGTGTCATCAAGACGTCGCACGTTTTCTCCGGCGGCGCTAAGCGGATCGAGTCGGTAGTAGTACTCGAATTCGGCGGCGGCAACCTCTTCAAACGAATTCTTGATTTCGCCGTTGTATCCGGTCCATCGCATGTTGCGAGGTTCTTCGCGCTGGACCCAAAAAGGTGCGGGCTGAATGATCGCCACGATCAGCCGTCCCGGATCGGGTTCGCGAGATTTGACGTCGCTTTCCACAACGTCTGCGAAAGACGAAGTGGTCGCGGCCAACAACCGAACTTCGATCACAAATTGGTTGCGTCGCAAGTGCAATCGTTGGCGAAACCTCAAATCCTGTTCCGGCTCCAAAGGCGGGTTTTGTTCGGCCAGGAGCGACATCGCCCAGATGCCGGTCTTTTCAACATCCAACACGATATCGCTGACGCGGCAATGGTCGATCCGCAGTTGCGCACGATTGGGACGCAGCCGTTTCCGCCGCCGCGAATCTGTCTGCGCCGTCGCCGCACTGATATCACCGGCGACCGCTCCGGCAATCCGCAAATCATTGGCAGAAGAAGTCAGCAGCAATGCGGATTGGCTCTGCGCGATGATCGACGGCGATCGTTTCTGGGTGGCGTAGTTGTATCGTTTCGGGATACAGGGAAGGGTACCTGCGCGGGTGCGACGAAACTTTGGCACGAGCGGTCCGACAGCCTCCGCGATTCCGACCGCGCCGCCGGCCATCGCCATCGCGGCGAGATTGCGCAGCCACTGTCGCCGCGCGATCAACCGTTCCAGGTCATCATGTTGCATTGCTTGCTACCTTGATCGCGGGGACTCAGTTTTCGGAATAGGGTTCGATCGTGACGGATTGGCCGGGGTATTCCTGCAGCGGCACCGCCGGCAGACGCGAGGGCGGCAGACGCGAGGGCGCGGGAAGCTGATGCCGATTGGTTTCCGGACGATCGGGTGGGGTCAGCGGCTCCAGGGCATACGGTTTGGCCGGCATGACGTGCGTCGGCGGAGCCTTACTTTGCGAATAGATCGATCCCTCGCTCGATTTCTCCGGCACGAATTCCGAATCGGGATAGGCCCGGTCCAGCTGATAACCTTCGCGCATCTGACTGTCCCGCAAATCCAGTCCCGGACCTCGATAGCCATTGGGATGAGTCGTGGGGACGGTCGACTGCGAACGATAAAGATCGGCTCGCCGCTGTGCTTCGGGGACTCGCAAGAATTCGTCCACGCGCGAACTGCTGACGTCGTAGACCCGGTTTTCTAGAACTCGATGCCGACCGCGGACGATGAATTCGCGATCGCTCAAACGCAGCGGGTCGATGTCGGCCACCGACGGTGCCCAGCGCAGTCCCATCAAGTCGAACAGGGTGGGAAAGATCGTCGCCTGGGCCATGATGATGTTTTGTTGAAGCGATTTTTCTCGCTGCGGAACGGGCCGCCAAAGTGCTCCGACAACCGGAATGTCCTCCAGCAGCGGCACGCCTCGCGCTGTTCGTTCGGCCTTCAACGCCACCACGTACCGGCTGACCTCGCGAAGTTCAAAGTTGGACAGCTGCACATCGGTATCGACGAAATGACGTTTGACGCGGCCCAAATGTTTTTCATCGGCACGCACCGGTTCACGAACGTTGGTGGTGTACATGTAATTGAAATCGAACACCACAGCTTGCCCGTCGGGTTCGATCATCGGCCGGATCTCAAAACCGGTGCCCGTTTCGAACTTGTAGATGGCCGGATCGGGAATCAGCTTTTCGACATTCGATTCAAAACGAGGACGCGTACCAGCGTCTTGGGCAAGCAGATCGGTCTGCGTGTCACTGCTGAGTCCCGGCAAGACGTTTCGCACGGCGCCCGGTGCGCCGGAGGTGACTCCCGACGTCGGCATGCCGCTTTGGCTGGACGCCAGCGCCAACAGACTGGGGTCGTTGACCAGCGCCCCCACGTCGTTGTAGATCGCCAGCGCCGAATCCAAACCTTCCTTGATCAGGATGTCCCGCTTGGGCATGTCGAATTCCATCGTTGCCGCAGGCGACACTTTGGCAAATTCTCGATTGTTGGCCAGCACGTTGGTGGTTTCGGTCTGGCCGAATTCGACATCCTTGAATTGGCTTCCCTCGCGGACGTTACGAAACGTCGGGTAGTAAAACTGAGTGTTGAAATCGTCGTCCAGCGCCGTGGTCAGCCGCTTGATGTAGTTGTCGATGTTGGCGGTGTGGGCACGAGTTCCCTCCAGCAGTTCGATGTACTTTTCCTCCAAATCATCGATCAGCATGTCCAGAAACTTCTTGTGATCGAGCGGCCGGCGGGCGGCATCGGCTTCCTGCAACCGAAAGTTCGCTTGCACGTCAACTTGCAACAAACCATCAAACTGTTGGTCAACACGCTCCAGATTCGCGTAGATCTCCTCCCGCTGGGGATGGCCGCGAAAGACGGTTTGAATCGCCGTTCGATAGCTGTTCCAGACCTGGTAATAGTCCTCGAACTTCGTATCAGGCGACTTCAATTGGCGAATCAGGTGGATCCGTTGTTCGGCCAGCCGGTTGTGCCGATTGACCATCGCGTTGCCGCGGCGAACCAGTTCGTTGTAGATGTCGGTGAGTTCCTCCAGCCGGTAGTAGCGCAGCTTCAGTTCGGGAACATCGCGTGTGGGTTGGATCAGAACCTCTTCCCGAATGATCTCCAGCTTGCCGGCCAAGGTCTCGGTCTTGTCTCTCTGAATCTCGGTCGGATCACTCAGCGCATCGCTCAGCTGCATCAATTCGGCCGCATCGCCCAGTTCGGCCAGGTTGCGAGCGAACTGAATCGCGTGCCCGACTGCTTGCAGGATCCCGTACTTGACCTTGGGGTTGTTGACGGGATCGACGACCTCCATGACGACGATCGGCTGACGTTCTTCCGATTCCTTGCTCAATCGAAACGCGATGCCGTCGACAATCGTTCCGTAAAATTCGTAGTAGCGGCCAAGCTGAACCGGGCTTTGCCGAAACGCCTTGATCTCTTCGCGATTTTGCTCATTCTGGATGTCGTTGATGAACTCTTTGAAGTCGCGATCAAACAGTCGCTTTGCTTCCACCGCATCGCTAGCCGCGTCACGGATGATCGCTTGAGTCTTGGTCAGGTCGATCACCACGTTTTGAATCGCCGACGACTTCTGCCGCTGGGCCTCGGCAAGTGTCCGATCAGCCTCGTCCTGTTTTTGCTTGGCGTCGCGCAGCTCTTGCTCTCGATTCCCGATGCGGTCTTCGATCAGTGCCCGTTCCATCACTCGCTGCTTGTATTCCAGTTCGGTGATCAGTCGGCTCTTGAAGATCTGGGCCAACCGCACAAACTCGCGTTGCAGCGGCGTCATCGTGTCGTCATGGGCCAGATTCGAATCGAAAAACCCTCGCAGCGATTGGAACGCGGCGTTCTGGGACAACGAGGTGATCGGCGGCGGACCGTGATGCTTGGCCCACAGCCGTTTCAGCCGGTCGGCCACTTTGATTTCCTTGCCGCAGCGGTTGCAACCGTCAACACAGTGGCGGCAATCGTTGTGATGGATTCCAGCGTCGATGTACCGCTGTTCGGCAAGGGGAAGATCTTCCTGCAATTGGCGATCGAATTCGTACAGGATCCTTTCTCGGGTGCTGTTGTTGGCCAGCGCCATCAGCAATAGTGCTGAGGAAAGGCTGGTCACGTCCATCGAATGCAGTGACAGCAATTTGTTGCCGGTATGCAGGAACTCCGAATCGATCGCCTGCAATTCATCCACGAAGTCACGACCAAAGAAGGCGTGCAAGTAACGTTGATCGCGTTCCTGTTGAGTCGCGCCGGGATAGAGCGTTCGCGCCTCCTCCGCTCGCTGGGCCGCAACCGTCATCACCGCCTTGCGAACCATTTCCCCCGTCTGAACGGTCATGAAACGGGCCTGGTCGATGTAAGTTTGGATTCGTGAGGAAACCACTTCCAACTTTTGAGCGTCGTCGCCGTTGATCTGGGTGGAATGGATATTGACCCGCACCTGGCCGACGGGTGTGTCGATTTGGTTGATCATCAATCGGATCTGGTTGACACCTTTCAGGGGACCACGAAGGTGAATCAACCCTTCGCCGATCACCGAGATGCTGGTCTGTTCGACCGGGTCGGGGCTGTCGGGAACACCTTCGGCGTAGGTGTCGGGATCGGCATGCGCCGCGGCCACTTCACGGCGAAACTGTTCCTTTCGCGCCAGCTGTTCTTCCGATTCTTTTTGTTCTACTTGTTCTCGCGC
Source organism: Rubripirellula sp. (assembly GCA_965222745.1). Lineage (GTDB taxonomy): Bacteria > Planctomycetota > Planctomycetia > Pirellulales > Pirellulaceae > CBDCUW01. The sequence goes on from CBDCUW010000002.1 coordinate 209,109, forward strand.
ATCGAGTTCCTCTTGCCGAGCAGAATCGACCTGCTGTTCCAACCGCTTGACTTCTTCGGAAAACGTTCTGGCGGCACCCTCAATCGATCGAATGGTCTCTTCGCGGATCGCTGCATCGGCTTCGGCAGCTTCTGCGCTGGCTGCGGTGGTTGTTTCCGCATTTTCGTCGCCGTTTTCACCTTCACTGTCGGTCGTGTCGGCGTTGGCCGCGCTCTTTGGCAGCGCCGCCACGTTGCGGGCGATCGATTCACGGCGCAGATCGCTCAGCGCGCTATCGAGATTGCGGCGAGCATCGGAGAGTTTTGCTTCCAACCGCCGAGTCTCCTGGGCCATTCGGATCGCCTCGCGTTCGGCCTGCTGCCGCGCGGCGGTGATTTGATCCGCGGTGGTTCTCGCTTGATCGGCTCGCTGCCGGGCGAGTGCTACGCCGTGGCGGTTGTGCGATTTGACTTTGCGGTTGATGATCTGCGACACACGATGGGCGTCACGAAAAAAGTACAATCGTGAAACGCGGGTTTCGACTTTGTCGTTGGGGTTGAACCCGTTGGGAATCTCTCGCTGCGGCGTCCATTCTTGATATTGAACGTACTTGCCGGTCGGGCCATGAATGCCGGGCAGCACGCGGCCGGGAAGAGCGTTTTCTTCGCCAATGCCGGGGGCCGATCCGAAGCTGACCTTGTAGCCTTCGGGAAAGAGCGGATCATCGCCAGCCAGGTTGTTGCCGTACACATCGGCGATGTCTTTGGCTGTGAAGAGGTAGTTTCCTCGCAACAATTCGTTGGTGTTGTAAGTGATCCGCAACGTATTGCTGGCCCGAATGTAGTAGACCGCCGTGGGCTCCAGCGTGGTCGCTTTGGCAAAAGGATCGCGAACGAGTGTGACTTTGTGTGTTTTGGCAGAACCGAAGTTCGCGATGAGGTTGCCATTGGAAAACCCAAGCGGCTGATCGGCGGGAAAAGTCAGCGAGATGACATTTGCGCCCACTTCTACTCCCACACCGTCGTGTCGAAAACTGACCACTTTCAAGGGGCGGTCGAGCAACTGAACATTGACCGAGTCTCTCCCTCCCAACAGTCGGCGTTTGCCCAGATACGCGGCCGCTTGGAGTCGCAAACGACGGACCGATTTCGCCCCCTTCCGTCCGGCGACGCGGACTTTCCAGACTTTTGGATCGCTCGTCAACGCGTCCGCGTTAACGACCTTGATGTCGGCGCCTTCGAGACCTTCAATGCGAAGGTCGTACTTGTCATTCCACTTTTCGGCGGTGACAACGATGGTGTGAAGTGTCTGTAGGCTCTTCCCCTCACTTTTTAGTGCTTCGAAGCCCTCCTGTGTGACGTCTCCTTCCGACGGCTCATTTGAAAAGATGCCCTTGATTTGCAGATTCTTGACATCTTCTCCAGCTGGCTGGCCTACCGAAAAATCGATCAGTCGATTGGCAAACACGATCTCCCGTTGGGAAGGAGACCGGCTAGTGATCAACAGTTTGCCGTTGGCCGTATTACGCTTGTTGCGAGGAAACGTTGCTTCGGCAATGTAGGTGGGATCACGATCGCCGCGCTGAACAATTTTGATGTCGTCAAACGTGTCGACCAACACCGGCGGCTTGCGCGGCGACGCCGAACTGTCATAGTCGAACAAGTAGCCGCGCAGGTTCGAATCGCTCGGTAATTCAATTCCGTTGAACCGAATGTATCCGGCGCCGTCATCGTCTTTGTACAACTTGACCGCAGCGGGCTTATCTGGCGATCGGAATTGGCTGTGAGTCGTGTTGGTGATAATGGGACGGGTGGCGCTGTCGGAGATCGCTTCCACGAAAACCTTGGTTGATACGTTTCGCTTGTCGTCTTTGTGAACAAGAGTGATTTCGGCGGAATCACCAAAACGAATTCCCTGTTCGAATTTCAGGCTGTACAAAAAGTTTCCGTTCTCAGCTTTTCCTTCGTCCCCGGCCGCAGCGAGACCAGTCTTTTCCACCTCTTGGCCTCCAACACGCACTTGGAGCTGTTCTTCCTTGAGCTCCACCGAGCTTTCCAGCTGAAGCTGGAAAACAACGCCTTTGCGCAGCGGGATCCTGGTGTTGGGATTGACCGGCCAAGTCAACGTCGGGTTGCTACCGGAACTGCCGGCGGGACCGTCGAAAGCTTGAGTCAACCAGGTCGCCTGGAATACTCCAGGCGAGCCGGCTTGCTGTAGCCAAGCCACCGGGACGACCGAAGTGTCGGGCAATCGCTGCGGGACCGCTGCGAGCGCAGCTTGCTCCGGGTGATGACCGCTGACCGACTGGAAATCGGGCGGCGAATTTGCCACCGACAACGGCGGTTGCCCCGTCGTACCGACGGCGCCAGTCCGCTGCTCTGCCCGAACTTGGCCGCGATCGCGCAGCAGCGACAAGGTGGCCACCAATAGTGAAGTCGAGATCGCAACGACAATCCATCCGTCCCGTTTGATCCACGATTTCATTTGCTATTTTCCGATCGAATCCATTCGACGTGAAACTCAGCCGGCGCAGCCGCAGCCGCAGCGTGAGATACCGTATACCTCGGATTGTGGGGGCTCGTTATGCAGGTTTATCCAGTTGTTCGCGTCAGGCAGCCTGGAGAACCTGGAGAAAGTTGCCGCCTCTGCTTGGCGGCCTCGTGCCTTGGTGTGAGCTTTTTTGGGGCGTTCGAGGAAGCTCACACGAAGGCACCAAGACACGAAGGAAAAGAAAGAGGAAGAGGAATGAGTGAGAAAGTGGGGTGCGGAAGGTTTAGTAGCTGGCCGTTTTGTCGTAGATGTCGAGTCCTTCAAATCCGTAGCCATATCGTGCGGTTCCGGTTCGTTTGACTTGAGTGACTCGGCCGCCGCACTGCCGAAGCGCGGGGTGCACACCGCGCAAAGTGATGGTGGTGTATTGATCGTGGGGATCGGCATCTTGGTTGCCCAGGAGGATCGAGGGAGAACTATCTCTCAAGCTGGTGTGAATCTTCCTTGGTGAAAGAGTGATGGTTTGCCACGGCGAATCGGAGCCGCCGGTTTTGAAGTGGATTTGCAGTCCAAGTACGGCTGGAACCCTCGCTGGATTGACTCGGTATTCGATTTCGTAGTGACCGTCGGCTTTCGTGACCAACTTCATGCCCTCGGCGATGGTGATTCCTTCCCGCGCGTCGTCCAGGCCGCCGGAACCGAAACGGGGAATGGGAAAGTGTGCCGGGGCGTGAAAGTAGGTTTTGGTGTCGGGAGCAAGCCTGCGTAGCGCATCCTCCGCTTTCTCTCTTTCTTTGACTCGATCCCAATGGAACTGGGCGAGCTTCTTGGCTTGTTCGGCGAGTTGCTGTTCGTTCTTCAACATCGTGAGGGCAATTTCCGTATCGAGCGCCATCCGCCGTTGATGTTCCTTGGCCAACTTTTTCGCTCGTTCGTATCTCAGATAAACCGCTCGCCCCTCCTCCGTTTGTAGCGACGTCCACCGTTCGATGTGCTCGTCGAGTTCCTGCTGCACTTGCCCATAGTGTTCCACCTGGACTTCCATTGCCGACGTTCGATCGAGGGCCATGCTGGAGATCCAAATGAGCGTTTGATTGGCATCCCGCAACCGCCGGTTTCGCTCCGACTGCATTCCGATGCACTTGCCCAACCGATTGATCTGCGAACGAATCGAGTCGCGAGACCGGAGAATCACGAGCGTCTGCTCGGTCAGAACTGTTGCGGTGTCCACGGTTCGCGCCAACTTCTTGATGACCACCATCGACGCGGTGGAAAAGATGGGGGGCTGAACGCTTGATGACCCACCGGTGCCGCCTTCGTCATTGTCTTCGGTTCCATCTCCGCCTTCCTTTTCGGCATCGTCCGCTGGAGGTCCTTCCGCCGGCGTATCATTCTTCGGCGCTTTCTCCTCGTTGGGATCAGGCTTAGCTTCCTCTTCCTTTACCCATTGATCCGCGACCTGATCGATCACCTTTCCAGCATCCACGGCGTCGGCGACAGAGTTTGCTTTGACGATCTCCAGTTCATCCAGAAGAACTTCCGCGATCGCTTCGGCCCGTGCCATGTCCAAGATCAAGCGGTCTTTTTTTGCAGCGATCCTGTCAAGTCGACGTTTGATCTCGTCATAGGGCGGCTGGCTCCAAAGCAGTTTGACGCCAAGCATCATCGGATCTTCGGTCAGCCGTTCGGTCGTCGGGCTGGTCGCAGCAATGGCCATCCCCTGCTGCTCGGCAGAATACGCGGCCTTGCCGTTGGTGTTCAGCGCCGCGTCGCCGCTGGCGTCATCGTCCTCATTGCCAATATCCTCCTCGTCTTCCAATTCCTCTTCTAGTTCGTCTTCGTCAAATTCCAGGTCCTCGAAGTCACCTCCGCCACCATCCGCATTTCCTTCGCCATCTGCCGGCTCGGTGGCAGCTTCCACGCCTCCGCCGAACTCTTCCGCTTCAATACCAAGCAATGTCTCGGCCTGGGCAAGGTGTTGGTAGATGGTCGTGACAACATCGTGCTTGAGTTCACTCTGCAACAAGTCGACCGCATCGACCTTGGCACCCATTTGAGTCATCGCCTGAGATTGGTAGTGAAGAATCTCCTTGAAATCTTCATCTTCCGACTTCTGAAGCAGTTTCAACCTCCGCTGCTTCTGTTGAATTTTGGTCCAGCGATCGTCGAGGATCAGCATCTTCTTGAGCTGAACCCGGGTAGAACCGTGGATATCTTGCAGGTGCTTGTTGATGTTTTCTCGTAGCGCCGCGTTTTGTTGAATCAACTCCCGGAGGTGATTTGCCATGTTGTCAAACTGGCCCGACAACGAATGGACTCGTTGCAAAGACTTCTTTCCTTGCAAGCCGGCACCGCGCGCATCACCCGGAATATTGACCACTGGTTCTTGGACGTCGGCCCACAGATCACACGGCAGACAGTCTTTGCAAAAGTCGACATCACAGTAACCGTCAAAGGTGGGAAAGAGCGAATGTTTTCCGCATTTCGCTTTGCCGCTGAGACCGCCGCCGGTGAATCCGCTTTTGACCTCTGCGACCCGAACCCGCTCGTCCACTTGCGCGCGGACCACTTGTGCATTGGCATTTCCGGCGCCTTGTTCAGCAATCGCGTGTGCCCGCGCCTGATCGAACATTTCGGCCCTGTTCGCTGCCTCGCCCATCGCCTGGACCAACTTCGATTCGGCCTCCTCCGCTGTTTTTTGCGAAGTCACCAGCAACTCTTGTTGCTGGGCGAGCTGGCGGCGAGCGTCGTTCAGATTTCGTTTCGCCGTTTCGTGTGCCTGGGCTGCCAGGTTTACCGTTCGCTGGGTATCGGGAAGCGTGGGGTCGTCGTCATCCATCGATTTCAGCTTCTGGATGGCAAGTTGTAGTGCTTCTGCTGCTGCTTTTTCTTCCGCTACCAGATTTTTTACTTTGTCTGTCAGTTCTTGCACTGCCTTCAGCGCCGATTTGACTTTGTCCCTTTTCAAGTCCAGGTCCGTCTTTCGCTGCTCGACGGCCAGGTTCGCCTTGGTCGCCGCGCCGGCTGCTGTGGCAACCGCTGCGTTGGCGGCGGCGATCCGCAAGTTGGCCGCGTCCACCGCTTGACGGGCGATCGCCTCTTGTTTTGCCCGAAAGATGTCAAATTCCTGTTGAGGGTTCAGCGGCGATGGTGGCGTCAAAGTGTTGATCGGATGGGGAATCGTGACAATTTGGGGAAAGTGTCCTGCTTCCAGTCTGGTGGCTCGCTTGGAACGAGATTTGAGTTTTTTGTGTTCAAAGTTCAGGCAGTGAATATCCGTCTCACATGGCGCCGCAGTCAGAGTGGGAGGCACAATGTCGCCCACCGCAAACTTCAATCCGCTACCGCCGGTCCCATCGGCAATGTGAAGTTGTTCGGCATGGTCATACAGATCGATCCAACGAGCTTCGGACGGTTCGCTGGACAAACCGCAGGGCGTATCGGCGATGGTGCGGACCGTCAATCGGTAGCGACCGGCAATCAGCTGGCGGTGCAGGTTGGCGGCGACGCAGCATTCTTCGTCGACTTGGCCGGTGGCGATCTGCTCGCCATCGATCTCGATCGCAACGTATTGGCCAGGATGGACTCCGGCAAGTTTCAACGTGATCGAACCGCTTGTCTTGCTGGCGTGCCGGGTCGAAGCGGGTCGAGGTGTCTGAGAATCGGAACCGATGGCGATGATTTCAGGCCGAGTCGGGGGCAACATCTCGAAGCGAACTGGTGTGCTAATCTCGCTCCATCGATCACCGTACAAACAAGTGACCTGAATCGAGTGACGTCCAAGTGGCGGGCAAGCCCAACGATAAAAAATCTTTTGCGTTTCCAGCGGAGTGCAGGGACCGGCTTGCTGGCCGATTCGCTGCATCAATCCAGGGTGCATTTGGACTCCGTCGACCCAAATCCGCACCGCGTCGATAGGGATCGCGTGGTTGTGGGGAACCAGGATCTCCAGTTCCAACGGTCCATAGCCCATCGTGGTGAAGCGGCTCGGCTGGTCTCCTCCGGCGATTCTTTCTTGATGGTCGAGCGAAGAAAGACTTAGCCGTGCTGGTAGAAGCAACACTTCCAACGGCGCTGGGCGACATTCAATCGCGGCCTCTTCGGCGACGACGTTTTCACAACCGTCGCATGGTTGGTTTTCGCCTGCATCCTGATGAAGCGGCTGGTCGGCCAGCGCGGCGGGAACCCAAACCGTGGGGATCGCGGCAAGCAGTAGAACAAGGGTGGGCGTCTTCATGGCTCGATTTTGAAAAAGCGGGCAATGGTTTTCGTGCGGCAGGCGGCCGCGGGCCAGAATCGACCTTAGTCACGCCGAAAAGGTGATGCCCGATTTTCCGGCCCGCAACCGTCCATTCCGGGGGCCTGTCGTGACGGTTATTCGCGCCGCAACGGTTTTGTTGCCAACCGTCGGCGATTTCTCCGAAATCGCAACGTGGAGAAGCCAGGAGCGGAGAACTGACCGACTCTTTTTGTCGAATTTCTTGTTTCGTTTTTTCCTTCTCAATCGACGTGTTGCCAGAGGGCGTGATCGATTTGTCACTTGCCGGCGTCCCAAGCCGCTCGATCTCGCTCGTCGCAACCCAGATTCGAGGATTCTCACAGTGTTCAAGAAAACGAAAAGACGTTCGCGCAGCGAAACCAAGCGAAACGGCCTGACACTACAAACATTGGAACGGCGGGAGCTGTTTGCCGGTGATGTGATGGCCGTGGACATGGTGGCCGACATGGGGCCCCATCAACAAGATGCGCCCGCGGTGGTCGGCAACCGGTCCGCCGGTATGCGGCAAGCCATCACGATCAACAACAACTTGGAGCCCGTTCCGTCGGTGCAGCTCAGCGACGGCGTGCTGACCATCACCGGTGTGAACAGCTCATGGCGGAATGATTCTGTTCAAATCTCCAAGGATTCCAACAACATCGTTCGCGTGGATCTCACTTCGTACGATCTTGCCTGGCAGGTCAAGTACAAAGATTCGTTCTATTTTCCTGGTGCCCTGATCGACCAGATCGAAGCGAATCTGCGCGCCGGTAACGATCGGTTGTACAACGTGACCGACATTCCGATGACAGCCAACGGCGGCGAAGGAAACGACACGCTGCAAGCGGGGACCGCCGGCGATACGCTCAACGGTAACGCCGGACGCGACAGTTTGTGGGGCAACGTCGGCAGAGACATTCTTTCCGGCCACAGCGGCCACGACTATCTCAACGGTGGCTGGGGAAATGACATCCTTCATGGCGGCGAGCACAACGATACGCTTCGCGGCGGCGTCGGCAACGATGTTCTGTTCGGTCAGGAGCACCTTGACTGGATGTACGGCGACGAAGGCTCGGACACTCTCTACGGTGGCACAGGCAACGACATCATGTACGGTGACAACGCTTCGTTGTCCATTTCCGGGGGTGGTCATGACACGATCCGTGGCGACAGCGGAAGCGACCAGATTCACGGCGGGTCAGGAAACGATGTGATTTACGGCGGTGTCCATTCCGACACCATCCGCGGCGACGGCGGAGACGACACGATCTACGGAGAGGACGGTCACGACACGATCTTTGGCGACAACACCGCGCTGTGGCTTTCGGGCGGTGGCAACGACAAGATCTATGGAGGCCGAGGCAACGATTTCCTGTCGGGCATGAGTGGCGATGACACGATCAAAGGCTACTCCGGAAATGACTTCATCGACGGCGGCAAAGGTCGCGACCGACTGTATGGTGAATCCGGGGACGATACCCTGTACGGTGGCGATCACCGCGATCACCTCTTTGGCGGTTCCGGATTTGACAAGCTTTCCGGTCAAAACGGACGCGATTGGCTGGATGGCGGCTACGACGGAGTCCGCGACCAGCTGACCGGCGGTGCAGATGAAGATACGTTTATCTGGCACGATTCGGTCTTTGGATTCGATGAGTGGGAGCTCCACACCGACTTCAGCAGCGAAGATGAGCTGAGATCCAAAAAGCATTGGTAACGCGTATTTTGCTCACGCTCCTACTCCTACTCCTACTCCTACTCGCCACCAAATAGGGCGAGTACGAGTACGAACGAGCGGAACAGCCACTGTCACTCCATTCCGCAACAGCCCGGAAAGAAAATCACTTCTTCGTCAAATCCGATGAAACCATCATGTCCGACTTGGAAAAAATCAACACGTTCGCAGCCGATTACGGCCACGCTTTTCAGTCAGGTGACGTCGACGCGATCAAGGCGTTGATTACCGACGATTTCGTCGCCATGACTCCCGACAAACCTCCGATCGAAGGCCGCGAAGCGGTTGCGGCTGAAATCGAGTCGGATCTTCAATCGATGAAGGTGCAGCGATTACGATTCACGCACGATGAAGTTGTCGTGACTGGCCAGTGGGCTTACGCTCGGGGCCGCTCCCATGCCCAGTTGGAAGTTGCCGGCGATGTCATGGAGATTCACGGCAAATACCTTTGGATTTTGAAACAATGCGAAGGTGTTTGGCGGCTCGCCCGCGACAGTGCCAGTGGAAACGGAAAGTAGTCTTCCAAGATGCCCAACTCCGCCTCGGAACGCCTGTTGCGAACGGTCTGTCATTCGCTGAAGCAACGCGTCGCCGCGGGTGAGCGACACGTTGCCCAGGCGATGCTGGCGGCCAATCCATCGATCGCCGAGGACGAAGATGCGACGGTGGAGTTGATCTATACCGAGTACGTTGAATTGGACCGGATCGGTCAGCGGCCCGATTTGGACGGTTGGCGAAACCGCTTTCCGGATCACGCGGCGCGGCTGACCAAGTTGGCGCAGCTTCATGATGCCATGGCCGACACGCCCCTTGTCGGTCGCAGCAATGTTGGCTTCGGATCGACCGGCCCTGGCGGAGAAGCGTTGCCGCTGGCCAACCGCTTTGGCAAGTACGAAGTCATCGAGGAGATTGCACGGGGCGGCATGGGGGTGGTCTATCGCGCTCGTGACATCGACCTGGACCGCGAGGTGGCTTTGAAAATCGTCTTGTCAGGCGTGGGAAGTTCAGCCGACGAAGTACGGCGTTTTCGCGCCGAAGCAGAAACGGCTGCCAAGTTGCGTCATCCCAACATCGTGCCCATCTACGAAATCGGTGAATCCAACGATCGACTCTACCTGGCGTTCGAGTACGTTTCGGGAGGAACGCTTGCCGAACGCATCGAACACAAACCGATCTCGGCTCGCCAAGCAGCCGAGATGGTCCAGTCGATCGCCTCCGCCATCGACTACGCTCACAGCCAAGGAGTGGTGCACCGCGACTTGAAACCGAACAATATTCTGGTCGACAACGAGGGGATCGTAAAAGTCACCGACTTTGGACTCGCCAAACGCGTTGATGCCGATCAATCCATCACTCATGCAGGCGCCGTCGTCGGCACGCCCTGCTACATGTCTCCCGAACAAGCTCGCGGCAAGAAAGTCGGCCCCGCCGCCGATGTCTATTCCCTGGGAGTCATCCTGTACCAGATGTTGACCGGCCGCGTTCCGTTTTCCGGAGTCACGACGGCAGAAACTTTAGAGCAGGTGCAGACTCACCAGCCAGTCCCGCTTCGCCAGTTGGTTCCCACGATCCCGCGTGATTTGGAAACGATTTGTCTGAAGTGCTTGGAGAAATCCATCCAACACCGTTATCCGTCGGCCTCCGAATTGGCCGGCGATCTGAAGCGGTTTGCCAGCGGAGAACCGATCCATGCCAAACCGGTCACGATGTTGGGCCAGATCGTCAAGTCGATTTCGCGAACGCGCGGAGCGTTTCCCAGTTACCAAAGATGGAGCCGAATCTGTTTTTCGGTGGCACCGATCCCGGCAGTGATTTTGCTGGCGATCACCCTCCTCTATCGCGACTCGTCATCGTTTCCTGCGATCGCCATCGCCACCACGGTTGTGATCGTGTTGTCGCTTCAAATCATGCTCAGCCGACTGACCCAAGAAGGGATGCAGCATGTCCCGATGCGAATGCAACGGCACGCGAGAAACGTGTTTTTGGGAAACATGCTGGGCCAAGCCACCGTGCTCTTCTTTCTGTGGCTACGTTTCGGTTCTACCGAGCCGCGTCAACTGCTGCTGGTATTTCCGATCACTTGCGTGATGCTTGCGATCGTCTTCTGGTCGCTCGCCAGTGACATTGGGATATTTCATGTGATGGCAGTGATCGCGCTGATGCTATCGGTCGCTGGAGCGCTGATGCTCGATTGGTCGCCGTTTTTCACTTCCCTGGTTTTCTTGTTCAACTTCGGCGGCCAGGGAATGCTGTATCACATGTTGGCAAAACAGCTGGACCAAGAATCAGTGTAGGCCGGAACGAGGTCGCGAAACCATGGCGTTGCTGCGCGGGGCCAGTTTGTACTTGCGCGAAGCTCGGGCGACGAAAAACTTCCAACGAGCGACCGAAGTTCCGGCACCGTAAGGGCTTGTTTACGATGGTCATGAATCATTGGGGTTAGATCGATTCGGGGGTGATCCCCAAACTTTGGATCCGACTGCGCAGACGGCTCAGTCGCACGCGGGCAACGTCGGGATCCAAGTCAAGTTCGCGCGACGCCTCGGCGGTGGAATACCCCAACAACCTCAGCTCGATCAACTGACGTTCCAGTTCATTGAGTTCTCCCATCAATCGTTCGACCGATTCCTCCAGTTCAACCCGCTGCTGCTGGTCATCACCGCCGCCGTGCAGCGTCAACAGCAAATCGGCCGTTGATTCCTTGCAGGTTCCGCCGCGTGAAAGCCGCTGCTGGCGTTTCAAATGCCGCCAGTGATCGACGACCTTGCGACGGACCATCGTCACGGCAAGGGCGACAAGATTTTCAGGCGTGGAAATGTCGTGCTTGCCCTCTCGCAAACCGGTGATCAGCATTCGATGGACCGACTGCACCAGGTCGATCGAATCCATGTGGGGTCTCATCGCTGCCCCAAGCTGCAATCGCGCCACCAGCCGCACTTCTGGTTCGTACTGATCGACCAATTGTTGCATCGCCACATCGTCGCCGTCGCGGGCGCGCTGAAGCAGTGGCTCAAAGTCGGTATGGCCGGATGTTTCCATCGGAGCGTCTTGGCAGGTCGTCGATTGAGACTCCGTGGGCACGTTCTTTTTCGCGGCGCCGGAGGATCGGCATTATACGGCAATCCCAGTTTTTTTCCATTTTCTGTTTCGGTTTTCCATTGCCAATCGACGTGACACTAGCCCGCCGAACGAAACGCTTCGATTCTCTCATTTGGAAAGGCCTCGACCGATGATCGCAAAATTCAATCACACCGACGGCAGTGCCGACAGCCGCGCTGATCATAAAACCGGGACATCGTGGTCGACCATCCAATTTTTGGAATCAACCGGAAGCACAAGTGGCGACGTGAAGCGTATTCGAGAAGTGATTCTCAGGCCAATCGATCAACAGGCCGCGATGCTTTCGATCTTTCCCGGCCAACGAATGACGATTGGCCGAACCGACTTCGCCGATCATCGCATCATCGCCGACTCCTGCATGTCCAGGATCCATTTCGAGATCCGTTGCCAGCCGCGGCGGGTGATCCTGGCCGATTGTGGCAGCACGAACGGAACCTTTCTGAACGGTATCCGCATCGACGTAGCCGAAATCAAAGACTGTGATCAGATCAACGCAGGTTCGACCGTTTTTCAAGTGCGACTCAACCCGTGAGCGAACGGGTCCATCACCGCGTCTGTTGAAACCTCCGAATTCTTTTTCACCCCAACCGATCACAGAAAGATGTTCCGCAATCCATTTCAAAACTTCGGACGGTTTTCCGATTCCAAGACTCGACGACGTGCCGGCCGACGGTTGTCGACCGAACCACTCGAACCACGCTGCCTGCTGGCCGCGGTCGTCGAAACTGGGCAGAACGATTTTCGCATCAGTCACTCAGGCGATGATCGGGACGCTTGGAACCCGTCGGTCGCCTGGAACGAAACGGACAACGAATACCTGGTGGTTTGGGCTGCCGATGACGAGAGCTTTGGCCTGGAGACACTCGAATATGAAATCATCGGCCAGATCCATGATGGGCGTACGGGAGCAGTGAAGACGGCGCCGATTCGCATCAGTCATGCCGGCGGCACGGGAAGCAACATCTCTCAAACGGATGAACCCTCGGTTGCGTGGAATAGTGTCACCAACGAGTACCTGGTCACCTGGTTCGCCGACGACACCGATTCGCCTGGGATCGTCGACGGAGAGTACGAAATCTTTGGTCAGATTCTCGATTCGCGTGGCCAGCATGTTGGTAATGACAATTTCCGCATCAGCGACGCCGGCAGCGATGGGGACACCACCTATCACGCAATCCGTCCCCAAGTGGTACACAACTCAGTCACCAATCAGTTCTTGGTGGCCTGGCAGGCGCGCGACGATGTTCCCGGAATAACAGGTGCGAGGTACGAAATCTTCGGACAGCTGCTGGACGATACCGGTGGTGACACTCCGTCCCCTATCAGCACAGCGAGATACTTGAACCGTTATCTGTTTCTTAACCAGACCTTTCATGCCGTCCGGTACAGAAAACTAGGTCACTCCACACCGACCCGACAAGTATCGCAGAAATGGTGCTGGACGCTTACGGTTCGGAACGTCAAGCAAGCAGCTGGAGTCGACTTAGACCGCATGCGCAAGGTGAAGAGAAGTCCAGCGGAATTGCGAACAGAGAAACGAAAGTGGTAGCTACTTCTTCTTGAACTGATCGAGATTCAGCACGCCATTCTTCAGGCTGTCCAGGGCGTCTCGGCTTCCCGCCACACCTATTCCCTGAAAAAAACAGTTTTTGAAAACGGTGCGACGAAAACCAATCGCCCCGATTCGCTTCTGGTTCTTCGGCATTTTCCAAAGGATAGTCCCAATATCTTCGTCCTCAATCCCAAAAACGCATTCGATGATCAGTTGATCTGTGATTGCAATGACCGCGGGTCCCAAGACAATACAATCTTCAAACGTGAATCCTTCAATCCACGGACTATCTGGAGCACGTGGAATGTCTTGCAACAAGAGAGCGCGACCCCTAATTACCTTTTGCAACTGCAATTCATCATAGGTTGCAATCGGCCGCGTGATTCCGTTCGGCGCGGTATAGGTTGGTCGCTGGCGATCAGATTGCTCAGGCGTTGGCCGTGACGCAACTCGCCTTTCTGTTGAACTATGCCAAGGCGTGAGTTTCAATGATGCCATTGTGGCTGCATAAGCGAGCAAGAATGCAACCACAATGTGGGGACCCTGAGCGCTAGAAAGATACATCCAAATCGAAGTGCCAAACGCGACCATGATTGAAACGGCAAACGAGAATAGCCCCCACGAATGCTCGACCCGCACAAACCATGTCCAACATCGTTTCGTCCAACTTTGTTTGATCTGCGACATTGATGAAGATCTCACGAAAGAAAAGGCGGGATTCTAACATTGTTCCAGTTTGCCCAGAATACGGCTCCGATCACTACGGAAACGACCTTGGCCAAGTGGGTTCGCAAACCACTTGGTGGCATGGATGCCTCGTATCAGCGCAAGCTCTGGCGATTGCACTCCAGCCAACGACCGACAGAATGTATAGACTGGGAGACGTGACAGGCCGCTGGTGAGGATCGTGTTGCGCTCTGGCACGTCGCGTAACTGGACTTCGGCGGTCTGCTTTAACTATCGTGCAGGCAAGTCCGCTCGCCACGCCGGCACCATCTCTCCAAGTTCAGGAGCACTGTCCCGTGATACGAACCATGCTGATTTTTGTTGCTTCCGTTGCATTTGTTTTCCCGCTGGTGGCGGCGGGGGACGATTCAAAACCGAACGTCGTCATCATTTATACCGACGACCAGGGAAGTCTGGATGTTCATTGTTACGGCTCGAAAGATCTCCACACGCCCAATCTGGACAAACTGGCCGCCGAGGGTGTTCGCTTCACGCAAATGTATTCTCCTTCGGCCATTTGTTCCGCTTCACGAGCTGGCCTGATGACGGGGCGTTTTCCGGCTCGCGCCGGAGTTCCCGGCAACGTGTCGTCGATGAAAGGGCACGCGGGAATGCCGACAACAGAAATCACCATCGCCGAATTGCTCCAATCAGCCGGATACGCGACCGGACATGTCGGCAAATGGCATCTCGGCTATACCGCTGAAACCATGCCCGGCGGCCAAGGTTTTGACAGTTCGTTTGGGCACATGGGCGGTTGCATCGATAACTATTCGCATTTCTTCTATTGGAATGGTCCCAATCGACACGACCTGTGGCGGGACGGCAAAGAGGTCTTCATGGACGGCCAGTTCTTTTTGGATTTGATGGTCGAAGAAGGCAACCGTTTCATCCGTTCCCATCGCGACCGTCCGTTCTTTTTGTATTGGGCGATCAACGCGCCCCATTATCCGATGCAGGGTACGTCCAAGTGGCGAGAACGTTATCGCGACCTGCCGTCACCGCGCCGCCAGTACGCCGAATTTGTTTCGACAGTGGACGAGAAGGTTGGCGAGCTGGTGGGGACGTTGGATCAGCTGGGGCTTCGCGAGAACACTCTGATTGTTTTTCAATCCGACCATGGACATTCGACCGAAGAGCGTGCTTTTTGGGGCGGCGGTAACGCGGGGCCATACCGCGGAGCCAAGGCATGTCTGTTTGAGGGTGGCATCCGAATTCCCTCGATCGCTTCTTTGCCGGGTCGGATTCCCCAAGGGGAAGTCCGCGATCAGATGGCAACCGGTTGCGACTGGTTTCCCACAATCGCCCAGCTGTGCGGAGTCCCCTTGCCCAAGCGGACTTACGATGGCAAAAGTTTGATGTCGGTACTGAAATCGCCGGACGCTCCCAGTCCGCATGATCATTTTTTCTGGCTTTTGGGTCGCGGCAAGAATGCTCAATGGGCCGTTCATCAAGACAACTGGAAACTGCTCGGCAACGCCACCGACAGAACGGATCGGCAAAAAGAGGTGAAGGTCGACAGAAGGTTCCTGGTTGATTTGGATGCCGACATCGGCGAACGAAAAAATCTGGCCAGCGATCATCCCGACGTTGTCCGCCGGCTGGAAAAGATCATGGCCGGCCACGTCCAAAGCATTACTGCCGAAAGCGGCCAGTAAACTACCCTGTAGGCCGACTTGTCCCCAAGTCGGCGAGTTTCAGGATTGCCGACTTGGGGACAAGTCGGCCTACGGTAAGAAGAAGCAACTATCGATGCGATTCGTTTTCACCATCTTCGCTGTCGGTTTGACACTTACGTCTTTCTCCTTTGCCTGCGCCCAGCCGCCTCGGCTGATCGTTCGTGGCGACGACATGGGGTTTTCGCATTCGGGAAATGAAGCTTTGATTCGTTGTTTCCGCGACGGCATCGAAACCTGTATCGAAGTCATTGCGGTTTCGCCATGGTTCCCCGAAGCGGCACAGCTGTTGGCCGAACATCCGGACGTGGACGTCGGCGTGCACCTGGCGCTGACCAGTGAATGGGACAACATCAAATGGCGTCCGCTTTCCCACGCGCCCAGTCTTCGTGATGAGGACGGATACCTTTTTCCGATGATCCACCGCAACAAGAATTATCCTGGACGGTCGCTCAGCGAACACGACTGGAACATCCAAGACATCGAGCGAGAGTTGCGTGCTCAAATCGAACTGGTGAAGAAAAAAGTGCCGCGTGTCAGTCACGTATCTTGTCACATGGGCTGCGACAGCATCGCCCCGGAAGTGAAGCAATTGGTGCGGCGGCTGGCACGGCAGTACAAGATGGACATCCACCCCGACGACTTCGACGTGAAACGAGTTCGCCTGAAAGGACCGCGTGAGACGGCGGAAGAAAAGATTGCCAGCTTCATGAAAATGCTCGGCGAACTGGAAGACAACGAGACCTATTTGTTCGTCGAACATCCCGGTATCGACACGCCCGAATTGCGGGCGATTCATCACATCGGGTACGAGAATGTTGCGGCCGACCGTCAAGGCGTCACGGCGATGTGGACCGACCCGCGAGTCCTTCGGCACATCGAGAAATTGGGCATTCAGTTGATCGACTATCGAGACTTGAGGAAATAGGTCTGTTAAACTTGGCAGCGGTGGAAAAACGCCCCCTCCCTTTCCCTCGTGAGGCGAACCGATGTCAACCAACAAAAAACAGCTCCATCGTCGCGATTGGCTCAAAACTGCATCGGCGGCCGGCGCCGCGATGGCCGTTCCCACAATCGTGCCCGCTTCCGCTCTCGGACGCGACGGCGCCGTCGCACCCAGTGAAAGGATCGTGCTGGGCGGATTGGGCATCGGCCCCCGAGGTACCGTCGATTTGAAGTGCTTTTTGGCGAACCCGGATGTTCAGTTTGTGGCGATCGCCGATCTGCAAAAGACGCGCCGCGAGGCGGTGAAGGCGTTGGTCGACGAAACGTACGGCAACAAAGACTGCGTTTTGTATCAAGACATGTTTGAGGTCCTGGGCCGAGGAGACATCGACGCGCTGTTGATCGCCACGGGTGACCGCTGGCACACGATGGCGTCGGTGTTGGCCGCCAAGGCGGGCAAAGATGTTTACTGCGAAAAACCTTGTTCGCTGACGATCGCCGAAAGTCGCGCGCTGGCCGACGCCTATCGCAAGTACGGGCGCGTCTATCAGGCGGGTACCCAGCGGCGAAGTATCGGAAATTTTGAATTCGCCAAGAACCTTGTCCGCGACGGTAAACTTGGCAAGCTGCACACCGTTCACGCCAACACGCGTCCGCCGGGAACCAGTCATCATTGGCTTCCGGCTGAACCGGAACCGCCCAAGGATGTTTGCGACTGGGACCGCTGGCTCGGCCCCTGCCCGTGGCGGCCTTACAATTCGCAATACGTTCGCGGACGATGGCGAGGACACTTTGATTTTCACGGCGGCGGGATCCTGGAATGGGGTTCTCACACCGTGGATCTGTGCCAATGGGCCGCCGGCAAAGATGCGACCGCGCCGGTGGAATATCTGCCCAATGCGGATGGAGTGGAGTGCACGTATGCCGATGGCCTGAAATTGGTGATGCGCAGCGAAGGCTGGATGGGAATGGGGACGTGCAGTGTGCGATACGAGGGTGACGATGGCTGGATCGAAACGGGAGACAGCGGGAATTTTGTTCTCCATCCGGAATCGCTCCGCACGCAGCAGTCGGTTTTCCATCGCGCCGGCACCGACCCGACGACCCACATTCGTAACTTCTTGGATTGTGTGAAAACCCGCGCTCTGACAAACGCTAACGCGGCGGTGGTTGCCCAGTCTCACGTCGTCTGCCACGCCGCCTACATCTCCTGGCAACTCGGCCGCAAACTGACCTTTGATCCGGTCAAGGAAGAATTTGTCGGAGATGAACAAGCCAATCGAATGCGTAGCCGAGCGATGCGCGAGCCATGGCGGGTTTGACCTTCAGGAAACCAGTCGAATTTTGGCAAGAGAGTCCCCCTTCATCACGACAACCGGACGACACACCCATGACTCGCAACTTTCTTCTCATCAACACACTGGCCTTGTTGCTTGTACCAGTTTTCGCAAGCGGGCAGCAACCGTTGCCGGCCACCGGCAGCGAAACGGAGCTGTTGGCGGTGCTGAAATCGGATGCCGAACTGTTTGACAAAGCGAAGGCCTGTCAACGACTGGCGGTTATCGGCACATCCGAATCGGTACCGGTGCTGGCCGAACTGTTGGCGGACGAGAAGCTGACGCACTATGCCCGCTTTGGTCTCGAAGCCAATCCTGCCGCGGAAGTCGACCAGGCGTTTCGCGGGGCGCTCGGTGAGCTGAGCGGCAAGCCGCTTGTTGGCGTCATCAACTCGATTGGTGTGCGGCGCGATTCGGAAGCGGTCGAAGCACTTGTTGCCTCGGCTGACAGTGACGATCCGGACGTTGCCGCCGCTGCGATCGCTGCGTTGGGGATGATCGCCTCGCCGGAAGCGACAGCGGCGATTCAAAAGCGACTTGGCAAGCAGTCGTTGCGGGTCGCGACCGCCGATGCTTGTTTGACCGCCGCCGATGTGTTGCTGACGGAACAGAAGAACGCCGTAGCAGCCGATGTTCTTTCCGCTGTCCGCGCCGCCGATCTGCCCAGCCACATCAACGTCGCTTCGCGGTTCGGTGAAATCCGTGCTGGAACATCCAACGCGACCGAACTGATGACGGAGTATCTGTCGGCCGGTGACAACGACCTGTTTCGTATCGGCCTTGTCCTGGCCCACGACCTTCCCGGCCAAGAGGTGACCGGGCAATTGCTAAAGCAGTTGCCGTCGTTGACTCCCCACCGCGCTGCTACGTTGATCGAGGTGCTGGGGGGGCGTGGTGATCGGTCAGCTTTGTCGTCCGTGATGGCTGCGGCCGAAAGCGATCACGCCGAAAGCAGAACTGCGGCCATCAAGGTTCTGGGCACACTTGGCGACGTGTCGGCCGTCAACTTGTTGCTCGACGTGGCCGCTTCGGGGGAGGAAAACCTGCAACAACTTGCTCGCGATAGCCTGGCGGAACTCGCCGACGAAAAAGTCGATGCTGCGATCACCGCCGCACTGGCCGGCACCGATGGCAAGACTCAAGTGGTGTTGGTTGACACGATCGGGCGACGCGGGATTTCCGACGCCATCCCCACGTTACTGGGATTCATGTCCGCCGACGATGCCGAGCTACGCGGCGCGGCGATCGACGCGTTGGGAATGACCGTCGGCGCCAAAGAACTTCCGCAGATGGTTGATCGATTGGTGGGCACGTCACCGGCCGACGCCTCGCAAAACACCTCCATCAAGGAAGCGTTACAAAAAGCGTGTCAAAGAATGCCCGATCGCGATGCAGCGGCGACCATGTTGTTCGACCGCATGAAAAACGCATCGCCCACGGCCAAAGGTGAACTGCTTGATTTGCTGATCTACGTCGGTGGCGCCAAGGCGTTGGAAGGAATCGGCGCGGCCGCCAAAAGCGGTGACGATGCGATTGCCGATTCAGCGACCCAGGCACTGGGCAAATGGCTGACGCCCGACGTCGCACCGGTCCTGTTGGATTTGGCGCAAAACGGAAACCCGAAATTCCGAATCCGCTGCCTACGAGGATACATCCGCGTGATTCGCCAATTCGGATTACGACAAGGTCAGCGTCTGCAGATGAGCCGCACTGCGCTCAAAGTTGCCACACGAGACGAAGAACGAAAATTGATCCTGGACACGCTCACCCGGTTTCCTTCCGCCGCCTCGTTGAAAGTAGCCATGCCCTACCTGAGTAACGCGGCACTTCAGGAAGAAGCCTGCAAAGCGGCGGTAACGATCTGCGAAAAGATCGTCACCACCGATCGACAAGCGGTCAAAGCGGCCATGCCCAAAGTGCTGGCAGCCGCCACCAACGAAGAGCTAACCAACCGCGCCAAAGTCGTGATCTCGCGAGCGGAGTAGGCGTGCTGCCTGTGCAGACTTCCTTAGGCAAGGAACCTTGACCACACATCAATCGCTCATGCAAGGCGTGCATCTTTGTTTGCTGCGTGAGTGTTTTGAACAGGAGGAAGCAGAGACAACGGAGAGTTGAATCTCTGTTCACTCTGTTTTCTCCTGTTGATTTCCGCTGGCAGCAGTTCACCGTAGGCCGACTTGTCCCCAAGTCGGCGATCCTGAACTTGCCGACTTGGGGACAAGTCGGCCTACAGGGGAACTTCCTAAACCTTTCTCTGGTCCCGCAGTTCGTCAAGCTGGTCTCGGAAATGTCGTTTGAGGTTTTCGATGCTTGTGTAGCTGGTGTGATAATGCCCTAGCTTCTGCAACTTCTTCTTGAACTCTACCAAAGACCTCACATCGGGTTTGTCCGCGTCTTCGATCGAAATCTCGACGCTTCGAAAGTAGGTATAGATCAGTGGCTTCCCAGTTTGGTGGAACGACTCACTGGCTACATCAAACTCCTCTTCCGTGAACTTGCCGGTTTTTGTCTTGAAGAGGGCAACAAAGAGGTCGCAGTCACCCACTTCCCGGTTGTACACGTCCTGCAGCCGAGTCTCCGACATGGCGTCCAGATAGTTTTCCCAGCGAACGACCTTCAAATACAACCCTTGTTTGCGAAGGCGGTCGTTCTGCTGACGAAGGTAGAGGTCAAACTGGTCGCGGTCGTCTCGTAATTCAGCGGAAGATGCCAGAAAGATCTTGACGGTTTTTTCGCCGGCCGTTCGTTGATCAGCCTGCGCCGGTGGGGAAACCGGAGCGGTTTCGTCGAGCGGCTCTTCTTGGGCCCAATCCGGTAGGGCCACTGGTTGAAGGCCATCCAACAACTCAAGCACGGACATCTGCTGATAGCTTTGGTGACACTGGGTCTCCGAAACGCTCTTCTGTTTCCGTTTCAAGAGGTCCTTCTGTTCAAACAGGTGAGGACTTGTGCTCTGGGCACATTCCGAACAAGTGCATGGAACCCACTTGCCGACTTTGCCTTCCAATCCTTGAAAAGTCGCGTTCAATGCATCCATCTCGCTAGACACAACGCTTAGCAGAGCTTTCTTTTCGGGGCCGCGGGCTCGCAAGACGATCTCGTCACCTTTGGCTAACGTTTCCACCAGCAAGTGGGTGTCTTGGTGCTCGAACAGGGCACCGTAGGCCCAACACTGGTCGATGTTTCGTACGAATCGGTGCATGCGCACCATCAGGCGGCTGACCAGCCCCTTGGGAAGGAACGTGTATCGATAATTCAAAGAAAGGTCGGAAGGGGCGGCCCAACCGTCAAGGGAAGTCGGTCGAGAGGGGGACAGCAACTGAGGCGCCAACCAGGTCGGTTCTTGCGCGTCCCCAAGTCGATAACACAGTTCAAACTTCTCCATCAGTCCCAGCAATTCGGGATGCATGTCGGCGTATTCGCTGTGCTGCCAAAGCCGCTGGCAATCTGGTTCGGTGAAGCGGCCGAACTTCGACTTCACGTGTTCGTCGTCCAGGATCTTGAAGACCGCTTCGGTGGCCCAACGGTTTTGCAGGATCACCGTCCGCTGCAGCAGCATGTCATCCTGGAAATGCAGAAAGACCCCTAGGTCGTGCAGATACCGGCTTAGGTGCAGAGCCTTCTTTCGGTCAAACTCCAGGTGTTCGCGATAAATATCGAAGTAGTCTTCCTGCGAAATGTACGGAACGGACTTCGTGCGACTTTCAACCGCTTCGCGAATGGTCACCCATTGGGCTGGAACGGTTTCGCCGATGTGGTGCAACTGCTGAACGAAGTGACGTATTGCGGCGCTCAATCCGTCGGCCGAATTCTCCTCCTCCAAGTTCCCTCGATGGACCTCTTTCACGTTGGGAAATCGTCCCTTGATTCCTCCTTCGTCAATGGTTTTGCCGCGTCCTCCTTTCTCGTTTTGAAAGATGATTACCGGACTGGAATCGCTGAGCACTTCCACGACTTCCAGCCAATACTTGAAGCCTTCATCGTGAACCGATTTGTCGTCCTTTTTGGTGTCATCCACCAGGATGTAAAGCGAGTTCTTGGTCAGGAAAAACTGGTGCGTGGCGTGATAGATCTGCTGTCCGCCGAAGTCCCACACATTCAACCGGAAGTTTCTGCCGCCATCACATTGAAAATCGTGCCGAAGAATATCGATTCCTCGAGTCGTCTCATCGACTTTCGGCAACGGCATACCGGGGCAGTACAGCCGCCTGAGCAAACTCGTCTTTCCCGCTTCCCCTTCCCCCAAAATCAGCACCTTAGCTTCGAACAGGCGATCCGTCCCCTGTTCTTCCAACTCCAAAAAGTAGTTTCGAACCGCGTCAGGTCCTTGTTTGACAACTTCCATCGGTGGAACGACAAGTTTGCAGCCAGCTACAGCTAGGCCTCCGACGTACCGTTTTACCTCCATCCCGTCGCGAATTCGGTCAGCGAATGGTGACAAGTCCGTCACCTTCGTGTATGAGAGGCCAAGTGAATCGAGATTTGGCAGGTTTTCGGCGATTACTTTTGCCCCCGCGTCGCCGATTGAGTTGCTGCCGAGAGAAAGTGAGTTAAGATTTGGCAAATTTTCGGCGATTGCTTCTGCCCCCGCGTCGCCGATTGAGTTGTCGCCAAGAGAAAGTGAGTTGAGATTTGGCAAATTTTCGGCGATTGCTTCTGCCCCCGCGTCGCCGATTGAGTTGTCGCCAAGAGAAAGTGAGTTGAGATTTGGCAAATTTTCGGCGATTGCTTTTGCCCCCGCGTCGCCGATTGAGTTGTTGCCGAGAGAAAGTGAGTTGAGATTTGGTAAATTTTCGGCGATTGCTTTTGCCCCCGCCTCGCCGATTGAGTTGTTGCCAAGAGAAAGTGAGTTGAGATTTGGCAAATTTTCGGCGATTGCTTTTGCCCCCGCGTCGCCGATTGAGTTGTTGCTGAGATCAAGTGAATCGAGGTTTAGGAGGTTTTCGGCGATTGCTTTTGCCCCCGCGTCGCCGATTGAGTTGTTGCTGAGATCAAGTGAATTGAGGTTGGGGAGATTCTCGGCGATTGCTTTTGTCCCCGCCTCACCGATTAAATTGATGCTGAGACTCAGAGATTTGAGGTTTGGGAGGTTCTTGGTGATTGCTCTTGCTTCAGTGTTGCCTAGCCTCATGCTCCAGAGCACCAAGCGAGAAAAGTTGCGGAACAACAATACGTGCTCCACGTCGAACTTATCGCCGCCGTGGTACACGCGGAAACCGTTTAACCAGTTGCCCCAAACGTGTGGATCTGCCTGCAAGGGTATCTTTTCAGCGAAGAAGGCGATGTCCGTTACACCATCTGTGACCGCTTGTCGGATCGCTTCCGATATTTCGCCTTGGCGGATGCAGTAGTACCGGTGGTTGAGTTGTTTCACAATCGTTTGCTCGGACGAAGGAAGGTGGTGGCGCTGCCGTGCGAATTGCGTGAACTTTGTTCAGGTGAACAACCATGGCATGGTATGAATCACCTTTTGCTCAAGACACAAAGGTAGAGAGAGCCTGCGCAGCCGGAGCGGGCTGCCAGCACTGCCTGGAGTAGAGTGTGCCCCCACATGCAGAACAGTACGGTCGGTCAGGATGATATAGACATATCCTGCTTCGTGCTACTAACGGTCCAATCTGAAAGTCACCGTAGGCCGACTTGTCCCCAAGTCGGCAAGTTCAGGATCGCCGACTTGGGGACAAGTCGGCCTACAGGGGATTGAACGATTTTTGGGTCAACCCTCTTTTGTTCCGCTGAGGAAGGACTCGATGTAGGGCTGCCAACTCCATCCGATGTAGATGCCGATCAGGATGGCGGCTAGGAAGAGCCGGGGACGGTAGTAGGCGAGGTATCCGAGTACCTGATTGATTCCCTTACCGACCACTCCGATGACGGAGCCTGGTTCGGGAAACAGTGCCACGCGCGGCACGGTGTCTCGCCAGTCGTGTTGGGCGCCGTCGGTGGCGACGGCGCTGAAGTCAAGGATTTTGTCGAGCGCTTCGTCGACTGAGATGGCAACGTCTTGCGGTGGTTCGTTCGATACGCTCAGCAGAGAACGCGAAATGGTGGTGGGCTTGATGATTGATGCTTTCAACGTGGGAACATCGCCGGTGGTCGAGGCGGTGGTGATGATCAGCGGCGATTCGGTCGGTGCGGCGGATGGTTGTTCGTCTGTTTGCCCGATTCGCGTTGCGGTCAGTGACCGAAGTTGGCCTCCCGCCCAGGTTGCGGCGATGATGATTACACAGCAGCCGACGATGGAATGGACGCTCTGAAACGTCAACACTTTGCATCGATACAAGAAAGTGATCGCCGCCGCAGAAAGTGTGAGCGGAGCCGTTTGGCAGATCACTTCGATGAAGACTGCTTCACCGCCAAAGAGTGCTTGCAGCAGCGAGGTGGTGTAGTTCCAAAAAGCATCAAACGCCCCAGCGGGACCTCGTAGCAGAAGAGCGACCGCCAACAGCACGATCAGGCTGTTGGGTACCCGATGGAGTACAAATCGACGAGCTTGCGGTTGATCGGAATCGGTCATGACCGATTCGTAGTGAAATCCTGGCTGGGAGGCAATTGCAATTGGGGGAAGAGAGTGAGGAGGGGGGAGAGTGTGCTTGGGGTTTATTGGTTTAGCTTTAGGGTTGCTCTTAGGCCTCCGTCTTGGAATGACAGCGTGGTTTTGATTTGTTCGTTCGGCCCTAGCGCGGCGGTGATGTTGGGGCCGACTTTGGGGGCGAGATGATGTCCGTAGTGACTGGAGACGTAGGTCTGAAAACGACCGTCCCAACGGTATCGACCGCCGGCCGGTTCGGTCAGTTGCTGGCCAAGCAGCTGGCGGTAGACGTCAAGCGGGTCTCGATCGGGATAGCGATGGCGAAGGTAATTCAAAATCGGCAGGTTGCTCCAAGCCAACCGGGACATGCGACGCTGAGCGTTGGGATAACGGGTCAGACCCATGACGCTCAAGCCCTTTCCCTTGATCTGCATGGCGATCTGAGGACCCTCGACCGGATCGTCCGTCTTCGGTGGGTCGTCATTCTGTGGCTGATCGGCGGTTGCCTGCTGCTTTTTCTTTCGAGCCAGATGCCGGTCGATGGTCCGTTTGATCACATTTTCATTCAGGCTGATCGTCAATCCTTCGGCAGTGGTGACGTAGTAAAGCCGCGGCATGTCCTCGGCGTTGCCCACGGCAGTCGCTTCGACGACGGTCGCGATCACGTAGGTCAAATCTTTGTGCTTGGCATTTTCCCAGCGAATCAGATTGGGAGAAAACTGGTCCAACATCGCTCGCGCAGCCACCACAAAAGCGGTCATGCGAAAGTTGTTTTTCGACGGAACGTAGAACCCGATGGGAACCTCTCGTAACAGCTCGTCGTTTGACAGTTCGAATGGCGGCTGACCGGCGACGCGTTTCATCCAGTCCTTGTCGCTATCCAAGTAGATCGAAAAGGAACCGTCGATCCAGCCGAGCAGATCGATGTTGGCACCTCCCTGGTGCTGAGCCAAAAACATCCGTGCCATCAACAGGTAGTTCGATTGCAAATTGACGGCGACATCCAGGGACGCCAGCGCCTCCTTGTGATGATCGCCGGCACCTGGTTTCAACCTCGCGTTGCCGACCCAATCGAGCCAAGTGCGATACTGGGTGCGGATCATCAGCGGAATCACCGACAAATCGGCTGACACCGCGCCTTCATCCAACGTCAATTCCAAAGCAATCGGATCGAACGCGTTTCGCCACTGCCGTTCGTATCGCCGCCGCCAATCTTCGTAGAGCTTCACTTCCTCGTGACTGGCCAGCCGCATGTCCATTTCGGCGATCGGTGTTTGAAACTGTAGCGTCCCGTACTTGTCAGATCGAACACCGGAAGTGCTGAGCCACATATGGCCGGCACCCGGCATCGAACCGGCGGTGGAAAGTGGTCGAGTTTCGCCGACCGTTCCACTCACCAGAGCATCGGCATGACGCATGGTCATTTCGGCAATCGTTGCCCGAGCTCGCGTTCGCCTTGATGCGGCGATCCGCCATTGGGGACTGCACCAACGACGAATCGTCGCGTCGCTGATCACGATCAACGCTGTTTCCTGGCTGGCGCGTCGCGGATAACGCTGGCGAAAGAAACGGTACTCATCCAGGCTGCCCAGGGCCTTCCGTTTTCGATCGGAACAATCGAGCACTTTCATCATCTGCTGAAGCGAATTGGTGACGACCACCGCGTTGTCAGTCACCGCGATCAGGCTGCAAAAATGCCGATCGTCGGTCGACCACTGCAAAACGTCGTGGCCGGCAAAGCGGTGTCGAACCTGCTTCACATCGGAATGTTGAGCTGCTTCGGCAGTGACTTGGGTGGTGATGGCCTGCTGCAACAGCTGCGGTTGCTTCGATTGCATCAACAGGGCGATGTCGGTGCCGGTACGAAAGTAGGGATCGGAACCGGTCAGCGCGACTTCGTCGATCAAAGCCTGGCCGACATGCCGAGTCAGGGCGTTGAGTGGCAGACCGAGCTGGCGCTGATAGAAGCTCAACACATCGGTCTTGCGGCTTTGAGGTTCCAGCCAATGAACGACCGGTCGGGCGAGTTCGTCGCCCCGGTCAATGATACTGGCGAGCCCGCGGAACGAGGGCAGGAACATTGCGTGTTGGTCGTGGGGGATACTGTCGGCCAACGGATCCAGTTGGGTCGCTTCCTCCTTCAAACGGTTCGACCAATCGATTTCTCGAACCGTGATGCCGCGCACATTGGCCAGACTTCGCTGTTGCCCCGCTTCGATGGTGGTGGCAAGCTGTCGATCGAGCTGCAGATTTTCGCTGACCGCGCGGCCGCCGGCCATCAATTGAATCGACTCATCGGCACTGCGTCGGCGGCGCAGCGGCCAATTGGGGCCGGTCGATTTGGCCGTTTGTCCGACTTCGGCCAGCGAAGCGGTGGCAAGGTGCCGGAACATTGCCGAACCGGCCATCTCCTCGGACCACAACCGTTGAAAGTGCCGGCCCTTGGCGAGCAGAAAATCATGTCGATCGGCAGGAGTTTCGGCTTGGGCATCAACGTCGAACGAAAACTTTGCCAACACCGACTGTTGAGCGTTTTCTTTGTCGCGTCGAAGCATGAAAAGGTTGCCGGTGATCGCCCTTCCCTTTGGTTTGACGCCGACAATCCGATAGCCGACGTAGTCGTTGCTGGCCTGAGCGGAAACCAACATATAGGCTTCGCATCCCGGCGGCACGGTGATCCGAGGCGTGGTGTCCATCTGGTACCAGGCGTGCCGCGAAATCGGTTGATCAGAAACGACGTTGGCCGCTTGGAACCCGGTCACCAGCGGATGGACGTCCACCGAGAAATACTCCAGCTGCACCGACCCGTCGCTTGAATCACCCCAAGCAACAGAGCCAACAACAACACCCAAAACCAAGAAATGAATCGGAAATCGCATGAAAAAACTCGCCAATCGAGGTGGGCAAAGGCCAACAAAGATTCAAAGAGCCCACCCAAAAACCAACAAAGCGCAAATTTCCCCAAAAAGCTCCTCACTCCTCACTCCTCACTCCTCACTCCTCACTCCTCACTCCTCACTCCTCACTCCTCACTCCTCACTCCTCACTCCTCACTCCTCACTCCTCACTCCTCACTCCTCACTCCTCACTCCTCACTCCTCACTCCTCACTCCTCACTCCCCCACTCCTCTTCTCCCAACTCCCCCTCTCTGCCCCCTACCCCGCTGCGGCTTCAATAAAAGCGACCAAGTCCAAAATTTCATCGCGCGAAAGCGTATCCAAAAGCCCAGTCGGCATCCAAGAAACTTCCGATGGCTTTTGCTGCTCGATATCGTTTTTGTCGATTTCGATCGTTTGGAGAGGATTGGTCGGGTCGGTTGCCAACCGCAGACGAGGCGATCGATAGTCGCCGGCCAAGATGGTTTGGCCAACGTAGGTTTGACCGCTGCTGGTCACGATTTGGACGCTGCGATAGTTTTCCGCGATGACCTTGGAGGGTTCGATGATCGACGTCAACAGATCTCGCCGCGAAAAACGACGGCCAGCAGCGGTCAGGTCAGGCCCGATCAGCACGCCGGTTCCACCGATCCGGTGACATTGAATGCAGGCCGCGGCGGCAAACATTTCTTTCCCCCGCTGGAGATCCCGGCGCGAGTTCTCTTCGGTCTTGACCAAGATATCTTCGACGGTCCATTTGCGTACAAAAGGGCGCGGTTTTCGCGGCGTGTGAACCTGGGTTTCGGGTTCTTCGGCGATCAACGATGCCAGCTCTTCCCGCTCGGCGTCGGTGAGCGTCGAAAGAGCTTCCTCGCGGATCTTACGAATGAAATCGGGCATGCCGGCACCCGATTGGTAGTGACGTGATTGTCGCAGCGCCGTGAAGTAGGTTTTTCGATTGGCGATGTTCCAACCATCCTTCACGCCCCGCAGCACATACAAGTAGTGCATCTGCTCCGCCTGGTCGGTCGCCTGCCGCAGCAATGGGATGGTTTCTTCCACGACCGACGGTGCTTTCAGCCTCACCAACAATTCGCTGAGCTGACGATTGACCGTGTAGGCGTTATTTTGCGTGGAATAGATCGCTGCTAACTTTTCGCGGGTCGCGGAAACCAGGTTTGGATGAGACGCGATCAACTGCGGCGTCAAGCAGAGCGAGTACGCTTGAAGCGCGATCTCCCGTGGTGACCGAGTCACCGAATCCATCGGCATCTCATTCAGTCGCGCGACGATGTCAGGAAACGACTTCTCATTTGCCGATCGCGACAGTGAAAGCAGTGCCAGAAGCGCTGTTGTCGACGGTGGTGCATGAAGCGCGCGGTCTTGCCACTTTTCCACCGGTTGTTGCTCCAACAGGTGAACCGCGGCCTGGCGAATCCACGGATCGTCGTTGCCCAATTGCTCCCAAGCCTGCTGCAGCGAATCGTCCTGGCGCGGCTGCTGCAGTTCCGATTCCAAATCACGGCGAAGTTTGCGTTGGCGACTGGCAAACTTTTCACGCTGCTGTTGTTGAACGGTCGTTTCGAAAATTTCTTCCGCCCGCGTACCGACGTAGCGAACTCGATAGAGAGCGGAAAGAGTCTTGCGGCCTCCCGTGACCAGGTACATCGAACCATCCGGCCCGAATCCCAGATCGGTCACGTTCAACGGGCGTCCCTTCAAAAACGTCTCTGCACTCAGCAAATGACTGCTGCCGCGAGGCAAGCAGTGGACCGCGATCACCCGGCCGTAGGCCCAGTCGAGAATGAACAGGGCGTCACGAAACCGGGCGGGAAAATTGCTGGCCGTGCCGAACTTCACGGCGGTCGGCGATCCTTTGCCAATGTCCAGGTTGGGCCGAGCGTTATCGGCGTGATCGGGATAATACGAAGGCCAAGATTTCGTCACACCGCGCCAACCATAATCACCGCCCGTAACCAAATGGCTTACTCGTGTCGGCCGATACCATGGCGACCCCATGTCGTATTCCGCATCGGCATCGTAAGTGAAGATGTCTCCGCTGGCGTGAAAGTCGATCCCGAAAGGATTGCGCAGACCGGCTGCAAGCACTTCCACTTGGCCGCTTTGAGGATCCACCCTTAGCAGGTGCCCTTCGCTTGTCTTCTTGCCACCTCTGGCATCGCGAAACGGCGATGTGTAATCGACCACGTCCGTGGGAATATCGACCGCATCCCCATGAATCGAATAGATCCTTCCGTCGGGACCAAGCGTCAAGTCGTTTCGGCCGTGGCCAACGCCGCCCGATGTGGCAAACAACAACTCGGGCGTTTGGAATCGATCGTCGTCGGTTCGCTTCAAGCGATACATGCCTTTGGAGTTGTTGGCGTTCACGTACAGATCACCGTCGACGAACACCAGGCCGCGACACTCCTTCAACGTCTCTTCGATCAGTTCCGTCTTCACCACTTCGTCGCCGCCGCCGGACAACGTCATTCTCAACAATCCCTGACTTTCCTTGGCGATGATCAGTCGGCCCTGCGGATCGAATTCCAAAGCGACCCAAGAGTCTTCGTCGGCAGCGGCCGAGCGGACGAGTTCGATTTCAAATCCCGGTGTGACAAGAAACGAAGCGGGGTCGGTTCCTTCCTCGGCTCCCAACGCCTGCTTCCACTGTTCGTAGTTGTCGGCGGCCGCGATTCCAACACGCCGAGACTTCGGAATGATCAACCGCGGATCGACCGCCCCAAAGCTCACCGCCATTTTCTGGCCCGATTCGTCTTCCGCTCGCCAGCTCGTATCAGAACGAACGACACGCTTTTGACCGTTGGCGTACTCCAGATCCAGCTGCAAGAAGAAGGCCGACGGTCCCTCGACCGATTCCGCCCGGATGGTGATTTCGTGATCGCCGGAACTCAGCCGGTCGGTCACGTCACGCATCATCAGGGGATCGTAGGGTTCCAGCGCCGCGATCACCTCTTGGTCGATACGAATCGTGACCGCCGCAGAATCGCCAACGCATCGGAGTGTCGCGGAGATCAAGTCCGTTTCGGTTCGGAACGTTTTATGAAACACCGCTTCGCCCTTGCGAAAACGGTTTGCCGAAGCCCAGATCCAATCGGGCCGGTCCAGCGAAGGTGCAAGGCCTCCCGGAGGCTGGTCGCCCAGCGCTGGTGAACGATCCAGCATCAAGGTCGCAATGATCAAAGACACAACCAGAGGGATCGAATGCCCTTTAGAAAAACAGTACATGGATCGTGGGGAGGATTGCGTGTTGGTGATGGCTCCAAAAACTTGTTCCAAATCATAACCTGTAGGGGTGGACAGTCGGCGATTTCTCCGAAATCGCTACGGGTGCACGAGTCGATTTCAGAATCCAAGTCAGCAAAAACAGGATCGCCGACTTGGGGACAAGTCGGTCTACAGAAGAACTGGCCGAAGGTCGTTTACAATGTTGCCCAACAAGTTCACGATCTTCCCTTCTCGCCCTCCCACGACTCCTGCGCCACGATGATTGAACCGACTGAATTGGCGGCCCCTCACATGCAGCGAGGTTCGCTGCTGTATGAACAGAAGGATCTGCGGGGGGCGCGGCAGGAATTTCAGGCGGCATTGGCGGCGCAAGCCAATCTGACTCCCGCCAAGTTCAATCTGGGCGTGATCTGTCGCGACTTGGAAGAAAACGATGCGGCGGAATCCTGGTTTGGCGAAGTCATCGATGCCGGCGAACTGGTGGCCGACGCGAAGAACAACCTGGGGATCTTGGCGGTACGTCGTGAACGGTTTGACCAAGCGGCCGGCTTTTTTCGCGAAGCGATTTCGCTGCGATACCAGTTTCCTTTGGCACATTTCAATCTAGGCACGTTGCTGTTGCGGATGGGCGAGTGGGAAGAGGGCTGGAGCGAGTACGAGTGGCGCTGGCAGACTCCGACTTTCACACCGGTCAACTGCCCTCAACCGAGGTGGGACGGCCAACCGCTTGATGGAACCCTGCTGCTGCACACCGAGCAGGGCATCGGTGATACGTTTCAGTTTGCCCGGTTCATTCCGATGATCCGACAGCAATGCCGCCGAGTGATGTTCCTCAGGCCGGATCATCTTGATTGCATGTTTCCCACCGAGCATTGGGCCGATGAGATCCTCAGTCCCGGCGAGATCTCGCTGGATTCGTTTCAGGCGGTGTTGCCGTTGATGAGTGCTCCGCATGTTCTGAAAATCACCGTCGACGATCTGCCCTGCCGCGAAAACTATCTCACGCCCGTTGCCCGTCGGCTCGATTTGGGACAACCGCATGTACCGGACGCCAAACTGAAAGTCGGCGTCACCTGGTGCGGCAGTCCAACCTACGTCAACGATGCTTTTCGTTCGACCGACGTCTCGATCTTTCGGCCGCTCTTTGAAATTCCTCAAATCGCGTTTTACAGTCTGCAGATCGGATCGCAAGCCGAAGAATTGAACGATCTGGGATCGCTCGGTGCGGCGGTACGCGATTTGAGTACCCAGCAACAAGATTTGGCGGACGCGGCGGCGATCGTTCGTCAACTCGATTTGGTGATCACCGTCGATACATGTCTGCTGCATCTGTCGGGCGGACTAGGTCTGCCCGCTTGGGGATTGATCTCGCGGCGAAGTGATTGGCGATGGCTGGGACAAGATCGAACCGATAGTCCATGGTATTCTTCCGTCCGGCTGTTTCGCCAAAACAAGCTCAACGATTGGGATGAAGTGATCAGGCGGGTCGCCGTCGAACTGCGTCGACTGCGGGATCGCAGCTTGACGTAAGAGTGTGTCTGGACAGCGAGTGATCATCGCCAGAACAAACGATCCAGCCGTCCAAAAAACGTCTCCAGCACGAAGCCGTCCCCAGTTGACCGACAAGTAAATGGCACTCCTTGTGCAGCGAAACATCACGCTCCTATCCGGCGAGATCTGCATAGGCGGCATGCGTGTCATCGTCGCTCCAGTTAGTAGAGCTTGCCCGAAAACCTGGAACGCGCCGAGGCAACTCCGCGCGGCGGTGCAGAAGTCAGCAGAGGTCATAGTACGAACGCCACTTGGCGCTGGGAAGGGCCGAGCCATGAGTCACAAGGAGGAGCTACGAACGAACTTGGTTCGAGGATATGACTCCAATCGGAGTCGACCGAACCGGCGCGTCAGCAAGCCAGCCTTGAGCATGTCTTCACAAGAAAACTTAGAACCGTTTTTCTTCCCTTTCCTGGCTCTCGACGATTAAAAGAGGACAGGGACTTACCAGGGGACGGGGGTCAATTTTTTTCCTCACCCTCGTTGATTTCCGCGGTCGGCCGCGATTTAGCGTGTAAATCCCACCACAGCATCCAATCGTTCTGTCGAGGGTATCGCCAATCCTCGTCAACCTAGCCAGACAACCGAAAGAACGACGAATAAAGGCTGCTCCCTCTGGAAAAAAAGACCCCGTCCCCTGGTATGATTCTTTTCTGTTTCTGTGGGGCTGTTCATGCTTTCCCATCGATCGTAGGGCCGGTTCTAACCGGCCGGCCGCGGCGATTTATCTGATCGCTGCGGCCGGTAGGAACCGGCCCTACTCGGCTTGGGACAAGTCGGCCTACAACGGGAGGATGTTGTTGGTTACGCGGTCGGTGCCTTTTTGGTACCCGTTGCCGCTCTGATCGGCGGACTGATCTTGTGGGAAAAATCGAAAAAAGCGAGTTGAGCCCGTTCTGATTTGGCGGTCTGGTTTCCCTGCGTCACTAGAATGGACCGGCTCGATTCGAAAAACATTCTCAACGGCTCTCCATGCATCGTCTTCTCTTCTTCGTCAAAATCTCGCTTGTCATTTCGGCCTGGTCTTCGGCAGGCGCCGAAGACTGGTATCGATACCGCGGTCCGCGATTGGACGGAATTTCTGCCGAAACGGAATGGCGTGATTCCTGGCCCGATGGCGGACCAAAGATTGGCTGGAAAGCGGAAGTGGGTACCGGGTTCTCCTCGGTGTCGACCAGCGAGGGACGGGCCTACACGATCGGCAACAATGAGAATGTCGATACGGTTTACTGCCTCGATTGCCGGTCGGGTGAAGTCGTTTGGCAACACGCCTACACCAGCCCGACCGATCCGAACGAATTCGAGGGCGGACCGACTTCGACACCGACGGTTGACGAAAGCGACGTCTATACACTTTCGCGGCGCGGCGATCTGTTTTGTTTTGACAAAGTTTCGGGCGATGTTCGCTGGTCCGTCAACGTTGCCGACAAGACACAATTGCGCATCCCGGCCTGGGGTTATGCCGGTTCGCCTCTGGTCTGGAAGGACTTGTTGATTTTGAATGTTGGCGATGCCGGAACGGCCGTTGACAAAAAAACTGGCACCATCGCGTGGAGCTCGGCTGACAAAGATTCGGGATATTCCACCGCCGTGCCGATACCAGACCGTGACGATCAGGTGGTGATCGGTTCAGCACGATCGTACGTTTGCGTCGATGCCCGGTCGGGTCGCGAAATCTGGCGTCAACGATGGCTGACGACGTTTGGTTGCAACGCGGCCGATGCGATCGTTACTGGCCAGAGTGTCTTTCTGTCCTCCGGCTACAACCGCGGCAGTGCACTGCTGAAGATTGACGGGGACCAACCGGAAGTCGTCTGGAAAAACAAAGAAATGCAAAACCAGATCAGCAGTAGCGTGCTGATCGACGGAATGGTCATCGGGATTCACGGGGACGTCTCGGCGGGCACCACCTTGCGCTGCATCGATTTGGCCAGTGGCCAGGCCCAATGGACTAGCGACATGGTGCGTCCGGGTGGGTTTGCCGCGACCGCCGATCGGCGGCTGATCATCATCAGCGATTCCGGTGAACTGGTGATCGGAGAATTTTCAGCTTCGGGATTCAATCCGACCGCGCGACAGAAAGTTTTCCACGGCAAATGTTGGACCTCGCCCGTTCTCTCCGACGGCCGGCTCTACTGCCGCAGCGCCGACGGCACTCTGGTCTGCGTTGACCTGCGATAGGCCACGCCGCTGGGTGCTGTACCTATTACAATGTCGTGCCCACCGGTTGTTCCGGTCATTGGCTTCGGTCCCACACTGCCGCGGCGATGATTTCACTCACGGATACTTGCGATGACTTTACCCAGACGTCAATTCATCAAAACCGCAGCGGCAGCCGGTACCGCCGTCGCTGGTGCGCCATTCGTTCATGCCCAATCCAAAGGGAAGAAGTACCGGGTTGCGTTGATCGGTTCCGGCTGGTGGGGCATGAATATCGTGAAAGAGGCGATGGCGGCCGGCAACACCAAGGTGGTCGCGCTCTGTGATGTCGATCAAGACAAATTGGAAATCGCCGCCGAGGAAGTGGAGGACGCGTCGGGCGATGTGCCGAAGACGTTTACCGATTTCCGAGAGCTGTTGGAAAAGCAGGAAATCGACATCGCCATCGTTGCCACCCCCGATCACTGGCACGCGCTCAATACCATTGCCGCCATCGATGCGGGCGCACACATTTTTGTCGAAAAACCGACCGGGCATACGATCGGCGAAAGCCGCGCGATGGTCGCGGCTGCTCGCGCCAACAACCGGGTGGTCCAAGTCGGTTTGCATCGCCGCATCGGCCCGCACTACGTGTCGGGCATGAAGTTTTTGAAAGATGGCGGCGCCGGTGACATCGGCATGGTGCGGATGTTTGTGCACAGCAAAGGAGGCGCGGAATTGCCGACACCCAACAGCCCGCCACCCGAACAGCTCGACTGGGACATGTACTGCGGACCGGCGCCGCTGCGACCGTTCAACCGCAAGATCCATCCGGGCGGTTTTCGTAACTTCCTGGACTTTGCCAACGGTACGCTCGGCGACTGGGGCGTCCATTGGCTGGATCAGGTGTTGTGGTGGAGCAACGAAAAGTATCCGCGACACGTCTATTCCACCGGCGGCCGACCGATCAAAGGCCAGCCGGTGATGAACGAAAGCGGCCAAACGACCGATGCTCCTGACAGCCAGGTTGCCACCTACGACTTCGAATCGTTCACCGCGGTTTGGGAACACCGCCGCTTTGCTGGAAGCGGCACGGAAAAGGCCAGCGTCGGATGTTATTTCTACGGCACCAAGGGTACGTTCCACATGGGCTGGCGAGATGGTTGGACGTTTTATCCAACCGACTCCAAAAAACAGGTGCTGCACGAAGACGCCGTGCACAAAGAACCGGACGGGCACAGCATCGATCTGCTTTGGGCCGACTTCATCAACGCGATCGAGTCGGGCAGGCGGCCGGTTTGCGATGTGCAGATCGGCCATAAAGCGACCAACCTTAGTCTGTTGGGCATGCTTTCTTATAAACTCGGCCGCAGCGTCCAGTGGGATGGAGAGAAGGAGCAGGTAGTTGGTGATGAGGAGGCGAACCGGTTGCTCAAGCGTCCTTATCGCGGTCCGTGGAAGTATCCGACGTAGGGCAGGGAGCCCGCCGAACTACTTTCGCCGGCCAGTGATCGCTTGTTCCTCGATTTCGGCGATCGAAACCTCGTCGAAATCTTCCAGCCGCACGTCGCCCAACTCGGTATCCAGGATCTTGAATACCTGGTCGGCCAGTCTGCGATCGTCTTCGGATTGAAAGTCAAAACCGCGCGCTGGGCGTGCCATGTATTCAGCAAAAGCGAGTTCGCCCGCCTCCAATAGGTGTTTGGCATGCTCGATGCGCACGACGTACTGCGGTTCCAGCCGGCCGCGATACTTGTCTCGACGCGAGCGAACTCTTCGTAACCCGTTGATCAGGTCCGATGGATCGATTGGCCGCAAGGACCTTGTCTTGACATACCGAGTCGTTCCGCCGGTGGCATCGGCAATTTTCTTCATCGCCTTCCGCGTGAACGGATTTTCAAACGCGATCGTGTGAACAGGCACATTGGCCAGCGCGAATCGGACACCTTCGGGAACCGTCGATTCAAAAGGAATCTTGTAGGTGCTGATCCACCCTTCGCCGCCAATCGCGTGAACTGGCCGATTGAATTGGCCGTCTGACAGTAAGAACACCGCATCCGGTTTCATCGAATGAGCGAGTGACAGAGCGCGACGCGGGTCGGTGCCACTGCCCAACTTCACGTCATACAACCAGCGGCGAAGTTTTCCCAAATTCTCCGGCGTTGCATCCACGAACTCCAGCGTTTTCCACCGCGAGGTGTCTCTTTTCTTGTTCGAGTGCCGATTGGGATAGGCATACATCCGGGACGTTTGCCAGCAGAACAGAAAGACGTAGTAACTTTGCTTGGGCGACAACTTGGAAACCGAGCGAATCAGTTCGTCACGGGCACGCGCAAATCGCTCATGCTCTCGCGCGGTCATGCTGGTCGAAACGTCAAGGATGTAGACGAAGCGGTTGCCGTAAGCGTGGGAACCAAAAAATTCGACCGATTTGGGTTCCAGCCGAGGGCGCAGATCCGATGGGTTGATCGATGCCAGAAATTCTTCATCCGGAATCAGATCCACGTCAATCGGCACATCGATGTCCGAAACCTGCGGCGGAGCCTGATTTGTTTGCGGCAGCGAAACCAACACTCGATTTTCGATTCGCGGCACCGTCTGGATCGTCAAAGAAACTGCCGGTCGCTTTTCGGTGATCACCAAGAACCACGACAGAAATAGCAGCAACGCGAGATGAATGCACAGCGAGATTGCCAGTGAGCTCGCGTCATCCTTGGTTCGTTTGCGGCGTTTGTGACCGTCCAATGCAAATTGCCCTATTCGGGAAGATGATGGTGCTATCACGGTCGTGGGTCCGGCACCGGTCGCCTATCGACTTTTCAAGCAAATATCTCCGAGACGACTTCGCCGTGAACGTCGGTCAACCGGAAGGGACGGCCGTTGTGCATGAACGTTAGCTTTTCGTGGTCGATTCCCAGCAAATGCAATAGCGTCGCATGCCAATCGTGCATGTGTACTTTTTCCTGCACGGCGTGATGGCCAAATTCGTCCGTTTCGCCGTGACTGAAACCTGCCTTCACGCCGCCGCCGGCCAGGAAGATCGAAAAGCCGTACGGATTGTGATCGCGACCGGTACCGTTGGTTTGTGCGTAAGGTGTCCGCCCGAACTCACCGCCCCACCAAACCAGCGTGTCCTCCAACAAACCACGTTGCTTCAAGTCGGCCAGCAATCCGGCAACCGGTTTGTCGGTGTTGTGGGCATGTTCGGCATGCTTGACCAAGTTGGAGTGCTGGTCCCAACGTGGATTGTTGGTGTTGTCACCATAGTTGACTTGGATGTAGCGAACACCCGATTCGGCCAGCCGCCGCGCCATCAAGCATTGTCTGCCAAAATCGTCGGTTCCCTTTTCGCCAATTCCATACATCCGCTTGGTTTGCTCGGACTCTTGCGAAAGGTCCAACGTGTGGGGCGCATGTTGCTGCATCCGCCACGCCAGTTCGTAAGAATTGATGACTGCTTCCAGTTCCTGATCAGATCGATGGCCAGTTCCCTGGGTGCCTTGCGTCTTCGTTCGATCGGCCATCTGAGCCGCGTTGATTTCCCGCAACAGTTCAAACTGCCGCTGTTGCTGGCCGGGGGACAACACACGATTGCGCAGATTGCGAATCTGAGCCTCCGTAGTCGAAACACCCGCGCGGCCGACGGCAGTGCCCTGGTAGTGCGCCGGCAGAAACGCGTTGCTGTAGTTGCGTGGTCCGCCGTTACCCATCGACGGTTGGATCGTCACAAAGCCGGGAAGGTTCTCATTTTCGCTGCCCAGGCCGTACAACACCCAAGACCCTACCGACGGTCGCACCAGGTTGATCGAACCGGTATGCAAAAACAGCGTCGATGGACCATGAGCAACCCCGTCGGTATGCATCCCCTTGAGAAAACAGAGGTCGTCGACGTGCTTGGCGATGTGCGGAAAAAGTTCAGAAACATGCTGACCGCACTGGCCGTATTGCTTGAACTTCCAAGGCGATTGGAAAACGCGATGCTTGACAATCTCTTTGGTCTTTGCCAACACACGAGCATCGTCAAACGTTCGCATCTCGCCGTCATGCCTGGCCAACAGCGATTTGTAATCGAACGTATCAACGTGGCTCGGTCCGCCCTGCATGAACAGGAAAATCACTCGCTTGGCACGGGCCGGAAAATGGGGTTGCTTGGGATGCAGCGGATTGACGGCAGCAGACGCTTGGCGATGCGCCAGTGCGGCGGCGGAGAGAAACCCAAAACCGCAAGCAAGCGACTTCAGCGCGTGTCGCCTGGACGGAAGAGAGCTGTCTACAAAGGTCTCGCGATCGGTCATTTGATTCTTTAGTTCAAGTACCGAAAATCGATGCTCTGGAATAAAGTCTGGTAAAGCATCGCCCAACTGGCAAGTCGATCATCATCTTCGCTGGCCGATTCAATAAAATCTACCGCAATCGCCATCTCTTTTGACCCCGGATCGCGTCCCAAAACCTGGCGATAGGCCTGACGAACCCTCGATGGAGTGTCCCACTGGCCGCGTCCGGTTTCTTGGTCCGGCTCGTTCATTCGACCGACCAAACGATTTGCCGCCGATCGCGATTGTTCGATCACAAAGGGGTGATTCATCATCAGCAATGCCTGGGAGGCGATTGTGCTGGTCGTTCGCCGGCCACTTTGAATGTTCGGGTCGGCAAAATCGAACACTTCAAATAGCTCCGGCAGAGTATTGCGAAACACCGGAACGTAAACACTGCGACGTTTGCTCTGGAACACATATCCGTATTCTGATTTCGTTCCAGGTTGGATGTTCGAACCGCCAGCTGTCGTGTCCAGCCCACCACCGATAAACAACAGGGCATCGCGAATGTCTTCGGCGCGCAACCGCTTTCGGTTCATGTGACTGAGCAGCCGATTTCCAGGATCGGCCGCAACCGCTTCGTCTGTCGGTTGACTGCGAAGTTGATAGGTGCGTGAAAGCATGATGTCGCGGATCAGCGACTTGATCGACCAGCCGCCCTCGATCAGCGAGGCGGCCAAATGATCCAGCAGGTCTGGGTGTGTCGGTGGCTGACCCATGCTTCCGAAGTTGTCGACGGTTGTCACGATGCCGTTGCCGATCAACCAATACCAGACGCGATTGGCCATCACCCGCGCCGTCAGCGGGTGATCGGGATGACTGATCCAGTTTGCCAGCTGGGCGCGACCACTTTGTCCTTGCGGGATTTGCGGAAAGGGACGATGGGAAGCGACTTGCAGGACACCGCGAGGAGTGATCGGGCCCCGGTTATGAACGACTCCGCGAATGGCAAGATGGATATCGCCAGCGTCCTCGTCATCGGTCGTTGCCATGGCAACCGGGCGTTTTGGCGCCGCCGCTTCCAGCGATTCCAGCTCCTTGGTCAGCGCATCGACCTCCGCCTGCAAACGTTGGATCATCGCTTGCTTTTGGGCATCGGCCGGATCCTCCGCTTTCGCAACTTTCGCGTCCCTCGGTTTTGGTTTGGGCAACGCTGGCTGGGCGTCCGACTCTTTGGCCAAAAAAACAACCGCGTCGGCGATGACGACACCGTCATCGGTGCCTTCGTTTGATATGACAACTCTCGGCTGCCGGGTCGGATCGAAAGTGAAGACGCCAAGTGACGTCAGCGCGTCGTCGATATCGGGCTTGGCTCGCTGATTGACCTTCACCACCGTTTCGCCATCGTTGTGGTGCACGTGCACCGGCACGCGTGCCGACCGATTGGACGACGGAGTGTAGGCCACACGCACCTCGTATTGGCCTGGCCGAGGTAAATCGGGTTGATAAATGACGCTCTTTTGGCCTTTATCCGCCGTAGCGTCGTGAATGTACCTCGGTCCGACGAAGCCGGCGATCGAAGTCGATTCGGTCCATTGGCCGATGCGCTGGGCATCGGTATCGTCCACTACAATTCCGTCGATCGAATCGGGATCGATCGATTTGTCTTTGTTTTTTTTCGCGTTCTTGTCAGGTTTCCCACCCGCTTTTCGCCATTTCGCCGTGGCCGCATCGAGCTTGCTTTTGGCGGCCGCGATTTTTTCTTGATGAGCCTTGATTTCGGCTTCTTCCTCGGCCGGCAGCGGCAATTCCATCGTGTTCCACTGCGACACGTTGGAATGAATCATCGCCTTGGTGCTTCTCAGGATGCCGGCCAAAGCGTAGTAGTCGACGGTGGGAATCGGATCAAACTTGTGGTCGTGGCAGCGCGCACAACCGATCGTCATTCCTAACATCCCTTTGCCGATCGTGTCCAACTGCTCATCGACCACGTCCATTTCCAAGACATCCTTGTCCTGCAATTCATAGTTGGTCGGCCCGAGCAACAAGAACGCCGTCGCGATCAACTTGCGCCGTCGATCCTGCCATTCGGCCGACGGCAGCAAGTCGCCGGCAAGCTGTTCACGCAAAAACTGATCATAGGGAAGATCGTTGTTGAAACTATCAATCACGTAATCGCGATATCGCCAGGCATCGGGAAACAACAGCGTCCGTCCACCGCCGCTCGATTCGGCAAATCGCACCACATCCAACCAGTGCCTGCCCCAACGTTGGCCGAATTGCGGCGATTCCAGCAGCCGATCGATCAGGGCCGCGTACGCACTGGGCGACGGGTCGTTTAAAAATTCGTCGATCTGCTTCGGTGTCGGCGGCAAACCGATCAAATCAAAATAGACGCGACGAACAAGCGTTCGCCGATCCGCATCCGACACAGGAACCAACGACTCCTTTTCGAGCTGGGCAAGGATGAAGCGATCGATCGTGGTGTATGGCCAGCTTGCATCCTTGACCGCTGGAACTTCAGGGCGGGCGATCGGTTGGAACGACCAGAACTGCCGTCCCTGTTCGATCGAAGGTGAATCGCTGCCGCTGTCGTCCTGCCAGTCGGAAGTTCGCGGGTCACTGGCCCCCGATCGTACCCAGTGCTCGAAAGCGGCGATGGTTTGCTCCGGAAGAATCCCTTTGGGCGGCATTTCCAGTTCGTTGTTTTGATACCGAATCGCCTGGATCAACAAACTTTCTTCCGGCTTGCCGGGAACGATGGCCGGACCTGAATCACCCCCCATCGACCATCCCTGGCGCGAATCCAGACGCAGTCCGCCCTGTTGTTTTTTTTCTCCGTGGCAGCGAATGCACTGGTCCACCAAGACCGGACGCACTTGTTTTTCGAACAATTCCAGCGAATCGGGATCGTCGCCCGCGGCGACTTGCGCGGCGGCGGCCGACAAGGTCAGCGCAATCACCCCAGTGCAGCAGCGAGAAAAAAGTTGCGATAACATGCGGCCATTATAGACCGAACTGCACACCCACCGGAGCCGGCTTGACGCATTGTCATGATCAGCCGCCAAAACATCCTGGCCAGCGCCACCGACAAGTTTCCTGACGAATTGGTCGAAATGCTCGTGCAATCGCCGGCGGTTCGAATCGAACGGATTGTTTCGACCGGCCAGGCCAGTCCCGAAGGCTACTGGTACGATCAGGACGAATCAGAGTGGGTACTGGTGATTCAGGGAGAGGCGGAGCTTCGTTTTGAAGATCTGCCGCAGCCGGTGGTGATGAAGGCGGGCGACTACGTCAACATTCCCGCCCATTGCAAACATCGAGTCCAGCGGACAACTGCCGACCAGCCAACGGTATGGTTGGCGGTATTTTATTCGGCCAACGAGTGAACACGTTTGACTTTCGCTACGTCCATGGCAAGCGGCGTGGTCACTTTTGTTCCACCAGAAACAACGTGGTCGGCTGGACGGTGGCGTGATGACGATGTCGCCTTCCCGCCGGAATGAGGATGGCCTCATCGGCGCGGACCGTCGTGATCTGGCCGTCAAAGTCGATCTGCATTTCGCCTTCGATCACGTAGCCAACGTGGCCGCGAATGCACCAGTCCGATTCCTTGAAGTCGCGGCCGTATTCAACGATTCGCAAGCGCACTTCCTGCTGGTCGAACACCTTCTGACGCATTCCCTGGGCAACGATTTCCCAAGCCAGTTGATCGAAAGCGACGCGGTACAAAGAGGAAACATCGTCAGACATCAGTGTGAACCATTCCAGCGGTGTTGTGTCGGGAGAGTTGAAAACGAAAAAGCTGGTTGTTGATCGGCAGCGTGCAATGATCCAATATTAACCCCAATCGCGCGGCGTGACTGTCGGTGATTTCTCCGAAATCGCTTCGCGTGCGTGCCCCAGTTCAACGAACTGGCCGACAATGTTTCCAAAATCGTACGGCAAACATGAAACCCAACGGCCCGCCTCCCGCGAATCCGATCGGCGAGTTTTCTCCTGGAGAGGCCTACAGTGAAGCGGCCAAGTCGCAACTGCTGGAACAACTTCGCGATGCGCCCGCCGAATTGCAGCGGGCGACGTCGGGGCTGACCGACGCCCAGCTCGATACGAAGTACAAAAACTGGACGGTGCGACAGATCACTCATCATCTTGCCGACAGCCATCTTCACAGCTTGATTCGGTTCAAATGGGCACTGACCGAGGACAACCCGCTGATCAAAGCGTATGAAGAAGCCGACTGGGTCAAACTGGAGGACTGTCGGCGAGGAGAGATCGAACCTGCTCTTTCTTTACTCTACGGCTTGCACGCCAAATGGGTTCAGTTGGCTGAGTCGATGGCCGAAGATCAGTTCCGCCGCACCTTTCGGCATCCGCAGTCGGGCGAGACGGTCGATCTTTGGACGGCGCTGAACTACTACGCCTGGCACGGCCGGCATCACACAGGCCAAATCGATTGGCTGGGTGAGCAATACAGTTGGAACCAATAGGTGGATAGGCGATGGGAAAAACGTACGACGTCATTGATGACCGGTTGACCGAATTCATCGAGCGGCAACCGATGTTCTTTGTTGCGACGGCGCCCCTTTCGGCAAGCGGAAGCGTCAACCTCTCCCCCAAAGGACTCGATTCGCTGCGAATCATCGACGAACACACAGTTGCTTATGCCGACATGGTCGGCAGCGGAATCGAAACGATCGCCCACTTGAAGGAAAACGGCAGGATCGTGGTGATGTTTTGTTCGTTCGAGGGGGCTCCGAAGATTGTCCGACTGCACGGCCGCGGCGAGGTGGTTGAACCATCTCATCCCCGGTTCAATGAACTCCACCAGGTTTTTCCGGAGTACCACGGGCTGCGCGCATTCATCCTGATCGACTGTCAACGAGTCTCCGACTCTTGTGGATTCGGAGTGCCGTTGATGGAGTTTCGCGGGAACCGATTTCAGTTGGTCAAATGGGCCCAGCAGAAAGGAATCGACGACTTGCTAGAGTATCAGCGCAGCACCAACTCCCACAGCATCGACGGATTGCCCGGGATTCAAACCAGCGGGAGCGGTCGCAATGAGTAACGATGATCTTGACCGAGGTACGCTTCACGTCGGCACTTTCTTCGATCGTTTGACCGACGATTACACCAACACGATCGAACGTTGTTTTCCCAGATACCGAGAAATGTTGTGGGCGCTGCTGGACTACCTTCCCGCCGACCGGTCGAACGAACGTGCAAGACCTTCTGAAGACCGGTCCGTGCAGCAGGTTTTGGAATTGGGATGTGGTACCGGCAACCTTTCCGTTTTGTTGCGAGATCAATTCGATGGTGCAACCATTCGGCTGGTCGATGTATCCGAAGGTTCGTTGTCTGCCTGCCAATCCCGTTTTCAGACGACATCGGACTT
Source organism: Rubripirellula sp. (assembly GCA_965222745.1). Taxonomy (GTDB): domain Bacteria; phylum Planctomycetota; class Planctomycetia; order Pirellulales; family Pirellulaceae; genus CBDCUW01. The sequence goes on from CBDCUW010000002.1 coordinate 252,926, forward strand.
GATTTTTCAGCAAGCCGATTTTCGCGATCTCGATTACGATCCCCAGTCGTTGGATCTGGTGATCTCCAGCATTTCCGTCCATCACCTGACCGCGGAAGAAAAACAGGTGTTGTTCGGCAAGATCTATCGTTGGCTTCGGCCGGGCGGCATTTTCGCGTACGCCGACCAACATGCCGGTGCCGCCGAAGATCTTTACCAGCGTCATATCGACAACTGGAAAACGCTGTCGCACCGCGCCGGTTCCACGTCAGAGCAGTGGCAGATGTGGATGCAGCACCAGGCCGATCACGATCATCACGACACCTTGTGTGACCAAATCGATTGGCTTCGACAAGCGGGGTTTTCGGTTGTCGATTGTCCCTGGCGCTACTTGCTGTGGGCAGTGGTTCAAGCCAGGAAGGCAGATTCCCGCTAGGGCAGCGCGTGGCCCAAATTGACTTCCAAAGCGCGTAGAATAAGCTGCCAGCTTGTTGCTCCCCCACACAACTCTTTGGATCATGCTGCGCGCCATGCCATCACCACCCCGTTTCACCGCGTGGATATTTTTACTGACGATCATCGCCATTGATCATTCGGTTTCATGCGGCAATGATCGGCCCAACGTGATTTTGATGATGGCCGACGACATGGGCCTGGGGGATACCAGCGCGTATCAGGATTTCACGGGCAACAGTGACCCGGATCAAATTCACACTCCCCAGATGCAGCGACTGGCGCGAATGGGGGTGCGTTTTACCGATGCTCACACACCTTCCTCTCGATGTTCGCCCACTCGCTATGCTCTGCTGACCGGACGCTATCCTTGGCGGAACCGGCTGAAGCACTGGGTTCTTTTCGGAGTCCAGGGTGATCCGATGATCGAATCGGACCGGCCGACGATCGGTACTTTGATGCAAGAAAATGGATACCGCACTGGATTGGTCGGTAAATGGCACGTCGGATTGCGGTACCGACAAAGTGACGGGCGGCCCGCAGACGGTTGGCAAGATGCCGACTTGACCAAACCACTTTTCGACACTCCGCTGGATCATGGTTTCGACTACTGCCGATTCACGTCACGTTCACACGGCACGTCGGGAGCCACCGATGGCAACAAGAAAAAACCGAACAGTGCTTCGCAATCGGTCGGCCCCGGACATGTTCACGGCCGCACGGCGGTCAGTGCGACTGGTGACGGCAAACGACTGGTCGACGACGGTCCCGACCAGTACGTGCTGACAAAACTCGGCAGCCGTCACTCGGATCATGCGATCAGCTTTTTGCAGGAACATTTGGCTGGCGGAGCGAACAAATCGAAACCATTCTTCCTGTACTATCCGAGCAATTCGAATCACGGTCCCTACACTCCCGACAAGGAAATCGACGGCAAACCGGTCGCTGGTGCTGCCAAAAACATGGCGGGCGAGGCGATGAACGTGCGCAGCGACTACATCTACGAAAACGATGTCGCTTTGGGACGGCTGATCGATTTTCTAAGCAACCACGATGATCCTCGCCGGCCGGGGCATCGCCTGATCGACAATACGATCGTGATCTTCACCAGTGACAACGGCGCGGAAAACAAAGCCAAAACTGCCACCGGCCCGTTTCGCAGCAACAAGGGTTCCGTCTACGAAGGTGGCCATCGAGTCCCCTTCATCGTAGCGTGGAAAGACGGAGGTGTCGGTGACGGTGACCCGTCGAGCGGCGGAAAAACCAGCAGCCAGCTGATCGGTCTGCAGGACATGTTTGCGACTTTTGCGGAAATCCTTGGCCACCCTCTGCCCGATCTGCGCGCTAGTAATAAAGGTGCCGAAGACAGCGTCAGTGTGCTTGCGGCATGGCGAGGTAAACCGATCGCCAAGCGGCCAATGATTTTCAATGATCACAACGAGGCGAAGGAGGATCGCGCCGCGGCCGCCATTCGACTGGATGATCCAGTGATTGAGGGCAAGGTTCACCGCGGCCAATGGAAACTCTTTTGTGATGCAACACTGCTTCGCGGCGGTGAAGCGAAACCGGTCGAGCTATTTGACTTGGCAACCGATCCAAGAGAAACGACCAATCGGATCAGCGAACCTGCGTCCCGCCCGATTGTCGATCACTTGTCAAAATTGGCTGTGTTGCATCGAACGGCCGGCGGGCATCGGTCGGTTGGCTTCGCTTCGGGGCGAAGGTTTGTGCTCGATTGGCGGACGAGCGGTCAGCAACAAATCGGTGACCAACAACGCCTCGGTCTGGCCGATCGTTTCTCGGCACTTTCGATTCGCGACGCTGCGGTCACGATGGGTGACGGACCGGAAGCTGTTGAAATGAAGATCTCGGCGGCCGGCCGGGACAGCCTGCTTCGTTCCGGGACATTCGATGTCAACCCGCGAGGCTTGGGTATTTCTAGTGGTCGCTTCAAACAGGTGGACGATGGCGAAGCCATTCTGATCAAATTCGATCGTGACGTGATCGTCGAGTCAGCGGCGATTGTGGCAGGAAATGGAACTTGCGGAGGTTTTTACAGAGTCGGCAGCGGCGCGCCGCTTGCGATCTACTGCATCGATGCCGACATCGATTCGCAAGACCAATCGGGAATCCTCAGCGACATCGGCGTCGTGAAAGCAGGCCAAACGCTGCGGCTGGACAGCAGTCCCCACCACGGCGTCGAATCACCCGGCCAATGGCGACTGGGGGCATTGACCGTGCGACTCATCAAGTGAATTCAGGCAACAAATCGTACTCAGATACAATGCCGAGTACGAGTACCGCGAAGCTGAGTACGAGTACGACGAAGACAAAGAGCCCGCGCAATGATGCGAACACACTTCCCACTAGTTCCGATGCATTTCTTTCGACAATCCACTCCGCTTGTTCTTGCCGTATCGTTGTTCGGCTTCTTCTCCGTTTGCCGGGAGACATTTGCTGCTGATTCGCCTCCCAACGTCGTGCTCGTTTTCATCGACGACATGGGTTGGGGCGATTTTTCCTGTTTTGGAAATGAAGCGGTCGAAACACAGCACATCGATCGGCTGGCTGGCGAAGGGATTCGATTCGAGCAGTTTTATGTCAATTCACCGATTTGTTCGCCTTCGCGCGTTGCGATTTCGACGGGCCAGTATCCACAGCGGTGGCGGATCACGTCTTACCTGAACAATCGCAAAAGCAACATTGCGCGGGGAATGGCGCAGTGGTTGGATCCGCAGGCGCCGATGTTGGCAAGGTTCCTGCACGATTCGGGCTACGCGACGGGGCATTTTGGAAAATGGCACATGGGTGGCCAACGCGACGTGGGCGAAGCGCCGTTGATCACCGAATACGGATTCGACGCATCGCTTACCAACTTTGAAGGGCTGGGGCCGCGCGTGCTGGCGATTTGTGATGCTCACGACGGTAAACCGACCCGGCGGCATACCCTTGGTTCGGACAAGCTGGGTCGTGGCGAGATCATCTGGCAAGATCGCTCGTTGGTCACCCAGTCGTTCACCGCCGCGGCGATCGACTTCATCAAGCAGGCGGAAGAGAACGATCAACCGTTTTACGTCAACGTTTGGCCCGATGATGTTCATTCTCCTTTCTTTCCGCCCGAAGCGCGGCGCGGTGACGGTGCCAAACGGACGCTCTACCACGGCGTACTGGACACGATGGACGAACAGCTGGGAGTGATGTTCGATTACATCCGCGGCAGTGAATCATTGCGAGAGAACACTTTGATTTTGGTTTGCAGTGACAACGGCCCGGAACTAGGAGCGGGATCGGCGGGACCATTTCGCGGTCACAAGACGAAACTCTATGAAGGTGGAATCCGATCGTCACTTGTTGCCTGGGGACCTGGCTTGGTGGACGGATCGGGCGTGGTGAATCGATCGTCTCATTTTTCCGCCATCGACCTGGTTCCCACGCTACTTAAGATCACTGGCGTCAAGCCGCCCGCAGGTATCTCTTTTGACGGCCAGCCGCTGGAAGATGTTCTGCTTGGAAAATCAGACGCCTCGCGCGACCGCCCAATCTTTTTTCGCCGCCCACCCGATCGTGATTCTTTTTACGGCGACGACGATCTGCCCGACCTGGCCGTTCGCGATGGACAATGGAAACTGTTGTGCGAATACGATGGTTCGCAGGTGCAGTTGTACGATCTGGAAAAAGATCGCCAAGAATCCAACAACCTTGCCGGCGATCATCCTCAGCGGGTCGCCCGGTTGTCCAAATCGTTGCTGGACTGGCATCACAGCATGCCGCCAGACAACGGCGCTACTTTCAAACTTTCCAAAAGGCGGCGTCCGGCGGCAGCAAAAAAGTGACGTGGTAGTAGTCGGAACCGTTGCGGCCGAGAGGTCGCTGGCCCCTGGGCGATTCCAACGGTTGGTGGTGTTTGAGCTATGATGATGAGATGAACGACGACCAACTCATACCGCTTGGCAAAGGCCCACGACCCAGGGTGGTGATCTTGGGTGTGCCCGATCGCAAGCGGGTACGAAGCGAACTGCAAAGATTGCGGCCGGCCATTGCGGAACACGCTGAAATTGTCGTCGAGGATCTTGAATTCAGCTACGACTTTTCCGACACCGACCTCGATCTGGTCATCGTGCTCGGTGGCGATGGTTCGATTTTGCAATCGGCGCGTCAAATGGGAACTCACCAAGTACCGGTGTTGGGAGTCAATTGTGGGCGACTTGGTTTTCTTGCGGCGCTGTTGCCCGACGATTTTCTGAATGCCTGGCCGGAGGTCTGCTTGGGGCATTACAGCATTGTCGATCACTTGATGTTGCAAACCACGCTGATTCGTGAAGGGGAAACGGTTGCCCGGCAACTTGCCCTGAACGAGGCGGCAGTGCTGGGTGGCCCGCCGTTCAATATTTTGGACATCGACCTGTACGCCGACGGCCATTTAGCGACGCGTTACCGGTGCGACGGATTGATCATCGCGACGCCGGTTGGTTCGACGGCCCACAATCTTTCCGCCGGCGGACCGATCCTGCGCCGTCATCTGCAGGCGGTCGTGATTTCTCCCATCAGTCCCCACACGTTGACCTACCGACCGCTGGTCGATTCGGCCGACACGATCCTGGAGCTGATGGTGAACGAGCCCAACGAATCGACCAGCATCGTCGTGGACGGCCGCATTTTGGGGCGACTGATGCCCGGCGACCGGGTCCGGATCGAAAGGGCCCAGCAGCGTTTTCAAATGCTGTCGGTACCGGGCCAAAACGACTACCGCGCCCTGCGTGAAAAGTTGGGATGGGGCGGCAGCGTGTCTGTCAAAGGATAGCGGTTTCAAAAACTCTCTTGCCGCGTTGGCCCAATTCTGCCACCTTGGGCGAAGCGTGAAACACAGATCATTTGCCGCGTAAGGAGACCGCGATCGTGTGCCGTTTTGCCTGGACCCTCTTGACCCTGTCGGTTTGCTTGGCCACTGCGCCGGTATCTGCCCAAGATGACGCCGCCAAATACGTGTTGCGTTACGATCTGAAACAGGGCGAGCAACTTCACTACGAAGTGACTCACGTCGCCAAGACAAAAACGCGAATTCGCGGCGCCGAAGAGATCTCGCAGGTTCACACGACCAGCTGGCGGCACTGGAACGTCGCTGCCGCGGACCGTAGCGAGATGACGTTCAGCCACATGATCGATGCCGTGGAAATGACTCAGCAACAGGGCGAAGCGGAAGAGGTTCGTTGGGACAGCCGCAGCGGCGAAGCACCCCCGGCGGCTTTCGAGCGCGTGGCGGAGCAAATCGGTGATCCGCTGGCCACCATCACCATCAATCCGCGTGGCCAAGAAACGGCTCGTGAGGATCACGGCGGCACGAAAGCACAGTTGGGAATGGGCTCCTTGACGCTAGCGCTGCCGGAAGAGCCGATTGCGGTTGGCGATTCATGGTCGGTGCCGCGAGAGATCAAAGTCAGAGAACCCAATGGCGATGTCAAAGTGATCAAGATCCGCGAACTGTACACGCTGAAGAAAGTAAAAACTGGCGTCGCCACGTTGTCGGTTCGCAGCGAACCGCTGACGCCCATGGACGAAGAGTCGGTACGAGCTCAAGTCGTTCAGCAACTCAGCAAGGGCGAGATCCGGTTTGACGTCGACAACGGACGTATGATCAGCAAACAACTCGATTGGGACGAAACGGTGGTCGGATTCCAAGGGGCCAATAGCTTGATGGAATACCGCGCGCGGTTGACCGAAACGCTGGTCGACGGCGTTCAACGAACCGCCCGATTGCCCTAGTCGGCGATTTTTCCAAAATCGCATCGTGCGTTGCCCGACAGTCGGCGATTTTTTGCGAAATCGCATCGCATGTTAGCCAGCTCAAAGAGCTGGCCGACAGACTCACCAGCTAACACACCGCCTTCGGCGCGGAGCCTTGCCCTTGGATGGTTTTCGCGCGGCGTTGCATTGATCCAGCCGGACCGGATCGCCTCTCATCGCATACCTTTCCCACGTTCCTGCGTTGATGGCGTAGGCAGCACGGTCGACCGTGAACCCCAAGGGAACGGGCCGTTTGAGCGGGATTTCGTCGACTGCGAAAACGAAGTACCGCCCGTCCTCCTGCGCTTCCATGGTCCGAATCTGGCATTCGACCCCCATCCGATGAGCCAGAGCTTCAAGCCGCTTTGTGGTCATGTCAGAATAGGCACGCATGATCCACCTCATTTCGATTGTGAGACAGACGTAAGACAACAGTTAGCACCGCAATTACTGTGCCGTTTGGATTCTTCCCTTCTACGAGCGTGGAAGGAATCCCAAGTGTGCTCATTCGCCCAGTACGATGGGCCCAGTACCGTGGGGACCAACCTTTCTTTGCAGATCGCCGATGGGGACAGCCAATCCAAAAAGGAGTGCACGACCGGGACTTTCCCGGTCGTTGGAGCGGTGGTTTCGCAAGCCGTGGGTCGAGCTGGCGGTGGGAGCCCTGATCGTTCTGTCGATCATTCTGACCCTGGCGGAGTTCTTGTTGACCGCCGGAGCGGTCGATGCGGCCGGTTATCAAAGCCTGGTCCGAATCCAGCTGGTCAACGAGGTGATCACTTGGGCGTTCGTGGTGGAACTGTCGCTGCGGTTTCTAGCGGTCTGGTCACCGCGGCGCTACTTGCGTGAGTATTGGATCGATCTGGTGGCGACGATTCCGTCGCTGTTTTCAGGATTCTTCGCCGCTCGTCTGATGCGTTTGTTTCGGCTGCTGCGGATCTTGCGTGTCTTCGGTTACGTGTCGCGGCTGTCGACCAACTATCCTTACATCGTTCGCAAGGGGTTGGTGGAATACATCACTGTCTGCGGATTGCTGGTGCTGACTGTATTGCTGGGCACCAGCGCGATGATGCTGTTCGAAAGCGGCAACGGGATGTCTTATCGCGACGCTTTTTGGTTCAGCCTGCATTCGTTGTTTGCAGGGGAACCGATTCCCGAAGCACCACAGTCGCTCGGTGGCCGAATGGTTGCGGTGTCGGTGATGTTCATGGGGCTGACGATTTTTGCCATGTTCACTGGAACAGTTTCGGCATTCATGGTGGAGAGATTGCGCACGAAGGGGAAAACGGTGGATTGGGAACGGCTAGAAAACCACGTCGTGATCTGCGGCTGGAACACCAAGGCGGAAATCATCATCGAAGAGTATCGGGCGTCTCATGTCAGCAATGAGACGCCGATCGTGGTGATCACCCAGTGGGAACACGAGCCGCCGACCATTTCCGGATCGCTACAGTCGCAAGTCACCTTTTTTAACGACGACTTCACCCGGGTGGCGGCGCTGGAACGAGTCGGCATTCACCAAGCCGATGTATGCATCATTTTGAACGATACCTCGGCTGGGCGCACCGAACAGGACGCTGATGCGCGAACGATCCTGGCGGCGCTGACTGCCGAAAAACTCAATCCCAACGTTTACACCTGCGCCGAGCTGAACAATCGCGATTACGCCTCGCACTTGCAGATGGGAAAGGTCAACGACTTTGTGGTCAGCAGCGAGCACAGCGCCTACATGATGGCTCAGGCGGCCCTCAATCGCGGCTTGATGGACGTGTTCAAAGAACTGCTGACGCACCAACACGGCAATCAGTTTTACCGCCTTGCCGTCCCGGAAGTGTTTTACGGACGTTCCTTTGACGATGTGCTTGCCGACATGAGGCAGACGCACCATGCACTGCTGATCGCCGTCGGCAAAGGCCGAGAGATGCGGGTCAATCCCTCGAACTACACACTCGGCCCCGGCGACGAGATCGTCGTGATTTCGGGGAAGGCTCCCACCTTCGGTACGTAAGCGGGAACCGCTCGTCATTTGACAACACTCTCCCTTTGGGCCCTTTGGGAGAGTCGGGCTCTCGGGCCCGAAGAGGGTTTGCGCACCCTGCCCTCCCCGGCCGCTACCGCGTCCGACCCTCCCGGAGGGAGGGTGACGTCATTCAAACAACATTCCTTATTCCGGAGCCACTTCCGCGTCGGCCTCTTTGCCGAAAAAGAACAGCGTCGGTCGGCGCGGTTGGTCCTGGCCGTAGGTGTAGCCTGCTTCCAACGCCCGGTCGATCCGTTCCTTGGACTCGCTCAGATGAGCCATGGTGTAGGCATCCATTTTGTCGCCACACTTTTTCAGGCTCTTGCCGATTCGCTCGGACAGCGTACGCAGTTGCATTCGTGCCAAATTGCTGATCGGTTTGTAAGCCGCCGTGTCGTCGGATGTTTTCAACACCAAGTCCAATAGCCGCTGCATGTGTTCGCGTTGCAGGTTGCGGCGCAGCGAACTGATCATCGGCTTGCGATCGTTACGATCATCGGGGCATTCCTTGTCGATTTCGGCCCAAACCGCTTCGTTGACCGTGTTGAGCAGTTCCGGCAAGGTCAGCGCGTCCTGGTCTTCCGGCAAACGGATTTCGTTGTCGTAGACGCGCCGCAGCGTGGTCGGATTCATCAACCAAGTTAGCGCGGAAGCTTGCATGCCAAGAATCCGGTCGTGAATCGGCCAAGCCGCTTCGCTGGACATCGACGAATGGAAACCGCCGTCCAGCCACTTGTCGACACTCATTCGTTCCAGCAGCTTCGGGGTCAAACCGTAGGCTTCGTCATAGAACGTTGTGTCGATCACGAACTTCAGCGCCGCCCGCTGTTGGTCGGCCGGGACGACTTCGACGGGAGGCCGGTCGCCGGGATCCCCTTTCTTGTCTCGATTGACAAACGCGCCGCCAATCCAGTTGGCCATCATGCTGCCGGCGCGGGTTTGCAGTCCCAACGTCAGTTCGTAACCGCGTCGTGCCTTGGCCCAGCTATCGCCATCTTTGACGAATTTTTCCAGGATTCGGTCACGATACAACTTCACCAACTTCATCTGCTCTTTGGCGTATTCCAAAGGATCGGCGGCAAAGTCGTATCGGCGGGCCAGCGGATCGGGGCCGCTGGTGTCTTCGTCGGTCGCGTACTGCAGCTCATCTTCGCTGCATCGCTTCAGGATTTCGGGCAACTTTTTCTCGTCGAACGTGTATCCATACTCGATCGCCCAGAAGTCATAAGGACCGATATCGATCATCGCGTAATCCCCCTGCGTTTCACCCGATTCGAAACGGAAGTTGATCGGTGCGTAATCCATCACCGAGGAGGCGAACGGCTTTTTCCCTTTCACTTCCTTGCTGTTGATTTCGTCCAACGTTCTCAGCGCGGTTGCTTTGAAGTTGTGACGCAGGCCGAGGGTATGCCCCACTTCGTGAGCCACCAGGTCGGCCAGCAGCGGACCGACAAACCATTCGGGCATGCCGTCCAGCAGATCGATATTGTCGGCGGCCTTCTTTTCGTCCTTCTTCTCTTCGTCCTTTTCGTCCTTCTTTTCATCTGACTTCTCGTCGTCCTCTTTTTCCTCCTTGTCCTTGTCGTCTTTATCGCCCTCTTCGTCTTTGTCACCTTCCTTGTCGTCGTCCTTCTTCTTCTCTTCTTCTTTTTCTTCTTTCTTCTTTTTCTCTTTTTCGGCTTCTTCCGCCGCCAACAAAGTCATCGCCCAATTCATCCGGGTCAGGGCCAGATCGAGGCTGCGGGCGCTGGCCGCCATGCAGAGACCGTTCTTTTGGCTGACTTGGCCATAGAGACCGTCAAACTCGTCATCGCCGATCAACGACGGATCGGCCTGGGCCATGGAGAATCCAGCCATCGGTTGTTGAGCTTGGCGGGCAAACTTTTGTCGCAGGTAATTCGCTTTTTCGGGCGGAGCCAAACGAATGCGCGGATCCCACCTTGGATTGTCACCCAACCAGGCAAGCGTTTCGGGACTGGCCCCTTCCATCGCCAGCTGTGGCATTAAGTCTTCGTAGTTGAAATTGAAGTGCCGGATCCAGCCGTCGGTCAGAATGATGTCGGCGTCCAGGATCTCGCCCGTCGACGGGTGCACTCGGCTGGGACCGATTGCCGTCCCGATATCGTTATTGAGCCAACGGATGAAGTTGTAACGAACGTCTTCGGGGTCCTTTTCCATGTGCGCGCCGGTTTGCGCGTCCTGGTATTCGACCACGATCGCGTCGACCAGGCCGACTTTGCGATACGCCTCGTTCCAATAATCGACTCCCTCCTTGATCCAGCGGCGATAACGCACTGGCGTGGTGTGCTCGACGTAAAAGCGAATCGGTTCCTTCGGCGGACTCAGTTTGAGTTTCGAATCGCGCTTCTGCAGGTTCCAGCGATTGATGTAACGAACCCGAGTCTCGTCGTCCTTGTATTTGCTCAGGTCCGAAAACGTCGTCGTGAAGTAACCGACTCGTTCGTCAGCCTTACGAGGTTTGAAACCCGAAGTGACCGCGGGCACTTCGCTGAACGAATAATGCAGCGTTTGAAAGCGGCTGGAGATGCCCACGATCTCGAACGCCACTTCGACGTTCTTCGGAAAGACCTTGGCCGACTTGAGCGATCGGATTCGGCTGTTGGTGATTCGCACCGGAGCGTTCAGCATGCTTTGCTTGCTGAAAAATTTGGTCGCGTTGGTGATCAACAGCGAATCAAGATCGATCACCGGTCCGCCGCCGGGTCCGGTGGCGACGATGGGAATGTCCAACAGCACCTTGTCGGTGAACAAGCTTTTGACCGAAGCTTTCGATTCCGGATCGCCGGTAGCTCTTACCTCCAGGTTCGGCGAAATCAGCGCCAGGCGATCGTCATAACGACGCCACTGGACGACCCAATCACCCGACTGCAGGCCGGCATATTGGTCGCCACTGCTGATCGTCAGCGCGATGAAATAACTTTTGCCGGCAAAGTTCTTGGGCAGCTCGGCCAACACCTGGGCATCCTTGTCACGTTTCCAAAGACCGAACAGCCCTTTGCTGCTCTGTTGGTCGGAGACATTGACCTTCGTGAATCCCTCCGAAACTTTATCGAACGGCGGCAATTGGGCCGAGGCGTTCTGAAGTGACGTGAGGGCGATGACGGCGGCTGCAAAAAGGTAGCTGTATTTCATTCCGAACACTTGGTATTTCAAGGAGTTGGTCCTTTAAGGTTAGGTCACGTCGACCGCTGAAATTGGGCCGAAACGCCGAATTTCCGATTCCAAAAACGGCGCTGTCTTCAGCGCAAGCCGAAATACAAACCCAGGGAATTTTGGCTGGCTGAGGGGAAGGAGGTGGAATCGACACACCACGGGCCGATACCCACCCCACATTATCGTTTTAGCCGATAAAGTCGTCCATATCCAAACATTCCCTTCATAAACGGCCGTTTCGGCGAAATCGGGAGGCGGTGGTCCAGCTTCCACTCCCTCACCGCGATTCCACCAGTCAATGGTCTGCCTTCATTTTCTTCATCGTTTCTTCGTGCATTGACGGTTGTTGATGTCAGGTCGACAATTCGGTCAGTGTCCCCAGTGGATCTCCGTGTTTTGGCGGACCACCGTTCACTCCACCGATCTTCCCGAAAGAAAACCACCGTATGACCTCGTTGCAACAGCAAGACCCCCAGATCTGGGAGGCGATCGAGGCCGAAGCCCAACGACAACAGGATGGGCTCGAATTGATCGCCAGCGAGAACTATGTCTCTTTGCCCATCATGCAGGCCGGCGGCAGTGTATTGACCAACAAATACGCCGAGGGATATCCGGGTAGGCGGTATTACGGTGGATGTGAACACGTCGATGTGGTCGAAACGCTGGCCATCGAGCGTGCCAAGAAGCTGTTTGGTGCCGAGGCGGCCAACGTCCAGCCCCACAGCGGTTCGCAGGCCAACACGGCGGTCTACCTCACCTGTCTCGATCCGGGCGACACGGTGCTGGGCCTGGACTTGGCCCAGGGGGGCCACCTCACCCATGGCATGAAGCTGAACATCAGCGGCAAACTCTACAACTTCCACAGTTACGGCGTTGACCCGGAAAACCATCGACTCGATTTTGATCAACTGGCTCGTTTGGCCCGCGAGCACAAGCCGAAACTGATCGTCGCCGGGGCCAGTGCCTATCCGCGTGAGATTCCGCACGACAAGTTCGCCGAAATCGCTTCCGAAGTCGGCGCGCTGCTGATGGTCGACATGGCCCACTACGCGGGGCTGGTCGCCAGCGGACAGCACAACAGTCCGATTCCCTACGCCGATTTTGTGACCACCACCACCCACAAGACGCTACGTGGGCCCCGCGCCGGTCTGATTTTGTGCAAAAAAGGTCGGCTGAAAGATGTCAATCGCAGCGTTTTTCCCGGCATCCAGGGCGGCCCGCTGATGCACATCATCGCCGCCAAAGCGGTCTGTTTTGCCGAGGCGATGACCGAGGAATTCCAAGCCTACGGCAAAGCGGTCGTCGACAACGCACGCGTGCTTGCCGAGGCGCTGCTGGCAGCTGGTTTGCCGTTGGTCAGCGGCGGAACGGACAATCACTTGATGATGATCGACGTGACTTCGGTTGGCCTGGGTGGCAAAAAGGCGGAAGCGGTGTTGGACCAGTGCGGAATCACCGTGAACATGAACATGATTCCGTTTGACCAGCGACGACCCGCCGATCCCTCCGGGATCCGCATCGGAACGCCCGCTTTGACCACTCGAGGGATGGGGACGGACGAAATGAACCGAGTCGCCGGCTGGATCCACCAGGCCCTCACGGCCGCCGACGATGCTTCGCTGCATCGCTTGATCCGCGACGAAGTGCGTGAGCTGTGCGAGGATTTTCCGGTACCTGCCGGACGTACCTCGGCTATCGAACCGGTAAGCTAGGGATTCGGGGATTGTTGCCATGAACCGAATCCTGATTGCCGACGACAACGACGCCAATCGCGAACTGCTGGAAGCCTACCTGGTCAGCGTCGATTGCGAGATCGAAACATCGATCGACGGCCAAGATACGCTCGACAAAGTCAACTCGTTCCAGCCCGATTTGGTGCTGTTGGACGTGATGATGCCCAAGCTCAGTGGCTTCGAGGTCTGCAAAAAGCTCAAGGATGATCCCCAGACGGCGCGGGTGATGGTGTTGATGGTCACCGCCCTGAATGAGTTGGGGGACATCGAGCGGGCCGTCAACGCCGGCACCGACGATTTCTTAAGCAAACCGGTCAACAAGATCGAACTGCTCAAACGGGTCGACAACATGCTGAAGCTCAAGGGTACCGGCGACGAACTGGAACGGCTTCGCCGGTACATCCAAGAAATGGAAGACGAGCACGGCCAAAAAGAACCGTAGGCCGACTGGTCCCCAAGTCGGCGCGCACGGTCGGCTGGTTTTCCAGTTCTGGTTGCGAAGCGACAAACTGTCGGCCAGTTTTCCAAACTGGCTCGCGATGCGACTTCGGAGAAGTCGCCGACAAACTGGCTCGCGATGCGACTTCGGAGAAGTCGCCAACAGTCGGCCAGTTTTCCAAACTGGCAACGAAGCGACTTCGGAGAAGTCGCCGACGGGACAAGTCGGCCTACGATGGCGGTCTGGGCAATTCTTGCCACCCTCTGCTGGCGTCTTTTTGTCGCTAAGGTTAACGAACTCTACCTAAAGCCTTTGCATCGCGACTCTCGGCTCCATACATTGGGACGTCATCTTCCGATCGATGGCTTTGCCGGCCTGGGGGTTGGCATCAAGGCCACCGACTTTTCATTGAAGGAGTTTGAGTTATGGCAAGTTCACCTGCCTCCTGGAGGAATCTTGCGATCTGCGGACACGCTTCGGCCGGCAAGACGACTCTCGTCGATCGCTTGTTGGCCGAAACGGGGGCGGTTTCAGGGACTCCCAGTGTCACCGACCAGACCAGCATCAGCGACTTTGATGAAGAAGAAAAGGCTCACGGGCACTCGATCGAATCGTCGCTCGTCCATTTGAGCCATGGGAAGACGAGTTTTAATCTGATTGATACGCCCGGCTACTCCGACTTCATCGGGGGAATGATCGGGGCGGTTGCCGCAGTGGATTGTGCGGTGGTTTGCATCAATGCCCATGACGGGATCCAACTGAACACTCGACGAGCGATGGATGAGGCCCAAAAAGCCGGCATCGCTCGCATCATCGTGATCACCAAACTGGATGATCCGCAGGCCGATTTCAGCGCACTTTTTGAACAGTGCCGCGAGTTGTGGGGCAATGAAGTGGTGCCGGTCCAAGTTCCGATCGGACAAGGCGAATCCTTTTCGGCCGTCGCCTCCACCATCGACCTGCCGGGCGAGGCGCGCGGCGCCGTGATGAATCTTGCCCACGCCCACGAACAGCTGGTCGAAAAGCTGGTCGAAACCGATGAATCGTTGATGGAGCAGTATTTTGACGGCGTGATGCCCGACGCGGAATCTCTGGCCCGGCTGTTGAAAGAAGGAACGGCGGCCGGGGGTGTGATTCCGGTCCTCTGTGTCTCGTCGACTGCCGGCATCGGCCTGGCCGAAATGCTCGATATGTTCGAAGCCATCACGCCCGCCCCCGGCGATATCCCCCGAACCGCGACCGACTCTGACGGGAATTCCGTCACGTTGGACCAAAGCCCCGATGGTCCCCTGGCGGCACGAGTCTTCAAAGTACGTGTCGACCCGTTCGTGCAAAAACTGAGTTACATCCGCATTTTCAACGGTTCGCTGGCCAAGGACCAATCGGTTCACGTCAGCGGCGTGCGAAAAGATGTCAAGCTGAATCCGCTGCTACGCATCCAGGGCGAACAGACCGAGCAGATCGAATCGGCCTCGGCCGGCGAAATCATCGCCATCGCCAAAATGGACGATCTTCACATCGGTTCCTCATTAGGGCCGCTGGAAATGCCGGCGATCGAGTTTCCTGAACCGATGGTCGGCCTGGCGATTTCGACCAGCAAACGGGGCGATGAAAACAAGCTTGCCGTTGCCCTTCACAAGTTGACCGAAGAAGACCCAACGTTGACGCTTACCCGCGATCCGCAGACCAGCGAGATGGTGATGACCGGAACCAGCGAGCTGCATTTGCAGATCTTGCAGGAACGGTTGCTGCGCCGCGACAAGATCGAGGTCGACACGCACGATCCGCGAATCCCCTATCGCGAAACGATCACCCAGCCAGCCGACGGCATGTACCGCCACAAAAAACAGAGCGGCGGACGTGGACAGTTTGGTGAAGTGCACATTCGCATGCTGCCCCTTCCCCGTGGAACGGACATTGAATCGTTCGCCACCAAGGAACGGTTCCCGTCGATGAAATCGCATCACTATCACCCCGATCACAATTTTCTGTGGGTCGATTCGATTGTCGGCGGCGTGATTCCTGGCAACTTCATGCCGGCCATCGAAAAAGGATTTCTGGAACGGTTGGGCCGCGGTGTGATCGCCGGGTACACGATCCAAGATGTCGCGGTGGAGGTTCACTTCGGCAAACACCATCCGGTCGACAGCAGTGAAGCGGCCTTCAAGATGGCGGCCAGCCTTTGCTTCCGCGATATTTTCCTGAAGGCCAAACCGGCGCTGCTAGAACCGGTCGTGATGATGCACGTCACCACTCCAGAAGCCCATGTCGGCGACATCTACAGCGACATGAGCAGCCGTGGCGGTCGTGTGCTGGGAAGTGACTCGATCGGAGGCGACCTGCAACAGATCGAATGCGAAGTGCCGCTGCGAGCAGTCGGTCACTACAACCGAACGCTCTCCAGCGTCACCGGCGGACAAGGAAGTTACACGATCAGTTTCAGTCACTACGAAACGGTGCCAGGTGACGTCCAACGAACGTTGATGGAAGCCGCCAAGAAGGGATCCGAGGAAGAAGTTTCGGCGTAGTGTTCCACGGAGCCGTGATTGACGGTAGCGGAAGTCGCCAAGACTTTCGGCGATTTTCCGCTACCCCGGCACCAGTGACACTCTTGTTCACTTGGCTGCCGGCGCTACGTTCACTTGGCTGCCGGCGCTACGTTCACTTGGCTGCCGGCGCTACGTTCACTTGGCTGCCGGCGCTACGTTCACTTGGCTGCCGGCGCTACGTTCACTTGGCTGCCGGCGCTACGTTCACTTGGCTGCCGGCGCTACGTTCACTTGGCTGCCGGCGCTACGTTCACTTGGCTGCCGGCGCTACGTTCACTTGGCTGCCGGCGCTACGTTCACTTGGCTGCCGGCGCTACGTTCACTTGGCTGCCGGCGCCGCGGGCGTTTCGTTGTTGTCGCCTTTGGGCTTGGGAGGCGACTTTTCGTTGATGTCTAGAATCGTCTTCACGATGTCGATCAACTGATCCAACCGGAACGGCTTGTACAGCACGCACTTTCGTGGCAAGCCCGCTTGGTGCGCTTTGACAATCGAATGGCCCGGGTCGTAACCAAAACCGGTCATCAACACCATCGGTACGCGGTCCATGATTTCGCCCAACCGCAGCATCAATTGGTAACCGCTGTAATCGGGAAGCCGAATGTCGCTGATGATCACGTCATAGCCGCTTGCGCCGCCGCTGCCGCGCACCATCAATACCGCCTCGTCGCCCTTGTGAGCGGTTTCGACGACGCAGCCATAACGCTCGAGCAACTCGTGGGCGTCCTCGCGAACCTTTTCGTCTGCGTCGACCACCAAAATCCGTTTGCCTCGCAGTGACGCCTGTTGCGGCGTCTGAATCCCAGCCGGCACCGCCTCCAACGGCGTCATCTTTTGGCCCACCTGCTGGATCGTCTGCTTGATATCACGAGCGTTATGCAAGATACGGCGAATGCGATCGACGACGTCGGGGCTGTGCCCGATGTAGCCCTCCATCACGTTGACCGCATCATTAAGGATCTCGTCCACCGGCATCGCCACCGCGCTGTGGATAGCGTCACAACTTTGCTGTGCCGTGTTGGCCTTCTGGGCGACCAGCAATTCCAGGGTGTTCAGGGCGAAAGCAACATCGCGGGCAAAGATCTCTAGGAACTGCAGATCGCTGTCGCCAAACGCGGCCGGTTCGGGACTTTCGACATTGATCGTTCCCAACACCTGGTCGTGCAAAATCAAGGGAACGGTCAACGAGCTGCGTGACGTCGCTACTCCCGGAATGAACAACGGGTCGTTGACGACATCTTGGCAAACGTAGCTCATCCCGCTGGCGGCGACATAGCCGGTGATTCCGTTTCCCTGTGGGTGAGCAAACAACTTGCGATCGCTGGCGTCCTGGTCAATGCCGACACTCAACAACGGCACCAGGTTGCCAGTATCGTGGGCGAGCAAGCGAATCTCGATGACCTCGAAATTCAACAAGTCGCTCAAGTAGTGACGGATGTTTTCTTTCAGCAAATCGATCCGCTGGTCCACTTCCATCATGAAGATTTCTGAAGGACGCAGGTCGGCCAATTCGCGGCCGGCCTGGTGGATCGCGGCAAGTTTCTGTTGCTGCAGGATTTCTTCAGTGATGTCGCCGACGGTGACGATCAGTTGGCGACTGTGATCGGGCTGGACAATCGGCGCAGCATGAACCTGGTAGTAACGATTGTCGTCGCTGACCAGCGTGCTGCCGGTCTGCTCTCCGGTCGCCAGCGCGGTATGGAACGGACAAAAGTCAGGTCCCATGATTTCAGGGTTGCCAAGCAACTCGTAGAAACTGATTCCGATCGGCGAACCTTCCGGTCGATCGGACCATTGCAGCAACCGCCGGTTTGCCCACAAGACGCGGATGTCCGCATCCAACAGCGCCACACCTTCGGGCATGTCGCGAAGCATCACGCCACTTTGTGCCACGCCCCGCAACTCGTTCAGTTGAGGCAACAGCTCGCGTGAGATCCACACACCCGATACGTTCGGGTCGGTGAGTTCATCGACCACCGCGACCGAGGTGTCAACGACCACCAGGTCGTCGTTCTGAAGGGGTGTTGGCAGAGACTGAGGATCGCCGACGCAAATGATCTTGCGCGGTTTCGTCGAGGACTGTGTTGTCTGCGGCGATCGATTCATCGATCTTCTCCCACCACAACCCGCATATCGGTCAGATGCGTTGTCTAGTCACACACTGCTTGGTCATGTCTTCCGTTGATCGTCAACGGCGCGAACCTCAATTCGCGGGTCGCCCACTCCCAATGGCATCATACGAACAGACAACGGTTTGTCACAGCGGATGGACACTGTTTTGGCCAAGTTCTTCGGTGCCTATCGGCTTTCCCGGCCTGTCAACATCAGTGTCAGAACGCAATCGGACCCGATTTGTTCCCAACCATGTCGGACGTCGCGGCAGGTACCAACAAGGAAAGCAAACCCTGTGCCAATCCAGGCCACCGCCCGGCGTGCGGCCGCACGCCGATGGCGCCGCACACCGATGGCGCCGCACACCGATGGCGCCGCACACCGATGGCCCAGAGGAAGGGTGCGCGGCGCCATCGTTTTGAATCTGCCTGCGACAGTGGAGCCTCGGGCGGAACCGGGAAGGAGCCTCGCGCGGAACCGGGAAAAAACGGTCGTTTCAGAATTTGCCCTTTTTGTGCAGTTTGAAAGCCCCCAATCGTTGACACCCTGGACGCAACGTCTACATTTAGCCCTTCGTGGGGTGAATTTCGCCCATTTTACGCAGCCGTTAAAAACTTCCTCGTATTTCTACTGTTGTCTCACGGGCTGTGAGCGCGAATTGGAGGGTTTTCTTACATGAGAACACAATTGATGAAGAGTGCCTTTGGACTTTGTGTGGCGTTGTTGTTCGCTGCCAACGTCCAGGCGGGAACAGGATGTGGTGATTGCGGCGGCTGCGCGAGCGGTTCCGGCTGTGTCACAGCTGGTGTCGTTGCAGGTAGTGCCGGATGCGGTCCGGTCTACGAAACGCGAACGGTAATGCGTCCGCAGTACGTCACCGAAACTCGAATGGTACCGCAGACGACCTACCAGCGAGAAACTCGCACCCGTATGCGAACCGTTTGCCGACGAGTGGCCCGAGTCGAAACGAAGACACAGACCTACACGGTCAACGTCCCGCAAACGAAAACTCGAACGGAAACCTATAACGTTCAGGTTTGCGTGCCCTACACCGAAGAAGTCTCCTACACCGTTCAGGTGCCGGAAACGACCCAGGTCGAACAGAGCTACCAGGTCTGCGTGCCCTACACCGAGAACGTCGAACAGACCTACACCGTTTGCGTGCCGAAGACGTCCACGGTCACCCAGACCTACAGCGTTTCAGTTCCCTACACCGAACAGCAAACGTACACGGTCTCCGTTCCCTACAACGAACAGGTGGAACAGACCTACACCGTTCAGGTGCCGGTCACCAAGACTCGCGAAGAGACCTATCAGGTTCAGGTTCCTTACACCGAGCAGGTCGAACAGACTTACACGGTTCAGGTTCCGGTCACTTCGATGAAGACCGAAGAGTACCAGGTCTGCGTGCCCTACACGGAAAACGTGACCCAAACTTACTCGGTTCAGGTCCCTTACACCGAGACGATGACTCAGAACTACACCGTTCAGGTTCCTTACACCGAGGACGTGCAGCAGACTTACAACGTCTCCGTTCCGTACACCGAAGCGGTTGAGCAGAGCTACACGGTTCAGGTTCCCTACACCGAGAACATCGAGCAGAGCTACACGGTCCAGGTTCCGGTCACTCAAACTCACACGGCGACCCGCACGGTCACCAAGTGTGTTCCAGTGACGACGATGCGAACGGTCACCAAGGACATGGGCAGCTACCAGTGTCAGGCCGTCGAGGTCTCTGGTGGTGCCGGTGGCGGCGGTGCTGTTGTCGGTGGTGGTTGTGGCGGATGCGGCTCGTGCGGCGGCTGCCAGACTGCTTCGCCTTGCGGTGGTTGCGATACCGGTTGTGGCGGATGCGGCAGCGGTTGCGGCGGTTCGGTCGCTTCGGGTGCCGGCTGTGGCCCGCAGGTTGTTTATCGTCGCGTTTGGGTCCCCAACCTGGTCAGCCATCAGGTCCCCTGCACGACCTACCAACGGCAGACCTCCGAGGTTCCTTACACCTACACCACGACCAGCTACAACACCGAAACTCGCACTCGCACGGTTCCGGTGACCAAGTGCCGTAACGAGACTCGTACTCGTACGGTCAACGTCACCAAGTACCGCACCGAGCAGCGTACGCGAACGGTTCAGGTTCAGAAGTGCCGTACCGAAGAACGTACTCGTGAGTACCAGGTCACCAAGTACCGCACCGAGCAGCGAACTCGCGAAGTCCCCGTGACTCGCACTCGCATGGAAACGCGTACTCGCGAAGTTCCGGTCTGCACCATGTCGACCGAACAGCGCACTCGCACGGTGAACGTCACCAAGCACCGCACCGAAGATCGCACTCGTACCGTTTCGTACTGCGAAATGGAAACGCAGACGCGATCGCGAACGGTGACTCTGTGCAAGACTCGCCAGGAAGAGCGTACTCGCGACGTGACCAAGTACCGAACCGAAGAGCGTACTCGTGAAGTTCCGGTCACCACGATGGTCAACGAAACCCGCACGCGAACCGTGCCGGTCACCAAGACCCGCATGGAAACTCGCACTCGCATGGTTCCCGTGACCACGATGAAGACTGAGCAACGTACTCGTACGGTGACTCGTCAGCGAATGGAAACCCAGCAGCGATCGCGTGAGGTCAGCTACACCGTTTGCGTGCCCGAACAGCGGACTCGCACCTACAACGTGACGGTCTATGACACCGTGACCGAACAGGTTCCGGAAAACTACACCGTCTGCGTACCGGTGCAAACGATGAAGGCCGTTCAGGTTCGTGTTTGCAAGCAGGTTCCCGTGACCGTTCAGGTTCCGGTTTCCTCCGGATGTGCCGGTTGTGGCAGCGGCGCCGCCGCGATCACCACTGGCGCTGGCTGCACCAACTGCAACTAAGCAGCAACGGAAAATCCCTCCACACGCCTTTGTCAGGCGTGGGAAATTCGACAGCCCCGGAGAATTCATTCTCCGGGGCTTTTTTCGTCGGCGACTTCTCCGAAATCGCAACGCGTGAGTCAGTTTCTGTCGGCGATTTCTCCGAAATCGCAACGCGTGCCAGTTTGGAAAACTGGCCGACAGCCTGTCGGCGATTTCTCCGAAATCGCTACGTGTGCCAGTTTGGAAAACTGGCCGCGTCAGGTGCGCAGGTGCGCTTGCCGACTTGGGGACAAGTCGGCCTACAATGGGCCCAAACCACCGAACACTTGCAGCGGAACACGAAGATGCTTGTCGACGTGAAGGTCCACGACGGAGTTGCCACCATTTTGATGAATCGCGCGGAGGTGCGTAATGCACTCAATCCGCCGTTGGTTGCCGATCTTCAAACGGCGCTGTCCGATGTGCATCAGGAAAAACGCGCCACGGCCGTGGTGCTGACCGGAGCGGGCGAACATTTTTGTTCTGGCGTCGATTTGAAGGTGTTGGCAAAGATCGCTCAGATGCCGCAGCCGGAGGCGCTGGGCGAATGGCTGACGATTTGGCGACACCAGGTCGAACTGCTGGAACAGATGCTGCGATTTCCCAAACCGATCATTGCGGCGGTCGACGGTGTGGCCGTCGGATCGGGGCTGGCATTGGCGCTGGCTGCCGACTTGATCCTACCCTCCAGTGGAGCCTCGTTTTCGGCTGCTGCCGTTCAGCGAGGACTGGTGGGCGGAGCGACCGCGGCGCTGTTGTCCTTTCGGTTTGGCGGTGCGATCGCCGCCCGCATGTTGCTGAGCGGCGAAGAGATCGCCGCCGACGAGGCTCATCGGCTAGGAATGTGTATGCCCGCGGTCCAGCCGGAACAAATTTGGGTCGCCGCCTGCGACCTGGCCCGCCGCTGCGGATCGGCACCACGAGAAGCGGTTCAGGCGACCAAGCGATTGCTGAACGAAAGCATCGGCGAGACGCTGCTGACGCAACTCTCCAGCGGCGCGGCCGACAGCGCCACCGCCTGCACCACCGAGTCAGCCGCCGAAGGCATCCAAGCCTTCCTGGAACACCGCCAACCCCAATGGCCGTAACTTCTCTCTCCCCCACTCCCACTCTCCTTGTCTCCCTGTCTCCCACTCTCCTTGACTCCCTATCTCCCACTCTGCTACCGCGACAAGTACTCCGTGCGTCTCAGCAATTCACTTCTCTTACCAGGCGTGAAAGAGAACTGAATCTTGGCCGGATCGATCTTCAGACGCCCATCAAAGAAATCGTTCAGAAAGACGGCGGTGTTGAGCATCCGAAGTGCTTCCGGCTCGTTCGTCGCCCGTTGGATCGAGCGATACAGATAGGGGCGAGTTTCGGCATCGCTGGCGATCGACAGAAATTCGCTGGCCCGCATCACGACCAACGGTTCCGGATCGGTCAAGCATTTCTGGGCCAGCGGCACCAGCGATTTTGCTTCGCCCGCGAAACTGCTGCAAGCAACCAGCCCCCAATACCTCACCCACGGATCGTCGCTACCAATGGCGGCTCGAAGCCGCTGTTGCGAATCGGCAAAGGGCAATAGCGACAGGTTCACCGTGTCGATCAATTTCCCGATCGCCGCCTTGTGTTGCTGTCCGAAATCGACTGCTCCCGACATCGCTTCGTCATACAGAACCGCTTCGGGCAAAAAGCTCAGGTCGGGCATCGCCTTGAGCCGGCCGGTCAGCCGGCGGCGCATTCGGAGCAGCGTGTCGGCGTGCTCCGGATCGGCGGCCAAATTGCGGGTTTCGTGCGGATCGGCTTCCAAATCGTAAAGTGCTTCCGCCTGTTTGGGGCGAAAAAACTGGCTCTGTACTTCGTTGAGGCTTCCGGCGGCATGAAGCTGTCGCCACTGCTCGTACGCCAACATGATGTAGCGATAGTTATTTTGAAGCCCATCGGGCAGGAACGGTTCGAAGTTCCGGACGTACTTGAATTTCCCTTGTCGCAGAGTCCGGACCAGGTCGTATTTTTCGTCAAACCGATCGGCATATCCCAGTGCTTCGTTTCTGGCGTCGACCTCCGCAACGTCGACCCCGTGTCCCAAAAAGGCCTCGCCATCGACGCCCTGCGGCGGATCGACACCGGCAAGCGCTAGCACGGTGGGGCCGAAATCAACGAACTCCACAAACCCGGCGGTGCGGCTGCCGAGATCACGGCCGGCCAGCGACTGCCATTTTTCAGGCACTCGCACGATCAGCGGGATGTGCAAACCCGACTCGTAGGCATAACCCTTGGATCGTGGCAAGACGCCGCCGTGATCGCCGAAATAGAAAATGAAGGTATTTTCCAGCTGGCCGGCTTGTCGCAGATCGTCCACGATCTTCCCGACCACGGCATCGATCGCCAAGATTCGGTCGTGGTAACGTGCGCGCGTGTATCGGAACAGAGGTGTGTCCGGGAAATAGGGTTGCAGCTGGACCGAGGCGGGATCGGTCGTCGTTTTCTGCTCCATCACTTGGGGTTTGAAGTGCAGGCTGCTTTCGTGAGACAGCGTCGACGTCTGAACATGAAAAAACGGCGTCGACTCGGTGGGCCGGTTCTTCCACGAGGCTTTACGAGAGGACTCGTCCCAAACGTCGGCTGACTTGATCGCGTTGTAATCTTCCTTGCTGTTGTTGGTCGTGTAGTAACCGGCCGCTCTCAGGTAGGCGGGAAACATCTTCACGCCCGGCGGCATTTCCGCCATCTTGCTGCGACGGTGAAATTGAGTCGCGATCCGCGGCCCGTAGCAGGAGGTGATCAGCGTGGTTCGGGCGACCGAGCAGACCGGCGCACACGAAAACGCTCGATCAAAAGTCACGCCGTGCTGTGCTAGCGATTCGATATGGGGCGCCGCCGCCCCGGTCGGGTCGAAATGTCGCAGGTAGTGCTTCGAGTTGTCCTCGGACATGATCCAGACGATGTTGGGACGCAAATCGTCGGCCGATGTGCACGGTACCAACAAGACGGCCAACAGAGCGACCGGCAGGAAACGGGCCGCGGGAAAGGCGGCAGGTGATGTGAAGAAGGTCAAGGTTGGGTCTCGCGTGAGGAATTTTGGTGGCGAATCGGGCGATTCTGATTGTACTGGCGTGGCGTCCCCGGCGGCGATTCACTGGTTCGCCTGATCAAATGGGGCCACGGGCCGTCGCACTGGGGCCTTCGGGTAGCGTGTCCAGCCGCGGCGGGTGAAAAGACGTAGCAAGCAAACCCTTACCGTGCCGGAACTTCGGTCGCCTGCGGGAAGTTTTTTCGTCTCCCGTGCTGCGCGCAAGCACGAGCCGGCCCCGCGCAGCTACGGCATCGTTTTACGACCTCCGGTCCGGCCTACACGAATAATCCGGGCTAGCGTGTCCACACGCGGCGGGTGAAAAGTGGCCGGGCGGCCTGTGCGCCGAGAAAATCTGTCGCTAAACTACGCGGCTCGACCAATCGAGTGGATGAAGAAAATCACTTTGACGAAGAATTTTTGCAGAGAGCAACCCTATGTACGCCATCATCGTTGACGGCGGTCGCCAATATCGCGTCCAGCCCGGAATGGAAGTCGACGTCGATTTTCGTGACGTACCGAAAGACGAAACAATCACCTTCGAAAAAGTGCTGGCGATCAGTGGTGATGACGGCATGAAGCTGGGGGCACCGACCGTCGCAGGGGCCAGCGTCACGGCATCGGTCCTGGGGCCGAAGCAGGGCAAGAAACTGCATGTCCAGAAGTTTCGGCGTCGCAAGCACAGCAAGTCTCGAACCGGGCACCGCCAACTTCATACTCGCGTACGGATCGAAAAAATCACCGGCGCATGAGTTTCTCTGCTTGGCGTCTTCGCCAGAGCCTTTGATCGTCGCAGGGAGTGTGTCTGAAATGGCTCCCACCAAGGCACGAAGACTCGAAGAAGAGAGTGGGAGCACCGACGTCCGCCAAGATACCTCGCGATGTCGTCTATACTGATGGCGAAGGGTTCCCTGCGAGGTCTACCATGCCGTCTTCGAAACTATCCGACTATGACATCGGAGATGCGCTTGGCGTCGGCACTGCCGGTACGATCTACCTGGCGACCGAACGTTCCTCTGGTTTACGCGTTGCGATCAAGAAGCTGCATCCCAGCTTTAGCCAGGATGAGCTCATGTCGGCTCGTTTCCAACGCGAGATGACCATCTTGGAACGATTGCGTCATCCCAACATCATCGCCTGCTACGGTGGCGGTAAAGAGGGGGGCCAGCTTTACTATGTGATGGAGTTGGTGGAAGGAGGCACGGTCAAGGAGCTGATTCAAGACGGCGCTTCCCTGCGATGGCCCATCGTTGCCGAAATCGCTCGGCAGATCTGTTCGGCGCTGCAATTTGCCCACAACCATGGTGTCATTCACCGCGACCTCAAACCGGGCAATCTGTTTCTTACCAAGACGGCCAACGTCAAACTTGGCGACTTCGGCATCGCCCGCGACTTGACTCGAAGCGACCTGACCGATTCTGGATTGACCGTCGGAACTCACGCCTACATGGCGCCCGAACAGATCACTGGCGACGATTCGATTTCCGGAAAAGCGGATCTTTACGCGCTCGGTTGCTGCCTGTTTGAAATGCTGACCGGAAGAAAACCGTTCCTGGGTGACAACTTTGCCCAATTGTTCGAGCAGCACCTGAGGTCGGAAGCTCCGCACGCTCGAGAATTTGTGCCGGGGTGCCCTGCGGAATTGGATCAGATCATTCATCAGTTGCTGGCAAAGTCACCCGACGACCGGCCTTTCAACGCGCGACAGGTTCAGGCGGTGATGCTGCGTCTGGATGATCGATACGCCAAGGATTTGCAGGAAACCGGCGACCAAGACGACGTGGCGGCCGACCGCGTCAATCAGTCGGGACAAGCCGAACTGCAGAAGCGAATCGCCGAGCGGACATCGGGCACCCCTCAGGCGGAGGTCAGTTGGACGAAATTGGCCGTCATCGCCGCTGCCCTGATCGCCGTGGTCGCGGCGGCGGCAGTGCTTGGGCAGTGAGCAGCAGATATTTCGTGGCACGACCGTTTCGGTCGTGATTCACGGCGGGGACCGCCGAGCGACGATGGTCGTGACTGACGACCGGAACCGCCGCGCTACGATGGAAGGCGGCCCCAAAATCAAAAGTTGACAAAGCACTTGGGGGGGCCGTGGCGTTTCCTTTTCTGGCTGCTATCCTGCTGGTTCCGCATGAGGGCATTGATTGGCGATGCCTTACCGCCGCGGTGGCGAAAACGATCGCTCGCGGCCACCTTTTGGATCGGGTCGAGCAAACCCTCCGGCCGACCGACCTCACACCAGGAACCCAACATGTCCTTACGTCTGATTCTTGCCAGCTCCCTCGCGGCCGCTGCGCTCTTCCAAGTTTCCCCGGTTGCTTCGGCTCAAGAACCGGCCGATCCGAAAAAGCAGATTGGCTATTTTCTGGGCGTCTCGATGGGGCAGCAGATGGTGCAAAGTGGATTCCAGGCGGGCGACTTCGATTTGGATTCGCTGCTTGCCGGATTCTCCGACGGTTTGTCCGACAAAGAACCGTCCATGACGCCCGAACAATTGAAAGAGACCGAAGGAAAAATCCAGACGCTGCTTCGATCGCGGTTCCAGGAAAAAATGGCTGCCAAGAAAGCCGAAGGCGCTAAATGGCTTGCCGAAAACGCCAAGAAGGAAGGTGTCAAACAACTAGAAAAAGGACTGCAATACAAAGTCTTGGCCTCCGGCAAAGGCGCATCGCCCTCCGCCGTCGATACCGTTCGAGTCCATTACACCGGAAAGCTGACCAACGGACAGGTGTTTGATAGTTCGGTGCAGCGAGGCCAGCCGGCTGAGTTCGCCGTCGGACGCGTCATCCCCGGATGGACGATGGCCCTTCAAAAGATGAAGGTGGGCGACAAGTGGATGCTCTACATTCCGTCGGACCTGGCTTACGGCGAACGAGGTAGCCAAGGCGCCATCGGCCCCAACGAAGTGCTCATCTTTGAAGTGGAGTTGTTGGAAATCCTGTAAGTTCGATTTTCGCATTTTGGAACGCTCCGATTCGGTGGTCTACAAGCAACGAGAGAACGAGGAAGGATTGCTTGGCTTGGCATTTGTAGAATAAACGGGCAATCCGTTCAAAGTACGGCCGTCGGCCAGTTCTCCGAACTGGCTGCGCAATGCGACGTTGAAAAAGTTGCCGACATTCTTTGGAGCCCCTTTCCGCAATGAGTCCGCCCCATACCGCCTCGATCAACGATGTCTTTCGCGCCGAATCGGTCATCCAACAACACCTCTCCCCCGCCCCTTTGATTCGATCCTATCGGCTCGAGCAGGAACTGGCTTTGCCGGAAGGTCGTCGAGTCTGGATCAAAGACTACGGTTGGACCCCGGTGGGATCGTTCAAGTTGCTGGGGGCATTGAACTGGATGGCCGCCAATCTTTCCCGCATCGGAAAACGACCGGTCGCGGCTCATTCGTCCGGCAACTTTGCATCCGGGCTCGCCTTTGCCGGGCAAAGGTACAACCGCCGGGTGATCATCGTGATGCCTGAAAGCGCGCCGCAGATCAAGTTCGAACGAACTCGATCCTTCGGCGCGGAAGTACGAACCTACGACATTGCGACCGATCATCTGACCGGCGTGCGCGACCGGATGACTCGCGAGATCGCGGAAGATGAAGATGCGATTCAGGCTTCGCCTTACGACGACAATGACGTGATCGCCGGAAACGGTGCCGGAGGACTGGAAATCGTTCGCGAGCTTCAAAAAAACGATCGCCAGCTCTCTCACTTCATCTGTCCGGTCAGCGGCGGAGGGCTGATGGCTGGCCACGCACTGGCGATCGGCCACGGATTTCCGGACGCAAAAATTGTTGGCGTCGAACCGGACGGCGCCGATGATTTTCGTCAGTCCCTGGCCGCCGGCCGACGAGTAAAAATCGAACATCCGAAAAGCATTTGTGACGGACTGCTTTCCTATGACGTTGGCCAGCACAACTGGCCGATTTTGCAGAAACAGGTGAGAGAATCAGTTTGTGTATCGGACCGGCAAACCTGTGCGGCGATGAAGTGGATCGACGCGGCGCACGGTCTTCGTACCGAGCCTTCCGGAGCGATCACCATCGCCAGCCTGCTGTCGGGGAAAGTGGACTTGTCGGGCGAAGGTGACGTTGTGGTGGTGCTGAGCGGACGAAATGTCGATCCCAGCCAGTTTCAAACATGGATTGGGTCGGTGGACGACTGAGAAAGCCCACGAATGGCCCGAATGGCCCGAATCAGAATCTCGCCAGTTGCCTGAGCAAGAACGGTAGATTTGCTTGCTGCCTCCGATTCCAGCTCTCGCCCAAACAATTTCTATTTTTATAGAAATAGGGATTGCATGCCCCTTTCGCCTACGGCTATATTTCTATTTCAATAGAAAATGATATCCGCCAGGAAAGAGTACTTCGCCGTGCCCCGCAAGACTCCTCCGCATCCGACCGAACTTGAGCTACAGATTCTCAAATTGCTCTGGGCGGACTCGCCGCGTACGGCTCGGCAGATCCGTGAGGCGCTAGCCTCCGGCGGCCGCGATCTCGCTCACACCTCGGTCATCACGACGTTGCAGAAGATGGTCGACAAGCGTCTGCTCAAGCAGCTCGATCCGGTCGAAGGCAAAGCGTTTCGTTTTTCTCCGCGTGTTAGCGAGGAAGCCGTTTCCAGCGGCATGTTGGGCGATTTGGTCGATCGCGTCTTTGACGGTTCCGCCGAAGCAGTGATGCTCAGCCTGTTCGATGTGTCCGATCTGGACGAAGACGACTTGAAGCGTCTACGCCGGGTCTTCAACGAGAAGTTGCGGGAGAAACGGCAATGAACGAATCCTGGTCCAGCTGGTTCGCCCTGTTGGCAGAAGACCTCTCGCTGCGAATTGCCGTGACGTTGCTGCACTTCCTGTGGCAGGGATGTGCGATCGGCGTACTCGTATTCCTGTCGAATCGGATGTTGCGGGGCGCTTCGGCTTCTTCGCGCTATGCCTTGCATACCGCTGCTCTACTCCTGTTGCCAGCATGCGTCATCATGACCTTTGCGGTCGCAGAACTTCCCGACGGCTGGCGTTCTGCTGCCACGGGCGATGCTGTCGCCGGAGCACTCAATGTGGAAACTGCTACCTCCGACCACGAAGTGGATGCAACAGGTAATCAGGGATTTCCATCGACCAGCGAGATACCGACGACGATTGGGAAACTGGCAGCGATGGATGAACCGGCGTACGCGGGCGGCATTCCGTTACAGCCAGCCCCGGAGTCACAATCTCCGCAGGAAACATTCCCCAAGACGCAGCCCCTACTGGCGAAACTGGCGCCGGCAATGGTGTTGCTCTACTTCCTGGGCGTCGGGCTGTTTCTCTTGCGGCTGGTGTTGGCGATGTGGGGTGGGCACCGATTGCGTTCGGTATCAGGCGCGATCGGTGAATCAGAACTGCTCCAGGTGGTAGCGTTTCAGACGCGGCAGGTGGGGCTGCGGATGGTGCCCGTCGTCCATTACTGCGAACGCGTCTCGGTGCCCGTCGTCGTTGGCGTACTGCGCCCTGTCATTCTGCTTCCGGCATCTCTCATGACGGGGCTCGCACCCGACCAATTTGCCGCCATCATCACTCACGAACTGGCTCACATTCGGCGGCATGACCTCTTGATGAACCTGCTTCAACAAGTGGTTGAATCGATGCTCTTCTTTCACCCCGCTGTCTGGTACATCAGCCATCGCATGAGTGCGGAGCGAGAAATATGCTGCGACGATTTGGTGGTTTCGTCTGGTTGCCAGCCGATGGATTACGCAGACGCATTGCTGCGAACGGCCGAACTTTGTTCGCCAGCACTTTCCGTGAACGCCCACGCCCTGGCCGCTTCGGGCGACCACCCCTCTCAACTTGAATCCCGAATTTGGAGGCTGATCCACATGAATCAAGATTCGCGTTTTGGGATGACGCCAACCGGAACACTGACGATTGTTCTGCTGGCACTGACAGTCATGGGGATGCCGGCGATCGTGCATAACCTTGCTCAAGCCGGCCAACCAGGCCGCACTCCAAGTCCCCAGGCAGAGGACGTGACCAATCAGGAGAATTCCCAGCCTGTGGATGACAAGCCCCAAGAAGAAGCAAGAACTCGTTTCCGCTTGCCCGATCATTGGATCGTCAAAGATGTTCGCTTCGTCGACGACGACAGACAACTCGTGACCGTGTCTGTTCAAGGCGGCGTGGATGTGCGTCGCTGGGATTTAGCCAGCCGCAAGCTGATCAGCGAAATCAAATTGGCGGCGGACGAGCATGGACGAAGTTTTCGACAGGACACTCTGCAGTTGTCCGGCGATGGTAGCCGCGTGTTGGCAGCTACCGACAACTACGTCGGACTCTGGGATGCCGAAACCGGTGACTTACTGAAACGCCTGCCGATTCCCAAACAGGAATGGGCGTACGATTGTGTGCGGTGCCTGGATAGCTCGGCCGATGGTTCGCTGATTTTCGCTGGATTGGGGACTTCTTACAGTCGGATGACACAGGTCTACGACGGCTATGGGATCGTCTGGGACGCCGCTTCCGGCGAGGTCATCAGCAGGTCAACCCACAAACACGGATACTACTTTGGGGATGTCGCACTTTCGACCGATGGGAAAAACTATGCGACATGTAGTGAACATGGTGCAGCGGTCTGCATTTGGGAGACGTCCAGCGGCAAATTACTGCGAGAATTCTCCGGCGAGATTGCGAGTTGGAAGAGCCCCAATCCCGGCTTGATCAAGAACAATCTTGTCAACGCGATTGCCTTTACGCCCGACGATCAAACGCTCGCCGTCAGTGGCACGTTTGGTTTCAAATTGTTCGATGTCGCATCTGGCGATCTGCTGCGCACCATCGACGCCCCGTATCGTTATTACAGCGGTCACACGAGACTCGCTTTCTCTCCCGATGGCAAGCAGATTGCTCGATCGGGGGCCAGCGGCTCGGAGAAGGGCTATCGAGTGTTGATCTGTTCGACCGAGACGGGTGAATCGTTGTTTGAATTGCAGTCTTCAGCGAACGCTGGGGCGTTTTCAAACGACGGAAAGACGTTTGCTGCAGCCGAATCGAATTTCTACGAAGCTGTCTCAGTCTGGCCGTTGGTCGGAACCAAAAAACAGAGCATCGCCAAGCCAGTTCCCTACGCTCGCGAGAATCGCGTCGAGGAAAACACGCATCATCGCGGCCGGAAAGCTCAGGAGTTTGTCGACAGCTGGAAGCCTCTTTGGGGGCAACCTCAACATGGCATCGAGTATGGCGTCGCCTTCACTGTTCCCGGCAACCGGTTTCACTTGGGCCAGCGAGTTCTCATGGCAGCTTTTGTCCGCAATTCGAGCAGCCATCCGCGGCACGTTGCGCTGAGGCCAGACATGTTTGGCAATGCACCTCGGATCACTGGCGCGGGCGGCGCATCGATTCAGCTGGAAACGCGACCGTTGCTCGGAAAGCCTTCTCACTATCGCGATACGTTGCAACCGGGCGAATGCTTCGGGCCACTGTACTTGAACCTGGGATTGGGCGCAAACCCGCGCCCCGGCCAACAGTATTGGGACCCCTTTTGGAAATCGCCGTCAACCGGCGTCTACAAACTAGCGCATGAGATTGACTTCCACGTCGCACCGCTCAGCGTGGATCGCAACTCTAACCTGAACAGTGCTGGATGGACTGCGAGTGAAGCCACTTCCGGCGCGATCGAATTCGAAGTGACGGAAGAGTAAGCCAAAGCCAGCGGAATCTCGCGCGACGGGGCCAAAAAACGAACGCTCGACGAATTCAATTCCTATTTCCGGGATGACTCCCGGTACCACTTGCGCCAAAGCTGGGCCAGTCGCTTCACGACTTCCGGGTATTCTTTGGCAAGATCATTCTTTCTGCCGCTTGAACCTGGCTTCGCGAATCGCCTCGTAACCCACGTCATAGACGCCTTCGTATTTGGCGATGTCTTCCGGCCAGGCATGCAGGGGATCGTGCGGTGCAGTGTAGGCAACGTACAAAAAATAAGGTTTGTCTTCGTTCTTGTACTGCTCAAGAAAATCAACAGCCCACTTGGTGAAATAATCGGTCGTGTACCAATCCTTCTCCTCGGGCGTGTAGTAGGGGATCATTTTCTTGTCGTCAAAACAGTAGGCACGTGTCTCGCCCTTTTTTCGTGCCGGAACACCTTCGCCGCTGCGCGGCTGGCCTGGGTTGAAGTGATTCGCGCAGCTCTTGCCAGGGCCGTAGTGAAAACCATAGAAACGGTCAAACCCCCGGTCATGAAGGCTGACCGTCGAACGGTGTTTCCCAACGGCCAAAGTACGGTAACCCTGCGCCTTGAGAAGCTCAGCCAATGTGATGGCATTCTGAATCCCACCCTTCGGGCTGTGTCCCATGTTGCATTGTTGGGCATAGACACCTGTCAACAAACAAGCTCTTGATGGAAAACACTTGGAAGTGTTGTACATGCTGGTGAATCGGATACCGCGGCGAGCCAGGCGATCGATGTTGGGCGTATTCACCTCACCACCAAAGCACCCAATATCCGAATAGCCCATGTCGTCGACCAGGATGAAGAGGATGTTCGGTTTCGCCCCTGCAGCCTCGCCCAGCGCCGGCAAGCTCCAGGAGGCAGCAAAGATCACAACAACGGCAGCGGTGAAGTTCTTGAGTAGCTGCATGAAATTTTGTTTCTTGGTGTATCCGTCGATGGGGGACATCGGCCGTGTTCAAAACTCGCTGTCCATCCACTGACTGATCGTTTGATTGGCGACCTTCATCAGGGCCACATTTTCTTGGTCGGGGTTTTCGTATTCATCCAAAAGACCATAGCGTCGCGCCCGGTTGCGTTGGTAGGCGCCGCAGAGATGAAAGCCAACACATCCCGGGTTTTTGAACAACTTTGCCAGTGTCTCTGCGTACCAATCGCCTTCGTTACGAGTGAACTCGCCTGCAACGGTCTGCCATTTCATTTTAGCGGCGTCGGCCAGTAGCACCGGTTTTCCCGTTTTCTCGTGCCACTGTTTCAGATGGTTGACCGGATCACGGAAATCCTGGAATGAGAGCACGTCAACCAGTGGCAGCGCGGCTTCGATGACCTCCGTCGCGATGGGGGCGTTGGCTTCGTAGCGGTCGCCGAAAATCAGATGGTGCCGATCATAACGTCGGATCGCATCGTGGGTCGTCTTGTAGTAGCTGCGTGCCAACTCCAGCAGCTCTTTGCGTCCCGCTTCCGTCTTCAAGCGATCCGGGTCAAAAATCGGACCGCGCCACTGGTTCGCTGGACGCTGG
Organism: Rubripirellula sp.; assembly: GCA_965222745.1. Lineage (GTDB taxonomy): Bacteria > Planctomycetota > Planctomycetia > Pirellulales > Pirellulaceae > CBDCUW01. Next base: position 286,333 of record CBDCUW010000002.1, read on the forward strand.
TGAATCCACGTGGGGCAGTCGCTGTAGAAGTATCCGATCAACTTGGGATCGTCACTCAATTCGGCACATTGCGATCTGGCCACGTAGTCGCACCACTCCTTCCAATCATCGCTGCGAAAATCATAGTGCACCGTGTGCTGTTCCCATTGGTGGGATTCCATGAACGGAAGCAAATGACAATAAGGCATGTCAAGCGTTTGGTATTCATCCGCGGTGAATGCGCGCGAATGTCGCCACTGCCGGACGGTCACTTCTTGCACCCAACCCACGGTGTTGAAACCCCATGCCTTGAGATTGGGAGCGACCGATTCCTGGATCCACCGAAGTGTGCTGCCACCGTATTTTTCTCGCCAGATGTGAATGTTTTCAGGGTAACGCAGACTCGCCGGGTCGATATGGTTGAGCCCGATTGTGAAGAACGGTCTTCCACCAGGTGTGATCAACCACCAATGGTCTTTCCGCCGGCCAAGCGTGAAGAACCCATCCGGTTCGATCTGCGTGGTCTTGGCCGAAGCGGCGCGTGCGGGCTGCGAAGGTGATGCCATCGTCAACCCTGTGCCAAGGGCAACCATGCGTTTTAGCAATGTTCGTCTGCTTGAGTTCTGAATCATGCGAAGCCACTCCCGGTTTGCTTGTCGAGGAGACATTTCTACAGGATCTTACGGTGAATCTCAGTGACAGTGGGAGTATAGAATGGACGGCGCCACCGGCAAATGCAGAACGAGGCCGCCACTGAACCATCCAATGTGGACCACTAGCGCAAGAGACGAATATGTATCGGCGACGTTTTAACAAGACCGCGATGATGGCATTGCTTGGTCACGGACTTTTGGGCGTTCACCACACTTACGGCGAAGAATCGGATGGTCAACTGGATCGTTTCGGCGGCTGGAAGGGGAAGACCTTCAAGGCGACCGGCTTCTTTCGTACCGAGTACGACGGAAAACGCTGGTGGCTTGTCACACCGGAAGGAAACGCGTTTCTGAGTTTCGGGATCAACCATCTGCATTCCGATCTCTGGCGTCAGGACTTCAATCGCGAGGCCTGGCAGAAGAAACTCGGTGTGGATGACTTGCAAGATTGGTCGAAGTTTTCTGCCGCGCTGCGAGAATGGTTCCTCAAGACTTGCCGCGAATTCGGATTCAATACGGTTGGAGTTCACACATCGCTGAATATCACGAACAAGCCCCAGCCGGCGCTTGCTTACATGCAGCCAATTAAGTTTGTCGACATTCCCCACTGGAAAACAGAAGTTCCCGACAGTCATTTTCTGGACGTCTTTGATGACGCGTTTGAACGTCGCTGCGACGGCATGGCTAAATCGGCTGCAGCCCCCGACGATCCGTTCCTGCTGGGCTACACGATGACCGACTGCCCGTTGTTCACCGAGGAAGATTGCCGGGAGCGCCCGGATGTGATCGGTGGAGCACGGCGAACGTCGCGAATCGGCTGGCCTCGCCGGCTTCGTAACCTCGGTGCAGACGCTGCCGGCAAAGCCGCTTACGTTCAAACGATGCGAGACATCTATCGCGGGAGCATTGCCGAATTCAACGCAACCTACAGCACCAGCTTCGATTCGTTCGATGCTTTGGCCTCGGCGAAAAATTGGCGCGCCCACACCGATCTGTCCAATGGAAACGAAACACGTGACAACGTCGAATTTCTCAAGCGAGTCGTCGCCAAGTACTACCAGACCACACGAGACGCCATTCGCCGCTACGATCCCAACCATCTGTTTCTTGGCGACAAACTGAACGCCAACACCGACACGGTCGACACCGTCCTGCCGATCACCAGCCAGTACACGGACGTCGTGCTCTATCAGATGTACGGTCGCTACGAAGTGCAAAATCCCGGCTTGGATCGTTGGTCGAAGGCGGTCGACCAGCCCTTTATCAATGGCGATTCATCTTTCACGATGATCACGGAGTTCATGCCGCGACCGTATGGACCGGTGGCCGACAGCTTGAAGCAACGAGCCAAGTGGACTGCTGAGTTCTTCCTGCAGGCGTTCGCGCGACCGGACTTCGTCGGTTGGCACTACTGTGGACTGATCGACGCCACGCAACAAGTACCGCGCAAACAAGATCGACAGCACTCCGGTTTGCTGAATGGGTACGGAGAACCGTATCCGGAACTCTTGAAGGCGATCAAAGGATGCGCTGATGAGCTGTATGAAATCGCTACCGGGAAAGCGTAGTCGGCTGTTGTCAATTTTGGCAAATCAATCGCATCTGGCGAACCTTCACTGCAGAGCCACGGTGTATCTGAAAGTTGGCAGTGGCCAAAACACCTGTTCGTGGTCTTGGTCGTGCTCGTGCTCGTGCTCAGCGCAGCGGTGCTCGTACTCGTACTCGAAATCCACGTCTAAGTTTTCGAGTACGAGTAAGAGTACGAGTAAGAGTAAGAGTAAGAGTAAGAGTAAGAGTAAGAACGAAGAGCATTCGACTTGGCCGGCCGAATGCCGGAAGACATTGTTTTGCCACGAGTTTGCAAGCGTCAGAACGCAAAACGCCCCCGACCGATTGCTGGGCCGGGGGCGTTTCATGATTCAGCCTCGATGGCTTACAGTTCGATCGATTCGACCTCGCGGACGAATCGGTTCTTATCGCCTGACAGGTACGATGAGACGACGTGGAACACAGCGTCACTGAAGCCGCCGATGTTTAGAATGTCGTCTCGCTCCGGTGCCTGACTCGATCCGTAGGGCTGGATATCGATGCAGACTAGCTTCGGATCGACAATGCCGTGGCGGCGAGCGTTGGTTACAAACTTCTGCCACTCGGTCATCACACCGGTTGAACCGCGGTAACCGTATCCATACGCGCGGCCGCCCGTGATCCAGCTTTCGTTGTCGCTAACAAGGACGCAGCCGACCAGTGGTCGCTCGCTGTGCCGCTTGTTGGCTTCGGCCAGCGGGATCGAGCAGTCGGTTCCGCCGCCACCGTACTTCGCCAGTCGCTCCGACAGGCTCAGGATCGTGTCCTGGGGATCAACGCGAACGTTGTAAGCACGCGTGTCGAACGGAATCACAACGCTGTCCGGGTTGCGACGCAAAATCGCCGCCGCGAACAATGCTGCAACATCGACGCAGCGCATCTTGGTCGTTCCGCCACGACCTCGCCATCCGGTCACCGGGCAACCCATCGATCCAGAGGTATCCAAACCGATCACGATCGGACCCGGCAGTTCCGGCACGTTACCGCACGCGATCTCGGCCGCCTGGTGCAGCGATGCCTTGATCTTCCGCGGAATCTCGGCCGATGCGTTCAAGTACGCAGCCAGGAACTGGTACGGGAACTGACGTGAACGAGCGATGGCGTCGGCGTCGGCGATGCGGCCTGCGACGTCATCGATCACGCGAGCGTCCGTCTCGCCGTTTTCGTTCTTGAAAACGTCGTGACGCAACAGCGTGTTGAGGTTCATCCGCAGTGCCTGTGGTCCCATCTGTCGGGCAATTGCCTTCCAGACAAGCGGACCCTTGGCCGCGTCGGCCAGCAAATCCCATCGAACCTGCAGGTCGCCCGCGATCAACGTCTGAGCCTCCGCCGTGCCGGCCGCGCGGTACGCGATCAGTGACTGAACCGCTGCCGGCAAGTCAGCCGCCGTTGCCGGAGCCCACTTGTCGACCGGCTTGTCGGTCAACCATCCGAACAGCGCACGACGTGCGTTGTCCTTCGGCGTCGGACGTGCCATTCGCAAGACGTCTCGCAGACTCGGATCGTTTCCGATCGAGGCCGAGAGCAACTTGCCGACGGACGCATCGTTCAACCAGCGCTGGAACGCTCGCTGCAACGATGACGAAAGACCCTTGCGTCCGAACTGTCCTGAACGAGTCATCTGGAACACGGTGCGCAGAACGCGGCCGTTGTCAGCGACTCGGTCGAAGACTCGGTGCATCAGTTCGGTGTCACGCGTCGACAACACAACCAGCAGCGCCGCCGGCATGTCCTTCATGGAAGCGCGCTCGCGTGAATAGACCGCCAGCTTTGCCAGGAATTCGTTGTCGTCGACCTGATCGACAGCAGCGAACAGCTCGTCGAGTTGCGTCTGCGCGTTTGCGTAGAAGACGTTACCGAACGTACCGGTCGCCGCCATCTGGGCCAGCGCATGCTTCGGCTCGAACTTATAAGCCGGTCCGCCCGCTTCGTTAACGGCGGTCGCGCGCGGAATAATGCTGGTGATGCTCTGAAATAAGCTCTTGTTGGCCATGATGAAGTTTGGAGTGAGAAGGGTGAATTTGGACGGAAAAAGACTGATGCTGACGCGTCTCTAACGCACGTGATTCGGGAGCTTGCCCTGAAGAAAGTCGAAGGAGTGAAGCTTTCAAAATTCTCACTTCACCCTTCAAACTTCTTCTGTTCGGTGGTTGTGATGCACTGAGTTGATGGAAACAAAAACGCGATCGACGAAGTGGTGACCAGAGGTTATTACGGTGCTCTGCCAACTGAGCTACGGCGCTGATTTTGAAAAACAGTTGCGCCGGTGGGACTCGAACCCACGACACCCGGCTCGTGAAGCATGTACTCCGAATCGGCAGTCGATCGTGTTCGCTTGTTATTTCCGTTTCTTCTTCAAAGTTTTTCGCAACCGTTTCCACACCGCACCGCCACTGTCCGGATCAAGCCGGACGAGTTGGTGTTGGCGAGTGTCGAAGGTGGTCGTACCGCCCTTCGGTCGCTTGGTGTAGACGAACGGCAGGCAAACGGCGACAACTTTGAAGGGCTGACCAGCGCCACTTGGCATGTAACGGATTCGAACCGGTTCGTCCGTCGGTAGTGTGCCGCCCGAGCAGCACCACAGGAACGACGGTAATTCGACGATCTCGTTCAAGACCGTGACGTAGTCTCCTTGTTGGATATCTTCTCCGGCGACTCGTGCTGCCACGGTCGTCTGGTACTTGATTTCGGTTGTAGTTTCCATGGTTTCCCATCGCTTGATGAAAGTAGTTTCTGAGTGTGCAAAAGTTCTTCGACGGGCGCCGATTAACCGGCGCCGGTGTTCGTAATGACGAAGAATCGAATTTGCACACGCATGGTTACTCTCACGAGCAATGTGAAAACGACTGGCGAAGTGGTGTGCCAGAGAGAAGTAGGCCGTAACAAGCAAACCCTTACAGTGCCGGAACTTCGGTCGCCTGTGGGAGGTTTTTTCGTTGCGCACGCTGCGCGCAAGTACAAACCGGTCCCGCGCAGTTACGGCACGGTTTTGCGACCTCGACCCGGCCTACGCGAATAATCCGGATTAGTGGTTTGTGTTGCGACCTCCAACGAGGTTTTAACCCAGATACTTTTCGCTTCCCAAAAGTGATGTAATCCGGATTGGCAGTTGGTGGTCAGAAACGCTGGTGGGAATCGAACCCACTTCCACCGGGTTGCAGCCGGTCGCCTGGCCATCTGGCTCCAGCGTTTTGTTGCTGATTAAGACTCACTGCGGAGTTCGTGGTTCGCAGCAATCCTGATCCAATCTGCATTCACGCGTGATTCAATGCGATCCCCGACTTCCGCGAAGAACCACTCCAGCGGTTCGGTTGACTTGCCAATCGTGCAACCGTCAACGATCAGGAATGCGAGGAACAAATCCCAGCCACCGATCACTTCGAGCAGTTGCCGAAGACGTTCGTTTAGGATGTTTTCGTAGTTCGTCACTTAGGGTATTCCACGTCCGGGAGTGGATTTGAAAAAGCGGAAGGCGAAATCCTGCATCAGGTTCGCCCGCCACTTCGTTCACTTGTCGTCCCTGAGCAAATCGCCCAGGTAGATCCTGGCGTTCCCGTTCCGCGCCAGTTCACGCAGCGTTTCGAGTTCAGCCAGCCGCAGTAGCGCCGGATGACCTTCCAAGGCCTCGGCTGCCTTGACTCGCTCGGCGTACGCTTGCGTCTCGGCTTCCGCCTTTGCTCGCGTCGCTTCTGCTTCGGCCTGCTCATGCAGTCGTCGTGCTTCGGCTTCCGCTTCAGCATCACGACGCGTGGTTTCCGCACGCGACTGAGCTTCGATCTGTTCGACTTCGGCTCGCGTTCGCGCCTCGACCAGCTGAGCCTGGCTGTGTCGCTCCGCGGCCAACACTCGGTTCATGATCTCCTGCAGGTTTCCCGGAAAGATCAAGTCCTTCACGTCAGCTCGACGAATCGCCACACCATAGCTGCCAGCCGATTCGGTGACGTCCGACAGGATATCCTCACTCAGCCGGTTGCGATTCGTCAGGATCTCCTCCAGCGTCATCGATGCCAGTGAACGTCGCGCGGCCAGTTGCACGTCGCTGTAAAGTCGGTCCTCGAACTTGTCGACCGTGTGGATCGCCGCCTTCGGATCGGTCACGCGGAACTGCACCAGGATGCTGACTCGGATCGCGACCTTGTCGGCCGTCAAAATCTCCTGACCCTTAATCGTCAGCTCACGCTCACGAACGTCGACCAGCATGCACTCGACGGTCGGCAGCTTCTTGAAAAGGCGCTTGCGCGGCGGGATCTTGTAGTGACCCGCCGCCAGGACCTTGGTCAGCTTACCGTCTTCGTAGTACAAACCGCGGTGAGTATCCTTAATGATAAACTCTCGTCTTGTACCGTTAATCATCATGATGCACCTCCGTTGGTTAGGCTGTCGGAGTTTAGGCTGTAGGTAGGTTCGACTTGGCTACGGATTGACGCGGTCGATCAGGGCTGGCTTGCTGACCTGCCGCCTAAAAGCCTACGGTCTAAAAGCCTTTCTAAATGGAGCCTCGGAGCGGAGCTGATCTGGAGTACGAGCTTTCAGATTTGGCAAGTCTGAGCGGTCGCTCCTAATGGTGAACGCAGGAACCATGTGGCCGCTCGCTCCTAACTCCGCCGAGGCGTTTTGATTTGGTCAGGTGCTACCGTGTGACCCAACAAGTACGTCGCCGACAACACACGTCCGTTGGGCGACCTTTAAATAACCCGTCCAGGAATCGAACCTGGTCCGACAGTTTCGAAGACTGTCATGCTGTCCAGCACACCCACGGGCTGTGGTTGGTCGGAATGTAGGTGTTTAGGCTGTAGCCTGTTAGGAAGAACAAAGACGCGTTTGTCTCTCACCTAAACTGCTACAGCCTAAACCCCTATTCAGAAGTCAGGATGTTTCGCATCGTCGCTCTCCTCTCAAACCTCAAACTTCGCCAGTGGTAGCCCCAAGGATCGAACTTGGCACAACCTCGTTATCAGCAAGGCCTGGACAACCAGCCCTCGACTACCATGGATATTTTCATTGTCAGCGGGCTGGGAGGCGCTCGAATCCTCGTCTGCAGTGCTTCAAACCGCCGCTAGACCATCTCAGCTACCAACCCGGGATAGGGGATTAGACTGTAGGTTTTTAGGCTGTAGGGCGTTAGGAAGAGCAAAGTTGCATTTTTCTCTCACCTAAACCGCTACCGCCTAAACTCCTACGTACGCGTTCACGGGGCTGGATGGACCGGTAGCGTGGGGTTGATTGATTCGTTTAGTATCAGGTTCGCTTTCCGCATTGCTGCTACGAGGTATCGGTGATCGATGGAAGCAGACTCGGCGAGGATTGGCAAGCCAGGAATGATTCGATCGCCTCGCCGAGGTACTCCAAGATGTTGCGGCCTTGTTGTTGGCAGGTCACCGCGATGGTGCAAATTCTCTCGAACCAGGCTTGGCCGGTCTTGCCACGTGTCCCTTGCGTCATCCGACGATGAATCGCAACAAAGCGAATTGCCTGCTCAGCAAGGTTATTGGTGGGACCGATCTGTGCGTCGCTAATGAAACGGAAGTAGTCTTCAAAGTGCTGGTAGAAACGCTCGGCCATGTTCGCCGCATGCTGCGTATCGGGCTGCTCGACCGTAGCATCCCAGACAATCTCATCACGAATCCTCTCCAATGACCGACGGAAAGTCGTCTCGCTGGCGAATTCGTCGCGACGGGCAATCGTCTTGAACAGTTTACGGAAATGCTCTCGAAGCATCTGGCCGTAGGCTTGATTGGCCGGCTCGGGATGACTGCATAGGAACTTGATGTCCCGGATCAGATGAGCGATACAGAACTGAAGCTTAACGTTCTCGTCGAGTTTGACGAACTTGCGGTAGGCTGAGAAATAATCACAACCAATGACGCCCTCGAATTCTGCTCCCAGCGTCTCTACCAAGACTTGACTACCACGGCTGGGCGAAATCTTGAAGACCGTAAAGAGGTAAGCACGAAAGCACCATGTCCACAACTTGTCGCCGTTCTCCTTGTGACCAGTCTCATCAACATTAAGATGGCTTTGATCCGACAGTGCCCCGAGTAACTCTTCATAGGGTTCGGCAAGACTTTGACTCACCTTGCCGACCAGCTTCTGAATCATGCCCCGACTGAGGTCGACGCCGATAACTTCACGGCAATACTTCTTGATTTTTCCGATTGACATGTGGCAAACGCCTTTGAGCCAACCGATCAGCGCCGTCATTCGTGGTCCAACCAACCCGGCACGGCGAATATCATTCGGCAGCGGGCAGTGATGCAGCTTGTCGCAATCAGTACATCGCTGGCCAACTTGATGGTGTTCGCTGATGACGACCGGCTGTTCGGTCAGTTCGACTTGCTGATGTTTGCGAATGTTATCCACGTCGTCTTGCAATTGACCGCCGCAGCAAGGGCAGGCGGTGTAACGATGACTCAGGATGTAGTCGATTTGTTGATCAAGAAACGGCTTTCGCTGATGCCGCTGGTGCCCAGGCTGACCGCCAATTTTGCGTTTTAGAGGTCTTCCCGGCTTCTTGCGTTTCTTGGGCGGATTGGTAATGTCGCTTGACGGCGGCTTGGAGGAAGTCGCCGAATTCTTGGTGGATTTGGCGAGTTTATCTTCAATCTTGGCAAGTTGAGCCTTCAACTGGGCAACTTCCGCCGCCAGTTTTTCACATCCTTCGCACTTCTTGGCTGATGACCGTCCCATAGTCAACGCAGGTAACATCTAAACCGACGTCAGATCAACCGAGATTCCGTGAACGCGTACACTCCTACCGCCTAAACTCCTACCGCCTAAACCACTCGACACCTAACAAAAAAGGCCCGATGTCTGCATGACATCGGACCTTCCTGAAAGGCGCTTCCAAAGAAGCAGATGTCACGTGCGCAAATGAGAAGCGGGGGCACCGTTATTCGGCCGTGTCCCGCCGAAGAACTTGCCTTCGCATATCTGTTGGAGTCGACTGGATTGGAATTTCGATAACATGGAACTTTCTGCTCGCTTGTCAGACGCCCGATTGCCGTGCTCAGAGAGCAAGACGCGAAACCCGATGGCAGGTTCGCCAGAAATCTCCCCTCGCACACAACTACGATGCGCGACAGGCGGGTAGTATTTCGTCGCCTCACTCATTTTTTTGTTCTTCCGGGAATCAAGCTGCTGATGTTACTCAATTCCCGAAAACTTCACTTTTTTGGGCACTGGTTGTGTATCATCCAGCGTCTTTTGCGAGACCATGACAACGACGAATTTACTCGATGTGACAGCTCCATGAAAAACGAGACAACAATCCTCTTCTGCACGCTGGTTTCCCTGTGCACTGCGGTTGCCTTTGGGGCCGACGAATCGATCACCAAGGACCGAAAGAAAGTGCAGCACGAGGCGGGTGCCGCATTTGAAAAAGCATCCACAGAAAACTGGCAGGAAGTGTTCTTTGATACCGGCACGGCCAACTGGCAAGAGCGATGGTTCCTTGATGGAGAAATCGGCAAGGTCAAGACCGGGGCAAACGGAATGGAGCTAACGGCAGGGCCGGAATTCAAAAACGATGCGCATCACATGGTGCTGTGGACGCGTGACCGTTTTGCCGGTGACTTGAAGATTGAATACGAATACACGCGTCTCGATGCCGAAACTCGCTGCGTCAACATTCTCTACATTCAGGCGACAGGCAGCGGCAAAGGACCATTCGAGCGGGACATTTCCAAATGGAATGAATTGCGACGCGAGCCGGCGATGCGGATGTACTACGACCACATGCATGCCTATCACATCAGCTATGCTGCATTTCCCAACAACAAGGATACGACCGGTTACATTCGGGCTCGCCGCTATCTGCCCGATACTTCTGGCCTGAAAGGTACCGCCCTCAAGCCGGACTACTATCCCGAAGGACTATTCAAGCCGGGTGTCCCGCACAAGATCACCTTCATCAAAAAGGCGCGTGACCTGTTCATACGGATCGAGAACGCCGAACAGACCTATCACTGCCACATGGCGAACCCTGATTTGCCTCCGATTGAGGACGGGCGAGTTGGGTTGCGCCACATGTTTACGCGCTCGGCCCGCTACAAGAATTTTCGCATCAGCACAGTGAGTCGTGACTAGACGATTCTTTGCCGGTGGTTTATCGATAGTCGAATTGGACGGTTGCTGAGGTATCAGTATCGCTAACGGCTCGAACCCAACAGGCCGAGAATGCAGTCGGAAACTCATGACGGGTAACCGTGCCCTTCGGGACTTTGAAACTCTTGTACGTCACCCAAAGGCCCTTTCCGTCGATATCGACTTCCAGAGTGATCAAAACCGGCTCCGAATGACCGTGTGATATCTGAACCGACTTTCGATCATACCCGGTCATCAAATAGGGATCGGATGGAACATGGGCTTTGGCATTCGTCTCCTGCCACGGGCCGCCATGTCCGACGGGTTTGCCGAGCTTCCAAAGATCATCGATGCCGCCGAACCAGAGCCCCATGCCCAACTCCGGATCTCGGAAGATGTGGTCGTCATCTGCAGCCTTTGCTTTGACTCCGGCGAGTACAAGCAAGCCGTTCCACGTACAGAAGTCGGTAATCTGCTTACGATGACTGGAAACTGGCCGCATCAGGTTCCACGCTGGCGGATTGCCGTTGGTGATGAGCGGAACTTCGTAAAACGTTCCGTGAATGTTAGCGAGATGCCGCTCGGATTCGACTTCGCGAGATGCCCGCGGCCAGCCCGACGAAAAAGGTTGATCGTAGGCTTCGTGTCCCTTGGGAAGCCGGTACGTCTGGCCATCCGATTTCAACAATACCGCCGCACGGTCAATTGTGAATTCGGGTTCGACGTGTAGCAGTTTCTTAAGTTCCTCATCCTTCGAATCGGGTTCAAATTCAAAACCGCCTTTAGTGAACTCGAAGAAGTCGTTGTCGGAACCGATGACGCGCAGGTTACGATTCCGTTTGGCGGCGTACAGCAGACCACCCATCGCATCAGGGTCTTCGACGTCCGCCAATCCCGCAAACAGTTCGGCGTTCTCAGGTGCTTTGCCATCCACGAATCGACTGGTGGTTTGATGCAACATAACGGTGGCGATACAGTCACGATCCGTTTTGAAACGGAGCCAAGTCGCTTCGAAATCGCTTGGCAAGTAGTGTGCGACGTAGCCGCCGGCCGGAACTGTCACATTCTGATAGTGGTTCCATTGCCCTGTTCCGTGTGGATCCACTTCCAGTGTGAATTTCACGGGGCGATCATCCGTCGACTCAGGCAACGCCTTGGCCGGACGGGTGACCGTCGCATTTCCGGTATTGGAGATGGTCAATTCCCCATCGTTGTCGGCCAGTACGAAGGCCGCGTGGGGCATACCGAACGAACCGCGTGTGTGTTCCGTCGCGTTGCCGGGAATCGATACTTCGCCAGCATCGAAGTGCCGAGAGTAGATTCGATCGCTGAATCCTTTGCCCCATTTCAGAGACAAACCGGTCAGTTGCCATGCAGGATCGAGATTAGGTTTTCCCCGCTTGTCGACGGCAAGATAGACAGTGACAGGCGAATCGACGGTGAACGCGAATCCCGGTGCGGCCTTGCGCCAATCGCCACGGTCGATGGTAAGCCGCGGCAAACTCGCAAGTTGAACCGGCAACGCAGTGATCTCTTGTTGATCGGTTGCCCGCAAAGCATTGATGGCCTGCGGTTTCTTTCGCCCCACCGCCAAATGAATGACTCGTCGATCGAAACCAGCAACCAGGAACGGATCGGACGCGGCATTCGCCTTGACGTTGTCCTCGATCCACGGCCCGCCATATCCGCTCGCCGGCCCCCATGTCTTTAGGTCTTCGTAGTCGCCGAACCACAGATTGCTCTGAGGCTGACCGGCCAGTTTGTTGCCTTGGATACTGGTTTCATCCGTGGCCAGAACAAGCTTCCCGTTCCAGTCGCAGAAATCGGGCACGTATCGCAGATGGCTTCCGATTGGTTTGATTCCAGAAGAGTTCTTCGATGAAAACGATTTCGGGAAGTGAAAGAACATCCCGTGCATATCCATCATCCAGCGGCCAGCGGTGATCTCGCGAATCCGTGGCCACTCGGTGTACCAACCATGCTTGGCATCGTTGCAGTAGGCGGCTTTGGGTAGCAGATACGTGTGCCACTTGCCGCTATCAAGAACCTTCAGTCGTACACTTCGGCGATCCCAGCCCATCGTCCAGATTGGATCGCTACCGTCGCTGCCGCCGGTGATTCCTCGAGGGCCGGTGACTTCGGTGAACTGTTTTCGCTCAACGATCTTCCATTTTGACCCATCGAATTCGGCCAGCACACCTCGTTCTTCCGGTGTAGCAGGTGGGCCTCCCACTTGCAGGTCTTTGTAGTCACCCACTTGATGCTCGCCGTTGTTGGACACGACGAGCCGACCCTGTGATGTGTATCCGCCCTTGCCGTGCCACCCGGGCACGGGCTTCTTGAAGAGCTGCCTGGCCTGCAACGTGTGAACGTTGGCTTCCCAAATCGAACCTTCCATGTCGATGTAGTAGACCATGTTTGCCGGATCGTTGAGGTGACGCGCGATTGCGGTGACGCGCATGGGCATGTCCGCCGGCTGGATCGTGCGTACTTTTCCATCGGCGTCGATCAGATGATGCCCGATCAGCAATTGATCGGATTCTTCGTGAATCATTCGGCCCGCAGGTGTGCCGCCGACGCTTTCGGGATGCACTGTCATCGGCTTGGAGAGATCTGCGTCAACCGAGTACAGCTTATGTTCGCTGCCTTGTGGTCTGTGCGGAGCGTAGTTGACCATCCAGAGTTTGCCGGCCCACGGAACGACCGCTCCGATACCACATTCGTTGTGTCCGTCTTTGTAGTGACCGCCGTTCTGACTATAGACACCGTAGGTTGTCAGGTGCGGGTAGACGCCGCTGATATGGATATCAGTACGAGCAGGTCTTGACGTTTCGCCCTCACTAACGGAAACCTTGCCAAACGAAGTCACTCCATTTGCACTTTCATCAGCGGCGGCCAAGTTGGCAAACAGCCCGGACAGGGAGTATGCGAGCAACGTCAACAAAATCGATCGTTTCATGAGACACTCTGGAGGCAAATGGTGAAGCAAAGTTGCTCGATAAGCGTTGCCCGAATGCTATTTTAGGAATTGTTCGGAGATAACTTCGTTGTTTCCGAACAGTTCCCTAGAGACGACAATGTGGCTTTGGCGATCATTCGATCCGTTGGAAGCGGGTACCAACTTCGGGGCCTGGGCTCGCCAAGCGGTATTCTATCGTATCCAACACTCCAATGAGCGACATTCAGAACTGCACTGGACAGAAGTTACGATGAAGAACCTTGTGATCGTGTTTTGCTTCGTACTCGTTTCTGATGGCGTTGCGTCTTGTGATGAGAGGCGTTTCGTGACGGGCTCCAGACTAACTCTGGGAACTGGCACTGCTTTGTCGGCGTCTGTTCGGATCGCTGATCTTGATGGTAACGGAGAATTGGACGTTGTGGTTGCCAACGGGCGTCACTGGCCTGGGCAGAATCTCGTTTTCCTGAATCAGGGGCGTGCGCGTTTCAGTGTTCAACGTGAACTGGGTGACGATCTTCGCACAAGTTACGCAGCGGAGCCAGCCGATCTGGATGGCGACGGTGACCTCGACATCGTGGTAGGCAATGACAGAGCACCGAACCAGATCCTCCTGAACGATGGCGCAGGACGTTTTGAGCCGGGGTCGGTGTTTGGCGAAATCTCAAGTGTTCGCAGCTTGACAGTGGCAGACATTGACCGTGATGGTGACCTTGACGTCTTGTCGACGTGTCGCGGCATGCAAAACCAGATCTATCTGAACGATAGCGAGGGGAATTTTGCCCCCGGCAAACCGTTTGGAACCAAGCGGGACTCGACCATCGATGTCGCGGTCGTGGACTGGAATGGCGACCGGCATCTCGATCTGGTTCTGGCCAACCGCGACGATCAGCAGAATGCCATTCTGATCAACGACGGCAACATGAACTTCGGCACAGAAATCAAATTCGGTACGCTCAACGAGCAAACTCGTGCCGTAGCGGTAGCGGACCTCAATGGTGACGCAAAGCCGGATATCGTTGCCGGGAATGTCGGCCAGTCCAACCGCGTCTATTTGGCAGATGGAAAAGGCGGGTTCACCGCTTCGATCGATTTTGGTGCCGCAGACGGAGCCACGTACGCGCTCGCCGTTGATGACATGGACAACGACCAAGACCTTGATCTGATCGTCGGCAACGTCGGCCAGCAGAACGCTGTCTTGTTCAATCAGGGCGATGGGAGAAGCTATTCAGAAGTCCGTTTCGGCGATGCGTCCAACGCAACGTACGGAGTGGATACGGGTGATTTGGATGGCGACACCTTTCCCGACATCGTGGTCGCTAATTCGCATTCCACGAACCACGTCTTCCTGAGTCGGCCAGTGGACGACGCATCGAAGTCAGCGGCAGACAATGGGTCGACTGCTCCAACGCGCTTGCACCAACCGATCCAGTCGGATGGCGACAAGAGCACGCCGGATTGGGATTCTTTTCGTGGCAATCGTGCCCGGGGTGTCGCTGACGGATTTCCCGTTCGCACGGTGTGGAACGCGGACGAGGACTCCGGTGATGTTGCCGGAGTTCTGTGGTCAACTCGGGTTCCTGGATTGGGCCACTCGAGCCCGGTGATCAGCGGGGACCGGATTTTCCTTGCCACGGCAATTGCCGCCGAAGGAAATGCTCCGCTCAAAGTCGGCCGAGGTGGCGCGCCCGATGCAGCCGACGACCATGGCGAACAAAGTTGGGTTGTGCTTTGCTACGATCGGCACACGGGCGAACAAATCTGGCAACAAACCGCCCATCGGGGAAAGCCCCGAGCGACTCGACACGCAAAGGCCACGCATGCGAACACGAGTGTCGCCGTCGCTGGCGATCACGTCGTTGCGTTCTTCGGATCGGAAGGAATTCACTGCTACGATCTCGATGGAAATCGGAAATGGTCTCGAGATCTGGGCGTGATCAATATCAGCAAGTACGGGATCGGCTGGGGCTTTGCAAGTTCGCCGGCCATTCACGATGACCGCGTCGCCATCGTTTGCGACGATCCCGCCAATCCGTTCGTCGCAACCCTGCGACTTTCCGATGGCGAAGAAGTTTGGCGAACGTCACGAAAGGACATCTGCGAACGTAGTTGGGGAACGCCGTTGGTACACGCCAGCCCGATGAGAACTCAGGTCGTTGTCAATGGCTGGCCCTGGATCGTTTCTTACGACCTTGCATCGGGCAAAGAACTTTGGCGGATTCGTGGGGGTGGTGACAATCCAGTGCCAACGCCGTTTGAGGCGAACGGTTGGTTCTACATCACCAGCGCGCACGGTGCGGAATCGCCAATCTTCGTGGTGCGACCAGATGCCAGCGGAGATATCTCGCCGCCGGAAGAATCTGGCACGAACGATTCGATTGTCTGGAGCACGCGTCGCGGTGGTTCCTACATGTCGACGCCGGTTGTCTACGGAGACCACCTGTATCTCGCCAATTCCAGTGGCATCGTTCGCTGCTTCCACGCAAAAACCGGAGAAAAAATCTACGAGAAACGGCTCGGTTCGGGGGCTGCCATCATTTCGTCGCTGGTCGCCGCTGACGGGAAGATCTTTTGTGCATCGGAAAATGGGATTGTGTATGTACTGAAATCTGGTCCGGCATTCGAGATCCTAGCGCGGAATCGGATGGGAGATCCCTGTTTCGCGACACCAGCAATTGCAAAGGGCGTGCTTTATTTTCGAACCACCCAGAACCTGATCGCAATCAAGTAACCATGGTATGGGCGGATCAACGATGCGGTCAGAATCAAGCGACGATCATTTCGCTGCTTTCCACTTCGCGGCGACGAAATCGAGACACCGGTTCCGGTCTCACCCGTTATGCGGCGCCAGCGCAGCCCTCGCTCTGGCGATGGAATGCAGAACTGAATCGCAATGGTCCGGCCGAGAGAACGGGCTCATGACATAGGACTTCAGGGCAACCATGGGTTCGCCGTACGTGGTCTCGCGGTAACAATCCGTCATCGACAGCAGCACGGCATTTCCCTGCAATGCTTCTTCGTGGATCAATGCAAAGATGAGACGGTTGTAGTCATTGTGGGCTCGAAGCTGGTCGCGGTACTCCGGGTCTGTCTGTTCAGCGTGAGGCATGGAAAAGGTGTCGACACCGTCGGGGTAAACGCGAAACAGAGTGACCGGTCCAAAGTTCCCTCCATTGAGGACGGTTGTCGATGCATGACCTTCAAGGCGTTCCCGCAGTTCCTCCGCCATCGACACAAGATGTCCCAGGAGACTGCGCAAGCCCTTCTTGCCAAACAGACGCAGGTTGGCCAGCGCCGCCATCGGCCCAGTTCCGCTACGCGTTGTCTCCAGAGTGAACTTTCCGGGATGGTAAGTGCCCGACTGAAAAAGATAGGGCATCGACCCAGCGTCGCGAGCCATCAGGCCGAGGTCCTTTCGATCCTTGAAAATCACAGCACTCGAAACGTAAGGCGCGAAGCCCGTCTTGTGATAGTCCACTCCGATGGAATCGGCAACCGCGAGGTGGCGTATGCGGCGGTTGGTTCCCGCAAGTGCCCGAATCGTCCGGCGACGAAAGCCCAGTTCGTTCCGTTCAAAGTCATAGTCACGAAACACGCTCCACGCCCACCCGATCACAGCATCGGCATGCAGGTGGGGACGATAATCGAGCCCAAATTCGTCCACCACCGAATCACGAATACGGCACATTCCGTCAATATCATCGAGGCCAAAAGCGTCGGTGGTGCCCGCCGTCGCAACCATGCAGGCAATGCGGCGTCCATCCTCCACAACGCTTCGTAACTGACGTTCAAAATCGTCCAACCGCATGTCATTGTCTTTGCCAGTTGCCACGCGAACCACGTTGTCTTCGCCCAATCCCATCCAGTTGGCAATCGTGGCGCAGGCATAGTGGGCCTTGTCGCTGCAGATGATGACGGCCGGAGCCTGGATGCCCTTCTTACGCGTGCCGGGAAACGCTTTTTCCATACCGATTCTAGCGGCGTACAGCAAAGTGCCAGTTCCGCCGAATGTGAACACTCCTCCGGCGGATGCCGGCTGGTATCCGAGCAGGTCCGCCGTCATCGAAACGGCTTCCACTTCGGCCGTGGCCACGCGACGTGACGCCTCATCACTGACAAGATTCGGATTATAGATGGACGGTAAAAGTCCAGCGATGATGCTGGGAATCGTTGGTGATGGACCGACATTGATCTGTGTTTGCGGATGACCGAGTATCATCATCCCCTTCAGACAGTCGACCATCTGGCTGGTTACGTCTTCCGCGGCGCGCGGCTCGCTTTCAATTCGACTGTGTTGTGCCGTCTCGTACTCCACTTCGACCGGTTCACCGAGCAGCGGCCGCACCGACTTCAGGGCATCAACCTGGTCGAGTGCTCGCAGAAACGAGAATACAAAGTACGAATCGTGCATCCGGTCCGAGACAGGTCGAGGAAACGACGCAACCAGTTGATCGAGTACAGCCAAGTAAGGCTGGTCGCCACCGGCTTGCGTCGACTCAGCAAGACGGCCGTCGTGGTAGGAAGTGAGGTATTCAGTGGTCATCGTTTTCTGTCACAGTCGATCGTAGTGTTTCCATCTCGTGGACGATGCGTTGCAGCGTTTCTGCCACAATCTGCCTGTCCTCCACACGGACGCATTTCCACAGCCGCCTGCGTGCAGCCGCAGATTCCTTCCAGAGTTCCGCTTGCCTGGCACGCCCAGCGCCGGTCAAATCGACGATCTTTGCCCGACCGTCATGGGGGTCGGGTTCTCGCGTCACGTAACCCTGGCGTTCCATTGCTTTGAGAATGTTGGTTGCCGTGCTGGGGTCGTACCCACCTCGCCGGACCAGATCCAGCTGATGGATCGGGCCGTAATCTGCCAGCAGCTTGAGAATCATGAACTGATCTCCGTTGGCATCAAGCCTCTCAAAGTGCGCGTTGCCGCAGCGACGCAGTGCAAAGTAGGCGGCTCGCAGCAGGATCCCCAGTTCGTGTCCGTTCTTCGGCAGAAGGTCCACAGATGGGCTGGTCGTCGTCATCGAGAACACCTGCAACGGAAACAAATAGTTGGCTTACCAATTATTGGTCGGCCAACTATAGATGTCAATCGAGGCCTCCTTCCGCCTCTCCATCGCTGTGGCAGTCCACGCAGTGCTGATTGATGAATTCGGGGATTCGGGCCGGCAAGGAATCAGCTTGGGCGATCGCGCGCAGGCCCTCGGCTTCGCTGCAGAATTACCGCAAGCTATGCACCGAGACGACTGCCGGGGAGGATCCTGGCCACCGACGGGTGTCTTGGCTTTGTGCAGAGTGCCGTGGACGTAAATGCGGGGAACTTTCTTCCAGCCGTTGAGGGTTTTTCCATCGAAGAGGATCAGCCGGCTAATATCGCTGGAACCTCCGCCTTCCTTGCATCGCCTAAAGAAAAGAGTGAGTTGCGAGGCAACGCGGCTTGAAGAATTGGGTTTCGTACTTCGGACGGACCCGTGGGAGGGGGATTGGTGGAAACACAAGCCGTGCAATTGCGAGGCTTCCCTGAGATTAACCAACGACTGGCAGTTTCCACTCGCAAGAACTCGCTTGAAATCCCTTGCGCTGCCGAAAGCT
Source organism: Rubripirellula sp. (assembly GCA_965222745.1). Taxonomy (GTDB): domain Bacteria; phylum Planctomycetota; class Planctomycetia; order Pirellulales; family Pirellulaceae; genus CBDCUW01. The sequence continues at coordinate 305,179 of CBDCUW010000002.1, forward strand.
TTTCTACTGATCGGCTCCCGGGCTGCGCTCGTATGTTATGTTTGTGTATCGGGCCGTAATGATACTTTTCTTCTTTTCTATGGGTGCCACGATGGTGCAATCAATTGATAATGGCGGACAGGCAACGCGCCGTCCGTTGGCGTTGTGCATTGACGACGACCCGGAGATTTCGCTGGCACTTTCGGTGAGGCTCGGCAATCTTGATGTGGAAGTCTTACGTGCCTTTCACGGCACCCACGGGTTTTGGCTCGCGCAAACGGAAAAGCCCGACCTGATCATTACGGATATCAGCATGCCAATGGGCGATGGTGAATTCGTTATCGACGGGTTGAAAAACAACGTTTCCACAAAGCACATTCCCATCTTTGTGCTGACCGGACGCAGTGAACAGGGATGGAAAAAACGGATGCAAAAGCTCGGCGCTGAGGCTTTTTTCGTCAAGCCCATTGCCTTCGAGGAACTCCGCGAGCGTTTGGAGGACTTTATTCCGCTCGCCGCGCCGGAATTGACAACTGTGGAGAGTTGACACTCAGTCAGAGCGATCCTTGGCTGCCTCGAAAAGGTCCAAAAACGGAAGCTGTGTTCGCGCGCATGAGGTCCGGCGGAAGTGTCGCGACGGGCTAGACACGAATTTCCTCTCGGTCTTCGAAGACCGCGCTGAATCGTTCCAGGAACTCGGACCGCTCGCTTGGGAAGGACCACCAACCTTGTGACGTGCAGCACAGCTTCGGCAACGGGTTTAGGGTCCCACGATTCATTTCGTTCCACGAGGCCATCAGGTGCCGAATTGTGTTCGCTGAGTCGGGATCGCACGTCGCCGTTACCAATAGCCACTGTTTGGGCTTGTTCGTCAGCAGTAGATCGACGGAGTGAAGCGTGCCCCACAGCCATTGTTCCGCTTGCTCCCAGACGTCGTCCGGACAATCGTCTTCGACTGAGATGGCGACCACCGACAGGAATCGGCGATCATCATCAAGTGTGTCGAGCCAATGCAGATATCGGTGAATCAGATGCTGAGGATCGGCTGAAGGAACGGTGAATGAAAAGGTGCTTCCATTTCCAACGTTGCTGCGGACGTCCATACGGCCAAAATTCAGCCCCACGAGTTCTTTCGCAATGCTAAGCCCCAGCCCGAACCCTTTCGCGTTCGCCCGCACATCGGCTTGGACCTGCTGAAACCGTTCGAAGATTGCCTCGAGCTTGTCGGTGGGAATTCCGGGCCCGTCATCGGAAACTTCGACAACGATTTCTGAGGCGTTGTCGCCCGGGCGCGCCTTGATCGCGACACTGCCGCCTTCGCCAGCGAACTTCACCGCGTTGGTGGTCAGATTAACGATCACACGGCTGATCTTCTCTGGATCAGCGTACACGACCGGCAGGTACGCGTCGACATTCGCGGTCAATTTGGTTTGTCCGGCTTGCGCTACGTGCCGCAGCGCCTTCATCGCCTGGCCCACCACATCATGAAGCTTGAAACAGCGGCGGCGGACACACAAGACGCCAGCTTCAAGACGACTGACATCGAGCATGTCGTTGACCATGAATGCGAGTTTATCCACCTGGCTACTAATGAGTTGGGTGTAGTTTCTCTGCTGCACGTTGACCGGCCCTGCCTCGCCATCGCCAATGATTTCGGCGAACCCTTTGATGACCGTCAAGGGCGTGCGCAACTCATGCGCCACGTGGTCCACGAATTCGTGCGCTCTTTGATAAAATCGCCTGAGTTGCAGATTTGTTTCGTCGAGTTGCTGGTTGGCCGACTCTAGCAAGGCGTTGGTCCGTCGAGATTCGTCTTGCGCCTCTTTGGTGCGCAACACGGCACGAACGCGCGCCTTCACGACGCGCATTTCGTAGGGCTTGGTGACATAATCTTCAGCACCTGCGTCCAATCCCTTGATGACTTGATCGCTCTCATTCATCGCCGACACGACAATCACGGGAATCGGATTGGTGCGCGGATTGGCTTTGAGACGGCGACAGACCTGGTAGCCATCCATCCCCGGCATCGCGATGTCCAGCAGGATGCAATCCGGCAGTTCGTGTTCCACCGACTGCAGAGCTTCCTCTCCCAAATGAGCCTCGACTACTTCGTAGCCGGCGTGGCTCAGGCCGTCGGCCAACACCAGAACGTTGTGCAGGTTGTCGTCAACGATAAGAATTCTGGTCATCGAACTTGTTATCTTTGCTCTTAGTAAGATTCGGAGCAACCAACGGACGGCGCGGGCGCCTGCGAGGAAATTCGCGAGCCTAAAACGCAAGTGCTTTCACTTCGGCCGTGCCGACTCGCTGCCCCAACGACTTCAGCGATTCGGCCACGATGTTGTCAGCTTGATAGAGAACGATCGGCACGCCGGCCTTCAGCGCGGCCTGGCACTCGTCCGGATCGGGAGGGATGACGCCGATCAAGTCGCAGTCCAACGACGCGCGGATGTCCGCGAGATTCAGAGGGGAACTTACCTGCGCGCGGCTATTAACCACCATGCCGACCATGTTGTACGGAATCTCCCAAGAACTGAGCTTGGCCAGCATCGTTTTCGAGGCTTCCCAAGAAAGCGGTTCAAGTTCGCAGACGAGCACCACATAATCGGAACGACGCACCGCGGCGCGGGCAATGCTGGTGGGAAACGGAGGGACATCGAGGACCGTCAACTCCGCTAGATGGGCAAGCCTTTCGACAATGGCGTCCGCATGTTCGGGGGAAATGTCCCTGGATTTGCCGTTGGTTCCCGGCCCAAGAAGCACCCGAAGTCCCCCGGGGTGCCGTGTCAGCAAGCTCTTGACATCGTTTTCCGCGATCATCCCGGGATCGTCGTCCAACAGCGGCTCGAAAGTGACGGATGATCTCAATCGCATTTGAAGCGTCGCCGTCGCGGAATCCGGCCGCAGTTCGCAAAAATTGACTTTCGTACCGTCCGCCGCCAGGCTGGTCGCGACATTCAGGGCGGCGGTTGTCGTCCCCACGCCCCCCTTCACGCCGACAAATGAAACGACTCTTCCGCGCTCGGCTAACGACTGCGGCGCGCTAGCGGGCTGCGTCGTTGCCGAATGAGAGGATGCTCGCAGAGCGGCGCGCACTTTCGCGCGCAGCACCATGTTCGAGAACGGCTTGGTGACATAGTCCATCGCGCCCTCGTTCAGGCACTCGGCAATTTGCGTTTCGGTGTTCAGTGCCGTCAACATCAGCACCTTGATGTGCTGGGTTCGTTCGGATGCCTTGATCTCTTTCAAAGCGATCAAGCCGTCGATCCCCGGCATCATGATGTCCAGCAGCACCAGATCAGGCATGTCCTCCTTGATCTTGGCGATCGCCTCGTTCCCGTCGGCGGCTTCGGATAATTCGTAGTTTTCATCCTCCAACGTGTCGTAGATCACTGCACGATTATTCTCGTCATCGTCAACGATTAACACCTTATACATGTTTCACCTTTTGGATTGCTAGTTGGGCGAGGAAGCTTCGCAGCTTGTCTTCGAGCTGCTTGATATCAATGGGTTTGGTGACGTATTCGGAGCACCCGGCATGGAAGGCCAGATCGTCGTTTCCCCTCATGGCATCTGCCGTAACGGCCCAGATTGGGATGTCGAAAGTAGCCGGGTTTTGTTTCAGACGGCGGGTTGCCTCGAGCCCGTCGATGCCGGGCAGATGGACATCCATCAGAATCAGATCGGGCCGCGACTGGGTCGCCTCCTCGATTGCCTCTTCGCCGCTTTCGACACAGACGAGTTCAGCCTTAATGTCGTCGAACTCGAAAGCGTCCTCGATCACCGTTTGGTTAAACAGGTCATCATCAACGAGTAAAATAAGTCGCATGTCGTTTTCCCTCTTCTAAACGCAGTCGGCTTCGTGAAGTTCCGCAGTCACGGAAACCGGCTCGCGGGGAATCGACAGCGTGAAGGTACTGCCTTTTCCCTCCACGCTTTGCGCCGTTAGTGTTCCGCCGAGCAGTTCCGCAAAACGTTTACAAATTGAAAGTCCCAGGCCGGTTCCCTTGACCGCCGTCTTGATCGCTTGCCGGGCCTGTTGGAATTTGTCAAAGGCACTGGCGAGTTGATCCGCCGGGATGCCTAGCCCGGTGTCTTCGACGCTCATTCGAATCGACTCGGCGTCGCCTTGTATCCGCAGCGTCACAGAGCCCTGTTGGGTGAACTTGACGGCATTACTAACCAAGTTGATCAAGATCTGTTTGATCTTGCCCTGGTCCGAGTTCGCCGCGGGAAGCCCGGCGGCCAGTTCAAGCCGAAATTGAACGTCGGGTTTGCCGGACAGCAACGCTCCGGCCATTTCCTGGACTTCCGTGCCCAACAACTCCAGGTCGAACGTCGTCATGTTGACATCCATCTTGCCCGATTCCACCTTGGCCAGATCGAGCACGTCGTCGATCAGATGGAGTAAATGCCGACCGCTGTTGAGCACCTTGCCGAGCCGATCCTGTTGATGATCGTTCAGCGGGTGCTTGTTGGTTCGTTCGAGCAGTCCCTGTGAGAAGCCGATAATCGCGTTCAGTGGTGTCCGCAGTTCGTGGCTCATGTTGGCCAGAAACTCGCTCTTGGCGCGGTTCGCGTGCTCCGCCGCTAGCTGGGCGTCCTTGAGTTTTTTGTTTGCCTCTGCGATGACGTCCACGGCGTGTTTGGCGCGCAAGGAGGATTGCAGACGCGCTTCGACAATTCGCGGGTTGAACGGTTTGATAATGTAATCGTCGGCCCCCACCTCTAGACCCTTGATCACATCATCGTCGGTGTCTTTGGCCGATACCATGATGACCGGGATCGATTGCGTCGCGGAGTTAGCCTTCAGGCGGCGGCAAACTTCAAAGCCGTCCATTCCCGGCATCATGATGTCCAGCAGGATACAATCCGGCTGATGCTGCTCGGCAGCTTTCAGTGCCTCCGGCCCGGAAGCCGCGTCGACGACTTCGTGTTCCATATCGGACAATTCGTACGTCAACAATCTGACATTGTCGGCGACGTCGTCCACCACCAGTATTTTTGCCATGACTCTCTCCGTTTGAACCAATGTGATCGCCGTTTCATCACCATCAGTGATTCGTCTCGCGCCGTACCGCGGCGCGGTGATTTTGAATGTGCCTACGTCTGTCGCCACCGCGGGAGTGTGTTGCGCAACGGTGTACGGCGGCTTGTGTTGTCTCGGGCGTCAGCGCCGGTCTGCACATTGACCACTATTTCTCCCCCGCCAAAAGCGATTCGATCGTTTGCAGAAACAGGTCCTCGTCAATTGGTTTTGTCGCAATCGTGGTAACCCCCGAACTCTGGATGGCCGCCGCTTCCTCCTTAATGGCGTGGGCGGTAGCCGCAACAATCGGCAACGAGGCATAGCGTGGATCGGCGCGCAACCGCCGGGTCGCTTCTATCCCGTCCATGCCGGGCAGGGAAATGTCCATCACGACCAGATCGAACGGCTGTTGGTTGAGCAGTTCCAGCCCTTCCTCCGCCGAGCCAACGCCAGTGAAGTCGTAGCCCACGTCTTCCAGTGTCCAGCGAAATAGCTTCATGTTGTCGGGATTATCTTCAACAACCAAAATGGTGGCAGTCATGCCAACGCCTCCTCCGGTTTATTACGTGACGGCGAGCCAGCGGCCACCATCGCCTCAATGAGATTCGTCATATCGTCGCGGCCTTTCACCACAATGGAGTGGTAATGACCGTTCAAACGAGCCAGTTCGCGGGAGTTGAGAGTCTTGACGGTCATGACCACCACGGGAATGGACCGCCAATGCGGGTCTTCCTGCAGTCGTTCCAGCAACTCGAACCCATCCATCTCGGGCATCATCAGATCAAGAGCAATCAATGTCGGCGTCCACTCCGCTAACCGCGCCAGCGCTTGCCGGCCGTTGGCGGCAGTTTGAAATTCGAGGCCGTGCTCTTGCAGCGACTGGGTAATCAACTGGGTGCTATCGGGGTCATCGTCCACCACCAACACGCCGTCGATGTGCTCGCCCCGCGCCGTTCGGGCGGCGGCCAGCAAGGAGTTGGAATCAATGGGCTTGGCAACGTAGGCGGACGCCCCTTGGAGCAGCCAGTTTTTCTCCTCGTCAGCCGCGGAAGCAACGAGGATGGGTGTTGGAGCGAGCGGCTCGTGATCGCGCAACGCTTGCATCAATTCGTAGCCGTTTTTACCGGGCACATCGATATCCAGGCAGATCAAGTCCGGACGAGTTGTTTGTGCCAGCTTGAGACCGTCCTCGACGCCTGCTGCCGTGAAAACGGTGTACCCGGCCCTTTCAAAAATGAGCCGCAACAGATCTCTCGTCGACGGTTCCTCATCGACACAGAGCACTCGCGTTCCGCTAAAGCCGATTGCCTGCGAATCATGCTCGGCAGCGTCCGCCGGGCGGTCTGAGACTGTCGATGCGTCTGACACCACCAGCGGCAGCAGCAGGGTGAAGGTGCTGCCTCTGTCGACCCCGCTCTCGACCTCGATTCGGCCGCCGTGCATGCGCGCGTACTGGGCGGTGATGTACAACCCCAGGCCGGTGCCACCCACGGGGCGATCAAACTTGTTGTCGAGCTGCGAAAATTGTTTGAACAGCCGTGCGCGGTCCTCATCCTTGATGCCCACCCCCGAATCCTTCACTCTGACCTGGGCCACCGATCCCAACTGGGAATCTTCGTATTGGTTCACCATCACCGTCACGGTCCCCTGTTCGGTGTATTTGATGCCGTTGGAAACCAGATTGGTGAGCATTTGGATGATTTTGCCGCGATCGGCATCGATCATCAGGTTTTGTTGGGGCAAGTCGAGCGTCAGTTTGACGGGCTTGTTGTCGGTCAAGGCGGACGTCTGGTCCGCCACGTCCTGAACGGCGTTGAGCAGGTCGAACTTAGAGCGTCTCAATTCCATGTGCCCAGCCTCGATCTTCGACAGGTCGAGGATATCGTTGATCAATCCCAGCAGATGTTTGCCGTTTCGCTCCACCGTCTTTAGCGCATCGAAATGCTGTTCGCTGACCGAGCCTTCCAGCTTCTTAATCAGCCGCCCGGTGAAACCAATGATCGAGTTCATGGGGGTGCGCAGTTCGTGCGACATGTTGGCCAGAAACTCGCTCTTGGTACGGCTGGCCTGCTCTGCGGCTTGTTTCGCCGCGATCAGTGCCTCTTTCTCGCGATCGGCGACCCGCTTTTCCATCACAGCCACAGCCTGGTCGTGCGTCTTTCGCCGCTGCGAAAGACAAAGAATCGCGGTCACCCAGATCGCGAGGATCGCCAGGAAGCGATTCGCGAGTACCTTCCAGAGTTCTCCGCCGGCAGGAGAGGCTGCTAGTCCAACCAGTGTCAGCACCGTCCCGACCACTGCCGAGGTGAATGTCAGCGACGAACGAGGCGAACGGAGGCTGAGCAGCACCACGATGACATAAGGAACTCCAGCAGCAACGCCGAGCGGAATCGACAGGTCGACGATCAGGATCGTCGTTGTGATGGCCGCCCAAGCAGCGCCGAACAGGACTTGCGAGTTGAAAGTCGCCGGTTCGTTCACGTCGGTAGACCGCCGGCCATATTGAACCAGACTGTGCGGCGCCCCGCGGCCGCCGGACCGGCCAATCACCCACACGATGGCGACCAGACCGCCAATGGCGATCGACATCAGCCATACGAAATGATTGCTGAGCTGTGCGTTGGTTGCCTCAACGACGCCATCCAGCGGAACCACCACTTGCAGGACGCCGCGCACGTCGCCCTCCTGCCAATCGGTTTTGGGGCTTTGCGGATGACCGTTGTGGCAGGCGATGCAACTGGCCCGCATTCGGTCCGCCTTGGCGTACCGGAGCGATGGTCGCCCCCGAAAGTCCTCGAACCGGTAATATTCCCTGGCGGGGTTTTTTCGGAGCCAGCGCAGCGCTTCGCGTTCGAATTCGTCCCGCGGGCCACCGTCCTTCCGCCAGGGAAACGGATAGTCGCTATAGATGTACGTTTGCCGCTTCTCTTTTGCATCGCCCAATCCATTGGCCAACTTCATGCTCATCGTGATCGGCAGCGGCAGCGCTTCCTGCTTGGCGGCGTAGTCGTGGGTGATCTCCAATCCCGCGCGGCAGGCCGTTTCGACCACATCGGCGGTGTAGAGTGACCGAAACTTTTCGATGATCTCGGCGTGCTGCTGCGCGTCCCGAATCGCCGCGGATTCCACGATCTGTGACGAGATCTGAGAGAAGTACCACAACACTCCAATCGTTCCGGCGAGGCTCAACACCAACAGGAATAGCAGCGAGTAATCCTGAAGACGCTCGCGTCTGCGGAGTAAATGGACTTTCATTTGTGTGAACATTTCATGGTTCCCTGAAATTGCAGCGCGGCCAACGGCCGGTGCTGGCTGGCGCGGATCGACAACGGAGCGATCCCTATTGGTTGACTTCGCGGCACTCATCCGACGGCCTCCTGCTCGATCCGGTGCGAACCCAGACAGGCCTTCAGCACGGCGTCGACAACGCTTGCCGTTTCAGCTCGTCCCTTGGTGATGATGGAATCGCATACCCGGCTCCAACGTTCAAGCTCGCCGGGAGACAGCGTCTTGCTGGTCAGGATGAGCACCGGGATGTCCCGCCATGACGCCTGCTGTTGAACGTGTTCGAGAAACTCAAAACCGTCCATCACCGGCATGATGAGATCGAGTACGATTGCCGAAGGCGCGCGCTGCTCCAAATGCGCCAAACCCTCCGCGCCGTGGCTGGCCACACGGACCTCGACGCCACGCTCGCGCAACAAATCTTCAATGAGCCTGGTTGTGTCCGGATCGTCTTCAACAATCAACACGTCGCTGATCTTTTCGGCCAGCACATCCTGAATCGTTTCCAGCACATATTCCGGGTTGAGCGGTTTGGTAATGCAACAACGAGTGCCACCGTGCATGGTTTTGGCGGCGTCGATGTCTTCAGAGATCACGACGACCGGCGTCGATCGCAGCCGCTCGTTTTCATTCAGTGCCTGCAACACCTCGTAACCGACGTTGCCGGGTGCGTGAATGTCCAGGCAGATCACATCGGGACGATGGATCTGCGCTTGCTCCAGCGCGCTGTCAACACCGTCGGCAACCAACACGCTATATCCCGCGTCCTGGAACGTTTGTTGCAGGATGCGAAGCGCGTCCGGATCGTCGTCGATACAGAGAATCCTTAGTCCTTTCGGCGTCCCCTGCGGATCTTCTGCAGCGAGTTGATCCTGCGGAGCAGTCATTCCGTGGCGCGGCTGCACAGGGTCTGCTGACAAGGGCAACGTGACCGTGAAAGTACTTTGTTCGCCGAATTTGCTCTCGACCTCGATTTTGCCGCCGTGCATTTCGACGTACCGCGCGGTGATGAACAGTCCCAATCCCGTGCCGCACCCGCGACGCGAGTTGCTGCCATCGAGCTGCGAGAACTTTTGAAACAAGCGTTGGCGGTCCTCCTGTTTGATGCCGATGCCGGTGTCCCGCACCCGAATTTTCGCGACGTCGCCCAGTTGCGGATCGTCTTCTAAGTCTGCCGAGATGTTTACTGTTCCCTGTTCGGTGTACTTGATTCCGTTGGAAACCAGGTTGGTGATGATCTGTACGATCTTGACCCGGTCCGCCTCGACAACGATTTCCTCGTCGGGCAGGTTCAGCACCAAATCGACGGGCTTGCTGTCGGTCAGTGAATCGGCTTGGTCCGCGACCTCATTCATCGCATCGACAAGGTTGAATTTCGATCGTTTCAGCTCCATTTGGCCGGCCTCGATCTTCGACAAGTCGAGAATGTCATTGATCAGATCCAGCAGGTGCCGGGCGTTGCGGTCGACCGTTTGCAATGCATCCAAATGCCGCGCTTCCAGCGAATCGGCAAGTTTGTTCAGTAGCCGATTGGTGAAGCCGATGATCGAATTCATCGGCGTGCGCAGCTCGTGCGACATGTTGGCCAGAAACTCGCTTTTTGCGCAGCTGGCTCGTTCCGCCTGCTGGCGAGCCGCTTCCAGGTCGATGGCCTGTGATTTCAGAACGATGGCCTGCTGTTCCTGTTTGACTCTGGCCTCTTCCATGGCGTTCAGGTATCGCTGCTTTTCTTGGTCCGCCTGTTTCCGTTCCGAAATGTCGCGCACAATACCCGTGAACAGCCGATCGTCGCCCTGCATCACTTCGCTGACTGCCAACTCGATGGGAAAAACCGTGCCGTCCTTTCTCTGTCCCACCACCTCGCGTCCGACCCCGATGATCTTCTTCTTGCCCGTCGCCAGGTAGGAATTCAGATAGCCGTCGTGTTTTTGCCGGTACGGCGAGGGCATCAGCAGCGAAACGTTTCTGCCGCGGACTTCATCTGCCAGATAGCCAAACATCCTTTCCGCGGCGGGATTGAACGACTGAATTCGCCCGCGTTTGTCGATCGTGATGATCGCGTCAGCGGCGGTGTCCAGCACGGCCTTGATGTGCGCCTCGCTGTCGCGAAGTTGCCGCTCCGACTGTTTTCTGTCTGAGATGTTGCGGGCTATCTTCGATGCTCCCACAATCTCACCCTGTGCATCTCGGAGAGGTGAAATGGTGAGTGAGACGTCGACGAGGTGGCCATCTTTGCAACGCCTCACCGTGTCGAAATGCTTGACGTGTTCTCCGTCCTGGATCTTTTTGAGTATTTCAGGCTCGTCATTCCGCCGCTCCGGTGGAATGAGCATCGTCGTGGATTGACCAATGGCTTCACTTTCGGCGTATCCGTACAGACTTTCGGCGCCTCGGTTCCACGATGTGATCACACCGTCAAGGGTGAGGCTGATAATCGCATCGTCACTCGATTCGATCACGGCCGCGTATTGCACTCGCTGCCGCTCGGTATGGCTCATCCGCACTGCAATGAGACGACCGTAAAACATCATCCCGCAAACAATCAGCACGACGCAGGCTAGAATCACAATCTCGAGCTTGCTTAAAGAATTGGCTCGATCCATCTGCTGTCCAAGATTTTCGGCCTGAAGCCGGCGCACCTGACGGCACAATTCGGTGGTTTCCGCCAGCGACCGCGCAAAGTGCTGGTTCATCAACGCCACGCGGGCCCCAACTTCAGCATCGTTGTCCGCGGAGAGATCTTTGAAGATTTGCCGCGCGCTTTCTTCGATGTGCGTTACCGAGCGGTCGATCTTGGTCAATTGACTGACCATTGGCGTTGCGGTCGCCGAGTTGACGTTGGCCGCCAATTCCTCGCGCGCCGCTTGTGAGAACCGTGAATAGGAGGCGACAGCCTGTTTCAGGCGTTGTGATTCCTGCTCGATATCACGCGAGTCGAAGACATCGTTACCGGGGGCATTGACAGCAACCGCCATCTTACCCAATTCCGCGTATCGCCCCAGACGCTCGCCCCACCGCTCGCCAACGGTCACGGATTCAGAATAGATCCCCAGAACACTGTGGCTCAACCATAATATGATCGCAATCGTGACCAGGTTGAACGCCGCTAACACGAAGTACAGATAGTACAACCGAAGTGGCTGTCGAGTGGCCTTCGTTGGAGTTCGTTTGGGAATGGTTGGTGTTTTCATAACGATCGTTCTTCACGTTGGCTGCAGTGGAACTTGATGCTTACGAGTCGCAGCGTCGGCGTTTTCAACATGCCACGTTTCTTATTCCGGTTTGGTCATCGCCGAATGGTCTTGATCGTCGGTCAGCGCGCTTCGGCGGTGCGCGCAAAGATCGGAGAACTTGTCGCCCGAAAAGCTCGGACAGTTCTGGCGGACGCTACAAGATGCCGGGACGACGAACCAAGCCAATCGCACTCTCGGTCAGCCCGTCACGGTGCCCACGACGTACTTGTTCGAAACGGGAGTTACCTGCGATCAGCATTCTGTCGAAAGACACGATTGCCCTGTGGAGCAAGGCGCCTTCGTCAAAGACAGCTTGAGACGTTCCGTCCTATTCCTGGCGCCGCATCCGCTCGACCCAGCATTCCCTCGCTGGGCAGATTTGTTTCATGCCGCGCCAAGATGGATCTCTAGTCCGGGCTTCTGAGCGGTGGGCCCGCCCGTCTCGAAAAGGATGGAATGCGGCGTCCAGCACGGGTGCCGCCTGCGGCTCGAGCGGATCCGACGGCCTCGCCGGCGCTGGCCGAGCGGCACGGCAAGAACAAGTTTATTGGCCAACACATAGCTTGCCCCCTACTCGCTTTACTAACAAATAAATCTATTCATTTATTTGTCTATTTGTTTATTCGTCTATTTTCCGGTTGAGAGTTCGCGCCGAACTTCCCTTGATCGGCTCGTTTCTGTACCTACTATTTACCCTACTGTTGCAAGTTGTCGAATGGAACTTGCGCAACTGTGAAGTGTTTGGGAAAGCTATGTGGCAATTCGACCGTGTTGAATCGACTTTGCGATTTAGTTAGTCGGCTCGGTTGTGGGTTTCCACATCTCGGTCGCGTCTACAAGTTGGGGCATGTCGAATACCCCGCATCATTGCAAGTACGCTTCGCTTTGTGTTTGTTTAACAGACCGCCGCTAAACCGTCTCAGCTACCAGCCCGAGATAGGTGTTTAGGCTGTAGGTGTTTAGGCTGTAGGTACGGCAGTGCCTGGGACGCCACGGCGATCGCATCAAAAAGTAGTTCCAAATAGGAGCTTTTCGAGAAACTCGGTGTTCCATCCTGCCTTTTTCCGCTTCCCCTTCAAACTGACACGTGAAGTGTCCTGCTTGAGCAGTGTTGTGACAAACTTACGTGTGAAGCTCATATTCTCGGTCGCGTTACCACTTCGAATTCGACTGGCATCTTCGTGAAACACGACATCCAGCACCCAGTGCATGCTCTCAATGCTCCAGTGGCTGCGAACTGACTTTGCGAATTCATTGACTCGTGCTTCTCGACTGCTGATGAAGTATCGTACCTCGCTGGTTTCCTCACCGTCGACGACAAAGCTCGTGATTGCTTGGCCGATGCTACGAGTCCCTGGCCACTCACTGGCAAGTGCCTTCATCGATTCGGGAATCGATGCGACTGCGTAGAATCGCTCTTCCTCACGCCCTCGTGTTTTGCCACGCACAGTCTTCGAACGGACCTTCGCCGTAGAAAGCCCTCTTTCGTGGGCTTCAATAAAATACTCCTCGATGGCATCGCTCAGTTTTGGGTGATTGTCTTTGACGGCGAAAATATAGTCGCCACCACCCTCAGTGATCTGCTGGGCAATCGACTTCTGGCAGCCAATCGCATCAATCGTGATGATCGTTTCTTGAAGGTCCAATAGCTCCAGCAGCTTTGGGATGGCGGTGATTTCGTTGCTCTTGGAATCGACCGCTACTTGGCCCATCGCCAACCCGTGTTCCGATGCCCAAGCATTCACAATGTGGAGAGCATCGTTCTTTTCCTTGGTGGTGTAAGAACCTCTTGCAGTCTTACCATCGATTTGTACCAGCAGTGGATCGTTAGGTGTCTTGTCAGATCGCAGCTGATTGATCCATTCGATGAGGGCCTGTTGAAACTCAATCGGTTTGATCAACGAGAGAATGCGGCCAATCGTATCGTGTGATGGAATGCCGTTTGGAAAGTCAACGAATCGGGAAAGCCAATCCTCCCGCTCTCGTCCGAACTGCTCGATCTCAGCAGGACCATCGGCATTGGAGATGACCGCTGCAACGACCAAGAACAGAACTGAGTGCAGCGGGTGATCGCACCGACCGGAAACACGCGGGTCATCGACTAATTGAAAAGCGTCGTGAAACTTTCGAATTGAAGGCTGAAGCATAGGGCATTCCGTTCCAGAACCGAGTACATGGACAATCCGTCTGAAAAGAATCTTTCGCGTCAACCATGGACTTAGGACTTGCAAGACAATTGATTACCGAATCTTAGTAGGTTTATTGGGGAGGATCGTGTAGTTCCATTCCCCATGAAAATTGTCGCGTTTGATGATTACTTCCGAAAGCTGTTCGTCACTGACTCTCTTCCGCTTTTCATATTCGGACTCATCAAGCCACGCGTGAACTTCCAGACCTTCTTCTGTTCTGGTCGCGCCAATCAAGTTGACAACCACCTCATGGCTTTCCAACGGAACGCCTTGCCAGTTGCGGGTGATGTGACAGAACAATCGATGTTCAATCTTGTTCCATTTGCTGGTCCCAGGCGGATAGTGGCACAGTTCAATCTTCATGCCAGTTTCGTTGGCAAACTTTTGCAGTACCCAACGCCACAATCTGGTTCTCGGACTGTTGCTCCCACCACAGTCCGCCGTGATCAACAATCGCTTCGCCTTGGCGTGACGCTTTCGCCCCATCTTCTTCCACCAACGGCGGATCGCCGCGATGGCAAACTCAGCCGTGTCGTGGCTGATCCCCACCGACACTCCAGCCTCATTGTGCGTTACATCGTAGACGCCATAGGGAACCGCTTTCCCAAGTTCTTTGTCCGGGAAGTCGTGGGTCTTTACGCGGACCGGGTCACCCGACTTGCGGTACGTCTGGCCCGCGTTTTTCATCATTCCCAGCGGTTCTTTCTTTTTCGTATCGACCGAAATGACCGGCTGGCCGGTCCGCTGGTAAGCTTTGACTCGATCGGAGATATGTTGAAATTGACTGTCGCGGTCAGGATGCTGTTTGCCCTCGATCGTCTTCCGATTGCCCTGCAAGCTGTAGCCCGCAGACCGCAGAAGCTCACCGACCTTCGTGCTGCTGATCTCATAGCCCTGACGGTTCAACTCCTTGGCAAGTGTTCGCGTACTCTTGCAGGTCCAACGTAGTGGAGACATCGGATCGCCGCGAGTAGTTCCGTCAACCAGTTGCTCCAAGGCGTCAATCAAGTCGGGTTGTTCGGCCTCCCTCGATTTGCGACCTCCGCCTGGACGTCGCTGTCGGTTGCTCGCTGCGGCTTCGGGGTCATCCAGTTCGGCAATTCCGTTGCGAATCGTTCGATCCGACATCCCAGTCGCCGCGGCGACCGCGGCGATTCCTCCGCGTCCGAGCGAACGCGCTTCGGCAGCCGCCCATCTTCGACGTCCCCTTTCATCGAGGTCACCGATCAATGCGGTATACTTTTCGCGAATCCATTCAACAACATTTGCATCCGGCATCCCGCAAGTATCGGAAATCCTCCTGCCCAACGGCAAGATCAATACGGTAGCTTATTGTCTTGCAAGCCCTTAGGCAACCCACTCTCGAATACTTGGTTCAGATTTGGTGCGATCGCCGTGCCTGGGACGCGCTTCCTAAACACCTACGGCCTAAACACCTACGGCCTAAACACCTACGGCCTAAACACCTACGGCCTAAACACCTACGGCCTAAACACCTACGGCCTAAACACCTACGGCCTAAACACCTACGGCCTAAACACCTACGGCCTAAACACCTACGGCCTAAACACCTACGGCCTAAACATAAACACCTACGGCCTAAACACCTACGAGATTATTTCATCGGCCTAGAAGTTCCGGTTGTATTGATGTAATTCTCATGTCAACCGGGACACGTCGCCGAACATCCGGGTTCAAACTTCGTTGATTGGGCGAGCAAATGGCCACTCTCTAACTCGCGGTGTGGTGCACGGTTACCTTGAGGATCGCGCGTTGATCGGGGAGAATGACGAATCGGTCGAGCCGCCGCGCAGTCAATTCGCTTGATCCCATTCCAGAATATGGCAAAGACTCTGAAAATTGACTTTCTTTCCGCCCGGACGACCGCAAAGCGGATGGAGATGTTGGAACGCTTTATCGCGTTATGGCACGGCCCCCGCCTGGAATGTTACGGAGCGACAGGTGAGATGGCGGCTCCGTTGCCAAAGCCGCTGGACCGGTTGTATCGATTTGCAGGGCGCTGGCCGTCCCCGGACAGTGAGCTTGACAGCTACTTCTATCAGGGAGCAGCGTATCACCACCTGCAGTCACCTGATGGGGTTGACCTGACTTCGGACGGAAAGCTGGAGTTCTACATGGAGTATCAGGGAGACTGGACACTGGTCACGTTGCCCAGCAAGCGAGATCCTCCCGTCTGGATTCGGGGCTCCTGGTTTGATCCGGAAACGGGGGATCAGATCAAAGGCGAACAGAAGCTGGACATTCCGCTGTCGGCATGTTTGATTAACCACGTGCTGCTGAACACGATCCAGGAGATGGAGAACAGTCCGTGTCGTATACTGGGCGAACTGGCGCGTGACTACTTCGATGAGTATCGGAAGCAGGCCGTAAAAATCTGGGAGATTCCTGAATCTGGATTTCCGTTTTGGTATTCCGGCGATTTCTACCTGCTGCCGAACGGGATCCTGGCATTCGATGGCGGTTTCTCGGCCTCCGGCCCAGAGGGGCTGAAGCTATACGCGAGCCGTCCTCGGGGTGTCCAACGCCTTTGTGCATTATTTCGGCGTCGAATCAAAGAGTTGGAACAGCTCCCATAGGCACCGGCGAGTCATTCCCGGAAAAATGACGCAATGTATCGACCGTGAGCGCGGAGACTGAGTAGCCTCCGTCAATCACATTGGTTCCCAGAATTCCTTTGATACAGGAAATTCCTTCCCCGACACGATTGAGAGAATACGCCGCTCGGTCAAAATGAGTGCTGCATCGTACATTTCGTGTGATGAGTAGAAACGAAGAGTAGGAAATAAATCACGTGCGACTGACAACGATGATTCTGACTGTTGCTTTGATGATTACCGCATCGCGCGCAGACGACCTGATTGTTTCGTTTGGTGCTGGCTCCGATTTGGCAGCTCGTTATGGCACACATGATGTCACTGCAAATACAAGTCAGACTGCTGGCCTTGCAACGCCTCGCATCACCGTTAGCGGTCTCGATCTGGACGGCATCGGGGAACACGACGATTCCATCGAACTGACACTTGCCGTTTCGTCGAAGGGCGGCGAACTGGCTCGACTCGCTCAGGGGTATCGTCTGGACCCGGGATACTCTTTGACTTTTCAAATCACATCGACAGCCATGAAATTTGGCAGCGGCAAGGTCACGCCCATTGAGGGTAGGTTCGATTCTGTTGAGGGAAACAACCGAGTGGCTTCGTTTGACGTTGTCAATCAGGGTGACCGCTTGACAGTCAGGAGCACTGCGACAGGCAACAATCGCGCAAGACGCCTCACGGTCATCCTTGATGTGCCGGTCGATGCTGCTGACTATGCCGCGCCGAAGGCTATGAAAGTTATCGACCGGTCGACACGCCAACCCAATGTTCGCAATCAAAACAAGAGACCAGAAACTCAATCTGCCGAACCGAGAAAACCAGCCCAAGCGGTCACACCGCCGATTTTCGAAACCGAATCGCTTCGACTGCCGCGGTTGTTTTGTGACCACATGGTCCTGCAGCAACAATCCAGGAATACGTTCTGGGGCTGGGCGAAGCCGGGTGAGAAGATCAGTGTCACCAGCAGTTGGGGAGCGAAAGTTTCCACTGATACAGATGAAACGGGTCGCTGGAAGCTGTTTCTGCCGACGCCGCACGCCGGGACCGAGCACACGCTGACCATCAAGAGCCGCACGGACGCACTACAGATCAACCACGTTGCGATCGGTGAGGTATGGCTGTGCGCGGGGCAATCGAACATGGGCTGGTCCATGGGCAACTCATTCGAGTCAGAACGGGAAACGGATGTTGACCTACCGAACTTTCGCATTTTCAAATCGGCCCGAGAGCACTGGCACGAACCCCTGGAAATGCAACGTGATCGCCTTTCGCATTGGAAACCGTGCAATCCGGATTCCGCGTCCGAAACCTCCGCGGTCTCGTATTACTTTGGTAAGAAGTTGCACCAGGAACTCGGCGTACCGGTGGGCATCATCCAACAAGCCTACGCCGGGACACCGATCGAGGGCTGGATGCCCTGGGAGATCCAGCAAGACGACGCAAGAACTGTTTCCTACAAAGCCGATCTGGATGCACGAGCAGGCAGGGTTGGATCGCGCGATCAGGCGTTGGCGGATTTCCGTCGCGAACTTACCGAATACAGTTCGTCAATCGATGCCGGTCAGACGATGAAGAACAGCGTGAAGCCGCTGTCGCCGCCGATCATTACCAAGCCGGCCAATCTGGGGCATCAGTACCCCGGACATCAGTTCAACGCAATGATCTGTCCCCTCCGCCCGTACGGGATTCGTGGCGTGATCTGGTACCAGGGCGAACGCAATTCCAAGGATGCGGCACAAGCAGCCCATTACCGCAGTCAGCTTGCACGTCTGATTCGATACTATCGATCGACGTGGCACGAGTTGTCCGGAGGCAACGTTCCAGCCGACTTTCCATTCCAGTTCACACAGCTGCCCAGTTGGACGCCCGTACAAACAAAACCTGTGGAAGGTGTGGAAGCGCCCTGGGCGGTCAACCGGGAAATGATGCGTCTGGTGACGCATGACGTCCGCAATACGGCGATGGCGGTTTCAATCGACACCGGTGATGCGGTCGCGTTGCACCCAAAAAACAAAAAGCCGATCGGAATTCGTCACGCCTACCTCGCGTTGAAGCAAACTTACGGAAAAGACTTTGTTGAGTCGGGACCGCGATACAGGCAGCAGACAATTCAACGCAACAGAATCGTTCTTCAATTCGATTCCGTTGGTAGCGGGCTGATGCCCGCACGACGCGGCAATCTCGATGCGTTTGCGATTTCGGGCAAGGATCGAGTGTGGCATTGGGCCGACGCAGCGATCAAGGGCAACACCATCATCGTTTCATCCGCAGACGTCAACGATCCCGTCGCCGTGCGCTACGCATGGGGCATGAACCCGTCTCAGCGGAACCTCCTTTACAACCGAGAAGGGCTTCCAGCTTCGCCGTTCCGTACCGACGACTGGCCGCTCTTCGATCCAGAGGCTGAGGTCGTCACGGTTGCGAAGCCAGCTAAATCGGAAACCAAAATCAGTGTCGATTGGAAACGTCCGGAGATGTCCCAGTGAATTGTCTCCGCAACAGAGGAACGTCGGGGTGCTCGATTCTCATCATCGCGTGTTGAAGCGGGGAAGACGAATGGGGAAGACGTGCGATGCCTGCCGGGGCAGGACGTTCGAAGGAGAAAGAATTTGATGGCCGCATACGCATCGCACAAACATCTGTTGCCAATGAGCATCCGCGTTGCGATTAACGCGATCACCTGGGAAAACCGACGCTGATTCTCGTTGACAAGGGAGTGATCGGGAAACGTACTCGCTGGCTGGTCCCCTATCTTGAGCTTCGTAGTGATCGAGACGCGGCGAATCCGCTGGAAATCAATTGCGATACCAAATCGCTGAAGATCGAACTGGTGGACAAAGATGGCAAACGCGTCAGAAGCGGCAGCGGTTTAATGCGTAGCGGTCCACACCTTCCTCTCTCCACGGTCTCGCTTCGCCAAGACAGTTCAACTCGAATTAGCCTCGAATGCCGGAACTGGGGTATCAGCGGGGTCGCCATGGTCGCCACCGATGGTGGTGCCTGGGTTCTGAGCGAAGAGGAAAATGGACAAGTCTATCTGGCCGCAACGTTGTCTGGTGAGAAAGACCGGCAAGAACCGACGGCATGGACCGGGAAGCTGCGACTGCCGCTTGTTCGAATCAGTTGGAAAGAAGAACAAGTAGCCGAATGAGTGTTCTCGGGATGCAGCCGGTTGCCCGGCCATCTGGCTCCGGCGTTTTCTTCAAGCGTCCTCGCCAGGAATCGAACCTGATCTACGACCTTCGCACGGTCGCGTGCTGTCCGGCACACTCCAAGGACGGATGGATTGAAACAAGTACCTCGCTGTGGTTGTGAGGCTGTAGGTTGTAGGTTGTGAGGCTGACAGGTTGTAGGCTGTTAGGCTGTTAGGAAGGCGCATCTATCTCTCCTAAATTGCTACAGCCTAAACCGCTAAACACCTATTCCAACACGACATTCTGAGTGTCGCGTGTCTACCAGTTCCACCACTTGGCTGTTTGAATCGAAGTACTGCGGGAGGGAGTCGAACCCTCAAACACGAACGTTTGAAATTCGCCGCTTTGCCGGTTTGCGTACCACAGCATGTTGAATCAGTACTGAGGGCGGGAGTCGAACCCGCAAGCACTTGTTCCTAAGACAAGCGGCTCGCCGTTGGCCTACCTCAGCGTTTCTCGAAAAAGAGTGGAGCACCGGGGAATCGAACCCCGATTTTCTGCTTGCAAAACAGACGTCTTCCCGTTGGACGAGCACCCCATGTTGTTTTTCGATCAGTGCCCAGAGCAGGAATCGAACCTGCAATCATCCGGGTTTAAGCCGGACCGCTCTTCCGATTGGCGTATCTAGGCGTTTCAAAAAGTAGTCCAGGATGGAATCGAACCATCTTTTCCTGTTTGTAAGACAGGCGTCGTAGCCGTTGGACCACAGGACTATTTGTCGATCCGGAGAGCACGCCCCCAAGGATTTGAACCCTGACTTACTGGTTTGGAATCAGCAGTGCTACCGTTACACCAGAGACGTGAAGCAAGTGGGAACGCAAGGAATCGCACCTCTCGCCGGCTACCACACAATTCAAGGCAGAAGGGTTACAACCTCCCGTGTGGAAACGCTCCCGCAAATAGGCTGTAGGCTGTAGGGATTTAGGCTGTAGGTAAGAGCAATCCTCTCTGCACCTACGGCCTAAACACCGCAAATAGGCTGTAGGCTGTAGGGATTTAGGCTGTAGGTAAGAGCAATCCTCTCTGCACCTACGGCCTAAACACCGCAAATAGGCTGTAGGCTGTAGGGATTTAGGCTGTAGGTAAGAGCAATCCTCTCTGCACCTACGGCCTAAACACCGCAAATAGGCTGTAGGCTGTAGGGATTTAGGCTGTAGGTAAGAGCAATCCTCTCTGCACCTACGGCCTAAATCCCTACAGCCTAATTGGACAGCGCCACTTTTTGCGTGAGGATCAAGTTTCATGGGCCCGTCCCCCGGTCAAGCGACTTGATTTTATCAACATCAATCCCCTGCTGCTGGAACCATCGACGGCGTGTTTTGGTATGTGAGCGGCTGGCTTGAGCGTTGCGAACTTGGTAGTAGCGTTGGCGTTCAAGTTCCTCTTCGTAGCGACGGTGACGGGCTCTTCGCGACAAATCTTGTGAATCGATGTAGACGTCCATTGCACGACGGACCTGTTCGAGCGTTAGCAGGTCGCCATCGGTCACGACGGTCCCCGGACTGAGCTGGGATCGCACTCGGGCACAGAACAAGTGGCTGAGGATCGTCACGAACAGGTGACGATGGACACAGTCCCACCGGCGGCATTCGAAGTGATCCCAGCCCAGTTCTTCTTTCGATTCGCGGAAACACGCTTCGATTTGGAAGCGACTGAACGCGACTCTGAGGATCGCACGCAATGTCCAGCCGCCGCGGCCAGGGACTCGGTTACTGAGAAAATACTTCCACTCGCCAGTACGAACATTGCGAGCGACAATCAGAGTGCAGGCGTTGCTGACTAAGCGACCGTCGTGAGTCTTCCGCCAACACGTGTGCCAGCGGATCTCCCAAACCTCAGGCCCCTTGTTGGTGTCTTTGATTCGATATCGCTGTGGCTTTTGATCGCAGAATGCCGGCGAATACTTACGGAGGTTTTGAACCTCACTTGGCTTTTCTTCACGACGTCTCAATCGGGGGTACTTCTTCGGCCTTTTCGTTCGGTTTTTCGGCGGTTTTCTCAGCACTTTTGGCTTGCTCAGCCAGACGTGAGCGTTTGGCGGTATCTCGCCAACGAAGGCTTCGTTTCTTTGGTCGAGTCCGTCAAGGAACTTGCCGTCGCGAGCGTAGAATTCGTCGAATGTCCAAGCCAGCACTCGGATTCCATTGGCAATCGCTCGATCGATCATATCGAGTGCGATTTCTGCCTTGGTTTTGAACGTCACATCGTCAGGAATGCGAGTTTTTTTCGGCGTGATGGATCATCCGTCCATTCTTTGGGCAGATAAACGCAGGCATCGAGCAGACTGTGGAAAGTGACCGTTGCAAACGACAGAGCAACGTTGACGATGCAATTCTCGATCTTACCTCGGTTGCCGTTGTATTGACGCTTCACCCCAACAGTGTCGTGACCACTCTTGGCCATTCCGCTTTCGTCAACGATCCCCACCGCTTGGCTGTCGGCATGGTCGGTGGCGATGATTTGCTGGCAACGATCGCGAAGCCGCTCATGATCCCACTTGATCGAATCGAGGAACCGCTGAAGCGTCCTGGGTCTGACATTCTGATCGGCAGCGATCGCTTCGGCGTTCTTTCGTTGAACGTCAGAGAGCAATCCCTGAACGTAGATCTGGAGCAGTTTCCTTCCAGGATTGCTGTAAAAACAATCAACAAACAGGGCGAGAAATTGGGCGAGCATTTTGCCGAGCGAGGCGATATCCTTAAGCGACATAGCGGCGACCTTCCGTGGTTTCCGAGTGTGAAACAGTAGCACACGGAAGGTCGTCTCTTTTTGACCATCAAGTCAACGCAGATAAGTCCATTTTGGCAAACGACTTACGAATTCTCACCAGGCGAAAAGTGGCGCTGTCCAACTAAACACCTCTTCGAGTGACGTGAGCGGGAATCGAACCCGCGGACTCCTGGATGAAAGCCAGACAATTCTTCCAACAGAATCTATCACGCCGTTTTTCCATTTACCGAAGTACCGCATAGGAGTTTCGATTCTCCTTCCTGCTGCCTGAGAAGCAGCCGACCTAGCCAGTAGTCGAATGCGGCTTGTGAAAGCGGCTTGTGAAAGCGATGGCAACGGGAGTCGAACCCGCAGCAACTTGATAGACAATCAAGCTCCCTTCCCAGAGGGACTTACCACCGTGATGGTTCACGTGAGGTGACCGATCGGAATTGAACCGACATCGACTTCGTTCACAGCGAAGTTCCTGAAACCAGTACAGGACGGCCACAGCTCCACAGGCTGGAATCGAACCAGCGGCAGACTGATTAACGGTCAGTCCGAGCCACCAACGGCTACCCTATGGAGGATGAAAACAAACAGTCGGGTATCAGTGAGTCGCACACTGTCCGTGCGTGGTCCCAAACCACGCCGCTTACTCCAAGCTATACCCGATCGATGCCACAGCACCGGAGACTGGAATCGAACCAATGAACTCCTCGTTCAGGGCGAGGTGCAGCGGCCAACAACTGCTACTCCGGCGTTTCATTTTCAAAAAAGCACTCCGTCCGGGAATCGAACCCGACCTGCGAGCTTCAAAGGCTCACGTCGCGACGACGCGCCGGAGAGAGTCATTCGAAGCGAAGAGTGTCCTGCGGGAGTCGAACCCGCCTATCTGAGCTGGAAGTCCACGGGCACCGACCGACATGGATGTTGGCCGGTCGGTTTACCGCTCGGCCAAGGACACATCCGATGCGGAAGTCTGAAGGGCAAGTGTGAAACGAAGCAAGCGATTTCACACCTCTCGCTTCACCCTTCAAACTTCGCGAAGCTCCGGCGGAAGGACTCGAACCTTCACTCGTCTCCTTAACAGGGAGCCGCCTTACCATTGGGCCACACCGGATCGTTAATTCATCAAGTCAGGATGGCTGGATTTGAACCAGCGATCTCGTGTTTCCGGAACACGCGGAATGCCAGGCTTTCCCACATCCTGATTTGCAAAGCGCCCAGCGAGAATCGAACTCGCATTTTCTGCATGGCAAGCAGATGGGTTACCACTACACCATGGGCGCAAGATTGCATCACAACCAAATTGTTAAAGACCAGGCGACGCCGAAGCGACGCGAAGAGCACCGAGCCGGAATTGAACCCGCATCACCTCGTTACGACGGAGGTATCTTGCCGTTAGACGATCAGTGCTTAAGTTTCAAAGTAGGACCGCAGGGATTTGAACCCTGACCATCCGGGTAAGAGCCGGACATGCCGCCGATAACACCTCAGTCCCCTGTGTTCTATCTGCCATTTGTTTCCTTGTCTGATCGGCGCGGAAGGAATCGAACCTTCAACCCTCGTCTTATAAGGACGCCGCTCTTACCACTGAGCCACGCGCCGGGAGGCGGGGACCAGGCTGTAGGTTCTTAGGCTGCAGGTACGGCAGAGCCTTGGGCTCGTTTCCTAAACAGCTACGGCCTAAACCACTCGATACCTAACGAAAAAAGGCCCGATGTCTGCGTGACACCGGGCCTTCATGAAAGGCGCTTCCAAAGAAGCAAGTGTCACATGCGCAAACGATTAGCGGGGGCATCATTATTCAGCGGTGTCCCGCCATAGAATGTGCCTTCGCATATCTGCTGGAGCCGACTGGGTTGGTATTTCGATAACATGGAACTTGATGCTTGTTTGTCAGGCGTCGAATGATCGTGTTCAGAGAGTAAGACGCGAAAGCGTAAGACAGGTTCGCCAAAAATCTCCCTCGCACACAGCTATGATGCGCGAGCGCACGTTTCTATTCCCTTGAACGCAGATTTTCTTCCAAGTACCTGCTGAACGCGGGAAAAAACGGCTGTGTTGATATTTCGCAACATCGCCACGTTCGGCTTGCGGCCGCGTCGATCTCCCGTGTTTAGCGGCAATTAGTTTTGCCGTTCCGCGACAATTAGAACTCCCGGGTTGAGGCGGCTTAGCGTTGAGTTTCACGCTGGCGTTTCTCATCCCAGCGACAATTAGAATTCCCGTCTCAGGGGTCTTCTTTCAACATCGCAAAATCCCGATCTTTACGGAGTTTGCGATGGTCACGGATGGACAAGTCAAAGAATTGCGGCGACTGCTCGATCAAGGCAAGACGCTCGCCGCGGCAGCAAGGATGACTGAAATGACGGAGAAGACAGCACGACACTATCGCGATGACGATTCGCTGCCATCGCAGCGAAAGAAAGCTCGTACGTATCGAACGCGAGTCGATCCCTTTGCCGACGTTTGGCATGAGGTACAGTCCAAGCTCGAAGACGAACCACGGCTGAAAGCCAAGACGCTCTTCGATTGGCTGCAGCAGCAGTATCCCGGCAAGTTTCCCGATTCGACACGGCGTACCTTCGAGCGGCGAATAGCCAAGTGGCGAAGCTTGCACGGCCCCGCCAAAACAGTCTTCTTTGCCCAACAGCATCATGCCGGCACTCTGGCCGCGAGCGATTTCACAGTCTGTAACGAACTGGGGGTGAAGATCGCCGGAGCGCGGTTCGATCACACACTATTCCATTGCGTGCTGACTTACAGCAACGTCGAATCCGTTTCCCTGTGCTTCTCGGAATCTTTCGAGGCACTCAGTGAAGGGATTCAAAAAGCGTTTTGGGAATTCGGCGGTGTGCCTCAGCGGCATCGAACCGATTCGCTCAGCGCGGCAGTGCGAAATCACTCCAGTCGTAAGACGCTCACCGACCGCTATGCCGCGCTGATGGATCATTACCGCTGCCAAGGAGAACGCACCAATGCCAGATGCGCCAACGAAAATGGAGACGTGGAATCATCCCACGGCCACTTGAAGGATCGAATCGACCAGGCCTTATTGCTCCGTGGAAGTCGCGAATTCGCCAGCCGCGAAGACTACATGTCGTTCGTTGAGCAGCTCATCGCCCGCGCCAATGCCAATCGCCGCGATCGCTTCCTCGCCGAGCAAGCGTCACTGGGAAGATTGCCAGAGCATCGGCTCGACACGGATGACTTTCTGACCGACATCGGTGTCAGCAAGAGTAGCACCATCCAGGTACGCACCAATACCTATTCTGTGCCAAGCCGGTTAATCGGACGGAAGGTCGACGTGCGAATCGGTGCCGAGCAGATCGTCGTCACGCACCAAGGCCAACACATCCAAACGATGGGCAGAATCTTCGGCAAGAAGGGAAAGAATATCAACTATCGCCACATCATCGACTCACTCGTTCGCAAGCCGGGCGCCTTTGCCAATTACCAGTACCGCGAAGAGATGTTTCCGACCAGTCAGTTTCGGATCGCCTATGACATCCTGCGTGAGGCTCACAGCGAACGAGTGGCCGACAAGATCTACGTCCAGATTCTCGAGATTGCCGCTCGTGAAAGCGAAGAGGCTGTCATTGATGCATTGCGACTGACGATCGCATCAGGCGAGCAGATCAGTGTCGACCGGATTGGCGCATTGGTCGCCGACGCAGTCAATCTTCCAGCGGCGACCGATTTGGAGGTCGAGCTGCCTGACCTGACCGATTTCGATTCCTTACTTCACTCGTTCGACAAGGAGAGTCCGTGCGATGACCAAACCGACCACCAAGAAACCTCGAGCCACCGAAGTTGCGGTGGATCGAACAGCGCGACTGACCGACCAGTTTCGCGAACTTCGGCTGCCGAGCTTTCGGGATCATTTCCAACAGTCGGCGACGCGAGCGGCGACGGAGAATCTCAGCCACCTGGACTACCTTTCGGAGCTGACGACGCTCGAATGCGAGGCACGAAGGGAAGGTCGCATCCGGCGTTTGATGAAACGGTCGAAACTGCCGCTGGAGAAGAACTGGGAATCGTTCGATCTCAAACGATTACCGCTGGCCGTGAGGCGGCAGCTGGAAACTCTGCGCGACGGCTCGTTCTTGGATCGTCGCGAGAACGTTCTGTTGTTCGGCAAGCCGGGCTCGGGAAAAAGTCACGCCTTATGCGGATTGGCCGAACAACTAATCTTCCGGGGACACAGCATGTTGTTCACGACTTGCAGCCTGCTGGTTCAGCAACTGTTGATCGCCAAGCGGGACCTGCGACTGCCGAGATTCATCAAACAGCTCTCGACCTTCGAGGGATTGATCATCGACGACTTGGGGTATGTGCAACAGAGCCGGGAGGAGATGGAAGTGCTGTTCACGCTGCTGGCCGAACGCTACGAACGAGGAAGCGTGCTGCTGACGAGCAACCTGGCCTTCAGCAAGTGGGATCAAATCTTCAAAGATGCAATGACGACCGCAGCGGCGATCGACCGCTTGGTCCATCACAGTGTGATCATCGAGCTGAACGTGCCCAGTTACCGAGTGGAGACGGCAAAGAAAACCAAATCGACATCGAGCAAAACCACAAAGTCGAATTCATGACAGGGAATTCTAATTGTCGCTAAAGAGGAAAACTAATCGCCGCCGAACACTCCCGAAATCTTCCGTAGCAAGCAAGCCACCGGTCGTCCCGTCTTAGGAACGACGATTCGCCACTACGCAAATGGTCGTCTAGTTGGAACGGGGGCGTCTTTCACGCCTGGAGCTCTTCATATTGGAACGGCTGAGATTGGCAACTGGCTCGGTGACACCCGTCGCGAGCTGCACGCGATACTAGACGAGTTCGTCGTTTTGAATCGTGTATTGCAGGAAGAGGAAATTGCCGAGGTTCATCGCTATGGGCGAAGGACTTGCCGATACACTTGGCGAGCACATCGCCAGCGGAGCCGAATGGCGAACTGCACCGTTATGGGGAGTCGGCCTCACCGATGGCGTCAGCGGCGGCAAGGCGTTTCTGCATGACGGCCGGGCTCGAACGCTGGAAGAAGCGGTTCTCTGGCACGGTGGTGAGGCGGAAAACGCGAAGGAAGCATTTCGCAAAATGCCTCGGCAAGACAGAGCCGCGTTGATCAAATTCCTTCAATCTCTGTAATCTGATTCCCCGCTTGCAGCCGGTTTGACTGGTCGTCACCCTTTTGATTTCCCGCTCGGGTGTCCGAGTCCTATACCTTTTTAACGGTAGGACTCGAACACGGTATGAGCCACGAAGGACCAGCAGGCCATGAATCTCGTTGTGTCTTCGTGCCTTCGTGTGAGATCATCATCCCTGCGTTGTTTCCGGGGTTTCGTCGAATTTCTATTTCCGACCGAATGCAGGGTGGGCGACGATGGCGTGGATGGCGGCGCGAAGAGAGAACTGTTCTTCGGCAATCGACTCGAACACTGCGTTGACGTGCGGACGGTCGGCCCTGGCAACTTCGCGGCCGTCAGCGTAGCTGATCAGTTTTTCGATGATACCTTTGAGGATGCGTTCCTTGTCGTCCATTAGCGCGGTCTTGAGCGTGGGCAGGTCGCGCACCTCGCGGCCGTTGGGAAGTTTCATCGTGGCCTCAATCGGGACCTCGGTGAATTTGATTTTCTTGGTGAACGCCGTTTCTTTTTGCTCGACAACCAGTTCTTCCACATGGCGATACTTGTCCCGCTTGCGCCCAACCGGGTCGTAGTATTCCAGGGCAAACCCCAGCGGATCGATCTTCGAGTGACAGCGCGAGCAACTCTCGAGCTCCTGATGTTTGAGAATGGCTTCGCGAATCGTGGTGGTGCCTCGAATGTCCGGCTCGTTGATCAGCACGTCGGCCGGCGGTTCGATGCGTTCGTTGTACAGATTTTTGAGAATCCACGAGCCCCGATGAATCGGTGACGTGGCGAAGTCGGTCGAGGTCAGCTTGAGGAAACCGGCCTGGGCCACGAGCCCGCCCCGTTCGCTGCCGTCGGGAAGTTTCACCGGCACGAAGTCGTCACCTTTGACGGCGGGCAAACCGTAGAATCGAGCAAGTCGATCGTTGGCCATGACAAAATCCGAGTCGATGAAGTGTTCCATGCTCAGACCGTTCTCAAGTAGGTGGCGGAAGAGTTCACGGCCTTCGCGGCCCATGGAATCGACGGTCATGCGGCGAACATTCTTGAACACACGGACGTCCGGCCCGAAGTCGTCCACCTTGTCGAGTTGCAGCCACTGACGGGTGAAGTCGTCGATGAAACGCCCGGACTTGGCGTCCTTGAGCATGCGCTCCACCTCAGCCGATGGATCTTTGCTTAAGTCGCCGGACCTGGCCGCGCTGAGAAGTCCAGCGTCCGGCACGGAGTTCCAAAGGAAATACGACAGACGATGCGCCCGCTCAACGTCGGTTAACTCAGGCGACTCGGCTTTGTAAATGAAGTGCGGCGAGGTCAGCAGCGCGATCAGGATACTGCGAGCAGTGGCAGCTGGTGATGCCTCCCGTGTCTGCTGCTTTTCCGCAATCTTCACGAAAGCTCTGCGGTCCTCCGAAGACAACGCACGTTGAGTGAGCAACAAGGCAAGGTGATCCACCAGTTCCTCCGGTTTCATGTCTGGCCTGGGTAGGATCGCCCGCATCGCGGCTGTGGGCCACTCGTCGACCAACGGGCCCGTCACCTTCACATGGGAAAACCGCATGGTCGGCCCCTTGTGTGGTTTCTTTTTAAGACTCTGCCCCGGCACGCGGGCGCTATCGAAGGTGAAGGCCAGCTGCTCGCCCGCCTCGAGAGTGAGCTCGGTCGTAAAACCTTTCGAGCCGTGCGGCATGGGAACCCGGCGGATACTCCGAAAGCTGGTCGGATGACGCCCGTCTCCGAGATTGATCCCAATGATTTCGCCTTCGTTGGATTTCTCCGAACGCACCTTCACTTCGAGCCGATACACACCGAAGGCGGGAATGACGAATTGATCGTGACTCTCTGGATCGACGGAGAAATGCAGATTGCTTCGGTAGGGGCGGAATCCCGTAAGAAAATACTCGTCTCCATCGCGGTCGTCTCCACCTCCGCCGGTCGCAAAGTTTTTGCTACCGTGAAAATGTCGCACATCGAATTCCCAGGTCCTCGTCCTGGGTTTGGCATCTGGTAATACCCGTTCGGCGATGAAGCGTGCGGTCTTGAGGTAAGCCAGTATCTGATGCGGCGACATGAGTTGAGTTTCGCCGAACTTGTCGAAGCCGCGCTCCACATGATCCGGCGGCAGCAGACCGGTGAGGTCGAAGTCCACGCCCAATAGATCACGCAATGTGTTGGTGTATTCAGCGCGAGTGAGTCGCTTGAGCGGATTGGCCGGTCGCTTGGCGAGAATTCGCTTCTGCAGCAGTTGCGTAATCTCAGCGACTGCTTCGGCTTTGGGTTGCGGCGCCTCCTTTGGAGGCATTTCGCCCGCTTCGATCAACGTCACAATCGTCTCCAGCAATTCGTGATCGGCCAGCAGCGTGTCCACTGGCCTGTCCAGTCGGACCTCGCCCTGTGGTTCTTCGGGGCCGTGGCACTTGACGCAGTTCTGGACGAAGAACTGCTGAAGTCTGGATTCCCCGCGGAG
Source organism: Rubripirellula sp. (assembly GCA_965222745.1). Taxonomy (GTDB): domain Bacteria; phylum Planctomycetota; class Planctomycetia; order Pirellulales; family Pirellulaceae; genus CBDCUW01. The sequence goes on from CBDCUW010000002.1 coordinate 335,014, forward strand.
AGTGCCCGAAACGAGAAAGCTCACCAGCAGCATTGTCCAGCGCAGCCGTATCATGCCAACACCTCGAAGGCCGCGGTGCTTTCCCCGAAATGTTCCTGTTCCGCACCAAACAGTTGCAGCAGACCGAGGTAAAGGTTGCTCATCGGAACGTCCTTCTTTTGCCAATGGCCGGCGGTCTTCATGCGACTGTCGAACACCAGTGCCGGCAGGTCGTCGAAATTGTGAGAGTTGGCGCTGCCCATTGATGCGGTCAGAAGAGTGGTCGTCTGATCAAACAGTGAGCTGTTTCCGACGGTGCGCTGCTTCATAGTGCTGAGCGAATTGTCTATTCGCTTCAGGATGGCGTGCTCCAGCATGAGCAGTTTCTTGATCTTCTCCGGCTTCTGGCCGTGGTGGGAAAGGTCGTGGTAGTTGCCGCTAAGATCTGACTCCTTGAAGCCTTCCCAGAAAGGAATCTGTACGGTGACCGCACGCGTCGAATCGGTTTGCAATGCGAGGACGGCAAGATCCAGCAAAGTAGCCACGTAGTCGTCCACCGACTTGCGGTCGAAGTCTTCGATTTCGTAATCCACTTGTGGCTTGGAACGATCGGCCCAGTAGGCGCGGCGTTTCACGGTCTGCTCCACTTCGCGAACCGAGGTCAGATACTCGTCCAGTTTCGCCCGGTCAGTGGTGTTCAGACGCTTTCCCATCGATCTCGCTTGGGCAAGCACCGCATCGAGAATACTGCGGTCTTCGGCGAGCACTTCTTGTTGCGTCTTTTCGTTTTCATCGACCTGAAAGAGCAGGTTAAAAATCTTGCGTGGCGAGTCGATTTGCTTCACCGGCAATCCGTGCTTGTCCCAAGAGATCTGAGAAAAGTTCAGGTTCTCGCCAGCTTGAAAAACCAGCGATTTGAAACGCGTGTCGCCGCCAATCAGATCGGCGACCGCCTGGTCAATCGATAGCCGGTTCTTGCGTTCTAGCTTGTTGAAGTAACCCGAGAGAATGCCGACGCACGGCGTGTGCCCGAAGCCGTTCTGCACGGCCGGATTGTCCAGCCCGCTGAAAATCTTCAGGTGGTCAAAGTGATCGGATAACTCGCCCAGCAAGGGCGGTGCCTTCTCCAATGCGCCTTCCGTCTGCGGGATCAACTCGGGCTGATAAAAGCTGAGGTGATTGACGATCGTGAGCAGGCGGCGCGGCGATTCCGCTTCGCTCACCTGACCGAGACTCTCCATGCAAGGGAGGACCAAAGCGATCCCGGCTCCCTTGAGAAGCGTGCGTCTTTTCATGAGTCCGCCTGTGTTCATGAGGATTCATTTCGCATCAGCAACTTACGTCGATCGCCGAAAGTCGAATTCTACCCTTGGAACCCCATTTCAGCCATTCCAAAGCCCAAATGCGAACAAAAGAAGCCGCGTCCTGATGGTATGGAACGAGCCCAGTACTACCAGTCCCTTCTCGATTCAGGCGAGGTAAAAACGAGAGCCCAGTTGGCTCGCTATCTGCAGGTAAGCCGGGCTCGATTGGAAAGCGGGATCAGTTCGTTGCGTTGCAGGGACGAGTGCGGGCCTGTCATGCGGAAACGGCTGTCCTGTTGTTTGACTTCGATGCGAAAGCCATCGATGTCGTAGCGGCCGACGAGATCCCATTCCGTTGGCAAAGTGAGACGCTCGAATTCGTCAGCCTTCTGAAACGTTACCTGAATAGATGCCGCAGACGCACTCTTGTACGACCCAAATCTCAGATTTTGAGATTTCGCAGGCTTCGGCCTGTTACTGCCGTGCCGTTCGGTTGTGACGTCGGCGCATCTTGCCTTACAGCGTCTGGGTCAGTCAGTCTTCAATCTGCGCATCATCCAACGAGCGTTAGAGGTCGACCGTCCGGTCAGAATGACATGTTGAGATTATGGTGCGGTTACTTGCTGATCACGTCAGCCACTCGCAGATCCATGTCCGTCACAAGCCAATCCAACATACGCTGGTACTTGCTGGCGTTCTTGAATATCCCGCCGTGATCCGCGCCTTTCCAAGTCGTCTCGACAACATCGACACCGAAACGCTTGGCGGATGTGACGGTCTCGTGCTGCTCCTTGCGCATGTAGTCCTCGGTGCCGCTGAAGACCCAAACCTGAGTCTTCGGATAATGACGCAACGACCACGGATGGCAGACTCCGGCGATGACGACGGACTTCGTAAACAACTTTGGCTCGAACGAGGGTAACTCCCAAGCGCCCGACCCGCCCATACTAAAGCCGACCACCGAACGCATCTTTGGATCAACCCGATATTTCGAGCTGATCTCTCGCACGACTTCGCCCAATATTTTCCAATGCCAGTTCACAAAGCGCGGGCCGTCGGGCGAAGGCGGGCACAGCGGCGCCACCACGATCGCGGGCAGACTCCTGAAGGAAGCCGTCATCCCTTTGAGCTTGTCTACCTTTGGAAGCCCTCCGCCGTGGAGAAACAGAATCATGGGCCACTTGCGATCCGGCGCAGACTCGTATTCAGCCGGGAGAGTCACGAGACATCGGTAAGTCAACTCCGTCGTATAACTCCGCTCGACGACGTGTTCCGACTCGTTCTGCGCCATGGTTCGCTGGCCGCTGGTCGAGCAAAGGGCCAGCGTCCACAAGGCAAGGAAACGAAAACCAGTGCAGCATTTACTCTTGCGTGTGGTCATAGCCGTTTTCGCTCCGCACCTTCTTGAGGCAGTTTCAATCCTGTAGCCGAAGTGGCAACACTTCGGGGAAGTGTATTTGCGGGTGATTCCGAACTCATGCAAGTCCGGCGACCGCTTAAGAGTCAGCGCATCATGCCGTTGCAGCTTCATCGCCTTTCGGCTTGATGATCGCAGCGATAACGAGTCCGGCAAGGAACCAGCCGATCATCACGTCGACGACAAACATCGCAGTGTAATACGGATGGAAGTGCATCCAGTTGTAATAGGCAACGTGACCCATGAGCGCAAGAAACACACCGAGCGCCGTCACGAAACCAACTCGCTGCTGGTAAGTCCGACAGCAACAGCCGCCCACCGCACAACACAGCAGTGAGGCAGCGATTGTGGCACCAAGGAAGTCTGTCAGAAAGCCGATTCCCAAAACCGACATGGACATCGGTTCGAGCCCTTCTTTGTGGTAGTAAATCGCAAAGATCGGTCCGGCCTTGTGCCGCTTCATGAATTCGGATTCCGGGTCCATCATGTCTTCATCACTGTTACCGAAAGGAACGATGTAGACACCGGAGTCGATATTCTGTTCAACGAGCGCGTCCCGAACAGCGACCTCATTCGGCAAAGCTGAAATCGTTGGGCCGTGAATCGGAATCAACATCCAAGTCAACATCTGCCAAACGAAATAAACGACCGCACCGGCGAGTGCGCTGAGTATGATTCGCGTCATTGAATTTCTCCTTTCTTTACACCTCTATCATATCGCGAAGCAATCGAGATCGCACCGTCTTGAACCAAATGTCCTTGACACGTCACCACTTCACGATTCCGCAGACGACCTTCCATCCACCGACAAGCGTTGAGCCACCGTAATCCTTGGCGAGTCGCAACAGAGTATTGTGAAATCCATGGTTCAGGCAAGCCGCATCAACGGCGGCGACATTGGCCCAACTCATACCTTTGCGCACCCATCCTTTGGTCGCGTCGATCCAGTCTGCCGCCAGTATTTGCTGACCGGACTTCTTCGCTGTTCGTGCGGAGCGGATCAGTCAGGAGGCCAAGACGTTCATCCAAGCATGGGGCGCGGTTCGTCAACTTCTTCAGCCTCTGTCGGCCAAGGGGTTTCGCTTTACCGGCGATGCGTTGGAACCCGGGCCGATATCGTTTAGCGACATATCGGGCGCCTACCGCGACTTGGCTTCAGCCAAACAAGGACGGACTCAAACTCTTTGTTCGCCTGCTGGAGACGCGGAATGACCGTCCCGGATGGGGAATGCACTCCGGCGATGTTCTTTCCTATCCGGCTACCTTCCGTAATTGAGTGGACCAGAAGGGAATCGAACCCTTCTCACCGATCTTGCAAGGATCAGTCGCCTCCTTGGACATGCCAGCCCATTTCAGAGGTCCGTCCGGGAATTGAACCCGGTCTTCGTCCATACCACAGACGCGTGCTGCCGCAACACTTACAGACCTTGTTACTCAGTGATCGCGGATGGAATCGAACCATCGATCTTCTGGTTGTCACCCAGACGTCTTCGCCGCTGGACCACGCGATCGTTTTTGCAAGTAGCCGAGACAGGAGTCGAACCTGCAAATTCACAAGCCTCTCATGCTTGCCGCTTTGCCTGTTTGCGTACTCGACCGTCGAAAGTAGCGGATCCGGGGGTCGCACCCGGCGGTCCTGGCTTATGAGGCCTGGCTGAGCACTGGCCCATCCGCGTCGTTGTTTGCACCAAGTTGCAGGTCTCGGTATCGAGCCGAGCACACCGACCTCATGACGATCAGCTGGACACCTGTCGCACCTGCAATGTTGTTTTGAAAAGTAGCCAAGGCGAGAGTTGAACTCGCACGCCGCTGTGGGCACGACATTCTGAGTGTCGCGTGTCTACCAGTTCCACCACTTGGCTGTTTGAATCGAAGTACTGCGGGAGGGAGTCGAACCCTCAAACACGAACGTTTGAAATTCGCCGCTTTGCCGGTTTGCGTACCACAGCATGTTGAATCAGTACTGAGGGCGGGAGTCGAACCCGCAAGCACTTGTTCCTAAGACAAGCGGCTCGCCGTTGGCCTACCTCAGCGTTTCTCGAAAAAGAGTGGAGCACCGGGGAATCGAACCCCGATTTTCTGCTTGCAAAACAGACGTCTTCCCGTTGGACGAGCGCCCCATGTTTTGTTTGTTGGTCAGTGCCCAGAGCAGGAATCGAACCTGCAAACATCCGGGTTTAAGCCGGACCGCTCTGCCGATTGGCGTATCTAGGCGTTTCAAAAAAGTAGTCCAGGATGGAATCGAACCATCGTTTCCTGTTTGTAAGACAGGCGTCGTAGCCGTTGGACCACAGGACTATTTGTCGATCCGGAGAGCACGTCCCCAAGGATTTGAACCCTGACTTACTGGTTTGGAATCAACAGTGCTACCGTTACACCAAGGACGTGAATCAAGTGGGAACGCAAGGAATCGCACCTCTCGCCAGCTACCACACAATTCAAGGCAGAAGGGTTACAACCTCCCGTGTGGAAACGCTCCCGCAAATAGGCTGTAGGCTGTAGGGATTTAGGCTGTAGGTAAGAGCAATCCTCTCTGCACCTACGGCCTAAATCCCTACGGCCTAAACACCGCAAATAGGCTGTAGGCTGTAGGGATTTAGGCTGTAGGTAAGAGCAATTCTCTCGGCGCCTACGGCCTAAATCCCTACGGCCTAGACACCTCTTCGAGTGACGTGAGCGGGAATCGAACCCGCGGACTCCTGGATGAAAGCCAGGCAATTCTGCCATCAGAATCTACCACGCCATATTGTTGGCCAGCTTGGTCGCTGACCGAGTACCGCATAGGAGTTTCGATCTCCTTCCTGCTGCCTGAGAAACAGCCGACCTAGCCAGTAGTCGAATGCGGCTTGTGAAAGCGGCTTGTGAAAGCGATGGCAACGGGAGTCGAACCCGCAACGACTTGATAGACAATCAAGTTCCCTTCCCAGAGGGACTTGCCACCGTGACAGCACCGGAGACTGGGAACCAATGGACTCACCTGTCACCTATAAGCACTGGGCAGAGCGAGGTGCAGCGAACAGCAACTGCTACTCCGGCGTTTCAATTATTCAGAGCACTCCGTCCGGGGATCGAACCCGATCTGCGGGCTTCAAAGGCCCACGTCGCGACGACGCGCCGGAGAGAGTTTTCCACAACAAATCAAAGAGTGTCCTGCGGGAGTCGAACCCGCCTATCTGAGTTGGAAGCCCAGCACCTTTGCCGCTCGGCCAAGGACACATCAAATGCGGAAGTTTGAAGGGCAAGTGTGAAACAAAGCGAGCGATTTCACACTTCTCGCTTCACCCTTCAAACTTCGCGAAGCTCCGGCGGAAGGACTCGAACCTTCACTCGTCTCCTTAACAGGGAGCCGCCTTACCATTGGGCCACACCGGATTGTTATCTCATCAAGTCAGGATGGCTGGATTCGAACCAGCGATCTCGTGTTTCCGGAACACGCGGAGTGCCAGGCTTTCCCACATCCTGATTACAAAGCGCCCAGCGAAAATCGAACTCGCATTTTCTGCATGGCAAGCAGATGGGTTACCACTACACCATGGGCGCAGATTTGCATCACAACCAAATTGTCAAAATCAGGCGACGCCGAAGCGCCGCAAGAGCACCGAGCCGGAATTGAACCCGCATCACCTCGTTACGACGGAGGTATCTTGCCGTTAGAAGATCAGTGCTTGTGTCGTTTCAGTGGGACCGGTGAGAATCGAACTCACATCGTTCGGTTTAAGAGACCGATGCATTACCTTGTCTGCCACAATCCCATGTGTTTTGTCTTGTCCGATCGGCGCGGAAGGAATCGAACCTTCAACCCGAATTATTCACCAAGCAGTGTAGGTTCTTAGCTTAGCTGTGAGTTGTCTCGATTGAAGGCATTTGCGGCGGCGGTGAAGGTGTTGGCCACTGATCGGCGCACAAAGCCCCCTTTCCCCCAACGGTGTTTTCGGCGGTTGAACAGCTCAGAGTCGTAGCACTTCATTTAGATGCGAATGAGATGGCGGCGGCATCCAAGCACGCCGTCGCGCCGTCGGCTGCGAGAAGCACTCCGGTAACTGCCAAGATTCAAGACGTTCAATCAAACCTGACCAAAGCGGCTGAGCAGATTCAGCGATCCGCAACATCGCACGACGACTGTGTTTGATGATCTCACCGCCAACCTTCAAGATAAAAAGCTGAAATCGAGTTAAGTCCCAGCAGCCGCCGACTGCATCCTCCAGTTCGATGCGGCAAAGGGAACTGAGGTTGAAAGACAACAATGCCAACAGCATGGTTGCTTCGTTTTCTTCAAACGACTGCGATGACAAGTGCGGCCCAATTGCAGCGTTGAATTCGCCAAATCGATCCTCGAACGTTCCTCGAGGACGGTAGTGAGCCAGAAGCTCGTCACCACTGCGTTGCCCTTCGCGCCAGTTGGTTACCAAGAAAAAGTAGCGCGGTGCCAAGTGCAGTTGGCCCGTCACAGGATCAGGGCTGTCAACAACGACGAGGACCAATCGCTGGCTATGCTCCCACGAGTCAGCTTGGTACTGTCCAAGCTCCACAGTGTACTCATAGCCTCCGGCGGGGGGACGACCGACGGGGCGAGTGACGTGCTCGGCTGCCAGTGCTTCGAGCCGGGGATTTGTTTTCAATCGCCCGACAAAACGCAGGTTTTCGTTGGTCAGGTAGTCCAGCACCGGAGCGATCGTGTAGCCCGCGTCGATGCGAAAGTCGAGGTGCTGAGCGATTCGGCGTGCCTTGTCCACCACATTGCTGATGAAGCGATTGACTCCATTGGCGGTGTGAACCTGGCCCTGGCGAAGCGTCGCGTGAAGATATCCGTTGCCAAGTCGTTTGCCTTCACGCGTGCTGTCGTAATCACCGGCAACTGAGAACGACGCGACCAACGGATGATAAACCGTTGTCCGATAATAGCCGTTGTAACTGCTGCCTTTTTGTGAACCATGAACCTCGATCGGAAAGCTGTCGATGTCAATCGTGCCATGCCGCACTCTGCTGCTGCCAGAGGATGCTTTGAGGTGCCGCTCGACGGACTCACTGAGCCCATTGCGAATGGCGTTGAGATTGCCACTGCTGCTGGCCAAGATATCGATCAACCGTGAGTGAGTTGGTTGGCTCGCCAAACGCTCACAGACCACATCTTGGCCAGGTCGATCCCAGACCGCTGCCCGAAAAGCAGGATCGTGTGCAAGTCGATCGAGATCGTCCTGGGCGTTGTAACCAATGGCCATTGCGTAAACGCGTTCTCGCAGCAGTTCGGTCATCGTGTATCGGATTCGATCCTGTCGCCGGGGATCATCCACTTGCTGAGCGATCGAGGCGAGCAACCCTAAGCGATGGTCGGCTTCGCGTAGGAGAATGACACCCGAGTTGGAAGTCAGCCGATGATCGGTGGTTTGAACTTTGAAAGCGCGATTGAATTCCGGCTCAAAAACGTTACCTTGACCTTCACCCATTGCGTGATCCTCTCCGTGCTTGTGGGCTTGTGTTGGTTACCCGTTAAACGCGGGAGATCACGCGATGGTTCTCTTTTCCTGTTCACTGTTTGGTGAATAATTCGGGTTCAACCCTCGTCTTATAAGGACGCCGCTCTTACCACTGAGCCACGCGCCGTAAGTGGGGCCGGAGAGATTCGAACTCTCGCCGAACGGTTTAAAAGACCGTCATGCTGCCTGTTACACCACAACCCCATGATTGGTTGGGCGTATGCGTTTGAGTCGCAGTGCAAACAGCATGTTGGTTTCTCTTTCTTGTCGTTGTCGTAAGTGGTAGCCCCGAGGATCGAACTCGGCACAACCTCGTTATCAGCAAGGCCTGGACGACCAGCCCTCGACTACCATGTTGCTTCCGTCAAAATCGGACACCTCGGTGTCGAACCGCCCGTCGCGGAGCGACCCACAGATGAACGCAGTCTCCTGCTCCCAAAGCAGGCGTGCTTCCATCTGCACCTGTATCCGATGTTGTTTGTCGCGTTCGCCGCGGCCAATTCCGTCGGCGCATATCTTCCTTATCAGTGGGCCGGGAGGCGCTCGAATCCTCGTCTGCGGTGCTTCAAACCGCCGCTAGACCGTCTCAGCTACCAGCCCATGTTGGGTTTGGGCACGAAAAAAGGCCCGATGTCTGCGTGACACCGGGCCTTCATGAAAGGCGCTTCAAAAGAAGCAGATGTCACATGCGCAAACGATAGGCGGGGGCATCATTATTCAGCGGCCCATTACCATTGATACTGGCGCCGAAGAGCGTGCCTTCGCATATCTGTTCGAGTCGACTGGATTGAAATTTCGATAACATGGAACTTTCTGCTCGCTTGTCAGGCGCCCGATTGTCGTGTTCAGAGAGTAAGACGCGAAAGCGAAAGGCGGGTTCGCCAAGAATCTCCCTCGGACACAACTACGATGCGCGACCCTAATGTTCTATTCCCTGTTTCGAGAACTTTTTCAAGTAATTTCTTGCGGCCAGAGTCGCTATCCTGCATTTTGCCGGGCCATTGTGCGGAAGATCCGTGCTGGAACGTAGTGCTTCAGTTTCCAAATGATGCTGATTGGCCGACTGCCTGAATGCGAAAGGTGTTCGCAGGGACCGAGGTAGTAATAAGGTGACGCGAGTCCGGTCGGCAACTTCTTCGTCTCTCGCACGAAGAGCAAAGGCGTGTAGCCTTGCTTTCGGTGTTGGGTGTATCGCTTTCCGGTTGGGGACTCGAGCGAAGTGTTGCTTTGCGATTGCCAGTGAAATTGATCGTGTGAAATCGGGTAATCTTCGTACATCGTAGTCGGTGAGTATTCTTCTTCCGTCTTTTGGAGCGTGACGAAGAATGCATCAACCTTCGATGCCGCAACATGCATGGGCGCGCAGCGCAATATTGATTTATTGGTCAGTATGGATGTCGATCCACTGCTCGCCGCAATGGTCGCAGGTTGGCACCTCCAGCCCGGCCACTTCGACGGTGTACAGTTTCCCGTCGTGTTTGATTTCAGCGTCATAGTCGGTCGCCTTGGGGCGCACTTCAGTGCGTCCGCACTCGCCACACATCCAAGGGAACGGTTTGTCTGCCATCTATGTTTCTATTTCCAGTTGACGCTGTTGGGAGGATGAATGCTGACGATGTCGCGTAGGGGGCACATTCCACCGAGTCGCCTTTGGTTGGCCCGCCAGAGAATCGCGGCATTCGGACGCTTTGGAGTTGCTGCAGAAAGTTTGCTAGTTGCCAAGGTCATCGAAAACTGGGAGCCCGCAGCTTGAATTCTTATACCAGCAGCAGCGATAGTCGGGTTAGGTTTGACAATCCTCGTCGCCAGCGATTTGAGGCGAGCAAACGACGACGAGCAGGCTCAGTGATCTCACTGTGCGTTCACTCGTCCTTATTGATTGGTAACGTCGAAACAGGCGAGTGTTTTCTCGCGGCCACTGCGGAAGTAGAGCCTGCCATTGCTGAGAACCGGTACCGCATAGTCCTTGCCAATGCGACGAAACGGCTTCATCGTGGCGAGGCGTTCCAAACCGGTGTCGGTGGGCCTTGCAACGATCACATAACCGCTGTCGTTTTGAATGAGGAGACGATCGCCAACGAGCATCATTTTCGCTCCCTTCGTCAGCGAAGCACGCGCTTTCTCACCGATGGAGTAAGTCGACCAAAGCAAACTTCCCGATGCGACGTCGTAACAACACAACGCGCCGGCAGGATTGCCTCGTGCCGCAGGGCCTTGATCTAGTGCGATCACGCGATCCTTCCACACGACCGGGCTGTGCCACCAGTGAGCGAGTGTCTTCGACTTCCAAAGCGGCTTCACCTCTCCATTACTAATCTCGACGCATTCGGAAAACCCGCGACCGTGATCAGGATGAAACGGGAAGAAAATGCGGTCGCCAACAACAACAGGCGATGCGGCAACGGCTCCACGCTCGGCTTGCTCGATGCCTTGCTCAACAAAATCGTGCTTCCACTGAGTCTCGCCGGTTTTGGGATCGAGGCCGACAACGGATAGGCCGGGCAGATAAACCAGACACGGCTTGCCATCGATCTTCCGAGAGACCGGCGTTGACCAGAAACCGCCAAGTCCGCCGCGTCGCGTCTTGTGATACGCTCGCCAGACGTCTTTGCCAGTGTCCTTGTTGAATGCGATGATCGACGCATCGGGAAGCCACGCAAGCACGATGACGAGATCTTCGACGATCACCGGAGAGGCGTTGTAGTCGTATTGCGGATTGCGTGCATCGAGTTCCTTCATCAACTCGCGGCTCCACACCACATCACCACCCTTTGCATCTAAGCAATAGAGCTGCGCATCACCGCTGTAGGTGTAGACTTTGCCCTGATGAACGGTTGGTGTTGTGTTCGTTGCGGCTCGGCGCGTGGGCGTGCGTTTGAGACGTTCGTGTCGCGAATAGGTGTGTCTCCAAATCACTTCGCCGGAGTCGGTGTTCAGGCAAAACACCGTGTCAGTCTCTTCCGTCTCACCGCTGGCACCAATCGTGTAGAGCCGATCGCCGACAACGGCAATTGCCCCATTGCCGCTACCGACGCTGAATTCCCAAAGCCGTTTTGGTCCGGCGGATTCCCATTCATGTGACCATCCGCGTTCGGTGGAGACGCCGTCCTGATGTGGTCCGCGCCACTGGGGCCAGTCTTCCGCATGAAGGATGTTGGATAGAAACAGGAACAGTGCGGCAATCGTTGTATTTTTCTTCATGGCAGTACGATGGCCTTCCAAGGCCGTCGGTATTCTGTGACTGGCGACAGGCCGTCTTACGTTTCTAAACAAGGATTTCGTTGAGCGGTCCCGGTACGTCAACTTCTTTCGTGGCTCCCTCAAGGTTGAAGTGCTCCCGTGGCTTGCCGGCCGCATGTAGTAGCGAGCAGTACAGCGCGTTGATCGAACGATTGCCGGGATCACCGAATGCGGGATACTCGATGAACCGGCCCGGTTTGAGCTTTCCGCCAAGGCTGCCAACCAGCACAAAGGGCCATTCGTTGCCGCTGGAGTGATGCGTTTCGGCTGCATCAGATGTGTAGACGATGACTGTGTTATCCATCATCGTGCCATCGCCTTCGGGGACCGATTCGAGTCGCTTCACGAGACCAGCGATGAACTCGATATGCTGCTTGCGAAGCAGTGTGTAAAGCTGCCGGTAATCACGGTCACCGTCGCTCTCCTTGTGACCGACCTGATGCAGTCCGATGTTGACTCCCATGCCGCGCATGTTGCCGTTTGGATTGCAAAGCCCGGAACAGATCGTGACGACGTTCGTCAATCCCGCGATCAGTGACGTTGCCGCCAATTCAAACTGAGTCTCCAAGCGTTCCTTCTCGTTGGAGGAAGTGAATTTGGCAGTATGTTCCGGCATATGTTTTTGCAATCCGCCGGCCATCTCGGCGAGTTTGCCCTGCCGAGAGCTCATCGACTCAAACGCGTTCAGGTAGTGATCGAACTTGAGCAACTCATCGCCCGCGAGTTCGCCGCGAACCCGCTTCACATCGTCCTTCATGAAGTCGAGCAGATTCGACCTCGCATCAAAGTCCTTGCGCGCGTTGCCTTCTGCCACGCTGCCGAAGAGTTGCCGATACGCAAGGTCGGGATTGCATTGCGTGGCGATCGGCATGTTCGGTCCCCACGCCGAGCAGATGTAAACGGTGTTCGTGTTGTTGTTCTCGGCCGAAGCGAGGCCCAGTCCGATCATCGGGAAGACGCCGGGAAACTCCTTCGCCAGCGCTCCGTCGATCGTTGTCGCGACCGGTCGCGATTGCTTCGGAGCGCCCGACAAGGCGCCGTAACCACCACCATGAAACGGCTTGACGTGCTTGCCCTGCAGCCGCTGGAGAATCGTCACTCGCTCCTTGTGTGGCGAAAGCGGCGAAAGGTCTTCGCTCAACTCGTGATCGGCCAGTGAAAAGTCGACCACACGATCCGGTCCGTTCTCACGTTTCCATTCCATTCCCTTCGGCAACACAGCCCACGGTTGACAACCATTGTTTTGCAGCACAAAGACGAATCGCTTTGGCATGGTAGCCGTATCGGTCTGCGCATAAAGCTGCCTCACCATCGCGGGAAGCAACACGCTGCCCGCTCCAAGAGTCATGCCTTTGAGGACATTTCTCCGGTTGATGTTCATGATTACTCCTCTTTGGTGGCCGGACTCGCAAGAGTTCGCGATGGTTGCCCTGCGGTGTCCGAAGTCTCACGGCTTCGGCTACGTATTGGTCTCCGATAAATGAACGAATCCGATGCGATCAGCGACGCAACAAGCTCCTTCATGCTGCCGCCACTCTCGGTGTAAACGCGATCGGCTTCGACTAACGTCGAAGCGTCTTCAACCGTTTCGTTTCGCCCCATGAAGAATCGGAATGCGTGTCGGATGAAGACTTGTTGGACGCGGCGCGACGAACCAAGCTTGTGCATCAGGTCGACAGCGTTCGCGACGGGACCTTCTTCGATGCCTGTATCAGAAGGCGTGGGACTTTTGGCCTGAAGTTCCTCGCGGTCGGAACTTTCATGAGTCCCGTTGTGGCGCGAGGCATAAATCTTCAATTCGCCGGTTGCATCAACTGGTTTGCCGAGCTCCTCGGTGCGAAAACGTCCGAAGTGATCGTACATCTCGAACGACAACCCGAGTGGATCCATTTGTTGATGGCACTTCCAACAGAACGCTTCTCGCGTGACGTGCATGCGCTCTCGGAGCGTCATTGTCTCGTCGTCGGGCAACTGGGCGTCGACCGTGATCGGCGTGTTCGGAATCGTTCCACCGAGCAACCGTTCGCGAATCCACTTGCCGCGATGGATGGCATGGTTCTCGAAGTTCGTCGAATGCGCGATCAACCAGCTTGGCTGCGTGAGGATCCCGGCCCGCTGGGTCTTGTCGAGCGGGAACGGCATGTCCTCGGTCCATTGATCGGGCGTGATATTGTAGTGCTCGTTGATACGATTCCGTTTGTCGTCGAACGGAGTGACTTTGCCCGTTTTGCCGACCTTCTTCGCTCGCTTCTTCAGTTCGACAAGGCCGTTCCAGCGACCGCGCCCTGTCGACACGAACGACAGGTCGGTCGTCAGCAACTCGCGCAGCACGTCCTTATCCTTGTCAATGAAATGCAGCACGAGCAGGTTGGTATCTGAAACCAAAGCATCGGGACTGTAATTGCCGGGCAGTCGTGCTTTGCGCCTGGTGGCGATGTCTTTGAAAACCTGAGGAGCCTTCGTGTAACCGAAGTACTCCTGAAAGAAACGCAACATCGGTGCTGTGTGTCGCCGCCCGATTTTGTTGGAGCGATAACTTTCCTGCATCTTTGCTTGTTCTATGTCGATGAGCCTGATGACTTGTTTGCGAATCCCGTCGTCAGATTCGAGCGAACCGTCGCGCGCGGCTTTCAACAGTTCTTCATCCGGCGCACGGTCTGTCACTGCGTAGGCGATCGCGTAAGCCAACTCGCCCGGAGCGAGACGAACCCGGCCATGGTCGTCACGTTCGCCCAATCCAAGCTCGAATCGAAAGACCGCCTTCGGATGCAGGAGCAAGGCGGCGAGAGTTGTCTGCATCCCCTTTTCTCGTCCGAGTTGCTCGACGTTTTCTGCGAAGAAGGTAACGTACCGTTCTGATTCGCCGGCCGTCGGCTCGCGCTGAAAAATCTGCGCGAACGCGGTCGAAATGATCTTCTTCAGGTCGTCGTTCGTCGGGTTCTGCCGCGATCGCAGGAATTCGCGAAACGCCTTTGACTCATCCGAGTACGTGCTTCGCTTGCGGCTCATGATCTCGGCGACTCGCATCGCGTTACTGATCAACAATTCCGTCTCGGCCTCACCAATCCAATACAAATCGGAGTAGTCCTTGAAACCTTCGCCGTCGAGCCCCCACGGTGTCGAGAAGAGACTCTCGCGCCGGAACGGATGGTGAAACGGCTCGCGTGAGGCGTGTTCGACGAACGATTCGTAGATTGAAGGATGCACTCGCCAAATACGGGCTGGTGTCGCGGGAAAACGCACTGGGGTGCGATTAGGAAACAGCAAATCATGCGAAACGTGATTTCCGTTCTCCGGATAGATCAACTCGTGCGCGGGCAGCGAGGGCATTGCCGTCCGCAATGTCTCACGAATCCAATCGGCAACCTTTTTCGCTTCATCCGAGTCTGGTTGCGGCTCGCCCTCAGGCGGCATGTTCCCCTCGTCGAGTTGCCCCAGCACGGCTTCCCAGACCTTGGCATCGGCCGAAGCGATCTTGCCGGTCATCTTATGCAGCATCAGCCGCGCTTCGTGCTTCTTCGTGCCGTGGCAGCGAACACAGTGTGCCTTGAGAAACGGAGCGACGACTGTTGCAAACTCGTTCACGTCGTTCGCAAGCGCATCGCGTGCCCCGAAGGCGAATATGACCGCAAACGCGGTAACCAGCGTGGCTGCCAGTTGCGAATTTGGTTTCATGGTCTTGTCTCCAACTTCACTTCGACTACTGTCGTCTCGTTTGTCAAAGTCGAAAGCAGCTGCACCAGCAGTGAGTCTTCAACAACGGACACGTTTACCCGCTCGCCAGCAGGTCGGCCATCGATTGACACGGTCTGCGGCTTGCCACCGGTCCAGCCAACGATCTTCAGCACGGGTTGAAAGCAGGATCGCTGCGTGGCATCCAGCGTTGCTTTAACTTCGCCTTGGTCGGCCTTGATGACAAAACAGCCGTGGCTTTCGTCGTAGCCATCGCCGTTCAGGTCGCCAACCGAGTCGGTAACCAGAGTGCCGCCTTGAACAGACACTTTCGCCGGCTTCTGGTAGTCTCTGACATACGGCAAACCGGCCTCGAACGAATCAATGTCGCGAGGGTAAACTCGCATCTGCAAAGCAAATCGTTTCTCTTTGAGCTCGCGATCAGCTGCGAACCGAAGCGGCGTCCGCCGCCACATCAGCGGGATTTCGTTGTTGATGAAAGTTCGTGAGTCATGCGGTGCCGACGAACAGGTCAGGATGTCGTCCGGCATCGACATGTGGAACGACGGCACAATGTTGCTATGTGACAACACATAGGTTGTGTTGAACTGGCTGCCACCTTCACCGGGCATTCGTGAAGTGGAGTCCGTCGAGTCGCGCCAGTTGATCTGAGCGTTCTTGACCGTGTAGAAACTGACGCCGCCGATCCGAAGGTCAGGCTTTTCGTGATGGACATTGAAATAGGCTGAGACGAAGATCTGGCCCGTTGGGTAAAACGTGTACTCCATCGACTCGAACGGCCAACGGTCGTGTATCGTTTTGGTTCTCACGCGGGTCGGCGTGTCTTCAAGCACTTCAAACTTCACGTTTCCCTGTTGATGCGGGCTTGGCCCTTTCTGCATGCCGAGGAACACGTCGAGAGTCTTGTTGTATTCCTTATATCTCTGTGAGTTGATTCGTTTCCACTCGCCGTCGCGCTTTTCCAGCCAAGTCAAGTGATGCGGCTTGATCAACGGAAAATACGACAGGCCGCAGAGGTTGCGCGTCTTGAACGGATCATCTTCGAGGTTATACCACGCGTTGATCCAGCCGTAGCGGTTGTCCCCGAACAGATTGCGGCCGACTTCCTGCAAGGCGATGCGAATTTCGAAGCGGCCAATTGATTCAATCGCGAGATAATCCGGCCCGCGACGCGTTCGCATCTTGAAACTCGACGCGTGAGCGAGGAACGAAGTGCCTTGATTGTCATTCCCTCGCTCACGCGTCGGGGTACGATCCAGCGCTCGGCCCGCAACCAACTCCTTCGCCACAGCAAGTTGACTCTCGTCAATCTGCGGATCAGCCTTCAAGCTCGCTACCAACTTCTCCGCTGTTTCATCATCGCCATCGTCCGCGTGCAGCTTGGCAAGTGCTGCGGTTTGAAGTGCACGCATCCCAGCGAACTCGGCACGATTCAATTCGGGCAGATGCTTGCGAAGCAACTCGATTGCGGCATCAGTCTGCTTGGCCTGCTGAAGACACCGGGCAGCGTTGACGTATGCTCTCGCTCGCCAATCAGCCATTTGCGGCCTCGTGCCCATCTCTGCGGCAGCCTTTTGATGCTCTTTCGCTGCATCCGCGAAATCGCCGGCTTCTTCATGCAACCGCCCCGCTTCGCTACGAACGCGAAACATCCACGCTTCAATTGGATGTTGCCCACTTAGCTTCCCCTCACTTTTCATGTCCTTGACGAGCTGTTCCAGCGATTGAAGCGCGCTTCGCGCCGCTTCGCTCTTTCGAGCCCGGTCCAACGCCAGAAACAACCCGTATTGAGCATTCGGTGCCAGTGAATCGCGCGGCCCTTTCGCGAGGATCTCGCGATACGCAGTAGCGGCTTCGTCCCACTTCCTCCCTTGGAGCAACTCCGCCGTGGCCTGATGCTCCTTCGAAAACTTCGATGGAGTGTTGGCAGCTTCGAGCGAGTTTGCCGCGAGACAGACGACCAGCAACAGGGTAGCGGGGACTTTCATGCGTACTTCTCTCTCAAGAGTTGGGCCGCGTCGCACATCGCCGTCAGTTTCAGCGACGCCTCTTCGATATCCATTGGGTTCTGAACTGACGGCGAAAACCCGCAATCGGGATGCAGGGTGATGCGTTCTTTTTCGACGTACTGCATCGCCCGCTCGACTCGTTCGACGACGCAACTCGGCGTCTCAATCGCACGATCGCAATGGTCGATGCAGCCCAGACCCATCCGCACATCCGGCGGAAACTCCGTCAAAGCTTCGTAGCTGCCGCTTACCGGCGCCGCGTACTCCATCGAGATCGTCCCGGCACGAAGTTTGGCGAGCGCCGGCATAATCATGTCGTACGAGCCTTCGCTCACGTGCTTGCGATTGAAGTGCGCATGGCAGAGATGGACGGCCGTGTCGACTCCCTCGATCCCTTCGAGCGTCTGATTCAGCAAGTCGACGCAAAGATCCATCTCGCGTTTTGGGTCGGACATTCCCTCCCGCAGGCGAAATCGAGGGTCCACCATCGCGCTGAGCCACGGCTCGTCAAGCTGAACCGTGTCCACACCAGCCTCTCGCAGCAACTCGATCTCATGTCGCAAAATCGGAACGCAATCCGACATGAGTTGCTCCCGTGTCGGATACGCGGCCATGGAGTGCTCCGGATGCCACATGCGCCGGCCAATGATGTACGGCGATGGCAGCGTGCATTTCACTCGTCTCTTTGTTCGCGGCCGCAGGAACAGAACTTCGTCAACCGCAATTGGTCGGCCATTCTCGATCGGCGCAACCACAGCGGGATACGCAAGTCCTGCCGCGCCGGGATTGATATCGTGCTTGAATCCGTGCACTCGCTCGGCGAATACCTTTACGTAGCTCTCGCGCCGCCATTCGCCATCGGTGATCTCATCCAGTCCGGCCGCTTCCTGCACATGGATCGCCGTTGCGATCTCATCGTCAAGCTGCTCGCGGGCGGAAGACTCCGATACCTTCCCGCGATTGCGGTCCAACACCAACTCGCGCACGCAATCAGGCCGATGCAGGCTGCCGATGATGGTCGTGGGAAAAAGTGATTGTGTGATCACAAGATTGCCTTCTCGTTCGATTGTTCTTCGATGATGTCGGCGATCTCGTCCGGGTCGAGACGCTTCGCCATGTCCGTCAGCGCGTCCAGCACGGTGTCGAGGTGTCTCGGCGGCACTGCTTCTTCCAGACGTCGCCGCAAATAGTCGGCGCTGTCGTACAGCAACTTCTGCTGTTTCTTCCCGTCATTCGTCAGATACAGCGCCCAAGCGCGATTGTCCTTTGGGTGTTCACGCCGCTCGACGAGACCTTTCTGCTCTAGCAGGTCGACCATCCTGCCAATCGTTCGCTTGTCAGAAGCAAGTGCGTGTACTACGTCCTGCTGCGTAACTCCGTCTTCGCCTTCCGCAAGGCAAGTCAGCACGGCGTACTGATCCGCCGTGGCGTCAAACTGGCGAAAGTGCCGATTCGCTGACCGATGCAAGTGCAAATACGCTGCTCTCAAACGGATCGCCAGTGTGTCCTTGAACTTCATTGTCTTCCAATCCGGCCATCGCCAACAATTCACTAAAGTAGCTATACCCACCATAAAGAGCGCATGCCCACTTTGTCAAGTCGGCGTGCTGGCAGCTACGCACGGGTCGGCAGTTCTATTCGCTGATCCCGCGGGAAAGTGCCTAATGGCTAGCAGTCTTGCGCAGCTCTTCATCGGGCGTGCGGTGATGGCGTGCCGGTGCTGCGTCATGCAACTACGATCTATTCGCGTTAGAATGCTCTCTGAAGTGGTGGTGCAAGAACTCGGTCAGATCATGAAATCGAGACGAAATGGATCGGCCAGCATTTCTGCAATCAACGGGTGTCGTTGGCGTTGCCAGCCTGTCGGTGTTGGGCGCTGACGTAGTGAACTCCAAACTCTTCGAAGCATCACAAAACAGCGCCATCAAAAGACAGGAGAACTGGGACAACCTGCAGCATGTCTGGCATGCTCTGGCACAGCGCCCACGCCCCATCAACCACACCAAGATCTATGGCACCGACACGGGCAAAGGATGGGAAGGAACGGACAAGGACGCGACGGCCCGTTTCTGGAAGAACATCATCGGCGGTTCAGCATCCAGCCGGTTCCATCGTCCGCCGTATGGTCTGGGATTGTCGTCCCTCGCGCAGGTTCATCTTCGCAGCATGCGAATGCTGACGTCCGAGTTGGACCTGTTCCGCTGCGTTCCCGACAGCAGAGGTCGGCTGTTGCTGGAACGCAAACCGGACGAAGCGTATTTGACTGGAATCGGCGGCGAGCAATACGCCGTGTACTTTCCCGACGGCGGGTCTGTGCAACTCGACCTTTCCGATGCAAGAGGCACGTTCACCATGAAATGGCTCGACATCGCCAACAGCCGCTGGAGAGAACCACAAACCTTCAAAGCCGGTCAGCAGGTAAAACTAACGGCACCCGGAAAAGGACACTGGATAGCGATGATTGAAGCTGTGGAATAGGGATTGAAAGCTGTTGAACAGGTTTGTGAGACTCAGAAGACAAGGGATCGAAACGTGCAACGAAACGACGATGATACACCCGCAGGACGGGCAAAAGCTGAGTCATGAATTGGTTCCAACAAGAATCGAGGAGGCCCGGATGATCAATCGACGTCACTTTTTGCGGGTCTCGGCTGTTTCTCCCTTCATTGGTTGGGCAGCCAATGTGTCCCACACCGGACCGTCATCGCCCGGCAGCGTCCTGCCACAACCTCGTTCCCTATGACTACACTCGCTCAATCACCGCTGGTTTGATGAGCGGCGAGCAGTTCAACAATCTCCTGATGCCCGCCCTTCGAGGCCCATGCCATGGGTCTCGCCCAGCGTTCGGCGTCGTGTTCCACAGCATCGGCACCGCGCTTCAGGTACATCCGGACGAGGTCGACACGTCCCCAGCAGCAGGCCCAGCCGAGCGGCGTGGACTGCATTAGTGAGTCACGCAGCGTCAGTGACGCGCCGAATTCCAAAAGGATTGTCGCGAACCGGATGCGTTCCTGATCCGTCATCCGCGTTTCACCCGGACCGGCGATGTGGTGCAGGACGGTTGAGCCATCCTCGGAACCAACGTCCGGATGCACCCCGTGCTGCAGAATCAAACGCATACAATCCGGATAAGTTGATCGGTCCAGCTTGTTGTTGGTGTGCAGCGCCTGATGATTCCAGATGCGCGTCGGTTGTCCGAGGATCGATGCCCACCATGGGTCATCTGGTTCACGCTGTATTCTCGGCAAGCACATCTGAACAATCTCAGGATCACCTCCGCAGGCACCGGCCCACAGCAACTCTTCAACCAAATTCCGGTCACTGGTTATCTCTGAGTTCATACACTCAGCCGTGAGTGTTCCGTCCAAAATCGCCCGCGCCGCGTCTGTTTCGCGATGGAGACCGACGGTTGATGCGGTGACTCGGGCTCCGTGGCTTCTCAGCAGCACCTTCATCCGTTCATCGCCTGTCGTGTACGCATTGCCGATCGCATCACCGCAACCGGTCTTGATTGCATTGACGTCGGCACCACGGGCGAGCAGGATTTCGGCAATCTCGTGCCGGCCGCACAATGCGGCATACCACAGCGGCTGGCCGGAACTGACGGAACCGTCTTCGCCCGGGGCGGTGGGCTCGGTGGGATCCAATCCGAGGTCCAGCAGCAGTGACACCATCTCGATGCGATTGACGCGGACGGCGATGGTCAGCAAGCCGCCTCGCCCCATGTCGACTTCGTTCGTGAGGTGTCCTTCGCGGTGCATCTGTCGAACCGCGTCCAGATCACCGATCGCCACGGCTGCGCGCGGTGTGAGTCTCGCGCCGGCGGAACGCAGCAGCCGAACGGTCTCCTCAAAACGATCGGGCTCAACCCGCGCGTTATCGAGCAGGTAGTGGAAGTCGTCATTTGCCGACCAGCCGGCGGCGATCGCCGCATAGTCGAGCGGCGCTTTTCCCTCGGCGTCCATTGCTTCCGCATCCGCATGGTGGTCGAGCAGCCACGCCACCATCTGCGGATGATGTGCCCAGGCCGCGAAATGCAGCGGCGTTGCGCCTCGAACGCTGCAGGCTCCGATCAGCGAAGTGTCGCTTTCGAGAATTCGAATTGCATCATCGATCTGACCTTCCAGAATCGCCTGCTGAATCTCGTCGGTCTTTGTACCGTTCGTTGCAGGAGTGGAACTCAATTCCGTTCGACGGCGTTCCTCCTCTTGCTCAATGATCGCGACAATCTCGTCGTACTCCCGATCCGTTGCGATGGCGTGCGCCGTCATCACGGCGCGATACGGCCAGATTCCCTTGCGCGCATCGGAGCCGAGTTCCATCAGCAGACGCGTCATCTCGGAGTCGCGATTGACAACCGCGTCGTGCAACGCCATGCCACCGTTCTTTCCATATTCGACGTGGACAATCTCCGGTCGCGCCTCACCGATCCTGCGCACTGTCACAACGTCACCGGCGCTCGTCGCGGCAATAAACGCCTCGATGGTTGATTCTTCGACGTGCTGCCTGAGTCCGGTCCAACTGGTGAAACCATAGGCTCGTGCGAGAACACGCTGCGCATCAGTGAGCGCAAAAGAACTCGGATTGGGACTGGCTTCGAACCGTTGGACCTCTGCAACCGCATCCGGATCGCGGGCTTTGTAGGAACGGTGCAGTTCCTTTGCCTGCTTGCGAAGCTGGTCGAGATTCGGGCGCTCGGGAAGAGTGCGCGTCGGGCGAGAATGAGAGTTGGTCATGACGACCTCCTTTCCGCGGCTGCTGTGCCGCCGGGGTTCGGTGTCCGCATCACGAACCGAAAGAAGGTACGCCGAATATCAGGAACAACGTCATCAGTCAGGTGGGCTCAGCCCTTTCCGCGGACACAGCAGCGCCCTGCACGCTTGAATGATTCACTTTAACAGTCCGAAACGGAAATTGAAAGAACTTGCGACTGCGCAGGCGAAAGCGTGCTCCGCGGAATCTAAAGTCCTGTGATTTTCAGCTACGGAAAAAGGTGACGTGCTCTATCGTACCTTGCGGCCGTGTTGTTCAAAGAACTTCCAGATCGTTTCGAGTCCGTCGATATCGCGGTTTGTCTTGCCGATAATCCGTTCGGGCAGGTACTGCCATGCTCCCGGAATGTTGTGTCCGCCGCCGACCACGCGATAAAGAGCCACAGTCGTTCCATCTGTACCGCCAGTCCACAATGTGCGTTCGATATGCGAACCGTCATCAGTGTTCTTGTCGGGTAGCTTCATTGTGGCGGGATTTTGCTAATCAAGCCCGTTTCGTTTGAGCCACATGTTGACAGCGCCGTCGGTCGCGATGACAGGATCGCCGGTGTCGGGTTGCTGGCGGGACCGTTTGGAGAGGAGCGGAAGGAAGTTAAACGTGATTTTTCCACCGTCGTATGGCACGATCGGGTCTTTGGTGCCGTTCATGAAGAGCATCGAGACCGGCCGCTTTGGCGTAAAATCCTTGCTCAGCGAATCGCTCAACGTGGCAATTACAATTCCCGCTGCGGCGAACATGTCCGACCGCTCGATCGCCAGCCGCTGGCTCATGAATCCACCGTTGGACGACCCCATCGTAAACACGCGCTGGTGATCGATTCTGTAGTCGTCACTGACTTTCTCGACGACTGCAGCAAGGAAAGCGACATCGTCGATATTGGCATCGTGCTCGGCGAAACGCTTCACTCCCATCGGTTGGGCATCTTGGATCTCACCATTGCGATCGTGCCAATACTTGTGGTTTGGGTTATTCTATACAGTTTGCTGCCTGTTGCAGCGGAACTCGCGAGAGTTCTTTGGTTAACTCCACAAACACAAGCCTTACGGCTTCCCCACCACGAACTCGAGCCGTTCCATGAAAAGACAACTGTCCCTTTTCGTTCTGGCGATCAGTTTCGCAGCAACGCCTCTCCGCGCGAGCGATTCGATTTTGTCGGAAGGCTTCGATAGCCAAGAGAGCGGTGAACCCATCGTCGTGTCATCTGGCTGGACGGGATTCGCCGGTTTTCGCGGTGAAGGCAAACCGATCGCGGCAGTCAAGGCGAATGTTGGCGTTGACGGATCGCAGGCACTGGCAATCTCACATACCGAGCCGTTTCGTACTGACAATTTCGGCTTAAAGCGGAAGTTGCCGCAGCCCATCTCTGATGGCGTCGTGTGGGTTCAGTGCTCGTTCAAGCCGCCAAAGAAGTGGCACGGCGGTTTGTTCTTCGACATGCGTGGTGAGAAAGCGAATCAGGTCAATGCCCGAATCGCCGGTGGACCGTTCAAAGCGAAGGGCACTGAGGTCGAACAACTCCGCTGGCACTCGATCTTCAACGTCCCCCATTGGCGGCTCTATACGAAGACGGCGGTCGATCAGGATTGGCATACGCTGACGGCACGCATCGATTACGAACAGGAAACGTATGCGTGCTGGGTCGACGATCAGACGCTGGGCGATGAGATGCCCCTTGCAAGCCGTGCTCCCTTTGCCCAATTCCACATCAGTGTCGCTGGTGCTCCCGGCGATCCGGCGCTGATCGACAACCCGTCGTCAGCCGCACGGCTCCCGACGGCTTTGACGACCCAAAGTTGCTTCCCGAACCGGAAGATGATCTGATCTTTCGCTTTGCAGCCACCGGCGATCCGCAGCTTGGATTTACGTCGATCAAGACCGACGAGGCTCGCTTCGCTCACGCCACCGATCAGATCAACCGTGCCGGAGCGGAACTCACGTTGATGCTCGGTGACATGGTCCATTTCAAAACGGACTTCAACGCTTACGAGACGATGCAGGAGCTTGTAAAACGGTTTGACAAACCCTACCACTACGTGCGCGGCAACCACGAGATCCCCGAACTGTTCATGAGGTATTTTTATCGCGACCTGCATTACTCCGTCGTTCACAAGGGTGTGCGTTTCGTCATCATCGACGCCGAAGGCAATCACGTCGGGATGAGCGACGAACAATTGGGCTGGATCGAATCGAAATTCAAACTTGCCGAGAAAGCAGGCGAAGAGATCGTCATCGCGCTGCATGTCTCACCTTGGCAGAACAACGAACGCGGCCAAGGCAAGTACAACCAGATCGGCAAGGGACGCGAGCGTCTGAGGCTGATGATGCGACAATACAAGGTACTGCTCAGCCTCAGCGGCCACTATCACCGCGCTTTGTGGCACGCAGAGGAGGAGGAAACGCACTATCTGGTTCTCGGAGGAACGGCACTCGTCAAAGGCGGCCCCACCGCATGGTGCAGCTTCGACGTCTATCCGGATCGCATCGTCGTCCACCAGAAGCCGGTCTTCTTTGCGTATGAAACAAAGGACGTCCAGCGAGTCCATTCAGCCAACGGCTGGCTCAGCTACAAAGCGATGAAAGCCAAGCATCCCTACACACAGCAAGGCCCGCTCACGATCAAACGCCATCGACCTGCCAAGTAGCCGGATTCGCAAGAATTCGGCTGCGTGTCAATCTGGTCCAAAGTTTTGCGACTTCGGCTACCGGAGATCTCCCGGCGAACGAGAAGACACAGTATGAACATCGACGATAGGCACATCGTATCGTCAATCTACTCACCAACGACACAATACGACACGAGCTAGAGAAGGAGAGACACGTTTGGAACTCTACATTTGCCATTTGTGCTTTGGCAAGCAGGACGAACAAATCGTGTCGTTCTCAGTCATCCCCGGACAGCCCTTTGAGATCACGTATCACCCGCTTCGATTCGAGCGCAGGCCTCTGGCCAACTACCTCGTTGGCATTCTGCGGAAAGCTGGTGAAGATTTTGAACTCTATGTACACGGAGACGTTCAATACTCGGGAACCTCTCATGTTTCTTCTGTCAAGCTAAACGTTCCGTTCATGCTGCCGGGCGGCAAGTCCGACGTGGCTGTGCTGGTCACGGAATTGATGGACACGCCTCTGGAAAAGCAAATCGAACCGCCAATTCGCGTTGACGGCCCCCATAAGCGGACGGAATTCGTGAAGGCAACACTAACTCAGTATCTGGAGGAAGTCAGAACCAAGACGTTGAGAAGAGGAAAAGCACAACTTGAAAAGGAGTTGGCTGAGGTTGATGGTAAACTCGAATCCAAAAACGCGGGAGAACCATCAAGAGAACAACAGCCGGAAAGCAGTGACGATGCCTAAATTGAACCAAGGTGAATAGAGCTATCAGTCGGTTGCCGGTCGGCATCACTCGCCACACCGAATTTGAAACGCCGCTGTCCCGTTACGTGGACTCCATTTGGCTAATTGAGAATTTTGTTCAGAGCCACGGACACGACAGAGTGTTGCCGACTGGGACCATGGATCTGGTGCTGACCTTGAACAAGCATGGTCCCAATGAAGCGTTGCTTGCCGGCGTGCGGTCCGAACATGTCATCATTGATGCGGGATGCTCCCCGAGTATGGTGGCCGTGCATTTCAAACCGGGAGGTGCGTTTGCCTTTTTCGATTCTCCTGCCGGTGAATTCACGGATCAGGTTGTTTCTCTCGACAGCTTGTGGGGCAGCACGGTTGCAACTCTTCAGCAGCAATTGCTGGAAGCAAACACTCCTCATGAGACAATCCGGCGAGTGGTCAGGACTCTGTTGCAGGAATTGAGAGACAGGGACAAACACCCGGCGGTTGCTTACGCCCTGAGTGAGTTCAGGAAGACGGGAAGCACAAAGACCGTTGCCCAAATAAGTCTGGAGACCGGGTTGAGCCACAAGCGTTTGATTCGGTTGTTCCGGGATCAGGTTGGTGCTGCGCCGAAGCTCTTTCAACGGATTTGTCGCTTCAACCTCGTCATCGACATGCTGGCACAATGTGAAGAGCCGGACTGGGCGGATATTGCCCTCGCCTGCGGTTATTTTGACCAGGCGCACTTCAACCGCGACTTTCATCGGTTTTCAGGCATCAATCCGACCACCTATCTGCGGAACCGCGTGACGCGCAGCCACGTCCGCGTTTCGGATTGACTCTTTCCTGCGTTGACGATCAAGCCGCACAAGGTGTGACTATTCATAGTAGCCGGAGTCGCATGACTTCGGACTTTGAACTGATGAGTCCTTGAAGTCTTACGACTTCAGCTACAGCGTCCCAATCAACGGTCACACACCGCCGCACAGAGCTGGCAAAGATTTACAATACAACTGCCGGTCAAGAGGCTACGATCACCTGAGTTGCTCCAGAAATTCGACGGCATAGATCCGGGTGAGCGATGGCTGTCGCTGAATCTCGTCAGAACGGTTTGAATCGACGTGACTTTCACCGCCTGACCGGGGCAGTCATGCTGGTTGCCGTCCCGGGAATACTGCGGGGATGGCAAGTCGCTGCACAGGAGAAGAATACGATGCCAGAGAACGATGACTTTCAGGAGATGCTCAAGAAGTGGTTCGAAGTGCGGGGAACGTCGAAAGCACACGGCCTGTTGGAGCGCCTTACAGGTCAATGGAACGTGCGCCTGCGCTTTCACGGGGGCGATCAGTCTTGGGAGAGCCGATGCACTTCCACTGGAGAGTTGGTTCACGACGATCGTTTCCTGCTGGAACAGATCAGCGGTGAAATTCAGGCACCTGATTTACAAGGCGAGATGCGCAAGGAACCATTCACGGCAACCCGCATTCTCGGGTATGACAATTACAAGAATGCATGGACCGGTATCTTTATCGACAACCAGAACACCGCTCTGCTGTCGTTCAAGGGACATGCTTCCGACGAAGTACCGCAGAAAATCGAGCTGTTCGGTGTTGCCGACGAACCCATGCTGGATCTGCATGACTGCATGATGAAGTACGTGCTTAAATTTCCGAACGACAGTTCCCACATCTGGACGGTGTACGGTTTGGCCGTGGGTGAGGAAACCAAGGTATTCGAGTTTGACTACTCACGAACTGCCTAGACTCGGATATCTCCGTAACATAGAAGTCTGAGGATATCCAAATCCCGACCGTGGAGACTTGCCCATGCTAAAGGCGAGTCGCCGTTCGCATCTTTCAGTTCCTTATTCGCGCCGGCGTCGAGCAGAGCTTGAATAACTTGGCTGTCTGCATAACCGGCGGCCCGATGCAGCGGAGTCTCACCGCGCACCCGAACATCACGCATGAAGTTGATGGAAAGCACACCGGTGTTGCATTGCTTGTTCGGATCGACACCTGCACGCAATAGTGCTTTGACAATTTCCAATTGACTCGGTTCATTATCGAGGACGGCATGATGCAAGGGAGTTTCCCCCGTTGATGCTCGGCCCAAATCGGGATCAGCGCCATTATCCAGAAGCAATCGTACGATCTCGACATGCCCTGAAAAACACTGCACGGCGAGGGCTCGAACGTCGTCCGCATCCCTGCCAACGAACGCATTTGGATCGACGCCATCTTTCAAGCACGAGGCTACAACCTCCATGTCTGACGAGAGTAAGTCGTTGGCGTTCATATGCGGATATTCCGTCTTGGGTGGATGACGTTGCGGATCAGCCGCTGTCGCTGCACCAAGACGGGCAGGAGTGCCCGTCCTACATCTCGGGGACCAGCGTCCCGCAGCTATTCCAGTGCGTAGACGCAGCCATCGTCGCTGCCAATGAACAGCACTCCTCCGGAGATACTGGGTGAGGATGCGATTGGGCCGCCCGTTTGGTACTTCCAAGCGGGATTGCCGGTGGTCCGGTTCGTGGCGTAGATGTTGCCATCGTCACAGCCGTAGTAGAGGTGATCTCCGGCGATGCTGAGGGAGCTGCGGACGAGGTCCGGCGTGGCTTGAGCCCAAAGTGTCCGGGCTTTACCGTCGTTGAGTTGGATGGCGTAGAGTTTGCGATCTCCCTTGGCGAAGTAGGACACACCATTGTGTATCGCCGGTGCCGACTGAGGGAAGAACGACAAGCCGACTCCGTCCACGTCCTGTCGATGCAGGCGGCGGAAGAAAGTACGCACTGCACTTTGGCCGTAGCGAAAGTCGCCAAGACTTTCGACGTCTGCCGGGTCTGCGTTGCCAGTACCGCGCCGAAACTCTTGGCGACTTCCGCTACCGGGTGCGTACAACGTGATGGACTTACCCGTGTTGTAGTGGATCACGTCACGATCGACGGCGATACTGGCCAGACAATGGTGACCGACGACGTCACCAATCGGCAGTTCCGTGCGGATGTCGACGGCCAGCAGGCGATTGTCGTTGACGGGCAGGTAAAGGTGCGTTCCGTCGATTGCGGGCCCGAGCAATCCGCGGTTCGGCTTGTAGCCACGAAGCTGCCAGACTTTCTTGCCCGTGCGGTGATTCAGTCCGACGAGGATCGCGTTGTAGGATTGACCGACTCCGAAGAACACCGTGTTGTGCGCCACTGCCGGTGAAGTGCAAACCGGGTATCGTTCCGGTCGCTTCGTATCGCGTGCGTACTTCCAGAGGACGTCACCGGTCTCGCGATCGAGTGCGTAGAAGAAGCCACTGCTGCTGCCAATCAGTACGCGATCGTCGACGATCGTCGGGCTTCCGGAGACTTCGCCGCCGGTGTCGTATTTCCATTTGCGTTTTCCAGTGGCAGCGTCGATCACGTAGACAAAGCCGTCGTTACTACCGACGAATACAACTCCGTCTACGACAACCGGCGAAGATCGGACCGGCCCGCCCGTTTGCAACTTCCACTTCAACGCTGCGGGAGCCGTGTCGTAACCCGAAGCGTCAGCGAGGGGCTGGGCGGCGTTAGTGGACGCATCTTTCCCTCGCTGACGCGTCGGGTTTCCATCGGACTTCTCACGAATTCCACGATGGCCTGCTCCAACGGATTTTTCGCCAAAGTAACCGGTGCGGCGTGAGTTCCCTCTGAACGTCCGGCCGTTCAGAGGATCGAAGTCCTGCGTCGTTACGTCCAGAACAACCTTCGGCACGAAGGGCTTTTCGATGTTCACACCCACGTTGCAGCGAACGACACGCATCCCCAGCCACGGCCATGCCGCCGATTTGCGATTCATCCCGGGACGTATGCCCACTCCCTTCGGTGCCGAGTTGAAGTGACCGCCGGCAAAGGCGGCACCAAACAGGCTGTCGGCTTCGTTTCCCTTCGGGTTCTCGGCGCGGTAGTAATCACTGACCGGAGTGTCGTGCAGCCACTCGGAAACGTTGCCGCCGAGGTCATAAATGCCAAGCGAGTTCGGAGTGCTGGTACCGACTGGATGGGTGCGACCGTTGGAGTTCGCTTTGAGCCACTCGTTTGCTGTTTCGCGTTCCAACAGCGGCGCGGGCGGTCGTCCCTGATGAAGCGATGTGTCTCCGGCTCGCCACGCGATCGACCATTCGGCCCATGTCGGCAATCGATATCCGTCCGCTTCCCATTTCGTATACAGCGGCATGTCGATGCGACTCTTTCGCCCGTAGTCATCCGCCGGCATCATGCGAATCCGCCACGGCAATGAGCGTTTGAAGACCTTTGTCTTCGCCTCGTCGGTGTAGTAGCACGGCTCGCGTCCCTGCATCTCGGACAGTGCGTTGCAAAACAGCTTCGCATCAAACCAGCTGATGTTCGTTACGGGTTCCGCCAGCGAGTGGACGAAGTCTTCCGATCGCCAACCCATGCTGCCGACATCACCGTGGTGATCAAAGACGTACCCGTTCTCCAACGCCCATCGCCGCACGATCGACCACTGCTCAAACGAGACCTCTGTCTTCTGGCAGTAGAAATCCGATACGGTCACGCTGGCCTCATCGTTTCGTATAAACCGCCCATCCGTGATCTTTACGAAGTCGGCATCCGAAAGCAGTGCGGTAGACGAAGATCTGCCCGTAGCCGAACTCGCCAAGAGTTCGGACGGCTGCTCTGGAACGTCTGAAGTCTTGGCGACTTCAGCTACGGCCGATTCGTTTCGTTGCAGTACGGAGTTCCATGTCTTCTCAAGCTCGGATATAGGAACGGGTTGCGCGGGTCCGCGCGCGATGAACAAGCCAGCATTCTTGTGCTGCTTGATATGAACATGCTTGTTCCGCTCGCTCGCCGTCGGCAAACGAAAGCCATCGGCATCCCACTTCACATGAATTTCCGGTTGCCAGTCGTACTGCTCCGGATCGTTTCGTTCGCGAACTTTGCGAAGCACCTTCGTCGTGGCCGCGTCGGAGCAGTAGCAGGGAGTGCGTCCTTCGTATTCAGACAATGCATTACACCACGCGGCGGCATCAGCGAACGTGATGCCAGTGACGGGAGAAGCAGCACTGTAGCGCTCCGTACGACGGCCTTCCAAGGCCGTATCAGAAGTTGCAAGACTTCTGGCCTTACTCTTTCGAGTATCCCGGAGGCCGGAACTCTTGCGAGTCCCGCTACTCGCCGGCGAACCGTCACGATCAAACGTGTATCCGGACTGATCCAGCCCGCTGCAATACTGATTGCTGACGGCCCACGATCGAATCCTGCGCCACGTCGCATACGAAACGGGCGCAGAACTGATGTGAGTGACCGCGCTGGAGTCGTCCCCGGCCAGCTTCACCATTTCCAATTGCGAACTGACCAACTCCGGCTTGTCGACACGCGCGAAACATTCAAACGAATGCCACTTCACGGAAGTCACCGCGTTCGTCAGAGCGTCCTTGAAGATGTAGAAACCGGTTGCGGTAACGTCTCGGAACTCGTGCGTCTCAAACTTCGCTCCGGCAACATCAAACCGCAGGTCGTACGGTTCGGTCGGCCGATACGCGGCCCAACGAGTCTGCTTGGGATGCAACAACCACGTGACGTGCGTGCCGCGTCCGCGCCGGGCGATGTTCTCGGCCGAACCAAAGGTCTGCTCCGATACGAAAAAGTCGTCGCCATCGCGAACAACCCAGCGTCCACCTTCAACGTCGCTCCAGTAGCGCGAAACGTGGACGGCCAGAAGGCTCTCGTCATCAAAGAAAACGCGAGCTCCGTCGCCGCCGTGCAGAAAATCCGACTTCTTCCAAAACCACAACCCCCACGCCTGCGCAAAGTTCCCCTTCTTTTGACTGGCCGCACTCTGCAGGCTCATCATGTTGCAGTCGTCACGCAGTTCGTGATTCTCGTTCAATGTGCCTTCCGACATCCTTGCGGTCGGGTTATTGGAATGATGCCCGATCAAACCGCCGTAAAAGATTGCGCTGGTCGCCTCCGAGTTGTAGTAGTCGCTGGTCGGATTGAACGGCTCCGTGAGACTGAACTTCCAGCCGGAAACAGAATCATCTGCGGTATCACCATCTCCGTCCGTGTCGACATGCACATCTCCCTTCGGGCCGGAGAACAACTTCGCAAGCCCGCCTCGATACGCTCCACTTCCCATATCGCTGCCGTAGTCAACGATGCGAAGATTCGGATACTTCGGCGTCGGAATGCGAGGTTCTTCGGCGATCACAATTGCAACACATTGCGATACCATGACTGCAATGAAACTGTGGCGGCAAATCGTTGGCAACACGTTCATCTGTGTTTTCAGTCGTAGCTGAAGTCACCAAGACTTCAGGAGATATAGGTTGGACGTCCAAACTCTTGGCGAGTTCGGCTACAGGGAACTCTTCATGTCCAAACGCCTTACTTTATCGTCAACTCTCCCAATTCAGTGACAAGCAACTGCTGGAGCCGCCTGACGATGCGATCGTTTTTCTGGTTGCTCGACTACATTGTAGTATTCGTGAGGGTCGGTTGGCAGGTGGTAGAGTTCATGTTTGCCGTTTGGATACTGGATCATTCGCCAGTTCGGAGTGCGGACGGTGCGGCCTCGGATTCCGTTGTCGCAGTACGCGGCTCGCTTGCCGGGTGTAGCCGGGTCTCTTAGTTGCGGGACGAAGCTCTTGCCGTCGAGCGTTTCCGGCACGGGCAATCCCGCAATGTCGGCGAATGTTGGGAACAGATCGATCAGTTCGGCAATGCCCTTGGTTCGAGTGGCTGGTTGATTACGCCCTCTTCGACTCACCAGAACTGTGGATCACCGTCCCAGCCGCCGGGAGTTCGGAGTCACCCTGATGCCTTCGCACGGCTGATTGACGCACAACTGGCGTGCGATTTGGCCTGTCATTCTGGCTCGTTGTTCGTTCCGGCAACGCCAGCGTAAACGGCGTCGGCGCGAGGCCGGTAATCCTGCACCGCGCGCCGCAATTCCTCGTTTTGAGTTCAGGCCCAACAAAATCATACGTTTATTAGGAATCAGGTTGACAACTCAGGCATTTTGCCTCAGAATGATAGGCACTACGCCTGGGATGAGATTCATGTCCTGAACGAGAGGGTTCGTCATGCCGCGGAAGGCTGCGGAAGTTACGGAAACGGAACTGCGAATTCTGGATGTACTCTGGGAACGTGGGCCGACGATTGTTCGAGATATCGTCGAGCACTTGTACGACGAGCATTCACCGTCGCTGCATGCGACCGTCAAGAGTCTCCTCGATCGGCTGGCTGAGAAGGGCTATGTGACGCACGACGATAGTCGGCACGCTCATAAGTTCTCGGCGACAGTTGAACGTGAAGAACTCGTCGGGCAGCAGCTTCAGCAACTGGCCGACAGTCACTTTGACGGTTCGCTCAGTCCGGTTCTGTTGACGCTTGTCGATCGCGCTAAGCTGACTCGGAAGCAGCGTGACGCGATCCGTAAGATTATCGAAGGCATCAAGTAATGGTTGGCCGATGTTTGTTTCGCTCTTGATCTGGAATGTTGTCCTGGCGGCACTGCTGGCAGCTGCTATCACGTTGATTGGATTGACGCGATACATGCGTGAGCGACCGGCGTTCAGACATTGCCTGTGGCTGATTGTTTTGTGCAAGCTTGTGACGCCGCCATTGTTGCCTTTACCGGTCCTTACGCCGCCAAACCTGAAGACCGTGCGTGCCGATACCAGCGAACAACCAGAAGCTGGACTCGCAAGAGTTCGGGTAGCAGGTGAAAGGCGTGTTTCCCGAAGTGTTGCCACTTCGGCTACGGACCACTCGGCAAGCTCGCCCTCTCAAAGCGCCGCATTCACAAATGCCAGGATGGGCGAAAGTACGTTCGCTGCGGTGATGAACGATGGCGGAGACGATCCGCCGAAAAGTGAGTCGTCCACTGCCAGCTCGTCGCTTTCCGTCCACTGGTTCGCAGTGTTGTGTTCGATCTGGCCTGCAGTCGCACTCGTGTTGGTGGGGCGAGTTTTCATTCAACTTCGTCGGTTCACGCGCTTACTTCGCCGAGGTGACTGGGAAAACACCAAGGTCAACGAAATTGTCCGCCGCGAAGCGAAACGGATGGGCATTCGGCAACCACCTGGCGTATGCGTTGTCCGAGTTCGTATGACGCCCCTATTGTGGGTCAGGCAAGGGCGACCGGTTGTCGTGCTGCCGGACTCGCTGCTTTCGGAGTTGACCGATGAGCAGATTGCATGTGTTGCGACGCATGAGTTGGCACATTACCTGCGCCAAGACCACTGGTCGAATGGGCTGGCGTGTTTCGTTGGCTGTTTGTTTTGGTGGAATCCGGTTGTGTGGTGGGCACGGCGCGAGTTGAAGGTTGCTCAAGAGGCCTGTTGTGACGGCATAGTCTGATCCATGGCCAGTGGCTGGTTGCTGCTATGCGGCACGGCCATAGTGAGCAACCGCAAGAGTTGACTTTCGACAGTTACCTTTGGCAGTTCGACGATGTTCGAGAACTGTGACCACTCGATGGCAACGCGGCGGCGAAACGGACGGAGGGACGAGTCGCTATACAATCGATACTTCGGTGACTCCCCATCTGCTGACGATTTACGGCGAAAATATGTTGATACAGGCCATCTGGATAAGAACCGGTGACGAGTTGATCATCGCACATTTTGGCAAGTCTGAATTTGCAAGACCTGTGTCGTTTGAAGACGAGCGAACCAACGCGGGCCCGCTTGTCACTATAACTCTCAGGCGACCTGAAAGGGACGCTGATAAACAATCATCCAGCAAGCAGGAGGTGTCACAATCCAAAGCAATTCAACTCAGCTTTGCCGATGCAACCGACGTCGAAATACTAATCAAGGCGTTGGATCTGAAAGGCGTCCGTGTCGACACGGATCGTCGAACGAACCGAGTCACGGTCATTGGTTCGGAGGATCACCTTGCCGAGATTGGTGAATTGGTTGCGGAACTGGATCGCAATACACCGTCGACAAAACTGGCGATCTGGACCATTCGAGAGATCGATCCCGAAGAGGCGGCGCTAATCGTGCTCAAAACGTTTGTCGGCGATGATGAGGAATCGTCGATCAAAGTAAATGTAGCGGGCGACAAACTCCTCGTTCGTGGCGCAAGCGAGAAGGAACGGACTCAAATCCGAAACTTGTTAACCAGCCTTGAATGGCTCGACACCAAGAAGCAATGAGTGTGCGCACGCGGCTTTGCATCGGCGAAGTCGCGTGCTGTTCGAATGTCTTTGTCTGGACTCTGAAGAGTTCAGCAACAAATCTACGGAGAATGACATGCAGGAGATCACCAGACGACAGGCCCTGACCGTTGCAGCGGCCACCGGCTCAGCAGTTGTTGCCAACAGCGATTCTAAAGCGGAGTCGCCAACCGGCACACAGCACAAGAAGTTACTCGGTCCACCGTGGACAGACGCGCTTTGCATAGCGGCTTGCCGTGGAATGCTGGACGAAATGCGGTTGCTCATCGAGCAAGGAACAGACCTAAACGGTCGCAGCATCCAACATCAGTGCAACCCAACACCGCTTACGTCAGCGGTTCGTCACGACCAGACCGAGGCAGCGTTGTTGCTTCTCTCATTGGGTGCAGATGCCAACGCCACCTGCGGCGACGACCAATCCGCGCTGATGCTGGCGGTGACGAGCAAAGACAACCCGCGCCAGCTCGAACTCATCGACACGCTACTGGCAGCCGGTGCAAGCGTCGACGATCGTCGGACCGACGATCGTTTTGGTGAACAGTTTGTCGGTCAGACTGCATTGCATGCGGCGGCCTATCGGTGCGGTGCCGATGTCATCGGTCGATTGATCGATGCAGGTGGTTCGGTCGACGTGGTCTCCAAGTCCGGAAAAACGCCCCTCATGATTGCCGCCGAACATCAGAACTTCGAAGGACACCGAACGCTCTTGAAGTATGGGGCAACCTAGCCGTCGCGTACTGACCTACATGGCTCAGCGTTTTCTCTGCTTCCTATTCCCTTTCTTGTTTCCTAAGGAATTCGAGATGCACTCTGTTCAACGTACAGTCATTAGTCATTTTCGCCGGCTTCGCCGTATGCGCCCGGTGTTATCAAAGGAATTCGACGATTCCGTCGACCGCGCAACGCGAGTGCCTCTTCACCACCGCTTGATCTGTTGCGTGATACTTGCTTTGGCAGTGCAAGCCGAAAGTCAAGGGCAGGATGCTACATCGGTTGCGAGTAACGAGATCAAAAAGCTGGCAAAGGCAGCGATTGACGAAGTTGGTCCGGCTATCGTGAGATTCTCCTACGGGAATGAGCACGAAATCCACTTTGGCTGCGGGGTTATTGTAACAGCCGATGGCCACGTTGCGATCAGCGGCCCTGTTCGTGCCGTCCTTGACGACAAGTTGCTCGCAATGCGTTTGCACGACGGCCGACGTGTTCGTGGTCGCGCATTGGGCTGGTCCAGCGAGAATGGGTTTGGAATTCTGAAGATTGTAGAAGGTGGCCCATGGCCCCATGTGGAATTGAACAAACAGGTGACTGTCGGAGACGTTTGCGTGGCGTTGGGCTTTCAACGCAACTCCGCTGACCAAGTTGAAAATACGAGCCCGGATATTCGGTTGGGGCTTGTCACGCAGTCTTCCGAGGGACAGTGGCTGAGAACCTCTCATCGATCCGAATTTAATGCACACCCCGTGTTTGACTTGAACGGAAAACTCTTGGGATTGGCCTGCAATATGCCTGTGGGTGATGATCCAATTCTAGTTAGCGCGAGCCTTATCACCGATCATTGGGACGACCTCATTGCAGGAAAGAACCTTGACCGCGTGCGATTGTTCTCCGCTGCACCGGTAGACCAGCCATCCAAGGCAGCGAAGGTTGATGATGAAGTGATCGCAAAGGCGAAAGCCGCTTCCGTGGTGATCAACCTCCCCGGGAAAGGTAAGAACAACGCGAGTGGGGTCATCGTAACCAACGACGGATACGTACTCACATGCGGACATCACGAACGCATGCCGGGAGAAAAGCTGGATCTGTTGCTGCGCGATGGGCGTTCCGCCAGTGCGATCGTTCTGGGCAGCAATCTTATCTCCGATATCGGAGTTTTGAAAATCACCGATGACGGACCTTGGCCATACGCGGAAATGGGTCGCTCGGCAACAACAAACGTTGGCACACCCTGTGTTCTCATCGGGTACCCAACACGGTTGAGAAAAAAAGAACCGTGGATCTTCGAGACTCACGTCATCGAACCAACACAGACCCTCCCAAGTCGCGATAAATGGCATTGTCAATTCTGGACTGCCGGGTACCCAGATTCGATCGGTGGCGCATCGGGAGGAGGAGTCTTCAATGCTCAAGGTCGGGTGATTGGAGTCGTGCGCGGAGGGGCCGGAGACGAGATGCAACACTCCCGCGTGGAACTTTTTCGCAAGAACTGGATGGCGTTGACTGCGAACACTCCCGTTCAGATGGCTGAGCCCCAATTAGTTGCAGGAATGAAGGCCAAGCTCGATCGGGTCGCCGTAGAACTGTCGGGTCATTAAGATGTTCGGCGGTTGAGAGTCTACCCCCGATGACTTACTTCATCGACAACTCTCCCAACTCAGTGACAAGCAGTCTCTGGAGCCGCTCGACGACACGATCGTGCTCTGGCTTTTCGATGACGTTGTAGTATTCGCTCGGGTCCGTGGGCAGGTGATAGAGTTCATGCTTGCCATTTGGGTACTGGATCAGCCGCCAATCTGCAGTTCGCACCGTTCGTCCATTGAATCCGTTGTCACAGAAAGCGGCTCCCTTGCCGGGACCGGATGCGTCTTTTAGTTGCGGGACGAAGCTCCTCCCATCGAGCGTCTTCGGAATCGGTAGATCGGCGATGCCAGCGAACGTTGGGAACAGATCGATCAGTTCGACAATCCCCTTGGTTCGAGTGGCTGGTTTGACGAGCTTTGGATAGCGAACAATCAGTGGCACTCGCATGACTTCTTCGGACAGGTCGTGCTTTGCCCATTGGCCGCGCCAACCGAGGTGAAAGCCGTGGTCGCTGGTGAAGAGGACGAGTGTGTTGTCGAGCAGATTCGACTCGCGGGCAAAATCCAACAGCCGACCGAGTTGTTCGTCCATGTGTGAAACGGAAGCATAGTAAGCGCGTTGGGCAAGCCGCTGGTTCGCTTCGCTCATCTCGGTCCCGGGAACGTTGGCAGCGTGTCCGACAGGTGTTGCGTCTTCGGGAGTTGGTTGAAGTGTGAAGCGGCTTGGATCGTGTTGATCAAAGTGCTTGGTCGTTAACACACACGGTTGATGCGGTTTGAAGAAACCGACTGCCGCGAAGAACGGCTTCTTTGGATCACGTTCTTCACGAAGAAATCGAATCGCCCGCTCAGCAACTTTCCAATCGCGAGTTGTTTCCGGTGATTCAGCGATTTTGTAACGGCTGACTCGTCGGCCAAGTTCGCCTTTGTCCTCGCGAATGACTCTCAAGCCATTGAAGGCTGAGTCCGTAAATTCGCCTCGAATGTCCCATGCCTTTGGATCGATGAAGTGTTCTCCATGGTCGATCTTCCCAACCGAAAACATCTGGTACTCATGCTCTCGAAACCAGCGCCCCATCGTCATGGTTTCCGGATGCATCACAAAATGATTACGCCTCGCGTGCTTGTTATTGAGCCCCAGCATGAATGCCGTGCGACTCGGCGTGCAGACTGTTCCCTGCACGTAAGCGTAGATCGAAGCACATGCCTTCGGCGGCGAGCCGATCGATATTCGGCGTGATCGCGGCCTCATCGCCATAACAACCAATTCGCGTTGCCAGATCATCGGAAACGATGAACAGAATGTTGGGACGCTCGACAGCGAATGCTGCATTCGGAAGGAACAGCCAGACAAAACCAACGAGCATCAGTATCGAGGCGTATTCGCTCCCCCTTCTTCTCTGCGCCTTTGCGCCTCTGCGTGATGCAACAGTCCTCACGCAGAGGCGCAAAGGCGCAGAGGTTGAGTTGGTAGGCATGTTCGCCGGAATGTGAGCGTAACCCATTCGCTGGCGAGCGCGGCTACGTTATATTTGCGTGTTGTTCATAGAGCAACTACTACTGCTGTAGCCGAACTCGCAGAGAGTTCGGACGTTTGACCGTTGCGTACCGAAGTCTTGGCGATTTCGGCTACGTATTGTTTTAGTTCACCGGCACCCTGCTTCACGGCGAAATCTGGCGCACCGGTGGGGCGGTCTGGGACGGTGACCGGCGGAATCTTGTCAGGATCGTAGAGATCCCAATACTTCTTCACTTCTTCGGCGCGACGAACGGAAGATGCGGCTTCATGAAGCCGACGGCGAGGAAAAACGGTTGCGGTTTGTCGTGTATTTCCCGCGCCTTCTTCAGCGCGGCAACCGCGACTTGGCCATCACCCGGCAGGTCGTCTGAGATGTCGGGCGCTTCGGTGGCCAGCCCGCGAACGAAATGCTTCGTCCACTGGTCGAGGTCGTCCGGGTTCTTCTTCACGTTGCGAAGGAACTTGTCGTTGGCTTCATTGAACACCATTCGTGCGATTCGGACACCTTCGTCGGTGAAGTAATAACGAGGATTTGAGGCAAACCGCGGTGCAGACCAAGACACGGGATCCTGAAAACTGTTGCCGACGTACGCTTTCTCCCACGAGCCGTGAAAGATCTTGCCGAACGACTGAGTGTAGTATCCGTTGTTTTTGAAGTGTTGCGGCAGCGTCACCGTGTCGGGGACGATCTTCCGCCAGTCCCGCGCGTTGCCTTTGAAGGAATCAGGACGCAGTCCCGTCAGCAGGCTCGCTCTCGACGGCATGCAAACGGCCCACTGGCAATACGCCCGCTCGAACAACACGCCTTCTTTCGCGAGTCGATCAATGTTCGGACTCTTGATGTGAGTTGCTCCGTAACAACCCAGCTCCGGCCGCAGGTCGTCGACACCAATGAAGAGGATATTGGGGCGTTGGGTGCTTTCAGCTGTCGCAGTCGACATGCCCGCGAAACAAACAACGAAGGGCAGAATCATCCGGAGCAGATTCTGATTCATGGTTTTTCCTTCGGTCGTTGAATTGAACCGCGCAGGCTGCGTAGAGCGTCTATCGAGTGATCGGCGCGCGAGCATCGTTGCCTTGTCTTTAGGCGAAAGAGGCATCGGTGAATTGTTTTGAAACCACCTCTAGGAGGTACGGACATTCGAGTGGTTTGTGCGAAACTCTTTGGGCGTCATTCCTTCTGAGCGGCGAAAGACCGCGTGCAAATTCTCAACGTGGCGGAAGCCGCTGCGGGAGGCGATCTCGGCGAGGGGCAAGTCGGTGGTGAGCAGCAATTCTTTCACGTGAGCAATGCGGCGACGGTGGATTTCGCTGTAGGGAGACCGACCGATCGCGTCTTGGAAGCGGACTTCCAACGTTTTGCGGGAAACGCCGACATGGCCCAACAAGTCGCTGACGTTCATCGGCTCACGAATGTGGTCGCGGATGAAACGAATTGCGTCGGCAACCAACTCGTCGTCCGTGGCGATGACATCCGTGGACTGACGGTGGACGACTCCCGTAGGCTCTATCAGGATCGGTCGTTTGGGCGGCTTGCGACCGCGCATGAGTTTGTCGAGAAGGCGAGCGCCTTCAAAGCCCAGACGCTCAAAGTTGAGTTGAATGCTCGACTGAGTGGGCGTCGAGATTTCACATAGC
Source organism: Rubripirellula sp. (assembly GCA_965222745.1). Taxonomy (GTDB): domain Bacteria; phylum Planctomycetota; class Planctomycetia; order Pirellulales; family Pirellulaceae; genus CBDCUW01. The sequence continues at coordinate 374,863 of CBDCUW010000002.1, forward strand.
ATTTCGTCGTTGTCGACACCTATGATGGCCACGTCTTCAGGAATATCTAAGCAGGCAATCCGCGCCGCATCGACGATGTGGGACGCTCGAAGATCGTTGCAGGCCATGATGCCGACGGGATGAGGGAGCACGGACAGCCAGTCCGCCAGATGTCGCTGTGCTTGATGCCACAGGCGGTCTTTCTTTTGTCGCGGCCAGACATAGCTCTGTGACGAGAACCCAGCGGCGCGAACGGTCTTTGTGAAGTTGTCGCAACGAACGGACTCCCAGACCTTCGCTGGCGGATGTGCCGGTCCCCAGCCACAAAATGCGAAATTGCGAAAACCGCAGCCAAGCAAATGTTCAGCGGCCATGACGCCGACTCGCTGCTGATGGTTCGAGATTTGCCACGGAAACAGATCGGGAATGACGTAGCCAAGATCAACCGCCGGGATTCCGCTGCGCAGGACTTTATCGGCAAGCCGTCGCGAGTGAACTCGCACGATCAGGCCGTCCGCGTCCCAACGACCAACGTCGACGAGTGAGCCGTCGGGTCCACTCGGTTCCATGTAGAGCGACCACGGCCCATGCCCGTGAGTGTAATTGGCAATGCCGCGCAGCAGGCCGCGACCAAACGAGCTTGACGTTTCAATGAGCAGTGCGACGCGTGGTTGTTTCATGCGAGACGGTTGGATGTGAAGTACGATGGCTTTCCAAAGCCGTCGCGAAGACATGCGGATGGATCGACGGGCTTGGAAGCCCATCGTATGGAGATGAGGTACGCATATTCGTATCAAGAATACGCATTCTAGCACTACGCAACAGAAATTGTCATCAGGACAATGTCTGATGGAGTACGTCCAGTCCAACGACAACAATCATTGGGCTCAGCCCAATCGTTTCGAAGGAACAGCATCCGAAAGATCGCAAACGTATGGAATCGGCTACCGATGTTTTCAAGTGACCAGTCCCGAATTACGAGCCCCGGACACAGGCGACAGCAAGACACGGCGCGATTCGCGACAAGCCTTGTTCTGTGTCTCGTGCCGTTTCTGGAATCGATAGCGCCAGCGGCAGTGGCAGCGGAAGATGCGAAAGCGCTGTCTATTCTGGCGGTGGGAAATAGCTTCACGCGAAACGCGACGAACTACTTGCCCGCGATCGTCGAGGCGTCAAGAGACAATAAGTTGGTGCTGGACACGGCGGCCATTGGCGGCGGGCCTCTGGCGCGACACTGGCAAGGCGTTGAAGCTTACGAAGCAGATTCGACCGATCCCAAAGGCCGAATTTACGGCAACAAGAGTCTGCACGACAAACTGACGGCTCGTAGATGGGACTACGTCACCATTCAGCAAAACAGTTACCTAAGCACCGACCCGGCAACCTATCGTCCGTATGCGGCTAAGCTTGCGGCGTACATCCGCAAACACGCGCCGACCGCTGAAGTTGTGATGCACCAAACATGGGCTTACCGCGCCGACGATCGTCGCTTTACGCCGAACAGTCGGACGCAGGAGGAAATGTACCGAAAGCTGACGGAAGCTTACCAGACAATTGCCGGAGAGATCTCCGTCAAGAAAACCATTCCCGTCGGCCTCGCGTTCCGAACCGCGCGACAGGAGAAGGAACGAGTATTCACGTTTCCCGATCCGGACTTTGATTACAAGAACGCTGTCTATCCTGCCCTCCCCAATCAAGACTACTCGCTCAACATCGGCTGGCGATGGAGCAAGGGCAAGCTTCGACTGGACACACATCACGCAAACGCTCGCGGCCAGTATCTGGCCGCATCTGTGTGGTTTGGGTTTTTCTTTGAGACAGACGTGCGCAAGAACTCTTATGCACCGCCGGAACTCGACGAGCAGGATGCTGCCTTTCTACGGAAAATCGCCCACCGCGTGACAATTGGAGATGTCGAGCGGGACGTAGCGGCTTCCGAACTCTTGCGAGTCCGGCTACACGATCCACGTAGCGGAAGTCGCCAAGACTTTCGTCACGCTGGAAGAGAATAATGATCGAAACTCTTGGCGAGTTCCGCTACGACTTGAGCCTGACACGAGTAACACAATGAACAGACCAACAATCGCACTCACCGTCATCAGCGCATCGCTGCTCTCATCGGACGTCAACGCTCAGGACAATCAATCGTTCACGCGCGTCGAAGCGGCAAGCTTCCTGTCAGCGATGGCTGATGACGTCGAGCGTTGGCATCTCAAGAGCGATCCCAAGTCCGAGCAGACAGGAACGCTCAATGAATTCGTGATTCGGACGAAACTGAAGGGCGACAGGCTACCAGAAACCGATCAGGGACAGTGGGGCCAATGGGTGCAAGCCAGCCTCGGCGACACTTACCACAGCGGCGCTTACTACACGGCCGCGATGGTGCAGGCATGGCGGGCGACCGGTGACGAGCGATATCGCAAAGCAGCCGGGACGCAGATGTTGCCGCTCATCGTGCGCATGGCGCGCAACAGCGACACGCTCTTTCCTGAGCAAATCCCCACGATCCGTGCGGGAGTCAAGCTGAAGATTGAGCGGCCGATGAAGGGCTACATCCCTTTCTGGTGGGACGATGGCTCTTCGGTGTCTCTCTCAAAAAACGGCGAGAGAATCGAGGACAAGCAACCGATCGTCGGATCGCCTGAGTCGAACCCTGACAATCGTCGGTTTGGCTACCCAAAGAAAATCAGCCAGCATCTGGCACAGTCGCTCGGTGTGATGTTTTTGGAAGCACATTGGATGCAACCCGAGGACAAGGAGTTGATTGAGGCGGTTCGGCTGCATCAGGAGTTCTACGCGGCGGTGTCTCCATGGGGGAAGATGTGGACGGTTGCGGGAGTTGCCGGCCGCGTGTGCGAAAATGATAACTGGCTACGATCGGCCAACGCTCATCTCTCGCCCCGGCAAGCCGCACTCAACTGCCGCACGTATGCCGAGAGCGAACGCGACAAGCGCTTTCAAGCCCCGTCGTTTGCCGATGGGACACACTACCGATACTACGCCGATCTGGCCAAACACGACGGAAAGCTCAGCGAGGAGAATGCACTATTTCTGATTGCGAATGGTTTGAATCACTCACTCATCACCGAAGCGTGGAGCGACAAGCCCGCCTTCGAACCGGGGCTCGAACGGTACGATCGAGGACGGGGAACGTGGTTCATCAAGAACGGGAAACCGGTGCGCTACCGATCGGTAAGAGACGTGCCCCTCGGCTCGCGCGTTGGCCCACAACACTTAGCCATCACGGCTCTGGCACTACAGGCGATCCGCGAGAAAGGCGATGTTTGGGATCAGTTGCCAGCCAGCGACTTTCCCGATGACCTGATCGTTCCGATTGATCAACTCACGGAACCGGGAGAATCTGCGTGGAGCAAACCTTGGCGAAGCGGAGCCAACACGCTGGAGATCGCAGCTCATCGCCACAGCCTGCGCGTGCGAGGAACGATCACCGGCGAGTCCGTCACATTCAGCCTTCACCATCTTTCAGATCGCGAACGAGAAGGCCGCAAACCGACCGGCCGGTTTACGATCAACAGCAACGGAAATGTGACCGCTGAAAACGACCTGAAAGAGAAGCTGCTCGTTGCGGCAAAAGAGATCGTCGCGCAGGACGGTGGTTTCACGTTCACAATCGATGTGCCGTACACCCGTATGAAGGACCAGAGTGAGTGGATCAACGGTGCCGACCATCATCGTTACAAGATCGCGGCGGGCAACAAGACGAAGACGCTTTATTTGTTGACGCCGTCGAAGATCGCGGCGCACTGGATGGAGCAGCATCTCGTTCGCGGTCTGCGAAACTGGAAGAACGTCTTCGACGAAAAAGGGTATATCCCCGGTGCGCTCAACCATCGCGTCGAATGGGGCAATGCCGACAAACGCAACATCTCGCATCTTTACGGTTACGCGTTCCTCTCGACCGCGAGCGCTCAGTATCTGATTTACCTTGACGGTAAGAATTACTGGGATTTGCTGGAGAACGCGAGGAAGTGATGACAATCAACTTGATACCGGAAACAGCCGTGCGTTTCCTCATTCACGACACTCTCATCGCGATCGCATTGTTGCTGGCAGCGACAACCGCTTTCGGACAGGTGCCTGAGGCAACGTCCGCGAGCAACAAAGCTCTGAAACTGATGCTGCGCAGGTATCCACGCAGCGATGCGGACAAGAACGGCGAACTCACTCGTACTGAGCTGAATCGCTTTCGCGAAAAGTACGTTGGCATCAAGCCGACTCACCGAAACATTCACTACGGCGAACATGAAAAGCAGACGTTCGATCTCTGGCTCGCGGAGTCAAAGACCGGCAAGCCGACGCCGTTGGTCCTATTCATACACGGTGGCGGGTTCCGCGGCGGCGACAAGGACAAAGCGAAGAACGAACCGGTTGGAATCTATCTGGAAGCAGGCGTTTCCTATGCTTCGCTGAACTATCGGCTCACTGATGTGGGCCCTTATCCGATGCAGCATCGCGACTGCGCCCGCGCTATGCAGTCCATCCGGCATCGCGCCAAAGAGTGGAACATCGACCCGAACCGCATTGCCTGTTCAGGCGGATCCGCCGGGGCGGGCATCTCGCTGTGGCTGGCCTTTCACGACGACCTCGCCGATCCGACCAGCAAAGACCCCGCGGCCCGACAGTCCACTCGGCTAACTGCTGTGGCAACCAGCAACGGCCAAAGCACGTACGATCTTCACGAGTTCCGCAAGATTTTCAGGCTTCCCACCCTGAAGATGCACGAAGCGCTTTATGCGTTTTACGACGTCGAGAACGAAGCCGACTGGGACAGTGATCAAGTGAAACAACGGATGGTTGATGCTTCAGCCATCACGCACTTCGACAAATCGGACCGCGTACCGGTGATGCTCAAGTACGACTCATCAGGACCGGCTCGCGTCACCATGCAGACCAATCCCTCGGCGTGGGTCCATCACATCAAGTTGGGCCGGCATCTCAAAGAGAAAATGGACCAGCATAATGTCGAATGCCAAGTCTACGGAGGCGTTCAAAAAGTCCCCGGTGATTACATTGACCAACACGATTTTTTGATTCAAAAGCTCTCCGAAGCCGTCGCGACAGGAAAGAAGGTCTCGCAAACAAGTCAACCGCGCATGCCCGTAGCGGAAGTCGAGGAGGCTTCCGACAAGCGGAGGAAACTGAACCTCTTGGCGAGTTCCGCTACGCGACTCATGCCAACATACAAGCAAGACATTCAGCCCCTGCTCGCCCGGTACTGCTTCGATTGCCACGGGAAAGACAAGGCCGAGGCCAAGTTGCGTCTGGATGCGATGTCTCCGGAATTTGCCAACACCAGAGTTGCCGAACAATGGCAGGAGGTGCTTCACAGACTGGAGCAGGGGGAAATGCCGCCCGAGGAAAGTGCCCAACCCAACGCCGATCAACTGCAAACGATGACACAATGGTTGCGCGAAGAACTGACATCGGCGGCGACAGCCAAACGGCAAAGCGGGCGCATTGCGCTGAGGCGACTAAACCGTCGCGAGTATGGCAACACGATGCGAGATCTGTTGAGAGTCGATCTGGATTACACACGTGATTTGCCTCCCGACCCCGTCTCCAAGGATGGATTCAGGAATGACGGAAGTGTCCTGAGCATGTCGACGTTTCAGATGGAGTGTTACGTTCAGGCGGCGCGGATGGGGTTGGGCAAAGCCATCGTCACGGGAGAGGCTCCGCCGGTGATTCGCGTCACAGCCCGGAATTCACAAAAGGGAGAGAAGGATCCCAAACGGGTCAAGCAGGCCGACGGAAACGTGGTCCCCGCCGGGGCGAACTTTTTCGTGCGACTTAACGAGTTTCCAAAGGAGGGCGAAGTTGTTGTCCGCGTTCACGCCAAGGCCGACAGCCCACCCGATGCGGCTTACCCGCGCTTGCTGGTCACGTTGGGAGTGCGCGGTTTTCAGGAAACGCCCCATGCCGGGGCTGTTCTGGGAGAAGTCAACGTGCAACCCGGAGGAGAAGTGCAGACGTTTGAGTTTCGGCGAAGAATCGAAACGTGCCCGCAACCGGGCCACAACCCCAAGTATCCGGGGATGTTGATCACGTTGCTGCATCAGGACGAACATGCGGCCGGGAACACTGCCGCAGGCAAACGGAAATCGAAGTCGGCATCCAGCGCCACCGTCACGATCGAGTCGGTGGAGTTTGCAGGACCGGTGTCCGAATCGTGGCCACCGGCGCATCATCGGCGGATTCTGTTTCCTCGCAAAGAGTCGGAACCTGAATCGCACTACGTTCGCGGCGTCATCAGAAAGTTCATGGAACGCGCCTATCGTCGGCCCGCTACCGACCCGGAGGTGAGCGTGATGGAACAGTTCTTTCGACAGGCTCGTGAAACTCGCTCGTTGGAACAGGCGATCCGTGAAACCTTGACGGTCGTGTTGATTTCACCCGAATTCCTCTATCTCAACGAACTGAAAACAAAGCCTGCTGCAGCGGAGAGGATCACGGCGGTAGTTTCAAAACCTGTAGCGGAAGTCGCGGAGACTTTCGACAAGCGGAGGAAACCGAAACGCTTGGCGAGGTCCGCTACTACCGCAGAGCAGATAAGCGATTACGAGTTAGCTTCACGTTTGTCGTATTTCCTGTGGAGTACGATGCCCGACGATGAACTGTTTCAGCTTGCTAAGTCCGGCACACTCCGCGACGACGCCGTTCTCAAGAAGCAAGTGCGGCGCATGATTCAGGATGAGAAATCGCAGCAATTCGTCACCCAATTCACCAATCAATGGTTGGCGCTATCGGGACTCGAAAGTTTGGCGGTCAACCCGGACTTCTATCCCGGTTTCGACAGCACGCTGCGAGTTGATATGCGGGGCGAAACGGAAGCCTTCTTCGCGGAAGTCCTGCGGAATAATCTGAGTTGTCTTGAATTTATTGACTCTGATTTTTGCATGCTCAACCACCGTCTGGCGAGACATTACGGCATCGCCGGCCCCAAGGGGATTGCCTTTGAACGCGTGGCATTAAAACCGGAAGACCATCGCGGCGGTCTGCTCACACACGCAAGTGTTTTGTTGCGCAACTCGTCGGGGGAAGAGTCGCACCCGGTCCGCCGGGCGGTGTGGCTGATGGATCGATTACTGGATGATCCGCCTCCACCACCGCCACCGGACGTTCCGGAATTCAATTCGAGTCAGAAGAGCTTAGACGGGTTGTCGTTTGTCCGCCAGTTGGAGATCCATCGCGAGAAGCAGGCCTGCAACAACTGCCATCGCCGCGTTGACCCGTGGGGTATGCCTTTCGAGAACTACGATTCGATCGGCCGCTATCGAACAAGGTACATCAATCCCAAGGGCGCAAAGAAACTGCCTCCGAGCGAATCCAGGGTTCGTCCCGTTTCCACCATGCCTACGGGCGAGAAAATTCAAGGAATGAACGAGCTGAAGCAGTATTTGTTGAATCACCAAAAAGAGCCGTTTATTCGGTCGCTCACGCGGCGCCTGTTGAGCTACGCCTTAAGACGCTCGCTGGATGCCGCTGATGCACAAGCCGTGCAGCAATTGCTTAAACAGTCCGCCAGGAACGAACATCGTTTGAGCGATCTGCTCGTCGCAATTGTTCAAAGCGAAGCATTCCAAACCAAATAGTCAATAATCGATCAGAGCGGTTTGGCTCGAAAAACTCGGCATTCGACCGCAAACCGGAGGAAACGCAGTGAAGAAATCTTGGCATTTGAATCGGAGAACGCTTTTGCACGGCGCCGGGACGGCTCTGGCGCTGCCACTCCTCGAATGCATGTCGGCCTCCGCCGCGGCAAAGAGCGGTGAGAGTTCGCCGACGCGTCTCTGCGTCGTTTACTTTCCGTTTGGGGTCAGTATGCCCCCGCAAGACCACGAACACGCCGACTGGGGATGGTTTCCGCATACCGTGGGGCGCGATTTCCAATTCACGAAACCCATGCAACCGTTGGAGCCGCTTCGCGAGCATGTGACGGTGCTTTCGGGGCTATCCCATCCGCGAGCGCGATCGATGGCCGGCCATACGACCGCGGACACATTCCTGACGGGATCCCACCTAACGAGTTTGAAACATCAGAATTCCATTTCGCTGGACCAATGGGTTGCCGAGAAGATTGGGGGTCGAACACGCTTCCCCTCGCTCCCACTGTCCAGCGACGGCGGAGTGGGAGAGCGCCTTTATTCCACGACGCTCAGTTTTTCCCGATCCGGACGGCCGATCCCGGCGCTGGCGAGCCCTCGTCAAATCTTCGCCCGCCTGTTCGGCGCGGAACAGGACAAAGCGATTGTCGAAGATCGACTCAAACGATCGTCAAGCATGTTGGACTTGGTCCTCGAACACTCCCGCTCGCTCAAAACGAAACTGGGACGTCAGGACTGCAACAAGCTGGACGAATACTTGGCGTCCGTGCGAGGGCTGGAACGGCAAGTCGAGCGGGCCGAGAAATGGTTGGAAGTTGCGAAACCTCAAGTCGATGCCGAATCCGTCAATCTCGACACCTCTCCCGAATCGCCTACCGACTACATCCGCTCGATGTACGATTTGATGTTTTTGGCCTTCCAAACCGATTCCACTCGCGTGGCCACGTATATGATCGGCAGCATGGTGGGATCCAACACCGTGCTTCGTTTTGCTCCGGTCCAATTGTTCAAATTCCGCCCGTGGCATGCGATCGCTCATCATGGAGCCTCCGGGCGCGTGAAAGACGGATGTAAGAACCTCGGCCGATTCGACCAGTACCTGATCGAGCAATTCGCCTACTTTCTCGATCGCTTGAAATCGGCGCCAGAAGGCGACGGAACCATTCTCGACCGCACGATGGTGCTCTACGGCAGCAGCAACAGCTCTTCCCATGTGAATCGCAACTACCCACTCGTGCTGGCAGGCGGCCGTTCGTTGGGATTCACTCATGGGCAATCGCTGCGATTTCCTGAGACGGTTCCGCTGGCGAACCTGTTTGTCACCGTGCTGGACCGTATGAACCTGCCGGTGAAATCGTTTTCCGACAGCACTGGAGACATCGCTGAAGTCACACGATGAATGTCAGTCTCGTTGCGAATCGCGACTCTCAGCTTCCGCTCGGGCCTCCGGCGAAGGTTTGTTCCAGCCAAATCGGCCGAAGTAATTCCAGCTTCCCCATGCGACCGTGCCGACGTTGACGGCGAGGTGATGCTTCTCGAACATCTCGCGCGAGACGAGCCAGTTGTTGTCGAAGGCTTTACGGATACGGACCTTGGTTTCTTTGGGCAAACGTTCTGCACCCGATGCTTGGTGCTCGGCGATGATGCGGAAAGCTGCGCAGTAGGCGTCGGTGTATTCGAGTCCGCTGCGAAGAAAGGCGACGCGCTTGCTGGAGTCCGCTTCGTCTTTAGTCGCCGCCGCAGCCGCGTCGAGGTAGCCGCGAAGCTCCTCAACGACTTCCTCCGTGTAGGGAGTTGTGAGTCCCTCTCGTTTGTCGTCCGGATGCACCTTGACCACGCGCTTGGTGATTTCGTTCCAGAAGAAAACAAACCGGTCCGTCAGAGCCGGACTGCCGTTGGGAAGTTTGCGGCCGTCGGGAGCGTCCAGCGCTTTGCACTTGTCGCACAGGCAGAACATCGACCTCGCGCTACCACCGTCGTTGGGCGCGATGGAGACGCTTTTGAAGCCGCGTTTGTTCATCCGGTCAATCCGATCGCGGGCGATCTCTTCGATGAGTTCCATGTTGGAAACACATAGTCGCGAACGATCCGGATTGTCGCTTTGATCTCGCGTCCCGTCACGCTGCAACGCGAACCATTCCGGATGTTTGTCTTTGTGCTTTTCCCACATGTCGCCGAAGGAATGTCCCGAGGCGAGACGCAATGAACCGCCCAGCCGATGCCACCGCGCCCAGCCGCCGTCTCGTGATTCTGTTTCCGAAGCGGAAGCCGAGATGCGTCGGTAATCGTCCCCCGAGAATCCGAGGCGTTTGAGACCCTGCAGTTTTCGTTCACCCAATCCCGATGCCATCCGGATTTGGCGCTGGCGAATGGTCGGCGTGTGGCCGACGTCGATCGGATCGACTTCGATCGTCTTTTGACGTGGAATGACTTTGCCCAATTCGCCCGGCCAGAGAAATCGGCAGCCGAGCGAGTCTTCGAGAAATGTCATCACGGCATAACGTGTGCCGTAGGGATCGGTGGGCGTTCTCTTTCCCGGGCCCAGCAGCACGGTTGCATTGGGAAAGGTCCGAATGCGAATGCCTCCGGCCCCGATCTTTTCATCGGTGACACCAAGCTGCTTCGTCAAGTTGCAGTGGCCCAGCAGAATGAAGTTCGTAGATGTGATTATAACCTCTGCGCCTTGGCGCCTCTGCGTGAACCCAACCGAAATGTCTCACGCAGAGTCGCCAAGGCGCAGAGGTGTTCTTTGAAGTTGGTGATGGATTTGATGCTTCCTCCGCAATCAGTAGCCGGAGTGGCAACACTTCGGACACCAACCTCCGAACTCTTGCGAGTCCGGCTACTGAAATCCGGACTGCAAACCGCCGTTATTATTGTCCACGAACCAACAGGTATTTTGATCCTGCGAAAATTGGCACGAACCGCTGTTCCGCTTTCAAAATCATGGTTTTGAAACAGGCTCAACGGTCAAAGTTTTTCGTTGTTCGGCGTTATGCTGCGTTGTTCGGTCACCGAAGAATTCTCAGAGTTTCGGAAAGAGTCGTGCAAGATTGAAGTGGTGAACCCGGTCTACATCAACAAGTGCCCCGTTGCAGGTAAAGTAGACCTATGCCAGCAAGTCCCCCCGAAACCCGAGCCAGTTTGATTCTGCGGTTGCAGAATGCGGACGATGTGGCGGCGTGGGATGAGTTTTCGGCGCTTTACGGGCCGGTGGTGTTTCGAGTCGCGAGGCGGCGAGGATTTCAAATCGCCGACGCGGAGAATCTTGTTCAAGAAGTGTTGCTCGCGGTCGCGCAGTCGGTTTCCAAATGGTTCGCGCGAGACGATCGAGGCAGCTTTCGAGCATGGTTGCTGCGGATCGCTCACAACGAAGCGGTCGACATGCTCACCGAACGAGCCACGCGTACTCTCGGTCACGATGGCGAACGGGGGCGACAGCTACTCGATGGGATCTCCGTTCGCAATGACATCTCGTCGCTGATCGACCGAGAGTATGAACTCGCTGTTTTCCACGCGGCTGCTGAGCGGGTGCAGCAATCCGTTTCCGAATCAACATGGCGAGCGTTCTGGCTGACGGAAGTGCAAGGCGAATCTGTCGAGCAGGCGGCGAAGGAACTGCGAACGACAAAAGGGAACATCTACGTCAGCCGCAGCAGAGTCATGGCCCGAATCAAAGAACTCGTCCAAGAATATGAGGCGCAATCGTGAACAACCAACTGATGCAATGTGATGATCGGAAGCTTGCGGCGCTGCTTGCGGCAGAAGAAAGCGGCGAGGGCAACGATCCTTGGATCGACCATGTTGAGGATTGCGAGCGCTGCCAGACGCGTCTCCGAGTGTTGGCTGCCAACGATGACGACTGGCAAAAGGCTTCGAGGGTTCTTTCGATGGCGGACGGCGATGAATGGCCCGATCTCTCGCCGGTCGACGATCGTCCGGTGGTGTGGAACGAGTCGATGGTCAAACAACTACTCGATCCTCCGACTCATCCCGAGATGCTCGGGCGACTGGGACGCTACGAGATCGAACGGCTGATCGGCAGCGGCGGCATGGGGATTGTGTCCAAAGCCCATGATACTGAGTTAAATCGGCCGGTGGCGATCAAGTTGCTCGCTCCCTATCTGGCCGGCAATGGTTCAGCGCGGAAACGGTTTGCACGAGAAGCTCGTGCGGCGGCGGGTGTCGTCGATGATCACGTCGTTCCGATTCACAATGTGGACTCGGAGAGTGAGCCACCGTACTTGGTGATGCAATATGTTGCCGGCGGTTCGTTGCAGGAGAAGCTCGACCGTGACGGTCCTCTTGATGTCGCGGAGGTGCTGCGAATCGGTCTTCAAACTGCCAAGGGACTTGCCGCCGCCCATGCTCAGGGCTTGATTCACCGAGACGTGAAGCCTTCCAACATTCTGTTGGACGAAGGAGTCGAACGAGCACTGCTGACGGACTTCGGTTTGGCTCGCGCCGAGAACGACGCCTGTTTAACCCGCAGTGGCTTCCATCCCGGCACACCGCACTATATGTCGCCCGAGCAGGTTCGCGGCGAATCCATTGATGCTCGCAGCGACCTGTTTGGACTTGGCTGCGTCATGTATGCCCTCTGCACCGGACATCCACCATTTCGAGCCGAAACCAGTTACGCAGTGCTTCGCCGGACTACTGACGATGAGCCGCGATCAATTCGAGAGCTGAACTCCGATGTACCTGAGTGGCTCGAAGCGATCGTGATGAAGCTGCTTTCCAAGTCACCCGACGACCGCTTTGGCTCCGCAGCTGAGGTCGCCGAGCTATTGGAAGCCTGTCTCGCTCACGTGCAGCAACCGACAGTTGTACCGCTTCCGGCCAAAGCCTGTAGCTACGCTCGCCAGAGCGTAGATCGATCATCGAAAACGACTCTGCCGTTTGGCGACAGCAGTTACGACGAGAAAGCGAATCCTGAACCCGCCACGACGTCGCGAAGTCAACCACCATTCAAGAAACTTCTCATCGCACTTGCCTTCGCAGTCCCGTTGCTGCTGGCCGGTATCCTGATCGTGCTTGAATTCAACAAGGGCACGCTGACCATCGAAAGCGAAGCCGACAACGTTCCGGTTCGTGTCATGCAGGGTGATGAAGTCGTCGAGAAAATGACCGTCTCGAGAAGCGGCAAGTCGATCCGCATCGCTGCGGGTCAGTATGTCATCGAGATCGGCGGCGAGATCGACGGCCTGATGGTGAAGGACGAAACCGTGAGCGTGCGACGTGGCGGGAGAGAAGTCGTCAGAATCGTCAAGCGGCCCCGGCAGAAAAACGTCGAACAGCGCGCGCCAGCGACTCCGATGGCCGAACTCAGACGCCTTCAGGGCGTCTGGATGATGAACACCTGCGATTCGGCGACCGAAGGTTTTGGCGACAAACTGGCGGTTGTGCGGGACTGGCGATGGGACTTTCGCGGCAAGGAAATTATCTGGGCCCGCTCGCACGGTAAGGTCTGGAAGATGTCGTTCACGATCGATCCGACAAAGACGCCGAAGGAAATCGACCTTACCTACCTCGACGGTCCTTTCAAGGGAAAGAAGTCGCTTGGCAGGTACCGATGGGGCGGCATTGACGGGAAGACGTTGTGGATCAGCGTACAGGATCCCGGAGTCGACGTTCCACGGCCGAAGTCGGTTGGAATGAGGAGCGGAGAGACATCGCTGATGCTACTGGATCGGCCCAATGCCGACCAAGAGTTGGCTTCGCTGCAGGGCGAATGGAAACTCGAGGTCTTTTATACCGACACCCTGCCGAAGCCGACGGGCAATTACGTGGGAAGTCGGTGGGTCATTCAAGGGAATGAAATGTCCTGGACGGGGCCAGACTCCAAACAGATCAAGATGTCGTTCACGATTGATCCGACGAAACTTCCGAGTGAGATCGACGCGACTTTTCTCAGCGGCCCGCACAAAGGAGAGAAATGCCTGGGCATCTACGAGCGCCGCGGAAGCACGTTGTTGTTGTGCCTAGCCGACCCTGGTCCCCAGGTTCCCCGGCCAAAAAACGTCGCCTACGAAACACTCGCAGGCAAAACCATGATCGTTCTGACCCCCACGGCACACGCCGATGATGCTTCGAAGGAACACCGCAGGTCGTTGAGAAAAAACACTGATAAGGCATCGGACAACCACCAACCCGCCAACACAAGCACGCGGCTTCTTCCTCAAGGAGAATGGCAACTGCTTTCTAACACGCTCAACGGAAACGCGACGGAGCTTGGGAAGTCGACTGCAACCATTGCTGGTGATCGCGTTGCGATCCAAAGTCCCGCGTTGGAAGGCGGTAAGGCGGATACTGAGTTCCGTTACGTTCTCAACGGAAATCATATTGACCTGCTGTGTACTGATCGCCGCACTGGCAAGGACTTCACTCTGCTAGGAATTTACCAGTCGCAACGTGACCGATTGTGGATTGCCTACCACGACGCAGCGCAGAACCCCAGGCGCCCGAAATCGGCGAAAACGGATACTCCTGAAGCAGATGTCGTCTATATGGAATTTCGCCGTATTTCCAGAGCGACTGATGACAACGATCGAACGGTTGCCGATCCCGCGGACAATGCACACGCAACATTGCCTGTGTACAAACGTAAGACGCTCGCTCAATGGCTGAGTGGATTGAAGGATCGGGATTCACTCACACCTGTCGAGCAGCAGGCGATCGACACGCTGGTAGATGATACGCCGAAGGAGCAAATTCGGGAACTTTTTAACGAGTGGAGCGCCCTAGTCAAACGGGAACGAGACGTCATCCGGCTGGCGATTGGGGTTTATGTTGTCTGCTCGTTAGTTGCGGAAGATGACTCCGAAAAGGCGCTTGATGTCGTTGTGACCATAATTCGGCGCGCGCCGAACGATGTACCAGTCACAGGCAACAATCCGAAAACGGCACTGCAGTACGTCTATCTAGCGTTAAAGAAACTGGATGCTGATGCGGTACGAGCACGCATGTTCAAGGAGGTCGCCGAAGGGACATCAAACTCCAGGTTGTTCGCCCTGCATCATTGGAATCTAAATGAGGGAGATCCGTTCGCCGAACCCACTCCAATCCAGGCGTTGATTGCAGCATCCAGCGACAAGCATGAACTGGTGCGCAAACTCGCTGTGACACAACTGGGCCAATTCTACTCCAAAGACCAACGGGCGTTGAAACGAATTGGCGAGCTGCTCGAAGATTCCAATTCGGCAGTCAGCCGTATCGCTGTTCGTGAATTGGCAAGACTCGATCCCCATTCAGACAAACTACTATCAGCACTGCGCGAATGGGCTGTGGCTTCTCATGTAGCAGTCCAGCACAATGCTGTTGCCTGGCTGTTGAACATCGCGGCGTCAGAAAACAAAGACGCACTTGACGTACTCGTGCAGTTGCTCGACGACATGGCTTGGGGCAACCGCTTGGTTGACTCCGATCTTGAAAGTAAGCGCGTACCGTGGACGTATTTCATGTACTCTCCACGTGAGACCCCGCGAGTGCGGGCGATTCAAGGGCTGGGAAAACTCGGACAGAAGGCTGCTCCGGCGATGGCCGTACTCAACAAGCAATTGAAGCACGAAGACGAAAAGGTCCAAGCGGAAGCCGCCAAGGCAATCGCACTTGTAAATGAACCACAAGAAAAGAAGGCCGAAGATCAATCGCAATCTGAGGGCGAGTTTCCCGAGGCCGATCCCCATCAAGTCGCAGTGAATCCACTAAAGGGCATGAACGGAAAGGTGCCCTTGACGTCCGCCCAGATCTCACAGTTGTTCGAGCAGGTTCTGAATCGCAAGCCGACAGCGGTCGAAGTTTCGAGGACTTTTGAGATAATCATTGCTGCGATTATCGGTGATCGCAGGTTTCGCGAACGCGCACGGCTCTCAGCCTGGATGGAGGATGGCGAAGCCGAAGCGATGCGTCCATTTGACGAAACAGACGAGGTAATCAAGGAGCTAACGGAGAAGAAAGGCGAGGATCGACCGCAAACTACGGACGAGCCTCTCTCAGTCGATCCTCTCAAAGGCATCAACGGAAAAGTGCCTTTGACGTCTGACCATATTTCGCAGTTGTTCGAGCATAATCTCGATCGGAAGCCGACGACGGCGGAACTCTTCAAGAGTTTTGAGGTAATCGTCGCCGCGCTCATCGATGACCCCGCGCTTTACGAACGCGCACGCCTCTCCTCCTGGATCGATGGCGGCAAGGCCGAAGCGAGGCGTCCGATTAACGAAACAGACGAGGGAATCGAGGAGCCAACGCAGAAGAAAGACAAAGATCGATCGCCAACAACAGACACACCTATCGCGATAGATCCCCGCAAAGGCATCAACGGGCAAGTGCCTTTGACGTCGAACCAGATTTCGCATCTGTTCGAGCGAACTTTCAATCGCAAGCCGACGACAGCCGAAGTCTTCAAGAACCTTGAAACCATCGTTGCCGAACTGGTCGATGATCCCAAGCTGCGCTACCGCGAGCAACTTCGAGACTGGATCAAGGCAGCAGCGGAAGATGAAAAACGTCCCTTCGATGCCTTCGCCGAAGAACAAATCGGCGATCTGCCAGTGCCATTTCTCGGTGATGAAATCGGAAAACCGCAAACGCCCGAAGACAATCATGTGCTCAGGCTCGCAATCGACTTTGGCGGCGACTTAACGTCGAAAGGTATCATCCGCGCCTACGAAAGGGCTCTTGAGCGGAAGCCGACCGATGCGGAGATCACAGCGACTCTTGAATGGCTGATTGAGAACCTGATCACGGATGAGCACTTTCACAAACAAGTCGGAAAGGGTCTCTTTGGCGGTGATTGGAAAGCCGGAATGCTCGACAAGCATTGGGACAAGTCGTTTAAGAGACTTGTCGAGGAAACAAATCGCACTGGCGCTACAGGTAAGCCTGATGCCAAGCCTCAAAAGGGCGGTGATGACAGCGCTAAGACTCAAACTCCCCAAGACAATCGCGTTGTCGGAAGTTTAGATCCTGCGACGACTCATGGTGATGGAATGAAGTTTGGTGAAAGTCGTGAGTTCGGTGAAAAGGAACTTGCGAGACTTGCTGAAGCGCACTCGAAACTCGACATGAGCACACAACGATGCACGGATTGCCACTCCGCTATGCCCGATTCCATGAAATTTCGCGTGGCGGAGAAACTGCTGCTGCACGCGTGGTCAAGGCCGCCCAATCGGCATTCTGCGGAAGTCGACATGCAACCGAAACCGGAGCTTGACGGCGAAGTCGATGCCGCCGTGAGACAATATCCTGCAGCGGACATTTGCGTGATCGTTCCTCGGCATTCGTCAGCGGCGAAAGAAATGCTACGCAACGGCGCAACGTTACTCTTGCTCGTTGACGCACGCGCGCTCACAAAGGCTGGCGGAGCGGATCTCGACAGTCCGGCTTGGCGCACAATCCGTCTCCAACTTGAAAAGAGTGTGTCGCGTTTCAGAGGCGATCAGCGACTGCATGCTCGCCTGTTCTTTGAGAACGATGTTTACGACGCGGGGCTGACCGCACAACTAAAGAAGGAATTTCGAAAGCGGTTTGCGGATATCGACCTGTACATTGTGTGTATAGATCAACAAATACAAAACGATGACACGACGTGGGAGCAATACGTCGCAGGCATAACATCGACCGAACTCCCCAAAAACAAGTCTGTTCTCCCTCAAATTAAACACGAAGGCAAAGCGCACCATAGTGAGAACAACGATCAGGCGTGGTCGATTCAGAACTTCTATCATTGGGTGAGCAACTTCAGGGCCAATCATAAACCAAAGTGGTTCAGCAAAGACTACTATCAATGGGTTGATAGCCGGAGAGGCCCTCCCTCACTTTGAATCCGAAGCACGGTTTGGCGTTCCACCAAAGAAGCATCAAGACTGAGTCATGGGAACCAATATCAAATTCGCGAGGCAAATGAATGTTGCAGACCACGCTTACCGTTGTGCTGGCTCTCATTGCCGCCGTTGACGGCATGAATGAGGACACGGTATTCACGCCAGAGGATGTCATCAGGAACGCCGACACGTTTCTCGAATCGGCACCGATCACCGTTCGATTTCGAGTCGACACGGTCGACACCATTCGCCACAACCGTGAAGACAAATCGACCTTCGATCAAATCCGCCTGCACCCGAGCGTCAAACTCGATCCATCAGTTCATGCGAGATTTGAAGTGACGCTTTCGGAATCCATTCAGAAGACACTTCAGCGTATTGGAATGGACGACTTCAAACGCCACTTCAAGGGCAAGGACATAGAAGTCGTTGGCGGTTTAACCAGAACGAGTTTGTTTCTCAAAGGTTCTCCAACAATCTGGATTTACGGAATAGAAATCTCTGAGCTGAAACAGGTGAGTTCTGTCACATTCCCTCGACGCGATTGAGGCGGATTTATGCGACCCGACAAAGCAATGCCCACCCTACTGCTTCTGGCATTTGGACTTGTAACGTCCATTCTCCACTGCGACGCACACGCGCAGGGAATCCAACCGCAGCCAGCGACTCACACGACACCAACTGAGAAACAGGATGGAGTTGTCGGCGCGACCGATCCAGAGTTGGGAACTCTCACGGGCCGCTTCGTGTTCGACGGCAAACTGCCACCGCGCGTTAGCGTTACCGTTGGGGGTGGGGGGCCGTTGATTCCCCGCGAACCGGAACGGTTGATCGTAAACGGCAGATCCATACCAAATCCGGATCACTCCACCGGCAGATACACCGTCGTTAAAGACCACCCATCGCTGGTTGTTGGTAAGGACGGTGGAATCGCCAATCTCGTGATTTGGGTTCGTAGCAGGAACATTCCGATCCCCGAGCGTCGCGAACAGAACGAGAAGCTGGTCTTGAGTCACAAAGACGGAAAGTTTCAGCCGCGAGTCGTTGCCTTTCGCCCTCCGCAAACGATCGTGCTGAGGAACGAAGACGAAGATAAAAGTCAGGACTTCTACCGGTATGGCTTGAAGAACGAACAGTTTAATGTACAAGTCCCACCACGTAAGAGCATCGACGATCAGATCGACTCTGCCGAGCGTTGGCCCCTGCCGGTTGCCAGCCGCTTCGGTGGCCTCCGAAAATCGTGGCTGTTCGCCTGCGAGCATCCATACTTCGCCGTGAGTTCCAAAGACGGAACATTCACAATTGCAAACTTGCCCGTGGGCAAATGGGAGTTTCAGGTGTGGCACGAACGAGGCGGGTCGGATGAGTGGGATAAATGGCCGCATCGTCGATTCACGATGAAGATCGAGTCTGGACGGAATGATCTTGGAACGCTCGAGCTAACTCGCAAAATGTTGGATGCGTTGTAAGTGGCAAACGCCATTCACAGATCTTAGCTGGACAGCGCCAGGTTCGGGAATAAGCACAACATCTTGCGACAGCATCAGGACGGCATGATGCAAGGGAGTTTCGCCCGTTGATTCTCGGCCCAAATTGGGATCAGCGCCGTTTTCCAGAAGCAGCCGCACGATGTCGACATGGCCTGAAAAACAGTGCACAGCAAGGGCTCGAACGTCGTCTGCATCCCTGCCAACGAACGCATTTGGATCGACGCCATCTTTCAGGCACGTGGATACAACCTCAATGTCTGGCGAGAGTAGGTCGTTGGCGTTCATCCGTAGACATTTCCTCTTGGCGGATGACATTGCGGATCAGTCGTCCTCAATGCAATACAGCGTCTTGTACGACCGCAGGAAAATCTGGCCGTCAACGATCGCGGGTGTACCGCTGAAGTCGCTGTTGTCGGATGCGAAACGATTCCAACCTAACAACTGAAACTCCGGCGTGGCGGCAATCACCGCCGTTCCGGAAGTTCGAGTCACTGAGTAGTAGCGGTCTCCGACAAGTATGGGTGATGAATAGAAGGGACGCCCGCCAAGGCTGCCTCCTTTCGGGTTGCGCATTCTCTGTTGATAGACGACCTCACCGGAATCTGCGCGGATGCACATGGCCATGCCCTTGTCGGTGACCCAATACAGATGTCCATCGTGCAGGATTGGAGTGCCAACGTAAGACGAGACCTTCCGGCTCGACCAGACGACATGTGAGTCGGTGACATCTCCCTTACCGCCAAGCCGGATGGCGATGCTCGCTCGAACCGGATAACCGCCGAACGCGTAGACGACTCCGTCTCCGATCACAACATCCGGCGATGCGTTTCCGTCGATCGGAGACTCCGCGAACCAGACTCGTTTGCCGGTCTTTGCATCGAGCGCCCATACCGCCCCACGAACCGCAAGCACAATTTGAGTTTCTCCGTTGGCTTCGACCAGTCGGGGCGTACCGAATGCATTATCAAGACCTTTCGACTCATATTTCCAAATCTCCTCGCCTGTCTTGCGGTCAAGTGCCCGAATGGAGTGGCTCTCCGTGGCCGCATTGACGATGACAAGATCGTCGTGCAGCACGAGACTCGCTGATGAGCCCCACTGTTTGCTGAACGAGTTGGTCCCAACACTCGTTCGCCACAGTTCGTTGCCATCGAGATCGAAAGCAAGCACACCGGATTTTCCGAAGAAGACGTAGACTCGCTCGCCATCGCTGACCGGTGTGTTCGTGGCATAACCATGTTCTGTATGAAAGCCCTGAAACTTCGCTTCCGGCAATACGGGCTCGACGGTACGAGTCCAAACGACATCACCATTGCTGCGATTGACGCAAATCAAATGTCGCCGCAAATCCTGCTGGTCGCCCGGTTTCTCCTTGATCACTCCATAGCCGGAGTAAGCCGTCACGAAAACGCGATTGCCAACCACAATCGGACTGGACGAACCGGGACCGGGCAGATCGACTTTCCACTTGATGTTCTCCGTGTCACTCCAAGACAACGGAGCCTTTGCATCATCGCTCTTACCGGTTCCTGACGTCCCACGAAAACCGCGCCAGTCATCGGCATTGGCGACGCATACCACCATTGAGCATGCGGCATATGTCACGAAGGTTCTGAGCGTCCTGTGCAGACTCAACATTTCATTTCTCTCTGGATGCTAACGGTGCGCCTTAGCGGATCTTGCTATGGCTGGGCTGGTCGTCCGACAGCGAATGGCTTGCTCCCGAGCGGCAACGCGCCGATGTCTGGTTTCTTCTCGTTGGTCGGACGAAGCGGGTCTGGCCAGTCGCTCGGCAATCTCACGCCGCTGCCGTTAGCAGGGCTGTCCTGTCCGATTCGCCAGTCAGCTTGATTGATCGGATCGAAGCGAACCAGCTTCGGGTCACCGATACGATCGCGAGCGCACCATCCCTCGGGATAGTTCTTTTTGTTCGCTTCCGAGAACTTGGACGTCCTCTTGTTTTCCAGATACTGTTTTGGTACCGACACAGATGGATCAGCGCACCAATGCAGATTGCCGTCAGCCTGCACGTCGTTGTCGACCCCTTTGTACTGCCGCAGGAAACCGTAACGGTTGAGGTAGACGAAGATGTTGTTGAAAACACGACGCTTCGTTTCCGGCGCGGTGGCCGTCAGCAGCCGATGAGCAAATGCATCGGGCGAAGCGGGGCTGATGAACGTATTTTGGTAGTAGTACATGGACTCAATCCCCAGCAGCTTTCGTCCATGCACTAAGAAGATGTGGTAGTTGCCGAGTCGGCCATGCGGCAGGTCAGGTCGAGGCCGGCTGATGTTTACACCTTCGCGCAAGTCGGCGACGTTGCGGTAGATGTAGATGCTGCCCGTTGGTCCGCCGCGCGAATGACAACCAAACGCCATCAGGCTCTTCGTGATCAGATTCTGATAAATGTGTATGTTGTCCGATGCGAAATGAACCGGGCTGCTGAGATAGATCGCGTCGTCCTGAATCGTGTGGACGTGGTTGTGATGAAAACGAATTCCGTGCCCGCTGAGGTAGACGCCATCGTGACCATCGGTGAACGTGCAGTTCGCGATTTCCCAGTCGTGATTCCGCGGGAAGTAGAACACCTCGAACTCGTACGAGCCTTCGGTCACCAGCAACGCGTGGGTGTTGAGCCGGGCGATGTTTCTGGCTTTGGTATCCGGCTGAGAGATGAACGGCGGATAGTGGTGCGACGAGGTCGTGTGCAAGCTGTTTTCGTCGCGAAATCCCCACGGCGGAATGCCACCGTGAATACCACTGTTGGTGATCTTCAAAGGCCCGGTCGCCCGAGCACGGATTCCGTAAGTCGCACAGAAGACCGTGATGTTGTCGAACTCAACATCAATGCCCATGTTTAATTCGATCGTATCGAAGCCACCCCCGCGAATGACCAGATCCTGAAACCGTACGTGCTTCGCTTGATCAACGTGCAGCGGAAGCGACTTGTACGGTGCAATCACCAGCGGCAGCTTGCGAGGATCGGTTTCGCCTCGGAAATTCGGCACCTGGACGTTGTCGATGTTCGTATGAGCGAGTCGACAGTGAATGCGGCCGGTTTGCTTGTCGTACCACAAGCCGGGTCCGCAATAGACCGAGTCGACTTCACGCGTTTCCTTGTTGAGAATCCACAGTTCGTTCTTTACGACGAGGTCTCGCCGGTGCCAGTAAGTCTGAAGCCCGATGTTGGAGTCGGCGAACGAACCAAGCACGTCGCGAATGTTTCGATACACTTTCGCACTGCGATACTCGCCACTGTCCAACGGTTCCCAACACGATGCAGGATCATTTTGAAACTCGGGCAGCCCGCCATCAATGATGACTTGTTCGCTGGGATACGCACGAATCGTGATTGGCTTGTCCGGAGTTCCCGCTACCGCACAGTAGAGATTCTCGAAATAAGTTCCCTTGCGAATGGCAAGCGTATCGCCAGCTTTCAGTTTCGACAGCGCGTGACCGATCGTCTTCCACGGCGCATCCTTTGATCCATCGTTCAAGTTGTTTCCATCTGATCCATCGACATACAGAACGTTGTCAGCCGGAAGCAGCCGCTTGGATGGAGCAGGAATCTTGTGCAAAGGAGGATGTGATTCCTGCGCGAACGCCGGCGCGACAATCGTGATTGCGAGCAGCAAGACGAAAGTCTCACGCGGAGGCGCGAAGGCGCAGAGGGCTGTCGGTGATGTCATGTGAGGTTCTCTCTTTCACCTGTTGATTTCAATGAGTTGCCATCTCGTGCTTCGCGAACCGTGTTTGCCCTCAACAGTGCAACTCACAAGATAGACGCCCGAAGCATCGAAGGTGTGCCGGATGTTCGGCCCGTTTGCCGTTGTTCCGTCGCCGAAATTCCAGCGAATACTGACAACGCTGTTCTGATCTGATTCGCGACAGGATGCTTGCAGTTGTCTGCCATGCGGCTCCAGCGTTGTCGTCGGTAGCCTTGGGGCAATCAGCGTTTCGCGGCTTTCGATTTCATTCAGCGCTCGAACGACATGCCAGACCATTTCACCAGCTTCGTTCGTCAGACGCTGTGCCATCGTCTTGTCGAAGCCGTTCTGTTGCCAGTGCGAGCGAACCGCTCTCGTTGTTTCAAGCAAATGCGTTTCCAACTGCTTCACCTCTTTTTCAAAACGGATCTGCTCCTCGATTCCACGACGGACATCATCGACGGTTCGACAGTTACCAAGAATCCAGTGCATCGCCGGATTGGCGAGATGAACCACGTCCTCCGGGTTCAGTCCGCGCATCAGCGTCGTGTAAATCGCCAGCCCGGCTTCGTTCGTTCCCGCACCAAAGTTCGGACGGGTCGGCGAGGGTGACAGAAATGCGTAGCGTTCTTCCGAGTTGTGATACAGCGTGACGTTGCCATGCCAATCGAAGTTCCGCCAAACAAGCGGTCGACCGTCGGCAACGGCGTTGCCAATCGCAACACCCGCCGTGCAACCGCGAGATTCGTCGACCAAAGCGACCGTGACACACACAGTCAGCAACGCGACGAAGGCCATCCTACCCCTGTTTCTCTGCGCCTTTGCGCCTCTGCGCGAGAACACTATGTTCCGATGTTTTTGCATGTTCGTCAGTTCCTCTGTTCGTTGGGGCAGATCAACAAGATTCATCTAACCGGAAATAAGATTACGAGAGACGACTTCCACAGCGAGCGCGATGTCCGCATCACTATCTACAACATCCCAGACCTGACCATCGGGTGTCGCCAACACGATGACTCCGGTGTAACGGTGCTTATCAAACACATTTTCGATTCCAAACGTTCGGCTCAGCTTCTCCGCCTGCTCCCGAGAACGTTTTGAAGTCAAATCAAACGTCAAAAACAAAACCGGGTCGTCGCTGAATTCATTCTGCAAATCAGCGAAGACCGGGGCGATCTTCTTGCAGCGCCCGCAAGGATCGGCGTGAATCTTCACCGCGATCAACTGGAATCGTTCTGGTTGCTGTAAATCATCGAGAGAGATGGCTTCATCCTTGCCAAGGTTCGGTTGATGGTCATGCTCGTCTGCCAACTGTGGCTGCTGATCAACAACCGAAGGCACGGGCATGGTGGAAGGCCACATTGCCACCACGGTCACCAGCGCCACAATCGCGGCGGCCGCAGTGCCAAACCCCACGAACGTCCGTTGTCTCCATAGCGCCACCTGTCGAGCCGGTTCACAAAACTCCAGAATCTCCTCAACTCGCGAGGCCGGCAACTCACGGGAGTGATAGTGATCCTTCAGCACTTGTTCGATTTCGTCATGCATAACGCAACCTCATCCGCCCGTTTTACGGTTCGTTTTGTCTCGTGATTCAGTCAGCCGGGCCTTTGCTCGCGATAGGATGTTGAGGATCGTACTACGTGGCCTCTCCAGCAGTTCCGCAAGTTCAGCCGCGGTGTAGCCTTCGACGCAGTTGAGATAAAGGACTTCGCGCTCCTCGCTGCTGAGTTGGCTGAGTTGTGTTTCGAGATCAATTCGCAAACTCGGATCACTCTGTATGGCAGGGGGATCGATATCGTCGATGCGTTCAAATGGGATCAACTTCTTGCGACGCTGGAGATCGTAAAACAGGTTTCGGATTGTCTGGAAAAGATACGGCCGCGAATGCAGCCCACCCTTTTTGGCGATCACTCGAAAACACGACTGCTGGACAATGTCTTCCGCTTCCTCGGGGTGACGTGTCACTGACAGCGCAAATCGATAGCCCGCCTGAATCAGGTCTCGTTCGTCATCAGGTGAACCTCGTGGGTGCATGCTGTTTCGATCTGACATTCCGGGTGGACATTGCTCCTGCAGACTCGGGCACCTCAATCGTCCGTCTACAGTACACCACGAATGGGCTGGTCATTTGATCCGCAGAAAATCATGCCGATGTCGAGGATGTCAGTCGAGGAGGGCAAACGCGCCCCAGATATCGGGTTCCTTGAAGGACATGCGATTGTGTGTCAGCCAGCGCCACGCCAAATGCGTCTCGTATGGACTCTTTGCTCCTGAGCAGCGAGTTGTAAATGGAATGGGCGAAGCACCAAGCGGCTGCATCCGGGTCCAGCACGGAACGCCCTCGCGAGCGAGATCGTCGTCGTTTGCCCACTGAATTCCGTACTTGGTCATGCAGACGTTCAGAACGACCAACGATACTCCAGAGAAGTCAAGTCGAATTACGTCGTTGTAGTGAAACCTAGGGGGACGTGCCTGCGTGTGACAGCCAAGTAACACGTTGGTAGCGTCGGGAACCTCCGCGAACGCTTCGCCGTGAGACGAAAGATGCACGATGTCGTGTTTTCCCCAAGCGTTGCGAAGGAACGCCTCACGATCGATTTTCGGTGGAAGCGTGAATTCGCACCTTCCTTCCTTGGCATGGTCACTGAGCGACCAACTCTCAAAAGCAGAAAACGCCAAGAGCTTGGCGTCGCAAGATTGCAGTTCTGACTCGTCGACAGGGAAATTGGGGTGACGCCCGACGGAAATTCCGTCGAACTGAACAGTTCGTTCACTACTATCAACTCGAATTGACTCGTGAGTCAGGTAGGGACTCCACAGCTGAACAGTCGGGTTCTCCGGAAGCGATTTGCCGCTCGGCATCCGGCTATCGACTACAATTGGCCCATCAGGGTCGGTGACGGACAAGGGGGGTGTTCATTCGCGTAAGATCAGTCAGGCATGTCGGACTGAATTGGGACAGCGTCTTTGAGATTTCGCTTCCCTCGTGTATCCGAAGTATCTCACGAATTGCGCCGCGATACCGCCGATTCGCTAGGTAGACATTCCACCAGCGACGGGAAGCCAACGACGAACTGTAGATCTTGACTCCAACTGCTGAGAAAGCCAGCAGCACATTCAGTTGGTCACGAAGTTCCGCTTGCGGTACGGGAACGTTCAGCAGGAAAACGACCGCGTGGTGGGGCGGAATCTCGGCCATTGTGGAAGCGGCTTCGGCTTCAGCCTTTGCCGTCTGCGGAAACGACGAAATGCAGAGGTTTCGGAATCGCTGAAGCTTCTGAATGACCTCTCCCGCCTTGTTGGCACCGGATTTCAGTTCTTTTCGGAAGAGGTAGATGCGGTCTCCGTTGAGACTGTCGACCAGTTCGTCACAACCTGTAAGGAATTCTGAAACAAGTTGCTTATCGCTGGATTCAGCAAGGGCTTGAGAGAGCATTTGTTCCCGATAACCAGCCCCGATCAATGAGGCGACATGTTGCAGAAATCGATAGAGCGCAACGACTGTTTCATCAGAGTCGACCTCTGTAGCTGTCCATTGTGTGCGCAGCGATGAGCGGTCGCAACATGATGGAGTTGCGGTTGGTTGCGGTCTGCGAGGTGGCCTGTGCCTTGAAGTTGACGTTTAAGAATCGGCGGCCAAAATGATGCGATCTAGTAGGGGGGGATCACGCTGCGGGGGACTCAAGCCAGACGATTCCAGTTGCCCTGCGAAACAACTTTGGCCCCTTGCCGACCAACTTTTGATCTCCTCGATCACGCTTTCAAGGGAAAACTTCTCCAACTGCTTGCCGATGCTTTGAAGCACGCTAGAAATGATGCTTCGACGTTTCGCTCCCGCTGCTGTCTTGCTGGTGCGACCCGTCTTGCGAGCCAATGCATCCTCACGAAGCTGACGTTCCGATGCATTGTTGTTACCATCGACCTCAGCCTCGGTGACAAAGACAAACAGCTCTTCGATCAGCACCAAACGGGTCAATTCACTGCACAAGCGGCGGTAGTCGTTTTCCACTTCATCGCCAGCGGTGCTGTCGTCGGCATAGCGTTTGGCACAGAGAGTGAGAAGCTCGCCCTCAAGATCACTCACCCGCTGCAGGCGACCAGCGTCGCCCAGACGCCCATCCGCTTTCGCCCGCTTTGGGCGCCGACGTCGCTTGGCCTTTCGCTTTTTCTCAGCCTTTTCGCTGTAGGGCTCGCCGAGCTTGTTGTTTTGATGGTGATCGTTGGAATTGTCCCGCAGCTGCTGGATCTCTTCTCGCAATTGCTGGTTGATTTCGAGCAACGAGGCAATGATTTCGATCAGCGGCTCAACGTGCAGCTTTCCATCAGCGGTGTCTTTTCGCAGTTGTTCGATGTCCATCCAGATGGGATACCGAATTCGAACGAATCACGCAGCGCGAGTTTCATACAATGGACAGCTACAAATCATGCACTTGCACCAATGCCGATTCGTAACTCAGCGAAAACACCTCTCCCACATAGGCGTCGGGGTCGATGAATCTGCCCAGATTCTGGCCAGCTGTTTGCAACTCTTCAGTAAGCGGAGATTCCTGTAGCTGATCCCCAAGAGTATCGACGATATTGTTCACCCGAATTCCCTCGCGGATTTGTGTGGATTGGCGTAAACACTGAATGTACCAGACGCCACGTATCGCGCGAATCGACACAAGCTTTTGTACTTCGGTCGGAAAAGTGGCTCTGCTTGGTTGTCAGAGCCACTCGTGCCTGATTTCTCAGGCGCAATGGCCGCAGCGGCCATGTTCTTTGGCGGTCTGGATGGTTGCGGTGACGGGGCGAGCCCATTCGTTTTTGTCGTCGTCGCCTCGCAGCGTTTGACGGATGTGTTGAAGGACTTGTCAAATCCACACCAGCAAGGTGGTCGATTCGATCTGACGAAGAACGCCGTTCGCGACTCGACTGCCTGCGTACTCCCAGCGCCACCCGCGATGTCGAATCCTTCACCGGGGCTGCTGAGCCAAGCCCGAGATTTACCAGATGCGATCATGGGATAACTACAAAACCGGCAGCGCAGATCGGCATTCTCTGCAAACGGCCCATGTGTTAAGCTACGGCAACAGCACACGACAGGGAGGTTGTGATGGACCAAAACAATTCATATCGAATCGAAACGGAAGCGGCTCAGGCATTGGCCCAGTGGAAGGCGTTGTTTGCCGAGCAGGTTGCCGTCAAGGCGAAGGAGTTGGCGGAGAAGAGCGGCTCCACGGGCGTCATTACACTTGGTCACTACCGTCAGGCTGCGAGTATCGCCGTGCAGATGCTGGCGACCACAGTTCAGGACACAGACTCAAGCGATGGCCGTCAAGAAGCAGCCTGATTCCGATGCCGGGACAGTTCCCGAGGGCGCGAACGACTGGTTTCGTCAATTCTTGAAGCACGTCGAACTCTTTATGGCTGAGACTGGGCGAGAGCTTTCGCCTGATGCCGATGATGCAGACTACTGTCTCGCGGCGATACAGGCTGTTAAGCTTACTCTGCTCGATTCAGGTCTCGACACTGAACAGGTTCTTGGTGTCTTCGGGCGTGTGGCATTCGACGATGTGAACACACCCAAAAAGCCCGAATGGACGGCCGAACTGAACCGGCGGCGGTTCGAACTCATCGACGGTGACATTCAGGGCACGCTCACTCGCGATGAACAGCTTGAACTGGCCGGTTTAACGCACCTGATGCGTGAGCATGTGGATTCGGAAGTCAACCTACCACTCGAAGGTGCAAAGAAGCTGCACCGTTATCTCACCGATCTGGATTCAGAGTCGACGGGATCGGAGCGGTGATCTTCGACTATCCTGATCCGCGATCGGAACGAACTCACGGGCCTGCCGGGTACTCGTCGTACGAATCTTTTCGCCCATGGTTGCGTGATGAATTCACTTTTCGCTGTGTCTATTGCCTGAAACGTGAAACATGGGGACAAGTCACTGGCGAGTTTGAGTTGGACCATTTTGAACCACAATCGCTTGCGCCGGATCGAACGCTCGACTACTTCAACCTTGTCTATTCCTGTCGGCGTTGCAACTCGGTCAAGCTTGATCAGGCGATCGATGATCCGTTGACGATTCTGTCCTCTGATGTTGTGGTTGTCTTGCCGGACGGTGATCTCACCAGTCATAGCCCCGATGCGTTGCGGCTGATTCAGCAAATCGATTTGAATTCTCCTACGCTGCGGCGTTGGCGGGTTATGTGGATGCGGATCGTGGATCTGGCAAAGGCACGCGACACGGAATTGCATCAGCAACTGACGGGCTTTCCAGATGACTTGCCTGATCTTGGACGCCTGCGTCCTCCGAGCAATTCCCGGCCGGGAGGCATTGAAGTCAGTTGGTATGCAAAACACCAGAGAGGTCAACTGCCGGACAGTTATTGAATACGATCGGATGCAAATAAGGTAGTTGGCGTTGCGGAAAACCCTGCGTTCAAGTTGAAAGCAGGGTGAGTGCCTGACGGATCAGGCACAATGGCCGCAGCGGCCATGTTCATTGGCGGTTTGGATGGTGGCCGTGACTGCACGAGCCCATTCGTTGTTGTCGTCGTCGCCTCGCAGCGTCTGATGGATGTGCTGAAGGGACTTGTCGAATTCACACCAGCCGAAGGTAATCGATTCGAGCTGACGAAGATCGCCTTTCGCTAATCCGAGTCGACAGACAGCGTACTCCTGAGCGCCGTCGGGTGATGTCGAGTCGTTCAACCAGATGTACCGGGGATGACCGGCGATCTGGAATGCCTGACAGCAACAACGCGTCTCACAGGCGCAGCAATGAAGTGACAGACGCATCAGGAGTTAGAATCCGTCAGTCAGCGTCGTCCAGTTCCGAGATCATTGCTTCCGTGTACGCGATGACGGCTTCCTTGATGATCTGGTTGATCGGCCGTTTCACTTTGTTGCTGACGTAAGGCATGGGAGTGGGGGAGTGACCGTCGCAGGTTGCCAGCGCCGCGATACGGTGTCAAGGAAATCCGCGACCGTTGCAACGAACGGACCGCTCCACCGTGCATCGGTCAACGATGCTGTTGAGCAACCGTGTAAGCGACGAACGAGAGGGGAGTCGTGACACCGTCCGATTTCGCATAGCTGAGCGAAATCGGGAACTACGATACGGTCGCACATCGGTTGCGAAACCGTCGAATGACACGCTACTGAAACGGTCGGGTGGTGGCTCGTGAAACGGTGGAACGTCACGGTGGCATCACGGTTGAGTAGATCGGTAGTGCAAACGTTCTGAAACGGTGGATCGAAGTTGCTCCATGATTCTCCCGCAGCTGTAGTCGATTCTTCCTGCGTCCGCGCAAGGTGATTCAAAACCACGAATAGGCTCGACCTTGTTATCTGCTTCAAGCTCGACCGCATCACGCGAAGCATGAAAGACTTCGTCGATCTTTGGTCGCTGTTCGAGGATCACGATGTCGACGTGGTTTCGCTCCGAGAGAAGTTCGACACGTCAAAGCCGACAGGCGAAGCGATGGTGCAACTGATCATGGTCTTCGCTCAACTTGAACGAAAGATGACGGCGGAGCGAACGTACTCGATCATGCGTGACAGGGCAGAGAGGAGATTGTGGAACGGGGGACATGTCCTCGGCTATCGCGTCGGCGATGAAGAATCCGGCAAGTTGGAGATTGACGAGGAAGGAGCCGCAATCGTTCGCAAAATCTTCGACAGTTACGAAGAACTTGACTCGACCGGTGCCGTCTGTCGGATGCTGAGCGATCAGGGGATTCGCTATCCGACGTACAAAACACGAACGGACAAGGTTCGTGGCGGGAATCTCTTCACGAAACAAAAGATCACCGGCCTCTTGAAGAACAGCGTCTACATCGGACACGTCTGCTGGGGCGATGTGGTTCGAGAGGATTGTCACCCGCCAATCATCACCAAGCTGCAGTTCAATCGTGTCCAGCAACAACTGGCGAAGAACACGAAGCGTCGCAACAGCGTGAGGAAGCCGAAGGGACGACAGTATCTTCTGTCCGGACTGTTGCGCTGTGGATGTGGGGCCTCGATGGTCGGAAACAGTGCCCACGGTCGGAACAAGGTTCACTATTACTACCAATGCACCCGTCAAACGCACGAAGCTGGCAGGTATTCCTGCAACTCACCACGAATCCCCGCTGAAGCTCTTGAAGAAGCACTGATCGGTCGTATTCGCGAGATCGGCAGTGCGGTAGAAGACCGGCAGGTGATCGTGGATCGGGCGATCGCGCGCCTCAACGGAGAAGCCGACCGGCTGAAAGAGCAGGAAGACATCGTAAGGCGACAGCAACAGCGAACAAAAGCGGATATCAGCCGCCTGATCGAAGTCCTCAAGAGTATGGGAGCTAAAGCCCTGAAAAGCGTACAGGGCGAACTCACCAAGCTCGAACAGGAGGAATCCGCCCTCGACCGGCAACTTGCGGCTTTGGAAAAGCAGCAGGAGCCGATGGAGCGGGTAAGCGAAGACGCCAAAGCCTTCTTGGAAACGTGGGCCGATGTGGGTGCGATCATGGACGCGGCGACTCATGATGAGAAGCTGCAACTGCTCCGCCATTACATCGAAGTCGTCGAACTCCGTGCGGACGACCCGAAAGGGAAGTCCGGCACCTACGCCATGCGGCTGTTCCCCGAAGTCTGCTCAGATCGCGGATTTGACTGGGCAGAGGAGGGGATTGAGACTGTTCCCGGCGACCCGGAAAAGCAAAACGGCGTCGATTCCGAAAAAGGAGCCGACGCCGATCAAATCGATGAGGCCGAGTTAACCGAATCTGATTTGGTTCGGATAGTCGACCAGAAAGCTCCCCCGACAGGACTCGAACCTGTGACAAGGCGGTTAACAGCCGCCTGCTCTACCAACTGAGCTACAGGGGATTTTGGGTTGGACCGGATGGGCCGGCGAAGGGACGAAATTTACTTGAGAGATGCCGGGATCGCAAGGTGCGTTTTTGCGGTCCTGCTCAGGCCGATTGGCCCTGTTTTGCGCTGCCGCGGCGCTTGGTCATGGTGACCTGGTTTCCTGTGGCGTTGTATTTGATTTCACTCATGACTTCGTGGATCAGTAGCAATCCGCGGCCCCCTGGTACCTCCAACAACGCCTCTTGGCGAGGATCGGGCACGTCGGACGGATCAAATCCGTCACCCTGGTCGGTGATCCGGATTTCGATTCGCCGGCGGTCGCAGGCCATTTCGATTTCAACTGTTTTTTGCGGTGATCGCCGGTTGCCGTGGTCCACCGCGTTGACCAACGCTTCTTGGTAGGCCAGCTGAACGTGAAACTGCTCCGAAGCGGGCCAATCCCGCTCCAACATCGCCTCTAGCAACCCGTCAATCAGTGCCGAGCCGACCGATGTGTCGCTGGGAATGATGTGCCGCGATGACCAGAGAGCAGCGTTTCGGGTTTTCATCACCGTTCGTCTTTGTCAAAGCTGATTCGATGGGATCGACGATTCTCTTTGCCGCCCCCGCCAAGCTTTCCCTCTCCTCCCTCGGACCATGTCGCTTTGACATCCTGGAAGACCCGGCCGGAGAGTTTTGGGTTCGGGTTCGGGTTCACCCTGGTTTAACCAAATCTGGCGAGTGCCAGACAATAGGTTCTTCTGGACAAAAATGGCTCGCGAGCCGGTGCCGCTTGGGCTACCGGTCGTGGGGGGAGGCCGCCGATTCGACGGGAGCCCACAACTCGAACATTCGTTCCAGGCGGGTCAATTCGAACACGTCCCGTACGCCTGATTGAACGTTGGTCAATACCAGCCGAATGCCGCGACTGCGGGCCTTTCGGTTGATCCCAATCAACTCGTTCAGCCCCACGCTGCCCAACCAACCGATCTCGCGGAAGTCCAGCTTGAGTGTTTCAAATGACTCGGCAAGATTGCCGGAAGTCTGTTCTTCATCGTCCACTTCGATCGAACCGGAATCGCTGTCGCCCGATTGGTCGTTGTTATCGATCAACTCGCCAAGATGGCGCGCAATTTTTCGCGCCATGGTCATGTCGTTGATATGGTGGGGTGAGAAAGTAATCGTCTTCTCCGAACCGTCGACACGCACCCTGAATAGCTCGGCGTGACTCATAAATCTCCAGGTGGCAAGGGAACCTTCGGCATGAAGCTGGAAGTCGGGACTGGTTGGGCGAGGTTGCTGCTATTTGCAGGTTAACGCGAGCCGACTTGATTCGCAACGATTTCACCCCGCCGGTGGGCCCAGTGGGGGAAAGATTGACCGAGAACCACCGACAAAGTCGGCTGAACCGGCAAAGTCTCGCTCAGTTGGCGTTGGATCGCTGAGCGGTACGGATGATCAGTCGATTCTGGTCAAAAAACTCGGTCACTTCCCCCGAAATGGTCCACTTGTCATCGGACGGATCGAGTCGAATCGCCTCCACGATCCGTTGCAACATCAGGTTTTCACTGATCAGCATTTGCGTTGGCCATCGGCTTGCACCAGCGGCGGTGGCCGGTGGTGGGGCGATAGAAGTGCGAGCCGGTTTCCTGGTCAAACTGTCGGCGATTTCTGTTGTCCTGCCGGGGCCGAACGATTCGAAGGCGAACCGGCCAGACGAACCGGCAGCGGTTCCAGCCGGCAGCGGCGCCGCTGCCGCCGGAGCACTAGCTGGCAGGAACGCCCAACGCCGACCGATCATCACCACGCGACCTGCGGCGGGAGGAATCAAAGTTCCTTCGCGACGTTGCGGCGTCTTGCCGGCGGTTGGCGATTTTTCAGCTGCAAGCCGATCGCCGCCCGGTGCTCCACTACCACCGGCCAAACCGGTCCTTTGGAAGTCTTGGCCATTCGTTCGGCCTGCCGTTCCCCGTTCAAAGGGATCGGCGGCCAACAACGAGCCACTCAATACCAACGGCGACAACAGCGCGATGGCGGTCGATCCAGCGATCAGGATCCGAAGGTTCGTGGTCGAAAAGCGCATCGGAGATCTTGCCCAGAAAATCAGGAACGGCAGTAGGAGCATGCGTCGCGGGCCGGAAAGGAAGAAACGTGTGCCACGGAGGGTCAGTGCAAACGGTTTCAGCCTCCTTGCCGGTACGGACGAACATTCCGTGTTTTCGTCCGATAGTTGCGATCGGCCGCCTCCGGAAAGGGAGGGATTCATCGAAGGCGACCGATCGCCAAGCGTCCGAGGGAAGTGGTGGCTTCGGACGCGAAAATCCAGGGTGGGCGAGCCCTGATTTGCCAAGACGATTCTCCCAGCTGTTGGAACTCCACCCGTCAAAACGGCAACCGCTCAGTCGCTGCGATGCCGTGGGATCGACAACGCGTGCAGACTGATCACCGACCCGACCGCCAACATCGCCAGACCGAGCCATCGCGGCGGTTCGATCCGTTTTTTGGGAGTCGGATAGACAAACATCATCATCGAAGTCATTCCCGAACTGTCCGCCACCGGCCCGGTCTTGGTGATTCGAGCAAGTGCTCGTGTCGCGCTTTCGTTGAGTACAAACGAATCGACCATTCGAAACTGTATTCCCAGCAGGATCAACAAAATTCCGAGCAGGAAATAGCGATTACGGTACAGAGACATTGGACTGACCTTCTTTCAAAACGCCATGCCGAAAAGATTGGACTGTTTCAGCAGTGATCAACCGAACCGGGCCATCACCAAGATAAGGATCGACTCGCCACGTCTGGAATCTGGAAAGCAAACGAGGTTTGATCAATCGCACGCAAAGCAGCGATGCTGCATGACAGAACGGTGTTGCACGGCACGCCGATCGTTCCGCGCCTGACGGTTATCGCGGCGGGCGTTGTGTGGGAGTGCGGGAGTGAAGGCAGATTAGGGGGCGGGCGGCGGCGGTTGGCCGCTCAATCTGCTGTATTGCTGGAAATAGTGGTTCGATTTTTCCGTTTCGCCCAGCATGCCGTACATGGCGCCCAGGTTGTAGTTGGC
Organism: Rubripirellula sp.; assembly: GCA_965222745.1. Classification (GTDB taxonomy): domain Bacteria; phylum Planctomycetota; class Planctomycetia; order Pirellulales; family Pirellulaceae; genus CBDCUW01. The sequence continues at coordinate 409,373 of CBDCUW010000002.1, forward strand.
CTGCAGATGCGACGGTTGCAGCTGGACGACATCCTCAAAGTAACCGACGGCGGTCCAATAGTTGTTTTCGTTACCAGCGATCACGCCCAGGTTCAACAAGGCGCTGATATGTCGCGGATTGTCCGCCAGTACCTCTTTGAGGACTTGTTTGGCGCGATCGAATTTCTGCTGCGCGATCAGCACGCGAGCCAGGTTGGCCTTCACTTCATGCAGGCTGGGATCGAGCCGCAGTGCCGCTTCGAATTCGGTGACGGCTTCATCGGCCTTGCCTTGCATCGTGTAAAGGGTCGCCAGGTTGGCATGGGCGGTGGGGTAGTTGGGGTCAAGCTGGAGCGCTTGGCGGAGACTTTTTTCAGACAGCTCGGCCCGTCCTGTCATTCCGTAGACAGCGCCCAATCCGTTGAAGGCGGGAGCGAACTGGGGATTGAGCTCGGTGGCCTGACGATAGAGAGACTCGGCTTCCGCCAAATCAGACTGGCCTTCGCGAGCTTTCGCCAAGTTGACGACCGAATCGACAAAATCGGGTTTCAACCGCACGGCTTCTCGAAGATGCTGTTCCGCTTCCTCGTAGTCGCCACGCCGATTCAACAAGGCGCCCAGATTGTTGTGGGCTAAAAACGCGGTGGGGTTCTTGGCCAACGTGTCTCGCCAAAGCACTTCCAGGCCCTCGTAGATTTTCCCTTGCTGCCAGGTCAACATGCACAACGCGATCGCCACACCGCAGGCGACGGTTTTTGGCAACCAGGGAAGTTCCGCCCGATCCAACAACAGTTTGCCGGCGGCAACAACCAACGTGATCACGCCAATGCTTGCCAGGTACTGAAAGTGGTCGGCAACAAACGAGAACCGCATCGGGTAAACGTCAAAAAAACCGAGAGCGGGAAACAGGGTGCCGGCAAAGAAAAGTGTCGCCGCCAACGGTCCGCGCCCGATTCGGTTTCGCATCGCCCAGAGTACGATCATCACCACCAACACGGCGGCGGGAAAAGCGAATTGCCAGGCTTGAGACGAATCAATTTCCCAACGTGGGTAGTTGAAGGTCAAACTGGCTGGCCATACCAGTTTTGCGGCGTAAAACAGAATAGCCCGACCGGCAATCAAACAGCGGTCCGCGAAAGAGAGTTCCCAATCGATGCCGCTGGCGCCGACCTGGTGTTTCTCCAACCAAACGGTCAGCAGTCCGAGGGCGATTCCCAGCACAAACATCGGCGCCAGGACGATCACGTTGTTCCAAGTGATGCGTCCCCGTTTCCACCAGATCATCACCAAGATCGCCGCGGGAAGTGTCGCGGCAACGGTCTTGCTCCACAAAGCGAACAGGAAACAGGCCAGAGCGGCAAAGTACCATCGCCGCCGCGTGGGCTCGGATTCGCTTTCCGGTTGGGTGAAGTCCCAGTAGCGGAGGAAGCAGAGAGCGGCAGAGAGATAAAAGCATCCCGACAAAACATTCTTTCGCTCGGTAATCCAGGCGACCGATTCGACATGAACGGGATGGATCGCGAATACCAGCGATGCAAAGCCTGCGGCGGGGACACCCAAACGCACCAGCAGCCGCCACAGTAGCAGTGAGCTGAGTGCATGAATCAGGACATTGACCAGGTGATAGCCGGCCGGCCAAAGTTCCCAGAGCTGATATTCAATCCAGAACGAACTGTGGACCAGCGGATAGTACTGCGGCGTGGCGGACGGATCGAACCAGATCGCCCCCAAACCGCTGAGCGATCGCAACGTTCGGTTTTCCGTGACATAGTCATCATCGTCCCAAATGAAACCGCCGCCAATCGCGGTGGAATAGGCGACCAGCACCAGGACGATGATGCCGATGGCAAGACCCGCGACCCGATGATCTTTCATGTTTGTTGTGATCCGCCAGAGAGAGCACGCCCAAGCGCACCCCAATGGGAAACGTGGGCACGAGAATTGTACCAAGTCTCAGGCGGTGCGATGTTTTCGTTGGGAAGAAGAGAGGGTGACTACGAATAGCTCGAATCATACGAATAAGAAAGGGACAGGATAAGAACTCAAAATCCTGTTCATCCTGTCGAAAACCGGTCGACGACAATGAATGATGGCACAACGAAGACCGCGAAGGGCACGAAGATGCGGAGCCTCCACCAAGTGCCTCAGCTGCGGAACAGTCCGTCGACGAAGCCGCGGACCGATTCGCGAAAGGTGTTCAGCGACGAGTCTTCCAGCAGGTCGGCATGTTCGCTTTGCAGAATGGCGGCGGCCAAAGGTTTGTGCTTTTGCCAGTCGCTCAAAGTGAACTCGCGAACATCGACGTAGACATCCAACAAGTTGTTGCTGATCTTGGGAATCAGCGTTGTGCCGTTTTTTCCACGCACCACGTGATAGTGCATCGCGACAAAGAGTAACGCCGCTCCGCAAACCATGCCTGCCAGGAATTGTCGCATGCCCAAATTTCCGCGAAAGGGGAACCGATCCAGATAGCCTGCTTCTACGCACAAAACGGCTTCAGGACAAGTCGAATCGAAACTCTTGGCGAGTTTGGTTACTTTGAGAGTTGCCGTTGGTGTTCGTACAGCACGATTCCGACGGTGGTTGCCAAGTTCAGACTGCGGACATGGTCGGACATCGGCAAACGCAAGCTGTGAGGATGATCGGGGTCGAGGATCGAGTCAGGAAGGCCGGCGGTTTCACGTCCGAAAACGAAGACATCCTGCGGTTGGAAATCGACATCCCAAATGACGCGCCGAGCGAATCGGGAAAAGAAAAAGAACCGGCGTCCGTGAAGTTTTTCGGTCAACTGTTGCCAGTTGGCGGCATCTTCTACACAGAGGTGTTGCCAGTAATCGAGTCCGGCTCGCCGCAACCGGGCATCGTCCAAGCGAAAAGCAGCCGGTCGAACGATCCAAAGTTTCGCCCCCACGGCAACGCAACTGCGGCCTATGTTTCCCGTATTTTGCGGGATCTCCGGCTGGTACAACACCACGTGAGCGGTGGGTTGGGAGGTATCATGGACTGCATCCTGCTTGCTCATCATCGCGATTTTAGGAAATCGGCTACTCGGGACTACCCGCGGTGGGTTGCATCGCGATCACTTGGCGTGACACACTGTCGCGTCCACTTACCTTACACCAAAACCGCAATGGGAGCGGTGGTTGCCGGCCCGCTGGCAAAGTGCTCACCGAGCAGGCGGCTTCCAACGACGCGGGAAACCAACGTTCTGTTTTCATGCCGATTCAAGTCACTTGCGCGAACTGTTTGAAGCGGTTTCAAGTCAGCGATAAATTCGCCGGCAAATCGGGTGCCTGTCCGAATTGCAAGAAGCCGATCAAAGTCCCGGACGCTTCCGAGCAGGTCGTGATTCACGCACCCGACGACGGTGCACCGAAGGATCGCGAAGGCAAAAGCGTCCTGAAACCGCTGACGCGAGAGGAAACCGATGTCACGCGAAAAGGATTGCTGATCACCGGCGGCGCGATCCTGGCTGCGTTGGGAGTGGCGATCGGTTTTCGAGCCACCTCCGGCGGAGAAGGGGCGCCGCTTTGGGCGCAGATCATTGGGCTGATTTCTCTAGCACCGCCGCTGATTTGGGCCGGGTACACCTTCGTTCGCGAACAAGAACTGGAAGCTTACACCGGTGCCGAACTCAGGAACCGCGTGTTGCTTTTGTCGGCGATTTTTGCGGCGCTGTGGCTAATCTATGCGTTTGCCCCTGCGTATGTTTTGGAATTGGATTCGGCCAGCCAGATGTCGTTCATGGTTTTTGGGATCACGTTCGCCGTGATGCTTGGTGTCGGCGCCCTGGCATCGGCGGGTACGTTTGAGCTGGAGTTTCTTAGCGGTTTAGCGCTGGCCGGACTCTACCTGATTGCAACGATGGTGTTGGCGCTAATCGCCGGAGTTCCGCTGGCCTCGTCGGGCGCCGGATAGATTCATGTTGGCAAGCGGGCAAAGAAGGTCGTGACACGTTGATGTTGCCGGAAGTCGCCCATCGATCTGGTTCTTTGGTACGGATCCCGCCGTCGGATGATGTGCCGCTTTCCGCCCGGGTCCGCCGGCTAATGGACACGGCGCCGCTTCGCCGTTTGGCCTCGATCAGTCAACTGGGAATGGTGTCGTTGGTTTATCCCGGCGCCACCCATTCACGTTTGGAACACACGCTGGGCGTGTACCACAATTCGCTTCGATTGCTGGATCGACTGGCGGAAGATTCGGCCTTCACGGAAATGGTCGATCGGCGGATGGCCGAGGCGTTTGTGCTGGCGTCCCTTGTTCATGACGTCGGTCATTGGCCGTTTTGCCACCCGATCGAAGACATGTGCCTGGAACAGTTGGGCGAGCATGAATCACAGATCGCCGGTTGGCTTGACCACCGCGAAGTCGCCGCTTGTATCGACGAAGATTGGCAGTGCAGCGCCGGCGATGTGCTGTCGCTGCTTCATCCCACCGATGGTTCCCCCAGCGCCGCGACTCAGTTTCTGGCCAGTTGTCTGAGTGGTCCGATTGACGTGGACAAGTTGGATTACCTGCAGCGAGACAGTTTGCACGCCGGTGTTCCCTACGGCCGCAACTTTGACGTCGGCCGCCTGATCCGTTCGATGTGCCTCCATCCCCAGCATCCGCGGTTGGCGGTGGGCGAGAAGGGGCGGACGGCGGCGGAGATGATGGTGTTTTCGCGCTACGTCATGTTCAGTGAGGTCTACTGGCATCACGCCGTTCGATCGGCGACCGCGATGTTGCAGCGGTCGGTTTTCTTGTTGCAAAACCGAATCGACATCGACGCGTCGCTTGCGTTGGACGAGCCGCGATGGATCGAGATGATTCGACGGGCAGCCGAAGGGAGCGTCGCCGAGCCGCTGGTGGAGGGAATTTTTGGCCGCCACCGAAGGTTGTACAAACGAGTCGCCGAATTCAACGTGGTCGACGGGGCCGAAATCCATCGACAACTTGCCCGCCGCCCTTATTGGTGGTTGGTCGCGGCGGCCGAACGATTGGCGAAAGTGTTGTCGCGGCAGGGAGGGATCGCGGTGGGCGCGGCCGACGTGTTGATCGACGCACCTCCGGTAAAATTGGAGGTTGACATCAATATCGACGTGGTGGGCCGCGACGGGACGGTGCATTCGCTGGAAGAAGTATCGCCTGTGGCATCTGCGCTGGCCCGCAGGCAGTTTGACGATCAGGTAAAACGGGTCCGCGTTTTCCTAAGAGACGAGATCCGCAGCCAGCTGCGCGATAGAATCGACTGGCAAGACGCGGTCAACGAATCGATCGCGTCCCTTGAAAGTGACTTTGCGTGATGTCCAGAGATTTGCAAACCAGAAAACCTACCATCGTCATTCGCCCCGATGCACTTGCTGCATCGACGTCTGCTGCCCAAATCATTGCTGAGACGATCCAAGCATCGGCACACCCGGTGCTCGGCCTGGCGACCGGCGGCACGCCGATCGATACCTATCGCGAACTGGTGCGCATGCACCAGCAGGATGGTTTGGAATTTTCTCATGTGACGACGTTCAATTTGGATGAATACATCGGGCTGGCCCCCGATCATCCGCAGAGCTATCGACACTTCATGCAGCAGCAGTTGCTCGATCACGTCAACGTCGATCGGGCCAACACTCACGTGCCCGACGGATTGGCCGCCGACCCGCAGGCCCATGCAGCGGAATACGAAGGCCGCATCGCTGCTGCCGGCGGTATCGACCTGCAAATGTTGGGCATCGGCCACAACGGCCACATTGCGTTCAACGAACCGGGAGCAGCGATCGATTGCCGAACGCGGGTGGTCGAGCTGACGGAGCAGACGATCGAAAAGAATTCGCGATTTTTCGAATCGATCGACGACGTGCCTCGCACGGCGTTGACGATGGGAATCGGCACGATCCTGGAGGCGAAGCAGATTTTGATGCTGGCCACCGGCAGGGACAAAGCGAAAGCAGTTCAGCAAGCGATCGAGGGCGAACCGGAATCAGGAAATCCGGCGTCGTTTTTGCAGCTGCACGGCAATGTTACTTTTGTGCTGGACCAGCAAGCGGCAAGTGGCTTGTCGTCGTAGACGTAACAAGCGAGCTCTTACGGTGCCGGAACTTCGGTCGCCTGTTGGGAGTTTTTTCGTCACCCACGCTGAATACAAGCACAAATCGGCCTCGCGCAGCTACGGGCGTGGTTTGGCGACCTCGGTCCGGCCTACGGCCTTACGAGAGGGCCAGGCGGTCGACGAGGGTGGCGTCGGTCATCGATGGTTGCATCGGGTCGGCGCCCAATGTGCCGATCAGCTGTTGTTCGTATTCGGGTGACTCCGCGATCGCTCGTTGTTCCTTGGCGTAGCGAAGGCGGTCGTGGAGGTCCAGTTCATCGGCCGCCATCGACTTGCTGGCGATGCACTCTTCTAAACGTTGCTCCAACGCCTGCCAATGTTGAATATCTTGCTGTTTTTTTGCAGTCAGCCGGCGGCGATACCAGTCGCTTTGCAGTAGCGATTGACGGGTGAAAAGATCACGAACTTCGGGATCGGTGATTTTCTTCCCTTCGTATTCGCCACAAGCCATGATGCTCAGCACCGCTCGCAGCGGCGGGCAGGCCAGTTCGTAGCCGCCGTCGTCCAAGTATCGCTGGGCGACCCTTTGCTGCGCTTCGGCGATGTGCAGAATTCCGTCGGCGAACGAATCGGCGTCCTGCAATTCGGGTTGCAGGATTTCATCCGTGAAGACTTTGTCGGGATTGTCAAAAACACGCGCCAGGTAAGTGCGGACAAACTTTCGGGTGATTCGATACCCCAAGCGGCTTGCCGGCACATGGACGTCATCCACCTGAAAATCGTCGACCTTTTCTAGCATCCCATCGGCGATCAAGTTGCCGGGATCACGTTCTTTCGGCCCCATCCGGCACCAGACTTCGGGAATCAGCAGTGAAATGTCGTGTCCCACCTCGAAACGAGAGCCGATGTGACCGGCAGGTGTGCTGAATCCGCCCAGTCCGGTCAGGATCATCGACGCCACCATGGCGTTCAGATCCACCGCCGGCATCAAGGCATTGAACGGGCCTTTGGTCAGCGCGCCTTCGCTTCCCGCGCCCGTTGTGCTGGGGCTTTTGCCGGTCAACGAACAGACATAGTCCATGACCAGTTCGGGCAATTCCTGATAGTGGAGCGGCGAATAGACCGACAGCGATCGGAATCCGGCAACCGGATCGGGTGGATTGTTCCGCCTGCCGCTTAGCACGGCGCCGACCGGAACATGGACCGGCGCGTCGGCGGGAAGGCTGCGTTGCAGCTGCATGCCCCGCATCGCGACGTAACTGTCTCGCAAATGAACCAGATCGGGACGGTCTTGCAGATACCTGGGATTCTTGGTGGGTGCGCCGTCGACCAGCCGTGGATCGGCGGTGCTGACCACGTAACCTTCGCCCCGCTGGGCTGCCCGTTGCAACAATCCTTTCATCGGGTCGGTGAACTTATCGAATTCAATCGCATCGTCGACAAATCGACCCGCCTGATCACTGGTCAGCGGTTCAAAATTGCTGATGAAGTTACCTGGCCGGGCCAAGTCACGTTCGGTCTGCTTGTCGAGTCCACGATGAACGGCGTCGTCAGGTCGCTGGAACAGGCGGTATTCGCAATTTTCAACAAACTTGTAACTATCGGCCTGGGCAAGCGCCGGTCCCAAGTGGGATACCGCGGAAGCGGGCACCACAACGCTGCAACTGATATCGTCCTCGCGCTGCACCTTCGCCGCGGCGATGAAGTCTTGACGCAACTTGAACGTTCGCCAGCGCGACTGGTCCAAACCGACTCGCAAGTACGTCCCCACCAACCGTCGTTCGCCCAGCTTCAATTCGTGGCCCGGCGAACCGTTGACGATGTCGACGCCGAAGTGCTGGTGCCAGTCCTTTTCCATGCCGGGCCGAGTGAATCGCTTGATGATCAGCGCCATCGAATAAACATGTTCCGGGATCTCCTGCAGCCACTGGTTGTACGGTTGGCTGTAATCGGGCGAAGGCGTCAGCAGTTTGATCACGCTTCCCAAGCTGCGGCTGGGATCGAGCACGGAGCGGCTGGGGCGTTCGCTGTAGTCGGTTCGTCCGGTGTAATCTTTCGACCAACGATCGTGGTACGACTTGGAAAAGATCTCCTCCAGTTTCGCGAAATCCTCTTCGCGATCGCCGATAAAGATCGGGCCATACAGCATGTAGTCCCGCAGGCTTTTGCTGATTTCGCTCTTACCGCCACCACTGACCGTACAAGGCTTGTGGCAAAAAATGCCTTCACCGACCGTGCCAACCAATCTCCACGAGGGCGCGGCGGGATGTTTTTCCAGCCGGATCTTGTAGCCGCTTGGCGCGATGTAGACATGCTTGGGCGAGAGCGCGATGCGATGTTTTTTTCCATCGTGCTGCCATTCCACGCAGCTTTCGGCGAGTGTCGCCTTGGCGTTTTCGGGAATGTAAAACACGGTCGGATGAAGCCGGTCGACGCCGTAGCCCTCCGGCCGGATGTCGATGAACGATTGGTAGTCCCGGGCGACATCCTCAAACGTCCGCCCGTTGTAGCGGCGGCTATCGACTTGAAACTCGTCGCCCAGCGAATAAGACGCAAAAGCGAGCGCCCCGCCGGCATGTTCCTCTTCCGTCCCGCCCATCAAGTTGGCGGCAAAACTGATTTGGGTTTTGACTTCTTTCTTGCAATAACCGTAGTAGTTGTCGGCGATGATCGTGACCATCACGCCCGACTGATCACGACAAGTCAGCTTGAAGGCTCCGCCATCGTTGTATCGCTCGGATTCGTCCTTCCAACACATCGAATCGGCACGCTGCCGCTCGGTAGCATCGTCCCAGTGCGGCAAACCAAGTTCTTTCTTGGTCAAGCTGGTCAAGTGCGTGGCCAGAATCACACAACCGGTATGCCCGCTCCACGACCTGGCGTCCAAGCCGGCATCGTTCGCGGCGATCAATGGATCGCCGGCGTTTCCGAAAATCGATTCCACAAAATCGAGGTTGCTGACCAGCGAACCGGGAGCAAAGAAACGGGTCTCCAGCGATTTCGCGCCGCAGTACCCCGGCACTTCGGGACAAACCTGCGGACGCAGCAGTAGCGACACCCAGGTGTGAGCCGGGTTGTCGGTTTGGGACATGTAAGGCAGTTCCATGAACGCTTTCGGCGGATTCATTGCGGCGCGAAAGAGATTGACGAAAGCCTGCTTGGGAACGACTCGCTTGTCACCGGGAACCGGCAATCCGCCCGCCACGACGTGAAAGGTACCGGCGGTGGTCCTGCGATCGGCGCGGGGATTGTTCAAAACGCCGTTCAAGCAACGATAGGAATGAACCATGTCGTTGTTGAACTCGTGTCCGCCCACTGGCAAGCTCAACTCTCTTGCCATGCCGTGCCGGTCCAGGGTTAAAGAACGGCTGGGCAAACGCATCGGCAGCTCGCCCACTTCGTCGGAAAAATACCGATTCAAAAAAGCCTCGATGCGCGAATCGACCGGGGCGCGGTGATCGGACAGCAGCGAATTTCGTTCTCGCAAACTATCCAGGATTCCCGACAGGAACGTCGCCATCTCGTCACCACTGGCAGCCTCGTCGGGCGGCAGCAGGCCGGCCGCGGCTAGTTGCAGCGCGATGTAGCTGCGCAGGTGAGCGATTTCGGTCGGTTCGGCCGCAAGCTCTCGGTCCCAACCAAGTGCACGTTGCAGCGTAGTAGCATCACGAAAAGATGGCATGGTTCGATTTCCAAACTTCGTTTTCGGTCGTGTTGATGACGGGATGAAGATTCTTTCGCTCGGCGGCCAACCGAATTGGGCTGCCGACAGCCCCGCGTATGCCGCCTTCACACAGCGGGTCAAGATACCAAATGATCGATTCGATTCGGACGGGTGACGACCTGGCGCCGCCGCAAAATGCGGTGTGTTGGAGCAACTGCCTTTGTATGGTTATCATGGGCGGGCTCAGTGACCCAAAGGGCAAGCCTGTCGCCCCAAAAGAGCAAGTGGGGCGAGCGAAAGGGCATCCCTGGCACGGCACTTTCGATGAGCAAACCCGCCGTTTTTTTGATCCCACCCACCCTGGTCGACCCAAGAACATGTTCAAGGAATTTCTTTCCATGCGATTCGCTGTCCATTTGCTTAGCATTTGCTTGGCATTTTCTGTTTCGTTTGCAAGTCAAGTGACGGCTGCAGGCTTGGGGGTGACACCGGCCGACCAGTTCCGTCTTCCGGACGGATTCGAGGTGGAGCTTCTTTACGACGTGCCGGGACCGCAGCAGGGGTCGTGGGTCTCCTTGACCGTCGATCCGAAGGGGCGGTTGGTCGCCTGTGACCAAAACGGCGGGCTGTATCGAATTGATGTTTCCGGCGACCAGGTGAAAGTGGAGAAGTTGGAGATCGAATTCATCGGCGCACAGGGATTGCTGTGTGCGTTTGGATCACTTTACGCCAACGTCAATAACCGCAATTTCGGGTGCGGCGTCTGGCGGTTGACCGACACCGACGGCGACGATCAGTACGACAAGAAAGAACACATTCTGCCGCTGAACGGCGGCAGCGAACATGGTCCGCACGCGCTAATTTTGACTCCCGACGGCAAGCGAATCATCACCTGCGCCGGCAACAACACCAACCTGCCCGAAAACCTGGCCCGCAGCCGCGTGCCGAAAAACTGGCAAGAAGATCATTTGCTGGGTCGCATGCCCGATGCTCGCGGCCACAACGCCGATCGGTTGGCGCCGGGAGGATTCATTTTGTCGATGGCCCCCGACGGCAGCGACTTGGAATTGATCGCTACCGGTTTCCGAAACCAATACGACGTCGCGCTCAACCGCGACGGCGAACTGTTCACCTACGACGCCGACATGGAATGGGACGTTGGCACGCCGTGGTATCGGCCCACGCGAATCAATCACGTGATCAGCGGTGCCGAATTCGGATGGCGAAACGGCACCGGCAAGTGGCCGGCCTACTATCCCGATTCATTTGGTGCAGCTGTGAACATCGGTCCCGGTTCGCCGACCGGCATCTGCTTTGGTTACGGCACCAAGTTTCCCAAGAAGTATCAAAACGCCTTGTTCATTTGTGACTGGAGCTACGGCAACATCCATGCGGTTCATCTGGAACCCGACGGGAGCAGTTACACCGGCAGCTACGAAACCTTTGCCACCGCTGCGCCGTTGCCGGTGACCGACATCACGGTTCATCCTGACGGCGCGTTGTACTTCACCATCGGCGGCCGCAAGACGCAAAGTGGTTTGTACCGGATTCGCTATACCGGTCAGCAGTTGGGCGAAACGGCCGAGGGCGATGCAGGCCGGGCGGCCCGACTGAGAAACTTGCGCAAAAAGTTGGAAGGTTTCCATGTCGCCGCTCCGGGTGACAAAGCGGTTGCCGCTGCCCTGAAGCAACTGTCGCACCGGGATCGCGGAGTTCGTTTTGCTGCTCGTGTCGCGCTGGAACATCAACCGGTGGCGACCTGGCGCGATCGCGTGACGGCGCTAGAAAACGGCCAAGCAAGAATCCTGGGAATCGTGGCGTTGGCGCGAAACGGTGCGTCAAGTGACCAGGTTGCCGCGGTGACCGGCCTTTCGTCGCTGGACTGGGCCAAACTTTCGTCCACCGAGCGGACTGACTTGCTGCGCGGCTACGGTTTGATCGCGATGCGGCTGGGCAAGATCACCGACGGACAGGCGGCGGCGATTTTGAACCAGATTGGCGGTGCTTTTCCGACCGGTGACAATCAGGTCGATCGCGAATTGGCGCAGATGTTGGTTTACCTGAAGGCGCCAGGTGCGGCTGCCAAGATCGTGGCCGAAATGCGTTCTTCGCCCAGCCAGGAGAACCAGATTCATTACGCGATGACGCTGCGAGGAGCAAAGGATGGCTGGACACAGAAATTGCATCGTCAGTACTTCGGCTGGTTCCGCGACATTCAATCGGCGCGGGGAGGAATGTCGTTTGGCGGCTTCATCGAAAACATCAAGAAAGCGGCTCTCGAACGGGTCGATGATTCCACGAAGCAGCAGTTGGCCAGTGTGATCAACCCGCCACGGCAGGTGACGGCAGCCGAAAACGAAAAGCCGCGTCCAGTCGTCAAGAAATGGACGGTCGATGATTTGACGACGATCGTGACCGACGGTGATCACGCGGCTAATTTTCAGCGGGGCAAAGAAGTCTTCGCGGCGGCACAGTGCTACAAGTGCCATCGCATGGGATTGCAGGGCGGAATTTTGGGGCCCGATTTGACCGCTGCCGGCGGGCGATTCAGCCCCAAGGATCTGTTGGTTTCGATCATCGAGCCGAACAAGGTGATCAGCGATCAGTACGGAGCGACACAGTTTTTGACCGACGACGGCCGCATCGTGGTCGGCCGCATCGTCAACATGAACGGCCAGCAGCTGAAAGTGATGACCAACATGTTGGATCCTTCGCAGCTGGAAACGGTCCAACGAGATTCGGTGGAATCGACCAAGCCGGCTGCCAACAGCATGATGCCCGGCGGATTGGTCGACTCGTTCCACAAGGAAGAGATTGCCGACCTGGTCGCCTACCTGCGTGCCGGCGGCAATGCTGGTCATCCGATTTATAAGAAGACGGTGGCGGCGAAGTAGTGACCGTCGGCGACTTCTCCGAAGTCGCATTTGCGCAAGCCAGGAACGGAGAACTGGCCGACTGAAAAAATGGCTGAAGAACGATGCAATCGGTACTTTCGGAGCTTGTGGAGGGGATCGGCCGAGTGACCGATGTTCGCTCCGTCGGGGGCGGCTGCATCAGTGAGGCAAGTCGCGTTTCGGTTGGTGATGATCGCGGCCGGCAGCGAGTGCTGTTTGTGAAACGGAATGACGCCTCCTTCCTGGAAAACTTTCGCTGCGAATGGGATGGCCTGCTTCAACTGGCTGGGCCCGATGCGATCGGTGTGCCGGCGCCGATCGCGGTGGGTGTGGCCGAGGGAGCCTCTTGGTTGGTCACCGAGTGGATCGAACCGGGTTCGCAAGGTTCCGGTTTCTTTTCGCGATTCGGCCAAGAACTGGCGGAGCTGCATCGCCAGACGCTGGGAGATCGAATCGGGCTGGATCGCGACAATTACCTTGGCGCCGCACCGCAGCCCAACCAACCGTGTGAAAGTTGGCCCGATTTTTTTGCCCAGCGGCGGATCGGATTTCAAATCGGCTGGGCAGTCGACCAGGGGCTGGCAAGCGGAACGCTGCGGCGTGATTGCGAGCGGATTGTGGAGTCGATGGACAGCCTCCTTCGCGGGCGGGCGGAGCAGACATCGTTGCTGCACGGCGACTTGTGGAGCGGCAACTATCTTTGTGCGGACGACGGGCGGCCGGTAATCATCGATCCGGCGGTTTACTACGGATGCCGCGAGGCCGAATTGGGGATGTTGCGGCTGTTCGGTTCTTGCCCCAGCCAGTTTTACGACGCTTATCACGACACTTTCCCACTGCCAACCGGTTGGCAGCGGCGAACCAGCGTCTATGTTCTTTATCACCTGCTGAACCATTTGAACCTGTTCGGCAGCGGCTATCTTGGCCAGTGTCAATCGACGGCGGCCGAGATCCTGCGGTCTTGAAGTGAGAACCTCCCAAACCATATTCCCATGCTTGCTGCCCGAGTGATTCCCTGCTTGGACGTTCATGGCGGACGCGTCGTGAAGGGAACCAATTTTGTGAACTTGCGCGACGCCGGTGACCCGGTGGAAGTGGCACGAAGGTACGAAGCCGAAGGTGCCGACGAACTGGTTTTTCTGGACATCACTGCCAGCCACGAACAGCGCGACATCATCTTGGACGTCGTGCGTCGAACGGCCGAACAGGTTTTCATGCCGCTGACCGTCGGCGGCGGTGTTCGCACGATCGAAGATGTCCGCGCGCTGCTGTCGGCTGGCTGCGACAAGGTTTCGATCAATTCCGCGGCCTGCCAGGATCCCGATTTTGTCCGCCGCGCCGCCGACCGGTTCGGCAGCCAATGCATCGTCGTCAACATCGATCCCAAACGCACTGAAAAAGAGGGGCAAGAAGTTTGGGAGGTCCACATCAACGGCGGGCGGACTCCCACCGGATTGATGGCGGTCCCTTGGGCCCAGGAGGTGCAGCGATTGGGCGCCGGTGAAATTGTTTTGACCAGCATGGATGCCGACGGAACCAAGGACGGCTATGACCTGCCGATCACGGCAGCGGTCAGCGAAGCGGTCACCATTCCCGTGGTCGCCAGTGGCGGCGCGGGCAACCCCAGCCATCTGGCCGACGCCATCCTGAAGGGGAAAGCGGACGCTGCGCTGGCGGCAAGCATCTTTCACTACGGAGAGTTCACGATCGCTGAAACCAAACAAGTCATGCGGGATGCCGGCATCCCCGTGCGTCTGTAACGATCCAACCGCGGCTAGTTTGCCGATTTGCTCCCTACCTTGCCGATTCCCGCCCTACCTTGCCGACTCCCGTATGTTCGCTCCTCGATTCCGACTGATCCACGATCCTGCCTCGCCGCGAGTCGACGTCGTTTGGATCAACCATGCCGGCGGCGCGACGAACACCTTGGCGCATCGCCTGCGCGGTTTGGACGCCCCGCCGCCGGCCCGCATTCAGTCACCTTGGATGCCGGTCCGCGAGGAATTGCTGGACGTTACCTTCGATGGCAACTTGGATGAAATGGCGTCGTTATTGGCCGGGGCGATCGGCCAGTCGCGACGGGAGCAAGCAGACGATTTGCCGTTGGTGCTGGTCGGGCATAGTTTCGGCAGCTTGATTGCCTATCGAATCGCATGCGAGCTGGCGGCGGTGCAAGTCTCGGTCCATCGCTTGGCGGTGTTGTCGTTCCCAGCGCCTGACAATCTTTCCCATCAGGAGCGGTTGGACGATCTATCCGACGAGGAACTGGTGGCACGCGTTGACGAACAATTTGGCGGTATCCCCGCACACGTTCGCGAGGATTCGGCGATGCACGAGTTTTTTGTTCCGGCGTTGAGATTCGATGTGGGACTACTGGCAAGTTACCAGCATCCAGACGGCGCGGAACCATTGTCGATTCCGATTTCAGCGATTTGCGGTATCGATGATCCGTCGGTTGACGTCGCTCAGATGAACGGTTGGAAGAAAATGACCGCGTCACAATTTCGCCTGCGCAGCATGCCGGGTGGGCATTTCTTTCCGCTGGACCGATTGGCCGAAGTGTTGGAGGCAGCCTGCTGGGATACCTGGTAGAAAACGGTGGCGACGGCGACTTTTCGCACTGGCAGACCGTCCTGCCCGGTTGACCGCCCGGCAGGGGTCCGATTACACAGAGGCTCCGCTGCACACGGCCTACCGATTTTCCAGCCGTCCTTTCCGCCACGCCTCTTTCGAAAGAGCTTCAATCACGTGTCTGACGCCGTTCCGATTCGCAATGCCCTGATCAGCGTAAGTGACAAATTAGGACTCGCCGACTTTGCCGCCGGTCTCCGCCGTGCAGGCGTCACCATTTACAGCACCGGGGGGACGCGTCGTCACCTGGAGCAATCGGGAGTCGAGGTGTTGGACGTGGCCGACTACACCGGGTTTCCCGAAATGTTGGACGGCCGTGTGAAGACATTGCATCCCAAGGTCTTCGGCGGAATCCTGGCAATTCGTCAGCGTGCCGACCACATGGACGCGATCTCGGAATACAACATCGTTCCGTTTGACCTGGTGGCGGTGAACCTCTACCCGTTCGCGGCGACCGCGGCTCGCGTGGGCGCCACGCGCGAAGAGTGTGTCGAACAGATCGACATCGGTGGTCCCAGCCTGGTGCGGGCGGCCGCCAAAAATCACGCGGATGTTGCGGTGGCGACCAGCCCGGAACAGTACGGCGAAATCCTTGCCCAGCTTGATTCGCTGGGAGGAACCACGATGCAGCTTCGCGAACAGCTTGCCGCAGATGCTTTTGATCACACCGCCGGCTATGACCGGGCGATCGCCGATTTCATGCGAGGCGACTCGATCGCCGGCGAGTTTCCCTCCAGCATGCATCTTTCGCTGCGACGCAAATCCCAACTTCGCTACGGTGAGAATCCTCATCAGCGGGCTGCGCTTTACAGTGATCCGACCGCCCGTTCGGCGAACCTGGTTTCGGCGCGGCAGCTGAGCGGAAAAGAACTTTCATACAACAACTTGCTGGACCTCGATTCTGCGCTCGACATCGTCCGCGGCATGGGCGGTCCGGCTGTTTCGGTCATCAAGCACAACAACCCATGCGGTGCCGCGACCGACGTCAAGCTGTCGCGTGCTTGCCGAAAAGCTTTGGCGGGCGATCCGCTGAGCGCTTTTGGGTCGGTGCTTGGATTCAATCGCACGGTCGATACGGAAACGGCCGAGCTGCTTTGTGAACCTGGGCTGTTCATTGAAGCGATCGTGGCGCCCGACTTCGAGGCCGAAGCGGTCGGTTTGTTGACCAGCCGGCCGCGCTGGCGCGAGAACGTTCGGTTGATGCAAGTCGGCATCTTGGACGATCCGCCACCGGCGATTCAGCGACGATTCATCAGCGGCGGCATGTTGGTGCAGGATGCCGATCGATTGACCAGCGCGCCGCTGCAATGGAAAACGGTCACCGAGACCAAAGTGGCCGACGAACTGTGGGACGACGTCGCCTTCGGTTGGGAAATGGTTCGGCATGTCAAAAGCAACGCGATTGTGCTGGCCAAAGACACTTCGCTGATCGGAGTGGGCGCCGGCCAGATGAGCCGAGTGGACAGCGTGGAAATCGCCATCGAAAAGGCGGGCGATCGGGCGGTCGGTTCAATCCTGGCCTCCGACGCGTTCTTTCCCTTCCCCGATTCGATCGAAGCGGCCGCCGAAGCGGGCATCGTTGCCGTCGTGCAACCGGGCGGGTCGCGGCGCGATTCGGAGGTGATTGACGCGTGCAACAAACACGACCTGCCGCTGGTGATGACCGGCCGCCGTCACTTCAAACATTAGCGGTCTGTCGGATGACGATTCTTGATCAGATTCTGGTACAGACACGCGCAAAGATCGAGGCGGACCGCGCCGGATGCTCTGAAAACGAGCTCGCGGGCGCCATCAAGGACCTGCTGCCGTGTCGTGATTTTCACGCCGCCCTGGCAAAGGGCGATCGTGTCCAAGTGATCGCTGAGGTGAAACGCGCGAGCCCGTCGGCAGGGCTGATTCGCGACGATTTTGATCCGGTGAAAATCGCGCAGGCTTATCGCGACGGCGGCGCGGCGTGCATCAGCGTGCTGACCGACGAACCTTTTTTTCAAGGTTCGCTTGACTATCTGACGGCGATCCGGGCAGCAGTCGACCTTCCCCTGCTGCGTAAAGATTTCATCGTCGATCGGTACCAGTTGCTGCAAGCGCGGGCGGCGGGAGCCGATTGTGTGCTGTTGATCGCCGAGTGTCTTTCGGGGCAGGAATTGCGCCGCCTGCACGAGCAAGCGGAGGAGTTGGGCCTGCAAACCTTGATCGAACTGTACGAGCCGGAAAACCTTGACGCGGTGCTGGAAACGGGAACCCGGTTGGTCGGCATCAACAATCGCAACCTCAAGACATTTGAAACGTCACTGGAACATACACTTTCACTCCGCCCGCGGATTCCCCAAGACCGACTGGTGGTCGGCGAAAGTGGCATCCGCAGTCACGAAGATTTGTTGAAGCTGGGCCGCGGAGGTGTCAAAGCGGTTCTGGTCGGCGAATCGCTAATGCGACAAGAAGACATTCAAACTGCAACGCGCCACTTGATCGAAGGCAAATCGTAGGTCGGCTTGTCCCAAGTCGACAAGCGCATCTTTGGTGCTGAAAGATTGGCGGGGCAACAACTTGTGTACAGACTCGCCGACTTGGGACAAGTCGGCCTACAGAAGAGTTGGTGATTCATGACGCGATCGATTTCATGGGGCCGGCCTGCCATCCTGGTGTTGTCGACGGTGTTGTTGCTGCTGGGAATCGGCGCTACCGCTGCCAGGACGATCGTGAAGTATCAACCGCCGGGCAAGTTCGATCCCAGCCGCCAGGGAATGTGCGATTTTCATAACGGAATCTACTACCCGACGGCTGCCTTGCTGGACGGAACCAGTCCGTATGGGAAAGCGTATGCGGAAACCTGGCCGGTCGATCGGCCTATCCCCTTTTTCTCGCCCGCGATCCTGGTCCTGCACGCACCGTTTGCCCTGTTGCCGCTCAGGATCGCCGAAGTGCTGTTCTTCCTTTTCTCGATCGCCGTGGTGATCACCATCGCGGTGGTTGCCGCGTCCGCTGCCGGGATGCCGAATCGATTGGACGTGGTGATCGCGATCGCCGCCGCGATCACGTTCACCCGAGCCGGCCACATCACGCTGTTCGACGGCTATTTCACCTTTGAATTGGTGTTGGCAACTTTCCTGGCAATCCACTGGGGTGGCAAAAAACCGCTCCTCGCCGCCTTGGCATTGGTGGTGGTGTCGGCCAAGCCCACTTACATCTTGCCGCTTGGGTTCTTGATGCTCGCTCGAGGCAACCTCAAGGCGCTGGTGATCGGTGCAGTGCTCAGCATCATCGCGGCGGGAGTGCCGTTTGCCTGGTTGGCCCATCACGAAGGGGACGGAGACTGGGGCGCGGGAGTGACCGGATTGCGCCAGCAAATCACCGACGCGCAAGAGTTTCATCGATCGCAGGAAGACGAATCGCCTGTCCATTCGTGGACGCGAGTCGATCTGCTGGCAGTGATCGCCAAATGGACCGCCAAAGACCCGGCTGAAACGGTGCATCTGGTCGTGATGGCGGTGTTGTTGGTGGTGCCGATGCTGCTGCTGAATCGCCGTCGCATTGGCGGAGAAGACGACGGGCTCGCAGGATTGACCGGTGCGATCATTCTGACAGCACTACTGGCCAGTTTGTATCATCAATCCTACGACGTGTTGCTGCTGGCGCCACCAGCAGCGGGAGTTCTCCTTGCCAGACTTGGCGTTTGGCGGGAACTCGGTTTGCCATCGAGGTTGATGTTGGCTGGGTTGATGTTGTTTCCCGCCTACAACTATCTATCGACCCGAATGTTTTTGCTGCGAATCGATCCCGACCCGTTGTTGGTGCGAATATTGACGAGCTTGAATGGGATTTCGCTGGCCGTTTTGCTGATCGCGCTCTGTTGGCTGGCGACGGAAAAAAGAAAAGGGCTTTCGTCATATTCCTCACAATCGGAATCTGACACGCCAAATGCCCAGCCGTCATAAAACCCGCGTTCTGCGCATCTTGTGAGAATGGCATCAGCGGTTAGACTGTGGCCTCTGTTGATGCCTTCTGTTCGCCCCCCGATCGTTGACCCAGTGTGATGTCCCATTCTGACCAGCAACCAGCGTCATTTTCTCAACCGAAAAGCGAATCGCGCGATTCCATGCGTTTTCGACCGGCGAAGGTTTTGATGGCGCTGCCAGCCTACAACGAACAGGAAGCGCTGCCGGAACTGCTGGAACGAATTGGCGAAGCGTTTGCCGACAGCGGCCTGCCGTACGAAGTGGTGATTGTGGACGACGGCAGCAGCGATGATACGGCGAAGATCGCGTCGCAAATGTCGTTTCAGATGCCGATTCATTTGGTTCAGCACGAAGTCAACCAGGGATTGGGGACGACGCTTCGGGACGGTTTGCGCGAAGCGGTGGACCGCGCGGGAGAGCGAGACATCATCATCACGATGGATGCCGACAACACTCATCCGCCCGGTTTGATTGACCGCATGGTGCGAATGATTCACGAAGGCTGCGATGTGGTCATTGCATCGCGATTTCAGCCCGGTGCGCGGGTGGTGGGAGTTCCGATCGAGCGTCACTTCCTGAGTGTGGGTGCGCGGGCGCTGTTCACGCTGCTTTTCCCGACTCGCGGCGTACGCGATTACACTTCCGGTTTTCGAGCCTATCGTGCTTCGGTGATTCGGGCGGCGTTCGCCGAACATGGTGACAGCTTCGTCGGCGAAACCGGATTTTCGTGCATGGCCGACGTGCTGTTGAAACTTCGCCGTCAGGGTGCCCTGTTTGGAGAAGCGCCGCTGCGATTGCGGTACGACCAAAAAGGGGGCGAAAGCAAAATGAAAGTGTTCAAGACGATTTGGCTGACCCTGAAGATGCTGGGTCGGCATCGCGTTGGGGCAAAATGAGCGTGTCCGGGCAATCGATCCAGCAATCAACCGATCCAGCGAACGTGGAAGACCTTCCCAAGACCGAGCGTGGTAGCGCGCCGTCCAGCAAATGGCTGGTTGTCGGCGGCGGTGTGATGGGGCTGAAAATCGCCCGTGACCTGAAAGCTCGCGGGCAGGACGTCACCGTTGCCGAGGCCGCGCCGCAGTTCGGCGGTTTGACCAGCGCCTGGAATCTGGGCGACGTCACCTGGGATCGCTTCTACCACGTCACGCTGCTAAGCGACACCAAGCTGCGCGAACTGCTGGATGAAATCGGCTTGGAGAAAGAACTTCGCTGGGTCGAAACCAAGACCGGGTTCTACAGCGGCGGCCGGCTCCATTCGATGAGCAACACGGCCGAGTTCTTGCGTTTTCCGCCGCTGAGTTTGATCGAGCGAATTCGGCTGGGAGCGACGATTTTTTACGCGTCGAAAATCAAGAATTGGCGACGGCTTGAAAAACTATCGGTCGAAAAATGGCTGCGCCGGTGGTCGGGCAGTGGCGCCTTTGAAACGGTTTGGCTGCCGCTGTTGAAAGCGAAACTGGGCGAAGCCTACAAGCAGACTTCCGCCGCCTTCATCTGGGCTCACACCGCGCGAATGTACAAGGCGCGGCGCAGCGGTGCCAAGAAAGAGATGTTTGGATACGTACCGGGCGGCTACGCACGTATCCTCGATCGTTTGGTGCAAGTGCTTCGCGATCGCGGCGTGCGAATGCTTGCCGACCATCCCGTTCGCAGTGTCCGGCAAATCGGTAACCAACCGGCAGGCGGCCTGGAAGTTGATTTCGGCGACGGCCGCGTCGAAACGTTTGACAACGTGGTATCAACGATCGCTTCGCCACTGATTGCGCAGTCCTGCGACGCGCTGACCGACGACGAAAAACAGAAGCTGGAAAACATCCGCTACCTGGGCGTGGTTTGCGCTTCGATGCTGTTGTCCGAGCCGATCAGCAAGTACTACGTCACCAACATCATCGACACCTGGGTACCGTTGACGGCAGTGATCGAGATGTCGACGATCGTCGATCCCGATTCGCAATTGGGCGGCCGTCATCTGGTTTACCTGCCAAAGTACCTGCCCGACGACCACCAGGGACTCCAGGAAACCGAAGAAGACTACAAGGAAAAGTGCCTGTCGACGCTGGAGAAAATGTACGAGCATTTTTCTCGCGACAAGGTATTGGAGTTTAAAGTCGCGCGAGCCAAGTACGTGGCGGCTCTTTCCACGATCGACTACAGCACTCGACTGCCACCGATCGTGACCAGCGTGCCCGGCTTCTACGCGCTCAACTCGGCACACATTCTGGAAGGCAATTTGAATGTGAACGAGACGATCACGTTGGGCGAAAACAAACTGACAGAGGAAGTTTGGCCCGACTATCTACATCGCTGCGAATCGGGGCAGCCGGCGGCAGAGCGAACCGTCGAACAGGCGACCTTGTAGGCCGACTTGTCCCCAAGTCGGCGAGTGTCGGCGACTTTTCCAAAGTCGCATGCGTAGCCGGGAACGGAGAACCGGCCGACGAAAGTTCGCAGGTACATGATCGCCGACTTGGGGACAAGTCGGCCTACATCGTAAGATGTAGTTGTCGTTTCCTGTCTATCCAAAGGATCACTGATGATGATCGAACTGTCAGAAAAATGGGTCTCGTTACGACATCCTTCTGCAAAGATACTTCTGGCGGCTTGGGTGGTCTGCCTGTCGGGTTGCACAGGTTCGGTCCACCCCCTGCTGACCGAAGACGAACTTGTGGAGGAGATGGATCTTAGCGGCAAGTGGGAAATGGAACTTGTCGGCCCCAAAAAGGAAAAACAACTTGTGCCGGTGGAACTGGAGAAGTACGACACGTCCACTTACGACATGTATCTGCGGGTGGAACAGGTCGCCAAAAAGAAGCAGGACACGCAGGACTTTCCCGATGTTTGGACATTGCAGATCGGCAAGATCGATGGGAAGACCTTCGCTCAAATGATTCCAAGCGATCCACAGTTGGGGCCGATGCTGTCCAAGGGCATCCCGGTTTATATCTTCGGTCGTCTTGAAGTGGAAACCGATACGATGAAGTTCTACCCGCCAGCCGACGCCAAATGCGCGGCACTTGTGGGCCGAGAGAAGCTGCAGCACATGACTTATGAACTGTCAGACATCGTGGAAGTCACCATCTTGACGATGTCGACCGAAAAACTGCAGAAAGTCATCGCCAAACATGGGAAGGAAATGTTCAATCCCAAGCCGATTTACCTTCGACGGATCTCAACCGACGACGGCTGAGTTCGATGTAGGCCGACTTGTCCCCAAGTCGGCGAGCTTGATCCGTCGGCGACTTCTCCGAAGTCGCATGCGTCGCCGGGAACGGAGAACCGGCCGACGAAAATACGTAGATGAATGCGCGCCGACTTGGGGACAAGTCGGCCTACGGGGATCACTCTTGCGGTGCGGTGATCCAGGCTTCCGTACTGACTCGAAAACGGACGCGGGAGACTTGCTGTGAGGAGGCGGACATGTCTCCCGATGCGGAGAGCCCGACGACTTCGAGCCAGCCGCCGGTTTTGGCCTTGGCGCTTCCCTTTTTCGCCACGGTCACTGCGACGTCAAACTCGATGCCCTGACCAGCACTCGCCTGTTGGCCGGGGGAAAGACCAAAAGGCCAAACGCCATTTCGTTTCTGAAGCGTCGAGTTGGCTTGTTCGACGCCACGGACAACGTCGACCAGCGCGGTTTCCACGAACTGTTGTAAATTCATTGCTGGGTTCTACTTATCAAGTTTCTGTTGGCCTCGACGCATCGCCTCCTGCAGACTGACTTTCCCTCCTTCTCCATACAGAGGCGAATCGCTTCCGGCACTTCCGGGAACGGGCGGGGCGTTGGTGGGGGGCAGCCAGCGGCGAAAGTTCTGAACGATTTTCGCAATCGTATCGGAGTGTGCCGTTTCTTGCTGACGCGCGGCCAGCAAGTTGTCAAATTCGTGAGGATCCATTTCCAGGTCGTACAACTCTTCACTGCCATCGGCGTAGACGATGTAGTGATACCGCTGCCCGCAAAGACTGTGGTTGCCCGGTCCAAACGTACAGATCGCCGGTCGATCCCATTTTGCTTGTGGGTCATCCAGAAGTGGTTTCAGGCTGCTGCCGTCCAGGCCGCCGCGAGCTGGCAAATCACACAGTTCCAGCAGCGTTGGGTAGACGTCGATCAATCCCACTGGCCGGGAACATCTCGCATCACCCGAAATCTGCGGCCCCGAAATGATCAACGGCACCCGCGTGGTTTCTTGCCAAAGAGAACGTTTTGCCCAGCGCAGTTTTTCGCCGAGGTGGAATCCATGGTCGCTCCACAACACCACGATCGTGTTGTCGGCCTGCCCGGAGTCGTCCAGTCCGTCCAGGACCATGCCGACTAAGTGGTCGACGAAACTGTTGGTCGCCAGGTAAGCCTGCACTGCGTGACGCCACTCGCCCGAATCGACCATCCACTTATGACGCGGCGCGGTCGAATTCAGCGACAAGGTCTTGGCGATCTCGGGCAGATCCTGGCGATCGTTTGCCTGAGTGGCGGGAAGCTGGACCGACTGCAACGGATAAAGATCAAACCACTTCTTCGACGCATAAATCGGCACGTGCGGTAGGTGAAAGCCGACGGCCAGGAAAAAGGGTTGCTTCTTTTTGGCCAGCTCCGGAAGTTCCTTTGCCGCCCAGTCGGCGGTCAGGTAATCGCGTTGTTGCCGGTCGGGCACCTCGACTTGTCCCCAATCCCACAGCGGATGCGCTGCCGGCAGTGTGTAGCGAACCTTTTTTGGACCTCGACGCCAACCGGAATTGGGCTCGATGTGATCAAACGACACCGGATCGGCTTTGCCATGAAAGATCTTGCCGCGCGTGGAGAGATAATAACCGTGTTTGCGGAACGTTTGAAAAAGCGTTTCCGCATCCTTCGTGGGGGCGACCGAACGAAACGGCGGCCCCAGAAAGTACATGCCGGTGGTCGACGGCAGTTTACCGATCAGCATACTGACTCGCGACGGATTGCAGATCGGAGCCTGGCAATGCGCGTTGGTGAACGTCACACCGCGCCCGGCCAACGCATCGATGTGGGGCGTTTGTGCTTGCGGGTGACCACCGAAACATCCGACCCAATCATTCAAATCGTCGATCGAAATGAACAGAACGTTGGGATGCTCGGCAGCCCTGGCTGCGACAAGGGGGCAGACGAAGGTCACTGCCAGAAAGACGACCGGAAGGAATCTCATTGCAAAGACCTACTCGTTGCATCGAAGGAAGACTGTCGACCTACGGCTTTTCGTTGATGCGATACATCTCTCGCCAAGGCAGCTGGATACCGCCGTCGATGGTCAGCGTGCTGCCAGTGATGTACGGATTGTTCGAATCGCACAAGAAAACGACTCCTCGGCCGATTTCTTCGGGCTTGCCCAGTCGGCCCCACGGTAGTTTGGCTGCCTCGCCCGCCAACGTCTCCTCGGTAAAAAACTTTCGCTCGCCTGGTGTGTCGGTCCAACCGGGATGGATGATGTTGACCCGAATGCGATATTGCGAAAGCTCACAAGCGGCCGTGCGGGCCATTTGATCGTTGGCTGCTTTGGCCATGTTGTAGGCCATCGCACCGGGGATCGCCATGTGCGCGTGCGGACTGCTGATCACGACAACGTTGCCGCCGACGCCGGCATCGACCAATTGCCGGGCGCCACAGCGAACCAGGTGAAACGCACCCCACATGCTGATGTCGATCGTCTTGCGAAACTCATCCAAGTCCGATTCCAGCATCAGGTGACGATCACTGTAGGCGGCGTTGCTGACGACGATGTCCAAACCGCCCATTGTGTCGATCGACTCTTCAACCAACCGCTCGACCTGGTCCTGCTGAGCCAAATCGGCGGCGATCTTGTGAGCCTTGCCGCCAGCGGCAGCACACAACTGAACCACCTCGTCCGCTTCCTTGGGGTGGCTGCGATAGTTGATCACCACCTCCGCGCCCGCCTTGGCCAATTCGACGGCGATTCCCCTGCCAATGCCACGCGACGCCCCCGAAACAATCGCCCGTTTTCCCTTCAAATCGGTCATCTTTCACTCGCTGAGAAACAGTGTTTTCTGGATCGATCGGTAGCCTACCGCTTCGACGCGTCGCGGTCGATTCGGCTGTTGCGGCAATCTGGCAGTCGTTTTCTGGGAATATTCTTCCAAAATTCACACAATAGCGATTGATTTCTTTCATATATGACAGAAAACTATCATTTCGTTAAGTTATTCAATTCAGGGGAGATGTAGTGGCTGGTCCGGCGACGACCGAAGCGAGGCGAGATCGCCTTCGAGACTTGGTTCAAGCTCGAGGATTTGCCGCACTGGGCGAACTGGCCGAGTCGTTGGAGGTGAGTGAATCGACGATCCGGCGTGACTTGGAACAGCTGGAGCAGGCTGGGGATGCGCGGCGCACTCACGGCGGTGCGTTCTGGACCGGCAAACCCGACACGATGCGGATCTTCGAGACCCGTCGTGACGACGATTGGCCGGCGAAATCGGCGATCGGCGCGGCGGCCGCGGCGCTGGTGGAAGACCACGACACGATCCTGCTGGACGGTGGCAGTACGACCTACGAACTGGCTCGTCACTTGGTCGGGCGACCGTTGCAAGTGGTGACCAACAGCCTGCCGGTGGCTCACCTGTTAAGCAGCAGTGCGTCGATCGATCTGGTGATGATCGGCGGGTGTGTTCGTGGCCGCACGGCGGTGGCGATCGGTCCGATGGCCGACGCGATGTTGCAAACCATCAACGTGTGCAAAGCGTTTCTGTCGGTGGCGGGAGTAACCCAGCGGGGCTACTTCAACAGCGACATGATGCTGGTCGAAAGTGAACGAGCCATGTTGAAGGCGACCGATCGGGCCATTGTTGTTGCCGACAGCAGCAAGTTCGGAAAGGTCAGCCTTTCCCGGTTGTGCGGTTTGGAAGAGATGCACACCGTGGTGACCGATTCTGCGGTGGAATCGGCATGGAAAACAACGCTCGCTTCGGCCGGAGTTGAATTAGTGTTGGCCCCAGGTATCCCTCGCAAGCCGCCAGAGCTGGCGTCGGGAAACTCAGCCTACCAGCAAGCAGAAAGTAACGAGAAATGAATCAAGCGACGATCGATCGCAATCATATCGAGCAACTGGTTCGGGCGGCGATTCGCGGTTCGCTGGGCGGACTTGGCCAGGCTGCCGGCGAGACCTGCAGTCAGGCGAAATCAGATCCGCCCGGCTGGGTCGACGGCAAGCCGAACTTGCGCGTCAGCATCTCCGCACGACATTGCCACCTGACCGACCAGCATGTGGAGACCTTGTTTGGTCCCGGCGCGGTTCTGGAACCGGACAAGGACCTTTATCAAGACGGTTTTTACGCTGCCAAGCAAACGGTAATGGTTGTTGGTCCGCGCCGCCGCATGTTGCCCAACGTTCGAGTCCTGGGCCCGACCCGTTCGGCAAGCCAGGTGGAACTGGCGCTGACCGATTCCATTTCGCTGGGCATCGACGCCCCGATTCGTCACAGCGGCAAAATCGCCGGCACACCCGGTTGTGTGTTGGTCGGGCCAGCCGGCACGGTACAGCTCGATCAAGGCGTGATCCGGGCCGCCCGGCACGTCCACATGAACTTCGCCGACGCAAAGCACTACGGGGTTGCCGACGGCGACATGATGCAGCTGAAGGTGGCCAGCCACGATTGCAGCGTGACCTTCGATGATGTGCTGGTCCGCGCCGACGAGGCGGCCAAGTTGGAAGTTCACATCGACACCGACGAAGGGAACGCCTGCAACTTGGACGGGGCAACCGAAGTGACCTTGCAAAAGGGCGGTTGCAGCTGTTCGGCGTAACGACCCCATGTTTTTCCAAATCACAGCGCGGATTTGATTCCGATTTCCCCCTCACAAAGTTTCACTCTCCTCCTTCCCCAAGGAAATTTTTCAGATGGCAAAGATCAGTGAAGCGCTCGGCATGATCGAGACCAAAGGGTTCGTCGCCCTGGTCGAAGCATCCGACGCAATGATGAAAGCGGCAAACGTACAGTTCCTCGGCTGGGACAAAGTCGGCAGCGGCCTTGTCAGTGCCTTTGTCACCGGTGACGTGGCAGCGGTCAAAGCGGCCACCGACGCCGGCGCGGCAGCGGCCGGACGCGTGGGCGAAGTGGTCAGCGTGCAGGTCATTCCGCGACCTCACGAGGACCTGGCCAAAGTGCTCAAAACACCCGCCGCCGTGAAGAAGTAGTCCTCCGCGATCCTACTTCGCTTGTTGTGATTCAAGAGTCCCTATCCAAAACCCAAAAACCAACTGCAAAAGAACTTTCTCATGAACGATGCAATCGGATTGATTGAAACCAAGGGCCTGTTGGCATTGATCGAGGCCACCGACGCGATGGCCAAGGCAGCCAACGTGGAAATTGTCAAACGAGTCGACATTGGCGGCGGCCTGGTCACCACGGTCGTCAGCGGTGACGTCGGAAGCGTCCGTGCCGCGGTCGAAGCAGGCGCAACCGCCGCTGCGCAAGTGGGCGAACTGCTCAGCAGCCACATCATTCCGCGACCCTCCGAAGGGCTGTCCAAAGCTTTTTTGGCGTAGAGCCGGTGTCGGATTCTCGTTTGCCGGGGGGAGCCGGCGGCGAGCATCAACGACGTGACTTGGATGCCGGCCCATTGACCTCTGACTTTTTATCCCAGCAGCCTCGCGCTGCCGACAGCAAAGTGCTTGTACTCGTTGCCAACCTCGGATCGACAAGCTTCAAGTATCGGTTGTTCGATATGACCGACGAGCGATGTTTGGCGCGCGGTGCGGTCGAACGCATTGGCGATGCGCAGAGCAAGTGCACGGTGGAAATCGGTGATTGGAACGATGAAAAATCGATGCCAGTACCCGATCACGGTGTCGCCGTCGCCGCCTGCTTGCAGCAGTTGACCGATCCGGATCACGGCGTGCTGAAAGACGCTTCGCAGGTCGCCGCGATTGGATTCAAGGCGGTTCACGGCGGACGGCTTTCGGGAGTCTATCGGGTCGATGACGAAGTATTGTCGGCGATGACCGAGATGAACGCGGCCGCTCCGGCGCACAATCCGCCTTACATCGCGGCGATGCGAAGTCTGCAAGAACGGTTTCCCGATCTGCCCTTGGTGGCAGCTTTCGAGACCGACTTTCATCAGACGATCCCGGCGGCTCGCAAGGAATACGCCATTGCACGCAAATGGGCACGTGGGCTTCACATTCGCAAGTACGGTTTTCACGGCGCCAGCCATCGTTACATCGCTACCCGCAGTGCGCAGCTGCTCGGTCGCGACGACGCCCGCGTGATCTCCTGCCACCTTGGCGGCAGCAGCAGTTTGACCGCCATCGAGGCGGGAAAAAGTGTGATGACCACGATGGGCATGACTCCACAAACCGGCTTGCCGCAGAACAACCGCGTCGGCGACTTCGATCCTTTTGCCCTGCCGTTGATCATCGAAAATACCGGCATGACGCTGGACGAAGTGCTGAGCGAATTGGCCAGCGGCGGTGGACTGCTGGGCATCAGTGACCGTAGCGGTGACGTCCGCGACCTGGAGGAAGCAGCCGCCGGCGGCGATGCCGATTCGCAGCTGGCGCTGGATGTGTTGGTGGAGGAAATCCGCCGACACCTCGGCGGTTTGATGGTCGCCCTGGGACAGGTCGACGCCATCGTATTCACCGGCGGCATCGGCGAAAAAGGGACGAACATTCGCGCCGCGGTCTGCCAAGGTTTGGAAGGCCTGGGCATCGTGATCGATTCGGACGCCAACCAATCGGTCGCCGGCGAATCGACTTTTCACGCCAGTGATAGTCGCACCCAATTGTGGGTGATCCCAACCAACGAAGAAGTGATCGTCGCACGGCAGTGTGTCGAACTGCTTACGGAAAACTAGAAACTCTGGAGGCGGGTCACCCACCATGTTTATCGCACGAGTCACCGGATCGGTTGTCAGCACACAGAAGGTTGCCACGATGACCGGCCACAAGCTGTTGGTGGTCGAACCGTATCGGCTGGAGGGTGAAGAACGTCAATCGCTGGTGACCACTGGCCGGACTTTCATCGCCGTCGACACGCTGGGATCGGGCGAAAACGATTATGTGCTGATCACGCAAGGCAGCAGTGCCCGATTGACACCCGAAACCAAAGAGCTGCCGATCGACGCGGTCATCATCGGCATCGTCGATTCCGTTCACATTGACAAGCTAAACGTTTACGCCAGAAGTGATACTTAATCATGCAATTTGACGAAAACATCATTCGCAGCGTCGTTGCTCAAGTCCTGGCCGAAGTCGGCCCCATGCCGGCGGCAGAGGGAGCGGCCGCCAGCGGTAGCGGCGGCCAACACGGCGTGTTCCACGATGCCGATTCGGCGGTTTCAGCGGCCCGCGCGGCGTTTGAACAGTTCCGCCAATGCACGCTGGAAGATCGCAAACGGGTGATCGACATCATTCGACGGATCTCCATCGAGCAGTGCGAAGAACTGGGGCTGATGGAGATGGAAGAAACCAAGATCGGCCGACCTGAACACAAGATCGAAAAGTTGCGAACGCTGGGCGAGCAGACTCCGGGAGTTGAATTCCTGGAAACCAAGTGTTTTAGCGGCGACAACGGATTGGCGGTGGTTGAACGGGCGCCTTTTGGTGTGATCGGCGCGATCACGCCGGTCACTCATTCATTGCCCACGATCACCGGAAACGCGGTCAGCATGTTGGCTGGCGGAAACACGATCGTTGTCAATCCGCATCCCTCCGGCAAACGGGTCGCCACCGAAGGAGTGCGTCGGTTCAACGAAGCGATCGCTCGCGAAGTTGGGATCGACAACCTGATTTGCGTGATCGCCGAACCGACTCTGGAAAGTGCCGAAGCGTTGTTCAAAAACCGTGACGTCGCGCTAATCTGCGTCACCGGCGGACCGGCGGTCGGACGCGCGGCCCTGCGCAGCGGCAAGCGAGCGATCGTGGCTGGCCCAGGCAATCCGCCGGTCGTGGTCGACGAAACGGCTGATTTGGACAATGCCGCCCGCTGCATCATTCAAGGCGGCGCCTACGACAACAACCTGCTGTGCATCGCCGAAAAAGAAGTGTTCGTGGTCGAAAGCGTCTTTGACGCGATGATGGCGGCGATGAGGCGAGCCGGCGCGGTCGAACTGAACGCTTCGCAAATCGCCAAGCTGACCAGTCAGGCGATCGTCAAAGTGGGCGACGACCAGCACGATGCTGCTGCCAAAGAATTCATCGGCAAAGATGCAAGTTTTCTGGCCGCCGCGGCCGGCGCCCAGGTACCGGCGGAAACCGAATTGGTGTTCGGGGAAACCGATGAACATCATCCCTTCGTGGCCGTCGAACAGATGATGCCCTTCCTGCCGTTTGTTCGCGCCCGCGACGTCGATCACGCGATCGCGATGGCCAAGAAATACGAACACGGTTTCCGCCACACCGCGATCATTCACTCCCGAAACGTGCACAACATGACCAAAATGGGCCGCGAGCTGGACACGACGCTGTACGTCAAAAACGGACCCTGCATGGCATCGCTCGGCCTGGGTGGCGAAGGCTACCTTTCCTTTTCGATTGCCGGACCTACCGGCGAAGGTGTGACGACCCCCGATACGTTCACCCGCGAAAGACGCTGCAGCATGATTGACGAATTGCGAGTGGTTTGAAAACGGAAAACGGAAATGCAACCCGCACTTGTACTCGGATCGACCCACGCGACTGTCAGGCACGAAAGCTTTGCCGGACAGCGATTGGTAGTGCTTCAACCGTTGTTGGTTGACGACACCGCCGATGGTCCTCCGTTGATTGCGGTCGATTCCTGTGGCTGTCGCCGCGGCGATCGAGTGATCATCACCAGCGACGGCAGTTTTGCGCGAGAAGTGACCGCCAACAACAAAACTCCGGCGCGCTGGAGCGTTGTTGGGATTGTCGATTGAGACCACCCATGAAACGAGGGAACACCGAGACGAACCATTTGATTGCAGATCCGGCCTGGACGGCCGCGGTGGTTGCCGAGGTCATCGCCCGCTTGAAAGCAGACAGCGGTTCGCCTGCCGGCACGATGTCGATCGACCAACGAATCGTCACGGCGGAAACGATCGCCCGAATCGAAGGGGCACCAACCCGGTTGCTGGTGCCCACCGACGCGGTCGTCACACCGGCGGCGCGAGACGAAGCGAAAAACCGCGGAATCCAGATTGATCCAGCGACCGAACCATCCGACACCCACACTCCCCAAGAACCAAAAAACCTAACCCAAAAGATCGTTGATTCGCAGCAGTCCGGGCGCGCCGCGGCGATTGCCAGGCAGCTTGCCGGTCGAGGCGTCGACCGCCTTGATAGCACCGTCGTGTTGAGCGACACGCCCGCCAAAGAGGTGTGCCGGCAATGCCGTGACGGAGGACGCGCGGTGATGATCCGATCGGTCGGCGAAGTGGACCGCTTTGCCGCGGAACTGGAACCAACCGTTTGGGTCATCGACATGGACCGAACTTCGTTGGTTGCCGCGACCAACATCGTGGCCAGAATCGCACAACGTAACCACTAACAACAAACGACTCCCATGAAGATTGCTCGCACCATCGGCTCGGTCACCCTGTCGCGTTTTCATCCCGCGATGGAAGCCGCCAAGCTCCGGTTGGTCGAAACAGTCGACTCGATCGACCGAATCGACGACTCTCCGTTGGGAGGCGATTCGATTGTCGCTTGGGACCTGTGCGGCAGCGGGATCGGCGATCTGGTTGCACTAGCCGAAGGTCCGGAATCGGCACAACCGTTTCGTCCCGATGTCAAACCGCTGGATGCGTCGATCGTAGCGCTGCTGGACCAGGTCGACTTGCAATGAACCCACTCCCCACACTTATCCACTCCATCCCAAACCGCCGCAGCCGCGTCGTTGTCGCTGCTGATTCCGGCTTTTCCGAGGAAGCGTGATGCAGAATCTACATAAAATCAAGCAAGACATGTGCGACATCGGCCGGCGGATTTACAACCGCCAGTTTGCCGCTGCCAACGACGGCAACATCACGGTTCGCGTCAGTGACAACGAAGTGTTGTGCACTCCGACGTTGCACTGCAAAGGATTTTTGAAGCCGGACGACATCGCCCTGGTCGACATGACCGGCAAACAGATTTCGGGTCGCAAAAAACGATCGAGTGAGGCACTGCTGCACTTGGAGATCTATCGCCAGCGTGAAGACATCAAGAGCGTGGTGCATTGTCATCCGCCGCATGCCACCGCGTTCGCGATCGCTCGTGAACCGATTCCCCAATGCATCTTACCGGAGGTCGAGGTGTTTCTTGGGGATGTGCCGATCACCAAGTACGAAACACCGGGCGGCCAGGATTTTGCGGACACTATCATTCCTTTCGTGCACCGAACCAACGTCATGATCCTTGCCAATCACGGCACGGTCAGCTACGGCGAAACGGTCGAACAAGCTTATTGGTGGACGGAGATCCTGGACGCCTACTGCCGGATGCTGATGCTGGCCAAGCAGCTTGGAAACGTTTCGTTCTTGAGCGGAGAAAAGTCGCAGGAGTTGTTGGACTTGAAAGACAAGTGGGGATACCAAGATCCTCGCAACACCTCCGAGTACGAGAACTGCGATATCTGCGCCAACGACATCTTCCGCGATTCGTGGGCTGATTCAGGCGTGCAGCGTCGAGCCTTTCCCGCACCACCGCCGGTGAATGAACCGGCCGGCCAGCAGCAGACCAGCGGCGTCAACGAGGAAGCGCTTGTCAAAGCCATCACCGACGAAGTGATCCGCCAACTGAGCAGCTAAGGATTTGTTTGGAAATAACTTCGGTGTTTGAATTTCACCACTGGCGAGATCACCTTCCCTCTGGGAGGGTCGGACGCGGTAGCGGCCGGGGAGGGCATCGTGTGCGAACCCTCTCCGGGCTCGAGAGCCCGACTCTCCCAAAGGGAGAGTGTTGTCAAATGACGAAGTTATTTCCGAACAATTCCTAAGCGAGCTCGAAGAGCTTGCCGACATCAACACTGAATCCTGGAAAACCAAGCATCATGAAAGTTTCTATCATCGGCGGCGGCGGGTTGGTCGGTTCCTCTGCCGCGTTTGCGCTTCAATGCGGCGGTGTGGCGGGCGAACTGGCGCTGCTGGATATCAATCAAGAATTGGCTGTTGGTCAGGCGCTGGACTTGCAACATGGCGGACCGAGTATCGCCGATCAGGTCATCGCCGGCGGCGGCTACGAACACATTCCCACTAGCGACGTGATTTGCATCACCGCCGGACTTCGTCGCAAACCGGACGAGTCTCGATTGGACCTGATCAATCGCAACACCGATTTGTTTGTCCAAATCCTCCGCGACATCAAGGCAGCCGGGCCGAAACCGACCGCGATCGTGTTGGTGGTGAGCAATCCGGTCGACATCTTGACCTACGTTGCCGCTGGGCAGCTCGACCTTCCTCAAGACCAGGTGATCGGACTGGGAACCCAGCTCGATACGATCCGTTTCTGTTCGCTGATCGCCGAGCAGCTCAATGCCCCTCCGACTCAGACGAAAGCTCTGATCCTGGGAGAACATGGCGAATCGATGGTACCGATTTGGAGCAGCGCAACGATCGCCGGTTTACCGCTCGATCAATACCCCGGCTGGAATCCTTCGTTGGCCGCCCAGCTGTTCACTCGAACTCGCGGCAGCGGCGCCGAGGTGATCAAACGAAAAGGGGGCGCCGGTTTCGCAGTCGGAGTGGCGATTCGAGATGTCATCGAAGCCATCGCGCTGGATCGTAACTGCGTACTGCCGGTCAGCAGTGTGCAAGATGGATGCTACGGAATTCGAGACGTCGCGTTGTCGGTCCCCACCGTGATCGGCAGGGGCGGAATTGTGCGACGGATGGAGATCGAACTTTGGCCGAAAGAGATGCAGGGAATGCGAACCAGCGGCGCGGCACTGAGAAAAACTCTTGAAAACGTGCTGCCGCGAATAAACTGATGCGGTTTGCCGAACCCGCCAACGCATGATGGGGTGTGGGTGAAAGAAAGGTCATGCGATGCATCAAGAAGGGTGCACAGGCGGTTAGAGTTCGCAATTTTAACGGCTGCGGAAAACGTTCTTCCTGTGCCTCCCTCTCGAAGCATTATCGGCTATCCGGATGATTCGAGTAGGCCGGACCGAGGTCGCAAAACGATGCCGTAACTGCGCGGGGCCGGTTCGTGCTTGCGCGCAGCGCGGGAGTGAAAAAACTTTCCGCAGGCGACCGAAGTTCCGGCACCGTAAGGGCTTGCTTGTTACGTCTACGGAGAAGTCGCCGACGTGTGGGGACTATCGAAGCAGCACGAAGACTTCCGAAGGGACATCTTCGTCTTCGTTTTGCGAAGCGTCGTCTTTGGGTCGTGAAAGTCCGGCAGCCGCGGACGAAACACCGGTCTTCGCGGTCATCTTGTCCAAAGCCGCGAACGCTTCCATACCTTCTAGGTCTCGGGCGAGCATGTCGACGAGACCACCTTCGCTGGACAGTTCCCAAGAAACGGCGTGGCGAACCTTTGTCGGGTCGACTTCCCGAAGGGAATTGGCCACTCCCAAAATGTTGACGTCTTGGACAATGGTGAAGGCGATCGATTGGATCCCTTCGCGATCATCCACCAACAGATTGATGAATCGATCCAGCCGTTTTGCCGGAGCCCGCAGAAACAGTACCGTCGCGTCGGCGGCGCCACCATCAAGGCTGGCATCTTTGGCCGAATTCACCATCTCTTCGGTGATCTCTTTCTCGCTTGCCGAATCAATCTTCGCCATTCTCATCGCGCGGCGCAGTGCCTGAGATTCTCGGCCGAACTCGCTACGTCGAACGTCCAACACCAAGACAGCCTTGATCATCGGAATCTCGGCGGGCCCAACATTTTCGACTCGATTCGGCTTCGGAACCAATGAGTTGTTGTTGGCAATCGCGCCTTCGGGCGACATCGCCCCATCGGGTTGCTTGGGTTCGGCGGGCGAGAGGTCAACGCCTTGGCTCTCGGCCGGTGCACTTTGAACGACAACTTCGGGGCCAACTGGTTCTGGCAAACCACGCGGCTGCTGATCGGCCGCACCCGACGAATCGTTCATCGCGACTTCTGGACCTTCGGGCAGATCGGGCAATTCACCGTCACGTTGCCACACAAAAACGGCAATCATGATCGAAGCGGCCAGCGCAACCAACGCGGCAGCGGCTCGCCAAGGCACCCCTGAAACAACCTCTGACGAGCGAACCGTGGCCTGTTGTGCCGCTAGTCGAATGAGCGGATGGTCATCGCCAAGATTTTCGTTTTGCGCCGCGTCGATTGCCGCTTCGAGCACTCGATCCGAAAAATCTTCCGGAAGTCGCCGGTCGGAATCGGCCTCTGACAAACTTCGCAGCGACTGCCTGATTTGACGGAGCTCCTCCAATTCCGCAGCAGCCTCCTCGTCCGTCTCCAGCAACCGCTCGACACGCGCACGTTCATCAGCGTCGAGGGCATCATCCAGATACCCGCTGAGCAGCTGATCAAGAATCTCTCGTGGAAGTGACATTTCTCTAAAACTGTTTTCGCCGAAAAATCGGCCATTTGCTCGTTGCGAAACCTCGGCGGCGACGCATCATACCCCAGAAACCTCCCGTTTCGTGGTACGGCTCTGATGCCGAGTTGACCGACAAAGTTCCCCATGTTTTGAGATTCGGCCCTTGCCTGGGGCGTTCAACGGGCGAACCTCACAAGAAAAATGGAGAAATTTCGGCTTTTTTTACAATCAGACACCTCCGTCCGTCCGCCACTAACCCCCCGCCAAAACAGCTGCCCATCATGCACCACGACGAAATTCTCCGCACCAATCGGCAAGTTTACGAGGCGATGGCGGCCGCCGGCGATCCGCTCTGCAGGCCTGCCAAAGACGACGAACTGGCGGACCCTCTGGCGACGGTCGACGCTGCGGGCTGGCTGGGACCCTCGATCGCCGGACGACATCTGCTTTGCCTGGCGGCAGGAGGTGGTCGGCAGAGTTCGTTGTACGCCGCCGCCGGTGCCGTGGTCACCGTGGTCGATCTCAGCGGAGCGATGTTGGAACTGGACAGACAAGTCGCCGCCCAACGAGGATATTCGTTGCGGCTGTTGGAAACTTCGATGGATGACCTGTCGGCACTCTCGGCCGGCGAATTTGACATCGTGATTCACCCGGTCAGCAGCTGTTATGTGCCCGATGTGACCGCGGTGTTTCGAGAAGTCGCCCGGGTTCTTCGACCGGGAGGCATCTACGTCAGCCAGCATAAACAACCGACCAGCCTGCAAACTTCGGTCGACCCGCTACCACAAGGAGGATTCCACCTACAGCATGCTTACTATCGCAACACCCCGGTGCCCCCATCGAAATCGACCAGCCGCACCGGTCGTCGCCTGCGAGAATCGGGCGCGGTCGAATTCGTTCATCGCTGGGAACAACTGATCGGAGGAATGTGCCGGGCAGGGTTCGTGATCGAAGACCTGAGCGAACCGTTTCACGGTCAAGCCGATGCGGCGGGCGGATCGTTTGCTCAACGAGCCAACTTTGTCGCTCCCTACGTAAGAATCAAAGCCCGTCGAAACCAAGCCAATCAACCGCAGCAGCCATCCAGCCAAACTCAGTTGTGGTTGCCCCAGTAAGATCGGGCTCGGATGGTAGCGAAAGTCGCCAAGACTTTCGGCGGTCAGGAGATTCAACGAAAGCGTTGGCGAGTTTCGCTACTCAAAGACCCCTGAGCCACTACGGCAGCACTTCCGCATCAATGCTGCTGCCTGCGGCGTCGTAACCGTTTTGGTTGAACGTCACGGTGTAAGCACCATATCCGCTGCCCCGACCACCGCTGCGAGTCAACGTCAGTGACCAGGAGTCGGCCAGGCTGCAGCCCTTTGCCGCCACAATCTCATCGACCGCGAAGTAGGTGGGCGAATTCTGCTCGGTATCCAGCAAGGAGATGTCGTCGGCATATCGGCCGTGATGAAGGCGATATCGCTCTTGAGCCTCCTGCACGCTGAACAAATACCGAAACGCATCGGCCGCTTTGCCTCGTTCGTCGTTCTGCAGCAAGCAGGGCAAACCGACCGCGGCAGTCAACACGCCAAGCATGATCATCACTTGGGGCAATTCCAGTAGCGAAAATGCCTTGCGGTCACGAGACGGACGGTGGACGTGTAGGTGATCCATGACTGATTTCCGTCAGTCGGAGGGAACAACGAAGTTGCCCGATGCGGAAAAAAACGAGATTTCTAAATAGGTTTACCTTCTATCGACGCCCGAGGCGTTTCGTCGCGGAGGTATTTCCGGTCTCGTCGGCCAACACGCCGCCCGTTGGTACCCATTCTGCCGGTTGTACCAATCAATCCTAAATTTGCCAGCAAAAGCGAACGCCACTCTCCCCCTCTCCTCTTCCAAGACACACGTTCCCGCCTCCGAGATAGGGAGAGTGGGAGAAAAGGAGAGTGGGAGATGGAAATCTGGACTTGTTCTTCGGGCCAAAGGTGCGAAACAAGCAAGACCGTCCGACCCTCCACAAACAACCCGACCAGCGTGCCTGCACCCACACCAATCAAGGCGTCAAAATTGACTTGGCCTCATTTCGCAAACTTCGTTAAACTTCCGAAGCCGCGTAGCCGACTCCCCCTGGCAAGTTTTGGTTTCACACCAAGATTGCTCGGTGGAAGAGGCCTGCGAGTCACACGACGTGACAGCGCCGGAGCGAACCTGTCAGTTGGTTCTACGTTACCGTCAGCAAGATGGTTTCGGGAAACAACGGTTTCGCTTTGGCAAACCAGCCAGGAGGGATCCCATGCCAGGCGAATCATTCCGATTCATTCAAGCCAGCGACTTTCATCTCGAAACACCACTCGGTGATCTCGACGTACTTCCGCCTCATTTGCGTGATGTGATCGCTGATGCACCGTGGTCGGCGGCCAAGTCTGTCTTCGAGGCGGCACTTGCCGACAACATCGATTTTCTCGTCTTGTGCGGCGATTTGCTTCAACCGCAGACGGCCGGACCGGCTGGCATGTCGATGCTGCTGGATCATTTTGAACAGTTGGAAGCAAAAAACACGCCTGTCTTTTGGGTCGCCGGGCGATCGGACGATCCACAGAAATGGCCGGACGCCGTTCCGCTACCGAGAAACGTAACGCTGTTTCCCAAGAACCGCACGGTCACCGTGCCGGTGGAGCGAGCCGGTCGAACGATCTGTTGTGTCGTCGGTCGTAGCAGTGACGGCCGCAGCGCGCTGCATGTGCCCAGTTATCGAATCGACCCCACCGATGATTTTACAGTCGCAGTTGGCTACGGTGATTCCGACGCCGACGCCCTTGCCGAAGGACGATTTGACTACTGGGCATTGGGTGGCAAGCACAACCGGTTGGAAATCGACGGCGGTGCCCCGGCCGGCGCGGTCTATTGCGGCACGCCTCAGGGCCGCGGCTTATCCGAACCGGGAGCTCACGGATACTCGATTGTCGACGTTGATGCCGATCAAACGACTCGCGTTCACAGTGTCGAGTGCGACACGTTTCGTTATTGCCACATCGACATCGACGCTGGCGAAATCGCGTCGGTGGGCGGGATTCGCAATCTGCTTGGCGAACGCATCGTCCGGTTGCAACACGAAAACGGCGGACGCCACCTGATGATCGGTTGGGACATCCGCGTCACTCAGGGTGAAATGCTGCACGAACTGGGCGACGCGGCGGAACTGTTGCAGTGGCTGCGGCGCGAATACGGACATGGCGCACCGTCGGCGTGGACCGCGCGGCTGACCGTTCATCCTCCTCGCAAGTATCCGAAATCGTGGCACGAGGAAGACACGATTCTGGGTGACTTCCTTCGTGCTGCGGGCAAACATCACAACAACGACGGCCGCGATTTGAACCTGATGCCGTTTACCGAAGAACAAGCCGACGTGGCTACTACCACGGCAACGCTGTTGGCCGAGGTCCCGGCATCAAGCCGCATGGAAATCCTCGATCAGGCGACGTTGTTGGGCGTCGAATTGCTCCGTGGCGGGAAGCCGAATTTGGTGCAAGAATCATGAAAGTCAAAGACATTCAAATCGACGGTTTCGGCGTTTGGACCGGCCTGTCGGTCGACTCGTTGCCAGAAGGCATGACGCTGTTTTACGGGCCCAACGAGGCCGGTAAGACAACCTTGATGCAGTTCATGCGGGCGATGCTGTACGGGTTCACCGACGAGCGGCGTGAAAAGTACCTGCCGCCCGTTCACGGCGGTACGCCCGGTGGCGCCGTTCGCGTGACCGGGCCGGGAGGCGGCTATCAGATCCGCAGGCACAGCCAGCTGACTGACAGTGGTGTCACCGGCAGGTTAAGCGTGACCGGCCAAGACGGACTCAGCCAGGGACAACACCGGTTGAGCATGTTGTTGGGTCAGATCGACGAACCGATTTTTACCAACGTGTTCGCTATCGGCATGCGCGAGCTGCAAGAGCTGAGCACTTTGGATGATACCTCCGCAGCCGACGAGCTTTACAAACTCTCCAGCGGACTGGACCGCGTTTCGCTGGTCGACGTGCTACGCAGTCTCCGCGGCGGCCGCCAGGAATTGATCGGCAGCGGAATCTTGGAAAACGACGCCGAGGCATCCAAATTGTCCGCGCTCGTTTCCCAACGCGAAAAACTCCGCGACGAAGTCTCCTCACTCACTCGCGGCGGTCGTCGCTGGAGCGAACTTGCGGCGCAGCGGCGCAGCGGA
Source organism: Rubripirellula sp. (assembly GCA_965222745.1). Taxonomy (GTDB): domain Bacteria; phylum Planctomycetota; class Planctomycetia; order Pirellulales; family Pirellulaceae; genus CBDCUW01. The sequence goes on from CBDCUW010000002.1 coordinate 449,159, forward strand.
TTGTTGGAAATCGAACAACTGACCGAGCGGATGGCCGCCTGGGAACGAGAATCGCGTTGTGTGGAGGTGGCGACATCGGTCTTTGAGACCTGGAGCCAGCGCGAGGAGGTGGAGGAAACGATCGCGGAAACCGAGTCGGAAGCTCACCTGCCCGATGACGCACCGGGGCAACTGGTGCAGATCGACGCGATGATCGAAGAGCGAAACCAAAAGCTGGAAGAGGTCAAACAGAAGCGGCGGGAGATCCGTGAAAAGGCGGAACAGCTTCCCCTCAGCCGCCGGATGCTCGATCTGAAGGGGCGAATCGAAGCGGCCACCGAACAGGCCACCTGGGTCGAAGCGCTCGAAGAGCAGATCGATCGGTTGGATATTCAAATCGACAAGGCCCACAAACAGCTCGACGCCGACGCGGAACGGTTGGGACTGGACGAAGACGAACGTCTCTCGCTGGTCGACGGCGACTTGTCAAAACTTCCCGATCTGTCGCGGCAAACACTTGCCGCCCTGTCGACTCCATCCAAACGGGTCAAAGAACAGACGTTTCTGCTGAAACAGGCTCGCGCCGAGGGCGCCGAACATAAATCGCGGGCCGACAAGCTGGGCGAACAACTCCGCGAAACACTCGACCGGGCCCGCGCCTCCAATCTGCAACAGGCGATCCGTCAAGAAAACGAAACGCTCGCCACACTTCGCCATCGTACCCAGTTGGGCGAACACCTTAGCAAACTGAAGCGGCACTATCGCGACCTGGAAAAAGAAACGATCGAGCTGACCACTTCCGAAGCTCTCCCGGTCGATCGACTGATCCTGTTGGCCGTGCCGTTCATCGTTGGCGGCATGTTCTCGCTGTACGGCATTTTTCATCTGCTGGGTGTCCGCTGGTTCGTGGCCCAGCCCGATCCGACCTGGGGCATGATTTGCATGTTCATCGGATTCATGAGCCTTCTGACCTACTACTTCGGCCGCGAAAACGGGCAGCGTTCGACCTCGCTGGATCGCGAGGACTGTGAACGCCAAATCGATGCCTTGCGGCGCCAAATTCGTGAAGTCGAAGCGGAACGAAACGACGTCGATTCGTCCCTGCCGACCAGCAACGAATCGCTGGAAGTTCGTATCCGCGAATCGGAACGGTTGTTGGCCGATCTGGAAGCCTCACTGCCGACCTACCACAACCACCAGGCCGCGCTGCAATCGTACAAATCAGCGCGGGACCGTGCGACGGCGGCGACCGAAGGCAGCCGAGAAGCGAAGCGACTGTGGGCCGCCACGCTGGACAAGTTGGGCCTGGCCGATTCGTTGACGCCATCAAGCGTGCGAAAACTGAGCAACGGATACGAAACGCTACAGGCGAGTCTGCATCGGTTGAGCGAACTGAAAAACGAAAAGGATCAGCGGCGGCGCGAACGTCAAACCATTGCCAAACGAATCGAAACGCTGTACTTGGAAGCACTGGAAGTTCACGCGGACGAGGCAGCCGAGGAAAGCGACGAATTGGACGTCGAGACAACAGTCTCCCGGCAGCGGGCTCGAACCGGACCACTGGACCAACTGAACCACCTGCACGAGGAATTATCGCGCCAACAACATTGGATCAAGCGGCGCCGTGAACTGAAGGACCAAGACCATCAACTGCGGCGGCAACAACAAGCGCATCATCGCGCCATCGAGCGGGGTGAACAACAACGGCGAGCGCTGTGGGCCAAGTGCGGCGTCGCCACCGCCCAGCAGTTTTATGAAATGGTCGACAACAAGGCGAGCTTGGCCGAGTTGGGCGACCAACACGAAGAGTTGGATGCCAAGATCCGTTCGATGATCGGCAATCACGTTCAATATGACGACGTTGCCGCCGAAATCGACGGTGCGACCGCCGCCGATCTGGAAAAACGCTGGGAAGCACTCACCACGCGAATGACGGAAACGGAAGCCCGCGTCGCCCAGTTGCGCACCGCCCAAGGCGAACTCGCCCAAGAAATGAAACACCTGGCCGACGACAATCGGCTGACAACCGCCCGGTTAGAACTGGGATGTGTCGAACGGCAAATCGAAGCGGTCAGCCGCCGCTGGCAAACTTTGGCGACCGCCAGCTGCCTGCTGGAAGACGTCTGTGGAACGTTCGAACGAGAGCGGCAGCCGGAAACACTCCGCGAGGCGTCGACGTTCTTGTCGCAACTGACCGACGGCAAGTACGTCCGTATCTGGACGCCACTGGGAACCAATCAACTGAAGATCGACGACAGTGACGGCAAATCGCTGCCCCTGGAAGTTCTTAGCCGCGGCACGCGTGAAGCGGTCTTCATCGCTCTGCGGCTATCGCTGGCCGCCGCCTACGCGCGGCGCGGCGTGATGTTGCCGCTGGTCCTGGATGATGTGCTGGTCAACTTTGACCGCGACCGCGCCATCCACGCCGCGCGGACGCTGAAAACATTCGCCGAACTGGGCCACCAGGTGATGATGTTCACCTGCCACGATCATATCGTCGACATCTTCCACGACATTGATGTCGAAGTCCGCATGTTGCCCGCCCAGGGCGAACCGGGCCGGGCCACTGTCCTGCTTCCTGAAGAGGAAGAGTACGAAGAAGAGGAATACGAAGAGGTGGTCGAGGAAGAGGCCGAAGAGGAGGTGTTGGAGGAAGAGGACAGCGAAGAACCGGCCGAACCCGAACCGGTGATGATCGAACCGGAACCAGAACTGGAAAGGGAGCCAAAACCTCTCCCCCAGCCCGAACCGAAAATCGTCTACGTCGAAAAACCTCGCGAGAAACCGAAACGCAAAAAGACACCGCAGCCGCTCAGCGTCACCCCGGTCGAAGAAGAATCGTATTCCGATCCGCAACCGGCAATCGGTTGGGCATGGTTTGAACGGGAACCCGCGGCAAGATTCGATGCCGTCGAAGACGCGCTGGCATCGATTACCCAAGACGAGTGGATCGAAGACGACCTTCCCGCCCCAACGCCCGAAGCCGTTCCCGAAGAGATCTGGCATCGCGATCAATCGTGGTGGAACCACCAAACGTAGACGAAAGTCTTGGCGAGTTTCGCTACCCTGAAAAACTCAGAGCCGACCGCCCAACTGAACTACGCCCAAAGCGCCTATCTTGCGATTCTTCTCACGAAATTAGGTGCACGAAATTAGGTGGGTGGCTCCAAATCACGAAATTAGGTGGGTGGCACCAAATCGGAAATTGAAACGCGGGGGCGGTCGCGAAAGTCGCCAAGACTTTCGGTGAGTTCCGTGTTGCCGAAACTCTTGGCGGGTTTCGCTACCCTGAAGAACTCAGAGCCGACTGCCCAACTGAACTACTCCCAAATCGCCTATTTTGCGATTCTTCTCACCGCAGATAGAGGGGGGGCTTTCGGGGTTAACTTTATCGCCGCCGACGTCCGATAGGTGAAAAAGGTCTTTCCTCCCGTCCTTCGGAGTCAGTTGTGCTGCGACGTTCCACAACATCACCTCGGTGTCCGCGTGTTCTGGCGATGTTGCTGGCGGCGGTAGGTTATGGTCCGGCAACCGACGCGCAAACACCCTCGGCCGAACTGGTACTTCGCCCAGCCGAAACGAAGGCCCAGCAGACCGCCGAGCAAGATACAAACGTCGGGCCCCCGGCGCCCGCTGAAGTTTCTCCGAATGTCCTCCCCCCAAGTTCGACCGCTCGAACGAACGCGCAAGACTTTTGGGGAACCGCTCGAACGAATGGGCTGGACTTTCATCTTCGGGAGACCAATCCCCAAGCCGCCGTGTCGACTCAAGGCCAGGCGGGTCCGCCAGCGGCCCGGCACCAAGGTGCGGCGAGCTCACCTGCCGTCGTGAATCCAGATTCGATGGGTCCGGTTCGTTCAACGCTTCAAATGCGTGTTGCCCGCCGGCCCTGGTTGCTGGAAAAACTGACCAAGCCGAAGGCGGCACCATCGATCAAGATGCAGCCGCCCCGCCCACCGGTTGACCTGCCCGATCCCCCATCGATCGGTCACGACGCCGGTACCATGCCACAGGAAGATGGCTGGATTTCTCGCGGCGCGAAAGATCAGCTGCCCGAACAACCACTTGGCACTCCCCAGGGCCCGAGCTACGTCGACTTGCCGACGGGTGCGCCGACGAACCAAGAGAACGCACCTTCGGAATCGTCCGTCCCGCTTCTGGATCCACCGAACCTTGACGCAAGTCCGCTGCTGGGCCCTGCCAACGAGCCGACCCAGCCGCCAGCCAACACTGTCACTGACACCGAAGAGCCTGCAGAGAGCGCCGATTCGGTGGAAGAGCCGTCCGCTACGGAGGAGGTTCCCGCTGAGGTTGAACCCGACGCCCAGCCGACTCAGCCCGCCTCACCGGCTCAGCCGACCGAGGAACCGGAACCAACCGAGGAACCTGAACGGACCAAGGAGCCGGGAACGACCTCCGCCCAAAGCCGCCTGCTGCCGATGGAGGTGATTGAAGTTCGACCGCTTAGCATCGAACCTGACGGCGCACCTCGAACCGGGCCATCCGATCGACCCACCGACCCAGGTCCGCCACGGCAGGAGCAGACCGAGTCGCCCCCGGCATCCGGATACATTGGATCGGAAACAACCGAACTGGAAACCGAATCGATCGAAACCGAGTCGCCCGTTGAATTGGACTACACCGGCTACCCACTGCAGCCACTGCGGTTGAGCCGCACGGTCCAGGGGATGCAACGATCGATTCGGTCTTGCCTGCAGTACTATCACGCTCGACCGGAAGTCGCCAACGAACGAAGCAACTGGGGCATGCTGCATTCGATCATGGTGTATGGAATCGACACGCGAGTTTTGGTGGGACGCCAATCGTACAGCGCCATCGCTTGGATAGCAGGCAACAACGCATGCCGCGGTCAAAAACTGTTGGCTCAGGGAACTGGCGGCATTGAAGCGACCAGCGGAATCGGTTTGCAGGGGCATCAAGCTCAGATGCTGGCCATCTTTTCCCTGTGCGACGTCCCACTGGAATATCCCCTTTACGCCGGCGACAAGAAGTATTCGGTAGGAGACATCGTCAATGCGGAAATGGCCGCCTGCAAAAGTGGAGCGGAACTGACTTTCACGCTGATCGGCCTGGCACACTACCTGGACACCGATGCTTCTTGGATTGCCGCCGACGGACAACGTTGGGATTTTCCGCGGTTGATTCGGGAAGAATTGTCGCAGCCGATCGTCGGAGCGGCCTGCGGGGGGACTCATCGGTTGATGGGTATGGCACACGCGCTGCGGAAACGCCGTGCCGAAGGAAAGCCGATCACGGGGCAATGGAAGCGAGCCGACTTGTTCACCCAGGATTTTCATTCCTACTGCTATCGGCTGCAAAATCGCGACGGTTCGATGAGCACCGATTGGTTCGAGGGGCGTGAGGACAACGGCAATCTCGATCGCAAAATCCAGACCACCGGCCACATGGTCGAATGGCTGTTGACCATCACCCCCGATTCGCAGCTTCAGAATCCTCGCCTGGTCAACGCCATTCGATTCTTGCTCCGGTCGATGTACAACGAGCGGAGCCGTGATTGGAAAATCGGTCCCAAGGGACACGCGCTAAGATCATTGGCGATGTATTACGAGAGGGTCTACCGCAGCGGACCAGCCTGGCGACGGCCTCAAGTCATGGCAAGCGGCAACAACTCGCTGCGACGATAACCGCGTTGGCTGTCCGCCGGTCGCCAGATTCGCTAAAACGTTAGCATCGTCTCTGTAACGGGCCGGGACCTGTCCCGGCACTCCGCTCGTGCTGGGACAGGTCCCGGCCTCCATTGAACTTCAGTTCCCGCCATGGCGTCGCAACGTCTCACCAAACACAACGCCGCCATGGTTCGTTCGGCAGTTGCCTTGATGAAGGATCGAGGCGCCGACGCGTTGTTGGTGCTGTTGGAGGGATCGACCGATTGGAAACGGATCGCGGAGATGGCCGATCCGAAGGAAAAACCGGTCATCGTCGCCGTCGATTCACCCGAAGACCTGGAGGGTGCGGCCGAGGCGGGTCTCAAACCACTGGCACTGAACAAAGAGAAAGCGCCGCTGCTGGAACGCCTGCAACACGCGCTGCTGGAAGCAGCGGCCGATGAATTGATTCGCACCAACGGCGAAGTGGTCGCCGTCTACAGCGGTTTTCAACTCGGCCGGCTCGATTCCATCAGCCACCTGCAACTGGACGAACGGATGAGGCGGCTGACCGTTCGAGACCTGCAGCTGCTGGAAAGCAAAGTACCACTGCGTACGATCAAAACGGTCGTCGACCTGGCAGCCCAAATCGGCCGCGAAGGCCGCGAGGGAAAACCGGTTGGAACGTTGTTTGTCGTCGGCGACACTCGCAAGGTTCTGGAGCATTCCAACGACAGCGGCGTCGATCCGTTTCGCGGTTACAACCGAAAGCATCGCAATCTGCTGGATGCCAAGGTTCAGGATGACGCGAAAGAGATCGCCCAGCTGGACGGAGCCTTCATCGTCAACAGCGAAGGTGTGATCGAACGAAGCCGCCAAATGTTGGAGGTCTCTCACGAAGACCTGACGATGACCAAGGGACTGGGCGCCAGGCACTGGGCAGCGGCGGCGATCACGCGGGTGACCAAATCCATTTCCATCGTGGTCAGCCAATCGACCGGCACCGTTCGCCTGTATCAGGACGGTCACTTGGTGATGCGAATCGAACCGATGGACAAAGCGGTCAAGTGGCAAGAGTTCGCCTTCGAACCACCCTCGGCGCCACCCGAAAAGAGCTAGCGTGGTTTATTCGCGTAGGCCGTAACAAGCAAACCCTTACAGTGCCGGAACTTCGGTCGCCTGTGGAAGTTTTTTCGCCTCCCGCGCTGCGCGCAAGTACAAACCGGTTTGCGCAGTTACGGCATGGTTTTGCGACCTCGGCCCGGCCTACACGAATAATCCGGGCTAGCGCACGCGCAACCTCCATCTTCTACCGTCGAACGGAGCACAGGTTCGCCGACCTGAGACAGGCCGGCCTACTGGCCTACGTACAGGTTGGCGAAGTCGACCGGACCGGTCGGTTTTAACGTCAAACTGCCGGCGGAATGAAAACTTGACGTTTCGATTTCTAACCGGTTGCCGTTGATCTCCAGCCACTGTTTGCCGTCTCGATCGACCGCCTCGATGCGGTTCCAGCGACCGACCTTTTCCAAATGGCCGGCGATCGATTTGTCTTGCAGATCGACTTGGAAGGAAGCGCCGGCTTGAATGACGACGTTGCTTTCGCCTTCTTTCAGACGCACGTCCACCACCAACCCGGCGTCTTGGAACGTTTCGGTGCTGGACAGTTTCCCTGTTTTTCCTGGCGAACCTTGATAAGCGAGCACCCAGTCCTTGGATTTCCAATCGGCATCCTCCCTCGCCGTCCACTGGTCCAGGTTCAAACCGTTGTAGATCGATCGGTAACCGCGATTGGCAATGGCAACATGTTCGGGTGCGACTTTTGTATCAGGTAGTTCACGAATCCGCACGTTGCGATAGTGCACCACGCCCCCTTCTGATTCCAGGCAAATGTAGCCTTTGCGGGGCACACAATCGGTACCTCGCGTGACCACCTTGCCGTTGACCGCCAACGAAATTTCACCGTCGCGGCATTCGATTCGATAATGATTCCACTGCGGACTGGGATTCGACCGGCTTTCGGTGGGAAAGGCGCGGCGGCCTCCCCGTCCGTTGATCGGCGTCATCGTCGCGCCATGAATCGGAAAAATATCGCCGTGCGTGGTATGGCTCCGATTGTTGCCGTAGGCGTTTTCCAACACTTGCACTTCGATGCCGCGGTGAAACGGTACTCCTCGCGAGGTGATGTCGTCGGCCCAAACGAAAATGCCGGCGTTGCCACGCGGAACCATGTGCCGCCACTCCAGCTCCATCACAAAATTCTGATACATCTTGGCGGTACGTATCTCGCCAATCGGTTTGCCGCTACAGACGAGCCGATCTTCTTCAAACCGCCAAGTCTCCGCCGGCGTGTTGGTCAGTACCCAACCCGACAAGTCCTTGCCGTTGAACATCGGCCGAAAGCCCTCTTCGGCCAGACAGGCTTGCGGCAGAAACGCAATCGTCGCCAACAGTGTGAGGCAACCGGTGAGCAAAAATCGGGGCATCGTCGTCTCACTTTTGAAGGGAAGGGGGAAGCACGATGGAAGCAGCGTGCAATGTCGTTTCATTGTCCGACTAAAACCTATTCGCCACCCAATCGTCTGGCCATGCTTTCCAGGAGCTTGGCTTGGGTGGGATGATAGGCGACCGAGCCCTGAACATTAGCCGCTTTCAATACTTGCGTGACTTCGATCGTCGGCGACGCACCAGTGATCGACAATTTCGCGGGCGCCGAGACAGCAATGATTCCGTTGACGTCCAAATACTTGACCGCGCCCGGCACAAACATCGGGTGATCGTGTCGAGTCAAAACACCAAACCGAAATCCGTTCAGATCGACAAAGGTTTGATCCACCGCGCCGCCCATTTGGCTTCTTGCCGCCAACACCAAAGGCCCCGCGGCACTGTCGAGTCCGGCCAGGTGCACGGTCTGTGACTTTTGTTTGGCAAGTTTGGTGAGCGACAAGATATCGTGCACGCGGCGGACAAAGAGTGGGTGGTTGTACCCGTAGGTGTAACCGGCGAATCGATTCCAACCGACTTGGCCGCCCCGTTGGTGCCACATGCGTTGCGATTCGATCGGCTTACCGTCTTTCAGAAACTCACCTTGGCCGAAAAGATCGGCCGCCAAAACCGAGTAGCCGGCATCCAGCAACTGCTTCACCGGATCGATCCATCGGCCGGCTTCAAAGAGGCCGGCTTTGCCACTGTCTGAAATCCAAATCACCGTCCCGCGATTCGCACCGTCGGGTGAAAGACGAAACGCCGGAAATTGTTCTCCCGCCTCGGCGTGATCGACATGTCCGGAAACGGCGGTGATTCCACTGTCGACACGACGGGCCGTTTCAGTGAATGTCACTTCGCCGACCTGATCGAACCTTCGACCCAGGATCGTTTCCCACGCGCCGCCGACGATTTGGCGGAAGGGCGTAAGATCATCGCTCGACTGCGGAACCAGTCGGTCGATCGCCTGTGCTGAATCTCTGGCTGCCATCCGCAGGATCCGCACTTCGTGCCGGTCCCCAACGCGGTTGCCGCTGGGCGCGGGATGATCATCGTTCCAGACGGTCGCTTCCGCCTTGGTCAGCGGCTGGAAGTCCCGTTCACCGATCGGCTGGGTGATGCCAAGATCAAAGTGGCGATTGAAAAACTGATACATCGCCAATCGATTGACTTGGTTGTAATTGTGTTTGAACTGAGTGTGGAACACGGCGGTGAGCCGATCGCGATGGCCGAGCAGCTGGTACAGGTTGGCAAGATCGGGAAAGCCCTTTGTTTCCAGTTGGACCGTCCAATCGTCGGCCGCGGTCAATCCCAATGGCCGCGGCGCGACGGCGGCAGCGATATCGATGTTGCCTTGATCGATTCGCATCAACGGCGCGTTTTCACACGTGCAACCTCCTTGCATGGCGGTGGAAACCATCACGCAGGGCATCGCCGCGGCGATTCGCTCGTCGATCGCGCCAATGATCATCGATTGCGTTCCGCCGCCGCTTGCCCCGGTGACGCCGATCCGAGCAGAATCGACATCCTCCAACTGCTGCAAAAAATCGATCGCCCGAATCGAATTCCAGGTTTGCAAACCCATCATGTTCTGCAATCGCAGTTCGGCCTGGACGCTCATGAACCCCCAGTCTTCTTTGCCATCCAGGTGGGACCACTTGTCGGGCCGATGTTTGATTTGAACTGAATCGGCATTGCCGGTCATGTCGTAGACAAACACGATGCATCCCATGCGGGCAAGTCCGACAGCGCGAGCCTGAATGGGGTACCTGCCGCCGATCGAAAACTGTTCGGCGCCGATCTTGATGTCGTTTTCGACTTGCGTTTCACCAGCGTCGTAAAACCTCCCCTGGCTCCAGTGTCCGTGCGGAGACAAGATGGCGGGGAAGGGTCCCGGCTTGCCTTTGGGTCGATACAAACTTCCCGTCACGTAGTGGCCGGGAATCGATTCAAAGTAGACTCGATCGACGACATAGTCATCACGCTCCACGCGACCGTGAATCACCGCATTCAAAGGTGCCTTGGTCGGTGTCGGCCACAGGCCCTGAGAAATCAAAATGCGGCGGCGAATTTCTTTCTGCCTGTCGCGCCACTGATCGGCATTGTCGACTTGCTTGAAAGGAAAATAACCGTTCAGGTTTTGTAGTTCCTCCAACCGCTGATCGGCGGGAAGCGTGCCGGGCGGAAAGACTCGCGGCGGTTGGGCGAAGACGGGAGTGGCCGCCAAACAGAGAAAAACAACCAGCGCTCTCATTCCCATTTCAAACTCCCCTCGTGCGATCTCTTTCTCTGCGGAAGTAGCGGCGCCAGGTTACGGAAGCGCCAACAGCCGTTTTGATTCATCCAACAAGAACTTGGCGTCGGTAAAAGGTTCGTGACCGATATCCTGCCAACGAACTCGTCCCCGTGAATCGATCAAAAAGGTGCCGTGAAGCGGCTGATTTTCAAAATCGTCCCAGCAACGAAACGACTTGAAGACGTGATGGTCGCCATTGGACAACAGCGGAATCGCAACCTTGTCATCAAAATTCTTGATTCCGGTTTGCAATTCTTCCAACGATTCGGTGCTGATGCCGACGACGTCGATTCCGGCTTCTCGAAAACGATCCAGCATCGGTGAAAAAGCGTGCAACTGTTCGACACAGTGCAGGCAGCCAAAACCGAGATAAAAAATGACAATGTGTGGTTTGCCCAAAAATTCGTCACTGGCGATCAACTGCCCGTCCGCCTGATGGGCTCCCCAGGAGGGAGCGGTGTAAGGTTGCCAACGAAACGGTCCCAGATCATCCAGGGGTGGCCGCTGTCCCAAGTCTTTGGCAAGTTCGGGCGGTGTCCGCCAATCGCCGTCGATTCCCGCTGCTTTGGCGACTGGTGCCAGTTTGGCCAGCATCGGCGTGTCAAGATCGGCATGACCAGCCAACTTGCGAAGCGTTTCAAAATGTTTCTTCGCCCCCTTCTTGTCACCTTTGCGCCACAGCAAGTCGACCAGGACGGCGACCGGGCGGACTTGACTGGCTCCTTCTTTGACGGCTCGCTCGGCCAACTTGATGGCGGCGGGAATGTCACCGGCATCGGCCGTCCACTGTGCCTGGATCAACAGGTTCAACTTGGCGTTTTTCACGTGCTTTGCCAGCGCCTCTTTGTCTTTGCGATGCGAGGCGGCCGCAGCGGCGGCGCGGGAGATGATTCGTCGCAGTTCCGTGATGTGTTTCTTCCTTTCCTCACGGCTCGGTTCCTTCTCTTCGGCCTCCTCCGAATCCTCGTCCGATGCTTCGGGTTTCGCCTGTTCACCTGCCGATTCAAGCTGCTTGCTTCTCAACGTCAACAGTCGTCGGCGCAGCGACCGCAACGTCTCCGCTCCCTGCATAGCGTCGCCCGTTTTGTAATGGGCGACCGCCAACCAACCAAGCCATTCTTCCTGCTGCAGTCGATCGTCGGTCGGCGGCAGATAGTGTCCGCCCGATTCCTTGATCAGCTCTTCCCACAAGCCGTATTCCGAAAGGGTCTGCAGCAACCGTTGCCGGCCATACTTGTAGCTGCCTCGCTTGGCCAACGTGTTGTACTTGGGGTGTCTTGGCAGGGAAACCAGATTTCGCGACTGATCCAACGCATCGCCTACGCGTCCGATGAACAACAGGTTTCTGGTCAACCATTCGTTGTTGTGGGCATAGTTGTGGATCTGGTCGGGAATCAGCCGCGCGCGATTCATGTGAGCGTGATCGACGCGTGCCGACGCTTCCTGTTGCCAAGCGGCATCGGCATACCGTTTCAACCTGGAATAAATGTGTCCAGGCATGTGCCACATGTGAGCGATTCCCGGACTCGATGGCCCGCACAGCGCTGCCGACTCTAGCGCGTTTTGGGGACGCGGGTGATCCCAAAGATGAATCAGGTAGTGATGCGCCGGATGCATCGGGTCCTTTTCAAAAATTTCACCGATCAGGGCGCTGGCGGCATAGCGGCTGGAGATCTTCACGCCGTGCCGTTCGAAGATCCACATATTGACGGCGACCAAAGCTTTCGCTTCCAGATCATCGGGAAACTCGTGGAGGATCTTTTCCAGGTCAGCCAGGTAACGTTCGGCGCGTTTCTTTTTCGCTTCCTTCTCTTCCTCCTTGGTTGGCTCCTTGTCCGATTCTTTTTTGGGCTTCGGCACGAATCGATCCAGCGCCTCGATGTACATCTTTTCGCGGCGGGTGGTATTTTTTTCGCGCCGCTTCATCGCTTCGTCAATCAAGCCGCGGGCGCGATCGTCGTTGTTCGCGTTGGCCAATGCCATTCCCCAATAGGCGATCGCCAAATCGGGTTCTTCCTTGGCGGCTTGCCGAAACGACCGCTCCGCTTCCAAATACCAGAAGCCGTGCAACTGGGCGATCCCCTGCTCAATGAACTTCTGCGTGGTTTCGTTCTTCGCGGAAGTGGGGAAGTCAATCTTCGCCATCCCCTTGATCAAATCGCCGGCCTGACGCGGGCCCTCATTGAACGCTTCGCCGTGGTAGCTGTGGCCGGCGGCAACCGCGTCAGCAGGAGTCTCCTTGGATACCGAAGGTTCCGCAGCCATGACGGTTGAGGCGGAGACCAGAAGGACAAGCAGCGCGTTTCGAGCCGGCATGGATAATCGAGCGGGGTTGATTGTTTTCAGGAAGGTCCCCACATCGGCAGGCGTGCAAACCGCGGCGCCGCAGGGGAAAGGAAGGGCGAGGGATGGTTGATTGTAATCCGCAAGGCAGCTTTCGTCACCGAGCCAGCCGGAGTCGTTTTTGGAGCGTTTGGCGGAAAATCTACCTCGCTGCCTTTTGCCTCGTTCCCACGCTCCTGTGTGGGAATGCCCAGCTATCCGCTCCGCGGATATTCCCACCTGGGTCCGCGGAGCGGACGTTCAGTGTGTTCCCACGCAGGAGCGTGGGAACAAGGAGGGGAGGAACTGGCTACCTCATCAAACGTTGCGAATTCGGAGAAATCGCCGACGGTTATTGATCCTTCGGAACACCGTTGATCGTCCAATAGATCTCCTCTTCAAAACCGTCACCGTCCTGCCCCTTCAGCTTCAGTAGCACGTGGACTTGGTTGACCGGTTGGATGTCGGGAATGTGCAGCTTGACACTCTTTCCGTCGGCTCCCAACGAGGCCGAAACGACGTTCATCGCTTCGACTCCCGGCTGGTCGGTCGTCGGCGAATACATGTCGCTGCCGTAGTCCTTGCGCCAGTGATAGTTCCAGTGATTCACTTGGTAGGATTCCAAGCTGGTCGCCGAATCGGGATCGAGTGGGAAATTGAAATGCAATTTCAATCCGTCACTTTCCACTCGACAATCGGCGACCATCCGATGGGGTTTGCCGGTAAAACGCAAACGTTGAACTCCCTTGTCCAACAATCCCATTCGCGCACCGCCGTTCCAACCTTGCAATCCAGTCGCGTAAACCTGTCCGTCGGCCGGATTGACGCGGCCGCGCATGATGCCGGTGCGGAAATCGAAGGGAAGCTTCACGATGGCCGCCTGTGAAACGTCATCGAATTCCTGAATCATCATGTAAGACATCCAACCCTTGCCGAAGCTGGTGTGCAGCAATCGACCCGACAGCGGTCCCCAACGCGGGTCATCCACCCACACTTGTCCGCCGGAGGAATTGTCAAACTCTTGCGGCATCCAAACCAGCGGCTGATCAAAGGTTTTGGGCGGCACCACCTTGTCCAAGTCGATCGTTCCGCCGCCGGGCGCCCACTTGCCGGGAATCGAATAGTTGCCGACCCAGCCGTAGAAACCGCCGGGGCGCAACAGACTGACTTTCGATGCCGGCGTCCATTGACCTTGATTGTCACTGGCGGTCAGGCGGCCGTCGGGCAGGCTGCCCATTCCGTTGGGTGTGCGAAACCCCGTGCAATAGACCTCGCGATGTTTGCCGTCGACCGACACTTTGATCACCGCACCGGGAATGTCGGAATCGGTTCCATGACCGCTCTTGGAGTAGTAGAAATTGCCTTGTTGATCGGTCTGCAAGTCAAAATTGAAGGCATGGAAATTGACCGACACGTCCTGGTCCGCACTGTAACTTTCATAAAAATCAGCCTCGCCGTTCCCGTCGACGTCGTGCAGTTTGGTCAACCGGTCTTTGCAAGTGACAAACACGTGTCCGCCGACCACTTTGACACCGAACGGTTCGTAAAGACCGCCAGCGAATCGCTTCCACTTCAGATTCAACAAGTCATCATCAATTCCCGAAACGATCCAAATATCGCCGCCATGGGTAGCAAGAGCCATGCGGCCGTCAGGAAAAAAGTCGAGCGCCGAGGTGCGGAACCAGGTGTTCCACGGAGTGGATTCGGGAATCGTGATCGTGTCTAAGGCATAGGCACCTTGTTCCAGCCCGCGATAACCAACGGTCGTCAACACGTCGGGCCACAGCAGGGGACCTCCACCCGTCAGATCATCAAAATCGATTCGCAACCCATCGCGGTCCAATCGTTGGATCGATTGCTTCAGCGCCAACATCTCGGCTGCGCCCCGACCCGACATGCAGACCACTTCGATTTCCCGTCTCTTTTCATCGGCGGGAATTTCCAGCACCAAGCGATGCCGGTCATCGACGTTCCAGGTCATGCCGTCGACATCGCCGACGACACCAGCTGCCGTGAACTCCTTCAACTCCGAAGCGTCACCGCGGCCACTGACGGCAATCACTTCGGCAGCCTTCCCACGATCCTGGGAAGGCGCGGCGAAATCCAATGGAACCAACATGCCATTTCGGCGTTGTGGATCCGGGACAACGGCGGCGGCCAACACCAAACGTTTTCCTGGTTCAATCCGCAACGTGTGACGGATCGAACCGCCAACCAGGCCGGGCCGAGGCAACTCCAAGATCTCTCGCCCATCAATCCGATAGCGAAGAACCAGTTGATTGCCGTGAAGATAATGGCCGCGGTAGTCCATCCATCCCTTGGGCATCGGCCCACGCGGCAACAGGTCGTCGCGAGAATAATCAAGGGAACCGTCATGGCCCCACTGCCAACCCATCAGCCCATCGACACGGTTCCCTTCGGGATCGGCGGTCCCTTCGCCCCGCGGTCGAAAATGTTGAGTTTCGCTGAGGTCCAGGAATCCGTCTCGCCAGATCTCCGCCTGGTTCATCGTATGAAGGTCGTACGCGATCGAAGTATCGCCCGCCTTGATCGTCAACACGCTGGCGAAATCTCGTCGAAGTTGCGACGCCAGGGCCGGACCAAAATCACGCGGATCGCTTTCGACCTCCGTTCCGTCTTTGGTACCTTTGGGCAAACCGCTCAAGTATTCGGAGCTGACTTGGAAGTAATCCGAATTCGACGGCTTCATGAACTGCTCGCGAATGTAATGCACCACCTGGTAACGTTCTTTCGGTGTCAGGTGAGACATCGCTGCCATCAGTCCGTTGCCGCGCGTCAGCGTCATGAACATCCGATAAGGATCGCTTCCAAACTTCAATTTTTGAGTACCGAATGCGCGAGCGGTCGGCAGCGACGGTGTGTTCCCGTCGTTTCCGTGGCAATTGAAGCAATAACCGTGATAGATCTTTTTGCCCGTTTCGAAATCACGAGACCGGAACTTTTTGATGATTCCGGCGTGATCCAATCCCACCGAATCATCCTTCACCACCAATTGTTCCGGCGTCGGCTTCAACTGATCGGCGCGGCGGGGGCCGCCGGCGGCGACTTCCATCACGTAGTGCGCCAAATCCAAGAAAGCTCGTTGGTCCGGTAGTGACGCGATCAAGCCTTCGGGCATCAACGACTTGGGGTTGGGCTTGATTGCTTCGACGTCGTCAAGATCGATCTTGGTGTCTTCGGTCAAGTCGGTTGCCAGCCGCATGGTGATCGACTGACTGTCTTCCTTGACCTTCAATCCGACCAGCAGATCACCGCCGACGGTCAACAACGAATGAGTTTCGTAACCCTTGCGAATCGACTTGGACGGGTGCAGCAACGATTCGATCACATGCTGATCGGTCACCTTGCCAAGTTTCGCCAAATCGGGTCCCAGCGGCGTGGCGGAATTCCCTGAACCATGACAGTTCACACAAGCGGCCGCCGACTTATAAAAGACCAACGCCCCGCGGCCGGGATCTCCTCGTCGCCGAGCTTCCGCGGCTAGAAAAGCGGCGTCAGACGCCTTGAGCTGCTCTTCCAGGCTGGCCGGCTTCCTTAACGTCTCACAGCGGGCGATCGAAACCGAACAGCAGATTCCGGCCAGCAGTACGCAGCAAAACTGGAGCACGCGGAAAAGCAAATCCATCATCCATTCCCATCAGTTGGCCACCGGCACGCCGATGGACTCGGAAACTTGTCGGACAAAACCGTCGACCTCTTCTTCACTGGTTGCCCAGGAACACATCAACCGCGAAGTGCCGGGCCCAATGAAATCATAGAACTGCCAGCCGCCAGCCCGCAGTTTTTCCGCAACCCCCGCCGGGAACTCCACAAACACCGCGTTCGATTCGATAGGAACCACGATGGAGACTCCCGGCAGCCGGCTCAGTGAATCGCCAAGCCGGCGTGCCATCGCGTTGGCGTGCCGAGCGTTATCGAGCCAGACGCCCGATTCGAGCATTCCCACCCAGGGAGCCGCCAGGTATCTCATTTTGGATGCGAGCTGACCTGCCTGCTTGCATCGAAACTCAAACTCACAAGCAAGTTCTCTATTGAAGAACACGACGCAGTCACCAACCGCCATTCCGTTTTTGGTGCCGCCCATGCAAAGCACGTCGACGCCTCGTTTCCAAGTCACCTCTTTGGGAGCGATGTTCAGCGTGGCCATCGCGTTGGCAAAACGGGCGCCATCCATGTGCAAGTTCAGCCCCAATCTTCTGGTCGTCTCGTGCACCTGGTCCAGCGACGCTTCGTCATACACCGTTCCCAGTTCGGTCGACTGCGTAATACTCAGCACCTTGGTTTTGGGAAAATGAACGTCTCTACGGCGGCGGGCGACCGCTTCGACCCGCGCTGTATCGACCCGTCCGAACTCACCGGGAACCAGCAACAGCTTGGTTCCATTGGAATAAAACTCCGGGCCGCCACATTCATCCGTTTCGATATGGGCCAATTCGTGCGCAACGACGCTGTGGTACGACTGGCACATCGACGCCAGCGCCAGCGAATTGGCGGCCGTGCCGTTGAAGGTAAAAAAGACGTCGCAACCGACCTCGAAAATTTCGCGAATCAAATCGGTTGCCCGCTGAGTCCAACGATCGTCGCCGTAGGGCGCAGCCGGACCGTGATTCGCCTCCTGCATGGCCTGCCAAGCCGAAGGGCAAATCCCCGACGTGTTGTCACTGGCAAATTGGCATCCTGGTTTCATATCTTTCAAGCACGCTTGGCCCATTCATTAACCGGCAGCCCATGGGTTGACCGGTAGCCCATTGGTTGACCGGCAGCCCATTATTTGACCGGTAGATTGTCCAGCAGAAAACGCGTCATCATCTCACGCAGGTGCCGCGTCGTGTTTTTGCGTTCTCGGATCGAATGAGTCCGATTGGGATAGGAAAACATCGTGAATTGTTTGTTGTGGGCAATCAACTCGTCAATCAGCATTTCCGTCGTCTGATAGTGGCAGTTGTCGTCGCCCGTGCCGTGAATCAGCAGCAGGTTTCCTTCCAACTGATGCGCGAAGTTGATGGCCGATCCTTGTCGGAATCCCTCCACATTCAACTCCGGCAAACTCATGTAACGTTCTTGGTAGATCGTGTCGTAATATCGCTGGTTGGGTACCGGCGCAACGGCGATCGCTGTCTTGTACAGCTGCGGGTACTTGAAAATCGCTTGCAGGCTGGATGAACCGCCGCCGCTCCATCCCCAAATCCCAACTCGATCCGGATCGACGTAGGGCCGCTGCTCGATCACCGCCTTCACCGCAGCCGCCTGGTCTTGGGGCGGCAAGATCCCGATCTGCTTGTAGATACTCTTTCGCCACTGCCGTCCGCGAGGCGCCTTGGTACCGCGATTGTCGAAACTCATCACCACGTAACCGTGTTGAGCCAACATCAGGTGCCAGAGGTACGAATTGCCTCCCCAACGATTGACGACGGTCGATCCCGCCGGCTCACCGTACACGTAAACGAACAAGGGATACTGCTTCGATTCGTCCATTTTCGGCGGCTTGATGCACCAGCCATCCAGCATCACGCCGTCACCCACGTCGACTCGAAAAAACTCAGTGGGCTGCCGATCGAGACTGGCGAGCTTGGCGATCAATTCCTTGTTGTCCTCCAGGCTTCGAACCAGCTGGTGGTCGGGCAAGGAGATCAAGTCGGTGACGGGCGGTTGGTTGGCCGAAGATCGAGTGTGGATGGCCCATTCTCCGTCAGGAGAAATCTGGTAGCCGTGGCTACCCGCGAAACCTTCCGGAGTAACCCGGGTCAGGCCGTTGCCGTCCAATCCGACACGATACAGATACCGCTGCGAAGCCTCGTCCGGCGAAGCAATGAAGTAAGCCAGGCCGCGCGATGAGTCGACATGAAGCAGTTGAACCACGTCGAAATTCCCAGCGGTGATCCGTTTCGGTTCACCTCCAGCAAGCGAAGCGAGGTAGACGTGACGCCAACCGTCGCGGTCACTGATCCAGGTGAACTGCGTGCCGCCGCCTAGCCATTTCAGTTCGTCATGAATATCGACCCATGCTTCATCCGTTTCTGTCAGCACCACCTCCGGTGCCTCGCCCTGAAAATCGGCTAGAAAAATTCGATTGCGATTTTGCAAGCGGTTCATCTGCTGGATCAACAACCGCGGGTTCCCTTCGCCATCGTCGCCGGGCAAAAACGTCATCCGCGGAACGTAATGCTTGCGCGGGTCGCCGGGAAGTTGGACGAAACGGGTCTGACCACTTTCGACGTCGATCGCACCCACCCGACAATCCGGATTGCGCTGTCCCACTTTGGGATAGGCGAACCAGGTCACTTCGGGATAAAGCGAATCGGTGTTGTTGACCAGAGGAAATTTTTGCACGCCGGTGGTATCGATCCGCCAAAACGCGATCGAACGGCCATCGGGGCTCCATTGAAATCCGTCACGCAAGCCGAATTCTTCTTCGTAGACCCAATCGGTCGTGCCTTGAATCACGTCGGGTGAATCGGACGTCGTCAGCTGCCGGATACTGTGATCAAACAGATCCTCCACGTAGATATTTCGCTCGCGGACAAAAGCGACATACCTGCCGCCCGGCGAAAGCTTCGCAAACATCATCGTCGACGGCGGCGCCTGTCCGCCCAGCTTGCGAAGCTGCCGACTGCTGCGATCCAACAACCAGTAGTCGCCGCGAGTATTGTGACGCCACACTCGTTTGGAATTGGTATAGATCAGCAGCAGGTTGTGATCGGCCGACCACCAGTGGCCTTCGATCTTCAGCGGAGTCGTTTCGCCGGGAGGGATCAATTCGGCCGCCGAAACCATCACGGCCCGCTCGCCTGTCGACGGATCGTACCGAACGATGTCTTTGCCCTGATCGGTTTTCGACGATTCCAAAGTGGTATAAGCAACACCCGAATCGGCTTCCTCAATCCAACCTGCCGAGAACGACTTGCTGCTGAATTCGTTGTCGTGGTAAATGCGATCGACGGTCAAACGAGCATCATCGGGGGCGTCGCCGAAAGCACCCGAAACGACCGTCAGCAAAGCGATCACCGCAAGCACCGCCGGCTGACTTGTCCGGGGTCGGCGCGCAGGGGTAACCAACATGATCGCCGACTTGAGACCGGCCGGCATACGATTCTTATTCTTTGTCATTGGCGGAGGTGGATTTTTCAGTCGAATCTTTCGACGCTTTGTTTTCGTCAGACTGCTTGACGAATTTAAGCGAGGCGCTGTTCATGCAGTACCGTTTTCCGGTCGGTTTCGGTCCGTCGTCAAAGACGTGGCCCAGGTGAGCGCCGCAACGTTTGCAATGCACTTCCGTGCGAGTGTAGAAAAGCTTTCGGTCACTTCGATAGCCCATGTGTTTTTGACTGATCGGTGCATAGAAGCTGGGCCAGCCCGTTCCCGATTTGTACTTGGCCTTGCTGCTGAACAGATCTCGTTCACAAACGACGCACTTGTAGACCCCTAGCTGTTTGTTGTCCCAGTACTTGTTGCGAAACGCCGGTTCAGTCGCTTCGTTTTGAGTCACGTTGTATTGTATCGCGGACAACTTGCGGCGCAGCGCGATCTTCGATAGCGGTTTGTATTCTTCTTCCGCTTCCACGGAGGATTTGGTTTCGGATCGGTCCGTCGAGGATTTTTCCTCGTCGGCCAGGGCGGCCCAAGAGGTGATCATCAACACAAAGGCCAGAAAAATAGGCGATCGATTCAACAACAAATTTTTCATCAGTTCACTCCCGCTACAGCTTGCGGCCGGTTCTTCGATAGCGGTCGATCTTGCGAAATCGCCCGCCAGGCGTTTGCCTCCCGTTCCTCTTTCATCATCTCCGTTAACATGGGCGGAGACGAAACGCGCCGCCTTCGCCCACGACGCCATTATATGTCCAACGTCCAACTTCGTGAAATCGAGCATTTTTACGGCCAGACGCGGGTCCTTCAGGGGATGAACCTGTGCCTCGAATCGGGTGACTATGTCGTGCTGTTGGGGGAAAGCGGTTGCGGGAAAACGACGACGTTGCAGGCGATCGCGGGACTGAAAAAGCCCGCTGCCGGATCGGTGTGGATCGCCGACCGAGACGTCACCGATGTCCCGCCGCGTCATCGCGATGTGTCGATGGTTTTTCAGCACGACGCGCTGTATCCGCATTGGACCGTTCGCGATTCCATGGCATTCGCGCTTCGAAAAACGCTCTCTCCCAACGAGCTTGCCTCGCGAATTGGCCAGGCGGCCGAGTTGGCCGGCGCCACAAAGCTGCTCGATCGCTACCCCGATAAACTCAGCGGTGGCGAGTTGAGACGTGCCGCGATTGCCAAAGCAGTCGTGCGGCAAGCGGGTGTGCGATTGATGGACGAACCCCTTTCGGCTCTGGACGCTTCGCTGCGGCATGAATTGCAGGAAGATCTGCTCCGCTGGCACCACGCCGTCGAAGGAACAACGCTGCACGTCACTCACGACGGCCAGGAGGCGATGCGAATGGCCGACAAGATCGCCGTGATGGATGCGGGCCAGATCGTGCAATACGCTCCGCCGATGGAGATCTATCGAAAACCAGCAAACCGCTCGGTAGCTCGCGCCGTTGGCTGGCCGCCGATCAACCTGGTCACAACAAGCCAACTGGGTGAGGACCAACTGCGGGGCTGCTGCGGTTTCCAGATGGATGTCGCTTCGGAGGCGGAGATCGGCGTTCGGGCCGATGCGATGAATCTGCTGGCTGCCGACCAGGCGATCGATCAACCGGGCATCGCTTTTCACGGCCAGGTGACGAGGTTGTCTCATGCCGACGGCGCTTTGCATGTCCGAGCTACCGTCGGCCCGTCGACCGTCAGCGCGATGGTGCCCACCGGCCAATCGCCGCCGACCGTCGGCCAACAGTATCAGCTGTTCGCCGCCGCCGATCAGCTGCACCTGTTTGACGTGCGATCGGGAAAGCGAATCGACGTCGAATCAGACCGCTAACGGATTCTCAGTCAGTTCGTTACGATGCCGGTATGGATGCCCTCATTTCGCAGCTCCCGTTTGTGTTGATTCTGTGCATGGGCATCTTTGTTCAGTCGGCAGCGGGATTTGCAGCCGGTCTGTTGATCGTCCCGTCATTGCTGTGGTGCGGCTATTCGATTCCCGAAGCCCAGTGTTCGCTGCTGGTGGCCACCATCCCGCAAAACGTGTGGGGTGTTTGGAGTCTGCGTGATTCCGTTTCGATCAAACAGATCGCCTGGCCCGGCGCGGGACGTGTCCTCTTTTTGCCGATGGGAATATTGACTCTTCAACTGCTGGATACGTTGGACATCGCGACCATTCGCCAGGTGGTCGGCGGCATCGTGTTGGCAGTGACGATCACGATCATCAAGTTTCGCCCCAAGCCTCAGCCGAATTTGCATCCGATCTGGGGAATCATCGCCTTTCCCCTATCGGGCTTTTTTCAGGGGCTGGTCGGAATGGGCGGTCCGGCGATGGTGTTTTGGGTGCAAGCGCACGATTGGAGCAGCCGCAAAATGCGAGCCTTCATGTTTGCGATGTACCTGGTCAGCATCGCTCCGGCGCTATTGATTTTGTATTGGGTGTTCCGCGACAGGATCATTCAGCCCGGCGTGGTCACCGCACTGCTGGTTCCGCTCTTGCTGCTGGTCACCGTCCACGGATTGAGATTTGGCACTTGGCTGGGCCGAAATCGCCTACGTCGAGTGTCGCTTTTTTTGCTATTGGCGATGGGGGTCGCCGGATTGGCGGCGCCCCTGATCACGCCGGGTTGAACCTGGGAAGAAAGGACAACCTGCAAGATGCCTGGTGCTTTGTTCGGGAGATCGTGATTCATGTTGCTTGCCTCATCGCTTAGTCTTGGCGCCGACACCCCGCTGTGGTCGGCCGAATCGATGTTCGCGCTGCTGGCGTTGACGGTGATGGAGATCATTCTTGGAATCGACAACATTGTCTTCATCGCGATCATCACCGGACGGCTGCCGGAGGAGAAACGTTCTTTCGCCAGGCGGTTCGGGTTGGTGCTGGCGATGTTGATGCGCATCCTGCTTCTGTTCATGATCGGCGCGCTGGCTCAATTGACGTCGGACTTGTTCAAGCTTTCTGACTTCGTTCCGATCGAATCGATCGCCTCGCAGTTGCGCGAAGATCACGAGATCAACGGCGTTTCGGGACGAGATCTGATTCTGCTGCTGGGCGGATTGTTCTTGCTGTGGACGGCGGTGCGGGAAATCCATCACAAGATCGAAGGAGGCGAGGAGGAAGCGGAAATCGGCAACCTTCCCGGCGACGAAGGGGGCGCTCACGACGGCATCACTCCCGTGGCGCAAGCGGCGTCAAAGATCACCGTTAGCGGCGTGCTGTTTCGTATCGCCTTCATGGACGTGATCTTTTCGCTCGATTCGGTGATCACCGCAGTGGGAATGGCCAATCACATCGCCATCATGGTCACGGCCGTGATCATCTCCGTCGGCGTGATGATTGTTTTTGCCAACCAGATCAGCGACTTCGTACAAGATCATCCCACCGTCAAGATGCTGGCGCTGTCGTTCTTGATCCTGATTGGCGTGGTCCTGGTCAGCGAGGGCGCCGGAACGCCCATCAGCAAAGGCTACGTCCAATTCGCGATGGCCTTTTCGTTGATGGTGGAGTTCTTGAATCTGAGGATGCGAATGAAACGAATTCGCCCCAGCCGCGGCGAAGGAGAAACCGGCACGATTCGCGACACACCGACTGTCGCTACCGAAGAAGCGTAGGACGAAGTCAGAAAATCGACGATGGTTCGTCGTGGGATACACAGTTTTTCATCGGTCATGAATCAGTGAAATCCCTCCACCGCAAATAGGAAGGCCGACGAGCCACTCCATAGAAGAAGGCGGTGCGAGAAGGAGAACAAACCGCAGCAGCCGTGTAGGTTCTTGTAAAGTTGACTCCACTGGCGGCAAGTTTGCGAAGATGGGGAGCGACGACCTTGCCCGGATAACGGTCAGGGTCTTCGAGCAGCCAACTATTCAGATCGTCGGCAGTTTATCCCGGCGCTTACGCTCTACCCCGTTCACGTACCCCATTCTTGCCGCTGTCGGGCATCTTGAACAGAGTCCTTGAAACTCGGCTCGTACTTCGCAAGGTCAAAGGCTGGTTGGTTTTACCCCTTCGTTCTTTCAGCGTGCGCACCAACTCGTTCATGTATCTGATTGGGGTCCTCACCAGTTTGGATGTAATCATAGATCAGTTTGTCTGGATCGCCACCGTAACTAACCTGGCGACCGCTGGTTAGTCGCACGTGGTCTAACGGAACGTCTGAGTCTTGGATGTCGGAAACGGATACATCCCAGTCAACCTGAATGATTGATTGCAATTCCTCGAATGTCCATGCGTAATGCTCCGGCACAGCGAGACGATCAAATTCGTCCTGTAGATCGTGCCAACCAGTCGGCCATTGACCGGTTGTTCGTATATGTTCGATGATGAACACGCCAGTCCAGTCAGACGCGTATGCTTCACGTGGAAGACCAATCACATCCTTTGCGAAGGATAACGCCTTTACGATGCCGAAAACCGCTAGTGCGAAAACAGACAAAGCAGAAACGGTGATCAAGACGCGACGCATCGTGTGCTGAACCGATAGTTCCTAGTTGGGGTAACGGTGGAAATCACAAGGCAACGGAATTTGGGTCACCAACTGCCCAAACGCACTACCCGTTGCTCCCATGCATTTCGTTGTCCTGGCTTTCTTGCGGCGAGTTCCAATCAGGCCAGTCCGGATCGTTCACACCACGCTCCATCTTACCATTGGGCATTCGATGGCGCAACTTCGGTCATGATTCGTCCGCCGTGCAGTCTTTGTTGAACGCAACCATCGTACTCGTACTCAGCGAGGTAATATAGCTTGCATTCGAGCTCTCCTACCCAACAATGTTTCTTCACTTTGACACAACGAAAACAAGGGGGCTGTTTCGCGAAATCGCGTCACAGATCCGAACGTTTTTTTGTCGCCAATGTGTTGATCCATCGGCTCAGCTCTGGCAGGTCGGCGACTCGGTCGGCACCGGCGCGTATGGTGTGTCGCGGCATGCTGGAAACGGTGCAGGTTTCGGGCTGCTGTGCGAAGACCAATCCGCCATGAGAACGAATCGCTTGCGCGCCGGCGGCTCCGTCACATCCCATGCCGGTCAGTGTCACCACCAGGCAGCGGCCGCCAAAATGGTGCAGTGCCGATTCAAGCATCACGTCGATCGATGGTCGGCAACCGTGCACGGGCGGGGTATCGACCAAGCTCACTTTGGCACCTCGGGCCGACCGGGTGATCGCCAGGTGTTTTCCACCGGGCGCGAGATAGACCTTTCCCGCCTGGATCTCCGCACCGTCGGTTGCTTCGGACACCGAAAGAGGCGTGATCTGGTCCAACCGCCGCGCCAGTGGCTCAGAAAAACCGGCAGGGATATGTTGAACAATCATCACCGGCACGTTGATGGGTGAACTCAGCCCGGCCAACAAGACGCGCAGTGCCGCCGGCCCGCCGGTGCTGCAGCCGATCAGCACCACGTCGATTGGATGGTCGTCAATCTGCCGCTGGAAAGAAGCGTTGCTGGATTCGGAAACTGCCGAACGGTCGGCCGAATCGAGCTCCCTAAGGTTTTGCACATTCGTTTGACCGGGCTGCAAGAGGTCTTGCACATTCGTTTGACCGGGCTGCAAGACCGCGTTCGAGGCAGGCGAAATCAGCGGCGCGATCCGTTGGCTGATCTCGCTGCGCAGCCGGGCGACGTTTTCGGCGCGGCTTTGGCCGTCCGGTTTGGCGACGAAATCGTAGGCGCCTTGCAACAGCGCTTCGGTGGTCACTTCCGCGCCGGCACGCGTTAGCCGGCTGCACATCAAGACAGGCGTATCGAGACCGCGAGCGTTCATCTCACGCAACAATTGGATGCCGTTCATACCCGGCATTTCAACATCCAAGATGATCAATCCCGGTTTGACCGCTTCGATCACTTCCAATGCTGCGCCACCTTCGGCAGCGTTACCAACGACTCGTACTCCGGCAATTCCTGTCAGAGCATCGCGAATCATCAAGCGTGCCAGCGCCGAATCGTCCACAATCACGGTTCGCAACGTGGGAGCGTCGCCGCGACGACTTTCGTCTTGCATTGCGCTACGGCTTTGTTTCTTGGAGCGCGTTATCGAATCGACGGGTTTACACCGCCGGCAAGGAATATAGCAGCCCTTGGGGCCGGAAGGTGCGCCGCCGACGGTCAGCCAGCCATTTCGGCGACCGCCGCCTGATAGCGATCGGCCAAAAACCTCTCAAAGCGATTGGCATCGAACGGCTTGACGATGAAATCGATCGCCCCGGCATCGATACAGGCGCGCAACTTCGACTTCTGATTGATGGCGCTCACCATCACCACACGGGCTTCCGGGTCGATGCTGCGGATTTGCGTGAGTGCCTCCAAGCCGTCGATTCCGGGCATCACGATGTCCATCGTCACCAATTGAAAACTCTGCTCGCGATAAGAATCGACAGCCTGCCCCCCGTCGGAGGCTTGGGCGATCTGTTTCCAACCGGCGGCCAGGGCGAGTCGTTCGATTTTCAGACGCATCATCTGTGCATCGTCCACGATCAACAGCGTCGGTTCGACGGACTTCGTCGGGTTGGATTGATCTTCATTCATCGACATCTCAGAGTTCCACCGTTTCTCCGGCAAGGAGTGTGACGCGAAGCGATCCGTCGCGAGAATCGAAAGAGAGTTTTCGTGCGCTGCCTCCGCCCACGTGGGAAGCGGCTGGGCGCAGACCGATTTTGTCAAGCGACCGCCGGATCGCGTTGATATTCATTTCACCCACCGTGTCGGGCGTGGGGCTGCCGAACATGCAGGCAGCACCGGCGATCTTCACCACCAGATCATCCACACCACCGCTACCGGCATCTTGAAGCAGCCGCACCAAGTGGCCCGGCGCCGCATCGGCGTACTTGCCGTCGGCACCTTCGCACAGCGTTTCGGGCAGGGCAACATGCGCAGCAGCTGCAAACCGCTTGGACGAATCGTAGATGAACAAGCCGATGCAAGAACCGACCAACATCGACGCAACCGAACCGTGAGGAATGATCTGGGCGTGGCCGATTCCCAACCGAACCATCGGCCGTGGCGGCAGCGGACTTGGCCCCAGGTTCGACCAGTCCAGACTACTGTCTTCTTTGCGCTGATCGGTCACGACTGCTGTTCCTCATCCGTGACAGGCGAACTTTCGACCAGGCGCGACAGCCGCAGCCAAACCGAAGGGGTCCAAACCATGGCAAACTTTGTCTCGATCGAATAGCCGGCGACCGTGAATCGGCCCACTGCCAACCAGAACTGTTGGCCTGCGCCGCTCGCTTCACGCGATTCGATCTCCATCATCGTGGCGTCCATCACGCTGCCGGCAAACTGTTGACGGACGTCGGGCGGACTGGGGATCAACGAAACGTCGGTCGCGCTGACCGAACTGACTTCTTGCGCCACAGCGTTCAGGAATTCGCAACCCACCACATTGGACGTTTCGGCGATGACCGAACGATTCAGACTGGACCAGGTTGACGGATCGGACGATGTGTCGTCGCGGCGCAAAGATTGATCGATCAACCGAGCTGCTTCGTCGGCTTTCCAAGCCATCAGCAATCGGCCTGCCGGTAAATCATCGCAAGCGGTCTCTTGCAGGTCTTGGGGATTCGCCGCACTGACAGCCGACGACAGGGAAGCCGGTGTCCATTGCCGCACCGACAGTTCGACCGGCATCGTGCAGCAACAGAGCACTTCATCGGGCGCAGCCAGCGATTGCTCGGCCGTCTCGACATCAAACCAGCTGGTCAGAATTTCGTCCGCGTCGACAGGGACTTCCAACCACCGCGACAGCCCGTCGGCAGCCGTTCGCAGCGCGTTGGCCACGATCTGCGATACGTTGGGCTGCGGTGTGGAAGCGGGGTCGTGCATGGGTACCTGAAGGGGGCCGCCAAAAGTAGCAGGCACGCTCCACCGCAGCCCGTGGCTCGGACTGACAGTGCGGCGGAGCGTGCCTGCTGCCTGGTGGATCGACTTCGCGATCCGATCGTAACGATTATAACGCGGGGGCGGCCGTCCTCAGCAACGAGACTTTTTGATCGCGCCAAACTATTCTGGTTTCCCAAGGCCCTGCGTCGCAAACAGAGCGGAAAACACTAGCGATCCTAGTCACCTTGGCTCACGCCCGGCTCGATCATGTCAAAACCCAATTCCCATGAATCTGACTTCGCGGATCGATCGGAATCCAATGATGATCAAACGATCCTGCAATTCGTTGGGTTTCGCCTGGCGGGCAAGGACTACGCCTTCCCGATCGACCAGACTCGCGAAATCGTGCAGCTCGATTCGATCACGCCGACACCCGAAGTGCCGACGCATGTCGTGGGCGTCAGCAATCTGCGCGGGCAAATCATCCCGATCATCGACTTGCAACGAGTGTTATCTCCCGAATCACCGGCAACGCAAAGCATGCAAGCGGTTGTGGTGGAAGTGCAGGGACAGTTTACCGGTTGCCTGGTCGATTCGGTCACTCGCGTCATTCGTTTGCCGCAGAGCGCGATCCAAACCGCCGACGATATCCTCAGCGCCGAAGGCGCTCGCAGTGTTGACGGTTTCGCAAGGCACGAGGGTTCCATTTTGATACTGCTTGACGCCTCGCGTGTGCTTGCACGCTGAGGCGAGGCGAAAAAACGCGAGTGCAGCACCGATCTGCGAAGCGAACATGTCACTGATCACCCACAACCGCCGAGCCCGATAGAACATGGCCAAGTCTTCTCGCCAAACGTCATCGCAACGCTCGCCTGGCAAACGCGGCGGTGGTTCGGCCCGTTCCAGCCGCACCACGAAACGAAAATCGGCCGCCTCCAGGTCTTCCAGTAAACGAATCCATCCCGGAATCGATAACTCCAACTTCTTCCGACAGATCGCGGAGAATTCGATCAGCCGCATCATGGTGACCGACAGCCAGCGGCGAATCACCTACATGAACCCCGCCTCGATCTCGATGCTCCGCTCCCTGGAACATCTGCTACCGTGCGCAGTGGAAGATCTGATCGGACAAGACATCGATTTGTTTGAACAGGCAACCGAAGCGAGCACCGAAACGGACGATGTGCTACCGGATGAAACGACGATCTCGCTGGGCCCCGAAACACTTTCGCTGCGAGTTTCGGAGCTTTATGGATCGGGCGGCGAACATATCGGCATGCTGCTGAACTGGGACCGGGTGACCGAGATCGTGGAGGCGCGAAAGAGCGAGAAACGCGCCCTGGAACAGCAAAAGCAGATTCATCACGACCTGGACGAAGGGATCAATCGGTTGCTGGAGGTGGTCGCCGGCGCGGCCGAAGGCGACCTGACAAGGTCCGCCATCCTGAATCGAGTGCAGCACGACCAGCTCAAACGGCTCGCCGACGGAATCCGGATCATGATCGCCGACCTTCGCGATTTGATCACCCAAATCACCGATTCATCGGACCAGCAAAACGAAGGTGCTCAGGCGATCGCCGAAAGCGCCGCCGGACTGTCCGACGGCGCGCAACAACAATCCGGAAGCGTCGAAGTGGTGACCGATTCGGTCCGAAAACTGACCGGTTCGATCGATCGAATTTCCTCCAGCGCCACCGATGCTCGTGTTCAAGCCGAAGAAACCACGTCGCTTGCCAACAGCGGAGGTGATACGGTTCGCCGCGCGATCGAGGCGATGCGGCTGATCCAGACCAGCAGCGATCAAATCAACGAAATCATCCAAGTGATCGGCGATATCGCCTCGCAAACCAATCTGCTGGCGCTCAACGCGGCCATCGAAGCGGCTCGCGCCGGCGAACATGGACTCGGTTTTTCCGTCGTCGCCGACGAAGTAAGAAAACTGGCTGAACGCAGTAGCGAGGCGGCCAAGGAGATCACTTCGCTGATCAAGCAATCTTCCGAACGAATCAGCGACGGCGCGGAATTGTCAGAAAAGGTCGGCGCCTCGCTGATTTCGATTGTCGCGGCCGCCGCCAAAACCAGCGCCAGCATTCGGCAAATCGACGAACTGGCCGAAAGCCAAGGCCACCTGGCCGACGACGTTCGAGACGCCATCCGTGATGTTGCCGACACCACCGAAGCGAGCGCCGCGGCAAGCGAACAACTGGCCGCCAGCAGCCAAGAATTGGGCTCCCAAGCCACCGTGCTACGAGAATTGATCGCCCGCTTCCGGTGCTAAAAAAACGCAGCGGTTTATCCAGCTCGCTTTCTCTTTCCTTCGTACTCGAGGTCGTACTCGTACTCAGCGCCAGCAGTACTCGTACTCGCAATCGTAGCAACGGCATCCAAGCTGGTGTGTCGATCGATGACGATTACGAGTACCGCTGGCGCTGAACACGAGCACGATTGTGGTTGCTCACACCAAGATATCGTCGATGACGTGGCCGAAATCTTGTTCCAGCCGTTTGTGGCCGGGGATTTGCATGCGGTGAGAATGCAAACCAAGCTGATGCAACAGTGTGGCGTGCACGTCGGTCACGTAGTGCGGGTTTTCGGTGGCATGAAAGCCGATTTCATCGGTCGCCCCGTGAACGACTCCGCCCTTGATTCCGCCGCCGGCCATCCAGATGCTGAACCCGTGCGGATGATGATCGCGGCCATCCGAATTCTGCGACCCTGGTGTACGTCCGAATTCGGTGGCAAACACCACCAACGTCTCATCCAACATCCCGCGCTGTTTCAAATCCTTGATCAACCCGGCGATCGGCCGGTCGACCTGCATCGAAAGTTCACCATGCTTGGCCTTTAGCGCCGAATGCTGATCCCACGCGCCGGCGGCACCGCCGCCATGCATGATTTGAATGAACCGCACTCCCTGCTGGACAAACCGCCGAGCAGCCAACAACTGCTGGCCAAACGGTTTGGTTTCCTTCTGGTCCAAACCGTACAGTTTTTTGGTCGCTTCGGTTTCGGTATCAAAGCGAATCACATCCGGCACTGCCGTTTGCATTCGAAAGGCGAGCTCATAGGACTTGATCCTTGCCTCCAAATCGGCGTCATTCGGATACAGCGTTCGGCTATGTCCGTTCAGCCGATTGACAAGGTCAAAGGCCAGCCGCTGCTCTTCCAAACTGACATCCCCTTCGGGCTTGGCAAATTCAAGAGGATTGTTGGGGTCGACGGTGAGTTTGACCGAGTCGTAAGCCGGTCCCAGGTAGTGTCCGTCGCGGCGATCAAAAAATCGCGGTCCCATGCTAATGAACTGAGGCAAATTGTCGTTCAACGATCCCAAACCATAGTTGATCCAAGCCCCAATCGTGGGAACGCGAGGATCCAACATGTGACGTCCGGAATGGAATTGTACCTGGGCGCCATGATTGTCGTCGGTGGTCCACATCGATCGGACGATTGAAATATCGTCGACACACGAACCGATGTGTGGAAAGAAGTCACTG
Source organism: Rubripirellula sp. (assembly GCA_965222745.1). Lineage (GTDB taxonomy): Bacteria > Planctomycetota > Planctomycetia > Pirellulales > Pirellulaceae > CBDCUW01. Next base: position 480,277 of record CBDCUW010000002.1, read on the forward strand.
ACCTCGATTCCGGCTTGACCATACTTCTTGAAACCGACTTGCAACGGGTACAGCTTGTTTCGCTGTTGTCCGTTGGCGTCGTTGACCACCACCACGCGGACCTTTTTTAGTTTTTCCGGGCTTTGCACATCGGCGTAGGGCGTTTCGGAAATCGATTGTCCGGCATATCGGTTCAGCGCCGGTTTGGGATCAAAACTCTCCATGTGGCTGACCCCGCCCCGCATGAACATCCAAATCACACTTTTGGCTTGCGGTGCGAAATGGGGGCGCCCATCGGGAGGCTGCCAACCGGCTGGTTTGTCCGCCGATGCGTCTTGGCGAAGCATCGCGCCCAACGCCAGGCCGCCGAAGCCCAAACCGCTGGTCAAAAATCGTCGTCGCGAGAAGTTTCGATCACACATCATCACGTCATCTTATCGAAACAAAGTCATTGTGATTCAAAATCGCCTGCACCAATCGGGCTCGAATTCGTTGCTCGACTTGGGCTCGGTCAGTTTCCACAAGCAGTTTTTCCATCTCCTGGTAAAAACGCAGGCATTCGGTCCGTTCGGATGGGTCGGGCAGCCGCCCCAATAACGATTCGAATGTCGCGTCGATGAACTGCTGCCGATCGGGCTCCGGCGCAGAACCTCCCAGCGAATCAAAAATCCTGGCGGCGATTTTCGTCGCCATCTCGATCGACAACTTGCTGTTGGACAGCGCCAGGGCTTGTTGCGGCACGATGCTTTCACTGCGCCGATAACACTGCAACAAATCGGCGTCGTCAAACATTTTCAAGAACGTGTCCTGCTGATCCCGAGAATGCATGAAATAGATGCTCCGCCGCGTGCCTCCATTCTTGGGATCGATCGAAGGGCCGCCAATTTTCTGATCCAATGCGCCGGCAAGCGACAGCAGGCTGTCGCGAACGATTTGTGATTCCATGCGGCGCGAGTTCATTCGCCAGAAAAATTGGTTGTCGGGATCGCGGCGCAGTGTGGCGGCATCGGCGCCGGCCGAAGATGAATGGAGCCGATAAGCTTCGGAGGTGACGATCAGCCGGTGCAGGTGGCGAAAACTCCAACCCGACGCCATGAATTCATAGGCCAGCAAGTCCAACACGTCGGCATGGGTCGGCCGCCGAGCGCGAAGCCCGAAATCGAAAACCGATTCGACCAGCGGCTTGCCAAAATGCCGCGTCCAAACATGATTGACCGCAACGCGTGCCGTCAGAGGGTTTTCGGTGGAGGCAACCCACTTTGCCAACGCCAATCGCCGGCCGGAACTCGTTTTGTTGTAAGTCGCCGAATAGTCTGGTTCTTTGTGAGCGGGCGTTTCTAGCGCTTTCCGCGAAGCACGAATCGTTTGGTATTGATCGTCACCTTGCTGGACCGCGGCTAGTTTTTCATCTGCTTTCTTCAATCGAGCTTGCGCGGCCTTGACCTTCTTGTCATCCGATTGACCGACCAATTCGAACTGTGCTTGCTTCTTGGACCATTCCGCTTGAAGCCGAGCGGCTTTGCGGGCCAGTTCCGCGCGAGCTTTTTCGTCCGATCCCGATTGATACTTCGCGTTGTCGGCCGCGATCACGGCGGCGAGGGAAGCGAGCCTGGTCTTGGCAGCGGCCAGTTTCGCTTCGGCCTGCTTGACCGCGGTTTCCGCATCGGTAGGCGTGGGAACCGGTTCGCTCTGTGCCTCGCGAAGCGAAATATCTTCGGGCAGTGAACGAATCGTGATCGAATCGAACGCCGCTGTCGCGTCGAACGCACTCAGGCTGAAGAATCCGTCTGGTTTTCGGTCGGGTAACCGATAGGCAAGCACCATTGCGTCGTCAAGCCAAACGTTGACCAAGGTGCCGCGCACAGCGAATCGAAGCTGGTACTGTTTTCCGATTTCGATTTTGTTCGACACTCGCCCATCGGGCGGATAGGCATTGTTGCCTCCTCGCGAATAGGCAACTTGAACTTTCGGACCGGGCGTGTGAGCGCTGGTGTAGACAAAGTTGGAATACTTGCCGTCTTCGGATTGGTCGAAACGAAAGGTGACCGATTTGTAGGTGGTTCCACCGGTAGTGGTGTACTGGCAGGTCAAATCGAAGTCGGCCGGAATCGGTTTGCGCAGCCGGACCATGAACGGTTGTCGCGTCGGCTGGGTCTGATGCAACTGGCCGTCACGAAACTGCCAGCCATCGCCCACCAATTCCCAAAGTTCGGGATTCGGCCCGTCGAAATTTTCGGACAGTTCCAGCGAACCCTCGACAGCAGCAGGCTGCGGTTCCTGTGGCGGCAACTCGGCCAGCGTTTTCCGGGCGGCGGCCAATTCCGATTCCACCTTCTGAACATTTTCACGCGCCAGACGAAGATGGTCTCGCTGCACATAGTCTCTAGCGCCCGGCGCATAAGCCTGGTAGGGGAGCGTGATGGGGCGAATTTCGGGAGCGAAGCTGTCCAAAATCGCGGGTACACCGGGAACGATCTTGGTTTCCTTGTCAGGATTCTTGGGGTCGCCGCGAAGATGGAGATAAGTTTCCAGTTCCAAGTGATCGTCAAACACTCGGGGCAAACCGTCCTGTTCGAAATCGGTCACGCCTTCGATGGGATCGAGCCGAACCTGGTGGGGCTCCAGCAGTGCGCGAAACCGGTAGTAGTCGACCTGGGTGATCGGATCGTATTTGTGGTCATGGCACTTGGCGCAGTTCAAGGTCAGGCCCAAAAAAGCCTTTCCGGTGTGTTCGATCGTGCTGTCCAACCAGGTGGTGCGATTGAACAGATAGTAGTTTCGCGCCAAAAAACCGGTGCCGGTGACCGCTTCGGGATTGTTGGGCTCCAGCTCATCGCCCGCCAACATCTCCATGATCATTCGGTCGTAGCCTTTGTCTTGGCGGAGCGACGTGATGATCCAGTCTCGCCAACGCCAAATGTGTTTTTGGCTGTAGCGAAGTTGTGCCCCCAAGCCGTACCAGTCGGAGTATCGCCAAATGTCCATCCAATGTCGCGCCCAACGTTCACCATGGTGAGGGCTGCGAAGCAGATCGTCGACGATTTCTTCCCAAGGACGCTGGTCCCGCAGTTGCTCTTGCGTGGGCGGCAAACCGATCAGGTCCAAATAGAGACGTCGAATCGCGATCGACCGCGGCGCGGCCGGTTGAACTTTCAACGATTGCGCCTGGCGTTTTGATTCCAACAACGCGTCGATCGGATTTCCGTGGGCCAATTCGCCGGCCAAATCGGCTGGTCGCTGCACCGGTTGAAACGCCCAGTGGTCTTGGGGCGCGAGCGGAATTTCTTCGTCAGGTGCCGCCGCGCCCTGTTGGATCCAGGCACGAAGCAGCGTGATTTCGTCCGGCTTGAGCGCTGCGCCTTCTTCGGGCGGCGGCATGCGGTCGCCATCGGAGGCCGAAACTCGGTGCAACAGTGAACTCTCGTCCGGCTTGCCCGGTTCGATCGCCGCGCCGCTGTCGCCCCCTTCGATCATCAGCGACCGAGTCTCCAGCCGCAGAGCCGATTCCTGTTTCAACACTCCGTGGCAAGAATAACACTTGTCCGACAAGATCGGCTTGATCTGCGTCAGATAATCGATCTTGGGGTCCGCGGAAAAAGCGGAACCGGTCGCCAGGGTCAAGGCGAAAGGCAGTAGCCAACGGATAGAAAGAAGATGACTTGACAATTCGGTACCGCAACCAAGGTGGGGAAATCGGCGGCAAAGGGTTGGAGGGTCACACCTTGGTGCAAGACCTGCAGGTGGACCGGCCTATTCTAACCGATCGGTGGAGGGAAGCACGATCATCCGATTGGTTGCGTGTCGACCGATAGAATGTCAGACGATCTCGCTAGTGACGACGCACCGAAGGTGCAGAAGCCCGAAGGGCTGACACAGGCCTTGCCGGGGTCGCCAGGCCTTGGTTTCTAGCCAATTTGTGATCGAAGCCACGAAGTGGCGGCACAATTGAGGCGGGTGCAAATATTGAATCAGCAAATTCTTTTGTGTCGCCACTTCGTGGCTACTGATTGACTGTGCTTGTACACCGGGGCCTGTCGACCCCGGCAGAAGTTGTGTCAGCCCTTCGGGCTTTTCCGCCATCCTTTCCAGACACCCCACCAAGTTCACCCGGCGATCTCCGTCTGGGATTCGGTTAAAGTGAACGAACTCTCCCATTCCCGTCCAAACCAGCTTTGCAAAATCGAGCATTGATGAAGGTCATTCGCGCCGCCGTCGTGATCGCCATCCTGGTCGGATGCATCTACTCCCTGTCGGCTGGATCGAAACTTCAAGGCTTGAAACGGGAAAACAGGGACTTGCGTGCCCAAACGGGTGACTTGCGAATTGGCGATCCGCGGCGCGTCCACATGGTGGCGATCGACGATGGTGCCCCGGCGGCCGGCATTGACGAAGGGATTGTCCGTCTGTGGAAGTTTCGCACCTATTATCCCGCCGGCTACCAACCCAACCATTTCCTTCGCTCGCGTGAAATATCGGCCAATTCGCCAAGGTCGCGTGCTTCGGGTTCATCCTCGTACAACAGCACACCACTCAAAGAGGCCCACTTTGATACGCTCATTCTGTCGATCACCAAGTCCGATTCCGGGTGGCAATTGTCCCGCTTGACCGAGAATGGGGGTGGAGCAATGAGCATCGCCAAGGAGCTGGATTTTTCTGATGCGGAGAATCTTGTGATCGAACCGGCGGTCCGGCCGGACGAGGGCACGGTTTCTTTCCCAATCGACGAGCCTATCTGTGTGCTGCGCGTTCGCCAGAAGGAACCGGTCAAATCGCGCCGCAAGAAGGCAGACGAAGAACCACTGTACCAAGGCTTTTTTTACTATCTCGTTCCGGCGGAGGCGCGAGCATCGTTCGAAGCTCAAATGCGCGGCGAATAGAACAAGTGTCGGCGAGCTCTCCGAACTCTTAGCGCTGGGTAGTACGCTGCGAGTTCGGAGAACTCGCCGACAGAGGACTTCATGACACGGACTACTTCCTTGGCTAACAAATCCAATCGTCGCTGGCTCAGCTTTCGCCTGTTGGATCTCCTTCTGTTGACCACGTTGGTGGCAGCCTGGTTGCCCTACTTTCTGGCCACCCGTCAATTCAAAATGCTGGAAGTAGAAAACGCCGCGTTGAAACGGATGGCGGAGATCTTGGTTGTCGACGATCCGGCCAAGCTTCACGTGCTGAAGATTCGCAGCAATCGCTACGGGGCCGTCGCTTGGAAAGTATGGGTGCCCGAATCGGCCAACTATGAATTGCGTTTCGCGACCCAGCAGATCAGTTCGCTAGGTTTTCCAGAAGAATTCGACCGTTTTCCTCTGCCTCCCGGCAAACACCTCATTTCGATGATTCACAAGCGGCCTTCCCGGGGGCATCAGTTTCAACTCTTCGTCGATCAGCAGCTGGCGATCGTTCATGAACGTCCGCCCGAGTGGATCGAATACAGCTCCAGCCAAGGCACTTCGAAGGGAGGTGAGTTGGAGCAATTTGCCGTCGGTGAACCGGTTGTGCTGAAGCGGGAGTGGTTCGACGAGCATGTTCCGGGGTTCCCCAGTTCCTACGACCACAGCAGCGACGAACTCTCGAACAAGGGAAACTGTGTCTGGATCGCGCCGGCCAAGATGGTGCATCCGCCGCTGCCGGTCTTTGTGACTCCCGGACAAATGAATCCCAGCATCCGTAGAGAATGGGGATTTCGCGAGGGAATTCGAATACGCCTTTCGGATCATTCCCTCCCAAGCACGAAAGCGGCGCGAGGAATGATCCACATCGTTCATACCGGCACGCGACTTTCAAAGCGATGGTCGCTGAACCCACTGGTGATCAAGCCGCGAGTCGACGGGCAAAAGAACGATACCGACTCCACAATCGATCCGGGCAGCAAGCCAGATGGCAATCCTGGCTTGGAATTGACGACCAGCGATTCCATGTCGCCGCCCGAAAATTCTTGGCAGGCCGCAAAAGGTGTCTTCTCGGATGACGGCAACACGCTGCGACTCTTTGTTCACTGTGAACGTTTTTCCGGTGGCGCTCAGCCAATCATCGAAGTTCGCTTCGACGCGCAATACCCCGACCGTGTTGGGTTCCGCGTTCATGCCGGCGCCGACAGCGCCGAAATGAACGAGTGTGTTTTGTCGACCATCAGGGGCAGTTTCGCACAGCTGCGGCAACTTCACTTGGCCGATGAAGTCAAAACAACCAGCCAACTCTTTCCACAATGGTCCGAAGAAACGGAGTCGTCTTCGACGGAGTTCTCGCCGTGGAAAACTTTTCCGGGAGACCTGTTTCCGTTGGTTGACGACGAACCGTTCCGGCGAGTCCGCTTGACCACCGACGTCGCCGACTATTCGAAGGTGAAATACTCGGCGGCCGTTGTCAAAGATTGGCAATACAAAGGTTTGCCGGCCAGGCAAAGCTGGTTGTTCCCCGCCGAAACACCCGTGACGGTGGCGCTGAGGGCGCGAAGCAACTATCGCGACGGAAACGGCCCAATCCCAGGCGGACCCGCACTGGAAGATTTTGAGTTGCGAATGCCGCTACAACCAGACCGATGGATTTGGTACGAAGTCGTTCCCAACCCGCCAGATCGGGCCCAATAGCTTCTTCGATTCAATAGTTTTTTCTATTCAGTGGCTTCTTCTATTCGTGTCATTCGAGCTATTCGTGGTCAACTCTCTTCCTTCCCACGCCACATCCATTCCCGAATCCAAGAAAAAACCACGAAACTTGATTCTCCTTTCCAGGACGAGGAGAATGCTTCGTTTTGAAGCCCGGAGTTTGGTGGGATGGCAAATCGCTTGACGCGGCGCGTTGCTTTGAAATCGGTCGGCGCCCTGGCCAGTGCGCCTTGGGTGATGCGCTGCGCCGTGGGCGGTGGAAATTCTGATCGCGGATCGGTTCGCGTCGGCCTGATCGGTGTGGGCATGCGTGGCAAGTATCTGCTTGCAAATTTGCCTGCCGCGTTTCGCGTCACCGCTCTCTGTGATTGTTCGCTCGATCAAGTCGATTCGGCGAGGCACCCCAAAGGCCGTTTCAGCAAGATTCTGCGCGGCTTTGCTGAAACCGATGGCCGGCGCTGTGAAGTTTATCAGGACTATCGCGTGATGCTTCGCAGGCAAGAATTTGACGCGATCATCATCGCCGCCCCCGACCACCATCATGCCGGTGCCGCGATTTTGGCGATGCAAGCGGGGGCAGACGTTTACGTCGAAAAACCGCTCGCCGTGACGATCGCGGAAAGCCGCGCAATCGTCCAGGCAGCGAGGAAGTACGATCGCATCGTACAGGTCGGCAGCCAACAGCGAACGATGGAGGTCAATCAACGCGCTTGCATTTTTTTGCGTGACGGCGGCTTGGGAAAAATCTCGGTGGTCGAAGTGCAAAACTATCCGGGACCGATGCCGATCGTCGCCGAGGAGTTTCCCCGGGAGACCGTTCCGGAAAGCTTGGATTGGGACCTGTTTTGCGGACCGGTGCCGATACCGTCGTACAACCGGCGGCTGTGGATGAAAGACGCGTTTGACTTTGGTTATCTGCAGTGGCGAGGTTGGGATTTGTTCCAACCGTTTTCTGGTCACTTGATGACCAATTGGGGTGCCCACAGCATCGACATGGTCCAGTTTGCCCTTGGCAAAGATGACAGTGGACCGGTCGAAATCGATCTCCATCCGAAGCAAATCGACGACTTCATCGACGACCAGTGGCATCACAAAACTCCGCCCCTGGGGGCGTTGAAAGACAAGGAAACTGACAAGATGCGGTTTTGCCCCGTCACGATGAAGTACGCTGACGGGACACAATTGCAGTTCAAACCGGGCGTTCGCAAGACAGTGTTTCACGGCGAGAAAGGAAAACTGTTTCTCAGCCGCAACGACTATCGAACCGAGCCCGAGCAACTGCTGCCACCGCCCCGCAAAGAAGAAAAAGAACGGTGGGCAGGTGACGGACACGTCGCGAGGCCGCATCTGGAGAATTGGGAGCAAGCCATCCGCAGCCGCCAGATGCCCAACGCGCCGCCCGAAGTCGGTCACCGCAGTATCACGGTTTGCCACCTGGCCAACATCGCTCGAACACTGGGCCAAAAACTGGTGTGGGATCCGACCCGTGAACAGTTTGAACATCCGTCCCACAATTCGCTGCTGACTCGCCGGCGGCGCAGCGGGTTCGAGCTACCGAAAGTTTAGGTTGATCATGTTGCCCACCGATTCACATCTGAAAGCCGTTGCTGTTGTTCTCTCAATGGGCTTTGCCGCCTGCGCCGCCGGCCAAGACAACGTCGCTGCGAAGCAAACGGAAAATCGCTCCGTTCAGTTTGAACGCCTGGTACTGACCGAGCATTACTACTGTGACGGCGTCGATGCAGGCGACATCAATTCCGACGGGCATACCGACATCGTCGCCGGCCCTTTTTGGTACGAGGGCCCCACCTTTCGGGAGGCACACGCTTTTTATCCACCGGTTCGACTGCCGCCCGAAGAGAGTCCCAGCAACAGCATGTTTAGCTTCGTGCACGACTTCAGCGGAGACGGAAAACCGGACATTTTAGTGCTCGGCCGCGTCCATAAACACGAGGCGAAATGGTACGAAAACCCCGGCCAGTCGGATCAGCTGTGGAAAAGCCACTTGGTGTTCGAGCGGGTTCGTGGCGAGTCACCGATGCTTTGCGACATCGACGCCGACGGCGCGCCCGAACTGATCTGTCACTGGGATGGTCGTTGGGGGTGGATCGAACCCGATCCCCAAGATCCGTATCGTCCATGGCAGTTTCAACCAATCGGCGACGACGAAGGTTGGCCACAGTTTTATCATGGCGAAGGGGTAGGAGACGTCGACGGTGACGGACGCCTTGATCTGTTGATCAACGACGGTTGGTATCAGCAACCGGCAAAACAGGGTGGCGATTGGCTCTTTCATCGCGGCAAGTTTTCGCAACAACGCGGTGGGGCGCAGATGTTTGTCGACGACGTCGATGGTGATGGTGACGGCGACGTCATTTCAGCCGTTCATGCTCACGAGTGGGGCTTGGCATGGTACGAACACAAAGCGACCGACGTGGGAATACGTTTTCGTGAACGGTTGATCATGGGTGATCGATCCCAGCAGTCGATCTTCGGAGTCGCCTTTTCACAGCCGCACGCTCTTGCCCTTGCCGACATCGATGGCGACGGTCTGCGAGATATCGTGACGGGAAAACGACGTTGGGCGCACGGACCCGACGGGGACGTCGAACCCAACGAGACACCCGTCGTCTACTGGTTTCAGTTAAAACGTGACGATTCCGGTAACGCCCGCTACGTTGCTCACCTGGTCGACGACCATTCGGGCGTCGGCGTCCAAATTCTTGCCGAAGACGTCAACCAAGACGGCCGTGTCGACGTCATCACCGCATCGAAACTGGGAACGTTCGTTTTCCTGAATCGCCCGGCACCCCCGTTGCCTCCCGCAGGCAGTGGCAAGTAGCCTTCTGCTCGGCAAAACTAGTGTCACGAATTTTGCGGTAAGACGACTTGTCGCTAAGTCGGCCAGTCCGCTTCCGCGCCGCAGGTGCCGACCGATCGAAATCAGGCGGTGCGCGAAACAACGGTCGCGAGCCGCCAGCAACCTCTCATCTGGAAAGCAATTCAACCATGCCCGGTCAAATCTATGCGTTGCTGGTTGGCATCAATGACTATCCACCCCACGTCGGCCGGCTGGGGGGATGCCTGAACGATGTGCAGATTTTTCACGACTATCTCCTGGCGACCTACCCTCACGACAAACTGCACGTAGAAACGCTAGTCGATGCAGATGCGACGCGTGGAAACATCATCGATCGTTTCCGCAACCATTTATCTCGCGCGGAAAAAGACGACGTCGCGCTGTTCAAATACTCCGGCCACGGAGCTCGTTGCAAATCGGCGCAGGCCTTCAACTCGTTCTTTCCCGACGGCATGGACGAGGGACTCGTCTGCATCGACAGCCGACAACCGGGCGGATTCGATCTCGCCGACAAAGAACTGGCAGTGCTGCTTGGCGAATTGGCGAAGAACGAGCCGCACATCTCCGTCATTCTGGACTGTTGCCATTCGGGATCGGGCACGCGAAACGCCGACGATTTCAACTTGGGCAAGGTCCGACAGACTCACGAGATCAACCAGGAGCGGCCGCTGGAGAGCTACCTAGACGGCCACTTTGCGTCGTTGCTCGGGCGTGGACTGCCGTTGGAGATCCCCGATAGTCGCCACATTCTGATGGCGGCCTGTCAACGAGTGCAAAAGGCTTACGAACGCAGCGATGGTACGGGAATGTTCAGCAGCGCCCTGCTGGATGTGTTGAATCAATCCGGCGCCGACATCGCTTATGCCGATCTCTTTTTGCGCTGCCGAGCGATGATTCGCCAGCAATCCGACCACCAAGAGCCGCAGTTCGAGACCTACGCCCGGTTCAATGCTTACGACGGATTTCTAGGCAGTCGTAGTTCCGCGACGGCACGCCACTACTTGGTTTCGTATCAACGCAATCGTTGGCAGGTTGAATGTGGTGCGATCCACGGGCTGCCCAGTGACCCAGAAGAAAATGTCGAGTTCGACCTCTATCCCGAAACCGATTCGTCATCGCCGATCGGGCATGCCTCCACCGTCGAAGTCGGACCACAATTCAGCAATATCGAGCTATCGGATCCCTACGCCGATACCTCTCAACGTTTTCAGGCCCAGATCACCACCCTGCCAGTCACTCCGCTTGCCATTGGATTGGAAGGTGACGACGACGGTATTGCGAAGCTTCAGCAGTTCCTGTCGACATCGGAGGATCAGTCTCATGGGTTTTCGCTCGATACCCACGCCGCTGGTACCGCGAAATATCTGCTGATTGCAGAAGACGATAGTTATCTGCTGAAGTTGCGGGAAACGGGCAAGTTGATCCAAGGCGCGCGGGGCTACACGCAGCATTCGGCAAACTACCTTTTTTCGATCCTGAAACGGATCGTTGACTGGGAACGTGCGATCAAGCTGCAAAATCATCGCACGCGGATGAATCAAGACGATGTTGGTTTTCGGTTTTGCGAGTTGCCTGGCGAAGACGACTCGGACGATCAGGTGCACGTCTACGACGGAAACGAAATCACGCTGGATATCGCCAAGCTGCAAGATCAGTGGCAGGTCATTCGAGCGCGGCTGCAGGCAAACAACCGATCCGAACAACCGCTGCATCTTCTGCTGGTTCACTTTTCGCAGGACTACGGCATTCGCACGCTGTACAACGAACGGGTCGAGCCCACTGAATCGGATTTCATCGTCACGACCAACGGACTTTCTTCGTTCAAATTGGGACTGGAGGAACACGAGCCTCATCAAGACATCAGCACTTTCAAGCTGATCGTCAGCACCGAAAAGGTGGACGACTTCCTGTTGGATCAGAAGCCGCTGCAACTGGGCGAAATCGTGACGCCGGGACAAACCCGTTTCACCGACTTCGGCGCGCCGCGTGAAAAGTACAAGAACGAGTGGTTCACGAAAGACCTGGTGATCAAGCTGGTCCGGCAAGTCGATCGTGTTTCCGACAGCGACGCCAAAGTCGCCGATGGCCACATCACCATCAAGGGACATCCGACGCTGAAGGCGGGAATCGGCCTCACCGCCGCGAAGACGGCGGCGCGTGATGTTGGCGAGGGCATTCACCGAGTTCTGGAACGCCGGGGAATGGAACTGCTGAACTTTTCACCCACTCGTGGCGACAACGCCAGCATCTTGGAGCTGACCGATATCCAGAATCCGGAAGTGCTGCGAGACCAGCCGCTTGACATTGAGCTTGACATCGAACTGAGCGATGACGAATTCATATTGCCGGTGACCTATGACGGCCAACACATGCTGTTGGTGGGCGATCCGTCACGAGACGATTCGGGCCGGACTCATGTTCGTATCACCGAGGTTCCCGACATTCCCGACAATCGTCGCAGCATCGGCCGGGCGCTGAAACTGTATTTCTTCAAGACCTACATGCAACGCGCAATGGTCGATCGTCTTCGCTGGGTCGAGTATGCCGAAGACGGTTCCGCACGGCGACGCGATGCCGAGGTGGCAGCGAAGGTTGCCGCCGCAAAAAACATCCTGCTGCTGATTCATGGGATCATCGGGGACACCGTGGGAATCGCCGACGGCCTGAGGTTGGCGGTCGATGAAAAGGGCTGCGCTGCCAATGAAAAGTTCGACCTGGTGCTGACCTATGACTACGAAAATCTCAGCACGCCGATTTCCGGTATCGCCGACAATTTGAAACAGCAGCTGGAAAAAGTGGGATTGCACGCTGATGACGAAAAACGGCTGACGGTACTCGCCCATTCGATGGGAGGCCTGGTGACGCGCTGGTTCATCGAGCGGGAAGGGGGCGACCAGGTGATCGACCACCTGGTGATGTTCGGTACGCCAAACGTCGGATCCCCGCTGGGAAGAATCGAATGGGCGCGAGATCTTTCCACCTTGTTGACCACGATGGCGATGAACTTCTGTCCCGGGCTGACTCCACTGGCAGGCGCGATGCTTTTTCTGCTGAATCGATCGAAGAAACTCACACCGACGCTGGAACAGATGAATCCTGACTCCGACTTCATTCGTTCGCTCAACGCAAGTGCCGATCCAGGCGTGCCCTACACGATCGTTGCCGGCGATATTCACCGCTACCAGGAAGATTCGGACCAGTGGGTGCAAAGGCTGATCACTAAAGTCGGCGGCGGCAGCTTGTTCGACCTGCTGTTTGCCGATGCTCCGCACGATATCGCCGTCGCCACCGACAGCATCCTGGGTGTCGGCGATCGTCGCGAGCCGGCAGCCCAAAAGCTGGAAGTCGCCTGTCATCATCTGAACTACTTCACTTCCGATGCAGGGCTAAAATCGATCACCGAAATCGATTGGTAAACGGTAGGCCGACTTGTCCCCAAGTCGGCAAGTGCGCTAGGGATTTGTTCGGAAATAACTTCGTTGGTTGAATGACACCACTCGCAAGATCACCCTCCCTCTGGGAGGGTCGGATGCGGTAGCGGCCGGGGAGGACATGGTGTGCGAACCCTCTCCGGGCCTGAGAGCCCGACTCTCCCAGAGGGAGCCCAGAGGGAGAGAGTTGTCAAATGACGAAATTATTTCCGAACAATTCCTAGGCCTAAGGAAGCGATTTCGGAAAATTTGCTGATGACGTTTCCTCGTACGGTTCACTAGCCGATGTCAGAAACTGAAACCAAGCCAGTTATCTTCCTTGCGTTTGCAAACGATCGAGATGACACGGTTGGATACTTGCGAAACTTGCCCGACGAGGCGCGTCGGTTGCGAGACGTCTTGGAACGTGCCGAGCAGGACGAACTGTGCGAGGTGGTGGTACGTTCCAATTGCACCGCCGGCGACATTTTCAAAGTCTTTCAGGATCCCAAGTTCCGAAATCGGATCGCGATCTTTCACTATGGCGGCCACGCCAACGGCTACCAATTGTTGCTGGAGTCGGCCGAGGGCCAATCGGCGGCAGCCGGCGCGGCAGGCCTGGCGGCGTTCTTTTCCCAACAACGCGGTCTGCAGCTCGTTTTTTTGAACGGCTGTTCGACGCACCAGCAGACTGAAGGTTTGCTCAATACGAATATCGCGGCCGTGATTTCCACCTCGCGCTCGATTGATGACCGGGTGGCGACCGACTTTTCTTGTCACTTCTACCGGGGACTCTCTGGTGGAGGGACCATTGAATCCTCTTTCGAAGAGGCGGAAGCTGCCGTTCAAACGGTCGTCGCCGGCAATCTGCGAGCAACCTATTTCGGCGATGCAGACGAAAAACAACTGACCCCCGATCGCTGGCCTTGGGAGCTGCATTTTCGCCACGGCAGAGAACAAGCTGCCCAGTGGAATCTGCCGGCGGCGGTGAACGATCCGCTGTTCGGTTTGCCGCCGCTACCGGAGCAGGATCTGCCGGAAAGCCCCTATCGGCACCTGAATTGGTACACGCGGCAGGATGCAGAAGTGTTCTTTGGGCGCGGTCATCAGATTCGCCAGCTTTACGATCGGCTGACCACACCGCGGACACCGCCGGTCCTGTTGTTTTACGGCCAATCGGGAGTGGGCAAATCATCAATGCTGGACGCCGGGTTGATCCCCCGTTTGCAGCGAGATTACCAAGTGGTTTACCGAAGACATGGTGATGGCGGGTTGGTCAAAGCTCTTCGATCAGCCTTTGCATCTGCGGCGGCCAGCGATCCCATCGACCAGCTTTGGCACCAGGCCGAACAGCAAGCTGGAAACCCGGCGATCGTTATCTTGGACCAGATCGAAGAGGCGTACACGCGGCCGTCGGCCGAATCACCGGATGAATTGCAACAACTGCTGGAAATGATCCGAACGCTGTTCGTTGACGGGGATCGGCGTCCGAAGGGCAAGCTGGTGCTCGGTTTTCGGAAAGAATGGCTGGCAGAATTGGAATCGCAACTGTCCCGCAGCCAAATTCCCCGCTCCAAAGTTTTCCTGGAGCGTCTGGATCGCCAGGCCGTCATCGACGTTGTGCTGGGGCCAACCAAGAACCAGCGGTTGCGGCATCGGTACGGATTGAGTGTCGAAGAAGGTGTGGCAGAAATCATCGCCGACGACTTGCTGGAAGATCACGATTCGGCAGTCGCCCCGACGCTGCAGATCCTGCTCACCAAGTTGTGGGCTCGTGCGAAACGCGTGCGCGAAGATCAACCGCACATCAGTCTTGACCTGTACCAAAGTTTGAAACGCGACGGAATTTTGCTGCGAGATTTTTTGAATCAACAGATCGACGCGTTTGGCAAAAAGTACCCGGAAGCTGTCGATTCCGGTTTGCTGCTAGACCTCATTGCATTGCACACCACGCCGTTGGGAACGGCTAACCAGTGCAGCCAGCAACAACTGCGGGAGCAATACGCTCACTTGGGCGCGACGTTGGACGATGTGCTTCAACAATGTCAAAGCTTGTACTTGCTGACGGTTTCATCAGAGAACCACGATGAATCCGGCGAGACAACGCGGCTGGCACACGATACGCTCGCGCCTCTGGTTCGCGAACGTTTTGAAGTATCGGACAAACCGGGCCAACGGGCACGGCGCATTCTTGACAACCGCTCCGTCGATTGGTCCGACGGCAGAAACGGAACGCCGTTGGACCAGGCCGACTTGAGGATCGTCGAAAACGGCCGCCGTGGCACTCGCTCGCTGAATGAGACCGAACAACGGTTGCTGCAGGCAAGTCGCCGGCAGCGCATTGTTCGGCTCTCCTCGATCGGCGCCGCCGCGGCAATCATCTTGCTGACCGTTGCGACCGCTTTTTTCTTGGTGAACCAAGCCCGCAAAACCGCACTTGCGGAACAGGCCAAAGCGGTTGACGCAAAGAACGCGGCAACGCAAAGTGTCACAGAGTTGCTGGAACTTTATCTGGAAATACCAAGATTGGCGGCCGACGTTGCCGCGGCCAGCGCGGCCGAAGATGCTTGGAACGCTTACGAAAAACTTCTGAGCAAAGGAATCCCTGGCTCCCGGCGAGTCACCAGCCCTGACGTCGCCAACGCAATCGTGCAAGTTGGCGATCATATCCAAGCGTGGAAGGATTACCGTGGCGACTTGGATGAAGAGAATCATCAACACCCATCGTGGCAGAGAAAACATGCTGTGTTGAGGTTGGTTGCGGCGACCCGAGACGCCTTGGAGTACGACGCCTCGGGTGCAGGAACACTTCGATCGCACGCGCCGGTTCGACTGACTTTAGAACGCGATATCGTGACCGCCAAACTGTGCCAACGTGCCACCGATGTGACACAGAACATTGCCAATGCCGCCGAACAAGGCAAAGGCGCGATCCGACAATACCGTGAGGAATTCGAGCGGCTTTATTGGGCGGAACTTTTTTGGGTGGAATGGGAAGAGAAGGGAAGAGATTTTTCGGGAAAAAGCCCGCTGGAGATGTCGATGGTCACCTTCCGTCGTGAAGGGCTGCAACACTGGAAGTTAGACGATCTCTCCCCTTCCCGTTTGCGGAAACTGGCCCAAACCGTTCGCGAAAGATGTGAGGCCTTGACTTCGCCTCCCGTACAGTGACCTCCTTCCCACCCCGTCATCGATCACAGCGAAAAAGGAGCGCAAGATGCCGTTTGAATACGAACTCGATCCCGCAAATTCTTCACGGGCGTTGGACGCGGAAACGACGACCGACAGGCGGACCGCGCAAGGCCTGCTGAAATTACGGGAAAAACTCGCCCAGCAAGTTCCCCAACGCACCGTCAACGAAACGTTGCTGCTGGCCACTTGGAACATTCGCGACTTTGATTCTGCCAAGTACGGTCACCGCAGCAAGGAAGCGATGTACTACATCGCGGAGATCATTTCGCACTTCGATCTCGTGGCGGTGCAGGAGGTGAATGCCGATTTGCAGGCGCTCGAGCGGCTAATGGACATCTTGGGCGGATGGTGGAAGTACATTTTTTCCGATGTCACCGCCGGAACGTCGGGCAATCGAGAGCGGGGAGCGTTCATTTACGACTCGCGCAAAGTCAAGTTTGGCGGCCTGGCTGGCGAAATCGTGATTCCTCCCAAGAAAATGCCCGACCGAACGATCGAGCCGCAGCGGCAACTGGCTCGCACCCCCTTCCTTTGCGGATTCGAATCGGGCTACCTGCGATTCATGCTCTGCACCGTTCACATCTACTACGGCCGATCGGTTGCCGTCGATCCGACTCGCCTGGAAGAGATCAAGGTGTTGTCAGAATTTCTGATTCACCGTGTCAAGGATGCTCATGCTTGGGCGCGCAGCCTGGTTCTGCTGGGCGACTTCAACATCTTCGACACCGACGATCCGACCTACCAGGCGATTGTCGACGCGGGGTTCTTTCTGCCGCCTCAGTTCAAGCAAGTGACCTCGAACGCCGCCGGCGACAAACACTTCGACCAAATGGCCTTTGTGAGCAAAGCGTACGACGATCACATCGTGCAGCAGCGACTTCGGCGAGCCAACGCGGGAGTCTTCGATTTCTTTGAATTCGTTTACACCGATGACGAAGTCGAAACCTACAGGTCGGAAATGGGACCAGCCTACGAAACAAAATCCAACGGCGATCCTCGCGATGATCGGGAGAAACGCAACTACTACCGACAGTGGCGCACTCACCAGATGTCAGACCACTTTCCCATGTGGCTGGAACTCGAGATCGACTTTGGGGAACCCTACCTGCGAAGAGTCGCTGGTGAAAAAGTGTAGAGAGAGATCCAAAACCGGGGCCTTTCGGCCCCGGCAAGGAGTCTGTCAACTCTTCGAGCTTGTTCGAGACGACGCCTTTTCTTGGCAACGCGACAAGACTCGAAAGCACATTCAGTTGATGAAGGACTAGCAGGTGAAGGCGACTTCAGAGAAACCGCCTTCTATCCTCAATACCTGCGTTCGCGACCGCCGCCGCCGCCGTGGCGTCCACCACCACCGCCGCCGCCGCGAGGTTCACGCGGTTTCGCTTCATTGACTCTTAGCGGACGTCCTCCATGGTCTGCTCCATCCAATGCCTCGATCGCAGCCGAAGCTGCTTCCTCCGAACCCATCTCTACAAACCCGAATCCCTTACTGCGGCCTGTTTCGCGGTCCTCAATGACTTGAGCGCTCACTACCTCACCGTGCTCGGCAAACATTTGCTCCAGTTCAGGACTGCGCACGTTGTAAGGTAGGTTTCCGCAATACAAATTTTTTCCCACGTCGATCTCCAAAAATCCGTCGACCCCCAAAAACCACCTTTTCGCGGCCAACAACACAAACACTTGATGGTGGCAGTAAACTGCTCGCCAACCCGACCCGTTATTCTAGCGATATCTTTGGCCAGAAGTAGCCAGTGTGAGAAAGAGTCGCATTTTTTGGGCAGAGTTCGATTTTTCCGCCCAAAGACACGTAGTCTTGACCGGATCGCTCGGCCATTTCCTGATCGCCCCAAATTCAACGCAGCGATGGAGTTAGGGTTCCGGGCACGCGAGTCTGACGAGCAATACCGCTGCCCTGGGGCCACGGCCCAATCAACTCGATCTCCGCTCCCCGCGAGCATGGCGGCTTTGCCGCCATGCTCGCGGGGAGCGGAGAAGGTGAGAGTCGCCCACCCAGGGCAGCGTCAACGTTCGTAAAACTCACGTTGCTTCACCCTGGGCTAAACAAAGTGCTGGGCCCTTGGCCCGAGAAACGTGTCCGAAACACGCGCGGACTGGAGCAGCTGCGGGACGAATTTGAGACGCAGTGATGGCAGGAGAAAGAATGTCTTAATCTCCGCTCACCAGTCGCTGTTGCAAGAGCTCGATTTCTCGCTGATGAATCGTTTTGCCTCTTGCATCGGTCCAGCCCGGCACGAAATCGCCAAACGCGTTGACTTCCAGAATGAAGTGATTCAAAAAATTTTGATCGAACACCAGATCGATGCCGACGACGCTGGTTTCGTATAGCCCGGCTGCCTCGATGCAACCGTCCATGGCATCCAGCCACGACCGAGTCGGAATCGCCTGGCGGCAGCTCTTCCAATCGCCTCGGCTTCCGCCCAGGTGCAGGTTGGTGACCGGACCGTGACTGAGCCGAAAAATCGTGAACTCGACTTTGCCGTCGATCACGATCACGCGGACATCAAAGTTTCGTCCTTGAATCTTTGCCTTGCGAATTCCCTGCTGGATGCAAGTTCCCTGCCTCAACAAAAAGTTCAAAGCATCGCGAAGTGGTTTCCCAGAGAGACGCCGCGGCCGACGAGTGTTGTAGAACCGGCCGTCGATGGCGGTCATGGTCGAGATGCCGTAGGGCCGAGGAAGTTCCGGAGTCAGGACGACAATCCCCGATCCGGACGAACCGAAATTGAGCTTGACGTAGGTGGTTTGCCAGGAGCAAGCACTCGCCACCTGGATCAATTCATCCGCTTCTACTGCCGTTGCTTCGCTTTCACCAGCGAAGTGCTCCAACAGTGGCGGTGTGCCAAGGGAGTGTCTCCGTAGCCGATGACAGGTCTCGGTTTTGTCAAACATCGAGGCGACGTCGCTTGGGTTTTGCAACGGCCGAACATTCGGCAATCGCTGCAAAGAACTGCTCATGTTCTGCAGCACTTGCCGGATCCCGATGTGGGCCAAACGCGGCTGGGCCAACCAACCGGTCCGCTCTGTCAATTCCGGCAACTGGTCGTCGGAAATCGACTCGGCCGCCGCACCGATTTGAATCAGCCGGCGGGTGATCGCGAAGTCACGTCCGGGCGATTCGATTCGCAAAATTCCCGGAGACGAAAATGCCGGCAACCCATCCAGGTTTCCCCGCGCAGCAATGACGTCTCGCCAATCAACTAGCAAAATATCGGAAAGCTTGCCGGTCCAGTGATTTTGCAGTTCACGGTGATAGGCAATCCAACGTTTGCTGCCGGGATCGGCGACGACGATGTAACGAACACCTGTCATGATGATGGCCGCCGATGTGCTGGCTGCTTGCGGCGTTATTCGGGGTCACCGTACCACAGGTACTCGCGTTCCTCGTCGTCATCGCCCAACTCGAATTGCTCGTTGGCAGAAAAGTTGATCTTGGCCTTGGTCAAGGCGGCGATGCCATCGGCCGACAGAGCATTGCCGTCCAACACCAGCTTTTCCAGCTTCTTGGCCCCGCCGGATTCAGCAAACAGCTTTGCTCCCACGTCGGTAATGCAACCGTAAGTCAAATCCAGGTAGTTCAGTCGGTCAATCAAATCCGATGTCACGATTTCCTTCGCACCGCGATCGCCGATGTCCGACGCCATGAATTGAAGATGCTTCAGCGAACCAAGATGCTCGGATCGGCAGATTGCTTTGATATCGGCATAGGTCAGGTAAGCATCTTCGTCGTCCGGTTCCAATCCGTGAGGAAACATGCAGAGCGTTTCCAGATTGGCCATCGAGGCATTTTTGGCCAACGTCGCAATCGGGTAATTGTGCAGGTGATGAACGGCCAGCGTTTTCAAGTTGGGCAATTCCATCTTGAACAACTTGGCGGTATCAACGGCTCTGGCCGCGAAGTGCAAATGCTGCAGCTTGGGAGTATGTCTGAGCAATTCGACCGCCGCTTCCCCTTCGGTGTGGCAGCTTTCAAAGGTATCGAATCCCAACCGAAACGATCTCAATTCGGGAAACCGGGCCCCCAACAACGTTACCAGCCCATGATCTTCGTCAGCACCCCAAGTCTTCCCGTCGACTTCCGTGGCTTCATCCGAGTACCGCGTCATGTCGATGTAAAGTTCACGAAGGTGGTCGGTATGCGGTGATTTCTTGAGCAGCGCGCCGAACTGAAGATCGAACTCGGGGCAATGGATCGCGTGCAAAAACCCGCGTCGGAATCGGTACTCGTATCGATCATCGCGGTAACTGGTTTCCAGATCCTTTTGGTCGATCAGGTAAGGTGCCAAATCACCCAGCCAGGCGGCGGCATGCTGGTCCAGCAATTTCGCTTCTTGTTTCTGCAGCGATTTGCGTTCTTTGGTACCGAGACCTTCCTCTTCCAACGCAATTTGAACGTTGATCAGTTCGCCGCGGGGATCGCCCCGCTCGGACAACCAATCGCCGTAGACAGCGTAGTATTGAACGTCATCCGGATGAGCGGCGATCGCGGCAAGCAGCGGTTGATCCTGATCGCTGGCCCCGTCGGATGAAGCTGCCTGGGCGCCGACTTCGGTATATCCCTTGCCGGTCTTTTGGCTGATCAGTTTCTCATAGGATGCTCGTGCCTTGGCGTGATCGGCAAACTCCTTGGTTTTCGTTTGGCCATCCGTTCCGGTGCGTCCGTAGGTGACCGTGTGGGAGTTGCCATCCAACTCGATCACCCAAAACTTGGCAGACCTGCCGTCAAAGAATTCAAATCGCCGCGGCGGTTCGTGTTCGCTGGTCATTCCGTTTATCCAAAAGCAGTTGAATTGCGACCGCAGATCACTGCTGATTGTACGGAACCGAAGATCGGTAGAACACTAGCCAATCCACCGTAGGCCGGACCGAAGGTCGCAAAACTATGCCGTAACTGCGCGGGGCCGGTTCGTGCTTGCGCGCAGCGCGGGAGACGAAAAACTTCCCGCAGGCGACCGAAGTTCCGGCACGGTAAGGGCTTGCTTGTTACGTCCTACGATAGTCGTGAATAATCCGGACTAAGATGCGCACGCCGACTTGGGATAAGTCGGATTGCTTTTGGCGTTTCGAAAACGTGTCCACAGGCCGCGCAGCATCGTGGTGATCGGCTGCTCGACGCGGTTGGTGATGATGATCGCCAGGGCAAACGAAAAGACAACGCCGATCGCGAAACAGGCTTGCGGCGGCAGCCCTATCAAATCGAATCGATGGATCAGCGCACAGCCCAGATTGTTGTGGCACAAGTACAAAGCATAAGAAATGGTGCTGACGTACACCAACGGTTTCAGCCGCAACATCGGCACCTTTCCATAGGCGCTCATCGTCACCAGGCCGATGATCAGCACCGTGGCCAACGGATTGTGTTTGCCGTGGTCGATGCTGTGAAAGACACTGGCCGCGATCAGGATACCGGCAATGTTTTGCCAACGTTTGCCGGTGTCGGTTTTGATCATGTAAAGCAGAAAGCCGATGGCAAACAGCGGCACGAAGTCCAACAACATCAACCGCCGCAGCGCCGTTGCGGCAGCAAACCAAGTCGTGTCGCCATGGCTGGGCGACATGGCGTCCAATGTCGGGCAGACGACCAGCGACATTGCCAGCAGTGTGCCCCAACCGAGGAAGTAGCGACGTAGCGCGCCGATTTTGAACAGGATCACCAGCGTGGCGTAAAACATCATTTCGATCTGCAACGTCCACATCACCGGGTCGACACATTCGTAACCCAGAACGCGGGGAATCAGCGTCATGTTGGCCAGAAACCTGCCGGTCGGCACATGTTCGCCCATCGGTGCCAACTGCAAGATCCACAGGTTGGCGATGATCACCAACAAAAAGATGGGAATGATTCGAATCAGCCGGGCGGCGACAAAGTCGACCGGTTTGCCACGGCGCAGCAGCGACATGCTGTTGACGAATCCGCTGAGGATGAAAAACATTTCCACGCCGTAGGCGCCGTAGGGCCATTCGAATCCGAGAGGTGACGAATAACCGAACTTCACCGAATACACGTGCGTGAAGTGGAACAACACCAGGTTGATCGCCGCCAGAGCGCGCAGGGCGTCAAGTTCGACGATACGCCGATGAGGCTTCAAGACGGTATCGCCGCCGGAGCTGGTTGAATCGGCCATCAAATGAGAAACCGTGCGTGGTGTGGTGCTACTTCAGGTAGGGATTTTCCTGAACGTCCGAAGGTGCCACGCGCTGCGGAGCAACGTAGGCCTCGTTAGAACTCTTCGAACTGGATCGGCCAAAGTGAAAGTCAAGCGGACCGTAGCTGCTGTCGCTTTCCATGCCGTTACAGCGGTAAAGTTCGTCCTTGATCGTTCCGTGGTAGTAACGTGCCCCCGCACCAACGGCCAATGTCGTCACCACGACCAAAAACTGAATGACTCGCACGTCTTTTTCTCCGAGAATTTGCGGTAGTCCTTTTGCGGATGGAAACCGCCATACGAAAACCTAGGTCGCCAATCGCCGCTAGCACGGGTCCGACGGCCTGACCGATTCGGTGGTCGGCGACCACACCTGCCAAACGAAGCGGTCATGCCGGTCGATCCGTTTCTGCGCACCCGGCCGAGCGTGGTTGGCGGGGCGTGGGGTCCGCAACTTTGTCGGTGTCCCCTTTCGTCGATCGCGGTCGACGGCGAAACTGGGCCTGCCCTGACGCTTTTTCGATTTTTCCAGGGCGGAGGGAAGCAGTTGTGAAATATGTAATCGTGATTCCGGATGGGTGCGCCGACGAGGCGATCGATGCGTTGGGCGGAAAAACGCCGCTGCAGGCTGCCCAGTTGCCCATCTTGGACTCGTTGGCCAAGAAAGGCGCGGTCGCCGTCGCCAACAACACACCGGCTCATCTGCCCGCCGGCAGCGAGGTCGCCAACCTTTGTCTGCTGGGTTACGACCCCGACGTCTATTTCACCGGCCGCGCTCCGCTCGAGGCAGCGGCTCAAGGTGTCACGTTGGGGCCGGATGATTGGGCCGTTCGATGCAACCTGGTGACGATCAAGGATCAGATCATGGTCGACTTCACCGCCGACCACGTCAGCACCGACGAGGCCAAGGCGCTGCTGACATCCGCGCAGCAGGAGTTGCTGGGTGATTCGGCGGTCGATTCGAAAATGGAATTTGTCCCCGGGGTCAGCTACCGCAATTTGCTGATCTACCGCGGCGACGCTCAAACGCCGGCTCCCTTTTCGACCGAGACACGAACCTCCGCGCCTCACGATTTGACCGACCTGAACGTCGGCGACGATTTTCCTCGGGGCCCCGGCAGCGACACGTTGGTACGACTGATGAGCCAATCCGCCGATCTCTTCGCCTCTCACCCGGTCAACCGAAAGCGGATCGCCGCCGGCAAGCGGCCGGTGAGCAACCTTTGGTTGTGGGGCTTGGGCGGAGCACCCAACCTGCCGTCGTTCCAGCAGCGGTTTGGCGTTCGCGGGGTGATGATCACCGCCGTCGATCTGCTACGGGGAATCGCCGCCCTGGTTGGCTGGCCCAGAATCGAAGTCGAAGGCGCCACGGGGTACCTGGATACCGACTACGCCGCCAAAGGCCGGGCAGCAGTCGAAGCGCTGCAACAATACGACCTGGTTTGCGTTCACATCGAAGCTCCCGATGAGGCGTCGCATGAGGGACGGCATGACGCGAAAATCGAGGCGTTGCAGGAAATCGAGAAGCACATCGTTGCGCCGCTGGTCGACGCGTTGGAAGCCGGCGGAGAACATCGCATCCTGGTCACGCCCGACCATCCCACCAAGTGCAGTACCAAAAAACATAGCCACGGTATGGTGCCGCTGGTGATGGCAGGAACTGACATCCAGCCCGATTCGCAATCGACCTACGACGAAGTCGCCGCCGAAGCAAGCGGCCGGAGGTTTGACCACGGTTGGGACTTGATGGAGGCGTTCATCCAAGGATGATGAGTCGCCGACAGTTCTTCAGTCGGCCAGTTCTCCGAACTGGCTCGTGGTTGTGCGAAGCGACTTCGGAGAAATCGCCGACTGTCGGCCAGTTCTCCGAATTGGCTCGTGCGCGTGCGAAGCGACCAGCGGAGAAATCGCCGACAATCAGTTCTCCGAACTGGTTGATTGACTTCACCCCCAATCCTTTGTTGTTGTACTGATTGTCATGTCACTGATTGTTCAAAAATTTGGCGGTACCAGTGTCGCGGATGTCGAAAAAATCCGAGCGGCTGCTCGCAAAGCGATCCGCGCCCAACGCCAGGGCCACCGCGTGGTGATGGTTGTTAGCGCGATGGGCAAAAACACCGATTTGTTGCTCGGTTTGGCTGGCGAGATCTGCGAAAACCCGCCGGCCCGTGAAATGGACATGCTGCTGAGCACTGGTGAGCAGGTCAGCGTGGCGCTGGTGGCGATGGCAATTCACGACCTGGGGGCAAAGGCGGTCAGTTTGACCGGCGGCCAGATCGGGATGAAGACCGACAACAGTTTCAGCAAGGCCCGCATTCAGTCGATCTCGACCGAGCGCATCGAGCGATTGTTGGAAGAGGGAAACATCGTGGTCGCGGCCGGATTTCAAGGCATCGATGACGACTTGAACATCACCACGCTCGGTCGCGGCGGAAGCGATACCACGGCGGTGGCGCTGGCGGCGGTGTTGGGCGCCGATGCTTGCGAGATCTACACCGATGTCGATGGTGTTTACACGACCGATCCACGGTTGCTTCCAGAGGCTCGCCGGGTCGACGTGATCAGCTATGACGAAATGCTGGAACTGGCCAGCCTGGGTGCCGGCGTGATGCATAGCAGGTCGATTGAATTCGCGAAAAAGTTTGGAGTTCCGATTCACGTCCGCAGCAGTTTTTCGGATACCGAAGGGACGATGATCGTGACCGAAGCGGAATCGGCAACCCAGCCGGTCAGCGGTGCGGCGCTGACACCCGACGAAGCGCGAGTCACGGTGCTGGGTGTGCCCGACGTGCCGGGAAAGAGCTTGCAGATCTTTTCGGCAATCGCCGACCGCAAGATCGCCGTCGACATGGTGGTCCAGAATGTCGGCACGGAAGGTCGCGCCGACGTTTCCTTCACCGTTCCCAGCAACGAATTGGAATCGACCCTGGCGGCGGTGCGGGGAGTAATCGACCAGGTGGGCGCCGAGGGACTAGCGCACGACAAGGAGGTCTCCAAGGTCTCCGTGGTCGGCGTCAACATGGCCACCCAAACCAGTGTCGCCTCCCAGATGTTTCGCGCGTTGGCCGATGCTGGTGTGAACATCCAAATGATCACCACTAGCGAAATCAAAATCTCGGCATTGGTTCCCAAGTCACAGTCGTCGGCGGCCCTTCGCGCCGTCCACGACGCCTTTGCACTACATCAACGTCCGTCTGACGCGAAGTCGTGGGACCAGATCAAAGCCGAACGTGGAAAGGCCGATGTGGAAACGTTGGTCGCCCGGCTGCGCGACGACGCCTTGGAAGCGCTGACCCTGACCGGAATCTCGATGACCGGCAAGCAAGCCCGGGTCACGCTGTACGGTGTTCCGGACCGTCCCGGAATCGCCGCCGACATGTTCGAAACGATTGGTGATGCGGAAATTTTCGTCGACATGATCGTGCAGGGCTACGACGGAGAAGACGGGTCGACCAGCGTCAGTTTTACCGTCGGTGAAGACGATTTGGACAAGAGCCTGGAAGTCGGTTTGCAAATCCAAAACAAACACGGCATGCGCGACGTGCAGGGTGCCCGCGGGATCGCCAAGGTCACGGTCAGTGGAATCGGCCTGCGCAGTCATACCCACGTGGCCACGTTGCTGTTCCAGCAGTTGGCGGCCGCCCAGATCAACGTGGAGATGATCAATACCAGCGAGCTGCAAGTCAACGCGGTGATCGACGCTGCCAAGAGCCAGGCTGCTACCGAAAGATTGAAGAAGACATTTGCCGATTCTTTGGGCGCGGCGAAGTAGCATTTTGGATTTCGCCGCGGCCGCCGCTTTCGTGCTAGGATGGTGCTTGCTCGAAATCACCGCCCGCCAACGAACGATCCGCGTCGATGGATGAAACTTCACTCAGTTTGCTCGATCGCGCTCGGCAGGTTTCCGATTCCGAATCGTGGAATCACTTGGTGGAGTTGTACGCGCCGCTGCTGAGAAACTGGTTGAGGCGATACCAGGTCCAAGATTCCGACGCCGAGGACATTGTTCAAGAAGTGCTTGCGGTGGTGGCACGCGAACTGCCCGCCTTTCAACACAGCGATCGCGCCGGGGCGCCGGTTCAGCAAGCTCACCCACTGATTCCAGCCTGCCCGTGGAGCTCCAAGGCCACTTGCGTTACCGCCTGTTGGAACTGATCGGCAAAGGCGGCATGGGCCGAGTTTACAAGGCCGTGCATCGGATGATGCAACGGACCGTCGCGCTGAAAGTCATCGATCGTCAACTGACTGCCAACCGACAAGCGGTCGAACGGTTCGAGCGGGAAGTACAAGCCGCCGCATCTTTATCGCATCCCAACATTGTCACTGCCTACGACGCCGAAAAAGCGGGAGACATTCACTTCCTGGCGATGGAATATGCCGAAGGAGTGGATCTGTCGAAAGTCGTCCGGCAGCGCGGACCGATTTCGGTTGCCGACGCTTGTGACTACATCGCGCAAGCGGCAACCGGGCTTCAGCATGCTCACCAACAAGGTTTGGTGCATCGCGATATCAAACCGCACAACTTGATCCTTACCTCCGGTAACACCGTCAAGATTCTCGATTTCGGGCTGGCATCGTTGACCGAAGGCGCGATCGATGCCCAACAAGGTTTTCCAGATCGAGCTGACTTGACCGCTGCCGGCGCGATCATGGGAACCCCCGACTACATTTCCCCCGAACAAGCAGTCGATGCCCGCTCGGTCGATATCCGCAGCGACATCTACAGCCTGGGCGCAACCTTCCACTTTCTGCTCGCCGGGCGTCCGTCGTTTGATGAGGGTACGGTACTGGAAAAGCTTTCTCGTCACGCCCAGGCCGACGCGCCGCGGATCGACTCAATCAGGACCGATGTTCCCACCAAGGTCGCCGACATCATCGCCCGAATGATGGCCAAGGATCCCTCCCAGCGTTTCCAAACACCTGAAGAAGTTGCGGATGCTCTAGCGCCCTTCGTCAACAAAGATGGGCTCCCTGGCGAATCCGATTCGACCAGGCCCGTGCTGGCCAGCGTGGTACTGCGCCAGCATCGCTGGACAGCCGCGTTGGCTTTGCTGACGATCGCGCTGGCCGCCACGTTCTACGTCGTGACCAACAAAGGAACACTCACCATCGAAACGCTGAATGACGACGTGACCATCGTGATTCAACAGGGGGGCAAGCAAATTGAGATCATCGACACGGCAACCGACTCCAAAGTAGTCCGCCTGCCCAGTGGACAATATCAAATTCACTTGCAAGGAGACGACAATCGATTCACGCTCGATGCCGATGTATTCGAACTCACTCGGGGCAGCGAAAAAGTCGTACGTGTTCAGCTCAAGCGAAATGCAGCATTGACCGCCGCGGAAGAGCATCCGCAGATCGATGACGCGATCAAGACGTCCAAGCGATGGTTGCGATTGATTCATAGTCGAAAATACGGCGAAGCCTACGACACGCTGGCGTCGGAAAAAATGAAGGCTCTGGTTTCGCGACAAGGGTTTGTCACGTCAACCGAAATGGTGCGCAGCCAATTGGGCGCCATGGGCCTTCACCGAGAACCGAGCATACGGCTGATCGATTCCCTGCCAGGGATCGGATCGGGTGAGTTCATGTTTTTCGAGTGGCAGGTCGAATTTTCCGCAAAAGGAAAAATGACTGAACATCTCACCCTCTCTCTGGACGATGGTCAGTGGAAAGCGGTCGGCTACCAGTTGATGTTGCCGCTGAAAAACAAGGGGGTGAATCCGGGAGATGTCGCGGGTGCGACCATCGTCAATTCGATCGGGATGAAACTGACCCGCATCCCGGCCGGTCAATTTCAGATGGGTTCCCCCGAAGACGAACCGGGCCGTAAGGCCTCTTGGGAAAAGCAACATCTGGTGAAGATCACCAAGCCGTTTTACCTCGGCGTCTACGAAGTCACTCAGCAGCAGTACAAGCAAGTGATGCGTCGCGATCCCTTCGAGTTTTCACCGACCGGATTGAGTGAAAAGAAGGTTCAAGGGATCGACACCAGCCGTTTTCCAGCCGAATCGGTCACCTGGAAAGATGCGGCGGAGTTCTGTCGAAAACTTTCGGAACTGCCGGAAGAACGCAGCGCGGGCCGAAGCTATCGATTGCCGACCGAGGCGGAGTGGGAATACGCTTGCCGCGGCGGAACCAGCACCATTTATCACTGTGGCGATGAAATCACGCAGCAGCAGGCGAGGTTCGAGCACCCCAGTCGAATTCCTGCGACCGTCGGCTCGTATCCGCCCAACCCACTGGGTTTGCACGACATGCACGGCAACGTTTCGGAATGGGTCATGGACTGGTTTGCAATGAGGTACTTTGAGGAATCACCGATCGAAGACCCGCCCGGCCCCTCCGTCGTCAAGGATCATGCCCGATGGCGGCGCACGCACCATCACAGGGGGATGCTTTTTCGATTCGCCCCACAGAATTCGTAGCGCCTATCGCGACTATCGCCCCGATGATATCGCGTTGTCGGCCGTCGGTTTTCGAGTCGTCTGTGTCATCCAATCGAAACGACGAAACTGGAGATTCGTCATCACGACGGCAAGTGGTCAGCGGAATTGCTCTCCGGCGGAAACAAGATTCTTCTGACGGGGCTTCAGTTCGACCGCGAAAAGAAACAGTTTCGCTTCGTGATGGACGATGGGATCGACCGCCAGCCGACCATCTTCCAGGGAAGGGTTACGTCGAAAAATGATTTGCTAGACGGGAAGCTTTCCAGTGGTGACACGGAATTCAAGCTCGGTATGCTCAGGATCGGGCAGCCGATCATCGGTCGCTGGGAGCTTCAAACCGGTCGAACGAACGTGCAAGACCTTCCGGAAACCGGCCGCCCTCCCGACGCCGTCAAGCAACGATTGATCGTGAACCCCGACCTCAGTGGATGGTATGGCCCGTATCGAATCGACCAAGTGATGCTGGAAGGCGCCGATCAGTACGCGATGCTGCTTGGCGATGATCGCCGGCCCAAGGGAAATCGAGTCGCCTTCACGGCCAAATCGGGCGATACCGAACTGGAATTCGTCGGTCAGCTGACGGCCCAGTCTTTAAGCGGCCAGCTGACCACACCCGACAGCAAACTGCCGGTCACCGGCACCAGGACCGCGGAATTCTGGAATCTAGATCGCTAGGGCTTCCAAGTTGAAATTAGGTGGGTGGCACCAAATTGAAACTGGAAGCGGAATTGAGATTGGTGGGTGGCACCAAATTGGAAGCTTTGAATGACACCACTCGCAAGATCACCCTCCCTCTGGGAGGGTCGGACGCGGTAGCGGCCGGGGCGGGCATGGTGTGCGAACCCTCTCCGGGCTCGAGAGCCCGACTCGCCCGACTCCCCCTCTCCCCCAAACTTGTTTGGGGGAGAGGGGAGCCAGGGTTTCAAAATTTGCTCTGGCCATTTGTGTAGATACCAATGCCCAGAGGGAGAGTGTTGTCAAATCGGGAAATTGGTGGGTCAGGAAATTGGTGGGTGGCACCAAATCAGCAGGAAATTGGTGGGTGGCACCAAATGGAGGCGGATTGGGCCTGATTTTCCGGATGTTCTGGCGGGGGAACCTCCCGGAGGGGGTGACCGGGATCGAGCTCTTGGCAAGTCGGCCACCTTTGTGCTTGGTTCTGGCGTGGTCGGGGAGTATCATTGGTGCTTGACGGAAGTCTGTTTCGATTCCTGGGGAAGCGGGATGCGGGCCGTTTTGGCCATTTCTCGTTGGAAGTCAAACCGATCCGCCTCATCCGTCGGCGTTGTTCCTGTCGTCGAGACACATGTGAGTCTCAACACGGTCGGCAGGTGTTAAGTCAAGAACATGCCAGCCCAATCCACCCTTTTCCGATCTGGCTGGCGAGGCGACCCCCGCTTCGAAAGGAACGTTTCTGTGATCACCCGAATCGCATTCTCCATTGTTGCCGTTTTTGCGGTGTCGCTCTCCTCCCTGGTGCCCGCCAACGGCGAGGCAATTGACAAAGGCGACGCGATTAACGTCGGTCTGTTTGAGGCGATGGACGCCGGACAAGTGGACGTGAAGTTCATTCCGCAGGATGCCAAGAAGGCCAACGTGCTGATCAAAAATCTCACCGACAAACCGCTGCATCTGCGGCTACCCGATGCCTTTGCAAGCGTACCGGTGCTCGGCCAAGGATTTGGCGGCGGCATGGGAGGCATGGGAGGCGGCATGATGGGCGGCGGCGGCATGGGCGGCGGCGGCATGGGAGGCGGTGGTCAAGCCGGCGGCGGCGGCATGGGTGGCATGGGCGGCGGCGGCATGGGAGGCGGCGGCATGATGGGTGGCGGCGGAGGCGGTTTCATGAGAGTTCCGCCAGAACGCATGAAGAAGTTTTCGGTCACCACCGTTTGCTTGGAACATGGCAAGCCCGATCCCAACCCAAAGATCCCCTACAAGATCGTGCCGCTGGAACAGTTCACCAATAACCCTCGGATTCGCGTCGTCTGTGAAGCGCTTGGCTACAACCAGGTCACTCAGAACACCGCCCAAGCTGCTGCCTGGCACATCATGGACAATATGAGCTGGCAGGAGTTGGCGGTGAAGAATCGCGTGGAAAGCAAGTACATCGGCAACATCCGCTGGTTCTCGCCCATCGAACTGCGAACTGCTGTCGCGGTGGTAGGCGAAGCAACACGAATCGCCAAAGAACGAACCGAGAGCGACAGCAGCCAATCGAGTGAAGCCGATTACGAAGGCTAGATGCCGGTCCCGGTAACGCTAGATCATCCAACACCCAAAACCGCGTTGTGCAAGCAACGCGGTTTTTTCTATGGTGCGATGGTCGCGATCAAGATAGTCGCAGTCCAAGTTCGCTAGCAAAAAGGACGTTCCATCTCCTCGCGGACTCGTCTCACTAAATCCGTCAAAACCCTCAAGCTCGTGTCAAACTCTGACGGCCATTCCGTTTTCACCGAATCGGGTGATTCGAATTGTCGCCCGGTTATTCCAGAAGTCCCGGTACAAGGTCCGATAGGGACTGTAACGCCGTTTTCCTTTCCATCGATGATTCGGTCCGTCCGAATCGTGGAACACGGTTTCACGCTCTCCATCGAACACTAGGCATGCGTCCATCAAGATTCCACCGCGGTCCGGCATCCGCGACACGGTCTCAAGCTCGATATCGCCGACCCTTCGGGCGGCTGGCGCTCTGCTCGATCGTCACGATGGTTGGCGGTTGCGGGTTGGTGAAAAAGATCTCGCCGGGAAAGCACGACACCAAGGCATCGTATCACGACGCTTACGGATTGCAGATTGAATATCCCGAAGTGGCACAGTGCCAAACGACCGAACCTACTCTGGCGGCGCAGCAGGCGACCGCTCCGCTTGCCCTGGAAGATCCATCCCAACTTCCCGCCTACGATCTGACGCTGGAAGAGGCGATTCGGATGGCGGTGGAACAGAGCCCGGTGCTGCGGACAATTGGCGGCACCGTGGTACAAACACCGCAAGGAACGACAACCGTTTACGATCCAGGATTGACCGCCGCCAGCCCGACGCTGGGAACCGAAGCGGCGCTGGCTGCCTTCGATGCGCAATTGACTCAGCAGTTGTTTTGGAACACCGACGACCGACCGAACAACTTGTTTTTCAACCCGGTGGTGGCCCAGTTTCAGGCCAGCGTTGCCGAGGGCACCAACGGTACCTACACCGGTGACCTGTCGAAACAGACCGCCCAAGGTGCCAGTTTTTCGCTTCGCCACATCGTCAACTACACTCGTTCCAACCAACCCAGCCGAGCGTTTTCGAGCGCCTTTGACGGTTGGTTGGAGGCCGAATGGCGGCAGCCTTTGATGCAGGGAGCCGGCACGACCTTCAACCGTATCGCCGGCCCGTCAACCATTCCCGGACAATACAACGGTGTGCTGATCGCGCGAGTCAACGAGGATGTTGCCCTGGCCGATTTCGAGGCCGCACTGATTCAACTGGTGTCCGACGTCGAACAAGCTTACTGGGATCTGGTCGTCGCCTACCGTGTGCTGGATGCGACGGTCAAAGGACGCGAAGCGGCGCAGCAGACGTTCCAGTTTCAGCAGGTGCGACTGGAAGTGGGATCGGGCCGCAGTGACGAAGAAGCACAAGCCCGTTCGCAGTTCTACCAGTTTCAAGCTCAAGTCGAAGCAGCCTTGGGGGGAACGCAGGGACTGTACGCTTTGGAACAACGTTTGAGGTATCTGATCGGGCTGGCCGCCACCGACGGCCGAATCATTCGCCCGACGACCAGTCCGACCGACGTCAAAGTCGTCTTCGATTGGCAGAGTGCGCTCGGCCAATCGCTGCAGCGACGCGTGGAAATTCGCCGTCAGATGCTGGCCGTCAAACGCCGCGAAATGGAACTGACCGCCGCCAGGTTGAACCTGCGTCCGCGACTCGACTTCCTTGCCCTGTACCGTTGGCGAGGACTCGGCAATCATCTGATCGGCAGCACGACTCAGGGAATCATCGACGATACCACCGGCCTGCCGAATGTGTCCAGCAACCTGTACGGCAACATCGCCAGCGGCGACTACCAGGAAGCGCAAGCCGGTTTCGAAATGAATTTCCCGGTCGGCTTGCGAGCGGCAAGTATCGCCGTTTCCCATGCCAAGCTGAACCTTCGCCGCGAGCGAGCGGTGTTGGCGGAAACGGAACTGCGAGTCAGCCACGACCTGTCCGACGCCGCCAGACAGGTAAAGCTGACCCACAAATTGGTGGAAACCAACTACAACCGCTTCGTCGCCGACATCCGGCAAGTCGATGTGTTGCGACGACGCTATCGCGACGGCAACGATAACATCAACTTCCTGTTGCAAGCCCAACGCCAAGCGGTCACCAGCGCTACCGAGTTCTACCGTGCCCTGGGAACCTACAATCTTGCCATTCGCGATTTCCATCGCCAGAAGGGTTCGCTGTTGGCCTACAACCAGGTCCAACTTGCCGAAGGACCTTGGAACGCCGGTGCCGGGTACGATGCCCATCAAGTGGGACGATTCCTGACCCCGCGCCGCGATCCACAATCGACCTACGTTCCCTCACCCATCTCTCGCGGCTTCTTCAATCCATCGGCCGTTCAAGATACCAGTGGTTCCCTCATAACACCGGCGCCCGATCAGCAACCGGAAGCAGCCCCCGAAGTGCTGCCCCAGCCGGTGACCGAGCCACAACCAGAACCGCTGCCTGGGCCGGCTGATGCGACCAACCCGCAAGCGATCTCGTCTCCCGTCAATGTCGCACCGATGCACGAAGACTACCGCAAAAGCAACGGTGGCGACCTGATCTCCGTCGGCCCAAGTTGGGAATCTTAGCGCAGTAGGCCGGATGATTCGTGTAGGACGGAACGCGGTCGCAGAACCATGCCGTAGCTGCGCGGCGCCAGTTCGTACTCGTGCGTAACGCGGGCGACGAAAAAACTTCCCATAGGCGACCGAAGTTCCGGCACCGTAAAGGCTTGCTTGGTTACGTCCTACCGTCAACTAACCGACCGCTTTGGCGATCAAGTTCTCGGTCATCTGCTGAACTCGCCGGTCGGGTCCGTGGGGCCGCGACCAGTGGGACCAGGGGAGTTGGTGACCGGGCGGACTAGAAAGTGCCTGCACCCACCAGATCGTCGACGCGTTGAACACGAAGTTGCCCCGAGGACCGGGATAGATGGTGGCAGTCCAGTGTTGCGGATTGACTCCGCCCTGCAGCGCCGTCCCTTCGGCAACCACTTCCAGGCCGGCGATGTCGCCGGGCGGATCACCGTGGTACTCCCAGCCGATCAGTCCAGGAATTCGATCGCCCTTTTTCATCCCGGTCTGCTCGTATAGCCAGTGATCCGGATGGCTGCAAATCCAATCGCCGCCGCCGTTGACTGGATCCACGTTCCTGGCCCCGATCAAGTAGCCCTCATCGGGACCGCGATGCGGAAAAGGACCATGCTGCTTTTCTCTTAAGGTCGCCCATTTGTAATCGCCGCCATACGGTCCGCCACGAAACAGAATTCGGTTCGGCCTGCCGTCGGCGCTATCGCGAAACGGGCTAACCCAGCAGACCGAATTGCCGGAAAAGAACATCAAGTTCACACCGGCGTCTCGCATCGCCACCACGCTGTCGTATTGGCGACGGTCCCAATATTCGTCGTGCCCCACACTGAAGAAGGCTTTGCACTTCAAACCGCGCTGCGGCGAAAGCATGTCGCTGTTGCTGCAATAGCTGACATCGTAACCCTGCTTTTCCAGCCAGTAGGCCATCGGAAACTCGAAGCATAGCCATTCGCCCGAACCGATCGTCTGTGGGTTTTCGAAGATCTGCGGATACATTCCGTAGGGACGATCAAAACTGACGTCCGCCCAAGGTCCCTGGTTGCCCTTGGGATGCGTGTAGACCGAATCGTGATCGGGCCATTGGTTGTACGCTTGCCAGGTATTGTCGGAACATTGCACCAGAATGTCGGCCGGTCGATCATCGCGAACGATGAATACCAGGTAACTTTGCCAGTAACCGTAACCGGTAGCATCGGTCAACGTGCTCAGCCGACCGATGTAGACGCCGCTGGTCCAATCGGAAGGAATCGTGATCGTGGTTGCTGCCGGCCATCTGCACTGATGAAGTCTTTTGTCTTCCGCCTCGGGTGTCGGTTGAGTCACACCCGGCAGCGGCCCGATCGTCTTCATCAGCCGGGCACCACGACCGCCGTAGTAACCGGTACGAAAGATTTCGATCTTGTAATCAGTCGCCGGGTTCGTGGACACAAACAGATCGATCGAATCGCCGGCGGCGACGCTTTGCCGCCAACAGTAACCTTCGATCGTCGGGCAGCGTATGCCACCGCGGCGATCGGTCCGAACACGGGTCAACTGCCAATCGGTCGCTCCCTCTTTCGAGTTTTCGGCAGTGATTGGGTTCTGGCGGCGACCTTGCCGATCCGCCGTTTGCCCCGCAGCGGTATCAGCGAGCAACATTCCGGCCGAAGCCGCCATCGTTCCCTTGATCAATTCTCGTCGGCTGTTTTTGTTCGCTCGGTTCATGGTCGCTTCTCCTGCAAGCTTTGAAGGTAGGAGACGACGTCGGCTAGTTGAGATTCCGTGAGCGCCTCGTCCAATCCCGACGGCATGATCGATACTGAACTGGGAACCATCGCGTCGACGTCATCGCGAAGGATCGTGACCTTTTCACCAGAAGCTTGCTGAACCACGAACACTTCAGCATTTTCTTTGACCAACAAGCCGGTGATCGCTCGCCCATCCAGCGTCAGCACCTTGTACGACTCGTAATCGCGAACCACGCTCGCCGAAGGAAAGACGATCGATTCCAGCAGATCGTCAGTGCTGCGGTTCGACCCGATCGTCGTCAAGTCGGGACCGACTCGCGTCCCGGAATCGCCGACCTTGTGGCACGTACTGCACTTGGCTTTCTCGCTGTGAAAAACCTTTCGCCCTGCATCGACGTCGCCTCGCTGCACCTGGTCTCGAAGCCTTTCTAGCTTCAATCGCTTCTGCTGATGATGTGCCCGCAACTGATCCAGCAACTCGTTGGCCCGATCGAGCGTTTCCGGCGGATAGCGTTTGACGATGTCGGAAAGTTCGTGTTCGCCCAACGTCAAAAACGATTCCGCCGAACCGATCGCGGTCAAGAAAGCACGAATGACGGGCGGTTTTCGAGTTCCCGCGAAACATGACAGTAACGTCCTGAGTTGAGACGGCGTCGCCTTGGCAAGGACCTTGGACACCTCGACCAATTGCGGATCGGTCAGTTTCGCGGCGGCGATGATCTGAGCGGCCCGACCTGCTGCATGCGGTGAATCGGAACCGCGACAGAGATCGATCAGCAACGCAAAGATTTCTTCGTCCAAAGTGGCTCTTTGGGTAACCGCCGCAAGCGACGAAAGCCGCACGTTCATCGGCAGCGACGCGTCGGTGCTAATCGTTTTCAAAGGACCGGCAAAATCGTTGCCCTGAATGCTGGCGACCGCCGCGATCGACGGGATGATGTTTTGCTGGTCTGAATCAGAAAGAAGCTGCAAAAGCGGCTCTTTCCAACTGCTGTGCAGCGGCACCGAGTTGGCTTGGGCGATTGCCCGCAGCGCGATCGATCGATGTGTCTTCGAAGCATTCGGCTGAAGCAGACCACCGGTCCTTTTCGCAATCCGGCGATCGGCAATGAACGTCGATAGCAGCATCAGAACGAGTTCCGAGTTTTCTTCGATTCCCGATTCAATGACGTCGTCAAGCAAATGGGAAACTTCGCCGGCCCATTGCGGGCGACGTTTGATGATTCGATGCGCGGCGCGACGGTAGGCAGGTTCCTTCGACAGCAGTCCTGCAAAGACGTCGTCGGGTTTCAAACGATCGGCGTCGATTTGATCGATCGCCATCATCGCGGTTTGAGCTCGATTCACGCTAGTCGAATCGGTCGCCAGAATCGCTTGGCGAATCGCGTCGACGTCGCCAATTTCGATCAACGCATAAGTGATCGCGTGTTGCTCGCTTCGATCGGCATGGGAGTTGGCTGCCGCAGCCAGCAGCGCCGGAACTGCTTTCGAGTCACCGATTCGTCCCAATGTCATCGCTGCGGTTCGCCGCGTCGCTGCGTCTTCATCATCAAGCAACGGCCGGATCAACGAGAGATCGATCGCCGACAAACTTTCCGACAACCCGTGGCAAGCCGACTGTCGAATCGCGGCATCGGGGTCGGCCAGCGCAGCGGCCAGCGCATCGGCGGCGGCAGGTGCCAGTTGTTCATCCTGCACCATCCGAGTCAACGCCCAAACGCAGTTTTGTCGTACGCGAATGTCGCCGCGGCGAATCATGCTGCCCAGGGTTGGGATCATCGCTTCACCGCGCCCAGCCGCCTCGGCAACCGCCGCCTGCCGAACGACAAATCGCGTATCGTTCATCTGTCTGACCAGCGAAGTTGCCGATTGCGCCGCCCAGTCGATTCGATTTCCACGAGGATCGACAAGCGTCGTCATGCCCTTTCGCCTGATCCGGTAGATGCCACCCAGCAATTCGGGTTTGGAAAATTGCGAAGTGGGACAGCCGCGATAGAACCAACCGCCAGTGTCGATCACCAACAAGCTGCCGTCGGCATCTTCCAACACGTCGGTGGGATGAAAATCGCGACTTGGCGAAGAGAGAAATTCGTGCTGAGTGACACTGTAGGTCGAACCCTGTCGCTTGGTTTCCAGCCGAACGATGTTGCCGCGATTGAAAAAAGAAACAAATAGGTTGTTGCCCCATCGATGATCCATCGCGCCGCTTCGATAACGCGTCATTCCCGACACGGCCACGTGGCCGAAACGATGGGCGGGACCAAGTAAATCACCGGTGACTTGAATCTCCTGCAACACTCGCTCGCGATGCGGATAAGCGCCGCCGTACAACCAATGCACCAGGGCGTCGACGCGCGGACGCGTATAAAGGATGTTGACCGTCCCCAACATGTCGCCGCTGTCGGTAAAGTCGATCTCGACAGGATTGTCCATTCCACCGCCGCAATGAATACGGCGATCCGAACCGTCAGCGCGGCAGGAAAAAAGGTACGATCCTTCTCGTTGGCTGGTCACCTTGCCATCGGCGTCTTTGAACTCGTGACCGTGATAACCATCGGTCCAATAGATCCGGCCGTCGGGGCCCGAAAAGCAACCGTGGATACTGGCGGCGTTGCCGTTGTAGCCAAACTGGTTCACGATCACCTGCCGGTCATCCGCCACACCGTCGTCATCGGTATCTCGGAGCCGCCAGATGTTCGGCGGCGAAGCAACGTACAGCGCGCCATCGTGCCATGTGCCACCCATCGGAAAGGTCATCTTGTCAGCAAAGACCGTCGCATGATCAAACCGGCCATCCTGGTCACGGTCAGTCAATCGATGAATCGCATTGGGAAGATTCTTTTCCAAGTCTTGGTTGGTCATGTTCACGCCCGCGTTGTTGCAAACGTAAAGCCGTCCACGATCATCAAAACAGGCCATCGTCGGGTGGGTCACCAGCGGCGGAGCCGCGGCCAGTTCCGCGGTAAAACCATCGGGGAGCTTGATCTCCGCCGGCTGGAATCCGGCCGTCACCGGTGGCGGTTGCACCGGCGCAAGCTGCGCGATCTCTTCATCG
Source organism: Rubripirellula sp. (assembly GCA_965222745.1). Lineage (GTDB taxonomy): Bacteria > Planctomycetota > Planctomycetia > Pirellulales > Pirellulaceae > CBDCUW01. Next base: position 518,544 of record CBDCUW010000002.1, read on the forward strand.
ATGCCATCGTGAATACGAACTTGGGACGTGCCCCCTTTCCACATGTCGTACTTCGGCAGGGCGAATTCGTCGTAAAACGAATCGAGCCGGCGGCGCAAACGATCTTGCAACGGGCGATGCCCAGCGTCGCCCACCAGGTTGACCAGTTCATCGGGGTCCTTTTTCAAGTCGTACAATTCGTGCGGTCCGTTGGGATGACGATGGACGTACTTGTGGTCGGCAGTACGAATGCAGCGAAGATTTTCAAACTCGTAAAACACCGCATCCGGCTCCACCGAATCGCCCCCTTTTCCCGACAGAACCGGTGAGTAATCGACACCGGGCGAACGAGGCGACGTGGGCATCCTGTCCTTCAGCCCCAAGTGACTCAGCAGTGTTGGCATGAAGTCATAGTTGCTGACCATTCGATCGGAGCGGACACCGGCTTGGATATGTCCCGGATGTCGCCAAATCGTGGGAATCAACATCATTCCGTCGCGCGCGGTCAACGGACGAGTGTGATCGCCCATTCCAAAGAACCCGCCATGTCCGCCCACCCAGCCTTGGTCGGCGACAAAGATCACGATGGTGTTGTCATCCAACCCGTGCCGCTGCAGCGCCGACATCACTTCGCCCACGCCGTCGTCCACACCGGAAACTTCGCTGGCGACGCGACGAATCGATGTCGGATTGTTGATGTAGTCTCGATTGTTCTGCTGCCAGGGATGAGGCGTCTGGCGAGGAAAGGAGGCGAGTTCTTTGTCGGCATAGTAGTCCGCATGCCGATTGCGGGCGTCGCGCAGCAACAACCGGCCCAGCGAATACGGCCCGTTGTAGGCCAAGAACAGAAAGAACGGCTCTTCTTCTCCCGCCTGCTGCTGAATGAACTTCAGAGCATGCTCGGTCCACAGGTCGGTCAGGTATTTCGGCTCCTTGCGAATCTTGCCGTCCTCGATCACCGGCGCATCATAAAACGTGCTGGTACCGCCATGCGGCATCGTGATCCAATAGTCATCCAATCCCTCCTGCGGCCGCAGGTTATCACCAAGATGCCATTTACCGACCAACCCGCACGCATAGCCTTCCTCGCGCAGCACTTCCGGAAGCGAAGTGAAATCATCCAACGTGCAGCGGGCGCTGGGTCCAACTTGCAGCCGGCCGCCTGACAGGAACGAATGGACGCCATGTTGCGACGGTATCAACCCGGTTAAAAACGTCGCCCGGGTCGGCGAACAAACCGGATTGGAGGCGAACGCCCGAGTGAACAGCACACCTTCGTCGGCAAGCCGGTCAATGTTCGGCGTGCGAATGTCGGGATTGCCGTAACAACCCAGCGTCCACGCACCGTGGTTGTCGGTCATGATCAGCACGACATTGGGGCGCCCGGAGCTTGATTGAGCGGCGGTGAATCGCGGTGCCGCGGCGCTCAGGATGAACCAACCCAAAACCGCGGGCAACAGAAGAATGCGGGTCACCATGTTTCCTCCACGTTCGTGTTCGCCGTCAGCAAAATGTTCCTCGCTGTCAAGAAAGATGGTACCCATGACCGGCCCGCGGTGCATGTTTTTCGTCCCGCGTCGATCGAAACTACGCGTTTTCCACCAGCTCACGCAGCTTGCCCAGCACCAGGCTCGTCGCCTCGATCTGTCGGTTCTGGCGACCGGTCGTTTTCAACTGAATTCGCTCGAACTGCGTCACCACGGCGTCTCGATCGCGCCTGGCCCAACCGATGAAAACCAGCCCGTCGAATCCTTCCGGTGCCTGCGGCCCCAGATGGCCGGTGATCGAAACGGCGATGTCGGCTTCGGGAGTTTTGGAAAGGACACCGCCAGCCATCTGCTGGGCAACCTGGCTGCTGACGGCCGTGAAACGGTCGATGTCCTCCTGTTTGACGGCCAACCATTTCATCTTGGTATCGCTGCGATAGGTCACCGCCGACCCACAGAACCAATCGGAAACCCCCGGCACCATCGCCAATTCCGCCGCCACCATACCGCCAGTACAACTCTCGGCCAAAACAATCCGAATCCGGCGATCGGCGAGAAGACGAACCAGCGATGGGGCAATCTCTTGAACATTCATTCCGGGAATTGTATCGCGCGACAGCGGAATTGATTCCGGCAGTGCCGGAGACTCTAATCTACAGACAGTTCGTCTGACTAAAATCGCGCCGCTGATCCCGCCGCCAATTCCACCATCCCCACCAGTGTCCATGAACGATTCTCATCGCAAAGGCCGATTTCGCTATACGCTGCGGCTGTTCTTTGTCGTGATGACACTTGCCTGCTTCGGCATTTACCACTGGCACGTTTCCAACAAGCTTCGGCATGCGGAAACGGAACTCCGCCAATTGCGGAGCGAAACGGGACGAATCACGGTCGAAGACGAAACCAAGGTGCACGTTGTCGCCATCGACACCAGCCAGCGCAACACCTGGCGGTGGCGGATGTTCATCCCCAAGGGACATCGCTACTCGTGGAACGTCGCCTCCAAGAACATTCCAAACGGCCATCCGCCTGACCGTGCCGCCCGGACCGGTGTTTCCAATCTGCCGTACTGGGAACGTGACAACGAAGTTCTGGTCAACGCGCAGCTGCATCAAGATGCCGACGGCCAATGGAGATTGGGCGTCACGTCAAAAATCGGTGATTCCAAAAACCAGATGTCGGGCGTGACCATCGACGTACCGCCAGAGGACTTGGAGTGGGTTGGCAAGTTGCCGTGGCAGCAAGTCGACATCATGGGAAAGAAAACGATGGAGATCGTCGATCCGGCCAAGCCCATCATCCTGCTGTCCAAACGCCCGATGAAAAAACTGGAAAACGGAGACACGGATTTTCACGAAGAACCATGCCCCGGCCTGATGATCTGGCTCGCGCCGCGATAAAACGTAGGCCGGCTTGTCCCAAGTCGGCGATCCTGTACTTTCGGGGGCCGGTTGCGCGCGCCGACTTGGGACAAGCCGGCCTACGACTGCTAGTCGATCGCGGTTCGTATCACGCGCGTGCAATCGGGCAATACCGTCAACGTGTCGCACCAACTTTGCTGTTCAAACCGATATCGAATTTGAATCATCCTGGCCTGACCCGACTTCCAAAGCACATGAGCTTGCGGAAGGGAGGTTTTCTGGTCGCCCGATGGAGTGCGAACTTGCACGTGTTGAATGTCGGCACCGCGAGCCAGATCGTCAAAGAACTGCTCGATCTGCGTCTGATCCCATTCCGCTTGAAACAGCGGCGGCATTTCGTTTTTCTGGGTCTCGCCTGTCACTTCCTGGAAGCCAATCATTCTTCGGTGATCTGGGGACCGCGAACCAAACCGATGTTGGCGGCGGTGGGTGCCTGATCCAGCGAGGCCGAAGGTGCATGACACTGCGTGCAGGCGGTTCGCCACGGATGGGTCGACTGCAACCCATCCCAGGCCGTTGCCATGCCATGACAAGACAGGCACTGCCCGCGCATCCACGTCGAATGGGGAATGGTCGGCGGAGCCCCCTCGAAAGCGCGGTCGCCCTTCAGCGGCGCCGCAAGACCAACAAACGTATTCTCGGCCTCGTTTCTAAATGATGCCAACGCCGGTGGCGGAGGAGGCGAGTGACACTGCGTGCAATTGGCCAGGAAGCCGTGCGACATCTGGCCAGCCACTTGATCGCCAATTTTCATTCCGCCGCCATGACATGCATAGCATGCCGCGTCGGACGTTTTTTCAATCGCGTGGGGAATGACCGGCGGCGCACCGTTGAACGCTCGTCGCGATGCCCGCGTCAGGGTCGAATTGATTTTGTCCGATTCCTGCGGCTTGATCTCGGCCTGCAAATCGATGGGAGGTGGAGGACTGCTGTCGAAAGTGGTTGCCTGCCGACTAGCCAACTTCCGCTCGGCCACCCGCATCTCCGCGTAAGTGGTGGCGGGAATCACTTGTCGACCAGCTTCGATCTGACCGACTGGTGGATGCGCCGACGCCGAAGCGGTGGCAAGATCGCGATCGGCTCGCGGCACTCCGTCACTGATTCCGACGCAGTAGCCGACTGCGGCAATACCGATCACTCCAGAGAGAAAAATCGTCGTTGCCCGTCCAGCAGATCGATGGGAATGGGATGCGTCGTTCATCCGGCAGCCACCTCGCTGCTGGGACGGCGAATACGGGCCGCGCACTTTTTATAGTCGGGCTGCTTGGAGAACGGATCGATTTCGTCCAACGTGACGTTGTTGATCAGCTTCAACTCGTCAAAGAAGGGGACAAAGATGGTCCCCCGAGGCGGTTGTCCGCGCCCGTTGATCCAAACCGGAAGCTCGGCCGATCCGCGCCGCGATTCGACGATCACCTTTTCGCCCTGACGAACGCTCCATTGCTCCGCGTCGTCGGGATGAAGTTCGACATAAGCGGTCGGCATCGCGCGATTGAGTTGCCCGATGCGGCGAGTCATCGAACCGGTGTGCCAGTGTTCGAGCACTCGGCCGGTGCACAACCACAGCGGGTACTCGTCATCGGGCACTTCCGGCGGCGGCGTGTAGTCGTGAAACCAAATCTGTCCGCGGCCGTCACCCGACGTCGAATGATAGAACTCGATGTCGCGGCCTTCGGCAACAAACGGATCATCGAAAGCGGCAAACCGAAACTTGGTCTCTCGCCACGACCCGTCTTCCTGCTGGACGACCGGCCACCGCAACCCGCGCGCTTTGACGTATTCTTCGTACGGCGCCAGGTTCTTGTGCTTCATCGTGGTGAATTGGCGATACTGCTCAAACAACGCTTTGTCGACATTGACGTCGTAGTAGTGATCCCAATCCCAAACGGCCACTTCCTTGCCCGTTTCATCTTCGACGTGGAACAAAAACTTCCCGTCCTTGTCTTTCATCCCTTCGTGTCCCAGTTCCATCAACCGATGGGCAATCGCAATCGTCATCCAGCAGTCATCGCGAGCCTCGCCGGGAGGATCGACCATCTTGAACCATTGCTGGGTGCGTCGTTCCGAGTTGCCGTAGATCCCGTTCTTTTCGACCCACATCGCTGCCGGCAAAATCAGATCGGCAAGTTCGGTCGTCGCCGTGGGGTAACAGTCGGCGACGATCAAAAACTTGTCCCCCAGCTTCGCTTTGTCGTTGAACAACTTGTTCAGATTCGGCAACGTCTGTCCCGGATTGGTCACCTGAACAAACAGCGTATCGATATCGCCCCCTTCGTCGACCGACTTGGTGAACTGGTCGAACATCTTGACGGTGTGATATCCGGGCGCCGGATTGATTCGCCCGTGAGGCAGGTTCCAAAAATCTTCGCACTGCGTACGATGCTCTTCCTTGGCGACCAATCGGCCGCCGGGCAATGCATGGGCGAGCGTGCCGACTTCGCGCACCGTGCCGCAGGCGGAAGGTTGGCCGGTCAGGCTGGTGGGAGAATCGCCGGGCCGTCCAAAATGGCCGCTCAGAAAATGGACGCCATGAACCATGCTGTTCACCGCGGTCCCCATCGTGTGCTGGTTCATCCCCATGCACCACAAACTGGTGATCCGCCGTTTTCGATCACCAAACAGGCCGGCCAACATGCGAATCTTGTCGGCGGGAACACCCGACAACTCTTCCACATGTTCCGGCGTGTAACGGGCAATCTTTTCTTTGTATTGATCAAACGAAATCGCCTCGCCTTGCAACGTCGGATTCTCCGCCTGCAGGGTGCGAAACGCACAATTGGCATCGACGAAATCCTTGTCGTACGTTCCGTCGGTGACCAACAAGTGCATGATGCCCAGCGCGATCGCCACGTCACCGTGCGGTTTCATCAACAGAAAATCGTCCGCCGCGTCGGTCGTACGAGTCCGCCGCGTTCCGATATCGATGAGCCGAACCTGCTGGCCGCGAGAGCGGCGGTCGATGACTCGTGAAAACAACACCGGATGCATCTCGGCCGGATTGTTTCCCCAGGTGATCAATACATCGCAATGGTCCAAGTCGGCATAACATCCGGCCGGTTCATCCACGCCGTAGGTGGCCAGGAAACCAGTCACCGCCGACGCCATGCAAAGCCGGGCATTGGGATCGATGTGATTGTTACCCAGTCCACCTTTCATCAGTTTTTGAGCCGCGTAGCCCTCCGGAATGGTCCATTGGCCCGAACCGTAGAAAGCAAACTTTTCCGGCGCCGCGTGAATGCGTTTGGCAACGACGTCGATCGCCTCCTGCCAATCGATCTCGACGAACGAATCACCTTTGCGCAACAGCGGTTTGGTGAGGCGATCTTTGCCGTACAAAATCGATCCGACGTGATATCCCTTGACGCACAACAGCCCTTTGTTGACATCGGCATGCTTATCGCCGGCAACCGCGACCACCCGGCCGCTTTCGACACCGACTTGGACGTGGCATCCGGTACCGCAAAATCGGCAGGGCGCCTTGTTCCAAGTGAGACCCTCGGGTTGATTCCCGCCGTTCTGGATCACCGGCAATGCAAAGGCGGGGTCCTTCGCTGCGGCCGCCGCAGCCGCGGCGGCCATCGCGGCACCCTTCAAGAACGAACGACGATCAGCATCCACTTTTTTGACCTCGACGGTTTGCGTCACTAGATTCCGGCTCGGTATCAAACCCAACGAAAGCGACTTCGACCTGCCGGACCCCCGGCAGGCGACAAAGCCAATCCCAAAGCCGCTTGTCTTCCCGCCGTGAATCGGTGTCGGTGACGATCGTCAAGCAATCAGAACGGGTGGGGCCGATTTCGATACCCGGCTGGGCAGCGATGGCGTCAATCGCGCTGTCGCGCGATTGCTGGTCATCTGCCAGCGATACAACCAGTCCACTGACGGGCATGAATTTGTCCTCTCGGTTTGAATCGCCAATAAACTACCGCTTTGCCTGAAATATTCAAGAACAAAAGACCTCCAACTCTTGAAATCGAAGTTGAAGACGTTATTGTTTTCCGGCATGCGCTGGCCAGCAGGTGCGGCGCCAAGTGGATTGGGCGTGTTGTTTTTGTCCCATTCCGCCCACCGGCGCGCCGGTTTGTTTGCGAATTGCCTGCGTCATTTTACGGAGCCCGTGCGGATGAGCCGATACGCCGATTGGGGATTGCACACCTTGCCATGGGTGCTGGGAGCCCTTTCGATCTCCCTGGCCACCGCGGCGGCGGTGAACACCGGTCGCGGCTCGGTCGAACCTCACCCGAAGCCCCACTCGCATCTTCTCGCTGCGGCGACCACTCCACAGCCCGACCAGCAATTTGAAACGATCACGCGAAAACCATCCGGGCCACCGCGAATCGAACTGTCGAATGAGGATCCGCAGGGCCGCTCGGGCACCGTCGCTTGTTCCACCTGCCATAGCGTCAAACCGCCAAATCGGGCCACTCGAACAGCGGCAGACCTGGATCAGTTCCATCAGCACTTGCGGATTGCCCACGGCACGCTTGGTTGTTACGCCTGCCACAACCCCAACGACGCCGACACCCTGCGACTGGCCGACGACACGACGGTGGAATATTCCGACGTAATGACTCTGTGTGGGCAATGCCACGGACCGCAGGCGCGGGACTACGAACATGGAGGCCATGGCGGGATGACCGGTTACTGGGATCTTCGCCGCGGTCCGCGGCAGCGAAACAACTGCATCGATTGTCACGATCCCCACGCGCCAAAGTTTCCAACGATGATTCCCACTTTCAAACCGCGCGATCGATTTCTGGACCATTCTGATTCCGGCGCGGCACATTCCCAGGAGGCGAAGGGATGAGCGACCAGGGCCAAACATCACCTTCGCAGTCACTGCCGGTCGTTTCGCGCCGAGCGGCCGTCAAAGGCTGCTTTGCAACGCTGGGCGCGGCGGCGATGGTGGGCGCGGTTTCGCCGCTGCGAAAAGCGGCCAAAGAACTGTCGTTGGACGAGTTTCTGCAGCAGCACTACCAAGAACTTTCCGACGACGACAAACGTGACGTCATCGCCCGGTTGGAATCGGATACCAAAGAGCAATACGGCGCCGACGTCACCATCGGCGACGACCGGCCGATCCCCGGCACCAAGTTCGTTTACGCGATCAACCTGAGCCTCTGCAACGGCAACGGCAAATGCGTGGAGGCATGCCACCGAGAAAACAATCACGATCGTGCCACCAACCAGTCCTACATTCGCGTGCTGGAAATGCCGTTGGGCACGATGGACATGGAACAGGGCAACACGACCTATGACCACGCCGTGCCGGCCGAGGGAAAGTTCTACCTGCCGGTCCAATGTCAACAATGCGATCAGCCGCCTTGCGTCGACGTCTGTCCGGTGCAAGCGACCTGGAAAGAAGAAGACGGCATCGTGGTGGTCGACTACAACTGGTGCATCGGTTGTCGATACTGCGAAGCCGCTTGCCCCTACCACGCGCGGCGTTTCAACTGGAAAAAACCGGAAATACCGGCCGAGGAAGTCAATCCCGACCAGAGTTATTTGAGCAACCGAATTCGGCCGCAAGGCGCCGTCGAAAAATGCACCTACTGCCTCCATCGCACTCGCCGGGGACGGTTGCCGGCCTGCTTGGAGGCTTGCCCCACCGGCGCCCGGGTGTTCGGCAACATCTTGGATCCCGACTCGGAGATCCGTTGGTTGCTGGAAAACAAACGTGTTTATGTGCTGAAGGAAGAAGTCGGGACGAAGCCCGCGTTCTTTTATTTCTTTGACAAGTAAGCGATGAGTAACGCAACCGCAAAGCAGCCGCAGTCGCAAACGTCGGCATTGGCAAGCTACCCGCAATTCCTTCGCCGCGCTCTGTCGATCGCCACCGACGGATCGTTCGGGTTCTACGCTTGGATGGCGCTGCTAACCGCGATCGCGCTGGTCGGCGCCAATGCTTGGGCCCACCAGGTTTCTGAAGGCATGATCACCACCAACATGACTGACCACGTCAGTTGGGGGCTGTACATCGCCAACTTCACTTTTTGCGTCGGATTGGCCGCGGGCGGTGTGATGATGGTCATCCCTGCCTACCTGTACGACGACGAAGAGATGCACAAGGTCGTGATCATCGGCGAAGCGGTCGCGATCGCCGCGATCATCATGTGCACGCTCAGCGTCGTGGTTGACCTGGGCCGGCCCGATCGTTTCTGGCACCTGATCCCCGGAATCGGCCGTTTCAATTGGCCGATGTCGATGCTCACTTGGGACGTGATCGTGTTGAACGGCTACCTGCTGATCAACCTGCACATCGTCGGGTACTTGCTGTACATGCGGTATCTGCAGCGACGTCCCAACCGAGCCTGGTACGTCCCCTTTGTGCTGCTTTCGATCGTCTGGGCGATCAGCATTCACACCGTGACCGCGTTCTTGTACTGCGGTTTGGGTGGCCGGCCGTTTTGGAACACCGCGCTACTGGCTCCTCGATTTTTGGCCTCGGCCTTTGTCAGCGGCCCGGCGTTCATCATTCTGGTGATGCGAGTGTTACGCATGACAACTCGCTTTGAGGCGCCTCGCGGTCCGGCAAACACCCTGATTCAAATCATTCGTGTGGCGATGGCGGTCAATTTGGTAATGTTGGCCAGCGAACTATTTACTGTTTTTTATACCGGCGGCGCGCACAGAGCGTCGGCTGAATACCTGTTTTTCGGCAGCCACGGCCACAACTCGCTGGTGCCGTGGATCTGGACAGCGGTGGTCTGCAACATTGTCGGCGCGGCACTCTTTTTCATGCCCGCTGCATTGGAACGCGGTGTGATCCGAATCGTGGCTTGCTTGCTGTGCATCATCGGAATTTGGATCGAAAAAGGGATGGGACTGATCATTCCCGGCTTCATCCCGTCCACCCTTCACGAAATCGTCGAGTACACTCCCAGTACGGTGGAATGGAAAGTGACCGCCGGCATCTGGGCCTGCGGGTTGCTGATCTTGACGATAACCCTCAAGCTGATTGTGACCGTGTTCACTGGTCAGATAACTGGGGCGGAGGCCCCCAACAACGATACCCAGCCAGCCAACATCCAACATCGACCCATCCGATGACTCCCTACGGAAGCGCGACTCAAACAGCAATCGCGGCGCTGAGCCGTCTGGCGGAAGTCTACGACGGTGGCGAAACACGGCTCTCGGCCACCGAGATCGCCGAATCACGCGGCTTGCAGCGTCCTTATGTCGCCAAAGTTCTCTCGACTCTCTCCCAGGTCGGCATCATCGTCGGCTCACGCGGTCCGGGTGGCGGATTCACTTTCGCCCGCCCTCCCAAAGAGGTGAAGCTGTACGACGTCTACCGGCTTTTTGAACGGGAGGACGAAGACAACAGCTGTCCGTTTGGTGGTGGGATCTGTGGTGCCGGAGAAAAATGTCCGTTGCACGACAAACTGGTCGACGTGAAGAACGCGACGGACAAAGTGCTGCACAAGACGACTTTCGACGCTTTTCGGCAAGCGTATCGAAAAGCGGGTGGCCAGAAAAAGGCCTGGCAGCGGACCGCTGCCGCCGGTCCCAGGGAGTCCTACCGGGCGCCCAAGCGGTAAGACCGCACTCTTGTTGTCGCCAAGTCGCGGCAACAGACGCCAAGATTGCGGCGGTGGCACCGATTTTGCACTCCTGTGGAGTCGTTGTCTCGAGGTCTTCAGAGCGAGAAGAACGATGTTGACTTCCTTGAATGAGTTTCATCGGCGTCACGACCGATTGTGGTGGGTTTTGCTGGAAGTGTTGGCTTTCGTCGCAGTGATGGTGTTTGCCGGCACACTTGGCGGTTTTTAGAGCGTATCTTCAAATTCCCAGGTAGGCCGGCTTGTCCCAAGTCGGCGATCCTGTACTGGCCGACTTGGGGACAAGTCGGCCTACAATGAACTGCCGCCAGCGGCACGCTTTGCCAAAACGTGCCAAGATGTGCACTTTGCGTGCGGCGGAGCGCATCAGCTGGGACCACGTGTGCTAGCTATCACGCGTGGTCGTGCTGATACGCACATGCATGAACATCCCCGGCGGTGTGCGGTTGTTGGCACGCCGAATGCACGATGTGACAGAAGGTGGCGCGATCCTCGGTCGCCTTTGGCAGTTTTCATTGGCAAGCCACTTAGGTTGGGAGTTAGATCGATGAAAATCCTACTTGCTACAGATGGTTCCACATGTGCGGAAGAGGCGGCTTGGCTGCTATCGCATCTCCCCCATCGTGACAAGATCGACCTGACGGTGTTGACCGTCGTCCACTTGCCGCCAGTCCGATTCGCTCAGCCCACGAAAGCATGGATGTCGGTCTGCGTGGGCAAGGAACGCGCGTTCGCCGCCGATGCCTTCGAGCGGGTGGAGGTGATGTTTCAAGGGGCCAATGCCGAGGTTCGACATTTGATCTGCGAAGGCAACCCCGGCGAAACCATTGTCGAACAGGCAAAGGAAATCGATGCCGACCTGATCGTCGTGGGTGCTCGCGGCCATTCCGTGGTCGATCGAATCTTGCTCGGCAGCACCAGTGATTTCGTGGCCACCCACGCCGATCGATCGGTGCTGGTGGTACGTCCCACGGGTCTTCGAAAAGAACCGGAGCGGCCCCTGTACGTTGCGTTCGGGTATGACGATTCGGGCCCATCCCAAGCGGCGATTGAGCAGTTCAGTGAGTTCTCTTGGGGAGCCGCCACGAATGTTTACGCGATTTCGGTCGTCTCGTATGTTTCCTCGTTTTTGAACGAAGTGATCATCGATTCCGAAGAGACCAAGGATGCTGCCGCCGAGGCTCTTGACCAGGCGGTGGAACAACTGAAAAAAGTAGCCCCCAACTCGCAAGGCCACTTGGTGGAATGCGATCACATTGGTGAAGGCATCACGCAGTTTGTCGAAGATCATCACTTCGATCTGGTGGTAATGGGCGACCCCTGTCGCAGTGCACTGGGCCGCCTGGTGCTGGGAAGCGTGCCTCACTACGTGCTCCGCCACGCACCCTGTTCCATTTGGATCACCCGCAATCGCAAGATCGAAGGCCTCGACAAAAGCGAAAACCACGCGGTCAGCCAATCGAACTGAGCCGCTACGACTCTGGATGCAACTGGATATCCAGTTCTACCTTTCCGTACAGCTCGGTCATTTTGGGCGAAGCAAACGGCGCGTAGCCGCGGGCGTCAACGCGGATCACATAAGGTTGATCCTGCGGTGGTGATTCGATCGAGTAGCTGCCCGATTTGCTGTATTGGCTGCCCTGTTCCCCCACGGCAACACGCTGGCGGTCTGCCGGTTTGATCGCGACCTTGAATTTTTCGACCGGCTTGCCAGTGACAGCGTTGGTGATCGTTCCGCGGACCGTCAATTTGGGCTGCATCAACACCACAACGATCTCCCCGTTCGCGGTCACCGCCCGCTGCCGGATGGGCTCATATCCCGTTTGTCCAAACGAATAGATCACCTCATCCTCCGGAGCCCAATTCCAAATGAAGTCTCCCTGCTCGTTGGCTCGACGCGGAATCTTGGTATCCAGTACGTTGGGATGCTTGTGGTTGTACAACGATTTTGCGCCGCGCCACTGCAAAATGCCCACGTAGGCACCCGCCACCGGATTGCCCTCGTAGTCCTCCAAATGCAGATGAAGCCGCTTGCCTGGGGTGAGACGAAAATCGATTGCCCCGGTATCGGGGCCGATTTGAACGTCGCGGCGCTGGGGAGCCCAACCTTTGGCGATGACCGTCAGCGCGCTGGGGCCTTCTTTCAACGGAGGCAGGCTGTAGTGCCCTCCTGAATCGACTCGAACCTCCTGGCTGCCGTTTTGAAGATAGGGATCGTCCCCCCAAACCACGACGGCATCCGCCACGGGATTTCCATCCGAATCGGTGATTTGGCCGGACAAGGAGTGTCCGCGATTCATCCGAAACACCGCTGTCTTGTCACGCAGAAGCGGCATCACGATCGATTGTTCTCGTTGATAGCCGCCGTAGTTTTCATCGTCAATGAAATCAGGATGGCTGAGTTTGACCAGCACCGTGGTCTGTTCGGCAGCCGGGACGTTACCCAGTTCCCACCTGCCGTTGCGGTCGGTCACAACGGCGTTGTCGCCTTCGGCCAGCCACGTTCCGGCTTGCAGCCGTTTCATGCCGTGAGCCTGGCTTCGGCGCATCACTTCGACTTTGACTCCTTCGATCGGTCGGCCTTCGGGATCGGTAACCTGTCCGCCAATTTTCGTCCCCTTGGCCAAATCAAACTGAAACGTTTCAGGAATCTCATTGCCATCCGGCTGCATCTCCGGCCACCAGTGCGCGAACAGTGGCACATGATCCTTTTTGCTCGCCCAGATGCGGAGAATTCTGATTTGGCCTGGCAACGGCGCCGTCACTTCACCGCTAGCGTCGGTCGTGAAATCCTGGTTGGACTTGAAACCTTTTTCCTTCGTCCAAACCGAGACGTGAATGGCGGTCCCAATGATCGGCTTGCCGTCCGGCCCCACCACTCGCAGTCGAATCGAATTGGCGGGCTGACCTTCCCCTCCGCCCTCGGCGGAAACGGCTTTCTTTTCGTCGGCCGACGCAATCATCGCCATCCCGACCACGATGGCTGCAACAATGAACCCACGACAAGTAAAATCTAGCTCGAACCAACGTTTCGATTTCTGCATGAACCACCCACCTGATGCAATGCGTATTCGTAACATGTCTCCATCATCCTACCCGAAACGATCGCGACAAATCCAAGTCTGGTCCAGCGCGGCAATGCTGATTGCGATGTTGGCCAGCTGCGTCCCGGTCGCTGCCCAGCGGCCGGCCGCTTCCGACACTTACGACGTGATCGTTTACGGCGGCACGTCGGCGGGAATCGCGGCGGCGGTTCAGGTCAAACGAATGGGCGGAACCGTTTTGGTCATTGAGCCAACGGAACGAATTGGCGGGTTGACCACCGGTGGGCTGGGGCAGACCGATATTGGCAACAAGGCCGCCATCGGAGGAATCGCCAGGGAATTTTACGTTCGCGTCCGACGCTATTACGAAGATCCCAACCACTGGAAGTGGCAGAAACGCGATGAATACCGAGGCGGCGGCCAGAGCAAAACGGCCGCGGGCGAGGAGGCGATGTGGACCTTCGAACCGTCGGCGGCGCTGGCCATCATGCAGGACCTGGTGGATGAATACCAAATCACCGTGGTGCGAGGCAAACGACTCGACCGCAGCTCGGCCAGCAATAGCGGCCGACTGCCAAGCGTGCAGATGAACGGATCTCGTATCGTCTCCATCGCGGATGAATCGGGAACCGTTTACCGCGGCGAAGTCTTCATCGACGCGACTTACGAAGGCGACTTGATGGCCGGCGCGGGCGTCACCTACACCGTCGGACGTGAAAGCAACGATACCTACGACGAAACGCTCAATGGCGTGCAGACTCGACGGGCCATTCATCACCAGTTTGTTCGCGGCGTGGATCCCTATGTCGTCGCCGGCGACTCCAGCAGCGGACTGCTCCCTGGCATCGACCCGGCCGGTCCCGGGACCGAAGGCGCCGCCGATCACCGCTTGCAAGCCTACTGCTTTCGAATGTGCCTGACCGATCATCCCGACAACCGGATTCCATTTGCCAAACCATCCGACTACCAGCCACTGCGATACGAACTGCTGCTGCGAAACTTTGAAGGGGGCGCCCGCGTCATCCCCTGGTCCAATTCGGCGATGCCCAATCGTAAAACCGACACCAACAACAACCGGGGTTTTTCGACGGACTTCATCGGACAAAATTACGACTACCCCGAAGCAAGCTACCAGCAGCGAGAAGAAATCGTTCGCCGCCATCGCAGCTATCAACAAGGTTTGATGTGGACGCTGGCCAATCACCCCCGGGTCCCGGCCGAAATCCGCAAGGAAGTGTCGCGCTGGGGAACTTCGCGAGACGAGTTTTCACGCGCCGACGGTTGGCAGCAGCAACTCTATATCCGCGAAGCACGTCGAATGGTCGGCGACGTCGTGATGACTCAACATCATTGCCAGGGCCGCACGTTGGCGAAAAAACCGATCGGCCTGGCTGCCTACACCATGGATTCTCACAACGTTCAGCGGCACATCGATGCAAGCGGGGCGGTGCGGAACGAAGGGGACGTGCAGGTCGGCGGTTTTTCACCCTACGGTATCGAATACGGCGCCGTCGTGCCGAAAAAGCAGCAATGCACCAACCTGCTGGTCCCGGTCTGTTTGAGCGCTTCGCACATCGCTTTCGGGTCGATCCGCATGGAACCGGTATTCATGGTTTTGGGCCAATCGTCCGCGACCGCCGCCATGTTGGCGATCGAATCGGAGTTGCCGGTTCAAGAAATCGACTACGACGCGTTGAGATCAAAACTGTTGGAAGACCGCCAGGTTCTACAGTGGACCGGTCCGCGCCGCGTTGCCGCAATCGGCATTGCCGCCGATTCCCTTGACGGCCTGGTGATCGATGACGCCGACGCCGATTGTGTGGGATTCGAATCTTACAGCAGTTCCGTTGGTCCTTTTGTCGAAATCGGCTACCGCCATGACGGCGACACGGCCAAGGGCGACCAGTCTGCCCGGTTCGCATTCAAGATCGCTGAAGCGGGACGATACGAAGTACGGATGTGCTGGTCGGCTTACAACAACCGCGCCACCAACGTTCCCGTCACCGTCCATCACGCCGAAGGATCGGCAACGGTGCTCGTCAATCAACGCAAGAAACCGCAGCACGGCGCCTTTGGCACGATTGGAACTTACCGTTTTGAAAAGGGCAATGCGTTGATCGAAGTCAGCAATCGGCAGACCGACGGACACGTTTTGATCGACGCAGTCCAACTTCTGCGGCGCTGAGCTGCGACCATGGAGCTCCGGCAAACATGAACACCGACCCGCAGCTAAACCAACGTATCCGGGACCTGGAGGAATCGAACCAACAATTGCGCCGCTTCGCCCATCTTGCGTCCCATCAGCTGCAAGCTCCGGCGCGGAACATCGGAAACTTTGCCGGGTTGCTCTCCAAGCGGTACGCCGGAGAGTTGGACGAAAAAGCAGACGATTGGCTCGATCGCATCGTGCGCAGCACCCACTTGATGCAAGCAACCGTCAAAAACCTGGTTCGATACTGCGAAGTCGGAAGCCGCGCGACCTCCCGTGAAACGATTGTCGGCAACCAGGTTCTCGATAACCTGCTTGCATCGCTGCAACCGATCATCGATCAAAGTGAAATCGCGGTCAGCTGTGAACCGCTGCCCGAATTCAAGAGCGATCCCGACGCGTTCGCATTCGTATTGGAAAATCTAATATCCAATGCACTCAAATTCACGCGAGGTCACGGCAACCAGGTTCGTATCTCGGCCGAACATCACAACAAAGGTTGGATATTTTGCGTTGCCGACGATGGAATCGGAATCGCACCGCAACATCACGAAGAAATCTTTCAGCCGTTTGTCTGTCTGCATCCACCATCTGAATTCGAAGGCACTGGGATCAACCTGGCCACTTGCCGCGCGATGCTTCGACAACAAGGCGGAAAGATATGGGTTGAGTCGCAGCCTGGTCTTGGCAGCTCGTTCTATTTTTTGATCCCGGAGGAGGAAGTGAATGGTTGATCGCGGCCAGCAGTTCGAGATCCTATTGGTGGATGACAACGACAACGACGCTTTGATCCTGCGGGAAGGCTTGGCCGAAACAGACATGGATTGCCGGCTGACCGTTGCCAAAGACGGCGAAACGGCTCTGCGCCGGCTTCGCAAAGAATCGGAGTTTTCGGACGTCAAACACCCCGACTTGATTCTCCTGGACTTGCATCTCCCCCGAAAAGACGGCCAAAGCGTGCTCTCCGAAATCAAATCGGACGCGGATCTTCGGCACATCCCCGTGGTGGTTTGGTCTACCTCCATCGAACCACAGGAAGTCGACCGCTGCTATCGCCTGCACGCCAATTCGGTACTCGTCAAACCGGATCGATTCGCCGGTTTGGTCGACTCCCTTCGAACCGTCGGGCGTTATTGGTTTGGTGCCGTTGCCCTTCCCAGTGGGGCGAAAAGAAACCAATAAAAAAATGGCCAGAGCGACGAACCATCAAAATGCGATGCGCGACAACGTACCATCGAATACATTGAAAGGACGTCATCAAACAAGTTTCGATCCGGGAGCCTGATAACAATGGTAGCCAATGAAAACGACGTTTCGTCGGCTACAGTTTTCGTGGTTGACGATGACGATCATAGTCTGTGCTATTTCCAAGCGGTTTTGCAGGGCGCCGGAATGGTCGTGGAGACCTTTTTGCGCGCGAATGATTTTTTGCGACGGTTGCGTCCGGAAGAGCCCGGTTGCCTGCTGTTGGACGTGCGAATGCCGGAAATTTCGGGTTTGGAACTGCAGCAACGATTGACTCAGCTGCACTGCCCCATGCCGATCATCTTGATCAGTGGAGACGCAGATGTAGAAAGCTGTTCGCAAGCATTTCGCGCCGGGGCATTTGATTTTGTGGAAAAGTCGATCAGTGATCAGGAATTGATCGCCCTGACCCGCCGCGCCGTTGACGAGGCGATGCGGCTTCAATCGCTCGCCGAACATCGCTCGCGCGTTCAAGCACTCACACAGCGTCTCACGGCGAGAGAAAAGGTTGTGAAAGGATTGATGCTGGAAGGGCTTAGCATCAAAGAAATCGCTTATAGCCTGGACATTGCATTTCAGACGGCTGCCAAGCATCGCGCCCGCGTGTTGAGAAAGATGAAAGTCGAAAGCGACGCCGAACTGATCCGCTTGGAAACAGCCATGAACGTCGGCTATTTTTCTGAAAATGCAAATTAGCCGCTCGCTGCCAAGATTCGCTGCCAAAAGCGAATAGGCCGGTAGGCCGACCTGTCCCAAGCCGGCAAGCACTCGCTCTTTCCGACTATCTCCCTGTCCCCAAGCCACGCTACCAGCACTCAGGTAAACCAGATGAGCAACCAACCGGTGGTGCAGCTTCAGGGGGTCGTCAAACGATTTGCCGGCAAACCGGCAGTCGACGACGTCGATTTGGTGGTGCCCCAGGGGTCGATCTTCGGTTTCATCGGCCCCAATGGATCGGGCAAGACGACGACCATGAGGCTGATTTTGCGGATCTACCAACCCGATGCGGGCCATGTGAGCGTGCTGGGACGTGATTTCGGTAGCGCCGCCGACGATCGGGTCGGCTACCTTCCCGAAGAACGCGGTTTGTACCGCCGCATGACGGTTCGCCGAGTCCTGCGTTACTTTGCCCGACTGAAGGGGGTCAAGAATCCGGGTTCGGCAATCGATCAACAGCTCGAGCGGATGGGCGCCGGCGAGTGGGCGAACAAAAAAATCGAACA
Source organism: Rubripirellula sp. (assembly GCA_965222745.1). Lineage (GTDB taxonomy): Bacteria > Planctomycetota > Planctomycetia > Pirellulales > Pirellulaceae > CBDCUW01. Next base: position 536,714 of record CBDCUW010000002.1, read on the forward strand.
GCTATCCAAAGGGATGGCGCAAAAAATCCAATTCATCGTCGCCACCATCGCCCGCCCGCAACTGGTCATCCTGGACGAACCGTTTAGCGGACTGGATCCGGTGAACTTGGAATTGATGCGAGGCGTCGTCAGAGAGCTGCGAGACGAAGGCACCACGGTCATCTTCAGCACTCATGACATGTATGTTGCCCAAGATCTTTGTGATCGAGTTTTCATGATCTACCAAGGCAAGAAAGTGCTGGACGGGACGTTGGATTCGATTCGCGAAGGCTACGGCGGTTGCCAGATCAAGGTACGGATGGCCGGCGGGCAGCCCCTTCCCGAATCACTTGTCAAGGTGACCGGTCTGCAGGAGGTCTTGCGAGAAAACAACTCCGACGCGGTACTCCATTTGGAAAGTGAAACCCAGCGGCCCGCGCTTTACCAAAGCCTGGCTCGAATCGGGGATGTCGAACACTTCGAAACGATGCGTCCCTCTTTGCACGATATCTTTGTCCGCATCGCTCGACCAGATTCGCAAGATGGAAAGGCGATGTCATCGACAGCCAGGGAGGATGGCGATGTTTAAACTCTTGGCGATCGCACATCGCGAATTCTCCGCGATGGTCGCAACCAAAGCATTCCTGTTCACGTTGGTGATGATGCCGGTTTTGATGCTGGGGGGCCTGGTACTGATGCCGGCCATCACCAAGCTAGGCGGAAACAAGCAACGCAAGATCTTGATCGCCGACGCGACAGGGATGTTGTTTGAAAGGATTGAGTCGGCAGCCAATACGAGAAACAACCTGATTCGCGAAGCAGTAAAAGCGTCCGAGTCGGACCAATCGCACTCGCCGGCAGGAGGCGACAATCCTTTTGAAGCAGCCGAATTCTGGAATTTCCACCGCACGGAGAATCCTCGGCTCAGCGACCAAGAACGTCTCGCGCTTAGCGACCAGGTGCGCGATGGAAAGCTATACGCGTTTGTTGAAATTCCAGAGAAGCTGAAGGATCTATCGGAACGCGGGGATGTGAAAATCAAGTTCGTCAGCCAGGACGCTGCACTCAGCAGCGCCCGTCGTTGGCTCGCCGGTACGATCAAGCAAGAATTGCGAACGCGTCGATTGACCGAATTGGGAATCGATCCCGAACTGGTCGCCCAAGCCAACATCACGGTCAACCTAGAACCAACGATGCCCTACGTTGCCGACGACGACGGCAAGGTCACCAGCAAGGGAGGTGCCGATACGCTGGTGTCGACTTTCTTGCCGTTTGGCATCATGATGCTGATGTTCATGGTCATCTTCCTGGCGGCTCAACCGATGCTAGAAAGCGGAATGGAGGAAAAGAGTGGCCGCATCGCCGAACTGCTGCTCGGTTCGGTCAGCCCCACCAAATTGATGACCGGCAAGTTGCTGGGAAACGTCTGCGGATCGTTTGTCGTTTTCGCCTTCTACGGGATCGGCGGCTGGTTCGTGCTTCAACACAACGACTGGGACATGCACTTGCCGTGGTCACTGATGCCGTGGTTGATCCTCTTCCAGATTCTGGGCGTCCTTTTCTACAGCTCGATTTTCTTAACGATCGGCGCCTCGGTCAGCGAGCTGAAGGAGGCTCAGTCGCTCCTGTTGCCGGTGTGGTTGGTTTTGGTGTTGCCAATGATGGTTTGGTTCACCGCCATTCGCGATCCCAACGGAGTATTGCCGGTGGCGCTCAGTTTCTTTCCACCGTCGACACCGCTGATGATGAGCCTGCGAATGTCGGTTGGCCAAACGATGCCGATCTGGCATGCCCCCCTGGCCGCCTTGTTGATGCTTGCCGCAACCAGCATCGTGGTGATGCTGGCCGGACGGATCTACCGAGCAAGTTTGCTGAAAGCCGACTCCGCCAAATCCGTGGCACAACTATTCAAGCGACTCCGCGCAGCCGAATAAAGTAGGCCGACTTGTCCCCAAGTCGGCGCGCACTCCCTCTCCTTCTTCTCCCCTTCGCCCGCATCAACCAAGCCTACCCTGGCAACTCACCCGGCAAGTACGCGCTGCCGGTTCGGAGAACCGGCCGACGGTCAATTTGCTTCGATGCACCACAGTTTCTGATACGTGCGGATGTAGACTCGACCGTGGGCGAGTGCCGGAGTGGCGTTGCAGGTATCGCCAAGCTCGTTTCGGGCGATCTCCCGGAACCCGCCGGCCGACGGTTTGAAGACCAGTGTCGTGCCCGCCTGATCCGTCGCGTAGGCGTTTCGACCATCGTAAGAAATCGAACCCCAAAACGCTTTTCCGTTCCAACGTTCCTGCCAGACGACTTTGCCCGTTTGGGCTTCCAGGCAATCGATCAGGTTGGGCCCGGCACCAAGTCGATAGATGTATCCTCCCAACAGCAAGCCAGTGCCGATGTTTTGAGGATTCCTCTCCGTTTCCAACCAAAGACGTTTTTCGTCGGTCAGGTTGCCACTGCCGTCGATGTCGAATGCAAACGACGGACCTTTGAATCCGCCGAACATCACACACCTGCTCTCTTCGATCATCGGTGAACTGTACGCCAAATCACCTCGCTGGCCGGCCAATCCTTCACAAAACCATGCCAATGAGCCATCGCCAACGTCAAAGGCACAGACTCGTGTTGCCAGGGCCACCACCGCAAGCTTCCGATGATCGCCTTGATCGATCACCACCGGCGTGGCCCAGGATCCCATGTAGTTGTTGTTGCGATTCCGCTCGCCATTGCCGTCCACCGGTTCTTCGTGACGCCAAATCTCTTCACCACTTGCCAGGTCCAGACAAACCACGAACACTTTCTGGCCCGGCCCGGTGTGCAAAACAACACGGTCACCGACAATCACCGGACTGGATCCGTATCCCCACATGTGTTGAAAGCGTCCGAGGTCGCGGGACCAAATTTCGTTGCCTTCCATGTCGTAGGCAAACAGCCCGGCCGAGCCATGCCAAACCACCACACGTTTTCCGTCGCTGGCGGGAGTCGTTCCGGCATAGGGATTGGTTTTGTGAGTCGGCATCTTGGCATCGAATTGGACCGGCCGATTCCAAAGCGACTCGCCCGACGCGGCATCGAAACAGAACAACGTTCGCGTCCGTCCATCGTCGTCTTCGGCGCTGGTGACAAAGACGCGATTGCCGACCACGATCGGGCTGCCGTTTCCGCCTTTGGGAAGGGGCACGGACCAACGCACGTTGTCGGTCGTCGACCACTGCACGGGTGTGCCGGCATGATCGGTCATGCCGTTTCCACTCGGCCCCCGAAATCCAGACCAGTCTTCGCCGACCGCGGGCGACACAATCAGACAAACGAGGCACAGGGATAGTAGATGTTTCATAGCAAGACCCGTACGCGGAGAAACGAAACGCCGTCATGCTAGCAGTTTTGTTTGCCAGCGCGTTTGAGAGAAAGGAAGGGAGAGTGGGAGAAGGAAAGAGAGGGAGAGGGGGAGAGGGGGAGAAAAAGATGGGGAGGGTTGGGGTTAGTTGTTGATTTGGTCTTGGTAGTGGTCGCGCCAGGCGCGGCAATCTTTGCTTCCGACTTGGAAGTCGCGGCAGACATTGGGACGGTGCTGGTGGTGCCGGCAGCGCCGCGTTTCCATGTCCAACCAAAAACATGGCCCGTCCAGCTCCCCGGCAGGCGGCTTGCGGTAGCTTGCGATGTAGCGGATGAGTTCTTCTTTCAGATCATCCGGCAGCGACGTCCAATGTTCTTCGTCGGGCTGGTTACCGCTTTGCCGGATGTATTCGGGGTAACCCATGTGGAAACAACAGACTCCACATCCATCGCAATCCGAGACGGTCGGCAAAGACTTTTGGCTTGACATCAGCAGCAGGTTCACGACGTACTTGGAAACTTGAAGATGGCTTTTCCAGCTGATCTGGACAACGCCACTTTGAATTGAAAACGCAGCTTTTTCTAGTGTTTTGTGAAACTCGATCGCGCTCACGCAATCCTTCCTAAAGTTTCTCTTCAAACCGACACAAAGTGGCGCTGTCCAGCTTATTCTTTCGGAATGTACCTGTTCATCAATTCGACGTAATCTTCGCGCACGGGGCTGAATACATCCAGGACAAGAGCCGGTCCGTCGATCGCTGTCACTTTGTGAGGAACGTTGGGTGGAATGATGAACATCGATCCCGCTTCAACGATTCTGGTTTCCTCGCCAAGCGTGAACTGCAATCTGCCCTCCAACAGCATCCCACCCTGTTCGTGCGGATGATCATGCAGCGGAATGGTGGCACCGTCAGCCATCTCCAGGTAAGAAAGCATCAGATTTTCGCCGTAGGGTGTGCGAAGCCGGCAACCGGGACACACTTCTTGGGCAGGGATATCTTTGATATTGATAAATGGCATCGCTACAGCTCCGATTTCTTCCCGGTCACGCGACACCAGCCAACTTCAGCCGGGACCGCCCGCAAACATGATACGATTTTGGAAGCTCGATCCGCGGAGAAAACATGAAATTCGTTTTACGCATCAGACCACTGGCCGCCTGCGTCTTGGCTGCCGCTTGTTGCCTGTTGTCGACCGGGTGTTCGGATCAACAGAAAACGTACCCGGTTCGAGGCATTGTTCGTTTTCCCGACGGCAAATTGTTGCAAGAGGGAACGATTGAGTTTTCGACCGGCAGCGACGGCAAGGCGCTCACGGCACGAGGCCAGATCGCACCCGATGGATCGTACACTTTGGGAACTTTTACGCTGGACGATGGTGCTGTCGAAGGGGTACACCGCGCCGTCGTCATCTCCGACTACGAAATTGGCAACGGGGTGGAGCGGCCGGACATGGTGGAACGTTCGCGGCTGCACCCCAAACATCGCGACTTCCGCACTTCAGGACTCGAGTACACCGTCAAGCCAACCGCGAACGAAATCCTGATCGAGGTGGAATACGCGCCGGAACCAGAGTAGGCCGACTTGTCCCCAAGTCGGCAAGCGCACCCCGATTCCAATCGCCGACTTGGGGACAAGTCGGCCTACAGGTTAAGCCAGTAGCGGCTCTACGACTTTTCCATGGACGTCGGTCAAGCGGAAATCACGTCCCTGGAACTTGAACGTCAGGCGCTGGTGATCGATCCCCAGCAGGTGCAACACCGTGGCGTGAAGGTCATGAACGCTGACTCCGTTTTCCGCCACGTTGACGCTGTAGTCATCGGTACGCCCGTAGTTTGTGCCTCCCTTGACGCCTGCACCGGCCATCCACATCGTGAAACAGCTCGGATGATGGTCGCGACCGTAGACCTTTTCGGTCAGCTTGCCCTGCGAATAAATCGTCCGCCCGAACTCGCCGCCCCAAATGATCAACGTATCATCCAACATTCCGCGCCGACGCAAATCGCGAATCAACGCCGCGGTTGGCTGATCGGTATCCTTGCATTGCTTGCCAAGCTGCGTCGGCAAATTGCCGTGCTGGTCCCAACCCTGATGGAACAGTTGGATAAACCGCACACCTCGTTCGGCCAATCGCCGCGCGATCAAGCAGTTGTAGGCGTAGCGGCCGGGCTTGAGCACGTCTGGTCCGTACAGATCCAAAACGTGTTGCGGTTCACTGGAAAAATCGAGCAGCTCGGGCACCGACATTTGCATGCGGTAGGCCAATTCATACTGCGCGATTCGCGATCGAATCTCAGGGTCGCCGGTCGATTGGTGTTTCAGCTCGTTCAATTCCGATAGCGAATCGAGCATCGTTCGCCGAACGTCGCGGGAGACCCCCGCCGGATCGGAGATGTCGAGCACTGGATCGCCCTGGTTGCGGAACTTCACTCCCTGGTACTGCGACGGCAGGAACCCGCTTCCCCACAGCCGGTCGTAGAGCGGTTGTCCCGCTTTTCCACTGCCCCTGCTGCTCATCGCGACAAACGCCGGCAAATTGTCGTTGTCGCTGCCCAGTCCATAACCGAGCCACGAACCGATACTGGGGCGACCGGGGATCTGAGAACCGGTTTGCTGGAAGGTGATTGCCGGATCATGGTTGATCGCATCGGTGTGCATCGAACGAATGATGCACAGCTCATCGGCCAACTTCGCGGTATGCGGCAGCGTTTCGCTGATCCACGATCCGCAGGAACCGTGCTGCGAAAATTTGAACACCGACGGGGCAACCGGAAACGACGCTTGAGCCGAACTCATGGTCGTTTTTCGTTCATCCGGATAGACGCTGCGGGGAACCTCTTCGCCAAATTTGTCTTTCAAGCCAGGCTTGTAGTCAAACAGGTCCATCTGCGCCGGCCCGCCCGATTGAAACAGATAAATCACCCGTTTCACCTTCGCGGGAAAATGAGGCAACTCCGGCAGACCTCCCTTTCGGTCGGCAACAGAAGCGACCGACGACTCCTGTTTCAGCAGGGAAGCCAGGCCGAGCGTTGCCAGCAACATCGATCGGCGCGACGGCGAAAACGTTTCAATCACCTGATTTTGCTCCGGCTATTCTTTCGTGATGGCTTCATCAAGATTCATCATCAACGACGCGGTCATCGTCAACGCGGCGTGCTCCGCGGTCGGCAACGATCGGTCTCGCTTGGTCTGCCCGACAGCCAACAGTTTCGCGGCCGATTCGGTATCCTTTTCGTATTGATCCACAAAGCGGCGGTAGGCAGCCGTCAGCACCTGCGACTCTTTCTCGCTTGGCAGCCGCCCACACAGCAAGCGAAATCCAAAATCGATCTGCTTCGCCGGACTTGCACCACCGCTGCGCATCATTCGCTCGGCTAAGAATCTTGCCGATTCGACAAACACCGTATTGTTCATCAACGTCAGTGCCTGCAGCGGTGTGTTGGTGGGCTGAGTGCGAACCACACAGACCTCTCGCGCCGCCGCATTGAAATTCATCATCGTCGGTGGCGGAATCGTTCGTCGCCAATAAGTGTAAAGGCTACGTCGAAACAGATTCTCGCCTTTGTCCTGCTGGTACTTGTTGTTGGAAATGGCGCTCCAGATCTTGGGAGGCATGTACGGTTTGGCGGAAGGACCACCGATTTTTTCGGCCAGTAATCCGCTGACCGCCAGCGTCTGGTCTCGCAAAGTGAACGCCGGCAAACGAACCCGAGCGCCACGGGCAAGCAGCCGGTTGCTGGGATCCAACTGCTGTAGCTGTGATGTGACTCGCGACGATTGCTGGTAGGTCGCGCTCAACAAAATTTTCTTCTGAATCCGCTGCAAATCCCACCCGCCTTCCATCAAGTCAACCGCCAACCAATCGAGCAGTTCGGGGTGAGAGGGAAGCGATCCCTGGGAACCAAAGTTTTCGCTCGTTTCCACCAGGCCAGTTCCGAAAAATTGCTGCCAAATTCGGTTCACTGCGACACGGGCAGTCAGTGGGTTGTCGGGGTGAACCAGCCAACGGGCAAGTTCCAAACGATTGGCCGGCGGCGGCTGGGCGCTTTGGCGGAGCGCGACCGGGACATCGGGCGACAAACGCTCGGTCTTGTCCGGCATGTTGTATTGGCCACGGACCAAAACATACGTCTCACGAGGACTCTGTAGTTCGTGCATCACCATCACCGTTTTCGGCGATCCCGCTTGAGGACGCTTCAAACCGTTGCCCGCTTCTTTCCTTGCGTTACGCAGCTTGACCGGTTCGGGAACGATCAGGCGATCTTCGCCCGGTGATAAATGGGGCCAGCTTTCGGGGACTTCGATGAACGGCGGGCTGTTACCGTTGTTAGGACCGACACCCCATTCGGCAATGTTGTTGAAGTAAGCAAAAAGCTGGTAGTACTCCTTTTGTGTGATCGGGTCGTATTTGTGATCGTGGCAACGAGCACATCCGATCGTCAAACCCAAAAACAACGTCCCGAACGTATCGACGCGATCGACAACATTTTCAGTTCGCCATTCTTCGGGAATGGAGCCATCTTCGGAGTTGATGCGATGATTGCGTCCGAATCCGGTAGCGATCTGCTGCCGTAGCGTCGCTTCGGGCAACATGTCGCCGGCAATCTGCTCGATGACAAATTGATCGTACGGCATGTTGGCATTGAGCGCCTCGATCACCCAGTCTCGCCACACATGCTGGTAGCGATAACGATCGTTTTGATAGCCGTCGGTGTCTGCATACCGAGCGCCTTCTAACCAAGGCACTGCCATCTGTTCGCCATAGCGAGGTGAGCGCATCAGACGATCGATCAATGCTTCGACGGCGTGCGGCGAGTTATCGTCCAGGAACGCGTCGACCTCCTCTGGTGTCGGCGGCAGTCCGGTCAAGTCAAGCGTGATGCGGCGAATCAGCGTAGGCTTCGAAGCCGGCGGTGACATTCGTAATCCCTCGCGGCGAAGCCGGTCCGATACGAATGCGTCGATCGGATTTTGATGGCGGCTGGCCATGGAGACCGCCAACGGATCAGCCGCAGGCGGCAAGGGGGCAACCGGGCGACGGAAGGCCCAGTGGTCCTGATAGTCGGCGCCCGATTCGACCCACCGCGTGAGTATCTCCCGCTGCCGCCGCGAAAGTTGCTTGCGCGAATCGGGAGGCGGCATCTGCTGGTCGGGATCGTCCGAATGGATCCGAAGGATCAACTCGCTGGCATCGACGTCACCGGCCGTGATGACCTGCATCGCCGAATCAGCCTGGTCCAACCTCAAATCGGCTTGGCGCGTTGCCGCGTCGGGTCCGTGACAATGAAAACAGGCTTCGGAAAGGATCGGTCGAACGTCACGATCAAAGGAGACCGACTGCGCGAAGACCGGCGCGGCAAACAGCATGCTTGCGAGAACCGACAACGCCACAGCGCGCTTACCAAAACGTATTCCAGGGAACTTCATCGGTGGGTCGGTAGGGCGGATCGAATCGCAGTCCTGCAGGGGTGGGCCTATATTCTAGCCGCCAAGTTCGAGCGGAGAACGCCTGATGCGGAGAATTCACCCCACACCAGGGCGATCCTCTACCGTCCCCTTGTCCGACTATCCGCGCCGGCTGAGCACGATGATTGGGCAATCGGTTCGCCGAACCAGTTCGCGAGTGAACGTACCAAAAAGTTTTTCGCGCGGACCCAGACGCTGAATTCCCAGGATCAACAAACCGCATTCCTTGGCCTGCTGGGCGACGGTATCGACGGGATCGTTGCTGCGAATCAGCGTTCGCTCGCATTGGCCTTTCAAGTTATCTCGGGCCAGTCGAGCCAGATCACGTTTGGCACGGGTAAAGTCCTTGGTCGAGGTGTCCTCGGACATCACTCGAAGAAACGTCACTTTTCTTTTCTGTTCGCGCGACAGACTGCCCAACAGCCGCGTCAACAAGTGATCGTGTCCGCCTCGGCCGGCAACCGGAACAAGGATGCTTTTCGCGTCAGAAAGCTTCCATTGTTCGGGCGCCCGCAAGACAACCACGTCGGTATCAAGCCTTCCCAACAGCTTTTCCATCGGCGAACCGTCTTGCTCCTCGTTGATCGCGCTCATGCCCAACAGCACCGATTCACAGCGGTGCAGTTGAGCGACCCGCGCGATCTCTTCCATCGGTTGCGGTGCGACGGTGGTCAGTGCCTCCACCCGCGTGCCGACGCGTGCCGAAGCGCCCAACAATTCTTTCAAGACTTCTTGCGATTTCTGAATCGGTGCCGGATCTTGATCCGGCATCCAACCCGTCGGTGCAACCACCACTGTCTGGATCAACACTCTTCCGTAGTCCGCCGGCACCAGCACGTCGGCCAGCGCGATCATCGCTTGCGCGTTGTGCGGATTGGCGATCGGTACTAACACCAACGGCGCGTGTCCGCGCAGGGCAAGCAGTTCGGGATCGGCGGCAATGTTCCTGGCATCGACCAATCGTGCGCGGCGGGCAAACAGCGAAAGAAACAGCAAACCGCCGATGCTGAGCCAAATCACGGCAATCAATCCTGCCGCCGGCACTGCGAATCCTTGAAAAACCGCTAGCGCGATGCAACACAAGCCACCGACGATCGGCACCAAAGGAAACAGGGGAACGCGAAACGGTGGCGGCACCCGAGTGCTTCGCAGCCGCACCAGCACCGACAACCAATGCGCAATCGCAAAGGTCATCAAAAAAATCAGACTCGACGCCGCCCCCGCCGCCGCGACGTCCGGCAATACCAACGCCAGCACGGCGACCAAAATCCCCGTGACCACGATCGCGAAAATGGGTGTCTGACGGTTGGCGCTAAGCTTGCCCAAAGCGGACGGCAGCGTGTTGTCTTCGGCCATCGCCCGGGCAATGTGCGAAGCGGCGAAAAGGTTCGCCTGCAGGGCTGTGAACATGGAAAGGACCGCGGCGACGATCACCAACCAGTAACCGGCCGAGCCAAGAAAGTTGTTCGCCGCGATCGCCACGATCTCTTCGGGATGTTGCTGCGCGACTTCCATCACCGATTGCCCCGCCGGCATTCCCACTGTCGTGATCACAAACAACAGCGGCAGGTAGATCGCCAGCGCGATGGCCAACGACAAAATCATCGCTCGAGGAATCGTTTTCTTGGCATCGCGAACTTCCCCGCCAACCGCCGCGATCAAGTCGAAACCCTGTAGCGCGATGAAACTGTATCCCATCGCTTGCACCAACCCTAACGCTCCCGATGCAAAGAAGGGACGTACGGCCGCCTGAGTGTCGCCAATCGGTTGCCGGGAAATTGCCCAGGCGCCACCCACAATCAAGATCGCAAACACAACGACTTTGGCAACGTTGGCCCATTGCCCGCCGCCAGCCGAGGTCAACATCAACATTCCCGACAGCAGCGCCGTGGTGACAAGTGCCACCGTGGGAACCGCCCCAGGATGGCTGACCCATCCCGGAACCTCTCGTCCCGCCGCGACGCAAAGTTCGCTGGACATCACCAATGCAAAGTGGGCAAATCCCAACGCATACAAAACGGCAGCGACCACCGAAGCAAACCAGACCACCCAGCCGACAGTGAATGCCGCTTCGACCGACAGGACTTTGCGGCTGAAGGTGTAAGTTCCGCCCGATTCGGGAAAACGGGATGCCATTTCCGCAAAACTGAGCGCCGTCAGTAAAGCAATGACACCATTGAGCCCGAAAGCGAGCATCGCCGAAGGTCCGGTCGTGGCAAAAGCGACCCCAGCAAGAGCAAGAATGCCGCCCCCAACGATGGCCCCCACACCCACACCCGTCGCGCCGAACAGGCCCAGGGTCCTTGGTGACTTTTCGGTAGATTCCATTACAGACCTTTTTCACCCAGCTGCGCCAGCGGCCCCCCGAGAGCACGCCGGCAGTGTAAAGAGCAGAGCGACTACACCTGCGGTTGCCAACCGGTGGCGTACTGGCGACTCCAAAACGCCTGAGCCGCTTCATTGTCGACGATGTGACCATTTTTGGGATCGGTGTTGACAATGCTGGAGGTCCGGTAAGCGATATTGCCCAGATGACACAGCAACGTGCTCTGGTGCGCCTTTTCGATGTCGGCATTGGGTCGACGGCCAGTCCGAATGGCGTCCAGGAAATCGGCGAAGTGATCTTTGTCGCCACCGGCACCGGTCTGAACATCCAGCTCTTTGTTTCGAATGTCGTACATCGCGTAACCGCTGCCGCGAATCACGATCGATCCTTCCGTCCCATGGAAAGTAACCCCAAACCCTGAATCGTGCGGCCCCAGTGGCGACCAACTCAGCCCTTCCCAGGTGATCGTTTTGTTTCCCGGAAAGTCGTACGTCACCATCATCGTGTCGGGCGTCTCTTGATCGTCGTCATGGCGGTACTTGCCGCCGCCCGAGGTCACTCGCGTCGGGTAAGTCACCTCCATTCCCCAACGGGCGACGTCCAATCCATGAACGCCGTTGTTGCCCAATTCGCCGTTGCCCCAATGCCAGTGCCAATGCCAGTTGTAGTGAACCACATTGTCTTTGAATGGGCGGCGCGGCGCAGGCCCTTGCCATAGTTCCCAATCCAGCCAATCGGGCACCGCCGTCTGCTTGCCCTTGCCGATCGACCCGCGGCGATTGTTGTACCAGGTGCGGGCGTACAAAGTCTTGCCGATTTCGCCGGCATGAATGCGTTCGATCGCTTCGACAATCTTCGGCCAGGTCCGCCGCTGTGTTCCCATCTGCACGACTCGATCGTGTTTTCGCGCTGCCTGAACCGCCCACTCCCCTTCGGCAGGCGTGTGACTACAAGGCTTTTCGACATAAACATGCTTGCCGGCACTGCAGCCCAGGATGGTTGCCGGCGCGTGCCAGTGGTTTGGCGCCGCGATGACCAGCACGTCAACACTTTGGTCGTCCAAGATCCGGCGGAAGTCGGTCACATCTTTTGGCTTTCGACCCTGCTCCTTCGCCACCGCTTCGGTCACCCGCGCGGACGCTCGGGTGTCGACGTCGCAGATGTACGCGATCTCGGTACTGCCGGCGGCAGTCATCCCACGGGCGATCGCGCTGCCGCGCCCGTTGACGCCCATGATGCCCATCACAATTCGCTCGTTGGGCGAGGAACTGCCGGGGGCGGGCGCGTCCTGGGCGGCAACGTCTGACGAGGTGGCGGCCAGCGCTGCCAGTGTCGCGCCACTCTTGAAGAACATCCGGCGATCTTGTCTGTCATTCATGGTTCGATCCAAACTCGCGGTGCAGGGGCAATCAGGATTGACGGGTAATCATGGCGTGATGGTGAGGCTTGTCACTGGAACCGACAACAAACGGATCCGACGAATTGAACTTTTCGGCCACCTGCTGGGCAATCGCGGCGTCAACGTGACCGGAATGGGCGTGCAACAAGTATCGCCACGTCGTCGGCTGGTCACGATGGAGCATCACCGGGGCATCCCGACAAATCGATGCCCCCATCCAACCATCGTCGCGAACATGCCACTTGCTTGGATAGGTCGCATTGGTGGCATGATCAAAGTAGGTGATCCCCTCGGTAACGCCGACGTCGATCGACCCGCTGTAATCGATCCATGGTGACGGCTGGCCGAACAATTCCTTTTCCGTTTGTTTGCCGTTGGCGCCGGTCAACACGCCGTCACCGAACACCGCCGAAATCGATTTGGCGACGCGAACCGCAAAGAGCCCAAAATTGGTTTGCCCAAGTTCCAATGACTCGGCAACCGACTTCAGCGACGTTTGCACTTCGACCAACAGTCCGTCACCATCGGAAGGTGCTACCGAAAAAACCACCTGCTGCTCGATCAATGGTTGCGGGTCGTGCCCGTCATACCATTGAAGCAGCGCCGCCATCCGGGCGTCCGAATCGCCGTCTTCGTAAGCGAGCCATTGTTGTTGGCGAATCACCGCGTCGGAGGTGTCCGACCAAAAGCTGATGCCCAAAACTTTGTGGTGGGCAAACCATATCGAACGATGATGGTCGTGATTGGGCGCTCCCGGATGTCCCATCCGAGTCAGCGGCAAACCGGACGGACCGATCAACGGAAACAAAAACGGCCTCGGCGCATCCTCCGATGCATGCCAACGAAGTCGCTCGCGGCCGTCAACACCAAAAGCGGCTTGCTTTCCCGGCAACGGGACGATTTGGCATCGAGGAGATTTTGTGAACATACAGGTGCTTCGCGGACGCCGTGATAAAAGTTCCAGCGAAACATTGTAGCAGTGGCTCTGGCGCGTTTTGAAGCTGCACCGTCGGCCGGTTTTCCCAACCGCCGCGCCCGCTTCAGCCGTCGAAGTCAAAATCCCCGCCGTGACCGGCAACGCGGTCACCCGGCCAGAATCACTCGACCTTCTCGGCACCGACGAACGGATTGGCCTGCTCATCACCCATGAAGGTCGCGTTGGGGGGCCTGGTCGTTTCCGGCAGACTTCCGGTTCCCCCCGCCCCCAATACGCCAAACAGAGCGCCGCCTCCGGTGACGTAGAAAATGATTGCAGCGATGACCAAAAAGGCGACGATGGAGCTGGCTTTCATGTGTTCGATCCCAAATCAGCGGGTTGCGACGGAAGAAGTCCAGGCAACCGTAGATCCGAGAATCGAGAAGCAAGGTGAATTTTTCACCCGGCTGCGTTGTTTTTGAACCGGGATAAACCGATTGCGCCTGTTGGTTCGCTTTTCGCGGCCCAGCTGGCAAACGTCCCTCCCTGGTTCGCACCCACACTCATTTCATTTTGACGCGACACAGGTAGCTGTCGGCGGTGATGTAAAGGGTCTTGCCGTCGTCGCTGAAGGTGCAGTTGCTGGTCCGTTCGCCGGTGATCAGGCGGCCAAGCAATTTGCCTGCCGGAGTCAACACGTAAATTCCACCGGGACCGCTGCCGAAAATCGTTCCGTCCGCCGCGACCGCCAACCCGTCCGGCAATCCAGGAAACTCCGACATCGCCTTCTTGGCATTGAACATCACTTTTCCTTCGCCCAACGTCTTGTCGTCTTTGATCGGAAAGGACATCCAAATCGGGTTGTTCGGATCGCTTTGGGCGACATACAAAGTTTTTTGGTCAGGTGAGAGACCGATACCGTTGGGACGAGCAAGTTGTTTGGTCAAGAGTGTCAACTTGCCATTGGGATCGAGACGATACACGCCGCAGAAATCAAGCTCGCGACGCGGATCGCTCGCTCGTTCCGGCAGCCCGTAAGGGGGATCGGTAAAAAAGATCGCACCGTCGGAATCGAACACCAAGTCGTTGGGACTGTTCAATCGCCGCCCCTCGTAGTTGTCGACCAACGTGCGCTTGCCGCCTCCGCGAGTGAGCACGGAGACGCGGCGGTCACCATGTTCGCAAGCCGTCAGCCTGCCTTGGGGATCGAGCGCCAATCCATTGGTACCCGGTTCCAATCCGTAGTAACTGACACCGGTGTAACCACTCGGATTCATGAACAACTCAATTCCCCTCGCTTCGGTCCAGCGAAAAATGCTGTTGCGGGGAATATCCGAAAACAACAAGTGGCCGCCCGATTCATCGTTGACCCATACCGGCCCCTCGGTCCACGTGAATCCGCCCGCCAAGACTTCCACCTTGGTATCGGGAGCAACACGCTCATCAAACGCAGAGTCAAGGCTCTCCAGCCGGCCGATGCTGTCGGGCGTCTGGGCAAGGGAGGGCAGAGCAACAAGAAAAACAGCAAGCAGGCATGCGAAACGCATTGTATTCTTCAATCTAACACCGGGACGAAACGCAAAAGGGGCAAGAAGTTCACCGCACGCCCGTCAATTGTACTTGCTGGACACTTAGGTGTGGCGCCGGAAATCACGTCGCTCAGGCGGCCAGCCTGGGCCAACGCGGCATCAGGTAGCTCGCGGCTGGGGCGACAGATGTGGCGACGAATTGCCGAGCGGTGCCGGACGATTGGGCTCGTACATCATCTCGTGAATGCTCGACCTGCCCAGGGTCTCCTCAACCAACGCCAGCGACTCATCCAGACGGGCATGCATCGGACAAAGCTGCTGACAGTGTGAGGGTAGTGCTAGCGGACAGCCAGAGATCCGCTGCAACGGATCGACCGCGTTGACGACGTCCAAAACGGATAACTCTTCCGGCGAACAGGCCAACTGAAAGCCGCCGCCAACGCCCCGCCGCGACGCCAGAATCTCCGAGGCGGCCAAATCATGGAGGATTTTGGAGAGATAGCTCGTCGGAACCTGCGTCGCATCGGCGATCACTCGATTGCCAATCGGGCCTTCCTGCTGATGCTGGGCAAGGTAAATCACGGCCCGCAGCGCGTATTCGACAGTTTGCGAAAACACTCGTTCTTTCTCCGTCAATACCCGCGGGACAGGGACGTTTCGGACCGGCCGGTGGACCGCCTCAGCTTAGCCGACCCAGCCCAAATCCAGTCCCCCTTTCAACCCGCGGATCCCCAAAAAGGACAAATTTGTCCGATTTGACCTTGTTTGGCTGTGGAAATCGGACAAAAATGTCCGCTATTGTTGACGGGGACTCGCCCCAGACGTCCCGGTTTTGGAATTCCCCGGTAGGCCGACTTCCCCCAAGTCGGCGAATTCTCTCACCAGGAGACTCGCCTCGTGACCCATCCCGCCAAGTCGGCCGCGTTGATTCCGACCGCCGCCGTGATTGCCCTGTTGGTGATCCCCTCCAGCTTTGCCGCTGACCCGCCCAAAAAGAAAAAGGATCGACCGCTGGAGCGCACCCGCAAAACCGTCCGCATGTTGGACGACATCTACAAAGGGGGCATCGTTGCGATCACGAAAAACTACGTCAACGACAAGGACACGATTCCGGCGGGCACCGCGTTCAAAGAAGTCTTCAAATCGGCCGAAGCCAAAGGCTGGCACAAGGTGCGACTGGTCGACGGACTTGGCGAGCCCCTGAATGACGAAAACGCGCCGGAGGATGACTTCGAAAAGGAAGCGCTCAAGGCTTTGGTTTCCGGCAAGACCCAGTGGTTTGAAAAGGTCGAAACGGAAGATGGCAAGCGGACTCTGCGCGTCGCCACCCCCGTTCCAGTCGTTTTCGAAAAGTGCATCATGTGCCACGACAACTACGAAGGAGTGCCGGCCGGCCAGGCAATCGGCGCGTTGACTTACAAAATCAAAGTCGAATAGCGATCGACGGAGGTTGTGATGAGCAAATATCGATTCTTGATCCTGTTGGCGGTTGCGATTGTTTCGCGAGCGGTGATCGGTCAATCCGATTTCGAGCAACCTCCGATCGAATACCACAGCGCGCCGGTCAACGACGCGATCGAGCAGCTGCGGCAAGCGCTCGAAACCGAGCAGACGCAGCTGCAGTGGGACGAAAACAACGGTTGGCTTTCAGCGCTGCTGGAAAAGCTGGACGTACCGGTCTCCTCGCAAACGCTGGTCTTTTCCAAAACCAGTTTGCAAATCTCGCGGATCACGCCTGATCGTCCTCGTGCACTCTATTTCAACGACGACATTTACATCGGCTGGGTCCAGGACGGAGACGTGGTCGAATTGTCGGCGGTCGATCCCAAGCAAGGTCCGATTTTCTATTCGGTTTCGCAAAAGAAAGGCGAGCAGCCAGTGATCAGCCGAGACCGCGGTCACTGCATCGTCTGTCACGCCTCCTCGCGGACTCAGAATGTGCCTGGCTACCTGGTGCGCAGCGTCTATCCGAGCCGCAACGGAACACCGCATTACGGGCTGGGCACCACCACCACCGACCATTCGACCGAATTGTCGGAGCGATTTGGCGGCTGGTACGTGACCGGCACACACGGTGAGATGCGTCACATGGGCAACACGATCGCCGAAGACGACCGGCGAAATCCGATCGACCCGGAACAGGGTGCCAATCTCACGGACCTGCAAGGCCTGTTTGATACCACCCCTTACCTGACCGACACCAGCGACATCGTCGCGCTGATGGTGCTTGAACATCAGTCCCAGATGCACAACCTGATCACGCGAGCCAACTACGAAGCGCGTCGCGCGGTTCATCAAGACAAGATCATGAGCAAATTGCTCGATCGCCCCGAAGACTACGTCAGTGATTCGGCACGGCGGCGGATCGCATCGGCCGGCGACAAGCTGCTTGACTACATGTTGTTTTCAGGCGAACTGCAATTGACCTCTCCCGTCGCCGGCACCTCCAATTTCACCAAAGAATTCGAGCAGCGCGGCGTCAAAGACAAACGAGGTCGATCGCTGAGGCAATTCGATCTGGAAACACGGCTGTTCAAATACCCCTGCAGCTTCCTGATCCATTCGACCTCCTACCAAGGCATGCCGCAGGCCATCCGGGAACACGTCGAAACCCGCCTGGCATCGATCTTAACCGGCCAAGACACCAGCGGCCAATTCGATCATCTCGCCAGCGACGATTGCCAAGCCATCCGAGAAATCCTCACCGACACCCTGCCCGGCTTCCGGTCAAGAATCGAAGACGCCCAAAGGCTGTGAGCCGATTCGCCCGGTAGCAGGTAACAGCTAGCGAAACCGCAAGCTTCAGGCAAGATGCGGTTCACCGAACGCTCACGGTGAGCCAACGTTAGTCCCATTTTAAATTGAAATTCAAGTCGTTGATGAAATTGGTGGCCGCCCTGGGAATGCAGCGATCTGTTCCCTTAAGGACCGTAATGCTTCATCGAGATTCACTTGATTCAATGGGAATGATAGTGTCAAGCCATCTTCCGAAGTTACCCACTCTGGCCGAAAATCCCAAAACAAATGAACGTGCAAGACGTTCGATTCGTCGTCAACCGAGAACTCCAAATCACGCTCGGTAAAATACGCACCCTTTGCGATAGGAGAACCTCGACGAACACTATCTAGCCAATCTGCGAAAAACTGCAGTTCTGTCGTGGTCATACTAGGCGCGGTAGCCCGCCACTCTCCATCGGCATTGCGAAAAGTGTGCGATACAACCAGGAATCGACCAGTATCGAAGTCATCAGCAGGATTGTCCTCCGTGGGGCCGAGATCTTCATCTGGAAATTCATAGCTTTCTACGGTTAACGAGAAGAAGAGACCATCTGAAGTTTCGAGTTTCATACTAATAACTAAAGTCGCATTGCGAAGTGAATTGGCCCTGCCACTATTATAGCCCCACTCTCCGCAGTGCTGTCGCATATTGCTGAGGGCTAAGTACCGTATGCAATCTCGCTGTTCCATTTGCTGCAATTTCGTACACGGCTGCACCGCCATGGAATGGGACGAGAAAAGAATCTTTTCTCGCTATGACGTTTCCTGGATCGGGCACAGCGTCTAGCGGGATTCCGTCTTTTTTTATCGTTTTTGTTAAGGCTCTTAATTCAGTCTTCGCAAAATCTCTAGCAAGACCTAGTCGTTGGGCCGCTCGCGTTACCGCATGCTCCATTCGTCCATTAAGAGCTTTCTTGATCTGCGGAAAATTGTCGAACATCCGCTTCAATCCCCTAGCAGTGTTCTCACTTAAACCTTGCCGTATAACATTGCCCGCGCCATCCAGCAATTCCCAGGTTCCATCCGCAGCCTGGTTTACTCCGTACGCATTGTGCACCCAAACAGAGAAATCCCAGTCGTTACCACCTACGAAATAAGTGTGATCGTTCGAAACTCGAATGTTGTAGACAGTCATGTGTCTGTCGGTAACCGAGATTGACTCGACTGGAGTCACCTTTCCGTCGTGACTGCTGACTAAGTCGCCAGTTTTTAGGTCGCGTGCTTGTGCCCATCCCTCATTGACGACATAGAAGAGGTGCTTGGGTGTGGTTTCGATAAGGCGACCGCCAATGCGCACTTCAAGTACGTCAGAAGTCAGTTCAAAGACCTGCTCAACGTATTGGGTCCTTGCGCTAGCGCTGGGATCACCCTCTGGTCGAGACAACACTGCATCTCCAATGTTCAGCGACTCAATGGGTTTGGAAGACTCTGGGGTCATGATTGGTGTGCCAGCAACGAAACACGAATCCTGCAGCACCTTCAGCAGCCTGGAGGCAGAGAAGGATCGGCCCCACCGTCTTCTGACACTCTTGAAGAAACGTCTCCAAAAATGTCCTCCTACTCGCTTCAGTCGCGTTAATACCCTACCAATTGGCCCGAGAAGCAGGGTTAACGCGACTCCAATCAACAGGTTGGTAACGGCGCTGACAACGAGCCCGTACTTGTATCCCTCGATACCATCAAGACCAGCCAAATGAGCTTCAAAGCCAGCCGTTACGGCCTCGATGTGGATCGACCATGCGTCGATCGCCCAAAAGATAGCTTGAATGCTCTCACCTGATGGATCTACAAAACTAATCGGATTCGCGTGCGCGTAGGCATATTTGTGCAGGCTCTGTGGATCAACGTTGTTGCCAGCGAAAGGATCGAGGCGGTTAAAACGCCCCGTTGCCGGATTGTAGAAACGCGCTCGAAGGTACTGGTTGCCGGACATGGCATCGAAGTGTTCTCCGCTGTAGCCGAGAGTGGTGCTAGCGGCCGCCTCACTGGTGCCCTGGACGACTCCGTCTTCACCGTGTACCGCGATTGTTTCGCCAAAGGCGCTAAACGCAAAGGCTTCTGCTATTCTCGCCACGGCTCCGGTGAGATCATACAAAACACGAACACTTCCGTGGCCGTCGTGGCCAAAGATGTGCGTTCCATCTCTGATGACAATGCCGTTGCTATCTACCTCACGAACCCTTTGGCTAATCGCGTCATGCCCAAACGTATAGTCAGTGGTTGTAACGTTGCCGTTCGCCTCAAACTTGGTCTCGCGAATCGTCTGGGTGTGTCCTGTGTGGTTGTGATGATCAGCGAGGAACTCGGTCGATGAATCCACACTCCAACGAGTGGGATCATCATCCCATAGTCCAGTGCTGACGGCGATGTTCGTATCGTTCTCTGTGGTCAGTTGGACTCGATAACTTTTGCTGTCGTATTCATAGTTTGTTCGCGTTCGTTCGGCGATGACACCCATCGCGTCGTACTGCTCGTTGATGACGCCCGATAAGCGACCATGCAGGTTATGGCGGAGCAATTGGACGCTAATCTTGTTCGGGCTAGTCGTGTCACCCGGTTGTTTGTTACCGTCAAAAACGGTCTTCGATTCTTGCTGGGTTTTGTCATACGTAAATTCGGTCGTTTGATCAGGCGTACCATCAAGATCGTCGTCGAGCCACTCAAACTCCAAGCGATCATTGGCATCATATTTGTACGTGAAGACGTTGTCTGCACTGAATGTGCCGTCGTAGTTGACATCCGTTTCACGCCTTATACGGTTGCCAGTCAGGTCGTACTCGAAGTGATCGGCTTGTGAGACGCTGGGGTCGAAATGGGTGATTGCTTCGTCAGTCAAGCGACCTAAATCGTCGTAGGTCCATTCATAAGATGTGTCTTTTTGCACGGCCGGGGTGTTGGGATCGTTGTCGTCATCAAACCAGAACGATTCATCAAGTCCCACCCGCTTACCATCGGCGCGGACTTCATAGTCGTACTCGGCTAACTTGTTGCCCGATTGATCAATGTCAGTTTGGATGTCCAGCCGACCAACTGCATCGTATTGGTAATCGGTCGTAACCGACGCAGCAGATTGTGCAGTGGTCGTCTGTTTATCTATTCGTCCAGAAAGATCGAATTGGTAGTCCGTTGACACTTGGGGTAGATCAGACGTGTTGGCCGGAGTGCTATCCTCTTCAACGCTCACCAATCGGCCAAGCGTGTCATAGCCGTATGAGGTGATTCGATCAGGAATCGCTGCCGGATTGGCGACTAGGTCCGTGCCTTTGGCATGGACTGCGGTGTGAGTCATTCGACCTAAATTGTCGTACTGGTAGCTTAATACTCCCTCGGGCGAGATCTCTGCGAGAATCCGATTACGATCGTCGTAGATGGTTTCTTCGCTTCGCGTGACCGTAAATCCGCCGCCCGAACCAGCCTCTGAATGTATGGCAGAAATCTTGCGACCATACTGATCGTATGCATACTCCCATTTCTCAGAAATTGTCGAAGTGTTGTAGTCGGCTACACTGGCGTAGTAATTCACAGCTGATAGCCGACCGTAGTCGTCGTAGGAATTCACGGTGTGAACGTCCTCAAACGACACATGCAGTGTTTGCCTCCCTTGGTCGTCATATTCAAATCGTTCGGTGAAGTCGCCCGATGCTGTCTCACCAATGGTCAATTTTCCGTCGTCGCCAAAGCCGAGGGGTAGCGTGCGTGACACCTGCTGACCAAAGTCACTGAATGAAAACCGAGTTTCGCTCTTGTTAGGATCGACGATGAGGTTTTGGTTCCCTTGTTCATCGTAGCCGTATTCATAGCGAGGCCGTTCAATTTCATAGCTGTTCAACGGATTCGGAACAGCAGGGAGTTCGACTGCCGCAAGACGGTCGTCGGCGTCGTACTCAAATAACTTGGTCGGGATTGAGTCGTTGACTTGATAGTCTGTTTCATTAGGAGACAAAACTTCCGTCACTACGTACGACTTCTGCACAGAATCGTAACTCGCAACCACAGCACCTTCAGTTTGCTGCATTTCAGCAATGGCACGACCTTCGCTATCGAACTCGGTCATCATGAAGGAATGCAGAGTTTCTTGGTTGCGAACTGTACTCTTGGTGATTGGGTCGTAGACAAGATCTGCGGTGTCGTTCGAGACGATGTAGTTCATTCGGACGACGTTTCCGAACGCATCGTAATACGACTTGATATCAACCGAGTCCTGGTCAAAAACGCCTACAAAACTGCCGTCGTTGTTCTCTACGTGTGCCAGCCCCGCTCGCTTGCGTTCCACTTGGCCATACGAATTAAAGATCGTTTCGCTGCGAAGTCGCACTAGGTTTCCGTCGTAGTTCGCTCCACTTAGTCCAACGTCCGCCGCCGGAATCGGGTGCGCTACCGTGGCGTAGTGGCGATCTTGATCGTCAAATAGAGAATCGGTAATGACGCCGGGCGAGAGGTCTAGTTCCGAGTACCGATCAGTTTGGCTTCCATGCACGGGGTAAAACGAAAGTAATTGCGCCTGGCTAAGAGCTGTGCCGGAAAGTGTCGACATTGGGACTCGGCCTGAAATCGTGCGATAGATGCGGCCGGCGTTGTCATAGAGTGTTTCCGACACACTTTCGAGTTGACCAAGCTGATCAATCGCGAAACCAGGATGATAGATTGCTGTCTGCGGGTCGTACGATGGCGGACTCGAAACAATTGCGTGGTCATAGCGTTCCTTGGCGATCACTCGACCGCGATCGTCATAGATCGTCCTGATGACCTGAGTTTCAACCGGGCCTGTTGCTGGGTCTTGGCCAAGCGCCGTTGTGTGGGGCACTAGAAAGCCTGCGGTCGCGACGCTAACGCGCCCGAATTCGTCGTAGGTCGTTCTCGTCACGAGCCATGAACGTGTGCCGTCAGTAGCCACAGTCTCTGTACGGGTCTCGACGACTTCACCGAACTGACCATAAAGCGTCTGTGTCTTCAGCAGGTACTTGTCCTCAGTTTCAACGACCCGACCAGCGTCGTCAAATACCGAACGCGCAGTGGAGATAATTGTGCAGCCGTTCGTTCCATTGGCATCACATTGGCTGTCGATCGCATCGGGAATACTAACGCCTTGGCCGACGAGAGCAGGATCAAAGCCACGCAACTGTCTCGTTTCGACACCGAGCCCAGTTTGATCGTCGTAGATTTGCTGGGTGCCGTAGATCTCACTCGCAGGCGTTCCTTCCAGAAATGACCCGGTGCTGTAAACCTGTCGACCAGACTCGTCGAAAAAGCTCCTAGCAACAAACCACACAGTGTTGCCATTGCCGTCGACCGACTCACTGCGTTTTTCAATTGGCAATCCGCGATCGTCAAAAATGGTTTCCGTGGCGCGGTTGTTTTCATCGACTTCCCGGTAAACGCGACCGAGTGCGTCATACTGATTGCTCCCACTTTCCTGAGTGTTGGTATCAACGACGATCCATTTTTCTTCGCTGGTCGCATTGATGTCATAGACTTCGTGCGTAACGATTGTCCGCGACGCCTCAATGTTACCGTCCGGTCCAAGGTCGTCTTCAGTCCTAGTGATGGTCCGGCGATCGCCGTCCAAAATGATTCGTTTCGGTGGCGACGGCGGCCCATAGCCGTAGTCGTCATTCTCATCAGGTTCCTCGAAACGGGGAGTTTCATACCAAATGAACTCCGTTCCGTTCTGGTTGCCGACAGCGTCATACAGAATCGTTTGGATATTTTGGTTGGCATCGGCTGCTGAAACCAAATCGCCAAAGCCGTTGTAGCCAAACGAAGTCGCAGCCGACGTGCTTGACTTCGAATTGGTCTGTCTCAAAGAGTTTAAATTGCCAAACTGCTCAAAGTCGACGCTGGTGTTGTTGAAGTCTGCATCGCGTGTGTTGTAAAGCTGGCCATCATAAAAACCGTAAACCGTACTGTTTCCAAAAACGTCCACTTCCTTATAAGGATATCCGGATTGATAGACTGTTTTTGAGACGTTTCCTCGCGGGTCGGTTTCTGTTGTTTTCTGGCCATCAGAATTGTAAGTTCGTTGGATAATCAAGTCGTTGCCTGTGCCCCCGGCTATTTCGACCGGAGTGTCGGGATCACCAACAACAAGAGTCATGGTTGCAGGAAGCCCCTGCGCCTCATGCCCCACCGCGTACTCGAACCTAGTCTCTCGACCGACTTCGTCGACTTCGCGGCTTGGGTTGCCAAAGAGGTCAAGTTCAACCTCAGTCGTACCTCCGCTGCTCTCGCCGAAGACAGTCAGTGCTGCGATGTCATAAGTGAGACCGCTCTCATTGCCATCTGCATCTCCAATACCGGACAGACGGCCCGTATCTGGATCGTAGTTTGCCGTTAAGGAAGTGACGCCCTGAGGGTCTGTGATCGTGGAAAGGAAGTTGGCGTATTCGTCGCCGGAATCTCGGTAGGTGAACCGGGTCGGCTCGGCGGTCAAGCCGTCGTCGATTTTCTTCGAGGCCCGGCGGTCGTAGAAGGAGATCAAACGGCCGGCATTGTCGTATTCATAGCGCAGCTCGAAGCCGTTGGGATCCTTAATCGCTTTGATGTTACCTTGGTGGTTCCGGATGAATTCGAGTTGTCGGCCCCGGTTGCTGGTGATTCCATCGAACTTGAAGTCAACGCGGTTGCCGTATTGATCCTCAACCGCGATCTTCTCTCCCGTTTGGGCGTTGACGATGTGTTTGGTTTGATCGGGGTAAACCGTGAGCGTGTATTGGTTGCCGAAGAAGGGATCGGCCGGGTTGTAGGTCACCAGTTGTCCATTGATGATCGCAGCCCATTCGCCCGTTTTGTTGTCGAGCGACTGTTCGGGAACGTCCAACGTGGAGGTGTTGCCCGGATCCGGTTTGAAGTACGGTCGGTAACTGAAGATTGCCCCGCCGATCGCGCCGTTGGGTACTGGATCGAAGGTGAATCCTTCGGTCTTTCCATCGGGCAACGTGACGTAGACGCGTGTTCCGGTCTCGAAGGCTCGGTAGTTGCCCCAGCCGTTGCCTCCCAGGGTTTCCTGGTCGACTTCGATTGTCGTTTTTTCGACTTGCAGGCTCCAGCCGTAGCCGAAGTCGCCGCTGGTCTCAGCGTCGAGCGTGTCGTAGCTGCGTATCACCGTGATCGGGATGCCGGCGACGGGGACTTCGATGTCGGTGAAGGAGAGGCTGAAGTTGCCGAGTTTTAACCGACCGGTGACGTTGATGACGCTCTCGATGGCCGAGACGTTGTTGCCTTGGTCGAGGGCGCTGAGGCGGAGGAGGTAGCTGCCGTTTTTCAGCATCGTGGTGTCGAGGTTGCCGAGCACCGCCGGGGTGGCGATGCTGCCGACGTTGTCGAGCGTCTGGCCGGGGTCGGCTGTGTCGGCCGCGATCTCTTTCCAGGGACCACCTTCCAGGGGCGCGATCTCTAGCTTCCAGGAGACCAGCTGGTCGCTGGCGTCGATGATCGAGCCGGTGATGTCGGTCGGGGCGCTGACCTCCGCTTTGTCGGCCGGGGCGGCGATCGTTAGCGACGGGCCTTCGGTATCGCTGGGATCGAAGACGAACAGCTGGCGGCTGGCCGAGGATTCGTTGCCCGAAGTGTCGGTCGCCTTGGCGACGACCACGAACGGTTCGAGCGTCGTCGGGGTGAAGTGGCCGATGCCGTCGCCGTTGAGCGAGATCCGCTGTGTGAAGGTTTCACCCACCACGTCGACGATCAACGTTTCTACGGCGATGTCGTCGACCGCCGTGGCCCGGATCGCCAGCTCTTCGTCTTTGCCGACCGTCTGGCCGGGATCGGTTTGTAGCGCGATCGTCGGACCGGTGGTGTCCTGGACCACCGAGATGTAGAAGGTCTTGCTGTCGGAGAGCCCGAACGGATCGGAGACCGAGACGTCGACCCGGTGACCTTGGCTGCCGTCGGGGGTCAAATCATCAGCGTCGGTCTTCCAGGTGATCTGACCGAAGCGGTTCATCTCCAGACCCGCTGGACCGGCCAGCAGCGTGTACTGGATCTGGTCGTTGTCCAAATCGGAGACTTCCAGGTCGTGGCGGTAGGTCGCCGTCACGGTCACTTCCTCTGGCCAGGTTTCTTGGATCTCCGGGGCGTGGTTGTCGCGGCGCAGATAGATGCGGTAGCGCTGCTCGGCCGTTTTGCCGTTGGAGGTCGCTTCGACCGTTACCCAGTGATAGGCGGGCGATTCATTGGCGCCCAGTTCGGCCAGCGTCGGCTTCCAGGTGAGTTTGCCATCGGAGTCGATGGCCATGTCGCCCGTCTTTTCGGGAAGCGCATAGGTGATCTGCGAATCGTCGTTGTCCGGGTCGGTCGCCACCACGTGGTAGACGTATTCGAATTGCCGGCTGTCGCCACCTTCGATCTTGTTGACCGTGGCCAACCAGGGGTATTCCGAAGTGATCGTCGGCGGCAGGTCGACACTGCTGCCTTCGGCAACCACCAGCGGGTAGCGTTGGCGGGTGCCCAGGCCGAATTGGTCCTTGGCGACGATGTCGATCGTCCAGGTGCCCAGGTCACCCGACGTCGGGGTCCAGCGGATCACTCCCTGGTCGTCGATCGACAGCACGGCGGGATTGGCCGGATCGTAAGCCGGAACGGTCGTGGTGTTCCGCTGTGGATCGGTCGCCTTGACGTCGAAGATCACTTCGTCGCCATCGGGGTCTTCCGCCTTGATGTGGTAGAGATAGAGTTTGTCAACGTAACCGTTGGTAGGAGGATCGGAATCGATCTTCGGGCCGCTGTTGGTTGCCCGCACGTCGACGACGAAGCTCTGGTGGTCGAAGCCGCCCTGCATGTCGGAGACTTGCACCTTGACGTCGTGCTTGCCCAACTGGTGCAGTTGCGGTTGCCAGCGCAGCCGGCCGGTGGCCCCTTCGATCAGCATGTTCTTGGGGGCTTCCAGCAGCGTCCAGGAGAGGTTGGTGCTGTCGGGATCGGTCGCCATCACGTCGTAGCCGAAGACGCGGTCGAGCGTGGTGGCGGTCGGGGCGGTCGAAGTGATTTGGGGCGGTTGGTTGCCGGCCGCCGTGACCACTTGGAAGGAGAACGGCTGCACGTCGAACTCGCCGCGGTCGAAGCCGTTGTTGCCGTCGGGGATCAACTCGAAGGCTTTGACGCGGACGTCGAAGGTCTTGCCCAGGTCGTCGGCGCCGGTGTCCCAAGTGATCAGGCCGTTGTCGGCGTTGATCTCCATGCCGTCCGGTTTGACTTCCAAGACATATTCGATCGGGTCGCCGTCGGCGTCGGTGGCCTGGACGTCATAAACGAAGGTCTGGCCGGCGATCCATTTACTGGGAGGATCGGAGGTGATTTTGGGAGGCGAACTGGTGCCGGCGGTGACGGTGATCGTGAACGGCGGATCGCTGCTGTCGGTCAGTTCGCCGTCGCTGACGGTGACGGTGACCGGATGATCGCCCACGTCGGTCGTTTTCGGCGACCAGCGGAGGCGGCCTGCGGCGTCGATGGTGATGCCCTTGGCGATGGCGGCAGCGTCGATCGAGTAGGTCAGCGGGTTGAAGTCGGGATCGCTGGCGACGATCGGTTGGATGTACTCAAAACCGGCCGGCGCGTTCTTGATGTCGGCTTGAACGGTGTCGATCGTCGGGGCACGGTTGGCCTGATCGACGACCGGGAGGGTCAAGGCTTTGACGGCCGAGTCGAGACCGCGAGAGTCTCGCGCGGTGACGTTGATGGTGTAGTCGCCGGCCAGAATCGGCTTGTCGAACGTCAGCTTGCCGTCGGCTGAGACGCTGTAATCGCTACTTGGAACGGGATCACTTGCCGGGGCCGGACCGACGATGTCGACCAGGTATTCGATCGCGTCACCGTCGGGGTCGGAGGCTTCCAGCTGCAACACGAAGACGGTGTCCTTGGTGGCCGAAGTGGGCAGGTCGGAGTTGTCGGTGTGGACGACCGGTGGGTTGTTGGTCGGCGGCGCGATCACTTCCAGCGGCAATCGATTCGTCGAAGTGGAATCGCCGGGGGCGTCGGTCACGGTGACTCGGAATTCGAAGTTGCCGGCTGTCGGCGGGGTGTCCCAGAAGAATTTGCCGCCCGAATCGATCGAGATGTTGTTGGCCGCATTGTCGATCGCCGTGTTGGGATCGACGTCCATGTTGAACATTTCGATCGAGTAGGTGATCGGGTCGCCGTCGGGATCGGAGGCCGGGATGGTGATCCGGTAACCGCTGCCGACGTAGGCGCGGCTGGGGTATTCGAAACCGCCGATCTGCGGCGGGGTGTTGGCCGCGCTCGAATCGACCACTTCGATCGTCAGGTCGATCGGATCCGAAGCGGCGCCCCGGTCGTCGGTGGCCACGAAGGTGAGCGTGTAGGTGTTGCCGGCGGTGGCCGGGCTTTGCCAATCGATCTGGCCGGTATCGGGATCGAGGATCGTGGTCGGCGGGCCGCCGGCCGAGACGTTGGTGATCGCCAGGGTGAACTTGTCGCCGTCGGGATCGTAAGCCTGAACGAGTGAGGCGAAGGGGGCGCCCGTGGTGGCGCGGCCCAGGGAACCGGCGGTGGTGATCCGCGGGGCGTGGTTGACCGGCGCGCCGACGACACGAACCAGGAACGAAGCGGGAACCGAATCGGCATCGCGCGCATCGGTAGCGGTGACGACGATGGTGTGGTCGCCGACGTGCTGGGATTGGGGCGTCCAAGTCAGCTTGCCGGTCGAATCGATCGCCAGGCCTTTATCGAGCGACGCCTGGTCGAGCGAGAATTCGTCGACCGGATCGCTGTCGGGATCGAAGGTGACAATTTGAGTGGTGTAGAGAACGCCCTCGGTGGCCGGACCGGGCAGCGAAAGATTCAAGATCTGCGGCGGGTTGTTCGGCGGGGCCGCCTGAACATCGACGCTCAACGTGGCGGTCGTCGGCGGGCTGATCGAGTCGTCGACGGTGACGGTGATCGTGTAGCTGCCCAGTTCGGCCGGCGAAGTCCAGCTCAAATTACCGTCCGAATCGATTTGGGGCTGCGGACCGGTCGACGGAATCGGCGAGATGTCGACGTCGTAAGTGATCGGGTCGCCGTCGGGATCCCAGGCCGGGATGTGGACGGCGTAAGGTGAATTCTGGGTGGCAACGGTGCCGTAGCTGAACGAATCGATCACCGGAGACTGGTTGGTCGCACCGCCCGGATCGGAGATCACCGTGACGTCGACCGACAGCGGATCGGAGATCGCGCCGCGGGAATCTTCGGCGGTGATCGAGATGGTGTAGTCGCCGACCACCGGCGGGGTGTCCCAGACGAAGTTGCCTTCAGTGTCGATCGAGATGGTGCTGCCGGCTTGGGAGGTGACTTCGTTGCCGCCGCTGGTCACCACGACGTCGAAGTCGACGATGGTATCGCCGTCGGGATCGCTGGCGGTGGCCAGCGCCGTGTAGATCCGTTCGATCGTTCCTTGGGTGGAGTAGCGGATCGATTCGACCACGGGCGGGCGGTTTTGGGGAACCGCTTGGACGTCCAGCGGGTAGGTGACGATCGTCGACGCCTGGCCGACGACGCCGCCGAATTGGCGTTCGTCGGTGACGGTGACGATCACGGCGTAGCGGCCGTCGGCAGCCGGGGCGTCCCAGACGAAGTTGCCTTCATTGTCGATCGTGGGGGTACCGGCGGTGACGGTGTTGCCCGAGTCGTCTTGGACTTCGACTGAGAAGGTGATCGGATCGCCATCGGGATCGGTCGCTTCGATCTGCGTTTGATAACGAACCCCTTCGGTTGCCGGACCGGGCAAGAAGGGCGTGGTCACATCGGGGGCCTGGTTGCCGAAGACCAGCAGGCTGAGCAGCGGGTCATCGGTGCGCGCTTCGCCACCCTTGCCGTCGTCGACGATCACTTCGACTTCGTGAGCGGTGCCGGTGTCGACCGGGTTGTCCCAGGTCAGCACGCCGGTGCCGGCGTTGATCTGCATCCCCGCGGGCGCTTTGCCGAGCGAGTAGGTCAAGAAATCGCCATCTTGGTCAAAGCCGGTGATCGGCACGCTGTAGGGCTGGCCTTCGATCGCCGTCGGCAGCGACGTGGTCAGGATCTGCGGATCGTTGTTGGCGGTCTCTTCGGAGACGATCGTCAGCGGGAAGGTCTGCGTGTCGAAGGCATCTTCCTTGTCGGTGGCGGTGATCGTGACGTCGTAAGTGACATCGGTTTCGGCGACCGTGGAGAGCCACTGCAGCACGTCGTTGTCGTAATCGGCGGTGCCCAGGAATTCGAACTCCTCGGCCGGCGCAGCGGCGCCGCCGCGGGGCACCGCGACGGCGGTGAAGGTCACGATGTCGGTGTCGGCCGGCAGCGCGTCGGGGTCGACGTTCGGGTCGAGCGCGGTGACGAAGTACTGGAAGGCGCGGCCGGCGATCACGGTATCGGTCGGCGGCGTGGAGACGATCTTCGGCGCGATGTTGGTCTCCAGCGCCATCACTTGGAACGAGATCAGGCCGAAGGCGCGGTGCGGATCTCGGGCCCGCAGCGTCACGTTGTGGACCCCTTCCTGTCCCGGCTCGGGACGCCAACCGAGTTCGCCGCTGGTGGGATGGATCTCCAGCCCGGCCGGGCCGATCAACACGTCGTACTCGATCGGGTCCGATTCGGCGTCGTTGGCCCGGGCGGTCAGCGTCAGTTTCTCGCCGACCGGGATCGCCTGCGGGCCGATCGATTCGAAGACCGGGTTGGTGTTGGGCCGGTTTTCGATCACGTTGAAGGTGAGTTCTTCGGTCGCCTCGCCGCCCCGGCCGTCGGAGACGACGATTCGGACCGAGGCGGGGGTGACGGCGGTCGTTTCCTGCGGCACCCAGCTCAGTTGGCCGGTCAGCCGGTCGATCGTCATCCCGGTGGGGATCGTCGCTTCGTTGAGCGGTTCGAGGTAATAGCGCAGCGCATCGCCGTCGTCGTCCGAAGCGTCGACGTCGTAGGAGTATTGGTAGCCGACCGTGCCGTTGACCCCGCCGGTGGTATCGATCGTCGGGTCGGTGTTGTTGGCCGACCCGGAGACCGCCGTGACGATGACCTCGAAGTCCTGCTGGTCATAGCCGCCCCGGCCGTCATCGGCGCGGACCGAGAATTCGTAAGTTCCGGCGGCGAAGGGGGCCCAGGTGATTTCGCCGGTATCCAGGTCGATCATCGCCCCTTCGGGGGCCACCGGCATGCTGTAGGTCACTTCGTCCCCGTCCGGGTCGATCGCCCGCAACAGGTAGAAGTAGGAAGCGTTGATCGAAACGGGCAACGTGCCCAGGATCGCGCCGCTAACATCGTCGACGAACTGCATGTCGAACAGGTGCGCATCCCCGTCGCCGGTGAAGGTCGACTCGAAGGCCGCTTCGTCACCCGGTTGGACATTGACGATTTTGGGGAAGACGTTCGGATCGGGCGTGGCGCCCGAACCGGCGATCACCGAGGCGACCGGCGCGCCGACCAGCGACGGCTGCAGGATCACGTCGACCTGTCCGGGAGGCGAACCGCCCAGCGACGACAGGAAGACGGTCGAGTCGTAGATCCCGTCACTGGTGTCGGAGATGATGAAGGTCAACTTGTGTTCGCCGCTGCCGGCGCCCAAGAACTTGGAGAACTGTAGCACCGGATCGTTCGCCGGAGCGGTCACCCCGTCCAGCTCGGTACCGACGACGTTGTCCCACGGCTTGGTGATCCGCAGCGAGATCTCCTGCGTGATTTCGACGCTCGACTGATCGGTCACCTTGATCGTCGCGGTGACGATGCCGCCGGCGTCGTAATCCTTCTCACTGGGCGTCCAGGTCAGCGTGCCGGTGGTGCCGCTGGCGGTGATCGACATGTCGCCGCTGGCGTCGACCTGGTCGCCGGTGATGTTGAGCAGTTCGAAGCTGAACGTTTCCCCAGCGTTGGAATGAACCGGCTCGACGGTGTAACTGTAGGCCTGTCCTTCGATGACCGGATCGGCCGGAATCGACTTGACGTAGAAACTGGGCAGGGAATCGACCACCGGCAGATAGAAAGTCTGCTCGGTCCAGGCGGCCGGCCGGGTGCTGCCGGAGGCCTGGCCGGTGTAGGCGCGGATCGTCACCTTCGGATCGATCGACAACTCGTGAGGCGTCCACTGCAGCTCGTACGCTCCCCCGCCGGTATCGACAATCTGCATCCCTTCGGGCGCGGTACCGAGATCCAGGAAGTAATCGACGTTGGAATCGTCGGTCGAGGAGAGGGCGTAGGTCCACTGGTCGCCGACGATCGCCGGGCCTTCGGGTCGGGAAGTGATCCGTTCGGGAGTGAAGTTCGCCGCCGCGCCGGTCGGTTCGCCGATCATGTCGGGATGGTTGATGTTGACCGGGTACTGGACCAGGCCGCCGCCGTAACCGCCATAGCCGCCGTAGCCGGCGCCGTCATCCTGGCCGGCGCTGAGGTTGACCGTGGCCACGTTGGAAGTGTTTTGGCCGTCGCTGACGGTGTAGGTGAAGGAGTCACTTTCAAAGCCAGCCGGCGGGGTGTAGATCACCACGCCGCCGTCGACGGTGAACTGTCCGGCCGGGGCCTGACCGATGGTGATCGTCAGCGGATCGCCGTCGCTGTCGTAATCATTTTCAGTCACGAACAACTCCACCGATTCGCTGGGCGAGATCTGGTAGTAGTCGTCGTCCACGGCCACCGGGGTGAACAGGTTGGACGAACCGCCGCCGCCGTAACCGCCGTACATCTCCGCTTCGAGCGTGACGTTGACCACCTGGCTGCCGGCGGCGCCCAGGTCGATCGTGTAGGTGAAGCTATCGTCCTGCCAGGAATTGCCGGTCGGCAACGAGAGGATCAAGTAATCGTTGTCGGCGCTGATCGAGACGGTGCCCAGCGAGGGATTCGTCTTGGCGGTGATCGAGACCGGGCCGCCGTAATCGTCGAAGTCATTGTTGAGCACGTGCAGGTGCACGTCCTCTTCCGGATCGAGGCTGAACAGGTGGAACGTGTCGGGGTTGCCCATGTAGCCGTAACCATCCTCGTACAGGTAGACCGTCTCGGTCGCACTCTGCGAACCGGCGGTCACCGTGTAGGAGAAGCTGTCGTCGGACCACTGGCTGCTTGAAGTGGGCGTGTACTCGATGTAGTTGCCGACCTGGTTGAGCGTTCCGGTGCCTTGCTGCAGAGAACCGACGCCCGTGATGTTCATCACCTCGCCCTCGGTCTGGTAATCGTTGTCCAGCGGATAGATCCGGATCGTCGTTCCCGGTTCGCGGTTGTGCAGGAAGATCTCATCGAGATTGGCCGCCAATTCGCCGCCGTAACCGCCGTAACCGCCGTACGGATCGGGGGAATCTTCACTGAGCGTGACGGTGGCGATGTCGGTGCCGTCGAAACCATCTTCGATGGCGTACTGGAAACTGTCGGCCTGGTAGGCGCTGTCGGGGGTGTAGATCAAGTACGTTCCACTGCTGCTCAGCGCGACCGAGCCGTGGGTCGGATCGGTAAAGCCGGTGATCGTCAGCGGGTCGCCGTTGGCATCGGCATCGTTGCTCAGCACGGGGATGGTCAGCGAACTGGCGCTGCCGAGGTTTTGAATGTGGACCAGGTCATCGCCGGCGGTCGGACGGACGTTGTTGTCGTCGCGCACGAAGGCGATGTTCTCTCCATCGATGAACAGACCGAAGCCGTCGATGAACGAACTGTTGACCCATTCGGGATACTCTTCCGAACCGAACACGGCGCTGAAGTAGACCGAATCGAAACCGGGCTGCAGTTCGAAGTAGATGTCCAGTTGGGTCACGTCGTAGTGAGACGAATGGCCGGTGATCGGCGAGAGCAGATCGCCCTGCTCGGAGGTCGCTTCACTGGAAAAGTCTTCCGACTGGCTGCCGGTGTCGTTGGCGCCGGTGCCATACTGCTCGGCATCGCCGCTGCTGAGCACGATGCCATACTCGGGCAGGCCGAAGGTGTCGGCGTCGTTGACAAACACGCCGGTCGAGGCGGCGCCCGAAGAGGGATTCTCGTGGCCGTTGAGGTTGATCGAGGTGACGTTCAAGCCGACACCGCCACCCTGCAACAGCACATCGAGCAGCTTGTTGGGATCGGTTTCGTTGAACACCGTCAATTCATTCTCCACCCCTTCGGGCGGAACGTAAGAGCCGCCGCCGCCGCCGGAGGAGATGACCGCGCTGATCGGCAGCGTGACCGATTCGCCGTCGGCCAATTCGAGCACGATCTGATCGGGAGTCACATTCTCGGTCGGCGGGTTGGCCGTGCCGGGAACGTTGTGCGCCAGTTCAGGATCACTGATGATCACCGGCGGCCGGTTGAAGGGCTGGTTCAACACGCGGATCTGGTAATCCTGGGTCGCATCGAGCTCGCCGTCGTCGACTCGCAGAGTCACGTCAAACGTCTTGTCGACATCTTCGGGGGCGGGAACCCACACCACCGGCGTGTC
The DNA here is from genome assembly GCA_965222745.1 of Rubripirellula sp. Classification (GTDB taxonomy): domain Bacteria; phylum Planctomycetota; class Planctomycetia; order Pirellulales; family Pirellulaceae; genus CBDCUW01. The sequence continues at coordinate 570,790 of CBDCUW010000002.1, forward strand.
GCTGGGATGCGGCGCCGAGAAGGGACCGGGATCGTTGATCGCCATGCCAGCCGGACCCATCAACACCTCGAAGGTCAAGTCATCGGCATCGGGATCGGTCGCCGCGGCGTCGTAAATGTAAGGAATCCCGACGTACGCTTCGATGATCGGATCGGAGGTGAATCGGGGCGGCCGGTTGGGCACGTTTTCACTGACCGTGATCACGTAGCGATGGGTATCCATCCCGCCGATCTTGTTACCCAGGGCGTCGATGTCTTCGGCGATGATCGTCACCGAGTGGGTGCCGACGTCCGACGAATCGGGATCCCACTTGACCTGGCCGCTGATCGGGTCGACCGTCATCCCGGCCGGGCCGCCGATCAATTCGTACCGCACCTCGTCCTGGTTCTCGTCGTACGCCCGAGAGTTGTAGATGTACTCGTCGGCCATGCCGGGAATCGTTTCCACCTCGACCACCGGCGCGGTGATGAACCGCGGCGGCTTGTTGATCCGGCCGAAGACGACCAGGTCGTAAGTGAACTGCGAACCTTCTGGATTGTGGAACGAGATCGTTCCCACCTCGGTCGTGCCGCCGGGGGCCAGCACATCGGCATCGCCCAGCAGATCGGAGAAGTCGTAATAGGGAATGCCGTCGGGCGAAACGCCGTCGTGATCCTTCACCGCGACCAGCGGATCGGAGATGTTGATCACGCCGACATACAGGGGTGACTGCAGGGTATAAGAACCGTCGTTGCTGATCGCCACGTCGGCGTACAACCGATTCGGCTCTTCATGGAAGGAAGTCACTTCGTACTCGCCCAGCACGCTGGCCGAGGCGTCGACGACTAAGTCCCAAGTGGAATCCTCGGCCACCACCGCTTCGAACACCACGGTATCGAAGGCCTGCTCGGTGCCCACCGAGTCGGTGGCGACGATTTCCAATTCGTTCGTCCCCGGCAGCGCTTCGACGACCGCGAAGAAGCGGCCCGACGCGTCGATCGCGTCGACCGCCACGCCGTCGACATTGACGCTGGCCACGTCGATGCTGGCCGGGATCACCCCGGTGATCAGCACGTCGCTGTAGGCATCGAACGGATTCTTCACCGTCCAACCTTCGACCGTCAGTGCCGGCTGGGCGCCGGCGGTGACCGCGCCGGCCGACGTGCCGACGGTCAGGTTCGACAGCAACACGGCGGAATCTTGCAGCGCGTCACCATGATCGAAGATCGACAGGTACAACGAGTGCGCACCGGGGGTGATCGGGGTCTTGGCCCGGTGCAACAGCGTCGCCCCACCGTTGGGATCGATGCCGCTGCCGTCGAACGCCGTTCCGGCAGCGTTGAGGGGCGAGAGATTTTGGTGGCTCAGCTCGCCCACCACCATCTGGCTGCCACTTTCGAGCACCGCGAAATTGTTGGGGGCAGTGATTTGCGACCCCGACGTGGTCCAGGTGCTCGAATCGAGTTCCGCGATGAACCCGTCGTTGAACAAGTCATCGTCGAGCTGCGGGAACTCTTCGGAGAGGAACTGGAAGTCGAAGGAGAGATAATTGGCGCCGGCCGGAACGTCCAAGTCGACGCGGAGCACGGTGACGTCAAAGTCACTATCGCCGCGTACCGATCCGCCTCCCAGATCGAAACTGGCTTGCTGTCCGGGATCGTTGATCAGCGCCGCCTCGCCGGTCGAAAGCACCCCGTAAGAGGGCGCGGTTTCAGAAGCGGCGTGAGCGGCCAGCGCCGCATCGCCGACAGCGTACGAACGGGCCACCGGCGGCAAACTCTCAAAGGACGCCCCCACGATCAGCCCCGAATCGTTGGCGATCAAGCGGGCGATCTCCAGCGCCGGAGATTCCGATTCGACCCCCGCATCGGCAGTGCTCACTTCGTACCAGTCGTAGTCTTCCGGATCGTCGTACTCCCAGTCGTAGCTCCAGCTTTCGATCGACACGTAAGCGGTCGCCTGGTTCCCCTGGCTGTCCTCGATCGTGTAAGAGAACTCGTCCGAAACGTTGCCGACGTCGTCGGGCGTGTAAAGCAGATGGTTGCCACTGATTTGCACGCTGCCGGACGCGGGAGAACCGACCGCGACGATCGTCACCGAGTCACCGTCGTAGTGCCCGTCGTTATCGAGCACGTGCAGGCTGTTGGCGCCCGAATCGAGCTGATAAAAGAAATCATCCACCGCCACCAGTCCGCTCAACCCGCCGTAACCGCCATAACCTTCTTCACTGTCGTCCAGTTCCAGGTAGACCGTCGCGGTCGAACTGCCGCCGGCGGAATCCTCGATCGTGTAAGTGAAACTGTCGCTCTCGAAATCGACGTCGGGAACGTAGG
>CBDCUW010000003.1:0-2921371 GCA_965222745.1 Rubripirellula sp.
GCCGGCCGACGTGCCGACGGTCAGGTTCGACAGCAACACGGCGGAATCTTGCAGCGCGTCACCATGATCGAAGATCGACAGGTACAACGAGTGCGCACCGGGGGTGATCGGGGTCTTGGCCCGGTGCAACAGCGTCGCCCCACCGTTGGATCGATGCCGCTGCCGTCGAACGCCGTTCCGGCAGCGTTGAGGGGCGAGAGATTTTGGTGGCTCAGCTCGCCCACCACCATCTGGCTGCCACTTTCGAGCACCGCGAAATTGTTGGGGGCAGTGATTTGCGACCCCGACGTGGTCCAGGTGCTCGAATCGAGTTCCGCGATGAACCCGTCGTTGAACAAGTCATCGTCGAGCTGCGGGAACTCTTCGGAGAGGAACTGGAAGTCGAAGGAGAGATAATTGGCGCCGGCCGGAACGTCCAAGTCGACGCGGAGCACGGTGACGTCAAAGTCACTATCGCCGCGTACCGATCCGCCTCCCAGATCGAAACTGGCTTGCTGTCCGGGATCGTTGATCAGCGCCGCCTCGCCGGTCGAAAGCACCCCGTAAGAGGGCGCGGTTTCAGAAGCGGCGTGAGCGGCCAGCGCCGCATCGCCGACAGCGTACGAACGGGCCACCGGCGGCAAACTCTCAAAGGACGCCCCCACGATCAGCCCCGAATCGTTGGCGATCAAGCGGGCGATCTCCAGCGCCGGAGATTCCGATTCGACCCCGCATCGGCAGTGCTCACTTCGTACCAGTCGTAGTCTTCCGGATCGTCGTACTCCCAGTCGTAGCTCCAGCTTTCGATCGACACGTAAGCGGTCGCCTGGTTCCCCTGGCTGTCCTCGATCGTGTAAGAGAACTCGTCCGAAACGTTGCCGACGTCGTCGGGCGTGTAAAGCAGATGGTTGCCACTGATTTGCACGCTGCCGGACGCGGGAGAACCGACCGCGACGATCGTCACCGAGTCACCGTCGTAGTGCCCGTCGTTATCGAGCACGTGCAGGCTGTTGGCGCCCGAATCGAGCTGATAAAAGAAATCATCCACCGCCACCAGTCCGCTCAACCCGCGTAACCGCCATAACCTTCTTCACTGTCGTCCAGTTCCAGGTAGACCGTCGCGGTCGAACTGCCGCCGGCGGAATCCTCGATCGTGTAAGTGAAACTGTCGCTCTCGAAATCGACGTCGGGAACGTAGGTGATGTAACCGTCGCGAAGCTGAACCGAACCGGCCTGGGGCGCGGTCGCCGCGGTGATCTCGAGCGACTCGTGATCGTCATCTTCGTCGTTTTCCAGCACCAGGATGTTCAGCGGAATCCCCGGGGTGACGCCGCCGATGTGATCATCGACCGCCTCGGGCGGGGCCGCGCCGTAAGGATCATCATCCAGGTAGACCGTCGCCGTCACGGCGCTGCCGCTGCCGTCATCGACGGTGTAGGTAAAGCTATCGTCGGCAAAGGGCGTACCGGGCGTGTAGGTGATTTGGCCACCCGGATCGATCACCGCCGTGCCGAAGGCGGGCGAAGAAACAGCGGTGATCGTCAATGTGTCTTCGTCTTCATCACTGTCGTTGGCCAGCACGTCGATCACGATCGGGATACCGTCGGCGACCGCGTAAATGGAATCGTCCATCAGCTCCGGAAGGGTGTTGCTGCCGCCCCCGCCGGACGAATCGTCCAACGAGATCGTGGCGGTCGCCGTGTTGCCCTGCCCGTCATCGATCGTGTAAGTGAAACTGTCGCTGGTGAAATCGACATCGGGCGTGTAAATGATGTGATCGCCCCCGGAACTGATCTGGGCCGAACCGTGGGAAGGCGAGGAGATACTGACGATCGTCAGCGGATCGCTGTCGGGGTCGCTGTCGTTATCGCGGGCATGAATGTAGACCGGTACCGTCGGCGAAACGTTCGAGACGTTATCGTCGACCGCCACCGGCGGGCCGTTCGAACTGCCGCCGTAACCTCCGTAGCCGCCGTAACTATCTTCATCGATCGTCACCGTGGCGGTGACCGTGCCGCCGTAACCGTCAATCGACGGTGTAGGTGAAGCTATCGTCGACGTGGCCGGCCGTGGGCGTGTAAGTCACGAACAACCCGCTGGAATCGATCGTGACCGTGCCGCCGGTGGCTCCAGAGACCGACAGGATGTCGGGGGCAGAATGGCCGGGGTCGTTGTTGAGCGGATGGATCTGCACCGCCGCGCCATCGGGAAGATGATGCAAAAAGACGGTATCGTCGGCCGCCGTGCCGCGCCGTAACCGTAACCGCCGCCGTAGGGATCACTGTCCAGAGAAATCGTCGTCGTCGAAGTCCCGCCAAAACCGTCCGCCACGGTTGTACTGGAACGAATCGGTCGTGAAGCCCGATCCCGGCGTGAAGGTGATGTAGTCACCCCGCGGCGCTGATCTGGGCCAGTGCCGTTACCGGGCGTGGTGACGCTGGTGATCGACAGGGTATCCCCGTCGGTGTCGAAGTCGTTGTTCAAAACGTGCAGCTGCACCGCAGAGCTGGACTGCAGATTGAAAAACTCATCCGACAGCGCTTCGGGAATGTCGTTGTTGGGCAGCGGGTCGGCGATCCCTTCGGGCGCCCCGTTCTTGTTGGCCAGCGAGAAGGGATTGGGCTGGGCGGCGGAAGCCTCGCTGTCACTGCGCCAGTCTTTGCCGAGTGTGTACTGGTAGACCGCGTCGTCATCGCGGTCGACCACCCACAAGGCGGCCGAGACATTGGTGCCGTCGACCAGGTCCAGCAGCGACCCGGTGATCCCCGACGGGTCGCTGTTGTTCGGATCGAGCGCCCAGCTGCCGTCGAGCACCCCGGCGCGGGTGTAGACAAAGACCCGGTCGGCCACGTCCGTCGGTGACCCACAGGTAATCGCCCTCGAACCGTGATCCCCGTCGGGCTGACGTTGGCCGAATCGAGCGGGAATGAATCGGCCGGCAGCGAAACCGCAAAGAAGTCTCGCGCCTTGCCCATTTCGGCGTGCCGGAAAACACGCAAACTTCCCGCGTCGACGATCCAGGCGTCGGTCCCGTCACTGGTGATCCCCTGCGGATCGTCCAGACCGAAAGCCCGCCACGTCCCGAAAACTTCCGCGTCGGCTTGCTGCACGCCCACTTGATGGGTATCGCCGACGCTGATCAACACCGCGTCACTGAGGTCTTGCGGGGAGGCGTCGATGATCGTCAAACCGCGGGCCGAACGGGAGGAATATTCCAGTTCGATCGAATCGAGACTCGAGCCGGTCTCATCGTACCGGTACACCCGATCGCTCTGGGCATCGGCCACGAAATACTTCGACTGGCCGACCGGCACGATCTTCGGCGGCTTGACACCGGGCAATCCCTGCGGGCTGCCGTTGGCGATGCGAATGATGTCCGAACCGATGAACACCGTGCCGTCGGTCATCAAACCGGTCAGGTAGGCCAGGCGAAGATGATCGGTCGGGCGAATGCCCGCCTCCTGGGTATGGAAGTGGGCATGGATGTTGCCGTTGCCGAGCAGTGTCCAGGAGATCGGCTTGGCGCCGGCCGGCCCGAACCGCACCGTCGCCGGATCGATCAGGCTGAGATCGACTCCCTGGTTGCCAAAGACCTTGACCAGAAAACGTCCCGGCGATTTCAAGTTGATCACCGGAACTTCATCGATCGTGATCGCGAAAGAACCCAGCGTGACGGTGTCGCTGCCGCCATCGTCGTCGGTCACGGTGACCACGGCGGTGTAGAACCCGCCGCTGGTGAACGAATGCGTCGCTTCAAAACTCCCTTGGCTGGGCGTCTGCGGTCCGCCCATGATCACGTTCAGATCGGCGTGGTCGATCGTGTCGATCGTGCCGTCACCCCAATCGATCGTGACGGTGAATCGCTCCGTCGTTCCGGCCAGCGAAAAATCGAAACCGGGATCGCTAAAACTTCCCTGGATCACCGCCGCCTGCTTGTACTTGGCACTATTGCCGTTGCCCTGCTTGACCGAGGTGAACGACAACCCCGCCGAAAGCGACGGAGCGACGTTGGCCACCACCGCCGTGGTCGACCCAGCGCCGGCCAAACCGTCATCGTCGGTCGCCGTGATCGAAATCGTGTAATCGCCCGGCCGATCGTCGGCATACAAATGGCTGCCCGAAACCGTGCCGCTGCCGCCCGACTGGGTGACCGTCAGGTTGTCTTCCGGCCGATCGCTGCGACTGAACGTGCCGTCGCCCCAATCGATGACAATCGTATCGATCGAGGATGAATCGGGATCGCTGAACGAGGCGGTCAGCTGCACCACCTCCCCCTCGTTGCTCGACACGGCCGGCGGGGTGACCGTCGGCGGATCGTTCACCGGCGTGATCGTGATCGCCACCAACACCGGATCGCCCAAATCGGTACCGTCGTAAGGACGATACGAAAAACTATCCGACGTCGTCTCGCTGCCGTCGTGCACGTAAGTGAACGTGCCGTCGGCATTGAGCGTGAACGAAGTGGCATGGTCCGGACCCGACCCGGCCACCAGCTGCGCCGTCAGCGGATCGTTTTCGATGTCGCTGTCGTTGACCAACACCGAATCGTCGTTCGCGGTGGTGGTCGCGCCGGTCAGGTCGGTCGTCGTCAACGTCGCTCCCTCGGCCACCACGTAGGCATCGGGGGTCCCTTCGGGCGGATCGTTGATCGGATTGACGTTGACCGTCATCACCGCCGCGGCGGCCGAGAAGTCGCTGCCGTCGTGCACCTTGAATTGGAAATTCGTGTAGGGCACGCCAAAGTCGTTGGCCACCGGCACGAAGGTCAACTGTCCCGCCGAAATACTCGCGGCACTGATCTGCTGATCGGTCGTCACGTCGGCACCCCCCAGCTTCAACGCACCGAGCGTCTCCAGCGTGGTGATTTGAATCTTCGCCAGCGGATCGTTCTCCAGGTCCGAATACCCGAAATCACTCAACAAGAAGGTGTAAGTGACATCCTCGTCAGTCGTCACGCTGCTATCGATCGCCAGCGGCGGATCGTTGACCGGCGTCACGTCGATCGTCATCACGTCGGCGGCCGGGTCCAAGTCGACCCCGCCACTTGCCGTCCCGCCGTCATCCTTCACCTGGAAGTCGAAATGGGCATACGGATCTCCAAACGCATCGGCGACCGGCTCGAACTTCAAGTTGCCGGCGTTGAGGTCGGCCACCGAAACGAACTGACCGGCTGAAACCGCCACTCCACTGAGCTTCAGCGTGCCGGCGGCCGGCAGCGTGGCGATCTTCACCTCGGCAAAGTTATCGTCGGGATCATCATCGGGATCGTGAAAACCGAAATCGGCCGCCGCGAACGTGTAAGTCGTATCCTCGGCCGTGGTGACCGTGTTGTCGGTGCCGGCCGGCGCGTCGTTGACCGGCGTCACGTCGATCGTCATCACGTTGGCCGATGCGTCCAAATCGATCCCGCCACTTGCCGTGCCGCCGTCATCTTTCACCTGGAAATCGAAACTGGCATAAGCCGAACCATGTTCGTTCGCTGCCGGCTGGAAAACCAAGTTCCCCGCGGTGATGTCGGCCACCGAAACGAACTGACCCGCTGAAACCGCGACGCCGCTGAGCTCCAGCGCACCATCGGCTGGCAGCGTGGCGATCTTCACTTCCGAAAAACTGTTAGCCGGACTGTCATCGGGATCGGTGAACCCAAAGTCGGCGGTCGCGAACGTGTAAGCCGTATCCTCGGCCGTCGTCACCGTCTTGTCGGTGCCGGCCGGTGAGTCGTTGACCGGTGTCACGTCGATCGTCATCACATTGGCCGATGCATCCAAATCGACACCACTGCTGGCCGTGCCGCCGTCGTCCTTCACCTGGAAATCAAACGAAGCGTAGCCGGTGCCATGCTCGTTCGCCGCCGGTTCGAAGACCAAATTCCCGGCATTGATATCGGTGACCGTCACGAACTGACCCACCGTGACCGCCACTCCACTCAGCTCCAACGTTCCGGCGGCCGGAAGCGTGGCGATCTTCACCTCGATGAAGTGATGATCCGGATCGTCATCGGGATCACTGAATCCAAAGTCGCCCGAATCGAACACATAGGCCGTATCCTCGGTCGTGGTCACCGTGTTGTCGGTACCGGCCGGTGCGTCGTTGACCGGTGTGACATCGATCGTCATCACGTTGGCACTCGGATCGACGTCGATCCCACCGCTGGCCGTGCCGCCGTCATCCTTCACCTGGAAAGTGAACGAAGCGTAACCGGCACCATGTTCGTTGGCCGCCGGCTGGAACTTCAAGTTCCCGGCGTTGATGTCGGTCACCGTCACGAACTGGCCCGCCGTGACCGCCACGCCGCTGAGCTCCAGCGCGCCGTCGGCCGGCAGCGTGGTGATCTTCACTTCGATAAAAGCGTCGGCCGGATTGTCACCCGGATCGGAGAACCCGAAGTCACCGACGGCAAAGGTGTAGGACGTATCTTCGGTCGTCGTCACCGTGTTGTCGGCCCCGGCCGGAGCGTCGTTGACACTGGTCACGTTGACCGTCATCACGTTGGCGCTTTGGTCCAGATCGACACCGCCGTTGGCTGTCCCACCGTCATCCTTCACCTGGAAAGTGAAATCGGTATAGGGAGTCCCGCTGGCGCTGGCGGCCGGATCGAACGTCAGGTTGCCCGCATTGATATCGGTCACTGAAACGAACTGACCGGCTGAAACCGCCACACCACTGAGCTCCAATGTGCCGGCTGCCGGCAGCGTGGTGATCTTCACTTCCAAAAAGGCGTCGTCCGGATCGTCATCGGGATCGGAGAACCCGAAGTCGCTTGCTGCAAAGGTGTAAGTCGTATCCTCGGCCGTGGTGACCGTGTTGTCGGCCCCGGCCGGAGCGTCGTTGACGCTGGTCACGTCGATCGTCATCACGTTGGCGCTTTGGTCCAGATCGACCCCGCCACCTGCCGTGCCGCCGTCATCTTTCACCTGGAAAGTGAACGAGGCGTAGCCGGTACCATGCTCGTTCGCTACTGGCTCGAAGACCAAATTCCCGGCGGTGATGTCGGTGACCGAAACGAACTGACCGACCGCCACACCTGCACCACTCAGCTTCAACGTCCCATCGGCTGGCAGCGTGGTGATCTTCACTTCCGAAAACGCATTGGCCGGATCATCATCGGGATCGGAGAACCCAAAGTCGCCCGAAGCGAAGGTGTAATCGGTATCCTCGGTCGTCGTCACCGTGTTGTCGGCCCCGGCCGGCGCGTCGTTGACGCTGGTCACGTCGATCGTCATCACGTTGGCGCTTGGGTCCAGATCGACACCGCCGCTGGCCGTCCCACCGTCATCCTTCACCTGGAACGTGAACGAGGAATAGGGAGAACCATGCTCATTCGCTACCGGCTGGAAAACCAAATTCCCGGCCGTGATGTCGGCCACCGAAACGAACTGACCGGCCGTGACCGCCACTCCACTCAGCTTCAGCGTCCCGTCGGCCGGCAACGTGGCGATCTTCACTTCGGTAAAGGCGTCGTCGGGATCATCATCGGGATCGGTGAAGCCAAAATCGCTGCTGGCAAAGGTGTAGGAAGAATCCTCGGCCGTCGTCACCGTCTTGTCGGCCCCGGCCGGAGCGTCGTTGACAGCTGTGACGTCGATCGTCATCACATTGGCACTTTGATCCAAATCAACCCCACCGCCAGCCGTGCCGCCGTCGTCCTTCACCTGGAACGTGAACGAGGCGTAGCCGGTACCATGTTCATTGGCCACCGGCTCAAACTTCAAGTTGCCAGCCGTGATGTCGGCGACCGAAACGAACTGACCCGCTGAAACCGCCACACCGCTCAGTTCGAGCGCACCGTCGGCCGGGATCGTGGTGATCTTCACTTCCGAAAAGGCGTTGGCCGGACTGTCATCGGGATCGGAGAAGCCAAAGTCACCCGAAGCAAAGGTGTACGACGTATCCTCCAATGTCGTCACCGTGTTATCGGTTCCCTCCGGCGGATCATTCAGTCCGGTCACGTGGACCGTCATCGTGTTGGCACTGGGGTCCAGATCGATCCCACCGCCTGCCGTGCCGCCGTCGTCCTTCACCTGGAACGTGAAATCGGTGTAGGGAACTCCGCTATCACCGGCAGCCGGCTCGAAGGTCAAGTTCCCCGCGTTGACGTCGGCGACCGAAACGAACTGACCGGCTGAAACCGTTACACCACTGAGCTTCAGCGTGCCGGCGGCCGGGGCCGTGGTGATCTTCACCTCGATAAAAGCGTCGTCCGGATCATCATCGGGATCGGAGAAGCCAAAATCGGTCGCCTCGAAGGTGTAAAACGAATCTTCCACCGTGGCGACCGTGTGGTCGGTTCCTGCCGGTGCGTCGTTGACCGGTGTCACGTCGATCGTCAGCGTGTTGGCCGAGGGATCGAGGTTCACACCGCCACCGGCCGTCCCGCCGTCGTCTTCCACGCGGAACAGAAAACTGGCGTAGCCGGCGCCATGTTCGTCGGCCAGCGGATCAAACGTCAGCTTGCCGGCATCGAGGTCGGCGACCGAAATGAACTGGCCCGCCGTCACCGCCACCCCATCCAACTTCAAATCACCCACCAGCGGCAGCGTCGAAACCTGCAACCGGTTGAAAGCGTTGGCGGGAACATCTTGAGGGTCGCTGAACCCAAAGTCGCCCGAAGCGAACGTGTAGGCGTTATCCTCCAGCGTCGTCACCGTCTTATCGGCTCCTTCGGGCGGATCGTTCAACAGCGTGATGTCGATCGTCACCGTGGCGATGTTCGAATAATCCTCGCCGTCAAACACCTCGTAAGTGAACGTATCGGAAGTCGTCTCACTGCCGTCATGCGTGTAAGTGAACGAACCGTCGGGGTGGAGCGTGAAGGCGGCGGCATGATCGGGACCGTCCACCTCCGACGCGGTCAGCAGATGATGAGCGGTATCGACGTCGGTATCGTTGCCCAGCACGTTGCCGGCCGTCTGACCCGCCTCGACCGTTTCGTAATCATCGTCGACCGCCACCGGTGGATCGTTGACCGGCGAAACATCGATCACCACCGTCGCTTCGTCGGAATACTCCAGTCCGTCAAACGCGCGATAAACAAACGAATCCTGTCCGGCAAAGTCGGCATCGGGCGTGTAATCAAACGAGCCGTCGGAAAAGAAATTCAGCGTGCCAAAAAAGGGTCCGTAACCGGGACCGAAAACCTGCTGAGCCGTCAGCGGGTCCCCGTCGACGTCGCTATCGTTGTCCAACACCCCCGGCGCGGCAACGGTCAGCGGATTGGGATCATCTTCCAGATAAACACCGACCTGGGGATAAACATCGCCCACCGCTACCGGCGCGATGTTGCCCAAGATCTTGACGAAACTTTCGCTGTCGCTGTCGTTGTTGATCAACCGGGCCACGACCGTGTACGGAGTCGCACCGTCGGCCAGGTGGGCCACGTCGAGAGTCACCGTCCCGGCAGCGGTCGCCCCAGCGGGCAACACCGCCGCAGCGGTGTGCGTCGTGTCGGCCCCCAATTCGGCCAGCGCATACTGCTCGGTGAAATTGAAAAACGAATCGCGTTGGAAATGGATCGACGGCACCACCGTCTGTCCGGCGTCATCGATCAGCGCCAATTCAAAAGCGTCATTGATCAAATGATCTTGGGACGTCTCAAACGTCGCTTCATAATCGAACGTCAAACTGGTCGCGTCGGTGGGAATGATCAGCGACGTTCGGGCGGTCACCTCAAACGAATCCCCTTCGCGGAGCACCAGGTTGCCCTGTTCCACGGCGACCGACCCGGCCCCGGCAGCCGTCCCGCCGCGCTGGTCGTGCAACCAACCCTGCACCGCCACGTACCGAGTCGTGTTGCCGGTATCGTCCAACAACAGCGGATCGACAATCCTTCCGTTGGCCAACCCGTCGGCATCCCCGCGGCCGCCGTCGACCAGGTGAACGGTCGCCTTGCCGTCGCCGTCAAAGACCACGCCGGTCTGTCCGTCATAAGCAAACGAAAACGACTTGCCGGTCTGCGGATCGATCTTGAAAGCGGTATCGACGTCGACCCCTTCCGGCAAAATCAAATCGACCGTCGCGCTGCCGCCCGGCGTGACGTCGTGCACCGTGAACCCGATCTGTCCCAGCGGCGAATCGGCCAGCGACTGTCGCGACGTACGAGCCTTCTGGACGCGCACGTCGGCCAGCGACTTGCCGTGAGCATCCAGCGTCACAAAATGTCCCGACGCAGCGGGGAAGGAAGCAACATGCCGCTGCGACCGGTCGGCGACACCGTCACGATTGGCATCCCCATCGTCGGCCGCCAACCTGGCCAGCCGCCTGGAGATCCCGCCGGCATCCCCATCCGATTCGGTCGAAGTGACATTGAACAACGGCGACATCGAGGCCGCCTCGGTAAACGGACCCTCGGCGATCGCGAAGACCGACTGCTGGGACGTCAGCTCCCCTTCCAACAGCGCGTTGAAGCCGATCGTCTCCTGGTCGCGGCGAACCACCACAGTCGAATCAAACGGCTTGGCCGTCCCATGCCCGCCATCGGCCACCGCGATCGGAGCGGCATAAAAATCGATCCGAATCTCCGCACCCACCGGCGCGTCGGTACGAATCCGACCCTGCACAAAGATCTGATCCCCCTGCTGGCTCAGCCGATGCACCGTACTGAGCACCGCCTGGTTGATCGGATCGGGAGTGCTTGGACGAGGCTGATCGCGCCGCGGACCAGGCGTATCATCCCGCCGCGGCCCCTGTTGAGAATTCTGATCCTGCTGAGCCTGATCCTGACCAGTCGAATTCTGATTCGAGTTCTCCGAATTCTGACCCTGGCCCTGGTTATCTTGATCTTGGCTGCCCTGACCTTGGTTGTCTTGATCTTGGCTACCCTGCCCCTGAGTCTGCTGATCGCTCGCGCCAGCCTGTTCCCCCGCCGCGTTCTGCTGCTCGCCGGTATCCCCCTCCGCGTTCCCGCCTCCGCCGCCGCCGCCACCGCCACCGCCACCGCCGGGTGACACCGGCGCCGCAGACTGCATCGCCTGTCCCTCGGTACTGGCCGCGGCCGTGGCCGGCGACTTCGTCCCCGCGCCGTCGGCGCCCCCACCACTTGCCGAAGAAGAAGTCTGCAGCGGGCGGAACGACGATCCCACCTCGGCCGACGACCCCTGAGTCGAATCGGCCGGCGGCATCAGCGCATCGATCGGCTTCCAGATCTCTGGATCGATCCCCCGATCCGCGTTGCGGAATCGCTCCTGCTGTCCCCGATCGAACTCGGACGCCGGCCGAGCCGACTTCTGAAAACCGCTATCGGCTGCCCGGCGTTGTTGCTTCAGCGCCGTGGGAGTGAACCGGCCGGCCGGTTCACTCATCGCCCCGCCACGGCTGGTCGTGCGGGCACCCGCCATCTTCTCCTGCAACTCCGACGCCTTCATCAAGTCGTCAAACACACTGGCCGGCAAACTGGCCGGCGGTCCCTGCATCACACTTCCGGGCGACTCTCGTTTCTCGCAAGTCTCCAGAATCAGCGTCCGCGCCTTGCGTTTATTGCGATTCTTTTTCTGTTGCTTGTACCGAGTTCTTTTCACCAACGCCTGAAATGCCGCGTGACTCATCTTCCAACCGCCTTGATAGAGGAAAGAGATGTTGAGAAGCAGGAATGATTACCCAGGCGCGTGACACCACTGGTCCCACGGGCCGGCAAAACGAACGAGCAAGACCCATCGGCGGCCGGCACGATCGCCATCAGAACAGCGAGAAGATTGGAGGCCCAATGGCGCTACAAAAAGCGCGGCCCCAATCAGTTCAAAACATTTCTAACAGTCATCACTCAACCCCACCTGAGTATCAGCTAGAACGAAAAAGAAGAGAGAAGCTTCGATTGACCCTTGAACTACCTTCGATCAATGAAGTTCAATGGATTAGAAACCTGCACCGCGGCCACTGTCAACAAAGTTCCCAAAAAACGGAACAACTTTTTCAAGAAATCCAGCCAAGCGAAAGTCATGCCACACCCAGCCAAACAAATCACTTTCTGCTGGGAACTCGGCGGAGGCCTCGGCCATCTCGGCCCCATTCACCCGTTAGCACAGTCGTTGAACAAGCGTGGATTGGATGTCGCTGTGATCTCCAGAGATCTCCAGCGCGCCGAAAAACTTTTCAGCAGCGACTTGGCAACCGTTCATCAGGCGCCCTACGGAAACGTCGAGAAGCAGGAAAGAATCGATGCGCCAGCCAACTACGCAGAAATGCTTCACAACAGTGGCTGGAGCGGCAAGGAACAACTGGAAAATCTGGTGGATTCCTGGCGAGAGCTGTTTGGTCATCTGCGGCCCGACTATGTGATTTGTGATCACAGCCCGACGGCGCGATTGGCCGCCCACTCGATGTCGCTTCCGGCAGCCACGTTGGGAACGGGATTTTGTTGTCCTCCCAACCTTTCACCGCTGCCACGGTTTCGCGCTCCTTCGGCCGGCCAAACTCCAACGAACATGGCCGAATCGAAGTTGCTCAATCGCATGAACACCCTGCTTCATCAATATGGACAGGAACATTTTGGGTCATTTGCGGAACTCCTGCACCGCAATACCCACCATTTTCTCACCACGTTCCAGGAACTCGATCACTACCGTCAACGCCCGCTGCAAACCTACCGAGGCACCTGGTCGTTTTCCGAAGGAGCCCCCCCACAGTGGCCATCGGCACCAGGAAAGCTGCGAGCGATCGCCTATTTGAAACCGTTTGCCTACCTGGCGGAACTGCTCAGTGTGCTTGTCTACCAGGGCGTCTCCGTCCTCGTTTACTGTCCGGGCGTCAGCCAGGAAACGCGTGACCGATTGTCGCTGCAACGGCGAATTGTTTTTGCGGACAAACCGATTGATTTCACCGCGGCGCTGGCCGAATCCGACTTTGCCGTCTTCAATGCCGGACACGCTTCCACCGTCACCGCCCTGCGCGCCGGAAAACCGATCCTGCAAGTCCCGCTGAACATGGAGCAGTCGATCACGGCGCAGCGAATCACCGAGATGAACGCGGGACGGTCGGTCGATACCCAGCGGCCGCTGAACTATGCCGAGGTAGTCGAAGACCTTCTTCAGCTGATCTCGCAGCACCAGGCCGCACAAGCATTTGCGGCCCGCTATCAGAATTACGATTCGCGGTCACAGATCGAATCGATCGTCGACGAGATCGAGATGCAAGCTGCGGGAACAGCGCCGACGCCGAACTACATGGCAGAAAAAAATCACGGGAAAGAGAAAACCCAACCAGAAATCACGCTCGGTTTATCGCCCAGCCAAAAAATGCTTTCCGATATCGTCAAGCATTTTTCTCAGTTCGCCAGCACGTCGATCCTGCGTCAACCGCTGCCGCTGCTTCCTTGGCAAAGCGATTCCACCGACGATGCGCAGTTGATCGATCGACTTCACCGGCTTTCGTCCGCCTATCCCGGCGTCTCGCTTGTTGGTGACGTGGGCGTGTCGTATCTGCCCTACGCCAGGCGGATCCTCACCCAAGTCCCCAACGCAACTTTCCTTTGCGCTTACCTGGACGAAGACGACTTGGTTGCCGAATACCTGACCCATTTCGCGACGTACCATCCGGGGCGGCCGATCAACCATTGGTCAGAGGACCGGGCGGGATTCGAAAATCATCCGCTTGACCAATGCTACCCCGGTTATCCCACGCGAGATCTTGTGGAGGCGATCACGGAGTTCCACAGAGATTATTTTACGGAAGCGGAAACACTTACGCAGCAATACCCGGATCGTTTTCAAATGATCGATGCCGCGACGCTTCCCAAACTGCGACACATTGCAATCTCTCAGCCAGAAGCAACCAAGGCTTCCGCTTTCTCTTGAAGCAAGCGTGTCAGAGCCGACGTGATCGCGTACGATTCTATCCTGCAAAAAAAATTCACCCGACCACCTGGAAACGAAAACACCATGAACGCGATCGCGGTGATTGGCCCCTGGCGTGGGGGAACATCCCTTGTCACGGCAGTGCTGCAAGCGCTGGGCGCGTTCGTCGGCGAAGAATTCGTGGACGCGGAAACGGACTACTGCACCTTCGAAGATCTCCGGCTGCAAAAGGCTTGCCTGGCCTGTTTCGACGAACGTCCGGGACAGTGGCGTTACTACGGGACACAGCAGGAGCGAGTCGAACACCTTCGCGACTGGATTCAATGGGCTCATTCAAAGGCGGTCGAATCGGGCGGCGTCGCTTGCGGCGGAAAACATCCCGTGATGTGCAAGTTGGTGGATGAACTTGACGAGGCCTGGTCGATCGAAGGACTGGTCACCCCCCTGTTCATTTCAGTGATTCGTTCACCGAAAGACATCCATCGTTCGTGGACTCGGCCGCGCGGTCCGGGGCAGAGTCACTGGTGGCCTCGCTGGGATCGCCAATACATCGTCGACGACTTGATCGCATCGCGTGACGTCGCGCTTTCGACCAGGCGTCACATTCAGATCGATTTCGATTCGCTTCGACGAATTCCGGAAACGACGATCGCCATGCTCGCCGACGCCTGCAACCTTCCGACCGACCATGTTCCCGAAGCGGTCAACCTGGTCCGAAGAGGACAACCCCAAACGTCCTAATGACAACCGTAGCGAAAGTCGCGCAGGGCTGAATCTTTCTGTTGCTACTCGCGAAGGTTGACCAGCAGATGACGCGCGTTGGGATAACTTTCGGCGCCAAACAGTTCATCCAATAGCGATCGCGTTTCGGTCCAATCAAAGACGATGCTGCTGAGCCCGTCGGACTGATGATCCGGCGGGCCGGCACCGTCCGCCCAGCGACGATGGTAGCGGCGGCGATTGGTCATCGCTTGCTCGGTGTAGGAAAGGTCGGGGTTGACTCCGCGGTTGACATGGTCAAGGGCTTCAAAATGGCCATGCCCGAACTGAGGCTCCAAACCTTCGTACCGGCAACGTTCTCGGAGGTCGCCATCCTCGAATCCCCAGCCCGGAAAGTGATTGTCAAAACCGTTGACGCGGCGAAAGTGTTCTTTGCGAAAAACAAGCACGGCCCCAAAGAACCAGTTGAATCGATGCCTGATGACTCGATCGCCGCCAGGTTCGCGTGGCCGCGACTGGGCGCCTTCCCAAATCCTCCGCGTGGGAAGCTCGGGCATCGAGTAGTCCACGTCAATGGGAACAAAGTCAACATCGTGAAAGCAAACGTAGTCGAACGACTCTTCTTCCACCAAAAAACCAGCATTGAATAGAGCGCCGCGATTGAAGGGTTGATCGTCGTTTTGTTCGACAATCACCACTCGGGACAAAACGCCCGTCATCCGCGGGTCTTGCTGAAGCGTTTGAGTCAATCGCGGCAACAGTTCTGCCAGATGGTTTGCCCGGTCACGATAGGGAATAAAAACACAAAACCTCAACATCGCCAATCTTTTGCTGGAGGCAACTGGTACGATTCACACAGCCGCTGCTTTCAGCTTGCCGCCAAGCGGCGGCGCTGTCAATTCTCGCGCAAAGCCGCGAAGACGCCAAGGAGAGAACGATCATCCGCGGTCTTCTCGCGATGAACTCGAACCACGTGGCAGTCTGGTACACTGCCACCGGTTCCTTGAAGGTCTTGCTGGAACCCGGCCTGCGTGATCGTTTCGTAGTGGGAAAATGAATGATGGCGAATTGTCATGGCGCCTTGCGGCTCTGCTTTTTGAGTGTGTTGTTTTTTCCCGCGATCGCCTTGTCGCAAACTGTTCCCGACGAGGCTTCTCAGGAAAAGCAGGAGGGTATTCTGGATGAATTTCGCGTCTGGGCCAAGGATTTCATCGTAAAACCTCATTCGGACCTGCGCTTGCCCGACGGTTGGTTCGAAAAACAGTTCGGGGGCAAAACGGGCGAAAAGCTGACGCTGGAATACGCCGAATTCGTCAAGGATATCGTCAGATTGCCGCAGTTGATCCGAGCACACCGCGGAAAGGGGCAGACAGAGGTGAAAGTCGCCGTCACGGTCAAAGCAATCGATCGCGATGCGACAGGGCTGCAGAACGCGGCACTGCAGCAGATGAAGCAACCCGTACCGCTTTACACGTTGCGAATGGTCAAGCCAGGCGAAGAAAAAGGGTTCAGCCTCGCCTCGTTTGTTCGAGTGGACGGCAAGTTTTGTTTTGCCGGCAAGATGTCAGCACTGAACACCAAGCCCGATGATCTGGTGGCTTCCGTGCTGTGCAACACTCCGTTGTCAATGATGGAAGGCTTGTTGCAGGAAAAAGGGTTACTACAAGGATCCGCGGAAGACTATCTCCAAAAGATCGGCGTGCTGAAGTGACGTATTGGTTGTCAGCCGTCTTAAGTCTCAACAAGCATGGATTTGATCATCGCGATCTGTCCCAGATGGTAGTGGCAATGCTCGATAGGACCGTGAAGACACCGGTAGTAGTTGCCGTATTTTTCATCCGCAAAATCTTCCCACAACTGGCTCTCCGGCATCTGCTCAATCGCAAGGGCCAAGTTTTCCGCGTCAGACCACGTTTTTTCTAGCAGTCGTTCCCAATCTTGCTGAGACGTGATCGCTGGAAGGTCGAAACTGAACTTGTCTTTGGCGTCGAGCGGTCCTCCTTGCAACACCTTCAATGTTGCGCCGACGAAATAGTTCATGTGGTATACGAGCGCTGCGATCGTATGAAAAGTACCGACGGTGGTGGTGGCTTGTTGCCACGTCACATCCGCCAGCTTCTCCGTCAGGTTAGACACCGTCCAGTTGCCACCAAAATGGACCTCTCGGAGATGCTTTGCGATCTGGCCTGTCAATTCCATTCGGATCATCCCGTGGTTTTCTTGTTAACGCTTGATCTCGAACACCACGTTGACCGCTGCGCCGACCGTGATTGCACCGGGATCGACCGCGTTGACTTCACCAGGGTCATCAATCACCGGCTCCCGATGAACGTGACCTTCGTATCGGCCGGACAGCGTTTCGGGATTCACGTCTTCGATCAATATCACCTCACCAACGGCGACATTGGAAGCCGTGGCATAGACGTCCGCCTTGTTATGGGCGGCAGCGATGGCACGCTGACGAGCATCTTCGCGCACCTCCTTCAACCGGGACGTCTCAAACGTCAACGAGGTGAGTTCATTTGCCCCAGCGTCAATCAGTCCGATCAACAATTCCTCCACGCGGTCGAGGTCGCGGACGACGATGTTGTAACCAAGTCTCGCCTGATAACCGAGGAATCTGTTTTCCCCGTTTCGGTATTGTTGTTCCTGCGTAAATGTCACTCGAGAAGATCGCACGTCGTCAATGGACGCGGATTTCAAGTAGTCATGGACGGTGCGAGCGCCGGCGTGAGCTTTGGAGAACGCAGCCTTGGGTTGCTTTTCAAGGCGAGTGACGGCGACAGCAATCGATGCAATATCCGGCGCGACGCGAACGATGGCCGAACCGAAAACCTTGATCCCAGAATTGACGTGAGCTGTTTTTTCGTTGGACATGATTCAGTTTGTGTCAGGCAACTAATCGGATGACAGGTGGCCGGCCGATTCGCCTCCAGAAAAAACGCTTTTTAGAAAACCGGTCCAGCCGATGACCATCCGCTCGCCGCTACCCCGTAGTGGTAGGCATCCATCATCTGCGCGCTCCAGTAAACGAGCAACGTCATAGTACCGAGCAGCAGGATACACCTACGAGCCCAGGTGACGCCACTCGGTTCCGCTAGCACTTGGCCGTTTCCCGGATCACCAAGCGAAAACGAGATACCCAGGGCAACCAACGAGACAAGCAGCGTTATCATGGCGCTGGCTACCCCTTCAAATGCAATCAGAAAACCATGCTCCAAGGTAAAATCGCCGGTGGTGTCAACGAAAACACCCAAAAAGAAAGGCGATAATGCAGCGAATACCAAACGGAGCAGAAACACAAGCGCGCGGTCGATCGATTCACGGTTCATCGAATCTTTTCTCGACAAAAATGAAGTCACACTTGTTTGATCTACTTGTCTTGCTGGTCTAGTTTACCGCGCAATTGGTCGAGCTTGGAATCATGTTGGAAAAGGTAAGCTTGCTGGGCTCGGTAGGCGTCGGCGCGTTGTCGGACCATTCTCTTGAATTCGGGATCGTCTTTCATCGCTTCGCGCTGTTGTTTGCGGTTTGCCGATATTTCTTCGTTGGTCACGAATAGCTGCGGGTAGGCCTGTTGCAGTCGCTGCTGAGCTTCGGCGTGGGCGGCGACTCGGTTTTGAAATTCGGGATCTCCCCGATGTTGCCTGCGAAGCCGTTCGACTTCCCGTTTCCGGCGGCTGTCGGGCAAGTCAGAAGCGGCGGGTTGTTGGCCGATCAAAAAAGCGTCGATCGCCCGCGCGGCGCGGTGGGTTGCAAACAACATTTCTTTGTAACGCGGATCCTCGGCATGCAGTTGCTTGCGCATCGCCGCGATCTGTTTCTGCACCTCTTTGTGAGAACGAAACACTTTCGGATAGAGTTGCTTGTTTCGTTCGTCCAGCCGGTCAACCTCTTGCACCAGCTTGCGATACTGCGGATGACGCTGGTACAGCCATTCGTGGGCATTCGATTTTTGAATTTGAAATTGTTCTTCCAGGGTCTTTGGTACGGGATGACGGTTGGACGTCGCCAAGACGTGTTGCAGTTGATCGGGTTGTTGGCGCTGTTTCGTCACTTGCAAGATCTGCACGTTGTCAAAAGCAGCTGACCCACGGTCGACTTGAAAAGCGAAATAGGTGCGTTCGTTGTCCAAAATGGGATGATGTGCGTAGGCGAGATGCTCGCGGTCGACGTGGGCGACCAGCTGATCTCCGATGAATTCAACCGTCATCGTGTACCAACGGTTCTGCTGAAAGTCATAAGCGCACTCGCCATGCCGATAGGAAAAGTAGGGCCCCGATGGATCTTGGGCGGTTTGGATGAAGAAGTGATCGGGATGAAGATGGATCACGGCGTTGTAGTGGCCGGAACTTCCGGTGACCAACCGAATGTTTTGCGTGGTTTGAAACTGAAAATCGAATCGAATCAGCGCGTCGCGAAACCTGGTCTCTTTCAAAAAGATACGTGTGGTGTCGGTGCCGTGATCACCGCGCCGCAAAATCCCCTTTTCGGCAGACCAGTCCTTGTTGAAAAACCACCGATCGCTGACCTGGCCGGTCGAAAAATGATCGGCGAATTGAAGCTTTCCAGTGCTGGCCAGCAGAGGCGGCGAGGGAATACGAGCTCCCACCGATGTCCGCCACAACGAAAGCTTCGATTTCAAACGGTCAACCAGTTCGAAATGTTCCGCGGCCCGATCGTGCTGTTCAGACGGATCGGAATCGAGCGAGTAGAGTTCGCAGTCACCCGAATCCAAGTACTCGATCAATTTCCAGTCACCGTCGCGGATCGCGGCCGAGGACCTGCCGCCAAGGAAATGAGGCCGATCAAGCGGGTAGTGCCAATAAAATTCACGGCGACTGGTCTCCTGAAGGTTTTGCGTGCTTGGATCTTTCCAGCTTTCCAGCATGGAAACACCGTCCAATTTTTGCGCCGCATCGGGCTGGATCTGGGCAGCGTCCAACAGAGTCGGATAGAAATCGTAGTTGACGGTTGGTTGGTCGCAGGCCGAGGACGCCGGAACCTGCTTCGGCCAGCAAACGATCATCGGGACACGGATTCCGCCCTCGTACAGCTGGCTTTTGCCGCCGCGAAGAGGCGCGTTGGAGGTGACGTTCGTTTCACCACCATTGTCACTGGTGAAAATCAGGATCGTGTTTTCGGCGATCCCCAGCTCGTGCAGCTTGTCACGGATCTGTCCAACCCCGTCATCAATGCTCTCCAACATCGCAGCCAGATGCGGATTGTGGTCGGACGCCCAATGATTCAACGCGTCCGCCGCGTGACCTTGATCCTGGCAAAGATAACATCGTTCCCGCGAACTCTTGCCGGGAGGATGCTTATCGCGATACTTCTGCACCAGGCGAGGCTTGCCGTTGACGATCGAATGGGGTGCGTAGTGGCTAAGATAAAGAAAGAATGGTCGGTCCCGATTTCGCTCGATAAAGTCGACCGCTTCGGCGTTCATGCGATCGACCAGAAACTCGTTTTCGCCCAGTCGATTATCGGGGATGTCGATCCAGCGAATCGGTTGATCACGAAAAACATAAGGCCAAAAATTCGCTCCGTTGCCAACGCCTTTCACTTCTCTGGCAAAATCCCAATCGAATCCGTGATCCCGCGGCTTCACTTCGTGCGCGGCGCCATGATAGGCGTAACCCGTCAAGTGCCACTTGCCGATCATGCCGGTGCGATAACCGTTTGCCTGAAACATCTCGGCGATCGTCACTTGATCGGTCGATAGCGCCGCCGCCGAATTGGGGCGCAGGTAGTCAATGATGCCGACGCGAGCGGGATGCTGCCCGGTCAATAGCGCAGCGCGATAGGGGGAACAGACCGGCGCCGCCGCGTAAGCGGAGGTAAAACGCATTCCCTGGCCGGCAAGTTTGTCCAGGTTCGGAGTCTCGTTGAATCGGTTGCCGTAACATCCCAGTTCGGCCCAACCCAAATCATCGGCCAACACAAAGATAACGTTCGGCCGGTCGGGTGAACGTGCGAGACCTCCCGAAACGGGGTTCACCTCCGCCGCTGCCGACACAAGGAAGGCGAAGCGGGCGAGCAGAAGAGTGAAAGCAAACCGAGAAAACGCCATCTTGTTGGTCCCTTAACCTCCGTGAGTTAGCTGCAAGCAGGCAGCTTCTTCCGTGCTGCGGATGTAGACACGTCCGTTGGCGTAAGCCGGCGTTGACCAACACTTTCCACTTAGCACCTTTTCTCGGCTCAGTTCGGAATATTGATCGGGCGATGCGGCGGCGATGACCAATTCTCCCGCGTCGGACAAAACAACCAGCTTGTCACCGACCAAGATGCAATTGCCAGGCCCGAATCCGCGCTGCGACCACTTGATTTCTCCACTGGCCAGTTCCACACACTGCAGCGGTGCCTTTCCATATTTCTTGAATTCAAAGATGCCGTAAAGATGGCCATCGTGGGCCACAGGAGTGCTCCAATGATTCATCAATTCATTTGGCTTGAACCACAATTCGTCGGCTTCGCTATCGCCGGTGACTTTGAAAAGGCCCGCGCCGACACCGTAACCGGCCGAGCAATAGACCTTGTCGCCCTCGCTGACGGGCGAGGCTGCGGTGGAGACACTGAAGGGAAACTCGCTTCGCCATAACTCCTTTCCATTTTCGGCGTCGACACCGACGAGTCCCGATTGCATGAAAAAGATGACTTGCTTTGACTTGTGGATGCTGGCCAAATGAGGCGTGGCGTGGGTCATCAAGTCATCGCCGCTTTTCCAAATCACTTCGCCACTTGTTTTATCGAAAGCGAGGAACGACTGGCCTGCACCGCCGCCGGCAACGTACAACGCACTCCCGCTTAGCAAGGGCGACGTCGCGTTGTACCACTTGATGTTGCGACCATCGAACTCCTTGATCACGTCGCGCTGCCAAATCACATCGCCGCTCTTGGCGTCCAAGCAGGACAGCAACAGATGAGCGTCGTAGACAAACACTCGCCTGCCATCGGTCGCAGGAGTCGATCGAGGCCCGTCGCCACCGCGATTGTCCGGAGCGCCGCTATTGCCACCGTCGTGTTCATAGTCACTGACGCCCAGCGGGACGCTCCACAGCTGCTCGCCCGAATCGGCGTCCAGGGCGAGGCAGGTTTCGACTTTCTGGCCCTGGTCATTGTCGCGTGCCACCAGCGTGAATGCTCGACCGTCGGCGATCGCGAAGGAACTGAATCCCAACGGTGTCGGGACTTTCCAAAGCTGTTTCGCACCGCCTGGCAGCGTAGCGGCGTCGATCGTTTCGTTCGATTTGCCGTCGCCTGCCGGGCCGCGGTATTGCGGCCAGTCACCGGCAGTTGCCAAACCGGCAAAGGTCAGAATCAATCCACACAAAACGAAAGCAAACGCGGTTTTCATGAAAGGAAATCTCAAAGGCGGCAGTGGAGTGGGAACCAGAAACTCATTTGGGCGACGAGTTTAGTTGGAACGCTGCCAGTCTGGTACCGCACGAACCTACTTCATGCCTTTGATGGTGTAATAGGGACCCGACGGATTCCCGCCCGCCCAGCGCATCTCCCACACCAATTGATCATCACGCCTGACCTGCAGGGGAACCATGCTCATCCGCGCCAGTCCGTATTGCCACTGCAAACCTTCCTGAGAACCATCCTTAACCGCCTCGACCATCAACAACACTTCGGGGTCGGTTCCTTGGACGAAGGCGAACACCGCACCATCGACGATTTTTTGCTTGCCGTCACTACGCGGATAGCGATAGAGAGGACGCTCCATCAATCGTAACGGCTTGGGAGTTTCGCCGCGCGGCCCCACGGTTGCGGAGAATTGGCGAGCAATGAATTTCATTTGCCGCAGTCGCAGCACGGGACTCGTGGGCGAGACTTCGGCGGAGATGTCTACCTTTTCATGTTGCAAACCTGGTTCCGCTGGATGCCAAGCGACTTTGCCATCAAATTCTGCTCGCAACAGGTCGGTCGAGAGCGATTGAAATTCGTGATCAAAAGTCGACTCGTTGGGATAAATGCACATCGCCACCTGCGGACGGCCGGCATCGGTCCACAAGAAAATCGCGCCGGCATTAGTGAGACGTTCGGGATTGCTCCAGTTAAGGATCGGTCGCTTGACCAGTTCCAGTTTCTTGCCGTTCTCACCCGTATAGACGCTGTACTGCTGAGCAGATTTTCGGAAACGTTGTTCCATTTCCGACAGCTCTGACTTTTCAGTCGACTCGTCGGCCAAAGCCAAGCCAGCCGCGCAGCACGCCACCGTGATGAATCCCGTTCGTATCAAAACAGCCACACTGATCTCCCGAATTGAAGCAAGGACGCCAGACGTTACGTCTAACCATCGAGCAAGCCAGCGCAAAAGTCAAGGTTTTGGAGGCAGTTCTTCCGGGGTACAGGCACGTCTCCCGCGCTGCGCGCAGGTACAAACTGGCCCCGCGCAGTTGCGGCATGGTTTTGCGACCTCGGCCCGGCTAGGAGAGAGTCCGGACGAACCGGATGGTTTGTGCTTCGGCTGGTCCTGTGTCAGTCGGGGCTCCTTCTTTCGCACCGAAGGTGCAGTTGTTTGCTTAACCCGGTGGCGAGGTTTTGCGAGTCTTGCGAGCAATACCGCTGCTCTGGGAAAAGGATTGTCTTCCACCGGGTGAGGTGAGACCGCTGATCGGAATTCCTTCATTGCTGAACTTTTTGTGTCAGAATGTCACTCGGACTGACTGAATGGTTGTAGCAACATTTGGAAGCCCAATCGGATTCCTCAAACCCATGTCTGGATTCCCCGAAACGCGTGAAAGCCTGATACTCCGGATCAAAGATTCGGAAGACGGGCAGGCTTGGGAAGATTTCTTGGGGATCTACCAGCCCGTCATCTATCGCATCGCTCGAACCAAAGGTCTGCAGGAAGCCGACGCGCAGGATTTGGCTCAG
Organism: Rubripirellula sp.; assembly: GCA_965222745.1. Lineage (GTDB taxonomy): Bacteria > Planctomycetota > Planctomycetia > Pirellulales > Pirellulaceae > CBDCUW01. The sequence continues at coordinate 23,370 of CBDCUW010000003.1, forward strand.
GCGGTCTTGGTGTCGGTCGCGACGGCGGTCCGGCGATGGGAACCGGGGCCCAACCGGCCACGGTTTCGAAACTGGTTGAGTCACATCACTCGCAATGCGATTCTCAAGGCGTTCGCGCGGAGGCCGCGTAGCGACCTGGTTGGCGGGGCAATGGAGTTGGATGAACTCACCCGACAAGATGGTGGTTCCGATTCCGCGATATTGGAACTGATAGAAACGGAATATCGACGCCAGATGTATCTCCGCGCCTCCTCCATTGTGCGCACAGACGTAACGGCGGAATCCTGGCAAATCTTTGAAATGACAGCGATTGACGGAATCAGCATTGCTGACGTTGCTCAGGAACTTGGAAAGACAGTAGGGAGTATTTACGCGGTCCGTAGCCGTGTCATGCACCGACTGCGCAGGGCAATTCGCGAACTCGAGGAGTCAGAGCAATGACATCTCCGGTATCTCAGTCAGAGTGCAACGATGAGCGGATTGAAGCTTTTCTGTTGCGTCGACTGACTGTCGAGCAAGAGAGAAGTTTTGAAGAGCATCTGGAGCAATGCTCTTGTTGTCAGGAACAGCTCTCCAACCGCGTGGCAACCCAAGAAGATTGGTCGGAAGCTCAGACTTTGCTCGGGGATGTGCGCTGGAGGAACGACCCGTACAGCGGTTTTTCCGTCGCATTGCCATCCTTCGACGACAGTTCCAATTCAGCAGATGATGCCAAGCATCGCGAGCGGACAATAGAATCCCGGCACGTGCGCAGCGTCTTGGACAGCCTGTCGCCGACCGATGACCCTCAGATGTTGGGTAGAATCGCGGGCTACGAAGTTTTGGCCGTGGTTGGATGCGGAGGGATGGGGGCCGTCCTAAAGGCCGTGGATCCCGCTCTCAATCGAGTGGTCGCGATAAAAGTGATGGCTCCACATCTGGCAAACAGTGGGGCGGCTCGCCAACGATTTAGCCGTGAGGCCCAGGCTGCCGCGGCAATCACACATGACAATGTGGTTGAGATCTACGGGGTTGCCGAGGCTGACGGGCTGCCGTATTTGGTCATGCAGTACAGTCGAGGGTCGTCTTTAGAGAAGCGAATCGCTGATAACGGCCCGCTTGCTGTTGCGGATATTCTGCGGATCGGTGTTCAGGTGGCGTCCGGCCTATCAGCTGCTCACAGCCAAGGCCTGATCCATCGCGATATCAAGCCATCCAACATTTTACTTGGTGATGGAAACCAGCGTTTGATGATCACTGACTTTGGATTGGCACGGGCGGTCGATGACGCTTCGGTGACGAAGACCGGTATCATTGCCGGCACCCCCCAATTCATGTCGCCGGAGCAAGCGAGGGGCGACTCGCTTGATTTCCGTAGCGACTTATTCAGCCTCGGCAGCGTGCTGTACACCGCGTGCACAGCAAGGGCACCGTTTCGTGGTGACAGCCCCTATGGCATTCTTCGCCGTATCACAGATTCCCATCCGCGACCGATTCGGGAATTCAATCCGGAAATCCCTGACTGGTTCTGCGCGATCATCGACAAACTGCTGGCAAAGCAAGCGAGCAATCGATTTGGTTCCGCTAGCGAAGTCTCGGAACTGCTTGAAGATTGCCTCGCTCATACACAGCAGCCAACGTCTGTTCCTTTGCCAAATCGCGTCAAGCAACTTACGTCACCACAACCAACTGGGCGCCGGAGAGTCGGCGCCCTATCTGTGTCGTGCATCGCGGTTGCTGTTGTGCTGGCTGGCATCACGATCGACATAAAAGACTGGAAAGGAACAATTCTGATCAAAGGCGATCCTGACCACGCTTCGATCACGATCCGGCGAGGCGAAGAGGGGACAAAGGTTGCCCCTGATGAAGCTTCAAAGTCGCTCTCTGATGAAGAAGTCCCGTTACTGGGAGAACCCCCGCTATTGGGAGAACTCCCATCACTGGAGCACGACGCCTCGAACGCAGTCGACCTGCAATCGTTGGATCGTGTTGCTGACAAGGTCGAGGCGATTTCGCGGCAAGCAAAACAATTGAGCGATGATGTTGATGCGTTCCTTGGCGATGCATTGGCATTGAAAGCGAAGCGATCACATCCCGCAGCCAAGCCTTCACTCTCAGCGCAGGCCACCGATTCCAATAGCCATGCTGTCATTCCACGGATCAACGATCGTGTTCATCTGACCTTGAAAGGCGACATCGCTACGGAGTATCTGAGGCAGCTCGATGAGCTCAAGCGGCAGGGTGAAAGCGCGGATTACGCGCCGCAGTATTCGAGCTCGACTCTGGAAGTCTCGTGCGAACTTATCGCAAGGGTCACTCAAGAGCTGAAAGACGATCGATACCGACTTGAACATTTCTCGAAGCCGAAGCTCCACTCGAAAAAGAGAGTTCAAAGCGAACTGGACTCCGTCGTCGTACTGGAAGCGATCGTCGATCGAAGCGAACTCAAGGTCGACAGTGGCTCGGCCATTGTGCAACACGCTTCGCCGCAAACTGAAAAATCAAGGTTCGACTCCGCCCTTGAACAGACACAAACGTTTCGAGTTACTTTATCTACACTCGAAAACTACAGCATTCGCCAAACGAGAGTCGGTTCGGTTCGCGCAGATCCGGTCGAGAGTGGCACAGACGTGGTCAGCGAAAACAGCGTGACAACCGATAGCACAGAGATCAAGCTACACAAGGTCAGTCGCTCGACTCACTTTCAGGTGGCAGAGGGACATGGACTAACGACATTAACAGAACGCGAGAGGACGCGAATACTGGGTAGTGCCGAATCGATTTGGGAACGCTTACGTGCGCGTTGGGACGCAAACGAAAGCGATGTCGCTGGTCAAACGATCCAACTGAAAGTTGTGGCCAACGATCTGCCAGCAGCGGGCTCCTCCCAGTGGTCTCGTGACTTGTCGAATCCAGAAATTCACGTCTCAGGTTCCCTGGACGACATCATCGCAAATGTACTACCGCGACAAATGACGCACATATTCCTTGCTCGATTGGCCGGGAAATCGTTGCCTCGTTGGGTCTCCATGGGGACGGGTTTGCTGGCGGAATCAGCAGAAAAACGCTCAAGCTATTGGGCAAAGTTGCGTGATCTTCGAGACGCTGGTCTGTTATTACCGCTTGCAGAGCTCCTTTCAGCAAAGCAAGTCCCTGTCAACGATGCGCATCGGCAACGACTGCACATCCAATCGATGGCCTTTTGTCAGTTCCTCCTCTCGCAATATGGACGCGAAACGTTTCTTGGTCTGGCGAAGGAGCCAATCGCCCCCAGTTCCATTGACGCAACTGAAAAGAACTTTGGCCTGTGGCTTGACAGTTTCCGGAAGAATGAAAATCTCCCCATTGGTTATTGGCAGCTGGCACCGATCGAGAACAGCGCGAATCGCCGTGCCGGAGAAAACTCAGCAATCTCGGTCATTCGATTTACCGACTATGACAAGTTGGATTGCTGGCTCACGCCCCGCTCTCTTCCACTTCGCTTCGGTTACAAACACGAACCGGATGAAAAGTCCAAATGGAGCATACACCCGGTCGGTTCGAAGATAACAGAAGGACCACATCCACACGGATGCATTGTCAAAGGGCAAGATTCGTTGTCATTGCACTTTGAATCAGGGAAGGTGTTGAAGTTCGTGCGAATCAAGGATCCGTTGGCTTACTGGCTTGAGCAGTACAAGGCGATCCGCCTCAAGTCGAATGTTGGCAATGCACTTATAGCCATCAAGGGCGAGTTGGATCAGCAAGGTTACCGAGACTTGGGGTGCGCTCTAACGAAGCTGGCGTGGGGCGTTCCGGCAGGTGTAAGGATCGATCACTCGCACATCGCGCAAGACTATGATTCGTCCGGATTCATTGACATTGCCGTCGCGGAGGCGAACGGTGAACCGAATGAGATTGTTCAAAGATTGCTTCGAAGACTGTACACAGAATCCGGCGAACGACGCGCCGAGTCAAAGCGAAGGCAGAACCAAGAGCTGGAAAAACGAGTGGATGAGTTGCTCAGAAGGAGTCGGCCTGATTCTGTCTTACGCGACGGGGACAAACCAGCTGACAGTGCCAAACATTCACCTGTAGTCGAAGATTCCGGTTTGCGACTGGTTGGTTTCTGGGAAGTCATACGCGAGATAAGTGCGCCGTCGTCCGAGGATGGGCGAACGCGACGATTGGTGGAAAAGGGAATTGCTGAGTTCAAACAGCCAGGCAGTCGGTTTTATGCATCCATTCGATTTGATGGCGAATCATCAACGCATGGTTTTCAGTATGTTTTGTTGCCTCACGGCGATCACCACTTGCTTGAGCTTGCCGGCGGTGACCTTGGCGACAGCGCCATTTGCAAGCTCGCAGATGATAGCGCTTCGGCCACGCTGGACTTCAACCACATTTCGATGAATTACCCGCCAGTGCCAATCGGATCGGAAGAAGCCGATACTTGGCAGCTGAAACGCATTACCGAGCAAGAATACGAACGGCGACTTGATCAGTATCGCAAGGAAAACGAAGCTCCCGGCGAGGATTGGCATATTCGATAGGCGCTCTCCGAAGAGAAAAACGCCCAGAGATCGCCGCTTCGGCGTGGCAGCGATGCGACGTTGACACTGGACTGACTTGGAATCCCGCTGCCCAATCCACTTCGCTCGCCCGCTGGTTTCGCAAAACGTGCTGCATTTTCGGTTTTCAGCAACGCTGGCTGCCGCCGACCATTCCCAGCGTTGAGACGTCGGCAACAGTCTCCAGCCGTTGTCGGGGCTGGAATCCGCTGGGCATCGAGTGCATCGAGATACGCCTCGTCATTGCGGTGGTGCTCCAGGTGTTCCAGGCAAGTCCCGCCAGCCAGCAAATTCCATGCGATGTTGAAAATGTGATCGGCTTCGCCGTAGGGAAGATGAATCTTGAACACTTTCGCGGACTGACTCAGATAGTGGCTACATGTTTCTCTGTGAAATGCAGTTTTTGGAGCGAATGTGCGCTCAATATCTAGCGAATTCGAACACTAACCTTCTAGGAAGCCGATCGCGGCATGGAGAGGGATCGGACTCGCGATTTGCAATGTAGGCAATACTGAACGGAGAACACGTTGACACGATCAGACCTGGAACTAGTAGATGCAGCTCGTGACGGCGACATCGATAGTTTCCGCTTGCTCTACGAACGACATTACAAGATGGCGGTCGCGATCGCCTGCAACCAATTGCTGGACCAACATCTAGCAGAAGATGCAGCTCAAGAGGCCTTCTGTGTCGTATTCAGCCAGCTGACAACACTCAGGGACGGTACCCGGCTGGTTCCATGGATCGGCACAATTTGTCGCCGAATTGCTGGAAAGATGGCTCACAAACGCACATGCACCGTGGACTTTCAGACCGAAGTGGCTGTCGATTCTGTTTCAGAACTGGACGATCATTCCCATGTTCGAGAAGCGATCGGTCGACTCTCAGTAGCTCAGCGAGAAGTCATCTTTCTTCGATATTACAGCGAGCTGTCGTATGACGAGATTGCCGCAGCGATAGATGCTACACAGCAAAGCGTACATGGGCTGTTACAGCGAGCCCGGCGAAACCTGGCAAAAGAACTTAGCAAAACGACCAACAAGTGAATCATGAACGATCATCACAATACCCTGGCGAACGAAGAAATGATTCGAGACGCACTCGGTTCCGCACCGGAGCCTGATTTTGAAAGTTGGCGACAGAAGCATGCGGAGGAAATCGAGTCCCACAGACCGACTGTGTTCTTGGTGCCTGCTGAACGTGAAACACATCGCTGGAATTCTGCGTTGCGAGTCGCAACCGCAATGGCAGCAGCCATCGTTCTGCTATTCTCTCTCATGTGGTTCGCGACGGTTCAACGCCCCACGTTTGCTCAAACGATCAAGGGGATCGAGAAAGCAAAGGTAGTGACCTGGATTACAACTCAATACGCTCGTTGTGTGAGTGTCGACGGCAAGCGTACGTGGCTGCGATCCCAGCACACCAAGAGCAGATACATGCATCCAGGTATTTATCGAATCGAGCACTACGACCACCAAGGGGAACTGTCGCAAATCTACATCAAGGACACCGTGCGCCGTCAACTCCTGGACTTGGACATGAATCAACGAACCTACGAACTCACCACGCTTGAGAGCCGCAAAGCAAGATCGGAAGGACCTTTCGCGTGGGTCAAGGAAATTCTGAAGAACGAGCCCATCGAAGCAGCGGGCGAGAGAATGGTGGATGGGAAGAAGGTAAACGTTTTTCGCCGACGAAACTTGGCGATGGGGAAATACGACCCGCGCAACGTGGAGGATATTTGGATTGACGCAAAGACGAAACAGCTGGTCGGTTTGAGTCGCCCAAGTTCAGCCGTGTTCGACCCGGAAACGTTGGAATATCGAAACAACCCGCCTGAGGAAGGCGAATCGAGTGTGACGAGCCTTGGTTCGATAACAAAAAATATTGTCCTCAACGCCGAGGCCGATCCCGAACTGTTTGAGTTAGCTATTCCGGAGGGATTTGTGAAAGCTAAAGGTCCCAAGGTTGTCCAGATCAACGAGGATGAACTCATCGAGTGGTTGCGGATCACAGCGAAGGTCAACGACGGTACGTTCCTGGAGGAAGTTTTATGGCGCAACACCAAGTCAGTTGCAGAATCGCTATACAAATCGACTGAACAACGCACCGACGATGAAAAGGAATTGGGCAGGGTTAAGTGGCGTCATAGTATGAATGGAAACAGTTTCCCATTCTGGGACTTCCTTGAACAGAACACGGTCGTCGAGAACTATAAATACGTCGGTAAAGGAGTGAAGCTTGGTTCGTCGGATACTATCATCCTGTGGTACCAACTCAAAACGACCGGCCAATTTCGCGCTGTGTATGGCGACTTGACTATTCGGGACATTTCAATCGAGGACTTGCCCATCCCGTTACAGTAGCCACTGCTAGCGTCGACTTGCAGCTGATGGGGCGACCTGTTCGAGAGTAGTGACGCATCGGTGTCTCGTCGGAGAGGAGAGACGGAAAGTTCATCCCCACAATAATTCAGAAGTCAGATTGCCGATTCTTCAGACTTGCCGGCAAAGATGCGAGGACTGAGAAGCAGGTGAGTACTTCTACCCCTTACAGACACGTCCAATCAAATGAACAATCCTCAAAAACGCGACAGCATCGTTGTTGTTGGCATGAACGACTTCGAATCCGAATATCTTTGGTGGATCGGATACTATGACTATGAACCTGGCTGTAGCGGGTTAACCTTGGACGACGTCGACACAAACAGTGAATTCGGCAACTGTTTTTGCAAAACCCAGTGCATCGAAACGCATCCCCCAGATGACGTGAATGCTGCAATTCAACGCGCCCACGAAATCGCGAAGGCAGAGGACCTTCCACTATTTCGTGTCACCAGGTACAGGGACTCCGAAGGCACAAGCTGCGAAGTGTTTGAAGAGGTGACTTAGATGTCATTGCAAACGCACATTCCTCGCATGCGTTGGATCGCCTTGAATTCACCGTAATACAATGTCATACGAAGTAAGTATCTACCAAACGATGACAGGGTCCGGAACAGAATTCGAACCGTTGCCATAACCGTAGGCAAAGAGTAACGCATCCGCCAGCACAGCCCCAAAACGGCATTCGACGGATTGCACCGTTCTATGGTAAAATTGGTTAGCTGCGCGACACGACCGAAGTTGATGGTGGCAAGCCACTCAGGTCACAATCTTCGAGAACCAATGATGAACAGTTCCACGCGAACACCCGAAGGAAAAAGGCACACCTGCCCGACTTGTGGATATCAGTTTCGAATCAGTCCTGCTCTTGCCGGTGACGCGTGCTGCCCCATCTGTAATACCCTGGTGTGGCCCAAAGGGAAGGACGAATCCGAAAGAAAAAGGAGGCGTAGACGAAAAGAGGAAGCTCTGCGCAAAAAGAAGCGACGAGGGAAGTAGTAGCGATGCGTATGATTGCACTTTCATTGAACTCGGTCGTCGTCGCATTCTTCGGCTGTTTCCTTGCTTACACGTTTGTAGCACGACCGCATCTTGATTCTCTTGCTCGCGATTTTGTCACCGAGAAAACACTCGATTATTCCAAGCCTGTTGTGGACGTGGCGGACGAAACGATTGGTTCACCGTTGGTGAAAAAGTTCCTTTCGGATGACCAGGAGGCCGCGATCCGCCGCGAGATTGCTGATTATCAGAACGATCCTGGCGCTTACGTTGCTGATCTGACCCAACAGCCGCTACGCCGTGCTCCGATCGCAGACGCAAACCCTCTGGTCGAAAAGGTCGCTTCCATCAAAAACAAAATACGCACGTTTTACGACGATACACTCAGCGCCCTGATCGCTGACCTTCGGATTTTCTCGTCCTCAAATCTGGTTGCCGGATTGATCGCATTTGTCCTGGCGTATCGTTCTTCATCCGAGATACGCAAGCCGATCGTCTGGTTTTCGTTCCTGATGTTTGTTGGCGTACTCTATTGCTCGTACTTGTATATTGATGGTCTCACATTTTTCCGCATCCTGTCTCGGACGCACATGGGATGGTGGTACGCTGTTGTTCTGTGCGTCGCGATCGTTGCCCTTTACTTGGACTACGGTCGCCATGCGCATGTCGCAGAACGGGAAAAAACGTAATCGCTGAGAGTCCACCTACACCACGTATGGGACGTTGATTCACGTCCTTCACGGACACTAGAACCTGAAACGATGAACCTGAAACGATGGGTGGCACCGAATTGAAACTCTTGGACGGTAGCGAAAGTCGCCAAGGCTTTCGGTGAATCGAGGTCCTCGCCGAAACTCTTGGCGAGTTTCGCTACCATGTTTCCACCGCCGTCTAGTCTGGAGGTGGGAACTATTGGGGAAGCGGGAACGTCCAAAAAGCTAGATCGATTTTGCCAAGACAGAGAAACTGGACGATTGGGGTATTTCCGGCGATTGGGTGCAGCGAGCGGGAGCCTGGAGTTTCCACGCGTCGCGGAGGTCACGGTCCAGTAGTGGAAGTCGCCAAGACTTTCGGCAAAACCAGTGCGACCGAAACTTCCCCCGGCGTTATTTCACTGGCAGGGAAGGCGGTCTTCCTGTACAGGAAGACCGCAAAAAGACACTATCCTGGCAGGCGGGCTTGTCGCCGGAGCAACTTTTTCGTGCAGCCTGCGATTGTACCCGTACTCCGCTGGTCGCCTTGCCTGCTGATTAGAATCGGAATCCAGTCGCGGCGGTCGGCGGGAATGATCCCGAACCCCAAACTTCGCTCTCTCCCACTACGACTCTTCATGCCCTCTCGCGCCCTTTCACGTTCATCGGTTCGTCGGTTTCGTCGTCGTCATCATCGTCGGCGGATGTTTGTTGAATCCTTGGAGGATCGCCGGCTGTTGGCAGTCTCCTTTGAGTTCAACTACATCGGCGGCAACGCGGTTGGATTCAATCACCCTGTCGATGGCGTGGAATTTCGGAGTGCATTGGAATCAGCGGCATCGCGACTGGGCGGCTGGATGCTTCATGACGCCACCATCCAAATGGATGTGACGTCGGATCAGTTCACCGGGCAAGCGATTGCACATGCGATTTCGGCGCTGCCACCTTCGCCAGCCGGCGGTGGGTTTGTCCATACGGTGATCAGCGAAAAGGTACTTGGCTTGGGTGACGCCAACGGCTCCACGGCCGATGGCGAATTGGAAGTCTTCTTTTTCAGCCCCAGCGACACCTTCACTTACGAAACCGACCCGGCCAACGTTGACGCGGACAACGAACTGGATTTTCAGGCGTTGGTCATTCACGAATTGGCCCACACGCTTGGCTTTACCAGCGCGACCAACGCCGACGGCAGCGATGATTCGGGCGGCGGCGTCGGTACACCTGGAACTTGGCGTCCTTACGACCGATTTGTTTCGGACGTGGCGGGCAACCGCTTGATCGATGCCGATCCTCAGTCGCCAACGGCGTTTCAAATGGACACCAGCGCCACCGGGTGGCCGCAGCACAGTGTCGGTGGAAAAGGTCCCGACGCCGGATTGTTCTTTGACGGACCGATCGCCACGGCGGTTTACGGTTCACGAGTACCTTTGTATTCACCGGCCACCTTCAGCTTGATTTCCAGTGTCAGCCATTTGGACAGCGAGGGCGCGCCGGACGATTCGATTTTTTCTCCCCTGACTCACTTGATGTCGCACGCGACGATCGACCGGGCGGTCCCGCAGGAATTCACGCTGGTCGAAAAAGCGATCTTTGCCGACATCGGCATCATGTTTGTCGAAGACACGCTTCCGGAAATCACCCCGCCGCAAGATCTCACCTTGGAGGGCAACGCGACTGGCGGGTTTGCCGGCACCAGCGTCGCGCTGGAGAGTTTTTTGGCCGGCGCGGTGGCGACCGACTTGTTCGACCAGAACGTTGCGGTGACCAATGATGCGCCTGAGTTTTTGCCGCTGGGACAAAATGTGATCACGTTCACAGCAACCGACGCGTCGGGAAACCAGGCGACAGCGACGGCAAACATCAACGTGGTCGACACGACGCCACCGACGATCGACGTGACTCCGACAAGTGCGACGTTCGAGGCGACCAGCCCGGTCGGTGTCACCGGCGTCAGCCTGCCGTTTGTCGGTTCCGCGATCGATCTGGTCGACCCCAGCCCCACGCTGGTCTTCCAGCCGGGTAGCAATTTTCCGCTCGGCACGACCACCGCAAGCTTTCTTGCCCAAGACAACTCGGGCAACCAGTCGACTTTCCCGGTCAGCATCGTGGTGGAAGACACGACGGCGCCCGATTTTGCGTTGCCCAGCAGCTTGACGATTCCCGGCAACATTCCGGGCGGCGCCGACCTTTCGAATCCTGTGCTGATGGACCTGTTTGATTCGCTGGCCTCCGACCTGGTCGACCAGTCACTAACAATCACGGCAGTCCCAGCGACTTTTCCCGTCGGGGAAACGACTGTCACCTTCACCGCGACGGATGATGCCGGCAACTTCACCGACGCGGTCTCGCAACTGACCGTCTCTGGTTCTACCTACACGGTCACCACGCTGGACGACGAATTGGATGCCAATCCAGGTTCCGACCTGGGTGATTTGAGTTTGCGCGAAGCGATCGTGTTGGCCAATGTTGGCGGCGGCGAGGATCGAATCGTTTTTCAAACAGGTTTGACCGGTATCGTGTCGTTGGATTCGTCGTTGGGACAACTACAAATCACCGAGAGTCTTTCGATCACCGGGTTGGGCCAGAACTTCACCACGGTGGATGCCGGCGGCAATTCAAGAGTTTTTGACGTGACGGCAACCGGCGGCGACGTGACGCTGCAAGGCTTGACCATCTCGGGCGGTCGGTTGACTGGCGACGACGAATCGGGTGCCGGAATCTTGTTTCAATCAGGCGGCACGCTGACGATCAACAACAGTACCGTCAGTGGAAATTCAACCACTGGACTGGCCGCGGCCGGGGGCGGAATTCGCGTGCTGAGCGGTGACGTGCGATTGACCGATACGATTGTTTCGGACAACTCGACCGGCGGCGAGTTCGCTGGCGGCGGCGGACTGTGGACCGGCAGTGGAAACCTTTCGCTATTGCGAAGCACGATTTCGGGCAACAGTACCACCAACGATCTCGCTTTCGGTGGTGGACTGTATGTTTTCGAAGGTTCGGCAACAATCAGCCAAAGCACCATTTCCGGAAACCATACCGAGGGAACTCGGGCCGGCGGCGGCGGGCTGGTCGTGCTGGCTGGGTCGGCAGTGATTCGCGACAGCACGATTTCAGGCAATTTCACTCAGGGTAACGACTCCGACGGCGGCGGCATTCGTACGCGTCGATCGACTGTAGAATTGACCAACAGCACCATCAGCGGCAACACCGCCGGATCGTTCGGAGGCGGTGTTTACCTGAGTGGTTCGACGGTCGAAGTCAACCATTCAACCATCACCGCCAATCATTCCGACAAAGCGGGGGGCGGACTGGGAGCACCCACCGATTCGATCGACACGTCGCTGACCATCGATCATTCGATCGTTGCCGGCAACACCGATGACGGAACGGCACCCGACTTCGTTGGTTCCGGAGTGATTGCCGACGCTTCGGCGGTACGATTCAGCCTGATTGGTGACAACACGGGAACAACGCTGGCGGAATCACAGACCGCCGACCCTACTACCGGAAGCATCATTGGCGATCCCAACGGGGCGGGCGTGATCGATCCGCTGCTGGAACCACTCGCCTCGGCCGGCGGACCAACTCAAACCCACTTGCCTGCTGACGGCAGCCCCCTCATCGACGGCGGTGACCCGTTGTTCGACCCGCAACTCTTTGCACCTCCTTTGGATAACGATCAACGGGGCACCGGCTTTGGTCGGATCTTGGGTGACCAGATCGACATCGGGGCGATTGAAACGCCGTCGGTCACCATCGTCTGGGAAAACCCCGCGGACATTGTTTTCGGCACGTCGCTCGACAGCACCCAGCTCAACGCGACCGCCAGCGTGCCAGGCACGTTTGTCTACACGCCTGACTTTGGAACGGTGCTCAATGCCGGTGAGGGGCAACTGCTGTCGGTCGAGTTCACTCCCGACGACACCGCCAACTTTGACGTCACCGTCGCCACGGTACAGATCAACGTGCTGCGTGCCGATCCGGTGATCACCTGGCCGCAGCCGGCCAGTATTCCGTTTGGAACGGCGCTGGACGATACTCAGCTCAACGCGACTGCTGACGTGAACGGAACATTTGAATATTCGCCGCCGGCAGGAACCATCTTGGATGCGGGTGACGATCAAGTTTTGTCAGTCACGTTCACGCCAGCCGATAGTCAAAACTTCAACGAGGCGACAGCGTCCGTCTTCATCGACGTCACTCCCGCAGTCCCAATTGTGACTTGGGACGATCCCGACCCGATCAGTTTTGGTACGCCGCTGAGCGAAACACAGTTGAATGCAACCGCCAACGTTCCGGGATCATTTTCTTACGTGCCGCCGGCCGGGATTTTTTTGTCGGTGGGAAACAACCAAACGCTTTCGGTAACGTTCACTCCGGAGGATGCACAGAACTTTTCGCCGGTGACCGAGACGGTCAAGATCGATGTTGTCAAAGCGGATCCGATCATCACTTGGGCCAATCCAGCGGACATCGTGGTCGGTACGCAGCTGAGTGTGACGCAGTTGAACGCAACCGCGTCGGTATCGGGAACCTTCACTTACACCCCACCCTCTGGAACTGTCTTGGACGTGGGTGCCGGACAAGTCCTGATGGCGACGTTCACTCCCAACGAAAGTGGCAACTTCAATTCGATCACCACCAGCGTCACGATCAACGTCGTCGACCTGCAGGATTACGGTGACGCTCCGCAGTCCTACCCAGTTACGTTGGCTGACGACGGCGCCAGGCATACCACCACCACGCTGTTTCTTGGCGTCTCGGTCGACGACGATTTCGACGGACAGCCGTCCGATTTGGCCGACAGTGACGGAAACGACGACGATGGTGTTTCGCTCATCGCCAGCATCGTCGCCGATTCCAACTCCGAAACCACGTCCAGCATTTCGGTCGTCGCGTCGGAAGCAGGCATGCTGGACGGCTGGATTGATTTCAATCAAGACGGCGACTGGGATGACGTCGGCGAGCAAATCGTGGCCAGCGTCAACGTGGTTGGCGGAAGCAACACGATCTCCTTCACCGTTCCCAGTGGCGCGTCCAGCGGTGACACGGCGGCGAGGTTTCGGCTGAGCAGCAACGGCGGCCTGGCGCCGACCGGAAGCGCAGTCGACGGCGAGGTGGAGGATTATCTTTTCACGATTCTTCAGTCGGCCGACGTGTCGGTGCAGGCGATCGATGATGAAATCACCATCGTCACCGACGCGGGCAACGTGATCGTGCGCAGCGGGGCAATCGATCTCTTTGCCGCTCCCCAATCCAGCATCGGTGTTTTGAACATTGTGGGCACGGTGCAGGACGAGACCATTCGATTGGCGCCCGTTGACGGAGCAGCGTTGCCGGCGGGTGGTCTGAATCTGCAAGGGGGCGGCGGTGAGGACACGCTGGCGCTGGTTGGTGTCGGTGGAGTGTACGACCTGGCCGACCCCGCGTTTGTTGCCGGACCATTTGACAACGTTGACTTGTCAGCTGCCGACACCGGCACGCTCGTGATCGACGCGGCCGCGGTGGCCGAGTTGTCACCGGTTTCTAAATCGATTTTCGTGACCGCCGGCGAAGAAGATCGTTTCGTGTTTGCAGATGTCGACGATTGGTTGATGACCGAACCGATCGCAATCAACGGTCGTTTCATTCGTACTGCCACCAACAGCATCAGCGGCGAAGTGGTCCAACTGGAAGCCCCCAATCCATGGCAAAACTTCCTGCGCATCGGCGATGTCAACAACGACGGCGCACTGACGGCGCGAGATGCGCTGCGAATCATCAACGAACTGGGGCGGCGAAACTTTTCCGATTCCGACACTGAGGCCTTGCAAGATGCTTTGGCGGTTTCACCCTGGCCGGGCGTCTACTTTGATCACAACGGCGACGGTCGAGCCACGGCGCTCGATGCCCTGCGAGTCATCAATGACTTGGCCCGCCAATCAGTGGGAAGTAGCCAGGGGGAATCGGTCGCAGCGCCGTTCGCCGACGAATCAAACGACTCTCTGCAATCCGAAACCAACCCACAAGGCCCCATCGTCGACGCGGTGATGGTCGCCAACACCCCAGCAAGCAGCTTTGGGCAAGCAGCAAATTTCTCAGCGTCCCCCACCGCGCAAGCGACGGCCCAGCCGGTAAGATCAGGAACGGATGAGGCACCCGTGGATCAACTGCTCACCGACACCGAATTCATCAACAGCCTTCTTCCTTCGTAGGCCGACTTGTCCCAAGGCGGCGAATCCTCCCTGTCAGCGCACCATCACCATCGATGCCTGAGCCCTCACCCAACCAGCCGAACCCAGCGCCGGAGAGCCAGCTGGAACCGCTTCGTAGCGTCCATACGTCCAATCTGCCTGAGATCTTTCAACACTTCGGTATCTCCGTGATGGTCTCGACCTACCAAGCTGGCCGGCTGGTGATGCTCAGGGCTCAAGACGGTGTGTTGAACACTCACTTTCGCAGTTTTGACAAACCGATGGGCCTGGCGGTGGCCGACAATCGATTGGCGGTCGGCGGCGCGATGAATATCTGGGAATTCCACAACCTTCCCGCAGTCTGCCAAAAACTCAATACCAACGAAGAGGAAGCAGCGTCGCAAACCGATGCAACCTTGCCCGCGCAACACGACGCCTGCTTCCTGCCGCGCACCACGCACTGGACCGGCGACATTCAGATTCACGAAATGGCCTGGGTTGGATCGGGCAACGATGCCCAACTGTGGTTCGTCAACACACTCTTTTCCTGCCTGTGCCGCCGCAGCGACATCTACAACTTCGAACCGGTGTGGAGACCACCGTTTCTCGATCGCTACGTTCCCGGCGACTGTTGCCACCTCAACGGGCTCGGTTTACACGACGGCAAACCTCGCTATGTCACGGCGCTGGGCGAAACCGACAAACCGAACGGCTGGCGAGACAACAAGAAAGATGGCGGCGTGTTGATCGATATCGAAACGGGCGAAACCATCGTTCGCAACCTTTCGATGCCTCATTCACCACGTTGGTACCAGAACCGACTTTGGATACTGGAATCGGGACGCGGCGGATTCGGATACATCGACCTGCAAACGGGGAAGTATGAACCGGTCACCTCGCTTCCCGGATTCACTCGAGGGCTGTCGTTCGTCGGCCCGCTTGCCCTGGTCGGATTGTCGCAAGTTCGCGAATCGGCGGTTTTCGGGGGAGTGCCCATCGCCGAAAAAACGCTGGAAGAACGTACTTGCGGCGTTTGGGTGATCAACATCGAATCGGGCGAAACGGTTGGGTTTGTGAAGTTCGAAGACGCGGTGCAGGAGATCTTTGCGGTCGAAGTGGTCGATGCGCGCTATCCCGAACTGATCAACGAAGATCGCGACCTGCTGGCTGGCTCCTTCGAACTGCCCGATGACGCACTGGCCGATGTCCCGCCCGAACTGCGTGCCGATCCATGATTCGACGGAGCCCTGATCATGTCACGACTCTTTGCCGGAACCCCTTTCGACATCCCGCCCCATTGCGACCGCTGCGGCGAACTTGAATCGGATTGCCAGTGCCCCCCGGAGGCGGCCAACACCTTGTTGGCGCCCGAAAAGCAAACCGCCAAAGTCCGCGTCGACCGCAGAAAACACAAACGGCTGATGACGATCGTGTGGGGCCTGGATCCAAACGTCAACGATCTTCCCAGCTTACTTACCAAACTCAAGTCAGCATGCGGTGCCGGCGGCTCCATCCAAGGCGATCAAATCGAAATCCAAGGCGACCATCTGCAACGAGTCAAAGAACAACTCCAACAGATCGGTTACCGAGTCTGATTGCGTCGAATGCTGTAGAGAACAAAAGAACCTTCACAACTGTTAACATGCCAGTGCTGCATGGAAGCTTGTCAGAGGAGAGCGACATGCATTCGAAGACGCTCGTGTTCTGTTGGGAATTGGGCATGGGCAACGGCCATGTAGGGCCGTTCGAGCGGCTGGCGCGACGATTTTTGCAGGATGGATGGCGGGTGGTGATCATCGCTCGCGATCTCTCGCGAGTCGCTCGTTTCTTTCACTCGGGCGAAATCGATGCCTACCAGGCTCCGTTCAAAATTGGGCGAGCTGTTCCCCACATTCCCTTTCCGAGTACGTTTACGCAGTTGTTGTTGAATCTGGGCTACAGGTATGAGGACGAGTTGAGGCAGATGGTAGAGGCGTGGCAATGGTTGTATCGTCACATTGGCCCCGATGTCATCCTCTTTGATCACAGTCCAACCGCGATTCTGGCAGCTCGTGGTTTGGACGTGCCACAATTCACCATAGGTCATGGTTTTTATGTACCGGTCGATCAACAGCCGATCGCGTGCATTCGATTGCCCCAGGAAGCTTCGACCGACGATCGAATCAAGGAAGAACAAGCATTGGTCGATCGCATCAACCGAATCCAAACACGCAGCGGACGACCAGAGCTACCGCGGCTAGGTGCTCTGTTTTCTGAATTGACGGACAATCTGCTGACCACCTTTCGGGAACTGGACCATTTTGGTCCCCGCGTGGATGCGCGGTATTTCGGGATATGGAGCATCAGCCGGGATGCGGATCTGGCCGACCCGCCGTCCTGGCCCCAGGGTGACGGTCCCAAGCTCTACGCGTACCTAAAATCGATACCGGCGCTCAGCGAGTTGCTGGCGTGGTTGAGTCAGCGCGGCGTTCCGACGATCGCGGTGTTGGATGGAGCATCGTCGCAGGGCTTGCAGCAATACGCCGGTTCCAACATCGCCTTGTGCGATCAGCCGGTGTCCATGGACGTGATTTGCCGCCAGTGCGATGTGGCTTTGACCAATGCCGGGCATGGCACGATCTGTCAACTGATGTTGTCGGGGATCTGCCAGATGCTGGTACCGTTAACGTTGGAGCAAGCGATCCTCAGTGGCAAAGTCAAATCATTGGGGGCGGGTCTGGACGCCAGGCGTGACCAACCGGAACTGATCATCGAATACCTCAGTATGCTGCTGGACCACCCCGACCGCTTCGGAGGAGCGGCAGCTTTCCGAAAGCGATACGATAACTGGTCCGACGAAGAAGCAATCGACAACGTCTACCGAGCGATCACCGGAGCTTGAGCGCCGGGAGCAAGCAGCTGCCATTCGTGTTAGGTATTCATTTCAGCCTTGACGCTACTGTAAACCAAGATACATGCGGTCGATGTAGTCACGATGCCTCAAAATGAGCCGTCTCATTTGCTCGGTCGATATGTCTCCCACTGCATATTTCTTTGCAAAGTTCGTGTTGGTTCCGTAAGCAAATTCGTCCCAACTGTTGCGAATGAGGCTCCGGTGTAGTTTCTGACCGCGGAACATTTTTCCGAGTTGGATCGGTCGCATCATTGAGGGTAGATTCAGCTCTGCGGCAGTGAAGGTGCCGCGGAATCGACTCAACACATTCCACTCAACTGAATGGTGGAATTCAAAATCTTTATTAGCGTACTCTGGATTTTTTTTGACGAAAGCTTCCCGTCCTACACGCCTACGCGAATCTACGCGTGTACGTCCGACGCGTTTTTGAACGACTGTGTTGACGCCGTTTTTGTTCTGTATGGAAGAACGGAAGTACCACCTTCCATTTTTGCGAACGAACGGGGCCTTTGTTCCAAGCTGTTCATAAGCATTGTGTACAAGCAAGTTTTGTACACCCACGAAGTAGACGTGTTCGCCGTAGACTTCGAGGTTGTAGACTTCCGCTGGTGGGCCTGGGCGGGGAAGTTTGTTGGCGATGCGTTTGGTTTCGCCCGAATAGGTCAGCACACGCTGGCCCACTTCCATACGACCGATCTGGCGAAACTCTTGGTGATCGACCGACCAGAAAAGATGATTGTCGGTGACACCGATCGTGTCCAAGTTCGATGCTGACAATAATCCCTGCTGTCGCCAAGCTGCGTCATCGGCAAACGAGACATCGATCACCTCGGTGGACGGCGGATGACGAAACGTCGCCGTCACGACTCTTCGCGTGTCCCGATGCGAGGTCCGCCGTTCAATCGGCGGCGCCGATAAGATGTCCATGACAACAGCCGTTCCGGACGCGCCCATTTCCGGCAAATCCAACTCGACGATCAAGCCGATCAGTTCTGCCCCGGATAAATGCGCAGCCTGCCCAACGAATACGATCTCTTGGACCAGCGGGTGAAGTGGCAACCGCGACGAATCTGCATCAGCCACTTCCCGGTACGTTTGGTCAACACGCACTGAGTCTGTCAGCGAGGGGGCGTCGTTTCGCTGCGATTCGGTGATGACCGGCCGGAGCTGAGACCGCACCCACTCCTCGGGCCTCAACAGGTCAACTGTAAGGATACTTCCGTCCGGTTTGGGCATCTCCAGCTTGAAGTAAAACCAACTGGCAAAATCGGGCTCGTCTTCCCACGCCTCCCTTTCTTCGCCAGTGATCTCTGGGTTGTGGGCGAACACGCGCTGGCCGACCCGAACTTGTTCAATCAGACGCGTCTGAATCGCTGGTGCAGAGCTGCAGCGAGACGACGACATGACGGTCGCTTGCAAGGGCGAGGCAACACCGCTGTCGACATGTTGGCTGGTCTGTTTCGGCATCGCTTGCCAGAAGCAGAATCCGGCCAGCGCGACCAAGAAGCTGATGGCGATTCGGTGAAATGTGATTCTTGAAGTCATGATTTGGTTTTCCGGTATGAAAGGATTTGGTGGAGAGCTGAAAGGTGGCGTTTGCTTTTCAACCCGGCGGGCTCCCCATCAAAAATTCTTCACACAGTTCATCGAAGTTGACTTGATCCACATCGAACGCAGGTGTTTTGGGTTCAACCGAAAACGAAAAATCAGTCGAAGCGTGAACCAGGTCAATCGCTTGGGGACGTTTGCCTCGCTTCCGCTGGGCGAGATGCTGAGCGGCAGCGAGCGACAGCAATCCTGCGGCGACGTAAACACTCGACCAACGATGTTGCTGGCGGTTGGAGCTGGTGGTGTCGATCACCGTGGGGCCAGCAACCACCACATCCGATTCGAAGCCCACCGCCACCGGCGTGCCAGCGACGAAACACTTGACGTATCTGGCGGCGGCCATACCGCCGGCCATGCTGCCAAAGTTCGCGGCCATCAGGATCTGATCCGCGTTTCCGCCCAGGCCCCACGCGGTTGCTGCGGCGCCGGCTGTAACCGTGCCTTCCATCAAGGCATAGTTGCGTGCGTGAATCAGGCTACCGCTCCTGCGAGCGTCCAAAACGCCGCCGGTGGCGATTCCGCCGACCAAAGATCCAACTTGGTAACCTCGCCCCGCGTCACCGGACAAGGCACCGACACCGGAGCCTACCAGTCCGCCACCGAGACTTCCGTAGGCATGGTACGGGTTCATGGCGCCGAATACGCCGCCGGTTCCGGCACCGACAACGTAATCGCTGAACCCCGCGTCAGGATTGCCGAGGTAAGTGTGGATTGCACCATCGGTGGCCCCTGCGGCAGCCCCCGTACCAACCAACCAGGCGCCCAGTTCGGCGACACCGGCGACCAACCCAAAGTAGCCGGCAGCCACTCCAACCCCAATGCTGGATACAACCACAGTTCCCGTTTGGAATTCTTCCGATGTATCCAACAGCGGATTGAAGCCAGTCACGTCAGCGACTGTGTTATTCGCTTTCAAGAAAGCGGAAGCGATGATGCCAAGTTCCGGCTCGGGCGAACCAGTGAAGCCAAAGGAGAGATTGACAGGAGGCAGCCGCGTTGACTCACTGAAGACAACGTAGCCGTTACGGCCTCCCCGATCGCTTAGCGATCGGCCGGAAATGGGATCGTAGGCGCCTCGGTGCATGACATAAAGCTGCGATTGGTCGTCGAATCGATATCCGTTCCAGATAACCGGAGCATTGATCAACAACGAGTTATCCGTATCACCCAACATTTGCGTGGGCCCATCGGCGGGATAGCCGTCGCTGGTGAACCCGTGATGCAGGACTTGCCAGGCACCGCCGCTAACTTGAGCTGCCGTTCGCATCGTGCCACTGAAGTCACCGAACATCCAGACGACGTCGGTTGTACCGCCGGTGGCCTCATCGACAGCCAGCACATCGCCGTTGGCGGCGCTGTGCAACCACGCTCGATTGACCTTTTTGTCTTCATCGAACTCGAATAAGACTTTGCCACCCAGATAAGCAAAACCGGTGCGCACATCCGACACGAACTGGCCCGTCGTGTAGGAATATCTTTTTTCCCTGCGCGCAATCAATCGATCGAGCGGATCGTACTCGTACTCGATCGTTTCCCGCGTGCCGGCAGCATCAATCAGCGACACCTTTTCCAGCCGATTTCGCGAATCCCAGCTGTAGAAGGTTCGGGCCAGCCGTGGTGTGACCTTCACGGCGTCAAACGCGACGTTGCCGTCGCCATTCTGTATGACCCGAACGCGAATGATTCCCGGCGCATCGACCGTGACAGTCGAAAGATGTTGCCAGCCGTAGCCCGTTTCGTGAACCAAACCTTCGGGATCTTTGGAGTAGTCAATATCGGTTTCGTAGACAACGTTTCCGACCGGAAGGAGGTGTCCGTTGTCATTGGATTCAACCTTGACACTGGCCGTGCCGCCGTTGGATTCAATTTTCTTCCAAATGATCCAAACGTCGTAGTCCTGCGGTGTGGTCAGAGAAAGCTCCGCAATGAAGATTTCGTTGCCGTCCGTCTGGGTTGTGACCAACTGATTGCCGTCGCCGCCGCCAAACGCTCCTTCCTCCGCGGAAATGGGACCTAGTAGGGGGCGAGAGAATCCCGAACCTGCATCCTGGCTATCGACCTCAATAGAAAAAATATGGTTTTCGCGTGCTCGAAGTCGTCCCTCGTAGTCGTATTCGTAAGAAAAGCCTGGATCCGATACCAAGCGATTGGGCGATTCGATCAATCGGTTGTCGGTGCGATTGCCAGAAGCGTCGTAAGTCCGGATTCCCGCAGCATCCGATTGAAGCGCTCGCGCTTCATCAAACTCGATCGTTTCATTTTCCAAGAAGTTTGCAGTGTTTGCAATTCGATCACCGTTGCTGTCGTAAACTTCAAACTGTCGCTCGATATGAATTCCATCTTGCAATAGTCGAAAGATTGAGATGGGATCCGTTTGGTCTTTATCCTGGGTATGGGTGATGTTGTAGGGCTTTCCATCAGCATGATAGAGCAACGTGGACAGCCCACGAAATTGCGTGGGATCGGCGGTGATCGCGTCGTACCTGGAAACCGTTTGAAGGCTGCTGTCCGCGTTGTATCTGTAGTGAATCAACCGATCGGGGCCGATGCTGCCATTGCTCCATAGATCCGTCATCTCAGCTAAGGGAGCGGACTTCAAGTCATGTTGTTGCGCCACAACACGCCCAAACCGGTCAAACGATCGATGCGAGTTCAGGATCCATTTGTCGTCGCTTTCCTCCGCGGTATTACCACGATCGACATGCACGTCGATGTCTGTTCGATTGCCCTTCGCATCAAATCCGTGATTCAATCGTACGAGAGGGGATTGGCTGACTCCGACTTCTCCCTGAGTTTCCTGGATTCGTCTTCCGTAATCATCGTATAGGTAACGGATCGCACCGATTCCTCGAGAATCCTCCATTTTGGCGATTTGCCCGTCCGAGTTGAACGTTGTGGTAATGGTCACACCATCGGCCACCTCGGTAAGTATTCGAGCAGCGGGATCGAATGTTGTCACCGTCGTTTCATTGTTACGGTTTTCGAAAGTGACCTGATTTCCAAGATAGTTCCATTCTCGATACTCATCACCTTGGTCAATAAACAGGTGACCAACGGCGCCATTGTCCACCCTTGTCCATTCCAGAGTCACCCTGCCGAGCGCGTCATAGTTCCAGCGAATTTGCTTTTTACCTTCGAAGTTCTCCTCGTCAGACTCCGCAATTCGATTTCCGGCCGAGTCATATTTGAAGTAGGCACGGCGCGTTTGCAAATCGTCGTCAGGCACAGGAGTGATGATCGAACTGACACCACCCGTTCCAGTGACGTCATAGTCGTAGCCGTAATGCGTGACGTTGCCGTTGGAATCCCAAGATGCTTCGACTTGTCCAGCGGAATTGTAGCTGCGGGTTAATTCAGGAGTCCCTAGCGGCTCAATATTCAGTTCTCCGGGTGAGCCCGGGTAAGTGCGGAGTAGCCGGCCGTCAGACGACAAAACCGATGTCGCCGTGCGCGTGACAAACGGTTTTACAGGCGAACGAACGGCTCTCACGATCTCCTGCTCCGCCGGTTTGTATAGATAAGACGTGATTACTGAAAAGGCTCCGTGATCCTCGGTGAGATCGTCCGAGCCAAGTCGAGGCACCCCGCCAGACGACGGGTAATCGACCTGATACTGATTTCCCAGCACGTCAATGTGTGACGTTGTGACCGTTCCCGCAGGATTGGTCGTATGAATCGCCAAACCTGTTCCGGTCAATACCGGGTCCGATTTCGTCGACAATGTGCCCGTCGAACTATGCGCATGCGTCGCTCTTCGTTGGTTGAGTTCGTCGTAGACATATTCCGTATGTCGGGCCGGCGCGCCGTCACCCGCTGCGGGTACAAACCGCTCGTGGGTCAGGTTCCCATTTTGGTCATACTCAAACCTTTGTTTACCGCCCAGCGAGTTCTCGGTCTGAACCACCTGCCCCACACCGTTGATCCACTGTGTCGAGGTCGCCCCGGTACGATCCTCGGAAACCGTTTTGAGCAGACCGTTTTCAAACGAGAAGGTCGTAGTAGCGGGACCGCTTCCGTCTGGTTCGTCCACCGCGTCGTCATTGGTGCCGATGGTCGTTTGTTGTCCCTCGTTGGTCAACGGATCTTTCATCACTCGGGCTCGGCCAGATTCGTCATACGCAACGTAGGTTAGAAATTTCTTTCCCCTGTCTCCGGTTGTGGATTTGCGAGTTTCAATTGATTCAATGACGTCTCCGGCAGAATTTGTAACGAATTCGTATTTGCCGCCAAGCTGGGCAAGTACCGTTTGGCTCTGCAGGTTCCCCAGTTCATCACGAACATATTCAATGCCAGGAAGACTTTCCGACTGCAAATAGGCGACGCTGCCGTCAGCTTCGTACTTTTGCACCAACACGGAATCTTGGAATATCACATTGTGGTCGTCGTCCTTTCCGGTGTTGATCTTGGTGGTGATCGTTGTCGGCAAGTCGTGTCGTATGTCGTTGTAGGCGTAGTTGGTCTGCGCCCCTGTCAGCAGATCTTTTTCCTCAACCACTCGGCCCAGCTCGTCAAATTCCGTCTGCAAGACCTGGCTGCCAAAGGTGCGACTTTCTGTTGTAAAGTCGTATTCCTTCGCCACCCCCGTCGTTTCGCCCCATTCTTTGAACTCGTTGGGGTCGCGGTAGTAGTTGGTTGCCGATGCTCCGGGATGGTCCACCGACTGCAGGCTACCGTCGGTGTAATAGGTGTAGGTGGTCTTCTGCTCGATCGATTCCTGCTCGCCGCTGTAGGCTGCCAGGTAGGTTTCCCCCACTGCTTCTGTTGTCTCGGTCAGCTGGCCGGCGAGGTTGTAAACGAACGTGGTTTTCGTGCCCGAGGCGTCGGTGACGCTTTCGTTCAATCCATCGACCGTGAAAGTGAACGATGACGAGACAACGGTCTGAGTGGCCACCGCGCCATGTTCGTCCATGACTGACGCTTCCGTCTGGGTGCTGATCAGATTACCGAAGTGATCGTGAGTGCTGGTGGTGCGCGAAATCACGTCGCCACCTGCCGCGCCGGCATAGAGAATTTCCTGGTGCACAAACCCGAAGTCGTCGTACACGAACTTGGTCGTCGTGGTCAGGTCATCGGCGGCATCATGCTCATCGATTCCCTCGTCAACGACCGTCATGAACTCGACACGGCCAAAGCCGTCGTAGTCGTAAGTCGTTTCTAATCCGCGGGTATCCGTGTGCGTCTTCAAGCGACCGTTTTCATAGGTCTGGAACCCATAGTAATCTTCTGCTTGTACAGAAGTGTTCTCCCTGTCGGGCATCGGCGGCTTCGGATCGGGATAGGCTGGATTCTCTAACTCAGCGTCCCGCATGCCGCGTACGGTCCAGACGGCTTGGGTTTGTCCGTCCGTCGAACTTCGGTAGTAATACGTCTCTCTCGGAATCGCCCGTCCTTGCGTGACTTTCCAGGGAGCGACAGATCGGACCAGCGTCCCTAGTGCAGCGCCATTTTCGTCGTCCGTTTCGTACTCCAACCGTCTCAAGCCGCGGGCATCATGGATGAACGTGACGTTGCCCCGGTAGTCGTCGGGGTCGTAGCGAGGCTTTTCGTCGTCGTTTCCGTTGGGATCCGTATCGGTGTAAAAGGTCGGTGATTGATAATCGTAGGAGTAGCGAGTCACACGCGCAGCGGCAAGTTCGTCGCTTAGTGACGGATGAGCATCCGAAGTTCGCTTGAGAAAGCCGGCGGAGTTGTAGGCGGTGTCAAATCGAGACAACACCGTCTCTTGGAACAACTCTTCGTGTCGAACCAGCTGGCCCGATCGATTCAAGTTGTAGGCGGAGACGTACTCTGCATCATGGATGGGGGCCGCTGCCGAATCCTGGTACTTCTGCAAGTCTTTGGCCTGCACCGTGATCTCGGAAAGAAGGATCCCCTTTTCGTTCTCACGATTGGTCAGTTCGGATACCTTGCCGGTGCTGACTTGATAAACGACGCGGCCGACATCGGCGGCGGCAACATCGGCGGGTTCTTCGCCATCGGCGATTTCCTGTCCGCCCACAACGACCCAATCCATCTTTTGCGTTTGGGTGTCGGTGACCATCTGTATCTGGCGGACCACGTCGCCGGAGCCATCGACCCACTGAGCAGCCCGCATCGGCCCGATCTCGCTGCCGCCGGTCGGGTTGTCGGAAACTTCGTGATAGAGAAACTTTCGCTTCCGATCCGTACTGCCCGCGATCGACGCGTCCGCTTTGTAGACGATTTCACGAAGCTGCCGATGGCTGTCGACCTCGAAGTCAACCTTCCTTGTGCCGGTAGTAAGAAAATCAATGTAGTGGTCCGCGTCGTACTCGAAAGTGGTTTCGGAGCCATCGGATGCCTTGATGGTTTGCAGGATCGGATGATCATCAGCACCGCCACCCGGCGCAACATTCCAAACGAACGAGACACCGCGCCGACTGGAAGCATCATCGGCATGAACGAAATCGACTCCGGGTGGTTCCATTCGATCGATCAGGAAAATCGATTCGGAAGTACTGGGATGTTCGTGTCGTTTGAAGACGTAGTGCAGCCCCGTACCGTCGTCGTAAGTGACTTCGTCCCCGTCGGGATCTTCCTGGTAACGAAGCGTTCCAAAGACGCGTTTGTCGTCAAATCCATCGCTGCCGATCGTGAGCGAACCGAATTGAACGTTGTTGAGCGGTCCGGTGTAAGCCATGTCCGTCAACGTTACCGGCGACGCATCAAACATCATGGCTGACGAACCGGGGAATGACAGCAGGAAACGGTCGCTAATCTTGTCGCCATCGTCGCGAGTGTCGAGGAACAACGATGGCACGCCTTCCAGGAACCAACCTTGCCCCAATGGATTGGAATGGTCACCCACGATGACCGGAACTTCGCCGTATTTCCTCAACGTCAATGTTTCCCCATCCGGATTGTCTTGATCCGCCGTGATCTCGACCTTCATTTCCCATTGGTACACCCCCGATCGTTCATCGATCTCCTGGGGCATCACATCGATCACATACCTGCCGTCTTCCCAGGCGGGGAATTCGGGCAGGACCACGTCATTTTCATCGATCACCTCGCCGTTTTCGTTGAATCGCAGCGAGTAACTGGTTTGGGTTGACCTGGCGGGGCCTCGCCAATCCAGCGTGATGTCGACCTGATCGGGAACAGAAGCATGTTCAAGGATGGTTTTGATCCGCGTACTGTAAAAGTCGTTGGGATCCAGACCTTCGGCGGCCAACTCCAAAGCCTCAACGTGTACGGTCGATGAATCGTAAATCAAACCGGGAAGCGAGAGTTCCGACGCGCCTCCAGAGCGGTCCAACAGCAGGTCGTGAGTGACTTGAAAACTGTTATTGAACAAGTCGACACCCACTCCGCCCACCGCTTCGATCGTTCGCTCGCTGCCGTGGACCAAGGGGATGGTGTTGAGTGTCCATGCCGATGTGTCCCCGTCACCGGCGTAGGTATTGTGGTCGTTTACCGAATGTTGCAACCAAGGACGCGGGTCGACTTGCGGGGCGCTGGTGAACGTTTCAAAGGTGCCCTCAGAAAAGTAGACATTGGGACGGACGGTCACTCGCAATGCCTGCAGAACGTCATCTCCGCCTGATGGCAAGAACTCCGTTTCCGGATCGGTGCGAAAGTCGTCTTTCTGGCCGTCGGTCACGAAGACAAGGAGCTCAATGAGCTTGGATTGTGAATTTTCCTCCCACCGCTGTCCGAAGCCGCCGCCAGGGGCTGGCACATGATCAAGCTGCGCTTCATCCGCATCCAACTGGTTGGTGATCTTGATCTTCGTCTCATCCTGCACGCGGAACTCAAGATGCCTTGGAATCGTATTGAGAGGCGCCGTATTGTTGTAGGACTGGATGTTACCCAGCAGCACGTCGGCTGAATCGGTGAAATAGCCGCTGTCGTTGGTGTTCTCGATCGCCAGGCCGACGATTTTGATATCGTCCCCGTCGGGATCATGCAGCAAGTCGTTAACATCAAATTCGTAGGTCGACGAATGATGAGCAAACAACGGCGAATCGAGAGGGAAGACGCCCGCAGGCAGGTATCGTTCCTGTTGTTCCTCGAGACCGGTAACCGGGTTCACCCCAGTCACCTCGATGTAATAACCGGCCGTTCCTTCGTAGTCGGGCAGCAGGCTGTCGGGCAGCACGGGCAGCTGATTCGAGATCGGCAATTCGATGGTCCGTGACAGGTAAGGGATCGCCGCATCGGGACCACTGATCACCAGGTCCGAACTAGACCCCGACGCCGGTGTGTCCATGATGTGTAGGTCAAAGACTTCGATCTGGGAGTGACGAACCTCATATCCATTGGCATCCACTTCTGGCAGCAACCGGGTGTGATCTCCTTCGAGTTCCGTCCGATTCGAAAGCCAAAGCGATTGTGGTGATCCGTTCGCTTCGGAATAGGGCGTGAAAGTCAGCGACAGATCTGGATGGAGTTCCAAACGCCCAAAAGAAAGGTCGACCGCCTCGCCACCAATGGCCAGGATTTCTGTCCCTTCCGGAGTGGTCGCCGCCAGTGTCAGTTGGTCCGGAGACTCCGGCCGGCGGTAGTCGAGATTGGCAAACGGAGCGAACGTGATCGATTCGTTGTGCGAGATCTGCCAGTCGGTTTCGATCGTGGGCCGGTTGGCAAGCAGGTTTTCGACGTCAACCTTGACGTCGCCGCCGCTATCATCTTCCTCTTCGTCATCATCGTCTACCGGTTTGCAGTGATCCCAATCCGGAACCCAGGTATCGATATCATCGGGAATCAGCGACGACCTGAGACTGATTGCAGTCCAGTTTCCGGAGACGATGAAATCGACATCTTCCTGGCCGGAAGCAAGAATGTGCACCAGCGCCTTGTTGGCTTCATTGGTCGCCAGCAATGCCGGGTTCGCCAGCCAGAATCCGTCACTCCAAATGCCATTCGGATCCGTTGCCATCAACGCAAGGTGGCGTTCAGAGATCTCGTTGATGGCCGATTCGAATGAACTCCAGATGGCGGGTGTCGGGTAAGTGCCGTCCCAGGGGCCACCGTAAGGCAACCAACTGTAGCAGTCATGCGCAACACCTTCCGCTTCCTCCCAATCGTCGTCATCCACCGGAAGATACTCATTGATGGTTCCCTGTGCCGAACCACCAGCAGTGACACCGGCAATGGGCGTGGTCGCGCCGCCTGCGCCCAACAACACGGAACTGATGAAAACTTCAACTGTTTCGGTGGGTTCGATCGATCCATCATTGTTCAGCTCAACGGTGAACTCCTGGCTTTCACCGTCGTTGCCTGCGAAGGTAAGTGTTCCCGACGTCGTCGAAAAATCGGAACCCTGAGCGGCGCCGACGCCGCTGACCGTTACCTCAGCCGTGAACGGTCCTTGGACATTGCCGACCAACTGTACGGTGAATGTGATCAGACCTTCGTTCTCGAAAGCAACAGCATCCGCGATGATGAGCTGTGCCGAGTCTTGATTGGCAATGGTTGCAGTACCATCGGTAAGCGTGTACTGCGATTCCGATCCACCGGCGATCAGATTCGAGAGCACTGCCTGAAACGTCTCTTCCAGTTCGACAGTATCGTCGACCCGGACATCGACGGAGAAGGTGGCCTGTTCACCGTGAACCCCGCTGAAACTTAGCGTTTCCGTTTTCGGTACGAAATCGTTCAGCACCGGCGCGCTGGGATTGCTGTTGTCATCCGCGATTGCGGTTCCGCTAACAGTAGACACATCCACCGTTACCGGTCCCAGCGGCTTGAACAGACTGACCGTGAAGTCGGTTGTCACCAACTCACTGTTGGGATTGTCGCCGGCACCGGGGCGATCGGTAGAGCGAGTGCTTTCGACAACGATCCTGGGGGCATCGTCGTTCATAATGGTGACCAGGCCGCCGGACAATGCCAGTCCGCCTTCGCGACCAAACGCATCCAAATTGGTAAGCGCGATCTCCAACGCTTCGTCAGCCTCGTCAACCCAATCGGCCTCGATAAGAATCGGCAAAGAGACGATCTCGCCTGCTTGACCGGTGAACGACAGGACCGAACTGGCCGTTTGGTAATCGTCCCCCATCGTTGCGCCGCCAACCAACTCGGAGGTTTCCGCGGTGACCGTGAAGCCAACGTCAACGGCGTTGTTACCGACTTCGACTTGGACGTTGATCGTTTGCCATTGTTCCGTCCCCGGCGTCGCGCTGTCGCCTTCGGCCACCTCGAAATCAAGCACACGAAGCGTGGTTTCATCGTCGTTCAGAATCGTGCTGGTTGCGGTCGAGTCAACGATGGTGACCCGGGAGAGAAACTCGGGCGGCAAATCTTCGATCGACAGAATATCCAACGTTACGGTTTCATCCCGTTCGACGACCGCGTCGCCAAGGGTCGAAACGGGAATCCGTACGGTTTCGCCGGCAAGTCCTGCGAACGTGACCGTCGTGTCTTCGGGAAGGTAGTCTTCGCCTGAAACGGCCGTTCCATCAGAAGTGCTAATCGAAACAGAAAATCCTCCATCGACCGCGTTGCTGGACGTCGCCTGGAAGACGATGGACGATCCTTCCGTTCTGGGCGTTGCCGTTAGCGTGATCTCGGTGTCATTGTTGTCTCGGATGGTGGCTAAAACAGCGGAGCCGATCAATCGCGTGCCCCACGATGGGTCAAACAGAATCACCTCGAACGTCTCGTCATGTTCGAGCATGCCATCGTCAGGAACTTCCAGTGTGATCTGTTTTTCCGTTTCTCCAGGTTCAAACGAAAGCACTCCCGTCGGAAACTCTTCACCCAGAAAATCGTCTGCCGAGGCCGGATGGATTCCTGTGCCAACGGTGGTGTAGGCAACGGACGTCGTCGCCGCCAAGTATCCGGTGCGCGTGATGGTGAACGTGTAGAGATTGCCTTCGGGTTGATCCGTGTCCGTGTCTGTTGCTGGGACCGCGTCGGTGAGGTTGTACAGCGGAGTCAATTCAAACGCACCGATGTCAATGGTTCCGGGGCCGCTGCCTGGTTGCGGTTCAGTTGGCGCGTCATTGCCGCCGCCATAGGAATCGCCTCCGCTGTCGGAACTGCTTCCGTCGTCCGAATTACTTCCGCTGTCGCTTCCGCCATATCCGTCGCTATCGTCGCTGGTGTCTGAGCCGTCATCCTGCTGTGATCCGGATGAGCTGAATAGGCGAGCATTGCCGGACGAGTCGGTGAGGATGCGTACCGCCGCGCCATCAATCACCACGTCACCGGCGATGATGTTTGCCGCGTAACTGGAATTCCGAGAGATCACCGTCAGCCGATTGCGATCAACTTCGCTGACCGTCATCACCTCGCCGTCCACGTCGATCGGAAACGGCACATCGGGAAGATTTTGCCACTCGTCAACGAACAGGTGATGAGTCAACCAGTCGAAGTCGTGAACCAAGTGCACCGACGACCCGTCAAACGATTCATTCTTGCCGGCATCAATCACGGGGCTGCCCGTCGCGGGTTGATGGACTGGCACGCGGCCCAACGGGGCCACTGCGAGAGAGGTCAATTGGGGGTCAAGCGGGCTTGCCGTGTCGCCGGCAAGATCACCTCCGGAAAAGAATCCGTCGACTCGCACATCGGTTCCGCTGACGTGGCTTTGGCTCGTCGTGCCGCCATAGCCACGAATGACGGTCGCCTCGTTACCAGCGATGGTGCTGACCAATACCAGTTCGGTTCCGCCCAACTGTAAGACGAACGGGACCGGGGGCATTGCCGATGTGTCGCCCAAATGAATGGACTGCGTCGTGCTGTCGACAGCCGACGAAAGCGTTGTTGGAATCGGTCGCCGCACACCGAGCAGGTTGTTGCCGATGGAGGTGACAAACCCGGCCACATCGATCTCAGGAGAACTACTGCCGGAGTTGGCCGCGACGATCGTGTTGCCAAGGGTCAGCATGGAGGCTGTTTCAATTCCGGCTCCCACCGCCGCGGTGTTCAGGGTAATTGTGCTGCTGAGCACCGACGCGTTGACGCCTTGTTCCACGTAAAGCCCACCGCCGCTGCTGGCCGAGTTGGCGGACAGGGTCGAATTTTCCAGAAAGACGTCACCGGATGCCGCAAACAACGCACCTCCCTGCATCTGTGCCTGGTTGAAAGAAAACGTTGATCGGGTGACTTCGGTGCTTCCTTCCGAATAGATTCCCGCTCCGCGCTGCGCCTGATTGTTCACCAGGTGGACTTCGTCAGCGATCACCAGTCCGCCAGAACGGACTCGAATCGCACCGCCATCCGATGAAGTGTCTCCTCCCGTCAACGTTACCCCTGAAACTCGGAGTTCCGCAAAAACATCAAACAGGCGATCCAGCCCGCCGGCGTCAATGGTGGTCACATCGGCCCCAGCACCGACCAGGTTGACGTGCCGCAAGATGTCCAGGTCTCCACTTTCGGAGGCATCGTCAGCCAAACCATCCAAGCTGAGGGTGTAAGTTCCCGGCGGCAGCAGAATCGTCGTCGTGCCCAACTGCGCATTTCCTTCCATGATGGCAGCCCGCAACGAGATTCCCTGCGCGGTGCTGTTGGCGGCGACACCGTCTCCCAGGTGATCGTCGATGAAATCAGCGGCAGTCGTGACTTCAAAGATCGTCGCTTCGGAAGCGCCGACATCGATCTGCCGATTCACGTCATCCGTCGCCTGCTGATATCGTTGCTGTCCCGATTGGTCTTCCAACACGCGCACGTCGATACCGCCGACGTGTGATGAAGCAACGGTGCCGTATTGGCCTCGGTCCACCGAAAGCAGCACCGATCCGTCATCCAACCAATCGGCATCGGTGGCAAACATCACCTCATCGTGGATTCGCAAATCGATCGGCAGCGTGAGCGTTCGAAGCGGCAGTCCAGTCACGTGAATCTCCGCCGCACCAGGACTGACTTCGTTGACCAAACGTCCGATCAACCCGTGGAACCCTTCGCTGACGCCATCGTTGCCGAACAGAATGCCCATTCCCGTCTCATGGCGCTCGACCGCAGTGCCATGGACACCACGAACAAGAGTCGTCAGATTCCACTCAGGATCAACTGAGTCAATCTGGACCAGTTCGTCTCCCATCCGAGCTTCGTAACCGTATTGCCCGAACTCGATCGCCACACCCACTGGGTGGCAGGTCGCCGCCGTTCCATACATGCCTCTTCGTATCCGAAGCGTCGCCTGACCGCTCTCGTCGATTGTCGTTTGAATGACCTCGACATACTCACTT
This sequence comes from Rubripirellula sp., assembly GCA_965222745.1. Classification (GTDB taxonomy): domain Bacteria; phylum Planctomycetota; class Planctomycetia; order Pirellulales; family Pirellulaceae; genus CBDCUW01. The sequence continues at coordinate 55,805 of CBDCUW010000003.1, forward strand.
CCGATCCTGGCAAGAAATGGCACGACCGGAAGTGCGCTAACGTTAGCGACGCGGATGTCCTCGGTTGTCGTGTCGTCCAGCGAGGTGAGAAGTTGAACCTGGGACAACAACGGATCTTCCCGAACCGCCATCGGGAAATCGGTGGATTGCGCATCAACGATCGCAAACGTGCCCCGGTCGGGCTCGCTGAGGAAGCGATGGGCTTGAACCACCGTTCCAAAGGCACCGCGTTCGACGGTAATCGTCGCACGCTCGTGATCGACTGCCACAACCCGCAAACGTTCTTGATCCATTCGGGTGATGAACGGGACTTCGGGAAGGCCCATGGTGGATCCAACGGAGAATTCTGTTTGGTTCGGATCCGCCGAGATCGGTGTCACGCGATAGATTCGCTGGCCGGCATTGTGTGGCCGCGACTCGGAGTTCAGCGAGTAGCGTTGGTTGTTGAGCGGATCGATGTTGGATGGAATATTGTTCCGGTCGACGTGGATCTCCGTTGCCGAGATCACTTCCAGCACCACGACAAATTCGGTGCCAATCCACAACAGGTCGCCAACAGCAAGTTCAGCGGTAGAACCGACCGTCCAGACGTTTTCTTCCGCGGTGACGTTTTCTTTGAGTTTGATCGGCGATGTGTCGTCGGGTGCGGCGAACAAAATCGGCACATCCATTCCGTAGTTGTCGCTGATTTGGGTTACTGCCTGATGATCGACCGGCGTCGTACCAAATTGTCCTCTCAACACGCGCACCAATCTCTCGCCATGATGCACCGCAACAACGGTCATCAATTCGTCATGAGCGCGGATGACCAGGGGTAGCTCCTCGACCCAAGACGTATCTTCCACGTAGAAAACAGTATCGTCGGTATCCGCCGACGCGTTACCGAACCGCAGCGGTGTGTCCTGCTCGTGTTGGGTGGCTTCACTGCCGTAGGCACCTCGCTGGACGGTGATCTTTTGCTCGTTCAGATCGATGCCCGTGACAACCAGGTGCTCCCCGCCGATGAACGCGTCAAAGGGAACGGCAGGAAGTTGTGCGACGTTATCGAGCCTGATCTGCGTATCCTCGCTGGCGACAGCAGCAGTGACCGTTGCGGGGGCCACGATTGCAGATCCAAATTCCAGTTTGATTCCTGAGAGATGGGCAGTCGCCGTCGACTGCTGCACGCCACGTACGACGGAAACCGTACCCGCCAGAGCATCGATAGCGGTTACCGTTACCCGTTCTTCAGCGATCTTTGCATCAAACGGGACCGCGGGAAGGCGAGTCGGGTTGTCGACGCTGATGACAACATCGGTGTCGGAAAGATCAGCCGCAAGATAGACCCAGTCGGCATCAACGGCCAGTACAAGCCGCTCGGACACCGAGTACTGGCTGCTAAGTCCGCTGGACAACAGAGTGGATTTGGATTCGAAGCCAACGGCCTCGCCGGTTCCGATAAGCGGACTGCCCGGCAATGGTACCACCGTACGCGTCGGTCCACCGAAGTTTCCTGGCCCGGATAGTTTGGGATCGAGTTCTGTTCGCGGACCGGGAAACTGGATGAATGCTCCAGAGGGATGCGGGATCGCCTGCGTGCGATTGACCCCACGCTGAACAAGCAGACGGGAATCGACCACATCGTAAACATACATGTCCTCTTCGTAGTACTCGACGATCTCGGGGTCTTCGCTGATGACCACTTCGTGATGTACCCGGATTTGAAACGGCGACGGTGGCAGCAGCTGCGGGTCAGAAACTTCAAAAACGTTCTCCGTGGCATCGATACCGCCCGATTCCGTGATCTGAATTCCCAGCTCATACCCGTACTGGCCGTCAATCGGATTCCAAGCCAGGTTCGGCGCTCCGAATCGATCATTCGGAGCATGAAAGCCCGCCAGGCTATAGGTGATTTCTGAGCCGACCGGATGATGGAGGACTGGCGTTCCGTTCAACCCTCTGGCAACGTGCAGATAGTAGGCATGCGTGACCTCGTCACTATCGTCGTTTTCCTCCTGGTTCCATGTCACATGGCTAACCATCATCTCTTCCACGACATAGCCGTAGTGATCGGCGACCGCGCCGCTGGTGTGCAATTCGTCTTCGGTCGCCTTGTGGCGGACACGAATCAGGAATGAATTGGGCGGAAACGCATTCTCCGGGCCAACCCAGTTGGGACTGAACCATTGGTCTGGGTTCTTCACGACAAGAACATCGTCGTTGGGGTCCACCATCGCTTCGGTCAACGTGGTTGCCACAGATTCACGGCTGATGAAGTTGCCACCGCCCGATTTGACAAAGCCGTTGATAACGAATTGACCGTTGGCGTTGGCGTTGAGCGAATCGAATTCGGACGACAATCCCAGACCGCGCTGGTGCGCGACCAAAGGTCCGTCAATGTTGTGGGCGTATTCGCCGGCCGGATCGGAGATGACATTGTTTTGTAGAAATAAGGTCGGCTCTTTTTCAGCGCCCGCCTCGTTGAACCAAGTTTGCGGTGGTGCGGGCTGACTGTGCCATAGCAAACTGGGGACTTCGCCGCGCCCCGCAGGCGCCATCGCATTCCGCCGCCAATCGAGTTGGTCCCAAATCCACGGGCCATCGTTCCGGCCGACTTGAATAACGGGAGTGTTCATTGGGCTGGAGGACCAACCCGTATCGACGCTATCCCGGTTGGCATGAAAAGTACTGCCTTCGATCACCGTCTCGCGAACAAACGGATCGACTTGGGTGTGCACCACGGTGACCCCGGACGCGCTGCCGTTGCCAACATTTCCTCCCTGTCCAAAGAACGTGCTGCCTTTGATGGTGAGGGCCCCACCGCGTCCCCAAATGCGAGACGGACCGTGATGGACTTGTGGCCTGGTGCCGTTTCGACCGCGCAACACCGTCATCAGACCCTCGTCGACTTCCGTCACAGTCATCACTTCATCGTTCATCACAATGTCAAGCGGCAACTGGTACGAATCAAAAATGGAATCGGGTTCGATCAGAACCTTGGACTGGTGTTCGTTGATGATCACAAAAAAGTCGGCGGCCACGTCGTGCCAGTCGCGAGTGGTTCGCTGGACGGTGACGGCGTCCAGATAGTCGTCGATTTCAACAATCGTGATCCGTTCGTTGTCAAGCATGACATCAACGGGCAATTCAAGCCGTTGCAGCGGTGACACGTCGGCTAGATAGAGAATGTCCTGCCACGGGGTCACTCCAGCATCCAACCTCAGCGGCACCTCAGGTGTTTCGCCCAGGTAAATGTTCTCGCTGAAATTGACGATACCGTTGCCCGCTTCGTTGAAGTCGTGGCCCGCATCAAAAACACTGCCGTAGATTTCGACCGTACCGAAATCGTTGTAGATTGAACCGCCCGAATAGATCGCTTCGTTGTTGTGAAAGAACGAATCGATGATGGTGACCTTTGCCTGAATATCGAAGTTAAAGATTGCACCGCCGTGTAGCGTTCCAGCGGTGTTTTGAATCGTTGAGTTGACAATCATCAGCTCGGCGTTGTCGTTGATGATCGCTCCGCCCCACGATGTGGCGTTGTCCACCGAGTTCCCGTCGATCGTCACGTGGTTCAACGTCGCAACGCCGTGATCGAGGTTGTAGAACGCTGCTCCGCCGAACGCAGCGTAATTTTGACTGAAGGTCACGTCGGTGACTGTCGCCCTGCCGGTATTCATGATTGCCCCGCCGACGCCTCCACCGTTGTAGTTCCCGGTGAAGTAGGACTCTCCCGACACGACCAACTCTGCAGCGTTGTAAATTCCCGCGCCGCGATTGGGCACCATGTTGGCACTGTTCCATAGCAGCCCGCTGCCGCCATCGATGACGGTCTGGCCGTCCTTGATGTAAATCGCACTGCCACGGGCGTTCGGCTCGGAAGCGACGTTCTGGATCAAGACCGACTGCTCGGTAATCGCCAACGATCCCAGCGTATAGATGGCTCCGCCGTCATACTCAGACAAGTTGCGTTCGACATGCCCCTCTCCCGCGATGGTGACATCGCCACTGTCGATGTAAATCGCGCCGCCGCGGTCGCCATGATTCAACAACAGAAAGGTTCGCTCGTCCAACAAGACTTCGCCGCCACGGTTGAAGATGGCTCCGCCGTTGGCGCCTTGGTGGTAGCCCAGTAGCGATCTTTCGGTCAGCACCGTGCCTCCGTCGTTTAGAATCCCGCCCCCTTCGCCTGACGTGCTGCTTCCCTCCGGCTGTGCATAACCACCAGCCACGGTAACGTCATGAAGCGTTAGCGACGCGTCTTCGTGCACGTGAAAAATGCGGTCGCCAAGAATGGGTCCGCCGTAACCCCAGGGAATGACATCCAGGTATTCGGGCAGATACGGTTGTTCGGGGACTTCAAGCGAGTTCAGGACAGCCACGTAAGGCGACCTGTGCTTGCCGTCAATCAGCGTCGCTTCCAAACCGTTGCCAAGCAAGGTGAGTTTGCCGTAGACGTCCAGGTCGCCGGTGACGGCTTCGTCTTCTGCGGCTCCCGAATGAAGCAATGTGCCGCCGAAGCCCGGCTGAAAAAGAATCACTCCCTCCAACACGCCGCCCGAAGCGTTGTTCAATCCGGCCAGCGCGTTGAGTTCTTGGATGGCGGCGCGCAGCGACACGGTATCGTCATCGCCGCTGGTTCCGGCGTCGACGCGACCATCGCCCAGCGAGGTTGAATCGATGGCATCGATGTCGGAATTGACAAAGAATGCGCCGAATTCAAACGCACCGATATCCACCGTGGCAACATCGTCGGACGGATCGGCGGGATCGAGACCGTCAAGAATGCGAGGTGCGCCTCTTTGGTCGACTGATGGGGCGGCAGAGTCATCGCCCGCATCGATTGCTGGGCTGCCCACCAACAGTTGATGAGTCAGCGTCACCCCGCCATTGTTTTGCAGTGGACCAACGAGCGGATCCAGCACATTGGCCGGGCCGCCCACTTGATCGCCGGTGGCCGCGAACCCGCTTGCACTACCGGCGTTGCCAATCAGATTGTGGCCGGCGGAGATGAAACTGCCCGACACGTCGTCGTCCAATGCGTTCTTGGCGACAATCGTGTTGGCCAACGTCACTGTTGATGACGCTTCCGCAACCACACCGGCAATGCCCGGCTGAGCAGAGTTCTCTACGATGGTGGATGAGGTGGCGTTGAGACTACCTTCGACATACAGGCCGCCACCGCTAGCCGACGCTGTGTTTTGAGAGACGGTCGCATTTTCCAGCGTTGAATCAGAACCGAATGCCAAAGAGAGACCACCACCACTTCGGCTGCTGTTGTTGACGATTGACGAGCGTTCGCCGCGCAGTAGGCCCTCCGAATGAACGCCACCCCCGTCAGCAGAGGCGGTGTTGCCGATCAGCGAAGAAGACAGCAGTGTTACATCACCAGTCGGCGCGTTGTACAGACCACCGCCATGCCTTCCGGCGCTGTTTGCACGAACGATGACATTTTCCAAAACCAGTTGCGCCGAATTCCAAATGCCCCCGCCGTCTTCGCCAAGAAGGTTACCTTCGGAGATTTGCAGGTTGCGAACCTCCACCTCGCCTGCCGCGACGATCAGCGGCCGGATGCGGGCATCATTCGAATCGGCAATCCGAATGGTCAGATCGCGATCCGTGGGTCCCTCGATGGTAAGATCGGTACCAATGACCAGTGACTGCGCGGCGGTCAGATCAATCGCAGTGATCTCCGTCGGCAATGAGAACCGGATAACGTCTCGCGCGCCGTTGGTGTTTGCAATCTCAATCGCCTCGCGGAGCGTGATGTAGGCATCGTTGAAATCAATCGTGTCAGCGTTGCTGTCCACAACGATTTCATTGACGGTTCCTGAGTTCCCGGTTTCCCCGGCGACGACAAGCGTGATGGTCGCCGTGTCCGAGTTCCCCTGGCCATCGGTGATCGTGTAGGAAAAGGTGTCGACACCGACAAAGTCGACGTTCGGGGTGTACCGCAATTGATCCCCATCAACCGTGTTGATGATTTCAACGCCGCCATTTGCTGGGAATCCCGTCGCCGAAATGGTGATCGTATCGTCCTCGGGATCCGAATCGTTGCTCAACACATCGATGTCAACGCTCACATTCACCGTCGTGCTGGCGATGTCGTTGACCGCGGTGGGAGCCTCGTTGGATTGATCGGTGACCGTGATGGTGACAATGGCAGTGCTACTTTCACTTTCATCACTTGCGGCATAGCTGAACGTGTCGACGCCGATAAACCCACCGCCGGGAACATACTCGAACGATCCATCAGCGTTGAAATAATTGAGTGTTCCGTACTCCGGTTCCAACTGCAACGTGGCGGTTAGCGGGTCTGCATCGGCATCCACATCGTTGCCGAGCACGCCCGACGCTGGAACACTCAGCGTCATACCGGGGACAACCGAATAACTGTCGTCCGCGGCTGTGGGCGGCTGGTTGTCGCCGCCTCCGTCACCATCCGCTGGACTTAGCTGTAGCTGCAGGATGTAGTTGCCGGTGTAGTAACCACCGTATCCCGATCCACCGAAAGTCGGATCGTAAAACTCGTTGCCGGCCCCCGATATGCCCACATAGTGATAGTCGCTCGCCAAGGCGGTGTAGGAAAGGTAAGGATCGAAGCTGCTATACGAATCGTTGGGACTGCTTCCGCTGGCGTTGCTCGCCTGTTCCGTTCCCTCGAAGTCGAATAGACGCAGGTGAGTATCGAGATATCCGTTGTACGTTCCATCGTCCAGGTATTCCGCATCAACGTCCACATCGATGAAATCGCCTTCGTTCAACCAGATACGGTACAGATCGACATCGTTGCTGCCGTAATCACCATCGCCGATCATCTGACTGATTTCCAACAAAGAATCGGGCTCCAACGTGACCGAATGGGCGGCGCTGATATCATCACCAGGCACGTCGGCGGCTAGCATCTGCCTGCCTTCCAAGAGCTCCGATAACATCACCCGTCCACGGCGATGTTTCGCAAGCAGTCTGCCTCGATGCCGGCGATGCAAGAGTTTGAGCCACTTTTGTTCTTGTCGGTTCATCTTGATTCTGCGCATCTAGAGATGTGGGTTGAAAAAATCCTCGGGGAAACGTCGCCTGCACCGACAGTCGCTGCCATTGCCCGATATTCCGTAGCCACCTAGCAAGTAAATTGACGCGTGCTTGCCAGCGATGTGGTTACACGTGCCGGCGTCTTTGTCTGCCGCAAATCCGTTGCGAAGAATTCACCGATCGAAGGTGACGTTGAATGGCAATGGGCCAGAGGACCCCGAAGTCGTCTTGAGAGTAAGATCTACTTACAAACATGTTGCTCGCTCCGCGTCAAATGAAGAGTGATCTTCCCCTTCGCACAACGCGGCGAAACCTGACCATCGTTCAGCCGACTCATGCAGCCAAGCTCGTTGACATCCAGAGAGATCGCCGATCATGGTAACGGTGGTTCAACACGATACTCAACAAAAAAAAGAGAGATTTGCATTTCACGGTGCGTTGGGGCGCACCGACTGCGGCCAATCAGCAAACCTGAAACATCGGCGAGCCCAAGCCTCGCAAAAACACGTTAACATGTTCACTGCACCCCTTTTCCATGCTGTGCCGGTTCTCTTGGGGTATACTCTCGCCTGCTATGCCAGAAAACGCTGATCCTTTTTTTGAGCCGTATGATCGCGATGAGATTGCTTACGGCGATTTGCCGTCGGCTGCTGTTTCGGCTTACCTGCGCCAGGTTTCTGGGGGCGGACCGGCGGTTGATTTAGGTGCCGGCGCGGGACGCGATACGATCGCGCTTGCCAAGGCTGGTTACGACGTGAAAGCGGTCGACTTGAGCGAGCGTGGTTTGGCACGGATCAAAGAGCGCGCGGTCGAGGTCGGGGTGAGCGAGCGAGTGCAAACGTGCGCCGGAGATGTCCGTGAAGTCGAATTGCCGCGATCCCACTTCGCGGCGATCGTGGCGACGACGGTTTTGGATCACGTTCCCGCCGCCGATGCGACCGAACTTTGGAAACGAATGGTCGCGGCGCTATCAGACAACGGGTTTCTGTATGTCGAGGTTCACACGACGGAGGATCCCGGCTGCGACCAGCAACCTGGGGCCTGCAGTGATGCGCCGGTCAGTGAAACCGCGTCGGCCGTCGTCAACTACTTCGCCCCGAACCAACTGGCAAGCTGGGCCGCCGATCCGGAAGCGAAGTTACGAATCCTTCGCTACGAAGAACGACTCGAATGGGATTACACTCACGGGCCCGAACACCTTCACGGCAAAGCGGTTTTGCTTGCCGTGCGCAGCGGATTTCATCCCGAATGGTACGGCCAGCCAGCCGCTTTTCCGCGAGATGGATGCCGGTCGTAGAAAGCTCGCACGAAGGGCTTGCCTGTTACGGCCTACGATTTTCCGATGGACCGCTGATCACCGTGCGGCGACTAACTCGACGGGCCGGCCTTCCCTTGTCCACCGCGGTTGCCGTTCCCGTTCCCTTGCCCATTTCCGCTTCCTCGTCCACCACCGTTTCCATTTCCTCGTCCGTTTCCATTTCCTCGTCCGCCACCGTTTCCATTGCCCCTGCCGTTTCCGTTGGGCCGATTACCCTGCAAAGCCGTCGCGTCAACGACCAGGTCGGCTGCAGGAATCGTTGATCCCGAATAAAGAAAGACGCGTATCTGCGTCGCAGTGGGTGACAGTCGAGTTAGTTCGCAACGTGCATCCGGGAGGGCGCCGGCGGGATCGACAATCGTTCCACTGGTCATCGGATCGACTCGCAGCAGCGCGATCGATCGCTGCACCAATCCCTCCGCGGCATGCCGACCGATGCCAGAACTTTGTAGTGCTTCCACGCGAGCGATCGCGCGGCCGCCGCTGCGAAGCATTGCTACCGCGGCCAGTGACAAAACAGCCGCGGCCAGAGTGCAGACCAGCAGGGCGGATCCGTTTCGTTTTCGGCGATGTGGCTTCGGTTGCATAGGAGGGCGGCTCGGCATTCAAACTTGCGGTGGTACGGCGATGGTGGAATTGACGGTAACCCATTGGCCACTGGCGGCATCTTGGGCTCGCAAGGAGATCGCCAATCCGGTTTGGGCGATCGGCGGAGTGACCCGGTTGATCGCGCGAAACTGAACTTCTCTTACTCCGTCTACCAGCACCGTCTCGTCGTTTCCCCGCAGCAACACCAGGTTGCCTCGGCGAACTTCGATACGGGCGACGCTCGAATCGGACAATCGCAACGTCAACCGCCGCGTGTTGACCGCAAGAATGTCGCTGTCACGCACGGTACTGGCGACCCACCTCAGACCGGTGCGAAGCCCGGCTTGGACGGACGTATTTCCGGTTGCCGTGGCGATGGATTGGCTTGACGCACGAATCACGCCGGCAATCGGCACGATCATCACGGCAACGATCGCGGTGCAGGCGATCACTTCCAGCAAACTGATTGCGTAGCGGCGTTTTCGGCGGCCACCACAGCTGATCGAACCTCCCTGCAAAACTTTGCGTGTACTGGTCATGGCGCGGCCCACTGAGTTCGCAGCGACTGGGACGGTTCGCCAGTGTCCAGCCGACCGTTTTGATTTTGATCTTGCCAGAGGTCGACAAGGATCGTCAGCAGTTCGGCCGGAGCAACGGTTGCGTCGGCGGCGACGCGAACACGACCCACCAGGTGGGGCACGTCGCCCGATGCAATCGGAGCGGCGCGGTCAAGCGGCGTACCGAACACTGCCGCAAACGCCGCAGGTTCGGCCAAAGAGACCTTGGTGGTTTCGAGCAACTGATCTGCTTCGTACAGTATCGCATCGCGAGTTTCCAAGCGATGGTTGGACGAACGAGACTTTCCAATCAAGTGCACCGACGGAATCAACAATACCGCCATCAGCATCGAACCGGTTGCGACGTCGATCAGTGTTGCGCCTGTACGTGAGCATCTACGGTTCATGGTGCTACCTACGGCAAAATGCGGGTGACTTGGCCATCGGCTGGTGAAACATCGACCGAGCCTTGGGATCGCGAACGTCGGATGGTCCAATGAAGTGCCCGGTTGGAACTTCCAGTGGGATCAAATCGGATCGTTCGTGGAACACCGCGAACGCGAACGTCGCTCCCCAATTCGACCGTACGATTTCTTCCGGCGCCAAACGGGCCTGCCTCCTCGGTGATCAACAACTGCTCGATGCCGCCACGACGCAGCCGGCGGACCCGAACGACCGCCTGGTTAGTGATCGCCGTGTTTCGAGCCGCTCCCAGGGTTTCGGCAATGTCGCCGGTCACGCTGGTGACGCTTCGCCGTGCGACCCACTGGCCGTCCAACAAGATGGAGCTGGTGACGGCAGCGGCGCTAAGCAGAACGATCACCATGATCGTCTCGATCAGTGTGACACCCTGCGGACGTTGGGAACGAGAATGATGCATCGGACGCAGATTTGCGAGAGCGACGATGATAAAAAAGGTCCGCCAGAGTCACGCGGCTCAGTCGAGCCGCGATCAGCCGTAGCGGACCATCGAAGTCGAATCAGATTCGTCGAGATCAGTTTTTCATCGACGAATTAGTTCTTGGAAAACATCCCCGTGCTTTGCGTGTACGTATAGTTGTTCCGAATCTTTCGCAAACGCAGCTTTTCTTCGCGCGTGGTGTTGGCCAGGTATCCGGCGCTAGCCAAGGTATACACGCTGCTCGGATACTGGCCTACCTCCAAAAAATACGTTTGAGACATGGCGTTCAGGGTCGCGATCTCTTGGTCGGCAAGTTTATCTTCGCTCTTGGCCCGCATCGGTGCGACGGTGGCCACGGTCGCGGCGGCGACAACCGCCAAAATCACGACAGCTGCAATGACCTCCAAGAGCGAAAAGCCCTTCTTTTTGTTTCGTTTCATCTGTGTACATTCCGAGGAATAAGTGAGTAGAGGAGTAGAAATCGATGGTTCTACCGCGTCTACTTGAAGGTTAGGTCACAAAATCGACCGGCGCCGGTTCTGAAGAAAAAAAATGTCCAACCGTTTTACTAGCCTCAGCCCAATCGACGATTCCGTGATCTGGTCTGGCGAGGCGACTTCGCAGCAGCAGATCAAGCGGGTGATGCAACAATCGGCCCAGGCAGGAGGCTTGTGGCGCGACACAGCCTTGGAAGACCGCATCGAAATCGTTCGCCGTTATGGAAAACACCTGAGCGACCACCAGGAAGAAATTACCGACTTGATCAGCCGCGAAGTCGGCAAGCTGCATTGGGATGCGCGGGCAGAAGTGGCTGCGGGAATCGGAAAAATCGAACTGTCCATTGGCGCGATTGGCCAGCGACGTGGCGAGCAATCAACCGGCAGTGGTGACCTCCGCCGCGTGATTCGATATCAGCCGATTGGTGTGACGCTTGTGCTGGGGCCCTTCAATTTTCCGCTCCACCTGCCCGGCGGCCAGATCATCCCTGCGCTGCTGGCCGGCAATACGGTTGTCTTCAAACCCAGCGACCAGGCAACAGCCGTCGGCCAGTGGATGCTCGACGCGTGGCGATCGGTCGGTTTGCCCGAGGCGGTGTTGCAAATGATCACCGGCGGTGTCGCCGAAGCAGCTGCCGCCATCGACTCGCCGCAAGTCGCGGGAGTCTTTTTGACGGGCGGCCGCGCCGCTGGACGGGCGATTCATCGGCAACTCGCCGGACGCCCCGAAGTCTTGCTGGCACTGGAACTGGGCGGAAACAATCCGATCGTTGTCACCGGTGATGTGCCTGCGAAAACGGTCGCTTCGCTGGTTTCCTTTTCGGCTTTTATTTCGGCGGGACAACGATGCACCTGCGCACGACGATTGATCCTGGAAGAAAACGCCCAAACGCCTAGCCAACTTGCCGCGTTGGTCGATCGGACCGCCGCGATCAAAGTCGGATTGCCGGACGCCGAGCCGGTACCTCACGTCGGGCCGCTCATTTCGGCCCAGGCTGCGGACGGTTTGCAGCAAACGTACGATCGCCTTCTGCAACTCGGTTGCCAACCGTTGCTACCGATGAAGCGTGATGCGTCGCGGTCCAACCTCGTTCATCCGGCGATCGTCGATGCCACGTCGGCGGGCAAATCGGAACTGCAGCAAATGGGTGACATGGAATGGTTTGGGCCACTCTTGGTGGTTCAGCGGGTAGCCGACTTTGAAACAGCGGTCGAATCGGCCAGCCGCACTTGCTATGGTTTGGCCGCATCCCTGTTGGGCGGAACCCGGTTGATGTTCGATCGGTTTGTCCGCCAGGTCGGTGCCGGGGTGGTGAATTGGAATCGTCCCACCACCGGTGCCGCCGGCGCTCTGCCGTTCGGCGGATTGGGAGACAGCGGCAATCATCGGCCTGCCGGTTTCTTTGCGATCGATTTCTGCAACGATCCGATTGCATCGCTGGAATCCGACGCGCCGCCGACTGAGGATCCATGGAGCATCGCACGGTGAAACCAAAATGCGGCTGATCGAAGTACAAGTGGACCGGCTGGTCGGGCCGACTCATCACTTTGGCGGACTGGGTGTTGGCAACATCGCTTCGTCCCAGCACGCCTGGCAACCTTCCAATCCAGCCGCCGCCGCCCTGCAGGGACTCGACAAGATGCGCCTGGTCGCTGGTTTGGGAGTACCGCAAGTGATCCTTCCGCCTCAGGTTCGTCCCGACATCGGGCTGCTTCGATCGCTGGGGTTTCACGGTACGCTCTCCGACGTGTTGGCACAGGCGCAGCAGCAAACTCCCTCGATATTGTCGGCGGCGATGAGCTGTTCGGCGATGTGGACAGCGAATGCGGCTACGGTCGCTCCGGCGGTCGATAGCGGCCAAGATGATTTGACCATCACCATCGCGAACCTGACAGGCAGCCTGCACCGCGCCATCGAACCGCCACAAACGACCACCGACTTGAAACGTACTTTTTCGACGATCGGCAGAATCTGCCCACCACTGCTTGGCGGCACAGCGATGCGAGACGAAGGAGCGGCAAACCACATGCGGCTGGCGACGGCAAACGACCAACCCGGTTTGCATTTGCTGGTTCACGGAGACGGATCGCCGGCAACCAAGAAATATTGGCCCCGCCAAACCTTAGCGGCCAGCCAATCGGTCGCCCGAACGATGCATCTGAATCCCAAGAACGTTTTCTTTTTGAAGCAAAACGCTCAAGCGATCGACGCGGGAGCGTTTCACAATGACGTCGTCGCGGCAAGCCACGAAAACCTGCTGCTTCACCACGAATTGGCATTCGAACGTTCCAACCGTGATGATCCCTGGCCAGCGATCGAAGATCGATTCCGGGAAGTCTGCGGTGATCGTTTGGTGCGAATCGAAGTACCGGCCGAAGCGATTTCGATCGACGATGCGGTGGCCACCTACCTGTTCAACAGCCAAATCGTTTCCTCGCCCGATCCGTCGGAACCGCCCATTTTGATCTGCCCGGCACAGGTGCACTTGCATCCGGGCGCCCGCGAAATTGTCGAAACGTGGCGTGACCAATTGGGATTGTTTTCACACGTTTACTCCGTCGATCTGTCACTCAGCATGGCCGGCGGCGGCGGTCCGGCATGTCTGCGTTTACGAGTCCCGGTCAGCGAAGACCAATTGCCGCAGTTGCCCCCAAGCATGCTCTGGTCTGAGCAACTGGACACATCGCTGCGGCAGTTGATTCAGCAGCACTATCCCACCCACGTGACTATCGACGATCTCGCGGACGAATCCTTCGTCCATTCAGCCGAGGAGACCACGCGGTTGGTACGAGAGAGAATTCTGGCCGGCTGAAAAGCTTTTCGCTAACCCGGTTTATTCATGACTATCGTAGGCCGTAACAAGCAAACCCTTACGGTGCCGGAACTTCCGTCGCCTGCGAGAAGTTTTTTGTCTCCAGCGCTGCGCGCAAGCACGAGCCGGTTTGCGCAGTTACGGCATAGTGTTGCGACGTCGGTCCGGCCTACACGAATAATCCAGGCTAATGGTCCTGAGCACTGGACGGAACTCGGCCTAGCCATTCAGGGATTCCGTCGGTTCGCAGCCGCTGGACCTTTCGACCGTAGGTATCGGTCTCTCCATCTTGCAGTGACTTGGGCATCACATTCACAGTCGGCAGGGAAGCAGCAAGCTTCTTTTTGATGCTGGCCAACTTCGGATCGCCGGACAAATTGTGATGTTCGCCTGGATCGGTGCGGTGGTCGTACAGTTCTTCACTCCCATCGCGGTATCGGATGTAGCGAAAGTTCAGACTTCTGGCGGCGTGGTTGTTGTAATGCCAGGTCGTGATGGCCGGTTCGACGCGACGCGCCTTCGGATCCTCCAACTGCGGCGTCAGGCTAATGCCCTCCAGTCCATGGACTTTGGGCAGCCGGCACAACTCCAGCATTGTGGGATAGATATCGATCAGGCTGACGGGACGATCACATGTCAAACCGCCATGGATCTGACCCGGCAAACCAATTGCCAACGGAACGCGAGTCGATTCCTCCCAAAGAGCCTGCTTGCGCCAATGACGTTTCTCGCCCAGGTGTTGGCCGTGATCCGACCAGAAAACAACGATCGTGTTGTTGGCGTGAGGACTGTTTTCGAGCGCGTCGAGTACCTTGCCGGCTTGTGCGTCGACAAAGGAGACACAGGCCAAATAGGCCCGCACCATCTCGCGCCAATAGCTGGGCCCGATACTCAGGACGTTGTGGTGGTCGCCGCCGTCGATCGTTCCATAGGCCAATGCTTTACCCCACAGCGGAATGTCGTCAAGTTCGTCGGCGGGAACCTGTGGCATGACGATACTCTCCATCGGGTAAAGATCAAAAAACTCCTTCGGCGCGGTGTAGGGTACATGGGGTCGAACGAATCCGACCGCCAAAAAGAAAGGCTTGTCGTGTTTCTGTTGCAATTGATCGATGGCCCAGGCGGCGATCTGTTCGTCCGGCATTCCTTCGGACGGCATGTCGGCATCTTCCAGGGCGGCCCAACACAGGGATTGTCCGCTGACACCTTTTTGAAACTTTTGATAGATCGCACCACCATCAGGCGGGAAGGGATGAAAGTGCCCGCCGTCATCTCCTTGATAACCATGACCTCGCGCGGCAAGTTCCGCGGGCCACTTGTACCGCGGACGCTCCTCATCCCAGTATTCGTAGCCCTTTACGTCCGATGTTCCCTTATGAAAGATCTTTCCCGCAGCCAACGTCTTGTAACCATTACGTTTGAAATGCGTTGGCATCGGAACGGTCTTTCCCAGCGTCTGCTTGTAGCTCTTCAGACTTTTGGAGGTGTTCGAGTACCAGCCGGTGGTCGACGGTCGCAGACCAGCGAGCAGAGCATGGCGCGATGCACTGCAAACGGGAGCAGCACAATGCGCGTTGCGGAAGAAAACGCTTTTCGAGATCAGCCGATCCAGGTTGGGTGTTTTGGCTTGTGGATGTCCGCCCAACGCACCAATCCAATCATTCAAATCGTCGATCGCCAAGAACAATACGTTCGGTTGCCAGTCCTCCGCAATCAACGTTTCACGATCCGACTCGGCGGCTCGCGCCCCAAACCCCCCAGCACTATCAAAGGCAAGTGTGATCAGTAGCACAGCCGGAAAGTAGGGAGGAAGTTTCATTGCTGTCTCCTGGAAAACGATTCGCTTGAGCTTGCTTGTGGGCTGTCGGTCGCTTCATGCAACAGGAATGCCGTTGCCTGGGGTGCGTCCTGGTCTTTCCAGCCGTAGTAGAGCAGCATTCCGTCGACCGTGCTTCCGTCTGGCCGCACGACGGGCTGAACATTGTTGAATCGCCATCCATCATACTGCGGGGAATTCGGAGAGACCTCGCGCCGCTTCGTCCAGCGGTTCCCATTGTCGCTAGAAACCCATTCTTCGATGCGTCCTCCGCCATGCCGGTCCATGTATCCGCCTTCGAGGTAGCCTTCGCCAACAACAAGGAAAGCATGCAGCGTGTGATCGGCGTCTCTGGACAGATAGCAGCTGTTCCACTGATGACTGGAATGCGTAATCGGCGTCTGTTTCCACTCGTTGCCAACCCGACGCACGTAGTAGTATTGATGTTCCGACAACGAGTTTTCTGACAACACATGCAGGAACACTGGGTTGCCGTTCTCGTCGAGTGCAACCGCTGGCGGAACACCAGCACCACGCCATTGGGTGTCCCAAATTTCACAGTGCTTTTTCGAGTAATCGATGTCGATGGGCGTTTCTAAAACTTGCCCATCCGCGTTGCTGACCTCGTGATTCTCCAGGTTGATTTTCACGTAAGACAGATTGTACTTCCACTCGTTCGACGCCAATTGATCGTAGCGCGGATTGAAAAACCGCTGGGGGTCAGGCGAGTGCTTGTTGTCGTCGTAGTCGGTATACACCACGTGCAAGTATTTACCATCTTTGCTCGGCAGCTTCGTCTGATAGGAAGACCAATCGAGCCTGCCCTTCGAGTCCAGGTCGGTGACATCGCTTTCAGGCCCGTGCCATGATTGGCCATTGTCGTCGCTGATCCGATAGGTCCAAGAACTGGTATGACCATCCGTGCGGTAATAGATCAACTCTCGGTCGCCGGAAATTCGGAAAATCGTTGGGTAAGACAACTTGGGCGCGATTGGAGGTGCTTCCCGCCACACGATGTCTGCTGCATCGGCCGTTGTTCTCTCGACCGGCTCTTGTGAAATCAGATGCGTTCCCGGAGTCTTATGGCAACCGAACAGAACGTGCAGGTAGTCCTCTTCATCGGCCCAAATGATCGGGCTGTAGTGATGATCAGTGCTGTTCTTTTTTCCAAGTCGAACTGGACGACAAAACGAGCGGGCATCAGGGTCGTAGGCGATCAACATCGGATACGCGCTTCCCTTGCCACTACTGGATGGCTTGGCGTCTCCGTTGTACACGATGAACAACCGGCCATGGAACAGAACCGACTGCGGCCGTTGCCGGCAATCGTACAGCATTTTGAACTTGCCACCACTGGCAAACGCCAACGGTGTCCCGCCGCTTCTCGGCGAAGACTCCTCCGCATGCACCGCGGCAAACGCAAAAGCGAAACAACACAGAGATAAAGGCCGAAGAAAGCGTCCCATTTCCAAAGTTTCCTTCGCGATGAAAGTCACAGGATGAAACGTGAATTATAGGTAAAACGCATGGTTTCTGTTTCAACGGTTGAGACATACGAGGTGCTTACGGCGATTTAGTAACTTGAAATGACTCCCCTCTTTTGCTGCCGACGACCGATCTTCGCTCGGCCAATCTCCTAAGTCGCCCATGATTTCAGATGGGGTCACTCCACCAAAACAGGGGCCTAACCCGAAGCGGTCTTGTGTGAAACCGACTACGCCGCGACCGTTCGGCGGCTCGTTCGCGATGGAGTTGATGTTCCGCTGTGGGCAAACGACTGGACAACGTGCTCGACGCCATTCTTCAGGTCCTCACGCTGCGCGACCGAGACAACGGATTATCGAGACGATAGCCGCCCGTCGATTCGTGAAAGTGGCGACGGGATTTGAACTCCGCAACGCCCTGTCATCAAACGGGCTTCAAATCCAGTTGCCCCTCAGGCCCAATCGTCGATCGGCGAGACGCTAACTTCGCATCGGGTGTGCCAAGAAAGCTTGGGAAGGAGGAATGAGATGTAAACAACAACTTTGAAATCCTTCATCGGAACCTTGCGGGTGAGAATCCCGTCCAGTAGAGCCTGACTAGCAACTGGAAGCGAGTCTTGCGTGGTGTCGGGTGACCGGCCCTGCGAAGCGTAGACAGCGAGTCCGAAAGCCATGCTATTGAGCGTCGAAAGAGTGGATCGTGGGAGCCTCTGCCTTCCGATGACCAGGGGCCACGCTGCAGCACTTTATGGTCTGGTGCAAGCAGTCCTGCCGGCGTCAGTTGGAACATGGCAAACGGAGAATTGAGGTTCCCCAGGAACTTGGGAGATCCTGTTGTCTCCTCAGCGAAATCCCGGACGGAGATACCGGGTCAACAACTCCAGGCCTTGGCGGCTCACTCGTCCGCCAAGGAGCGAAAACAACGAGTGAACGTTGAGGTATCGCCAAGCGAAGGAAACGAAGTGCGGCGAGATGGACAGCAGGAAGTCATAGCGTCTTGATAGTACTGATGAAGCTGGCGAACTTCACCCCGTTGGAGCCAGTGGAGGGAAGCGAGACGTCGAATCATGGAACCGTTTTTGAGAAACACGACGAATGCCTCGAAATTCGAATACCGTGTCCACGAAACAGGAACGGATAGCAACGTTGGCGAAGCAGTCACCCGAGATGGCTTTCACTTCGCTCGCCTATCTGATGGACATCGATTGGTTAAAGGAAGCGTATAGACGTACTCGCAAGGACGGCGCAGTTGGCGTGGATGGAGTGACCGCGGAAGAATACGAACAGGATCTGGAGGGCAACCTCCGGAGCCTGCTCGACCGCGCGAAGTCTGGCACGTACAAGGCGCCTCCCGTGCGGCGTGTGCATATTCCCAAAGGCGGCTCTACTACTGAGACTCGTCCGCTCGGAATTCCCACTCTTGAGGACAAATGTCTTCAGCGTGCGGTGGTTATGCTGCTGGAACCGATTTACGAACAGGACTTCTTGGACTGCTCGTACGGCTTCCGGCCTGGCCAATCAGCACACGATGCGCTTGCATCGCTTCGTGACCAAACGATGCGCTGTCGGCCTAAGGGCGGCACAGTTTTGGAAGTCGATGTCCAGAAGTTTTTCGATAATCTGGATCACTCGCATCTCCGGCAGTTTCTTCGACTGAGGGTGCGTGATGGCGTGTTGCGACGTCTGATCGACAAGTGGCTCAAAGCGGGCGTGATGGAAGATGGTAACGTGAGTTACCCAGACTCCGGGTCGCCCCAAGGTGGTGTGATTTCACCTTTGATTTCGAACGTGTTTTTGCACTACGTGCTGGACCTGTGGTTCGAGAATGAAGTGAAACCGCGTCTTGCCGGTCCTGCCTTCCTCATCCGCTACGCGGATGATTTCACGATTGGGTTTCGCGATCAGCGTGACGCCGAACGTGTCATGGAAGTCATCCCGAAGCGATTTGGCAAATACGGTTTAACCGTCCATCCCACCAAGACGAAAATGATTCGGTTCCGCCCCCCTTCGTCTCGGACGAAGGACGACAATGGTCCGGATGATCGACCTGGTACGTTTGACTTTCTTGGCTTCACCCACTACTGGGCTGTGTCCTTGAAAGGCTACTGGGTGGTGAAGGTCAAGACCGCAGCCGATCGCTTTACTCGGGCTGTACGCAGCATCGACAAGTGGTGCCACGACAATCGTCACTTGCCGCTGGCTGAACAGCAACACAAGCTGAACCAGAAGCTACGTGGACACTATGGGTATTACGGGGTCACGGGTAATTCGGATGCGATGAAACGTTTCCACCACGAAGTCGAGAATCGGTGGCGTAAGTGGCTTAATCGCCGCAACGGCCGCCGCGCGATGCACTGGAGGAGATTCTGTTCTTTGCTCCGCCGTTACCCGCTTACTCCGGCTCGTGCTCTGCGTTCACAGCTTCTTCGCGCAGCAAAGCCGTGATTTGAGGAACCGTATGCGCTAATGCGCGCACGTACGGATCTGTGGGAGCCCTGGGTGAGCAATCACCCAGGGCCACCCGATTCATATTCACCGAACGCAATTCGCTCAACTTCTACGTGAGCGAAGTTTGTCCAACTTCACTCACGAAGGGTTTTCTTTGATCCGCGTCGGTGTTGTGAGGTTTCTGGCTTGAAAGACGAATAATTCGTCGCTTTGGCAAAAACAACGCGTGCGAACGGACGAGGAACGTCCGCCACTGAGTGCGAACGGGCCCCGAATGTTGTAGACTTCCTTGCCAATGAAAACGGCAGCAGCTGATCTCAGTTCCACAGCGGTCGTTGGCAGCCCAAATTCTCCGACGAAGTGGTGCATTATGAGCTTGACACGTCCGATCCAGATTGATGCCGAGACAATCATCTTCGTCGAGGTCGAAGAGTTGTCGAGCGAAGAGGAGGCTGACTTCGCGAAGATCGGTTCTTCAAAAGGAAAGCCCAGCGTGCCATTGCGTGCAGATGCCGTGGAAACTTCCAAACCGACGGACCGGATCATTGAGACCGTCGACTATCTCAAAGACTCATTGCGCGGCGTTTTGAGGGTTGTCCATGCGTCGATGCAGGACCACGCGCCCGACGAGTGGGGCGTCGAATTGACGATTGGATTCAAGGGCACGGCCAACCCGATTCCCGTGTTCGTTTCCGGCGAGGCCAACGCTGCACTTAAAGTGCACGCCAAATGGAAAAAGCCATCCGCGGTCGAGGAGTAAAATGCGATGCCGGGGCACTGGGATGAACTCGTTAAAGTTTTTCAAGGAAATCCGCTTGGAGACAGTATCGGCGATGCGAGTGGCGGACCGGTAGAGTTTCTTGGCACTGCGTTTCTCGTCTCCAAGACTGAGTTGCTGACGTGCAAGCATCTGTTTGATGCCGTTCCATCGTGGAAACAAGTCTACCTTCTCGGCGGTTCCCTATGCGGCGGTGGCGTTGTCAAGCTTACCCAAGAGCCCCTCGATCATCCGAACGCAGACCTGGATGTCGCGCTCTTGCGAGTCAATCCAGAAGCAGGAGGCGGTAGATCGCTTCAGCTCAATGCGACACCGAACAATCCACCGCAGGGCACGAAACTGACGCTCGCTGGATTTCAAGAGAGTGATCAGAGCGTCAACACTTCCAACACCAAGATCGCCTCGTATGACGGTGTGTATCATCTGATTCAGACTGATACGACCATCAATCAAGGAATGAGTGGTGGTCCTGCGATGCTCGACGGCAAGGTCATTGGAATTGTCCGGGCGAAGAACGCAGCTCAGGCGTTGGTCATACCAGTTTCGTTGTTTGTAGACTGGTTAAGCGAACTAATTGGGTACGGCAACAAGACGGAGCGTGATAACGATGATGATCCCAGCGATCGGGACGTAGAATCCGTTCAGGTCTCCGGGCGAAGATTTGCCGTCGCCGTTTCATTTCCTGGCGAGCATCGGGAGTTCGTTCTCGCAGTCGTCGAGAAATTGGCGAAGGAGCTCGGCAGAGAAAAGGTGTTCTACGATCGTTGGTACGAAGCAGAATTGGTTGGCTCGGATCTCGACCTAAAATTGCGGTCCATCTATCGCGATCAGTCCGACATGATCGTGCCATTCTTCTCAAAGCACTACGAAAAACCGTGGTGTGGCGTTGAATGGAGTGCAATCCGAGCACTCATGCTTGAAGCCAGGCGAGAAGATCGCGTGAAGCCCGTCAAGCTTGACGATACTGTCATTCCGGGTTGGGAACAGACCGACCAAGCGATTGAACTGGTAGATCGTTCCGCAAGCGATATTGCCAAGTTACTGATTCAGATATGGGCATTACCATTCTCAACAACGGCCGATCCTGCAAAACCGTCTACGTCTGGCCATTCCGAGAGTCACGGGCAATTGGATGCATCAGTTCCAGATGAGCAATCGAAACGGTTCGAAAATGCTCGAGCACGACTTCGCTACAAAGTTGCGGAAGAGTTAGAGAATAAGCTCGTGCGGCAAGCCATGTTGAAAGCAAATCGGCTGTCCGAGTCAACGTCATCTGAGGCGTTTGCAGATCAAATCTTTGCGTGCAAACCTTCTGAATACCTCAACGAGGAAACCAACCACCCTCAGATCTCGACGCCGCTGGATTTTATCGACCGATGTCGAAAGAGTCTCGATCGCTTGTCGATTCCGGAAGAACTTGGTACGCGGACGTTCCTTGAAAAGCTCTGGTGTCTCGGGACATTGATTGCCCCGATCTCGTTCGTTGCTGGCGACTCCCAGGATTTGCGAGCGATGGCGATCGGGGCCGCCGAACAAGCCGAAGTCTTCGCCAAGAGACAAGAAGTGGGCGTATCTCAACTCGCACAATTCTTAGGTTTGGTTCCGAATTTCAATCACCAACACGCGTTCGACGGTGAGGCGGATTGTCCACTTCCCGACGCGTCCGATGAGTTGGAGGATCACCTTCATTTTGGAGATGGTCCTAATCTACTGAGAATTGACGATCAAGATGTAGCAAGGGAAGTCGCGCAAGGGATCTGGACTCAAGTTGGAGCAGCGAGCGATGCAGTAGAATCTGTCGATGCAGCGCTAAGACTACTTGCAGCTAGCAGGTCTTACGTCTGCCTCTGTCTGACTCAGAGGTTGTCAAAAACGGCCGCAGAAGAAGTAAGAAAGGCGTTCCCAACACTGTACATCATCATTCCGCAGTCCGATGAAGAGGATCGGATCAACGAAACGGTGTTTCTGCAGTTAAAACGATTGAAGGCCAAAATGGACCAAACAGAAAAATGACCTCGCGCACAATTCAAGGACCCGACTTTGCACATATCTTGCAACCGAATGAATCCGGGGCGATCCGTGCTGCGCTGGCGGCGAATCGTCCGCTGTTGGTCCGTGGCGAGCCGGGTGTGGGGAAAACGCAATTGGCCCACGCGGCTGCGGTTGATCTGAAGCGCCCGCTCGTCTCGCTGACCGTGGATGCGAACACCGAGCCACGTGAAGTGATGTGGACTTTCGACGCGGTCGCACGATTGGCGGAGGCGCAAGTCGCATCGGTTACCGTGAAAGACGAGACGGAACTAGAAAAGAGGATTGATAGCCGGCGCTTCGTTCGACCAGGGCCGCTTTGGTGGGCGTTTGATTGGCATTCCGCAACGAATCAATTGCTGGATCACGAAGATCCGCCGGAGATACCGGACGGATGGAAGGCCAACCAAGGTGTGGTTGTCTTGATCGACGAGATCGACAAGGCAGAAAGCGAACTTCCCAACGGGTTGCTCGAAGCGTTTGGGGCGCGACAGTTTCGACCAATCGGATGGAGTCGCGCGATTAAATTGGAAAATGTTGCTCCGCCGTTAATCGTTATCACCACGAACGAAGAGCGAGTTTTGCCGGACGCCTTCGTACGGCGCTGCTTTGTGTTGCGAATGTCGCTTCCCAAGCTAACGCAACATAATCCACAAACGGATGGCGAACGAGAACAAGATCAAGCGTTCATCGAGTTTCTAGTGAATCGGGGAAAAGCCCACTTTCCCGATGCCGATAACGAACTTCTGAACGAGTCCGCAAAAATGTTACTGGTTGATCGGCGAGACGCGATCCAAAGACAATGGACTCCACTTCCCGGCCAAGCGGAATACCTCGACTTCCTACGTGCCATGCAGACAATTGACGGCGCCGATGATCGTACGAAGTTGATGAAACAGGTGCGACAATTCTCGTTCCGCAAGAGCAACCCGACAGCATGATTGGTGTATTACCAAAGTCACGTGGGATCGTTGGTCGCCGCGATTTGCTCGCGGCCATCATGTCGAATGATCAGGAAATGATCGAATCGATCTGCGAGTCGTTGGGACTGGAATCCCAGCGACCCGTCGTCCACGTAGAGAAAGTCGTGGCTGTTGGCTCAGCGGAAATGCATTTGCAGAACTTTGTTCCACATATCGCCGACCATGCTTATCCGAGCAAGATTGAGCCGATCGCGATTTGGGTACAAACTCACTTCCAGCCACGGGCATCGCAGGAGTCGCAAGAAGACGACAAGGTCTATCACCGTTGGGAAGCCGGCAGTACCGCATCTCCACCAACGCACCGCCCGATCGCATCCTGGTCCGAGCTGTCACCGAGATTGCGAGAAACACTTGATGATATCCGGCCCCGAAAGCAACTTGACCTCGCGAAGATTTTGACTCGCGTCGCGAAGCGAGAGCATCTAGAGCGTTTGCCGGTGTTGTATGGGCGTTCTTGGGGACGGCGCGTTGTCGTCGTTAAAGATACGAATCCGTACTTAACGACCTTCGAGCCCGATCAGGATCTGGTGATTGAATCGTTGCGAAACATGTTCGCTCCCGAACAATGGTCAGAGGTGCATGGTCCGAGGCCAAACTTGCTCTGGTATCGAGATCCTGCCACCGGCAAACCGCTGACGATACCGCGACGATTCGAGTCGCCCAATCGGCCCGCATCCGTGTTCGTGTTGGGTGATCTTGGATGTTTGTCACCGTATCGCCGCGCTCGGACTGAGTGGTTGCGGTGGGGCGAACGACTTCGCGGTCTCGGATATCGGCTGCATGCATTGATTCCGGGCAGCCTGCAAGAGATTCCCGTCCCGTTAGCAAACGTGTTCTCGGTCCAAACCTGGCAGACGTCGCGGTCGTTGATTCGTGATCGAGATCGACGGCGGCGTCTGTTGGATCAACTGTTTGTCTTTGCTGCCCCCGCACTGCTCGTTGAGCCTGGGCTGCTGCGCGACCTGCGGCTTCTCGTGCCGGGGGCTGTTGATGCGACATTGGAAATTGATTTTTGGTTGAGTGATCGACTCTCAAATCGTCATCCATCAGGGGCAATGATCGATCGAGGGCTGGTGGAAGAAGAACTGATGCCCCGTTTTGTTCAACTGCCAGCGCATGCACAGAAACGAGTTTTGGAAACGATTCGGAATTGGCGTCGAAACCGCGCCAATGCTCCCGAACTTTGGTTTGAGGAGGTGTTGTCGCTGCCCGTGGAATTGCGCCGATGGGTCAGTTATGACTTGGCAAATGCTCGGGCATCGGTCCGTGAACTGGAACGACGCTGGCGTAGCGGCGATCAAGATGCCGAAGCCATCGAGACTTGGTTCTACAACCAAACTCGTCGACTTCCCGCATCGGCCTTCGAAGACTCGGTCGTTGGGGAACGTTTACGTCACGTCTATCGTGAACTGCACGAGCCGACCGAGGAATGTCTGCCTGGTACGGATCCCCGTGAACTCCCGTCAGGGGAATTGCGTGACTACAGAATCCACGTTGACGACAAAACGATTGAGATCACCAGTAATTCAGACCGAGCGAACGAGCCAATAAGAGTTTTCGGAACCATTCAATCAGGCAACGGCGTATTTTCATGCTTTGCTCGTCAGGAGCCTTTTTGGCGCGGTCGCAAACCTGACTACGTGTCTGATTTTGGCACCGATCAATTCGGGGCCTGGTTTGAATTTGAATTGTCGGCTGATGATGGAGTCGTTGCGACACAGCGAATGCGGTGGGTGCCCGCTGGGGAGTTCCTCATGGGGTCACCCGATACAGAAGCCGAACGCTATGACGACGAAGGTCCCCAACATCAAGTCACGTTGTCCAAAGGATTCTGGATCGCCGACACACCCTGTACTCAAGCATTGTGGCAGGCGGTCTTGGGTCAAAATCCGAGCAGTCATAAGGGACAAGAATTGCCGGTGGAATGCGTCTCCTGGAACGACGTCCGTCAGTTTTGTGAGCAGTTGAACGAACGCATTCCCGGCCTCGGGATGCGATTGCCTACCGAAGCTCAGTGGGAATACGCCTGTCGCGCCGTGACGACTACCCGCTATTGGTGGGGTGATGACTTCGATGGCTCGAGTGCCAACGTTGGGCGTCAAGTCGGGAAGACAACGGTGGTCAAGGCGTTCGCAGCAAATCCTTTCGGGCTGTTCGACGTCCACGGGAATGTTTGGGAGTGGTGTGCGGATTTCTGGCAGGAGTATAGAAGTGAACACGAAACCGACCCGGAAGGCCCCGAAAAGGGCTCGGGCCGCGTCATCCGTGGCGGCAGTTGGCTCGACAGCGCCGGGCACGCGCGGTCCGCCTATCGCGGCAGGTACGACCCAGCTTCTCGCGGCCACGACCTGGGCTTCCGCTGCCTGAGTTCGGTCACGGCGGAGCCGAGTGAGGCGGCGGTGCTGCCCGTCGCGGAGCAGGGCACACAGACGGCTCATCTCGGCGGAGCCGAAAAAATCGTGCGCGCAAAAACGATCAAAGTTGTTGGAGAGAAGACGGCGAAAGTCGAGTCATTCCGAGGCACGAGAATTGGAATTCGTACTGATGCGGAAGAGTACTGGTTTGAACGACTTACGTTCCCTGAATGGGCGACAGCTTTTGGGCATGATTCCTTTGGTGTGTACGCGGATCTCCAAATCCTCGGTGATGACTCAACATCCATTTGCCAACGGTTGAGGTGGATTCCGCCCGGTCGGTTTCGAATGGGCTCCCCGACAAACGAATCGGGGCGTGTTGACACTGAAACGGAACACGACGTCACGATCACCGATGCCTTCTGGTTGTTCGAAACGCCCTGTACCCAAAGAATCTGGGAAGCGGTGATGGGGGAGAATCCGAGTCATTTCTCGGACCCAAACCGACCTGTTGAGCAGGTTGACTGGGCTCAAGCAAATGAGTTTGCAGATGCACTGACATCAATGATTGGGCATGCCGACCTGAATTTTTCGTTGCCAACCGAGGCTCAGTGGGAGTACGCCTGTCGAGCCGGTACGACAACTCCGATTTACTCGGGAAGTCTCAAGATTCTTGGCAGCGCCAATGCGCCTGGCTTAGATGCAATCGCCTGGTACGGTGGGAATAGCGGGCACGAATACGATCACGAAAAATCGGTCGATATTCGTAAATATGAATGGCTATCGAACAAGCAGTACGAATTCGATGCCGCAGGCACTCGAAAAGTCAAACAGAAGCGTCCCAACCAGTGGGGCTTGTACGATATGCTGGGCAATGTGTGGGAGTGGTGCTTGGACCGATGGGGCGAATATGACCATGATTCACAAGTGGATCCGAAAGGCCCCAAAGTCGGCTCGGACCGCGTCATCCGTGGCGGCGGTTGGATCTACGACGCCAGGCACGCGCGGTCCGCCTCTCGCAACAGGCACGACCCGGCTAGTCGCAACAACGACCTGGGCTTCCGCTGCCTGAGTTCGGTCAAGCCAATTGCCGAACAAGTGAGTGCTGCGAGAAGCGAGCCGAGGGACGAGGCCGCCGAGCAGCGACGAACGCAGTGAGGCGCGCGAGTTTACTGCCAACTTGAGGATTGAGCGTCATGCGATTCGAGTTTTTCCATATTCCATCGTCGATGCCAGCTGCCGCCGCCGAAGCACCCAATCAGTTCGTTGCAACGCATCGTGTCATTAACGTTGACAAGCACTTCTCTGACGACGACAGCGGTGGTTTTTGGTCGTTCTGTGTCACTTGGCTCGATCAGACATCCGCCGGCGACAAAGCGAAAGCGAAGGTTGACTACAAAAAGGTTCTGACCGAGTCCCAATTTGCGGTTTACTCGCAACTAAGAGAGTTGCGCAAACAACTTGCGGAAGACGATGGGACACCCGTCTACGCAGTAGCGACCAATGAGCAGCTTGCTGAGATCGTGCGTCGGCCTGTTTCAAGTCTCACTGGGCTGGAGAGGATCGCTGGGTTCGGGAAGGGAAAAATCGAACGACACGGCCCAGCGATTGTGAATCTGATGAAGTCGAAGATCGAACTATTGCAGGGCGCCGATCAGGAAGGTAGCAGTGCGAAGTCTGGTTCGGCGGAGTAGTCAGAAAAAGCCGTATGCCAAAGAGAATTCGCATCACGCTGGATGACGTCGCGCAGTGGAGCAACCTCCTGGAGTCGGCCTATTTTGCATCAAAGGGCAAACATTCGCGGAGACCCGTTCAAGCATTCTTTCAACAGTTCGACAAGAATCTGTCACGGCTGGGAGAAGAAATTCGCAGTGGGTCTTTTGAACCCGGACCGTACCAGCGTTTTGATATTCATGATCCCAAACCACGCTCGATCCATGCACCAGCATTCCGCGACCGAATCGTGCATCATGCGGTCATGCGTCTGGCGGGGCCATGGATAGACCGCCTGCTGATCGATGATTCATTCGCCTGTCGTATCGGTAAAGGAGCGATTGCGGCGGTGCAGCGCGCACAGCATTTTTCGCGGCGAAACCTATGGTATTCCAAGGTCGATATACGTCAGTACTTTGCAAGCATCGACCATCAACTGCTCCTCGCTCGGCTCATGCGGCGATTTAGCGACCCGGGATATCTTGAGATGTTGCGCAAAATCGTTTCGTCCTTTGGAACCGACGAGGGTCGCGGATTGCCGATCGGCGCGCTTACATCCCAGCACTTTGCGAATCTCTACCTGACCGACGCGGACCGCTGGCTGGTTTCCCAGCCGCAAGTTCGCGGCCTCGTCCGCTACATGGACGACACGATCTGTTGGTTTGAATCAAAACAAGCAGCCAAGACCACTGTTGAAGAATTGAGGGACTTTTTAAATCATCAACTCCGCCTGACGTTGTCTCAGAAACTGCAAATCAATCGTGCCACGCACGGGGTGACGTTTTGCGGCTATCGCATCTTTCCCGGCACCATCAAGCTATCGCGTCGGCGGCAGCGATTGTATCTGACCGCCCGCCGGAAATGGGAACTGAAGTACCTGTGTGGTGCGATCAACGAATTGGAACTGCAGGCCCGTTTTGCTTCCGCATACGCGATTTCGAGCCATGCGGCGGCGACCTCATGGCGACGCGATCGGCTGAGGCGAGGCCTTGTCGATGAAGTCTGACTTGCAAGGGCACGTTGCCAACGTGATGATGTAAGGGTGGCAATCGTCGCAAGCTCGAACCGCGTCATCCGTGGCGGCAGTTGGATCAACAACGCCAGGAACGCGCGGTCCGCCTATCGCAACAGGAACGACCCAGCTAATCGCAACAACGACCTGGGCTTCCGCTGCCTGAATTCTGTCACACAAATGGTCTGGATGGACCAAACGACGTTGACCGAACAGATGATTGTCCAGTCCGCCAATGCGTAGCGTTAGCGGCGAAAACGAATCGGCATCCGGTGAGCTAGTAGCACCTGCGAAACCTCACCGGATGTTTTTGTTTCATCCGGTAGGACGCTCGAAATGTCGGCTTTCATTCATTCTCCTTTCACCGATTGCCGCGCTCCCGATTGGGCTTCGGGTTGGGGACAAGATGAGTATGGGTACTACGCGGAGTTCTCAATCACGACGGGGCCAATGTACTGGGACGCCGTAACACAGCGGATGCGGTGGATCCCTGCCGGCACCTTTTTGATGGGATCGCCCGAAGACGAATCAACGCGTAATGACAATGAGGTCCAGCGCGAGATCACGATCAGTAATGGTTTCTGGTTAGGGGACACGACCTGTCGGCAAGAGTTGTGGGAGGCGGTGATGGGGGATAACCCGAGTCACGTTCCCGGCCCAGCACGTCCCGTTGAAATGGTGAGCCATGACGACGCAAAAGCGTTTTGTGACCGCGTAAACGAACAGATTACTAGCTTGCGTTTGCGGCTTCCTACCGAAGCTGAGTGGGAGTACGCATGTCGGTCAGGGACCGGCACAGCGTTTTCCTACGGCGCGACGGTTTCAACCGATGACGTCAACTTCGACGGGAATTATCCAATGCCAGACTCACCGAAGGGCGAATACCGCGAGACGACGATCGATTGCAGAACGCTACCGCCCAACGCATGGGGGGTCTACCAGATGCACGGCAACGTTTGGGAATGGTGTGAAGACTGGTATGGAGAGTATGACCTCGAAGCGACGTTCGATCCAAGTGGACCTTCGCAAGGCTCGGCCCGCGTCATCCGTGGCGGCAGTTGGATCACCTACGCCAGGCACGCGCGGTCCGCCTATCGCGACAGGAGCGTCCCAGCTGCTCGCAGCATCGGCCTGGGCTTCCGCTGCCTGAGTTCGGTCAAGCCAAGTGCCGAACAAGTGAGTGCTGCGAGCAGCGAGCCGAGGGACGAGGCCGCCGAGTAGCGACGAACGCAGTGAGGCGCGCGATGTGCCGAATCTGCCGCGTTTCTCGACGGGCGAGCCGTAATTTACCAACCGGTGTGTCATCATCGACGGCCACCCTCGGACGCATGTGAGTAGAAATACCGACGCAACTTACAGTTATTTCAAATTCTCCTCGGTTGCATCGGCTTCGCTGAGTTACGCATGAGGCGGAGCCACAGCGGTGAAAACAACCGACGCAGGGAAAAGAAAATTGCGGACACGTTTGAACTTTCTGCAACTTGTTGTCAGATCAAGAGTTGCGACGCACACCCGCCGTGTGCAAGTCGGGCGACTGGAGTTGAATCAGCGACCTCTACTTCCCGAAGCTTGTCAGACGTGATTGGGTTAACGCTTGCTTTGCACGTTAAAGCAATGACTCGTCTTGTCGGACCAGCTTTTCCGAGCGTTCGTGAACGGTGTTGTACGTTTGTGTACCGCGACGCCCTTTGTGACCGTGGTTTCCGAGCGACCAATCGCCTGTCCGCTGGCTCGCTACCCGAGTAAGAACAGGGACATGTTGACGACGCGCAACCACCGATCGATTAAGCTGGACAAGGCGACGCCTCACCTGATCGGAATGCTCGACGGCACTCGGACGCTTGAGAGGTTGCTCGACAGCTTCGCGTGGAGTTTTAGCGGCCTGAATGTTGGCGAGTTCTCGATCGAAAAGACCTTTGACAAGGCGACGCCCGAACTGATCGACGACGCAACGTCCGGAGGGCCACATGACGGTAAGGACCTGGCCATCGATTCGTTCAGCTGGGGAGCCCGCCTAGACACTAACATGAGCACGAGTGAATCGGAGGCCGATGCGTTTACATTCTCTCGCCCCGTCGATCTCGCGACGCCGGGATTGTTCTCGTTGGCCGCCACGGGAAACACGGTAACGCCGGTCACGATTACCAAGAAAATCCTCGTTGACGGAAAGTTGGTGACCAACGCTGAATGGACTTTGTATCAGCGCTTTCCGATGTGATTCTCACCGGGTACTCAACGACCGGGAGCCAAACCTAAAAATGCTGGGGCAATTCGGGTTGCTAATTCGGTGACGACCTACGGTTTTGGCTTGTACTTCTTTTCGACGGATTGGCGGAACGGAACGTCCGGGAACGGATCCTTGGTTCGTTCTTGCCATTGGGCCAGGGCGCGCTGGAGCCTCGATTGAATTTCCTCCACCGCGACGTTCCCGGCTAGATTCTGAAATTCGATGGGGTCGGTTTGCAGATCGTACAATTCCCACTTCGGTGGATTCTTCAGACGCTCCATTGCCAAGCGGACCGCATGACGTTCTGGAAGCTTTTGTGCCTCGGAATAGGCCTTGTCCCCGTCAACCGAGTCCGACGCGGTGGTCTCGGTTGCCCGCAAGTTGTGAATCAACTTGTACCTTCCATCGGTGATCGCTCGCCGTGGGAAAAAGGGGACGGCTCCGTGGTAATGAAACTCCGCGACAAGAGTGCTGCGCCAAGCGACCTGTTCGGCGTCCTTTTTCAAAACGCCTCGCAGGGAACGACCGTGGAGCTTGGATGTTGTTTCGATGCCCGCGGCGTCCATGATGGTCGGATAAATGTCCACGCTGCTGACCAGCCGATCGGACACGTGCGGCTGGGACACGCCCGGCCAGCGGACGATGAACGGGACGCGAAGTCCCGATTCGTAACAACTGGTTTTTCCACGAGTGAAGGGTGGCCCGTGATCGCCCAGAAAAATCACGAGGGTATTGTTCCGGTTGCCCGTCTCCTGCAGGACTGCTTCCAGCATGCCGATCGCAACGTCGATGCGATGCACGCAGTTGTAGTATCCGGCGATTTTTTTGAGCTGATCCGGCGTGTCGATCTGTTGCCAAGGCCAAGCACGGACGTCGCCTGGTCCGAGCACATTCTCCGGCAACCGCTTGACCGTATCGGGAAAGTACTGGGGGCCCCGGTTGCCGCCAGGCAGACGCTGCCGCGCCACGTGCGGGTCGAACAGGTTGAACATTAAGAACCAAGGCGCGTCGCCAGCCTGCATGAACTCACGAGCAAACCCAACCTGCAACCTGACGTCGCGGCTGCCGAATCCTTCGCTCGTCCGCATGTCAAAGGCGAACTCTTTTTCGGGACCAACGTGCAGTTTGCCGATGATGCCGGTCCGATATCCATGGTCTTTCAATACGTTTGGCAACAACGAATCGACCAGATGCTCGTGCACGCGGAAACCAACGTTGGCGTTCAACAATCCGTATTGCCCGTTTCCGTGTGGGTACAATCCCGTGAACATGGATGAACGAGACGGGCTGCAGGAGGCCTGGCTGACGTAAGCGGTGCGAAAGCGAACCGATTCGCCAGCCAGGCGGTCAATATTCGGAGTGCTGGCGATCGGGTCGTCGTAGCAGGAAAGCTGTAAACCCAGGTCATCGGCCGTGATCAACAAAACGTTGGGGCGATCATCCGCCAGGGCGTTGACCGCAGCGGCTACCAGAACGATCGCCGCGCTCAATCGCCCGATCATGAACATGCATTGCATCCTCAGTCCTCGTCAGGAATCTGGTCGAATGTCAGCGTCGAATCGGAGCTCCTAGCCGGACAGCCGATTCGGTTTTCGTCGCTCAGTCTTTTCGGATCGCCCACAGGGCTTCAAAGGTTCGCAGATAAAGGGAGCCGTCTGAGATCACGGGCGAGGCTGACGTGGGTTCGCCCGTATCGTTCTGCGCGACCATCTCAAAATTTCGGCCCGCCTTCACCACCGTGACCTTGCCGTCCCGGGCGGTCAGGTAGAGATGGCCGCCTGCGAACACAGGTGAAGCGCGGTGCCGGTGGCTGTGAGTGCGTTGCATGTAGACCTCTTGGCCGGTCTTCCGATCCAGTACAAGCAGCATGCCGTTTTCTCGGCACAGGTAAACCAGATCGCCGTGTATCAGCGGGGACGGTACGTCGGGTGTGTTCGTCTCTCGAACCCAGAGGATCGCATCGCTATCGGTCAGGTCACCCTGTTTGTCGGCGGCAATCGCAAAAACAGGACCGTTCTTTGCCGTCGGGCACACCACGATGCCCTCGGCCGCGGCCGGAGAGGCAACGAAACGCAGTGTTGGGTGATAACTTTGGCCTTGAGGGTTGAGGCCGCCAAGCCTCCAGATTTCCTTTCCGTCCTCCAGCGAATACGCCACGGTGTAATCCGCTCCATGAGTGATCAGAAACGTGTTGCCGCCAAAATCGTAGAGCATCGGCGACGCGTACGAATGCTCGTTCTCCCTGGTAGCCCCCGTGACGCGATCGACCTTCCACAAGTGATCGCCGGAGTGTGCGTCCATTGCCACCACAATGGCTTCCTGTGTACTCGCTTTCCCGTCCCCGTGAATCAGCTGGGCAAACAGTCGGCCATCGTGCAGCACCGGGGTGGCGGACATGCCGAACGCAATGTCGAACTTTCCGTAACGCTGCTGAAGATTGGCATGCCACACCGGCTCTCCCGAAACGGTGAAGCAGGCGAGATGTCCGGTGCCCATGAATGACCAAACATGTTTACCATCGGTGATGGGTGACGGCGAAGCAGAATTGCCTTCGTCGCCACGCGCGTTTTTGTTGCCTTGACCCACTTCCCTTCGCCATTGTTCTTTGCCGTCGATTCCAAAGCACATCAGCAGCAGGCTTTCGCCGTCGATGGTGGTCAGGAAAATCTGGTCGTCCCAAACAACCGGCGTTGCACCAGCCGGTCCCGGCAATTCCACTCGCCAGGCCACGTTTTTCTCTTTCGACCAGCGAATCGGAACATTCTTCTCCGTCGAAATGCCATTGCTGGTTGGTCCCCGCCACGACCCCCAGTTGTCAGACAGGCAGGGGTTGGCACTGATGACAACCAACAGTAGTGCACAAATGACAGTGATCGGCTTCATTGGTGGCTTTCTCGTCTGCGGGAACAAATCGAACGGAAGATTACTCTAATTCATGATCGTAAACCACCAGCTTTGCTGGTGAGTACTCACTAGGCTCCGCCGTTCCGGGAGCATAAAAAAAGGATCCTCCTGAGGAAGGCCCCGAGGGGCGCAGGAGGATCCCCATGAAAGACTGGCGTAGCCAAACCCACGTGAAGTGGGACTGCAAGTACCACGTAGTGATTGTTCCAAAGTACAGGAGGCGTAGATTTTATGGAAGTCTTCGGCTGGAGATCGGGAAGATTCTTCGGCAGCTTTGTCAGCAAAAGGAGATTGAGCTGCTGAAAGGGAATGCCTTGCCGGATCATGTTCACATGCTATTGAGCGTTCCACCGAAGTACAGCATTGCCAATACGGTAGGCTTTTTGAAAGGAAAGAGTGCCATTCGGATCAACCGCGACCTCGGAAAAGTGAAAGGAAGCTTGTATGGACGAGCGTTCTGGTCACGCGGCTATTGCGTGAGCACTGTGGGGCTGGATGAAGCGATGATCAAGGAGTACATCCAGAACCAGGAAAAACACGAGCGTGACGAAGAACGCGGTTTGTTTGATTTAGATTAACACCACCAACAACGGCCCCTTTTAGGGGCCTTCCTCAAGCCACCGGCTCTGCCGGTGGTCACTGACTCCAGCGATATCCTATTGCATCAGGAATGCTGTCGGCAATCGCCACATCAGCGTATTGCCCGGGAAGAAAAACAAAGTGGTTGGCGTAGGAAGCAAACCGCTGTCCAGCCTTCGGTTTTGCACTCAGTGCAGTCGGCTTTTGCCAGCGGAATGCGGATTGATGCCGAAGGCATCGCAGAGGGTAGCCGTCGGCAAATACAGAATCGCCGACTTGGGACAAGTCGGCCTACGATGAGCGAGGGATTTTTGCGAAATTCCCATCGTAGATGCGCAGTAGTTACAATGCTCGGCGTGACGACGAATCGTCGATGATTTTGCACGCAGTTGTTTCATTGTCCCAGGATTGAACGACATGTCCTCACTCCAGCTTTCTCGTCGCGATCTGATGCTTGCCGGTGGCGGTATGGTGGTGGCGAGTGTTATGCCGGCGAGACTGGTCGGTGGTGATCAGGTCGATGCGTTGGGCAAGGATTTGGATTTTCTGACCACCGATCCGGCTCGCAACGGCGGCCCGCAGCTCAGTAAGTTGGTCCAATCGTGGCTCACTCCCACGAAACATTTCTACGTTCGCAGCCATGCGGCGAACCCTCCAATTGACCCTGCCGATTATCGGCTGAGTATCGAAGGGCTGGTGCGACGGCCGACGACGATGACGCTTGGTGAACTATCGAAGATGACGCAACACCAAATCGTTGCGACGTTGACCTGCGCCGGCAATCGGCGTACCGAGTTCAATCAAGAAGAAAAAGTGGGTGGCGTCCAGTGGGGGGCCAATGCAATCGGCAACGCGACTTGGGCGGGCGTTGCATTGGCGGACGTGTTGAAGAAAGCGGAGGTTTTGGAAAACGCCAAACATGTCTGGTTCGAAGGACTCGACGAAATCAAGCGAGACGACGGCGTGATTCCGTTCGGCGGATCGATTCCGATACACAAAGCGATGATCACCGGCCCGATTCCAGGAACGCTGTTGGCAAGCAAGATGAACGGTTCAGCGTTGACCGCTGATCATGGTTTTCCGCTGCGCACGGTTGTTCCCGGATACATCGGCGCCCGCAGTGTCAAATGGCTCGGACGAGTGGTTGTCAGTGACCGCCCGTCGCCCAATCACTACGTGACGAACGCCTACAAGATCGTCAGTAAAATGGATCCGATTGATTGGACTGAGTCGGGACCGATCTATCGTTATCCGATCAATGCCGCAATCGCGGCGCCGAGTGAAAACTCGCAAGTGCCGGCCGGTCCGGTGGAAGTGACCGGTTACGTTCTGCCCAGCGGCCGGCCCGATGCGACGATCAAACGAGTGACGATTTCGGCCGACGAAGGTAAAAACTGGACCACCGCACAGCTGACCGGCGAAGACCATCCTTTCTGTTGGCAACTTTGGAAAGCGAAAGTCAACGTCACGCCGGGGACCAAACGCCTGGTGCTGAAAGCAACCGACTCGGCCGGCGGATTCATGCCAGGCCGAGTCCCCTGGAATGCCAAAGGCTATCTGCAGAACTCGTGGTTCAAGCTGCCGATCCAGGTGAGCTGAATACCTCGTAGGCCGACTTGTTCCCAAGTCGGCGAATACTGAGTCGATGTGCCTCGCCGGCTTGGGGACAAGTCGGCCTACGTCTGTTAATACTCGTTTCCTGTGGCATCGGAATCGACGGCCGCGGCGGTCATGGAAGCCTTGACCACTTGTCGAACCTGGCGGGTCGCGATTTCCTGTTTCAATCGCGCGATCGCTTCGGCAGTCGGCATGCTGCCGAGATCGCCGTCAATGCGGTCTCGCAGCGCCACCTGGCCCGCTTCGGCCTCCTTGGGACCGACCACCGCCATATAGTTGACCAGTTCCAGTTGCGCATTGCGGATCTTTGCCTGCACCTTACCGCCGGTGGAATCGACGGTGACCTTCAACTCCGCTTCCTCCAGTTGCCGGGCAACCTGGACGGCGTAGTCAAGCGACTTGTCGCTGAGCGGTAGGACACGAACCTGTTCGGGCGACAGCCAAAGTGGAAACGCGCCGGCAAAGTGTTCGATCAGCATTCCAGTAAAACGTTCCAACGACCCAAACGGTGCGCGGTGAATCATCACCGGGCGATGGGTACTATTGTCGCTGCCGGCATATTCCAACTTGAACCGCTCGGGCAAGTTGTAGTCCAGCTGCACGGTGCCAAGTTGCCAAGACCGTCCGATGCAATCGCGGACCATGAAATCGGCCTTGGGACCGTAGAACGCCGCCTCACCTTCCTCCTCGTTGTACTCCAGTCCCGATTGCTGCATCACACCGCGCAGCGCGTCCTCGGCCTGATTCCAATTCTCTTCGCTGCCAACGTACTTGTCGCTGTCGGGATCGCGCAAGGAGAGTTGGACGCGGTAGTCACTGAGTCCGACCGATTCCAACACGAAGCTGGTCAGATCGATGGTGGATTGAAATTCCGCTTCGACCTGGTCGGCAGTGCAAAAGATATGGGCGTCGTCTTGAGTGAACCCGCGGACCCGCAGCATCCCGTTCAGTTCGCCCGTTTGTTCATGACGATAGACCGTTCCGAATTCAAACAGCCGCAGCGGCAGTTGGCGATAGCTTCGCGGCTGGGCACTGAAAATCTGGCAGTGATGCGGACAATTCATCGGTTTGAGCAGATACCGTTCGTTGACCACCTGCCAGCGGTGCAGCACCTCTCGTTTCGCTTCGGCCGAAGCGGAAGGTTTGTAGTCGGGCAATTCAACCCCCAAAGCCTCGACAGCCGCCATCAACTTCTCTTCGCCGTCGGCGTCAATCGTGCCCTCCTGCAACCGTTGGCTCCAGGCATCCAGAAGTCCGCCCACTTCGCTTCCGAAAAGTGGATGGAATTGGCTATCGCGATAGTAGGGAAAATGCCCGCTCGTTTCGTACATTTCCACACGTCCGATGTGCGGACTGAAAACTGGGTCATAACCTCGCGCCAGCAGTTCTTTGCGCAAAAAATCTTCCAGCGTGACACGTACCCGCGCGCCCTTGGGCAACCACAAGCACAGTCCGGGGCCGACATCGGGGATGATCGAAAACAGCCCGTGTTGTTTGCCCAGCACCCGATGATCGCGCCGTTTCGCCTCCTCGATCTGTTCCAAGTAGGCCTTCAGTTCTTTCTTGTCGAAGAAGGCGGTACCGTACAGCCGTTGCAGTTGCCGGCCTTTCACGTCACCTTTCCAATGCGAACCAGCAACGCTCATCAGCTTGATCGCCTTGATCTTGCCGGCATCGGGAATGTGAGGCCCGCGGCACAAGTCCACAAACTCGCCTTGCCGATAGAAACTGACGGTTGCCTGATCGGCCAGCCCAGTGTCGATGTGTTCGACCTTCAAGTCCTGGTCCAAGTCATCGCAAAGTTTGCGGGCTTCGTCGCGATCGAGGATGAACCGCTCGAATGGTTCCTTGTCCTTGATGATCTTCTTGATCTCTGCCTCGATTTTGGGAAAGTCATCTTCGCTGATCTTTTCCGGGATATCGAAGTCGTAATAAAAACCGCCCTCGGTGGTTGGTCCGAACGCCAGCGACACGCCCTTGTACAAACGCATCACGGCGCGAGCCATCACGTGGGCTGCGGAATGTCGCAGAACGTCCAACGCGTCACGGTCTCGGTTGGTCAGCAATTTCAGCGACAACGGGCCGGAGCCTTCGGACAATTCGCCCAACGGTCGGTCGGCATCGACGATTTTCCCCGATACTTCGGCAGCGATCACGCTGCGGGCCAGACCCTCACTGATGCTCCGGGCGACATCCATCGCAGTCGTGTGCCCCGGATGCTCTGCGATCTTTCCATCGGGCAATTGAACTTGGACGCTGGAGGCAGAGGCAGTACTCATGACAACATTTCATTCTGTTGGTGGTGAACCGGATCGCGCAGGTACGAGATGCGCGTATGTCCCCCAAAGAGGATGA
This sequence comes from Rubripirellula sp., assembly GCA_965222745.1. Taxonomy (GTDB): domain Bacteria; phylum Planctomycetota; class Planctomycetia; order Pirellulales; family Pirellulaceae; genus CBDCUW01. The sequence continues at coordinate 93,788 of CBDCUW010000003.1, forward strand.
TGGGAGCGCTACCAGAACGTCAATCCCGAATGGAGAGACACCACACACCGGGCCCAGGATCGGGGGTGAGATTCTCCCGCTCAGCGATAAACGTCGACCGCTTTGACCGTTGCACATGTCCCCTTGTAGACAACCTGGTCTCCGGGCTGGAGTTGGCGGACTTTGTCCCATCCGCCACCGATCGGCCAGAGATCGGCTTGGGGTTCGCTTGGGCGTGCGATCACAAATCGACCTGGATGAAGACAGATCATGATCGCTTCGCAGGATTCAAGCGAAAGTTCGTCCAGCGAATCGGGGCACTGCCGGTCGGTGGAAGGAGAGGTCGGTGAAGGGGGCGTATTGATCATGGGCGGATGATCCGCCAGTTTGTTGACACGTCTGGTCACCGACCGGAAACCGTTTTATTCGTTTTCTTCTGTCCATCTTACCGTGCTGTCTCCCATTTCGCCGCCGTCCTCGGTCGATCAAACACCCATCCCCGCCGAAACCCGCCGCCAAATCGAGACGGCTCGCCGGCGGATCGAAGCGTTTCAAGACAGGTGGGATCGACCGCAAATCGAACAGTTTGTTGCCGCGGATTACGAGTTGGTTTATCAGACGTTGGTGTGGACGCTACGAGCGCAACCAATGCTGGGCCGTCGATTCCTGGAATGGGGTTGTGGTTTTGCGGTCGTCAGCGCCCTGGCGGCCAGCCTTGAGTTGGATGCGATCGGCATCGAAGCAGAAACCGACCTCCTCGATCAAGGCCGCAAGACGGTTCAAGCTTGGGACGTCGAAGTGGAACTGGTGCACGGAGACTTTCTGCCTGCCGGTTCCCAGCGGTTGGCCCACGACGCGAACCTGCCCAGCCTTGGTCATCGCGTCGAATGTGCGTACCCCAAACTTGGATTGGACCTGGATGACTTTGCCATCGTCTACGCGTACCCTTGGCCCGGCGAAGACGACTTTCACGAACACGTCTTCGACGTTTACGGCCAGGTCGGCGCGCTGATGATGCTGTTTTGCGGACCCAACGATGTTCGGCTGTGGCGAAAAACTTCGTAGCCCAGGCCAGGCTCGAAGGTAGCGAAACTCGCCAACGCTTTCGGCAGACCGGGATTCTTCTTACGCACCTTTGGCCCCAAGAATGAATCCTGGTCGCTTCACCGATTTCCCTGCTCGGACAGTTTCATCCGATGAGCGTGCCCGCCCCTTCCCACGGCTCTTCGCTTGGCAACGCCGGCGAAAACCGGTAGAACAGCATCAGTTGACGGAATTCGTTTTCTCCATTTGCCCGATTGATATGTTCTACCTGTTGACGTTGTTGGTGGCCGCCAGCCGGTTTTTGCCCCATCCTCCCAATGTTGCTTGCCTGGGTGCGTTGGGTCTGTTTGCGGGCTGCTACATGGTGGGGCGTCGGGCCTACCTGGTTCCGATCGCCGTGCTGTTGCTCAGCGATATCGTCGGACACTTGCTGGGCGTGCCAGGGATGGGTTTTTACAATCCGCTGACGATGATGATGGTCTACGCCGGTGCTTTGGCAGCGGTACCGATCGGGCGGTGGATGGCGTCAAATCAAAAGTGGATGCGATTTCCAGTCGGGTCGCTGGCCGCTTCCTGTTGTTTCTTCTTGCTCAGCAACTTCGGTGTTTGGCTGGGAGGCTGGTACGCGATGACAGGTGCCGGGTTGCTGGCTTGCTACACCAACGCGATTCCGTTCTTTGGTTACACAGCGATCGGCGATCTGCTGTTCACCGCGATCCTATTCGGTTGCTGGCAGTGGTCGCGGCAGGGAGAGCTGCTGCCTAACAGCAAACAACTGGCTCCAGTACCCGCTACCTCCTGAGCGGCGGTTCATCGTAGGCCGGCTTGTCCGCTCCTGGCATCGCGCAGCGACTTCGGAGAAGTCGCCGACACAGGATTGCCGACTTAGGGACAAGTCGGCCTACTGGGCTCCCATCTTCTCTATTTTGCCACCTCAGAAAACTTTCTGGTAACGTTTTTTTGAGTGGGGCGAGTTGGCGCAAGTGCTTTTGTCGTCAGCGATATCGTCGTGCCGAAATTGCCAAGTCGGGAAAAGTTTCGTAATTATCCCCGCCGTCCCCCTTTACCTAATCGTGATCTTTTCGATGCTTTTTGCCCAAGCCCAAGGTTGGCTTGGAAGCACGGAAGGGGCGAACCTATTCAAAAGGCCCCGTTTTTTCGGTTCTTTTCGACCAAATCGGAGATCTGGATGCGTACTCTAGCTTTGATCGTTGCAAGTTTTTCGGCCGTCATTTTTGCCGGTGTCTCGTCGGCACAGAACGTCGTATCTACTGCTGGGCAACAGACTTACGTCTGTCCCAAGTGTGGAAAAGTGCACGTCCGCAACGTCACCGTGCCGACCAGCACGTCCGCCACGACCACTCCCAGCACGTCTTCTTCGGTGCGGACGGTGTCCTACCGCCCTGCGACGACCTCCTACAAGCCGGTGGCGTCGACCTCGTCGATGCGAGCGACCGGCGGGGTGACCAATGTGCTTGGTTCGCTGAACGCACAACGGGCTCGACAGGGCCTCTTCAGCCTGATCTATGATCCGCAGTTGCAGGCGGTGGCGGAGCGTCGGGCGCGGCGGATGGCTGCGTCGGGCTACAAGAATCATCCTCCTGGATCGTTCGCGCCCGGTCGATATGAAGGAGTGGGTTGGTCCAGTTCTTACTCGCCGTCAAAAGTGTCTGCATGCTTCACCAGCGATACCCGGATGCGATACGCCGGAGCCGCGATGGCGACCGGCCGAGACGGAGTTTATTTCGCAGTGGTCTATCGCTAGGCCCGGTGGTCCGCGCCACGTCGCGGTGCCTGACGATTGCTTTTGTTTGGTGCTGTGTCTTCTGCGGCATCGTCGTTGCCCAGCAACCTTTGCCTTCGGCAACGACGACTTCGCCATCGGCGATCAGCGAGGACCGGGCTCGCGCTTCGGTCCAGTGGCTTGCCAGTCTTGCTCTTGAAAAGCTGCCGCAAACTTTTCATGGAGACAAAGACTGGGGCGACCAAAAGAAGCTTTGGGCCGGCGTCAAAGTCAAGTTCGACGGGTTGCGGCCCAAGACCCACCGGCGTTGGCGCGAGGTGAATCATGGCCGTTGGTTGCGGTACCAGGTCAAATTGCCCGATCCATCCCGACCTGACGCCGCCGAGGCGACGGTGCACAACGTCGTCGCCACGACCGATCCGCAAAGCGGTCAGCAACGTTGGCAGATCGATTCGTCGATCACTGCCCCGATGACGTTCACGGCGCAGATCCAACGTTGGAATCTGGGCGTCAAGCTCTACAGTGTCACGATTCACGGCAGCATGCGGTTGCGTCTGGTTTCCACGATGTCGGTTGGCTTTGTCGCCGACTACCTGGAAGTGCCACCGGCGCTGGTGGTCGATCCCCAAATGCAGCGGGCGCATCTGGTTTTGGAAAATTTTAGAGTCAACCGGGTCAGCAAGGTCGGTGGCGAGGTTGCCCAGCAGTGGGGCGAGTTGATGGAAGAAGTGATTCGCGATCGCTTTCTGCACAAACAAAACGAAAAACTGACCGCCAAGCTCAACAGAGCAATCGATAAAGAACGAGACGATCTGCGTCTTTCGCTGGCCGAGTGGTTTGAGAGTTGGTGACGTTCAAACGATTCCCCAGCGACGGCGGAGAAACCATTCCGCACAAAGCGGCACGGCAAACAGGGCGAAGACAATCCAGCCGCTCAGGGGGCCGTCGCCGAGTCTGAATTTTTCGACGATCGGCGTTTCGGCTTGTTGGCGACGGCCCGCAATCGTTTCCACCAAAGCGTCGATTTCATCCGGCGAAAAAGCAGCGCCGCCATGTTCGGCCGTCAATTGGGCCAACTGCCGAAGGTAAACAGGATCGGCCATCGGACGTTCCAATTCGCGACTCTGATCGATCGCTTGGAATGGTAGTTCTTCAGCCGCCAAGGAGGAGTTTTCGTCGGCGGGTCGAACTCGCAAGCGATAGATTCCCGCTGCCAGTTTCGGCAGTTGGCCGCGAATCGCACCCGAATTTCCACCGCCGTCGCTGCTGACCGCGACCGGTTTCGCCTCTCCCGATTCGTCAATCACCTCGGCAACCAATTCCACCGGTTGCGTGGTTTCGTCAAGCGATTGCACACTGGCACGGAACTCGGGTGGGTGATCGAGATCAAAACGTCGCGAATCGGTTTCGATCAAGATTTTGTCGCCGCCTGTATTTTCGCGAGCGAGCAACCACAGAATCAGTTGTCGCCAGAAACGTTTGTGCGTATCCCGCTGACCGGCGCGCCACCAACGATAGGTGGAATCAAACGCCAGCGCGGCGGTTCGTCCTCGGCCGTATTCGCCCACCACCAGCAACGGTTTTTTTTGAGGCGATTCCAGTAGCACTTGGATTCCCGGCGCGACCTTGGGAGCAAGCAGGTCGTTGGCCCCCAACTGTGGCGGAAGCTGCTGCCACCGCGTCGCCGGCGATTCGCCGCCCAGGTCGGTGATCGGATGACTGCGGACAAGTTCCGTGGGAACGGGCCCTGGAAGGTGGCCTTGCCGATCATCGCGAGGCTGGCGAACGTCTCGTCGCCGAGCCGGATCCATGCGAACCGGAATCGCATCAGCGAGCGGCGACGAAGCATATCCGCCGGCTCCGTACGTTTGATATCCGCCCAGGGTCACCAGCCCCGCGCCACCGGAGACAGCTTCGGCCAGTTGGCGAAGCTGCTGGTCGCCCAGCGCGTCGGCATCGAGGTCGCCGATGACGTAAACGTCAAAGCGACCGGGGCGAAACCAGTTTTCAAAATCGATGGGCCAAGAGCTGGCGGTATCGGCGGGGATCCACTGGTAAGTCAAATCGAGGTCTTGAAAGCGGCGCAAAGATCGGCTGATCCGCGTTTGTTCCTCGCGCACCTCCCCTTCCAAATACAGAATTCGCCCACCCCCTTCGCGAACGTCAACGAAGGCCAGCTGAGTGTTGTTGACGGTAACCAATTCGCCTTCCTGGGTCGCCGCTTCGACTTTCAGCCGATACGTCCCCGGCGGCGGCGCGATCACCGGGATCGAAAGCGCGGTCACGTCGTTTGATTTTCTGGAGATCGCTCGTCGATTGGCCGCCTCGGTGACTGTTCCATGGGAATCGACCCAGGAAAGGGTCACCGGTACTTCCACACCGGAAAGCCCGCGCGTCTGAACTTCGAATTCGATGATCACTTCGTTTCCGGCAAACAACTGAAAGCTTTCAGCCAGCGTTTCGATGGCAACATCACGGGAGGCCGATTCGCCGCCGGCCGGACCAATCGGCACACACCAAAGCGGCACGCCCAGCGAGTTCAATGTCTCGATCACTCGCTGCGCTCCGGTACCTTGAACGGGAGCAGTCTGTGTGCCGTCGCCCATCAGCACCACGCCCGCGATCGGCTGTCCTTCAGCCGCACTGATGGTTGCCAGCGCAGCAGCTGCAAGGTCGGTCAAGTCTCCGTCGGGTGATTCTGAATCGAGCGCCGTCGGACGATGATCGGCCAGCGGGCGAGCCGCCTTGTCATAGGCCAGCAAGCGAATCGAAAGGGATTCATCCAGTCCGGCCAGTCCGGCGGCAAGTTTTTGCCACGATGCTTGCTGGGTAGTCCAACGGTCGCTTCCGTCCCCGTCGGGAAGTGTCATGCTGCGCGACGTGTCGACCGCAACAACAAGCGACGCCTCAGCAGGCCGCGTGTCCGTTTTTAACAGCGCGGGTCGAAACACGGCCAACAACAGTGCCGCGGCCGCCACACTGCGAAGCAAGATCAAGCGGCGGCGATGGGCAGGGTTGTCGGTCGGCGGTGTGACCCACACGATCAACAACAACGTTGCGGCAGTCACGGCCAACGCCAGCGCCAGCGATCCGTAAATCGGTTCCAACGCAAATGAGGTCATGCCGCCGTCGCCCGAAAGTTGGAAACCTTGTCCGAGGACGTTGCACGGTAAAAACGATTGGACAAGATCTGTTCCAGCAAAAAGGCGATCAATGCCAGAAACATCACCGGCGAATGAAGCGAAACTCTTTTCTGCGACTCGCTTTCCGCCAGTTCGATCTCCGCACGATCCCGCGCCAACGCGTAGGCGTCGGGCCCAAACACCTGATCCAGTTCCGCGGGATCGGTTCGATCGATCCGCGTTGCCTGCTCGGCAAGATTCGCGGAAAAACCGGCAACACGGCCGGTGCCTCGCAGCCAATAGTTGCCCGATCGCGAAACGTCGTTGAAAACGACTTGCCGTGCGTCCCCAGCAACGTTCAGCGGTACAGGCGAGGCTTGATCGGGGGGAAACAATTGCAACCGTCGCGGCTTTGCTTCTTCCTGGGAGGAGGATGCATCATCCAAATGGATCAATTGCGGATTGCCCACGGCCGTCATCAGCCAACCGGTACCACGATCGGTCAGATATTCGGGAAACTGCCGCACGAGCAAGAACGCTGGCCAGGCTTCACTGCCGCTGAACAGTTCATTCCAGCGCCGGGTTTCCTTGGCAAGGGCCGGAAGGGGTGTGGTCAAGATCAGCAGCCGCCCCACTTTGCCGTCGCTGGCGGGAAATGTCCGTTCGACGAGTGCCGCATGCTCGGTGCCGGCATAACGAATCAACACCGAATCGTTTTCTTCCCTGTCGACTTGCCAATACTGTTGGATCCGAAAACTGCTCCAGGGAACACCGCCGTCAATTTCTGAAAAGGGAGACAACAAGGGATGCGTGATGGTCGATGAATCAAAAAACGTTCCTGGCGGAGAGGCTCGCCAGCGGCGCACGAGCTTGGGCAGGAAGGAGTTTTCGAGGAGTGGCTGGTCACCCGCGGCCGGTCCCAGACAAATGAGCAATCCGCCGCCGCCGGAGACAAATTCACCCAGCTGCGGATCGCTGAGCGCGTCGCGCGGCGGATCCAATAAAACGACCGCGCGATAGTCGGCCAATCGAACCACCGGCAGGTCCGCCGGTCCGATGCGTTCGACAGCAAACTCGTCCGACATTGCCAGATCGATCACCCGGGCTTCCTGTTCGTCTTGGCAGACCACCAACACCGGTTCCGGCTGCAAGACACGCAGGCTGAAGTACCTGACGTCGTCCAATCCAAGCGGGTCGTCGCCGACCAACCGAATCAACCCATGATGGGTTCCCTTCGGCAACGGAGGAATGGTCATCAGCAGGCGACTCGACCCGCCTGCCGCAACACGGACACTTGTCCGATCGACGCTTCGCAGCGGTGGCAACCTGACCTTGCCGTCACGAATGACCGGCAGCGAAGGATCGCTTTCGTAGAGCTGCAACTCCGCAGCGACAGAAAGACTTGTATCGCCGGACGATTCGCCGCCAAAGAGTTCCAGCGTTGTGGAGATGGCGACCGAAGTTTCTTGGGCGGGAGTCGGATCGGCAAGGCTGGGAATCGACAACGACCGATTCGGTTTTTCAAATTGTCCCAAATCGAATACCGTCAAATGGACCGCCGGAGCCTCGCTGAGCACGGCGGCCAAACCAGATTCGGCCGTCTTGTCATCCCAAGTCGCCGCAGCCAGATCGGTCACGACCAACACTTGTCGGCTGGTCAGATCGCTTGTCCGCACCAGTCTTGTTGCCGCATCGATTCGGGTGGCGATCGGCACCGTCGCTTGCAGCGGCCGGAGCGATTCGATCTTGGACATCGCACTGCCCACATCCAACGAAAACGCCGGCGGCTGCGCCGACCGATCGATGATCGCAATGCGGCTGGTCGCCGGTAAACGGGTGACCATCCAAGTCGCCAGGTCCTGCATGCGCCCGATTCGATCATCGCCCGACGCCTTCCACGCGGAAGTGGGAGAGTTGTCCAGGACGATGGCGATTGCGACCGGAGCGGCGTTTTCGACCGAGACGGCCGGCCCTGAAGCGTACGTGTAACCGCCCCAGAGGACTGCCACGATCAATGCCAGCGCTGCGGCGGAGACGAGCCCCAAAACCAACGGGCGAGGTTGACCGCGGGTCAGCGCCACGGTGGCCAGCAACAGCAGTGCCACGCCTGCCGCCGCGACCAGGCCGATCGTCAACCAGGTGACCGACAACGAACGATCGATCGCTGGTCGCGCTAAAGCAACCGCGAAAGCCGCCAGCGCCGCGATCCGTAGCGCCAACAACCACCAGCGCCGCACCCGCAAACGGCTGCGGTTCGACTGGAAACGCTTGGTCAGAAAACGGACCGACGGAAAAACAACCTGGCGTGGCTGGCGCCGCGCGATCAAATGCAAGATCAGCGGGATCGCGATCGCAGCGACTCCGAAAATCAGCGTTGCATTCAAAAACGTCACGATGCTGAGACAGAAAAAGGACTGGAGGGGCGTTTCGCCGGTGCTTTAAAAATTGAAAAACTAAAAATCAAAATCGGCTTTGTCGTTGCAGCAAGTATTCCGTCAAAGCTTTGTCGAAGGGCATGCTGGTATCGAGCGGAACGTAGTCGATCCGCAAGTTGCTGCAGCCTTCGCGATAGGTTTGCCGAAAATCCTCCAGCTGTTGCAAATAGTCGTTGCGAAAACCGGTCGCGTCGACGGAGACTGTTTCGCCGCTCTCGGAATCCTCAAACTGCACCGGTCCGTCGTAAGGAAAATGGACTTCGGCCTCGTCCATCACGTGAAAGACGATCACATCGTTGCCACCGTGACGCAAACGGGCCAGTGCAGAAAGAACGTCCTCCGGTTCATTCAGCAGATCCGAAAACAGCATCACCAGTGAATGTTGTTTCAACATCGCCGCAACTTGCGTGATGCAAGCGGCAAGATCCGTATTCCCTTTTGGTTCTAGCCGCGACAATTGCGCCATCACGTCACCCAGGTGGCCGCGTCGGCTGCGAGCCGGCAGCGCCGCGTGCACTTTTTCGTCAAAGGTGATCAAGCCGACCGGATCTTGCTGCATCGTCATCAAGTAGGTCAGCGACGCCGCCAAGCAAGTGGCGTATTCAAACTTGGTCATCGTCTGGCGTTCGGTGAACCCCATTGACGCCGACAGATCCATCAGCAGATATCCGGTCAGGTTCGTTTCCGCTTCAAACCGTTTGACAAAGTACTTGTCGGTTTTGGCATAGACCAACCAATCAATCAGCTTGGGATCGTCACCGCGGTTGTAACGACGATGTTCGCTGAACTGGACCGAAAAACCTTGAAAGGGACTGGAATGAAGGCCCTGCAAAAAACCTCGTACCACCATCCGCGCGCGCAGATCCAAACGCTTGATTTGCTGGAGCGATTCGGGGGAAAGAAGCGCGGTCACGTTGTCTTGACCAACTTGTCGGGCTCAGGCGGCTGCACATCTTCCATCAGCCGGGTGACGATCGCGTCGGTGTCCATCCCTTCGGCTTGAGCTTGAAAGTTGGTCGCCACGCGGTGCCGCAAAACTGGCAGGGCGATGCGCCGGATGTCTTCAGGATCGACGCTGAAGCGGCCGTCCATGGCGGCCAGCGCTTTGGCACCGGCGATCAAGTTTTGTCCCGCGCGGGGGCCCGCGCCCCAATCGACAAGTTCACGGACGTAAGGCGGCGCCGTCTCATCAGCCGGACGCGTCGCCCGTACCAGCTGAGAGGCGTACCGGATGACGAACGGATTGACCGCCACGCTGGCGACCAACTTTTGAACGTTCAAAATGGCTCGCGACGAAAGCACTTTGTTGACCGTGGCTGTTTCGCCGCGAGTCGTCGCGGTCAAGATCTTCTCCTCCTCGGCAGCCGACGGATAACCGACCCGGATGTTGAACATGAAACGGTCCAACTGGGCTTCCGGAAGCGGATAGGTTCCCTCCTGCTCAATCGGGTTTTGCGTGGCGATGGTAAAAAAAGGCGACGGCAGCGTGTAGGTCTCGCGGCCCACCGTCACTTGTCGTTCCTGCATCGCTTCCAACAATGCCGCTTGGGTTTTGGGCGGAGTGCGGTTGATTTCGTCCGCCAGCAGCACATTGGTAAAGATGGGGCCTTCGACAAACCGGAAAGTCCGTCTTCCCGAATCATCTTCTTCCAAAACCTGGGTGCCGGTGATATCCGACGGCATCAAATCGGGAGTAAACTGGATTCGTTTGAAGGAAACATCCAAAATGTCGGCCAGAGTGCTGACCATCAGCGTTTTCGCCAAACCCGGTACACCTTCCAGCAAGCAGTGTCCGCGGGTGAAAATGGCTGCCAATAACTGTTCGATCGTTTCCGCTTGTCCGACAATGACCTTGGCCAGTTCGGCACGCATCGTCTGCTGGTGATCGGCAAACTCGCGCAGCACGTCACCCAGGTTGCGGGACGGTTGAGCGGGCGAAGGTTGACTGGGCGCGGGAGGAGGACTGCTCATGGTCGAGAAGAAACATTCCTTTGCTGGCAGGTCAGCTGCGTCGGTCCACGTTGCCGCGAGCCCACCGAACCGTTGCAGACTTGAAATCTCGAATCGGAGAACAGGCTTGGCAAGTCGATTTACCTATCTCTATCGCTATCTTAGCTTGCGACGGCCGTTTCATCAGGCCCTGTTGTCGCTGCTGCTGTGTTTCAGCACCCTGCCCGTTTCGCGGCCGGCCGATGCGGCGGTCGACGCAGCAGCCGTCCAACGATCGATCGATCGCGGGGTTGCCTATCTTCGCAAATCGCAAAACAAACGGGGCGGATGGCAGGAGTTTGGTAGCCAGTCTTGTGGATTGTCGGCACTCTGTACGCTCGCTCTGTTGAACTGCGGTGTGGAAAAAGACGATCCCACGATCGTCAATGCGATGCGGTACTTGCGCAACATCGACCCCAAAGAAACCTATTCGGTCGCGCTGCAAACGTTGGTCTATTGCCAGTTTGGATCGGCTCGCGATCTGCCCGATATTCGCAATAACGTTGATCTGTTGATCCAAAATCAAAAGAAAATCGGTCGAATTGGTGCTTGGGATTACGGCAACAACATCGGCAGCGGCGATCCTTCCAACACTCAGTTCGCGCTGCTGGCACTGGGGGCCGCCAAGGATCGGGGCATCGAAATCGAGCCGGCCGTTTTCGATCGCGCTTTGCAGTATTGGGTCAGCCGGCAACGGGGCGGCGGTTGGAGCTATCACGGCGGAGACACTGCTTCGGGCAGCATGACCTGCGCCGGAGTCGCGTCGGTGATCATCGCCCGCGGCGGACTGGAAACGGGAAGTTCAAAGATCGTCGGCGATCAAATTCAGTGTTGCGGCGGAGCAGACGAGCAACAGGATCCGGTGGAGTTGGGTTTGCAGTGGTTGGGCCGAAATTTTTCGCTGCAAGCCAATCCCGGCGGCAGCTCGATGACCTACTACTACTACCTCTATGCACTGGAACGGGTGGGGCGATTGTCGGGGCGACGGTTCATCGGCGGCCATGACTGGTACCGCGAAGGCGCGGAGGTGCTGCTGAATCAGCAAGACGGATTTCAAGGTTTTTGGGCAGGTGACGGCCAAATGGCCGAAGGCAATCGCGACGTCGCGACCTCTTTCGCTCTGCTGTTCCTTAGCAAGGGAAAACGCCAGGTCGTGATCGGCCGGTTGAAGTATTCCGGTGGGTCCAATCAAACGCTTTGGCAACAACATCCCGATGGGCTCAGGCAACTCGTTCGCCACGTGCAGCGGGAGTGGGGCCGAGACCTGACCTGGCAAACGGTCGATAGCCAGCAGGCGAACCTGGTTGACCTGTTGCAGACACCGGTGTTGGTGATCAGCGGGAAGGAGCGACTGTCGTTTTCTGACGATTTCGCGGAACGGTTGAAACAATATGTCCAACAGGGAGGCTGCATTTTGTTTGAGGCCGATGGTGGGGACGGTTGCGGCGACGCCTCACGGTTCGAATCGAGCGTGAGGAAACTGTGCGCCAGTTGGTATCCGGGCACCACGCTGGATCGCCTGCCACCGGGCCATCCGATCTGGTCGGCACAGCGGAATGTCGACCCCACAGTGTTAGGCAAAGAATTTTGGGTCTACGGAGTTCAAGCGTGTTGCCGAACTGCCGTCTTTTACGTTCCCCAAAGTTTGTCTTGCCGTTGGCAACTGGGAGATATCCTTTTTCGTCGCGGCGACCAATCGGCCGCGGCTCGCCGGCAGGTCGATGCCGCTGTCCGCCTGGGCGAAAACCTGATCGCTTATGCGACCGGCCGCGAATTGAAAGACAAATTGGACCAGCGGATGGTGATCGACGGCGACAAGTTGCCTGCACCGTCGCGCGGCGCCATTCGGTTGGCCATGTTGTCGTTGGACGCGGGCGGCAACGAGGCGCGACGAGCGCTTCCGAATGCCGCCGCAATCATCGGCGGGCGGCTGCCGATTTCGATCACCACCGCGGACAAACTGGTCGGTTTTGATGCCCAGCAGTTGCAGGAGGTGCCGATCCTTTGGATCCACGGCCGCAGAGATTTTTCATTGAGCGATGCGCAAAGGAAGGTGCTGGCAAATTTCATCGAAAATGGCGGCACCATTTTGGCAACGTCGATCTGTGGCAACGAAGCGTTCGCCGACGCCTTTCGCCGTGAAATCGCTTTGGTTTTACCGGGCGCCCCGCTGCGAGCCCTGCCGGCTGATCACCCGGCGATGACCAACGCGTTTGGCGGTTTTGACGTGACCACCGTCACCGTTCGCACTCCGGCGGGACAAGCCAAAGGTATCTCGCGGCGCACATCGCCGCCTGTCTTGGAAGCAGCGGTTGTCGACAACGTCACCACCGTGTTCTTTTCGCCGCTGGACATCAGCTGCGCGTTAGAAAGCCAGAACTCGGTTCAATGTCCCGGATACAGTACCGAAGATGCGGCCAAGATTGTGGCCAACCTCGTTCTGTACAGTCTTCAGCAGTGACCGTCGGCGATTTTTCCGAAATCGCTTCGCGTTCCGTAGCCAGTTCGGAGAACCGGACGACTGTTCTCCGAACCGGCCGACAAGCAACAAAAACGCTACTCTTTCGGCAGCATCACCGAATCGATCACGTGAATCACTCCGTTGCTGCACAGGATGTCGCTCTTCAGCACTTTCGCTTTGCTGACCGTCACTCCGTCGTCGTTCTGCTTGATGGTCAACTTTCCACCTTGCAGCGTTTTCAGAGAATCACTTTGAAGCACCTTCTTGGCCGGATACTTACCTTTGACCACGTGGTATCCCAACACTGCGATCAGCTTGTCTTTGTTTTCCGGCTTGAGCAGATTCTCAATCGTGCCTTTGGGAAGTTTCTCGAATGCTTCGTCGGTGGGGGCGAAGACGGTCAGCGGGCCTTTGCCGCCCAGCGCTTCTACCAGATCGGCCGCTTTGACGGCGGCAACGAGTGTCTTGAATTTGCCGGCGATGGCCGTTTCGACAATGTTCTTGTCGGGCTCGTGGTGATCTGCCTTGGCGATGGTGGGAAGGACCATTGCCGCCGCCAGAGTCATGATCAGAGTTCTCATCGTTCTGCTCCTGGGAATCGTCAAACATTGTGTAGGGAGATGCACAGACAATCCAGGGAACTGGCAGAGTCGAGTGCCGGGCCGGCTGGACAGCCTGTCGAATTGGAAATCGGCAGACTGTAGGAGGGTGACAAGGAGCTTGGCCTGGTGCGTGGTGGGGGGCGAAATCATGCCTCTTTTTACCGCCATCGGCGAAACCATCCAGATTGACCCCGGTTTCATCGATAAAGCGTTGTCAGTAGGCGATTTTGCCCCAAAAGACTGAGACTTCTTGTCTGTAACCCCCATCCGGAACTTGAATCGATGAAACTCTCTCGCACGGCGACTGGCCTCCTGGCGGTTGCTCTCATGGCATTTATGGTCTCCGACGCCCTGGGCCAGGGCCGTCGTGGACAAGGCGGCCCCGGCGGACAAGGTGGCCTGGGACGTGGTGGCCCCGGTGGAGCTGGCGGCCCCGGCGGATTTGGAGGGCGCGGCGGCCCCGGTGGATTCGGTGGCGGACGAGGCGGCAGCGGTGACCTGACCTTTGTCCTGCTCCGCGTGGAACCGGTGAAGGAAGAAATCGAGTTGATGCCCGATCAGGAAGAGGCGATCGGAAAGATCACCGCCCGCAGCAATGATCGGGGACAACAGGGCGACGGACCTCGATTTGATTTCCGAAACGCTACCGAAGCAGAACGCGACGAGATGTTCGCCAAAATGCGCGAGGAACGAGAGGCCCGCACGAAGAAGATGCGCGAACAGCTGGAGGAAGTCTTGCTGCCGCAACAGATGGAGCGATTGGACGAAATTGCACTCCAACTGCGCGGCGTCGATGCGCTGCGAGATGAAAAAGTGGCTGCGAAGCTGAAGATCACCGAAGGCCAGAAGAAAGAACTGGAGGAAATGCGGGATCAAGTTCGCAAGGAACAGGAAGAGGCCCGAAATGAGATGCGGGCGAAGGTGGCGACCCTGTTCCAAGGTGGCGGTGAAGAAGGCCAAAGCCGGGAAGAGATTTTTGCCAAGGTACGCGAGGATATGCAACAGATGCGAAAAGACGCCGAGAAGAAAATCGTCGGTGTGCTGAATTCTTCTCAACAAAAAGAGTTTGAGGAAATGAAGGGCGAACCTTTCGAGATGCCTGAAGACGCCATGCGAACTGCCTTTGGCGGCGGTCGCGGTGGACCGGGCGGCTTCGGCGGTCGTGGCGGCGGACCGGGCGGTGGTCGTGGCGGGCCTGGCGGCGCAGGCCGCGGCGGACCGGGCGGTGGTCGTGGACCCGGCGGACGAGGTGGTGACGGCGGCCCGCGTCGACAACGCCCCGAAGCGGAAGAGTAGTTTTTGTCTAGATTCGGTTTGCGACGAAGCGCTCCGTCGCTCCGATAGGGGCAGGCTCTAAATGAGTCTGCCCCGTTTTTTTGCGCTGTTGTCTCTTCCTCTTCCTCGTACTCGTACTCAGCGCAGCGGTACTCGTACTCGCCTACCCCCTTCTACTGACGTCAAACGTAAATGGACCGGTTTTAGTTACAGGGTCGATAACGAGCACCGCTGCGCTGAGCACGAGTACGAGCACGAGAAGAAGTGACGCACTTGCTACGCTGCGGCTCTTGTGACTTGATGGACCGGTTTTTGACGGACTCGCGTCAATGCTTGAACCGTTCTTTCTGTCGCTCCGCGCTGGGTAGCGATCACATCTCGTGCGGCTCGGCCCAATGCGTCGGCGGCCGGAATGTCGGTTAAGCAGCGCCGCACAAACGCTCTCAGCTCCTGCTCATCGGCAACTTGGACCGCTGCTGCTGCGGAGAGCAGGCGGTTGGCAATGTCGGCAAAATTCGAGATATCGGGGCCGAAGGAGACAGCGCTGCCGTAACCCGCCGGTTCCAGCATGTTCTGCCCGCCACGGTTGCCGAAGCTGCCGCCGACTGTCGCCATCTGCCCGACTCCCCACCAGTAGCGCAGTTCGCCAATGGTGTCGATCAAGATCACTGTTTCATCATTCCACTGACGATGGAAGAGCGAATCGTCGCGGGATCGTCGGTGAACCTTCAGGCCATTGCGGCGGACCAGTTCAGCGACCGCTTCAAATCGCTGGACATGACGCGGAACCAAGATCAGTCTCAGTTCGGGGTGATCCTGCCGCAGAGAGTTGTAGACGCCAAGCGCCATCGCCTCCTCGCCGGGGCCGCTGCTGCCCACGACCCAGACGCGGTGCCATGGATCGACACCCGCCCACTGGCATCGCGATTGAACTTCGACACCATCGCGTGACGCGGGAGCGTCATCGAATTTCAGCGAACCGGTGATTTGCAAACATTCCCGCGGTGTCCCGCAAGCTTCAAATCGACCGGCGGCCGCCTCGTCTTGACAGCCGACCCAACCAATTCGGGCGAACATTGCTCGCGTCAGAAACCGAAAACGGCAATACCGGTCAGCCGACTTTTGGCTCAACCTGGCATTGAACACAAGCACCTCCGCACCGCTGCGGTGAGCCTGGCGAATCAAGTTGGGCCAGAGTTCCAGTTCGGCCAACACCAGTTGTTCGGGAGCAAGATGGCGAAGCGTACGTCGCACCGCCCAGGTGAAATCAAGCGGACAGAAGAAGACGTGATCGGCGCCGAAATGCTTGACGGCCAGATCGTAACCGGTATCGGTCGACGTGCTGATGGCGACCACGCAGTCACGGTTTTCGATTTGGAATCGGCGAACCAGGTTCTTCAGCAAGTTCACCTCGCCCACACTGACCGCGTGAATCCAAATGCAAGCCGAATCGCCGCGCAGTCGGGCAGCCTTTTCTTGAGACAGCCCCCAGAGCTTTTCACGAACGCCGCGCCGATAACGTCCGTGCCGGATCATCCGATACAAAATGAACGGCGACCCAGCAGCGAGCGCCAATAGGTAAAGCAGGTTTGCAAGCATCGGAATCCTTTCCGTGTCAGTTCTTCCGAGAACTTCATGGCAGTGGCCGTCTGCCCGTTCGTACTCGTACTCGTACTCGCCACAAAATGCTACGAGTACGGTCAGGAATAAAAGGTATTCGGCCTGATCGTTGCCAGTTCGGAGAACCGGCCGACGGTCACTAACGTTGTTTTCTCATGTGGCATGCCTTGTACTTTTTTCCGCTGCCGCAGGGGCAGGGATCGTTCCGTCCCACTCGCGGTTCGGTATTGCGAACCGTTTCGACTCGCTGTTCTTCGCCGCGATTGCTACTCGCCTGCGCAGCTTGTTGTGCAGGCGTGTTGGCCTCTTGGGCCAATTGGCTTGCCGAGTGGGCGTCGTCGTGTCGCGTTTCTGCTTCGACCCAAGTGCTGCGAATGAATTCCTCGTTGAAAGATTCCATTCGGAAAATCAGGTCGGTCACCCGTTCACCAATCGATTCCCACATCGCATCAAACAGCCGCATTCCTTCGCGTTTGTATTCGACCTTCGGATCCATCTGGGCATAGCCTTTCAGGCCGACACTGCTGCGCAGATGGTCCATCGTCAGCAGGTGATTCTTCCAAGCCTCGTCGACGATGCTGAGCAGAATCTGGCGTTCCATGCGGCGCATTTCGGGGTGGAACCGGTCATCCACCGCCCCGTCCAAGGCGAGCGAGAGTTCTTCGCGATTCATCCGCGAGAGGTCTTCTCGCGCAGTGTGGCAATCGAGTTCTCCCTCCAACCACTGGGCAAGTGTATCGAGTGAACCGTTGCCGCCGCTGGCAACCGCCGCGGTCGTATCGGGATCGGCGGAACCGAACACCTCGCCCAGTTTTTGCTCGGCGGTTTGATACTTCTGCTCCGCCGCGTCGCCCGTTTTGCGGCTGTATTGCACTAGCTGGCTTTTCAAGTCGTCCTTGTTCATGCGGACTTCGTCGGCATTCAGCTTCACGCCGAATCGCCGCTCGACCCACTCGATCAATCCCTCGCGATCGAGCGTCAACTGTGCTCCCTGTTTTTCGGTGAATCGGGAGATCCCGGCCAGCACCGGATACTCGGCCTCCTTCGACGTGTAGGCCTGTTCGGCCCGTTCCATCAGAGTTTCAGCGACCTGTCGACGATCTTCCACATCTCGGAATTCATCGGGAACGGTTTCGATGCCGAACTTGTGCCGCATCCAGGCACAAAGGGTGCGCAGTCCGTAATCGGAATCCAGCAGCGGAGCACCTTCACTCAGGTCGACCGCCGCGATTCGCTGGTGAGATTTCTTGATCAGTTCCTCGATCATCTCGCCCCGTTCCATTCGTTGCAGCTGATGATCCTGGTAGTTGGCGCCTTGGCGAGTGTTTGCCCAATTGGCCAGTGCTTTCCAATTCCACTCGTCCTCCATTTCCTCGGGCAGGTTTTCTTCGACCACCTCGGCGACGGTGACTTCCGACTGGCGTTCGGCCTGATCCTTGGCGTAGGAGACGGCCATGTCGAAATCCATGTTTTGGAAATCGCGCGGTTCCAGCTGGCAATCAAGCTGTCCGCCGGCATAGGCCGCGAACGTTTCCACGCTGTAGTTGGAATCCAAAAACGTTTCGACAAACTTATCGATCTGGCCACGAATCAGATCGAGCACCATTTTGCGAGAGCTGTGGCCGTCCAACAGGTTTTGGCGGTACCGGTAAACACGTTTCCTCTGCTCGTCCATGACCTCGTCATAGTCCAGCAGGCTCTTGCGAATTTCGTAGTTGCGTTCTTCGACTTTCTTTTGCGCCGCGGCGATCCGCCGGGTGACCAAGGCCGATTCGATTGCTTCTCCCTCCTTCATTCCCAATCGTTCCATCATGCTCTTGACAAAGTCGCCCGCAAAAATCCTCATCAAGTCATCTTCGAGCGACAGAAAAAAGCGGCTGGCACCGGGATCTCCCTGGCGTCCGCAACGACCGCGAAGCTGGAGGTCGATTCGGCGTGACTCGTGACGCTCGGTTCCGATCACGTACAGTCCGCCGACTTCTCGAACCACTTCCCCCTCCTCGCTCATCTTTTCTCGCTGATCGATTTCTTCGACCAACGCGTTCCACTGCTGGTCGGGAACTTCCAAACGCGTGGGATATTCATGTTGCAGCTGTGCCCAAGCCATCGTTTCGGGATTGCCGCCCAAAATGATGTCGGTACCGCGGCCCGCCATGTTGGTAGCGATGGTGACGGCACCCAGCCGACCGGCCTGGGCAACAATGTCCGCCTCCCGGCCATGCTGTTTCGCGTTCAGCACATCATGCTTGATGCCGCGTCGTTCCAACAGCGCCGACAGCCGTTCGCTCTTTTCGATGCTGACCGTTCCGACCAGCACGGGGCGACCCATCCGTTCGATCGATTCGATTTTCGACTTGGGAACCGTTTCGGGAATTCGCTGTTCCTTCAGCACGATGCTGACCTGATCTTGCTGTTCGCTTTCGATCTTTCCCCACAGCTCGCTGCCGTCCTTCAAAACCAGAACGTCCCACTTGCTAGTTCGTTCGACCTCGTCGGCCAGTGCTCTGTATTTGTCTTTTTCAGTCAAGTAGATCAGGTCGGGGTGTTCGATTCGTTGCAGTTCGCGATTGGTGGGGATGGCAACCACGTCCAGACCGTAAATCTTCATGAACTCGGTCGCTTCGGTCATCGCCGTCCCGGTCATCCCGGAAAGTTTTTTGTACATCTTGAAGATGTTTTGCAGCGACGCGGTAGCAAAAGTTTGCGTTTCCGGTTTGATCGTCACCCCTTCCTTGGCCTCGACCGCCTGGTGCAACCCGTCGCTCCATTGCCGGCCTTCCATCAATCGTCCGGTGAACTCGTCCACGATGATGATTTGACGATCCTTGACGACGTAATTGACGTCGCGTTTGTACAGGTAGTGCGCTTTGAGCGCATTGTCGATCAGGTGCGGCCATTCCATGTTTCCGGCGGTGTAGAAACTTTCCACGCCGGCCAGTTTTTCGGCTTCCCTGACGCCTTCGTCAGTGAGTGCGACGTTGTGCTGCTTTTCGTCGACGGTGAAATGGAGTTCTTTGACAAGCTGTTTGGCGACCCGGTTGGCGTCTCCATAGCGTCCGATATCCAAATCGGCCGGTCCACTGATGATCAACGGCGTACGCGCCTCATCGATCAAGATGTTGTCGACTTCGTCGATGATCGCGTAGTTCAGCGGCCCCTGGCACTGCTGGGCTTCGGACGGAAACCGATCGTCCCCCTTGCAGGCAGGACGCATGTTGTCTCGCAAATAATCGAAACCGAATTCGTTGTTGGTACCGTAGGTGATATCGCAGGCGTATGCCGCTTGCTTTTCTGCCGTGCTCATCCCCGATTGGATGGCATTGATGGTCAGCCCCAGGTTCATGTAGATCGGCGCCATCCATTCCATGTCGCGGCGGGCCAGGTAATCGTTGACCGTCACCACGTGAACCCCTTTGCCCTCCAATGCATTCAAGTAGGCGGGCAAAGTCGCAACCAACGTCTTCCCTTCCCCCGTGACCATCTCGGCGATGCCGCCAAAGTGCAGCACCATGCCGCCAATCAACTGCACGTCGTAGTGGCGCATGCTCAAGTGACGTTTGCCGCTTTCGCGACAAACAGCAAAGGCATCATTGAGAATGTCATCGAGCGTTTCGCCGTCACGAAGCCGCTTGCGCAGCAACGTCGTCTGTTGACGAAGCTCCTCGTCGTCCATCGCCTGATACTTCGGTTCCAAGGCGGTGATCGTCTCAGCCCGTTCTTGGTACCTGGCGACTTGACGGGCGTTGGCTGAACCAAAGACCGCCGTGATAGCGCGCTCAATCGATCCGAAAATGCCGCCAAAGATGACGCCACAAAGGTCAAAGAGTTGTTCAAAAAATGACATGGTTTTCTGTCAAAGCCTGCATAGGATGTCGGAGCACACGATCACGGTGTGATTTCCGCAACTCCGAACTACAAATTTTAGCGTTGACGCAATGGGTGGATACTCGATTCGGCCACTTCGGCTCGAAGTGATTGTTGGTTGTGATCGGTCTGTCGATTCGCGATTTTCTCTGGGGACGACGAATCGTTGTCCTCCCGACCGCAGAGGGTTCGCCGACACCACTCGACTTGCCACAGCCAGAGAAACTCGCCGGGGACGAGGTCATTGCTTTTGACAAACAACGGTGCAATGCCATCCTGTGCTGTGCAGAAGTTAGTCAGGTGAAAGCAAATCGATGACGCTCCCATTGCGTCGGGTGGTTATTCGCAAGACCGACGCAATCCTTTCCTTCGAATTGGACGTTTCCCGCGCAGAGGACCTAAACCGTTCCTGTAGCTAAAGTTACGTGTTTAGGGAAAATGGGTCAACTGCGATTGATTTTGCTTCGATTCTGGCTGCTGCGACGGCTTTGGCCAGGTCTGGTCCTGCGACGTAAAGTCTTCCCCCGCAATGGGTTGTCGGCGATTTCTCCGAAATCGCGTCGAGTAGGCGGTTGGAAGAACAGCCTGTCGGCGATTTTTCCAAAATCGCATCGCGCAGCCCGTTCGGAGAACTGGCCGACGATCTAAAAAGAAAACGTTCGACGCAGCTTCGTTTCCGTCCTACGATGGACGTCGGTCCCACTCGATGCAGATTTCCATCGATCCTGAGCCGGTGATGCGGCTCTGACGCTCTTCCCTCGGACTGCCCTCATGAACCGATTCTCTTGTTTTTCTGCAAATTCGGCCTCGTTTCGGCATCAACTCGGTTGGATAGGGATCGCTTTGCTCGCCTGCCTCTTTTCACCTGCAGCCCCGCATGCGGCGGCCCAGGGAGGGAATCTTGGCGGTTTTGGGACGCTGGGCGGGGTGGAACCGACCGGCAGGTACCCGTCGGAGCAATACTACCTGGCGCTGGAGGTTTATCGGAGCGGAAATCTGGAACAGGCGATCGATCTGTTCGAACGGGTGCCAACGCGTCGCGATCCCAACGGCCGATGGATCGATTCCATTCCGGTGTTGGCGATGCGAGCGGAGTGTTATTGGCACCTGGGACATCTGACCGCCATGCGCGAGACGTTGGATCAAGTCTTCCAAATCGCGATTCGCAACCGCGGCTGGCTCAGCCGGATCGATTGGAACAACGCGATTCGTCAAGGAACGGTTGCGGCGCCGCGGTCGGGTCTGTGGCCGGAAGCACAAGCGGTGAGACGATTGCCGGTTTCCAACGAAATCATGTATTCGTCTGGCCGACTGTTGAACGAGGCCGCGCTTTTGCAAGGCGGTGCGATTGAAGAGGCCAACATTCGAACGATGGATGTGGTGGAAATCATGCGAGGCCTGGCGATCGCGTCGTATCGAAAACGCATTTTGATGGGCCCCTTGGCGGAACAAGATCCGATCGCAAGCCGGTTGCTGGATGCGACGAAGTATCCGGCGGGAGTGGGGTTGCCGATCGCGCGGTCGCTGGTCGGATCGCTGCGCGCCGCGGAACGCTTTTCTTATCACGACGACCAGCAGGCAATTGCCAACGCATCGCAATCGGCGATGCTCAATGGTTCGGTCCATCCGCTGTCTCCGATTGCGATGTTGACGCACGCTTCGGCGCTGGCCGGATCGGAGCAGCCTGCCGGAGCGATCCCGGTTGCCTTGACAGTGGTCAACAGCGCCGCCGCGCTGCGACAACCCGAACTCATTGGCGAAGCGATGCAGTTGGCGGCCGGTTGCGCGTCGACGCCTCAGCAAGCCGAAACGGTGCGAAAGGCGGCGACCACGGCGGCCACGGTGATGCATCGCAAATCGCGGCTGGCATCGCTTCATTGCATGGTCGCGGCGGCGGACGCGGCGATATCGGCCAACAATCTTGACGCCGCCGCGACGGCGCTTTCCCAGGCACAGACACTTTCGGCTCGGCGAGACGTCATCCAACCTCGCATGGACGCCTACGGTGCGTACGTCACCGCGCGACTGGCGGCGGCTCGCGGCCAATCGGTCGGCATCGGTTCGGCCACCGAAGTGGACAAGTCGCTGGGCCTGATGAACAAGTTTGCGCTCAACCGCCGCATTCGAAACCGCGAGCTGATTTCGATGCCGCGGATCTACCAATTGAATTTGGTGCGACAGGCGACCGGCAAGACGCTGGGCGGAAAGTCTAGCGACAAGTTGTTGAAGGCTTACAGCAACGATCCTCCCGACGACGTTTGGCGGCGTGACGCTGTGGACGCCCTGGCTTCGCTGATGGTCGATCGAATCGGCACCAACATTGCTCGCGTCCATCTCGCCGCGGCCCAAAGCTACGGCGAGGAGGTGCTTGTCAAGGCGGACGAGTTGTTTGCCGCCAGGTTTCTGCAGCGTTTGCCACTGGGCGGCCGGATCGCTCAGATTCGCCACATCGCGCGTTCGGACGAAAATCTGCTCAGCAAGGAAGCAATCGCGTTCCGACAAAAAGCGGGACAACCGATGAAGGAACTGCGTCAGGCCGCGCTGGCGGTGGCGCAGCCCAACGCGATCACGGCGCAGAAACTGGAAGCGGCGGCCTGTGCCATAGCGCTCAGCCGGATTCACGTTCCGCGCACCATGACGCCGCCATTGGAGGAGAAATTGCCCGTCGCCAAGTTGCCGCCGCGAACCGGTTTGCTGACCTTCGTCGATGCCGGCAACAAGACCTACGCCACACTTTCGGCCGACGGAAAAACGGTGATGTGGACGATCGCCGGCGCGGCAAGGTTATCGGGAGAAGTCGGTCGTGTGCTGAGAGGAATCGGTGTTGGCAAACCTCGTGGGCAGCGAATGCCCGAAGACGATTCGTGGCGAAAAGAGGCGGTCGCTCTTCGGCGTCATCTGTTGCCCGACGACGCGACGATCACCGCGGATCGGTTTGATGAGTTGATCGTTGTTCCCGACGGGCCGCTTTGGTATTTGCCCTTCGAGATGCTGCCGATCGGCGGCGAGGACTCGCCGTTGATTGCCGATTCGATTCGCGTCCGCTATGCCGCGACTCCCGGTTTGGCGATTCACCCCGTCGCACCGCCGCCAATCAACCGCACAATCGGTTTGGTCAGCGATCTGTTTTTCGCACCGCGCGATCCGGAGTTGAATGAATCGATTGCCCAGTCGGTCGTCGATGGAGTGGACGATCCGGTTCGGATTCCTGAAATGGTCGACACGCCCACGGGGTTGTTGGGCAACTCCGTCGGTCACTTGGTCGTCGCTGCGGCGAGATCCCCCAACATGAAAGCGCCGCTGACGACGATGATTGCTTCGCATGACCAAGCGAATCCCGCCGGCACAATCGCCGGGTGGATGCGGTTTCCCGCGGAGATTCCGCGATCGGCGGTGTTGGCCGGATTTCGCACTCCCGTCGATGTTGGGCAGATGGGCAAGGGCGAGGAAGTTTTCTTGACTCTCTGCGCTTTGAATGCGGCCGGAGTTCGCAATGTGCTGCTGAGCCGCTGGGCTGTTGGCGGCGAATCGACGGCAATCGCGATGCGCGAACTCGTTCAAGAGTTACCGTTTACGGGGATGGTTGCCTCATGGCAGCGAGCAAAGATGGTGCTGCGCCGCAGCGAGCTTGATCCGATGGCGGAACCGCTACTGACCAAGGCGGATCACCAGTACGTTGGATTGACCGGCAACGAACCGTTGTTCTGGGCCGGCTACATGGTCACCGCACCGCTTCAGCCGTAGTAGGCCGGCTTGTCCCAAGTCGGCGATCCTGTACTCGCCGACTTGGGGACAAGTCGGCCTACAATGAACTGCCGCCAGCGGCAAAATGCTTGCCAGCCACAATTTGAAGACACGCTCTAACCCGGTCCTTTCAAAGACGCACAGACCAGTTCGTTGTCGTTCCGCACAAAAATGTGGCCGTCGGAAATCGCCGGGTGCGCCCAACTGACGCCGGGACGCCGGTTGAGCTGTTTGCGGGTCGGTGCGATCAGCTTGGTGCGGGAGAGTTCCTTGTATCCGTTGGGGTTCAAGTCGGCATAAATCAGGTGTCCCTGATCGTTGAGCATGATTTCGCGATCACCATGTCGGATGATGTGAATGGTCGCCCAGCGATTGCGAGGCACAGCGGTTTGATCTACCCAAAGCCGATCACCCGTTTTCATCTCCAGGCATCGCAGTTCGCCGTAACTGTCGACGCCGTAGATGTAGTCTCCTTTCAAAATCGGCGTGCTGATCATGCAGTGCAACGCGTCGGTGTTCCTTTCATCCACGCCCACTCGACGCCACAGCTGTTTGGCGGCGGGACGATCGGGATCGATTTGAATCAACAACGATCCGTCATAAAAAGACGAAACAAACAACCGGTCGCCCTGGACGACTGGCGTGGCGACACCGATCGGCATGTTTCGCGGCTCCATCGGAATCCGCCAGAAAATCTTGCCGGTTTTTGGTGCTAACCCGGTGACACTTTCGCCGGTCCAGCAAACCACCACGTCTTGATCTCCCTGGCGAATCAAGATCGGCGCACCGTACCCCGCCCGTTCGTCAATGGCCCGCCATTTTTCCTGTCCGCTTGTTACGTCAAACGCGACCACGCAAGCGCCGGCACGTCCAGCGACAACCTGAATCAGCAAATCATCGTAGACCAGGGGAGAGGCGGTGATTCCCCAGATCGGCATTCGCACTCGATATTCGTCAGCCAGATCGTGTTGCCACAAAACGTCGCCCGTCACCGCGTCAAAACATTTCAAGTGGCCCATCGCGCCGACCGAAAAGGCTTTGCCGTTGTCGATGGTGACCGAGGCGCGGGGACCGGCGCGGTAACCGACGGTGTAGGCCGACGGGTAAGTATGTTTCCAGATCTCCTCGCCCGTTTTGGCATCAAAGCAAAGAACGCGTTCCACTTCATCCGGCGAATCGCCGACACCGCGGTCCGTCACATAGACTCGTCCCTCGGCCACCGTCGGGCCGCTGTAACCGGAACCGATCTCCACCGTCCAGCGTCTTGGCAGCGCACCGCGCGGTAGCGATTCCAACAAACCGGTTTCGTTGAGTACGGCGTCGCGGTTTTTGCCCCGCCACTGTGGCCAGTCTTCGGCTGCCGCAGGCAACAACAGCGTCGCGGCGAAGAGTGCTGGAAGCAAAATTCTTGATACGTTCACGGGAATCTCCGACGATCGGAATAACATTCTTGGTCAAGCCACGGATGGGTGCACGTAGGGTTTGCGGTAAGGCCGCTTCAAAGTCTTGGTCGCTTCCTGGTCGCCAACAATCGTGTGCGTTTGGGGATCGAATTCCAGCGTTCGCCCCAGTTTCATCGCCTGGTTGGCAAGGATACAGGAGGCGCTGCTGATGTGGCCCTGTTCGATATCGGCAATCGGTTGGTGCCGGCTGTCAATCGCGTCAAGAAAGTCGCGCATGTGACCGCGGATCGCCGAGGCGACGTGCAATTCCAAGTTCCAATCCTTCGCATCAGCAGTGTCGGTCGGATACTTTTCCTGTTCAATCAACGCTTCCCCGTGCAGCTTCTTTCCGCCGCCGCGAGGAATGAAATCGTATTTTTGCACACTCAGTTTAAGAGTCCCCTTGGTGCCGTAGATCACGCCTGCCCAAGGGTATTCGGGGTCCGGCGCAGAACCCCAACTGCGATGGGTCCAGACGACATCCAAGTCATCGAAATCAAACGTCGCCGTCTGAGTGTCGGTGATGTTCGCTTTCGAATCGTGATCGACCAAGATGCCGCCGGTGCTGGCGATTCGACGCGGCCACCCCAGACCTAGCTGCCAACGAACCATGTCCAGCATGTGCACGCACATGTCGCCCACGATTCCGTTGCCATATTCCATGAACGCACGCCACGACCGCGGATGCACCAGTTCGTTGTAAGGACGCATCGGCGCCGGTCCGGTCCAGGCATCGTAATCCAGGTGGGCTGGCGGATCGCTGTCAGGCGGATTTTTGCGAGCTCGCATGTGGTAGTAACAACAGACCTCCGCGTGCGCGATCTCGCCCAACAAACCCGCCTCCACCACGCGTTGTTTCGCTTCGATCAAGTGAGGCGTGCTGCGACGCTGCGTCCCCACCTGCACGACTCGCCCGGTCCGCCGAGCCGCATCGAGCATCGCCTTGCTTTCCAATACGTCCACGCCGGTCGGTTTCTGAACGTAAACATCCGCCCCCGCTTCGACCGCCGCAATCATCGGCAGCGCATGCCAGTGATCGGGCGTGTCGACCAACACGATGTCCAGATCCTTCTCCGCCAGCATGTCCAGATAGTTTGCGTAAGTGCGTGGCCGCTGTTTCGATGGCTGACGAACGGCAAATAGGTCGGCCGCTTCGCCGAGCATCTGGGAATCAACATCGCAGAGCGAGACGACTTCCACCGGCTCGATGTTCAACAGTTGCAGCAAGTCGCATTTTCCGTACCAGCCACAACCGATCAAACCGACTCGCCGCCGTTTGTTGTCGGCGGCCGCGTGAACGTGCGTGGGAAGCATTGCCACCGCCGATGCGGCGGCGCCACAGTTTCGTATGAATTTCCTGCGATCCATGTCGGTTTGCCCTTGCTTTGTCTTGGGACGATAGGAGATTGCGGCTTGTCGATCTTCCCGACCAGCCTAACCTAATTGGAACGCGCATTCACCGGGCCGCGGCGCCGCGGCCCATTGTGACGGCCCCTTCCACGATCGCGATGCAACCTGGATGAACACGCCAACGCATATCATGCTTTCGATCGCGATGCTAAGCCGATCGGGTGAGCCAGAGAAAGCGAACCAATCGGGCTCGGAGGAAAGCCTGCCGCCGCCGGAAGATTCGCAGCCGACCTACTTGATGCCCGCCGTCGTGGGAGCACTGTTGCCGGATGCTCCGATGTTTGTTTTTTACGCCGTGGAAAAGCTGGCCATCGGCAGCAGCGAAAAAGAGATCTGGAGCACACGCTATTTTCTCGACGCGTGGCAAGATTTCTTCGATCTGTTCAACAGCCTGCCGATCGTCCTTGCCTGCTTGTGGATCTGCTGGCGAAGCGGTCGCGTTGGCTGGAGTATTCTTTTCGCTTCGATGTTGCTTCACATCGTCGCCGACTTGCCGCTGCATCACGACGACGGACATCGTCATTTTTGGCCGCTGTCCGAATGGCGATTTGAAAGTCCCGTCTCGTACTGGGATCCCAAACACCACGGAATCTACGCAGCCGGTGTGGAGTTGGCGTTATTCGTCGGCTGCTACATCCACTCGATTGTCAAGCACAAACGGTTAGCCGTCCGAGCCGGGCTCAGCCTCCTTGCCGCCATCCACATCGGCCTGATGACGTTGATGTTTGTGTTCTGGTCATCGCTTTAGAGCGTGTCTCCAAATTCCATGGTAGGCCGACTTGTCCCCAAGTCGGCGATTCTGTACTTGCCGACTTGGGGACAAATCGGCCTACAAAGAACTGCCGCGGGAGATCGCCGGGATAGCAAGGCGGCTCGTTGCGTACCATCAGGGGGAAGAAGATACTGACTACGGTTCGACTTCCTTGTCCTTGTCATCGCCAGTGGCAGGCGAATCGTCATCATCGCTGGTAGGGGAATCGTTTTCTACCGGCTGCGAGTCTTCATCGCCCTTGTCGTCGGAGGGAGCGCTGTCGTCTGAATCTGCCGTGTCGTCTGATTCCTCTTTGTTGCCCTCCTGCGAATCGGTTTCGTCCGATTCCTTTTCCCCTTCTTCCTCTTTCGACTGCTCCTGCTTTTCAGCCTCGGCCGCCTCTTGTTCTCGGCGCTGTTCTTCGGCTTCCAGTTCCTTGCGTCGTTCTTCGGCAGCCTGTTCCATCGACTCGCGGATCTGGACGTACGACCTGGAACCGGCGTGGCCGGCTTCGTTCATCGTCATCACGAAGGTTTCCAGCGGAAAGTTTTCCGGGAATTCCTGCGAATCGATGGCGATCATGTAACGCCGAATCGATTCGTAAAGGTCGTCTGCCGAATCGTCGATGGTCAGGATGGGGTAATCATCAAAGATCTCGGCCCAAACAGCGAACGCCTGTTCGTAGAGTTCGATCTCTCGATCCAAATCGGCTTTTTCGTTCGCCTGTTCCGCTTCAAAGATCAGTCGTCTGGCCCGGACCGTTCGTTCTTCTTGCTCGGCTTGGGCCAGCGTTTTCCAATACGGATAGTTGATTTGGTTGCGGTATCCGTCGGTTTTCCGGCCCCGTTCGTCCAGATCGACAATTTCCGCGGCGATGCTGATCGCCCGTAGCCGTACTTTGGGGTCGGAGTCCTTGGCCACGTCAGAGAGGTTGGGCATGATCTGAGACTCGATCATTGGCAAGACAGCTAAGTCATTTTCGCTGCGTTGGTCTTCCGGTTTTTCGATCACCGTCTTCAGGTCAGCCGGCAAATCGTCGATCATCTTTTGACGCGCCCGCGTGTAAGCTTCTCCGGTCACCTCTTTGAATTCCTCGAACCGTTCATGCCGCTGGCGCAGCAGTTCGTCGATCCGGCCGAGTTTGATTGTGAAGGGCGAGGTGGTGGGAATTGCGCGGTCGCCGAACGCGGCCCAGTCTTCGGCCGCCATCTGCCATCGAGTTTGCGCGCGGTCGTCAAGAATGCCTTCTTTTTCGATCGCTTCGGCGTGCTTGATCCGCCACTTGGGTCCCGTTTCGTAGTAGTTCAGCGGAGTTTGCCGGCGAATTTTGACGCCTGTATCGACCAGGTCGTAACCCTTGTACAACCACAACCGGCCGACCAGCCAGTTATCGGGTTTGCCGAGCGGTCCTCGGGCTTCGGGGCTATCGACTGCAATGTCCTCGTCCATCAGCGCTTCATGCAACACCTTGTCATCGGCGAAAAGTCGTCGGAATTGTTTCCTTTCATCCGACATCCCCATCTTCTGCCCGTAAAACCATCCGGTGTACCAAATCAAACGCGTTGCATTGTGATTTTGACGGACACCACGCTGCAGAAACTCCGTTCCCTCGCGGACCATCTCGTACCGTTGCCGGTAGTCATCGAATTCTGTCGAGACGTTGAAGGCGAGATTATGTGCCTGGAATTCCCAAACCTTGTCCGAGTGGGGTTGCAGCAGGGTAATGTTGTTGACGGCTGCTTTGAGGCGATCCCATTCGTGAGTGACGCGATACTCGTGTGCTTTGTTCCACAGCAGCGTTGCCGCCACGCCGCGCAGGCCCAACGAAGCAAGCTTCATGGTCTGACTGGCGGGACTGATTTCTCCCAAGTCACTTTCGGCGATGTTGAAATCATCGCGCATTTTTGTCAGCAAACCACCGGCATCCGATCCGCCTCCGGCCGGTTGGCCCAGCAGATAAAGCGGCAACAGCATGAGCACCAGAACGGACAGGTAGATCAGTTTGCGGCCCAGAACAGATGTACGATTCATGCCGCGATCTCGCGCGATTTGAGGAAGAAATAACTGACCACAAAAGCCAGGATACAATAGCCCAGCGTGGCGGCGGCATGCCGCAACAACAGGGCGCCGAAGATATCAAAACCGCTGGCCGCGTACTCCGCCGTGCTCACCATCT
The DNA here is from genome assembly GCA_965222745.1 of Rubripirellula sp. GTDB lineage: Bacteria > Planctomycetota > Planctomycetia > Pirellulales > Pirellulaceae > CBDCUW01. The sequence goes on from CBDCUW010000003.1 coordinate 123,446, forward strand.
TGGGCAGGTTGGGCAGTGCCGTCGCGATGGCGTCCAGCGAATAAACGATACCGGCATCGATCTTCTTGATCACGTTGCTGGCCAGCTTGTCCACATCCAGCTCGGTGGTCATGGCGTCCTGTTTCAGCAACCGAACGGTCGCTTCGATCGGTCCGCCGCCGCGGTTGATGTTGGAATCGATGTAGTGCCGAGTGTCATAAATCTGTTCGGCAGAAAACCCTAGCAGCACACAAACGAACGTTGCGACCATGGCGACTGGACCGCTCAAGAACGTGCTGAACATCACACCAAAGGCGATCACCATCGTCATCTGTAGCCAGATCGAGATGTAAGCCTTGGCGAGATTCCATTCAAAGGAGTTCTCGGTGGGTCGGAGGTAAACGCCGCTTCGCGTGACGCCGAGATATTGGCTGCGGTCCAGGCAGCGAATGACCACCTTCATCTGGCCGTTTTCGTCGACGATATCCTCGAATACGTTCAGGTCGCGCGTCACGTCGCCTTCGGACCCTTTGATGATCAGCGGCAATTCCAGCTCGCTGACCTGGTACTCGTCGATTTCGAATTCGAAAGGAATCGTTTCGATGGACAATTCGGGATGTTTCAAGGTCACCGAACCGCGAATTCCCGATTCGATATCGCCCTTCCAAGAACGATAAGCACGAAGGGAAAGGTCGATGGGGATGAAATCGGGATAGCGGTCAGGAGTGACGTTGGCGAAAGTGAACTCCACCATCCCCAGCGTGCCCCCTTCGACGTATCCATGTTCGATCCGTCGCTTGCCCTTGGTCACGCCCAATAGCCGAGACATCCCGGCGCTTCCGTAACCTTCGTCCAGGCGTTCGGCCCCGACGTCGATGCCAGCATCCTTGGGATTGCCGGCGCGGTCGTAAAACTGGATCTCTCCGTAGGAGGGAACGCGGGCGCGGAAGGCGCCGGTGGGCGGACCGATTTCGAATTCGCCGTCGTCAAAACGGCTGACGACATGTTGGTGGCCGCGGACCATGTTGGTCAGGCCGACCGCAACCACTTCGCGATTGGGATCGGGCTGGACGAAATCTTCAGGAGGCGGAAGCAGGGTGAAAGTATGTTTGTGGGCTCGCACGTAGTCGGTTTCACCCTCAAACTGACCCGGCTTGGTCTCCACCACCTCGCTGACTTCCAAGTGCGTATGCCGAATGCCGCGGGTGGCGAACAGGTAGCTGGCCAATCCCATCGGAATCAGCATCATCGTTCCCACGCCCACGAAACCGATCATCCGACCCAACACGATCTCCGTGGGCCGAACCGGTTTGGTGACGATCGTGTAGATCGTTTTACTCTTGATGTCGGCCGGCAACGAAAACGCGCTGATGAACAGCGCCAGCGCCAGAATCAGGTAATTGGTCGCCGTCAGCACAAAACTGATGTAAAGCCGCGCTGGATCGTCGCTTTCGGGGTTCAGGAACCAGCCTGCAAGCAGCAGGCCGACCACAAACAGGCCGACCACAAACAGTACCTTGCGCCGAATCGCCTCCTTGAACGCCAGGCGGGCCAGCGCGAAAATCCGTCGCAGCGAAGTTCCTGGCAGATCGAAGCGAATCAGTTCGCGAATCACCCGGGCGACCGCATAAAATCCCTCGACCGGTCCATACCTGGCCGCCGAAACGATGTAGCCAGCGATCAGGCCCAGCACGATGGCCAAAATGAACAGCACGATCCCCTGCAACAGCGCGCTTTCTAGAAACGCGTTGGGGCGGAGCAACCATTCGTAGAAGGACCAGAAGTCTTCCGGTTGGAGTGTCATTGACCGGCATCTCCTCGATCATCCTCGGCTCCGTCCAGAGCGTCCGATACGCCTCCGGTTGCCGAAACGCGGCGCGCTCCGGGCCTGGCTTCGCTCTCGCGAACGATGTTCAGGAACAGGTCTTCCATCGTCGCGGTGGGGTTGTCGATCGACTTCAGGTCGCCACCGTGACGCTTGATCACTTCGGCGATCTCCGCCTTTGCCTCATCAGATAAACCACTGGCGTGGACCTCGGTGACATCCTGAACCTTCAGCAGGTCGGTCACTCGGCCAAGCTCTTTCAGTTCACCCTGATGAAGGATGGCGACGCGATCACAAACGTCCTGGACGTCTGCCAGTTGGTGGCTGCACAGCAAGATGGTCTTGCCTTGATTGCGAAGGGCCAAAATCAGGTCCTTCATTTCTCGCGTGCCGATCGGGTCCAGTCCGGTGGTCGGTTCGTCCAGCAAGATCAAATCGGGATTGTTGATCAGTGCTTGAGCCAGACCGACGCGGCGGGTCATCCCTTTACTGTATTCTCGCAGTTGGCGGTGCTTGGCCGCTTTCAGGCCGACCAGTTCGATCAGCTCGGCAACGCGACGTTTTCGATCGGCCCCCGACATGTCAAACAGCCGCCCGTAAAAATCGAGCGTCTCTTCGGCGGTCAGAAACTTGTACAAGTACGACTCTTCGGGCAAATACCCGATCCGTTCGTTCTTGTTCGTCTCGCTCGCGTCCTGGTCAAACACAAGAACTCGACCGCTGGTGGGAAACAGCAGTCCCAGGATCAGCTTGATGGTGGTCGATTTGCCGCTTCCGTTGGGACCGAGCAAGCCGAAAATCTCGCCCTTGCGCACTTCGATGTCGAGCGATTTCAGCGCGTGTACCTTCTTGCGACCCCAAAAGTCGCGGTAGATCTTGCTTAGGTTGCGGGTTTCGATGACGACGCCGCTGGAGACGTCAGGATTTTGGGGCGGGGCGGGCTCCGCAGACTCGGCGACCGCGGTCGAATCAGTATCCACGAGCAGGCGTTTCCATGGGGGATAAGGAAAAAGAGATCAATCATGAAGTCTGGGCGGTCCTGACAGCGGAGGGGCAGCTGGCGGCCATTTCCAGACGAATTTGGGGATTTTTACGCTACGGGGCCGCGCTGCAAAGTGTTCGCTTTTTTTGATGGCGACTTCACGGGGCTTGCAAATTGGAGTCAAAAAACCGATCAATTTGAAGTGCCGTCAACGATTTCTCCGAAATCGCATTGTGTGTGCCGGTTTGGACCGTCGGCGATTTCTCCGAAATCGCTTCTTGGGCGGTAGCGGAAAGCCGGTCAACTATTTTCCCAGCGTGTGGATCCTGTGACACCCACCGACGTCGTCGTCCAACAGAAAGCCTACGACCGGGCTCTCCGCTTTCTGTACGACCGCATCGACTACGAACGGATGGCCAGCGGTACGTCGCGGTATCCGTTTCGATTGCAGCGAATCAGGTTGCTGCTGCGCCGGCTGGGTTTGCAGCGATACCTTTACGACGCCGATCGCCCCACCGCCTCGCCAGACGTTCCCCTGATCCACCTTGCCGGTACGAAAGGCAAGGGATCGACCGCGGCGATGGTGTCGGCGATGCTCTGTGAATCGGGGATCAAAACGGGGCTGTACACTTCGCCGCACTTGCAACGGTTGGAGGAGCGGTTCCGAATTGGCGGAGCTTGCTGCTCGGCCGACGACATCGTCGCCCTGGTCGACCAACTTCGTCCCGTGGTGGACGAACTGACCGGTCGAACGAACGAGAAAGACCGCAAGGGGACCGGCTCCGACACGGTGGGATCGCCTTCGTTTTTCGAGCTGACCACGGCGATGGCGCTGATGCATTTTGACCGAAACGACTGCCAGGCGATCGTGATGGAAGTGGGATTGGGAGGCAGGTTGGACAGCACCAACGTCTGCTCACCCGCCGTCACCGCCATCACGTCGATTGGACTGGATCACCAACACGTGCTGGGAAGTACCCTGCCGGAAATCGCCGCGGAAAAGGCAGGTATCCTCAAAGCGGGCGTTCCCGTCGTCAGCGGCGTGACCGATCCGGCGGCCGCGGAGGTGATTGCGGCGATTGCCCAGCAGCGCGGGGCACCTCTGTACCGAATTGGCCACGAGTTCTCCGTGCAGCATGACCATCGTCGCGACTGGGGCTCTCGTGTTACCTATCGCGCCACCGAGCCGCCTCTGGGGCCGACGCAAACTTACCAACTGTCCTTGGAAGGGCGGCATCAAGCCAACAATTCGGCGGTGGCGATGGCGTGCGTCGATCTGCTGCGCAGCCAAGGGATGCCAGTTGGCAGTTCGGTGTTCGATTGCTTGAGCCGTCTTCCCTGTGAGTGTCGAATCGAATCGTTTCGCCTGCCCGACAACGTGGTGGCGATTGTCGACGCGGCGCACAACGACGATTCGATCGCCGCACTTGGGGATTGCCTGCGGTTTCGCTTTGCCGGCCGGCCAATTCATGTTGTCTTTGGCACCAGTCGCGATAAATCGGCTGGACCGATGCTCTCATCCTTGGCCGACGTTGCCGCTGGAATCGTTTTGACGCAGTTTCAGGGCAATCCGCGTTTCTATCCTCTCCCTGCGCTACGGTCGCAGGTCCCCGAATCACCGCGAGCCAAAGTCGCCGCGGTCGAAGATCCGATCGATGCTTGTCGCCAAGCCTACCGGCAAGCGGCGCCCGATGGAGTGCTGGTGATTTGCGGATCGTTTTTCCTGGCCGCCGAAACGCGCGGCTGGGTCGTGGAGCTGGCGGCGAAGGAATCAACCGATCGCAGTTAGGAATTGTTCGGAAATAACTTCGTCATTTGACAACACTCTCCCTTTGGGCCCTTTGGGAGAGTCGGGCTCTCGAGCCCGGAGAGGGTTCACGCACCATGCCCTCCCCGGCCGCTACCGCGTCCGACCCTCCCAGAGGGAGGGTGATTTTGCGAGTGGTGTCATTCAAACAACGAAGTTATTTCCGAACAACTCCTTAGTTCGACTTGCGCTACGAATTGATCTCGTCCTGAACATCCGCGTCGCCCTGCCGCTGTTCCAATTGCGACAACCGTTCGATCCGAGCATCCAGTTGCCGCATCAGCGAATGAACCACCGCAATTCGCGTATCCAACTCGGCCTTGAGTTCGCGTTGCAAATCGAACATTGCTACTTGCCAACGCTGCGTTTCGGCCGGTGCATCGCACAGCGGCGCGGCCGGTTCGGTCCGCTGGCGAATCGCTTGCAGTTGCTTGTTGGCGGCGCGAGCGTCACGGTTGACTCGCCGCCGCAGGCGGATTTGGCGGCGGGCAAGGACCCAGCCCAGCATCACAAAACCAGCCAACATCAACAGCTGAGCTTTTTCGATCTCTGCCACTGGCAGGGTCGAGCCGATCAAGAGGTGGATGAAGGTGGGCATCGGGATTGTTTGTTACGTTTGTGGTGGTCGGCGATTTTTCCAAAATCGCTTCGCGCATGCCAGAAGCGGAGAACTGGCCGACGGTTAAGTATCGACGCGCCTCGCTGCGCCGTCGGAACAAGCCGCAAGAAAGTTGGTTCCTTTCGACTTTTCTATCTGCGTCGAAAGGAACGTTCGTTACGATTGTGTCGGTTGCTTGTTTTCTGATCACGCGTTTCGATGTTGTCCCCATCCCCACCCGCTGCTTCGACTGTCCAACTTTGGCACGCCACCAGTTCGTCGGCGGAAGCGGGACGCGTGGAAGCCTGCTGCGAAACGTGGTTGGATCAAGACGAACGGCAACGGGCCGATCGTTTTCGGGTCGCGACCAGCCGCAATCAGCATGTTGTCGGACGCGGAATGGCAAGGCGGCTGCTGGGGGCCGATGCGGTCGCCCCCGAGGCGATCCGCTTCGACGTGCTGCCGCATGGGAAACCGTACGTTACCGCACCCGATTCGGCAAAACAGCCATTCAATGTCGCTCACACCGACGGGTTGGTGATGTGCGGCATCGGTTCGGACGAACATGAGTTGATCGGCGTCGATGTCGAACATCTGAGCCGTCGCACCGATCCGGATTTGGCGGAACGTTTTTTTTCCCAGCCCGAAGTCCGCTACCTGCGGCAGCAGCGTGGTGACGAGGTTCGTCGTCAGGCGTTCCTGCGAATTTGGACTTTGAAAGAATCGTTCATCAAAGCGATTGGAACGGGGCTGCAAACGCCACTTGCAGATTTTGCTTTCTGCGACATCGATTCCGATTCGCCGACGATTCGGATGCTCAGCCCGAAGCTCGAAAGCAACGCCACCTGGAAATTCTTCTCTATTGAACCTCGCCCTGGATTCATCGGCGCTGTCGCAATCGCCTTGCGCACGGCTGATGCCGACGTCGATTTGAGCCTCCGCTGCTTTGACGATCTCGTATTGTAGGCCGTAACAAGCAAGCCCTTACCGTGCCGGAACTTCGGTCGCCTGCTGGAAGTTTTTCGTCTCCCGCGCCGCGTGCAAGTACGAATCGGCGCCGCGCAGCTACGGCATGTTTTGCGACCTCGGTCCGGCCTACAGTGGCGATTTCATGCTCAGGATCGTTTGCTGGTCTTGCGGCCAACCGACTGTCACTTGAAACCGAATCGCACCGCCGGTCTCTAGCGTCGAGATCAGCGTTTGCAGCTCGGCCACCCGCTTCGACAATTGGCGGTTCCTCTCTGCCTGCGATTCTGTTCTCTCTTGTTTGACTCGCAGAATCCGCCGCCCGTCGGAACCGGCCCGCTCGTAAACCGATGACAATCGAGCCAGCTCGCGGCTGAGCCATTCGGCTTGCTCGGTCAATTGCTCATCAAACTGGCCGAGCGTTGAAGTAGAAACCACCTGCCAAGGCATGGCCGGGTCCAGCCGGGCAGCAAACCGAATGCGACAGGAAAGTTTGCGTCCACAGCGGATGTCCAATCGCAGACCAAGCGCCACTGTTTCGCCATCGCCCGGCGTCAGCAGCGCGACCGCTTGTCCTCGGCGAATCGCCGCCGGATCGATCGGTTCGATCCAGCCCACTTCCACGTCGTCCGGCAAATCAAACTCGACAGCCAGGCGTGAAACTCGCGAGGGAATTGGGCTTCGCAAATCCCAAGTTGGCCGCACATCGGCGCGATCCAGCCGAATGGGCCAAGGATCGGCCTCGATGGACGGCCGCAAATAGACCAACCTGCCCGAATCCCCTTTCAAACGCCCATGCACCAATGCCGCGGCGCTGGCAGACTGCGTGGCCGATTCGTGCCATTGCATCTGGGTCTGGTTGTCGGTCGAGCGAATGGTCGCGACCGATGTGTCATTTCGCGAATCCTTGATCAACCAGTCGGTATCGCCGGCATTCATTTGCAAAGCGACATCAACAGGAAACTCCAGCGTCAATCCTTGCGATGGGGATTCCCACAGCGTGGTGATGGCGCCCGGATCACTGGGCGGCGGCAGTTCGACCGCGGCGATCGTCGACAGCCGAGTTTCCTGAAGGGATTCATCCGGCTGGTCCCCCGGCTGGTCGCCCTGCTGCATCACTGGCAGATCATCGATTGAACCGGCGTCGCGGTCGCCGACTGATCGAGTCGGGGTGGAGTCCGGCTTTGACTGGTCGGCCGATTCGGAAGGCGAATTGGGGCTTGAATCTCCCGCAGGAAGGAAATCGGCGGCGGCCGGCATCAACGCGTCCAGGGAAAGGGAATGGTCATCGGCCGATTCAGCATTCGACTCGATCTGCGATTGGAGCATCGAGTCGAATGTTTGCAGCGGTTCCGAGCCGTCTAAATCGGAAGCGGGAAGTTCTTGGAAGGCCTGGTCGGTCGACGGCAGGTCGTCCGAACCACCCAACTCGGTCCTCTCGACCTTTGACGCGGTCGAACTGGTGCTAGCAACCGCATCGACATCGGGCCGAGACGCGTTGTAGAGAATGGCGCCGACGGCGATGGAGCAACCGGCGAAGGCTGCCGCGAAGGCGATTCGGCGGAAAGTTCCGTTTCGCTTGGGGACTTCCACCGCGGTCGAACCATCGCGATCACCGCTGTCGGCTGCGACCGAACTCTCCAAGAGGACTTGGGGTTCTGGCTGGTGAACGTTCAGGTGCTGACGAACTTGGTTCAAACTATCCAGCGACCCTTCCAGCTGCGGTGTGGCGGTGTCACCGTCGGGCACAACAACGGATTGCTTCCAAAACAGACGTCCCGCGGAGTCGATGGACCAGTCGTCGAAACTCACCGGCGGAAAAGGGTTTCCGTTTTCTTGTTCGTGAATCGCCGCGGCGATGGTGAATTGCTGACACCAAAAGCGGGCAACTTCTTGCGGCGGATTTCCCAGCCGATCGATCAGCGATGCTAGCGTTTCTTGGTTCGTATCGGGTTCCGCATCGCGCGGTTCGGATGCAAGCAACAACTCAGTCGCCTCGGCGGGAGACAATTCCCCGGAGCGAACTCTTTGAAGAGCCTCTTCGATTTTTTCTCGATCGTTCGATTCGGAAGTCATGCCCATCGATTGCGCTTCGCGGAAAGGAGGAATTGCCGCGTCCTATTCGTCGAACGATCGCAAGTTTATCGGATTCTTTTGCCCAGATTCGCCACGTTGAAGGGGTCGGAGGCGACACCGGCAAAGTTTTCCCACCCGGATCGAACGGAATAACCAAATGCTGAGGTCGGATCGTGCCGATAAATCCGCCTGAAGCGGTTGTTCTAGACGACCGGATCGTACCGATTTGCGTCGGCGACGATTCGATTGGAAAGAGGAGCAGCCGTTTCAGGAGCCAGAAACGGGGGGAGGTTCGCCAGAAAAGGCCACGGCCGAGTACTGTAAGCGAACCTGGATGCAAGCCGATTGCGATGGCCGTGATCGACGAAGCGTCACACGCACTTGCAGACCATTGAGGCTGCATGGCGACGCCCTGTGAGTGACTTACCGGCCCACAGCGAGGCGGCCTTGGCCGCGGAGACGTTTGCGATGCACCGAATGACTCAACCTAAATCAAACAAAACCCTCGTTGCTGCCGTCGCCCTGGCGGTACTAGCCTGCGTGGGAATCCGTCAAGCGGGCGCACAGCCGCCAAGCGTCGTCCATGCCGACATGGATTACGAAGCCAGCGGTTACGTCGTTCCTGCGGGAATGGTGCCACCGGCGATGTACTCCGGCGATGTGATGCCGGTCGGCTTTTTCGGCGGCTGCGACAGTGGCTGCGATTCGCCCGTCGCCTGTGATAGCGGCGGATGCGGCATGGCCTGCGGAGGCCGTCGCTGCGGAGTGCTTGGCTGTGGCGGACTGCTCGGCAAGCTCTCCGGCGAAGCATCTGCCTGTGGCGGATGCGGCATGTCGGGCTGCGGTGCTTGCGGCGGCCTGTCGAACTTACGACACATCTGCATGTTCTGTCGCGGCGATGGCTGCAGTTTCTGCCAGACCCTTGGCCGTGGATACCTGCTGGGTGCCCTGAGCTACTTGAAACCTTACGACCGCCAAGGCATCTGTGCCCAACGTTGGTACGACCTGTCGGCCGAGGCGATTTTCCTGGGGCATGGCAATGGCGGCGTGGTTGGACCGACGACCACCCGAGGTGCCGCACCCGGTGTTGCCGGTGACGCGGTCCCGGCCAACATCATCGTCCTCCGTCGCGAGGATGCCGATGCTGGTGATTCGCTGGAAGCAGGGGCGCGTTTGTCCGCGTCGATGATCTGGGGTGCCGGCGGAAATCTGGAAGTCACCTACATCGGCGGGCACCAATGGCAAGACCGAGCGTTTGTTGCCGACGCGAACCCGGTTTTCTTTTCCTTTGTCAGCGATTTCGGTCGCAACCCGATCAACGGCTTCGATGATACCGACCGTTCGATCTTGCAGAGCGTCGAAGCGGAGAGTGAGTTCCATAGTGCGGAATTGAACTACCGTCGCCGCACGGTCGGCCCCTACTGCCGCTTCCAAGGGTCGTGGCTGGTCGGTCTGCGATACGTGCGATACGACCACAACTTCATCTATCAGGCCCTCGGTGAGTTCGACAACGCGGTCAACGCCAACCTGCCTCGGTTCTTCTCCTCGAACGACAAGCGGAAGAACAACTTGTTTGGCCCGCAAGCCGGGTTCGACCTGTGGTGGAATGCCCATGCCGGCATCAACCTGGGAATCGGCTTCAAGGGTGCTTGGGTGCAGAATGATTACGACCGCATCACCACCCTGACCGCCAACTCGTTGAACCCGGTTGCCACACCCGGTACCCAGACGGTGACCGCCAGCGACCGAAAAGGGACGGTGATGGGCGAGTTTGAAGCCAAGCTGATCTATCGGCTCAGCCACTCGCTTGCCCTGCGGTCCTCCTACTACGCTCTGGCGGTGGACGACATCACCTTCGGCAATACCGACGCCCAGACCATTGCCGACTTCGTTTCGGCCAACCCGCTGACGGCCAGCCAGTTCCAGTTCAACTCACTGGTGATCCAGGGTGTTTCCTTCGGGGCCGAATACACCTGGTAGCCGCCTGCGAGCAGGCTAAAAACATCAAAAACCCGCTGGGTCAGCCGACCCAGCGGGTTTTTTCGTCCGCCCGTCGGCCAGTTCGGAGAACCGGCTACGCGAAGCGATTTCGGAGAAATCGCCGACACTCCCTCTCCCTCGTTCCCACGCTCCTGCGTGGGAACGCAACGATGTCCGCTCCGCGGACCAAGAAAGAGGGTAACCGCGGAGCGGTGGTTGGGGCGTTCCCACGCGGGAGCGTGGGAACGAGGCGGGGGGAACGAGGCGGGGAGGTGGATGGCGCGTTTTGTCGCTGGGGGGTGGAGGCTTCCAGCCTCCTCTTCACCACCTCACCCCCCGGCGGGAGAGTGTCGGAGAGAGCGATTACACTGATGAAGACGATTTTCGGATGTTGGAGGGAACTTTGGATCGGCGCGGACGTCCGAAAGGTTGCGTTTCGTTGACACCCTCTGGGGTGCAATTAGAATCGCAAATCGCTCCTTGTCCATTCAATTTATCTAGTTCCTACACCCACGTTGCCGGATGGGCTGGCGCCAGCGAATTGGCGAACGAAAGCGATTCTTTTTACCGATGCTAGACATACGCCAATAGCCCTAGACTTCCTATGACACACATGTTTGCTGTCCAACGGATTCTTCGGCATAACTATCGGAAGCAGACTACCCTAGCGACCCTCACCGGTTCGGGCATGCCTGATGCATGGCCTGTTCCGCACGTTTGTTGAGACCCTCGATGTTCAAACGAAACGAACCGAAACCAGAGTCATCCCGCCGCCGTGATCGTTCCGATCGAGCGAAGAAGAAACGGCGTTTGCTGATGGAGGACCTAGAGGCACGTCGCTTGCTCGCCACGCTTGACCTGCCTGTCTACGACGGTCCCCGGAACATTGGTACGGTCCAGGCTGTTCAGTTTCTGGAGTCGGAAACCAATATCCAAAATGGGCTCAACGATGCGTTCGGTACGGCGGATGTCGTTCCGCTGGGGACCGGTCCGGGGCAAGACGACACGATCGACGTGATCGGTAACTTGTCGTTCACCGCCAGCAATACTTTCCCGCCAAGGTTCACCGCCGACCTGGACACCTTCGCTGTCGACTTGAAAGCGGGCACCGTTCTTGACATTGCCACGCAAGGTGCGGCCGGCCAGTTCAGTGTTTTCTTTGAAGACGGCACTTTGTGGTACGGCGTGGACTTCAACAATGCCATCGCTCTGCCGCCCGATTCGCCATTGCAAACCGACGGCAACGCCGCTTTCGCCCAGGTGATTCCGCGCGATGGCCGTTATTTCATTACCGTTTCACCGATCACCACCGCCAGTTCGTACACGATGGGCCTGCGAGCCTATCGGCCGTCGATTGAATCGGCGCCGATCGGCACCCGGCAAATCCTGTTTGTGGACTTTGACGGAGCGACTTACCCGCGTGCCGTCTTTGATGATGGAACCGGCATTCCGCAACCGGGTGTGATTCGCCTGCCGTCACTGCGTGAATCGCTGCCGCTGCTTGGCATTCAGGCGATCGATGACGCGTCGTTCAATCGTTTGATCGACTTGACGATGGCCGAAACGATTCGGATGTTCGAGGCGCTGGGTACTCTGGGGACCAACGGCCACTTTGATACCACGGGCAATCCTGGTGACTTTGGCATCACCGTTCTCAACAGCCGCGACCATCCCGATCCGGGCCTGACCAACCCGCTGGTCACACGGGTGATTCTGGGCGGAACGGTGAACGATTCGGAGATCCAAACGATCGGTATCTCGTCGACTCTGGATATCGGTAACTTCAGCATGGACGACATCGTGATCGGCTTGCTGGATGGAGTCCTCGGCGTGGTCGGCGGCGTGCCGATTGCACCAACGTCCAGCATCATCGATCAGATGGGTGACTTCCTGGCCTTCCTGGTCGCTCACGAAGCGGGCCACTCGTTCGGCATGCGACATACCGCTTCGGCGATGTCCCCCAACCCGTTCCCCGACAATGAAATCACCAACATCATGGACGAAGGTCCCGGTTCGGACTTCGGCCAGGTGATCGGTGCGGGACCCGACGGCATCTACGGCACGGTCGATGATGTCGACGTGAACTTCGTCGAAGACCGGTTCTCCTATCGCGAAGGTTTGGACGGGCAAAATCACACCGACGATAGCCTTTCGCAAACGCTGGCTACCGGGACTCGGGGTGGCGGCATTAACGGTGTGGTGTTCAACGATTTGAACGCTGACGGAAATCGAACGGGCGATCCGGGGATTGCCAACGTCTCGGTCTTTGCCGACATCAACGGCAATGGTGTTCGTGATGCAACCGAACCCTTCGCGGTGTCGACGACGGGCGGAAACTACGTATTGACCGCGACTCCCGGCGATTACAACTTGATCGTTTCGACCCCGCCCAACGTTACTCCGACCACGCCGACGATTGTGCCGGTATCCGTTTCGACCACCGGCACGGGCGTGACGGTCGATTTCGGCTTCACGCCGGTCCTGGGCGCCATCACGGGATTTGCCTTCAGTGACGACAACGGCAACGGAACTCGCGAGGCGGGTGAAGGGGGCGTTGGCGGCATTTTCCACTATCTGGATCTCGACCGCGATGACCGGCCCGACCTGGGCGAACCCAACGCCATCAGCAATCCGGATGGAACTTACAACATCAACTTCCCCGGTCCCGGCAACTACACGATCCGCCAGGTCGTGCCTCCCGGATTCACCCAGACATCACCGGCCAGCGGCGAGCACACGTTTGTCTTTGACGGTGTTTCGCTGGCGACCAACTACAACTTCGGCCTGCTTCCCTCGCGAGACTTTGGTGACGCACCCGACACTGCCGGAACGACCTTGGCGGCCGGCGGTGCCAGCCACGGCATCACCGATGGTTTGATGATCGGTGCGGCCATCGACCGCGAGCTTGACGGTTCGCCCAGTGTCAACGCGGACGGCGACGATTCGGTCGGTCGCGTGCTGCAAAGTGGCGCGATCGAAGATGACGAAGACGGCGTCGTGTTGCTCGATCCACTCGGACCAGGTTCACGATCCGAATTCCAGGTCACGGTGACCAACACCAGCGGCAGCCCCGCTTTCTTGCAGGGCTTCATGGATTTCAACGGCGACGGCGATTTTGACGACGCCGGCGAACAGTTCCTCAGTAACATTCCCGTTCCCGTCGGAACCAACGGGCTGGTACTGGACGCCAGTGACGGAGTCTTTGTGGACGTTCCTGCCACTGCAAACGTTGGAACAACCTACGCCCGTTTCCGCTTGAGCCAAGAGGCCGGTATTGGGCCGCGCGGCAATGTCGATACCGGTGAAGTGGAAGACCATCGCTTCACCATTTTGGGTTCGGCCGACGTGGTGATCGATGACGAGTTTTCTGTCTCGCGAAACACGCTGGCCAATGAACTGGATGTGCTTCGCAACGACTTCCAGACCGCTGAAACTCAACTGACGATCCGCAGCGTCAACACGACGGGCACCAACGGCGTTGTGGTCCCGGCCGGTGACGGCAAATCGCTGTTCTATACGCCGCCCAACGGATTCATCGGTCGCGACGCGTTCACCTACACGGTCAATGACCAGACCGGCAACGCCGTCGTGGATGACCAGGGCAATCCAGTGTTCGCGACCGTGGTCGTCAACGTCACCTTCCAATCAGCAGTTCCGATCGCCTTGGATGACTCGTTCGAGGTCCCCGAAGGTAGCGTGAACCGTGCTTTGAACGTGCTGGACAATGACGTTCCCAGTACCTCGGGCGGCCTGTCGATCATCAGTGTCACGCCCGGCAGTGCCGGCGGAACGATCAGCATCATCGGCGGCGGGCAGTCGCTTCGCTACACGCCGCTGCCCGGCTTCAACGGTACCGAGCAGTTCAGTTACAGCGTGCAGGATTCGGTCGGACTTACCAGTTCGGCCGAGGTCACGATCAACCTGCTGCCAGGTGCACGTACAGATGATGTCGTCGAGTTTTCGATCGGAATCTTCGATGCTCTGAACCAGCAACAAGAGATCAGCAACGTTCAGGTGGGCGACGAGTTCATCGTGCGTGTGATGGTCGATCACGTTGAACTCTTTGCCAATCCGGAGGGTGTCGCCTCGGCATTCATGGACTTGCTGTACACCGACGAATTGGTGGCCACGCTCAGCCGCGGTATCAACCCGAACTTCCCGTTTGATATTCAGTTTGGCGACAAGTTTAGCGGAAGTGGCGTGCTGCAGCGAGGCAATGCGGACATTCCCGGTTTGATCGATGAAGTCGGCGCGATCCAGTCGATCAACGCCGATCTTGGTGACAAGACTCACGCCGACGCGATTGTGTTGTTCGATCTTTCGATGCAAGCGGTCAGCCCCGGTGTCGCCGTCTTCACCGCCGATCCGGCCGACAGCAACGTCAATGAAACCACGACGCTTGGTTCCGACGTGGCATTGGAAGTCAACCAGCTTCGCTTTGGATCGGCCGAATTGGTCATCCTGCCGCGAACGGACAACTTTGCATCGGCGATCGATGATTCGTTCCCCGAAGGGCGTGATTCAGACGGCTTCCTCATCTCCAGCGCATCGGCCGGACGCAACCGGCTGGATGTCCTGGCCAACGACAACTTGGGCCCGACCGGAATCATTCGCGAATTCGGTTTGGTGACCGCGCCGTCGCTGGGCAACGTGTTGGTGGAAGACAACGGAACGCCTACAAATCTCAACGACGACTTCCTGAGCTATCGCCCGAACATTGATGCCACTGGCCTGGATTCGTTCACCTACGTGATCGTGACGGACGACGGTGTACGCAGCACTGCCGAAGTGACCATTCCGCTGGGCAACACCAATGCCAACGCGGATGTGTCGATCAGCTACCGGCTGGTCAACGAAAATGGTGTGCCGATTACCAACAGCCAGATCGCTGTCGGCGATCGTGTCGGTATCGAAGTGGTTCTGGAAGACCTTCGAAACAATCCGACGTTTGTGTTCGCGGCGTACCATGACCTGTTGTACGACAACGACTTCCTGCGGCCGACTGATACGGTTGCCGGCGGCCTGGACTTTGACGTCACGTTTGAAAACGGCTACCTGGCAGCGGCCGCGGTCGGTACCAACGCCCGGCCGGGACTCCTGGACGAATTTGGAACGTTGTTCGAACGAACAACATTCCCCGAAGGTGACTTCTCCGCGCTCAATCCGATCACCATGGCCACGGTCTTCTTCGAAGCCGTTGCTCCCGGAACGACCAAGATCGTTGGCGGACCGGCCGACACCTTCCCGGCTCAAGAAACCCTGTTGCTGCGGGAAGATGATCCGGTCACCGTCGACCGCATTCGCTACAGCGAACTGGTCATCACCGTCAATTCGGTTGCCGTCGGGCCGACGCAAAACACTGCCTTGCCGCAAGACGTCAATGCAGACGGTTTTGTTTCACCACGCGACGCATTGTTGGTGATCAATGCCATGGAACGCGAAGAAGCGCGATTCGAGGGTGAAACGGGATCGAATGTCGCCAGCCAGTACTACACCGATGTCAACGGCGACACGCGATTGTCGGCGATCGACGCTCTGCAAGTGATCAACTACCTGGCGATCCAAGCCAACCAGGCGGCGCTGCAGGCCGAATCGGTGGAAACGGGTACCGACCTTGCCTCTTCGGCCGGCTCCGATGCTGTTTTCGCCGACCTGAGCGGTTCTGATTTGGTCGTCGACACTTCCTCGGCCGGCGATGCTTCCTCGGCAGCCGTTGGCATCGCTACCGACGACAGTACCGAAGAGGACGACGATGAAAACGACGTCCTCAATCTCCTTGCCGATGACGTTTCCAGTCGATGGAACTAAACTGACACGGCGATGGTAAGAATCATTGCCGATTTGTTCTTTCGCATGGTGTACCGCGTCGAGTGAACAGAGATTCGATTGCCATTGGCCGCACCAATCAAGCCAGTGCCAATCGGTCGGACGGACTTGTCACGGCCAGGCCGGGCCGATTCATGACGTGCGTGTAGATTTCGGTTGTCTTGACGTCTTTGTGCCCGAGTAGTTCCTGCACCGTCCGAATGTCCGCTCCATCTTCCAACATGTGCGTGGCGAAACTGTGTCGCAGGGTGTGCGGAACCGCGGGCTTGACGATCTCGGTCCGTCTCAATGCCCTTTTAAAATGATCCCGAAACGTCGCTTCGTGTAGATGGTGTCGGCGTGTCTTCCCGCTTCTTGGATCGCGACTCCGACGCGGGGACGGAAACACGTATTGCCAACCGAATTGGCGTGACGCATTGGGGTATTTTCGCGCTAGCGCAAACGGCAGGTAAACCTCCCCATATCCGTCCTGCAAATCACCTTGATGGACTGCCTCAACGCTGCACAGGTGTTCCTTCAGCAGCGGCGCGGCATTCTCGGCCAAGACTGTAACACGATCCTTCATTCCTTTGCCGTTGCGAACCAAGATCTCATGTTTTTCAAAGCAAGCATCTTTGACGCGTAGCGTTCGACACTCTCGATGCCGCAGTCCTCCGCCGTACATCAACAGAAACATGATCCGATAGACCCCGGTGAAGTATGGAAAGAGTTCCGCAACTTCCGTTTTCGTCAACACGATTGGTCGGTACTCACTGATTTTCGCACGGACCGAATTGACGAAGCGGATCTCTCGTCCAAGCACCTTTTCATAGAAAAACAGCAGTCCAGACAGAGCCTGGTTTTGCGTGCCCGCCGTGACGGTCCTGGTAACTGCCAAATCGGTCAGAAAGTCAGCAATCTCCGCTTCACCGTACCGCTCCAATCGTTCATCGTCCAAATGCCGAATGAACCGGGCAACCCAGCCGACATAGGCTTGCTCAGTCCGAATCGGGTGGTGCAGAACACGCATCCTGGCACGCATCCGCTGGATCGCCTCTGGTTCGCTCGGGTCAATGAGTCCCGAGTTCCCTTCGCCCTCAACAAGCGCCGATTCGGTCGACGTGATGCTTCCGGCGCGCTGCTCCATTCGAGCAATTTCCTGAAGCTTCTCGCGTATCGGTCGAAAGTCGACGACCGAGTTGCGCAAGACACTTGCCTGATAGATCTCCAATGCCCTGGCAGCTTGATGTCGGCGCCACGCAGCGATTCCCGAGTCACGAAGCGAGCGCAGGTAGGCAATGACCGATTCCCGGTTCAACGGGAACTCACCCAGGCCACTGACCCAGGCTTCCTTGACCGAGTGAAACACGGCGTAGCCCTCAACCCATTTTGGATACCAGTGACGCTCGTTTTCGCTGAGATTCATCAGCGCAAGCACTTGTTGAAACCGGTCAGCTGACATTTCTCGTGCCCCATGAAGAATATGATCAGGCGTTCAGTATCGGCCATGGTAACGAAGCACGCGGTTGCTGACCATAGGCGCAAGACCGTACCATCGGGGGGCGTTAGATATTTCGGAGTCTTCCTGCGGTTTTTGCGCCACAGGGAGATAGATCGGATGCTTCCTTTACCCCGAATTATTCACCAAGCAGTGTAGGTTCTTAGCTTAGCTGTGAGTTGTCTCGATTGAAGGCATTTGCGGCGGCGGTGAAGGTGTTGGCCACTGATCGGCGCACAAAGCCCCCTTTCCCCCAACGGTGTTTTCGGCGGTTGAACAGCTCAGAGTCGTAGCACTTCATTTAGATGCGAATGAGATGGCGGCGGCATCCAAGCACGCCGTCGCGCCGTCGGCTGCGAGAAGCACTCCGGTAACTGCCAAGATTCAAGACGTTCAATCAAACCTGACCAAAGCGGCTGAGCAGATTCAGCGATCCGCAACATCGCACGACGACTGTGTTTGATGATCTCACCGCCAACCTTCAAGATAAAAAGCTGAAATCGAGTTAAGTCCCAGCAGCCGCCGACTGCATCCTCCAGTTCGATGCGGCAAAGGGAACTGAGGTTGAAAGACAACAATGCCAACAGCATGGTTGCTTCGTTTTCTTCAAACGACTGCGATGACAAGTGCGGCCCAATTGCAGCGTTGAATTCGCCAAATCGATCCTCGAACGTTCCTCGAGGACGATAGTGAGCCAGAAGCTCGTCACCACTGCGTTGCCCTTCGCGCCAGTTGGTTACCAAGAAAAAGTAGCGCGGTGCCAAGTGCAGTTGGCCCGTCACAGGATCAGGGCTGTCAACAACGACGAGGACCAATCGCTGGCTATGCTCCCACGAGTCAGCTTGGTACTGTCCAAGCTCCACAGTGTACTCATAGCCTCCGGCGGGGGGACGACCGACGGGGCGAGTGACGTGCTCGGCTGCCAGTGCTTCGAGCCGGGGATTTGTTTTCAATCGCCCGACAAAACGCAGGTTTTCGTTGGTCAGGTAGTCCAGCACCGGAGCGATCGTGTAGCCCGCGTCGATGCGAAAGTCGAGGTGCTGAGCGATTCGGCGTGCCTTGTCCACCACATTGCTGATGAAGCGATTGACTCCATTGGCGGTGTGAACCTGGCCCTGGCGAAGCGTCGCGTGAAGATATCCGTTGCCAAGTCGTTTGCCTTCACGCGTGCTGTCGTAATCACCGGCAACTGAGAACGACGCGACCAACGGATGATAAACCGTTGTCCGATAATAGCCGTTGTAACTGCTGCCTTTTTGTGAACCATGAACCTCGATCGGAAAGCTGTCGATGTCAATCGTGCCATGCCGCACTCTGCTGCTGCCAGAGGATGCTTTGAGGTGCCGCTCGACGGACTCACTGAGCCCATTGCGAATGGCGTTGAGATTGCCACTGCTGCTGGCCAAGATATCGATCAACCGTGAGTGAGTTGGTTGGCTCGCCAAACGCTCACAGACCACATCTTGGCCAGGTCGATCCCAGACCGCTGCCCGAAAAGCAGGATCGTGTGCAAGTCGATCGAGATCGTCCTGGGCGTTGTAACCAATGGCCATTGCGTAAACGCGTTCTCGCAGCAGTTCGGTCATCGTGTATCGGATTCGATCCTGTCGCCGGGGATCATCCACTTGCTGAGCGATCGAGGCGAGCAACCCTAAGCGATGGTCGGCTTCGCGTAGGAGAATGACACCCGAGTTGGAAGTCAGCCGATGATCGGTGGTTTGAACTTTGAAAGCGCGATTGAATTCCGGCTCAAAAACGTTACCTTGACCTTCACCCATTGCGTGATCCTCTCCGTGCTTGTGGGCTTGTGTTGGTTACCCGTTAAACGCGGGAGATCACGCGATGGTTCTCTTTTCCTGTTCACTGTTTGGTGAATAATTCGGGTTTACATAACTAGTGGTTCGTTGGATGATAGAACGTGCCCTGAACTATTAGTGTTTATCAGCCTCAATTAGTGTTCTGGTTGCGCTGGATGATTTGAAACACTGATCCACGCTGATTGATACTAATGGTGCGCTCGACGATGGATCGATTCGCCGTTGGTTTGTCAGTGTCTGATTTGATGGCAGCCTTGAAGTGCTATCGCGATCTGTTGCCGGTTTCAAACTTGAGCTCAGTTGCCAATTAATTCGTGCGTCCGCTTCCCTGTGATCTCAGCGCCCTCTGCGTTTCAACGATTTCACGGCTGGCGACAGAACGAACGGATCGGCTGCGATGCTCGATGCCCGCGTCACGCTTGAACGCTGCCGACAATCCTCGCCAAACAGGTTGCGCTCGATGATGGGCGGCCCGATTTGGCGCGTGAAGATCGGCTCGGTAAACTTGGGTCACGGTCTGGGGTAATGGTCGCTTCATCACCTCTGCTAAACACCAACGAACCATGCGATGCAACGGAGCGGCGGCAGCGCGGAATCAAATGGAACGTCCTGGGTCGCCGCCCGCTGATCGCCGCCGTTCGGTGGACTAAACATCTCACATGGAGAACCTTGATGTTTGCAAAATCACTGCTTGCTGTACCAGCTTTCGCAATCGCTATCGGCGTGTCGCAACCAACGATTGCGGATGATGTCGTTCCGCCTGACTTAAAGAGAGAACTCGCTGAGGCTAAGCAGGCCCTGATTGAAGCAACTGAGCGACTGCGTCGTGTAGAAGCAAGAATCACAGACCTTCAACTGGACAATCAGCCGAAAGAGGTCGACGGCATTGATTTCATGTGGCGCGTACTTGGACTGCGAGCCGATGAAGTTGCGTCCCACGTCATCGAAGACGCAAACAAAGCCAACCGCACGAAATACAAGGGTGCGATGACAGTGGCGGCGGTTCGTCCAAGCAGTCCTGCGGATTCCCAGGGCATCCGCACTGGCGACCTCCTTTTAGGTATCGATGGAATGCAAACGATCACGAACGGGGACATTCGCGGCCTCGCTCGCAAGGAGTTGGAATTGGTAGCGAAAGCCAAGGTCAAGTTTTACATTCTACGAAACGGCCAGACGCTATTCGGTCACTTTGCCTTACATCAACGGTAGTGATGCCACCGAACCATGTGGTGCACCGGAGGACTCAAAAACACGTTTCCTGATGGTGGCCTTTCCGTTCGTCCCGGTGACCACCGCCGTTATGCGGCAACGAATGGACATAGAAACGGAGTAACACTCACCCACAGGAGGAAGCCATGCTTACGCCAACCCTATTGCTTGCAATTGTTCTGGGTTTCGACGATCCAAACAATCAGCCCGACAACGACAGAGTACTGACGCCCGCGGAATTCGTCGCCAAAGCAGAGACATCTATCTGGGGGCAATTTCGCACCGTCGGGTTTTATGTGTCCGCCGTGACAACCGAAAGAATGACCCGTATTGATGGCACTTCGTATATGGAGTATCGGCTGTACCCGGACACTGGCGTTGGGCCGACCAAACTGTTTGGCGGTACCGCACATGGCTTCTATGTCGCTCTGACACCAGCAATCGTAAACGACTTCAAGAGGATCGGCGTGCGCAATCTCACGGATCACTTCAAGAACAGACGCGTCGAATTCACTGGGCCACTTGCTGCGACACCATTTCAATATGCAAATAGTCCAGCAAGTTGGTCCGTATACATGCCGGCCTATTCACTTGATAACCTTCACGCAGTAAAGGACGTGCCGCGACCAAAACGCGCTACAATCGATCCGCACTCGATGTACGGCGGCAATGCTTGGCCAATTTATCCGAACTATCAGCAGCCGTAGTGAAGCCGCATAACAATCCGTTGCACCGGAGCCGCGGGCCACGCGGGTTCTGAAATCAACGTCGTTCGCCGCGGCCCGGTGAACGGGGGCGTTGAACTTTATCGAATTGCTTTGAGCTTCTTGGCATCACTCTGATGCGATGTGAGGCGGTTGCTTGATCGTGTTGTTGCTGGATCCGTTTGGCTTCGCGACAGCTTTGGGCCTGCCTCTTTGGTCGAATGATGGGGGCGTCGTTCCTTGCCCGGTCCGGTTGTAACCAACGTTTCGGTAAAAAGGGCTTGCGCTTTCCTGTTGTGTAACCGCCGTAATGAGAAGACTTCTTCATCCTCTCACTACTCGTGATGCAACATGACGCCTTACAAGAAACGCTCCTGCCCGATTACAAAGCGGCTCGCCGAAGACATGATGATCCGCCATCTGGCCGAGGCGACCATCGATGCCTATACCTACCACGTTCAACCAGGCTGTCTGCGCGTTACGGTTTCTCTACACCCATACCATCTCTGTCCCCTGGCCGGTCACGATGGTCCCCTACGGCAAGCGTCCCAAAACACTGCCCACCGTGCTCGGCCGACAAGAAGTCGATCGTCTTATCCAATGCACGGCCAACCTGAAACACCGCACCTTCCTGATGACACTTTACTCGGCAAGCCTGCGGTTCTCCGAGGCGGCGGCCTTGAGGATCCACGACATCGACTCGGCACGGATGCAGATCCGAGTCGCCTCGGGAAAGGGACGCAAGGAACGCCTGGTGCCACTGTCACCGAGGCTCTTGAAAGAGCTCAGGATCTACTGGAAGAGTCTTCGATCGCTCCGCTTCAAGAGGTCAGTGACGACCGAGAGCGTGACGACCAGTGGGCGCTGGCTGAGCCAGCGTCGTCGCTGAGTTGTGAACACTGCGGCAGTGAGTCGCTCAGGTTGATCGAAGAGCTCGCCAAGCCGTCATGGGAAACCCTTCTTTCACGCGGCAGCAAGTATAGCCCACGCTGGTACGCGGAGAGCCAACAACTGGATGATATTCGCTTCTGGGACGGTGCGATGGGTGAAGGTTTTTCGCACTGGTACGAGTGGTACCTGAAAAGTGAATCAGAAAGTGCAAGAGAGTTGGCCGAGAGCATTCCCCCGACTCAGCTGGCGCTCCCTGGCTTCGAAGGTGCGGAAACTGGCATCACGTTCAGGCAACTGTTCTAATCGAGTCCCTGAAACCGCCCACCCCCCGGGGTCCCTGGGCGACAAAGTTCAACGCCCGATCTATCCGTCTGCCTCCTGCACCCGGATAGATCGCAATTCGTTCGTTGGATGAGCAGTTGATCGCACTGCCTTCGATTAGTGTCGATCAGCGTTGATAAGTGTTCCCTTGGTCGCTCATCGGAGTGCGGGAACACTAATCGGCACTCATCTTCGCTGATCTGGAAGCGGATTTGTGTTTCCCAACGTCATCTTCCATGGTTGCCTCGGCTTGGCTGTCGCATACTGTTGCCTGCTTCCATGTTGGGCCGCGCTGCGACTCAATACTTGCTAACTTCTTTGGTGTCCGTCGGTGTTTTTTGTGGCGAATCATCGTCACGATTGGAGACCGACAAAGACAAAGAATTGGACGCCACGATCTGACCTACAGCCAAGTCACTGCCGACAATCCTGGCCGAACATGGATGCGCGACTTGCGCCGGCACATGCGCAATCGAATTGCCGAACGGAGATGCGCTCGATACACTTTCCATAGCGTCTGGGGGCGGTGGTCGCTCTCTCGCCGCTGCAAAAGCACCAACGAACCAACGGATGCACACCGAGTCCTCGAGTTGCTGTTGGGCAATGGTTGCTCTTCCGCTCGGACCGGGTGATCCTGGTCGTTATCCCGCGTGAGAGTAGTACGACATGGGCGCAAAAACTTGGATGCTAGTTACATCGAGTGGCAACGCATCCGAGACCCTCGCAAAGCGGCCCGCACTGGATCGTGACGCGGCGCTTGCTTACGCTCAATCGCTGTTTCCTAACGAGACGCTTTCCCAACTCGAAGATGGAGATTTGTACTACACCAACCCGCCCGATGATCAGCTCTTCGTCGGCAGCTACGGAGATGTGAAAATAATCGCGGCCAACGAGTTCGGAATAGACTATCCTTCAAGACTACCGGATAGTTACGTTGCGAATGCCGGACACACTACTCTCCACGCAATGCACAGTGTTGTTGACTGGTTTGCCTTCGCGCTTTGGGTCGATGGAAAACTACTCCGGTCTTTGAGTCTTTCCCCAGATCACGGTGTAATGGAAGACATCGGCGAGAGATTGGCTTTCGAGAGACCTTATTGGGACGGCAAGTTTCCAGCGGTCGATGATGAAGAAGATGAAGGTTATCCCTTCCCCTTCCATCCGCTAGAACTGGGCGAGGCAGCGTTGCTGAATTTCTTCGGTTATCAAATCGAGGGATATGCTGACCAAAACCTAATCGAACCGGAAGATTTTCCGCTAATCCAATTGAGCCGTGCGGTAAATTCACACGGTAAACCTTGGTGGAAGATCTGGTAGTCAATTAAGATCAACGCGAACTCCAGGTAGCGGGATAACCAAGGAGAATTTGACATCGCGTGCGTGAAGAGCGGTTGTTCCATCTTCTTGGATCGATGTGTCTCCAAAGCGGGCTCCATTTCTTCGCCCCTAGCCGATGCTCAAATTCTTTGTTCAAACGACTGCACCTTCGGTGCGAAACCAACGAGACCCCGCCTGTGGGACCCGGCCGGGTGTGTGCCAGTCCTTCGTTTGCTACGCCAGGATCTTGTCGACTTGGGCGCCCTTGCGTTTTTCGGGGCCTAGCTTTTCCTTGGCTCCCATTGCCGAAAGCATGGTGTTGTAGACGTCGATTCCTTCGGCGCTGACATCCATGATCTTTCCGGTTTTGAACCGCCCGCTGGCGCCGGTGATGGCGTGGAACACACCGGAGAGTTCGCGTTTGACATCGGAATGGCGGCCGTCTCCCGATTCGGTGGAAACGGTGATGCACGAATTTTCGAGAATGGTTTTGCCGTTCGCCTCGGTTGTCTTGTCCAGCAACGTCAAGAAGTAAGCGACCTCGCGCATTTTCATGTGAGCGTGAGCCCGCAACTGCTCGTTCTTTTTGTTCTCGGCGAATCGATGCCACCACTCGTGACTGCATCCGCCCGACCCTGATTTGCCGAGCTGTTTTTCGTCGTCGAATTGATAGATCAACCGGCCGTCGTACTTGTAATCGCCCGTGATTCTCAGGCGTTCCCCGGCGGCAAGGAAAGTCACCGAACCAAATCGGACGCGATCCAGTTCGACCGCTAGCGCGTAAAGGTCGGCCATCAACCGCCATTCGGCAGTCAAATGATCCAGCTTCATATCAATCCCTTCGCCACCGGGGTCGGCGGGTCCGCCGTGGGCGATGATCGAACGAGGTGGAAGGTCGGGCGCGTGGGGCGATTTCCCCTTCATTTCGAAAGCGCGCTGCTCGAATTCTCGAATTCGCTCCAGGTGATCCGAAACGCGCGCACGCGAGGCGGAACCGAGCGGAGAATTCGATCCCGTGTAGAACTTGTACTGGTCGACGACAGAATCAAGCACGCTGCGGCGAAATCGCTGGCTGCGAACGTCCTTGTCGTCCGTGGCGGTTGCCAGCGAACCGAAGACACGGTCGAACAGATCGCGGGGACGTTCTTGGATCGTTGCCGCGACCGTACCATCCTGGTTGTAACTGTGAACGTAGCGACTGACTCGGCTGCGACGGAAAAACGTGCCGCCAATCAAAGTCGGCACCATCCCCGACGGTAAACCTTTGGGATAGTGAGTTTTGCGAATCACTTGATCAATCGACGCGCCGCCCGCCTTCGCCTCGCCGTCGGGCGGGGTGGCCGTGAAGGCGGCCGATGCACCGTCAAAGTGGGCGTTGATTCCCGATTCGTCGCAGCGAACCTGATCAACGTTTCGCATGATCAGCAGCTTGTCGGCCAACGGGGCCAACGGCTCCAGGACTCCGTCGAACCCTTCCTTTTGCAGCGGCGCAGGAATTCCCAGTCCGAAGAAAACGTTGAACGCTCGCACTGGCACTTCCGCCGTCGGGGAGGCCACCGCCGAAGAGATCATCATCTCCTCCAGCAAGGGAAGTCCGATGGCGGTCGCTCCGATTCCGCGGAGCAGGGTACGACGGCTGATGGTTGGCTTGGACATTCAAAGAGACTCCGGTGATCAATCCAGCTCTCGGGGATGGGCAAGTTCCGGGGGATGGGGCGGGACGTCCCATTGTAGCGGGCAACGCCGATCGCGTCTTGCCAAGATGCGAGTTTTTCAAGCGGTCGAAACGGTTGTTTCCGCGACAATCGCCTCAAACAACCTTCAATCGTTTTTCACCACTGGCCGGCCGTTCCACCTGCCCGATACAGATCGGTGTCGGAATTCCGGTCTGTGAAATCGCATCCAACAGACGCGGTGATCGGTCGTCGGAAATTGCCAACAACAATCCTCCGCAGGTCTGTGGATCGAACAGCGCTGCATAGGCGGGTCGTTGGCGCGTCGCGGCGTCGGCGGAGATTTTTTTCTCGGCGCGACGATTCGCCGGCGCCAGCGAACTTTCCACTCCTTGACGAATGATTTCGGAGACACCGGCCAGCAGCGGGATCGTTTCGAGCTGGATCACGGTGGCCACGTCGCTCGCTTCCAGCATCTCCAACAGATGTCCCGCCAGCCCGAATCCGGTCACGTCTGTCCCGGCGTCGATATCACAATCGACCGCGATCGCGGCAAGTTGATGTTGTCGCGCCAACATCGCCTCGATCAATTGCTGATAGTCGGAGGCGCTACAGAGGCTGCGCATGTGCCCAGCCAACAGCAATCCGATTCCCAGCGGTTTGGTCAAATACAACTGATCGCCCGGTTTCAAGTTTTCTTTTCGAATCAGCGATCGGCCCAACGGTCGACCGATCACCGTGAATCCGGTTTCCATTCGCGGGCCGACAATCGTGTGTCCGCCAACGACGTCGGCCCCCATCGCGTCAAATTCCAACCTGGCCCCTGCCAAAAAATCGCCCAGCATTCGCTGCTGCGTGGCCGAATCACCTTCGGGAAGGACGACGTTGGCAAGTGCACTGATCGGTGTCGCACCGGTGGCCACGATATCACTGGCCGCATGCAGGGCGGCGACGCGGCCGGCAAGGTAAGCGTCATCCAGCGGACTGGAAAAGAAATCGGTGGAAGCGATCAAGGGGCAATCGGAATCACCACCGATCTCCGCCGCATCTTCCAGCTTGATGTCCGGCCCTGAACTGCCGGCCAGCGCCGACTCCAACAGATCACCACCCAGTTTGCAGCCGCAGCCTCGGCACTGCATCGAATCGTCACCGTCATCGGCCATCGTCACCGGCCGGAACTTTTCCATGAACTTCGAATCGATACGATCCTTCAACCGCATCACCCAACGCCCCGAGAAGGAAAAGCCCTTCCATTGGCCGATCGCGCTGCCGTCGCCGCGATTGATCAACTTCAAAAAGGACTGCTGCGGTGAATATTCTTTCAGCGGTTGGCCATCGAACAACCGATGAAGGTTCTCCCACAAAATCGGTCCTTGGCGAACGGCATAAACACCCGCTTTCGGTAAAGCATGGCCGACGATCGTACCGGTATCGCCGACCGCGAAAACGGGTCGACCCGATACCGAACGAAGTGTGCTTTCGGTGGCGATGAAACCGCGATCGTTCAAGGGCAACTGCCACTTGCCGAGCGAATCGGGCGCCACCGCCCCAGTAGCCCAAATCACCACGTCCGCGTCCATCGCCGTTCCATCGCTGAGCGTGACTTGTCCCGGCCGAACATGGCTGACCATTTTTCCCGTCGTGATCTCAACATCCCGGCGACGCAATTGGTCGACGACTTTGCGGCGAGTCGACGTGAGTACGTCGGGCAGAATTTCGTCGCTTCGAGTGATCAGGTGAATCGAATGATCTGCACCGGTCACTTCGCTGGCGAACGGCGAAAGACAGAAAGTGATTTCAATGCCCGCGACTCCTCCGCCAACCACCATCAGTTTCAACGGCGAAGATGAACCTGCAGGCTGTGCACTTTTGATCGCGACTTTCAATCGTTGCAGGAACGTTTGCATCGGCTTGATGGGCACCACATGCTTGTCGCCTTCGATCAGTCCGTCGGTGGTGGGCACCGATCCGATTCCGATCGACAGAGCGTCAAAGTAAACGGGCGGACGATCGTCAAACTGCAATTCACGACGGTCGTGGTCGATTGCCGTGACTTGCCCCGTGATCAGCCGCGCGCCGACTGACGAACAGAGGCGAACCAGGTCAATTTCCATTTGTTGCTTCGGAACCTGGCCAGCCAACACCGCCGGAAGCATCCCGGAGTAGGTGGCGACGGTGTGATCGGAAATGCACGTCAGGCTTGCATCTGGAATCGGTTGCATGCCCCACATCCGCAACACGTGCGCGTTGGTGTGGCCGATTCCAAGCAGCACCACATGTTTGCTGGGCAATCGATCGATCATACGCGTTCCGAAAAGGTTGCCAACACCTGTCGCAGGCGCGAAACAAGCGGCTGGAGCTCTTGAGGCGCGACGGTTCGAAGGTCCAGCACAAGACTGTCCTGGGCAACACGAGATTGAATGGCGGGCTGGCCGGTGCGCAGTCGCAAACTCAGTTCATCGATCTTGACACCCGATATCTTGACACCGTGGCTGGCCAACGCGGCACCGGGGATCGCGCCGCCGCCGATTTGTGATTCACAGTCGACGACGCAAACTTTCGCCGCTTGAAAACCTGCCAGGCGTTCGCAGACAGCAAGACAATCGGCGCGGATGTCGGCCGGATCACGAAACATCATTCGCTGCAGCGGCAATTCTTCCACGGCGTTTCCGGCGAGGTGAATTTCGGCGGTTGCCTCCAACGCCGCAAGGGTCAACTTGTCGACGCGAACCGCCCTCATGATCGGACTGCGGCGAAGTTTGGAAAGCCAGTGGCTGCGGCCAACGATGATTCCGCATTGAGGACCGCCGAACAGCTTGTCGCCGCTGAACAGAGTCAAGTCTGCACCGGCAGCCACACTGTGAGGCACCGTCGGTTCGTCCAATCCCAGCGCCGAAAGGTCGTCAAAACAACCGCTGCCCAAATCGTCGATCACCGGGACATGATCGGGACGCTGTGCGGCGACGAGTTCTTCGATCGACGGTTCGGTCACAAACCCCGATTGTTTGAAATTGCTGCGATGAACGCGGATGATCGCGCCGGTCGTTTCGCCGACCGCGTTTTCGTAATCTCGCAAGTACGTTCGATTGGTGGTACCTACTTCTCGCAAGATCACTCCGGCGGCGGTGAACACATCGGGCAAGCGAAAGCCGCCGCCGATTTCGACCAGCTGTCCGCGCGAAACAACCACCTCGCGATTGCCAGCGATCGTTTGCAGGACCAACATCGTGGCGCTGGCACAATTGTTGACGACCACCGCATCTTCGGCACCTGAGAGTTCGGCCAACAACCGCGCCGCCCGCTGACCACGTTTGCTGCGCCGTCCAGCGGTCAAATCGAGTTCGACGTTGGCGTAGCCGACCGCCTGGTTCATTCGCTCGATCGCCCGATCCGCGAGTGGAGCGCGACCCAGATTGGTGTGCAGCAAAACGCCGGTAGCATTGATCACCTGTTGCAGCGTCTGCCCCGCCTCGCACTGCCGAAGGTGGCGCACCCGGTCGACGACGGCAGCCATCACGCCGTGCTGCAGCGGTTGACCGTCCAGAATTCGTCGGCGACAGTCTTCCACCGCTTCGCGGATCCACCGCACTAATTGCCGGCGCGGGCTCTGGTCCAACAAGTCTGCCAGTTCATCGGCTCGCAGAACTTCGTCAACGGCCGGCAGGCTTCGCAATTGCTCGGTTTTGTTACTCAACGGCCTCTTCCAACAGTAGTTCCTGAAGCTTGGGACCAGCGAACCGGGAATTGTCTTTCCGAGTCGTCACGCCCACCCGGTCACAGTATTCCAGAAAAGGGATCGCGTGTTTTCGAGTCACCTGCCATCGATCTCTGATTTCCGCGACCGATTGCTCCTGCTGCTCGTCAAACAACTCCTGTAGCTCTCGGCATAGTTGTGTAAACATTTCGGTCGACAGAAGAAATCCGCCGCCAACGTCAATCAGCAACCGTTGTTGAGTCGCGAACCGGATCAGCGACGCAATCGAGTCGACCTTGGTCTGCAAGCTTTCCGCTACCTCTTTGATGGTCGGCGGCGTCCGCGCTCCGTCATACAGTTGGACGATCTGGTCCATGCGAGCGCGTTGTTTTTTCGACAGCAGGTTTTCTTCCGAGGCGACAGCCAGCATCTTGTTCAGCCGAACGAGCTTTTTCTCCGAAACAAGTTGGTCCAACACCCATTTCACAACAGGCGGCGTTCCAGTCGACTTGACTTTCTGGATCACCGAAGCCTCCACGCCCCAAGCGTCGTCGGTTTCTTCGGCTTGTTTGGTCAGAACTTTCATGACGTATCGGCGGATCCGGTCGATCGCCCCGCGCGATACCAATCGACCCTCTACCGGCATCAACACGTCGCCACTTTCGACCAGCAGTGTGACCACCGACCGGCACTCGCTGCGCGGAATGCCGATCTGCAATTCGAATCGGACCGGGTCGACGTCCAGTTCACCCAACCAGTCGACCCAAGCAGCCAATCGCGATGATCGATCGGCACCGGCAAGCTGCTTTCCAAACGCGACTAAGTGCCGCTTGACGCTGATTTCGGATTCGATCGGCGCCAAAATTTTTCCGCCCCCAATCGATCCAACCGGATAGGGGCTTCGCAACAGAAACTGTTGGCCGTAAGTCGCGATGATCGGATGTTCGGTATCGATCACTGCGATCGTCGGTTTTGCCGGTGCCAACTTGCGCACGCCCATCACCGTGGCCGAACAAGCCGTGGTGGCGGTATGAAATTGCACCGTTGCCGGGCACTTGATTTCGGCAGCTTCGCGAAACGTCGTGACCTCCACGATCATCCGCGAAACCGGTCGGTTGGTTCCTTCGGCGACCAGTTCGTCACCGCGAGACAATTCGGCGGCGGAAACCCCCGTCACATTCATCGCCGTGCGGTGCCCCGAAGTGGATTCGTCGACGCTTTGACCATGCACTTCCAACTCGCGAACGCGCACCGATTGGCCGGAACCGGCGACCTCCACATTATCGCCCACCGCCACTTTGCCGCTCCACAACGTACCGGCGACCACGCAGCCGCGGCCCGGCACGCTGAAGACACGATCGATCGGCATCCGAAAAAAGCTCGTCGTCGGTCGATCGGAAGTACGAGCAAACTGGCACAGCTGCGCCTTGAGACGATCGATGCCCTCGCCGGTGACCGATGAAAAGGGAATGGTCGGAACATTGTCGAAACCAAAGTCGGCCAAAAAAACTTCCAACTCTTCGGACAGCTCCAGGCGAGTCGCCTCGTCGGACAAGTCGATCCGTGAAATCGCCGCGATCAACTTCTTCACCCCAAGCGTTTGCAGGATCGCCGCGTGTTCCAGCGTCTGTTCCTGAATCCCCTGGTCACAGGCGACCACCAGCAGTCCGATGTCGATTCCCGAAACGCCCGCCAACAGGTTGCCGATGTACTTCTGGTGCCCCGGCGCGTCGATCAACGCAAACTCGTAGTTGTCCGACGAATCGGTTGAACCCGCAGGGGAAACTTCTGACGGATCGACAGAAAAGGAGGCGAATCCCAAATCGATGGTGATCCCGCGTAGTTTTTCTTCGGGATGAGTGTCCGTGTCGACTCCGGTCAATACGCCGACCAACGAGGTCTTGCCGTGATCGATATGACCGATGACGCCGACAATCGTGTAGCTCATCTGATCCCGCCGGCGGGCAAAATGGAAAAAGGATGGGAAGTAGGGGCGACTCAGATCATTTTCGCTGAAACAACCTGTTGTCGCTAGCACCGCGCCTTCTATTCCCCGTGGAGAGCTTGCGATAAGCTCTAACGAAAAAATCGACAGCACAGCCGCGGCCCGCCGTCGAATGGAGGCCGCAGGGGCGGAAAGCGGGTCACCACAACCGATCAGAAAGACGAGATGTCCAAGCCGAGAATCGACGATACCTTTGCTGAAGCCTTCCCGATGGTCGCGACACGGTTGGTGCTGACAGCCGTCGATGAAGAACTTGCCAGGATCGCTGCCGGCGAATTTTGTGGCAACGCTTCCAGCGTGATCGGTTGCGATTGTGAAGCAGGCATCGAATGTCAAGTTCCCCCTGATCAGACTCCCGATGGAAGAGCGGGCGTATCGGTTCTTGCTTTTGCGTTCAACCGCGAGTCGTTGGAAAAGGCGGTGACCGAGCGAATCGGACAAAACGTTTTGACTTGTCCAACCACCGCTTGCTACTCCGGGATCGTTCCTGCCAGAAAAAAAGATCGCATCAAAGTGGGCGCTCAGCTGCGGTTCTTCGGTGACGGGTTTCAGTTTTCCAAAAAACTTGGTGACCGGCGACTGTGGCGAGTTCCTGTGATGGACGGCGAGTTCTTGTGTGACGACGTCGCCGGCACGGTCAAAGGAATCGGTGGCGGCAATCTGCTGATCTGCGGTGAGTCGCAACAGCAAGCGCTGGCGGCAGCCCGACAAGCCGCTACCGCGATCGCAAAACTCGACGACGTGATCCTGCCCTTTCCCGCCGGGATCGTTCGCGCCGGATCGAAAGTGGGCTCGAAGTACGAAAAGATGAAAGCCAGCACCAACGACAAGTGGTGCCCGACACTACGAGGACAAACCGAGAGTGTGTTGGAGGAAAACGAACGAGCCGTCTACGAACTGGTGATCGACGGCTTGTCCGAACAAGCCGTCGCCGCGGCAATGAAAGCCGGCTTACAGGCAGCCGCAGCCAGCGAGGGCGTGCAGAGAATATCAGCAGGCAACTACGGCGGAAAATTGGGCCCGCATCATTTTCACCTCCAACGGCTTGTGTAGGAGAGGGGGAGAAAAGGAGAGGGGGAGAGTGGGAGTCGAGGAGCCTGTAAGCCAAGAACTTACTCCCCCTCTCCTTTCCTCCCCCTCTCCCTCACTCTCCCAAACGCATTGCGAAAACCACCGATCCCCCCTATCCTTCAACCTCAATTCCACGTCTTTCCCCCGCTTCGACCATGCCATCGAAACGCCTGTTGCTCAACCCGATTCGCACGGCCAAGCAGGGCGTGAACATCAACGTCGGCAAGGAGGGTGACGAATACAAAGAAATCGTCACCACCTTGACCCTCCACGGGACCGACATGGAGGCAATCGGCGTTTCCGACGGGGATTCGGTGCAAGTGAGCAGCGAATTCGGGCAGGCGGTCTTCAAATGCCAGCAAGGCAAAGTTCCTGAAGGTATGATTTTTGTGCCCTACGGCCCGCCGACGTGCAAGTTGATGGGGGGAAATACCGATGGAACAGGAATGCCCACCAGCAAAGGCTGGGAAGTCGAAGTCGAACCGGCCGCACAGAACGATTGAAACAACCCGCAAAGTGTCCGCCATGACCCAAGAGCCCCAGTCCGACCCGGACTTCACCAGCCCCGATTCGCCACATTTCCATGTCGGCGACCAGCAACCGCCCGCCGAGGCGTGGGAAGAAGTGGCCGAGGGTCGATTCATGCCCAAGCGAGTGCGCGGCAGTTGCCACGGCCGCGCCCTTGGCTGAACGTTTGTCGTTCCTTCGTCCGGTTCGGACGACACCGACAATAACACCAACGATCTTCCTCAGGAAAATCCATGACGCTCAAGGTGATCGACAACGCGACCTGCACTTTCTGTGGGTGTGTTTGTGACGACATTCAACTGCATGCCGACGAGCAGCGAATTCATCAGGCAAAAAAGGCGTGCGTTTTAGGGAAGGCCTGGTTTCTGAATCATACCGCCGAGCGGAAGTATCCCGACGCTCTGATCGACGGCAAAGAAGCGTCGCTGGACGAGGCGATCGAAGCGGCCGCGGATCATCTGACTCGCGCCGACATGCCGCTGGTTTACGGCATGAGCAACACCACCTGCGAGGCGCAGCGGCAATGCGTTGCGATGGCCGATCAGCTGGGCGGATTGCTGGACAGCCATACCTCGTTGTGACATGGTCCAACGGAAATCGCCGCCCAGTTGGGTGGCAAAGTCACCTGCACGCTTGGCGAAGTGAAGAACCGAGCCGATTTCATTGTTTACTGGGGAGGCAACCCGGCCGAATGCCATCCGCGGCACTTCACCAAGTACACCCTGATGCAGAAGAGCAAGTTTCTGCCCAGGGGACGAAAAGATCGCACCATGGTGTTGGTCGACATTCGCGAAACCAAAAGTGTCAAAGCGGCCGATATCTTTTTGCAAGTTCGCCCCGGCAAAGATTTTGAATTGATCACGATCTTGCGGGCAATGATCAAAGGCCAGTCGATCGATCGGTCGCAAATCGAACAGACCGGATTGACGGTCGAACAACTGCAAGACTTCATTGATCGAATGAAGTCGGCCAAGTTTGGCGTGATGTTTTTCGGCATGGGTTTGTCGATGACCCGCGGCAAGCACATGAATTCGGCGGCGCTGCTGACGCTTGCCGCCGAAATGAACGCGTTTACCAAGTTTGTGGCGATGCCGATGCGCGGCCACGGAAACGTCACCGGTGCTGACGTGATCATGCGTTGGCAGACCGGATACCCGTTCGGAATCACCTTCAATCGCGGCTACCCTCGTTACAACCCCGGCGAGTTTTCGACCGTCGACGTGTTGGTCCGCGGCGATGCCGATTGTGCGTTCATCATCGGCGCCGACCCCGGCGCGACCATGCCTCAACCGGCCATCGACCATTTGGCGCGGATCCCCACGATCGTGCTCGATCCCCACGTGACTCACACCAGCCAATTGGCCCGCGTTCATATCACGACGGCGCCAGCGGGAATCAGTGCTCCGGGTACCGGGTACCGCATGGACGAAATTCCCCTGCCGTTGCGTCCCGCACTCTCCTCCCCCTATCCTACCGACGAAGAAGTCGTTCGCAGAATCAACCAGGCGATCGCCAGCAGACCTGATTGGATGGAGGAGGAAGGTCCTCAGATGCTGACGACTCAGGTTTAGAAGTTCGCGCCTCCAGCGGCGAACTTCACCAGGTTTGTCCGACTACCCAAGAGCAACTGCAACGTAAAGGCATCGAATGCTTCGGATCTCGGGAGGCAAGGTTTACGACCCGGCCAGCGGCACCAACGGCGAAGTCCGAGATCTGTGTATTGCCGACGGTCGGTTTACCGCCAACGTCGATGGCGGCCCCACGATCGATGCCACGGGGATGGTGATTTTTCCCGGCGGAGTGGATGTTCACACCCACGTCGCGGGTGGCGCGATCAATTTTGCCCGCGCGATGACCCCCGAAGATCATCGCCGCACCCAGGCATTCATTCGCTCGCAAACCAGGCGCAGCGGTCTGGGGGGAATGGCGCCGACCACCTTCGCAACGGGATACCTGTACGCCGGAATGGGCTGGACGACGGTCAACGAGGCCGCCGTTCCGGTGTTGTCGGCGCGGCATACCCACGAAGAGATGTCGGACATTCCGATCGTCGACAAAAGTTGCCTGGTGCTGATGGCCAACAACGAAATTCTGTTGGACCTGTTGGAAGCGGGCGAAACGGAACGGGCCAAACACATCCTTGCCTGGTACATCGGGGCGGCCAAAGCCTACGGCGTCAAAGCCGTCAATCCAGGCGGGGTGGCGGCGTGGAAATGGGGCCAGGATGCGAAACAACTTTCCGATCCGGTTCGAGGCTTTCAAAAAATCACGCCCGGCGACATCGTCAATCATCTCGCCCGCATGGTGGACGAACTTGGACTGCCACACCCGCTTCACCTGCACTGCAACAACCTGGGAGTCCCGGGCAACATCACCACCACGCTGGAGACGATGAAACATCTGGAAGGGAGCCGCGCGCACCTGGCCCACCTGCAGTATCACGCCTACGGCGGTGACGACTGGGACACGATGAAGTCCGAAGCGGCACAGCTTGCCGAATACTTCAACGCCCACCCCAACATGACCACCGATGCGGGGGCGGTCTTGTTTGGTGACACGGTGACCATCTCCGCCGACGGACCCTGGCAACATCTGCTTTACAAGCTGACCGGACGCAAATGGGGCAACCTGGACGTCGAAAACGAAACCGGTTGCGGTATCGTTCCCTACACTTACAAACCGACCAACCTGGTCAACGCGGTTCAATGGGCAACGGGGCTGGAACTGTTGTTGTTGATCAAGGATCCGTGGCGAGTTTTCATGTCCACCGATCATCCCAACGGCGCGTGCTTTTGGCGGTATCCCGAAATCATCCACCTGCTGATGTCGGCCGATTTTCGCAAGGAATGCATGGCAAGTTTGCCCACCAACATCAAGAACCGCATCACGCTGCCAGAGATCGATCGCGAATACACGCTGTATGAAATCGCCACCATCACTTCGGCAGGTCCGGCCAAAGCACTGGGGCTGCCCCAAAAAGGAGGACTCGGTGTCGGCCAGGATGCTGACCTGGTGATCTACCGTCAGGACGACGACATCGCCCGAATGTTCGGTCATCCCCGCTATGTGATCAAAGGGGGCGAAATCGTGATCGACGACGGCGACATTCGGGCTACTCCCGAAGGACGCGAATTCATGGTTCAACCCAGCTACGATCCATCGACCGACGAGTTCTTGAAACCGTTGTTCGAGGAGTGTTACACGATGTCGTTCGAGAACTATCCCGTGGAGATGGAACGGATCGAACGGCCGGACATCCAAGACTGCGTCGATGTGGAATGAGTGCGATTCGACTGACCCTCAAGAACCAGCCCACCGTTCCATTGGAAGCGGAAGTGCTGTGCCCCGATGCGCTGGCGGAACTTACGCACCAGGAAATTTGTGCGGCGGTCATCTACCACGGCAAGCGGCAATGCCGAATCGACGATTTTTTTGAAGTCGAAGGTGAAAGGAGTGACCAGCTGCAGCTTCACGGTGATCTGAACAAAGTCCGCTGGATTGGTCGAGAGATGTCGCGCGGCAGCATTCAGGTTCACGGCGATGTCGGCATGCACCTGGGAGCCTACATGCAGGGCGGCCAAATCGAGGTTCACGGTAGTGCCGGCGATTGGATCGGCGCGGAAATGAAAAATGGCACGATCCGCGTTCATGGAAACGGCGGCGGCCAAATCGGCGCCGGCTACCGCGGCAGCCCGTTCGGAATGTTCGGCGGAACGATCATCGTTGACGGCACCGCCGGCCTGGAAGTTGGAATGCGGATGCGCCGCGGTACGATCGTGGTCGGCGGAGTGGTGCGTGACTTTGCCGGTCTGCAAATGAAAGGCGGCACGATCATCATGCGAAGCGGTGCCGAGATCCGGACCGGGGCATGGATGAATCGCGGTACGATCATCTCCCTGAAACCGATCCAGATGATGCCGACGTTTCGTTACAGCAGCGACTACAACCCCACCTTCGTCAATCTCTACGCACAACGTCTCTCTTCGCTTGGCGTCTCCCTTCCGTTCGAACCTGCCGAAGGCTCCTACGCCCGCTACTGCGGCGACCTGTCCGTTCCCGGAAAGGGAGAAATCCTGGTCTGGCAACCAGTGCCGCGATAGCCCGCGAAAAACGGCAGTTAAAATGTTTGCTGCCAACGACTTACGGATTTTGTCGTTTTTCCGCGCCTCATGACTTCCTGCCGCGTCGCCAGGGTGACAGGCGGCCGAACATTTGTCAGAGAACTCGCTCTTGCCAGATCAACAAAACGTGAATGATCCGTCGGCTGCCGAGGAAAACGCGGAATTCAGAGACTATCTCATGACGGTTGCCCAACTGCACCTCGAACCGGCACTGCGACAAAAGTTCGATGCGTCGGATGTTGTCCAACAGACACTGCTGGAGGCTCATCAACAAGCCGAGAACTTTCGCGGCAACACGCGAGCGGAAAAAGCAGGTTGGCTCAAACAGATGTTGCTGCACAACCTGATCGACATGATGCGTGCCTTTCGTCGTGAAAAACGCGACGTCGGCCGAGAGCAGGCGATGCAAGCGAGTATCGATCAATCGACCGCCCGGCTGTCAGCCTGCCTTATCGCCCAGCAACAGTCGCCGCAGAGCAGGGCGATTCAAGACGAACAGGGTTTACGACTGGCCGAGGCGTTGGCAACATTGCCCCAGCCGCAACGAGAGGCACTTGTCCTGCAACACTTTCACGGCTGGAGCGTCGCGCAGATTGCCGAGCATATGGGCCGCAGTCGCACCGCGGTCGCCGGCTTGCTCAAGCGAGGACTTCAAAAGCTGCGTCAGCAGATTCGGGAGGCTTGAACCACATGGATGCTCATGACCCCTCCGCACCGTCCAAAGAAGATCGTGTGCTCGCCGCCATTGCTGACTACGTTGACGCGGAGTCATCAGGAAGCAGCATCGACGAAGAAGAGTTCTTAGCTCAACACGCTGATTTGCAGGAAGAGCTCCGCGAATTCCTGGCGGATCAAAAAATGTTCGCCGGCGCCGCCGCGCTGCTCCATCCCATCGGTGCCGGCGGCTCAGGTCTGCAACCGACTCGCCTGATGGATTTGGGCGACGACAAAGATCCGGCAGGACCTGAAACAGGAAAGACCCTGCGTTACTTCGGTGACTACCTGCTGTTGGGCGAAATCGCGCGGGGCGGCATGGGGGTGATCTACAAGGCGCGGCAAACGTCGCTGGACCGCGAGGTCGCGATCAAGCTGATTCTTGCCGGCCAACTGGCGTCGAAAACGTTGGTGGAACGATTCAACGCGGAAGCAAAAGCGGTTGCCCAGCTTCAGCATCCTAACTTCGTCCGCATCTACGAAGTGGGTCAGCATGACGACCAGCATTACTTCGCAATGGAGTACGTCAACGGGCCAAGCCTGGCAGATCGAATTCGCAAACAACCGCTCCCCATCAACCAGGCAGTCGAGTACCTGCGGCGGTTGGCCCTGGCGATCGACTACGCTCACCATCGCGGCGTCGTTCACCGCGACATCAAACCATCCAATATTCTGATTGACGACGACGGAGAGCCGAAGATCACCGATTTTGGTTTGGCCAAAGACGCCTCTTCCGACGAGCGGAACCTGACGGCCACCGGTGAAGTGATCGGGACTCCCAGCTACATGCCACCAGAACAGGTGATTGGCAAAGTCGAGGCGATCGGGCCGCGCAGCGACATCTACTCGCTTGGCGCCGTGCTGTATGAACTGCTCACCGGCCGGCCGCCGTTTCTTGCCGCCAGTGCGGTGGAAACGATCCTGCAAGTTCAGAAGCAGGAAGTGATTTCGCCTCGTGTCTTAAATCAAGCGGTGTCGCGTGACTTGGAAACCATCTGTTTGAAATGCTTGGAGAAAGAGCCTCGCAAACGGTATCAAACCGCATCGGAGCTTGCCGAAGACTTGCACCGATACCAGACCGGTCAGCCGATCGTTGCCCGGCCGATCGGATGGCCCGAACGAACGACCCGCTGGTGCCGTCGCAACCCCGCCTACACGGCGCTGGCGGCCGTGATGCTGATGGCGTTTGTCGGCACCTCGGTCCAATGGGCGCGGGCAGAATACTATCACGCCCAGTCGACCTTCGCCAATTCACGGCTTCGCAAAGAAAAACGACTGTCGGATCGACGTGCGATCGAAGCGAGGCAGGCACAAAAAGAACTTTCAAAGCTCGCCCAAAAAGCGTTTGGTCATGCCGAAGTGGCCGAGCGTGCCGAGCAGCGTTCGCGTCGAAGTCTGTACATCGCCAACGTCAACCTGGCCATGCAAGCGATCGAAAAAGGAGACTATCGCCGCGCCGCTCAATTGATCGGTACCGACAACCGTCGCACCGAGTCGCTCGATCGCGATCTGTACAGTTTCGATTGGTATTATCTGTGGCGAAGGTTGCACCAACAGAGCCAACGTTATCTGAATCACGGCGGAGACGTTCGTCATGCTACGCTGATTTCCGATGGCAAAGTGCTGGTGACTTCCGGCTTGCATCGGGAAGTCAAAGCGTGGGAAGTCGCCTCGGGCAAACTGCTTTGGACGCTGCTGGCCGATGATCGATGGGTCACCTGCACGGCGACCCACGGCGATCATCTGCTCACCTTCGGCAGCAACGGGCTGCGAGTTTGGGACAGCGACGACCGAACCCTGATTCGAGAACATCCGCTGAAAGTGGCCGATTCTCGCAAGAGCGTTTTCTCTCATGGTGCCGATCGCCTGGCGATGGCAACCCATTCCTTTGCCGTCGTCTTGGTCGACACGTCATCCGGAGAAGTTTCACGTCGCCTGGAAGGACACACCGCGGCGCTAACCGCGTTGGCTTTTTCACAGGACAACCAAACACTGGCCACCGCGTCCTACGATCGTACGGTTCGTCTTTGGGATGTCGCCAGCGGACAGTTGCAAAAGACTCTGAAATTTCCGAATCGAAAACGGGTCTATTCGTTAGTTTTTTCTGCCGATGGTTCGACGTTGGTGTGCGGCACGAACCATGATGGCGGCGGCATCGACTTGTGGGACACCGATCAAGGTGAACTGATTGGTGAATATTCCGGCCACGACAACTACGTCGATGCGGTTGTGTTTTCCAAGGATCAGCAAACGTTGATTTCTGGAAGCCGCGACCAAACGATTGCCTTTTGGGATGTCGACTCCGGTGAAGTCAAGCACCGGCTTCGCGGCCACAGCGACCACGTCAAAGCGGTCGGATTCCTGCCCAATCAAACGCAAGTCTTTTCTGCATCCAACGATGGAACGGCGCGAATCTGGGCCATTCCCGATACGGACGAAAACGATCCCGACGTGATTCCGATTGGCAAGCCAGTCACCTCGGTTTGCTGGTCGCCCGACGGACAGACTTTGGCTAGCGGCAACCATGGGTGGGGAATTTCGATTCACGATCGCCGTGGCAATCTAGCTCGCGAGTTGAAAGGTCACAAGGGATTGGTCTACGAGGTTGAGTTTTCACCGGACGGGTCGCTCTTGGCGTCCTGCAGCAGCGACAAAACGATTCGGTTGTGGGATACCCAGTCATGGAAAACAGTGGCTGTGATCACGGATCTGGACACGGCGGCAAGAAGTGTAGCGTTTTCAAGTGATTCGAAATGGCTGGCCGCCGGCGATCACCAGGCAACGATCACGATTTGGGAAGTTGCCTCACGCCAATTGGTTCGGTCGGCAACGTTTCCAGACGAACATGGTCAACGCCGTATGATCTACGACATCGCTTTTTCGGCCGATGGCAGCCATGTTGCGGCCACGGGTGATTTTTTGATCCTGATGTCGGCGCTGAAAGAAGAAGACGAAATCGTTCGCCCTCAATCGTTCGCGGGATACGCCGTTGAGTATTCTCCGACCGGTCGTCTGTTGGCTTCGACCGCTGGGATTGAATCGGTTTACATCGACGACCGCGACCGCGATCACGTAACAAGATTCCGGGCACATACCAACAGCGTCAATGATTTGCTGTTCACACCTGACGAAAAAACGCTGATCACCTGCAGCAGTGATCGTTTGATCAAAATTTGGGATGTGAAAAGCCGCCGACAGCGACTAGCGCTTTCGGGCCATCAAGAACCTGTCACGACACTTGCCATGACCGCCGACGGCAAGACCCTTGCTTCGGGCAGCCGAGACGGGACCATTCGCCTCTGGCACGCGTCAACCGAACAAGATGTGCTGGCCTTTGCCCCCGCAACACCGCCAGGAGATGATTCTCAAATGGTCAAACTGCATGCCGTGTTGTCCGACGTCGAGCAGTTGGGGGGCCGCATGTTCATGGAAACGCCCTCGCAAAGATTCTCGGCGATCTCGAACGTTTACCTGGAAGGCGAACAGGTCAGCGATGAAACTTTGCAAACGTTGGCCACGCAACCTCGCTTGCAAGTGCTGTCTCTGCGCGACACGAAAGTGACTGGAACGGGACTGCAGCACCTTTCCTCATGCCGTGAACTACGTGAACTCGTCCTTTTAGGCGACCATGTCTCCGGCGACGCTTTGGCGCACCTCGCCAATTTTCCGCAGCTCCGATCGCTGCAGCTTGGACGCGGGCTGCAACCGGAACTGGAAGAACTCGATACTCGTGCGGCCTCGGTCTCGCTGATCGATGACAAGGCGATGAAACACCTTGCCAGACTCGATTCGTTGTCCTACTTGGCGCTGGACAACACGGCGGTCACTCGCGCCGGCCTGGAACTGCTCCGAGATCTAGAACACCTGAAAGGAATTCAAATCGTTCGCACGACAACCATCAACCAGGAGGATGTCGACGCTCTGCGAACACAGATGCCAGAAACGGAAATCACGCTGGACGAACCGCTGACGCCATGGAACCGGCAACCGTGAGCGTGAAGCCACGCGTTCGGCCGGTATGCATTTCGGCTATTCAGCGGGGCATTGGCGGCGCAAACGGCGCAATAGCTCCAGCCGGCCTGCGACGAAAAGTCTCTCAAAGCTCGACGACAGGCTGCTGATTGTCACCTATGTTTCTGTAGCACATCAGCGAAAAACCGATTTTCAGGATCTGTGTTGAAGGTCGAAACCATGTCCTCCGTCCAAGAACTCTCCCCAGCAACTCGACTGAAACAGATCAAGCAGAAGGCGTCGGAAACGCTGGTCGATTTTGACGAGGAAGCGCTAAGAAACATTCTCATTCAGGCGGCCGGTACGCAACTGTCGATTGTGACCGCTGCTACCAGTCAAAGTATCGAGCAGCAAATCGCGGCACTCCAGCAAACGCTCTCCTCGTCCGAACTCAATGACATCCTCGACCAGATGAATTCTGTCCAGGAGAACGTTGGTCATATCGATGCGAGCGTCAGCAAGGTGGCCGAAGAGACTCAAGGAAGTTCGCGGGAGCTTCAGCAAGTTGCCGATCGAATGCAAGTGCTGGAGAAGCATTTTGCCGCGATCAACGGGCTGGTGAAAACGGTCAACGACATCGCCGATCAAACCAAGCTTCTGGCGCTCAACGCAAAAATTGAATCGGCACGGGCTGGTGAAGCAGGAAAAGGATTCGCTGTGGTTGCCAACGAG
Organism: Rubripirellula sp.; assembly: GCA_965222745.1. Taxonomy (GTDB): domain Bacteria; phylum Planctomycetota; class Planctomycetia; order Pirellulales; family Pirellulaceae; genus CBDCUW01. The sequence continues at coordinate 165,710 of CBDCUW010000003.1, forward strand.
GTCCAAGACCTTTCCGGAACGACCAAACAAGCCAATCAGGAAATCCAGGACAGCCTGTTTCAGATCAAAAAGGCAATCTCCGATCTGTCCAGCAGCGTCGGCCAATCGGCGGAAAAAATGAAACACTCGATCGATGCGGTCGACGTGGCCAAGGAAAACGCCTCGGAGATACAGACCGACATGTCTCGTTTCGCCTCTCAGCTTCGAGAGTCTTTGCAGCATTTTGACGACCTGGATCGTTCTTCCGAAAAAGTGGAGAACGAAGTGAGAGAGATGAACACGATCGGCAAGACGTTCTCTTACCTGCTGGAAATGATGGTCATGCAGGGAGCCTTCGGTGAGCTCACCGATCCGCTGGATCGACTCACACCGGTGGTCGAAAACAGCACCTTCCGCGCATCCCAGCGGTTTACCAGGACCGAAAATGAGTACGTGTTGCAGCAGGACGACATTTTGATCTCGGCCACCGACACGCGCGGCGTGATCACTTTTGCCAACAATCGTTTCTATGAGATCGCCGAGTACGAGCCGGGAGAACTGGTGGGCCAGCCCCACAACATCATCCGCCATCCCGACATGCCCAAGACCGCCTTTGCCGACCTCTGGGCAGTCCTTGGCGAAGGAAAGATGTGGCAAGGCTACGTTGCCAACCACTCGCAACATCAACGATTGTACTGGGTGAAAGCAAGCGTGTTCCCCTGCTTTGAAAACGGAAAGATCGTCGGCTACCTGTCGGTGCGTACCAAGCCGGAACGCAAGAAAATCGATCAAGCGATCCAGGCCTATCGACTGGTGCCATAGTAGGCCGACTTGTCCCAAGTCGGCGATCATTCACCTACTCCGACTGTCAGCCAGCTGCTCTCCGCTCCTGGCAACGCGACTTCGGAGAAGTCGCCGACGAACTGGCTGCGCGCAGCGACTTCGGAGAAGTCGCCGACTGTCTGTCGGCCTACTGCAGACTCACTATACTGGGCCGATCACTCCCTCGGCCACTGTACCGCTCTGCGATTCCGATGACGACCATTTTCTTGCACCGCCGAATTGGTGTCCTGTTGATCACTGCGGCGGTCGGGTCGTTTCTCCTGACCGAAAAAAGATTGCCGGCCGAAGAGCCAGATCAGCAAAAAGGAATCGCGCCCACCGCGGTCAAAGCGTTTCTTGATTCCCATTGCATCGACTGTCACGGCAAGGAGACTCAGGAAGGTGACGTCTCGCTTCATCGGTTCAACCCGGCTGCGGTGACCGGCGAGGATGCGGAATTGTGGAAACGGGTCGTCAGTGCGCTCAAGTTTGCCCAGATGCCTCCGCAAGATCAGTCACAACCGCCGCGGCACGAAGTGCTACAGGTGGCGACGTGGATTCAACAACAACTGGTCGCGGCAGGGTTTGAATTGGATGTCGATCACAAGTTGAAACATCCCGCCTATGCCAACCTGATCAACCACGAAAAGCTGTTCGACGGTTCCCAGGCGGCTCCCGCTTTCAGCCCCCCGCGTCTGTGGCGTCTTCATCCAGAAGCTTACCAAAATTTCTTGGCAGTCTTTGGCCGGCAACTTGGCGAAGGAGGCCCACTGAGCAAGCCGCTGACGGTCGGCGATGGAAAGGGATTGCCCAGCAACTATGCCGATCTGCTGCAAGCCGATTCGGCAACCCTGGGGCAGCTGATGCTCAACTGCCGGCAAATTGCGATCTGGCAGACCAGCGGTTTCAAGCGAATGAAAAAAGACAACCGCACCAAGCAAATGGTCGAGCGGCATTACGTCAACATGCCCGAATCGTTTTTGGCGATCGTCAATCGGGAAGGACCGCCGGCCGATGATCAGCTGCAAGCCGCGGTCGATGAGGAATTCCTGTTGGTGCTTGGCCGACGCCCCAATGAAGACGAGGCCAACCGGTATCGCGACTTGTTGAAACAGTCGATCGAAATCGGCGGCAAACTGCGCGGCTTGCAAACGATGGCAATGGCCGTGTTGATGAGGCCCGAAGCGATCTATCGAATGGAGGTCGGAATCACCAAGCCCGACCAGCACGGTCGCAGAATGTTGTCGCCGTATGAACTGGCCTACGCGATCGCTTTTGCGCTGACCGATACTCCCCCGGAACAATTGCTGCTGGGACCGGCCAAGCCGAACGATCGAAGCAAGCGTCCGCAACCACCGTCACTGATGGATTTGGCCGACGACGGCAAACTTCAGACTCGGCAGGATGTCCGCGATGTGGTGGCTAAGATCTGGGAACACCAGCAGATCGAAAAACCTCGCATCCTGCGGTTCTTTCGCGAGTTCTTTGGTTACCACGCGGCCGAGTCGGTTTTCAAAGGAGACCGCGCCGACAAGTCGTTTGCCACCAAGTTCTTTGTCTCCGACGCGGATCAACTGGTGATGCACGTGGTTCGCCAGGACCGCGATGTCCTGAAGGAGTTGCTGACCACGACCAAGTACTTCATTCAGTGGCCTGGTTCGCAAGAGGAGTACGATCGCAAAGTGAAATACATCACCGACCGACTGAACAAAGGACGTCGACAAGAGGTGAACTACAAGTATTTCGTCGAGCGGTCTGAAAAAGGATTGCGTCCTATCGCGCAGGCCAATCCCACTTGGCGGCAAACGGTTCGGTTTTACAACCTGGATGAACAAACCTGGGACTACCCGCTCGATCAACCGCTGGAAATGCCGGCGACGCAACGAGTCGGAATCCTGACCCATCCGGCTTGGCTGGTGGCATGGTCAGGCAATTTTGGCAACGATCCGATTCGACGAGGCAAGTGGATTCGCGAACATTTGCTGGCCGGTTCGATTCCCGACGTACCGATCACGGTCAATGCGCAAGTCCCCGAAGACCCGCACCAGACGTTGCGCCAGCGGTTACAGGTGACTCGTGATGAATATTGCTGGCAGTGCCATCAGAAAATGGAACCACTCGGTCTGCCGTTTGAAGCCTATACCGACTTTGGACGTTTTCGCCGCGAGGAAGGATTGGGTTCGACTCGCGCTCTGAAAAAGGCAAAAGAAACCGCTGCTGTGGTCACGTCGGGACAGATCATTCGCTCAGGAGATGCATCGATCGACGGCGAAGTGAAAGACGTGCATGAATTGATGCATCGACTGGCAGGTTCGCAGCGCGTGCGACAGAGTTTCATCCGGCACGCGTTCCGCTACTGGATGGGACGAAACGAGATGCTTTCCGATTCGCAGACGCTGATTGCGGCGGATAACGCCTACGTCGACGGCGGCGGCAGTTTCAAAGCGATGGTGATCCAACTGCTGACCTCCGATTCTTTTCTGTATCGCAAATAGCCCGCCGTGACCGATCGATAGCGGGCCTCACACCAGAGTTAGACCAATCTGGTTATACTCTTGTGGCACGTGCGTGAGCCCGCGCACCTGCGGGCGTTTGATTCACATCATGGGAAAGTGCAATCCCGGCACTCATCCGACCAGGAGACTTCCAACGATGAAGCGATACGGCGTTTCTCCATTTCGCATGCTGTCGGTGGCGATGGCAACCATGATCGCTGCCACTTCCTTTGCCGCGGAAACGCCGGTGAAGGTATTTTTTCTGGTGGGCCAGTCGAACATGGAAGGCAAAGGAAACCCGATTCACCTTGATACGTACAAGAACGACCCGTTGATTCAGTCGACTTATGCGGGATTGAAGGATGGCGACAGCTGGAAGGTGCGCGATGATGTTTGGATCACCTATCCCTCCAAGTCGGGCGGAGAGAAGCATGGACCGTTGACCGTCGGCTACGGAACCAAGGGAGAAGATTCGATCGGCCCGGAATTTGGATTCGGTCATACGATCGGCAACGCCATCAAACAGCCGGTGTTGCTGATCAAGATTGCCTGGGGTGGAAAATCGTTGACGGTTGATTTCAGACCACCCAGCAAGCCACCCAGTGGCGAAGAAATTGATGCTCTGCTGGAACGCGCACAAAAGAAGAAACCGAAGACGACGGCGGATGAAGTACGAAGCCGTTATGGACATTTTTATCGCGAGATGATTCGGCTGGCCAAACAAGAACTCGATAGCATCGACTCGCGATTTCCACAGCTGAAGGGGCATCCGGTAGAAATCGCCGGTTTCGTATGGCATCAAGGCTTCAACGATAAAATCAATCGGCAACTGCGCGAAAACCAATACGGCCAATACACCGAGTGGCTTGCCGCGTTTATCGATGACGTTCGCAAAGATCTTGGCGCACCGGAGATGCCGTTTGTGATCGGCGAACTGAGTACCGGCGGCATTCCTACTCGCGGCGATTTCCAGAAGGCTCAAGCAGCCACCGCGCAAATCGATTCGCTGCAAGCAACGGTTCAGTTCGTGCCAACGGCCGAGTACTACGACACCGCGGCGCACGGGTTGTACGAAAAGGGATACTGGAAAGGCACGGACGAGCAGAAAGAGCAGTGGCGCGCTGTCGGCAACGATCGCCCCTATCACTATCTCGGTTCCGGGAAAACGTATTACCTGAAGGGTGTCGCATTTGGGGAAGCGATCCTAAAAATGCAATAGTGTCGCCCGCCGTAGACCGACTTGTCCCCGAGTCGGCAATTTCCACGATCGCCGACTTGGGGACAAGCCGGCCTACATGAACCGTGATCATGAAACTGACGCGACGACAGATTTTGAAGCGAGCCACGATCTCGCCGCTCTTGATGCCGATGGTCAGCCGGGCGCGTGCGGAGGCGGAAGGGGCCGCGCCGCCGTTGCGGTTTGTGTTCGTGGTCAAAAGCAGCGGCTTGACGCCCGCCGAACTCGTTCCCCAAGAAATGGTGGAGCAACGGGTCAACGTGGGAGAGGCAAATGATCCGGGACCGAATTATCGCCAGGCGTTGTCGTTGGAACCGACCGATCGTCTGATTCATCGATCGATCGCCGACTTGACCCTGCACGAGTCGATGGCTTCCTTGGAACCGCTCAAGGACAAGCTTGCCATCGTTCAAGGGTTGTCGGGAAAAATGTGTCGCGGCGGCCACAGCAGTTGGTTCGGGGCGATGGGTTGCTATCGGGCCGGTGGCGAACACGATTCGGGAAAAATCGTTGGTCCGACGATTGACGGGATGTTGGCAAAACATCTGCCGAGCATTTTTCCGCACGTTGGATTGTCGACGCGAGGCCGGTTGATGGGCGGCACTTCGATCGAAGACGGCGTCGTCTATCCCGGATTGTCGGCTTATGCGCGAAACCGGCAAATTCCCTACCAAGCCACGCCGCTGACGGCCTACAAGGAACTTTTTTCTGTTGCCGCTACCAGCGAAGACGATTTGATGGCCAACCGTCTGCAAGGCACGCTGTTGGATTTCATGGTCGACGATATTCATCGGCTGCAAACACGCATCGGCGGGGCAGAAAAAGAAAAGCTCGACGTCTACCTGGACGGCTTCGAAGCCCTGCGTGAACGGCGTCGACGCCTGAAAGGAGTCGAAGCGCAGGTTCGCCAAAACGCGCCGGAAGTCACCGACAAGTACTCTTCGACAGTCGAAACGGATCGTATCGAAGCCCACTTTGATATTGCCACCGCTTCGTTGATCGCCGGATTGACCAACGTGGTGACCATCCGCCCCGACGGATTGGGAACGTTGTACACCGGCTTGGGGGCCGACAAGGGAGTCCACGGACTTGGTCACGGTGAAGGAGAAGATCCGATCGGGCATCGGCGCAACATCCGCCGCTTTCACATGGAACAAATCGCGCGGATGGCCACCAGGCTGCAAAACACTCCCGAAGGCGGCGGTACGATGCTGGACAATACATTGATCGTCTACTTTTCCGATGCCGGGGAAAAACACCATGCCAGCAGCACGCAGTGGCCTTTCGTTCTGCTGGGAGGATTGGGCGGCCGATTGAAAACGGCGGGCCGTTATCTTCAATATCCCAGTTACCAAAAGGAAGGTCACCGCACGATCGCCAATCTTCACATGACGCTTGCCCACGCCGCTGGAATCCGATTGGACACCTTCGGTCAGCTGGACCTGAACCTGGACCAACAGCTGCAACGCGGGCCGCTTCCAGAATTGATCGCCTGAGCTACGACGGCGGGGTCGAATCTTGGTAGCGCTGCACCACGACGGCAAACTTCCCGCCGACATATCCGATTCCCATGGCCAGCAACACGTGCCCCAGCGTCATGAAAGCGGTACGGTCGGGCGTTTCACTACGAACCACGCGCGTCACCCCCGGAGGAAGAAACCCGCCCTCGTGCCGCGCCGGCATCGTCCCCGGCTGGTAGTCGGGCAGTTCTTTCCCGCTCACCGCATCCAACCAGGTTCTCGTCACGACCACTCGATAGATCGGACGCAGCAAACGCGTGGTAGGGAGCTCGCCTTGAAACGGGTCCAGTTCGGCATCGCCGGCGGCGATGTGCAAAAACGCGTAGGCGGTCAGAGGAATCATGAACCCGGTGGCGAAACATTTCAGCTGGCCGCGTCCGACAAACGCAATGATGGCGATCGCCAAAATGATGGTCACCGAAATACAAACGGTAGCGGCCGCCAGCATCCCGCCGGCACGAAGAGAAGCGATCCCAAGCCCAACCGACAGCACGACCAACAACAATTCGCGAGTCGAAAATTGCAGCTTTGCGCTCCCGAAGAACGATCCAGAAAGTAAACATCGATCACTGCCCGCGGTGTCCGTCAAGTTTATCAGAGTCTGTGGCAGGTGACCATCATCGGAGGTTCACGATCTGTCTTTCAAGTTTGCTTCGATTCGACCAAGCGTATCGCGGATCTGCCCCAGCAGTTCCAGTTGCGTCGCATCGCCACCGCCAAGTGACGGCGCGGCCGCCGCCACCGCCGCGGTCTTCGATTCGTCACTTCCCACCACCAGGTCTCGTTGCTGGAGCACGGCGTCGCGAAAGGCGCGACCATCTTTGACTCCCGCCAACTGCACCAAGGACCCTTGAGACGATTGTCCGGCAGTCTCGACCGAAAGAGCCTCGATGCCCAAGGCACGCATGATCGGCCCTTGCGTCAGGCCAACGTCGGTGATCCGGTCAAGCGGAACTGTTTTCTCCGTACGAACCAAAATCCCCTTGGCGACTTTCAAATTGCGGTCGGTCAACGTGCATCGGTGACTGGCCAAGTACTTCCCAGTGATGGCCGACCCGACAATCAGCCACACCGGCAGCAACACGATTCCAAAGATCGTCGCAATCAAAATGAGCGTTCCACTCAGCAGCCAATACATTTTGACGGATGGGTTGAATTCCGCATCCCAAACGACTTTCTCGTCTTTCATCGATCCCATCCGAATTTCTCTAAAAGTAGACCGGCTTGTCCCAAGTCGGCTGACAACACTCTCCCTTTGGGCCCTTTGGGAGAGTCGGGCTCTCGAGCCCGGAGAGGGTTCGCACACCATGCCCTCCCCGGCCGCTACCGCGTCCGACCCTCCCAGAGGGAGGGTGATTTTGCAAGTGGTGTCATTCAAACAACGAAGCTATTTCCGAACAAATCCTATGAATGAATCTCCAGGCTCTGACCGGGTCCCGACGGGGCGCGCCGGAGCAGCAAGACAATATTTTTACATTCTCCTGACCCGAATCCGACCATTGATTCACCGGAAAAGCGAATGATGAAACGGCCGGGACAGAACGTCGCTGCCTGCGGAAGCGGCACGACCTCGGCAGCCGTCGCCCGTCCGGGTTCCGGCGCGAGACCTCAATTGGAAATCGGTAAACTTTGGAATCAAGGAGAAAATCATGCGTTTGACGTCAATTTTGGCGACTGCCGTTGCGATTGTCGCGATGACGGCAAGTTCGTCGTGGACGGTTGCCAGCCAAGTGGGACTGGAGGTGGGCGTTTCGAACCCAACCATGTTGGCCGGTGAAAAAGAAACCAACTATGTCCGCATCGCGTTGACGGGGTTTGACCTTCCGGCAGCCGAAGACCGTCCTCCCGTGAACGTGGCGATCGTGATCGACAACAGCGGTTCGATGAGCGGCAAAAAGATTGCCCAAGCGCGAAAAGCAGCCATCACCGCCGTCAATCGTCTGCAAGATGCCGATATCGTTTCCGTGGTGCTTTACAACTCCTCGGCCCAAGTGCTGGTGCCCGCGACCCGGGCAACCGATCGTGCGGAAATCATCCGAAAGATCGAATCGGTAGCCGCCAGTGGAAGCACGGCCCTTTTTGCTGGCGTCAGCAAAGGTGCCGCCGAGGTTCGCAAGTTCCTTGACGGCGAATCGGTCAACCGGGTGATCCTGCTGTCCGACGGAAAGGCGAACGTAGGTCCCAAGAGCCCGCGCGAGTTGGAACGTCTCGGTGCTTCGCTGGTCAAAGAGGGAATCAGTGTCAGCACGCTCGGTCTGGGGCTGAACTACAACGAAGATTTGATGAGCGGACTTGCCTCGGCCGGCAGCGGGAATCACATCTTTATCGAAGAAGCCGACGACTTGATCGCCGTTTTCAATTCAGAGTTCAATGATTTGATGAGCGTGGTTGCCGGCAACTTCAAGATCGACGCGACATTGGCCCCCGGAGTCAGGCCGGTACGCGTGCTGGGCGTCAAGGCTGATATTTCAGGACAAAGCGTGCGCATTCCGCTGACGCAGTTGTACGCTCGCCAACAACGGTACTTTGTGCTGGAAGTCGAAGTCGATGCGGGGCGTCCCGATACGACGCAGCACTTGATCAGCGTCTCGGTACAGTACAAGAACATGGTGACCGAAACGACCGACAAACTTTCCAGCAGCGTCGACATCCGTTTCTCGGAATCGGCGGCGAAAGTGGAAAGAGATCGTGATCCGGAGACCTACGCTTTTTGCGCAGTTCAGATCGCCAATGAACGAAACATCCGGGCGACGGCGCTGCGCGACGCGGGCCAGATCGAAGCGGCCAAGAAACTGCTTCAACAAAACCAGATCGAACTTCGCAACTGCGTGCTCATGTGCGAAGGCACGCCGGCGGAAAAGGTGATCCCCGAACTCAATCGCAACGTGGAACTGAACGGGTTTCAGTATTTCTCCCTGGGTGATTCGCAGGAGTGGAACCGGAATCGCAAACTGATGCGGGCCGCGCAACTGGAGAATCAGTCCCAGCAGACGTATCGCAGCCCAACCAAGGGTGGACGCTAGAAATGCTAGACTGAGAGGTGAACACCGCGGCAGTCGCGATGGGCTGCCGCGCGGCGGTTCACCTCTCTGGCCCCACGATCCTTGGAATGCCTCGTCGACTTCTCCTTGCCCTGTTGGCGCTCGTTGCCGCTCCGCTTGCACTTTTGGGGTGGGTTTCGGCAACATCCATGCGCCAACAGCGGCAGTTTGCCGAGCAACAATTGCAGAGCCTGCTGACTTCGCGATTGAACGAAATCAATCGCTCACTTGAGGCCGTGCTTGACGATCACGCTCGCAGTTTGGCCGTCAAGCTGAATGTCACCGATAAGGTGAGTGAAAAGTTGCGCGACTTGAAACTCAGCGATCCCCTGGTACGGGAAGGCATCTTGGTCAGTGCCAATGGAGTGTTGGTTTATCCCGCCAGACCGGTCGCCGATGATCCGGACGATATCGCGCTCTATGCGGCCCTTCGCGGCTTGATCAACGGCAGGCCCGACCGTGAACCGGCGGATGCGGATGAATCGAATCAAGATGCCGCCGACGCGCGCCTTGCCACCGCGGCCAATCGCGCCGCACGATCGCCCGAGGCGGCCACGGCGGTGGGCACACCGCAGTGGCAAGTTTGGTACATGGATGAAGGATCGCAATTGATCTTGTGGGTCGCCCGCAGTGACGGATCAACCATCGGCGTGCTGCTGGAACGAGTTCGTTGGGTTGCCGACATGACCGCGGCGCTGCCCGATTCATCCGCGGTCCAGTTCGCCTCGCGAGAGGCAACACCCGGTTTCACCGCGCTGGTCGACGAGGCCCAACAGATCGTCTACCGCTGGGGAGACGAGGGGCAGTGCAGCGATCCACCGTTGGCGATGATCCGCCTGTCGCCTCCGCTGAGCACGTGGCAGCTGGAATACCATTCGCCCGCGCCAATCATTCCACCAGCCCAATCGACTGCGCTGTACGCGTCGCTTGCGGGAATCGGCGTGGTGCTATTGGCGCTCGGCGGTTTCGTCCTGACAAGCGTAGGCCGTCAGATGCGAACGGCACGCAATCGTGTCAGTTTTGCCGGCCAGGTTTCACACGAACTGCGTACACCGCTAACCAACATTCGGCTTTATGCCGAACTTGCCGAATCGGACTTGAGCAACCTCCCCGACGGAAAATCGCGAGAAAAGCTCGCCCAGCGTTTGAAAGTGATCGATTCAGAAAGCCGGCGACTGGGACGACTTGTCTCCGGCGTGTTGGAAATGATCCGTGACGATCGGAAACAGCGTGGGCCGAAGATATCGAACGTGAATCCCGATGAAATCATTGACCAGACTCTGCAGCAGTTTGCACCAAGTTTTGCCAGCGCCGGAATTGTCGTTCACCGCGACGCCGGCGCCGATCGAAAGGTCGACTTGGATGCCGACATCTTGGAGATGGTGTTGGTGAATCTGCTGAGCAACGTTGAAAAGTACGCCGCGGGTGGAAAACGAGTCGATGTGGAATCGCGGTTGAATGAATCGGCGTTGGTCGTTTCGGTCAGTGACTTTGGTCCGGGGATCCCTCGACGCAAACATCGGGCGGTCTTCCGCGCGTTTTCTCGATTGGACGATTCGGTGAGCGCCCCCAGTGGCACTGGAATCGGACTCACCATTGCTCGAAGCGCAGCCCGCAGACACGGAGGCGACTTGAGATTGACTCCCAGCGAACAAGGAACCCGATTCGAGCTTACGCTGCCGGTGACATCATGACATGGAACATTCTCGTTGCCGAGGACGATCCCAACACTCGGGCCGCTTTGGTTGAAGTGCTGATCGGTGAAGGCTACAGCGTTTCGCAGGCGGCTGACGGCGCGCAGGCAAAGTTCATTTTCGATCGGCAGCCGCCTGATCTGGCTTGCCTGGATGTCATGATGCCGGGGCTAAGCGGTTACGATCTGTGCCGTCATTTTCGTAGTGTCCGACCACGCCTGCCCATTCTGTTCATCACTGCCAAGGCGGAAGAAATCGACAAGGTGGTCGGCTTGGAACTGGGCGCGGATGACTACATTGTCAAACCGTTCGGCACCAAGGAAGTGCTGGCAAGGATCCGCGCGGTGGCCCGGCGATGCATCCAGCATTTCGAAGACGACGTCGACTCTCCCCATTTGCCGGCAAATGCTTTCGTGATGGATGACCTGGAAATCATTCCTCGTCAGCTTCGCGCCAAACGGGCGGACCAGACCATCGAATTGACACCGCGCGAACTGCGCATCCTGCAGCTACTAGCCAGCAAGCCGGGAGAAGTGGTCGGTCGCAGCGAACTGTTTCGCGTCGCTTGGGAAGAAGGCCACGTTCCCAACAGCCGCACGATCGACCAGACCATCAGCCAGCTGAGAAAAAGGATCGAACGCAACCCGCGGCACCCGCGCATCATTCAAACGGTCTACGGAGCCGGCTATCGCTACGAACCGAATCGGTAACCTAGCTGGCCGATTTTTGGCAGAAGTACGGCGGAAACTCGGCGATGCTGACGTAGCTTTCCAACAGCTGAGCAACGTTCTGAAAACGTTCGCCGGCGCGCGATTTCAACAAATACCCGGCGACATTGTGCTCAAAGCAGGCCATCCGATCCTCCGCGGCATCCGAAGTCGTGAAGACAAACACGATGCTGCGACGAAGCTGCGGATCTTCACGGAGTTCCTGCAGAAACTCCAGGCCCGACATGCGAGGCATGTTCAAATCGAGCACGATGACAAAAGGAGAATCGGCCTGCTCCAGCGACCGAATGTCGGTGCAGGCACCCTGCTGAACCGGTCCACGGAGCAATTCGAGTGCCGCCGCACCGTCAATCGCCCGGTGAATCCTGACGTTGGGGTTCCTGCTACCGAGATGACGCTGGAAGGCCATGGCGTCAATGTCGTCATCCTCAACCAGCAAGATCTGTAATTCCTGCACCTGATTCACCCAATTTGAAAGCTTAACTTGGCGATATCACGCCGCAAGGTAGAGTTTGTCTCACTCCGATGGAGCGAAAGAACGGGCCGTCGTACGCTGTGAAAAAAGTACGTCAATGCCGCGGAAAGCGTTGCGCCCGCGAACCAAAAGGGACCGGAATCTTGAACTAATGTTTGAACAGGGCGGTCTTGCGGAAGTACTCCCCAAGGCCCTCCATAAAGTCAAAATCTTTCGTATTGCGGGAGCCAGCTACGGGTGATCGGAAAACCGGTACAACTGAACCAGCCGATACTAAGGGAATCTTGAATTGAGACGGGCTCGGCCGGTCCCCTGATGGTCTTGTATGTTCGTTCGACCGACTCAAGCGGGACGACTAGCCCCCCACCCAATCAACCCTGATCTTCCAGCAGATCGAAAGCGAATTTTTAGGAAAGAAAAAAGGTGATCGAATCGTCAGGCCCTCCGTCGCCATCCATCTTGCTTCCCAGGAGGATCAGTACGCGTATCTATGCAAGCATCGCGGCATTGCTGGCATTGTTCCTGGCGGCCGCGTTGATCGCGGGTTGGAGCTTGGTCAGCCTCAAGTCAAATGTCCAAGCGGATGCGGAAGCAAACCGCTTTGCCACGTTGATCGATCGTGTGGAACGAGACTTCGTGAACTTGCAGCTCGATGTGCAGACTTTCGTGCTGACCGGTGATCCGAAGGTGCCGCCGCGAATCGATCGCCGCAGCAACCACCTGAGAAAAGAAATCAGTCAAGCTCAGCAGTCCGCCCGCGACGATGTCACCGCCGATCGGCTGACCGAAATGCAGGTACGATTGGATGCGTACCTGAAAAAATATTCGCAGCTGGCCAGTGGGCAAAACGAGCAACAGAAGGAGTTGGAGGCGGCGATGGCCCGCGAGGCCGGCCAGCTGCTGAATCAAAGCAAACAGATTCGGGAGCAGACGGTTCGACGAATTGAAAAGACGTCCGCCGACACGCTTTCCATTGCCAGCCGATTGACTTTCGGCGCCTTTCTTTTTGCGATCCTTGCCATGCTTGCTTCGTTGGCGATCACGACACTGGCCGTCCGTGAAATCGCTCACCCTATCGAGGCGATGACGCGTACTTTTTCCGGTTTGATGCAAGGGAAAAATGACGCAAAGATCCCCTGTCTTCAGCGGCGGGACGAAATCGGCGAAATGGCGAGGGCCGCGGAGACGTTTCGATGTCGCAACCAACAGACCGAGGAATTGTTGCGGCAGTCTTGCGAGTTGGCCGACGAACTTGATTTGCAGGCCAAGGAGCTGCAGCGCAGCAATGACGATCTGGCTTCCTTTGCCTACGTCGCATCCCACGACCTTCGCAGTCCGCTTCGCGCGATCGACAACATCGCAACCTGGCTGGAAGAGGATGTGGGGGAATCGATTTCGAATGAGTCCCAATACCTGCTGGGAGAGTTGCGCCGACGGGTGCGTCGAATGGAACAGTTGCTCAGCGAATTGCTGGAATACTCGCGGGTCGGCCAAAACGGCGTTCAACTCACTGAAACCAACCTGCACGATCTTGTCGCCGATGCCGTGCAGCTGGTCGATTTGCCTTCCGATGCCGAGGTGATCATCGAAGATCCGATGCCCACCATCATGGCCGATCGCGGTTCGCTAACTCGCGTGTTTTTGAATCTCCTGTCCAACGCGATCAAGTATCGCAGTTTGGATGAGCTGCGGATCGAGTGCCGTTGCAAGCGGGAAGGTCATTTTGTGGTGTTCACCGTGATCGACAACGGCATCGGAATCGCCCCCAAATTCCACGATCGCATTTTTCAGATGTTCAAACGGCTGCACAGCCAAAGTCAGATCGAGGGAAGCGGAATCGGGCTGGCACTGGTTCAAAAGTTGGTCGAGCAAGCGGGGGGAGAAATCAGTGTCGAATCGGAAGAACATCGCGGTGCCAGCTTCCGCTTCACTTGGCCGGCAATCGCTCCCTCGAAACTGTCCGCCCCGGTAGCCAACGAAAAAATGACAGAACCAAGCGAGTGATGACTCAGTTCTTCTGCTCGTGCTCGAAAGGCCGCGCGGTGACGTTGCGAAAGGTTCGAGTACGAGTACGAGAAGAAGACGAAGTTACCAGCGCGAGTAATCCGTTTCGCCGGTGAATCGGTTGGCGGTTTCGCGGCTGATTCTTCCTTGTTCGTACAACTGACGCACCGATTCGTCCAGCGACACCATGCCTTCGGCTCGCCCGGTCATGATCCCGGTATCGATACTCTCAATCTTTCCTAACCGGACCGCGCTGGCAATCGGCGTGCTGTTGAACATGATCTCCAGCGCCAACTCGCGTTTTTCTCCGTCGATGCTGGGAAGCAAATGTTGAGTCACCACCGCCCGCAGGCTCATCGACAACTGCGACCGGATTTCGGATTGAATATTCTGCGGTACCAAGTCGGTAAAACGTGAAATCGCTCCTTTGCAATCACGTGTGTGCAGCGTGGAAAAAACCAGGTGCCCAGTTTCAGCGGCACTCAACGCCATTTGCGCCGTTTCGCGGTCGCGTATTTCACCGACCAGCAACACATCGGGATCTTGTCGCAAGCCAAAGCGCAAACCGTCGGCAAACGATTTCACATCACGCCCCACCTCTCGCTGCGTCACGATCGACTGCTGCACTCGCGGAAAGATGTATTCGATCGGGTCTTCGACCGTAATGATGCGATGCCCGCCGGCTTGGTTGATCAGGTCCAGCACCATGGCCAGCGACGTCGTCTTGCCGGCACCTGTCACACCGGTGATCAGCACCAATCCGTTTCGCAGTTCCGTCAGGCGACCGGCGAGCTGGCGAGGGAAACCGGCCCAATCAAAGTCCGGGATTCGCGACGGAATGACTCGAAAACAAGCCCCCATCTCTTGGTTGCTGACGTAGAAATTGACACGAAATCGCTGCGGACTTCCTAGCAAATCCAGCTCCAGCGCAAAGTCCACATTGTGCTCCGATCGAAACCGCTTGGCGGCGTCTTCCGGGCAGATGGAGAATAACGCCTGCTGGACCGACGCGGCATCCAAGGTTGGTGCATCGAGCGCCTGTAGCTGCCCATGTAACCGAATGGTCGGCTGGTGACCGCACACCACGTGCAAGTCGGAAGCGCCGCAGTCAACCGCGGTGGTCAACCAGGCCAGGATTCCCTCTTGTGGGCTTTCTTCCATCGAAGGGACTGCGCTGTGAGAAATCAGAATTCGTTGAAACTCGCATCAATGGACTCCTTGCCGCTGCGGGTAACCAGACCATCAAACAAGTCGCGGCTCAGATTAGGAGTCACAGCAATGACGGCGCCGTCCGCCATCAAGAGATGAGCAACATCGGCTCCCTGTAGGGACGCGATCGCGTTGTAGGCTTCGTCAGGCGTCAAGTCCTTTGTCGAAGTCCACTCGGTGTAACGGTCGGGAAGTTCGATGGCAATGGCTGTGTTGGCCAAGCCGTCGATCATGTCACGAAACTGCACCTTCGTATTCGGCTGTGACGGGAAGGCTCCCTCGTCAGAGACGATGGCAAAGATGTTGGTTTGTCCGGGAGGCTGATTCAGCGCCTGATAGGCGGTTGGGGTTGGAAAATCCATCGAATCAAAGGTCGCTCTATTCCGATTCGGCTGCCCGATGTACATATCCCATGCTTGTTGCCCTTCCACGAACGGGCTGATGCCGTACCGCCAGTTGAACTCAATTTCCCCCTCGGAATTCGCGGTATAGGTATGCGGCAATTGCTTGTACGCGGAATGGTAATTGTGGATCGCCAGTCCCACTTGCTTCAGGTTGTTGGACCGCTGCATCCGTTGGGCAGCTTGTCGAGCGGCTTGGACGGCGGGAAGAAGCAGAGCAACCAAGATGCCGCCACACGCCAGCATGCCGATAAGCAACACCGCCAACACGATGACAATGATCGGCGCCGCACTCGATTTGCTCTGCTGCGGCTGAACTTGCTGAGGTCCAAACGGATTTGGGTTCTGGTATTGGGGGCCGTTAGCCATGATCGATCCAAGGGGCGTAAACAATCGGTACGTTTCGTTCATTGTACCGATGTCTTGACCCCGGCAACAGCAACCCAGCAGTCACTGCCCCTCGATATACTTCAGCTGGATCTCCGTGTCGGTCAGTTTCTGCTGAAGCTCGGCAACACCCTCCCCAGTGACACTTGTTCGCGTCACTTTCAGATCTTTCAACGCGGTCAGTCCCTCCAGGTGAACCAACCCGGCATCGGTGATCTGCGTGGATCCGAGATGCAAAAAGGTCAGCTTCGTCAAGCCGGCCAGGTGCGGCATGCCGGTGTCGCTGAGCATCGTATTGTCAAGATTCAATGACTCCAGATCGGTCAACTGGGCGAGAGGCTTGACACCAACATCGGAAATACCGACCCGCCACAAATTCAACTTCTTCAGTTTTTTCAGTTCTCCCACCGACGACATCGCATCATCAAACAACGAAGAACACTCGCTCAAATCCAACTCCTGCAGATTCTCCAGCTGGGGAAGGTCCGCCAGGCCCGTTGCGTCCAACTGCGAGTTTTTGGCCAACCGTAACTTCCGCAATTTGGGAAAAGCGGCCAGCAAAGCAATTCCCTCGTTGCCGACCGTCGCCTCGGCCAGATTCAACTCTTCAAGGTTCTTCAGACCGGCAAGCGCCTTCAGCCCATCCTCGCTGACCCACAGGAAATCCAGCGACAACGCTTTCAAGCTGGAAAGTTTTCCGACATGTTGCATTCCGTCGTCAGCAACATCGGTGGCGCCCCCTTCTCCCGAAAACCGCAATTCGGTTAGCTCTGACAGCGAAGTCAGGTGGGCAAGAGAGGCATCGTCGATGTCGCATTTTCGCAAGTCGAGCGCCCGGAGGCTCTTGAGCTGGCCCAACGTTTTCAATCCTTCGCCAGTAATGTTTGTTCCGGCAAGCCGAACGGCGCGAAGTCGCGGCAATCCCAGCAGCGGCTGCAAAGCAGTGTCGTCAATCACAAGATCACGGTAATCGACGTCAACGATCGCCCCGTCGCCGTCACGGCGAATCTTGTCGGTGATCGATTCAACCTTGGCCACGCTTTCAGCGTCGTCGACGGCAACCCTTTGCGGTGAAACCTTTTCGGTATCACTTGAAGGCGAAGGAGTGGCCACCGCCACCGGATCCGATTTCTTCTCGCATCCACAGGCGACAACGAGCATCAGGAGACTGGCGATACGGATCGAACGAATCACGCGAAGATTCCTTGGTTTTGGTTAGGATGCTGTGATAACAGTCGGCGATTTCTCCGAAATAGCAACGCGCACGCACGTGCCAGGAGCGGAGAACTGGCCGACGATATTTCAAGCAGTGTATTCCACTTCCCAACCGGGCCGATAATCTTTGTCGATGTACTTGGCAGCTTCGGGCACGTTGGTGACTTTCAGGTTTTCTGCGTCCCATTGCAGCGACTTGCCGGTTCGAAACGCGACGTTTCCCAGCAGCACCGTTTCGGTCAGTGCTCCGGAGTAGTCGAAGTTGCAAGTGGTTGCCGATCCGTCTTTGCATGCCTTGATCCATTCGGCATGGTGTCCGATCGAATTGGGGATCGTCTGTGGCGGCGGCTGGAAGTCTTTGAACTTTTCTTTGGGAAAGAGTTTGTAGCTGCCGTAGTTGGCGAACATGTGTCCTTCGGTGCCGATGAACATCACGCCGCTGCCGGGAACTTTTTCGCCGGCCACTTCACGGGGCGTCATGTTGCCGTCATACCAAGTCAGCTTCACGGGCGGACGTTCGCCGCGGCTGGGGAATTGGTAGCGGACGGTCAGGCCCAGCGGGCAGGTTTCGGGATGCACCTCCGGACCCTCGGCTTCGCAGGCAACCGGATGCCTCAAGTCGAGCGCCCAAAACGGCAGGTCCATGTAGTGGCAGCCCATGTCGCCCAGCGTTCCTTGGCCAAAATCCCACCATCGCCGCCACTGGGCCGGATGGTATCGTCCCGGAACATAGGGCCGCTCCGGCGCGGGTCCAAGCCACAGATCCCAGCTCAAGTTGGGCGGCGGTGCCTGGCCTCCTTCGGGACGCTCGCCTCCGCCCCATCCTTTGCCGACCCAAACATGCACGTCGGTCACGTCACCCAGGACTCCCGACTGAACGATTTCGACCACGCGTCGATAGTTGTCGCCAGCATGAATCTGAGTTCCCATCTGTGTCGCAACGCCTTGCCGGCTGGCCGCTTGGGCGATCAACCTCGCTTCGCGAATGGTATGCGTCAAAGGTTTTTCGCAGTAACAATGCAGCCCGGCGCCGATGCCGCGAATGGAAGCGGGGGCATGGTTGTGATCGGCGGTGGCGACGACAATCGCGTCGGCCTTGTCAGCTTCATTCGCGATCATCTCGCGATAGTCGGCATAGGTCGCTGCATCTTTGAACTTCGCCGCCGCCCGATCCAAGTAGTTCTTATCGACGTCGCACAGCCCGACAATTTCCTCTGCCTCGACACCCGAGACATTCGCGGCGGCGCGGTTTGCTGTTCCCACACACAGGATTCTCAATCGCTGGTTGGGCGAACTCGATTCCTGAGCCGGCAATTCGCTCCAAACACCGGCCGAGATCGCGGCAGCTCCAGCCCCAGAAGCTTGCAAGAAGCCGCGGCGATTGAGGTGAGATCGATTCACAGAACCTGTATTCGACATGCTTTCTAACCCACAGAAAACGTAGAGGAATTGGCGGCATCGCCGCACCGGGAAGCCAATTGGTGAGCGTTATCCTAATCGAACGGCCTGCCAAATACGATCATGCTGCGCCAGTGTGTCCGGCGGCGATCGCCATTCAATGGACGAAGCCCGATTCCTCGATTTCCAGCATCTGCTGGTAGCGATCGACGATATGGGCGGAGGCCACGTCGGCCAGGTTGTTGGCGAGCGCGGCGGAAACGAGAGTTTCGACCAGCCGCCGGAACTTGATTTGCGACAGTTCCGCCGTTTCCGCAACGTCCGAGGCCTGTTGACGCTGCTTCAGCGCTGCTTCATAAGCGGCATAGCTGGGCATCAGCTTGATATCGGCAAGCAATCCGTCCCGATTCTTCCGGTTGAGCAATTCCGAGTCCCTCCAATGGTCCTTGTCGGCCAGTTCGGGCCAGACAAAAAAGATTTCCTCGCGCAGTTGGCTTCGCGCCTCGGAGTTGCGGCGGCCACGCATGTTGTCTCGCCGCGCCGATTGGAACGCTTGACGATGATCCTGATAAGCGTCCACGACGTCGCGAAGCGTCAAGTCCATGGTCATGCCCAACCGAGTCACCAGACCGGCGATGAGCGATTGCACGTCGGGCCGTGCGGTGGCGGCCAGGTCACTGATCGTGCCAGGCGCACTGCGCAGCTTGTCAATCATCTGGTCGGGGTTTTGTCGTTTGGATCGGCCGTTCGAATCGTCTTTGCCCGAAGACTCAGCTGGCGTCATTCGGCTGAACTCGCGCAGTAGCGCCTCGCTGGCACGAAGGGGAATGTCAATCGTGTTGCTGTCCAACACGGCATGAGCGTGTGCTTCGGCAAAGGAGATGACGCCGTCCTTGTTCAGGTCGGCCTTTTCGACTGGTTTGCCGTTACGGCTGCGACCCACCAGCGCGCCCCAAAAGAAACTGCTGTACTCTTCATCGTTATCGATATCGGGCCGACAACCGGCGGCGGGCAAGTCGTGCTGTTGGGCGAAGAATCCGGTGCGCAAGTGTCTTGACAATCCTTCGTCAGAATCGGCGTCGTCAAAAATCGCATGGGCGAAACCGCCGCAATAACACTGGGCCATGACCAGGATCACCGGAACGTCGCGCGGCAAAGCGTCCAGCATTCTGGAAAGCTGTTTTGCGCTGATCGACTTGCGGTCCCAGCAAGCGATCGATGTGTTGTACTTGTTGTCGCCTTTGGCGGAACTGCCGTGGGCTGTGACGTAGACAAAGAGCCGGTCGCCGCTGGTCAACCGGACTGCAAACTCTTTTAGCCCCGCGCTGATATTGTCGGGTTTTGTCGAACCGGCGATGCCAGAGACTTGATGGTTGCGATACTTCACCGGATTCACCAAACCGCCGCGCGAACGATGAAGGCTGGCCAGCAATTGCCCGGCAGTCAATTCGGGCACATTGACGGCGACTTGCAGGTCCGCCCCTTTGTCTCGTCCGTCGGCGAAGTAAATCGTGTGCATCGGCGGCGTTGTATATTCCTCCATCAACACCTCCTGCAAAAACCTCACGTTCGCTTCCAGCGACGCCTGGTTCCCCTCGCGGCTGTACCCACCGCCGATGGTTAGAAAGTGATCCGCCCCGCCAGCGTGCGACGCAATCGATATCAGCAGTAACGTAAAAACCGTTGGTCGGATCACTTGGATGCTCGCGATTGTTGCGGTGAACGAAAACGCGTCGTGCAGGCTAATCCATTCTAGCCGGTCCCAGAGATCGAACCCAAATTTTGGACGAATGTTTCGCCGCAGCCACTCCGCCGGCACACCCGACGACCGAATTGTAGTGATTGGGAAAAACCGGAGGCCCACCGCCGCATTGCTCGCACTGCCGATGGATCTGTGATCGTCGAGTATGATGGGCGAACCATGTTGCCTGCGGCTTGCCGCGAAACGACGAAAGCAGAACCATCATGAAACGTTTTTTCTTTTTGATCCTGGCACTAACACTGTTGCCCGGCGGTCCGTCTCGGCTGGCTGCGCAAGAACAACCCAACATCATTTACATCTTGTTGGACGATGCCGGTTATGGAGACCTTTCCTGTTACGGACAGAAACAGTTCAAGACACCCAACATGGACCGTTTGGCCGCCGAGGGCATGAAGTTTAGCGATCATTACAGCGGTAGCACCGTTTGTGCTCCCACGCGATGTTGCTTGATGACCGGCGTTCACACGGGACACGCTTATGTTCGCGGCAATCGTGAAGTCCAACCGGAAGGCCAGGCCGCGATGCCGGCCGACATCACCACCGTTCCCCGTCTGCTCCGCAACGTCGGCTATGTCACGGGAGCTTTCGGCAAATGGGGCCTCGGTGCGCCCGGTTCACCCAGCGACCCGACAGAACACTTCGACGTGTTCTTTGGTTACAACTGCCAGCGTCAGGCACACACTTACTACCCAACCCACCTGTGGGACAACGATCGTCGAGTGGAACTGGACGGGAAAACCTACAGCGCAACGATGATTGGTGATGCGGCTTTGGATTTCATTCGTGACAACAAGGATAAACCGTTTTTCGCTTTTTTGCCCACCACCATTCCGCACGCCGCCATGCACGCGCCGGAATCTTACGTTGCCCCCTTTCGCAAAAAATTCCCACAGTTTGAAACGAAGATCGGCAAGTACCGCGGACCACAGGTGAAAAACCCAGTCGCCGCGTTCGCGGGAATGATGACGCTGCTGGACGAACAGGTTGGCCAGATTCTAGATCTGTTGGAGGAGCTGCAGATCGACGAAAACACGCTGGTGATGTTGTCCAGCGACAACGGACCTCACAAAGAAGGCGGGCACGATCCCGAGTTCTTCGACAGCAACGGGCCTCTTCAAGGTCACAAGCGAGACCTGTACGAAGGGGGAATCCGCGCGCCGCTGTTGGCGCGGTGGCCCGGCAAAATCAAACCGGGTTCGACCAGCGATCATGTTTCCGCCCATTGGGACATGCTACCAACGTTCTGCGAACTGGCCGGCACGAAAAGGCTGACCGGCATCGACGGAATCTCGATGGTCAACGAACTGCTCGGACGCGGCAACCAGCCGCAGCACACCTACCTGTATTGGGAGTTCTACGAACGAGGCGGCAAACGAGCCGTTCGATTCGGCGATTGGAAGGCGGTCCAACTGGGGCTGAACCAGAATCGCCAGGCAGCCATCGAACTGTATCACTTGCCGAGCGATATCGGTGAACAGAAGAACGTGGCGGCCGAGCATCCGAAGCTGGTTGAAAAAGCGGCGCAGTATTTCGAGGATGCCCACACCCCGTCGGAATTCTGGTCGTTCGGAGCAAAGAAATAACGTCGGCGATTTCTCCGAAATCGCAACGCACATGCACGTGCCAGTTCGGAGAACTGGCCGACTGTCGGCGATTTCTCCGAAATCGCAACGCACACGCACGTGCCAGTTCGGAGAACTGGCCGACTGTCGCAGAACGGGCCGACGGTCTACCACGGTTGCCGATACCGAACGTTGCGCAACAATCGATCTGCATCCGAGTCACCCAAAATGGTTTCTCGTTTGGGATCCCAGCGAAGAGTCCGTCCCACGGCCTGGGAGACGTAACCGAGGTGGCCGGGCGTGATCGATCGGTGTGCCGTTTCGGCCGGCGCAATGCAGCTCTGGCGTGAACCGACGCAGTCCAAAAAATTCTGGACGTGATCGTCGGATCGGTACACTTTGAGCTGGCCAGGATCGAACTTCGGATCCACCCATTCGGATCGCGAAGCCTGCAAGTGGCCGCGACGGACATAGACCCAACCTTCCTCTCCGATCAGTTTCAGTCCTTGCGGATTGCGGCTGGAAATGGAGCTTTCGATTCCACCGGCGTATCGGCAGGCGATCGTGTAATGATGGGGCGTGTCATAGACATCGGTTTCGGGAAACGACCACTCGACGGCGGTGACTTCTTGAGGACCGCTTGCATCCATGCCCAGTGCCCAATGGGCGATGTCGTTGTGATGCCCGATCCAATCCATCAACACACCACCGCCATACGCGCGATGCCCGCGCCACCAGCGATGGTGACGCGCACACATGTAAGGCAACTGGGGCGACGGTCCGCACCAAAAGTCATAGTCAAGTTGTTCCGGTGGATCGATCACTTTCGTATCCCCCTGTGGCTTGTCGTATCCGGGGGGCAGTCCCACCTCGACGCGATGGATCTTGCCCAACAAACCGTTTCGAGCCAATTCGGCCGTGCGGCGAAACTTCGCATCCGAACGCTGTTGCGAACCGGTTTGAAAAACCGCGCCTTTTTCCTTGACGGCGCGATAGACAGTCTGCCCTTCGCCAAACAGGTGGGTCACCGGTTTTTCGCAGTAAACATCTTTTCCAGCTTCGATCGCCGCAAGCGTCACGTGGGCATGCCAATGGTCGGGTGTGGCGACCACCACCGCATCGATGTCCTCGCTGTTGACCAACTGTCGAAAATCGGAGCAAACCTGCAAGCCTTTCGCCGGCCGACCCGATTTCTTTTTTGCGTAGGCCGTGCTGATTTTCTGTTTGGCCGGCTCGCGCCCAAACGCCGTTCCCGTGCCCCAGGGCCGGTCGCGATGATGATGGCGGTCGACGTCGCAGATGGCAACGATCTGGGCATCGGCGGCACCCAAAAACGAATCGATCAGATTGAAACCTCGCGAGCCGAGACCGACCACGCCGATCGTGATTCGAGCCGTGGGCGACACCCTTCGATCGGCAGCCACCACCGAGGGCGCAAGGGTCGTGGCGGCTGCAGAAGCGGACGCGGTGCGTAAGAACTGTCGGCGGGTTGGCTGATGCATGGTTGGGACCAACAAGTGACGGACGATTGGTTTCGGTCAGTTTTTGGGACCCTTCACTTTTCGGGTCCAAACGGAATCCTAACTCGATGGAGCGGTTTTGAAACCGAACCACCACAAAAAACTCGTCGCGTCCAGCGGCTAGGCGATGGGATCGCTGCTACAATCGGGCTGCCTACATGGACGTTTTCCCGTCCATCCCGCCTCCATATTCTCTTTCGGAGCCCCTACGATGATGCGCTCGTCCATCTGCCGGATGATCATCCCCACACTCCTTGCCGCCTCGATGGCAGTTTCTCCTCAGCTTGCCGCCGCCGACGCCCGAGACGAAGCGGCGAAAATCGTGGACCAATCGGGGGTATCGGCCGGTTTCTTTGTGCACTTGGGTGCGAAAGACGGGCAGCTGACCCGGGCACTTCTTCAGAACGATTCCATCCAAGTCCACGGCCTGGTGCGTGAAGCTCAAAACCTACAGCAGGGTCGCGGCGAAATCCTTTCGGCGGGTCAGTACGGCGACGTGGCATTGGATGCCTTCGAGGGAAAGCAGCTTCCCTATGTCGACAATCTGGTCAACCTTCTGGTCAGTGAAGACTTGGGCGACGTCCCGCTGGATGAGGTGCTTCGAGTGCTGGTGCCCAACGGCGTGGCGATGATTCGCGAAGATGGAAAATGGACCAAAACGGTCAAACCGCGACCGGAAGAAATCGATGAATGGTCACATTACCTTCACGACGCGACCGGAAATTCCGTCGCACATGACGATGTCGTCGGACCACCGCGTCACTTGCAATGGGTCGGCAGCCCACGCTGGTCGCGGCATCACGACCGCATGGCCAGCATGAGTGCACTTGTGTCGACCGGCGGGCGGATGTTCTACATCATGGATGAAGGGAGCCGGATTTCGATTCAACTTCCCTCCGATTGGAAATTGATCGCCCGCGATGCCTTCAACGGCAGCATTCTTTGGAAACGGGACATCAAGGACTGGCAAAGCCACCTTTGGCCGCTCAAGAGTGGCCCGACGCAGTTGTCGCGACGGTTGGTATCGACCGATGACACCGTCTTCACCACGCTCGGTTTCAACGAGCCCCTGGTTGCCATCGACGCGGCAACGGGACAGACGCTTCGAACCTACGAGGGAAGCGATTCGACCGAAGAGATCATTCACACCGGCGGCCTGCTGTTCTTGGTGGTACGAAAGGGCAAGGCAGAACTTCAGGACTACGCGCCGCTGCACGGAACGGTCGGCGATCAAGCTCGCAGCCGTAATTTCTTTTGGAACGAAGAACCGCGCGTGCTGATGGCGTTCGACGCACAATCGGGACAACAGCTGTGGGCCAAACAGACCAAGATTTCGCCCCTGACATTGGCGGCGGACGATTCGCGGGTTTATTTCCACGATGGCGACAAAGTGGTCAGCCTGCAGCAACGATCGGGCGAAGTGGTTTGGGAAACCGATCCGGTGACTCGCCGCCAATCGTTCACCTTCAACTTCGGTCCGCGGCTGGTCGTTCACGAAGATGTGGTGCTGTACGCCGGCGGTGACGGCAACATGAAGAGCATCGATTCCAAAAGTGGTGAAGAGCTATGGAAGGCCAGTTTCCCCAATAGCGGTTACCAATCGCCTCAAGATTTGATGGTTGTCGGCGGCCTGGTTTGGCTGGCACCGTTGACCTCTGGCAGGGACACTGGCGTCTACACCGGCCGCGATCCCAGAACCGGCGAAGTGAAGAAAGAGTTCGCGCCCGACGTCGAGACTTATTGGTTTCATCACCGCTGCTACATCGCCAAAGCAACCGACAAGTTCTTGATGCCTTCGCGAACTGGTATCGAGTTTGTCGATCCCACCAAGGAACATTGGGACATTCACCACTGGGTTCGCGGCGGTTGTCTGTATGGGGTGATGCCGTGCAACGGATTGACCTACGCGCCGCCTCACAACTGTGCCTGTTATCCGGAGGCCAAGTTGTTCGGCTTCAATTCGCTGGCGCCCCTTTCGCCGACTCGCCCGATTCCCACCACCGTGCCGGAGGAGGGACGGCTGGAAAAAGGTCCGGCGATGGAAACGCCGCTGGCGGACGTCGACAACGATTCGCAAGATTGGCCGACTTACCGCCACGACGAAGGCCGAACCGGAACGGCCGACACCTCGGTCGATCCAACGGTCAGCCAGGACTGGGCCGCCGATCTTGGCGGGCCACTGACAGCGCCGGTCATTGCCGGCGGAACGGTCTACGTCGCACAGGTCGACAAACACACGCTGGTTGCCCTGGATCAGGAAAGCGGGAACAAGAGATGGACTTACACCATCGGCGGACGAATCGATTCGCCACCCACCGTCTATCGAGGCCGAGTCGTATTTGGCGGTGCGGATGGTTGGGTTTATTGCCTGCGAGCGGCCGATGGAGAGTTGGCTTGGCGCTACCGCGCCGCTCCCCTGGATCGACGCACGATGGCGTTCGAACAACTTGAATCTCTCTGGCCGGTTCACGGCAGCGCGCTGGTCCGCGACGACATCGTCCATTGTGTTGCTGGCCGGTCGATGTTCCTGGATGGCGGATTGAGGTTGCTAAGAATCGACCTTCGAACCGGCAAAAAACTGTCGGAAACGCTGATGGACGAAAAGAATCCCGATACCGGCAACAACATTCAAGAAAAGCTGCAAATTTTGCAGATGCCGGTCGGATTGCCCGACATCCTTTCCTGTGACGGCAATCATCTGTTCATGAAGTCACAGAAATTTGACTTGGAAGGCAACCGATTGGAAATCGGACCGAACTCAGGCGACTTCGCCAGCCAGGCTTCCAAGCAGCGCGGCGACGACGCGCATATTTTCGCGCCGATGGGCTTCTTGGATGACAGCTGGTTCCATCGTTCCTATTGGGTTCATGGGCAAAGCTTCGCCGGTGGTCACGGCGGCTACTACCAAGCCGGTCGATTCGCGCCGTCGGGACGAATTTTGGTTCGCGGCAACGGTTACGTCTTCGGCTATGGCCGCAAACCTCAGTACCTGCGTTGGACCACAACGCTGGAGCATCAACTGTTCGCCGCCGAACCCAACCCGCCGGAAATCCCCGAAGGTTTCGGCAAAAAATCGACCGTCGGCGGTTCGATGGCCCAATTCGGCAAACCGGCCGGCTTGAACCCGACTGGCAAACCGATCACGGTTGAAGCGTGGATCACCGCCACCAAGCCGCAAGGTGTGATCATCGCTCGCGGTGGTCCGGCGGAAGGCTTTGCATTGGTTCTGCAGGGAGGCCGGCCCGCCTTCCTGGTACGTTCCGATAGTCGATTGGCAACCGTGACCGCCAACAAACGCATTGTGGGCGGCTGGCATCATGTCGCCGGTGTTCTGGACGAAGACAAGTCGATGAAGCTTTACGTCGACGGAGAGCTGGTTGGCGAGGGCAAATCCAAGGGCCTGATCAGCAAGGATCCTGCTCAAGGATTGGAAATTGGTGCCGACGCGCAGAGCCCGGTGGGCGAGTACAACACGATCCTGCCGTTTACCGGCATCATCGACGAAGTACGACTTTACTTCTCGGCAGCCGACGATGCCCAGATTCTTCGCCGCTATGCCGATGGTTCGGAAATCTCCAGCGACGCCGTGTTGGCGGTCAGTTTTGATGACGGATCGGCCCGCGATCATTCCATCCATCGCCATGACGGAACGATCGAAGGCGGACAAATTGTGGAGGGAAAATTCGGCAAAGCGGTCCAGTTTTCGGCGCGGCGGAAAGGTGCCAACAGCACCGTCAAACCGGGAAACAGCCTGGTCGAACCGCGCTGGGCGCAAGACATTCCGATCTATGTGCGGGCGATGACGCTGGCCGGCAAAAATCTGTTCATCGTCGGTCCGCCCGACATCATCGATGAGGAAGAGACGTTCCAACAATTGACCGAGAGCGATCCGCAGGTCCAGCAGTTGCTGGCCCAACAAGATCGCGTGCTTGAAGGCAGCGACGGCGCTCTGTTGCTTTCGGTCGACACCAACACGGGCCAGGTGGTCAACGGACTTCAGTTGAGTTCGTTGCCGCAGTGGGATGGTTTGGCCGCTGCCGATGGCAAGTTGTTCTTGACCACGCTGGATGGAAAAGTGATTTGTTTCGCGGGCGAGTGAAAATGGCGGTTATGATTGGCAAGCTTTCCGTGCAGCGGGTGTTGTTGTTTGCTTGGTTAGTGATCGGCGCCACCGTCGCCGATGCCTGTAACATTCCGGTGTTTCGCTACGCGCTGGAAAGATGGCGACCCGACGCTTGCGAAGTGATCGTGTTTGAAGATGCCGCGACCACTGCCGCGCAGCACAAACTGCTGCAGCAGTGGGAGCGGAGTACCGCGGACAACAGCGGACACGCCAATGCGAAGTTCGTTCGTTTGCAGGTCGGATCGAAGCTGGCCGCCGAACATCAATCGCTGCTCGATTCGCTGAAGCAACAAGCAAAGCTGGAGTACCCGTACGTCTTGGCTCGTACCAAGATTCGCGGGCAGCCAGTTAATCATTGGCATGGTGGGATCGAAGCGGCCAAGTCGGCGAACCTGCTGACTTCGCCGGTGCGAAAGAAGCTCAGCCAACGACTGCTTGCTGGAGATTCAGTCATTTGGCTGATGATCAAGTCGGCGGACGAAAAGCGGAATCAGGAAGCTCGAAAACTGTTGCAATCCACCTTCCAAACACTTCCTTCGCGAGTGTCGCTGCCCGAGGGTGTCGGCCTTCCCGGCAGCGAGCTCTACTCGGAAATCCCGCTGTTGCTGAAATTCAGCTTGTTGGAAATCGATTCCGGCGATCGCGATGAGTCTTTCCTGGTCGAACTGCTGAGCGGTTTTCATCCGCAGGCGCTTGCCGAAGGCGACCCCTTGTTGGTTCCTGTTTTTGGACGCGGGCGGGCCCTGGAGGTGATTCCGGCATCGGAGCTCGATTCGCGGTTGATCGAGGATCTAACGTTGTTTCTGTGCGGTGCCTGCTCCTGCCAGGTCAAGGATCAGAACCCCGGATTTGACTTGCTGATCTCCGCCGATTGGGACACCGAGCTCTTCGGCGAAGAGGGGGCCCAGCCGCCACCGGCCAAGAGCGGCGGCAATCGAGTACAATCACCGGAATTGTTGACCATCCCACCTGGACGCTAAAACTCAAAAACGGTTTGTCCCCAAAGAATCTGGGTTCTCTCCGCTCTCTGGAAATTGTCCGTCACGCATTCTTGACAAACGTAGGCAGAAAATGAATCGTTCGTTCTTGATCATGATCGGTTCGATCGCGGCTCTAGGAGTGCTGATCGTCCTACTGGCAAACACCGGTCCATCGCGCAGCAGCAGCGTTGACGAATCGGCCCAGCCGTTGATGATGTTCTGTGCCGCCAGCAATCGGGCGGTGATGGAAGACATTCGCGCCGAGTACGAAAAGGAATACGGCAGAGCTGTCAACATTCAATACGGCCCCTCGCAAACGCTCCTTTCTTCGATCGAGGTCAGCAACCAGGGAGACCTGTATCTGCCAGCCGACGACAGCTTCCTGACGATCGCCCAGGAGAAAGAATTGATCGCGGAGGTGCTGCCGATCTCGCGAATGCAAGGCGTGATCGCGGTAAGAAAAGGGAACCCGCTTGATATCCGGTCGTACCAGGATCTGTTGCGCGACGACGTGCGTTTGGTGCAGGCCAATATCGAAGCCGCGGCCATCGGCGCCCTGACACGTCAAGTGCTGTCAGAATCAGGCCTGTGGGATGACTTGGACAGCGCTACCGAAGCCTATCGAACGACCGTCACCGACGTTGCCAACGACCTGCTTGTCGATGCCGCGGACACTGGAATCGTTTACGACGCGGTGTTGCACACCTATCCCGATCTGGAATTTGTCGAAATACCAGAACTGAAGGAAGTGGCCTCCCAAGTGTCGATCGGTGTGATCGCTAGCTCCAAGCAACCAACGGCGGCGCTGCACTTTGCCCGTTACGTGTCGGCAAAAGATCGCGGTCTGAAGCACTATGCCGGCCATGGCTTTCGCGTCGACGGTGGCGACCTGTGGGCGGACGTGCCGGAGCTGAGTTTCTTTGCCGGTTCGATGCTTCGTCCCGCGATTGATGAAACGATCACCGCCTTTGAACAGCGCGAAGGGGTGATTGTCGATCGGGTTTACGACGGCTGCGGCATCTTGGTGGGACAGATGAAGGCCGGTCAGCGCCCCGATGCCTACTTTGCCTGCGATACTGAATTCATGGAGCAGGTGCCCGATCTGTTTCCCGAACCTGTCGACGTCTCGCAAAACGAATTGGTGATTCTCGTTCACAAGGGAAACCCGCATAAAATCGCTACGCTTCGAGACCTGGCGCGCAAAGGGATTCGCGTCGGTATCGGCCATGAAAAACAGTGTGCGATGGGATGGTTGACCCAAAACACGTTTCGCGAGGGAGGTGTTCAGAAGGAAGTGATGGAAAACGTCAAGGTGCAAACTCCCACCGGTGATATGCTGGTCAATCAGTTGCAAACCGGTTCGCTGGATGCCGCGGTGGTCTATCTCAGTAACGCGGCGGGCGCGGGCGATGCACTGGATGCGATTCGGATTCAAGGGCTCGAATGCAGCATCGCGACCCAGCCGTTCGCCATTGCGGCTGAATCTCCCCATGCCCAAACGGCCAGCCGGTTGTTTGGTTTGATCTGCGCGGCCGATTCGCGCGACAGTTTCGCCGCCGAAGGATTCCGATGGCAGATGCCGGTTGACAACGACAGCGGCGCTGGCGAGTGAAGATGACTGAGATTGCTGACGCATCACCTCCGGAAGCGGAAACGGACTCCGATGCATCCCGGCCGCAGCTGCGACGACGCCGATCGGATGTGCCGTTTTATTTTGTCATGGGCGGGTTGTCGTCCTGCTTTGTGCTGCTGATTCTGTTGCTGATCGCCGCCGACCTGCTCTTCACCTCTCCGGCCAAGTTCATCGAAGCGCTGACCAAGCCGGAGATTCAAGCTGCCTTTCGGCTGACCATTCTCTCTTGCACGATCGCGGCAATCATGTCGATCTGGGTCGCCACGCCGCTGGGATACGTGCTGTCGCGTTACAAATTTCCCGGACGCTGGTTTGTCGACACGCTGGTCGACATTCCGATCGTGCTGCCGCCGCTGGTGTTGGGATTGAGCCTGTTGATCTTGTTTCATTTGAAGATCGGCCAGTGGCAATTGGAAAGCTGGCTGAGCAACGACGTCGGTTTTCCGGTCACTTATCGCTGGCCGGCAGTGGTGCTTGCCCAGTTCAGCGTCGCCTGCGCTTTCGCGGTGCGAACCATGCGAGTGACCTTTGACCAGATCGACCCTCGCGCCGAGGACGTCGCTCGCACGCTTGGTTGCAATCGCAGCCAAGCTTTCATGCAGGTTGCTCTTCCCCAAGCATGGCGGGGAATGATCGCCGCCACCACGATCGCCTGGGCACGAGCGCTGGGCGAATTCGGTCCGATCCTGGTGTTCGCCGGCGCGACGCGAATGCGCACCGAAGTTTTGTCGACCACCGTGTTTTTGGAACTGAGCATCGGGCGTCTGGATGCCGCCGTCGCCGTCTCGTTGTTGATGGTGGTGATGGCCGTGGTGGTGTTGTTGGTATTACGCATGCTCGGAACCGGCCTGACGTCATGATCGAACTGCGCAACGTCAGCATCTTTGCGGGCGAGTTTTCGCTTCAGGACATTTCGTTCCATGTTCCCGAAGGCGAGTATGCCGTTTTGATGGGACGAACCGGGCGAGGCAAAACGACGATTCTGGAATCGATCTGCGGACTACGCACGATCGCCTCGGGGCAGATTTTGATCGACGACGTCGATGTGACCCGTTGGATGCCGGCCGATCGAGAAATCGGCTACGTGCCCCAAGATTTGGTCCTCTTTCCCACGCTGACCGTGAGCCAGCATTTCGAGTTCGCGCTTCGGCTCCGCGGTATGCCCCGCAAAGAGATCATCAAGCGGACTTCGGAATTGGCCGAAGTATTGGGAGTGACCCATCTGCTCAGTCGCACCATTGCCGGTCTTAGCGGCGGCGAATCGCAACGCGTCGCGTTGGGTCGGGCGCTGTCGTTTCGCCCATCGGTGTTGTTGTTGGACGAACCGCTCAGCGCGCTCGATGAATCGACGCGAACGGAGATGCACGCGCTACTGCGCAAGGTGAAGGACACGACCGGAGTGACTACGCTTCATGTCACTCACAGCAACGAGGAAGCCGAAGTACTCGCCGACCGCCGCATCACACTGGAAGAGGGGCAATTGGTCGACAGCGGCAGAAAATAGTTACTGCCGCTGGGCAAAACTTCTGCCGGGCCGATCGACTCGAAAGGTCACCAGGCGAGTCGATTCGACTTCGGTCACATAGACCGTTCGGCCGTCGGGACCGCCGAAACAAAGGTTTGATGGCTTGCCGCCCAGCACTGGAATCTCACGCAGAATCTCGCCTGCCGGGGACATCTTGACGACCGTTCCTTTACCGTAACGGGTGATGTAAAGATTGCCGTCGATGTCGCATCGCATTCCATCGAACCCGTGGTCGTCAAATTTTCGCAGCAACCGCTTGTTCGTGATTCGGCCATCTTCCTCGATCGTGAACGCCCACACGTTTCGCTGCTTGGATTCATTGACGTACAACGTCTTGCCATCAGGACTGACCTCGATACCGTTGGTCGTCCCCATGTTTTCGGCCAATCGTGTCACCGTGCCGCCGGAGTCGATTCGCCACAGTTGCCCCGTTCCCTCGGACCAATTCGGATCGCTCGCATAAAGCGTGGTGCCGTCGGGAGCGAGGGCCAAATCGTTCGGCTGGTTCATTTCTTTCGAATGGGCATGAACGGTCGCGTGGCCGGTTTGCGGGTCGATTCGCAAAATGTTGTGGCCGGTGTAGTCGGCAACAAAGAACGAACCGTCGGGCGCGAAGCGAATTCCGTTTCCGATGCTGCCGGCGGGCAATTTGACGAAAACCTTACCGCTGCCGTCGGGGCGAATTTTTCCAATCGTTCCCTGGTCGCCGTAGTTGACGGCAAACACGTTGCCTTCGTCATCACAGGCGGGACCTTCGATGCCGGCGGTGAATTCTCCACGACGCGTCAGGGGCCGCGGCGTCCACAGCGGTTCGGGCGGCGAAAAGACCACATCGGCCGAACCACCAAACTTGGCCGGCAAGGGCATCGCTGAAAAGGCCGGGTCGGCGCCGATCCGCAGCTGCCATCGTCCGGAAAGTGCAAGTTCGTTGTCGCCGCTGTGGACTTTCGGTGCGGCCGTCATCGCGATCAATGGATCTTCCGCCTGAAAGCGAATGACCAGCAGGTTAGCGTCGTCCGGCTGGAGGGATTCCTTGGGCAACGCAAAAAAAGCCGCGCGGGAACGCACTTTCTTTTCCAAAGGCCGGCCGTTGCACCATGCGTCAGCGTGCTGGCCGTGATCGGCAATGGTCAGAGTCAAATGGTCAGAAAGCCATTGGCTGGGAACCCGCAACACACAGCGATACCAAACTGCCTCGCCATCTTTTTGCAACGCGTGTTTGGCCGAATCGGGAACGGAAACGGTCGTCCAATGCTTCCTCAAGTCAGATTCGGTCGGCCGGAATGAAGTCGTTTCCTGCTGTGTATCACCAGCAAAGCGAAACGGCATTCCTCCGATCAACTGGTCGCTGGTGATGGTCGGACAAACGAACCGTTCGATGTGCGCGATCACCCGCCGCGTTCCCTCGAAATGGCTGACGTAGGGCCATCGCTTGGGGTTGTACATCGTGTCGGTCATGTCGCGCATCAAGACGACGTTCTTTCCGTTACGAGCCATCTGGCGCAGACCGAATGGCCGGCCCAGCACACACATGTTGGTGTGAACGCCGGTCAGGATGACGTTTTCGATTCCCTTGTGTTGCAACACATTCCAAATCTCATCGCCACGGTCACTGACGTAGTCGGTCGACGCGTCGATCGTGATCAATTCTGACTGTTTTTTCCAAGGCGTCCCCGGATTGCGTCCCATCGCCTCCAGTTCGGCACGCCACTTTTCGTGTTCTTGAGGATCGTCGTCTTCACCGCCATCCGATTGATCGACCGGATAGACAGCCCTTTCCTCGGCGGGAATGGACGAACACCAAAGTCCGATATCGTGAGGAACGTAGTTGGCCGCGGGAGCCTCGATGGCCCGCCGGCGAGCCGGATGATCTTGATACGCCTCCATGCAATCGCTGGGCGCGTGAATGATCGTTACCCCACGATCGCGAGCATTTTTTAAGACTTCGTCCAACCGCGGTGCAAACTGCTTCAGCCGCCGAACCGCGTTGAGACAATGATGCAGGTCCCAAGCATCACACACGATGATCGCAGTTGCCGAAGGCTGCCAGGCCTCGCGACGATGATCGACGACGTATTTCTCACCGTCGGAACTCGTTTCGCGTTGAAATTGCAGCTGAACTTCAAGCGGATCTTGGCCGGATGAAATCGTCACCGACAGCACCAACAGACTCACGGCAAGAATCGGGGAACATCGTCGCAACATGGCAGGCCTTTCGCAGCGGGAATCAAGGTACGAAGATTGTACCAGCTTCCACCGTAGGCCGACTTGTCCCCAAGTCGGCGCACCTGTTCCTGTTGGTCGATTTTTCCAGAGGCCGACGAATCTGCTGCGGATTTCGGATGCTCGCCGACTTGGGGACAAGTCGGCCTACTCGAAGGGGTTCACTCCACGCCTGGTTGCAGCAGTACCATGATGTGCCGGTCAACCTTGGCGACTTGATTGTTCTTGAAAGTACGGCCCAGGTAGGGCAGCTTCTTCAACATCGGCACATTCGCTTCGTTTTGGACGTTCACCGTCTGTTTGACATAGGGATCGACCAGCAATGCTTGTCCCTCGGCCAATTCCTCAGCCACGTCGACTCTCTTGACCAGGTGCGAGGGGACTTGGACGGTTGTCGGCTCCTCCTCCATTCCAAAAACGGTATCGGATCGGACGTCCAAGAGTTTTTGCCAACTGATTTCGCCACTCAGGTGGATTTTTCTCGGTGCGTCTCCGCTCCATTCACCCAACCTTCCACCGACGCGGATTTTTGTTCCTTCGTCAAACACTTGTACGATCGGATGAACGCCTCCTTCGATCCGCTCCACACCGACGACAAAGGGACGTTGCGCGATGTCGTTGTATTCGGCCGATTGCCCGTCTAGCACGATGATGCTGGGAGATTTAGCCACGCCCGATTGTGGTGCCGTCTTGACCATTCCAATCACTTGATCGGCGCTAGCGCGACTGAGCACTCCGGTCGATACCAACGAAGTGGTGCTGATGCCTTGGAAAGATTCCAGATGCGATCCCGATTGGCCAGAAGTACTTTTGGCTGCAGCGACTGGAATCCGGCTGCTCTTGGTTTTGATCGCTTCCGGACCGATGTTCTTGTAAATCGCCTCGCGCGTCGGCGTATCAACGAGCAAAAAATGGGCGGTGACACGAATTTGGGTCCCGCGCGACGCTTCCAGCCGCGCGGCAAGGATCCCCGCATCTCCCCTCAACGACGCCTGACGTACCGCCGGTGCCGATTGACTGGGCAGTTCCACGCGAACCTGAGCGTGGCTCCACTTGGCGGTCCCCACCAATGCCAATGAAGTGAAAACCGCAAGACAAATGACGCTGTGTCGTATGCTACCGAGCATCCTACTCGTCCAAATGGGGGTGGGGAATTTCGTTTTCGTTTCGATCCAACCGACAAGAACAAGGCCTAGCAAAACGAAGGCGGAGCGGTCAATGGAACTTGTTGCTGCGTGAATCGGCGATTCCGCCTTAATTCGGTGAATTCGGCCGTTGCCGGATGTACCGGGCTTGGTGGATGCGAGAGAATCATCCACGATGCGGTTCAGAAAAACTGTCGCAGCTCCCGCTTCACCGATTCACCATCCACTGGGTACTTGCTTCCAATGACAACAACGGGCTTGAAAACGGAGCCATCAGATGCGGCGAAATTCGCCAAGAGTTTTGGCGGCTTGGGTAACCGAAAATCGTGGCTTCCGCTCCTGCTGATCGCAGGTGGATTCTTGCTGGGAACAGTTCCACTCGATCGAGTCGCCTACGCCGACGAAAACGGGTTGGAAGGAAAGCTCGCCCCGCTGCTGGGCGAACCGGTGATGGAGATGACGCAGGTTTTTCGCTCCGAGCGATTTCCCAACGTGGTGGTGACGACCGCGGGAACAGTCTTGGCGACTTGGGGCGTTGAAAGTGTCCAAACGCGTCGCAGCGAAGATGGCGGCAAGACGTGGGGTGACGTGATCACGATTGCCAAGCCCGGATTTCAAGGAGGCGGGACGACCGTGGATGAAGCATCGGGCGACGTGCTCGCTTTTGTCGAAGCCCATCATCCGCCGGCGCCGCTAACTTTGTATCGAAGCCGAGATGACGGCAAAACGTGGCAGGCCGAAACTCTGACCTTGCGCAAGGACAGCAAGGGCAATCTTCCCTCGATGCACATGAACGAACACGGCATCACCCTTCGGCACGGGAAGCACAAGGGACGGTTGCTGCGTCCGTCACGATTTTACGCCGGCAAAAACGATCGCTCCCGATGGCCCGATCACTACACCAACGCGATCTACAGCGATGACGGCGGCCGGACGTGGCAGACCAGCGACCCGTTTCCCGAAAACGGTACCGGTGAAGCAGCCGTGGCCGAACTTTCCGACGGTCGTATCTACTACAACTCGCGAGTCCACTGGCAAGAGCGGCCCAAGAATACGCGGCGGCGATCTGCCTGGAGCGACGATGGAGGACACAGCTGGAAAGATTGGCAAGTCGTGGATGTTCTTCCCGATGGGCACCAACACCGTTCGTACGGATGCATGGGAGGATTGGTGCGATTGCCTGTCCAAGGCAGAGACATTTTGATCTTCAGCAATCTCGATACCGACCAGGCGAAGCGAGAACGAGTGACAGTGTGGGGCAGTTTTGACGGCGGCAAAAGCTGGCCCGTGAAACGACTGGTGTTTGCCGGTCCCAGTGCTTATTCGTCACTGTGCGCCGGTCGCCCCCGCACACCCAGCGAAGGTTGGATTTACCTGCACTTCGAAGGCGGACCCGATGGCGGCGGATCGAACGTTGCCCGGTTCAATCTTTCCTGGCTGCTGCAAGGCCAGCAGACCGGTGACGGCCAGCTGCCCCGTTGGATCGAGGATTGACGTGTCAGAGGGGGAAGTTTCTTCACAACAAACGCCAGGCGGCGAACTGACACTTCGCGCTGTCCTGCTGGGACTGGTGCTGTCAGTCGTCATGGGCGCGGCGAACGTTTACGTCGGGCTGAAAGCGGGCATGACCGTTTCAGCGTCGATTCCCGCCGCCGTGATGGCGATGCTGATGTTTCGCCTCTTTTTTCGGCGTTCCAGCATTCTGGAAGCCAACCAGGTGCAAACTTGTGCGTCGGCGGGCGAGTCGTTGGCCGCGGGAATCATCTTCACCATGCCGGCGATGATTCTGATTGGTTATTGGGATTCGTTTGATTTCTGGACGATCTCCATCGTGGCACTCACCGGCGGATTGCTGGGCATCTTGTTCATGATTCCGATGCGGCGCGTGTTTGTTGCCAACAATGACGAACTGCCTTATCCAGAAGGCGTGGCCTGCGCGGCGGTGTTGGAAGCGGGTGAAGCGGGCGACGACCATCAAGACGATGCCAAGAGCTTGATCATCGGTGGTATCGTCGGGGCCCTGTTCAAAGTCACAGCCGGGTTCCTGGGCTTGGTACTCGACACGCTGGAGGCGGCGACTTCGGCCGGCGGGCGCATTTTTTACATGGGCGGTGATTTGTCGCCGATGTTGGTGGCGGTCGGGTTCATTGTTCGTTTGAACGTGGCGGTGCTCATTTTCATTGGCGGTTCGCTGGCGTGGCTGATCGGAATCCCGCTGCTGGGCGGCGCCGTCGATCACCCCGATCCGATCGACGGCGCCTGGTCGATTTGGAGCAGCGAGATTCGATACGTCGGCGTGGGCGCGATGGTCGTCGGCGGGATCGCTTCGCTGATTTCCGTGCGGCACGGATTGATGGCAGCAGTGCGCGAACTGCATGGTGGCATTCGCGGAACCGGGCGTGAACATACCGACACGCAGCGCGACATTCCCTCCTGGTTGATTCTTGCGGTGGGAGTGGTTTGCACGGCGATGTTGGCGCTGGTGAATTACCGTTTTACCGACGACATCGGCATCACCGTCCTGTCGACGGTGGTGATGCTGTTGATGGGATTCTTCTTTTCGGCCGTCGCCAGCTACATCGTTGGGTTGGTCGGGAATTCCAACAGCCCGGTTTCGGGCATGACGATCACCGCCGTGCTGGCCGCTGGCGGATTGCTTTGGCTGTGCAACTATTCGGGACAACAAGGAATGGTGGCCACGCTGGGCATCGCGGCGATCGTTTGCTGCGTTGCCTGCACCAGCGGCGACGTGTGCAACGATTTGAAGACCGGTTCGCTGGTCGGGGCTGCGCCGTTTCGGCAACAGACGATGCAAATCGCCGGCGTGTTCGTGGCGGCCTTTGTGATGGCGCCCGTGCTGACGCTGCTGCATAACAACACTCCCGGAGGAATCGGTGGTGAACAACTCTCTGCGCCGCAGGCAAGTTTGTTCGCCAGTTTGGCCCGTGGGTTTTCGGGCGAAACGGAATTGCCATGGAATTTGATCGGCATCGGTGCGGCTGTCGGCGGAGTGATTCTGATCATTGACGGCATGCTGCTGCGCAGCGGTTCAAAACATCGTGCGCACCTGATGCCGATCGCGGTTGGCATGTACCTGCCGTTCGGGTTGGCGATTCCCATTTTGGCAGGCGGATTGATCGCTCACTTTCATACCCGCGGCGTCCAGGAAAAGCGACTTGACCGCGTCTTACACCGCGGCGTCCTTTTTTCTTCTGGCGTGATCGCGGGCGAGGCCTTGACCGCGGTGGGGCTCGCGGGGCTTGCCGCTTTTGGCGTCGCCTCGATCGACCTCGGTCTATCGCCGACCGTCGTCACGACGATCTCGGTGATTGCAGCCGTCGGAATGATCGCCGTGTTCACCGCACTGACCAAACCGTCTGCCGCCAAGTAGGCCGACTTGTCCCCAAGTCGGCGAGTACAGGATCGCCGACTTGGGACAAGCCGGCCTACTGCTGAGTTTGAAGACACGTTCTAAGATCAAGCCGCCGCGACGCGGCTTTTCACTTGCTGGTAGAGATCCCTGGGCAACGGTCCCGCCTGGGCTGCCGCGATGTTATCCGCCAGGTGATCGTGGTTGCAGGTACCGACGATGGTGGTGTGGCAGTGAGGATGTGAAAGGGTGTAACGCAAAATCAATTCGGCTCGATCCATTCCGTCGGGCAAGAGGTCATCCAAGTTGGCTTGTGACCAAACGCTGTTGAGCGCCGGACGTTGAATCTCCGCATCGGGTCCGCCGTGCGCGATGCCGCCGCGAATGATGATCCCGGCACCCGACTGGGCGGCGCGGGTGATCAGGTCGTGGTGCTCCGGGGCAAGGCAGGAGTAAGGAATCTGAAACGTATCGAAAACCTGCAAGTCGATCAGCCCCGCCAAATCGGGGATCTTGCTGGAGACGCCCAGAAAACGGATGACGCCCGAATCGCGAAACTCCTGCAGCAAATCGATCAGCCCCTCGCGCTGAAGCGTTGGTGCGTCACCACCGTGGAACTGTAGCAGATCGAGATAACTGGTTTGCATGCGAGACAAACTGGTCTCAAGATTCCGCTTGATGACATCTTTTTTCCAGACATGATCGATCTCCAGGTGATCGCTGTGCTGGGTATAGACACAGCCACATTTGGTCGCCAAAAAAAATTCGTCGCGGCGAGAGTGAAGGTGCGTGCCGATTCGTTGTTCAGCGATTCCATAATCGGGCGAGGTGTCGATGAAGTTGATCCCGGCATCCAGCACTGCATGAAGAATACGCGCGGAATCTTCCTCGGCGACCACGCGCCGCCCCCAGGTCCTGGGGCCGCGCAGACCCATGCTGCCATAACCAAGCTGGCTGACGTTCATTCCAGTGCGGCCGAGTGTTTTTTTGGGAATCATTAGGGATGTTTGATTGGGCTCCAACAGCGGTCACTTCCCTGTCAATCTTTCCAGTTTGCGCTGCAGCAATTTCTTCTCATGCGGCGCTGCCTGCTTGGCCAACGCATCCAAGTAAGAGTTGACGGCGTCCGAATGATTGCCTTCCAACTCATGAATGCGGGCAATCGCGCAATCGAGTAGCAGATAGTTTTTCATGTCCGCGCGATCTCGTAGCGACCGCAATTGTAACATCGCAGTCTGCGTGTCACCCGCCTGCGCAACCGCAATCGCCCGGTTCAACGCGTAAACGGGTGAATCATGCAGCTGCAATAGCCGGCTGTAAAGTTGGACAATCGTATTCCAATCGGTCGCTTCGACGCTGGAGGCGACGCAGTGCTGCATCGCGATGGCTGCCTCCAAATGAAAGGTCGTCGGCCGATCGGTCTTTGACTTCACCAACCAGCAACCAGCAGCGCCGATCAAGTCGCGATCCCATCGGCTGCGATCCTGATCTTCCAGCAAAACCACCGCACCGATCTCATCCGTTCTGGCATCCAATCGTGCGGCATGAAGCAGCTGCAGAGCCAGCAAGGCTTTTGTCGCTGGCGTCGAATAGGGACTTTCACAAAGCAGATGGCAAAGTCGGGCAGCTTCTTCGCAAATGTCATCGCGGATGGGTTGGGCACCGCTGGAGGTGCTGTAGCCTTCGTTGAACAACAGGTAAAGCACATCGTGAACGACATCCAGCCGAATGGACAGCTGGTCGTCGCTGGGAAGTTCGACCTGCACATTCGCCAGGGCCAGAGATTTCTTCGCCCGGCTAATGCGTTTCTTTACCGTCTCGTTGGGCAGCAGCAAACCTCGCGCGATCTCGGAAAGACTGAACCCGCAGAGCGTTTTCAGGGTCAGCGCAATTTGGGTTTTTCGATCGAGCGACGGATGGCAGCAAACGAACATCATCCGCAACAAGCTGTCGGAGATGCGCTGCTGCTGCAGCCACTGATCGATCATCGGTTCGGAGTCTTCGCTGCGCTCGCCAACCTGCGTGATGGCTTTCTCGTGTGTTTTTTCGCGACGCAGCGCGTCCAGGACACGGTTTTTTGCCACGCGGTGGATCCATCCAGCGGGGTTTTCAGGAACGCCGCGTTGCTTCCAAGCATGCATCGCTTCCAGCATCGCGACCTGGACCATGTCTTCGATCAGATCGATACGGCGCATGCCAAAAGCGCGAGTCATCACCGCAACCAGGTTGGCTGACTCGTGCCGAAAAAAGTGTTCCACCAGTTGATGGGCCGATTCGGCCATCACGGTTGCCTTTCAGACGCGTTGGCTGGATGCATCAAACGCCGGGCGAAACCTACTGGCTAACATTGGCGATTTCGCGCACTTCGATTTTTCCGGCGCCGGCCATTTTGATGGTTCGCTTTGCCAGCTCGCACGCGGTTGCCAGATCGGGAGCTTCCACGATCGTGTATCCACCGACCAGTTCCTTCGATTCGGCGAACGGGCCGTCGGTCACCGTCAAATCAGCCTGGACCACCGCCCCGTCGCCGCTGAGCGGACTGCCGGGGTCCAACAACCACCCTTCGTCCGTACCGTTTTTGACCCATTCCATGCAGGACTTCATCTGAGCCTCCATCTGTTCGGGGGTCATTTCGGGACGGTTTTCGCAACCGCCGCGCTGCAAGAACATGAATTTGGCCATCGGATGGTTCCTTTCGCAAAATGGGAGTTCATTGTAGGCCGACTTGGGACAAGCCGGCCTACGACGGAATTGGAAGACACGCTCTACGAGCAAATCGAACACAACAATGGCGAACCAGGAGCAGGGGAGGGGACAAAGAATTTTGAAATTGTTTTCCCGTGGCTACGAAATGGTGAGGACGTACTTTCCGAATTGCGGAGACGTTTTCATCCGATCGAGCGCATCGCCTCCCCGTTCAAGCGGCACGACGCCATCAACGATCGGCACCAGAAGTTTCTTTTCAACAAACTGCAGCATTGAAGCAAAATCGTCGGGTGAACCCATCGTCGAACCGACAAGGTGCAGTTGTTTCCAAAATACCTTGAATAGATCCAATTGTTCGGGCGGTCCCGCCGTTGCGCCATAGTTGACGATTCTGCCGCCGGCCGCGGCAAGCTGGACCAGCGACCGATATCCTGGGCCGCCGGCACTGTCGACGATCAGGTTGGGCGGCCCCGCCTGATCGGCCATCGCCTCGGCCCAATTTTCGTCGGTGTAGTGGAAACCGCCCTGAGCCCCCAATTCAACCGCTCGCGCGATCTTTTCTGATGAAGAGGATGTCACCCAGGCGTTGGCTCCGGCAGCAACGGCAAACTGCAACGCAAACGTCGCGACTCCGCCGCCAATGCCGGTGATCAAAACCGTTTGCCCCGATTTCAGTTGTCCCTGAGTAAAAACGGCGCGCCACGCCGTCGTGGCAGCCAGCGGCAACGCCGCAGCTTGTTGCCAATCCAGATGTTTGGGCTTGGGATGAAGCTGACTGGCGGGAACGCACACTTCGGTTGCGAAGGTTC
Source organism: Rubripirellula sp. (assembly GCA_965222745.1). Taxonomy (GTDB): domain Bacteria; phylum Planctomycetota; class Planctomycetia; order Pirellulales; family Pirellulaceae; genus CBDCUW01. The sequence goes on from CBDCUW010000003.1 coordinate 207,673, forward strand.
CGTCGCGCGGTAACCCCAAGACCGTGAAAGCTTTCGATTGGGCGGCCGGATTGTTTCCCCAATCGAATCCCGGATTAATCATCACTTCACGACCGATCCAGTCGCCTCGCGTCTCGCTGCCAACTCTTGACACAATGCCGGCTCCATCCGATCCAAGCACGACAGGTGGTTCGATGCCGGGATACAAACCTTGAGTGATCCAATAATCCCGCCGGTTCAGCGCTGCCGCCTTCAGTTCAACGACCACTTCATCGGGCCCCGGCTGGAGACTTGGCCGATCTTCAAGTTGCAGCGGCGTTTTGATGCCTCGGAGAACAAGTGCTTTCATCTCTCATCGACTTTTCAAAATGGTTCTACAGGCAATTTCCGCCTATTCGTACTCTTACTCGTACTCGACTCTCACTCGCAGCATTCTATGACGAGTACAGATACCACTGATTGTCGCTGTCCAGTCAGGGAAGCCAAGGATCGGAGGCGTAGAAAAATGGAAACACGCGGTTGACGCCGTGGAAAAAGAGCATCGAAGTGGCCCACATCCACACGATGGTTGAGCTGCGGAGTGCGATCCTCCCAAGGACGCTCGTGGAAACTGCGCGTTGAACACGATACCCAACGATGACAGCCGGCGCTTGCAGCATGAAGAACGCGAATTGATAGCCGTCAATCCTGGACGTTGCCACGGCGAACATGAGATCGTGGAATACCGCGCTGACCAGAAACGTCAGCAAAATTCCTCGTACCGGCGCGCGCCGGCCGCCCGATGGACGAAACACGTTGTGTTCCAGCCAGGAATGAACGCGAGTGTTGTAGCGATACCAGAATTCACCGACGGTGAGGGAGAGATAAGCGCGATTGATGAGCGGATTTGTATCATATCCGACGTGGCGTTCGAGTTGGTGGAAAAGACAAGCCAACGACTCAATGGCTATCGTGAACACGATGAACTTGAGAGTATGATCGAGCAAGAAGGAGGACCGAATCGACGCGATGGTCGACATCCACTGAACACACGCGAAACAGAGGGCAAACGTGGCCAATGCACCGATCGTTCTGCGCCAGTCGGACAGGCGAAAATGGGATCGTTCAGTTCGATCGGCCAACCGAACAAGCAACACCGGAAAGGGGACAAGGAATTTCGCATAGGCAAGGAAAGTTGGATCCTCGACCAACGCCTTCTTTCGTTGCGCCGCGTAGTCTGTCGTTTTGAAAAAGAGATCGATCGCAAGCAGGCAAGCCAACGCGCGGAGCTTCACATGCTGCGGTGCAATCAGCAGCGGAGTGAACAAAACGGCAAAACTTCCGACCAGGGCAAACCACCGGCTGAGGCGGTACGGACCCATCACCGGCCACATCGCGATCGAAATCCCGATTGCCGCCGCGAAAAACGTCATGAATTGGATGGCTTCCACAAGCGTTCACGCCGAATCGTTGACCGCCCCGCTAGCGAAGCATTCGCCGCATTGCACCGGCCACTCCCAGCGTGACTTCGGTCATGCGGGGGTAGTCTAATGTGTCAGGCGTGTCACTCATTTGATGATAGTTCGGATTGCGTAGGAAACTGGTGTCGGTCAGCACTGCCGTCCGCGAACAATTGCGAGAGTCTCAGCGATAGTTATGGGCGGATTCGTGACAGAAATCGAAGCGAATTGATTTCATGGCCACAGAAAATGCGAAAAGACAGCTGAAGAAAAAATGACCACGAATAGCACGAATCACACGAATGAGAAACGGAATGTGAGGACATTTTCCTGTTCGAATCCGTTTTTCTTCCTTCGTGCGGCAAGCGATCTCAATTTTCATCTTCTGTGAAAATCAGGATCTCTGTTCCCTCAGATGTCTCCTGTTGATTTCTTTGTCTGCTGCGAGATTCTGGCCTGCGGCTTTGCGCGAGATTCGTTCAAGATGCCGCGAGCAAAGATGCGAAGCCACAACGAATTTAGGGTTCCATTTCTCTTTATTCGTGCTATTCGAGTGATTCGTGGTCAACTCCTGCGCACCTGCATCGGTGTTGATTTCTGGCCCCCTGTTGACCCAAGGTTCTACCAGGAGAACCGGGGAACCAGTATCGTTCAAGACGATTGTTTCCAGACCGGGTCGTGATGCGAATCGGCGGACGATTCAAACCAACGCGTGAGTGTCATTTTTTGACGCGTGTAAAAATGGACGCCCTCGGTTCCTTGAATATGCAGGTCGCCAAAGAACGATTGATTCCAACCGGTAAACGGCAACCAAGCCATCGGGGCGGGCACACCGACGTTGATACCGATCATGCCGGCATTGAAATGGCGTTTGAAGGTTCTTGCTGCGTGGCCGCTACCGGTAAAAATGGAGGCGCCGTTGCCGTAGCGGCATGACTTGCCGATGGCCAACGCCTCTTCCAGCGTGTCGGCGCGGACCACGGACAGCAACGGGCCAAAGATCTCTTCCGTCCAAAGGGGCATCTCGGTCGTCACACGATCGACGACGCTCGGTCCGATCAAAAAGGAATCCCCGGCGTCCATCTCGCGTCCGTCCAGAACCACGTTGGCACCGACTTTGCCGGCGGTATCCAAATAACTGGCAACGCGATCGCGGTGTTGCCGAGTGATCAGCGGTCCCATTTCGGAGTCGTCGTTTCCATCGGTGGGAGCAACGTTCAATCTGCCGGCCACGTCGACCAACTTGGACAACAGCGGATCGCCCGCGGCGCCGACCGCTAGCGCTACCGAACCGGCCATGCAGCGCTGGCCTGCGCATCCGAACGCGGATGCGGCAAGAGCTTGCGCGGATTGATCCAGGTCGGCATCGGGCATGATGATCAGGTGGTTCTTCGCACCGCCGGCCGCTTGCACGCGTTTGCCTGCCGCCGTGCCGGTTTGGTAAACGTGCTTGGCGATCGACGTGGAACCGACGAAAGAAATGGCAGCAACGTCGGGATGGACGATCAAGGCATCGACCACCTCTTTTCCGCCGTGGACCAAGTTCATCACGCCGTCGGGCAATCCGGCTTGACGAAGCAGTTCCAGCAGCCGAATCGCGCTGAGCGGCACCTTCTCGCTGGGCTTCAAGACAAAGGTGTTTCCGCACATCAGGGCAATCGGAAACATCCACAGCGGCACCATGTTGGGAAAGTTGTAGGGAGTGATTCCCACGCAAACGCCCACCGGATGACGATTCGTTTCGCCATCGACGCTTTCAGCAATCTGCGGAAAGGTGCTGCCCATCAACATCGTGGGAACACTGCAAGCGAACTCGACCATTTCGAGTCCCCGCTGCACTTCGGCTCGCGCTTCGCCGTAAGTCTTGCCGTGCTCGCGAGTCACCAGGCGAGCCAATTCGTCAAAATGCGACTCGATCAATTGCCGGTAGGCGAACATCACCCGAGCTCGCACCACCGCCGGTGTTTCGGACCACTGTGGTAGTGCCTTCACCGCGGCCGCGACGGCGCGGTCAGCGTCATCGGCGCATCCGACTGGTGTGTGGGCAATCACGTCGCCCGTGGAAGGATTGAAAACCTCCGTCGATTGCTGCTCGTTCTGGCTGGGAACCCACTGCGCCCCAACCAACATTCTTACGGCAAGCGCGTCCGATCTCATGATGAACTCCCAAGAATGTCGCCTATCGATTGCCGTTCAGCTTAACACAGCCCGGTTCCAGCAAGGCAATACCGTTTGGCAGTCGGTTCATCGGGAAAAATCCGCTTTTTGAGAGGTAGCGAAAGTCGCCAAGACTTTCGGTGAATCTCGGTCTCGTCGAATACCCTTGGCAAGACTATCGCCGAAACTCTTGGCGAGTTTCGCTACTCTAGGATCCGACCACCACCCATCCGTGAAAGACGACTGCGCTAGCGGCGGCCGATGTCGGACGGGTATCCTGTCTGTAGAAAGGATCGTCGGCAGCGCCGCCTGCTCAACCACCGAAGGAGATGCACCCATGCCACGAATGGTCCGCGGAGCTTTGATTCAGGCAACACTCACCGAACGGGGAGACGCGCCGGTCGATGTGATCAAAAAATCGATGATCGACAAGCACGTTGATTTGATCGATCAGGCTGCCCAACAAGGCGCGCAGCTCTGCTGCCTGCAAGAACTTTTCTACGGCCCCTATTTTTGTGCCGAGCAGAATGAAAAATGGTATTCGATGACCGAGCCAGTTCCCGACGGTCCAACGACCAAGTTGATGATGGAACTGGCCAAAAAACACGAAATGGTAATGGTCGTTCCGGTCTACGAAGAAGACTTGACGGGCGTCTACTACAACACCGCTTCGGTGATCGATGCCGACGGCAGCTACTTGGGAAAGTTTCGCAAGATCCACATTCCGCATTGCAATCCCGGTTTTTGGGAGAAGTTTTATTTTCGGCCGGGCAACCTGGGCTACCCGGTTTTTGAAACCAGGGTTGGAAAAGTCGGTGTCTACATCTGCTACGACAGACATTTTCCCGACGGTGCACGGTGCCTGGGATTGGGCGGCGCCGAAATCGTGTTGAACCCCAGCGCCACGGTGGCCGGATTGAGCGAATACCTTTGGAAGTTGGAGCAGCCGGCTCACGCGGTTGCCAATCAATATTTTGTCGGTGCGATCAATCGGCCGGGCACCGAATCGCCTTGGAACATCGGACAGTTTTACGGACAGAGTTACTTTTGCGATCCGCGCGGACAGCTCTTCGCGCAAACCGACAAGCGTGATGAAGATGCCATCGTGATCGGCGAGATGGATCTGGACATGATTCGCGAAGTCCGAAACGTTTGGCAGTTCTTTCGCGACCGCCGCCCCGAAACGTACGGAGCGATCACGGAACCGTAAGCCGGCAAGCTGGATGCTTTCCTCGGTGATCTCACCATGGATCAACAACGAAAAATTTTGTATGGATTGGAAGATCGGCCGCCGCTGGGCAAGGCGGTGATGTTGGCGTTCCAGCACGTGTTGACCATGTTCGGTTCCACCGTCGCTGTGCCGCTGCTGTTGGGGCCGGCGATGGGCATGGAAACGGACGCAGTGGCGCTGCTGATTTCAAGCGTGATGCTCTGTTCAGGAGTCGCGACGCTGATTCAATCGACTTTTGGATCGCGGCTGCCGATCATTCAAGGGGTCAGTTTTTCATTCCTGGCAGCTTTCTTCTTGATCATCGAAACGGTTCATCCCGAAGGGACGGCGGTCGATGCCGGCGCAGCGATGCCCTACATTGCCGGCGCGGTGATCGCCGGGTCGGTCTTCGAGGTTTTTGTCGGGTTCAGTGGCCTGATGGGGCTGATTCGGCGAGTCCTTTCGCCCGTGGTGGTGGGGCCAGTGATCATGTTGATCGGGCTGGCGCTTTACAAAGCAGGCGCACCGATCGCTGCCAGCCATTGGCCGATCGCGATCTTGACGATGTTCTTGATCGTCACTTTTTCGTTCGTGTTGTCGCGCTACCACCTGATCTTTCGGATGTTTCCGATGTTGTTGGCGATTCTGGGATCGGTGGCCGTTTGCGGCGCCTGTTCGATGCTGGGAATTTTTGGCGCCGACCATCCGGCACGCCCCAGTTTGCAGGCATACCAACAGGCGAAATGGTTTCGCATCGACGACGTGGTTTTTCCCTGGGGCCTGCCCAAGTTTCAAACCGGTTTCATCATCGCAGTCGTCGCCGGCTACCTTGCTTCGATGATCGAAAGTTTCGGCGACTACCACGCCTGCAAACAAATGGCGGGTGGTGGAGATCCGACGTCGGAGGAAATTTCGCGGGGGATCGGTTGCGAAGGAATCGGTTGTGCGTTGACGGGCGTTTTCGGCGGATTCAGCTCGACGTCGTATTCCGAAAACGTGGGTTTGATCGGGCTAACGCAAGTCGGATCGCGGTACGTGGTTCAAATTGGCGGTGTGCTACTGATCTTGCTTGGCCTGTTCGGAAAATTCGGCGCGCTCGCTGCGGCCATTCCGACTCCTGTGGTCGGCGGGTTGTACTGCGCGATGTTCGGCCTGATCTCCGCCGTCGGCATTCGCCAATTCGCTCGTGCCGATTTGGCCAGCGACCGCAACCTGTTCATCGGCGGTTTTGCGTTGTTCATGGGGATCAGTGTGCCGTACTATTTCGAAAGCGGCGGTGCCGAGCGAGTGTCCGCGACTTTTCCCAGCGGAGTGGACGACGTGATCAACGCGATCGGGCAAACGGGCATGGCGGTCGCCGCGATCCTGGGGATTTTGCTGGACAACGTGATCCCAGCAACCAAGCAGGAACGCGGCCTGCAACCGCTGGCCGATGCACCGTTGGGTGGTACGCTGGAAGCAGCGGAGCATCAAGATGTCGAATCCGAAAACATCAGTAGCAATATTCAAGACCGTTCTTCGTCGGGAGATCCCTGATGGCCTCCGTCAAGTTGCCCCAAGTTTCATTGCCGCCCTGCCAGCACACGCCCGCTGCCTACGATGGTCCGTCGCGTGACGAGGTGCTCGCGCTGCGGCATCAATACGTCAATCCAGGCGTGCTGACGTATTACCGCGATCCGTTGATGATCGTGGAAGGCAACATGCAATACGTGTGGGACGAAACGGGCAAACGTTACCTGGACGCGTTTGCCGGCATCGTTACCGTTTCCGTCGGCCATTGTCACCCGAAGGTTGCCGAAGCGGTCAAACAGCAAGCGGGGCAACTGCAGCACACCACGACGATTTACCTGCATCCAACGATCGCCGGTTTCGCGGCCAAGCTGGCATCCAAAATGCCGGCCAACGAACAAGCCGTGCCGCTCGATCGCACCTATTTCACCAATTCGGGCAGCGAAGCCAACGAGATCGCGATTCTGATGTCGCGCGAGTTCACTGGCAATCAAGAAGTGATCGGTTTGCGAAACGCTTATCACGGCGGAACGTCCACCACGATGGGACTGACCGCCCACGGAACTTGGAAGTTTCCCAGCAACCCGCAGCCCAACATCGCCCACAGTCTGCCCGGTTATTGTTATCGATGTCCGTTGAACCTGCAGTATCCCAGCTGTGACGTCCAATGTGCTCACGATCTAAAGAACGTGATTCAGTATCAGACGCCGGGCGAAATCGCTTGCTTCATTGGCGAACCGATTCAGGGAGTCGGAGGCGCGGTGACGCCGCCCAAGGAGTTCTTTTCGATTGTTTACGAAATCGTTCGCGAGCATGGCGGACTTTGCATCGCCGACGAGGTGCAGGGAGGTTTCGGACGAACGGGAACACACTACTGGTCACATCAAAATTGGGATGTCAAACCCGATTTGATCACGATGGCCAAGGGAATCGGCAACGGCGCTCCATTGGGAGCGGTCACCACCAGCCAGCCGATCGCCCAGACGATGACCAAACGAGTTCACTTCAATACTTACGGCGGCAATCCCGTTTCGATGGCGGCTGGGTTGGCGACGATGGAAGTGATCGAATCGGACGGGATTCAAGAAAACGCCCGGCAAGTCGGCGATCACTTAAAACAAGGTTTGCTCGACCTGCAAGACAAACATCCGGCGATCGGCGAGGTGCGAGGCATGGGGTTGATGCTGGGTGTCGAACTGGTTCGCGACCGGGCCAGCAAAGAACCGGCCACCGCCGAAACAGCCGAGCTGATGGAGCTGGCCAAACAACGTGGATTGATTCTGGGCAAAGGCGGATTGTTCGGAAACACGTTGCGGATCAAACCGCCGATGTGCATCAGCCGCGACGATGCCGACTTTTTGATCGCCACGATGGACGAATGTCTGCGACAAATCAACAACCAAAAGTGAACCGCGATGCCCACTTTGGAAACGACCGTCAACGGAATCAAATTTCCTAATCCGTTCGTGATCGGATCGGGGCCTCCCGGAACCAACGCGCGAGTGATCTGCCGGTCGTTCGCCGACGGTTGGGGCGGTTCGTCCGCAAAAACGGTCAGCCTGGATGCATCCAAAGTCACCAACGTCGCACCGCGATATGGACGGTTAAAAGATGCCAGTGGTGAACCCTATGGCTGGGAAAACATCGAACTGATTTCGACCATGCCGTTCAAGCAATGGTTGGACGAATACAAGTTGGTCAAGGACCAGTATCCCGACAACGTGCTGATTGCTTCGATCATGGAGGAGTACAACAAGGACGCCTGGTTCGAGATCATTCAGCGCTGCGAAGAAGCGGGCGTCGATATGTTCGAGTGCAACTTTTCCTGCCCGCACGGATTGCCCGAACGGAAAATGGGCGCCGCGATGGGCGAAAACCCCGACGTACTCAGTGAGGTTTGCGGCTGGGTGCGCGAGGCGGCGAGCAAACCGGTTTGGGCCAAGATGACTCCCAACGTCACTCGGATCGAGGATCCGTCGCGGGCGGCGCTGGCGGCAGGGTTGGACGGTATTTCCGCCATCAATACCGTCCGCAGCGTGATCGGTGTCGATTTGGATACTCTGCGCCCGATGCCGACCGTGGAAGGCTACACCACCCCCGGCGGCTACTCTTGCAAGGCGGTCAAGCCGATCGCCCTGCGGATGACCATGGAGATCGCTCAGCTGATCAACTCTGAATTTCCGAGACGAACGTTGTCGGGGATCGGAGGAATCGAAACGGGCGAAGATGCGGCGGAGTTCATTTTGTTGGGAGCCGATACGGTGCAAGTCTGTACCGGGGTGATGAAGCACGGCTACAAGTTGGTCCAAAAAATGTCGCAGCAGCTGCTCGCCTTCATGGACAAGCACGGGTTTGAAACAATCGACGATTTCAAAGGGAAGGCGCTACCGTACTTCACCACGCACGCTGACCTGGTCCACCGTCAGGCGGAAGCGAAAGCTGAAAAGGCTGCCGAAAAAGCAAAACAGGCTCGCGGGATCACCGCCGATGAAAAGTGGGACGGAGACCATTTTGTCAAACAGTCCGACGAATTGCTGGGGAACTGAGTGGCATGAGTATTCTTATCCAACGCGGCACACTGATCACACCCGATCAGCGATATCAAGCCGACGTGTTGATCGAAAACGAAACGATCGCGCAAATCGCACCATCGATCGACGCTTCGAGTGTCGGCGAAGTGATTGATGCGACGGGAAAATATCTGTTTCCGGGATTCATCGATCCGCACGTCCATATTTATTTGCCGTTCATGGGAACGTATGCCAAAGACACGTACGACTCCGGCAGCCGCGCGGCTTTGGTCGGCGGAACAACGACACTGATCGAAATGGTTTGCCCGGCCCGCGACGACGATCCGCTGGAAGCCTACCGGCTGTGGAAGAGCAAGGCGGAGGGTCTGTCGGCTTGCGATTATTCCTTTCACATGGGAGTGACCAGCTTTGACCAAGACACACCAACAAAACTTCGGCAAATCGTCGACGACGGCATCCCGTCGTTCAAAGTCTTCCTGGCCTACAAAGGTGCGTTTGGCGTCACCGATGAAGAGCTGTATCAAACGTGTCGCCTGGCAAAGGAACTAGGCGTTGTCGTTACCGCTCACTGTGAAAACGCGGATCTTGTGGCGCAGCTGCAAGCACAGCTCATCGCCGCGGGAAAAGTCGGCCCGCAGTACCACGAACCTTCTCGACCCGTCCGGGTAGAAGCGGAAGGCGTGCATCATTTTTGTACCTTCTTGGAAATGACCGGCGCTTCCGGTTACATCGTGCATACTTCTTGCCGAGACGCGGTCGAAGCGGCGCTTGCCTTTCGGGCACGAGGTGTCGATGTCGCGATCGAAACGGTGATTCCCTACCTGGTGCTCGACAAAACCTATGCCGAGCGGGGTGACTTTGAAGGGGCCAAGTATGTGATGAGCCCGCCGATTCGCGACGTCCAACATCAACGTTATCTCTGGGACGCGCTGCGCAGCGGCGTGATCGCCACGGTCGCGACCGATCATGCACCATTCGATTTCAAAGGCCAAAAAGAAATGGGGCGGCCGCCGGAGTCAGATTTCACCAAGATTCCCAACGGTATCCCTTCGGTAGAACATCGTCCCACGCTGTTGTACACCCAAGGTGTTTCCGCGGGGCGAATCGACCTGCACCAGTTTGTCGAGCTACTCTCCACGTCGGCGGCCAAGCAGTTCGGCATGTTTCCTCGCAAAGGAACCATTCAACCGGGAAGCGATGCCGACTTGGTGATCTGGGACCCCGATTACCGCGGCACCATCACCGCGTCGGATCATGTCATGAACACCGACTACGACGGCTTCGAAGGTTTTGCCATCACCGGAAGGCCAAGCCTGGTAACCTGCCGAGGCAAGATCTCCGTACGAGACGGCCAGTTCGTCGGTTCCCTAGGCCACGGCCGCCAAGTACCACGAAATTGTCGCGAGACATAAACCTGGCACATCACCAGCTTTGGTCGCCAAATCTTGGCCCCGTTGAGTCCTCGAACTTCGAATCAACCGAAGCTCGATTCCGACAAATTCACATCGCTCGTGACAGCTACGTTCATTGCCGCAGGTTGCTCTGATCTCATTGTCGTCCGACAGGGGCTTCGATAAGCCAGAATCATATTGTGCAGCGAAGACATCAGAGGCTTCGTGTCAGTGCACAGATTTCTTAGCCACGAAAAACCCCAAAAGACACAAAAAGCAGAAAGGTGACCACGAATAAGAAAGAACCTGCGGGGACCAGGATCAACCACAGATCGGCTCCTGCGTCCTTTCGGTCTACCTGGAAAATGCCAGTTCAGCCGCTTGGCGCGAACATTTTTTTCTGAGTCCACCTTTCTTCATTCGTGCTATTCGAGTGATTCGTGGTCGACTCCACCACACTTGCACCCGTATTGATCTTTTTCCAGAGAGGGGTGAACAGAACGGGGACAGAGCACGTCCTCACTCAGCAAGTCCAAGCGGTAGCGAAGATTGCCGTGGGTTACTTCGATCGTCTAAACTGACGTCACCTTTCACGGCTCTTTGTCATGGAAAGTTCCCAGAACCGGCCAAGCACAACGCTCGATCGATCCGCCTGCAAGCATGCCGGATTGATTGCAATTCGTTCGCCGACAAATCTTTGTTCTCGAATCTGTTTTGCCTTCAACTCGTAACATCGTCGTCGTAACGATCGCGTTTGGCGTGCTCGCGTTCATCGCGAATCAATTCAGAAACCCGACGAATCGAATGCTCACCCCAGAGTCGGCATTGATCACGGGCGACACAACAGAGGAGGTGTTTCAGGCGTGTAACGAGATTGGGCCGCGGTTGACCCTTGATGTTCGTGACACTTTCACGGACATCCGTCTCGAGTACCTTGCTGCGTACGGAATGGATGGCGCGAGTGACAAGATGCGCGGCAAGACGGTGCGTCAAATCATCGATGACTACGTCCCGACGAATGTGACGCCGCGGGAGAGTGGTGAGATTGACGGACTTCAGTACTCAATCTATTCATCGCCAGATTCTGCTGATGTAGAATCTTCCATCAATCGTGGCAGCAGCGGCGAATCCCCCGATGCATCGAAGGACCGGGCATCGCGTTTTGGCAACGGAAACTCAACTCTCAGTCCTCGGTGATCGGTATCGTTCGTCGCGGAAGAAGGATTCACTACGCTTGATTGATGACTCCGAACCGATTGACCTCGCGATTCGGACGCTATCATCGACCACATCGCAACGTAGCTGAACCGAGTTTCACGAGGGGTGCGTGTTTTTGCACTTGGTTTGCGCCGGGCGGCTTTGCTACATGCCGTCTATCCGGCCTCGTATGTTCGCACCGATGCGGAGGGACGGATTCCGATTGACTGAATCAGGAACAAGAATGTCAAGCAATTCGCGACGTTGGGCCAACTCCGGTGGTTTGCTGCTGGGGAGTTTGCTGTGTTGTGTGCTTTGTGGCTGTCAGGACGGCCCGATGTACGCGCTGAAAACCGTCAATCCGTACTACGTGATCAACGAATGGCGAGCCGACGAGGCGATCGGCGTTTCGGATCACGTGCGGCGAAAACAGCTGGCGAAACTTGCCGAGACGATCCATACGCTGCCGGCTGAACGGCAGACTTTTTGGGCAGGCCAGCTGACCGCGATGCTGGAAAACGACCCCAGTCCCGAAATGAGGCGATTGGCAGTTCGAGCCGCCCGGAAACTCGACAGTGCGTCCGCCCTGCCGATGATCGAAAAGGGTCTGGATGACGAAAGCATGAAGGTACGAATGGAGGCCTGTCGGTCGCTGGGCAGCCGCAGCGGCGAGGAAGAAGCAAGATTGTTGGCCGCCACCGTCGGTACCGAGTCGAACGTTGACGTGAAACAGGCCGCTATCAAAGCGCTGGGCAATCACAAAAGTCAAATTGCGGTCGATTCACTGCAGATAGCGCTTTCCGATCGAAACCCGGCGACGCGATCTTTGGCGGTCGATTCACTACGCGGATCGACTGGAAAGAACTACGGCGACGACCCGAAAGTCTGGATCGCTGCCTTGGAAGGCAAGCAGGTGGTGGAAGAATCACCCGTTCGGTTCGCCGATCGAGTGCGCAGCTTTTTTTGATCGCCCGCTCGGCAAGCAGCAGAGTGTCACGGCAGTTTGAAATCTAAAACAGTGACGATGAAAGCACAGATCGATCTTAGCGAGTACCGACCAGTGCTCCGGAAATTTTTTACCAAGGTTCGACAAAGCCGGTGCGAGGCCCCTCCTTGGCCAGCCAAGTTGCCAGTGGTCGCCATCTTCTTTTGCATTTGTATGTTGTGCCGAAGCGGCTGGTCGAGCGAACCGATTCGAATTTGGGTCGATGTTGGTGGTTTGCATTCGGTCGAAGCGCAGTTGATCAGCAAAGATGACGACATGGTGACGCTGCTTCGGCGTGACGGCGGTGTCGCAAAACTTCGCGTCGATCAGCTCAGCGAACGAGACAAGGAATACCTGGACGCATACGACGATCGCCTGCAGGCCAAAGAGAACCCACTTCGATCGACGCCGCCGAAGATCGTTCCGGTCAAGCCGCTACCGGTCTTGGACCTTCCCGCATCACGGCAGCAAGCCGAAGAGGGTGCGGCTCTGGAATTGACCCAGCCAACGCGGCCGTTCACCCCGGCCCAGTTGCCCGCTTCGATCCAACCCGATCGTTCCCCTTGGAATGTCAACGTGACGGATGCCCGAATCCGTTTTCCCAAGATCGACGTCCACGACGTTTGCTCTCGTGCCATCGCGGTCGGAGGCGGCCAAAACTCAGTGGAGCGTTTGGCCATCTCGGTGCGCAAGGGGCTTTCACTGCCCGGCCAATCCTCCCAGGGACGGTTGATGGTCTTTGATCCCGCTGAGGAAACGATGAATGTACTGTGGACCGGCAGCAAAGCGATTCGGTTGTGTGACTATCACGCCGGCAGCGGTCGAGGGTTGGTTTTGATCGGTCAAGATTCACTGGGGCAGGGGGGACGGTTGGCGGTTGCCAGCGGTTGGTCGGGTGATGAAATCGAGTTTACCTACCAGCGCAGCGTCGCTAAACGTTCGGCGGTTGGTGGCGCACCGCGTGTTCGTTGGGCTCGCTGGGTAGACGAGGAACACTTTGTGGCGGTGATCGATGATACGATCGGGCTGTGGAATATTGTTTCGGGCAAACAGGTTTACCGGATCGCCGGGATAGATTCCCGATCCCTTCCCGCGATCTCGGGCGGTCGCCGTTATGTGGCGTTGCCTCGGGAAGGAGTGGTCGAGATTCGTCGCAGTGTCGACGGTGTCGCGGTGGGAAAAATACCGGTCGAATCGAATTCCATTCCGGGTGTCGCCTTCGCATCAGGCGGCAGATCGTTGGCGGTCGCAACACCTCGGCGGCTCCGCGTTTGGGACCTTGCCACATCGAGTCTTTCAGCAGACGTTCGCACCCGCCAAAGCCTCGGCAAGCGGCCTCCGATTTGGATCGACGACGACTTGGTGTTGTCCAGTTCGGGAGTGTTGATCAGTTTGTTCCGAAGTCTTCCCGTGTGGCGGTATGAACTGACCGGCACCGTTGGAGTGGCGATCGGCGACCGCGTTGCCCTGATCCGAAAACATCCCGTGACGGAACTGAGCCTGGTCAGCCTGCCGCATCGCGCGGCCAAACAGGCGATGCAGTGGATGGATGACCGTGGCAGCGAGATCGATACCGATAATTGGAACGTGCTGGGACGAAGCGACTGGATCGGAGGCTATTGGTCCGATCGCGATATCCAGATGAGCCGACGAAGTACCTTCCTCCGCTAGTCGCTTTTCGGTGAATTCTTTTTTTCCGTTTTGCCAAGTTGGTACTCGGGACCTTCGGCGCGGATTTCGGCATGGAGCGCTACCATGCGTTGTCGGAGCTGTTGGAATCGCTTCGGCTGGGTGGTGGCCAGGTTGGAAGTTTCCGACGGATCGTCCTTCAGGTTGAACATTTCAAAACGACCAAGTTCAGCTTTCTTGATGAACTTCATAATGGTCCATCCCGGCGGTTGTTTCGCATCGGCAACCGAGCCGGGATCTGCCTGCGGCATCATGGTTGCCAGCAACTTGTAGTCGCCGTCTCGCATCGCGACTTCGCAGCCGCCACGGGCATGCCAGAGCCACCAGAGCATCGGTCGGGAGCGCTGAACCGGTTTGCTGTGGACAAGCGAGGGGAGAAGATTGGCTCCGTCGATCGGGCGATCTTTTGGCAACGGGGCGCCGGAGGCCGCGCAAAATGTCGGAAGCCAGTCGGTGCCGTTGACCGGCTGGTCGCTGACCGCTGCCCCCTTGATCGCTCGCGGCCAACGAACGATGCCGGGAACGTGAATGCCGCCGTCGTGCACGTGTCCCTTTGCGCCACGAAAGTGACCGGAGCTACCGAATGCTGTGGGCGTGCGATGTTCGGGCCCGTTGTCCGAGGTGAAAACAACCAGCGTGTTTTCGGCCAGGTCGTTTTGATCGAGGTAGTCCATCAACCGGCCGATGTGATGATCGAGCATCGAGACGCAGCCGAAGTAGAGATCGGGATCCTTCAACTGTTTTCTGCGGAGCACCTGTGGGCCTCCCGATTTTGCCAACCTTGGGAGGTGAGAAGAGGTCTCCTTCTCCGGATAGAGCTGGCGAAATTCGTTGGCTGCCAGCACCGGCACGTGCGGTTCGCTGAACCAAAGACAAGTAAAGAAAGGTGTGCTTTCGTCGCGCCGATCTAGCCAGTCCATCGCTTCGTTCACAACGAGTTCGGCCATCCATCCTTTGATCGGCCCGGCCGGTTTTCCGTTACGAATGAAGTCACGGGGATCTTTGCCAAAGTTTCCTTTGTTTGCCAGCCAATGATCGAATCCATGATCGCCAGGATAGGGTTGCGTTCCCGAATCGAAATCGCCGCTGCAGTGCCACTTTCCCGCGAACATCGTGGCATACCCGACAGATTGAAGCTGCTTTGCCACCGTCGTTTCCTGGACCGGAATGTGCAGCGGTTTGAAACGAGCGAAGTCATACATCCCGACGCGATAGGGGTGACGTCCGGTGAGGATGCCGGTTCGCGCTGGGGAACAATTCGGGCTAGCGGCATAACACTGATTCAGCTTGACGCCTTGTTGGGCAAGCCGATCCAGATTCGGAGATTGAATCACCGACGAGCCGAAACAACCAAGGTCTCCGAAACCCATATCGTCGGCCAGCAGAAAAATGATGTTGGGACGCTGGTCAGAATCGACTTCGGCGGCTTTCAAGCAATTTGTCGGCCCAAGAACAAGCAGCCATCCCATCGCTATGCAAGCGGCGTGTGTTCGTCGATTCGTTTTCATTGGAAGTAAGCTCTGTCTTCAGATGGTGCGGAATTCGTCAAGAATTTCGGCGGCCATGTTGATCTGCCGAAAGCCTTGGCGGCTTCCGCTACGGTTACTACTTGGAACGCACTTCGCCTTGCTGGCGAGTTCGGGAGAGGAGTTGTTTCAACTGTTTGACTCGCTGGGGCTGATCGGCGAACAAATTCACTCGCTGGCCAACGTCGGAGTGGAGATCGAACAAAGCTCCGGGGTGCGGGTTCTTTCGGTACCCGGCGGCTTCCGCGAACCAACCGGGAACGCCGGAGACGCTGCCGCTTGGCGCATCGATCAACACCCAGTTGGCTTGGCGAATGGCGTAGTGGTTTTGCTTGGTGTTGTGAACGATCGAAGTTCGGGCACTATCACCCCCTTTCCACAGGGCAGCCTGGTCGTGGCTGTCATCGGCGGCGCCGGCGGGTAATTCAGCACCGACGATTCCCGCCAGTGTGGCCATGATGTCCATCTGGCTCATCAGCCCGTCGGTCACCGTTGCGGCCTTCACGACACCCGGCCAACGGATGATGAAGGGGACGCGATGCCCGCCTTCCCAGATGTCGCGTTTCAATCCGCGCAGTGGACCGCTGCTGCGATGGTCGTGTTTTCGAACTCGTTCAAACGCATATTTCTCCGGGCCGTTGTCGGCGGTGAAAATCACAATCGTATTGTCGCGGAACCCGTTTGCATCCAATGCCCGGAGAACCTGGCCGGCGTGATGATCGCTTTGAGCCACGAAGTCACCGTAACCACCAGCGCCCGACTTTCCTTTCCAGTCGTCGGTGGGCACGATCGGAGCATGAGGGGAGGTCCACGGCCAGTAGAGGAAAAACGGCTGATCGCTACCCTTCTGTTCGCCAATCCACTCGACGGCCCGACGGGTCAGCGTCGGCATGACCGCGTCTTGCTTCCAGCCGGCAACCATCGGACCGGGACGTCCTTCCGGAGCACCTTCGGCCGGCCTTGGATCGGGGACGTAGGGAACGGTGGGAGCTTCGACAACACGGTCGTTTTCAATCCACGTGTAGGGTGGAAAATTGGGGACGTCGTCGCCAAAGTAATAGTCGAAACCATGATCCAGCGGACCACCAGGGATTGGTTTCGACCAGTCGAATGCGTCAGCCCGCCAGGTCTTCCTTTTGCCAATGGTCCTCTGTTTGGCGCCCGGTTTGCGGATCGCCGACCAGTCGAAACCCAAGTGCCATTTCCCGATGCACGCCGTGGTGTAGCCCTTGGTCTTGAGCATTTCGGGCAATGTCAGCCGATCGTCCGCAAAGACTGAGTCTCCCCAGGCGTTCACGATGCTATGAAATTTTCGCCAGTGATATCGACCGGTTAGCAGTGCGTAGCGGCTGGGAGTGCAGATTCCCGACGAGCTGTGGGCATCGGTAAACCGCAACCCCTCGCGGGCCAGTTGGTCCAGATGCGGCGTCGAGATCTTGGTGTCGGGATTCTGTATTGCGAGGTCTCCGAAACCCATGTCGTCCGCATAGATGATGACGATATTCGGATGGTCGTCCGCGGTGCATAACGACGCGGTTGTGACGACGAACAGTAGAAGCACGACAAGCCGTTTCGCGATCATATTCAACATTCTTATCGTTCCCTTGGGTAATGTAGGGCCGGTTTCTACCGGCCTAAGACGGGACGGCCGGTAGGAACCGGCCCTACTTCTACTGCCGCAGGTGGTTTTGTCGTGGTAGCGAAACTCGCCAAGAGTTTCGGCGGACCGAGATTCACCGAAAGTCTTGGCGACATTCGCCACCACCCTTCAGGACCTGTGGGCAGGCTGTGAAAGTCAGGCCAAAACGTCCTGCACCACATGTCCGTGGACATCCGTCAGTCGGAAATAACGTCCCTGGAATCGGTAAGTGAGTTTTTCGTGATCAATTCCAAGCTGATGCAACATGGTGGCGTGCAGGTCGTGAACGTGTACGGGGTTTTCGACGATGTTGTAGGAATAATCATCCGTCGCTCCGTAGGTCATGCCGGGCTGGATGCCTCCGCCGGCCATGAAAATCGTGAAGCATCGGGGGTGATGATCGCGACCGTAGTTGGTACGGGTGAGCGTTCCTTGGCTGTAGACCGTGCGGCCAAATTCCCCACCCCAGATCACCAAGGTGTCTTCCAGCAGACCCCGTTGTTCCAAGTCGTTGATCAGGGCCGCGCTTGCCTGATCGGTATCGTAGCACTGACCCTGGATTTGTTTCGGCAGAGTCTTGTGCTGGTCCCATCCCATGTGAAACAACTGCACAAAACGGACACCGCTTTCGGCAAGCCGGCGAGCAAGGATGCAGTTGTTGGCATAGGTGCCCCGTTTCCGAGATTCCGGACCGTAGGCTTGGAAGGTCGATTCCGGTTCGGTCGACAGGTCGGTCAGTTCCGGAACAGACATCTGCATGCGGTAAGCCAGTTCGTACTGAGCGATCCGCGTCGCGATCTCCGGGTCACCAAAGTCATCCAGCTTCTGTTGGTTGATCGCCGCGATGTCGTCGAGTATCCGTCGTCGCATCGATCGGCTGATCCCTTCGGGATCGTTCAGGTAGAGCACCGGATCGCCGACGCCTCGCAGCTTCACGCCTTGGTGAGTGGTGGGAAGAAACCCGCTGCCCCACAGGCGGTCATAGAGCGGTTGTCCTCCAGGCCGTCCGGTTCCGGTCGAGGTCATCGCGACGAAAGCGGGCAGGTTTTCATTCTCTTTGCCGAGACCGTAAGAGAGCCAGGCTCCCACGCTGGGACGACCGGCAATCTGCGATCCAGTTTGGAAAAACGTAATCGCCGGATCGTGATTGATCGCCTCGGTGTACATCGACTTGATGAAACAGAGTTTGTCGGCCACGCCGCTGAGGTGAGGCATCAGGTCACTGATCCATGCTCGGCTTTCCCCGTGCTGTTGGAAACCGAAGGTGGAAGGAGCAATCGGGAAGCGGGCCTGATCGGAAGTCATGCCGGTCAGCCGTTGTCCCTGGCGGATCGAGTCGGGCAGGTCATCGTCATAGTGATTGACCAGTTCCGGCTTGTAGTCGAACAGGTCAAGCTGCGAAGGAGCGCCGGATTGAAAGAGGTAGATGACCCGTTTGGCCTTCGGCGCATGCGTGAGGGCACTGGCCATCCTATCGCCGGCCGAAAGGTCTCGTGATAGCAGTGATCCCAAAGCGACCGAGCCAACGCCGGTTGCGGCGCGGCCGAAGAAGTACCGGCGGTTGGTCAGGAGACGCCAGTCCGCCATGGGTTGGTTTTGCAAGTCGGTTTTCATGGTCATCGATTCTGCACAGTGCGACTTCGCGGCTTGGCGCGAAGTCATTGGTTTCACTCTTTGGTCACTGTTTCATCAAGGTTCAGGAATACGTTGGCAACGGCCGCGCAGGCCGCAAGTTCGGACGCGTCGAGTTCAGGATTTGGCGTCGAATTGCCTGCCGAGAGGAAAGCCTTTGCCGATTCGGGGCTCCGCCGAAACTCTGACAAGTAATGATCGTAACCTGCCCGGAACACTTTCATTTCTTGATCGGTCGGTGGACGTGCCAGAAGCAGTTCGCTGCACCGCTTGATCCGCGCTTCGGCAGACGTGCCTGATTCCATCATCCGTTTGCCCAGTGCACCGGCGGCCTCGACAAATTGCGGATCATTCAGAAGGTTCATCGCCTGCAGTGGCGTATTGGTCCGCTTGACGTTGACGGAACAGGCTTCCCGACCTACCGAGTCAAAATTCATCATGTTGGGCGGCGGGACGGTACGTCGCCAGAAAGTGTACAGGCTGCGACGATAGAGCCCGTCGTCTTTGGCAACGATGTACTTGAATCCCTTGGCACTGACTTCTTCCCAAAGGCCGGCCGGCTGAAAGGGCATCACCGGAGGTCCGCCGAACCGGTTGACCAGCAGGCCGGATGCGGCCAGAGCCTGATCGCGAATGGTGAACGCAGAAAGTCGCCTTCGTGCTCCGCGAGCAAGCCATTCGTTAGCCGGATCCTTTTCGAGCATCTCGGCGGTGACACGCGA
Source organism: Rubripirellula sp. (assembly GCA_965222745.1). GTDB lineage: Bacteria > Planctomycetota > Planctomycetia > Pirellulales > Pirellulaceae > CBDCUW01. The sequence goes on from CBDCUW010000003.1 coordinate 227,279, forward strand.
ATCCTGGCAATAGGTTTCGGAAGTCACGATCCGCTTTAGCATTGCCTTCACGTCCCAGCCACTTTCGCGGAACTCGACCGCCAACCAGTCCAGCAGTTCTGGATGCGTCGGCGGCGAACCCTGCGAACCAAAATCTTCCGGGGTCCTGACCAGGCCGGTGCCGAACAACATTTGCCAGTAACGGTTGACTGCAACGCGAGCGGTCAGAGGATTGTCTGCCTGGAAAAGCCAGCGCGCCAGGCCCAGCCGGTTTTGCGGTAGACCATCGGCCATCGGCGGCAGGCTTTCGAAAGTTTGCGGTGAGAGTTTCTCGCTGGTATCAGGCTTGTCGTACGCCCCGCGAAGGAGCAAGTACGAATCACGAGGTTCGGGCATCTCCTCCATGATGCTTACCTTGGTGATGTTCGCCCTTTCAAACGCCGCGAGTACGTTTTCTGCCCGCTTCCGCTTGGCCAATTGAGTCTGGTAACCCGGATCGCGGCTGTCGAAATAGCTTCTCTCCAGGTAGTTTTGCTGAGCAGCGGTGGGATTGGTCGATGCGAGAATGACCGTAGCCGAATCCCATTGAGAAAGTGCCGCCACCGCTTCGGGCGAGAGGACGTGGCTGCGGTGAATGTACAGTTCATCAATCACCGCAAAACTCAATCCCGATCCGAGCAGATGATCGTCCTGAGTCGCAAACCCAGATTCGAGCGTATCGGAGATGATCTGCGTCTGCACCGGCTGGCCGTCAACATAAATCGTGACGCCGCCGGCCGTGAGAGAGCCATCGTAGGTGACAGCCACGTGGGTGAAATCCTGCGCGCCGCGTTTCAGCATCGGCGGTGTGCGAACCTCGATTCCCTTTCCTTTTCTCTGATCAGACATCAGCCGGAAGACAACGGCCAGGTCATCTTGGTCGGCGGCCTGGATCAACGAGATCCGATACCCGCGTTGCCGTTTGTCCGAGGAGAGCGACGACACAACGTCGCCCGTCGCATCTTTCAGCGGCTTGACGTGGAACGACCAACTGATCTTCGAATCCGCCAGGAATCCTTTTTCGCCAAACGGTGAACCCAGTCGGACGTGACCAGCATTGGCAAAAGTAACAGCCTTCCCGAACTTGCCCGATTCGGTGCTCTTGACGAAGTTTTCACGTCCCCGAATTCGCGCGTCTTCATTGGGCCTTGCCAGGTTCGGCAGCGTCTTTCCGACCGGGAAGTCAAACGGGTAGTGGGCGCGGGCAGCCGGCAGCCGGATTTCGCTGGCCAGCCGTTCCGCCTCCTCCGATTTCCATTGTTCGAACGCGCCGCGGTGAGTCTTGGTGAAGTTGCCCGTCTCCTCGCGGCGACGATCAACCTCGGCTTGCAGTCGATCGTGTTCCTGCGAGCTGCCCCCTGTGTAGACATTCATGTTGGGGGTGGGAGCAGTATCGCCATCCTTGCCCTTTTCAGGCACGTTGTTGAAGAACGCAAACAGGCTGTAAAAATCCTTCATCGTGATCGGGTCGTACTTGTGATCGTGGCACCGCGAGCAACCCACGGTCAATCCAAGCCAGACGGTTGACGTCGTCTCCACTCGATCGGCAACATATTCAACCTAGAATTCCTCCGGGATGACGCCCCCTTCGTTGTTGATGCGATGATTCCGGTTGAAGGCCGTGGCCAGCCGCGTTTTGTCATCGGCGCCGGGAAGAAGGTCGCCGGCCAGCTGCTGGATGCTGAACTGATCAAACGGCAGGTTCCGGTTGTAGGCGTCAATGACCCAGTCGCGCCACGGCCACTGCGACCGCTTGAAATCGTTCTGGTATCCGGCGCTGTCGGCATACCGGCTGGCGTCGAGCCAGACCTGGGCCATCCGCTCGCCGTACGCCGGGGAAGCAAGCAAACGATCAACGACGGTTGCGTAGGCGGTGGCGCTGGTGTCAGCCAGGAAGGCCTCCACCTCTTCCGGAGTCGGCGGAAGTCCCGTGAGGTCCAGGGTGACTCTTCGAATCAGTTGTTGCTTGGATGCCCGTGGCGACGGGGAAAGCCCGGTACCATGGAGCCGCTTTCGGATGAAGTGATCGATGGCGTCTTCCTGTGCGGGCACGTCAGGACGCACTGGCACCTTGAACGACCAGTGTTGATCGTACCGGCCGCCCTCAAGAATCCATTGCCGCAGAATTTTTTTGTCTTTCTTGGAAAGATGCCTCGGTGCATCGACTGGAGGCATGATGAAATCGGCGTCCTCACTTTCAACGCGAATCAACAGTTCGCTGCTTTCCGGATCACCCGGAACGATTCCCGCATAGCCACCTAGATCCTCCAAAGCGGCTTCGGGTGTATGCAGACGAAAACTCGAATCTTGATTGGCCGCATCCGGACCGTGGCAGTGAAAACATTTGTCGGACAGAATCGGTTTGACATCGCGATTGAAGTCAATCGTGTCCGCGCTTGCCGCGGCGGAGCCCAGAACAACAAACGCCAAGATCCACATCGGCACGCCGGCAATTCGATCCACCGATCCCATCTCAACTGGTCTCCCAAATTCTTGGCGTCTGCGCGTCTTTGCGCGAGTCTCGTCTTCCGGGAACCTACCTTGCCGGATCTCGCGCGAAGCGGCGGACGGCTCTCACTCCTCCCGGAACAGCGGGCTGTCGATCACAGCCGCGACCGTGTCGACGATGCGGTAGTCATGCTCCGCCGATACTGCCAGGATCTTTTCGACTTCGGAGTAGTCGTCCGGTTCCTCGCCGTTTGCATAGGTTAGCAGCTTTGTGATGAAGCAGCGAACGAAGCGGTTGCGATTTGCATTGGTCTGCATCAGCTGTCGGAATCCGGTAATGTCCTTGTACTCAGCACCGCTAAGAAAACTTGCCGACGCGTCGATGGGAATCCCTTTGGCCTTTGCTGCCTGCCCGCGTTTGCTGTCTGCCTGAGGCTCGGAGAGCTGCACGAGGTACTCATCCCGCCATGCCCCCATCGGATCAAAATTCTCGAAGGCGTATCCGAACGGATCGATCGTATGATGGCAGGAAGCGCAGGTCTTGTCTGACCGATGTGCTACCAAAACCTCCTTGATCGTCTTCGCCGATCGTACATCCGGTTCCTCAATCTTGACGTCGGCCGGCGGTGGGGAGGGGTGAATGCCCAGAAAGTTTTCCATCACGTAAATGGCGCGATGGATCGGCGACGTGCCAAGGCTGTCGGCCGTGACGGTCAGAAAGGCCCCCATGCCCAACAGCCCGCCGCGCCGCCGGTTGGTGAAGGTGTACTTGCGGAATTGGGAATCTTGCGGAACGTCTTCGACATCGTAGACCTGCGCCAGGTCGGCATTGATGAAACTGTAGTCGGCGGAGATAAACTCCGGCAGCGGAATGTTCTGCTCGATCGCGTGGCGAAAGAAATGCAACGCTTCGTCGATCATGTCTTCGCTTACCCGCTTGCGATGATAATGCCGATAGTGGTCGGGGTCGGGGGCCATGAAGTTGATGTCGTTGAGTTCCAGCCAGGCGTAGGGAAAGGCTCGCAAGAAAGGTTCCGCCGCCGATCGATCGAACCTCCGCTGCACTTCCGCTCGAACACCGGCGAAAGAACTCAGTTTGCCGGCGGCGACAGCCTGGCGCAGCTCCGCATCCGGGATGGTGCTTTCCAGGAAGTAACTGAACTTGGAAGTGAAGCGTTGCTGCGGTGTGACATCTTCTTGGCCCAGGAGCAGGAACGGGGGCGATGCCAGGATCGCCACGATGCCCTCCTTCAAAGCCCCAGTGTCGCCAAGCTGGTTGGCCTTGGATTGAACGAGACGAACAAACTGATCGAGTTCGCCGTCCCGAACCTCGCGGCGCCAAGCGCGGCGGGCGATCGGTCGCAAAATCGCTTCCGCGTTTTCCACCTTGGGGCTTCGGCCGATCAAAGCAACCTGCCGTTTCGGTGGCCAAGATTCGTACAGCGGGCCTTCCACAACGGCATTCAACACGCGAGGGCGCGGCCCCATCCAGTAGTCGACCCAGTGGTGCCAGCTTGTCGGGGCTCTCACCCTTCCGCTGGGCGTCGGTTTGATTTCGGCAACCACTTTTGCGTACAGATCGGGATCGTGCTCCTTGAGATACTCGCCGGCTATCGCGTTCTGAAATTTGAAATTGCCGTTGCCCCGTATTCGGAGTCCGTCGGTGGGGTAGTGGAGTCGCAAACGCGAACCGCCGGCAATCCACTCGTTCAACTCAATCTCCACCACCTCCTCATCGGGCAGGTCAAAGAGACGCTCGCGTCCGCCGATCTGTACGGCCATTCGGATCGGATCGCCGTGGTAGATTCCCGAGTCCTGGGCATCATAAATGCCGCGATCCTTTCCGGTGCAGCGAATCGTGATCTTGTACCAACCGGTTTGCGGCGCCGTCTTAAAACTCTCGAAGTAAGCAAGCTGTTTCGGATCCAGGAAGTCGAAACCTTCGGGTTTGCCATGTCGCTCCGGTCGAGTGGTGTTCTGGCTGGTATGTGCCGCGATGATTTCAGTGGCATCGATTTCGTAGCGCCGGGCCTCAGGACGCTGACCGGAAAGGATGGTGGCGTCGACAATCTTTCGTACCGACTCGATGTACTGTTCGAGATGAAACTTGCTGAAACCCAGCGTGTCACCGTGCGTATCAAACCCGTTGTGCAGCGAGTCCCCGATCAGGTTATCGGTCGGTTGGTGAGTGCCGATGTCTTCCAGCAGCAGCGCGTCACGTACGCTGTTTTCGAATTCGCGATTGTTCAGCCGGCGTGGTTGGATGCGTAGCGATTTGCCCGACTGGCTGTTGTACAGCCGCATCTTCTGTTCAAGAAACTGAATGAGTCGCCGGCGATCTGCCTTGGACAAACGACTTTGTTTGGCCGGCGGCATCTCTTCGGCTTTCACATAGTCGAGGCTCGTTTCCCAGAGATCGACGTTTTCTTTGTTCGGATGATCGCCCAAAGAACGCAGATCAAAGTCGCCCTTGGCTTTCTTACCGCCATGACACTTCGCGCAGTGGCTGCTAAGCAGTTCCTGGTCGGCGCGGACTGATGATGAAACGACAAAGGAAATGGCAATACCGAGTGCAACAAGCCTCGCGCAAAGACCTGTAGGCCGACTTGTCCCCAAGTCGGCGAATCCAGAAAGTGCCTTGGAGGTCCGATTTACTGCTTTCATCGATTCGTCTTTCGAGTCCAACGCTGATCCCTGTCAGCCCGTTTTTCTTTGCGTCTTCGCGCCTTTGCGCGAGATTCTCTCGGAAACACTCGCGCAACGTCGCGAAGAACTCACGAGTGTTCTTGCCAAGTCACGCGCGATCCAAATCAAAGGACCCCGTGCTGGTGTTGAATTTGTCTCGGCTGATGCCAAATCGCTGCATCAACGTGACGTACAGATTGCACAATGGCATGTTCTTGCCGCTGTTGTCCCGGGCGTCGACATGTCCGCGATGCTTGAACCCACCTCCGGCCACGAAGATCGGAAGATTACGGTTGGAGTGTGTGCCGCCGTAACCCATGCCGCTACCAAACAGCACGATCGTATGATCGAGCATGCTGCCTTGGGCATTTGGCTCCTTGATGGAATCGAGCTTCTTCAAGCATCGCGACAACCGGGCGATTTGGAACGATTCGATCGCCACCAGTTCGCTAACCAAGTCTTCCTTCCTGCCGTTGTGGGTGCAGCCATGGTAGCTGCGATTGACACCTTCGATATCGGTGTACCCCAGAGCGGCCGGAAATTCGACGCTGGCCACACGCGTCAGGTCACTCTGGAAGGCGTAGGCGATCATGTCGAAAATCGCGTCGTAGCGATTGGCAATCGTCACCTCCGATTGTGCGAAGTGACCGGAGATGTCAAATGTTGGTTTGTCGCGTTCAAGCCAGTTCTTACGATCGGCCAGCGAACTTTCCAGTTCGCGCAGTGACGTCGCGAATTGCTCGGCTCGCTGCCGGTCAAACTGGCTGGCGTTTTTTAGGGCGTCCGAAAACTGACTGCCGACGGTGTCAAGGATACTGCCGTTTCGCTGGAGCAAATCGCGACGCAAGGCCTTTTCTTCGGGTGTCAGATTGAGGAACAGGTGATCGAACAGCTCCTGCGGATCGGTGATCGGCAGCTTTTCGATTCCGTTTGCCGTCCAGCTCATGCGGATGCCGGCGTCCAGCGAAGCCCCAACGGACGGATAACGCACCTGGCTGCCGACGTGCCGCGCAAACAGCTGGTCCAGCGACATGTTCTTTTCTGGAAAAGCCTGCGCATCGGTGGGAAGAACGCCGCTCAGGAACGAAATCTCGCGACCGTGTCCGCTGACCATGTTGTGGTCGGTATGCGAAATGACGGTGAGCCGATCCTGCAGCCACTCGAGCGATTGCAGCGTCGGCGATATCGTGAAGTCTTTGCCAAAATCCTGGGGAAAGAAATGACCGGGGTGCGCCCCGAACGGATTGCCCACGACCAGGAATCGCGTCAGCACTTCACTCGCTTTTGCGGCCGCAAAAGAAAGTGATTCCAACATCGGCAGCGACAACGCGCCACCCATCCCTTTCAGTGCCGTTCGCCGTGTCGTATTCATGGGAAGGAGGGTTCCGTGGTGAGGAAGTTTCGATCTTGTGTTCTTATTTGCCTGGAGGCACTGACCTGCCGGACTTTTTGAATTTTTGTACCGATTGTAGGCCGACTTGTCCCCAAGTCGGCGGTTTCCAGGATCGCCGACTTGGGGACAAGTCGGCCTACAGTGGACTGAATTCGGGCCGGAGGCTAGGCCTTCGTCTTTTTCTTTGACTTGATAACATCCGGCACCGGTTTGTCGGCCAGGATTTTTTTCATCAGTGCGCGGGCGGCGGCCACTTCGGCGTCGCCGGAATCGGTGACCTCCTTGTAGCCGGTGCCATCGCGCGACTGGCCGCAATCGTAGAGTTGGCCGAAGCTGCGCGGCGAGTTGTTTTCCAGCAGCCAGCGTTTGGTGCGAACGACCCGTTGGCCACCCAAAGGAGCGTAGATCCACTGGCGAAGCGGAGTCAATTCGCCGCGCAGATAGGGCGCGAAGGAGACGCCGTCGATGATGTGATCTTGGGGAAGCTGGATGCCGGCAACGTCACAGATGGTGGGAACGATGTCCGACACGTCCACCAATTCACGACACTGTCCGACAGCTTTCACCAGTCCCGGCCCATTGACAATGAACGGCACTCGAACACCCATTTCGGTCGTTCTGCCTTTGCCGTTGCCTCCCGTTCCGTTGTCACCCACAAAAATGATCAGCGTGTTTTCGCGTCTACCAAGCTTCTTCAGCCCGGCAACCAGTTTGCCGATGATCTTGTCGGTGTATTCGACATTGGCTTGCCAATTCTTGTTCTTGTCGTTCGTGAAGCGGTCTTCCAATGTCTTGGTGGTATCCGGCGTCGTGAAGAACTGGCCATGCGTTAAGGCCATCGGGTAATAAACGAAAAACGGTTTGTCTTGGTTTCGGCCGATGAAGTCCAAGAGGAAGTCGGAGTAAATGTCCGGGCCGTAACTGTTGTCGTCGGTATCGAGGTATTCTCCGTTCTTCACGACCGATGGATGCCAATAACGGCACGTTTTGGTACCTGGCTTTCCTTCCCATGCTCCGTCGTGCTTTACACCCTGGGGTAGGTTTTGTTTGTAAGCCCACATGCAGTATTCGTCGAATCCACATTCGTAAATCAGCGTTGGATGCTCGCCGGAGAGTTGCCATTTCCCGGCGTGAGCGGTCGCGTAGCCCGCCTGCTGAAAGAGCTTGCCGAAGGTCAGGTGGCTGGCGATATCGTCCGGTCCGGTGTTGGACGGCGGTCCACCAGGTCGGCCTGGAAAGTGGTACACGCCGTTGTGATGCGCATACTGCCCGGTCATGATTTGAAACCGAGTCGGATGGCAGATGGGAGTGGAGTACCCGGTCGTGAACCAGATGCCGGCTTGCCCAAGTTCGTCCAGGTTCGGCGTCTTGTGTTCTGGGTGTCCGTAGAGTGATAGCTCGTGAGCGCCGATGTCGTCACACAAGATGACCATGACATTGGGACGTTCCGCCGCCAGAGCGGGGATGGTGAAACCTAAAGCAAGAAAAGCAAAAAGTGTTTTCATGACGGGAACCACTTGAAAGACCGGGTAGCGAAAGTCGCCAAGACTTGTCAGACGAACGTTTTCAGTATTCTCGATGAAATTCGTGACAAGTGGGCGGGGTTCGCCGAAATTCTTGGTCGTTTTCGCCAGGGAGCTGCCTAGATCTTAGCGCGGCGTTCCCCGCCGTCGTTCACGACCGAGACGGTCGTGCTGCGTCACCGATCACTCGAACTCGAATGATTCGAGTGGTTTCTCCAAGGATGGTGGAGATTGAGGCGGGTCGGTGGCGCGGTCGGTTTCGTCATCTAGCGCGGCGCGGACGTGGATTTTTCCTGCCTCGATGTTGGTGACGATCACGCGTGTGCCGGCGTCGATTGGCATTCCCGTGCTGACCGCGTCCAACTTGTTGCCATCGATCATCACCATTCCGCTGGGCAGCAAATTCGTTTTGGCCACTCCGATACGACCGACCAATTCATCCAGCGGTGTGCCATCGGGAGCAGTGCGTTTGGGTGCCGGGGAGGGGACTTCGCCGGGGCGGCGATTCAACATTCGCCTGCCGATGGGAGTGTGCGGCCAGAATTTGACCATGCCCAGAAAGACCAGCGGCGTGGTGGCAAACGCGATGATCAACACCACCACGCCGGTAAAAACGCTGTGAGAAAACGCGACGACGATCGCGGCGATCAAAGTTGCCGCCGCGGCAGCCCCCAACAATCCGCCCGAGGGAACAAGAAACTCGACGATCAGCAGGAAGTAAAACAGCACCAACAGGATGATGGAATAGTAAAGCGGCATCAGCTCTCCACCACCTCGACCACCACCTTGGTCCCATGAACTTCGGTCACCCGAACCGCTTCGTCCTTGGAAATGGCCGTGCCGTCGCTGACCACTTGCACCACCTCCTCCCCGAAACGTGCTTTGCCCGACGGACGTAGCGGGGTGGTTGCCGTGCCGCTTTGTCCCAGCAGGTAACTGAAGTCGCCCAGTTTTTCCGATTCGGCAATCACCGCGTCATCGGGCGCTTCCATCACCAGACCTCGAAACAACGGAACATGCGGCAACATCATCCGCATCACGATGAAGCCGCCAATCATTCCCGCGGCACCACCCAGGGCCACCCAGATTCCCCGCGTCAAGATTTCCATCTGATAGACGTTGCGGGGAATGACAAAAGTTTGACTCATCAGCACCACGCCCAGAACGGTCAGCGCGAGCCCACCGATGCCAAATATCCCGAATCCAGGCACCACAAAGATCTCGATGGCAATGCAGATGATCCCCAGTGAAAACGCAACCAGTTCCAACCATTCGGCGGTCCCGGCAAGGAACTTCATCCAGAAGTAAAGTGCGAAACAGACCAGAGCCACAAAACCGGGAACGCTCAGACCGGGCGCGTTGGCTTCGGCTGACAGGGCGGAAAAGCCAATGAACAACAGCAAGAACGCCAGCGTGTTGCTGCGTCCGATTTTTTCAACGAACCGAACCAGGCCGCGATCGGCAACCGGCGGCGGCGTGCCGCTCAAACCGACTCGCCTGGAAGTATCTTCGACCGACCTCGATTCACCCTCGGCCAGGCCCAATGAGATCGCTTCGGCAGCCGAGAGCCCTTCGGCCAAATCGATTTTTTCGCCGCGCTGCCACCGCTCTCGCTCCGTTTCAGGATCCTCCACATCGGCAACCAGGTCTTCCTCGGTCGCATAGCGCACTCGGCCCGTCTTTCGATGGGTGTAGCGGTAGACTTCCAAGTCCGGATTCAACAAACCGCGAATCAAAGCTGCCGGCCGTTTCGTCGACCGGCCAATCTCCTCGAAGAGTTCTTCGTAGCGCGTCAGTTGTTCGGCGCCAATCGTTGCCGAGCCAGGACCGCCGAGCCGCGAATCGGGCTTCATGAACAGCGGTTTGCACGAAACCGCCACCAAAGCCGCATCGCCTCGCGCATCGCCGCGCACGTATCCGGCAACGGTTCGCAGCGGAGGTTCGGGCTGGGCGAACCAGCCGGCCAGGGTGGCGCTGTGATCGAGGCTGCCGCCGCCCGAATCGATTGCCACCACCCAGGTGTTGACCTCACCCGATTCCAACGTGGAAGAAAGATTGCTTTGCCAACGTCGCACGCGGTTGGAGACGATGGCGCCGGAGATCTCCAGGTATACACCATTGGCCTCACCAGCTTCCAATTGGCCGCTGATCGGACTGAGTTCGGCCAGGTCCAAAACTTCGGCCGCCTGATCAAGCGAGCTGACTTCAGCGGCAGCAATCCGCGAGGCTCGAAGTTGCCTGGCATCCATTTGCAGCGGCACACCGGCAGCGCTCCAGATCTCCTCATCCAAGATGTCACCCGCCTGGCGAAGCTTGTCGAGTGAATCGCCGGCGGCAAAAACCTGTCCGCCACCGACCTTGGAAACCTTTGCCAATTCCAGACCGGCATCGACCAGCGCCGAAACCACCGCTGGCGGAAACAGGCCACGCCGCGCCGCGATCGATTTGTAGGTCAGCGAAATCGTTTCATCGACACTGCTTTCACCCGCCGAGGCATCGCCAATCACCGCGCCGTCGGAAACCAACAGCAGGTCCGAAGCGACGATGGGCAACGTCGAATGCCCGGAGACTTCTGATTGGACCATCGAGACCACGCGTACCTTTCGCAGTTCGGGCTGGGCCATCGCGCGGGCCAGCTTCAACGCGTCCTCGAACGCCGTTTCGTCGCCCGCTTTCGGTTCGTTTTCGGAATAGCGAAGCACGACGGTGACTCGTTGGCCATCCGGAGCCGCCTCGCCAAGGCGAACCAGGTGATTCAACAGCTGCGTCGCCGCGCCGCTTTCCAATGGTACGGGAACGTCGATCAGATAACCGCTCTTGACGGGGTTGCCGGCATCTTGGCCAGCCGCCATCGGCAAGACGACAGCCCCCACAAGCAGAAACAGCTTGCATCGAAGCCAGGCGGAAAAAGATGGAAGCAACACGATCGACTCCATTAGGCGGGAATACCTCTTCTCTCTGGCAATTATAGGGTTCCCGCTTCCAAAAAACCCATTCGTCGCGGCCGGCAACCTGCCTGCGCTGCCCCAATCGCGACTCCCTCCCAAGGAGGTAGTGTTGCGAATTTCTCTGAAAACGCCGCTACTTATTCCACCAGACGATCAGGTCGGGCGAATCAGGGTTGCCCTCACGCAGGAAGTTGCCGATTGCAAAATCGACGGTAGTGTCTTCATTGAAGTCGCCGATTTCGATCGAAATGTGTTGATGGGCTTTGCCTTCGACTTTCGTGGGAGTGAACTTGCCGTCGGCCTCTTGGATCAACATCACCACCGACGAGGAGTCGAAGGGCTGAATCTGCTGAGCGTTTTCTTTGCTTAGCAAGGAGGTGGCGACCACGTCGATGTCGCCGTCGCCATCAAAATCAGCCGCTTTTGCATTCAACACCCCCGGCATCTCGCAAAGATGATGGTGCCGGTAAGGAAAGGAACCTTCGTTTTCGAGCCACTGAACCGAGTGATACGGTTTGGCGCCGCGGTCGAACGAATCGCCGTTGGTGTACAGGATGTCCAAGTCACCGTCGTTGTCCATGTCGACAAGCTCCACACCGCTGGATCCGTAGGCCGGATCGGGTGCCTGCCAGATCACTTCGTTCTTGAACGATCCCTTTCCATCATTGATGAACGCTTCGATCACTTCGTGGTCTTGGCTGATCAAGGCGATGAAATCGAGATGTCCGTCGCCGTTGATATCGACCGTCGGAACGTGGCTTGGACCATGCCGATCGTCGATCTCGCGGAGCTGAAACTTCAGCGGCGCCTCTTCACCGGCACCCTGGTTTTCCAGCAACACCGTTCGGCCGCTGTTTCGCCAACCAAAAACGGCGACGATCAAGTCCAGGTCGCCGTCACCGTCAAAGTCACCGGGGCGAACGTCGGCGACACGGCTGAGTCCTTCTTGCAGGACAATCGTTTCAAACTTTTCTGAATCGGGAATTCGGCGGAGCCAAATGACGCGGCCAAGATTGCTGTCGTTGGCGTTGAATTCGCCGATATCGGCAACGACCAAATCGATGTGTCCGTCGGCATCCAAGTCACATGCTTCGGAGTGAACCGGCTGCAGAAGCGTTGCCAACCGCTGAGTCGGCGCGCCTTTGGCGCCAGGCCAGTGGGCGGTGACGGCGCCCGTTCCGATGTTGCAGTACACCAGCGCCGGTGAACCCTTCATGCCCAGGTCCAGCCAACGCACGTTGGTCACGGCGGGAGCACGGTTGCTGGGCAACGTGACAGCTGCCGATTCCAATGACACCGGCGTATCCGGGTAACCATAGGTCGAACTTGGCAACACCAATTCTTGCGGGGCTTGGTATTGGAAGAACTTCAACACGTCTTCTTCCGACGGCACTTTCAGGTCTTTGCGGCCCGAAGTGCGGTAGAGCATGAAACCCTGCTCGACTTCTTCTTTCCAATCATCATGCGTGGAGCTCGTCGGGCGAGGCATCACGTGGCAATCGGCGCAAAACGCTTCGACTTGAGGACGCATTTGGGAGACAAACTGGCGTTGCTCCTCGGCTTGCCGGCTGGCCGCCTCGGCATCCTCGGCCGTCGCGGTGTCGGTCGACGATGGCTTGGTAGGAGCCACCTCGCTGCTTTTGGGACTTTTCTTACTACAACCACCGGCGGTCAGCATTGTGGCCAGGATCAGAACAAACGTGAACTTCTTTCCGTAGTGTCGCATTTCAGCACATTGAGTTAGAGTTTCCGCCAATTTCGCAGATTTTTTCACTTTAGCCAGTTTGCAAGGACGCGAAAATGGCGGAGGCCGCGACCGATTGTCCCAATGCCGCCGCGGCTGCAGCGCCACCGCGGTTGCAGCCGCGTCCACTTCGATTCGCCGAGACAGGTTCCGTGTTCAGGTTGTCAGCAAGCAAAAGTTGGATCTTTTTTCTGTTGGCGGCCTGCATCGCGCCAGGCGGCTGCGGAAAATCGTCGGATCAGTCGACCGCGCCGGCCCCGGTGAAGCCGTATCGGGCGATGAAGGCGGCGATGCAGAAGGGAGACTGGGCGGAAGCATGGAAGGCTTCCAGTGCCGTGCTGGTCAACCATCCCGATGACGCCGAAGTGATCGCCACGGTCGCTCGCGTCGCCCATGAAAACGAGCTGCCTGAGGAGGCGGCCGAGCTGTTGGTGGATGCCTGTCGCGCCGAATCGTTCCGGCGTTCCCCGCGAGTCCAGCAAGCGATGATCGCCCTGATCGGTATCGGGCGACTTCACGAAGGGATGGAGATGTTGGAAGAGGCGGTCGCCGCCCAGCCCCTTCAGCATGACACCCGCCGCTGGCTTTACGATTTTTACATGGGGACCGAAAACCGGAAGGCCGGCGTTGTTCACGGCAGGTACCTGGTGCGCCAGCGGCAGTTCGACGTGGACATGTTGCTGACGCTGAGCAATACCGAGCGGCGGACGCACGATTCAGATCCGCTGCAGGAAATGATTTCGCGAAACCCCAAGGACAAAAGGCCGCAAATGGGAACGGCCAAGTCCAAATTCGATTCCGGAGACTACGAAAAGGCGATCGAGACCTTGCAGACGATCGTCCAAGCACACGAAGACTACCTGCCGGCTCAATCGCTACTGGGCAGGTCGCTGGCTGCCGCTGCCCGGTGGGAGGAATTGGAGTCGTGGACCGGCTCGCAGTCCAGTTCGATCGAAGCCTATCCGGGATACTGGATCGCACTGGGCGATTGGGCGCGGACAAAGCAAGAAAACGCGGCAGCGGCACGAGCCTATTGGGAAGCCTGCCGGCGAGATCCCGACATCATGGAGTCCTGGTCCAAGTTCAATACCACGCTTCAACTGGTGCAGTCAGCCGGCGGCGACCTTCCCGAAGAAGTGTTGGCGGGAATCGAAAACCGAGTGACATTGCTCAGCCGTTTCAACCAATTGAAGCATCGCTTCGAACGAACGGGAAAGATCTCTCGGGCCACCGCGGTGGAGATGGTCGAGACGCTGGGAAAAATCGGCCGCCTCTGGGAGGCCGAAGCTTGGGCCTCGATCACTCTTTCTTTGCCCGAAGACGATTCGGTCGACGCCCAGCAGACTCGCCAGTCGATTGTCAATCGGTTGAGTCAGGACACACCCTGGCAATTGACAGAGCAACAGCCGGAGTTTGAGTTTGATTTTTCGTTTCTTGAGTTGCCAACGATCGGGGCTGCGAGCAGAAAACGAACTGGTTCGGCGCCTGTGAAAGTCGCGCAAGCCGGTGATGCGGGGACGTTTCGTTTGATCAACGAAGCGGATCGCCGCGGGCTGAAGTTCTTCGGACGCACTTTCGATCAACTCGAAAAACCGGGAATCATGCTCTTTCGCACGCTGGGCTGCGGCGGCGGAACGATCGATTTTGACCTCGATGGTTGGAGCGACCTTTATTTGGTTGCCGCGGGAGGAACGCCGCCGAAGCGCGATTCGGAGCCCAACGCGCTGTTTCGTAATCTTGGTGGTGCTTTCGCCGACGTCACCGCCAGCGCTGCTGTGGGCGATACCGGATTTGGCCAGGGCGTCGCTGTGGGAGACGTCAACGAAGACGGATTCCCTGACTTGCTGGTTTTGAACTACGGCGCCAACACGCTGCTGATCAACAACGGCGACGGCACGTTCGTCGACGCCAGCGATCGGCTTGGCGCCAATCCCCAGGATTGGTCAACCAGTGCTGCTATCGCGGACCTTGACGGTGATGGCTTCAGTGACATCGCGATCGTTAACTACTGCGCCGGTTTCGAGCCGGTGACGCGGCCTTGTCCAATGAAGGGAACGGAAGTGGTTCGTTCCTGTACGCCGGTGAAGTTTGAAGCCGCGCCCGACCTCTTTCTGCAGGGCACGCCTGCTGCGGGGCTGGTCGATCAAACAGAGGCTTGGGGGGCCGAGCCAGCAGTGCTTGGACGGGGTCTGGGAATCGTGGTCGGATCGCTGGATGACAAGCCGGGTGTGGAGGTCTTTGTCGCCAACGATATGACCAACAACCACTATTGGAGCCGTCCCAAGTCCCAGCCGGCCGACAGTGGCAAGCCGTTTGTGTTGGTCGATTCTGCAATCGTCAGTGGCCTGGGCGGTGACGATCGCTCGCAAGCCCAGGGGTCGATGGGGATTGCCACCGGCGACTTTGATCGTGACGGAGACATCGATTTCTACGTCACCAATTTCGAAAATGAATACAACACTTACCACGATCAAAGTTTTCCGGGCGTTTGGCAAGATCGCACCGCCAAACTCGATCTGATCACGCCCACACTGCCGTTGGTCGGATTCGGTACCGAAGCGGTCGATCTGGACAACAACGGGTTGGTCGAACTGATCGTCAGCAACGGGCATGTCGAGATATTTTCTCGCGACAATGAACGTTCGGTTTACGCGCAGCCGCTGCAAGTCTTTCATCGTGGCGCCGAAGGAACGTTTGAACCGGCAGCGCCATCGATGGCCAGTGAGTACGTGACGACGCCCCACGTCGGCCGCGCTCTCTGGACGCTGGATGCCAATCGCGATGGATTGACCGATTTCGCGGTCACCCATCAAACCCAACCGGTCGCCCTGCTGATCAATCAAAGCCAGACGGATGCGGATTGGATCGCCATCAACCTGGCGGGACGCTCTTGCAGTCGAGACGCAGTTGGCGCAACGGTCGAAGTCGCCTGCCGACAAGAACATTGGATGGCAATTCAAACTTCCGGCGACGGTTATCTATGCAGCAACGAACGGACGCTTCGGTTTGGACTTGGTGACATTGGCGATGCCACCTGCGAAGTGAAAGTGACTTGGCCCGACGGACAAAGCGAGACTTTCGAGGGGCTGACCGCCAACGAAACTTGGCTGATCGTGCAATCGCAGCAGCCGTTCAAACAGTAGGCCGATTTGCCCCAAGCTTGTCCCAAGTCGGCGCGCATTGTCGACCAGCGCTCCGCTCCTGACTGCGCGAAGCGACTTCGGAGAAGTCACCGACAGTGCGACATGCCTCGACTTGGGGGCAAACCGACCTACTGAGGATGCCCCTAACATGGGCCCATCGAATCCTGCTAAAACGGGTGCGGTTCCTCTGGACGTTATGTCTGATTTTGGTTACGATCGCAGGACAAGTTGAGCGCAATTACCTCTCTACATTTTCAAGGATCCGTATGAACAACCATCACCGTCGGCCTCAAGGTTTCACATTGGTGGAACTATTGGTGGTCATCGCAATCATTGGCGTCCTGATTGGACTCCTCTTGCCCGCAGTGCAGGCGGCCCGCGAAGCGGCACGCCGAATGAGCTGCAGCAATAATTTCAAACAGATCGGTTTGGCGATTCATAACTACCACAGTGCCTACAAGCAGCTGCCGCAGCAGGGTGCCGGAACGGTGCCTGACGTGCAGGCGTCGTTTGGCGGTAACCATTGGCACTGGTGGGGTAACTACACCGATCAGAACTATTGGCGGTTGAGCTACCTGGTGGGCATCACGCCCTTCATGGAGCAGCAAGCCGTTTGGGAACATATCGTCAATCCGAGCTTGGAACGCAGTGACGGTAATCCTCAGAATCCGCCGTGGCCTCCGATGGGCCCGACGCCTCGCCAGCTTCAGTATGTTCCCTGGTTGACTCAGATTCCGACACTGCGGTGTCCCAGCGATCCCGGCACCGGTTTGCCGGCGCTCGGTCGAACCAACTACGCCGCTTGCGTGGGCGATTCGATGTACTGGTCGATGCACGGTTTCAACCGTCCGCATCTGCCGCCCGCCCACGGAACCAACAACAGCTACAACATCCACTCGCGTGCTGCCAACCGCGGTGTGTTTGTGATGCGTGCTGAAATGAAGTTCCGCGACATTCTGGACGGTCTGGCCAACACCATCATGTGTGGCGAAATCGCGACCGACTTGGATGACAACGACAACCGTACTGTCGGTGCACGGCATCCTGACCGTGGTGCCGCCCAAGCGCTGATCCGTGACAATCCGAGCGTGTGTATCAACGATACGACCATTCCGATGATCGATCCGGAGCGTCCTCGTTTCTGGTCGCCTACCAACAGTTTCGAGGCGCGATGGAAACGTCGTGGCTATCACTGGGCCGACTCCAACCAGATCTACACCGGTTTCCACACGGTTTTGCCGCCCAACAGCCCGCTGTGCATTCCGCACGATTCGAACGGTCAATCTTTGATGACTGCTTCAAGCCGCCATCAAGGTGGTGCACACGTGTTGATGGCTGACGGAGCATGTATCTTCATGACCGACTCGATCGAGGCCGGAAATAGCAATGCTGCCCAGGTCTGGCTCAACGGTACTGCTGCACTTGGCAACGTCAAAGGTGCCAAGAGCCCCTTCGGTTTGTGGGGTGCCCTCGGTACACGCGCCGCGAAAGAAGTGATCGAAGAGGAACTCAATCAGTAGCCGCCGAGCTTCTGATTCGGTTTTTGAAAACCTCAAGAGGGTCTCGCCCGATTCCGGGCGAGGCCCTTTTTTCTTTTGCAGCTGTCGTTTGATTTCACTCTCCCTCTGGGCCCTCTGGGCGAGTCGGGCTCTCAGGCCCGGAGAGGGTTGTGCCCAGCACCCTCCCGCCCCCTCGACAGCTCCAGCGAACCCCTCGACAGACCCAGCGAATGCACAGGAACCCTCCACCAGGGTGCGGCACGTCAATCTGGAAAAATCGCTCTTGGGCGGTAGCGAAAGTCGCCAAGACTTTCGGTAAATCTCGGCGCTCGCCGAAGCTCTTGGCGAGATCCGCTACCCCGCAGGTCGGAGAATTCATCGACCGGGCCAAGTCGGCTTACGGTGGTGCTGAGAACGAAAATCAAGTCGAAGAGTAGAAAATCGACCATTTTCTTGTTGAGCCGGAGTGATCTGCACTAGATAATCCCGTTCGAGGTGCTCCCCACCATTCCGGGTTTTTACCTCCGACATCGAGCTTTTTATTGCTCCCCCTTATTACTGAGGATTCTTATGAGAAGAGAACGCATTCGATCTCAAGGTTTCACGTTGGTGGAACTCTTGGTGGTCATCGCCATCATTGGCGTGTTGATCGGCTTGCTTCTTCCGGCGGTACAGGCCGCTCGTGAAGCAGCACGACGGATGAGTTGCAGCAACAATTTCAAACAGATTGGGCTTGCGATTCACAACTACCACAGTGCCTACAAACAATTGCCCATGCATGGAGCCGGCACGGTGCCGGATGTGCAGGCATCCTTTGCCGGCAACCATTGGCATTGGTGGGGCAACTACACCGACCAGAACTATTGGCGGCTGAGCATGCTGGTCGGCATCACGCCGTTCATGGAACAGCAAGCGGTTTGGGAACACATTGTCAATCCCAGCCTGCAGCGTAGTGACGGCAATCCCCAGAATCCACCCTGGCCGCCGATGGGACCATCGCCTCAGCAATTGCAGTACATTCCTTGGTTGACCCAGATTCCGACCCTTCGCTGCCCCAGCGATCCGGGGAAGGGTCTTCCGGCATTGGGACGAACCAACTACGCCGCCTGCCACGGTGATTCGTTCTACCGCACGATGCACGGTTTCAACCGACCGCATTTGCCCAAGGCTCACGGCACCAACAACAGTTACAACATTCACTCGCGAGCTGCCAACCGCGGCGTGTTTGTGATGCGTGACACGATGAAGTTCCGTGACATCCTGGACGGTCTGGCCAACACGATCGCGATGGGTGAAATTGCCACCGACTTGGATGACAACGACAACCGCACCAGTGGTGCCCGGCATCCGTCCCGCGGAGCGGCTCAAAACATGATGCGGGACAATCCCAGTCTCTGCTTGCACGATCCGACGCCGATGATCGACCCCGAACGGCCTCGTTTCTGGGCACCTGGCAGCAGTATCGAAGGCCGATCGCATCGCCGCGGTTACCGCTGGGCTGATTCCAATCAGATCTTCACAATCGTGCACACCATCCTGCCGCCGAACGCTCCGATTTGTATTCCGCACAGCTCCAACGGGATCGCCATGATGACCGTCTCCAGTCGTCATCAAGGCGGTGCGCATGTGCTGATGGCTGACGGTGCGTGCATCTTCCTGACCGACTCGATCGAGGCGGGCAATGGACAAAACGCGGTGGTTTGGCTCAACGGTACCGACGCCCTGAACAACGTCAAAGGATCGAAGAGTCCCTTTGGCTTGTGGGGTGCCCTTGGTACGCGTGCTGTGAAGGAAGTGATTGAAGAGGAACTCAATCAATAAGCGAACCTGCCTTCGCTCAGGTGTCAACAAAAAGGCCTCGTCCATCCGGACGGGGCCTTTTTTCTTGCGCTACGTGGCGGCTGGTCTGTTAGGCGCCGCTGGTCAATCGTGCGGCTTCTTGGCAAGACCGCCGCAAAATCGCGGTCTATTCCGTCTCTTTCATTCCTTCTTCCATCGCTTTCGCCATTTCGGCGTCGTCCGCCGCCATTTCTTGTTCCAACTGTTCCAGAGCCGACGCGTCCGTTTCGATGACTGTCGCCTCTTCGCTGGCACAGCCGGGCAGGATGACGAAAAGGGAAAGGGCAAACAACAGCGGTCCAATGGATTTCTTCATCTCTTGAGTCCTCAAATGATTCGATTTTGGGGCAACGGAGGCCAACATGAATTGTACTGGAAAGACGTCAGAGGGATAGCCGGTCGGCTAGGTAGTTCTCAAACTCCCACATCGTCCAGTGGAAGTACTGGTTTGCCTCGCGGCCATAGTTGAAAAACCCGTGGCCGGCACCAGGGTATTCGACCAACCGGAATGAATTGCCGGCGTCCGCCATCCGCTTGCCCAGCGTCCGCAACAAGTCGGGAGGAATCAGTTTGTCCTCGCTGCCGCTGAGCACGAGTGTTGGCGGCAAGCCGCGGCGAACATGGTGCGCCGGCGAAAAATCTTTGGGTTCGATTCCAAACGACTGACAACGTTTCCTGCCGCCGCTCCAACCGTCCACCAGGTCGACAACCGGATTCATCAGCACATAGCCTTGCGGCAAACGGTCGATCACCGGATCGTCGTCCAGCTTGATTGTTGCCATCGCCAAAGCCAGATGCCCGCCCGCACTGCCGCCGGAGACCACCAGTCGATCGATATCGATGTTGTGCTGGTCGCCGTGACGCAAGACCCACCGATATGCTCGTCGGACATCGCGCAGCGTGTCGTGCGGTGTCACCGTCGCCTTTCCCGGTTGGTCGCCACCTTGGCGGGGCGCACGAAAGTGAATCACCACCGATGTGTAACCCAATCGCTGCAGGTAGACAGCCTGTGCCGCCAGCAGCTGCGGTCTGCCTCCCCAGCCGCCGCCGTGAATCAGGAACACGCAGGGTCGAAGTTCGCCTTCGGCGGCGGCCAGCGGTCGGAAGATCCACAGGCGTTGATCTTGGTGATCACCGTACGCCATTTCTTTTCCCGTCGCCAACCACTGGCCGTTGATGCGATCGGTTTCTTTCCGATCTTGTGGCAGATACAAAAAATCACGTTCCGGTTTGCCATACGCGTCGACCAGCGCCGGTTCCTCACTACCAGCCTCCTCACTACCAGCCATCGCTCGGGCGATCACGCCAGCAAGTTCCTCCTTGGCGTCACGATCGCCGGCCGACATCGACAACGGGTTGACTTCCGTTTCTTCCAGCGGCTTGTCGCCCAACCGAAACAGGCGGCCGCCTCGATAGAGCTTGTAGTTCTTGCTCAACGCAAAGACGTGGCGGCGGAATCGTTCTTTGTCCCAACCCGGACGCGGGTCGTACCAGAAAAACGCCGATTTTCGCACGTTGGACGGTTTGCCCGTCAGCCGCGGCGCGAAGCTGATGCCGTCGGTCTCCGCGCCTTCGGGTAGCTTTGCGCCGGCCAGTTCCAGCAACGTGGGAACAAAATCGGAGGCGTCGACGATGTCGTGATCCAGCGACGGTTCGATCCGGCCTGGCCAATTTGCGATCAGCGGAACGTGGATCCCGGTCTGCTTGGAGGTCGCTTTGCCGCCCCGAATCACGCGCCCGTCGTTCATCTTGGATTGCACGCGAGCGTCGGTTCCGTTGTCGCTGTAGAACAAAATCAGCGTGTTGTCGCGCAGCCCTTTTTGTTCCAACTGGCCGACCAGGTTTCCGACAGTGGCGTCCATGTAATGCACCATGTCGTCAAAGAAGTCGACGCTTTCGCTGGGAACGCTGTCGGGGTTCCACTGCGGCGAATTGGGAGTCGCCTGGAAAGGCCAGTGGGGAAGCGCCATCGGGTAATAAACAAAGGTCGGCTTGTCGCGATTGCGGTCAAAGAAGTCAACGATCTTGTCAACCCAAATGTCTTCGCCGTAGCGGCCGCGATAGGTTTTCAATTCACCTTCCGATCCGGCGTCCCCTTCCAGCATCGTCGGATTGGCGTAGCGAGACCCTTTGTCTTCGGTGTGCAGGGCATGAAACAAAGCGTATCGGTCAAAACCGGCGTCCTTGGGGTGCATTCCCGTTCCGCGGCGCTGCTGCGCACCGGGCAGGTCGGGCGGATCGTACGATTGCAATTGCCACTTGCCAAAGATCCCGGTGGCATAGCCGGCGTCTTTCATGAAGTGGCCGAATGTCGGCTGGTCGGGATCCAAAATACCGAAATATCGCCAATTTCGATGATTGTATTTTCCCGTCATGATCTGCACGCGAGTCGGCGTGCACAACGGTTGCGAAAAGGCGTGAGTGAACCGAATTCCACCCGCTGCCAGGTTGTCCAGATTGGGAGTTTGATAAGAGGCACCGCCGTAGCAGCCAAGCCCCTCGATGCCGATGTCGTCGGCCATGATCAAAAGAATATTGGGCTTTTGGTCACCAGAAGTGGTGGCAACCCAAGGAACGAAAAGCAGCAGAAGCAATCGAAAAAAGCGCGCAGCAGTCATCATGAAACCATCCCAATCGAAGCAAAGGTCGGCACATTCTAATCGCGTAGGCCGACTTGTCCCAAGTCGGCGATTTCTCCGGGCCTCGCATCGCGCAGCCAGGAGCGGAGAGCGGGTGCAGGCACGCAAGTCGGATTGGTTGTGCGTCGATCAGTTTCTTGGACGTCTTGCAAGTTCGGTCGGCGGATGGAGTGTCGGACGGTTTCGCTGGTTGAGCACCGAAGGTGCGGTCATTTGCTTAGCCCAGGGCGAGGTTTTGCGAGTCTTACGAGCAATACCGTTGCCCTGGGACCACATGCCGGACAACTCGATTCCCGCTCCCTGCGAGCATGGCGGCAAAGCCGCCATGCTCGCAGGGAGCGGGAAGATGAGGGACGGTCGCTCACCCAGGGTAGCGTCAACGTTCGTAGAACTCACGTTGCCTTACCCTGGGCTGGCTATGCAAAGTGCCAGACCTTTGGCCCGAAGTACAAGCCCGGATTTCTTCCGACTAACATCTGCACCCGCAGAAAGCCGTCCGACGCTGCGACTTCGGAGAAGTCGCCGACAGATCGTTGCCCTACCAGACGTGGGAATTGCCGACCAGTTCGCGGTAGGCTGATTCGATCTTTTCGCTCAGCGATCGGGTCAGCGACGGTTCCGCTTCGGCCAGGTTTTGTTGTTCGCCAATGTCCACCGACACGTCGTAGACCTCGATGTCCGTCAACTTCGCGTTTTTGACGATGGGCAACGTTTTCTCGGTGATGTTTTGCAGCTTCGGAACCCGGCCCGCGTTCAGTTTGGCTAGCACTTTCCATTTGCCATCACGCATCGCCACTCGTGCGTCGTTGAGCGCATTGAAATAGGCCCACACCAACGGTTTTTCTCGCACCATCGCACCGCCGTCGATGATCGGCAAAAAACTGGTTCCGTCCAGAGAGACGTCCGGCCTTCGGACCTGGGCCAATTCGCAGAACGTGGGCAGAAAGTCAAGCGAGGAGACTGGTGTGTTGATCGTCTGTCCCGGCTTGATTCGTCCCTTCCAATTCATGATGCCGGCGACGCGAAATCCGGCGTCGGTGGTATGCAGCTTCATCCCTCGCAGTGGCCCCGGGATGCCGTACGAACGATTGGCTGCGCGATATCGGTTCAATGTTTCGGGACCGTTGTCGGAGGTGAAGATCACCAGCGTGTTCTCGCGGACTCCAAGCCGATCCAGGGCACCGATCAACTTTCCAACCGCTGTGTCGACATTTTCAACGTTGGCAAAGTACTGTGCCTGATCCTCATTGCGGGCGACCGATTGGTACTTTTCGACCAGCTTCTTTGGCGAGGCGACCGGTTCATGAGGTTCATGAAATGGAACGAATGCAAAAAAAGGTCGGTCTCGATCCGCGCGGCCGTCCAACCAACGAATGACCTCGTCGACCGCGATCTGGCAACTTGACGATTCCACTCGCCCAATCGCCTGTCCGTTACGCACGTAGTTGGTGGGATTCAGGTGAGACGGCGCAGCGTTGTTCTGCGTTGCCAGCCAATGATCGAAGCCAAAATCGCCCGGTTGTGGCTGTTTGCGATTGTTGAATTCACTGTTGCAGTGCCATTTGCCGGCCATGCAAGTCGCGTAACCCGCATCACTCAGCAACTGCGGAATCGTGATCTCACTGGCCCGCATGTGAACTTGTTCACGGGCATCGGGCTTCGGCTTTCCGGCGGCTGGAATCCAATCGTAGACGCCGGCACGATTGGGACTACGTCCGGTCAGAAGTCCCACACGGGAGGGCGAACAAACGGGAGCGGCCGAGTAAAAATCGGTGAATCGAATTCCCTCGGCTGCCAATCGATTCAGGTTCGGCGTTTTGATATGGGGATGCCCATAACATTGCAGATCGCCGTAACCCAGATCATCGCACAGAAAAACGACGATGTTAGGACGATCGGCGGCATCGGTGATCGCGCCACCGGCGACAAGGATCGCCAGCAAAACGCAGCGGCCAAGACGGTTCATGAAAGCACTCACAAAGAAAGAGGGAAAGACAGGCCTACTCATGGCGAAGTGCGTCGATGGGGTTCATGTGGGCGGCGCGTCGTGCCGGATAGACGCCGAACAACAATCCCACTCCCAGTGAAATGAACAAAGAAAGCGCCACCGACCAGGGAGCAATACGAGGTTCCAGGCTCATCACGACCGGCGGCAACAAATCGGGCGAAACGGTGTTCAAGAACAACCGCAGCGTTTTGAACAACGGGCCACACATCAGTCCGAAGGCGACACCCAGCAAGCCGCCGCTGCCGGTCAGCACCACCGTCTCGGTCAGAAACTGTTGAATGATGTCGCCGCGGCGAGCGCCCAGCGCCCGCCGGATGCCGATTTCACGAGTCCGTTCGGTCACCGTGGCCAACATGATGTTCATGATGCCGATGCCGCCAACCAGCAGAGAGATCCCGGCGATCACCACCAGCAAAACATTGAACATCGCCCTGGTCCGTTCGGCTTGCCGCAGCAATTCCTTCGGAACCACGACGGCGTAGTCTTCTTGCTCGTGGTAGCGATCCAACAGCGATTCGACGATCGCCGCTGTTTCATCGACCTGTTCGATATGTTCGACGGTCAAAGTGATCTGCGTCAGTTCGACGATTTCGCCTTTGAAATTGAATCCCTCGCCGATCCGATTCATGATCTGATCGCCAACGCGATGTTGGAACGTTTTCAACGGGATGTAGGCGTCGTAGCTGTATTCGCGAGCTTCCAAGCTTCCGCCCACTGCTGCCGAGGCTGCCCGCGGTTTGGTCTGCCCGATCACGGTGTAGACATCACTGCGAACATCGACTGTTTTGCCAATCGGATTCTCAAACGGAAACAGCCGCTTGGCGGTTTGATCGGCCAGGACGATCACATTCTTGCGGTCGTCACGGTCCTTGATCCAGCGGCCGCGAGCGATCTCCAGGCGATTGAGGTCCAAGTGATCCTTGGTGCAACCGATCAGCATCACGTCGGCGGTTCGGCCGTCGACCATGAATTCACGTTTCAGCTCGCGAATCGGTACGGCGCGAGTGATGCTGGGGACGTTGGATAAAATCCGTCGATAATCGGCGCGAAGCAACCCGTAAGTTTTGACTCGGTCATCACCCGTTTCATTGGATTGCGGTTCGACGCTGCGGATGATGATGTTGGTGGCGCCAAGTTCCATGATCTGTTGTTGGGCATCGTGGCTGACCCCTTCGCCCATCGCCACCAACCAGATCACGGTCGTTGTACCGATAAAGATCCCCAACGCGGCCAGTGCCGACCGCATCTTCTGCAGCAGCAGAGTCTTCAGCCCCAGCTGCAGGGTTTGAAGCAGTGAGATTCTCATCCGCCGGATGCCGCCTTGATCATCACGTCCAGTTCAGCGGCGTCCACTTTCCCGTCACCATTGGCATCGACCTTGGGAAAACTTGCGCGGTCCTTTTCGCTGAACTCGTCCTCGGTCAAAACACCGTCGCCGTTCTTGTCTCCCATCGCCACAAGCTTTGCACCGGTGATGGCCGGTGCCGCTTTCTTTTTCTTTTTTGACGAATCATCCTTGGTCTTTTTACCCTTGCTGGAAGGGTCCTTTCCCGCGTCGGCCGATTCTTCGTTCTCCTCTTCTTTCCGACCCTCAGTGGCCGACGGCGTGGCCGGTTTCAGCGCTTCGCGCTGGGCTTCATCGATGTAGGCCAGCGGGTTCAAGATCACCTCGTCGCCCTCAGCCAATCCAGCCGAAACGACCGCGAATTCGTCGTCGCTGCCCCCCAGTTCGATCGCCCGCCGCCCAATTCCCTGCTTGGACGTGACCCAACAGACAAATCCCTGGTCGCTTTCCAAAATCGCGGCGACCGGGATCTTCAGCACATCTTTGTGCTTGGCCAAAACGACATCCACGACGGCGCTCATGCCCGGTTTCAGACCAGGTGTCGGTTGCAGTTTGATGATCGTGTCGTACTTGACCATGTTGCCGGTCCACCACCCGGCGGGCCGAGTCACTTCGGCGATTTGATCGACTTCCCCGTCGAGCGTCAGATCTTGCAGATGCACCTTGGCAGGCATTCCGATCTCCAGCTGGTCGACTTTGGATTCGTGGATTCCCACTTTGACCTGCATTTTGCTGACGTCGGGGATCATCAGCAACGTTTGCTGTTCGCGAACACGAGCTCCCTCTTCGATATCGGGAGTCTCCTTCCATTCTGCGGCGGAGGGAAAAATCACCATTCCTTCGGCATCGGCGGTGATGACGCAGTTTTTCAGTTGCTCTTTGTCGCGATCAAGCCGATCCTTTTCCAGCTTCAGCGACGCTTCTTCGGCCGCGTAACGCGCCTCGGCCGCCGCCAGAGCGCTTTCCAGACCCTGCATCGTTTTCTTGCGTTTGAATTTGTCCAGCGTTTCCAGCTGCTGTTTTTTCAGCTGCAGCGCTTTCCTGGCCGACTCGACCGCGAACTGCTCACTTTCCAATTGCAGGCTTTTGAACGTCCCCTTGGATGCCATGCGAACGGCCGATTCGTAGGTCAGCTGAGCCTTTTTGACCAATTGTTCCGCGTCGAAGATCTCTTTTTCGATCGCCGCGCGTTCCTCCAGGTAAGTGCCTTTCTCGTACTCCTCGATATTGGTCTTCGCCACGTCGACTTCGCTTTGAGCGATGATCTGGTTGGCGACCGCGCGTTCG
Source organism: Rubripirellula sp. (assembly GCA_965222745.1). GTDB lineage: Bacteria > Planctomycetota > Planctomycetia > Pirellulales > Pirellulaceae > CBDCUW01. The sequence continues at coordinate 253,798 of CBDCUW010000003.1, forward strand.
TAGGCAATCTGTTGCTGCGTGATATTTTCTTCGATCAGCGAAGTATCCAAACGGACCAGCTCGTCACCCGGTTTGACGATCGTGCCGGTTTCGATCACCCACAAGACCGTGCTGCCCCCTTTCACGAAGCACTTGATTTCTTTGTTGTTCGAACTTTCGACCGTACCGTTTTCAGTCACCATCACCGACAAGTCGCCTCGCGTGATCTGGTGAGTGAGTTGAATGGTCACCTCGTCGCTGGTCAGCGAACTGGAAACGAGCGGGGCAACCACGGCAAACAGACCGACAAATCCAACAGCAATCGCGGCTCGTTTGATCCACATGGTTTTACGTTTGATAGGCGGGGGCTACCGAATTTCCATCGAAATACAGCCTAGTCGATCTTTGCACCATGTCCAAAGCGGCTGGGCAATCGCCTGGCAGCGCTACAGCAGATCTGGTTGACCCGGCGGCGGCGGAATACGGGGGCGGCTCAGCCTTCACTATGACAACTCTTGGGCATCCGTGCCCGGCTCTTTTTGTAACGTCTTGTATCGAGCGCAACCGGTTGTGTGGTTTTCAACGGACCCCCTAGCTGCGCAGCTTGTAAAGAGATGCGATCGCGCATCCCAAGCCGGTGGCAAATGCCAGGTTGGACATGCCGTACATCATGATCAACAAGTAGATCGGGCCAGGCTCGAATGTCACTTTCATGTTGGTGACCAGGATCGCGACGACACAGACCAGCAGAATGTAACCTCCGCAGGTGCAAATGGTGACGACCGGTGCCGTGATGCTGGCGTCGCGACGGGACCGCAATCCGATCATCGCAAAGATGGCGATCAACAGGACGTGGCCGGCGGAAAGCGCCTCGATCAGCACCGCCAACACCACGTCCGATGTGTCGTTGCCCAGGAAACCGGATCCGTGCAAGAAGTAGTAATCGATGGGAGCTTTTTTTGCGATGTAGGGATAAGATCGCATGGGGCCATCAAGCATCACCGAAATGCAGCCGATCGCCAACGCAGCAATTGCCAGTCCCATCTGTGCTCCGGGCGCCGTGATACAAAGTCCGTAGCCGACGACGGAAACAACGGTCCCGACGACGATCACCGGCCTGCCGATTCGAATCAACACGATGGCAGTGTCGGCAATGGCTTTGTTTCTTTGCGCTCGCCGCTCCATCGTTTCCATCTGCTCTCGCATCCGTGCGACACGGTCTTGGTACGACTCGCCGCTTGATCGCGAATCGTTCATGGCGTTCATCGTCGCGCGCGTCGAAATGGCTTGAACCACCAACATGTGCTGGCTGGCCTGCCCCAGAAAGCTCAGCAGGAATCCGAACGCGATGATGGCGATGCCGATCAGCCCCACCAACGCACCGGCTCGTGGAACCGGACCGCGTTTTTTCTTCGCAATCGGCGCTCGTGATTGGTAGGCGGGAGTCGCCGGATAGACCGGCGCTGAAACGACTGGCGCCGGTGGTGGGTTCGCTGGCGGCAGTAGTGGTGCCGGTGGAGGCGTGAACACTTCCACCGGCGCAGCTGCGATCGGCTGCGGAACCGGCTCGGCAACAGGAGCGTCGATCGGCTCGGCGACGGGAATGTCCGTTTCGTTATCCGGAACGTTCACCGGCGCCTGGCAGGTCAGACAGGCAACCCGTTGGCCCGGCTGTATCGACGGCAGCATCATCTTCTGGCCGCAGATGCCGCAGACAACCGTTTCACCCGCCGTTTCCACTTGGGCCGGCGGCTGGGGCTTCGGTGGTTGTCGCGGCTGGTGTGCTTGTGGCTTGGTGGGTTGCGGCTTGGGTGTCTGCTGTGGTTTGGCGGTGGGTTGCGGAGCGGGCTTAGCTTGCGGCGCGGGTTTGGCTTGGGGTGCGGGTTTGGCTTGGGGTGCGGGTTTGGCTTGGGGTGCGGGCTTGGCTTGGGGTGCGGGCTTGGCTTGGGGTGCGGGCTTGGCTTGGGGTGCGGGCTTGGCTTGGGGTGCGGGCTTGGCTTGCGGTGCGGGCTTGGCTTGCGGCGCTTCTTGGGGAGGCGTTTTCGGCTGTGGTGGCTCGTCGTGATCAGGGACGCGTAGTTTTTGCGCGCATTTGGGACAGGAAATGGTTTTGCCGGCAGCAGCCGCATCGACGCGCATTTTTGCTCCGCATCGGCAGCCGATCACGATCTTCATCTAGGTTGCACCTTTGTCGACGATGCCTGCGTCAAAACGCCATCTCAACGCGGCATCCAAATTCTAATCGACACGGATGTTTCAATTCTCGATTCGTACTTTGTCCGCGCCGATCAAGCGTACCAGATCGGGTAGGTCATACACCGTCAGCGCAGCATGAACAGCACTGTCAAGCTGCGCTTCCGGGTGACTCTGCGACACGATGCTTGACCAATCACCAGGCGTGTTTCGCAGAGTGACCGATGCGAACCTGTCGGGGCGGAGCGCCGCGGCATGCAGAGCAACGATCCCGGCTTGGCCGACGCCAACGAGATGAACCTTGCGCGGGTCGTCTCGTTTTTTCTGGTAGTGGGCAACAAAATCGGCAGCGGCCAACGTGTCTTCGACCCGGATTCCGACCAACGGCTTGCCCAGCAAGTAAGCCAGGTAATAGGTTTTCCAGTCGGTCAGCAGTTTGTCTCGTTTGGTGGAAGACGTTTCGCCCTGACCGCTCAGATCGATCGAAACGACTGCGTATCCTTCGGAGACAATCTTTTCGATCGCACCGCCCGGCTGCGAATCACCCATTTTTCCATCATCGTGCAAATAAAGGTAAGCGTCGTCGACTGGATCAACCGGATGAAACGTCAAACCGGGAAGCGGCCCCGATCCCTCTGGCCGTAATACCAGCTTGTCGATGTGGTAGCCGCTGCGTTGCACACGGCCCAGGTCTTCATGTCCGACACCTTCGGAAGCATCATCGCGATCGGAAAGCGCAAGCAAGCGGCGGATCGCGGCGGCCAATTCGTCGTGCGATGACTGGCCTTCTGAAGGTCTTGCACGTTCGTTCGACCGGTTTCCTAAGGGTCTTGCACGTTCGTTCGACCGGTCCCAACGTTCTTTTCGCTTATCGGCGAGTTCTTGTTCGTACTGCGCATTCAACTGAAAGACCGATCGTTCGCCGGGAAGGCTTGTCAGCACCTGCCCCGTTTTAGTGCACAGCAATGATTCGGGTTCTCGCGTGGGTAACTCGACCGCTGCTACCGGCTGGTCACGTCCAAGTAGCCAACGCTGCATCCAATGCGCGATCGTGGCCAGATTTTGTGGCTGAACTCCATGTTTCCCTTCGATTTCGACCAGGTCGACGCGTTCCGGAAAACCCATCCGTCCATAAATACGTTTTGCCTGGCGGTAATTGTTCCAGCTGCCTTGGATGTCAAAAAAGTCCGCGGTGGTTGAACTGATCAATGTTGGTTGGGGAGCCCGCATCAAGACGTAATCGGGATGGTCCATTCCGAAAGAGATCTGGCCATAGATATTTTGTTCCGCATCCTGCGGGCCGATCGTCTGAATCAACCGACGAAAAGTGGTCAGGTAGCAGGCCGGCGCGGCGCAGGCGACTCGATCGTCCAAAGCCATCACGTAACTGGTCAGCGTTCCGCCACCCGAACAGCCGGTCATACCAATTCGGCTGCTGTCAACTTCAGGACGGCTGGCCAAATAGTCGATTGCCCGCATCGCATCCCAGATTCGGTATCGCGCCGTGCTACGGCCGACCAGCGTCGAACCGATTCCAACCAAAAAGTGTTCGGTGGTGGTGCCTAGAAATGGCTGGTTGTCTTTGTCGAGCACTTGAGCTCGTTCGCCTTGACCGATCGGATCGAAGCAGAGCGCCGCCATTCCATGTTTGGCCATCATGATGCCAAAGCGTTGGTTGTAGTCGGCGGTCTTGGCAGTGCGGCTGTGTCCGCTGGAAACGACCACGCCGGGAACAGGCCCGATTTCTTGATGATCTTCGGCCACATCGGGCAGGTACAGGTTGGCCGTGATGCGATGATTCGGCAGGCTGTCGAAAATGACGCATTCAATTCGATAGCCTTCGGCCTGGATCGTTCGAACGGTTTGTGCGTTCAATGGACTCCGTTCGGGAAAGCCGCCCAATTGTTGAACGAAAAACTCGCGGAGCTTTTGTTGGTGCTGGCGGATCTGCTGGGAAGTTTTAAGCTCTTCAAACGCGGTCGCGCGACGATCGAGTGCGGCATAGGCTTCTTGCTGCAAGCGCGCGTAAAGTGCCGCTTCGGCCCGCTGTTGGTCGGTCAAGCAATCAAACTGTTGGGCAAGCGTCTGGCCAAACAAGGTGCACAGGAAGATCGCTTGCAACATCCATCGAGAAATCATGATCGGCTGTCTGTGGGAAACGTGGACGAAATGACCGTCTTTCAGGCCAGAATATCGTGGACCACGTTGCCGTGCACATCGGTCAATCGAAAATCTCTGCCCGCGTGGCGGTAGGTCAGCCGGCGATGATCGATTCCCAGCAGGTGAAGAATGGTCGCTTGCAGATCGTGAACGTTCACTTCCTTTTCGGCAACGTGATCGCCAAGATCATCGCTGCTGCCGTGGACCATCCCGCCTCGAACACCGCCACCGGCAAGCCACGAACTGTAAACGCGGGCATGATGTCCGCGTCCGTCCGTTCCCGGTGCCGGCACAAACGGGCCACGACCGAATTCGGTGGTGAAAACGAGCAGCGTTTCATCGAACATGCCATGGGACTTCAGATCTTTGATCAACGCCGCGATCGGCTGGTCGACGTTTCGCGCCAGCGAATCGTACTTGGTCAATTCAGCATGCGCGTCCCAGTTGCGGTCGACGTTGCTGTCGCCGTCAATCAATTCGACAAATCGGACGCCTCGCTGGATCATCCGCCGGGCGACGATGCATTGCCACGCGAATCCCGATGTTTCGCCAGGCTGAAGACCGTACAGGTCAAGCGTCGCCCGCGATTCTTGTCGAAGATCAAACACATCGGGCGCGGCCAATTGCATTCCCGCCGCCGTTTCATACGACTTGATCCTTGCCGCCAACTGCGAATCGTACGGCCGGTCGGCAAGATGTTGTTGGTTGAAATACGAAAGCAAATCCAACTCGGTGCGCTGCAACTGCTCGCTGGGATTGCGGCGATGCATGTTGGCAATCGGCTCGGCACCGGGGATGACACGAGTTCCCTGGTGCACCGCCGGCAGAAAATCGGAACCCCAAACCTGCCCGCCGGCATAAGGCAGACCGGGCGAGATGACCATGAATGCTGGAAGGTCCGCGTTTTCAGTTCCCAAACCATAGCTGATCCAAGAACCAATACTGGGACGGTTGAAGGTGGCCGAACCGGTATGAATCCCTATCGTCGCCCCAAAGTGATCGCCGTTGATGTTGGTCATCGAACGAATCATGCAGATGTCATCCACCACACCGCCAAGGTGGGGAAACAGATCGCTGACTTCGATCCCGCTTTGGCCATACGGCCGAAATTTCCAACCACTTCCTTTGTAGAACGATCCCCGTTTGTGCTCGGTATCGTGACGAGCGTTGAGCACCGGCTTCGGATCGAACGTATCAACGTGGGATACGCCGCCGGTCATGAACATGAAGATGACACGTTTCACCTTGGGAGCGTGGTGAGGCGGTTTGGGCGCGAGCGGATCCTGACGCCGCGATGGGTCTTCGCCGGAACTCAATTCCGACAACAGGCCAGGTAACAGCAGCCCGCTGCCGGCCAGGGATCGGATGAATTGTCGTCGCGAGGCGTTCATGATTTTCTTCGCAGCTGTGAGTGTTTCACTCGGTCGATTTTAGCACTTGAAGCGGCCATTGGGTTGGAAACGTACCGTTTCAATCGATGAACAGGAATTCGTTGCTGGCAAGCATTGCTTTGACCACACTGGCCCAGGCTTGTTGCGCTCTGTCGGGTGCACCGGAGGGCAGTTGGGCGGCGATCCGATCGAGCTGCGATTCGATTTGCCGCTCTTCCTCGCTGCCGGGATCGCGGCCGAACAGGTGCTGATAGGCCCACCGCACTTGATCTTGATGCGAATCGCCGTTGGCCACGATTCGCTCGGCAATCAAGCCGCAATGCTTGGCAATGAATTCCGAATTCATCATGTACAACGACTGCAAACTGGTGGTGGTCGGGCGCCGCGTGCCCAGATGCAGGTTGCCGTCGGGGCCGTCAAACATGTCCAAAAACCGGTTCTTGCGAATCCGCTGTCGAAACAAGTAAATCGTCCGCCGTTGGCTCGGAAAATCGCCAACAAACGGTTCGTGTTGGCGATAGAAATAGGTCAGCCGGTGCGGAAAAGGATGGCGGCCGCCGGGCGAGCGGTCCAGCCGATCGGCGAAAACCAAAATGGAATCACGTAGCTGTTCGGCATCCAGTCGCCGACGATTGCCTCGCCACAGAAAAATATTCTCCGGGTCGATGGCGATGTTGGCAGCCCACCTTGTACTCGCCAGCCGATAAGTTCGTGATCTGACGATCAGCCGATGCAGCTGTTTGATCGACCAATCGTGATCCATCAAATATCTGGCTAAAAAATCGAGCAGTTGCGGGTGAGAGGGAAGCGAACCGCGAACGCCAAAATCGCTTGTGGTTGTCACCAGGCCGCGACCGAAGTGGTGATGCCAAACGCGATTGACGATCACACGGGCGGTCAGCGGGTTGTCGGCGTCGACGATCCAATCGGCCAATTGCATTCGGCCGCTTTCCGCTTCATCGGCCGCCAGGGTTTGCCCGCCAAGGATCTGCAGAAACCCACGCCTGACCACCGGACCGCGATCTTTGGGATCCCCCTGCTTGTGAACATTCGCGTCACCGACGTCCCCTTCACTAACCGCCAGCGCGGTTTCTAAATTGGGGAATTGCTGAACGACCTCACGAATCCGCTCGCGAAGATCAAGCACCTCGCGCCAGGCGACGTCGCGGTTGTAGCCGGGGACGTTGATCGGCTTGCGCTGAAAATCGCGATAGCGTTCGAAGGCAGCCCGCTCCTCTTTCCGCCACCCCTCCAGGCGATCGTAATGTGCCGCCAGCAGCCGATCGGCGTTTTCCTTGCCGACACGGTAGACAAAGTCGCTTCGGTAAGGCCGATGTTCGGCACCGGCATGCGGATACAACGTGCTGTCAAAGATGCCGTACAGTGCGTAGTAGTCGGTGGTGGGAATCGGATCGAATTTGTGATCGTGGCAGCGGGCGCAGCCGACGGTTAGACCCAAGAAGGTTTTGCCCAGATTGTTCAGCGTATCCTCGATCATGATGTGACGCTGATTGTGAGGACTGACGCCGATCCTTCGGGAGATGGCGATGTAGCCGGTCGCGATCACTCGCCGCCACCTTTCCGCGTCATCTTCACAAGGCATCAAGTCGCCGGCGATCTGCTGACGCACAAATTGGTCATACGGCAAATCGCGGTTGAAGGCATCGATCACGTAGTTGCGATACTTGTAGGCTTCCGGAATCGGAAAGTCGGCAGCGTCGCCAGCCGTATCGGCGTAGCGGACCAGGTCCAACCAATGCTGTGCCCATCGTTCGCCGTAATGCCGCGACGCCAACAAACGCTCCACCAACGCGCGGCAGGCCGCATGCGGGTCACGTTTCGATTGCTGACGAAACTCCGCGATTTCCTGTGGCGAGGGAGGCAGGCCGGTGAGGTCAAACGAGAGTCGGCGAATCAACACTGCCGGCGCCGCGATCTCACCGGCAACCAATCCTTGCCTGCGATGAGATTGGGCAATCAACGCGTCGATCGGATGGTCTCCCCACGAACCGTCGATACTTGGGACTGATACTTTTTGGACCGGTTGAAACGACCAGAAGGATCGCTCTTGTTGGGTGATGCCGTTTCGATCGGGCGCCGCGCGGGATGACGAAAGCGACATCGGCCAAGCCGCTCCGTCGTTGATCCATTTCTGAAATACTTTGGCAGCGCCCGGATTCAATGGCTCATCAGGCGGCATGGAGAGATCGTCATGCTGTCCCGAGACAACCTTCCAAAGCAAACTTGCCTCGGCGTCACCCGGTACGATCGCGGGACCAGATGCGCCTCCCTTTTTCATCGCCGCGAGTGAATCGAGCCGCAGGCCGCCTTCGGCTTGACGACGATGACACTGGTAACAACGTTTCACCAGCAAAGGTCGAACACGCGATTCAAAAAATTCTTCGTCTTCTGAACCGATCGCGACCGGCAATTCGCAAACCGAAATCAGCAGCACGAAAAGAAAACGCATTTTCATGGAATGCGATTGTAGAATAAACGGTCAATCCGTTCAAAGTACAACCGTCGGCCAGTTTTCCAAACTGGCTGCGCGATGCGACTTTGGAAAAGTCGCCGACATCTTCACGAAACACCCATCCTGGATAGCACGAGGGGCCGGCTCATTTCGCATCGACAAAAATCAAACGTCGGTCGGCATCGATCGAAGTCACTTCGCCCCAATCGACGTGTGCCGCCAGTTCCTGTAGATCGCCCTCATAACGGATGGCCATGATCGCGTTTTCGGAAGGACGAGTTGCAAAGTAGGACCGCCCTCCTCCCAGCTTGTTGGTCAGCTGCTTGATCAACACGCCCGGTCGCAGATGGAGCGCGTGGGAAGTGCGAATCACCACCACATTTGCTGGGCCGTTCCTGCGGACAAACCGTTGCAACACCATTTCAGGGCCGGGCGGCGCACCATCGGGAGCCCCCAGGTCAAGTGGAGGCCCTGTCGGTTCTGGGCGCATGTTCCCCAGGGGTGCCGGTCTTGTTGGGGTTGGTCCCGAAGCGCTGGCCGAGTTGGCTGTTTTGGGATTCTGAGTTTCGGAAGGTTCGGTGCGATGTTGCTCTTCAGGAGTCGGTGTTGCTTCTTCGTCGTCCGCCGGCGCGACCGGGTTCGGCAAGTTGGCAGCGGGAGCTTGTTTCGCATGGACGTCGTCACCTGGTCGTGCCGTGTAGATGGCGTATCCGGCGATTGTCAGCAGTGAGGTCAGCGCAATGACCATGCCGACCACCAACGACTTCGAGGTCGCCGGCTGCGAATCAGTTGGATGGTCGGAATGAGGCTCTTCCGGCATGCGATTGTCCCAATCAACGCAGCGTCGGTGGATGCGCAGGAGGCAACTCAGTCTATACCGCTGGGTTGCACGTGATCGCTTGCAACGCGGTGAAAATTCCGGCAGTTGGCCTCCGGGTAGCGAAACTCGCCAAGAGTTTCGGCCGTGTTGAGATTCACCGAAAGTCTTGGCGAGTTTCGCTATCGTCAGCGGTCTGTTGCACTGGCAGAAAAGCGATGCGATTTCGGAGAAATCGCCGACGGTTAGGCGGCAACCTGCCGGTTGCCGGCGACCGGCAAACGAATGATGAAAGCGGTGCCTCGGCCAACGGTGCTTTCGACTCGAATCCGCCCGTTGTGGGCGTCGATGATTTCTTTGCAAGCCGCTAATCCGAGTCCGGTTCCGCCCTTGCCCGATGCGTCCGGGCCATCTTTGGTCGAGTAAAAAGCGTCAAAGATCCGCGGCAGAGATTCTTTGGAAATGCCGCTGCCGGTATCGCGTACGACCAATTCCACGAAGCCCGCTTCGGCGCTCGGTGTAAGCTTGATCCACACCGTGCCTCCGTCAGACATCGATTGGCGTGCATTGATCAACAAATTCAGCAGCACGCGTTGGATCTGATTTCCGCAAGCGAGTGCCGGTGGTGTTTTGGGGTCGAGTTCCGTTTCGACCGCGATGCGGTACTTCCGCATTTCTCTTTCCAGCAACACCAACGCATCGCTGACGATCTGACCCAAGTCGGTCGGTTCGTAGCTTTCGCTGCGGTTGCGCGCCTGGGCAAGAATCGTGGTGGTGATTTTCGCTGCTCGTTCGGAAGCTTGCAAAATCTTTGTCAACGCTTTCTCCCGCGAGGCGTCGTCGCGGTTTCGCAAACCCAACTTGGCGTAGTTGATGATGGTCATCAGCACATTGTTGAATTCGTGCGTCGCCGTACCTGTCAGTTCACCCAGCGCCGCAAGCGACTGCGTTTTTCGTAGTTCGCTTTTCAGATACTGCAGCTGCATCTGTTGGTCGGTCGCTTGGGCGTCGGCAGGCGGATGGGGTTGCATGGTTCCTCTTTGAACAGACAAGAAAACAGGAGCAGGCAAAAATCGGGGCAAATCAAACCAGGTCGTTCGGCGTCGGGCCAGCGACACAACTCTCGCAGAAGAACATCCCAACTACGAATGACCTATCGTCGGGACCGCTGCAGATGCTACAGACAGGCGTCTTGTTCCCGCACAGATTGCCAGGGAACCTTGGCGAGGATTAGGTAAATTGGTTCGGCTAGCGAGCCTTTGCGATTGATTTTCCGAGAATGGACGGAGAGAGCAGGATGTCACTTTCCGGGATGCAGACGTCGGACGAAAACGTGGTGGTGCGGTTGCGACGCAAAATTCGCCAGGCCAAACAGCAAGGATTTCGCGTTCGCAGCGAGTACCTGGAGGACCAGCAGGCAACCTGGTGTGAAATCGGGGGTGTCAAAACGCTATTCATCGACCTTTCACAAACCGCCGACCAGCAGCTTCTCCAGCTCGAAGAATCGCTCGCTTCTTTCGCCCAACAGCACTCCTCTAGCGATCAAACCAGCAGCCGAGCGGCGTGAGAGAGTCCAACAGTCGGCCAGTTTTCCGCTCCTGGCACGCGCGCGTACGTAGCGATTTCGGAGAAATCGCCGACAGTCGGCCTACGGCGGGAAATCCCCCGCAAGCCCTTTTCACTTGGCGGGCGGAGCGATCACAATGAAAGAATCCCGTATTCCGCTCAACCATCGATCGAAGGCTGCAGCAACGCGTGTTTTCTCCTCGTATGCGATTGACGACGACCGTCAAGTTTTGTCACCGATTTGGCACCGGGCTCAAAGCGGGTGCCAACATGCTCAAACTGCTCGACAGCGAAGCTTCTCAAGGTCCAGCGGCGCACCGTGAAGCGATTCGGAAGCTTGCCGCAGGTGTCAAGCAGGGCGAACTGCTCAGCAAGTTGATGGCGTCGGACAAGTATTTTCCGCCCTTGATGTCCGCGATGGTGCGGGTCGGCGAAGAGACGGGCAAACTTGAACATACTTTGCTGGCACTCAGCGATCACTACCAGCATCAGCTCACCACCCGTCGATGGTTCATCTCTTCGATCACCTGGCCAGCCTTGCAGTTGATTGCTGGAATCGGCGTGATCTCGCTGTTGATCTTCATCATGGGGATGCTGGCCCCGATGTCGGGCGGCAAGATGCCCGACCTGCTTGGTTTTGGACTCATGGGTCCGACGGGTGTGCTTTGGTTTTGGTTTTACATCGCGATCTTTTTTTCGTTGGTCGCTATCGCTATCTGGTGCTTCAGTCGAAATGTCGGTGGAATTCAGAACCTGATTCCCCTGGTTTACGCAATCCCGATCGTCGGACCGGCCATTCAAACGATCACGTTGTCGCGATTCTGTTGGACGCTCTCCCTGTCGCTCGGTACGGGCCTGGACCCGATTCGTTCGGTGAATCTGGCCCTCGATAGCACCGACAGCGATTACTACCGTTGCAAGGCTGATCATGCCGAGCACGCGGTACGTGGCGGCGCCACGCTGTCGGGAATGCTGGAAGCGACTCAGCGGTTTCCCGACGATTTTTTACAGCGAATCGAGGTTGCCGAGCATTCGGGAACCGATGCGGAATCGATCGAGTTTTTGACGAAGGAATATGACGATCGGGCCAAGCGTGCCGTCAAAGTCATCGCCGGTACCGCCACGGTGCTGATTCGCATCGCCGTGATGGCGGTGCTGATCTTTTTGATTTTCCGACTCGCCTCCACCTACCTGGGAGCGCTCAGTGGCGCCGGTGAACCGATCAATCCTCACGGCCGTTTCGGCAACTGACCGTCGGCCAGTTCTCTGAACTGGCTGCGCGAAGCGATTTCGGAGAAATCGCCGACTGTCGGCCAGCTCTCCGAGCTGGCTGCGCGATGCGATTTCGGAGAAATCGCCGACTGTTAAGCTTTAACGGTTGGTAATGATGTTCCTGCCGCCACCGGTATCATCGGGTTGTTTGTCGTTTGCTGCTTATCCGTGGCAACCCGATCGACCGATACCTGATGGATAGTTTGTGAGACGAACGTTGAGCAAATTTGGACGATACGTGACCCTCCACCGGTAGACTCACCGGGCCCTGTTTGCAGTGGTGGCAGCGGGCGAATCGTCACGTTGCCAAGGGGGGAGTTACAAGATGAATCAGAGCGGCTCAAACTTGCACACCACCACTGGCGCGGGCCGACCTTCACCCTCGGTCACCGCGGCAGCCCGGCGGCCGCCTCTGGTCAGCCGCCAACTGGCAGCCATCATCTGGATTGTCGTGGCCTGGGTGACTGGCACTGTTGTCTTTGAGTTGACGGCGACCGGCGGAGAAACCGACTTCGTTAAGTTTCACACGCAGGACGATTCCTTTCTAGGTTTCTTTGGTCAACCGACGGACCAGGCCGAGGACGAAATAGTCGGCGCCGATCACCGTAGCCACTGATCGCCCGGTAGGTGTATGTTGATGGCGCTGGGGCAAGTTTTCTGCCTTCGTCACAAGCGTTGTCTATGCATCAGTGTGCCCATCACGACCACCATCACGGTCCTGACAGCTACGGTCGCGCTTTTGCATTCGGGGTCCTCCTGAACATTGGTTTTGTCGCCGTGGAAGCGGGTTACGGTTGGTGGGTCAACTCGTTGGCTCTATTGGCCGACGCCGGGCACAACCTGAGCGATGTGTTGGGCCTGTTGATGGCCTGGGCCGGATACGCGCTTGCCAAAGTCGCGCCCAGCCCGAATCGCACTTACGGTTGGCGCGCTTCGACCATTCTGGCGGCGCTATTCAATTCACTGTTGTTGTTGTTAGCGGTCGGTGGGATCGCCTGGGAAGCGGTCGGCCGGCTTTCCCACCCCGACGAAGTGGTCGCCCCGGTCGTGATCGTGGTGGCGTTGATCGGAGTGGTGATCAACACGGCCACCGCCCTGCTGTTCATGAGAGGCCGCAAGGAAGATCTGAATATTCGCGGTGCCTACCTGCACATGGCGGCCGACGCGTTGTTGTCGCTTGGCGTTGTCGTTGCTGGCATCGTGATCATCGTCACCGGTTGGAATTGGGTCGATCCGGCAACCAGCCTGGTGATCGCCGCCGTGATTCTCTTTTCCACCTGGGGACTGCTGCGAGAATCGCTTGGACTGGCGATGCAAGCGGTGCCGCGAAACATCGACTTGACGGAAGTGGAGCAGTTTCTTGCTGACTTGCCCGGCGTCGCCGAGGTTCATGACCTGCATGTTTGGGCGATGAGCACGACGGAGGTGGCGTTGACAGCGCACCTGGTCAAACCGAGCATCGAAAACGACGATGCGTTGCTATGCCGCGCCGGCGAGGAGCTGCATCATCGATTCGACATCAGCCACAGTACGATTCAAATTGAACGCTCGGTCGAGGCTGCCAATTGTGGCCAGGCCGAAGAGGGAAGCGTCTGAGGTTACCGCGATTTTTCGTAGCGTACCCGGTATACCGGAATGTGATGCTGGCGGCTGCGACGTTCAAAGTGAGTGCGATAGTCAAGCTGGTGTTTGGCTTCGGCTTCCTCTTCGGGAATCGGGACTCCAAGTTCGGGAGCGATCTCCGCGATCATTTCGACAGTGTTCTCGAAGTAGTCCAACACGTCGGTCCAAAAATGAAGCCTCCCGCCGGGCCGAAGGACGCGAACGATGTGGATCACGCTCGCCGCATTGACCACCCGCCGCTTGCGATGCCGTTTTTTCCACCATGGATCGGGAAAGTAGACATGGACCGCTTCCAGGGATTCATCGTCGATCCGTCCGGCTAGCAGCGGCTGGGCATCACCGCAGACCATCATCGCGTTGTCGGCACCCGCTTTGACGATTCTGCCTGCCGCATGGGCGGCATACTTGGCCACAATTTCAATGCCCAGGAAATTGCTGTGTGGGTTGGCCAGCGAAGCTGTAGCGATAAAGAGACCTTTGCCGGATCCGATTTCCACCTCCAGCGGCTTGTCGTTTCCAAATAGCGACTGGCTGGACAAGCGGTCGGGTAGCGCGTCGGCGCTGTGCAACACGGCGCTCAGATCGAGGCTTGGGTCGGGAGCTTTGACGGGGCTGCGCGGCACGGAATGCGGCTCATTGGCGAAAGGTAGAATTCGCAGATAAGGGAGGAAAGCCTGCGAATTTGAAGGCGTTCCTCTCATCGTAACTTCATGACATTTCCTTACAATGACTGGCAAGCCAACCGCAACCGCCCCCTTCTTTTCGCCAAGAGCTTGTCGCAACGATGCCAGAGGCCGAAGCCGATTTCAATGGACTCCACATCGCCGCACTGGAGAGTCGGCGCGCAAGCGACATGGCCAGATTGATCCAGCGCAGTGGCGGAGTTGCCCACGTCAGTCCGTCGATGAGGGAAGTGCCCATCGAACCCAATCGAGCCGCCATCGATTTTGCCTACCGCCTGATGACCGGCCACGTCAGCGTGGTGATTCTGATGACTGGCGTGGGGTTTCGGTATCTTTTGCGAGCGATCGAACGCCATTTGGACAAACAACGTTTCCTCGATTCGTTGTCGGACATCATCACCATCTGCCGCGGTCCCAAACCGGCCGCGGCGATGCGGGAAGTCGGCCTGACACCTTCTTATCGAGTTCCCCCGCCGAATACCTGGCGCGAACTTTTGCAAACGATCGATTCTCACGTGCCGATCGCGAACCAGGCAGTGGGGCTGCAAGAATACGGAATCACCAACGCCTCCTTGGTGGCAGGTTTGGAGGCCCGTGGCGCGACGGTCGAACCGGTTCGGGTCTACGGATGGGAGTTTCCCGAGGATACCGGTCCGTTGGAAGCAAACGTTCGCGCGCTGGCTGAGGGAAAACGCGACGTGTTGCTGCTGACCAGTGCTCATCAGGTCGTCAACATGCTGCGAATGGCCGAACAGCTGCAAATTGTCGATCAGCTTCGCGATGGATTGCACCGCACCGTCGTCGCCTCCATTGGTCCCACCACTTCCCAGATGTTGGATGAATGTGATATTCACGTGGACATGGAACCGCCTCATCCCAAGATGGGGCATTTGGTTACCGAAGCGGCGCGGCGCAGCCAGTCCCAGGTGACCGCCAAACAACGCTTGCAAGTTGCCCTGCCGATGTCCAACGCTGATCTTTTCCAACACCCCTCCACTGACAGCCTTTTCATGCGTGCCTGCCGCGGCGAGGCTACGCCGCGCACGCCGATCTGGCTGATGCGGCAAGCCGGCAGGTACATGTCGGAATACCGAGAAGTTCGCGCCAGGCAATCGTTTTTGGAATTGTGCCGCAATCCAACTTTGTGCAGCGAGGTGATGTGCACGGCGGTCGACCGATTGGGCGTCGATGCGGCCATCATCTTTTCAGATCTGTTGCCGATCCTGGTGCCGATGGGGTTCGATCTGGAGTTTGTCGCCGGTGATGGTCCGGTCATCCACAATCCGATTCGTCAGTCCGCCGACATCGACAATGTCAAAGAACTGGATGATCCCAACCAATTGGATTTTGTTTACGAAACCGTTCGTCAAACCCGCGCCGACCTACCTGAATCGATTCCGCTGATCGGTTTTGCCGGAGCCCCTTTCACGTTGGCAAGCTACGCGATCGAAGGGGGAGGCAGCCGGCAATACACTCAAACCAAAAAGCTGATGCACAGCGACGGTGGCGCGTGGGCCGCGCTGATGGATCGGCTGTCGGCCGCCGTCACGATTTACTTGAACCATCAAATCGCCGCCGGCGCCCAGTGTGTCCAGCTGTTTGACAGTTGGGCCGGATGCCTTTCACCGGGCGACTACGCCCAACATGTTTTGCCGTGGATGAAACAGATCCTTGCTGGCATCACGCCTGGTGTTCCGGTGATCAACTTTGCCACAGGAAATCCCGAATTGCTGTCGATGTTGCGCGGTGACCGTCGCACGGTGGTCGGCGTCGATTGGCGAATTCCGTTGGATGTCGCCTGGCAAAGAATCGGCCACGATTGCCCGGTTCAAGGAAATTTGGATCCGGCAGTGCTGCTGGCCGAACCCGACGTCATTCGCGACGCCGCGGACAAATTGTTGCGTTCGGTCGCGGGCAGGCCAGGCCATATTTTCAATCTGGGGCATGGCGTGTTGAAGGAGACGCCGGTCGAACATGTGATCGCACTGGTCGAATCGGTCAAAGATCTGAGCCAAAACGAGTCGTAGCCGACTCCCAATATTTTCCACCAAGCGCCTGGTTTAACACACCCCGCCGGCGGCAATTGACTGCCGCGTGAAATCGGTGGACACTCATAACTCAGCGCGGCGAAGCCGCGGGCCAAAGCAGCCTGATGAGATAGCCACAAAAAGCGCCAAAAGACACAAAAACCTCTTCGCGACTTTTTGTGGCTAAGAAATCTGCTCAGTTTGAAGAGCTTTTCGCGGTTCGTAACGCGGAGTGACCTTGCGGCCGAAATCGAATCAAGGATCGATCATGAAATCACTGTTTGCCAGTCATGTCGCGTTCGTACTTGGCGTCTTGTTTTGCCTTCACACCGGACCTGCTCGCGGTCAGTCCGATGCGGCCGACGATGGCGCTCGTCCGAACATGGTGGTGATCATCGCCGATGATCTTGGATATGGCGAAACCGGGATGATGGGGAATGAAGAAATCCCGACTCCGCACATCGATTCGCTCGCCACCGACGGTGTTCGCTGCACTGCCGGTTACGTCACCGCGCCGTATTGCAGTCCTTCGCGAGCCGGGATTCTCACCGGGCGATATCAGGCCCGGTTTGGTTACGACATCAACCCGACGGGCAAACGCAACCTGCATGAAAACGCGGGTCTGCCGAAGAGTGAAACGACTTTTGTGCAGCGACTTTCCGAGGCCGATTACGCGACCGGACTGGTGGGCAAGTGGCATTTGGGCGGTACGCCGGCCAAGCATCCGCTTGAGAAAGGATTCGACCACTTCTACGGGTTTCTGCACGAAGGCCACTTTTACGTTCCTGGACCACCGTACAAAAACGTGTTGACGATGATCCGCGATACCACTCTTGATGAAGGCCAGCGGTTTCGCGAGGGTGATCTCATTCGCGGCAACTACGCTCGGATGTCCGAGCCGCCCTATGATGCCGACAATCCGATCCTGCGCGGCACCGAAGAAGTCGTTGAAAACGATTATCTGACCGACGCGATTTCGGAAGAGGCGGTCGACTTCATCGATGCCCACGCCGACCGTCCTTTTTTGTTGATGGTTTCTTATGGCGCGGTTCATAGTCCGATGCAGGCCCGGCACGACGACCTGGAACAGCTCAAGCGAATCAAGGACGACCAGCGCAGGATCTTTGCCGGCATGTTGGTTGCCCTGGATCGCGGCGTGGGACGCATTCGTCAATCGATTCAGGAAAACGGTTTGCATCGTCGCACATTGATTGTTTTTGTCAGCGACAACGGCGGGCCGACGGCGGAGCTGACCAGCAGCAACGCGCCGCTTCGAGGCGGTAAGGGGACGCTTTACGAGGGAGGAGTTCGCGTGCCGATGGTTTGGGCGATGCCGGGCCGTTTGCCCGCCGGTCGCGTGGAACATCGGCCGGTATTGAGTCTGGATATCGCGGCAACCGTCCTCGACCTGGCCGGGATCCCCGCACCGGAAGGCGCCGATGGAAAGAGTCTTTTCCAGTGGATCGACAGTCCGACCCTGGATCATCCGCACGAAAGCATCTTCTGGCGAATGCCAGGCGGACGGATGGCGCTGCGAGCCGGAAATTGGAAAATCGTTCGACCTCGCAAAGACGAACCGATCGAACTGTATCATCTGGCCGGCGACGCCGCCGAAAAACGTAACCTCGCTGGAGAGCATCCCGACAAACTGGGCGAGTTGATCAACAAGTGGATGGCAATGGACGCACAAATGGCCCCACCCATCCTCCTGCCAAGAAAGTAACATTCGCGTAGGCCGAACCAAGGTCGCAAAACCATGGTGTAGCTGCGCGGGGCCAGTTCATACTTGTGCGCCGCGCGGGCGACGAAAAAACTTCCCACAAGCGACCGAAGTTCCGGCACCCGATTTGTCCCAAGTCGGCGAACCTGTACTGTCAGCCTGTTCTTTGAAGTCACGTAGCGATTTCGGAGAAATCGCCGACAGTTGGCTGCGATGCGATTTCGGAGAAATCGCCGACGAAGACTACCATCGCAACAGCGCGGTTCCCCATGCCAGTCCGGCGCCGAATCCGCACAGCAAAACAAGATCGCCCGAACGGACTCGTCCCGCTTGGACCGCTTCGTCCAGGGCAAGCGGGATACTTGCCGCGGACGTGTTGCCGTAGCGATCGAGATTGACGAACACTTTTTCTCGCGGCACGTTCAAATCCGAGACGGCCGAATCGATGATCCGCTGATTTGCCTGATGGAGCACGACCAGGTCAAGTTCGCTGGCTTCCACCCCAGCTTCGGCAAGTACCTGTTTGGCACTTTCATCAAACACGCGAACTGCCCATTTGAAAACGTTGCGGCCGTCCATCTGCAAGTAGTGGCCGCCAGCAGCGTAAGCTTCGGGTGTCAACGACTGCTTGGTTCCGCCAGCGGGAACGCAAAGCATTTCGCCGCCGCAGCCTTCGCTGCCCAATTGATAGGACAGGATGCCAGAGTGATCAGGCTTGTCGGCGACCAGCAGCGCTGCGCCGGCCGCGTCCCCGAACAGCGGGTAAGTTTTTTTGTCATCGGGATCGATCGTACGGCTCATCAAATCAGCACCGACGACCAACGCGCACTGGCTGTTTCCTGTTGCCACGAACTGTGCCGCCGTCACCATGCCATACATGAAACCGGCACAGGCGGCATTCACATCCATCGCCGGCGCCAGCGCGCCCAGGCGACGTTGCAGTTGGCACGCCGTCGACGGCGTGGGATGATCGGGGGTCATCGTGGCGACGACGATCAAGTCGATTTGATCCGCCTTCACCCCCGTCCGTTCCATGCAACGCAGCGCGGCGGCGTGGCAAAGGTCGCTGGTCGCCTGGTCATCTGCTGCCCGGCGCCGCTGCAGGATGCCGGTGCGACGAACGATCCAATCGCTGTCGCAGCCAAGTTCGGCCAGGTCTTCGTTGGTCACAATCTCTTCGGGAACGTATGACCCCATCGCGGCGACGCGCACGCCACCCACTTTTCCCATCCGTCCGCGCAACAAACCAGGCGAGGGAACGTGCGTGGTGTGACGAGGACGAGTCCGATTTCTTGCGGTCGAGGTCAGCTCGGTCATTCGCGCTCGAGGTAGAATGGCGGAAGAGATTGGTTGACGAGTGTCCGTCGGCTCGCGTCAAGAAGGTAACCGAAAATTATAGCGGGACACACCAACCGAGAGTAGATGTTCCTTCATCTGTCCAGCGGAAGAACCCATCGCAGTTTCTAACGTGACAATTTCCAACCTTCGTCGCGCGTTGATGGTTCTCGCCCTGCTAGCAGCAACGGTGGGCCTGGTTGGGGCGGCATGGATGTGGGGCCGCAGCCAGCATGAAGCGACGTCCGGCAATCTGTCAAACCTTAACGCAAAGTCTCCGGCGAAGCAGTCCTCCCCTCCTGATCAGCATCTTGTTTCTGGCGGCTCGATGGCCCCAACTCTGCGAGGCCCATCGTGTCATGCAAGGTGTGGTGCCTGCCAATTGGATTGGGTGGTCGACTTGGCTACCCATTCGATGCCGCGTCACCGCCGATTGTGTTCCCATTGTGGCGGCGTCCTTGAAGTCGATTGCGAAGTCCGACATGACGACGTGGTCAAGATCCGGAAACTCGATCCGATGAAGCTTCCCGGCAGAGGCGAGTTGGTCGCGGTGCGTGGCGACGATCGTCCCAGCTACGTCAAGCGAGTGATTGGTTTTCCCGGTGAAACGATCGACGTTGCCCCGGACGGTGTGCACCTGACCATCAACCGCCGCCGGGTGGAAGATGTTTTGGTGGAAGAAATCGGAATCGACAACATGCCTTCCTTCCTGGTCGATCATGACGCGTCTCGAAAAGAATCTCGCTGGTCAGCCGAAGCGAGTTGGCGCCGCGATGATCGCCGCCGTTGGCAAGTGGTCGATGCGCCGCACACTTGGCTGGTTTATCACCACCAAAGCGTCTACGACCAGAATCGGCCCAGCCCGGTGTGGGATGATTATCAATACAATGTCACGTCGGTTCGGAAACTCTTCCCCGTCGATCGACTCATCTTGTCGGGAAACATCGAATCGGCTGCTGCAAAAGCGATCGACGTCGCTTTCTGGACTTCCCATGGAAGTCTGCTCGTCACCGTTCCGCTCGCCGGCAACCAGCGTTTTACGACATCGTGTTATCGGGGGATCGCCGCCGACGGCCTGCCGGTAGGTCCCCAGCGGCCCATCGCCATTCGCGCACAAGGTGATTCCCTGACGATCTCCTCGTTGGCCATCAAGCGATTGGTTGAATACCGACTGCGGCGCCGCGATGACCGCAAGCAGTACCCGCTGCCCATCAGCTACGGCCAACTCTTTCTGTTGGGCGACAACGTTCCGGTATCGGTCGACAGCCGAAACACCGGGCTCGTTCCGCTGGAAAACATCCTTGGCCTCGCCACTCGGCGGTAGCCGCTAGCCGTCCCGAAGTCCGACTTGTTGCATCAGTTTGTCGGTCGCCTGATAAGCCTCTTCCACCCACTGCACGATCTTGGACGGGTCGGGCGAATACTCCAGTTCGATCGATACTGCGCCGTCCAAACCAAGCTCCTTGATCGCCTGCAAGTAAGGTGCAAACTTAACCACTCCGCGTCCGGGCGGTAAGTCTCCGTGGACCTTGCCGTCGCAATCGCTGATGTGAACATGAGTCGCTTTGCCTCGCAACAATTCCAACTCGTGCGGCGAGGTGTCGGCAAGAACCAGGTGGCTGACGTCGATGTTGGCCTTCACGTTGGGCTGGTCGCAATCGTCAATGAACCGAGCCATTTCGGGCACGCTGTTCAGCAGGCTCAGGCGAAACGGTTCCAGTTCCAATGCGATGTCCAAGTCGCGTTCACCAGCGTACTGCCCCAATTCTCGCACACATTCCACCCCCCATTGCCACTGCGCCTCGGGCGGAATCACTTCTCGTTGCCAAATGTACTCACCAATCACCAGCAACAAATTTTTGGATTCGAAGGTCTTGGCAAGATCGAGAAATTTTTTGGTGCGTTGCAGATGGAATTGGCGAACCGGTTCATTGAAATCGATCAACCCTGCTGACACGACCACCGTCGAAACGATCGGCAGGCTGTTTGACTGGCAGGTGTCTCGGATCAGCGCGACTTCATCGTTGCTGATCGTCATCGCTTCGGTGAAGATGTCGACCGAATCGAATCCAATTCGCGCGATGTGCTGGAGCCCTGTCTTCGTGTCGACACCTGCCTGATCAAAGGCACTGTTGATGATTCCAAGTTTCATGACGGACCCTGTCGGTCAAACCTATTGGCGAAAACGTCAATTTAGCCGACAGGGAATTCTCCGCAAACCTCGCCGCCGCGATCCCTTTCGAAACGGCTGCCAACGCAAGCTTGCATCTACTTCGGTTCAATCAGCCGCCGTTCGACCAGATAGCTTGTGTAGGCCGGGGAGATCGCCCGTGCATCGCCAATGGAAGAAGACAGAAGCTCCATCACGGGCTCTGCCTGCCAAACCTTCTTTCCGCTACTGTCCTGGGCAAAAACCTTCCAATAGTGAAAGCGGGCGAAACCGATTCTCCAGGCGGAGCCGTCGCCGCTTGTCGCCTCGACCAGCAGCAAGGCTTCCGGATCGGTACCGTTGGCAAGCGAAAAGATCGCGCCGTCCAAAACGCCTTGCTCCTTGGAAGCATAACGGTGCAGCGGGGTCGGCTTGAGCTCCAATTCGATTTGATCTCCACGAGGATCTTCCAGCGTGGCCGAATACCGACGAGCGATTCCCCGCATCTGAGTCAAACGCAAACGCGCGTCGAGACGCGGTTTGGGAACATTCTCCACGCTCTGCCACTGGATTCCCGGTTGGGTGGGGCGCCAGACAAGCTGCTCGCCGTATCGAGCAATCAGGCCTCGTTCAGAAAGTGAATGCAATTCGTGTCGCATGCTGTTTTGTTTGTCATTGCCATAGGTGAAGATGCTGCCAATGACCTGAGGCCGTTGATTGCGGTGCCAGATGAAAACACACCCCTTCTGCCCAGTACCGCGGGTCGGGTTGTCCCAATTCAGCACAGGCGTTGAATAGAAGTCCAGCGGCTGTTCATCGCCGGCCGTTTCGATCCGCAACTGGCGCCCCAGTTCGATCAAATCGCCGAAGATCGTCATCGTGGCCGATTCAACTTCTTGTTCTTGCGAGCAGACCGACGTCACGGCGATGCAAACGATGATCAACGACAGAAGCTGTCTCAAAACCGGAACTCGCATGGGGATCCTCCTCACTCGTGGCGATGCCCACGATCAGGCAATCGGAAATCGAAAAGAAATGGGAAATCGTGCTTTGGCGAACGTGATTAAAATAACCGAAAATCAGACGTTATGCCTGAAATTGTGTGTCGGGAAAATCGTTTCGCTACCCCTGAGACCCGCCGGACGAGCGTGCCTGCCCCTTTTTGTCGCATCAAGCCAGTCTCTCTCTGCCGTTGGCGTCTTTTGCGATATACTCCCGATCGTTGACTTCCGTCTGCGGCGGCGGTTGGCAATGCGTATCGGAAATCCTTCCAGCACGCGCTGGATCGATGGGTCCTTCTCCCGATACCGCAGTTCTTGTCTACCGCACGTTGATTTGCTGCCATTGGAGGGTTTGAGCAATGCCGATTCGGAATCCGGCTGACTATCGATCGATCGCCTGGGTCGCGTGTGCGGTTCTGCTGGTGGTAGCCCAGTACTGCAACCCCGACTGGATCGTCTATCTCTGTCCGGTGAGTTGCTATGTGGCGATTGCTTGTGGCACGATCGCACACAATCACAATCATAGGCCAACTTTTACCCGCCGGAGATGGAACCATGCGTTTGGGCACGTGTTGACGATCTTCTACGGTTACCCAACGTTGATGTGGGTTCCGACTCACAATCTGAACCACCACCGCTTCACCAACCGTCCGGGTGATGCGACAGCGACCTGGCGATACACGAACAAGCACAATCTGTGGGTCGCTGTAACTTATCCATTCGTATCGGGCTACTTTCAGAGCTTTCCCATCAAAGACTATGTCCGGCGCGCGAAAGATCGAAAGCCGAACCTCTATGCGCGCATTCGGTTTCAGTACATTTTCTGGATTGGCACTTACGTGTGCATGGGGATTCTGGCGGCGATGATCTACCACCGACAACAAACGGGACTTGGGCTCTACGTGTGGTTCTTTTCGCTCATCCTGCCTGCGATCTGCTCCAGCACGATCATCATGTTCTTCAACTTCATCCAACATGTGCACACCGACGCCTGGTCCGAGCATGATCACTCGCGAAACTTTACCGGCAGATGGTTCAACTTTCTATTTTTCAATAATGGCTACCACACCGCTCACCACGAAAACCCCGCATTGCACTGGAGTGAGTTACCGGAAGCTCACGCGGCGATCGCCGACTCGATCAACCCGAAGTTGAACGAACGCAATCTCGTTTGGTTCCTGTTTCGCCAGTACGCGTTGTCCTTGATCTTTCCCTCCCAGGGAACTCAGCAACTGGGGTCACCGCCGAGTGAAAATCCCAGCCATCTGAAAAAAGAGGTGCCACCACCCAAGGGGCGAAAGACCCAGCGCGGCAGTGCCGCGGGCCAAAGCAGCCTGATGAGATAGCCACAAAAAACGCCAAAAGCCACAAAAAGTTTCACGTGGCTAAGAAATCTGCGCACGTCGAAAAGCTTTTCGCCGTTAGCAGCACGAAGAAGAAAGCTGGCGATAGAAAGAGCAGCGAGGAGATCTGGCCACCGCGCACTCTTTTCTTATTCGCGTGATTCGTACTATTCGTGGTTACCTTCTCTTCGCTGTTCTCCCGCTTGAGTCGGGAAATTACGTGGTTTTCAAGCGGCGATCGGCGGGGGATCGTGGGTTGTGGGCTCCGCCGTCTGTGGTGTTTCGAAAATTGATTTCGGAAAATTCCTAAGAAACCAGGCCGTGGCGGGTCTTCCTTTTGAGAGGATGAACTCGTCGTGATTCAGAACTGCCTGGTGCAGCGAACAGAATTGATGTTGAAGCCGACTCCCCGAGTCAACCAATCCGGTGTACAGGGTACGCGCGAGCGTGCCCTGCGCACTTTGTTTGATACCGAGGAAACGGCTCTGCTGCGTTATGCGTTTTCACTGACCGGTCGTCGTGCGGTAGCCGAGGAGATTGTGCAGGAAGTCTTCCTGCAGCTGCACCTGCACTGGGACGAGGTTGATTCTCCCCGGTCCTGGTTGTTCTGCAGCGTGCGTAACCGGGCCTACAACCACGTCCGCGACAATCAGCGGGAAGTTCTTCGCAGTGACGAGGGCCAATTGCCCGCTGCCGGCGCCGAAGAGGAGACGGCCGAGGCGATGCTACTGCGAATGGAACTTACCGGTGCCCTACGACAGAGCTTGGAGGAACTCGACAAGACAGATCGACAACTGGTGAAGTTGAAATACTTCGAGGGACTCAAGTATCGCGACATCAGCGCCCAAACAGGTCTCAGCGTTAGCAACGTCGGCTACCGACTTCACCATATTTTGAAAGAGTTGGCTGGCAAGCTGCGCCCGCTCGGAATCGACGAAATCTCATGAAAGAAGAATCGCAACCCACCGGGATCGAACCGGGACTCGAAGCTCGCATCGTCGCCCTTGTGTTGGGCGAAGCGTCCGACTTCGAACGTGACGAACTGAATCGCCTGATCAAAGAGCGACCGGAATTGGCCGCTTTCCAAGCAGAGTTCCAGCGCGTGCATGGATTGTTGCTCGATGTTGCGACGGGCGAATCGGCTGCGGAGGGTGATGACTGGAAACTGTCTGCGGAAAGACGCGACGCCGTATTGGCGGTGATTGGCGGGGAGGCGGGACAGCAGCCGCCACAGCAGGTGGTCAGCAAGAAGTTTGTCGATCAGCCAGGCTCGCGGAAGCGAAGTTTTTTCTGGAGCTTCGCCAAAGTAGCGGCGGTGCTTTGTATCACCGGCATCTTCGGAAGCTTGGCGATTCCATCACTGCTGGACAGCGACTCGGTCGGTTCTGCCGGGCACAGACAATTGGGCCTTGCCTTGCACAACTATCGTTCCGCGGAGCCGTCCCAAGGAAGGTACGATCGGCAATTTTTCGCAGATGACGCGTCAGGCACGAAGGCTTTCCTATTGGATGGGGCGGCGTCCATGGCTGCTGACGAAGAACTTTTCCTGGCAGAGCCGCAGGCCGAGATGGAGAGCTACGGGGAAAGTTCAAGATCGGCTCTTTCCGATATCCGAGACAGCCTTGCGAGTAATGCGGCTTCGCCAGGCGGTAATACTTTGCCGGCTCCCTACTACATGGAGGACGACGTGCAGTACTACCCAACGCCGCCAACCGTCCAACCGCCGCAAGATACGCCGGCATCGGGGGAAAACCGTACGGCCGAAAGACACAGCCGTTCTGGCCAGGAATACGGCAACGGATCGCAGCCAGCGGGTCAACCTGCTGCTCCCGGCGACCGGCAATCGGCTTGGTCGTATCGATACAGTCGAGACGGCGGTCTTCCGGCCAATTCGCAGCCGGCCGCACCGCAGGCGATCGACGGCAAAGCATCTCCTCAACATCTTTGGGGTGCCTTCGGATCAGCAACTGCCGGGCAAGTGGTCGACGACATCGGGCAAGTGGCCGACGACATGCTGTCCCTTCCGATGAATGTTGACAGCCGTGGCGAAGTCGACGCCGCGGAGCCAGCGATATCATCGGCTTCGACAGGGAACGGGCCCGATGCCGGGGCGATGGCGATGGGTGAAGTCCGTCGTCTACCACCGGGTGGATATGGATTGCCACTCGATGTGGCAGCGGAGGCTCAGCTTGATGGGGGAGGTTCGGAAACGGCGGACCAGGGGCAGGACGCATCGAATCAGCCCATGTCGATGCTGGGTCCGGGCACCCGGCCTGCGAAGAAGAAAGAGAGTGAGAGTGCTTTTGACTTCCCGTCACTCGACTTTCAATCGCAGGAGCAGAATTCTCGATGGCATGTCGCTCAAGGTCAGCCGCAGCGCAGGATCGAGATGGCTACTCCGCAATTATTGATCGGTCCAGAGGAAGAGGCGCTCACTGAGTTGGATGAAAATGGTGATGGCAGCGAGGCAAGCGGCGGCCGGATGGGCGGCGGTGGGTTTGGCGGTGGTGGACATGGCTTTGGCGGGATGGCGATGGCCGAGGGAAGGAACAAAGAGATTCCCGCGGCGCCCCAGTCGGAGGAGTTCTTGCGAAGGGAATTGGACTCTTGGGCCGATCAGGCTGAATCGGGCAAACATTCCGTGACGGCTGGCGATGCCGACTTCGTTCGTGATGAGAGTCGCGCTTCAGGCGGAGACGGAGAGGCGAACTATTCGGTAATGGTTCCCGACGCCGCGTTTGGTCCGCACTACAGCGAATTGCAGAAGGGACTGGCGAAGTCCGAGGATGCGCCTGGTCACGACTACGACAAAAATGACGAAGCCTATTGGCAGCGCATTCCGTCGCAGAGATATGAGGGACGAGGTGAATGGCAAAAACAGTTCGACCAGGTAGCAGGCTCAGGCCAGCGTCGATGGCGCGAATATGTTCCCCCCATGCTGGAGGGCGAGTTCGAATCGAAGACGAGAACGCGGACAACCAAGTCGGCTGCCCCCGCCGGTCTGAACGAGAAGACCGCTGAAAACGAAGCCTTTTCTACCTTCTCGCTGCACGTGAGCGACGTTTCGTTCAAGTTGGCTCGAACCGCACTCTCTCAAGGCCACTGGCCGGAAGCTGCCAAGGTTCGTATCGAAGAATTCGTCAACGCTTTCGACTACGGCGATCCGATGCCCAGCCAGAGCGAAAAAGTTGCCTGCCGCGTGGAACAGTCCATTCACCCCTTCCTGCAACAGCGAAACCTGCTTCGCGTCTCGATGCGAACGGCGGCCGCGGGACGTTCGAGCAATACTCCGCTGCGATTGACGTTGTTGTTGGATAACTCCGGATCGATGGAACGAATCGATCGTCAGCAGACACTGCGACGTGCCTTCGCCCTGCTTGCCGGGCAGCTCAAGCCGATCGACCAGGTCACCCTGATCAGTTTCGCACGCCAGCCGCGATTGATGGCTGACAAGGTAAGCGGAGCGCAGGCACAACAATTGGTTCAAGCCATTGAGGATTTGCCCAGCGAAGGTGGCACCAATATCGAAGCCGCTTTGCGACTGGCTTTTGAAAAAGCGCGGGAGCATCAAGTGGACGGTGCACAGAATCGCATCGTTTTGCTGACCGATGGTGCCGTCAATCTGGGAAATGCCAACCCCGAAAGCTTGTCGCGAATGATCGCATCCATGCGCGATGCGGGCATCGCTTTTGATGCGGCCGGGATCAGTGCCGAGGGATTGAACGATGAAATCTTGGAAGCGTTGACTCGTCAAGGCGACGGTCGTTACTACCTGCTCGATTCTCCCGAAGCTGCCGATGATGGTTTTGTCCGTCAGATCGCCGGCGCCCTGCGCCCCTCGGCCAAGAATGTGAAAGTGCAAGTCGAGTTCAATCCGAAACGGGTTGGCCGCTACAAGCTTTTAGGCTTTGAAAAGCATCGCCTGAAGCAGGAAGACTTCCGCAACGACAAAGTGGATGCCGCTGAAATGGCAGCGGCAGAGGCGGGAGTTGCGGTCTATCAATTCGAAGCCAAGCCGGATGGCGAAGGAGATGTCGGTTTGGTTTCGGTGCGATTTCGTGATCTGTCGACCGGGCAAATGGTCGAACAATGTTGGCCCATTCCCTACCAGGCTGACGCTCCGCGTCTGGACCAGGCCGCCCCGCCGCTGCGCATCGCCGCTTCTGCCGCGCTGCTGGCGGCGAAACTCCGCGGCGAACCGCTGGGGGAATCGGTCCACTTGAAAACACTGTCCCAACTGATTTCTACGCTGCCCGATCAAGATCGCAACGCCAGCCGGGTTCAACAGTTTCAGACCATGATTCAACAAGCGCGGCAATTGAGCGGAAAGTGAACGGCGGTTCCTTCGCCTGTTCTCCAATCCAACGATTTTTACAACGACGAAAAGAAGCTGCGAGTCGCACTCCAGAGGAGCATCCATCGATGAACCTACCAACATTGCCGATGGTCAGAAAAGCATTTGTCTTCTACATATTCATGGGCCTGCTGGGAATCATCAGCTCGGCGCCTTTTCCTGGTCATGCTCAGGAAAACTCAGGCCAGGCCGACGACGATTCCGTCGTGAAAGACGACACTCAAACGATCATCCTCCAAGCTCATCGCCCCTTACCTGAACCGCCAGTTTTTTATACTGCCCGGGCCAATGCGACTGCGAAGGTCACAGCGGAACACATCGAACAAGTCATCGAGTTGACCGTCAAGGTTGTCCAAGGTGACGCGAAGACGTTAAGCTTTGGACTCCATGGTGAAGGCCAGGTGACCGAGGTCCAAGGCGAGGGCCTTGAGTCATGGGCGGTTCGCCGGCAGGAGTCCCAGCGTTTCCTCGACCTGCATCTCAAGGAAGACGTCAGCGATCCCAAACTGGCGATCAAGATTCGCTCCGCGAAGCTGAGGCTTCCTGTGGGGATCGATCTGACTCACCTCGCTCCAGGCGAATCGATCGGCTTCGACTCGACGGTCAGCATCCAATACGGTGCAACCGTGGAGGGCACTGTCACGGAGGCAACGGGATTCGCTCCGCTTGATGCAGGTGACCGAGCGAATCGTTTTCAAACCGCGACCGGCGGCAAGATCAAGCTCTCCCTGAATCGCAGCGGCGCCGCGCCTGCTCCGGTCGAGTTGATCGATACGACGCTGAAAGGCGACTTGCATTCCAATGGCAAGTCGATTGGTTTTCAGTTTCGCGGCACGGCCCAGGTCACCGAGGCCAATGCGGAGATCACGATCCTTTCGGGCAACGCGGCGGTCAGCCAGGTGCCGCCAGAGGGCGACTACCGTTTGCGGCTTTCGACCGAAGGCGATCAACCTGTTTATAGACTTCAGTTTGCCCAGGCCGGAACGTTTCCGGTAGCGATCGATTTTGTCGCCACACTCGCATCGCCCGCCGTCGATTCTTCCAGCATGGATTTCACCGTGGCCGCCAGCGCCGTTGTTCCCATCACGCTCAGCGGACTTGACGCGGAACTCGAATTCGATCGCGACCAACAATCGGTCGTGCCACTGCGCGACAAGGATTCTTGGTTGGGATTCTTACCGGCAACCGGCCGCGCGAAACTACAGTGGAAGACGGCTCGCAAGACGGGCGAGGGAAAACTCTTTTTCACCACCACCGGCCACATCGAAGCGAAAGTCGGCGCGGGGTTGCTGCGCCAGGATCACCAGATCGATTACCAGGTCCTTCAAGGTGAACTGAAATCGATCAGCATGATGTTGCAAGGACCGGGAGAAATCCTGGATGTCCGGGGCGAAAACATCATTGCCTGGAAAGTCAGCAGCAAAGGCGAAGACCGTCAGTTGGACGTGACCCTCAGCCAGGCGGTCACCGCCAGTAGTCAGATCACCATTCGCAGCCAAACCCCGCTGGATGCATTCCCAGTGCGCGTCGAAGGTTTGCGTATGAATCCGATCGGCGCGATCCGTCATTCCGGCTATTTGCGACTTACCAATTTGGGATCGGTACGCCTGGAACCAACAGGTTTGTCCGGATTGACTCAGTTGGCACCCGAACAGTTTCCCGGAGAGGCAACCGAGGCGCGGCAGGTTTTTGTTTACCGCTTCCCGGCTGCCGAGCATGCATTCACCGTTGCAGCGGATCGTATCCAGCCGGAAGTCAACATTTCCGAATTGGTTCTCTATCAACTAGCCGAAACGGATCGTGTGATCAGAGCCGACATCGAATTGGACATTCGTGAAGCGCCGATCCGAGAATGGGATTTTGGCATTCCCTCCGACTATTCGGTCGTCTCGGTCACCGGTGCAAGCGTCGCCGATTACATCGCCGCCTCCGAAGTCGCCGACGGTCGTCGCAACTTGAAAATCATCTTCGGTCAAGACGTTGCGGGACGGCAACTGGTTACGTTGCACCTGGAAAAGAGTGAAACCGCTGCCGAGGGCGATTGGGTGCTGCCGCCAATCGAATACCCCGGTGCAAAAACGGTTCGCGGTGACATTGGGATCGTCGGAGCACCAGGCTATCGCATCGCGGTTGGAGAAACGGACTTGCTGGTGGAAAAACCGCTCTCCTACTTTCCCAAACCGACCGCGTATCTCCAGCAAGCGTTTCGTATTCGTGAACCGGGATGGTCCGCTACGATGCAAATCGAATTGCTTGACCAGAGCGTGCAGTCGGACGTGTTTCACCTTTATTCTCTCAGCCAACAAACGGTTTACGGTAGCGCGCTGATCAACTACTTCGTGACCGGTGCGCCCGTTTCACAGTGGCGAATTACCGTCCCCGAAGCTCTCGGAAACGTCATGGTCGATGGTCGGGACGTCCGCACTTGGCGCAGAGAAGGCGACACGTTGATTGTTTCTTTGCATCAACCGGTGATGGGACCTTACACACTGTTGGTGACGTTTGAAGAGAAGCCCGACGAAAACGAGGGCACTTTCCAAGCCGGTCCGATTGCTCCCATCGGTGTCCAGGGCGAACGAGGCTACATTCAGGTGGTCAGCCCGATGCAGGTGGAACTCGGCACCGCATCGATTTCCGATGACATGCTGAAACTCGATCCGCTGGAATTGCCCGCCGAATTCCGCTTGCTCAGTACCGCGCCCCCACTGGGAACCTGGCAATACACCGAGCGTCCATTCAATCTCAATTTGCAAGTCAAATGGTTCCAACCGGGTACCACGGTGACCCAGGTCGTTGAATTCTCGGAAGCCAACAGCCGCGTTTCCCAAGACGGCGAACTGGTAACGGACATCCTCTACTACGTCAAATCACGTGGGCGACGCACGCTGAAAATTAAGTTGCCCGGCGAACCGGTGCGTCTTTGGGAAGTATCGGTCAACGGCCAGCCTGTCACTGCGCGGCAAGCCGATGACGCCACCATGATTCCTTTGCCCGGCGGCACCGATCCCAACATTCCGGTGGAAGTCAGCCTGCGTCTGGGGAAACCGACCGTTGACGAATCGAATCCACAACTCACCTTACCGGTCGTTTTTGCGCCGGTTTTGAAAACGCAATGGAATGTATCGGGGGATGAGCAGCGTGTGCTGGTGCCCGATGGCGGAACGGTCACTCCTCCAGTGCCGGTGCTGCGACCTTCCGGTTTTCACTGGATTGCCAGACGCGGAATCGTCTCGCTGATCGCGATCGGTCTGTTGGCCGGCCTGGGAATCTGGGGATGTGGTAAGAACGGTTTCTTCCGCGTGTTGGGACTGCTCGGCCTGCTGTTTGCCATCGGGGTCTCGGTTTCGACGGCCGCTACGGCTTTGTTGGAAACGGGGGCACCGGCGCCTTTGCAATTGAGTCTGCCCATTCTTTCCGCAGGGGAAGTGGTTGAGCTTGAGGTGAACAATACGCCGCTATGGCGAGTCAATCTCTCCTGGATCGGGCTGACCGCTGTGTTGGCCGGCATCGGGGCCGTCGCTTGGTCGTTCACCAAGATCGAGACGAAGTTCCAAATGGCCAGCCGTTGCGGAGGGATGCTTTTGATCGCTCTGGGTGTATTGCTGCAAGGTGATGGAGCACCGTGGTTTTACGGTCTACTTGCCCTGGCAATTCTGATTCTGCTTTTTGTACAACCCGCGTGGGCCTGGGCGAAAGACGTTCGCCAGTGGCTGCGTGGTTTTGTCGAAAGGCGCAAGGTGAAGAAGAAGGTTGCTGAGACCGAGTCGGGTGGGCAATCAGGTGCGGTCACGGCAACGATTGCTTTGATCGCCCTGGTTTTTTCCTCCACATGCCCTTGCCTGGCAGCGGTCCCGGACGGTTTTGAAGCGGCCGATTCGATCAAGCAGGATTGGCAGATTACCCACCAAGACTCGCGTCTGAGCGCAAGTGGAACGGTCTCGCTGTCTGGAAAACCGGGCGACCGTTTTTTGTTGTTAAGAGCACCAGCTGTCCTGACTCGGTTCGAAGGGGATGGCCTGCGGCTGACCAAAAGCGAAGTGCCCGGAGAAGGTTTAGCCTACATCATCAGCATTCCGGTCAACGAGGAGGAGATCGCGGCAGCCGAGGAATTTGGGCCGGTGGATTACCAAGCAAGTTTTGAATTCCAGCTCGAAGCACTCCAGCCCGTCGAGGGTGTGCCCGTGCTGACTGGAACCGCGGCCGTTCAGGAGATCGACGTCAGCTATGACGAATCGGGTTGGGATATTCTCAGTCCAACTGCTGTCCGCGTCGAATCGATCGAATCGGACGCCGATACAACCCGGGCAAAGGTGTTGCTGGGTCCCGCCACAGCAAGCCTGTTGTTCAAACCCAAAGCCCGTGACGTTTCCACCGAGGAGACACAGTTTTTTGTGGAAGCATCGAATCTGTTTCTACCTGGTCCCGGTGTCGTTGATGGTCATCACCGTCTTCACATCCGCATTTCTCAGGGACAGGTGAGTGAACTGAACGTGCTTGTGCCCACGGGTTTGACCGTCAGCGCTGTGAGCGGCCCCGTCGGCTCCTGGCAATTCGACGCCGATAGTGGGCGCTTGAAACTGGATGTCGAACCGACCCAGTCGCAAGCTTTCGACATCGTGATCGATACACAACGCGGTCTCGATCCGCTACCGGCCGATGTCGATTTGGCGCCGTTGAAAGTCGCCGATGCGGGTGGCCAGGTCGGCCTGGTCGCAATCGCGTTCGGCTCCGATGCTCAACCAGAGAAACTGGAATCCAGCGGAATGTCAGCCGTCAATATCGGCGACTTCGACGCCAGCATGATTGCCGACAAGCAAGCGGTCCTGCATCGGGTCTATCGCTATGGCGCCGATGGCGGAGAGCTGGCTCTGCGCGTTGCACCAGTTGATTCGGAAGTCCGCCTCGTCAGCAAGCAGGTGCTTTCGCTGGGGGATGAACGGGTGGTTTTGGGCGTCAATTTTGTCGCCGAGATTTCGCGCGCCGGTTTGTTCCAATTGAGCTTTCCTTTGCCGGAGGGATTAGAAGTCGAGTCGCTCTCCGGCTCCGCGCTGCATCATTGGGCTGAACTCAGCGAAGGCGGCCAGCGCCAGATCATTCTCCATCTCAATGGCAAGACCATCGGCGTGCAAAGTTTCTCTCTAACCCTGTCGGGTACGGCACCGATCGATGTCGGCGATTGGGATATCCCACGTTTCGAATTGAATGAAGCGACCCGACAAACGGGAGAGTTGGTCGTCAGGCCCACGACCGGCATTCGGCTGCGAACTGTGTCGCGCCAGAACGTTTCCGAAACCGATCCGCGCACCATGGGCGGCAAGGCTCAAGGAGCGCTCGCTTTTCGTCTGTTGCAGCGCGACTGGAACCTGGTGCTGGGCATCGAAAAACTCGATCCGTGGATAACCGGCCAGGTGCTGCACGAAATCACCTTGCGAGAAGGGCAGACCCGATCCGCTTTGATTGGGAAATTCAACGTACAAAACGCCTCGATTCGAACGCTGCAGGTCATTCTGCCGATCACCAACGATGACGAAATCAAATCACTTCGAGCCAGTGGCGACACCGTCAGTGATTTTGTCAGGACGGCCGCCGATTCCAACATCTGGGACATTCAGTTCAAACGCCGCGTGGTGGGAAGAATCGACTTCCGCATCGAATACGAACGGCGCGGGGATCGTGAGAACGAAAACGAAACCCTCAGCCCGATCGGATTTCCTCAAGCCCGACAGCTCTCGTATCACTTTGCCATCCGTGCCGGTGGTCGGTTGGAACTGGAACACGACACGCTGACGCAAGGGTGGCAACGGGCGGATTGGAACACCGTTCCGCAAGCCCTGCGCGAAACAGGAAACCGAAACGCTCCGGCTCTCGCCCTGCGCGCGGTCGCTCCCCCCAACACCTTGAAGATTTTCGTCAAACGTCATTCCCTGGCCGACGCGCTCAAGCTCCGCGTGGCCGGAGGTTCCTTGACCACGGTCCTCTCGCCAACTGGCGACCAACTGACCGCTGTCGACCTGACCATGGAAGTCATCCAGCGCAGCAGCCTGAGTGTCGGTTTGCCCGAGGGCGGCGAGCTATTCAGTATTTTCGTCAATGGCGAAAGTGTGAATTCGATTCGTCAGGGAGGCGGCGTGAACGCCTGGCAGTTCAATATCCTGCCGGGCATCGACGACCGCACTGCGAATGTTCGTTTTGTCTATTCGGTCACGGGCGATCGGCTGAGCAAACTGAAGCTCGGCAGCCCCCAGTTGAACGTTCCTCTGGAGAATATTCAGTGGAATGTGATTGCCCCAAAGGGATTCGAGCTGACCGACAACGACGGCAATCTCGAACTGGTCGGGCAAGCCAACCAAGAACAATATGACCGCCGCTCTTACCTGTCGAAAGTGAGTGGCAAGAGGCAAGTTCAGGCACAAAACGCCGCCAAACTTCTGGAGCAGGCCAATCAATTTCTCCAAGCGGGCCAGCAGAGCAAGGCCCGCCGGGCGCTCAACAGTGTCGCCAACCAGTACGCCCTCGACGCGGCCTCCAACGAAGATGCTCGTGTGCAGCTGGAAAACTTGCAGACACAGCAAGCAATTGTCGGTCTCAACACCCGCCGTCAACGTCTCTACCTCGACGTCAACCGAAATGACACCGCCTTGGCCGACAACGAACAACTTCGACAAGCCGCTGCCGACAACCCGATCCTCCAGCAAGACCAACTCGACTTCCGACCTCAACAGCTCAGCCAACTTTTGCGAGGAAACACCACCGAAGACAACGCCATCCTTCAGCAGATCGCAGGCCGCCTGGTCCATCATCAACGCACCACCGAACCCGCTCCCCAGGCGATCATCATCAGCCTACCGGAAGAAGGCGCGGTCTACACCTTTCGCCGCAGCGTACAAGTCGCCGAAAACGCGCCCCTGGAGCTCGACCTCGACTTCGGCCGACAGCTCCGACTGCGCATCTGGCAAACCTTGTTGCTCCTTCTCCTACTCGCCGGTTTTGCAGCAGCCCTAGCGTTTGTCACTACCAAACCAAACGCAACCGTCGATCGGTAGGGCCGGTTCCACCGGCCACCATATTCTTACGCCGTGAGACCCAACTCACTTCGGTCATCGACACCTCAGCTGCGAACGGAAATTCCTAACTTACGTCGGGTTGTCCAGCTTCGGTGATTTTCGGTTTGCGTTTCGCCGCTTCGGTTAATCATTCCTGCGCGTTTTTGGTAGTCGCGAAGCGATGGTATGTTGAAGCATGGGACGTTAGTCCCATGACTGAATTTCCTGAACAAACTAGTCGCGAAGCGACGACAGGAGGGGCAATATGTCGACTCATCATGGAATCTTATTGCACGTTGTGTTCTCAACGAAGTTCCGATTCAAGTGCATCTCCGAGAATTGGAGCGACGAGCTGTACGGCTACATCGGCGGAACGATCAAGGAACACAGTGCAAACCTGCTAGCTGCCGGTGGCATCGAAGACCATGTGCATCTGTTGATGAAGATCAGTCCAAAGTTCGCGATTTCAACAACGATCCAATTGCTCAAGGCCAACTCGTCCCGTTGGATCAATGAGCGTCGCCTGGTGAACGCGAAGTTCTCATGGCAGCGGGGATACAGCGCATTTTCTGTCAGCGAATCGAAGGCTGCGACGGTTTTCTATGCGCTGGGTGGTGCGTTGCTGTCGGAAAATGTGAGGAATTTTCGAAATCGTCGACAGAAATGGGGGACGTTGCGCATACCCAGTGGTAAGGATTTGTTCGAAAATAACTGGACGGGGTAGCGGCCGGGGAGGGCATGGTGCGCGAACCCTCTCCGGGCCTGAGAGCCCGACTCTCCCAGAGGGCCCAGAGGGAGAGTGTTGTCAAATGCCGTCCTCATACTTTTTTGTTGGTTCGCCCATGGTCTCCGTTCGATCCGCCTCTCAGGCTGACTGGGAAGCCGTCTGGAAAATCTTTTCCGCCGTGATCGCTCGTGGCGATACTTTCGTTCACGAGTCCATTGAAAAGGATGATGCCTACGACATTTGGTTTGGCGAAAAGGTGAACGCGTGGGTGGCCGAATCAGAGGGTGAAGTGATCGGAGCTTACTACTTGAAACCGAATCTTCCCGGCCGAGCGAGTCATGTTGCCAATGCCTCCTACATGGTGGATGAAAACCAACGAGGTCGCGGTGTCGGCCGGCTGCTGGGCGAACATTCGATCCAAGTGGCTGCCGAGCTTGGCTTTGAGACGCTCCAGTTCAATTGCGTTGTTGAAACGAACAGAGCGGCAGTGGCGCTGTGGCAGAGCCTTGAATTTCAGATCATCGGGAAGATCCCGCAAGCTTTTCGCCATCGACAGTTGGGAAAAGTCGACGCACTGATCATGTACCGACCCCTGCGGCCAAACAACCAATGAGGAAGATCATGGTGGACCCAGACAATCGGCTGCTTGCCGACGATGTGTTGTACGAGTTTCAGCGCCACAAAGAGTTGGCTGAACGGGCCATAACGCAGCTCGGCGACAGCCAGTTCTTTCAGTCACCGAGGGAGTCGGCGAATTCCGTTGCCGTGATCGTCAAGCATTTGGCGGGGAATCTGTCGTCTCGGTGGACTGACTTTCTGCGCGAGGACGGCGAAAAGCGCCATCGTGACCGCGAGAACGAATGGTAATTGGCTGACCATCGCTCCCGGACAGAGCGTCGGCGCGAAAGGGCACTATTTGAAGTCGGCGCGTACACCCAGCGGGAAGGATAAAAATGTCTGATTCTGTCTCGTGGCATGTCCGCCTGAAACTCCATCCCGGCAAGTTGCTGGAATTCAAAACGCTGACTGGTGAAATGATCCAGGCGGCTCGATCAGAGCGCGGAGTTCTGGCCTATCAGCGGTTTCTCAGTCGCGACGAAACGACCGTACACATCTACGAACAATACGAGGACTCGCAATGCGCTTGCGAACACTTGAAACATTTTGCGGAACGATTCGGCGGGCGATTTGCATCCCTTGTTCAGCGCGAGGAGTTCACGGTTTTTGGCGAGTTCACACCGGAACTCCAGGCGCTGTTAGAAGCCTACGGAGCAAACGACACGATCCTGCTGGACGGTTTTGTGGCGACCGATCGGCAGTGAACAGCCTTGTGACGAAAACTGCGCGCGTCGCCGCGATCGCGGTGGGCTGGGTGTTGGTTGGGATCGCCGGAATCGTTTCGCCAGCAACCTCGGACGAACCGGATGCGTTGATCCCACGGGACGTCTTCTTTTCCGAGGCAAACGTGGTGGTCGCGCGGCTCCCGGTACTCTTCTTCTTCGACAAAGGAAGCGGGCTGGGGTGATCGCGTGTCGACCAGATCGTCTTGGCCGATCGGCGTACAAGTGATTCGGCGACGGCGCTGGAGTTCCAAAAATCGATTGACGGTAACTCGCCTTAACCAGCCGCGAAACGAACCCCGCTGCCGGTAGCGGAAATCGGGAAGTTTGGCGACCAGCAGCGCGAGAACGTCCTGCACCAATTCTCCCGCCGCTTCGGCCGACAATCCGCTGCGGATCCCCCAGCGATAAATCATCGGAGTATAAAGCTGCACGAACCGATCCCAAGCCTCCTGGTCGTCACGCGACCGCAGCCGCTGCAGTAGAGAGATCGATGTTGTGTACATGGAAGGCAGGGCTTCGCAGCAGGAAAGTGGAACCATGTAGGCCGACTTGTCCCCAAGTCGGCGATCCTGGTATTTGCCGACTTGGGGACAAGTCGGTCTACATGGTTTGGACGCTACATGATCAGGGTACTTCAAACAGGGTGTAGGGTTCTTGCTCGTTTTCGACGATCAGTAATCTTTGGTTTGCCGGCAGCTGCTTGAAATGCTGCTGCTTGCCGGTTGGCCAATCGACGGTGACTTCGTCGATGCTGCTTGAGTGGCCCAGTCCGAAACAAACGATGTTTTCGTTGCGGCTGAGGTAGCCGTCGCCGGCGGTGACCCAGGCGGTCCATTCGTTTCCGCCCGCTCGGACGTGAACTCGCGCGCCGATACTGTCTCGCTCCGATATTTTTCCGACAAGCCGGATTTGCAACCAGTGATGATCCGACGGAGTCTCGTTGATCAGTAGCGCCGTCGGTTGCTCCACGTGGGTGATCACAAAGTCCAGTTTGCCGTCCTGGTTGAAATCGAGTTTCGCGAGCCCGCGTCCCACGTGGTGGTTGCCGCAGTAGCCGGGCGATTCCGCGAAGTCGATCAGGCGAAATTGATCGCCCAAGTTTTGGAACAATTGCAGCGGTTGCCGGTAAGTTCCACGAATCGATTTCGCGTCATCAAGGTGTCCGTTGGTGGCGACCAGATCGAGTCGACCGTCGTTGTCGTAGTCGATCGCCTGCGACCCGAATCCGACAAGGTTCCTGCTCGCTGCACCAAGACGGTATTGGACGTTTCGATCCTGGTACGCGTCTTCTTTGTTCAAATAGAGATTCGAGTTTTCGTTTTCGTAGTTGGTGATGTGAATATCGAGCGTCCCGCTTCGATCAAAGTCACCGGTCGCGATGCCCATCGCTCCGGTTGCCCCGCCAGAAAACCCGTACGCGCATCCGAGCAGCGGCGCGGTGTCCGAAAGCTGGTTGCCAGACGGATTCTGCCTCCAAAGCTGATTGGGGAACGTATCGTTTCCAACAAAAACTTCGTTTCCGTCCGAGCCGTCGAAGTCGGTGATCACGACGCCCAGGCCGGCGCATGCTTCACTGAGAGCACTCAGGGTTTGGACTTCCAATTCAAACCTTCCGCGCCCGTCGTTCTTGACCAGCCAATCGGGGCAGGGATCGAAATTGTTGGGCGACACCGTCAACTTCACTCGTCCCGCTTCGTCGACCGGCGGTTTCACCGTCATGGTCGGATCATCGACATAAAAAACCTGAAACAGGTCGGGCAGCCGGTCACCGGTGATGTCCGCCAGAGCCGCTGAGGTTGGTACACGGTTTGTGTCGGGCTGTGGATCGATCGGGTGGCCCGCGAAGGTTCCGTCACCATTGTTGATCATCAGCATGTTGACTCCGATATTCGCGACGATCAGATCAGCAAATCCGTCTTGATTCCAATCACCGGTTGTCACGCCGATGCTGTATTGGTGTTCCAGCAAGGATGCTTGGTCGGTGACATCGGCCAGCCGCCCGCCGCGATGCTGGAACAGCTGGTTGGTTTGTGTACCGCGAAAGGTCGGCGGATCGCCGCCTCCCTGTGCGAGGTAAAGATCGGGCGCGCCGTCAAGGTCATAGTCCAAGACAGCGACGCCGCCGCCAAGCGTTTGATAAATGGAGAAACGCTGCTTGATCGGTTGGCTTTCAACGTGAAAGGTGTGGTGCAAACCAACACTCGCTGCGCCATCCACAAATCGGCCCGCAACGACGCTGGGTGGTTCGATCTCTTTTCGGACCGGATCGAGCGGCGCGGAAACCGGTTCGATTTTCGGCAATGGGTAGGCATCGATATCGAGTCCACACAAACGCGCTTGCTGATCGGGGAACGCGGTTTTGGACGTCAACAATTGTTGACGCTGCTGGTTTAGCTTTTGCATTTCCGATAGTGGCGCGCCTTGATAGTGGCCGCGAATCGAGCGCCACAGCAGTGATTCCAGTGGCCGCTTTTGTTTCAGCAGCATGCTGGCCAATTCTTCCATCGCATCGAGGTCGGGCTGATCGGCGGTGGCAACGCGATTGTTCGTGTCGATGATGTTGCGAACTTCATTCCAGCGGTCGAACCACTTTTGAGCTCCCTCGTCATCGCCCAACGTCGCCAGCGTCTGTCGCATTCTGCTCATCGAAACCATATCGGTTGGATCGCGATCGATCGCTTCGGCAAGCGCCCGAGCCGCCTGCTTGAATTTTCGCTGGCTGACGAGGTGGGTGCCCAGCGCGGCCCAGTATTCGGCATGCTGATGGGTCTGCTGATTCGTTTGGGAAAGCCACCAATGAAATTTGGCGTCTTCTTGTGCTTCGGCAACGATGCGGCCATACAGCGCGACGATCGCGGGCGGGGCCGATCCGTCGGCAATCGATGGATACAACAGTTCGGCCGCCTGTTGATACTCTTCGTCATTCAGAAGCTTCCTTGCTTCGCCCCACGGTCCGATCGGCCAGTAAGGGTATTGGCCTGCCGCGGTAGCGGGCGAACCGGTTGGTTCGTCGTACATAGCAACGCTCAGTGCAATCAGGGCGTGCAATTCGTCCTGGCGAACATTGCCAAGCCTGCAAAGCTGGCGAATGTGCCGCCCGGCTTCGTGACGACGACCTTGCCGGTTCAGCAAGTACGCCAGTTGCCGCAGCGCCGGAGCCGCACTGGGGGCGCGTGTGAGCACTTCGCGATACCGCCGCTCGGCTTCGTCATAACGTTTCAACTGAAAGCACCAATCGGCCGATTGTCCCAGCGCGGGCAAACCGGCCTCGGGATGATCGGCTGGAATTTCGTCCAGCAGGTCGACCGCTTCTGCTAGTTTGCCCGCCTGGGCTTCGATGCCAGCGACCCTGAACAGAACCTCCACATCTTGTGGATTGACCAGCAACAGTTTTCGTAATTCGGCTGATGCGGCCGAGAAGTCCTGCTGGCCTGCCAGTTCGTCCGCTTTCGCGATCACCGCGTCCCGATCAAGGATTTCTGGTTTCGCGTTGTCTGTCTGGCCGTCTGCTGGCTGAGTCTTTGGCGTCGATGCGGGCGGGTCGTTGCCAGGTTTTTTGGTTGTTGACTTCGTGCCGCATCCCGTCGTGGTCGTGATCAGCAGGGCGAACATCAGAAGATGCATTGCGGTGGCCGCGGGAATTCCTGGTGGCGCTGTGATGAAGATCCTCATGCTTCTTTTCGGCACATAAAAGAACGGCGAGATTGTTGCGGCGAATTCTACACTGATAGCGGCGAAGTTTCGCACAAATTCGCTGCTGCAAAATCTCCTCTTTTCTTTTTTGTGCCTTGGTGCCTTCGTGTGAGCTTTTTTCGCACACCAATGCGCTCGAAGAGGCTCACACGAAGGCACCAAGGCACGAAGAAGAAAAGGAAGGGGAAAAAAGGCGGAGGTGCCAGGGAGGGGTGCACGCACGCTAGTCGGATGAAGCTGCCGGAGCAGGGAAATCGGTGAAGCGACCAGGGTTTGCTCTTCG
Organism: Rubripirellula sp.; assembly: GCA_965222745.1. Taxonomy (GTDB): domain Bacteria; phylum Planctomycetota; class Planctomycetia; order Pirellulales; family Pirellulaceae; genus CBDCUW01. The sequence goes on from CBDCUW010000003.1 coordinate 294,973, forward strand.
GGCCGAAGGTCCAGCACTTTGCTTCGCCCAGGGTGAGGCAACGTGAGTTTTACGAACGTTGGCGCTACCCTGGGGTTTGCAACGTCTCCCATCGTCCCGATCCTGTCGAGCATGGCGGCAAAGCCGCCATGCTCGACAGGATCGGGAATCGAGTTGCCCGCCCGAGGTCCCAGGGCAGCGGTGTTGCTCGCAAGACTCGCAAAACCTCGCCCTGGGCTAAACAAATGGCTGCACCTTCGGTGCGTAACAGACAACAGACCAGGCCGACCACTGCTCTGCTCGTCGATGCGCAACCAATCCGATCAGCGTGCCTGCACCCGCCAGGAAGAGAGCGGCGGATCGGCCCTCCAGATTGGCGAGTGCAGCCCTCTTGTGTTACACTTGTTTTGGACGCATCTGCGTCTAGGCATGAGGGTCCGCCGATTCACCTGTGGGGAGTCGGCAGACCCTTTTTCTTTTGCCATTCCGCTTTGCGATCGGTGCCGGTCCGAGGGCCAAAACCACCGGTGCTACAACCGGCATAAGTGACACGATCAGCGTCACATCAACCGCCTGCCTCTGTTGCTGCGACTTCGATTGCGGACCGGCGATCAGGGCAACGTACGGTTTCTATTGATTGACTGTGTCAATTCGACCGGCCGCTGTGGGGTTTTGTACCGAGGTTCGATCGGTCGTTTCATCGCAACAGAGTTGAGCACCAAGAGAGTGGGCGGGATGGAACAGCGAAGAGTTTTTGACTTTTATCAGCTGGAGGACCGGATCCTTCTGAATGCTGAGGGTGTGGATTCGGCTGAAGTGGCTGCCGCTGATGTGGAAGAGGAGATTTCCGCTTCCCTGATGGCAGAGGTCGAGGGGTCAGCCGAAGCGACGCAGAATCAGGAAACATCGGTCAACCAGGACTCCGAAGAGATCGCTGCTGCGCTGACGTTCGATCCAGCACTTCCGTTGGAAGTGGTGTTCGTGGATGCCGGGGTGAACGACGCGGAAAGCCTTCTTGATGGGCTGCGCGGCGATAGCGACGGGTCAACACAGTGGGTGGTGGTCGAAATTGGTGCCGATGAAGATGGTGTGGAGCGGATCACTGCGACGCTGTCGCAGCTGTCCGGCGTGGATGCGGTTCATGTCGTCAGCCATGGCGATGGCAGCGGAATTTGGCTTGGCAATACCCGCTTGGATGCCGACTCGTCACAAGGCTATGCAGGCCAAATCGCTTCCTGGGCCGATTCGCTTGATACCGACGCCGATTTGCTGTTGTACGGATGCGATCTGGCGAGCACGGATGACGGTCGCGCGCTGATCGATTCGATCGCCGCATTGTGCCAGTGCGACGTCGCGGCCAGCGATGATGCAACGGGACATCAGTCGCTTGGTGGTGACTGGGAGCTGGAATACGAAGCGGGTGTGATCGAAACCGGGGTCGCCTTCAGTTCCGCTGCACAATCAGCCTGGTATGAAACTCTCGATATCACCACGGGATTGGTCGGCGATTGGACTTTCGATGCGGATGCAACAGATGCCAGCGGCAACAATTACGACGGTACGCTCAGCGGTGATGCCACGATCGACATCACGGATATCACGGATCAGATTGGGGAGGGAAAACTCTCGCTGGACGGAACGGGTGACTATGTCAGTCTCGATTCACACCTCTCCGGTTTCAGTGGGCTGACCGAAGGAACGATTTCCGCGTGGGTTCAGCTCACCGATACCGGCGAAAACACGATCTTTGGCATTTCGGACAAAGGTGAATTTGGGGATCTCGCAAAACTCTCCATCGAGTCCGGTCAGTTGAAGTGGCTCAACCTGAACGACGCCGCTGACAACGTCATCGTTTACAGCACGCCGACTGTGAACGACGGTACCTGGCGCCATGTTGCGGTCTCGGTCAGCTCCGCCGGCAACAAACTGTACATTGATGGGCAGCTTGTCAGCGTCAGTTACACACAGGGAAGTGCGACAACCACCAGCTTCTTTGATGACCTGACCGATGTGGATGCCATCGATATCGGGCGATCCGTTCGCGGTGACAGTGTCGAGTCAGAATTCAGCGGCCAGATGGACGAGGTGCGAGTGTACAGTCGCGCTCTTACCGATGCCGATATCGCAGAGCTTGCCGCTGAGAATCCAACCGCGGTGAACGATGCCGCGACGACCAGTTTCAATACCGCCGTCAATATCGACGTGACGGCGAACGATTCTGATCTGGATGGTGAAACGATCACCGTCTTGGACGTCAGCAATCCCACCAACGGAACCGTTGTCAATAACGGTGACGGGACCGTCACCTACACGCCCGACGCCGAGTTTGCCGGTTCAGATAGTTTCTCGTATCTGGCGGCCGATCTTGATGAAACGGTCAGCTATTGGCGGCTCGATGGAGACGCGATTGACGCGGTTGGTAGCAACGATGGCGTCGTTACAGGGGCAACCACGGTGGAGGGCAACTATGGCGACGCTCTTCATTTTGATGAAGTCGATGATCACGTGACGATCTCGGACTTCGGATACACCGATAGTTTTTCCATGTCGTTTCAATTCAAGATAGACGACAACTCAGGTTCGCTGTTTCAGTACATTTACAGTCATGGGGACATCAACTCGACCAACAGTTTGAACATATTTTTAAACGAGGATTCACATGGAACCGATCCCAACATGTTGCGGACGGTCATCCGCGATTTCAACGACACCCTTGACAATACGGCGCTCGAATTCGACGTCAGCAGTATCATCGGCGACGGAGATTGGCATACCTACACGTTGACGGTTGCGGCGGGTGGGGGCGCCAAGGTTTATCTGGATGGAACGCTGCAAAATAGCGATGCGACTCGTGGTGGCGACACTTTCGATCCGGCCGGCAATCTGTACCTTGGAGCTCGCCAAGATCTTAATGCCGATCGCCGCTACGGCGGCGATCTTGATAGCGTTCAAGTTTTCAATCGTTCGCTCAGCGCAAGCCAAGTGGACGATCTGCACAAGGGAGGCACTTCGCTTGGTACCGTCGATGTGGCGGTGACTGGAACGACATCGGGAACAGCGATCTGGCGTGATTCCGGCGACTCAAGTCCCAACACGAACGATTGGGATGGCAGCAGTTTCGGAACCACCTCCGATTCTGCAAGTGTCGGTAGTTTTCGGATTCTTGATTCGGCAGCGGCGCCCACTCGTGATGAGATCATCACCGTGGGGGTGGAAAGCACCATTGGTTTCGTTCGAGCGGAGATGTGGGATGGAACTTCTTGGTCCGCCCTTCCTTTCAATGACCTGGGGATTTCGTTTGACACCGCGCACCAAAACTTTGACGTCGCCTATGAGAGCCAGAGTGGTGATGCGATTCTCGTTTGGGACAACGGATCCGGTGGGACCAACAGCGTTTCGTATCGAGTTTGGGACGGGACGACCTGGAGTGCGGAACAGACCATCAGCGCACCGGATGCGGGAACGGCGCGAGAGATTCGGCTTACAAGTGACCCGACTAGTGACGAGATGGTGTTGCTGGTCAGCGATGATGGCACCGACGAATGGGCGGCAGTGTGGAATGGTTCCAGCTGGGGCAATACCGTGGTGCTTGATACGGCGAACACTGGTGATCACACAGAGATCGCGGTCGCCTACGAGAGCCAGTCCGGTGATGCGATCGTGATCTACGATGCCGCGACCAACGGTAGTGATTTGAACTATCAGGTTTGGAATGGTGCCGGTTGGAGCGGCCCGCAATCGCTCGGCGCACCGCTTGGCGCTTATGGAGACAATGATGCCGAGCACGTGACCATCGCATCGGACGCCACCAGCGACCGAATCGCGGTGGGAGTGGTCACCGCTGGTACAACAACGGAAACCTGGTTTGCGGTTTGGGATGGAGACGCCTGGGGCAATGAACTGCTTGCGACCACGGTTGGTTTCAGTGGCAATTCGCTGAGCACTGCTGTCGGATTCGAGAGCCAATCGGGTGATCTGCTGGTGACTTACAGTGAAGGTGTTACCACGCCGCGATATCAGACGTGGTCCAGCGGCAGCGGGTGGTCCGGCGAACTGAGTGCACCCGACATTGGGGGATATGCTCGGGTGATGACGCTTGCTTCGGATCCCAACACCGACGCATTGATGCTGGGCGTGCAGGACAGCGGCAGCGATTTGAACTATGTCCTCTGGGACGGTGCTTCTTGGGGGACTGTGACGGAATTGTCAACGAACACCGGCGAAACCGCGATTCGCCCCTTTAGCTTTACGTTCGATGCCTTTACCGCACCGACAGACTTGCAAGCGACCGCAACCAATTCCGGCGGGTTGAGCCTGAACGAAGACGGCGGCAACGATGCCTACCTGATCGCCGACGACGGTGGCGCGATCCTGGGCGGATTGACGGAGCTGACCGCCGAAGTTCGCTTCTCGATGGATTCCTTCACTAACAGCACAAACTTCTTTTCCTACGCCACCGCCGGTGACGACAACGTTTTCAAATTCAACATTCGCGACGATGGTGACCTGAGCGTCAGCATCAACAGCGTCGAGGTCAACTCGTCGGCGATGGACTACCGCCTGCTCGCCGACGGCGCGCAACACACACTCTCGGTCACCTGGGACAGCGCGGGTGGATTGTGGGAGATGTTTGTGGATGGAGTGTCAGTCGATAGTGGCAGCGGGTTGGAATCGGGCGTAACCCTGTCCGGCGGTGGGGTCCTGGTGATGGGCAACGACCAGGATAGCGTCGACGGTGGATACGATCCCGCGGCAGAAGCGGCTGCAACTCTGTACGACGCCCGAATCTTTAGCGACGTGAGATCTGCCTCTGAGATCGCCGATTACCACAACCGCACGCTTGCCAGCAGCGAAAGTGGCATGATCGCAAATTGGACGTTCAATGACCTCGACACGTCCGGTGTGATCGTCGATACGGTGAGCGGAAACAACTTGACGGTGAAAAACGTGGGCGCTGGTGGAGGGTTTGTCAGCAGTACACCGGAGTTGACACTGGAGGTGCGCGAAACCGCTACCAATGGAACGGCGATCGGCACGCTGGTTGGAGTCGACCCCGATGTTGTCGAGACCTTTACCTACAGCCTGACCGACGACGCGGGCGGACGGTTCGATATCGCGGCCAGCACCGGCGTGATCACGGTCGCCGATACCGCGTCCATCGAATACTCTTTGGCGACGACTCACAGCATTACTGTCGAAGTCGCCGATTCGACAGGTCCAACCTACGACGAAACATTCACCATCACCGTGCTTCCAAGCATTGTCACGGTGGATACGACCTCCGACTACGGCAGCGGCGATGCACAGTACGGCGATACGTCCTCCATCGCGGCGCTGTTGGCGAACAAAGGAAGTGACGGCAAGATTTCGCTGCGCGAGGCGATTGACGCGGTCAACAACACCGAGAACGCGGGAACGCCCGACGAAATTCATTTCGAAATCACCGACGCGCTGGTTGGCGGTGCGCATACGATCGCTGTTTTGTCCGGTGGTCTGCCGGTGATCACCGATGCCGTGGTGATTGACGGAACCACCGATGCCGATTTTTCATCGACTCCGATCATTGTGCTGGACGGAAGTGCCACCACCACGGGCGTTGAGGGCCTGGTGCTCGGTTCGGGCAGCGACGGCAGCACGATTCGTGGATTGGTCATCAACCAATTCAACGACGACGGAATCCAGATCAATTCTGACAACAACACGATTGTCGGTAACTTCATCGGTACCGATGTCACCGGCACGTTGGACCGGGGCAATCTGGATGATGGCATTGATATCGGTGGGTCGAACAACACCATCGGTGGTCTGACCGCCGCGGATCGCAATGTTATCTCCGGCAACGAATTTGACGGAATTGAAATTGCCGGTTTCGGAGTGACCGGGAACGTTGTCCTGGGCAATTACATCGGCACGGACGTGACCGGTTCGGTGAAACTTGGTAACGCCGACGACGGAATTCAAATCAACGGCGGTGCGACAGGCAACATCATCGGAGGAACGGCCGCCGGTGCGGGCAACGTCATTTCCGGAAACGATGCGTCGGGAATCATCATCGACGGTATCGGGACGGACGGAAATACGATTCAAGGCAACTTGATCGGTACCGACGCGACGGGCACTTTCGATCTGGGCAACACGCAATACGGCATCATCGTTTCCGGCGGCGCGACGAATACTCAAATCGGCGGCACCACCGCCGAGACACGTAATGTCATCTCCGGAAACAATTTCAGCGGAATCAACATCACCGGAGCCGGCACGGATGGAAATGTCATCGAGGGCAATTATATCGGCACCGACATCACTGGCGCCGTCGATCTGGGCAATACCTTTCACGGCATCAACATTTCGAGCGCCGCCGCCAACAACCGGATCGGCGGCACAGCGACCGACGCGGGCAACTTGATCGCCTACAACAACAACGATGGCGTCGTGATCACGTCCACCAGCAGCGGTAACGCGATTCTGGGCAACGACATTCATACCAACGGTGACAGTGGAATCGACCTGAACAATGACGGCGTCACGTTCAACGACGCGGGCGATGCCGACACCGGGGGCAACGATCTGCTCAATTTTCCGGTGATCACGAATGTGGTTCAAAACGGTTCCGACCTGGACTTGACCATCGACGTCGACCTGCCGGCGGGCTGGTACCGAATTGAATTCTTCGAGAACCCCGGCGGTATCGCCGATTCGTCCGGTTACGGGGAGGGAGCAGCTTTCTTGGGAGCGGTGACGATCAACGTTACCGGAGCGGTCGGATACGAAACATTCAATGTCACGCTTAGCAACGTCACGCCGACTCAAAGGATCGGCATGAGCGCGACAGCGACCGTCGACACCAGCGGCGGTGCGGGCACCACGTTCGGCAGTACGTCAGAATTCGGTGCCAACTATCTTGGCGCCGGTACCATCGAAGTCACCACGACCAGCGATGTCGCCGACGGCGATACCTCCAGCATCGCGGCGCTGCTGGGCAATCGCGGTAGCGACGGCGAAATTTCTTTGCGCGAAGCAATGTTGGCGGCCAACAACACGACCAACATCGGCGGCAATCCGGACGAGATTCATTTCGACATTTCGACCAGCGACGTCAATTACAGCGCCGGAAACAATACCTGGCTGATTCAGCTCGGATCGGTGCTTCCGTTCATCAGTGACAGTGTCACGATTGATGCGACCACGCAGGCGGGCTACGACGGAGCGCCAAGCATCGACCTGGACGGTAGCGCGATCGGCGGCGGCAGTGATAACGGTTTCGAGACCGATGAAAACGGTCTGACCATTCGCGGTTTCGTGATCCGCAATTTCAGCGGCGCGGGAATTCATCTGTCGGGTTCGGATCAGCATACGATCCAATCGAACTACATTGGCACGGATGCCGACGGGATGATCGCGCAAGCCAACGGAACGGGGATTTATGTAGGCGGCGGAGCAGATACGACCGTGATCGGTGGATCGGTCGCCGGGCAGGGGAACGTTATCTCGGGAAATACGGGCGTGGGAATCCTGCTGGATGGTTCCGGCAGCCATACGATCCAAGGCAACTACATCGGTGTTCGCGCCGACGGTACCGGCGACTTGGGCAACGGCAGCTACGGAATCGAACTGAACCATTCGTCAGGAAATACCATCGGTGGATCGACGGCAACCGAGCGCAACGTGATTTCGGGTAATGATTCCGACGGGATCACGGTCTGGGGTTCAGGCAGCCATTCCAACATCATTCAAGGCAACTACATCGGAGTCGACGCTACGGGGAACACTGCCGTTGGCAACAGTGGCGACGGAATCGTGTTTGGCAACAGCGCTGGCAACAACACGATCGGTGGCGATCGAGCGGCGGGTGAAGGCAATGTCATTTCCGGACAGATCGGTGTCAACAGCGACGGGATCGAAATCGACAATGCCGGTGCCGACAACAACAAGATTTACGGGAACTACATCGGCACCAACTTTGACGGCACGGTGGCAATCGCCAACGCTCGCCACGGAGTGGTGATCTACAACGGTGTCCAGGGAACAGAAGTTGGCGGAACCGGTACGGGGCAGGGCAACATCATTTCGGGCAACACCGAAAGTGGCGTTGTCATCGACGGAAACGGATTGGCTACCACCACCAACAACGTCATCGTCGCTAATTACATCGGCCTGGGCGCCGGCGGTGCCGCGCTGGGCAACGGTGGCCACGGAGTCGAGATCCTCGGTGCCGCCTCGGGCAACACCATCGGCGGAACGACGGCGGCGCATCGCAACGTCATTTCGGGCAACGCCCTGGACGGCGTCCATCTTTCCGGTGCCGACAGCAACGTGATCCAGGGAAACTACATCGGGACCGACGCCAGCGGCACGATCGACATTGGCAACCTGGGCAATGGGATTCTGGTGGACGGATCATCGAACCTCGTTGGCGGAACGACCAGCGTCGGCCGAAACGTGATCTCCGGCAACGACGGTGTCGGCGTGCGAGTCGAAGGTTCTGGAACGGGCAACACGATTTCCGGAAACTACATCGGCACCGACCAAAGCGGCACCGCGGCATTGGGCAACACGCAGATCGGAGTCGCCCTCTACACATCGGGCAACACGGTCGGCGGTTCGCTTGCCGGGGAAGGTAACGTGATTTCGGCCAATGCCGGAGGCGGTATCGGTTTGGGAATCTCCGGAAACAACAACGACATTCTGGGGAACTTCATCGGTACCGACGCCGCGGGCACGGCCGATTTGGGCAATGTTGGCAACGGGATCTGGATATGGTCGGCCAGCGGAAACACGATCGGTGGAACGGGAACCTACGAAGGGAATACCATCGCTTACAACACGGCCGACGGCGTGCGGATTGACGGCGCTGGATCGACGGGGAATGTCTTGCAAGGCAACTACATCGGCACCGATTCTTCCGGCACGGCCGACATGGGCAACGCGCAAAACGGCGTGTTGATCACCAACGATGCCAGCGACAACGTCATTGGTGGAACAGCCGCCGGCGAAGGGAACCAGATTGCCTTCAACGGTGGTGACGGAGTAATGGTCGCTGCGGGACTGGGCAACACGATCCTCGGCAACTCGGTCCACCGCAACGACGGTCTGGGAATCGACTTGAGCGGAGGAGTCGAGCAGGCCAGCGGTGTGACGGACAATGACTCGGACGATAGCGACAGCGGGCCCAACGATCTGCAAAACTTCCCAGTGATCACGTCGGCTACTCTCGATGGAACGGATCTCGAACTCAGCGGCAGCCTCAGCACCGACGGATTGACCACGCAGTACCGTATTGAGTTCTACGGCAACGGCAGTGGAGACGAGGACGCTTCCGGCTACGGTGAGGGTGATGTTTTCCTTGGCTACACGACGGTGACGACCGACGCTAGCGGAGAGGCGACGTTTACTGATGTGGTGCTATCGGGAGTGACGCTTGGCGTCGGCGATTCGATCACTGCAACAGCGACCAAGATCGAAGATGCCGGGCAGGTGGGGGTCAACGACTCGCTTGCTTACGGAGCCACTTCGGAGTTCGGAGCCAATGTCGTCATTGCGGGACCCAACACCGCGCCGACACTTTCGGGAGCAAACGACCTGCCGACGATCAACGAAGATGTCGTCAGCGAGACGGGCACTTCCGTTTCCTCGCTCCTTTCCGGTCACGTCACCGACCCCGACCCATCCGCTCAGTCGGGGATCGCTGTCGTTGCGGTCGACAACACCGGCGGCACTTGGGAATATTCCACCAATGGCGGTACGGATTGGATCGCCTTTGGAACGCCTTCGACCTCTGCCGCTCGGCTGCTGACCGATGACGCCAGCACGTTGGTGAGGTTCGTTCCCGATGCCGACTGGGATGGCACGATCACCAATGGAATCACGTTTCACGCCTGGGATCAGACAAGTGGGACAGCCGGGGGAACGGCGGATTTGTCCGGCGTCACTGGCGGAAGTTCGGCGTTCAGTTCTGCCACAGCCAGCAGCGGGATCGTTGTTTCGGCCGTGAATGATGGTCCCACGTTTGGATCGGGAGGCAACGGCAGCACAACGACAGCGATTCCCAGCAGCATATTTGATATCGGTTTCCAGAGCGTCGTCCAGGATGACGGAAAGATTGTGGTCGCTGGCGTTTCCAGCATCGCCGACAACGACATCACGGTGGTGCGGTACAACACCGACGGCACGCTCGACTTGACCTTTGGCGGCGGAGACGGCATTGCCACGTTGGATGCCGGTGGCCAAGAACTTGCCGCTGGCATCGCTCTTCAATCCGACGGCAAGATTGTCATCGTCGGCACGACCGACATTGGAGCCGACAACGACCTGGTGGTGGCGCGGTTCCATACCGACGGCACGCTCGATACGACCTTCGATGGCGACGGCTACGCGGTGACCAATGTCAATGGAGCCGACAACGCCGGGGCGCTGGCGATCCAATCCGACGGAAAAATTGTGGCTGTCGGCACCAGTTCGGGAGATGTTAATAATTTCGCTGTGGTGCGATACAACGCCGATGGTTCACTTGACACGACCTTCAATTCAACCGGCATCGTCGATCTTGATTTCGGTGCCAGTTCGATGGATCAGGCCACAGCGGTCGCGATCCAGAGCGACGGCAACATTGTTGTTGGCGGGCTGAGCAACAATCAATTTGGGTTGGTTCGCTTGACGACTTCCGGGGCACTGGATACCTCGTTTGATACCGACGGGTATGTCGTCACCGATTTTGGCGCCGGGAATGAAACGATCAACGGATTGGCGATCCAGTCCGATGGAAAAATCGTCGCCGGCGGAACGGCAAACCTCGATTTCGCCCTGGCACGCTACAACTCCGACGGTTCGCTGGACACTTCGTTCGAAGGCGACGGGATGGTCACGTCCGACATGGGAGCCACCGAAGAAGGTTACGGCATCGCACTCACCTCGGCAGAGAAAATTGTGATCGTCGGGACCACCGACCTGGTGGGCAGTGTCGATACGATGGTGCAGCGCTACAACACCGACGGCAGTATCGACACCTCCTTCAACACGACCGGAACGGCAATCCGAGTGGACGCCAGCGGTACCGAGGTGCTGTACGGTGTCAGCGTTCTTGATGACGGGTCGGTCGTCGCAGGCGGTTACGCTTCGCCAGGCGGATTCCTCGTCCAGCAGTTTAGCGCAACTGGCACGCCCGATGTCGACTTTGGTCCGGCAAGCAATCTGCTGGACGGCAATCCGACTTATATCGAAGATGGATCGCCGGTCGTCTTGGATGCCGATGTTCAAGTATTCGATGAGGAACTGAGCGCGGCCGACAACTTTGACGGTGCCACGCTGACGCTGGGGCGTTACGGCGGTGCAAACGGCGATGACCAGTTCAGTCACACCGGCAACCTGCAGACGCTGACGGAAAGTGGTGCGCTGACCGTCACCGGTCACGGCGTGATTGGCACGGTGACGACCAACAGCGGCGGAATGTTGGTATTGACTTTCAACAGCAACGCCACTCAGGCGGCGGTCAATGAAACGCTGCAGTCGATCGCCTATGCCCACGGCAGCGACAATCCTCCCGCCGACGTGCAAATCATGTGGGCGTTTGACGATGGCAACACCGGGGCGCAGGGCAGCGGAGGAGCGCTGCAGGCAATCGGCAGCACCACGGTCGATATCACTGCCGTCAATGATCAGGCGATCGCCGACCTGAATGGCGCCGATGGTGGCGGTAACGACTTCAGCACTACGTTCACCGAAGGGGACGCCGCCGTCGCCGTGACCGATAGTGATGCGACCATCAGCGACGTCGACGACACGGCTTATCAAGGACTGGGCGTCAACCTGTTTGGCTTTTCGGACGGGGGTGACGAACGGGTGTCGATCGCCGGCTACACGTTCACTTACGGTGTTTCCGAAACGGTCGTGCAAGCGGTGGGCAGCACCGATTTTGAAATCGATTTTGACGGCAGCGGTTTCACGATTGCCCGTGATGTTTCGGGAAGCATGCCGGAAGCTGACCTGCAATCACTGCTTCGCGGCATCACCTATGAAAACGTCTCGGAAGATCCAACAGTCGGCAATCGAACCATTGAGATCACTCCGCAAGACGATGGCGGCCTCAACGGTGTGACCTCGACCAGCACCATTTCCGTTCTGGCTAGCAACGATGCTCCGACCCTGACCGGCGCCAACGATCTGGCTTCCATCAACGAAGACGATGTTACTAGCGGCGGAACATTGGTTTCGGCCCTGATTTCGGGACATGTCGCCGACGTCGATTCCGGTGATGCTGAGGGAATTGCCGTCGTTGCGGTCGATGATTCCAACGGCACGTGGGAATACACCACCGACGGCGGCAGCAACTGGTTGGCGTTCGGATCGGTTGACGGCAACAGCGCCAGGTTGCTGGCCGCGGATGTCGATACGCGAATTCGGTTTGTGCCCGACGCCGATTGGAACGGTACGGTCAGTGGTGGAATCACCTTCCACGCTTGGGATCAGACAAGCGGGGTCAGCGGAGGGACAGCTGACGTTTCGTTGACAACAGCGTTCAGCAGCAGTTCGGCCAGCAGCGGGATCGTTGTCTCGGCGACGAATGACGACCCCACGATTACCTCCGATGGTAGCGGCGCGACCGCCGCGGTGAATGTGGCTGAGAACACGACGGCGGTCACGACGGTGACCAGTACCGACGTGGACGGCGGCACGGCAGTCTACTCGATCACTGGTGGAGCCGATGAGACCAGGTTCAGTATTGACAGCGTGACCGGAGAACTGACGTTTGTATCCGCTCCCGACTTTGAGTCCCCCACCGACGCGGATATGGATAACGTTTACGAAGTGACCGTCCAGGTCAGCGACGGAAACGGGGGGACGGACACCCAGGACATCAGCGTCACCGTGACAGATGTGGCGATCACGTCCGTCAGTGCCAGCGGCTCGGCGACGGCAGTGGCGGGCAACAGTTTCACACTTAACCTGAGCGCGGACGAGGACGCGACGAGCTGGACAATCAATTGGGGCGACGGAACAGTTCAGACCGTTGCGGGTGATCCATCGTCCGTGACGCACACGTACGCTACCGGTGACGTGGGACTGGCGTTCGACATTCTGGTCACGGCGACGGACGGAGCCGGCGATCACTTCTCGAATGACCTGATCGTCTCGTCGGCATTTCTCACCGGAGAAGGGCTCTACAGATACACCTCGCCCGATGGAACGTTCTCTCAGTTCTTCAGCGGAACGGAGTTGACGAACTCTTACTCCATCGCGATCGGTCCGGATGGCCTGCTGTATGCGGCCGGTCACGGGTCCGACAATGTGGTCCGATACGATGCCGCGACAGGAGCGCTCGTCGACACGTTCGTTGCCTCCGGCAGCGGCGGCCTCGACCGAGCCGCGGGGTTGGCCTTTGGTGCTGATGGGAACCTGTATGTCAGCAGTCAGTTCACCGACGAGATCCTGAAGTATGACGGAACGACCGGCGCGTTTCTCGGCGACTTTGTGACAGCCGGCAGCGGCGGAGTCGATGCGCCGACGGCATTGCAGTTCCGCGGCGACGGGTATCTCTACGTCTCCAGCTACAACACGGACGCCATCCTTCGCTACGACGCGGTCTCGGGCGCGTTCGTTGATACCTTCGTGACGGTGGCCAGCGGTGGATTGAACGGTCCCGGTGACTTCGAGTTCGGTCCTGATGGCAACCTGTATGTCAGCGGCACCAACAGCGTCATCAAGCGTTTCGACGGAACGACTGGCGCGTTCATTGACGACTTCGTCGCGACCGGTAGCGGAGGTCTGGGCGAATCGATCGGTTTGGAGTTCGGACCGGACGGCAACCTCTACGTGGCCAACTTCACGCAGGATGAAATCCTCATCTTTGACGGAACATCTGGAGCGCTGATTGGCGATTACGTGGCCACGGGTTCCGGCGGTCTGGATGGTCCGACATCGCTCGTCTTTACGCCGAACCATCAGCTGACCGTGGTTTCTCCGGCACCGCTCCTCGATCTCGATGCCAATGACTCAGCCGAGTCCGGCCTCAACTTTTCTACGGTATGGACGGAAGACACGGGAGCCATCGCGATCGTCGACAGCGACGCCACACTGACCGATCCGGACAGTGCAAACCTGCCGTCGCTGACCGTCACGATCACCAACCCGTTCGATGGCACGGCCGAGGTTCTCTCTGCGGACACCACCGGCACGAGCATCACCGCCAGCTACAACTCCGGCACGGGCGTCTTGACTCTGAGCGGCAGCGACACGGTCGCTAACTACCAACAAGCTCTCCGCACCATCACCTATAACAATTCGTCGGAGAACCCAGACTCGACAAGCCGAGTCATTTCGATGGTTGCAAACGATGGTGACGGCGGATCTAGTAGCGTCGCCTACTCAACCGTAGCAATCACACCGGTGAATGATGCTCCTGCCATCGCCGGAAACATCAATCCGTTTATCAATGAAATCCATTACGACAACACCGGAACGGATACTGGCGAAGCGGTCGAGGTCGCCGCGGTGGCCGGAACGGACCTGACTGGCTGGTCGCTGGTGTTCTACAACGGCAACGACGGCCTGGCCTATCGAACTGAAAATCTTTCGGGAACGATCGCCGATCAGGGCGATGGGTTCGGAACAGCGGTCGTCAACTTGCCCACCAACGGCATTCAGAACGACATGGCTGGGATTGCGCTGGTCGACGATGCCGGCCAGGTGATCGAGTTCCTTAGTTATGAAGGTTCTTTCACAGCATTGGACGGTCCGGCCGCCGGTATGACCAGTACCGACATCGGGGTCGCCGAATCTGCGGGAACCTTGGTGGGCGATTCGCTTCAGCGAACCGGAACGGGGCCGAGTTACAGCTGGGCAAGTGAATCGGCCAGCACTTTTGGCAGCGTCAACACCGGCCAGACATTCGCCGGCGGACAGTTTGTCGCTGAAACGGTCAACGAAGACAGTCCGCTGGTGTTCAGTTCCGCCAATGGAAATGCGATCACGATCTCGGATGTGGACGCCGATAGCGGAGCTACTGATCCGTTGGAGGTTGTCTTAGCGGTCAGCAACGGAACGTTGACACTGGGCACCACCACCGGCTTGTCGGGAATTTTAGGAAACGGTACCGGCAGTGTGACGTTCTATGGTTCGGTTTCCGAAATCAACGCGGCGATAGAGGGGCTTACCTATCAAGGCAACCAGGACTTTAACGGCAGCGACACACTCACCATCGACGTGGATGACCAAGGCAATGTCGGCACCGGCGGCGCTTTGACCGATTCGGCATCCGTTGCCATCACCGTCATCGCGATCAACGACGATCCGACGAACGCCGGTGCGTTGCCGACCGACATCACCGTGTTGGAGGATACCGCCAGCGATGTGGATCTTTCTGCAATCACGTTGGACGACGTCGACGCCGGCGGCAATTTGACCGTTACCTTGACCACCAGTACCGGCGGCGATTTAACCGCATCCAGCGGCGGCGGGGTTACCGTAGGCGGCAGCGGTAGCGGAACACTTACTCTGACCGGAACGCTCTCCGCCCTGAATACCTTCCTCGATTCGCCCAGCAATATCAGCTACTTGCACGGAACGCCCGGCATGATCGGCAACGATGCCGACACGATTCAGGTCGAAGTCACCGACAACGGCAACTCCGGATCGGGAGGAGGAGGCACGATCAACCTGGGCACGGTCAATGTCGACATCAGCGAGGAGAACGACGCGCCGATCAACACCATCCCCGGTACTTTGACGGTTTCCGAAGAGACCGCCACGGCCATCGCCGGGATCAGTATCGCCGACTCCGATGCGGGCGGCGCGAGTCTCTCTACACGGCTGCAAGTCAGCAGTGGAGTGCTCAATGTCACGCTTTCCGGTGGAGCAACGTTCGCCGGCGGTGTCAACGGAAGCAATGATCTCACGATCCAGGGAACGATTGCCGACATCAACGCGACACTCGCCTCACTCACCTACACCGGCAACACCGATGTGACGGGAACTGCTGCCGATACTCTGGTTGTCACCACCGACGACCTTGGCAACAGCGGATCGGGAGGGGCCAAGCAGGATGTGGATAACATTCAAATCGACATCACACCAGTCAACGACGCACCGGTCGTTTCAGCGCCCGTTAGCACGCTGTCGGCAACGGAACAGGTTGCGCTGACGATTGAAGGTACCGGGTTTAGCGTCGCCGATGTGGATGAAGGCGACGCCGGTGCCACCGCCACGATCACGGTGGGCGAAGGCGCCATCACGATCGTCGAAGGTGATTCCGGAATCACCATCACCGGAGGCAACGGGTCTGCAACGGTGACCGTCAGCGGAACCATCGCTCAGATCGACAACCTGCTAACGGGATCCGGTACCGGCACGATCACCTACTTCAACAACTCAAACATCCCCAGTTCGTCGACCACCATCACGGTCACCGTCAATGACGGAGGCAATACGGGCACCGATCCCGGCTTGACCGGCGATGGCACGAGCGAGGAAGGGTCGGCAAGCCAAACCATCAACATCGCGGCGACCAACGATGATCCGACGAATGTAGGTGGTATGCCGACCGATATTTCGGTCACCGAGGATGTCGCCAGCAACGTCGATCTGTCTTCTTTGACGCTCAGCGACGTGGATCACGGCGGCGGAAACCTCACCGTCACGTTGACCACGTCGACCGGAGGAAACCTGACCGCGGCATCCGCCGGTGGTGTGACCGTTGGTGGCAGCGGGACTGCTGCGCTGACGTTGACCGGCACGTTGGTCGATCTGAATGTTTTTCTGGATAACACCAGCAACATCACTTACTTGCATGGTACTCCGCACACCTTCGGAAACGATGCCGATACGATCACCGTTGAAATCAACGACCTCGGCAATACGGGATCGGGCGGTGGCGGAGACATCAACCTGGGCGTCGTCAACGTCGATATCACCGCGGTCAACGACGCGCCGACCATTGCTACCAACACCGGCACAACGGTCGCCGAAGGTTCCACGGGCAACCAGATCACGATGGCGATGCTCAACGAAGGAGATGTTGACGATAGCGGTGCCGGCCTGACCTACACCGTCACCAGTACGACCGCCCACGGAACACTACGGAATAACGGCACTGCGCTGGGGCTGAACGATACCTTCACGCAAGCCGATATCGATGCCGGATTGATCACCTACGATCACGATGACAGCGAGACGACAAGCGATAGTTTCGGCTTTTCCCTGGCCGACGGCGGCGAAGATGGCGCGGCAGCCGCTTCCGGAACATTCAATATCGTGATCACACCGGTCAACGACAATTCCGTGTCCGCCATCAGTGATTCCGATCTCACGGCCGACTTTGTACTCGAAAATGCGAGTGTCGGGACGACGGTTGGCGTGACCGCTTTGGCAAGTGATGCCGACGATGGAGATACCGTCACTTATTCGCTGGATGACAATGACGGTGGACGATTTTCGATCGACGCTGCGACAGGTGTCGTCAAGGTCGCTGGAGCGATCGATCGCGAGATCGATGGGTCAAGTCGTAGTATCACGGTTCGCGCGACCAGTTCCGACTCCTCTTTCCAGACTCGCGTCGTTACTATCGCGATCGGAGATGTGGATGAGTTCGATGTTGGCACGGTCTCCGATACCGACGGCGCGGTCAACGAAATCGCCGAGAACGCAGTGATCGGAACCACGGTCGGAATCACCGCCGCGGCTTCCGATGCCGATGCGACGACCAACGCAGTCACCTATTCGCTGTTTGATGATGACGGCGGTCGATTCACTATCGATTCCAGCACCGGAGAAGTGAAAGTGGCCGGAGCGATCGATCGCGAAGCCGACGGGGCGACTCGCAGCGTCACCGTTCGCGCCACTTCGGCCGATGGTTCGCATACCGATCAGGTCTTTTCGATCAACATCAACGACGTCGATGAGTTCGATGCCACGGCAACGGTCGACACGGACGGAAGCGCCAATACGGTAGCCGAAAACGCCGTGGTCGGAACAACGGTCGGTATCGTCGCCGCATCATCCGATGCCGATGCCACCAACAACACGATCACCTATTCGCTGGATGATAACGACGGCGGCAGGTTCTCGATCGATTCCAGCACTGGCGTGGTTCGAGTTGCCGGGGCAATCGATCGTGAAGCGGACGGGGCAACGCGAACGATCACGGTTCGTTCTTCCAGCAGCGACGGATCTTCGACCACTCAAAGCTTTACGATCAACGTTGACGACGTCGACGAATTCGACGTCGGAGCAATCTCCGATTCCGACGGCTCGGTCAACGAAATCGCCGAGAACGTCGTGATCGGAACAACAGTCGGTATCACCGCCTCGGCCTCCGATGCCGATGCGACGACCAACGCAGTCACCTATTCGCTGTTTGATGATGACGGCGGTCGATTCAGCATCGATTCCAGCACCGGAGAAGTGAAGGTTGCCGGGGCGATCGATCGTGAGGCCGACGGGGCGACTCGAAATATCACCGTTCGAGCGACCTCGGCCGACGGTTCGCACACCGATCAGGTCTTCTCGATCAACATCAACGATGTCGACGAGTTCGATACTACGGCAACGGTCGACACGGACGGAAGCGCCAATACGGTAGCCGAAAACGCCGTGGTCGGGACAACGGTCGGTATCGTCGCCGCGTCATCCGATGCCGATGCCACCAACAACACGATCACGTACTCGCTGGATGATAACGACGGCGGCAGGTTCTCGATCGATTCCAACACTGGCGTGATCCGGGTCGCTGGGGCGATCGATCGCGAAGTTGATGGGGCAACGCGAACGATCACAGTTCGTTCTTCCAGCAGCGACGGCTCGTCGACCACTCAAAGCTTCACGATCAATGTCGACGACGTCGACGAATTCGATGTCGGAGCAATCTCCGATTCCGACGGCTCGGTTAACGAAATCGCCGAGAACGCGGTGATCGGAACAACAGTCGGTATCACCGCCTCGGCCTCCGATGCCGATGCGACGACCAACGCAGTCACCTATTCGCTGTTTGATGATGACGGCGGTCGGTTCACTATCGATGCCGGCACGGGAGAAGTGAAAGTGGCCGGAGCGATCGATCGCGAAGCCGACGGGGCGACTCGCAGTATCACCGTTCGCGCGACGTCGGCCGACGGTTCGCACACCGACCAGGTCTTCTCGATCAACATCAACGACGTCGATGAATTCGATGCCACGGCAACGGTCGACACGGATGGAAGCGCCAATACGGTAGCCGAAAACGCTGTGGTCGGAACAACGGTCGGTATCGTCGCTGCGTCATCCGACGCCGATGCCACCAACAACACGATCACCTACTCGCTGGATGACAACGACGGCGGCCGGTTCTCGATCGATTCCAGCACTGGCGTGGTCCGAGTTGCCGGGGCAATCGATCGCGAAGCCGATGGAGCAACACGAACGATCACGGTTCGTTCGTCTAGCAGCGACGGTTCGTCGACCACTCAAAGCTTTACGATCAATGTCGACGACGTCGATGAATTCGATGTCGGAGCTGTGACCGATTCGGACGGCGCAGTCAACGAAATCGCCGAGAACGCAGTGATCGGAACCACGGTCGGCATCACCGCCTCGGCCTCCGATGCCGATGCGACGACCAACGCGATCACCTATTCGCTGTTTGATGACGACGGTGGTCGATTCAGCATCGATTCCAGCACCGGAGAAGTGAAGGTGGCCGGAGCGATCGATCGCGAAGCCGACGGGGCGACTCGCAGCATCACCGTTCGCGCGACCTCGGCCGATGGTTCGCATACCGACCAGGTCTTTTCGATCAACATCAACGACGTCGATGAATTCGATGCCACGGCAACGGTCGACACGGATGGAAGCGCCAATACGGTAGCCGAAAACGCCGCCGTCGGAACAACGGTCGGTATCGTCGCCGCGTCATCCGACGCCGATGCCACCAACAACACGATCACCTACTCGCTGGATGACAACGACGGCGGCCGGTTCTCGATCGATTCCAGCACTGGCGTGGTCCGAGTTGCCGGGGCAATCGATCGCGAAGCCGATGGAGCAACACGAACGATCACGGTTCGTTCGTCTAGCAGCGACGGTTCGTCGACCACTCAAAGCTTTACGATCAATGTCGACGACGTCGATGAATTCGATGTCGGAGCTGTGACCGATTCGGACGGCGCAGTCAACGAAATCGCCGAGAACGCAGTGATCGGAACCACGGTCGGCATCACCGCCGCGGCCTCCGATGCCGATGCGACGACCAACGCAGTCACCTATTCGCTGTTTGATGATGACGGCGGTCGATTCACTATCGATTCCAGCACCGGAGAAGTGAAGGTTGCCGGCGCGATCGATCGCGAAGCCGACGGGGCGACTCGCAGCATCACCGTTCGCGCGACCTCGGCCGATGGTTCGCATACCGACCAGGTCTTTTCGATCAACATCAACGACGTCGATGAATTTGACGTCGGCCCGATCACCGATAGCGACGGCGCGGCGAACGAAGTGGCCGAGAACGCGGGGATTGGAACATCCGTCGGTATCACCGCGATTGCCACGGACGCCGACGCCACGACCAACGGGATCACCTACACGTTGGATGATGATGCAGGAGGAAGATTCACGATCGATGGAGTGACCGGTGAGATCAAAGTGGGCGGAGCGTTGGACTATGAAACCAACTCCAGCCACAACGTGATCGTGCGAGCGACCAGCGGTGATGGATCGTTCAACACTCAGTCTTTCGCAATCAACGTTCTGGACACCAACGAGTCTGGTGCGACGCCGATCGTCGACACGGATGCGGCAATCGATTCGGTGGCCGAAAACTCGTCTGTTGGAACGGTGGTCGGACTGACCGCCTTTTCGGATGACGCCGATGGCAGCGACACGATCGCCTACTCGTTGGACGATGATGATGGTGGCCGGTTCACGATCGATTCCAGCACCGGTGTGGTCCGGGTTGCCGGCGCGATCGATCGTGAAGCCGACGGGGCAACTCGAAACATCACGGTGCGAGCGACATCGACAGACGGTTCATTCCAGCTTCGTAGCTTCACCATTGCGATCGACGATGTCGACGAATTCGATGTCGGAACGGTCACCGATTCCGACGGCGCGGTCAACGAAATCGCTGAGAACGCAGTGATCGGGACCACGGTCGGCATCACCGCTTCGGCCTCCGATGCCGATGCGACGACCAACGCGATCACCTATTCGCTGTTTGATGATGACGGCGGTCGATTCAGCATCGATTCCAGCACCGGAGAAGTGAAAGTGGCTGGAGCGATCGATCGCGAAGCCGACGGGACGACTCGAAATATCACCGTTCGAGCCACTTCAGCCGACGGTTCGCATACCGACCAGGTCTTTTCGATCAACATCAACGACGTCGATGAATTCGATGCCACGGCAACGATCGACACGGATGGAAGCGCCAATACGGTAGCCGAAAATGCCGCCGTCGGAACAACGGTCGGTATCGTCGCCGCGTCATCCGACGCCGATGCCACCAACAACACGATCACGTACTCGCTGGATGATAACGACGGCGGCCGGTTCTCGATCGATTCCAGCACTGGCGTGGTCCGGGTTGCCGGGGCAATCGATCGCGAAGTTGATGGGGCAACGCGAACGATCACAGTTCGTTCTTCCAGCAGCGACGGCTCGTCGACCACTCAAAGCTTTACGATCAACGTCGACGACGTCGACGAATTCGATGTCGGAACGGTCACCGATACCGACGGCGCAGTCAACGAAATCGCCGAGAACGCAGTGATCGGAACCACGGTCGGCATCACCGCCTCGGCCTCCGATGCCGATGCGACGACCAACGCAGTCACCTATTCGCTGTTTGATGATGACGGCGGTCGATTCAGCATCGATTCCAGCACCGGAGAAGTGAAGGTGGCCGGAGCGATCGATCGCGAAGCCGACGGGGCAACTCGAAGTATCACCGTTCGCGCGACTTCGGCCGACGGTTCGCATACCGACCAAGTCTTCTCGATCAACATCAACGACGTCGATGAATTTGACGTCGGCCCGATCACCGATAGCGACGGCGCGGCGAACGAAGTGGCCGAGAACGCCGGGATTGGAACATCCGTCGGTATCACCGCGATTGCCACGGACGCCGACGCCACGACCAACGGGATCACCTACACGTTGGATGATGATGCGGGAGGACGATTCACGATCGATGGAGTGACCGGTGAGATCAAAGTGGGCGGAGCGTTGGACTATGAAACCAACTCCAGCCACAGCGTGATCGTGCGGGCGACCAGCGGCGATGGATCGTTCAACACTCAGTCTTTCGCAATCAACGTTCTGGACACCAACGAGTCTGGTGCGACGCCGATCGTCGACACGGATGCGGCAATCGATTCGGTGGCCGAAAACTCGTCTGTTGGAACGGAGGTCGGACTGACCGCCTTTTCGGATGACGCCGATGGCAGCGACACGATCGCCTACTCGTTGGACGATGATGATGGTGGCCGGTTCACGATCGATTCCAGCACCGGTGTGGTCCGGGTTGCCGGCGCGATTGACCTTGAAGCCGACGGGGCAACTCGAAACATCACGGTGCGAGCGACATCGACAGACGGTTCATTCCAGCTTCGTAGCTTCACCATTGCGATCGACGATGTCGACGAATTCGATGTCGGAACGGTCACCGATACTGACGGCGCGGTCAACGAAATCGCCGAGAACGCAGTGATCGGAACCACGGTCGGAATCACCGCATCGGCCTCTGATGCCGATGCGACGACCAACGTCGTCACCTATTCGCTGTTTGATGATGACGGCGGTCGATTCAGCATCGATTCCAGCACCGGAGAAGTGAAGGTGGCCGGAGCGATCGATCGCGAAGCCGATGGGGCAACTCGAAGTATCACCGTTCGCGCGACCTCGGCCGACGGTTCACACACCGACCAAGTCTTCTCGATCAACATCAACGATGTCGATGAGTTCGATGCCACGGCAACGGTCGACACGGACGGAAGCGCCAATACGGTAGCCGAAAACGCCGTGGTCGGAACCACGGTCGGTATCGTCGCTGCGTCATCCGATGCTGATGCCACCAACAACACGATCACGTACTCGCTGGATGATAACGACGGCGGCAGGTTCTCGATCGATTCCAGCACTGGCGTGGTCCGGGTCGCTGGGGCAATCGATCGCGAAGCGGACGGGGCGACTCGAACGATCACGGTTCGTTCGTCTAGCAGCGACGGTTCGTCGACCACTCAAAGCTTTACGATCAACGTTGACGACGTCGACGAATTCGACGTCGGAGCAATCTCCGATTCCGACGGCTCGGTCAACGAAATCGCCGAGAACGTCGTGATCGGAACAACAGTCGGTATCACCGCCTCGGCCTCCGATGCCGATGCGACGACCAACGCAGTCACCTATTCGCTGTTTGATGATGACGGCGGTCGATTCAGCATCGATTCCAGCACCGGAGAAGTGAAGGTGGCCGGAGCGATCGATCGCGAAGCCGACGGGGCGACTCGAAGTATCACCGTTCGAGCCACTTCAGCCGACGGTTCACACACCGACCAGGTCTTTTCGATCAACATCAACGATGTCGATGAGTTCGATGCCACGGCAACGCTCGACACAGACGGAAGCGCCAACACGGTGACCGAAAACGCCGCCGTCGGAACAACGGTCGGTATCGTCGCCGCATCATCCGATGCCGATGCCACCAACAACACGATCACGTACTCGCTGGATGATAACGACGGCGGCCGGTTCTCGATCGATTCCAGCACTGGCGTGGTCCGGGTCGCCGGGGCAATCGATCGCGAAGCCGATGGAGCAACACGAACGATCACGGTTCGTTCTTCCAGCAGCGACGGCTCGTCGACCACTCAAAGCTTCACGATCAATGTCGACGACGTCGATGAATTCGACGTCGGAGCTGTGACCGATACTGATGGCGCGGTCAACGAAATCGCCGAGAACGCGGTGATCGGAACCACGGTCGGAATCACTGCCTCGGCCTCTGATGCCGATGCGACGACCAACGCAGTCACCTATTCGCTGTTTGATGATGACGGCGGTCGATTCAGCATCGATTCCAGCACCGGAGAAGTGAAGGTGGCCGGAGCGATCGATCGCGAAGCCGATGGGGCAACTCGAAGTATCACCGTTCGCGCGACCTCGGCCGACGGTTCACACACCGACCAGGTCTTCTCGATCAACATCAACGACGTTGACGAATTTGACGTCGGACCGATCGTTGACAACGACGCCACAGTCAACGCGGTTGACGAAAACGCGGCCAACGGAACGGTTGTCGGCGTCACCGCGCTGGGTTCCGACGGCGATGCCACCAACAACGCGATCACTTATTCGCTGGACGACGATGCTGGAGGGCGGTTTACCATTGATGGTAGTACCGGGGTGGTCCGCGTAGCCGATGGAACTCTGCTGGACCGAGAAACGGCGGCGAGCCACAACATCACCGTTCGGGCGACTAGCAGCGACGGAAGCTCCAATACCAGCATCTTCACCATCAACGTCAACGACGTCGATGAGTATGATGTCGGCGTCGTGATTGACAATGACCTGTCGACCAACGAAGTCGATGAAAACGCCGCCAACGGCACGGTAGTCGGCATCACCGCGCTTGCTTCAGACGCGGACGCGACCAACAACACCATCACCTATACGCTTGACGATGACGATGGCGGCCGATTCGCCATCGATTCCAGCACCGGTGTGGTCACCGTTGCAGGTTCGATCGATCGAGAAACGGACGGCTCCTCTCGTAATATCACCGTGCGCGGCACCAGCAGCGACGGTTCTTTCACTACCGAAATCTTTTCGATCGCGATCAACGACGTCAACGAATTCGCCGTGACCACTCCGATCGATTCGGATGCGACCGCGAACCTGATCGACGAAAACTCAGCCGCTGGGACAACGGTTGGACTCACTGTTTTCGCCGCCGATGCCGACTCCGGCGACACCGTCACGTACTCGTTGAGCGACGATGCCGGCGGACGCTTCGCGGTTGACTCCGCCACCGGCCTGGTGACGGTCGCCGGATCGCTGGACTACGAAACTGCCTCCAGCCACGACATCACCGCGGTTGCAACCAGCAGCGACGGGTCTTCCATGACTCAGGTGTTCACAATCAACGTTGGTGACGTCAACGAAGCACCGATGGGTAGCGGCGACAGCTATAGCGTTACGTCGGGTTCAACATTGACCGTTTCCATTCCGGGTGTGCTGGCCA
Source organism: Rubripirellula sp. (assembly GCA_965222745.1). Taxonomy (GTDB): domain Bacteria; phylum Planctomycetota; class Planctomycetia; order Pirellulales; family Pirellulaceae; genus CBDCUW01. The sequence continues at coordinate 320,150 of CBDCUW010000003.1, forward strand.
ACGATTTTGATCCCGACGGCAACCCGATCATGGCGATTCAGGTGACCACGCCAAGCGGCGGTACGGCGACCCTGTTGGCCGACGGAACGCTCAGTTACACCGCAAATGCAGGCTTCTTCGGCGTCGACACTTTGCAGTACCAGGTTTCGGATGGATCGCTGACGAGCGGTTTGATCACCATTGAAATCACGGTCACCGCGGGAAGTCCTGGCGGCAACCCCGATCCGGATCCCGACCCTGATCCCGATCCGGAACCCGAACCAGAGCCAGAGCCAGATTCAGATTCAGAACTGGATCCCGATCCCGATCCAAATTCGGAATCGGAGGAAGAACCGGGAGAAGAATCGACCGAGTTGGCGACCGCTGCGCCGGTTCCGCCACAAGCCAAGCCAAATTCGACCATCGAAAAATTGATCGCGGAACTCTCGGAAGAGGAAAATCGCGAAGCGTTGGCCAGGCGATTGAATGAGGCAGCGATCGAAGCGGCTGCGCAGGGATATTCCAGCGAAGTTTCCCGATTGCATTTTATCTCCCAGGAATACTCGGCCGAGCTGGAAATGCTGGAACGGTTGCTTCAGCTTGACCTGGAGCAGGCCGTGGTATGGCAGCAGTGGGACGAACATCGCGACGAAGGCAGCGAATCACCCTTGGACCTGTTTGTCGGAGCCGCCGGTGCCGGAGCCGGCTTGTTCTCGGTCGGCTACGTGTTGTGGGCGCTGCGGGGCGGAGCGTTCGTCACCGCGGTGGCATCCAGCTTGCCGGCATGGCGGCTGATCGATCCCGCATCACTGCTAGCGGCTTACCGAGCGACCAAGGGCCCCGACCTGGTCGACAAGATGATCGAAGGATAACCACTCGCGTGATCCTCGTTTACGAAGGAGAGTTTTGGAGTCAACTCTCTTGCGAGCGGCCAATCATTTGCAGAATCTATGAACGTGATAACGACTGCCGTTGCCGAGGTGTGACGTGGGAGTGCTCGCCGACTTGGGACAAGCCGGCCTACGAAAGCTTGCTGATTTTTGACAATGCGCTGACGAGCTTGGCGACTTCGGACTCCGCCTGCTGGATTAGCTTGGCGGCGTCTTCCACGTTTCCTTCGGCTCCGAGCCGTTCGATGAGGCGAGCGATATCGGCAACGCCGGCGGCGTTGAAGATGGCGGCCGATCCCTTCAGCGTGTGACCGTGTCGCTGGACAGATTCTGCATCGCTCGATTCCATCGCCGACTTCAACTGGCTGATCAGGTCGGTCGCCTCGGCAGACAGGGTCTCGGCAAGTAATCGCAGGCGATCACGATCGCCATCACACAGTTCCAACGCCGCAGCAGTGTCGATGATTCCCTCCTCGGTCTCAGCAGGCGGTGAGTCGGCGGGCCGATTTTCTTCTTGATGCGACGAACAGGCCGGTGTGGTGCAACAGGTAGCGATGGCGTCGTACAGCAACTGTGGGTCGATCGGCTTGGATACGTAGTCGTCCATGCCCGATTCGAGACACCGTTGCTGGTCTCCCTTCATCGCTCCGGCGGTCATCGCCACGATCGGAATATGGCGGCCGGAACCTGTTTCTTGTTCACGAATGATTCGCGTCGCTTCGTGCCCATCCATGTTTGGCATTTGGACGTCCATCAGAATCAGGTCGAAATCTTGTTGCTGTTTCAAGGTGTCGACTGCTTGTTGGCCGTCGCTTGCCACGATCACCTCGTGCCCGCGTTGGCTGAGTAGTCCGATGGCGACTTGTTGATTTACCACACTGTCTTCGGCAAGCAGGATTTTCAATCGCTGTGTTTCCTCTTCGGGATGAAGCTCCAGGGAATCGTCGGCCGACTGCTTGTCCGAATGTTGAACTCCCGCCAACTGCAAGATGGTTCCCAGCAATTCCATCTGCACGATCGGCTTTTGCATGTAGCGGTTGACCCCCAGACGCCGGCATCGTTCGACGTCTCCTGCTTGGGGCGCGGCGTGAAGCATGATCAGCTGACAATCGCGCAGCTGCCGGTCCTCGTGAATGCAAGCGGCGACATTGAACCCGTCCAGACCCGGCATCATTCGGTCGACGATCGCGATCCAGTAGGGCTGCGCGGCATCGGCGGCCCGCTTCATTTCCAAAATCGCTTCCTGTCCACTATCGACCGCAACACAGACCAGGCCCCATGATTCGATCAGCTCCGTGATGATTTCTCGGCTTCTGCGGTTGTCGTCAGCGACCAGGACCCTGTTGCCCTGCAAATGTTGCAGACCAGCGGTATCGCCGTGGCCGTGGTCGTGTCTGCCGAAACGGGCGGTGAAGTGAAACGTGGTGCCGTGTCCCTCTTCGCTTTCCACCCAGATTCGGCCGTCCATCATCGCGACCAGTTGGGACGAAATAGCCAAACCGAGTCCGGTGCCTCCGAAGCGCCGAGTGGTCGAGGCGTCGACCTGGCTGAACGAATCAAAAATTCTTTGCTGCTGATCGCGTGGAATGCCGATCCCGGTGTCTCGCACCGAAACCTCCAAAGCGACCGAATCGTCGGTGACCGATTGCGATCCGACCTCAACTTCGACTTCACCAGACTCGGTAAACTTGATCGCGTTTCCGGCCAGGTTCAACACGATTTGCCCCAGCCGGCCAGCGTCGCCGACCAGCGCGTCGGGAACGTTCGGGCGAAAGCGGCAAAGCAATTCCAAATTCTTTTCACCGGCGCGTCGGCCAAGTGTTCGCAAGGTTTGCCCGATGCAGTCGCGCAGACTGAACTCGCGATGTTCCAAATCCAACTTGCCAGCTTCGATCTTGGAAAAATCAAGAATATCGTTCAGCAGGCGCAGCAGCGAATCGGCCGACTGTTTGACCATCCGCAGGTAGTCGCGTTGTTCGGCGGTCGGCGTGGTGTTGAGCAACAATTCGGTCATTCCGACGATGCCGTTCATCGGCGTGCGGATCTCGTGGCTCATGTTCGCTAGAAACTCGCTCTTGGCGCGATTGGCGGCTTCCGCCTGTTCCTTGGCGACGCGAACTTCTTCCTGGGCCCGTTTCCGCTGAGTGACATCCCAGTACATCACTTGCACGCCGTTGATCTGGCCCAGCGAATCGCGGATCGGTCCTTTGAAGATCTCGACAAAAACGCGCTCGCCGTCCGAGGTCTGGTGCTCTTCGATATCGTTGAACACCTCGCCTGTCTCGATCACTCGACGGTCATCCTGGCAGTATTTCCCGGCAAGGTCGGATGGAAAGAGGTCCGAGTCGGTCTTTCCGATCAGTTCGTCCAACGGCAGCCCGATCGCTTCGCAATAGCGCTGGTTGCCAAAGACGACTCGGCCATCGATATCTTTGCGAACGACATGAAGCGGCAGATTTTCGACCAGCGAACTGTAGCGGGCTTCTGATTCGCGAATGGCGGTGATATCGGTACCGATTCCACCGACGCACATCGGTTTGCCATGGCCGTCGTGAACGACACTGATCCGATCGTGCAGCCAAACAACGCTCTGGTCCGGCCGAACAATGCGATATTCCTGTTCGATTTGCTGGTGTTTCATCAGCGAACGAAGGTTTCGCAGCACCGCGGCGCGATCGTCCGGGTGAATGGCGTCAAGCCAGTAATTCTGGTTGGCAGAAAGTTCGTCCAGCGGACGCCCGTAAATCCGAGCCGCAACGGGATTCGTATAAAGCAACTGGCGGCCGTCCAGTGACGTGCACCAGACAAGATGATTGGCCGAGTTGACCAGGGTGGTGAGCAGCTCTTCGGTTGTTGGCTGCGTCACATCAGGCTCCGTCACACCGGGCGCGGTCAGATGGGGATCCGTTGCACCGAGTCGATCGCCAGCAGATCGGGCAGCCACACCTTCACCCGTGTTTGCAATGAGAATCCGAAAAGGAAAGACTCAATCTAGGGCGAATCGCCGCGCTGATCAAGCAAATCGTCAATCCGCCTTCTCCGGAACTTTTTCCAGAATGTCCAACAGCACTTGATCGGGGTCAATGCCTTCGGCTTGTGCCTCGAAGTTCAGCAGCACGCGATGCCGCATGGCGGGCAGGAAAACTCGCCGAACATCCTCGAAACTGACGTTGTAACGACCCTCCAGCAGCGCCCGAACCTTCGAGGCGAGCGCCAGCGTTTGCGCCCCGCGCGGGCTAGCACCCCAGCGGACGTAGTTGTTGGTCGCGTCGACTGAATGAGGACCGTCGGGATGCGTGGCAAGGTTCAAACGTACCAGGTAGTCTTGAACGTGCGGTGCCAGAATCACGTCCCGCACCAATCCTTGCCATTTCAGAATCTCGCTTCCATCCATCACTTTCTGCAGTTCGATCTGTTCGCCGCGAGTCGTCCGGTCGACGATCGTGTTCAAATCTTCGCGACTGCTGTAACCGACGACCAACTTGAACAGGAAGCGGTCCAACTGTGCTTCGGGCAGCGGGTAAGTGCCTTCTTGTTCGATGGGGTTCTGAGTGGCCAGTACAAAAAACGGTTTGTCGAGTTGAAAGCGAGTTCCGCCGGCGGTGACCGTTCCCTCCTGCATCGTTTCCAACATCGCCGACTGCGTCTTGGGTGTGGCCCGGTTGATTTCGTCAGCCAACAGAATCTGAGTGAAAACGGGACCGTGTTGGAATTCAAACTTCCGCCGTCCCTCCTCGTCCTCGATGATCATGTTGGTGCCAAGAATATCTGCCGGCATCAAGTCGGGGGTGAACTGAATGCGATTGAAATTCAGATCCATCACTTCGGCAAGCGTGCGAACCAACATCGTCTTGCCAAGTCCCGGTACACCTTCCAGCAGGCAATGTCCGCCACAAAGCATGGCGGTCAAAACGCCGTGAACAATGTCTTCGTGACCGACAATCACGCGACCGATCATCTCGCGAATAGCAGAATAACGATCGCGAAATTCCTCGGCCTGGGCCTGCATCGATTCTACGGTGGTACTCATCAGGGGCTATCGCATCCAATCGGGGCAAGAAGTAGCTGTTTCAATCTTAGCCGAAACGCCGCGCCGCGGGGGGTGGGCCGCCGATGGAATTCAAACGACCCGCCGGAAAAAATGGTCCGCGAAATTGTTCGCGCATTTCCGGAAAACTACGCCACTTTTTTTCCGCCGGGGGCTCTGAGATCGAAGAGCCCAAAGATTTCATTGCGGCTGAGACCGCCCGAAGTGCCGCCTGCGCCGGTATCGGAAAAGAGCGTATCGAACATCTCTCGCTTTTGATCCAGCACCGCGGCGATCCGCTGTTCGATTGTGTTCATCGCCAACATTCGCGTGACCGTCACCGCGCCTTTGGCACCGATTCGATGAGCCCGATTGATTGCCTGGTCCTCAATGGCCGGATTCCACCAGCGGTCGAACAGAAAGACGTACTCACAGAATTGCAGGTTCAAACCAACACTACCCGCTCCGTAGCTCATCAGAATCACGTGACAATCGGGGTCATTCTTGAAACGATTGATCACGCTGTCACGCTTCTTGTGAGGCACGCGTCCGTGATACTCCAGTGCGCCAAACGGCTTCAGCGCGGCCCGCATCTTTTCGATGCTGGCGACCCACTGGCTAAAAACGATGGCCTTCTTGCCGCTGGCCGCGACTTCTTCCATGTCGGCAACCAACCGTTCCAGTTTCGCGCTGCTGCCGGTGGCCGGGTCAAAGTTACAAATTTGCTTGAGCCGCAAGACGAGTTCAAAAACGTGTTGAATGGTCAGCTCCTGGTCCAGCTCCTCCAATTGAATGACGCCCTCCGATTCCGCCGACTGGTAGGTCGCCCACTGCTCGGCGGTCAAATCGAGTTCCGCGTCCCGATAAAGCTTGGGCGGCATGTCGTCCATCACCATGTCTTTGGTGCGACGAATGATGTAGTCGCGCGATACTTTTGCCATCTCGGACATTGGCATACCCGCTTTCAAATAGCCGGGTGACAGAAAGTCGAAGATGCCCACCAGATCATCGGGTGAGTTTTCTACCGGAGTACCGGTCAACGCCCAAGAACGCGTACGGGGAATCGCGCGGACGATCTCGCTGGTCGTGCTGTTACGGTTTTTGATCCGCTGCGCTTCATCCAACGTGACCAGGTCGAAATGAAGTCCGCTGTCAAGAACGATGTCACGATCTCGCATCAACAGTTCGTAGTTGGCCACTTTGACCGGCACTTCGGGCGACCGCCAGCCGAATTGTCGTTTCGCCGCGCTGCCTTCGATCGCGGCAACGGGAATCTCCGGCGCCCAGACCTCGAATTCACGCAGCCAGTTGGTCACCAATGGTTTGGGGCAAACCAGCAAGACGCTTCGGACTTCGCCGCTGCACAACAGCAGTCGAATTGTGCTGATCGCCTGCATCGTTTTTCCCAATCCCATTTCGTCTGCCAAGATCGCGCTGTAGCGTGGGAACAGGAAGGCGATTCCGTCCAATTGGTAAGGAAACGGGTTGAACGGAAAACTCAGTTGCCCGCTGCCGACCAAAACTCCCAGCGGCGGCTGCAACAAGTAGTACAAACGATCTTGAAGTTTGACGACGTCGTTGGGCGGTTTGATTCGATGCCGCGAAAGGGCTCGTAGTTGAGCTGCTTTTTCTTTTTGCGTGGCCTTGCCACCTGCCGGTGCACTGCCGGCCGGTTTGGGTGGTGTCCACTGGTTCGATTCGGGAAACAGAAATCCGGTCACTTGCGGCTGGATCTTCGGCAACCGAATCGGTAACGACTTCGGTTCCAGCTTGTCCCACGACAATTCCGCGGTATCGGCCGGACGCAGTGCATCGCGGTCCCAGCTGGCAGCGTCGTCGATTTCGGCACGCAGGGTCGATGCACGGCGCCACATTGGATTCATCCTTGTTACCGCGGCGATTTGACGGTAGGCCGACCTGTCCCAAGTCGGTAAATTTCCAGGATCGCCGACTTGGGACAAATCGGCCTACGGTGGACTCCTCTTAGGCGGCTCGTGGCGCCTGCGCTCGGGCGATTTGCGAATGGGCTTCGGCGATCGCTTCGCGGATCCTCTCAAACGGTTCGACCGCGTCGGGCAGATCCTCAAACTGCTTGATCAACCCCAAAACTTCGTCCGACTGTTCGATCGGAACCCGTAGCGTGGCACCGGCCAGGTGAACGGTTGCCGAGTTGGACAACATATCATCGGTAATCGGTCCCTCTTCGCCTTCGGCTGCCTCGCAAACGAGTGCCAGCGGTACGTCGACACAGCTGTCCAACTTCAGCGCTTCGGGTTGGTCGCAGCACAACATGGAGATTGGCAGCCGGCACTTGTTGACCAGCAGAGGCCCGATCACCTCGCCAATCAAATGGCCTCGTAGTGTCGTCCCAAACAGGATCTCGTGAGCCCGAGTCGGGCGTACCGGCAGGGTACATTGAAATTCCAGCGGTCTTCCAGCTCGGTTCAGCAGCAGCAGTCCGCCCGTCCAACCGGTGTGATCGTCTTCGACCACTGTGTAGTAAGCAATCGTTGTTGGTTCGTTGGAGTCAGCCACAGGTGAATCGTAGGTGTGCTTTCAAACGGGTAGACTTCGAGTTGGTCGCGGGTCGGCCTATTTTCAATCGGCGGCGTGAAACTCGAATACCAAACTTCGGCCAGGTGGTTGTCCGAACGGGGAATTCTCGCAGCTTGGGCACGATCGCCAGGCGACATCCCAACGACGTACTTTCTGTTTTTCGGCGACCGGTCGTAAGGACTTTAACGGTTAGGCGTGTCAAACGTTCGACTAGAAAAGCAAGTGAAAACTTGAGGATTCTTCCAAAGTTTTTGAAGATCAGAGTAAAAAATCGACGCGTAATTTTGTTTGCTCGACAATGCGAAATTCGTTTGGTTATACTCAGCGTACCGCTTGGTGATGTCAGCAAAGACGTATTTGGAAGTGCGAAGAATGTCATACGAACAGGAACCTATCTCGCCAATGTTTCGGATTGATGTATCGGCTGAGAGTGATTCGGAAGCTCCAGCGTCGAATGATCGGGTTGCAATCGAATTGCTCCGTCAAGTGGTCGCCGGCCAGCAGCAACAAATCAGGTTGCTGGAAGATTTGGTTGGGCAGCAAGCCGCCGCGCACAAACAGCGCGTTGGGGAACTCCAGCAGTGGAAGAACGCGAACCCCGATTTGGCACGGGCTTGCCGTCACGCCGCCGAGACCTTGTCTCGCGTGCAGACCCAGTTCCTGGACAGCCTGACCGAGGAGATCGCCGACAGCGAGGAACACCTGATGGAAGGTGAATACATGCTGAACGAATTCGTCGATCGATTCGGCCCGCGACTCGCTCACCTCAACGGCGTTTTGCAGGTGCTCGCCCAGCTCGGCAGTGGTGAACCGAACAACGGCTAAGAGCGATATTCGTTAGGTTAGAAACATTTGTAAAAAAGCCAGGTGAAAGAACCTGGCTTTTTTCGTGGAGAAACGGAACGGCGCTGGAGTTGGCGGTTTCTCCCTCGTGCTCGTACCAGTCCGGATGATTGGCGTAGGCCGGAACCGAGGTCGCAAACCATGCCGTAACAGCGCAAGCCAGCTTGTACTTGCGCGTAGCGCGCGTGGCGAAAAAGCTTCCAACATGCGACCGAAGTTCCGGCACCGCAAGGGCTTGTTTGTTACGTCGATGAGCACGAGGAAGAGGAAAGCCGAGCAAATTCGACCTGCTTTCTGCTAGATGTGCGGCGGATTAGGATATTGCCTTCCCATCCCGCCTCAAAAATGAAAACGATCATGTTGGTTCGTATCTTGCTCCCTCTGCTATTGCTCTCCTTTGTTGCCGTCGATGTTTCGGCCCAGCAACCAGTAGTCACCCACCAGCCGACCGATTGGCCGTGGTGGCGCGGCCAGACGCGAGATGGAATCGCGCCGCCCGACCAACAACCTCCGACTCATTGGAGCGAAACCGAGAATATCCTTTGGCGAGCCAAGATTGCGGGGCGCGGTCACGGTTCAGCAACCGTGTTGGGCGATCAAGTTTTCTTGGCGATCGCCGATCCGCAGCGCGAAGTGCAAGCGATCGTTTGCCTGGATCGCGGCAGCGGGACTCAGCTTTGGGAAACGATCGTTCACCGCGGCGGATTCAAAATCAAAGGGAAAAAGCAGCCGAACGAAAAAGCTTCCCTCGCCTCGGCTACTCCAGCGACCGACGGCAAACGGCTGTACATCAACTTCTACAACGATCACGCGGTGTGGACGACGGCGGTGGATCGAAGCGGCAAAAAGATTTGGCAGCAGAAGATTACCGATTACGTGGTCCATCAGGGTTTCGGATCATCGCCCGCCATTTACGGTGACTTGGTGATTGTGTCGGCTGACAACAAAGGCGGCGGCGCGATCGTTGCTCTGCAGCGAGATTCGGGGGAAGAAAAATGGCGCCGCCAACGGCCAGAGAAACCGAACTACGCTTCTCCGGCGATCTTGCATGCGAGTGACCGCGATCAGTTGGTCTTTACCGGATGTGACTTGGTGACCAGCCTCGATCCGGCGACTGGAAAAGAACTTTGGGAAATTGACGGTTCGACGACCGAGTGTGTGACGACTGCGGTCACCGACGGCACGCACGTCTTCACCAGTGGCGGATACCCAAAGAATCATATCTCGGCGGTGGCGGCCGACGGATCAGGCAAGATCGTTTGGGAAAACAACACTCGCGCCTACGTCCCGTCCATGTTGCAACACGGCGGCTACTTGTTTCTTACCTTGGACGCCGGCATCGCAACCTGTTTTCGATGCAGTGACGGCGAACAGATGTGGAAAGCGCGGTTGGGAGGCACGTTCAGCAGTTCGCCAGTGCTGGTCGGGGAACAGATCTACGCGACCAACGAGGATGGTGAAACATTCGTCTTCTTGGCGGATCCCGACAAGTACACCAGCGTCAGCAAGAACAAACTGGGTACCAGTGTCTTTGCGACTCCCACCATCTGTGGCGACCGGATCTACACTCGAGTCACCCAAATGGAAAATGGAACGCGTCAAGAATACTTGTATTGCATTGGGCATTGAGCGATGGTCGACAGTCGGCCAGCTCTCTGCTCCTGGCTACGCGCGAAGCGACTTCGGAGAAGCAACAGTCGGCCAGCTCTCCGAGCTGGCAACGCGAAGCGACTTCTCCGAAGTCGCCGACGGTCCTTACTTTGCCGTTTCGATGAACCGTGATTCTCGTAGCACGGTTACCTTGATTTCACCTGGATAGGTCAGCTCCTGCTCAAAGGCCCTCGCGATGCCTCGGCAGATCGTAGCCGCTTCTTCGTCGGTTGTTTTTTCGCTGCTGACGATGACTCGGAGCTCTCGGCCGGCGCTGATGGCAAACGCCTGCCGCACTCCGTCGAACCTTCCGGCGATTGATTCCAATTCTTCCATCCGTTTGACGTACCGTTCCAGCGATTCACGTCGCGCGCCGGGTCGACTGGCGCTGCACGCGTCACCGATCGCCACCAACATGGTGTAGGGATACTCGGTCACGATCTCGTCGTGATGCCCCAGGGCGGCGTGCACCACTTCGGGACATTCTCCATGTCGGCGAAGCAAGTCGGCGCCGATTTTGGGATGCCCTCCCTCCAATTCGTGATCGGCTGCTTTGCCGATATCGTGCAGCAGACCACAACGTCGCGCCAAATCGGCGTCCATCCCCAACATTTCCGCGATCAGCCCGGAGATGAACGCGACCTCCACACTGTGGCGCAGAACATTTTGGCTGTAGGAAGTTCGGAAGTGCAGACGGCCCAGCATTTGAACGATCTTGTCGTGCAAACCGGGAGCGTTCACCTCGTCGGCCGCCTCCCGGCCTTTCTGAAGGATGAAATCATCGACCTTTCGAGTCGTTTCGTCGACAATCTCTTCGATCCGGGAAGGATGGATTCGGCCGTCACTGATTAAGCTATCCAGCGATTGCCTGGCGATCTCGCGGCGCACCGGGTCAAAGCCGCTGACGATCACCACACCGGGAGTATCGTCGATGATCACGTCCACGCCGGTTGCTTTTTCAAAACAACGAATATTGCGGCCTTCGCGTCCGATGATCCGTCCTTTCATGTCGTCGGTGGGGACATCGACGGTGCTGGTGGTCGATTCGGCGGTGTGTGCCGAGGCGTAGCGTTGGATTGCGGTCAGCAACATCTCGCGCCCCTGGCTTTGAACGACCTCTTCGAGTTGCTTTTGGTGTTTCAGCAGCAGCGAACCACGTTCGTGTTGAAGATCTTGTTCCAGCGCTTCCATCAATTTTTGCCCGGCCTCGTCGCGCGACATGCCACTGGCCTGCTCCAAAACCTGCTGTTGTTGCCGAAGCACGGCTTCCAGCTTGGCGCGCTGTTCGGTCAGGCCACGCATTTGGGCGGCAAGGCGATTTTGGCTGCTCTCCAGCCCCCGCTGCTGCTTGCGAAGAGAATCCTCCTGCTGTTGCAGCAGTTCATCGCGTCGATCGAGTTTCTGCTCGCGCTGTAGATGGCTCTTGCGCCCGGCCGCCACCTCTTCCTCGGCCGCCGCCTTGATCGCCAAAGCGGATTCCTTGGCTTTCAACAGCAGCTGTCCTCGCTCGGTTTCAGCCGACTCGCGCGCCGCCTCCAGAAGTTTTTCAGCCTCCTCCTTCAACTTTGCCTGTCGGGCCGAATCGGTCCATTGGAAGTAACCGAAAATGATTGCCATGCCTGCCAGTAGCGAAACAAGGCAGCATAGCGCTATGGTGGGTGTCATCGAAAAGTCCTCGACTGCGAGGACGCGAAAACCACCATCCTGACGCTGAATTCGATGCTCGCGCGCATACCAGTTCGGAGAACTGGCCGACAGTCGGCGACTTCTCCGAAGTCGCTTCGCGCGTAGCCAGTTCAGGAAACTGGCCGACGGTTGATGAATTCACGCGAACAATACCAACGGATGGGCTGGTCGATCGACCGTTGGCGATAGGCTGCCATCGGATTCCACTTTTTCCTTGCTGGCCACTGCCCGGCGCAGTGGGGACGACCAACAAACGGAAGTCACCCAGAAACTGCCATGCCACCTGGACAAGCCACCAGCAGGTCACGAGCAGAGGAAGGAAGAAAAGGAAAATCCACATGAGGGCTACCGACATGGTCCGCAATCGCGGCTCCGATCGTTCCGACAAGTTCGGCCAAAGCTCACTGTTCGCCGCGGGCGAAGGACTATGCTGCCGTAGTCGCTTTCCAGAAGCGAAAATCAAGATTTGACACAGAAAAGAGGATCGGGCTTCGACTCAGCGGGTGATTTTGTTGTCCAGAGGAGTTGTTAATCTTTGTTGGATACGTCTTGGCTGCCACCAGAAAAGCGACAGTGAGACCCAAAGACTACCACCTGCGCGATCGCCGCGAAACAACCTTAGTGACCAAGATGCTGCCCGTCCCATGGCTACACACGGCAAAAACGACGATCCCTGGCACGATTTGCTGAGCGAATTTTCTCGCACTTGGCCACCCGATCGCTGGCGAGACACCGGAGTTGTGGTCGGGGTCAGCGGCGGTGCCGACAGCGTGGCTCTGCTGCGAGCGATCTGCCAATGCCGAATCGACTCCGATCGCGATCGCCCGCGAGGCTTTGTCGTTGTCGCCCATTTCAATCACGCGCTTCGCGGCAAGGAGTCGACGGCGGACCAAGATTTCGTGACCACTTTGGCGGGGCAACTCGGTTTGGAATCGCAGGTTGGGAGGTCCGACAGTGGCGTTTCCGACGAATCCTCGCTGCGAAACGAGCGATTGGCGTTTCTGCAAGAGGTCGCGAAGAAAGCCGGGGCCCGGTACGTTGCGGTTGCCCATTCGGCCGATGACAACGTCGAAACGGTCCTGCATCACTTGATGCGAGGTACCGGACCGGCCGGGATTGCCGGAATCCGCCGTTGGCGCTCGCTCGGTGATGACTTGGTCTTGGCGCGACCCCTGTTGTCGGTTCGCCGGCAAACGATTCGATCCGGCCTGCAGTCGATCGGCCAGCGGTGGCGAGAAGATTCGAGTAACACGAATACCGATTATCGTCGAAACTGGATTCGCCACGAGCTGATCCCGACGATCACCACCACCTATCCCGGTGCAGTGGAGGCCGTGGGCCGTGCGATCGACGCCCAGAGACAATGGGCCGATACCATGGATCGCCTGGCGAATGCTTGGTTGCAGGATCATTGGACGCATCGCGATCCGGTGCGATTGCTGAGTGACAATCGCTGCGACCCATCCGTTTTAGTGGTCGCTTTGCAAAAGGTTTGGTCGGACAATGGCTGGCCGCGCGGGGAAATGTCGCGAGAGCACTGGTTGCGACTGTCCGATTCGGTTCGGCAGTCAACGGAGGACCGTTACACGCTTCCCGGAGCGATCGATGTCCTTTGTGCGAAAGAATTCGTCGAGATTCGGAAGGGTTAGGAAAACGTCGGCCGGTTTTCCGTTGTGGGCTGCGCGATGCGACTTCGGAGAAATCGCCGACCGTGTTCGGTTTGCCATTTGCACTGGGTTTCCGAATCGGCCGAGATGTGCCAAGTTGGCAGGTCTCCACCGAAGACGGGGAGCTCCCATTTTTCGACGGTGGTTGCCCGCCAAAATCACAACAACTTCCAATTCATCTGAATCCGTGGCCGAAGACCTGTATCAAATCCTGGGCGTCGCCCGCGACGCTTCCAAGGATGAAATCAAGAAAGCTCACCGCAAGCTGGCGCTGAAGTACCACCCCGACAAGAATCCGGACGACAACGTCGCTCGAGAAAAATTCAAGCGGATTCAGGAGGCGTACGACGTCCTGAGTGATGATGAGAAGCGGGCGGCTTACGACCAGTACGGTGCCGATTTCGAGAGGATTCGCAACACCGGCTACCACCCTGGCGCTGGGGGCGCCGGATTCGAGGGCCTCGATCTGGAGCAGATTTTTGGTGGCAGCCGCGGTGGGGCAGCGTTCGAGGGTGGATTTTCCGATTTCTTTGAACAGCTGATGGGCGGAGGCGCGGGGGGAACTTCCGGCGGTCGCCGTTCCCGACGCGGTTCGGGACCTACCAGCGCCGCACCCCAGCGCGGCGCCAACATTCGGCATGAACTGGAGATCCCGCTGCAAATTGCCGTCTTGGGAAGAAAAACAGAATTCTACCTGACGCGAAACGGCGAGCACGAAAAGTTGTCAGTGACCATTCCGCCGGGAGTGGAAACGGGATCCAAAATCCGCTTGCGTCAGCAGGGGCAACCGTCGCCTAGCGGGGGCCCGCGCGGCGACTTGATTTTGTTGATCAAGGTTTCTGACCATCCGCATTTTCGCCGCAACGGACGGAACCTGGAACTCGATTTACCTGTCACTCTTGCCGAAGCCGCTCTGGGTGCCAAGGTCGACGTGCCGACGCCGGCCGGGACGGTGTCGCTAACGATTCCCGCCGGAAGCAGCAGCGGTCGACGACTGCGGCTGAAAGGCCAAGGTGTCAAGCAACGTGACGGCACTTCCGGAGACCTGCTGGTCGAGCTGCAAATTCAATTGCCTGAAACCATCAACGACGAATCGAAACAGTTGATCGAGCAATTCGACCAGAACAATCCCCTGCCCATTCGCGACGGCCTCACTTTCTGAGTCCAAACCATCCGTTTTTGAGAGCGTCGTTGTTGATGCTGCATTCGTTCCGCAAAAGCGATCGTGTCGTCAAGAGCAGCGATTTCGAGAGGATTATTCGAAAGGGAAGCTGCGCCGCTGATGGTGCGCTCGTTGTGTTTGCCGCCGCCGGCGCGGACCAAAGTTCAACACGACTTGGCGTGACCATTCCCAAACGAACGGGAAACGCCGTGGTCCGCAATCGTTGGAAGCGCCTGATCCGCGAATCGTTTCGCATTCACAAACGAGAACTTCCAGCGGGCTACGACTTCATCGTCCGCCCCAAAAAGGGAGCGACCCCAAGCTGGGAAGAAATTCAAAAGTCGATCCCGAAGTTGACCCGCAAAGCAATCCAGCGGCTGTCGGCGACTTCTCCGAAGTCGCTACGCACGTAGCCACCGTCGGCGATTTCTCCGAAATCGCATCGCGTAGCCGGTTCGGAGAACCGGCCGACAGTCATCCTTGCAGGCAATGTTTGTTGGCCATGCTGATGCCGCTGACGATGGCTCCTACGATTCCGACGAAGCCTTGATCGGTGCCGCACAGGAACAGATTGGGCAGGTGGGTGGTGCCGTCGAGCTGTTTTTCGGGCGCGCCGTAGACCGCTCCGTTGTCGTGCCAGGTGAACCGCCGAATGGTTTTGGGAGTAAAGACGTCGGTGTCAATCACGTATTGCCGGAAGTCGGGCATGAAACGAACAGCCGATTCGACCGCACCATCGTACTGAGCGACTTTTTCGGCTTTGTATTTGTGTTCGGGTAGTTCGCACCAGCGATCGTGGTTGGCCAGCGTGGTGATCCGCACCACGCCGTCGGGCAGTTCGCCTTCGTCGGCATCGTAGATGTAGTTATTGGGCGAACAGATCACACCGGTTCGGGCATCGCAGAGCGAATCGTCGGGGCGTTTCCAGTGAAATGTTTCGCTGTCGTTGTAAAAGACGATCGTTCGGTCAAAGCCGAAGTCAGCCGGTTTTCGATCCAGGACCGAAATCGATTCGATGAACGAAAGCTGTCCCGCCTTGGCCACGTCGATTTGAGTGATGTCGTCGCACATTCGCAGTGTTTCGATGTTCCCGGCCGACGACAAGATTCGTTTGCCTTGCAGCTCCGTCCCGTCATCCAACACCACACCGGTGGCCTGGCCGTCTTCGACGTGGATTCGCGAAACACCGCTCCGCAATTTCAGCTCGCCGCCCAACCCGCGGAACTTGCGCACCAGGTTTTTCAAAATCACTCGCACCCCTTTGTACGGCCGACCGAATCCCTCCAGGTAGCAAGCGCGAAACATGATGCAAAACTGCCCAAAATCCATGTCGTTTTGGCGAGCGTTGCCGTACCACATCAGCGGACAGATCAGCATTTCAATCAACAGCGGGTCGCTCAGATGTTCGGACATCACGTCGCGCGCCGACCGCATGAAATCGGGATCGCTGCCGTCCATGTCGGTATAGTCAAGCAGCGAACCGCAAAGAGCCCGAAAGCCGTCGATTTGCGACGGGAACTTCTGCGCAATTTGACTTTCCAACAACTGAATGTCGTTGGCAAAGTCGAGCGAGACATCGGGGAATCGGATCGAGGAACCGACCTGTTCGGCCAGCTTGAAGTCTTCCCAGCGAAATCGCAATTGACGGATCAATTTTGCCAGCGGCCCCTTCTTGGTGCCTTTGCGGGCGAAGTTGGTCATCGCGTGCAGGCCGACGTCGTAGTCGCGGCCGCCCATGCGATAAAACGAGTTCAGTCCGCCGATGGTGTAGTGGCGTTCCAGAATGCAAACTCGCTGGTCGAAGTGAGCCAGCCGTATCCCGGCCGCCAAGCCGCTCATTCCCGCGCCGATGATGATCGTGTCGTACTGCGAGGTCATGGCGATGAAGGAAGGTCAATCGGCTGGCTCGCCGATTCTGGATTGCGCGATGCGATTTCGGAGGAATCGCCGACAGTCGGCCGGTTCTCCGAACCGGCTACGCAATGCGACTTCGGAGAAGTCGCCGACAGTCGGCCGGCTACGCGATGCGATTTCGGAGAAATCGCCGACGTTAGCTTTTCACGATGTCCTTCATTTTAGGTTCCAGGTAGGCCACTGTCGAACTCATGCTGGCCAGGTTGCCGTAATCCTCTTCCGGGATCTGCACTCGATGGCGTTTTCGCAATTCCATCACGATGTCCAGGAAATCCATGCTGTCGAGTTCCAACTGATCACGGAACGCCTTTTCATCATCCAGGTTATCCAGATCCTCGTCTGGCGAGATATCTTCCAGGATATCCTTGATTTCGTCACGGATTTCAGCAGGCGTCATCGATTCGTATGCTCCGGTGGTTCGTTCAATCTTGCGGGTGTTTTGGCGGATGCCGGCGGCATCGTGAATTTTCGTCAGTCCGATTTGTTTCCGATCGGCAATTTTGGCATTCAGATTCGGCCAATGATGACGACCGAATTGATGCCGAGCATTCCAAAGGAATTGTTCAGAATATAGTCAACGCGATTGCCCTCGCGCGGCTGGTTCAAAACCAAGCCTGGTAAATCACATTCCGGGTCCAAGGAATCGACATTGATGGTCGGATGAACCACTTGATCGCGGAAGGAGTGCAGGTTGCCGGCCAGTTCCAACGCGCCGGCGGCGCCCATCGCGTGGCCAATGTAACTCTTGGTGTTGTTGATCCGTACGTTTTCGCATTCACCGAAAACCGAACGTAGTGCAGCACATTCTTGCGTGTCGCCGCTGGAGGTTCCTGTGGCATGGGTGCTGACGATCTGAATCTGGTCGGCGGACAGACCGGCGCGGCGGAGCGCCTGCTGGACGCACTCGGCTTGCCGCTGCGGGTTGGGAAGCACAAAGTCGGTCGCGTCGGTGTTCATTGCGTAGCCGACCAGTTCGCCATAAATTTCCGCGCCCCGCGCTTTGGCGTCGCTCAGTCGTTCCAGCACGTACAGGCATCCTCCCTCGGCGACCACGATACCGTTTCGTTGCACATCAAACGGCCTGGAAGCTTGGGCCGGATCCTCATGACTGGCTAGCGCGTTTTGGCTGTTGAAGCTGGCGAAGATCCCAAACGTGTGAATGCTTTCGCTGGTGCCACCGGCAATCGCCACGTCACATTCACCCAGGCGCAACATCTGCGCGCCTTGGATGATGCCCGCGTTGCCGGCGGCACATGCGGCGCCGATGGTGTAGTGCGGACCGGTGATGCCCAGATTCAAAGCGATTTCGCCAGCCGGGTTGTTGGCCACGGTGCGAGGATTGTGGTGATGCGACCAACAACTCGTGTCGTAGTCGAATCCTTTGATCACATAGATCTCGTTTTCCGTTTCGACATTGCCATGCTCGGTCACGCCGACGTAGATACCGACTCGCGACTTGTCGGTATTTTCCCAATCGATCCCGCTGTGGGCTACTGCTTCGTTGGCGGCGTAAACCCCCACACTGCCGGCTCGCGTGCCGCGGCGAACATCTTTCTTGGTTTGGTAGCGCGTCGTGTCGAAGTCACAAACTCCGGCCAACGTTTTGCCAAAGTAACGTATCTCGTAAGGTTGAACGCCACTGCATTTTTCCAGCAGCGCCTGACGGAACGAATCCCAGTCGTTTCCGTTCGGAGCTGTCAGACCGATTCCCGTGATGACGATGCGTTGTTCGTCAGGCAATTCGGAGGCGCGGTTTGGTGCAATCACGTTGGAATTTCGATCGTTGGAACAGGCGATTGGGAGCCTTGGGGAGGGCTCGATCCAGCCCCAAACCGTAACAATTCCAAGGAAAACTGACAACGCCCTGGGCCTTCGGCATCGCCCCTTTCCCGGCAATCAGCTCCAGCTGCTGCGAAGCGACTCCAGCCCCTCGGCCATCGTCAATCGTACGCGGTAGCCAAGTCGCTGCTTGGCGGCGGAAATATCAAAATAATGGTCTCGGGCAAGCTGTGAGGCGACGAATCGCGTCATCGGCGGCTCACTGCGGCGCCGTGTCCAACGGTAAGCCAGTTCCAGGGCTCCGCCGATCGCATAAGCGGCGGCGAAGCTGATCGATTTTTTCGGTGGCGTCACCCCGCCGATTTCGCAAACTTGGGAAATCCAATCCCAGCAATTGACCGGTTCGTCCTGGGCGATGAAGTAGGCTCGGCCGCCCGATCGCAGCGGTTCGGCCAACAGCGCGTCGAGTGCGTCCAGGTGGGCCGCCGCGGCGTTGACCACGTGAACCGTATCGACGCGATTGGTGCCGCTGCCCACGATTCGCAATCGCCCGCTGCGAGCACGGTCAAGCAGCCGCGGCAGGATGTGTGGGTCGTTCTCGCCCCAAATCAGGTGAGGACGCAGGGCCAACGTGTGCAACTCGTCCGGTCGATGGTTTTGCAGTACCGCCTGTTCGGCGAGCGCTTTGGTATGCGGATAGTGACACAGCCATTTGTCCGGGTACTTTTCCGATTCGTCGACGCCGCGCTGGTCGCCTCCGGCGAAGGTGACGCTGGGGCTGCTGGTGAACACAAGGGTGCGTATCTTCGCGGCGCGGCAGGCTGAAATCAGATGTTCGGTTGCCTGGGTATTGATTGAATAGAAGTGCTCCCAGCTTCCCCACACGCCCGCCACCGCCGCCGTGTGCACCACCGCGTCGGCACCGCTAGAGGCGATCGAACCCGAAGTGAAACTGGCGTCGGTCAGATCGCCGCGCAAGTGTGTCATGCCGCGATCGACCAGCTCCGGATATTCGGCCCGCGAAACACCAACCACCTGATCGCCGCGGTCGAGCAATTGCCGGACGATTTCGCTGCCCAAGAATCCGCCGCAACCGGTCACGAGTACTCGCATGAAAAAGTATTGCTTTTGGGTTGCGATGGCTGTTGAAAGTACCAAAGTGGCTGCGTTGTAAGATAATGGCGTCCCCACTGAAAAGATACACGGCAAAGGCGATGGATCATGGCACCAACGACTCGAACCACAACGTTGCTTTTCCTCGTCACCCTGGTGCCAGCAGTCGCTTCGCCTCCCCGGGCGATTTCCCAAACAACCGCAGCCGATCCTTCCGCCTGGACCGTTCAAAAACTGGCTCGGCAAGTGGAACAAACGATCGATCGATTCGATACCGTTTCGCTGGAAGCGGTTTACAGCCAAAAACGTGACGTCAACGCGTTTGTTCCCAACAAG
This sequence comes from Rubripirellula sp., assembly GCA_965222745.1. Taxonomy (GTDB): domain Bacteria; phylum Planctomycetota; class Planctomycetia; order Pirellulales; family Pirellulaceae; genus CBDCUW01. The sequence continues at coordinate 339,752 of CBDCUW010000003.1, forward strand.
AAGCCGCTGATCGTCAACGGTTCCGGATCGATTTTGTATCGAGGCGATCGGGAGCGTTGGTTTCTGAAAAACGACGGTTACACATTTCGAATCGGTGCGGCAGAGTTGACGCCCAAGACAACCATTTCGGGAAACGATGGCGAGGTCCACTACAGTGGCGATTCCAAACGGCTGACATTGGCCGAGAAGGTTTCGCGACGTTCGGGAAGACCGCGAAGCATCATCTGGGAAACGATCTTGACCTATCCCTACCTGGGCCGCGCGCTGGAGCGGGAAACCAGCGAGATCGTTTTCGCCGGAAAGGCGGACCGGCGGCAGGTGGTTGACCTGGAATCGAAATGGGGAACCGACGAGCGACTCTGGCAAGTGGTGGTCCGCTTCGATACCGAGCGATCTTTTTTGCCTCTTTGGCAAAAGATGTACTACGAGGGAAAGCTGTACGCCGAAAGCAGCCTGGAAGAAATCGCTCCCGTCGAAGGTACGTCCGACTACTATCCCGCGGTGATCAACACCAAGTATCACCAGAAAGCGCTGGGAGTGATCGAGCAGCAGTATGCAATCAGCAAGTTTCGGTTGCCGAAATCCTTCGACGAAGAAGCGTTTCGATACGAACCGCCGCCAGGTGTCGATATCATCGATCGACGTTCCAATCTTGCCTGGCACAGCGATCCGTGGTGGGACGAATTGATGCCGTGGACGACCAGGCAATTGGGGTTTCCTCGTTACAAGTTCCAATCGCTTGGTGATTTCCGCAGCACGTGTGATGATTCCATGGAGGGAAAAGATGCACCGCCGATTTCCGCATCTTTTTGGCTCGGAGAAAACCCCGGCGGTTGGGATCGGGACGGCCGAAAGTTTTCGATCCTCTTTTTTTGGGGCGATGCCTCGACGCTCAGTCAACCGTTTAACAAATGGGTCACCGAGTTGGGGCAACTTGCCAGGTTGGTGGAACCGTTGGGCGGGGAAGTGATCGGAATCGGCAGTCATCGCACGTCACCTGATGATTTCCGCCGCACGGCGAAAGAGTTGATGATCAGTATTCCGTTTGCGATTGACCAAGCCGATGAGGGGGAAGGGGTCACGCACACCGCCTATCAGTTGAGCCACTATTTCTCAGTCGTTGTGGTGGATCACCAAGGCAAAGTTCGCTTGCTTTCCAACAGCGATGGGGATGCGCTGATGTCGACGATTGGAAAAATCTTGTCGAAGGATGAGATGGAGGCGATCCGATCGGTCCTGAATATCGATCCCGCCATGTCACGTGGCGAACATGACGCGATCAAGGCGCATTGGATTCAATTGCGCCGAAAGACACCGGGCCAAGGAAAGATCCATGGGCGGGTCGGCAAAAAGGGGGCAACGGTGAAACTGTTGCCGCAAATGAAAATGTTGATCGGCAGCAACCCCGGTGGATACATGTTGTTTCAAGATCATCGCGGAACGATGTCGGTTGAAGCCGACCAGGCAACCGGTCAGTATGAATTTCTCAACCTGCCGCGCGGCGTTTATCAACTAAGTGTCGAGCTTCCCGACGGCAAAGCGGACAAGACAACCGTTGTGTTGCGGCGAGACGACGCCAGCGCCCAGCATTCGTTCTTCGAAGACTAGAATCGCCTCCCTGCCCGAACGAACCGAGCTTTGCAATCGTAGCAAAAATACCGGGTTTCTCTTGACCTGAATCGAATCACATATTACTTGTGGATTTCAGGCGCGGGACCTTCGGCCGCCAGTGAGAGAGAAGGAGTATGGAGCCTGAAAAAACCGATCAGGATTCGCCCGATCGCAGCGCGATTGAGCGATTTTTTAGCGGACTGAGTGAGTGTGTGTTTCATTCCAAACTCGGTGTTGCTGACGTCCAGATGGTCGACTACCTCAGCGACATGCTGCTGCGGTTCATTCGCCTCGATTCACTGCATCGTGTCCGCCGTCCCAACGGCCGGCCTGCGACCGACGTTTTCCAAATGCTTTCCGAAGCGGAAAAAAGAATCGGGCTTGCCAGGCGAGAGGTTCACCGCCACATCGGCGATTTCACCCTGTTTTGGTCGGGCATGTACCCGGAAAGTTTGCGCCGAGTTCGAGCCAGCCACTCGGCAGACGGATTTCTTGACTATTGCCGCCAGGGAAAACGCGCCTACGCGATTGCGGCCGAAATCGAAGGGGGCCAGGACCGACCCTCGTGCGACCTGCTCGGTCGGCTCAGCGACGAATTTGAGCTTTGCGCGTACGGCTTGCGCGAGGTACGCCGCGAGTGGGAAGAGAACGACGATCACGGCGACGGTTTGTTGCTGTCGTAGGTAATCGTCGGCCAGTTCTCCGCTTCTGGCTACGCGATGCGATTTCGGAGAAATCGCCGACAGTCGGCCAGCTCTCCGAGCTGGCTACGTGCGAAGCGACTTCGGAGAAGTCGCCGACGATCTCCGCTTCTGGCTACGCACGATGCGATTTCGGAGAAGTCGCCGACGGTTAGGCCACGAACCGTTCTATCCGTACCGCCGACGCCTGTCCTTGCGGTGAGATGTTTGCGCTGATGAAACTTTCGCCGGCTGGCGTTTCCCCTTCGACACAGGCGTTGATCGGGCAGGCGGGATCGAGCGAATCGCAATTGCGAATGTTGAACAAGTTTCCGCCCAGTGCCTTCAAGCTGGCGACCGCTTCGACCATCCCGCCGCCGGCTCCCAGGTTTCCGATGTGACCTTTGGCAGTCGTCACCGGCGGCTGTTGCTGCGGAGGTCCAAAGACCTCGGCGATCGCTTCGGCTTCCATGCGATCACACTGCTGGGTCGCCAAGCCATGGGCGTGGAGATGCCCAACCGATTTCGGATCGGTCCCGCCCAGCGCTCGGCGCAACACGTTGACAAATGCGGTCTTCAGATAGTTGTCGCCAGCCAGCGGCCCGACCGCACTGCTGCCGCAGCCAACCAATTCGCCAAGAATCTTCGCGCCGCGCGCTTCGGCATGTTCCAACGTTTCGCAGATCATGGCGGCGGCCCCTTCCGACACCGTGCTGCCATCGCGTGAAACATCAAACGGCCGACTGATAGTTGCGGGGTCTTCCCGATTGGCCGCCAATTCTTCCTGCATGGCTGCGTGGGTCGTTCGCAGCGGATGAATTCGCGAACCGGTCGCGCCGACCACCAGCACATCGGCGTGCCCGCGATGGATCGTCGAATAAGCTTCCGAAAGAGCGGCGCCGGCCGAGGCTTCGCGCAGCGTGATGGAATTGTTGGGACCGCGAAGGTCGTTGTAGATCGCGATATGACTGGCCGGCATGTTGGGCAGGTATTTCAGCAACCACAGCGGATTGACCTGCGGACGTCCCTCCTGGCCCCATCGCCCGAAAACAAACTGGCCCTGCTCATCCAGGCACTTGCCGATTCCCTCGGCGAACTCCTCCGGCAGAGACATGATGTAATCGCAACCGTAAACCACTCCCGTTCGATCGCGATCGCGCTGCTGGGGATTCAAGTCGGCATCGCTGAGAGCCAACTGAGCGACGGCCACCCCCATTTCAATCTCGCGGCACATCACCTTGCTGCCTTTACGGATCGTTCGTTGCAGCTTTTTCTCCAGCGGCCCGTATTCGGAAATGTGGCCGCTAAAATCGATCGCTTCGCCGCCGCTATCGATGGGCAATACACCTTGAGGCACTCGGCGAAGCGGCCGAATTCCGCTGACGCCCTCCCGCAACTGCTGCAAGAGGCGATCAGGATCGTTGCCCAGGGGACTGACGACGCCGACCCCTGTGATGACGACACGACGTGACGAAGCGTTTTCCATGAAGCGTGAAGCTGGAAGTTGATCGATGAAAATGACACGCAAGAAATGGCAACAAGCCGCCGCATTCTAAACGGGCATTGTTTTGATTTTCAGGGGGGATGTGCCGAGCCTGCGATTTCCGCCTCGCTGCCATGTTCGGGCCTAATACCGCCCGCGATTGGGAGCGCTGGTGCCGGCGGCCACCTGTGGCGGTGCCGCGGAGGTGGCCAGATTCTCCGACGCTCTGCCGCGAAATTCGATAAAAAGCAGCGCGTCGGCGCGTCCGGCGGTCGTGCCGGTCAACATGCTCATGTTCAGCAGCGGAACGGCCGCCTGGGGACGCTCCGGGCTGGCGACCACGCCGCACGAGAGCAGCAAAACCATGTCCGAGGGCCATCGAAACCGCTCGTGCAATCGCCAGCTGACCACCTGCGGCACGTCAATTCGCGTGCGGTGCACTTGATTGTTCGGCAAAGGCAATTCCAAGTCGACGTGATTCAATTTGTCGACCTGATCGATCTCCGCCTTGATCACACAGTCGATTGCGGCGCGATCCACGCTCAGCAACGGACTGATCGACAAACGGTAACCTTCCTGGACCTCGCCCGTTTCCGGTTCATAGGGCGGCCATCCCGTGGGCGATGGACGAACGTTGCGAACGTAGTTGCGACCCCGCGTGCTGGCCAACTGTTCGGTTTGGCCGTTGTGCATCACCAGGTTCACATCCTGGACCTGTCGGGCATCGGTGCGAACGCGAAGCATGTTCAGCACCAGGGCGGCGTTTTCTTTGCTAAGCAACCACGCTTGCACACCGGGCGAATCGACCGGCACATGTTGCATCAACATGTGGGCGCGGCTGCGCCAATTGGGACTTCCCACGGTCATCACGCGCAGGTTCATTACCTGCGCGTCTTTCTCGCCGGCAACAAACCGATCGACCACGCCGGCGACGATCTGATGCATTTCGGTGGTGTGGTACACCGAAAGCGAAGTCGCGTCGGCGTTCATGAACCCAAACGGTTGAGTGAACCAGACGTCGCTGCCCGTTTCGCGCAGGATCCAATCGACGATGGCCTGTTCGGGATGATCGTGCTTGGTCAGGTAACCGGTGTAGGGAGTGAGGTCGTAGATACGATGCTCTTGGCCGGCTGTACGAGGAAGTTCGCCGCCGCCTGTGACTCGACCCGCAGCTGGCGGCGCCGCCGCGGTCGGGTTGTTCTGAAAGCTGGGTGGTGTTTGTGGAACAGCCGACAACGCGCCTCCGGGAGAGGTCGGTAGCGGCATGCCTTGAGCCACCGCTCGGTCGGTGTGGGTGAGCAAGGCGAAAGCGAGCGCGTATGTAAATACCATCAAGCGATGAGGCATCGATTCCATTCCTGGCGAAGAGGCTGAGACAGACGAAACTGCCTATACCGGCTTTCCTTCTGTCCCGGCAAGGGGAAATCAGAATCGATCGAATGGTGTTTCCACCCGCACTTTTTTCGCTTCCATCTACGAGGTAACATGAATCTTCACAATGCTTTCAAACCAGATTGGGGGCAGACCATCTAAAATCTGGTACAGCGATGAGCGAACGCATCGATCGAAACGAGTCTCGGCCGCCACCGACCGCCGAAACACCGGAGCAAGACCAGCGCCGCCGGCTTGAACTGGAGCTGATCAAGATTCGTAACGAGGCGGCAGCGGCACGCCTGGAGGCTCGGGCGGCGGAGATCGAGTTGATGATTCGCCAGCTGGGCCGCAGTGGCGTCACCGATTCTGGGACCCCGATCAATCCACCCCACCATGCCATTTCCGCTGCCGAGGACAGCCGGCCGGTGGAGAAGCCGACGCACTTTGCTAGCTGGGAAGAAGTTCAGGCAGTCTTGCCATCGGCTGTGCCACCATCGCAACCAGGTGAAGCACTGATCACCCGAACCGATTCGGCGCACCCCTCGACGCCAGCGCCCCACGTCGGCGATTTCTCTGAAATCGATTCGCAACCCGTCGGCGATTTCTCCGAAATCGATTCGCAACCTATCAGTGATTTCTCCGAAATCGCTGCGAACGTGCCGGTTCGGAGAACCGGCCGACAATCCTCCGAAACAACCGCGCCGAAAGGGGCGGTCACCTCAGACGAGGTGGCGATCGAGTCGGACGGTGAGGAGACGGAAGACGCCGAAGAGAAACGATCGAAGCCGGCAGCATGGCTGGTCAGCGCCGTGGCTCACGTCGCGGTGCTGCTGATCTTGGCCGCGGTCACCCTGCAGACTCAGCGTCCCAAGGACCAGGTCGCCCTGTCCGCTTCGGCGGCCGAGGCCAACGAGGTTTCGATGGAGACTTTTACGATCGAATCCACGCAGCCGGAAACCGAACCGACTGAAATCACTCCGTCGGAAACGGAGTATGAGCTGAGCCCGATCGGTGAGATCGCGGCGCCACAGTTTCAACCCGATGCGCCACCGTCGCCGGCGACGGCGGCCCTTTCCAGCAGTTCTTCGTCGGCGGCTGCGATGTCATTGAAATCGGATTCGGATGCCAAGATTCAATTTTGCGGAGTCGAAGGGGGTGGCAATCATTTTGTCTACCTGGTCGACAGTTCGGACAGCATGGGGGACGGGTTTGAATCGGCACGAGCAGAACTTCTGCGCTCGATCGATGTGTTGAAACCGGACCAACGGTTTTACGTTGTCTTTTTCGATGCCGAATCGTCGTACATGCGATTGGCTAACGCCAGCGAGGACGAACCTCGCAGCGTCTATGCCACGCCGCAAAACAAAACGGCGCTGCGGCGGTGGGCGATGAGAATTTCGATGGACCGCGGCCGCGCTCCCTACGATCCGCTGCGGTTTGCGTTGAAACTGAAACCGGACGTGATCTTCCTGCTTTCTGACGGCGAGTTCCCGCAAGGGATCGAGGATTTGTTGAAAGAAGAAAACAAGATCGTCAATCTCTTTGGCGACCGCAAGCCGATCAGTATCGTCCACACGATCGGCTATCACAGCAAGGAAGGCGAAAGCCGCATGCGACGCATCGCTCAACAGAATCAGGGCCAATACCGACACATTCCCAAGCCCTGATCAGCAAGCGAAACGGATCGTGACACGGATGGAAGTGCGTGCAGGAGTTGACCACGAATCACTCGAATAACTCGAATGAAGAGAGATGAATTCAGATCAGAAGACGTTTGCGCCGAGCGGCAGAGTTGGGCAGTTGCTGGGTGTGACTGTCATTCATGGGCGGGAGATCTGAATCGTGGTCGGTCCTGGCCTCCACACATTCTTTTCCTATTCGTGTGATGAGTGCTATTGGTGGTCACCTTTCCTTACTCAGCTTCTCCGTGCCAACTATGCCCCTGCGGTGGCCAGGGAGGTGGTGGGATCGACGATCTCTTTGTCCAGTTGGACGTGGTCGATTTCCGATTCGTCGACTTTCGGGCGGAGCGTTTCGAAGTACAACAAACAGGTCACGGCGATGCCGATGCTGACCACAATCCACATCGGCTGGTAGGCCGGCCCCGAGTCGGAGGTGGTCAGGAACAGCGAGGCGCCTTCCCATTGGCTGGATGCGATTCGTTCCATCGAAACCGACAGTGCGTTGTTGGTGAAATGAATCAAAATTCCCGGCAAGACGCTTCCGGTACGCAGCGCGACCCAACCCAGCAGCACACCCATGATTGTGGCGGCAATCGATTGTTGAAGGACGCCATGGGAAATGCCAAACATCAACGCCGTCACCAACACAGCCCGAAGTCGTCCGCGTTCGCGAACCAGGCCGCCGAAGATAAACCCGCGGAATGACAGCTCTTCGCAGATCGCCGGAACCAGTGCCATCAGGAACAACACCGACAACCACGGCGCCGCTGAAATCTGGTCGGCAAACGGTTTCATTGCCGCGGCCGCTTGTTCGCTGATCGGATAGGTGTAACTGATCCATTCCGCAAGCAGCACGTACATCGGATGCAGCGTCACGCCCAGCAGCACGGCCAATGGCAACGCCGTCCAGTGCGGCATGCGAATTCGCAAGCTTTGACGAAGCGACGTCGTCAACATGGTTGCCATCAGCAAAGCGGGAGCCAGGATCAAGCCGATTTGCGGCAGCAGCACCATCTGCGCCATGCCGCCGAAACCAGTGGGCATTTGAGTGACGGCAAGCTTCCCGAAGAACAAAGCCACCAGGATCGTTGCACCGCAAGCGAAAGCCTGAGTCGGTGTCGCCGCCGTCTGCCGATCACGCCACAAATGGCGAACCCAACTGCTCAATTCCCATTGATCGCCGCCGCCAAACAGGACTTTCTCTTCCTCGAATTGACGTCGCGCCCAGGAGACGGCAAGCCACAGACATCCGGTCGTCACGCCGGCGACCATCGGCAGATGCCATAGCGCAAGTCCGTATTGTCCTTCCACCAGGGACCGCACCAACAAAAACATGCCGGTGACCGGAATCAGGCTCGTGCCGGCGGTCAACGTCGTCCCCGGCAGCATCGGCAGCAGCACCAACGGCAACGTCACCATCATCAGCGGCATCAGGTAGTACTGTCCTTCCTTGCTGCTGCGGGCCATCGCGGCAACCGACAGCGCCAGGGCGCTGAACAGTGCCGAAAGGGGAACCAGTGCGACCAACAGCCACAACATCGGAGCGATCGGCGGAGCACCGATTCCGACACCGCCGACCCCCATCTGCCGAAACACGAAGGAGCTGGTCACCAGCATGCTGCCGGCATTGAGCACGGCGGTCAGCATGCTGAACGTGGTCACCGCGCCCAGTTTTCCCCATACAATCTCGCTGCGCAGCGCCGGGCTGCACAACAACGTTTCCAAAGTACCGCGTTCCTTTTCTCCCGCGACCAAGTCGATGGCGGGGTAGAACGCGCCGGTCATCGCCCACACCAACATGATGAACGGCAACAGCTTGCTCCAAAAAGCCGCTTCTCGCGTCTGATCGGGGGCGATGTCGATGTCGTCCAACTTGAACGGTTCCAGCATCGCCAGGTCGATTCCCGAATCGTTCAATCGGTCTCGTACCCAGCCGTTTCGCCAATTGCTCAGCACGCGGCCCACCCGGTCTCGGGCAACCATCGATTGATCCGAAGCAACGTTGTACAGTAGGCGAATCGCCGTAGCGGGATCCTTCAAACGCGAACGGTGATCGGCAAATTTTGGTGGAATCGTGATCACCACGTCAAAAGTACCCTCGCGCACCCAGCGCGACGTCTGGGCGTCCAGATCGATGTCGTCAAACTCATCCCAGCGATGGGTGATCAACTCCAGCTGTTTGTCGTTGTCGGTAAGCCCCGTGGCGAACTTGTCGGTTTCGACCAGCGGCGGCACGCCGGCCAGGTTTTCCGTCCCCACCACGCAGACCGAGGTGGGATGTTGGCGGGTGAATTGAGCGATTTGCAGCAGTAGCGTTCCGACTAGCGGATACAACAAGATCGGCAGCACGGCGATCGTGAACAGGGTTCGCCGATCGCGCAGCTGATCGCGCATTTCGCGTATGTAAATCAGCAGAATCGCCGACAACCGAGGTTGTCCCGATTGGCGGGCGATGCGACGTTTCTCTTCGGAGGACAAGTTCAATGCAGTCCTCCCGAAATCAAAACCTGTTGATCGTCGTCGCCAAAACCGGCGTCATCGTCGGCCTGATCGGCCCCGTCCTCTCGCTCATTCTCATGACGGCTCAACAATCCGAAGAACAATTCCTCGAAATCGGATTGTTGATGTCGGCTGCGGAGTTCGCTGAGGGTGCCGCTGTCGAGAATTCGGCCACGGTGCATGATCGCGATTCGATCACACAACCGTTCGACCTCGCTCATGATATGAGTGGAAAAAATCAGGCACTTGCCCGCTTCTCGTAGCGAACGGATCACGGAGAGCAAATTACGAGCCACCAGCACATCCAACCCCAACGTCGCTTCGTCAAAAACCAGCACTGGCGGATCGTGCACCATCGCTCGGGCGATCGACACCTTTTGCTTCATGCCCGTCGACATCTTCGCGCCCGGCAGATCGCGAAAGTCGTTCATCCGCAACTGATCAAACAGCGTTTCCAGTCGCTGATTCAGACGTTTGGCCGACATGCCGTGCAGCCGGCCAAAATACTCGACCAATTCCCAGGCGGTCATGCGATCGTAGATTGCCGTGTTGTTGCTGACGAATCCGATTCGCCGCCTCACCTCGGCTGGATCTCGAACCACGTCGTATCCCGACACGGTGGCGATGCCGCCCGTGGGCGCCAGCACCGTACTCAGAATCCTCAACACCGTTGTCTTGCCAGCACCGTTGGGCCCCAGTAACCCAAAGATTTCTCCCGGCCTCACGGTGAACGAAACACGATCCACCGCGACGAAGGGACCTCGTTGAAGGTCCTCGTAGGTCTTCGTCAGGTGTTGAACTTGAATCATTCGGTCGTGCTGGGTGCGAGTCGCGCTTGCGATCGATCGGCAGATGGTCGCGACCGTGCCGGCATTCGAGGGTCGTTTCGATGATGCAGCCGCATCTACAGCGATCACTATCGGAACCTAGCCCGCCGCAAGGCTGAAAGCAGCACCGCAATCACAGAAGATCGATGAAACGGCTGATCCATCCCGGACTAACCGTCAATCTTTGACCCGAAGCCTTACAACCGGTCCAGTCACTGCATCCAGAAGCTCGATTTCCGCGGTCGCCCCGCGTGCCGCGCCCTGAGTCGCCTCGTGCGTCATGATCACCAGCGGCACCTGGCCCTCCGGTTCCCCGCGAGTTTTGTCACTGTTTTCATGCTGGATGACCGAGGCGATGGAGATTTTGTGCTTGGCAAGTACAGCGGTGATCGCGGCCAGGGTTCCCGGATGATTGGCAACCTGCAACCGAAAGTAATAGCGGCCTCGCTGCGTCTCCGCGTCGCGCAGTTTCACTCGCGGCGGATGATCACTGGAAAAATACTCCAACGTTTCAAAGGTCAAACGAGTGCGTCCCACCGCCGTGTCGATCATGTCGGCCACCACGGCCGAAGCGGTTGGCATCTGTCCCGCACCCAGGCCGTGATAAAAGACCGGCCCGACCGCGTCGCCGATGACCTGGATTGCGTTGTAGGCATCACGCACTTCCGCCAGCGGCGTTCCGATCGGCAGGAGCGTCGGAGCAACCGAAAGCTCCAACCCATCCTCGGCCAGATCGGCAACGGCCAGCAGCTTGATGCGACACTCCAGCTCACGTGCGTATTTTAAGTCGTCGGGATCAAGGCGATCGATCCCCTCGCGCGGGATCTGCGACCAATCGACGGTGGCACCGAAAGCAAGGTGAGCAAGGATCGCCAACTTTTGCGCCGCGTCGGTTCCGTCGACGTCCATTGTCGGGTCGGCTTCGGCATAACCAAGCTGCTGGGCAATCCGTACCACGTCGTCGTAGGACGAACCATTTTCCTCCATCTGCGTGACGATGAAGTTGCTGGTCCCATTCAAGATGCCTTCCAGCGAAACGATCTGGTTGGCCGAAAGACATTGACTGATGTTGGCGATGATCGGAATTCCGCCCGCCACCGACGCTTCGAAAGCGATCGTCCGGCCCAACTGCCGGGCGCGTGTGAACAGCTCTGGACCATGTTCGGCCAACAACGCTTTGTTTGCGGTGACAATGTCTTTGCCCGATTCCAGCAGGCGAAGCATGATCGACCGCGCCGGTTCCATCCCGCCAACCAACTGGGCCACCACCGTGATCTCCGGGTCGTTGACCACATCTTCGATCGAATCGGTGACGATACCATCGGGCAAGTCGACATCCCGAGGTTTTTCCAGGTCGCGCACGACGGCCCGCTTCAACCACATCGTTCGCCCGGCATGCCGCGCCGTGCGGTCACCGTGATCGAGCAACAGCCGCGCTACGCCCGTTCCGACAGTGCCCAAACCCACAATCGCTACGTTTGTCTTTTCCATGAGGAAAGATCGTAGCCGCATCGACCGGCGGCGGCGAGACGGCAAGAAAATGCGCTGCTGTCGGTGATTTTTCCAAAATCGCTTCGCATTGCCACTTCGGAGAATTTGCGTTGCCGGTTCGGGGAACCGGCCGACCGGTTTTAGGCGGCTCGGCGGTCTTGATGGATGCGGCGGCTGGCAGCTTCCACCCGTTCGCGAACCAGCGCGTGCGGTCCGATCTCCGTTTCGCTGGCGTTTTCGTACCAACGTCGCTGCTGGATCGACTGCAAGATCTGCTCGGCGACCGCGACCGCCCGGGCTCCCGCCGATCCGTCGACGGTGGGAGCGATTCCGGTCTGGATGCTGATCACGAAATCGTGCAGTTCGTCCAAAATCGCGTTTCGAGGTTCCAGCGATAGCGTCTCACATCGCAGCCGTTGGCTGAAAAGCTGTTCTTTATACTCCAGCGGATTGTCGGTTTCGCATGCCAGGTCGAACGTCCGGTCGACGACTTGATCGCAAGGACGAACCACGGAGATCGACGGCGCCCCGAAATCGATGTCGGCAAAACCGTTGCTGCCAAAGACCTGCATCTGTCGCGCCGGTGAGGGACTGATTCGCGAAGCCTTCAAATTGGCGACCAGACCACAATCAAACTCGATTCTCGTTTCCGCCAAGTCCTCGTAGCCGCTGATCACCGCCAACCCGCTGCTAGAAACCGATTTCACCGCCGCATCGGTCATCGACAACACCAGGTCCAGGTCATGGATCATCAAGTCCATCACCACCCCGACGTCCAGGCAACGCCCGGGAAAGCTTGACGCGCGGACCGCTTCGACATACTTCACGTCAACGCTTAAACCTTCCAGCGCGGTGAATGCGGGGTTGAATCGTTCAACATGGCCGACTTGCAATGTCCGCCGCCGCGATGCTGCCAACATCGCCAATCGCCGAGCATCGTCGGCACTGGCAGTCAACGGCTTTTCGACCAACAGGTGCTTGCCAGCTTTCAACAGCGTTTTGGAAATCTCCGCGTGCGCGTCGGTCGCTGCCGCCACCACCGCCGCATCGATGTCGTCGATGCAATCTCGGTAGTCGGCGTGAGTGGGAACGGAAAACAACTCCGCCGCGTTTTGCCGAGCATCCTCAAACGGATCGGCGATCGCAACCAACTCGGCTCCGTCAACTTGTCCGAGCAGTTTGGCGTGAATTCGCCCCAAGTGGCCAGCGCCGATAACGGCAATTCGCAAACGACTCACGCTGCTTTCCTTCGTCGATCGCGGCCGCGACCATGTCGCCCGCCGCTGGAGTGGTCAAGAAAATCAAAAAGATGCTTCAACACCGGCCGAATCGGACCGCTGCCAAGCAACTCTTCCCGCGCCGCTTCGATGCCGACGCGAGACCGATACAGAAGTTTGTAAGCCGCGGTGACCGCCCGTACGTCTTCTTGCGGAAAATCGTGGCGTTTCAAACCGACCGTGTTCGCCGCTCGCGGCTTGGCCGGTTGGCCGTCAACAATCATGTAGGGCGGCACGTCATGAAGAACGCGGCTCATCGCGCTGATGAACGCGAGCTGTCCCACCGACGCAAAGTGATGGACGCCGACGCCCCCGGCGATCGTGACGTCGTTGGCGATGTGAACGTGCCCGCCCAACATGGCGTTGTTGGCAACGACGATCCGGTCGCCCAATTTGCAATCGTGAGCGATGTGGGTCCCGATCATGAAATAGTTGTTGTCGCCGATCTCCGTCACGCCATCTTCTTTTTCGGTGGCGCGATTGACGGTGCAGTGTTCGCGAAACGTGTTTCCGTCACCAATTTCAACCCGTGTCGGCGTGTCCTGGTAACCGGTGTCTTGCGGGTGGGCTCCGATGACGCAGCCGGGAAAGACGTGGTTGGCAGTTCCCAGAGTCGTGATCCCCGAAATGACAACGTGGTCTTCGATCATCGTATCGTCGCCGATCGTCACGTCGGGGCCGATCACGCAGAAGTGACCAATGCGAACATTGCTGCCAATCGTTGCTCGCGGATCAACCACGGCGGTCTGGGCGATGACTTTACTCATGTTGGCTCCGGCAAAACATGCGGGTCTGTTTGCCTGAACACGAAAAAGGGTCCTGACCCCTTTTTCGTCAGGCAGCCTTGCGGCGCGGTGGCGCCGGTTGGCCGAGGGAGGTTGTTTGGGTGGTGGCCAGCTGGGCAAGTTGACTTGCTAGCAGCCCGTTCAATTGGTGGCCGCCTCGAAACGAGACGAAGTTGCCCACCAGGTCGATTCCGGCCAGGGCCAAATCGCCGATCAGGTCCAGGGTCTTGTGGCGGGCGCATTCATTGGTGAACCGATATTGATTGTCGATCGGGCCGCCGTCCCCAATGACCAACAAGTCCTGATTGCTGACGTGCGAGGCCAGCCCAGCGGCTCGGATCTCTTTCGCTTGGGCGGCCGTCACAAAGGTACGCGCCGAGGCCAGCTCGCGCACGAACCGCCGCGGGTTCAATTCGACGCGGTAACTTTGGTTGCCGATCGGCGAGGCCCCGTCAAAGCTCAACTGATACTCAAAGCAAGCCTTGCCGCCGCGCGACGGGGATGCTTCGATCCAACCGCTGCCGTTGCCGACTCGTAGTGTCTGCTGAATCACCAGGGTACGCCGCGTACCGGCCTGCACGATCAATCCAGCGTGCCGCAAAGCGTCAACGTAAGCGGCGGCGCTGCCGTCCAGTCCCGGTAACTCCTCCCCGTCCACCTCGACAATGCAATTGTCGATTTCCAGGGCATACAAAGCCGCCATCAGATGCTCAATCATCTGGAATTGGGCATTACCCTGTTGGATGTTGGTGCGAAGCCGTGCGTCGCTGCGGGCATCCACATGAGCCTGGCAGCGAGGTTCGGCCGCGATATCGGTGCGGACGAAACAGACTCCGGCATCCACTGGGGCTGGATGCATGGCGACACCCACCTCTTTGCCGGACCAGTAACCGCGGCCACTGATCCTGCACGAAGCGGCGATCGTATGTTGATTGCGTGAGGGAATCACTCCTCGGCCCTCCCTGCCGCGAAAGCCGGCAAAATCCTTTTGCCAGCCAGCCTCTTGCAAGCTTGTCGCGGCCACCATCGACCGCGACAGGATAAACAACTTGTCGCTCGGACGATTACTGACGAGTCGGGTCTGCGGCGGCGCCGCCCCGGGCAACTTCAGCAGCCGGCTTCATCGTTTGGTCCAAGTACTGCATGACGCCCTTGGTCATGTCCAACGCGTCGTCGTGATAGACCACGTTTTTCATGACGCCGCGAATCACCGAATCACCTTTTTCCAAATCCATGTCTTCGCTGTTGTAACGAAGCACCAGATTGATGTGGTAATGCTTGGCCAAAAACTCCACGCCGGCGGCGATTCGCTGGTAGTTCTGGAAATAGATCTTCGCTTCCGCGTCACCCAGCTCTTTTCGCTTACGAGCCATGTCCAGCCGCAGCTTCGATTCCATTTGGGCAACCAGTTCTTCTTGTTGTGTGTAGGCGGCCGTGCCGACTTTCAACGTTTTCAGCTGACCGACAGCGTCTTGAAGCTCCTGTCGCTTCCGGTTCAATTCGGCGTCGTAGTTCTTCAGGTCGGTTTCGACCTTGCTGACCTGAGCCTTGATGCCGGGGTGGTTCTTGAAAATGTAGGCGACGTCAACCACCGCGATTCGGTGACCGTCTTCAGCCGACGCGGCTACGGGAACCAATGCAGAAAGGGTAATGATGGCCAATGCAATGGCCGCTTTGCCGATAAATCGCACGTCCGCTCTCCTTGCGTTGTGGGTGCGCATCCAATCTTAACGATCGTCCATCCTCTTCCGGCGAAGTTGGCGTCCGTCGCCCTCCTTGCCGAGATGTTCATGCTGCCGCCTGTTGCGTGACAACCGGCGGCTCGATCGTCCGGGATTGTGTCACCACTTTGCGTGGGCGTAAAGGTTGATAATGACCGAACACGGTGCCCGGCGAAAAAACTTTTTTCGAACCGTGACCGGGAGGGGGACAGCCCTGCCAAGTGGATCCTGTGGGCGGAATCGACAGGCTACCAGGCCATTCCGCTTGGTCTAAGGTCGCGGTTCCAACTGCACCGAGATTTCGATCTTCTTGCCATCGCGGATGATCTGAACCGGCAAACGATCGCCTGGCGAACGACCGCGCAGAAATTCCAGAACGTCCGAGGAGGTTTTGACTGTTTTTTTACCCAGCTTTTCCAATCGATCACCGGCGCGCAATCCACCGCGCTCAGCTGGTCCGTCGGAAGCCAGTCCTGACAACACGACATGATCGCCGCGGTCTGAGAGCGTGACGCCCAGAAATGCCGTCATTTGACGGCGAATCCGAACGCGATTCTCCGTTTCCGCGTACGCCGGACGTTCCTTTTGGATCGCAAGCTGATGCGCGACTTCGGAAACTATATCGGTGATGCGGACCATTCCACCAAAATCGATTTTGTCGAAATCATCAGTTGGGCGATGATAGTCGTTGTGCAAGCCCGTGAAGAAGAACAACACGGGAACCCCCGCTTGATAAAACGACTGATGATCACTGGGACCGTAACCGGTCGGCACTTTGTACAGATTGAACCCGCCGCGTTGGTTGGCTCGTTCGACAAGCCCGTCCAATCCGCTAGCAGATCCGGTCCCATAAACGGTCAATTCGTTGTCTCTGAGCCGGCCGACCATGTCCAAATTGATCATCGCCGCAGTCGATTCGATCGAAAAACGAGGATGTCGCACGTAGTGTTTGCTGCCCAACAGACCTCGTTCCTCGCCGGTGAAAGCGATGAACACCAGCCGCCGATGTGACGATTCCCCACGCAATCCTTCCACCAAAAGACGCGCGGCCGACAACATCGCCGCCGTTCCGCTAGCATTGTCGTCGGCGCCGTTGTGGATCGCGATAGTACCGGGCGCAAGCGAGCCGTAGCCGCCCATTCCCACGTGATCGTAGTGGGCACCGACCACGATCGTTTCGTCAGCCAGTTCGCCGCGGCCCGCCAACGTGCCGATCACGTTGCTGCTGGCCGCGACCGTCGGTTTGAGTTCGATACTCAGATCGGCCGAAACGTCCGACAACAGATGGCTGTGGGGACGATTGTCCCCGTCGATTTTCTCTTCCAAACTCTGCAGCGATTGCCCGATCGACTGCTGAAGCAAACGATCGGCCACATCGCGCGAAAGAGACAGGACGGGAATCGATTCTTTACTTCGAGCCCGGCTGCCCGCCTCGGTCACGCCGAGCAATCCCCGCTGAGCTCGGCGCAAATCGGTTTGCAACGACCGAATCATGTTGTCGATATCGTGGATCTTGCGCAAAAACGTGCGTCGATTGTTTTTGGCCTCCTGCGGCAATTGCTCGATCTGTTTCTGGATCGCGGTCTTGCGTTGCTGTTCGCGAAAGATCTTGCTGCGTTCGTTTTGAACACCCTTCAGGACACTGGTTGGATCGTTGACGATCACTAAAGCAGCGGCACCATGCTTGACGGCATTCTCGATCTTGGTGGCAAAGAACGCGTGAGGGGTATTGCGAGTTCCATTGAAAGGGCTGTTTGGATCGTTCACTCCAGGTTCTTTGCGGATCACGATCACCACTCGTCCCGATGCATCGATTCCTTCATAGTCGTCGTATCCCAGTTTAGGAGCGGTGATCCCATAGCCGGCGAACACCACTTGACCGCGGACTTGTCCGGTTCCCGATCCGATCGCCATGGGGTTCATGCCATCACCAAGCGAAGCAGTGATCTCTTCCGCTTCCCCGCCCATCGAAAACGAAACACGGTTGTTTTGAGCTTTCCCGGCTTGCGCCCCCAAGCTGATATCCAATTCTTGCAAAGGCGAACCATCGAAGATGGCGATATCGAGTCCGATTCCTTCCATTCGCGAAGCGATGTAGTCGGCGGCCTGGTGGATCGATTCATCGGCCACGCTTCGTCCGCGAAGTTCTTCGCTCGCCAAATACTCGATGTCAGTGCGAAGCTGATTGAGCGTCCGCGCTGCTGCTTCCGAACTTTCCGGGCTCTCAGCAAGGAGGCTGCCAGCGGAACCTACAACCAACACCGCCACCGACCAAAAACGATTCATCAACATGCCTGCTCGCATCCCCCAAGTGTGAATTCTCAACCGAAGGACAGGTTACCCGATTCTTGGCCGGGCAGACAGAGATTCACGAAAGCGGGAGACAAAATCAATGATTGGCTCCAGCCGCCGCGAAGGAATGTTTGCAACGGTATCGGTCGCAACGATAATGAACGTTCGGCGATTGAATGCGGGCACCATTTTTTTGCCTGCCGGTCAAATCTTGGTGCAAGACCATCGGTTGAAGCCGCGCTAAATCGCTACCACAGGTGAGTGATCAACAGCGACAGGTACCCGCATGTCTTGCCACACCGATACAAGTTCTTCATCACGTTTTACCTTCCACCCGATCGGTGACGGTGCGACCATCGCCTGGCGTCGCCTGGCCATTTTGATCTTGGTTGCGGGGATGTTCACCTCCACGGCGGTCGGCCAAGATCCGCCCGGCAACGAAACACCGGGCGTCGTGGAAGGGCAGAATGCAGCTGGTCAAACGAATGTGCAGGACGGCCAAAAAGCCGAAGGGGTGGCAGCGCCGACGTTGAACAGCGACGAGCTCTACGGAAAGTCGTTTCGGGCACTCTTCGTCTTGTTCATCCTGGCGGTGGTCCTGGAGTCTGGCCTGGCGGTTGTTTTCAACTGGAGACCGTACATCGAGTTTTTTGATTCACGCGGTACCAAGACACTGATCTGTTTTGGTGTGTCGTGGTACTTCGTGCACCGATTCAATCTTGACATCGCCACCACGCTGGTCAACATCTACCGCGAAACGACCGACCCAGTGAGCGGTCCGGGCAAATGCATCACGGCATTGGTGGTTGCCGGCGGCAGCAGCGGTGTGAACAACATGATGATGGCACTCGGATTCCGGTCGGTCGATCGAACCGCTCAAGTCAATGCAAAACCGAAACCGACCGAGGCTTGGGTCGCTCTGCGGTTGGTGAAGTCAGCCGTCTATCCGGTCAACGTGATGATCACTGATCGCACGACCAACACCTCGACCGTTGCCGGCATCATCAAGAAACAGTCGACGCGAGTTCCGGTGTTGAGATATTTTGTTCGTGATTTTGGCCGCTTTCCCACCGCCGGCGGGTACGCGCTCACACCGGGCCAAGACTACTCGATTCACTTGGAAGGGATCGATGCGGCCGGCAATGTGGTGACCTCGAAAACGTGGGGCCCTCACAAGCTTGCCCCTGGCGCGATCGTCGACATTGACGTGGAAATGTAAGCGACCGGACAAAAAAGCTCCGCCGATTCGTCTACAATGTGTCGCGATCGCGGTTTGGTTCGTCACTGATCTTCGGAGCTTTGTCTGTAATGACACGTTTTTGTTTGTCACTGTTGGTTGGGGTTGTCGTGTGCGGGTCGCTGGCGGCGGCTGAAAAACCGAACGTGGTGTTGGTCATCACCGATGACCAGGGTTACGGCGATTTGTCGTGTCACGGCAACCCGATTCTGAAAACGCCCGAAATCGACAAGCTCTTTGCGCAATCGGTTCGGCTGAAAGATTATCACGTTGCCCCCACCTGCTCGCCCACTCGATGCGCCCTGCTGACCGGGCATTGGACCAACCGTACCGGTGTGTGGCACACGATCATGGGACGTTCGATGCTCCGCGAAAACGAAGTCACGATGGGACAAGTTTTCAAAGACGACGGTTACGCGACGGGAATGTTTGGCAAATGGCATCTGGGCGACAACTATCCCTATCGGCCGGAGGATCGCGGGTACACCGAAGTGATGCGGCACGGCGGCGGTGGCGTCGGTCAGACTCCCGACTACTGGGACAACGCTTACTTTGACGGCAGTTACTGGCACAACGGGACTCCCGAAGCGGTCAACGGTTTTTGCACTGATGTTTTCTTTGACTATGCCAAGAAGTTCATCAAGGCGCAGAAAGAAGCCGGCAAACCTTTCTTGGCCTACATCGCCACGAACGCTCCACATGGCCCGATGCATTCACCCGTGCAGTACAGCAAGCCGTATCAAGATCAAAACGTGAACTTGGCCAACTTCTATGGGATGATCGCTAACATCGATGACAACGTCGGCAAGCTGCGCCGCTTTTTGGATCAGCAGGGTTTGACCGACAACACGATTTTCATTTTCACAACCGACAACGGCACGTCCTCAGGCGACAAGGTCTTCAATGCTCAGATGCGAGGCAAAAAGGGCAGCGAGTACGATGGTGGACACCGCGTACCGTTTTTCATCTACTGGCCAGAGGGAGGCCTGGTTGGTGGTCGGGACGTCAAACCGATCACGGCCTATGTTGACGTCTTGCCGACGCTGATCGATCTGTGCGAAGTCGATCCGCCCAGTGGCGTGAAGTTCGATGGGCGTTCGATCAAACAGTTGCTCACCGGCCAAGCGGACAAGTCGTGGCCCGATCGGATCTTGGTGACCGATTCCCAGCGAGTCAAAGATCCCATCAAGTGGCGAAAGAGCGCGGTAATGACGTCCCGCTGGCGGCTGGTCAATGGCAAGGAGCTGTACGACATCAAGGCGGATCCGAGCCAGAAAAGTAACGTCGCCCAAGATCATCCGGCCGAAGTGAAACGGTTGACCGGTTTTTACGAAGAGTGGTGGAAAGAATTGGAGCCGACTTTTGCCAACGCGACCGCGATCTATTTGGGGCACCCAGCAGAAAATCCGGCTCGGCTCACTTCCCACGATTGGATCACCACCGGATCGACACCGTGGAACCAATCGCACATTCGCAGGGCGGTGACCGGGAAGCAGAACACCGGATTTTGGAATGTCAAAGTGGTTGAAGACGGCGAGTATGAGATTCGCCTGCGGCGCTGGCCCGAAGAAGCCGACCTGGCCATCAGCGCATCGCTGAAACCGGGAGCTCCCGTGCCGGGCGTCAATGCCTTTCGTACCACACCGGGAAAAGCGATCGATCCGACCAAGGTTTCGATCAAGATCGGCAACGTGTCGGCAACCAGCCCCGTTCCCGCCGGCGCCAAAGAAGTCAAATTCAATTTGAATTTGAAGGCGGGCAAGACCCAGATGTCAGCCCTATTCGAGACGGCCGACGGCCAGACTTACGGTGCGTACTACGCCTATGTGACCAAGAAGTAGGTCGATGGGATTGAGCCATTTTCGTTTCGATCCGCCTGCACCGATGATCCAAGGGGGGACCCGCGCCGCTGTCATGGCGGTCGGCCTGGGCGTGCTCTGCGCCGCCAGTGGTTGCAAGCCGTCGGGGCCGCGGCAGGAAATTCAAGGGACGGTGACCGTTGATTCCCAGAAAGTGTCCAAGGGATCGATCAGTTTTTTTCCCGCCCGTGACACGGTAGGACCGACAACCAGCACGGCAATCGTGGATGGTCACTACAGTTTCACTCGCGAAAATGGTCCACATGCGGGAAAGTACCGTGTGGTGATAGGGGTCACGTCGAACGAACCGGCGGCCGGGACAAGTGATTCTGCTATTTCCGCGGCGGAGGACGATTCCAGCGGGATGCAATCGGCCAAACTCGGACCGGTTCCGCAGCGCCGATCGTCACGATCGGCGCAAAAAAACCACCGCAGCAGGAACCGTTGGACGATCGAGTACGAGATTCCCGATGAAGGGGGTGGTCACAAGGACTTTGATCTGCTCAGCGACACTCCGCCAATCGAGTAGCATGGAGACTCATGGATATTCGCGGCTCCCTATCGACGCAACAAAAATCACCCGGATTCACGTTGATTGAGCTATTGGTTTCGATCACGATCATCGGAATCTTGATCGGCTTGTTGTTACCGGCGGTCCAGGCGACGCGAGAGGCTTCGCGAAAGGCAAGCTGTTCCAACAATTCCAAGCAGCTCGCGCTGGCGCTGCAAAACTACCACTCGGCCTTCAAGGTTTTTCCTTTTGGTAGCTATAACCCGGATCCGACCACCTTTTCGTGGGGAATGGTCTCACAGGTTTTGCCTTACCTGGAACAGAGTGCGAAGTTCGAATCGATTGACTTTCGCGAGATGCATTGCGGACAACACATCAAGGACTTGCAGGCCAAGGGGGCGGGCGATCCGAGTTCTGAACCGATCAGCAGCCTGCTTTGTCCCAGCGATCCGGCCAGCGGCAGGTCGCTGTTGAGCGGGCCAACCGGACCGCTGCCGCTGTCGGGTGACGCCGGCGTCCTTTATCCGATCGATTACTTGGGGATGGCGGGCAGCAACGACCCCAACATCGGAAATACTTTTGCCGGATGCAGCGGCATCGTGGACGGGAACGGCATGTTTTACAGCCATAGTAGCACCAAGTATCGCGACGTTTTGGATGGGGCGGCCTACACGATCGCTTTTGGCGAACGCGCCATCCCGCGGGACCTGGGTTGGGGATGGCCGATCTGCGGTGGACACGAGTGCGAGCACTACGTGACTTCAGCACTCGGATTGTTCATGGGCAACTACAAAGACGCTGAATACGCGCTGCACGTCCAGCATTATTGGAGCTGGCATCCCGGCGGAGCCCATATGACGATGGTCGACGGCAGCGTCCATTTCTTCAGCTACAGCATCGACCACACGACCTACACGAACCTGTCGACCCGGGCCGGACGCGAAAGAATCGACTACGATTTCTTCTAATCCTAAAGCAGCGAAGTGTGGCCTCGGCGGATTTCGGAGCCTTTGAAGCGAACGGTGATGCGGTAGACCTTCTTTTGGTGGTAGATGATTTCACCCGTTTCCAGGTCGAACCGCTCCGGAACATCGTGGCGGCGAATGTCAACGCTGGCGTGATACCCGCGTTCTGAAAAGACGTCGATCAGCATCGGCAGCGCCAAGTCTTGTTCCAACAACGGATCCTCCGAATTGAAATTGGCGTGTCCCGAAATCGCGTGCCGCACCACCACCGGCATGATCTTCTGCTGAATGAAGGACACCACCTGGTGAAACAGTTCGGCATGTTCGATTTCGTAGCTGTCCAATCGGCTGACAAGGTCACGGCGGGCGTGAGAAACGATATCACTGGCCACCGGAATCGTATGCAAAGTGTGGAAGGTCTTCGGATCCAGTTCCAGCGAACTCTGATATTCCAGTTCGTCCAGAATGTTCTCCTGCACTTCGTGCAGCGAAGCCTGGGCGTTGATGAAATGGAAGTGGAAGATCTGTTTCAATGATACCAGTGCATCGTACGTCTGTTCTTTGAAAACCCGGTATCGGTTTCGCGCCAGCGATTCGTTGAAATCGGTCGGGCGTTCCTCCCACGGTTCGCCGATCCCCGAACGTTTGACCTCTTCGTTGTGAGCGATCACTTGTCGCCCACGTTTCAACTGCCGAGCGATACTCTCGGTCTCGTCCACAAACAGCACCATGATGTGAAAAATCGGCTGTTTGAAATGGACCATTTCGGGCGAATTGGAAAAATGCCGCCGCAGTGCGTTCATCTGGTCGAACAACAGCTTCAGGCATTCGACTTGGACTTTGGTTCTGGGAAAACCGTCCAGGATTGCGCCGGTCTGATGCTCCGGTTCCAGCAGTTTTCGGAACAGGATGTTGACCACTTCCCGGTCACCGACCATACCGCCCTGGGCTTTGATCTTCTTCGCTTCGGGCGTGTTCAACAGGTCGCTCACCACGATCGGCGGGCCGGAGATGTCGCGTACCTTGCGGATGAAATCGGTGTTGGTCCCCTTTCCCGCTCCGGGTGCTCCACCCAGCAGGATCAGTTCTTTAGGAAAACGGAGGTTTTCTTTGCCGTATTCCGCCAGCAGTTCCTTCCATACCGAGTTGAAAATCAGTTGGGCGTCTTTCACTTCCAGGTCCGCCGAAACTGGCATCTTTTGTGTTGTGTCGGGCAATGGTTTCTTCGCAATCGGATCGAGTCGCACGGGAAGTCCGCCTTTTGACAATTTTCGTTGTGGCGTCGGCGACTTCTCCGAAGTCGCATCGCGCAGCCAGTTCGGAGAACTGGCCGACTATGCATCGCGCAGCCAGTTCGGAGAACTGGCCGACTATGCATCGCGCAAGCCAGTTTGGAGAACTGGCCGACGGTCGCTTCGGAGAACTGGCTGACTGTGGGCGAAAAACAACAAAAATTGACCAACTCACCTGTTGGTCGCCGGCGGGGCAAATCGAGGCACGGCCGACAACCGCGGGCAGCGGCCGATGCGATCTGCCGGTTCGGCGAAAACCGGTGAATCATCAATCAGTAGAGCCAATCATCGCCCAACTGACCAGCTCGACTCCCCACCAACCGATGATGATGAGCCGCCACTGGCTAGGAACGTCCAACAAACGAAAATCGAAAAAAAACGTTTTGTTCGTGATAGATTGTGCGGGTTCGGGCTAGTCATACACAGGAGGCACTTTGACGCATGGATCCTGAAACTCGCGAAAGCCTAATCGCCCGCCTGCCCGATCACGCTGATTCCGCGGCATGGCACGAATTCACCGAGCTGTACGAGCCGCTGATCTACGGGATCGGACGGCGCCATGGGCTTCAGCCGAACGACGCCAGCGACCTGGTCCAAGAGGTGTTTACCGCGGTCGCGACGTCGATCGAGCGGTTCGAGCCGAACCAGGGCTTGGGGCGTTTTCGCAGCTGGCTTTTTCGGGTCGCCCGCAACCACGCCTTGATGCAGATCCGCAAGCTCGGCCGCCTGCCCACCGCTCAGAGCGACATGCACCAGGTCCTCAGTGCAGAATCGGCCGGTTCCGACCACGAGTTCGATATCGCGTTTCGCAGGCGGGCGTTCCGGTGGGCAGCCCGGCGAGTGCGTGATTCGGTCAAGCCGACCACCTGGGAGTCGTTCGCGCGGACGGCCATCAATGGCGAATTGGCACAAGATGTCGCAGCGGACATGGGAATCGACGTGGGCGCCGTCTATTTGGCTCGCAGCCGAGTGATGTCGCGGCTGCGAAAGATGGTCGAAAACGTCAGCGCCGAAATGACCGCTTTCGACGGTGAAGAAACGTCGCAGGAGGTGTCGGCATGACCGCCTGTCCGATCGATTTGATCGATGCTGCCGCGCAGGATCGTCTTTCGCAGCAGCAAAGCGATTCGCTTCAATCTCACCTTTCGGGCTGTGAAGATTGCCGTCGCCGCTTGGATGACGCGGTGGCACCCGCCAACTGGTGGAACGACGTACAACGGCTGTTGGATGTCGCCGCGCTGGACGATCCCAGCGCCGACGTCGCCGATTCTTCCGCCGCGGACGCCAGGTTGTTTGACGGTGACGACGCGGTGGGGGAACTGAAGGCTGCCGGGATGATCGACGACGGCCCTCATCCCGAAATGCTCGGCAAACTAGGGCGTTATGTCATCGAGCGTGAAATCGGCACCGGCGGCATGGGCGTCGTCTTGAAAGGATATGACGGCGAACTGAATCGGACGGTGGCGATCAAGGTGCTGGCACCCCATTTGGCTCGCAGCGGCGCGGCCCGCCAACGCTTTGTTCGTGAAGGACGGGCTGCTGCCGCGGTTGTGCACGAAAACGTTGTCGCGATCCACCAGGTCGATACGTCGCGGCGGTTACCGACATTGGTGATGCGGTACGTCGACGGTGTTTCCCTGCAACGGCGGGTCGACACGGTCGGGCCGCTGCCGATCTGCGACGCGCTTCGCGTTGCCTCGCAAACCGCCGCTGGACTTGCGGCGGCCCACCGCCAAGGCATCGTGCATCGCGATGTGAAGCCGGCCAACATCCTGGTCAGTGCGACGGGGGGCCGAGTCTGGATCACCGATTTTGGACTGGCGCGCGCGGTGGACGACGCGAGCTTGACGCGGACAGGTTTCATTGCCGGAACACCGCACTACATGTCTCCCGAACAGGCTCGCGGCGCGGCGGTGGGACCGGCCAGCGATCTGTTCAGCTTGGGCGGCGTGATGTACTTCATGCTCGCCGCTCGTCCGCCGTGGCGCGCCGAACGTTCGCTGGCCGTGCTGCATCGGATTGTCCAAGAAAAACATCGGCCACTCTGGCAACTCAATCCCGACGTGCCGCGCGAAGTCAGTGACTTGGTCGACGCGCTGCTCAACAAGCTTCCCGAAGATCGCCCTTCGTCAGCAAGCGAAATTCAACAGAAATTGGAATCCATTTTGAGCGACCTGCAAAACCCAATCGGTCCCCACTCGGTTTCAGCACCCGCGCCTGCTCCCGCCAGTGGCTCGTGGCTATCCAAGCCGCTGGTCCTGGTTCCGCTGACCGCCGCCGTTACCGCTTTGCTGATGAACTCACCTGCGGTTTGGCAAAGTGCCCAGCACTCCGATCCACCGACAGACCACGTCAGGTCGTACCCGGTGGAGCTTCTCGAATCGCAAGGGGCGGGGCCCGACGCGGCTGCCGTCGCTCTCCCAAAAAGCGATTCGCGATGGGAGTTGTCCGCAGATCTGCCGCAACGACAAGAAGGTGACGATGCTTCCGGAGTTGCCATGCCTGAATCGGAAGGGGATGCGCCTACCCTGATACCGACACAACCTGCTCCAGCGAGCCCCAACGGTTTTGTCGATTCGACACAATCTCCTTCGCCCTTCCTGATGAGTGCCGAAGAACCGTCCATCGGTCCGCCGGAGCAGCTCTTGCAGCCGTTGCTCGAACCGGAAAGTCCTCCTGCCGGTCGGACCTTGGCGCAAGATGTCCAACAAACCGGTTTGGCGCCGACGACCATCCCCGACGAAGTGTGGGAAGAAGTTTCCAAGCTCGAAGCGATGCTCCGCAAGCTGGAAGCGACAGCTCCCAGCGGAGGAAAACCTTGGTGAAGTCACTCCTCTGGCGTACGGGCACACCGCGCAAGAAACATTCCCACTACAAATCGACCAATCTTGTTGAAGTCATTCCAAGCCCCCGAAAGGATCGAGATGCGTTTCCCCAAGCCTGGCTATTCAGCGATCACCGCCGCACTGTTGATCGTCCTGAACTTTTCCGTCGCGGTAGGTCAACAGCAGTCCGGTACCATTGCTGAACCGGTACCAGTTGATGATGTTTCTGACCTTAACTTCGAGCCGGTTCAAGAAACGCCGCTCCTTTCCCCCGAACCAGTTGATCCGGATCCTCTTCCGACCGGATCGAATCATTTGGGCAGCGCTGTGTCGAAGAACGTTCCTGCAGACACCGTACGGCTAGAACAGCCGTCAGCAGATGACCGATACCAAGAGTTGGAAAGGGTTTTCGAGGGCAAGGATTTCTTGAAAGACAACGAGGACTTGCCACAGCAAATCAGCATCCGCGTTCGGCAGTTCCGTTCGGAGTCAGTTGCCGTCGAGCGAAACAATAGTGTCTATCATGAGATGCGTGAAGTTCCCTACTATGAAGTGCAAACGGTGCAGACGACTTCTGACGAGCTTAGCCCGGAACAGCGGCTAGGAGTGATCATCGCCCTGCAGGAAGAAAAGATCGCCCAGGCGCTCAAGGAACTGATGGCCGAGCAAGACGACAAGAAACGCGAACAACAATTGCGCGAGTTGGAGCAGCTGTACATAGCCCGATTTGATGTCGACACCGCCTATCAAGACTACAAGGTGCGCAAGATCGAACTCCGCGCCGCGAAACTTCGCGCCGACGTCACGGCGAGAGAAAAAGCGGTCGACCAATGGGCAGCAGCGATGGTCACTTTGGCAAAAATGCGGGCCGCCGGTATCGAAACGATGCACAACGTGTCGCCCACACCCGGCAATCTCGCTCCAACACCCATCGGGGCGCCCGGCCAAACGTTGCACGATTCGCGTACTCCCAGCCTGCCATCACCTGGAATGGGATTCCCCAGCACAGCGGTACCTTCGAGCGGCAGCGGCGCGATGGGGTTGCCGCCGGCGAATCCAGCCGGCGGCAGACCTACACCGCCAGGAGGCCTCCAAGCTTTCTAACGTGTTTTCACCGTAGGCCGACTTGTCCTCAGCAATCTTCGTGTTCTTCGTGGTGCTACCTCTTTTTTTACCGACAGAAAGCAACACAACCCTCGGTCACCACCACAAGCGGTGATAGAAACTACCACGAAGGGCACGAAGAAGGAAAGCAAGCTCAGTGGGTTGGCGATAGAGATCGAAGCAATCTGGGGTCATTGGCTGGGATTTTCACCAGTATCTGTTGATCACCCAAACAACGGTCGGATCGGTTGTCCTTGATCGGTGATCGGCACGGGCCGGTCACCGTCGTACAGGTTCTTTCGATAGTCGATTCCGACTGCCGCGCAGATGGTGGCAAAGAAATCGGGAACAGCGACCGGATCCGAAACGATCTTTTTGGCGAGCTCGTCCGTTTTGCCCCACGCTCCCTGGTGAGACAAGCCGCCGCCGGCAAGGACACAGCTGAACGCGGAACCCTGGTGCCCGCGACCGCCGCCACTGTCAAATTCTGGCGGACGACCGAATTCGGTGGTGATCACGATCAACGTCTTGTCCAGTAATCGCTTCTCTTGCAGGTCGGTGATCAGGGTCGCCACGGCGGTATCCAGTTCTTCGATCAGCTTGTGTTGCTGCAAGATCCCCGAATTGTGGACGTCCCAGCCGGCTCCGTTGAGAAAATTCAAGTTGTGCGAAACTTCGATAAACCGAACGCCTCGTTGCACCAGTCTGCGGGCCAACAAGCAACGCTGGCCAAATTCTCCTCCGTATCGCGTTCTCAATTCACCCGGTTCGTTTTCAATTTGAAAAACTCGGCTGAATTCAGGCCCGGCCAACCGCATGCTCTGCTCGATGGTCGCTTCGTAGTCTTTCAGCTTTCGAACATTCGCCGCCGGCCCGGCCGCCCTCATCGCGGCAAGAAACGACTCGCGGCGCGCTTGACGATCGGCGGAGATTCCATCTGGCCGCGACAACCCGGCAGGCCCCTGGCTGGTGTCGGTCAAATACAGATATCCGTGGCGTGAACCAAGAAATCCGGGGCCACGAGTCACGTTGGGATAACCGATCAACACATAAGGCGGCGCGCCGTCGCCTGCGGCGCCCCTTTGATGCGCGATGATCGAACCGAGCGAAGGGTAGGTGACGGTGCCGCTGATCGGACGACCGGTGTGCATGCGATTGGTCGCTGCGGCGTGTTCATCAATCACTTCGTGATGGATGCTGCGGACCGCAGTAACGTGCTCCATCAACCGCGCCAGCTTGGGAAGATGTTGGCAAAGTTGGACG
The DNA here is from genome assembly GCA_965222745.1 of Rubripirellula sp. Classification (GTDB taxonomy): domain Bacteria; phylum Planctomycetota; class Planctomycetia; order Pirellulales; family Pirellulaceae; genus CBDCUW01. The sequence goes on from CBDCUW010000003.1 coordinate 368,530, forward strand.
CCGTCGACTGAAGTGTCGATCGCATCGTAGTAGCCACCCGCTTTCTTTCCCTTGGGATCGCCCTTTGCCTTGGGATCGAACGTGTCGATCTGCCCCATGCCGCCGCCCAACCAAATGGAAACAACATGTTCGGCTTGTCCTTGGAGTACTTCGGACGTTGATTCCGCAAAACTCAGCGGTGAAATGGCCAACGTGCTTCCGGCCAGCGCACTGGCTGCCAAAAACTCGCGTCGGTTTCGACAGTTCGTTTCCTTCATGCGTGTTTCTCCTGCGGAGCGGGCGTCGCCATCATGGTACCCAAACAAATTCGCGGTGGTTGACCAGGCTCCATACCACGTCTTCATAAACTTCCCGCCAATCTGGATTCAAACGCGGGTCGGCAGGGGGACCTCGACGCACTCGTCTTTCGATTTCCAGCTGAATTTCGTTGGCCTCGGCGACCAGATGATTCGTCCACGTCACCTGGGGAAGTGGCCGGTCGCGGCGCGGCTGTCGGACCTGATCGGGTGGCAATAACCGCGAATCAAAGCCGGCCGCCAACGCGCCGCCCAACGTTTTGCATTCGGTTTCGTTGGGATCTCTCGCCAGGAAACGCAAGAACAAGGTCTCCAGTAGGCGATCCGGTGACGCGGCGTCGATCGCAAGCTGTGCAAGCAGGCTGCCGTGGGAGGCGCGGGTCAGCGACATGGTCAGATTTCCGTTGGCGAGGATCCCGGGCTGCAGCACGTTGGGATCCGTTTCCCGCTGGGAAATCGGTTTTTGACGCGAGCCGTTCCACCCGAACGATTCCAGCACATCGACCACTGCCTGCGCTCGGGGCATCGACAAACTGGGCCGGTCGCGTTCGTTGTTCAAGCTGGCGAACATCCATGCGCGCCGTGGTTTGCCGAGTGTGAGACGTTTGCTGCTGGGGTGCAATCCGTCGTGAACGAAAGTCAGTTCTTCGACATCCATGCTTCTGCCAGTGGACGCAAAAAGTGAATCGACCACTTGTTCTGCTGTTAGCCGCCGCGGATCGGGCGCGTTGAAAAAACGTTGCCCGGCAGCCGCCTGCAAATTGACCCCGATCCCTTCGCGTTGATAGAGCTGCGAATTCATGATCAGCCGCATCACGTGTTTGAAATCGTAACCGTGACGAACCAACTGGCCGGCCAACCAATCGAGCAGGGCGGGGTGGCTCGCTTCGCGTCCTTCCCAATCTCCAGCCGGTTCGACCAGGCCGGCGCCGATCAATCTTTTCCAAAGGTGATTCACCATCACTTGTGGGAATCGCCGATTGTCGCCGCTGGTCACCAGCGCCGCAAACCGCTCGCGCATGTCGTCCGGATCTTGCATCAACGCGTCGATCGCAGCGGTGTCTTCGATCCCGGTGTACTCAGCCAGCGGCCACTTGGGTTTCACCTGCTGGCCCAGTTCCAACGAAACGCGAATCAACGACTCTCGCTGCTTCTGCTCGAAGAACGCGTCGGGAACCCGGCTCGTTTTCGGCGGCGCAAGTTGTTTGCGAGCAAGCATCGCGGCGAGCGAATAAAGGTCTTCTTGGGTCGTGCTGTGATAGGGTGAATCGTGGCACCGGGCACATTGCAGTTCGATTCCCAATAGGCCGGAGGCAAGGATGTGGCTCTTGGCCGCCATCGGCGAATCATTTTCCGCAGCGAGTCCAAATCCGGCACTGCCGCCGTCATGCGGACTGCCACGCATCAGAATCAATTCGGTGACCATGCGATCCAGCGGCTTGGCATCTCTTAGCGAATCGTACAGGAACCAACGAAACGGACCGGTGCTGTTGAGCGACGCGTTCAGAAGCGTTGGGTTTTCGGCCAGCAGGTCAAGCCAAAAGCTGATCCAATGGTCGGCGTATCGCCGGTCTTCCAGCAGTTGGTCGATCAGCTGCGAACGTTTGCCGGGATCCTCGCTGGCCAAAAACGCTTCCGCTTCCTGCTGGCTGGGCGGAATCCCGATCGTGTCCAGGTAAACGCGGCGCAGGAAAGCGGCATCCTCGATGATCGCCGCTTCGGCAATCGCTTCCTTGGCGATCGGCGGCGCGGGCCAGATGGCGCCGCGGCGAATCCAATTTTCCAAGATGGAAATCTCTTCGTCGCCCAGCGGGGTATCGGTCGGCGGCATGTCACCGTCGCGAATACGAACGATCATCTCGCTGGCATCCGGATCTCCCGGTACAACGGCTGGCAATTCCGACTCGCCGCTTTTCAGCACCGCCTGGCGAGAATTCAAACGAAGACCGCCCTGGTCTTTCTGGCCATGGCAACGAAAACACTGCTCGCGCAGGATCGGCAACACCTTGCTATGAAAATATTCGGTCGCCCGTTGGTTGTATTGTTGCGACTGGCTGATTGCCCGTTGGATCTTGTCCGCCACGAAGTCATCAATCGGGTTGGCTTTGCCATCGCGGGCCGGTTCGGCCGGCGCAGCAGTGGCCTGGCGAGCCAATTGATGTCGGTGCCGCCAGAACTCGTCCTGGGTCGCCGCCGCGGCGCGTCGTTTTTCGTCGTCATGTTGCTGCAGCAATCGCTCGATCTTTACCAGCGCCGGTTCGATCGCTTCGTCGGTCAGCAATAGTCTGGAGCGAGTATCAGCGTCGCCCGCCCACAGCACCTCGAAAGCGTCACTTCCGGGCGGTTGAACGGCAACGCAGACCTCGCCCGTTTCCGTTCGATGATCCTTTCCGCCAACAACCAGCTCCAGAACCACTCGAACGTTTCGAGCGTCATCGTCAGAGCCCGCCGCTTCGTATTGGCCGAACACTTCTTGTTGGGCGAACGGCACTGATCGTCCGCCCGGCATCGGCGGTTTGGCTACCGGAACGATCGGTTCCAGGTTACTGCGTCGCCGCGGATTCTTGGTCGTTCTGGCGACGAGCTTTCCGTCGACCCACAATCGGCTTAGCGATCGAGCCCGCAGTAGAAAACGATATTGACCATCGGTGTCGGAACTTTCATCCTCTTGCTTCCCAACGGGCGGCAGTTCGACGTCGGCGGCCATTCGAACCAAAAGCGGCGATTTCCAGCTGGCTCGAATTCCCCAATCGTCATGTCGCACCGGCACGCGCGGCAACAGAAACTTGTCAGTCAGCCACCGATCGGTTTCGTCAGGCCACCGTTCTCCATCCAGCAGCCAGCGGCTCATGCTGGGCAATCCTTCGCTGAAGGTGACCAAGACCCGGGTGTCGGGAATGTGTTCGATTTCGGGCATCACCTCCGGGCTCGGTGCAACCACGCGAGGCCCGCCGACGCGACGAAAACGCGAGGCAATCACTTCGTTGCTGAGGATCGAACGATGGATCGCCACTGCATCGATCCCACCGCGAAAACTGTTGCCCGCGCTGCCGCCTTGAGAAGAACCGATCCAGACGGCGTCGTTGTCGACCACCGGTTCTTTGTCGGTCTGGCCGCCCATGTCCCAACTGCCCGTGGTCGGACGTCCGTCGATCCAACCTTGAATCGATTCGGGCGTTCCAAACCGGTACGCCACGGCAAGGTGATGCCAGCCGGTACCAAGAAGAAACCCCGCCTCCGAAGTCCAGCGGTGCCAGTGCGAATCGCCGGCTCCGCGAGATGATGCAAACAGAAAACTGATCTTGGCCGTGTTCTCAGACGACACCACTCGCATCGCCCAGTTCTGATTATCGCGAGCGAACTTGGGTGATCCGGTTCGCCCCTTGCCGATGACGTACATCGGGCTGCCGCTGCGAGCCTCGGCGACGTTCACCCAAGCTTCCAAAGTGATCGCGTCGCCATTGGAGAAGTCAAAATCGCTTTCGGCGCCGGGATCCTCGATACTCAAGAAGCCTTTTCCGCCCAGCCGAATCGCGGTGTTGTCGTCGGCGAAATCGGGATACTCCGGCGGACGGGGCCCCGCCTGGTCACGTTGCACGTCACCGTGCATCTTCAGCGGCGTCGCCTCTTCGGAACCGAAATTCCAAACCGCAATCGGCGCAGGTTCATCCGCCGCAAGCAGGCAGGTCAATGTGAAACAGCCAAGGATCGATGCAATGGTTCTCATGACCACCAATTTAGTCGAGCGGCCTGGTGCCCGGCCACCATTCGACCAAATCGCCGCCAACCTGCGGCAATCAGTCACGATTTAGTTGTTGTTGGTGAAGTCGAATTGGCCTGGATAGACGCCGTAGATCCCCTCGGTGAAGATCTGGCGTATCCAGTTATTCAGCCGTAGGATCGGCTTGGCCGGAACGATCACGACGTCGCCGTCTCGCAACCAGATTTCGTCGCTGGGCGTGGGGCGTTTTCCGTAGACCGCGCCTTGCAGGTCCAACATGGTGGCGATCAACCGCCAGTCTTCGGCGCGGCGCAGAATGACCACCTGTCGCAAATTTCCACCGGGAAGATGTCCGCCTGCTGCCGCGATGGCGCCCAGAACCGTGGTTGGGCCGTCCAGCTGCACTCGGTTGGGAGTGGCGACTTGACCCAGCACGTGAACGAAGTGCGGTGCCTGCTGCGAAAGGATCGGCTCGGTGTCGAGCCCGACAACGATTTCACCGTAACGCAGATTCATTTCTCGCTTGAGCTGATTCAGGGTGAAACCTTGGACGCTGATTTCACCGATCCCAGGGAGGCGAATTTTTCCGTCGGGCAACACTTCGACGGTGATCGCCTGCTGCGCAAAACCGCTTTGACCACCAACCGCGTTTCGGATGTCTTCGGCCAAGGTGTTGGTACGTACTGGCGTGACGTCGATGGCCGGTTCTTCGTAGTACTTGGAATACTGTTCATCCAGCACTTCGCGCAGTTGGGCGATCGTCAACCCGGCGGCATGCACCTGCCCCAGTAGTCGCAGGGTGATCGTCCCATCGGGCTGGATTTCCAAACCATTTTCCAACGTCCCGCGCACCAAGTCGGGATCGGCCACCGATTCGATCAGCAGCTCGTCACCGGGAGAAAGTCGGTAAGCTCCCTCTTTCTGCCGCCGCGTGATCAGATACATGACCTGGATCTGATCGCCCGGTCGCAACCGATACTCGTTCAAATGCGCCAATCGCGCCGGTCCCGCATAACCGCCTGGGCCGTAGGCATTGAACGGCATCGGGCGAATGTCCTGCCAACGCGCTTCGGCACCTCTGCAAGTCCGGCAGTCGACTCCCATCATGCACTTTTGACAGCCACCTGCGGACGAGAAACCACCTGTGACGTGCTGACAACCACAACCCCCAACTGCCGGTTGCACGGCGCCGCCGTGGACGACCACCGAAGGCAGCTGCGCGGTAGCATCCAGCACTGCGATACCGATGCAGGCGATCGCACAGGCGACACGCACCAGCGAAGCAAGTTTTCGTGGGATGGAAACGAAAGTCATGAAACGATGTGTCGATTCGATGGAGTCGTTGACAGGCATTCCGGCGACATGGCAGCAGGCCGCCGTTTACCAGACAGGAATGAGTGCATTGAAAAAGCGACGAACGATGGAAGGTTTTTTCGGCGGTTCGGGCGTCGCCGACGGACTGGATGCGTTCTGGTCTTGCACCGAGGTCCGATCGGCCGATTCGGGCGAATCCGTTTCGGGCGTCACGATGCGAACGATGTTCTGTTTGGCGCTGGCCAACGTGCCGGTGATGAAGTTGCCTTTGGAGGCGGGTTTGTTAACCGGCTTGGACACCGCGGCAAACTCTTGTGGCGACAGCTCGGTCACGTCCGGCACGCGAGCTTGATGCACGGAGCTTCCGGCGGGTGCACGGTTTTGCAAAGAAGCAAGAAGCTGTCCCGCTTCTTGGTCGTGCCCGGTCCGTCGCAGCACGCCGGCCAGAGCCTGAACCGTTTCTTCACTGGGCTGCAATCGCAACGAGTGCTCCAGCGCCCAGCGAGCTTCCTGGTAAAGGCCCAGGTCGGCCAAGTGCATGCCCAGCCGCATCGACAAACTGGCGTTTCGCGGTTGGCCCTGCAAGGCCGCGCGGCGAAGACACAGCGCCGTCGAACTGGGCAGCGTCTTGGAATCGGCTCGCCCCAAGTAAATCGCCGCCAGCAGGTCCATCGCCTGCGCGGCCTCCACACTGTCGGCTGCGATGCCAGCCAGGCGAATGCGTGCCTCGTCCAGGTAGCGGTCGATGGCGTCGGCCGCGGTCAATCCGGCAAGGGACTCGGAATCAAGCAGGGTGGTTTGGTGCGATGTCACCATCCGGCCGATCGCGTATTGATCGACGTCGCCGTACATGCCCCCAAAATCGCGCGCCTCGCGGATCGCCGTTCGAGCAATTCGCAAATTCGCCAGGGCCGGACTTCCGTTTGGCTGGCCCGATTCACGAGCGGCAAGTTCGACACCTTCGGCCGCGTATCGCAGGCTTTCCCAAGCGGACGTTTCTGCCGACGCCCAGGCGCCGATTGCGTATTCTTCCGACGCCTGGCCGATCAGCCGCCGGGCAACTTCCAGTGATGCCGAGGAGCTGGAAGAGCGGAGCCAGCGCTGCGGCGTCGCGTTTTCGGCGATCGGTTGCGACCACTTGGAACCGGTATAAAAGGCGTGGCGAGCCGGCTGTTCTCTTTCGGCTCGCTTCTTCTGAAACGATTGGAACAGGCCTTCCACCGAGGGCGAAGGGGCCTCGGCATCGCCGCTGTGGGATTCCTGAGCCGCCACGCCCGCCGGCGGCGCCGATACCGGTGGCAGCCGCAGTGACTGAACGTCAGGCGTCTGCGAACGGGCCGGCGCCTGAGTCGATGCAATCAGAAGTCCGGCCGCCAGTAGTCGACGGCAGTGCCAGTGGGTTGCGCGGTTCACGATCAGTTTTCCAGGCGTATTCTTGAGCGTTTTGTTGCTGAGCAACGATTGCCCGGCCACGAATCTGTGGCCTCGTCCTAGCAATCGGAATGAAGCTCACCGCCGGAACTGTCAAATTCAATCGGGATCATCGTTGCGACCGGTTGCCGCCGAACAATCCGGAAGAACCGTCAAAGTTTCGCTCCAAGAGATGACGATTTTTTCGCAAAAAGATTCAAGTTGTCGGTACTCCCTTCGTGTCTTCGTACCTTCGTGTGAGCTTTTCCCGCCGCTGTCAGAAGCTCACATGAAGGCACAGACGAGGGTCAAAGCAGCCGGATGAGATAGCCACAAAAAGCACCAAGAGACACAAAAACCTGTTCGTGCCTTTTCGCGTTTGTTGTGGCTATGAAATCTGTGCACTGTACGACGCTTTCGACTGTGAGTAGCACGAATTGGACGCCAAGCACCTAACCGTCTAGAGATTTTTCGCAACGCGGATTTTTCGTTTCGGGCATGAGCCTTGCTATTTCTTTGGAAATTTCAGCAACATCGCGCATGATATCGCTCGCTACGGGCTCCGAGAGCCGTAGGTCATCGCAAATTGATTTTCCTTCTATCCAAGGAGCCGTCCGCCGTGTTCCATCGATCATTCAGTTCCGGGAATGTTGCGGGTCGGTTTTTCGCTTCTCTGGTGGCGGTCAACCTGCTTGCCGTTTCCGGTAGCGCCGAGTCGCAGGTCGACGCGACGTCCCACGCTCGCCTGAGCGACGGCTCGCTGCACGTTTATGCGGGAACCGTTTCTTTACCGGTGGACGGGCTCTGGAGCATTCGCGCCCCCGAATATCAAAATTCGATCCGCGAACTTTATCTCATGCCCACACAACCGGCTCGGCTGCGGCAGTTGGGGGATCGGATGTACGCGGCGTTGGAAGAACGGCAGATTCAATCGGGCCGTTGGCAAGTTAAAAAGGGATTCGAGGCCTGCCGTCAATTCGCGCAGGAGCACAAGGGCGTTGGACCGAAGTCGATCGCCGACTTCGCCGACGACAAACGATGGAAATACCTTGCCGATCGTTGGGATACGACTCACTACCGGATCGGTGAGCTAGCGGATTTCATTGATAACGAACCGCAGAAAGGACCGTTTGTTCATTTGATCCCCGAAGTTCGCTTTCGGTTTACCGAGCCCCAAATACAGGCAAGTACTGGAGAGGCGTCGGCGGCGGCGGAAACGCCGCCCAAGGCAAACGTGCGAAAGGTTGTTGCCCAGGAAAATCGAGTCGTTTTGGCTTTCGAGCTACGTCCGTTTGTTGATGACGGAAAGCACTGGGTGCTTTACACCGATGGAAATTGCGTGCGCGAACTGATTGATCTTGAATTGATCGCGGCGCAGCGAGCGAAAATACGACCGATGGTCAGCCAGAAGCGGGCCAAAGTCGACACCCAGCGTCTCCAGTACCAGCTGGTGTTGGTGGCCGGCGAACCGATTTCCGATCCGTTGCAGCTGACTGCCCACAATCAGGTGCTGGACCAAAATCTGAAAATACAGTGGGACACCGCCTCCGGTTCCGAGGTGTCGTCGACGGACCTTCGCAAAACCCTCGCCACCGCCAGAGAATTCGCCTGGAAACCCTATCTGTTATCGGGCGGCGCCGGCGTGTTGAACGTGTGGAACCAGTCAGGCCAAGTGGACCGACCGGCTGCGAATCCTCGCCGCAGCCTTTCGATGTTTTCTGTCTTGGGTGGCCGCGCCGCTATCGAAGAAACGTTGCAACTGCAACACCTGAGAGTGACCAACTCTGGCGAAGCGGCAACCATCGACGTCGATTCGCTGTCGGGCGTCGAGGTCAAATCACATCCGTTTGAAGAAATGCTGGGCGGTGGGTCTGGCGGTCACCTCGAAATGGCTCGTTACGTCCCGGCAGACCGTTTCTTCCTGTATGTCGGCAAACCCGAATCGATTTCCGCGTTGTTGGATACTGGTGCGCCGTTCATCGCCAGCATGGGTACGGCGCTAACAGGCAACTGCCTTCATTACAACCTGGAATCACGCTACCTGGCCCGGCTAGGGATGAACCGTGACTGGGTCGATGCCGTGCTCACGTCCGGCATGACCAGCGAACTGGCATTGTTCACACCCGATTTGTTTTTCATCGATGGTACCGACGTGACGGTCGTGGCGAAGTTGCGCCAGCCACAACTCCTACGGGGTTTGCTTGGACTCCTGGGCGCATCCAAACTCGACACCGAATCGGTCTTGGAACTCCCCACCGCGTCGGGAGACCCGGCGTACCTAGCCCTTCGCGACGATTTGTTGCTGGCCAGCACCAGCCGCAGCGAGCTTCAGCAGTCGATCGACCTTCTGGAGCAGCAAGGGGAAGGCAGCCTCGGTGCAAGCACCGAATTTCGTTACATGTTGACGAAGTTGGAGGTTAACGAAGAGACGCGCCTTTACGCGTATCTTTCCGATCCGTTCGTGCGAAGGTTGGTGAGCCCTCGAGTCAAAATTGGGCAGCGAAGACGAGTGCTGGCCAAAGCGAAGATGGAAGCGCTGACGGCTCGCGCGATGTTGGCTCGCCTGGACGGTCATGCCAAGCCTGATTCACTGTCCCATTTGGTGAGCAGCGGACATCTTCCGCAAGATTGGCAGCAGGAAGGCATGTCGATTGACGGCGGTGGACTGGTGCGCAGCCAACACTACGGTTCGTTACCTCGTATGCGGACGCTGCCGGAAGTTCCATTGGAAAACATCACCCCCGCAGAAGCGGAAGCCTACCGCCAGTACGTCGAAAACTACTCCAGGTATTGGCGGCGTTTTTTCGATCCGATCGCAATTCGTTTGGATGAAGTCGGGTCCGACCAATTGGAACTGTCGACGTTTATCTTGCCGTTGGTCGATAACTCCATCTACAACGGGTTGAGAATGATGTTGGCGCATCAGGATGACAGGACGACGCTTTCCGTTCCGATCGTCCAGCCCACACCGGTATTGCAGTTTTCGGCGAATCTGAAAGAACACGCCTGGCAAATGGTCGCCGGGAATTTTTCGGAATTCTTCACGCGTTACTCGGGCGCAAGCCCGGCGATGCTGGACGATTTTGGCCCCAGCGTTCACGTGGCGATCTTTGATGCCGATCCGATCATCGCGATGGGAAGTGGAGACATCTTCGGCGCCTTTGGCGGTGATGTGCTGCGAGGCGGTGGCGACCAGATGTTGATGGTCCCGGTCGTTCTTTCGATGTTGACGCGTCCCTGCAGCATCATGGTCGAAACCAAGTCACCCGAAAGGACTTCACAATACCTTCGTCAAGCCGCCTTGGCGGGAATCGCCCGAGATCGCCGGGATCGAGATTTCAACGTTTCGTTCTACCAGGTGGACGATCGAGACCAGTGGGTCTGGACGATGGATGTGTTTGGTGTCGTCAAACTTCGGTATGGCGTCGAAGTCGTTGGAAAGTACATGGTGATCCGCAACATCCCCTGGTCCAGTGACGATCGCGTCGTCAGCATCGCCCCGGCCGAATTGAATGCGGCGATGCTGCAAGCCAATCCCTCGGCGTGCAAGCAGCAACTTCCAGGTCTCTTTGCCGCCGCTTCAGACGCGAATCGCCAGGCCGTCATCTCCGGATTGGGCCGGCTTTATCCGTTCATGTTGAGTGGGGCAAAGAGTGTCGACGCCGCGGCGACCCAGCACCAACGACTATTCGGCTTTTATCCCCGGCAAACCGGAGCTGACAAATGGGTCTGGAAAGATTTCCGGATGATCAGCACCGACTACGGCCAGCCGACTCGGCAGCGTCAACCGGCCTTCGATCCCCAGCAACCGTTTGGCCTGATGAATCGCATCGACTCGCTACAGCTCAACATGCAATTCGAACAAGACGGCCTGCGAAGCGCCGTACGCTGGCGACTGCGCTGAACTGTGAATAATCAACACTCTTTTTGCGCAGTGCTTTGGTGACGGTAGGGAATGTGATGTCGTCTTAACCACGAAGTGGTGACACAATCATAGCCTGGGGTAAACCAACCGAGCGACAGCGAGCGTTGGTGTCACCCCAGGTTGCCATACACACAGATCGGCCCCCAGCCAGCGATCGGGCGGCGTAGCCGCCCGATCGCTGGCTGGGGGGCAGATGGTATACAACCGACAACCTGGGGCTGCGGCTTGCTCGCTCAAGGCTCGCAATCCTGACCCCAGGCTATGGTTGTGCCACCACTTCGTGGTTGTCGAAGGACGCAACAACGTTGATGTCTCTTGGCGGGAAAGTGATTCTTCACATTGGCTGGGCGAACGAGCGCAGTCGCTGCCCTCCTAACCATTCCGTCAATCAGGCTTCAAATACTTCACACCCAGATCACGCGGCAGCGGAGTCACTTGGTTCGCAGCTCCCCACTCGTCCCAGGCGGCTGAGAGTTTTTTCACCCTTTCGGGATGCTTTTTTGCCAAATCGTTCGATTCGATTCGATCGACCGTGAAGTCGTACAGCTCCCAGGGTTGGTCATCGAGGGCAACGAGTTTCCATTTGCCGAATCGGACAGCCCGGTTTCCCTGATGCTCGAAAAAGAGCGTGCGCCTGCCGGCTCCGTGATCGATTTGAGCCACGAGATCCCTTCCGGGCAGCGGCAACTTGCCTTTGTACTGGGCGCCAGCTACGGAAACCGCGGTTGGCAACAGGTCGATGATGTGCGCGGGCTGATGATGGATCGAACCAGGTTTTGCCTTCAGACCGGCTGGCCAGTACACGATTCCCGGTGATGCGATCCCGCCTTCGTGGTTGAAGTGTTTGTAAAGTCGCCAGGGAGTGTTCGATGCGTTGGCCCAGCCGGAACCGACGCTGTGGAACGTTCCCGCTTTTCCCATTTCGTCCAGCATGGCGCCGGTATGCAGGATGTTCTGATTGCTGGAAACAATGTCGAACCCAAACGGATCCCATTCAAAGCAGGCTCCGTTGTCGGACGTGAACACAATCAGCGTGTTATCAAGTTCTCCCGCACGCTTCAGGTCCTCGATGACTCGGCCAATCTGCTGATCCAACCGATCGACCATCGCCGCATAGATCGCCATTCGCCGCGCCAAATCAAGCCGACGATCTTGGGAAAGAGTTTTCCAAGCCGGATTGACTCCGATCTTCGTTTCTCCGTAGTTCCGCCAATGGGATCGTCGGCTCAACTTCGTCTCTTCTGAGACAATGCCTAACTCCTTCATACGTGCCAACCGCTGCGTTCGCAATTTGTCCCAACCATCGTGATAGCGGTTCTTGTATTTTGCGATTTCTTCTGGCGGAGCATGCAACGGAAAGTGCGGCGCGTTGTAGGCCAGGTACAGAAACCATGGCTTTTCCGGCGTGTTTCGCGTCAGCTTCAGAAAATCCAATGCATGGTCCGTCACCGCATCGGTGGCGTAAAACTCTCCGGGTGGATACTGGCGAGCCTGTCGTCCGGCGGGAAATCGGATGAGATGATCGGGATCAAAAAAACGCTTTGCACTGACCAGCGTGCCATAAAATTCCTCGAAGCCATGCCGAGTCGGATCGGGCGTACCCAGATGCCACTTGCCCGACATGAACGAGCGATAACCGGCACCTGCAAGCACTTGGGCAATCGTTTGGGCTTCGTCCGAAACGACCCCGCGATAACCGGGATGTCCCAGGTCGTTGGTGGTCATGTGACCGAGGCCGACTCGGTGCGGATACTGCCCCGTCAGAATCGCGGCTCGCGAAGGACAACAGCGGCCCGTGTTGTAAAACTGCGTGAGCCGTACTCCACCGGCCGCCAACGAATCCAATACGGGAGTGTTGATCTCGCCGCCGTAGCAACCCAGGTCACTGTAGCCCAGATCGTCTGCCAGGATGTAGAGGATGTTTGGTTGTTCTGAGCCTCGAGCGAGTGTTGGCACAGCAGCGCAGAAAAGCGTCAGGATACACGAGTAGCGTTTCATGTCAGATCTGTGGGAAAACAATTTTGTCATTTTGTCGCGGTAGCAGGTAGACAGGACGGTTTGGCCCTATGAATTTGATGATACCCTCTGGGCAAAGGGGCGTTGAACAACTCCGCCTGTCACGGAACCATCCATGAAACGCATTTTCCAGCTGATTGTCCTCCTTGCGCTTGGCCTGGGTCAGGCAAGCGCCCAGCAGCAACCCAACGTTCTGTTCCTTGCCGTCGACGACATGAACGACTGGGTGGGATGCCTGGAAACGACACCGCGAGCCATCACTCCGAACCTCGACAAGCTGGCCGCCCGCGGGGTGAACTTCACCAACGCGCATACAGCCGGCGTGTTTTGCGCCCCGTCGCGGGCAGCCATCTTTTCCGGGCAATACGCCTCGACGACCGGCTGCTACCAGACGGGAAACTATTTCGTCGCGCATCCGGAGATCGACGCCCTGCAGATGGTTTTTGCCAAGGGCGGTTATACGACGCTGGGGGCCGGGAAACTTTTCCACCATCCCGCCGGTGCGATCGATAGGCGGGGCTGGACGGAGTTCTTCCTCCGCAATCGATCCCAGCGCACCAGCGGTTGGCCGCTCAATTCGTGGAGCGAGGAGACGCCCTTTCCCGATCCGTTTCCAGCCAGCATTTACAACCAAGGCCAGAAGATCACCGGCGGACTCTTTCTTGAATGGGGAGCGATCCCGAATGAGAAAGAGGAAGAGATGGCCGACACCATTCGGATCAACTGGGCGGTCGAGCAACTGAAGAAAGAACACGACAAGCCGTTTTTCCTGGCCTGTGGAATCTACGCGCCGCACTTCCCGAACTATTGCCCACAAAAATACTTCGACCTCTACGACCCGGCAAAAATCGAGTTGCCTCCTTACAAGGCAGACGACCTTGACGATCTACCGCCGAAAATCAAGAAGATCAAAACCGCCCGTTCACGAATTCATCAAAAACTCGAAAGCCTCGACGCGGTCGATGACGCGATCCACGGCTACCTCGCCTGCATGTCCTACGCCGATGCCATGATGGGCCGGGTGCTCGATGCACTGGCGGCCAGTCCCTATGCCGACAATACCATTGTCGTGTTTTGGAGCGACCATGGTTATCACCACGGTGAAAAGGGCGATTGGGGCAAACACACGCTATGGGAACGCACGTCGAACGTGCCGTTCATCTGGGCCGGACCCGGTGTGGCGGAGGGAGCGAAGACCGATGTGACCGCCAGCCTGATCGACATGTATCCCACGCTCGTCGAGTTGTGCGGCCTGCCGGCGCCTCATCAGCCGCTCGAGGGCCAGTCGCTGGCAGCTACCCTCGCTGCTCCCGATGCGGCGAAAGATCGTAACGTGTTTCTGCCTCACATGAACGCTGGCGAGTACGCCGTCATCAATCGCGACTGGCGCTACATTCGTTATGGCGACGATGGAGAAGAACTCTACGACTTGCAGAAAGATCCAAACGAATGGAACAACCTCGCTTCCCTGGAGCAGTACGGTGACCTGAAAGCGGAGATGCGGAAGTCGGCCCCGGAGACCTTTGCCGCGCCGGCTGAGAAACTCAATGCTCGGAAAGACCTGGTCGTGGAGGGCGAAACTTTCCGCTGGGAAAAGGGGGCTGGAAACGCCCAACCGAAGCCCGGCTACGTGCCGCCCGCGGCGAAATCGGGCGCGACGGCCAATCGGCAGAACGTTCTGCTGGTGATCTGCGACGACCTGAACACCCATGTGACGCCTTCCGGTTACGATCCGATCCACACGCCGACGCTCGCGAAGTTTGCTTCCGAGAGCATGACCTTTCAGCGAGCCTTTTGCCAGTATCCCGTGTGTGGTCCGTCGCGGGCTTCGTTGCTGAGCGGACTCTACCCTCAATCGACAGGGATCCTGAACAATACCGCGGACATTCGTAACGAACGTCCCGGTACGGTATCGATGCCTCAGTTTCTCAAGGAACAGGGGTACTGGACGGCAAGCGTCGGCAAGGTTTTTCACTCCCCGCGACACGAGCATGGCGAGGTTGCTTGGAATGATTTCATCCGTTTTGAGAACGACGAACTTCCCGTCGTTCGCCAGGCCCGTGAAAAGTTCGAGGCCCAACACGGCTCGATCGAAAAAGGGTCGAACAGAAGAAAGTGGAAGGAGCTGAAAAAACAGGTTTCCGCCAAACTCGATGCGCAGACGCCACCCGGTTACGGCAGAAGCGGTTTGACAGACCAGCAACACAAAGATGGGAAGAACGCTCGCCAAGTCGCAAAGTGGCTTTCCAGCCAAGCCCACGGAAAGAAACCCTTCTTCATCGCTTGCGGCCTCCAGAAACCGCACGTCCCCTTCCTCGCTCCCGACAAATACTTCGACCTCTACCCACTGAACGAAATCATCTACAAACGGGATCGACCCAATCTATGGGACTCCCTGCCCCAGACGGCGATGTCAAAGCGATACGAGGCTTTCGGCTTCGATCTTGGCAAAGAAAATGATGCTTTGCGCCGCCAGTACATGCAGGCGTATCATGCGTGCGTTTCTTTCATCGACGCCCAGTTGGCAATCGTGCTGAACGCGCTCAAGGAGAGCGGCCACTGGGACGATACTGTGATCATCTTTACCTCCGATCACGGCTATCATCTTGGCGACCACTTTCTCTGGGGGAAGGTCACCCTGTTCGATATTGGTGCCAAAGTTCCTTTCATCATTCGGGCTCCCGGACTGACCAAAGCCGGTACGACTTCCGAAGCGATGGTGGAACTGGTCGATATCTACCCCACTGTCGCTGATCTCACTGGAACGACCGTGCCGGACCACCTGCAAGGTGTCTCTCTCAGGCCGTTGCTTGGTCATCCCGAACGGACGGGAAAAAAGAAATTTGCGTACAGCGTGGTCTCACGAGGCCAGCAGTTGGGATATGCGCTGCGGAATCAGCGATGGCGCTACGGCAAATGGCCCGACGGTGAAGAACTTTACAGCCTGACCAACGATCCCGAAGAAAAACGCAATCTTGCTGAGAAACCGAATGTCGCGGAGCATTTGAAGGAGTTTCGCCAGGTGCTCGCAGCCAAACAACAGCAGGCGGCATCGCGCCGCGTCTCGGACAGGTAGAACATTGTCAAAGAGCGGGGCGCGCGAGATAATCGGTTCGCGGTCACGCTATTCAAACGCCGATGGAGCTCCCATGACATTCTGGCTCTCACGATCTCGGCCATGTGCCGTGATGGTCGTCGCTCTGCTGTCGCTGCTGCCGACAACGTGTGCAGTCGGTCAGGCGCCGGAGAGGTCGCTAGGCGATCTCGTGCACGAATTGGCCGACAAGGAAATCGATCGATACAAAATCACTTTACAGGATTCCGGCGTCGTCCTGACGAGGGTCCCCCACTCGATTTTGCGTTGGTCCAATACGACTCGGAATTCAGCTTTCGGCGATACGTACATCTGGACAGACGCCGGTTGTGCGCGGGCGATCCTATCGCTCTTCGCGATCGCCGCTCCGCGGAAATCGTTTGCCGCCGAATGTCAATCGCTCAGCGAGAGTCCTTTCACGATGCGTCGTGACGACATTGTCGTCTGGTCAACCTCCAAACCCGGAGTCGCGTTCCAGAAAGTCGAAGGAGTGCGTCCGCCAGCGGGTACGGCCGCTTCGCGGCTTGTGCAGATGAACGCGATCGCGCGTCGATTTCGTGCCGATTTCGCTCCCCACACCACACCTGATGATTTCACGCAACTTCGGCTATTGTCCAAACCGCTGTTCCGATACGACAGCAAGAAAGAAGACATCGTGGACGGCGCCGTGTACGGATTCGTCGATGCAACAGACCCCGAACTGCTGCTGGTGATCGAAGCCCGTCGCAACGGCCAGGAAACTTCATGGGTCTATTCGCCGGCCCGATCGCGCCACGACCATCTTCGTCTCTATTTAGGCGGCAAGGTTGTCTGGGAAGGGCCTCGCTTGTCCCCGCCGTGGGAGAACATTCGCGATCCGAGCCAACCCTATTTCAATTTGCGCTTGGAAAAAATTCTTCCACCCGACCAGTGGCAACAAATCGCCGAAATCTTCGATCGGTAGGGCCGGTTCCACCGGCCGAGAATATTGAGGCCGGTGGAACCGGCCCTACTTCTGACCACCACCCAACAGGGACCGCAAAAGGGTCACGAGTTTTAGTCCTTTTGCCGAACCGCTTCCCCTTGGGATTTGTGTGAGCTTCGACGAGCGCACCGGCGATCACTTCGCCGGCGGTAGGTAGTTTCTTAAAAACGTGTGGCTTTGCACCAATGCTCTGCGACACGATTCGACCGATCCCTCGTAGGCTCGGTCTTCCACTTCGACACAGACCGGGCCGTCGTATCCAATCGACGTCAACGTCGAAAAGAAGTCTCCCCAGTTCACTCCGCCCATGCCCGGCAGTTTCGGGGTGTGATAGTCGTTGGGGAACGCCAAAACGCCGACTTCGTCCAGCCGGTGCTGATCGACGCGCACATCCTTGGCGTGAACATGAAACAGACGATCCGAAAAATCTCGCATCGGTTTCAAATAATCCATGTGTTGAAAAATCATGTGAGACGGATCGTAGTTCAAACCGAAATGATCACTCGGAATATCCTCGAACATGCGGCTCCAAATCGCCGGGCTGCTGGCCAGGTTTTTTCCCCCCGGCCATTCATCAGCGGTGAACAGCATTGGGCAGTTCTCGATACCGACCTTCACGCCTTGCTCTTCCGCATGGCGAATGATCGGCCGCCAGGTTTCCAGGAATCTTGGCCAGTTGTCGTCAACACTCTTGGTCCAATCGCGACCGATGAACGTGTTCATTCGTGTCAGACCCAGTCGAGCGGTGGCACTGATCACCGCCATGATGTGCTCGGCCGCCGCCGCAGCCTCCTCGGCATCCGCGGAGAGCGCGTTGGGGTAGTAACCAAGTCCGCTGATTTCCACCGAGTGCTCTTCGCACAACCGGCCGATCGATTCAACCGCGGCATCATCAAGCTGCAGAACATCAATGTGAGTGATTCCGGCGTAACGACGAGTCGCTTTTCCGACCGGCCAACACATCACCTCCACGCATTCGTACCCAATCTCCGACGCGGTGGAAAAGACCTCTTCCAACGACTGGTCGGGAAGGATCGCACTGACAAAACCAAGCTGCATCATTCGACCAAACCTCCAAAACCGCATTCTTCAGCTTCCCACTTCGGTCGACAAGTGGTCTGCTGTTCCCGTGTGGAAACGTGGTTGACCAGCCGTCGAATCATGTTCGAACCGGCGACCATTGTTGCCGGCGATGACTGTCCAAAATCGCTTCACAGACCAGAATCTCGTGATGACCGTCGGCGAAAGTCGGAAAAGTCGGCTCGGTTTTGTGCTTCCCCGAATCGATCGCGCCGTAAAAATCGCGAAACAGCTGCTTGAAGGTATCAGGAAATCCCTCGTTGTGGCCGCCGGGGTAGGCCATCGCCGCTGCTGCGGGATCGCTTGCCAAGGCAGGATCGCGAATCAACGTCTGGTTCGGTAAGTCTCGATGTCCAATCCACAATTCGTTCGGCGACTGGCTGTTCCACGCCAACGAATGGCGCGAGCCGGCCAGTTCGTATCGCAGACAATTCTTGAACCCGGCGGTCACTTGTGAAACCGACATCATCCCCCGTGTGCCGTCGGCAAAACGCAGCATCACGCCGCCGTAGTCTTCCGTATCGATCGATACCGATTGCGTGTTGGCATCCGAGGAGAGTGTTCCGCTAAACGTTTCCACTCCGCCAAGGGGCCGTTTTCGTTCCGGATAGATGGTCGCCAAATCGGCGCAAACCGATTCGACTTTTTCGCCCACGATGAACTGTAGCAGATCCAACCAATGGGTACCGATGTCGGCAATCGCCCGCAAAGCGCCGCCATCTTCCTTCATCACTCGCCAATTGAAATCGGTGGGATGGAAAAGCCAGTCTTGGACGTAGCTGCCGGTGACATGAAAAATCTTTCCCAGCGTCCCTGTCTTCACCCGCTGAGCCGCTTCGATGCAGAGCGGATAGTAGCGAATGTTGTAGTTGACCGCAGCGGCAAGCCCACTTTCGCGCGCCAGTCGAACCAGTTCGGCCGATTCGACGGCGGTCATTGCCAAAGGTTTTTCACACAACACGTGCTTTCCAGCGGCAAGCGACTGAACCACCTGCTGGTGATGAAACCGATTGGGCGAAGTGACGTGAACGACATCGACGTCGGAATCGGCAAGCAGTTCGTCCAAAGACCGATAGGCTCGCGGCAATCCCAGCTGCGACGCGGCAGCCGTTGACTTCTCGGCGCTCGACCCCAAGATGCCGGCAACGCCGACTCCGGCTCGTTTCAAACCTTCCACATGGACCGGCCCGATGAAGCCGGTTCCGATCACCGCGGCGGTAAGTGATGACATGCTGTAACCGATTTCCTACGAGTCTCCCAAGGCAGCCGGCGCTGCAACCTACCATTCGACACCTTCCAAACGCTCGCCCTGCCCGGTGCACTTCGGCTGCGGATAACGGATCTCGCCCGGCCGAACTTTTTTCTTGTCGATCAGCAACTTCAGTTGCCCCGCGTGAAAGAGATTGGGCACCAGCGAATCGCGGCGACGGAGGCGATACAAGATGCAGCCCTTGCGACTGACGTAGTGCATTCCCCAAACCTGGGCAACAAACAATTCTCGTTCCATGCCGACGCCGGTCGTTTCCACCAGATCGCCCATATCGATTCCGTCGGTGCGAACTGCCAACCACATACAGGGCCGCAAGCGAAACCGGACGGCCCCATAGCTGTAGTGATAGTAAACGCCGTCAAAAGCGTCACGTCGTAACACCCGTCCGCTGGGAAAGCAACGAGTCGCGATGGCCACATCATCGGGATGAATGAAACTCTGGCCCTCCTCGGGCCAACGCGGAATGATTCCATAGTCGGGCAGTTGTGGCCAATCCATCACACCGATCACGAAGGGGAAAAGTCAGAGGAGAGAAAGGGGCGGCAGGGCGAACAAACGTCCGCGGTTTCATTGTCATTGTAGGACAAATCGCCGGTCGCGTTGAAGAGCGGGAGATCAGCGGCAAAACTCAGTCATCTCAGCCATCCGCCGAAGTACTGGCAGGAATAAAGAAGAAGGGGTGGAATCGGTCGCTCAAGCGCAGTTTGGATGTGTACCTGTTGCGTGATGGCTTGGCCTTTGCAGACTATGAATTCTCCCGGCTGTTTGACGATGGAAAAGAGAAGCAAGGTGCGTGTGTCTATGTTGTGTGCAACTCGGACGATGGATGGAGAATCGTTGAGATTTTCCGCCGGGCGTTGAATCATCCACTCGCTGGGAGATGAGCACTGGCGGTGATACAGAATCCCTGGCAATGGAGAGGGAATCATGTAGAATTCGGACGTTCCAGCCAGCCTGCTGCGAACCAACACGTTGATGGGCAAGCCCTTTCGTGACCAGCGCCCGTGGCACAATTGGATAGCGCGTCGGCCTCCGGAGCCGAAGGTTGTGGGTTCGAATCCCGCCGGGCGTACTGAAAAGACTAACGATTTACGGTGCAAAACCGTTTTCCCGCTTTTTGGCGGAGCGTTCGTTTTCTGGAATCTTCCACGTTATTCCACGAAACGGAGAATACGCTCATGCCGCGCCGCAAGAACGCCGTCCCCTCTTATCTACATCACAAGCAATCAGGACAGGCGCGATGCCGAATCAACGGCAAGGATTTTCTGCTAGGTCCATACGGCAGCGACGAAAGCAAACAGGCCTATCGGCAGTTGCTTGACCGTTGGACGAACGCTTCGTCACCGGCCACGTTCGGCGTCACCGTGAACACCATCGTGATGGACGAGTTAATCGTTGCCTGGGACGAACACGCGAAACTCTTCTACGGCACCGGTAAAGGCAGCGAGCAACCGCGATACCGCCCGCTCTACCGTGCGGTCCGCTCGCTCTACAAGCATCTCCCTACTGATGAATTCGGCCCCAAGGAATTCAAAGCCGTCAGAATGAAGTTGATTCGCAAGGGCGATTCGTTGGACTACATCAACAAGCAGATGCAGCGACTCAAACGCATGTTCAAATGGGCGGGTGAGGAGGAGCTAGTGAAAGGAGAGACCGTTTACCGGCTCGACACCGTTCGTCGATTGACCGAGGGAGACTACGGCGTTGAAGCGTGCGATGACATCGAACCAATCGCTGTTGACGTTGTGGAGAGGACAATCAAAATCCTCCCGGAGGTGGTTGCCGACATGGTGCAAATCCAAACTCTCACCGGCGCGCGACCCGGAGAGGTTTGTCGCCTCACGCCGGGAATGTTTGACCGGAGCGGTGACGTCTGGGTTGCCAAGCTTCAAAAACACAAGACGAGCAAGAAGCGGAAGAGGCGGTTCATCTTTTTCGGTCCGCAAGCACAGTCTATCGTCCGCCCCTACCTCCTTCGGTCTAGCAGTTCGCCCCTGTTTAGCCCGAAGGAATCGGAGGCGAAAAGACGGGCAAAGTTGACCGCGCAACGGGTCACGCCGGACCGGCAAGGCAATCGTGTTGGCACCAACCGTAAGTCAAGGCCGGGCCGCACACCGGGCAACGCATACACGACCGATTCCTACCGGCGCTGCATCAACACCGCATGTGAGCGCGAGGGTATCGAAAAGTGGAATCCCAACCGCTTGAGGCACACGCGTGCCACCTACCTTCGCATGAAGTTCGGACTGGAAGCTGCCGCGGCAATCCTTGGCCACAGCAACATCGAAGCGACACAAATCTACGCGGAGCAACAGTTCAACACGGCCGTCGCCGCCATGCGTCAGGTGGGCTAAACTCTCTTAACGACGACTGATCATCGCCGTTAAGGGGCAACGCCGGGCTGGTTGCGCTAACCCAGCTCACGCGTTGCCCCTTTTCGCTGTTATCGCCTCGGATGACTCCCGTGAATGAAATGACTCGCGCCCTCGCGCTCAACTTCGTTTCTGATTTGCGCGCGGGAATGCGGCTAACCCGCCTGAATGAATGGGCGTTACGGCTTGACAATGAAGCAACCGAGCTTCGGGTCCGCCTGGACAATGAGCGGCAACCGCGCGGCCTTCATTTCGGCGACTCCTACGTTGAGTTCCCCCTCGGCCCCACACGCCGCAAACAGGTATGCACAACGCGCGATATATGGGACGGGAAGCAAACGGTCAGGCGAAGGATGGCCGTCCCCAGCAGGCGCTGCATGCCGAATGTTGACGCGCTGATCGCGTACGTTGAGGGTTTGCTTGATGAAAGCACGCCGCAGCAATTCGACACAGTCACAATAAATGGCGAACGTATCCGGGCTGCGTTAAACATCACGAGTCAGCAACTATACGACTGGCAAAATCAATCCAGAGACCCCTTCCCTGCACCGGTCAGCGGGAAGGGCCGAAACCGTGCCTGGAACCTCGCGCACGTCAACGCATGGTTGTGTGGGCAGGGGAAGGCTCAGATCGTGGATAAGAATTCATAAGACTTGATCAGAGTTCATAAGAACGGGCAATAACTAAGCTTCGCGCCGTGACGTATCCGCTTAACCTCGCTTGCGTGCAATCAACAAGCGAGGTCTTTGCATGCTTCACGACGATCTGAAACTCATTACACCGGTTGAGGCCATCGAGGCCGAAACCGGCAACCGACCGCACTACCAAACCTGCAATCGATGGATGCTCAAGGGCAGAAAGGGGGTCCGGCTGCAGTTCCGTCAGGTGGGCCGCTCCAAGTTGACCTGTCGCCAATGGGTCCGCGATTTCCTTGACGCAACGACGGCAATCGAACTGCCTCCCGATGTCGGACCATCGCCTGCCCAGCGACGTCGGGAGATCGCTACCGCGACCGCGCAACTTGACGATCTACTCGCCTGATCTCAACGCGCCCGGTCGTTGGACAATTGGATCCCTGGCGATCGTCGTTCCAACGGCGTACTCCGCCTTTGTCAGAGATTTACGCGTGTTGTGAAATGAACTTCGATCTTATCAAGCAATCTGCGGATGGGCGCTGCATCGAGATAATTACATCGCTGACTCCCATTTCCAAATCGGCACTAAAGGCAAAGAAAGACGCCGCATGTCCACTGTGTGGGCACGACAGTCTGCACCCGGTAAGGACAGGTAGGGGCGTAAATCGTCACGGTCGCGTCCGGTGCCATCGATGTAATGGAGGCAAGGCTACCGGAGACGTGATTGCGACCGTGGCGATGTTCAACATTACGACCCAAAGTGCGGCTGCGCGACTTGTTGCCGATTACTTGGGAATTGATGGTGGCACGCCGCGCACAGCACTAACCGAGTCCGAGTTGCTAAAGCAAATCTGCGGTCAAAAACACATTGTTGTTGAGCATTTCTTGAGGTATCGCCCCAGGCTAAGCAAACGCAATGCGATTCCCGGCTTCGATGTGCCAATGGTGGACGCAACCGGAACCGAGGTTGGAAAGTTCTTTATTTCGCCCAATGACAAAGGAAAAGTTCGGCGCGGCTCCAAGCATGGCTTGTTCGTCGCTGACGCAAAGCTACCCATCGCTGGCGATCTAGTTTTGGTTGTGGAAGGCTTCAAGGACGCGGCAAAATTGCTTGAACTGGGATTCA
The DNA here is from genome assembly GCA_965222745.1 of Rubripirellula sp. GTDB lineage: Bacteria > Planctomycetota > Planctomycetia > Pirellulales > Pirellulaceae > CBDCUW01. The sequence goes on from CBDCUW010000003.1 coordinate 391,753, forward strand.
ATGCGGTTGGCCTCCCGACAAACCAGATGAATGTGGCTTTCGCAGAGGCATTCCGCGATTGTCACGTCGTAATCGTTCCGGATTTAGATGACGCTGGATTCAATGGAGCAAACAGAACCGCATCGCGTTTGATTGGCATTGCCCGCACGGTTCGCGTCGCTCGTCTTCCTGGTGAACTCAAGACCAAGGGCGGCGACGATGTTCGTGACATCGCGGAAAGGGGTGGTGGGCGCGACCTCATCCGTAATGCAGTCGAAGAGGCAAAGCCGTGGACGCCGGGAGACAACGCAAAGAGTTGGCTCCTCATTTCAAACAATCACCAACACAACCAGCTAGCGAAGAGATTCATTGATGAGCATGGCGCGAACCTGCGTTATGTGGCGAAGTGGGATTCTTGGCTTGTATGGGATGGAAATCGGTGGAAGATCGACGCCCGATCGCGGCAAGTGCTTGGGACGGCGCGCAGATTTGCCGATTCACTCTGGTCAGAGGTCGGCGTTGCTGCGAAACATGCTGACCGCGGTGAATTACCGAAGATCCAGACTTTCGTAAGGCGAGCGAACGACGAACATGCGCTGCGCGCTTTCATCAACCTTGCGTCTGCTGACAGCCGTACACTGATTGACCACGAACGACTAAACGCGGACCCGTACCTGTTCAATTGCACAAACGGGACCTATGACCTCTCTAGCGGCGAGTTTCATCCGCACCGACGCGACGACTTGATAACGCAAGTGGCAAACGTCACTTACGATGCTGAGGCATGCTGTCCGAAATGGCGCAAGTTCATTGAACTGATTTTTGAAGGTGATGCCGATCAGATTCGGTACGTTGCGCAGATTCTGGGCTATTCACTCACCGGTGACACGGGTGAGCATATTCTGCCAATTGGTTTCGGTACAGGCGCGAATGGGAAGTCAACGCTTTGGAATACGATCATTGATCTCGCGGGTGACTACGGAACGCTCGCGTTGGAGTCACTCCTTCTGGGCAGAAGGGAAGAACACCGGACAGAGGTTGCGCACCTCTACCAAAAACGAATCGTTGCGATCAGCGAGCCGGAGCGAAATGCTGTTCTGAAGGAGTCACGTGTGAAGGAACTTACCGGGGATGCGTTCATCACTGCTCGCCGAATGCGCGAGGATCCATGGACATTTCGGCGTACTCACACGTTTTGGCTCTCAACAAACCATCTTCCGAGAATCGGTGGTACGGACGACGGCATCTGGCGGCGGGTCAAAGTCATCCCATTTCCTGTTGACCTACGTAGGGTAGCAGGGCTCCGGCCGATCAAGGATTACCACAAGGAACTTTGCAAAACGGAGGGAGCCGGCATTTTGAATTGGTGCATCGACGGATATCGCTCTTATGCTGCGGCAGGTGAGTTCTCTGAACCGGCGATGGTAGCGGACTTCGTTCGTGAGTACCGTAGCAACGAGGACCACATTGGCAAGTTCATTTCCGAATGTTGCGTGCTTGACATCGAGGCACACGCCCAAGCGCAAACGCTGTTCGAAGCCTACCGCGAGTGGGGCGGACGTTGGTCCAACACCGCTTTCGGCAAATCAATGTCCGAGCGATACGAAAAGAAACAAGTTACATCTGGCCCACAGAAGGGACGGCTCGCCTATCACGGGATCGGCTTAAGTTCGCAGTAGTAGAGGGTGTAGAGGGTAGCGCGGGTTCTCACCATGGGAATAGCGCTTTCTTTCATGCTAACGGGCAAACCCTCTACACCCTCTACTGCACCAAGGTGCCAACATGTGAACCGCGCCGCAGCGACGGGGAAAACTACGATCCACCTACTGAATCGGATTAGAGTCTTTGCTGTTGCGAGTGCAGCGACGTAGCCGACGAGCCCCCGGTCTTGGGTCCTACCTCTTTTCCCCCCTCCTCTTCCCCAACGGGAACTGCGGCGTTAGAAAGTACTTTTTCTGATCACGCTCGCAGTGGGGGTAGGGGGAAGCCGCGCCCTCATCACCAGACTAGCTTTCCAAATCGAAGGGGCATCCGAGAAAGACGGCGGAGACTGATTTGTAAACTGCCATTCGCAAGTGCTCAATCCGCTTCGGCTCGCTAGCTCGACGGCCATTCAAGGTCAATCACAACGGGCTCAATACGAATGGCAGAATATCTCTCTTTGTACTCCTTCGCTTGTCGCCGAAACGCATTTGTCAGGCTGTTTGCATTGGCCGGTTTGGGACGATTTCCCCCTCGCTTTCGCCACGAGCACAATCGACCGTTCCATCCAACGAAATAGATTCCGTGAGTCTTGTTGTCGCCAAGCAGGTATCGGTCGCCTAGTTGATCCATCAGTGCCGTAGACGTGTTTCGCTCACTGTCGTTGTTGTCCGACCACTTGACCTCTATGACGATGGTCGCTTTCCCGCCGCGGAGAATTGGCGCGGTTACTTCGATGTCTGTTCGCTCGCGAAACTGTACCTGGCGTTCACGATGGATACTGACCTGCGTTCCTGAATCAAGTATACGGCCTGGCAATCTGTCGGCTAAGCGGCACTCGATGTAGCTCTGCAAGGCAGATTCATGTCGTCGCTTTGAACCATTGGCGATTTCATCAGGCAGATAGAGCATTTCGATGTGTCGACCAGCTTCACTGCCAATGATTTGCAGCTCCTCGAAGAGCACATCGAGCAGATCGTTTTCATCACGGACGATTCGATGGGACGCGTTTTCCAGTAGCTTCACCACCTCACGAAACGGGATGTTCGTTGTCCTTGCTCCTTGTTCATCCCATCCAACTTGGGCGACAGTGCTTTCAGCGTTCCGCCGGGCTTTGACGTGCTCATACCAATCTCGCAGGTACGGCTGCTCAGCGACAAGTGTCTCAAGTGCGATGTCGGCATCTTGGCTGCGTCGTTCCAACAGTGTCCGCGGAATATCGGAACGAATTCCGCGCAACTCTTGTTCTGGTGTAACGAAACCATCGCGTCTTTCATCCTTTTCAGGCGGAAACTCACGATGAAGAATGGGTGTGATCTGCGTAATGCGCCTGATCTGACGGAGTGATTGGTCTACACAAAAAGAGGCTTCCTCAAGGAAACTGTTTGTTCTCAGGCAGACAGCTCAAAAGGAAACCTCATGGATGCTCAAGTTAAGGCAGGAAGCCTTGTTCGCACAATCGCAGAGAAAGAAATTTCAAATTCGGTAACCGAGTTCGCTGCCGAATTGACCTCCAAGGTCGTTGAATTGGTCCGCGATTTTGTGTCCGGCGCCGTCTCGGCGGCCAGAATGTTTACGTTGGAGAATCGGCTGGCCAACTGCGTGCGGGAATTTGCTCGAAAAGTCATCGGGTGGCTTGTTGCGAGCCTTGAACCGGAAATCGAGCGGATGCCGGGTACAGTGAAGCACAACGGCAAGAATTTCCGACGATTGGCTGCCAAGAGCCTGCGGAGCAACATTGTGACGTCGTTCGGCGAAATCTCGTTTCAACGTGCTCGTTACCGCAAAGGGCGTGACGGCAAATTGCTCTTTCCTTTGGAGCAACTGCTGGGAATTGAACACGGATTTACGCCCGCGGTGGCGAACCTCATCGGTAGGCAATTTGCTACCGCTGGCAGCACACAAGGCCGTACGCGAGAGATGATTCGGGATCGGTTTGGAGTTTCGATCGGCAATGAGAAGTTGCGCAAGCTGACGCAGACGCTTACTTGCTCGCTGGAACCGCTGCGCGAGGAAGCTCAGGTAACCAAGTTGACCGAACTGATCGAACAAGCACGCTCTGGTGGCGGCACTGCCGTCCTTTCGGTCAGTCGCGATGGTGTTGCCCTCGGCCTGGCTCCGTGGAGTTTCTTTGAAATGGCCGGTGTTGCTTGCATCAGTGTCTTGAGCGATGGCAAAAAGCTAGGCACGGTGTATCTGGGACGAACACCGGAAGCGAATCAGGAGACACTTTCAAGCGATTTGACTTCACTTCTGACGGCGGTGGTAAAAGCGTGTGGCGACGATCTTCCCGAAATCGTTTACGTGACCGACGCCGGCAAAATCGAGACCGCATACTGGAAGAATGTGCTTCGGAAATTTTTCGTTGATGGTAGTCGAATCAAAATCACGCGTGTCGTTGATTACTACCATGCCAGCGAGCGTCTGACGATCATCGCTGATGCCCTGAAGCTCGAGAAAGAATCCCGAGCAGACTGGCTTTCGCGAACGCGAGCGTTGCTGCTTGAACCAGGCGGGCATGGTCGTGTGTTGCGTTCGATCGCGAAGATGAAATCGGAACACGGTTACAAATCGTCACACGCCAGTGATGCAGAGAAAGCCGAGAAGTACCTTCGCCGGTACAAGCGATTCATGGATTACGCAGATGCCCGTACCCACAATTACCCGATCGGTAGCGGGGTAGTCGAATCGGCATGCAAGCAGATTGTCAGTGAACGGATGAAGCTTTCGGGAATGCGATGGCATCGCGAAGGAGGCCAGCAAGTCATGACACTTCGTTGTATTCTGTTGAGCAAGATTTGGAGCAAAGTGTATGAGAAATGGCTTCAGTCAAAACCGACTGTCGCTGACCTGATGCCCCGCGGAGACCGCTAAAATCACTGTGTTCACCGCGCATCAAGCGGACCGCACCCATCTGACCAGTAGTCGATGTCCAGGCTGTCCGCGTGATGTGCTCGTGCGGATTCGCTTTCTAGGTCCCGCCGAATCGCGTCAAGCATCACATCTTCCGTTGTCATGTGGGCGGCTTGGTAGCAAGCAGCAACGACTTCGTCATCTTGATCGACTGTAGTGATGAACACTGAAGGAAGCCATCGCCGAATCAACTCACTTGTGATCTTGAAGCTGTTTCTTCTCCGAGCAATAACTTCGCGAAATCCCCGAGATTCATAAAACATTTGCCCCGATAATGTTGAGCCACCAGGGAGCGGACTTGCGACACACTCACGCAGTGCTTGCTCACAAACGTCGAGCACTGTCGATTGAATTTGTGCCTCCAAGTCGCCCCAAATACCCGTGACGTTATTCGGACGGCCCTGATCATCCGAAAAACAAATCCGCGAAAGCTGTCTGAATCGTTCACCCAGTTCGATGTCATCTCGGTTTAAAAGGTTCCTGACCACTTCACAGATCTTAAACTGTTGAATGTCTCGTTTCGGCTTGCTCTTTTCTCGGTGCCGTCGATCACGTTGGTGGTTTCTTAGAACTTAGTTCCAGTTTTGCACTTTTGGATGGCTATCCTGCGAGCGTTGCCAGGTAGGTTAACAGCTTGAAGGAATTGTCGCTGGGTGTCTGTGTCAGCGACACCTTCGATAATTTTTCATCCCAGCTTTTGCGGCGTAGTGTCGTTAGCATGTCGGCAAAACTCGGCTCCGACTTCCACCAGTACCATGGTCGCTCGGGGATCTTGAAGTCAGCATGGCCTTCGGTGGCGTACCACACAATCGTCAGACTGTAAAGAAACATCGCCATCGGCGCAGTCCGCTTGACCGCTTTGGGCGTGCGGTTAGCAGCATCCTCAAGGCCGAGGTGCTGCTTGCAGTCAAAGTGCGTCACCTCGATCGACCAGCGTAGTGAGAACAGCGAAAGTATTTCACGCGAAGACAAATTCACGTTCGTGCTGTAGAAGATCCGGGTCGGTCGGTTACCGACCGTGTCTTGCGAGAGCACCAACCGCAACAGCCGATCCTTTCCCGCTTTGTAGTAAAGTCCGGTGCGGGTCTTCACGCGAAGCGATCCGTGCAAGCCATATTGGTCGTAGTGAAGCACTTTCCACGGCGAACGATCCTTCTCCCAGGCGTCGAGACTCTTGAGCCGATCGCCTTTCTTGCGTTTTCGACCGCGACGAGCTTGTCCCTGCGGTGGTGCCGGTGCGTAGAGTGCGGCCCGAGCATGAACCGGACCGATCAGATCAAAGTTTTCCGGCAATGTGGCCAACACACTTTTTCCGCTGTAGAGACTGTCAACGACCAACATGAATTGACGATCAGGAAACCAAGCGGCAACCAAAGCAAGCATCTCGGCCATCAATTCAGGCCGGGTTTTGTGGGGTGTTTTGTCGGCACCGCGGTTGGCTTTGGCATTCGCTTTGGCTTTCTTCTTCCTCGCGGCGTCTCGCTTGGCTTTGTTGGAAGCTGCTGCGGCTTGACCGCTGCTTGGTTTCTTTTTGGATCGATTCTTGCCTTTGGCCAGTCCCTGGCGATTCCGATACAAACGCATGCAGATCGGCAATGCGAAGACCTTCGTCGGCGCCCACCATGGCTTGGAGATGACGACGCACAGGTCGACCCAATCATGCCCCCAATGGCAGATCTTTTTGGATTTTGACGAACTGAGCGGGTCGTGATGCATTCCGGTGCCAAAGATCCCCAGACCACGCTTGCGACAGAGCGTGTCGTCACCGGCCAGTACGATCGTTGCGTCTTTGCCGACCAGGGTTCGAACGATCAACTGAGCGAGAAGTTTCCAGAGGAGATCGATATCCCAAACGGCTTGGCTAAAGAACCGGTGGTAATCGGAGAAGTGCCCGTTGCCAACCGAATCGCTGGAGACGATCAGATCGGTAACGTAGCGATGCCTGGAGGAAATAATCCAGCCGGTCATCAGCAATCGAAAGGTCTGAAAGCTCGGCTCTGTGAAAACGGGAGCAAATGTGCGTAGCAAATTCTCGAAGGAAGCGGTAAGCTCCATCTCAGGCGGCCTCCGTGCCGAAGAAATCGTTTGTGGTAAATCGACTTCTTCATGTACGTGGACCGCCTTTTTCGTGGCCAGATCAATGCTCAGAAAAGCTCAGAAAAGTGCAAAACTGGAACTAAGCACATCGGGAAGCCGCGAGTTGATGATGATCCGCGCAGCTTCGGAAGTCATCTTTTCCTGCAATCGATGAGCCAAGACGTCGGTTGAATCAATAATCTCCCCGTCAGAATCAGGGGCATAGCGAGCACACTCTTCGACAGCCCAAATCTCGTCATTCAAGAACCGTGTTATGATCGACGACACGATCGCTTTCTCGACTCTTGTGCTCGGATTTGCTTGGCGGACAATTTGCCCAAGCTGGGATAAATGTGATTCGTTTCCTAATCTCAATATGCAGCCAAGTGCAGCTCTCCGCAATTCCTGACCGGCACGAGCATCCCCAACGATCGCAATCGAGGCATCCAGCGTTTCAGCGGACTCTGTCTGCACAGCAATCTGCAGCAATAGCTCCCTCCGATTGTCGGATCGCGTTGGGTCAGATATTCGCTCAGCTACCACGCTACCAATACCAGGAGTATCGAGCCGGCCAAGACCGCGATTGCCCCACAGATTAACGTTCCACGTTGTCACGTCTGAAATCGACTCCAGTCGGTCAATGATGGACACTGCTTCGTCCAATCCCAGAACCACATCGCTAACGGGCGGCACTCCACCATTCTTTTGCAGAATCCAGTTTCCGACTTCCTTTCCTGAACTGGTCGTTCTGTGCAATAGACTCAGCACGCCATTAAATTTCCGGTTCAGCTTGCCATTGAAGTCCGTCACGAGCGGGCGCAGCCTACTCAGGCCAACGTCAGCCAAGCCGAACGCACACATCCATTCCCGGATGTTCTTTTGCGCAAACCGGCCGTTGTGGAACATCGCAGTTTTGAGCACGTCACGTACCGCGGCGCGAGTCGCTCCATGAATTGCCGGATGCGGGGAAACCAGTTCTGCGGGGTCGACGTAACCAGTGTCCGAAGGGGAGGTAGCCAAGCGATCCAAGTTCCCGAATGTCATTACAACGGCTAGGTGGCTGGCTGCTTGAAAGAGGTGATCGATGTCCGAATTGCGGATCTGGATTCGCGCAGATCCGATACGCCGTTCACGTAATAGTTCTGTCAGCACGCCACGCCAAACTTCTGTCTCGCTCAAATTGCAATCATCGTGCCGGCTTATATATTCCAATGCAGCAGGATATCTCGCGACCGACTGCAAAGTGAATCTCTGTATGACTCGTTCAATGATATCGAGGCGGTGACCACCGACGATGCGCTCGGCCGATTGTTGGTCAAGCGGTAGCAACTCAACATCTGCAAACGAATCTTCAAAGTGTTGTTTAAGAAACAACCAAAGTTCTTCGGGTACCTCTGACTCGCGTACAAACACAACCACTTTGAGTCGGCTGCAAGTGTGCTTGCCAACGCCTTCAAGCAGCGAGATGATTTCAGTGTGGATGTTCGGTTGAATAATCTCGCCCTCATCGATCGAATCGATGATCCAACAGGCTTTTTGATCACGACTGAGCCTCCACTCATCCCAACCTGGTGGCTTGATGGAGCGGCCAATCGTGTGCCTTTCGAGCGGCAAGTGCCAGACGCAGTTCCCGAGATTAAGCGCCGTTTGCTGTTCCAAAAATTTCTTTGCAAGGTACGTTTTGCCGACCCAAGGTTGTCCACGAACGAGTATGGCCGCTCGTGTCAGGATCTGCTCCACGGAATACGAATTCCGTGACGGTTCAACAAATCCAAGGTCATTCGTATCAACCGCAACGTCACTTGCGAAATCACGAAACCGCCGAGTAATCCCCGACATTGACTCAATCTGAAACATATTGCCCCTAACAACGGACCGTCTGACATCGACATTGGCTGGCCTATTCTACAGTCGCGACATACGCCTTACCGAATCGCCATCGAAGTTCAGGCTCGAGCTACCGCAAACGCTTGTGCTGACGCAGATACGGCAAAAAGCGATGGCTCGCTTGTAATTCCGTTGCAAATCAACTTGTAGTTGGTCGCTACCCATTTGAGGGAACCTCTTTTCATGCGCAAACACCCATTTTTCCCGGCTGAAATCTGCGTCGATCCAACAAAATTCTCAGACCCACTCTCGCAATAGAAAAACCGTACGCCGATCAGTGATTCCGAGCCAAGCGTGGGTAGCGCTAGAATTGCTAAAGTTTGTCGATTGTGTTGGCGATATTGATTCCTGGCGGTGTGTTGAAAATTCCGATTCTAAGGGCATGACGAGGTGTCACATCGCATCCTTCTCCTCATGATCGGGCTTATGTCGGTCGGCTGTTCTAACGGCGTAATCTCCCCCGCAACCCTAGCGCCGGATAATCTTGGTTGCGATCTATACAACGTCGCGCGCTCGCGTGTTCATTCTTCCCCTCGGATTCTCGACGACACAATCGGGGCGCCGCGCGATCCGGACATGATGCCCACGGACGAGGAATTACGTTCGATCGGACTGGCAGAAGCCATCAAGGCGACGCTGGTAAACAACTCGTTTGTGCTCGTTGCCGAAGATCTGGGCACGCGAAACAACCAGATACTGTCTGATCCTGACGAAGTTCCGTCGCCGTTCGATCGCGAAATCCGAGCTTCAAGCGTGCGCATCAACGATCGGGGAGTCCAGGCGGCATTGTCCGACTTTGACGCGCGTTGGAATACTGTATTGAACTGGGGTGGGGACGAGCAGATTCAGAGCAACATTGCAAACGTCGGATTGATACCGGGTCAAACCTTGGATTCCAATACGGCGTTCTTCTCCACACGCCTTTCCAAAGCGACGACAACAGGCGGCAGCGTCGCGCTTTTCCACGAGTGGGCGTACGAGCGAAATAATGCCCCGCGTCTCTTCCCGTCGGATTACCGCGGTCGATTGGGGGCCGAATTTCGACAGCCGCTGTGGGCTGGGGCCGGAAGGGATTTCGCACTCACCAGCGGACCGGTCGACCTGCTGGCTCCCGACCTGGCCGACCTTTCCCAGGGAGTGGTGATCGCGCGGATTAACGACAGCATCTCGCAGGCGGACTTCGAACTGGCCGTGGCGCGCATGCTTCTCGACGTCGAAACACATTACTGGGACCTATGGCTTGCATTTAAGACGCACGACCAAACCCAGGATGCAATGAATGCTATCCTCAATTTCCAGGAGAAGCTCAAGTCCGACAACAGATCGTCGTATGACCAACAGGCGGCCGCGCTTGCGTATCAGGAGAGTAAGATTGAATTTGATGCGGCTGTTGCCAGTTTACTCCAGGCTGAAGCGAGAATGCGAAGATTGATCGGGCTGAAACTCGACGAAACACAATTTCTCAAACCATGCGATCGGCCAACCGACGTAGCGTACCGTTTCCAGTGGGAGGAGCTTTTGGCAAGCGCCTATGCGGGGCGAGTCGAATTGAGAAAGCAGGCCTGGCGCATTGAACGGCTCTGTTTGCAGCGTCGCTCGGCAGATAATCTCAATGATCCCAGTCTCGATTTTTCCGCGCGATACCAGTTAAACGGGTTCGGTGACGAGTTGCTGGGAGACGACACAAGACTTAACAGCGCCTACGGCCAATTGTTTCGTGGTGGCCAAACGGGGTGGAATGTCGCATTGGACTTATCGGTGCCGACGGGGCTTCGTTTTGCAAAGTCCCAAGTACGAAATCTTGATTTGCGAATCACAAGATCGCGTGCCGAGCTGGAGGCGCAAAGATCGGAAATCAAATTCGATCTTGCCGAATCGTATCGCCAAGTACTTGCGCTCGAACGCCGGCGCACTTCGAGCCGGTTGCGGCTCGAGGCGGCAGAGGAGCTGTACAAGTCGGCGGTCGAGTTGAAGCTCGCGGGCCCTGCAGAGGGAATTGGTCGGATTTCGGATCGATTGAAAGCGAGAATCGCGCATGACGAAAGCCGCACCCGCTACCAACAAGCGCTAGCAAAGCTGCGTTACGAATCAGGAAGCATTTTCGAACAGCATCAAATTCAAACGGATTCACCGTCGAGTATCGATCCTGAAGACGCCACTGAACGTGGTGATTCGTTGTAGCTGGATATCGGAACTGCGGAGGCCATATTCTCAACCGCTTCGAGGTCATTTCGCGCGACCGTGAGCAGTCGTTTTGCAAACACGACCATTCCGGTATCAAGTGCAAACCGGAACCCGGCCAAGGCGGCTTCGACTCGGGCAAATTCCGTGGGTGGACGCCCGTCATGCGACTTGGGGCAATGGACTTGGAAACGGCGATACGATTCGTCGAGCCGTCGATGGAGTTTGCGATATCGATGGCAGAGACCATACCAAGCGGTCACCCATCGGATGCCTGCTATCGCACAAACCGCGAACAGTACCACAACCGCAATCAAGACAGGCTCGCGGAACGCCGATGGGCTGAGACTCCATTGCAGATCAAATACTTGAATGCGAATGACCGGTGGCAGAGAAAATGGCAGGAACCACGCGAATGCTCCAATCGTCAGCAAGCTGGAGCGTTTCATGGTTTGCCAAAAGTATTCGCCGAACCAGCGGGTAACGATCCCGACGGCCAATATCGCGCCTGATATCGACAGCGGTATCGACGCCGCCTGAAGCGTCCCCACCTGCGAGTACTGTTCGGCGTACAGCGCCATCCCGCTAACGGCGCCAATTGCCATCCATTGCGTCCATTGCCATAGCCGTGACCTACAGAGCGTGGGGCACCAACAGCAGCCAAACTTGATGATCGACACGCTGCCGATGATGATCGCCAGATTCGGTGAAGCCGTGCCGATCGGCATGGGGGCGCCGCGCGAAATCCAGGCAAACAGGAAAATCGCAATGGCGCCCCAAAACAATCCCGGGAGACGATCCAACAGAAGCCGATCACACCGACTTGAAACGGCACTTCGTCCCGGCAGTGCCCAGATAAGGAATAAGGCCAAAAACGAAAGCGTGATTTGCAGACGACTGAAGCTGCCGAAATAGGGTGCGTTCCACTGTCTGCTTTCGTACATTACGACGGTTAATGAAGCGACGGTCAACACGCTTAGACCCAGGCACGCACCGAGAACCTTTGCTGACCAGGCGAGCAACCGATTACGGCCCCCATCCAATCTTTGAAAGATGGCACAACCGATAAACAACCCGAGTGCAAATAGGATCGAAGGATAAAGCATTACCACGTTTTCCAAATCCAAGTCTGACACTGCCCAGGCATTGGCAGCAATCGCGAACGCACCCACAACCATCATGAGAAGCACGGGTACGGAAATCGAGTCGGTGAGGTTTCGTCGGCAATCCTCCATGTTCTGCTGGCCACTGGCTTGAAACGTGAAGCCAAACCGTCGACGCTTCCACGCCGAAACCAACACTCCACAACATTCGATGAACATAATCGGTGCGAACAACATCAATTCACGTGGGCGGCGCCACAGCCAACTGAGCAAGCCCACGAGCGGTCCGCGATGAGTGATCAGCGCGGCGAGACCGCTGATCGTGTGAACCTGATTCGCAACGAGTCCGACGATGAACAACAGAGCAACGTTTGCAAATGGTGTGAGCCCGTTGGCCACCAGCAACGGCAGAAGCAGGACGCTTAGCAGAGCAAGCGGCAGCAATCCGTAATAGCTTCCGCGGTTATGCCGCAACTCGCGCACGAACACCGAATCGTTCCCAAGTTCGCAGATTCGCTGCAAGAGCGGATCGCGCCCCTTTTGTCCGGGATCTCCGCCGCCTGCCCATCGAGGGCGCGCAGCGAAAAACTCGGGAATCTGAGAATGTTCGCGGAGCTTGTGGTAAATCGCTGACGACACCGACATTGACGGTTGCCGCCCCAAACACTTCTGCGACTCGTAAGAAATGATGGCTTGTGCGTAGTCCTCGCTGATATGTGGCAGGTTCATAAATCCCCGGATGCCACCAAAGTACTTTTGCAAGTAAGTTCGCAGACCGTGGTTGCAATATCGGTACGGATAATCTCGATGCGCATAGGCCGGTCCCAGTGCACGCGCCGAGTTGGCAACGAGAGACCCCCAGCCAAACCCAACGGCTTCCCCCTGCCGCCCGCCCCAATGGTGAATGAGGCTTCTCATGAAGCTCGACGCGCCGATCTCGCTTTGATTGGCAATTTCACCCGCCGGGAAAACGACATTGCTTGCCGTTCGGTCCGGTAGGATCACGGCCAGCTGCGGCTGACGACGGATCGTTTCAATATCATTCGCAACGTCTTCCAAAGTGAAGCTTTGTGAGTTGCGGTCCAGAATCAAGAACCATCCGGCATCCTGAAAAGTGCCTAAATTGCCGTTCTGCGCAGCCGCTTTGTTGGCGTCGAACGTATCGACGTGCGTCACCTCACCCTCGATTTCGGTTGTCGCCTTCACGAACTCAAGCACGGCGGCTCTCTGCTGCAACTCAATGCGCGAGCCCGGATAGGTCAAGAGATCGTCGAGCGGCGTATCGTCAAGTCCGCCGGCACTACCATGCCGATAGCGATTCGATTGAAGGTAGTATCTAACCTTGTCATGCAGATTGCGTCGGCGCAGTTCGTGCGCTAATTGCAATAGAAATGTGACTGAATCCACTTGACTTCGCCCAGGTGCCAGCCGTGTCGCCAAGTATCTTCTCAATCGCAATGCGACGCGCAAGAGGTCTGCCTCTACTTCGGTCACGATGAAGAGCAATTCGCGCTGTTGCAAGGATTCTTGCATCGGCGTGAGGGTCGATCCTTCGACGGCGATTGCCTCCGGCCCCCAAATCGAAGTGCCACGTTCGGATTCTTGGGAGAACAGTAGATGGAGTGCCGATCGCACATCCTGTTCGGTGAGCGGAGATTGATCGGGATTCAAAAGCAGGCGGCTGGAGGGAAAACGATTCGGGACAATGACGTTTTTCCAGGCACTCACGTATCGGTCCGTTGCCGCTTCACACGACGAACGCAAGGCCTCGCTCGCAACCGGTTCGCCGCCGGTCAGACAAACCGCAACGAAAGCGGATTGATTTGTTGTCGAAGGTGTGGAGTTCGGTCGCCGAAACCTTGAGGCGGTCCAGGCAATGGTCCGGAGAAAAAGCAAGCCCGCCAGAATACTTCTGACCAAGACATCCGACGTGTCGGTCGCGAAGTGAATCATCATGGCCACTCCCGAACCGATCGCGAGAAAGACCGTAACCACCGGCAAAACCGTGCGGAAAAACATTCGCCAGCGATTACTACCCAGTAGCCAGGCCAAGGCAAGGATCGGAATCAGTGACGTGATGAAACACAGGGCGACCACGGTCCACATTTCCGGTATGCAAAGCGGGATCGCAACGAGTGCCGCAGTGATGCAAACGAACCAAAACCGCCAACTCCGCAGCGCGGCAACCAGCCATGATTGCAGCGAGGACAGCAGTGCTACCGTGCCGACAAGAATAGAAAAGATCGCATGATTTACAAGCATCAATGCAATTAAGACGCTCAGCCCACCGGAGACGTAGGCGAGGGCAGCCCTGCCCAATTGTCCATCCGGCCATTGGAGAATCAAGCTGCCCTCAAAATAGTCGACCACCATCAGAATCGTAAGCGTCCCGACAGCCAGGAACGCGAAGTACTGCAGCAAGTAGAGAGCCACCGTGCGAAAGCTACCGACGAACACCGTCGGGCCGAAGTGATACAGGCATGTTACGCCCACAAATGAAAAGCCGCGCAATAAACTGAGTAGTTCCAAGCTCATCCATAGAGCAACCAAGACAGGTACTGTTAGCGCGGAAACATCGGTGCGAACCGACGCAATTGACGGCCCGAGTTGAAGCACGCCCCATATCCCTAGTCCCAAGCCGACGACAAGCATCCAACGTGACCATCGACGCAACCACCGGTGATGCTCCGGCAACATGAATCGGCCGGATCCAACGAACACCGTGGAGATCAACAGTGCGCCTGCGCCGATGCACACTTGCACGGCCGCACTCGACGAGTCCCTCCAGTAGTATCGGAAAAGACCGAAGGGCGATACGCCGTCACTCCCGCAGACACAGCCCGCGAGCAGCCACAAGATCGACAGACGAGGAGCCAGCGAACTGACCTTGAACCAAAAGGGTGATATGGAGAATACATTGTTCCCGATGTCGTGAGCGCGTCTTTGCCGATCAAAAAAATCGATGTCGGCGAAGATCGAACGGTGGTTCGACCGGCGATCCGGAACAACTCGGTGTTCTCTCAGCAACTCGGGAATTCTGCTCTTTGCATTTTCGCTTAGAGTCGCGGCGCTGGTTTCGGCGAGAAGCAAGCGAATCTGCTCAGCGATGTCGCTAAAATAGAGCTCGGCACTGGCAAAGACGAATGCGTCAGGTGATCGTAAGCTATTCCGCTTCCCGCATGCGCGGAGGATTCGGCGAAAGACTCGACCAAGGATTCGACGTGTTCGCGACGAAGGAGTGGCCGAACAGGAAAGTCTTAGTCGATACCATTCAGCTGCCCTCCTCGCGTAGCCGTTTAGAGCCTCGACTTCGTCTCGACTCCCTGCTCGCCGAAAGTACTCGCGAACCAGAACGTAAAGTAGGTGTAACCCGGGTAAAAACTGAGCTTCCGCAGTGCCGATGGATTGCGAATTGTCAAATTCGCTCCTGACATTGGCAATGACAATTCCCTGGCCGCGAGGTTTCGCTTTTGGATCAATCTCCCGAGTGCCGAGCACTTCCCGGTAGAAATCTTCAGTCGCTTCATTGTAGGTCGTTTCCGAGTAGACGGCGTTTTCACCATCAGGCCACTTATCCTTGCCAACGAGATATCGCTGGGCGTACATATCAAAACATCCGGCCCAGCACCAAGCCACTACCAGTTGAATGAGAGGAAAGCCGTATGCGATTTTGATGATCGCGCCGAGCGAGTGATTGTCGATGTGATCGACGCAGTACCAAACGGGGCTTGCTACAACCGGGAAGAGAATTGCGCAAATAATCAGTCGATCAATGAGCCTAATGGACATTCGAGCCCTGCCTGGACCGGTTCCAATCGGCTTGATCGTCTCGCGCCCGACGACCCAATACCACGCGATAAAAGGCATCCTTGCCGTGGCTCCACCAGCATTTCAGCACGAATCGTAAAACCAAGAGTACCAAAGATGCCCACAAGGCAAATGCAATTGCACGGCTTCGAACGCGACTCATGTGCGTAGCGCTCGCGTTGCGGGCAAGCGCTGCGGGATACACTGAGCGTGGCATGACGGACTCGACTGACGGTTCCATCATCTCGATCGCGGCCAATGTCGCCGTCGGCGACCACTGACTCTCACGGTGGCCGACATAGACGACGCGTCCGTCGCCGGTATCCACAGGGTTGCGGTGTTGGGCCGCAACGGGATCACCGTTTCGGAAGATCGCCGCTGGTGGTTGCCGAAGGATCACCCCGCGCAACATGCCTTGGTTCGATCCCACGCCGGACTTGTTTGGTTGGACCAGCGCAGCGGCTAGCACGCGTTTCGCCAACCCCTCTCCAGACTCGTCATCGAGCCTTCGAGCAAGAGCGCCGAACCTTGCCGATAGTCGCACGGGCCGAAGCTGACCCTGGTATCTCGCATGAGTCACCGGAACGTAATCAAGGCCCGTCCCGTCCCATGCGAATACCCTTGCCTGGCGCTGCAACCACTCGCCCACTTCCTTGCGAGCATCATCGTTATCTTCTATCAACAGGCGTGCCTCGCTCGCGGCAATCGACGCCGCGAGGGTGGGCCAACGATTGGAACCCAATACGGCTGGTGCATTGCCGGGACGCCGACGATACGAAGGATACTCGAACTGATGCCTCCAAATGCTTGGCGCAAGCCCGCGGTGCTTGCGTACGACGGGAAAGACATTCCGCTCAAACCACTCCTTCTGTACCTGAAACGCGTTATCGATAAGTGCACGAAACTGAGGATCGCATCTCAGATCCCACGACTTCCACTCGTGAAGCAGCGCTAAAAACTCTGCGTTTGTCGTCAAATGAAACACAGGAATTGGTCCGCGTTTGGAACTGCTGTCCCAGCGACTACTGAACCAGTTGCGAGAAACGGCGTTCTCGGTCACGCCGCCGGACAACGAACAAAGCTGTGAAAATACACCTTGACTTTGTCCGTCAATCGACTGCCCAAGCGTTGTCAGAACCTCGCTCCTGATCTCTGCGTGCGGCGCGTCGGGATCGCGCAGTTGCAATGACGCGCGCGCCAGTATTCGCGAGAATTGCAGGGAGATCGATTCTCTCAGCCGCGCATCTCCCAGATTCCCGTAGTCGGCACTTGGCGTATCGGTGAGGGAACACAGAATTCGTTCTTTCCGGGATCGAGTTCCCAAGAGAGCGCACAATGCCGAGGCGATGTTGTCGGATCGACCGCGAATCTCGTCTTCCGACGTCGCATTGGGCGACCAAAGAAGATCGCTGTCGGATAGGTAATCGTGGAGCAAAACCTGCGTGAGACCCCGTGCCATTTCCAGGCTTCGATGATCGTTCGATTGCGTGCGTGCCAGTGCCAACGCCGCGCGAGCAATTGAAATGGAACCGCGAGCGGACGGCTGGCTGCGAGTGGGGAGTTTGCGAAAACCCCGTGCCGTCCCGTAGCGGACGTCGTAAGCGTCGAGACATGGACGGGATCCGCCGCCGGTCGCGCTGTCATAAAACTCAATGATCCGAATAGCGGCCCCCAGCTCTCCCGCAGCGAGCAAGCCAAGGACGATCTCACCTTCTTCCCATGTTTCTGCCGAGGACGCGCGTTTCGAGCCCGGATGGGTCGGCACTAGTAGTTGTCCGTTGCCTAGAAGTCCGAGCGTGCGGTCTCGCCATTGTCCAAGCAAGGGCAACGCGGGGTCCGCGGTTTCGGATTCATCGGGTGCATTGGGGTATTCGAGCAATACATTCAGACGCGCGTTTTCGATCAGCTTTCTGAATTCACCGGGAGTGGCCGCTGAGCTGCGAAGAAGCGTGTGGGAGTCGGATGCGTAACCGTTGGCGCGAGCGGTTTGACTCGGCGGCCCGTAGGTCCGCCAAACGCGACTGACAATATTGTTTCGTACGCCGCCGAAGCGAACGCCGGGATCATATTCCCCACCGGGTAAATAGTAGGTCAGGAAAGGCCCCCGCCCCAATAAGCTGTCGTCACTTGCTGAGACATCGATCGAAGGAATCAGGCTGACCGATAACAACTCATGAGGATTCGGGAGTTGCAGCAGCAATCTGCCATAGTCTTTCTGCTCAATGATGAATCCGGACGCCAACCAGCCGTCAAAGTCTGATTCCGTAAACAGGGGGACGGTAAGTTCCGCGCTGGCCGAAACATGAAATGCATGACGAATGCGGCGGAACTGGTTTCGGATTTTCACCCAGAACGTCTTCGATACCCGTCGCCCGTGAGCATAGACCGTCGCCGATTGCAAGCTCCCGCTACCCTTGAAAACAACAGTCACGTTGTGCGGGTATGAGACGATCTTCTCTTGCCATTCATCAAGATTGGGAATCGTTTCAAGGTCGGCAGCATTTCGCCGCTGTAACGCCGGATCGTAAATCCAGTTTGTGTTGACGGGGCGAGGTTGGCCCAAGGCCCAAACGGCAGAAGAGTGAAACTTCGAGTCTGCCACGATTGATATGGAACCAATGGATTTTACGTGAAGCGCGCTCAGAATGTGATGAATGGGAATGTGCAGCGCGACCATTTCAGATCGGGTCGAGATCAGCGGTCGCCCCGCGTCCATCGGACACGACGCGAGCAGGCAGTAAATGGGGGTCGGGCCGGTCGCATCGGTCAAGATGATCGGTTCGTCAAATTCCGGCTCCCAGAAAGCAATACCAGGAACTCCCGACTGCGAGCGTGCGCCTGTTTGGGTCGTTGTGTCAGTACGACTGACGCCGTCCACGATCAGCTCGCGACTTCCGGATTCGGTTTGGGCGATGATTCTCAACCGGACGTCGTCAACCGACATGCGTTTGGTATGGATGACGAGAAAATCGAAATTCCCTGGCTGGGCAAGCACCTTGTCGCGGCCCACAAACGGGAGATGACTGCCCGGCGTCCTGGTTTTCAGCGGGGTGGTATCGAACTGCGGGTAGTGCTCTACGGCGGTAACGAGGTTTCCAACCGTCCTACGCAACCACGTCCGCCCCATAAAATCAAGATATGAATGTGTTGCAATCGTCGAATAGTCAGCCTCCGAAGAAGATGCTGTGTTTGCGGTCGTTTGCAGAGTTTGTCTCAAATGAGCTGTCTGAAACGGTAAGCCGGGCAATTGGACCTGTCCCTGCAATTCCGATTCAAAGACCCTCCGGTCGCACGTTGTATCGAGATCGAGACGAGTGTTCAGGAGGTTTCGCGGGCCCCGCTCGCTGGTCGTCGTTGTCTGGCTACGCCATTGCATTAGCATCGGGGCGAACTCGAATCCTCCCACCGCGCGCTGAAGAATCCCGTTCGACCACCAAAACTTTGTTCTGCCGTGACGATCGAGCCATTCATCCGATTGCGCGCCACTTCGGGTCTCGGTTCGCACCTGGACCATTTTTGAGGTCGCATCATCGTCCACCGGTGGCTTGGACCGTCCCAGCGGAGACGCGGTGGCAAAGAAATGCTCTTTACCGTCAAGGTCGACTTCATAGATGCGCCGGTATTCTTCCGAGACAATTTGGTCGTCTTCCGGATCGGTGTATTCGATCTCCGAAATTCGCAGAGCAGCGCCCTTGTCGCGAAATATCGTTTTCACCGGCCGCCAGCGTATGAACCGGCCCTGAGGGTCAGCGCACAAGATGCCGTGGGGAACCCGTTTCAACGTTGTAATCAGCTCCGTTGCATGCTGACCTTCGCCGTGCTTGACCGAGATTTCGATATGGTCGTCAACGAGTTTGGCGTGATGAGTTAGCATTCGGAATCCGTCGATCTCTGTCTCTTCTGCAATCTCGGGGACATCGCCGGATTCGAGGAACAAGTCTTTCCGCTTGTTGACGCTCAAGGTTGTGACAACTCGCGGGACCTGCCGATTGCCCCGCGTTATCTTCCGGATCGATCTGCGAAGCCGAACGAAACCATCGGGTTGCACGACTTCCTCGTATTGCTCGTCCTCGGGTAAAGCAGAGCCGTCATGGGGTGTGACGCGATAGGTAACATTTCCCTCCCAATCGGTTAATCCGCTGCCCCGGCGTTCTTCACCTTCGGTTGCCTCGTTTGGCGGCACGAGCTCGCGAACCTCAAAGAGTCGCAAACGCTGGAATCGACGTATGACCCGCGGCACCCAGCGCCTTTGGTACGGCTCCCAAAGCCATTCGCTTCCTGGAACAACACTGATGACCGCCCCTTCGATCGTCGAGTTCCCTTCGCCTTTGTTCTTTGGCGAGTAAATCAATTCGTGCGTTATCACGTTGCGACGACTCGAATCTTCGTACACGATGCGCATAACGTCGCGTGGCTGATCGTTCGGTGAGTTCGATGCGTAGCGTTGGATCGTTATCGGCAGATAGCCGTTCGGTGTGAGATCGATGTTTGCGCGACCGATAAGTGAGTAACAGCGATCGGACCAATTCTCGTGATCGTGGCGAGGGCCGTACCGGGAAGGAGGGACGTCAGACAGGGCTACGCCAGAGCTATCGGGGCCGCCGTAGAGTTTTCCTCCAGGTAGTTTCCATGCGACTCGTCTGCTCTCCTCGTAACCAGCACGGTTGTTCTCAGGCTCGTTAGGTTTTCCCTGGTTAGGGATCCAGTCAATGGTGACGACCTGACGTTGATCTTCGGTTTCGTGGAGTGCCATTTGCGGTTGAGGTTCACCGCGTTGGTTACGTCGTCCTGCGTTACCGAACACGTACGTTCTGCGGCGCCAGTGGAACTTGCGATTGTTTTTCAACGCAGGGAGGGTGAGGTTGTGTTTTTCTTCCAAAACCGTGATTTCGTGCGGTACCGGGCCATCGTATTGATCAAGAGAGTAAGTAGCTCGGCCATTTAGCTCGTACACAACGAGCGACGAAATCAATCCGCTGCGAGGATCGTCATATTCGGCGTGATAGAAGACGAATGGTCTCGCGTCTTGATTGCTACTTGTATGCTTCGGAATGTGAACGATCTGCCCGGTCCAAGCAAAGATTCGTCGCTGTTTGTCGACGTCGAAAACCGTCGTTTCCGCATAAGTCGGTTTTCCCTCCTCTCCGATCAATGGCAAGGGACGCGTTGTGCGGGAGCGGAGCATTCCGTCGGATTCCAACACATCAACACGCCTGAGTTCGAATCGCGGAATATTCACCAGGTGGAGTGGCAGGAGCCTCTTAATCGGAAATGGGATAAAGTCCCAGACATTCGATAATTCTGTCGTTTTGTAGTACACCTCGTAAGTGGCTGTTTGATAGGGCGTCCCTTTCAGCACGCGTTTCTCGAAGACCTGTCCTTGATCGTCGAACGACAATATGAGTCGGGGCCAGTAAACGCCGGTCGACCGATCAAAAACGTGTCCGCTGAGCGTCTCGCGCCCGCCTCCGGGATAGTTGCGTCGAACCACCACAGCGTCGCCATTAGGCTGCACGTGTGTTCGGACAAAAACAGTTGGATCATCCGGTCCGCTTTGGTACCGGATCGATTCGGAAAAGCCGTTCGCCGTGCGCTTTGTCACGACCGTCGGAACAACGCCACCGTCAAATTTCCGCCTGGCTTCGCTCAGAAGTTGGTCCTGTGACATATT
This sequence comes from Rubripirellula sp., assembly GCA_965222745.1. Taxonomy (GTDB): domain Bacteria; phylum Planctomycetota; class Planctomycetia; order Pirellulales; family Pirellulaceae; genus CBDCUW01. The sequence goes on from CBDCUW010000003.1 coordinate 413,071, forward strand.
CGCGGCGTTGATCGGAATAATCTCCGCGCCGTCACTGCTGATTTTCGTTACCAAGACATCATTGAAGACGGGCAGTCCGTTATTCGTGTCGGGCGCATTCCCAATGTGCTTCACTTCAAAACGTTTGATGCCTCGGTAGTCCAACACTTCGTAACGATCGAGACGCCCGGATTCATGCGAAACCGCGACCCATGTGCGCCCCTTGTCGTCATCGGCGATTTTCTCATAGCGAAAAAAGAGATTCCGCGCCGGAGCCGGCTTGACATTGGCGGGCTTCTCAAAAGGAAACAACTTCAGGCCCGACGGAGATTTCACTCTCCGTCGTTCGTCCGCAATCCGATCGGCGTGTTCAATGATTGCCAAGCATTCTCGCGTTTGCCGGTAACCCGGAAAGATCGCGAAAAACTGATTACCTCGGCGAAACCGAAGTTGACGCGCATCTCGCTGGTATCGAGCCATGAACTCTTCGCCGCGAATTGAATCACTATTTTTTTCGATTTTCGATTGCAATTCACCTAGGTGGTTCAGGAAATCGATCCACGTGGACTCGTATTGGCTGACTTGCGGATCAACAAGGTGCAGGCCATTGTCCTTGGCGAATTTGATTCGCTTGTACAACGCGAGTGCAGCCGTATGATCCCCTGTTAACAATTTGTTGTAGCGTTGTACGGCTCTCTTATACTCCTGCCGTCCCACGACCAAAATCGCATCGTCATTCGAGATCCAATAGTTTTGCGCGGCTTTATCAATGATTTCCGCGATCCGCCGCGTCGACCGATGTCGCGCAAGACGGAGTTCGTGTTCGGCACGCATGTCGGATAACCAGCCGAGCACGAGACGTCCCCGATCAAGGCAGAGTTGCCAATCTTGTTTCGAGTCGGGATTGGCTTCGAGTCGGCGAGCAACTTGATCCAGATAGGGAGAGTGGAGAATCCGATCTCCGAAGACCTCCGGACGGGCGTACATGCGACCAGGCGTCATCACCTGGCTGTTCAAATCGACTGGTGCCGCCACCATTCCGCGAAATGCACCACGCACGGCAATCTGTGCCGATCGCCGAAATGCCTCCGGAGAATCGTTGATAATCTCCGCTCCGAAAATCAGTTTGTCGCCAATCTTGTCGTCGAGTTTCTTTGCGTTCGGATCGTAGGTTCGAATGTCGAGGCCGATGAACCGGGTCAGGTCAATCCTGTCGAGCTTGACCCATTGATAGTCTTCACCGAACTCACGAGTCTTAGCTACTGGCTCGGTGTCTCGGCGGACGCCGTTAGTCACCGGGTACTTGGCTGCCAGGTGTAGGCGGGACCAAGTCGGATGGCCTTGCCAAAGTCCGGTCATTTCGTAGCTGACAGGGTCAACGGTTGCAAAGGCGCCTACCGCAATGACATACCAGCCCGGGCGTTGGAGCGGGCACACGTATCCGACGCTATCGCCAATTTCGATTCGACGAACAGTTGTATCGTCAGTCTGTTCATTCGGCACCCACGCGATTCGCGAAGGGTCGGCTACAAGTTGGTGATGCTCTGCCCAGGCTTGGAAACTCGCTTTCTTTTTCGCTGTTTCGGACTGAGGCAACAAATGCTCGAATCTGGCGACAACCCTAACGTCGAACGCGTCGAACACTAACACGCGTACCGCCTTGTCCCTCGCGACGTCCTCAAACACCGACTCGCAAACCAGTCCGCGTCGTTTGGCGGAACCCACTTCGCGGACTTGTCGCAGATACGTCCAGGTTTCCAACCGGCTCCAGCCTTTCTTGTGGACTAGCAAGTCCTCCAGTTCAGCGGCCGACCACTTGCGGACGTCGCCACCAAGGCGAAACAACGCGGGCGCTGAAAAGTTGGTACAGGGATGCGTTGCAACGTGCGCCAAAGCGAAATTGAGCGATTGAGTTTCGTTGCGGAGCCACTGGTCGTGTCGGTAGGATGTTCCGGCGGTTTGAGTGATCGGCGGCGGTTTCCTAAACTCCCTTTGGCCGGTGCTCGATCGCTGGGGGCGCTCGCGTAGGGCGATCGCTTGCCAGTTGATCGCTCGACCACGGATCTCGGCGCCGACCGGGTCGTGACCGGCCACCACACACAGCCAGTAGGCGGCGGAAATCCGGGAACTGCCGGCCTGGGTCGTCCAGCCCCAGTTGGTGTCGACTCCATCGGCAGGGATAAAAGCGTCATCTCGTCCCGGAGCACGTTGGTATGCGTAAGCCAAACCAGCGCCGTGCCGAGGTTCACGTAAGGGAATCGTGTTGATTAGTTTGCTAAATCGCGACACAGCCAACTCCGCTTTGCTGGCCGCACCCACGTTGCCGTTGTCGCGAAAGAATTTGGCTAGTCGGCTCAGCCCTACGATTCGATTGAGCTGCCATTCGACAAGCATCGGTTGGGAGGGATCGGCTGCCAGATGTTCGGCGAGGCGTTCCAGGTCGATGTTTGCCGCCTGCAACCGATCAGGCCCTATCAGCGAAATCGCCCAACCCGGAACGTCGGGTGGGTAGTCCTCGCGGCCGTGGCTGTTGATGGCAACAAATCGATGTTGTCGCCGGTCGAAGTGCTGTTTGACGAGAAAATCCAGTGCCTTCTTGCTCGCCTCATGCCATTTTTTGTCTCCAGTGACTTTGTAGAGTCGATCGGTCAAGCCAATGAAATTGCATTGGTACTCCGGGTTGAAAACTTGGTTGAACGGCGTACCGTCGCCAAACGTTTGCCCGCCGGGACCGTAGGGAATGCCTCCTTCCGCATTCATCTGTGCAAGGATGTGCTCCGCGATGGACCGGCTCAGTTCCGGAAGTTCGCGCGAACGATCTTCCGAAGTCTCAACATTTTTGAGGCCCGCGGCTTTGCTTGCCCAAACAGTGAGTGCCGAGATAGCCACATGCATTGCGGGTCCGTTGGTTACGACCGGACGCCCGTTGATTTGGTCGAAGGCTTCCTTGTGTGGGAGCTTGATTGACGCAACGAATCCGCTGTCACTACGTGGCCACTCCGCTGCCACTTTCAGTAACAAGCGCCGTGCTTCATCCTCGCGTCCTTCGGCTAAATGAAATTGGGCGGTGATCGCAACGTCGTAGAGAAAGACGACCGAGTTCAGATTCGCATCACCAAGATTGCTGAGCGGCCAGCCATCGCGCTGCGCTCGTTGGCACCATTGTCGCAGCGTTTTCAGTCGCCTTTCATCGACAGGTGGTTCAACGGCAATCGACGCGCTGGTCGCGACAATAACGCAAAGAAAAAGATTGACGAGCCAAATTGATCGTCCGTTTCCCATCGTTTATCCCCGCTGCCGGGTGAACACGGTTCTGCCTTCCACGAAGTTAATGGGGCCGCGCGCGAAAATGTCGACAGTATTCCGCGAATTTTCGACGAAAAGACTTTTTCCACTTTTTTGGCAAGTGAGACGGGCGGGTCTGCCATAATACCTGTGCAGTTGTGCATTGGCCCAAAACGGTCGGTACGTGAGGACGAATAAAGGCGATGTCAGACGACAATTCACGTTGCAATCCCGATGATCCGGCAGCCATGCCTGCCGACGAAATCGTAGTGAACGCGCTTCGGCACAGCGATGAGTCATCCATGGAAGCGGTCGCTGAGCACTGGTGGCCGGAACTGATTCGCATTGTCGCACCTAAAATCCCACCAGGCGCTCCGTTCGAGGCGGATGACATTGTGGCTTCGGTGTTCCGAACACTGATCCGTGGCAACGTTGGCAACAGTGAGCGGTGGCAACCGAAGAATGGGGTCGAACTCTTACGTCTGCTCGTAACGATCGCCAATCGCAAGATTGCTAAGAAGTTGAGGGGCAATCGGCTACAAACGGTGGAGGACCTTTCTAGTCTTGCCGTCGAAGAGTCGGTAGAGGAATTGGCGATTGAGGCGCTTGAAGAGGTCAGAGCGAAACTTCAACGACAAGATCTTTGGCAAGTCTTTGATCTCTTGGTTCGTCAAAAAACCCATCAAGAAATTGCGGATGAACTTGACGTCAGCACAAGGACGGTAAGTCGCCAGCTGGATCGCGTGCGAGAGAGGTTGGAAACATGGTCGGAGCAGTGAGTACGGTCGACGAGAATGACCGGCAAGAGAAAATAATGGTGGATTTTCGCCGTAAGTTGAAACGTGAAGAATCGGATTGCGAAGCGGCCTGCGTCGAATTTGCCAATCACCTCCGCACCAATTTCAACATTCTCAAAGGCCATCAATTCGCTGCACGACAATTCGTATTCGATCTCACAAAGGAACTCCGCCTGCTATATCCCGATCTGTCTCTTCAGGTCATTCAACGGGTTTTGCGGCGTGAGCGCAACCAGGATTGTTTGGAGGACAATCGATGGTTGATGGTCGAGAATTCGATTCGCGACGCCTGCGTACGTGTCCCCGGCTACGAGATTGAAAACGTCATTGGCAGCGGCACTTTCGGCACGGTGTTTTTGGCCGCGCGTCTTCCGGACAAGGCTATTCGGCTCGCGATCAAGGTTGTCTGGAAAGGGGATGAAGAGAGCGAGTTTACTAGCATGACGGCCGTTCAGGATTCCCCCTACGTCATCAAAATCTTTGATAAGACATGGACGGAGCAGGGCGAAACAGCGATTGTCATGGAACTTGCCACCTCTTCGCTTGCCGCCCTAGAGGCGAAAGGTGTTCCGTCGTCACAAGAAATTGAAGATGTAGTACGAGGGTTATGCCGCGGAGTCAGGTATTGCCATGGCGAAGGCGTTATTCACCATGACCTCAAGCCGCAGAATGTATTGCTTTGCGAAGGTGAGGTCAAACTCACCGATTTTGGGGTTAGCCTGAAACGTGAACCGCAAATTGTAGATGCCGGTAATCCAACGATTAAGCTCGATTATCTGGCAGGTACTCCTGCGTATATGTCGCCGGAACAGATTTGCCGTAGGGGCCGCGAAGGCAATGACGTGTGGGCGTTAGGTGTGATCATCATCGAACTTGTCACGGGAAAGCATCCATTTGCAAACGCTTGCGGGGGGCCTAGGGAGGAGTTGCTAGCAGCGATTGAAAAGTGCGAATATGAACTCGCACGGCCCAACTCCATTCGAAAAGAAAGGTCGGAGCAAAAATTCCAGCAGTTCGCAAGCCAGTGTTTTGCGCTCGACGAGGCAGATCGCTTTGAAGATGTCGGGCAGCTTCGAGACGCATTTAATGAGTGGTGGACGAGCAGACCGCGAAACTGGCTCGACCGATTTCAAGAAGCATTGGACAGGTGGTGGACGAGCAAATGGCGAAATTGGGCCGGCTTCCTCATTATGACCTGTTTCACGGCGGCGATTCTCGTATTCGTGATGTTGCTCGGCGTCATTCCGTCGATTGGAGAAAACCGAAGCATGACTCCCAATCAAGGCATCGTGGTTCGAGCCGATGTAAGTGAGATCGAATGGCATTCGATCGACGATGGTAATTCGACGTTTTGGATTTCCGATCCCATTACGGAAGCGCAAATCGACGCTGGCGGTACCGGCGACGTGGTGTTGATTCCAGCGGTTGAGGTCGATGGTTATTGCCAAGAACTTGGAAAGGAGTTCGAAGCGGAGCTAACACTTCCGACCGGTGCTCAACTTGACGCTGCTTCAAGGCATGAGTCTTTTGTTGGCCACGAGGGAGGCGAGTGGACATCGGATTTCGAGGACGGAGTCCGTTGTGCCTGGAGAGAGGGACACGGTTCGTTCAGGGGAAGTACGAACCGGTACTCGTTTCGTCTCGCCAGTGAAACCCCTCAGAAAGACGAATGAAAAGGGGAGTGACGAAAATGGCGAAGTACCTGTTTGCCGGTCTCTTATTAGCCGTCACGGCGACGACTGTCCTAGCCGAAGGACCGGATCCGAAAACCTATCTGCGAGAAATCTACGCCCAAACGAGCGCATTTGAGGAGCCTGCGACTGGCACGTCGGATTCGAATCGATCCAACTCGGGACCGAAACAGTATTTCGTCCTTGAACACCGCCCCCATCTCAAGGACTTCTATTCCAAACTCGCGACTGAGATCAGCAAGTATGTCGATGAAGAAGGTGAGTCGGAGAGATTGGCGGCGGTAGCGGATTTGGATCAATGGAGGGGCATTGGGAGGTTTCAGCCGAGAGCGATCGATCTCGGAGAAGAGCCGGGTGGTGCTTCCGGACGCAGTGTTCCCTTCTCGTGGAATCCCACCATCGCAAAGTTTCAATTGAGCAGGCGCGACGCCTATCAGGCGTCTCACGTCGCATTGCGATTCACGTGGCATTTTCTACTCGCGTACAGTTCGCTCAACGAAGACCTTCGCAAAACCGGCGGACCGTTGGCAATCGGCGTTGCTGCGTATGTTGCCGGTGAAGTTGACTATCCCGATCGATGGTCACACATACCAATTGAACTTCAGTCCCACGCCGCGACCGTTCAAGTCCTCCTGCTTTACCGACGGGATCTGCTGAACACCTGCCGCACGCGATCGATGACTGAAATCAAGGCGACGGTCAATGACGCCGTGCAACAGATGTTCGGACCGCGGCACGCAGAGATGATCGAGTCGCACAAGAATCTTGATTGGGTGTATGAGTCCGACGGGGCACATCAACCACTTTCGGAGATCCTGCCCGTCACGCAGGTGCCGCTTCAAGGACTACTGGGACGCGTGAAGGGCAAGAACACCGCGCACGGTGGCTCTCCCGGAATTCAAAACCTGGCCCTCGAAGCACTCATTGTCGCCGACATATGCCAACGATGGTTGGGACCGGTGCAGCAGCACGCTGATCCCAAGGCATGCCGTCGACAGTGGCTGGCTGAATTCGAACGCCTGGGCAGGTTGATCGAAAGCGAAAAACGCATTCGAAATATTAAAGGTCGAATCGCTGTTAGCCACGAACAAGAGCGTCTGAATTCGCTAACAGCCATGGATGCTACCAGTGTCATACCGCTTGCGGCGATGGCACAACAAATTGATTGGCCACGCTGGAATGTCATCCAAAACAAACAGGATCTTGAACACGCTCTCGACAGTCCCGAATTTCGTCGACTGATTCAGTTGTATGGGAGGCCAGCAGACCGGTTTGGTCCGGAGGATTTCAAACTGGAATGGGGCACTCTGTGTCGAACGCCGGAAAGCAAGGGTGAGATCATTGTGATGCGGTTTGCCTCCCCGTCCGGTCCGACACGCCCTGAGGGTGACGGAATCGGCGCTAATGTGTGGGTTGGTAAGCGAGGTGACGACGGCAAGCGAGAATTGGTTCGGGCGGAGGATCTGAAGGCGGGCGATCAGGTACAAGGATTTGTCACGCTTCCGCCCTCAAGCGTACGTAGCTGGTTCAAACCGGATGAGGTCGAACCAAAGTGGTTTATCGTCCTGAACACAGACCATCGTGAATCAGACACCTGCATCAAACTGATTTTGCGCGGCGAGGGCGAAGGGAACTCGGAACTCACGGTTGCCAGAAGGCATTCGATCCTGACACAAGTGGACGCTGCCGCTGTTTGGACTCAGGCGAACCACATCGATCGGACCGACGATCTGTGGTCGGGATCGGAGTCGGCCGAGATCAGGGCACGGGCAATCAACGATCATCGCAAGAATAAACTGGTTCGGCTCAGTCTCGCCCTGCCGACGGCGCGCGGAAGGGCGTGCAATATGGTGGTCTATCCGACGTCGCAAGGACGCATTCCCGTTCTGGTCGCCGCACACTCCCTCGACGCCGGCCCGATCCACGTCGACACGCTGCTTTCCCTTGGCGACGGAAAGAGCGTTCGCGCGGGTGACTTGGTTGCTGGCGATCTTTCACAAACCGAGGTCAATGCCTACACCTTGGAACAAGGATCCTTGGCACGATTTTCCACCCAACCGTTGTCGAAAGTGGCGATGACTCCGCAAGTTAGCTACCGCCTGAATTTTGACTCGGCACCCGATGTCACGGTGGGCGAAGGAAACTGGTTTTTGCTGTCCGACGGGAGCGAGATTATTCAACGTCACGTCGCAGCGCTGGAACCCAACGACGAAATCGTCGCTGGAATGGTGGGAGAGAAGTTGAAGACCGTAAGGCTGGTTAGCAAAAAAAGGTCCGATGACCCCTCCAGTGATTTCGTGCAACTGCATTTGGCGAATCTGCCGTGGATCGCCGGACCGGTAGTGCTGAGTGTCGGCCACTACGCGCGCGATGCCAACGCGGTTGGCTTGACCACCGCGGCCAAACTTTCGCTGCCTTCCGGTCAGGGCAGTGATTTGCGGGCGAGCCTTCAATCCCTGCCGTGCGAAAAGCTGAGTCGTCAACAGCCCATCCTGGCGTTCGACTCGGTAATCAAGAAAATCGTGCAGGTTACGGTCGATCAAGAAGATTTAACCTCGACGCGTACAGTCGAACTTGTATTGAACGACGGTACCGGGTTAGTGGCTGGACCTGCGCAACGAATTCACGCCAGAACCGAGAGTGGCGAAAAGAAGCTGATTCGAGCCGACCAATTGACGACCCGCGATCAGGTTCTGCGGTTGTCCGGTGGAAAAAATCAACCCGAACTGCAAAAAATTGTCGGCGTGCGAGCAAACTTTCACCGGCAACAGACACTACACGCTCTTGATGTTTCCAAGGTGGTAGCGATGTCCGCGCAGGATCGTTCCGATCTGGTTGATCCCGGATTGATTTTTGTCAACGGAGTCGCGGTAGAGCCCGCATCAAAAACAATCAAGGCGGCTAGTACTTCCGTAGGTAGCAGCCTTGCCCATCTGATTCCGTCACAGAGACCTCGTTTGATCGATCTTCATCCCAAGGAGCAAGTGCAACTTCCCGGGCTGCTGTTTCAGCGCAGAGGAGAGAAGATGCTGATGCAATTCGAGCAAGAATGTGAAAGCAATCAAATCGGGCAATCTTCCGGGCCAGTGCTGGCTACGTTTCTGCAGGATAGTGTTGGCCCCTATCCGATCCAGCAATGGCTCGATGTCCAGTCGAATCCGAAGCGAGGTCTTGATTGGTTCTTGAAACACATGCTCCACCACCGAGCCGAGTTTCTCGATGATCCTCACGAATCGGCGTTGCCGGCATTGCTATCTGAGCAGTTGTTGCTCGCGGCGTTGCTCATGGAATACAACGCGGTAGAGACGGCGGACATCGTGGTGTTGGACTTTACCGAGATCGTGCTCTTTGCAGGATGCGACCGTCAAGCCAAGATGAGTCGGCGCCTATCGGAAGATCTTGGTCTCGCGAATCTGCTCTATGTGCCTTTGCTGTTGCGAGAAAACGATGACGACGTAGCCGAAGTGAGCGCAGACGCTACCAAGGCCGTTAAGGCTTGGGTCGATCGCGAACGCAAGCAGAATAAGGAATACACCGAAATCACGGATGAAGAAAGTTTCTGGGTTAAAGGACTTTATCAATATTGGCGAAACAAAATGAACCTCGACCCGCAGTGGCGGCGAATACCTACGTCGACGAAGTTATGGGGTGGGTCCAATCAAGCGAAAGAACTGCTTTCCTGGTTGCGCGGTGTGTCGCCGCAGATCGCCTGGGACTAGCCCTACTTGCGACTAAGCGTCGGTCATGCGTGTCATCCGCGTCCCTCTATTCCTGCTCGTCGTTGCCGCGCTGCAATTCCCAGCCCAGCCGCAGCTCTTCGCCCAGATCGACAAGTCCGGCGCTGCACGGATGAACCTCCGGTATTTTTTGAGTGGTCGTGCCGATGCAGATGCGCTGGCCGATTTGCTCGACAGCACGCGTGACATCGTTGATCGGGAGGACGTGCGTCAGAATGTAGCTTCTGAGTTTCGCGCGGCTTTCGTAGCGGAGTGGATCACAGGCAGCGATGTCAAAGGAATCGATCCTACTTCATTCGGCAAGCTGGCATCCGAACTCCGCGTTTTTCCAAACGGGCCGAACGACCTGTTGCTCCTGACGATTTCCGAGGACCGAGTGAGCGCATGGAACAATGATCAATTCTGCGGTTGGTTGAAGCACGAACTGGCCGGCTTCCGTTGGACTGACAAATGGCAAGAAGAGTTCGCAAAGTCGATTGCATCGCGTGGTGCCGAGCCGGTGAAGCTGATCGCGCTGCTGACGCGAGTTCTTCCGGCGCCGGAGCAGCCGCAGTTGAAGGAATTGTGCCGATCCGAGATCGGGTCCAGGGTCAAACACCACTCGCTTGGCAAGATAGTCGATGACTTAGCGGAAGTTGACAAGCTTGCCGAACAAGCTTCGCAGAACGGCCAACGCGACACACCCGCTTGGAAACATTACCGGGGCGTTAGTGAATCAGCTTGGCAGGTGATCGGCAATCACGTCAACCAATGGGACGTCGAAAGTCTTGCTGTCCGCGGTGTCGCCAGCGTTGCTCGACATCAATCCGACCGAGGCAGGGGACTCCTTAGGAAGATCACGACGTTTCTAGCGATGGAACCCGCAGCGACGGATCCGAACCTGTATTCATTGGTGCAGGAGATTGTTTCCGGGCTCGATCCCGAGATCGCCTACAGCGAGCTTAAGCCGGATCGGAGTCACGATTGGTTTCTGCGGCTTCATGAGACGGAGATCCTACCGGAATTACACCATCGATCATCGAACCCCCAATCATCGCCGGTTTTTCAGGGCTCACTTGAACTGCTCAATCGTTGGACCAAAGAAGAGGGCTTTGGCAGCTTCTATAAGCTGATTATCGATCATTACTATCCGGTTGATTCCCAACAGGTATTTGACGAGTTGATTGAGCCGCAGGTTAGCGGCAAGGAAAATCGACGGTTGTTGGTGACGGAGCACACCATTCGAGAGCTGAAGTCCGAGCATCGTGAACGCATTGGGGAACTACTGTTGGAAGGTGGATCGCCCGAATCGCCCGCTTGGCCGGGTGCCGGGAAAGAAGACACGCGTCTGATGCGCGCCATGCTGATCTACGCCCAATTGGTTGATGAGAATACCTCTCCTTCCAATATTGCAAAGCAATTCGACTCCGAGCTGCTACAGGGAATAGTAGGTGGCATTGGGCAGCAACTGAGTCGACCGGATTCGAACGATGAGGGTTGGCAGCACCTGGGAAGAGTCGTTGGCCAGTTAGCGGCGTATCGCCGCCGGCTGGGAGGCCGTATGGATGCTCCCCCGCTTTCCAAACTCGGTAAAACGATGGGACAGAGAGTCGTCAAGGCATCCGATCGCTTTTCCGAAGTTCTCCGACAGAGCGACGATCGATCATCTCAAGAAGCCATCGATATCTTTGTCCGGCAATTGGAAGTAGCGCTCAAGGCACATCGTTTGATGAGCGAGTTTTCGCGAAAGCCGGAATGGTGGAACGGAGTTATCCGATGTCTCAAAGACGTTTTTGCGAACGACAGAAAGCTATCCGACCAAGAGTGGCGCTTCGTCGCGCGTTGCCTCCATCGACTTGATCGCCCGCTTCGCGACGTGCTTTCCGAATTCGATTCCGAGCCGGAAAGGCGCGAGATATTCGACGAGATCTACCTGCCACTAGTCACGGTGCCAAAGTTCTTGAAATACGTGCACGAGTATGCGACCTCGGATCAAAAGTCAGGCGATTGGCCCTTCAGGGCTTGGTGCCGTCCCGGGGGGCTTGAAGTTTGCGAAGAAAGACTGGCCAATGTGTTTCAGCGTTTGTCAAAATCGGCTCCCGTCGAGTCAGAAGACGCAATCTTAGATCTCTGCGAGCTTCACGCACGACTTGTCGGAAGAGGTTCCATCGGGAGTGTTTCACCGGACGAATTCTTTGCAGGACATTGGAGTGCGGAGAATACAAATATTTTCGTCTGGATGCGACTGTGGAATGAGAACCTCAATGCGATCCGTTTCGAGTGTGTTCCTGCGATGGCGGAGCACGCGTTGTCACAGCTACCGATGATCATCGAATCCGGACGATCGATGGAGGCGGATCGGATTTGGACCGTTGCATCCTGGGTGCACGAACTTGTTCGGATTAGCGAATACTATTTGCATCCCATTACCGTCGGTAACAATCAGTTGCGGTGGCAAACGCCCGGTCCGGTTACTTCTCTTTCGTCCGTACACTGGCACTCGGCGGGATTCCCGCCGGACGCGAAGCGACGCGTCGACGGCACAAATCGATTCAAGCTTGCGTCGACACTTCTGAATTGTCTCGAACCTCAAGAGGCAATAATAGATCGTGAAGTTGCTGCCCAACGATTGGCAATCGTGGCAGGCGTCGCAACGATGCTGCCAAATTCTCAGGAGAATCATCATGGCACGTTGGAACAGCTTCGTTCGTACGGAGAAGTCAAGGAGCGTGTGTTTGCGCGTCTCCGGAGTGTGTTGGCGCGCGGTGGCTCCTTGGAAACACGCATACTGGTATTCCGGGCATTGGCTCAGCTTCACGCGAGCGGCGGATCCGATCGATTCGATGCAGAATCATTTGATAAAGCCAGCCGTTTGGTCCGATCGGCCGAGGGGCTTTCAGGCGATGAAGCAGGCACGCTCCGCATTGCAGTTGCCGGCATCGATCTGGAGCATGCTTCGATTGTCGATCGGGATTTCGGGCAGTTAACCGTGCAGGATGCGCGTCGGCAATTGGGTTCGGCGTTGCAAAGCGTTTCACCGACGTGGAGCACAAGATCGTTTATCGAGTTACGTCATTTCGGTCAACGATTAGGTCCTGACGAACTGCGAGTCGAACAGATGCTCGCAATCAGGAGTCGGCTCCGCAAACTGCTCGGTGATCAAAATCCACGCACCGCTGAACAGCTTGCGGAGGACGTGGACATCATTGCGCGAACGATCCGTTTGCTGGACGATACGATTTGGTTCAGCGCTGGGCTCGATAATCTTGAACGCTACCTGGAACCCCGAAATGGCAGAAACGGTGCGCAATGGTGGCCCGCTTTATTCGTGCTTGGATGGCTCGAAGTCGATTTTTTCCAGCAACATGCGATACGGATTTGCGCCGAGTACGAACAGATTGATTCGAGTCCCCGTGCGATGGCGAAGACCGATTTGATACGCAGAAAGCTCGCGTCCCTCAATGAAACTGCGTTTGCTGCCGTGCGAGCCGTCATGAACGACGATCGAGCGCGGGAAATGTTGTCATTTCAATACCGCTTGCCGCCCAAATCCGCGCTGGATGTTCAATTGCTTCTGCGACGGACACAGCCCGGAGAACTAGTTTCGGCGTCCAAGCTTGTCGATAGTTGCTTCCGAGGAGTGGTTCTGCACTGGACTTTGCAAAGGAAGCAGCCGTCGCGACGACTTGCCGACGAGGAATTTCGCAGACGCCTATTGCCTGCCGAGGGAGGGGGGACCGGCGTGGATCCGGACTCCGTAATTCGAACGGCCATCCAGTGGCAGAGGTCGAGTCACGCGCCCGAGCAACTCCGCAGGGGCGCCGATCACTTCATCAAGACCCCGCCCGCAAATTTGCTCGACGGCGCCGGCACGGTCGATGTGGTATTTGACGTGCTGCGGGTTTTCGCAGAGCTGTCGATGGAGAACCCCGATATTCAATACCGCCGATTCTTTGACAAAGCGTTTCTGAATGACTCGCAAAGAGGACTCGGGGAGGCGGTGTTTCGCGCCATGAGCGTTCCGTTTCGCAGCATCGACGCCACCGCGAAAACGACTTTGGCTGAGGATCAACGGCGTTCGATCGAGCGACTGCTGGAGCAATGGCGGATGATGTCCGGCGACCCGGGGACATCAAGTCTAGCGTCAGCGTTGGCGCAGGATGGTGGCCGCTTGATTCTGAGGCTGCTGACCGAGGCAGGCGTTTCTTCCAGTCGTTCCGACGACAGGATTGTTCCGGGCGCGTGGTATGCCGCCCACCAACTAGGTAATCAATCTAGTAGCATATCGCGTAAGCCGGTCGCGTTTTTGGACCTCACGAAGTGGTGTCTTTCGTTGGAACGCCCCGATGATGCTGTTCGTGTGAAAAGTTCGTTCCAGGGTGAGACGGCGCCGCTGCCCCTGCTCCGTCACGTGTACGAGGAAAGGTGCCACCGAGATGCCGATACCGTGATCCGGTTTCTCGATCAGCACAATCAACGCATCGTTAATGATGTAGCGAATGAAAATACTGAGATTCTCGATCTGGTGAATAGGGAGTGGAAGCTCCAGCCAAGGATCGTGCAAGCGTACAACCATTTGGGCGCGGTCCGCCAAAGGTATCTCGATTGGGCAGCCGAAGACGGACTTGTTGAAATATTGCCAATCCGCACTCATAGCGCTACGAAGCGAGAGTGGACCGCGCTGTTTCCACTTCTTGGGCGTCACCTGAAGCCCGTCGACCGATTGCGTTGGCGACGCCCGGGGAATCCGATACGAAGAGAGACGGCCTCACTGTGCCAGTACCAGTTCTTTGCCGCACTCGGATGGACCTCCCCCGGTTCGAGTTCGCCTCCTTCAGGCCATCTCGTTCGGGAACTGGTATCACATCCGATCGGAGAATGGTTGGACGATGCCGCATTGGACGATCGAGAGTCCGTATTTCAGACGGTGCATGCGTTGGACGGACAGTATTCGTTCAGCTTTCTGCTGACGCCTCCGGAACCGAGTGCCGAACCGTGCCGATTGGACGCTTTGGTGTCCGCCATTCGTGTCACTCCCGGAATGTCGGACGATCAATTCTGGGAGCTTATCCATCATAAAGAGCAATTCCTGACCCGGTTGCTGCAATACCTGATAGCACACCCGAATTCAATCGAAGCGAAGAAGTGGTTTTGCGCTTGCTCCACGACATTTCCTCCGCTCACAGCCATGCATCCCGAGCGGCGAATGCACGCCACGGGTTTTCGAGCAATCCGAGAACGCGACGTCGGATCACCTCTGGGAAGGTTGATGAAAGAATCGCTGGACGACGGAAATGAATGGGCAAAGGATGTTCGCGCCTCAATTTATCGCTACCAGATCGATCGATGTGACCTCCCCGGTATTATCATGCCAACCGAGAGGGGGTCGACCATTTATCTGGATACTCCGCGTGAATCTCCGACCAAGCAGCAGGATGGCGCATCCAATCACGGTGAGCCAGCAACCGACATCACGTTAAGCTGCAGCGAAGATGACTGCGAGCGTCGGATTGCAGAATGGGTGAAAAGCAAGCTCCTTGGCCATCTGTCAACTCCTTCTCTTAAGACCTTCGAACTCGATTTGTCGGAATCGGAATATTACTTGGCGATAAGTCAAGACGTCCTTGCGGATGAGCTTGGCTTGGCCCTTGCATCCTCCGCATCGAATCGTCCGGCAGACATCGTTGTTCGGATCCACGGCGTGGACGGACAGCTGTCGAAAACGCTGAATGTTGAGATGATTGTGCGGGAGGAACAGAAGGAAAGAACGATTGGCCCCGAACATGTTACGGTCACCCCGAAGACAGTGGGGCCGTGGACGTCGCGTTTTGCAGTGAGGAAATACAACGTGCCGATCAATTGCATCGGAATCGCCGTGATCGTCGTACTGGTTGTACTATGGTGGCGTTTGTACGAGGAACAACGCTCATACTATGTCCTGCTGGGATTGTTCGTGGTGTTCACTTTCACGATTGCAATCGTCTTTGTGTTGTTCGCGCCCAGATCCCGTCCGGACGAAAAACACCAAGGAACGGTCGAGTTGGTTCTGCCGAACGGTGATTGGGTCCCCGATGTTGTGAACAAACTTGGCAGAAAGCTCGAGGATTCGCTGCGCGCCAACGATCAGTTGGCGGATCAGATCGTTGTGCGCCGTGCGATAGAGTGGGATGAGATTGCCAGTGATCCGGATGTCACTTTGACGGTTTGGCTTCAGAATGGGGACCCTGGGGGAGTTGTTCAGCAGTCGCGCAACTACGATCAGCCAATGTATGTTGCCTGGTACGCAGAACCTAGCCGAGACGTTCGCACAAGCACGGCCGCGGATGCCGCATCCCGATTGCGGCGGCTGAGGGCATTGAGTTCCGATGTCCGCGTAGCCGGTCTTTTCCCCGATTCGGACGAGCTGCAATTGCAACCTGACCCGAAAAACCGCGAGTCCCGGCGTCGATTTGATGCCTTGGACCAGTACGGTGAGCGGCCAACCGACCTTTCGACTGTTCGGGAGCAGTTGTGGCGGTCGGCGGACGACAGTCGGTTAAACCGGTGGGTTGGCACACTCGCCGCTGACATCGACACGCAACTGCACGGCAAACGCGGTAGGATGCTTGCCCCTGTTGTCGGATGGCCGCTTCTATGCCTTGTGTTGGCGATGATCGCGATATCGCTTTGGTGGCCGGCGTCGCGTGGTTGCGGCGGAGCGATCGCCAAGCGAATCACCCTTCACCTAGTGTTGGCCGCGTTGGCTTGCATGGTCTGGTGCTGGTGCGACCAATCTGCTGTCGGATTCTTGTTTTGTCTGTTGACCTGGACATTCGGATCCTATGGCATGATGCTAATGGCAGCCGGAATTCGTGCCCACTACGAATCGAGCGGCTTCGCACAATTGGTGACGGACCAACCCGCAATCATCAGACAGAGATTCCGGCGATCCCACGTTTCCGAGGTACTCATCGCACTAGGCGTCTTCCTTGCCACGGCGGGAGTAATCATCGTTACATTCGCGCCACTATGGCATTATGGTTGGCATTCGGTATCACACCTAGGCAACGTAATGATAGGCACGATTTGCGCACTGTTAGGAAGGCTATTGTTTATCTTGTCATGTAGAGCCGAGTTGAGACTGCGTCCGTGAGTTTTCTAGATGACCTCAAAGGTGATTTTGATTTGGTGAGGGCCCGCCAAGTCATCAAGGGATTGGAAGACGGTCTCAACGCGCGGCTGTTTGGAATGAACAACGCAGTAAGACGCGTGATTCAGACCGTTATCTTGGGTGAGCACTGCCTACTCGAGGGCTATCCGGGCTTAGCTAAAACACAGCTCATCAAGACGCTCGCCTCGCAACTCGGTTTGGTATTTCGGCGTATACAGTTCGTTCCGGATCTGATGCCCAGTGATCTGATCCACACCGAACGGCTTGAGGTCGTGGACAACGTGTCGACAGTGAAATGGTATCCAGGTCCGATTTTCACCAACCTTCTTTTGGCCGACGAGATCAATCGTGCATCGCCCAAAGTTCAGGCCGCATTACTGGAGGTAACGGAGGAACGACAAGCATCATTTCTCTATCGTCCTCCGATGCGAGTCAGGGCTTGGGACATCGCACGCGGAGTTTCCGAATACAGTTTGCTTCGCTCGTCGAACGGGCCGCGATACTTCGGCGAGGATCCAATTCCATGCGAGTCGACTGACGGGCAGACTTTCTCTGTCTTCGCAACGATGAATCCCGTGGAGCAAGAAGGAGTGTTTCCGCTCAGCGAGGCACAATTGGATCGATTCGCGTTTAAGGTTCGGCTCGATTTTCCCAACGAACATGTCCTGAAAAAAATCGCCAACGCGTTTGCGTTCACTGAGCCCCCGGCTGAATCAACTATGCCTGAGAGTGCCAACGTCACCAGTTCCAAAGCGCGGACCGCGTCAGCGGGCCCGGACGACAAAGACGTCGACATGCGTCCGACAAGTCAGCAGGAAGAACATTTGAAATCGCTGTACTTCTTTCGAAAACTGCGTCGTATGCTTTTTGGCCCCGAAGTTGGTGCGAGGTGGCAACAGAGCAAGAAAGCGAGCGTGCTTACCGAGCGGATGTGCCGCTTGATCCAGTACACGCATGTTAGCCCGCAATCGGACGACCCGTTCGATGCATCCAAAAGCACGGCGCTGTTGGACAAACTGAATGCATCCCGCGATGAACACGACCTCCGGCTACATGCAAAGATTCATCGGAGCAACCACCCGAGCATTGTCAATGGAAGCAGCCCAAGAGGATTGTTGAGAATGATGCGCGCAGCCATTGTGGAGGCGTTCATGTCGCGTGACGAAGAATCAGTCAACGAATTGATCGTTCCTGAATGGCACGACGTACAACAAATTGCCGAGGACGTACTCGCTCACCGTATACGATTAACCCCAGCATCCATGGCGCGCGGATTGGACGTTCGAGACCTCATACGGAATCTGTTGGAATGGCAAGCACCGCGATAGTTGACGTATCGACACGTGTGCGCACCGTGCTGGACCGCCTCGTTCGAGAACACCATGAATACGCCGAACAACTGGTGCTCCGCTTTCGATCCTCCCTGTCACCTTCTGGCGGGGTAAGATCGGAGAAGCTCGGCCGTCCCGCGATCGAATTAGGTACGCCACGAAGGTATCGCATCGGTGATGACGCTGGATCGATCGATCTGTCTCATCTGGATCATGCCGGAATCGATTTCGCGCAAGCGGTTTACAACGGCAAGCTGCGCATCTCGCAATCACCCTTGGAAGTGGAACAAACGGTGCAACTTGTGATCGATCTGTCGCGATCGATGTTGTCCGGATGCATGTCGCGATGTGATTGGATGGAATCCAAACTTGGTTCTCTTCTAACCGGAATAGGTTGCGTTCTTGCGCTCGCGGATGCCTCGGGGGCGAGCTTGCGGCTCACTTTCCTTCACAAGGGTGCCTGCCAAGGAGAACTGTTGCGCAATAGCCGCTCTGCGCATGCGGCGGTGATTCCACGAGTCCGCGAGATGCTCTTGGCGACGGCGGACTCCTTCATGGACCCAAGACCGGAACGGTTTTGCTTAGCCCAAGCGTTGACCGAAACCATGCAGCACAGAGTCGCGGGATACGTATTTGTGGTTTCCGATCTTTTGGATCCTCTCGACGCGGACCCGGAACTGATGACGGAAGGATTTGCCGGACCGTTGTCGTTCGCAATGTCTCGGCATCGTGTCGCGCTGCTCGACCTCGCCTCTCCGCAGGACAATCATTTTCCGTTGCCTCCGAGATTATCGGTCACGGCAAATCAACTAAACCTCGAAGGAGGACGTCACCTTGAACGTGCAACCGTCAGGTCACAAGTGAAGCGATCGGATCTTCAAAAGTGGAATGACGACCGCGCTAAGGCGCAAGGAGACCTCAGTGAGTTGGTCAAGAGCAGGCGCGGAATCGTAGTGCCAGCGTTCCAACGACCGGTCGCGGATTTGGCAAGGCGCATTGCGCAATTTGTACATTATCACGCGTGATTCGGAGTGCATCCGAGAAACATGCTGCGCACCATCAATGTCAACTACGACGATTCGTTTGACGCAAACGACAGCGATTCCGTTGCATCGCTGCGTGATCGACTGAGAGTGGAATTGGACGAACTGAAGGCTTGGGCCGAGGCTGTGCCTTCGGATTTTGACCTCCACGACGATCGTCTTTGCCCTCCCGTGGCCGAATTCCTCTTCCGGCTTGGACCGCGGGCACCGCGCGCCGTTAAGGCGCTGGAAGGTAACTGGCTCGAAGTCCTCCGGCAAGCGATACGTGAGGACCAGAAGTTTCTCAAAGACAACGACCGTTTTCGAACTTGGATTCGTGGACACCAGGAGCAAGCAGGCCGGCGAGACCTGGAGTGGTTGTTGAAAAAGGCTGAAAAATCCGGTCTCGACGGAAGCGATCTCGAATGTCTGTTTCGATTTCGCAACCAGTTATGGACTTTGGGACCCAAACGGCAAGTCGTGGGTGGGCATTTGCACGCGATAGCCGCGTCTGCAACATGGCCTGACCTCAAGGCATTTCTGCTGCCGGTTACAAGAGCGTTGGGAACGCAGGACGGGCTCTTTGACATAATCCTTCAACGCTGCCCCGATGAACCGAGGCTCTTTGACATTAGGTATCTGGCGACTGCTCGAGAAGAACTAACGGGCTGGAAAGTGCAACTACCGCTGAAGCAGGTATTGGATTGGCCGTTTTCGTGGTCGCTGCAACCGGAGAATGCACGCCGACTCAAAGACATAATCGGTCGAGCGGAACACACTACCGATGCGGACCATATTCTGGCATGCGCTCGACCAGCCGATGCGAAAGTCGACCAGGTGGTCGATATGGCAAACGAATTCTGCATGATTGCTGAGGAAGTCGGCAGCGCGAAAAAATGGCCCGCAGACGTTTTTCTGCTGCTTCGGAAGCCTCTGCCGCTAGGTGACGGTTGGGTGAGTGGTATCCCGCTTTCCTTCCGCCGTGTCGCCCGTGAATGGTTGTTGGGAAATGGCGTCGACCAGAGTTCGACATGTGATTTCGCGGTCGCGGTCGCATGGGAGGTCATTGCCGATCAGCAACGCTGGGAATGTGTAGTGGAGTGGTTGAAAGGCCTCGATGTTGTTTCGGAGGTCGTTTCGGTTTTGGCGTCGCGAGTGTTTACGACTCTCGAATTTAGCAACGCCACTCCGGAAAACGTCGACCTGATGCTGGGGCGACTTTCGGAACTGCTAGAATTGGTCGATTCGCGTTGTGTTGGATTCCTCCGAACGACTGTCCATTGGCACCAATGTCGACGCGAAGACGCTCGCGACCAGTGGCGTCGATTCTTCCTGTCGTCCATCCGGTCCGATGTGCCGCCGATTTCCGATGTGGCCATTTGGCTTATGCCCGTTCCCGAAGCATCGTGGACGACGCTGCCTCCGCTGCGAGAATACACTCAGGTATTGCAAAAGCACACTCAGGAATTGCGAACGCCAAAGTCGGATATCGAGTCAAACCAGCTGGTTTCCGCGTTGATAGTGGCAGAAGGATCGACACGGACGGGAGCTGCGAATAACGGCGAACGACATTTTGCCGAGTGGGCTCGCTGGATTAGCGACGGTCGCGCATCGGGAACGACCGTACATTCGTTATGCAGTTCGCTGATCAGTATATATTCGCCAGAGCATTCTTCGATCTTGCATCACGACAGCCAAATCGCAAAACCGGTAAGCGGAGCTGGTGCGCGCGAATCGAGTTGGGTTCCCGCTGCTCTCAGTGCCTTGGTGGTGGTTGCCATAATCCTGGTTGTGACCTTGTTACTTTTGACCAGATCCTCCAACCCTAAGCCCGACGAAAAACGACTGGATGTGGCGACTGAAAACGATCATCCGAATAAGCCGGAACGCACAAACGGCACTCCGGGTCTGGTTGAAGCGAAATGGGACGCCAGTCAATCAAGGCTACGACTGGTGGCCGGCAATGGCGATAGCGCCGAGCTCGCAATGGTAAAAATTCCGCGCGACGAAATGATCTGGGATGATCAAACGATAACTTATACGCTTGAGGAAACTTTCATTTCCAAAGAACCATTTCCTGCGCGAGCGGCGCAGTTGATGCAGTTTCCCTCGCAATCGCTTAACCAACGGTCAGTCGCCGCACGAATGGGCTGGTCTGACGCGATGAGAATGTGCGATGCCGTAAACGATAAGCTTGAGAAATACAGGATCGATCTTGCGACGGAGCTGCAATGGGATCTTGCAAATCTGACGGGCAAGGCGTCCCTGATCAGTATGCAGAATGCTTCTCTCCTGCGGCATGCCGGTGACCACACGATCGCGGATTGGGTTTGGACGGAGTTCGAGAATCAGAAAACGAATCCGCCATCTATCTCATTCTTTACGCGGGATAAATGGATGGATGCTCGCGAAGCGTTAGTCGTTTACTCCGCACCAGACGACAGCCGGTATACGGAATCCCTGCCCGCAACGCGAATTGTCACTCGATTCGGAGATCGGACAAGCAGAAAAATCACACTTCAACGGAGGCAAGGGAAAAGCACGGATGTCCGGGCATTCTTCATTGTGCTGGAAAAAGTTGGTCCTAGTCCGCCGACTCGGTGAATCCCACCAGAGCCGTTATTCGCGCGATTACGTTGCCACCGACCAATTGGCCGGAAAACGTGTCACGAGACATAGTGCGGAGTTCCTCGACGCGTGCGACCGTGCGATCATCAAGAGTCAGATTACGCGGCGCGAATCCTTCAGCTGTCCGGTGCCGGTGGATGTCGTCGGCAGTCAGCGTTTTGCTGCGGCTCGCCGAAGCGAATTCAGTGAGCACGGAAGCAATAACACTAGGTTTCCCTTGCACTGTTGAGCTTCACGCTGTCCGTCATTTCCTTCGACCCAAAGATCGACAGTCTTCCCACTTTGAAAATGGAATCTTCAAGAAACGGAGCACGGCGTGAAGGGTTTTACAATTGCACGTTTGATCGATTCGTCGACAAAGGCAAGTAACCTGCTTTTGAGGCAACAATACTTCTCCTCCGAAACTCGCTTCGGGTGCATCGACGGTGCATCGACCGACCGCTGTAAGCGGTCGGGCCTCCTGCAGGCGGTGAAGAAACCGACGCGCCGAATGGTGCCCCGGATTTGCCCCTGGGCTGGTGTCCGCATGTCGTGAGCCGAACTTTCCGACGTAGGAATCTATCACCGCCGAGGCGCCAGCCGCCGCTGCGCGATCGAGCTAGCGATTCCTCCCGCGATTCAGTTTGCGTGACTCGCTTGACGGTCGATCATGCCTCCGGGTCAACCGACCCAGGTTCACGTATGACAAAGTCCCTGACTTCCAGACTCCGCTTCCACTTTTCTTCCACGAAATGATTTTGTGACGCCGCAGTTCCCGTGAATGGCGCACATTTTTGTAGAGTTTCGCATTGGTTTGCACACATTGCAAGGAACGCTAGAATCGCCTAAATAGTGACGAAAACGAGCGTTTTTGCCCTACCAACCGAGGGTCTCCGGAGCCGAAGGTTGTGGGTTCGAATCCCGCCGGGCGTACTTGACATTACCTGTAGTAGCCAAATTAGCCGGTGAGATTGAAAACGCGGTTCATCACGATCGTACAGCTCCCTCCTATCGTTTGGCTCTTTTAGCGATCGCATCGATGCGGGTCGAGTGCACGCAAATTGCTGGGTGATCGTCTCGCTCGTCGCTCAGCGCAAAGGCAATCAAGTCCACCCGCTTTGAAAATGCCCGCATCTGCAATTTGACGTTTCGATCTATCAGCATCGAAGTAGAATGGCGTTCGCCAACTATCCATGGTGCGAAACATGACACGAAGCTTCTCGCTCTCCCTTCGGCGCGCGTTACAAAAACCAAATCGGCGATCGGCGTTCACGCTGGTTGAACTGCTGGTGGTGATCGCGATCATTGGGGTACTCATCGGCATTTTGCTTCCAGCCGTTCAGGCAGCTCGCGAAGCGGCCCGGCGGATGAGTTGTAGCAACAACTTCAAGCAGATCGGGCTCGCGCTGCACAATTATCATTCGGCCTACAAGCAGTTACCGCGACAACACGGCGGAACCTGGAGCGACAGAAACGTTCCAACGGACATGAACAATCGAATGATGCTTTCCTTTTTGGTTGGCATCACGCCGTTCTTCGAACAGCAATCGATTTGGGAGGAGATATCGCAACCTAACCAGGAGCGAGCGGACGGGGCGATTCAATCACCGCCCTTCCCCGCTATGGGACCGGCCCCTTACTTCGACCAGTATGTGCCTTGGCGGACAGAGATCCCGACGCTTCGCTGCCCGAGCGATCCAGGCAAAGGCGCACCGTCGTTCGGTCGAACCAACTACGCAGCCTGCATGGGCGATTCGATCGACTTCATGGACTCGGGCCCGGTCTTTTTCGATGGCAACGGCGTCTTCGTTCAACCTTCGCCGATCTGGGTGGTGACTCGCACGCGCGCTGCCTGTCGAGGTGTTTTTGTACCGCGCGAGGACACCAAGTTCCGTGACATTCTGGATGGACTATCCCACACGATCATGTGCGGAGAGATTACGACTGACCTTGGTGATAACGACGTTCGAACGATGCCGGCGATTGGAAACGCGGACGATGTGTTACATGAACCGGATCATTGCGTCGAGGCGGGATTTATCAGTCCAACGCGTCCCAGGTTCTGGTCCGACGGCACAGACGGTGGAGTCGCCCCAACGCTAGCCTCCAACAACGAAGCAAGGGGCTATCGCTGGGCACAAGCCGGAACGGTCTATACCAGCTGCAATACAATCCTTCCACCGAATCGCGAGCTATGTCTTGGGCAGGATCCAGGCCAGAATGGAACCATCAACTTCGGAAACCCAGGGCCACGACCAAGCGGTAGCGCCAGCGTTGAAGCACCTGGAATCGCCACAATCAGCAGTCAACACAACGGGGGCGCCCACATCTTGATGAGCGACGGTGCGGTCGTCTTCATGACAGATTCTATCGAAGCCGGCGACGTCCACCACGGAAACATCTGGCTGCACGGCACCGGTCTGTCGTCGCCCGGCCGCGAGAGTCCTTATGGCCTCTGGGGCGCTCTCGGAACACGCGGGTCAAAAGAAGTCGTTGATGAGGGATTCAATTAGCGCGTGATCGTGGCCAATGCAGTCTGTGATCGACTCACTTGAGACTAGTTGGACAGCGCCACTTTTCGCCTGGTGAGAATTCGTAAGTCGTTTGCCAAAATGGACTTATCTGCGTTGACTTGATGGTCAAAAAGAGACGACCTTCCGTGTGCTACTGTTTCACACTCGGAAACCACGGAAGGTCGCCGCTATGTCGCTTAAGGATATCGCCTCGCTCGGCAAAATGCTCGCCCAATTTCTCGCCCTGTTTGTTGATTGTTTTTACAGCAATCCTGGAAGGAAACTGCTCCAGATCTACGTTCAGGGATTGCTCTCTGACGTTCAACGAAAGAACGCCGAAGCGATCGCTGCCGATCAGAATGTCAGACCCAGGACGCTTCAGCGGTTCCTCGATTCGATCAAGTGGGATCATGAGCGGCTTCGCGATCGTTGCCAGCAAATCATCGCCACCGACCATGCCGACAGCCAAGCGGTGGGGATCGTTGACGAAAGCGGAATGGCCAAGAGTGGTCACGACACTGTTGGGGTGAAGCGTCAATACAACGGCAACCGAGGTAAGATCGAGAATTGCATCGTCAACGTTGCTCTGTCGTTTGCAACGGTCACTTTCCACAGTCTGCTCGATGCCTGCGTTTATCTGCCCAAAGAATGGACGGATGATCCATCACGCCGAAAAAAACTCGCATTCCTGACGATGTGACGTTCAAAACCAAGGCAGAAATCGCACTCGATATGATCGATCGAGCGATTGCCAATGGAATCCGAGTGCTGGCTTGGACATTCGACGAATTCTACGCTCGCGACGGCAAGTTCCTTGACGGACTCGACCAAAGAAACGAAGCCTTCGTTGGCGAGATACCGCCAAACGCTCACGTCTGGCTGAGCAAGCCAAAAGTGCTGAGAAAACCGCCGAAAAACCGAACGAAAAGGCCGAAGAAGTACCCCCGATTGAGACGTCGTGAAGAAAAGCCAAGTGAGGTTCAAAACCTCCGTAAGTATTCGCCGGCATTCTGCGATCAAAAGCCACAGCGATATCGAATCAAAGACACCAACAAGGGGCCTGAGGTTTGGGAGATCCGCTGGCACACGTGTTGGCGGAAGACTCACGACGGTCGCTTAGTCAGCAACGCCTGCACTCTGATTGTCGCTCGCAATGTTCGTACTGGCGAGTGGAAGTATTTTCTCAGTAACCGAGTCCCTGGCCGCGGCGGCTGGACATTGCGTGCGATCCTCAGAGTCGCGTTCAGTCGCTTCCAAATCGAAGCGTGTTTCCGCGAATCGAAAGAAGAACTGGGCTGGGATCACTTCGAATGCCGCCGGTGGGACTGTGTCCATCGTCACCTGTTCGTGACGATCCTCAGCCACTTGTTCTGTGCCCGAGTGCGATCCCAGCTCAGTCCGGGGACCGTCGTGACCGATGGCGACCTGCTAACGCTCGAACAGGTCCGTCGTGCAATGGACGTCTACATCGATTCACAAGATTTGTCGCGAAGAGCCCGTCACCGTCGCTACGAAGAGGAACTTGAACGCCAACGCTACTACCAAGTTCGCAACGCTCAAGCCAGCCGCTCACATACCAAAACACGCCGTCGATGGTTCCAGCAGCAGGGGATTGATGTTGATAAAATCAAGTCGCTTGACCGGGGGACGGGCCCATGAAACTTGATCCTCACGCAAAAAGTGGCGCTGTCCAACTAGCTTTGGAGAAATGTTGGTCTTGGAAAGCCTGTCGGCCAGTTCTCCGTTCCTGGCTGCGCGATGCGATTTCGGAGAAATCGCCGACAGTGGGTAAGCTGCGGTGGGGGGAGGGCGCCGATGGAAGAGAGTTTGATGGTGGGCGGTCCTGTGTGTGAACGACGAGCGTAACGACGATGATTTACCTGGTCTGCATTATCGCGTATCTCATTTTGTTGGCGGGGATCGCAGTCTGGAAATCGCGCGATGTGAAGGATCAAAGTGACTTCGCCGTCGCTGGCCGTTCTCTTTCGCCGTGGATGATGGTTTGCACGATGCTCGCGGTCTGGATCGGTACCGGTTCCATCGTTGGCAACGCGGAGCAGACTTACGAAACCGGCATGGCGGCGATGTTGTTGCCGATCGCCACGCTGGTGGGGATGTCCTTGTTGTCCTTGATCGCGACTCGGGCCAGAAACATCGAGGCAAACACTGTCCCGGAAATCATCGAACGTCGTTTCGGTGCTCTGGCGCGGAACCTCGCCATGGTGTCGCTCGTCATTGCTTACATGGTGATTGTTAGTTACCAGTTCAACGCGGGGGGCGCGGTCCTGGAAGTGATCGTTGGCGACAAAGCGATCTTGACCTCCGGGCAGGCGACTCTGATCGCCGCGGTATTCATCATCACTTATGCGGCCCTGGCTGGATTGATGAGTTTGGCCTGGATGGATTTGGTCACCGGCAGCATCATCATGTTGACGATGGTCGTCGCTTTTCCCATCTATTGGTTCAAAGCTGGCGGATGGGCGGGGATTGAGTCGGCATTCATCGCAGACCAGCGAGTGTCGCATTTGAGTTTGTGGGGCGTCTACTCGCCGACGCAACTGATCAAC
Organism: Rubripirellula sp.; assembly: GCA_965222745.1. Lineage (GTDB taxonomy): Bacteria > Planctomycetota > Planctomycetia > Pirellulales > Pirellulaceae > CBDCUW01. Next base: position 439,729 of record CBDCUW010000003.1, read on the forward strand.
TACATCCTGCCTGTGTTTCTGCTCGTCCTGGGCGACGCGAATCAATACCAGCGGATTTTTGCAAGCCGCAGCGGCAAGGGAGCTCGAACCGCGGTGACGTTGATGATCTTCATTGCGTTCGCTGTCGAGCTGTTGATCATTGCTTGTGCTTGGATCACCAGCAGCATGACTCCCGACCCTGAAAATGGAAAATACATCCTCATCTACGCTGCCCGCCATTATCTTTCTCTGCCGCTGGGGTGTGTGTTCATGGTGACGGTTGTCGCCATCATCATCTCCACGGCGGATTCCTTCCTGCACGTACCTGCGACAAGTGTCGTGAATGACCTGTATCTTCCCTACATCAATCCGAAAGCATCGCAAAAACGCATTCTTTGGGTTAGCCGTTGCCTGGTTGTCGCATTCGGCGGGATCGCTTACCTGGTCACGTTGATGTTCTCGGATTCGACAGGTTTTTTCGAAAAAGCGTTGTATGCATTCACGATCTACGGCGCTTGCATCACCCCTTCGCTCGTTGCGGCACTTGTTTGGAAGCGGGCAACGAAGCAAGGTGCCATCGCGTCGATCTGCGTCGGCGCGATCGTCACGCTTGGCTGGAGCGAGATTGAGTTGGTCAAGCAAAAATTGCCCGCAGCGTTGGCCGATTTGGACGCAGTCCTCCCGGCGATTACCTTATCCGTTACGATGCTTGTCGTCGTCAGCCTGTTGACGCGTCCCGGCGATGAAATCCGACCGGCCGACGAACAACCGCCAGCGTAGCTGTCCAGTGGCTGAACCAATCGTTTCCAAAACCTGTGGTGGAATAACTGCGATGAACATCAAGCTGCTACGGTGCACTCGATCGATGGCAAAGAATCGGACCGCTTGGCCAATGGAACTACCTGCCTTGAAAAACGTTGCTGTGGCCACCGCTGCGATCTTGCTGGTCGCACCACTGGTGATCGGTGCGCCGGGTCGTGTTGGTATGGCTGCCGAACCAAATTCATCAGCAAAGAAAGAGTACCGTGTCACAGCACCACCGGCGGAGCTGAAACTGGCCCCGTTCTACAAGAAGTATCTTGACGCGGGTGGATACCCGATCGTCAGTTCGGGCAAAGTCAATGATTATGCGCTCAAGGAAGCAGCCTACCTGGTCGACATGATGTTGGCAGAGCGACCGGATCTTCGCAAAGCGATGATTGACAGCGGTTCCAGGCTGATCGTGATCGCGCATTCGGAGTTTACAACGGACATCCCGGAGTACTCTCAACTGAAACCGAAAGACTACTGGGATGCACGAGCCCGTGGGTTGGGTGGTTCTTTGGAAGAACCCGTTTGTTCTTGCGCCGAAGAGAACGTTCTGGCTTACGAAGGTGACCCCTATTCGACCGAGAACATTCTGATACACGAGTTCGCGCACAATATCCACTATCGGGGCATGGTCAATCTTGACCCGACGTTCGACGATCGGCTGCGGGCAACCTACGCCCGAGCGATGGCGCAAGGATTGTGGAAAAGCAAGTACGCTTCGGTGAACCACGCCGAGTATTTTGCCGAGGGCGTGCAATCGTGGTTCAACAACAACCGCCAGCCCGATCACGATCACAACCACGTCGATACGAGGAAAGAGTTGAGGGAATACGACCCCGGGCTCGCTTCCATTTGCGAAGAAGTGTTCGGCAAGACGAAGTTGGTCTACACGAAACCGACCACACGGCTGGAGGGTCATTTGGCGGGTTACGATCCGGAAAGTTCGCCGACTTTCCAGTGGCCGGAAAAGCTGAAAATGATGAAACAGAAAATCCGAGAGGAGGTCAAGAAACGGGGCGACAACCGCCAACAAAAGTACAAGAATTAAGTGAACACAGTCCGCCACCGGGGCCGGCGTCGCTGCCGTCGCCGTTGTTGCCGATCAGCAGGTCGTTGACGCGCCCGAGAGCCGACCACGAATCACTCGAATATCACGAATGAAGAAATAGAGAGACTGAGCCCGATTGCTTGGCGGGTGGGGTGGCTGTTTTACGAGAGTCGCCAAGACGTCGCCAAAACTTTCGGCAGCTACCGGGATCCGACGAAACTCTTGGCCAGTTTCGCTACTGAGGAACAAGCTCGCGTAGCACTCGCAGGTTGATCACGTCCCAGTCCTCGCCTGTTTCGTCGTCGATTCCTTTTTCGGTTTCCAGGTATCCCGGCAGCTTGCCGAGGGTGGGATCGGCCAGCACGTGGCGAAAACCATTCAGTCCGATTTCACCGCGGCCGATGTGTTCGTGCCGGTCCACGCGACTTCCCAACGGTTTCTTGCTGTCGTTCAGATGCAGTGCGGCAACCGAATCGGCCTGCAATAGATCGTCGATCTCTTTTTTCAGCTCCGCAAAACCGTCGGGTGTATTGATTTCGTAACCGGCAGCAAAGGCGTGACAGGTATCGAGACAAACACCGACCCGATCGCTGTTGTCGATTCCATCGAGCATCATCGCCAACTGCTCGATCGTGTGGCCCAAACAGGTCCCCTGGCCAGCAGTGTTTTCAAGCAGCAACCGGCAGGATCCGGGCGGCACGCGATCGACCGCTTCACAGACCGCGTCGATGATCCGATGGATACCATCCTCTTCACAGCTCTTGGTGAAGGCGCCGGGATGGACCACCAATCCCTCCAGTTCCAGCAGATTGGCCCGCTGCAATTCGACCACCAACGCATCGACCGACTTTTGAAACAATGCGTCGTCGGGGGCGGCCATGTTGATCAGGTAAGACGTGTGGGCGATCGGATGACGAAGCCCCGATTCGGCCAAAGCTGACTTCCACGCCTGCACCGCATCCTCGGCCAGCGGCTTGGCGGCCCATTGGTTGTTGTTCTTGGTGAAAATCTGAATGCAATCGCAACCAACCTCGATCGCTCGGCTGACCCCTTTGTGCAGTCCTCCCGCGACAGAAACGTGTGAACCGACAATCGGCATGAATGACTTTCCTTCTACTGACGGAGGGAGGAGGATGATGGGAAAATTGTATCGTCGCCAGGCCACCGGGCGGATTGCAGCCGGCTTTGCCCGCAGATCCGGCGAAGCCCGGTGGTAGAATCGAGGTCGATTGGGGCGTTTTTCGGGAATCGGGGCCGGTTTTGCAGTACCGTATAGTTTCCCGGTCGATGCTGGCCGAAACCGAAACTCTCCCTGGCGCGACGGGTTCCATCGGTATGAATACCATACGATTTTTAGCGGTTTTGGCTCTTCTGTTTGTGGCAACACCCTCGGTCCAGGCTCAGCGTGGCGGCCCAGGGGGTGGATTCCGTGGCGGTCCAGGGGGTGACGGCGGCGGGCCCGGCGGTTTTCGCGGCGGCCCAGGTGGTTTTCGCGGCGGGCCAGGTGGCGGTGGATTTCGCGGTGGCGGCGATCGCGGCCGAGGCGGTTTTGATCCCAGTGAAATGCTCAAACGCCTGGATGCCAACGGCAACGGTGTGTTGGACCCCGAAGAACAGCAGGGACCGGCTCAATTCATCATCGGTCGGATGCAACAGTCGGATCCCAGTATCAAGCCGGGCCAGCCGATTTCGCTGAAGAAAATCAGCGAGGGCTTCGAGAAGATGCGGGCCGAGCGTGAGGGTCGTGATCCTGGCCAAGGTGGACCACGACCAGGCGGCAGCGCCGCCGATGAGGCGTTGATGCCCGAACTGCTGGTGCCTGGATTTGGAATCGAAGAGCCGCCAACTCCGTTGCTCGGTTTCGGTGCGACCGCCGAAATGCTTTCGGTTGTCGTGACCGACGAAGACAAACGCGAAGCGGCGGAGCGAATGCGGCGCTACGACCGAAACAGGGACGGCTTTTTGACGAAAGATGAATTGTCGAGCCGGTTTTCCGGCAACCCAATGGATTTCGATCGCAACCGGGACGGCAAGTTATCGGAAAGTGAGCTTGCGGTTCGTTACGCTCGGCGACGCGAAGGCGAAGAGGAGGCCAGAGCGGTTCGAAGCGATCCTCGTCGTAGCCGCACGGATCAAAAACCGTCTGAACCGCCCGACATTTTCAACGGGCGAAAATCGTACCGAGTCGTCGAGTCGGCTCGAAAGTTGCCCGAAGGTTTGCCTCGCTTTTTTACCGATCGCGACGCCAACGGCGACGGCCAGGTGACGATGGCCGAGTATGCCAGCGAGTGGAACGAAAGCGTGATTGCCGAGTACTTTCGTTCTGACCTCAATGGTGACGGGATCATCACCACCGGCGAAGCTATGCGAGCTCTGGAAATGGGCGATACACCATCGGGGGCCACCAGCCTGGTTGGGGCAACCACTTCCTCCACAAGTGACTCGTCAACAAGCTCATCGTCACCCAGCGGTAGTTCGACAACGGATGGGGCAAGCGCCAAAGCCGATGCCAAATTGATTGCTTACGCCAAGCGAATCATCTCTCGTTACGACAAGAACAAAGACGAGCAACTGACGCCCGCCGAATGGGAAAACATGTTGCTGAGCCCCGCCAAGGCAGACGCCAACGGTAACGGCCGAGTCACCGTGGACGAATACGCCAACTGGATGGCAGCTCGGTCGGCGAAGAAGTAACCATCGTCGCCATTTCACCTCGTGCTCGTGCTCGTCATCGAGCACAACCGCACGAACGAAATCGAGTACGAGTACCGCTGAGTACGAGCACGAGCGAATCCAGGCGTTTTAGCGATACCTCATGTCGCAGGTGACTCCGCCGGCCGCCCACAGGTAACCTCGAATGCTGTAGTCGGCGACCATCCGGTGGCTACTGAATCGCCACGCCAGCGTGCTGATGCTGTGCATCATGCGATTGATCCACGCCTTGGGCAGCCCATCGGCGTCGCGATCGTAAAAGCAAGGAATCACCTGAGATTCGATCGTTTCGTAGAGCGCTTCAGCATCTCGTTTATCGGTCAACGCATCATCGCGATGACTGCGTCCCTGGCCGATTGCGAAACCGTTGACGCCGTTGTACGCCTCGGCCCACCAGCCGTCCAAGATGCTGCAGTTCAGACCTCCGTTGAGCACCACTTTTTGGCCGCTCGTACCGCTCGCTTCCAACGGACGCCGCGGGTTGTTCAGCCAGACGTCGACACCTTGGATCAGATGCCGGCAAACGTTGATGTCGTAATCCTCGATGAAGGCGACGCGGCCTTGAAATCGCGGATCGTGACGAAGGTTGGAAATCTCTTGAATGAAACGTTTGCCCGGTTCGTCTTTCGGATGCGCTTTGCCCGCGTAGATCAGCTGCACCGGACAATCAGTGTTTTGCAGTAGCGCGGCGATCCGCTCCAGATCGCTGAACAGCAGATTCGCCCGTTTGTAAGTGGCGAACCGACGGCCAAACCCAATCGTCAACACGCGAGGATCCAAAACACGTCGGGCTGCTTCGACCACCGTGTCACTTTCTCCCCGGCGACGACATTGGCGGCTTACCCGACGCCGAACAAACGACAGCAGATTATTCTTCAGCGCGTTGTGCGTTTCCCAAAGTTCGCCCGGGTCAACGGCATGAATCGATTGCCACGCTTCGGGGTCCTGAATGCGGCTTTTCCAATCGGCGGGAAAATGTTTGTCGTACAACTGGGCCATCTGCCCTGCCAGCCACGACGGAACGTGAACGCCATTGGTGATATGTCCGATGGGAACTTCGTCTTCGGGGCGATCGGGAAACATGTGTGCCCACATTCGCCGCGAAATGACTCCGTGCAGATTGCTAACCGCATTGGCATACCGGCTCATTTTGAAACCGATCACCGTCATGCAAAACGTTTCGGTCGCGTTGTCCACATCGACTCGGCCAAGCCCCAGCAATTCTTTCTCGCTGATTCCCAAAGAATCGCGGAGCGGTCCCAGATGCTCTTCCACCAGCTCCGGCGGAAATCGGTCGTGCCCGGCGGGAACGGGCGTATGAGTGGTGAAGCAGGTCATTCGCGCGGCCTGGTGTTGGGCTTCGGCGAACGACATGCCATCTTCGTGCATCAGCTGATTGACAACCTGCAACGCTCCGAAAGCCGAATGGCCTTCGTTCAAGTGGTAGACCCCCGGATCGATGCCCAGCGCGTGCAGGGCTTTGACCCCGCCGACTCCCAACACCAACTCTTGGCGAATCCTCGTTCGTTGGTCGCCACCGTACAAGCGGCTGGTCAGTTCTCGGTCTTCCGGCTTGTTGCCTTCCACGTTGCAGTCAAGCAGGTACAGGCGGACGCGGCCAACGTGCATCAACCATACTTTTGCAAGCAGCTGGCCATTGCGAGTGTCGATCGACACGGTGATCGGCTTGTCATGCTTGTCGAGCGCCGGCTGCATCGGCAGATTGTCGATCTTGGTTTCCAGGTAATCTTCCTTCTGATAACCCTCGTCATCCAAGTATTGGCGGAAATAGCCTTGGGCGTAGTACAGTCCGATACCGACCAGCGGCACACCGAGCCCCGAAGCACTCTTGATGTGGTCACCGGCCAACACACCCAGGCCGCCGCTGTAAATCGGCACCGATTCGTGAATTCCGAATTCTGCTGAAAAATAGGCAACCGGTTTGGCACCCAAGACACCAGCGTTGGTCGCCGCCCACGTCGGGTTGCTGGCCAGATATTCCTGCAGCCGCCGGTAGGCATAATTGATGCGGCTGTGAAGCACCAACTCGCTGGCCCGTTCGGCCAATTGCTCCGGTGTCAGCTCGCGAAGCAGCGCGACCGGGTTGTGGTCCAGCTGCCGCCAACGAATCGGATCGATATCGCGGAAAAGTTGGTCGCACTCCGGGTGCCAGCTCCACCACAGATTGTTCGCCAGACCCCACAGCTTGCCATACAAGTCGTCCGCATGGTGATGAGCAGGATCGGGTGTCAAAAGGGGCGAAGTGGGAGAGACAGGCGGTGGTAGTTCAGTCTGGCTCATAGCTGATAATCAAATTTCTGCGGATACAGGGTTTCGGCTGACAATGATGGCGTCCGCAACCGAATTTTGTGGGGTCACGGTGCTTATGGCAGCATCACTGGCCGTTGGGAAACGTCGCAAGGTTCCTCTTTTGGCAAGAGGATTTCGGTTTCTGCTCCAGAAAGATAACCATTTCGGCCGGGAAACATAACCAGAAACTGACTTTGCTGTGATCAGTTCTTGGGCAAAGTCAGCCGTCTTGCATTAAAACGAATACGTCCGACGATGGATTGTCGTCAAAAACAACACGCGTAATCCACTCCGAATCCGAATCAAAATCCCCCAGAATCATGGAGGCCGACTTGTCCCCAGTTGCTCCCGTCCGGTTTCCCGACGACCCATCCTTGGATCCGCTTTGCCAGTCGCTAGCCGAGCTGTCGTCAGGCCGCCAGAGAGTCGATGCCTGGCCAGCAAAGGCGCTGCGAATGTGCGGCCAGGCGGGCGTGTATCGCTGGTTTCTTCCCGAATCAGCCGGGGGCTACGGATGGAGCGAATCGGATCAGACGCGTGGTTACCTGCGGCTAGCCGAGGCCGATTTGACCACCACTTTTGTCATCACCCAGTACATGGGAGCGATTCGGCGGATTGCTGGTAGCGACAACCAGTCTGTTGCCGGGCAATGGCTGCAGCGGCTTGTTTCCGGCGAGGCTTTCACGACGGTCGGCATCAGCCATCTGACGACCAGCCGACGGCATCTTGCCAAACCGGCGTTGTTGGCCACCGAGTCGGATGACGGATTCGTCTTGGACGGGTTGTCGCCGTGGGTCACCGGGGTACCGCACGCGGACATCTATGTCGTCGGCGCGACATTCGCTGACGGCCGAGAAATCTTGGTGGCAGTGCCGCGAGACGTGCCGGGGATCGAAGCGGGCAAGGGGGCGGAGCTAGTGGCGCTGACGGCAAGTTGCACCGATCGTCTCGATTTTCACCAGGTTCGCATCGACCGTTCGATGGTGTTGGCCGGGCCGGTCGAAAACGTGATGCAAACGGGAGTCGGCGCCGGTACCGGCGGTTTGCAGACGTCGACGCTCGCAGTTGGTCTGGCGCGAGCCGCTGTGAACTACCTGGCCGACGAAGCAGATCGGCGCGAAGATCTGCGCGCAGCATGTTCGCAATTGACCGCCGAATTGGATCAGCTTCAATCGCTGCTGCTGCGCGCCGCCGAGGGTGACGCCAGCTGTGACGCATCTGATATTCGTGGGGAGGCGAATCGGTTGGTGCTTCGCGCGACTCAAGCCGCGATGACAGCGGCCAAGGGTGCCGGTTACCTCGAGGGACATCCGGTAGGACGTTGGTGCCGGGAAGCTTTGTTCTTTCTGGTCTGGAGCTGCCCGCAGCCCATCGCTCAGGCGCACCTCTGCGAACTAGCCGGAATCGCTTCGTAGTCGTCGGCGACTTCTCCGAAGTCGCGTCGTAACCAGTCGCGTCGTAACCAGGAGCGGAGAACTGGCCGACAGTGCGTGCCGACTTGGGGACAAGTCGGCCTACATTACTCTCTTGGCCGCAGGGCGATTCGCGGTGCGGTGGCTTCGCTGATCGCCATCGCGATCCAGCCGTCTCGCATCTCCAGTTGGCTGACCGCCAAACCTTCGGCGGCGGGATGCTGGGTCAACTGCGGAAGGGTCAAATGGAACGGACGATTGGGCGACAGCACTTTGTTGAAAATCGCTCTTAGCGGCAACCGCTGTCGCATCGACATTCGGGGACCGCTGATCTGCAGATGCCCTTCTCGCACCAACATGGCATGAAGCCCGTCGTACTGCGGCCGGTACTGAGCACGTACGATGAAGCGACGCAGGTCCAAACGTTCGCCGCGGGTCAGCCGCATGACTCGAAGCGTCACCCAAAGTTGTCCCTGTTCCACTTCGATGGTGATGGGGCGAGTGCGGGCGAATTGAACCGTCACATCGTCGGGAAAGTCATCTGAAAGTGCAGCGTCGGTTTGACCGAACATCACCAGGCCATCGCTGACAATTTCTTGAATTAGCTTGGGCTTGTCCTTGGGTACCAACTGTTCCAACGTGTTGTTGATCGCCGACTGATGCACCTGCAAGCTCATCAAGCTGCTCTGTGGTGCTCGCGGCCTGGGCGTGAAAGCGGCCAACTGCCAATCGCCAGCGAGTCGATATCGGGCCAACAATCGCGAATCGGTCGTCTGCATGTCGGTCACTTTGGGATCGAGCTGCAATTTGCCGAGCGGGCCGAGCACCATTTGGCTCAATTTTTCCGTTGCCTGGCCAACTCGGTTGTCCAGCTGAGAATCGATTTCGCCCCCCACCTGGCTTCGAATTCGCCGGTTGGCAATCCGATTGGATTGATGGGAAACCGAGTCATAACGGCTGGCGGCAAAGCTCTGCACAAGCGACCCGATCAGAGGCCAGCCGTCATAGTCGGTTCGGATGCCACGAAGCCGGGTTGAACCGTGCACCTGAACATCCGAACGGCCAACCCGCAAACCCTTGGGCGTCACTTCAATCGGCGTTGCCGCCGCAAAGCTGGAGTCGCCGGCGGTGCGGATCGCGATCGGCCCGTTGAATCCAGTCGACTTGGTATGCACGTCGCCCTCGGTACGCAACTGCATCGACCACCGATCGGCCGACGGATGAAGCTTCAGAAACAGGTCACTTTCGATCTCGCTGCGGCCTCGAACCTTGCTGCCAAATATTTGCGTTCGCACGGGCAACGTTTGCCGGTCGATCGTGGGCAGCATCCGTTGCAACATCGTCTGGCTGATCGCCATCCGAACATTCGCGTTTCGATAGAACGTATCGAGTGCATCGGCGACTCGAACCGCTTGAGGGTTTTCGGCAAATCGCAGCGTCTGCGCCACGCCCGCGATGTCGATGGCCGCCAAATCAATCGCGTCCGATTCGCGCCGCTCCAACTGCTGCATCAACTTGGCATAGTCCACGGCGCTGCGTGCCCAGGGACGAACCGATTCGGCCAGTTCCACAACCGAGGTTCGACTGAGCCAACGAGCATGTTCGGCGTCAAGGCCGTGCCAATTCAAACGGGAAAGAAGCCGCTGGGCAACGATCTGTCGTTGTTTGAATTGATCCGAATCGGCCAGCTGATCGATCTCTTCCAACAACAGATAGCGGCCCCAACCGATCTCGTCCCCCGTTTCGCGAAGGTCGCGGCGTACATTTTGCAACACGCCCGCCATCGGTTGACCCGGCAAGTGCTGCTGATCGCTGACCATCCACTTTGGATCGGCAGCGCTGGCCACTTGCCAGATCGGCGACCATACCGCCGCGCGACGAAGGATGGCGTGCGCCGCACACAACCATTCGATCTGCTGTTGCCGGTCGCCTACCTGTTCGGCTTGTTGCAACCCGGCGGCGGCAAGATCCGACAGCTCCCCGATCAGTTCACCAGCGTGCGGATGACCGATGCGAGGCAACTTCCGCAGTTGCGCCAAACGCGATTCGACGTCGGCCGCCCAACTTGCAGCTGGAGCTTGCAGCGGCGAGGAAGAAACAAGCTGGCCTGTGCCGCGCATCCCGCGCGAATCGGCAGTCCGAGCGCCTTCGCCCGATGCCAAATCGGCCAGCGATTGCAGCTGCAGGTCCAACTGCCGCGTCACCGGCCAAGCCGTCGGATTGGCATCCACCTTGCGCCGCACCGGAGCACTCGATTGCGGAGATTCGACCGTTGGCTCGGGAATGACCGCTGGCTTCACTGCGGGCGCCGAGGCGATCTGTTGCGGTTGAACCTGCCGGTGGCTTTCCAGGTCACCAAGGATGGCGATCGATTTGGGTAGCAGCGAAGTTGGCTCCGCATCCTTTTGCATGGCGAAAGCCTCGTCGGGACGCGGCGGACCAACCAATGGCGGCGGCTCGGTCAATGCCGGTGGCACACTTTGCAACGTCCCGTACCCCAATGCCTCGTCGATCGGCAATGAAGCAGCGGCGGCAATGCGATTGGCCGCCAGAACATCACCGCTTAACAATTCCCCGGAAAGTTCGCCGACGGATGTTTCCGCGTACTGAGGCGGCTGCAAAATCATGCCAGCCGTTTCGTATTGCTCGTTGCGCACCGGCGCCTTGAGCGCTGGTTTGTCCGATTGCGGGTGTGCATCGGCCAGGCGTTTGGGCAATTGCATCGTCCGGCAGCCCGGATCGACACGCTCCAAAGTCGAGACCTCGATCTCCGGCAGCGGCTCCTGCCTTGGCAAGTCGATCGAATCGTCCAGCTTTGCCAACGGAGTCGGTTCGGGCCAGGAGCGTCCGCGTGGTTGCTCCGCCAACGCATCGATTCCCGCCGATAGCCACGGCACATCAGGACTATCGGGACTGGCAAGCCAGCCCATCAGAATGATGGTGGCCGAAGCTGCCGCCGGCCACAAAATGAGCGATCGTGTTACTTCCTTATGCATCCGAAGACTCTTCCATGAATCGTTGCTTCCGCGACCAGCCCCGCCGGTGCGTCTACCAAAGTTCGACGTGTCGCCTTGGCAGGTGGGAGCTTGCCCCATCGACGGAAATACATCCTTCCGTCGACAACGGCCGCTGGAGGTAAGCATCGGCGTCATAATCACGGCGATCGACCTGAATTTACCACCGTCTCCCAAATGGCATGGGCTTTCCCTTCCCGAAAACCGGAACGCCCGTCAAATGTCCTACAATTGCAAGCATAAGCCCGCGCTGACGATTCGGCTGAGATGAACTAACCTTTCCGCCATGCCCAATGAAAAAATCTACGTATCGGGACATCGCGGTATGGTGGGATCGGCTTTATGCCGACGATTTGCCCAACGCGACTGCGAAACGATCACCGCCGGTCGCGAGCAACTGGATCTCCGCGATCCGGTGGCGACGGACGATTTTTTTGCCACCCAGAAACCGGACGTGGTCGTCTTTGCTGCGGCCAGGGTGGGGGGCATCGTCGCCAACGATACCTATCCCGTGGAATTCTTGACCGAAAACGTGCTGATGGCCATCAACGCCATCGGTGCGGCGTTCCGATCGGGCGTGCGACGATTCCTGTTCCTGGGCAGCACCTGCATCTACCCGCGTGACTGCGACCAACCGATTGTCGAACAGGCGCTGCTGAGCGGTCCGCTGGAAAAAACCAACGAAGCCTATGCGTTGGCAAAAATCGCTGGTTTGAAATTGTGCCAATACTACCGTCGCCAGCATGGCGTGATGTTTCATAGCGCCATGCCAACCAATTTGTACGGACCCGGCGATAACTATCACCCCCGGCACAGCCACGTCCTGCCCGCCTTGATTCGCCGATTTCACGAAGCGAAAGTGGCCGCCGCATCGGAAGTTCAGATCTGGGGCAGCGGTTCACCGCGAAGAGAATTCCTGTTTGTCGATGACCTGGCCGACGCGATCGTTCACCTGCTAGGCCTGCCCGACCCGCCCGACTGGGTGAACGTCGGAACGGGAATCGACCAAACCATTCTGGAACTCGCCAAGCTGGTTGCCGACACCGTCGGCTACGGCGGACAAATCACCACCGATCCTTCGCGTCCGGACGGGACGCCGATCAAATGCTGCGACGTCTCGCTACTGCATTCGCTCGGCTGGAAACACCAGGTTGATCTTGCCGAGGGCCTGCGCCGCACGTACGAATCATTCCTATCCGAAACCGGAGCTGGTCAGTTACGATCAGTGTAGAGGTTGACGTCGGTAGGTTCCGAAACCCTTCTTTCCCTCTCCACAAGCACATCGCCCCATGAGCAAATCCGCACTGATCACTGGCATCACCGGCCAAGACGGCAGCTACCTTGCCGAACTGCTGCTGGAAAAGGACTACGACGTGCACGGCCTGGTGCGTCGCAGCAGCACTTTTTCGACCGAGCGGATTGATCATCTTTACCAAGATGTGCACGACGAGTCGAAGTTGCGATTGCACTATGGCGACCTGACCGATGGCCAGGCGCTAACGAACCTGGTTTTGGCGATCGAACCGGACGAAATTTACAACCTGGGTGCCCAGAGCCACGTGCGTGTTTCCTACGACCAACCGGTTTACACTCTGCAAACGGTCGGCGTCGGTGCCCTGAACGTCCTGGAAGCGGCTCGGCTGCTGAATCAAAAGAAACCGGTTCGTGTCTACCAAGCAAGTAGCAGCGAGATGTTTGGCGAGGTGCTGGAAACACCTCAAAAAGAAACGACGCCGTTCAATCCGCAATCGCCTTACGCCTGTGCGAAAGCGTTCGCCTACTTCCAAACCGTCAACTACCGGCGCGGATACGACCTGTTCGCCAGCAACGGTATCCTGTTCAATCACGAGTCGGAACGCCGCGGCGAAACATTTGTCACCCGAAAGATCACTCGCGCCGCCGGACGAATCAAGGTAGGCATCCAATCCAAACTCTATCTGGGCAACCTGGACGCCAAACGCGACTGGGGATACGCCAAGGATTACGTGGAAGGAATGTGGCGGATTCTGCAGCACGACCAACCGGATGACTTCGTCTTGGCTACCGGCAGAACCGAATCCGTGCGTGACTTCTGCAAGCTGGTCTTTCAGCAACTTGATCTGAACTACGAGGACCACGTCGAAATCGACCCGCGGTATTTTCGGCCAGCCGAGGTCGACTTGTTGTTGGGAGACGCGTCCAAGGCAGAGGAGAAACTGGGCTGGAGGGCGACCACCGATCTGGAGGAGCTTGCCAAGATCATGACTCAGCATGATCTCGAACTTGCTCAGCGCGAAGCTCACGCCAAGAGCTTTGTGGCTTCTTAGTGGGTCTGGTAGTGGTATCCATCGAAAACGGGATGTGCCACCGATACGTTTGCCCGGTCTACCAGTCGAGTCCGATACCGCCTCGACGATGGTCCGATTTCGGGTGACAATGTGGCCCCAATGTCGACAGGTTGTTTTCGGAGCGGAGATGGGAAAGAAAAAGGTCAAAGCAGCGTTTGAGCATGTGGAACCGATTGGTGATCGCGTGCTGGTGCGCAAGGACGAACCGAAACGTGAAACGCGCGGAGGCATCGCGCTGCCGGACGCGGCTGAAATTCCGACCATCACCGGCCGCATCGTGACGATTAGCGCCGTGGTCGAAAACGACGAAGAATTGCCGCTGCGTCAGTACGACAAAATCTTGTTCCACCCTAAGAACGCCATCCCCGTTGACCTGGAACACGACAACCAGCTCTTCGTTGTCCCGGTCGAGGATGTCGTGGCCGTCTTCCGCCGCTCCGATCCCAACGAATGAAATCGGTTGCCGCCGCCGAGGTCGGATGCGGTTGCGGCCGGACCTCCGAGCAAACCGCAACGATCGAGAACCGCTTGAAGCTACAGCGAAACCTCCTGTCCGGCATCGCGCATGGCCGTCTGTAGATGGAAGCGATGAGTCAGCATCAATCGTTGTCCGGTCAGCATTCGCAGCCAAAGAAAGAACGGATACGACTGATCTTTCGCGTAGTCGGGCAGCCTTTTGGTGAGGTCCAAGTAGGCTTCCTGAAGCACATCAGACGGATCGACTCGCCCAAGCAGCCGTCGGTCCATGCGAATCTGCACCATCCGCCGCAGTCGCTTGCGGTAATGAGCAAACAGCTCCGCCAGCGCAGCGTCGTCGCCGTCGATTGCGGCTTGCAGCAGATTCTCGGTGTCGGTTGATACTTCAGTCATGCGATTGTTCCGTAGAGAGACAACTACGAACCAATCGCGATTGTTCACCGGCAAAAACGAGAGTTTTTCGAGACGAACACCAGCGGGCACGATCAGAGTGTGCAATCTATGTCAGGACACAATTCTTGCCCACAGTTAAACCGATGTTCGATCAGTCGGTCTTGCTGATCGCCGGAGGCACCTTCACCCGGAGATTGTCGACGAACATCTTTGTTCCCGCTTCGCCTCGGGCGAAGAACCGCAGGTTCGGAGTCTCGATACTGCGAACTCGCTCGGAGAGGACCTGTTTTCCGTCAACGAACACAGTGATGCGTTGAGGCTGACGAATGATTCGGACTTTGTAGTGCTTGCCCGGCTCGACAGTGAATTCGGGAACAGACTTGTTGATCCAATAGCCGAAGGCGGCGTGGGTAAGCAAATTGATCCCAGTGTCCGGTTTGCCCTGCTTTGTCAGCACCGGATCCGACCCGGAAGCCAAGGCCACTCGCAAACCAATGTTGCTACTTTGCTCGGCGGGATTTGCCAATTGCCCCAGAAATCCGAGTGGGTTCTTCCTCGGAGGCTGCCGGAGGAAACAGGCGGTAACCATGGGGTCGGAGACCCAAGTCTCATACTCAATTTGACAAGTCGCCGGCGCGCCGGGTACCTCACGTTCGAGCCGAGCGAAACCGGGAGTGCTTTCTTTGATACTCTCCAGAGTGCCAGACGCTGCGCCGCCCGAGACCGTCCACTGGGCATCCAGTTGCTGCCAGTCAGCGGTGATGTCTTTGTCGAAGGTTTCCTCCAGCACGACTTGCCACTGGGAGGTGTCCTTCATTGGTGGATCGATCTGATCCAAGTCAACCGCTAAGAGTTGCTCCGCCTCACGACGTGCAACTTCTGCCAACTGCCAATCGTTTGCCCCCGCGTTTCTGGAGCTCCTCAGGACATCTCCGGCACGCTGGTGCCAATCGAGCCCATCCAAATATGCAGACTGAGCTTTGCTTGCTTCGCCAAGCTTGTGATGGCACATCGCAATCACGAATCGAGTATGGGCTTCTGCCGGCCAAAAACGATTCGGTCTCGGCCCCGCCACTTCTGGAAACTCCGCATCGAGAATGCGAATCGCCACTTTCAAGTTCTCGGGTTCCTCGCGACGATACTCCGCGAGCCCTTTGCACAGTACAAACCAGCCTGCCAACTGACTCTTCATCGCCGCGGTGGATTCATAATTCGCGTCGGCAAACTCAAGAGCCAGGGCCAATGATTCGTCCTCTGCTCCTCCTAGCACTAAACGTGGTTTTGCCAGCAGGTCTCGTGGAGTGATGGCGGCGAACTCCCTGCCCGATTCTTCGCCTAGCTCGCCCGGCCGCTGATTGCGATACGCTTGCCACGCATCGCGGAAGGCGGACCTGTCATCAAGATGCAGTAGCGCGATCATCAGTTGGAAGTGTGCCATGTTGTCGTCAGGCACCAATCTCACGATTGCTCTGTGGCTCTCGACCGCGTCCTTCCATCGTCCAAGTCGCTCCAACAGACGGACTCGGAAGCGGTGCAACGCGACGCCGTCGGGATCAAGCTGAACCGCTTCGTCGATGGCCGCCGCGGCACCGTCGAGGTCGAACAGGAGCTCTTTCGTTTGTGCCAGTCTGTACAGGAGCGGCACACGCTGCTCGCCATCGGTGAGTTGCAGTTGACGTGACTGAAACCAAACCGCTTTCCTGAGTTCGTCGGCGTTCGGCGATTGGTCTGAACCGCTAACGGCGAGTCTTCTTCTCCATCGGGTAAGGTGCTCAAGCCATTCCGTGGCGGTCCGCCGGTCAACTTTACCTACGAACTTTTCGAATGCACCTTCAGCTTCTTCTGTTCGCCCGGTTTCCACCAGCACTTTCATCAGCAGAGCCGACGGTATCCAGTCCTCGGGTTTGCGTGCCGACCACAGTCGAAGTTCCTTCTCAGATGCCTCCCATTCGCTGTTGACGATCAGTTCCAACGCGTCCAGTTCGCGTTCCTCCAGACGCGCCTTGTCGAAAACATCAGCCGACCAGTCGCCATGCTCCGAGAGATTCGCAACCCGAATGGAGTCTTCCTCTCCAAACTCCAGCCCTGCGAAATTCCTGAGGCGTTCGTAAACCTGCTCCGGTGGCCCCGACCATTGCTGCGGCAAAGTCGTTCGGAAGATGTGTCCACCGCGCCGGCCAAAGTAGAGAGTCCTGCCCTTCGGATCGAAGGCCAAAGGAAGCCGGCCGGAGAGCATCGCGCTCATTTCGGCAGGAAGGGAAATCGAATGCTGTACGGAACCGGTTGAGAGTTCCTGAACCAGCAGTGTCCCATCCTCGCGATACCCGGCAACCAATCGCCCATCACCAGTCAACGCCCATGAGCCATTCTCGAAAGTAATGCTCGGAAAGAGCCGTGGGATCGGAGCAAAGCCGGTGATGGGGATCGATTCGACGTGCTGAATAGTCGCATCGGACACGTCGAATTTGTCAAGCGTTGCTTGGGGTCCGCTGATGACGAACAGCCGCTGACCAGTCGCATCGAAATCGACGAAAGACGGTGCGAAGACTTTTCTCGGCATCGGAACATCGCGGAACTTCTGCGTCTTGAGATTCACAACTCGAATCGCACTTTGCGGCTGTTGCGAACTTCCCGTCACGAGTTTGGGTTGTACGACGATGGCTACGTCCCGCCCGTTGGCTGACAACGCGACGGGTACATGTTCTGCCGGAAGACTCATCTCCAACTGCGCAGCTTCCGGCTTGTCGAGTGACCAGCTTCGTATTTCAAACTCGTCCTGATAGTAGGGATAGGATGACACACTTGATGATCCTGCCGCACTACGTGCAGACTTGCCAACTCCCGTGAGCATGAACTTGCCCGTTCGATCGATCGACAGCACTCGATCACCCGAGGGCGGAAGCATCACGCGTTCAAGCACCCGTCCGGTGTTCGACTGCCATCTTGTGACGTCCGTCAGGGCATACCGGCTGGCAACCAACAATTCGTCGTCGGGCAGTGCCTGAATGAATGGCAGCGCCAAAATAATCGGCGCGCTGCCTTCAACACTGCCGATCACCAGCGGTCGGTCAATCGCGCTGCCTTTCAGCTTCCACGTTTTGAGATCCGCAGCGTCACGCACCACGAGGTGGTTGTCTGTTGTCAGGACGGCATCTACCGCCCGCCCGATTGTTGGCAGTTTGGGCGTCACAGGAAGTCGTGTCGTCAGATCGATGACCTGCACCCAGCTGCTGGAATGCGCTCGTCGATCGCTCTTCAAGTCATTGATTGCCTTGCGATTGAACAGCACCGGACGGTGACTTGCCACTACCAGCCAGCGACCATCGCTCGACGCGTCTTTCAAATACACTTCTGCGTCGGGCGGCACATCCAGATCGTAGGAGTTGCCCACCTGCTTGCCGGTTTGCACGTCGTGAACCTGTATTCGGCGACGTTGCGAATCCACGCGGATCACGGCGATTTGCGAGGCTGATAGTTGTAAGGACGCTCCGTCATCGAAGTAAACCACTTCGCCGATCTGCTTCCCGCTTTCCAGATCGAATCCCATCAACTGACTGGAATGAAGCGTCTTGGTGAGTGTCGGTTTCCGCACTGTACTGATAGAAAACAACTG
The DNA here is from genome assembly GCA_965222745.1 of Rubripirellula sp. Lineage (GTDB taxonomy): Bacteria > Planctomycetota > Planctomycetia > Pirellulales > Pirellulaceae > CBDCUW01. The sequence continues at coordinate 457,824 of CBDCUW010000003.1, forward strand.
TTTTCCAAAACGCCCCAATTCACTGCACACGTACGAACGTCCCGATGCCGCAACCATCGCCTCGGTGTTCCAGTCGCACGTGGAAACGTCTCCGGTCAAAACGGAAATGCGTTCAATCTGTGCCGGCTTGTCGGTTTGTCCTATGGACAGCCGAACCAGTGTCGATCCGTCGGGCGAGAAACCGACGCGCGTTCTCATTTCCTTCATCATTCGGAGAGTGAAATTGTCTTCGTCGGCGCTGTTAACAATGGCGCTGTCTTGCCAAAGGACTTCACCGCTGTCGATATGACGCACCTGAGTCAATCGCTCGACGGTGGCGTGGATTGTGCTCGTATCGCCGTCTTTCTCCACGGGTTGGTTCGCGGTGGCTTTGTAAGAAACCGTCGCAAGCCATCGCTGAGTTGCGTTGAAGTCGTATGCTTGCAGAACACCATCGCAGGTCAGCGGTTTCCCGGTCCATTGCCCGCGTGTCAGGTCATAACACCGAACCTCGTCTTGTCGTTCTTCATCGGCGACATCCCGGCTCGTTTTGAGAGCCAGAATATTTCCGGAACGTACTGAACCGCTGCGATAACCGGCAAACGCTCGATAAACAACCTGAGACTGCATGGCTCCTTCGAGAATCGTGGGTTGATCCAAGCTGCCCGGGTTGCGGACACGATACACGTGCTTGAGCAGGGCGAATTCGCTTTTCGTATTCTCAATGGGTGACTGCCGCACCAGCTTCGGCATGTCCGTCGCACCGCGGGTCAACTTCCAGAGCAGGCGGCTGGCTGCCTGCGGGTCGGCGCCGCCCGCCAGTTCATAACCGCGAGCCAGCCACAGCATTGACTGTGCGAGATCGCCCTTTTCTGCCACGAATTCCGCTTGCTTTTCCGCCAATCGCATCTGGCTGCGTTTGAGATCGCGAATCAACGTTGCTTTCGACTTGTTACTCTCGACAAGATCTTCGGTCTTGTCATTCAGTTCCTTGTTGGCATCAGTCAACTGGTCATTGAGCGTCGCTTGCGTCTGTGCAGCCGCGATTGAGATGCCTGCGATAGCCATGAGAGCAACAGCACTAACCGACATAGCGGTTGCCAGCCACGGGTTGCGGCGCGACCAACGCGCGACACGTTCGACTGGTGATGCTCGACGAGCAAGGATCGGTTCGTCGTTGACGAAGCGTTGGATGTCGTCGGCCATCTCGTCGGCGGACTGATAACGTCGCTTCGGATCTTTGCCGCAAGCCTTTAGGACGATCGTTTCCAGATCGCGAGGGATGCGCGAATCGATCGACCGAGGCGCGGTGACTTCCGTCTTTGTGACAATGTCGATCAGTTTGAGCCGATCAGGTGACTCGAAAGCGGGTTTGAGCACCAGCATCTCGTACAATGTCAGCCCAAGCGAATATACGTCGGCCCGGTTATCACACTGGCCCTTGAACCTTTCGGGCGACATGTAACGAATCGTGCCAAGGATGTCCCCGGTCTGGGTCATCGACGAGTCGCCCGTTCTCGCCAAACCAAAGTCCGTCATCCAGACAACTCCCGCTGTGTCGAGAATCAGGTTTGACGGCTTGATGTCACGATGCGTAATGCCACGAGCGTGCGCGTACGCCAGCGCGTGAGCCGCCTGCAAACCGATTTCCGCCACGCTGTGAAAGTAGGCGCGTCGATTGTTCTCCGCTGTTGAAACGTCGCCTTCCCCCGGCAGCGATGCGGAAACAGTGGACCCGCCAGCTTGGACGATCGTCTCGATCAAGGCGGGGTCGTCATCAAATGGAAGTTTCGATCCGTTTCCCTGCGAATCACTCGCGTCGAGATTCTCACCGTCGAAATGGCCCGTCATCAGAGAATGAGCAATGCTGCGGTCGACGTTTCGATCGCGCTTGTCCGAATGGCCACCTTCTTTCTTTTCGGCTGCGACATGCTGACTGCGGAGGTCGCGCAGGTCGTCGATGACATGATCCAGCCCTTGCCCCTTGATCAATTGCATCGCGTAGAACGAGTAATCATTGTCGTGACCCACTTCAAAGACGGGCACGATGTTTGTGTGATGCATCCGCGCCGCCGCACGAGCTTCACGTTGGAACCGCAGCAGCGACTTTTCATCCTTTGCAATGTGACGAGGCAACACCTTCAGCGCGACACGTCGGCCAAGCGATTCCTGTTCTGCTTCATAGACAACGCCCATGCCGCCGCGACCGATCTCACGCAGGACGCGGTAGTCGCCAATGCTCTCGATCGGTTTCGCATCAGGTGAAGTGAAGGAACGATTCGACGCGTCCAGATCGGCCGTTGCCGGAGCGACTTGTTCGATAACGACCAACGCCGGAAAGACTTCGCGAATCTCGTCGGCAAGTTCCGGATGCTTTTCGCAATACTCATCGATCGTTGGTTTTTCGCCCGATCGTTGACGATTCATGAAGTCATCCGCCAGCAATTCGACCGGTTCAAGGCTGTCACTCGACATGTCCGTGCTTGCGGCGGCAGGTCGTGAATCAAGATTCGTATTGTTCTTTTCCGTCACTGTTTGGGCTCCGGTTGAAATTCCTGTCTTTCACGAAACTCCGGGATCGAACTGAGCGCCTGCTTCAAACGCTTAAGGGCAGAGATGTATCGCTTACTGGCCGTCGATCGTTTGATCCCGAGAGTCTCGGCAGTCTCGGTCGTCGTCAACTGCTCGAAGTTTCTGAGGACCAGAATCTCGCGATCGATCGGTTCGAGATTGTTCAGGACATCCTGAACGATCAGCTGCAACTCGGCTCGTTCGACCGCCTGAGTTGGAGACGTGAGTTGTCCAAGTAGTTGCTGTGCGAGCGAGACGCTGCACGCTTCGGGCATGGGACGGCGATAAATCGAAACCTCCTGACTAATGTCGCGTTTCTGGGTGCGCAGATGTTCGCGATGAGCGTTGAGAAGCTTATCCGCTGCGATCCAACGCAACCAAAGGTAAAAGTCCATCGGCGGATCATTGGCGTACTCACTCAGTCGATTTGAAGCCACGATCAGTGCTTCCTGCACCACATCGGACGGGTCGACGCGCTTCTGCAGGCGTCGATCCAGTCTGAGTGCCACCATCCGCTTTAGGCGATCGCGATACTGTGCGAACAACTCAGCAACGGCCTGAGAGTCGCCGTTCGCGGCCCGGATCACAAGCTTTTGCGAATCACTCGGTTCTGTCATGAATGTCCTCATACACCTACAACCACGGTTTTTCGCAAACCGTCCACCAGCTTAACGGCAATATCTTCGAGGATAAGGCTTTGACTTCCAAACGGCGGCGAAAATGGTTGGCTGGATTTGAACTCGACAAATCGTTACATGCCAGCACGTTAAGACGAAACGCCGCTGAAAGCAGACACAGCCGATTGGCATTTTGAACCGCCGCGTGTCGGCCATAAATCGTTTGGGCGCAAAGAAAAACAGCCCGTCGCGAGTCCGTTGCGATCTCGAGTTTGGTCTGGAACATGCGTCTTGGTGGTGCAACCAGCTTTTGCAATTGGCCATCGCTATAATCCTGGCATGAGTGACGTCACGCAGATTCTTGCCAAGATTGAGTCGGGTGATCCGAGTGCAGCCGGTGATCTGCTTCCATTCGTGTACGAAGAGCTTCGTCGGTTGGCGGCTCGCCAGCTCCGCGACCGACCGGTTGGCAACAGTGCGTTACAGCCAACGGCTCTTGTTCATGAGGCGTATGTGCGGCTTGTCGATCAGAAGAATGAGCAGCGTTGGTCGCATCGGGGGCATTTTTATTCGGCAGCAGCGGAAGCCATGCGGCGGATTCTGGTCGAAAACGCGCGGAAGCAACGGTCGCTCAAACGAGGTGGCGATCGCGCACGGGTTTCTCTGGATGCTCAGCCGATCCTTAATCGGCAAAGTGATCCCGGTGTCATCGCGCTGGATGAAGCGTTGACCGAACTCGCCGAGCAGCGACCGGAGATTGCCCGCCTGGTGTCGCTTCGGTATTTCGCAGGGCTGACGATGGATCAGGCTGCGAAAGCACTTGATGTTTCGCCTCGTACTGCCGCCCGAAACTGGGCTTATGCCAAAGTCTGGCTGCTGGAAGCAATGCAGAATTGAAGTCGAGCTCGCAAACGGGCGGCGTTCAGCCAATTGCTTTGCGTTACCAATCTCCAGCCTTGTCGGACAAGCCACCTCACCGATCAGTTGCTTGCTCGCTTCGTCCATACAAACGACTGGGAAACGCTGGTCATACGGCAATTCGTAGATGCTCAGAACATCTTCCATTCGCCAGGCAAACTCATGATTATTTTCTTTGGGTACGCACGGGCCGAAGAGCACTTCACAACGGTCGTGGAGTACGACCCGGAAGGCAAACAGATGGGAAATATCGCGCGGTTGTTTCGCAGCATGGCCCGGCATCAACTCGGTCGACACGACGAGGCGCAGGCCGATCTGAAGGCGGTCGAAAAACGCATCCTGCTGCTCCCGCTCCGCGATGAACTCCCCTTCACCCACGACGCAGCCCCCGTTTTCGTTTCCCTGGTGTACGAAGAAGCCAAAGCCCTGCTGGGTGAGGGCAATGAGGCGACAAAAGGGGCAGCGCGGACTCAGGACGAACTCAAATCGGAGTAGAGAAACCTCCGGTCGGCCAGCCGGAGCGATTGCGGAAGTCATTGCCGCGTATGAGCGGGTCGGCAAATCTGCGGATGCTGCGGAATGGCGAAAGAAGCTCGCTGCCCTTGAAGGGAAAACTAAGACTGGCGGTTCACCCGAGGAGAAACAATCGGAAGCCGATACGCGTTGATGACTCGATGTGTCAGATCCGGACGCGAGTGTCTGGTCCGACGATGGCCTCACCGCGCAAGCTCGTCACGCGGAGCGTGACGGCTACGTAGCCATCACGCTCCGCGTGATGAGCATGGCCGGACCAGGTCTCCGAAATCAGACGGACTGATCGGCGCCAAACACGCTTCCAAACACCGAACGCAAACAGAAACGACAACTGCTCTGTCCTTTCCGCTGCAGAGATTGCGATGAACGCTGGTTTGCCCCAAAAACGGGGCTGGAACCGACTTCAGGAGGTTTTTCAGATATTTTGAGAAAAGGTTGGCAGAGATTGGCCGTGGATTTCGGACTCTGTTGTGAGGGCAAATTGTTTGACCGTCACTACAGCGGAGAGATTGCGTGGACGAAAAGAGCATTTTTCTCGAAGCACTGGAAAAAAACGACGAGCAGAGTCGAAAGGCCTGGCTGGACGAAGCCTGCGGACCTGACACGCCGCTGCGGAAGCGGATTGAAGTGCTGCTGGAACGGCATGATGAAGCAGCTTCTTTCCTGGAAAGACCTCCTGCGGAGTTTGAAGCAACGCTGCTCGTGGAAGGCAAGACGGGACCGGTTGCACCCCACGGTCCGCCCTCCGTACTGCAGAGTTTTGAAGACGAACTTGACGTTCCGCGAGTCGCGTTGCGAACGTCTGGCAACACCGACTTCGAACCCAACGCGGATTCCACGCCGGGCGAGCAGCGCGATGCCGAGAGCCGCTACCGACTGCTGGGCGAGATTGCTCGTGGCGGAATGGGTGCGGTGATCAAAGGGCGCGACGTCGATCTCGGTCGCGATCTGGCGATCAAGGTGTTGCTCGACTCGCATAAGGACAAACCGGAACTGGTCGGACGATTTGTTGAAGAGGCTCAGATCGGCGGACAGCTTCAGCATCCGGGAATCGCTCCGGTTTACGAACTCGGCCAGTTCAGCGACGAGCGGCCGTTCTTCAGCATGAAGCTGGTCAAAGGGACGACTTTGGCGGCTCAGCTTTCCGAACGTGATGATCCGAAGGCGGATCGCCCGCGCCTGCTGGGCGTTTTTGAGCAAGTCTGCCAGACGATGGCCTACGCGCATTCGCGGGGAGTCGTGCATCGCGATTTGAAGCCGTCCAACGTGATGGTCGGCGCGTTTGGCGAAGTGCAGGTGATGGATTGGGGCCTTGCCAAGGTGCTCGGCGAAGGAGGCATCGCCGACGAAAAGAAGGCTCATGACACTCGCACGCGCATCAGCGTCATCGAGACGATCCGCAGTCTGGGCAGCGATTCGCCAGCCGCCATCCGATCCGGCTCGGCGGGGTCTCAAACACAGATGGGCAGCGTGCTGGGGACGCCGGCCTACATGCCGCCCGAACAGGCCCTCGGCGAGATCGATCGGCTGGATGAACGATCCGACGTGTTCGGATTGGGTGCGATCCTCTGCGAGATTCTGACCGGGGCACCACCGTACACAGGAACCGACGGCACGGCCGTGTTCCGACAGGCGTCGAGAGGAAAGCTCGACGACTGTTTCGCGCGACTTGAGAATGCGGAAGTGGATGAAGAACTCGCGTCCATCGTCCACGACTGTCTGGCATTGGAACCGGAGGACCGTCCGCGTAATGCCGGAGTGCTTGCAACTCGCCTGAGCGGCTATCTCGAATCGGTCGATGCGCGGATGCGTCAGGCCGAGCTCGATCGTATCGAAGCGAGCACCAAGGCTGAGGAAGAGCACAAGCGCCGCAGGGTAATGATGGCTCTGGCCGCGTCCGTGCTGCTTGCCGTTGGAATTGCCGGAAGCGGCTGGGCGTGGCTCAAACAAAAAGACATCGCCATGCAACAGGCTGCTTACGAACAAAAGCAGAAGATACAGCAGCAGGTTTCCAGTGAGCTGGCAACAGCACGCGCGCTGGCCAATCTGGAATCGGACGAACTACCCGATCGCCAGGCAGTGGATCGTGCTTTCGCTGCCGTCGAAAGAGCAGAGGAGTTCCTCGATTCAGAGAATGTTGATCAAGCACTTGCTACGAATTTGGCGGATGTCGGCGATTCGATACGAGCCCTCAAACGCGATCATGAGCTTGTGGCTGCTCTTGAAAGTGCGTGGCACCGAGAAGCAGAGTATCGTGTGCAACGCGAGTCACTGCTGGCGGCCGCAGCCAAGAGTGTGACGAACAAGACTGCCGACTCAAGTATCCAAAGCATCCAAAACGACGATGAAGTGATCGCGCGCACTTTGGCCCTTCCGAAGCTTGTTGATCCGGCGGACGCCTATCGTACTGCGTTCACAAAGGCTGGATTCTCCTTCACAGGGTCTGAGGTTTCCGACGATGTTCGACGCCTCAAGTCGATCCATCCGGCATTGCGATCGCAGGTCATTTCGTCTCTCGACCGCTGGCGTTACGTTCTTCAGCAACCGCTAACACTTGAGCAATGGCATCATCTGGAGTGGACTCCACTGGAGCCTGTCGAACTCAAGGCAGGCGGTGGCACGGAGCTGAAAACTCTTGAAGACCGATCGATTTTGGCGAGCGGGCCTGACCCCACCGCGGAGTACGATTTGGTATTCGAAACTGGTATGACCGAATTGTCCGCGCTGCGTCTGGAAGCACTGTTGCATCCGTCGCTGCCGCACAATGGTCCCGGACGCCATGCGAAGAATGGCAGTTTCAGGGCTCGGCCTGTCATAACTGTCGCGCCACGATCGAACTCGCACAGTTTCGCAGAGCTGAAGCTGAATGAAGCCTTGGCCGATTACTCGGAGCCCTGGATACCTATCTCTACATCCCATTGGCATGGGTCAGGGGGAGGCAGCAAGCCCCATGTCGCGTTCTTTGTCTGTCACAAACCGGTTGTATCCCCGTCAGGATTCCGGATCAGAATCCGCCACACCAAAACGTACAATCCGGCTCAGCTGGGGCGATTTCGCTGGTCGGTAGTCGGGGGCAAGACACGTACAGAACAAAACATCCACGCGATTCGCAATGTAGCTGATCTCGCTGATACAGACCCATGGCGTCGTTCTGTGCGCAAAGAAATCGACAAATCCAATATTCGTGCGTTGGTGAAACGCACGAAAGACACCGAGGCATGCCTGCTTCAGCCGACAAGTACGTTGTTGCAGTTAGCCGATTACCTCTCGGGTTTGACCAATCAGGAACTGCTTCGAGCACTACCGAGTGACATTCGTTGGCGTTCCCTTGAGAAGCCGACTCTCACTTCCACCAACGGAACAGAATTGGCTCTTCTGCCCAATGGAGTCATTCATGCGACTGGCCCGGATCCAAGCAGCGAAACGCTCATCGTGTCGGCAGCCGTGTCTGGAAGACCTATCACTGCGGTACGGTTAGAGTTAGTTCCGGATGAACATGACGGACCGATGCGCTGGTCGCGAAATATTTACGCATTAATAACGGATGTCCTCGTCGACGTTGCTCAGCGCGAGGGAGAATCGCCATCTGCTCCGGCGCGGCGATGCCGTCTCGCTGTCAGCAATAACCCGCGTCCGTTACCGATGACTCAATTGCTCGATGGCGACCCAGCGACAGGGCAGAGTTTCTCCAACGTCAATCGACCCTTGACCATGATTTTCGCGGTCAATCCGATTCCGGCGGTCCAAGACCAATTCCTTCGAGTTCGTATTTCAACCCGCTGGGGATTTGATGGGCCGCGCAACATTCGACGGTTTCGGTTGTCCGTAACAAGCGACGATGTCGTCATCGACGACTTGCGTGTCTCCGCCGCGGCAATGCTGGAACTGGCAAGCAGGAAAGCACCATCCGACTACTGGTTTCGACTCGCGTTGGTTGACACACTCAAAGGGGGCACTGCGCCGGATCGGGAGGCAGCATTGAGGCACGCGACCGCCGCGATTGCGCTGCGACCAGACGACGTTGGCGGACACGTAGCCATGCTTCGTTCACTGTCAACTGACGGTCTGCCAAGTGGCGATGAGGTCTTGCGCGTGGCTCGGCAGCACATGAACCGCATACGTGAACTGGAGCCGGATCATCCAGTTATCAGCGAATTGCTGAGTCGCATTCGTAATCAAGTCCGTCGTGCAATCGATCGAGGTCAGGCGGAACAGGCGCTCACACAGATTGAGTTTCTCAGTCAGCTCAGTGAGCGGCCCTCAAGCGAACTCAACAATCTTGCATGGACGCTGGTGGCCGTGGAGGACGAATTGCTGTGGGACGCAAAACTGGCCGTCGAGCTTGCCGAAAAAGCGTTCAAAATCGATCCAAAGTCCCCGGGCCTGATGAACACGCTCGGCGTCGCCTACTACCGCGCCGGGAACTGGCAGGACGCGATTGACGCTTTGAACAAGTCGATTGAACTGGAGACTAGTCCGATCGGCTTCGATGCCGTCTTCCTCGCGATGGCTCACTGGCAACTGGACGAGAAAGAAGAAGCTAAAGAGTGGTTCGACAAGGCCGTCAAATGGATGGACCAGAATCAGCCAGAGAACGCTGAACTGCTCCGCTTCCGCGCCGAAGCGGAGCAGTTGATGGCTTCCGACAGGGATAACGAGCCAGCCAAAGATAATGTCTCCACCAAAGACGACAATGCCACCGCGGACCAGGATGAAACAAAGAACGCTTCCGATTCATCTGTTGAGAAAGAGGTGAATCGCCATGACTAAACAGGCTGTCGCCCTGGCGGCCTCGTCTCGCGGAGCGAGACGACTACGTAGCCATCACGCTCCGCCGTGATGAGGCATCGCGACGGTAGACTAAACCAACCCAACAGCAAGGCCGTCACAAAAACGTCGCGAGCCATCCGCACCATCACAAAACATCACCGACAATGAAAACTCATCATTTCCCACGAGCAAACGAAGCCAACATGACCGACCTTCACTTCTTCGATCCAACTCAGGAATACGCGGTCATCGAGCGCCGGCTACCGCACTGGGTCCAGCCGGGAGTCGTCTGCTTTATCACATTCCGAACGAACGATTCGATGCCGAAGGACGTTCTGCAACGCTGGCGATCCGAACGAGAAGACTGGCTTCGCAAACACAGCATCAATCCGCTTGCCCGCGATTGGAAACAACAGTTGGCCCGACTCGGTCGCGACGATCAAACCGAGTTTTACCGTACGTTCTCGACCAAATGGCACGATGAACTCGACAGCGGTCACGGAGCGTGTGTGCTGCGAAATCCACGGCTCGCGCAGAGCGGAAACTCGAGTTGTTTGAACTGCTGTACGAGCGTCATCTGCAAAAGTATGGGAGAAAACACGAGGCGACACTCCGCACAGCCAACGCTCTCGGAGCAAGCCACATAAATGGAGGCCGGGTTGAGGAATCGCTCCCGCTGCTTGAGCGGACACACAAATTGGCCGACGAACTGCTGGGTCCCGACCATCTCGAAACTGCCCAGAGTTTACTTCACCTGTCACATGCCTACCTGGAGCTCGAACGAACGGACGAAGCGATCACCACATCCCGGAAGGCCGTTGCCGGACTGGTGAAGATTCTCGGTCCTGAAAACATCTGGAGCACACTGCATGCCAAAAGGATTCTGGCCCTGGCCCTCCAGCAGAACGGCGCATACGAGGAAGCCGATACAATCTTTCTCGACATAGCAGACCGATGGAAAGGCAAACCGCCGTCCACAGCCATCTTCCTCCGCAGAGCACGCGACGATCTGACACTCAACTACATGCTGCAAGGCAAGTTCGCTGAAGCAGAGGGCTTTTGGAAAACGCTGGCCGCTGAATCTTCTGCCGATGAGGGGCCGATCGACCCGCTGACAAAGGTGGTCGCCGCCGTGGAGGAGTACACAAACGCTGAAGACTCAAAGTGGTCGTCACAACTCGACGAACAATTCAGCGACTTCCTCGCGACGCGGGCCGACGCAGACGACACGCCCGAAAAGTTTGACGATCCCGCGATGCTCGAACGAATCGGCAGCGCCCATCTGCGTGCGGGCCGCTGGCAGCAGGCGATTGATTTGCAACAACGAGTGATCGACCTGCGAAAGCAATCGGAACTGAGCGTCGGCGCAACGACTTTCCACATCAACGTGGCACGCGCACGCAGCGATCAGGCGATGGCCGCCTTTGAGCTGGGAGAGACCGAGCAAGCTCGCAGATACCTGCACGAAGCAGAAAGTGCACTCGGTCACACGGCGTTCGTTGACGAAGCGAATCTCGCGGAGCAATCGGCCCGAATCCGGGAGACTGCCAGAAATCTGAACGAAGCGCGACGGAAGCTGGGGCAGCCGACCGAGTTCACCAACCAGGAGCGAATCGACAAGGCACTTCAAGCGCAGATCGACCACATCAAGGCTTACCCGGAGGATTCCAACCCGACAATGACCCTACTGGTCCAGCTCGCGTGGTTCGGACGTCAGGAGCAGCGGTTGGAACTCGGCCACCAGGCACTCGATCGACTGAAGGATCCGAAGAATCCCGATGATGCCCGGGCGCACTCGCGAATCGCCCGAGGATGCCTCATTGCGCCGACAAGCGATCAGCAACTGTTGGATAAAGCTGTCGCGTCGGCTCGGCTCTCGGTCACGCAGGGTTTCAACAATGATACCCAACAGCACTATCGCGAAACAACGCTGGCGATGGCGGAATACCGCAGCGGAGATTACGCCAAAGCGGAAGAGGTATTGACGGCCGCCATCGACTTTGACCCGGAAGGCAAGTGGATGGGAAACACGGCGCTTCTGTTCCGCAGCATGACTCGACATCACCTCGGCCGGCAAGATGAGGCACGTGCTGACCTGGATGCCGTCGCAGAACGCATCCTCCCGCTTCCATCCCGCGACCACCTCCCCGCCGACGCCTTCGCATCGGAATTGCACTTCGCTCTGGTTTACGAAGAAGCCAAAGCGCTGCTGAATTCCCGGCCAGCCTCGAACGCAGAAGTCTCAACGTCCGACTCGGAACCAGGAACAAATCCCAAGAAAAGCTCGACGACAACACCAAAAGACTGACAAACCCGGCACGCGACTTTCCCGTGAGTATCTGCACTTTCGCAATCATCGGGAGTTGATCGACCTCGGCAATGAATGCGCGGCAGCGTTTCTGCCGAGGCACTCTCGGATGAACGCGAATGCCAGGGATTCGTCACGCCTGGAACTTCTGGTAGTCACCACCTCTTCCGATCAGCCGCAGCACCGGTGGTCGGAACATGCTTCGCACCGGCAGGCAGCTTGATCAAGCCCACCAGGGAAGTAGGTCGAAGTGTGCGTGGGCCGCTGCGAGCGGCCACAAAGCCCACGAAAGCACAAAGCCTAGCACCGCCTCGATCCATTCGCCCGCCGGTTTTCCACCAATTACCAGATCGATCCGACGCCAAGCCTGAAAGTTAACCACCGCACAAAGAGCTGTCCGAGCGGCCATCACTCAACGCGTTGACGGGGCCAAACCGGCGACGGGATCCCACCGCGGCGGTGAACATCTTATTGACCGCCATGGCTAATTTAGTCGGCCAAGAAATGGCACGTGGGGTTACCCTCACAGTCGGGGCGACAAGACACCAGTTGAACTTTTTTGGGACGGTGTCCTGACCTCCCTTCAGCCGTTGGCTGAGAAATACGAAGCACTTACGGCGATTTAGGTCACCTGAATTGACTCCCCTCTTCTACTGCCGATAACCGGGGTCGATTGGTCTGCCCGGGCTGTGTTCCCAACGATTGCCGTGAGTTTACACAACTGGATTCTGGGAGCCGTACGTAGCAGTCAGCGGAACGTTCGACGGATGAAAGTGAAGTGGATCTCTAAGGTCGATCAGAGTGCCCATGTGACGGCCACCGCCCATGGTTTCAAAAAGAGCCTCGTCAGCAGAATCTGTGGCTAAGATTTGGCTCGGGGAGGCGTCCGAGGTTGTGGTACAGGGCGATTTCAATTGCCTGATAGGTTCGAAATCCGTACGCCTTTCTGGTCGTCAGTTTGACTTTGTTGTTGAGGCCCTCGACGATCCCTGCGGAAATGGTCCCGTTTGCCAGGAACCAGTTCAGGATCTCCGTGCGATGCTTGCGTAGGGATCGGGCGACTTTTTTCATCGGCTCCAGTTTAGAACGCATCGCTCGTGTGCACCATTCGTCAAGGAACTTCCCGGCCCAGCCGGCGGATCGGTATTCCCAGAATCGCTGGAAGTCTTCCCGCATCAGGTGGGCACGGACACTCCGGAGGTTGTAACGCAGAAGTTCGCGCAGCTTGACCGTCTGCCGGTGTGTGCGGTTGGCCGGATTTTTCAACAGCGCCCAGCGGGAATGTTTCAGAATGGGCTCATAGCCGTCCGCCTCCATTCGTCGCACCTCGTCGCGACGGACCTGATCAATCGCCTCATTCATGTTCTGCATGATGTGGAAACGGTCCAGGATGTGAATCGCGTCACCAGCTCGTTGGGCGATGACGTTCAGGTACGGTTTCCACATGTCACTGCACACGAACGAAAGCGTTGGCAGGATGGTTGTCCCGTACAGATCGAAAAACCGCGACAGCGTTCGTTCCGTCCGGTTCCGGCCGACCCACAGCAGACGCCGCATGCCATCGTCGATCTGATAGACGAGTGTCAGGTACGTGTGCCCCTTCTTCCACTGCACTTCATCCACCCCAATCGACTCCACGCCGGATTCATCGCGATTGGCCAGTCCCCACCGCACGGCGTACCGCACCGAACGAAACACGTGATCCCAGTTTGTGTTGAACACTTCGGCCACTTCTTTCCACGACAGCCGCTTCGCCCAGCGGGCCAGAAACCATTGATAGGTCTTCGTCAACGTTTCCTTGCCTTCGGCCCAGGGAACCCATTCCGCCTTCACCCCGCACTCCGGGCACTTCACTCGACGACGGGCATAGACAAAGAACACGGGGATGCCCCACAGCGGTACGAACTCGTATTTCCGAGGAGCCAGAGAACCGTATCGCGGGCCCGGCGCTCGACATTCGCCGCATAACGGCTGGCCGTTCTCCATTCCCCCCCGCGGTTTCGGTCATAGGTTCACCATCGTGTAGTCACACTTACTCCTCGAACCCTTCTTTATCCGCATCAGCTCGATAAAGGCAAACCAATCGTGAGGTTGGGACGCAAAGCCATGGGTCCGCGACGAGCGGATTGCCAGGTTGCCGAAGGCATGATGGGTAAGATCGTGAACAATGGTTATTCACGATATTCGGGGTACGAGCTATGGCGCGTCCATGCCAGCCTTGCTCGGTGGGGACTCACTACGCCGCGACGTCCTGTAGTACAGGGCTGCGAACTCAATTGGACTCGCGTTGTGGCGAACGCGATCCAAAGTCTCATCCGTACGCGACGGGCATTGGCCGTCGAATCGTCCGCGCTCGACGTCGCTCAGGATCGACTAGAGGGAAGAATCGTCCCAACCGTACAGGGGCGGCGGTCGTGGAATTTGCCATCGTTGCTCCGCTGCTGTTCATGCTTGTCTTCGGGATCCTTGAATTCGGGCGGATGATCATGGTGCAGCAGATTCTGACGAACGCGTCACGGGAAGGAGCTCGACGTGCGATCATCGAAGATGTAACCGGCACTGAAGTTGAGACATTGGTGTCTGATTACCTGTCCGCCGCGTCAGTTGAGGGCGCCACTGTGACGATCGAACCACTGGATTTGAATCTAGGCTTCGGAGATCCGGTCACCGTCACGGTCGAAGTGCCTTTTGCGGACGTTAGTTGGGGAGGATCCGCGTGGTTTCTTGGTGGATCCACGCTGCAGGCAAGTACGGTCATGCATGGAGAACGGTTGCAATGAGTCCTACAAGATCTTTTCAGATGATGAATTCGTTTCCCGTAGCAGCGAGCTCGGCAAAATCGGCGGAGCGTCGACGAGGCGCGGTGATCCCGTTGGTCGCGATCATGTTGGGCGTCATTCTTGCGATGGTCGCTTTTGCACTCGACATCGGATACATCGCTCTTGCCGACACCGAGCTACAACGAACGGCCGATGCATGTGCGATTGCCGCGGTACAGCAACTCCCAAGCGAGTCTGATGCAATTGCGGCCGCCCAATCGTTAGCGATCGGCAATCGAGGAAGCTCCGGGCCAGATTTAGCCGTTTCAGATATTCAGTTTGGGTTTTGGGATCGGGACACCGCAACCTTTTCGGCGGTTGCTTCCAACGTCAACGCCGTCCATGTGACGTTGGAGCGAAGCGAATCAAGAGGCAACCCACTCAACCTCTTTTTTGCGCACCTCTTGGGAATGTCAGAGGCTGACGTCGGTGCGACTGCAACTGCCATGTATGACGAGAACATGTGTGGTCCGCTGATTGGAATTGACTGGGTGGATGTGCCCGGAGACGCTACAACGGATAGTTTTCAGTCGAGCCACGGAGACTATGCATCCCAGGTTCCGCGGGACAACGGCAGCATTTGCAGCGACGGACCAATCAACCTGGAGGGTAACCCGATCGTTAATGGAGATGCTAACCCAGGAAAGAACCATCAGACGACGTTGAGTGGGGGTGCGATCGTCACCGGCAATACTTCTCCGCGATTACGCCCGTTGAATCTCCCTACGGTCGACATCAGCGCCTACGAGTTCAACAACGACAATCACTTGCTGCCTGGCATTCCAAAAGGAAAGCAACTCGTCAGTCCGGTCGATGGGCGTGGAAACTTCCTCGTCGATGGCGGAAAAACCTACGATATGCCCTCCGGGACGTACTACTTTAACGATCTAACACTGACTGGAAATTCGACACTGAATATCACCGGCCCGACAAATATCTATCTCTCGGGAAAGTTGGATACGGCGGGCGGCTATCT
The DNA here is from genome assembly GCA_965222745.1 of Rubripirellula sp. Classification (GTDB taxonomy): domain Bacteria; phylum Planctomycetota; class Planctomycetia; order Pirellulales; family Pirellulaceae; genus CBDCUW01. The sequence goes on from CBDCUW010000003.1 coordinate 473,316, forward strand.
GATCAACACGACAAGCATTGCCAGCAACCTGCGGATTTTCATGGCTGGGTTGACGGCGATCGTGACCTCCAAGGTCGATTTGTTTGCCGTGATCTACGCACCCAACACGCAGGTGGAAGTTCGCGGCAGTGCAGGCTTTTACGGAGCTGCAGTTGGCAAGACGCTGCTGGTTACGGGAACAGGGGACATCCACTATGACGAAGATCTGAACATCGGTGATGCGCTCAACCTGCCAAGGCGCGTGTCGCTGGTTCAGTGAGTTTCGATGAATGCCAACACATTCGGGGCAAGTCAACGATGAATTCAAAGTATTGGTCCAGCCGCTCGATGAAACACGTGGCCGGAGCCGTACTGCTGTGCGGCGGACTCTATTTCGTTACCACGTGCCGCGAAAAAGCGAGGACCTCGGAAACAAGTTCTGGGGTTGCACGAGTTACCGCGGATACGACTGAGTTTGATTTCGGGCGTGTGGAACTGGGAACGGAACTGCAACACCACTTTACGCTCAGCAATCGCGGCAAGCAGCGTCTCGTGCTCATCCTGGATCGCTGTGGATGCGGCGAGGACGAGACTGGCCATATGATTCTCATACCTGGCGAGCGGGTGCGAATCCCGGTCTCTATGACCGTACAGAATCATTCAAAACGCCAGAAGAAATCGCTGACAATCATTACGAACGATCCAGCCAATCCACGCATCGAACTCCAAATCAGTGCCCAAGTTGCGCTATAGACGCTTTCCACACGGGAATACCATGTCGAATACAGACAAGCCTCAAAGGCAACACTCGAGAAAAAAGTATTTCATTGACCCCAAGGTGCAGGGGACGCTTCTGCAACAGGCCGTTCTGTCTTGGGTTTGGACATCAATCACATTTGCTCTTGTGATTTCTTTTTGCCGAGTTGGACCGGCCAGGTTGTCAGGCAGCGATGATCCGTCTGGCCAGTTCTGGTACCACTTAGGACCCTACATGCTCGCATCAGCTGTGCTGTTTCCTATCATCCTGTTTCGTTCAGTTCGTTTCAGCCATCGATTCGCTGGCCCAATGGTGAGAGTCCGACGTACGCTGCAAGAGCTTGCTCGAGGCGAATCCCCGCCGCCCATGCAGTTTCGAAAGAATGATTACTGGCTGGACCTCGCAAACGACATCAACGAAGTATCGGTCGTTGTTTCGCAGTTGCGATCGGCGTCCGCAAGCTGCTCATCCCAAAGAGATTGTGTCGGTGTCGCTGGCGATGCCGCGACACCAGCTGAACAGAGTCAGGCGGGGATAGGGACCCATGTGTAAAGCGGATTTGTACTGCCTATAAATGCCGAAGCAAAAATAAGAGCCGACCGCTTCCCGGTCGGTCGGTTCCTCGACTTGCCTTCCACCGGAAGGACGAAGAGTAAGCGTTCTTTCGGTGGAGGCGAGCGTCGAGCTGCTGGGATAGATCAGCAGCAGCCAAATGCAGCCGGCGAACGACTTCGCCAGGAGAAAAGGCAAGTATCACGTCCTTGAGATCCGTGACAATTACTCATGACGCAATGCCTGAATCGGATCCATTCTTGCTGCTCGCCGAGCGGGGTAAATCCCGAACACGGCCCCAACCACGATTGAGATGCCAACGGCCAGGATGGGTGACCAAGGCTGAATGATCGTGGGCTGTCCTCCGAGCGATTGTGCACAACTTGCCCCAGCAAAACCGAGTGCCATTCCTATGATTCCCCCGGCACCGGACAAAACCATTGTTTCGACTAGAAACTGAAACACAATGTCAGATCGGCGTGCGCCCAGTGCCCTACGAATTCCAATCTCACGGGTTCGCTCAGTCACGGTTGCGAGCATGATGTTCATAATGCCAATGCCGCCTACCAGCAACGAGATCGAAGCAATTGATGTCAGCACAATGGTAAATAACCGTTGCGTCTCTTCAGCCTTGGCCTGCAAGTCGAGCGGTACCACGATGGATACCTCGTTATTTCGATCATTCTGCATCATCAACGAACGAATCAATTGAGCAGTTGCCCCGACTTGTTCGAGCGAATCCAAAGAGACAACTAACTCAGTGATTTGTACCTTTTCGGGCAGCTGTGTCCCATTGGGATCGAATACAGTGTTCTCTCCGAATCGTTTTCGATCCGCGGAAAAGGGAATGAATACGTCCTGATCAAACCGTCCTGACAGGGAATTGCTTCCGTTGCGTTGCCCCATTGCATCCAAAACTCCGATCACACGGTAATACTGATCGATGCCAATCCGGATCGTCTGCCCGACTGGGTTGGTGAGCGGAAACAGCTCGCGCGCTACCCCAGCGCTGAGCACAGCCACAGCCGGCCCGCGCTGCAGATCCAGGTCGGTGATGAATCGCCCCTCAGACAAGCTAAGCTTGTTAAGGTCAGCATAGGCGGGAGTTACCCCGACGATGCGAGCCTCGACCATGTACCGGAAACGTCGCACGGTTCGCGCGTGCCGGCGGGACTGAGAAACTTTCGCTCCGGCGGGCAGAATCGCTCTTATTCCTCGCAGGTCCCGATCAGTCACTCCGTACCGCAGCGCGCCGACAGCACCCACTTCGTTATTGATTGAACTTGGCTTGACGCTTGTGATGATGATATTGTTCGCCCCGAGCTCATTGATGGCTGCCACCGCTTCTTCGCGGGCGCCCTCACCAACGGCCAGCATGATAATCACGGAGGCAACGCCGAACACCACTCCCAGGATCGTTAACAATGAACGCAATCGGTGCAGCCGCACCGATTGAATCCCGAGCCGTATCGTGTAGTACAAGCGTAACAACATTGCGTCAGATCACGATGCGATGAATCATAGCGAGGCATCGCCCGCTACTTGAGATGTTGAGCGGCCTTCATCCTCGGCAGCTTGACGTACCCGGGCGTCCAAGGCAACAACATCGCCTGCTTCGAGGCCCGACAGGATTTCAACGTGGGATTCGTTGTTTACCCCCAACTTTACTGCAACTCGCTCCAATTGGTTCTCTGCGATCCGCTTAAAGCAATAGCTGCTGTTGTCACTCTGGGCAACGGCCGCGATGGGCACAATGACACCTTCGGAAAGTTCGCCAATCCTGATCACAACCTGGGCGGTCATGCCCGGTTTGAGCGCGACGTCGGCGGGAATGTCCTCGATCAGAATATCGGTCGCGTAATCCTTCACTCCTCCCGACAGCCAATGACGGGTCGAGTCATAGTACGTGGCAATCTTACTGACCTTTCCAATGAGCGGCAGATCGGGAAATGCTTCCACGGTAATGTTGACATCCATGCCGAGCCGCACCTGTTGGATGTCTGATTCATGGACGAAGGCAACCACTTGCATTCTGCTCAAATCAGGTTGGCTGAATAGCTTTTGCTTGAAGTGTACCGGAGCGCCCAGCTCGATCTTTTTGTTTTTGTCCTTGGCATAGATCACCGTCCCCGCGGCCGGCGCGCGGACATCACACAATTCCAACTGCTTCTCCAAACGTTTAAGCTGTTCGCGTTCTAGCGTGGCCGTGGCTTCTGCGACCTCCAAATCCGTTTCAGCCTTGGCAATGGCCGCATTGCTGCTACCTCGAACACGCTCCAATTCCCGAACGGTTTCTTCGGCCTTTGCGGTCAGTTCGACCAGTTGACGTTCGCGAGTAAAACGTTCCAGCACGCGCAGCTTTTCTTTGTCGCGATTCAGGATGTATTTCGCCCGCTCGACCTCCTGTTCTTTCGCCTCCAGTTGTTCCTCGGTGCGGAATCCTTTACGTACCAGCTTCTCAAAGTGAACGACCATGTCATTGGCATCCTGCAAATCGGTCTCGGCCAACGCAATCAAGCCCTGCAAGTCATTAAACTCGACCTGGTATTCGCCCTCTGCGTATTTTTTGCGATCGAGTTCGGCCAATTTCACCGTCAATTGCGCGTCAGCAATTGCGCTTTCGGCAAGATTGCGCTGGATCTTCAACTCCTCGGCGGCAGCCTTGGCGACCGCCCCGGCCTGAGTCACTTTGATCCGTTGTTGCGCCCACAGGTCCTTGATCTCTGATGGATCGAGCCGAACGACGATTTGTCCACTCTCTACGTTCGTACCTTCCGGCACCATCTCGACGATCTTCAGTCGCGTGCCCTCGACCTCACAGACCACGTCCACCTCATCGGCACTTTCCAATTCCCCGCCGGCCAGTACTTCTCTCGGAATCGTTGTCTTGCGAGCAACCGCCGTGATGGGCGCCGGCAAATCATCAGCAGTCCAGGCGGAAAAAAATCCAAACAGCCGCTCGCGGACTGCTAGCAGCGCCAAGACAGTACAAACCAGCATCACGGTGACTATCAAGCTTTTCGCCCACAACACAAATCCCTTGGGTCGAGTCGAATCCTGGGCCAGTACGGAAGCGTGCCGATCAGCACGTTCACTGCCGCTGGCCAGTAACGCGGTAACGCGGTCGTTGGCTGGTGCAGGAGTGGACTGCGGCGCGTCCTGGGGAGACTTTTCTAAGGGTGTCGCCGACACGAGCGTCATCTCCGATTTGACCGTATTGTTCTAGGTCGAGGGATTCGATGTCGAGTAACAGTTGGTACCTTGCCGTTTCATAATCAACCCACGATGCGATGAGCGAGTTTTTCGCGGCCAGCAAGCTGCTTAGTGCATTCAGTGCATCACGCGTCTTACTGGAGTCATTGCCGGGAAGATCGGGCGAGAGGAGTTGCAGCCGAGCCTGCTCGACCTGGCGAGCGGCCGCGATCAAGCTCTGCCGACTGATTTCAAAATTCAGTTTCTCCGCATCAAGGGTGCGTAGGTCGCGGCGAACGGCCTGAACCACCGAGTCTCGCTGGCCAATCCAATCACGCCGCTGCCTCTGATATTCTATCAGCTCAGCTCGATAATTGTTTCTTTCTGCCAATCGATTTAGCGGTCCATCCAAGGCGACTCCAACACGATAACTACTTGCCTCGGACGAGAAATCAAGGGGATTGTCCGAATCCGGCTGCGTGGCGATGTCGGCCCGCAAAAAGACGTCCAGGTCCGCTTCCAGCGCATCCTTGGCAACCCGGATTTTTCGCCAAGAATCGACCACTCTTGCCTGTTGGTTGCTTAGGTCAAGTCGTCGCTTTAAAGCCAATTCGATAGCATCGACTTCCGATACTTCAATGGTTTCCAGCTCGATCAGATAGGTCCTTACCTGCGTTTGAATCGCCAACAGCTCGGCGATTTGATCCGCGGCCGACCGAGCCAACCGCTTCAGTCGGGTCGTGGGAGAAACTTCGCCATTTGTTTGCCGTCGCTCCGTGTCGGCCTGCAGCCGCAATGCATCGCGTCGCAGCTGGTTCACTCGTCTCCGCATGGAGGCTCGATCACGTTTTTCGCGGACTTCCGTTTGGCTATCGTCCGCAGACGTCTCAGACGCATTTCGTTCCCATTGCTGCAATTCGACATCGAGTGATTCAATTTCGCTATTCAGCTTGACAACCTGTTCCTGGAGCTGCTGATAACTCTGGTCCAGACGCTCGCTATCAAGTTCATCCCGAGTCCCGCGCAGCGAATCGTACAAATCATTGATCTCCTGCTCCAGCTCGTTAGCTTCGGCATCCGTAAGCTCAAAGCGATTGAGTTTCGAATCATCCAGGTCCACGGGGAATTCGGGCGGAACGCCGAGAAGGATTTTGTAAGCATCCAGTGAGTTTTCGAGTCGGTTTCGCGCTCGGATCAGCGCCAAGCGTCCCTCCAGAAACCGCTGGAAGACCAAATCAACCTGCAATTGCGAGACCAGACTCGCCTCCGCCAAGGCTTCATGGGCGCGGAGGTTTTGTTCCAGCGATTGGACGTTCTGTTCCAGGTTGCGAATCGCCTGCAGATTCAACAACAGATCAAGGTATCCTTGCTCGCCAGAAACAACGTCGACGTAGAACTGCTTGCGAAATCGAGCGTAGTCCCGGACAGCGTAAAGGACGTTTCGTTCGGACTGCGTGAGATTCTCGAGACGGATGTCGCGAAACGCGCCGCGCAGCAATGGCTGCACGAAGTCGATGGTCAAATTGGAAGTGGCCAGGCTTCTCTTGCTCCCGCTCAGTTCCCAAACCAACGAATTGGCAAAGTTGACCAGTAGCTGGCCTCCCGCGGCAAAGTTCTTAGTGAAACCAAGAAAGGAATCGGAGGCGATTTCGTCGCGTTGTCCAAGAAGCGAGTTGATTCCACCGTAGCGATATTCGGTCGTGTTTCCGCCGAACCACTGCAAGTCGAACTCAAACCGCTCCAGGGTCAGTTGAAGCGCCGTCAGGTAAACGTTTTCCAATTCGAACTGGTAGTCTCGATTGTGAACGATCGCCAGGTCAAAGGCTTGCTGGGGCGACAGCTCAAGCTCGCCTTGGCCATTGGTGTTTAGGAATTGCCGCCATCCTGGCGACTCAACTGATACGGCGTCGCCATCGGCGTGCCAATGTCGGTACCCGGGTTGGTCCGATGGACAATGCATGTATCGGTGAGCCACCGGATCATCGGGTGGCAGCCGGGGCTGATCCGGACAACTGGGATCAAAATTACGAGACTTTGCGGTGAGATCGACACTCGTCTCTGGCAGATACCACTGCTCGTAGGCACCTTTTTGCTGCAGGATGCAATCAACCTCGCAATCAGCCTCCTCGCGATACATCATCGGCGTCGCGCAGCCTCCTACCAGGACGGCAAGTGCCGCCATGATATAGCTGCAAGCGATTCGGGGACGATGCATCGGTTAGCGCATACTGGTGGAGCGAGTACAGCCCCCCGCCAATCGGAACAATCGTCAAGTTCTACCCAGTGTCTCCAGTTTTTCCGGCGGTTCGTGCGAAATGCACCGGTTGGTTAACCGGTCCAACGGGAAACGCGCTCGTGAAACCGGTTGTCCTACGCGACAGGAAGCCGCAAAACTCGGGACGGCGCCAATAGCGGGCTGACTCGTAAGTTGCGCTTATGGAGACGACGAGACGGGAACGACCACGCGGCCAACCGAATCTCCCAGATCCTCAATTGGAAGCGAATGGTCGACGCGATCAATGGTCGCAATAAGAGCCGAGGGTAAACGATGCTGGGGCGCACGGATGAACAAAGTAACCGGGCGCACCAGAGCTGGTGCGAGACCGCCAGAAATCTTCAACGAGAACGAGTCGTCATCGTCCTGCAGGAAATATTGCCGGCCGATCGTGGCGGCGAGCTCGCGAAAGTCGAAAAACTTCTGCGCACCAGATTCTTCCCAGCGGTCGAGCCATCTGGTCATCCAGTCGAGACCGTAAACGGCGGGCTCGTAATCATGAAAATAACCGACCACGGGCAACTCACTGTCAAACCAGTCAGCTTCTGGTTTATCCAAGTACGGCGAACAAACATGCGTGCACCAACAGAAACGGTCCTTGTCGCGAATTGCCAAGTAGTAGCTGTCGACTTGCACTAGCCCGAGATCAAGGGCCACCTCCAGCACCTCGCTGGTCCACTGGTCACCGGGTGGTATCAAAGTCGTTGGTTGGACTCCGAAGTGTCGGGTAATTGCGTCCATGCCAAGAACCAGCGGGTGCTGGTCGGGGGGCAAGGAGGCAAGTGCTTTCGCTGCGGGCTCTCCCAATTCCCGGTACCAAGACGTGGCCGGCCAAGTCTCGTAACGATCTTCAGCTGCGAGCCATCTCATTCTGTCGGGATGGATGTGTGTGTGCCCGTGTAATTCAACATCGCCGAGCCCGGAGGACCGCAGCGTCTCAATGCCACGGAATTCCGCTTCATAATCATGCACGGTGCCGGGCTTGTGGCCATCGCGGTCGTGGTAGATGACCTCGGGAGAAGGGTAGACTTTTCCAGGAACGCGGGATGGCGCACGCCCGTTCCATCGCAGTGTTCCTCGTTGCGCGTCGCCATCATCGACCCAGCCAGAGATGTAAGCCATCGACAAGCGTGCTTGTCGTTTTCTCAATTCCTTCCCAATGGCAGCCCATTGAGCTTCACTGAGTTTTGGATAGTAAAAGGATCGGTTGTAGACATTTTGAGATCCGCCCGGATCATCCATACGGAGAACCATTGTGCCCTTGAAATCGAGCCATGCGACCGGCCTGAGAGATCCCCATATTAGTAGGTGCTTGAGCAAGGCGGTCATGACGCCCTCGGTGTCGCGCGCCCTGCTCGGATGGAATCCCAACGTGGCAATCATTCCCCGACCAACGCGCCGCGCCGTGACAATTGGAACTCCATCCAACCGCGCCCATACTTCCCCGTCAGCCGGCGGATCGAGCCGATGCAGTTCGATAGGATTTCTGCATTGCCACGTTTTCTCCGGACCACTTCCGGTCCATGAAAGAGATCGCCCGCGGATCGTCTGCGGGGTCAATCGAGTGCCAGCCAGGCGAGCGAGTTGATTGTCTTGTTCCGATGCACGGGACAAAACCAATAGCGGTTCGGCAGCCAGCCAGGAGGCAAGCCGATTCACCAGTTCGTCATTGCACGATTCTGGATCAAGACCAATGACAATCCATCGGTGCGCGTGGTGTCCCTTTGCATTGGCGAGCAGGTCGACAGTAGATGCCAGGGTCACTCCCCACCCCATCAATCTCGCCAAAGTGAGCCAGTCCAGAGCTTCCCGCTGCTCGGGCGCAATCCAACCACCCGTCCCCCAGGCAGGGCGTGACCAAGAGAGCTCCTGATTGGACGCAATCAGGAGTAGTGGCATCGATTGACTTTCAGTCATTCCCCTCGTCCCTGAGCGTAAAACACTTTCGAAGTGCTTCGACGGCAAGCTCTGGCGATAGCTCACGTTCCGCCGTAGCTCGCGCCCGAGACCGCATTACTGCGACCTCCTCGCGGTGCGTCAACACATATGCCAGCTGCTGATGAAACAGCTGGAAGTCATCAGCCGGAAAGGTCCATCCTGTTTGTCCGTCAACAACCAACTCTTGGACACCGCCCACACGGGAGGCAAGGACCGGCGTGCCACAAGCCATCGCTTCGCCGACGACAGCCGGAAATCCTTCCCGCCGTGAAGCCAACAGCAAACAATCAGCGGCATTGTAAAGCTGTGATTTCGTCTCCACTTCCGAAATCCAACCCCGGAAGTGGATTCGACCGGGCGCCTCCTGCTCAGCCAGCCGCCGCAGTTTTGCGCTGTCAGGTCCATCTCCTGCGATCAACAGGTCGACGTCCGCATGCTCCGTCACCTGGGATGAGAAGGCTCGAACGATTTGACTAACACGTTTGACTTTATCATCGAGTCTGCCAAAGAACAGGACGTACCGTCTGGCCGGCGACAACCCCAGAGCTTCGCAAGCTTGCCTGCGTTCGATTGGCCGAAATGCGCGCAAGTCCATTGGCGTCAGCATCACTGTCATGCGCTCTACCGGAACGCGAAAGCGGCTCCGCAACATCTCTAGCTCATTCTGACCAGACACGATGACCCGGTCGGCGCGCCGAATCGTCCAATACTTCATGACGCGACCCAGGTATTCCTCTGGCACACTTCCCGTGTGACGCGTGATGAGGGGAATACCAAGGACTCGAGAAAGCAATACCAACATGTCGAACCGGCCGGTGGCGTAGTCCTGAACAAATAAGAAGTCCGGTCGCTCAGCTTTCAGCGCCTTGAGAAACTTGAGGGAAAACAACGAGGCATACGAAGCCACCGTGGCGTACACGGGGTAGGCGCGCCGCCAACGCCAGGCGCACCGAGGCAGGTAGAAAAGCCGCCAGAGCTGGCGGTGCAACCACGACGAAGGGAGCATCTTCACGCGGCAACCAACCACCTCATGTTGTGCTTCGGTTATCTCCGGTTTCAGTGAAAAGGCAAACCAAACCACGTCACCCACCTCGCGCTGAAGTAGCGTGAGAAACGTGTGACTGGCGGTGTTGGCCCAGGACGTGGCAAATGTCCTTTGATCGACATCGAGGTGCGAATAGAAGTCTTCGAACACGTCCGGAAAATCGAAATATGCGATCAGCGGTCGATCACGCCCGGTCCGCTGCACGGATGTCGGCGGCGACATTAGGGATCCTCCCCTGGCTTCGCCTTTGACCTTTCCGAGTGACCGCCAAGGTCGAAAGCAAGCAGCTCATCATCGTTGGCAAGACATCGCGAATTGGTTCGAAGGGATTGAGCCAGGTCCGGGTAACTGTCAAGCCACCAGAAGGTCCAGGGCGTAAAGATTGCGTAACGAGCACCCGATTCCCGTAGACGCGCCAATTCACGCACGGCAATTCGATCATTTGTCGGGCGCCCCCAGTACTCCCCCTGGTTTTCCAGAAACGGCAGAACGTGACGGCCATCAATAGCATCCGTCCCCAGAAGGCCCTCGTCCACAAGGATCAACTTGTCCCCTCGTGGAACCAGTTCCTCAATTCGCTTCAAGATGGCGAGCACCTGGTGCATCCAGGCATAGTAGCTCTCTGGTCCCTCCCAGGCAGTGGGTTCGACCGAAATGTCCATTCCATGGAGATGGTCGCGTAGGGCATCGCAAAGATAGCGATGGCGCCGCAAATCCCTTTCGATTTTGCCCTTGATGCTTCGCTGCCCCGAGTAATTCGTGCCGTGAACACGACGTATACCCAGCGGCACTTCGATCCGCCGCAGGAGCCCGTAGATGGGCGCTAACGCGTACAGATAGCCATACGCCCCGTGCCCATCCCCGGACGATCGGACCGGAAAGACCTTGGACAGGAATTCCCGTGCAAAGGCGTTGCCAGTTGCGCCGCCAGGAGACGGATTCGATGCTGTATAACCCATTCGAATCGCGTCGTCCTTTAAATCGCCTTCCCGGAGCCTGCCCTTCGGGAGAACCCGTCCTGTCAGACGCCCTTCCTGATCCATCTCGCGCAGCCGCCAGTGCACTCGAACGACATCCGGGTGATTGAACAAGGACATTGCGCGTTCTACGGCCGCTGGTAGCAACATGTCGTCGGAATCCAAAAACAGAATCACATCACCCCGACTGACTTCAAAGCCAGCGTTGATTGCCGAGGCCTGGCCTCCGTTTTGTTTAAGCACGGTGACGATCCGGTCGGAATAATCACGGATGACTTCCCGTGAGTCATCCGTTGACCCGTCATCAACGACCACGACTTCCGTGTGCGGATAACTCTGCTTCAACGCACTGTCGATGGCATCTCGCAGAAAGCGAGCATAGTTGTAGTTGTTAATGACAATGCTAGCCAGGGAAGGCTTACTCATCAGTCGATCTCGATGATTGTCAGTGACGCCGTCAACACGGATCACTTTCGCAGTCTTTATCTAGAGTTCGTTTCCCGGAAGTCTTGATTGATCCGAGGCTAGAGCCACTTCGAGTAAGCAGTTCAGGACGTTGCGAGCGTCAAAGTGATCGGCTGCAAGCCCGCGCGCCGCGCGACAGTGTCGTCGATAGTCGGTATTGATGTGATCCAACGCCTCAAGCGACTCTTCCAGAGTCGCAAAGGCAAACGCCCCCTCGCCGGTGGGCAACCACCGCTCGTATCCCGTTGCTTGCAGGATCACCGGGCGCCCCGACGCGAGGTACGCCGCACTACGGTCTCCAAACCAGCCGCTGTGCATCTTGACATAGGCGTTCTTTGCGACACTCCACTCACCACGCGACTGTTGAATGTACTTTCGATAAGGTTCGATGGCAGCGCTGATCCCGCGGGCATCCCGGAGAATCCACCCGAGTGCCTTGAGCTCGTCTGTTGAAAAACTTCCAGTCGATGCCAGTTCCAGAGCCTGAGCCGTCCGTTGCGGCAGTTCCTGGAACTTGCGGAATTCCATATCCTTGAGCCCATAGACTTGGCCATTAAATTCGACTGGCTCGTATGTCTGCCATTTCAATACGGTGGTGAACGGAGCGGCGTCAGCCGTCGCCTCAGCAACCGGCCAAAGGTCCAGGCAAAGCGGCTGCACAGTAGGGTGCCAGGTCAAATCGAGCGTAGGGATCGTGCATTCCGGCATGCCAATATTACGGCCAAAACTGAAATGGCTTGTGTGACCACGGAGATGTTCCAGGTCCTTCTGGCTGCCACTAGCGACCCGCATTTGAACGAATCCCGGGTCTGTATCAACATAAGCGCGCCGGGGAATTCTCAGGTACGAATCCCGCAATAATCCGGCACCGGTAACGTTGATGAACAAGTCTGCCGTGCGAAGGTAGTCCTCCAAGTCGGCGCCTTGGACGCCAAAAACGTTCTCTTGATGATCGACGAAGGTCCAATGGTCCTCCAGCCTGTACGTTGACATCGTCTTGCTAAGAAACTCGACTGCCGGTGACGAATCTTCGATCATCTCGTTTCTGTTTCGGTCGTAGTACCACGTTCCGGTATCTTCCAGGTAGAGAACGTCATGACCAAGCCGGTGAAGGCCCAACACATATTGCAAGTAATGGAGTGTCAGACCGGCCAAGGGAATGGAGCCAATCAAGCCGGTAACAACAATACGAAGACGATCCATGTTTCAGGCCGGCAAAGAAAAACAAAATAGCAAGATCTTTCAATGAACCCGTTGGCACTCAAGTCGTCGCAGGATTCATGACATGTTCAATCAATGAAGGCAAAACACTACGCGCATCAAAGTACTCCTCGGCAATTCGCCTGGCGGCATGGCAGTGGAATTTGTATCGCTGCTCCACGTCCTTAATGGCCGCCACCGCCTCTTGCGCGGTTGCAAATGGCACGATTCCGGCTCCGCAGGGCAACCAGCGGGAATACCCGGTGTCCTGCGCGACAACTGGTCGCCCACTGGCCAGGTAGCATGCGCTGCGTTCACTGAACCATCCGGAGCTAGTGATGACATATCCCTGCTTGGCCACAGTGAATTCCGCTTTGGACGCCTGAATGTAGTTTTGGTAAGTCCAAGGATCGAGTGAGGGTCCTGCAGGATCGTACAGTCGCCAGTTTTCGCGCTCCAAGCGATTACGGGTATGATCCGGCAATCGGGTCGCTGCCAAAGCCAGCTGAGCGTCTACCTTTTGTGGCAGGTTCATAAAAGGAACGAAGGCGTCAGATTTCATCCCGTAAACCCGCCCTTGATACTCGCGCCGCGGGTAGCTGTCCCATTGCATTAGCGTGCGAATCTCGCCTTCGACCGGTCCACTTGACCAGGGCCAGGCATCCAACACTATCGGCTGGCGTGTCGGCTGCCAAGCAAAGCCATCGTCAGGAATCGTGCACCCATCCGTCCCGATGTTCTCTCCGAAAGAGAGGAAACGGTTATGCGCCTCGGCCAGTTCACGTGACGGCTTCTCCGTTAAGTGTTTGATCTGCGTAAAGCCAGGGTCGGTGTCGATCAACGCCCGCGCTGGCACATCCATCAACCACGGTCGCAAGGGATTAACGCCGGATACGTTCAGGACAAGATCTGCGGAATCACAGATCTCACGAATCCGATCAGCACAGGGGCCCAGCCAGCGCTTTGTGTGCCAGTCGTAGTATGCCCAGCAGTCCCCAAGGCCCATCCTGTCGAATGTTGCCTTGGTAAATTGCGTCCCGTAGCTGGGATCGGTATCCATCACGTTTCTGGAGGGATCCCAGCAGGACGGATAATCGTCGCTGTCCTCGATGAAATAGACGTCATGGCCAAGACGAGCCAATCCCAAAACGAATTGCAGATAATGCCAGGCCATCCCACCTACCGGCCAACGGACAAAATATCCCAGCACGATGATGCGCAGACGGTCCGAAGGGGCGATTGAGTTGCTCAATTCAGTTGCTCGGGCTTTCAACGCGCGATGGTTCCACGCTGCAGATTTTGTCAATCAAGCGGCCAAGTACTTTGTCCGAGTCAAAATACTTTTCGGCAATGCCACGAGCCGCCTCTTTGTGTTTCTCATACTCAGACTCCACCTGCCTGATGGCATCGACTGCCTGATCCAATGTCGAGTAGGCAAGTAAGCCTTGACCAACAGGGAAGACGTTCGAGAAACCGGTATCTTGTGCCACGACCGGGCGACCCGAAGCCAGATAGCAAGCACTTCGTTCGCTGAACCAGCCTGCTTGTCCTTGGACGTAACCATTCTTGGCAACCGTCCATTCGGCTTTGGATGATTGGATGTAGCTGCGATAACCATCGGGGTCCGAGCACACCTGATCGGGGTCGGCAAGACGCCAGCCCTTGTGGCGGAGCAAGTTCCTAGGAGTGCGACTCGTCTTGCCCACGTTTACGGCGATTTCCAGCACAGATGGTTGAATTCTCTCCGGCAGATCTAGAAACCGTCGGAATTCCATATCCTTTTGTCCGTACGATACTCCGTTGTAGATCACATCGTTGTAACTCGTCCAATTCATGACCGTCGTGAAAACGTTGCGAGCCGGCTCCTGTGGAGACCACTCCGAGAGCACGATCGGCTGACGCGTTGGTACCCAATCGTGGCCAGTTTCCGGGACTTTGTCCGAAAACTGTTCACCAAAGGTGAATGTCGCGTCATGCATATCGATGATGCTGCGAAAATCGACCTGCCCTCTTGCCAGCTTGAGCTGTGTGAACACGGGGTCGGTATCGATATAGACGAGTTTTGGAATATTGCGGTACTGCGATGGCTTTTCCAACGTGCCGGAAACATTGATCAGCACGTCCGTCGTTGCAATAACCTCCTTTCGACGATCTTCAGAAAGCCCGAACCACTGCGACTGCCAGGGGAAACGATACGCCCATTTGTTGTTGAGACCGTACTGCGAAAACACGCGGTCAAGGTGCTCGACGCTGAAATCGCACCGTTTGGATGTGGCTTGTTCGCGCGGGTTGTAAGGGTAGTGCCCTGTGTCTTCCAGGTAATACACATCATGGCCAAGCCGCTTCAGGCCCAGCACAAACTGAAGATAATGCCAGGCGATACCGCCCAACGGATATTGAGCGATGAGACCGCTGACGATAATCCTCAAACCAGAACCCGTCACTTTACATTCTCTCAACAACATCGCACGCTGCGACTTGATTTGGGGCAACAAAAACACAGATCATGTCGACCAATTAACTTTCTGCGGAGCCCTCGACCGCGCCCTCCGGTATCAGCACCTCGTCGAACATCGCTTCATAGGGCGTCGCAACGTAGTTGCTCCGAAGTTCAGAGAAGTTCGCTACCACATCACGAAGGTCATCACTGGTGTTCTTCTTGGTCCGAGCAGCGAGGGGCTGGGGCCGTACTCGCAAGAACGACAACGCGAGTTCAATGGACTTCTCGCGTTCCAACAGCAGATCTTCGTAGTACAGGCATAAGGTGGGTAGCTGGAGAGACATGACGAAATCTTCAAGAACCTTCCTCCCTTCGTCAAACTTGCGCAGCCAGTTGCCGAACTCCTCGGGGTCGATCCGGAAGGAGCTCATGCGGTCATGCTCGTGATAGAGATTCCAGTCGCCGGTTGCATTGAAAAGTCGCTGAGAATTGAACCACGAGACGACGTGTTTGACGAGATTTCTGCGTCCGAGAAAGATCACGCTCGCATGGAGATTGCGGAGATAATCGGCGAAGCGCTCTCGGTCGGCCACATCCTTCAGTTTGGTCTTGAAACCCATGGCCGCATAATCACCCTCGGGAACCTCGTCGAAGAATTTTCGCATGGCGCGGATTTGAAGGCCTGCTCCTTTTTCCTTGCGATCGGCAAATTTCTCGCCCAGGGCGTAAACGTTGGGATGCGAGTCGAGCACTTCCGTCAAGTAGGTGCTGCCGGAGCGAGCCTGAAATAGTATCACATATCGTGTGATTGCTTGGTGATCAGAATTCATGTTGCTTCTCCACGGCCATCGTTTCTCATTCTAGTTCGCCCGATCTAGCCCACCGTTAGTGCATAAGGCTCTGCCTTCGCAATTGCAGGGGCTCTATTGCCAACTCAGATCTCGTAGCGTCTGCTGCAGTGTGTCCCGATAGTAAGTCATGTTCCGAAGCGATTCTTGGGGCCATGCGGAGACCAGGCACGGGGCATCGCTGCGGAGGGCCGACGAGCACTGAAAAATGGTCGCTGCATGAGCCAGTCGGCGAACCTCGTCAAGACGCACATCGGACCAGTGTTGACGAATCACCGACCAATAGGCCTCGATATCAGGATTGCCGGAAAACTGATCGGACGGAATCGGTGACTGAGCGAGATCGATGACCGGTGAGCCCCAGCCAGCAAGAGCCCAGTCAAAGGCCAGTAGACAAATCCGTCCGCCATGCAAGGCAATGCGCAAATTATGCGGTAGAAAGTCACCGTGCAGCAGAACACGCGGTAACACCCGACTAGCATCCTCCAAATCGGGCCATCGCCTTTCGACGAGCCTCAACAAGGCGATAATTTCCCGCAATACGCCACGATCTTTGCTGCTCATCGAAGGTCGGTCCAAGACGTGCAGGATTGTTTCTTGAACGGCAGTCAAGTCTTGGATGCGGGCGTCAACAACACGCTCAGACATGCCAGCTTGTCGTGCTATTTCCGAGCCCTCGGTATGTAGATGCCCCAGGTAGTTTCCGCCTGCGAGGCGATGTTCATCTTTTCGGGCCGAGTAGGACTCTCCACCGGCACGGGTGGTAAAGATCCAACGGTATCCTGGATCATGGCTTTCAACGGATCCAAGGTATTCAATACTCGGTACACTCAGTCGTGGCAGAATCAGTTCATAAAGTTGATGTTCGATTTGCGCGTCCCGACCGCGACAGTACTTGGCAATCACGTTCGATTCGCGCGGTCCCGCGCCTTGCAGTTCGTACACCGTGGAAATGATGCCGCCTTCGTGATGTCTGTTCTGAAGAATCTTTGTCGAAACATGATCTGCGTTGAAAGCGCGCAACTTTCTCCAAGCTTCAACGGCATCATCTGAACTGACGGCGGCGTGGTGAATCTGTTCTTTGATTTTTCCGGGTCTCTCTAATGCAACTCAGCCGTCGGTCTCCAAGGCAAATGCGATGACATCGTCGTTTTCTCGCACGCACCGATAGTGGCTGCGTAGGTAATCGCGCAATTCTGAGTAGTAGTCCAACCACCAGAAAGCTGTGGAGGCAAACACAATCCGTTCTGCTCCAGCGTCGCGAAGTCGTTCCAGTTCCCTGATTGCAACTGCCGAACTTGGCGGACGGCCCCAATACTGACCGTTGCGTTCGAGAAAGGGAATTAATCTTTCGTTGTCGGAGACGTCGTCTCGAAAATGATCGTCGTCGGCAAAGATGACAGATGCATGTGCTTTCAAAAAAACAGACACCTCTTCCACGACCGCGCGGCGTTTTGCATACCAACTGCGTGATCCGCTAAGTTCGCTCGCACCCTCTACACTTCGATCATCAGACGCGGCGAGAGCTTTCTCAAGGGACCTTTTAATCGCGAGGTCTGTGTCTGAGGTGCCTAACCTCCCAATCATATCCTCAAGCCTATACCGCCTTTCGGCTGACATCACCAAACGCTCGACAGCTCCTAGATCGATGGCCTTGGGCAGGGTCTTGCATTTCGGCAGCGCACCCGCCAAATGCAGCCGCAACATGGTCAAAGTGCATTTTCGACACGTGCCGCAGTTATACATGCCGTCCGGATTCCGAAAACAGACGCGCAGGTTCTCCATCGCGATCGGATTTGCTGAAATTCGAGTGATCTTTCCCAGCCTGGTCTCCTCGCATCCGTCGTGAATGATTCGTGTTTTGTCAGTCGTCCATAAGGGATCCAATTCCGGATGGGATCCCCAGGGCAGCAGATGCTCATAATGGTGAGTTGATCCGATGCAAACGCTGGAAAAGAAGCTGCCAAGCACGAGGGCAACACCTGAAAGAGCAGCACCATGACAGATATGCCATGGCACAATGTTGTCCGCGAACCTCCGCAGGTTTGTGGTCACAGGTAACACCCTTTTCCCAAATCTCTCGCCAACTCCATTTGCACTGTTCAATACATGAGCAAAAATCCTGTCAGAGCTGGCTTCCAGATCGATATCGAATCCCCGTACGAGAACAAGGTGTGTAACTTTGTGTCGATTTTCCGGCAGTTCTTGATCGCTCTTGATCAAGCTGTAGAACGAGTCAACACCAAGCGAAAAGAAGAGACCGTGCGATGTCCCGTGACCCTGCATTGATTCTCGTGCAGGCGTGACTGGCGCCTCAACTTTCACGCGAGAAAGATGCGGAAACCAGTTAGTGTAGATTTCCTGGATCTTGTCGACTGATTCCAGCAGAGTGGGAGAGACTGTTGCATCAAGCCGCAGTTCCTCGTCAGCCGCCATCGCGGCCGGCAAGAGGGCCGCGAGTATCCCATCGCCTTCCGTGTCACTAAGACATGATGAAAACTCAGGTGGAACACGGTACCACAAGGTAAATGGGTAACGAGGAAACCGCTGAAGCGTTACTTTTGCCTGCAGCTGAGAGAAACCGGCACTCTCCAATACTTCAAGGTCAGAGACAATCATGAATCACCTCGCCTTTGGTGCCGTGAACAAAGATCGAAAATGAGAACATGCGAGTTGCTCTGGGCGGTGGTGAAGCTCTCCATGAGGTGTGTACGAAAACCCGAGTAATGATCAAGCCACCAAAACTCCGTCCAAGGAAACACCAAATAAGACACTCCATCGCCACGCAATCGTTCAAGTTCGCCGACGGCGACGCTGTCGTCCGCCGGATGTCCCCAATACTTCCCGTCACGTTCCAGGAATGGAATCGCCTGCCGGTCAAGCAACGGCAGCCAGCCGACTTTCTCGCCGCCAATCAATATGAAGCGACTCCCACGCGGGACGGCGGCCATGATTTCCCGGCTAAGTATTCGTCGCTCTTCACGCCAGGCACGGTCACTCGGGTGGGCGAGACTCTGCTGAGTTTGCGTTTCTATCGCTGCAGAATGGACTTGCGGGACCTGACGCTGATCAGACTCGATTTGTCGTACCTGGAAACCGGGTAAGCAGTACCCAACAATCGCTGGAACCTTGTGATAGTTCGAGGATTGGAATTCCATGTGCTTACCGAGTAGGGCGGCGGCAATGGCCACATGGGCTCGATCGGTTTGCACCACGGAATGTTTCGCGATCGTCCAGAGCCATTCATCAAGACTGTCGCAAGTTCGAGATATATCATTGTTGCCCATTGGCACGTCCTGCATCGACGACTCTCGATCGGTCCGATACGCAGTAAGACATCCTTCGCCTTCTCGCCGGTAAGGATCGAAGTCAAAGAAACAGGCACAGTCGCAGGCCAGGCGGGCATCACACAGGTTGGCAATTGCTGCATGGGAAGTCTTTTCTCTCGCGAAGAAGATCGCTTTTCCGTTGCTTAGCGTCTCTTGAACGACGGGTTCCGAAGGCTCGAAGGAAGACGGCAGTACGATCACGCGATCAAACCGCTCTTCAATGACGGGGAGATACTCAGCGGCTTTGTGATACGTCTGGCACCACCCGCCACTTCCCGCCAGCAGGGCGGTGTGACCACGCACATCCTGCAGGTCAAATACACTGACCTCTCGATAGCTATGATTTGCGAGCAAGGCTCGCGTGCCCGCGTATATTAATTCGTCGCCAATGTTTCCAAATAGCCTGACGAAAGTCAGATCTTTTGGCGCGCCGATCGCCCGCAGCAAGGTCTCCCTGCTTTGCGCCACTAGCTGCCGATGGCTTTCGTCTGGTAACCGTTGCTCAGTTTTCATTCAAGTGCTCCGAAATTGCTGAACGCAAGTCGAATACGAGCAGGCGTTCATTTTCAAGGAGGACTGGAAAGCTCGACTTCAGGTAACGGCAAAAGTCAGAATAGAAATAGAGCCACCAAAAACTGATCCAGGTGAACGCAATAAAACTGGCGCCCTGCCGACGCATTCGCTCACACTCCGTGATTGCGATTTCATCATTTGAGGGCGTCCCAAAGTACTTTCCATCCCGCTCGAGAAAAGGGATCGTAGTTAGCCGAGCGAGTGGATCGACGCCGAATCTCCCTTCATCGACAAGCACGATTCTCGACCCTTGCGGAATGACACGGGCCAGATCGTGCTTGCTCGTTTCAATCCGGTCCAACTCCAATTCCTTGGCACGTTGGACAACTTCGTCGGGATCCGACTCGTCGCGCGGTGTAGGTTCACCATAGCGGTTTTTCCAGGCGACTTCGTTGGGGTGCCACTGGTGCTCCAGCCCCCTCTGTTCTTGTCGAACCACGTCCTGTAACGAGCCAACCTTTCGGAAAAACAGCTTGTCTTCCTGTCCCCAGGATTTGAACTCCGGCCAACCGTTTGTGCGGTCAAATGTAGATCTGCTCATCATGCAGATGCCGTAGCCGGAACGCCGCCATTGGCCGTTTGTGTGCTTCGGATCATTGAAGCTAAAGACGATGGGAAAGAAAGCTTTCCCTTCGTTTACAAAATGAAGGCCCGCCTTTATGACGCTGGCAGTAACAAGCATATCAACGTCGAGGAAAAATAAGATCTCACCATGCGAGGCCTTCGCCGCCTGATTGAGCCCGTGTCCTCGTGAAAAAGTGCCCTCTAACGAAACGATTGTGACCGGAAGTGGGCTGGCTTCCACGTGAAGCCATTGCGATAGCGGCAAATCGTTGGATCCCCAGTCGGCGACAACCAATTCACAGTCTAGGTTGTCACCGACGGCGTCTACGAGTGACCTGACACAGTTCGGAAACAGTTTCAGTTTGTGAGGTCCTGCCTCGACGTTAGAGCGGTTTTTGATGGTTGTGCAGATGGACAGCATCGGTCTTCATGGAATCGGAATTCGTTGTGTCTCGGCTGTTACCTCGGCGCACGTGCGGCGATCGGGCGACCCTCACGCCGTGGCACGCTCGCTGAGTGCCGATGAATTTCGTCGAGGCGCTGATAAATTCCCCCGGCGGCAACTAATTCATCGTGCGTGCCGAGTTCGACGATCCTGCCCTGGTCCAGGACAGCGATTCTGTCTGCCCGCTGCACGGTCGCTAGCCGATGCGCGATGATGATATTGGTCCGCCCCTCCATGAGCCGGTCAACGGCGGCAAACAAAGTCTCCTCTGTTTCTGCGTCGACGGCTGATGTAGGCTCATCCATGATCAAAATCGGCGTGTCTCTGAGAAGTGCTCGGGCAATGGCAAGTCGCTGCTTTTGCCCGCCCGATAACGTACACCCGCGCTCACCAATCACAGTTTCGTACTGCTGCGGCAACTTCCGGATGAATTCTTCGGCGCCGGCCGCCTGTGCTGCCGCAATGACCTGCTCTTGGCTTGCTCCCGGCTGTCCGTAGGCAATGTTGTCGGCAATGGCCAGCGGTAGCATGAACGGATCCTGCAGTACTACTGACATCTGAGCTCGCAGGCTAGATAGCTCGACAGTTCGCGAATCCTG
This sequence comes from Rubripirellula sp., assembly GCA_965222745.1. Lineage (GTDB taxonomy): Bacteria > Planctomycetota > Planctomycetia > Pirellulales > Pirellulaceae > CBDCUW01. The sequence continues at coordinate 494,494 of CBDCUW010000003.1, forward strand.
TCCATTGATCTCGATCTGCCCTTGCTCTGGGTCATACAACCGAAGCAGCAGGGACGCGAGCGTGCTCTTGCCGGACCCGGTTTGCCCAACCAGCGCCAACGTCTCACCTGGTTCAATTTGTAGATTGATCTTCTTCAACACCAGTCGTCCCGGCTGGTAGGAAAATGTGACGTTGAGAAATCGGACGCCTCCGACCTGATCGGGGGGAACGCTGGCGATCGGTTTGGCGCTGTGTGCGTTGTTGATCTCCTGCTCAGTGTCGAGTATTTGAAATACGCGTCGAGCACCAGCGCTAGCTCCAGCGAATCCGACATTCAGGTAGGACAAGGTAGCCAGCGGTGCATACAAGGCGTTCAGATAAGCAAGGATTACAAGCAGGGCGCCAACCGAGAGCTTCCCGTCCAACACATGCATGCCGCCGAAGATCATCATGGCCGCGATGGCGAGTGCCTTGATCGTTCCGGTCCCGACGTTGCCGGCCAGCTCCATAAAGTGCACACGTAAGCTCGCCCGCAGGCGGTGTTGCGACAAGTCGCGAAAGCGGCCTACCTCGTGCTCCTCGCGATTGAAGGCCTGGACCATGGGTAGCGAGCTGAGTGTCTGTTCGGCAAGCGAACCCATTTCACCTTCCAACTCGTGCTGCTGGAATGTCCGTTCCGCGATCGCTCGCGCGATAAACCGCATCAGGATTCCCAAGGGGATGATGACAAGCAGGGCCAGAACGGCAAGCTGCGGATCTAGCTGCCACATGATGGTGAACATTACCGCAAAATTGGCGAGCGCGCTAAACACCGGTAGGAACACATCGATCACCAGTTTGCGAACGCATCTTGTATTGGCGGTGATGCGTTTGACCAGGTCTCCCTTTTTCTGCCGGCTGTGAAATCCGAGAGACAAGCGTTGCACGTGGTCGAATAGATCGCGACCCAGATCATACATCATGCGATTACCGACCCCCACCTGGGTGTACTTGTACGCGATCGTGACCATGCGATTGGCAAGGAACAGCAAGACACTTGCGGCAGCGAGCCAACCCAGCAGCCCGGCGCGAGTTCCAGTTCCGGGCAGAACGGTGATCCACTCGAGCGACGCAGGGAGATTCTTATCGACAAGGACGTAATCGACGATGAACTTAAGCGGCCATGGCATGAGCGCACTAAATGCGACGCCGATGAGTGTGAGCAAGATCACCAGCGAGATCCCCTGCCATTGTCGAAAAGCGTATCGCGTCAAACGCAGCGACCAGTGGTTCAAGTCACGACCTCCTTCCCTGCTGTCGGGAACTGCCGTGAGTACAGTTGCTTGAACACACCCTCAGCGGCGAGCAGTTGCTCGCACGTGCCCGCTTGCTCGATTCTTCCGTCCCGCAAGACCACAATTCGATCGGCTCGCCGGACGGTCGACAAGCGATGTGCGATGATGAATGTGGTGCGTCCTTTCATCAGTTGCTCCAATGCTTCCAGCAGCAATTTTTCCGTGCCAACATCCAACGCCGAGGTCGGCTCGTCGAGAATCAAAACGCGCGAGTCCTTGAGTATCGCGCGGGCAATGGCCAATCTTTGGCGTTGGCCACCGGAAAGATCAGCAGCGCCTTCGGCGAGCACAGTCTGGTATCCCTCAGGCAATCGGCGGATGAAATCGTCGGCCCGTGCGGCGACCGCCGCCTCGACAATGTCGTCCAGGCTCGCTTGAGGCCGGCCGTAAGCGATATTTTCAGCAACGGTCAACGGCAGCAGGAACGGCTCCTGCAAGACGAGCGCAACCTCGCTTCGAAGACTCGACAGCTTCAGCTCGCGAACATCGACGCCCTCAAGCGTAATCGTCCCTTCCCACGGATCGAAGAATCGTGGAATCAGGGAAGCAAGGGTGGTCTTTCCCGAGCCTGTTGGCCCAACCAAAGCAATTGTCTCGCCCGGCAACGCTTCCAAGGTGATATCAGTCAAGACTGGACGATGGTCTTCGTAGCCAAACGTGACAGCTTCAAAGCGCACGAGACCGCGACGCGAGCCGCCGTCGGGAACGGGTATGGAATTGGGATGCTCGGGTACGTCGTCGTCCGATTCCAGGATTTCAAGCACCCGGTCCATGCGGGCTTCCGCGGACTTCAGTTTTGCGTAGATCTGGAAGAAACTCCGTGAGACACCCTGCAATGTGCGCACGTAGCTCAAGAAAACGAGCAACGAGCCCAAGGTCATCGCACCGGCAAGCACACGCAGGCCCCCGACATAAAGCACTAAGGCGGTACCGAGTGTAATAACCAAGCCATTGATCAAACTGTAGCTGCTTGAGACGAGAGCTGCACGCTGCGATACCGCGACGCAATCGTCGGACAGATCATGAAACCGAGCGTCATTTCTCCGCTCGGCTCCGAATGCCTGTACAACCGGAATGGCGCCCAGAGTCTGGAAAACAAAACTCACCAAACGGGACTCTGCCTCGCGACTCTGCCGCGACTTTTTCTTCATTCGTTTTCCAAAGAACAATGAAGAAGCGGCTAAGAATGGAGCCACGATAAAAGAAAGCAGGGCCAGCAGCGGGTCGAGGCTGAAGGCAACTGTGCCAATCGCAACCAGAGTGCATACCTGCTGCACCGGTGACATCAATAGCGATGTCAGAGTACTCACACACCACGCATCCTCCGTGACTCGACCGAGAGAGTCACCGAGATTTCGCCGATGGTGAAACAGCAGAGAAAGCCGCTGAAGCCGCTCATAGGTGTCAGCGGCAAGCTCAAACACCATCCGCTGGCCACTTATCGTCCAGCATACGCTCAACGCCACGTTCAAGGCACTGCTCAGGGCAAACAACGCCAAGCTACAAAGTGCAGCCAGGATGACCAGATTTACTGAGTTGAGTTCCAGACGCAACGCTGCCAATGAATTGGAAAGTGGCGTCGGAACGCTTGCATCGCCTAGCGCGTAATCGACCAGCAGTTTCATTGGCCAAGGCTGAAGCGCGGCCGTGGCGGAGGAAATGATTGTCAGCAACGTGATGGCGACGAGGAACCGCCATCGGCGAAAGACGTACGGCAGGAGACGCTTGTAGCGGTGCATGACGTTTGTATTGCTTAAGCCGGATGCCGACGACATCAGTTTCCCAGCTCGTGGGAACGCTCCAGACTTGGCTGTACTTCCCCGCGTGCCTCGTCGTGTTTCGGTTCAATGTCGCCGCCTCGTTCCGCGGCCGCCGCTTCGCCAGCGTCGGTCGATTCCCCTGAAAGCAACACGCCCTGCAGACCTGCCAGCCGACCCGAGTGGATGGCAAGCCTGGTGATCGCTTTCAGACAGCGGCGGCGGCTGCGATCCATCCTAAATAGAATCAGGCCACACAGCAGCGCTCCGGCTGCCATCGCCCAGACTTGACCGCTGACCACGCCGGCGCCCGTCCAAATCACCGCAACTAATGCAGTGACACGAGAGAAGTAGGTGGGATGAACTCGGCAGCCAATCCGTGTGAAACGCCGCGGCCATCCTAATTCTTCTGTCGCTGTGTAGCAGGTGACGTCGTGCCAGCGGTCTCCCACCAACTTGATGTCCCAGTCCGCCCATGCGTTGTCATAGTCGCCGGCCCAGCCGTGCCGTTTGGCCTCCTTGACCATCACGTCGAGCAGCTGTTCGCGTCCCTGGCTCTGATCGCTGTCCCAATAGGTGTCGCGAATTGTCGCCGAAACCCGCTTGACCTCAGGACGATCCACTTTCGATGGGCTGCAAACCTTCGGCAACACGCGGTTACGTAACAAATACGTCAAGCGATGCCAGCCTCGCCAAACCGGTTGCATCACATACAGGTAAGCCACGAGCGGTCGGGTCCACCAAGGTGCCATACGGGCAAGCGGCGCCTTCACGGCAGATCGAATCGCCAACGCCGCCGTCGCAGCCCACATCACCAGCGGCAATCCAGCCAACGGCCAATAAAGTGTTGATAGCAACAGCAAGAACACAGCGACAAGATGCCACTCCAACGAAAAGATCACTGCCCACAACCCATAGTGATTGTGTCGGTAGATTGTCTGGAAAAGTCCGCTGCCGAAGCGTCCATGGTAGATCTGGTCGGCCAACAGCGGAAGACCAACAGCACCCTCTCCGTAAATGATCCCGTTCCAATTGCTGCGGCCAAACGCGCCACAACGCTGAGGATGCTTGAAGTGAACCAGCGCCTCGCTACGCCCATAGCCTCGCTGCTGCCTGGCGTATGCTTTGACGGTCGCGCGACGGTGGTGCCAGACCATCGCGCCGGGCGCGTAACCGATTGGCAAATCGGAATCAAGCAGACGCCAACAGACGTCAACGTCGTCACCTGCAACATGAAACGCCGGGTCAAAGCCACCGATGCCCAACAGCGTTCCAAGCCGAAAGGCCATGTTGCATCCCGGCACGTGCTCAGCGTGTTGATCGTCCAACATCACGTGGCTTGGATTACCCGGACTTGCTGCAACGCAGCGGGCGATCCAACCGTCAGACTCGGGTGAAATGTTCGGGCCACCGATTGCTTCGACCCGTTGGTCTTGCATCGCGGCAACCAGGTAAAGCAACCAGTGCTCGTCCGCCACGCAATCGTCGTCAGTGTAAGCGACGATTTCACCAGTAGCTAATTCGGCACCGGTGTTACGAGCTGCGCTTAGACCACGGTTTTCCTGGCGATGACAAATCACCTGTGGAAAATCACCGGCAATGATTGCTGTATCGTCGGTCGAGCCGTCGTCGACGAGAATCACTTCATAATCGGGATAGTCGAGATTCATCAATGACAGCAGACAACTACGAATTGTCTTGCTGCCGTTGTACGAGCAGACCACGACCGACACTTTTGGTTGTTCTTCAGGTTTTAGAATGCCGTGGGGCAGGTCTCTCCAAACGTTTTTCAGCACGGCGGCGGCCGGCTTTTCGTTACGATCCCGGTCGGTAACGCCGAAGCACCAATCCTCGATCTGATGACCGCCGGTGAACCAATCATCGGTGTAGGCGAAGATTACCGAACCGGATAGCCCGTGGCGAAAAACCTGATTCAAGTGCCGCGACAACATCGCCGCCTGCTCGACATCTCCCTCACGCAATGAATCGATCCCGTACTCGCCCAACACTAAAGGCTTGTTGCCAGCGATGTGTTGCAAACGATCGAGGTAGTCACCCAACTTTTGCTCGTTATGCAGATAAACGTTGAAGCACGCAAAGTCGCATCCTTGCACTTCTAGAAACTCGGTCGTGGGAAAGTTGACGAACGTGGCCAGGCATTCAGACGCTTCCTGCTTGACAATGCCAATCAGTTCTTCGATGAAGCGTTCAACTCTCCGCCGGCCCTGGAAGCGAACCACGTCGACCGGGATTTCGTTGACAACACTGATCGCGAAGACGGCCGGGTGCGTGCCCAAATCCCGGGCCGTCTGGCGAACACGGTCGCGAGCACGCTCCATCGCCTCCCAGTCTTCAAAGAAGCAGCGATGCTTTTCCCAGGGAACGTCGATGAACACGCGCAATCCATGGTCAAGTGCCTCGTCGAGCAACCAAACCGGAGGCGGATAATAAATTCGAATCGTGTTTGCACCGAGGGCGCGCATGTGGGTGAAATCGCGCCGCAACCGATCACGCGGCGGAAACGGCTCGTCATCATCGTTTGGCGCAAACGGCCCGTAAGACAACCCCTTGACGAAGAACTTGTCGGTCCCCGCGCGAAGAAACTTGCCAGACACCTCAACGCGTCTCGCGCCTGATCGTGTTACGGACACTGGTGACAAGCTCATGCGGGTATTACTTAGGAACGGCGAACCAGACTTGCTCAGTTGGTCCGGCCGTCAAGATTAGAGTTGGTGACAAGAGGGCAGCTATTGTACTTCCTTCAATCGCTTCTCGCCCGCCTCAATCCTTGATTTGCTCAAGTGGCATGAGTTCGCGTCAAATAGGTCTGCAGGGAGGTAATGTTGATCCGGCACGCCAATCGGCTGGCCGCCGGACTACCTCAGAGTGGTGTGTCGTCATGTCATTCATTCGCCAGTTCCAAGACACATTTAGTATCGCTCCACGAAGTTTGCTTCAGGCGTTCGCCTACTTGAGCCGCCGATGACGGCCGACCGCCTATTAGGGAATACATGCCACCCTTGACGAACGTGCATCCTCACGTCTCAACCTGCGGCGGTTGGACCAACTTCAGCCGCGATGCAGAGTCTCAAATTCGCGTCGGTGTCGAAGACCGATGGCACGGACGCACGTTGCGATTTGCAACTTGTCACATCGAACAAGGGCATCGACAACCGACAGGAGGGCAACACGAACGGACCTGCGGTGGGTCGGGGACGTAGCGCCATAAGACCGACCTTGCGACGGAGCACTTGACCGAGGTCCCTGACGCTTCTTCACCAGCAAATGCCGCAACCCGTGTCATTATGATGGCTTATGGAAACCGAAATGGCACCCATAATGACCCCGGTCAGTCGGGGTGACAGGATTTGAACCAGCGACCACTCACCCCCCCCCCAGGGCCCCCAGGGGGAGGAGTGTGAGTCGTTCCGCGATCTGGCCAAACTCGGAACTCTCGTCGTTAAACCTCTGCCAGCAAACGACTTAAAGACCTCTCCTTCCCTATCGTGCAACGGGGTTTTTCATCTCTCGAACATTCTCTCCACACGATTTCTCTCAAAATCGGATGGTATTGGTTTGGTGTTGCATCTGGCGGGTCGATGTTAATATAGGGAACCCACCGGTGGGTGGTCTTTTCTGATGAAAGCACCGACGGGACGTTCGGCCCTTATCGCTCTTCACTAGCGTGCGCATCTTCAACCGAAAGAAATCCAAGACGAAGCCGCGTCGTGGCTCGACTCGCGCAAGAAAACTCTCGTGCGAAGCGCTGGAGGTCCGCAGGTTGTTGTTTGCCGAAGGGGACGTTTTTAATTTCGGCACCACGCTCAGTTCAGCCGGATTGGTCGGTGACGTCAGCGCAATTGTGCGCTGGGGCGACGGAGTCGAAACTCCCGCATCCTCGGTCACCGGCGGCAACGCGACCGGTCCGTTGCGAATCCGTTTCGACTATTCACTGGACACCGGCAATTTCTTTGGCGGAGCGAATCAGTCGCGGCGAGCGCTGTTGCAGCTTGCTGCCGACACACTGGTCAAACGATTCACCGATGATTTGGCTGCGATCGTTCCGACTGGAAAAGCCGAGTGGCAACCGGCGGTGTTTCACCCGTCCAATGGTCCGAGCAACCGCCTGACGGGAACGCTTGTCAACGTCACACCCAATCTGCGCGTGGCCGCCAACGAAATCATCATCTATGCCGGTGCGCGCGACCTTCCCGGCGGCAGTCGTGGTGTTGGCGGACTGGGCAGCATCAGCTTTCCCTCGGCAAGCGGGCTGACGCCGGCGGAGATTGAGCACATCCTGGATTTTCGAGAGACCGTTTCGGGGCGGGGCGAACCGGGGGCGCTGGCGAGTCCGCAAACCGACGTCGCTCCGTGGGGCGGATCGATCAGTTTCGACAATCGAACCGACTGGTACTTTGGCGTTGACGCCAGCGGAATGGGCGAGGACCAAATCGACTTTATTTCGGTCGCCATGCACGAACTGGCTCACGTGTTGGGATTTGGGATGTTTCGTCAGGACGTGACCACTTCGTGGGACCGGCTGGTCAGTGGCGGAACGTTCAATGGTCCAAAAACGCGTGCGGCATATCAGGGAAGTGGAAATGTTCCCGTCGAAGCGGGATCCAATGATCACTGGGCCGATTCGGTCGCCGATCAGCTTGGACAAGAGACGTTGATGTCCGGGCACGTCGATCGTGGATCCCGCCATTTGTTCTCTGAACTTGACTTCGCCGCGATGGACGATATCGGCTGGGATGTCGTGAACATGAACACGCGGGTCACCGGCCAACATCGCTATGGCGATAACGGTACTTTTCCGGTCGAGGTGGTGCTTCGCGGCAGCCGGGCTGGTGAAATCGTTCAACAAGTGACCAGCTTGCGAGTCAACAATATCGCACCGAAGTTGACGGTGCCTTCGACACAAGCGGCCGTTGCCAACCAGCTGTTGACGATCACCGACGTCGGTTCGATTGTCGATCCGGGCTACATCAACACGGCGCTCAGCCCGTTCACTCGTGAGACGTTCAACTATACGATCAACTGGGGTGACGGCAGCGATCCGGTGGAGGGATTGGCGACGATCGACACCCACGGCAACGCGACAACAGGTGCGCCGACATTGGCATCCTTCAACGGCACGCATCGATACACTTCCAGTGGGACTTTCCGAGTCGATGTCCGGGTGGAGGACGACGACGGCGGAGTCGACCGGGAAAGCTTCCAGGTTGTTGTCACTCCGCCGCCCGCTCTTTCCGTTCATTTGTCGGCTCAACGAGTGCCGGAGAACGGCGTTACCGGATCGACCACGTTGACGGTCCGTCGCAGCGGCCCGCCCATCGAAGCTGCTCAAACGATCACCCTGGTTTCCAGCGACACCAGCGAGGCAAGGTTGCCTCCTTCGGTTATGATTCCCGCCGGCGCGACGGAAGTGTCAGTTCCCGTTCAAGTTGTCGACGATGCCCTGCTTGACGGTGACGTCACAGTGCAGCTGTCGGCCAATGCAAGCGGGTTGGATCCGGCAGCGATCGATTTGGTCATCACCGACCATGAAGCCTTGTCGGCTTCCTTCACCGCCGACAGCATTCGCGAAGACGCATCCGGTTCGGTCAGGCTGAGGCTGCACCGTAGCAATTTCGATGTCTCATCGCCGCTCGTGGTCAACGTCGCCGGCGGCTTGCCGAACCAGCTGGAATTGCCCGACTCGGTAACGATTCCGGCGGGCAGCCAGGTGCTTCTGTTTTCACTAACGACGATCGACGATGACGTGCCGGAGCCGCCTCGGCTGGCTTCGTTCTCGTTTTCGGCAGCGGGTTATCAGAGCGGCACGGCTAGTGTCGAACTGCAAGATGACGAGCCGCCGATTTTTCAAAATCCGGTCGTACCCTTTGACGTCGATGGAAACGGTACCACCACGGCCAACGACGCGCTGCGGATCATCAACGAAATCGCTCGGCGCGGAGGACCGACTTTTCTGGATCCAGCCACCGAGCAAACCGGCGGCATGTTCTTGGATGTCAGTGGTGACTATCAGCTGACCGCCCGCGACGCCCTGTTGGTGATCAACGAACTGTCGCGGAAGATCGAGCAGGCGTCTTCCGGTGGCGAATTGGCCGAGGTCGTGCTCGGGCCGATTGACCAACCGCTCGACGACGACGATGATGATTTCGTTGATGTGTTAGGCCAATAGGCCCCCACGCACATTCTTGACTGGGAGCCAAAGATGATCGCGATGATTATTGCCGTCGTAGCGCTCATCGTTTGGTTGGGAGGAATCGGACTGATTTGGTTCTGGTTCGTGCGGTCCCAAGACTAAAAAAAGGTGGATTCATGTTTGCCATCGACCGAGTTTTCGTTCGCTCTGCACTGGCGTTTGCGCTGATATCAAGTCTGACGTCGACCGCTTTCAGCAAAGATCCGTGGCCTGCGTTTCGCGGTCCCGACGGAAACGGTATCGCCGACAACGCTGCCAATCCTCCCAGCCACTGGTCGGCCAAAGAAAACATTGACTGGAGGACGGAGCTACCGGGCGAGGGCTGGTCGAGCCCGGTGGTCGGCAGCCGCGGCCGTATCTATTTGTCGGCGGCGATTCCTACCGCTAAGAACTCCAAAGAGTATGACCTGAGTTTGTTGATCGTTGACGAATCGACCGGCATCCTGTTGGACCAGGTGGTGTTGATGCGGCAAACCGTCGCCAGACCAGCTCGCGTTCACAAAAAGAACTCTCACGCCAGCCCCACGCCTGTCCTCAGCAAAGATTGGGTTTTTGTTCATTTCGGACATCAAGGAACCGCCTGCGCTAGCCGCGACGGAGGTCGATTGTGGACCAATCGTGATCTGTTCTTTCAGCCGACTCACGGCAACGGCGGCACCCCGATCTTGGTCGACGACCTGCTGGTCTTTACCTGCGACGGTGACAAGGAGCCCAAAATCGTCGCACTCGACACCAGGGACGGCCATGTCGTTTGGCAGACACCGCGACCGATCAAAGCAACCAAAACGTTTTCGTTCTGTACGCCGACGCTGATCGAAGTGAACGGGCGACAGCAGATCATCGCGCCCGGCAGCGACAACGTGCTAGCGCTCGATCCGAAAACAGGCCGCATCATTTGGGATGTGCGGTACGACGGATACTCCGTTGTTCCCAAGCCGGTGTTTGACGACGGCCTGGTCTTCCTTTCCACCAGCTTTGACAGCAGCAAAATGTTGGCGATTCGTCCCGATGGCAGGGGCAACGTCACCGATTCGCATGTCGAGTGGCAGCAGAATAAGTTTGTGCCCAAGACACCGTCGATGATCGCACACGAAGGAAGAATCTATTCGGTCAGTGACAATGGAATCATGACTTGCGTGGACGCGGCAAGCGGCGACATCGTTTATCGCGAGCGGTTGGGAGGAAACTTTTCGGCTTCGCCCATCCTGGTCGGAGACCGGCTGTACTTCACCAGCGAAGAAGGGGTCACGACCGTCGTCAAAACGGGCGACCGATTCCGAAAAATCGCCGAAAATGACCTCGGTGAACGCACGTTGGCCTCGATGGCTGTCAGTGGTGACGCGCTGATCATGCGGACCGCAGATGCGCTCTATCGCATCAAGCAGTGATGGTTTCCTTGTTTCTTCGTCTACGCTTCTGGAGCCTTCATGGAATCGATCGATCCGATTTCGTTACTGACGCCACGTCGAAAGATCACTGGCATCTCCGCCATTCTTCTGCCTTTCCATGCCGACCATACCATTGATTGGGATGGCTTTGGCCAACACGTCAGCCGCACGTTGGACGCCGGCCTGATTCCGGCGGTCAACATGGATACCGGTTACGCTCATCTGATCGACGATACGATTCGCGAGCAGGTTCTTGAGCGTACCGAGTCGCTGTGTGACGGCAGGCAGTTCGTGGCCGGCGTGTTTGTGAAGGACAACCCCGGCGATCCGCTCAACCTTGACGCTTACCGCCGAGGCACACAGCAGATCACGGCCCACCGCGGAACGCCGATCTTTTTTCAATCCTATGGCTTGATCGAATCGGCCGACCAGCAGATCGTCGCCGCCTACCAGTCGCTGGCCGAGCAGTGCGAGGAATTTTTGTTTTTCGAACTTGGCAAAGTATTTGCCCCCTTCGGCAAAATTTACTCGCTGGACGTCTATCAGCAGCTGATGCAAATCCCCAATGTCATCGGCGCCAAACATTCATCGCTGCGCCGCGAATTGGAATGGCAACGGCTGAGCCTGCGTAATCGGCTGCGGCCAGAATTCAAAGTGTTCACCGGCAACGATCTGGCCATCGACATGGTGATGTACGGAAGCGACTACTTGCTGGGGCTAAGCACTTTCGCACCCGACGCGTTCGCCCGACGCGATGCGATGTGGCACAGCGGGGATCCGGGGTTCTACGAGTGGAACGACGTGCTTCAATACCTGGGTACTCTTACGTTTCGCGATCCTGCCCCCGCCTACAAACATTCGGCGGCGATGTTTTTGCATCTGCGCGGCTGGTTGTCGACCAACCTTACCCATCCCGGTTCGCCTTGCCGGCCCGATTCGGACATCCCGGTGCTACAGTCGATCGTGGACGACTTGGACCGACGCCTGCAGGAGGCAGGGGCATGACCTACCCGCGCATCGCCAGCTTGAAGGATCATGCAGATTTTGTCGGTCACCTTTCAAGTCTTGGTATCAACTTGCCCTGCGACGCCTCGGTCGAAAAAGGGGACGCGTCGCCACTTGCCGCGCCTATCCAAGTCGGCGGACATCGAATCGGCAATCGGTTTTGCATTTTGCCAATGGAAGGCTGGGACGGAACCAGTGACGGCAAGCCGACCGAATTGACTCGCCGCCGTTGGCACAATTTCGGAATCAGCGGTGCGAAGCTGATCTGGGGCGGCGAAGCGGTCGCCGTTCGGCACGACGGACGGGCCAATCCCAACCAACTGATGTTATCCGAAGAGAATCTTAGTGACATCGAATCGTTGCGGGTGGAAATGGTTCGTGCCCATCAGGAAAGTTTTGGGCAAGCCGAGGACCTGTTGGCCGGTTTGCAGTTGACGCATTCAGGTCGGTTTGCGCGACCCAATGAAAAAACGACACCCCAGCCACGTACGGCCCAGCGCAATCTGGCGCTCGACCGCAGATTCGGAATCGACGATGACTCGGCGATGTTCACGGATGATGATTTGGCCCAATTGGCCGACGATTTTATCTCTGCCGCGACTCGCGCCGCCAAAGCCGGGTTTGCTTTTGTCGACGTCAAACATTGTCATGGCTATCTTGGACACGAATTATTGAGCGGGTTTGATCGTCCGGGACGCTACGGCGGAAGCTTTGAAAATCGCACTCGTTTTCTGCGTGACGTCGTCGCGGGCATCCGAGTCCAGACGCCCGACTTGATGATCGGAATTCGCGTCAGCATCTTTGATTTCTTTCCCTATCGAATGGGCGATGATGCGGTCGGAATTCCGGAACCCGATGCCGATCCAAGGTTGACCTTCGGCGGCGACGGCACGGGGCACGGAATCAACTTGGACGAACCGTCGTTGTTGATGAAGTTGCTGGAAGAACTGGGCATTCAACTTGTCTGCACCACCGCCGGCAGCCCGTACTACAACCCGCACATCCAGCGACCTGCCTACTTTCCGCCCAGCGACGGTTACCAGCCGCCCGAAGATCCGCTGGTGGGCGTGGCACGACAGATTTCGGCAACGGCAGATTTGAAACGCCGGCATCCGAGCTTGATTTTCGTCGGGTCGGGATACTCCTACTTGCAAGAGTGGTTGCCCGGTGTCGCCCAAGCCGCCGTCCGCGACGGCCGAGTGGATTCGGTTGGCCTGGGACGAATGGTGTTGTCGTATCCCGATCTGCCTGCGGACGTGTTGGCCGGTCGTGCGATGACGAGAAAGAAAATCTGCCGAACTTTCAGCGATTGCACCACGGCGCCCAGAAACGGAATGGTCAGCGGCTGCTATCCGCTCGATCCGTTCTATAAAGACCGGCCGGAACGACAGCAGATGAAAGAACTGAAAAAGACATCCGATGAGGGAAGTTGACCACGAGTGGTCTGTCACACGGATGCAGAAAAACAGAGTCGCACCGGAAAACGTCCTCACACTCTTTTTCCATATTCGCGTGATTCGTGCTATTCGTGGTCGGACCGAGCGCACCTGCCTTCGTCTGCCACACCTTGGCCGGCGATCCAATCTTTGGCATGCTTTGTGCTCTTAAGAATCCTTTATCAACTTTCTATCCAACTCTCTTCTTTTCGTGTGAACATTCAGGATGAAGATTCCAGATTCAGCTTCATGGATTGAACAAGCACGTTACGTTGTCGAACATTCCACTTGTGCTGAAATAGTGGTTGACATGTCGGCCGTACAACGAATTCGCAGCCAAGAGATCAACGAATTGATTCGTCTGCAGCTGGAAATCAACGCCGATGGCCGTAAGTTGGTGCTGGAGAACGTGTTAGACCATCTGTGGCAAGTCTTTTCCGTCACTCGACTCGATCGCCTGGTTGAAATCCGCGAACCGATTTCTGCCTAACGGCGCTTGCTCAAAGAATTACCACCATGCCTACGGCTTGGGCAGAAAAGGTCGGCATGCCAATGAGCGCAAAGTTCACTTGGCGACGGTCTTCTTGCGGCGCTGATGACGACAAACCAAAACGGCACCACAAACACCTAGCAACGCAAAGGTAGATGGCTCCGGCACTGCCGTTCCGGTGAGCAAGAAATTGTCGAATCCCAGGTCTTCTTCTCCCGCGTTGAGGCTCTCGAAGGTCACTCGCAGGTCAAGGACAAGCCCCGTTCCGATCGGTGCGTTGAACTGAGTGAAGACGTCGGTGATTTCGGCACCATCACCGACTCCGTCAAAATTCGTGTCCACGCGAGGAGTCTGATTGACCAATACCGCGTCGCTACTCTCAATCGCAAACAAATTGTTGAAACCACCGCCGTCGATCTGAAACTCGATCCGGAAAGCGTCGTTGGAATCCCAATCCTGATTCGCACCGTCATCATCTTCGGCCACAAACCAGGAAAGATTCAGGTTGTTGAAATTGGTGATGTTGATCCCGGTCCAATTCAGCGACAGGGTGTCGGGAAGTGCAACCGGAGTGAAGGCACCATCAATATCTTGAACTCCATAGAAATCCGTTCCCTGCACGTTGGTGTAGCTGACCGCCGCGGGAAGTTCCGCCAAGCTGGTGACGCCGTAGTAGTCGCTATTGGCAATGTCACCTACCGAATCAGGAAAGTTCGGTGCGTAGATCACTCCCGCCCGGGCACTCCCCACTCGCTCGAAATCCTCGAACAAAATGGTGGTTTGAGCTTGGAGTTGTCCAACAGCAACTGACAGCAACAAGGCTGCAAGAACGGCCCGCATGGGAATTCCAGATGTTTGTCAAAGTGGGATAGACAGGTAGCTTCCCCCCAAGCTACTGGCAGCCCCACCGCAAATCAAGTTTTGGTCCCAATTGTTCGCGATTTCTTCCCAAATGTGGGGACGAGATTACTGGACAGCGGTTCACACCGACCTGGCCGAGGTCTGGTACAGATCGTTTGGCTGGCTACCGGTGGCGTGATCAAGATGATTCACCACGAAATTCCATCGATGTCGGCGGACCGGAGTTGTCCAAGCGACGGCTAAGCTTTCGGCAATCGTCGAGAGGTGCTCAACCGCAGCTGATCAACCGCACGCCTGTTCATCGTTTGTTATTCGACACCGCTGGGTATTACGATGAGGGCGTCTGTTTGCTGACTTTGCGCGGGCATACCGGAAGGAGGTGGCTAGCGCGTGAGCTCACGACAGTCGCGTTTGAAAAACTCTTCGCCCACAATGCACAGCATCTTTGACACATTTCGAACAAAACTCATTTGCAAGAGAGGTATGGGGTCATGGAACCATTCATCGGACAGATCATCATGTTTGGCGGCAACTTTGCTCCCCGTGGATGGGCACTGTGTGATGGTCAGCTACTGCAGATCTCACAGTACTCCGCGTTGTTCTCCATCCTTGGCACAACCTACGGCGGTGACGGCCGAACGACATTCGGGCTTCCGGAGCTGCGCGGCCGCTGCGCGATTCACGCGGGCAGCGGACCGGGACTGCCGACCTACGCCTTGGGCGCCAAGTCCGGCAACTCCCAAACGACGTTGACGGTGCAAAACCTGGCTTCGCACACCCACACGGCGACCAGCACGTTGGCGATGCCGTCCCACGCCACCAACAGTGCCAACTCCGATGATCCCGCCGACAACGTACCGGGTCTGGCGGGCGAAAACATTTACAGTAGCGCCGCGAACGATTCGACGATGCGGGCTCTTTCCGGCGGCGTGACCAACGCCAACACCGGTAACAGCACGCCGTTTTCGAACATGCAGCCCTACCTGGCGGTGAATTTCATCATCGCCCTTACCGGAACCTTCCCCTCGCGCAATTGATTCTTTGTCTCGTTCAGCGTCGGGCTGCTTCGCGGCCCGGCGATTTTTGATTCATTCACTTTCAGAAGCTTTGCATTGCTTCAGCGAGTGAGTTTGCTTCCTTCACCACGTTTCGCTCGACACTTTCCACAAAAAGGCACGTATCATGGAACCGTTCATTGGGCAGATCATCATGTTTGGCGGCAACTTCGCTCCGCGCGGATGGGCATTGTGCGATGGATCGCTGCTGGACATCTCATCCAACCAGGCGCTCTTTTCGATTCTTGGCACCACCTACGGTGGCGATGGCCGAACGACATTCGGACTTCCGGAGCTGCGCGGTCGCTGCGCGATTCACGCGGGCAGCGGGCCTGGACTACCGACCTACGCCTTGGGCGCCAAGTCCGGCAACTACCAAACGACGTTGACGGTGCAAAACCTGGCTTCGCACACCCACACGGCGACCAGCACGTTGGCGATGCCGTCCCACGCCACCAACAGTGCCAACTCCGATGATCCCGCCGACAACGTACCGGGTCTGGCGGGCGAAAACATTTACAGTAGCGCCGCGAACGATTCGACGATGCGGGCTCTTTCCGGCGGCGTGACCAACGCCAACACGGGCAATGGCACGGCGTTCTCGAACATGCAGCCCTATCTGGCGGTGAATTTCATCATCGCGCTGGTCGGTACCTACCCATCACGCAACTAAGCGAGTTCGCTGATCTTCCCTGGGCCGGCATCCAACCATTGGGTGTCGGCCTTTGTTCGTCGGAGAGCCCCTTTCCGCGCTGCTGCTCTCGAAACGAATCCGCTTATGAATCGGCCAGGCTTTTGGCGCTGTGGTCGCGATTGACAAGATCTTCAAACTCGACGCTCGATCGCTTGGCCTCGTTTCTGCCGACCTCCAAGACCCGGTCGTCATCGACCTTGTGCAACTTGGTGTAGGCCGGATGATGCGATTCCTTGTAAGGATTGTTGTGCCGAGCGTTGTAGCAGCAAATCAAAGCCCAGCGGGCGTGATCGGAGTGGTTGGCGGCCGAACAGTGCAGCAAGTTGGAATGAAAAAAGAGCGCGTCGCCCGATTTCATTTCGCAATGGACCAGTTCCAATACCTTCTTTGCCTGATCAACACGTTCCATGTCCGCACCGGCCTGGTCACCCGAGAGCACATGATTGACTCGGCCCATTCGATGTGAACCACGCAGGACTTGCAGGCAACCATTTTCTTTCGTTGCATCATCCACCGCGATCATGACGCTGCACAGATCGGGATACAGCAACCCGTTCTGGTACCAGTAACCGTAGTCCTGATGCCATGCCCACGCACCGCCAACTTTGGCATCTTTGAGAATCATCTTGGAGTGGTAGTGGTAAACTTCGTCCTCCAAGATCCTTTCGACGTTATCGACCACACGACGGCAACGAGCAAACATGCCATAGACGCCGTCTCCCGGATGATTCCAGAGCGACAGGCGCACGTCGTTGCCGTGTCCGTCGTCCATCGACGCCGCCGCCTGGTCCATGGCGTGATCGTTGCGAGCCGTTTCTGCTAGCGTGGCAATCTCTTCCTGCAAAAAAAGCTGCCTGGCAAAAACGTACCCGTCGCGGTGGAATTCCGCGAGTTGAGCTGGATCGAGGACAAACATTTCACCATGCCCTTTCATCGTTGGACCGTCGCAATTTCAAACTTCTTGCGATTGTATTGCCAACGCAAGCGAGCGGCCAGCGGCACAATTCTGTCGGCGAACTCTCCGAGTTCGCTGGCGCAGGCAATTTGTCGGCGAACTCTCCGAGTTCGCTACGTTGCGAGTTCGGAGAACTCGCCGACTGGGGCTAAAGCCGGGGCTGTAGCGATGCCGCCATCGCTTGCTTGCCACCGACGATCGGCAAAGTGAGCGAGGTTGAGTCCAAGTCGATCGTCAACTCCGTTCCTGGCTCTGGCCAAAGGGTGAAATCGCGATCGCTGGAAAAGATCATCCACCCGATGCGCTGACCTGCCGGAATGATCTGGTCGTCGGGCTGCAAATCAAAGGTGACTTGGTAGTACTTTCCAGGAGTCAGCGGCTGGCTTTCGGTAAGCGAACGATGGTTTTGAGGATCCGCCCATCCCCGCGTGATGATGTTGTCGGTGATTTTTGCATTGCCGTGGGCGCTCCAGGGCAACGAAACGAGCCAAACGGACAAGTTGGCGGCCGGCTTGCTGCTGGCCAGCTTGATCGTGACGCGGGGAACGCCCGAAAGGTGAACCGGTTCGGTCAGTTCGGGGGTGACATAGATCAACCGATGGTTCGTCCATTCGGCTTGTGCCAACACTTCTCCGCCAAAAGAGTAGTTGTCGACAATCGATTCGGTGCCTTGAGCGGGAACGTTTTCCATGGTGAGCCCACCTCGCGATGGCGCTCCGGCCGTTGGGTGAAAAGTCACCGCGGCAGCATCAGGATTCGGATAGTCCGGATAGGAAGTCGGATCGTCGCGCTGGTCGCCTTCACGCACGATATGCGCACGAGGCCCCTGTTCAACTCCGTTTTCTTCGCCATGCAGGTAACGCGTGAACCAACGGTTCATCATCTTTAGCGGCGGCGGACCGCCGTGTCCGCCTTGGTGGTAGTAGATTTGGGCCGGAACGCCCTTGGTTTTCAGCGCCGCGTAGATTCGGTAGCTATGTTCCGGAACGACGTTCCAGTCGTTGAAACTATGAGCCATCAGGACGGCCGCCTTCACCGGGCCAAGGTCGTTCAAGTAGTCACGGCCCGCCCAAAACTCGTTGTAGTCGCCAGTGACCCGATCCAATCCTTCGGCCATTTCTTTGTCGCGGATTTCACGGTTGCAATATTTGCAGCGTTGTTCGCTGGCGCTGGCGTTGTGGATGTAGTCGTAAAGCACATCGATGTCTTCGCCCCGAAATCCGTACGGGTGCCTGACCAATCCGTTCGAGCGATAGTAGTGATAGTAAGAAGTGTTGGGAGCGACCGGGATGATGGCTTCCAGGCCGTCCACGCCGGTGGTGGCTGCAGCCAGTGGAATCGTCCCGTTGTAGGACGTCCCGGTCATCCCCACTTTCCCGGTCGTCCAATAGGCGAACACCTGTTCCTGGCCGTTGCTGCTGGTGAATCCCTGGGCGCGGCCATTGAGCCAATCGATGACTGCTTTGGGCGCCAGCGATTCGTTGTCTCCTCCGACGGTGGGGCAACCCTCCGAGAGTCCCGTGCCTGGCGACGAGGAGTGCACGACAATGAACCCGCGCGGCACCCAACGTTTGATCAATGATCGAGAAATGATCGGTTGCGATCCTTTACGAGCGACCATGGGGACACCCTTTCGTTCTGGCGGCCGGGCGTTCAGCTCATGCCTGGCGTCCCAAAAAAATTCGCGTCCCTTCGGACCGGGGCCGCCAAAATAGGGACTCGATTCGTAAATCACCGGCAGCTTCAGACGCTGGTTATCGGTTTGCCCCGGCCGCGTCACGTCCACGTGCATTCGGTCCAGTTTGCCGTCCCCGTCGGAATCAAATTCCGTTTCGACCCACAACTCCTGTTGAATCCAACTCTGCGGGTCTTCAAAAGCTTTGACGATCTGCGCCTCGCCATCCTCGATCACCGGGACCGCCGGATTGGCCTGCTGGGATTGTGCATCACCAGCGGCCAACCCAACCGCAACGATCGCCAACCCCATGAAGGTGCCAAGGGAAGCGTGCCGGGGGCGCAGCACAAGCCAAATCAAACGAGTGCCCATCGCATGAATCATTCAGTGTCACTGCCAATAGAAAAGGTCATTCGAAGCCCGATTATAAGGCAAATGGCCAACCGTCGAAAATGGCCGCAATCGCGTTTGAGCGGACGAAAAGACAGAGGAAGAAGAAAAGGCGACCACGAATAGCACCCAATCACACGAATCGCAAGGATTGCGTGGAGGCTCACCCCGATTTTGACCGTAGGTGTCGGCGTCGATACCATAGACAGACCAATCGTTGGGTGAGTCGCTTTAAAAAAATACCAGGGCAAGTTTGTGTCACCGTCAAACCATGGCGATCAACAGGTGAATTGGGCACCATTTGCCCTCAGGATGCTCAGCGGTGTCCTGCTGGTGACGGCCGGATGGTTGCTCTTTGGCAGCGGTCGGCCGAACCTTGGAGTAGGAACGTCCGAAGATCGGCTCGCATCGCAATCGCCCAATGCTCGATCCGAACGATTGGTTTCTCTTTCCGCGAGTCCGGATAGCGAAGACGTTTACACGACCCGGCCCATCGAACAAATTCGGGTTGGCGATCGTGTCCTAGCACGCAATCCACAGGTCAGCGATGTCGAGCGGACCTCCTGGCCTGAGCCGGACTGGAGAGATTGGCTTCATCTTTCGCTGATCATGCCCAAAGAAGACGGCTCGGTGTTGAAGGTCGAGCTATTGCGGCCTGAGTCGTGGGTGTTGTCACAGCTCCACTTCGTTTTTGACCCGCAAAGCAGCGAGGACAACTTTTCTACCGGCCCGTTGGCGGTCCAGCTGGATGATCCGGTGGAAGAGGAGACTGATTTTGACGTCGACTGGTTTCCGCTGTCTCCGCTGCGCCCCGTTTTTCGAGACGTCGCGCTAACAGCCGCCGCTTTCGATACCACGGAAACGGAGCTGATCGCGCTGTCGCTGGCGATGGATCTTCCTGAAATGGGAGCGACCGGCGTTGCCATCATCACCGACATCCGTCCTTGTCCGCCCCTTCCCGCCGGCAAAGGACAACCGGTCACAGCAACCTTTTCGCACCCGCCGTCCACCCAGGTGCTGAACGTTGTTTTTGAAGGAGAATCCGAGCCGATCGGAGTGACGGACAACCACTTGTTCTGGAGCGTTGATCGGCAACAGTTTTTGCCCATCGGCAAAATGGAAATTGGCGAAAGAGTCAGAACGTTCCGAGGCGAAACCAAACGCATCGAGCAACAGCTTCCCCGTCCGGGCCCGGAAGTCGTCTACAACCTGGAAGTCTACGGAGAACATGTTTATTTCGTCGGCGAGCAAGGATTGCTTGCCCACAACAGCTACAGTGTGCCGAAAGGAGCCAAGCCCAAAGGTGTCGACTTCGAAGGCGTTGTTTGGCGATACGAGTACCCAGGACGCAAAGGTACCACTTGGACGGCGAGCAAGTCTTGGAACGTCAACGCCGACCATCGCTATACCAAATCGGGTATTGGCGGCGCTTATGGCGGTCTTACCAAGGCGACCGCCAAGCATGAGGTGGATAGCTACGGTGCGCTGGCCGGAAGAGTAGCGACCCAGAAAAAAGTAAAGTTAAGCAATGTTCTCGATTTGCGTGATCCGGCGGTAAGAAAACAGCTCGGCGTGACGCTGGACGACATCACAAGAACGGGAAAAAACAAGTACGAAATCACACACGTCATCGGGGAGTGGGCCAAGAAGAAAGGTTACAGCGGAATCATCGCGCCCTCAGCGCAATTCAAAGGAACTCCCCAACGCGCCAACCTCGTTTCGTTCGAGGATCTGTAGGATGAAATTGGAATCTGAATACGCCGGCGATTCAGCATGGAACCGATTTCTCGAAGCACATCGAAATTCGCCAATGTCGGGCGAGACGTTCGATGCGAGCGTTGATGATGATTATGGACTTACATCGTCACGCGCCACTGAATTCTTGGATGTTGCGATTTCCTATTTTGGGCGAGCGCACATCGAAAGCTGGATTCGCAATGAGTTGGAAATCCTGGATGGCGAAAGCCCCCTGGCATGCATGCGAAATCCCAAACTTCACCAACGACTGCAAGTTTACATGATGCAGTTGCCTTGCTGACCCAATGAATTGAAGCTGATGGGTGACACCAAGTGGAAGCTCCGGGCTTTGCCGCCATGTTCACCATACTCGGAAGATGGTAGACGGCCGCAGCCCCAGGGTAGCGTCAAGGTGCGTCAAACTCATGTTGCCTAACCCTGAGCTAATCAATGAGGCCGGCCCTATAGCCCCAAAACACTACAACCCTAACTCTTCCATCGCGTATCGAATGCTCTGCTTCAGATTCGACTCTTCCAACGCGACCTGTTGTTGCGGCGGCAATTGCGATGGATATTGCAGCTGGGCAGCCCGGTGATCGCGAACGACTCGCAGGGTGTCGGCCAGTTCTTTGGCTGGCAGATCGGGAAACGTGGTCCAGTACTTTTTATCTAGGCAGGGGACTCGCAGCGGATCGCGGGTGAGTAGTTCGAGCGTGAAATGGATGTTCGGCTGGGCCCGTTTCAAGATTGTGACGATCTGCTTCAAGTCGATGAAACCTTCGCCCAGTGGGATGTCACCGAACAGGAATCCGTCCTCGGTTGGCTGAACTGCCTGGTCCTTGATGTGAACGGCGTGCGCCCAGGGTGCGAGCTCTTTCGCCGTCACGACGGGGTCTTCCAGCAGCGCAAAGTTGTTCCCGGTGTCCACGCAGACGCCGACGTAGGGACTGTCGATCTTTTCTAACGCCGCGACCCGTTCGGCAATTCGATGGTCCTTGTGATTTTCGGGCGCGAAGGCGACACGATACTTTTCCGCGATCGGCGCGACCAGTTCCAACGATCGCATCGCCTGCTTGTCATGTTCGCGGTATTGCTGCATCGATTCAAAGAACTCGTAGCGTCGGCCGGTGAAGATGGTCGATCGCACT
This sequence comes from Rubripirellula sp., assembly GCA_965222745.1. Classification (GTDB taxonomy): domain Bacteria; phylum Planctomycetota; class Planctomycetia; order Pirellulales; family Pirellulaceae; genus CBDCUW01. Next base: position 516,610 of record CBDCUW010000003.1, read on the forward strand.
GCTTTGGCGCCCACCGCCGCAGCCGACTTCATCTCGGCATCGAATCGTTCCAGATCGGCGCGTGTCTTGGGGGCTTTGACGATCCCTTCGATGTACATGCCGCGATCCTCGGCGGCCTGGCGAAGCGACGCGGCGCGGCGATCGTCCAGGATTCCCAGGGAAACCTGGTAGCCACCGGCGCCCAGTCGCACCGCCTGCGGAAAGAAGTTTTCCGGACGAAAAAGATCGTTGTCTTCACCAGATCGACGATCGTTCCGGCGGCGGATGTTCAGACAGTACTGGCACAACCCCATCTGGGAGCGAGCGGCAACTTCCCGCTGGGCGCTTCTGACCGGCATGCTGTGGCAGGCGATGGCGGCCGCACTGCTGCGGATCATCGCGCGACGATGGATCTTCATCTGTTTTTCAAAAAAAGCGTTGGGGCCCTGGGGTGATCGGCACGCCATTTTAGCAACACCCGACTCACGCGCGACGGACGATCGCCTCGGTCAGAAACCGGCGTTTGAGAAGGATTCACCCCTGATTTTCCCGACTTGGCGACTAGGCTGGAACGATTGCTCCTCCTTCGGCTTTTCGTGGAGACAAGTCATGGCTCTCGGTTCAATAAGTGGTTGCAGCAAACTCGTATCGGGCCGCAAGCGAATCGCGTTTTTCGGCTCGGCGCCTGCCGAGTACCTCGCGGCAACTGCGTTTGCGATCCTTGTCGTCGCCGGATGCCTTCCCGCCAGTGCGCAGTGGCATTCGGTTTACAACGAACGTTTTGACGACCTTGCCACCGGCCTTCCAACCGGCGACGGGAAACTTTCCAACTGGCTTGGTGGTTCGGCTTCCGGCGTCATTACCGATGGCGGCAAACGCAGCAGCAGCGGAAAATTTTTGCTGGCCCAGCGCGACTGGCAATCGACCGGCCATGGACCGATTTTGAAATTGGACTTGTCTGAACTTCCGCACGATCGGGTTCGAGTTCGATTGGACCTTTACACTTTTGGAGATTGGCGCGGCTTGCAGCTAGCGACGGGCGGACCTCAGCACCGGCTGATTTTTCGCGATACCGGAGCCCAGCCGGCATTCAAATTCGACACCAGCTTTTCCACCAACCGCAGTTTCTTTCAATCGTGGCCCGAGCAGACTCCGACACGCCGTCGCGGTGGATACGGCGCTGTCTATGATCCGCTGATCGATCGGTCGAGGCCCTATTCCGCGGCGCACCGTTGGCATGTGCAATTCGAGTACGAATCGGATTCACCCTCCTTTCAGTTTGGAATCGTCAGCGGACCGACGGCGGGACGCGGGCGCCCGATGCCGGCTTTTGGCATCGACAACATGCGGGTGGAGATTCTGAATTCGCAAGACGCCGCCCCGTCGGTCGTTGAAGTCTTGCCGCCACCGCGGCGGACGGCGCCGAGTGAAGCGGGCGAAACTCTGACTGCCGAAACGGACTGACGTCGGGCCACGACTTGATGGAGGCCGACGTGTCCCAAGTCGGTGATCCTGGAATGTCGAAATATTTCCCAAAACGCGAAAAATAGGTGTCGACTGGGGATGCAAGCCCGCGTTTACTGATGCAGTGGCTTTTTGACCAACTGCATGAATCCTTTTCTCCATTCCCTCTTCTTTGCAGCCGCGTCGTTTCGTGCCATCGTCGACGAATGTGGCTGATCGGACACCATGATAACTCCCTCCTCCACTTCACTTCGCCCCGTCTTTCTCGTCTGCGCCCTGCTTTCCTGCTGGCAACTATCCGAATCGGTCGCTGGCGACAACATCCTGCTGCTAATCGCCGATGATTACGGTGTCGATTCCAACGGGCTTTACGCCGGAGCCGGCAGCGCCCCGACACCGGTGCTCGATTCGCTGGCAGTAAACGGAGTTCGATTCACGAATTTTTGGGCCAATCCCATTTGTTCGCCCACGCGAGCCGCCATTTTGACGGGCCGACATGGTTTTCGAACGGGTGTCGGTAGCCCAACGGGAAACAACGCGATCGGTTTGAACGAGTATTCGATCGCCGCGGCACTGGGCGAGGCGGGATACCACACCGCTTGCATCGGAAAGTGGCATCTACAAGGGCCGAACAACGGACAAGCGCTCAACCCTAACTTGATGGGATTCGACGACTACATGGGGAGCCTTGGCGGCGGGCTGGGAAACTATTTCGATTGGACCAAAGTGGTCAACGGCGCCAGTGAAAACGTTACCGACTACGCGACCAGCGAAACGGTTGATGACACGATCGCCTGGATTGGATCCAAGGGCAGCGATCCTTGGTTTTGCTGGGTCGCCTTCAACGCGCCGCACACTCCGTTTCACCTGCCGCCCACCGACCTTCACAGCTACGACACGTTGTCGGGGACAGCCGCGGACATCTCCGCCAACCCGCTGCCCTACTACCAGGCGATGGTCGAATCGATGGACACCGAAATCGGACGTTTGCTCGGCGCGATCGATTCCGCCGTGCTGGCGAACACCACCATCATTTTCATTGGCGACAATGGCACGCCCGGACAAGTCGCGACCGACTTCGAACGTGGCCAGAAGGGGCAGCTGTTTCAAGGCGGTGTGCACGTTCCCTGCATCATTTCCGGAGCTTCCGTTTCGGCTCCGCTCGGTCGTACCCATGACGCGTTTGCGCATGTCGTTGACCTCTTTGACACGATCGCCGAACTGGCCGGCGTCGATACATCCAACGATCTGCCGGGAGGCACCTACGTCGATTCGATCTCCTTCGCTCCCTACCTGGTCGATCCCAATCTGCCAAGTTTTCACGACGTGGTGTTTGCGGAAAGATTCACGATCGACGGAGCCAACCAAGACGGAAAAACGGTCCGAAACGGACGTTTCAAGTTGATTCGGCTGGACAACGGCAACGAACGTTTTTACGACCTTCAGAACGATCCGCTGGAAACGACCAATCTGCCCGTCGGCAACCAGGGCGGCCAGCGGGCCCAGAACTACGAAGCGTTGACTGCCTTCCTGGACAATCTGCTTGCCTCGCCCGCGGCGCCAACGATCGAAAGCGTGGTCGTCAATGGCGGAGATGTGCAGCGCAGCGTGGTGACGGAGTTGTCGCTGAATTTCAGCTCGTCGGTTGGCATCGATGATTCAAACGGTTCGCCCTTTGTGATTCTCAACCGCGACAGCAACGAAACGGTCGACCACACGGCCACCGTCAATCGCGTCGACGGCAACACCAACGTGCTGCTGAATTTTGTTGCCGGCCCGTCAGTCAACGAGCGTGGATCGTTGCTTCCTTCCCTTGCCGACGGCGACTTTCAAATCACAGTCGACGCGTCTTTGGTCAACCTGGACAACAAACTTCTTGACGGCAACGGGGACGGCACGGGCGGCGACAACTACGTTTTTGGAACTCTCTCGGCGGACCGGTTTTACTGCCTCTTTGGTGATCACAACGGCAACGGGCTGGTCGATCTGTTTGATTTTTCCGCTTTCCGAGCCGCCTATGCGACGTCGTCCAGCCATCCCAACTATGTCCAGCACTTCGACGTCGACGGCAACGGGCTGATCAACCTGTTCGACTTCTCGCGTTTCCGAAACAACTACGGAAACTGATCCCGCCGAGATAATCACGCGAAGGGAGCGATGCGAAAGCGGCCGCCCAACTGGAGACCGGTCAAGGTCTGCCGCACCAGTTCCATCGAACGGTTTCCGTCCAGCAACAGCAGGTCGATGTAGGTCTCGTTGATCCCAAAGGCTCCGCCAAGGGTTCTTCCACTTGCCTGGTCCTCCAAAGCTTCGTCCAACGCATCTTCGATATTGCCGCGCACGTCGCTTTGTTTGCCGTCGGGAAACACCTGCGAATCGATCGCCAGGTAAACGAACTGGGCGCCGGTGTCTTCCAATGGATCTTCCGGCAGTCTGCCGTTGTTATCGATCAGTTCGAAGACTTCACGCGGAATGACGCTGGAACCGATAATCGTGTCCCCACGCGGCGAATTGGTTTGCTGAGCAAGGTCGTACAAACTATACGACTTCAGGGGCGGAAGTTTTTTCCACTGGTGATATCGATTCACCTGCTCGACGAATTGAGGCAATTCGCAAAGGCTGATGACTCGCTTTCTGGTCACAATCGGTTCTACATCGATCTTGCCGATCCACGTTTGCGTGCCAAATTCACCGAGCGCTTCGTCCAACAGCAGAAACAGGATCTGCATGTGGGCTTCTTCGTCAACTTGTGCCAAGGCTTCGTGCCAGGCGACCAAATCGATCAGTTCACGCTCATTGTCAACCGTCATTGCCAACTGAAAAGATTCGGCGTCCACACTCTCCTGGCCACCAAAACCGATCTCAAAATCCTTCAGCCTTTCGACGGGAGTCGGCTGTCGCGATGCATAAAACGTCCAGCGGGGAATTTCCGGTGCGCAGGCATGCCAATATTCGGCTAACAATTGCTTGGGCACGTGTCCTTCCCCGGTCACCGTGAACGAATGCCCGCCCCCTTCGCCAGGGCCAAAGACCCAGCTGAGGTGTGGCAGCGTTTCGGCCATGAACCGGCCAACATCATCAGCAAGTTCGCGGCACTGCCCCCGCTCGATCGTTTCATAAAACTGATCTGCCTGCTGGGCATACCACTTCCAAAACGTTTCCACTCGCGTTTTGAAAGTCGGTTGAACATCGGCAAGGCGAATCACCATTTCGGCGTCTCGAATGTGGGCAAGATCGGTTGCAAACCGCCGGCCGGTGCTCCGCCAATCAGATTCGCAGCTACTTGCGACCAGGGGAATGAAATTTCCACTGAATTGGATCGTCTGCCCGGTGCGAAAGCAAGATGCTCTCCACGTCGGCCCCCTTCGGCGGCAGCAACACGCGAAGGTGAATCAGGCTGGCTTTGTTGGGAAGGGTTACCTGGTAAGTCTGCATCTGGTCGCCTCCCCGCACATCGATCATCACGACCTGCTCATTCGAAAAATCATTCTGCCCCTTTTCTCGCCAGGCGAAGCCGACCTTTCCGTCGTCGGTGCAGCGCAGTCGTATCGAAGCTTGGATCGGTCCGTCGATACTCAGCCGCGAAGCAGTGATGAACGGTCGGCGGCCCTTTTTGCCTTCGGGGCGAACTTGCAAGAAGCGTTCTTGCAACTTGCTGATCCCATTTCGAGTTAGCCATCCATGCACCTTTTCGCTGTTCGAATCGCCCCCGCCGCCGCTTCCGGCAACCAGCGGCGGTGCCGGTTTGCCGTCCAGGTAGTAATCAAAATAAGACTCCCAAGTAGCGGACATCGGTTTGGTTTGCAGCCCCGCCGGCTGAAGCGACTGCGACCAATGCACCAGTTGTTGTTTCAACCTCGCCGCAACCTCCGGATGATCGTTCAAAACGTTTCGCTGTTCCTCTTTGTCTCGCGACAGATCAAACAGGTACTCTCGCCCGCCGCCTTTCAAAAATTTCCAATTGCCTTGGCGCACGGCTGATTGTGCCACCCATCGCCAAAAGAGAGACTCGTGCGGCGGACCGCTTGCCGTCCCGGTCAAGTAGGGAATCAGGTTCACACCGTCCAGCTCCGGGATCTTTCCCAGGCCGGCGACAGCGGCGGCGGTCGCGGCGACGTCCAACGAGATCACGGGATGGTGATAGAGCTTTCCTGCATCGATCTTTCCTTTCCAGTACAGAACAAAAGGAACGCGGATTCCGCCTTCGGACAGCATTCCTTTTTCGCCATTGAGCGGATCGTTCAGCGAACCGTCCCAGCCCGGACCGCCGCCGGGAGCATCATGTTTGTAAATTTTCAGCGGAGCGCCGTTGTCGCCAATGAAAAAGATCAGCGTGTTTTCTTCGATCTGGTACTGCCGCAACGAATCAACAATCCCACCCACGCCGTCATCGACCGCCGACAGCATCGCCAGTGCCTGTCGCCGTCGCTGGGGCATCGGACCGGGAAAGCGGTCGAGATATTTTTGGGTGGCATCCAACGGAACATGCGGAGCGCGGTAGGCAACGTACAAAAAGAAAGGCGATTCATGATGACGCCCAATGAAAGCCTTGGCCGCGGCGCTGCATGCATCCAGGTGATACAGCTGGTTCGTTTTGGTGCCGGGTGATACGTCTCGTCCGGCAAAGTCGAAGTTCGTCCAGCTACCGCCTTGATAGAAAACATCCTCGAAACCATGCTCGGTGATCTCCGCGGCGGGCCCCAAATGCCACTTGCCGATCATCCCAGTTTTGTAGCCAACCGTTTTCAGCCTTTCCGCAATCGTTGCTTGCTGATTGAAACCGTCCAGCGGCATGCCGTTGCTTTCCACGCCAAAACGGTTCTGATATCTCCCGCTCAACAAGCCTGCTCGCGACGGGACACATTGCGGCGCGCTGCAATATCCCGACGTCATCCTCACGCCCCCATTGGCAAGGGAATCGATGTGCGGAGTTTTGATGTCGCCCAATATCTCCTGGGCAGAAAGATCCGCGTAACCGTGGTCGTCGGTAAAGATCACGATCACGTTGGGGCGATCGCCATTGCTTGTCGCACGCAGTGCCAGCAGGATCAAACCGAACAACAGAACCCGCGAAAACATAAGCAGAACTTCCTTCGTTGCCCGCCGCTTCACAGCGACTTCAGGTATTCGATCAGATCGGCGACCTGTTGCTGTGACAAGTCCCCTTCACCATTGACTCGTTCGGGGCTGTGCAAATCGGTCACCACACGCTCCAGCGATCTGGCCCGACCGCTGTGTAGCAATCGAAGCTTCTGGTAGACGCCCAACAGCGACGGCGTGTTGTAGCCGTGGTAGTGGTCGCTATCAGAACCCAGCCCGACGTCGTGAATCTTTCCGTCGCTGAAAAAAGGTCCATGGTGGCAATCGGCGCAGGCCGCTTGGCTGCTTTCGAAAACCAGTTTTCCCCGCTTGGCAGCTTCGCTTAGCTTTCCATCCTGCAGAAAGGGATTGGGCGGAGCTTGCAGGGAGGCAAGGAAGGCGATCAAGGCTTGCTTGTCAGCCTGGGAAGGTTTTTGTCCCAACATCGTGGAGGTGAACGACTTGTGCATGGCGTCGTCCAAATCGTTTTGCCATCCGTGCCACGTCCATGGGCCTGTTTGCACGACGTCGTACAGAGGCAACACGGTCTTCAGCGTCATCGGAGTACCGTCATTCATCGTGTCCATGGGGCGCGAATTGATGCCGCCGTTTTGGTGACACGAGTGGCAGCTGTACCACTGATCCAGACTGCGAGTGCCGTCGTAAAAGATCGCCATGCCTGTGCGAGCAAGCGTCATCGGGCCGCTGCCGAGGGGGATTTCGGACGTCATCTCCCCTTCCTTCAGGTCGACCACTTGCACCGAATTCCGGAGATAGTTTGCGACAAACAGTGTTCGGCTGTCCGCTGCCATGGCCAAACCCGTCGGTCGCCCACCCACCTCGATACGACGGAAACGTTGGCGATCGTTTTCTAACCGGCGATCGATCAAGTCGCCCGGACCGCCCGTTGAAACAAACGGCAGATCGGGCAGGCGATACACCAACAATTCATGAGTACCAGAGGCGGATGCGACCATCGTCTGGCCATCGGCACTGATGGCCAATCCAAGTGGGTCCGATACCGCCTTGCGCGGCACGTCCAACGAAATGGCTTCGCGGTAGGCTGGTCCGTCCAACCGTACTCGGCCAATTCGGCTGGCCAACACCCAACCACGGCGAATGTTGCCGACCGTGATGGGGTTGGTTCGATAAACCATCCAAGTGAAGTAGGCATAGGTTCCGTTGCCGGAGGTGAGCATGTGTCCCAAGTTGATTCCGTTGGCCAACGGTTCGGCGTACAGTTCATCACCGCTTTCGGTATCGATCACCACGATGTTGCTGTCACCGCTGCAGCCAACTGCCAACCGCTTTCCGTCGCGGGAAAGGGTCAGGTAGCGCGGCCAATGGCCGACATCGATTCGACGGACCAGCTGCTGTTTCTTCCAATCGATTTCGGCAACCTGCCCCGAAGCGACAAGTCCAACGAAGGCGCGGTGGCCGCCAGGTGAAATCGCGATTCCCACCGGCTGGTAACCAACGTCGATCACTCCAACGCGTTTCAGCCGTTCCGCTTCCAGCTTCAGGACGGTGACTTCACCCGACCACGACGCGGTGACCAGCAAGTGCTGGCCGTCGGGACAAAATTCGATATCAGCTGGATGCCTGCCAACGGCGATTTCGTCACACCGTTGGCCGTCGGCCAATCGAATCAGGGACGCTGTGCCGGATGTTTCGTTGGCGGTGACCAACCATTTCCCGTCGGCCGACAAAGCCAGATCGACGGGAGAACGATCCATATTTTGGGGATGAAAGGGCGCGCCCGATTCGGCCCCGCCCGCCGTGCCGACATGGCAGGCAGCCCAAAGGAACAGAAACAGGCTGAATGTGCTTGTGGTTCGTTGCATCAGTGACTCCGTTGACCACCAATCGTACTCCAACGGCCATCTTGGGGCGTCTCTTCCAGTGGTGGTTGGCAGGCATTTTTGCCGCTGGCGGCAGTTCATTGTAGGCCGGCTTGTCCCCAAGTCAGCCAGTACAGGATCGCCGACCTGGGACAAGCCGGTTTACCACGGAATTTTGGAGACACGCTCTTCGACAACCAGTCGAACGTCACCCATTTGCAAGCGAAAATGCTGGTCCGGCGAACGGGCCGGCAGCCGTTTTGGGGGCCGTTTTGACGTGTCCTACGGTAAAAATGAAGCGTTGCTAATCGAAACCGACAAAAACAGAGAAAATAGTCGTCATCCGATGGCGGACCTGTTTGCGATCCGCTCATCTTTCTCGTAGCATGACTGGCTGAATCTGCGGCCAAAACGATCGGCAACCGATCCGATTGGCGGTTGTCGCGGTTCGAAACGAAGTCTACTAGCCGCGCACTTGGCGTGGCGAATCACACCCCTCCTGGAAAGGACATACCGTGAAGAATCTTTTTGTACTCAGTCTCAGCTTGGCAGTCGCGCTAACTGCGACAGGTTCACTCTTAGCCGAAGAAGCAGCCAGCAAAGGGCTCAAGAGCGGGCCACAAGACGGCGACAAGATCGGTGCGTTCTACGTGACCAAAGTTGCTGGTGCCGAGGAAGATGGTGTCGCTGAGGGCAAGAACCTTTGCTACCGCTGCAAGAACGGCCAGCGACCTCAGGTCATCGTGTTCACTCGTTCGGCCAACAAGAAAGTTCAGGAACTGGTCAAGAAGCTTGATGAGGCGGTCGCGGACAACGAATCATCCCAGCTTCGCGTGTTCGTCAATCTGCTTGGCGAAGACAAGGAAGACCTGTCTGACACCTGCAAAAAACTGGCCTCTCAAAGCAAGGCCAAGAACGTGCCGTTCGTGGTGCCCAACGAGTTTGAAAACGGCCCCGACAACTACGGCATCAACGCCAAAGCTGACGTCACGATCACCCTGGCCAGCGAATCCAGCGTCAAAGCGAGCTACGCGGTTGCCAAGGCCAAAGACCTGAACGTCGCGTCGGTCATCAAAGATCTCACCAAGATCCTCAACTGATCGCTGACTCGTTCCCACCATTCCAATCAACGCGGCACCGGCATTCCCGGTGCCGCGTTTTTTTGTTGGTGGTCAGGATGTTGCCAGTGAAACTAGATAGTGAAACTAGATGAGTGGCACCAAATGGAAGCTAAATGAAAGCTGCCTGTCGGCCATTTCTCTGTTCCTGGCTACGCGATGCGATTTCGGAGAAATCGCCGACAGTGAAACTAGATGGGCGCTGCCCTGGGTAAGCAACCGTCTCTCATCTCCCGCTGCCTGCGTCTCAGGGCAACTGCTTGCTGCGGGTGTACCCACCCCGGATGGCCGTTTGGCCAGCGACGGCGAAAGCGGCGGATTTCTTGTGATAAAGTGCAAAGTTGGCGCAAGAAACAGACCATGAAGTCGGTCTACCTCCATGATTCCCATTTGCCTTAGAGGACATCCGCATGCCAGCGAGTCCGCCGGAAACCCGCGCCAGCCTGATTTTGCGATTGCAGAATGCCGACGATGTGTCGGCTTGGGATGAATTCGTGGAGCTGTATGGTCCCGTTGTTTTTCGCGTGGCCAGGGTCCGGGGTTTTCAGCCAGCAGACGCGGAGAATTTGGTTCAGGAGGTCTTGCTGGCGGTGGCTCAGTCCGTCGAGAAGTGGTTGCAGCGCGAGGATCGCGGTCGCTTTCGGGCATGGTTGCTGCGGATTGCCCGCAATGAGTCGATCAACATGCTCACTGGTCGGGCAACTCGCAAGCTGGGCGAAGACGGCGAAGCGGCACGGCGAAAGCTGCAGGAGTTGCCGGATGCGGATGCCATCTCATCGTTGATTGATCTCGAGTATGAACGGGCCGTCTTTGGGTGGGCGGCTGACCACGTCCAGCAGACGGTTCAGCCGCACACATGGCAGGTGTTTTGGCTGACTCACGTGGAGGGTCTCTCCATCGAGGAAGCGGCAAGGCGATTGGAGACTCGAACAGGAAATATCCATTTCGGACGTAGCCGGGTGATGGCGCGAATCCGCGAACTCGTCAAGCAGTACGAGGAATAGCATGACTGACAAACTCATCGAATGCGATGACCGACAACTGGTCGCCATGCTTCGTACCGACGGAGATGGCTCGGAACAAGGGCCTCTGATCGAACACGTCGAGACATGCTTGCACTGTCAGCGGCGACTACAGGAATTGGCTGCCAGCAACGATGATTGGCGCAGAGCAGGGCATGTCTTGTCGGGGACGGGTGACGCCGAGGCCAGGACCGAGAGTGAGTTCGGACAATCCAAGATTCCACGTTTTCCGCGCTGGGTCGATCGACACGTGGAGTGGAACGAGTCGATGGTTCGTCAGCTGCTCCAACCGCCGAATCACCCGGAGATGTTGGGGCGTTTGGGCCGCTACGAAATGGAGCGACTGATCGGTTCGGGTGGAATGGGAATTGTCTTCAAGGCTTATGACAGCGAACTGAATCGTGCCGTGGCCATCAAGCTCTTGGCACCCTACCTGGCCAGCGGAGGTTCGGCGCGAAAACGATTCGCTCGCGAAGCAAGGTCGGCGGCCGGCGTTGTCGATGACCATGTCGTCCCCATTCACAATGTCGAATCAGAAAGCGAACCGCCATTCCTGGTGATGCAGTACGTTGCCGGTGGATCGCTGCAGGAGAAGCTCGATCGCGATGGACCGCTCGAAGTATCGGAAATCCTGCGCATCGGGCTGCAAACCGCGAAAGGACTGGCCGCCGCGCATGCTCAGGGACTGATCCACCGCGACGTCAAACCGTCCAACATCTTGCTGGACGAAGGAGTCGAACGAGCTTTGCTGACGGACTTCGGATTGGCTCGCACCGAAGACGACGCCTGCTTGACTCGTAGCGGTTTCCATCCAGGGACTCCCCACTACATGTCTCCGGAGCAGGTTCGCGGCGAAGCAATCGACCCGCGAAGTGATTTGTTTAGCCTTGGCTGTGTCCTTTACGCTCTCTGCACAGGACGCCCGCCCTTCCGCGCCGAGACCAGCTATGCCGTCCTCCGTCGAATCACCGACGAAACACCGCGACCGATTCGCGAGGTCAATCCGAACGTGCCTGAGTGGTTGGAAAGAATCGTGATGAGGCTGCTCCAAAAGTCACCGGATGAACGGTTTGAATCCGCGGATGAACTCGCCGCTGTACTGGAGGACTGCCTCGCGCACGCACAAAACCCAACGGCAAAGAGGCTTCCGGAGTCGATCGCTGCGTTGTCACCCAAGAAAATCTTCCGTCCGCCGTGGCTCAAGGCGCTCGCCGGATCGGCCGTGATCATGTTGATGATCCTTGCCGGTGTCCTGATCGTTCTTGAAACACGCAAAGGAACGATTCGGATCAAAAGCGATGTCGATGGTGTGCCGATTGTCATCAAGAAGGGAAACGAAATCGCCGGGCGGTTGACCGTTTCTCAGGAAGGAGCATCGATTCGAGTCGCTGCCGATGACTACCAGATTCAAATCGATGGCCATTTTGACGGTGTCACGGTGAAGGATGGTCACGTGTCGGTCACTCGTGGTGAAACCAGCATTGCGACCATCAGCAAAGTTCCAAGGTCTGGTTCGGCGAGATCCGGCCAAGTGAACGCATCCGATTCGCCGGGAGCCGATGTCGTTCAAGAGACGACCAGGGATGTCCGCGTTTCGAAGAGCCTGGAGATTCGAGAAACCAACGTGGCCAATTCATCCGGCAATGATGTTCCCATCCGGGCGGAGGATGGAACAGAACTCTTTGTCGATTTTCGTCGGCGTCCCATCATTACCGAGGACGACATGGAGTCGATTGGATTCGGTGGGGGCCATCAGTCCGGCGAAAACGAGACGTCTTCGCTTTCTTTCACCCTGTCGGAGGCTGCAGGCAACAGACTTCTACAGAAAACCACGCAACTGAGTCAACGATCGGGACCGGCATACCTGTGCATCACGTTGGATGGTGTGCCAATCAGTACGCTGAGGGTAACGGGCCCAGTTGGTTCAGAAATTACCGTGACGGGCGTGCGGCAGAACTTAGTTGAGCAGATCGAATCTCACCTGAGCGCTACAAACGCTCGCCACAACAACGAAGTGGCAGCAGGTTCGGACGAGTCATTTACGGGTATGCGCATGCGGATCACAAAATCCGACGCCACCATCACCGCGGAGCTTCCTGCCGATGGCGAACTGATTTTGCAATTTGGCAGAGACTCTAGCGATCCTGTACTGCGACGGCCATTGAAACTGCCAGCCGGAAAGTTCCAGGCGTTGGTGTTCTTCACGTCGCATGAGCGAGAAGGAAAACAGGTTCCAGCGATTGGCGTGAAAGTCACCGGTGAAGACGAAACGTATCACGCGTTCACGGAACCGCTTCACAGCAAATCATTGCCCTCGGACGGCAAGTTTCGTTTTCGAGACAAGATCGGATTTGCCGGCGCCAAGGACGCGGACGTTCCGATGATGCACCATCGGTTTACAGTTGGCGATATCGTCTACCCAGGCGGCGCCAAGCTTCCCGTCATGCTGATTTTTTCGGCCCACGAAACCAACGCATCTGCTGGACAACAAAGTTCAACGAACATCAACGATGTTGAAGCACAACAAGATCTGCAGCGTCTTCAGGGTGGCTGGGAGATTGTTGAAATCGCGGAGAGCAACGAGGGCCGTCAGGAAGTGACCATCGACAAAGCACAACACCAACCGCCATTACGAATTGTCATCCAGGAAAACCAGCTCACTGGTCCCTACATCCCCCTGCCAGCATTTGCGCCGATCGAGTGGATGATCAAGTTAGACACATCCACGTCACCCAAGTTGATGTTCCTCACGGAGGATTCCGAAAGCGAGACACCAAAAAAGCGGACCGCTTATTACAAATGGGAGGGCGACCAGCTGAAGCTTTCGTTCATCGGGCCGAATTCGCGGCAGCAGGATCAAAGAGCAGATCCGGATCTTGCTGTTACGGAATGGGTGCTTGAGCGGATTCTGGCGTCGGAAAGACCTTGAGTTGTAGCGAAATTCGCCAAGAATTTCGGACGTCACGGCGATCTGCCGAAAGCCCTGACAGTGTCCGCTACCGTGCTCGTACTCGCCACAAAACGCCACGTGAAACGCAGATCGCCCAGAGGTTTGAATTCGTCGTACGTTTACTTCACCGCCGCGCTGCGGTTCTGGTCTGGTGGCGCGTGGCTTTCCAGCAATGCCTTCAGCTCTTTCACGACTTCGGGATGCTTTCGATAAAGGTTTTGAGTTTGCTTCAGGTCGTTTTCCAGATCGTAGAGCTGTGCAGGTGGAGCATCCTTTTTGATCTTGCCGTTTTCGATATCGCTGTTTTTGTAACCGGCATAGGTGATGGCCGCCGGTCCGCCGAAGGCATGCGCGCCCCGTTTTGCCGCCGTGAATCCACCGCTGCCCTGAGCCCCGATGTACATCCATTTTCCCTTGCGCACGGCGAGGTGTGTCGGCTTGTTGGGTGCGAGCACGATGTGGTCTCGCAGTGGCTGCGGCGGGTTGCCGGTCAACGCCGACAAAATGTTCACACTGTCGCGGCCCTGGCCCTGCCGGAGTCTGCCGCCGGTCAGGGCCGCAAAGGTGGCGATCATGTCGATATTGGAAATCAGCTGATCCGACACCGAGCCCGCTTCGATTTTTCCTGGCCAGCGAGCGATCAACGGCACGCGGTGTCCCCCTTCCCAGGCACCAAACTTGAATCCCAGCAGCTCGCCATTGAGACGATGTCCGGCATCCCAGGCATCCTGTCCGCCGACGTTGAACATACCACCGTTGTCGCTGGTGAAGATCACGAGTGTGTTGTCGGCAACGCCTTGTTCATCCAGCGTTTTGGTCACCTCGCCGACGATCCAGTCGAGTTCGTGAATGAAGTCGCCGTACCGGCCGCACCCGCTTGTGCCCTTGAATCGGTGGGCAGGTGTGAAGGGGTGATGAATGTTGGTGGTCGCGAGATAGAGGAAAAACGGGTTCTTTCCCTGCGTCTTGATCCAGTCGACCGCTTTGCCAGTAAGGGTCGTGCCGACCGCTTCATCGTCATAAAGTGCGTGTGCCGCGTCGGCTCCGCCAATCTGAGTCATCCCCATCTTTTCGGGAAAATCTCTGGTTTTCGCCTTCTTGCCAAAGACAAACGGATCATCAGCAACCAGGCCGACTACCTTGTGATTTTCGACGTAGACAAAGGGCGGGTGGCTGTTGACCACCGGTACGCCAAAGTAGTAGTCGAACCCAAGTTCCAGCGGTCCGGGCTTGAGCTGGCCGTTCCAGTCTGGTGCCCCCTGTCCAAAACCGAGGTGCCACTTGCCAATGCAGGCCGTGGCATAGCCTGCCTCTTTCATCACACTGGCGACGGTTTGTTGTGCCGTGTCGATCACCAGACCAGTCTTCAGGAAGACCGGCCTGCTGAGGTTCTTCCTGTGCGGATACTCGCCGGTCAATAGCGCATAGCGCGACGGCGTGCAGACTGCGGAAGCGGAGTGCGCGTCGGTAAATCGCCGGCCCTCGGCGGCAAGCCGATCGATGTTGGGCGTCTTCACCTTCGTCGCGCCGTAGCAACTCAGGTCGCCGTAGCCGATATCATCGGCAAGGATCAAAACGACGTTGGGAGGCTGCACCGCTGCGAGTGTCGTGCAAATGGACAGCAGGAACAGACCCAAAACCTGGGCCAACGAAGTCGGTTTCATGATTCTACTTTGAAAGTGGTTTTGGGTTCTTCACGAAAGCGGCAGGCCTGCTGTTTTGACCAATGTCCTGGGCGAATTCTGTCAGGAAGCCACGGAGTCTTTGAACCACTTCCGGCTCGGTCCTGATCAGGTTTTTCCTTTCGCCGATATCATTCTCCAGATCGTAGAGTTCCGTCGGCTTTCCGTCTTTGGCGCGAAGCTTCCACTTTCCTGATCGCACCGCTTCCAGCTGGTTTCCCCGATGGTAAAAGAACGCTTCGTGGGGTGTTTCCGCCTTTCCGGTGATCACCGGCCAGATGTCTTTCCCGTCGATGACTCGATCGGTTGGTATCTTCGCGCCGGCCAGTTTCGCAAACGTCGGAAGCAGGTCCATGGTGGTCATGATTTCGTCGTTGGCCTCGCCTGCTGGGATTTTTGTTGGCCAGCGGATCACTGTCGATTCTCGCATGCCACCTTCGTGAGTGCTGCCTTTTTTGCCCTTGAGCGGTCCCGCGTTGCCGACTGCCGGACCGTTGTCGGATGTGAACAAGACGAGGGTTTTTTCATCGATTCCCTGCGCCTTCAGGGTATCCAGAATCTGTCCTACGGACCAATCGATTTCGGCGATCGCCTGGCGGAAGAGCCGGTCTCGCGTTTTGTAATCGACCGAATCGCCTTCGCTTTTCAGTTTGTCGGTGATTTCAGACGCAACGTCATTCATGAACGGCGGCGACACATGCAGCGGCCGGTGGGGGATGGGGTGCGGGACATAAAGAAAGAACGGCTCGTCCTTGTTTCTCTCGATGAATTCCACGGCGTGCTCGGTGATTCGCTTCGTCAGGAAGTCGGCGCTGGGATCCATTTCGATCACCGTCTCGTTTTCCAGCAGCGCTAGGGGCGGAAACTGAAAGTGGTCCTGCCTCGGGTGATAGGGATGAATGTCGTGGCTGTAAGGGATTCCGAAATACTCATCGAACCCTTGCCTGGTCGGCAAAAACTCCGGCTGATCCCCAAGGTGCCACTTGCCGAATATCGCGGTTTTGTATCCCACACTTTTCAGCACTTCCGCGATCGTGACTTCATCGGGGCTCAAGCCCTTCGTGTCTCCAGCGAGAAGAACGACAAAATTGGAACCGGTTGCCATGTCGATCCGCTTGGGATAGCACCCGGTCATCAGGGCGGCACGAGAAGGAGTGCATACCGGAGCAGCCACGTAGAAGCTGGTCAGCCGGGAACCCTCCGCTGCCATCTGGTCGATGCGAGGCGTGACGACGTGTTCTCCGCCGAAACAACTGAGATCACCGTAGCCCTGGTCGTCCGTGAAGATGACGACGAAGTTGGGTTGATCGCCGGCAGCGAGCGACTGGGCCATTCCAAAGCAAAGGGAACAAAGGATGGTGAGGGTCTTCATTTGCCGTTTTCCACTCCTGATCAGGCCATGTTGTTCCGCCGTCTGCAGGGTTAGACTCTAGCCGTACAACCAACACTGTCAACGGTGCGCTCGTACTCAGAACGTTGCTGGAGATCTCATCCATGCTCACACCTTTTCACCTCGCGATTCAGGTACGCAATATCGATGAGGCTCGCGAGTTTTATGGAATCAAGATGGGGTTGCCCGAGGGACGTAGCGATTCCACTTGGATCGACTTCAACATGTTCGGTCACCAAGTCGTGACACATTTGAACCCCGCACTTGGACCAACCGGAAAAGTTGCCAATCACTGCAACCCCGTGGATGATCATGCGGTCCCCGTGCCACATTTCGGAGTCGTCCTAGAAGTCGACACCTGGAAAGATCTCGCTCGGCGCGTTCGCACGTTCGTTGATGACTTCATCATCGAACCCTACGTGCGATTCGAGGGCTTGCCCGGCGAGCAGCACACCATGTTCTTTGAAGACCCCAGCGGCAACGCATTGGAGTTCAAGGCGTTCGCCAACATCGAAGCCGAACTGTTTGCGACAACGCACCAGGCGAAGGCATGAAACGGAAGAAATACCCAGCACAGAAGTAGGTACGCTAGAGTTGACCAATGCCATCGCCCCATCTACTGAAGGTTATCTGCCAGAGGGACAACAGGCCAATCATGATTAAGATCCCCGTCATCGCATTTGTACTTGTCGCATCTTGTATTCCTGTCGCGTTTTCCGCCGAACCCAACCGGCGCCCCAATATCATTTTTCTGTTCGCGGATGATCAGCGGGCCGACACCATCGGCGCGCATGGCAATCCGCACATTCAGACTCCCAATCTGGACAGGCTGGCCGCCGAGGGTTTCAGCTTTCGCCGCAATTATTGTGCTGGCTCCTTCAGCGGAGCGGTTTGCGTCGCAAGCCGGGCAATGCTGATGACCGGGCGGCACTGGATGAACCTTCCTGCGGACAAACCGGCGTCCAACTGGGGCGACGCAACGGTCCTGCCCGCACTGCTCACGTCCAGCGGCAACTACCAATCGTTTATCGTGGGCAAGTGGCACAACGGTCTCGGTACGCTCGGCAAGTCATTCGCCGACGGTCGCTCGATCTACATGGGCGGCATGGCAAATCACGCCGACTTTCAGGTGCAAGATCTGGCCGGCGGCAAGCTCAGTCCGAAACGGGATGCCGGCGGATTCTCCAGCACGGTGTTTGCTGACGAGGCGGTAGAGTTCATTCAGACGGCCGGAAGCGAGCAACCGTTCTTTCTTTACGTGGCATTCATGGCTCCTCACGACCCGCGAAATCCACCGCCGAAATACCGGGAAATGTACTATAAAAATCGCCCGCCTCTTCCCGCAAACTTCCTGCCGCTGCACCCTTTCCAGAACGCGCCGCAAGCGGCTTCCGGGCGGGACGAAAGCCTTGCACCATGGCCCAGAACGAAAGAGATCATCGCCGATCAGCTTTGCGAGTACTACGGACTGGTCACTCATCTGGACGAACAAGTCGGACGTGTGTTGAAAGCACTCCGGCGCAGCCCGCACTCCGACAACACCATCGTCGTTTACACGGCGGATCATGGTCTGGCAATGGGCTCTCACGGACTGCTCGGCAAACAAAACGTCTACGAGCAGAGCATGCGGTGTCCGCTGATCCTGCGTGGTCCCGGAATTCCTTCAGGACAATCAAACCGTTCGCTGACCTACATCCATGACCTCTATGCAACGATCTGCGACTTCGCGGGCATCGAGACACCCGGCAACGTCGACTCTCTGAGTCTGTTGCCGATGATCCAAGGCAAAACCCAAAACGTACGCGAATCTCTTTTCCTACCGTTTCAGGACAATCAGCGAGCGGTCCGCGACGGAAAATGGAAACTGCACGTGTATCCAAAAATCCATCACCACCTACTGTTTGACCTATCCAGCGATCCACACGAACGACAAAACCTCGCCACCGACCCGGCTTACAGGGCGGACGTCGAAAGGATGCAGGCGTTGATGAATTCGTGGCGAAAGCGGCTCGGCGATCCCTATCCCCTGAGCGTCGATGATCCCCAGCCGCTGAAACCTCAATACGACAACAGCAAGCGAGTTCTGGACGCCTGGCAACCAAAATGGATCCGCGACAAGTATTTCGATGGAAGAGAAAGTCCCAAACGTGGCACGCGTTCCACGCGAGTGCAGGCACGCTAATCAGGAAAAATCGGCCATTGGCCAGTAGCGAAAGTCGCCAAGACTTTCGATGAAATCTCGACCCCGCCGAAACTCTTGGCGAGTTTCGTTACACCCTGATACCGACAAAAATCGCAGAAAACACCCCAAAAAACACCCGCCGGCCTAGACGCACGTCAAATTTTTCGTACGATAATTTAATCGTGCGTTTTGAGAATTCCCAGGCAGGGGTGAAAGATGGCGATCCAAGTTGCTCCCGAAAACGTTGTCGGGCGAGACCACCTCATCGATCGAATCTGGCGAAAATTGCGTCGAAATTCGCTGCAGTTCACTGCGGAGCGGCGAATTGGCAAGACGACCGTCATGACAAAAATGGCGGCTGAGCCTCGGTCGGGTTTTGAGGTTCTGTTCCTGGAACTGGAAGGAATCGATTCGCCGGAAAGGTTCACCGAGCTGCTACTCAATCGCAGCAGGCCGCTGTTGTCGAGGACGGCAAAAGCCAAGGGCTGGTTGGAAACCTTTCGCGATTCGATCGGTGGAACGGAAATTGGCGGTGTCATCAAGTTGCCGACCACCAGCAAAATGGGTTGGCAGACCACTTTGCAAAAGACGCTTGAAGGACTTTGTGAGCATCAGGCTGATAAGACGATTCTGTTGCTGATGGATGAACTGCCATACATGCTGCAGAAAATTGCATCGATCTCCGCAGCCAAGAAAACGCTCGCTTTGACATTGTTGGACACGCTACGATCAATCCGCCAGCAACAAAAAAATCTGCGAATGGTGTATGCCGGCTCTGTGGGGCTTCATCACGTGGTCACGGACCTCAAACAGTCACAGCTGGCCAGCGAGCCGGTCAACGACATGCCTTCCGTGGAGATCCATGCACTGAGCGAGCCCGATGCAATCCAACTCGCCACTCTGCTACTCGATGAGGAGCAGGTTCAGTTTGCCGAAGAAGAGTTGGAAGCGATCCTGCAGCCTCTCATCGCGCTGACTGATTGCGTGCCGTTCTACATCGAGAGCGTATCCTCTCGGTTGGGCGAGCTGAACAAAGTTGTCAATCCCGAAGATGTCACGACAACGGTACGTCAACAGTTGACCAGCGATCTTGATCCCTGGGAAATGGAGCATTTTCGTAATCGACTGAAGATCTACTACAACGGGTATATCACCGATACGTCTGGTCGCGAGATTCCAAACGACGAAATTGCCCGTAGCTTGCTGGACGCTCTTTCCGTTGTCACTCAGCCGCAAACGATCGAGCAGATTTGGTCCGCCGTCAAAGCGGAATACGCGCTCACGGATCGCCAGCACATCGTACAAATGCTCCGCTCCCTTGCCCTGGATCATTATCTGACCAGCGACACTGACAAGAGATACTCGTTTCGTTTTCCGCTGATCCAGAAATGGTGGAAGATGGCACAGGGACTAGATGCATGAACAGCAGAGGTTCGATCTCGGCATACACGCCAAGCAACACCGATCCTGCAGTTCTGAAACGGATCTTTGTCCAGCGCGAAAAATTGCTCGATCGAATCGTCGATCGATTGTCGCGCAGCATGACGACAGGTGACAAGCATCATCTTTTGCTGGTCGGTCCTCGCGGCAGTGGAAAAACGCATCTGGTAAGCCTTGCCACGTGGGAGCTTCAGCAGCGTGAGAACCTGCGCGACGTCATGCGGATTGCCTGGCTGGGCGAGGACGATTCGTTCACCGGCCTCATTCATTTCGCGTTTGGTATCGCAAAACAGCTGGCGCAAGAATATCCAGAAGAATTCCCATCGGATTTCAAAACTGCCGTTCGCGGTTTACCGCCGGACGATGCGGCTTTAACCGTCCTGCGATCCGTCGTCGAGCAATTGAAGGATCGCAATCTCATTCTGGTCACGGAAAACCTGGATCAGACATTCCGTGGTCTCGGTGACACCGGGCGGAAGCAATGGCGAGCTTTTCTGCAAGAAACCCGAAAAATCGCCACGCTTGCAACGTCGCAGCAATTGTTCGCGGGGGTTTCCGATCGCAAGGAAGCCTTCTTTGGTTTTTTTGACATCCAGCATTTGGAACCACTGTCGGTTGACGAAGCACGTGAATTGATCCGCCGCATCAGCGTGGAACAGAACAAGCCCCAGTTGGGCGACTACTTGAATTCGGCAGAGGGGCGCTACCGTATCCGGGCGTTGCACTACCTGGCGGGCGGCAATCATCGGATGTACGTGCTGCTCGCGGAATTCCTGACGAAGGATTCGCTGGATGATCTTGTCACAGCCTTTGAAGGCCTCGCCCATGACATGACACCCTACTTCCAGGAGCGCGTGCGATCACTACCCGATCAACAGCGGCAACTGGTGCAGTGCCTGTGCGATGCAGAAGGTGCATTGACGGTGAAACGGATTGCCGAAGAAACGTTCATTGACGAGCGCAGTTGCTCCAAGCAACTGGGCAATCTGAAAGCCAAAGGATACGTTCGTTCGGAAAAACGGGGTAAGGAATCTTACTACGACATGGCCGAGCCTCTGATGCGGCTTTGCCTGGAGGTCAAGAACCAGCGAGGAAAACCGCTGAAGCTGGTTGTACGTTTCCTGAAAGCGTGGTTTCCGGCAGCGACGTTGCAAGGGCTCAAAGCCAAAAATTCAATTGCCTCGCGCGCAGACGCCTATCGATTGGAAGCAGCGAATTGCAGAGATCACTTTCAAATCGAAATCGCAAAACAGCTTGACGAGAGCATTCGTCGAAACATCGAAGCGGGAAAACTGGAGGCTGCAAAGCATCTCGTTGACGAACTACAGTTTGCAGATTCTGCGGCAGCCGTCCGGCGGGAAGCACAGTTGGCGACCCTGCAAGGAAACCTTGAACTTGTTGCCTCAAAGATAACACAACTGATCGAGATGTCCGATGGCAAGCCGTACCAGAAAGCTATGGCACTCGTCGCTCGCGGCCTGGCCTACGGTGAGCAGGGCGATGTGGAGCGTGCCTTGGCGGACTACTCTGCGGTGATCGAAATGCCCGACGCGCCACCGTACGCGAAGGCCAACGCGCTCGTCATTCGCGGCTTTACATATAAGCGACGGAGCGACGAGGAACGTGCCTTGTCGGACTACTCCGCGGTGATCGAGATGCCCGATGCGCCGTCGCATCTGAAAGTCAAAACGCTAGGCAACCGAGGCGTAGCCTACTCGCAGCAGGGTGATTTGGCGCGTGCGTTGTCGGACTTCTCTGCGCTGATCGATATGATCGATGCTTCATCGGACCTGAAAGCCCCAGCACTCCTTTGTCGAGGGGCGATCTACGGACAACTGAGCAGTTGGGCGCGTGCCTTGTCGGACTACTCTGCGGTGATCGAGATGTCCAATGTACCGTCGGGTGTGAAAGCTCAGGCTCTCGTCAACCGAGGCGTGACCTATCGACAACAGGGTGATGTGGCGAGTGCCTTGGCGGACTACTCTGCCGTAATCAAGATGCCCAATGCGCCACCAGGCCAGAAGGCCGACGCACTTGACAATCGCGGCGTGACGAGATTTCAAGACGAGGAGTTTGAAGCGAGTACGAGTGACTTTGAAGCGATCTTGAGTATTGCTGGGGCGTCTAACGATCAACGCACTCTGGCATTGTTCTTCGTGCCCAATCCGATGGTTGCCCATTGCAATCGAACCGAGGTGATCGAGGCCCTGGCAAGGGCTTTTACCCAAGGAGATCGGCAGTCCAGGGAATACGGTGGCATGCCTGATGATTTGCTAAGGATGGTGCTTCGACACAGTTCGGTTGAATGGCCGTTTTACGTGGCTGAGGTCGCGGCTCTGTTTATCGAGCACGATGCTGCGGAAAAACTTGGACAGGGGATTACCCAATCCATCCGTTACCTCGATGAAGGTGGGTTTTCGTCGTCGCAAATCGATGAATGGAACTCTGTATGGCAGAAAGCCGGAAAGGACTGCGAAGATTTGCAGATTCCCTTGCGCTGCCTGGATGCCGCGGTCGAGGTGATCCAATCAGATCCCAAGACCGACCGACCGCTGTTTCGGCTGCCATTGGAAATACGTCGACTCGTTCGGCCATTGTTGAATAAGTCATTGGGCGAAACCAACAACATCGAATGACCGCCATCTGGATGATTGAAGCTGATGTGTGACACCAGATTGAAGCTGACGGCTAAGCAAAAAAGCCCGAAGGGCTGACACAGGCCCTGCCGGGGTCGATAGGCCCCGGTTTCTAGCCAATTGGTGATCAAAGCCACGAAGTGGCGACACAAAACGAGGCGGGTGCAGATGTTGACTCAACCAATTCCTTTGTGTCGCCACTTCGTGGCTACAGATTCATTGCGTTTGCACAACGAGGCCTGGCGACCCCGGCAGAAGTTATGCCAGCCCGAAGGGCTTTGCCGCTCTTTGCTCTTCCTGCCAGAATTTCACTGCTGCGCCGATACCCCTCTTCACGCCAGCACTTTGTCGGCGTGGCTTGGGGGATTTGAAATGACCAGAAACGTTGTGTCTGTGCTTGACCTGTTTTTTACTTCGTGCGGAACGCCGGCGGGCACGTGCATGCCTTGGTGCTGATGAAGTTCATGTTGGAATCCGTGCACCTCGATCGTCAGAGTACCGAGCAGTACGTAGAAGAACTGCTGAGCCTTTTCGTGAAAATGGCGCACTTCGGCACATTGTGCAGGCATGACTTCCTCGATGACGCTCAGCGAGGGATGCTTGAGCAAGTGCCATCCCGCGCAGTTGTCGCCCCATGAATAGGAGGCTGCGTTTTCCCTGGATACAACTTCGACGCTGCTGGCCATCACAGCAGCGCCATCGGAGGAAGCTTGCAAGCCCTCCTCCAGAGTCTCTCGATGCAGTACCCAACGATTCACCGATTGATGAAAGGCGATCCAGCCTGGCGTTGTTTCGTACGTTCGGTCGAGTTGGAAACCTACTTTGGGAAGAGCTCGATTGGGCCCTGGGTTTTCCGCGTACGGTTCGCACAACAACTCGTTCAGTTTGAACCGATCGAAGAAGCGTAAGATCGATGGACGCAACAATTGTGTAGCACACCCGCTGCGTCGCGAAGATTCCTTCCAAATGTGAAGGTGCATGAACGCGGATTGACCGAACTGGATCTTGTTGATGTTGCAATGCCCAACGGGGACACCGTCTGCCTGCCAGAGAAGATAGTAAAACTGCCGTTGTTCAACGGGACGGCCGAAATCTTCGTCCAACAACTTGCGCCACGCCGCCGGTGAAGGAAGTTTTTCAGGGTCGACCCCCATGCCGCTGAGAAAGTCCGTGTCCGCCTCCAAGAAGTAGCGGATCATCAGATCGACTTCGGATTGACGCATTTCGCGAAAGCTGTACTTCATTTGATTTCCGTGGACGACGTCATCGCACTTTCCCTTCGACTTGTTGCCCCACCACTTGTGCAGGTGAGCGTAACAGCCCGTCATCATCATGGCGCGACTGGGTGAACAGACCACCGAGGCCCACGCGGTCTTGATCCAGCATCCTTGTTGAGCCAGTCGGTCCAGCACCGGCGTCGACTCGCGAAATTTCGGATCGCTCGTATCCCCGCGCAGCGGTGGCCGATGTAGTCGCACTCTGTTTTCATGAGGTTAACTTGGGGGGTGGCGGCCGGCATTCACGAATCAAATTCGACATTTCTAGCTTCTTGTTCCGAGGTCTGCATTGTAAATCTGACACAGCTCGATCTTCGGGTAGCGAAACTCGCCAAGAGTTTCGGCCGCGTCGTGAATTGCCGAAAGTCTTGGCGGCAGGTCACCTCAACGTCTCTAGCTGGCGGCGAGACTTGATGGTGCGATCCAAACCACCGGCGCGCTTGTTGGCTTTGGTGTTTGCAGGATTAGGTGGAACCACCGGCGCGAAGGTGGCTGGAACCATTGCAGCGAGTTCGTCTCGTGCGGCCTTGGATTCGGGGTTCGATTGCGGAATCCGATTGGTCCATTCCATCGGATCGGCCGCCAGATCATACAGCTCTTCCGTACCGTCGCGATGCCGAAGGTAATGCCAACGATCGTTGTGGATGGATGCGTTCCCTGACCCAAAGATGGTTGTACTGGGATAGTTCCAATCACGGTCGGGATTGCGCAGCAGCGGGACAAAACTGCGCCCGTCAAGCGACGACTTTTGGGGCAGATCACAAAGTTCGATCAGAGTTGGATAAAGATCAATCAAATTCACCAACCGCTGGCAATCGCGACGGGCAGTCATTTTTGGAAGCCGAACGATCAATGGCATCCGCGTGCTCTCCTGCCAACCGGTCGCCTTGCGGTAGCGAAGTTTTTCGCCGAGGTGCCAGCCGTGATCGCCCCACAACACCACGATCGTACGGTCGTAGTGCGGACTCTTTTCCAAGGCGTCAAAGATCACGCCAAGGCAGGCGTCGGCGTAGCTGCACGCCGCCAGGTAGGCTCGCGCGGCAGTGTCAATCAGTTTGTTTTCTTTCAGCCAAAGGTAATCCGCACTGGGGCGCATTTTGATCTTGCCGTCGGGTGTGCGAATGTCGTTGAGGTCATCTTCGCGAATTTCGTTCGCTCGCGTGGTCGCCGGATCATACAGGTCAAAGAATTCCTGCGGCACGTAGAACGGCAGGTGCGGCTTCGACAATCCGACAGCAAGGAAGAACGGTTTGTCATGACGTTTTTGAAGCTGCGACGCGGTCCACTGAGCCGTCTGATAATCGCGGGTTTCTTCCTTCCCGCCCTTCGTCGGCCCCCAAGCGAATTCGCTGCCGCCGCTTCGAGTGTGTTTCGACTCCGGGCCAGGCTTGCCGTTGATCAGGTTTTTGTCGCGCGAATACACCCTCGACGGATCGACGCCACTGCCCCCTCCGCCACTGTCATAGACATCGAACGCCCATTGTCCTCGGTCGCGCCCGTTGGCTGTCGCGTGAGCGTGGAAGATTTTCCCCCGCGAGATCGACACATAGCCATGTTTGGAAAAATACTCGGGCAGGGTCGCATGTTGCTGAACCAGCGCGGAATCCAGCATGTTGTTCGCATTGCCGTAAAGTCCGGTGCGATGTGGCATGAATCCAGAAAGCAGCGCCGACCGCGAAGGCCCACAAACCGGCCCCGCACAATGAGCGCGTTGAAACACAACAGCACCGGACTTCGCGAACCGCTCGATGTTCGGAGTCTTCGCCTGCGAATGTCCGCCGAACACGCTGACCCAGTCATTCAGATCGTCGACTGCAATGAACAGGATGTTCGGCTTCGTCTGTGCGCGAGCAGAACTCACAAGCAGCAAGCAAAGACACAGGGAAAAACTGAATTTCATGATCATGGCTTGGTGACGGGCATTGCCCTACAGTAGATTTGTGATGTCGGAAAGGGTGTTGAGCAGAACTCACCCTACATCAACTTGAGATCAACGTCATCATCCCGCTGGAATACGGCCTGTCGATCAGACCCAAGGCTTGGCAAAGAGGATGGGCGTTTCACTCGACGGTGAATCGGCGTCCAAGAGATAAACACATCAGGGCCGCGCACCGTCGTCGTGTGCGAGAGAATTTTGGATGACGCATGAATCTCGATTTGCAACATACGGCAAGCAATCGTTGTTGTGTCTCGCGAAGCAGGTATCCCGACGTGCTTATTCCCCATTTGGCTGCAACGCTCTCGATGCAGTGGGAAACTCCCCCGCCGCGAGTGATCAGCAAGTTATCCGACATGGCGGCGACGCCCAGAACTCATGAAGGTGAGTCGGACCTGGCCACCAGGTGCGGAATCGACGCTGTTGCAGAATTGAAGCGAGTTGCAGTATGCGAACGAGACGCCACATTTGCAGCGATGTGTTCTGTCCAAGGCCGTTTGATTGGCGACGATCAGGCCGTATTCCGAAGCAGCAGTGCCTATACCGATAGCCGTGGCGAGCGATACGCGTTTTTCGAGTCGCTGCCAGGAATGTTTGAAAAGAAGGTTGGTGTCGACCTCAACGATAACTGTCATCCGCTTGTCAAGGCAGTGCGTCTATACTTAGACATCATTTTCGTGCATCCATTTCCAGACGGAAATGCACGAGCTGCGTTGCTTTGGTTCTCCTATTTCTGTTTTCGAAACGAATTGCCACATCCAAACTATCGCCGGCTGTTCGGTTTCGACTTCGTTCCTGGGAACAAAGCTTGCTACTGGCGCTTTGCCGAGTTGGTAGCGCAGGAGATTTCATGAATGACGAGTGAGAGTGGCAAGATTTACTGGCGGAAAAACGAACAGACGTATCTTCCCGAGATTGACCCAGTCGTTGTTGGTGGGATTATCGACGCCGAGTTGCAACGCCATGCGGAAGGAGTTGATGAAGGGTTCATCGTGTCATTCGAAGTTCTTTACAACGACCATGTCCCGGATACGCAAAGCAGGAGGATCACAGGCGGGTGTTTGCGATCCTGGAGTGTCGAGAGTCGGAAAATACACTCTGACGACGAAAGCAACGAACTCTGTTCGTTTCGATCTCTGTAGCCAATCCACCTGTGCTACTAGAACTCGTGTCCTTTTTGCGGTCCCTGTTGGGTGGTGGTCAGAATTTCGGGGCCTTTGTCGGTCATCAAAATGGAATGCTCGAATTGAGCGGAAGGCCGTTGGTCTTTGGTGCGTACCGTCCAGCCGTCGACTTTGTCGCTGCGAGTGTAGCGTGAACCGGCGTTGATCATCGGTTCGACGGTGAAACACATCCCTGGATAGAGCCGATCGATGCGGCTCTGACGATTGGGGAAATGGGGAACCGAGGGGTCCAAGTGAAACTGACGCCCCAATCCGTGCCCAACATACTCGCGTACCACGGTAAATCCGCGTCGGTGTGCTTCGGGGACCACCGTTTCGCCGATCGTGCTGACCCGGCATCCGGGAGTCAACGCCTCGATTGCCAAGTACAAGCAATCGAACGCACACTGAGTGACAGTCCGTTTTTCTTCGCTGACTTCGTCGATCAAAAACGTTTCGCTCTGATCACCGTGCCATCCGTCGACGACGGTGGTGATATCAATGTTGACGATATCTCCCGGTTTCAGTTCGTAGTCATCGGGAATACCGTGGCAGATCACGTCGTTGACGCTGGTGCAGCAGCTCTTGGGATAGTTTTGATAACCAAGCGTCGCAGGCTTGTGACCGTGATCCATCGTCCAGGTGTGAACCAGTTCATCAATCTGCCCGGTGGTGATTCCCGCTTGGATCTGTGGCCGCAGAAAATCCATCAACTGGGCATTCACACGGCCAGCCCGCCGCATCGAATCCTGCTGGGTTTCGGTAAGGATCAGCTTCTTTTGCTTTTTCAGCATCTCAATCGCTTCTTGGGGTGCGTCCGGGCTTTTCCGGTTCCGTGCGACAATCCATCGCGGATAAGAATAGCTAAAGTTTAGCAGACCAAGTCGCTTGCGACGTCTGTTTTCGAGGCCGACTGGGCGGTCCCCATCTCCTGTCAATGGTACCCGGATGTGATCGACCGCCCAAGATGGTCGTGCGCCCGACGAATGGCTTCGGGCGGCCTTTCCGCCGCAAAACACCAGGACCTTCCAGCCCCGCGGCCGGCAGCAATGGCTCACCAAACGAGTGCCCGCGAAGCAGGCATCATTGAATACTGCGTCGATCTTGCAGAACTCCGGTCAAATGGAGGGGTTACAAGCAATATGGGGTCGGAAATCGACACTTTTGACTGCTGTCTGCGGCCGGGATCGGGCGAAACTTCGACCGGCAACTAAGATGTGCAGTGGGTCTCTTTTCAGGTACTTCGACGGTTTTTCAGGTATGAAAACGAATTTCACGGTCCTTTTGCTTTCCCAGCTTCTGGTGGTTGGATTGGTAGGAAATTTGCCGGCCCAGAATACGGGGAACCAGGCCGAGGACACCCCGCCGCCTGCTGTCACTGGGCCAATTCAAGCAACAGGGCCCGAAGCAGCTGCGGCCGAAGCAACAGGGGCCGACGGAAGTGAATCGGCCGATTCGCAGCAGCGACCGGCGGCAGGTCTTGCCGAGGTCTCCGGCCAAGGTTCGACCCCGGCCAACGCCGCGCCCCGAGTTGATCAGCAGACCATCCGTTTTAATTTCGCACGAACCAGCTGGACGACGGTGCTCGATTGGTTTTCCAACGAAGCCGATCTTTCGTTGGAATACGATCAGCTGCCGGCGGGAAGTTTCACCTATTCCGATCCCACGCGAGCCTACAGTGTTTCGGAGTCGCTTGACATCTTGAATCTTGGTTTGATGAAGCGAGGCTACGCGATGGTGAGGCGCGGCCGGACGCTGCAAGTGATCGACTTGGAGGTCGAGAACGCGGAAGAGTTGATCAGCGAGATCGCTGAATTGGTCACCCCGGAAGAATTGGACCAGCGCGGTGAAAGTGACATCGTCAGCTGCGTCTTCGCCTTGGGAAGCATGACGCCCGACGCCGCTCGCGAGGAACTGACGTTGATGAAAGGTCCGTGGGGACGCGTGGTGGTGCTCGATTCGGCCCGACAAGTCAAAGTGACCGAGACGGCCGCCAAGTTGAAAGCGATTCGGACGGTTTTGAAACAAGCTTCCTCGGCTGATTCTCAAGTCATCGAATTGGAATTGCAGTATCGCGCTGCCGACGAACTGCTGGAGCTGGCCAGGCCGTTGCTTGGATTGGAACCGGGTGAGAATGTTAGTGACGATATCCGAATTTCGGTCAGCCTTTATGGTGATTTGATCCTTGCCACCGGCGACCCCGGCAAACTCAGCTTGCTGGAGGCCATCATCACCAAGCGTGACAAGCCGCTGCCCGAAGTCGACACAACGGGCAGCACCGAAGCGGCTCTGCCCATTTTCCAAAGTCACTTTGTGGCGATTGCCGACGTTGCGACCGTTTTTGACGTTCTACAGACGATGTTGGCCGATATCCCCGACACTCGAATCGGAATTGATCCCAACACGAAAGCGATCATCGCCCGCGCCCGCCCGGAAACTCACGAGTTGATCGCAAAAACGATCGCGCAAATGGAAGGAAAGGGACAAGATTTCAAGGTGCTGACCCTGAAACAGCTCGATCCTTCCCAAGCACTGCTGACCATCAACAAGTTCTTTGGGATCACCGAAGAAGGTGGCGACGGCCCGGTCGTTGACGGCGATCCGCTGACTGGCCGACTTTGGGTCCGCGGTACGGCGGAGGAGATCGAGCTGGTGGAAAGGTTGATCAGCGAATTGGAAGGCGAGGATGCGCTGAGCGGGCTGGGAGACAAGGTGCGGATTTTGCCTTTTACCGGCAGGGCGGCGGAAGAAGCGTTGTATCAGGCCAAAGACATTTGGGAAGTGATGGGGCACCCCAACAAGATTCGTACCAGCATCCCTTCGCGCAACGGCGGCGGTGGCGGGATTCCCGAACGGCGCGTGATACGAGAACCCGACGCGCGGACCACGCCGAAGACGCAGCCAGAGCAACCGGTCGCCACCGAGGCCAGCTTGTCGAAGAAGGATCGCTACCACCTGATTTCTGAACCGGCCAACGAGCAATCGGCCGACGAGCAATCCGGCGATAGCGAAGCGGCGGGAAGTGAAGACAGCTCGTCCATCCGGCTGGATTTCGCCGGGTCGGACATCGTGGTGCAGTTCAGTCCCGCCGGGATGGTCATTGCTTCGGAAGATGTCGAAGCGCTCAACGCGTTTCAGACGTTGATGGAATCGATCGCTTCGCCCGCCGCCATGCAGTCGGATCTTCCCACCATTTTTTGGCTCAAGTACGCCAAGGCCGACGTCACGGCTGAATTGATTGCCAGCGTGCTGGGCGGCTCCGAAAGCACACTCACTTCGGCGGTCGATAGTGTCACCGGCGGCGGTCTGAGCGGGATGCTTGGATTTCTTGGCGGTGGTGGAGGCGGCGGCAGTGGCAATACTTCCGCGGCCAAATCGATTCTGACCGCAACCGGTTCGGTCAATATCGTTCCCGACATGCGTTTGAACGCGTTGATCGTTCACGCTAACGCGATCGACCTGCAGATGATCGAGTTGGTCTTGGAAAAAGTGGACCGTCAGGAAAGTCCTGAAGATGTAGAAATCACCGCCAAACCTCGGCTGATTCCCGTCATCTATCAAGACGCGGCAGATGTTGCCGAAGTTGTCAAAGATATTTTTGGCGATCGAATTGCCGGTGCCAGCGGCAATTCAGGTGGGGGTGGTGGCCGAGGCGGCGGTGGACAGCAACCATCACCGCAGGACTTCATCAACGCGATACGCGGCGGTGGACGGGGCGGACGAGGAAACACGCCGACCAGCGAACCGCAAAAAATCAGCATCGCGGTCGATGGGAAAAGCAATTCGCTGGTCGTCACCGCCACGCCTCAAGATTTCGCAGAAGTCGAGGCGCTGGTCAACGCGCTGGACTATGGCGGAAAGGAAAACGAAGAAGTGGTCGTGACCGTTGGAGTCGATGGCGGCTTGAATCCCGAAGTCTTGCGAGTCGCGCTGGAATCGATCTTGGGGACGCAAGTAAAATCGACGTCGGACGGTTCATCTTCCGGTTCATCCTCCAGCGGCAGTACTGCCACGGCGGGTAGCGGAACGACCTCCGCAGCAGAAATTGCTCGGCGCCAAGAGATATTCAATCGCATTCGCGCTGCCGGCGGATTCGGCGGACCGGGAGGTCGCGGCGGATTTGGCGGTCGTCCCGGAGGCGGTGGCGGACCGGGTGGCGGATTCGGTGGCCGGGGCGGCGGCGGCGGTCCCGGAGGCGGTGGCGGTGGCCGCGGCGGACCGGGGGGCCGATGATAGGAGTTGATTGTCCGTGAGCAGGAGGGCAGGTGTCTTTGGCGTCAGGTGAAAACCTGTCGTCCACCTAACGAAGGCACTGCCAAGGACAAGGACGGTTGCACCACCACGTTCAGTTGACAGGGGCATCTACATCCGGTTGTCGCAGTGACGCGGCTGCCGGCCACAATCCAGCGGAGAGCGCAAAGTTTCATGATCATGCATGCCGGAGAAATTCTAAAACGACGAGGGCTACTGAGCGAAGAACAGTTGCAGCAGAGCCGCAGCAGCGATTCACCCAGTGTGGTCCAAGCCGCAATCACGCTGGGATATGTGGACGAAAGGGACGCTTTGCAGGCGCTTGCCGAAGAGGTCGGCTTGGAATACGTCGACCTGCGCGAAACTGACATCGATCTAAAAGCGTTGGCCGGGTTTCCGCAGAAACTGATTTATCGACAGGCGTTGTTTCCGATTCGCTTCGAAGACGATTCGATCGTTGTCGCTACCTCCGATCCGCTGGATCTTTATCCGCTGGATGAAGCGAGTGCCGCGACCGGCAAAAACATCATCCCCGTCGTCGCCGAACGAGCCGAAATCCAGCGGTTGATGAACCGCCACCTGGGAGTCGGTAGCGAAACGGTCGAAGGGCTGATGGCGGCGGTGGAAGAAGACGAGGTCGAACTGCTGGACCAGATCGAGACCGACGGAAGCGAACTGAGCGAAATGGCTCAGGAAGCCTCCGTTGTCCGGTTGGTCAACGAAATCTTGTTGGAAGCGATCGAAACGCGAGCCAGTGACGTTCATATCGAATCGCAATCCGACGGATTGGTCATCCGTTATCGCATCGACGGTATCTTGCACCCGCAACCGGTGCCGCCGGAGATCAATCGTTTTCAAGCCGCCATCATCAGCCGGCTGAAGATCATGGCCCGGTTGAATATCGCCGAAAAACGGTTGCCGCAAGACGGTCGCATCAAGTTGCGCGTTCACGGTCGCGAAGTCGACATTCGAATGAGCGTGATTCCCATGATTCATGGGGAAGGCCTGGTGATGCGTATCCTGGACAAGTCAGCAATGGTCTTTGACCTGCAAGGCTTGGGGATGTCGCAACAGGTCTACAACCAGTTTCAAGAGCTGATCCGATTGCCTCACGGGATCATCCTGGTTACCGGGCCGACCGGTTCGGGTAAAACGACCACGCTTTACAGTGCACTGCTTGAAATTCGCAGCCCAGAAACCAAGATCATCACCACCGAAGACCCGGTGGAATACCAGTTGGACGGCATCAACCAGATCCAAGTCCACACGAAGATCGGATTGACGTTTGCCCATTCGCTGCGAAGCATTTTGCGCCACGACCCCGATATCGTGTTGGTGGGGGAAATTCGTGACTTGGAAACGGCAGAGAATGCGATTCAGGCGTCGCTGACTGGCCACCTGGTGTTCAGCACGCTGCACACCAACGACGCCGCCGGAGCCTACACGCGAATGGCTGACATGGGCGTGGAACCGTTCCTTGTTTCCGGCACGGTCGAAGGGGTGATGGCCCAAAGGTTATTGCGACGAATCTGCAAACATTGCCGCCAGGCTTACACACCCGACAAAGACGATTTGCCATCCGATTTTCCCTGGGACTCTCTGCAGGGCAACCAGATCTACCGCAGCGTCGGATGCCGCGAATGCCGCAACGTTGGTTATGCCGGGCGAATGGGGATCTACGAATTGCTGACCACCACCGAATCGATCAAAAACATGACGCTTGCGCGGGCCAGCAGTTGGGACGTCCGAAAAGAGGCTGTCAGAGAGGGAATGCGAACGTTAAGAATGGATGCCTGGGACAAAGTCGTCGCGGGTGATACCTCGGTCGACGAAGTACTTCGTGTTACCAAGGGCGAGGCTCTTTAGAAAGATGCCAACGTTTGCATACACAGCCCGCGACATGACGGGCAAACAGATCAGCGGAACGGTAGAAGCCGGCGGCGAGCGAGAGGTCACCGCGATCCTGTCCGAACGTTCGTTGTTTCCGGTCAGCGTGGAAGACGTTGGATCGGCAGCCGGCGGCGGATTGCGGTTGTTTGGCCGTAAGAAAAAGGTCAAAGGCCAGACGATGGCCGTGTTTTACGGTCAGATGGCGGCACTGTTGCGCGCCGGTGTGCCGATGATTCGTTCACTGAACGTGCTCAGCGACCAAACATCCGACCCGGTGCTGAAGGAAGTGATTGGCGAAATTCGCGCTCGCGTCGAAGACGGCGAACCGATCGGCAACGCGATGGCCCGGTTTCCCGGTGTGTTCAGCGAAATGGGAACCAACATGGTCCGGGCCGGGACTGAGGGTGGATTCTTGGAGGACGCGTTGGACCGCGTCGGCACCTTCACCGAACTGCAGGAAGACTTGAAAGGCCGGACCGTCAGCGCGCTGGCGTACCCCGTTTTTCTGTTCGCCGTTGGATCGGTCGTGGTGACAACGCTGTTGGTGTTCTTTGTGCCAAAGTTCGACATGTTGTTTGATCGCCTTCGTGCCAGCGATCAAATGCCGTGGGCCACCGAGGCGCTGTTGTCGTTCAGCAACTTCTTGCGCGAGTACGGACTATTCGTCCTGTTTGGAGCGGCCTTCGCGTTCGCGATCGTGCGGATGAAACTGCAAACGGAAGCCGGAAAGCAGTTTTTTGATCGTGCGAAATTGAAAATACCAGTGCTCGGCGGCATCCTGATGAACCTTGCCGTGGCCCGTTTTTGCCGTGTGCTGGGAACACTGCTTGGCAACGGCGTCCCGATCCTGAAGTCGCTGGATATCAGCGGCACGGCAACCGGAAATCGGTTGCTAGCCCAATCGGTCGCCGACGCCAGCGAGAACATCAAGAGTGGCGAAAGTCTCGCTTCGCCGCTCCGCGCCTCAGGTCACTTTCCACCCTCGGTCGTGGAGATGATCAGCGTGGGCGAGGAGAGTAACTCGCTGGACAGCGTGTTGCCCGACATCGCCGACACGCTCGAAAAGGTGACCTTCCGGCGGCTCGATCTGTTTGTTCGGTTGCTCGAACCGATCATGCTGCTGATCATG
This sequence comes from Rubripirellula sp., assembly GCA_965222745.1. Classification (GTDB taxonomy): domain Bacteria; phylum Planctomycetota; class Planctomycetia; order Pirellulales; family Pirellulaceae; genus CBDCUW01. The sequence goes on from CBDCUW010000003.1 coordinate 551,039, forward strand.
GCGATTCTGGTGTTGGGAGTCGTGATGGCGCTCCTCGTACCGGTGCTCAAGAGCAGCACGACCTTATAGAGATTTGCGTAGGCCGGACCGAGGTCGCAAAACCATGCCGTAACTGCGCAGAGCCGGTTCGTGCTTGCGCGCAGTGAGGGAGACGAAAAAACTTCCCACAGGCGACCGAAGTTCCGGCATTGCAAGGGTTTGCTTGTTACGGCCTACGATGGTCATGAGCCATCCGGCTTTAGTCCATAAGACTCAAGAAAAGAGCGGCATGGTAACGCGCCCAAGCGTTGCCACACCGCTCAATCGTTCCAAAATCGCGAGAGAAAGTCCGCTGACTGGATTGTCGAAATCCCACAAGTTGATTCGCGATGCCGATGTGATGGGTCGACCCACCAATCCTGCTCCGCCTCAACACTCGACAACATCAGCAAACCCGCTCAGATCAAGCGTCGGATCGACCCACTCAGCCGATCCTCGCCGGTATGGTAGGAATCGGCTAGCAAAGGGATTTTTTCAGACCGTAAATGTGCTTTGAATCCGAAAGAATTGTCGGACGAACAAGCAATGACGGATGGAACGATTGTTCCGATTGGTCACAGTATGCGGCGCTACACGTTGCCAGGTTTTGACAATGGCCGCTTGTCGATCAAGATGAATCTCGTGGAACCGTTCTGTCCTTTCATCTTGCCGAGTCAACGATGCACCGATCCGCCCTGTTGCTGACTGTCCTGCTTTTTGCCGTTGCCGCCACCACCACCCAGGCCGCATCCCCCGTGGGAAATTGGCGTGGATTTTGGTCGAGCCGTTCGACCGGACACCAAGGTCCGTTGAGAGCGCGTGTGCGACAGACCAGTCCAGACACCTATCGTGCCGTTTTTGTGGGACGATTTGCGGGAGTCGTGCCGTTTGTTTATCCGGCCAAGTTGGAACGCGTTCCCGGAACGTGTCACTGCTACACGTCCAGCCAGCGGCTTCCGCTGATGGGCACCTATCGAATGACGGCAACCGTGACGCCCGGACGTTTTCACGCCACCTTCCGCAGCCGCAAGGATCACGGCACCTTCGATATGTCACGATAGCGACAGTCGACAGTCGGCCAGTTCTCCGAACTGGCTACGCGAAGCGATTTCGGAGGATACCGTAGGCCGTAACACGCAAGCCCTTGTCGTGCCGGAACTTCGGTCGCTTTGCGGGAAGTTTTTTCGTCACCCGCGCTGACCGCAAGTACCAACCGGCCTTGCGCAGCTACGGCATGGTTTTGCGACCTCGGTCCGGCCTACGGCCTAGTCGCGATTTCGGAGAAATCGCCGACGATCAACCTTGGGGCGGTGCGGTCTTTGGCAAGGTGTCGTAGGGGCTGCTTCGTTGGATCCCGGGACCGTAGATGTCTCGATACAGCAAAAAAATGGCCCCGAACGACAAAGGCATGAACAAAATCGCCGGCACGTAGCACATCATCGCTAAGACAAACGAGAGGAACATCATCACGATCATGAACCATAGCACGCCGAAGAAATTCTTCATCACTCCTCGAAAGCTCATCTTGATCGCGTCTATCGCCTTCAGGTTTCGATCGACCAGCAATTGAAACACGAAGATGAACGGTAGCGTGACCAGCGTGCTGACGATCAACATCAACGGATAAATCGCCAGCAATGCCATGGGAAACGGCGGTGGCCCTGCTGGAGGGTTGGCCGCATTCGCATTAGCAAGGATGGGGGCGAGGATCACAACAAAAATTGCGATCATGAAAGGAATGGTCACCAGCATGGAAATGGCAAACATCGCCAGCCAGGCTAGCAGGGATTCTATGAAGTAGTCGAATCCTCGAAACAGCGTCACCAGTTCGACTTTGATTCCTTGTTCGCGGTGGATGAAACAAAGGTAGACACCAACCAACATCGCGCCAAAGATCAACCCCAGCGGCACGGCCGATCCGACCAACATGGCAACCAAAGTGATCCCCAGAAACAACCAGTACTTGTCACCGATCAGCGCGTGAGAGCGTCGGATCAACTCGATCGGACGCACACGAACTTTGTTGATTCCGTAGAGGTTTTCCGAGACTCCTTCGGTGGACTGATAGGGATTGGTGGAACTCACTCTTCTCTCTCCTGCGGGCGGACTTCGCATCAGTGGCGTGATCGCACTCCAAAATCAAGACGTGCGAAAGCGTGGTGCTCCAGTATACGGCTGTGAGATCAGGCCGACTTGGGTGTAGAATGAGGCGCTGTTTCGATTTCTCGACCGGCTGTTTTTCCGTTGTTTGAATTTCCCATCGCATTGGTTTGGTCCACGATCGACACGTGGATCATCATCACAGCATCGCTGGCGGCCGCGGCATGCGCGATTCCGGGATGTTTTTTGTTTCTGCGCAAGCAGAGCATGATTGCCGATGCGCTGACCCATTCAGCCCTTCCGGGAGTGGTGGCGGCATTTGTGCTTTCCGGCTACTTCGAAGCCTGGGGCTGGATCGACCAGGACGGCAGTTGGGCGATTCGGCAATTGCTGATGTTTGGCGGTGCGATGGTTGCCGGCCTGCTGACCGCTTACTTGACCGAATGGGTCACTCGAAGCGGCTGGGTGCGCGGCGACGCGGCATTGGGTGTTGTGTTCACGACGCTGTTCGCGATCGGCCTGATCATGCTGCGCCAATTTGCCGACAAGAGCGACGTGCATCTTGATTGCGTGCTGTACGGTCAGTTGGAATTGGTCGGACTTTCGACGGGCATTCCGGGCGAAGCGATCGCTTGCACGGTGATGTTGGTGATCAACATCGCCATCGTGTTGCTGATGTTCAAGGAACTGATGATCACCACGTTTGATTCCGAACTCGCCGGCGCACTGGGATTCAAACCCCGCTGGATTCACTATGGCTTGATGACGCTCACAACGGTGACGGTGGTCACCGCGTTTGAGGTGGTCGGCAGCATTTTGGTGATTGGAATGTTGGTCATTCCGCCGTCCACTGCTTATTTTGTGACGCGAAGGTTACGGCCGATGATTTTGATTTCCGTCGTTCTGGCGGTCACCGCGTCGATTCTGGGCCACCTGGCGGCGATCACGTTGCCAGGCCCGCTTACCGATCTGTTGGGGTTGCCCTACGTCGACAGTGTGAGGACATCGGGAGCGATTGTCATGGCGGCAGCCGTGCAGTTGATCATCGCGATGCTTTTGGGGCCTGAACGAGGCATCCTGGTCGATCGATATCGTCATCGGGACGACGAGGAGCCCTATCACCAGAAACATTCGCTGGGCGAAAGCTTGGAACATCTGGGAACTGGCCTGCCCGGCGCCAAGCATTGAGCATCGGAAGTTCGTAGACCGGTTCTCCGGACCGGCTTGCGCGTAGCGAGCTCGGAGAGCTCGCCGACATTAGGTCGAACCAAACGGATTTCGGTAGCCCGGTGTATCCCCCAGACAAATGCCCATCGCCCTGGCCGTTAGCACGGCCGAACCGTGTGGGTCAACCGTTCGCAGATGACTGACCGCATGTTCGATCGGCACGTTCAAAATGTTGGGCGGATCGAAGCAGACCATTTGGCCGAACTGCTTTTCGACGACCAGCTTCACCGCGTGGGCGCCATATTGGCTGGACAACACGCGATCGAAAGTGGTCGGTCCGCCGCCGCGCTGCAGGTGACCGAGCACGACGCAACGAGTTTCCTGGTCGATTCGTTGGTCCAGCTCGTGAGTGACAATCTGTCCGATGCCGCCCAGTTTCACTTGCAGATTCGTCTGGCCAGATTCGTCGGTGACCAGCGACCCGTCGGGCAAGTGGGCGCCTTCGGCAACGACCACCAGGGTGAAGTTCTTGCCGAGCTTTTTGCGTTCTTCGATCTTGGCAACGATGTTCTCGTAAGTCCACGGGATCTCCGGAATCAGGATGACGTCTCCGCCGCCGGCGATTCCACCGTGCAAAGCGATCCATCCGGTATGGCGTCCCATCACTTCCAGCACCATCACTCGCCCATGGCTTGCCGCGGTCGTATGCAGCCGATCCAGCGCGTCGGAACAACACAGCACCGCGCTATTGAATCCAAACGTGTAGGCGGTGCAAGACAAATCGTTGTCGATCGTTTTGGGAACACCCACCACCGGCAATCCCGCTTCGTGAAACTGTAGCGCCGTCGACAGGGAACCGTCGCCGCCAACGACGATCAATCCTTCCAGGCGTGTTTGCCGGAACGTTTCTCGAACCTTGTCAATCAGGCTGCTTGGCAATTCCGCTCGCTGATCCGTTCCGGTCCGCGCGGCGAAATGGCCTTTGTTGGTGGAACCAAGAATCGTGCCTCCCTGGACCAGGATGCCGGCCGTATTTTGAGGCGTCAGCACGCGGTACCCGGCGGGATCGATCAAGCCTTCGAATCCCGATTCAAATCCGATCACTTCATAGTTCAGCCAGAACCCGGCTTTGGTCACCGCGCGAATGACCGCGTTGAGGCCGGGGCAATCGCCACCGGAAGTCAGAATGCCGATCCGCGGCCGATCCGTACTGTTAACTTCGCTTGCCATCGCCGTGAACCTTCTGGCTGAAACCGCAAATCACCACTGCCCGTCGACAGCATCATTACGATTGGCAGTGTCAGTGACAATGCGTCCACGATTGGGCTAGCGTTTCATGGAGGGTCGGACGCGGTAGCGGCCGGGGAGGGCATGGTGTGCGAACCCTCTCCGGGCTCGAGAGCCCGACTCGCCCAGAGGGTCCAGAGGGAGAGTGTTGTCAAATGACGAAGTTATTTCCGAACAATTCCTTCGTTCGCCGCGGCTGCTTTTCGGGCAAACTGAACTAGCTGGGCGCGATCTTTCAAGTTGTGTTTTTTCATGATCCTGGCGCGGTACGTCTCGACCGTCTTCACGCTCAGAAAGAGTTTTTCGGCAGCCTGTTTGTTGGTCAGCCCGTCGCCCAACAACGACAACACCTCCGCCTCGCGACCCGACAATTGCGGAGGACCGGCGGGGTCCATGTTGGGGTCGTCCGCGGATCCCAAGTCGGTGGCCAACGATGTCGCTGCCGGAAGCTTGACGGTGGAATGTGAATGACTGATGAAGATTCGTCCCAAGTGGACACAACGAATCGCCACCGCGATCTCGTCGATTCCCGCTTCCTTGGTCAGGTATCCGGCTGCTCCCGAAGCCATGATCGCCTGGGCGAATTCGGGACCGTCATCGGTGGTGAAAACCAAAATGCGCAGCTGAGTCAATGCTTCATGCAGCTTGCCAACCAACGCCAGTCCGCCTGCATCGGTGGTGGTGGGGTCGACGATCGCAACGTCTGCCTGGGTTTGTTGCGCCAGATCGACGGCACCTTCCAGGTTGTTGGATTCGCCGACGACTTCCAGGTCGTCTCGATGGGAACAGGCGAGCTTGATACCAGCACGAATGATCTCGTGCTGATCAAAGATCAGTACTCGGATGGGCATGGTTGTGTGTGGGGTGGGGGCGGATGACGCCAATGCCCCTGCGTCATCGGTTGGTGGGGTTGCGCACGGCAGTGACGAAAAACTCGCATTGCCCCAGTGTGGAGATCGCGGGAGATTCCTTCCGCAAATCGGACCACGTCGTGCGCCACTGAAAACGTCACTCCTGAATCGCCGGCGTGATGCGAAAAAGCAACCATTGGACAGCAACGTTCCGCGGTTGCGTTCCAAACGCGCAAACCGTGACGATTATGCGGTCGTCACCGGAACGCTTTTCCCGACAGATGTAGGCCGACTTGTCCCCAAGTCGGCGAATTCGGACGCGGCAGAAATGGAAGCGGCGCGACGGCGCCGAGGACCATTCCCATCTTGCCCCAAACTGCCCCAATGGGAACGTCCTCAGGCCGTCGCTTCGGCGGTCAGCAGCCGCCTTACGCTCAAACCTAGCACACGATGTGCTCAATCTTCATAAAATGAACCTTTTTCTGTCGGGGCGATTGTGGGGGAAGGACCTCCACCGCCGGGGCGGTGTGTGGGGATTTCCATGCTCGACGACTTGGGACAAGTCGGCCTATGAGGCCAAATGCCTTCGATTGCTGCTCGTACTTACTCCTACTCCTACTCGTGCTCGTACTCGCGGCGTGTTGTTGCGAGCACGAGTAGGAGTAGGAGTAGGAGTACGAATGGCGAGAACCGAAAGAGGCGAACTTTTCGCGATGGATAAACCGCAAGTTGTCTTGCTGGAGGATGCGGAAGACGATCGGCTGGCTGCCTACGTCGATTTGCGCCACGATTCGGCAAGGCCAACAGGGTCTCATTTCATCGCGGAAGGACGATTGTTGGTGCAGCGGTTGATCGACAGTCGCTATGAGATCGAGTCGCTGTTGGTCAGCCATGGTCACGAGAACGAGTTTGCAGGGCGCCTGGATCCGCAAGTACCGATTTATTCGTTGCAATCGGATCAACTGAAACAGCTGGTGGGATACGACTTTCACCGCGGTGTGATGGCCTGCGCGAAACGGCAGCCGCCCAGCCCGATCGAGCAGTTTCAGTGGAGCGATGACGATTTGCCGATCGCCCTGGCACTTGTCGGAATCAGCGATCCGGAAAACCTGGGCGGCATCTTTCGTTCGGCTGCCGCGTTCGGCATTCGTCACGTGTTGCTCGGTCCCCAAACACTGGACTCGTTTTCGCGGCGAGTGCTTCGCGTCAGCATGGGAAACGTGTTGAAGCTTCAGCTGTATCAGATGGACCGGCCGCTGACGCAGCTTTCAAGTCTGCATGATCGCGGCATCCGTAGCGTCGCCACCACGCTCGATTCCACTGCAACACCCCTGGATCGGTTCGCGACGAGTTTACCGGAGGTTTCGGGCGGTCGTTCGACCGGCGTGTTGTTGATGTTGGGCAACGAAGCGGAGGGTCTGCCGATGGATATCCAGCAAACCGCCAGCCACCGCGTGACGATCCCGATGCGTTTGAACACCGATTCGCTGAACGTATCGGTTGCAGCGGCGGTGTTCATGCATTGGCTTGCGCGAAGCGAGCTCGGAGAGTAGGCTGATCGTCCGTCGGCCGGTTCTCCGAACCGGCTTGTGCGTAGCGAGCTCGGAGAGCTCGCCGACAGTCTGTCGGCCGGTTCTCCGAACCGGCTTGCGCGGAGCGAGCTCGGAGAGCTCGCCGACGGTCTGTCGGCCGGTTCTCCGAACCGGCTTGTGCGTAGCGAGCTCGGAGAGCTCGCCGACGGTCTGTCGGCCTACAAAATCGCTCGATTACAGTCCCAGGTCACCGAACAGCGGCGTGCTGAGGTAACGTTCACCGAGACTGCACATGATGGTGACGATCCGTTTGCCTTTCATCTCCGGGCGAGCGGCAACTTGGGCGGCGGCCCACATGTTCGCACCGCTGCTGATGCCGGCGACGATTCCCTCCTCTTTCGCCAGGTTCCGCCCCCACTCGAACGCGTCTTCATCATCGACCTGAACCACGTCGTCGACGATGGAAGTGTCCAGGTTGCGAGGAACGAAACCGGCGCCGATTCCCTGGATTCGATGTTTGCCCGGATCGCCGCCGCTGATCACCGGCGAGTGTTTCGGTTCAACGGCGATGGTTTTGAAATCAGGATTGAGTTTCTTGATGAACCGGCTGACCCCGGTGATCGTACCGCCCGTTCCGACCCCGGCGACAATCGCGTCGATTTGTTGGCCGCTGTCTTCCCAGATTTCAGGCCCGGTGGTCGCTTCGTGGATTGCTGGATTGGCGGGGTTGTCAAACTGTTGCGGCATGAACGAGTCGGCGGTCGATTCCACCAATTCGCCGGCCCGGTTGATGGCTCCTTTCATTCCTTCGCCAGCGGGCGTCAAAACCAGGTTCGCACCCATCGCTCGCAGCAGCGCGCGTCGTTCGACCGACATCGATTCCGGCATGGTCAACGTCAGCTTGTAACCTTTGGCAGCACAGACAAAGGCCAACGCGATGCCGGTGTTTCCGCTGGTCGGTTCGATGATGTGCGTGTCCTTGTTGATCTTGCCGTCGCGTTCACCCGCTTCGACCATCGCCACGCCGATTCGATCCTTCACACTATTGAGCGGCTGGAAGAATTCGCATTTCGCAAAGACCGTCGCGCCGCCATCGGGTACCAGGCGGTTGATCTGAATCATCGGTGTGTCGCCAAAAGCCTTGGAGACATCGGAGAACGTTTTCCCACGAGGCATCGCCTACTCCTTTGAGTCGATATGGGGGGTGGTAGCTGCGGAGAGCTGAACGCGGATCGTACGCGGTGGAGAATTTTAACGCAAAGGGACTTGGCCTGGGGGAGTGTTCAAACCGGACACTCAATCGACGATCCAAGTATCCCCGGCGTGGAACAGGGCTTGCAGGTCCCCTTCGCCCTTTTTTTGGGTCGCCTCTGCGACCTGGGCGTTGATTTGATCGTCGTAAGTCGACACACCCTCGACGGCGCGAAGCACACCGATCGGTTCGGGCATTTCCGGGTAGGTCATCCGGGCCATCATCATGTGAATCGACGGATTTCGCTCTTTTTCATCGTGAATCAGCAGGTCATCGGCGGGCACTTCGGCAGCGTTGACCACTTCCAAACGATTGCCGACCAGCCGGATGGCTTTCTCTTTCTTGGGGCCAAAGATCAGCGGTTTTCCATGTTCCAATTCGACCACGTGATCGGCACGCTGCTTCTTCTCCTGGGCATAGGCCATCGCCCCGTCGTTGAAGACGTTGCAATTCTGATAAACCTCGACCAGCGACGCCCCTTTGTGCTCGGCGGCTCGGCGAAGCGTTTCACCCAGATGTTTGACGTGGGCGTCGATGCTGCGGGCGACAAACGTGGCTTCGGCAGCCAGGGCGACCGACAGCGGGCTGACCGGATGGTCGATCGATCCCATCGGAGTGCTTTTGGTCACCTGCCCTTCAACGCTGGTGGGGCTGTACTGCCCCTTGGTCAAACCGTAAATCCGGTTATTGAACAGCACAATGTTGATGTCCAGGTTTCGCCGTAGCGCGTGAATGAAGTGGTTTCCGCCGATCGATAACGCGTCGCCGTCGCCGGTGATCACCCAAACCATCAAATCGGGACGAGTCGATTTCAGGCCGGTGGCAAAAGCGGGAGCACGCCCATGGATGCTGTGCATTCCGTAAGTGTTCATGTAGTAGGGAAACCGGCTGCTGCAGCCGATCCCGCTGATGAACACAATCTTTTCACGCGGCACTCCCAGGCCGGGAAGCACCTTCTTCATCTGGGCCAAAATCGAATAATCGCCGCACCCTGGGCACCAACGTACGTCCTGGTCCGAAGCGAAATCGGCGGCTTTTAGAACGGGAAGGGACATCGCTTATCCTGCTTTGCTCTTTCGCGGGACGCTTTTCTTTTTCTGGACAGCCACGTGCGACTCGATCGCCTGGACCAATTCGGTGACGCGAAACGGTTTGCCCTGAACCTTGTTGACGCCGATGCAATCGACCAAATACTCGGATCGCAACAACATCCTCAGTTGTCCCGTGTTCAATTCGGGAACCAAGACGGTATCGAACGATCGCAGCAGATCCCCCAAGTTCTTGGGGAAGGGATTCAGGTATCGAATGTGGGCATGGCTGACGCTGTGTCCCGCTTCGCGGCAGCGGCGAACGGCGGTGTGACAGGAGCCGTAGGTGCCGCCCCAAGAAACGACCAGCACGTTACCGCTGGTTTCTCCGAAAACGTCTTGCTGCGGAATCCGATCGGCGATTTTTGCGATCTTCGCCGCTCGCGTGTCGGTCATGTGTTGATGGTTGTCGGGGTCGTAACTGACGTTGCCGCTGCCATCTTCTTTTTCTAGGCCCCCCACCCGGTGCATCAAGCCGGGGGTGCCCGGTATCGCCCAAGGCCGCGCTAGATACTCATCGCGGGCGTAGGGCAAAAACGGTTCGTCTTCATCGGTTCCCGGCGGATGATTGACTTCGATTTTGGGCATTGCCTCTAGGTCGGGAATCCGCCACGGTTCGCTGCCGTTGGCGATGTAACCATCGGACAACAACATCACGGGGATCATGCACTCGGTGGCGATTTTCCACGCCTCGACTGCCATGTCGAAACAGTCACCGGGAGACCGCGGTGCCAGGATCGGCAGGGGCGATTCGCCGTTGCGTCCGAACATGGCCTGCAGCAAGTCGCTCTGTTCGGTTTTGGTCGGCAACCCCGTGCTCGGACCACCGCGCTGAACGTTGATCACGATCAACGGCAGCTCCAACATCAATCCCAGCCCCATCCCTTCGGCCTTCAAGGCGATGCCGGGACCGCTGCTGGCGGTGACCGCCATGGTGCCGCCAAATGCGGCGCCGATCGTTGCACAAACCGCCGCGATCTCGTCTTCGGCCTGAAACGTCTTGACCCCAAAGTGTTTGTACTTGGTCAACTCGTGAAGGATATCGCTGGCCGGGGTGATTGGATAAGTACCGTAAAACAGGTCCTTGCCGCTCAATTTGGAGGCGGCGATCAATCCCCAGGCAATCGCCTGGTTGCCCATGATGTTCCGGTACGTGCCGGGGCTCAGTTCGGCCGCGGTGACCTGATAGCTCTCCCCGAACTCTTCGGTCGTTTCTCCGTACGCCCAACCGGCTCGCAATGCCGCCTCGTTGGCCGCGGCTACCTCCGGCTTCTTGCCAAATTTTTCGTTGATGAACCGCAACGTCGGGTCGAGCGACCGGCCGAACAGCCAATAGACCAGTCCCATTGCGAAGAAATTCTTGCAGCGGTCGGCCACCTTGGTTCCCAGGCCGAATTCCGATACCGCGTCGCGAGTCAGCCGGGTCATCGAAACTTTGACGACGCGGTAGGTTTCTTCCAAGACGTCGTCGTCCAGCGGGTTCGAGTTGACCTTGGCAAGCTTGAACTCTTTGTCGTTGAAGCCGTCTTCGTTGGCGATCAGGATGCCGCCTTTGCGAAGGTCGTCGATGTTGGTGACCATTGCCGCCGGATTCATCACCACCAGCGCGTCCAACACGTCGCCAGGAGTGAAGATTTCCTCGCTAGCAAATTGGACTTGAAAGCCGCTCACCCCGGCACGCGTGCCTCGCGGGGCACGAATTTCGGCGGGAAAATCGGGAAAAGTCGCGACGTCATTGCCGGCCAGGGCACTGGTGTTGGTCAATTGGGTGCCCAGCAACTGCATCCCGTCGCCCGAGTCGCCGGCGAGCCGAACAGTGATGCCAGAGACCGACTGGACGTTTTTCGTAGTCGTTTGCGCCGTCATATGAGAATCTGCGGTGCGTCAAAATGCACCGGTTCAGCGGGTACTTCGGTGGGGCTTTAGGGGTTGTATCGATCATCGGTCGATCACAACTTACCGAAATTCTATAAATCGAACCTCGAAACGTAACGGGCTCAACTCCCTAAAACGGCGAATTTGGGCAAGAAAACCTGCGTCGCCAAAACAGGGGTGTTCGGTTGGTCCAACCGTCTGTTGTCGTCCACCGGCATACACACCCTACTTCAAGACCGCGTCGCCCCACAGACTGGGGTCTTCGGTGACCGGGTATTCGGGACCCAGGGTGAGTGTTTGCCAGCCGAGTTCTCGATCGACGATGGCGTAGTAAAAACCGATTCTGGGTTGTTCTGCCGGATCAAACCCGGTCATTGCGGCGGCCGGCACAAAGCCCGATAGTTCGTAACCGTCATGCCGTGGATAGGCGGCGATTTTCAGTGCCTGTGGGGCAATCGCCTTGGGGTGACTTCGCGCCCGGTTGATCGGCACCAGCGCGGTGACCGGCTGATCACGCTTGCTTCCTCCGCCGGCCGGCATCCACAAAAAACGATGGCAGTATTGGCTGGCGCGGTGAATGCCGGGACTGCAACGAGTGTCGATCCAAACGTGCACACCGTCGCTGTCATCAAGCCGCGACTCGCGGCACCACGGTAATTGCCGTTTGCCATTGACCGCCACGTGCAACCCGATTCCAGCCTTGCACCATGCCATTCTCAAGTCGGCAAATACCGGTCGGTTTCCCAACGCACCAAACGATGGCAATCGGCAAGTTGCCGGCAGTTTCAATCCCTTGTCGGTCCACTTGCAGGCGTGCTGGCGCAGCGTCAGCTCGAACCGAAACAGGAATGTCGGGTCGATCAAGGAGGGGGGCCGAAGCTCGGACAAGGGGAGGCTCTTGGGGACGATCCGGAAAACGGCGGGAAAGTGCGGCCGGGGGCGGCGAAGCTGGTCCGTTCGACCGGCGGCCCGCTTTGATACACTACAGCCGTGTTCCTGGACCGCCAAGCTCCCGCTGCCCGACACGACGCATTGAATCACTTCCGACCGCTGACTGCCGCAACGATCCTGCTTGGCTTGGTGGTTGCCCTCGCGCCCCCGCCGGCAGCCGCCGGCATCAGCAGCGAAAACGTGATCGTGGTGGTCAACGCCGATTCGATGGTCTCGCGAACCATCGCCAATCACTACGTCCATCTTCGCGATATCCCGTCGTCGAACGTCGTTTTTCTGGAAGGGATCACGGGCGATCCGCTGAAAATCAGCCTGGACGATTTCAGGACCAAAGTCCTGTCACCCGTGTTGAACCAGATCAACGCCCGGGGACTGGCGGGTCAAGCGCGTGTGATCGCCTACTCCGCCGATTTCCCGACCTCGGTCGATATCTCCGACCACACTTCCAAACTGACCGACGAAAACCAGATCAAATTCCAAAAGCCGGTCGCGTCGATCAACGGGCTGACCTTTATGTATCGCTATGTATTGGCGGACGATCCCGGTTACCTCGGCTGGGCATCGAACCTTTACGCGCGGGGCCCGTTCGAACGCCACTTCATCAATCCCTTCAACGGCCAGCGGCGAGAGCGGTTTGACAAGGCGACCGAGGATCTGGAAGACGACCGACCCAAGGAAGCCGCGACCGCTTTCGCGGAAATGTTCGACGAACATCCCCTGGCGCCGCTGGCGATTCGGGCCGCCGAGGCCCATTTGAAGGCTGGCGATCTTGATCAGGCCAAAGTCTGGATCAAAAAAGGGGTCGCTGCCGGATGGTGGTCGGGAACTTACTTGCAGGAAACCGAGTCGTTTGCGCCGCTGCGAGAGGATACCGAAATCGCGGCGATCATCCGTGCTCTCGGCGATGCCCCGATGATCACGCAACAGCCAATCGGATTCGCTGGCAGCCGTGGCTGGACCGGATGCGGACACGCAATTGCGGATGTCGGGGAGGGCATGCCCTACATGTTGTCCTGCATGCTGGCGGTGGTCCATCCGCGCGGCAGCACCGTCTCGCAAGCCACCGACGTGTTGGAGCGTGCCGCCGGGGCGGACCGCACTTTTCCGGAGGCGAGTTTTTGGTTCACGCTGACCGACAACGTGCGCACCAAGACGCGGTTTCCGCGAATCGGTGACGCTTTGCTGTGGATGAACTATCTGAATCGGGATGCCCAGATCATCCACTCGGTGATGCCGTCGCAGCCTGGCAAGTGCGCCGGTTTGATGCTGGGGACTGCGAAGATGACGCTGGATCCCAGGGAGTGGCAGTTTGTTCCGGGCGCGATCTCGGAAAACTTGACCAGCTTCAATGGGCACTTCGGCACGTCCAGCCAAACCAAATTGACCGAACTGCTGCACGCCGGCGCCGCGATGACCAGCGGACCGGTCGCCGAGCCTTATGCGCTGCAGCCCAAGTTTCCCTTGCCGATGATGTACGGCTTTTACGCGTCGGGCGTCAGCGCGATCGAGGCGTTTTACCTGTCAGTCACTTCGCCCTATCAGCTGTTGATCGTTGGCGACCCGGTTTGCCAGCCGTTTGCCAGGGCTCCCGGTGACTTGGTCACGGCCGAACTGATCACCGAGCCGTCAAAACGCATCCGATTTAACCGGACACCGGGGAAAAACGACGACAACCACACGGCGGTGAGAAGCATCGAAACGTTTTTGGAGGGCAAGCTGGTACGGCAATCGGCGGCGGTTCAGCGAATCGACATGGGGTTTCATGGTCAGGCGACCGGAGCGGTCGAAGTACGTACGGTGTTGGTTGGACTCGATCCCACCGAACCGAGGCGTTCGTTTTCTCAGTTGATGGATCTACAGGGACCGCATCCGGCTCCCACGGCTGTCGCGAGCGAAGACGATACGCAGAAATCGACGATGAGCGTAACGCTCGCCGCCCAGGGCGCGGACTCGATCCGGTTGATGCACCACGGTCAAAAGCTCGGCGAAATCAACAACGACCAAGGTTCCCTGCAAGTCCGCTGGGCCGATGTCGGTGGCGGCCCAGTTCGCCTGCGACCGGTCGCCCATTTCGGAGAAAGCCAAGTGGGAGGCAAACCGATCGTCGTGGAATTGATGGAAGAATAGAAACGCTTTTTTCACATTCATCTTTTTCACCGCGCGAACTTTCGCTGGGTGATGGCGACTGTTGTGATGGCCAGGGCGTATCCCGCGATCAAGTCCAGCAGGTGATGTTGATAGGTCAACCATGCGGCCACCGCGATTGCGAGTGCCCAGAGGTGGAAGAAAAAGCCAAACGCTTGTTTTCTGCGAAACACCTCCGCGCACACAACGCTGTAGGCGACATGCAGCGACGGACAAAGGTTGTAGGTTTGATTCAACTGATCGGCGATCCGAAATGCGGTGGGAAACCAGCCGAGTTCTGTCGGCGGGTCAAAACCAATTTCGGCGGGCAGCAGCAAGAAACAGACGCCAGCAATCACCGTGACCCAAACCATCACCACGGTGAAGTATCGCAACTCCTGGCTTGTTCTCAACACGAAAGGGACATGCAGGAACATCAGGTACATCGATGAATAGACCAGCGTCAGTTCCGGTACGAACGGCAGTCGCTGTTCAAAAGCGAAGTCGATCCGCCAATGATCTGGCCGCAATCCGGTCCAATAGTTTGCTGCGCTGTAGACCAGCATGAACAGAATGCTGAGCCCGGCCGTCACACGCAGGCAACGCACGACATGGCTTCTTGTCGGCACCGCAAAAGACGCCGTTTCTCCAGGCTGCTGCGGCGAGCCTTCGGTCACTGGATGACCTTTCCAGCAAACTTGTTCTCGATCCGTTCACTGGTCTTGCGCGGACCACGCCACATTCGCAAGTAATGCCAAATCAAAAACTCCCGTTGGACTTCACCGCTATCCTCGGTCAACCGGGGCAAATGGATCCACGGCACCGTGGGGTACTGATGATGGGTCAAATGCCAATTGTGGTGCAGCCAGATCCAGTCAATGGGAGCGAACAACCATAGGTTCCTGGTCCCTCGCAGAACGTGACGCTCTGTTCCGAAATGATGCACGTATTGCATCGCAGACCAAGAGAATCCGAATCCAAAATAGACAACCGCGTAGTGAAGCGGCGGAATACCCAGCGACCAGACAATCGCCACGTGCAACACACAGGCGGTGATCCCCTCCAGTCGAATCATCCACACGTACTTGGGATTGAGCGAATTCATGAAAGCAACCGATGGGCGGTCAAATTCAAAAAAACGACGGTGCAACACGCCGGGAAAGACCGCCACAAGCACGTTGCTGATCACGACCAGCAGCCAATAGAAACCGGTCAATATGCCGTAAAGGATCAGCCATTTGAGCCAGGGACGGTCGCCTTCGAAGTAACAATCGAATGCTTCATCATCCGACCGATTGCGACGGTGATGCCCGATGTGGCCCTGACGAATCAAGTGAAAAGGTGCGGGAAATAGCAGGGCCATCGCCACGCCGATCGCATCGTTCAGTCGCGCATTGGGATGCAGGATTCCATGCTCGGCTTCGTGGATGATCGAGTAAATCGAATTGCCAACCACGGCGAACGCCGCCGCAAGCGCCAACAACTGCCACCATTGATCGGCAAGGGAGGCCAGATAAAAAATGATCGCGACACTCACAACCTGCCCAAACGCAATGCAAAGATTCAGCCTGCCGGGAATCGGATACTTTTTCTCCGCGGCGTGCATCATGGTTGAAACTTCAACAGACATACGCTTCAGGTTGACGCATCACGCAGGCGATCGCAAGTGTCCGACATGAGTGCGTATGTGCGCGCTGGATGTTGGTGAGGATTCATGCTTCCGCCGCGCAGCGTCGCCTTGGATACGGGCTCTTTTTTTAGGCTCTTCTTTTTTCCAGACGATTCACCAACCAGCGACTGAGAAGGCGTAGAATATCGCGAATGAAAACGGATGGACAACACAGTCTGGCTCCTGTTGCTTCTGATCGCAGCGACAACCGGCGCGACCAACCCCACTTTGATCGGGCAACAACGACACCTGGCAACCGAATCGAGTATCCCGCTTCCTGGTATTACTTTGGCAGTGTCAAGGAACTGCAAAGCGGTCCGCGGACGAAAGAGCTGTTGGGAAAACGATTGGTTGGTTTCATCACCGATTCCGGGCGCCCGGGCGTGTTGGAGAGCCGTTGTGTCCACATGGGATCGGAGCTTGGCGGCGGTTGCGTGGTGGGCGAGTCGCTGCAATGTTCGCTGCACCATTGGCAGTTCGCCACCGACGGAAGCTGCACGCATATTCCGTCCACGCGGCAGATACCGCGTTTTGCTCGGCAGGCAAGCTATCCGTCCACGATTCGCCACGGCAATGTCTTTTTCTTCCTCGGCCCAGAACCAAAATTTCCCTTGCCGTTCTTTGAAGGTTTCGAGCCCGATGATTTTGTCGTCGCCAGTCCGTTCATCGAATTGGTCCAATGTCCCTGGTACATGATCGGCGCCAACGCAGTCGATGTACAACACTTTGCCATCGCGCACGATCGTCGCATGAAACAGACGCCCGAGGTCTCGCACCCCAATCCTTTTGCTCATCGGGCGGTTTGTCATTTTGAAGTGGCGGGCAACAGCTGGAGCGATCAGGTGACCAAGCGTTTTGGCGGCTCGGATGTTCGATTGCAGGTAACCGATTGGTGCAGCACGATGATCTTTGCCCGATCGACACTCGCCAAAACGGAAACATTCGGCATCGTTTCGGTCGTGCCGCTTGGCCCGCACCAAACAATGGCCCACGTCACGGTGATGGCTCGCGCCAGCAGCGGCGGGATCCGCCGCAAGTTGCTCGATCCACTTCGCGCGCGAGTCCGCGGTGCGTTGATTCGTAAGTTTCTGCGTTCCGACATCGATCGGCTGGTGGGCACCGACTACAGCCCTCATACCTTGATCGATATCGACGCACAGTTTTCTGACTATTTCAGTTGGCTCCAAGGGCTTCGGTTTCATGATGCAAAGAACTAACAGAGTGACACGACCACTTACGCTTTGTGCCTGCCTGGCCCTTTTGACGGTGCCCGCGTTTGGACAGCAGCCCGACGAATCGGTCTCAGCAGAGCCAGACGCCGATTCCGCCGAACAGATTCACGAGCAGCTTCGCGAATTGCGGGATCGTATGTTTGCCGCTTACGAAAAGCGCGATATGGATGCGCTGCTGAAGGATGTTGCCCCCGATGTGGTGATCACCTGGCAGAACGCGGATCGCAACGAAGGCCACGAAGAGTTTTTGCAGTTCTATGACGAAATGATGAACGGCGACAGCCGTATCGTTCAGGATATCTCCAGCGAATTCGAAGTGGATGAACTCTCCGTTTTGTACAACGACGATACCGCGGTGGCACGAGGCACGCTTGCCGATCACTTTGTGTTGACCGACGGAAGCGACTTCACGCTCAACAGCAAGTGGACCGCGACCGTGATCAAGATCGATGATGCCTGGAAGGTCACCAGCTTTCACGCCTCGGCCAATATCTTTGACAACCCAATCCTGTCCTACGCGCAAAGCTGGTTGGTCAAGGTGGGACTGATGGGCGGCGTGGTGGGGCTGCTGCTTGGCCTGGTCGTCGGCAGAGTGACAAAACGCGCCTAACTTTTCGAACGTTTCAAAATGCGGTCGCTACTTTCTACCGTCGACGTTGCCGACAGGCCGATTCTCGATCGGGCCCGCCAGATGTATCGAGATCAGCTTGCCGAAACCATCACCGGTTCGATCGTCCGCGATCTGAACTCGCGCTATGGAACCGATTTGGCCACGGCCGTTTTGTACGCGCACTTTGAATCCAAACTTTTGTCTTTCGACGCGCAAACTTTTCGAGAGGACTCGGCGGTCGATCCGCGGAAGCCGTTGTTGGTCGCCGTCGTTCCGGGCGCTTTTTACCAGGAACACCCTGAAATTGGTGCTGACGGTCGCGACTTGATTCAGTTGTCGCAGCGCGAAGGTTGGCAGTGTGAACGCGTTGAGACCGAGAGCCTGGGGACGCTACGACACAATGCAGCGATCATCCAAGAGTATTTGCGCCGGAAAGTGCGCAGCCACCGCGTGATCTTGGTCTCTTTAAGCAAAGGAACCTTGGACGCGGCAACGGCACGCAGCCTCGATCCACGCCTGTTCGCGGAGCTATTCGGCTGGGTCAGCGTTAGCGGTGTCCCAAGGGGAACGCAGATGGCCGATTGGCTGTTGGATCGTTGGCGGCTGCGGCCGATATTCGGACTGATGCTTTGGTACCACGGCGCCGACAAACAGGCGGTGCGAGATTTGCGCCATGGTGCGACGCAGGCGCTTGATATGCCCACGGCCCAGATGCGATATCCGATGATCCATGTGTCATCTTTTCCGCTTCGGCGTCATCTTTCGTGCTGGCGGGCACGACTGTGGCATCGGCGGTTCCGAAGCGAAGGTCCGAACGATAGCGTCGTGATGTTGGAGGACTTGCTGCATTTGCCAGGAATCGTGATTCCCGTCTGGGGAGCCGACCATTATCTGCAGGGCGAGTGGAATGTTCCCCACGCCGTGTCTCGGATCGTCGCCTTGTTGGATGGCCAGGAAACGGCCGATGACGAAAGAGCAGCGTGAGGCAATCGCAGTGATCAAGCGAAGTAAATTGCGGATCGCGCTGGTTTCCCCCAAGGGGCCGCTGTACCGCAATCGCGGCGGGATTTTTCGCAAGTCGCTTCGCTACATGCCGCTGACGTTGCCGACGCTGGCGTCACTGGTGCCCGACGAGTTGAATGCGGACGTCACTTGCATTGACGAAGGCATCGAGGACGTGGATCTGGAGATCGATGCTGATTTGATCGGATTGACGGTCATCACGGGAACGGCACCACGGGCTTACGAATTGGCCAAACAATTTCGCCGACGCGGCAAAACGGTGGTGCTGGGCGGACCACACGTGACCTTGTTGCCCGATGATGCCCAGCCGCACGCCGACGCCATTGTCGTCGGTTACGCCGAGGATGAATGGCCTCGGCTGCTGCGTGATTTCGCGGCGGGGCAGTTGCGGTCGCGATATGTCCAATCACCCGATTTGGACTTGGCCAACCGTCCCCTGCCCGATCGAAGCGTACTGCCCGAAAAACGTTTCATCACGGCGGATGTTTTCGAAGCGACACGCGGTTGCGTCCACAATTGTTCCTTCTGTGTCGTTCCATCGGCCTGGGGACGCAAGCCGCTGCACAGGCCAGTTCACGAAATCGTCGCCGACATTCGCCAGCGGGGCGCTCGTCGAGCCATTTTTGTTGACCTGAACATCATTGCCAATCGCGATTACGCCTGGGAACTGTTTGAGGCGTTGAAACCACTGAACATTCAGTGGTACGGACTTGCCACGACCCTGCTTTGTCAAGACATCCCGCTGTTGGACCTGGTTGCCGAAAGTGGTTGTCGAGGATTGTTGATGGGACTGGAATCGATTCGAACGACCAACTTGCAGCAGAATCACAAACGGTTCAATCACCCGGAGTCCTATGGGCAGGTGGTGGAAATGTTGCACCGCCGAAACATTGCGCTGCAAGGTTGCTTCGTGTTTGGGATGGATGATGACACCGAAGACATCTTTCAGGAAACGGCGGAACTTGCGGTCGACATTGGAATTGATCTGCCGAGGTTCGCGATCATCACGCCGTTTCCCGGTACGCCGTTGCATGAGCGACTGGAAACGGAGGGTCGCATCTTGACTCGGAACTGGGAACTTTATGACGGGCAACATGTCGTTTTTCAGCCGGCCCAAATGTCGCCCGAAACGCTCTTCCGGGGAAACGAACAGGCTTGGCGATATGCCTACAGGTGGCGAAGCATCGCCAAGCGGTTGCGGCAAACGGGCGCTCCGCTGCATGTCGCTCTGACAACGAACCTGGGTTATCGGTTTTACGCTCGCCGCCTGAATCGGTTTTACCACTGCGATTGGATGCTGCCAGCAGAGCCGCCGAAGGAATCATCGACCGCCGAAAGGATCGCCGAGCCTGTATCGATTGGTGGCCCCGAATGATTGCCCACAACAGCAAAGGAAAGTATCACGTCACCATCGTTCATCCCTGCGTGGGACGACACGTTGGCATGAAGAAGTACATCCGCACCTGGCAGATGGAACCGTTGTCGGCGGCAACCGTCGCGGCTCTGCTGCCGAAGGATGTGGAGCGGCAGTTTCATGACGACCGCCTGGAAGAAATTCCCTTTGACCAGCCAACCGATCTGGTCGCCATCAGTGTCGAGACGTACACGGCGCGACGAGCGTATCAAATCGCCAGCGAGTACCGTCGGCGGGGCGTTCCGGTGTTGATGGGAGGTTTTCACGCAACTCTTTGTCCGGAGGAGGTGTTGCGCCACTGTGAAACCATCGTGATTGGCGAGGCGGAAGCGATCCTGCCCGCAGTCATCGACGACTTGCGACACGGGGTCAACAAGATCGTTTATCGATCGCCCCAGCGACCGCGGCGAACCATCGTCCCGGATCGAGCCGTTTTTGATGGCAAGAAATACTTGCCGATCCGCCTGGTCGAATTCGCCAGAGGATGCCGCTTCAAATGCGACTTTTGCGCCATCCAATCTTTCTTTCAATCGACACACAGTCATCGTTCGATTGACGACGTGCTGCGCGAGGTCACCGAGACGCGGCGTCGCGGTCAGATGTTCTTTTTTATCGATGACAATTTGACGTCGAACCTGGAACAGGCCAAAGAAATGATGCGGGCATTGATTCCGCACAAAATTCGCTGGGTGTCGCAAACAGCGATCAATGTCGCCCACGACGAGGCGGCGTTGTCGCTGATGAAACGCAGCGGATGCCAGGGAGTTTTGGTGGGATTCGAATCACTCGATCCGGCCTCGCTGAAACAGATGAACAAAGGATTCAATCTGATGCGCGGCGGTCCGGCCGAGGCGATGAAGAATTTCCGACGTCACGACTTGCGGATCTACGGGACGTTCCTCTTTGGTTACGATACTGACGACGAATCCACTTTTCGACGCGCGATGGAATTTGCCAAAGTAGAAGGCTTGTTCATCGCGGCTTTCAATCACATCACCCCTTTCCCTGGAACGCCTCTGTATCAACGGATGCGCGACCAAGGGCGTTTGCTGTACGACACCTGGTGGAACGATCGCCGATATCGCTACAACATGATTCCGTTTCAGCCTGAGCAGATGACTCCACAGGAACTGGCTGACAGATGCGTGGCGGCCCGTCGCGAGTTCTACAGTTGGCGCAGCATCGCCAAACGGGCCACTCATCGCGTCAATTTTCGCGATCCCTGGATGCTGACGAACTTCTTTGTGATCAATGCCATGCACCAACGCGACGTTCGCGGCCGAAACGGACTTCCCTTGGGCGACGACAATTGGCGTGGCAAGATCATCGAAGCTCACGACGCAACCACCAGCCGCTGTTTGTTAGAGGGCCTGGTCCGTGACGCGTTACCAGTGTGACTTGGCCAGGCCAAGCGACGACGTGGCGCTAAGACGACTGATGGCAACAACCCCGATGCCAGGAAGCGTGACACTGACGTTCCATCGTGAGCCGAACTACTTTGGTTCGGATTGTGTGTTGGGGCCGCGGCGACAGACAGTGATCATTCGCGACAGGAAAGCGGACACGGTGGTTGGAATTGCAACTCGATCAGCACGACCCATGTACGTGGCGGGCAAAAAACAACTGGTGGGATACCTGGGAGGATTGCGGATCGCGAAGTGCGCTCGTGGCCGAGGCCTGCTAGCCCGCGGTTTTCGTTTTTTACGCGACTTGCACGAGGCGGACTCCAGCCGACCCGCTTACTATCTGACCACGATCGCCGAAGGGAACACGATGGCGCTCGAACCACTCACGTCGGGACGAGCAGGTTTGCCAACCTATCATCCGCTGTGCCGTTTGCACACGTTGGTGTTGCCGCTTGAAAAAAGAAAAGCTACTGCGCGGGAATCTTGGTCAACGGATTGTCATGTCGAACCGCTTTCCGACTGGGACGAATTGCTCGGTTTCTTTCAGGAGCACGGCAGCAAGCGAACTTTTTTTCCCGACTACCAACGATGCGATTTTGGTGACGGAGGCTACCACGCCAGTGAACCTACTTTTCGCGGCTTGCAGGCATCCTCGACCTTGGTTGCCCGGCGAAACGGCATCATCGTCGGGGCCGCCGGATTGTGGGACCAGCGATCGTTTCGACAATCGGTCGTGCAACAGTATTCGCGATCGATCACCGCGTTTCGACCGGCACTGAATCTGTGGTCTCGGTGGACTGCTGGCGTTCAGCTACCTGCGCCCGGTGAGAAACTACAGGGATGCTATGTTTCGTTTCCCGTGATCGCAGGCGACGACCCCAACGTGCTTCGATCGCTGCTGCATTCATTGATGCAGATTGCACCGGCGACCGCACAATTCATGCTGATCGGATTCTGTGACGGTGATCCGCTGCTTCCCGTTGCACAAAGTCTCGCAAGGTCCACGTACACCACTCGACTTTACGCGGTCGCCTGGGATCCGCTGCCACCTTCGATCACCGAAACGACTTCCCATCGCTGCTACCTGGAACTGGGGTGCCTCTGATGCTTCGCCCTGCCACCAACAATCTCTCTGCCAAGCGTTTGAACGGGCAAATCTGCCGAACCGGTGACATCACTGCTGCCGAGCGGACACAGATGTTCGATCTGATGCGAGACCACTATGCGAATGTGCGGCGCAATGAATTCGATTCGGACTTGGATCGAAAAGACTGGGTGATTGTTGCCAGAGACCCAGGTACCGCGGACATTCGAGGCTTTTCGACTCAGGTAACGTATCTGCAGCAAGTCGGTGGGCAAAGCATTCGAGTTCTGTTTTCGGGAGACACGATCGTTCATCGCACCTACTGGGCAAACAATCCTTTATCTCAGTTGTGGGGACAACTTGCGTTGTCGTTGATCGATGCCGACCGCGAACATCCGCTGTATTGGTTTCTGATCTCGAAGGGTTACAAGACGTACCGCTTTTTGCCCGTGTTCTTTCGGGAGTACTTTCCGCGGTATGACGCCACCACCCCCGCTTCGATCGCGCGGTTGATCTCAGCAATTGCTTCTGCCCAATTCGGGCGCCGTTTCGATCCTGAGACTGGCGTCATCGCGGCTCTGCCTCGGAGCTGTCGTCTGAGGCCAACGATTGCTGATATTACACCGGACCGATTAAAGAATCGTCACGTCGCGTTTTTTGATCGGGTCAATCCCGGACACTCCCGCGGCGACGAACTTTGTTGCCTTGCCCCTCTATCGCGAGAAAATTTTAACCAGAGAGCCTACCGCGTGATTGGAAACCCGATGGATCTTCGGTCCGTCCTTTCAACTTCCCCGGCGGTGGGCCAATGAGTCTTCCCTGGGCCGTCAACACCGGCTGGATGGTCGCCTGTCGACCAAGCTTGCGCCGATTTCATCGAAGCGTTTTGAATGTTGCCCAGACCCAAACAGATGTTCTGATGGACGTCGTTGGGTCCAATCGATCATGCGACTATGGGCACGAATATGGTTTCGACAAAATCAAGGACGTGGACAGTTTTCGCTCTCGCGTTCCGATCGCCGGATACGAACACTTCGAACCGTGGATCGACCAGATTTGCCGAGGTCGTGTCGGTGTGCTGACCAGCGATCCGGTTCGTATGCTGGCACCGACCGCCGGCAGTGTTTCCGGTCGCCGCTTGATTCCCTACACCGATTCGCTGCGACGTCAGTTTCGGGGCGGAATCGATCCATGGATTTGCGATCTTTTCCAAGCTTGCTCGCCGGTGCGAAAGGGACGCGCCTATTGGATGGTGACGCCAACGATGGAAAAGGAACACACGGCGAGCGGATTACCGATCGGGTTCGATGACGACGCGGACTACCTGGGGCCGATCGGTCGATGGGCGGCGTCGCGTGTCATGGCAGTCCCGGCGCAATGCATCCGCTTGACAGCACCGGAGGAAACGCCATTTCAGACGCTGCGACGACTCCTCGATGTGCCCGACCTTTCCCTGGTTTCAGTCTGGAGCCCGACGTTTTTGACGACGCTCGCCCATTTGCTGGAAGAATCAAGTGGGCGACTGATCGCATCGCTGGGCCCCCATCATCCAGCGGCATCGATTCTGCAATCGAAATCATCTTTACCCACCAAGCTCGCCCGGCTTTGGCCTCAACTAGCGGTGATCAGCTGTTGGGCGGACGGAGCGGCGGAGAGTTTTTTGGCGGAAGTTGGTGAACTTTTTCCGGACGTCAAAATACAACCCAAGGGTTTGATTTCGACCGAGGCGTTTGTGTCATTTCCGCTTGTCGGTCACACCGCAAGCGCGCTATCCATCCGCTCTCACTTCTTTGAGTTCCAGAACGTGGATTCCGCCAACGAATCGGCACTGCTGACTCACGAGCTTCAGGCCCAGCAAAGGTACCGGGTGATCGTGACCACTGCCGGCGGTTTGTACCGTTATCAAACACATGATGTCATCGAAGTCGTCGGATTTTACCGGCAGTGCCCTCTCCTTCGATTCGTCGGACGTGACAACAAGACCTGCGACCTGGTCGGCGAAAAGTTAACGGAGACCTTTGTGGCGAGTTCGATGGAGAAAATGAAAGAGCTGCTTCAGATTTCGCCGGCGCTGGCCATGTTGGTGCCACGAAGAGATCGTCCCGGGTATCGGTTGTTGCTGGAGTTCCGTTCGCACGAAAGAGACCTCGCCGGCCAACCGCAACAGATTGCCGAAACTCTCGATCGACTCCTTGCGCAAAACCCTTACTACCGACACGCCCTGCAGGTTCGGCAGCTGGCTCCGTTGGTGGCCGCCGTCAACGAAACCGAAAACGGAAGCTACTGGAACACCTACGAACAGCAGTGCCTGTCCGCCGGAATGCGCCGGGGAGACATCAAGCCGACCGTCTTGGAAACGCGGTTCGATTGGGACGCAGCGATCACCTCGCTGGAGACCGGTGCCAAAAGAATCAAAGCCAATCCTTAGATCTGTACAACCTCGATCATGATACAATGCACCGCTCCGGCGATCGTTGGACAACTCCATGTATTTCGCGATCTGAAAAAGGCGTCGATATGAAAATCACACTCGACCGAAGGGCGTTTGCCACGGGAAGCGCTGCATTCGCCGCAGACCTGTTGCTGAGTGGCAATGGAAAGGCTCGCGCAGAGACGCCCAACCTGAAGGAAAAGCGGCTGGTGCTGCTGGGGATCAACGCGTTGGCAAGGGCGGCAGAGATGAACTATTTTGCGGATGGTCATCGCGGCGCGGCAATGATTTCCGCGCACTTGATGTGCGTCGACAACGATCTCGATGACGCCACGGCCGCGCGGATCGTCGAGTTGTTCGATCTGAACTGGGCAAAGTCGAAACTGTGCCAACCGTTTCCGGATGGTGACCCCGTCCCAGATGCAACCGAAAGGGTTGGCAAAGCACTGGCCGAGGGGAGTGGGGTCTTACGTCAGGTGGGCCACGATGCAATCTTCGCGATGCACGCGATCAAGGCGTTTCGGATAATGCCCGAGGCAGCCACGCGCGAGCGCGTCGACGGTGTATGCAAAATGATTCGCGCATTCACACCGTGGCGCGACGTGGAACCCGACGAACAGATTCAGCCACCACCTTTTACGGACGAAGTGGCCGCCTCACGTTTCATATTGCAGGAAGCGAGCGACGCCATCGACCGCTTCGTCGGCTTTGGTCAGGGCTTCGCCGGCCATATGCTGACGTTCGGCCAATCGCTCGTCGAACTGGCCGCGATGGGCGATGTGGAATGGGCGGAGAGTTGCCGCATCGCATTTCGCAAATACGTCACGGTGACTCGCATGGGGCCGCAGCCAGGCGACCGGAAGATCAAAGACCACAAGTTCAGCCAACTGCGTCCAGACGACACGAAATATTGGCAGCAGCGAGGCGACAAAACACTTGGTCTTGGCCACGTTTTCAAATACCCGTACGCCTACTACGACCTGATCGCCCGGGCCAAAGCTCCCGAGTTGGAGCAAGAATTCGATGCCAAAGCCTGGCAATTGTTTTGACCGCCGTCTGATGCCATGCTAGCCGTCCCCGGTTTCATCGTCCGGCCATCGTTGCTCCCGCAAGTCGGCCTGAGACACCAACCGTAGTTGGCCAAGTCGGCTGGGCGCTGGAGTATGTCGATAAGCCGTCGCCAAATCCAGATCGGTAGGGCCGGTTCCACCGGCCACAATCTTCTCGGTCGGTGGAACCGGCCCTACTTCTAATGGTCATTCGATCCACTCTCTCAGAATTGCCATCAATTCCGAGCGGTGTTGTTTATAGTTCTTCCCTTGATTGTTTCTAACCATTGCAACGACCACATGCTTTGCGGGATTAACGACCAGCAGGGTACCGCAACCGCCTCCGTGACCGTAGCTGTTCGGGCCAAGGAGTCTGGCCTGATCTTGAAGGCCGATCCCATAGGTCATGTTCAGCTGGGGGAAATACGGTTGGAGCGACGTGGGAAGGATCGCCTCGTGCGTTTGCTCGGAGATGACCTCCCATTTGCCGTACTTTCCCCGGTTGTCGAGCAACACGCCGATCCGCGCCAGGTTCTCCGCGGAGAACCCGGTGCCTCCTGGTAGCACGTTGCGGATTCCAAGCGGCTCGAATAGGTCTCGTTCCATCGCGTCCCAGTAGTTTCTTCCTCGCAGGAGTTCCAACGCCCTGACCGACAGAATGACTCCCACAACTCCGTAACGATGCTTGGCCCCCGGCTCCCACTCGCGCTTGCA
This sequence comes from Rubripirellula sp., assembly GCA_965222745.1. Taxonomy (GTDB): domain Bacteria; phylum Planctomycetota; class Planctomycetia; order Pirellulales; family Pirellulaceae; genus CBDCUW01. The sequence goes on from CBDCUW010000003.1 coordinate 577,916, forward strand.
GTGAGCAATCAACGATTCATGCCAGGTGTGAAAGTAGAACAGCCGCGAGAACGCAAGCGACCAGGGAAAGTGAATGCCGGTGGCATGCACGTGTCCGGCGCGAAACGTCAATTTGCGATCTTGCGGGGTGTCGAACTCGGGCAAGAAGTTGCCGATCGGCTCATCCAGTTGCAGGATGCCACGATCGACGTAGGTGGCAAGTTGCAATCCAATCAACGGCTTCATCGCCGAGTGTAACAGCATGGGTGTGTCGATCGTTACAGGCTGGCCGCCGACTTCTCCGAAGCCTTTGGACGTCACGATCACACCATTTCGGGCGATCACAATGGCCATCGGCTCCTTGGAGTCGGCGTACCACTGGTCGATTTTGCTCTCGATCCTGTGTAACTGGTCCGCGATGATCTCAGCCTCTTCCAACGGCCCGCTTCGCAATACACGCGCGGAATCACTGGCCAGCAGTCGCGGAGTTGCTTTCACGAGCGGTCTGTCATCCAACCTCAACAGTTTGCGTTTCAGAAGAACGTGATGTGTCGCGTTTTCCATCTGCCACTGGCCAACTCGCACTGGGTGCTCACGTTCTGTTTCAAACAACAACGCTGCCAATTCAACGGCACCCTCTTCGGTGGTTTGCCATCGACGGATAATGTCAATCCGATTCGGCCGGTCGCTGGTCTCGCTCTGCTTCTCGGCGAGACCCTTCAAATCCATGTTGTTACCAATGCAGCAGCACGTCATCGCTCGACAAAGTTTGGGGCCTGCGGGAACCGGCGCCTCGCCGTACACGTAGTACCTACCTGGCTCTTGGGCGACTTGGACCTCCTCCAAGTGTTTGTTGAACCACCTTGTTGGAATCTCCGGATCGTCGACGACTGTGGCAACCAGATCACGATGCTCCCAAACCAGACTCGGCAACTGCTGGCCGGGCCGAAGAATGAATCCGCCTTGGGGCGCGAACCGCTGCTCACCAAAACGCTCTCGAAGTTCGGTTTTGTTGACAACGTTTTGTGGTTCCTTCGCGGCAGCCATTTCCACAATAGCTGGCGAAACGATGTAAATCGTTGCGACCATGACTGACCGTAGGACGCAGTTTCGGTGAAGCATTGCCACGTTCGCTAATCAGCAGCAGGTTTTCGGTATATATTCGATGCTCAGTTGTCGATTCTATCGCGTGGAGCCGCGGCCGGCAGCGTCCCGCTTCCATGCAGACCTGCTCCCGCGTGAATCGGGCTTGAAGTAAGAGCGTTGGACCGACGCCGACCACGGCGGAATCTTCAAGCGTGCCATGTCGTATCAGAGGATGCTGGTTTGGCTGGTGAAGGACGAGGACTTGAGAATGGAGGCCAAACCGAAAACAGAATTCAGGCCTGGCGCGGGATCGGCGAGCGGTTCCGAACGAAACCGATGAGGGTTAGAGCTTGGATTTCCAGTCCAGTAGCGCGGCAAGGTAGAGGTGGCCCTCGGGCAGAGGCTTGTATTTTCACGTTACTTCTTCACTCCAGAATGTCGCTTCATTTATAAGACAATCCCTCTTCTCGAAGGGCTTTCTTCAGATGGTTCAACGTTGGGTGGGCGCGAACGATGTTTTTTGCTGCGGCATTGGCACGAGCAGGGCCGTGTTCGCTGCCAAGCGATTCGCGAAGTTCCGCGAGTATCGCGGCAGCTTTGTCGTAGTTGCGGGTGGATCGAGTCTGCACGAGCTTCTCAGCTTCTTTGACCGCACGCGTTGGATTGGCAGCGATCGTTTTCAAACGCTTCTGCCTTGCACGTTCCTGCGCCTTTTCTTCGCGGTGATGACGAGCGTCTTGGGCCTTCGCGCCAAGCGTCTGAAGTTCTTCGTAGGTTCGGCCAGAATGTGTCGTTGGCCAAGCCGCCAGACCATGTTCGTTGCGGATGGCTGCGAGCGTCTCGGCGCGGACGCACTCGCCCTCTCCATCAAGAACACGGCGCAAAAGTGATCGAAGCTCCTCGAGGGAGCATTCGGCAAGCCATTTGTCCGTCAGCTTTTTCTGATCGCCTTGCTGGGGTAGTTGAGGAGCGTTTTTGGCTGCGGCACTGACCAGATCGGGTGATATCTCGTAGAAATCAGCAAGTTCTTTTAACTCATCCGACAACTTCCTGAGCCCGCCAGGAACGGGAGGCTCGACCTGTTCTTCATCCCAGACGCAAGCCAACCACGCTAGGTACAGCGGCCTCAGATCACCCGCGATCAACGAATCGCGAATCTTGGGCAGGCACGCAATCAAGTTGTCGAATTCAAAGTAGCCTTCGTTGTACTCCCCCGCGTCGGCCTCGGGATGGATGCAAAGTACTCCGCCCTTGCCACGGACGTCTTTTTTCCATTCCAGGCCGTATTCGGTTCGAAAGGCTTTGAATTCTTTCTGGCTGATCGATAGACCCTGAGGCAATCGAAACATCAGTTCACGGAGACCGTAGTTTGCATAGCGTAGATGTACGTCGTAGCCACGCCGCATCATCTCCACCGTATTGCCGCTAAAACTGCCGTAGTGGTACTCGTTTTCAAACTGCCACCGCGTGACTTCTGCTCGCGTCGACTGACGCCGCATGTACGCAAGCTGTTTGTCATCCAATGCCCGATCGACCGCCGCGAAGTATACGTACTGGTATTGGCTCATAGCTCCTCATCTTCCGACCAAACGTCTGCAAACGGCATGCTCCATATGCCAGTCAGTAGGACCGGTTCCACCGGCCACAATCTTTTGCCATCTTAGCGCGGCGGTCCCCGCCGTCAGTCACGATCGAGACGGTCGTGCTACGAAGTTCTCGGCCGGTGGAACCGGCCCTACTTCTACCACAGGCTATAATGTCGAACCGCTTCGCGGTACCACGGTCCAAACCGCTTCGATCATCCGTTTCAAACCGAATTTCGAATCTGGAGGCTGATGAACATGAAAGATGAATCACATCTTCGTCTCACGCGCACACGTGCGTGGATGGCCGCGTTGCTGATCCGGCCTTTGGTATTCACGATGATGATCGGCGGAGCGGTAGTGGTGGCTCAGGAGCAGGGCGGTCAAGGACAGCTTGGTGCCTCGAAAACTGCCCCAACGCGAGAAATTCGGCGCGATGATCCGAAGGTCCTTGCGGCCCTTGGCGTGAAAGGGGAAGTGGATTTCGTCGATACGTCGTTGGCCGATACTTCCCAGCCTCCCTGGCGCGGCAAAGTAGCCAAGGCACGCGTTGAACGCCTGCGCCCGGTCTTCGGCAAGATTCAACAGGGATTGAACCTGGGGTTGGCAGTCCACGGGGAAAGACGAACGTTTCGCGAAGGCGATTGGGTGGCGCTGGAATATTACATCCAAAACGTCGGCGAAGAGACAAGAGAAGTGGAATTCATGCCGTCATCGGCAGTGGGCCGAGTCCATCGCTTGAAAAACGCCGACGGAGAACCAATCGCTATCGCTGCATCCATGGTTTCGTTTGAGCAGCAACCGATTCGCATCACGCTTCAACCGAATGAGATCTATGGAGCCGTGGAAGGCTTTCAAGCAGGTCCACGACCTGACCGGCGGAAACTGGGGCCGTACTGGAAGAATCCACGCCCCGGCAAATACACCGTCGAGTTTCCACTGAACGTCAAAGTATCGGCAAGGGGTCATCTGGAAGCAGGACGACCGGTGCAGTTGCTTTCGGGAAGCGTGGCGATGGAATATGTCGATAAGCCATCGCCAAAACCAGAAGGGTAGGGCCGGTTCCACCGGCCACAGTCTTTTCGGCCGGTGGAACCGGCCCTACTTCTTGGTTGCATCGACCGAGGCGAAATTCAATTCTGAAGACCAATAAGCCGATTCACCGTCACCTGCACCCCAAAACAGCTACAGTTGCAGCGACCATAGTCCCGCACCACAATTGCGGCTGTCACCGACTCCCAGCATGCCGCCGTATTGCAGCCAGGGAATCAGCGCCATCGCGGTAGGATCCTGCGTCTGCCAATTGGCAACGGTCAACAACAACCGGTGGTCCCGCCGCAGCATTCGTCGCCGACGGCCACTGGTAGTGAATCTTCCTTTACCGAAGTACCGGTCCATAGCGCTAGATTGTCGCGCGACGGATATTCACTGCGACTGACAATTCGCTGATCCACCATCACCAGCGGCAAGCACTCGACTCCTTCTTCGGCGAGCATTTTTTGCACCACCGTATTGGATGCGAACGATGTCGGATCCTGTGCCAGATTGAACCGCTCGATCGTATGTCCCTTCCTCTGCAGCCACTGAAGATCTGCGGCAAACCGAGGCAGGACGGGATCGACCTGCGTGCCGCAAACGCCAGTGGAACAACACAGGGGCTTGTCAAAAATTTCTACCGTGGCCATCGAAATTACCTCATTTGGTGAAGTGGGGTTCCAGGAAAATCGTTCATCGTCGATTTGCGATCGTTGCATGCAAAAAAACACTACAACTCCTCAACGAATGCCTTCAGTTCGTTCAACCGGTTCGAGTTGATGCAATAACAAACTTTCGGTCCGTCGACTTCTCCCTGAATCAATCCCGATTCCTTGAGGATCTTCAGGTGCTGCGAAACGGTCGACTGCGCGAGCGGCAATTGTCTGACAATTTCGCCGCAAACGCAGGCGTCACAGCCGATCAACAGCCGCACGATCTGCACTCGAGCTGGATGAGCGATCGCCCAGGCAAGCTGCGCGAAGTCTTTCGCCGTCGTGTCCGCTTTCAACCGAACCGGCGCCGATCTGCATCGTTTTTTGACTGTCTTCCGGTTCGCCATTGACCATCCTTTATCGTTCATCTACGATATACGATATGCCGATGGCAACTGCGGGTCAAGAGGCAAGTGCAGGATCGTTTTGGTGCAGGGATCTGCCAGTGAAGAAAGGGCCTGGCACCACGAAGGACACGAAGATGCAGTCGACGATTACATGGCACAGCAAAAGGTTGTCAACGCGCGTGCTGATTAGCCGGAACGAACCGACACCGCGTGCATGTCGCGCTGCTGAGGCGATACAACTACGTGTGAGAAGCTTGTTAAGAGAAAGGAAGGAGTTGTTGTGATGACGACCGACGACGGCCCACTGCAGAATTCGAGTTCCCGCAAGACCAGCAACGGCTTCATGCTGCTCGCCAAGGTTTTGGGGTTTGGACTACTGTCTGTTCTTGTACTTGCGGTCCTCTTCATTCCGGCGATCAATAATGCTCGCCATGCCGCTCGGATGACACACGCAAGTTTTAGACTCAAGAATGTGGGTTTTGCAGTCACACAGTACACCTTGGCCCACGGCGTCTTCCCTCAAGTAGTAACCGTCGATCGTGACGGTGCACCGCTGAATAGTTGGCGGATTTCCATTCTGTCATACATTGGAGAAGAACTGCTTCAGCAGCAATGGGACACAAGCCAGCCGTGGAACAGCGCAGCAAATTCACAACTACACGCGCCAGCACCAAGCATGTATCGGTCCCCCTTGCACCCCGACGACGAAGCATCGTTCACACACGTCTTTGCCGTTCGACATCCAAACGGAATCATGTCTGGAGATATCGTGCGGCTGGACGACGTCACCGACGGATTGCGAAACACGATCGTAGCCGTGCATCTTCAAAGTCACGCTGCAAATTGGGCGGCCCCGAATGACATCACGCTTGCTGAATTCCAACAGGAGATCAACAATGCATCGCGTCAGAACCCAGTATTCGTCGTGATGGCAGATGGTACACCACAAACCATTACCGCCCCGATTGCTCCTAGTGGCGTAGAGGCCATGGTGACTCGAAACGGAGGAGACTTCTACGAGTTCCCACCGTAGGAAACTTGGGGGCGATGGCCTCGGTGGATTCCACAAGCGAGATAGAATGAGGGCCCGCTGTTTTCTGGCTTTTTTCTGAATCGGAAAGTGATTGATGATCTACCAGCTCCGACGAACGTTTCCTTTGCTAACGCTGATCCTTGGTTGCTTGATCGCTCCGTCAGTTGGCCGTGCCGAAATTTTTGCCGGTGTCGCGAAAGTCGATGTGACAGATTATGAAGCTGGACCGGTCAACGATCCTTTGTACGTCAAGGCGCTCGTTTTACAGAATGACTCGCTTCGGGCAGTGATCATCACGGTGGATGCCGTCGCGATTGGAGAAATCGGACGTGTCAACAACGATTATTTGCCAACGATTTGTGGCAAGATCGAGCAAACAGTCGGTATTCCCACCAAGAATGTCTTCGTCAATGCGAGCCATTGCCACGGCGTGGTTCGCAGAGACATCGACGCGCTGACCATCAAAGCGGTGCAGCGGGCGGCGGGTCAAATGGTAGCGGTGCGGGTGGGAGCTGGAATCGGTCGCGAAGATCGCGTCGGAGAGAACCGTCGATTGATCATGAAAGATGGTCGCGAAATCGATGTGCGACATGCCTACTCGATGCCGCCCGACGATCAGGTTGCACGGGTTGGGCCAATCGATCCCGACATCGGCATCCTGCGTCTTGATCGCGCGACGGGACAAAAACAACCGCTAGCCATCGTCTACAACTTTGCCTGCCATCCGATTCAGGGTGTCCCAAGCGGTGCGAACACAGCCGACATATCGGGTTTCGCGTCCAAGGTGATCGAAGAAAATTTGGGCGACGGCGCCGTTGCCTTGTTTATTCAAGGTTGCGGAGGCGACATCAATCCTGTTTTCTACAAACACGTCGATCAGCCGCGTGATGCAGAACCACTGGGCAACCTGTTGGGGCTGAGCACACTGCGCGCAATCCGCAAAATCGAGACGAAACCGGAAGCTCGGTTCGTCTGGACCAACGAAACCATTGAATTGCCCCGAGCGGATCTCGCCCCGAAGATCATCGAGATGGAGAACAAGCGCGATCAACTGGCGAGCGAATTGAAGGGAACCACGCTCAGCCTGAAGACTTTCCTGCCATTGGTCTTCAAGTATCGAGTTTCCGAGACGTTTCCGGCTTATTATTCGCACCGGTATCTTCATGAACAAACGCTTGAGCGCGAAGAGTTAGCGAAGATGGACCAGCGCAATCGGAGGGACATTGAAAGCTACATTCGAAATATCGAAAAAATGGAGCAGCTGACGCGGTTGAATACGAATCTCGCCTTGCTCCGCAAGCATCAAAGTCAAAATCGGAACGCTGCCAAACGCATGATTGACGTTGACTTGATTGGCTTGAGGTTGGGGGACTTTGTGCTAACTTCGTTCCCCGGTGAGTTGACGGTGCAAATTGGCTTGAACCTAAAACGGAAGTCGCCGCATCCGTTGACATTTGTAGCTGGATACACCAACGGTTACATCTACTACGCGCCAACCACCCAGCAACTGGCGAACGTCGGCGGTGCTCAAGAAGACAGCGACTGTATTCTGGCCCCCCATTGGCAAGCGATCTATGAAAAGAAGGCTCTGGAGATTTTACGAGGTCTATAGGGGTTGCATTGAACGCGACATGGACTATTCCTGGCTGAGAAGCCTCACCCCGTTTTCGGCAGCCGCCTTTTGGGTCTTCGATGCCGATTCGTTTGTCAGAACTTGGCGATAGGCTTTCAACGCTTCGCTGTTTTGACCGGCGGCGGCCAGCGTATTCGCTTTTGCGACGAGCAGTTCGTTTCGCCACGATCCGCTGAGCTTTTCAAAGTCGATCACGTCGAATGTTGTTAGTGCCGAATCGAAATCGCCTTGTCGACTTAAGATCGCCGCGCTGGCGGCGACCGACCGAAACTCTTCGGCGGAACCGATCCGTTTTTTGCCGACGAAGTTCTCTTGATACAAGCTCAGCGCCCCCGTTTCGTCACCGAGATTGGTTTCTCGGTTTTGAGCCATCATCGTGCGGATACTGGTTCGCGTCCGCGCGTCGGGCTGGTGCGCGAGCGCCAGCTGAAAATCCGCATCCGCACGTTCGGCCTGCTTCGTAGAAAAGTACGCTTTGCCGCGAATGAACGCCGCTTCGCCGATCTGCCAGAAGGGCCATTTTGTCAGATCCTCCGGTCCGACAGCGGAAACAATCTCTGCCCAGCGACGTTGGGCGGCCAGGCTTTGCATCCGCACGGTTTGAGCGACGACGTCGATCGGGATCTGCTGCGCGAGATTTTCGGCTCGCTCAAAGTCTTTCAACCGAATTGCACATTCAGCCGCATGTTGCAATGCATCGGCTGTTTGAAAGTCGGTGATGTCTTCGGCGCGGGTCAGTTCAAGGTAAGTCGCGATCGCTTCTTTCCATTGCCGGCTGCCGACGAGTTGGCTGGCCGCGCGGCAGCCGATGATGTAATCGGTCACTGTCGCATCGGCGTCAAATTGGTGCGAATTCCCGGCGTGAAAGTGTGCGAACTTCATCGGGCGATGAAACCCGGAGGCACCTGTCGGAGAAAACGCGGAATACTCCGACGCGCCGTCCCGAATTCGCTGCCGGCATACATTGACGTGCCACGGCAGACTCCGAGTCGGTTTGTGGCCGAGGACTTGATGAAGCGGATCGTTGGCATCCTGCGTGATCGGAATTCTGACTTCCACCGTCCAATGATCATCCGCAATCTGCGTGGCGACTTCGGCGGTCGACGACCAGTCAAACCATTTGTTGCGCGGCGCGCCGCGGTCAAGATCCACCAGCGCACCGGCGGGGTTGATCACAAGTTGGTAATAGGTGTGGGCATCGGTATCGATTTGGATCTCGACTGCGTCGCCGTACCAGATCGCCTGGTCGCCGTCTTTTTGCGTCGCAATGTTCAGTTTCTCGCCGGCACGCTCCTGGCAACGAATCGCAAAATACAGATCGCCACCTATCCATTCGGACATGAAACTTGTGCCGAAGGTGGGCAGGCGCCCCGTTTGAATCTCGCGCAGTCGGCCGGTGGAGGCGACCGGAACATTGACCCACGGACCGTCATCCAGTTTTCCGTCAACGACAATCTTTCCGCGTTGCTCGACACCGCTGACAAGCCGCAATTTGGGCACTGGCCCGCGATGCTGTGCAAGCTGCTTGGCCTTGTTTCGCAGGCCGTCAAGGTAGTTGTCGATCAACTGGATTCGCGCGCCGTAGATCGATTCGGCCGCAACACTGGCTTTTGCGGCCGAGAATAGTTCGAGCGCACGGGCCGCCTTGTCTCCTTCTTTCTCCATCTCGCGCCAATGCAGCTGGCAGTAGGAGAAAAACTCGGCCATCGCCGGAGCTGCTGGCCCGTAAAACTTTTGAACGTACTCGGCGAACAGAGCCCGAACGTCTTGTTGCTTGCCGCCCCAGTACATCCGTGCGGTGAAGTAAGCCAAGAAGTGATTGAAACCGACGGCATCGGGGCCAAAGTCCATCGTCAGCCAAATGTCTTCACCGCGAGATTGCCCTTTGGTTTCGTTGATACTGTCGCCAAGCACTCCAGGGATGTAGGCGGGAAGATAAAAGCCCCTGCCGGTAAAAGGATAGTTCTCGAAAATCTCAAGCGGATTGTCGGATTTCTTTTGCCAGGCAGCGCGCAGACGTCGCAAATCGTCGCGATCGGCGGACGTGGGACGTCTTCCACCCACGAGGATGACCTGCACATTCGGATGCAGCTTCTGAATGCTCGACGGCGGCTCGGTGTAGACGCCGTAGGCACAACAGGAAATTTTCTTGTGCGGATGGGTTTTGGCTACTTCTTTTCCCACGCGGTTGACGAACTGCCAAACGTAATTGGACAGCCTGCCTCGCGGACCAAGTTCCGGTGACTGCTTGCCGGCACATTTTTCACATTGGCAAATCGCGGTGTAACCATCCGGCGGCATGATCGACACGACGTCCATCTCGAAATGACTCAGCTGCGCACGCGCAAAATCCACCGCTTCGCGAAACAGTTCTTCGTTGCTGTAACACAACTGGTTGCACTTGACGTTCGCCTGGTTGTGCCGCCTGTCGCCGTAGAGAGCAAACCAATCGGGATGGTTGCTGAGCGTGGGTTCATTGTCCGTCATCCCATGCAGTCCATGAGCCGCCTGACGTCCGTAGGGTCGACGAACGCCTAGCCGAAATCCCCACATCATCCCTTCGCGCCCGCCAACTCCGGGTCGGAAGTTCAAAATCCGCATTGGAAAATCGGGGCGAACGGTTTGATCGATCTCCGGCAACGCAATCGACTTTTTCTTGGGAACGATCTCGCCGATCTCACCGGGCATGTACCAGCGAACGCCCAGCTGCCTCAGGAATCCGCACACCGCGTTGAACGATCCCCGTTCGTCGAACGACCAGACGTGAACGTTGCCTTCCTCATCCGTCTTCCGTTCGTCTGCAGTTCCAAACAGGGAATTGGTACCCGAATAGTGTTTGTGGAGTTGCTTGTGCATGTAGCCCCACTGCTTGCCGGTGATTTGATTCCAGGCCGCCTGCATTTTCCCGCTGCGAATGTCGGTGTAGTTGCGTGGCCAGGGCTCGATGGGGACGAAGTCGGTATCGTCACCGATCAACACCAACCAGCGGTCACCCGACACGATTCGGTAGGCACCATCGGTGAGGCCGCGGGAGGTGATTCCCAATTTTTCGGTATGGCGGCTTTGGCCGACGTGGATCTTGATTGGTTGCTTGCCCGGTTCCGTTTCGATGGCAAGTTTTGCACCGGTGATCTTTTCGATGTAGCTCTGAAGCTCCGCGGCCGCTAACCGCTGTGTTCGTGTGGGATGATCCGAGAGGATGATCTCCGCACGCGGCTGGCCTTGGGAGACCAAAAACGCCTCCTCGGCTGTCGCGAAAGACGCCGACAGCACCAGAATTCCATGCAAAAGGAAAGATGTCACGCATGGGAAAGTGGAACGGTTACTCATTCAAGGGGTCTTGTCAGATTGAGTATAAGATAGTGCTTCGAAAACGGCCTCACCGAGCTTCGCTCAAAGGATGAACGTCCCTTCGTGTGGGGTTCGATTCAGGGGCTGATTCTACGATACATCGGTGAAAGGTTCGCAAGAGCCTGCAATACCCGCTGGAAGTGATTTCGCATGAAAAAACTGCAATTGGTTCTGCTAAGTATCCCGCTGCTGATGTTGCCGCCATCGGCAAGCGGTCAGTCGAGCGAAGTTCATTTGCAAGCGGGTGCGGCCGCGGTGGATATTTCTCCGCAACAGCTTCCTGCGTTGCAAAACGGCGGTTTTTTGCAACGAGTCACGGATCGTGTCGCCGATCCTCTGCATGCGCGTGCGCTGGTCATCAGTGACGGTAGTGAAACTGTTGCCCTGGTGATCGTTGACTCCTGCATGTTCCCGATCACTCTTTGCGACGAAATCAAACGACTCGCGACGAAGCGGACGGGAATCCCAACCGATCGCATTTTGATCAGTGCCACGCACACGCATTCGGCGCCGTCGGTGATGGAGATGTGTTTGGGGAGTGGACGCGACGAAGAGTACGTGAAGTTTGTCCCCGCGGAAGTTGCCCGGGCGATCGCCGAAGCGCACGAGAACCTGCAACCTGCGAAGTTGGGCTGGGCAATCGTGGACGGAGCCGATTTGACCAACTGTCGACGCTGGATCACCCGCAGTGACGCGATGGGAATGGACCCGTTTGGCGGTCAAACGGTGCGCGCGATGATGCACCCCGGCTACCAAAATCCGAACTACACAAGTCCCGCCGGTCCGATCGATCCCTGGTTGTCCGTGCTGAGTGTGGTCGCCGCCAAAGACGACACTCCCATCTGCGTGATGGCCAACCTGTCGATGCACTACTTCGGAGGCGGCGGTGGATTTTCGGCGGACTATTTTGGCGAAGTGGCCCGTCTGCTCAAGGCGCGGATGGAAAAGACAAGCGGGAAGTCAACACCCGGTTTCGTGGGCATCATGTCCCAGGGGACAAGCGGCGATCTTCACTGGATGGACTACGCCAGACCGCGGCGGAATCTGAGTCGGCAGCAATACTCCCAGGCTGTGGCGGAGCGAATCTTACAAGCTTGGAAAACGATCAAGCATCGTTCAAAACTGACGTTGGCGATGGCCGAAAAGCGTCTGACGATTCCGCGGCGAACTCCCTCACGGCAGCGCCGACAATGGGCTCGGCCGATCAACGCCGGTCGCCTGGACCGCCCGCCGCGAAATCGCACCGAAGTCTACGCTCAACAGGCCCAGTGGATTCATGAGAATCCTCAAGTCGAAGTCGTGCTACAGGCGCTCCGCATCGGCGAGTTGGGGATCACCGCGATTCCCAACGAAGTCTACGGGATCACCGGGCTGAAATTAAAACGGCAAAGTCCGTTGGCCGCGACCTTTAATTTGGAGCTTGCCAACGGTGCCGCGGGTTACATCCCACCGCCGGAACAACATCGGCTGGGCGGCTACACAACATGGCCCGCGCGAACCGCTGGCTTGGACGAACAAGCTGAACCGTTGATTGTTGATACGCTGCTGGGTCTGTTGGAAAAGGTAGCCGACAAGAAACGTCGGGCCTTCGTGGATCCGGCCTCGCCTTACTCCGAAGCAGTCATCGGCCACAAGCCAATCGCTTACTGGCGGCTGGGGGACATGGACTCGACCCAAGTCAAGGATGCCATCGGAGAAAAACACGCAAAATACAATGGTGGTGTTGCTTTGTTTCTGCCCGGACCAGATGGTTCTGGTTTTGTGACGCCGAACGATCGAAACCGATCTGTCTACCTCGCTGGTGGGCACATTGAAGGCAACGTCGGCAGCCTGGATGGCCAGTACAGTTTGTCGTTGTGGTTTTTCAATGCGCTGCCGACCGACGCTCGTGACGTCACCGGGACGCTGCTTTCGATCGGAGGAGAAACGTTATCGATTTCGGGTAACGCCGCTGGCGATCAAGCAGGAAAGCTCGTGCTGCGATCGGGCGAAAAAACTTTCGTCGGCAAGACGGAGCTGGCGACAAAACATTGGCACCAGGTGACTCTCATCCGCGACACACAGCGCGCTGGTGTGTATTTGGACGGAAGCTCGGAAGCTGAGATTGACGCAAAGGCCGGTCCGGCCAAATCGGTCGAGCGATTGTTGATTGGCAGCGATGGGATTTCCGCCGAGACCTTCGACGGAACAGTCGACGAGGTGCTGGTGTTTGATCGTGTGTTGACGACGAACGATATCGTGAAGCTGTACGCGACATCTGGCATGACGCCGCCACCTCGCCCCGAACCCCCGATTGTTCTTGGCCCCAAACCGTCGGATGACGAATCCCGCAAAAAATATGCGGGGGCCGTTTTGCGTTCCCAACCCGTTGCGTTTTGGCGATTGCACGACGCGGCAAACCAACCGGCCAAAGATTCGACAGGCCAACACCGTGCACACTACGAAAAAGGAGCCGCACCGTTTCGCGGCGCTACCCAACCGAACTTCTCCGGTGGCCGTGTGAAAGCGCAAGTTCCAGAAATCGGAAATACCTACAGCGTTGAATTCTGGTTTCGTAATGAACTGCCGGTGACCGCGCGGCCTGTGACGGCTTATCTGTTCTCCCGTGCGGCTGACGATGGAGTTCACGGCGCCTTCGGTGACAACCTGGGAATCGGAGGAAACCATTCTCACAGCGGGAAACTGATTGTCTTCAACGGTAACAGGCGACAAGAGCTCGTCGCCGGGAAGACTCGACTGATGCCAGGAAGTTGGGCGCATGTGGTGATGGTTCGGCAGGATCAAAAGGTCACGGTCTACCTCAATGGTGATCCCGATCCTGAAATCGACGCGAGGCTGCCGGTTGATTACCCGGCCAACTGCCAGGATTTCCTGCTGGGAGGCCGAGTCGACAACTTTGCGAACTTGCAAGGCATGCTGGAAGAAGTTGCTGTTTATGATCGCGCGCTAACATCGCGGGAAATCAAAGCTCACTTTGATGCCGCCGGGGCGAAGCAGGTAGAAGGTCCCCCCGTCGCCGCGCCCACACAGCTTGACAAGCCCACCCCGACCGGCGCTGACCAGGCACTCGACACGATCCACGTCCGCGACGGTTTCGAAGCGCAATTGGTCGCGGCCGAACCGGCCGTGATCGATCCCGTCGCCATCGATTGGGGACCAGACGGCAAGTTGTGGGTCGTGGAAATGGCCGACTATCCGCTGGGCGTTGATGGCAACGGCAAACCGGGCGGACGCGTTCGGTTCCTGGAAGACACCGGCGGTGACGGGAGGTACGACAAGTCGACGTTGTTCGCCGGTGGGCTGAGTTTTCCGACCGGAGTTTTGGCTTGGGGTCGCGGTATTCTGGTCACCGCCGCGCCCGAGATCGTTTATCTGGAAGACAGTTCGGGTGACGGCAAAGCCGATATTCGCCGCGTCTTGTATTCAGGTTTTCTGGAAGGGAATCAGCAACTGCGAGTCAACGGATTGCGTTGGGGTCTGGATAATTGGGTCTACTGCGCCAGTGGCAGCCATCATGCCGGTTATGGCAAAGGGAACCAAATCGTTTCTCAGCTTTCTGGTAAAAGTCATTCCATTGGCAGTTGTGACTTTCGCATCCGTCCGGATACTGGCGCGATCGATCCGCAGAGTGGACCGTCGCAGTATGGCCGAAACCGCGACGACTGGGGCAACTGGTTTGGCGTACAGAACAGCCGTCCGCTTTGGCACTTCGTGTTGGGCGATCACAACATTCGCCGCAACCCGCACTTTGCGCCGCCGGATCCAAAGCGACAGGTCGTCACGCCGGTCAGCCCGCCAGTCTACCCGGCCAGTCCGCTGCAGAAGCGATATCACAACTTCCATCAATCGGGCCGGTTCACCTCGGCCTGTTCTGCGACCATCTATCGTGACAACCTGTTGTTTGATCATGCGGCGGAACAGCACGCTTTTACTTGTGAGCCTTTCCACAATCTCGTTCAGCACAACGTGATCACGGACCAGGGCGTCAGTTTTGGATTCCATCGCGATCCGGCCGAAAAGAAAATCGACTTCTTTGCCAGCGAAGATCGCTGGTGTCGTCCGGTGATGGCAAGAACCGGACCCGATGGCGCGTTGTGGGTCGTCGACATGTACCGCTACATGATCGAACATCCACAATGGTTGCCTCAAGACGGCAAAGACGAACTTCGGCCCTGGTATCGCGCTGGCAGCGATCGCGGACGCATCTATCGCGTTGTTCGCAAAGACCGGCCGCCTCGCAGCATTCCTCGATTGGACCAGCGATCGCCGCAGGAACTTGTCGGGCTATTGGAAAGCGCGAGCGGATGGCAGCGTGATACGATCCAACGAATGCTAGTCAGAACGAAGCAGCAAGAGGCAGTCGAACCTTTGCGCGGTTTAGCGGTGAAAAGCAAGCTACCACAAGCTCGGCTTCATGCGCTCTGCACGCTGGACGGATTGGGCACGCTGTCGACAAATACTCTGGAAGCGGCACTCGCCGACGCGCATCCAGGCGTGCGACGCAATGCTGTGCGAATTGCCTCCCGCGTGACGGTCGATGTGAACAAGTTGGTTTCGCTTGTGGATGACCCTGACACTAAAGTGCGATTCGAACTGGCCTCCACCTTGGGAGCGTACGATGGTCCTGCCGTTAGTGACGCGCTTGCCCAACTGGCGATGGAGCGGGACGGTGAGGGTTACATGTCGGCGGCGGTGATGAGCTCGTTGAACCAGCAAAACGTATTCGCCGTTTTGTCCGTGGTCGCCCAGTCCAATGGCAGCGATACGATCAACCTGCAACGTCCTATCACGCTGGAATTGATCGGACAGGCCGTTGCGATGGGGGAGATGGAATCGATCCAAAGCGTGATTCAGCTCGTTTGTTCGCCTAAAAACCAACGTACACAGTCTCGTCAGTTTGAGGCACTTGCAAGGGTCCTTGACGGTCTGGCGAAACGCGATTGGCCCACCGATTCTCTTCCCGAAGCATCGCGCGATCGCATCGCCGACACCATCCAGCAAGCTCGCACCTATGCCGCCAGCCAAACAGCTGCTGACGACATTCGTGCGGCCTCCATCCAACTCCTGGCTCGCGAAGACGCGCGCCGGAAAGACGATTTCAAAATGATGGAGCGTATTTTGACGCCTCAATCACCCGCGGTTCTTCAGCACGCTGTCGTGGCCTATCTGGCGGGGCGCAGCGAGCCCTCGGTCGCGGAAATTCTGCTTTCGGGGTGGCGATCACACAGCCCCCAGCTGCGAAATCGGATCCTCGACGTCCTTGCCAGTCGCCCTCGGTGGGCCGAGTCGCTTCGGGAATGCTTGGAGGACGGGACAATCCTCGTTTCGCAGCTGAGTGTTCCCGTTCGGCGCCGATTGCTTGAGAGCAACAAAAACGAACCCCTTTGGAAAAAGGCTCTGGCGGTGAATGCTACCGCTGACCGTGCCGAAGTCCTCCGTCGTTTCCAACCCGCACTGCGGCTTGATGGGGATACCAAACGAGGCGCAGTTGTGTTCCGCAAATTGTGCATCAACTGCCATAAGGCCAAGGGCGAGGGATACGATGTGGGACCGCAACTCGCATCGATCACCAACAAAACCAAGGAAGGGTTGCTTGCTTCGATTCTTGATCCCAGCGCCGCGGTCGACGCAAAGTATTTGTCTTATTCGATTGTTACCGACGATGGCCGGACGTTGGCCGGACGATTGGAATCCGAAACCGGCAGCAGCATCACCTTGTTGGCGGCCGAAGGGAAACGTCAGACGATTTTGCGCCGCGAGATCGATAGGCTTCAGGCATCGGCCAAATCGTTGATGCCCGATGGACTGGAGCAAGAACTCCAACCACAGGACATGGCCGATTTGATCCACTATGTACGCGAAACGTTTGGACGCGATGAACGGTAGCCAAGTTCAACAGAATCTGCGACGAGCTCACTGACGTCGATCAAATGCAACTGCCGCCCTTCGCCTGTCGCGGGGGCGTCAATACAAACGAGTTTTCCGTCGGGCGAAAATCTTGGATGGGTGTCCACACGCCACTCCCCCTTGTAGATCGGCGGCAAATGAAAGTCTCCCAAATCGATTCTTCTGCCCGAGGCTATTTCGTACAGGTGCGGCGTTTGCATTCTTGCCGTGGTTTTCGGGTAGGTGTCATTGAGAATCCACTGGCCACCAGGCAGATAGCTGATGTGGCCGTTGGGATCGAGTACACCGCGACCCACCTCGCGCACTTCACCACCGCCGTCAACGTCTTGGAAAAGGAAGTTGCCCCAGTTTGGATTGCCGCCGAAGTGTCGTGATTGGGCGAGAATGTGATTGGTATCACGCCAAATGAAATGAGACGTGTAGCCGTTGGGGCAAACAAACCTCACGTCCGAACCGTCGGGTCGCGCGGTGAGCATCCGCGTCAGTCGCGAACCATCGGGATATCGCCACCGGTGAAGTGCAATGAAACGCGAACCGTCCGGGTTGTACAACAGATGATTGAAGTAGTGTTTGATCCCCAAGGTTTGGTTGGGAATCGTGCCCATTCGAGCAATGTCTGCGAGCGAAAGAATCAAATCGACTTTTCCGCTGACCAGGTCAATGTGCACAATTCCTGAGCCGCGAGGTGCCGGATCGTCCGCATGCGGATCGTCCAGTCCAGCGTATCCGTAGCCAGGCCGTACGTCGTTGATGCGGCGAAAATCGGGCGCGACAGCATGCTTGCCATCCGGGCTGACGCTGTACACAGGATGTTCGATCGTGCGAATCTTTCGTGTTTGGACGTCCATGATCCGCGCCACAAATCGATCGCCTTCCCGATCATTCCAAATGATCGCCGTCTCCGATTTTGGCAGCCACTGCAGCATGCAACCTTGTTGCCAGCACCAGGCGCTGCTGTGGGCCAGTTCGATCCAGCGATCGTGGTCGTGAAGGTCGACCATGCCGACGTTGATTTGATCGTCGGAATTTGGGCTGCGATGTTCGAAGTCGACCTCCATGCCCAGAACAAAGCGGGAGGTTGGATCGAACTGCAATTTGTCGTAGTAACCGAACCAATGGTGCTTGGGGCCGCGCGTGATTTGGCGGACGGTTACTTTTGGCGACGGGTTGGCACGTACCGATCGTCCGGCCCCAGCCGCGATTATCGGCGCGGCGGCCGATGCCAGGAACAGCCGTCGGCTCGGCAGTTGATGATGCATGTTTCTTCGCTTCATGGACAGATGAATGAACAGCTACGTCAATCGCGAGTTTCGTGATGCCGATTCAGCAAATCCAGCAGTCCGTCGCGAATCTTTTCCTCGGCGCCCACCTCCAGAAAGCTGCTTCGGGCCGGCCAGGTTTCGTAACCTCCCAACTCAAACTGGTCTGACGGCGGCAGATAGCCCGAATATCCGTTGGCCAATTCAATCGTGAAGGTGCTTTCGACAAACGGAGAGTCCGCTTTGATCTTCAGCCCGGTCTCCGCAAACGTTTCGCAAGGAGATTGTGCGATCGCGAGGCGACCGATGCGAAAAACCTGGATGCGCACGCGGACCGTGTCGGGATACTTCGACAACTCGTTTGCTTCTCGCGCGTAGATTTGTGGACGCGAAAGCCTCTGACGCAGACCATCGGGCACGCGGTGTTGGCGGGCCCACGCCAGGCGTTCTTCATCTGGTTTTCGCACGGCCAACCCCAGATCTCTGCCAGACGCCGCAAGAGAGAGATCGGTTTTGAATTCCAGTTTGGGTAAAACTGCCAACGTTCCTGTCGCAAGATCGTTCGCAATCCGTGTCATTCGTTCAAATGGCGGTGACTTTGCCCGCGGTTTCGTGAAATCGTTGGCGTTGACATCACCGCTGGTTCCATTGGTCATGATTGCCACGAAGGGTGGCGTCAGCCGATCGGCATTCCACTTCTGCTGGATACGATCGGCATACACGCCAAAGTAGTCGGCACTCACTTGTCCGCCCGGGACACCTCCCACGTAATGCAATCCATAGTTCGCCATCAACGCCAGCGGCTTTCCATCGCCACGGTGTCGTATCGCCACGACAAAAACTTCATCGTCCACGGGACCCGCCGGCTGGTCCAGGTTCGGGTCGGTGCGGCTGGGGTTCATTTTGACGGTTTCGTTGGAGTGTCCAAACGGATTGGATACCGGTTTCTTCATCCGCCAGCGTCGATTGTGCACGTACCTTGGTTCGCGAAAACTTCCCCAACCGATCTCCGCGGGCGAAAGCTGGTTGAATGCTCGGACCACGCCATCGGCGATCTTCACCGCCAAGTCACTCAAATACTCTTGATGCAAATCATCGTCTCGTAATCCAATGACCGCGCGTGGGGTCGAGTGGGTATGGGTGGCGGCGATACAAACATGACTCGCGGGGATCCCAATTCGGCGCTGGATCATCTCCTTCGCCGCATCGTGGATTTGCCGAGAAACCATCGTGTTGTCCACTTCAGCAAACGCCAGCTTCGTTTTGCCGTCGTCCAACACAAGGCACCGCACCCAGAGTTCATCGTGAACGTGCTTCGCGGGCCCGATTTGCATGATCGTTCCATCCAGTGGCACGCCCATCTTCGGGGTGATGTTGGACATCGCCGCGCCGGCTCGAATGCCTGTGTCCTCGGCAAATGTGGTCGTTGTTACCAGCAACCCAATCAGCAGCACCGAAGCAATGTAAGTTCTCATCAGCAGATTCACCGGACAACGAGGCTAAGTTCGACTTCTGCACATTTTTGGAGTGCGGTGACTTGTCACCGCTTCCTTTTATATACGGGACGATATTTTTTACATTCCCTTCCGGGCTTTACCTGTCAAGCCATTTGCCCGCATTGTTGATGAAGGCGTAGATAAAGGGAAAGCTCCGACAAGTCGGAGCACTCCAAAAGTGCAAAACTCGAACTGAGGAATAAGCGGTAAACACGCAGTTCATGCTCCGTCTTTGACCGCCACCTTGATCATGCTATTCGTACTCTCTTACGAGATCCAAGTGCATTTCACGCATCGGCAGCCAAAAATCGTTCTTGTGTTTTGTATCGTTGGAGCGAACGATGTTCAAACTCACCTGAAGTTTCTTGAGCGCCGTATCGAATTGGCTTTTCGTGCAGCCCAGTTGTGCGATGGAGCGTTTGCGAAGCGGTCCTGTATACGCAGGTTCCAGTCGGATGAATTCATAGACGTCCTGGGCGAGTGAATCCAATTCGGCCACTGGCTGAAAGGCGGCTGGGTAGTGCACTTCCTGAAAATGCTGCATCTCCATCAGCACGGCGTCGCCTCCATGAACTTTTCCGTAGAACACCGATTCGGGATAGGTCTGCGGAATTCGAGTCTTCCAATCCCAAACCGCGACAACCTTGGGACTCCAGCCGCCGGCCTTGGGCTTCTTTTCCGAAAGTCCCGTGTTGTCCCACAACGAAGGGTAGGGAGAATTCTTGCTGCCGAAAACGGTGCAAACCTTATGCTCGATCACAAACTGATAAGCTTCATCGAATGTCTTGATCATGGATGATGATTCGTCCCACCCCACGGTATTCCCGGCACCCAAGCCGGTTTATTCTCAGTATACCGTAGGCCGGCTTGTCCCAAATCGGCGAATCTGTACTCGCCGGCTTGGGGTCAGGCCGATCTGCAACGAACTGCCGCCAGCGGCAAAACGGTTGCCAGCAAGCGGCCTTCGAGCTCTGGACAGCCGGAGGCGGTGGGCATCGGCCATTGCCATTGCAACGCAGTTTGCCTCGCAGAGGCCGTGGTGTAGACTCTTTCCTACCGCTCTTGTAGCACGACCGATGGTAGCGAAACTTCCCAAACGCTTTGGTGACTTCCGCTACGGAAGCGGCGCGAGAAAATGATGAACATGCTTGAATCGAAAAGGGCACGACGCACATTCTTGAAGGGAACTGGGTTCGGGTTGGCGCTGCCGATGCTGGAATCGGCTCGAGCTGATGAATCCAAAAACGCTCAGCCACCAGCCCAGCGATTTGTGGCGATCGGAACGTATCTGGGATTTCACACGCCGAGTTGGTTTCCTGAGAAGCCGGGAAGTCGCTACGCGGCATCACACGTTTTGAAGCCCATTGAACGGCATCGCGATCGATTCACCCTGATCTCAGGATTGGATCACCGTGCTCCCAACGGACATGCCAACTGGCGCAACTTCTTAACCGGATCGGGGACTCCGAGTGTGTCGTTGGATCAGGTGATCGCGGCACAAATCGGCGATCAGACGCGGTTTTCATCGCTGCAACTAACCTGCGGCACGGCCAATGGCAGCGGGCAGATCGCCTTCACGCGTGAAGGCGTTCCACTGCCGATGATTGGTCGGCCGAGCGTCGTGTTTTCGCAATTGTTCAGTTCTGATAGTGATAAGGCGCGAGTGCGGTACGTGCTCGAAAGTGGTCGGAGTGTGCTCGATCTAGTCTTTGATGAAGCAAGGCTGCTGGAGCGGCGCGTCAGTCGCGCCGATCAGCAAAAACTCAACGAATACTTTGCGTCCGTCCGCGATGTCGAGAAGAAGATTCAAAAGCGACGCGAGTGGCTTGATCGGCCTTCGCCAAAGGTCGATTACAAGCTGCCGAAGTTCGATCCGGTCGCACCGGACCTTTCGTTGGAATGCGAAGCGATCATGTACGACTTGATGATGCTTGCGCTGGAAACGGACTCCACGCGAGTGATTACGCTGCTTGTGCCAGGTGCCGGACAGGTCTTTACGATCGACGGAGAGAAACTGATCGCCGGTTACCACGGTCTGTCTCATCACGGTAACGATCCCGCCAAGATCGCCGACTTCAACCGGATTGGCATCGAGCATGTGACGCGATTTGGCCGGCTCCTCGATCAGTTGCAAGACAAAAAGGACGCTCAAGGGCGAGCACTGCTGGACTCCACGATTGTTCTCTACGGCAGCGGCATGGGTGATGCAAACACTCACAACAATAGCAACCTGCCGGTTCTGGTTGCAGGCGGAGCGTTTCGGCACGGCCGGTATCACGCAATCGACCGAACCAAGGAATCAACGAGCACTCCGCTGTTCGGTGACCTCTTTATCACTTTCATGCGTCAGATGGGGATTCAACGCGATCGATTTGCAAACGCGTCGCGAAACATGAATGAGTTTCTGCTGTAGAACGGAACGAGATCACCTTTCATGTGGACATCACGTTTCTACCTCGTTGCGGTCACAGCCCTAGTCGTCCTTCGTGCTGCGGCGCTGCAAGCGTCTGAGTTGCCGTTGGCTTTCTTTCGCGATCATTGTCTTGATTGTCACAGCGGTGATTCTCCTGAGGGTAGAGTGAACTTAGACCCGGCACAGCTTGATTGGTCTCAGCCGGCGACATCCCATTTTTGGGAGAAAGTGCTTCACGCGATCGAAGATGGCCGAATGCCACCTGTGGATGCTGGGCAACCAACGAAAGACCAGCGCGTGGCGGCGGCTCGCGGACTGCACGCGGTGCTGCAGGAAAACGTTCGACCGGGCGGCACTGTGTTGAGACGCTTGAATCGGAAAGAATTTGAGAACACCATTCGCGATGTACTCAAAATTCCCTTCACCGCCCCGCCTTCCTTTCCTGCCGATGCAGAAGCTCATGGATTCGACAACATTGGCCAGGGGCTGGTCCTCTCGCCACCGCTGATGGAACAGTATTTTCTTATTGCGACAGACGTTGCCGATCAAGTGATTCCGCCACTTCGCCCACCGGTCGAGTGGAAGCCGCAAACGATCGCCATCCGCCCCGACGACTTCAGTGTCAATTTCGAGGGCAGCAAGGTTCAAAGTGTGGGCGCTACCAAGGTACTGCGGTTGGTCACGAAGAACGAAGTCCTTGTTCGCAGCAGCACTTGGCCCACGCGTTTTGAAGCCCAGCATTCGGGTGAGTATTCGCTGCAGGTCAAAGCCGGCGCGTTCAAGCCCGTGGACGACAGTCCGCTCCAATTGAAACTACTCGCCATCAAGTCAACCGGCCCGTCGTTCACAAGCGTGTATGAACTGAGGGAATTGGGAGTACTCGAAATCAAGCCGCGTGAAGAGCCGCGCGCCCAGGAACTGAGCGTTGAATTGGAAAAAGGAGAGACCGTGGCATTCTATTGGGCCAACTCTCCGTTCGGCTGGGATCGTGATGGAAAAGAAGAAGCGGCGCAACAATTGCGCGAGCGACTTAGCGATCCAGCGAAGTACGCCGCGTGGCTAAAGATGGGATTCGATCGAGGGCGAACTCCGGCGGCTGGTTGGAAACAGATGAAGGAATTGGTCAGCGGCGACACGCTTGATTTGAAAGACCCGCGTCTGACGACTCTCCCTGAACGATTTTCTGCCAACCACCAAAATCAACTCATGTGGTTGTTCGAGGTGATGCATCATGAAGTAGGGCCGGCTCTCGATATCCATACGGTGATCGTGGCTGGACCAACGCGACTGATCGAAGATAGCGAAGTTCAACAGCAGCGCAACAGGACCGAAGTATTCCTCGGCAGACGCCAAGGACGCAGTGACCGGGATTACGCGACTGCGATTCTAACACCATTCCTGGACCAAGCATTCCGTCGTCCGCCGACCAAAGATCAGATCAAGAAGTACGTTGACATCGCACTGTCGCATCATGCCGGCGGTCACCGATTCGAGGATGGTATTCACCTCGCGATTCGTGCGGCGCTGTGTTCAACGAACTTTCTCTATCGCGGCACGGCAGAAGGCAAGCTGGATGACTACGATCTTGCCAGTCGCCTCAGTTATTTCCTTTGGAATTCGCCACCGGATGCCGCGTTGCGAAAGGCGGCGGCCGCCGGAAAGTTGTCCGATCCGCAAGTTCTAGCAATGCACGCCCGGCGTTTGCTGAATGATCGGCGTGCGAGTCGTTTTTTGACAAGTTTCGTGGATCAGTGGCTTGATTTGAAACTGCTTCCAGAAATTATGCCGGACCCGCGGCTACTGAAGTTCACGGAGAAAGACCTCAGGGCAATCACCGAAGAGACGCGGCTGTTCGTTGACGAGATTCTCCGCGAAAACCATCCCATTGAGACCTTCATCGATCCCGACTTCACCTACCTCAATGTGCGCAACGCACGGCTCTATGGAATCAAGGACATCAAAGGGGATGCGATGCGCCGCGTTTCGATACCCAACGGCGGACGCATCGGCGGAATCCTCGGCCAGGCAAGCGTGATGATGGCAACCGCGAACGGAGTTGATACTCAACCCGTTTTGCGCGGCGTCTGGCTGTTGGAAAACGTCTTTGGTGAACTTCCCCCACCGCCGCCTTCAGGCGTTCCCGCCATCGAACCCGATACATCGGGAGCCACGTCGATTCGCGAATTGCTGTCGCGCCATCAGGCCGACACCACCTGTGCGATGTGTCATCGCCGCATCGATCCACTCGGTTTCGCCCTTGAAAACTTCGATCCAGTCGGTCGTTGGCGAACGCACTATCCCGTCTATGAAAAACAAAGCAGCGGCGAGGTCGTCACTTCGGATGGTCCCAAGGTAGATGCAAACGGAGAACTTCCTGACGGAACTCAAATTCGCAGCGTCCATGACCTCAAGCGATATCTCATCGACCATATTGACCAGTTTTCCGCGTGCCTTGCTGGAAAGCTACTGGTCTACGGCGCAGGTCGGCCAATGAACTATGCCGACCGCCAAGTGGTGAAACGACTTGTCGCTGATGTAAGAAAACAAGGCAACGGTTTTCAAGATCTGATCATCGCCATCGTGTTGTCAGAATCGTTTTGCACAAAGTAGCGGAAGCCATCAAGTCATTCCGCGGACTACTCGCCGCCTTCGTCCAGATCTTTGTTCATTACATCCTCCAGTTGCGTCATGAAGTAATTCATCTCATCCTGATTTTGCCGCTGTTGCTCAGACCATTGTTCTTCGGACAATTCAAAGGCGCGGTCCCCGATACGTTCGACTTCCAAACGTGTGCTTTGGATCGCGACGCGGCCGTTGCGGTTGCTAAACCACTCCAGGTAGAGGCATTTCCGCCAAGTGAAGGCAGGCGTTTGGCCTGCTTGTAATTGTCTGGCCAACTCGTCGTCTGGAATATCGAAGTGCTTGATCATCTGATCGGCCGTGATGTCGCCAACATGACCAGTTTGGTCCGGACAAAGATCCGCGTAGTTGGGTGGTTCCTCACCATCAAAGTCCTTCGGCAACGGTGGCATGACGCGTTGGATGCGAAACTTCCATCCAGCCAGGTCTGGGTGACAATTGCCGGCCAACTTAAGTTGTAACCTGTCGCGGAAACCATCAAGTTCTAGCCACCCAATCGTCCAGCCAAATTGTGCATTGTCGAGCTCACCTGCTCGCACCAAGTGTTCTAGACGCCAAGCCATTTCATTTTTGTCCTTGGATCAATCAGGGAATCGGCTGCATGGGGGCTCCGCCCCCATGCAGCCGATTCAGTCGGGCGACAAGACGGCTATTGAACTTTTTCGGTGTGGCGTACGTGACAGTGCGAGCACGTTAGTCAAAGCAACGCAAGCACTTACGCCGAATTGCAGCTGATTTTCCGGAGTAGTTCATACGCTTGATGGTCGGGGTAAGGACACGTTTCAATTATTGAGGCCGCGTTTGTCTCATTTTCGCGCGGAGCTGTGTTGCTCATTGAATGCACGTCCCAACGAGCATGACGTTGGAGCCGACGACTATAGACGAACAGACCTCGACATTCTCGTATACCGAAGCCGACTGCTGATTTGCCGGCTGTTCCGAAATGTAATAGAGTACCTGTATGTGCCGACGTTTTGAAACAACCAAGCCCCAGCTCATATGAGTCAAAAAACACACAAAAGCTACGACCAAGCCCTGCTAAGCTAAGCTTCGTCCGCAAAAGGGGAATCCTGAGGTCAAGGGACCTGGTCGAACAAAAAATTCCCCGGATCTATTTGAGCCGGCTTTGCAAGAAAGGCCTGCTCAAAAGAATGTCTCGGGGCCTCTATACGCTGCCCGATCAAGATTTCGGTTCGCACGAGCAACTGGCAGAAATCTGCCATCGTGTCCCGCACGGAGTGATTGCGCTTCTGTCGGCACTTGAGTTCCACGAACTAACAACTCAGACGCCGAGCTTCATTTGGATGGCAATCGACCACAAGGCGCGACTCCCAAAGATCGATTATCCGCCGATTCGCTTCGTTCGATTTTCCGACCGCATGCTTAAATTCGGAGTTGTCAAATCGAAAACAAACAATGCAACGATTCGAGCTTATTCCCCTGCCAAGACCGTTGCCGATTGTTTCCGCTTCCGCAACAAGATCGGTCTGGACATAGCAATCGAATCACTACGCGACTGCCGACGCCAAAAGGCCGCTTCCGTGGATGAAATCTGGGAAGCGGCGAAAGTCTGCCGAATGACGACCGTCATGAAACCCTGCATGGAAGCCATTTCATGAGCCCGAAGAACATCGTCGCCTCTGTTCGGCAACGACAGATGAACCACGCTAAATCGACTGGAGAGGCGTTCAGCTCGTTGTTCTACGTGTGGATGGATCAACTCCATCGGCCAACTAAGGATTTGGACTTCCTCGGTCGTGGTCGTCCAGACATCCAGCGAATCCGCAGCTTGTTCGCGGATATCATCTCAATCGAAACAATTGATGATGGGCTAACGTTCGATCAAGACACACTTGTCGCCGATGCAATCAAAGAAGACCAGCAATACGAAGGCATTCGCGTCAAACTCACCGCGTCATTGGGTAATGCTCGGATTCATCTTCAGGCAGACATTGGATTTGGTGACGCCACCGTTCCTCCGCCCGTCGAAGTGGAGTATCCCGCGCTTCTCGATTTTCCTCATCCAAGCCTGCGAGCGTACGCGAAGGAAACAGTCGTCGCCGAGAAACTTGAAGCCATGGTCGACCTCGGCTTCACGAATAGCCGCATGAAGGACTTCTACGACCTACAAAGATTCGCCGTGTACCTTGAATTCGACGGACATTCTCTCACGAATGCTCTGTCGAGCACATTTCAACGTCGACAAACTTCGATTCCGGTTGAGACGCCAACCGCCTTTACAAGCGACTTCTACCAGAAAGACGACAAGAACAGACAATGGAGCGAGTTTGCCACCAAGATGCAATCGGATCAATCGCTGGAGCAGGTTGTCACAACGATCGCTGAATTCGTCGAACCATGTCTTGCGGCGATAAGGTCAGGGACTGAATTCAAAACTATCTGGCGGGGCGGAACATGGATTCGCGAAATACGAGAAACTTGATGGCCCTATCATGCTTCCAGGCAGCGTAAACGACCGATCGTCACCAAACGAAAAGATCTCACTATTTCGTTCGTTGTTCCGAGGCCGTGAAGACGTCTACGCTCGACGTTTCGAGAGTCGTACTACAGGGAAAACCGGTTACTCGCCTGTTTGCAGTAATGAGTGGGCTTCAGGGATCTGCGAAAAACCTCGCGTCAAGTGTGCTAACTGCCAGCATCGCTCTTTTCTTCCTGTCACGGACAACATGATTCGTTGTCATCTTACCGGGAAGGATGATCGAGGAAACGATTTTGTGGCCGGGGTCTACCCCATGCTCTTGGACGAGACGTGCTTCTTTCTGGCCATCGATCTGGACAAAGCCAACTGGCAAGACGATGCAATCGCCGTACTTGAAACATGCAGGCGGCTTGATGTTCCGGCCTCACTTGAACGTTCTCGATCCGGAAATGGAGGACACATCTGGATCTTTTTTGATATCGCCACACCAGCGTCTGTCGCACGTCGTCTCGGTTCGCATGTGCTCACGGAAACCATGGAGCGGCGACCGGATCTTGGGCTCGATTCGTACGACCGGTTCTTCCCCAACCAAGACACTTTACCTCGAGGAGGATTCGGGAATCTGATTGCTCTGCCACTACAGAAATGCCCCCGCGATTGCGGTAATAGCGTATTTGTCGACGAGAATCTCATGCCCATTGATGATCAATGGGCGCTGTTGTCGTCCGTTCAACGCATGTCGCTCGTCGACATTGAAGAGCTGGTCAGTCGGGCAAGCAAGAACGACCGGGTGATTGGTGTGCAGGCTCCAGTCATTGACGACGAAAGTCAGCCCTGGTCGATGGCTCCATCGCGGAGAACCATTGGTTCTATTCCCGCAGGAGAGCTACCGACCAACCTGGAACTGACACTCAGCGATCAAATCTACATCCCGAAAGCCGACCTGCCGCCCGCTCTGCGAAACCGCCTCATTCGACTTGCCGCCTTTCAAAACCCAGAGTTCTACAAGGCTCAATCGATGCGATTGCCTACCTGGGGAAAGCCTCGAATCATCAGCTGCGCCGAGAACTACGACGATCACCTCGCACTACCGCGAGGATGCCTTGAAGACATTCAAAATCTACTGGACGATCTGAAAATCGAAACCCTTATCAGTGACGATCGAGTTTCCGGTACTGCAATCGACGTGGCCTTTCACGGCGAGTTGCGACCTGAACAGAAGTCGGCCACGCGGGAACTGCTTTTCCACGACACAGGCGTCTTATCCGCAACTACAGCATTTGGCAAAACGGTAGTGGCTACATGGATGCTTGCGGAACGCGGTGTAAACACACTTGTGCTAGTCCACCGGAAACAGCTGCTCGATCAATGGGTCGATCGATTGTCCGAATTCCTCGGGATTTCTCCAAAGTCCATTGGACGTATTGGCGGTGGACGCAAGAAGCTGACAGGACAAATCGACGTAGCCATTATTCAAAGTCTTGTACGCAAAGGCGTCGTCAAGGACTGCGTTGCCGCCTATGGACATGTGATTATCGATGAATGTCATCACTTGTCGGCGCAGAGTTTCGAACTCGTCGCGCGAAGGACCAAGGCACGTTACGTTTTGGGGTTGTCCGCGACCGTGAATCGAAAGGACGGCCATCACCCGATAATCTTCATGCAATGTGGCCCAGTACGACACCGCGTCAATGCCAAATCGGAAGCCATTGCTCGACCGTTTGAGCACTCGGTGATCGTGCGCCCTACAGCATTTCGTCCGATTTCCGAAGCCAATGACGACCAGCGCATTCAGTTCCAGGACCTTTACCGCGAGCTAATTCACGATCAAGACCGAAACCGCATGATCTGCGAAGATGTCGTTCGATCGATTCGTGACGGCCGGTCGCCGCTTGTTCTGACAGAACGCAAGGATCACCTTGACGAACTTGCAACGATACTCGAAGAACAGGTTCGGCATGTCGTCGTCATGAAAGGCGGCGCTGGAATCAAAGAATCTCAAGCAATCACCCAGCGTCTATCGGAGATCAAGGCAAACGAAAATCGAGTGCTGTTGGCGACAGGCCGGTACATTGGTGAGGGATTTGATGACTCGCGTCTCGACGCACTATTCCTCACGTTGCCAGTTTCATGGCGTGGCACGATTGCACAATACGTCGGCAGGCTGCACCGGTTGCACGAAGGCAAGACCGAAGTTCGCGTCTATGATTACGCCGACCTCAATGTCCCAATGCTCTCGCGTATGTTCGACCGACGTTGCGCGGGCTACGAGTCCGTCGGCTACACAGTGCTTCTACCAGGCAGCGCCGTTCCCGGGTGGCCGACGGATATACTACTGCCCGTCGATCCTCAATGGAAAAGAGACTACGCGGCCACGGTGCGACGGCTTGTTCGTGACGGAGTTGACGCGCCGCTGGCAAAGTTATTTGTGCATGTCGCGCGCGAGGTTGACTCGGACGCGCAGGGGCTCGACCGGGCCCGCAGTGCAACCGAAGCGTTTCTCTTTCGCCGCCTCGAATCCCTTCCCGCAACGGAGGGCCGATTTGCGTTGAACCAGGAGTTGCCAATTCCGTTTGATGGGTGGGGCAACATGGAAGTCGATCTCATTGATGCGGAAGGTCGATTGGTGTTAGAGCTAGATGGTGGACAACACTTCTCCAACCGGGACGCATATCGTCGTGACCGCCGCAAGGATGCGTTGCTGCAGGAACATGGGTACTTTGTGTTGCGGTTTCTGGTCGAAGACGTCGGCAAGCGGCTTGACCAAGTTCTTGACGCGATTCTCCGGGCAATTGACCTGCGATCGAGGACCGACAAGTAAGCCAGCGATTTGCATCGGCGGCGCAGGCTGATGTTTCTCGATGACACCAACCGCTTCCTCCATTCACCGAATTGTCTGGCGGAATAGTCGATTGCGGCAATCTGCGAAGCGGATTCCCGATCCATCAAGGCGTACTGCGCCTGCGTTTTCAGAGTGGCAAAATCCTGAAAGGTGTGAGCTGATTGCTGGTACGTCGCAAAATCGATCAGCAGCGGCCGATTGCCTTCGCCCCACCACAAGATGTTGTTCTTGTTCAGATCGCCGTGAATGGCGGACAACAACACGCGGCCCGTCTCCAACGCGACACTGTCGGGACCTGGACCCGTCGTCACCCATTTGCGAATCGCATCGCAGTCCGCTCTGCCGACTCAGCGAACCGAGGCGATCCTTGAAGGCATGTCGCAAGCGTTTGAGTTTTTTGGATGTGTGCCGCGGGAAGTCTGGTGGGACAATCCAAAGTCAGTCGCGACGGCGATTCTGAAAGGACGTAAGCGGACGATCAACGAACGCTATGCGGCGTTGGCGAGTCACTTTGCGTTCGAGCCGTTGTACTGCATGCCACGCAGCGGGAACGAAAAGCCGGTCGTTGAAATTCGCGTGAAGACTCTGGAACGAAAGTGGTCGACGCCGGTACCGCAGGTCAAGGATCTGCAGGAACTCAACGCGTATTTGCGGCAGCGTTGCGTGGACGAGCTTGATCGCGTCAGCAGTCGTCAGACGGAAACGATCGGTGTCCGATTCGCAGCCGAGAAGGCATTGTCGGCTGCGCTGCCGAAGCATTCATTCGACGCCTGCGTTCGGCAGGAAGTGAAGGTCGACAAGTATCAGTTCGCCCGTTTCGACAACGTCAGTTACAGCGTGCCGCGGCAGTGTGCATTTCAATCGGTGAGCGTGAAGGGATACGTCGATCGCGTGGAAATCGTTCACCGGCATGCGGTCGTGGCGACACACGTTCGCAGTTATACGAAAGGCGATCAGGTGCTCGATCCGTTGCACTATTTGACCACGCTGGGATGTCGTCCGGCGGCTCTCGACCATTCGAACGTGTACCGCAACTGGACGCTTTCACCCGTGTTTTTAAGGCTTCGCGAGCGGTTGGAAGAACGCCACGGAGCCCGTGCGGGCGTCCGACAGTACGTCCGTGTGCTGCAATTGCTGGCGTCTCATCCGATGCCGCGTGTGCAGTCCGCCATCGAACAACTGCGTGGTCCCGACGGTGCCGACGCCGACCGCATCATCCGCCGGGTCGAACAGTCGGCCGCCCGCGCGAAGTCGCCTGCGGAAGATCAGTCCGAATCACTTCCGACGAGTTCTCTTCATGAAGAAGGAGTCTCCGAAGACGTGCTGTCGGTTCAGGTTCCACTGCCGAACCTGAATCATTTCAACCAGTTTCTCAGTTCATCAACACAAGGAAGCGATGACGATGACAACAAAGCCGAAAGCCAATGCAAAACGAAAGACTCCAACCTCGAAAGCGAGTCCTTCGCAATCCGTTGCGTCGAAGACAACATCAACGATGAAATCGGATGCGAACCGACTGCTTGTGGAATCGAACCTTCGTCAACTGCGACTTCCCACAATGAAGGCCGAGTTCGACAAGCTGGCGCGGGAAGCGGCGGAAACGAATCAAACCTATCAGGATTATCTGTTGCGGCTGACGGAACTGGAGGTGGCCGCCCGTTCGACGAACGCGTTGAACTCGCGCATCAAACAGGCGTCGTTTCCGGTTCAGAAGGATCTGGACACGTACGACTTCTCGGCGTTGCCATCGGTCAACAAACAGAAAGTCCTAGAACTTTCTCGCTGCGAATGGATTTCCGGACGACGTAACGTTTGCCTGCTGGGTCAGCCTGGAACGGGAAAAACGCATCTCGCCGTTTCACTCGGCCTGTGTGCTTGTCGCCACGGTCTGCGGACAAAGTTCTTCACAGCGGCAACGCTCGTGAACCAACTGGAAGAAGCTCAACAGCAGTTTGGCCTGGATCGTCTGCTAAAGCGACTGGACAGATTCGATCTTCTGATCGTCGACGAACTGGGCTATCTGTCCTTCAGTCGATCGGGCGCGGAACTGCTGTTTCAGGTGTTCGCTGAACGTTACGAACGCCGCAGTCTGCTGATCACGAGCAACCTCGCGTTCAGCGACTGGGGTCAGATCTTCCAGGGCGAACGCATGACGGCCGCCCTGCTGGACCGCCTGACTCACCATGCCGAGATCTTTGAAATGAACGGCGAAAGCTTCCGCTTCAAAGAGTCGATGAAACAGAACAAGCAGTCCGACAAACAGGACTAACGGCTGCTCAAAAAAGAGCCTCACGACGACCACGCACCCGGGTCGTCAAACATTCATCAGGTGGGACCATTTTCCGCGCCGATGTGGGGCCGTTTTACACGCCGATCTCCACTGCTCTCCAGTAGACGAGGAAAATCCGCGGCGAACTGCTACGAGCGGTCGGTTTGACGATCTTCGGAAAAAGCAGAGTGCCGCCCGCGCTCGCGACTACGAGCGACAGGCAGTGCGCGTCCGCTAGAATGTGGATGCCCGTCGTTTGAGCCGGGCTGGTTGCAATCTCGGGTAAGATGAATTTCTCAAGCAGCCAGCTTATGTTCCCTGCCGCGGCGGAAGCGTGTTACGTCAGCAACAAGACTACCAAACCGAGAGCAAACCTCGGCTGTTAGCGACGGAAGTCGCCTGCAGAACTGATGATTGTGTTTCTGCGTTATTCGGGCGGCCCCGTAGTCATTCGCGTCATCGCTCTCACCTCGCGCATGTCGTGCCTCGAAAGATGACATGGACCGCAACCAGCGCGAACAAACGCCACGGCCGCCCACAATGACGCGTTTTCGAAGATCTTTGTTCCTGGGCACGCAGTTTAGTCGACGCATCACGCCAACAGCCAATACTACGGCAGTCGTCAGAACGGGAAATTTCATGTTTGACGGCAACTCAGTGCTGCCAACTGAAGACACTTTGTCGTGGGATTGATCATCGCTGCCGCGAGTCGTACTTCCGTAACAGGCATCCCGGATTGCATCCGTTCTCGTTCACGAAACGTGGCTGCGTGTTTTGAAAGTGACGATTCCCATTCAGATTGCGATCACCATGTCGTAAGGCCTGAAACCCGGCCTTGAGTGCCCAGACCGACACTGCGTACGTCGACAGAGTAAATCGCCCATATCGCGCGCGATTCGGCGGTGTTGGCCGGCTTCTACCTGTGCCGCTGAAGTACAGAGCCGATTCTCGGTGAAGCGGCGCATAAAGTCAGTCGGTCAGAATTCGCAATGTAACCTTCTTCCTGTTTTACGGAGTATCCCACTTAGCCCATAGCGTTTTGCTGCAAAGAGGTTATGCCGGCGCCGAAGACCGGCGAGCGATACAAAACAACATGAACAAACTTGCCGGATTGATCACCGCGTTCGCGACTTCGTTGGTCCTGATGCCGTCAGATGCGCGCGGTGACGAAGCGGGCGTTCGCTTTTTTGAGCGGAAGGTGCGTCCGATTCTTGTCAGGCATTGTTATGAATGTCATTCGCAGGAAGCGGGGGAAGCGAATGGTGACCTGCTGGTTGACTCGCGGGATGGCTTGCTCAAGGGTGGTGAGTTGGGGCCGGCGATCAAAGCCGGTGACGTTGAAGGAAGTTTGCTGTTTGAAGCAGTGACTTACCAAAACGAAGATCTGCAGATGCCGCCGAAGAAGCGGTTATCGGATGATGCGATCGATGTGCTACGGAAATGGATCGAAATGGGGGCTCCCGATCCGCGGCGCGGCGAAGTGATCAAAGACAAAGCGCCGATTGATTTCGACAAGGCGAGAGAACACTGGTCGTTTCGTCCGATCGGCAACCCGGCGCTGCCGGAGGTCGGTGACTCTCAGTGGTCGCTTCAGCGGATCGACGACTTCATTCTCGCTCGGCTCGAAGACGAAGGGATCGCGCCTGCCGAACCGGCCGACGCCGTGACGCTCATGCGACGCGTCTACTATGACCTGACCGGTTTGCCGCCGACACCCGCGCAGCAACAAGAGTTTCTTTCTGCGGCGAAGGATGACTTCCCCAGAGCGTACGAAGTACTCGTTGACGACTTGCTCGACAGTCCCGCGTTGGGCGAACGCTGGGCGCGGCACTGGCTGGATGTCGTTCACTACGGCGAGACATTTGTCAAACCTCGAAACTTCGTCAATCCGTTGATGTGGAAGTACCGCGACTACGTCATCGATGCCTACAACAATGACAAGCCGCTGGATGAGTTCATCACCGAGCAAATCGCGGGCGACCTGTTGCCGGCCGAGAACCTTGCACAGCGTCGCGAGCAGATGGTGGCGACCGGTATGCTGCTGACCGGTCAGCGCGCCTACACGGGCAAGGGAAAAAGCGCCGAAGCGAAAGAGTATCACGCCGACGACATCGACGACCAGTTGAATGTGATCGGCCATGCGTTTCTTGGTTTGTCGATCGCTTGTGCCCGCTGCCACGATCATAAGTTCGACCCGATTCCGACGCGTGACTACTACGCGATGGCCGGCATGTTTCGCAGCACGTCGTCGTACAATTCCAAAGTCGTGCCGCCGTTCCATGAAGACAGCCGGGGCGGTCCCGCGTCGGGTGCTTCGGCTCGTTATGTTGCGATGCCGGATGAAGTGGATGAGCTGGAACGGATCAATGCTGATTTCGCCAAAGCGGAAAGCATGCGCTCGTCCATCCGACGACTGACAAAGGGGCTGGAAAAGGCCGGGGCAAACGGAAACTCCTCGGCCGGCGAAATCGAAAAGACCACAAAGAAGATCGCCGGTCTCAAAGCCAGTCTGCAAAAGCTGGAATCCAAACTCGGCGAACCCGTCACGGCCGAAATGGTTGCAGCAGTGGCCGACCATCCTGAACCGGTCGAGCAACCACTGTTCATCAAAGGCGACTCCGCCAACCCCGGTCCGGTCGTACCGCGTGGCTACCTGCAAATCATTCCCGTTTCCACCGCAGAGATTCCCGTCCCGGAAGACCAAAGCGGTCGCCTGCAACTCGCACAATGGTTGACGTCACGAGAGAACCCGCTGGTCGCTCGCGTGTACGTCAATCGCGTATGGCAGCATCTGTTCGGAGTCGGGCTGGTTGAATCGGCCGACAATTTTGGACTGATGAGTCAGCCGCCCAGTCACCCGGAATTGCTCGACTATCTTGCTCGGCGATTTCGCGACGACGGTTGGTCAACGAAGTCGCTGGTTCGGACGATCGTGTTAAGCCGAAGTTACCGACTGAGTTCGTCGCCCGTCGGATCCGGCATGAAAGTGGACCCGGATGCAAGGCTCCGCTGGCGCATGACGCCGCGACGTTTGGAAGCGGAAGCGATCCGCGACTCGGTATTATTGGCGTCAAAGCAACTCGTTTTCGGATCGCCCGGTCCCAGCGAAGCTGCTCGACTGGGCTTTCATCAGGTCGGTCGCGGGACAGTGTCCTACGATGTTCCGCATCGCAGTGTCTATCTTTCGATTCTTCGCGAAGCCGTACCGCACGAGCTGGAGTTGTTCGACTTCCCCGACCCGGCGTTCGTCCGCGGCCGACGTTCGACGGCCAACATGCCCACACAGGCGCTCTACATGATGAACAGCGACTTCATCGCCAAAGCCAGCCGCCTGACCGCACAGCACTTGCTCAATGGTAACCGGACTGACTCGGAACGCATCAATCTCGCCGTTCGCACGATCCTCGGTCGCCCCGCACGCAATGACGAAGTCGACAAACTCACTCGCTACCTCACCGACTTGAAAGCCGCGGACGTTGAAACCGAAGAAGCATGGGCGCGCCTGTGTCAGATACTTTTTGCATCAACGGAGTTTCGATATGTCTGGTAAACACTCGCAGCACGCTTTCTGCGAATTCTCGCGCCGACAACTACTGCGTGCTTCGTCAGCTGGAATCGCCGGGCTGGCACTGAATGTCTTGGCTCACGAAAACCATGCCACCGCCGATGACCACATCACGGGTGAGGCCCACCATCGGCCTCGCGCCAAGTCGGTGATCTACCTGTCGATGTCGGGTGGCCCGTCGCAGGTCGATACGTTCGACTACAAACCGGTCCTGCAAAAGAGTGACGGCAAATCGGCCGACATGGTCAACGGAGGCACGGCGTCGCGACTGGCTCGCAAAGGGAAGCTGTGGGCGTCGCCGTGGAAGTTCTCGCAGCACGGCGAAAGTGGGCTTCACGTCTCCGAGTTGTTGCCGCACACGGCCAAACATGTTGACGATTTGTGCGTCGTCAACGGCATGCACACCGACGTGTCCGGCCACGCACTGGCCACGCAAATGCAGTTCACCGGCAGCTTCCAGTTCACGCGGCCATCGGTCGGGTCGTGGGTGATGTATGGACTCGGATCGGAAGCGAAAGATATTCCCGGTTTCGTGTCGCTTCGCAAACGGGAATTCGGCCCCGCGTTTCTGCCGTCGAACTTTCGTGCGACGGAACTCGACACGAACTCCGGCGTCACCAACATTCACAACAAACACATCACCCGCGCCGAGCAACGCGCACAATTGGACCTGTTGAGCAAGCTTGATCGGGGAAGCGCAAGGTCGAATCCCGCTCTGGCTCAAGCCGTTGACAGTATTCACGCCGACTATGAAATGGCGTTCCGAATGCAGACTTCCTTGCCCGGCATTCTTGATGTCAAAGACGCACCGGAAAAGCTGCTTGAAGAATACGGAATCACAAACACGGCGACTCGCGGATTCGGTTTGCAGTGCCTTGTCGCGCGGCGACTGGTTCAGCAGGGCGTTCGATTTGTGCAGTTGGAATCGGGCGGCTGGGATCAACACCATACACTGGTCGACAACCTGACGACTCAATGTCAGTCAACCGACCAGCCAATCGCCGCACTGTTGGCAGACTTAAAACGACACGACCTGTTGAAAGACACGCTGGTGATCTGGGGAGGCGAATTCGGACGGACGCCGTTCTCCGAAGACTGGCCGTCGGGACGCTCGAAAGGACGCGATCACAATGCGGTCGGTTACACGATGTGGCTGGCCGGGGGAGGAGTCAAAGGCGGAATGCGTTACGGAATGACCGACGAGCTGGGTAGTCAGGCGGTTGAAGATCGCATGCACCTGCACGACCTTCACGCAACCGTGCTGCATCTGCTGGGTCTCGATCACACACAACTCACATTCCGATACGGTGGCCGAGACTTCCGACTCACCGATGTGCATGGCGACGTAGCACACAAAATTATCGCCTGAGCTGCACGATATGATGAGTGTGATGTTGGCAAACGAATGGGGGCAGCGAATAAAAGAACATCGACAGTTCCTTATATCCGTTTGCCCCCATTCGCTTGCCTAACCACAACCTTGAAGGCGAAGACATGACAAAACTCCCTAACACAACACGCCGAACATTCCTTGCCCAAAGTGCTCGCGCAGGCGGTCTACTTGCGCTACCGCATTTCGCGTCGCTCGCCGGCGCAAACGATGCCGGCAATGCGATCGCGCCGAAGCGACTGGTCTTCATTCATGCGCACCTTGGGTTCTACCACGGCGAATTCTACCCGAAGACAACAGACGCCGATTTCGAGGCACCGCGGCTACTTCAACCACTTGAACCGTTTCGCGGCAACTACACGCTGTTCAACGGCCTCGATCATCCGGACGTATCCGGCGGTCATGCGGTTACGTCGACGCTGCTCACCGGCGAAAACTACAAACTGCGGCGAACCAAGCGCCACGGCATTTCGCTGGACCAGTTCATCGCCGGCGAAATCGGTGGCGAAACGCGGTTCGACAAGTTCGTGTTGAACGCCGGCAGCGGTGGTGTGGCGACAACGGTATCGTTCGACGCCAACGGCACGCCGTTCCCCGATGTGATCGCTTCACCGTTGGACCTTTACAACCGACTGTTCATCACTGATCCCAAAGCCCAAGAGCGCCTGCGAACCGATATCGAATCGAACCGCAGCATTCTGGATGGCCTGCGCGACGAAGCGAAACAGTTCGAGCGACAACTGGGCGCGGAAGACAAGGCGCGGCTGGATCACTTTCTAACCGCCATCCGCGATTTGGAAGCTCGCATGACCAAGCAGATCAAGTGGAGCGGTATCGACAAACCCGTTCCGCCCAATGGATCCGAAAAACCGTCCAGCAAGCCAACCGGTCGCGGCATGCACGCACCGATGCCGGCGATGTTCAACGCAGCAACACTGGCTCTGCAAACGGATTCAACACGAGTCATGTCGATCGCGATTCCTGCCGGGCCTCCCGAGATTGAGGGAATCGAGTTTACAGCGACTTATCACCAGCTAAGCCACCACGGCAAGGAGGAAGAAAAGATTGCCCAGTTGCTGGCGATCGAAGAAGTCCACATGCAGCACATCGCCCGCTTCCTCGACAGGCTTGCCACAACCACGGACGCCAACGGCAAACCACTCCTCGATTCGACAACCGTGATGCTCAGCAGCGGCATCGGCAACGCCCATTCCCACAGCAACCAGCACTTGCCGGTCCTCGTCGCTGGCGGAGGCTACAAGCATCGAGGCTACATCGACCTGCGCGATCAGGATATCCCGCTCTGTAACCTGTTCGTCAACTTCGCTCAACGCATGGGAGTCGACTGCGAACAGTTTTCGACAAGTACGGGAGATTTCTCGGAATTGTCATGAATAGAGTAGGCAAACGAATGGTTGTTTGCTTGGCTGCCTGTCATTCGCTTGCCTCATATCATTTTCATCATTGCACAAGCCATGCCCATCGATTGCCAACTCCCGATTCGCGATCTTTCCAAAGACGAATTCGACGACATCGATCGAATCGTGATGGGGCATGCGTTCACATGTCAAAATGAGCTTGGCAGACTATGTGATGAACTGGTTTACGAGAACGACTTAGCAAACCGGTTGCGCAGCGCCAGCCATGACGTCACAACTCAGGTTCCCATCGAGGTCACACACAGGACATTTCAAAAGACCTACCGCCTTGATCTCGTTTGCAATCATGCGGTTTACGATGGGAAAACTGTCGCCGCGCTCACTGGGGCACATGATGCACAAATTCTGAACTACGCGATGCTGTTAAATATCCGGCACATTAAGCTGCTGAACTTCCGCAATCCAAAGGTGGAAGGTCGGCTGAAGTACAACGTCATCACGCAGGAAAAACGATATCGAGTTGAATTCGTCGGCTCCCAATGGAAGGCTCTCACAGAAGCCTGCCGACATCTACGATCTGTCGCAGAGGACGTAGTTCGCGATTTGGGCGCTTTCCTGACTGCAAATCTCTACGAAGAAGCGATCGCACATTTCTTTGGAGGGAAAGAGCAATGCGAAGTGCGTATCGACGTTGCTCGTGCTGGTCATAAACTCGGGACTCATCGAGTTCTCAAGCATGCGAACGACCTGTTCTTTTTGGTTACGACGCTGACCAGATCAACACAATCCTACAGGCAACACCTTGAACGCCTGCTACGCCTCACGGCGATGCGCGGTATCCAGTGGATCAATCTGAAACATCATCAGGTCGAATTTGTAACCATCACATCACATGACGATGAACACGAAAAATAGAAGGCAAACGAATGGTGGCAAGCGAATAGGTTGTTTGCTTGGCTGCCTGTCATTCGTTTGCCCCCATTCGCTTGCCTTCTCCAGCAAGGTCGAAACATTCGCCAACCAGCATTGCATGGACTGCCATGATGCGGGGACAGAGGAAGGTGGATTCTCAATCGAACCGGTTTTTGATGCTGCGCTCGACAAAGCACAGCGAGCTGAATTGCTGTCGAAGATCATCGACAAAGTCGAACGCAAGGAAATGCCACCGGAGCAGGAAGCCGCCTACTTCGAGAACGATGAAACAACATCGTTTGTGGATGAAACACGGAAACAGCTTCTCGCGTACTTTAACAAGAAAAAGAAATCGGGATTGGGCCAGCTCAGGCGACTTCGCAGCGACCACTACGTCAACACGCTTCAGGATCTGCTTGGGTATCCACTGCGCAACATCGAATCGATTTTACCCAACGATGATCGCAGCGATCTGCACCCGGCCGAAGTGACCGACTATCACCTTGTGCGTTATGTACAAGCTGCCGAAGAAGCCCTCGACTACGCCATTGGACGAAAGCCCAAGCGCGAACAAGTCATCGCTCTCGACATTGATGCTCTGATCAAGAAAAACCTTGCCAGAGAAAACAAGACCCACATTCCTTACATCCCCGAGAAAGGAATGATGCTAACGCGATCGCGTGTCGGCGGGTTTTCGACAACGGCTGAGGTTTCGACGACAAAGCGCATCCCGATCGCTGGGTTGTATCGCGTGCGAGTTCGCGTGATGGCGCATCGCCTGCCGACCAACTTCCGTATCGCGGCCCGCAGTAGCAATCCAACCAGTGGTCAGGTCTCCGGCTTGATGGGATCGCGTCCGGTTCACAAAGGACGAGCGGAAGTCGGGGAGTTCACCGATGTGGAAATCGAAGCGTTCTTCAATGCAGGCGACTATGCGGTCGTGCAGAAAACATCCGAGACAAAAGCACCGTTTCGGATCAATCAATTTGAACTGGACAACGAAGAACACAACGGCATGTGGGTGCATACGCTCGAAGCAACCGGCCCGCTTCAGGACGAAATCGAAGCCAAACGCCATGCGATTCTCGGCGAACATCCGCAAACTCGAGACGGAGCCGCCAGGATTCTCGGCGACTTCCTGCCGCGAGCGCTTCGGCAGCCAGCCACAGACGAAGACATCAAGCCGTTTCTGGCTGTTTATGATCGCGCCTTTGCGAAGACGTCGGACCATCATCAGGCACTTCGTGAAGCGCTAAAAGCGGTTCTGACGTCGACTCGTTTTCTATACCGCAACGGCGGCACCGGACCGCTGAACGATTACGAGATTGCCACTCGGCTGTCGTACTTTCTTTGGAGCACAATGCCGGACGACGCGCTGTTTGATCTTGCGGCTAATGGTCGGCTACGTGACCCGCAAACCCGAGCCGCACAGATCGACCGCATGCTGGCGGATACAAAGTCGGAGAAGTTCATCCGCGACTTCAGCGACTACTGGTTGCAGTTGCATCGCGTCGGAGAAACCAAGCCCGGCTTTCGCACCAAGCCAAAGTACAACGCCGTGCTGGAGGAAGACATTCGCACGGAGACGCGACTCTTCTTCCGCGAGATTCTTCACCACGATCTGGACGTTGCGAATTTCCTTGATTCCGACTGGACGATGCTCAACGAGAATATGGCAACGCTGTACGGACTCGGTGGCCGCGACATCGAGGGCATTGAATTCCAGCGAGTGTCACTGAAACAGAAGGATCGACGGGGCGGTCTGTTAGCGCAGTCGAGCTTTGCCTGCCTGACTTCCAACGGAACGGAAACGCAGCCGATCCTGCGCGGCGTCTGGGTGTTGAAGAATCTGCTCAACCAACCGCTCGAGCCGCCGAAGAACGTCGAGCCGATCGAGACCGATTCACGCGGCGCCAAATCAATGCTCGATCAGATCCGGCTCCATCGAGACGCCGATGCTTGTCGGGCGTGTCATCAGAAGATCGACCCACTGGGCATCGCGCTGGAAAACTACGGAGTCATCGGTAACTGGCGTGATACATACCGCAGCAAACTGCCGATCGTGACGCGCGTCGAAGAGTATTCCGATCTCGACGGCCTGGACGGTGTGAAGGCTTTTCTGAAAGAGCGAGAACATGAGTTCAAGGTGCAGTTGATCAACAAACTGAAGGAGTACGCCCTTGGCCGTGAGATCACGTACTACGATCTCGACAGTTCACGCCGCATCGCAGATGAAGGCGAGAGTGGTCTTCGTTCACTGATCAAAGCAATCGTCGCTGATGAATCGTTCATTGTTCGGTAACGGATGCAAGGGAAGGCAAACGAATGGGGGCAAGCGAATGACAGGATCTGATTGGAAGCACAACACAACGCCCGAAACACACGCCCTGACAACACGATCGGAAAGTCCATGATGAAACTCAATTCGTTTGCCCCCATTCGCTTGCCATTATTCCTCGTCGCCACCATCGCGTTTTCGCCGTCCGCCCATGCGCAGGAAAAGCTGGGCATGGATCTTTCCAAACGTCAGATTTGGCACATCAATTCGCTCGTGAGCAAGCTGGTCAGGAAAGGTGAGTTGCCGGAAGAGATCGCTAACAGAAACAAACAACGGAAAGAGTCCGGCAAGGCGGAACTGACGAAATTGAAGATCGCCTACATGCAAATCGGCGCTCGGATCCGACACGAAATCACGAACCCCGATCAGCCGATCAGCGAGGATGAGCTTACAAAGTTGGCCACGAAACACCTTGACGCGGTATCCGCCTACAGCATGTCCGGATTCCGAGACGTGCTGGCGCTGTACCAAAGTTTGCCGCAATTAGTGAAGGCAAAGTTGAAGAGCGGCGACTACGACGACTTGATGCCCGGGAAATTTGTCAGCAGGAAGAGTCCGAGTTGGATGGAAAAGGCCGCCGCGAAAACTGCCGGGCTTACTGACGAACAAACCGAACGGTGGGACGCCATTCACGAAGCGTATCTCGCTGAGTTGACAAAACTCAAAAACGGAAAACTCGCCGCGTCCAATGCGAAACGTGAAGCCGCCTTGCTTCAGGCACTATTCACAGCCGACGAGGAGGCCGCATTGGCTGCTTACCGGAGTGACTACGAGGTTCGCATTGAGCCCGATCGCATGAAGCTTCGCGAGTTTGCCAAACTGTTCGCATTGCTGACGGATGAGCAGAAGGCGACGTACAACAAACATCGCCATGAGACTTATGACAAACAAAAGAGCAATATCGCGAAGTTCTCGTTTGACAAGAAGAAATAGTGAAAAGGTAAGGCAAGCGAATGGGGGCAAACGACTGGAACTCTCGGACTAGCATAGGAGACGTCTGTCACAAGTCGTTTAACGGCAAGCCGAAGGCGACTGTTCGCCCCCAAAGCACTGGCGCCTGCGGCTTGCCGTTAAACAAGGGCACATATGCCGACCTACCAATTCGTTTGCCCGCCATTCGCTTGCCAAGAATCGCAACATGACAATGCCGCGCTATCTCGTCCAATTCGCTTTGCTGTCGTTGGTTTCCGTCTGGATCCTGTCAGAGGCTCGCGCGCAGCACATTCATGGCGTAGCAGACCCGGCGCGTCATCCGTATGCCGATCCGAATGGTGGTCGCGATGCGTACCGGCTCAGCGATGCCGCGGTCAATGAAGCAAGGCTATACGATTTCTATGCGCGACAGGCCGACTATCACATGGCCGCGGGCGACCTGCCGCGCGTGCTGCCTGCACATCCGGGACTCGACGCAGGTCAGCATGGGCACTGGGGCAAACACAACCAAAACAGCCACGAGGATGGGCGGTGGAACGATCAGGACTCCGGGCCGATGGTCGGCGCGCGACTCCATGAGGGAGACACGGTTGTTCACAAAGCGATCAACGTGAAGCTTGGAAACGACGAGGCAGTGTCCGCCTGTTTCGACCCGTGGACGTTGACTTATCGGTATGTCTGGACGGGCGGGTTTGTGGAGTACCATCCGTATCGTTGGGGTGTGAGCCGGGGAGTCAGACGCGTCGGGCAGGAAATGTTTCAGCACGATGGCCGCTGGACGGGGAACGATCCAGCCG
Organism: Rubripirellula sp.; assembly: GCA_965222745.1. Lineage (GTDB taxonomy): Bacteria > Planctomycetota > Planctomycetia > Pirellulales > Pirellulaceae > CBDCUW01. Next base: position 621,256 of record CBDCUW010000003.1, read on the forward strand.
AACGTGTTTCCGGCAGCCGCTACCGAGGCGTTCTGCGTGATGGACGTCGAGTGTTTTTCTCGTACGAATTGAACGGAGTTGAGGTTTTGGATCACCCGTGGGCGATGCGGGCAAAACAGCAATCAGTGTTTACTCGCACGTTGCGTCTGACGAGCAGGACTGGCGGGGAAATCGAACTACCCGTAGCGCAGTTGCCGCCAGACGCTGATCGGATTGGATCCACGGCGACCGGCGTTGTGGTCAAGGAAGGCAACCGAAGCTGGGCCGTCGGGTTGCAGCGTGCCGACGCAGCCGATGCGGTCAGCCTCGTTCACTCGGCGGATGGCGCGGTCAAACTTTCGGTTGCGTCGTCGAGCGAAGCAAAACCGATCGACGTGCGCCTTTCACTGTGGTCCGGGAAAGCGGAATCATTAACGTTGTCGGATATTCTGGCGGCCGATTCGTCGGTTCCTGAGATGCCGGATCATTCGGATCCCAAGCCGCTGTGGCCGGATGTCATTACGCTGGATAGTCCTCGTTCGAACGACGATCGCCCTTACGTTGTCGATACGATCCCGGTGCCTTTCGACAACAAGTACAAGTCGGTGATGATGTTCAGCGGCATCGATTTTTTGCCCAACGGTGATGCTCTGATAAGCACCTTGTCGGGTGATGTCTGGATCGTGGGCGGACTGGACGGCGAACACGATCAGGTGACCTGGAAACGATTCGCTACGGGGTTGTCGCAGCCGTTTGGGATCAAATTTCGAGATGGCAGGATCTTTGTGCTGGCCAAAGACCGGCTACACATCCTGCACGATCGCAACGGTGACCGCGAAGCTGACTACTATGAGAACTATGACAACAGTTGGCTCGAACCGTACAGTCACACGCACACGTTCGGTCTCGACTGCGACCGGGACGGGAACTTTTATTTTCCGGCTTATGACCTGTATTACAAACTTCCGCCGGACGGGTCAGGCGTTGAACTGTTCGCAAAAGGTTTTCGCAACTGTATGGGCGCCGCGGTCAGCGATGACGGACTGGTGCTGGCGGCACCGCAGGAGGGCACCTGGACACCGGCTTCGATGATCATTGAAGTGCGACGGGGCGAGCATTACGGCTTCAAGCGAACGAATGAACCGATTGCGCCGCCGATGTGTTTCATCCCGCGCGGTATCGATAACTCGACCGGTGGAATGGTGTTTGTGGACAGCGACCGCTGGGGACCGCTGGGCAAGTCATTGATCGGACTGTCGTACGGTTATGGGAGCCACTATCTGATATTGCGAGACGAGACAACCAGACGACTGCAGTGTGCCGTCGTACCGCTGGAGGGCGAATTCCTTTCCGGCGTAGTGCGTGGTCGGGTCAACCCGAAAGACGGCCAGTTCTACGTGGTTGGAACGGACGGCTGGGGAAACTATGCATTAGACGATGGATGTTTGCATCGGATTCGCTATACGGGCAGGCCGATTCACAAGCCCATTGGATTCCGCATGCACCGCAACGGCATCCGAATCAATTTCACTTCGCCGCTGGATTCCGTTGCCGCGGCCAATGCCGGTAACTATCTGGTACAGCAGTGGGATTACGAGTACGGCAAGCGTTACGGATCGCCGGAATTCTCGACTCGTCGAAAATTCCAGATCGGCCACGATGTCGTTTCGGTGCGGTCGGTCCAGGTGCTGTCCGGCGGCAAGTCAATCTTCATCGAGATGCCCAAACTGCTTCCCAGCAGTCAACTCTACGTACGGATGCACCTGAAAGCTCAGGACGGAACAGAGTTCAAGGAGAGCCTGTTCGCGACCGCAATGGACCTGGGCGAGCATTTCTCGTTTGAAGGCGCAAAGCCGCCCACTGAGAAGCTGTCGGTCTGGAAACTACGGGTGCGTGAAAACAAAAGCCTCCCCGTCAAGTACGACGACCCAAATCTGAAGGTCAAACGCACGATTCGGATTCAGACCGCTCCGGGGCTGCAATACGACAAGACGACGATCACTGCCGGACCGGGCGAACCGATCGCGATCGAATTGAAGAACGTCGACGGGATGCCGCACAACTTTGTGCTGGTGCAGCCGGGAGCATACGAAAAGGTCGGCATGGCCTCTTTCAGCATGCTCAACGATCCTGCCGCCTTCGAAAAACACTATGTGCCCGACATGCCAGAAATCGTCGCGCATACACGCGTCGTGTTTCCCGGCGAAGCGCACAAGATCAAGTTCAAGGCACCGACCGAACCGGGGCGATATCCGTTTCTTTGCACGTTCCCGGGACACTGGCAGACGATGACGGGTCAGTTGATCGTGGGTGATGTCTCGGCAGGCCAGGATCCCGGTCGGCTGACGATCCTTGAACAAACACTCCTGAAAGAACCGGCCGAAACACTGGCGGCCGACGCCCGCAAACATGGGGATGCTGAACGGGGAAAGAAATTGTTCTTTCACGCGAAAGTAGGCTGCGCCAACTGTCACGAACTTCCGCGGGGACTGCGTCTTGGACCTGACCTGAAGCTAAGACGCGAGGGCGTCACTGATGCGCAACTGGTCGAATCGGTTCTCAGTCCTTCCAGGTTCATTCGCGAAGACTACCGGTCGGTCATGGTTATGACGATCGACGGAAAGATGCAGGCCGGTTACTTCGTCAGCGAAAATGATAAGACGATCACGCTGCGCGATACGGCTCCTCCGGGCAGGATTCATCGACTCAACCATGATGACATCGAACAGTTGATGAAACTCCCAACATCGACCATGCCGGCCGGTCTGGTCAACCAGTTGAGTACGCGCGGCGAGTTTCTGGATTTGCTTTGCTTTGTGATGGAGTTGCAGGATTCCGGTAAGCAGGTGAACGACGACGATCCGCTAAGAATGTTTCGGCGTGAAAACCTGTTCGGCTGGTCGATCATGGCCTTTGATGCGGCCAGGCGAGGCCCAAAGGAACGTTGTGCGGCGGTGAAACGCCTGGGCCTTGGTGGCTACGGAATTGTGCCGTTCACGTATCGGTTTGAGCGAGTCCTCACGGCTGACGAACTCGATGCGGAACTGGGCGCGATGAAGGAGGCGGGGCTCGAAGTTCAAACGATCTGGGCCGATCGGCTCAATCCGCAGGAGCCGTTGGGCACGGACCTGGAGAACCTGCATCTGACGGGGCTCGTCGTCGAAGCACTCAAGCGCAACAACACCAAAGCGGATGTCTGGTTCTGGATGCGGGACTCGTATCTCAAAAACTTTGACCAGCTAACCGACGTGCAGCGCACCACAAAGATCGCTGCCGCAGTCGACCAAATCGCTGCCGAAATCGAACCACTGGGAGGCCGCGTCGGACTTTACAACCACGGCGGCTGGCTGGGTGAAATCGAAAACCAGCTCAAGGTCCTCAAAGCGATGAAGCAACAAAATGCCGGTATCGCATTGAATCTGCATCATGGTGGCCCTTCACCAAACCGTGTCTCGAAAATCATCGAGCAGGCAGGCGACCGGCTGCTTGCGATTGTCCTGAACGGTCACAACGCTGACGGCAAGCCCCGTGGCATTCAACCGTTCGGATCGCATGACGCAGACCTTGGCACACTGCGCGCGATCATCGATTCCGGATTCACTGGTTCGATCGGACTGCTGGATCACAACTTCGAGTCCGATACGGAAACACGTTTGAGCAGGAGTGCGGACGGGCTGGATCGAATCCTGAATGAAATGAGGAAGGACAATCGATGAGATTTGAAGAAGAAGGCAAACGAATGGGGGCAAGCGAATGCGCGCGGACCTTATTCGTTTGCCCCCATTCGCTTGCCTTCCCCCAAACCAGTTGAAGAGTGACGCCAAGCCCAATGCCGCTCACATGACAGCGACAAAGTGAGTGCCATTGGACGCCAACCATCAAGGTTCGACATGAAAACAAACCTGACTGAACAACTTCAGCACGACGTCCTCCAGTCCCGCACGTGGCGGCATTTTTTGCGGCAGTGCGCTGGCCGGAGGCGGCATCAAACCAGGACTAAGTTTCGGCGCGACGGACGAAGTGGGGTACGAAGCGATCGTCGGCCCGGTTTCGCCGCACGACCTGCACGCCACCATGTTGCACCTGCTCGGTTTCGACCACGAGCGACTCACGTATCCGTTTCAGGGACTGGATCAACGACTCAGCAACGTCACGAAACCATCGCGTGTGTTGAAAGACATTGTGTCGTGAAAACCGATCCGCCATCGTTGAAAGGATGGCAAGCGAATGGGGGCAAAGGAATACAAATGTCGTTGAGAACAACTGTCGCAATACCGCGGGTGTTGGCCCGCGGTTTTGGACGTCGGACAATCGAATGAAAACAACTCTGCACCTGCTGGCGACATTTACGTGCCTCCACACGTTTGTCTTCGCGCAGACCGATGAATCACTGTCGAAATCTAACGTGCTGTTCATTGCCGTGGACGATCTGCGCCCTTACCTCGGCTGCTACGGCGCAGATTGGATGCATACGCCCAATATTGATCGGCTCGCTGCGACATCACGGGTGTTCAATCGCCACTATGTTATGGTTGCCACGTGCGGTGCATCGCGACATGCGCTTCTAACAGGGCGGCGCCCCTCCACGGCAGTCGATTACGGAAACGGCCCTTTCAAGTCACATCGGGCAGAACTGGCGGCGCGGACGACTGAATCTTTTCCCCACTTGTTCAAACAGAACGGTTACCACACCGCGGCCGTTGGCAAGATCAGTCACGTCGGCCACGACAGCTCCGCCGACCTACCGCGGAGCTGGAGTGAAATCCTCCCGCTGAAGCGCCGGTGGGGCGAGAGGCACAACTTTATAAACGCCTATGCCCAAATCGATGCTCCTCAGCGCGGGCCAAAACCACGAAACAAGGGCTATCCCTTTGAGGCCGCCGATGTTGATGACAAAGGCTATCCCGATGGCTGGCTCGCTGAGCATGCTGTCAACGCACTGCGTGAGTTGAAGGACCAACCGTTCTTGCTCGCAGTTGGATTCTTCAAGCCGCACCTTCCCTTCAATTCCCCGAAAAAATACTGGGACCTGTACGTCGCCAGCAGGATTCCACTGTCACCATACCCCGAGATCCCCGAAGGCATCGACACCGGCATCTCGCTGCATCCCAGCTTTGAACTGGTGCGTCAGTACGACGTGCCCGACGGCACGCTCGACGATCCCGAATACATCCGAAAGCTTCGTCACGGCTATTGCGCTGCGGTCAGCTATACCGACGCGCAGGTCGGCAAGGTCATCAACGAACTCGACCGGCTTGGTCTGAGCGACAGCACAATCGTCGTTCTGTGGGGCGACCATGGCTGGCATCTCGGTGACCTTGGAACATGGGGCAAGCACACGGCGTTTGAACACGCACTGCGGTCACCTCTGATCGTGCGAGCGCCCGGCATTCAATCACCGGGAATGCCAAGTGATGCGCTCATCGAGACGGTTGACATTTATCCAACGCTGGCCGCGTTATGTGGATTGACGACGACCGAGAAGCTCGGCGGTGATAGTTTCGCCAACGTGTTGATCGACCCCACCGTGCAGGGCCCTGCGGAGGCCTTTGGTTATCATCGCCCGTGGGTTCACGACAACAATCCGCACAAGCCTGGACCCTGGGCGAAGACGATACGAACCGACCGTTATCGTTTTACGCGCTGGACCACCGAGATCGAAGGCGACAAAGTTGTTCAATTGGAACTCTACGATCACGAAACCGATCCCGGCGAGCAGCACAACATTGCTGAAGAGAATCCGGACGTGGTCAGCGCGTTGCTAAAGAGGATGAAAAGGGGGCAGTAGAGAATGAGACCGGCATCAGCCGTAGCGGAAGTCGTCAAGACTTTCGGCACGTCGCCGAACACGCCGAAACTCTTGACGAGTTCCGCTACTACATGCTTAGCGGCGTAGATCGCCCGACCTACGAGTAAACAGCAAATCGCTTACGCGTCGCGGCTCACAATCTGTCGGCGGTGGATACGAAAGTGTTTTTCTGGACGACCATTGGCCGACTACGAAATTTCCTCACCTCTTTCCCCTGATCAGAACTTCGACCATGAAAACTCACGCTCTCCTGTTCCTTTTGTTCGCTTGCCTCCATTCGATTGCCAGTTCAGCTGAGTCAGCCGAAACCAAACCCAACATCGTCCTCATCATTTCCGACGATCAGGACAACTCGCATCTCGGATTCCTCGGAAACGATGTCGTCCGCACTCCGAATATCGACTGGCTTGCCCGAGCCGGAACGGTCTTCCGTAATTGCTATCTGACCGCTTCGCGCTGCCGCCCTTCGCTCGCCAGTCTTCTCTCCGGTCGTCATCCGCACCAAAGTGGCATCTACGCCAACTATCACAAGGAAAACAATCGCGGTAACAGGGACACGGAAGGTGAGAAGATGCTCGCTCCGGCCAACTCGCTGCCAAACCTGCTCAAACGCGCCGGCTATGTCACCTATGGATCGGGCAAATACTGGGAGGGCGACGCACGCGAAATGGGATTCACCCATGGCCTCGGCGAGCGCCGGAGCTTCAGTCAGTTCGCTCGCAAAGACGGACAAGCGGAACTGCTGGAGTTCATCGATGAACACGCCGGCGAAAAGCCGATGTTCATCTGGTGGGCGCCGCTGATGCCGCATACGCCACACAACCCACCGCAACGGTTCCTCGACCTCTTCGATACCGACAAGATTCCCGTTCCGGACTACATCCGCCGGGAAGACCGCGAGGAATTTATTCAGAAAGAGCATCTCAGCCTTGCCATGGAAGCCTGGACGGACGAGGAGATCGGTAAACTGCGAACCAAATTGATCGAGTCCGGCGAAGACGACAACACTCTTTACGTTTTTCTGATCGACAACGGCTGGTGCAATGGTCTGCCCGCCAAAGGATCAGTCTTCGAGAAAGGCGTGCGCACCCCCGCGTTCTTCACCTGGCCCGGTCACATCCCCGGCGGAAAACTGCGTGATGACCTTGTCAGCTCGCTGGACATTTATCCGACATTGCTCGGCTACGCCGGCGCCCAGATTCCCGCTCAGGCTGAGGGCATCGATCTGCGCCCGCATCTCAAGAGTGCGGCGCCGGTGGACCGGGACGAAATCTTCGGCGCGATCTATCCCACTGCCGCGACAGAGAACGGCCAGTTCCCGCAGCGCGATGTCTACGCGCTCTTCTTGCGAACGGGAGATTGGAAATACGTCTTCTATCCCCGCGACGTCGAGGGCGACGTCGCCGAGCGCCCTTGGAAACTGCACCATATCCTCGCCGAAGCGCCGCTGCGCACTCGGGGCGACCAGAATCTTTACGATCTATCGAACGATCCCCACGAGCTGGACGATCTCTCGGCCAATCCCGAACACCGCGAGGGACTCGCACAGTATCGAAAGCAGGTGCTCGATTGGTGGCGAAGTACGGGAGGAGATACCATCCCTGGATTTGCGAATTGAGTGAGCCGCTGGCCGTAATGAATTCCTTTGTATAGCGACGTTTACCGACTCATAACGTAGCGGAAGTCGTCAAGACTTTCGGAGCATTGCCCACACGCCGAAACTCTTGACGACTTCCGCTACTACATCCTTAGCGACGCAGGAGTGCCCGTCCTACGAGTAAACAACAAACCGCTTACGAGTCGCGGCTCACATGTTGGCGACGGTCGATGCGATAATGATCTCTGAACGATCATTGGCTGACTACGAAATTCCCTCACGTTCTTTCCCCTGATCAAAACTTCGACGATGAAAACTCACGCTCTCCTGTTCCTCCTATTCGCTTGCCTCCATTCGATTGCCTTATCAGCGGACTCTCGTCCTAACATCATCGTGATGATGGTCGACGACATGGGTTACGCCGGGCCGAGTTGCGCGCCTTACGGCAATTCCAACTACGAGACTCCCGGCATGGATCGTCTTGCTGCCGAGGGTTTGCGGTTTACCGACTTTCACAGCTCGGGCACGGTCTGCTCACCCACCCGCGCCGGGCTACTCACGGGTCGATACCAGCAGCGCGCCGGCATCGAAGCCGTGATTCATCCCAAAGCGGACCATCCCGAGCACCGCAAGGGCCTGAAAAAGTCTGAAACCACTTTCGCCGAACTCTTCAAGCAATCCGGCTACACCACTGGCATCGTCGGCAAATGGCATCTGGGCTATGCAAAGGAGAATCCCGAGTTCCACCCGGATAACCACGGCTTCGATTACTTCAAGGGCTACCACAGCGGCAACATCGACTACATCAATCACTGGGGCGACCACATGGAGCATGACTGGTGGCACGGCCGCGCCGAGACGAAGGAAGAAGGCTATACCACTCATCTCATCAATCGCTATGCGCTCGAGTTCATCGAAGCGAACAAACAGAAGCCTTTCTGCCTCTACATCGCGCACGAATCCCCGCATGCGCCCGTGCAGGGCCCGGGCGACCCGATCCAGCGCGGTCCCGGAGCAAAGAAGCGCGAGACGCCGCACGAAGAAGCGATGGAGCAGATGATTCTGGAAATGGACACGGGCGTCGCTCAGGTGCGCGACAAACTCGTCGAACTCGGCCTCGATAAGAACACGCTGTTTCTATTCTTCTCGGACAACGGAGATGCCCGCAACACCGCGACCGGTCATCCCGACCACCGCGGTAACAAGGGTCAGGTTTACGAAGGCGGCACGCGCGTCCCCGCCATCGCCTGGTGGCCGGGAAGGATAGAAGCGGGCGCATCGACCGATGCGCTGTCGATCACGCTGGACGTGATGCCCACCATCCTGTCCGTGGCGGGAATTGAAACGCCTCAAAACCGGAAACTCGACGGCATCGACCTGTCGCCGGTTCTCTTCGAATGGAAAGCACCGCCGCAGCGCGCGATTTTCTGGTCATCTCTCAGCAACAACGGCGCGCGCAGCGAAGCGATGCGCGAAGGGCCTTGGAAACTGGTCGTTCAACACCCCAAGTCACCGCCCGGTACGTTTGAAAACGAAACGGTTGAACTTTATCGCCTGGATACGGACCTGCGCGAAGAAAACGACTTGGCCGAAGTCGAACCCGCTCGCGCTGCGGCGATGCTTGCTCGGCTGAAGGCTTGGGACGCCGAAGTCCGAAACGGCGCCACGCCGCAACCAGGAGGCTGGCTCGAACACAATGCAAAGCAAAAGTCTGCCGCCACAACTCCGGCAGCAAGAACGAAAACCAGATCAAAGATGGTTTCAAAGCCCTGTAGCCGGAGTGGCAACACTTCGGAAAGCTGCAATTTGCAGGCGATTTCCGAACTCTCGCGAGTCCGGCTGCTGTTCAAATCGCGTTTTGAAACCGCCTCTCGTAGTTCAAAGTACGTTAGAGCCTTCCAGAGACTGTCAAGACGATGCAGCACCCGTCCGACGCGAATCCGGCAGACAACAGACGGCCCGGCGCTTTGACGATTGCCGCTTGCGTCGGTGCCGTCGGAGGATTCGGCGTTTTGCTGTTGTTCCTCTTCTTTATTTTCGCGTTTCCGGACGCACAGGGCGGTATCGGGTTAGTCTTCGCCCCGTTCTTTTCGGCCGCCGTCGGAATTCTGCTGGCGGCAAGTACCTGGGGAATTGTCACCGCGAAACGCGGCAACTACGCAGCACTCGCTCTGGCGCTGCCGGCTCTTTGCGTGCTTGTCTTGCTGCTATCGTGGTTTATTTCCGAAATCCAGCAGATATAACGCGTCAGGAATCATCGCCCACGATAGTGGCTCCTGTCGGGCAACGCTGTGCAGCATTTTTTATACCGCGTGGGCAACGCCCCGCGCCTGAGTCGTTCGGTCCGCGCGCGGGGCGTTGCCCACGGGACCCGGAATCAGGTGACCGATCAGTCGTCTACTGGAGCAACCCGGTAACACGGTTGCCCAGTACGAGAGGGAATACAAGCGAAATGAGACAACCGATAAGAGAAAGCAAATATACACTCTCGACGCGCAAGCGAGTGAATCAAGGAATCAAGGAACCTGCGCAGGTACACACTTGCTTGCGCTGCGTGCTTGTATTACTCGGACTCATGAAAATGTTGGAAGCCCTGGTCTTACGGACTTCCGTGCCCAACAGTAGAACCCATTCTCCCGCCACCTATAACGTGAACTTATGAAGACAGTACTTTCCTCCTGTATCCTATTCGTTTGCCTCCATTCGATTGCCTTTGCAGCCGAGTCGCCTCCGAACGTCATCCTCATCATCGCCGACGACCTGGGCTACGGTGACTTGTCCGTTCATGGCAACCCGATCCTGAAGACGCCTGAGATCGATTCGTTGGCTCGGCAATCCGTTCGGTTCGACGACTATCACGCCTATCCCTACTGCGTTCCCGCCCGCGCCGCCCTGCTGACGGGCATCTACGCTGACAGGACCGGCGTCCATAACCTGGACAACGCGCATTGGTTCGTCCGCAGCGACCGCACGCTGGTGAGCAAGCTGTTTAAGAACGCTGGTTACACCACCGGCATGTTTGGCAAGTGGCATCTCGGTGACAACCATCCTTACGGCGCCGAGTCCCGCGGCTTTGACGAAGTGGTTCGACATTTTGGCGGTGCCATCGGCGTGATCGCTGACTACTGGGACAACAACTACGAGAACGACCACTACTTTCACAACGGCCATTGGGAACCGTACCAGGGATATTGCACCGATGTCTTCTTTCGCGAAGCGACCGAGTTTATCGATCAGGCGGCGAGCGAGGAGAAACCGTTCTTTGTCTACTTGCCAACCAACGTGCCCCACGGTCCCAATGTCGCTCCACCGCAGTACTGCGAACCCTATGCAAACCTCGATGATCGCTTGAAAGGTTTCTATGGGATGATCGCCAACCTGGACGAAAACGTTGGTCGCCTGCGCCGTCACCTTGCTCAGCGCGGGCTTGCCGACAACACGGTGTTCATCTTCACCAGCGACAACGGTACGGCGGGAGGCGACAAGGTTTTCAATGCGGGGATGAGAGGAAAGAAGGGCTCGGCGTACGACGGAGGTCACCGCGTCCCGTTCTTCCTGCATTGGCCCGCTGGCGGATTCGATGGTGAACGAAAGGTTGAAACGCTCGCCAATATCACCGATGTCACGCCAACACTGATCGATCTGTGTGGACTCGAACATACCGGCGGCTATGAGCTCGACGGAAGGAGTCTACGTCCACTGTTGGAGGACGGTGACGGAGCCGATTGGCCTGAGCGAATCATCATGACCGACCAGCAGTATTCGCGGCCGATCACGAAATGGAAAACGACCGCCGTGATGAGCGAGCGGTGGCGGCTGATCGACAACAAAGAGCTGTACGATATCCAGGCTGATCCGGGCCAGGAAAACGACGTGTATGCGGAGCATCCCGAGATCGTTTCCAAACTGGCCGGCTTCTACGACCGATTGTGGCAAGAGGATATCGAACCGGTCATTGGCGATGTCGCCGAGATTCCTGTGGGCACGGACCACGATACCGAAGTCATTTTGAACTACCACGATTGCATGTATCGGGGCGGCGGATGGTATCAGGACACGTTTCGCCGTCTTGGGTTTAAGAAACGCAAACAGGCCGAGGACAAGCCTCTGCCGCGCGCCTTTTGGCCACTACGAGTCGAGTCAGCGGGCAAGTACCGCATTGAACTCCGCCGCTGGCCTGTCGAAGCGGACACGGCCATCGGCGACGTTTGCCGGCCCCCACGCCCGATGTCCCTGGCCGGAGTCAGCCGAGCGAACGCTGTCAAGACAATCGCGTTCAAGGCGACAACTGCAACGCTGATCATCGGTGATCAAACTCAGGTCGTCGACATCGCGCCAAGCGACAAGGCCGCCAGTTTCAATGTGACACTCCCGGAAGGAAGCACACGGCTATCAGGTTTCTTCGATGACAAAACGAGGCAACTCGACGCGTTTTATGTTCATGTGATCAAGGAGTAGGAATGGAATCTAAACTCATGCAATCTACTCTCACTTCCTGCATCCTATTCGTTTGCCTCCATTCGTTTGTCTATTCATTCGAACCGCCCAACATCGTCTTTGTGCTGAGCGACGATACCGGCTGGGGCGAGATCGAAGCGGCCGGCAATCCGATCCTCAAAACGCCTAACCTGAATCGACTGTACCGCGAGAGTCTGCGGCTTACTAACTTTCATGTCGCGCCCACTTGCGCACCGACTCGCGCACAGTTGATGACGGGCAACCATGAGTTCCGTAGCGGTGTAACTCGGCCCAGCGATCCGGAATACAACATGTCGCCGTCGGCGATCACGTTGGCCGAAGTCCTCCAGTCAGCGGGCTACGCGACGGGGCTGTTCGGCAAGTGGCACCTAGGAACGAGCCAGAAGTACCGACCCGAGAATCGCGGTTTCGACATGGCGCTGACGGCGCCGAAGGATACTCAAAACGGTCACTACGACCCGACGTTGTTGCGCAACGGAAAAGAGGAACAGCACAGCGGCTATCGCACGGACATTTTCTTCGACGAGGCGATGGAATGGATCGAGGCAAACCGCCAGCGGCCTTTCTTCTGCTACGTGCCGACTTACAACGCGCACTCGCCGCTTGTCGTCCCGGAAAAGTACGCGGCTCCTTATCGAAACAAAGGACTCATCGCCACGCCGCCTCCCTGGAATCCGAAGGTTATCTACGACGGCGCCGACTACTACGGGATGGTTGCCAACCTGGACGAAAACATTGGGCGCCTGCTTGCGTTCCTGGAACAGGAAGAACTTCTTGAAAACACCATCTTCATCTACGCCGGCGACAACGGGCACGCGATGGGTGGCCCTGTGCCGACGGGCCATAGTCTTGAGACCGGATTTCACGACCAATCGGGCGCGCTGTACAACATGGGCCTGCGAGGCGCCAAAGATCAACCCTGGGACGGCGGCACACGCGTTCCGTTGTTTGTCCGGTGGCCCGGACATGTACGGCCCGGCGCGGAAGTCGATCGCGTTACCGGCGGCATCGATCTGTTTCCCACGCTCGCCGAGATCACCGGCGCGGAGTATTCACACTCGATCGATGGACAAAGCCTTGTTCCGTTGATCGAAGACCCGGACGCCGAAGTGGCCGACCGCAGGATCATGGTTCATTGCGACTTCCTGGCCGGCAAAACCGACGAGGTGAAATACGTCGAGTACGCCGTGCAAACGGATCACTACCGAATGGTCAACGGCAACGAGCTTTACGATCACCGCACCGACCCCGGCGAGAAGAAGAACATTGCGGAGGCTCGTCCCAAAGTGCTCGCGAAACTCAACGCGGTCTATGAATCGTGGTGGGACAGTGTGCTGCCGACCATCCACAATGAAGAAGTCAGGAAGGCGCTTGCCGAACAGTGAAGCTGGATGTAAACGCAAACGAACGAAGGCAAACGAATTATGCCTGAAAACCCGTTGCGTTACCGAGAGAAAAACTGAAACATAACAGGTGTAACTTCCGTGTTCGCTCGTGGAGTATCTATACGGGGAAATTCTGTGAGCATGGGTCGCGTTACCAATCATCCCAATGAAGCCACCGAACGACGAATTCATTGCAGCGTTTACCGACGCCCAATCCGCGCTCCGCGGGTTTTGCGCGGCGTCGGTCGGGCATGCTGACGACGCGAAGGATGTGTTTCAGAAGACGTGTCTCGTCCTTTGGAAGAAATCTGACGACTGGGATCCGGAGACACCCTTTCTGCGGTGGGCCTTTGCGGTCGCCCGCTTTGAAGTGCTGGCCTGGGTTCGTGACCAATCTCGCGATCGGTTGATTTTCGACAGCGACATTGTGGCGGCTATGGCCTGGACATCGGAACGAATCGCTGACGCACAACCGGACCGGATCGATGCACTGGAGGTATGCCTGAAGAAAATGAAGCCGGAGCATCGTCAGACACTCGCCGACTTCTACGTGCATGGTTACTCGATGAAGGAAATTGCCAAACGGCGGGGCCGCGGCCTCAGCGCCGTGAAGGTGATGATGATGCGGCTGAGAAAAACGCTGGCAGACTGTATTCAGGGCAGACTGGTTTCCGAAAACTGACTGAGCCATAAGAGAATGCATTCCACCGAAATACGAATTGCCGAATTGCTGTTGGAAAGTCGCGATACAGCGGGCATTTCCGAAGAGCATCGGAATGAACTGAACGACTTACTGCGCGCAAGCGAGCAGAATCGTGAGTTTGCAGCGCAGTTTCTGCTCGATGGTGACTCACTGGCCGAACTTTTAGCCACGGATGAAATCGCCGACATTGCCGCGCGGCGGACACGTGATGTCCCCGAACGTTCACCCCGGATACGGCTTGTTGCCTGGATCGCTGCTGCAACAGTTCTGATCGTTGCGGGACTGTCGGCATGGGTGATTACGTCGAAGAGCGATTCACCGATCGCCATGATTGCGGATGAAGCAAACGCCGTTTTTTCGTCCGGCACTGTGCTGCCGGACGGTCGTCTTGAATCGGGCCGCTATTCACTTGGTTCCGGCATCGTCGCGATCGAGTTTCGCAACGGAGTTTCGATGACGGTTCGTGGTCCGGCGGAGTTCGAGATCGTCGATGAGTTCCGTGTCAAACTGAGCCGCGGTCAGGCTCGCGCGTTCGCGCCGGAAGGCGGTCGGGGGTTCACGATCGAAACACCCGATGCCGACGTGGTCGATTTGGGCACCGAGTTCGGAATCCTGGTTGAGCCCGGCACCGGCGAGAGTCGCGTGCAGGTGTTCGATGGGCGAGTTGACGTGAGAAACCTTCACAGCAAAAAGACGATTGCCTCGTTGCAGATTGGTGAGTCAGCATGGATCCATCCGGATGGTGTGGAGTCAGTCAATGCGCCGAAATTCGGCGTCTTTCCAACACCGGCGGACCTGGGATACGCGCGCTGCAACAACATGACCGCGAGGTTCGCGGAGACAGAGATGTCGTGCTCTACCACGCATTCAACCGATTGCCCGAGCACGACCGGACGCTTTTCGATGAGGCTGACCATCCCGAATCGATCCATGGAACCATTACGGGCGCACGTTGGGTGACTGGCCGGTGGCCGGAAAAACGGGCGCTGCTGTTCGATCGCCCCGGAGATGCCGTCGAAATTGATATCCCCGGCGAGTTGCCGCAATTTACGATCTCGCTGTGGGTCAACATCGACAGGTTCGATCACGCACTGACGCCGATCTTCAATTCCGCCGGCTGGGAGGAAGGTGATTTTCACCTGCAGTTTTCTCGCAGTCGCGGGACGATCTTCGCAGCCGTCTTTCCCGAGACTCTCAAGTCGACATCAACGGCTGAAGTACGTGTCGGCCGGTGGATACACCTCGCTGCTGTCGTGGATACCGAGAACGGATTTGCTTCGACATGGGTGGATGGCAGGCTCGCAGTTCGGTCTGCATTGTCGGATGACGCTGTTTCCCGGCCGGGTTTCTGTCGACTGGGCGCATGGCATAGCGAAGACAAAACCCGGCGAGGGCGAGACCGTGAGTTTCGAGGGCGCATCGACGAATTGATTCTGTGGCGGCGCGTGCTGAACGAGGATGAAATCCACAGACTATTCACAAAAGGCCGGCCCGGCCGATTGCCACGCGAGTGAGAGCAATCACGATTGCGACGCCCAACAGTTCAAGTTGCTACGGTTTCGTCCAGCTGTATCCAAACATCGTTTCTCGAGAATTGTGGGCAAGCATTGGCAGGTGAGGAAGTCCCAACGACTGGTTCATTCAAATTCTGACTTGGCGATCTGAAGGCATCACTTTCGAGGGGCTAGCTCAACCGTTGTAGGTCGACCGAACGCTGAGGCATCAAAGGGCAGTACGGCACCCTTGGCGTCCGTGCCACTGGATGGCCGCTTCCGGTGTGTTGGGCCGGTAGCGCGATTGGGCATTGTCCGATTACTTATGGTGCCTGAGGAAGTAAAGCAAACGCATGCAGCTCGGTACTCCCTTTCGAGACGACTTCCATCGCTCCCACGATGTGACCGGCATGGTTGAGTTACAGCAGTAGGCCGTCTGCAGTGACCGTAATCGCGAAGCTGTTTGAACTGACTGCGCTGGGCTTCATCGTTTACGTAACTCGCTCGCAGTAAACGAGAAACAGCTCGCCGCATATCAATGCGGCGAGCTGCTTTGATTTCAAGTCGGGCCGACTGGATTTGAACCAGCGATCTCTACACCCCCAGTGTAGCGCGTTACCAGACTACGCCACGGCCCGTTTGCTGTTTTTGACAGCTTCGATGGAATTAGATGCTACTGGACTGCTGGGAGGTTCGCTAGGCGGACTTTTCGGGACGGGGGCGGAATGCCATGCTTGGGCTGGGAATTCTGTTTGTGATGCTCAAGCGAGGTTTCGATGATGTCTTTTGCTGATCGTTTGGCCGAGGCGGTGAGACGTACCGGATCGGTGACCTGCGTGGGGCTCGACCCGCGTAGAAATCAGCTGCCGGCTCCGATTCGTGATTCGGTTGCCGGCGATGCGCCGGATGCTTGGGCTGCCGCGTATACCCAGTTTTGCTGCGAAATCATCGATGTGGTCGCCGGGAAAGTGCCCTGCGTGAAACCGCAAGCGGCTTTTTTTGAACGGCTCGGACCGGCCGGCATGGTCTCGTTGGGCGAAGTCATCGGATACGCCTCCAGGGCAGGACTGATCGTGATCACCGATGGAAAACGAAATGACATCGGCAGCACCGCGACCGCCTACGCCGATGCTTACCTGGGAGCGGGGAACTTGAGCCCCTGGGGAAGCGATTCGCTGACGGTGAGTCCGTACCTGGGGCTGGAGAGCCTGGAGCCGTTTGTGGAAATGTGCGATCGCCGGGCGGCGGGGATCTTTGTGCTGGTCAAGACGTCCAATCCAGGCGGCGGTTTGTTGCAGGACCGCAAAACGGAAGGAATGACTGTCTATGGTCGGGTCGCCAGCCTGATTGCCGAGTTGAATTCGAGCCGGCGGGGCGATTCGGGATACGGGCCGGTCGGGGCGGTGGTCGGAGCGACGTACCCCGAACAATTGGCCGAAATGCGTGCCGCGATGCCGACCAGCTGGATTTTGATTCCCGGTTTTGGGGCCCAGGGTGGTTCCGCCGGCGATGTGATGGCCGGTTTTGACTCCGAGGGGCTGGGGGCGGTCGTCAATAGTTCTCGTCATCTCATTTTTGCTCATTCCCGAGCGGAATATCGGGACCGTTTTGGCGATCGGCGCTGGCAGGATGCCGTGGCGGCTGCGACCGACGAGATGAATGAGGCGCTGCGGCGGTAGGCATGTGAATTTGGAGAAAATCGCTTCTTTTGCCGTAGCGGGTTAGCGCTACTGTCAACATCAGCACTTCCCAAATCGGGGCTTCTGCGGTATTCTTCGCGATTCCAATTGACTCGTCCGTAGCGAAATACAGCGGTAAACAGCGATGACCAAGGCCAAAGGAAAGACAAAAATCAAGACTCACAAGGGGACGAAAAAGCGTTTCCGTCTTTCTGCCAAAGGGAAGGCGATGCACCGCAGCAGCGGCACCAGCCACCTGGCTCAGGGTTTGAGCAAGAAACGCCGCCGGAATCTGCGTGGAACGACTGCGGTCGATCCCTGCATGGAACCGACCATTCAGGCGGCGCTCAACGGACACAGTTACTGATTCGCTTCGCCGACGGGCATCGAATCCTTCGTTTACTCTTTCAGGACCATCACGATCGTTTCCACTTGGTTGGGCAAAACTTCGGCGTCCATGCATGCCGGGGCCTGAACCGGGACCTTTCGTCGAAAGCACCTTTACAAAAATCGATTTGCGACAGGGAAATACGCCATGCGTACCACTACCGGTTCGGCCAGAAATAAGTCGAAGAAGCGCCTTTTCAAACGGGCCAAAGGATATCGGGGCGGCCGCAGCAAGCTGACTCGGACGGTAAAAGAATCTCTGCTGCGAAGTGGTGCCTATGCGTTTCGCGATCGCCGCGTCCGAAAGCGTGATTTCCGCAAACTGTGGATCACTCGAATCAATGCCGCCGCTCGCCAACACGGGCTTCGCTACAGCCAGTTCATCCACGGTTTGAAACTCGCCGGCATCGAGCTCGATCGCAAGACCCTTTCGGAGATGGCGATTCACGACGAAGCTGGTTTCAAGGATGTTTGTGACAAGGCCAAAGAAGCGCTGGAGACAGCGCCCACCGCGTGACCATGTCCCTTCAGGAATTCATCGCGACGCTTGATGCTTTGCAAAGTGAGGCATCGGCTGCGTTCGATTCGGTCAGTGATGCCGATGCGTTGGAGGCTGCGCGGATTCAGTATCTTGGTCAGAAGAAAGGTGCTCTTCGCGATATCTCCAAGAGAATGGGGACGATCGACAAGACGGATCGTCCCGCGGCCGGAAAACGTCTGAATGAATTCCGATCGACGGTACAAGCCGCCTTCGAAGCTTCGCAGTCGCGACTGGGCGGCGAGCAGGCCGACGGAGTCGATCCGCATTTTGATCCCACGTTGCCGGGCAAACGCCCCGCGGTCGGACACATCCATCCGATCACTCAAACGATCACCCACCTGATGGAGATCATGGGGCGAATGGGCTTCGAGGCGGCCGAAGGTCCGGAAGTCGAAGATCCCTGGCACAACTTCGTGGCGCTGAACATTCCCGAAGATCATCCGGCCCGCGACCCGCTAGACAATTTCTATCTTGCCACCGCCGATCGTACTTCGGCACGTGGCGGCAAGGAGCGTCGCAATGTCGAAGGGAATCAGCTGCTACGGAGCCAAACCAGCACGGTGCAGATTCGCGTGATGGAGAAACATCAGCCGCCGGTGCGAGTCATTTCGTTGGGGCGAGTCTATCGGCCCGACGAAGCCGACGCGACTCATTACCCGATGTTCCATCAGATGGAAGGGTTGCTGGTCGATCGCGATGTGACGATGGCCAATTTGAAAACGGTACTGCGAGTCTTTGCGACCAACTACCTGGGCGGCGACGTCGAGATCCGATTTCGACCGTCGTTCTTTCCGTTCACCGAACCGAGCGTCGAAGTCGACTTTTTCTGGAACGGATCGTGGATCGAGTTCGGCGGTGCGGGGATGGTCGACCCGGCGGTCTTCGAAGCGGTGGGATACGATCCGGAGCAATACAGTGGTTTTGCATTTGGCCTGGGTGTGGAACGGCTTTGCATGCGGCGACATGGAATCACCGATATTCGCAGCTTGTATAGCGGCGACCTGAGATTCCTGCGGCAGTTTTGAATTGTGGTGGGACAGGCCGACCGCTCGGACAGGCAGGCGGCTTCTCCCGCGTCTCATTCCTTCTACGTTAGTTTCTCACCATGCTCGTCTCGCTGAATTGGTTGTCGAAGTACGTTCAGCTTCCGATGACCCACGAAGAATTGGCGTTGCGTTTGAGCCTTTCGGGATTGAATCACGAGGGCACGACAACGATCGATGACGACGTGGTGATCGACCTGGAAGTGACCAGCAACCGCGGTGATTGCCTTGGCCACATCGGCGTGGCAAGAGAAGTCAGTGTGCTGTATGGGCTGCCGTTGTCGAAACCGGACGTCACGCTGGCCGCTTCGGTCACCAAGATCGATGCTTTGTTGTCGGTCGAAAACCAGTTTGTCGAAGCTTGCCCACGGTACACCGCGCGAGTGATCCAAGGAGTGACCGTTCGCCAGAGTCCCGATTGGCTGGTGAAGGCGCTGCGGAGCGTTTTCTGGAAGGAAAAGAACGGCCAGATCGAACACTACCAGCCGGTCAACAACATCGTCGATGCGACCAACTATGTGTTGATGGAATGCGGTCAACCGCTGCACGCCTTTGACCATGCCAAGATCGCTGGGGCAAAGATCGTCTTGCGGCCGGCCAACAACGGGGAAACGATCGAAGCGATTGACCATCGCCAATACGAATTGGACCAGTCCGTCTGCGTCATTGCCGATGCCGAACGGGCGGAAGCGGTGGCCGGAGTGATGGGGGGCGCACGATCGGAAGTGACCGATACAACCACCGATTTGGTGATCGAAGCTGCTGTCTTCGCGCCGCTGTCGGTCCGCCGCACCGCCAGAAAACTGAAGCTTCATAGTCCGTCGTCTTACCGGTTCGAACGCAAAGTCGATCCAGTCGGCGTCGATTGGGCCAGTCGGCGAGTTTGCGAAATCATCACCGACATCGCCGGCGGTGAGGTGGCTCAGGGGGTGATCGATACGGCTGCTGAAGTGCAGCCACGACAACCGGTCGTGCTGAGGTTGGGCCAGCTGGAACGAATTCTGGGTATACGGATTGCGCCGGAGGAGGTGGCCAGGATCTTGACGGCGCTGGGATGCGACACCGATTCGTCCGCGACCGATTCGGTCACTTACATTCCTCCGTCGTGGCGACACGATTTGACGCGAGAGGCCGATTTGATCGAGGAGGTAGCGCGGATTCACGGCTACGACCAAATTCCTGAAGACGCCCCGATTTCGGTTGCTCCCAGTGTCAAACGTCCGTTCGACGTGGCGATCGAGCGAGTTCGCCATCTGTTGACGGCGGTCGGTTTGAGTGAGGCCATGACGCCGAGCGTGGTGCGGGCGGAACTGGACGAATCGCTCAGTCCTTGGACCGAGTTGCCGGCGCTTCAAACGCAGACGGCGATGTTGAAAGGTTCGCGAAAGCTAAGACGTTCGCTCATCCCCAGCCTGCTGGAAGGTCGCGCCAGGAATTGGGCCATGGCAAGCGTGGAAGCGAATCTGTTTGAGATTGCCCACATCTACTTGCCCAGCGAATCGGGCGATACGTTGCCGCGCGAACAGTATTCACTGGCCGTCGTTTCCGGGTGTGATTTCTTTGAATTGAAAGGGGTGATCGAAACGTTGGTTGCCCGCATGGGTGTCGACCGACCGCTCGCCGTCGACCGCGTTGATCGCCGAGGTTTTGCTGGGGGCGGCGCGATGCAAATGAAGATCGATGACAACGTGCTGGGATACCTGGGCATTGTTGACGCAAAGCTGCTGAAGTCTCTCAAGCTTCCTCAAGCAACGGTGGCGGCCGAGTTGTCGCTGCCGACGCTATTGGAGCTCGCCCACCTGGTGCCACAGCAACGATCGATCAGCCTGTTTCCGTCGGTTCACCGTGATTTGAATTTTGTGGTTGCCGAATCGATCGCCTGGTCGGAAATGGAAAACGTTGTCCGCGCGGCGCTGGGCAGCGAGTTGGCCGGTGTGACCTACCGCGAAACGTATCGGGATGAAAAGAGAGACGGCCCCGACCGCAAACGAGTGTTGTTGACCGTCGAACTTCAGCGTCACGACGCGACGCTCAGTGGCCAGCAGGCGGACGAACTGGTCCAGCAAGTGATCGGGGCGTGTCAGAAAGAACTTGCGGCCGATCTGTTGTCGTGACGTGTAGCCCTATCGTTTGATCAGCGATGGATGAGCGCCCCGGATGATTCGTTCTCCGGTGGTGCGATCGAAACCATCCGGAGTCAGCTGGTCTTTGCCCGGAAAGGTGTCGCCAGTTTCCTTTTGCCACTTCGCAAGTGCCTGCTGCATTTTCTTCAGCGCAGCGGCATGATTCGGATCGGCGGCCAGGTTTTCGATGCAATGTGGATCCGATTCGACGTCGTATAAAAACTCCGTCGGCCGAGGCGTTTCGAAACAGCCTTGATGTTGTGCTGCCAACTTGCCCTGTCGGTGCAATTCTTGCATCACCGCATAGGTCGGGCTGCGCACCGCGTCGGCCGGGGGTGTTCCGGGAGTATCGGGCAACCAATTTCGGACGTAACAATACTTTTGGCCGTGAACGGCGCGCTCAAACGCTTGATAGTCATGCCAATTGTGTTCCGCGAACGCATGCTTGCGGGTGGTTTCCTGAGGATCCACGAGGACTTTTGCCAGGCTGATGCCCTGGAAAGAGGTCAGCGGCTGGAGTCCGGCAAGTTCCAAGAGGGTCGGTGCAATGTCGACCGTGCTGACGACCTGATTGGTGACGCCACCGGCACGAATTTTCTGAGGCCAGCGGACTACAAACGGAGTTCTCACTCCCGGAACATGGACGCGCGTTTTGCAATGCGGAAACGGACGCCCGTTGTCGCTGATCACCAGCACCAACGTGTTTTCGGCAACGCCTTGACGATCCAATTCGGCCAGCACCATGCCGATGTGCTGGTCGAAGCGGCTGATTTCGTCGTAATAAAGGGCCAGGTCGTCGCGAACTTCGGGCGTGTCGGGAAAGAAGGGAGGAACGACCACGTCGTCGCGGGAATGTGGCGGATCGACGGCACCCGCCTTGTAGCCGCGATGGGGATCGCTGTGCGCGGCCCAAAGGAAAAACGGTTTGTCTTTCGGACGGCTACGGACGGCCTGTACCCACTGGTCGCCCATTTGATGTGGAGTTGCCCCTTTTCGGTAATCGACTTGATCAGCAACTGCCTCGCCCAGGTGCCATTTGCCAACTGCCGCAGTCCAGTAACCGGAATCTTTCAGCGGCTTGGTGAACATCGTTTGATCGCCGGGCAGCGGCAAGTGCAACTCGCCGGCGCCGGTGCTGTGGGGATAACGGCCCGTCATGATCGAACAGCGACTGGGACTGCAGGACGAACAAGTCAAATAAGCGCGATCGAACCGCAATCCCTGTTTTGCGATTTGATCGATGTTGGGCGTCCGAATCTTGTCGTTTCCGTAGACGCCGCAATCTTCCCAAGCCATGTCGTCGGCGATGAAGATGACAAAATTTGGACGATGGTCGGCAAAGGCGGTAACGCAAAGAAGCAGTGTTGCAGCACTGAAAAGAAGATATCGCATGATGTTCCAAGCTGTTTCGATTCAAAAAAACCAACGAATGAAGTTAATCCAGAGCCCAAGCGGAGTACACACCCCAGCAACTCCTACTCGTGCTCGTGCTCAGCGAAGCGGTGCTCGTAATCGATTCGGTCCTGAGGATTTGTGGTTGCGACGCGAAACGGAAGGTGAAGCACTGGTTAATGTCCGAGTACGAGCACGAGCACGAGTAAGAATAGGAACGGCTTCTGGATTGTCGGAACAACCTAGTGACTTGGATTCTCAATTCTCTGCCGGAGAATCTCATTGAAGTACCCTTGGTCGGCTGCGAAACTGTTGAGGCTGGTAACCACTACCCATCGATCGGATCACTGGAAATGCGTCTGTTGGAAAAGATTGCCTGTACCTGCGCCCTGTTGCTCTTGATGGCCGGACTTGCGGTTGCGGGTGACCGACCGAATGTGCTGTTGATTTTGGTGGACGATTTAAAACCGTCATTCGGTGCCTACGGCCAATCGTGGGTTCATTCACCGAACTTGGATCGCCTGGCTGCACGAGGTATGCGGTTTGACATGGCCTACTGCAATCAAGCGGTTTGTGCGCCGTCTCGAAACAACTTGCTGATCGGCTCGCGGTCGACTTCCACCGGCATCTATAGTCTGGGTTACCACTTTCGCAGAGCCGTTCCCGATGCGGTCACCATGCCGCAGCACTTCAAAAACAACGGGTATCATTCGGCGGGCATCGGCAAGGTCTTTCATATCGGACACGGCAACGTCAACGACCAACGATCATGGAGCGTTCCCTTTCACCCGGACAAAGTGATCGATTACGTGCTGCCGGAAAGTACCGGCGGAAAGCTCACGCGTGAAGAAGCTTTTTTCAGCAACCAGAAGCTGGACCAGATCAAGTCGCTGCCCCGCGGTGCCGCTTGGGAAAAGGCGGAGGTGGATGACGACGCGTACGCCGACGGTCGCATCGCTGCCGAAGGAATCAAGCGGTTGCGGCGGTACAAGCAATCGGGCCAGCCGTTCTTTTTAGCGCTCGGGTTCACCAAGCCACATTTACCCTTTTGTGCACCGCGGAAGTATTGGGACCTGTACGATCCGGCGCAGCTGCCGCTGGCGCAATACACCAAGCCGCCCGTCGGAGCTCCGTCGTATGCGGGAAAAACGATCGGCGAGCTGAATCAGTACAAACCAGTTCCGCAAGATCCGCCGCTGACCGAGGAGCTGAAGCGGACGCTGATCCACGGTTACTACGCATCGCTTAGCTACATGGACGCGCAGGTGGGACGCGTGCTCGATGAACTCGGCCAGCTGGACTTGGACAAAGATACCATCATCGTGCTGTGGGGCGACCACGGTTATCACCTGGGCGATCACGGTACTTGGACGAAGCACACCAATTACGAACAGGCGAATCGGATCCCAATCGTGATTGTTGCGCCGGGAGTGGCCCAGCCCGGTTCGGCCAGTAGCGCCTTGATCGAGACGGTGGACATTTTTCCCACCGTTACCGATCTCGCCGGTCTTTCGATGCCCGACGGGCCTCAACCGATTGACGGCGAAAGTTTTGTGCCGGTCTTGAAGGGCGAAAAAAAGCAGCTTCGCGATCACGCGTATCACTGTTTTCCCAAGGGCGGCCGAATGGGGCGCGCCGTACGAACCGACCGATATCGGTTGGTCGAATGGAAGCCGACTGGTTCAGACGACCAGCCGGAGTACGAACTGTACGACTATCGAAACGATCCGCTGGAAACCAAAAACATCGCTTCCGACCATCCGGAAGTGGTTCAGCAGCTCGCTGCCAAGTTGGCCACGCATCCGGCCGCAAAGCAGCGTGCTTCGGGAAAACGTCGCAAGAAAAAGTGAGTGGGTAGGCCGGCTTGTCCCAAGTCGGCACGCATGAAATTCAGATTTGCCGACTGGGGACAAGTCGGTCTACGAAGTGTCCGTCATGAAACTGAAACTCTCGGTGTTCGCCTTCGCCGCGGTGATCGCGGTATCGATTTTCCCCCGCCGGGTGGTTGCTGCCGAAGATGGCGGCGACAAACGGCGTCCCAACATCGTGATCATCTTGGTCGACGACATGGGCTTTTCGGATCTCGGTTGCTATGGCGGCGAAATCGAGACTCCGAACATCGATCAATTGGCCGCTGGCGGATTGCGGTTCACTCAGTTTTACAATTCGGGCCGCTGTTGTCCGACGCGAGCCAGTTTGATGACCGGGCTTCATCCACATCAAGTTGGCATCGGCCACATGACTGCGCCGCCCAAAAAACCGCTTGGCTTCGAAGGGCCTTACCAGGGGTACCTCAACGACAACTGTGTCACGATTGCCCAGGTGTTGAAGCAAGCTGGTTACCACACCCTGATGACCGGTAAGTGGCATCTGGGATCCGATCGCAAAGAGTGCTGGCCGTTGCAGCGCGGTTTCGATCGTTACTTCGGCGGGCTTGCCGGCGCCTTCAACTATTTCAAACCTCAGGGCGACCGCGGAATGACGTCGGGCAATCAGCCGGTGGAACCACCAGCCGATTTTTACGCCACGGATGCTTTCACCGACGTTGCTTGCGACTTCATCACCGGCGCGACCGAGGCAGATGACCGCCCCTTCTTTTTGTACCTGGCCTACAACGCGCCTCACTGGCCGCTGAATTCCAAGTGGGAGGAGTTTCAGAAGTACAAGGGACGTTACGCCGATGGTTGGGAAGCGCTGATGAAAAAACGGTTGGCCAAGCAGAAAGAGATCGGCTTGTTCAAACGAGATTTTCAACCGGCTCCGCATGTCGGTCCAAAATGGGATTCGTTAACGGACAAGCAACGCGAGAACCTTGATTCGATCATGGCGGCGTACGCCGGTTGCATCGATTCGATCGACCAGAACATCGGCAAACTGGTTGACCATTTGGAAGAAATCGATCGACGAGAAAACACGCTCATCTTTTTCTTATCCGACAATGGGGCTTGTCAGGAAGGGGGGACGCTTGGAAAAGGTTCGGCCAAAATGGTCAAGGATCCGCCGGCTGGAACCGCGGGCGTGCGAACTGGGCTGGCCTGGGCAAACGCCTGCAACACTCCGTTTCGTCTCTACAAACATTTCGTCCATGAAGGTGGCGCTTGCACGCCGATGATCGCCAACTGGCCGGCTGGAATCGACGAAAAACAAAGCGGAACGTTCGTGCGCCATTTCGCCTACCTGCCCGACTTCATGGCAACTTGCGTCGAACTGGCTGGTGCCCAGTATCCGGACGACGTTCCGCCTTGCCAGGGCGTCTCGCTCGTTCCGCAGCTGAAAGGAAGCGCACGCGCGGTGCACAGCGAGCCCATTTTCTGGGAACACGAAGGGAACGCGGCAGTGCGATGGGGGCAGTGGAAACTGGTGCGCGAGTATGAAAAGCCGTGGGAGTTGTACACGATCGAGTTCGACCGAACCGAAATGCACAACCTTGCCGACCTGCACGTCGACATTCGGGAAAAGATGATCGCCATGTGGGAACAGTGGGCAACGGCCCATCAGGTTGCTTTTCCCAAAAGGTTCAACATGTACGAGTTTTTGAACCAGAAGTCGAAACAGAAGCGGTGAGATGGTTGGGGACGCGCGCGGCGATTTTTGACGCAGCGGTTTTTCGTACAGCGATTGGCTGCGTTGCGATTTCGGAGAAATCGCCGACTAGCCGAACAGTTGGGCGTACAATTCGTCGTTGAATCCGACCAACACCGTTTTGCCGACTTTCATTGTCGGGGCGCGCAGGTTGCCGGTGGGCCCCAGCATCAAAGCGATCAGGGTTGCATCGTCAGGTCGATCTTTCTTGAGATTGACTCGCGTGACCTTTTTTCCCTTGGCGACCACCAGGGTGCTCATTCCGCTGAGTAGCTCAATCGCCTCCGCTTCGCCCAGTCGCACTTTGCGGGCATCCACCTCTTCTTTGGTCGTCACACTTCGAGGCGCAAGAAACTCTTGCGCGCGGCTGCATGACGTTCATCCTTTGCGGTGATAGCTCCAGTCGATCCTCTTTGCCATGATCCATCCTCGTTCGTTTCGAATAGGCTAGGTGTTGCAGGGGATTGTATCGTCAGGCGAACCGCCATTCCATCAGGTTCGATGGGCCCTCTGCTGGTCGTACCGTGTAGGAAAACTTTTGGGCACCACTTGGCTTGTGCTCGGTTGCCCTTGGGCCTGGCAGATCTGTTAGAATCCGCTGAGCCGTCGGGCTCGCGGAAGGGCCGAGAGGGCGTAAAAAGGAGCAAAATGTTGGGTTTTTCGGTGTGTTGCGCCTGATACGCCTCGGTTTCGGACCTTATCGAATGCTGAAGTTCATGTCCACATAGGAGAAGATCGCATGCCACAAGGCGAAGAAGTTGCATTGGGTTTGAATCAAACCGGTTTGATCGTATTTATCCTTCTCATTTTTCTATGCCTGCCGTTGTGTTGGCTGCCGTTCGTCATCGATTCGATGAAGGGAAATCCGAAATCGAGCTAGCGGAACGTTCAGGTTTGCATCCACTCGCTTTGGATTGCTTGTGAATTCGTCCGTGATTTTTACCAGGCGCGATGACGTTGGGCTGCGCAGAAGGTTTGCGCTGCGGTGTCTCGCCTTCGCGCTGTTTGCTGTTTACGTCGGCTGGAATCTGCTGCATGTTTTTCTGTTGCAGATTCCTGCTTCGTTGTCGGTGGCTCTGGCCGGAATTCCTTGTCCGACAACTGGCGGAACCCGCGCGCTTGTTGCGATGAGCCAGGGCGACGTGATGGGATCGCTGGCGTGGAACCCGTTTGCCGTTCCCATCCTGTTGTTGGTTGCGGCTTCTTGCACCAAGTTGGCTAGCAACTGGTTCAAGAGCAAACGCTTTCGATTGTCCCAGCGCTGGCTCCGGTGTTGGATGTGGCTGTTGGGTGTGGCTTGGATCACCCAACTGTCCCTGCACTACGTTTAACTACTAGCCGGTTTGGCAAAGCTCATGTGCATTTCGGCATGACGAAGGTTGAACCGATCCCACTCGTCGGTCGTCAGCTGATCAAAGAAAGGGTGTCTCGCCCGCGTCTTGTCGGACTTCACCCGCTCGATCGCTTGGCGTAACGCGTCAGCTTGTTCTTGCAGATCGACCGAAGCGTCCGGTGCAAACTGCTTGGTCGCGCTGGCGGGGATTTGGAATCCCGCCGGCAACGCCTGGTTCAGAAATTTGTTCTTCATGAACAGCTTGCCCATGACCCGCATCGGCCAGGGAGCGCGAAACGACGTGCCGTCAATGCAGCCGTTCAAGGCGGCAGCCAAGTGGTAACAGATTTGGGCCAGCGACCAGTTTCCGACCATTTCGATTTCGCCGGACAGCAAAGAATCAAGATCCGCGGCCAGATCATCATAGGAATTGTAGGTCACCGAGCGTCTTCCCTCGGCTTGTTTCGTATTGACGGTCATCGGATGCTTTCGAATGGGTGAAGAGAGATCGGCTACCTTGGCGATTATTGAAACTTGATCGCCAGCTGTCCAGCTAAAAGGAGGCTGCCTGGGTTATCAGTGAAATTACCGATCGGCTTGATCGTCCGCCGCGGCAAGACAAACCAGCTGTTCACTTCGTTTTCCGTTCTGCTGGACGCCGATTCTCAAGAACAGCTCGCCGCCCGCCGCTGCCGGGCTGGCATAACAGTCGTCGCCAAGCCTGTTTTTCGAGACCGGTTCGTATTGGTCTGAGGCGACGAAGACGAACGTGTCCCCTTCCAAGTTGGAAACATAGATCGTTCCGTTGCACAGCAAGGGCGAGGCGCTGACGTTGCCGCCAAGCCGTTTTTTCCATTTCAAGTCACCGCTGTCGGCTGCCCAGCAGAAGGCGATGCCTTCGTCGTTGACCGCCACCAGGTTTTCTCCGGAAACGATCATCGAAGGTTCGTAGACTTTTGTTTTATCGGACCAGATTTTCTTGCCCTCCGACGACAAGCAAACCGTTTCTCGCTCCGGGTATCCGCCGCTGGCGAAAATTTTATCGTCAGTCGTCACCACCGTTCCGCAAGTCGCCTCGGCAATGCATGGCGTCTGCCACAGCTGGTCGCCGGTCGCTGGGTCATAACTGGTCACCGCACCGCCGCCGCTGATCAACAACTGATCTCGACCGCCAACGTTGGCGACCGCGGGACTGGAATAACTGCTGTCGTCGGTTCGCGCCACGCGCCACGCGATTTCACCCGACGCGGCGTCCAATCCCGTCAGGTAACCGCCGCCGTAGTTGTCGGCAGCAAAAATCACCAGCGATTTGTAAAGCACTGGCGAAGGAGCGTATCCAAATTTGGAAACGAACTTGCCGATTTCCTTTTGCCAAACGATGTCGCCCTTTAAATCGAGAGCGGTCGCAGTGATCGCGTCGGAATTCAGAAACGCGGTGAACAGCAATGTTCCGTTGCAAGCGATCGTTCCGTTGGCGTTGGTTCCCTTCTTGTGGACGTCACGATCAGAAGGAAATCCGCCGCTGTGAACAACCGTCTGCCATTTCTCCGTACCGTCGGCGCGGTTGTACGCCAGCACCATCTGCTTTTGCTGATTGTCGATCGCGGTCGCTAAATAAACGGTATCGCCAACCACAATAGGGGAACTGTGACCGCGTCCGGGAACATCGCTGCGCCAGCGAACATTCGTCGACGCATCCCACTGGGTTACCAAAGGTTGATCGGGAGCGATGCCGTTGGTGGTGGGGCCTCGCCAAAGTGGCCAGTCGCCGGCTGCAACCGGCTCCGACGGTTCAACAATCTCGACACCGCTTTGCGAAACGGAAACTTCTGCCACCGGATTCTTTCGCCCGCAGCCGACGACCACCATCATGCCGATGGCAAAAAACGAGAGTAAGCGCATATCAACTTTCAACTGTGGGTTCACACGACGAATCATCAATGCGAGTGTAACAGATGTCGATCGATCGCATAGCTCAGGTTGCCAGCCTGTTGCTGCCTGGAGGCACTCATGCTACTGGCAAGCCGAGAGCTTCGTACGGGGCACGGAATTCCTGGCCGCTCTTTCTAAAGCTTGCTTTCCTTCGTGTTCTTCTTGCTCTTCGTGGTAATTTCTATCACCGCTTTTGGTGGTTACGGAAGATTGTGCTACCCTCTGTCAGTAAAAAAGGGGGCACCACGAAGGGCACGAAGAACACGAAGGTGCTGGGTTGAAGAACAGATTGGGCCCGCAGCATTGCTGGCTCGATGTTCTGCAAACCGCGAGGTGCACTCTTGCTGTTCCGGCCTTGTTTGATGCTTCATTGCTGCGGTTGTTCGATCATGATGGTGAGTTTCAAACCGCAGCTGTCACAACCGGAGGTTCCCAAAGGCACGATTTTGGATTTGCCGCATTGGGGACAAACGATTTCCAATTGGGTGATCGGACCTTCGGCAACGACAACCTTCTCTGATGGCCGATTGAGCCGTGTCAGGATCAACAGGGCCAACGTTCCGGTCGACGCCAAAATTCCCGAAGCGAGCGCGATGCGGCCCAGCATGCTGATGCCGCGCGATGATCCAGTATCCAAAAGCAGTTCGGCATCCAGCGCGATTGCCGTGGTTGCCACAGCGACGATCGTCGCGTAACGCCACCAAACCTGGCTGTTGCGGAGCGAGGCGAGCATGGCAAGGTTAGCGTGGGCGATCACCACACCGATGCTGGCCACGGCGACAATCGTCTCCTCGTCAAAACCGCCACCTGACCAGACGTTTTGGATGCACATGTAGCTGGCGACGCCGGTGGCGGCGAACCCGAACCAGCGCCAAAAACGACCGTCGCCAGTCGCGGCGTTGACGGTGGCGGCGACCGCCAAAACACCGAAGCCCAGTAGGATGAATCCAGTTTCGGCTAGTTTCCCCGCTTCGCTCCATCCGTCCGCACCCCAGATCGCAAACAGAAACAGCGTGGTGGTCACCGCGTACAGAAACAGCGTGAAGAATCCGGCGACACGCGTTGCGAAAGAATGAGACAAGTACATCGCGATCAAACCGACCGGCGTCATCAGTGCAATGGTCAGTCCCGACAGGGCCGCTTCGTTGGGCCGGTACCCAATTTGCCAAATCGACGGCATACCAAGCAGGTAGGCGGTGATCACCGAAACGGTGCCGAACAAACCGATTCGCCAGCGTTTTTCTTCGTCAAACAGAATCAAGAACGGCCACAAGCAACAAGCCGCCAACGCGGTGACCGCGGTGGTCGCTGCAACCCGTCCAACCACCTCGAAGCTTCCCGTCAAGACAGCCAACACGCCCAGTACGGAAGCGATCCCCAGTAGCCACAAAATGGCTCGCAAACAGATCGCTCGAAACGACGCCGCAAACGACCGCATCGATTCCATCGCCCGAAGGCTGCGCCGAGCACCGACGTGGGCAAGGAACACGCCGCTCCAGGCACCGACCAACATCATTGCCGCCAACGCGTACGGATGGATATCGATCACAAAGACCGCCAAGCGACAAATCACCAGACCGACCAGTGCGCCGATCAACGCGCCAAAGATGTCTCGTTCAACCACCCGCGCCCGTTTCGCCAGTGACATGGAGAAGATTCCTCTGGTACGCGTTGTTCCATCGCAGAAGTGATAGAGCCCATGGTGGGCGATTGTTGCGCGGGTGGCCGACAGTCGGCGACTTCTCCGTAGTCGCTACGCACGCTGAGAGCGGAGAACTGGCCGACTATTTTTTGCTTTCAAGTTTGCGAACACGGATGTTGCGAAAGGAAATCTTGTCGCCGTGATTCTGCAGGCCGATGTGTCCCGATTGCCGCTTCAACCCTGGTACTTTCTTCGTCTGCTCCTCAAAATCATCTAGGTTGGCATCCAACACTGGGTGCCCGTTGATCTTCACTTGTAATCGCCGCTGCCAGCAACGAACGAACATCGATTGCCACTGGCCCGCCTGCTTGGTGACTCGCTTGGATGGCGCCGCCACGGCGTAAATCGATCCGGTGTACTGATCCGGCTGCAGGCCCTCCCATTTGTCACCGTAGTCGTCCAGCACCTGAATTTCGATTCCGTCGACGTAGGGGACACCGTCGCTTGGGGCGCGAACAAAGACTCCGCTATTGCCGTTTTCTGGAACGTTGAATTCCAACGACAGCTCAAAGTCCGCGTACTCGTCTTCGGTCGCCAGCCACTGCGCTCCCGGTTTTCCGTTGCACGCCAGCACACCATCGGCGGCGGACCAGTTGTCACCCGAACCACCCATCGGCCGCCAACCGGTCAGGTCCGAACCGTTGAAGATCGTTTGCCAATCGTCAGCGGTGGCGGGCACGGACAACAGTGACAGCACAAAAACGGCTTCCATCAATCTGCGAATCATCGATCAATTCCTGTGAAAGCGAATGGCGGGGATGGCTGTCGGCGACTTCTCCGAAGTCGCATCGCATGCCGGTTCGACATCCTATCTCTCCTGTTGGCGAAGGACTTTGTTAAACAGTGCATAGGCGGTTTGACGCATCGGCTGCGGAAAATCGTGGGCACAATCGGGATGAATCACGTCAAGCCGCTGGCGGTGACCCAACAATTCAAACACAGGCCGAGCCGACGCGGCGACTCGATCGACGCTGGCAGCACGAAAATTGCTGTCGTGCAGTGGAGCGATGATCAATACGTGACGCGGTGCGAGCGCACCGATCATTTCGGGAAAATCAAACGGTATTTCATCCAATCGATCCTGGTACGCCGCCAGCCTGGGCATGTAGCGAGTGGAAGTCCAGCCTTGGCCAGCCGACCAGCGCTGCCGGTCGCCATCGTAGTAGTCTCGATACGAATCAAGCCCGCAACTGGAAATCACCACCTGAATTCGCCGATCAAAGACGGCGGTGTAAACCGAATTATGTCCACCAAGAGAATGGCCGATCGCGCCAATCGCATCCGGCCGGACAAAGGGAAGCGACTGCAACAAATCGATACCGCGAATGTTGTCCCAAACCGCTTTCAACGTCCCGCTTTCCCATCCCAACGCGTCAAGATCGGGTTGATAGCCAGCCAACAATGGATAACTGGGCGCGAGTGTCACGTAACCACGCTCGGCAAGTTCGGCGGCGTATTGTCGATTCGCTTTGCCGCCCAGTCCGACAACGACATCGTGTCCGACTTGATTGTCGGTCGGGTGCAAACAAAGGATCGCCGGCGCACGCTCTTTCGAATCGCCAAGCAAGCTCTTCGGAATGCACAAGTAGGCAGGAGTGAAACAGCCGGGTTGCGACTGATAGGCAATCTTACGACGCACATACGTTTCGCAATCGACCTCTTCGTCGACCCGAACGGTTGGAGGCTGGTGGTCTTTCTGCCGTGGCAGGTCGCCCATCACCGATTGCATTGCCGCCAGGATCGATTCGCGACGACGTTGCCAATGGTCCGCCGTTTCGATCTCGCCGATCGTACCGTCGCGGCGCGGGTACTGCATCAAATCATCGCGTTTAAGTTGCGCCGCCACACCGTCGACAACCGATTGGGCGGCGGCGGTCGACACCATGCAGACGACGCACATCGCCGCGATCGATCTTGGCTGAATCATTGAAAGCCTCCCGATGTTGCGCGCTGGGTGCGGGTGCGGAGCGCCGCTTTCCTGGCGTCTTCAAACTCGTCGCCAGGTTTCCAGGCGGGCATCTCCTGCTGATTGGCGACTCGCAATCCGACTTGGAACAACAATCGAAAATCCTCGACCGCGCCCGAAAGGTCCCAGTCGTCACGATACTCGTCGCTCGGTTGATGATAGATCTTCTGCACCCATTCGTTCAGCTTTTGTTTGCCCCAACCTTCCGGTTTGCCAACGACATTGACTCCTGGATGCAGATAGACACCGGGCACACCGATTTTGGCCAGACTGAACTGGTCGCTGCGGTAGTAATAACCTCGATCGGGAAAGTGATCGGGGGTAACGATCCGATTCTGCTCTTTGGCAACCGCGGCAACCAGCCGATCCAAATTCGACTTGCCGTGCCCAATGACATTGACGTCACGGGTACGTCCGATGATGTTCGTTCCATCCATGTTCAGCACAGCAGCCATGTAGCCGGGTGAAAGGGGCGGGTGAGCCGCAAAGTACTCCGAACCGAGCAATCCCTGCTCCTCCGCACCGACTGCCGCGAACAAGATCGACCGCGCCGGCCGCGGCTTCAGGTTTGCGTACGCCTTGGCCATCGCTAACAGGCCGGCCGTCCCCGCCGCATTGTCGACGGCGCCGTTGTAGATGTTATCACCGCGTGAATCTCGCTCGGCGGCGATCCCCAAGTGATCGTGGTGGGCCATGTAGATGACCACCTCGTCTCGCAATTCAGGATCGCTTCCCTTCAGCAATCCCAACACGTTGGCCGTATCTTGTTGACGGACATTCGCCGTCAGGTTGATCGACAACGACGTCCCCAGAGGCACCGGGCGAAAATCCCGGCTCTCCGCCGACGCTCGAAGTTCGTCCAAGTCATGGCCGCTGAGGCGGGCGATCCGCTTTGCCGCGTCTTCGGTGGCCCACGCCTTCAATTCCATCCGCGGCCCCTCTTTTCCACGCAACTCGAACTCCTCGCCGCTCCAGGAGGTGCGGACGACTTGCCAGGGATATCCGGCCGAGGGAGTGGTGTGAATGATGATCGCCCCAATCGCTCCCTGGCGGGCAGCCGCCACGTACTTGTAGTCCCATCGTCCGTAGTAGAGTCGTCGTCGGCCTTCAAACAACTCCGGGTCGCTGGACGGATCGTTGTTCATCATCAACAACACTTTGCCGCGCAGATCCACATCTTTGTAGTCGTCCCAGTCGTACTCGGGCGCTTCGATTCCGTAACCGACAAAAACGACTTCCGCATTTTCGAACCGCGCGTTTTCGGTCGGGTGCCCGCTTGTCGCCACGAATTCGTCCAGCGGTTTCAAAGTCAAGGATTGATCGGCGTGCAGGAACGTCACGACATCGGGCTGGCGAGTATGAACGCCAACCAAAGGCACCGGCTGCAACCAGTCGCCGTCGGGCGCAGCGGGAACCAACCCCAACGACTGAAACTGCGTGGAAAGATACAACTGCGTCTGTTTGTCGCCGCGAGATCCAGGACCGCGTCCTTCCAGCAAATCGTCGGCCAGGTAACGAATGTGCCCGCGCAACGTCGCTTCGTTGATGTGCGATTCTTGTCCGCTGGCGCGTTGACCGGTGGCGATTACCGAAACGATCGTGATCGCCGCGAGAAAGACGTGGGATGTGGGTATCACTTTTGGGGGAGGATTGTCGACTTGAGGACAAGCCGACTTACAGAACTCGCCGACTTGGGGACAAGTCGGCCTACGATGGATTTCGAATCGAATCATTGTCCCGCTTCCACGTATTTTTTTAGGTCCATTAGATCTTCTTGCACGCATTTGGCGACCGCTTTTTTCATCATCGGCATCATCAACAGGCCCACGATTTTGGCAAGAAAGTTCATCGGTCGAGCATCAAAAAACATTGTCACCAACGTTCCCGCGTCGTTTTCTTCAAAATCAAACCGACTGACGTAATGGGCTCCGTGGCTTTTCGCCTCGACAATGTAGCTGCTGGGAGGATTGAACTCGGTGATCTCCATCTCCTCCGATGATTCCTTGCCGTACATCGTACGAGTTTCCCGGAATCGGGTGCCGACTCCCACCGGTCCGTCGGTCAACAATTCGACTCGGTCGATGCCGCCGATGAAATCTGGCCAGCTTTCGATGCTTGTCGAATACTTGAAAACGACATCGGGCGGGGCGGCAACGTATTGGTTGACCTTGATGCCTGGCATGACGGGACTCCCTGATGGTTCAATGTAGGCCGACTTGGGACAAGCCGGCCTACCGCGGAATGGTTTAGCGTTTTCCGTAAACCTTGGAATTGTTTCGATCACCTCCGCTCATCAAATACGCCAGCAGATCGCGCAGTTCCTGGGCGTTCAATCCGTCGATCAATCCTTTGGGCATCTGTGAAACCGGCGAGGGGCGAATCTGCTGGACTTCGTCGGACGCCAGCGAGACCGGTTCCATTTTGATGTCAGCCGGGTAAAGGATCACCTTTCCGTCTGCCTCGGACATCAAACCGGTCAGCACGCGTCCATCCACTGTCAAGATGCTGTGCGATTGATACTGGTCCGAAACCACTTTGCTGGGATCGATGATATGTTCGATCACGTAACCGACGTCAAACTTGCGGGGGACGGTCGTCAGATCGGGACCGACGTTTCCGCCCAAGCCGGCAAAGCGGTGGCATTTCCCGCAGCTTGCCGCAAAATACAGGCTGCGTCCGTTTTCGAAATCGGCTTGGCGAAACTTGTTGGCTGCCTGCGATCGCGCCTCGTCCGCCGTCCAAACGCGTCCTGGACCTTGGATCGGTTTGATCTCGAAATCGGGAACTGGATCGTACTGTTCGCCTGTCAGATCTTGTAGCGCCACCCGTTGTGCGTCGGTGCAATTTCCCAATGCCTCGTCACGAATGTTACGCATGAATCCGGGATAGCTGGCTCCGCCGGCGCACTTGGCCGCGTCATTGAGGAATTCGAAGTAACTTCGCCGCTGCTCTAGCGTCCAACCCTTTCGCAGGTTGCGCAACATCAGTGCGTAACCAAGTTCGCGGCTGGGTGGATGATTGTCCAGAATCTTCTGAACCGTGCCGCCGTAACCTGCATTTCGCGAGGCGAGTTCGGACCAATTCGGGATCTCCGGTTCCCGGCGGTTGTTGATCAGCCGCATCGTCTTTTCGATTACCTGAGGTGAATTCAGATAGGTCAAAACGCGGACGAGTTCTGTGTTGACATCATCGTTGCGATGCGGCAACAGAGGTTCCAGTTGTTCGATCAGGCGATCGCGCTGGCCTTCGACCGGCTTGCCCATTCGAATGAACGTCAGCGCGTAGGCTCGCAGCAAACCGAGTAGCTGAGAATCAGAAAGCTGCTTGGGTTGCAGGTCCAGCAAGCCGCCGATCAGAGCGGGCTGATGAGAAGAGTCTCCGCTACGGGCCAAGGCAACCGCCGCGGTGATTTTCGCTTGCGGCGATGTTTCACCGACGGCGCGGCTTGCCCACAAACCAGCCGGCTGAGATTCGATCGCCACTCGGGCTGCGGAACGCAAAAAACGATCGTCGCTGCCCAGCGACTGCCAGGCGAAATCGATCGCGGCGAGCGCATCGTCGGCAGAAAGTTTCTTGCCGTGGTACTGTTCAAGTTTACGGCGTAATTGGCGCGCCGATTCGATCTCTTTCGGCAACGGTTTCGTTTTTACCAGCGCCGTACTTTCCGGACCAACGTATCGCACCCGGTAAAGCGCCGATTGAGCGCCGCGTCCGCCGACGGTGAAAAAGAACGCACCGTCTTGTCCCACCACGGCGTCTGTCACGGGAAGGGGCGAACCGGTCACGAACGGTTCGGCGGTCCCGGCATATCCCGCTCCGTCATGTTGCAGGTGAACTGCGTAGATCGTTCCAAACGTCCAATCGAGCGCGAAGATGGCGTCCTGATACCTGGCGGGAAACTTCGTACCGATGCCGGAAACCACACCGGTCGGCGAACCGGGCCCAATGTCGACCACCGGCGGCAAACTGTCCTCGTAGTAAGCAGGCCATTTTCCGGTGCCGCTGCGCCAGCCGTAGTCGCCGCCGCTGACAACCTGGCAAATTCTGGTTGGGCGATACCACGGCGCGCCCATGTCCCATTCCATGTCGGCGTCGTAGGTGAACATGTCGCCGTAGCGGTTGAGCGCGATATCGTACTGGTTTCGGAATCCGATGCAGACCAATTCTTGTTGCATCGTCTTGGGGTCCAGCCGCGTCACCCATCCGCCGGGGGCGAGTCGTCCGCGGGCGTGGCCGTTGGCATCCCACATCCGCGGCAACAACAGATCCTCATCCCATGTCGTCACACGTGACAAAGCCAATTCGGCCAGCGGCGCGTGGTTGCCGCCATCCATGTAGATTCCCAGTCCGTCTTCGGTAACGATCAAGGCGTGATTGCCATGTTCGCCGCCACCGGTCTGACTCGGCAACTGCTGGGCCGAATCGAAGTTGCCGTCGCCACTGGAATCGGTGATTCGGTAAAGATGCCCGCCGTTTTTGTGAAACCAAAGAGCGTCGAAAGCCCACAACAAACCTTGCGCGCCGCTTAGCCGTTGCGATCGATCGGGTTGGTTCACTTCGATCGGCGTGACTGCTGCTTGCGGACCGTCGGCCGATTCGGTGACGCGAATCGAATAAAGTCCTTTGTCGCCTTGATCACACGCGATCAGCTGCCCGCCGGGTCCGGTCGTCAAGCAGACCCAGGATCCTTGTTGATCGCGAGGAACCGTATAGACATGTTCAACAACAAAACCATCCGGCAATTCGATGTCTTCGGCTGCCGTCACTTGTCCCGCCGGCTTTCTGCCACGTCCGCCGGGAACTCCCCAGGGCGAAGTTCCCAGTCGGCCAAGTTGGCGAAGTTTGCCGCTCCATGCCGACGCGTCAAAGTCCTTGGCCATCCAGTTTTTTTCGGACGCGTTGCCGATCGTTTTCCACGAGGTGTCGGAAAGCACAACGGTCTTCTGGTCGCCATGGTCGACCACCAACTTGAAGACAAACCCAGCGGGTCCGCCTGCGTTCCGGGCGTAAACTGAAATGGTGTTTTCACCTTGCACAAGATGCTTGGTAACCTTGCTTGTGATCGGATAAGGCCAATCGGGACTCGCGGCGATCTCCTTGCCGTTGATCCACAACGTCATTTTGTTGTCGCAAGTGGTGTACAGCGACGACGATTTGATCGGACGATCGATCGAAAACTTCTTCTGCATGAAAAGTTGTTGATTGTCATTGCCGCCCGCAGCGTCCCACACCCAGGCTGGCAGCGGATCAGCGGTCACCCATTTGGTGTCCTGGGCAACGGTTGAGGTGCAAGTTGCCAGACAAAACAGCGTTCCCAGCAAACAGGGTATGGCGCGCAAACAAGACTTCATTAAAACGACTCCGTGAACCCGGCGATCATCCGACCCATTCGAATGTCGCCACAGGATAATCGATGGCCTGGCCGCTGCGCACCATGAGCTGCTTCGATCCCATTTTTGGGCACCGGGAAACTGGTATTTCTCACACCTGCTGGCGGCCCTGGCGTACAATGGTGTCGTTCGGCATTTTGAATCCCCGCCGTATGCTGTGCTCATGCATCCCGCCTCGGTTCGCCACGCGATTTTCTTCTGCTTCGTTTGCAGTTTTTGCAGCGCTGTCGCCGAAGATGCCTCGCCGGAAAAACAGGCGGCAACTGAATTTCGACGGTTCACGACGAACCTTCAATACAATCGGGATGGCACGGTAAGGTTGATTCGATTGAGCAAGCCGCTGGTCACCGACGAATCACTCGCCGCGCTTGCCAACTTTCCTCACCTCGATTACCTGGCGATCATCGGTCCGCAAATCACCGACGGCGGAATCGTACCACTGCGAACTCTGACCAACCTGGACACGTTGCTGCTGGATGAAACGTCGGTGACCAGCGAAGGTCTGAAAACGATCGCAGATTTGAAAAAGCTGGAAGTTCTGTCGCTCGCCTCCACTGCGATTGATGACGACGCGGCTGACACACTTGCACAGCTTCGCCAACTCCGCACTCTTTCGCTCCGAAAAACAACGGTCGGCGATCCCACAATCCAGCGGCTTTCCACGCTAGAAAACTTGGAGGCGTTGTTTCTGGATGACACGTCCGTCTCGGACGCTTGCTTTGCTTCCCTGGCGCGAATGGAAAACCTGGAATTGTTGAGCGTGTCGAATTGTTCGATTCGCGGGGATGGTTTTTTGCATCTAGCCGATCATCCTCGCCTCGCCCACCTCGTCCTTTCCGGATGCCGATTGTCGGAATCATCGCTCCAGCAGCTGGCAAAAATTCCTTCGCTGAAAACATTAGAGCTCTACGGCAGCGGTCTTTCACCAGAAATCATTCGAAAAATTTTTCCGCCGTCGATCGCTGTTGCCTACGACAAAATGCGACAGGTGCAGTCGCTGGATCCGGCGATCTTTGATCGCTCTGACGAAGGTTTCGAAACAGGCCATCATTCGGTAGCGACTGAACCACTGCCGCCGATCGATCGCCGATTGACCGAGTCCGGCAGCGTCGATTTTCAGCGTCACGTCATTCCGCTGCTCGGACGCTTGGGCTGCAACGGCCGTTCTTGTCACGGATCGTTTCAGGGTCAGGGAGGATTTCGATTGTCGATGTTCGGCTACGACTTTGACGAGGACTTACAAAACCTTCGGCCACGCGTCGACTTGGAAGCTCCTGCCCAAAGCCTGCTGGTGAACAAACCGACCTCTGATTCGGAACATGAAGGCGGAAAGCGGATGGAACCGGGAAGTTGGCAGCAACGGCTGTTGGTTCGTTGGATCGAATCGGGAGCATCGGGTGTCGAAGAAAACGCGAGCTCGTTTCAGCGGCTGGAGGTATTTCCAAACGAACTGATTTTTCAAGAAGTGGGGCAGACCGTTCCGCTTCGTGTCGTCGCCGTTTGGTCCGACGGCTTGCGCGAGGATGTCACTTGTCTGACTCGGTTTGAGACGACAGATGATACCGTTGCGACCGTTTCGGATGACGGACTTGTCCAGTCCAAGGCGGCTGGTGATGCGCACATCATTGCTTACTACGACAACGGCGTCGTGCCGACTTCGACGATTCTGCCGGTCAGTGGTTTCAGTGGCGAGGATTTCCCCGACGTTCCCGCGCCCACGCGGATCGATCAGCTGGTGGTGGCGAAACTCAGCAAGCTGGGAATCGTCCCCTCCGAACTCACCTCGGATGAGGAATTCCTGCGCCGTTTGAGCCTGGACATGATCGGCACACTGCCGACACCGGATGAAGTCACTCGATTTGTCGCGGATTCATCACCCGACAAACGTCAAAAGAAGATTGACCAGCTGTTGGAACATCCCGCCTACGTAGCATGGTGGACGACGCGTTTGTGCGATCTGACCGGCAGCAACGCTGGCTACCTGGGCAATACCGAGATGGCACAGCCGGTCGCCGCACAGTGGCGTGCCTGGATCGAGCGGCGCGTTGGTGACAATGTCGGTTGGGACCAGATCGTCGCGGACATGTTGACGTCAACCAGCCGGAAAGACGGGCAGTCGTATCGAGATTTCGTCGCCCGGCAAAGCGAGTTCACTCGGAAAAGCGGCGCGGCTGACTACGCCGCGCCCGACAATCCGATGCCGCACTATTGGTTTCGTGACAACATCAAGATCGCGTCCGACAAAACGCTTTCCTTCGGATACACGTTCATGGGTTTGCGTTTGGATTGCGCGCAATGCCACAAGCATCCCTTTGACCGCTGGTCCAAGCAAGATTTCGATTCGTTCACGGAGTTTTTCACGCGAATCAAAACGGGACTTGCTCCCGATGCCCAACCGGTTCACGATCGTCATCGCGAAATGCTGGGAGTACCGGTCAAGTTGAACACGGCGGCGTTGCGACGGCAAAGCTACATGCGGATTGCGGCCGAGGGGCGGCCGATTCCGTGGCGCGAAGTGTTCGTCGATCCGCCGAGCGATCGTCCTCAGCCGGCCAAGTTTTTGGGTTCAATAGAAATCGACCTCAGCCAATACAACGACCCACGAGTGTTGTTGGCGCAGTGGCTTCGCAGTGAACCCAACCGCTATCTTTCCAAGGCATTTGTCAATCGTATTTGGGCCAACTATTTCGGGGTGGGAATCGTCAATCCGACCGACGATCTGAATCTGGCCAATCCACCCAGCAACGGTCCGTTGCTCGAATATTTGACCGATCAATTCATCCGACATCGCTACGACATGAAGTGGCTTCATCGGACCATCACCAGCAGCCGGACTTACCAACTGTCGTGGCGTCCCAATGAAACCAATTTGCACGACGAAAAACATTTCAGCCACGCAATCTTGCGGCGATTGCCAGCCGAAGTCGCCATCGATGCGATTCTGCAAGCAACGATCGCCGACAAAAAGATGAAAGATGCACCGGCCAACGTGCCGCTGCGAAAGATCAGTCAACATCCCAAGTCGTACCAGACAAGATCGATCGACTATTCGTTGCTGGTATTTGGCAAACCGCTCCGCACGACGAATTGTGATTGCGAGCGACAGAATTCGCCGACCTTGCCGCAAGCGTTGTACATTCGCAACGATCAGGAAATCCACCAGGCGCTCGATCGGCCCGATGGCTGGATTGCCGAGGTCTCCAAGATGCCGGAAGACCAAATCGATTGCGACGCGCTGGTTCAGCAGGCCTACCTCCGCACGCTGTCGCGCCGGCCGCGGCCGGACGAACTGGCGATTGGCGCCGACTATCTGCAAGCGGAAACGCCGAAGGTGGAGGGTTTGCGAGATTTGATGTGGGCGCTGATCAACACGCAGGAATTCATTGCCAATCATTGAGGTCGAAAGATGAAATCGGTATTCCGCGAATCGCCCACCAGGCGTGATTTCATTCGCGTTGGTGCCATCGCGACCGCTTGTGTATCCCTGTCGGAATCTTCGCCGCTTTGTTTGGCCGCCGATGTTGACAATGCAACCGCCGATGCGGTGATTTTTGTCAATCTTGCCGGAGGCCCATCGCATCTGGACACGCTTGACCGCAAGCCCGAAGCGCCCCTGGAAACTCAGGGCGAATTCCAATCGATTTCATCGAAGATCGCCGGGCTGCACGTTTGCGAACATCTTCCGCAACTTGCCGGCGCGATCGATCGGTTCACGCTGATTCGCGGCATCAGTCATTCCGCCGGCGCGCATCCTCAGGGGCAATCGTGGATCTCGACGGGAAATCGCCCCACGCCGGCAGTGGCCTATCCGGCGATCGGTTCGGTGGTGATGAAAGAGTTCCCCGGGGCGCCCGACTTGCCGGCCAACGTTGCCATTCCCAAAACGGAATGGAATCCAGGATACTTGGGCGACGCCTACGCCGCTTTCAAAACCAACACGGTGCCGCAGCCGGGAAAACCGTACCAGGTTCGCGGAGTTTCACTCGGCGACGGCTTGACGTTGGACAAAGTCAATCGACGCCAGGAGTTGCTTGAAAAAATTGATCGCACTTTCCGCGACACTCCCGTCAACAGCCGGCTGGTCGAGGCGCTGGACAAGTTCGGCAAACAGGCTCACCAGATGATCACTTCGACGCGTTCGCAACAAGCGTTTGACGTCGAAAAGGAACCGCAGAGCCTTCAGCGGCGGTTCACGGCCGATGAACTGAATCAAAGCTGTTTGTTGGCCTGCCGCTTGATCGAATTTGGTTCGCGTTTTGTGACGATCACCAACGCCGGTTGGGACACGCACACCGACAATTTCGCCGGTCACAAACGATTGCTGGGACCGCTGGACAACGCCCTGGTTGCGCTAGTCGATTCTCTGGAATCCAAGGGGTTGTTGCAGAAAACGCTGGTGGTGGCGATGGGAGAATTCGGACGCACACCCAAGATCAACGAAAATGTAGGGCGGGACCATTTCCCACGCGCCAACTGGTGCCTGATGGCCGGCGGCGGAGTCCGTCCGGGACAGCTGGTCGGAGGCACCAACAAAAACGGAGACGCGC
This sequence comes from Rubripirellula sp., assembly GCA_965222745.1. Classification (GTDB taxonomy): domain Bacteria; phylum Planctomycetota; class Planctomycetia; order Pirellulales; family Pirellulaceae; genus CBDCUW01. Next base: position 664,318 of record CBDCUW010000003.1, read on the forward strand.
CGGATGATGACACCGACATCACGCCCGACGACATTGCGGCAACCATCTATCATTCGCTCGGAATTGATCCCAGGAAGGAATATTACACCAACACCGGTCGACCGGTGACGCTGGTTAGCGAAGGCCGAGTGATGGATGTTTTTTAAGAAAGGGAGAGTGATGGGTGAAGGGGAGAGTGAGGGGCTAAGGATTTGTTCGGAAATACCTTCGTTGTTTGAATGACACCACTCGCAAGATCACCCTCCCTCCGGGAGGGTCGGACGCGGTAGCGGCCGGGGAGGGCATGGTGTGCGAACCCTCTCCGGGCTCGAGAGCCCGACTCTCCCAGAGGGCCTCCGTCGAAGAAGCAAACAAGATCAAGCAGGAAAATACGAAATGAGCAGTTTGCTTTCTAGGTGTGTTTCGGTGCGCCGTTCTGGCCTGACCAGCTGCTGCTTTGTTTTTGCGACGTTCGCAATCTCGTGCGCGGCTGGTTGCCGGCAAGATTCGACCGATTCAAAACGAGTTCCCAGCCGCTGGATCAAGATTTCCGTTGCTGAAGGCCAGGCAGATTCTGCCGTTTTAAGCGAACGGGCCTGCACGGAAATCCAATCGACGATTCCGACCGTCACGACAACCGTACCGGAGCGTTTCTCGACCTCAGTCATCACGGGGAGCGGTAAAACTCGGCAGGTGATTGTTTGCGGAACGCTTGTGAATATGCAAGAGCTTCTAGCAGACGCAAAGTCCGAGATTGTCGACGGACAGTTCTTTGACAACGAAGATGGTCAGTATGGCCACCGTGGGATTGTGATTTCGGAACCGTTAGCCAAGGACTTGTTTCCCAGTGAAAGCGCCGTCGGCAAAACGGTTTCTATCAAAGAACGAGAATTCAAGGTCGCTGGTGTTTTGGGAACGCCGAAGGGCTCGTTGATCGATCTGGAGATGGCGGACGTTTACATGAGCATGAATCCGGAATTGGAACCGGCGGCATTCGATTCGGTATCAGACGGTGGTACCATGCCGTCTTTGCCGCTAAACCACTTCTGGCTCAAAGTCGGTGATTTGTCTCAAGTCAAACCAGCCAAGGAAATCGCTGGAAGAATATTGAAACGAAAGCACCCTGACGTGCAATTCTCGATTGTTTCTGAATACGAGGTCAATTGAAGCGAAGCGGCTTCGGGTTCGGTTCTCTCCCTTGCTTTCCGTTTTGGATCCTTTCATGACATACCAACGATTCGTCTCCAGCTTTGTCGCGTTTGCCGTCACTCTCGGTGCCTCGGACCAGCTATGCGCCGATGAAAAGCCGAAAATTGACGAGCGATTTCGCGTGTTGATTTCCGCCGCAACTGCCATCGACAAAGCTGAGTTTGAAAAGTTGGCTACCTCTCCAACGGCGCCAACAGCTGACAGCTTCAAAGAAAATACTCTTTCGTCCGAATTGATCATGCTGGCGTTCAAGCCGGGCGAAGATGACCAGAACGAAAAGCGACAATTCCGATTTCTGACGGATCGAGTGCCGAAGCCGGCGCAAATCGCACGCGAGATGTACCGTGGCATTGGGCGTGGCCGAGCAACGCTGGTGTTTCGTCCGGTCACGATGATCCAATCCGAACGAATCACTCGTTGCGAAGCCGACGTCGATGGCAACACGGCGACCGGCTCGTTCGATTTCCATGTGCCCGGTCTATACGAGGGAAACGCGGATTTCGTTGCAAAGAAAAATGATGACCAGTGGCAGATCGTCGAATTCAAAATGAAGACGATGGGGATTCACGTCGCCATTGACGACGAGGGTAAATGGAGGCGGGTCGCGAAGACCGAATGAATTCCTTTGCCCGGAACTTGGAATGCAGTTTGACATCTTTGCATTTGCGGTTGTCGCATGCACAACCGGATCACGCTGGCGACCCAGAAGAAGAGTCGACGGATAACCGGACGAGTGAAGGATCGTAATCTATGAAGTACACTGATCACCAATTGTCGTGCTTGATCGTGTTCCTTGGTTTTGTGCGATGATGATGCTGTGAATTGCTGCGGATTTCCTGTCGCGCCCCTTTGCCGCTACGTCCGACGAGTCTTGACAACGGGAATTCAAAACACGTTCTTATGGAGACATCTTTCGGTTGAATTCCCGGAGGAATGCGCCGGTTCGATCCTCAAAAAGTTGTACTCGTCGTTCTCCCCCAACGGCGATCAGGTTGTTATCCCGGGAAATCGCTACGCCCGTGACATCGAATGCTGCCTGAATTCCGCAAACAGCTTCTTCTTTTTTCCAATCAATCACCCAAACGCTCTTCTCACTGGCGAAAAGAATGCGAGATCGGTCGTGGGAGAAGGCGATCGCGTGTGCAGGCGAGTGAGCCGGTAAGACTTGCAACTCGCGCCCCGTGCCGCTCGCAACATCCCAAAGTTTGATACCACTGGACGCTGCGGCTGCAATTTGCTTCCCATCCGCGGAGAATGAAATCTGCGAGACATCGGAGTAAAACCAGCCGAGATCCAATACTTGGGTTGGAACGTCTCCCTCACTGATTGGAAAGTCCCACAATTCAACCGTGCTTCGCCTTCTTGTCGCGAGCCACGTGCCGTCGGGCGAGAATGCAGCGCTAACATAACCTGGATTGGGGAGTGATTCGTAGGTTGGCTCGCCAGTATCCAGATTCCAGATTTTGAAACTTGTCGGTTGCGATTTCTCCCAGGTACCTCGGTTGGCGCACGCGACCAAGAATTTTCCGTCGGGTGAAATCGCGACGTCGTGAACACTCGCAAGCCCGCCGTCGAACTCGGTTTGATGGGCTTTGACGTCCCAGAGGTGCGGTCCTCCGAGGTTTCCTTCGTTGTTTCTTAATCCAACGAACAGGCGGTCGGGACCGTTGCCGAACTGAAGAGAAAGGACGCCCGCCCCCGCCTCGATACTCTTCGTCAGGCGACCAGTTTGTGTGTTCCAGAGATGAACGGAGTCCGGGAACAGGCTGAATTCCACCGCGCTCGTCAGTGACTGGCCATCTGGCGAGAACGCCAAGTATTTCACCTCCCCTTTGTCATGAGCAACTGTTTTCAATTGCTCAGCGTGTTTTGCCTGGGCAAGATCCCGTCGCTGATTCTCGTAGGAAGATTGCAATCCACCGACCGCCGCAAAGAGCAAGACGCCGCCCAGCCCGAGAACCACGGGAGACCATACACGCTCCGTTTGATCCGGTGGAGATTCTTTCAAGATTCGGCGTAACCTGAATGCCACGATGGCTGAGCTACCGCCAATCGCACCGACGTAGAGAAGCAACAAGATGACAACCGCCGGAAAAAGAGCGGCGCCCACAGAGTGCCCATGGCTCGAACCTGATGCGATCAACAGCACGACTCCTAGTCCCAAGGCCAAGCAGTTTCCGACCACGGCACAAAGGTGGCAGATAAAACCGACCAGAACGGCCCATCGGTGTCCGGTCAGCAGGGTGGCGCCAATTCCGACCCAAACCAGACCGATACAGGGCACAAGGGGAGAAAACGCTCGCAAAGAAAACACCATCGCGTTCTGGTAGCCCATCAAGGCGCTAAGGATCGGATCCAGGCAAATTAGCAGGATTCCGGTGGCCACGTGAGCAGCGATAATCCAGGTTAAGCGGGGGGATTTGTTCATGATCGGTTGAGGCAATGATTCGATGGTTCAGACCGAAATCATCTTGATTCCGGATCCTTCGCCTCGAACGCAGGGCGGATATGTCGTGTTGGCTAGTTTCGAAATCACCTGATTTGGTAAATTCGACGCCTTGACTGTCAAGCCGCAGGCCGAGGTTCCCAAAGATATTAAAAACTCGAATGATAAAGAAGCTGCTTTGGCTACTCGGATCGATCGTAGTGGTCGCAATCGCGATTCTCGCGTACATGGAGCTTAGCGCCGAGTCGAAAACGCTCGCGGACGTCTCGAGTCCGACTGGTGCTTGGCGTGTGGTCGTTCGAGGCAAAGATGTTTGGGGAGGCGTCGAAGTCACGGCTGTCGTCCACACTCAGGGCAATCGGCGTATCCCGCTAGGGGTGATCGATTTGCGCCAGGAGTGGCCCGAAACCGAGCATTTTTACCAAGCCGATAAGACCTTCCATACTCGCATCGACGAAGTCAAAGCGATTGTCGGAGATCGGATTTTGTTTCGTGACAACTACTTCCCCGGCGAAGAATTCGGAGTCTCCGGTACGATCAAAAACCAACCGGTGAATCTGAGGATCGGCAACGTCAACAACCAAGGGTTTCATTTCGCATCCACCAATTCTTTGATTCCCACCCCAAGCGTTTCGATTCAGTTTGTCGACTTTCCAAAAAAGCTGGCACCGGGAGCCATTTTTGAAGTCCAGGCATCCGGCACGGAAGGCATCCCCCTTCCGGACATCACCTGTTACTGGCGTGATTCCGACAGTGGGCAGCTCCGAGTGGAATCCAACCACAGAGACATCTCCATGCGACTAGAAGTCGCTCAGGTAACCGAGCACGTGGTGACCGGTAACGTAAAAATTGTCGGCAAGGATCCCGACGTCGATCTCTCTGGAAACTTTCGCCTGGTCACTCAGCTTCCGTTGGTTTCCGACAATTCGCCAGGCGAGCCAAAATGGCAGTAGGTGTATCGAACCGATTGCATGTTACGGTGAGCCCTCGTGAGATGGACAAGTTGGCGCAAGTTAGAAATTCCTGCCGAGGTGCCGATGGCCGAAGCAGGTTCGGGGCGAACCCGCATCGCTGGTTTTCACCGCCAGCAATCTGCGTGTCGGTTTCGTAAGCCCGACCAGCAGGACGGCTAATGCGTGGCAAGGTGGCTGAGTGAATCTGATCTCGAAGGCTGGATTCTTGGAATCGTGTAGAATCCGTGAGTAGTGTCATCAAACAACCGAAAAGGAGCGACATGTCTTACATCAAATCTGGAGCGATTGCGCTCTCATTGTTCACCGTCACGGCGTTCGTTTGGGCCTCGGAATCTGACGAAATTCGAGAAAGGGCGAGAGCGATGCAGCGTGAGGCTGCTGAGCTTGCTGAACTTGGGCATGGAGAAGAGGCCGAAAACCTTGAGCGTAAATCGATCGCGATGCTCGAAGAAGCGGAACATCTGGATCGTCACCGCTCGGATCACGCGGAGGCCGAGATTCGGGAGATGCAAGAACGGCTGGAGATTCTGCGGATAGAAGAGCGAGAATTGGAAGAGATCGGTGGAAAGAAGGAGCGACTTGCCGACGTACGAAACGAGGCCGAAAGGATTGAGCGAGAACTGCATGAACTTTCTCACGGGGAGCACCGTGAACACGATGATTCACCCGATAGCATCGCTCGTCGTTTGGAACACATGCGGATTGCCGTCAAGCATCTTCATCACGCTGGCTTGCACGATATTGCCGAGCATGTCGCTGAAAGAGCAGAAGCCACCGAGCGGGAACGTCACGAACGTCATCGGCATCACGAAGGCAATGCAATGCACGAAGTAATGGAACAACTCGACCAGATTCGGCGAGAAGTCGGGCGGTTGCGCAATGAGGTGAGTGAACTCAGAGAGAAGCGTTGATGGGATTCCTCTGTTCCCTCTTTGGCAGCAAGAAGCGATGTTCCTAGAAAGAATCGCAAATCCACTGAACGAAGCGCCAAGGACGATGGCAATCGGCACAACGATTTCTCCCGCTCCAGCAGCAAATGCGGTTCTTGCTTCAGATTGGCTGCTGGTGTTATTGGCTAGCAGTGCGGCAATTGCTCAGGATGCCGCTGAACTCAAAGCATTTCCTGGAGCCGAGGGAAGGGGCGCGGCCAGCAAAGGCGGGCGCGGAGGTCGCGTCATCAAGGTGACAAACCTAAATGCTTCGGGTCCAGGAAGCCTCGCCGAACATTCTCCCCCCGCCAACCCCTCATAGTTTCTACGCGACTATAAAAAAACGCGCAGGAATGATTAACCGAAGCGGCCGTTCAGTCGCTAAGTTGTGGCAAATAGCTTGTGCATTTCCGGTCACTTCTGGAGACAATCGACCAAATTCGCATAGGTGCCCTCGCATGACCGGACTCCGTGTTCAGCACCTGCGTCGGCCGGAGCAGATAAGTGAGCAGCTCCATAACGCTGCGGCACGCTTACGGAATCCGTGGAGAGTTCTCAGTAGAGTCTCAAGACGCTATCTGGCGACTTTGCGACGGTCGGAACTACGGGCACGCAACTCGTCGAGGTAGTCGCAGCCCTTCCATGTGAGCACGAGTGTTCCGCGGTTGGCCAGGGTTTCGCCACTCAGTTCGACGAAACCGCCGCTAACAAGCAGGTATAGATGGTCTACGATTGCGTCCCGCTCGTAGCCTTCGATTCGGGGCGCACCCTTGAACATCCGGCTGCCTTTTTCTTCAATGAACAACAGGAGCTGCTTCACGAGGATCGGATCACGCTTCATCTTCAATTGCTCATGGGTCGAAAGTGGATGAGGTTCTCCTTAAAACTAGGTTCTACCGCGCCGACAGGTCGGACGGACGCTTGGCAAATTGCCAGCGGTTGCCGGTGTATCGCTACAACACCTACATTCGGAACAGTCGATTGGGGGCAGTTTTACTTCTTCACTGTGCCAGCGTGCGATTGAACTCCGATGTGGGGCAACCCGCAGCACCGGTTTCACCGACCAGGCAGAATCGTCAGCTACGACTTAGCATCAATCCCTGTTGTTCACCGAGGCACTGAACAGAGATTCCGTCGTGCGTTCGATCGATGCAATTGCCTTCACGAAGGAATCGCTGAAAGTGCGTTCGGTGTTGGCCTCCGGGGTCGCCGCACAACTGCGAAGCAGTGGCATGTGGAAGCCTCGGACGCTGCTACCGAAAACGCGCAGGAATGATTAACCGAAGCGGCGAAACGCAAACCGAAAATCACCGAAGCTGGACAAGCCTCAGCGCGGAGCGAATCTGTCGGAATGCCGTCGGTGCCGGACAGAAGCGAGTTTCGCTGCTTCGGGCGATGAATCCGGATGGTTACTCAAATCGCTTCGCAGCACTCAGTCGAGTTCATCGCGCCCTAGCAGTCCGCGAATCTGCTTGACGATGTCGGGATGTTTTTTGGCGAGATCGTTTTCCTCGCCGATATCGGCCGATAGGTCGTAGAGGCGCCAGTCGTTGCTGGGCGGGTCGGGTTCATTCCTTCGCTTGTTGCCGCGATATTTTACTAGTTTCCATTTGCCCCAGCGAACACCGACCGACGTGGTGCCTTCCTGGCTGGCCCAATACAGATATTCGTGTTTCTTTTGTGCTTCGACCTTCCCCAGCAACGTTGGTAGATAGGAAATGCCGTCGATCTGCTTGGGGGCTTCGACGCCGGCGATCGCGCATGCGGTCGGCAAGAAATCCCAGAACGCTGACGGATGATCGGACTCGCTCGCCGGTGCGATCTTGCCTGGCCAGCGAGCGATCAGGGGAACTCGTATTCCACCGTCGTGCATCGAGCGTTTGTAACCCTTCAGCGGTCCGTTGGAATCAAAGAACTCATGTTGATGGCCGCCCTCCTGATGAGGACCGTTGTCGGAGGTGAATAGCACGATGGTCTTTTCATCCAGGTCCAGCTCTTTCAGTAGTGCCATGAGCCGGCCGACATCGCCGTCCATCCGGCTGACCATTGCCGCGAAACCTTTTTCAGGGTTCGGCCAGTCCCGGTCGGCGTAGGGGCCATAGTCAGGGATCTCCATCCCGTCCCCCGAGACTCGTCCCCCTTCGTTGTTGGCGTGGGGGATCGTCCAATGAATGTGCAACAGGAACGGGCTGTCCCGATGATCGCGAACGAAACGCAATGCCGCTTCGGTCATCAGGTCGTGAGAATAGGTCACCTTCTTTTCAGAAACTCGGCCGCGCGAATTCGGATGGGTACTCAGCACGTTCCCAGGCAGCGGCACACGGGTTTTGTTTTCCCACAAAAAAAGCGGATAGAAATTGTGTGCGTTGCCCTGGTTCAGATATCCAAACCAGTAGTCGAATCCATTGTTGTTGGGATGCCCCGCGTTGTTGATCTCGCTCGGTTCGTCGACGTTGCCGAGTGCCCATTTGCCGACACCGCCGGTGGCATAGCCGGCCTGTTTGAGCTGCCGAGCCACGGTCGCCTCCATGCCCGACAGATTGTGAGAACGGTTTCCGGTCAAACCGGTGTGTCCGACATGTTGTCCCGTCCACAACACCAAGCGTGAAGGTCGGCAGACGGTGTGGCCGGCGTAGTGATCGGTAAACCGAATTCCTTCCGCGGCAAGACGATCCAGGTGCGGAGTTTGCACGACCTTCTGTCCGTAACAACCCAAGTCGCCGTAACCCAAATCGTCGGTCATGATGTAAATGATGTTGGGTAGGCGTTCGGCGGCGCAGTTTTTCGCAGCGGTCGCTGAAAAAACGATCATCACTGCAATGAGCGCGACCAATGCTGGCCGACAACGACCGACAAAATGATGGGAAAAGGGTGGGGTTACGGTGGAGTGAATCATGGTCAGAAAACTTTCACAAAATGGTTCTACAGGACGGGGCTGAATAGTCGAGCGACGGCAGTGCCGGCCCGCTCGAACCATTTCCGCGTCGGAGTCTCACCCAGGTTGCTGATCGATGCATTGGCGAAATCGGTTTCCAACATTTTGGATACCGACGCGACCGTTTCGCTTTGGTCCATCCCGATCATCAGTTCGAAGTTCAAGTGAAGCGACCGATTGTCGAGGTTCGTCGATCCGATCAAGGCGAAATTGTCGTCCACCAAAACACACTTCTGATGAAGGAATCCGGCATTGTATCGGTAAACCGGAATCGACGCTTCGGCCAGTTCTTGTTCGTAGTAAAACCCGGCAAGGTAAACCGCAAAGTGATCGGCTTTGTCGGGAATCAGCATCCGGACGTCGACTCCGCGAGCTTTGGCCATGTGCAGGGCAACGATCACTGCTTCGTCGGGCACCAGGTAGGGTGTGCTGATCCACAGCCGGTTGACCGCGGCGCTTGCGGCGGCGGCAAACATCATCGAGGCTCGCGGGCGAATATCGGCCGGTCCGGTAGCGCAAACAGCGCCGCGGCCAGTCGAGCCCGATACTGATGGTTGCAGATCCCACTGTGCTTCCGGCAGGTCTCGACGGGCCGCCCAGTAGTAGTCGGCGGCAAACACCGCTTGTACCTGTCTCGGCAATTGGCCGCGAATCGTAACCGCCGTATCTCGCCACGCCGGCTTTCCGGCTGCTTCGCCCAAGTATTCGTCGCCCACGTTCAGCCCGCCGACGATCGCCGTGTGGCCGTCGACGACAACCAGCTTTCGATGGTTGCGGAAGTTGATTTGAAAACGATTGACCCACCCCTGGCGAGTATTGAAGGCGCGGATCTCGATCCCCGCTTCGGTAAGCCGACGAACGTACTGCTTGGACAACCGCAGCGAACCGACTTCGTCATACAAAACCCGAACGGTGACTCCATCGCGGGCTCGCCCGATCAATGCGTCCGCCAGCCGGTTACCCAGTGGATCGTCACGAATGATGAAGAAGGCGACATACACGTACTTTTCCGCCGCCGCGATCGCATCCATGATCGCATCAAACGTTGCTTCACCGTCGACCAGCAAGTCAAACTGGTTGGCGCTGGTGATGGGTGTATCCAAGACATCAGCGACGCGATCAAGCGGCTGGCTGCCGACAGCACTTCGCTCGTTGCGGTCGGTCAACAGCGCGCGGCGAATTGCCGATCCGGAACTCTGATGACGTTTTCCCACCTCTCGAATCGCTTCGCGGTAGCCTTGAAAACGGTTCCTCGCAAAGACCCAGTACATCGGCAACGTCAAAAAAGGCAGAGTCAACAGACCGACTGTCCATCCGACTGCGGCCTGGGATGTACGGACGTGTCGGATGGCATGGTAGGCCGATCCGAGTGCGATCGCCTGAACCATCAGCAACAACACCGAAGCGATTGTGATGGTTTGCCAACCAAATTCCGGCAGCAGATCGAAGAAGCGTTGCGAACGGGTCGCGATGAACATCGTTTCAAACAATTCGTCAGGGATTCCCGTCACGCACAAAGTGAGGCAAGGATACCATTTTAATCCCCGGTCAAGAGAATCTTGAAGTACTTGTTGCGGCATCCATCGCGATTGTGCGTCCATCGTGCTCAAATACCCATCGTGCTCGTGCTCAAATATCCATCGTCCATCGTGCTCAAACATCCATCGTGCTCGTGCTCAGACGCAGCCGGTGCTCGTACTCGATGGATTGCTGGCTGATTCCATTACTGGGTCTCGTGAGGAGTACAATGTGGCGGGAGTGCGAGTACCGGCTGCGCCTGAGTAGGAGCACGAGTAGGTAAGAGCAAGAGTGTCTCCACCATGAACCACAATCTTGAAATTGCATCAGCTCTTGGCAAGGAGCTTTGGCGCACCGATTCGTTCATTCCGCAGTATCGCTGCGGAGAAACGGGGCCTTGGAAAATCAGTCCTGGCGGTCAACTTGTCAACGACTGGGGTTATTTTTCCGAGCTTTGCCTGTTGGAAATGCTTCCTTCGTTGGCTCGCAAAGTCACATCGCACAGCGATAGCGATGATGATGTTTGGGAAACCTGGATGTCGCTGACGCCTCTCGAGATCGAAAGCCAGGAACTAGGGTATCGCTACGCCTTTGGAAACATGGTGATCATGGGACTAGGCATGGGCTGGATTGCCGCCAATAGCGCACTCAACCCCGATGTTACAAAAGTGATTGTCGTGGAACGGGATCCCGACGTGATCAGTCTGTTTTACGATTCCGGCGCATTTGAGTCGTTGCCCGCCGCTGCCAAACCGAAAATGGAGATTGTTCAGGCGGACGCTTTACAGTGGTGTCCGGAAGCAGGGCAGGGCGTTGACTTTTTGTATGCCGATATCTGGCTGCATCTTGCCGAACCGCAGGCACTCGATCAAGTCAGGCAGATGCAGGATAACATTCAAGCCGAACGAGTTTACTTTTGGGGACAGGAGCTGGCCATCTATGCCGCGATTGCCCAGCTTTCAGAAGACAAAGAAGCGATCACCGACCACCTCATTCAGCGGGCGATCAACGATGTCATTCATTTACCGCTTTTGATTCCGCACGATCGCGATTACGCGCAGATGATCAGGCAAGTGATCAGAAACAGGATCGCGCGGCGATTACCGATCGAGCTTCGCGATTGAACATTCGCAGACCAGGCTGCAAGTGGGCTACTTTCGCTAGATTTTAGGTCTTGGACGATGAAGGACATTTCTCCCGGCACCAGTTTTCCGCTCGGTGCGACACCTGACGCCGAGGGAGTCAACTTCAGCATTCACTCCAAAAGCTGCAATTGGATGGAACTGCTGTTGTTCGATGACGTCGACGCGGCAAAACCAAGTCGAATCATCCGGCTGGATGCAGCCAATCACCGAACTTTTCATTATTGGCACGTGAAAGTTCGAGGTCTGCGTCCCGGCCAGATCTATGCGTACCGCGCCCACGGACCGTTTCGCCCAGAAGACGGTTTTCGGTACGACTCCGACAAAGTGTTGCTCGATCCTTATGGCCGCGCGGTTGCTGTTCCGGAAAAGTTCGATCGGCAAGCGGGCGCGGACCCCGGAGACAATGGTGCCCATGCGATGAAGAGCGTGGTGGCCGACCTTTCGACTTACGACTGGCAAGGTGATACGCCGCTGTATCGGCCGTTCAGCAAAACGATCATCTACGAAATGCACGTGGGCGGTTTTACCCGCCACCCGAGTTCGCGAATTCTCAAAAGCGATCGCGGCACCTACGCCGGGCTGGTCAAAAAAATACCCTACCTGAAAGATCTGGGCGTCACGGCGGTGGAACTGCTGCCGGTGTTTCAGTTTGATCCGCAGGAAGCACCCGACGGCCTAACGAACTATTGGGGCTACAACCCCGTTTCGTTTTTTGCACCGCATCACGGTTATTCATCCAGCCGCGATCCGTTGGGAGTGTTGGACGAGTTTCGCGACATGGTCAAAGCACTTCACCGGGCAGGAATCGAAGTGCTGCTGGATGTCGTCTACAACCATACCGCCGAAGGCAACGAGGTTGGGCCGACCTTCTGTTTCAAGGGCCTGGAAAATCCCGCTTACTACATTCTGGAAAACGATCTCCAGCGGCGGAACGGCAGTCTTTATGCAAACTTCAGCGGCTGCGGCAACACGCTCAACGGCAACCACGCGGTCGTCCGCCGATTGATTCTTGATAGCCTGCGATATTGGGTCGTCGAAATGCACGTCGATGGCTTTCGTTTCGATTTGGCGTCGGTGTTGTCACGCGACATCAACGGAAACCCCCAAGCCAATCCGCCGATCCTTTGGGACATCGAAACCGATCCGGTGCTGAGCGGGACCAAGTTGATCGCCGAAGCCTGGGATGCCGCGGGCCTGTATCAAGTCGGAAATTTTTTCGGAGACCACTGGAAAGAATGGAACGGACGATTCCGCGACGACGTACGAGCCTTTGTGAAAGGGGATGAAGGGCACGCGGGCACTTTTGCGCAAAGATTTTTGGCCAGCCCCGACATCTACGGACATCGCAATCGCGAGCCCGAACAGAGCATCAACTTTGTGACGTCGCATGATGGTTTCACCATGAACGACCTGGTTTCCTACACCGAAAAACAGAACGAAGCCAACCTGGAAGGAAACCGCGACGGACACAACGAAAACATCAGCTGGAATTGTGGCGCCGAAGGCCCGACCGATGACCCGCAAATCGAACAGCTGCGTTTGAAACAGATCAAAAACTTATTCACGATCAATGTGCTTGCCCTGGGCGTACCGATGATCTTGATGGGCGACGAAGTGCGACGCACTCAACATGGCAACAACAACGCCTACTGCCAAGACAACGAACTGAGTTGGCTGGACTGGAAACTGGTCAAGAAGAACGCCGACTTGTTGCGTTTCGTCCGGCGATTGATTGACTATCGGATGGGTTTGCCCGACCGCGTCGATCCGGGGCTGAGCTTGAAGGAGGTGATTTCGAGGTCCCAGGTTCGTTGGCATGGTGCTTCTCTGGAACAACCCGACTGGGGGCATGCTTCCCACAGCGTCGCGTTCACGATCGAAACCAAGGAAAGATGGTATCACTTGATTTTCAACGCTTACTGGGAACCGATTTCCTTTCAATTGCCGCAGCTTCCGACTGGGTTTCGACCTTGGAATCGGATCATCGATACCGACCTGGTGTCGCCTGAGGATATCGGTGACGGCGTGCCGCTGGCAGGTGCCGAAGCTTACGACGTTCAAGCCCGATCGACGGTGGTGTTGACGGCGCAGTGTTGATCGCCGATTTCGATTAGAATGGTGGGCGCCCCGCTCCACCTCGCCCTCCAGCCGATCACATCCTACCTGTGCGACGCATTTTCGTTTCACTGTTCCTGTTTGCGACGTTATCGATCTCCGCAGTCTGGTGCGAAGAGAACGTCGATTTTGTCCGAGAAGTACGCCCGATTCTTTCCGAGAATTGTTCGTTTTGTCACGGCCCCGACGCGGCCACTCGCGAGGCGGATCTTCGCTTGGATACCGCGGACGGGCTGCAGGCGGTGATCGAGAAATTCAAGCGTGATGAGAGTGAACTGTTTCTGCGCATCGCGACCGATGACCACGACAGTTTGATGCCGCCGCCCGGTTCGAATCGAAGCCTTACCAAAGAACAGATCGAACTGATTGGACGTTGGATCGACCAGGGCGCAAAGTGGGATCAACACTGGTCGTTTCGTCCGTTGGTCCGGCCGTCGCGGCCGGCCGCGGTGACCGGGTGGGAATATCCGATTCACAATGCGATCGATTCGTTCGTGCAACGTGAACTTGCCGGTCGAAAGATGGTTCCCTCGCCCGAAGCGCCTCGGCGGACGCTGATACGGCGTTTGTCGCTTGACTTGACCGGCCTACCTCCGACTCCGCAGCAGGTGGACCAATTCCTGAGTGATACTCAACCGGGAGCGTATGATCGACTGGTCGACCGGTTGCTCGATTCGCCTGCCTACGGCCAGCGGATGGCTTGGGATTGGTTGGACGCGGCCCGTTACGCCGATTCCAACGGCTATCAAGGAGACCGCGAAAGAACGATGTGGCCGTGGCGCGATTGGGTCGTCCAAGCTTTCAACGACAACATGCCCTACGATCGTTTCACGCTGTGGCAACTTGCCGGCGACTTGATGCCCGGCGCAAACGACCAGCAGAAACTGGCCACCGGTTTCTGCCGCAATCACATGATCAATGGCGAAGGAGGCCGAATTGCGGAAGAAAACCGGGTTGAATACGTGATGGACATGACCGAGACGGTGGGAACGGTTTGGCTCGGTTTGACGCTGAGCTGTTGTCGATGCCATGACCATAAATACGACCCGGTCAGCAACAAGGAATATTACCAACTCTTTGCGTTTTTCAATCAGACGCCGGTCAAAGGAAACGGCGGTGATCCTCAAACCGCACCGGTCATCGAGACGCCCGGCAAGGATCAAGCGGAAAAGTTGGCGTCGCTGGACAGCCAGATCGCGACACTTGAACAGAAAATGAAAGCGGCCGCCAAGAAGCTGGCTGCAAAACAACGCGAGTGGGAAGCAGCGGAACTTGCGCGCCGGCAAGATGCAACGCAGTGGCAACCACTTCAGCCAACAAAAGTTTTCGCCTCCGGCGCCAAGCTACGCACCCTTGGCGACCATTCAGTGCTCGCCTCCGGGAAGAATCCGAACAACGATACTTACACCGTGATCGCATCCACGGCTCTGGAGAGCATAACGGGAATCCGCATCGAGGCGTTGCAGCACGAAACGATGACCAAGAATGGGCTGGCCCGCAGCGACAGTGGAAACTTTGTCTTGACGGGATTGGAGATCGAGAAAACCGGCCCCGATTCGGATCAAACCGAGCCGATCAAGATCGTCGCCGGCCAGGCCACCTTCGAGCAGGGGGGACATCTTGTCACAAACGTTTTTGATGACAATCCCAAGTCGGGCTGGGCCGTCTACCAGGGCCGCCCGCTCGATCGACCACACACCGCGGTGTTTCGCTTTGAAAAACCGATTCCCGCTACGGGGCAGTCTGGGTTTCGTTTCACGCTGCGGCACGATTCGGTGCATCAAAAACACAACCTGGGGCGGTTCCGTTTGTCATTCACTTCGGACCCGCAACCAAAACTCACCGATGCGACCGATCAGTTCGTTGTCGCTCTTCAGACCGCTGCGAAAGACCGTGATCCGAAGCAGAAAGCACTGATTTCCAAGTCGCATCGAGAATCGGATACTGAGTACACCGACTTTCAAAAGAAACGGGAAACTCTGACCAAAAGTCGCGACGCCCTTCGCGGCAGTTTTCCCAAAGTCATGGTCATGGCCGACATGAAGGAGCGGCGAAAAACATTTGTGCTGACACGAGGTCTTTACAACAAGCCGACCGACGTCGAAGTCGCCTCTCGCCTGCCCGGATTCTTGCCCGGTCGAACGAATGTGCAAGATCTCCAGGGGACCGGTCCCGCCGATCAGCAATCTGCCAATCGGCTAACACTTGCCCGCTGGTTGGTCGCCGACGACAACCCGCTGACCGCCCGCGTCACCGTCAATCGGTTTTGGCAACAGGTGTTCGGGATCGGCCTGGTGAAAACCACCGAAGACTTTGGCACTCAGGGTGAAACACCGGTGCACATGGACTTGTTGAATTGGCTGGCTGCCGAGTTTCGTGAGAGTGGCTGGGACGTGAAACACTTGATGCGGTTGATCGTCACCAGCCATACCTACCGCCAAAGTTCCAAAGTAACGGGTCAGCAAGCCTACGAGCAAGATCCTGAAAACAGGTACCTGTCCCGCGGCGCACGATACCGAATGCCCTCCTGGATGCTGCGCGACCAAGCATTGGCGGTCAGTGGTTTGTTGTCGCCGACTGCCGGTGGCCCGGCAGTCAATACCTATCAGCCTGAGGGGGTTTGGGAGGAAGCTTCGTTTGGCAAGAAGACGTACAAGCACGATTCGGGCGAAAAACTTTATCGGCGCAGCTTGTACACATTTTGGCGAAGGATCATTGCCCCGACCATGTTCTTTGACAGTGCTTCCAGGCAGACTTGCACGGTCAAGACCAGCCGAACCAACACTCCGCTTCACGCGCTGCAAACGCTGAACAACGTCGCCTATGTCGAAGCCGCCCGCGCGTTGGCCCAACTTGCGTTGACTGCGAACGTCGATTCCGATCGCGAGCGGATCGATTTCATCATGCAACGGGCGCTAGCCAGAAAAGCAAACGACGCGGAATTCGATGTGCTGTCGGGCGGCCTCCATCGCACGCGCAAACAATTCACAGGTGCTCCGCAGGAAGCGGTTCGGTTGATCTCGATGGGCCAGTCGCCCCGGAATGAATCTCTTGATGCAACGGAACATGCGAGTTGGACGGCGCTTTGTTTGGCCGTGTTGAATTTCGACGAAACACTGACGCGGGAGTAACGCTGTGGATCCGCTTCAGCAAAACCATGTTCACCTCAATCGCCGACATTTTTTTGGACGTAGCGCCACCGGTATCGGTGCAGCCGCCTTGGCGACGCTGTTGGCCAGAGACGGGTACGCGGCGCCGGCCGGGCAAGACTCAAGTCAGATCGGCGGGCTCCCCTCCTTGCCTCACTTTGCCCCCAAAGCGAAACGCGTCATCTATCTTTTTCAAAACGGCGCGCCGACCCACGTCGACCTTTTTGATTGGAAACCGAATCTGAAAAAGATGCATAAGCAACCGGTGCCGATGTCGTACATCGGTGATCGGCGGTTCAGCACGATGACGGGATCCGCCGATGGCAAATTGTTGCTCGCCCCGATCGAACCGTTTGCCAGGCACGGCGAAAGCGGCGCTTGGGTCAGCGAATTGATGCCCCACACAGCGAAGATCGCCGACGAATTGTGTTTTGTCAAAAGCATGCACACCGAACAGGTCAACCACGCTCCGGCGATCAGCTTCGTCCTCAGCGGCGGAGAAATGCCCGGCCGCCCGACGATCGGCGCGTGGTTGTCGTACGGGTTGGGCTGCGAATCGGACGAACTGCCTTCCTTTGTGGTGATGACCAGTATCACGAAGGATACAACCTGCGGACAAATTTTTTATGACTTCTATTGGGGAAGCGGGTTTCTGCCGTCGCGTTTTCAGGGTGTCAAGTTTCGCGGCAGCGGTGATCCAGTTTTGTACGTTTCCAATCCGGACGGCATGAGCCAGCAAATGCGACGAGGCTGGTTGGACGACATCGCCGCCATCAACGAAATGAAGCTGAAGGAGTTTGGGGATCCCGAAATCGCCACTCGAATCGCCCAGTACGAAATGAGCTTCAAGATGCAACGAAGCATCCCGGAACTGGCCGATTTGCGCGACGAGTCCAAGGAAACGTTGCAGATGTACGGACCCGACGTCGAAAAACCGGGAACCTTTGCCCATCATTGCCTGCTCGCGCGCCGGTTGGTCGAACGCGGCTGCCGGTTTGTGCAGCTGATGCATGCCGGATGGGATCAACACAACAGTCTGACCACCGAGCTGTACAACCAATGCCGCGACACCGACCAATCGAGCGCGGCGCTGGTTCAAGATCTCAAGCAGCGCGGTCTGCTGGAAGACACGCTGGTGGTGTGGGGCGGCGAATTTGGACGCACACCCTTTTTGCAAGGCGACATCGAAAACCGTCCGCGTTGGGGCCGCGATCATCATCCCTATGCTTACACGATTTGGATGGCGGGCGGCGGTGTGAAACCAGGGATGACCTACGGGGCGACCGATGATTTAGGAATCAACGTCGTCGAGAACAAGATGCACGTTCACGACTTCCAAGCGACGCTGCTGCACCTGATGGGAATCAACCACGAAAAGCTGACCTACAAATTCCAAGGCCGGCAATTTCGATTGACCGACGTTCACGGTCATGTTGTCAACGATATCGTGGCATGAACCCTCCATCGCATTGACACGTTGAGTGACAAGTTAAATCCGTACCAATCACCGGCAGCGCACGATGATCACCAATCGTGGTGGGCGAAACTGCGCAGTCTGTTTCGTACGACGCCGGTTACTTCCGCCTTTTCTAGCGGCAGCGCCGTCATCTGCGATGGCATCTCCTTTTTTGTTGACCCACAGAATCCCGCGGTTGCCTACGCGGCGTCGCCGTCGGCGGAATACAGTGAACGTCGCATGAACCTGATCATTTCCGAAGTGGTTCGGGTTCTGCCTTTTTTTCTCGCCGATTACCCTGAATTGCACACTTGCTTGCGGGGCCGAAAGTTGGCCGTGCGGATGATCGACAAGTATACCGATGACCAATCGACGTTCCGTCACGAAGTACTGCTGAATTGGGATATCTTGGATGCTCTGCTGGCCGATGCACTCGACGCTGATTCGGACGAGCATGTGTAACCAAATGACATTCCATTTGCGTGGGTGGAAGACCATTGGTGTTCCTTCCTGCCGCGCACAACGCGACCACCGACTATAATCGTCGGCCAGCATCCTTCCCCCCCCCTCCCTCCCTTTCCCTCGAAGCAACGACATGTCTGTTAGCAAAGCACTCTCTTGCCCGCTCGCTTTCCTGGTCCTGAGTGTTGTCGCGCCTGCCGCTTTTTCGGCCGATGTGGTCATCACTGAAAGTGACGGTAAAGCGGTGGTCACGATCGGCGGTGAACTGTTTACCGAGTACGTTTTTTCGGGTCATGCCAAACCGATTCTCTACCCAATCATCGGTCCGCATGGCATCGAAATGACTCGGCACTACCCGATGAAGGAAGGCGTCGACAACGAAGCGAGCGATCACCCACACCACAAGTCGCTGTGGTACACCCACGATGATGTCAACGGCGTGCAGTTTTGGATGGAGTATCCGGGTAGATCGTCAAAGCAACCCGGTAAGATCCGTCAAAAGGAAATGAAGATCGACGGTGCTTCGATTGTCACGGAAAACCAGTGGACGGCGCCCGACGGCAAAGTGGTTTGCCGCGACTCGCGAACCATCACCTTTGGTGCAAGTGACGTGGGGCGGTTTATCGATTTCACCATCACGCTGAAGGCTGCCGACGGGGAAGTTGTTTTTGGCGACACCAAGGAAGGTTCGATGGGAATTCGCACCCATCCCATGTTGCGGTTGCAAGCCGACGAAAAACGAGGCAACCACACCGCCAAGGGCAAGTCGATCAACAGTGAGGGAGTCGAAGGGAAAGAGATGTGGGGAAAACGAGCCAAGTGGGTCGACTACTGGGCTCCGATCGATGAGCACACGGTCGGCATCGCCATCTTTGACCATCCGTCCAACCCTCGTCATCCCACCTGGTGGCACGCGAGGCACTATGGATTGATTGCCGCCAATCCGTTTGGCATTCACGATTTTGAAAAGAAGCCCGCTGGTACTGGCGACATGAAGATCGCAGCGGGTGAATCTGTGACATTTCGCTATCGGTTCTTGTTCCACCAAGGTGACAATCAACAAGCCGACATCGCTGGGCAATACAAGTTGTTTTCGGAGTGAGTGCATAGTGCACTGATTTCATTGCCACGAAAAACGCGAAAAGGCACAAGAAGAAGAAAGGTGACCACGAATAGCACTAATCACACGAATAAGAAAGAATACGCCAGGAAAATGCTCAGCTCAATCGCTTGGCGAAATCACTTTGTTCTGAATCCATCTTTCTTCATTCGTGCTATTCGCGTGATTTGTGGTCAACCCCAGCGCACTTGCATCCGTGTTGATCTTTGTCCCGTGGCTACGCCGCGCTGTGAGTGATTTTGGAAAAAAGTCAATCTTTGGCGCCGCCGAGGGTGACGGAGATTTTGTATTTGGTCTGCAGGTGAGCGTGGGCGCGGCTGGCGTGGTGGTCTTTGGGGAATAGCTTGCAAACTTTCTTGAAGGCGGCGATCGCTTTTTCCTTTTGATTGGCTTCTTCCTCGGTGTATCCGATTTGCAGCATCGCCCAGGGTGCCGACGCGTTGTGCCCGCCGGCGATCTGCTGGTACAGGATCACCGCTTCGGAATGTTGTTTCAAACGACGATGACAGCTGGCCATCTCGCGATAGTTGTCGGGGAAACGATTGCTTTGCCGAAAAAACCCAATCGCCTGCTTCCACTTCGAAGCGTCTCGATTGGCGGTTGCCGTTTCCCAGAGCCAACGATCGGCGTTGTTGATGTCCTGCTTCATCAATTCGCTGTAAATCGCAATCGCTTCGTCGTACTTGCCGAACTCGCGGTAGGTCCAGGCGCTTTCACCCTGCCAGCGAAACTTATTTTCGGCATCGGCGGCGACCAGTTGAGCGTAGGTTTCGATCGCTGGCGATAGCCTTCGTTGCTGCCGATAGCTGGTTGCAATTTGGGACAGCCCGGCGACCTTGTCTGCGAATCGTTGGTATGCCGATCTTGCCTTTTCATACTCGTCGTTCGACTTGTACCAGTCGGCCATTTGTCCCAGCAATTCATCGTCGCTACCAAATCGTTTGGCGATTTCCGAGAACATGCTTTCGACCTGCTGATCGCGCCGGGCCGTCCGCTGTACACCGACGATCAGGTAGCAAAGCTGCTTAGCGGTCTGTTTGCCGGTCTCCGCGCTGATATCTTCCGGTTCTTGTTGGCGAAGATAGTCGACCAGCCTGTCGGCCAATTGAATCCCCTCGGCTTCGGTGTCACTGCTGCCGACCAGCCGAGCAAGAATGGGCCCCGAACGCTGGACAACCTCGCGATGCAGACGGTCGTTTTGGTAGTTGGTCGCAAGTGATTTGGTCGCCTCGTCGAACCCGCCGCTGGCAAACAAGTGGGCAGCCAGTTGGTTGGCTGCGTTTTCGCATTGCCTGGCGGTGCGTTTATTCCGCGTGGCGTCAAAGGTGAGTCGCCGCCAGATTTCCACCTTTGCCTTGTCATCTTTTTCAATCGCTGCGATTTCGGCCAGGGCGACCATCGCGTGGAGACCGGCGAGGTGTTTTGCGTGGTCATCGACCACTTCCTGCAGCGCCGATTTTGCCTTCGTGTTTTGACCGATATCTCGGAGCGTTTTGCCGACGTAGTAAGCGGCGGCGACTGCATCTTCCGAATCGGGCCAATAGTCGATGACCGAGCGGAAACCATCGTTGATGGCGGTATTCTGATGCCGCAATTCCACCTGGCAAAGACTCCACTTCAGCAGTGCGTGCGGTGCTGCATCGCTGCGCTCGTAGAGGGTCAGGTACTTGTCGTATTCATCGGCGGCCACCGACCAATTCCGCTCGCGGAAGTATTTTTCGGCAACCTTCATCTGATGCCGCTCGACCTCGCGCATTTTCCCCCATCGCTCCAACGACATTTCGTGAAGCGCATGCGACTGCGCCGCAGCCGGTTCGGCCGCCACCAGTGACGTTAGCAGTAGCGCGAAAAGGATCAATCGCGTTTTCGTGCTTCCAACCATCGGGAGTACTCCGAATGAGCGTAGAAAATGACGTTCGTTCCGATTCGATAACACGATTCCCAAATTTCCGCATTGACACCCGCATGTCCGTCGGCCCAAGCGTCACCGATATCACCTGGATGATAGTAGGCGATCCAACGTCCGTCTTTGTACCAACCGAGTGCTTCTTTGCCGCCGTGGGGCGCTACATACGGCAAGTAGGGAATTTGGTAGGGAACTCGATGAATCACATCATCCAGCGGGATCGGTACCGGCTGCACGTCGGGAAGAACACGGTTCATCATCGCCACAAACTGATTGTGAAAATGACGGCTGCCGCCGTTGTCGCCAAACAACATGCCATGTTTGTCGATCAAATATTCGCGCAGGGTTTTGATTTCGGAATTCGAGAGAGAAATGTTTTGTTGTCCGGTCATGTAGACCATCGGCGGGCTTTTTTCAGTCGGAAAGTTTCTCAGCTGCCCGATCGTTCGTGACTCCGTTCGCTCGGCCACTTTGTGTTGAGTTCGAATGCCATATTCCAACAGCATGTTCAGATCACCGCCGACACCGAAGTCCTGATCCCAATCGCCTCCGGAATACTCCAGGCGAATGAAACGGACTTTGCCGCGAAACGTTCCTTCGCTGAATCCGGCACCTTTCCCTTCGCCGTAGCCGACCGTGTAAGCGTGTTTGGTGATCTCGGTCAATTTCAACTGCACTTCGTCAATCGGCGGCACTTCGAAGATCACGGCGCTCAGCGGATTGACAACGTACTTCTTGCGAATGACCTTCTTGATTTTGACCACCTGGGCAAGCTGCTTCTGCTCGCCGCCGCCGCCGGGCATTTCGTAGATTTCTCGGCAGCCGCTCAGTTGTGCCAGCAGCAAACCACACATCACAAAGACGAAGCTGTAAGTGATCAGCGCCGCCAGTGACTGATCCAACTTGGGGCTGCGGTTGCCGTGGCTCCAAACGCTGGGGTCGTTAGGCCGGCGAAAAAATCTGACCCAGCGCCCCAGTCGCAACGGCCACCAACGCACTCCGTAGAACCAGGCTCGTAGGTCCAGGGGATTCCAGGTCGGGTCGTCGTGCGGATCCTGCTGGTGAACACCGCGGTAGTGATTCGACGCGTTTTCCACTCCCCAGACCACCCAAACCAGGCCGATACCGAACAACGTGATCGTTCCCAGCCTGGCCACCGAGGCTCGTGCAGCGTCGAAGTACATCCAATCCAACAGCACCATCGACAGGTGCCACCACAACACGTAAACCACGGTGGCGACGATCCATTTTTGGTGAACCACCCAGTCCTTTCCGCGACCACTGCGGCCCATCCAGTGGATGCCAAGCGGAATCGAAAGAGCGCAAAAGCTGACCTGCAACCAGAGCGGTAGCCACTGCGTGGTCCGAAGCTCCAGCAACAAAACCACCCACAGGATCAGGTAGCCGGTCGTCCACTGAACCGACCGGCTAAGTCGGGCAAAGCGTTTGACGACGTTCACTCCAGTCCGTCCAAAATTTTATCCAGGCGATTTTCCAATGATTCGGGTTCGGATTGCGGATCCTTCGCCTCACCAATGCCCATCGCTTCGATTGCCGATTCGGGATCGCCGCCCTCGAATGGTTCTTCCGTGGTTGAATCGTCGGCTGCGGAAGCTGGCAAATCGTCGTCGGCGACCGGTTGAGGTTCGGCCTGAGTCGGCGCGGCGGTTGCTACCGGTTGCTCCACCGGGCGCGGCCGGCCGCCGAGCAGAAATACCAAGACGGTCGAACCGATCACCAATCCAATTCCGGCAACCGCCGCGGTGACGGTGCTTCCTACCAGGCTGCTGGAGGCGGCTTCCCCCATCACTTCCTGCGGACTGCGAGGGCGAAGGTCGTGAACCAGCGAGCGGAGATCGTCGGCGGATTGGGGATCGTTCATTGTTTGACCTGCTCCTCTTCCAATACATGCATGATCGTGCCGCCAGCCTCGGCGACCGCTTCGATGATCGGTTCAAAATGGTTGGCCGTGGCATCGCGATGAATTTTTAACAACACTTTGCGATCTTCTCCGCGGGCGTCGCCAAGAATTTGCTCGATCTGCGGAGTCACCTGAGTGATCCCGACTTGTTGGCCATTGATGAAGTAGCGATTTTCGGCATCGATCACCACACTTGCTTTGGCCACGCCGGCGCTGGTCACATCGATCGCCTTGGCGGGGTCCCAACGCACATGGCTGTCGTCGGTCGCCCGGGCCAAGATCACGAAAAAAATCAGCAGGTTGAACGCGATGTCTCCCATCGCCATGCTGGGGACACGTGCGGCTAGCGGTTTGCGGGAGATCTTCATGGCAGACTGCTATTGCACCTGGATCGTTTGTTCTTCTTCTCGTTGGATGGTCACGTGTCCGCCGGCGTCTTCGATCACGGCGGTCACCGTGATCCAATGATGGTAAGGAGTGTCGGTCTTGCTTTTGACGATCACCACCCGCTGTTCGGCACGCGTTTTTCCTTTCAACAGGCCGGTCAACCGGCCTGGTAGCTCGGACGTGCGGACCGTGTCGCCGTTGACGGATACTGCGGCAAGGTTTCCGGTCAGTGCCACTTCGATATTCTCCAGCTCCTGTTTTTGCTGCTGGTTTTCTTCGCTGCGAGGAATCTCCTGCGAGCGGCCTCGATCGGGTTGGATCGAGGCGCACACTAGAAAAAACACGATCAGGTTGAAAGCGATGTCACCTGTTGCACTGCTGGGCGGTTCGACCAGAAGTTTTGTGGTTCGACGCGGTTTCAATTCGATTCGCCTCCGCCGCTGCGGTGATCTGCTGCCGCAATCGCCGTTTGCAACGTGACCGCTTCGATCATCTCCGTTGCCGACTCCTCGACATCCAGAACGAACCGGTTGATCACACCGGTGAAATAGTTGAAGGCGACGAACGCGGGGATGCCGATGATCAATCCGAAGCAGGTGGTCATCAGCGAAACCTTGATGCCCTCGGCAGCCGCTTCGACGATGTTGGTTTCGCCCATTTTGAGCACGATGTCGTCAAACGCGACGATCATTCCCTGAACCGTGCCCAGAAATCCCAACATCGGGGCAGCGCTGGAGATGGTCGCCAGAATCGGCAAATGACGTTCCAGTGCAGCGACGATATGCACGCTGTAGTCATCCATCGCCTTGACCACTTGTTCTTCCATCTTGGCCGGCTGGTAACCGAGTTTTTGCAGCACCAGGTACTTGCGCAGCCCGGTTGCCAGGATCGCCGGCACCGGACCTTGTTGTCCGTTACATAACTCAAACGCCTCGCGAACCTGATCTCGATCGAGCATCTGACGTACTTGATTGCGAAGCTGGTTCGAATCGGTCGACAGCATGTTCAGGCTACGGTAACGTTCGATGATGACACCGGCGCCGATGATTCCCATCAACAGAATCGGCCACATGAAGATGCCACCCTGAATCATGTATCCCAGCGGGGGCGTGTGAAAAAAATCTTTGATCGAAGCGACGATCCCCGAATCGTCGGTCGTTTCGTCGGCACGGGAGTCTTGGTCGCCCGCTGAATCTTGCAATTGCTGCGACGCGGCTGGCTGCTGCTCGTCCTCCGCGGCGGCGGATGTTTCTTCAGTGGTTTGAGCTGGCGCTGTTGATTCCGATGGCTGTTGCGCCGCGCAGGCAGACGTGATGCTGAAGGCGATCAACAACATCACGAAAGTTCGCAGTCCACCGTCGGCCAGCTTGTCCCCAAGCCGGTTAAGACAGGATCGCCGACTTGGGACAAGCCGGCCTACGGCGAAATGGGAAGAGACCCTCTTATTCATCATCAACGCTATTCGCTTCCGCCTCGAATTGTTGCAGCATTTCGGGCAGGGCCAATCGCCCTCGCGCGTATTTGGCCGCCTCGCTTTCGGGGTAATCCCATCGGCAGCGGTTGTATCTGCGAAATGCTTCACGGTTATTGTTGGCCAAACGATAAGCCTCGCCGGACCAGAACAAAGAATCGGCGCCCAGTTCGTCATCGGGAAACTCTTTGGCAAATTCATCAAACGACACACCGGCGCGCTGGTAATCTTCGACTTTGTAGTAGCATTGGCCGACGCGGAACGCCATCTCGGCAGCATGTTCATGGCCTTCGAATCGTTCGCCGAACTTTTCGCCCACCTGAGCCGCAATGTCGAACTGCTCGTTCTTATAAAAATAGTCCGAGATGCGAATCATCACGCTGGCGATCAACGGACTGTTGGGATGCGTTGCCGCCAAAGTCACGTAGGCTTCCAACGCCTCGTCAAAATCACCCGCTTCCTCGTAGGACTGCGCCAGTTTGTAATGGGCATCGGCGGCCAAAGTGTGATCGGGAAATCGGCGAATGATCAGTTCATACGACTTGATCGCCTCATTCCATTGTTCCAATTCCTGAGCGAATTGTCCTAGCAGGTAAGAGATTCGGGGCGTGTACTTGGGATCCGGATAGTCCTCCATCACTTCGCGCAGGACTCGCCGGCCCGCTTCCAAGTCGCGTCGTTGCTCGTCGCTCCGCTCGAGTTCCTTGTGGCTCTTGAACAGCTCGAAATAGCTTTCGGCGATGCGGAATTTTGTTTCCACGGCCAGCGTTTCGTCGTTGAACGTTTTGGTGAACGCGGCGACCAAACCGTTGGTGCCGACCACCACGGGGATCTCTTGAATCACCTTCAGCGGATCGGTCGGACTGGCGGAAGCTTGACGCGAAGCGGCAAAGTCGCCGGCGTGATCTGGGTCGTTGTAGGTCGCGGTGATCGTATCGCCAAAGTAGCACTCGATGACCGGTTCATCGTCGGTAAGGTTAGCAGGCGTGGGCGATTCGGTTGCCTGCAACAGAAACGAACCGGTGAAAACGCCGCTGTGGGCCAACGTCTCGGTAAGCTGGACCGATTCTTGCTCGCCCAAGGCGGTGGCGATTTGCAGAGACAACGTATCGCGATCGTCCGAAGTATCGCGATCGGGATCTTGCACGGACAGATAGATCCGTTCGCCGACATGAAGGTGATCGACGGGCTCCTTGTATTCGCGATCGGTGATTTTCAACCGACCGTTGGAAACCAATTTTCCCTGAGCCGACAATCTTGCCGGCATTCCATCAGGACGAAGCTTGTCGTTGTAAGCGGCCGTGACGGTATCTTTACCGCTCAAATTCAGGACACGAACCACCATGTCGCCCGGATCGTCATCGGCATTCTTTTCCGTCGACAAGACGTTGCCGATCAGATTGCGAGGCATCTGCGGAGAACGCGGCACGATCTGGGGACTGTTCTTACCACCCAACTGCAAATTCACCTGGCCGACGAATCGTCCCTCTTCCAACGCTTGCGACAAATCGCGGCTGCCACGGCGTCGGTTTCGCGGGTCAAACGCATTGGAAATGGCGCACTGGGCGATCACGGCCGATCCTTCGGAAGTCAGGACGGCAACTTTGACCGTGCTGCCGGCGTTCTTTGCCCGGTCCGGATCGATCACCTCAATCGTCAACGGCGCATCGAGGGCGAGCCGGCTTTCGGCTTCGTCGTCCGGCGCCGGAGCGACTTGGATGACCGGTGGGCGAATGTCATCGGGATCGCGCGGCACTGCCCGGCTTTCCAAAATCCGAACGCTGCCTTCGGACGGCTGGGTCACGTAAACAACGGACTCGCGAGGAACACTGTGGCCGGGGAAGGTGTTTTGCGAATCGATGTAACGCAGGTAGATACGATCGCCGGCAGCGACTTTCAGTTTGCCCGGTTCTTCGCCCGCGGATGTATCGACCTCTTTGGTGAAAACTCCCGAATACTCCTCGGTCTCGGTCGCCTTCCATTTCGTCGGCTCACCATCACCAATGAAAACTTCGAATTCAATCTCATCACGACCGCCCGATCGGTCTTCGTCGTAATCGCGGATTTCGACAATCAGCCGCTCGCCAAGGTCGATGCGTTTCAATTCCAACCGCGTTTCCGAAACCTGGCCGCTTCCCACACGAACGAACTCGTAAGTGATCGGCGTCACTTCAGCGTTGTTGTAGGTTGCCGTCAGTCTGGCGCTGAGCCGTTGGCTGCTGCCGCTGCCGTTTTGAGTGAACTCATCGGTGTAAGTTGCCGTCACGGTGTCGCCGGCAGCGATTTCGAGCGCGTCGTTGGATGCTAGCGCCAACACATCTTGATCGGTCGGAATGTAGGTCTGATCGGGTGATTTGCCCCCAATTTCGACATGGGCGACTGCGACACTTTCGCCCAAGTACTCGTGAAAGACCATCCGCACGTACCGCAGTTGTTGAGCGGGAAATCGAAAATCCCAATGGGCTTTGCCAATGATCACCGCGGGACCGGCTGCCGGTTTCAACGTGACTCCCTTCAAATCCATCAATCCGCCCGAAGCGATTTCGGTCGGTTTGAAAGTGAGCGTCCGCCGGCCAGCCGATTCAAACAGCAACGTCGCTACGTGTGAATCTTGAAAACGCTTCCAATCTCGCGTGTCGGGAACGTTGGCAGCGATCTGGTCCCCATCGACTTCGATGACCATGCGGCTGCCTTCACCAGGGTGCGAACAGTTCATCCAAACTTCGTACGCTCCCGGTTGCTGCACATCGACTTCCCAGGCAGCCGTGTCGTCGGTGGAACTCCAGTAGTTGAGCAGCGGATTTTTGTCGCTGAGTTGCTGGCCGAAATTTTCGGACGTCTTTTGCAGTTTTGCATCGGAAAGTGGCAGGTTGATCGGATCGGGAAGCGGTGGCACAGCCGGTTTCGCGGCGGCGGCGGGATCGTCCAAATCGAAATCGGCAGCCCGAAACGACTCGGTGACGACGCGATCGGAATCGAGATCGGACCGTGCGATGGTCGCTTCGACGCCTTTCAAAGCAGAATCGGTTGCAGCAAAGATCGTCAGATCATGTTTGCCTCGATCAAGCCAAAGGTCGGCCGACTGGTTTCCTTTTCCAACCGGAATCTCCAACGCATCACCGACAGCCATCGCGGTGACGAGACCTCGAACCGAAATCCTGACCGCACCGCTTCGCCTCTGTACCAACTGTCCCGACCAGATGACGGCGTGAGGCGATTTGGAATCTTCGTCATTTTCGTCAAGCGACCAGGCAAGTTGATCGACTTCGGACGTGTCGACCGGCGAACGATTGATGCCCAGGTCGGCCACCTGATACCACTTAGAAAAACTGTGATACCTGCCGCGGTAAACACGCTGTTGCATGCGGCCAAACTCGCTTGCCGCCCTGGTCGCTTTTTCGCGGCGTGGATGTCCGGCTAATCGGAACCAAAACTCGCCGTCGTAGCTGCCCAGTAGTTCGGTGCGGACCGGCGCATTGATCTCGGCATCGGGGCTCTTCATGCGAACGCGGGCAATCTCTCGCAAGTCCTTCATGTCGATCGTCAAGGACTTGGGCGTGGCGCCATCCGGTTCGGCCAACCAATACGATTTTTCGTCCAGGTCGATCGCCATCAGCGGGCTGTGATTGATCGCGGTGTCGCTGGCCAGCGCGCCGGCGGGCAATTCGGCCGTCGCCGCCGTCCCCTCGAAGATGCCGGTGTGCGGCCCGGTTTCGCTGAGCATGACCTGCAGATTGTCGCCGCTGTCGGCAACCATCTTGATCGGAACGCGATCGCGATCGCTGGACAGGTCGCGGTCACCGTCGATGACTCGCAAATGGATATCGTTGCCCGGTTTGATTTGGTTTTCGGGACGCTGTTGCGAAATCCGCAAGTCGGCGTTTTCGTCATCTTGCTCGGCTGCCTCGCGAGCGACTCGTTCGCTAAAAGTTTCTTCCTCTTCGTCAGTGACCTTGCTGCTGGCCGCTTTGAACTCGGCGCTGGCAGCGATGCGAATTTCGACGTCGGAAAGGGGAACTTTCTTGAATTCTGACTTGAATTCATCCGGATAATCACACTCGATCGTATCGCTGCCGACCAACTGCAACACCTTGTCGCCCGGTTGTGCGTCACCCAAACGAGTATCGACGTCGGCGCGAAAGAGTCCTCGGCCCGCCCCGGCGCTGGTCAGGAAAATCCGTTCGGAATCGCCGCTTGGCCTGGTCGTCACGATCACCGGAATCTTGTTGTGGCCGCGGCTGATCCCAAGATCGCTATCGTGAACGACAATCGACAGCGGCATGCCCGGTGCGTGAAACCGTGTGCTCTTTCGGCCCAACCGCCCGACCGTCCGAAGCAAATTCAGTTGGTCGATGTAACGCTGTTCGCTGCCGTAAACTTCCGACAGATTGAACAACGCCTGGTTTGCCAGATCGACGTTCGGAACCCGTTCCAAAACACTGCGGAAAATGTCACGCGCATCGTCCCGATCTCCTCGGCGAAAAGCCAACACGCCTCGCAAGAACTCGGCGCGCACCACGACGTCCATCTCGTGGCTGCGAGCAAGTTCCTCGAAAACCAATTCCGCTTGATCGTAAACTTTCTGGGACATGAACGATTCGCCGATCCCAAACTTTGCCTCGACCGCCTGGGCCGATTCGGGGTAGCGGTTGATCGTGGTGGTGAACTCGCTTCGGGCCACGTCGTAGCGGCGGGCCTTGTAGTAGTTCTTTGCCAACAGTAGCTGGATCTCGGCTTTCGCTTCGTCGTCGACTTGAGCGGATTCGCTGTTGCGGACCATCCACTGGCGGAGCACATCTTCGACAAAATCGTGATTGGCATCTCCGCCGCCGGCGATCCGCTGCCGGCAGACAAAGGTGATCAGATCGATCGGCAATTGGTCACGGTAACGATCGAACAAGACGCGATTTTCGTCGTAGGTCGCCAGCGCCAGTTTCTCGTCACCGAGTCTCAGGTACAGCGCCGCCTGTAGCAGCGGCGCGATCGGGCTGTCTTCATCGATGGTCAGCCCGATGCTTCCCATCCTGGCGTAGGATTGCGTGACCACATCACGTGCCGCTTTCAAGCGGCGATCGTCAACGCGAGAGATGTTGGCCAGCAATCCCGATGCAATGGTGGCCGCCTCGATGTAGTCCCGACGCGCCAGAGCGGATTGCGCATAAGGAAACAGGGCGTCCCAGCCGTTCCATTGATTGTCGACCAAACAGGTCGCCGATTGATGCAACAGAATTCGTTCCATTTTGGTGGTGGAATCACCGTCGCCAAGTTCAAAAAGTGCCAGCGTTGCCGCCGCCGACGGTGATCCGTAGTCCATCGATTTCACCGCCGAGTAGACACGGCGCCGCTGTTCGTCGGTCGCTTCGTTGTTGCGACGGACCTGGTGCACCCAATCGGAGACTCGCCAAACGTCCAAATCCCAATCTTGTAGGGGACGTTCGTCGCGAAGCCGGCGTGAACGCTGTAGCGTCTTGGCAAAACTTTCGTAGTCATGCTTTTTCAAATGATGGTCGGCAAGCCAGGTCGCATAACGTCCTTGAAAGGGTGTCGAGTGCTGCAACAGATCTTGGATGAACGCCAAATGCTCGCTTTCGTCCATCGTCTGCAGCAATCGCCAGGCACATTCGCGCGATTCGCTGTGGTTGCGGTCAAACGTCAGGTAAGTCGTCCATCGCTGTTTCGCTTCTTCGGCCAAACCAAGGCGGCTGAGCACGTCGCCCATGTAAGATGCGTAACGTGGATTGCGGCCGAATTTTTTCTCGGCGGCAACCAGCCAATCAAACGATTTTTTGCCCAGGCTTTTGTCCTTGTTCTTATCGGCGGCGACCATCAAACGCCGGCAGACATCATGGCTGGACGGATGCGGCGGAAAGCTCAACACGTGCAGCGCCGCTTCCGCTGCTACTTCCGGCGTCGCATAGTCGGTTGCCGATTCCAGCCAGCGTCGCGCGGCATCAAAATCCTTTGGCAACCGTTTCGCCAAACGTCCGTAGTAATCGGCCGACACTTTTCGTTGGTTGCCGCCGACGTAATGGCGATAGTAGTACCCCTGTGTCTCCAGTAGCCGGTTGACGAAATCGTCATCCAACTGACCGATCAAATCGTCCTTGAGCAACTGATCGCGAACTTGGGCTTCCTGTTTGGAATGTCGGTAACTTTGGCGGCTGGCCAGCGATAGCACTCGGTCACGGTCGGCTTTTTCCAGTTCGACCTCGACGCGTCTGGCGCGATCCTTTCGCCGCGGATCGCGACGGGCTGACTGGCGCCAATCGGCCAGGAAGCGAGCGAAGCCCGGCAGCTGGGGATGTTTTTGGCGGGCTTCCAAGATTCGCGATAGCTGCCGATCAAATTGCTCTTCGTCGGTGGCCGAATCAAGCAACCAGTTCACCGCAGAACGGGTGTAACCATCATCGCTGGGCGACTGCTCAATCAATTCTTCCAGCGTGCGGCGCGTTCGATCGTTGTCTTTCATGCGATCGCGGTAGAGCGAAAAAGCAAGCACGTAACGAAGGTAGGCTGCTTGATTGGGATTGGCGCGAATCGCGTCTCGAAGCACCTTTTCGGTTTCTTTCAGGCGATCGGGCTGCGAACCGTTTTCGTTGACGAAAACGCGTCCGGCATCATTGGTGACCGCGTCAAAAGAAAGCACTCGGCTGAGCAAAGTGGTGGCGGCGCCGGGATTGTTTTCACGAAGATAAGCTTGCGCCAAAATGCTCAAGCCGCGAAAACGGTCCTCGCGGTCGGAATATCGGGTTGCGTAGTCTTTGGCGACCGGGGCGATCTGCTGCGAACTCGCTTTGCCGTAGTCCAATTGGTTGATCAGGTTCAGGTGAGCAACCTGGTCGTCTTCGATCTTTCGCGCTTCGGCGTAGCTGCGGGCGCTGTTGGAATGTTGTCCCAGGCGATGGTAATTTTCCGCCATCGTCATGTGCAGGCTACGAAGTTGCTGCGGATCGTCGATGACCTTTTTCTTCAGCAGTTTGAGCGCCGCTCGATTCGACTCGGCCCATTTTCCGGCGCGAGCCCAGGCAAAAACACTGTGGCTTCCGACATCGGCGGCCAGCGAAGCCTGCGAAACATCCAATAGTTGTTCGGCCAGTTCCGCGCCGATAGCGACCTGATTGTTGCCCATCGAATGATACAGCCGGATGGCACGAATCGCCGCTTGCCTGCCGGCCTGGTTGTTGCCCTGTCGTTTCCAGACCGCGTGATAAGCGGCCGCGGCAGCTTTTTTGTCATCGCCACAGGCAAGCGTGTCGGCCAATCGCCGCTCGATGTCGGCGCACTCCTTTGCCTGTGGATATCGAAACAGAAACTGGCGGCAAGCCACGATCATGTCTTTGTTGCGACTCATCGCCTGCAGACCGTCGATCGTTTTTAGCATCACCTGTTGATGACGCGGATCGGATGGATGGGTGGAGACGAATCGATTGCCGACTCGGACCAGGCCGAACACACGAGCATCGGCGTGATACAGATCGATCAACCGAACCATCACATCGGCCGCCTCGGTGGTGGCGTCGTTGTACTTGCCCAGTTCCGCCTCCAGCTGCGCCGCACGGCGGCTGATTTCATCTAGCGGTTGCTGCGCCGCAGTGGCAGCGGCAAACATGGCAAACAAGCAGATCCACACCCACCGTAGGCCGGCCTGTCCCAGGTCGGTGATGGAAAGTGATGCGCGCCGACTTGGGACAGGTCGGCCTACGATGAAATCACTGCTGCCTTGATGGTGCATCGTTTGGGATTGCCTTTTGATGACTAGAATCCGGATCGCAACAGGGTGTCAGAAATCTGCTTGGCATCCTGGGCCAGCGGACTTTCCGGAAAATCACCGATCAACTGGTCGAAGCGTCGCCGCGCTTCCTGTTTTCGGTCCATCCGATAGAGACAGCGTCCGTAGTTGAACAAAATCACGTCCAAGAACTTCGCGTCCGGATGGTTGTCCAACACATTTTCAAAAGTATCGAGCGCCCGTTGGTAGTCTTCTCGCTGATAGTAGTATTCCGCCATCTTGGCGACCGATTCTCCGACTCGACCGCTGTCGGGAAAATGATCGAACACTTTCTTGTATTCTTGAAAAGCTCGATCGAACAACTCGTTGCTTCCCCGTTCGCCGGCTTGAATCGCCATCTGCTCGTAGGCTTCGGCGATGCCGTACTGGGCTTCGCCGCGCAGCAAGCTGTCTTCCATGTTCACCAGGCGTGAATAGATACCGATCGCGCGTCGAAAATCTTCTTGCTTGCGAGCGACCTCGCCCAGTTGCAACAGCGCATCATCGACAAAACCGCTGTTGGGGAACTCCCGCTGCAACCGCTGGCACATCGAAGCGGCCAGCTCCAGCCGATCCATCTCGAAATAGATGTGCCAGAACTGAACGTAAGTCTCTTCCAACATTCTGCCGCCCAGTCGGCGGGCGTCGGTCATCACTTCTTCGCAAACGGCCAATGCGGCGTCGTATTTTTCTCTCGCTTTTGCTTTCAGTCCGAACTCTTTGTAACGGTTGCCGATTTTGGTCATCGCGCCAGCGGTTTTCAGTTGAGTTTGGACACGCAGCTCTTGGTCAGATATGTTGGCACGAGTGACTCGGACGCCGCCAATGTTTCCCTCCAAAGTGCGTGCTTTGGCGACCAGTTGCGCCGTGCCGCTGCCGCTGTTGGAGCGATCGAAATAGACCAACCGCACCTGGTCGCCGGGCAGGGCCTGCAAGATTTGATCTCGTGAATCAGGCTGATCCGTCTTGGCTAGCGGCACCGCGCCGTGAAAAACGCCGCTGTGAACGGAGTGGCTGTCTGCTTCGTCACCTTCGCCGGCTTGTTCCGATTCGTCTGGCTCGGACTCGATCGTCACGCCTCGTTGGCGATCGGTCAGCACCGCTTCGGTCAGTGAAACTTCGACTCGATCGATTCGCTTGTAGCGATCGATTTCGGGGGGTTCTGTTTCCCCGTTTTCTCCCTGTACGTTTCCGGTCGCACCAAGAGCGATCATTTCCTCTTCGATCTCGTCATCACTCTTCAAGCGGTGCACTTCCACCGTCGCGGTCAATTTGTCCGCCGCATCGGAAACATCCAGATCGGGATCGGCGACTCGCAAGTTAACGTTCTTTCCCAGAACCACGCCGTGCAACGTTTCCTCGAAAGCTCCGTCGGTGATGGCAACCACGCCGTCACCAACCACACGAACTTCCGTGACGACAGGAACGTTCAGCTTCTTTTCAGCGGTATGCTCGTCAACATAAGTCACTTGGACTGTATCACCCCCTTTGATTTCGAGTGTTCCGTTGTCGGGTTTGGGAACACCCAGCCGGGATGCGATCGATCCGAGCACCAGGCGTACGTTTCGTCCGACCGAAAAACACTCAATCGTTTCGCTATCGCCACCGCTCGATTGGCAGCGAACTGAAACGCCGGTTGCCGGATCGATCACCGCCAGATCCGCATCCTCGATCTTGATGAAAAAACGCTTGCCTGCTTCCAGCTTGTTACCGTCGGATTGATCGCTGGCAAGAGTCGTTCCCACCTTTTCCAGGGCATCGATGGCGCGGCTGTAGTGCGCCAACTGAAAATGCCCCAAACCGATGTAGTAGTAGGCCTGGTTCACTTCCGGGCTGGTGGGGAATTCTTCGATCACACCTCGCATCAGTTGAAAGCACTTGCCGTAGTTGCGGAGGTGATAAAAGCAAATTCCCATCTTCAAAGTTGCTTCGCTACGCTGCGCCTGATCTCCGTTGTCTTCCGCAGCGACCGCCTCGAACTGAACTCGTGCACGGTCGTACGCGCGGTCTCGATCCAGGTAGTAGTCACCCAGCCGCATGTGGGCTTGATAACGAACCTTGCTGCGTGGGTACCGTTCGATCACCGACTGCCAGATCTCGACCGCTTTGGCAAGCTCCTCCGCTTCGTAGCGGCTGTCACCGGCTGCCACCAATTTTTTGGCGGCCCGGTCTTCTACCAGAGAACCGCGAACCGGACCCTGCGCCGCAGCTGCGGAAGTCAGGACGATCGATAGTGCCAGTATTAGGCAAGAACTCGCTGACTTGGGGACAAGTCGGCTTACTTTGGAGTTTCGGAGGTCGCAGAGGAGCTGGCTGGGCATTGCAGGTTGGGTGAAACGCTTCGGTATAGTGGTCGGGGAAACGAACCGACGCTGCGCTGCCCTAGTTTAATCGGGCACGCAGGCCAGGCCCCCACCGATCAACCTTTGCAACGCTTTGCTTTTTGCGTGCAATTACGCCAACAGTCCGTCAATGACGCTGCCGTTGTCGACCAGCATCATCGGGCGTCCTTGGGGAGTGTAGACCTCTTTGTAAGGATCGATCCCCAAGGCATGACAGATGGTGGCATGAATGTCGGGCACTTTGACGGGATTGTCGTGCGGCATCGCTCCATCCTCGTCACTGGCACCGATCACGGTACCCCCGGCGATCCCGCCGCCAGCGAGGAAACAGCTGAAGCACTTGGGCCAATGATCGCGTCCGGCACCGTCATTGATCCTGGGCGTGCGGCCAAATTCAGACAGCATCACCACCATCGTCTTTTCGATCAGCCCGGTTTCGGCTAAATCCTGCAGAAGCGATCCGAGCGCCGGGTCCATCACCTCGCCATGTTCGCGCATGCGAGTGAAATTGTCACCGTGCGTGTCGAAGCCGCCGCGATTGATTTGAACAAACCGAACTCCTTCGGCGACCAGACGTTTCGCCAACAGGGCACCGCGTCCGAATGGAGTGTCACCATATCGCTGCCGATCCTTTGCGGGCACTTTGTTTAGCTCGAAGGCCTTCAAGGCAGGGCTGCGCATCAGCCGAACCGCCTCGTCGATCGCCGTGGTGGTCGAAGTCAAACGCGTATCACTGGTGCCGCGATTGAAACGATTGTTGAACTTTTCCAATCTTTCCAATCGCCGGTTGCCGCGTTCCATGGCAACACCGGCAGGAAATTTCAAATAGGGATCGGGATCGCCCGGATTGGCAACGAAATAAGCTTCGCAGCTCTGCCCCAGATAACTGGCCGACCGCGCCTGGCCGCTAATCGAAATGAACGAAGGCAGATCGCCGACCTTTTCCTTTTCGTGCGCCACGACCGAACCGAAACCGGGATGCTGCACCGGTCCAGGCAGGAAACTGGTTTGCAAATTGTAAGATGCACGGGCGTGGGCACCCTGAGTCCCGGCGATCGATCGGATCAGCGCCGCGTGATGCATCTGTTTAGCGACAGTCGGAAAGATTTCGGAAATCTGAACCCCATCCGCACTGGTACGTATCGGATCGAATTCACCCTGCGTCGGCCGGCCCGGTTTCGGATCCCAGGTATCGATATGGGACATGCCGCCGCCGTTCCAAAACAGAATGACATTCTCGCAGCTGGCGGCGTGATCCTTGCCCGAAGCGGCGATCAATTGATGGATCGGCATTCCCAACAGCGTCGCGCCCGCCGCCGACTGCATCATCATCCTGCGGCGCGTCGTCTTGTAGTCGTGACATCCAGACATCTTGGAGAAGCTCCCATGAATTTGAAGTGGTGGGTTGCGGCGTCCGGCCGCGCTTGAGTAGGGGACGGTGGCAGCTGCGGACGGAAACCGCAGCCATTGAC
Source organism: Rubripirellula sp. (assembly GCA_965222745.1). Classification (GTDB taxonomy): domain Bacteria; phylum Planctomycetota; class Planctomycetia; order Pirellulales; family Pirellulaceae; genus CBDCUW01. The sequence goes on from CBDCUW010000003.1 coordinate 701,022, forward strand.
TAGGGAAGGAATCGAAACTCGTTGCAGTTGAGCAAGATCCAGCGGAAATCGGCAAAGCCAGTCAACATGTCTTCACCGGAATGAGCGATTTCTGATGCCTCGGCAATCTCGTCGGCCGATGGCAGCCGAGTCAGGATTTCAACGTAAGTGTATTTGATGGCCCGGGTCAGGTCTTTTTCGGGGCCGGTGAGCATCGGGTAAACCGGTTCCAATTTTCCCACCCGCGCCGCCTCGTGGGTCAGCCGTCCGTTCAACATCATCAACGCTTGTCGCATCGACGCGTTATCAAGCCGGTTCTCGCCAAGGTCCACTCTGCTGGGTTGTCCAAACAGCCGCAAAAAGTGACCGGCGGGCGCGGGGGTGGCCATTCGGTACGAGGAACTGAATTGCGGATTATCATCGATCGTCCGCTGTACATACTTGGTGACGTACTTCGTGCCTGGTTGGTTTCGCGGCATCTCCTTCATCCGCATCGCCTCGATCTCTTCCCGCGTCATTTTTTGCATCGAGTCGATCATCGGCGCGTCGTCTTCGGGCATCAACAGTTTGTTGAAATCGAGCTCAATGGCATTCTCTAAACCGTAGTTTTCAGCGGAAACCAAGGTCTGATCGTTCATCGCCGTCAATGCCGGTTCTTCCGCCGCTTCGCTCGGGGGCGACGACGAATTTTCTTCCGGCGATGGTTCGACCGGCACCCGCACCCGCTGCTTGATGACTTGTGGGTTTTCTCCGGCCAGGTGCTTGACCTCGAACAGGTGTCCCGCCGTCACGATGCTGTCGTACATCGCTTCGGCCTTCATTCGCCTTACCGGCGTTGCAAGAAATGCCTGTTCCAGTTGCTCACGTTCCGCTTCGGTCGCGCTGCGCGGCACATGCGCCCTTGCGTAAGCGTCACTCGACACGATTTCTTGTACCAACCAGCGAAAGCTATAGCCACCGGCAACAAACTCTTCGGCAAGGTAGTCCATCGTCTTGGGATGGTTGGCCGGATTGTTGTCGCGGAAGTCATCCACCGGTTCAACAAAGCCGATGCCGATCAAGTCCTTCCAAACTCGATTGACGATCAAACGTGCAAAGTACCGGTTTCGCGGACTGGTGACCCTTTCGGCCAGTTCGCGACGCAGTTCGCTACGTCCATACAGCTCGGCGTTGACATCGATCTTGCGGATCTCTTTTTTTGCCTCGCTGGAAACATTCAGCGCATCGCCAAAGCCGCCGCGCAAACGTTTTTTCGTTTTGGCTCCGGCCGAGGCGAGCAGATCGTCGACTGAAGGTCCCGCTTGCTGCTTGCTTTTGGCCGCCTGTTTTTCACGCAACGATTTCAGCCGCTGGATGAACGCCAGATCTTTGGTCTCGTCCAAGTACGGAAACGGAAACGAGGCTTTCATTGGTTTGCGCTGATCCGAATCCGCTTCGTCTTCTGGAGGCCACAGCACCATCGAATTCTTGTCTTCGGTCGTGTAAATCGTGCGCGTCAGGTTGTTCTCTTTGCGGCGAGTTTTTCCGAAGTAAGCCGCCACGCTGTAAAAATCTTCTCGCGTCCATTTGTCGAACGGATGATCGTGGCATTGGGCACAGCTGATTCGAATGCCCATGAAGACTTGAGCGGTAGCGCTGGCCAGCGCCATGGGATCGGCGTCATCCCCAAGAACAAATCCGACTTCGGGAGTGCGCCCCGCCTTTCCGTTGGTGGCGATCAAACGACGACACATCTGGTCGTACGGCATGTCGGTTGAAATCGCGTTATGGACGTAGGCAAGCAGCGCCGTGCCCCCTTCTTCGTTGCTGCGAATCCGCAACATGTCGGCAAAGAACGCGCTCCAGCGATCGGCAAATCCATCGTCGCCGATGTATTGCTCGATCAATTTCTGACGACGCTGCTGCTGCGGCCATTTCAAGTAAGCCGCAATCTCTTTTCCGGTGGGAATACGGCCCGTCAGATCGAGACAAACTCGTCGGGCAAATCCCAGGTCATCCACTGCACCGAGCGGCTGCAGATCGATGCCCAGCTCGCGATTCTCCTCCTGCAGCACGCCGTCCAACGTTCCCGCCGAACAAAACGTTGCGATCACCAGGCAGCCCAGAAGATTGGAGCCGTAGCCAAAAATGGTCGTGGGTTTCACAGAAGTCTCCGAATTCTGGTAGATCGCGGCTCATCCGCAAGCGAGTGCTGGTGGGGCGTCAGCGCGGACAGCCGCTGCGCATGAGGGCGGGTAATTTCACGCAAAGTGAACGCGTCATCATAACGAGATGTACCCGACTGTAGGCCGACTTGTCCCCAAGTCGGCGACTTCTCCGAAGTCGCATCGTGCCCCTCTGTAGAGCGGGGCGTTCAGTCGTCGTCGCTCTTTTGCTCCTGGTCGGCTTGGGCAGCTGTACCTTCTCGCTGCATCCGTTCCGCTTCTGCCGCTGCCTGTTCGGCGACTTCGCTTGCCTCGATGGTTTTCTGGATCAGCGGCATCACCACTTGCCGGTAAATGCCGGCGGCCATCGGGAAACGTTTCATCTGCTGAAACGCTTCAAAGACCGGTTCACCTTCGGCTTCGGTCAGCGGCACTTTTTGCGTTCTGCCTTGGGAATCCACCAGAATCGATTCGTATTGCCATCTGCCCGCCTCGTTTTTGGTGCGAGTCACATCGTGCAGCTGGGCGGTTTCGGTATCGAACTCTCCTTCCGCAGCGTCTTCTTTGGGGACATGTCCAGGTTCAAGTCCCAATGTTCCAGCAATCGCAGCTGTGACTTCCTGCACCGACTGCTCGCTCGAAATCGCTTCGAGTCGCTTCAGGTTCTTTTCTAACTCCGACAGTTTCCGTTCATCCGAAAGTTTTTCGAATTGTTCTCGCTGTGCGTCGATCGAAGCCTGAATCTGCTCCGCCGGCACTTCGGGACTTGGCGCTGGCGGTTTGGGAACCGCCGATTCGGTGGATGAACTCTCGGCTTGCCGAGCTGCAACAGGTTGCTTTTGCGTTACCGATTCGTCTGTGTCGGGCAGGTACCAAAAGAACAACACAGCAACCAAAGCCAAGTGAAAGACGATCGAAACGACGATCGCTGGCCGCCGCCAGGAACGTTGGGGCAGACTGCGCGCCGAGTCGGATTCGATCGGATGGTCAGATTTCACGATGGTGTTGAAGTCTCTGCGGACACTTCCCGGCTCCGGTGGAACACTTCGAAAGCAACGGTCTGATTGTATTCGCTTTCATCACCGATTTTTTTCAGCACATGACCAGTGCTGTCACGCAATCAACGGACACTTGCAAAGTCACTTGAAAGCAACCTCGCTCACTGCGAAACACGTTGGGTTGTTACCGGTGATCTGCGAGCAGTCTAACTCAATCGACCAGAAAAATAAAAATGTTTTCATGTGCATCGTCCTTCTGTTTCGTTCCTTGAAATCGTCGTTAACCAAGTGGCGACAACGAAATGCGCTTGCGTGCCAAACAGACGCACTTCGAAAAGATTTTGCGGCTTGGGAAATGTGTTACAAAAAAATGATTGACGGGTCACATACAAGTCGTATGATCGAAGATGCTTTTCTCGGGGCGTCTCTTTGCAACACAACGGTTCGCCACCGGGTGAAGGTCTTTTCAACTTCATCTGTTCCATGCGCGGTGGGGACCTGGCGGTGGCTAGACGGATTGTCTTGTGGTGTGTTTGCAGGTTGTCAGCCAATCAGGCTGGCTTCCTCTCTTTCAGCGTTACCCGCTTTTCCAAAGTCAACGAGCAACCTTTTTGGGGCTTAGGGGATTGATCATGACCAGGTACTTCAGTGAGCGCCGTTTTGCATCAGTTTTGCATTTGGTTTGCGCGATGATGGTGATCGGGACACTTGGGACCGCCACAACTGACGCGCAAGTTCTCCAAGACATCATCACGCTCAGCGAAGCGCAGCAGGCGGCTCAGAATTCGCCGCTGTACAGTTGCTGGAATAAGAGTAACTGCGAGCTTTGTCCGGGGTCGCGGCCGACGCAGTGCATTGATTCCAATTCCAGCTCTGGTAAGTCGGGCTCGTTTTCTTGTGGTAGTCGTTGTGGAACTGGCAGCGGTGGAGCTTCGCCGTCGCAGTTGTTGGCGGTGCAGTCGACGGTCGGTTTTGGCGACAACGGTCCCAGCGCGCTGGCCGCGGCGACTTATACCGATGCGGCGGTCGTGTTCAATTTTGGCGTGAACATGATGCACTGGGGTGACGACATCCGAACGATGGGATCGGGGCCCGGTTCGGGTGCAGGGTGTGGGACGGTGCTGCGGCGGATTCATCGGCCTCGGCACATCGCGCTGGCCAGTTCGCTGGGGCCGGGTGTGTTTACCAATTTCGATATCCGGCTGGTGGCCGAATCGAGTAGCCCCGATATGACTTATCTCGATTTTCTGGTCCGCGATCCTTTTGCCGCCATTCCCTACTCCATGTACGACGCGTCGGATGTTTATGACGACCAGGGAAACCGGCTCTACATCATCGGCACCAAGCTGACTGACTTGGCGGGTAAAGCGCGGATGCTGAAGATTGGTGCTTTCACTTCCAATTCACAGATCAGTGACTTTTCGGTCGCTCCCGCCGATCCCGAGAACGACGTCACCAGTTCCAACTACTACTTCGCTTTCAATGGCTGGGATACGGCGGAGTTGGAATGTTACGACGGCGGGAAGATGACGTTCGATATTTTACGGATTCCCGATCATGAAACGTGGAACGTGGTGCTCGGCTACGATCCTCTGGATGAAAACAACGTCTATCCCGGCTACACCGAGGCCCGTTATGGTGGTGGGTTTTTCAATGAAAAACTGATCGGACGGCTCACGTCGGTCTCCGGTGCCGCCGGGACTTACACGGTCACCTACAAGCAGCCGACCGTCACCGAGGTTTTCAACTCGTTCGATTATCTGCACCAGATCGATACGGTCACCGGTCCTGACGGCACGGTGATGACGTTCCAGTACAACGGCGGCGACCCAAAGATCACCAGCGTCACCTCCAGCGACGGACAGACGGCGACTTACCAGTACACCGCCGGCGGTTTTCTCAGCTCGGTCGCTTACGCCGACAGCACGACCGCGTCGTTCACCCATTCGGGCGACGCCAGCACGGGACTGGCCGAGATCGCTTTCGATGATCATCGCGCTCCCGAGGGACATCAAAAGAAGAAGGCCTACGTGACCGGGATCGTCGCCGGCATGTCGGGCAACGACATTCTCTACTACAACGGCGCGGTCAACCTGGTGCGAGTGATCGCCAACGAAGCCGATGAGGTGGTGTATGCCAACTTTGGTTTAAGCGATGTCGGCGAGGGCCAGACGATCCTGGTCTACGAAGGGGGCGGCAAGCTGCGGGCGTTTCGCGAGACTTTCAATCTGAGCCAGCAGAACGGTTATCGCCGGCGGTTCATCAACGAAGTCGACGATGGCTGGCAGATCGACATCACCGGCGGCGGTTTCAACTACACCGGCACTGAGCAGGACGCCTATGCTTTCAAGACCTACAGCGCCACCAACATGCTCTCCAGCACCGTCGGCTACATTCAAACGCCCACCTCGGTGCAGCTTTACAACTTCGACGACGACGGTGTTTTCGGCATCGTCGGCTACCTGGATGGATCCTTTGAATCGACTTATCGCGATGAAAAGAAGCGGCCGCTGAGATTTCGTGATCGTCAGGGCCGAGTGACCAAGTACGAATACAACACCGACGGGATGATGACCAAGAAGATGGTCGGCATCCTGGAGGACCCGTCCAACGGCAACGGCATCGATCCCTATTCAGGCGGCGCTGCCTACGACCCGAATCCGACCAACGACATCCAAACGGCCGACTACGCGGTCTACCAGTGGCAATACAACACTGACAATCGAATCACCAAGTACATCGATCCGCTCGGCAACGAAACGGACTACGCCTACGATACCAATGGTCGCTTAACAACCGTCACCAAACCGGCAACCAACATCGGCGGCACCCGTCCAACGATCGGCTACACCTACGACACGTCGGGCCTGGTCAAAACGGTTACCGATCCGGTGGGTGACGTGATCGAGTATTTTTACGACAGCCAAGATCGGTTGATCAGCACGCTGTACGACGATGGCACGACCGACCGGATTTTCTATGTCGCCAGCGGCAACGGCGAAGGCCAAGTAGAAAAGCTGGTCAATCGGATGGGAGTGGTTACCACTTACGCCTACGATTCTTCTCATCGATTGACTTCACGCACCGTCGCTTCGGGCACGATGGATGGCGCCGGCAACGAGACCGCCACTCCCGATCTCGCTTTGGCCGAAACATGGACCTACTTGACCGGCACGAAACTGCCGCTGCAACATCGTCGCGGCGGTTTGCTGACCACCCACGTCTACGACCACCAACTTCGCCGCGAGGAAACGACCCAGGAGATCTCCGCGAATCAATCGCTGACCAGCAAATACGCCTACGTCGACGGCAAACTCTACTCGACCGAAGACCCGCACGGCCGCAAGACGTTTTACGCCTACGATGATGACGGACGTTTGATCCGAACAGTCATCGGCACCGTTCCCGAATTCACGGTCCCCGGAACAGATCCCGATCCGTACGTCAATCTCCTCGCACTCAATCGCGACACCACGGCCAACGCCGACTACATCATTTCCGACACGGTCTACTCGTCGGCGGGCGATATCGAGCGTCAGCACGACGGTCGCAACATCGAAACGCACTTCGAGTACGATAGCCGCGGGCGTCAAACCGCCCGCATTGCCGCCGCCGGAACCACGATCGAGGCGCGCGACGAAACCGACTACGACCTCGACAGCCACGTCCTTGCCGTCCGCTCTCCCCGTTACTTCGATGCCACCGACACCGGCGGCTACCAGAAGGCGTCCGAAACCTGGACCTACACGCCAGCCGGACTGGCCGCCACGCACAACGAGGCTCCTGGAACGACCGAAGCGGCGACTGAATCCTATGTCTACGACCTCGCCGGCCGCCGCACCCAGCACACCGACTTCGCCGGCAAGATCTGGAAAACGCACCACGAAGATTGCTGCGGCCAAGTCACCGCGAGTGAAAATCCGCTCGGCCATGGCAGCATCACTCGCACAAGCGCGATCGGCCTGACCGTCCATCAAGCCACCGTCGCCGACTACACCGACCACGTCACCGCCTTGGACAATCCGGTTGACGCCAAAACGTATCGCGAAGTCACGACTCGCTATGACGGCCGCGGCCGACCGATTGCCCGAACCACCTGGCTAGTCGCTCGTGGTGTCGTCGACGCCACCGATCCGCCGATCGCGGGACTCGACGGCGTTTCCGCTGCCGATGGCCTGACCGAACAGTACCTCTACGACGACAACCTGGCTGACAACAGCGGCCTGGATAGCAGCGGTGGTGTCACGCCGCTGATCGGCAGCAACGCCATCTCGTTGTCGACCGCACTTACCCAACTCGCTGACACCGAAGCTGGCGGCGGAGCCGGCATCACCTTCGACGCCGACGCCCCTGGCACCGCCCGTGTCACGATCAACGCCGAGGGAGAAGTTCGCTTCTCGATCTCCTCCGGCGGCGGCAACGTCATGTCCGGCATTCTCGATCCAGCCAACAACTCACTGCTCACTTGGAACTGCACCGGCAAACCGGCCACTCAAACGATCACCGGTTACGGCACCGTCCTCGTCTCCAAAACCATCAACGCGCTCGGCAAAGTCCGCAAGACACTGACCGACGCCGCCGGCCGAACCATCGAAAACCACGATGCACTCGGCAAAGTGACCACCTACACCTACGACGCCGCCGGCAACCAAACCAGCGTGCGCGATCCCAACAGCGTTGGCCAGGACTGCACCTATGACCAACTCGGCCGCGACTTGACCTGCACCGACACCGCCGGCGACGCCACCAGCAGTGCCTACGACCGCGCTGGCAACAAGATCACTGCGACCGACGCCAAAAACAACACAACCACTTACGCCTTCAACGCGCGAGGCCGCCAAACTTCTCAAACCGACCGTCTCAGCGGCGTAACCAGCTTCGCCTACACCGCTACCGGCCAACTCGCCTCGCTGACCGACGCCGAAAACCAGGTCACCTCCTACACCTACGACGACTCTGGAAACAAACTGACCGAAACCTACCCCGACCATACCGGCGGCACTCCAGGCCAATCGACCTACGGCATCGTCACCTTCACCCACGACCCAGCCGACCGAACCCAGCGCAAGCAAGACCAAACGGGTGACACCGTCACCTACAACTACGACCTGGCTGGTCGGCTCACCTCCCGCGATTACCGCACAGCCGCCAACAGCCCTTCGGGGACGATTGCCGACAGCGACACCTTCACCTATGACGCCGCTGGTCGGATGCTCACCGCCGCCTCTGGCCGTTACAGCAACACCGTCACCTACACCTACGACGATGCTGGACGCAAATCAACCGAAGCTCTCACCATCGCCGGCCAAACCTACACCACCACAACCACCTACAACGCCGCCGGCCAGGTCACCGGCTACAGCTACCCCGACGGAACCGCTGTTGCCCGCAGCTACACCGATCGAGGACAATTGGCCACGATCGCGGTCGACGGCACCACCATCGACACTCGCAGTTACGACGATGGAGGCCGGATGACATCCAGCGTGTACAATAACGGAGTGACCCAGTCCCGCGTCTACAACAACGACAACACGCTCGCCAGCATCACCCATACCGGTGCGGCGATCGGCAACTACAGCTACGGCTGGGATGAGAACAAAAACAAAACCTCCGAGACGATCACCGGAACAATGAGCGGTTACGGTTTCAGCGTTGGATCAAGCGGATACGACAACGAAGACCGCTTGGTCAACTGGCAGCGAGATGACACAGGTCTCGACCAATCCTGGAATCTCTCGCTGGTCGGCGACTGGAACAGCATCACCGAAAATCTCTCTACGCAAAGTCGGACGCACGGAGCGGCTCACGAACTGCTCACCGCTGCATCACAATCCATCACCCACGACGTCAAAGGCAACATGACGACGATCCCAGCCGTCCTCCGCAGCGGCTCCAACCCGCTCGCCCTGACCTGGGACTTCGACAACCGGCTCATCGGAGCCGACATCGACAACGATTCAACCGATGACGTTACTTACGGCTATGACGCTTTGGGCCGACGAGTCAAACGCGACGACGGCACCACGGCAACCATCTTCGTCCAAAACGGACAACAAACCATCGCCGACTACACCTCCGGCACTGCCGCCACCAGCCCAATCTACACCTACGTCTACGCCGCCTACATCGACGAACCGGTCTATCGAGGTGGTAGCGGCGGCACCCGCTACTACCACCGTAACCAGCAATACAGCATCACCGCCCTAACCAACGGCAGCGGAACGATTCAAGAACGCTATGCGTATATGGCCTACGGTGAACCGACCATCACCGACGCGACTGGCACAGTACGCACCTCAACCGCCGAAGGCAACCGGTACACCTACACGGGAAGAGAGTGGGACGAAGAGTCCGAGCTGTACCACTACCGCGCCCGGATGTACGACCCGCTCAGTGGACGGTTTTGCTCCAGAGATCCGATTGGGTATGTGGACGGATGGAACATGTTCGCGTCAAACCTAGGATTGGATCGCACAGATCCTACTGGATGGTGTGCGATCGAAAAGAAGTGCAATATCAAGAGCTTTGATCTAGCTGAAAAAGAGTGTGGCTTTCACAATCATCCAGTGACAGACGTACGCGTTTGGGGATTTAGTTTTACGATCGACATCGAGTTCCTTGAGCCTTGTGAGTGTTGCAAGTACGAGCAATACCTCCTGGAGAAATCATATGTAATCGAGCAAAAAATCGGAAACATTTGGATCAAGATTGAAGACTTGCCCGAGGTTCTAGATGACTACAGCGGGCCCGGCCGAGAGGACTGCGTTGGGGAGGCATGCCCAGGTGGAAAGAATCCAGAATCTGATCTTCCCATCAATCGATATTCTGAAGACGGTTGCAAATTCACGTTTACCGATACGCCCAACATACACTTGCCATCGCTAGTCGATATCCTTAAGCCAAGGGGTATTATACCAGGTCGATTTCGTACAACGATTAAGTGGCGTTTTCTATTGAATGTCGTTGACACGTGCAACAACCGAACGATTCGTTCAGATAGACTTGACCGGCAATGTGGCCCCAAAGAATGGACTTTTAGATAACGGAGTTTGTTGTGATTTTTCCATGCACTGTTCGTCTGGCTGCTTGTGCTTTGTTGGCTTTGGCACCTCTCGCTGTCGTGGAGGCGCAAATCAGCTTGCACAAATCCCAGGATGATTTCAAAACTGCCGTAGTTCGTGCTGCTCGTTCATCTCCAAAACTATCACTCATGAGTACCAATGAGATGCCGATAGATTTGATGTACGTGATCAAAGAATTCAAGAAACTAGCGGCCAAGAAGACCCCTGGCTTCAACATGTCGACAGCTAAAATAAACGTTTCCTTGAAGGATCAGGCCGTTGACGACATTGTCGATACAGACAAACGAGTATGGTTTTGGAGTGTTTCAGCTGCGCAGCCTCCTGTCGCGGGCGGTGGCTTCGAGTACACCCAGACTGAACGATTGGAACTCGCTGTCTTTATGAATCGAACTAAGGTAGCCGCCCACTTCAAAGAGGGATCGAATGGAAATGCCTCCAAGAAGAGAGAATAGGGTGCAGTCGGTTCAGTAGGTAGCTGTCCATTGTGTGCGCAGCGATGAGCGGTCGCAACATGATGGAGTTGCGGTTGGTTGCGGTCTGCGAGGTGGCCTGTGCCTTGAAGTTGACGTTTAAGAATCGGCGGCCAAAATGATGCGATCTAGTAGTGGGGGATCACGCTGCGGGGGACTCAAGCCAGACGATTCCAGTTGCCCTGCGAAACAACTTTGGCCCCTTGCCGACCAACTTTTGATCTCCTCGATCACGCTTTCAAGGGAAAACTTCTCCAACTGCTTGCCGATGCTTTGAAGCACGCTAGAAATGATGCTTCGACGTTTCGCTCCCGCTGCTGTCTTGCTGGTGCGACCCGTCTTGCGAGCCAATGCATCCTCACGAAGCTGACGTTCCGATGCATTGTTGTTACCATCGACCTCAGCCTCGGTGACAAAGACAAACAGCTCTTCGATCAGCACCAAACGGGTCAATTCATTGCACAAGCGGCGGTAGTCGTTTTCCACTTCATCGCCAGCGGTGCTGTCGTCGGCATAGCGTTTGGCACAGAGAGTGAGAAGCTCGCCCTCAAGATCACTCACCCGCTGCAGGCGACCAGCGTCGCCCAGACGCCCATCCGCTTTCGCCCGCTTGGCTTGGTCGTAGATCTCCAGCAACCGGTCGGCGAAGTGACGGTAGGTCGGGTTGTCGGGGGCCTGCAGTGTCAATTTGATCGCCTTGCGGATCAGATGAGCCCAACACTTTTGAGCTTGCCCAAAGTTCTGATAAACCGCGGCGTCGTCGCTGACCAAGACACCTGCGAAAGTCGACTTGTCGAGAATCTGCGCCAGGGTCTGGCCATCTTTGTGCACCCCATAGAACAACACCGTCAGCTTCTCACTGAGGAACGCCCAGACACTGTTGATGCTCCAAGATGTCTCATCGCAGTGAACCACTGCTGAATTGGCCAGCAGGGTGCACAAGGCATCGAACTCGCTTTCCCAGCTTCGCGCCAATTGATTGAGCATCGCGTCGGCTTGACTCTTGCGGAGGCTGAGCCGCTGGAAAAACGACAGCAGCGCACAGGCTTTGTCGATGGACAATCCGAGGCAATACACCTGGTAGGCCAGCGCGATGAGGATCTCGATCCCGTACTCTCCCCGTCCCAGCAAGCCAGCGGGCTTGCCAAACTGGTTGCCGCACCGATAGACCTCGTAGGCCACCAGAACAGCTCTTCCCTCTTCCAGTCTCCAGGCAACGCGGGTGTGAGAAAGCTTGCAGTCGGCAGGGTCGACCGATTGGGGAAAGACTTGTTCGGTTCTCTCGGCGAGCTTGATCTTGTCGGCGGTCGACACACGGCCTCGGCGGAGCGGCTTTGGGCGCCGACGTCGCTTGGCCTTTCGCTTTTTCTCAGCCTTTTCGCTGTAGGGCTCGCCGAGCTTGTTGTTTTGATGGTGATCGTTGGAATTGTCCCGCAGCTGCTGGATCTCTTCTCGCAATTGCTGGTTGATTTCGAGCAACGAGGCAATGATTTCGATCAGCGGCTCAACGTGCAGCTTTCCATCAGCGGCGTCTTTTCGCAGTTGTTCGATGTCCATCCAGATGGGATACCGAATTCGAACGAATCACGCAGCGCGAGTTTCATACAATGGACAGCTACTTAAGTAGACCTCCCCGGGTGTTGTCTCTTTGTGGTACTGCTCAAGCGGTGATCGGACTCCGGAAAGTGCCACCCACGATTATTCGGTTCGAAGGTTCTATCGAATTTGGGCCGTCGCCCCAGAAAGTTTTTGCTTTACGGAAGCCGCTTTAGATTCTCTTTCCAGGCTTCGATCGACCGCTGGAGGTTTTCCTTGGGTGGGGTTTTGATACCGAAGCATTGCAGTCCGACTGCCCCTTCGTAGCCGAGTTCGTTCAGTATTCTTAGCAGTTCGGTTTGGTTGAAGCTACCTTGGTCGAGCGGCTGGATGAGCTGATTCCAGTTTTTGCCACCCACTTCAGCGCCGTTGATGCTGACTCGCCACAACAGTGGCTTGGCCTCCTCCAGTGCTGCCCGCAAATCGCTGTCGGGCTCGACCTTCAAGAAGTGACAAAGATTGAACATCACTCCGACGTTGTCGCGATCGGCAAGCCTGGCGACCCGCACTGCGTCACCAATCGTCTCGATGTAAAAACCAGTGTGAGGATAGAGAACGACTCGCAGGCCCGATTGCTTCGCCTGGTCCGCAATCTCTCTCACAAAGGCGACCGCCCGCCGGTCGTTGGCACCTGGTCCGCCTTGCACATAGAGCTCGATCACGGTGTCGCGATCTTTCAGCTGCTCGATCGCCTGGGTGATGATGGGGTCGTATGTCGGTTTTTCCGAACCAAGGTGGCCGCCGACGTACAGGCTAAAGATCTTCAACCCAGCGGCATCGTACAGCGGTAAGCGCGATTCCAAGTCACGGGGGTTGGCCGAACCGATGCCGTCGTAACCGAGTTCTTTTAGCGCGGCGATCCGAAGCTGGCGTGACGGAAAATGAGTGCCGTTTTCGAAAGCGAAGAACTCTGGCGCAAAGTCTGCGGCCGGCAAGCTGGATGCCGAGATGATCAACGCGACTACCGCGGCTGCGAACCGAGTGAACGAGCAACACATGGCGAAACCCATGAAGAGAAAAGGTTCAATCGGGAATTCGTTCCAACCGGATCAAATCATCAAAGGACTCGCGCTGGCGAATCAACTTTGCCTGCCCCCCTTCAATCATCACCTCGGCCGCTCGCCTACGGCTGTTGTAGTTGCTGGACATCACAAACCCGTAGGCTCCTGCGTTTTCCAGGATCACAAGATCTCCGGCGCCGGCAATGGGAAGGGGACGGCTGACGACATAACCGCCCTCGCGCTGAGTGAAAATGTCGCCTGATTCGCAAAGCGGGCCACCGACCACCGTCTCCACCTCCTTGCGGCTTGATGCGTCGCCGCTGCGGGCGCAGACGGAAATGGGGTGGTGGGCACCGTACATGACCGGCCGCGCGAGGTCGTTGAAACCGGCGTCGAGCAGCACAAAACGATTCTTTCCGGATTGCTTGACACTGCGCACTTCGGCGACCAGGTAGCCACTTTCGGCCGTTAGAAACCGTCCCGGTTCGATCTCCAGCGTGACCTGGTGTCCAAAGGATTCACTGAGACGATTGCGGGTGGCATCCCATAGCTCGAAGTAACGTTGCAGATCGATGTAGCTTTCACCACTTTGGTAGGGAACGGGCAGCCCGCCTCCAGCGCTGATGGTGCGAACTGTGCGGCCGACCTCCATCGCCGCCCGCTCCATCGCCTCGCAGACTTCGCCCAAGTGTTCCAGGTCGGTGCCAGAACCGATGTGCATGTGGAGCCCGGTGATCGTGATGCCCGACTGATCCGCCCGGCGCAAGCACTCGTCGATCTGTGCGTGCCAGATCCCATGCTTGCTTTGTTCGCCGCCGGTATTCGTCTTCTGACTGTGCCCATGACCAAAACCGGGGTTGATTCTCAGGGTCACGTCGGCTCCCGGACGTCGCTCCCCCAGCTGGCTGATCATGTCAGGTGATCCACAATTGACCGCGATCGAGTGTTCGATCACCAGATCGAGTGCCTCGCGATCAAAAATATCGGCGGTGTAGACGATTTCCTGTTTGCGCGGATCGGTGGAAAAACCGGCGACGATTGCTCGCCGAATCTCACCGGCGCTGACCGCATCGACCACCACTCCTTGGCGGCGAATTCGATCCAAAAGGGCGATGTTGCTGCTAGCCTTCTGGGCGTACCGAATGACGTCAAAAGCCGACAGATCCGCGATCCTGGTTTTGATCACCTCCAGATCGTAGACAAACAGCGGCGTGCCGAATTCCGTAGCCAGGTCGACCACCGAAAGTCCCGCGATTTCGTTTCTGCAGGTGGAAAAGGTTGGAATCGTGAGCATGGATGGGCGAGCCGGTGGCAATGGAGGTTCAAATGGATCGAAACCTCCATTGTCGCCGAGTCTCCTCGTGACTCAACCACCGGTCGCGGGCCGACCTGCCAGCAGATCGGCGATTCTGACCGGTGTACGAGCGGAGGATGATACTCGCCGACTTGGGACAAGTCGGCCTGCTTTTGGCCTACGATTCCACGGTTGCTTCAGGCTTCTTTCGGGGTCCCTGGGGACCAGGCCTGCGGCCGCGACGACGGCCCTGCTGAATCGGAATGAAGCGACTTTCGATCCTTTGCAGCAGCTTGCTGATGCAAAGCTTGTTGATGCTGAGGTTCAATTCGTCGGCTTCATTGCGAAGCGAATCATGTAGACTCTTGGGAAGCCGGATGGTGATCATCCGTTCCGGTTCGGCCGAATCACCCTTGGAGGTGTCTTGGCTCCGCATGGCGGCGACCATCTCTTGCAGCTCGGCGAACTCAGCGCTCGATTCAAACTGCCGCATCGTTTCGGCGGTGGGAAAAAGCTTGCGAACGACTCCATCTACACCCAGCATCTCCCGGTAGAAAACGACCCAGCTGCCAGTGCCAGCGAACGCTTCCTCTGCGATCCGAAGCGCCTCGCGACCCCGTTGTTCGAACGGAAGATCGGCATTCGGGGGGGGGAGTTTCAGGGCTGGTGCGAGCGATTCTGTCTGCTCCGGTGCGGGGTCGCTAGCATAACGAAGAGTTGAGTTTGGATTGGTTTGATCCATCGCGAGACTGTCCTTCCTGTGTTTGGAACACGCGTGGGTGTGATATGTCGCCATCCTCCCAACCGGTCAAACGAATCTACGCAAGATTTGCTTTCAAAAGGACTTACGTCGCCATGCCTGCCCTGAAGGCAGTGGTGCGCGAACCGCAGGCACGCCGCTGGTGCTAAAAAAATAGGCAGTCCATCTATGTGCAAAACCTAGGTGTCCACCTCAAGCAGTGTGCTTGATTTGCTAGCGCATCGCCAAGAAACCGCCGTGATTTACGGTGCGAAATCACCGTCAATGATTTTTGCCGCCTTTTTTTCAATGAAAGCAAGATTTTTTGCCAGCGCCGGCGCTCCACGCCACTTGTGTTTGCTAGCAAAGGCGTGCTTGGTTGGGCAGAGCATTTCACCAAGCGGGGGGCGTTTCTGCCGCGAAGATTTTCCCATCCACCAGCGGACCGGTTGTCAAGGCGCGAATCAGCCGGCGGCGACGTCCCATGCCTCGGCAAGCAGGTCAACCGCTCGGTCGACCTGCTCACGGCTCGTGGTCCATCCGAGCGATATACGGATAGTCCTTTGGATCTGGGCGTCGCTTCGACCGATTGCTCGCAAGACGCGCGTGAACTCGTCAGGTGGGCAGCCGGACTGGGCGGTCGCGACCACCAATTTTCGGGCCGCTCGCTGGATCGGCTTCGCATCGCCAGGCATCTCAATGGCCACCGTATTCGGCAGCCGGGGCGAGTCCTCACAGAGCGTCAGTGGCTGGGGCGAGACAACGTTGCTCAATCCGGTCACCAGGTGGTCACGAAGTTCGCAAAGGCTGTCGGCGGCATCGGAACTACAGCGACCGGCAAGCGAGGCAGCGGCCCCCAGGCCGACACAGCCAGGAATGTTCTCGGTGCCAGGCCGAAGCCCCATTTCACGAGGCTCGCCGAAGGCAATGGGAGAAAGATGAAGGCCACGGCGGACGTAGATGGCCCCGCTTCCCTTGGGGCCGTAGAACTTGTGTCCGCTGATTGCAACGGTATCGGCGCGAAGCCGCGTCACATCCACTGGCATCTTGCCGAACGCCTGGGTCGCGTCGCAGTGAAGGGAAACCCCCCGATTGTGGCAGATATCAGCCACTTCACGAACTGGCTGCAGCGTACCGAGGACGGGATTGGCCAGCTGCAGGCAGGCCAGCCGGGTATCCTCTCGCAGCCGGGAGGCGAATTGCTCCGGATCGACGACACCATTTTCCTGGCAAGGCACCATTTCGATTTCCCAGGAGCGTGATTCCAGGCTCAGTGCCGCCCCCAGCACAGAATCGTGCTCCAATTCGCTGACCAAAACGTGGCCCACTTCTTTTCTGGCCAGATTGCCGAGGACCGCCAAGTTATTGGCCTCTGTGCCGCCACAGGTAAAAACCAGCTCGAACGGGTCGCAGCCAGCCAGCAGCGCCAGCCCCTCGCGGGCATGCTCCAGGGCCTCGCTGATGGCCTTGGCATGGGGGTGCTCTTGCCCTGGAAGCATGAAGTGGGTAGCCCAATAGGGTTGCATTGCCTCGGAAACCGAGGGGGCAAGCGGCGTGGTGCGGTTGTAGTCCAAATAAATCAGATTCACGACAGACGACGCGGCTTGACGGCAGGGAGGAGAGGTGGAGCGAGGGGAAGATCAAGAGGCCAGAAGGGAAGCATGCGGTGGTAGAATGATGCCCAGGTGCCTCAGTGACCAGCGGAGGGAGCGGATATTTAAAAATTTCAAAATCGCCTGTGGCCCGGCGACTGCCCCAGTTTGCGGGCTGCCAAATCGCTAGGCTAGTCGCCAAATCGGCCATATCCAGCCCTGGAATCCCTCCAGGAAGCTAGTGGGGGTAGCGGCAGCGGGCCTGTCAAGCTAGGGAACGCATTTGCACTTTTGCCACCATTGGGTGATAATCGTTCCGGAAACATTCTCGCTGGCGACGAGCGCCGCCGCCTGTCATCAGCGCTCATCACTACGTTCTTTTCTTGTATGCCGGAGCGCGAAAATGAAGCGTCAACCTACTGGATTCACCTTGGTCGAGCTGTTGGTGGTGATCACCATCATCAGTATTTTGATGGGACTGCTGATACCTGCAGTCAACGCGGCTCGCGAGGTGGCTCGGAAGAATCAGTGTTCAGTGCGAGTCAAAAACTTGGCGCTGGCCGCGATCCAACACGAAAACACCAAGGGCAAGTTTCCCTCCTACATGGGCAACTATGGCGTCTTTCCGGCTGACGGAGCCGCCACCGGAGTCGACCGCTCCGACCCGGCCAACTACGCCGGTAGCGTACCGCTGCACGTCAAGGCGGGCGGTTACGGTATTCCGATTCTGCCCTGGCTGGACGCCCAACCCACCTACGAACATTGGACCGATGATTCCTATCCAGTGATCGCTGATGCCGCCTCAACACTCGGCCGAACGATCGCCGTTGGCGCCAGTACTGCCGGAGCCGGATACCACACGCTGGCTGCTCCCAACCTGCCGAACTTCCAATGCCCCAGCAATCCAGTGACCGACGCCCAGTCGGGACGAAACAGCTACATCACCAACAACGGTTTGTGCTTCAACCGTACGGCGAACGCGGCGATGGCCAACGGTGGAATGGCCGGGATTGTCGTCGCCCATGAAACGGCTCAAGGCGTAGGAAGTGTTCAGGGCAAAAACAACGGTGTGTTCAAGCAAGCCTATGTCGGAGCGAACCCGGCGGGTGGATTTGGCGCCGGGCCGCCTCTGACCATTGATGATCTGAAAGACGGTTTGACCAACACCGCTCTTTATTCAGAAAACGTCCAGGCACTTCCTTGGCACTTCGCAGGCTTCCTCAATGGCGGCGAACCGGCGACGCCCAACCTGATTCCCACCAACGCGATGTTCCCTCGAGATCTGGATGGTGATGTGGCGGGAGTCGGCCCGCAGATTATCTTGGCCCAGTTCGTGTCGGGAATGGTCTGGCACATGGAAGACAAGGACAACATGGCATTGCCAGTTCCCACCGGCATTATCCTTGACATCGGCGACGACTCTTTCATTCGCCACAAGATCAACGGTGGCGGCACGACGGCGCAAGAAGACATTTTCACGCTGCAGATGACGCCTGCCAACTGCTACGACTTGGCACGACCGTCATCGGCGCATGTGGACGGCGTGAACATGGGATTTGCCGATGGCGCGACGCGTTACATTTCCTCTAAGATCGACATGCGGGTCTACCAGGCGCTGCTCACACCGCGAGGCAAGAGCTCTCACGTGCCGTGGCCAGAATTCGTGCTGACCGATCAGCTCGAAGAGTAAAAAGAGTTCTCGTAGGCCGACTTGTCCCAAGTCGGCGATCCTGAAATTCCTAAAGCGAGGTCGAAGATTCGGCCTCGCTTTTTTCGTCGGCCAGTTCTCCGCTCCTGGCACGTTCGAGCGTAGTCCGGATTATTCACGACCAACGTAGGCCGACCAACGTAGACGTGCCAAGCAAACCCTTGCGGTGCCGGAGCTTCGGTCGGCTGCGGGAAGTTTTTCGTCTCCCACGCTGCGCGCAAGCACGAACCGGCTCTGCGCAGTTACGGCAGCGTTTTGCGACCTTTGGTCCGGCCTACACGAATCATCCGGAACAGCGACCAGCGGAGAAATCGCCGACGATCATGCCGATTGCAGCGGCGGTGCATCCGGCACAATCGGCGTCGTTGACTTTGACGTTCGTTCGCTTCAGGAAAAGGCTGCGGGATGACGATGAGCCTTGTAGCACCCAGGATGTCGGTGCGTCGCGCCCGACGTGCAAACGGCCGTTTGCTACCGGCCGGCTGACCAGCACGGATTGCTTCCAATCCATCGACATTCCTGAAAGCGATTCTGAGCGTGACCAAGACGATCCCCAGCTACCTGCGACTGCATCGCGGACCGGCCCGCAGTTCAACGCCGACACCTGCTTCGACGCACGACAACGTCGACAATTTTTGGGACGCCTACAGCGAAGTCACCGGTTGGCGGATCGATCCCAGCGTTTCTCGCAATGACCAGCCGATGCAACTGTTGCCGGCAGTGACGATCGACGTGATGGATGGGGCCGATACCCAGTCGACGCCGGCGGTCAGTCGAAGCAGCGCGATGCGGCTGGCGAAATCTGCCTCCAGGCTTGCCGACCAGCTTTGTGAAAGCCGCGAGGCACTACGGCGGCAGGAAGCGGAACTTGCCGCCCGGGCGGCGACGGTCGTTGGTGAAGAGACGCGAGGAAAACTCGCCGACAAAATCGAAAAGACTCTTGCCGACGCGGTCGCCACGTGCCGCTGCACCGCTGCGGCGATGTACCTGCTTGACGATGATACTCAGCACCTCAAGGCGCGGGCCGTCTTCGGTTTGCATCCCAGCCGACTTGAACAGCCGCCGCGCGAGTTGCGCGGCAGCCGCGGTGATCTGGAAGCCCTGATTCAGGGAGTCGTGACCGTCGACGATCTGCACGCCGGGCCGATCGATTCTTGGAATAGCCCCGAACCTTTCACCAGCGGAATCTGCGCCGCCATCTGCCAGGACGACTTACCGATCGGAACGCTCTGGCTATTTTCTCAAGAACCCCGCGAATTTGCCGGCAGCGATTCAGCCGCTGCACGATTGGCCGCTTCGCAGTTGGCGCTGGAACTTTCACGTGCCGCCAGCGGTCGAAAACTGTCGGAACAGAAACAAGGGGTTGTTGCAGTTCGCGACATCGCCGAGTGGCAATACCAGTCGCTGCCGGCCGGTTCGACACTTGCCGAGCGGTGGCATGTCGACGGCATGATCGAATCGCCAAGCGACTGGGTGACTGGTTGGCACACGTGGGACGTTCTACCCGACGGAAGTCTGTTGTTGGCGATGGCCGAAGCGGTGGATTCCTCGGTGATGGGCGCCATGACCGCCGCGGTCGCTCGTGGTGCACTGGCCGCCCACTGCGGATATCGGCACACGCCCAAACAGCTGCTTCAAAGAGTCAGTGATACGCTGTGGCAGACCAGCACCGGCGAACAGCTGGTATCGATGCTGTACGCCCGCGTCGATCCGGAAACGGGTGAAGGGGAAATCGCCGGCGCGGGACGCATCGCAGCGATGATCGGCAGCCGCTACGGCTATCGCCCCCTGCTGGACGGTCGATCCGAGCCGCTGACGTCGCACATCGATTCGCGATCCAACGCGGAAACATTTCGAATGATGCCAGGCGAATCGCTGCTGACTTACGGACCGGGTGTGATCGCCGACGGAGCAACGCAGATGATGATTGGCGAATCGATTCGCACGTCGATGCGAGAGGCCAACGGCACACCACTTTCGGTCCTACGCCGTCAGTTGGCCCGGCACGGCCTGGGCAACGAACGAGGACTGGCAACACTTACCCGATCCTGAGAACTGTAGGCCGGACCGACGTCGCAAAACTATGCCGTAACTGCGCAAACCGGTTTGTGCTTGCGCGCAGCGCGGGAGACGAAAAAACTTCCCGCAAGCGACCGAAGTTCCGGCACCGTAAGGGTTTGCTTGTTGCGGCCTACGGTGCGGCGGCTTGCATGTTTTTCATGCTTTGGGTGACGAGCGTTGCGACGCCGGGCGAATAATCGAAGACTTCGACGCTGACCCATCCGTCGTAACCGACATCGCGCAGCGCTTCAAAAATCGGCACAAAGTCAACATCACCCATCCCTGGTCCCTGGCGGTTGGGGTCGTTGGCGTGAAAGTGAATCATTGCATCGGCGTTGTCGCGAATGATCTGCGGTGTCGGTGTCGGTTCATCACTCATCGCTTTGACGTCCAGGTGCAATTGGACGTGAGGACAATCGACCATCGCTTGCAGCCGGCGAGCGTCGGCGGCGGTGTTCAAGAAGTTACCCTCTTCATGACCCAACGGTTCGATGGCGATCTGCACGCCCAGTCGACCCAGTGCGTCGGTCGCACCTCGAATCACCTCCGCCGCATTTTCCATCGCCGATTCCATCGACTGCCCCTCCGGTACGTTGCGCTGCTGAGGCGAACCAAGCACCATGATCTTGCCGCCCAAGTCGTTGCACAACTTCGCCAGTTCGATCAGGTATTGGGTCGTCGCCTCGCGGACGGACCGATCCATGGTGGTCAGGTGCAGCCCTTGAGTCTTTGCCAACAACCAATGCAAGCCGGTGATTTCAAAACCCGCCGATTCAACCTGGCTGCGATAGGCAGCACGCTGATCGGCACCGAACGATCCGATGTTGTCGGTCAGCATGAACGGAGCGACTTCCCAACCGGTGTAACCAACCTGGCGGGCGTAGGCCAATGCTTTGTCTAACGGCCAGTCGCCAAACGTTTCGTTGCAGATCGCGTATTTCATCTTGCCGAGGAGGGTGAGGAAGAAAAAGATTCGGCTTCGTAGCTCAGTCGATCAGTGCTTTGAGCATGGGAACTTTCTCGAGCACTTGATCGATCAGTTCCTCGCCCACCTTTTCTTTCAAGAATTCGATCACGGTCGATGCAAATCCGGCAATCTGACCGGTATCGAGCCCAGCGGCGCCAAGAGAGGAACTGAGTTCAACCGCGTCTCCGGCCGAATCACCCAGCAGGCTCGATGCCGCGCCGGCCAGCGAACCGAGCAAGCCTCCGCCGCCATCTTCTCCTTCCGCCGGTGCCGCACCCGCATCGGCTGCCTCGCCCAGGCCCGGAATCGCGCCGGAGATTTTTGCAAACAGATCATCACCGGCATGTTCTTTGACCAACGCCATCGCTTTGCCAGTGGCAGAACTGGCCACGGAGGAATCGATGCCAAGCTGACTGGTCAAACGTTCGATGAGCTCATCCATTGGTATCACCATGAATCAAGAGAAGAAAAGGAAAAAGGAAATGTTCACCAGGAAAGTATCGTGGCGAAGCGGGCAGGGCAGAGCAACCAGGCTTTTCGTGAGTAGGCCGACTTGTCCCCAAGTCGGC
Organism: Rubripirellula sp.; assembly: GCA_965222745.1. Classification (GTDB taxonomy): domain Bacteria; phylum Planctomycetota; class Planctomycetia; order Pirellulales; family Pirellulaceae; genus CBDCUW01. The sequence goes on from CBDCUW010000003.1 coordinate 723,225, forward strand.
GCGCACGGTCGTGGCTGCAGTAGCGGAAGTCGCCAAGACTTTCGGCAATTTCCTGGCCGGTCGAACGAATGTGCAAGACCTCCAAGAGACCGGCCGAAACTCTCGGCGAGTTCCGCTGATTGAAGGCCTGACAGGGCACGCATCCGCCAGTTCTCCGCTGCTGACTGCGAATGCGGCTTCGGAGAAGTAGCCGACAACTGGCCGACTTGGGGACAAGTCGGCCTACCGAGACTCCCTAGACTCCCTTGCTTATGGCGACTGGAAATCCGCATGTGAAAAATCGAACTTTCCGACAACTTTTCCACCGTTCAAGCAATCATGCTAGCAATCTTCACTAACCCTTAACCAGCACAGGGCTTACGACTTTGAAAACGGCGCAGCGGAAAACACAGCGGCGCTGCTGGCGGCGTCCTAAGTCGTTACCAGGCAAAGCGTTAGAGGCAGTTTTCTGATTCTCGTTGACAGCCATCGGGCAATCCCTAAGATTCGCCAGTCGCCCACATGTAGTGGTTTACCTAGGTGGTAGACACTACCGGTAGTGCTTTCATTGCGTTTAGAGAAACGCCGCCTTTCGGGGTGCATTGACGGATTGATGCCAGCGACTCGCCCCCCGAAATATGCCCAACGAAGCACAGGATCGTGTGGTCGACAACTGTTCATATTCTCATGTTAAAATGGTGAGCGTCCGACGTTTCGCGAGGAATGCGAAAAGAACTTGGCGTCGGGCCGAGCCCAAGGATGAATTTCAAGGAGTCTTAAAGCCATGGCAACCGTTTTGCCTCCACGCACCCTGCAAGATCCGGCGACCGATCCAGCTTTGGAAAAGGTCAATTCACAGCAAGGGGTCGACTACGCACGAACGAAGTTTGGATTGAAGCTTCGTAGCGGGGCCAGCCGTTCGGGATTGAAGATCGAAAGCACCTTCTGCCCCGATGACCACCGTACACCCTTTGCGACCGCCCAGTGGGAACTGCGCAGTGCCGCGATCAAGGATGAGAGCGGCAATGTGCTCTTCGAGCAGAACGATTGCGAAATTCCAGCCGACTGGAGCCAGCTGGCGACCAACGTTGTCGTTTCGAAGTATTTTTACGGCGACCCCAAAAATCCGGAGGAACGCGAGCGAAGCGTTCGCCAGCTGATCCACCGCGTGACGCGAACGATTGCCGATTGGGGATTGGCCGACGGCTATTTCGACAGTCCCGAAGATGGCGAGCGTTTTTATCGCGACCTGACTTGGTTGTGCCTGCATCAGCATGGCGCGTTCAACAGTCCGGTTTGGTTCAACGTCGGTCTGCACACTCAGTACGAAGTGGTGGGTGATAAATGCAATTGGCATTGGAATGCCGAGACCCAGGCGACCGAGCAGCCGGAGAATCCCTACGAGTTTCCTCAAGGGTCAGCCTGCTTCATCCAGAGCGTTGACGACAACATGGAGGACATCATGCGTCTTGCTTGCAGCGAGGCGATGTTGTTCAAGTTTGGCAGCGGCACCGGCACGGATCTTTCCACCATCCGCTCGCAGCGCGAAAAACTTTCCGGCGGCGGTACTCCGTCGGGGCCGCTTTCTTTCATGCGTGTTTACGATTCGATTGCCGGTGTCGTCAAAAGTGGCGGCAAGACGCGCCGCGCCGCCAAGATGCAATCGTTGAAAGTTTGGCACCCCGATGTGTTGGAATTCATCGAATGCAAATGGGCCGAGGAAAAGAAGGCTCACGCATTGATTCGCGAGGGATACGAATCGAACTTCAACGGCGAAGCCTACAGCAGCGTCTGCTTCCAGAACGCGAATCTTTCGGTTCGGGTGACCGACGATTACATGGAAGCGGTTCGCAACAACCAGCGTTGGCGAACTCGCTGGGTGACCGATCGGCCGGCTCAAGATCCGCCCGAATACGACGCCCGCGAACTGCTCAACAAGATGGCCGATTGTGCGTGGCACTGCGGCGATCCCGGTGTTCAATACGACACCACGATCAACAAGTGGCACACTTGCCCCAACAGCGGTTCGATCAACGCGTCGAATCCTTGCAGCGAATACATGTTCCTGGACGACACCGCTTGCAATTTGGCTTCGATCAACTTGATGAAGTTTGTGGGTGCCGGTGGATCGTTTGACGTTGATCGCTTTCGTGCCGCGTCGCGGTTGTTCTTCATCGCCCAAGAGATCTTGGTCGATCACGCCAGTTATCCAACCGAACCGATCGCGCGAAACAGCCACAAGTTTCGTCCGCTGGGTCTGGGTTACTCCAACCTTGGTAGCGTGATCATGACCAATGGCCTGGCGTATGATTCGGACGCCGCGCGAGGCATGTGCGGATCGCTGACGTCGGTTTTGCATGGCGAAGCCAATCGGACCAGCGCGGAACTGGCCAGCGTGGTGGGCCCCTTCGAGGCTTATTCGGAAAACGAAAAGCCAATGTTGAATGTGATGCAGATGCATCGCGATGCCTGCAACGAGATCAACGACGAAGGTCCCGCCGAATTGAAACAGGCGGCACAGCAACTGTGGGACGATGTTCTGGCGATCGGCGAAAAGTACGGTTTCCGCAACGCTCAGGCGACGGTGCTTGCGCCGACCGGAACGATCAGTTTCATGATGGACTGTGACACCACTGGCATCGAGCCCGATATCGCGCTGGTGAAGTACAAGCAGTTGGCCGGCGGCGGGATGCTGAAGATTGTTAACCAGACAGTTCGGCTCGGTCTGGACAAGCTTGGCTACACCGAACCGGAAATCGAATCGATCTTGAAGTTCATCGACGAGAACGACACGATCGAGGGTGCGCCGGGTTTGAAAACCGAACATCTGGGCGTTTTTGATTGTGCTTTTCAACCGGCCAACGGCGTGCGAAGCATTCCGTGGCAGGCGCACGTGACGATGATGGCGGCGGCCCAGCCGTTCCTCTCCGGTGCCATCAGCAAAACGGTGAACATGCCCCACGATGTCACCGCCCAGGATATCGCGGACGCTTACTTCTGGGGTTGGGAATTGGGCCTGAAAGCGATTGCCATCTACCGCGACGGCAGCAAGCAATCACAGCCGCTCAATACGACCAGCGAGGAAGGTGGCGAAGAGGCCGAATCGGGCGTGATTACCGAAACGGTTGAAAAGATTGTCTACAAGCCGCGACGTGAACGTTTGCCCGACACGCGGCAAAGCGTCACTCATAAATTCACCATCGCCGGACACGAAGGATACTTGTGTGTCGGTCTCTATCCGGACGGAAGGCCCGGTGAGATCTTCATCACCATGGCCAAAGAAGGTTCTACCATCGGCGGCATCATGGACAGCTTCGGTACCGCTTTGTCGATCGCATTGCAGTATGGCGTGCCGCTGGAAGTGCTGGTCAACAAGTTCAGTCACACTCGGTTCGAACCGATGGGGCATACGTCCAACAAGGACATTCGCATCGCCAAGAGTGTCGTGGACTACATCGCCCGCTGGTTGGGACTGACCTTCATGAGCGGCCATGCCGACGCGATCCCCACGTCGACTGCCGGCGGTGACAAAACCAGCAACGGCAACGGCCCCGAATTGACCCATTCGGCCAGTCCGGTGATGGACGGGTTGAAAGAGGATGCCGGCGCGGCCGTTGCACTGGCCGAACGGGCGACCCTGTTGGCCAGCCTTAGCGAGGTGACCACGGGCAACGGCAGCGGCAACGGACATGCTACGTCGGAAATGAAAGATTCGGGCCAAGGCAACCAGTTTGCCAGGTTCCAAATCGATGCTCCGACCTGCGACAACTGCGGCAGCATCACGGTCCGAAACGGAAATTGCTACCTCTGCCACAATTGTGGCAATAGCATGGGTTGCAGTTGATCGGAAAAAGATCGTCGGCCGGTTCTCCGTTCCCGGCTGTGTGTGTAGCGACCGTCGGTTGGTTCTTCGTTTCCGGCTTGCTGAATACGTAGCGACTGTTGGCCGGTTCTCCGAACCGGCTTGCTAAACACGTAGCGACTGTTGGCCGGTTCTCCGAACCGGCTTGCTAAACACGTAGCGACTTCGGAGAAGTCGCCGACGGTCGACCGGCTTGTCGAGCGCGTAGCGACTTCGGAGAAGTCGCCGACGGTCCATTTCAGGCTAAGATATTGGGGTCCTTCTCACCGACGGGATCCCAATTCATGAAAGCGTCTTTCCCTACAACCAGTTTGGCCCTCTGCCTACTGGCGATTGGCCCGCTGCCGGCTGTCGCGGACGAGGAAGCTTCCGCCCCTCCCCCACCACTCAGCACCGAGGAACTGATCGCGCAGGTCAAGCGATCGGTGGCGACCATCCGAGTGGGCGGCCGGGACGGCGATCCCATCGGAGTGGGAACGGGATTCGTCATCGACCCAGGCGGCCTGATCGCTACCAATCTGCACGTCATTGACGAAGGGCGTCCGTTCACCGTCGAAATGTCTGGCGGCCGAACGCTTTCGGTGTTGTCGATCGAAGCGTCGGATCGAGCCAGCGATCTGGCGCTGGTCCGAGTCGATGTCAAGGAACAGCCGCTACCTGCCCTGACGCTTGCCCAAACCGAACAGCCGCCGCAGGGACTGCGAGTTCTGGCGCTGGGCAACCCGCTGGGCCTGCGGGGCAGCGTCGTGGAAGGGATCGTATCGGCGGTTCGCGAGGTCGACGGGCACAAGCTGATTCAACTCGCGATGCCGATCGAAACGGGAAACAGCGGCGGCCCGGTCGTTGACGGGCAAGGTCGGGTCCACGGCATCGTCAATATGAAATCGGCGGTCGACGACAACCTTGGTTTCGCCATTCCCATCGGACGGCTTCAGCCGCTGCGAGACAAGCCGAATCCCGTCACTTACGATCGCTGGGTGTTGCTGGGACGAATCAACACCCAAAACTGGACACCGCTGTTTGGGGCCAAATGGCAACAACGGGGCGGAACGATTTCCGCCCGGGGGCTGGGCCGAGGTTTTGGCGGCCGCTCGCTTTGTTTGTCGACCCAGGACACACCGCCGGTTCCCTACGACGTGGAAGTGATGGTGAAACTGGACGACGAATCGGGGGCCGCCGGTTTAGCGTTCTGCAGTGACGGCGGCGATCGGCACTACGGTTTTTATCCCAGCAACGGCAGGTTGCGACTGACCTGCTTCAAAGGACCGACCGTTTACTCTTGGCAAGTGCTGAACGATGAAGGTTCGAAGCACTACCTACCCGGACAATGGAATCGCCTGCGAGTCCGCGTTCAAGAAGATCGCTTCCTCTGTTTCGTCAACGAACAACTGGTACTCGATTCACCCGACAGGCAATTGACCGCAGGAAAAATCGGCCTGGTTAAATTTCGCAATACCAATCCCGACTTCAAAGGCTTTCGGGTCGGCAAAGATCTTGAAGCGGAGTCGCTGTCGGAGTTCGCTGAAAACTGGTTGGCCGATTGGGACCGGCAGCCGGCGCAAAACCGACCGGTCAGCAGCGACGAAATCGAGCGGCTGAGTGAAAGCAGTGAGGCCGCATCGCGTGAAATTTTGCGACGGGCCATGAAGCTGGAACAACAAGCCCAGCGGATGAGAAAATTGGCCGCCGATGTCCAGCTCGCCCCGACGCTCGGCAAACTGCGAGAACTCTTTGCCCAGTCCCGCAAAGACGAAGATTCCGACGCTAACCCAAACGACAATTCATTGTTGATCGGCGCACTGTTGATCGCGGCGCTGGATGATACCGACGTGGACGTCGAAGCCTACTCGGAGCGAGTCGATGCAATGGCCGCCGAGATTCAGCAGCGGTTGAAAGAGAAAACCAAACCGGCCGGTCGTCTTGCCGCACTCGACAATTACCTGTTCAAGGAAAACGGTTTTCACGGAGGACGGGTGGAGTACTATCATCCCGCCAACAGCCACTTGAATCGTGTCATCGACGAACGCGAAGGATTGCCGATCACTTTGTCGATCTTGTACATGGAGCTAGGACGCAGGATCGGATTGAATATCGACGGAATCGGTCTGCCCGGACACTTCGTCGTCGCTCACGTCGTCGACGGGAAAGATGATGCCGAGACCACTCAGCTGATCGACGTCTTCGACGGAGGCACTCGATTGTCGCGTCGTGACGCCGCGGCGATTGTCGGCCGACGGCTGACCGAGGAAGATCTCCGCCCCCAAACCACGCCGGAAATACTCACACGAGTCCTTCGCAATTTGATCGGCGTTGCCAGTAGCAATCGTGACAGCGAGGCGTTACGAAGATACTGCGAAGCGCTGGTGGCGGTGGAACCCAGTTCGGTCGAATTTCGATGGATGCGAGCTCAAATCCGGGCGTTGACCGACCGCAACACCGCGGCCATCGAAGATCTCGATTGGTTGCTAGAAAAAGACCCGCCCGGATTCAGCCGCCCATCGGCCCAAAGAATGCGAGACACATTGCTGCAGCAAGAGTAGTGTAGGCCGACTTGTCCCAAGTCGGCGATCCGATACCGTCGGCGACTTCTCCGAAGTCGCTACGCGCATGGCAAGCCGGTTCGGAGAACCGGCCGACAGTGCTCGCCGACTTGGGACAAGTCGGCCTACTACGAAACTTTGATGCTCGTCACCCCCAAGCACAATCATCGAAACAAAGTGGTCGCCGCGGTGGCAGGCGGGCTGGTCACTGCCTCGTCGATCGCGATCGGTTTTTCCAAGCCGATCGTGTTGGTTCTGGCGCCTTTGGGATTGTTTGTCTATTGGTGGCTTCGCCGCCGCTGCATTCGCCGCATGCAGGTGATGCGGATGCCGTTTCCCGATCAGTGGGAACAGGCGCTCCTTACTCACGTCGAATTCTTTCGGGCGCTCGACGCCGATGGCAAAACGCGGTTTCGTCAGCTGGTCAAAATCTTCCTCGATGAAACTCCCATCACCGGCATTCGCACCGACGTCGATGAACTGACTCGTTCGCTGGTGGCTGCCAGCGCGGTGATTCCCGTGTTCGGTTTCGAGGATTGGGAATACTCCGGACTCGGCGAAGTGCTGATCTATCCGAGTGCATTCGGATCGGATTATCAAACCGGTGATAGCGCTGACCGAAACACGTTGGGCATGATCGGCGTGAACCACCTGAGCGGTGTGATGATTTTGTCGAAGCCCGATCTGATCAGCGGTTTTGCCAATCCGGGTGACAAACGCAATGTCGGTATCCACGAGTTCGCGCACCTGGTGGACAAAGCAGACGGATCGGTCGATGGCATCCCCAGCGGAATTCCCGCCGACACGGTACTTCCCTGGATCGATTGGGTCGGCAAAGAACTGGTGGAGAACTACGACGGCAGCCATCACATCGACGGCTACGCTTACACCAACGAAGCAGAGTACTTCGCGGTGTTGTCGGAGTATTTTTTCGAGGAACCGGAAACGCTCCAGCGCAAAAACCCGCAGCTCTACGCGATGTTGCAATCGATGTATCGCCAGGACACCAAGAGCTTTCTTGCCGGCGCATTCCAGCGGCGCCCCAGAAGAATCGGACGGAACGCTCCCTGTCCCTGCGGCAGCGAAAAAAAATTCAAAAAGTGCTGCGGATCCAAAAGAAAACGGGGCCTACCCAAACACTAAACCCCACACCCACTCCCACACCCACTCCTCACTCACTCCCCTTCTCCCCCACTCCCCTTCTCCCCCACTCCTTTTCTCCCCCTCTCTTCCTCCCCCAAAGACAGGCCGCCGAGTCCGTGTACAATGGTCCCCAGCGGCAACGCTCTCCCTCCTGGATCGGCTCTCGATTCTCCCAGCGAACCGAATGTACTTCGGGCAACCACCAGAACCTAATCAAAGGCCAATGTTGATGAACCTGTACACGCGTTTTCGTCTTTTCGCGGCTTCGCTTCCCCTGTTGGCGGCGGCATCGATCGCAACCGTCGCGTCTGCTGATTCACACGTCTTGCAGTTCGCCCCTGCCGGCGGAGGCGACGCGAAGCATGTCGTGCTGGTAGCCGGTGACGAGGAGTACCGCACGGAAGAAACGATGCCGATGCTGGGAAAAATCCTGAGCCAGAAGCACGGCTTTCGCTGCACCGTCATCTTTTCGCACTCCGAAGACGGTTCCTACATCGATCCCAACAACCAACAGGGGCTGCGCGGATTGAAAACGCTCGATGACGCCGACCTGATGATCATTGGCACGCGATTCCGCCGGCCGAACGAACAGGAAGCGTCTCATGTCACGAAGTTTCTGGATGCGGGAAAACCGATCATCGGTATTCGCACTTCCACGCACGCCTTCAACGGCGACGGTAGCTTCGGCGACAAGATTCCGTTTAGCCAGTTTGGCCGCCAGGTGCTTGGCGAGCAGTGGGTGAGCCACCATGGCGGGCACAAACGCCAAGGTGCCCGAGGGGTGATCGAACCGGGCAAAGATGGCCATCCCATTTTGAATTCCGTCACCGACGTCTTTGGGCCGAGCGACGTTTACGGTGTGATTCATTTGACCGACGCCGACAACATTCTGATGCGCGCGGCCGTGACCGAATCACTGGATCCGAAATCGAAAAACATCGAGGGAGAAAAGAATGATCCGATGCAACCGTTCGCCTGGTTGCATCCTTACATTTCTTCCGCCGGCACCAAAGGGACTTCGTTTTGTACCACCGGTGGCGCTTCAGTCGACTTGCTCAACGAAGACTTGCGTCGCATGATCGTCAACGCCGCCTATCACTTGACTGGCCGCAACGTGCCGGAGAAAGCCGACGTCGATTTCGTCGATCCGTTCTATCCGAGTTTCTATGGTTTCATTCGCGACAAGGACTACTGGAGAGAAGCCGACATGCAGCCGGCCGACTACGGTCTGGGCAAAACTCCGTCGCTTCCCGATCCGCCCGGAACTCCCGTCTGGAATTTTCGCCCCGTCAAGGAAGCCGAGAAGCCCGATGCTGCCAGCGGTCCGCTGAAGCTGCGAAAAGGGCATCGCATCGTCGCGGTCGGAAATTCGCTGGCCGAACGAATGAACCTGTTCGGCCATTTCGAGACGCTGCTGCATACGCGGTTTCCGGAAAAGGAGCTCGTGTTTCGCAACTTCGGTTGGCCCGCGGACGAAGTCGGCAACCAGCAACGTCCCAGCAGTTACACGACCATCGACGATCCGCTGGAGGCGTTCGGTCCGGAGCTCTTTTTCTGCTTCTTTGGCTTCAATGAATCGTTTGCTGGTGATGACTCGGCGAATCTGCAGGATTTCATCGGCAGCTATCGCGACTACATCTCGCAGATGACCGAGCGGTTTACTAAGGAGGGTCGCAAGCCGACGTTCGTGCTGATCAGCCCCACGGCGTTCGAGGCAACGGGACATCCGTTGCAACCTGCGGGTGTCGAAGAGAACAAGCGATTGAAAGCCTACGCCAAGGCAATTGAAAAACTTGCCCGAACCGACGGCCATCGCTTCGTCGATCTGTTTGCCGAATCAGCAAAACAGTTCGCGGCGCAGCCGGGAAACCAGTACACCATCAACGGGGCTCACATGAACGAGCGTGGCGACGCCGTGGTCGGCCAGTTGCTCGATTCGCAACTTTTTGATGGTGAACACCCGCTGGGCGTTCATGCTTCCCAATTCCATCGCGCCCGACATTGGGTCAACGACAAATCCTGGTTCCACTTGCAAGACTACCGCATGCTCAACGGCTGGTACGTCTACGGAGGCAGGCGTACTTGGGATACTGAAACCTTTCCGACCGAATATCGAAAGATCCGCAACATCGTCTCGGTGCGAGACCAATACATCTGGGACCTTGCCGCCGGCCGCGACGTTCCTGACCAGCCGGACGATTCGGACACCGGCGAAGTGTTTGAACCGGCCACGATGTTTGGAACTCGCGATGACAACTTTCGCAAGATGCGCGAACCGAAAGAGCTGAAGTATCCGACTCCCGAAGAATCGATCGCGATGATGAAGGTGCCGGATGGTTTTCAAGTCGAACTCTTCGCGTCCGAACGGGAGTTTCCGGAACTTGCCAATCCCAATCAAATCGCGTTCGACAATCGCGGACGGCTGTGGGTTTCCTGCATGGCCAACTACCCGCAGTGGCAACCCGGTTCGGCCAAACCGAGCGACCGGTTATTGATCTTGGAAGACACCGACGGCGACGGCAAGGCCGACAAGTGCACTCCGTTTTACGACAAGCTGATTTGCCCAACCGGATTCGAGTTTTGGAACGGCGGCGTGTTGGTTGTCGACGAACCTCGAATCCTGTTCATCAAGGACACTGACGGCGACGACCGCGCCGATCATGTCGAACAGATCATTGATGGAATCGCCACCGATGACACGCATCACACCGTGGGAGCGTGGGAGTTTTCGCACGGCGGGCGGCTTCACATGTTGGAAGGGATCGCCTTATCGACCACGATGGAAACTCCCTGGGGGCCGTTTCGTAACAAGGGAACCGGCGGCGGCTACATTTTCGATCCGCATGCTTTGAAATTCGAACACTATCGTACGCCCGGTTACGGAAACCCCTGGTGCCTGGTTTTTGATTCGTGGGGCAACGGAATCGTCGGTGACGGCACCAATGCCAAACAACATTGGGTCAGCCCGCTATCCGGATTGGAAGTCGCCACACGGCGAACGATGAATCCGGTTTTCGACAACGAAGGGATGCGTCCGGCGGTCGGAAATGAGTTTTTGTTGTCGCGTCATCTTCCCGACGAAGTGCAAGGCCAGTTCATCTATGCCTGCGTGATCAACATGCACGGGTTGCCCCGATTCAACCTTCGTGACGAGGCGGACGGCGCGGGATTCGAGGGCGAACGAATTGAGGACTTACTCGATTCGACCGACATGATTTTTCGACCGGTCGACCCCAAAGTCGGTCCCGACGGAGCGATCTGGTTCGGGGATTGGTGCAACGCGCTGATCGGCCACATGCAGTATTCCCAACGCGACCCCAATCGTGACCACAAGCACGGCCGCGTCTACCGGTTAGTCTACAAAAACAAGGAACTGTTGAAACCGATCACGCAAGCCGACAAGTCGGCCGGGCAGCTGCTGGAACAGTTGAAAACCTACGAGCTTCGTACTCGTTACCGCGTTCGCCGCGAACTTCGCGATCGGAACAAGGAGGAGGTTTTCGCGGCGATCGATGGGTGGATCGACGGTGTGGACGACCCGATGCAGCTATGCGAAGCGATGTGGATTCAGGAGAGTTTCCGCGACGTCGACAGCAAACTGCTCGACAAGATCCTTGCCTCCGGCGAGTATCGTGCCCGCGCCGCGGCCGTTCACACGATCACCAACGAACGGGATCGGCAAAGTGATTTCAAGGCCAGGCTGGCGGCGGCCATCGAAGATCCACATCCGCGAGTACGATTGGAAGCGGTACGCGGAGCAAGTTTTTTGAAGTCTGACGATGCGACTGAATTGGCTCTTCGTGTCGTGAATCTGCCGACAGATTATTGGATCGAGTACACGTTGGAACATACCCTGCACGCGCTAAAGCCGCAGTGGGAATCGGCCGATCCGGAAGTGTTGCTAGCCCGGTCGACCGATGCGGCCAAGAACCATTTGCTGCGTCACCGGCGGATGACCGGACCTGGCGGTGCGGCGGTCAAGCCGCTGGAGGTGGCCGAGGATGTCGATGCGCCCGACAATCAGCGTTTGGCGGCGGTTCGACAACTGTTGAAGATCAAGGGCGGAAAACATCAACGCGGCGCGGCGGTATTCAAGCAGGTCTGTTCGGCATGCCACATGGTCGGAGATCTCGGTAAGAAATTCGGTCCCGATTTGACCGATGTCGCCGGCCGGATGAAAAAAGAAGAGATCGTTCGTAGCGTGCTGATGCCGAACGAAAAGATCTCCAAGGGATTTGAAACGATCTCGATTTTGGATTTCGACGGAGTCGTTCACAACGGATTCGTGTTGAAAGAAACCGACGAGATGATTTCGCTGGGCATCGCTAACGGAAAGCAAGTCGATATTTTGAAAGACGACATCGAATTGCGCAAGGACATCAAAGCCAGTTCGATGCCCGAGGGACTGATCAAGCAGATCGCTCCCATCGAATTCTTGGATCTGATTGCGTTCCTGGAACGTCAAAAAGCAATTTCGATGAAAGTGCGCTCCGATGGATGGATCACGGCAAGAACGAAGACCAAGCCGGTGCTTCGACGGCATAAAGGCTTCGAAGAAATTTCGCGTGACGCAGCCATCCAACTGGGCCCCACGATGACCAATTCGTCGTGGCACGATCGAGTTCATTTGTTGTTGACCGATACCGAGTCGGACGGTCTGGATTTTGTGTTCCACTCTGCCCACGACGCAGAAAACCCGGCGATCACGATTCAGTTGGCACAAGAATCGGAGCTGCGTCACATCTGGCTACAAAACCGGCTGGCGTCGCAGTTCCACTCGCGCGCCCAGGGACTCACGATCTGGGCCAGCAAGGATGGCCAGGAGTTCAAAAAGGTTTGGACGGCGGAGAAACCGCAGGGAGAATGGATGGTTGGTTTGCCAGAGGGGACCCGAGCGAAATTCCTCCGAGTCGGGCTCGACGGCAATGGCACGTTTCATCTCAATCGAATTGCGGTTTACGGTCGCTAGGAGACGCAACTCAGTCTGGCAAATCGGTGTCAGAACCACGAAAATAGGGGCCAAGTGAACCTTTCGCAGAATCGGCTCGTCCGCTACTCTGTGCAAACGACGTGATCAGTGGATCGTCAAATGGAGGATCCACGCAAAGCGGGGCGTGGCGCAGTCTGGCAGCGCGTCTGGTTTGGGACCAGAAGGTCGCAGGTTCGAATCCTGTCGCCCCGACTTTTTTCAGAAACAAGCCCTTCGGCGAGTACGTCGAAGGGCTTTCTTAGTTCTACGCAAAGACTTGCGTCTTCCAGGGTCAGGTTCAAACAGGTGATTTCGAGGATTTTCCGTTTGACCGTGTAGTCGGCGGTAAGCCATTTGTCCGTAAGGCTTTGCGAGAGTTCAAACACTTTGACCGCCAAGTCAGCGATTTCGTGGTGTGTGCGGTCGGTGATTTCGAGTTTGAGCTTCAGGTCGGCCTCACGGTCTCGCAGTTCTCGTTGCTTTCTTGCGAAGGTCTGTTCGTCAACCTCATCTTCTATGCGGAGGTTGAGAAGGCGGTCTTGTTTGTCGATGACTTTGGTGAGTTGTCGCTGTTCGCCGGTGATGTAGTGGCCGCAGCGGGCACACCGAATGAGGCTTCCGGCATAGGTGAATTCATGAGAACGATAGACAAGAGTGCCTTGCCAAGCGATGGTCTCGATGGATTTTTCTTCGTTATGAAGGTTGTTGATAATGCACACTGGGCCAACGAACAATTCTCGACTTGCCAATTAAGTGACCAGCGACGAACCCAGCGACTGAATGTGGTGGCCAACAACATGCTTGCCAATCCAGAGAAATCACTTCCCAAGCAGAACAATGATTGGTCCGACCTCAAGGCAGCCTATCGACTATTTGATCGTGATGAGGTCAGCTACGAGGCGATCTCTTGCCCACACTGCGAAGGCACAAGAAACACCAAGCCTGGAACTTACCTGCTGATCAGCGACACGACCGACATCGACCACTTCACTCACGGTGCAACCGAGAGACTCCCCTCTGCATGCTTGGTAATGGTGTCGGCCGCGGATTACAACAGCACGCATGCATCATGTTTGACTGTGACCATCAACAGGTCATCGGACAAGCCGGCGGAATGCTTTACAAGCGAAAGCGTGTGCCCAAAAAAGAGACCCGAAAACAACGGTTGGAACGTTTTCGCGAAAGTAGCTTGTGGGGAGAGGTTGTCGACCAAGTAGGCGCACCTGCCAAGGGGTGTCAGTGGATTCATGTATTTGATCGCGGCTGAGACAACTTCGAGTCGATGTGCCACATCTTGATGAGCTGCTGCGATTTTCTGATCCGAGCGGCCAAACTACACCGAACGGTGGCAGATCAAACGGTGAGCAGGTCTCGGGCGAGCAGGTCTCGCTGGAAGAAGCCATCGCTGGAGCCGATGTGATTGGTTCGTACGAACTCTTTCAACGCAGTCGTCAGGGCGTCAAAGCTCGAACCGCCAACATTGAAGTATCGACGACGAGCATCCGTTTCGCCCGGCCCCGCATCTGCAGCAACTGGGTCACCGGAGCAATCGCCTGCAGTGGAGGACTCGCTTGAGCCGCCAGTGGAATCTGACGCATCGGAACTGGGCTGCCCGCACGGCGGCAGCCAGCGAACGAGGCTGATCGAAACGACCGTCAAGCGATCATGGAGAGAGCTGTTTTGGCGCGAGAGCGAAACGTGTCCTTGGTGGTACGCTGAGCGTCAGCGGGAGGATCATCGCCGCTTTTGGACGGCGGAGTATGGTGAGGATTTTTGGATTGGTACCTGGAAACGCAGGTAAGAAGGTGCAAAGGAAAGTGAGCCCCACCGCCTCTCCCACGGCAGCTATCTCTCTTCGACATGGCGTGGGAATATCAGTTCGAGATAGAATCGTACTGACCCATCGCAGCAGGTCGATCTACACCCCGACTCGGCTCAACTGGAGCCGACAAAGTTCAACGCGCGATCTATGCGTGCATGTCCTATACTCGCATAGATCGCAATGCGTTCGCCATCTCAGGATTTCCTCGATGCACAAGATAGCTTTTCTCGCTCCGTTTCTCGGTCTCTGTCAGTTTGCAATCGCGACGGTGGCGCACGCTCAACTCGACGACACGAAGGTCGAGTGGCTACGCGATATTGACGAAGCTCGTATGGTTGCGGCTGACTCGGAACGCGACGTTTTTGTTCTATTCACGGGACGAGGTTGGTGCCAACCGTGTGAAATGCTGGATCAACTTCTGTTTCACGATGCTGAATTTGTTTCTCGCCTTCAAGAACTTTGCGTACTGGTTGAACTCGATTTCAATTTTGGGGACTCAAACTCAGAGAAGGTTCGCGAGGCTCGTTGCCGTAATTGGGCTAAGCGCTACTTGGTGCTCGGTTATCCGACCATGGTTTTCATGGATTCGAACGGGCAGCCATTCTTTGTTGCTCAGTATCCTGACGGCGAACCGGCAGATTTCATGACTCGCATCGAACAGGCAATTAACCAAAAAGGACAACGAGATGAGCACTTCGCACTTGCACAGTCTTCTGAAGGGTCCGAACGGGCCCAGCACTTACATGCCGGAATTTCAGCCGTCTCCAAACAACTAACCAACATCGAAGAGCGGCACGATGACCCTCTTTTAACCTACTACGCCAATGAAGTTGTCGCGATCATGACAACTCAGTCGAACGATCGAGATTTATCTGAAATCCACGAGTTCTACCGCGAACGAAGCATCGCCCGCGATGACTGGCTGCGCAAAAATCGTTTCTGGGAAACGATCGCGGAATTGCGGAAATCATCCAGTTTCGAAAAAGGTATCGACTTGCTTCAACGCGAGTTGGAAACCGCATCCTCCGATGAGCATGAACTCAGTCTTTTGTACTCGTTGGTTGACTTTCTCACTTCTGCAAAACGGTTCGACGACGCAATCTCGCGGATCGACGAAAAGCTTGCTCAGCCAGATCTTGATGAGCGAACTTCTCGGCGGCTTTGGGACCGTAAGGTCAAGATTCTCTTCTACCACGCCGACCGAAAAGGCGATGCTTACGATGCAATCGAACAGTGGATTGCAACTTGTGATCGTGATGGCCGGGCGATGTTGAATGCGCTTGAACTCAAAGGGATGATGCTGTATCGCGAGAAACCCGCGTCGTCCGAGGCTATCAATGCGTGGAATGCGTTTCGCGACGCAGCAGAGCCCGACACATTCGAGTACCTAACCGCTAATGCATATCTTGCACGTTGCGAACATGCAGTTGGTAATTCCGGGCACGCCGCAGAACTCTGGGACGAAATTCTCTCCGTGCTTAAACGCCAACGCGATGGCGAGGTCGATATTCGGTGGCCTTGGAGTTGGGACGCTGCCCCAGGATGCATGATCCAAGCGGCTGAAGTACACGCTGCAGCGAACAATCTCAACGCGGCTCGAGAACTGCTGAACCGAGCTGAAGCAGAGATCGAACGAAAAGCACAGTCGAATAGGGAGAGCAACCAGCGTAATGTCGATGCGCTTCGTAAGAGCCTTGAAGCGGCTCGAGAGTCGCTTGCGGCAAACGCGAAAAGCGATGGCGAACCAAGCGATGAACGTGCGGAGTGGCAAGGTCCGATTGACTAGCGGGTGGGAGCCCCGCCTGAGTAAGTGCTAGCCACACGCCCAGTATCGAGTGTTGCAGCATTCGTATAAGGAGACCTCCGCGAAGTATTCGCGCTTAGTGGGCGTAGTGACGAACTTGCTTTTTCGAGTCTTGGCGTTAAAGCAGCAGGCGACGGAGTTGAACTTGCCGAGGTCTAGTGCGAGAATCTTCATATGACATTCGTCCTTGTGTTTGGTGGGTGGTTTGAATGTGACAGGCAGTTACATGCTGCTCAGATCACGGGTCCGAGTCGCCAGTTTCTTAACGAATGACTCCCACCCATCAAACCTCGGACTTACATGGATTCTTTCGCCGACACAAGGAATGATCCTGTTATGGTTAAAATCTAATCGTGAGCCCCGACAAATGGGATTGCTGTAGAACTCCGCATCAGATGACGGAGACTCTAAGACGCAGTGGCTGCTTCGGAAAACTCTTGGACTTTTCGATCGCCTGTTGCTCTCGGATTCGAGATCAACTGCCTTCGGAAACCGCTTTCGATATCCTGGATCAGTTGGAACTGGGGTGTGGTGATGGGACTCTCAGGAAGCGAATCGTTGAGCGGGAGCCAACGTTGCGACAGGAACTGGACTACTTCCATGGCCGAATGGCGGTGGGACGTCACGAAACTCCTGGACATTCGCTGCGCGCGGCAAACGACTACAACTCTCTGAACGCGTTGATCACAACAATTGAGAGCTTTCGCGATCCGACTGGGGGTGGAGAATCGGTTGTTTCACAAATGGTTGCAGATGTCGTTGCCACTAGAGCCATGCTCTTGGCGGATCACGTCGGCGAAACGAATCTGGACGTTTTTCACGCTTCCTATGATGGCTATTTTCGCTTAGAGCTTGAACAGCACTGTAATTTGTTGCGGAAGATACAGCCGCTGCCTCCCTTAAATTCATAACCATTGATCCATAGCCGTCGTTGCCATCATAATCTGGAAGCGATTTTCGACGTGTCTGATGTTATGTGCATGCATGGCATGGAGTTCTCGACCCAATCACTCTCATGCCGGAAGGCCCATGACGGTTGACCCGACCAAGCAACTTCAAGACTTGATCAAGCACGCCGGTTATCTTGCAGCTTCGTACAAATCCACGGGTATCGAAATTGACCATTTGCTGTTGGCGTTGCCCCTCTGAACGACTACACGAGCGTGGCATTACATTTGAATATTCGCAAACTCTTGTTCCGATTCTTTTGCAACAGCTAGATCCACTTGATGACCGCATTGATGCTCAACAACTTGATCACCTATTTCACAGGCTGGTCGCCGAGCCGCTGATGGATTCGATGCTTGCCAATTCCATACGTTCGGGCTACCATATTCAGGCCGAGTTTTCTGGCACGCGAGCCAAGTTTTCAATCACTCATGCGTCACCACAATAACGATGCCGATCTACCAGGGGTACGGCCCATTCCCAATAACAGTATCGGATCGCTCCTTTTCTTACTCCTTCACGGAGACCGGGCCATCGTTCTCTGATTTTGATATCGAATCGGAAGACGGCGGGCTAATGATTGAGGCCCGCGGTGACTCACTTGCAATATGGGGAAAGGACTTCCCGAGTACATCGCAAAGACGTCCACTACGCGTCGTGTACACGTTCGAGGGTGCAATACGGTCACCGGAAGGCGCCGTTCGCAAAGTTATTGACTTTTGCAATGCTCGCACAACCTAGCACCTCTTAGTTTCCAAGCTGACATTGAGCATATTCGGAAGCGTCCCAAGATGTACTTCGGCGCCGTTGACGCCTCGATGCTGATTCGCGGTACGCTTCAGTGGGGGATCGAGCACTCAACGATCTGCGCAACCGAAATCGTCGTTGAGCAAATCGGCGAACTCACAATGACCTTTGCGGAAAACACTGCTGGCCCTTGTACGTCGCACTTGTTCGCACACCTTGATCAAGCCGAACGCGTTGCACCCTGGCGAACAACCCGAGTAGGCAGGGGTCTGCCGGTGCGTCGCGCAGTCCTCTGGGCTGCCGCCAGCACGAGGGCGTTTGTCGAACTTCTCGTAGACAACAAATGCTACTCACAATCGTACGAGAACGGTGTTGCTGTCGGTGTCCCAGCAACGTCGCAACAAGAGACTAATCGGATTCACGTCGTCCTTGACCCTGAGCTGTTTGCGACCACTGCAATCGACCTGTCGTCACTCGCATCTTGGTATTCCGGAACCAATCGCCGATGCCTGGCGTTGGCATTCGGAGACTTGCCAGATCGTCGATGATCGCTTTTTCCAGATCGGCCGCTCGCCAGCGGACACGGGGATGGTCGTCGCCGGGATCGTTGTTGGCGCAGCGATAGTAGGTGTGCTCACGAACGTTGCCGCCTTTCAGTTTTCGGCGGATCGTTTCACCAGTGATGCCCTGGCCGCAGAAGGCGATGCAATACGAAGTACTGGTCGTCCATAGGAACATGACGGCCGTACTTGGCCGACTCGCGTTCGGACGCCTCACGGAGCGGACGTAGAAAATCCACGTAACGACACCCAAGCGCCAAACACATCGTGGCGTACGGCACAAACGACTCGCATTGCTCAAAATGCTCAGCTGCCGCGTCAACGTCAGCCTGCATCCAGCGATCCGATCCGGCGAGCGAAACTCCTTCAGTCTCTACCAACATTTCAAGGGATGCCGGTCTGCACGCGTAACCTCTTGAACGTAGGTGATTTGCGGCCTGCACGGTCGACATCGGGAACATTTCAGACGCATGTTTCTGCGCTGCGATGTCAAATACTCGGTGCGCACTTTCCTGCGGCCGCAGCTTCACGTCCACATATTCCTCGAACGTCAATCCAATAGTCGTTCTAATACTCCTTTTAAGTACACAAGGAAACGTCTTCTCTTGCCCCCTTTGTTCCGGGCCGCATTCGATTTCGTAGCGCAAGAGCGGAGGTATTTCTAAAAATTCTGGTCTCATCCGCTCGGTCATCGTTATCCCAACGGCAAACGTTTAAAGTTGCCGGGGGTTTCGCGATTAACGCTGATGGTTGCAATGGCCTAAATCACGCTGTCACCGCAGAATCTCGGCCTAAACGGAAAATGAGATTACTCCGATTCGGCCGACCGCTCCTCAGCGATCTCCACCAGGACTGTGGCTCGCAGTTGATCAACGAGTTCCTGATCGACTTTCACACGCGCAACGGCACGCTCAACCTTCGACCAATGGTCGTTGGGTTCTCGAGCGAACGCGATGTTCTCTTGGAAATGCCGCTCTGCTTCCGCACTCACGGCAGGTGCGAAAATCAGATACAGAATGGTCACTACGACAGACAATGTGAGACACGCGCGTCCTTGCGAACGAGTCCATACTCCTAGAAAGTTGCGGAATGTCGGACGAACTACTCCGGTTTTCGCGTGATAACGACGTAGATTGAAACGCAACAGGAAAGCGACGATCGCGGCCCAAACCGCGACCGTCAGATATTGACCGTAATAAGCAGTCCATTGAAGGACAGCCCAAAGCCAGATTGCGCGAGGGCTAAAGGCGTTCTCCAGGCTCTTGGCATCCAAACCCTCCCAGCCACGCGCCGGGATAGACAAATCAAACGGAAGCTGGGTGAATGACTCCGCGTTGGGGCGTGCTACGGCAACAATTCCAAACAGGACGCTGAAACCAAACACGCACATCAGCATGGCGCGGAGGCTGAATTTGAAGGCCCGACGACGTAGCCAGGTCCATGCGACCCACGAAACCACCGCGATCGGAGAAACGATAACCAGAATGGTTAGCACCCAGGCTTGGATCGCAGGCGCGACAATCTTGGACGGTGCCAAGCCGAAGACGACGACTGTGCACATGAAAGCAGCGACAAGGGAGAGGAGCTGCCCGACTACGCCAATCTTTGGAAGATCACGATCGCTGCCAATTCGTGATAACCCGATCGCCAATAAGCCGACCAAAATCAAGATGACCACCAGGGAAGGAGATATCCCAACAACGAGTGCAGAGAGCACTGTGGAGGGGCTTCCCGTAATCGTTATCCCTGTCCGCCGCTGCGGGCGGTTCTTCGCCAACTCTCGTGCCGCCTGCTCAACAACCTTCTTCGTTAGTCGCGCGTTCTCCTCCAAGACCGCGATCTCTTCAATCTCTTCGGCCGAGAACAACTCCTTGTGTTTGCTTACAAGCGTGTTCATTTGATAGGTAGTGGAGACGCGGAGAGCAATCGCGATGTTGTCGTACTCTGCCGAAGCTCCGACACCTGTGAACTGGTCGAGCAGGCGAAGATTCTCACGCTGCATAGCCAGGGCTTTTCGAATATCGCTCTCAGCCGCCACAGCGTCTGCGCGGTAACCGTGCCAGCGCCAAACGCTTCGAAGTAACAACGAACGTCGCATGTGAATGAAACGGCTATTTACGATCTTTTCGTGGTCCGTAATTGGGACGGCCGACTCGCTGAGGAATCTCTCGACAGCTGAAAACCCCGCATCACCGACTGCGAGAATTGGTTTCTTCTGTCCCTGCTCGAAATGACTTATTCCGCGATCGAATCGCTCCGCATGGTTCACGACGAGTCGCTCATTCATGCCTTGGAAATCGACCTCCGCACTCGATTCCCAGTAGAAGTGGGCAGCCAAGTAATCGTAAAGCGCATTGTCGGGATCATGCTGCGAGGCCTCTTGCAAGATTTCGAGCCAATTGTCAGCGCGGGGTGAATCGTCGTACGAGTGCATGGAATAGCGCCATAGCATTAGTGCACGCAATCGCCACCAATCGACGTTATCTGGATCGATCTCTGTCGCATTTGCTGCTAACTCAAGACATCTTGCCTTGCATTCTACTTCGAAGGCATCCTCGGCGGCTCTGAGCCCTTCCTTGTCCAACTCAGGGAACGCCCCGAATCCGGGAATGGTCTCGATCCTCTTTAGATACTTACCGACGTACTCCTGGCCAGGGCTATCGAGCACGAGCGCTGCGCCCATCGTCAATTCGGCGTCACTACCATCGCGAGACAGGGTCCGAACGATTTCGTGGAGCCACCATCGAGCTTGCGTTGTGGGCTCTTGCGAGTGGATTGGCGTGCGAGTGCCAACCACCAAGCCCCATGTCGCGTCTCTCCACTGAAGGCGCAACGTTTCGAGGCCAGTTTCCGTTCTCGATGCGTTCCAAAGCAATCGACACGTCAAACCCACCAAGAGAAGGAGGGTGCAGATCCAGAACGTATACTTGGCAGCTCGTATCACAGAATGACGGTCCCAAACGGTGTAGTGCTCAGTGGGACCGCTTGATCGTCGGTTGTTGCCCGAACGGCAGGCCCCAACCGTTCATTCTATCGTTCGACGGCTGCCGACCGTAGTAATGCCTCAGGATCAGTCTGAGAGTGGCAGTCGTGATCGACCCAAGGGGACGAGTAGTCCTCTATCTCGTTGAGTTGACAGTCCAGCCAGCCGCAGCACGATCAGCATCGCCCAAGCGACGGCGAACTCACGGCGACGACGCCTGCGGATGTTTTCGGAGAATCAAACCGACGTCGCATCCAGTATGGTCCGCCCGCAAGGCCCAGCGGCCACTCTATCCAAAGTCGACGCCACGTACCGGCTTACCAACTCTCGAATTGGTTCAAACGAAGGACAGTCGCGGTCTCCTTTCAACTCTCACCTTTCTTCTTTTCCTCCTTTCTTCTTTTTCCCTTACCCCTCAACTCTCCACCACCTCCTCGTGGCAACGAAGTAGGGCCGGTTCCACCGGCCACAGTATTCTTGGCCGGTGGAGCCGGCCCTACCGATCTACCGATCGGTGCAGACATTCACGCATCTTTGCGTGAGCGTCGCGCGCAAATCGAATCGCAGCAAAATGACGCAACCGGCGAAGAGTTGCAGAAAGTAGAAAGCAGAAAACGGAGTCGTTACGATTCAAAAGCGTACAGCATTCGTGGCGGCGTTCCCGACAACTCGGTTTTGCGTCGCCAAAGTTCAACCGTCAACAGGATTGGAGGCTCACTGCATGCCTGCGACAACCCCTATGGTCAGCATTGTCCTTTTTGCTATTGCGGCGATGCTGGGTGCGATCGGTCAATACCTATACAAGAGTGGCGCGGAGGTGGCGGGGGGATCGCTGATGAGCTATGTCGCCAACATTCGATTGTTGGGTGGCGTTGTCTGTTACATTTCTGTGATGGTATTATTCGTGGCCGCATTCAAGAGAGGCGGTTCGCTGACCGTCTTGTACCCGGTTTACGCAAGTACGTTCATCTGGGCGGCGTTGATCGCTTGGCGCGTCTACGATACACCGATCAAATCCGTGAACGTTGCCGGCATGTTGCTGCTCGTGTTGGGCATGTATCTGATGGGAAAATCTTGATGGCTAGACCGGAGTACCAACCGACCGATCGCCGACCCATCAAGAGCCGCGATACAACTTGGGCACAACGGGTGGCACATCGACTTGCTACGGCCGGGGTATCGCCAAATGCGATTTCCGTATTCGGCATGTTGGCAGCAATCGGTGCTGGCATTGCCTTCGCGTTGACTTTCCGCGTCGAAGGCGTCTCGCAAAGGGCGCTCTGGATTGTTGCTGCCGTCCTTGTACAGGTTCGGCTGCTCTGTAATTTGTTCGATGGAATGGTAGCAGTGGAGCGTAACGTCGCATCGCCGACCGGTGAACTCTACAACGAAGTTCCCGATCGAGTCTCCGACGCGGCGGTGATGATCGGCTTGGGGTATGCATCGGGAGGCCACGTCGTTTATGGATATCTAGCAGCGTTAGTCGCTGTGTTTGTGGCTTACGTCCGTGCGATGGGAAAAGCCGCGGGCGCGCCCAACGACTTTTGTGGCCCAATGGGCAAGCCGCAGCGTATGGCGCTGGTGACGATGGTGGGCGTTTATCTATGTTTCGCTCCTGAGTCGTGGCGATGGGGTTGGGGCGAAGCCCGGGGCGCACTTGCCGTCATCATTGCCGGCGGCGCCGTGACCGCGATTCGCCGGCTGCGGCGCGCCGCCAAATTTTTTCAAGAGCAAGGACAGTTGACGGGAGGTCATCAGTCCGTCCCCAAAAGTTCAGGGTCGCGACCGCTTGACGGTGCACGCCAAGACTGACTGGTTTTTCTTGTGTCAAAACCCGCCGGGATCCGTGGCGTCCCCATCGCCTGCGCCGCGGTTGGAATTGTCAGTGGGCCTTGTCACTCACTTACAATCAGATTGAGAAGGTCACCAATATTGCGGTGAGATTCGATGGGATGGCGAAGTGGCTGTCGTTTGTTGATTCGATAGCGATTCTGCCGACCCACTCGTTCTCGTTTGACGAAACCTTCTCCCTCCAAGTCATGGACGATCCGCTGAACTGCCCGTTCCGTGATCCCTACCTCATTGGCGACTTCCCGGAGCACTTTTTCCGGATCGGCATGCAAAACGGCCAGCACGTGAGTGTGATTCGTCAGGAACGTCCAACCGTGAGAACCCTTGCCGGTCTCCGCGGCGTCCGCACTCTGGAGTTTGCGTTTCCGAGTGGTGGCTTGTCTGCTCATCGCACTGATATCCGTTGAGAACACATGGAGCCTGCGATCGTCATCGGGCTGGTGTTGAAAGAAGTTTAGCACGTTTTTCTAAAAATGCGACGACAAAAACACGATAAAAGATTGACGACATTTATTTCGTGTAATATGATTCGCATGTTGAGTCGTCCTGGGCCGCTCGAATTGCCCTGGAATCGCGAACAACTGCGTTCTCTGCAAGAGTGAATGAGGATTGTCATCCGATGGAAAATCTGCTCGATCGCCGAGAAACCGAAGAACTTGTTGTGGCCAACGAGGAGGTGATTTTTCGTTTGCTCGCACACGTGGCAATGGCGCTGGAGATTGCTGTCCAGCCAAGCGATGTGGTGACTCCGGAAGAAGTGAGAGCGGAGGGGGCGACCGACCCGCTATCTTGGTTGTTTGCCAGTGCCACCCACGCGGGGATTTTTGTCAAAGAAATCCAACTTCAAAGTGATTTTGATGCGATCGCGTTTCTGCGGGATGGCTATCCGCTGATTGTCGCCCAGCCGGATGGGGCGTTTGCCATCATCACGGCGGTTGCGGGAGGCACGTTCGAGACGACAAGGATCTCCGAGCACGTCACACCGTGCACCGCTGGACGACGAGGGTTGAGCGAACTGGTCACGGCCGATGGGATTCGCGTTTTCGTTGCCAAAAAAGATCTCCAGTGCGATCCGCTTTCCTCGTCGCCCGCGGAGGAGGGTCCTGGCGAACATCATGTCCGTTTGTCACCGCTGCGTCGATTGTTGGCGCTCTTGAGTCTAGAACGTCGCGACATCTGGACTGTTGTGCTGTTCGCCTTCGTTTCCGGAGTACTCACGTTGGCGACCCCCTTGGCCGTCGAATCCTTGGTCAACGTCGTCAGCTGGGGCATCTATCTACAGCCGATCGTCGTGCTTGGACTCATTCTGCTGGTCTGCCTAGGATTCGCGGGAGTGTTGCGTGTACTGCAGACATTCGCGGTCGAGATGATCCAGCGGCGACAATTCGTTCGGATCGTTAGCGATCTTGCGCATCGTTTTCCCCGGGCCAATCAAGAATCGTTGCGTGGACAGTACCCTCGAGAGTTGGCGAATCGCGTCTTTGACATCATGACGATACAGAAGGCGACAGCGGTACTTTTGTTGGACGGTTTGTCAATTGTCTTGACCACTGTTTTGGGACTAGTGTTGCTCGCGTTTTACCACCCGTTCTTACTGGGTTTCGATATTGTCCTAGTCATTTCCATGCTTTCGATGACCTGGTTGCTGGGGCGCGGCGGGATTCGCACTGCAATCGAAGAATCGAAAACGAAGTACCGCGTTGCCCACTGGTTACAAGATGTCATTTCCTTTCCCGGCGTATTCAAAGTTGGCGGTGGCGAAGCGTTGGCCATTCAACGTACCAATCAGCTCACCACGGAGTACCTGAGGGCTCGAAAGCGGCAGTTTCGCGTTATCATCCGCCAGGTTGCCTTTGCAATCAGTCTGCAAGTGATCGCCTCGATGGTTCTTCTCGGACTTGGCGGTTGGCTGGTGATCGAGGGGCAGTTGACTCTCGGACAACTGGTTGCCAGCGAGTTGGTTGTTACGGTGGTGGTTGGCGCGTTTGCCAAAGCGGGCAAATCACTGGAAAAGTTCTATGATGTGATGGCCGGGATGGACA
Organism: Rubripirellula sp.; assembly: GCA_965222745.1. GTDB lineage: Bacteria > Planctomycetota > Planctomycetia > Pirellulales > Pirellulaceae > CBDCUW01. The sequence goes on from CBDCUW010000003.1 coordinate 748,475, forward strand.
AGGTCGGCCAACTAATCGATATCCCCGTCGATCCGCGACATCGCTTGGGAACGTTACCTGATCGGCCAGTCGATGTTCGTTGGAGCGAATTGCGGTTCGGAGGCAGGGAAAAAGATCCGATCGTTCCATCTGGTTCCGTGCCTGCCGGTCGTAAAGTGGCGCTCGTAGGGAACGACATGAAAGCGCGTAGCGCGCTAATTCGTGTGTTGGCGGGGCTTCAAACGCCTTCGCAGGGAATCGTACAAGTCGGTGATGTCGACAGCCTGTACGCGGCAACCAACTACCACGGCAAGCTGGTCGGTATTGCCGCTGGAAGAGAGGTGTTTCATTCAACATTGTGCGAAAATGTGGACTTGGGTCGTCCCGGGATTGGATCAACCCGTGTCCGCGAAGTCCTCGCACAAGTTGGGTTATCGGAGGCAGTATTGCATTTGCGTGGCGGCCTACTGACGGAGCTTCAAACCGACGGCTATCCACTAGCCGAGCACGAAGTGACTCAATTGGCCATCGCCCGAGCGATGGCATCATCGCCAAAATTGTTGATCATTGACGGACTACTTGACCGGCTTCCGGGCCAGGTTCGAGAGCAAATACTCCACACAATCACTGCCGAAAACGCGCCCTGGACTTTAATGATTGTTACTGATCGCGAGGACGTTGCAAACGCCTGCGAAATTCGACTCACATTCCGCGACAGCTTGCCGGCCCTGGCATCGGGAATCCAATCATGATCAACAACCAAGAAGCCATCGATGATTTTCCCGCAATGCAGATGGTCCGTACGGGCCGAGTCGTCCGATTGTTTGGACGCGTCACGCTCATTGGGCTAGTTGTCGCCATCGTTGCAATGGTTTTCGTACCGTGGCGACAGACAGCCGCGGGAGTTGGTACTGTCGTGGCGCTCGATCCACAACAACGTCCCCAACCGGTGCGCAGTCCATCCAAGGGTGTGATCAGCTATGTCAAGGAAGGCCTACGGGAAGGCACATTCGTTGAGAAGGACGAACTCGTTTTGCGGCTAACGCCGTTTGCCGCCGAAGGCGTCTCGCAGCTGGAGACGCAGATCCTTGCCATGGAATCGAAAGAGGCTTCGGCGATGTCAAGCCTGGAGGTTGCCAAGCAGGCAGCGACGCTTCAGCAGAGTTCCGGCGAAAACCTTGCCAAGTCGTTGGAGCAGGAATTGCAAGCTGCAAGGGAAAAATGGGAGCAGGCAAAGAACGAGGTCACGTCGCTGCAGGCAGAGTTGGAAGATAAACAGAATCAGCTTCGAATCGCGGAAGAAGTCGCGGAGAAAGGACTGGTGTCCAAGGAAGAACTTTTCTCAAAACAGCAAGCCGTCGAGTCCGCGAAAGCGAAAGTTTTGAAGGCCGAAAACGCCGTGCAAGAGGTCTATGCCGCTCTTTCGGCGAAGGAAGACGAAATTGAGTCCAAGAAACAGGAGATTGACATCAAGAATCGTACGGCAAACCAGAAAGTCCTCGAACAGATGCAAAGGATCAATACGATCGAAAAGGAGGTTCTGGATTTACGCAACAAGAGAAGCGAATTGGATCGGCTTGAAATACGAGCCCCCAGGGCCGGACGCATTCAGCAGTGGTTTGGACTTGAGGGGAGTGACACGGTGAAAGAAGGTGACCAACTCTTTGTAATCGTTCCCGAAACGGATGAGCTGGCCGTGGAAATGAAGATCAGTGGAAATGATATGCCGCTCGTGAAAGAAGGTGACCGCGTGCGTCTGCAATTTGAAGGTTGGCCAGCTGTCCAGTTCGTGGGCTGGCCGTCGGTGGCGGTCGGAACGTTTGGCGGAAAAGTGAATCGAGTTTTCCCCACCGATGACGGGAGGGGCAACTTTCGCGTCGTGGTTACGCCCGACAATCATTTCGCTCGCGAGGACGGTTGGCCCGACGATCAATTCCTGCGGCAGGGAGTTCGCGCCAACGGTTGGGTTTTACTGCAGCGCGTTCCCCTCGGTTACGAGGTCTGGCGCCAATTGAACGGATTCCCACCTGCTGTATCCAAGGAAGAAACAAAGGAAAAGAACGAAACGAAAGTAAAGCTTCCCAAGACATGACCGATACCGCGTTGCTATCAATTGGCGTGGGGACGCAAAAATCGTGATGGTGTTTCTTTCGAAGCCGATGATCATCACCAACAAAAGGTGAACGGTTGCCTTCTGGTTGGTCGATATCAACCACGTATGCGCTCCGGAACATTAGCAGCAGAAACATTGTGTGTCATTTGGATGCGAGAAGGTGTTGGCGACGTGTCGCGACGGCGTTTGTCACAACCGTTGTCGCATTGCATTCACTCGATCTTTGTGTTGCACAGACATCGCCTTCTTCCATCGACACGTTGTATCAAGAGCCCATTCGAGCTAACGATGGGCTGATCGAGGCAGAGTCGGAACGTGCCGCGACGAGCGTGCCTCAACGAAAGTTCTTGACGGTTTCGGACGTCATTGCCAGCGTTTATCGATCGTTTCCCGACATCAATCGCGCACGCCAAGAATTTCGCCGCGCCGACGGAGAACTACGAACTGCGTACGGGGCTTACGATACAAACCTGATCGCTGGAACGCTCTCGGAACCGACGGGATTCTACCGAAACCACCGTCATGGTATCGGCGCGGCCCGACAGACGTGGTGGGGAGGAAATGTCAGCGCTGGGTATCGCATAGGACGCGGCATATTCCAGCCCTGGTATCTCGAACGAGAAACGGAGAAAAGCGGGGAGTTCCAATTGGGTTGGATTCAACCGCTGTTGCAAGGACGTGCGATTGATCCGCAAAGGTTCGCGGTCTTTCAGGCGTCGCTTGCTCGCCAGGCGGCCGATCCCATCTTACAGGAAGCGATTCTTGGTACCTCCAAACAAGCTGTGGTAGCGTACTGGAACTGGGTGGCTGCCGGCGCAACGCTCCAAGCGCAAAACGACCTGTTGAAACTGGCTGAACGAAGAGGAGAACAATATCAAGCCGGATTTGAAGCTGGAAAATTCGCGGAAATCGACGTGATTTTGAATGATCAACTGATTGCCGAAAGACGCGCAGACGCGGTCGACGCACAACGCAAATTGCGCGAGGGCGAATTCAAGCTATCGTTGTTCCTACGAGACGATTCCGGTCAGCCTTTGGTGCCTGACGACCAGTGGCTGCCTTCCCGTTTTCCACTCATTGGGCCGTTGCCGCCGACCAACATCGAAGATGAAGTAGCACGTGCCCTCAGGCGGCGGCCGGAACCACGTAAACTTGATATCGAGCTGCGGCAACTCCATCTCGATCTCAGGCTTGCTAGAAATCAAATGCTGCCACGGTTGGACTTCGTCATCGAAGGATCGCAGGACGTTGGAGCGCCGGCAACGTCGTCGAATGACAAAGGACCGTTTGAACTTGTGGTCGGAGCCACCGGCGAAGTTCCCATCCAAAGGCGGAAAGCACGCGGAAAACGGCAGGAATCGATCGCCAAAATTTCTCAGGTCTCCGAGAAACTGCGGCTGCAGCGAGACAAGATTGGCGTCGAGGTGCGAACTGCTTTCGCGAGCTTGGCGCTGTCTGCGACAGTCGTGCAGCAAGCTCGAATCGCATTCAAGACTTCTCTGGATACCCTGGAACGCTATCGCTTCGCGTTCGATCGCGGAAAAATCGATTTGATTTACTTGAACCTTTTAGAAACCAAAGCCAACGAGTCTGAAATCAAGCTGATCGAAGCTCAACGGCTATGGTTCGAGGAGCTAGCCGACCTTCAGGCTGCCTCAGGCCTGGATCCGTTTGAGCAGGCCGACTTCATTACCCAACTACCGCCATCGGATCTGCCCACGAAAGGCAACGTGGGCGCGTCCCCACCGGATGCTAGAATGCTGAACGAGGACTGGCAACTCCGGATCGGCACGCCGAAGCAACCTTGACGTCGCAGATTCGATCGCACAGTTTTGGGGACAAAGTCGGTTTTCTGTTCAACTGGAAAAGGTGCAATGGCGGAGTCGCCGCAGATGACCCCGATCGATTTGGACGCCTATTGCAGGCATGAAATCCGACGACATCAGCCGCCTGTGGATTCACCGTTTCTTTCGGGCGCCATCGCTGGGGCGTTGATTGCTTTTTGCATCTACGCACTGCTGAAGTATGTTCCTGCAATGTGCTCGTTCGCTGGCGGAATGCTGGGTTTTCTCGATTCGTCATGGCACCTGTTGTTTTGGATGGCTGTCTTGGGCGGTTCATTTGGCGCGGTGACGTTGTGGTTGCTGTCGGTCACGGTCAGCCGTCTGCAAGTCACACTTGACGCGGCACGTTCAGGCTTTTACGCCGGCGGTATCGCTGGCGCAGTTTTTGGCGCTGCGATTGTCATTGGTCGCGAACTCTCATCCAGTTCGACGGGGATCCTTCTGAATTGGAATCTCTATTCAACGGAGATCACGATCTCATCGATGGCCTTTGCGGCAATTGGCGCTGCCATGTCGTCGGCAGCCTTTGCTCTCTGGTGCCGACCCAAGAAACTGGCGGAACCCACGCCGGAGCTGATCTTCGTCGACGATGAGAATCGGGGTATCAAGGCACCCCGATTTGACCTGCTTCGAAGAGATCACGATCGGAACAAGATTCGAATTCAGTTTGGTGTGAAACGGTTGATGGCATTGACGGCGCTGTGTGGCGCCTTGATTGGTTTTCCATCGTTCATCTACAGACAACTGATCCTGCTTCCTAAAATCGAACCGTATGAGTTGGCGTTTGTGGTCATCCTTGTTGCAATCCCTTTCTTTGCGTTGCCTTACGGATTGTGGGTAGTTCTTCGCGGTCCCAATGTTTTCAAGAGACTCGTGTCGGCTATCCGAGCTTGGAAAGATCTTCGACTGCAGAATTCAAAGCTGTAATTCAAAGACGCATGCAGAGCCCTGCGGGCCCGTTTTCTTTCTTGGCGGAGGAGTTCCGGCCGGCTTGCACGGGAAAGTGCCCGATCTTCAGCAGCTGGATGACGGTGACGTTATCGTGACTCGCGATTTTCGCGATCTGTACGCCGCAGTGACGCCATGGTTGACCGGACAAGTCGACAACGCCGCATTGCCACAAGATTGACCAGCGGCTCAAGGCGGTGTCGCTACCGGAAACGCCCAACGAGAGGTCGTGCGAAACCCTTGAATATCCTTGCTCAGGATGACCAAGAGCGATTGCTCCCTTCCATCACTGAGTTCGTTTTGCCTCCAGGAATTCTTGCAAATCCTGGTGGCCTCGATCGGTCTGCACGACGACCAGAGAAAGATTTTGTGGGTAGGGCACGATCTGCGCAGGACCTCCATTGGCGTCCCACGTTTCGGGTTGTATCTGCCCTTCGATTTCGCCGATCAAACCTTGAAAGTCGGCCGTACCCACGCCGTCGGACAGTGGAATCGGCGTCACAATATCTGTGATTCGGTAAACCTTTGGATACAACTTGGCGGTAATCCCAGCGGCAAAGCCCGACTTTTCTCCCTTGTCAAATCCAACCTGATGCCCAAAGCGAAACGCACCGAGCCACACAGCAACCAGAAGGACGAGGAGAAATGCGGACTTCAAACCGAAACGCCAAAGACGCTTCCCTGGTCTTTTGTTTTCCATCAAGCCGATTGCCTTACGCGTTAGACACCCCGTCGATACAGGAAATCATTGTTTCGCCAAAAGGTCTCGGAGGCAATAGCAGGACGGCCGGCGTCTTTCGTCCCCACTACACAACACCCCTCCTCAGCGCGATCTCGAAGACGGTGAACGACGTTCTGCCGACGTCGCTACAGAAACATCGATTGAAAGACGACCCATCTGGCTGTTAGCAGCGTCATCAGCAGGCAACACCACCACGACGCGACTTGCGCGATCGGCAGGCGGTGCAACCAATACAAGATGCCAATCGATGTTGACGTGATCGAAGCTTTGAACAGAAACAGTTGCAACGGATCGGTGATCATTTCGCTGCCCAGTGGATTCATTTCCCGCATCGAACCTGAACTCGAAGCCGCGATCGTCCAAATCAAATCCACGGCAGACAGTAGCGCCACGATCGTTAGCGATTTCGCCACAAACTGCCGCCGCTTTGACCAATCCGTCCCTTCCGGTTCATGCTGTGGACGGTTCGACAGCAGATGCCCGAAGCCAAGCACCACCAGCGCCATGGCGAAAACCGTCAGTGGATAGGAAATTCGATCGAGCCAAATGTTGGCGATCGCTATTTGTTGACCGGAAATGGCAGCTTCCTCCACCTGCTGAACATCCTTGGACGCGCGGTCAACGAACTCGTCAGTCGGCTGAAAGCTGGATACCAAACGCTGAACGGTATCTTGCTGTTCCTTCTCCAGTTCCGTCCAGGGAGGCGCGTTTGGTGTGAAATCGGATCGTCGGGCCAATGCGGCGAGCAAGTCGTGTCCGCTGCGCATCCCGTCCAAGAAAAGCGGGGGACGATGCTGAAAGAGTACCACGACAAAACCGAACTTCGCGCCGTTCAATTCGTCCGAAAATCTCGCCAGCGGGCGAAGTGAACCGCCGCCTCGTCGCCAAAGAAATCGGGCACCACCATGCATCATGCGACGACCGCCTCTCATTTCCGACAAGTCTCTGGCAATGGGTTGCTCGTATTCGGAAAGATCGAAGTAATCTTTCGCAAATTCTTTTCCATTGATACTGACCGTATCACTAGAGAGATTGATTTCATAGGGAGGCGGCAAGTAGCGGCCGTCAATGAACAAGTATCCCAAATCGAACGGCACCCTCTGCCGTGACTGCGCCCAGCAGCGGCCATCGGCGAACGACGGCAGCAAAACCGCGATCGCGGCGACGGCTAAGAGAAAGATCGAGCGGTGGGTGATCAAGTTTCCTTTCGTTACATCCATCACGACGTCCTGCGAACCTGTAAAAAGAAATCGCTCTGATCATCACGATTCCATTTTCCAGAATCGGAAGACTGATCGATTCAACACAGCAACAGGCCGCGAGTTTCGGGTCACTTGATCGCTAGAACCCGATTCATTTCGGAAGAAATTTCAGGCGAAACTCCGTTCCCGCTCTGGGGTTCCAACCAACGAGGCAGAAAGCCGATCATTTCATCTTGAAATGCTTCTTCACAAAACTCATCACCAACCGCGTGAAGTCCTCATCACCGCGGCGGGCGCCAGTTTCGATTGCGCACTCCAATCCCAGATCGTCCATCTCTTCTTTCAAGACTTTTGCAAACCGCGGATGATGAATGCCGATGCTTTGATTCGTCACTTTGGTTTCCATCTCGCTCGCGTAAATCAACAGCGCCGGCACGTCGTCCTTGCTCAGGTGCTCGATGGCCGAAACTTCCGCAAACAACCGATATTTTTCTTCGGGCAGTTGATCCAGGCGATCGAGGTCCACGTCAAATAGTTGAGCCAGGGCGGGGTGCTTGTAGGTGTCGTTCTCCGGGAAAAGTTCACGGATTCGCCGCGGATCGTACGACGTTTGTCCGTTGTAAACCGCCATGCAACTCAGCCGCGTCGAATGACGAAGCACTGGATCATCGCTGTTGGGGTCAGCCAGGTCATCGTGAAAACCGAGCCACAATGAAAGACCGGCTCCCGCGGATCCGCCGGTCGAGGCAATGCGAGTCGAATCGAGATTCCATGCCTTGGCGTTGTGGCGAATGAACTGAATGGCGCGGGCCGAGTCGGTGAACTGGGCTGGCGCGATCGCCACGTCGCTGAGCCGATAGGTGATCGCCGCCACCGAGATACCCGATTCCAAGCAGGCCTTCAACAGTCCCGGCTCGACGCTTTTGTTGCCGCCGCGAAAGCCGCCTCCGTGAATCGAAACCAACACCGGAGTCGGTTCCGCAGAATCGGCAAGCCACACATCCATGACATTGCGCGGGTGTGGCCCGTAGCTCAGGTTGGCATGGTTGGGACGAATCCGGCGCGAGGCGTTTGGGTTACGACGCGAACGGGTGCGCTGCTGGTCGGTCAGCAGCGCTCGGACTTTCACCTGAATGGCCTCGGCGATTTTCCGTTGTTCCTTTGCAAGCGCCTCGGTCTGCTCTTTTTGCTGGTCGCTCATCTTGGCGGCAGCCTCACCTGCCTGACGAGCCTGTTGTGAACTTTTTCCGGCCTGGCGCGCTTGGCGCGTTGCTTCCTGCATGGCTCGCCGCTGCTGAGCGGTCAACACTGCGATACGTCGACGTTGAAGATCCTTCAACTGGGGCGCGAATTCGTTGCGAATTTCTTCGATCTTTTTCTTCTGGTCGTCACTTAGCTCTACACCCGAAACCGAAAAAGCCGATCGAAATGACTGCTGGTCTCGATCCGGCCGCTGCCGATCATCTTGCCCCCGCACTACCGATGTGGTCAACAGAACGAAAATCGCCAAGGTTGTGATTCGCATGGAACTGCTCCTCGAAATGCGACGGTTGCCGATGCGGCAAGAGGTGGGTGAAAACTAGGGTATTGTACCACTGAACCCTGGCCCTTGTTTTGTGTCCAAGCCAGCGTCGAGTGCAGCGGAATTCTTCAATACCCCGGAGGAAAATGAACAGTGACTTTCGAGAAAACGGATCGCAACCAGGTCAAGCGGGTTCCTGTTCGTGGGCACTACGATCGCGAGACGGTTTACGGCATCCTGGACGCGGGATCGGTTTGCCACGTCGGATTCGTCGGAGATGATGGGCAGCCGTTCGTCATTCCGACGCTGTACGGACGAGAGGACGATCAGTTGTACCTGCACGGGTCGGCGGCGAGCCGAATGGTGAAGAAACTAAGCGCGGGTATTGCGGTCTGTTTGACAGTCACCCACGTGGATGGATTGGTTTTGGCCCGTTCTGCTTTTCATCACTCGATGAATTATCGATCCGCCGTCGTCTTTGGCACCGCGGTCGAAGTGACCGATCAGGAAAAGGGGCATGGTTTGTTTGTCATTTCGCAGCAGGTGCTGAAAGGTCGCTGGGAGGAAGTGCGGGAGCCGTCGGCAAAAGAATTGAAGGCAACGTCGGTGCTGCGAGTGGCGATCGAAAGTGCTTCGGCAAAAATCAGGACTGGCCCGCCCGTGGATGAGCCGGAAGACGATGTGCTACCCGTCTGGGCGGGTGTCGTGCCGCTGGTTTCCAGCTGGCAAACGCCTCAACAGGACCCCAAATTGCGGCCTGGCATCCCGGTACCCAGGAGCGTCACCGATCTGCTGGGTTGAGAAGTACATTTTCAGTAGCGAAAGTCGCCAAGACTTTCGGCGATTCACGACGCAGCAGGCTTTCCGAAAATGGAAACCCCCGTTATGACTATGGTCTCTTGATTGCGGCATGATCATTGGGGAGGTTTTGAAGTTTGGTTCACCATGCGGAGCGAAACGGTCCCGCAGAATCAGAAAGTCCGTATCGAGCGATTTTTGAACAGGCGGCAGTGGGGATCGCCGAGTTCGATTTGGCTTCGTGTGTGATTCGAAGGGTCAATCAACGTTATTGCGAAATCTTTGATCTGCCTGCCGATCGATTGCTGGGCAGGCCATGGACGGAGAGATCGCACCCTGACGATCAGGCGATTGACGCCGCTCACCTGCAGCAATTGCACCGCGGTGAAATTCGGTCGCTGAAGATTGAAAAACGCCTGCAACACCGCGACGGAACCTTTCGATGGTTTCACCTTACCCTCTCGCTTGTTGGGCAAGGGGATCACGCGTCAAGTGGTGTCGTGATCGTCGAAGACATCACCGATAGAAAAAATGTGCAGCAACAACTTCTGCTGACAAAATTTTCTGTCGATTCATGCAGCGTCTGCGTGTTTTGGATCCGTCAAGACGCCAGCTTCTTTTACGTCAACGATGCCACGACACGACAGTTCGGATACGATCGCGAAGAGCTGCTGGCGATGACCGTGCACGACATTGATCCCGCCTACTCGGCAGAAGTTTGGCCCGACTATTGGCAGCGGATGCGGCAACAAGGAATGCTGACTTTTGAGTCAAAGGTACGCCACAAAAACGCGACGATGATTCCGGTGGAAATCACCACCAATTTGCTGGAGTTCGAGGGCAAAGAATACGTGTTCGCTTTCGTCACCGACATCAGCGAGCGAAAACGGACCGACGACGCTCGGCGTAAAGATCAGGAATTGTTGGAATTCACCAACCGCCTTGCCAATGTCGGCGGCTGGGAATTGGACCTGGAGACGATGGAACTGCTTTGGTCGACGCAAACGTGCCGTATTCATGAAGTACCGACCGACTTTCAGCCCGATTTGGAATCGGCCATCGAGTTTTACGCGCCCGAATCAAGACCGATCATTCAAGCGGCGGTCGAAGCAGGCATCCGGGACGGTACGCCGTGGGATTTGGAACTTCCGTTTATCACCGCAAAAGGGAATCGCAGGTGGGTGCGCGCCCAGGGAACGGCCGAACGAAAAGACGGAAAACCAGTACGATTGCACGGCGCGTTTCACGATGTGACCACTCGCAAGGAAGCCGAGGAGGAAAGCCGTCGGCATCGTGACGTCCTGGCGCATGTCACTCGGCTGAGCACCATGGGCGAACTGGTTGCCGGGATCGCTCACGAAGTTCGACAACCGCTCTACGCGATCACCAATTTCGCAACAGCGACTTCCGTCGCGTTAAAAAATGTCGCCCAACCCGAAACGGTGACCGAGCAGTGGATTGACGAGCTGAAGGAATGGAATGACGGCGTCAAACAGGCGTCCAAGCGGGCCAGCGAAATCATCAAACGCCTGCGCCAGTTCGCTCAAAAGGGTGAAAGCAGGCACGAAGAAGTCAATGTTACGGATATCGTTTCCGATTCCATCGAACTGGTTGCGTTCGAGGCACGGCAGGTGAAGGTGACGGTCGAGACCGATTTGCAAGAGGAGTTGCCGTCGGTCGTTGCCGACCGTATTCAATGCGAACAGGTGATGGTCAATTTGCTGCACAACGCCTACGAAGCTCTTAGCGAGAGCGAACAACCCCGACGTGTGGTGGTTCGGGCGCAGTTTGCGAGCGACCAAATTGAACTTCAAGTCGACGACAACGGGCCCGGAATTCCCGTTGATCAGCAAGGAAAACTATTCGAGGCGTTTTACACCACCAAGCCGAGCGGCATGGGAATGGGATTGGCGATCAGCCGAACCATCATCGAAGACCACGGCGGACGGCTATGGGGAAGCTTGAACGATTCGGGAGGGGCAACGTTCCACTTCACGCTGCCTTGCCGCAGCGAAGCAGAAATCACGTAGCCAAAGTAGCTCAGGCGTCCCGCCTGTTGTTAGGATAACAACCAGTCTGCCTGTCCTACCGATTCCTCCCCAGTGAAAAGATCTGGCAATGAAAACTTTCTTCCGTCTTGTCATTTTGTCCGCGGTCACCATGACTCTGGCAGGTATCACGCTCTTTGCCCAACAACGTCGCCGTGGTGGACGTCGCGGCGGCGAAGCCTCTCTTGCCCAACCGTATCGCGGTGTCATCTCAGGAGGAAAGGTCGAAACGGGCCTGTTCAAAATTGAATCTTCGGGGGTCACGACGCAGCCAGTGGTCGATGCCGCTAAAGCGTTCCTGGCTGCGCTGAGCGACGATCAGCGCAAGCGCACAACGTACCCCGTCGATGACCTGGAGTGGCGAAAATGGGACAACCGCCACTTTTATCAGCGACAAGGAGTGGGTTTCGATGAGATGGACAAATCGCAACGCGACCTGGCGTTCGGTTTGATGAGCGCAAGTTTGAGTGCGAAGGGATTGAAGTTGTCCAAAGACATCATGAAGCTCAACGGCACCCTGGCCGAATTGGCCGACAACTATGATGAGTATGGCGAGTGGTTGTATTGGATCACCATCATGGGCGAGCCATCGTCGACGGAGCCGTGGGGTTGGCAAATCGACGGACACCATTTGGTCATCAACTACTTTGTCCTGGGCGATCAGGTGGTGATGTCGCCGGTCTTTGTTGGCAGCGAGCCGATCCATGCCAAGGCTGGCAAGTTCAAAGGCACCATCGTGTTGCAGGACGAGCAAAACAAGGGGTTGAAGTTGGCGCAATCCTTGGATCCACAACAAAGGAAGATCGCCATCTTGTCCGAGGTCAAAGAAGGCAACAACGCGGTGGCCCAGGCCTACCAGGACAACATTGACCTCGACTACGCCGGCTTGTCAGCCGCGTTACTTGATGATCCGCAACGAGCGATGTTGCTGGAACTGATCGAAGAGTATGTAGGAAACATGGATGACGGTCATGCCAAGGTAAAAATGGCCGAAGTGAAGAAACACCTTGACCGCACCTTTTTTGCCTGGGTTGGCCAGACCCACGACGACAGCGTGTTTTACTACCGCGTTCACAGCCCGGTGATCCTGATTGAGTTCGATCACCAGCGCCGCGTCGCCCCCTTCCGTTCACCGCAACCGACTCGCGAGCACATCCACGCGGTGGTTCGGACGCCCAACGGAAATGATTACGGCAAAGATCTTTTGCGCCAGCACATCCAGCATCATCACGGCGATCACCAACATTGAGGGTTGCGTAGCGATCGCGATGCATTTCGGTCGCTATCGGAATTCGGCGAACAAACTGTCTGGTCCGCTGGTTGGCCTGGTCTCTTTTCTTTCCTGCTGAGCAGAGACTTGTCTGATGGTGCCGTTTGCGCCATCGTCTTTTGCAAGCGGAATTTCACAACTTCCTCCGCTGCAAGCACCGTCACTGCAGCTACCGTCACTGCACTGGGAAGTTGGCTCGCCAGCCAGCGGCAGCGGCGAGCGGATCGAACGACATCCGGCAAGCCCGACGCTGCCGGCCAAAACCAACGAGGCTAGCGGTAGCTGCCATCGGTGGCGAAAGGCAAGAATTTCCATCGTAAGAGAGTGCCTGTGGGATCGGTGAAAGGGGAAGCGGCTTTGACAGAGCGGTTGTCCGTTCCAAGCCAGTTTGGTGGGTCTATCCGTTTTGAGCCGAAAAATGCAATGTGTATTTCTTACAAACGAGTTTCATGCCAGCCGCGCGGCGGCGGGCGGTAATTGGTAGAGTTTTGGACGGTGTCGCTGGACCTTTGGCCCAGAGGACTTGTCATATTCCCCCTGTTCTCGCGCTTCCGGCAGTTGCTCCCGGTTAACATGCTCGCCCGGCGTGCGACAGGCGACGCAAAAATGCCTCTGGCGTGCATGGAGGCCAAAAGGCTATGGGGATCTGTCAAACCCGTTTCTGTCGTTCCCACCTCTACGGATTCTCATATGAACCAACCACGATTCATTCGCCCCATCGCCACCGTTGCCCTGGCGTCGATACTGGTTCTACTGGCTTCCTCAGATGCTGGTGCCGAACTCCATTGGCGCACTTCACCGCAAGAGACGTTGGAATTGGCTCGGACAAACGGAAAACCGATCTTGGTCTATGTCACGGCCGACTGGTGCCACTATTGCCAAAAAATGAAACAAGATACATGGGATGACCGCGGCGTTGCGGCGGCGGTCTCCCAGAACTTTGAAGTGTTGATGCTAGATGGAGACCGCAATCGGCGAATTGTCAAGAAAATGCGGCTGAAAGGTTTTCCAGTAACGCTGATCTACACACCCGATGGTCACTACGTTACTCAGCAAGCCGGTTACATGTCACCCGACCAAACGCTCGACTGGTTACGAGGCATATCGAGCTACGAACGATAGAAAAACTTTTCGACCAGCCGGCGATCGGGCTTGCCGATTTTGGCGATCGCCACCGCTGCAATCGCGGACATCGCCAGGTCCCAGATGAAAGGATTCAGGCCCAGAAACTCGTACGCTTCGAACTTTCCTCGCTGGTAGTAGCCCCAGCAAGTCAGCCCGACATGCATCGCTGTGCCGCCAATCATTCCCGCGATCGTTCCTCCGGAAGTCATCTTCGGCCAGTAGAGAGCCAACGCCATCGGGACAAAGAAGCAAGCAGCCAACCCGCCGCTGCCAAAGACGATCAGGTCTTGCAGGTACTGCGGCGGGTTCAGAACACACAGAAATGCCAAGACGCCGACAATGACTGTGACGCTGTAGCTAAGCCACTTCATGTTTCGCTCGGACGCGTCCGGTTCCACGTGACCCTGGTAGATGTCGCGCACCACTGCCGAGGAAACCATCAGTAAAAAACTGTCAACGCTAGACATCACCGCGGCAAAAGGAGCCGCCACCAACAATCCGGCCAACCAGGGCAAGCCGGCATTGACGGTCAGCTGTGTGGCAAGTTCGGGCATCGTGCGGTCGGCGTCGATCTCCATTCCCGGCATCAAGACACGGCCGCAGCAGCAGATCACGACCAGTGAGAAGTAGATGATCGAGTAGTAGACCGCAACGGTCACGATCGAGTATCGCAGCGTCCTGGTATCCTTGAAGGACATCAGCCGCACCATGTTGCCCGGCTGGCCTGCTCCCGCAAACGGCCAAAAGATAAAGAAACTCACCGCCGTGCCCAGCGCCAGGAAGCCCAGGCCGCTGTTGTTGCTAGGACCGGGATTGGTCACGTAAACACCCTGGCGGCGATCGCCAAAGCGATAGGGTGTGACTTCGATCTTTTCCAGCGTGACGCCGTCGGCCCAGCGATCCGTGCGAATTTTTTCGACTTCGAAGGGAGTGATGATTTTCAAGATTGGCACGCGGTCGCTGGTCTGTTTGCCCGGCGCGATCACGGCGCGGCGGGCCAAACGGTACGCCTGGTCATCCTGCTTGATCCAAGTTCCTTTCGGGATCACCGTTTCCTCAGGCGCCGCGGCGATCAGACCAACGACCGCTTCGCCATGTTGCGGCGGCAGCATCTTTTGCATTTTTCGGGTCGCGTTTTCCAATCCGCCGACTTGATAGAGCGCCATTCCCAGCATCAACAGCACGCCGACAAACATCACGATTCCCTGCATCACGTCGGTCCACACCACAGCACGAAATCCGCCGTAGACGACATACACGATCGTGGCCGCCGAAAACACAAGCAAGCAGACCAGGTAATCGGGATCGGCGCTGCTGACCCAAGGAACGTTGGCTGTGACATCGCCAACCCACTGCACCATCAAGCGAAACGCAGGCTCGTCGGCCAACAGCGCACTGAGGATTTTTCCGCCCGCCTTGAAATTGGCCAACAAGTAAAAGAACAGGAAAAAAACCATCAACGATGTCGCTGTCAACCCGACCGCCGGACTCTCGAAACGGCCCCGCAGTACTTCCGGAATCGTCAGCGCGTCACACTTTCTGGCGACCTGGTTCAAACGCTTTCCAAGGAGTGCCATCGCCACCAACGGCCCGATCATGAAGGCCGCAATCCACAGCGCAAGTGTCCATCCGTGCGTGTAGATCAACGCCGGAAACCCCATGAAGCTGCCGCCCGATGAATTGGTCGCGGCGAACGTCAGCGCAAAAGCCCAAACTCCAAAACTTCGGCTGCCAAGAAAGTACTCGCCGACAAACTCCTTTCCTTTGGTGGCTCGATTCGAAAGCACCGCCAACAGGAAGACGGCGATCGTGTAGATGCCAAACGTGATCAATGCCGCGTTGGAGCCCTCATTCATCCGAGGTCTCCTCCGTTTCGCTTTCCTGCAGCGGGTGATCCTTCATCACGCGAAGTGCGAACCAGGCAATGAACAACGTGACCACGATCCACGGCAAGAAGACTCCCCAAAACACCCAGGACGGCATCCCCAGAATGGTCGTCACCTGCTTCGTATCGCCATCGCCGTAACCCAGCAGCGCACAAACACCGATGACCCAGGCGAAGTTGACGCACCAGGCAATCAGAATCCACTTCAACTCGCGCAGTGAACTGACATACAACGGATCGAGCTGCGGCTTGGAATTGTCAGGCTGTGTCATTCTCGTTGGCTCCCGGTTGTTATCGGTCTCGCGCAGTGACTCGCCAGGTTTGGCCGGTCGCCCGGCCGTCATGCACCAGATGGGCAACCGCGTGAAGCGCCACCGTCGGACAGATGTGTTGCGGAATCCCAATCAAGGCGTCACCCAGGGAGATTTCGCCTGCGCGCGAGGTTTCGATCACCAGGTGTTCTTCACTTTGCCCAATCAACTTGACATCGGGGAACTGCGGAAAGTGAACACGACGCTCTAGCGGCATTTCCGACGCCACCGCTTTGTATCCCAAGTCAAGGCAAAGACGATTTTCGCCTGGTTTGCTGATCACACGAGTCAGCAGTGCCGCAGCGACGCCAAAGGGAAGCTCCGGATGGGCGCTGCCGTATCCGACATCCCAGAACAAGGGCGTACCGGGACTGCATTGCCATGGCGTTTCCGCCGCCCAGATTCCGAAAGTGGGCGAACCGCCACCGACAATCGCCGGCGAGCGGCGCGACTGATCGTACTGACGAGTCTGCCGAATGATGGCCATCGCAGCGTCCGTCCGCGCCGACAACGGCGGGTCATGAATGTGTCCGTCATAAACATGCAGTCCGGCGTACTGAACATCGTCGCGCGATTCGATCCAATCGCGAAGCCGGTCGATCTTTTCTCCCAGCGGAATTCCCGTCCGATGCATGCCGCAATCGACGTCGATGAACAATCGAAAAGGACGTCGCGAGTCCCCCAGTTTTTCCACAACGACTTTCGCGACGCCAAGGTCATCGACGATCGCGGCCAGCGAAGTATCGGGATAACGGCCCACCAGGTCGGCCAAACGCCCGATGTTCGGTCCAACCGGTTGATAGGCGAGCAACACGTCGGGCGCACCGACCGACGCAGCCATTTCAACTTCGGCAATCGTTGCCGCTTTGAATCGCCCGATGCCGGCGTCCATCTGCATGCGGATCACTTCGGGCATCTTGTGAGTCTTCACGTGGGTGCGAAGGCGATCCGTCTGGCCATCAACCACCGCGATCATCTGTTGAATGTTCTGGGCGACTTGATCGGGATCGATCAGCAACGCGGGTGAAGCGACCGCGTCGGGATTGTCCAACCGGAAAGATTTCGTTTCGATATCGCCGCTCATTCCGCAGACCACGCTCGCTGGAGAAAGCCGATGAAGTTGCCGTGACTGATCCGCCTCAAATCGGTTTCGTCGTAACCGCGCTGACGCAGGATTTCGAAAAATTTTGAAAGATCGGCAATGGTGTCCAAGTCGGCCGGTGTCTGTTCGTTTCCGTAGCCGCCGTCCAAGTCAGTACCGATACCAGTGTGCTCGGTCGTTCCCAACAGCTGGCAAACGTGGTCCACGTGGTCGGCCAATTTGGCCAAGTTTGCGTCGGGGATATCAGGATGTTTCGTCACCCCTCGATTCCAACCGGGAACCACCATCCAGACATCCAGGGCCACGCCGATCACTGCGCCGCGCATCGCCAACGCCTTGATTTGATCGTCCGACAGCTGACGCGGATCATCGACCAGAGCGCGGCAATTGTGGTGGCTGGCCCAGATCGGTCCGCCGAAAGCGTCGAGCGATTCCCAAAAAGTCCTTTCGCTCAAATGCGTTGCATCCAAAATGATGCCCAACTGTTCCATCGCCCGCAGAAGCTGGCGACCCAAGTCCGAAAGACCGCCCGATTGGTCGTGGCCCAAAGCGTACCGGCCGACTCCGTAATGCGCCGGTCCGATTGCCCGTAAACCTTGCTGGTAGGAAGTTTGCAGATCATCCAGGTCACGAAGCGAATCGGCTCCTTCCAAGCTCAAGATATAGCCAATCGGAGTGCCATCGGCATCTTCGTTCCACTGCCGCAGATGATCTTTCAGCTGCTGCCACGATACGATTTGTCGCAATTGCCCTTCATCTTCCATCGCCCGGTACCAGGCAAGTTGCCCCCGAGTCATCGCCCACGCCTGGGGCGGAGAATTCCAGGCGCCGCAGGGGGCAGCCGGTTTCATGCAGCCGGCAAGTTGAGTGGCAACGCAGATTCCAATTCCGGCTTTTCGCATCTCCGGAAAAGTGACCGTTCCGCTGCCCCGTCCCCACAAATCGTTCATGCCCGCTTCGTCCTGGCGAATTTGATTCGCCGTCCTGCGGAGATCACGGTTGTATTCCAACGCGTTGAGAGCAAGATCGAGGTGGGCGTCAAAAACTAGCATCAGGGGCTTCCCATCAAACCGGCGAGGTCCCAGACTTTACCATCAAATTTGTGGTTGATGTGATGCGAGACCCACGTTTTAGGTAGCACATGATGTTGAATCTGTCCTGCAACACACTCGTCACCGCAGCGGTCGGTTTGCTCTCACTTTGCATTTGTTTTGCATCCGGCGCTGAACCTGCCGCGACTCCGCAGCCACGACCGAACATCTTGTTCATCTCGATCGACGACTTGAACGATTGGATCGGCTGTCTGGGGGGCCATCCGCAAGCCAAAACGCCGAACATCGATCGGCTGGCGGCCAGCGGTATGTTATTCACCAACGCCCACTGCGCAGCTCCGGCTTGCAATCCCTCGCGCACCGCAATCATGACCGGTATCTCGCCTCACAAATCGGGACTCTACGACAACCGCCAGAAAATGCGCGAGCTGTTGCCCGATGCTGAATTGATGCCGAAGTTTTTTTCACGGCACGGTTATTGGTCGGCCGGTTCGGGAAAGCTGTTGCACTACTTCATCGACGCCCCGTCATGGGACGAGTACTTTCCGCCGAAAGAGACGGAAGACCCATTTCCACGAACGCTGTATCCCAAAAAGCGGCCCGTTAATTTGCCGCGCGGAGGACCTTGGCAATACGTGGAAACCGATTGGGCGGCGCTGGATGCGACGGACGAAGAATTCGGCGGCGATTGGCTCGTGTCGCGATGGATTGGCCAGCAGTTGAACCGAAAACATGACCAGCCTTTCTTTCTGGCCTGCGGGATCTATCGGCCTCACGAACCGTGGTTTGTTCCGGCAAAGTATTTTGAAGATTATCCGCTGGAGGATATTCAATTGCCGCCCGGTTACAAGGATGACGACTTGGGCGATCTGCCGTCGGCCGGACAAAAACGAGGTCCCAATCGTTACTTTGCCCACATCCGCAGGCACGGCCAGTGGAAACAGGCGATTCAAGGCTACCTGGCGTCAATCGCGTTCGCCGATGCCATGGTGGGAAGGGTGATCGACGCGTTAGAAAGTGGGCCCAATCGCGACAATACGATCGTGGTGCTGTGGAGCGATCATGGTTGGCACCTGGGGGAAAAGCAGCATTGGCAGAAATTCACCGGCTGGCGCGTCTGCACCCGCGTGCCGCTGATTGTTCGTGTTCCCCAGGGCAGCCCTGGGTTGCCTGCCGGAACGACAGCAGGATCGACATGCGATCAACCGGTGAATTTGTTGAGCCTCTATCCGACGCTCACACAGCTGTCCGGGCTTCCCGACAGAAAATCCAATGACGGCCCCAGCCTGGTGCCGCTGTTGAAGGATTCTAACAACCGTTGGCCCCACGTTTCGATCACTTACTTGAACAAGCCGGACAACTACGCGGTTAGCGGTAAGCGGTGGCGGTACATTCACTACGACGATGGTGGCCAGGAGTTGTACGATACCAAGGCCGACCGCTATGAATGGAACAACCTTGCCGACCAACCCCAGCACGGCGGGCAGGTCGATCGTTTGAAATCGCTTGCACCGACAACGTTTGCCGAGTTTGTGCCCGCCAGTGATGAAGCATTACCGGACCTGAAGTGGCAACCGGCAGACGTTTCTGCCGCGCCGGCGTCCAGACCGGACGGCAATCGCTTTGACATCATCTTCATCAATCGCCGAAAAGATGGCGTCCAAGTTTTTTGGATGGATCGCCAAGGCAAACCGCGGCCCTACGGAATTCTGCAATCAGGTTGGAGAAAGCCCCAAAACACCCGGCCGGGAGCGGTCTGGTTGATCACCGACCTGGAAGACAATCCGCTGGGACACTTCGCTGTGGGCGACCGAACAGCGAAGGCGGTCATCCCGGAGCAGTAGGTCGTTGCTTCTTTTCTCCCCCACTCCCACTCTCCTCTTCTCCCCCTCTCAGACACAAGCGAGGGTTGAGAGGGGGAGAAAGGGAGAGTGGGAGCGTCTTCCCGTTCTCAGTAGTGTCGGGTGATGAAGTCGTTTTGAATCCACAGCAGCTTGTTGAAGGCGCGTTGGGTTTGCAGCTTCGTTTGCTCGTCAAGCGGGGATTCGGCGATCGTTTCCATCAATGTGTCCGATAGCAGGCCCATCAAAGCGTTCATCTGGACCAGCGGCACTTGGATTTGTTTGTTACCGGCAGCAGGGGTGTGAATTTTTCCGACCATGTCCAAGTACTGAATCATCTTGGCGTCGTAGGATCGGCCGATCAGGTGCATGAAGTACCGATTCAAGTGATCCTTGCGGAATTGAATTTGAGGATGATCGGGACGAAGGTCGGCCAAGTTGGTAGGAACATCACCTTCATGACCATGTTGTCGCGGCAGAAAATGCCTGGCCGTGGCGTCGTAGCTGAGCAGTTTGGCGTACGTCTTGTCGACCAATTCGCCAATGCGCGGCCCCAGGTGCGGTGCGAAAGTCTGAATCAATCGCGCTTCATCACTGCCAAAGCCGATGAAATCCGCCAGGTATTCGTAGCGGTAGGAAACGTCGGTTTCCAACCGCTGCTCGTCAATGGTTTGCATGTTCAACGAATAGTTTGCCGCGAAACGTTTTCTCGATGATCAGACGCCGATTTCGACCAGTTCTCGCGGTGGCGAAGGTTCGATCACTTTGAGGTCGAATTTTTCTTGCAAGATCCGGAACACATTGGGCGACACGAATGCCGGCGGCACCGGACCGACACGGATTCCCTTGACGTCCAACGCCAACAGACTCAGCAGCACGGCGACCGCTTTCTGTTCGAACCAGGACAACACGATCTCCAACGGCAAATCGTTCACACCGCAGTCAAACGCATCCGAAAGCGCAAGGGCCACTTGGACGGCGCCGTAGGCATCGTTGCACTGGCCCATGTCCAAGAAACGGGGCAACCCGGCAACCGTTCCATAGTCGTGATTGCGGATTCGATATTTGCCGCAGCCCAACGTCAAAATGACCGATTCTTCCGACGCCGATTCGGCAAGCTTGGTGTAGTAATTGCGTCCCGTTTCTGCTCCGTCACAACCGCCGATCAGATAGAAACGTTTGATGTCGCCCGACTTGACCGCGTCGACCACTTTTTCAGCCAGGCCAAGGATCACGCTGTGGTGAAACCCGATCGTCGATTCACGCACTTTGTTTTCCGGCAACGGCTCGCATTCTTTGGCCTTGGCGATGACGGATGAAAAGTCGTTGCCCTTCAGATGGTGGCCGCCAGGAACGGCGGTGACGCGAGTGGTGAACAACCGATCGGCGTAAACGTCGGGAGGAATCAACACGCAATTGGTGGTGCCCAGGATCGCGCCGGAAAAGGTTGGGAATTCCCAAGTCTGGTTCTGCCATGGACCGCCATAGTGGCCAGCCAGGTGCGGGTGCTTTTTCAGTTCGGGATAGCTGTGGGCCGGCAGCATTTCGCCGTGAGTATAAACGTTGACTCCCTGGCCGGCGGTCTGTTGAAGCAGATCGGACAAGTCAACCAGGTCATGACCGGTGACCAAGATCCCCGGCCCCTCCTTGGTGCCTTCGTAGACGGTCGTCGGTTCGGGCGTCCCAAACCGCTCGGTGTGACCTTGATCGAGCATTTCCATCACGCGGATGTTTTGTCGGCCACACTCCAGCACCAACTCCAGCAGGCTGTCCATGTCGAAGTTGACGTTCGTGACCGTCGCAAACAGGGCCTCTTCGATGAAGGCGTTGACCGCTTCGTCTGTCTTGCCCAGCCGACGAGCGTGATGGGAGTAGGCAGCCATCCCTTTGACGCCGTACAGCAGGATTTCCTGGAGCGACTGCATGTCGGGGTCTTTGCCGCAGACGCCAATGTCGGTACAGCCGGTTCCATTTTGAGTCTGTTCACACTGATTGCAAAACATCGTTCTCTCCACAGCTTGCTGGACACAAATCCTCGACGAAACAGCACCCGAAGAACCTACCGGCACTAATAACGGATGTCAAGGTCCGAATATCCGAAATTAAGCTGGTGATGCGACCATCTGTCGCTGGGGGCGCTGGAGGAAGCTCACACGAAGGCACGAAGCCACCAAGAAGAAGAGGGTGGTGAAGGAAGAAGGAAAGCAAAAAGCGCAGAATTGATTCTTCGTTGCTTGACGTTTCCTATTCTCTTCCTTGTGCCTTTGTGCCTTCGTGTGAGATTCTTCAAACGCACCGGCAACGGCAAACCAAGCTCACAAGAAGGCGCGCAGCCACAAGGAAGGAAAGGGGGAGCGTGTCGTCTACGCCAGCACGTCCTTCACCACGTGTCCGTGGACGCTGGTGAGTCGTCGTTCCAAACCGTTGTGGTAGAACGTCAAACGTTCGTGATCGAGTCCCATCAGGTGCAAGAGGGTTGCATTGAAATCATAGACCGTCGTTTTATTCGCCGCGGCCTTGAAACCGAACTCATCGCTTTCACCGTAGCTGAATCCCCGTTTCACACCGGCACCGGTGAGGAAGCAAGTGAAGGCGTCGGGGTTGTGGTCGCGGCCGGTGCCGTTGGCTTGCAGGAACGGCATGCGGCCAAATTCGGTAGCCCACACGACAAGCGTATGCTCCAGCATTCCTCGCTGTCTCAAGTCGGCGATCAGCGCGGCGGTCGGCTGGTCCATGATCTCTGCCTGCATCGCGTGGGTTTCCGCGATGTTGGCATGCGAATCCCAATTGGTGATGCCGTTGCCGCCGGCTGGGTCACTGCCGTTGAACAGTTGCACCACGCGAACCCCTTTCTCCAGCAATCGTCTGGCCAAGATGCAGTTCCTGGCATACTGGCCGCGCAGCTGGCTGCCCCCTTCGACGCCGTAGGCCTTGATCGTTGATTCGGTTTCTCCCGACAGGTCCATCACCTCCGGCACCGAGGTTTGCATCCGACCGGCCAATTCATAGCTGGCGATCCGTCCCGCCAGATTCGCGTCGCCGGGAAATTTTTCGAGGTGTTGTGCATTGAGCTGCTTGAGCAATTCGACCGTGCGGCGATCCGAATTGGCCGATAGCGCATCGGGACGGTGCAAATTGTTGGGCGGATTTTTCGCGTTGAAGTCCGTTCCTTGAAACGCTGCCGGCAGGAATCCGTTGCCAAAATTGTTCTTGCCACTTCGCGCCAACCCGCGCGGATCGTTGATCGCGACGAAGGCCGGCAGCTCATGGCTCTCGGTGCCCAGCGCGTAGGTAACCCAGGCGCCAAACGACGGAAAACCTTCCATCGTGAAGCCTGTGTTCATGAAGTTTTCTCCCTGCGGATGCGCGCTCGTGTCGGTCGACAGGGCGTGAAAGAAGCAGAAGTCGTCCACCTGCTGTGCCAGATTCGGAAGCAGTTCGGAGACCATCTTGCCGGTTTCGCCGCACGGCTTGAAATCCCAAAACGGTTTGGCGATGTTGCCGGTGGGACCTTCAAAAGTAACCTCCGGAATCCCCGGCGGCTTTTGGCCGTGAAGCTTCGTCAATGCCGGCTTGTAATCGAACGTGTCGACGTGACTGACCGCTCCAGGGCAATAGATGACCAAAATCTGTTTAGCGGGCATCTCGAAATGGGCTTTGCGGGCCGCGTAAGGATTGTTGGCGTCGATCTCAGGACGAATCGGTTTCTTGCCGCTGAATGACTGTGGGTCGTCTGCGAGAAGACCGTCGGCATCCAACAAGCTGGCCAGGGCAAGCCCCGCGGTGGAAAGTCCAGCGGTGCCAAGAAAACGACGACGATCAAGCAGCCGCCGACCGTGCAAGGAAAGTTGTTCGGGTTGGTTCATGATTTCAGCGTCCGGTAGGGAAAGTTCACTCCAGTGGGGCTGCTACGGAAGGAATGCGAATTCGTTGGAGTTGATCAGTGCTCGGCAGACCAGCGACAGATCTTCTTCTTTCGCCAGCGCAAGGCACGCTTGGCGCTCTTGATCGTCGGGGGATCGGCCCAGCAGCAGTTGGAAGCAGCGATCGATCGACTTGCCCTGGTCGCCGTCGGCATCTTGCTTGGCCCGCTGGGCGATTCGCTTGGATTGTTCCATCACGAAATCGCTATTCATCAGGTTCAGCGCCTGTAGCGGTGTCGTCGAAACCGGACGCTTGGCCCGAACCTGGCCACAATCGGGAAAATCAAACGCGGTGAACATCCCGTCGTCGACGCGCCGCATGCGTTCTTGATAGAGCATCCGCCGCCAGGTTTCCGGTCCGTGATTGTTCAAGACTTGCCACTGGGCGTAAGTTTTCTTCACGTTGTGAATGCGATAGCTGCGACCGCCGATCGTGCGGTCCAGGGATTCAGAAGCCAGTAAGATCGAATCACGAATCACTTCCGCTTCAACACGCTTGGGCGGAAACCGCCAAAGCAAGCTAGAGCCAGCGTCGGCCTTCATTCCCTGTGCCGTCGGAGCACTCGACTGAAGAAATGCGTCGGACATCACCAGCAGGCGGATCATCGATTTCATCGACCACGGCTCGCGCCCGGACACCGTTGGGTCGACGAATTCGGCTGCCAACCAATCGAGCAGTTGCGGATGGGTGGGCGGTGCGCCGGCTTTGCCGAAGTCGCTGGTGGTGGGCACGATACCGCTGCCGAAGACATGGTGCCAAATGCGGTTGACCATCACGCGGGCGGTCAACGGATTGTCGGCACTGGTGATCCACTTTGCGAACTCGGCGCGGCGCTTGGGGCCGGGAGCCTCCGGCGTCAGGTTCAGGTCGCCGCCAAAGATCGCCGGACCGGCGGGCACGACTTCACCACGAGGATTCTCGGGGCTGCCGCGAAGCAAAACACGGGTGACCGCTGGCCGAACAAACCGGCCAACAAAGCTGGGCCGCGGTCCTTCTTCGGCCAGCGCGTCGATCAGGCCCTGGATCTTGCCCAGCACCGCTTTGCGCTGCGGATGTTCCTCATTCAACTTTTTGTTCACGTGCCACGTTCCGACCCACGGTTGCCAGGTCCCGTCATCCTTCAGGATGTCCATGTCGTATTCGTACCGCGGCAGGTATGGTTTC
Organism: Rubripirellula sp.; assembly: GCA_965222745.1. Classification (GTDB taxonomy): domain Bacteria; phylum Planctomycetota; class Planctomycetia; order Pirellulales; family Pirellulaceae; genus CBDCUW01. The sequence continues at coordinate 773,345 of CBDCUW010000003.1, forward strand.
TTGTCCAGATAATCGGTGTCGTAGAAGTACTCGCGGTTGCTGCTGAGCCGCAGGCGATTGATCGTTTCGGGTTTCTCGAAATCGAAGCGAACCCACGGTCGCTCCTTCGATCCCTTTTCGACCTTGGCTCGCCAGGTCATCGTGCCATATTCGCCGTCGTTCACACGGCGGATCGGATTACGCCGTTCGATTCCCAGTTCGGGAAAACCGGAAACCTTGGTGCCGCGACGCTTGTGGGCGAGGTTTTTGTTTTGTCCGTTGGGGCCAAGCACCTCCAGTTCGTCCAGTCCCACGTTGGGCATTTTGAAACGAATCCGCACGGCGCTGGTAGTGATCGGCCTGAAATGCATTTCCCGATACGCGCCCCAGTTTTCCTCCCAGCCACCGAGCGGGCGTAGGATCTTTCGCTGGGCGGCGATTTGGCGCCACAAGTCGGCACCGCGCTGGCGAAGTGGATGGTCGGGTGAATATTCGGGATGACGGCTGCCGAATTCGACATCTTGAAAGACGCCGGTCATCGAGTAGTAATCGGTAATCGTGATCGGATCGAATTTGTGGTTGTGGCAGCGAGCACAACCAATCGTCACCCCCATCACCGAAGCGCCGACCGTCTGCATGATCTCATCCATCCGATCGGCCCGCGCTTGCAGAATCGCCGCCGGCTCGCGACCGACCGTTGCCGCGGGCACGTGCGGACCGGCCACCAGAAACCCCGTCGCTTCTCCCACGCCGATCGAATCGCCCGAAATTTGTTCGCGAATGAACTGGTCGTACGGTTTGTCTTCATTCAATGCTCGTACGACGTAGTCGCGATAGATCCAGGCGTTCTTGCGATAAAGATTTGCCTCCGATCCGTTCGTTTCGGCCCAGCGAATCACGTCCAACCAATGTTGTGCCCAACGTTCGCCAAAGTGAGGCGAGCGTAGCAGTCGCTCCACGGCGTCCGCGTAGGCCTGCTGAGAATCTTTTGCGTAGGAAGCCAGAAAGTCGTTGGTCTCTTTCGGCGTCGGCGCCAGGCCGGTCAACACGATCGAAATCCGCCGCAGCAGAGATCGAGGATCCGCAGCTTCGGAGAAAGAGAGGTCGCGCTGGGCGAGCGTTTGCAGCAAGAACGAGTCAATGGGAGATCGCTTCGCCGCGGATTGGGAATCGGCGTTAACTTCGGGAACTTCCGGACGCACGACCGGTTGGAAGGCCCAGTGATCCGACTTCTCTTCGGCGACGGCATCCATCTGGCCGGGCCAATTCGCTCCCTCTTGGATCCAGCGGGCAAGCAGTTCGATCTCTTCGTCGGGCAGTTTGTCATCATCGGGCGGCATCGCCATGTCTTCATCCACATGACGAATCACCTCCATCAGATAGCTTTGCTCAGGCTTGCCGGGCACCACCGCCGACAAACCGGAATCGCCGCCGCGCAGCATGCTGACGCGACGATCCAGTCGCAGTCCCGATTCCTGTTCGTCTTCGCCATGGCAATACCAACAACGTTCTTCCATGATCGGCGCGATATCACGCTCGAAATCAATTTCGTCGGCGCCAGACCGACATGGCAACAGAAGCAGAAAAACAACGACCGCGAGGCAGCGCCCGAGTTTCCAATCTGAAAATGGCATGAACATATTCCGTCGATGGAAGCAGTTTCGATTCAGCTTGACCCACACGGTGGCGGGCACCTGGCGCAGGGAAGGTCCGCTGGCAGAGGCTTGAATGAAGCTTGGGTTGGGGGAAAGTTTTCGGTCGATCACAGCGCCTTCTTCCAGCCCTGATCGAGCTGTTTTCGAAGCAGACGGACGACATCCGGTTTTTCGTCGGCGATGTTTTTCGTTTCACGCGGATCGGATTGGTGATCGAACAGTTCAATATAAACCGGCTTGGACCTGGTGTCGCGATGATCGCGCCAGACCACCAAGCGATAGCGGTCGGTGCGCATCGTGTATCCCATCAAGTGTTGCTCGAACAGTTCGCGATCCCAGGCGTCACCCTGTTGAGCGATGATTCGCGATTCGACCTCCTCGATCAGCGGTCCGAACCACGTTTCTCTCATTCCTTGGGAAAGCGGATTCGCCGCCCATTCTCGTAGCGCCGGATTGGGATACTGGCTGAACGCAGCTTTCTTCCAAGGTTTGTCGGGATCATCCAGCAGCGGAACAAAGCTGTGCCCTTCCAGATGTTCTGGAATCGGCAGGCCGGCCAGTTCACACAGCGTCGGATACATGTCGACCAGTTCCACTAGAGCGTCGGTCGATTGGCCGCGCACTTTCATGTCCGGCGTCCAAATCATCAGCGGTACGCGCGTGGCAATTTCGTAGTTGGTCGCTTTGCCCCAGACTCCCATGTCGCCCAGGTGCCAACCGTGATCGCCCCAGACGATGATGACCGTATTGTCACGAACACCCGCTTCTTCCAGGGCAGCGATCATGCGACCGATCTGCGCGTCGACATAGCTGACGCAAGCCAGGTAAGCATGTTTGAGCGTTCGAGCAAGTTTCGGATCCAAGGGTCCAATCTTCGGAATACCGGCTCGCGTTCGCAGTTCAAATGAAGCGTGCAGCCCCATCGCGGCTCCTTGCTGGGGTGCATCGACCTGCGTCGCCATGGGGATCTTTTCGGGGTCGTACAGATCCCAGTAACGTTTCGGCGCGGTCCAGTTGAGATGCGGCTTCTTGAAACCGAGGGCAAGAAAAAACGGTTTGTCACTTCTGAGCATCTCTTTCATGGTGGCGATCGCACGAAGCGTTTCGTACCCGTCGATGTAGGCGTGGTCGGGAACGTCCGCGTTTTCATAGGCGGGCCCGCTCGCCAAGCCTCGTCGGGCCGCTTCGCCATACTTGGCCAGCATCCGCTTTAGGTTTTCCGCCTTGATCTTGTTGTTTTCGGCAAGTGCGTAGGCACCGATCGGTTTCTTGACTCCTTTCAACCATTTCACCGGGCTGCGGCTCCACGATTTTTCTTCGTCCGTATCGCCCTGGTGAAAGATCTTTCCGCAGTAAACGGTCTCGTAACCATGCGAGATGAAATGCTGCGGCAGCGTCACGATGTCCGGCTGAAGCTCTCGCAACGAAACATAGTTGTGATAGAGTCCTGTTGTGTCGGGTCGAGCCCCCGTCATCAGGCTCGCCCGTGACGGACGGCAAATCGCCTGCTGGCAATAGGCTCGGTTGAAGAGCAGGCCATCTTTGGCCAACGCATCCAGGTGGGGCGAGATTGCGATTTCCGATCCGTAGCACCCCAGTTCCGGGCGCAAGTCATCGACCGCAATGAACAGGATGTTCGGTCTTTCGGCAGCCTGGCCGCAGCAGGCAAAGACCGCCAGGCAAAAGGTGTGTATCAGTCGCTTCATCCACGTCATCCTTTTCTATTTCGACACCTGAAAGGTCGCTTGGTACCTCGGCATACTGTCCGCTTTCCACCGGGCCTCCGCTTCCAGGTTGTCAAACCAAAGCGGCTGGGTGTGGCTTCGGCTCCATTTTTCTACTTGAGAAACCATGTCCCGAAGCCGTTGCGGATGTTGATCGCTCAAATCACGTTTCTCGCCGATGTCTTCTTCCAGATTAAAAAGCTTCCAAGGTGCATTATAGGTCCGGCAAATCTTCCATTGGTCGCGGCGAGCCCCGACGTCGCTGAAGCCTTGACGATGTCGCAAGGCAAAAATCATCTCACCCTTGCGTGGACTTCGACCGGCCAGAAAGTCGTCCCAGATATCATTCCCGTCAAGCTGCTTACCGGTCGGAATCGCCGCACCGGCAAGACGAGCGAAGGTGGGGTAAAAATCGAGCGCGGACACCGGATGTTCAAAACGTTCGCCAGCCGGCACGTGTTCGGGCCAATGGAAAAACATCGGCACCCGGTAGCCGCCTTCGTGTGTGCTTCCCTTGCCTTCCCGAAGCGGTCCATTGTTAGCACCCAAGCCGATCTTTCCACCGTTGTCACTAAGAAAGACGATCAAGGTATTGTCAAACTCTTCGGTGGTCTTCAGCGCTCGAACCAGTTCACCCACTCCGCGATCGACCGCATACACCATGGCCGCGTAGGTTCGTCGCTTCTGGTCGCGGGTGCCAGCGAACTTGGCCATGTCCTCCGCCTTCGCTTCCAGCGGAGAGTGGGGCGCGTTGTAAGCCAGGTACAGAAAGAAAGGTTGCTCCTTCGCTGCCGCCTGTTTCACAAAACGTACCGCTTCGCGTGAAAGTGCGTCGGTGATGTATTCCGTCTCTTTGGCGTCTTTGCCGTTGTGTTCCAGGGGAACCACGTAATCGTTGATCGGGGTTTTGCCTGCTCGACGCTGGCGCTCGTAGATCGGCCGGTATTGTTCCGGAAAATACTTATGCCCTCCACCAAGAAACCCGTAAAAATCATCGAACCCGCGGGCGTTGGGATGAAACTGCGGCTCGGTTCCCATGTGCCATTTGCCGATGGCTCCGGTGAAGTAACCGGCGTTTTGCAAAACCTTGCTGATCAGTGTTTCGTCAACATCGATGCCTTGCCGGTTGTATTGCTGGATCGCCAAGCCGCTGTTGGGCAAATTGAACGGCGCTCCGAATGCATGTGGGTAGCGTCCCGTCATCAGCCCCATGCGACTGGGGCCACAGAAAGGATGCGTGACGTAGGCGGATGTAAAAATGGTGCCGTCGGCCGCCAAGTGGTCCAGCGCGGGTGTGGTGATGTCCTTCGCGCCGTTGAATCCGACGTCGGCGTAACCCAGGTCGTCGCAGATGACGACGACGATATTCGGTTGCTGGGCCGCTGCGGCGCTGCTAAGCAGCGCGATCGCGAAACAGAAAACCAATCCAAGCGTCCTAGTACCCAAGTGGTTTTCCTTGTTGATAGAGGTCTTGAATTTCTTCCGCCGCCAACGCCGCATTGTAGATCGACAGTTCATCGATCGTTCCATTCAAATTGCGAACCGCAAACCAAGGCGATTGGCGGAAGGGTTGCCCCCAATTTCCAATCTCGGCCGGTCCGATCCGCAGGGATGTGATGTGAAATTTGTCGATGATCCTTTCACTGCTCAGCTGATTGCCGTTGACGTATTGCACCACCTGGCGGCCGACGGGGTCGTAGACTGCCACAATGTGAAACCACTGGCCGGCTTTGGAGATGTCCCAGAACGGTTCGGTGAAATAAACGCGATGCAGGCCTGCATCCTGGACGATTCGTTGATCGAAGCGATTGGGAACTCGAACATCCTGTGTGTCGTCGACCATCACCGAAAACATCAGCCGACCGTCATCACGGATCTGCCAGTGCGGTTCACCGTTTTCGTAACCGTCGCTCATGAACAGCGCGTTGTAGATGTGTTCCAGACTGTCGATCCTGACCCAGCAGGCAAACGTAAAAGCCTGAAACTGGCCATCGATTCGAGTACGAACGCGTGCGCCAGGGTGGCCGAATTCTAAACCGGCCGACTTTGATCCAAACCGGCCAGCGGTACGATGGACCAAACCGACAAGTTGGCCGTCGAAGTCGCTGCCGCTGGAAGCTGCATTACGAACGACTCGTTGATCCTGGGTTTCGGCGATGGGGTAATAGGCGACCAGACGCTGGTCGGCCCTTAACTGCTGCGAATGCCTCTGCCATCGACCGAACTGCTGCGTCTCGGCATCCTGCCGTCGGCGCTGCAGGTCGTTGACCGTACTGAGCCCTTGGAACGCTTGGGGTTGCGATCGTGTTCCCTTCAGCCACTGCCTTTGCCCGGTCACCAAGTGATTGCCATCGTGATCGCCGCCGCGAAGTTCCACTTCTCCGTCAAGCACTTCGACGCGAGCGTTTTCGGCTCCGACCTCCAGAGCGAACTCCGTCCCCAGATCGACGATCTGCGAATCGGCCGCCTTGACGATGAAACCGCGGGCAGCGGGTGGGACGTTGGCCCGCAAACGACCTTGGGCCACTCGCACCGACCAATCCGATTCCAGGTCCAGAATGGCCGGGCCTTCCACGATCAATGTTGCACCGCAAAAGAAATCGATCTCGGCAATGCCGTCGTCAAATTTCAACAATCCGTCGGGCAGGACATCGCCCTCGCGATAGGTCGTCGCCCCTTCGGCCCAGCGCAAGTCAACCGAACGTCGAAGCGTTGCGTGCCCTGCCATCAGCGATTCCACCGCTTCGTCACTCGGCCGGCTCTGTTCGGCGACCTGCGGAGAAACGTTTCTTTGGCCGAACCAAAAAGCCATGCCGCTAACTAGCATCAGGATGGTCGCTGCCATCGCCAGTTGGGCGAAAGAAAATCGCCACACATTCCTCTTCGTAGTGCCCGTTTCGGAACCTGCCGCCAGCACCACCGGTTGATCGTCCCGCAAAGCTTCTCCGTCGTTGGTGTCTGCCGCGATGTCTCCGAGCAGCTCACACAGATGGATCGTGCGGAGGTATTCCGCACGAACATCTTCACGATTTTCAATGGCGTCCTGCAAACATTGGAAGTCGTCTTCCGAGATCGTCTGGTCGATCGCCTGGAAGATCAGCTTGCGAATCTTCTCATCCATTTCCGACCTCCCCTGGAATCTGTTGCCGAATGCACTCCAGCAGCAGTTTTCGCAACACGTTGACTCGACTGTACAACCGTCGCGCCTTTTCGCCCGTTTCGGCGGCGATCATCGCGATTGATTGCCCCGGAGAATGCACGCTCAGGACGAGACGCCGCTGGTCATCCTGCATTTTTGCCAGGCATGCTTCGACCGCTTGCCGCTGCAAAACCTGTTGGTCCAAATTCTCCATCGCGGTCTGCGCCAACTGCTCGATCACGCTCTCGCGGAACACCAGTCGATCCCTCGATTGATCGCGTTGCCAGGCGAGCACCTTGTAGCGGGCGATCACACAGGCCCAGCGAATGAATTCCTCGACCGCATCCTCCGGGCTGTCGGGCGTGAAATCAGAAAACTTCTTCCAGCACTCCAGCGCCGTCTCTTGCATGACATCGTCCACTCCCTCTCGGGAAGGGAGCAACGAGCGCACAAAGCGGCGAATTGCCTGGTCATGCCGGGCGAGCAGGCCGACAAATTCGGCGTAGCGGGCTTCCCGCTCGGACGGCGAGTTCCGTTTCGATTTTGCTTCGTGATCCATGTCGCTGGTTTTGCGCGTTTGGTCCCTTTCACTGGATATTCCGCGATGCGGAAGAATTACCACCGGTGCCACAGAATTTTTTCAAAAAATTGATTTCCGTCGGCGACTTCTCCGAAGTCGCTCCGTTACCAGGAGTGGAGAACTGGCCGACAGAACAGCCTCGCCGACTTGGGGACAAGTCGGCCTACGATGGGATCATTTCCGCTTTCTTTTTTCCGCCAGCACGATTGCTGGGCGAGGCACTTCGTCGGCCGGTTGGCGGAAAACATAGGGATCCCACAGCTGGCGGGCCTTTTCCCACTGGGCCAACGTCCGAGTCGGATACCAGGCGGGCCAGCCGTATTGGTTGAAGTCGTGGTTGTCGGCGTTCGCCTCCACCCAATCATCAACGGTGTCTGTCGGACAAGAGGCGGGAAAGATGTTCTGGGCACGAAACTCGGTCGACACGCCCGTGTCGTGAATGACGTTACTGCGCCAATCGGCCAGCTCAGCAGCCAGTTCTTTCTTGATGTTGGCGTAATCGGGATCGTCGGCAACGTTGTTGACTTCATGCGGATCACGGCGCAGGTCAAAGAGTTCAACCGCCGGTTTCGTGGACGCAAAAAAGGTGGCCTGCTGGGGAGTCAGTTTGCCCTTGAGATTCAGTACATTCATTTCCGCCAACACTGGGTAAGCTCCCTCCTTGTAGCGGTTGTATTGGCACCAGGGACGTTCCGGCATCAGGTTCACAATCAGTTTGTGATCCTTCGATCGAATCGCGCGCATCGCATCGTGCGTTTCATCCATCTTGTCTCGCGCCGCAAAGACGTACTTCCGTTGTTGGACCGCTTGGCTCAGCAGGTTCTTTCCATGCAGCGGAACAGGTGGCTTGACGCCGGCGGCTTCCAGAATCGTGGCGCAGATATCGATGGACATCACCAGATCTGTATTGACTTGCCCCGGATCGACTTTGCCGGGCCAGCGCATGATCATCGGAATACGGATCCCGCCGTCGTACAGAAACTGTTTTCCGCGAATATGGCACCGGCCATGGTCGCCGATAAAGAAAACGATCGTGTTGTCGGCGATCCCTTCGTCATCCAGTCGCTGGAGCAGCGCGCCGACTTCACGATCCACGATCTGCATCTGTTCCAAACCGTTGGCCCAGTCGCGACGAACAAAGGGAGTGTCCGCATAGTAGGGCGGTAATTCGACGTCGGCGATGTCGATCGGCCGCTGCGGATCGCGATTCCATTTGCGATGAGTGCCGCCAAAAGTGATTCTGGCAAAGAACGGTTGTCCCGGCTTCCGCTCGTTCCAGTCGCTGCCCATGAAGAGTTCGGACCGCGTGTTGGGTGTGAAATTGCAGTCCGTCTTCCAGCTCATCACCGCCGTGAAGTATCCGGCATCCTGCAACAAGTGCGGAATCGGCCGGATTCCATAGGGCAACGGTTGCTTGTGGTGTTCGCGATGCTGATGAGCGCCGATGTAGTTTTGATGAAAACCGGTCATCATCGCCGAACGCGATGTCGAACAAACCGGCGAAGTGGTAAACGCATGCTCGAAGCGAATCCCCTGGGACGCCAGCTTGTCCACGTGCGGTGTATGAATCCCTTTCGTACCGTAACAAGACAGATCGGGAGACCAGTCCTCGATCGTGATCCACAAGATGTTCGGTTTCGGCCCAGATTCCGGCCGCCGGCGATCGGTATCGTCGGCAAACAGAGGGAACGCGGTCATCAAGGCCAAAATCGGGACGAGCACAGAAAGCTTGATTTGTTTCATGATTCACTAAACGAAGCCGGGTAACCTGATTCCGAGGGCACTGGGATTGCGACCAGCGTATCATCAAGTTACTCCATGGAGGCCGACTTGTCCCAAGTCGGTCAGTTCTCCGCTCCTGGCTACGAAGCGACACTGGCTGCGAAGCGACTTCAGAGAAGTCGCCGACGGTAGGTTCGCCGACTTGGGGACAAGTCGGCCTACATAAATCTGACAATGTGACAACGCAAAGGAACGAGAGACAACGATGAGATGCCAATCGAAGACGTCGGTGCCGGCCGCTCTGGCGATGTTATTGCTGGTGACTGGCGCGGCTACCGCACCGGCGGCCGAGGAGCCGATGAACGTGATCTTTATTCTGGCTGACGATCTGGGCTGGAGTGATACGACACTTTACGGCACGACGACGTTCTATCAGACACCCAACGTCGAGCGGCTGGCTAAACGTGGTATGACTTTTACGCGAGCCTATTCCAACAGCCCGCTTTGCTCGCCAACGCGCGCGAGCATCATGACGGGGCAGACTCCGGCGCGTCATGGTTCGACGACTCCGGGGCATCATCTCCGAGAGGCACGGCTGGCGGCAACCGTTGCGCCGGCAACCAACCCAGGCAAGAAAGCGATCCCAGTTACTTCAAAAACTCGGCTGGATACAGCCTATCCAACGCTCAGCAAGTTGCTGGCAGCCGCCGGTTATCAAACGGCCCACTTCGGCAAATGGCATCTCGGACCGGAACCCTACAGCCCCCTGCAACATGGCTTTGAGATTGACATTCCGCACCATCCCGGTCCGGGACCGCCGGGAGCCTATGTGGCGCCGTGGAGCCTGAAGACGTTCAAGCCAAACTCGCCGGGCGAGCACATTGAAGACCGCATGGCCAAAGAGGCGGTCGAGTGGCTCCACTCGTTGCCGGCCGATAAACCTTTCTTCATGAACTACTGGCAGTTCTCGGTTCATGGTCCTTGGGATGCAAAGCAGGAACTGATCGACAAATATCGCAAGCTGGCCGATCCCCAAAACCCTCAGCGCTGCCCGACCTACGCCGCCATGGTCCAGTCGCTTGATGACGCCATCGGATCACTGCTGGACGCCGTCGACAGCGCAGGCATCGCCGACCGAACGGTGATCGTTTTCACTTCCGATAACGGCGGGAACATGTACGTGGACGTCGAGGGTGAAGTCCCAACCAGCAACGCGCCGCTGCGAGGCGGCAAAGCGACGATGTTCGAAGGCGGTATTCGCGTCCCCTGTGTTGTCGTCTGGCCCGGAATCACCCAGCCCGGTAGTCGTAGTGATGAAATCATCCAGGCGTCCGACTTCTACCCGACCTTGCTCCGTGGCCTTCAAATTGGACTTCCCGAAGGTCACCAGCTGGATAGTATCGACATCCAGCCGGCACTCCGTGGCGGCAAGCTCGATCGCGAAGCCATCTTCACTTACTTTCCAAGTTCACCGCCGATTCCCGATTGGCTGCCGCCGTCGGTTGCCGTTCATTCGGGTGACTGGAAATTGATTCGCCTCTTTCACGAAGGCGACGGTGGAGCCCACGCCTACCGACTCTACAACCTTGCGAACGATCTCGGCGAGCAACAGAACCTGGCGTCGGTGCACGCCGACAAGGTCAGACAGCTTGACCGGCTCATCGAAGATCATCTCCAGGACGCCGGCGCTGTCGTGCCACTACCCAATCCGAAGTTTGATCCCGATCAATACGATCCGAAGAAGATCGGTGTTGGCAAAAGAAAACCGTTCGTCAAACGCAAAATTGGCGGTGGTTCCAATGCGACCGCCAATCCAAGAGCCGACACGCTTTTTCAGCGCCGGGACACCAACCGAGATGGCCTGCTGACGCTGGAAGAATACATCGGCAACCCCAAAGGTCGAAACGTACCCGCCCTGACGACACAATTCAAACGCCGAGATACCAACAAGGATTCGCGTCTGAGCATCCAGGAATTGAGGGCAGGGATGCCCAGAAAGTAGCCTGGTTGCGCTTTCGGGCAAGTACAGATCCAATAAACCGACGCGAGCGAACGCCCAGGTAGCTATCGGGCTGTTCCACTACACGTCGGTCTGTATTGGTTGAGAATCGAAAAACACTCGACGAAGTGATGGTGCAGAGAAATCCCTGCGACTAGCCGCACAGGCGTCAGGCACAGGGTCCGGCCCCGTTTCAAACGATGTTTAGAAAAGGGGGCCGGCCGGGAATCGAACCTGGTGAACCATGTACTCCACTCCGGCAGTCGAATGTGTTTTGCAAGGCTTGGGCGAAGTGGTCGTTGAGAGGTTAAGAGCGTCCGTATCAGCAACTGCTGACCGTCGACTGGCCCCTTTGTCTACGAGAGACTCAGAACGGGCCGTTCACTAGTCGGTCGCCCGACATCGCTACCTTAGGCTCCTCATGGATTCCCAACAGGCAGTCCAAGCGCTTGGAAGGTGTAGGTGTAGTCTTTAGGTTGTAGTCTCTAGTCTTTCGTCTTTAGTTTGTAGGTTTTTGTGCATTCGAGAGGGGGGCAGCACTCGTGCGTGATCATCGTCGGCCCTCCTTCTTACGCACCGAAGGTGCAGTCGTTTGCTTAGCCCAGGGCAGCGTCAACGTTCGTAAAACTCACGTTGCCTCGCCCTGGGCTAAGCAAAGTGTTGGGCCTTTGGCCCAACTACAGACTATGGACTACAGTCTATCGCAACAGAACAATAGACATGCCAGCGAAAAGAAGGTTCGCACTTGCGGTGATGTCAGCCGGTGGGAATGGCAGTCCAAACCCGAATCACCACCAGCTGGGCTCCATGAACCAGCAGTGCATAGAGAGCCAGCAGGCCATTCAATGTGATTCCCTGCGCCAACGTGGTGATCAAAGCACCCGCGAAAGATTCGAGCGCCAATTGCTGGCTTCCCAGTAGGAACTCCATCGCCGATACAGACAGAATTCCGCACATCATGTCGAGGTAGAGTCCGACTGGAAAAATGATCGTGATCGCAATCCGAGTGCCGTAAGCGATTTTCAGGGTCCGCGAGACTTCACTGTTCTGGCGAACAGGGCTGCCGGCAGTCGCATAGTCGAGCGCGGTGTATCCGACCGCAAACAGAATGACCCCCATGACCATTGCCAAGGGAGGACTCGACGCAATCCCAAGCCCAATCGTGAAACTGGGAATGCAACTGATCCCGCAGACAAAGAACCATCGAACGGCCGTGCGCAACAACGATGCCTTGGGGATCGGTTCCGAAGGAGAATTGGCCAGATCGGTGAAGGTGGTTTCTACGACACCGGAGGAGACCTGATAGGGATTGATTTTGCTTTCTTCGGACACCGCGTTTCCCAGCCGGCTCCCGGCCGCCTGTTGAATGTTCGCAGCTCAGGCTGCCGGGTTGTTGAAGGAGGTCGCAAAGACGCTATTTTGACAATAGGCTGGCAGCTTGCGATCCGATGACAATCTTCCGACCGTTTCATGTTACCAACTTCGGCAGTTGATTTCGCTACTTGCTGTTGCTGCTAACCTTCGGTCACTTCGGCTTCGCGTTTCTTGGCCATCTCGCCGACTTGGGACTCAAATTTTTTGGTCAGGTCCTGCACTTCTTCTTTCAGCTTGTCGCGATCATCCTCGCTGAGCTCTTTTGCTTTTTCGGCGGCGTCGGCTGCTTTGTTGGCGTCACGGCGAATGTTGCGAATGGAAATCCGGGCTTCTTCGGCGAGTTCTTTGATGCGGGAGACCATTTTCTTGCGAACTTCAGTCGACAGCGGCGGTACGTTCAGGCGGATGAGTCGACCGTCGTTTTGTGGATTCAATCCCAGGTCGCCGGCAACAATCGCCTTTTCGATTTCCTTGATCGTGCCGGCGTCGTAGGGGCGAATCACGATTTGCTGAGGTTCGGGCGTGCCGATCGAGGCGAGCTGTTTCAGGGGCGTTGACGACCCGTAGACTTCCACCTTGATGGAATCAACCAATCCGGGAGTGGCCCGGCCAGTGCGAATTCCCGACAAGGCATTGGCCAAGACGGAGACAGCCTTTTCCATTCGTTCTTCGGCGTCCAAGAGTGTTTCGTCGGCGGTCATGGTTTGCTTCCTGAGAAAAATGGAATTCGGATTCTACGGTTCAGTTGTTGGCGCCGATCCAGGTTCCGACGGTGTCGCCCGATATCGCGCGAACGATGTTGCCGTCCTTCTTGAAATTAAAAACCAGGATCGGTTTGTTGTGTTCTTGGCACAAGGCGATCGCTGTGGCGTCCATCACCTTCAGGTTTTTGTCGATCACATCGGCGTAGCTCAAGGAATCATACAACACGGCGTGCGGATTCTTTTCAGGATCGTCGCTGTAAACGCCGTCCACGCGAGTCGCCTTGAGCACCACGTCGGCGTCCAATTCCAAGGCGCGTTGGGCGGCGGCGGTATCGGTCGTCACAAAGGGATTGCCGATGCCGGCAGCCAGGATGACGATGCGTTTCTTTTCCAAGTGACGAAGGGCGCGGCGACGAATGAACGTTTCCGCGATTTTGTCGACCGGGATCGCCGACATCACCCGGGTTTGCAATCCCACCGCCTCCAGCGCATCTTGCATCGCCAGCGAATTGATCAAGGTAGCCAGCATTCCCATGTAGTGTGCCGTGGCATCCTGGACCAACGCGTTGCCGCCGGAGAACTGGGCGCCGCGAAGGATGTTGCCGCCGCCGATGACGACAGCGATCTGACACCCGGTCTGGTGAGCGTGCTGGATTTGCCGAGCGATATCGCCCGCCTCCTCGGCACTGATTCCACGGCCGCCCGAATCCGCCAGGCTTTCGCCGCTGAGTTTCAGGATGACACGACGATAGCGGAGGGGCGAAGAGGTGTCTGAATCGTCGGGCATGATGGTCGAAGTGCGGCAGGTGGAAAGCGTGCGGTGAGAATCGAGCCTCTATGATACGAAAAAACCTCGCCGATCCGATGGGGGATGGGCGAGGTAAATTCAGCGTTTTGACTTCCATCGCAGCGCGGCGGTCCCCGCGCCGTCAGTCACGACCGGGACGTTCGTGCTACGAAGTCGCCTCGGCCTTATCGCCGATGATCCAGTGCCAGTAGGCTTTGACGGTCATGCCATTGGCTTTGGCGTAGTCACCAACGGACTGCTTGTCGTCTTTGACGAAGGGTTGTTCCAGCAAACAACGCTCGGCGTAAAAGTTCCGCAGCCGACCTTCGACCATCTTTTCCACGATGTTCTCCGGTTTTCCTTCGGCAAGCGCGGCTTGCTTCAGGATTTCGCGTTCCTTGTCAACGACGGCCTGGTCAAGCGATTCCTTGTTCAGTGCCGACGGTTTCATCGCGGCGGTGTGCATGGCGATATCCTTGGCAGCGTCGTCGTTGCCGCCATCGACTTGAACCAAGACCCCGGCGGTGGTGCCGGCGTGATGCATGTATCCGCCGCAACTGCCGTCCACACGAACGAGCCGCCCGACGTTGAAGACCTCGCGAATCCGGTTGAACATTTCGTCCTTTTGCTCGGCAAGCGTCGCGCCGCTTTTTGAAGGCGACGGTTGAGCCAACAGCTCTTCGGCTGTCGCAGCGCCCGGACCTGTTGCCAGTGCTTCGGCCAGGTCATCGGCCAATTGAACGAAATCTTCGTTGGTGGTGACCGGTGCGCTTTCGCAAAGGAGTTCGACCATCGCGCCGACATTCTTGTCGGTTCCCTTGTACAAGCCGAAACGTCCAAAAGCGGTCTCCCGATCACTCCGTTTGTCCAGAAGTTGCTGGCCGCGTTTGCGGAGCACTTCGATCGCCTGCTCTTCATTGCCATCAGCCTCTTGAAGGGCTTTCTTGCAATCCATCAGTGGCAATCCGGTCCGCTCGCGGAAAGCCTTTACCGCTGCTGCCGTGACTTGGGACATTCGTTACTTCTCCAAACTTGAAATACTGAAACAGTTTCGGGACAGACGCGAACAGCCGTGGGTTCGCGCGGGAGTGTCGGCCGGCGTTCCGTCGGAAACGTCGCCAGCCGAGCAAAATAGGAAAATGGATTCAACCTTCGGCGGGCGTTTCGCCGGCCGCCGGAGCCGCTGCTTCCGCGGCCGGGGGTGTTTCGGCAGCCGGTGCTTCCGCGGCCGCTGCCTGCTGTGTGGCGACCGCTTCGGCTGCGTCTTTGCCTTGTTGCATGGCCACCTGGCCTTTGCCCTGGATCACCGCATCGGCAAGGTGTCGCATGATCATTTCCACACTGCGAATGCCGTCGTCGTTGCCGGGGATCGGCAAATCAATCTGGCTGGGATCGCTGTCGGTATCAATCAGGGCAACGGTCGTGATGCCCAGACGCTTTGCTTCGCGAACCGCATTGCGTTCTTTGCCAGGGTCGACAATGAACAAACACTCGGGCAATCGGTTCATCGTCCGCAGCCCGTTGAGGTTGCGATACATCTTGCGGTATTCACGGTTCAGCGAAGACTGCATCTTCTTGCTGTACTCGTTGATCTTGTCACCGCCGCGAAGCTCTTCCAGCTCTTCCAAACGTCCCAGCCGACTGCGGATGGTACGGAAATTTGTCAGCGTACCGCCCAGCCAACGCTCGCTGACAAACGGCATGCCGCATCGCAAGGAGTGGCTTTCCACCGCCTCGCCAGCCTGCCGCTTGGTCCCCACAAACAGGATCAGGCTTCCGCCGGCAGCGACTTGGCTGAGGTACTTTTTGGCACTCAACATCCCGCGAAGCGTTTCGCGGATGTCCATGATGTGAATTTGATTTTTTCGGCCGAAGATGTAGGGAGCCATCTTCGGGTTCCAGAGGCTGGTGCGGTGTCCGAAATGGACGCCGGCTTCGATCATTTGCTGGACAATCGGGTTTGCCATCCGACAAATTCCTTCTGTTTTTCCAATGCGGGCTCCGAGAAAACGGCATTTTCGCGCGTTATCCAGGGCATCGAGTCGCACAACGGCAACCGCCTCGCCCTTCGTCCCAAAGCAATGGAGGTGAGAGAATCGTAAAAATTCGGCTTCGTTATTCGGTCTTCCGCCGAGCCGAGAAGGTTAGCCAAACACGGGGAAACGGGCAAGCCTACTGCTCCGGTCGGCAAGGGCGGGCGCAGGCACGCGAATCGGATGAAACTGTCCGAGCACGGAAATCGGTGAGGCGGCCGGGATTCGTTCTTCGGGCCAAAGGTCCAGCACTTTGTTTAGCCCAGGGCGAGGCAACGTGAGCTTTACGAACGTTGACGTTGCCCTGGGTCGGCGACCGTTTCTCATTTCCCCGCTGCCTGCGAGCATGGCGGCTTCGCCGCCATGCTCGCAGGCAGCGGGGACCGAGTTGCTCCGCGCAGGTGGTCCCAGGGCAGCGGTATTGCTCGCAAGACTCGCAAAACCTCGCCCTGGGCTAAGCAAACGACTGCACCTTCGGTGCGTAAGAAGGAGCCCCGACTGACGCAGGGCCAGCCGACACATAAACAATCCGGATTCGCGTGCCTGCACCCCATGGGGAGCACCGAGTGCTCTCATTGGACCGGTTTCATGAGGTATTGTGGAGGCTATGGCCGATTCCGCTTCCCACGCCAGCTCCTCCGCCTCCGCCGAATCGGTGACGGATTCCGGTGCTGGCGACGGTGGTGGGGCGGCCCCGCAGTTTCAAACGACCCGCTGGAGCATGATTGCCCACGCCGCCGAGGACTCCAGTCCCGACCAACGCGCTGCCCTGGAGGAGCTTTGTTGGGCCTACTGGCAGCCAGTCTACGCCTTCATTCGCCGTAGTGGCCTCGATCCGCATCAGGCCGAGGACCTGACCCAGGACTTTTTTGCCGACCTGGTCGATCGCGGGCCGTTGATCGAAACCGCCGATCCGGCGCAGGGTCGGTTTCGCACTTACCTGTTGGCGGCAGTCAAAAACCGAATGGCCAATTTTCGACGCGACGCCGCGGTGATCAAACGCGGCGGCAACGTGCAGACTTTTTCGATGGACGCGGCGACGGCCGAGCAGCGATACGCCGCCGAGCCCGTCGATGGATGGACGCCCGAAGCGCTGTTCAACCGTCGGTGGGCGCTGACACTGTTGGAGAACGTTTTGGACCAATTGCAGCGCCAATATGCTCGCGCCGACCGCGACGATTGGTTCCGGGCGATGCATCCTTTCCTGACGACCGATGATCGACCGCCGTATGACGAACTGGCCAGGCAGCTGGGCACCACCAATGCCGCAACCCGCGTCGCCGTTCATCGGCTGCGAAAACAGTACCGAGATGCGCTGGCAGCCGCCATCGCCGCGACCTTGGGCGAGGGAGAAACGGTCGCCGAAGAACGGATGGAGCTGCTGCAATCGTTGTCGCCAAAGCGGTAGGCCGACCGTCGGCGACTTTTCCAAAGTCGCTACGCTTAGCCGCGAGCGGAGAACCGGCCGACCGTCGGTGACTTCTCCGAAGTCGCTACGCGCGTAGCCAGGAGCGGAGAACTGGCCGACAAAAACGATCCTTTTCTGTAACATCTCCCCGATTTGCGTTTTAGTAATGGCAGAACCGAATCCTCTGCTCGATGGTTAGCCATGAACTCCGACTCTGACCCACCTGTTTCGACCGACCAGGAAGTCACCGAAACACCGCCGGAGGGGACTTGCCCGCGTTGTGATCGCAAACTTCCCGCCGACAGTCCCAGCCAGCTTTGCCCCTACTGCCTGCTGGCAGCGGAAACGGGCGATCCGACGTCGCCTTGGACGGGAGGTTTACCGATCGAGGTCCCTGAGCCAACCGAACTGCAGCCGTTTTTTGAGGCGTTGGAAATCCGCTCGCTGATCGGCCGGGGTGGCATGGGCGCCGTCTATCGAGCTCACCAACCTTCGCTTGGCCGAGACGTGGCGTTGAAAATCTTGCTGCCCGAAATTGCCGCCACCGAAGGATTCACCGACCGTTTTTTGCGCGAGGCCCGCGCTCTGGCTCGTCTTGGCCATCCGAACGTGGTCGCCGTCTACGATCATGGTACCGCCGGACCCTACGCTTTCCTGGTGATGGAGCTGGTCGAAGGAATCAACTTGCGCGAATTGATGGCCGGCGATCGCTTGCCGCCCGAAGAGGCACTTCGGATCGTTCCGCAACTGTGTGACGCGCTTCAATTCGCTCACGCCCGAGGCGTTGTTCATCGCGACATCAAACCGGAAAACATTCTCATCGACGAAGCGGGCGGAGTAAAAATCACCGATTTCGGATTGGCCAAATTGGGCGAATCGGACGACAAGCTGGGGCGAACCGGTACTCGTCAAGTGATGGGAACAGTTCACTACATGGCACCCGAACAGATCGAACGGCCTCGCGAAGTCGACCATCGCGCCGACCTTTATTCCCTGGGTGTCGTTTTCTACGAGTTACTGACTGGGGAACTGCCGCTGGGACGCTTCAGTCCACCCAGCAAGAAAGCGGGGACAAACCGGCAAGTCGATCACGTGGTGCTGAAGTCATTGGAAAAAGAACCGGACAAACGGTATTCGTCCGCGGAAGAAGTTCGCAGCGATCTGGACCGCGGCGCGCCTCTGTCGCAGCAGGCCCGCGCTGCCGCTGGTGCCGTCGATCAAAAAGTCCGCCAGGCGACCGGCGCGGTGCGCTCGGCGGCATCGGGAATCGGCCAGTCGTGGAATTCGTGGGCCACCTTGGCGGCTACCGTCCTGTTTTACGCGGCGGCCGTCTTTGCTGTGATGATCGTTGTTAACAACCGCGATCCGGGAGTGCCATTTGTCGTGACCGTTGTTTGTATTTGGGTCTTTGCTTACTTCCTGGATCGGCTTTATCGGTCCACGCCGTTGCCCAATGTTGTTTCGCCGGCTGGCCTTCCAGTCATTGGGATCGCCGGCCTTCCGCGGCACATTTACGGGCTGTTTCGCGATGGTGCCGAATCGATCCAAGGACTGCGGATGGGGTGGATGATCGCGGCAGTGACGGCATTTGCCATCGCGATCGGTTGTATCGTCGCAGCGATAGCGGTGAACGATGACGTCTTCGCCGGTGTCTTCATCGCGGCGCCGGCCGCCTGGTTTCTAATGCGAATGGCGCTGCCCAAGGGACAGTCGCCCCAGACTTTGTCAGCGCGGATGCTGACTTACCCGCCCGTGTTGCTGCCGCTGGTGCCGATCGCTTGTGTCTTTTTGATCTGGCCGGCAATCCTCTGGATCGCGATGATCGCACATGCGCCTCCGGGATGGTTCAGCAGTTTGACCGGGATCACCGAACATGTCGATGAAGCCCGCTATTCGCAAAACGTCGCGCAAATGAGGGCGCAGTTGTTTGGCGGGCTTTCGATCGAGTTCGGTTGGTTGACCATGTTGGCGTTGGTGGGAGCCGTTTTTCCGGAAGCAGTTCGATGGATCGCTCGGCCGGTGATGGACGACTGGTCGGGACGCGGCCGATGGCTACTGCTGTTGGGCTGCATCATCCTTTTTGCACTGTCGGCACTGCTGTGGTCTGTTTGAAGCTTTCACGTCGGCCGGCTCTCCGAGCCGGAACGCGATGCGATTTTGGAAAAATCGCCGACAGAACTACGCCGTTAGCGGCAGCGGGCTTTCGCAGAGTCTTTTCCACCACTGCTGCAACTGGGTGGGCGACGGTAAGTCCTGATCTCGGTGAATGACCAGCCATGGTCTCGCTTTGCGAATCACCCCTTTTTCCAGGAAGTCGCCGAACAGTCGCAGCCGCAATAACGAATCGGTGCAGTGGTTGGTGGTGAAGGGATGATCATGCGGCCCCAACAACACCGCGACGCTGTGGCCGCTGCTGATACCGAGAGAAATCGGAGCTGTCGGGGCATCGAAGTCGGATGACAGTTCGGACGGAATGATCGAATCGATCGATTCACACGGAACATCAATGTCCAACTGGGGGTGCGAATCGAGCCGGTCGGTTTGAATGGCGATCGTCGTTTCCAAAACCGCGGTCAAACGATCCGATTCGATCATCCGATAGGCAATTCTCAGTTCGTAAATGCCGCCCGCCTGCGGATAAACGACGTGATAACTGTCGCCGCGAACATAGTGCTCGGTAGCGACGGGAAGTTCCGCCTGATCGACTGGTGACAAGCAAACCAGCCGAGAGGCCGACTCCAACGAGCCGGCCGAAACTTCCTCCGCATCGACAACGCCGACGCCCGCTTTTCCACCGCGGGCGTCAAGGTTCCACCGACAGTGATCGTCTTGCCATGTTGCCAAACCAAGTTCGTCTGTCTTCCACATGGTGTCCCTGTCGGATTTTATTAAACGGCGAAGATCAACCGGCGTATTCGGCGCTGAAGAACTCTTTGCTCTTTTCCACGTCGGGATTGATCGTGCGGCTGCCTTCCTGCCAATTGGCGGGGCAAACTTCGCCGTTTTTCTCGAAGTACTGCAGCGCTTTGACCATTCGCAGCGCTTCGTCCACGCTTCGCCCCAGGGGCAGGTCATTGACGACTTGGTGCCGCACCAATCCGGTCTTGTCGATCAGAAACAGGCCACGCAGGGCGATTCCCGAATCGAGCAACACGTCGTAGTCGCGTGAAATCTGCTTGTTCAAATCAGAAACCAACGGATAAGCGGTTTTGCCGATTCCGCCTTGATCGCGAGGTGTGTCGGTCCAAGCGAGATGAGTGAAGTGGCTGTCGATCGAAACGCCTAGGATCTGCACGCCCAACGCCGAAAATTCCTCGGCCCGATCGCTGAACGCGATGATCTCGGTGGGACAGACAAAGGTGAAGTCAAGCGGCCAGAAGAACAACAAAACGTACTGGTCACGGTAATCGCTCAAGCTGATTTCTTTGAATTGACCATCGGGCATCACCGCTTGAGCTTTGAATTCGGGAGCTTGCTGGGCAACCAAGACACTCATCGGAAACTCTTTCTTTTTTCGTAGGATCGGTTGTACAAATCGACCGCCTCACTATCGAGCGAATCGAGCTTTTGGGCAACCGGTCTATGCGAAAATGCTCACTCGATTCGCGCGGCCGGATCGATCCGCTTTTCTTCCCAGTAAAAGCCGTCAGCCCGCTGTTCCAAAATGCGTGCGCGGCTGCCCGGGGCCAACGGCAATTCCTGTTTCGGCAGCCAACTGGCCAATTCCTTGATCACGCTCTGATATTGCGGCCGGTTGTCGGCATCGGCCAGCAGGTTGGTGTGCTCCCACGGATCGGCGCTGCGGTCGTACAGCTCCTCGCCGCCGTCGGCGTATCGGATGTACCGCCAACGGGTGTCGCAGACGGAGTGATTTCCCGCGTTGTGCGAGCAGATGGCGGGTCGCTGCCTGGGAGTTTGCGGATCACGAATCTGTGGTCCAAGGCTGATCCCTTCGGTGCCCTCCGGCTTGGGCAGACCCGCCAATTCGGAAAGCGTCGGATACAAATCGAGCAGTTCGGCTGGCTGGGAGCAACGGGCGCCGACCGGGATCCCCGGCCCAGCGACCAGCAGGGGAACTCGCGTGGAATGGGTCCAGAGGGAGTTTTTTCCCGAAATCGCTTTTTCTCCCAAGTGGTATCCATGATCGCTCCACAGCACCACGATCGTGTTGTCGGCAAAGGGCGATTTTTCAAGCGCCTCCAGAACGCGTCCCACTTGGCTGTCGACAAAGCTGATGCATGCCAGATAGGAACGCACCAGCGGTTTGAGTTGATCGTTTTGTTCCAGCCAGCTGGTTCGCGGTTCCGGCAGATCCCAATGGATGTACCAGGAAGATGCCGGTGTATCGTCTCGATCTCCCTTCAGCATCGGCGGCAGGGTCAGGGATTGCGGCGGATAAAGGTCAAACCATTTCTGAGTGGCATAGCATGGAACGTGCGGCAGAAAGAAACCGACCGACAAGAAAAACGGTTGGTCATCGGTCATGTGTTCCAATTCACCGACGGCCCACGAAGCGACTTCCCAGTCACCCTTGTCTTCATCACGGTGAGGAAAGGTTCCCCAATCCATTAGCGGATGGTTGCCGCCGGGGGTCGGCGGAATCAGCTTCTGTTTGGGTCTTGCACCGACCGACGAGCCCGGACCCCAAACGTCGCACTCCAATTCTTTCCCTTTGCCGCGGCCGTTTCCTCCGTGATAGACCTTGCCGCCGATCAACGTGCGGTAGCCGTGGTTGTGAAAATGTTGTGGCATCGTAACCAGGTCAGCCAACTGGGGCACGTTTCGTATCCACGGTGCCAATCCATAAACGCCGGTCGAAGTCGGACGCCGTCCTGTCATCAGCGAAGTCCGACTGGGATTGCAAAGAGGGGCCTGGCAATGAGCGTTGGTGAAGGTGATTCCGCGGCTGGCCAGACGCTGCATCGCTGGAGTCTTGACGTCTGGATGCCCTCCCAACGGCTCGATCCAATCGTTCAAGTCGTCAATCGCGATCATCAAGATGTTGGGCTTGGAGTCGGATTGCGCGGGGGCGGCTGCCGACAAGAAACAAGCTGCGGCAAGAAAACTCAAACAGAATACAAGCTGGCGTGACATGGCGGTGGTATCAAGACACGAGGATCGGTTGGCAGCAGGGGATCGGTTGGCAGCGTGGACCACAAACGGATCGACATTCTATCGCAAACCTCTGCAACCCGCTTGATTGCTACAACCCGATCCCGCCGTGGTGGAACCTGCGAGTGGTGTGGGGCGATTGCCAGCCGCCACGGGGCATCACCAGACAAGTGGGCTAAATCTCCAAGTAGGCCGGCTTGTTCCCAAGTCGGCGAACCTGGAACCGCTCGACCTACGCTGGAAACAGCAAATTGCCAGGCCCGCGATCGGAAGACAACCTAGGCGCCCCATGAGTCTGCTGCACCAAGCCGCCCTTGAAGCACGATCGGCGATCACCTTTCCGGCGCGACGGGCGCGACTGCGAAGGCTCAGCCGGCAAGGCACTGCGCCGATCTCCGTCCTCTTCTACCACCGAGTCGCCGACGACCATCCCAACTCGTGGACGATCACTCGCCAGCAGTTTCGACAACACGTTCAGTACTGCCGCGACAACCTGGAATTGATCAGCCTGGACGAAGTGCAGCGTCGGATCGACGCTTGCGATTCCCCCCGCCCCGCTGTCTCTTTCACCTTTGACGACGGATACGCCGACAACTGTGACTTCGCCTTTCCGCTGATGATCGAGCACGGCGTACCCTGCACCTATTTTGTGACCACCACCCATATTCTGCAGGGAAAGTCTTTTCCGCATGACGTCGAAGCAGGCGTGTCACTTCCGGTCAACACGGTGGCCCAGTTGCGAGAGGCGGCAGAGGCCGGAATCGAGATCGGGCTGCATACTCGCGACCACGTCGATTTCTCTCGCGTTCATGACCCACAGATGGTCAGGGAAGAGATCATGGACGCCAAGGATCGCTTGGAACAAATGATCGGCCACCCGGTCCGCTACTTTGCGTTTCCCTACGGCATGCCTTGGCAGCTGACTCAGCAAGCGATTGAGGCGGTGCACGAAGCGGGATTGAAAGGTTTTTGCAGCGCCTACGGTGGCTACAACCTGGTCGGTCGCGATTCCTTTCACATCCGCCGCTGCCACGGCGATTCCCAACTGGCTCGGCTGAAGAACTGGTTGAGTTTTGATCCGGCGAAAGTTCGTTGCGAGCCCGATGTGCGTTACTTTCTGCCACCTGAGCGTTCGTGTTCGTTTCAGCACGGTGCCGCATCATGATTTTCTCACGCCGCCGTCCCTGGCGCCCCGTCGCTCCGCGCAGTGATGCCGGTCCGCTTCGCTGTATGTTTGTGATCACCAGCATGCCGGTGGGCGGCGCGGAAACGCTGTTGGTCAACATGATCCGTCGTTTCGACCGCGACAAAATTTGGCCTGAAGTGATTTGCCTGAAAGAACCGGGGCCACTCGGTGAGCAGATTCGGGACGAGTTTCCGTTGCACGATCACTTGCTGGCCGGCAAATGGGACCTGCGAGTCCTGCCGCGCCTGGTCCGTCTGATGCATCGCCGCCGCGCCGACGTCGTGATCACGGTGGGCGCCGGAGACAAAATGTTTTGGGGCCGGTTGGCTGCGCACATCGCCGGTGTGCCGGTGATCGCCTCCGCATTGCATTCGACCGGCTGGCCTGACGGAGTGGGCCGAATGAATCGCTCGCTCACACCGATCACCGACGCGGTGATCGGCGTGGCTGATGCGCATGGCGAGTTCCTCCGTGATTTTGAAAGATTTCCTGCCCAGAAAGTCCGCGTGATCCGAAACGGAGTCGATTGCAACCGCTTTCAACCCGATCCAGGCGCGGCGGCTGCGGTGCGAAAGGAATTTGAACTTTCTTCTGATACCTTGCTGGTTGGAATCGTTGCCGCGCTGCGAAGCGAAAAAAACCACTCGATGTTGGTCCGCGCCGCCGCAAAGCTGCATAGCCGGTATCCTCAACTGCATTGGTTGGTGATCGGCGACGGACCTGAGCGACAAACCATCGATTCCCTGTCGCGAGATTTAGGCATCGATCATTGCAT
Source organism: Rubripirellula sp. (assembly GCA_965222745.1). Taxonomy (GTDB): domain Bacteria; phylum Planctomycetota; class Planctomycetia; order Pirellulales; family Pirellulaceae; genus CBDCUW01. The sequence continues at coordinate 797,522 of CBDCUW010000003.1, forward strand.
TCACTTGCTGGGCACGCGTCACGACACACCTCGGTTGGTCGCCGGTCTGGATCTGTTCACGCTCTGTTCGCTGAACGAAGCATCGCCCGTATCGATCCTGGAGGCGCTGGCGTGTGGCGTGCCCGTGGTCGCTACCGACGTCGGTTCGGTGAATGAATCGATCGTGGAAGGGGTGACTGGGCATCTCGTCCCGTCGCAGGATGACGAAGCCTACGCCACCGCCATCGCCCGGCTGCTGGACAATCCCCAGCAGCGGGCAGCCTTTGGCGCCGCCGGTCGCCAGTTGGTACTCGATACCGGTTCGCTTGCTTCGATGGTCGACGGTTATCAACGACTCGCCATCGAACTCTACGATCGCCACGTGGCGGCCCATGCAACGGGGCCGATTCGTTCCTCATCGACCGCGGCCGCGGGAACGAAATGACGTCGTTCGCCCCGCCAACCTGAAGGCAAGCTTTCGACTGTGCTTCGCAAGGAAACTCGCGGTGAGTAGACTTGCATCATGACGGTGACCAGCCATGTGATCGTACTTTTGGCGAAACTGTTCAGCGGGTTCACGGTTCGATGGGTCGATTGCCAACCCGATACCTGCCAACGTATCTACTTCGCCAATCACACCAGCCACCTCGACGCCGTCGTGCTGTGGTCGGCTTTGCCGCGCGATCTCCGCAACGTCACTCGGCCCGTTGCCGCCAAAGACTATTGGACCAGCGGCTGGCTGAAGCCGCACATCGCCAGCAGTTTCAACGCGCTGCTGATTGATCGCAAAGAGATCAAGGTTCACAAGAGCCCGATCGACAGCATGCTGCAGCAGATGGGGGACGTCTACTCGTTGATTGTGTTCCCCGAAGGAGGCCGGTCTTCGGGTGACGAGATGGGTGAATTCAAAAGTGGTCTTTACTACATGGGCAAAAAGCGCCCCGACCTGGAATTGGTTCCGGTCTACATCGACAACGTCAATCGAATCTTGCCCCGCGGCGAGTTTCTGCCCGTGCCGCTGCTAAGCTGCATCACGATCGGACCACCGATCTTCCTGGAATCGGGCGAACCGAAATCCGATTTTTTGAAACGAGCCCGCGAGTCGGTGCAGCGTTTGAAAGAACTGTAAGGCGGCCTTTCGGAGTGAGTCTGTGTTGGAAGCGGATTGTCGCTACATGGTGCGGCTTAAAATCCAAAGCGGCGACAAGTCGCCGCACTCCAAAGACCCCTAGCCTTTCGGCTTTTCCTGGCCCAAAAAATCGGTGACGGTTCTTGGGTTTTGAGGTGCCGGCGGCGGGGCGAACAGCGACCCGAAAAATCCAGGTTCGTCCTTCGGCGGTTTCGACGAAGGCATTTTTGCTGACGCCGGCAAGAATCGGGTGGGATTCAGCTTTTGCGGATTGAACACTTCTTTGGTTCGCTGCCAGCTTTTCGACGCGGTCTGCTTCACCTCGTCAAACAAGCTGTCTTTCTTTTTCTTGATCCGAACCTTTTCTTCTTTGGCCGGCAGGATGCCGCTGAACTTGGGCATTTGCCATTTCGGCATCCTCCAGTTGACCGGATTCAACGTCTCGACCATCTGACCGACCGGACTCGGTTTGACCGGGTGATCGGCCATCGAAGTGTTGGCACCCAGGACGAAAGCCAATCCCGCGGCCAGCACTATGGCTCGCAATCTCGTTCGATTCATTGATTTTTCTCCTACCATCAAAGCCCAACAGGGGCGGCCACGGAGTCTGGTTGGTGATCGGTCAGCAAGCGGAGTCCCATGCGACTCGGAATCTCAGAATTCGCTGACGGCACGCTTTCGCCGACTTGGAACAAGTCGGGCTACGAGAATCCGCCTCTGTCGGCTGCTATCGCAAGTTCCGGCCCCATGGGGCAAGAGCAGTTGTGATGCCCTCTGCGAGAAAGCCTCGTTTCGATATCATCGTCGGCTGGATCCTCCATCCCCAATGCCGAAACGCATCCCCCATGAAAACTGACGAGCTACGCGAAAAATACCTTGAGTTTTTCGAGACCAAGGGCTGTGTCCGCCAACCGAGTGACGTGTTGGTCCCAACCTGGGACCCATCGGTGTTGTTCACGCCCGCGGGAATGAACCAGTTCAAGGACCATTTTTTGGGCAAGGTGAAACTCGATTTCACGCGGGCCACGACCTGCCAAAAGTGCCTTCGAACGGGCGACATCGACAATGTCGGCCGGACGGCGTTTCACCACACCTTTTTTGAAATGCTGGGCAACTTCAGTTTCGGTGACTATTTCAAAGAGGACGCGATCCGCTGGGCGTGGCAGTTTCTGACCGAAAAGAAATGGTTGGGGATCCCACCCGATCGGCTCACCGCCACCGTCTACAAGGATGACGATCAGGCCTACACGATCTGGAAAGAAATCGTCGGGCTGCCCGACCGCCGTATTACTCGCATGGACGAGGATGAAAATTTTTGGCCGGCCTCGGCACCCAGCCAAGGACCCGACGGTGTCTGCGGTCCCTGCAGCGAAATCTACTACCAACTGGAAGACGGAAGCGACGTCGAGATTTGGAATCTGGTCTTTACCCAGTTCAATCGCGTCGGCGATCCGCCCGACAATCTGCAGCCGCTGCCCAGCAAGAACATTGATACCGGGATGGGATTGGAACGCACCGCTAGCGTGTTGCAGGGTGTGCCGACCAATTTTCATATCGACAATTTGATTTCGATCGTCCACGCCGCCTCTGAGGTGGTCGGTGTGAAGTACGAGTACGACAGTGACGACGGCCGGCGTTTGCGAAGGATCACCGACCACGCCCGGGCCACCACCTTTGCCGTCCACGAAAATGTCTACCCCGGTGCCAAGGATGCCCGCTCGGTGATCCGCCGCCTGGTGCGCCGAGCCGTTTTGGACGGCTACCAGATGAATGTTCGCGAACCTTTCTTGTACAAGCTGGTCGACGCGGTCGCCGACGCGTCGAAGGTTCCCTATCCCGAATTGGGGCAAACCACTCAGCGCGTGGCCGAAGTGATCGAGTCGGAAGAAAAAGCTTTCTTTGCAACGATCGACGGAGGAATGAAACGGATCGATCAGCTGTTCACCCAGATGCGAGACGAATCGGCCGTGATGGTGCCTGGACAGGAAGCCGCCGATCTGTTGACCACCTATGGAGTTCCGCCTGAATTGGTGCAAACGCTTGCCGCCGAACAGAACTTCACCTTCGATTGGGCCGGTTTTCAGAAAGCGATGGATGTGCACGGCGGCGTTAGCGGCCGAGGAAAAGGTGTCCTGTTCCAAACCGGTCCGCTGGAAACGCTCAAGGAAGCGCTTCGCGAAACGCCCTTTGTCGGATACGAAACGACCGAGGCGACCGCCGTCGTCAAAGGCATCATCACCGGCAAAGGAGACGGAAAGAAAGATGACGGCCAATTGCTGAGCCGTGTCGAGCGGCCGGCGGAGACCGAGATGCGTTTGGTGTTGAATCAATCTCCCTTTTACGGCGAATCGGGCGGGCAGATCGGTGATACTGGCGTGATCAGTAACGATCAGTTCGAGTTCCAAGTCACCGACACTCAAAGGCATGCATCGCTGATCGTGCATCACGGCAAATTGATTCGTGGCAGCATTCGCGAGGGTGATACTTGCACGGCGGCGGTCGACGCCGACCGCCGACAAGCGCTTTGCCGCGCTCATTCGGCTACTCACATTTTACACCACGCCTTGCACAAAAACGTGGGCGATCATGCTGAACAGCAGGGCAGCAAAGTGGAGGCGGATCGTTTGCGTTTTGACTTCACCAACCCCAAGGCGATCCCCGACGAGACGTTGATTCAGATCGAAAACGATGTGAACCGTTTGGTCGCTGATTCGAAACCGATTCGCTGGGACACCGTCCCGCTTGCCGAGGCGCGGCAGGCAGGGGCGATGATGCTGTTTGGCGAGAAGTATCCGGATCCCTGCCGGATGGTTTCGATGGGCGAGTTCAGTCGCGAACTGTGCGGCGGAACCCATTTGACCAACACCAGCCAGGTGGACGCGTTCGAGCTGGTGGTCGAAGAGAGCGTGTCGACCGGGACTCGGCGGATCGAAGCGCTGACGGGAAATCGCGCCGTCGAACATCGCGATCAGACTCGCGGACTGCTGACGGAGGTTGCCGACAAGCTCGGCTGCTTGCCGCAATCGGCCGCGGCTGCGGCCAGCCAATTGATTGCCGGGGTTCGGCAGCTGAAAAAAGAACTCGCCTCCGGAAAACCGGGCGAACACTCCGCTGACTTTCAGCCGTCCGGCGGACCGGTCACCGACTTGGACGACTACCACTCGATCCGCTCGGCCGCTCGCGAAATCATTCGTCACTTGAATGTTTCGATCGACGAGGTCGGCAGGCGGATCGACGCTCTGCTTGCCGATCGGCGCAATGTCCTGGACGAACTGAAGCAGGCAACCGCCGGCGGAAAATTGTCGGCCGATGATCTGATCGCCGGCGGCGAAACGGTTGGCGATTCGCTGTTGGTCGTTGCCGACACCCCCGGTGCGAACCCGAACGTGATGCGGGGATGGATCGACCAGATCCGCAAGAAGAACGACGGGCCGGCCGCCGTGTTGTTGGCCGCCGTTCAAGGTGAAAAGGTGTTGTTGGTCGGCGGACTCAGCAAAGCGCTGGTCGAACGAGGGTTGAAAGCGGGCGATTGGGTCGGACAGGCTGCGCGAGCTGTTGGCGGCGGCGGCGGCGGGCGACCTGACATGGCACAAGCGGGCGGCAAAGATCCCAGTAAGCTGCCCGATGCCTTGGCGGATGCAAAGGAATCGATGCGGCGGCAATTGGCGGAATGACCGATGACCCAGCCGGAACCGTCTCCCACACAACCTGGGGCAGAGATCCGAAGTCGACAGTTTCTGCTGGTCGCCGGCTGTTTCCTGGTGTCGGGATTTGCCGCGCTGCTGTACGAAACGGTTTGGTTGCGTCAGTTCGCGATCTTGCTGGGGACCAGCGAGCAAGCGCTCGCCGTCGTGCTGGCCTCCTACATGGGCGGATTGGCGATCGGTTCGCTGGTCGCCAGCCGCATGGTCAATTCCATTCGCCGCCCGCTGTTGACTTACGGATTGCTGGAATTCGGGATCGCGTTTTCGGCGCTGCTGGTTCCGGCAGGTTTGTCGATCGCCCGATCGTTGCAAGCAACGTTCTTGGGCGGCGCAGCCCAGCCTCCGGCATCGGGTAGCGCCGTCCAGATCGCGTTCTGTTTTCTGACGGCCTTCGGATTGATTCTGCTGCCCACCGGCATGATGGGAGCAACGCTGCCGATGCTCGCCCGCCACGTCGTGCGGCGCAATCAGGATCTCGGCCCACAGATTGGCTTGCTCTATTCGATCAACACGGCGGGCGCGGTGCTGGGAACCATCGGTGCAGCCTTTTTCTTGTTGCCCGCGTTGGGGTTGGGCAGAACCACTTGGGTTGGCGCGGCAGCCAACTTGCTGGTGTTCGCACTGGTGCTGCTATTGGTTCGCCGCGGCGGCGAATCGCAACCCTCGTCGCAACCGACCGAAAATCGATCCGACGCTCTGGCAAACGTCGGGAAAGCAACCACGGGAAAATCGAGGTCCAACAAGAAGCGACGCGGCAAGAAACCGAAAGAGGATGTTGCTGCCGCATCGATGGCGTCACAAAACACTTTGCGCTATCGATGGATCTTGCTTTTTGTCGCCATCAGTGGTGCCGTTTCTTTCTGTTACGAAATCGTCTTCACTCGCATGCTGGGACACATGTTCGGCGGCAGCGTTTACGCCTTTGCAACGATGTTGGCCGGCTTCCTTCTGGGAATCGCACTGGGAGGAGCGATTGCCTCGCGACTGGCGACGCGGCGGGACCGAGCGGTGGTGGGATTTGTTTACGCGCAGGCGCTGGCTGCCGTCACCACGTTGATCGCTTTTCACTTGATTGGCGGCCTGATGGGTTGGTCAGGGAACGATATCAACCAGGCACCGACCACGGCGGTTCAAGTGATGGCATCGATCGCGGTGCTGCTGCCCACCGCAACTTGCGTGGGGGCCACGTTTCCGTTTGCGATCCGCATTTACGCAAAAGACGAAACCGAAGCGGCAAGCGGATCGGCCCGGGTTTACGGCTGCAGCGTGCTGGGAGGAATCGTTGGCGCGATTGCCACCGGTGCGTTGGTGCTGCCGTCGTTTCAGTATCATGGCGCAACGACCTTCGCCATTTTGTGCAACGTGCTGATCGGCGTCGGCGCGGTGTTGGTGATCGGAATCAAACCGGTCCACGCGATCGCGCCGCTGGCCGCCGCAGCGGGATTGGGATTCGGTTTTCCCACGATGCCCGAACAGGTGATTCGAATCTCGGCGCTGACCGCCGCGGCGACCGATGGCGAAGTGATTTTCAACCATGTCGGCAAATCGGCGACCGTCACCGTTTTCTATGATCACGGAAGTCTGCGTTTCCAAACCAATGGATTGCCGGAATCGACCATCGCGCCGATCGGAAGTGGTCAAACCCATCGCAGCAGCGCGACCTGGTTGACGGCGCTTCCGTCGCTGGTGCGTCCCGGTATCCAATCGATGTTGGTCATTGGGCTTGGCGGTGGTGTCGCGGTTGAAATGGTCCCGCCGTCGGTACAGCAGATCGATGTTCTGGAACTGGAACCGGCTGTTGTGGAAGCCAACCGGGCGGCCGCGATTTTCCGAGATCGAGATCCGCTGGCCGACCCCCGCGTCAACATCATCTTGAACGACGGTCGCAACGCGCTGTCGGCGACCGACAAAAAGTACGACGCAATCGTTTCACAGCCGTCGCACCCTTGGACAGCCGGCGCCTCTCATTTGTACACGCGCGAGTTCAACCAACTGGTTCGAGACCACCTTCGACCCGGCGGTGTCTTTCTACAGTGGATGGACACCGATTTTGTCGACATCGAACTCAGCAAGTCGATGGGTGCGACGTTGTTGGATGTCTTTCCCCATGTCCGTTTGTACCAGCCCTTTGCCGGAACTTTCCTGTTTTTGGCGTCGGACCAGCAAATGCAGCCCGAAGCTGTTGCGAAATCGGAAACGGGCTCCACTCTTTGTAATGTCGCTGCGGAGGACCGCGACTACTACCGACGATTGGGTGTGGTGACCGCAACCCATTTGTTTGCGCTGCTGAGCCTGGATCAAGCGGCCGTGGAATCGATGTGTGACGGGGCGGCGGTGATCACCGATGAGCGAAACCTGCTTGCCATGCGGGCACCGACATTACTGCGAGGGCATGACGGAAAGAAGGTTCAAGCGTTCGTGGAAAAACTCCATCCTGCTGTCCGAGATGGCGGCGCGATAGAGCGACTTTGCCCGTCGTTTGACCTTGGTTCTTTCGCCGTCCGGAAGCTGGATCGGTCTTCGGTCGAACTGGTACGAAGTACGCTGTTACCGAAGTTCGACCGGTCGCACGAACGTGCAACATCTGCAGAAGACCAGGCTGGCCGGCGAGCGGTCTTCGAGGCCCGATTGCTGCGGGCCTCCGGTGACGCACAAGGTTGGCTGCAAAAGCTAACCGATAGCGCCAGAAAGCATCCCGCCGACAAAAATCTCGCTTTCCTGGTACTCAGCAACCATGCGCTCGGCAGGTCGGTCGGCCGAACCAGCGGACAAGACCTCCAGGAGATCGGCCTGCGAGAATCGGAGATCCAAACCATGGAGTCCGTGCTCACGCCGCTACATCTCAAAATCGTCCAACTGCTTCGGGAGATTGTTGCTGGTAATCTCGAAGCGGCGCGACCCGCGGACGACCAATTGGCGACCGTCGATGTGGATGATGTTGGATTCGAAATGGCAGTGCGACTGCGGCTTCCCTGGCGGCTGGAAACGACCGGGCCAGGCCGAGTGCAACGAGGCGAAGAGGTGGTTGGAATCATCGACCAGTCGTCGGCCTTTTCCGGCGGACATGGCATGGCGTGGTTTCGAGCTTCGGGTGCGATCAACGCCAACCAACCGCTGATCGCATTGGGCACCATCGTTCAGTTGGCCGAATCGATTGAATTGGCCTGGAACGATTCAAAAAAATCGATCGACCGTACTTCCGTCGCGAATCTGCTGCGCTGCTATGAATTGTTGCGCGACCCGACCCCCTTTCAATCAGTACCTCGCCAATATCACGACGCCGTGTCACTGGTCGAAGCGGTTCTTGGCGAAGTGGCTGGTGATCAAGCCGGTTAAGTCTTTGTAGGCCGACTTGTCGCAAGTCGGCAATGCCGGTACTCACCCGCCGATCAGCATTCCTCACACGCCCCTCTTCCTCCTTCGCACCCGGTGAACCTCTCCAGATCATCAGGCAAGACACCGCGATCAAGGCGAACGCTACCAATCGCTTGAATCGCGCCGCGGCAATTCGGCGGCTGACCAGCACACCCAATTGGACTCCAGCAATCGCAAACGGCGCAGCGATCAAAGAGTGTGCAGCGCTGCTCGTGGTGACCAGTCCGTCGGCGGCCATCAATACCGCTTTGTACGTTGCGATGACCAGCAAGCACTGAGTAACGAAGGCTTTGAATCGTTCTTGGGACCAACCCTGTTTCAAAGCAAACGCGGCAACCGGAGGTCCCGCGATGCTGACCGCGCCAGCTAAAAAACCGCTCACCGCGCCCGCCGCGAAACAGGCTCGTTTCGACGAAGAACTGCCTTGTGAAACACTTTGGTTGCGGAGGCTCAACAGCACCATCGCCAAAATCGACAGTCCCGTACCGCGTACCAGCAAGTCCAGCGGCGCATGCTTGAACGCCAGCAGACCGAGCGGCAGAAAGACCGCCGCGCCGATCATCGCCAACCGGAGCGACGCCCAGTCAATCCCTTCGCGATAGACCCACGCCGCCATCACCAACATCGGCACGCTGGAAAGCGAGATCACCACGTGTGCCGACTTGATGTCCATCACGAAGGGAACAGCAGCCAACGCGACGATGCCGAACCCGAACCCAATCGCGCTGTGAACAAATCCGGCCGCCAGCGCGATGGTCGCCACCGAAACCAGCGTGATCCATGTTTCCGCGTCTGGCACTATTCAGGCAGCTCCGCCCCACGCGTCTCCTTGGCAAACAACACCACGACGACGCCAAGCAAGAACAGCCAGCTCAGTAGCGAAGCGGCTTCCTCTAATGAGTAACCGAGTCCCCCGTCGGCTTCGGGGCGTTGCATCCAACCGGTCAACAGCAACATCGGAAAGGTGACCAGGCGGCCCATGTTGAAACAGAACCCGGCACCGGTACCGCGCAAACGAGTCGGATAGAGTTCCGGAAAGTAGACCGCGTAACCGGCATGCATTCCGAGCGTGAGAAACCCGAAGATCGGCAACGTCACCCAGATCACCGCCAACGACGCGCCACCGCCAACGATGAACTTGAAAAAGACCAGCGCGATCACCAGCGCCCCCAAGTGATAAAACACAAACGCCCCTTTCCTGCCCAGCCGGTTGGAAATCCAGCCGAACAACAGCAGCCCGATTCCGCCACCGGTCGTGTTGACGAACATGCTGAGCATTTCCGCCCGCTTGATACCTCCCGCATTCGCCTCGAATGCGGCGTCTTTTTCCTCCTGCGGCGAATCGGAAGTCAGCCCCGCTTCCACGAGCACTTCGGCTCGTTTTTTGGCCATCAACGCGTTTTTGCCGTAGATGTGAGCGCCCCAAAAAGTCGCCAAGCCGATCGTCGCCAGCGAGACGCCGACGATGGTGTTGCGCAGATTTTCGCGGTGGAACAACTCCGCGATTCGTCCCTGCTGTTCATCCGGGTTTTCCGCGGCGCGCTGGCGAGCTTTGACCCATTGCTCCGGTTCGTGCAGTTTCCAGCGAATCCAAACCGTCAGCAGGGCAGGAACGACACCGATCAAAAAACCGAGTCGCCAAGTGTTTTCGCCCCAGGGACTGGCTGCCAACACAAAGAACCCGACGATCGTGGCCAAGTAAGTTCCGAAGACGCTTGAGGCGTGAAAAATCGATCCCATCACCGCTCGTGAACGCTGCGGCATCACCTCGGCCACCATCGCCGAGGCAACCGCCCACTCTCCGCCGACTCCCATCGCGACAAAGAAACGAAGCACAACCATGTGCCAGGCTTCGCCCGCAAACGCGGTCACGCAGGTAAACAACGAGTAGAACAGAATCGTGATGATCATCGTTTTGGATCGCCCGATTCGGTCGCTAAGCATCCCGAAAAAGACGCCGCCCAACGCACCGCCCAGCAAGAACGATCCCAGCGCGACGTTGTTCCAAAACCGAACGATCCCATCCTCGGCATCGCCCAACAACTGCGGCATCGCGTCCCGCATCGAAGCGACAAAAATCTGCCCCTCGAAAACATCAAACACCCAGCCCAACGAGGCGATCAGTAAGACCAGCCATTGGTACTTGGTGATCCCTTCATTCCACTTCAGCGGCGGCGAATCGTTACTCATGCAGTTTCAACGGTAAGGATGGGCGTTTGGTGCAGGTCAACACAGCGACACATAGCGTAACGTCTAGCCGCGCGGCGTGAACGACTGAACCTGCATTTCGGCCAGCGAAGCGAACACTTTTCGTCTGCCTTTGAAAGGGCCTCGGGCATGCATGGCGATGGTGTTGTCGATCAGGGCAACGTCGCCAACTTGCCATTGCAGGTCAAAGGCCAGTTGGTCGGCCAGTTCGACTGCGATCCGCGCGGCGCCGGCATCCAGGGGCGAACCGTCGCCGTGGCAAATCGATTTGGAAGGATCGTTTCGCTCATCTTTCCAACCGCAAAATGCGGCAATCAATTGGTTGAAAAAGACTTTTCGCCCGTCAGCCACCTTCACCACTGCCGGAAGTGGCGGCGTCGTCACCTTCAAGCAACCGTCGTCGGCCCACTGCCAGGAGTAATTCAGTTCTTTTAGCCGTGCTTGGGCCGCGTCGCGGTCGTCCACGCCAAGGGTGCTCCGCCAGCTTCGTCCCATTCCCGACTGGGCATCGTCGTGATCGGGCATCACGTTGGTGTAACAAAGCCCCCGTTTTTCGCAAGCTTCCACGAATTCGGGACATCGCTGCGCCAAACGCTGATACAACACGTCCGATCGACAAAGTGGCGTCGCGCCACCTTCGTCCGCGGCAACTTCGCAGCTGAACATCAGCCATCTGGGAAACAACGGCGTCTGAGCCATTTCGTGATGGAAAAAAATTCTGACGTCAGGCGGCGCCTCGTTCGCCGAAAACACACGCTCGGTGCGGTTGATGCGCACCGCGTTGGACAACGATTTTTTATAAGGAAAATTGGTCAGTTGTAACGCTTGCACTAACACGTCAAAGTCTTCCGCGCTGGCGACCGGAAACCCGCGCAGCAGGACCGCGCCGTGCTGCGAGGCCAGCGCCAGCAACAGTTCACGCTTGGCCGACACCCAACCGGCCGCGTCGGAAAGTGCCAGGTCACCCTCGGCCAGTAAAACGTAGGGAAAGACGCTGTCGTCGTAGACTTGTTGGCCGTCGACCGCCGCGGCGGAGACGTCGATCAGATCGATGTTGGTTTCGCTCATGGTTAGAACCGCTCACTCGTAAATCGGAAAGAAAGTGTTGAAGGCGGCTTCGGCAAAGTCGCCGGGATCGTTGAACCTGCGATTGCGATTGAGCGCATCGATCGATTTCATTTCGCCGGCCGAGAGCTCAAAGTCAAACAGGGCAAAGTTCTCTTTCAGACGGCTAGTGCTGGTCGTCTTGGGAACGATCGACGTGCCGCGCTGAACGCCCCATCGCAGCAGCACCTGCGCCGGCGATCGACTATGCGCCGCCGCGATTTCCTGGATCACTGGCTGCTGCATGACCGCTTCGCTGGGATCGGCCATGTTCAATGAAAAGTAGGATTGAGCGCCCAGAGGCGAAAACGCGGTGACCGCGATCTCCGACTCGTGGCAAAATCGAACCAGCTTTTCCTGAGTCAGATAGGGATGCATTTCGACTTGCAGCACAGCCGGCGCGATCTCTGCCTGGTTGATCAAATCTCGCAGCAGTGAACAACCGAAATTGCAAACACCGATTTCGCGTACCAGCCCCTCACCAACAAGCTCTTCCATCGCTCGCCAAGTCTCGATGATCGGCACGCGGTCGGGAATCATGACCGGATTTTTGGCATCGGGATCGGTGAACCATCCCGGCGGATACCGCTGCTCGAAAGGAACGTACTGCGACGCGATCGGAAAGTGCATCAAGTACAGATCCAGGTAGTCCAGCTGGAGATCGGCAAGCGTTTTTTCCAGTGCCGGACGAACATGCTCGCGGCGATGATAAGTGTTCCACAGTTTCGACGTGATCCATAAATCGTCTCGCGACACTTGCCCCTGGCCGATGGCGGTCGTCAGTCCATCACCCGCTTCCGTTTCGTTTCCGTAATCACAAGCGCTGTCGAAGTGACGGTAGCCGCAATCGATTGCGTCGGTCACGACTTGGGCGGTGGTCGACGGATCGATTTTCCACAGCCCCAGACCGACCGACGGAAGCTCGCGTCCGCTTTTCAACTTGATGGTTTTCATGAAGGATTGTTTCCAAAAAGAGTGATTGGTTTGATTGAGATCGTCGGTGAAATCACGCTTGAGCCTCCGGTTGCCAGGCCTGCACCGCGCAGCCGGCAGCACCGAGCGCTCCGACGTATTCGTCCAGTTGAGAAGCAAGGATATCGGGCTCGCTAGAGAGATGTTCGGGAGACGACTTGGCGAATTCGTCGCGGATCGTATCCAAAAAAGCCTTTTCCGATCGAGCCAGCGGTCCGGCGATGATCACTCGCTGCGGATTGACCAACAGGTGAGCCTGGGCGATCACCCGCCCCAGCGTCCTGGCTGCCTGGGCGACCACTTTGACCGCCAGCGGGTCGCCCGATTCGGCTGCCTCGATCATCGCGTCGACCGAGATGCGATCGCGACACAGTTTCAGCGAAGTCGATCGTCCCGCTTTGATCAGATCTCTCAGCCGCGACAGCAGCGCTGGAATCGAGGCCGCTTCTTCCAGCGTTTGAGTGCGGATCGATTTTGTGCCGGGACAAGCCCACGATCCGATTTCTCCGGCAATGCTTCCCAGGCCGCGATAGAGCTGGCCGCCGATGATCAACCCCGAGCCAATTCCGCTGCGGATTCCAATGCACAAAAAATCGTCGACCTCGCGGCCTTGGCCAAACCATCGCTCGGCAAGCGCCATCGATCGAATGTTGTTTTCCAAATAGACCGGCACTCGAAAACGTCCGCGAATCGTTTTGGCAATGGGCAAGTTTTTCCAGCCGCGAATGTACTTGTAATGCAGCGCGATCCCTCGCGCGATGTCGACCGTTCCGGGAACGGCCAGGCCGATTCCAAGCAGCGGTCGGCGACGCCCTTTGACTTTCGCGATCACAGAACCGATCAGCCGAGTGACATCGTCGGCAGGTGTGGTCGGTTCGATCGGTAGGCAGTATCGGTCGAGCGACCGTTGAGCAAAATCGACGGCGATCGCCCGAATCTGCTCGGCATCCAAATCGACGCCAATGAACTGCCCGGCGTCGGGATTGAGCTCCAAAATGGTGGGCGGCCGACCCGACGTGGTTTCCGCTCGCTTGCCCTCACGCAAAAATCCACCGCGAACCAGCCGGTCGACGTGGATACCGATCGTCGACGGAGCGATCTCCAATCGACGAGCCAACTGGACTCGCGAGATGCCATCGCACAATCGGATCTGATGGACGACCGAGGATTCTACTGCGAGTTTCATGAACCGTTTTGCCTTGGGCACTCCTAAGTCATTCTCGTCGGCGATTTCTCCGAAATCGCTCGTTGCCAATCCGTCGGCGATTTCTCCGAAATCGCTTCGCAGCCAGTTCGTCGGCGATTTCTCCGAAATCGCTCCGTTGCCAATCCGTCGGCGATTTCTCCGAAATCGCTCCGTAGTCAGTCAGCGACTTCTCCGAAATCGCTCCGTTGCCAGTTCGGAGAACTGGCCGACAGAACTGGCCGACAGAACTGGCCGACAGGGCCAACACCCGAAAAACCTGCTCGGCCATCTTTATTTCGATTTCAAAATATGTCAAGATGCCGATCACGTTTTTTTGTTCTGGCGGGCCGATCTTCAGCTCGCGCTGCTAACTCAAGGGTGAAGGATTTGAGGTCGAATGGTTGATGCACCGTTAAAATTTGGGCTAGTCGGTTTCGGCGCTTGGGGCGGCCACCACGCCAATGCCATCACGGTCACCGAAGGAGCCGAATTGGTGGCGATCGCGGCGCGTAGCGAAGCGTCGGCGGCGGCAGCCAAGGAGGCTTATCCGGATGCCGACGTCTACCAGGACTACCGCCAGTTGGTCGCCCGCGACGATCTCGATTTTGTCGACGTGGTGGTGCCCAGTCACCTGCATCACGAAATCGCCTTGGCCGTGCTTCAATCGGGCAAGCACCTGATGCTGGAAAAACCGATGGGTGTCACGTTGGCCGAGTGTGACGACATGATTCGGCTGGCCAAGCAGAACCAATGCCTTTTTGCGGTTGGCCACGAATTGCGTCTGTCATCGATGTGGGGCAAGGCCAAGCAGATGATCGACGGAGGTTTTTTGGGCACACCGCAATACGCGTTGGTCGAACTGTCGCGCAACCCGTACCGGCAGGGAGCCGACGGTTGGCGCTACGACATCTCGCGAGTCGGTAGCTGGATCTTGGAAGAACCGATTCACTTTTTCGACCTGGCTCGTTGGTACCTGCAAGCCTCGGGTGATCCCGAATCGATCTACGCCACCGCGAATTCGCGTCAGCCCGATCACCCTGAACTGCACGACAACTTCAGCGCGATCGTGCATTTCGCCGGCGGCGGCTACGCGGTTGTTTCGCAGACCCTGGCGGCGTTCGAGCATCATCAGACGATCAAGGTCACCGGCACCCGGGGGGCACTCTGGGCCTCGTGGAGCGGCGCGATGGACCGCACTCGTCATCCCACCTTTTCACTAAGAGCTTTCGACGGCCAACACGTGACCACCGTCCCGATCGAAAAACCGACCGGAGAGTTGTTCGAACTGGAAGATCAAATTGCGCGGCTGGTACAAGCCCGTCGCGAAGGCGTACCACTACACTGCACTGCCGAGGACGGACGTTGGTCGGTGGCAATGTGCCTAGCCGCCGAAGCGTCAGTTCGATCGGGTACAACGGTCAAAATGAGCGACTTCTTGGGATAGAGAGTCAATCCTATGGCTAGCACGGCGGAAGAGCGGGCAACGTTTGTAACGCATTTGGAATGTGGTCAGGTCGGTGATCACTATCCGGCCGATCAACTGCATGGGCTGTCGGCGGCGGGCAAGCCGCTGCTGGTGCGGTATGACCTGGAGTCGCTTGGTCGGTCTGTCAAAAAGGAGGACTTGTGTTCTCGTGATCCGCAGCTGTGGAGATACAGAGAGTTCCTTCCCGTTCGGCATGCCGAACATATTGTCAGTCTCGGAGAAACGATGACTCCGCTGATTCCATTGACGCGATCGTGCCGAGGCGGTGGTGACGTATGGGTCAAGGATGAAGGGCGACTTCCGACCGGTTCATTCAAAGCTCGCGGTCTCTGCATGGCCATTTCCATGGCCAAGGAATTGGGCGTCACCAAAGTGGCGATGCCGACCAACGGAAATGCCGGCGCGGCGCTGGCTGCTTATGCATCGCGCGCTGCCATCGAATCCTACGTCTTTTGTCCGGCAGACACGCCTGAAATCAACGTTCGTGAAATTGCCGCGCAGGGAGCGAAAGTATGGCGAGTCAACGGGCTGATCAATGACTGCGGACGCATTGTCGCCGAAGGAAAACCGTCGCAAGGCTGGTTTGATCTTTCCACGTTGAAAGAACCCTATCGGATTGAAGGAAAAAAGACGATGGGTTTGGAGCTGGCGGAACAGCTTGGTTGGCGGCTGCCCAACGTCATCCTCTATCCCACAGGCGGCGGCACCGGCTTGATTGGGATGTGGAAGGCATTCAAGGAACTGAAGCAGATTGGCTGGATCAGCGATCCGCTGCCTCGCATGATCGCCGTCCAAGCTTCCGGTTGTGCCCCCATCGTCCGGGCCTACCAGCAAGGCGAAGAACATGCAGCGCTATGGGAGAACGCCCAAACTGTCGCTGCCGGAATTCGCGTGCCCGCAGCGATCGGTGATTTCCTGATCTTGCGTGCGGTGAGAGAAAGCAACGGCTTGGCGACAGCGGTGCAGGACGAAGCGATTCTTGCTGCTCAGGAGCGAGCGGCGAAAGAAGAGGGAGTCCTGCTTTGCCCCGAAGGAGCGGCTACCCTGGCGGCCTATTGGCAAGAGCTGGCCAGCGGCCGTATTTCGACCGACGAATCGGCTGTCCTGTTCAACTGCGCGACGGGACTGAAGTATCCGATGCCGCCAGTGACAAAAAAACTAGATTGCACAAAACCGATCCAGCACTCAGGCCTGACTTGATATCGTGATTCCATCGCGGAACGAGACGTATGCACCGATTGATTCAACATGGAAATGCAATTTGGGGAAATCTAGCCCTGCTTGTTTTGTGTGCCTTGGCCTCATCGGGTCGCGCCGCCGAGCACACGAGGGGGCCAGAAAGGGGCACGTTGGTGATCGTCGGTGGGGGCGACCGCGATTTTCTGGTCTTCCGTCAGTTTGTGGAACTGGCTGGTGGCAAAAACGCAAAGCTCGTGGTCATCCCTACAGCTTCCTCCAGCAATCCGGACTATGACTACATGGCGAACTCGGCCGCGCGTTTCGCTCGCGAGACGCTCGGCATGCCAAACGTAACCATTGTCCACACGCACGATCGCGAGGAAGCAAACACCGAGGCTTTCGTCCAGCCATTGCGCGAAGCGGATGCAGTCTGGTTCAGCGGAGGCCGACAATGGCGAATTGCGGACGCCTACCTGGGAACCCTTACCGAGCGAGAGTTTCAAGGAGTGTTGGATCGAGACGGAGTGATTGGCGGCAGTTCTGCCGGTGCGTCGATTCAGGGCTCTTTCCTGGTGCGTGGTGACACCAGCGGCAGCAACATCATGATCGGTGACCATCAATACGGGCTTGCCTACATCAAGAACTGCGCCATCGATCAGCACGTGATTCCACGTGGTCGTCAAAGAGGACTGATCGAAGTACTTACCGATCCCGACGGCAAGATGGACGCGAAAATCGATCGCAGCGCCTTGCTGGGAATCGGCATTGATGAAGCGACGGGAATCGTCGTTCGCGGCGACGAATTTGAAGTGGTTGGCAAAGAGGACGGCGTGGTGCTGTTGTACGATCCGTTGACCTGGGATGCCAAAACGGACGATTCCGAACGTTATGTGGCGTTGTGGCGAGGCGCAAAATACAACCTCAACAGCCGTGTCATCATCGACCGCGGCGTGCCTCCTCATCCACCGGGGACACACCGGCCCGAAGGTTACTACAAAGACATCTTCATGGACGGCGGGGTCAACCTGAGCAGTCGAAAGCGTTTACCTGCCGCGGAATCGCTTGGCCTGTCCTACGAACACTATGCCGGGAAGGACCAACAGCAGCAGCGAGCGTTGATTGTCGGCAGCGATGATGATACCAACGGAGTGCTCCTTTATCCTGACGGGCAGCCCCGCTTTCGCCTGATTTATGTCAACGGAGGCGCTGCCACCAAGCATGGCCTGTCGCTGGGCCGCGTCGGTCGGAAGGCTTTGGTCGACTTTTACAAGAATGGCGGCAGCTACTGCGGAAGTTGTGCCGGTTCTTTCCTCAGCGGAACCAACACCGATTCGAAACGCGAACCTCGTGAAGGCTACCTGCACATCTTTCCTTACAACACTCGCAACACCGGACTGAAAAAAGTTCATGTTGGCCACCGCATCCCTTCCTCGTCACCCCTGCTGCGGTTCGCCGATTTCGGCAACGATTTTTACGTTGCCGATATCTACCACAACAACGGCAACTGGCTAGCGAAGCAGGACCTGCAAACGATGCAGGATGTGGAAGTGCTGGCGAGCTATGACACTCCGGGCGAAAAGACGCACCAAGGCGCTGCGATCTGGGCATGGAAAAAGAATGGCGACGTCGGGCGGATCATCAATATCGGCTCGCATCCGGAAGCGATCAAAGAGGGCGAGCGACTTTCGTTGACGGAGGCTTGTTTTCAGTATGCCCTATCCGGTACGGGGCAGCCCGATGTTAAAGCGATGCTTCAAGAGGGTGTCGTCCATCACATGGACAAGGATACCGAGGACAACGATCCGAAGCATACCAAGATCGGTGATCGGCAGTATCACCATTTCACGTTTGACGTTGCTTCAGATAAAACAGACGTACAAGTTCAGTTGACCGGTCAGGACGGCTTTGATTTGAACGTGTACCTGCTCCAAGGTTCGCCCGCCTACAGCAGTAATGCGACCTATCGCAACAACCTACCCGGCGCAAACAAATCGATTCGTGAAACACTCACCCCCGGCCGGTGGTACGTGAGCGTCGAGTGTGTGACAACGGTCGACGCTGTGTTGCACGAAACACAATCGCACTTTCGGTATCGAGGCAAACGGGAGGTCCTCAACGGCGTCGCGTATGCGATCTCGATCAAAAATCGGTGAGGGGAAATTTGGAGCATGGCGGAAAAGGGGGGCAGGCACGCCAATCGGTTTTGGGATTCCGCTACGGCCTTCGGGTAGTGAAACTCGCCAAGAGTTTCGGCAGGTCGAGAGTCACCGAAAGTCTTGGCGACTTTCGCTACGGGTCAAGAAGCGAGCGATTTCGTTGCACGACCGTCCCGGTCGTCACTGACGGCGGGGACCGCCGAGCAACGATGGGTTTCTTCACTTGCGTGATCGAAACTTCGCCGGAAAGTCCAGGACGACTGGTTTTCAGTGGAAAAGAAGTGAATACTCTGTGGGATATTGACCGTCGAATGCGGAACCACAACATGCTCCATCGTCTACAAAACAATGCCAGAAATGTCGCGTTGGCGTCGTTGGTGCTTCTCCAGGCCGTATTTGCGACAAATTCCCGATCGGCTGAGGGGGATGCCTTCACCTCGATCATCGCGCCGGCGATTCAGAAACACTGTGCGAAGTGCCACGGGGCCGACGCCAATGAAGTCGAAGGGGACGTCGACCTTGTTTCGTTACAAAGAGATGACTTGTCCAAGAACGTCGAACTCGTTCGTGGTCTGATCGATGTTTTGGATCTCGAAGAGATGCCGCCGGAAGACGAGCCTCAGCTGGATGCGAAACTTCGTCAGCAATTGATCGCGGAATTGAGGACGGTTTTACGGGAAGCAGTGTCGCATGCGAAAACGTTTTCGCACGCGCCGATCCGCAGGATGAATCGTTTTCAATACAACAACGCCGTCGTCGACTTGTTCGATCTGAAATGTATCGTCTTCACATTGCCCGAACGGATGATGCGCGAGCATCAGGGTTACTTCCAGCCGCATACCGGGAAGATGGCGGACGTCGTTGCGGTCGGAAGTCGGCCGCTGGGAAAGTCACAGTTGATCGAGCCGCGGCTGGCAGGGGTCGCTGCGTTTCCTCAGGACCTCCGAGCCGAACATGGGTTTGACAATCGCGGTGATCATCTTTCGCTATCGCCGCTGTTGATGGAGGCCTTTTTGAAGCTTGGACAATCCATCACTCAAAGCCCCGATTTTACCGAGAAGAATATCGGCATCTGGCGGACGTTTTTTGAAGCCCCCGCCGAACAGACCGATCATAAAGCCGAAGTGCGGCGTCGGCTTCAGCCCTTTCTTATTCGTGCGTTTCGGCGTCCGATCGATGCCGCGGTTCTGGATCGGTACTCCGAGTACGTCACTGGCCTGCTGGATGCGGGAGTCGATTTTTCAGACGCGATGAAATCGGTTGCTGCGGCAACGATCGCCTCGCCAAAGTTTCTCTATCTGTACGACAAATCCAGCGAAAGTGAGACCGCGGAGGCGGTGGATGATTTTGAACTCGCTTCGCGGATGTCGTTTTTTCTGTGGGGCAGCCTTCCCGATCCGGTGCTGTTGGACTTGGCGGCCGCCGGGCAGTTGAACAGGCCGGAGGTGATTCAGCAGCAGCTGGACCGGATGTTGAAGGATCACAAACTGAAACGATTTTGCGACAGTTTTCCCGCCCAGTGGCTGCAACTCGATCGAATCATCTCTTCGGTGCCCAATCCCAACAGGTACCCGGACTTCTACTTTGCCAAGTATCGCGACAGCATGCACATGATGCTGGAGCCGTTGCTGTTGTTCGAAACGGTGTTGATCGAAAACTTGCCGATCACCCAGCTGATCGATTCCGATTTCACTTACCGATCGAACCTGTTGGAAGATGCCTACGGCGATCTGCGCAGCGATGTTGAGGGAGAGAAAAGTCACGGTGGAGCCGTCACGGTGTTGAAGTTCAACCGTGTTCCCGTGACGGACCGTCGCAGCGGTGGCGTCATCACCAATGCCGCGGTGATGACGATGACCTCGGGCCCCGAACGGACTCAGCCCATCACTCGCGGTGCTTGGATTGCGAGTGTCATTTTCAACAACCCGCCCGAACCGCCGCCAGCCAACGTTCCACCATTGGACGAAAAACCGCCGGAGGGTGAAGAGCATCTCACGTTGCGAGAGCGATTGTCGATGCATCGTCAGCGCGTCGATTGCAAAGGTTGTCACGAGCGGATTGACCCGCTTGGTTTTGCTCTGGAAAACTACGATCCAGTAGGCAGATGGCGAGAGAACTACGAAAACGGACGCGATGTCGAAGTGTCCGGTACACTTTTCCGGAAGCACCGCTTCACAAGCATCGTTGAATTCAAGGAAGCCATCCTGGTCGAACGAGATCGTTTCGCTCGGGCCTTTGCCGGGCATCTTCTTTCGTTCGGGCTGGCTCGCCAGTTGGAAGCGGCCGATCAAATCGCTCTGGATAAGATGGTTGAGGCTGCGGCTGATGATGACTACAGGATTCAGAGCTTGTTAAAACAAGTGATCCTGAGCGAACCGTTCAGGAGCAAGACCAACCCTGCGGAAGAAACATCAATGCTGTCCAAGAGAACGCAAGTGGTAAAAAGATGAGATCGCTATCGCGACGACGATTTCTGCGGGGACTTGGCGGTGCCACCCTGGCTCTTCCCTGGATGGAAAGCATTGGCGCGGCCGCTGAGGCGCAGCAGGTGGCGATGCGTATGGCCCATTTTTATGTGCCCATCGGCGTCGTCCGGCGCGGCTTCTTTCCCGGCGAAGCGAACGACGTCATCCCCAAGGGGAATCTTGGCAATGTGATGAAATCGCTCGGCAAGCAGGACCCGAGTTTCAGCGTCAAACCACTCCAGCAACTCACGCCCACGATGGAGCCGCTGGAAGGTTTTCAACACAAGATCAACTTGATCACCGGAATGGACCGGACCTTTCAGCAAGGCACCGACGTCCACGCACAATGTGCTTCGTGTTATTTGAGCAGCGCCCAGCCGTACACGATCAAGGGAACGGCTTGGCCGCTCGATCGAACTTTGGATCATCTGGTCGCCGATCACGTCGGTAAGAAAACACCATTTCGGACCTTGGAATTCAGTTGCAACAGTCATCGCGACAATAAAGAGTCGATCTACTTCGACAACATTTCGTGGTACGGCACCGGGCATCTTGCGCCGTCGATTCGCGATCCTCGCAAGATGTACCACCGACTGTTTTCGACCAAGGAAATCGATCGCTATCGAGAGGTCACTGACCTGGTGTTGGAAGACGCAAAGTCCTTGACCAGGGATCTTGGCTACACCGATCGGCAAAAATTCTCGGAGTACTTCGAGTCGATTCGGGCGATTGAAACGCAGATGAATCGGCTGGAAACGATGAGGGCCGATCTTGCCAAGGTCGAGTTGGAAGAACCGCCGGAAGCTCATTTGCCGCGGGGCCAATACATTCGGCTGATGGGCGACCTGATGGTGGTCGCGTTGCAGACGGGGCTAACGAACGTAACGACATTCATGGTCGGTCCCGAACGATGGGACACCCCTTACATGTTCGAGAGTCTGTTTGACAAGCCGCGCAGTCATCACCAGATGTCGCACAACCAAACGAAGATGATCGACGACCTGCTGAAGGTCGATCGTTTCCACATGGAACAGTACGTGTACCTGCTGGAAAAGATGGACAGGATCGAAGAGTCGGACGGAACGACGTTGCTTGACAACACGTTGCTGACCTACGGTTCGGGCTTGGGCGACGGATCGACTCATCAATACAACGACCTGCCGATCATCGTAGCCGGTGGTGGAAAACGCGTCCGCTGTGGCCAACACATCAACATGCCCGAGGGCACGCCGCTGGCGAACTTGTGGCTGACACAGACTCGGATGATGGGCCTGGACATGAAACGCTTCGCCGACAGCACGGGAACCATCGACCCGTTGGTGGCGGTGTGATCAGCCAGCCATTCTTCGAGAAAAACCGTGCGGACCCGGTGCGTATCACCTGGGAATCACACGAGAAATCTTATTTCGGCGGATAACCATGACGGCCGAAATTCTTGGCGAAATCCGCTACCACTCAAGGCCAGGCAAAATCTAAATCAACTCGCGATTCGCCGCAGCGTGCTCTTGGGTAGGCCAGGACCGGTGACCACCGTGTTTGCCGGTCCTGGCCTACGAGCGGCGGTGTCGATCCCGCCACTTCTTGGTCGGTGGCGAGCGTGGTTGGAAACGAAAATCGGTCTGGGAGTTCCAGCATCGCCGACGGGGGACAAGTCGGCCTACGTGCATCCAAGGTCCATAGGCGTAGTTGACATCTGCGGCGGGGGGCGCGACATTGATGCATGGACCAACTGACCTGCCGATCGGCTTTGATGAGGGATGATTCACATGTTTGACATTGGCCTGGTTGCCCAGCCGCTATCGGGTTCGGGAACGATCGGATTGATTTTGGCGCTGATCGTTTTCGGTGTCATTGTCATCTTTTTGCTTGTCTTTGCGAGGTACTTTGGCCTCTGGATTCAATCCCAGTTGACTCGGGCCAATATCACGTTCTTCAATCTGCTGGGGATGACGTTTCGCAAAGTCAACACTCGCACGATCGTTCGCAGCAAGATCATGGCCACTCAGGCCGGGTTGTCCGATCCTGAATTGACTAGCGAAGCCTTGGAAGCCCACTACCTGGCCGGCGGCAATGTCCAGCAGGTGATTCGTGCCTTGATCGCCGCCAAAAAGGCCAAGACAATCTCGTTGACCTTCCGTGAAGCGGCGGCGATCGATTTGGCGGGTCGAGACGTGTTGGAATCGGTGCAGACCAGTGTTTATCCCAAAGTGATCGATTGTCCGCCCCGCGGTGCTGCCAAACCATCGCTGGACGCGGTCGCCAAAGACGGCATCCAATTGAAAGTGAAAGCGCGGGTGACCGTGCGAGCCAACCTGCAGCAGCTGATCGGCGGTGCGACGGAGGAAACGATCATCGCGCGGGTCGGCGAAGGAATTGTTAGCGCCATCGGCAGTGCCGAAGATCACAAAGCGGTGTTGGAAAATCCCGACGTGATCAGTAAAGCGGTGCTTGCCAAGCGGCTTGATTCACAAACCGCCTTTGAGATCGTGTCGATTGACATTGCCGATATCGACGTCGGTGCAAACATCGGTGCTCGTCTGCAGGCTGACCAGGCCGAAGCGGACACCCAGGTCGCGCGGGCTCGTGCCGAGGGCAAGCGGGCCGCGGCGGTTGCCGAGGAGCAGGAAAACCAGGCCAAGATCGAAGAGAGCCGCGCATCGGTCGTCAAGGCTCAAGCCGCCGTTCCTCGCGCGATGGCCGACGCGTTTCGCAATGGCGGGTTGAACATTTTGGACTACTACAAACTTCAAAACGTCAGCGCCGACACCGAAATGCGAAAGTCGTTGGCAACGGGAACTCATGAAATCGCCGACACCTTCGAACAGAAGTAGTCGCCCTTTTCCAGAGAGAGCGAGATTGCGATGTCCGGTGATCTAGAAGATTTTCTTCGTCGCGCAGCCAAACGGCGCCAAGCCAAGGCGGCTCAGCAGCAACAGACGCAGCCTGCGCCCCGGTCGCGTCCCGAGTACTCCGATCGTCATCGCGAACGAGTGGTGGATGCGATCATTGTGGAGGAACCGGCGGATGTCGAGGTGGTCGAAGAGGACTCCAATTCGTTAGCCGCACGGCAGCGGCGGTTGGAGGAATCGAAGAAGGCGGCAGCAGCGGCGCAGGCGGAAGCGGCGCAGCGAATGAAAAAGGTCAAAGGCCGCGCTGCGGCCGCCGCCACAAAAGGCGACGCCGCCGTCGCGCTGACCGGCAATACCGCTCATGATCTGCTGCGGCTGTTGAGCCAACCGGGCGGTATCAAGCAGGCCATCTTGCTCCGTGAAATCCTGGACCGTCCCGAACATCGTTGGTAGGCGAACCGCAACACCATGACCGATTCCACCGAAACCATCTCGCCCCAATCGACTCGTGTTGGCTGGATCGGCACTGGCGTGATGGGGCGCAGCATGTGCGGTCACCTGCTGGATGCGGGATATCAAGCGACAGTTTTCAATCGTTCCGCCCAGAAAACTCAAGACCTGGTCGCCAAGGGAGCCGTCTTGGCGGAATCGCCCGCCGAGGTCGCTCGGCAAAGCGATGTGGTGTTCACCATCGTTGGTTTTCCCGATGACGTCCGGCAAGTCATTCTGGGGCCTGACGGTGTGCTTTCGGCTTGTCAGCCCGGCCAGACCATGGTCGACATGACCACCAGCAAGCCTTCGTTGGCCGAAGAGATTGCCGAGGCTGCTGCGGCGGTGGGGGTGGCGGCCATCGACGCTCCCGTTAGCGGCGGCGATACCGGGGCCCGTAACGCGGCGCTTTCGATCATGATTGGCGGCGATCAGGCGGCCGTCCAGCGGATCCGACCGCTGTTTGAGCTGATGGGAAAGACCATCGTTTACCAGGGAGGTCCTGGCCGCGGGCAGCACACCAAGATGGTCAACCAGACGTTGATCGCTTCCGGCATGATCGCCGTTTGCGAAGGATTGCTGTACGCCACCAAGGTAGGACTCGATTTGCCGACCGTTTTGCAGAGTGTTTCATCAGGCGCCGCGGGAAGCTGGTCTCTTTCCAACCTGGCACCTCGGATGATCGACGGCGACTTTGATCCCGGTTTTTTCGTCGAACACTTCGTCAAAGACATGCGGATCGCTTTGGACGAAGCAGCCGCGATGAACCTGTCGCTGCCCGGTTTGGCACTGGCTCATCAGCTGTATCAGGCAGTCGTCGCCCAAGGGCACGCCAAAGACGGCACCCAGGCACTATTGTTGGCGCTCGCCGAATTGAACAAGATTGGATGGAAGAAGTAGCCCCGGTTTCGGAAATGGCGCACTTCTTTCTTCCCACCCGTCTCCCTTTCGGCCTGCTATGACCAACCTGCCTGCACTGACAGAGGAAGAACGAGCAACCTACCAGTGGCAGATGTGGGTGCCCGACTTTGGTGAAGAGGGCCAGCAAAAGCTGAAAAACGCCTCGGTCATGATCTCCCGTGTCGGCGGCGTCGGCAGCGTGGTGGCCTACGAGCTGGCTGCGGCTGGTATCGGCAAGCTCGTTTTGGCGCACGCCGGAAACGTCAAACCAAGCGACCTGAATCGGCAGTTGTTGATGACTCACGATTGGATCGGCAAGCCGCGCATCGAGTCGATTCGAAGGCGGTTGCTGGAACTGAATCCTCGCCTGGAAATCGTCGGTGTCCAGGCGAACGTCGACGAGTCGAACGCGGCGGAACTGGTGCAGCAGTGTGACTTGATCGTCGATTGCGCACCCTTGTTTCCCGAACGTTTCGCGATGAATCGGCAAGCGGTCTTGCAACGCAAACCGTTGGTCGAATGCGCGATGTACGAACTGGAGGCCCACATCACCACGGTGCTGCCGGGAAAATCTCCCTGCCTGCAATGCATTTTTCCGGTCGATCCGCCGACCTGGACCAGGCAGTTTCCCGTTTTCGGTGCCGTTTCCGGTACCGTCGCTTGCATGGGTGCGATGGAAGCGATCAAAGTCATCGCCGGGATCGGGGAGCCGTTGGCCGGCCGGCTGCTGCGATTTGACTTGCGAGAGATGAAATTTCGGACGCTCGCGGTCAAGCGCGACGCTGTCTGCCCGGTTTGTGCTCCGCTAAAATGACAGGATCGTTGGCGGCACGATTTCTACCAACCCATATTCTCTCGCCGCTGCGGAGAAACAGAAGCATGACCCGAGTGTTGTTGCCCAACGTGTTGCGATCGAAAGCCGACGGAAACAGCGTAGTCGAGGTCAGCGCCACGACCGTTGGGCAGGCGCTGGTCGAATTGACGAAGGCTTTTCCGGTGCTGCAATCGGACTTGCTGGATGACAACGGGGATTTACGGAATTACGTCAATGTTTTTGTAGGCGATGAGAACATTCGAGATCGGGATGGCGTGGAAACCGAGATCTCCGCAAACGACGAAATTTTGATCGTTCCGGCGCTGGCCGGAGGATAACCATGAATAAGGACGCTTTAACAAAAGAGGAATACGCGCGCTACGCGCGGCACCTGACTTTGCCCGAAGTGGGTGTCGAAGGCCAACAGAAGCTCAAGTCGGCAAGCATTTTGTTGGTCGGGGCCGGCGGCTTGGGATCACCGCTGGGCATGTACCTGGCGGCCGCCGGAGTGGGGCGATTGGGATTGGTCGATTTTGACAAAGTTGACGCTTCCAATTTGCAGCGGCAGATCATTCATGGCACGAAAGATGTTGGCCGAAGCAAGATCGCCTCGGCGGCCGAAACCATCGCCGACATCAACCCGCATGTTCAAGTCGACTGCCACGAGCAGGCGTTGACCAGCGACAACGCCATGCAGATCGCAGCCCCCTATCAAATGTTGATTGACGGCACCGATAACTTTCCCACGCGGTACCTGGTCAACGACGTCTGCGTGCTGCAGGGAAAGCCGAACTGTTATGGCAGCGTGTTTCGGTTCGAGGGCCAGGCGTCGGTTTTCGGTTACCAGGGCGGCCCCTGCTACCGATGCCTCTATCCCGAACCGCCGCCGCCGGGCGCCGTCCCCAGCTGTGCCGAGGGTGGTGTGTTGGGTGTGCTGCCGGGAGTGATCGGGCTGATTCAAGCCATCGAAGCGATCAAGATTATCCTGGGAAAAGGAGATACACTTTCTGGCCGCCTACTGTTGTTTGACGCCATGGACATGAAGTTCCGCGAGATGCGGGTGACCAAAGATCCAGGGTGTCCCGTTTGCGGAGAGAACCCTTCCATCACCAAGCCGATCGACTACCAGCAGTTTTGTGGTGTCCCGGCAACACCAACAGGAAACGCTATGCCTTTGCCGCAAAGCCCGTGGGACATCGAACCGCAGGAACTCCATGCGAAAATGAACGCGAGCGAGGAGTTTACGCTGCTGGATGTCCGTGAGGTGCACGAGTACGAGTTTTGCAACTTGGCTGGACAGCTGATTCCGCTGGGTGAGTTGCCGCAGCGATTCAGCGAGCTGAATCGCGACGCCGAAATCGTCGTTCATTGCAAGATGGGCGGACGCAGCGCGAAAGCGGCACAGTTTCTGCGAGACCAAGGATTCACCAACGTCTCGAACCTGCGAGGCGGTATCCTGGCCTGGGCGGAAGAGATCGATCCGTCCATTCCGACCTATTAGCGACCGGTCGAGGGGGTGCGCTTGAGGAAGCATACTCGAAGGCACTGAGGCACGAAGAAAGGGGTGAAAGAAGAGAGAGTGGAGGGGTAGGAATCAAAGAGCCGGGTTTTTATGCCGGCTCTCCTGTTCTCTTCTTTGTGTCCTTGTGCCTTTGTGTGAGCTTCTTACCGCCGGCATCATCGCGTTTACCGTTTAACCGGCCAGTCGCGAGATGCGGTTGTGGGGTTGAGCCAGTTCTTCGGCGCTGGGTTGATACCGGTACTGCATCAGATAGGCATCTTCGACCGTATCGTCGTAAAAATCTCGCAGCACCGAAATCGCTCGAAAACCGATCGACTTGAAAAACAGCTGCGCTTCCAAATTCGTCTCGCGCACTTCCAGCATGATTCGGTTGCGGCGTTCGTGCGACAGCTTGCCCAACAGCTTGCTGACCATCGCGTGGCCGACACCCGCGCGGCGATGATTCGGATGGACGGCGAAGTTCAAGATGTGCAGCCGATTCTTGTGCAGTTCGTAGATCATGAAGCCAACGACCTGGTCGTCCTGTTCGGCGACCATGCCGATGCAATTGCGCTGGCGAAGACAGCGGATGAAATCGTCTTCATTCCAGGCGAATTCGAAACACCGGTTTTCGATCCCCAGAACGGCCGGCATGTCGCGGCGGATCATCCAGCGAATATGAACACTCACAGAGGGTTGCTTGGTTTCCACGTCGGACTCCTTTCCAGCGATTGAACCTGTGTCGGCAAACTTCCTTGTTTCCGACATCCCCATTGATCACTCATTGGCGTGGAGGGGAAGATTAGCAGAAGCAGAAAATTGGACCAAGCCGGAAAATAAGCCCAAAAACGCGGGAAAAAGGCCGACCGTCGGCGATTTCTCCGAAATCGCAACGCGCAGCCGGCCAACTGTCGGCGATTTCTCCGAAATCGCATCGCGCAGCCGCGAGCGGAGAACCGGCCGACAGTCTGAAATCGCAACGCGTAACCGGTTCGGAGAACCGGCCGACAGTCCGAAATCGCTTCGCATAGCCACAAGCGGAGAACCGGCCGAAGGTCTCAAATCGGTGCCCGCCACAGGCCCAGTGCCGGGTTCTGAATGAAATAGAACTCCGATCCGTCGATATCTCGGTGCCAGCCATCTTCCAGGCGACTGACGTCGTAGCGTTTCATCAGTTCGTTGATGTCGCCTGGTGTGTAGCCGACCGATTGGATTTCTTCGGCCGACAACTTGCCCGCTGCATAAACGACCTCGAAGCGGTTTTCGTGAGAACCGTGCACCAGGTGAGCAGCGGCCGACGGATTGGCGGCCAGGTCTTCGTTCTCCTCCACCAGCTGCAAAATCTCCGCTTTGGTGCGATAGCCGTACTTGCGAATCAGCGGGTCAATCTGATCGTCCTCTCCGAATTCTTCCACTGCCGGCCCCAGCACCGTCAGTCGGCCGCCATTTGCGATCGCCAATCGAGTCCGATAAATCGCTTTGTTGCCCAACCACGTGCTTTTGAATTCCGACGGATCCAGGTAGGCGACAACATGCTGAGGAGCTCGATCGAGGTCGGTGATGTTGACGCGTTTGGCAAGTTCAGCGGCCTGGAAAAACGTCTCGTGATCGTCGCCGATATACAAACCACGCGTGTGCATGGTTCCGTCGGACATCTGCTGGATCACCGTCAAGGCGTACAGCAGCGGCAGGTCGGTGCAAAAGTGGTCTTGTGCGTAGTTAAGAATCTGTCGCAGTGGCGTGTTGGCTTGCCCCAACGTCTGTTCGATCCCGTAGACCGCGCTCAAAAAATGGCTTTCATTGATCCCCTCGGCTCCGCCCGTGCCGACAAAAATGTTTTTGTTGTAATTGGCCATTCCGATCACTTCGTGCGGAACGACCTGGCCGATCGAAAAGATCAGGTCATGCCCGCCGTCGCGCAACAACTGATTGACTTGCGCCTTCCACGGCCGGTTGTACAGACCATCGGTGACTTCGGCGACATACGACGCGGGCACTTCACCCAATGTGACAACGTCCTTTCGCCAGCGATGCGGGCGGAACAAGTCAAGGGGCACATTTCCAAACATGTGCTCTAGCTGGTCCGGTTTCATCGGCGAATGCGTTCCCAGCGCCGGCATGATGTCGGTCACGCGATCACCGAGCAACTGCCAAGTCAACGCCGTCAGCTCCCCCGCTCGGCTGAACAGCCGCGTGGCATCGGGCGGCAGCACCAAAACTCGTTGCCGGTCGCCGATTTTGGCAAAGGTTTCCTGCAGAGCCTGGCGCAGATCGTCGCTGGTTAGGGAAGTCGATTCCGAGCCGTTGGCATAGTAGGTAGTCATCGCTGGTCGTCGATCGCGGCGTGCAAGGGGCAATCAGGTTTTCACGGGGTACGGAAGGTTGCAGCGTACCAAATCGTTGCCCGCTTGACGCCCACATCAGTTCTGGGCAAACCCTCTCCGGGTCTGAGAGCCCGACTCTGGGATGGTGAAAACTCGCTACGCGGCTGAAAAAAGTGTTTCGTTGGTCTTTGCCTGGGCGTATGCTCGGGTGCGACGGGATTGCGTCGAATTGGTTAGCCCCGAAGATCTTAACCAGGCTTTGACGTCTTTGTTTAAGACCTTCGTGAATCGCCCTCGGATCTTTGCCGCAGTGCACTCGTCAAACTGAGTCGCGAAGACCGCAAGCAAGCTCGTAAATGTTCCTCGACCGTGATTTCCTTGTAACGCCTTGAATCCCCCAAATCCGGATTCGAGCACTTCGGTGCTGCTGGGCAAGATGATGTCGGTGCAATCGAGCTTCTCAAGTTGAGCTTCGTTGTGCTGATAGAATGAGACAATTTGATCGCTAAATTGAAACGCCAACTCGTCCCGGACTTCACAATTCGATAGACGTTCTCGCAGGCTTTCACTGGCTCCGGCGAATACGCCTCGTTCGCTTGCCATCGTTAATGTTTCGCCAATCAAGCGACGGTACTGACACCACAGTTGCAAGTCGGCCTCGAACTGACTGATCCAGCCCAACTTCTCGACGATGCGTTCATGATTCGAGCAGGTCGTCTGGGTCAATTGGTTCTCAATCATCTTCGCCCAGTCGATCAATCGTCCAAAATCCATAAAACGGCCTTTCTCCTTCTTTCGAGGTGGCAAGAGATGCTCCAGTTCGGTCTGCTGAATCGCCGCAGTGGTCGTGCCCAGTTTGGCCGAAAACGCTTTCCATCGCTCGTCGCCACGAAGCAGTTTCTTCAGCAAATTGGCAACCTTGTGCTTGATGTCGTCGAGGTGGACTCCCGAAAAATCCTTGCTCTTTAGGCGGCGAACGCCTTCGTGCAACTCACACGCTCCGTCGCTGAGAACCGCCAGCGGTGTACCAAACTGCTCAGCGGTATCACTCAATTGTTTGGCCACTTCTTCTTTGTCGCGTGAGGACGTTGGTAAAACCGCAAGTGGCGTCATGTCTTGACGTCGCAGAGCGCGATCGTTTGGCAACTGGCTCCGGCGAATCCCCAGCACAACGAGCACAAACATTTTTCCTAACTGAACGCTGTGGTCGATCATCCACACCCAGTCGTCTGCTCGGGACGCTTCTTTGAGGATCGCAACGCCATTGCGACAGATCCAGTTTCGCACCGCATCTCTTGAGGGCACTTCGATTTGCAGGTGAAAGGTTTCGGCAAAGCACTCGATGACTTTGGGAACTGCTCGGACTCCAATCAGTAGGCTCAGTTGGCAGCAAAGACAGATCATTTCGGCACTGAATTGATGACCGGGCAAGTTTTTCCAATTTGGCAGGGAGTTGGCCGAGTGTGTGACCTGTCGGTCGAGACGCTGTTGAAGATTCTCAGTCAGATTTCGCAGCCGCGTCTGTTCCCGCTGAGCCTGCTTGAGTTGAAGGCGCGTCTCTTGAATCTCCTGTCGCAAACGCAATGCACGCGTTTTCCAGCGATTTCGAGAGAAGAACAACGACCGTGAGAGACATCGCCAAGGCGACTTGAAATGCTCGAGTGTTTTAGCGGATGATACGTGCACTGTTGCGCTCCTTCGCTTCGTGGGTTTAGACACAAAACGAATACGCTGGGGCGTAACAGTTTTAAAACATCAATTCTCCGTAAATCCCCTAAACCCCGGCGGTTTCACCATCCCAGCCCGACTCTCCCAGAGGGCCCAGAGGGAGAGTGTTGCCAAATGACGAGGTTATTTCCGAACAATTCCTTTGCCCTGGCCACTGCCCGCCCAACACTATCTTATCTGTATGAGCATTGAAGAAATCCAACGGCGCATTCCCCATCGGCCTCCGATGTTGCTGTTGGACGAAATGGTCTCGCTGGACGAAACGAGTATCGTTTGCCAAAAACATTTTTCCGGCGACGAATTTTTCGTTCAGGGACACTTTCCCGGCAGCCCGATCGTACCGGGAGTCATTCAGTGCGAATGCTGTTTGCAAGCCGGCGCGGCGTTGTTATTCGACCACGCGTCGCAAGAGGGTCAGTTTGTGCCGGTGGCCACCCGATTGGATTCCGTAAAATTCAAACGAATGATCCGTCCAGGTGATACCGTCCGAATTGAGGTGACGCTGAACGAGCGTGTCAGTTCGGCGTTCTTCATGACCGGCAAGATATTGCTGGACGGAAAGGTCGCCGCCCGGCTTGATTTTGCCTGCACCCTCACCAGCCCCGAGTCGTCATCATGAGCAGTGCTGGCAGCGAACCTGTCGCCGATTTTTTGGGTCTGGCAGGCAAGACGTTCTTGGTGATGGGAGTTGCCAACAAAAAAAGCGTGGCGTTTCGAATCGCCGGAATGATTGAACAATCGGGTGGCGAGGTGATCTACAGCGTACGGAGCCAGTCGCGCAAAGAGAGTCTGGCGAAACTGCTTGCCGATCGCCGCGTGTTGGTGTGCGACGTGGAGCAGCAGGACCAAATCGATTCGTTGGCCCAGCGTCTTCAAGCCGACGGAGTTGTCCTGGCTGGCCTGGTTCATTCCATCGCCTTTGCCGATTATCCCGAAGGCATTCGACCGTTTCACGAAACGACGCGAACCCAATTTTTGCAGGCGATCGACATTTCCGCTTTTTCGTTGACCAACGTCTGCAACGCTTTGAAGGAACTTTTGGCTCGCGATGCGTCGGTGGTGACCATTGGCATCAGCACCACCCGGATGGCCAGCGAGAGCTATGGATTCATGGCCCCTATCAAAGCTGCACTTGAATCCTCCCTTGCGTTCCTGACAAAATCATTCAGCCGCTTCAGTGAAATTCGTTTCAATGCGGTCGCTGCGGGGCTGCTGAAAACCAGCGCTTCGGCTGGGATTCCCGGATACGTCGACTCTTATTTGTATGCTGAAAAGGTCATTCCCCGCGGCCGCGCTGTGGAAACCGACGAAGTCGCTTCGACGGCGCTGTTCTTGTTGAGCCCCAAAAGCAGCGGTATCACCGCCCAGTCGATCATCGTCGACGCCGGAATGTCGATAAACTATTTCGACGCGGCAGTGGTCAACGCAGTCACCAGGGCTGACGTCGAGTAGACCTTTTCCTGACAATATGTAGAAAAACGATGAATCAACAGATCTATATCAACGGCGAGTTCTTTTCTCGCGAGGATGCGAAGATCAGCGTCTACGACCACGGTCTGCTGTATGGTGACGGTGTCTTCGAAGGAATGCGAATCTATAGCGGCAAAGTGTTTCGGCTGCACGAGCACCTGGTCCGGCTATGGGAATCGGCAAGGTCGATCGCCCTGGAAATCCCGATGACGATCGAGCAGCTGACCGACGACGTGAATCAGACGGTCGCCAAAAACGGGCTGGAGGACGGCTACATTCGCCTGGTCGTCACGCGTGGATCGGGCGCGCTGGGACTCGATCCCTATCGATGCAGTGATCCGCAAGTCATCATCATTGTCGACCGAATCACACTTTACCCCGACTCGTTTTACGCCGAGGGTTTGGAACTGGTCACCGCATCGACAATTCGCAATCATCCCGCCGCACTCAGTCCGCGCATCAAGTCGCTGA
Organism: Rubripirellula sp.; assembly: GCA_965222745.1. Lineage (GTDB taxonomy): Bacteria > Planctomycetota > Planctomycetia > Pirellulales > Pirellulaceae > CBDCUW01. Next base: position 831,011 of record CBDCUW010000003.1, read on the forward strand.
ACTATCTGAACAATATCATGGCCAAGATGGAGGGATTGAAGGCTGGGTGCATGGAAACCCTGATGTTGAACCACAAGGGAGAGGTGGCCGAGTGCACGGGAGACAATATTTTTATCGTCCGACACAACCGGCTGATCACACCTCCGATCGATGCCGGAATCCTGGAAGGGATCACTCGAAACGCGGTGTTGGAATTGGCTCAGAAAGCGGGCATCGAAACGGCTCAAGAACCGATGACGCGATACGATATCTACGTCGCCGATGAATGTTTCCTGACCGGCAGCGCGGCCGAAGTGGTGGCGGTGGTCAAGCTGGACGATCGCCTGATCGGCGACGGAAAACCGGGACCGATCACCAATCAACTCAACGAAGCGTTTCGAAAACTCGTTCGACAGTGAGCAGTCGGCAATTTCTCCGAAATCGCCGACTTGGGCCTGCGCAGTTAGAATATTCGGGTAATGCCTGAATCGAAATCAACCACGCCGCATCCACGTGCATCGGCATCTTTGTCGTGGCGACGAAAATTAGCCTTTTCCGCAATCACCACGACCTGCTTTTTCTTGTTGTTGGAAGCATCGTTAGCGGTCTTTGGTGTTCAACGCGTCATCGACGTGGAGGACCCATTTGTCGGTTTTGACCAGCATCTGCCGCTGATGGAAATTGCCCGAGATGATTCCGGCGAGACCGTTGTGTCGACCGCCAGCAACAAACTCACCTGGTTCAACCAGCAGTCGTTTCCGCGAAAAAAAACGGCGGGGACAAAACGAATCTTCTGCCTGGGTGGTTCCACCACCTATGGCCGTCCTTATCAAGACGTCACTTCCTATTGCGGTTGGCTTCGCCAGCTGCTTCCGATCGCCGAGGCGGGTAGCCGATGGGAGGTCATCAATGCTGGCGGCATTAGCTACGCAAGCTACCGTGTTGCCCACTTGATGGAAGAACTACTGAAGTATGAACCGGACCTGTTCATCGTTTACACCGCGCACAACGAGTTTCTGGAGCGACGTACTTACCAGGACATGTTTGATCGGCCGAACTGGAGCCGGCGAGCAAACCTGGCTCTCTCTCGAACTCGCACCTGGTCACTGCTGCGACACGCGGTTGGCAAAGGGAAGCCGCAGGCGAGTTCGCCGCAAGAAACATTGTCGGGGGAAGTGGACGAAATTCTCAATCACACGGTCGGTCCCGCCGACTACGTTCGCGATGACGATTGGCGGCGAAAAGTGGTTCGGCACTACGAGTTGAATCTCCAGCGGATGATCACCATGGCGGAGGCGGCTGGTGCGAAGGTCCTGCTGATCACGCCCGCCGCCAACGAGAAAGACTGCTCGCCCTTCAAGAGCGAGTCGAACGTCAACCTCAGCGAAGACGCTGTCGGCAGGTTTCGTTCCGCGGTCGAAAACGCGGAAAAAGCGTGGCAGGCTCGCGATCTGGAATCGGCGCTCGATCAGTACCTTGCCGCTGCCGCGATCGACGATCGCCATGCACTGCTCCAATACCGAATGGGGCGACTGTTGCTGCAAATGGGACGCGATCAGCAGGCTCGGACCGCGTTTGTACGAGCCATCGACGAGGATGTTTGTCCGCTTCGCGCGGTGAAGGAAATTCGCCAGGCCGTTCGTGAAGTTTCCCAGAGTAGGTCTGTTCCCTTGGTCGATTTTGAAGCGAAGCTACGCGCCCAATGCCTTCGTGATCACCAGCACGGATGTCTGGGAGGCGAGTACTTTCTGGATCACGTGCATCCCACGATCGAAATCCACAAGCAGCTTGCATTGTGGATCCTGCAAGCGATGGCCGACCAGGGTCTGCTGGCTGCCAGCGAATCTGTCGACGAAAGACGTATTCAGCTGGTGGATGCGAAGATCAGGCAGCAGATTGGCCCACATGCCCAGGGAGTTGCTCTGCGAAACTTGGCCAAGGTTCTGCATTGGGCAGGCAAGTTTGAAGAAGCCGCGCCGCGCGCCGCCGACGCACTGGAACTGATCGAAGGCGATTTGGAGAGTCAATTCGTGTTGGCCGATTCACTGATCAACATGGGGGAACTGGGAGCAGGCTACGCACGGTATGAACAGCTCTTTGCCAAGGGCGATTTTCCACGAGCCTACCTGCCGTTTGGCGAGTTGTTGGCCGATCGTGGAGAAATGCAGCAAGCCAAATACTATCTGACACTCTCGGCTACCCTCGATCCCGATGTTCGGCGGCGGGCGCGAGCCCAATTTTCGTTGGGCTGCGTGCATCTGTCGCTGAAAGAATTTGATTTTGCGGTCGAATCGCTCGAAATTGCCAAGAACCTTTTTCCGGAGGATCGGGTCACCACTGAAAGATTGGCGGAAGCCAAAGCGGGCGCGGGTCAGACTGATGAAGCGGTCGATCTGTATCGTCAAACGCTTTCGTCCGATGACGCCGACGCCGATATCCATCATCGCATCGGTCTGTTGATGTTGAAGTTAAAACGTTATCAACAAGCTGTCTCGGAGTTCCAGGCGGCGTTGGCGATCGATCCGAACCATGGGGAAGCCAAGAGGAATTTAGCAATCGCCAAGAGCATCGTCGAAACCACAGCCGGCCAGCCCGTCGCACCCCAGTGACGGTCTGGACGGCTTGCGGCCGTGACTTAGGAATTGTTCGGAAATAACTTCGTCATTTGACAATACTCTCCCTCTGGGCCCTCTGGGAGAGTCGGGAGAGTCGGGCTCTCAGGCCCGGAGAGGGTTCGCCCACCATGCCCTCCCCGGCCGCTACCGCGTCCGACCCTCCCGGAGGGAGGGTGATCTTGCGAGTGGTGTCATTCAAACAACGAAGTTATTTCCGAACAAATCCTTACGGCGGGACCGCCATGCTAATAGGGAACGCGCTGATGAGTAAACCGACCGAGTCGCGACAGCACTGGCAGCTCGATCCTACGATTGACATGCTCAATCACGGCTCCTTCGGCGCCACTCCGACGGTGGTGTTGCAAGAGCAACGTCGGCTTCAAGATAGCCTGGAACGCGAACCACTTCGATTTCTTGCTCAAGAACGCGAATTGGAACCGAAGCTTGACGTGGTTCGCCGCTGCATCGCCAACCTGGTGCACGTGGATCCCACCGATCTGGTTTTTGTCAGGAACGCGACAGACGGAGTCAACGCGGTACTGCGTTCGATGCCTCTGGGTCGAAACGACGAAATCGTGGTGACCGACCATGGCTACAATGCCTGCAACAACGTGGCGCGATTTGTGACCGACCGGGCAGCTGCCAAGTTGCGTGTTGCCCGCATTCCCTTTCCTCTCGCCAGTGACGACGATGTTGTCGCTGCAATCGAGGCCGAGTTGAATCCGCGGACGCGATTGTTGCTGGTCGATCACGTCACCAGCGCCAGCGGCCTGGTTCTGCCGATCAAGAAAATTGTCGACATTGCCCATTGCCGGGGAATCCAAGTGATGGTCGACGGCGCGCACGCGCCCGGTATGGTGCCACTTGATATTACGAATATTGGGCCTGACTACTACACGGCCAATCATCACAAATGGCTTTGTGGGCCGAAGGTCTCCGGATTTCTGTATGTCCGCAGCGAACTTCAGGACCAGGTCCGACCGACGATCATCAGTCACGGAGCCAACACGCCGCGTCCCGGCCGATCGCGGTTCTTGGCCGAATTCGACTGGACCGGTACCTATGATCCCTGTCCGCTGCTGGCGACTCCCACGGCGATTGAATTTCTTGGCGGGCTACGGGAAGGCGGCATCGAAGCACTGATGCGAGCCAATCGGGCGCTGGCGCTGCGGGCTCGCGACTTGGTTCTCGACGCGCTAGAGATTCCCGGTCCGGCGCCCGATCGGATGATCGGCAGCATGGCCAGCTTTCCTTTGCCAGCGGCACCTCAAACGATGGCGGGGGAAGTCGATCCGCTGCAAGTACGCTTGTACGATCGTCATCGGATCGAGCTGCCGGTTTTTCGGTTCACCTGCGACGCAAAGCGAGTGTTGAGGATTTCCTGCCAAGCTTACAACGACCTGGATCAATACCGGCGGTTGGCAGAGGCGTTGCGTGCGGAGCTGTGCTAGAAAGTAGCATGAGTTACCTGATTTACGAATCGAACAATCGAAAAAGGAACAAGCGTGCTGGGTGTCTGCTTTGAATCGGTTCAGCAAGTCGGTTTGCGAGAACTTTCCGATCCGGTCATCGAGCAGGCCGAAGACGCGATCGTGCAAGTCGAACTGGCCGGGCTTTGCGGCAGCGACCTGCATCCCTTTTTCGGAAGAGAGGTCGGTATCGATTCCGGTACGGTGATGGGGCATGAGTTTGTTGGGACGGTGGTTGATGTCGGATCATCGGTGCGCACGATCGCCTTGGGAGACCGGGTTTGCGCACCCTTCACCACCAGTTGTGGTCGCTGTTTTTTCTGCCAACAGGGGCTGACCTCCCGTTGTCGACAAGGCCAACTGTTTGGATGGCGAGAAAAAGGTAAAGGGTTGCACGGCGGGCAGGCACAATACGTTCGTGTTCCACTGGCCGGTGGTACGTTGATGCAAGTGCCCGAGGGGATTCCTGCCGAAACCGCATTGCTGCTGGGCGATAACCTGAGCACGGGGCATTATGCTGCCGACATGGTCGGAGCCGGTTCCGCGGAAGTGTGTGCCGTGATCGGCTGCGGCACAGTGGGCCTGTTGGCGATCGTTTCAGCGCTGCGTCAGGGGGCAAAGCACGTGATCGCGATCGACCCGAACCCCGCGCGTGCTCAAATCGCCCGTCAATTGGGGGCCTCGTCCTTCACCGAGGTCGCGGCGGCCGAGGCGGCGATCGGCGATTTGACCGACGGCCGAGGCGCCGATGGGGTGATGGAACTGGTTGGACTTCCCGATGCCCAGTCGGCTGCCTACCGCCTGCTTCGTCCGGGAGGAACGTTGTCGGTGATCGGCTGCCACTGCACTCCCCATTTTTCCTTCAGCCCCGCCGATGCCTACGACAAAAACCTGACCTACCGAACGGGCCGTTGTCCGGCGAGGTTTTACATGTCGCAGTTGGCCGACGATTTGGTGGACAATTTGCCGGACCTGGACTGGTGCGTCACCCATCGATTCGCCTTCCAGGACGCGGTGGCTGCCTATGATACCTTTGCCCACGGCAAGGACGGCTGTGTGAAGGCGGTGATCGAATTTTCGTAGCGGCTCCGGTGGCCACAACGAGCGGAATGAAAACGTGTAGGATGTGGATCTGGCCAAAACGTTCCCACCATTCGAAGGTGATGCCTTGTCGACTTCATTTCCAATCCGGATCGTATGCCTTTCGCTCGCCATCACGACTGTAGGAGCCCTGTCGGCTGATGCTCAAAGCCGCGAGGAAAAAGTTCGCGATGACAAAAGGAAAGTCCTCGCGGACGGCTTTTGGATGTACAACGACCTTCCCGGTGCCATGGCCAAGGCAAAGGAAAACGGCAAACCGGTCTTGGTCGTCTTGCGGTGCATTCCTTGTGAAGAGTGCGTCAAATTGGACGACGACTTGGTCGACAAAGATCCTGTCATCCGCCCACTCTTGGAAAAATTTGTTTGCGTTCGCCAGGTTTCGACGAACGGTTTGGACCTGAACCTGTTTCAGTACGACACCGATCAATCGTTTGCCGTGTTCATGCTGAACGCGGACGGCACCATCTACGGACGCTTTGGCACTCGGTCGCATCGAACGGAGTGGTTTGGCGACGTGTCATTGAAGGGACTTGCCAAGTCACTGCAGGGGGCGTTGGAGCTGCACGCTGGCTATCCCGGCAACCGCGCATCGCTGGTGGGCAAACGTGGACGGCCGTTGGAGTTTTCTTCACCCGAACAGTATCCCGCGCTGAAAGACAAATTTACCGATGCGTTGAACTACGAGGGCAATGTCGTCAAGAGTTGCATCCATTGTCACCAGATCGGTGATGCGCGACGGGAATACTATTGGACGGCAGGCAAGCCGATTCCGGATGACATCTTTTATCCCTATCCGCATCCAAAATCGCTTGGCTTGATCATGGATCCCGACACCATGTCGACAGTGAAATCGGTGGCGGAGAACTCCGTCGCCGCCAAGTCGGGGATTCGTGGCGGTGACGTGATTTCGTCGATGAACGGACAGCCGATTTTGTCGATCGCCGACATGCAATGGGTCTTCAACGGTACCGATCCAGCGGGTGGTGAAGTCTCGGTGGTGGCCGACCGCGGCGGCCAATCGGAGGCGCTGACGCTCGCATTACGGGAGGGTTGGCGGCGTGCCGACGATATCTCATGGCGCGTTTCAACCTGGCCGCTGCGCCGGATGGTCACGGGAGGCATGGTGTTGGAGACGCTCGATCCGCAGCAACGCAAAGAAAAAAATATCTCCCCCTCGTCCATGGCGCTGGTCGCCAAACACGTCGGTCAATACGGTGCCCATGCCGCGGCGAAACGAGCGGGGTTTCAGAAAGGGGATATCATCGTTGGCTACGATGGTCGTGACGATCTGGCCAGCGAAGCGTCGCTGATCCGCCACGCGCTCGGTCACCACAAAATAGGCCAGCGCGTCGACGTCACGGTCCTGCGAGGAAACAGCCGCAAAACGCTCCAGCTGCCCATGCAAAGGTAACTTGTAGGCCGACTTGTCCCCAAGTCGGCGAGCGCAACGGAGAAGAGGAGAGTGGGAGGAGAATTGCGGGGCTATTTTTTTGCGCGGATCGTGTGACCGATTTCTTTGGGGCGGTTGGTGGTGATTCCAAAGACGCCTAGATCTTGAAAATACTTGGCGTCGTCATGGCGATCGATCGTCCAGACATGGTATTCGTCACAACCCTGGTTCTTCAGCCGGGCGACGAACTGCTGGTCGATCACTTCGGTGATCCCTTTCATACCGACTCCGTCCGCGCCGCAGCTGCGAACCGTGTCGGCGATTTCGGCCGCGGTCGGACCGTAGCTGGCTGCTTCGGCCGACTTCTTGAAACTCGTCAACCAATGAGCGGGAATCGACGGCATCAGTCGCTTGCAAGCGCGCACCGTGTCAGCGTCAAAACTGATGATCAACGTCTGGATCTTGCCGGCATCCAAACGGTTCAACTGACGGGCTAGCACCGGAACAATCTTGGACTTGCTCTTCAGTTCAATCACAAACAAGCCATCGTCGGGCACGGTACGAAACACCTCCTCGAACGTCGGAATCCGCTGGCCGCTCCACTTTGCACCCTTCCAACTTCCCGCGTCCAGTTCTCTCAGTTGTGCCAGGGTCGACGATTCGACTTGCAAATCCACGCCTGTCGTTCGCTTGGTGTCCTTGTCGTGAATGCACACAATTTCGTTGTCGGCTGTCAGGTAAAAATCACCTTCAATCCCATCACACTTGTGCCGCCAAGCCAATTGGAACGCGGCCACGGTATTTTCAGGAGCGTCGTGCGACGCGCCGCGGTGCGCCACGATGACTTGCGCCTGCAATCGGCCGGATGCCAGAAAAAGAACAAGCATCGTGCTCACAAAGAGAGGCGTGGTTTTCATTCCAGCGTGTCTTGTCGTTGATCAGAAGTGGAGGCCGCCGGGTGCACGACCAGAGTTTCAATACAACGATAGCAGCCGTCACGGCCGAGGCGAAGAGATCTCGATCAATCTTCAAAAAACGGGCCGGCGATCTTCCCGAAGATGTTACTCTTACGTCTATGCCGTCACTACGTTTTCTGCGATTTCCAGCATTGTTGATCGTCGTGATTGCGTTGCTGGCCTGGCTTGGTCGGGGCGAAAAATTCACGATTCGAAAGGGGCTGAAATTCTCCGAGGTAGCCCCTGCGCTGACGCTCGATCTTTACCTGCCCACGGCGATTGATCAGCCGGTCCCTTGTGTGATGGTGGTTCAGGGCGGCGGATTCCTGCCGCAAGGCGGTCGTCGTTTCAAGCCGTTTGCCGAGTATCTTGCCAGCAACGGATTCGCCGCCGCGCTGATTTCCTATCGCGGGCGTCCCGATCACCAGTATCGCGACACCCTTGAAGATGTAAGAGCTTCGGTGCGCTACATTCGCGCTAGCGCTGGGGATCATCAGATCGATCCAAACCGGATTGGTGCCATGGGCCGATCGGCTGGCGGAACGCTGACCGCACTTTTGGCGGTCCACGGCGATCGCGCGGATCCCGCCAGTCGTATCCAAGCAGCCGTTTGTTTCGCGGGAGTCTTCGATTTTGTGTCCCGCTTTCACGACGCGGATCAGTTGGCCTTGCAGTCGGAAGCTCAAGTCAAGCTGGAAACGAACGGGCAATGGATCGGAACGCCCTTTTCGACAACCGACAAGCATTGGTTGGATGTCTCGGCCATCAACCACGTTGACCCCGGCGATCCGCCCATTCTGTTTTTGCACAGCCGAAACGACGCCACCGTCCCCTGGTTGCAATCACGCGACATGCATCGCGCGATGACCGAAGCCGGCATCGCGGCGGAGATCAAGATCTTCAACACAGGAGGCCATCAGGTTCGCCCCCATGGCGAAGTCCCAATGGATGAAATGGTTGCGTTCTTCCGCAAACACCTTTGACTTCAGCTTTTTCGGCGCAGTGCGGCGATCAGAGAGGGGAGTTGGTCGTAGCGGTCCAGCTTCACGCTGGCGGCACCGCCGCCTGGGTGCGGTTCGACGAAATCGATTGGAGGTGACAAGGAGAAGCGGCGATAGAATGCGATGCGAATGAAGTCTTTCACTTCTTCGGGATCGGCCAGTTTGGTATCGACGTGAACTTGGAAATAGTCGCCCTGGCCGGCTCCGTTGACGCGCACCGCGACCGCGGAATCCCCGAAAGCACGTTGGAGCATCGCTTCGGCCAAGTCGATCAGCGCCAGACCGCGAAAAAAATTCGTCCCTGGAATGTCTCGCAAGTTGCCATTCGAATCGTCCGCCAACGACCGATCATCCAAGCCGGCATTGAAGTCAAATGGCCGGGCACCAAACCGCTCCAGCCAGCGTTCCATCAACTTCTGGCGCGATGCGGAAGCTTCCCAGTCTTGCTGACACATCATTTCCTCTTTTGATGGCAGCCGCTGGCAATCGATTTCAAAACACCGATCGCCGCGCTGCGACTGCGTAACGCACTCGATCCAGTCTTGGGGGTGATGCATCAGGTAGCAATTCTTCACCACTTCGCCATACAGGTAGCCGACCATCGCGCGAAGCGGAGCCCCCACTTCCTCTCGAAGGTCGCCGCCGCTGTCTTGCCTGGCAAGCGTCGGGTCACGCCAACCTTCCAGCAACGACTGCAGCGTCCGTCTGCCTGACGTTTCGGCTTCGTCCTTTGCGACCGCACCATGATCGATCAGTTGACCGATGTACCAGTCAGCCGCTTCCTCCAGCGAACCACGCAACTGATCTTGCGTTGCCCGCAAAGGGATCTCTTTCAGCACATCGCGAACGTGGCCGGCGGTGGAAAGGCTAAGGGATCCCATTTCGACCAGGTCGGCTTCGATGTCCTGAAAGAAATCTCGCGTGAGAGAGAGGCGAGTGAGGATCGCCGCGATTTCGGCTGCCTTGCCGGTCATTTTGCGCATTTCGACGGTGGTCAGGCGAGATTGTTTGGTCGACGATGCATAAAAGCCGGCCGACCAACGCCATGCTTCTTGATCGCGATCGACACTGTAGGGAAACAGCACTCGAAATCGTCCGGCGGGAACTCGAAAGGGTCGAATGATGCGGTAATCTTCGCGCGGATTGGACGAAATCAACGTGCCTTGATTCGCGTTACCCGTTTGTTCGGTCGCCTGATCCAGCGCGCCCGCCTTGACCCCGGTACCGAATTCGGCCTGACACGCCAGGTCGATCAGCTGTTCCGCTTTCATTCCCAGGTCGTACAACGAATTCAATGCATTTTGCGTGGCCACGGTGACTGCCGACGAACTGGAAAATCCGCCTTGCGGAATATCGCCGGTCGATAGGATTCGCAGCCCGCGGAAATTTTCTCTTCCCAAATTCGTTTGCACCCGCCGTCCCACCGGCCCGTCGCGAACGGTGCGAAACGACGCCAGCGCGTTGCAGACCAAAGAAAACGGGCGACGCATGTTGGCACTGACCTGCAAAGACTCGCCCGCAGCGGGTGCACCGTTTTGTTTTCGCTGTTGAGCGTCGTCGACGTAACCCAGCAGTTGGAGGACCTGCTGCGCCATGCTGGTTCCGAACGCTTCGTAGAGATGACTGTCGTTGATCTCTTTGCCCGGAAACATACATTCCAGGTCGGCGGGGATCGAATCGCATTTCTCGCGGAATGCCGGATTGGTCGGATGCAGGCGGATTTGCCCGTCGTGTGCCGGTTGCATCATCACCACCACTTGTTCACGTCCGTTTTCATCAGCGGCGCCAATGGGCATCTGCCAGGCCGGACCAAAAAAACGAGACATGTCGGGATGCATGAAGGCAATGCGAAGACGGCCACCCGAGATGCCGATTGCGACGGGGCGGTCGGGAGCCAACTCCGGCGCATTCTCTTGCCGAAGAAGTTCTTCCAGCTGATTGGCAATCGAGGCAACTTGGCCAACCGGACGATTTTGTGAAATCAGTTCGGCAGCGATGGCGACGCACGATGTGGTCCGATTCGCTTCGCGCGGTGTGCCATTTCGAGTCGACGTGTATCGCTGGAAGGCTTCTTCCAAACGGTGCAGGTCTTCACGACGAGTCACGTCGGCGCAAAGCAAGTCGTACGACGGCTCTTGTGGCGAAACGGTGACCGAGCGGATTGTTCCTCCCTGGCCGGCGATCGCCGCCACGATATCGGTAAAATAGAATTGGCCCTGCGCGTTGTCTCGGTTCAACCGCGCCAAGTGGTGTTTCAACGTTGCTGCGCGAATCGCGTACAACGGACAATTGCCTTCGGTTTGAGCCAGCAGTTGTTCACGCCGGCTGTTGTCGGTGATCCTTTCGATATCGGGTTGTTCCAGGATTCGAACGATCGCGCCCGAAGAATCGCGAATGATTCGACCCTTGCCGTGGTTTCCGGGAGGTTCGTAGATCGCGGTCAGCAGTGTCAGGTCCGCTTCGTCATCTCGCATGTGAGTCGCCAGCAGATCGTCGAATACCGCTGCGGGCACCATGCGATCGCCCATCGTCACCACCAGCACCGGATTCGATTCCGACAGTCCTGGCACTGAAAATGTCTCGTACGCGGCAAACGCAGTACCTCCCGTTGGATCTTGGGAAACCACGTGAAGGTTGTCTGTACCCAATGCCGCGGAAACTCGATCAGCCTGGTAGCCAACGATGCAAATGCTCTTTGCCGAACGGAGGCGACCAAACGCGTTGATCGAATGACGTGCCAGCGGAAGACCGCCGATCGGTTGAATGCATTTCGGCTCTTGGCCGAACCGAGTGCCCTTACCGGCGGCCAACACGACAAGCACCGGAGTATCGCGATCAAATTGGCTCGCGTGCTGAGAATGGAGCAGGCAATTGCCGCCCAAATTCACGGTCGAACCCAAACTGGTGGAAATCGTCTTAGGCGACATCGCCGGTCTCAAAAGCTGCAAGTCTCGTGGAACTGTTCCAATGCTCTGGTCCCCCTCCCCCTCGTTCCCACGCTCCGCGTGGGAACCCCTCCGAGGCCGCTCCGCAGCTTCCCTCGCCGGCTTCGGTCCGCGGAGCGGACGGTTCGAGCGTTCCCACGCGGAGCGTGGGGACGAGGGGGGGAGCGGACGGTTCGAGCGTTCCCACGCGGAGCGTGGGGACGAGGGGGAGAAAATGGGGGCAGGTCCAACAATCTTAGTTGGCGTGCTTCGATTGCGCAAAGATTGTCAAGCCAACCCCATATCCACACTCAGTAGAAAACGCGTGATCGGCGTAACCATCACGCAGCGCGGCGGCCAAATCGTGACTCCAGTCGGGAAATCGCGTCATCCACCACCGCATTCCAGGGGCGCTCGTTCTTTCGGATGAAGCGGACCGACCGGTACCAATTCGACTGCACCTGGTCGGCTGGCCAGCGCCAGTTGGGGTGATCGGAAAGGAGCAGCCAGGTTTCGACGCCCAGCGCCCCGGCAAAATGCACGTTGGAATTGTCGACAGAAACGAGTAGATCGAGCGACGAAATCAGTTCCAGCCAACCGTCCAAATCCTGGTAGGGATCCAAGTCGGGATACGATTGCAGGTTCGACGGCACGTCCGCCGTTTGGAAAGTCGTTTGATGATCGCGGCATCCGTGTTGCAAATTCACGAACTGAATTTGCGGCAGGTCAAACAGCCGCTGAAAAACTTCCCACGGTACCGAACGTTTGCGAATCTGATCGGCGACGGCACCACCCCACCACGAAACTCCGACGCGAGGTGCGGCCGACGAAGGCGCCTTCCCTGAGTTGGCAATCAGATAGGGATTTCCGCTGAAGCTGGCTTCGGTTCGACGCAGCGTTTGCGGAAGCGACCCGGCAGGCGAAAAGAAGTCAAACCTGTTGGGCTCGGTAGGTTGCCAAGATTCGCGCTGGTCGGAAGCAACCGCGATGAACTCTGCCTGAGGAAAGGAACGCGAGAAGATCGGCAGCAGCCGTGGCGAACAGGTAAAAGTACAACGCTCTGCCAGGGCAAGGACATCCTGGTAGCACGAAGCGAATTGCACTTCGTCTCCCACGCCTTGTTCGCAGAGGACCAGCATATGGCATCCGGCCAGCGATTGACCGTTCCAACGTTGGATTGGCAACTGCAGGTTGATTTTGGCCGCCTCTTCTTCGATTGAAAATCGTGCTTCATAGTCGTCCCAACCGCGATGCCACTTCTGTTGCTGCAGCAAAGCACGAGCGCGTCCGTCCTTTAGCAAGGGGACGTCGGGGTGATTGGCGATCAGTCGATCGTACATTTCAACCGATGCCTCCAGCTCACCTCGTTCGCGAAGGAACGTGGCGACGTTGAATTGCAGTTCGAACGAATCGGCAACCCGTTTCATCGCCGCATCGTAGATCTGACTCGCTTCCTGGTATCTGCCGGCAGCATTCTCCAGATAAGCTTGGCTGACGTAGCCCAGCGGCGAACGGGGATATCGCTGGATGCAGCGTTGAAAACAGCGCTGGGCGTTATTCCAATCGTCGACTTGAACGTAAGCTTTGCCGAGGTCATTGAGCAGGCTTGCCGATTCGCCGCCTGCCCGCAGCGCGCTACGAAGAATTCGAATCGCCCGCTGCGGCATCCCGATACGGCAGGCGATCACGCCGAGCCGGCTGAGTGCACCGATATGTTGGGGATCGGTCCGCAAAATCTCCTGGTACAGTTTGGCCGCCTGGGCGAACTGCTGCGATTCGAAAAGCTGCTGGGCCTGGAAGAAGAGATCGGTGGAGGACACGTTTTACCAAGAGGGCGACAGAGGAGAAAACTCCAGCCATGAGCCTATGGAAATCGCCCGGATTGATGCTAGATCAATCGTCGGCTGTGCTGTGTCAGTCGGGCCTCGTTCTTACGCACCTTCGGTGCGTAACTGCCGAGACTGTCCGGCGATTTTAGAAGAAGCGATTGAACTGGACGATGATTTCCGAATCGAACAGCGCCTCTTCGTCGGTGGTGATCGGCGCGGCGGCACCGATTCGCAGTGACGAGCTCTGGAACCGGAACGCCAATCCGCCAGTCGCATTGACGATGTCCATGCGATTGAACGGATTGCGCACTCCGGCCAGCGCGTCGGTGTCGTTCAGCGTCGTCGTGTAGTGCAGTTCCGCGATCGCCGCGACCGCTTGCAGGTGCGAACAGGGATCGCAGTTTCGGAATAGCCAGTGACCAATCGACGCGTCGATGAACATCAAGTTCTGGTCTTGCAAAACGCCTTCGAAGCGGCCGAAGGAAAACACGTCGTTCCCGTTGAGATCAAAGTCGGCTTGGATGAATCCCTGCGCGAACCACCAATCGTTGGGCACGACCAGGTACCCCAAGAACGGCGCCAAGTGCACCGAGTCGTTTTGGACCAACAATTGGGGCGCCCCGAAATTGGAGGTGATTTCGAAGTCATCACCGGTCGGCAATGTCATCGTTGTTCCGCCAGCCAGGATCCAGTTTTGGCCCGACAGCAGATTGGCTTTGAAAGCAAGTGCCAAGTTCCCAAACTCGGCTTGCCGAGTGTCGAGGTTGCCAAACGTTTGCCGCGAGTCGACACCGGAAGAAAACGGAAGCCGAGCTTCGACCGAAGCCAGTCCGCCACAGAACGTTTTTTCGACCCCGAAGGTAAATCGATCCGAATGCAACCGGTCGCCATTGATGTCGGTCAAGGCGTTATGAAAATGGTTGTAGTTGAAGAAGATACGATCCTGCGGGATCGGGCTGACGTTTTCGGACACTTTGAAACGGCGTTCGCCACCGGCCAGGGCAACGGTCGCACCCATGATGGAACCGATCAAGTTCAGTCCGAACAGGTCGCCCATCATGTTGGGCGATGCGGAATAGGAAGCGGCAACCAACCCCAGCGACGGTGAGAGACTCGACTGGAGTGCTGAGGGGGTTGGCACTGGAACAGGCGGCGGTGGTGGCGGCGGATCGGCGGCAGCGCCATCGACCACGGCATCGACATCCGATTGCACCGGCGGGGCTTCGAGGTCGCTGGGTGATTGGCTCAAAAAATCGTCTTCCGCCGGGTCGTCTAGCGGTTGCGGAGCGGGCGGGCCCGCTTCCGTTTCGGCCGGCACAAGCGGTGGTTGGGCGGTCACCAGCGTTTGATGATCCGAGATCGTGATCACTTGCGGACTCTCAGCCGGATGATCGGCGTAGTAGGCAAGGTCAGTCGCTCCGGCAACACCGCTCAAACTGATTCCCAAACTGGCTAGCAATTGGGCGAGGAAGCGACGGCGGCGACGGCGTCGTAACGTGGTTGATCTTCGAATACGCATGGATTCGACCATTGAGCAGTGACATCAGTCTGGATCTGGAGCGTGTGCTATCCAGTTAATCCTGCTTATGCGTATCGTCGCTGTCGCCGTTTTCACCCCGACAATCGGTCCGCAAAATCGCCAAGAAGTTCCACGGAAGGTCGGAAAGTTCCGGTTAGGTAAGCTGGAGGAGCGTCCGGGTGGGCAGCCCGTTTCAGGCGTGGCTTTGCCCAAAAGGGGACAAATCGGCCTGCCCCGGATTATTCATGACCATCGTAGGCCGTAACGAGCAAGCTCTTACAGTGCCGGAACTCGGTCGCATGTTGGAAGTTTTTTCGTAGCGCACGCTGCGCGCAGATACGAACCGCCTTGCGCAGTTACGGCATGGTTTTACGACCTCGGACCGGCCTACGCGAATCATCTTGGCTACGATGGAGAAGTCCGGCTGTTACTTGAATCGCAGCAGGGCGTAGTGCTTCTTGCCGCGGCGCAGGACCATGATGGTTTCGCTGGTCAAATCGGATTCACTCAGCCGATACTGGACGTTGCTGATTCGCTTGTCGTTGACGTAGCATCCGCCGTCCTTGATCGTGCGTCGCGCCTCGCTGGCACTTTGGCTCAATCCGCAAAGCTGCATGGCTTCGACAATCCACAGGCCATCACCGCCAAGTTGTTGGCGGTCGGCGTCGCTGCTGGGGACATCCGCAAAGCTCTCTTCCAGCGACTGATCGGTTGCTCCCTCCAGGCCCTTTTTCTCGAACAGAGACGCGGTCGCCTTGAGCGCCGATTGAAGAGCCTGGTCGCCATGGACAAGCCGCGTCATCCACTCGGCCAACCGCTGCTGGGCTGTTGCTTTTTCGGGGGCCTTCGCAGTTTGCTCGGCCAGAGCGTCGTATTCGTCCCGTTCGATTTCAGTCAGGTAGGCGATGCAGCGCATCACGTCGGCATCTTCGACGTTTCGCCAGTACTGGTAGAACTCGTAAGGACTGGTCCGGCTGGCATCGAGCCACACGGCGCCCGATTCGGTCTTGCCCATCTTTTTTCCGTCGCTGGTGGTCAACAGCGGTGCGGTGATTCCGAACATCTGCTTGCCCAGCATTCGGCGTCCCAGTTCGATGCCGGCGGTGATGTTTCCCCACTGGTCGCTGCCGCCGGCTTGAATGAGGCATTGATGTTCCTTGGCAAGGACCACGAAGTCGTAAGCCTGCAACAACATGTAGCTGAATTCGGTGTAGCTCAGCCCGGCGGCACTATCGAGCCTTGATCGTACCGAGTCTTTTCCTAACATCGCGCCAATTGGAAAGCTCTTGCCGACGTCACGCAGAAATTCAAGGTACGAGTAGTCCTCCATCCATTGGAAATTATTCAACAGCAGAGCGCCGCCTTCGCCGTCGAAGTCCAGGAATCGCCGCATCTGGGCTGCAACGCCGGCAATGTTTTCTTGCAATTGTTCGGCCGACAAAAGATTTCGTTCTTCGCTCTTGCCGCTGGGGTCGCCAATCATTCCGGTTGCGCCGCCGACCAGGGCGATGGGCCGATGTCCGGCTCGTTGAAATCGGCGCAGCATCATCAGCTGCATCATGCTGCCGACATGCAGGCTTTGCGCGGTTGGGTCAAAACCGACGTAAACCGTTTGGGGGCTGGCAAGCAGACTGGCCAAACCTTCCTGGTCGGTGCATTGGTGAATCAGTCCCCGCCAAGAGAGTTCGGCAAGGAGTTCGTTTTCGCTTGAGCCGGTCATGATTGGTTTCGCTGCTGGAAGATCGCCTCGGCGATGGCGAGGTCTTCGGGGTGAGTGATTTTCAGGTTTTCCGCCGATCCGCGGACCAGCGCGACGGGGTGGCCGATTCGTTCGACCAGTTGGGCATCATCGGTCGCTGGGCGACCGCGATGTTTCGCGTAGGCCTGACGTAGCAGTTCGATTCGAAAAACTTGGGGAGTCAGTGCGATCCACAAGTCTCGTCGATCGACCGTTTCACAGGCTTCGGCTTGGCCAAGGTCTCGTTTGAGCGTGCCCGCAACTGGCGTGGCCAAGATCGCGGCATCCGTTTTTGCGGCGGCGGCAAAAACGGCTTGCAAGTCGTCTTGGCGGACCAGTGGACGGGCTGCGTCATGAACCGCAACCAGTTGCACCGAGGGATCGTCGTCGATCGCGGCAAGTCCCGCGGAAACACTATTGCTACGTTCCGCTCCGCCGGCGACCAGCTGGACACCCAGTTCATCGATGAGGTTCCGGTTGTCGCTTTCGAAAATCGTTCGGTCGTCATCGGAAACGGGCATCACGATTCGGCCCACTTCCTCACAGGCGGCCAGGCTAGCTGCGCAGTGGTACCAAAGCGGCATGCCGGCCAGCGAAGCGAAAAGTTTGTTTCGCTGGCCTCCGAACCGCCGCCCGCTTCCCGCCGCGGGGATGATGGCTGCGACACTTCCGGCAGCGAGCGGCGAGTGATCAGGCCGTTGCATGAAAAGTCCGCATTAGCGTCTTGCCGCTTCGTGTTTCAGCGGCAACCATGCCGCTCCGTCACCGCTGCTGGCGACGCATTGCTGGATGAAGTACATCCCTTCGACACCGTCGTAGATATTCGGATAAACCGTATCGCGGCGCTCGATCGATTCACCGGCGGCCCGCTTGGTCATCGCGTCAAACGCGGAAGCGTAAACGTTTCCGAATGCTTCGAAAAATGCTTCCGGATGTCCCGACGGCAATCGACAAGCCGACGCGCCGGAGGCGTTCATGAAGGGAGCGTTTGGATCGCGAGTGTAGATCTGATGCGCCTTTCCATTTTGGCGATAGATCAGTTCATTGGGGTTCTCTTGTCGCCAACGCATCGACCCTTTCGTGCCGTCGATCTCAATTTCCAGATCGTTCTCGCGGCCATGGCTGATCTGCGACGCGGTGACCGTTCCCAGTCCGCCGTTTTCGTATCGAATCAGCGCGGTACCGTAATCATCCAGTCGTCGGCCTTCGACAAAAGCTTTCAAGCTGCAGCTGACCGATTCCGGCAGCAACCCGGTCATGTAACGTCCCAGGTTGTAAGCGTGGGTACCGATGTCACCAAAAGCGCCCGCGGCGCCGCTTTTGGAGGGATCGGTTCGCCAGGCGGCCTGTTTCTGATCCTCGTTTTCCAAGGGAGTGCGGAGCCAACCTTGGATGTATTGAGATCGAATCGCGTTGATCTCTCCCAGTTCGCCGCCCAAGATCATCTCGCGAGCCTGCCGCACCAACGGGTACCCGGTGTAATTGTGCGTGACGGCAAAAACGACGTCGGAACCTTGGACCGTTTCCAGCAGCGCCTCGGCCTGGGCAAAATCAAACGTCATCGGCTTGTCGCAAACGACGTTGAAACCGGCTTCGACCGCCGCCCGGGCGATTTCATAATGGGTGTGGTTGGGAGTGGTGACGCTGACGAAGTCGATTCGCTGATCCTCCGGCAATTTCGACTCGGCGTCCATCATCGCTTCGTAGCTTCCGTAGGCCCGCGACGATTCGATGTCGTAATCGGGGGCCGACGCCTTGGCCCGTTCCGGGTTGCTGGACAGTGCCCCAGCGGTCACAACCGCTCGATTATCCAAACAGGCGGCGATCGAGTGGACTCGGCCGATGAAGGACCCTGCACCTCCGCCCACCAGTCCCATGCGTAGTTTTCGATTCAGCGGTGCGTTGATGCCCATGACTTTTTCTTCACCTCGTAACGGACGGATCGGGAATTATCGGATCGCAATCGTAAAGCTCAAAGCGTACAATTCCCAGTAGGCTTCCCGAAAGCCACCCCACGCCAATTGGCGTAGAAAAACCATGCCAAATGGCGTGGAAAAAGTACCTTTGTCGCCAGCGCCGGGAGAAAAACCAAGCTTCGGCTGCTGTCCAACAGGAACCGTTCATTAGGATACGGCTCGGATGGTGGCCGCCGCCTGCCACTTGCCGATGCCAGCACCCTTTCCCTCGTCACCGCACGGAGTCGCTCCCAAATGTCTCATTCTTCCAACGCTTCCGCCAGCCAGGTCGATGACGGCTTGCCCACCGCCGATGCCACCGTGGGTTGCTGCCGCCTGGCCCGATTCGCCACACCCACCCTGGCCGTGATCGCCATTTTTTCGATGGCGACCGCCGCCTACTACGCCGGCCGCAGCGCCGCCGATCGCGAACAGATGAATTCGATTCGCTGGAATCTTCCCGCCATCGATGCCACCGCGTCAGCAATCAGCGACAAGTTTTCGATCGCGACCGGGCTGGTCAGCGCTGACGCTGAAGGATTCTTCGTCCTGGACCACAATTCCGGACTTGCCCAGTGCAACGTGATCTACCCCCGTACCGGTCGTTTCTTGGCCGAGTTCAAAGCGAACGTTGCCGAAGGTTTGGGAACGGGTGGCAAAGGGGGCAAATACATGATGGTGACCGGCCAGGCTGACTTTCCGTCGTCGAGTGCGAATCCGGCCGCCTCGTGCATCTTGTACGTGATGGACACCGACACTGGAAACTATGCGTGTTATGGAATTCCGTTCAACCGCAACTTCCTCAGCGCCAATCGCCCGCAAAGTGGTGGAATGGTGCTGCTTCATTCCGGCACCGCCAACCCGCTTATCGATCGAGACAACTTGCGTTAAAGTTGGTCGAGTCGCTTCGCTGCCAAAGTAACCGCGCCTCGCCATGCCCAACGGATTGAACGCTCATGGACTCAACGAGGCGCAAGCGGCTGCGGTTCATACCCTTTCTGGCCCGATGTTGGTGCTGGCCGGAGCGGGCACCGGCAAAACGCGGGTGGTTACTTTTCGGATTGCCAACCTGATCCGCCACGGAGTCGCTCCGGATCGAATTCTGGCGGTGACGTTTACCAACAAAGCTGCCGGCGAAATGCAGGAGCGAGTCGGTGAATTGATCCACACCGGCCGCCGAAAATCTCGCCGTGGCGACGCGAAGTCACCCAAGCCGACGATCAGCACGTTTCACGCTCAATGTGTTCGCATTCTGCGGCGACATGCCAAAACGCTTGGATTTCCGGCGAAGTTTTCCATTTACGATCGCAGCGACCAAGAATCGCTCGCCCGCGGCGTATTGCGAGAACTGCGTCTTCCCGGCACGGCGCTGCGGCCTTCGGACATGCTGGCAATCATCGGCGGTTGGAAGAACGCGTCGATTCTTCCCGATCAGGCGGCTGCCGTGGCAGGAACCGACCGAGAACACTTTGCCGCATCAGGATACCGTCGCTACCAAGCCGCGCTGATGGCCCGCGGCGCGATGGATTTTGACGACCTGCTGCTGCACACCGAATCGCTCTTTTCGCAGCATCCCGCCATCCGGGACGAAGAGGCTGCCAAGTACGATCACGTTCTGGTCGACGAATACCAGGACACCAATGGCAGCCAGTACCGGATCACCAGGCACCTGACCCTCCGTCATCGGAACTTGTGCGTGGTGGGTGATGATGATCAGTCCATCTATGCCTGGCGCGGCGCCGATGTCTCTCACATTCTGAGTTTCACCGACGATTGGCCCGATGCGAAGGTGGTTTGCCTGGAAAACAACTACCGCAGCACCGCCGAAATCCTGTCGATGGCAAACCGGTTGATCGGATACAACAGCCATCGCCACGACAAAACGCTGATTGCCAGTCGTCCCAGCGGACCTCGCCCCCGAATCGAACAGCACAAGGACGAAACCACCGAGGCGAAATCGGTGGTCGGTGAAATCACTCAGCTGATCGAAAACCAACATGTCCAGCCGCGCGACATCGCCATCCTGTTTCGCACCAATGAACAGCCACGGCTCTTTGAAACGGAACTTCGAAAGGCGAAAGTTCCCTATGTCATGCTCGGTAGCCAATCCTTTTTTGATCGCCGCGAAGTGAGAGACCTGGTTGCCTACCTGAAGTGGATTGACCAACCGGATGACGAAGTTTCGTTGTTGCGAGTGATCAACACGCCGGCGCGGGGGCTGAGCGACAAAACGGTCAAGTTGCTGGTCGAGCGGGCGGTGCAGCGAGGCGTTTCGGTGTGGCAGGTGATGCGTGATCCCGCCGCGATCGCTGATTTGACGACGGCTGCCCGCCGCGGAATCGACCAGCTTGCCTCGTTGGCCCAGGATGTCCGAAGCCGCGCCCAAAACGAATCGTTGACCGACGCGATGCGGACGTTGGTGGAACGTTCCGCCTACGCCGATGAGATCTCCAAATTGTATCACGAACCGCTGGAACGCGACGCAAGGATGTCGTCCATCGCCGAATTGACCAACGCAGCGGGTGCTTATGAAGAAGATGCCCGCGGCAAAGCTGACTTGACCGGATTCCTGGCCGACATCGCTCTTTCCGGACGTGAGATGGGAAGCGAAAAGGACAAGTTGGCAGCGCAGAACGCCGTCTGGTTGTTGACGCTGCACGCGGCAAAGGGACTGGAGTTTCCGTTCGTTTACATGGTGGGCATGGAAGACGGCATCTTGCCGCACAGCCGCAGCGTCAAGAGCGGCGAGGAAGAGGACATCGCCGAAGAACGCCGACTGTGCTACGTCGGGATCACTCGAGCGCAAGAAAATTTGACGATGTCCTTGTCGCTGACTCGCCGCAAATGGGGCAAAGCCATCGCCACCATGCCCAGCCGGTTTCTTTATGAGATCACTGGCAAGGCGGACAACCCGAATCAATATCGCAAGCGAGGTTCTCGCGGTTCGCGTCGCCCAGTCCGGCGAAGTTCAACCTAAGGAATTGTTCGGAAATAACTTCGTCATTTGACAACACTCTCCCTCTGGGCCCAGAGGGAGAGTGATCTTGCGAGTGGTGTCATTCAAACAACGAAGTTATTTCCGAACAAATCCTAGGTAGCGCGGCGGTCTTCGCTTACGCCGGTTCGTAACTTGGCACCGGCCGCGGCGGAAAGTGAAAGCGACCGTAGGAGGCCGAACCGACCTCGGTGTTCTCTTCCCCGTACTGCGTGCGGATATCCGCGAGTACTCGACGGCCGAACGAGGAAACATCGGCAGCTTCCGACGGATCAAAGGTGACCACTGCGGTGTCCCGCTTTTCCGCCATGCCGATGGTCTGCTCCAGATGGGCCGAAAACATCTCGATCGGATCGTCGTGCTGGCTTTGGTGGTACTGGCCGCTAGTGCCGAATCGGGTCTCTTTTTCAACTGAGATGTTCGACGACAGCGTGACGATCGTGATGCCGTCGTGCAAGACGCTAACCAATCGCGTTTGCAACTTGCCGTCGATCTTTTCCACGTCGGCGACGACCATGTCCTGACAACCGAGTTGAATCAGCACCGGTCGCGATTCCAATCCGTCTTGGCAAACGATGCTTTCGGGTTCCTCAAAACCGACCGAGCGAAGGGCCGCGGCGACTTGTTGCATTTCCTCCGGAAGCGGATCGCCGGAGGGCATCAGGTATCGATCGGTGAACTGGCAAGCCGACTGGGCTTCGGCCGGTTCCAAAGAGCAAGCTTCGCTAAGCGAGATTTTGGGTTCGTATTTTTTCTTGTTCGTGGCCGGATCGAGGCTGATGTTCAGCCGCTGCACGATCATGTTGGTGCCCGCACCGAGCACTGCCGCGGCGCCGACAAAGGTGGGAACGAAACCGAGCGAGGCCCTGACCATGTCACCATCGATCTGGCCAAATTTTCCTTCCACGATCATCGTTTCGTAACCGTATCCGATCAGCGCAAAACCGATCACGGTGTAGACCATGCGAGTCGTTTTTCCGGCTCGCCCATATCGAAGCGGATAACCGAAGATGCTCAGGATCGACGGCACCTGAAAGAAAAAGCAGCAGGGAATCGACGGGCCGCCTGCACCGCAAATCACCATTCCCAGCACGACGGCAATTCCGCTCAGCCAGAACCACTGTTGGGCTTCCGATTCGGGCGGAATCGCAAAGACCGGCTCGTAGACATACTTTAGTGCAGGTTCGGCGGGTTGTTCTGCTTCCGCCTGGTCAACCCCCGCTTCTGCCTGGTCGGATTCCGCTTGGTCGGTCTTTTTCCCAGCATCCAGCTCTGCTTGCTGGGCAGCCATGGCGGTGGTCATGAACACTTTGGCCAACTTCATCGGCAGATCAGTTCCGTCGCTGAGGGTGAACCGACCGGTCAGAGTTCCTGATGTTTCGACTTCATCGATCGCTACCTCGGTCGCCCATCCGGAGATCGGCACCACGACTTTGGCGGGAAAGTCGGCCGGATCTTGGTCTTTGGGATAGACCTTCAGCGGTTGCATGATCGTATCGATCACCTGGCCAAAATCGACGTTCTGGGCGAACTCCTCGGCAAAATCTTCAAACGCCTGCTGTTGCAGCTCCTCCTCATCACCCGCCAATTCGGCATCAAAATCCATCATCTCCTCGAAGAACCCGCTCGGTTCTTCCTGGTCGATGGCGACGTCCAGCAGCCGGACGTGGCTGTTGTCGGTCAAGCCGTTATCGACGAGCTCTTGCCAGGTCATTTCGACCGGCTCTTCTTTCATGGTCATTGCCATGTGGTATTGCGGCGTGGTGACCAACACACCGCCTACCAATCCCACCCATGCCAATATTCCTCCGATGATCACCAAAATAGATCGAGGAGGTGTGCTTGTATGACCCGTATAACCCATCGTGAAACGCGCTGATTCGAGGACTCTCTTGAACTCTCACCCAGCGACACCGCCATCGCGAAACCCCGGGCGGACCTGACGCCGTTCAACTAAGGAAACCTCAGCCACCACAAATCTAGGTCACCGTTTCCGGTGGCGCGATGAGTTTTCTGTTTCCGGATGCGCAGTCTGAAACGGTTTTGCCGAATCGCATCCCCAGCTTCCCGCAAGTCGGCGAGTTCTCCGAACTCGCAACGAATCGCCCCGCTTCATTTCTGATTCCCGTGAGATGCAATGGCGTTCACCGATGGATTCACGATCGAGTTCTTGGACTCGTGCAGATCAACCGCCCAGCACGCGCAGCTTGTCTTCGATGAATTGGATGTGGTGAGGGATATGGGTGGTGATCCGCTCAAGCAAGATCTGCAGCGTCATCGGTCCGTCAATCGAATGAACACAGGTGCGTCGAAAGTCGTCACGGTCGCAGGATTGCAGGATAGGCAGCATGTGCATGCGAACCGTCTCAATCACGCTCAGCTCAATTTCCCAAGGTCGCCTGTCGCAGAAAAGTGCGGGAACATGTTCGTTCGGGTCCGCTTCGAAGACCGTTGGGTTGTCCTCGGCGATGACCCGTTTCATCCGGTCGGCGTAGACGATTTCGCTATCTGCCAAGTGGCACACGACTTGTCGAATGGACCACTTGCCCTGCACTGGCGTGGCGTCCCAGCCCGATTCGGGTGTGGAGCGGACCGCGTCGTGAAGCAATGCGGCACCACGTGAGTAGGCGTCGATGAGCGAAGAAGGGTTGTTATCCATAAGGAATTGAAGTTGATGGGTGAATTGAAGTTGATGGGTGGCACCAATTTGAAGCTCCAATTTGAAGCTGTGGCACCAATTTGAAGCTCTTGACAGGAGTGTGTACGTCAGTACACTTATTCGCTGCTGTGTTGACCTCTTTTGATGGACGCACAAATTCGGGAGGATGTTCGGTGACTGGGCAGGTAGTGGAGCGGGAAGGAACGTCTCAGGGAAGATTGCATCCGGTGATTGGCGAACCAGCTGGGATATTGAAGGATCGATTCAAACTCGATCGTTTTTTGGAGGGGCAGCATGCGGTGATTGAGCGGCTGTTGGCTGGGAAGAATGTCGCCGCGGTCTTTCCTACCGGCGGCGGGAAGAGTCTTTGTTATCAGTTGCCCAGCCAGATGTTTTCGGGCACCACGCTGGTCGTTTCTCCCCTGATCGCGTTGATGAAGGATCAATGCGATGCGCTCGCCAAGAAAGGAATTGCCGCCGCCAGGCTCGATTCAACGATGGCGCCGGAGGAGTTTCGCGGCGTGATGAAGGGCGTTCGTGACGGCGAGATCAAGCTGTTGTACGTTGCCCCGGAACGTTTTTTTAACGAGCGGTTTCTTGCTTCGATCGAATCGTTGAACGTCTCGCTGTTTGCCATCGATGAGGCTCATTGTATCAGTCAGTGGGGACACAATTTTCGCCCCGACTATTTGAAACTGGCCGAATTGGCAAAAGAGATTTCTGCCCAACGAATTTTGGCGCTGACCGCGACAGCAACCCCCGATGTGTTGTCAGACATTCGTGACGCGTTTGGGATTGAATCGGAAGACGCGATTCGCACCAAGTTTTATCGGCCGAACCTTCAGCTTCGCAGTGCCGTGTTGCCGCAGCAGGATCAGTATCCGGCGTTGCTGCAGCGGCTTCGCGATCGCCCCCGCGGTTCGACGTTGGTGTACGTTTCGCTGCAGCGTACCGCCGAAGAGGTTGCGGAGCGATTGACGTCGGATGGGTTGGCCGCGGCGGCCTATCACGCCGGCATGGATGCCGACAAGCGGTCCGAAGTTCAGCAGAGTTTTATCGATTCGGAAGCTGGAATCGTTGTCGCCACGATCGCCTTTGGCATGGGGATCGACAAGTCCAATATCCGCTACGTTTATCACTACAATCCTCCCAAATCGCTGGAGGCTTACGCGCAAGAGATCGGGCGTGCCGGACGAGACGGCGGCGACGCGATTTGCGAAATGCTGTTGGTGCCCGAAGATCGTGTCGTGCTGGAGAATTTTACCTATGGCGACACGCCGTCACGGCACAACGTTGGCCGTTTGATCGACCTGATCGCGAATCAACCCGAGACGTTTTATCTGTCGCACTACAAACTTTCGGCGGAGACCGACATTCGAATTTTGGTGGTACGGACCCTGTTGACCTATCTGGAATTGGACGGATACCTGAAAGCGACCTCGCCACGTTACGACACCTACAAGATCAAGCCGCTGGTCAATTCCCAAACGATCCTCGGCCACTTTCGTGGCGAACGCCGTGAATTTGTTGCCAGCCTTTTATCGTTGCTCACCAAAGGCCGTACCTGGTTCACGTTGAACATGGTGCTGGCCACCCAGCGGCTGAATACCCAACGAACTCGAATCGTTAAAGCGGTCGAGTACATGGCGGACCAGCAATGGATGGAAGTGCAGGTTGCGGATCTGGTTCATGGGTATCGTTGGCTCCAGCGGATTGACGAAACCAAGAAGACGCTGGCCGACAAGCTGCATGAACTGTTGGTCCGGCGAGAGCGAAGCGAAGTCGGCCGGCTTGACGATGTTTTTCGGCTCGCCGCAGCCGACTCCTGTCAGTCGTTGACGCTTTCGTCACATTTTGGCGAGACCGTATCGGAACCGTGTGGGCGCTGCACCGCCTGTTTGGGCCAGGGGCACCATGTGATTCCCCAGCCCGAATCTCGACTGATCGGCTCGGCCGCGCAGCGGGCGATCGAGCAGCTTGCGGCCCAGCACCCCGATCGGTTCACATCGGCCCGCGACCGCGCCCGTTTCCTGTGTGGACTTTCCTCGCCCGCCTTCGTCCGTGCCCGGCTGACCCGAGATCCGAATTTCGGGGTCTGCCAGTGCGTTCCCTTCGCCGACGTGCTGCGGCAAGTCAGCTAGTAAAATCCGCCAAACCGACCGGAATGGGGCGGCACTTGACGGCGATCGAAGTCACCTGCTAACTTTTCCGGGCGAGCGATCGAACCCCAAGTGGTCCGGTCGTGTCCTGGTCCAGGACCAACACCTTTCGGGGGTATAGCTCAGTTGGGAGAGCGTTTGGCTGGCAGCCAAAAGGTCAGGGGTTCAAGTCCCCTTACCTCCACTGACCAAAGGCAAAGCCGCCAATCAGAAATGATCGGCGGCTTTTTTCATGAAGTAGGGCCGGTTCCCACCGGCCGTCACGAATCGCCTGATCGCCGCGGCCGGTAGGAACCGGCCCTACTTTTTGCCTGTTTCGTTTCTTTCGCGGTTGTTTTTCTCCAACTGTCGATGATTTGCGGGCCGCAGCGGCGACCAATGGCCGCGGCCGGTAGGAACCGGCCCTACTTGTCACGCCAATGTTTACGGGCTGTTTTCGCTATTTGACAGGAATTGCCACCAAGGTTCTTCTTCGGAATCTGGCACGATCTCGGAGTATCCAGGTCCAAAAACGAAATGACTTAGGAAATGTTCTGTCGTTCCCAAGGCAACGCTTGATGCTCCAATCGGAAGCCAATGCAATGTTCCCGTCCGCTTATCCATTGCAATTGGTTCGTAAAGTATTTGTCCAACTACAAGATAGTTTTCAGCGTTGTCGACGGGCAGTGGTGCATTTTGGTAGGCCGGAAGTTCTTCAGACGACCAGAGATCAACGGCCCCGAAACGACCTCCATCGCATTCTGCTAACACCTCCCGCCATGATTCTATTTCGCATGTAGCATTGTGATTTCCCTCGCGAATGTTGCCGATGCGCGGACCATCATCGAGTTCGTTCAAAGCGGAACGTCGTTGAGAGATTACATCGCGTAAGTCGTCGTTCACTGTTCAACCGCTATTCGATGATGATACGAATTGGCGTACCTTCCGGTAACGATCGGATTTGTGGCCAGATTTGGCGCATTCCGATATGTTCATTCGTGAAGCGATCAAGCCACCGGAGGTTTGCAGCGTTGTCGGGGCCTAGCAATTGTAGCTCATGCACGTGATCGGGTGACATTCGTCTCGTAACTCGATCGATCAACTTGTTCGCGAACTCACGATTGCGCTGACCGTACTGGGCCCAGATCCGGTCAATTGTATTTTGCCTAAAGGTCTTCGTGATCTGTGTATCACGGGGAGTCGTCCGTCGAATCAAGCGTCCTTGTTCACCGAGTTCCTGGAGTGCTCGAGCTTTTCGCAGAAACTCTTGCCTCGGCATTCCTTCGACGCGGCGAAGCGTAATTGTATGAGCCGACGCCTCGAACCTTGCACGGCTTTGCGCTGCCCGGTACGCTGCCTCCGGTTCGGAGATCGTCTTTTTCGGGAGGCGCCCGTTTTTCCCATAGGCATTGTGGGCGAGCAGTCCTGACGAACCGACGTAGTAGACGTGTTCGCCGTAGACTTCGATGTTGTAGACCGTTTTCGGTCCCGGTCTGGGGAGCTTGGAAACAATCCTCTTGATGTCTCCAAAGTAGGTTTGCACCTGCTCGCCAATTTCCATTTCGCCGATCGCGACGAACCGCTGCTGATCCACACTCCAAAAAAGATGGTTGTCGGTCACGCCGACCGCGTCCTGTTCACCTTCGAATCGGACATCCAGAACTTCTCGGGATGGCGGATGGTTGAAGGTTGCGGTGACCAATTGACCGTCGCCAGGTCGCAGCGGAGGGCATGGCTGAATGTCGGTCACAAAGGCGGTGCCGGATGCTCCCATCTCCGGCAAGTCCAGTTCGACCGTCAGGCCAACCAGTTGCATGCCGATCGACCGAAGTGATTCCGATGTCCATTCCAAGTCGCGAAAGGAATCTCGCAGCGGCGACAGGGGAAGAGTCGTCGTCTTGTCCGAACGGGCGGAGGGTGAATCTGCGATGTAGGCCGACTTGTCCCAAGTCGGCGAATTCGCCCCCAGACTCTCCAGCAGTGGGAAGCCGCTGGTATCAGCTTCGTTCGTCTCGGACACGGCGACGTAGTCGACCTGCTGAAGGAACCATTCCTCCGGCCGCAGCAATTCGATACTCAGAATCTCCGGTTCGTCTTCTTCCGACATCAATGGCAGCGGCATTTTCAAGCTGAGGTGCAACCAACGGTTGCCGTCGGGAGTCGGCCAGGACGCTCGCTCGGCATCGCTGACTTCGGGATTGTGTGCCATGACCCGATCGCCGACTCGGAGCTGTTCAATGGGCCGGGTCGGCAGCGATGTTGCTCTTTTGATCGATGCCAGGTTCGTGCCGTTGGCGATCGGCCGATTGTCATCACTGCTGCGCGAAAAAAGCGGCGGCAAAACCAGCAAAGCTGACAGTGTGAGTCCGGCGACCAAAAAGCCGTGACTGCGAAGACTCGACAGGACGATTGGCTTGAGGTGATTCATAGAACCGTTTCCGGTCAGTGGTTTTTGTGTACGGGACGGTTGGTGTTGTCGGGCAATGCAACTTGCCTGCAAGGCCTTTCAACGGATCGGTCTAAACGAACATCACTTGGGCGGTTTGCGGTGTTTTTTCGTCGTCAAACCAGGTTTCGACGACGACGTCCAACCACAGGAAATTGGGGTCTTGTCTGCCGACCTGCGGTCGGCCGTAGGGAATGTCGTGGATGTCGACCGGGTATTGGCTGACACCCTCCTCCTCTTCTCGGCGGCGAGCAGCTGTGTAGGCGGCGACCGAGCCGACGGCGAGTGCAAGGCCGACAAGGATTCTGCCGTTTGCTGAATGTTGCGGTATGCCCGGCATCACCGGCACGGCAGCCAGGAATTCCGGCTGCAGTTCGGATAGCGGAACCACCACCGGGGTGCCAGCGACGAAACACTTGATCGTCAGGGCACCCGCAAAACCGGCGAACATCTGTCCGTAGGCGGCGTATTGCAGGCTGGTCGTCACGTCCTGGCCGGTGTACATGCCGTAGCCGAAACCGAGGCCGCCACCGATGACTTCCGGCATCATCGCCTTCATCGCGTACTTGACGGTGCCGCCACGAGCCAGCGCGCCCACTCCCGTACCCAGGATTCCACCGAGCATACTGCCGCCCATGTAAGCATCGGCGGCTTTGAGTCCGAGTTGATCCTTGAAGGTCAATCCCAGCAAACCGCCACCCAGACTCAATGCTGCGCCGTAAGGATTGATGAAACCGAAAGCGGCTCCCAACCCGATCTCGAACCAGCTTGCTTCCCGTCCGCTGAGCGTCGCATGAGCCCAGGCATCGATGCCGCCAAACCAGGCGCCGGCAACCGGGAAGAAAGCGGCTCCGCCGGTTGCCACGATGACGGCAACACTGGCAACGGCTGCGGCGGTCAACGTCGCAAACGTCGTCGCCTCGACACCGAAGAACGTGTTGTTTTCGATTCCCTCCAAGCCGGCGCCGATCAGCCATTGCCCGGCTGACTCGAAACCGAGTTCTTGAGCGATGACTCCCACGCCGACGACCAGCACGTTCGCGAAATCGGAAACCGCGTTGGCGACCGTTTCGACCGCCTCCAGTACGTTGTTGATCATCTCGCTGGTGAAGTCGACCAGGTCCTTCAGCGAACTGTTCTCGTAGGCTTCGATCAATACCGGCAGCAGGGCGCTGCCGTAGGTGTATAGCCCGAATGATTCGTTGTGAACCAGCACAAAGTGATCGGTGCCTGGCAAACGGACGTGGTAGTTGTGGTGCTGTTGGACGCAGAAGTTGAAGACCGGTTGGGCCGGGCCGTCGGCGGTGGTCACGGCGGTGACGGTCAGCGGCAATCCGGTATCGGTAGCGACCTGGTCGCCGGGTGCGATATCACGAGCAAGCGTCCAGCCCCGATCGACAACATAGAACGGGTGTCCGGCGGTCGTGGCGATATGACTGTCACCGATGTGCACGTTCAACAACGGCTGAGGAGCGTTGTGGTAGAGATTCGTAACCAGGCCGGCTTGATTTTCAGGTAGACCAGTTTGCTCGCCCGTCGATGATCCATCATCGGAACCGCCAGCTGCCGACATTGAAAGTGCGGCGGTGCAGGCAGGTAGTCGAGATGGTGATGCTGTCGCGACGTGGTCTCCCACGGCGATTGCCTCAATCGGCTTGGCAGTACCGTCGGCCATCAAGACTTCGGTTCCGGCCGGGAAGCAATACTGTTCAATCGCGTCCGATCCGGTAAGCGTGTATTGCTGCTGCAGCGCGCTGCCGGACCAATCGCTACCGATCGCGATCGCGGGAATACCGACCGCTTGAACGGAGCGGAAGGCGGCACTTGCAAGTGTTCCCGTCGAAGCGGCGGCGCTCGCGGCGATGCTTGCAGTTCGCGTTGGACTAATCGGTTCCGTGCCACCGGCAGTGGGCAGCGTCGGTGGCGCCCCCATCACCATCGGGGCGCCGGTCGGCGAATGATCGAGATTGCCGGGTGTTCCCGTGGCCGCGTTGCTGGTGTCGGTATAACCCTCCAAGGCGTCGTATCGGCTGTCGCCGGCAAAGCTGATGTCGACATCACCGTCGATGTAGTTGCCTTCCTGAGTCACAATCTGATCGACCGCTTCGGTAAACGCCGTGGTGTTGCCGTTGCGAGTGCGCGTGCCAGTGACTTCGCCATCGACGTCGGTCGACCGATCGAATACTCCCGTTTCGGAGTTGGACGTTTCCGTTTCGGTGAAGGTGTCTTCGCCGGTCAAATCGACCTCAAAGACACCCGCCGAGTCGCTACCGGTTTGCGTCAAGCTGTAGGTGTCAGTACCGGTGGTGGTGCGAGAGGTCTCGCCGGTAAGCGTGTCTTCATCGACCGTGCGAGAATAAACTTTCGTGCCGCTGCCGGTCAGGCTGGAATTGCCCGCGGCGCCGCGATCGATCGTTTGCGTGAACGAGTACGTTTCGGTGCCGCCGGTCACGTGCTGGAACACGCCAGTGACAACGTTGCCGGTCGAATCGGTACTGGCCACGTCGGTGGTGGTGGAATCGTAATCGACGGCAAAACCGCCGACGGTGCCATCCTGGGTCAACGTTGTGACGACGGTCGAATCCGACTGCTGAGTCGTCGCGCCGGTGATCGTGTTGCCGCTGCCGGTCGATTGCATCTCGGCACCCACCGTGTTGACCGCGGTGTTATTGTGCAGCCCATCGATCGTCACCACGGTCTGGCTGGTGGTGATGGTCGAGTCCGAATCGCCGCTGCTGGTGTACAGTCCGCTGATCTCGTTGCCCGTTTGCGATCCCGTGGAATCGTTGTCGGTCGTCTCGGTGATCGACAGCGTGTTGCCGCCGGCGTCGGTCAAATTGCGAGTGACATCGGCGGAATCGGAGTTGGAGAACGAGCGATCAAAGCTTCCCGTCACACTGTTGCCTGAATCGGTGGAAGTCGAGGTGGTTTCGACGTGCGATGTTGCCTGGTACGTTTCGCTTCGCACTCCATCTTCCGTGACATCGGTGACCGACGTCGATGTCGAAGTCGAACTATAGAGGCCGGTGATCGAGTTGCTGGTTGACGAGGAAGTGCTGTCGCCGGTTCTGCTGACCGTCTTTTCGTCGCTGCCGTCGGTGTAGGTCGTCTCTTTGGTGTAGTTGTAGGTGTCGGTGGAGCTGGCAGAGCTGGTCTGCGCGGTGGTGAACTCATTGCCCGACGACGTATTGGTACTGGACATCGTCGTGGTTTCGGTCAGCGTGAACGCCCGGTCGCCGATGGTGCCCGATTGTGTTTGAGCGGAGCTACTGGTCGTTTCCGTCGAGTTGCTGAAGTCACCGGTCACTCGATTGCCGCTGCCGGTCGCCGTGGTGGTCGCCGAGGAGGTGGAATCGCCGGCGATGTTTCGATCGGTGTTGGTTTCGGAAAGATCTTCCGATGAAGTCGACGTGGTGGTGGAGGTGAGGGTGTAGAGTCCGGTGATATCGTTTCCGATCTGCTGGAAAACCTCCTCGTACGCGTCGTCTGTCGAACTGATCGACGATCGAGTTTGGTTGGTCGTGCTTCCCGAATCGGTCGTGGTCACGTCTCGAGTCACATCTTCGGTGTAGGCACCACTGGTTCGGTTGCCCGACCGTGTGCTATCCAACTGAGTGGTTTTCACGGAGTTGCTGGTGGTGGACAGCGTTTGGTTCACCGCCGTTTGATCGGTCGTTACCGTCTGAGTGGACGTGGTTTCGGTCTCGTAGGTATTGAACCGGCTATTGCCCGTTTCGGTGGTGGTGGAGGTCGAAGAGTCTGACTGGGTCGTGGTGACGGTAAGCGTTTGGTTGATCGTCGAACCGCTGGAAGTACCGCTGGCAACAATCGTCGATTCGGTCAGGTAATCCCCAGTGATGCTATTTCCGGACGCGGTGACCGTTGCGGTCGAGGTGCCGTCGCGATCGTAAGTGGCGGTCGACGTCTGGTTCGTCGTCGTCTCCGAAAGCTCCGTTGTGCTTTGGGCCGAAGAGTTGGAACTATGGACGCCGGTGATGCTGTTTTCGCTGCCCGATCCGGTTGTTGTTTCCGTCAACGTTTCGGTCATCGTGACCGTTTGGGTCTGATTCGTATCGGTCTGCTCCGTTTCCGCGGTACGAGTGCCCGACGTCTGGCTGCTAGTCGAACCGGTGATGCTGTTGCCGGTCGATTCGCCGCTGCTGGTGCCGCTGCTGGTGACGGTGATCACGCTGGTAAGCGTTTGGTTGGTGGTCGTTTCAGTTTCGGAACTCGTGAACGACGTCTCGTCGGTTTCGGTGAATGCCCCGGTCACGTTGTTGCCGCTCGAATCCACCGTGCTGGTGGAATCACTGGAGATCGAAGTGGACAGCGAAAGCGTTTGATTGGTGCTGGTTTCACTGCCGGAACTGGAGGAAGTCGAAACACTGTTGGTGGTGAATGCACCGGTGATTGAGTTGCCGGTGTTGGTGGTGTCGTCCACCGTCGAACCGCTGAAGCTGGTGTTGACGACCAGCACACCCTGATTGGACTCGGTAGTGGTGCCCGCCGTGGAACTTTCACGATGACTGGTGCTTGCGAAAGTTCCGGCGATTTCGTTTCCGGTCGAACTGCTGGTCGTCGTCGCGGCGCTGCTGGAGGTTTTGGACGCGGTCAGGTCCAGGTAGGCGAACGTTTCGCTGAAGGTGGAACCGACTGTGGCAGAACTGCTGGAGGAATAGGTGCCGATGATGTGGTCACCGGTGGTCGTTGTCGTGGACGAAGTCATTTCCGTCGACGAATTGGTCGAGTTCGGGTCGATCTGGTTCGACTCCGTTTTGGTGCTGTTGACGGTGGATGTCGCCACAGAATCGTAGGTGCCGTCGATTCGGTTTCCGGATTCGATGACGCTGGACTGTGAATCGGTGGAGAAAGTGGAATCGACGATCAGCACCTGGTTGACATCCTGCTGAGTGCCGGAAACGTCGCTGGTGGTGGTCGTATCCGAATCGTAATCGCCGGTGATCGAGTTACCCGATTCCGTTACGTTCGTTGTCGAATCGCCGCTGGAACTGGAGGTGGCCGAGAGTGTCTGATTGGTCAGGGACGACGACGAAGTGCTCGCCGACACATATTCCGATTCACTGCTGTAGCTGCCGGTGATTGGGTTGGACGTCGACGTCGACGTGAAACTTGACGTGGTGGTGTCCGACTGGGATACCGCCAGCGTTTGTATCTCGCTTGTGCTGGTCGCGGTCAGGGTGGACGAACCGCTGTCGGACGACGTCGCTGCGCCGGTGATCGCGTTGCCAGCGGAACTGGAAGTCGACGAATTGCTGGAAACGTTCGTGACGGTCGACTGGTAGCCTTGGTTGTCCGCCTCTTCGACTCGTGTGCCCGAAGAAGTGACGATGCTGGTGCTGGTGAAGGCACCGGTGAACTGGTTCGAGGTTTCTTCCGACACCACCGTGGTATCGAACACGTCGGCGATGGTTACCGTCAGCGTCTGGTTGGTATCGACCTGGTTGACGCTGACGCTGGTTTCGACCGTTCGGTTGGAAGTCCCGTTGCCGGCAATGGAGTTTCCAGTGATCGATTCGGCCGAGTCGGTGGTGGTGACGGTCGTCGAGACGATCGTTAGCGGACCGTTGACGTCAGTGCTCTGGCGAGTTTCGGTCGATTGCGAATTCGACTGATTGTCAAAACCACCCGTCACCGTGTTGGCTGACGAGCTGTTGTCGAAACTGCTGTCGGTGGTTGTGGTGTAATCGACCGCAAGAGTCTTGTTGGCGTCGCTGCCGACGATGGTCGACGACTGGCTTCCCATCGTGGAATCGTCGTACGCTCCCGTGATCGTGTTCTCGGTCAAATTCGACGTCGAATCGAAGCTGGATGTTTCACTCGCCGTTGCAGTCAGCGTTCCGTTGGTCAGTGTTTCGCTGCGGGTGCGAGTGCCATCGGTGACGGTGGTGCGCGTCGAAGCACCGCTGACCGAATTGGATGAATATGTCAGCTGCTGAGTCATCGATTCCGCGATGGTGGCTTGGACGTCCAGCGTTTGATTGGTCTGGGTGTGTTCGATCTCGCTGCTGCTGGTGGTCGTGGTTTCGCCCGATTGGGCGCCGGTGACCGAATTGCCGGAGGACGAGCCGAGCACCAATTCCGACTGCTGGGCCGCGATCGTCGTGCTGTGGTTCTGATTGGCTTCCGTTTCGGTCGATTCGGTTTCCGTTTCACTGCGGTCACTGCGGCTGAAGACACCGGTGATCTGATTGCCCGACTGGTCAACGACCACGTCGGAAGTGAAATCGGTCGTGTTTTGCAGCGTCCGTGTCTGGTTCGTTTCATCCGACGTGCGATTCGAACTGGTGCTGCTGGTGCTGTTGGAGGAGAACGTTCCCAGAATGTTGTTTTCGTCGCGGATCGATTGGCCGGTCGTCGTTTCGGTACTGGTGACCGAAGTGGTTTGTGGGCCGTTGGTGGACCAGCCGGTTTGATTGACCGTTTCGGTAAACGTGCTTTCCTGATGGGAACTGCCGACGATCGCATTGCCGACCATGATGGCCGATGACGTGGCGGCGGTCACAAACTGGCTGGTTTCCGACAGGCTACCGTTGGAAGAGGTTTCGGTGCGAGTCGAAGAGGAACTGTCCGATTCGTTGCGATCAAACTGTCCGCTCAGATTGTTTCCGGTCACTGCACCGGCGGAACTGTCGGCGGTAACCAGGGTGACGGTATTGGTGAGAGTCTGGTTGGCAACGTTCTGTGTCGACTGAGCCGACGTGGTTTGGTCCCAGCTGTCGGCGTAATCGCCGGTGACGCGGTTTCCGGACCGCAACGTCGTGGAATCCAGAGTAGAAGACGACGTCGACGATTCGGAGTACGTTTGGTTTTCCGCTGTGCCAGCGCCCGTCACTTGCTGCGAAACGATTTCCTGGCCGCTGAACAAACCGGTGATTTCGTTGCCGGAAGTCGAACTGGAAGTGGTCGATTCGGTGGTTTCGTTACTGGTGGACGAGCGGAGGCCGTTATTGGACGACTGCTCGGACGAAATCGTGCTGGTGCTGCTGCGAGATTCCGTGAAAGCACCGGTGTAAGAATTATTGGTGCTGGTGATCTCGCTGGAACTTTCCGCCGACGATTCCTCGTGGCTGGAGAAGGATTGGTTCACCGTATCGGCGACGATCGTTTGCGTTTTCGTGATCGACTCCGTCCCGCTACTTTCTCCCGTGACGCTGTTGACCGTGTACTGGCCTACCGTTTCGGTCGACGTGGAATCGTCGCTGATGCGCTGAAGCGTCTGGTTGGTCTTGACCGAATTGGAATCGGTGGTCGAAGTGCCCGTCGTGTCCCGATCGAACTCGCCGGAGATCTCGTTACCCGTCTCGGACGTTTCTTGTTCGGTGACCGACGTGGCCGTGACCGTTTGAGTGAGCGATTGATTGGTAGTGGTTGTTGTACTGGTCGATTCGCTGCTTTCGTTGGTCGTTCGGCTCACGTGGCCAGTGATTGAGTTGCCGGCCGAGGCGACGTCGGTTTCGGTGTGAGTCGTGACGGAGCTTTCCATCCGCATCGACTGATTGGTGCGAATGGTTTCTGTTTGCGCATCGGTCGTCGAATCGGACGAAGAACTGAAGATCCCGGTGATCGTGTTGGAGACATTGGCGGCGGTGGTTTCGGTATCGGATTGGGTCACCGTGACCACACGTTCGTCGACGCTGATGATGTTGCCCCGAGGCAGCGTGATCGACTGGCCATCGGCCAACACCGCTGCCGCGGAGAAAGGATTGTCGGGAAGAGTCAGGTCGTCGGCCAAGACAAGGGTATCGGGGCCGTTGAACGACACTACCAACGACGTGACCGATTGGTTCGAGCCGCTGTTGGCGATGTTGGTGCCGGCGACGGTGTTGCCGCTGGAGTCACTGACCGATTGCGATTCGCCCCGACGACGCGTGTAGGAGATCAACGATTGGTTGGTGGTCAGCACGCTGTCCTCGAATTCGGTCAGCGATTCCTGGTGCGAACTGAAGGTGCCGATCAGCGAATCGCTGGAGGAGCGTTCCAGTGACAGCGAAGTCGATTCGGAATGCGTGCCAATGACCTGAGTGTGAATCGACTCGGTCTTGTCACTCATTCGTGTCGAGCTGGTCGATGTTTCCGAAGTCGATTGTCCGGAGATCGCGTTGCCTTCGGCGTCGGTTTGGATTGCGCTATCGGAGATGATCCGGGTTGTCGATTCGTAATCCTGGTTTTCGTCGATGATCACCTGGGTCGATGCGGTTCGGCCGCGCGTCTGGCGAGTGTAGTCCCCGGTCAGCGTGTTGGAATTGGTTTCGATATCGTTGGTATTGTTGGAAATCGTGTGCGAGACCATTTCCATGGTCTGGTTGGTCGTCCGTTCGGTCACGTCACCGTCCACTCGGCTTTCCTCGGTCTGATCGACCTGGCCAGTGCGCGCATTTCCAGTGCCGGACCACCGAGATTCGCTGATCAGCGTTTCATCGGTCTCGATTCGCAGTTCCACACCATCGACCGTGTTGGTGGTGACGCGATCGGTCACCGTGTCACCGAAACTGGAGCCGGAAAACTCGAATTCACCTTGTTTCGTATTACCCGATTTCACCGTGTTCTTTTCGATCGTCGCCACGGTGGTTGAAACGACTCGTTTGGTTTGATTGGTCGTCTCCGACTCGGTCGTCGAAGTGGTTTCGATCGATTCGGTGATCTCGAAATCGCCGGTCTGCTTGTCGCCGGTGGTGGTGGTCGAAATCACCGTCATGCCGTCCGTGGTGGTGGTGAGGGTCGTGGAAGTCTGATTGGTGGTGGTTTCGCTTGAACTGAACGTGTTGGACGAATTTTCGATCAGCGTGTAATCACCTTCGTAAAGGTTTCCGGATTGTTCGACCGTCGTAAAGACGTGCGAATCCTGCGTGGACGTTCGTTGGAAATCGGCATTGACGCTGTTGGTGATCGTGTTCATGACGTTGTTGTCAGTCGTCACCGACGTGTTGAACTGGAACATGCCGGAATCGTCATTGCCGCCGCCTTCCAGCGTTGAAACGGTCTGGGCGTCGATCACCGAAACCACTCGATAGGTCTTGCCGCCGTCGGTGATCTCCTCGGTACGGACATTGTCTGTGTCGCTGGTGGAACTGTTTTCGAGCGAAAACTCGCCCGTTTCATTGTTTCCCGATTTGTTCGACGTCGCGTCGGAAACGGTACCGCCGGTGGTGGTCACTTCGCGCGGACCGTTGGTATCGTGCTGGTCGATGATGGTGTTGACAATGTGATTGGTGATCACCAAGTCGTAGGCGCCACCGGGAGCGACCGTGCCTTCGGAGCGGAAGTTGTGCACCGTTTCATTCACGTCGACAAACTCGTAACCTTGCCGTCCGCCACGATGGTCGATCGTGGTCGTCGTATCGATCGTGAAGACGCGATTGACGTCGTAGGGCATGGGACCGAATTCATGCAGCATTTCGGTCGTTGTCGATTCACCTTGAAGCACAAAGTTGCCGACGCGTCCGCCGCCCACACCGCCGATCAAGCTGTCCATTTGGGCGATGATATCGCTGTCCAGGAACCGTTCGCCGTCAGTCGTGAACGTGCTGACCACCTCGCTGGTGCGAGTCCAATCGAATCCGTCGGCGGTGGAGGTTTTTTCGTCCACGAAGTAGCTGGTCATCGAAGAGGTCGTTTCGGACGTCTCCGAGGAAGAGCTACTGGTGACGGTGGTCGGAGGCGACTCGGCAACGCCGTCGAAGGCCGTTTCGTATTCGGTCACCACGAACGAATTGGGAGCAAACGAGACGGGGTCGAGGAAACCTTTGGCGAGAACTTTTCGCACATGCACCTGGGAGCCGTCCGATTCTTTCAGCTCGTTCGGTTCGCCCTGGCCGTCGCTGCCGGCCGAATCGAGCGAGAACGAATAGGAGAAGCCAGCCGTGCCGACCGACAGGACCTCGTAGTTGCCGCTGCTGGCATCGAGTGTGACGAAGGTGGCCAGTCCCAGCGACGTGATGTCCTTGTCGTCGTCCTCCTGCTCTTCGTCTTCGTTTTGGTTGGAGCTGCCGCCGTCCTGTTCTTCATCGGTCACCAGCGGTGACGCGAAGCTTTGTACCTTCGGTTTGACCTCTCTTCCTTCATCATCCACTTCCACCAGTCGTTCGATGTCTTCTTCGTTGGTGACGTTGACGATGTTGGCCAGTGTCACTGCTAAACCACCGGTGTCGTGTTTGGTGTCGGTGATTTGAACGGTGATTGCGTAGGGACCTTCACGCTCATATTCGTGTTCGACAATCACCTCGAAGGTCAACGGGATATCTTCGTTGTTGTCATCCTTTTTGGGTTGGATGATTCCCGTTTTGGTATGTCCGTCACCCAGCAGCACGGTGGCGATGAATTGGTCGGGCGTTGCCTCGGGGTCACCGGCCACAAACGACGCGACGGCAGCACCAACGTCACGACCCAAGACTTCGTTTTCACTGAGCTCGCGGCCTTCGAGTGCATAAACGACTTCGCCGCGGGCGTAGACCGGCGGCGTGGCCCGTACCACTTTGTCGCCGTTGGCAACGAAGGCGATCTGGCCCGAGTTGTTGATGATGTCGAATCCTTCGATTTCGTTCACCGCGCCGATTCCGGGCAACATCTCGCCCTTTTCGACCACCTTGTTGTGTCCCAACATCAAGACACTTGGCAACACTTCTTCGCTGATGTCGGATGGGAAAACGAAGCGGGCCGAATGCAATCCCTCGTTGCCATCGGCATCGGTGGCCATGAACGCGACGGTGAAGTAGGGCGTGCCTGGCTCTTCGGTTGTCTTGATTCCGTTGATGCCGATCACGCCGCCGATGATTTCGGCGATGCCGCCGACATCCCGATTGTCGATCTCGATCTCGTTGGCATCCAAAATACCGTCGCCCGATTCGCCAACGACCTTCACCCAGGTGTCGTTTTCAGGATCGATCGCGTAGATCCCGCGACCCAGCGGTCCGTCGGCAGCCGCGGCGATGATTCCCGCGTCGCTGATCGCGGCCCGATCACCGATTGATGAAAAGCCCGTATCTTTGACTTGGCCGTCGAAGTCCATCGCTTTGACTTGGCCGTCTTGGACGAAAACGCTGTAGCGCGATTCAGAGTCGGACAGTTGGATGTTGGAAACCGGTTGGTCGATCGGCGAATTGACGTACGGTTTTCGTCCCTCGTGACCGGCGGTGACGATGTTCAATCCCGCCGCCACTTCCGAGTTGTTGGTCTGGGCCACAAAGACGCTCTGACCCGAATTGTTGACCGTCGCGCTGGACGGAAAGATTGAAACGAACGGAGTGACGTAAATCTGCGGCACCCAGATTGGCACCAATGACGTCGCCAAAGAAACAGCATTCAGCGTGTCGAAATGGAAATCATCCGGATCCTGGAACGCGTTCCAGACGGGATTGACCGGCGTGTAGTAGACGCTGGACCAAACCGGATTGACCGTCCAAACACGCGGTACCATGGTGAAGCTGAGCGTCAATGCGTTGCCGATCAACGGCGGCAGGATCGCGGTGAGCGCCGCCAACTGCATGTCCAGAAACAGTGGGTTGCCCCAGCGGAGTCCGGCATTGGCAAGGCCCATGTCGCCGTTGGCGATTTGGCGAGGCGTACCGTACTTGTCGCCCTCTAAAACTCGTCCGCCATTCCACAGTTCACCATAGGTCAGCAGCAGATTGACCTCTTCCAACAGCGGCAGGCCCATCGGCAGCACCCCCAGGAAACCGAGCGCGTTCATCTGACGTTGTGCGAACACCGCGTCGTTATCGTTGATCTGCACCACTTCCGAGAAGCGGGCCATCGGCACGTCACCGACGTCGCCGCGCGGCGGTTGAGCAACCGAACCTGCGCCTGAAGCAAAACTTTCCGGGATCAACGGCAGCGCGCCGGTATCCTCGCTCCAGATGTACAGGTTGTCGTGGTTGTCGGAGGTGGCTTGGAAGGCAACGTTCCCTTTGTTGTTGATCGAGACCCCGTAACCGACTTCGTCGTAGCCGTCACCGACCAGGTCAAAGGAATAACCGGAGGGACCGGAGCGGAGAATGATTTCGACCACTCCTTCGCTGCTTGCCTGCGGCGGCTCTTCGCTACTGGCTAGCACCAGCCCGTCACCCGCCGCGCCTCCCGGTCCGGAAGGTGCGGCGACTTCGGTGATCGTGTAGGGGAACGAGTCGATGACATCCACGCCCGATTCGGAAAGCTGTTGAAGCTGGGTGGAAACCGTTGGGTCGTAGGAAAAACTGCCGTCGGCATTCACGATCACGCGGGCGCCGTACTGCGAAAAGCCATCGAACGAAGCTTCCAGAATCGTGCCACTGTCTTCATCGGGATCGATGTCGTTGACCAGCACACCTTCGGAGGCGGGCACTTCGATTCGCTGGCCCGCCACCGTCCAGAATCCACGTTCGATCCCGTCGCTGCCCGGAATCGGTGCATCGTCGACGCCGACGATGTCAATGGTGGCGGTAGCAATCGTTTCGGCACCGCGATCATCGACCACGACGTATTGGAAAGTATCGGTGCCGGCCACACCCTCGGGCAGCGAATCGAAGGCGCCGTCGGGTTCGTAATCAAAACTTCCGTCCGGCCGCACCGTCACCTTCGCCCCACCGGCGCTCAGCAGCGGCGTCTGGCTGGGGTCGACCACCAACGCTGCGGCCGAATCGAAATCAAAGTCGTTGCTGAGCAAACCGTTGGCGGCGGTTGTCGTCAGCAGGCCATTGGCGGCCAGCGGCCCGTAATGATCGTCTTCGGCGATCGGCGGCGTGTTGACACCACTGACCAGCAGGGTCAACTGCGCCGGCGCCGACGGATCGATTCCGTCACTGACGCTAAACGAGAAGTGATCCTCGATCGACTCGCCCGGTCCCAATCCTTGCACAGCCGCCACATTCGAGGCGTCGTAATCGAACGTGCCGTCCGAATGGATCGTCACGACGGCTCCCAGCGTACTGGTGACCGACTGGGCAACCACCGTGAGCGGCGGGTCCAGTGGCAAGCGATCGGAATCGGACGCACCGGTTAGCAACGATTCAAAGCTGCTGTCGGTGATCTCGCCCGTTTCGGCGATCGTCGTCGAAGCGGCAGCCGCGGTCGGCGGCACGTTCAACGGGCTCTGAACCCAGATTTCGGCCCACGCCGTATCGGTCAAGCCGCTCGGATCGGTGACGGTGTATTGGAAGCGGTCCAATTGATGTTGGCCGGCAGCCAGCCCATTGAGCGACGTGACAGCGGTCGGGTCATAGGTGATCTGCCCGTCGGTGAGCGTGAGTGTGGCGCCGGCTTCGCTGGTCGAATCGATTGTCGCGACGGCCAGCAGGTCGTTGATGTTGGGGTCGATGTCGTTGCCGACCAGGTCGATCGGGTCAATCATCACCGACGCATCGGCGCGCGTGTACAGCGTCGGCGTTTGCTCAGTGGGCGAATCGTCTACCGCGGTGGGAGCATGGTTGATCCCGGCGACGCGAAGGAAAGCGGTTGCCGTGTGAAGCTGGCCGGAGCTGTTGCGGACCGAATAGGTGAACGAATCTTGGATCGATTCTCCGTCGGCGATCCCCTGATAGGCTTGGCCGGGAGTGAGCGAGAAACTGCCATCGGCCGCGACGGTGACCGCGGCGCCCCAGCGAGTCGCCGAATCAAACGATTCAATCGGCGGTGCCTCGGCCGAATCATTGGCAAGCAACCCGGCGGCCGCGTCAACGTTCAACGCTTGGTTGGCGAACGTTTGGTAGTAGTCGGTCACGGCGGTCAAGCCGGCAGCCGATGGTAGCGGGATAGTGACGCCCACCACTTGCGAAACATCTTCGCCCAGGTCGGTGACGAGAGTGGAAGCGATTCCCTGAGTCGGAGCGGCATCGGCGACAAACTGGAATTCGACCGATTGCCCCGATGTCAAACCGTCGGCCAGATCGTCCGCGTTCCAAACGAGGGTGTCATCACCAGCCGCGTAAGAAACGGTCCAGCCCGGTGGTGAGACGATGGCGCTGGCCGTGACCGACACGTCGATGGGAAGGGAAATCGAATCGAGCCGGTAACCCAGGTCGGTTGGTCCCTGGGCCGTGATGGTGTACCGGTAATCGCCGCCGCCCAGAGAAACAACATCGCTGTGCAAGGATGCTTGCCGCGATCCGTCGATGGTGAACGCTACTTCGGTGACATCGGAAACGCGTCCCTGATCGTCGACGGCCGAGAAATAAATGGCATGCGGGCCGGCGGGGAACGACGCGCCGCGGATGACTTCCAGTTCGGTGGCGTCCAACGTGAAGCTGTCGCCGCTGAGGTAGGCTTGCAGATCGATCACGTTTTCAACGAACAACGGATCGGTGCTGACCAGCGCACTGGTCAACGGATTTTCGCTGCGAACGATTCCGTCGATGGTCGGCGGAGTGATGTCGCCGTTGTCGGTCACGGTCAATTCAAACCGCGGCGGTAGCAGTTCGCCGCGAGTGAACACGAATGTTTGCTCCGTCACGTTGCCCGCTTCGTCTTCGGCGGTCGCGACAAAGGTGTTTTCGCCAACTTCCAGATCGACGAAGAAAACGAACTGGCCGTCGGCGCCGACGATCGGCGCATCGGTTTCGCCAGTGAGCGTGATTCGGCTGCCCGGTTCGGCCGTTCCCACCAGAGTGACTTGCTCGTCAGTGGTATGTGTGTCCAGGACGGCGCTGCGATGGATGGCGGCGAGTTCTAGCGAGTCCAGCGTGGGAGGATCGGTGTCGATGGTCAATTGCAACGGCGCCGACGGACCGGCCAGGTTGCCCGCGGCGTCCTGGACGGTCGCCGTGACTTCGTAACTGCCTGCCGCCAACACCGGAACGGTAAGCTGGGCCACGCCGGTGGAAGCGACCGAACCGACCTGGACACCATCGATCAAGAACGTCACCAACGCGGCTCGTTCGGCGAACAGCCGCAACACCGGTTCGGTTTCGCTGGTCAGGTTGTCAAAGGCATCGTGTCCGAGGTCGCTGGCGGTCAGCAGATCGGGTGGAGTATCGACGGGCGGGCCTGTGCGGTCCAAGTCAAATTGGAAATCGGCAAACGATTCGTTGCCGGCAGCATCGGTCGCGACCAGCGTCAACA
Organism: Rubripirellula sp.; assembly: GCA_965222745.1. GTDB lineage: Bacteria > Planctomycetota > Planctomycetia > Pirellulales > Pirellulaceae > CBDCUW01. The sequence goes on from CBDCUW010000003.1 coordinate 874,773, forward strand.
GGTGACGACCGTCGGGCAACGCGTCGCCAAAGATCGACTCCAGCGTTGCCAAGTCGATCGACAACGCGTCTTCGTCCAGTGCGGTTGTGATGTCGATTGCCGGCAGTCCGTCGAGCGATCCGGTGAGCGAAACCACTTCGGAGGAATCGACGACCAGGCCGGTGATCGTCGGGTCTTGAGTACGGCGATCGGCGTCGCTGATGCCGGTGTCGTTGGCCAATCCGAGGTCAAAGACGGGACCTTCCAGATCGTGGTAGATCACTTCCAAATCGATCTCGGCCGAGTTTCCGGCTTCGTCGCTGGCGACGACTCGGATCGGGTTGGAACCGGGCACCAGTTCGACGCCGTCAATGATGTAGGTGTCAAAGCCGCCGGCGACGGCAAAGCCGGGACGTCCTTCCAGTTCCAGCAGCGTGCCTTCTTCGGCATTGCCAACCAGGGAAACGATCGGTGAAGCGGTGTGATTCGTTCCGCCGAGATCGACTCGTTGCAGCGATGCCAGCAGCGCGACTGACGGCGTAACAAACTGCTGGTCCACGGTGACAAACCGCGGCGCCGTGAAGAAGCTGACGTTGCCCGCCGCGTCGGTGCTCTGCGCAACGTAACGGCTGCGGCCTTCCGAAACGGGGATCGTGAACGTGACGTCCGAACCTGCCGGTTGGCGAGCCACTTCTTCACCATCGGCGAACAGAATGACATCGGCATCAGTCGCATCGACGGCGGTGGTGAAGATCAACTGGTTGCTGTTGGTCAATCCGTCGCCAAGGGCGCCCGAATCGCTTGTCGGGTCAAGCTCCAACGGCGTGGGCGTTTCGGGACGAGCGGTATCGAGCGTGAAGAGCAGGTCCGCGATCGCCGAGATGTGTCCGATTTCGTCGGTCGCCTGCATCCGGACGGTCACGTCGCCATCGGCAAGGGGTTGGCCGGCGATCGTTTCCAAAATGGAACGCGAAAGGGTAAAGACGCCGTCGCTGAGCGAACCGAGGGAATTGACAAAGGGACCGTCGGCGACAGAGATACGGAAACTGGCAATGCGGCTGGCATCGGCCACCATTCCGGCCACCGTTGGATCCTTGGTCAAGCCGTCGCTGTCTGAGACGCCAGTGTCGTTGGCCAGTGCCAACTGAATTTCGGGCGGCGACAAGTCGGGCGCGTCATAGCGGAACGCCAGGTCGGTACTGATCGCATTGCCCGCCAGGTCGGTGGAACTGATTCGGAAGCGGTTCAATCCATCGCGAACTTTCACACCGTCGATGCTGAAGGTACCGTCGGAACCGGCAATCACCGACGCGATCACCAGTTGCGAATCGATGCCTCGATAGAGGTTGATCGTGGCACCCGGTTCGCTGGTCGTTCCCGTGATCGTTCCCGCATCGGTTCCGACAGCCGGTTCCACAAACTCCGCCTGCACCGATTCGGGATCGGTCAGATCGATCGTCACAACCAGTGGAGCGGAGAGCGGGCTGACGTTTCCGGCAATGTCGGTCAACGTGGCGGTGATTTGGTGGTTGCCCTCGGTGATGCCGCTAAGTGTGATGCTGCCGGTTCCGTCATTCAAATCGGCAAAGGAGTGCGCAACACCATCGACAAAGACTTGCAATCGACCGTCATCGGAAAGAAGCGTGGCAAAGGCGAGGGTCGTTTTACTGGTGATACCGTCATCGTCAAAGCGCCCCAGGTCGGCCGACGGCAACAACACCAAACCTTCGGGCGCATCGGGGGCGGTGGAATCCAGACGCAAGAAGATCGTTTGGCTTGGCGATTGGTTGTCGTAGATATCGCGGGCGAATACAGTCGCTTCCAACAGACCGTCGGCAAGCGCTTGGCCGGTCGCCGATTCCATCAACGCTCGCGTGATCCGGAAGGTCGTTCCCGACAGTGCCTGCGAAACATCCACCGGTTCCTGATTGTCGATGGCCAGCCACAGGCTTGCGATTGCCGATTCGTCACTGATCGCGCCGCTGATATCGGCTACGGAAGTGACCCGATCGTTGAAGTATCGGCCGGTATCCTCGGCCACGGTGATCGCCAACACGGGCGGATTCGATTCAAGTTGCGGCCGGAAGAGGTTCAACGAACGGGGACGCGTATTGCCAAGCGAATCGGCCACTTCAATGGTGACAGTGTTGAAACCGAATCGCAGCGGTACGTCATCGATTTGGAATTGGCCGGCACCGTCGGCGATCACGGTTTGACTGCCGCCCAACAGAGAAACGGTGGCTCCCGGTTCGGTCTGTCCAACAAGGTTGACGATGCCCAAATCGGTGGTTTGGTCGCCGATCGTACCGGTATCCGAGGCAGGATCGAGATCGAATTGGTCCACAATCGGCGCGGTCGTATCGATCGTCACTTGCAACGATCCTGACAGGTCACTGCGGTTGCCGGTGATATCTTCGGCGGTCGCTGTAAAAGTGAAGGTGCCGTCACCCAGGGCGCCCAAGTTGATTTCAAAATCGACGGGACTCTGCGCGACCCCCAACGCGATTTCCTGACCGTCGCGATAAAGCCGAACGATGCTGTCGGTTTCCCCTTCGGAGCGGATCATCACCACCGGCGTGTTGACGGTAGCACTTGACAGTTCGCTGCCATCATCGGCTAAGAAGACCGGCGTGGTGGGAACCGGCGGTGCGGTTTCGTCAATGGTCAGCGGAACGATCAGTGTTTCGGATTGGTTGCCAAACACATCGCGGGCGGTCAGCTGGAGTTCGTGATCGCCCTCAGTGAGCGTCTGGCCGGCTTGGGCGAACAAGTCGGTTAGCGCGATGCGCAATGAGTTGTCGGCTGTCAATTGGTCCTTGATCTCGTTGGTCGCCGAACCGTTGACCGAAACCGTTACCGACGCCAGATCGCTGACGTCATCGACCACCAGTGCTAGCTCCGCCGTCATCGGGTAAGCACCGCCGATTGCCAGCCGGTTTTCGGCCAGCAGGATAGAAGCCAGAACTTGCGGCGGTAGGTCGTCGGTTGTTTTCCCCAGCTGGTAACGCCAGGCCAGGTAGTCGTATCGATCGACCCGACCGTCACTGTTCAGGTCGCGAGCAACTTGATATCGGCTGTCGCCTTCCAACGACGGCAGGCTTCGGCGGATATCCAGGTAGTCCGTCGTGTTGACGAGATTGTTGCCGTCCATGTCGGCCAACAACCGATGGAACGGCAGCGGCAGGTATTCGCTTCCGAATTCGGGACCGGCACCAAGTGTCTGCAGTCGACTGGCGGCACTGGCAATACCCGCTCGACGAAGCGCCAGGTAATACTGTCCGTCCTCGGCCACCAATCCATCGACGTCGATCGTGAGTTGGAACGACACCTGGTCGTATTGGAATCGGTCGGGCGGAATGACAGTGAACTCGCCATCGGCGTTAAGGAGTTGAATGTCGGAAGAGGCGTCCGCGATCCAGGCGTCCTGGTTGAAAGTGACCGAAAGCGTGTGGATCAACGACCGCTGTGGCTCGCCGATGTTCACCTCGAAACCGGTGATCGACATCGGGTTGACGACGATGGCGGTGACCGAAACAGGCAAGCTGTCTGTCACCACGTTCGGATCGGCAGTCTGATCGGTCGCCGTCGCGGTCACTTGTAGTTCGACGTCACCGGTCCAGCCTGCCGCCGGCCGCAGCATCAAGTCACTTAGATCTTCTGGGGCAAGCTGGTAGCTTCCCGCGGCAATCTGCACGCCGTGAGAAAGCGTTGCTCCTCTTGGCAGCCCGTCGATCGTGACCACCAGGTCTTCACTGCCGTCGATGTCCATCGCGGCGGCATCGATCACCAGCGGTACATCAGTATCCTGATCCCCCGTCGCCTTTTCCGTTCGCAGTTCGGGGAAGTCCGAAACCGGCGCGACTTGAATGCTGACGAACGCCTGATTGGATCGATATCCGTCAACGTCCTTGACGGTGTAAACGAACGAATCGCTGCCGGAATAGTCGAGCGCGGGCGAGTAGATCATCGTGCCCGTTTCGTCATCAATGTACAGTTCTCCGTGCAGCGGCGGGGTTTCGATCGTCAACGATGATGGATCGAGCGCTGATTCGTCATCGTGATCGTTGGCCAAAACGTCGATCACAATCGGCGTGTCTTCGTGGGCGTCGACCAAATCGGTTTCGGCTGTCGGTGATCGCAACACGTCGGTGGTGAAGTAGACGTTGTCGATCGAAACGAAACTGTCCAAATCGGCAAAGCCCAGCAAGTCCATCGACAACACCGCGAGCGTTCCAGCGGGAATGTCACTGACGTCGATCTGAACAATCAACATGCCGTCGACCACCTGGCCGCCAAGATCAACCGATGGCTGATCCGACTGGGCGTCTCCCACGGCGACGTTGGCACTGGCGACGTACGAACCGTCGCTTTGGATATTCAACAGCGCGTCGCTTCCGGAGGCGCCCGAAGTACCGGCCAAAGGTTCGAATGTCAACGCGTCTAGTAGCGCCACTTCAAAAGCATCGGGAGCGCGTCCCGGTGTGGCGGCCAATTGATGTTCGGTGATCGCAAACCGCAGCAGCGACGCGTCGGCGGGAACAAAGAAGGCTTGTCGCAGCGAGGATCTTTGCAGTGGCGATTCACCGAGTGTCGCCTGTTGTCCGTCAAACGACACGTTGCCGCTGGTCGTCCAGCCAGTCGATTGTTGATCGAACAATCCGTTACGGATCCCCAACGTTGGCTGGTCGGTCGGTGCCAGAGATTGTGGAGTCAACACCGGCGGATCGACCGTCGCATCCTCGGCTGGCGGCGGAGTGATGCGAGTCTCATTGCCGGTCGATGGATCGACGGGCGGATCGACCGGGCCGCCCGGACCGCTGCCGGCCGGCGGCACGACTACCGGGAAGTCAGGATGGACGACAAACCGATCGGCAAGCGAGATTGCCGTGTACTGGGAAGTGAATCCGAAGTTGGCCGCCATCAATTGCTGGTCGGCCGACGAGATCACATCGTCGGCATTGAAATCGGCGGCAAGCAGGTAACCGCGTTCGCCAATGAACGTTCCCAGCGCCGCTTCCAGCAACTGGCTATCGACGCCGTCGACCGTGCCGTCGGCGTTGATATCGCCCACCACGTCGACGTGCAACCGATATCGCCCCTGTTCCGATTCCGTTGCACCGCGAACCTGCACCACATATTGATCGGCGCGATCGATCGCAAAAAGGGCCACCGTGCGATCACCGTCGACCGAGCGAGCGACCGGAGTCAGTCCGGCAATCGCTGGCGTGTCGGCGATGAACAGACTGCGATGTCGCTCGACGATCACTCGCAGCCAAACCACTCCTTCGCTGGTCGAACGAAGTTGCTCCTGGTCCAACGTCAGCGCGTATTGATGCTGATCGCCGGCGGCCAGTTCGGCTTCCACCGGTTGGCCACCGAAATCGGCGGCGCGACCCAGGTCGCCGGTGAGTGCGACGTCGTCTGGATAAGACCTGGCGTCGCCATCATGGGCGACCGCTACCGTCAGCAGCGAATCGTCGGCCGACTGGTAACCGTATCGGTAGAGCGAACCGGTCACCGTGCCGATGCTCTCGATCAATCGTCCCTGCGCATCATAGCGATAGTGAATGTCCTGTTCGGGTGTTCGTATCGACACCACTCGCCCGCTATCGTCTCGCACCATCGCGATGAAGGGAACGCCGTCGATCGAAACGCCGCTGTCGCTGTAGTTCCAGACGCTTCCGTCGGTCTGCTGAGATCGAATCAATCGTCCGCCCGCGCCCAAAACATCAACGCGGCCGTCGGGCCCGATCAACTGGAAAGCGTCAGCCCCCAGCACCGAGTTGGCTGGATGATAAGGCTGGCCGGTCGGTTGGTCGTAGTAGCGATTGCCCCCTTTGACCAACAATCGGTCGATCGATTCCAGCTGGTAATCGATACCGTCGTCGGCGATCCATTGTGGTCGATAGAAGACCAACGATTCGTTCTGATCAAACGGCTGGACAGCGACCGGTTGGAACGTGAACCCGGCGCGTCGACCGTCGGGAAGGTCCAGGTAAAGGCGATCGCCGTCGGCCAGGGGAGCGTAGATGCCGATCGCTTCCAATGAAGCGGCGTCGGCCGGAATTTGGCCGTCGCCGCGAGCAACCGGCTGGACCGCCAACTGCAATCGGTAGTCGCCAAAAGTGAACCGCCAGGCGTCGCCCAATTCACCGCTGGCCCCGTGCCGGAGCGAATCGTATTGGCGGCTCCATTGGAACAAGTTGCCGCCGACCGTAACGCTGTAATCGACGTCCGTGCGCAAAACCGCATCGGTCTTGTCCGTCGAATTGATTTCGACCTGCCAGGTGGTTTCACTGTGACGCCCGGCAATGTCTCGTGCCGACAAATGCAGCGTGTAAAAACCGTTGGCGATCGTGGCCGGATCGATCACGGCGGCCACAAAATTTTGTCCCGTCGATTCACCAGCAGCCAACTCTATCAGATCGGCCGAACCGTGCGGTGCAATCGAAAACGTCCAATCATCCAGATTGTCATCCAACACGGTTGCCAACAGATCCGTCGGCGAGTTGATCACGGAAAGATCACCGTCGACCGCCAATTCAACTTGCGGAGCGTCGCGATCGGCGGAATCGCGAACTCGCAGGACCGCTTCGGCGGTACCGACAAAGCCGTCTTCGTCAGTTGCGGTGGCCACCAACGACTGCTTGCCAGGATCGGGGGCAATGATGTTTCCGCGGCCTTGCGCATCCAAAACGATTTCCTGCCCGTCAAGCGACAACGAAATCGAATCGATCGGCGCAAAACCGTCGGCGATCACCTGCACGCGAACTGTCTGTCCGGGCAGCGCCGGGAAGCTGGGTGTCTGCACGATGCGGACATCGGGCAGCCGCGGTGTCGAAACTGAATCGATGACGATGATCTGGCTGGTTTCGGCCAACGAATCATTGGCGCGAACATCCACCACGTACTGCCCCAATTGTCCGGGACTGGGAATCCAGGCGACATGACCGCTTTGCGGATCGAGCGTTGCTCCGGCCGGCAGTCCGTAGGCGCTGAAGGTCAGTGTGTCGTCGGAGTCGGGATCGACGGCGGCGATATCGAACTCCACGAATCCACCGACCACCACTTGATGATGCTGGCTGTCGATCACTGGAGCGCGGTTGATATTGTCGATCACGATCGGCACTGTGATCTCGTCCCTCGCGCCGGCTTGATCGGTCAACGTGAAGGTGACGTCGTAACTTCCCGCCTGGTCAAAATCGGGTACCCAGCGAAAACGACCCGTGCTGGCATCGAATGTTGCGCCATCGGGGACTCCAGCGGCGGTCAGGGACAACGCACCGCCGTCGGGATCGGCGCCACTGACCCGGAATTCCAACACCGAATTTTCGCGTCCGAACTGAGCCGCCGGAAACGCCAGCAGCGGCGGTCGGTTGACCGCGGCAACGTCGATTTCCAACACGCCGGCTGCACTGGCCGATCCGTCCGAGGCGGTGATGCCGATCTGGTAGTTGCCGGCCTGCTCAAAATTGGGCGACCAATCGAACTGACCAGTCAGTGGATCAAGCGTCGCGCCCTGCGGCAGATCGCTGGCCGACCAATGAACTGCGTCTCCATCGGCATCGCTTGCGCTCAGCATCAACTGCAACGATTGGCCTTCATCGACCGTTTGCGGCGACGGAGCGTCAAGGACGGGACCAACATTGCTGTCGCGCACGTCGATCGTAAAGGTTTGGCTGTCCGAAAGCGCGTTGGCCAGTTCTCCGTTGCCTTCATCGGTCACCGTGATCGTTACCGTGTACTGTCCGATGTCGGCAGCGGTCGGATCCCAGTTCAACAGCGCCTCGCCGTAGCGGGCCGCGTCGACCAATCTTGCCTCGGCAGGCAGGCCGGCCAGCGAGTAGGTCAGCGGCTCCTGGTCGATGTCCGAAGTCTTCAGTGGCAAACGCAGCAAGTCGCCGGCGACGAATGCGATCGAGGGAATCGGACTGAGTACCGGTGGGTCGTTGGGCGATTCGACGGTGACGACAAAATCGTATTGCACCGTTTCCTGCGCGCCGCGGCCGTGACCGTTTCCGTCATCGGTGGCCAGCAGAGACAGCGTGTAGTCACCTCGGTCGCCGGCGCCGGGGGTGAATTCGAAAACGCCGTTTCCGTCACCCGAATCGCTAAAGCTGACAAACGATGGCAGCGGATATCCTGGCAAACCGTTGACGGCCGACAACGTGATTTGATTGCCGTCCGGATCGACCACCGAAACGGGCAGCTGCAAAACTTCATCCCGGGCGATGGTGACATTCGAGATCGGTGCGATCTCGGGACGTTGGTTGATGTCGCGGACCGAAATCGGCACTAGCGACGAAATCGTGATCGGTGCACCCACGCCGTCGCCGTCATCGGTTGCCAAGAAACGAACTTCGTAACTTCCCGATTGAACGTAGGTCGGCGTCCAAGTCAGCGTGGCCGTTTCTGGATCAAACGTGGCTCCCTCCGGCAATCCAACCACGCTGTAGGTGACTGGCGAGACCAGGCCGGGCGGATCCAACGTGCCGTCAGGCAGCCGAATTGGCAACACAAAGTCGGGGTTGTCCGGATCACTCGCCGCCGCCTGGATGGTCAGCGTTTGCCCTTCTTCGACCGACCAACCGCGCATCGAATCGAACAGCGGCGCTCCGTTGGCCGGCAACACTTCGATGTTCAATTCCACCGAGGTCGATTGTTCCCCTGCGGTCACCGTGATGGGAATGACCCGCGTCCCCGCTTCGTCAAACCCAACGTCCCAACGAAGCGTTCCGGTGGTGGCATGAAGTGTTGCACCGTCGGGAAGATCGCTGCTGGTGAATCGCAACTGGTCGCCGTCAGGGTCGGACGCGATCACGCGGTAGGTCCATTGGTTGCCTTCGCGCAACGTGAACCTTGTGATCGGTGTGACCATTGGCGGCCGGTCTGCTTGGGCCACGATCAAATCGAACGAGTGTCTGACCAGGTTCACTCCGTCGGTGGCAAACAAAGTCACGTCGCGGTAGATGCCGGCCGCGTCGGCACCGGGCGACCAATTCAACGAGTTGGTTTGCGCATCGAAAAATGCGCCGTCGGGCAATTGATCGGCCCATACTCGCAGGTCGTCGCCATCTTGGTCGGTCAATTGCACATCGACGCGAAGCGTTTCGTTCTCGGTGATCTCGGCAACGTCCGGCGGGTCAACAAACTGGGGCGCCCGGTTTCCACCGGTCACCGAAATCGTCCACGACTGCGACGCCCAACCGCCTCGTGAATCAAACGCATAAAGCGTGACTTCTTGCTCGGCCGGCACGATGGTCGGCGTTTGCCAAACGACTTCGCCCGTGACCGGATCGACCGTCATGCCTTCCGGCCCACGATGCAGCAAGTAAGCGATGGCAACCCCATCGGGATCGGAGGCGTCGGCGTCATAGTTGTAAAGCTGCCCGGCATTGGCACTAAGCGTTGGGGTGGAATCGAACACCGGCCGCAAGTTTGGCGATGCGGTCGCCAAAACACCGGGCAGGAAATCGGCCTTGTCGTAATCGGGTGCCAATAAACGAATCGTCTTGGCCGTCGTCGTTTCGCCAGGACGCAGGCGCACGCCATCGGGCATGTTTTCGGTCAAGCTGAAAATCCAACGTCCACCAGCAGCGGCGGTTGCCGGTTGTCCTGCAACACCCGTCACGTGATCGGCTGGATCCAGGTATAGCGACATCGGCAACAGCAAGTCATAGTCGCCTTCGTTGCGAATGCTGACCTCGTAAGTGATCGCCTGGTTCTGCCGATCCAGCCGGGTATCGGCCAGCGTGATGTCGACCAGCGCCGAAAATTCGCTGACCGTGGTGAAGTGAACTTCGTAACCGGCCGCCAGCGGAAATCCGCCGACGCTTTCGATTCCTTTGCCGACGTACAACGTTTGATCGCCTGGCGATAATCCTTCCACAAACAGGTAGGCCGTCCGAGTGGCAGCGTGATAGCGCACTTGGTTGACGATCGGATGATCCCCGTCGGCGGCGCGTACCGCGTAGTTGCCCGGATTGATGACCGAATTTAGCTCCGTGCCAACGCCCTCGAACATGTCCTCACTGAAGGTCACCGCGATCAATCCAAGCGGCAGCGCCACGACCGTCTGTTCCGCTGGATTGGTGGCCACGATTTCGGGAACGGTGATCGGGCTAAGCACGTCGACTTGTTCGCTTTGGCTGAGCAGTACACGGCCGTCGGCGGTCGTGATCACCACGTCACCGCGAGTGCCGCCCTGGGCCAATGCCACTCGGCGCAGCGTCGCCACGTCGACCATCGTCAATTCGCTGTTTTCCTTCGCCGCCACCGAGGCACCGATTCCTGATGCGCCGGTGTTGTGCGAAACAAACATCAAGCCTTCTAGCGGAGTGTCGGTTTGGCCAAAGGCGATCGAATCGATGGGCGTATCAAAGGTCAGCATCGTTTCGGCGCGGCCCAGCGGTGTGAATCGCACGACCGCGTTTCGTTCGGGCCACTGCACGCCCCACAGCTTGCCATCGCCGTCAAAAGCGAGACTGCCGACGCGAAGATCCAAGTCTCGGCTCAAACGGTCAAAGGTTCCGTTGTCAGGATCGAACCGTTCCACGCCGTAGCGAGAACCGACGATCAAATCGCCGGTTTGCGGATCGACCGCCAGGCCCATCGTCAGACCTTCGCCATGTTCGGCCAGGATATTGCCGTCGATTGGGTCCAATTCCAACAACGGCCCGCCGCCGGTGGTTGCCCACAAACGGCCATCGGCGTCAAAGGCCAGATTGAAAATCGGATAGGGAAGTTCCGCCCACACGCCGTCGGCGACACCGCCGGAGGAATCAAACAAGTAAAGCTGGTTGCGTGACGTGCCGCCGCTGACCAACACGTCGCCGTCGGGAGTTTCGGCGATCGCCATCGGACCGATACCGGTGGAACCGACACCGCCGGGAGTCACCTGGAATCCGGTGGCAAACGATTTTCCGGTGAATGGTTGCAAGATGACGTCAAAGCCGGCCGGTGTGGATGTCGAACTGGTCGACGGCACCAAGTTTTCTGCTTGAACAAACAGCGGGTTGGTCGACGGTGTGGAAGTCGGTTCGGGCGGCAGTCCAAAGTTCGGCTTGGTCGTCCCATCGACTTCGGGAAGATTGCCCAGTGAAGTGGTGGAGCCGTCATCGGGAGCATCGGCGCCACTGGGCGGTAGTTCGCGGTTGCCAGCCCGATCGCTTGCTAGCGCCAGGAACTCGTAGGTGTGCCCGACGCGACCGACATAGACCTCTTCGCCCGACGCTTCGGTAACCTGCCGCTGCCAGATCTTGAAGTCGCCACCATCTTCGGCGACGTACAACGTCACATGTTTGAATCCCGAACCGCCGACGTCGTCGGTCACGTCCCAACCGACCACAAAATCACCCTGATCATTTAGCGGCGAAACGGAAACGTTGCTGCTGGGTGCGGTCGCATCGGCCAGGTAAGACAACTCGGGCGCGTCTTCCGGCGGCGCGTTGTCCATCAACACTCGCGCGTTGGCGAACACCTCGGCGCCCGTGTCCGCCGCTTCGGAAAGTTCCACTGTGTAAGAAACAAATCCGGCTCCCTGGCCGCGAGCGTTGTTGGGTTGCAGCAAACCGCCTTCGGAATCGGTGCGCACTTCGCCGGTCAGCGGATCGATCGCCTGCATCAGCCACGTCGCGCTGTTGTCCTTCAGATCCACACCGGCGCTGACGCGGACGTTGAAGCCGAGCGTTTCGACGAAATCGAATTCACCCTGATACAAACTTCGTCCCGACGGCATTCGAATTGTGATGTCGCCGATCTTGATGTCGCCCAGTCGAAAACTGCGCGCATCGATGTTCTCATCCAACGGCACGGCGACACGAATCTCGTTGGCATACCGGGTGGCGGCGGGATCGTTTTGGAAGTTGACCGTGAACGGCAATGGTTCATTGGCGGGAACGAACCCGCCGGTTTCCAGCGTAAAGGGTCCGGTCTGCGAAGCGGCACCGCTGGTCTGACCCGCCTGGTCGTAGTAGTCCTGCAAGTTCAGCGGGAAGAAGGCTGCTTCGTCATTGGGAGTGATACCGCGGATTTGATAATCGGCGGGAATGCCCGCGCCCCGTTTGTTCCACGGCACCCAAGGAACAAAAACTCGCATCGATTGGAAATGCGTGTTGTTGGTCAATCCCAAGTCATACTCGTCGTACGTCGGCAACTTGGCGATCGGGTTGGCATTTTGAAGGATGTTGAAGAACGACAGCGAATCGGCTGAAAAATCGGGCGCATCGGTATCGATCTCGGCTTCCAAAGTCGGATCGTGTCCGTACCAGCGGCGGACGTTGGCAAAGAAGTCGGTCAGGTCACCCGATGCGATCACTTGATCGCCGCCTGGGCCGGTCAACACACCGCCGGCAAGGGTGGCAACCAAACTCTGCAGTTCCTGGTCCCTGCGCGTTGGCGGAATCGCATCTTCGGGTCGCAGTCGACCGCTTTCGGCCAGGTAGGTCAGATAGAGCGATTCCCAAGCCGCTTCGTTGCCCGCCAGGTTGACCAGCGCCGCGTCCGCTTCGTCGTCGCGCAAGATCCCTTCGCGCAGCTGGTTGGCTTCCTGCAACGAGTGAGTAATGAATTCGTCGCGCGTCATCGTCGTTGCCGAAGCGACAACGTGGAATTGGAACGGCACCAACGGAATCCGCAGCAGATCGGGGACGGCACCGAATGCCGCCCAGATCAACGACAGGCCGGGTGAAATCAGGTCGAGTGCTTCTGGGCCGTCGGCCAACAAATCGACTTCGGCATACTGTGGGAACGCGGCGTACAACTTGGCCTTGAGTTCTTCCCAGGCGTGATCGTGCAGCTCGCGCAGACCCGGATAGGTTTGCACTTGGAAAGTGAAACCGGCAAATCCGTCGGCGGGATGATCGAACAGGAACCCGTCCGCCGTGACCGTTCCGTCCGTGTTGACAGCCGAATCCAGTTCGGCCCAGGGAAGTTCTGCCAGCGGGCCCACTTCCGGACCGCCACGCAGCCCCGAAGTGAAGTGGACATAGGGCAAGTCATAAACCCATTCGTTGATGCCCAATTCCGGGATGCCGACATTGAAATTGACATAGGGTGCATCGATGTTGCCCAGGTTCTGCAGCGCCACGCTGTAAGTGCCCGCGTCACCGGCAAACACGTACCGGGGCCCGCCGATACCAACGGTCACTTCCGGTTCGATCGTCCGTTCGATCTGGAACCGGTAGGGAACTTGGGCGACCGCGCCGCCCGGATTGATCACCTGGACGTCGTACAATCCGTGCGGAGCATCTTCCAAATCGAACGTCAGAATGATCTCCGACGCCGACACGTAAAGCTGGTTGACGGGCAGGATTTCAGCAAAGCCGGGACGCACCAACTTGACAATGGCGTCCTCGTGGAATCGGGCACCGGTGATCGTCGTGGTCACGAACTTCGAATCGCCGCCGATGTCGGTTTGAATGTCGGTGATCGCCAGCGGCAGCAGTTCGGCCAACACTTGTAGCGGTGCGTTGTTGGTCTCGGTAGCGAAACCGCGAATCAACACGTAATACGTTCCCGCTTCGGTGGCCGGAATGATCGCCGCCGGCGTCTCCGAAAGCGTTCCGCCACTGCTGGCGTCAAAGGTTCGCACCGTGGGGGCCACGTTGTGACGCAGAAAGACCTCGTAGGTTGATCCGTCTTCGGCGATCGCCGTGACTCGTAGCGTCGCATCGTGCGGCACGTCGACAGCGAACAGCTTTTGTTGGCCGGTCGACAGGTTCGTTCCCAGCGGCACATCCAAAGTCAGGTAGGGAACGGTCAGTTCCATCGTCGACGGCGATGCCGACGCGTTGTTGCTGTCGGCAACATCTTCGTAGACCTGGTTCAGGATGTCGGCGCGAACGATCACCCGGTATTGGCCCGGCGTGAGCGACGGGGTGACGGTGGTCAGCGTGGAGGTATAACTTTCGCCTGGTCCCAGCGTGCCGCGGAATTCCACCAGGCCGGCCGGCGCGTCCCCCAGATCCCAGCTCGCGTCGGACGAGAAATAAACGCTGTCGGACCAACGGCCGGTGACCGTTTCGCTGCTGGTGTTGGTGACGGTCCAAACGATTTCGGCCGCCGCACCCGCTTCCACGTTGGCCGGCACCACGATGTCGGTCACTTGCAAATCGACTGGGGGCGGCAATTCGATGATCATCGGCACGTCACTGCCGCGATCGTTGTTACGCTCGTTGGCCCCTTCGAACACGTCCCCTTCGGGCTGAGTCAAATCGGGGTCGGTTACCACAAAGACGTAGTACGGACCCAGCAATCCGGCTGGCAGCGAAACGGTCTGACTGACGTTGTACGACTGGCCGGCGGTCAAACCGTTTTCATATTCGACGCTGCCCAGGTAGAGGTCGCTGGTCAGATCCAAAAACTCGTCGCGGGACAGATAGATCATGTCCTGCCAGGTATGTTGGCCTCCCACCGTATCGCCGCCCAAGTTGGTGACGGTCCACGAGACATCGATTTCCTGGCCCATCGTGCCTCGCAACGGCGCGATGACTTCGGTCACCTGCAAATCAGGCGGCGGCGCCAACACGACCGGCAACAAACTGGTCGCCACGTTGTTGCCCTCGAACTGGTACTCCTTGACGTCACCGCGAGCCGATTCGCGGGAAGCGGCCGAAGCAAGGTCCCACGGCGCCAGAGAACCGGGCAACTCGAACTCCAGTCCAATCAACTCGAACCCGATATCACTGGGGCCTCTCGCCCGGTCGCGCTGGGCGGCCGAATCGGTGAAAACCATCAGGTGAAAATCGCCCTCGATTCCATCGGGAATACGCACGTCGATCGACTGCGTGTAGCTTTCGCCTGGTTCCAAAATTCCGCCATGCGAACGGACACCGATTTGGTGATCAAAGTTATCCAGCGACGCATCGTGAGAAATGAAGATGCGGTCGACCCAACCGTTGACCCGTGTCGCCCGCTCTCCCATGTTTTCGACGGTAAAGGTCAGCGGGATCGTTTCTCCGGAAGTGGCGCCGGTAGGAATCTGGAAATCGGTGACTTGCAAATCGGCTTCGCGGTAAGTGATCGGCAAATCGACCCGGGCCAGGTTATCGCTGGGATCCTCGAACGCCCAACGGTCAAAGTGCGAAAGCCACTCGTCGTTGGTGCCCGTGTTGGCGGGATACCAGTTGGTCAGTAGCCGCCGCGACTGGTACGGAAACAGCAGCGGCGAAAGATCGTTGTGGGCATCCAGATGAACAAACAACGAATAGTCGCCGCCAGTTCCCTGCGGCAAAGTCGTCGTATGAGTGACGGTGTACTGGTCACCCGGCTGGATCACTTCGGAAGGCGCATAAATCGTATTGCCCAGGTAGGAAGCTCGATCGCGGATGAACGTGTCGTCGGCCGACAGCCAAATGAAGTCCTTCCAATAACGCGTTCCGGGCCAAACCGGCGCCGTGCCAATGTTTTCGACGGTGTAGCTGAAAGTGATCTCTTCGCCCGAATAACTCACGTCGGGCAAATCAAAGCCGACCACCTTCAAGTTGGCCGGGTAGGCCTGAATATCGGTGTCCGCGGCCGTCGCGTTGTTGGTTTCGTCAAACTCGGCGACCGGGAAGAACTTTTCTTTCGGTGGCACCAGACCGCCAAAGAATCCCGACAGGTCGATGCCCCCTTCGGGCGGAACATCATCGTCGGTGATCACCACAATGTATTGCCCGACGGCCGACGGCGTCAGGTTGATCGTCATCGAATCGCTGTAAGACGCGCCCGCGGCCAGCGGAAGTGTTCGTTTCTTTTCGCCCAAAAGCAGGGTTTGAGCATCGTCCGCCTTGGGATCGGGATGGTCGCTCAGGTAAATTCGATCGACCCACCCGCCCGGATCGGCGTCGGCCAGCCCCTGGTTTTCGACGGTCCAATCGACGGTGATCGTATCGCCGCCGCTGGCCGCCACCGGCGCAACGACTTGGGAAACCACCAGGTCGGGTTGAGAACCGATGACCAGGATTTCACGAGCTTTGTAGTTGTTGTTGTCAAAGTTGGTCAGGTCGTCGGGATTCTGGTTGGCCGCCAACGTGTCTTCGGGAACCACATCCAACGGATCGACCCATGGCGTGACGTACCAGGTGCCCGATTCGATTTCGCGCGGCAGCTTGATCGATGTTTCCGTTTCGTATCCGGCAAACCGATCGAGCGCTCCGACGTGGGTGATGGTCTTCAGCAGGAAATCACCCTGACCGGGATGCGGGCGATTCTTGTCCCTGGTCAGCCAGACGTTTTCGGCCCAGACGTTTCCGTGGGTCGCACCGCTACCCAAGTTCGTCACGGTGTAGCGAACCGGGATGGTCGCTCCGGCAACCGTTTGAGAGGGCGCGACGACGTCGCTGACGACCAAATCGGCAAGCGGCTCCGGTTCGACAAAGATCGAGCGGTAGGTGAGGTTGTTTTCGTTGTTGGGCCATTCGGCGATCCGATCGGTCGCGTCGGTGTGCACCAACACGTAAACGTCGCCGCGATAACGAAGCGGCACAACGACCGAACCCGCTTCGGTGCTGTACTGTTCACCAGCCAACAGCGCCGAACTGTTGGGGAGTTCGCCAATCAAAATGTCCGCGTGATCGATCGTTGTATCGAGCGACAAGTAAACTCGATCGACCCATTGGCCACTGGTTGCCACCGATCCTTGGTTGACGATCACGAATTGCGGCGACAGCGTGGCGCCGGCATCGATCCGATCGGGGATCTCGATCGAATCAACTCGCAGGTCGGGTCGCGGGCGAACGTTGACGGTGATCGGTGCAGTGGTAGCGGTGATGTTGTTGCCGTCGCCGGCACCTTCAAACAACGCCGCCTGGTAGTTCGTTTCGACAAACAGGTTGAACACACCGGCCGATTGAATCGGAATTCGAATCGCTTCGCTGCGAGTGTAGAACTGGCCGGCCGGAACGGGATCGCGGAATTCAAATTCGCCCAGTTCGATCACGTCGGCATCGGGCACTCCCGCTTGTTGCAAATAGACGCGGTCGACCCACACGCCGTCGGCATCGCCCAGTCCTTGGTTGGTCACCGTCCACTGCACATCGACCAGAGTTCCTTCTTCCGCGCTGGTCGGCGCCACCACCGAATCGACGACCAAATCGGGCGCCGGCAACAGCGTGATCGGGAAAACGCTGCTGACCGTGGTGTTGTTGTCGGTAAAGATGAACTCGAACGGTCCGTTTTTCTGCGCGGTGTGCACGACCAGGTAGTGATCGCCAGATAATCCGTCGGGGATCGGAACTTCGCCGCTGCGAACGTACGATTCGCCCGGTGCGACCTGCCCAAAATGTTGGAACAGGTACTCGGTGTCCTCCACCACCTGCGTTCCAGCCGGATCGGTCGCCAGGTAGACCAGGTCAAACCAATCGCCGCGGCTGGTGATACCGATTCCGTCGTTCTGAACCGTCCAGGTGGGCGTCAGCGGTTGTCCTGCGTAGACCGGGATCGGCACGTTGATATCGGTCACGATCAGGTCGGCGTTGGGGGCCGGCATGATGTCGATCAAGCCGGCGCGGCTGACATCGTTGTTCGCTTCCAAACCGTTTTCGAAAACCTCATCGTCGATATCGCTGCGGATGAACAACGTGTAGCGCCCGCTGGTCGCCGGCGGCAGATTGAAGGTTTCTTGCCGAGTGTACGACTGGTCCTGATCCAATCCGCCTGAATGATCGAAGGTGCCGACGATGATGTCATCGGCATCACCGGCGATCCCGTTCGGCGATAGCACCACCGCGTCGGTCCAACTGCCAATCAATCCTGCTCCGATGCCCTCGTTGGTCACGGTCCAGGAGACGGTGAAATCGGCCGGGTCACCGATCGTCAGTACCGGCGCGTCGACGTTGCTGACCGCCAGGTCCGCGTAAGGTGACAACGTCAGGTCGATCAGTTGCGAAGCGACGTTGTTCGATTCGCCCGCCGGCAATTCACCCAGTTGGTTTTGAGTATCGGTGACCACCAACAGGAACTTGCCGCCTTGCAGGTCGACCGGGATGGTGACGTTACGCGTCACGTCCGCCGTTTGTCCCGGAGCGAGCGGCGAGTCGATCACGAATTCGTCAATCAATCGGTCGCCGGCGGAAACGGATTGGTCGTCCGAGAAGTAGATCCGCTGCTGCCACTGCTGGGCCGTGCCGGTACCGGAATTCAAGAATTCCCAACTGACGTCGATCGAGCTGCCCGAATTGGCGCTGGCCGGCGCGACCAGATCTCGAATCACCACGTCGGGATGGGTCAGCGTGATCGTATTGCCGGTCAGCCTGTTGTTGTCTTCGTACGGCCCTTCGAAAACTCGATTGGCCCAATCGGTCACGACCAGCAATTGGTAATTGCCGTCGGCCAGGCCGGGCAAGTTGGCCGTCAGCGTCGCGGTGTAGCTTTCGCCCGGTGCTACCGCATCGTTTTGCCAAACGAATCCGACCGGCGTGCTTCCCGGTAGGTTTCCATCGGGCGAAAGGTACAGGTAGTCGTACCAGGAAGTGGTCGTCGACGCGTCGCCTTGGTTGATGACTGTCCAGGTGAAAGTCGTTGGTTGCCCCGGTTGACCGGCGGCTGGTCCACTGACCGCGGTCGGCAACAGGTCGACCAGCGGCGGGAAGGCGATTTGCAACTCTTCACTGGCAAAGACGTTCGCTTCATCACTTTCACCGATCTGATCATTCGAGTCGACGCGGACCAACAAGTAGTAGGTACCAGCATCCAGGCCGTCGACCAACGGCAGCGTGTACAATTCCGAACGATCGTAAAACTCGGTCGGGGCGAGAGAAACGTCGTTGCCCACTTCGCCCAGCAAAATGTCGTCGCCATCCAGCGCCGTGTCGGCCGACAGGTAAACCGCGTCGACCCAGTTGCTGCCGGCGGCGGGCGAAATTCCGATGTTGGCGACTCGCCAGTCAACCGTGATATCGTCGCCGAAATTCAAGCTCGTTTCGCTGGTCACGATCGTACCGGCGGGCACCGCCAAATCGGGAAGCGACAATGTCACCGACCCGGTGAACTGGTCGTCAATCGGTTCGCCGTTGACTGCGTCGTTGTCCTGGTTCATCGGGTTTCCGACGAAGTCCAGCACATCGGGACCGATCACGACGGTGTACTGACCGTCGGAATACTCGTTGCGATTCGGATAGATCAAAAACTGGTCGTTCGTGCCGTCGACCAACGCCGGTCCGGCAAAACCGACCGCGCCGCCACCAGGACCGGTCAACACAATGTCGGCGGCAGTGAACTCGGCCGGATCGATCGCTTCGTTGAACTGAACATGAATGAACGGGCCGTCGGGGTTGACCGAACTGTCCGACGGTGCGATCGATGTCACACGGGCACCGCTGGAAAATCCGCTGACGAATTCCAACGTGGTCGGGGACAGTTCCGGCGAAATCAAGGCGCTGCCGCCGAAGTCCAAACCTTCGTAGGCCGGCGTACCGACTCGCGAGGCAAACGTCATCGTCAGATAACTGTTGCCGTCTTGCGGTGTGTGGTTGTTCTCGCGAACGATTCGCACGATGCCGCCGAAATCGACTTGGCCCGATACGTCGATCACGTCATGGTCGACGATCGGCACCAGGCCGCCGATTCCGAATTCCAATACGCCGGTCGGAAGCAGCGTCAAGTCACCGTTGATTTGCAAATGACGTTGAGGCAACACCAAACCGGCGACAGTCAGATTGCCGTCGATGCTGCCGTTTCCGGTCAGCTGCGACTGGGAATCGACCATCACCTCGCCCCGCAGCTGTCCGTTCAGACCCGCGGTGATGAAAACGCCTTGCAGGGAAGGTGCATCGCCGCCGCTGGGAAGTTCCACCGCACCGCCGTAGCGGGTGTGCAATAGCGAGAACCGGTTTTGGCCCGTATTGCTGCCGGTGTGGGAATCGGTGAACGAGGTCAGCGATTGCAAGTCGATGACGCTATCGATTCCTTCGGCGAACACTTCGATACGACGATAACGCTGGTCGCCCGCAGTCGTTTCGGTGATCGTTGTCACCGAAGACAGGTCGACAAAGCCGCCGGAAAACGCGTCGACGACAAAGGTACTGTTGTAATGTGTGCCGCCAGTGATTTCGGTCACGTTGCTCAGGTCCAGTCGGCTTCCAACTCCCTCGGCACGAATGTAAGTGCGCTGCGAATTGAATGTCGTGGCGTGCGTGATCGATGTCACCGCCGGCAGTGACAACGTGACGCCGGAGGCGTTCAACAAATGGGCCGCGTCGACGTTCGACAACACTGGCGCGTCAGCCGTGGCTCCGTCTTGCAAGGAGAGTTCGCCATGGGCAATCGTGGTCAGCGCTGGAAAGGAGGCCTGGGCGCCCCACAACCGAAATGCGGTGCCCGTTCCGGTCGTCAAGTTGGTGAAGTCGATCGCCCCGTCATCGGTGACGCCCACGATGCTGTTGGTCACCGAAACCAATTGGCCAAAGGGAAAGCTGCTCGATAGGCCGACGGTCAAATCGACTCCATTGAGTGACGAAAGGGACCCGGTGACCATGCGGCCGCCTCGCGTCAACGACAGCCGCGAGTAAAGCCCGGAGTTGTAGCCGCTGTTGGGCGCCTGGTTGCGGTCGTTGAAGGATTGCAGCGATTGAATGTCAATTTCACTGTCACGTCCGTCAGCGTAAAAGAAAACGGCTCGTTGCCGAGTGTCGCCGGAATCGGGATCTTCCACCGAAAGCAGCGAAGCCAAATCAACCGAGGCACCGCCGCGAGCTTCGATCACCATCTGCGATTGATAATGGGTGCCGCCAGTGATTTCGATCAAGTTGGGCAGACCGAGGTGGCTGCCCAATCCTTCGGCCCGGAAGCGGCGCGTTTGGCCGTTGGCTGTGCTGCCGTGAGAGTATTCGGTTACCAGCGGCAATTGCAGATCGCCACCGTCGGCAACCAGCAAACTGGTACCGTCGATGTTCGACAACAAACCGGCTTGCACGGAACTTTCGTTCTCCAGCCGAATCGTGCCGGCCGTGAACGCGGCCAGGTTGCTGATGTCAAACACGGCATCCCGCGCCGTCAACGTCGATGCGTCCGCGGTGACCAGCGAAGAAAGGTCCAACGATTTTCCGGTCGCCGTGATTTGGCTGCGACTGAGCTGAGTTAATGTTGCCAAAGAGAGATCGTCCGACGAATCGGTCGACACGGCCACGCCCGCCAAACTGGAGATCGAATCGAGCCGAATCGAGCCGCCCAGGGCAGGGGTCAATGTTGAGTAAAGTCCGGAGTTGTAGCCGCTGTTGGGAGCGACGTTGTGGTCGTGAAAGTTGACCAGCGATCGCAAGTCGACCAGGCTTCCGGCATAGAAAGAATGAACGTAGATGGCTCGTTGCCGGTTATCACCGCTGGCTCCGTCCAGGATGTCGGTGACGCTGCGGAGATCGATTTGACCACCGGAGTTCGCTTCGATCGTCATCCGATCGCCGTAGAACGTCCCGCCAGTGATGTTCGTCAATCCGCTCAAGTCGATTCGCGTGCCGGCGCCGCGCGACTGCCAGCTTCTCGACACGTGGTTGCCGGTTGCGGCGTGTTGGTAAGTGGTCACTCCGGAAAGATCCAGCGTCACGCCGTCGTGAACATTCAAGCTGAGACCGTCGATATTCGTGACCGCTGAAAGATCCGCCGTTCCGCCGCCGCGAAGCGTCAGTAGCCCGCCCTGCAACGCAGTCAGCTGGCTGGCGTCCATCGATCCACCGGTGACAGCGATGTCGGTGTCGCTGACTGTGGCCAGTCCGGTGAAGTCGAACGCGGCATCGGTCAGATAGATGCGACTGTTGGTGACCTGTTGCAACTGGCCGGTCGGCATCTGGCCCAGGCCGTCCAAGTTCAGTTCCACACCTTGCAGGGTTGCCAGCAGGGGCGCGTCGATCTGACCCCAGCGACTTGCTCTCAGAATCGAGTACTCGCCTTGGTTGTAACCGCTGTTGGGGTTGACGTCGTAATCGCGGAAGGCGGTCAGCGAATCGAGCCCAAGGGTGCTGCCGAAACCTTCTGCGGTCAAACGAATGCTGCGCTGCCGCGTGTCGCCACTTGCCCCGTCGTTGATCTGTTGCAACGACACCATCTCGATCACGCCGCCGCCGCTGGCGGTGATGTCAAAATCAGAATCGTAGTGGGTACCGCCGGTGATCGTTTCCAAGTCCGGCAGGCTCAACACACTGCCGTCTCCGTCGGCCAGGAAGAAACGACGCTGGCTGTTTGCGGTGGACGAAAAGTCATAGGACGTGATGCCCGGAAGCGACAATGTCGCACCGCCGGTGACTTCAAAACTACTGCCGTCGATCGAGGCCAGCAGCGGAATGTTGGCGGAGGCACCTCCGCGCAGCACAATCGACCCTCGCGTCAATGTCGTGAGCGACGCTAGGTTGATTGCCGCCGACGCCGAACCGAATCGAGTTTCGTTTGCAGTCACCACCGAACTCAAATCAAGGCTCGCGCCATAGGCGTTGATCTGGGCACGATCCAAGCTGGTCACTCCGCTCAGTGTCATGCTACTGACGCCATCCTTGGTCACTGCGATTCCGCCCAGACTAGTCAGCGCTGGCGCGGCAACTACCCCTCCGTCGCGGGCGATCAGTGTCGAATGCAATCCGCTGTTGTAGCCACTGTTGGGATTGACGTCGTTGTCGGTGAAAGAAGTCAACAGTGGCACGTCGAGTCGACTTCCCGGACCCTCCACCGTGATGTTGATGGCGCGTTGTCGAGTATCACCGTCGGCGCCGTCGCCAATCGTGATCAGGGCAGGCAAATCAACGACCGCTCCGTCAAGCATCGTGATGGCCAATCGAGAACCGTAACGATTGCCGCCGGTGATCGTGGTCAAACCGGAAAGTTCAATGCGACTGCCCACTCCCTCGGCATGCCAGAAGCGACTTTGGTTGTTGGCGGTTGGCAGATGAGAATAAGTGGTCGCCCCCGGCAGGCTGACCACACCGCCCCAGACGGCGACCAGGTTCCCGCCGTCGATCGTCGCACTTCCGCTGGCGGTAAACGAGGCGGCCGGCCCGGCAGCCGACAAGACCGCGCCGCCGCTAACATTCAGCGCACCGTCGATTTGCGAAGCTTCCGTGACGGTCAACGAACCACCAGTGATGCTCAACGATCCTGGACCATTGATGCTGCGAACCGTCGGCGCGCCGCTGGAAACGGTCACGGTAACGCCCGCGATGTCCAACAACACATCATCGTCGGCCGTCGGGACGGTGCCGGTGCTCCAGTTGGCGGCGGTATTCCAGTCTCCATTGCCGCCGATCCAAGTGATCGTTTCGCCGGCGGTGACCCCGGCTGTTTCACCAGCGCTCACCTCCACCGTTTCACTCGTGACGACCAGCCCGTCGCTGAACCCCGACAAACCGCTTGTGTCACCTTGACCGGCACCGTCAATCTGTCCGCTGCCCAGTTCGCTGGTGTAAGTGACGTTGATCAACGTTTCCAGCGCCGGTGCAACCAACTGGCCACCGTTGGATTCGGTCAGCGAAGAGAACAGACCGGCGTTGTAACCGCTGTTGGGAGCGCTATTGCGGTCGACAAGATTCTGTAGCGAATCGAGCGACAGAAGCGAACCGTCGCCGTCGGCAAGGAAAGCGAACCGTCGTTGCCGACTATCTCCGAACAGCGAATCGACAACCTGGTTCACATTGCTCAGATCCAGATGCCCGCCCGCTGACGCGGTTGCCGTCAAACTGTTTTGGTAGTAATCGCCGCCGCGAATCCACTGCAAACTCGATAGATCAAGCTTGCTGCCGGCACCCTCGACTGTCCAAGTGCGGTTTTGCGAGTTGCCGGATGTATCCAGCCGGTACGAAGTGACCGAGGGAAACGCCACCGTCGTCCCATCGCGTACCGTAAAACTCGATCCGTCGATGCGGGTCACTCCCGGCATCGCGACCGTGGCACCTTGTTGAACCGTCAGCGAATTCAGCTCGAACCGCGTCAGCTGAATCATCAGCGCATCGGTCGCCGCCAGGCTAAGCGTGTTGTTGCTGAAGGTGGTCAGCGAATCAAAACTGCTGGGCTGCCCGTCGATCGTGATGCTGCTGCGACTGACCGTTTCCAACGTATCAGCGCCGACATCACCCGGTTCATTCAACGTCAACGCCACACCCCGCAGCTGGGCGATCGACGGCGCCAACACCGTACCACCTTCGCTGGCATCCAGCGTCGAGTACTCGCCTTGGTTGTAACCGCTGTTGGGATCGACATTCTGGTCGACAAAAGTGGTCAGCGATGACAGATCGATCTGGCTCTGCGGATCGGTCGCCGTGAAGTGGAAAGCCCGCTGTCGAGTATCGCCGTCGACCGGATCGAGGACCTGCTCTAGCGCCGACAAATCAATCGCACCGCCGTCGGCCGCTTGAATCCGATGGTTGCTGTCGTAATAGGCGCCGCCAAAAATCGACTTCAGCGCCGGAAGTTCCAATCGGCTGCCCGCGCCCTCGGCCCGCCAGGTGCGAGTTTGGTTGTTGCCGGTGGTGGCAAGACGATAGTGAGTCACTCCCGGCAGCGAGACCGTCACGCCATCGCGAACGGTCAAACTCGAACCGTCGATATTCTTCAGCGACGTCGCATCGATGCTGCCGCCGCCCGAAGCGGTGATCGAACCAGCCTGCAGTCGCTGCAACGTGCCCAGGTCCAAATTGACGCCGGCGATCACAAAAGCGCTGCCATCGGCTGACAACAATTGCCCCAACGTTGCGTCCGTTCCGCTCAACACCAACCGAGACCGGTTCATTCGCTGCAACTGGGCCAGCGAATGGCTGCCAGTGCCGTCGAATTCGATTTCCACTCCGGTCACGTCGACCAGGGCATCGGCGGAGATGCTACCGCCGGTGGTGGCGGCAAGCCGAGAATAGAGCCCAGCGTTGTAACCGCTGTTGGGATTGACGTCGCGGTCGACAAATTGGCTCAGCGAGGAAAGCGCGACTTGCGAACCGCTGCCCAGCGAATCGATTTCGATGCTGCGCTGCTGGGTATTTCCGTCGTTGCGATCATCGATCACGACGACCGATTCCAGATCGATCAAGCCGCCGCTTTCGGCCTTGATGAAATGACGCGAACCGTAGTGGCTGCCGCCGGTGATGGTGATCAAATTCGGCAGTTCGATTTCGCTGCCCGCGCCGGTCGCTGTCCAGCGGCGATGTTGATGGTTGGCCGTGCTGGCGTGTTGGTAATCGGTCACCGCCGGAATACTCAGCACCGCACCGCCCGAAACAGAAAACGCTGCGCCGTCAATGTCTTCCAGGGCTGAAACGTCCACGGCGCCACCGGTGCCCAGCGAAATCGAACCGCGACGAAGCGACGTCAGTGTGCTCAGGTCGACCGTCGCATCGGTGACGGTGAAATGGACAGCGTCGGCGCGGCTGAATCCGAATGTTTGGTTGACGCCGGTGACCGTGATGTTGCTGTCGTTGACCCCGATCAGTTGGTCGGTGGTGATCGATCCGGTGCCGTCAAACACCAGGCTGTAACCCTGCACGTGACTCAGCAGCGGCGCCACCACGTCGCCACCGCCCAGCCAACGCAAAATCGAATATTCGCCGTGGTTGTATCCGCTGTAGGGATTCGTATCGCGGTCCAACAGCGATTGCAAACTCGACAAGTCGATGGTGCTGTCGGTGCCGTCGGCACT
This sequence comes from Rubripirellula sp., assembly GCA_965222745.1. GTDB lineage: Bacteria > Planctomycetota > Planctomycetia > Pirellulales > Pirellulaceae > CBDCUW01. Next base: position 900,334 of record CBDCUW010000003.1, read on the forward strand.
GATCAAGATCTTCCGCTGCTGCGTGTTGCCTCGATTGGGATCGGAGATCGAACGAATCGAACCGAGATCGACAAAGCCGCCATCGATCGCTTCCAGATGAAGCTCGCCGTTGTAATCATCGCTGCCTTCGATCGACAACAAGTTCGGCAGCGACAACTCGCTGCCGGCGCCGGTCGCCCGGAACCTGCGAAGCTGGTGACTGTCGGTCGTCGCCGTCAGGTAGCGAGTCACCGAGGGCAGCTCCAGCACCGCCCCGTCACTGACCGTGAAGCTGGCGCCATTGGCGAGTGCCAACAGCGACACGTCCGCACTGCCGCCGGCGCCAAGATGGATCGAACCCGTTTCCAACGATTCCAGCGCGCTGGCGGTCAGCGAACCACCGGAGACAGAAATGGCGGCCTCATTGGCTGAAACCAAATTCGGGGCAACAAAATCGTCTCCACTGAGAGTCAAAGCACCGCCGCGCATCGACGAGAGCGAACCGAGTGGATTGTCGATTGCCGAATCGAACGACAAGTTCGTGCCCACCGCGCTTTCCAAGGCACCCACGTCGATTCGACCGCCGATGATGCCGGTGATCGACGAAACACCGGTGGCGTTTCGGTCGCGAACCGAGGTCAGCGCGGACAGATCGATGAAGCTGCCTGGATCATTGGCGGTGATCGTGATTTCTCGCCATCGTTGATCGCCACCGTTGGGGTCTTCGATGTGAGTGGTCGACGAAAGATCGATCGTGGCGCCGGCAGTGGCTTCGATTCGAATATCGGTGTCGTAGTGACCGCCACCAACAATCTGGGTCACGCCCGTCAACTCGATCAGGCTGCCGGCGCCGGTGGCCGAAATGCGACGATCCTGATGATTGCCCGTCGACGCGTTTCGATATTCCGTCGCGCCCGGTAGCGAGATTTTTCCACCGTTGTCGGCCACCAAATCGATGCCGGTCAAATCGACGTCGCCGGCAACGTTCAAGTCGGCATCGCTGCCGGTGGCATACAGCGTCAGTCCCGACCTCAGTTGCAAATCACCGGTGACTTGGATGTTGCCCAAAATGACAAACTGGCTTGCGGATCCGCCCACCGTCATTCGAGTCGCGACGTTGGCCGAAAGACTCTGTCCGTCGACCGGATTCAAAATACCGTCGACGAAAGTCAACTGGTCGGCATCCAGACTGGCGGTCCGCAATTCCGCTTCGGCGACCAACAGGTGTTCACTCGTGTTGATCGAAGCAACTTCGACGTTGCTATCAATCGTGACCACCAAATCGGACGACGCGTCTTGGATCGTTACCTGGTCACCAGGCGAAGGCAACACGTCGCCCACCCAGTTCAGCGGATCGTTCCAACTTTGGTTGTCACCGCCGCCGTCCCAATCGACTGCTGCCAGCAGATGCCGCTCTTCGAGTTTCTCGAAGGGGGCTCGCATCAGCCCCTGGCTCAGTTTCTTTCTGGCCAGCCGCGCCGCTTTGGCTTTGCGACGGGCTCGTTGGTTGGCGAGCGAAATGGTGGAGGAGATCGCGTGTGGACGTGCCATCGACGATGCCTTTGCCGGAGTGAGCTTTTTGGGTGGAAAAGTTCACGAGAAAGACATCTCTTCAAAAGTCTCGGCAGAAAAGCACGCTCAAAAGGGGAACTCGGACACCGCACGCCGAGTCTCATCCGACAGACCGTTACATCTGCGGTGGAATTGAATCGACTGGTCGGCTGGTCCGGACGCGGTTGCCTGCGCGATGGTCTGAAAGAGTGCCCCCGTGGTGTCTCGATTCAAACGGATCTTGCGGCACGGTACCCCCGTGCGCAATCTTCCACGGGAAGAAGGCCGGCCCGCTTCGCGCCCCTTCGGGTCACTCCGCAGGACGGGCAACAACCCGCAAAATGCGAGCATTCATGATATTGGCTGGCCCCCCGGATGCAACCAATCGACCACCAGCCGATTTGTCGCAGAAGCCCGTGGTCGCTTGATAAAACGAAAACTTCACAGAGCGAAAACACCCGCCGGTCCAAAAGTCTCTCTGATCCCCAGGTCGGGCGTTTTGACACATTCCGGGCAGCGGGGAGGGCCGATTCTTGAAATTGAGCCCCAGTTGGATAGAGTAATCTGGTTCGGGGTACACCAATCACGCACGCAAAGCAGTCAACCATGTTACGTCAGCGGACAGCTTTTCACGTCGTTACGTCAGTCGTTGCCTTTTTTGGCGCGCTGGTTGTTTCCAGTTCCGCCAACACGGCAAAAGCCGGCATCGTCGGCAGCTTGAGCGCTCCGGTGATCGACGATGTTGCCAAGACAATCATGGTGGACGTCTCGTTCGCGTTCACCCCCGATCTGGTAGGCGGCGATATCGAGTTCATTCAGTTGGACGCGATCAATAGTGACGTCAACGGTTCGCCGCTGACCGATTTCTCGTTGCTGACGTTGACTCCCGTCGGCCCGTTTGTCGATTGGTTTGACGGCACCCAATTCGGCGCGATCCCCGGTTTCGAATCGATTGTCATTCTGGATGCGTTTTCTTCGCTAACCAGTTTCCCCTTCACCATCCCCAGCACGGCCCCAATCACCGTCGGCAAATTGACCTTCGACTACAGCACACTCGGATTGCCGCCGGGTGACGAAGTGACGATCGACATCACGGGCATGTTTGACGGATTCTCTAACTCCACCACTTTGGCTGTTCTGCCACCGGGTGGATTTTTTCCCGACTTCATCGATCCCACCTTTGCCCCCGGATCGCAGACGGTCGTCATTCCTGGCGACCCGCCGCCACCGCAACCGAACGTAATCCCCGAACCGGGCATCGGAGTCATCTTCGCGGCCCTCGGCATCACCTGTCTCGCTCGCCGCCGCCGCCGCAAATCTTCCCTGTAGGCCGACTTGTCCCAAGTCGGCGAGCACAAACCGTTCTCGCGTAACGCCTTGAATTCACCATCTTTCGAATGGCAACAGCTATCGATCGAGGAACACCTTCAGAAAATGGATCACTACTTCTGAGGGCTGCGGAACATATTGATCGCGAGAATATGATTACTTCGGTTGATTGGGCCTCGCTGATTGACCGTTTGGTTCATGTACCCGACTTCCACGCGCCACTTGCTTGAGTGGTGCCTCTTGAAGCCAAAACCAACGAAGATGCGATTCTGATCGAAACCGCTGCGTTGGCCCCAGTCCGTGTCATTGAGCGCCACGAACAACTCGTCCCAGACCACGAACGTACGTTTCGAACACGAGCCAAGATTCTTTTGTCCGCGGACGAACTGGCGAAGCCGCAGCCCCGTGTCACCCGCTGATTCGATCAAGCGTTGTTCGAATCGAGTCCTCGCTGCAACCTTGAAGCAATCGATCTTTCGAGACCACGTCCACTGTTGCCAAATTCGATGCTCATCGACGTCGTCACCCTGGATCGGTGACGTTCGTATCCACCCATATCCAGCCCACAAGGCGGAATTCTCTCCAACGTCCAAACCGATTCCTGGTCGGACGATGCTTTGACCGAAACCGCCATTGTCATCGAACAATCGGTAATGGCCGTCGAACCACCACCTCATCCGAGAATCGTGAGAGAATCGATCCTGTGAAAACAACGCGCTCCATTGCCCAACATCGTCAATGGTCTGAGCGGACGCGGACTGGTGAAGGGCAGCAAGCAAAAGGAGCAAGCACAGGGCTGATCTGTGAGTTTTATTCACGACGAACCTCGCTCGGAAGACCGACCTTGGGATGGACAAAGAAACGGCTCACTAGCGATTCATCGGCTACCGGTAGAGGAAAAAACTGTCTCTGCTGAAATTGCGGGTGCGCTAACCAAAAACCGTGCGATGCAATCGTTACAAGAGGAATGATTCTCATCAATAGAAGTAGGGCCGGTTCCACCGGCCGAGACTGGAGTTTCACAGCCGATTTCGGCACATGAGATCCCTCCCGCAGGAGTCGACTCGCAATCACAAACGAGTCGGTGGTGCAGTACCTTTAGCCCCACCAGAATTCCAGCTTGGGCCGTTTGTTCCTGAGTTGCTTCTGCAATGACTTGTAAACCCGCTCTTCGAAATCTTCCGGCGGGCAGATCATCATCAACTCGTCCAACAATGTTCGAGCATCCGATGGTGATTGGTTGAGTCGAATTTGTACGCCGTTTGGGTCGAGGGCAAGCAGCCGAAATGGATGGCGATCGGCCAATGACATCAACCACCCGATGAGCTGTTTTGTCGAAAGACCGAAGCTGTCACCGGCAAGCCGCAGTGCGGCCATCGCCTCGAAAGGATCATTGCCTGCAATGGCGTGGAGATCGACCTGCTCGCTGCTTCGCAATCGACGAACCAAGAAGATTTGTTCGCGCTGAAATCGTTCTTGCAACTTGAGCAGAGTCCCAACGGTCAATTTGGGAACAGAAAACTGATAAACATACGGAAGGTCTTCCCAATGTTGTTTCGGCTCACAATCGAAGTGCTTGCCAAGTTTCGCGATGACGCCCTGAAGCGTCTCGCTCTCAGATCTTAGCTTGAGCCGGCGTGCGAATTTCGCACTGGCGAGCCGACTCGCGTCTTTACCAAATTTTTGCTGGGCGGCCGACAAGTAATTCTCTTGTTTCGCCTGGTCGTACGTCCACGCTGGCTTTTTCGTTTTGCGGCGTCGCTTGCGCACCTCTTGGGGCGTAACGTCTTCCAACGCTCGATAGGTTGCTGGTTTACCACTATCCTTAGCCATGTCGTACGGCGTTTCACGATTCGCGTTGCGGGCCGTCGGATCAGCGCCAAGCTCGAGTAACTTGAGTACCGCGTGGCGTGAATTGGCAGCCGCGGCGATATGTAGCGGCGTCAGTTTCTCGATTGCTAAATCCTCGATCCCGAAACCGTGATGGATCAACCAGTCAATCGTTTCCGGCTGATTGCTCAAGGCGGCGACGTGGAGCGCGTTCATGCCGTAATTGTCTCGAACATCGCGGTCGGCGCCACGCTCATCAAGCCACTCCAACGCTTCGATCTGACCACCCTGCGCCGCACAAAGAAACGGAGTACGGCCGAGCGCAGTGAGTGTCTTGAGGTAATCCAGTCCGATTTCCTCAATCACAAAACTCGCTGTATCACGCGTAGCAGTTTGTTTGGCATCACAATCCAATTGCTCCAAATCAATGCCACTGCCGACCAATGCTTCCAACAACGCCACATCACCGCGGCGGGCGGCAATCGTCATCGCACGAGATTCGTTTCCAAAGTCTGATCGAATCGGTTGGCCGCCATCAGCGCCACGAGAGAGTGCGTCGCGGACGGTCTCGACTTCGTTCTGCACGACACCCTGTCGGAAAGCGACATTGGCTTCGGGCGGTTCGTCTTCGCTCACATCGGACAACCGATCCGCGACCGCTTTCGTTGCCGGACCACCTAGTTTGGCCAGCACTGCCGCCGTACGCCCCTCGCTATCGCGGCGAGCCGGATCGGCGCCGGCAGCCAATAGAACTTCAACGCATTCCACGTCACCGGAGATCGCCGCAAAATGCAGCAGCGTTCCTTGCTGAAAAATCTCATGGCAATCATTGACTGGCAATTGGTTGAGATGATCAACGCGAATCATCCGGAACGCATGAGCCGGAGCGGTACGATTAGATGACTCGCCTTGCTGAAGCAACACGCGAAGCGACTTGGCGCTACAACCGAGGATCGCATAAACGGCGGGCGGCAATTCTTCATCTCGATGGTACTGATGGTCATAGCCATTCTCGCATAACCATGCAACCGTTTGGTGATGACCATTGATCGCAGCCCAGCCAACCGGCGAATGCCGGAATTCGACCTGCGACGGGTCTTTCCAAAGCCGGAAAATTCGCTGGGCTACGGCCAGGGCTCCGAATTCACAAGCCTTGTAGAACGATTTGCCAAGCAGCTTCTCAAAATCGAGATCATCGCGTCCTTCAAGATCATCGAGCATCCGGTTCACGAGTTGACCGATTCGTCCTTCCTTGTCCTGGCTCAAGTGCTCAATTGGGTCGTCCATCTCACGCATGCCAGTTGCCACGTCGGCACCGCGGTCGAGCAGCCAATGAGCAACCTCCCATTGATGACAAAGCAAGGCGCTCGCCAGCGGTCGGGCATAGCTTGGCGCTCCCTCCACACCGTCAACGGCCATCCCCGCTTGAAGCAGTTTTTCAAGCGTTTCAAAGTCACCTTGTTGGCAGGCGTAAAGAAAATCGTCGTCTTTCTTGCTGATTTTCATGTTTCATTAGCCGTCTCATCGGGGCTAGGTCTGCCTTTCCCGACACAGCAGGACACCCAATCACGCCGACTGGCACGGATCGTCTCCAGACAACAGGACTCATCGCGAATGCGAACCAACAAGTTACCAAAGCCGCAGCGTGTGATGTCGCCGTGCATCGGTCGGTCGTGTGAGGTAGCCGCCAGCCCGCTTGATTGAACAGGAGGCAACATTCAGGGTCGTTCCACACCGGTGTTTTCACTGCCAGCAATCTGCGAGTCAGCTTCGTGTGGGTAGGTCTTGCTGTTGTGGAACTGGCAAGCTGCCGTTGGGTTGTGGTGAAACGAAGAAACCGTGTCACGTAGGCGTCACTAGCCGTGGCAGAAGCCACACGATGGCAATGATCGCAAGTGAGGTTACGGTGTGCATCACGCAGAAGAGATGCGCGAGCCATTGAGGCAATTGAATGGGCTTGTGGTATTCGGGTGGCGTGTACGCCAGCTCACCAAGCTGCTTGGCCGTGTTGGTCGACCGTTGAAGCAGTAGTAGAATGTAGAAAGCATGAAAGACAGTGAACGTCAGAAGCACGATGGTGAACAGAATACGTACCGCCATCGACGAGGCAATGAATTCCTGGGCACGTTGAGCAGTGAACAACCAACCGATAATGATCAGCAAAATTCCCGCTTCCTTTACCTCAAGATCGATGGATTTCCAGTAGATATCCTTCAGGGATTCGTAAAGCACTCGATGCCTGTATTCTCTCGGGGCATCCGCCGTGTCAATTTCGCTACTCATGCGTCGGTGTGTTCTGTACGATGGGACTGTCTTGCTTTTTGGACTGCGGTTTAACCTGCAGTTTAGCCACAAATTGTTCTCGCCGCCTCATCGCTCCCGTTTCAATCATCCTTTCCCGTTAGAACCATGACAATGAAATCACGCCGACGATTTCTCCAGGGTGTAATGGCGCTGCCCGTTCTTGCATCGCTTGCCGAGGCCAGCGGCCATAGGAAGGCTCCGCAGCGTCTTGTCTGCGCAGGCACTCAGCTTGGTTGGTACAAACCCGATTTCTTCGCCAACAATCCTGATGCGCGGCTGATCAAGCCGTTCGATCAGGCTGGAGTTGGTGAAAAGCTGACGACCGTCTCGGGGCTCGATCACAAAGGGCCAACCGGTAACGGGCACGCTCTGGTTTACACGCTGTTTACCGGCCAGGTGCTGAAGAGCATTTCATTGGACCAGCTTGTCGCGCCGACGCTGGGTGCCGATACGCGTTACGAGTCGCTCCAGCTCTGCGCCGGCGAGCAGCGTTTCAACGCTCCGCTGTCATTAAACAAGAATGGCATTCCGCTGCCGCCGATTCTCCGCCCGAGCGTTATGTTCGCGAAAGTCTTCGGCGGCAAGGCGTCTGATCTGAAGCGACAGCAGTATCTGCTTGAGTCGGGGCGCGGCCTGCTTGATGAATTGACCGCGGACGCAAAGCTGCTGAGCGGCAAGGTCAGCGCGGACGATCAGAAAAAGCTCGACGAATACTTCAGCAGCGTCCGCGATGTCGAGCAGAAGCTGGCCCGCCGGCGGGATTGGCTCGACAAGCCGTTCGCGACGCCGGAATCGGGATTTTCGTTGCCGGAAGAGGAGACGATCGCTCATTCGATGATGATTCAAAACGAGGATCTGATGTGGGACTTGATGGCCCTGGCGATCAAAAACGATGCCTGCCGCGTGTTCTCGCTGACGATTCCGCTGGCCGACGGAGCCCTGATGCTAGGCGACAGTTTGATGGCTGCCGGCTATCACAATCTTTCGCACCACGGGAATAAGAAGGCCAAAGTGGACCAGCTGATTGCGATCGAATCGGCTCACATGAATGGGGCGGCTCGGTTCATGAAAGCGTTGAACGAAACGCGAGATGTGGATGGCTCGAACATGCTCGACAACACGACGGTGCTGGTTGGCAGCGCGATGGCGGATGCGTCGAAGCACCGCCGGGTCGATTATCCACTGATGATCGCCGGTGGCGGCTATCGGCATCAGCGGCATTTATCCTGCGGGGCAAACGAGCAACATAAGAACGAGATGGCCTGTGACTTGTACGTCACCGTTCTCCAGAAGCTGGGTTTCAAGATGGATTCCTTTGCAACGAGCAAGTCGGACCTGAACGGGGCCCTGCTGTGAAATCACGTACGAAGACACGAAAGCACAAAGCCATCCTTTTGACTGCTCTGACTTTGTGCCTGTGCAATTTTGCGGCAGCTGATCAACCGGACAGCGTGAAAACCTTTGTTCGGAAATTCTGCCTCGATTGCCACGGCGTGAAGACACAGAAGGGCGACTTCCGTCTTGATACCCTGCCGTGGAAACTGACCGACACGGCCTCTCGCGAGAAATGGAGCCTCGTCTTGGAATATGTTTCCGAAGGTGACATGCCGCCAAAGACGGCAAAACGGCACCCGGAGAAGGTCAGCCGGGATACCTTCCTGAACGCACTGAAAACTGAATTCGTAATCGCCGATCGGCAGGCCCGAATCGGCGGCACGCCGCTGCGGCGACTGAACCGCGTCGAGTATCTCAACACGATCCGCGATCTGTTCGGCATCCGGATGATCAAGCTGCCGCTGTCGTTTCCTGAAGACGCGACCGCGGCCGAATTCGACACCATGCCCGAAGGTCTATTCCTCTCGCCCGCCGTGATGGAGGCCTATCACGAGTCGGCAACGAACATCGCAGACCGCATCGTTCCGCTTCCTGATCCTCCGACTTACGACGCAAGCTACGACGTCCTCGCCATTGGCGGAGATGCAACGCGGCGATGGTTCGGACCGAAAAAACAGTTTCTGAAGTTCACAGGCTTCAACAATTCGGGATGGTCCGGAGCATTGTGGGATTCGCGGTTTGTCGCGCCCTCTTCCGGTCTCTATCGAGTGCGTCTTTTGGCGAATGCTCAGGCCGAAACGGGTGCGGATGACAAGCCGCTGCGGCTGACGTTTTACGTGTTTGATCCTACGGAAGAACAGCTGCCGAAACGATACCGTCGCGATCGAGCCACTCGAGTTGCCGAGATGGACGTGCCGGCCGGAGAGCCAGCGTGGATCGAGTGCGATGTGCCGGTGGAACGTGGCGAGACCTTTCACGTTTACTGCGACAACCGGTTTCCCGCTGACAGGTTTTCGATGGGGACACTGAATCGAACGCAGATCAACAAGTATGTCAAAGAGGCGACTCGTGACGAAGCTCCAACGGTCGAGCTACGGGGTCTGGAGATCAAGGGACCCATCGGGATTCCGCCGCGCGTCAGCGAATTTTTCGGTTCGTATCCGCCGCCGCTGAATCGCGATGAACTTGCGCAGAAAATCATTCCTCTGGCGGCACGTGCCTTTCGCCGTGAACTGACCACCGCCGAAAAGGAGCGACTGATTGCAGGCGTCCTCGCGCATGGCGAGAAAAGCGAAAAGCCTGAATTCGCATGGCATTATGCTATTCGTCGCATCCTGTGTTCCCCCGCGTTTCTGTATCGCGAGGCACAGCGAAGTGAAAAGCTAAGCCAGTTCGCTCTGGCGTCACGGCTGTCGTATTTCCTTTGGAGCACCATGCCCGACGACGAGCTGCTGAAACTGGCCGCCGCGGGAAAACTGTCAGACCCGGATGTCCTTGAAACTCAGGCGCGCCGGCTGATTGCTCATCCGAAATCGCATCAGTTCATCAAGCACTTCGCCGGCCAATGGCTGGGGAACCGAACGGTCGAAGCGATCAACGTTTGCGACAATCGATATCACTGGGACGACCAGGTGCGCTACGGATTCGTGCGTTCCACGGAAATGTTCTGCGAGGAAGTGCTCCGCAAGAACCTGCCGATCAGCACATTCATCGATTCGGACTTTACCTACGCCAACAACGCAATGCTGGCCATCTGGACCACTCCCAATCCCACGAAGGAACTTGCCTCGATTGCCGCGACACAGCGACAGAGCCTTGTGTGGCCCGAACCGGAACGTATTCGTTTCAGCGATCCACCGAAAGGCATGCCGGATCATGTTCTCGCTCGTAGAGGAGTGCTCGGACTGCCCGGCGTTCTGACTGTAACCGGTGACGGCGTTGAATCATCACCCATTCTGCGAGGCGTCTGGGTTCTGGAAAACCTGTTCGGCCAGCATCCACCGCCGCCACCCAAAGACGTCCCGGCACTCGACATTGACACCAGTCAAGCAACCACCGTCCGCGAGACCCTGGCGGCTCATCAGAAAATCGAGACATGCGCCAAGTGCCATCGAGACATCGATCCACTCGGATTGGCTCTGGAAAATTACGATGCGGTCGGTGGCTGGCGAACCAGCTATTTCAGCGACAAATCCCCAATCGATGCAACTTCGGCCTTGCCGGACGGCACTCGGCTCGACGGGGCCGATTCGATCAGGCGACTGCTGATCAACAAACCGGAGATTTTTACGAGATGTCTGCTGACCAAGCTGCTGGAATACGGTGCGGGAAGAAAACTAACGATCGGTGATCAGCAAGTGGTCAGTCGCCTCGTTGCATCGCGTCCGGTGGAAGGATTTCGGTTTCAAGATCTCATTGTCGCAGCGATACGCAGTGACGTGTTTCTTGCCAAATGAGCCCCAAGGCTAAGAACTCCTAACATGACCGCCGCGCCGCGAGCCAGGTTGCCTGGTTTGAACCTCCAGCGGACGTTCTGTTAGGAGTTCTAAGCAAAGGGCTGCACCTTCGGTGCGTTGCAAACCAGACCTTCCATTGTCTTTTCGTGTTGCGAACAGCGAAAAGCTTTTCAACGTGCGCAGATTTCTTAGCCACAAAACGCGAAGAGGTTTTTACGTCTTTTGGCGCTTTGGTGACTATCTCATCAGGTTGCTTTGGGCGCGGCTTTGCCGCGCCGTGTTTTATGGCCCTCACTAACCTAACAGACGACCCATCCATAGACCGAAGCTGCGAAATACGTCTTCAAATCCGCGTTCTTCGACTGGACCAAGACTCATCATCGGCGAATTGCTTGGTTCCCGCTACGACCTCTTGTATAAACAAGTGTTCCTGTGGTTCGGCTTCCTCCCCCACATCCAAGCGAATTTCGTGCAACTTCCTATTCATCCGGCTGCCCTTCGGCGGCGACGTGATCGTGGTTTTACGCTTGTTGAACTGCTGGTCGTGATGGCGATCATCGCGATCATGCTTGGCTTGTTGTTGCCCGGTGTGCAGGCTTCTCGCGAGGCGGCTCGACAAGTCAGTTGTCAAAACAACATGAAGCAGATCGGGCTGGCGATTCAAAACTTCCATCTTCGTTACGACTTCCTGCCGCCGTCGCGCAACTACGACCATTACACCTCGTGGGCGTTTTTGATCCTGCCGGAACTCGAACAGGGTGCGCTGGCACTGGAACTCGACCCGCAGCAGAAGTACTACTACCAGAGCGACGAAGCGCGGTTGACTTCTGTACCGACCTATTTCTGTCCTTCGCGGCGGAGCGGAAAGATCTACAGCATTGCCGGCGACGATATCCTTTCTCCTTACGAAACGAGTGCCCACGTGCCGGGAATCGTCAGCGACTATGCGTGTTCGGCCGGTCATGGGCCGCCGGGCGTTTGGAATTGGATCCGTTCCAACGGCGCCTTCATCATGGGCGAGGGGGAAACCGAACCGCCGACCGTCCCGGCGGGAAGTTTCGCGCCGCCAAACGCCATTCTGAAGCAATGGTCCAGCCGCACGTCGTTCAACAGCATCTTGGACGGTGCCAGTCATACGATCTTTGTCGGTGAGAAACACGTTCGCGAGCAGTTCACCGGGATCTCTCCCGAAGACGGTGCGATCTACAACGGAGACCATCCGGCAAACTTCTCCCGCTGCGGTGGGCCGGGCTATCCGATCGCCCGGTTCCCGGCAGACCGTTTCCAAACCAACTTCGGTAGCTACCATCCCGGCGGCTGCAACTTTGTCTTCGGAGACGGCAGCGTACGTGTTCTGGATCCGCAAATCTCCACCGAGCTCCTCGGCCGCCTGACCGCGCGCAACGACGGTGAATTCATTCCGGAGCATTGAAGTTGGAAGTGAGGAGAAGAGGAGTGGGGGAGAGTGGGAGTGGGGGAGATGGATTCAGACAGGGAATGAGCACCATGTAACGCGTTCGGCCACTATCAGCTACCTTCTCCTCACTCCTCACTCTCCTTGTCTCCCACTCTCCCCCACTCCTTGTCTCCCACTCTCCCCCACTCCTTGTCTCCCACTCTCATCCGTGACCTCATCTACAATCCAGCTCGAACTCGGATCGCTCGACATCCAGATTCGCCACCAAACATGGCCGCTGGATCGTTTGTGTGGGTTTGCTTGCCGCCGTAATCCGCGGCGTCCGTTTTTGATTGTTAGCAAGATTCTTGGCAAACATGTACCGGCCGATCCGAAGTTGTTGGTTTCGGCTTGCGATGACCTGATTGATATGCTGCCAGATTTGGCAGCGCCCGTTTGCGTGATCGGGATGGCGGAAACGGCCACCAGTTTGGCGGAAACGGTCTTCGAGAGGTTGATGGGCCGATCTCGCCCGTTGCCTCATGTTTGTAGCCACACGACGCGGTATTCGCTGTCCCAGCCGCTTGCGTTGACGTTGGAGGAGTCGCACAGCCATGCGACGAGACACCTTGTTTATCGGCCGCAATCGAGCCTTGCCGCGCGGTTGTTTGACCAGGCGGCATCGCTGGTGATCGTCGATGATGAATTCACCACCGGCAACACCGCCGTGAACCTGGCTCTCGCTTACGCCGAAAAGAACCCGAATCTGAAACAGATCGCGTTGGTTTGTCTGACGAATTGGATCACCGATGCCGATCAGCAGGAGGTTCGACGAAGAATCGAATCGGCCAGTGGCGCCCAGGTTTCTTTCCACTCGCTGCTCAGTGGTGACCTGCGGTTCATCGGAAACGGCAACCGTGTCGAGCCGCCGTCGGTCAGCGCGGCCGGCAGCGGCACACTTCGCGACGATTACCTTCGTCACAACACCGGACGCTTGGGAATCACCAAGCCGCCGCGATTCGATTTCGCGGCCATGCTTGCTTCTTATCGACTTGCCCGGCGGGTCGCCGTGGTTGGTACGGGCGAATACATGTATCCGCCGTCGTTGGTCGCCAGATGGCTTGCCGATCAAGGACACGAAGTCACGATCCAATCCTCCACCCGTTCGCCAATCGCACTGGGGGGCGCGATTGAATCATCGATCGATTGCGTCGACAACTACCACGACGGGATCAACAACTATCTTTACAATCATCGCGCAGCGATTGCCAGCGAGCAGCGCAGTACGCTTGTCTGTTACGAAACCGAACCCCTTCCCGAACATCACGATCTGGCCGACCAGTTGGGGGCTTCGATCGTCTTTCCCAACCGATACTTGGTTGACGAACCGTCAGAGCCGGAAGATTCAGTTTGATTTGGTGAAGCTTGCGTCGACGTGAACGGGTGGAAAAGAGGGATGGTCGGAATCGTCGATGATCACCTCTTCGCCAGGATTCTCGCCAGCCGGCTGGGCCACTTTATCTTCGATCACCGTGACCGTTCCGTGCGGAAGCCATTGTTCGGGACCGAAACCGCCCATCATTTCGAGCGCGGCGCTTCCGCCGTTGATACGGGGACGGGGATGATGGTGGGGGCAGTACGGGTCCTTGCAACAAGGTGTTTGCGGCCTGTTTTCAGCGTGGGGGATCGCATCGAGCTGGTGCTGTGCCACGCAACTGGCCCGTTGTTCTCGCAGTTTGCCGGGGTAGTACGGAGTGACCAATTCAGGCTTCAAGAACACGATCAATTCGCTTTCCCGTACTTCCGTGTCGTGGCTGCGAAACAGCTTGCCGACGTACTTCATGTCCTTCAAATAGGGGACACCGCGAATCGATTCGACCACGCTCTTTTGACGAAGCCCACCCAGCACGAACATCTGGCCGTCGGCGACTCGTACCGTCGTGTCGGCCGTGCGACTGTCGATGACGGGGCCGGTCGAGGTGATTTCGGCAACGACGCTGTACTCCGGTTGGACTTTCAGTTCGATCGTCCCGTCGCGGCTGATTCGCGGCACAACATTCAAAATGACGCCCGCTTCTTCAAATTCCGTCTGGGTAAAAACCGCGTTGGAGTTTTCTACCGGATTGGCGCCGACGATTGGGATCTTACGAACGATCTTGATCGATGCCTGGCTTCGGTCGGCAACGGTGATCGAGGGGTCGGCCAGCAGCTTGGCTTCCGAAGTCGTATCGAGCGCCTCCAGAAACACGCTGGCTTCCAATCGGTCCGACACCGTTCGGAAACCGGTGCTGGCGGCGCCGGTGGTCGTCAGGTCGGTGGCGAAGGTGTAGAACTCGCTGACATTGGAGGTCACATCTCCGAGCGCTTCGTTTTGCGCGTTGGCCAGGGCCCGTAAGTCGCGAGAAAAATTGACGCCCAGCCGTTCGATCTCCGCCAGGCTGACATCGTAGATCATGGCGGTGATCCGCACCTGTTGCCGAGGCACGTCCAATTGTTCGATCGCCTGACGGGCAAGCTGCAATTGTTGCGTGGGACCTTTGACCATGATGCGGTTTTCCTCTGGATAGACCGCAACGACGACGGTTTCGCCGAGCGCTTCGCGAAGCGGTTCGGACATCTCCTCCGCTTCGGTGAACTGGGGCGTGAAGTAGGCGATTCCATTTTGAACGACAGCGGCGGAACGGCCAGGTATGTCGGTCACATTCGCTGTTGTTGAGGGTGTGTCGGTCGCGGGAGTTGCCGGAGCGGCCGAGCTTGCCGCGCTGCTGGAGCGCGGCGAGAGTGCGCCAAACAGCTCGCGGATGCGGTCGACGCGGTCGGCTGTATCGACCACCAGCAACGATCCCGAACCTACCCGTCTCAGGTTTCCTCGTTCGCTGAGCAGCAGCTGCGCCGCTTCGACAGTGTTATCGGCATCATCCAAGCTGGCCGGCAGCCGGATCATTTCGGTGACAAAATTCGGATCGTCGGCGCCGATCTGATCGATCGGCAAAACGACCAGGCTGCTTCCGGTCTGCCGATAACTGTAGCCGGTCGCCGTCAGTGCCGCGGCCAGCACTTCTCGCAGCGGCGCGTTGTGAAACGATCCATTCACTTCGCCCGAAACGTTTTCGCCAGCCACGATGTTGACTTGCCAAAGATCGCTCAGCAGAAACACCACTTCGGACAAGGGCGTTTTACGAAACGTCACACTTCCCTTGCGGTCCAGCGCTTCGGCCACCGTTTTGGGGCGGCTGCCCTGCGGACCGGTTTCCCCTGCGTCTTGCACATTCGCTTGACCGGCGCGGCGGTCTTCGGGCTGCAACGATTTCGGATCGGTGGCAAGGGGAGAGCTGTCGGTGTCAGCTGGCAACACCGCGACCAGCGGAGAGCGATTGGCGTCGATCACCCGCGGGCGAGGTCGAACCAAGATTGCCTCGTCACCGCCGGCTTGTCGAATCGGAATCGGTTTGGCCGGCTGATTCAATTGCAGTGCGGGTGGCTGAGCGGTCACTGTGCCACAGCAACCGACCAGCACAGCGGCGGCAACCATCGCGCAGGTCAAAAGGAGTCGTGAATCGTTGGGGGCGCCATCCATGGCTGTCTCACTCGTCAATCGGCTACTCAGATGCGTCGGGTGCCGGGCAGGCTTGCGAACTCTTCTTCCTCAAACTCTTCCTCCGCATCCTTTTCGCTGGGTCCCAAGCCGTACAGTTCCAATTGGATTGCCAGCGTCACGGGCGACTCACGCACCCCGGTGGGACTTGCGGTCAAACCCTTGGTCGTCATCAACCATCCTTGGTTTCCGATGTCGGCAACGATTTGACGAACGGTTTCCAGCGAGCCATCGGCTTGCAGTTCCACCGCGTGGGTATACAGGACGAAGTTGGATTCCTCACCGTAAAAAGGCATTGTGTCGTGTCGCGGATCATCCTCCTCGATCGCCCACGGCCTGGTCTCGGTGTCGGCGATGTCCAGCCGACGGAGACGTCCTCCCGCAGAGCGAACGATTCGCATCAACGATTCGCGAATCACATTCTTATTCGTGGGGTCGATGGATCGAACCGAGAGTGATTCCAATTCCTCACTCAGCTTCGACTCGATGCGGCTGAGCTGAAGGTCACGAGATTGGTTTTCCACCAAACTGGATTCCAGGTCAACAAATTCCGCGGCATCTCGTCGAAGCCTGAGGTACTCATCGACCCACGGGATTCCTATCACGATGATCGCAAGCAAACTTCCGCTGGCTACGATTGCTCGGGTTGTCCGGTTGTTTCGATTATTCATATCGCGCCCCCCTTTCCGCCAAAATCGGTGCGTTGGTTGTCAGCCGAATGACAAACCGGGTGCCACCGGTTTCACCGTCAGGATTGGTACCCTTGAGTGCCACTTGCGTGATTCGGGGCAACTGGCGCAGGTTTTCGACCAGGTCGTAAACGGCGACTTCGTCAAACATCGTGCCGTCCAACCGGATCACACCGCCCGATTCCACTCGGAATTCGTTCAGTTTTCCCGCGTCTGGCAAGCACTTGGTGACCTGACCCAGCAACCGATCCCAATCTTCCTGCCGCGTCTTTTCCTCAATCAACCGCAGGTAGTTCGCAAGCTCGCGTTGGGCGGAAAGTTCGGCAAATCTTGCCTGAGTCGCATCAAACGCCTGCTTCATACTCTCTCGTTGATCGGAAAACTCTGCCGACTGACGCCGCTGGCCGGAGACCAAGAAGAATGAGGCCAGCAGCACAATGGTCGCTGCTGCTGCTGGCCAGCCGCTACGTAGCCATCGAATGTGCCAGGGAAGATCGGGAGCCCGCCGTACTTCCGTCAACAGGTCGGGTACGTCTTCTTCGGCGACGCCAGTCAGCAGCGGCAGCACCGTGGCCACCGCCGGCACACAGCGTGCTTCACGGTCGCTGGGATCGATTTCGTAAAGTTCCTCCAATCGGGGAACATGCAGAATTGTTGGTTCGATACCGGTTGATTTGCCGAACTCCTTGACCGCTCGTTCCAGTTTTTCTCCATTGCCGCACAACAGCAATTGGTTCAATTCGCCCGACGCGATTCCACGACGTCGGTGACAGAACCGCCGCAAACGCGAAATGTGTCCGTGCAGGGCTTCGCGAAACGCTTTTTCGCTGGTCGCGGCGGCGGGACGATAGTCGAGCAGCAGCCGGCCGGCGCAGGTGATTCCCACGTCCCACTGTTGACCGGTACCGTCGGCGATCATCACGGGGCGATCGTTTCCGATCTTCGCCTCGCCCACCAGGCGTGCCACGCTGACCAACGAAGGTTCGACCCACGGTATTTGAATGTCAACGGTGCGCAGGGCGTTGTAGATCAGTTGAATCAGGTTCCGATTGACCACTCCGGTCACGGCGTAATCGACCGTCGGATCGATGCGATGACGAGAGCTTCCGGTGACTTTTTCGCCTGGCCCCAATTGCAGGTACCGCGGCGCGCGATCGGCCAGCGCGGCCAGTTCCTGATCCACCTTTTCGGTGGTGCCCATCGCCACCCGGGTCACGCAAAAATCACCGTCCAGCGAAACGGCAACCCGCTGACGGCGGATGTCGTGCTTTTCCACCAGGTTCGCCAGCGCTTCCTCCAGCATCGGAGCCCCCGTGACGGTCAGCCAACCCGATTGCGAGGGGCAGCGGACATCATCGATTTCCAGCCGGTATCGTCCCGAATCGGTCGGCGTGGCAATCGCGACTTGCAGCAAGCGGCTTTCGATTCGAAGTCCAAAAAACCTCGAATTTCGGTCACTTTGAGCGTTTTTGAAAGGCGTTTGCGGCATGTCGGCGGAGTCCCCCAGGAGTTGAACCCTAGGTTACGAATCACCCGTCGGCGACTTCTCCGAAGTCGCTGCGCCATCACGTGCCAAACCTTTCGGCCAGTTCTCCGAACTGGCGACGACCGATTATTCCGGCTGGTCCACCTGTGACAGCTGGAGCGGAATTGATCCAAATTCGAGCCCAGCACGACGATCCTTCCCAGCAGTCAAATTGGGAATGATCCTTTCGCTGTTTGTAAACCGCCAAATCCTTACCATGCTTGATGTGCCGATTGCGCTGGTGATCTTCAACCGCCCCGAATCGGTGCGTCGCAGCTTTGCGCGAATCCGCGCTGCCCAGCCGTCGAAACTGTTCGTGATCAGCGATGCTGCTCGACCCGACTGTGAGGGCGAAGAGGAGTTGGTGGCGCAATCGCGAGAAATTGCCCAGCAGGTAGATTGGCCCTGCCAGGTCCGCAAAATCTACGCCACCGAAAATCTCGGTTGTGATCGGCGGATCGCCAGCGGAATCACGGAGGCCTTTGACGAGGTCGATCGGTTGATCGTGATCGAAGACGATTGTGTGGCCGACTCCAGTTTTTTTGGTTACTGCCAAGAATTGTTGCAGAAGTATCAGCATGACCAACGAGTGATGGCGGTCAGTGGTAACAATTTTCAGCAGGGCATCCGCCGTACCGAGTCAAGCTACTACTTTTCCAAGTATCCGCACTGCTGGGGCTGGGCGACGTGGCGTCGCGCCTGGCAGCATTTCGATTTGCAGATGACCGGATGGCCTCAGTTTCGCGATCAGGGGCACTTGGCATCGGTCTGTTCCAGCAAGGCCGAGGTCGAGTACTGGATCAAGATGTTGGATCGCGTCTACAACGGACAGGTCAAAAGTTGGGCTTATCCGTGGACCTTGGCTTGTTGGATGCAGCATGGCTTGACCGCGCTGCCGGAGGTCAACCTGGTGTCGAACATCGGTTTTGGAATCACGGCGACCCACACCAATGACCGTCAGCAGGAGACTGCTGACTTGCAGGTGGAGTCGCTGGGTGAGATCGTTCACCCGCAGTGGGTTTTTCGACATGTCGAAGCCGACGCCTACACCGACGAAACGGTGTTCCGTCCCAACCGCCGGCGGCTGATCAGCCGGGTCAGCCGAACCTTCCCCAAAATCTATCGCGCAGCGTAGCCTCAGCTAGAGATTGAACTCTTCCAGCGAATCGATCAACTGATCGAGGTTGTCTTTGGGAGCCTGGGCCAGATCGGCTTGTCGCTTTTTCAACTGCTCGTCGATTCCGACCGCATCGCGACCAGCCAACAAAAGTTGTTCGTCCCGTTCGCGAGCAGCGGTGGCGATCGGATCGCCGCCGCCCGCCGGCGCGCCAAACAATTGCGACAGGTCAATCTTAAAGCCTTCATCCCCCTCGGTCTTCGCACCCGCGATCGCCGGCGCTTTGTGTTGAGGAAAGATGATGGCGTTTTCGGGGCAAACGCGGCTGCAAGCGGGGCAACCTTTGCGGCAATTGTCGGGTTGTTCGACCAGGATGTTTTCCACCCCGTCGACTCCGTACACGCCGAACAAACAGAAATCGACACACTCCATGCAGTTGGTGCATCGGCTGAAGTCGATCACCGGATACCAGCGCCGCGAAGCTTGTTCGTCAATCTGAACCAATTTGCCGCCGACGATCGGCAATGAAGATGTGCCTGGCGATGGTGGATCGATGATGCGGCGAATTTCATCCACAAACAAATCGGCGGAATCGGCGACTTTCAGATCCAGGCAATGGATGTTTCGATGGGGCCGTGGATGCAGATCGGCAACTCGATCCACCGGCTGGGTTTCCTCCGCTGGCACCGAAGACGGCTCGTCCGATTCCTGCTGGCCGATGTTGACCGGGCCGATCTGCCCCTGGATGCCGTTGCGATCGAGCACCCAGTGGGCGGCTCGAGAGTAAATCCAAGAAACGACAATCAAGTCGCACTCGATTTCGGAAAGCTGCTGGAACGACGCACTGTCTCGCGGCAGATCATAAAGATGAGGAACGACCAGGACGTTGACCCCGGCGAATTTTTCTGCCGCCTCGGCAATTTGTTGTTCGAGCTGCCGTTTCTGTGGATGACGCGATTGCCCTTTCGAAATGACGACAGTCCAGGTCGATTCTTTTGTCGCAGAGATCATTCCAGGTTTCGCGTTTGCTACCGATGGGGAGTTTTTTTCAGGGCACGTCGAAGAACGCTGCTACCAATCGAGCGGCTTTTGCCAGGCCGCCTTGGCTTCGGAAACGGCCACGTCCAGCACGATGTCCGACCCGTGGCTTGCTACCAGCCGATCGCCCGTCTCGATTGTACCTAGCCGAACGACGGGAACCTGCCCCTGTTGCAGGCAGGTGAGGAATTCGTCCGATTTTTCCGGGGTCACTTCAACCAAAAACCTGGTATTGGACTCGCTGAATAACGCCTTGGTCGGCGAGAGTTCCGCACCGCAAACCTGCTGTAGATCGATCTTCATCCCCAGCCGGCCCGCCATCGCCATTTCTACCGCGGCGACCGCCAGCCCCCCTTCGCTCAAGTCGTGACAGCTTCGCACCAGTGCCGATCGGATTGCCCGATGAACGCCATCGAACGTCCGCTTGGCAAGATCGGCGTCCACCGTGGGCACTTGTCCGCCGCTCCAACGTTTCACCAGCGATAGATGCGAACCTCCCAGTTCTGATTTGGTCGTTCCCACCAGGAAGACAACGTTTCCCGCTTCCTTGGCGTCCATCGTGACCGACAGGGCGACGTCTTCGATCTGGCCCATCGCACTGATCAGCAAACTGGCCGGGATGGCGATGGTTTGCCGATTTCCTTGCGAATCGGTGTAACTGAATTCGTTGTTCAAGCTGTCCTTGCCGCTGACGAACGGAGTGCCCAGCGCGACAGCGACGTCCTGGCAGGCAATCGCGGCGCGGACCAGCGAACCGAGTGTTTCGGATCGATCGGTATAACCCCAGCAGAAGTTATCAAGAATCGCGATCCTGCTCGGATCGGCGCCCACCGCCACCGCGTTGCGCACCGCTTCGTCGATTGCCGAGGCCGCCATGTGGTAAGTGTCAAAGTCACCGTAGTGCGGATTCATGCCACAGGAAATCACCAGGCCGCGGCGGCTTTCCATTCGCGGACGAATCACCGCCGCGTCACCCGGCCCGTCACACTCCGGTCCGACCAACGGTTTGATGACGCTGTTGCCTTGAACTTCGTGATCGTATTGGCGGATCACCCAATGCTTGCTCGCCACATTCAAACTGCCCATCACTTCCAGCAGCGCTGCGGCATGTTCGGCAGACGACATCTCCGGCAGTTCGATCGGCTGCGTTTGGGGCGGATGATAAACCGCGTCGCGAACCACTGGCGGACGTCCTCCGTGCAGAAACTGCATCGACAAATCGCCAACGGTTTGGCCGTGATAGGTCAGTTGCAATCGTCCAGTAGGAACAAAGCGACCGATGATTGCCGCTTCCACACCCTCGCTTGCGCACAACTCGTTCAGTTCGTCCCACGAATCTTGCGGAACGGCCAACACCATTCGCTCTTGGGCTTCGGAGATCCAGATTTCGGTATAAGTCAGTCCTTCGTACTTCAGCGGCGCTTTTTCCAGCCAAACCTCCGCGCCGACCTCCTCGCCCATTTCCCCCACGGCGCTGGAAAATCCGCCGGCGCCGCAGTCGGTCACCGCGTTGTAAAGTCCGCGGTCGCGCGCCTGCAACAGCACGTCCAACACCATCTTTTCGGTGATCGCGTTACCGATCTGCACCGCTCCGCCCGACAGCGATTCCGATTCGCTGGTCAATTCGGCCGAACTGAACGTGGCACCATGGATTCCGTCTCGGCCGGTGCGTCCGCCAATCGCCACGATCAAGTCATCAGGGCGGACCTGTTTCTCTTCCAGGCCCACTGGAATCATGCCGACGTTGCCGCAATAGACCAACGGATTGCCCAGGTAGCGAGGATCGAAATAGACAGCGCCGTTGACGGTTGGGATGCCCATTCGGTTGCCGTAGTCTCGAACGCCCGCCACGACACCTTTGATTACCCGGCGCGGATGCAAGACACCTGGCGGTAACGAATCGGCCGGCGTGTCGGGCGGGGCAAAGCAGAAGACGTCGGTGTTGCAAACCGGTTTGGCGCCCATTCCCGTTCCCATCGGGTCGCGGATCACGCCGCCGATTCCGGTGTTCGCACCGCCGTAGGGTTCCAGCGCCGAGGGGTGATTGTGGGTCTCGACCTTGAAGCAGGCGTGGTACTGATCGTCGAAGGTGACCACGCCGGCGTTGTCTTTGAACACACTGACACACCAATCGTCTTGGCCCAGGGAGGCGCGAATCGTTTGAGTCGCGGCGAAGATCGTTTCTTTCAACATGTTGTCAAACTGCCGCTCGTCCGCTTCCGCCTGGCCGTCGACGTCCGGCCCCCGGTAATGAATGCGGCCCGCCAGCGTCTTGTGGCTGCAATGTTCCGACCAAGTCTGGGCAATCGATTCCAATTCGATGTCGGTCGGATCCCGTCCAATCGACACAAAGTGGTCTTGAATCGTTTTCATTTCGACGAGCGTCAGGTAGAGCTGGCCTGTTGTGGAAAGCTCCGCGAGCGCTTGGTCGTCCAACTCTCGAATCGGCACCGTGACCAATTCAAACTCATACGGCGCCCCCACATCCAACTGGTCGATTTCCAGCGGACCGACGACCACCTGTTCGATCGCGTCGTTCGATAAAGCTCGACGGCAAATCGAATCGAGCGAATCGTTGCGGACTCCATCCAGCCAATACTTTCGCAGCGTGCGAACCGCATCGACTTCAAAACCGGCATCGGCCGCGGCCCCGGCCGTGCTGGCGGCAACCGGGTCCATCACACCCGGTTTGGGGAGCACGTTGACCAGCGTCGGTTGGTCTTGCTGCAGCGTGGTGGACGAACCGGAGGGCGGTTGGTTCAGCGCGTCTTGGCCAGCGATCGCTACCACCGATTGTTCGGTAACCGAATCGGACAACAATGTTTCGGCCAAACGGATCGCTTCCTCGCGAGCGAATCGTCCCTGCACCAGGAAGCTTCGCGCGAAGGTGACCGAAACGTTCTCGCCCAAACCCAGTTCGCCGATTTCTTCGCTGGTCCGACTGCCTTCTCGATCGATCTGACCTTCGGCGGGATAAATGTCGATCTGCCACAGCGGCATGTTTGGTTTCCTTGTTGAGGGTTGAAATCCGTCGGCGATTTCTCCGAAATCGCTACGTCTTTGCGCAAGCCGGTTCGGAGAACCGGCCGACAGTCGGCAACTTCTCCGAAATCGCTACGCCCATTCGCAAGCCAATTCTCCGAACTGGTCGACTATACGCTTTACGTTTGTTCCTTTCGCTTTTTCGCTTCTTCCAGCCAGCGAAACAAATCCTCATCCCGACCGGTGTCGATGATCTGTCGCAGGTCATCGATGCAAGTGGCAAGCCTTTGCAGTTCGTCCGAAATGGCGGCTCGGTTTTCTTGGCAGATGGCGGTCCATAGATTCGGATCCCCCGCTGCCACGCGAGTGATATCGCGCCAACCTGTTCCGGTCAGATTGTGAACCTGTGGATCGGTCATCCTGGCCACCAAAGCGGACACCAAGTGTGGCACGTGGCTGACCGATGCCAAGTGGGTGTCGTGATCGGCAGGACTCATGCGGATCGTTCGACCGCCCGTTCGCTGCCAGAAGCGATCCGCTTTCTCAGCCAATGCCGGATCAGTTTCCGCTCCAGGAGTGACGATGATGACTTTTTCGTCAAACAGGTTTGCGACGGCATTTTCCACCCCCGTCTTTTCCGAGCCAGCGATCGGGTGCGCCGCCACGAACCTGCTTTTCGCTTGCGGATCCTTTTCCACCGCCGCAACAATCCCTGCCTTGGTACTGCCGACGTCGGTGATCAGACAATCGGACGGCGAAAATCGTGCGGACTGGATCACCATGTCCGCGATCCGATTGACGGGAGAGGCCACCACAACGACGTCGCAATCACGGCAAGCCTCCTCGATCGACTCGGTCGCCCGATCGACCGCACCGCAACCGACCGCCAGGTTCCGCCTCGAACCACTGCGTGACGTGCCGACAATCTCCACCTCGGGCAGCTGGCGGCGAAGTGCCAATCCCACGCTTCCGCCAAGCAAACCGACACCCAGAATGGCGACGCGACGCGGCCAAGGATCGGTGGCTGATTGCATGAAAGTCCGCGATTTCTCCGAAACCGCATCCCAAGTGATAGAACGGCGAGCGATTTTCCAAGACAGCTTACCGCAGCAGCAGCAGAGAACCAGCCGTCGGCGATTTCTCCGAAATCGCAACGTCAAAAGCCCGGCAAGGCCTGTATCAGGCCTTCGGGCTTGTTGGCCGACTTTACAGTTCCGGCAGCTGGTGGCCCATCTTTTGACGCTTTGTCTCAAGGTACCGTTGATTGTGCTGGTTGACGGGCGGAACGATTGGCACCTGGTCGACGACTCGCAGGTCAAATCCTCGCAAGTTGAACGCTTCCGTCTTTTTCGGGTTGTTCGTCAGCAGTCGCACTTCGCGGAGCGCCAGATCCTTCAAGATCTGCAGGCCAACCCCGTAATCCCGCATGTCTGCTTTGAACCCCAGCGCGTGGTTGGCCTCGACAGTGTCCAGCCCGTTGTCCTGCAGCGCGTAGGCACGGATCTTTTGTGCCAGGCCGATTCCGCGGCCTTCCTGCGGCAGATAAACCAGTGCCCCGCGTCCCTCGCGACTGATCATCTCCAGCGCCATGTGCAACTGATCACCGCAATCGCAGCGCAGCGACGCCAACACATCACCGGTGAAACAACTGCTGTGCATTCGAACCAGCGGCGGCGCTCCGGCGGCCGACAAATCGCCGTACACCAGCGCGATCGGTTCTTGAGCTTCGTAGTCGACCGAGTAGACGATGATCTGAAACGTGCCGTAGTGCGTCGGCAGCTGAACTTCGGCGGCGCGAGAGATCAATTTCTCACTGACTCGCCGGTGAGCGATCAGTTGTTCGATACTGATGATCTTCAAGTCATTCTGTTTGGCGATCGCCACCAGGTGGTCGCGCGAAGCTCGATCCCCGGTCTCATCCAATACCTCGCACAGCGCACCAGCCGGCTTCAAACCTGCCATGCGAGGCAGATCGACGGCAGCCTCGGTATGGCCGGCGCGACGGAGCACGCCACCCTCTTTGGCCAGCAGCGGATAGACGTGACCGGGACGCACAAAATCTTCCGCCTTGCATTTGGACGAGGTCAGCAGGCGAATCGTTTCGCTTCGCTCCGATGCGGTGATCCCAGTTTTTGCCGTCCGCGTATCGATCGGGGTCAGGAAAGCGGTCTTCAAAGGCGCATCGTTCTGAGCGACTACCGGAGAGAGTTCCAACCGCTTGCAGACATCGGGCAGGATCGAAACACAAAGTTGACCTCGGCCGGACAGCATGAAGTTGATCTTCTCCGGCGTCGCCTTTTCGGCGGCGATGATAAAATCACCTTCGTTTTCGCGGTCCTCGGCATCGATGACGATGACGATCTCACCGCGACGAATCGCCTCGACCGCTTCGGGGACCGTATTCAGCTCGACGGACATGATGAACTTGCTAGGGTGCTCGGGCAGGGGAATCGATCCATTATACGTCCCCAGCCAAATCGGCCCACCCGGTAGGCCGACTTGTCCCCAAGTCGGCGCGCGCACCTCGATTGCGAATGACCGGTTCCAGTGCAGGTTCCAACACAGCTTCGCCGACTTGCGACAAGTTGGCCTACTCTCTTCGCGAAACGTTGACGATCAGCGCGATCGCGGTGATTTGCATCAAGGCGATCATCAACGGAGAAATGGTTCTCAGACGAGCAAACGTGTGCCGCAGCCAGGGCGGTTCTTGATCGTGCTGAGTGTCGATCCACTGGTTGATCGATTTGCCGGGTTGAGGCCAAGTGGAAACGTGTTCCCAACCATCCTTGGTTTTCCGCCAACCCTGCGGAGCCACCGGATTGGGACGCCGTGATTCCAGCAGCACGAGTTCCGTTTCGGGCGGCAACTCAACGTCGTCAAACTCCGCGGCGGTCGAAGCCGCGTGAATCGGCATGATCGGTATATCCGGTTTTGTTCCTGCAGTGATCAACAACATCGTTGCAGCGGCCAGCAACAACAAGTTGGATCGCAACCAGCGTCGTAGCCATCGAAAATCATCGGGATGAATGTGAAGATGCTTCATGCCTGCTGCTGGTCGCATACCGCGGTCCATTGGCAGCAGAAGCTTTGCCCGATTGCGTTAAGGTATTGATACGACGTCACTTACGGACGCGTCGATGCAGCCCTGCCACGATCTGCTTGTTGACTTCAGGCAACAGGGCATGCCGGCAAAATGCACAGCGGTTGCGCCCAGGCAACAAGCCGAACAACCGATTCGCGACGATCGATCGATACATTCGGAAGGGTCGGCAAGGCGCTTGGATTTCCATTCTGAGAAATTGTTTTTGCCGTGTCAGCAGCTGCGTTCTACCTTTCCTTCGGGCAGCGCCGCAACGCGTGAAGATCAGCGCGGGTAGCAAGCCGACAAGCCGACACGCGATTCCTCGTATACCGAACAACATTCGATCATGACGACAACATCCACCAAATCACTCGAAGACGTTTTTCACTCGGAGGTTCTGCCGGCGCTACCGCATAGTGCGATTTCGCTGTTGCAGTTGTCGCAAAATCCCGATTCGGGACCGGGAGATTTTGCCAAGCCGATCGAAGCCGATCCGGGCCTGATGGGGCAGGTTCTCAAGTTCGTCAATTCGTCGTACTTCGGGTTCAGCCGCGAAATCATGAGCGTTCAGCAGGCGCTGACGTTGGTGGGCACCCGGGCGATCACCAATTTCGCGTTGTGGAACGCGGTGTTCAGCGTGATTCCCAATCCCAAGTTCGGCCCCTTCGACCTGAAGGCGCTGTGGCAAGATTCTCTGCGCCGGGCTCTGTTCGCACGCGTGTTGGGACGGTCGTTGAAGTTGGATGCCGCCGAAGACCTGTTCGCCGGCGCATTGCTGCAAGACATGGCGATCCCGCTGCTGCTGAAAGAACTGCCCGATGAGTATTCCGAACTGGTGGAGCGTCGCGCGGCCGAGGGACGTCGGCTCAGCGGGCTGGAGCAGGAGCTGTTCGGTTGGGACCACGCCGATGCCGCCGCGATGTTGGCGCAGCGATGGAACCTGCCCGAAGAATTCGTCACCCTGATCGCCCAACACACTCACTTGGAAAATCTGCTTGCAGGTGGAGAAGAAAATCGCGGCGCCGCCTGCGTGGCGTTGGCATCGCTGCTGCCGTCCTGCAGCGACCAGAGCTGGGGCGAAAAAGATGCCCTGGTGGCCGGTTTCCAGAAGCTGACCGGGATGAGCGAAGGTGAACTGGCCGAGCTCTTCACCCAAGTCGACGAGGCGACCAGCGAGTTCGCGCCGATGCTGAAACTGCCGGTGCCCCAGCGGTCGCTGTGCGACAACCTCAGCGAATAAGTCGCTACCGGAAATCGACCATGAACGTGCCATTGTCGGCCACGTCAAACATCGGTCGAGCATATCGTCCGGGTCCCATCGGTCCGCCCGGACGGTAAACCAGTCCCAGGCCGATGTTCCAACTCTCTTCCCGATGTCCGCCGCTGGAATCCCCTTCGCGCGGAATCAGGTAAGTGGCACCGGTTTGCAAAACAAGGTTGCGACGCAGCGGCAGGTTCATCAACGTGCCCAGCAGCCCGTCGTCGTTGTCCGTGAACCCGGCGAACGCATCCCAGCGGCCGGCGTTGTTCAGCAGGCGTCGATAAAAGAATCGGTACTGCGTCGTCGATTCAAAGCGGATCGATCCGACAACGATGTTGCCCGCGCCGTCATCGACGAATGTGGTGGAACTGTCTTTGCCAAGCCGAGCCATGCTTTGAAATCCATACACGTGGCATCCCTGAGTTTTCCAACTCAATTCGCTTCGTAGCTGTGTCAGGTCACCCTGGAAGTACCAGTCGGAGTTCAAGTAGTCGACCACGGCACCATACTGCAACCCACAATCGACTCGGCGAAACAACCCCGCGGTCAAGAAGACTTGATGACGAGTCTCGCGAGTGAACTGGGAACCGGAAAGATTACTCTGCGTGGCGCGAAGACCGCACTGGGCAGCCAGATCGCAGCAGTACCAGCGTTTCAGTGAATGCCCCATGTTGAAACCTTGGTAAAACCCAAAGCTTCCCGAACCGCTGCGAACGTTGTTGTTGTTCGCATTGGTGTTGGCAAAGTTCAACGGCCCTTTGAATCCTTGCGTGCCGACGAAGAATTGGTATCGATTCCAGTTGATTCGCAGAAACGGCAGGCAGATCGGCAATTGTCCAAAATCGCATCCGCCCACGCAGGCATCGCACGAACAGTCGCCGACCGTTTCCATGCCGCATCCGGGGCCTTCCACCAAAACTCCCTCGACACCGCAAACTGATTCGCAGCAATCGGTGCAACCTTCCACTCCGCAAACGCGTGGCCCAAGCTTGGTTAGCGCGGCGCCGATTCCACAACCGACCTCGAAACCACACGCCGGCTGGTCTGCGTAGTACTCCGTCCCGCAAACCGGTTCGATTCCGCAGCCCGGATCACATTGGCCGCAGTCGCAGACCGGGCCGCAGCCGCCTTGGTAGGTTTCCAGAAAACCGACGGGCCGGACCTTTCCTTGGACCAACGAACCGTCCAGCGGAGAGTCGGGTGGTTGAGCCATCACTTGGCCGTGAGCCGCTTGAGCTACCATGGAAGAACGCCGGTTGGACACCGCGCCGGCGTCGGCATCGACTTGCCGGGCACGAATCCGAGCGTGCTGGAGCGGGATTTGGCCTTCCTTGACCCGCGTGCTGTCGGCACTGCGGCTGGGTTGACGGCGATTTTCGGCCCCATCGACCGAGGAGGCTGGAAAAATGCTGCCCAGAAGAAGAAAGGTGCTCACACCCAGCAGTCGGAACATTCCGCGTGGCGTTATCATGGCGTTGCTTTTGAGTAAGCGTTGTTCTGTTGGCGGACACGCCTGGAAAGCGAACCCGCATAGATTCACTTTTCTCCATCGGACCCCGATAACCTGGACAATGAGTAAACTTTGCCCAATCGATACTTTTTTACATCGGACAACTTTCAGCCAGGCAAGCTGGGCAGTTTCGGTGCTGGCCGGGCTGCTCCTGGCTGGCACCACTGCTGCCCAGGAGGCCGAGTCTGCTAGCAAGGAGGAGGCAAAGCTTGCCTACCCGCTTTCAGTAGCCGTCGCTGGCGAAGACCTGTACGTGGTCGACTTGGACCTGCCAGGCGTGTGGAAAGCGGGCGACGACGGGCCGCAGTTGTTGATGCGTGGTTCGAACTTGTTGCGGAATCCGATGAACCGCCCCCGGGCGATCGCCATCCATCCGGCTGGCGGCATCCTGGTGGGCGATTCGGCGACGCGTGAGATCTATGCGATCGCGACCGACGGCAAGCCGAAGCCGTTGACCGATGGCTACCTGGGCAACGCCATGGCGCTGGCAGTCGATCCGGAAGGAAAGATGATTTACGTCGGCGACGCCGAAAAACGAGCACTGTTTCGTCTGCCGATCGAAGGGGGCAAGCCGGAACTGGTCGCCCGAGTGAACGCTCGCGGTCTGGCCTTCGGCGCCGATGGAAAACTTTGGGCGATCACTCCCGATGACGCGGCCGTGCAACGCATCGATGTGCAATCGAAGGAAGTCGAGTCGATTGTGACGGGGCGTCCCTTTCAATATCCCAATGGCTTAGCCTGGGCTGGTGATCACGGTTACGTCACCGACGGCTACGGCAAGTGCGTTTGGAAATTCACCGCTGACGGAAAGACGGAAAAATGGCACGAAGGCGAACCGCTGGTCGGTCCGGTCGGAATCGCGGTCACCGATTCCTCCCTTTTTGTCGCCGATCCAAAACAAAAGCAGCTGTACGAATTCAACCGAGAAACCAAAGAAGCCAAGCCAAAACTATGAACCTCCCCACACACTAACCCGTCCCACCCATCAACCCGGCAACCACCACTCCCCCACTCCTTTCTCCCCCTCTCTCTTCCCCGACCCATGTTCCTCCGACTAGCCGAGATCGTCGAATCGACACGGGCCGAGGGACCTGGGTTGCGAATGGCAATCTGGTTTCAAGGGTGCCCGCTTCGCTGCCGAGGTTGTTGCAATCCCGAGATGCTTTCGTTTCGAGGTGGAAGTCGGTGGGATCTTTCGGATCTTCTCGACCGGGTTACTCAAGCGAAACAGCGATCGTCGATCGAAGGGATCACGTTGTTGGGGGGTGAGCCTTTTGCCCATGCCGAAGGTGCATCGGCGATCGCGGTGGCAGCTCGGGCGATGAACCTGAGTGTGATGGTATTCAGCGGCTACCTGCTGGCCGACCTTCGCGCCCGCTGCGACAGTCGAGTCGACGCGTTGTTGACCCACACCGACATCCTGGTTGACGGACCGTACGACCAAGATCGGCCCGATACCGTTCGCCGTTGGATCGGGTCGACCAATCAGCGGATCCATTTTCTCTCCGATCGTTATCGGCCGGACGACGAGTGTTGGAAGCGGAGCAACACGTTGGAGATCCGGTTATCGGACGGCGAACTGGCCGTCAACGGATTCCCCGCCGCCACCGCCACCGGCATCTGGAAGCGCCAGTAGGCCGATTTGTCCCAAGTCGGCACGCGCACCCTCCACCAAGCCGGCGCGCGATCTATCCCCTTCATCACTCCATCCACTCCCATCCAAACCACGAACAACAAAGCGCAGCGGAGCCGAGGGCCAAAGTAGCCTGATGAAATAGCCACAAAAAACGCGAAAAGACACAAAAACCTCTTCGCGACTTTTCGCATTTTTGTGTCTAAGAAATCTGCGCACGTTGAAAAGCTATTTGCTGCTAGTAACCCGATGATCGATCACTACCTTCACAAGGCGGTTGTCGCCGATCCTGACAACGACCAGCCACGCCTGATGATGGCGGATTGGCTGGATGAACTTGGTGATCCAAGAGGCGAGTTCATTCGGATTCAGATTCGACTGGCGCGTGATCGCTTGAGCGATCCGGAGCGGATCCGGCTGGAACAACAGCAGCGTGAACTTTTGCAAGCTCATCGTCGCCGTTGGAACGGGCCGCTTCACCAGCACCTTTGTACCACCACCGACCTACGAGTCCAGGGTCGACGAGGCGGGCTGCGCGGTTGGACGTACCAGCGCGGATTCGCAAGCGAAATCACTGTCGATGCGGCCGCGTTTGTCGCCTGGTGTGATCGGATTCTGGAAATCGGTCCGATTCAGCAGATTCGTTTCGTCAACCTCTATCCGTTGCAAGACACCGTTTTGGGCCTGCCCGCACTTGCCCAAATGCGCTCGATCTCACTCGGATCCAAGTCGCCCAACCGGCACTTGGACGGCAGCCTGGTGGGTGCCGTCGCCAGCAGCAAGCAGCTGAGCCAATTGCGGTCGCTGAACATCTCGCGATGCTACATCACTCGCCCCTGCGCGATCGGTTTGACCGAGTCGCCGGCGCTCGGTCGTTTGGAGAGGCTGGTGGTCAAGGATTGTCCGATGACCGTTGCCAGTGCGCGGATGTTGGTGGAGCGTTTTGGTGATTCACTCGTCTTCACACCCTCCATGCAATTCTGGGTGCGCGACGCCTTCAAGGTCGACGCGACGCCGTCGGAGTCACGAATGGGATTGCAAGCGTGGTTGAGACGCTGGATCTCCGCGCGGATGTCCACGCTACAATCGTGATCATTGTCGGCCAGTTCACCGTTCCTGGCTACGTGTGAATTGTCGGCCAGTTCTCCGAACTGGCAACGTGTGCGAGCATAGCGATTTCGGAGAAATCGCCGACGGTCGAACTGGTTTGCGCGTAGCGATTTCGGAGAAATCGCCGACGGTTTTCCCATTTCCTTGATCAAAAATTCATGCGATCGGTCAGCCGTTTCGAATCGAACTTGCTTCGCATCCTGCATTGTTTCTTGGGGCAGGCGGCGGTCAGTCACGTTGCTCCGGCGATCGCTCGTGGCCAGAAACGCCCCAGCTGTCTCAGTCGTGACGCGGTGGAGTTGGTCAAACAATCGCTCGGCGCCGGCAGCATCTCCATGTTGGCTCACGAGGGAGCGTGGCAGCGGAGGCGGCATCTTCGTGGCCAGCAGGTGGCCGAAGGCAGTTTGTGGCAGCGAACGGAACCAGCCAAGTTGGGCCTGGAATTCTCATCCGCGTCACTTGATTTTTTGATCTGGGTCACCGCCGCCGAATCGAAGAACGAGATTCCGGTTTGGAATCCCGCCAAGCCTAGCCAGCTGACGATGGGAGATCGCTTCCTGCTGATGTCGGCCGCGTATGCGCTGCGAGAAACCGAGTTGATTTCCAAATGGTACCGGCAAGGCGTACTGCTCAACCACGGAATGGTTGCACTGCTGTTGCCCGATCAATATGCGGCCGCCAAAACGACGCCACGCCCCGACTTCGCGCCGTGGTTTCAGGGTGTCGGCAGTTTCATTCTGGAAGCGATGCAAGATCGCCTGGCAAGGCGATGGGTGTGGATCGAGCACCAGAAGCGGACGATCACCGATCCTGGCCAGATGCTGCGGCTGGGACGGGCACAGGTCGCGACATGGAGCCGATTCATGGACGCGGCCGAAGCAGCGGGTCGGCGAGACCTATGCCGATTCCTCCTCGATGCCAGTTCGACGTTGCTTAGCGAGCAGTCGCGATTGCAAGATTGGATCGGCGGACTCGATACAGCCGGTTTGCGGATCGCCGAGCGAACCGAGGTCTACGAAAGTGGCTCCGCTTTGATGAGGGCGATCGGTCGGTTGCGATCGTGGCACGTTGCCAGCCAGAGCGTCGGTTATTTTGATGAAGGCTACGCCGAGTCGCAGTTGCTGAAGTCGATGTGGGAATCGGCATCGATGGATCAAACGGTCATCCACGCCGATCGGATCGCCAAAGAGCTAGATTTCTAAACGTCGGCGATTTCTCCGAAATCGCTCCGCACAAACCAGTTCGACAGTCGGCGATTTCTCCGAAATCGCAACGCTCACACACATAGCCAGTTCGCTCGTAGCCAGGAACGGAGAACTGGCCGACTATCCGAAATCGCTGCGCTCACACACGTTGCCAGTTCGGAGAACTGGCCGACAATTCACACATAGCCAGGAACAAAGAACGGACCGACAGTCCATTTGCACCACTTCGCCGACAACGGCCACAATAGAAAAGTTGCCAAAAGGAGGAACCCAATGAGTCGCGCTTATCGCATCGCCGTCAAAGAGACTCTCAGCAAGGTCATTCGCGCCGAAGACCACGTCAGCACTCAGCTGGAAATGCTCGACATTTTGCCGGCCGATCAGATGTCCGATTTGCTTGCCGAGCAACTGGTTCAGGCCGGTTTTGTGCGCGAAGGCAATTCCGCGGTTCGCCGTGATCGCGACGTCGTCGTGTCGGTCGATCTGGAATCGGGCACGGTAACGGTCACCAGCGAGAAGTCTCGCAATGTTTCGGTCACCGGCCAGAAGGCGGGCCGAAGTTACGACCAGCAAGGATCGAGTGCCAAGCAGGTTCGAGAGAATCTGCGAGATTCGCTTGCCAAGGACCTACAGCAGGACGTTTCGGATCGCGAAAAAGACTTGCAGCGTCAAGTCACCGATCAACTGGAGTCTGAACTGGCCGGCCTTCGTAGGGAACTGGACCAGGCGGTCAACAAGGCGACCGCACAAGCGCTGAAACAGAAGGCCGCACAGATCGGTCAAATCAAAGAGTTGACCGAGGACCCCGAATCGGGATCATTGACGATCGTGGTCGAGGTCTAACGGCAGACCGCCAGCCAGAATCGCTTCTTTTGCAAACTCCTCCTTCAGGCTGGTCGCCTGGCCTACTTTTGCGACGTCCCATGTCTGTCATCATTCCTGAATCAGAACTTCCCCAGGAGCTGACGCCGGAGCAATCGGTCGAAGCGGCCTACGCGGAAACGCTCAGTGACGTCGCTTCGGACCTGCAACGAGGATTGCCGGTGCTGATCGAATGCGACAAGGATCTCGGCCCGTTTCTGTTCATGAACATCCGTTCGCGATTGCGCGCGGCCGATCTGCGTTGTCTCTACCTGGACGGACGTCCTCCCGCCGATCAGCCGCCCGACGCCATGCAAGGCGGGTTGGTCGGAACGATGATCGGACAATTGCGAGACGCGGTGCGGGGCGCGGTCGAGCGGCGAGTGGTGGTATTGCCTCACCTGGATCTGCTGACCACCAGCCAAGGTGGATTGACTGCCGAAGCGCGGGAAGTGATCCCGCTGCTGTACGAGAACCCGGAACTGGTTTGGCTGGGTTTCAAAGACCCCTCCTTTCCCCTTCCCGATGTGATCGAAAATCTGTTTCCTCATCGGCACAGCATCTTGGGGATTCCCCGTCCGCGGTTGCGGCACCTGATCACTCAACGAGAATCACGCAAGCTTGGTAAGCAGTTCAATCCCTGGAACCTCTACAAGTACGTTTCGGGAATGAACGCCGTGCGGTTGCGAAAAATGCTTTCGACGCTGACGGGCGAAGATTACCCCAGCGATCCGCGCCGAGCGTACGCGCAGATTCGCCAGGCGACCACCGCTGGCAACCTGGAGATTCCCAGAGTCGATTTGGAATCGGACATTGGCGGGTACGCGAAGGTCAAAAAGCGTCTGACGTTGGAAATTCTCGATGTGCTGGCAACCAAAGATAGCCGCACCGATCCGGAGGAGATCAAGCGGTTGGAGGAACTGATTCCGCGGGGGATGATCTTCTGGGGACCGCCAGGCACTGGAAAGACGATGTTTGCTAAAGCGATCGCCACCGCGATCGGGGCGGCGATCACCGTCGTCTCCGGTCCCGAACTCAAAAGTCGCTGGGTCGGTGAAAGCGAAGAGCGCCTGCGTCAGTTGTTTCATCGTGCCCGCCAATCGGCTCCGTCGATCATCGTCTTCGATGAACTCGATTCGTTCGCCGCCGCACGAGGCACCTACACCGGCAGCGGTGTCGAACATTCGATGGTCAACCAGTTGCTGACCGAGATGGACGGTTTTCACAGCGACGAACTCGTGTTCGTTGTCGGTACCACCAACTTCGTCGACATTCTCGATCCGGCGCTGTTGAGACCGGGGCGATTCGAGTTCCACTTGCATATTCCTCATCCCGACGCGGAGGACCGACGAGCCATTTTGAGTATCTACAACGACAAGATGAAGTTGCAGATGACTGACGAGGCGATCGAGTTTGCGGTGCGAAGGACTGGTGAATTTGTTGAGGGCGCCGCCACCGGCACGCGGTTTTCCGGGGATCACATCAACGCTCTTTGCCGCTCGGTTGCCCGCAATCGGTTGCGAGACAACGTGACCGGCCCGACACAGCCAGCCGACATCGATCGTGCCCTGACCGAGTGGATCGACCGGCCCAAAATGACCCCGGCCGAAGAAAGGGTCGTGGCGACCCACGAGGCGGGCCACGCCGTGGTTGCACTTTTTTGTCCCCACGCGCCGCCGATCGATCGGATTTCGATTCGTGCCGATACCGCCGGCGCTCTTGGATTTGTCAGGCATCAAGATCCAGCGCACAAGTACGTGGTTACTCAAGGAGAGCTGCTGGACGACATCTGCGTGTTGATGGGCGGTCGGGAAGCCGAGCAGCTGTTGTTGGAGGATCTGTCGATCGGTTCATCCGGCGACTTGCTTCGCGCCACCGAAATCGCCCGTGCGCTGGTGGAAGAATTCGGTGGCGGCGGCAATCAAGTGGGAATCGGCCACTACCCAACGCAAAAAAGGCCTGATCGACCGCAGCAGGAATTGTCGGCCAGCCAGTTGGAAGCGATCGATCAGCAGGTACGGTCCGTGCTGGAGGAACAACGGCAGCGGGCGATCGGAATCCTGGCAGAAAACCACCAACTGATCGAAACCTTGCGAGACCTGTTGGTTGACAAAAAGGTCATCGATTCAAAGATCCTGGGCGAACTCACCGTCGACCTCGGCGTGTCGAAGCTACCACTCAAGCGTGGCAGTTTCACCACATGATCCGCTTCTACAATGCGTGTGACCTTCCACTTCTACCCGTTGCCGGAAAGATCCCCATGGCTGAAATGACCATCCGACTTCGCGTCAATCCCGAAACGGGCAAGAAGGATATTGTGGTTGCCCTGCGAAGCGACGAAGATTCGTTGCCGCACGAGCATGAACAACAACACAAACAGCTGATCGAAAAATTGATCGAAGGCGGAATCCTGAAAGCCGCCGAGGTTGGTAGTGTGGTGGTGGAGCGAGAAGAGGACAGCTCCGTCGCAAACACGCCCATCTCCAATCCTTCGACGCTGCGGCGTTCGCACGAACAAGGAAACTGACCACCGCCGCCAGCACGCATGATCCTACGATTTCCAAGTATCGAAGCGTTTCAGTTGGCGCTCACTTCCGGCGTGGTCGCCGAGTCGGTCCAGGGGACGCCGGCCCGGTTGGCGATCGACCAGCCGGCGCTGCTGATCGAACCCTCCTGCACGATCAGCCGCGCCATGATGGCGGAACTCAGCCGGTTGGGAGTCGAAAAAAAGCGAAGCGTCAAAGGTGATTATCGGTCTCTTCATTGCTGGCACGAAGCCGTTCCGCTTTCTGCCTCTGTCGACGCTCCCTGGAGTGATAAGACTGAGGTGTTGTTTGAGATTTCCGATCGGCAGCAGTTGGCGACGATGGTGGCGGAGATGCTGCGGCTGGGCAATGATCGCCAGAGTTTTCGTTATTTGGACGAAGACGGTACCGAGGTTGCACTGCTTCGCGTCACCGCGCCTCCCTATTACACGTTGCTACGAGCGCTCGACGGAACGGTTCCCGGTTTGCGCGCTTTTGTTCAGCAGAGCCCGCGAGTTTGGACGCAGGTCGGTTTTCATCACCCGCTGGGCGATCGGATCAAGCCGGCGCCTGGACAATGGCTGTTGATGGACCGCGATCAGGGTTGGCGTTTTGTCAGTGAAGGTCAGTTTCGCGACATCTACAGCCTGCTCGAATTCAACCTGCCCGACGGTTGGTCGAAGCTGGAAGACCAGCAGCCGGAAGAAAAGATTCGTGTCCCGTTGCGGCTGGCCCGTGGCAGCACCAGCGAATCGGCCGAGCTGTGGGTGCTGACCGACCATGCGATGGCTCAGACCGAGCAGTTGATTCGCCGTAGCGACGACCATGTCATTTCCGAATTGGCGTTTGCCGTGTCGACCGGCGCTGCCGCTAATGACGGCCAGCCAATTGTGGTGATCCGCGCCCGACCCTCCCAACACTCGCCGCCGATCCTTGTCTTGGACGGCGTTGCGATGCGCCCCTACTTGAAGATCCCGAATCTGTTTCTTCCGGTCGGCCGAAGATTGCATCCACCACTTCGCCGCGATGCGGTAGCAAAGATGCTGGCTAGCGACGGCGAGAGGATCGCTTGGTTGATGCCGCAAGATGAAGACAGTTTCATCCCCCATTCGATTCCCGATGCGGCGTTTCGACCGCTCGCCGATTGGGTCGACTATGTGTTGGATCATGACCACCAGGTTTTGGAAGCATGGATGGCTTCGCACCGGTTTGATTTCGAATCGTTTGTTTGTGATCAACAGCCGGCCAAGAAAACAAAAAAACCGGCCCCGCCGCGCAACCGTGATTCGGATCGGGACGAACCAGGGCAACTGAATGACGACGAACGATCAGAAAAACAACGTGTAAAGAAAAAACGTCCTGCGAAAAAGAAACGCGGTGACGCCGCTTTGAAGCTGGCCAAACCTCCGACCGCCAAACCGCGGCAAGACGATTTGCAGCAACGGCTTCGCGAACTGGAAACCGCTTTTCGCCAATCGGATGATTCGCTCGATAGCCCGCAGCACGCCGATCTTTGGCGAGAAATGGGGCTAGCCAATTCGGCTTTGACTCGACGTCACGACGCGACGATCTGCTGGGTCAATTCGCTTTGGCAGCAACCCTCTGACGCCGATCATTGGCAGCAGTGGCTGAGCTGCGAACAGCAATGCGCCGGCACCTCCGAACTGACGGCGGAAACGATCGACAAGTGGATGGCCAGCGGTAAGGCGAGTTCCTCCCACCCCACTTTGATCGTTTCCTTGTTGGTTTGGGCGTCTGCTCAGCGGTCGATTCCCGACCTGGTGAAAGAACGATTGGGCAAATTGAATCAGTTTTTGCGGCGGCAGGAAAACAGTTTGCCGATCCGAGCCGCCTGGTTGGCCTGGTTTGCGATGTATCGCATGTCGGGCGACGACGTGTTGCTGCTTGCCCAGGCGCGGGACCGGCTGCTGCAGCGATTGTTCGACCAGGGGCTGACACCGGAATTCGACATGGCCGGTTTCATGCGGACTGACGGCAAAGAAACGTCCGATCGATTTCACGTGCTGCGCGATCAATTGTTGCAACTGCGCGACGCAGCCAACCGCTGGATCGAAGAACCCAGTTCGGAGGGAGCGCGAACGAAAAGCTACGCCGACCTGATGTTCACCTATGCGCTGGCCAGGCTGGGGGAGACCTCGCAGTGCAACGAAATGCTTGCCGAGATCTCCGCAGGGCTTCTGCAGACCGACGATCCGCTACACGCGTGGGTGTTCGATGCGTACAGCCATCGTGTCAAACAGGCTCTTGCCGGCGATCAAAAGGGCCAACCGCTGCCGGCGGAATTGCTGCAGCGTTTGGAATCGATGCCGATGTTTGATCGGTACAAGTTGGAAAAGTTGCGCTCGATGTCGCACATCTTGGAACCCAACGTACGCATCAATCCCTACTTGAATGCTCATCCGGATCAGCTCAGTGGGCTGGATGCCGACATCCTCCGTTTGCAGAACACGTTGGATCCCGGCGAACTTGGCCAGCTGATCCAGACGCTGGTCGACAAATACCCTTCCGGCGCCGATCATTTGCGGTTGTTGCCGATCGCGCTGCAGTTGTCACCGTCAGTTGGCGAACAGCTTGCCTGTGGATTGCTGGAGCATGTTGCCGGGGCGATCGAACATGCCGAAGAATCGTTTCAGTTGGCGTTCGTTTTGCAAAAGGCGTTGTTTGTCGCCGCGCACTACGGGCGAATCGATTTTGTTCATGGGTTCCTGAAGTCGCTGACCGAAGCCCTGCCACAAATCGTAGCCGATTATTTGACGTTGCCCGATTCGAACGAAAACGTCGAAAAAATTCATGGGATCGAACCGCTGTTTGCGCAATCGTTTCGCGGTTTGCGAAAGCTGGGCATGCGATCAGAGATCGGCGACTTCTATGGGCAGGTGGCCGAACTCGCCCAGCAAAACACCCATTCAGGACGAGCCGCCACCAAGAAGCGAGATGGCCGCGACGGGGATTTGACGCGGCCCTCCCGATTGCTACTTTGCGTGGCCGGCGGATGGTACTACTTCGGCCAGGCCGATCAGGCGCGGCAAGTGGCCGACCAGGTGCGCGATACACTGCTAAGTGATGAACTGAATGAGCGGGGGCAGCAGATGTTGGCTTGCGCTTACCTGGAGGCGATCTCGCCGTCGGAAGTGGACGAAACGCTCGCCCGTGTCCAGGAGCTTTTTGCCGTCAACAAACGTGGCCGGCGGAAATTGTCGCGGATTCGCGACACCCGCGAAACTCGCTCGCATTTCTCGATCACTCAGTTGGAGGTGATTGAGAAGGGAGTGTTGTCGTTGGTGAGTGAAGATTTTTCACTGAGCGACCAGGCGCGGCGATGGCTGGATGAGGACGAATTCATTGTGCGATCCCGCATTCATCGCGACGTCCGCGAGGCTGCTGGAACTTAACGGCGTGACGTCGAATGGGGACAACATTTTTTTCAAGGAATCTTCGATCAATGAGTAGGGTGGACGCGGAGGAATCGACGTTGGATCAACTGCGCGAGGAGGCGGAAGATATCCGCACGCGGTTGAATCGCTTTCGTACTTCGCTGGGAAGGTTTTTCGTCGACAAGCAACCTTTGATCGATCTGATGATGGTTGCTGCGGTGGCCCAGGAACCGTTGTTGTTGGTCGGACCGCCAGGTACCGCCAAAAGTGATCTCGTGCTGAAGTTCAAGGATGCTCTTGGCATCGGCCAGGAGGATTACTTCGAGTACATGTTGACTCGGTTTACTGAACCGTCAGAGATCATCGGTCCGATCGATATCAATGAACTTCGCGACGGACGCTACATCCGCCGCGAAAAAGGGAAGCTGCCGACGGCGAAATTGGCTTTCTTGGACGAGATCTTCAAATCCAATTCGGCCATCTTGAACATCTTGCTGACGATCATCAACGAAAAGAAATTTTATCAGGACGGTGTTCCCCAACCGGTCGCGCTGCGAGTTCTGTTTGCAGCCACCAACGAGATCCCTGAACATGGCGAACTGGGCGCGCTGAAGGACCGTTTCGTTTTGAAGGCCGAAAGCTTGTCGGTTCAAAATGACCATTTCACCGACTTGATCGACGCCGGGTTGAAGTCTGAAGTCTATCGCAATCTGAATCAGAAACCGTGGATGGAAGATCATGCATCCTTGGAAGATATCGTCAAAGCAAACCGTTACATGATGCTGCTGTTTGGCGACGGATCAGCCGAAGCCGGCGAAAACGATCGCAGCCGATTTTTTCCCGACGATGTTTTTCATGAGTTTCGCAGGTTGATCAAAACGCTGGTCCGGGAGGACAAGATCTTTGTGAGCGATCGAAAGCTGGTCAAACTCTACAAGTTGTTTCGAGTTCGATCGTGGATCATGACCGGCGGCACGGTGACCCGAGACGACCTGCGTTTGCTGATGTACCTGGGCGAAACTCCCGAAGAGATGTCGCTGCTAAGAGAAAAGATTCCGACGCTACTGGGCGACACTTGAGAGATCTGTGAACGTTTACGAAATCCGTGATCCCGACGACGCCAGGCGACATCTCCTGCAGGGGCTGTTGCTGTCGCGCAGCGGGCCGATCACGCCCGACAAAGCGACCGCGGCACTCGCCTGGGCAATGGAAATCGTTTCCGACGGGTCACCGCTGCCACCTCTGGGGTTCGTTGCCGACGTCGGTTTTGTCGCGCTGGGGGCGCAGCGGTCAACAGACCTCGCAAAACTGGATTCGATCGAAGGGCTCGATCACGCCGTCACTCGCCGTTATGAAGACTACGTGTTGGGAAAACTGTATGCCGACATCAGTTTCGAACGGGCCTCCGACGCACTGTTGCGCTACCAAGGTCGTGATCGTGATCGATGCCTGGCCTACATCGTCGGCCAGCAACGATCGCGCTGCGGTTTTGACGGAGTGATGTTGAGTCCGGCGGTGATCAAGTCGCTACAGCAGTCGGCGGGGCAGCAGGTCTGCCAGCAAGCGTGGCAATGCCTGGAGGAACAGGGTTTGTCGCCACCACTGTTGGCCGATTTTGAAACGCTGATCCGTACCGTTCGCAACACCGGCGAACTGCTCGGGCCCGAAGACATCTTTGAACTCGAATCGGGAACTGCGCTGGCCCAGTTCGGGCAGCGGCTTGCCCTCCGCCAAGTGCTGCAAATGGCGGCGGTTT
Source organism: Rubripirellula sp. (assembly GCA_965222745.1). Taxonomy (GTDB): domain Bacteria; phylum Planctomycetota; class Planctomycetia; order Pirellulales; family Pirellulaceae; genus CBDCUW01. The sequence goes on from CBDCUW010000003.1 coordinate 941,798, forward strand.
TTCGACAACACCTGCCCAAACAAAAACCCCGCTCGCGGCCGCGGCAGTATTCGGTGGCCACCAACATCATGGAAGAAGACCACTATCCGATTGGCGGATTCACGTCGATTTCCAACAAAGGCACCGTGGAAAGCATGGTGCGCAGCGAACTTGCTTACATCGATCCGGAATTGCGGCCCGACCTTTTTGACATCAAGTTCGCCCGCAACGAACTCCTTTATTACTCGCGCGACGAAAACCAGTTTTTGCGCCGCAGGTTGTCGTTCTTGTTCCTTCTGCACCCCAGCTTGACCGCCGCTCGGCTGAAGGACCCCTCGCTACCGTGTCAACGCATGGTGCTGCTATTGGCCTGCTTGTACGTATCGGTCGACCAGTTGACGCAGTGGTTGGGAGGCGACGCGATCCGGTTTGAGTTTCTGTTTGTTCATCGTGACGGAGAACTCCAGTTGGCTGATCAGCGGCTGCTGCTGGAAACGCTGTTTCGCGACCAGATCGTCGGTGATACCGTTTCGGTTGACCAGATTCATCCCGATAAACTGGAGTCTCATTGCGCCGGCCGGGCGCGAACCAGTCTGTGCCACAGTTTGTCGATCGGGTGCGAAGGGATGGAGGCTCCCGATGATCTTTCCATCGCCACAAAAATGTTGCTCGATCGCCCCTGTCCGACCTTGGTCTTCCCGGACGAATCGGGCGATGAATCGAACCGGGATACGGGCCCGCCGCCCGGTGGCCAGGACCAGGGAATCGACGGCTGGAAAGAGCAGCTGGACCGCCTGCTTCGTTTCTGGGTGTGATCGAAAGCTTGGCGATCGCGTCGTCTGCCTTTAACCTATCGGTCGCTGCTTAGGCTGCCAGCCTGGTTGACGGAGGCGTCGCTTGTGGATTTGGAAAAGACCGACGATACGATTGCGCCGCGGCGATTCGAACTGGCCAACGATCAGTCGTACAAGTTTTGGACGATTGCGCTCGAAGGGACCGTGCTTCGCCTTCATTGGGGCAAGATCGGCAACGCGGGACAATCCAAGGAGGTCGCGTTCGCTAGCGCCGAAGAGGCCAAAAGCAACTACACCAAGCGAATTCGAGAAAAGACCAAGGGCGGTTACCGAGAAAAGAAACAGCCCGTCAAGAAGGTGGTGACCAACCAAACGGCTTGGGATTCGCTACGAGATCACGAGCCATTTTTGAAGTCGATTTTGGAGGATCCCGACGACCTGGTTCGATACGCGATTTATGCCGATTGGTTGATCGAGCGGAATGATCCGCTGGGCAGGTTCACGCAATTGCAAACCGAACTCCAGGACCCTGCACTTCCCTTTTATCGAAAAGGAAAGTTGGAAAAAGAAGCTGACCAACTGCGTGTCCTGCATAGCCGCAAGTGGTTGGGAAATCTGGCTCGTTGGTTGATGGATGGTGGGTTGGCGTCTTATCCCTACCAGTTTCAACTTGGCCAGTTGTCATCGATCGCCTGCAGCGTCTTGGACTTGGAATTCGCCTGCGAACTAAGGCAGTCGCCCCATTGCCGGTTGCTTCGTGAACTGACGATCATCGACACGCAGCACCTGGACCGGACCATTTATCTGGACGGGCACCGTTTTCAATCGGACAGGAAGTACGGCTTGGAAACATTGTTGGGGGCCGACTTTTCCAACCTGCGAGATTTTCGGATTGGCATTGCTGACCACATTCACATGGCCGAACGAGGCAACATTGGCAATCCGGGCCAGATCATCGAACTGCTTCGCGCGATGCCGCGACTGGAAACGTTGTACCTTTGCGCCGATGTCCATTGGGCCGATCTATTTCAAATATCGATGCCCCAGCTGCGTACACTTCACGTTTTGCTTCCGCCGGGCAAGCTTTCGCTGCTTGCCGATTCGGGACTGGTGCCGCAGCTACACACGCTGGGATTTTTTTCACGAATCGACGATGCCGCCGCCAAACAACTGGTCGCCATGGCCGGTTTTGAGGATCTGGCGGAATTCGTGGCAATCGAAAACAGCGATCTCACCGAAAAAGGAAAACGAACTCTGGAATCGACCGGAGTCCTGATCAGTTTGAAAATGGCGTACGAGGTGTAACGTCGATTCATTTGCTGATCCGGGCAAGTCGGTAGGGCCGGTTCCACCGGCCACAAAACTCTCGGCCGGTGGAACCGGCCCTACGACGCCTCGATTTCGGAGAAATCGCCGACGGTCAGTTCACGGCGAACTCTAGGATTCGCACTGCGTGGCCGGTACTTTGGGCGTGATTTTTCTTGCTGACTCGAATCGTCAGTTCGTGGTCGCCGCTGTCCAGGTCGGTCGAAAACATCACGGTTCGCGGATAGTGCAAGCCTTTGCTGAAACGATGGTACAGGTCGAGCGAGTGGAATGGCTGCCCGTCGATGGAGTATTCCAACGTGCCTGCATCGGGGCCGGCCAGCAGGTAGGCGCCCACTGCGGTTCCGGAAAATTTCAGCGTTGCCTCCGCACCGGGAGAGGTCGCGCAAAGGAGTTTGCTTTCCTGGAAACGGCTGCGGCATTGGCCGGGGATCGATGCCCAATCGGGTGAATGGACTGACCAACTTTCATCGCGCCGCGCGTTTTCAATCGAAACAAATCGTCCGCGAAAGTAGCTGCATTGGTCCAGCGGCTTGGGAAGTCGGTGGTCGGTGGGGCGGTCGTCTGCTTTCAGCGGTGTTTTCCAGGCGGTGTCCAGCAGGTCGATGACCAGGTCCGCGGCCAGTCGATTGCCGGGAGTTTTGGGATGGGTTCCGCCGTAGACTTGCCAGGTCAATTTTCCCGCGTCAATTCGCTGGGCAACCTCTCGTGCCAAATCGCTGCTGGTGATGCCGTAGTGCGAGGCGACTTTTTCATGTTGGCCGACCGACGTTGGCGTTTCACCATCTTGCAGGAGTTGCAGCATCGGTGGATTGACAAAATGGGTGATCACGATGTCCATCTGTGGGTTGTGGGAAAGGGCTTGCCTCACGATCCCTTCCATTCCTCGCAGGCACTCGCGAGCGGCATGGGCGGCGTCTTGATTATCGTTGACGGCGAATTCGACGAACAACAAATCGGGATCGGCCGACAACACGTCGCGGGAAAGCCGAAAGGCGCCGGTTGTGGAACAGGTTGACGAAATTCCTGCGGCGGTGAAGGTAAATTCGGTTTGAGGATACTTTTGCTGCAGGTACTGGCAGACCATCGGTCGGTAGCCGTTCATTTCCGTGATCGAGCCGCCGATGAATGCGACACTGCCGCGGCCGGTTCGCGAGAAAGCGATCCGCGAGTTGTTGAAATGGCTGCGCAAGTGGACATTCTTGGAAGCGGGAATGCCGATCGCCGGTTCGCCTTTCAGGTAGCCCAGCGAAGTGAGAAAGCGGTCCAGGCGATGCACGGTCACCGGAAAATATTCACCCGGATTACCGCCCCTGCCGTGATTGAAAAATCCATGCCCGGCACCCCGATAGCCGACCAGTTCGCATCGATTGCCGGCGGCGGTTGCCACTTCGGCATACTTCGATGCGGTAGCAAATGAGACCGATTTGTCCGTTTGTCCGTGAAAGATGATCGTTGGTGGCAGCCCTTTGCGCACGTAGGCGACCGGCGCGAGTCTTTCCAGTGGCGCGCCGCTGCGCTGTGAGATTTCGACGATCTTTTCTTTCGGCAACGAGACTCCTTCGAAGGGAGTCAGCACGAGCGCCGGGTTGAACAGAGCTAGCGCGCTTGGAGCGCTGCTGACTTGGGTGTCTTCGCCCGGCTGCTCAAAACCCGGGACGACTCCCGTGCAAGCCGCCAAATGCCCTCCCGCCGAACCTCCCGCGGCGACAATCCGCTGAGGATCGATGCCCAATCGTTGGGCGTTCTGTCGAACGAAACGAATCGCCGACTTGGCATCCGAAACACACCTGTCGGCAAAAGTGCCATGCCTTTCCAGGACTCGATAGTCGGCGGTCATGGCGACCATGCCGCGAGAGGCAAAGTAACGGCAATGCTGCTCGAATTGCCCCGGATCTCCTTTCTTCCAACCGCCTCCGAAGAAAAAAACGATTGCTGGCCGGGCATGTCCCGATCGATGTCCGTCCGGGCGAAAGATCCAGAGCTTCAGTTCTACATCGTCGATCGTCTTGTAAATTTCCTGGTCCGCACCATCAAACTGCGGTGGGTAAACCGGTTGGGCCAAGAGCAGGCTGGGAAGGAAAATAGCAACTGCAGCAAACAAACGCATGGAACAACCACTTTTCGGGGGGACGATTGGCAGTCAGTCGGTCAGACGCGTCCATGTTAACCGGAAAAGCCCTTCCTGGTTCCTGCCTCCCCTACCTCCTACCTTGTTCCCACGCTCCGCGTGGGAACGCCGCTCGTCCGCTCCGCGGACTGTGGATGCTGCGGACCGTGAATAAAGCCGCGGAGCGGCGGGAGTGACGTTCCCACGCGGAGCGTGGGAACGAGCAGGAGCAGGGAGCAGAGGGGCAAGGTCGACGCGCGAGAGCGTTGTTTGGTGTACACTTTTTATCCTCAGGCTATTTCACGCATGATTGAGGCGTCTTGATCGGCTAGGTGATGCGACTTCCGAGAAGCCGCTGACCGTCCGGTCCGCGCCGTGACAAGCGATACCATGGAAGACCAAAAGGAATCGTTCGATCCCTATCACGAGTGGCTCGACATACCACCGCACGATCAGCCTCCGACGTTCTACCGATTGCTCGGAATCGACGATTTGGAAACGGATCCAGAAGTGATCGATGACGCGGCCAAGCGGCGTACCACTTTTCTGCATCAACTTGCCTCCGGTCCTCATCGCAAAGAAGTTCAAAAACTGCTCAACGAGGTAGCGACGGCGCGGCGGACGCTGCTGAACGCCGATGTCAAGGATCGTTACGACCAGAGTTTGCAAGCGACCGATACGGATGACCGTGCTGTGCCGCTGATCGACGTTTCGGATCCCGGTCCGCCGGGAGGAGCGGGCAAAACGGTTTCGTTGTCGAGCGGTACGGTTACCCGGCGGCGAAAAAAATCGTGGTTGGACGATTGGCGCTTCCACGCGGTTTCGGCCGCCGCACTGCTGGCGGTGGTGGTGATCGTGGTCATCATCAGCCATTTACGAGCCGGTGATCGCCGAGCGGCAGCGCCTCGTGAGGCGGGATCGTCCAGCACGATGGAAGAAGCAGCCAGGAGGAACGCGATGAATCGAAATCGTTCCACGGGACGATCGTTGATCGCGCCCGATTCGTCGTTTCGCGCCGCCGGCGGCAAATCGAATCCTAAACCGAAACCAAACGCTCCACCAAAATCCTCGCAAGCGACTTCGTTGGTGTTGTCAGAATCGGACCAGACCAATCCGCCCGCGGCAAGTTCACCGCAGCTGCAGTCGCTGTTAGAGCCGGCCCAGGAGGCAAAGACGCGAGGAAGATTGCTAACCGTCGGTGAGCCCACTGCTGTGGTCGACAGTCAAAAGACGGCGCTGGACGATTTGAACATCACGCCCGAATTCAGTCCACGCAAGAGATCCAGGTCCAATGGCAAAAGGTTCGTCGCACTGAATCTGGCAGGCAACAATTGGATGGCAGGGATGGAGTTGGTTCAGGAATTCAATCGGATCGATTCGCTGCGTGATCAATTTCAAGTCACCGACGACGACGCGGGACGATTCTCGATCGAAAACGGGAAGTTGAAAATCGGTGTTGCGAGGGGTACGGAAACGCAGATCGTTCACCTGCGGGCGAGGTCGATCATGTTGCGGCCAGGGGAATCGATTTCGATCGAATCGAACATTCGCAGGCGGTTGCCGGGCAAAGTCCGCGTCGGATTGATGCTGGGCAAGCTGCGGCTTCGAATCGATTCGGACAACAACAAGTTACAGGTTCGGGTATTGAACCAGACGTTGGCGGCGCTTGCGCCCCAGCAGGGAAAGCCGGTGACGTTGACCGTCATCCTGGATCCCGAAAGGCCCGGTTCGTTCAACTGGATTGTCAGGGGCGGTAACAAGAATGTCAGTGGCTGCGCAAAGCTGGACAGCCTGCAAGAGCTTGCCGAGATCCCGGTGGGCATTTTCTTTTCGTGCCCGAACCAAGATTTTCAGGGCGACTTGTGGATCGACAACCTTCGCGTTGGAAAACTGACCGATCCGCCTGACTTGAGGACTCCGATGGAGATACCGATCGAGGCATCGTAGTTCGGGGCTGTTAAAATAAGTTTCTGTCTCGGTGATCAGAAAAGTCCACCGGAGTCCTCGGTGAATCACAATACGAAAGATTCCGAACCCTCCACTTCACCGTCACTCTTGCGACGGGCCTGTGCGGGAGACGCCGATGGCTGGCGAAAGCTGGCTCAGGTCTACGGTCCAGTTGTCTATGCGTGGGCCCGCCGCAGCGGTTGCCAATCGGCGGACGCGGCAGACGTGATGCAGGAGACATTTTCGGCGGTGGCAAAATCGCTGCAGAACTTTGATCACCAGCGGAGCGGCGCGACCTTTCGCGGTTGGCTCTGGACGATCACTCGAAACAAACTACGAGATCGTGCCCGCAGTGGCGAAGCCAAGGCGATTGGGGGCACCGACGCGCAGTTCCAAATGCATCAGATTGCTGATCAGAACGGCCAACAGGAAATGACCGCCCGGGGTCTTGATTGCGACGAGCCGCCCAGCCAGATCGAATCGGATGTCGCTTCGGTGCGCCGCCGAGCCATTGAACTACTTCGCGAAAATTTTGATCCTCGCAGCTGGCGAATGTTTTGGGAAACGGCGGTCGAAGGTAGAGAACCAGCCGCCGTGGCGGACGAAATGGGGGTATCGCGCTGGGCCGTGTACAAGGCCAGGGCTCGTGTTTTGCAACGTTTGCAGCAGGAAATGCAGGGGTTGGAGTGAGGGGGATCGCCCTTTTTCAGAAAAAAGAACTCCGACTGTCCAATCGTCCCGTTGTCTAGGTGTGGCACGAAACACGATTCCCCACTCAAAGGAAGCGGTGATGATCGCAACCGGTCGAAACTGTCTGCAAACTTCCGAATTGGAACTGGTGGTCAACGGCGAATTTCCTGCCGACGAGTTTGATTCGGCCATCTCCCACTTGGACAATTGCGAGCGATGTCGGCAGGCGATCGAGGGTCTGCAGCGCGAAGGCAAATGGTTGCAGCAATCGTTGATCGACGAAGGGAACGATCCGCTGCAAGCCGAAACCGCCTGCCAGGTCGCTTTGTGGCAGATGTTGGAAACACCGGTTGCGCCGGTCGATGACCTGGTTAGCGCTGCAGTGCCGAAAGACTGCTTGGGGCCTTACCGTCTGTTGCGTCCGCTGGGGACCGGCGGCATGGGCACGGTGTACCTGGCAGAACATCAACGGCTGCGTCGCCGATGTGCGATCAAACTGCTTCCTCGCGAACGGGTCGATCAGCCGGGATGGCTCGACCGGTTCGATCGCGAGATGACCACCGTTGCGTCGCTGGAACATACCAACATCGTTCGCGCCAACGACGCCGGGCATGAAGACGGTTGGCACTACCTGGTGATGGAACATTTGGATGGTTTGGACGTCGGCCGGATTGCGGGCCGGATGGGACCGCTAGAAGTTGCCGATGCCTGTGAAATCGTTCGACAGGCTGCCCTCGGCCTGGCCCACGTGCATTCTTCGGGGCTGGTGCATCGCGATGTCAAACCGTCCAACTTGATGTTGACGCACGACGGTGTGGTGAAACTTTTGGACCTGGGTCTGGTTTTGTCAGGAGACGATCCGTTGGCGGTGGATGATCGGCTGACCACCGTCGGGCACTTGATGGGAACGATGCCCTACATGGCTCCCGAACAGCTGATGGATAGCCGCGACGTCGATCCCAGGGCCGACATTTACTCGTTGGGCGCCACCCTTTTCCGCTTGATCGCCGGGAAGCCGCCGCATCCTCGACGCGGCGGGCTTGCGCAACATGTCATGGCGATTACCAAGGAAGACCCACCCCGGCTGGATTCGGTTCGCGAGGACGTGGATCGCGAGGTCGTCGAGCTGGTGGCCGAAATGCTTTCTCGCGATCCCGGCAAACGTCCAAGGCAGGCGTCCGAAGTCGCGCAGCGGTTGGCGCCGATCGGGCGTCGAAGTGCTGTCGCCCGGTTGTTGCGACAGGCACTTCGCAAACGCTCGACAGACGAATCGCCGCCATCGGTGTTGCCCTCCGCCGCCAACGTCGCTCCGCCCGACAATCGGCGGGGACAAAAGTGGCTGGCCGGCGCGGCAATGGGGTTGATGATCTTGCTGGCAGGATTCGTGCTGAAGATCGCGACCGATCGGGGCGATTTGATTGTCAAGAGTGAACACGACGATCTGGTGGTGGCCGTCAAACGAGGAGACGACCTGGTGGAGCGACTGCGGATCTCTTCGGATGGTGAGAACCGTCTTACCTTGCACAAGGGTACCTACACGATCGAAATCGAAAATGCTCCCGACGGACTCAGCTTGGACAAGGATGTGGTCACGATCGGTCGCGGTCAGTCATCGCCAGTGAAAGTGCAACAAAAACCTGGCGGTGGGGACGATGATTCATCTTCCGCCCCAGCAATGCTCTACCAGGGTAAGGAGCTATCGGACTGGCGAAACTTGTTGAAACGAGAACAAGATCCAGACGCATTGGGAAAGGTGATGCAGGCGGTCGAGGTTTTGACGCGTGAGGGCGAAATGCGCGAGGAGGTGGTGAAGGAAACGCTGGTCACCGCGCGGACGTGGGGCGGTTTTGTGGCTGGCGGTGGCGGGCAGTTTGGCGGCAGCGACGATCCGTCCCAACTTTACATGAATCACCTGTTAGAAACTTTTCCCAGCTACCTTCCGCAACCGGGACTAAGGGCGATCAATTTTGAGCTTCAAAGCGGCAACGATCATAGCCGCACCGCGGTCATCTGGTTGCTGCACAATGCTGTCCAAGAATCCCAGTGGGCGCGAGAAGGTCAGCGGATGTTCCAACCGTTTCAGGGCGTGGAAGGAAAGGAATTGTTGGAATCGTTGTACGAAAACTTACGACTCGCCGTCGCGGAAATCGACAACAGCGACATCGACAATAGCAACCTCGCGTCGAGTTCACCAAGCAACATGGGACGATTGCTGGGGCTGAAACTGCGGATCTTGATGAACAAGCCGATTGCGGACCAACCGTGGCTTTGCCAGACGGTTCGGCAGCGACTGGACGAGTCGGTCGCAACCTGGAAGCAGGGAAAACCCAATCCTGTTGCCGGTGGTGGCGGGATGTTCGGCGCTCCGTCCTGGCTGGTTCCCGAAGACGTGCTGGTTGCTGCCGTGGAACTTGACGGTACCGAGGAGCTGGATGCTCCCTGGGAATTCATCGCCGCCGTATTGATCGACGGCCAGTACCGACGCATTTCTGAAAGAAGCAACCAGGTTTTTGATGCCGTGGCCACCAATGCGGCTGAGCCGTTGCTGGCGATGCTGGAAAAACGGCTTGTCAGTTTTCACGACCAAGCATCCGCTGGTGGTTCGGCAGGTCAGACTCAGGGAGGTTTTTCTTCCACTTCCGCTTTTTCAGCCGTCCCGTGGTCGCCGGTGTTTAGCTTGTGTGATGGACCGGGGTCCATTTGGTCCAAAGCACTCTCTTTTTATGCGGAACACGCTAAGGTTCCAGCCGCTTCTGCCGCCCTTTTGAAGGATCTTCGGTCTGGTCTTGTTCAGCTGGGCGTAGAGCAGTTACGACGAGACGAACCGTTTGCCGACGTGGACGCAGCCATCGCCAAACTCAACGCCAAAGCGGCGACAAAAGCGCAGTGATGTCTCTCCAGCGCCTTGAAGAGGAAAATGGGGGGGGAAGGATTGCGCGAACGCGGTCGAGCTTCACGCTTTTCGGTGTGGCGCTGTCCAGTTAATCAGCTGCGCCATCGCCGTCGATCGCGTCCTTCCAAATTGGTTTGGCCGGAATGCGTTCCAGCAGTCCGTCACCGAAGGTCGAATAAAGCTGTAGATCTTCCATGTGCACGTAACCGATGTGGCAGCCACAGAAATCTCCGCTGCATCGTCGTGGGGCAAGCAGACTCGCCAGGTCGTCTTCGTAGAGATTCCCCAGCGGCGTCTTGATGAAATGACAACGTTGAATCGTGCCGTCACCCGAAACAGAAATCACTCGGTGGCCGGTTCGGCAGCGACGTCCGTGACTTCGATAACGGCGATTGTTGATTTCAAACAACGGATCGATCTGCCGCCAACGCGCGATATCGTTCGAGTCATAGTAGTTTTCGACATCTTTGTAGGCGTTCACCCAAAGATAAACGTCGGATGACAGCCGGGCGCGAAGATCGATTGCCGCTTCCAAATACTCCTTCAAACCGACGATCCCCACACTGTAGCGAACCTTCCTCTGATCCAGCTGGCGACATTGGGCAAGGAAATCACGGCTAGAGACTTGTTCGGGATGCCAGGTGCACCAAAAACCGACATGCTGCAAGTCGCAGTCGGATACCCAATCGGTATTCCACGACAAGTTGGTTTGAATCGCTACTTTCTTGACATGATCAAAATGACTGAGCCGAATCATTGCCTCGCGATACCACCTTCGCGTCAGCGCCTCGCCCCATGGTGTGAATTGGATGGAATAGGTGTTTTGGTCTTCACGTTCGATCCAATCGACGAATCGCCAAAGGGCCTCGCGATCCAGCCGCAATTGTGCTGCCGTTTCGTGACGCTTGGCAAACGGGCAATAGCTGCAATCGTAGTTGCAGCTTGACAAAGGACCGCGATACAGAATGGTCAGTTCTAACGCCACTGGTAACTCGCTTCCAATTGCTTCACCTTGGACGAGGCCAGCCAGGGACCGATGGCGTCGGAGTATTCGATGCCTGATTCGGTCAGCCTGGCGCGATCGTCGTCGATTTCAAGGTAATCGTGATCTTGCAATTGGCGCAACATCGGAAAGTCGGCCAACACGTCGGCGTCAAACTGGTCTGCATAGGCGGTTCGATTCAAACCTTCGCATTGCAGTAGCGACAAGATCAAGTATCGTCGCCGGCGGTCCTCCTGGTCGAGGCGGAAACCGTATTCCACTTTGGACAACGCCCGATCGTCGCGGCAAAGATAGGTCTCCAGGATTTTTGCCAAAACCTTTCTGCCCACCGCATACTCGTAAGAATAGTGAAGCGAGCTGGTGTAGGAACGCGCGCCGCAGCCCAGCCCGATCATTCCGTCTCGCTGGCAACAGTAGACCGGTTGACTGGAAGACCTGCACGCCGGTTCGTTGGCTACCGATGGGGAGCGAAACATTCGCAGCGAAACTTGCTGATAGCCATGGTCGATCAGCATTTCTCGCGCCTGACGATACGCCTGCAGCCGCTGGTCGTCCCACCGGCGACGTTCCTCTTCGGGTAGGTTGATCGCGGTGGTGGTTCGGCCCAGCCCGGTGAGCTGTCGCACATAAAGCGGATACAGATAGATTTCCTCCGCAGCGTACTCGATGGATCGACGAACCGACCGAAGCCAACTTGCCGTCGACTGTCCCTGGCCGCCGTAAATCAGGTCCAGGTTCAACGTCGCAAACCCGGCATCGCGGATCCTACCGATCGCCTGGTGAACCTGCTCGGATCGCTGCGGACGACCGATGGCACTGACCTCCGCATCGTCGAAACTTTGCACGCCCAGACTGAGGCGATCGACACCAAAACGGCGCAGCACCGCTAGCCTGGCTGGATCGATCGTGGACGGCGATGCTTCACATCCGCAGGGAATTCGATTCGGATCGAGGCCCAGTTCATCGACCAGCAGCGAAAACATTTCACAAAGCTGATCGGCATTCAGATAGGTAGGCGTTCCGCCGCCAATCGCCAGCTGAGAAAAGGACGCGTTCGGGACGGCACAGGCGACCTGCCTGGCCTGCCGTCGAAGCACATCCAAGTAGGCAGCCGGAAGGCTTGCGCCGGGCTGGGCAAGCGTGAACAGATTGCAGAATCCACAACGGAATTCGCAAAAAGGAATGTGCAGATAAAGGAACAGCGACTGGCAATTTTCGACCGACCAAACATCTTGCAGGTCCAGTGCTGGTTGCAGTTTTCGGTACGCCGATTTGTGCGGATACGAATAGGCGTAAGAAAGGAAGGGACTATCGAACATCCGTCGCTTTTTCCCTGCGCGGCTGGTCCAAAACGAACTCGGCATACGGCACGTTCCAAACCACAGGGTGGCTGACGCGATGGCCCCAGTAGCCATCGTCTCCGTAGGCCGTTCCGTGATCGCTGGTCAAGATGCACAGCACGGCAGCCCGGTCCCTCATTGCATTGAAAAGCGGCGGCAGGCAAGAATCGACATAGCTTAGTGCTGCTGCTTGAGTTTTCACCGAATCGCAACGGCTGCCGTCAACGTACATGCAATTCGGTTGATGCAGCGCCGATATGTTGATGAATAGAAAGAGGCGCCGGTCGCGCGGCAGGTTGTTGATGATGCTGACCGCCAGGCAAACTTGATTGGCTGTCGAATCCTTTGCCGTGACACCCAGCGATTCATCCCAGTGACTCTCTTGAAACATGTCGGGAAGCACACATCCCAGATCGCTTTGCCGGTTGAAGAAACCAACGCCGCCGATGCACACCGTCCGATAACCGCGGTCGGCAAGTCCGACGACGATATTGGGAGCCTCCAAGACACAAGTTTGCTCGCAAGTCGTCTCGCTGCCGGGGAAACGCGAGGCAAACAATCGCGGATGCGGCCCCGGCGTCACCGGCGTCGGAAAAAAACCGGCGAAAAAGGCTTGGTGAGCCGCGTAGGTGAAGTTGCCCGGCGAGTGGCGCAGTTCCCACTGACCGCTGGGCAAGTGACGCGAAAGGTTGGGCGTTTGCCCCTGTTTGAGCGCAGTGGCGGCAACGTCATAGCGAAGCGTATCCAACGTCAACATCAAAACGTCGTGCGTGCCGATCAATGATTTTGCGTCAATCATTCTGTCGCCAAACAAACCGACATCGCAGTTCCGCCGAGCTCTTGTAGGCCGGGACGAGGTCGCAAAACCATGCCGTAACTGCGCGAGGCCCGTTGGTACTTGCATGCAGTGTGCGCGACGAAAAAACTTCCCACGGGTGACCGAAGTTCCGGCACCGTAAGGGCTTGTTTGCTACGGCCTACGATGGTCATGAACAATCCGAGCTAGCGCTTTGTCAGGGCTTCATTCTAGGGTAGCGAAACTCGCCAAGAGTTTCGGCTAACCAGAAAAATCACCGAAAGTCTTGGCGACTTCCGCTACTGCCAATTCAAAGCATGATCCGCCAAAACTATTTGTCACCGTCGGCCAGTTTTCCAAACTGGCTACAGAACAGATTCGCCGACTTGGGGACAAGTCGGCCTACGGTGGATGATAGCGGCGGTTGAAGAGATCGGGGTCGAACGGGTTGGCGACCTGCGGCAGCCGTGCCGGGGCATGAGAACGAGATTGGTCGCGCTGGTTGAGCCACGTTTCCAAGGATGGGGTCGGTTCGGTTGGTAAGTTTTCGGGGGATGCCGAAGCGAAAGGCGGCGGCGGACCATCGGCGCTGAAATCGACCGATTCTGCCGCGGGCGACGAACCGATGGTAGCGAGCCAGGTTTTCAGTGACTCGGCCGCTTTGGCGTGACGTGGATCAAGCGGTGCGCCCGCGCCGCCGTGAGCCGTGATCGCTTTGACATAGAGCTCACTTTGTTCAGGAGAGCTGCGATCGACAAAACGCAAGGTTGCGGCGAGGTTTTCGCGTGTCATCCGCGAGGAGGGGCGAGTTTTGCCAGTGGGAATCAACAGCCGCCAGGCGCGACCGGTGGACATGGCATGACAGCGACCGCAACGATTGATCAACATTGGCTGAACGTTGCCGGCAAAACGTTGCAGGCCTGCCAGATCAACGCCGACCAAATCATCCTGGCCGCTATCGAAACCGACCGTCGTGATCGCAGTTGACTGCGAAGCTAAATCAGGTTCGCGAAAATTTTGCGCGGCGGTTGGTACGATCGTGGACTTGGTTTTCAACGGACGCGGCACGGAGATTCGTTGTAATTGACGCTGCAATCGAATCGCCGTTTCATTCGCCGGATCGACAGCAAAAACAGCTCGGATTTCTTCGGCGGCTAAATCGAACAGGTCATAACGAATGCACCAACGGGCATCGCGGAGGTGTGCCGCGGGGTCACCGTCGCGACGATGATCCTGGCGGTAGCGATACAAGTCGCGTAGCGAAGCGGCCCAGCAAGCAACCTGTTGACGGGGCAATCGGATCTGGTTGTCGGGCCCGCGCCGGACCACCACGTATTCACCCTCCTGCGAAGCGACGCCGAACAGGACGTTGTCGTTATGCAGCAACACACATGGCTTGGGTTGCTGGGCGGGCGCGAGTTTCACGAAGCAGACAGCCAAAGCAACTGCCGCGAAAATGGCAACGGAACGATCGAGAATCTTCCTCATGACGACCGGCGAATACCAGGTTTTATCTCACCGGGTCAATGGTTCTTCCAAGTAGGCCGGCTTGTCCCAAGTCGGCGAATCTATTTTGTAGGATTTCTAGGACGATGGTCTTCGTTCGAAGGGCAAGCGATACTTCACCCAGCCGGGGAAGACGAAACGGTTGACCGTTGGTTTGCCCACCGACATGCGAACTTTCTGCGAGTAGAGGATTGGGTCGTTGGAGATATGGTGAAACTCGTCCCAGGGAATGAACATCGGAGGGTGTCCTAGCCGTAGCAGCGGGGTCACGGCGATGTGCAATCCTTCCTCGGTGGCTCGAAATGTCAGACACGAGTAGTAGTTGATCACGCCGATTCGGCCCGTTCGCATCCTGGCAACCTCACCACCGGTCGCTTCAGTTGTCGCCGGATATTGCTGTGCCAGCCGCACCCATCCGCTGAGTCGCGACATGGCAAAACTGATACAACACCAAGCGAGCGGAATCAGGAGCAGGAAGGCGGGGTTGATGTCGTTCATTGGCGGAGAGTGGGAGTGGGGGAGAGTGGGAGTGGGGGAGAGTGGGAGTGGGGGAGAGTGGGAGTGGGGGAGAGTGGGAGTGGGGGAGTGAGAACAGACCACCTCTCTACTCCCACTCTCCCCACTCCCACTCTCCTCTTCTTTTCCTCGACCCATCGAGAGAAGACGCCCCAAAAAACGCTCAAGCCGATCTACCGGTTCTCGCACTTGGTGAAGATCATCTTGCCGGCGTTGGTTTGCAGCGTGCTGGTGACTCGGACGTCCAGATCTTCGCCGATCCGGCTGCGGCCGCCTTCGATCACCACCATCGTGCCATCGTCCAGGTAACCGATTCCTTGTTCGGGACCTTCGCCCGCTTTGATCACCTTGATACGGAACGTCTCATCGGGCAAGAAAACGGGACGCAGCGAATTGCTGATCTCGTTCAGGTTGATCACCGGCACGTTGTGCAGCTTGGCAACTTTGTTGAGATTGAAATCGCCGGTGACCACTTTTCCTTCCAGGTGCTTGGCCAGCAGGACCAGCTTCAGGTCGACCGTTTGGCCGGCCAGTTCAGGCAGTTCGCGGTCAAAGATCATCAGGTCGACATTTTCGTCGGCCCGCATCCGATTCAGCACATCCAATCCGCGGCGACCACGGGTACGGCGGAGTTTGTCGCCGCTATCGGCGATCGCCTGCAGTTCGCTGAGCGCGAAACGGGGCATCACCAATTGGTTGTCGAAGACTCCCGTGGCGACCAGATCGGCGATCCGGCCGTCGATCACCACGCTGGTATCGAGGATCAGAGGCTTGAACCCTTTCACTTCGCGGACGAATTCCACGTAGGGAATCAGGAAACGAAAATCGTCCTTGGTTTGCAACAACACGCTGGTACAGATGTAACACAGAATCAACGCGATGATCAGCCGCAGCGCCTGGCCGTTGAACGACTGTTCGACGATCGGGGCGATGGCAATCCACAGCACATAGCTCAACAGCACTCCGATCAACACGCCGAAGTAGAGCGACGAGATCGTGTCGATTCGTTTGCGCGGGGCATAGATATCAGCCACGACGATCGTCAAAGCCATCGACATGATCCCCGCAAAGATCAAGTACGGCGTTGCGGTCGAAACGTCGGTCAGCGAACTGTTGATGACAACCGACACACCTCCGGCACACAGCAAGAAGATGCAGCGAAGAATAATGAGGGCCATGGAGTGGGACGCCCCTTGGGGTGGGTGTTGGGCAAACGCTCTTGTAGGCCGGCTTGTCCCCAAGTCGGCGAAGCTGATCCAAGTGCGCTTGCCGACTTGGGACAAGTCGGCCTACGGATAAACGATCGGTTCCAGTGTAAATCAGCTGCGCGGCGATCCCCAGGGGAGACCGGATGCAGACCAGATGTTCAGCTGGCCAAGCGGGCGAGCGAGACCGCACAATGCGTGCAATCATCACATTCGGCACTCCCAAGGGCGTGCATTCGTTCACGTCCTGACGAGCCAGCAGGTTCACCAATCGGCCAGGGGGCCGTCACTTTCGGTAACCGCAAGGTATTGGGCATCGCACAGCGAATCGGTCATCCCGGCAAGGTATTCGCCCACAACTCGTTCGATTCGGATTCGCTGACAACGTTGGCGAAATCTTAGCGGCAGGCGATTCGGGTTTTCGACGATCGCGTCAAACAGCGTTCGTAGCCGGTCCGCGGCCGCCTGACGCACGGGGATCAGCCGTGGATGTCGGTACACCGCATCGAACAAAAAATCCTCCAACTGCGATCGTTCGCCGGCGATTTTGTTGCTGTGGTGCAGCCGTAGCCCCGCCCGGCAGACTTCACTTCCGGTCGAACCCTGCAGGTCGCCCAGTTGCCCGAGCGCGACTTTCAACAGGTCGCCCACCTGCAGGTCGATCAGTTCATGCACTAGCGATTGACGAAGCTGGCTGGTGGGCAGCATGCCGTGCTTTTCTCGCACCAGATCCAACGATCGACGCACGATGGCCAATTCGGCCAGTTCGTCGACCGACAGCAATCCCATCTGCAACGCGTCATCGACATCGTGAGCGTCGTAGGCGATCGAATCGGCTGCATCGACCAATTGCACCTCCAACATCGGCGAATGGCCCACGGCAGCTTCGGCCTTGTGCGCCCGGACGTCTTGCCCGGCCAGTGTTTCGTGGGACAGATTCAAACCGGGAAAACCGGTGTACCGCTGTTCCAATTCGCCGACAATCACCAGCGCGAATCCGTTGTGCGAAAATCCGCCGACTTGCTGCATCCGCTGGGCCAGCACATCTTCGCCGCAGTGGCCGTAGGGCGGATGCCCGATGTCGTGCATCAGCGCCAGGGCTTCGGTTAGGTCCTCGTTCAGCCGCAATGTGCGAGCCATCGTGCGGGCGACCGAAGCAACCTCGAAAGTGTGCGTCAGCCGCGTGCGATGATAGACCCCCATTTCGCCGGTAAAAACCTGCATTTTTCCGCTCAGTCGCCGAAACGCACTGCTGTGCAGAATGCGGTCGCGATCGCGAGCGAACGGGCCTCGGTAGGGATGATCTGGTTCGGGATAGACACGTCCCTTGGTGTCGCGGCTGTGCATCGCGTAGGAAGCAAGCAGCAGATGTTCGCGATCTTCGGGCGAGTCGAGACGGGTCATGGATTCTCAAGAATTGGCCGGTCATCTACCGTGCTAGTGTAGCTCAGGCTGTCAGCCTGATCGTTGCACACCCAGCACTTCCACGGGTGTCGGCAAGTTTACCAATGATTGCTCACGACTTCCTCGGACTTTCACCGCTTGTCTGCCACGAAATCCAAACCGACGCGGCGACGCAGCAGCGGCGCGATCCAAATTCGCGGCGCACGCGTTCACAACTTGCAGAACGTCGACCTCGATATTCCTCGTGACGCGTTGACGGTGATCACCGGTGTGTCGGGAAGCGGCAAGAGTTCGCTGGCGTTCGACACGTTGTACGCCGAGGGACAACGTCAGTACATCGACAGTCTCTCGGCCTATGCCAGGCAGTTTCTTGACCAAATTCCGCGGCCCGACGTCGATTCGATCGAAGGTTTGGCACCGACGTTGGCGATCGATCAAAAGCCAGGTTCGACGGGAGCTCGCAGCACGGTGGCCACGGTCACGGAAATCTACGATTACCTGCGGTTGTTGTACGCGCGAATCGGAACGCCTCACTGCGCCCGTTGCGGCAGTTCGATTGCCCAGCAGTCGCCCGAAGCGATCCGCGATTCTTTGGGGGCGCTTCGGCAAGGCACGAAGTTGGTGTTGATGGCGCCGCTGGTGCGCGGCCGCCGCGGCGCGCATCGCGAGGTGTTCGAATCGATTCGCAAAGCGGGACTGATCCGCGCTCGCGTCGATGGCGAAACTTACTTGCTGGAAGAAATTCCCGAACTGGCTCGCAAGAAAAATCATACGATCGAAGCGGTCGTGGACCGGCTGTCGATTCGCGAGGGAATCGAATCGCGGTTAGCCGAATCGGTCGCCCTGGCGCTGCGGCTGGGCGACGGATTGCTGTCAACGGCTCAGCAAGCGGATGACGGTCAGTGGAACGAATCGATTTATAACACCGCGATGGCCTGTGCTGCTTGCGGGGCAAGTTTCGCCGAGATCGAACCGCGCACTTTCAGTTTCAATAGCCCCTACGGCGCGTGCGCCCAGTGTGACGGATTGGGCTACACCGGCGACCGCCAGCACCCGAAGGTATGCCGGCAGTGCGAAGGAGGACGGCTTTGTGCCGAGGCGCTGCGGGTAACGATTCACGGCATGCCGATTCACAAGCTGACCGCGATGCCGCTGGCCGAGGCAGCCCAGTGGATCGGGAAGATGGACCAGCAGTTGTCGAAATTGCACGCCAAGGTGGCGGCGCCGATTCAGGCAGAGGTAGCGCGGCGGTTGGAGTTTCTCCGTCGCGTCGGTGTCTCCTACCTGACGCTCGATCGGCCCGCCGATACGCTCAGCGGCGGAGAACTTCAGCGAGTTCGATTGGCGACCAGCATCGGCAGCGGCCTGGTCGGAGTTTGTTACGTGTTGGACGAACCGTCGATCGGACTTCATCCGGCCGACCACCAGCGGTTGATCGAGTGCGTGCGCGAGCTACAGCAGCAGGGCAATTCGGTCGTGATTGTCGAACATGATGGAGCGACGATGTGGGCCGCCGACTTGTTGGTCGACATCGGTCCCGGCGCCGGCCCGCAGGGCGGAACGATCATCGCCCGGGGGACTCCCAAGCAGGTCGCCGCCAACAAGAAAAGTTTGACCGGCGCCTACCTGAGCGGCCGTAAAACCGTTCCGATTGGCCAGCATCGGCGCCGGCCGGCCGACAACCGGTGGTTAAAGCTCAAGAACGTGACGACTCACAATTTGAAAAACGTCACCGCCCGTTTTCCGTTGGGAACGTTGATCGGAGTCGCCGGTGTGTCGGGAAGCGGAAAGAGTTCGCTGATCAACGACACGCTCTATCCCGCACTGGCAAACAAATTGGGACTGGTTTCGCCGCCGCCCGGAGCCCACGGTGGACTGACCGGCGCCGGCTCGATCGACAAACTGATCCCCATCGACCAAAGTCCGATCGGTCGCAGCCCGCGCAGTTGTCCCGCCACTTACGCCGGCGTGTTGGATGAAATCCGCAAAGTCTTTGCGGCAACACGAGAATCAAAAACGCGAGGTTTCACGGCGGCGCGGTTCAGCTTCAATTCGGCTGCCGGTCGGTGCGAATTGTGCAAAGGGCACGGCGTGCAGCGGATCGAAATGAATTTTCTGAGCGATCTGTTTGTCACCTGCACGCGTTGCGGAGGAAAACGGTTCAACCGTCAAACCTTGCAAGTCCGTTTCAAGGGGGCCAGCGTCGCCGACGTGTTGGACATGACGGTCGACCAGGCAACCGGTTTCTTTGAAAACGTGCCGCGGACTCAGCGGTTGTTGCAATCGCTACAAGCGGTCGGACTGGGGTACCTGCACCTGGGTCAATCCAGTACCACGCTTAGTGGCGGCGAAGCGCAGCGGATCAAACTGGGCACGGAGCTGGCCAGGAAATCGACCGGCAGCACCCTGTACTTGCTGGATGAACCGACCACCGGTTTGCACTTTGCCGACGTCGAGCGGTTGGTTGGTGTGCTGCAACGATTGGTCGACGGCGGAAACACCGTGCTGGTGATCGAACACAACTTAGAGCTGCTGGCCGCCTGCGACTGGATCATCGACCTCGGTCCCGAAGGGGGCGCCGGCGGCGGCAACATCCTGGCCGAAGGCACTCCCGAACAGATCGCCAGCGAAGTCGAAAGCGCCACCGGAAAGCACCTCGCCAGCCGGCTGTCGGCGATTTCTCCGAAATCGCAACGCTCAGCCAATCGTCGGTGATTTCTCCGAAATCGCAACGCCCAGCCCAGATTGCTCACGTAGGCCGGAGACTGAGCGTTGCGATTTCGGAGAAATCGCCGACGAATGACTTGAGGACAAGTCGGCCGACGACAGTGGTCAGTTGGTACTTTCGCGGCGCATGGTCGATTCGGCGACGATTTGGGCGACGTCGATATCGAATACGCCTGACGCCCAACTGATCGAATCGGGTGCGACTTCAATGGTCACCGTCACCATCGACCCCGGCTCGGCGTCTTCCAATTGAGGCGGGTTGACGGTCACGGTTGCGTCACTGATCGACATGATGGCCAATTCTTCGTTGACTCGCGTGACGACCTGATCCACCGTCGCCATCGGGCGAACCGCCACTCGCGCTCCTTCGCGGCTGGCGTGGGTTGCCGTTTCTTTGACGAGCATGAACCGGCCAATTTCGACCAATGCGAAAGTGAACAGGATCATCAGCGGCGCGATCATCGCGAATTCGACCGCCGCCACCGCGCGGCGGCGGTGTTTCATGACGCGTCGTTTCTTACCTGGAAACATGATTTCGACCTTGTCTTTGTTTTGTCTGCTGCATGGAACCGGTTCACTGCACCAGCATCACCGGAGTGACCAGGTGACTGCTGGTGTGGGTGCCGGTGGTGTCAATGATCCCACCGCGAGCCAATACTTTGGCGGGCTGGATGATCACACGTTTGTTTTCTTTTTTGCCGGTCAGTTTGACGTCCAAAATTCGCACACCCTCGAACCGGACTACGGTGAACGTGGAGTTGTCGCCTTCTCCACTTGCCGCGTCGTAAATCGGGATGATGCGTTTCTTTCCGATCAGCGAGGCAAGTTCATCCTTGATTCCGGCGCTGATACCGGTGTCGCCGTTGAGGTCCAGCTCTCCGTTCTCGTCCAATCGCAACGGTCGTCCGAAATCCAGGTAGTCCTGCTCGGAAATTCCGTACAACACCTGGCGTGCCAAGTCTTGGGTACTGTTGTTATCGCCGCCGATGTCGACTGTACCGCGGTTTCCAGGCAATCCTGTTCCTTTCGGGTACAGGTTGGTCTCGAAAAGCCCATCGGAACCGCGGCTAACCGTTCCGTTGGAATAGGCGTAATCGTCATCGGTCGCGTTGGCCACCGCTTGCAACCAGCTTGGCAAGTCCAGGGCGATCGGCAGCATTTCGATGTTGTAGTCGGTGATCGACGGCGAGTAGAAACCCTCGACCGTACTCAACATCGCCGCGGTCGCCGTGGTCGTCAGCGCTTGGCTGTCGCGGCCGGTCAGCGAACCGAAGAACAGCGGCAGTTCACCGTTGGCGCCGGTTTGGCGTCTCAAGGTGACGCGGACCGCGTTCTGAATCGAACTGCCGGCGTCAAAATCGGACGGCTGGGTGATGTCGTAGTAGCCGAGTTCCACGTCGCTCACGCTAAACTGCAAGGCATCGCGGCCGACGGTATTGAAATACGCGGTGGCGTTTGCCGATTCGCGGACCGCATCTTCAGAAACGGACGTGGTGTGATCAGCTTCCTGATGGTCGAACATTTCCCAGCAAGCCGCCATCGCAGCAGAATCCGCCGACCGTCGAAGCTCGGACTGGGCAACGTAGATGTTGCCGTAGTCCATGGTGAACGCCATCAGAGTGACAAGGCTCAAAGTGAGCACCACTCCCAGCACTACGGCGGCGCCCTGGCGGCTGCGGCCGAAGTTTCTCTGTTGCTTTCGAGAGATCACGGTGGAGGATCGATCTTGAGGTGAATGGGCATGCATGACAGTCTCCCAAGTGTTGGACGTACGAGTGAATCAAAGCAGCAAGTCAGCCGAGGCTGCTCACGGGCTCAGATTCACGGGGACTGTTTCGATGTGGCCATCGGTGTAGACCAGCCTCACTCGCTTCAAAATCAACGATTCGACGCGGTTGGCACCAAATCCGATGTCGACCTGGTCCAGGCTTTTTTGCGGAGTGTATCCGCTTAGGCTATGGAGCCCTTCGGCCGGCATTTCGACCAGGTAATCCGGACCACCGAAACTGCCCCATTCCAGACCGTCTCCATTGTCCACCGCAAAAAAGATCTTGTTGTCAAAAACCGCCATCACGTTGGTCCACCTGATCAGGTCACCATCGGTTGAAAGCGTACGTCTGGTTACGCTTCGAGCCTCGTCGATGATGTTGTCGTTGCGGACCGCTGCAACATGAAAACCGCCACTGGAATAGTCGTCATCGGCTGCATAGTTCATCTGCAGCTGAAAGTAATCCGACTCCGAAGGTGTCGGCGAAGTGAAGAAAGTGATTTGTGGAGAATTGCAGATCGGGTCTGGTTCATTGACGATCAGTTCCCAATCTTCTTCGATCAAATAGATTCTTGGCTCGGCTGCAACGGCGCTACAGCAACCAACCAACAGCGCAGCAACGGCGCCCCCCCGAATCGACCATCGGCGCACAGCTTCTCGTGCAAATGTTGCGATCTTCATCGGATATTCCCGGATTGGAGTAGTGGATAAGCACTCGGTCAAACCAGCACTCATCCGCGGCAACCTGGCGATCCGCTGGTTGGCGGACCCATGGCTTTGCGTCCCGCATTTGCATGCGGTTTGCCTTTATCTTCCGGGATAAAGTTACGCGGATGAGAAAACCTTCACAGTTCGACTCACAAACGAAAACCTATGGGACAAATCCGCTGGTGCGCGCAACCAGGGACGTATCAAGTCGAAATTCGAGAAAACCACCCACACGCTGGTAGAAGTGGTAACGATCGAAGCGATTGTTCCCCCGTCGGCGATTTCTCCGAAATCGCAACGCCCCTTCTCCGGCCTACGCGAACAATCCGAGCTGGACGTAGCGATTTCGGAGAAATCGCCGACGGAGGACGAGTCGGCCTACGATTCTTCTTTTCGGTGGCCGGTCCAGATCAGTTGCACCGCGTCGTAGACGGCGTGGGCGACGATTGGGATCAACAGGTTTCCGGTCAGTAGCAGCAGCAATCCGAAGTAGATTCCCATCATGGCCGCCAAGAAGATGTACAGCTTGGTGATCGGGTGCATCAGGCCGAATGCAATAGAAGAACCGACCAGGGCGAATCCCAGTTCCAGGTTGCCGGGAGTGGCCGCGTCGGAGGCGCCGGCGAACCAATAAAGCATCCAGCCGCGAAACAACAGCTCTTCGCCGACGCCCGCACACAGGCTGATCAGCATCAGTTCGGCCGGTCGCAACTGCAGCAGCGTCTTGATGATCGTGTCGTCGCTGAGCCGTTCGAGCTGTCGTACCGGTTCCCACGGCAACCGCCGCACGATCTCGATCACAATCAGCACCGGCACGGCCGCCAAGCAGCCCCACAGCACGCCGGAAAAGATTGGCCACAAGTTGGACAGGTCCAAGTCGGGAACCAGCGCTCGCGGGTCGGGGCCCAGCATCCAACCCAACAGCAACGCCAACAGGCCCAGCGCAGACTCGAACAGAACCGCCGTCAGAAAGACGTCGTCGGGAGTTTGCTCGGTCGATTCCTGAGGTGGGTCCATTCGCAGTGCTTTGTGGTGGTCGTGGCGCTGAACGATACCAGAGGAGGGCGCGGAGAGACAGATTCTAGTAGCTCCGTCCCACTTGCCCCTCGCATTCTGACATTTCGCAGCCGATACTGGCAGTTGGCCACCTTTGGTGTCATCACGATCGCCGCGCGTTACAACGCCGATGGCCATCGACCGACTTCCCAACCGTCGGCAAACCATGGGTTTCGATGGGTTGAAAATGAACCACACGCAGATTCAGCTGAGTAGCGAACAGGCACATAGAATTGCCAAAGCGATCGCCGATCCGCAACGTTTTGCGATTTTGGCGTCGATCGCAAAACATCGCGAAGTTCCCTGCAAGAAGCTGGTCGCCGATTTTTCGATCACCCAGGCGACCATCTCGCATCATTTGAAAGAACTGGTCGCGGCCGATTTGATCAGCTCGCGCCGTCAGGGCCAGATGGCGATCCTGTCGTGTCGTCGAGACGTCTGTGACGCTTACGTTCAAATGCTTGCGGGCAAGTTGGTTCAGGCGGGACAAGACGAGTCATGCCAGTAGAGCAGGGACGATCATCCGCGTCGGATCCCCAGCAGCGTGTTTCCGGCTCTTCCCCGTCGGGTTTGTCTCAATGCCTGATCAGCTTCGGCAGCAACCTGGGCATGCGCGAGACGATCATTCAGCAAGCCGCCCAGCAGATCGCGGTTTCACCGATGGTTGGCGGCTTTCGCGCCAGTCGCCTGTTCGAAACGCCGCCGATCGGCGGACCGGGACAGCAGGAACCGTTTCTGAACGCGGTGGCCGCTTTTGAAACATCGGCTTCGGCGCGAGAGATCTTGCTGCTATTGCAACAGACCGAGCAGCAGCTGGGTCGACGCCGAAAGAGACGTTGGGACGCGCGGTCGATCGATTTGGACGTCGTCCTGCACGGGGAATTGGTGGGAGGCGGAACGGGGTTGATTGTTCCGCATCCCCGTTACACCGCCAGGCAGTTTGTGCTGCAACCGGCCTGCGATGTCGCGCCCCACTATCGCGATCCACGGTTCGATTGGTCGCTGCAGCAGTTGGCCGATCATCTTTCGCAAGGAGTTCCTTCGCTGGCATTGGTCGGTGGAGACGAAACGATTCGGGAAACGTTGTGTCGGCGGCTTCAGGGAGAACATGGCATCCGCACCTTCGCCGCTCCGCCACTTTCCGATCCGATGGCCGTGGTCGGCAACGCGCCGGCGGCAGTGAGGCCCTCTCCCACGGCGCGGCGGAGATCCAGCAGTGATCAGGGCGAAAAAATCACCGCTGAGGGAGACCTGCCCTGGGTTTCGGCCTACGTCCCGTCGCTTCCGCCAGTCGGCAGTGAGGATGCCCAAAGCCCGACGGTGCCCCGGTTGATTGTTCGCATCCAGAAAGCGACTCCCGAAACGCGATGGCCGGCACCACATCAGATGTGGCCCTCTGGATGGGATTGGCCGGAATACCGGTTGGAGGTTGATGACGAGGACTGGGCCGTCGCCGAAGTCGCCTCTGCACTCGATTCCATGCGCTGCCCCGTCAAACCGATGACCCCCGACGGCAATTGGTGGTAAGCAAGTAGGCCGACTTGTCCCAAGTCGGCGAGTATTGTCGAACCGGCCAGTTCGATGCTGCTGGCTTGGCATAGCGATTTCGGAGCACTCGCCGACTTGGGGACAAGTCGGCCTACGATGAACTACCTTGCCCAGATTCACATCTGCTGCAGGTGATTGCCTGCGACACAATGTCGCTGCCGATCATTGGTTGCGCAGATGTCCTGGTGGACGGGTATTTTCTATGCGACACAATGTCGCTCGGACGTTGGCCACCATTGCCAGTTTGAACGTTGGCTCGCCATACTGTCCGCGCGTGTGAGCCGGATCGTCACACGTTCTCTCATTTCTCCTGTGCTATTTCGGGCCACGCCCCAAGCGAAGGCCAATCACATCATGCAACGGTTTCTGTTTCCTCGTTGGACCAATCCCTTCCTGGGATTACTCGCGATTGCTCTGTTGGCTGGCGGTGTTTACGCCGCGGCGATGGGCGGCCTGATCACCGACCCCAAGACGCTGAACATCGGTTACGAACCTCAGCAACCGGTGCCGTTCAGCCATGCGATTCACGCTGGCCAGCTGAAAATGGACTGTCGCTATTGCCACAACACCGTCTTTGACGCTGCCCACGCGGCGATTCCGCCGACGGCCACCTGTATCAACTGCCATAGTCCCGCCAACGATCAGGGAATCACGTCGCTGGCGGCGGTTCACGCCGAAAGCCCGAAGCTGGCGCCGATCCATGAAAGTTGGAAAACGGGGCGAAGCATGGGATGGAAGCGGGTCCACAACCTGCCCGAATTCGTCTACTTCAATCATGCCGCCCACGTGAATTCGGGGGTCAGCTGCAAGACCTGCCATGGCCGCATCGACCAAATGGAAGTGGTTTACCAGCACGAGGAGCTGTCGATGGCTTGGTGCATCAAGTGCCATCGCAATCCCGATCCTCACCTCCGCGAAGTCGAAAACGTCACCAAGCTCGATTGGGAACCGCCGGCCGATTGGAACCAGGAAGAGTTCGCCAAGGACGCTCGAGAAAAACACAACATCAACCCGAAGGTCCACTGCGCGGTCTGCCATCGCTGATCCCGCCTGCTTTCTGACCTTCGACCCCGTTCATTTTGTTCATTCATCAAAAACGTTCGTTTCCGATATGACCTCCAGAGACTTATCCAGCTCCAGCTCTGAAACGCCTTCCGGTTCGGACAGCAGCGGCCGCCCACGATATTGGCGTAGCCTGGCGGAATTGCATCAGCAACAGGAGTTTCAGGAATACGTGCACCGGGAGTTTCCGGTGGCCGCGTCGGAGTTTCCTGAGGGGGTTTCGCGGCGGCGTTGGATGCAATTGATGGGAGCGTCCTTTGCGCTGGCAGGCGTTGCCGGTTGCCGGTATCCAGAAGAGACAATTGAGCCGTTCGTGATCCGGCCCGAAGGTCGAGTTCCCGGCGAGACCTACAGTCGGGCGACGAACATTGAACTGGCTGGCCGCGTTTACAACCTGTTGATTTCGTGCTTTGACGGCCGACCGCTGAAAGTCGAGCCGAATGTCGATCATCCCACCGGCGGTGGCACCGACATTTATGCTCAGGCAAGTATTCTTGGTTTGTACGATCCCGATCGGTCGCGCGGCAAACGCGGGTTCCTGATTCGCAAAGGTGAAAAACGACGCGTCGGTGCCGATTGGGTCGAGTTTGATTCTTACGGCGAAGCACTCGTCAAGACAGCCGCCAGCCACGATCGCGGTTCGGGGTTTGCCGTGTTGATGGAATCGACGACGTCACCATCAACGTTGCGGCTGCTTGGCAAGCTGAAGGAACGTTTGCCCAAAGCAACGCTGTGCCGTTATGACTCGGTCGGCGGTGACGTGATCCGCCAGGCGACCGAGCAGGTATTTGGCAAGCCGGCGAAAGAAGTTTTGAAGTTGGAGGATGCGAAAATCATCCTGACGCTGCAAGCCGATCTCCTTGGCAATCATCGCAGCATGTTGACTAGCGCTGCCGGGTTTGCCGAGCATCGCGATCCGATTGCCGGCGAGATGAGCCGGTTGTATGTGGTCGAAGGCGGCTACACGTTGACCGGTTCGATGGCCGATTCGCGATTGGCACTTCGTCCCAGTCAGATGCCGGCGTTTTTGGCCGAACTGGGGCGACGAGTCGAAAAGCTTGCCGGTGGCCAGTCGCATGATCATGGCGACGAGTCGAGTCCCTATGATCAGATCTCGGCTGAAGAACGTCTGGAACGATTCTTGGATGTGTTGGCGCACGACATCGCCGAAGCGGGCGACAAAGCGGTCGTGGTGGTCGGCGAACATCTGGGCGCCGATGCGGTTGCCGCCGGCATTCGACTGAATCAGAAGCTGGGTTCGCTGGGCAAGTTGCAGACGTTTGTTCCCGAAGCGGACGCTGAGCTTGGCGAGGCCGCAACGCTTGGACAGTTGGTCGACAAGATCGATGCCGGCGAAATCGATTCGCTGTTGATCCTGGGCGGCAATCCGGTGGCCGCGGCTCCCGGCGACGTCGACTTGGTCACCGCGCTCGGCAAAGTCGAACACAGCGTTTACCTGGGCGAGTATGACGACGAAACAGGGTCGATCTGTCGTTGGTCGTTGCCGCTGGCCCATCCGCTGGAATCGTGGGGCGATTGCGTGGACGATCACGGCAACTACGGCGTCTGCCAGCCACAGATCTTGCCGCTGATGGGCGGGCGCCCGGCGACAGAAGTGTTGGCGGTGATGTTGGGCGAAGACGAAAAAGAAGGTTCGCAGATTGTGCGGCGTACCGCCGACGGTGTGGCCGGCAGTTCGCTCAGCCAACGTCAATGGCGGAAGCTGCTGCACGATGGCTTTTCCGAAGAATTGCGAATCGAATCTGAATCGCTGTCTCCCACCGGCGAAGCAAAGGAATTGACCGCCGACGCTCCGGTCACTGGCGGCGAAATCGATCGGGACGACGTCGAAGTCGTGTTCGTACCGGCCGACGGTCTCTACGACGGTCGATTCGCCAACAACGGCTGGTTGCAGGAGATGCCTCAGTCGTTGACCAAGATCACGTGGGACAACGCCGCGGTGATGGCGCCGGCCACCGCCGAAGCCCTCGGTTTGCGTCACGGTTTGAAGATCGCGTTGATTCGCGGTGATGCACGAGTCGAGCTGCCGATCTACGAAATGCCCGGTTGTGCCGCCGGAGTCGTCACCGCCACGATCGGTTACGGCCGCAGCCGCGTCGGAATGGTTGGCGGAATGTCGGAGGAAGAGGTCGATGTTGTCGGCGTCGATGTCTCTCCGATTCGAACCACCGATTCGATGCTGGTTGCTTACCAGGTCGAAGCGCGGCCGATGTTTGATGAGTACAACGTCGCCACGACGCAGGACCATTGGGCAATCGATCAACTGGGACAGGGTGAAATCGAATCTCGCAGTTTTTCGCTGGTTCGCGAAGGGACGACTCAGCTGCTGGACAAGGTGCCTGAATTCGCGACCGGTTCACCCAAGGAACCGCACGTTCCCCACGTCGGTCCCCACGGTTCGCCGTGGCACGAACCGATGCAGGTGATCCAGAAGGAAAATGCCGAAAACAATCCGCTGGTCGCCCAGTGGGGCATGTCGATCGATTTGTCCAAGTGCACTGGCTGCAACGCCTGCGTGATCGCCTGCCAGAGCGAAAACAACATTCCGATTGTCGGTCGCGAGCAGGTGACCAACAGCCGCGAAATGCATTGGATGCGGATCGACCGGTACTTCCAGGGTGATGCAGAAAATGCGGACATCGTTCAAGAACCGATGATGTGCCAGCACTGCGAAACGGCTCCCTGCGAACAGGTTTGTCCCGTTGCCGCAACGGTACACACCAACGAGGGACTCAATGCGATGGCCTACAACCGTTGTATCGGGACTCGTTACTGTGCCAACAACTGCCCCTTCAAAGTTCGCCGCTTCAACTACTTCAACTACAACGAAGATGTCGGTGTCGGCTACGGTGTGAAGGCCTATCCGGGGGCGATCGAAAAAGCGAATCGAAAGCTGCAATCACTGGTGCTGAACCCGGACGTCACCGTTCGTGGCCGCGGCGTGATGGAAAAGTGCACTTACTGTGTGCAGCGAATCGAAAAGGCGAAAATCGAGGCTCGTAAAGATGGCGGCCGGATGATCGAGGATGGCGACGTCGTCACCGCTTGCCAATCGGCCTGCCCCACCAAAGCGATCGAGTTTGGCAACCTGGCCGATTCGGAATCGACCGTTTCCAAAAAGCACGCCGATGTTCGCAGCTACGGCATGCTGGGACAGCTGAACGTCAAACCGAGGACGGAGTATCTGGCCCGCGTTCGCAATCCGCATCCGCGGCTGATGACCAGTTTCCAGTTGGACGACTTGGAAAACGTCAAACCGCCGCATCACGGCCATGATGATCACCATGGCGACGGCGAACATGGTCACGACGAACAGGGTGACGGCCATCACGGCGATGACGCCGGTCACGACGAAGAGCATGCAAAAGCGGCCGAAAAGTCAGGCGATCATTGAGACGCCTGGGCGCGTCGGCCGCCAGCAACCAAGACAAAATTGATTCACATTTCATTCCGATAAACACGACGAATTATGTCCCTTGCCACTGCCAACGGATTGGATAACACCGTTGAACGCCCCGGCGAACGAGCCCCGCTGGTGCTGGGTGATACTTCGTATCACGACATCACCGAAGCGGTTTGCCAGGTTGCCGAGCGAAAACCCAGCAAAGGTTGGGTTGTCGGCTTTTTGATCTCGTTTGCCCTGTTGCATTGGCTGGGGTTCTGCATCCTCTACCTCTTCTACGAAGGTGTCGGGGTGTGGGGCAACCGTTCGCCAGTCTTCTGGGGCTGGCCGATCGTGAACTTCGTGTTTTGGGTCGGTATCGGTCACGCCGGAACGTTGATCAGCGCGATTTTGTTTCTGTTTCGCCAGGAGTGGCGAACCAGCATCAACCGCGCCGCCGAGGCGATGACGATTTTCGCGGTTGTTTGTGCCGCCACCTTTCCCGGGATTCACGTGGGCCGCGCTTGGTTGGCCTTCTGGTTGGCACCTTATCCCAGTTTGAACCTTTGGATGTGGCCGCAATTCCGCAGCCCTCTGCTTTGGGACGTGTTTGCGGTCAGCACCTACGGCACGGTTTCGCTGTTGTTCTGGTACATGGGAATGGTTCCCGATTTGGCAACCTTCCGCGACCGGTCGAAAAACAAGTGGCGACGAATGGCTTACGGCATTCTGTCGCTGGGGTGGTCCGGTTCGTCACGACATTGGATGCGATACGAAAAGGCCTACGCGATTCTGGCGGCATTGGCGGCGCCGCTGGTTCTTTCGGTGCACACGATCGTTTCGTTTGACTTTGCCGTTTCCCAGGTACCCGGCTGGCACACCACGATCTTCCCGCCCTACTTCGTGGCCGGGGCGATCTTCAGCGGTTTCGCGATGGTGCTGACGTTGATGGTGCCGGCTCGCAAAATGCTGAACCTGGAAAAGCTGATCACGATCCGGCACTTGGACAACATGTGCAAAATCATCCTGGCGACCGGATCGATTGTCGGTTTGGCTTACGGGACTGAGTTCTTCATTGCCTGGTACGGCCAGGTTCCCGCTGAAAAATTTGCCTTCATCAACCGGGCCTTCGGACCTTATTGGTGGGCTTACTGGACGATGGTCACCTGCAACGTGATCAGCCCGCAGTTGTTCTGGATCAAGAAGTTCCGGACGACTCCGTGGATCATCGTGGTGATTTCGATCTTCGTGAACATCGGCATGTGGTTCGAACGATTTGTGATCGTGGTGACCAGTTTGTCACGCGACTACCTGCCGAGTGCTTGGGCATACTTCCATCCAACCTGGGTCGACTGGTCGATGCTGATCGGATCGTTCGGCCTGTTCTTCACTTTGTTCCTGTTGTTCTGCCGGTTGATGCCGGTGATCAACATGGCCGAGACGAAGGCGACGTTGGCAAAACAATTTCACATGGCACACGACGAACACTGACCATTCACACGATTGAGCGAAGCCGCGAAGGCGGTTTTGCGAAAAACCATGTCTGACGATAACAACGACAAGAAAATCCACGGGACGGTCGCCGAATACGATTCGGTCGACAATCTGCTGGAAGCTTGCAACCGGATCCGCGAAGCGGGTTACGAGAAAACGGATGCTTTCACGCCCTTTCCGGTGCACGGGATCGACAAGGCGCTGGGGATCAAACCGACGGCGCTTCCCTGGATCGCGCTGACCGCCGGATTGACTGGCACCGCCACCGCGCTGGCGATGCAGATTTGGATGAACGCGATCGATTACAAGTACATCATTTCGGGCAAACCGTACGTCCTTTCGCTGCCCGCGTTCATGCCGGTCACTTTCGAGTTGACCGTCCTGTTTGCTTCCTTTGGTGCGTTCTTTGGCATGTGGGCGTTGAACCGGTTGCCCAAGTTCAGCAACCCGATGTTCACCGATCCGCGGTTCGATCGCGCCACCGACGACAAGTTTTTCTTGTACATCGACGCCAAGGATGATCGTTACGATCAAGCGGGCGTGGAAAAGCTGCTGGGCGAAACGGGCAGCGAGTACATCACGTCGGTGGTCGACGACGATACCTGTAACAAGGTGCCCCGGTCGGCATTCATCACGATCGCAGTCTTGGCCGCTCTGTCGATCGTGCCGTTGTTGATCGTCGCCAAAATGCGAGTCACCAACAGCAGTTCGCCGCGATACCACATCTTTCCCGACATGGATTTTTCACCCGCCAAGGACATGCAGCAGAATACGACGCTGTTTGCCGATGGCCGGGCAATGCGGCCCGATGTTCCCGGAACGGTTGCCCGCGGCGAAATGGCTGGCGACTTGAATTTCCTGACCGGAATCGACATCGATTCACTAGCCCTGCTGGATGCCCCCCGCGCCGAGCACCTGGTTCGCACTCTGCAGCAGCCCGGACAAGACGATGATTCGGCGGCAGCCGAGCAGGCGGCTTCCGAGCAGCCGGCAAGTGGCGATCAGCAACCGGACGAAGGGCAAGAAGCGGCCGCCCCGCCGCCCAGCGTGATGGACACCACACCGTGGTTGGAAGAAAACCCGCTGGAAGTGGACGAAGCATTGATCCAACGCGGTAGGGATTATTTCGGGATCTATTGTTCAGTTTGCCACGGCATGAACGGCAGCGGCAACGGCCTGGTCAATCGACGTGCCAACAAGATTTTGGCGGCGACTTGGATTCCACCATCGAAGTTGCACGAGGCGAATTTGCACGCCGACAAGTATCCCGACGGCAAGCTGTTCAACACGATTAGCAAAGGGATTCGCAAGATGCCCGGCTACGCCAGCCAGATTCGTCCTCACGACCGCTGGGCGATCGTCGCCTACGTTCGCGCGTTGCAGCTGAGCCAAAACGCGACGATCGATTTGGTTCCCGCTTCGCGACGTGATGAAATCACCAAGCAGCAAGCCGAAATCCAGAAGCAGCTTGCAGAACAGGCCGAAGCGGAACGTCAGAAAGAGGCCGAGCGGGCCAAGCAAGCCGCTGGCTGATGCTTCGGCATGCGAGCGTGACCAACCATTCACCAATCAACGATCAACACTCAAACCAAACAACCATGTCTGAACACGGCA
The DNA here is from genome assembly GCA_965222745.1 of Rubripirellula sp. Lineage (GTDB taxonomy): Bacteria > Planctomycetota > Planctomycetia > Pirellulales > Pirellulaceae > CBDCUW01. The sequence continues at coordinate 974,687 of CBDCUW010000003.1, forward strand.
AACCGGCGATCAAAACGGCTGATGACCCGGCCTTTCAATTGCCCGAATCACTAGCTGCTCTGTGGATGCCTTTGTGCATCGGCGGCCTCGTCGCGTTGGCTGCCGGTTTGCTGTTGGCCTGCTTTACCGTCGGCGGCAAGTTCGGCATGTCGGTCTACCTGACCGCTTTCATTTATTGCACCTCAATCACGCTGGGATGCCTGTTCTTTGTGTTGATCCAGCACCTGTCGCGGGCCGGATGGAGCACGGTGGTGCGACGCGTCGCTGAACTGGCGATGATGATGTTGATTCCTCTGGCAGTCCTTTTTGTGCCAGTCATCGCGACGTTGATCTTTGGGGAAGGCGTGCTCTATCGCTGGGATCACAGTGAATATGCAACGACCAACCATTTGCCGCCGGAAGCGTGGAGCGAGAAGTCTCGCTGGCTGAATCAATATTGGTTCACGTTCCGCGCGATCGTTTACTTTGCCGTTTGGATCGGCTTGGCGGTTTACTTCTACCGCGGCAGTGTGGAACAAGACGAAACGGGCGAAAAAGCGACGACTGATCGATTGCAATATTGGAGCGGTCCGGCGGTGATTTTGTTCGCCGGCACGTCGACCCTGGCCTCCTTCGACTGGGTGATGAGCCTGTCGCCGATGTGGTTTTCGACGATGTTTGGCGTCTACATGTTCACCGGCGGCGTGCTGTCGGCTCACTGCTTTATCGCCGCTGCCTGTTATGTGCTGCAAAAGAAAGGCGCGCTGCGTGATGAGGTGACGGTGGAGCACTATCACGACTTGGGCAAGTACATGTTCGGGTTCATCCTGTTTTGGACTTACATTTCTTTCAGCCAATACATGCTGATTTGGTACGGTAACATTCCGGAAGAGACGGAGTGGATTTATGACCGTCAAATCGGTGCCTGGGGCAAGATCGGGCTGGCCTTGATCTTCCTGCACTGGATGTTGCCGTTTTTCGGCACGATGAGCCGGCATGTGCGACGAAACCCCACAGCCGTTTTTGGCTGGGCATTGTATATCCTGGTGCTGCATTTCATCGACGTCTATTGGATGATCATGCCCGAAGCACGATCGATGGTGACCGGAGCCGAGCATGCGACCGCTGGCGGAGCGATCGGGGTGATCTCCAGCATTTTGTGCGTTGCCGGCATGGCCACGCTGATGATCGGGTTGATTTTGCGGCTTGCCGAACAGACCAAGATCATCGCGGTGCGCGATCCGCGACTTCGCGAATCGATTGCGTTCGAGAATATTTAGACCCGGCCGGTATTTTGATGTTGTTTGTCCCTTTTTCCAAACGTTTGAAAACGACCTGAAGTCATGGCAGCTTACGACGACCTGAACGTCAAAGGAATCTTCATCGCCGGGGTGATCTCGGTCGTTGTTGTCGCAGTCACCGCATTGGCGGTTCAAGTGGTGTCGTACTCCATGCTCCAATGGCAGGACGAGGCAAAGTCGGCACAAAGCGATTATCGGCGGCAGAATCGAATCCTCCAAGAACAGCGAGATCAGATTTCCAATTACGGGGTCGACCCCGAAACGGGCAACATCACGATCCCGATCGAAGAAGCAATCAAGTTGGTGGCCAAGGAAGCCCAGAACGAAGAGCCCAGTGAACAGAAAACCGACGCCGACGAAACTTGAGCAACCGTCCGGTTTGCGGCGATTGCTGATGATCGTTGCGTTTGCCGCCTCCATGGCAGCAGGCGTCGGGGCAAGCTGCGCCGTTGCCCAAGGACCGGTGCCAACCAGCAGCGAAGGCGTCGCGCTGTCGGGCAACGTTCCCTACAAGCTGAAGAACGTCACGGTCGAACAAAAATTAGGCGAGCAGATTCCGCTGAACCTGCCGATGACCGATTCGCGGGGACGACGAGTCAAAACGGGTTACTACTTTGACGGCAAGAAGCCGACGATCGTGACGCTGAACTACAGCAATTGCCCGATGCTGTGCAGCGTGCAACTCAACCAGCTCACCCAGTCGCTTGCCGGCCTGGATCTGCGGATCGACGAAGACTTCCAGTTGCTGAGCGTCAGTATCGATCCGCGCGAATCGGCTCAGCAGGCTTTGGCCACCAAGGAAAAGTATGTTTCGCAGCTGATCGAAAAACAGCCGGGTGTGGAGCAAGGGTGGGAGTTTTGTACCGCCAAACAACCGATCATCACTCGCTTGGCCGATTCGCTTGGTTTTCGTTACCGGTACGACCGCCAATCGGGCGAGTACTACCATCCGGCGATGTTGGCGTTCGTTTCACCCGAAGGTGTCATCACCCGGTATTCACTGGGCGTTGATTTTCCACCGGAGCAGATGAAAAAAGCGTTGGTCGAAGCCGGTGACGGCACGGTGGGAACCACCGTCGACCAATTCATTCTCTGGTGTTCCAACTTTGATGAATCGACCAATAGCTACGTTCCCGCTGCCTGGAAAATCATGCGACTGGGCGGAGCCACGACGATCGTGGTGGTGTTGGCCTGTTTGATGCCTTATTGGATCGGTCGCAAGCGGACACCGGCGGCGACAGACGAGGAGACCGGCGACGCATCGCAACCCGGTGTGGCTTGAGCCGAGGTTTTAAGAACAAATCATTTCATTGAGCACTCTGAAAAACGACTGGAATATGTTTGCCTTCCTACCTGCCGCGACCTCGTTGCTTGGCGATTACGTCGACACCTTTGCGACGTTTCCCGAACAGGCGTCGTCGTTCGCTGCCGACATCGATTGGCTGTATTGGTTCATTTCTATCGTCTGTATTCTGTTTTTTGTCCCCATCGCTGGTTGCCTGTTCTACTTCACGGTGAAGTACCACAAGCCGAAGGGTGCCAAGGCGGAAAGCAACGTCACTCACCACACTCCCTTGGAACTGGCCTGGTCGATTCTGCCATCGTTTGTGCTGATCGCCATGTTCATCTACGGCGCCGAGGCCTACCTGGACATTCGCACCATTCCCGACGGTGCGAACGAAATTCAGGTGAAAGCGCAAAAGTGGAGCTGGGCGATGGATTACGGAAACGGCACCATCCATCCCGAACTGCACATCCTGGTCAACGAGCCGACGAAGTTGACGATGCAGTCCAGCGATGTGCTGCACAGTTTGTACGTTCCCGCGTTCCGGGCGAAACGTGACGTCGTCCCCGGACGGTACAACTACATGTGGTTCAAACCGACCATCGCCAACAAGAACCTGGGCCCCGAAGCGGTCGCCAAAGGCAAGGAGTGGCAAAAGAGTCCGGAGGGACAAGCGTGGGAAAAGAAGACCGGCTTGTCGTGGAACTACGACCAGCACCAGATCACGCCGGACGGGTACGAGTTTTACGATCTGTACTGTGCGGAGTATTGCGGCAAAGACCACTCCATCATGCAGACGGTCGTGGTGGTTCACGAGACGCTTGATGATCTGAATGCCTGGATCAAAGCCAACAGCATTCGGCCTGACGACGAGTCACCGGAGAGTTACGGCCGAAAGTTGTACGAACGACGCGGCTGTGGTGGATGTCATTCGCTCGACGGCAGCAAGCGGGTCGGTCCGTCGTTCAAAGATCTGTTCGGAAGCAAACACGGCCTGGTCGCCGGCGGTGAAGTCGCGGTCGATGAAAACTACGTTCGCGAATCGATCGTCTATCCGAAAGCAAAGGTTGCTGCCGGTTACGCGCCGGTGATGCCCAGCTTCAAAGGTCAGTTGAGCGACGATGACTTGCACTGCCTGGTGGAATTCATGAAGTCGATTTCAGAAAAGACACCGAAACCGAAACCAAAACAAGCCGACGCCAAGCCCGCTGAAACTGACGCCGCGGGCGATCAGCCGGATGAATCGGCTGAATCGTCCGATGCGGCCACACCGCAAGAATCCGCCGCCGGCGACGATGCGGCGGAACAAAACTAGAACCATTTTTCATTTTGATAGATTAAGACGCGATACGCGTTGATAGAGGTTGATGACCATGTCTGCCGGAACCATTCCTTCGGATGCGAATGTTCGCGATCCTGGATTTCCGACCGCCAGTGAAAGCTACCTGACGAACTCCAAAGGGGTTCTCAGTTGGATGTTCACCTTGGATCACAAACGCATCGGTGTGATGTACTTGATCGGGGTGACCGCCGCGTTCGCTCTGGGCGGGATCCTGGCGCTCGGTATTCGCCTGCAACTGTTCCAGCCCGACGGGCCGATGTCGAACGACGCCTACAACCGTATATTCACGTTGCACGGGGCAATCATGGTGTTCTTGTTCATCATCCCCAGTGTGCCGGCCGCGCTGGGTAATTTCCTGGTGCCGATCATGCTGGGGGCCAAGGATGTCGCCTTTCCTCGTTTGAACCTGTGCAGTTTTTACCTATGGGTTTTCGGGGCGATCTTTTTTGTCGCTGCTCTGTGTGCCAACAGTCTGGATACGGGCTGGACGTTTTACACGCCCTACAGCACGACCACTGAAACTTCGGTGATCGCGGCGACGATGGGTGCGTTCATTCTTGGCTTCAGTTCGATCTTCACCGGATTGAACTTCATCGTCACGATCAACACCATGCGACCGCCGGGGATGACCTGGTTCCGCATGCCGCTGTTCTTGTGGGCGACCTATTCGACCAGCATCATCCAGGTGTTGGCCACGCCCGTGCTGGGGATCACCCTGCTGTTGTTGATCGCCGAAAGGACGATGCACATCGGGATCTTTGACCCCGAATTCAACGGCGACCCGGTCACCTTCCAGCACTTCTTCTGGTTTTACAGCCATCCGGCGGTTTACATCATGATCCTGCCGGCCTTTGGGATCATCAGCGACCTGGTCAGCGTCCACAGCCACAAACATATTTTCGGTTACCGGTTCATCGCCTATTCGTCGGTCGCGATCGCGCTGTTGAGTTTTCTGGTTTGGGGACATCACATGTTCACCGCCGGGATGGGCTCGCTGACGACGTTGGTCTTCAGTGCGTTGACCTTTACCGTTTCCGTGCCGTCGGCCATCAAGGTCTTCAACTGGTTGGCGACGATGTACAAGGGATCGATCAGTCTGACGACGCCGATGTGCTACACCTTGGCCTTCCTTTTCTTGTTCACCCTGGGCGGTCTGACCGGTTTGCACCTTGGAACGTTGGCAACCGACCTGCACCTGCACGACACCTATTTTGTGGTGGCCCATTTCCACTACGTGATGATGGGCGGCACGTTGGTCGCTTTCCTGGGCGGCGTGTTTCACTGGTGGCCGAAGATGTTCGGCAAGATGTACAACGAAACGGGCGGAAGGATTTCGGCCGCGCTGGTCTTCCTCGGTTTCAACCTCACCTTCCTGCCGCAGTTTGTGCTGGGCAGTCGCGGCATGCCGCGTCGATACGCGACGTACGATCCGGAATTCGCCTTTTTGCACCAGGTCAGCACCTATGGATCGATGTTGCTGGGATTCGGATTGCTGGTCGCGCTGATCGTACTGATCCACTCGCTGCTCAAGGGCAGCCGCGCACCGGCCAATCCTTGGGGCGGTGCGACGCTGGAATGGCACTGCACCAGCCCGCCGCCGTACTACAACTTTGAACGAGCTCCCGCTGTGGGTGATCCTTACGATTTTGAGGATCTGCTGTGGGACGACGAAAACCAACGTTACGTGTTCGTCCAGCCCGATCGCGAGATTGCTCCCGAAAAGCAGCCAGCCGAACAGCCGGCGCACGCCCGGGGAGACTGAGCGGCCGGCTCTTGCCGCGTTTTTTTGAACCTGATTCCTTTCCTTCCAACCAGCCTTTGTAACGTCCATGGCCACTACCGAAGCCAGTCAGGATACCGACCCCCACGATAGCCACGATCATCATGATCATGACCATCCGGAGTGGTTGGCGCATCACTTTGACACGCCGGAGCAGCAGTTCGACAGCGGCAAGCTGGGAATCTGGCTCTTCCTGGTCACCGAAGTGTTGTTCTTCAGCGGGATGTTTTGTGCATACGCGATTTTTCGCTCGCTGCGGCCCGATGTTTTCGAGGGTTGCAGCCAGTTTCTGAACACCCAGCTGGGCGCGATCAATACCGGCGTGCTGCTGTTCAGTTCGCTGACGATGGCGTGGGCGGTTCGCTGTTCGCAGTTGGAACAACACAAAGCGACCACGGGGTTGCTTGCAGCAACACTTTCCTGCGCGACGATCTTCCTGGGTGTGAAAGCGATCGAATATTCACACAAGTGGGGAATGGGTTTGTTGCCGGCCGGATTGTTCACCTACGACCCGGCCAATCCGCACCCAGCCGACGTGCCACCCTACCTGACCTACTTGTGCATTCCCTTTGCGATCGCGTTGGTCGGCGTGTTGATCTGGTTGATCGCCTCCTACATCAGCGGCAACGAGTTCCATGTGGCGGTGGCCAAGCCGTTGTTGGTGGTCTGCCTTTGCTTCTTTGTCGGCGTCATGCTGGGGCAGTTCTTGGAAAGCGGTGGCGAGGGAGATCATGGCGGCGGGCACGCCAGCGTCAGCCATCACGATGACGGCCATAGTGATCATGATTCACATCAGGGTGAAGACCACGGCAAGGAGGACCATGCGGAAGAGACACACGCCGACGATCACGACGCCGCGGCCGCACCACACGGCCCTAGCGTTGATTTAGCGATTCGCGAGCGATTGGCGACCGAAGCGACCAATTCGGGCATTCAGAGCGAATTGGCGGCGATCGAGCGTCAGGCCGCCGTCGCTGGCAGCTCCATCGTCTACGATGATGACGAGGTTTCTGGGGCGATCGAAAAGATCGATGAAAACGTGCTGACACCCAGCCGCGCGGGTGTGTTTTTCAGTATTTACTACTGCATGACAGGCGTTCATGCCATTCACATTCTGGGCGGCATCGTCGTGCTCGTCTGGTTGCTGGTGCGATCCGTGCGTCAAGATTTCAACCGCCAGTACTTTGGTCCGGTCGACTACGTCGGGTTGTATTGGCACCTTGTCGACTTGATTTGGATCTACCTGTTCCCGTTGATGTACTTGATTCGATAAGTTCGCGTTCGCCTGCGAAGTTTTTCAAATAGAAAAAAAGAGATTCGGTTTCTGCTATGTCTGATCACGGTCATTCCGAAGACGGTCACGATTTTGCCCACCCGATGCCGGTGCCGATGTTGCTGGCTGTCTTTTTCGCCTTGGTGTTTCTGACGTTGGTGACGGTGGGGCAGGCGAGTTTCGATTTCGGTAGTTACGACGTTGCCATCGTGATGGTGATCGCCACGATCAAAGCGGCATTGGTGGCCTTTTTCTTCATGCACCTGGCGTTTGATAAACCGTTCAACGTGTTCCTCTTTTTCGGATCGTTTGTCTTCGTGGGCCTGTTCGTGATTTTCACGCTGGGTGACAAACAGCTGACCAACCCGGATATGATTCCGGTCCAAGACGAAGTGCCCGCGGCAACGGCTGAGTCTTAAACGCCCGAAGCGATTTCGGAGAAATCGCCGACGGAATCAGGCGCTCGGTTCGCTTTGGCGGACGACTTCCGCCTGGTCTTCGGCGTTGGCCTGGTCGGGATCGGCTGCGTAGGGTCGCTCATTCTGATACCGGTGCAGCGTCTTGGTGGCAAACTCCTTGTGGGGTTTGCCGACCATCTCCACCACTTTCTCTTGCCAGCCCACCGCCTCGTCGAACTTCCCGTCAGCGGCCAGAGCGGCGGCCAGGGCCGACAGATCGGCCGCGGTGGCGTAGTTGCTTAGCTCGCAGGCCCGTTTGGCTGATTCCACGGCGGCTGTGGGGTCACGGAGATCCTCGTTGGTTGCGGTCGCCAGCAGCCAGGCGCGGTTCTGCAAGGCCAACGCGTAGTTGGGGGCCAGCCGAACCGCCTCGTCAAAGTCTTCCAGCGCTTCGGCAAACTCGCCGATTCGCAAGCGGTTGTAACCGCGATTGTTGTATGCCACCGGATCTTCAGGATTCAGCTCGATGGCGCGAGCAAAATCGGTGATGGCTGCCTCGTGATTTTGCTGTTGAAAGCGGATGTACCCACGTCCCATCACGGCGCCGCGATCGTCGGGGTGGGATTCCAAAATCGCGTCGAAATCTTTCACCGCGTCGTCCAATTTGCCGGCCGCTTTGAGTGCGATGGCGCGCTGCCGCAGTAGCGAAACGCTTCCCTGTTTTTTCTCCAACACGCGGCTGTAGTCCTCGGCCGCTTTCATGAACTGGCCGCTGCTGATGTAGACGGCGGCACGATTGATGATTGGGGCGATCGCCTCGGGGTCGATTTTCAGTGCCTCGTCGTAATCGGCGATTGCCGCGTCGAAGTCGCCCATTTCGGCGTGAAAGAGGCCCCGGCTGGTGTAGGCGTGGGCTTCCCGGTAACCCAGTTCGATCGCCTTGTCAAAATCGGCCAGAGCCTGCTGAGTCTTGCCCAGCGCCCACCAAGATGACGCTCGCAAAGTGTAATAACGTCCCTCGCCCGGATTCCTTTGAATCAGATCGGTGTAGATGTCGCCCGATTCAGCAATCCGCACGGCGTTGACTTTCTCGACTGCGCCTCGCGAGCCGTCGTGGGTCAGAATCACGTAATCGTCCTCGCGCTCCTCCAGCACGGTCAGCAAATCCCCCTTCTCGATCACGTCGATCACTTTTTCGCCTTCGGCCAGTTTCATTTCGATGCGGGCCACCACCGGCTCGGACATCGGCGGTGCGCCGGTAGCGGAATTCATCACTGCGGCCGCGACGATCAAGCCGACAGCGAAAACCAGAAGGTGGTCGCCGACGATCGCAGCGATCGCGGGCAAGAGAAAAAAGCGTTTCACGGGAGTCATCCTCGGTCGGAAATCTCTGGTAGGCCGGCTTGTCCCAAGTCGGCGAGCCTGCAAATTCCGAGACTACTTGGGCGGCCGGTTTGGCGGCCGAGTTTGGAATCGCAAAGGACACTTTTTGCGGAGTGAAAAGCGGGTCGTAACGACCGTGCCGATTGCTCTGCCGATGGCGGTCTTTGACGAAGGATGATGAAGTAGCGGAAATCGTGTTTTGTGGGAATTCTTCAAATATTCACAGGTGAACGATTGTATGTTTCGTGATTGCGTTTAGGCTCGAACGTGCTGCATCGGGGGGTGACGGTACGTCTGCCGTCAAAACCTGGATTTTCCATGTCCCCCCCCCCGAGATTCAGAAGGAACTCAGCAGTGAAGTGGATTGCAAACTTGGTAGGAATGTCAGCGGCACTGCTGGCATCTGCCACCATCACACACGCCGGCGATTGTGTGCCGTGCGGTGGATGCAGTGACCCCTGTGCAGCGGCGACCACGGTCGCGTCGGGCTGCGATGCGTGCGGCGGCGCGGCAAGCGGATCGCCCTGCGGCGAAATGATCTGTGAGCCGGTCAAATCGTACAAAGTGGTGATGGAATCGAAGTACGTGACCGAGTCGCGTCCGATTTGTGTGACCGAAACACGAAACGAAACTCGCCATCGCACCAAAACGGTCTACAAAACCGTTCCCGTTGTCGAAACCAAGTATCGGCAGAAGTGTGTTCAGGTTCCCAAGACCGAAACCAAGACCATCAACTACACCGTGTTGGTCCCGGTCAAGTCGGAAAAGACGGTGGAATTGACCGAGTCGGTTCCGGTTTGGAACGAAGTGCCCGAAGAGTACACCGTTCGCGTGCCTCAGCTGGTCGAAGTCCCCGAAGAGTACACCGTCAAGGTGGCCAAACTGCAGGACGAATCGTTCACTTACACCGTGAACGTGCCTTATCCGGTGACCGAGCAAAAGGTCCGCAGGGTCGTCAACGCCGTTCCGGTGACCAAGACTCGAACCATCGAAGTCTGCGTGCCGACGACCACCATGAAGACGGTGACCAAGGACTACGGACATTGGGAAGAGCAAGTCGTCGAAGTTCCGGCCACACCGGCAGCAACGGTTAGCTACGGCGCTTGTGCTCCGGCCTCGCGACGAGGTTGGTTTCGCCGCCGCGGACGATCCTGCTGCGTGACCTACTGTGCCCCGGCTGCCTGTTCGGCTTGCGGAAACGCTTGCGGAGGCTCCTGCGGGGCGTCGGCCGGCGGCTGCGGCGATTCGATGGCGATGGGCGCCGATTCTGGTTGCACCACCACGATGACCAAAAAGGTCTGGGTGCCCAACTGCGTGACCGAAAGCGTCCCGGTGACGACCACCACGACCCGATCGGAAGCCGTCAGCTACACCGTTTACGAGCAGCAGACGACCGAAGTGCCTTATGAGTGCACGAAGATCGTCTATCGTCCCGAAGTTCGCACTGGAACCAAGAAGGTGTGTGTTTACGTCGACGAAAAACGGACTCGGACGCGAAAGGTCGTCAAGTACAACGAGGAAAAACGGACTCGGATGCGAAAAGAGCTGACCTACACGACGGTCAAGAAGACCGAAACGGTCCCGCACGTGTCCTACAAGACCGAGCAGCGGAGCAAGGAAGTCAGCTACACCTTCAACGTTCCCACCTACACGATGGAAGAGTACCAGGTGACTCGCTACGACCGCGTTGCCGAAGAGCAAGTGGAAGAGTACACCGTTTGCGTGCCCTATACCGTGACCAAGGAGCAGAAGGTACAAGTTTGCAAGATGGTTCCGAAGCTCGTGGAAGAGATCATCAATCCCTGCTGCGAAGCCGCCTGTGGATCGGGTTGCCCAACGACGTCCTGCGGCTGTGCCGCCGCGGCTCCCTGCAGCTGTGGTGGATAAACACCGGGCGTGAACTGAAAAACTCGAGAGCAATTCGCTGTTGAGTAGCGAGGCCGTCGCTGCCCCCATTTCCGGGGCAGCGGCGGTTTTTTTGTTTGCTGGTCTATTTTCCTACTCCTACTCCTACTCCTACTCCTACTCCTACTCGTGCTCAGCGAAGCGGTGCTCGTCATCGAATCAAACCTTTTCCTGAGTTGACGACATGGAACAACGACACGATCGAGCACAACGAGCACGAGCACCGCTGGCGCTGAGCACGAGCACGATCGTTGGCACAAGCACGATGGTGACGTCGTATCACCCGGCGATGACCTGCTTTCTCCAGCGGGTTACGCGGGCTGTATCGATTGTTGTCGTTGGAATTTCCAAAACTTGTGTTGACCGGGCACTTTGTCAGTGCCCTGTCGTGTGGGCTGACTAGCTTCGGAGGCAACGGTCGTTGGGCGCCCCAGCGACACGCCCAAACGCCTCCCTTCCTCCACGATTCACGCAACTTGTTCCGGAGATCCACACCATGAAATCCCTTTTTCGCGGTATCGCCGTTGCTGCACTTGCTGCACTGACCACGATTGCCAACACCACCGACGCTCAAGAAGCGTCCAAGACGACGGCAAAGGCAAAGCCCGTCACCCGAGCGATTGCCACGACCAAAGTTCGTCCGCTTAGCGTTACCGTTGACCTGCTCAGCAAAACCAAGCTGTCGGGCACTTTGACCGACACGACCACCTTGGAAATGCGAACTTCCTTCGGCACCGCCAACATTCCTCTTTCGGAAGTCGCCGGCGTCAAGTTTGCTTCGGCCAGCGACGCATCGACGACCGTCGTGATGCTCAACGGTGACTCGATCACCGGTGCCACGGACGTCAAACTGGTCACCGTCGAAACCGAATGGGGCACTGCCACGATCAACGGTCCCAACATCGCCTCAATCTTGTTTGTTCCCGGCTTGACCTGGGCGCCGCAAGCCGGCCTCAACGGCAACCGCTGGAACCTGGCCAACACCAGGAAAGAAGTTGCCAAGCCGACTTCCGCCAGCCGCTCGACTTCTTCCGCCGTCAGCCGCAGCTCGACCACTCCGTCGCGCAGCACCACCGGCTCTCGTTATCCCAGCAGCGTTCCTCAGTCGGCACCGACCTACCGCAGCCGCTAAGTCAAGCCAGCTGAACGAAGCGCAAGCATTGATCACTTGAGAGGCAGACGATTCCAACTGGAATCGTCTGCTTTTTTTGTAGTCTGTAGGCTATAGCCTACAGACTACAAACTACAGACTACAAACTCGTCAGATCAGCGACCTCGACCGGTTTTCGGCCGGTTTGCCGCCGCATCCACTGCTTCAACCCGAAACGGGTGCACCAGGCGGCGTGACGAAGCCGCGGTAACCAGGTGGGCGCTACCGCGCGGAAGTGAAAAACGCGGGCTGGCGTCGCTGCCATTCGCTTTTTGTACGGTTCATCACCGCGCAGGTAGTCGATGCCCTTCAGTTTGGCCTCGTACAAATGCTTCAGGGTAGAGGCACTGAGGATCCTTCCCGGTTCCAATTCGGCAGCATCAATATCGTAGCCGCTGCTGTAGCAGTACAGACGGCCATCGCCACCGACAAAATGAAGCTCGCTGCCGATGCTACGGCCGTCCATCGTCAGCGTGGGAAGATAAAGTCGTCCCCGCCGGCAAAAATCTCGTGTGGCCTGGCGAACGAATTCGGTGAAAACGGGGTCGGCAAAACTGCCCGGTTGACCATCGGCATTCCAGCGTCGTTGATGCAACTGGATCAGCGTCTCTAGCAGGTCGTCGGTTTGTTCGATCGATTGGGCGACGACTTTTTCCAAACCTTCGGTCGAGTCAATTCTTTCGCTCCAGCGGCGCATCTTGCGGCGTTGAGTCTTCCCGAAATTTTTCAGGTGTGCGTCCCAGGACGCGTCGGTCGGTTTGAACCAGGTGCTCATCCGAGACTGTGCGTGTAGCGAAACGCCCGATTCCTGCAGCGCCGATGCCAATGCGGAAAAGGGACGATCACCCTCGACCACACCGTCGATGCTGATCATGTCCCAACCGAGATCCGAATCGGCGGCATGTTCGGCGAGAAACCGGCCCATGCGGTCAGCGATATCGGTGGCTTCGTCTGCTTGGGCCAGCACCGATGCATAATCGCTGCACGCCTGGCCGCCGCCGATCATCGAAAGGGTTCGTCGACCGCTGGAGCCTTGGCCGCGAAAAAGGGGCAGAATTCCTCGGATTTGCTGCTGCCGGTCGCGAGCCAACACGACGTAGGGTTGCTTGTCGTCGCCAAAGTGCCGCCACCAGGCCTCCAGCCACGACGTTTCGCGAAACGGGACGCCTCGTGAAAGCGTGTTCCAAAGCGACGGGTCGGCAAAAAGCGAGTCCAGATCGTGGGTGATTTCGAGCTGATACATGGCGGATATCGGGCAAGGAAACTGCAAGTGGCATGCGTCGACAGGGCTTGCGGCGAACCTGCGATGACACGAAAACCTACGCCGCGGTGGGGATAAGAGCAGCGTCATTGGGGCGGAGTGCTTACAATGCGGAATCGTTGAAAACGGTCTGCCGATTCGATTGCTGAAATCGTTTCAACCCGACCAATTCACCGTCCCGCCCACCAACCTCGCACCCCATCTACTGAAGAATGAACAGTCGTCCTTCTGTTTTTCCCTCCCCACGGTCGCTGCAATGGGCCCTGACGACACTCCTTTTCGTCGTCTCCGTGCCCGAACTTTTGGCCGACGCTCCTGGCGGATGGTCCGAGTTCCACGGCCGTGATGCTCGCGGTGTCAGTTCCGGAACATTGCCTCGAACTTGGAAAGATTCAGATTACTCGTGGCGCCGCCAATTCGGCTCGCGCGATGTGGGTTCGCCAGTCGTTCACGGACAAAGCGTGTACTGCCTGGTCTCCAAACCTCAGCAATCCAAGATCGCGATCGAATCGATCGATTTGGCTACTGGAGATCTGCGTTGGTCGAAGGAATTCCATCAAGCCAACCATCGCCAACACAGCCGCAACACTTTGGCGTCCAGCACACCAGCGGTTGATGAAAAAAACGTGTTCATTGCTTGGAGCGATCCGGCACATACCTTTTTGAAATGTCTTGATCACGATGGCAACGTCGTTTGGTCGCGAGATTTCGGGACCTGGCAAAGCCAGCACGGTTTCGGCACTTCGCCACGAATCTTTGGTTCGATGGTGCTGCTGTTCAACTCCCAGCAAGCCAACCAGCTGAGACCTGGACAGGTTGCCGGGCAAAGCCGCATGATCGCGGTCGATCGCAAGTCGGGAGAAACGGTTTGGGAAACCCCGCTCGATACGACTCGATCCTGCTACGGTGTCCCCGCGATCTATCACGCCGGCGACGGTTCGACTCAGATCATCGACGCCAATACCGGCAACGGCATGTTTGCCTTGGATGCCAAGACGGGAAAAATGCTTTGGAACCTCGAAGTTTTCGAAATGCGTTGTTGCAGCACACCGTTGATCGCCGGTGACATCGCAATCGGTTCAAGCGGCAGCGGTGGTGGTGGAAACCACTTGGTCGCGGTGCGCATTCCGCAAACCGCGGGTGATCGGCCCAGGCAGCTCTATCGAATCGACCGGGGTGCCCCGTACGTGCCAACGTCGGTGTTGAAGGACGATCGTTTGTATTTGGTAGGCGACAAGGGAATCGCTTCATGCATCAACGTGCAAACGGGCGAAGTGATCTGGCAAGAACGAATCGGCGGCAACTTCGGCGCCTCGCCCATCCTGATTGGCGACACCTTGCTGCTGATCAGCCTGGATGGGCAGGCAACGCTGTTGAAAGCGAGCGACGAGTTCCAAAAAGTGGGCGAAGTCGATTTGGGGGGCCCGGTGGGAGCGACTCCCGCGTATGTCAACGGACAGTTGCTGCTGCGAGTTGGCGACGAACTTCGTTGTCTGGGGCAAAGTATTTGAACACACAGTCGGCGATTTCTCCGTGCCTCGCATCGAGCACCACTAGCCACGACAGTCGAAACCATCCAACGGACCCCACAACAGTTACCGAGATTCAACTGATGAAGAAAACTCCCTCCCTTTCTCGTCGTCGATTCATGACGACGAGTGCGGCGACCCTAGGCGCCGCGGCCCTTTCGACAAGACGGGAAGTGGTCGCCCAACAACCGGCCGCGTCCGGCCCCTGGTTGCGCAAGACGCTAAAGATTGGCATGATTCGAGTCGAAGGCGATCTGACCACCAAGTTCAAAGTCGCCAAGCAAGCCGGGTTCGAAGGTGTCGAGCTGAACGTACCGGGCGTCAACGTGGACCAGGCGAAAGCCGCCGCGGCGGCAAGCGGCTTGATCATCGACGGCACCGTGGGCGGCTATCACTGGAAGATTCGACACAGCGATCCCGATCCCGCCGTTCGCGCCAAAGCACTTCAAAACCTCAAAGCCGGCTTGGCCCAGACGGCTGCACTCGGTGCCGATACGATGTTGCTGGTTCCCGGTCACGGCAAAGATGGCTCGGAAGCCGAGGTCTACGAACGGTCGATGGCAAGCATCCGCCAGGCGTTGCCCGACGCCGAAAAACATGGCGTGTCGATTCTGATCGAAAACGTTTGGAACCATTTCTTGTACGAGCACGAAGGTGGTACCGACCAAACGGCCGAGAAATTGGCGCAGTTCATCGACGCGTTCAACTCGCCTTGGGTCGGAGTGCAATTCGACATCGGCAACCATTGGAAATATGGCGATCCTGCGGAGTGGATTCGCACTCTTGGCAAGCGGATCAAGAAACTGGACATCAAAGGCTACTCGCGAGAAAAGAACGGCTGGGCGAAGATCACCGAAGGCGACATCGACTGGCCGTCGGTCGAACAGGCGCTGCGCGACATCAAATTCACCGGCTGGTTGGCTGCCGAAGTTTCTGGCGGCGACCTACAACGGCTCAAGGAGGTCGCTGGGCACTTGGAAGAAGCGCTGCACTGTAGTTCGTAGCGACCGTCGGCCGGTTCTCCGCTTTTGGCAACGCGCGAAGCGACTTCGGAGAAGCCGCCGACAGTGCGAAGCGAGGCACGGAGAAATCGCCGACGAACTTTCTTGGCGAAATGGGGAAACGAAGGTTTGAAGGAAAGTTGTCACGTTTCGGTGATGCCCGAAGAAGTGGTCAGTTGGTTGACCGGCCAGTCACAAACGATCTCACCAAGGGTGATCGTGGACGGGACCTACGGAGGCGGAGGCCATTGCCGGCGGTTGTTGGAGGCACTTCCCGAAGGCCATGGGCAAGTGATTGCGCTCGATCGCGATCCGGCCGTCAGCCGGCGAGTGGAGTTGGAGTCAACAGATCCGCGGTTGAATCTCTTTCTGGGCAGCTACGAACAAGTTCCCAAAGCGCTTGCCGCCGCCGGTGTTGCTGCCGCCGATGCCATGATCTTGGACCTCGGTCTTTCCAGTGACCAACTGGCCGACCGCTCGCGCGGATTCAGCTTCACGAAAGACGGCCCGCTTGATTTGCGGTTCGATCCCGAAATGGGAATCGCGGCAAGCGAGTGGTTGGCACGCAGCAAAGAAACGGAAATTGCCGATGTGATCTACAGGTACGGCGAGGAACGTTTCAGCCGTCGAATCGCCAGAGAGATCGTTGCCAGGAGACGCCAAGAGAATCCGGTCCGCACGGTAGACGATTTGGTGGAGATCTGTCGGCGATGTGTTCCCCGTAGCAAGAACCACGACATCCATCCGGCCACCCGAACGTTTCAAGCACTGAGAATCCAAGTCAACGATGAATTGGGCACGCTGCAGCGTACGTTGCAAGCGGCGCCCGATTGGCTGGTGCCCGGCGGACGACTCGCCGTGATCAGTTTTCATTCGCTGGAAGATCGCATCGTCAAACAAGCGTTCCGCGACGACGACCGCTGGGAAGTGTTGACCAAGAAACCCCTGCGCGCTTCGGAAACAGAGATCCGTGAGAACCTAAGGTCGCGCAGCGCAAAAATGAGAGTGGCCGAGCGCCGAATTCAGTGACTTGCAACGATTGGTTGCCAAGTTCGACATTTGCACTTCTGGAGTGCTCCGACTTGTCGGTGCTTTCCCTTGTTGACGCCTTCATCAACAACATGGGTGAATGGATTGACAAGTGGTGCTGGCAAGGGAACGTAAAAACCGTCCCGTAAGGAAAGCAAGAGAAAGCGGTGACAAGTCACCGCACTCCAAAAACCTACTTGGAAGAACTCGCGAGCGTTCGCGACCGGGTACTCCATGTACCCGGCCCGTGAGGTTTCGATGACAGGTGCAAAATCCAGATTTCACTCCTGTCGACGAAGTCAGCCCGTGGCCGCAAGCTGACCGCGTTAACCCCACGCGAGGCGAACTCGCGGAAGACGCCGCCCGTTGATGAAGAACTCGCGAATTCGCGATCCTTCAGCAACGTAAGTTGATTGCTGTCAATGACTTGCAATCAAATGGTCTCTGTTTTCTGAGGGGTCGAAAAAGGGCACGGCCCAGCAGCCGTGCCCGATCCATCGACAGCGTTAGAGTACGTTCTGGGCAGGGGCGGTCAACCGCAGATTCTCGATTTGTTCGGCACCCGGAACCCGCCCATGCGGTAAAGCGTTGATGGGGAGCGATTTAAAAATTTTGGTCCTTTTTGGCCACTGCCAGTTCGAGCACCGATGGCGGCACATCCAAAGGGAACGAAGCCGCTCCGACGGGGGGTATACTCGGCCGGTTTTCACTCGTCGGCGATTTCTCCGTGCCTCGCGTCGCGCCGCACGTGCCCAGGCAGGGAGTACTGGCCGATGGCCGGTTCGGAGAACGATCTGACAGTCTAGAATGCTGCCGCCATTGGCGATTCCCGCCGATGGGAAAGGATCACGCTTCATGACTTCCGAAAACCCCGTTCATCTCGCGATCGATTTAGGTGCCTCGAGCGGCCGGGTGATTGCCGGTTCGATTCAGCAGGGCAAGTTGGTGCTGGAAGAAGTGCACCGATTCACAAACGATCCGGTTCGAGTTCAAGACTCGATGCAGTGGGATGTGCTTGGTTTGTGGCGAGAGATCCAAGAGGGGCTTCGCCAGGCGACCGACAAACATGCCAACGTCCATTCGGTCGGTGTCGATACTTGGGGAGTCGACTATGTGTTGCTGGACAGCCAAGACCTGCTGGCCGGTCCGGTCCGGCATTATCGCGATCGTCGTACGCGCGGGATGATGGAACGAGCTTTCGACATCGTTCCTCGCAGCGAGATCTTTGATGCGACCGGTTTGCAGTTCATGGAAATCAGCACCCTTTATCAGCTGGTTGCCGCGGCGCTGTCCAGCGAATCGTCGCTGCAGGTTGCCGATGGCTTTTTGATGATGGGCGATTTTTTTCACTGGTTGCTCACCGGACGCCGCAGCGTCGAATTGACTAACGCGTCGACCACGCAATTGTTGGATCCGCGCGACAAGCAATGGCGAAGCGATTTGATTTCACGTTTTGGACTTCCCGAACACATCTTTGGCAAACTGGTCGAACCGGGGACGACGTTGGGGCCGGTTCAACCATCGGTTGCTTCGGCCACCGGGCTGACGGATGTTCCCGTCGTGATTCCTGCCACGCACGACACCGCCAGCGCTGTCTTGGCGGTACCGGCAGAAGACTTCGCGCCGGCGCAACCGAGTTGGTGTTACATCAGTTCGGGAACCTGGTCGCTGATGGGTTGCGAGTTGCCCGAGCCGAAGATCAACGCCAAGTGTGCGGAGTTGAACTTTACCAACGAAGGGGGCGTGGGAGGCAGCACGCGTTTGTTGAAAAACATCGGCGGGTTATGGATCTTTCAGCAGATCCGCAAATCGATGCAGCGCCGCGGCCGAGCGGTTTCTTGGGAGGAGATGGTGCAGGCGGCCGAAGCGGCTCCGGCGTTCGAGTTGTTGGTCAATCCCGACGACCCGTCATTGGTTGCTCCCGACGACATGGTGGACGAGATCACTGCCTATGCGGATCGGACGGGACAAACCGTTCCTTCGGATGACGCCGTTTTCTACCGCGCGTCGTTGGAGGGATTGGCACTGCGTTATCGCGCCTGTTTGCAGATGCTGGAATCGTTGGTCGAACATCGCATTGACGTGATCCACATTGTCGGCGGCGGTTCTTTGAACGAGTTGTTGTGCCAGATGACCGCCGACGCCTGCGATCGTACGGTGGTGGCTGGTCCGGTGGAGGCGACGGCGATTGGCAACCTGGTGATGCAGATGTTGGGTGTGGGAAAATTGGGGTCGGTCGCCGACGCACGAGCGTTGGTGCGAGAATCTTTTGCCGTGAAGCAATTCCAACCGCAAAACGCCGACCGTTGGACGTTGCCGGCGGAGCGATTTGCCGCCTTGTGAGGTGCGGAGCCGAAATCGGATTTTGCGACGCCTCCGCGCCACTTCGCGGTGAGTGTACATTCGCGGTTGGCGATCCTGGTCTCGATCGATGGTCCCTGCGGTAGGTTGGTGGGGATGAGGCTGGCTTTTCTCTTTCCGAGCTGCCGTTTACGGAGATTTCTTTGTCATGACAACGACCGACCTGCTTTCCCAACGCAAGACGGACATTCGCAAGGCTGCCCATGCGGCGCGAAAAAACCAAGCAGACAAGGACTCGGTCAGCAAGCAGATCACCGATCGCGTGGTGGCGCTACCGGAGTACGAAGCCGCATCCTGCGTGATGTGGTACGTCGACGTGCGAGACGAAGCCCGCACTCGGCACGCTCTGCCGCAGGCGCTCGAAAGTGGCAAACGGATCGTGATTCCTTACTGTGTCGATGGTGAACTGGAGCTGTTCCACCTGGAGTCGATGGATGAATTGGAAACCGGGATGTACAAAATCCTGGAACCTCGCGCGGACCTTCGCGAGGTGGAACACAAACGGGTCGACGTGAAAGATCTCGATTTGATCCTGGTGCCCGGCGTCGCATTTGACGACCGGGGCGGCCGTACCGGCCATGGCAAAGGGTATTACGACAAGTTGCTGGAGAACGCCAGGCTGGAGACACCGTTGATTTCGCTGGCGTTCGAGTGCCAGATGTTTGATGAGATCCCGATGCAGGATCATGACATCTTCATGGACAAAGTCGTCACCGAGACTCAGGTTTATGACGGAATCGGACGCCAGGCCTAGTGGTTGGCTTTGTTCGCAAATCTTGGAGTGCCGCCGATGACATCCGCCACACTGCAGAGCAAGCTGTCCGACCTTGTCGACGACACCTATGCGGAAGGATTTCGCAGCATCTACGGCGAAATCCTGATCACCGCTCGCGACGAACGATGGTTGATGCATTGCGTCTCCGCGGTGACCGGACATGCCAGCAGCACGATCCTTTGTGATTGCGAAGCGGGCGTGGCTCGGTGGATCGACGCGGAATCAGCCGCCGCGGGAGCAACGCCCGACGGCAGAATCGGTGCCGTCATCCAGTTTCATGTGCCGCGGTTTATGAAGAACCGGCGCGAGCATCTGGAAAAGGTGATGTTGGCCCGTATCAGCCAAAACGTGTTGACCTGTCCGACGGCCCGTTGTTTCAACCGCATCGATTCCGACGACTATTTCAAGTTGGGGCGAAAGATCGCACTGTTCGGCGACCGGCACCAGTTTCGCGACCATCGATTTGGCCAACCCGGATGGGTGATTCCGATTTTGGGCGGCGAGTTTTTCTTGTCGCGGCGGTTCGGTTATCGCGACGGCGTGATGGGAGGAAATCTGTGGTTCTTCGGACCCGATGAAGACACGGCGCTGGACGCCGCCGAACGGGCCTCGTTTGCCGTCGAAGGGACTGCCGATGTGATCACCACGTTTCCCGGCGGAGTCGCCGCCAGCGGTTCCAAGGCAGGCAGCAGCTACGATTTTCTGATCGCGGCGACTTACGCGGAGTTCTGTCCGACACTTCGTGAAAAGTTGGGCGGACAATCCAAAGTTCCCGACGGTGTCGGCAGTATCATGGAGATCATCATGAACGGCCGTGACCTGGAGGCGATTCAGGAAGCGACTCGGCGAGCCATTGCGGCGGCAGCGGAAACACCGGAACTGATCAAGATCAGCGCCGGAAACTACGGCGGACGACTCGGCAAGACGTTCATCCACCTGCGCGAACTGATTTGAGCGGTCGCGGTTATCCCCGTAGCTCTTCCAGCTTTTGTTTTGCAGCGCCGCTGTCGATTGCCGCGGCGGCTTGCTGCGCTCCTTCGCGCAACGACGTTGCTTTACCGACCAGCAGCAGCGCGGCGGCGGCGCCCGCCACAACCGTATCGCGACAAGCGCCCGGTTGGCCTGCAAAGATTTGACGGATGATCGCTGCGCTCTCGGTCGGATCGGCGGCCGAGAGCGCTTCGCGGCCCACCGGCAGCAGACCAAAATCGGCGGCCGACCAGCTGTGGCATTGCTGGCCATCGGCGGAGACTTCGATCGTTTCGGTCGTGCCGTCGAGAGAAACTTCGTCTTGTCCGTCGGCGGCATGCACGACGAACGATCGCCCAGTGCCCAGGGAGGTGATCGCCTCGGCTATTTTTTCCTGGGCGTCGGCGGTGGAAGTTCCCAGCAGTTGATGCGTTGCGCCCGCTGGATTGCAAAGCGGTCCCAGCAGATTGAACAGTGTTTTGACACCCAACTTGCGTCTCACCCCGACCACATGTCGCATCGCCGGATGGAGTTTGGCAGCGAAACAAAAACAGATGCCGATCGAATCCAACCGCTGCGCCACAGCGTCGGCGTCCGATTCGATCGCCACCCCCAGTTCTTCCAGCACGTCGGCCGAACCGGTCAAACTGGTTGCCTTTCGGTTGCCGTGTTTGGCCACCGCGACACCGCATGCAGCCGCCACGATTGCCACCGCCGTGCTGATGTTGAACGTTCCGCTGCCGCTGCCGCCGGTTCCGCAAGTATCCAGCAAGACAGAATGACTGTGGGGAATCTTCGTCATGTGTCGCCGCATCGCCTGGGCAGCTCCGACCAGCTCACCGACCGCTTCGCCTTTTTCTCGCAGAGCCAGCAGCAGACCGCCGACCTCGTCCTCGCTGGCCTCGCCGCGGAGCATCGCATCGATCAACTCGGCGGTCTGTTCAATGGAAAGATCGGTGCCGGCGGAAACTTGGGTGATCGCGGTTGGGAAAGTGGAGTTGGGCATGGGGACTGATGGGATGGTGAAAGGGAATGATGTCGTCGGCGATTTTTCCAAAGTCGCTCGTGCGCGGCCAGCCGGCAGTCGGCGACTTCTCCGAAGTCGCTTCGCGTAGCCAGGCTCGGAGAGCTGGCCGACGGGGAAACCACCACACACCGCGAAATCGGGGTCGTGCGATTGCTCGCCGGATCATAAACTTAGCGGATGGCCCGCAAGATTATCATCGATTGTGACCCCGGGATCGACGACGCAATCGCGTTAACGATCGCCCTTTTTGACCCCCGCCTGGACGTATTGGCGATCACGGCGACCGGTGGAACGGTCGATGCCGAGCGGTCGACGACGAATGTCACCGCGATCCTTGGCCAGCTCGATCCGCCTCGCTATCCGCGGGTCGGCAAAGCGACCGCCACTTCCGGCGCGGCGGTCGTGGACGATCGGCATCTGAACGGCAGCGACGGCCTGGGCGACTGCGAATTCCAGTGTTCTGGACGCCAGCATCAAGTCACCAGTGAAAAAGTGCTGGGCGAATTGCTCCGTAAACATTCGGGCGAAGTGACCTTGGTCTGCCTCGGCCCGCTGACCAACCTGGCTCGTCTTTGTCAGCGCGATCCGGCCGCGATTTCGTTGATCGACAAAGTGGTGATCAGCGGCGGTTCGGTCGGGCATCCCGGCAATGCCACGGCGGCTGCCGAAACGAACATGTTTTTCGATGCCGGGAGTGCCGCCGAAGTCTTCGCCTCCGGCACGACCAAGAGCCTGGTGCCGCTGGACGTGACCGAATCGATTCAGTTTGGAGTGCAGTTGTTGGAACAGTTGCCCAGCAAATACACGCGAGCCGGTTCCATGCTGCACCAGCTGTTGACCTTCGCTTTTCGCGCCGCTCACCAGAAGCTGGGCCGCGAAATGATTTCGCTGTACGACGCCACCACGATGTTGGCGGTTCTGGAACCCGACTTGTTCACCTGGACCAACATGGCGGGCAAAGTCGAAACGCGCGGCGAGCTGACTCGGGGGATGACGATTTTTGACCGCCGGATGCGTCCGGAATGGCCGATGAACATGGAAGTCGCAACAGAAGTCGATACGACCGAAGCGAAAGAAATGGTGGTCCGAAGCCTAAGATACGCGGGCCAACAAAGCTAACGTCGGCGATTTCTCCGCGCCTCGCATCGCGTAGCCAGTTCGGAGACAGTCGGCGACTTCTCCGAAGTCGTTTCGCGTAGCCAGCTCGGAGAGCTGGCCGACAGTCCGACGATCAGTGATCCAACATCAACGGCAATTGGGGATGTTGCAGTTCGATCGCCGAGTAGTCCGGCAGAGCTTGTTCCAGCTCCAGCAGTTCGTGGCGTCGTGGGCCGCACGAATCGGGCATCACGTGAGTCACCAGGGCGACAATCAATTCGTTTCGCCGTGCTTCGCTGGTGCGTCTTCGGAACAACCGTCCCAGTAGTGGGATACGTCCGAATCCCGGCACGATCGATTGTGATTGCACATTGTCTTCGCGGATCAATCCGCCGATGATCACGCCGCCGCCGTCGGGAAGCAGGATCGTTGTTTGGACTTCGGTCGTATCTTCTTCGGGAAAACCGTTCTCGGTGATCTTGCCGCCGGAAACTTTCGGCAGCACCGTCATCAGCACATTGCCGTCTTGGGTGATCACCGGCTGGACCGTCAGCACGATCCCCACGTCCAGGAAGTTAACGCTCTGGACAGTCGTGGTCTGAGTCGTTGTGGCGACCGAGTAGGGGAGGCGCTGGCCGATCTGAATCTTCGCTTCCTGGCGATTGACCACCGATAGCTTGGGTGAGGCCAGTGTTCGCGAATTCGTTTCCTGGCGAATCAGTTCAATCAAGCTCTGCATGTCGGTCGAATCGACTCGAATCGCCAGCGACGGACCGCTCGTCGATTCTTCGGCAAAGTCGCTTCCCTCGACCGAAAACTTCGCCGAATTGATCCTCACCAAACCCTTCAAGTTGATCCCGTGTCTCTCCTCGTCGTCCAGCGAGATTTGTAGCACGTGTGCTTCGACCAGAACTTGTCGAGGCGGCAGGTCGACCTGAGCAATGTACTGGGCGATTCGCTGATGCGCCGCTGGAACGTCTTCGACCACCAACAGCTCGCGAGTTTTCAAGTGATCGGCCGAATCGGATTCGCTGGCATGGGCGGTGCCGACCGGAGAGAGCAATCCGTTGGCAACCGATTGGACCTGCGTCGCCGAAACGTAGTCCAGCTGATAGACCTGCAGCTGACGTCCCTGAACGCGGCGATCCATTCCGGCGGCCGAGGCGCCGGTGACGTACAACAGATTGTCGACGCGGTGCCACGAAAATCCGGCGACACCAAGAATCGCGTCCAGCACCTCTTCCAGGCGGGCGCCACGGATACTGACGGTGACCGGTCCGGCAACATCGGGACCAAGCACCAGGTTCAGTCGATGGTGATCGGCAATCATTCGCAACACCGATTTCAGTTCCGCACCGGTGGCGATCAGCGTGACCAGTCCCTGCTCCCCCTGGAGCTGAACATCGTGATGGAGCGGTTCCGATTCCACCGGGATCACCAATCTCTCTTCCGAAACCTGCCGGATCACGCTTGGCGGCGAAAATACCTTCGCAGGCGGGTCTACTGGCACTGCCGCATGAGATTCATCGCCAATCCACTGGCCCGGCGCGGCCTGCAGTTTGCTGGAGACGTCGTGTGCCATCCGCAGCTTCGCCTCGGACAACGTCAGCGGCTGATCCCCGTTCGCCAGTGCGCAGCAGCAAGCGCAGAGCAATAGAACTCCGCAACTGGTGATGCGATCGAGGAGCATTTTTGGAAACAAGACTCGTGGTTTTGGGGCCGATCACAACCGACACAACCGGCATAGCCGTTACGATCGGTATCGGACAACCACGCAACGACAAGCGAACCGAATCACCGCGAAAACGGGAATTCCACCTAGAAGGGGGGATGGGGAGGGGGAGAGTGGAAGAGAGGAGGAGAAGGGGAGATTGGGAGAGGCGAGGGCTATTGCTAGCGCAGCCTGGTGTTGGTGAACGTTACTGCGAGAGTTCGATTCCCTGGGGCGTCACTTCCAGCACCGTTCGACCATCGGGCAGGGGTTGCCCCGATCGAACGATCGATCCACTGACCAGTGCCGACTGGGAGCTTTCGCTGCCGTAGACCGCTCGTACTTTCAGCGGTCCCTTTTCGGCGGCCAGACGCGGTCTCTTGTCGGACAAAAACATCGGGCTGCCGGTGACGTCTTCTAGCGACAGACGGGAAAGGGGGCGAAGTTGAACCCATGGTTCGGGCAGTTCTTGTTCTTCCTCCGGTGGCGTCGCCTGGGGACTTGGGGCGGAGACCTGGATCGTCGACGCCAGCTCCTCGGCAGCCTCCTGGTCGGGCTGAGTCACGACGGCTGCGACCAACACCATTAGCAGGATGGCTGCGACCACCTTCTTTTTGGAATCGTTCGGCGTTTCGGCATCGGGGATGGGGATCAGGTTTTCACTGACCGAAGTCGATTCAGCTTGCATTGGGGCGATCCGTTGACAAAAGTCGTGAAGCGATGCTGCCTTCGGCCGCAAAGGGGACTCGCAACGTCAGCGTCGCTGCGCAGGGCGTTTGACGGTCACCGCCCCAGCTCTGTTGGGGTTGCATTCGTTGCAATTGAAGTTCGCTGCAGGTGATTGGTTGTCGGGCGTCGGAAAGAGCAACCACGAATCGACAAATGGCGTCGTAGGAACCTTCCACCTGGCAGCTGGCGACGGCCACTCCCACTCGGCTTCCCACATACTCGGTGGAATCGCCAACAAGAACGATTTTGACATTCGAAGAGGCGGCGATGGTTTGAACCTGCTGCACGGTCCCGTCCCAATCCAGTTGTCGCGGCAGCCATTGTTCGATCGCGTCGACATCCCGATCGATTTGCTGAGATTCTTGAAACACTTGCGTGTATTGCTTTCGCCACGAATCGGCTTGGGCAATCAACGTCCGCGCCTCATGCAAATCGATCACCCGCTGGCCGTAGGTGACTTCGTTGACGACGATGTTTTTTTGCGACCAAACCATGTAGGTGGCCAACAAAAAGCAGACGCTTAGCGACGCTCCGAGCAGGTGACAACCGAGTGCGTTGGAGAAGGGCTGCCTGACTTTTCCGGCGATCGATTGGAAGGCACTATTGATCATGGCAGGACTCGCGAACTGAGCGGAGTGGCGGTGATCCTCAGTTGCCGATGCCCGATGTGAACCGGCGTTTCTTCGACGCTCGCCGCCTGGATGCGATCGGACCGATTCAACCGCTCGGCCCATCGCTGGGCGGCCTCCGGCGTGGTTCGCGCCGCGATCGATAGTTGCGGCAGCGCCCACGAAGGAGTTTCCTGCTCATCAAGTGGGTACTCGATTGGCAACTTGACGTGAAGGCGATCGATCTTGATTTCCCCGTCATCCGGTTTGGGAGCAATCACCACGGCTGCCATGGTTTGAAAAAGTTGGTCGTCGGGCCTGGCCGATTCGACCCACCGGCACCATTTGGCTCTTTGCGAGTTTCGGTGTTCCAGTTGGTGAACGTCGCGACGAAGATCGAACAGCGGCAGACTTGCGGCGACCAGTTGTTGCCGGAGCTGCGCCTCTTTGTGAGCGCGGATCGACGTTGCCACTGCGACGCCGCACAGCACGGCGGCCAGGCTGCCCAGGACCGACGCCCAGCCGTAGAACACATGCCGGACGCGTCGGCGGTTGCGGTATTGGGGCGGCAGCAGTTCGAATGGTTGCAGCCCGGCGGTCGCTTCACCTGACATCATCCTCGACCTCCGCTGCGATACTGCCAAGCGGCGCAGTGGGCAAGTGAAATGGCAACGGCGCGGCTGGGATCATGAAACGTCACGTCGCCGGCCGGATCCGATTGGCCGCCGGGCCGCCGGGTGCTGGAAAACCGCCACGTTGCCACGGGCCGTCCAAGCAGCGTGGCCAACAGCTGATCGACGCCGTTGATCTGCGCGACCGGTCCGCTAATCAACACCGGGTGAGAAGATTTTGGTTTGCCGGTCAGCCGGTCGGCATAGCGCATCGTGGCATCAATCTCCGACGCGATTTCTTCCAGCCATGGTTCCAACTGGTTGATGTCGGCATGGACTTGGCTCGGTTGGGTAAAGGCGGGCAGCGGCCGGCAAAGGCCACAGTGACCGGTCCAGCGGTTATGCAAGACTTCGGAGGGACCGGTCGTTCCAAGGTCCTGTACATCCGTTGGACCGGCTTCGGCGGTGGCAACCAACCCACCGTAAAATTCCAGCAACACGACCGCGCTGGGGACAATGGTCGTAAGCGGCTGTGCGGCGTGAATTAGCGCTACGCCGTGAGGCAGAATGTGTTGGACTTGATAGCCCAGCCGAGCGATCGTTTCGGCAATTCGACATGCCGACAACTCCGCCGTCGCCACAACCATCCGCTGCGGCTTGCCCTCCCAGACCGGCCAGCTGCAGAGGTGCGCGGGGCTTCGGAAGACCGATGCACCGAACATGGCATCGCAGTTCTTCTGGCTCTGCTCCAGTTCGTTCGCCGAAGCAGTTTCGTAGTGAATCCACGGTAGTGGCAATGCGACCGCCGCCAAATGCCTTTCACCGTCAACACAGCGTGGCAAGCGGTCGGAAAGGGTTTCGCAGACCGTGTCGACAAGATCGGCGTCGGGTGGTCGAGACGAATCGACTGGCAGTGCGAATTGAGTTCGTGAA
Organism: Rubripirellula sp.; assembly: GCA_965222745.1. GTDB lineage: Bacteria > Planctomycetota > Planctomycetia > Pirellulales > Pirellulaceae > CBDCUW01. The sequence goes on from CBDCUW010000003.1 coordinate 1,002,125, forward strand.
AACCAGGCAAGCGACGAAGCCGAGGAAGGGTTGTCGTTCCGCTCTTCCTCACTGCGCCCGATGCTCGCCACACAGACCCGGTTGACACCGATATCGATCCCCACAAAACGCGTGACATCGCGTTTCAGCAGGGACGACCAAAAGGACTTCGAGTACGAGGAAGATGGTGTGGAACTGGCAAGCATGGTCGAGCGAGACGGCAAGGATTTCGGTAATGGACCGTATGCATCTACGTCACGCTGGCCGCCTTGTCAAAACGAGACCGGCCGAAAAAACGGTACAAGGGTTACAATTCGATCGAATGGCAGAAGCGCCCCCCGGCAAGCAGCGAGCGGGTTTTATTCGTACTCGTATTCGTACTCGTACTCAGCGAAGCGGTACTCGTACTCGAATCTCTGTTCCCGATTTTCGAGCACGAGTACGAGTACGAACAAGAACAAGAACTGGGGTTACTTGACGGAAGAGACGTCGAGCAGGGGGAGCAGAAGTGACATCACTACGCCGGCGACGATCACTCCCATCACCAGGATGATGGCGGGTTCCATGGCGACCACCAAACGTTTGATTCGTCGCCCTGCTTCCTCTTCATAGAACTCGCCGATGTTTTCCAGCACTTCGGCAACTCGGCCGGTGCGTTCGGCGGTGGCCATCATTTGAGTCGATTCGGGGGGAATGAAGTCGGCTTTGGCCATCACTTCGCTGGCAGTCGAACCGTCGATCAAGTTGTCTTCGATTCGGTCCAGTAGTTGCCGCCAATAGACATCGCGAGTGGTGTGCCGGGCCAACCGGACTGATTGCAGCAGCGGTACGCCTCCTTGGACCATCGATGCCAACATTCGATACATCCTGCCGGCTTGCAGCGGACGATAAGCGTTTCGGATCGGCCACCAATACATCAGGAAACGGTTCAGCGGGCGGCGGATCAGTGGATGATCGCGCAGCAGGATCGCCGAAGTACCGACGCTGATCAACACCGGCAGCATCGACAACCAGTGAGCTCGGCAAAAATCACCCAGGTCCAACAGCATCTGCGTCGAAACGGGCACCGGCTGGCCCAACGAAATGAACACCTTGCTGAATTGTGGAAGCACTCCCAACACCAACGCGCACATCACCACGAACGATGCCACAATCAGGATCGCCGGATAAATGATGGCTCCCAAAATGGTGCCGCGAAGCTGCAGCTCGCCGCGCAGTCGGTCACAGGCGTTGCCGAGCGTTCCTGGGACGTTTCCGGTGGCTTCGGCAGCGGCCAACATCGGCGCCAACGTGCAGGGGAAGTAAATGCCATAGGAAGAAACGGCGACCGAAAAAGGTTGTCCGTTGCTGACGCATTCGTAAATCTTTCGCAGCGACTGGGCGAGCCTTTGGTTGCGACAGTGATAGGCGACCGAATCGAGTGCTTCTGCGATGTCGATTCCGTTCTGTGCCATCACCGCCAACTGATTCAAGGTCAGCAGCACCGTGCCTCGCGAGACTCGGCGAATGGGAAAGCTCGCGGCCGCGATACCTCCAGCGGGTTTGGCAGTCGGTCCGGTCCGCTGACGGTTTTGCACATTCGTTCGATCGGCCGCCGCCGCGCCGTGTGCAGACCGATCTGGCTGCGAGACCGCTGGCTGGCGAGACTCGTCCCTTTGGGTCGCCGGATCGTAAGGTGCGTAGGCGGGGATCATGGGTGCGATTTCATCCGGGCTAGTCGATTGAAGCGACTCGGCCCGCTTCCTCCAGGCTGGTGACTCCCGCCGCTGCTAATCGCATTCCTTCGGCGAACAACGTGGGACCGCGGTGGGCGGCGCGCAGATCATCCAGCGTCGCTTCGGCATTGATCATGTTCCGCAGCCCGGCGTCGCTTTCGACCAATTCGTAAATCCCGGTGCGGCCTCGATAACCCGATTCGAAACATTGCGAACAACCGCGGCTGCGCCAAAACCGATGCCGCATGTCGCCGGCAAATTCGAACTCTTCCAGCAGGGCGGTCGACGGGTAGTACGATTCGCGGCAATTCTCGCAAAGGTTGCGGACCAGCCGCTGTGCGATCACGCCGACCAGCGCCGCGGCAATCTTGAACCGCTCGACCCCCATGTCGACCAAACGCGTGATCGCGGAAAGGCTGTCGTTGGTGTGCAGAGTGCTGAGGACCAGGTGCCCCGTTAGTGCAGCCTGAATCGCGGTTTCTGCTGTTTCGCGATCGCGGATTTCGCCCACCATGATGATGTCGGGATCTTGCCGAAGGATACTTCGCAGTGCCTGGGCAAAGCTGACACCGTTTTCGGTTTGGACCTGCACCTGGTTGATCAAATCCAACTGGTACTCGACGGGGTCCTCGACCGTCACGACGTTGCGTTCGACACCCTTGATCAGTTCGATCGCCGAATACAACGTGGTCGTTTTTCCGCTTCCGGTCGGTCCGGTCACCAACACCAGCCCGTGCGGCCGAGAGAGAATCCGGCGGGCGATCGTCAGCGATTCGTTGGGCAGCCCCAGCTTGTTCAAATCAAACGTCAGGCTTTGCCGGTCCAATACCCGCAGCACGACCTTTTCGCCCAGCACGGTCGGCAACGTGCTGACTCGCAGGTCAACGTCGCGGCGGGCGATGCGAACATGCAAACGGCCGTCTTGTGGTTGGCGGTGTTCGGCGATGTCCAGTTTGGCCATCACCTTGATCCGAGAAACGATCGCTGCGTGCAGGTCCTTACGCGGTTTCATCACTTCGCGGAGCGAACCGTCGATGCGGAATCGCACCGAGGTACTTTTTTGGCCCGGTTCGATGTGAATATCGCTGGCACCTTGGCGGATCGCTTGAACGATCGCGTAGTTGACCAGGTTGATCACCGGGCTGCCTTCGGCCAACTGTTGGGCGCCAGAAAGATCCAGGTCGATTGCCTCGGACTCCAGTTCCAGCTGTTCGACGTCCAGGTCGGCCGTCACCGAATCGACGGTGAAGTCATCTTCGTAACAGCGCGGCAACAGGCGTTCGATGCCGCTGGCCAACGTAAAGACCGGCCGAATGCGGCAGCCGCTTACTCGCGACAGGGCGTCGATCGCGGCAAGGTCATGCGGGTCGGCCATGGCGACGGTCAGTTCGTCGCGCACTCGCATCAGCGGGATCGCACCAAAGCGTTCGGCATGTTGTCGTGGAATCAAGCGAACGGCATGTGGATCGATCAGCCCCTCGCGCAGCCGAACGCCTTCGACGCCCAACTGTTCACCCAGCAGCGGCAGCAAGTTGCCTTCGTCGACCAGGCCAAGTTCGGCAACGACTTCCCCCAGCCGCTTGGTACGACGGGGAACTGAACGGTTATCTTCACCCGCCGAACCGTCACCACTGGCGAGTGCTTCCCGTTGCGTTTCGGCTGCCTGATGCGACAGCGCCGAATCGAGCTGGTCTTCGTGAATCAGCCCGGCATCGATCAATCTTTGGCCGAGGGGAATCTGTGGCGCCGACGTTTTGCGCTGTCGCGACGGCACGACGACGCGCGGTGCCAGCGGCGCGTCGGAATCGAATCTCGCTAAGTCGGCCATGGGATGGGTCTCGGTCGGCAAATGGGTCAAGCAAAGCTGCCCAGCGCCAATGTCAGTTCGTCAAATTGTTGGATCGAAGCACCGACCGCGGTGATTCGAAGGATGTCTTGGCAAAGTTCACCCACGTTGCACAGCCGCAGGCAACCTCCGCGGCGGCAACAGGTTTCGTCCAGGTCAAGAATCCATTCCAGTCCGGCGCCATCGATCAGCGGGGTTTCCGACATGTCGATGACCACGTAGGGAACGCCGCCGGAGAGCTTCGGCTGCAGCTGTTGCCGGATCGAGTCGATCACGTCGGCGCGCAGCGGGCCGTTGGGGCGCAGCACCGTCACCGCTCCGTGTTGATTGATCGTTTCCATGGCAGTGACTTTCCCTTCCTTTCGCCGTTAGATGCCCGATCGTGATTGGCCTTCGGCGGGCAAACGCAGGGTGAAGGTCGATCCTTCGCCAACGGTGCTCTGCACTTCGATGTCGCCGCCATGCAGCCGGGCGATTTCGCGAGAGAACGCCAATCCCAGGCCGTTGCCACGCTGGTCTGAATCGCGGGTGGCGTGGCCGCGGTAGAATTTTTCAAACACCTTGGCCTGTTCCTCTTCGGGAATGCCTGGACCGTTGTCCCGCACGTCGATTCGAATCCAACGGTCTTCGGCGGCGCAGCTGAGCACCACCTCGCCGCCGACCGGCGTGTATTTGACGGCGTTTCCAACCAGGTTCACCAGCGCCGCTTGCAGCTTGTCTCGGTCGCCCAGCACGGTCGGCAACTTTGCGGTCAGATTGGTTTTCATCTCCATCTGTTTCTGTTCGGCTTGTCCGCGCATTTGATCGGCGGCATATTCCAGCATCGGCAACAATTCCAGTTCGTGGCGATTGATCGTCATCGATCCTGCTTCCATTTGGCTGACGGTCAGCAGTTGGTCGACCAACCGTCCCAGCCGGTTCGCTTCGGCGGTGATGATGTTGCAGAATTCTTTCTGCTGTTCAAAATCCAAACCGTCCTGTTCCTGAAGCGCCTCGGCATAGGCTTGCAGGTTCGTCAGCGGCGTCCGCAACTCGTGCGTCGCCGTCATCACAAACTGGTCACGGGCCTCGGTGGCCAGGCGTTGTTGAGTTTCGTCGGTCAGCACCCATGCCATGCCTTCGCCGTCGCCGCTACGGCCCGACAGCCGAGATCGTTTGATGCGGAGGTGAAGTTGGCGCTGCCCGATGCCGATGGTGAGTCGTTCGGTGATCATGCGGATGCTGCCCAACATCCGGGAAAGGATTTTGATGGCCGATTCATCCTGCTGGTCACGGAGTCCCAGCAGGTCCGGCAAATCACGACCGATGTGAGACTGCTGTTCGTCCAGTCCCAACAGTCCGCACGCCGCCGGGCCCATGAAGCGGATTTTTCCTTCGGTGTCGGTGATGATCCAAGCAATCGGCAGGCCTCGCATCGCACGAGCCAGCGTGATGACTTCTTGGTCGAGTGCCGCAGGGGCGCGAAGATTGTCGCTTTCGGATTGTTGCGTGTAAGTGACGTCTTCGATCAATTCGTTCCAACCGACGGTGATCGGGTCGCTGCCGATGATCGGCCTGGTCGTTTGCCAACGCCGCTGACCGGCGCGGCTGCGGCGCAGTTCTGCCTCGATCGTTCGCAGCGTTCGTACGCTGCGCATCGAAACCAGCCCGCCCAAAGAGCAGACGGCGATGGCAGTGATCCACATCAGCGAGTGGAAATGGGGGTTGGCCGGCGAGGCATCGGCAAGCATGGCGCAAACCGCGGCGCAAGTGCCGACCGCGAAAAAAATGATCCCTACCCGCGTGGTGACAAGCGGACGGCGACGATTTTCCAGCCAAGTCGCGGCAAGGTTTGGCTGCCCAACGGGCGAAGGCTCCGTCAAAGGTCTTGAACCTTCGTCCGGCCGGTCATCGACGTTGGATGGCGTGATGGGATGCTCATCCATGGACGCCCCCTGGCGAATCGGGTGCGATCACTGGTTGGTCCACACTGCTGCTGAGCACGGTTGTCGAGGATTCCGACGCGATGTGCTGAAGGATCAGCTCGCTCAGCCGGCGAGGACTGAAAGGTTTGTGCATGATGGCCGCCAGACCGAAACGACTCTGCAGGCCTTGGCTATCGAGTTCCAGGCCTTTGGCAGTGCAAAGAATCGTCGGCGGTGAATCGATTTCGGGATTGCTGTCGAGTCTTTCCAGCAATTCCAGGCCGGTGCAGATCGGCATTTGGTGGTCGGTGACCAGAAAATCGATTCCTCCTTGGCAGATTCGATGGTATGCCGTCAAACCATCACTTGCCGATTCCACCGCGAAGCCGCTGCGCGCAATGGTGAAATTCATCACGCGCCGGAACACGGGATCGTCTTCGACGATCAGTACGGTGGGTTGTTTTGACATGAAATCCGCCCGGGCGAGAATCAATGTGGGGTGACGGTCGGCAACAAAGGTTTGGCGTTGGGCCGGCGCCGCGCCTTTGTTCAGCCGATTGCCCTGGTTGAGGGTTGGGACTACCAGTCCGCTCCAACCTCGGCCCCGTCAACGTTCAGCTTCAGGCTGCCGTTGGCCGGTTTGTAAGCCCAGCCGCCTGGTTGAGCCGAGTCGGGGGCGACCGCGATTGCCGTATCCGCATCAGGGTCGTAGTAAACACCCGATTCGTTACGTACCGATCCAATCGAAGGCGCCGGAAAAGGACCGTTCAGCATCGTCGCCATCGCATTGGGCAACTCTCCCGAAGCCGGATAAGCCCCTTCGCGAGCACGGTACATTTCGATTGCGTTGCGCAAGACCGCCAATTGTTGGCGAGTGGTGTTTTCTTCGGCCGTGGTCGCCGTGTCGAACATCCGCGGCGCGGCAACAGCCGCGATGATGCCGAGGATCAGGATCACGATTACCATCTCGATCAGCGAGAAGCCTTTTCGGAGTTGGCGATACATCTGTTGAAGCCCTTGTTTATCGATACTGTTTGTTTCGCGACGCGCGAGCGATTCCTTGTCAGTGCCCTTTTTCGGTTGTGGCGGAGCCATCGGCATGCCTGGGAAAGGCTTTGGCGATGGATTCACAACCCCCGGCTGCCGGCATGGACAGATCATCGGAGACGCGACGAACGGATTTTCTGGAATCCGCTGCTACTTTCGCCGGTTTTTCAAGAAGCGATGGCTTCGTGGAACCGGCGGGCTCGTGGATGATTCCCCAGTGGATTCGCATTCAACACTAGGACGTCGCTAACGCGAATCTGGCTGTCAACCATCTTTTCAAATAACTTTTCGCCACGCTGTTGGGGGTCGAGCATTGGCGCAGCCGGCATAACTGACACAGCCGTTCTGATTTGGCAGGTGGGGCGAATCGTGGTGTGGGGGCAACAGGCGTCGCGGCATTGCAACACGATGGGGTGGATTTCGTTCAACAACCGATTCGGTCGCGCCGATCTTCCATCGCTTCTCCGAAGGATCCAACGAACGAAAGAGAACGGAGGACAAGCGAAATCTACGACAAAGAACGGCCCGAAATGGGCGGCCACGATTTTTTTCATCGAATGGTCCGCCCCCGTTGGCGTGGCGGTTGCTTCAAGTTCCCAGGCACACCTCGATTGACCGATCCAGTGGCACGCCGGTTTACTGCGTGCCAAGCCGCCATCCCCAGGGCCACGCGTTGTATTTGTCACCTTTTCGTTTTTCGCCATCCCCACCACCGCATCCCCACCAAGACTCCGACTGCCATCGGGCAGGCCGCCGGCGCCGGATCATGATCCTTCTGTTTGCGGTGGTGTTGGCTTGCCTGGCAACCAAGTCTCCCGCCCAGCAGCCGGTCGCCGGACTTCAGTACGACGGTTCCACGGCGATCGATCCGCATGTCCGCAGCGGTGGCGCCGTCCCGGTTCCCTGCGCTGGGCAGACCGGTCGAACGAACCTGCAAGACCTCCGCAGAACCCGTCCGGTGTATGTCGAGTTGTCTGCTTTCCTGGCCAACTTTGATGCCGATGCCGATCCGGACGGCTGGCGGGCACGAATCGTCCTTCGAGACCGAAACGATCAGCCGACCGTCATGCGGTCTCAGGCAACCTTCCGGTTGATGCCTCGCGTTTCGACCATTGCCGCCGACCGATACCTCGACGCGCTGCAGCGACCGATTCGTTGGTCGATGCCGCTGCACTTCGATCAAGACGGCGTGGCACAGGTCAAGTTGCCGCTACGCCAATCGTTGCGGCCGATGTTGGGTTGGCCCGACGCGGTTTACCCGCAATCGGGATTGCGCAGCCACAATGCCGGGCTCGATCGCAGCCAGCTCTACCGCAACCGCCGCACTCGGTCGTTTGTCACCACCGACTTGCGAACCGTCGGCACACCCAGCGTCGGTCAGCTGAGCGTTCGGGTGTCGGTGCCGACCCAAGGTGTGTTTGATTCGGTGGTGCCGGTTCAGATACGGCCATCAGTCTTGGTTGACACCCAGTGGCCTTATCGATAAGGTTGCCAATCTAACGAGCATTCTTTTGCCCGGGCCCGCAAGGTTCGGGCAGTTTTTTTGTTTGTTCGGCCCAATCACCCCACTGCGGCAGTCGAAATGAATCCCCAAGACATCCTGCGATACGTAGATTCGCTTCATCGCGAGAAGAATATTGACAAAGAGTTGGTATTCATTGCGATCGAGTCGGCGTTGCAGACCGCGGCAAAACGCCAGTACGGGGAGGAGGCCGACATCACGGTCCAGCTGGATCGGGAGAATGGTCGAATTCACGCGGTGTTGGAGGGAAAGCCGCTGGGGGAGGACCAGATCGGCCGAATCGGCGCTCAGACCGCCAAGCAGGTGATCATCCAGAAGGTCAAAGAGGCCGAACGCGATTCGTTGATGCTGGAATACCGTGACCAGATCGGACAAATCGTCAGCGGGATCATCGGACGGGCCGATGGTGGTGTGGCAACCGTCAACTTGGGCAACGTGGAAGCCATTTTGCCCCGCAGTGAACAGATTCCCGGCGAAACACTTCACGCTAGCGAACGGGTTCGGGCGGTCGTCTTCGAAGTGCGTGCTACCGGTAACCGGGTTCGAGTGGTGCTGAGCCGGACCCGCCCGCAGCTGGTGCAACGGTTGTTCGAACAAGAGATACCGGAACTCAGCGAAGAAATCATTTCGATCAATTCGATCAGCCGCGAACCGGGTTACCGCAGCAAGGTTGCCGTCAGCAGTGTCGATAGCCAGGTCGATCCGATTGCCGTTTGTGTCGGCTACCGTGGAAGTCGCATCAAGGCGGTGCGAGAGGAACTGGCGGGAGAACACATCGACGTGGTCCGCTTCAGCGACGATCCGGAAGTGTTGATTCCCAATGCCCTGCAACCTGCCGAGGTCGAGCAGGTGTTGCTGTGCGACATGATCGGTCGGGCGATCGTGCTGGTCCAGGAAGATCAGCTGTCATTGGCGATCGGAAGAAGAGGTCAAAACGTCCGGCTGGCCAGCAAGCTTTGTGGATGGGATATCGAAATCATGACCGGCTCGGAGCTGGAAGAGCAGATTGAGCGAGCGGTGACTGGGTTTAGCCAGATCGAAGGTGTGACCGAGGAAATCGCCCAAGCCTTGGTCGAACAGGGGTACCTCTCCTACGACGACCTGTCGGTGATCGAACCCGACGCGTTCATCGAACTGAGCGGTTTGTCGGCCGAGGCGGTCGATACGATTGTCGAGGTCGCCGAGGCGAAAGCGGAGGAGGCCGAAGAGGCCGCTGCTGAGGAAAGACGGGTTCGCCGCGAACGAGAGAGGCTGCAGCGCGAGGCCGAGGAAGCAGGAATCGCCGAACCTAATGCCTCCGAAGGTGGTCAGACAGCGCAGGGGGCTGCCGAAGAGGCAAGCCAAGCCGAATCGACTTCGCCCGACGCTGCTGGCGAACAGCCGCCGTCGGATACCGATTCGGCGACCGAAGAAACAGCCGAAACGCCGCAGGCAGACGGTGACCTGCCGGAGGCGGCGGCCGAATCTTCCAGTGGAGAAGAAACGGCCGTCGAGGAGGTTGAGGTGGAGACGCCGACATCGGAGGCAGGCGAAACGCCGCCTTCGGAGGCGGAATCGACCGCTTCCGAGAAGAGTTGAATCTCGCCTGAGTCTCGGCGAGCCGATAAGGAGGGGGCCGATTTTCCACTCCACCGGCTCCGAAGGGGCCTGGTTGCGACGTCAGCAAATCGGGCGAAGTGAATTCGAGGGAATTTCAGCTCTCTTGTCTCTGCCGAAGCCCGCCAGCAAGGTGACCACAGGCGGCTGGTCGTCAAGCGTGGCTCTGCCAGGGAACTGGCGAAAGTTTCAACAGGGACCCTCTGACTCCACGAGGATTTTCGTTATCGTAGTGGAAAGTTACGGGTCACCCGGCCACTGCAATGGGCCGGTCGGATGAATGGGTACGACTTCGGAAAGAACGAGTCGAACATTCGTTCAAGGCGTCGAACTTCCGTGAAGACCTTGCTTGGATTGGCCGAACTTAGCTGCACTGCAGTTCCGATTTCAACAAGGACAACCGTTGATATATCATCCCCGACGTGGTCGGTCATTTCGACCGTCCACGGCGATGGAGGAATATTGTATGTGATTTGAAACCAAACGATGGGAATCGCGAAGCAACGCCCTAACCAATTCACCAAGTCAGCGGCGATCCTGCTGCCAAGATCACGGCAGACGGACAGTTGCTCGACCGATTCCAAACAAGATTGACAGGACCATCACCCCGTGCCCGCACGCATTTACGCGCTCGCAAAAGAACTCAACGTCGACAGCAAAGAACTCGTTGATCTCGTCAAAAAAGTCGGAATCACCGGCAAAGGCTCAGCGCTAGCAAGTCTTACCGACGAGGAAGCTCAGCGCGTTCGGGATCACCTGGGTGGCGCGGCTGAACCAGCCAAGCCGACTGCTACCGTTGCACCCTCAGCGGTGCGAGACGCCGTTCCTCGAGAACGAAAACAGGTGTCGATTCAAGTGGGTCGCAGTTCAAGCCGGCCCAAGAGAACGGCTGCACCCGAAACTGTCGAAAAGCCGGCGGTCGCCGAAGCGGTGCCGGTCGAACCCAAACCGACCGAAGAGACAACAACACCCGCAGCGCCGGTCGCCAGCAAAGGCACCGGACTGGGCGGACGGATTGCTTCCCGAATGGGCAGTCGCAGCAGCAAGAGCTCCGATACGACCGCGCCGATTCGCGCCGATAACCTGGTCGGGTCGGGCGGTAAAGTCAGGTCGCTCGATCGGCCGGCCGCCGGTGGCGGAGAGAAGACGAAGTCTGCCGAGACCAAAAGCAAACGTCGCGAACCGCGAATCAAGGTCAAGATGGCTTCGCTGCCCGAAACCGCGCAGCCGGCGCCCGCCAAGCCGACCACCGGCGAACCGAAAGCGCAAAAGCCCGACATCAAACTCAGCAAGGATGTCATCGCCGGACACAAGCAGGGCATGAAGGCGCCACTGGAACAGTTGGCCAAGGAGGAGACCGAAAAGAAACGTGGCGGCAAACGTTCCGCGGGTGGACTGAGCGGGTTCACCGGTGACAAGACCAAGCGTGGCAAGTCGCCCATGCCGATGGACGAAGAGGAGAAGCCGCGCAAGAAGGGCATCGCCGCGATGGCCAGCGCCCGCGCCGAACGGACGCGAGGAAAACGGCGCAGCATCAGCCTTGATCAACAGTCAGGCTACGGGAGCCGTGGTACCTCCGGGCCGCGACAGCGAGGTGGTCAGCGCAGAAAAGGAGTCAACACCGCCGCCCCCCGCAAAGACACCATCGTTTTGGAATTGCCCTGTACGATCCGCAGTTTCTCGGAAGCCGCGGGAGTTCCCGCAGCGCAGGTCCTGCGAGTGTTGTTGGGGATGCAGATGATGGTCAACATCAACTCGCAGCTGGATCTGGAAACGGCCGAAATGGTTGCCGCCGAGTTGGATTTGACGATCGAACTGAAAGCGGCCGAAACCTTGGAAGACGCGGTGATCGCCGGTCTGGAAGAACAACAGGATGATCCTGGTTTGTTGAAACATCGCGCTCCGATTGTCACTTTCCTGGGTCATGTCGATCACGGCAAAACCAGCTTGCTGGATTACTTGATCGGTATCGACGTGGTCAGCGGCGAAGCGGGCGGGATCACGCAACACATCCGCGCTTACGAGGTCGAAAAAGACGGTCGCAGCATCACCTTTGTCGACACGCCCGGCCACGAAGCGTTTACCGAAATGCGAGCCCGCGGTGCGAATGTCACCGACATCGCCGTTTTGGTGGTCGCGGCCGACGACGGCATCATGCCGCAAACCGAAGAGGCGATCAGCCACGCCAAGGCGGCCGAGGTTCCCATCGTTGTCGCGATGAACAAGATCGACCTGGAAGGGGTCGATACCAATCGCGTGATGACCCAGTTGACCGAGCATCAATTGACGCCCAGCGAATGGGGCGGGGATGTCGAAGTGGTCGGCACCAGTGCGATCAAAGGCACCGGCATGGACGAATTGCTGGAGACCTTGTTGACCGTCGCCGAACTGCATGAATACACAGCCAATCCCGATCGCGATGCGTTGGGAGTCTGCTTGGAGGCCGAACAGCAAGGTGACCGTGGAGTGGTCGCCAAGTTGATCGTCCAAAACGGAACGCTCAACGTCGGTGACATTCTGGTCTGCGGCGCCGCGCACGGACGCGTTCGGGCGATGACCAACACGCTGACCGGCAAACCGATCCGCACCGCAGGCCCCAGCACGCCGGTCAACTTGATGGGCTTTGACAAGCCGCCCGGCGCGGGCGAGCGGTTCCATGTGCTCAGTGACATCGGCCAGGCCCGCGAGATCGCCGAAAACCGCGCCCATGCGTCCAGCCAGGAAAACCTGTCAGGCACCACCACCAAGGTCTCCTTCGAGAACTTCCAGGAAATGTTGCAGGAGGGACGGCTTGGACAACAAGAAGAAAAGGTCAAGCTGAACTTGATCGTTCGCGCCGACGTCAAAGGTTCGCTGGAAGCCATCGACAAGGAACTCGGCAAGTTTGACCATCCCGAAGTCGAACTTCGTGTGCTGCAGCGAAGTGTCGGCGGTGTGACCCTTGCCGACGTGACGCTCGCTTCCGCTTCCGACGCTGTGGTGATCGCGTTCAACGTCATTCCCGATGAACAGGCCCGCTCGCTTGCCGACGAACGCAACATCGAAATTCGGCGGTACGAAGTGATTTATAAACTGACCGACGACATCAAAGCGATGATCGAAGGCCGGCTGAAACCGGAAGAGCGGATCATCGAACTCGGCCGGGCGTTGGTCAAACAGGTCTTCTCCATCAGCCGCGTCGGCACGATCGCCGGTTGCTATGTCGCTCAGGGGTCGGTGCAACGCGGATGCCGAATTCGCGTCAATCGTGACGGTCGCACCATCGGCGACTACGCGCTCGATTCGCTCAAACGGATCAAAGAAGACGTCAAGGAAGTCCCCCGTGGGATGGAATGTGGTATCCGACTGCAAGGATTCAACGACATCAAACAGGACGATGTGCTCGAAGCCTACCGCATTGAAGAGGTTGCCCGGACGTTGGACTGAGGCAGCGGCCAGCCTCGGTTTCGCATTTCGATGCCAAGGTCTCGCGCCGAGGTCGTTTTCTGGTTCCATCCCCCAACAACATCCCCACCGCCACCCGTGTCTAGTCGCCGACTGTTGAAGGCTGCCGAAGCGATTCGTGAAGTCGTCGCAGCTTCCATCCTTACCGAGCTCCGTGACCCCCGCGTCCGCGATGTGACCGTCGTCGGCGTGAAGGTCAGTCCCGACATGCGCGAAGCAAAAGTCTCGGTCAGCGTGATGGGTGACGAAAAACAGCAACAACTTTCGCTTCGCGGCTTGCAGAACGCGGCCGGCTTTTTGCAGAGCAAAATTGCCAACCGAATCGACTGCCGCTACACACCCCGATTGCAGTTCGTGATCGACAAAGGTGTACAGAATTCACTGCTGGTGGGTGAGATTCTCGAAAAGATCAAGCGTGAAAAGGAGCCGGCCGACGATTCATCCGGTGTCGATTCCACCGACTCGCCCGACGCCGTTCCCTAGCCCGCGCGCCGCTCACCCGACCGTCCACACAACCATCCCCTCATCACTTCTGCAACAAGATGTCTGCATCGAACCGTGCTACTTTGATTGGCAAGCTGCACACCGCCCTAAAAAAACACTACAAAGTCGCTCCCGCCCAGCCGACTCGGCCGCTCCTGGAACATGTCCTCTACGCCTCTTTGCTTCAGGATGCTCCCGCCGAACTGGCCGATGAGGGGATGGCAAAGTGCGAACAGGACTTCTTTGATTGGAACGAAGTGCGGGTCACCACGGTGACCGAACTCTCGCAAGTGCTGTCGCGACTGCCCGAACCAATGAAGGCGGCGCAGCGTCTGAAAGGAAACCTGCAGGCGATCTTTGAGGAGTTCTACACGTTCGACCTCGATCACCTGAAGAAAGAAAACCTCGGCAAGGCGATCTCGAAGTTCGAGAAGATGCCTGGCATGACGCCCTTTGTGCTCAGCTACACCGTGCAACACGGACTCGGCGGGCACTCGATTCCCGTCGATTACTCGGCCATGGTGGTGATGCTCTCCACCGGTATCGCCTCGCAAACCGAAGCGATGGCTGGCAAGGTTCCCGGCCTGGAACGAGCCATTCCCAAGAGCAAAGGAATCGAGTTCGCCGGGTTGCTGCACCAGTGCGGAATCGCCTTGAACAAAAGCCCCAAAGACAAGAAGGGGCGAGCCGTTTTGGATGCCGTCGTCAAAGGTGCCAGCAAACAATTGGATGATTGGCTGGTGAGCAAGAAGGCCGCCAAAAAACGTGCCGTGAAACGTAAGGCGCGGGAAAGGGCTGCTGCCGAAGCAGCCGCCAAGGAGGCCGCCGAAGCAGCCAAAGCCGCGCCGGCCAAGAAAAAGAAGGTGAAGAAACCAGTCGAAAAAGCACCCGCGCCAGCCAAGCCCCCTGCGTCGAAACCGAGTGCAAGCAAGGCCAGTGCAAAGGCGGGTGTTGACAAAAAGTCGCCGGCCACAAAGGCCTCGGCAGCGAAGTCTTCGGCAAAGAAGTCACCGGTAGCCAAAAAAGCAGCCGCTAAGAAAAAGACGGTCACCAAAGCGGCCAAGCCCAAAACGCCGGCGAAAAAGAAGACAGTCGTGAAGAAGAAGGCGGCCAAGAAAGCTGTGAAGAAACCGGTCAAGAAAAAACCGGTCAAGAAAAAAACGGCCAAGAAGAAAACAGCGGTCGCTGCGCGAACGAAAAAAACCTCCAAAAAGAGCACTGCCAAGTCGAAAGCGGTCAAAAAGTCGGCACAGTCGAAAAAGTCGGCCAACCGAAAACTGACCAAACGCAAACCGAGGTAACGTTGGCTCGGTAAGCCGACTTGTGCTCAGGTTGGCAGACCGCGTCAGAGAACCTGTTTGATCCATTTGTCACTCCTACAACCAAACAACCTTTCACTTTCATCGCTTTAGCTGATCGATCATGGCTGGACATTCAAAATGGGCGAACATCCAACATCGCAAAGGACGAGTGGATGCGCAGCGCGGAAAACTCTGGAGCAAGTTGAGCAAGGCAATCATTGTCGCCGCGAAAACGGGCGGCGGTGACCCCGATGCCAACATTCGCCTTCGTAAGGCGATTGATGATGCCAAAGCGGTCAGCATGCCCAAGGACAACATCGCCCGGGCGATCAAGCGAGGAACCGGAGAGCTGGACGGGGGCGATGTCGAAGAAGTCGTTTACGAAGGCTACGGTCCCGGCGGCGTCGCCGTGATGTGCGAGGCGCTGACCGACAACCGCAATCGCACCGGTCCTGAATTGCGGGCGATCTTTTCCAAGCTCGGCGGCGAAATCGGCAAGACCGGGTGTGTCTCCTACCTGTTCGATCGTAAAGGCATCTTCCTTTTCGATGGTGATTGCGACGAGGAAAAAGTGACCGAGGTGGCGCTGGAGGGAGGCGCTGAGGATGTCGAATCGACCGATGACGGCAAACTGCAAGTGACCTGCGCGCCCGACGCGTTTCATGTCGTTTCGGAAGCGTTTCAGGCGGCCCAGCTGCAGCCAGAGGTCAGCGAGGTGACCCAAATCGCTCAAACCACCGTCGACCTCGAACAAGACACTGCCAAAAAAGTGGTCAAGCTGCTTCAGAATCTCGACGATCACGACGACATCCAAAACGTCAGCACCAACCTGAACATCACCGACGAAATGATCGAAGAGTAGTCTCGAAAGATCACCAATTCGGGGCGTTGGAAGGCGTCGGTCCCTTGACATCTCCGCCCGTTGGACCGAAACTGCTTGCTGAGAGTGATTCTCAACAAGGAGCTTTGTGTGACGACTCTTGATCAATTGAAGCCGGGCCAGAGCGGGCAAATCGTTCGTATTGATGGCGTGGATGGGATCGCGGCACGACTTCGTGAAATGGGTTTTGTGCCGGGACAATCGGTCGAATTTCTGCGCTGTGCCCCGCTGGGGGACCCACTGAAGTGTTCCATTCAAGGGTCGCGAATCGCCTTGCGTAGCGGTGAGGCTCGCCGGGTCTACATCCAGCCCAGCAGCGCCTGAGGCATCGAGCTGGCCGACTTGGGGGGTCGGCCTACATGGAATTCTTCAAGCAAATGCAAATCGGCACACGGTTGCCGCGTATCCATGGCAACGGCTGATCTTCCCGATTCCCCACCTCACGCAGGTCCGACACCGCGAGTCGCTTTGGTGGGGAATCCGAACACCGGCAAGAGCACGCTGTTCAACGCGTTGGCGGGGATGGCCGTTCGCACGGGCAACTATCCCGGTGTGACGATCGAAAAAAAATTGGGACAGTGTCGTTTGCCGGGCCAGGTGGTCGACCTGGTGGACCTGCCGGGAACCTACAGCCTGGCACCTCGGTCGCCCGATGAATTGGTGGCGGTGGAAGTCCTGACCGGGGATGTCAAAACCGAGCGGCCCATCGATGCAATCGTTTGCGTGGTCAATGCGACGCTTCTGCAGCGCAACCTGTTTTTGGTCAGCCAGCTGCTGGAGCTTGGCAAGCCAGTGGTGATCGCGTTGAACATGAGCGACACGGCGGAGGCAAAAGGAATTGAGATTGATGTTGATCGTCTGTCTCATAATTTGGGTGCGACAGTCGTGGCGACGTCAGCGTCCAAAAGAGCAGGGATCGAAGAGCTGAAGGAAGCGATGGCGGCGGCACTGGCCGATGGTTCGACACACAACCGCCGACATGCCCTCCCCGAATCCTTCTACTCCGCTTGTAGCCAACTGCGTGAGGAGCTGAAGGCGAAGTTTGCCAGCACGTCGGCGGATCATCAACTGCCGCTGCCCGATGAGTACCTGATCCAGCGGATGATGCTCGATCGGGGCGGACAAGCCGAACAGGAATTGATCGGCCTGCTTGGTCGCGACTGCATGCCGATTTTGGAAGCGGCTCGCCGCCGATTGACCGAGTCGTGTGGCGATCCGATCGACATGGAATGCAACGCCCGATACCAGTGGGCAAAGAACTGCATCGACGGAGTCGTTTCGCAGTCCGTGCAGCGCCGCAGCCTGACCGACAGGTTGGACGCGGTGCTTACGCATCGCGTCGGTGGCCTGTGCTGCTTTGTCATCGTGATGTTCCTGATCTTCCAATCGATCTATTCGTTGGCTGGGTACCCGATGGATTGGATCGATGCTTCCACCACCTGGGCCGGTGATATCGTGACCGCTTGGATGGCGCCCGGGATGCTGCGCAGCTTGATCGTCGACGGCGTGATCGCGGGCGTTGGCGGCGTGTTGATTTTTTTGCCCCAGATCGTGTTGCTTTTTCTGTTTCTGGCGTTGCTGGAGGACTGTGGATACATGGCGCGAGCCGCCTTCATGGTCGACCGTGTGATGACGGCGTTCGGGTTGAGCGGCAAATCGTTTCTGCCTTTGATGAGCTCGTTTGCTTGCGCGGTACCGGGAGTGATGGCAACGCGGGTGATCGAAAATCGTCGCGATCGGCTGGCGACCATCATGGTTGCACCCTTGATGAGCTGCAGTGCGCGGTTGCCGGTTTACCTGTTGTTGATCGGTGCGTTCATTCCGGCAACGACTTACTTGGGCGGCTGGGTATCGTTGCCAGCCGTGGTATTGATGTCGATGTACGCCGTCGGAGTGGTGGTCGCGATTCCGGTGGCCTGGATTTTGAAAAAGACGATCTTGCGCGGCGAGGGCGCGCCGTTTGTTTTGGAGTTGCCCGAATACAAAGTGCCGTCGTTCTCGGTGGTCGTCTCCCGTGTCTGGGAAGCGAGCAAGGCGTTCGTGGTGCGGGCGGGAACGTTGATCTTTGCCGCGTCGATTCTGATTTGGTTTGCCGGATTTTGGCCCGGTGACCATTCGCGGCAATTTGAACTGGAACGCCAAATCGAATCGGCCGAAGAATCCGACATCGATCTCGCCTCGGTGCAGTCGGAACTTCGCCAGGAGAGTGCGATGTTGCTGGAAAGCAGCGCCCTGGGACGGATCGGGCACGCGATCGAACCGGTCGTCAAACCGTTGGGTTGGGATTGGCGAATCGGCGTCGGCGCGATTGCCAGCTTTCCGGCCCGCGAGGTCATCATTGCCACACTGGGCACGATCTACAGCCTGGGCGGGGATGCGGAAGAGGACGGTATCATCGGAGCGATTCGCCAGTCGACCTGGCCCGACGGATCGCCGGTCTATACGATCCCTGTCGCCCTTTCGATCATGGTCTTTTTTGCTTTGTGTGCTCAGTGTGTCAGCACGTTGTTGGTGATTCGTCGCGAAACGAATTCGTGGTTCTGGCCCGTGCTGAGTTTTTCGTACATGACGATTTTGGCGTATGTTGGTGCGCTGGTGACCTACCAGGTCGGCATCCATTTACTTTGAAACCGCCCATGAACCTACAAGCCGTCATTGCCTGGATCATCGTTGCCCTGGCCGCACTTTGGCTGGTTCGCAGGACGCTGCGGTTGTTCAATGGGGGCGGTGCGGCCGGTGGCTGTGACGGTTGCAACCGGCGGGATCAGGATGGGACGACGTCCACCAAGACCACGCCGCTGGTGTCTTGGGACGAAAAGGAATAGCCGCCGCTATTACAGCTGGTCGATCGCGTCGGGGATTTGATCGAAGGTGATCAGCACGACGACTTGTTGCTGCGACGCGTCGGCGCTGTGGCCCGACAGCATTTGCCGAGCCAAGCCGCCAAGCGGCTGGACGCCCGCGATGACAAAGGTGTCCCCTTCGTTCCCTTTCAGTTCGATATCCAGCGATTCGATCGACCACGTTTCTCTCCGCGTGTCGATCCGCAGTGCCGAATCACTGCTGACCCAGCGTTGCCGCATCTCGCCATGTTGAATTTCAGGGCGTAGCTTCACAAGAGCTTGCCCCGAAACGTTTCCGGGCGAAGCGGTGACGGCGAACAGGTACTGTGGATCGGGCAGCGTGCGACCGATCGTCTGTCCGTCCACGCGAAGCAGCGTGACGTGCTGCCCTTCGATTGGATCTTTGAGCGGCAATTCGTGCCGCCGACCCATTCTCATCGGGATTCGTTTGTCGGTATGCGACACGTTGCTGGCGATCGAGGCTTCTTTCAGGAAATCATCGACGACATCCTGCTTGGTCGACAACGTTTCCAGCCGCGCGCGAAGACGCTCCAAGCTGACGACTTTGCCGACCTTCAAACCGTTGGCGATCAGCTTGCGGCGGGCGTCGGCATCGATCGCGGTCTCATCGACCCATTGCCACAGCGACGCGTCGATCTCCAATTCATCCGACTCGATGACGATCGGAACGAATTCGACCTCCAAAATCACCGACTGGGCGTTGTCGCGGATAGTGGGAAGGCCGGTGCCCGATAGATCGGGACTGTCCTTCCAGCTGGCGCAGCCGCCAGTGGCGATCGTGAGCATCACGATGGCAGCGAAGACAACAATGGCCCGAAACTTCACGCGGCGCAATAGCCCGGCTCCTTCCTTTTGCAGCCCGACGCTACGCACTCGATAGGTCGCACGTCAAGAGATCGCCACAGTCGGCCAGTTCTCCGCTCCTGGCAACGCGTGCGATTTCGGAGAAATCGCCGACAGTCGGCCGGTTCTCCGAACCGGCTACGCGAAGCGATTTCGGAGAAATCACCGACGGTTCGATCCGCAGGGTTTTGATAGCGAATTGCCCCGTTCGTTTTCTCTCTTTTGCCAAAACCACAACTTCGACTAAAGTTTCGATCCTATCCCGTGAAACAGGTCAGCGAACATGGGACCGATCGCTGACAAGGACTCATCGGGCATTTGCCCGAATGGCCAAGGAGGAGCCAGAGCATGTTGTTGGATCGCATTGACATCGACGTACACGGACCACTGCATCGGGTGGAACTGGGACCGTTTTCTGAACACCTCAATGTGGTGTGTGGGCCGGATGGGTCGGGAAAAACGGCAATCGCCCGCTTCGTTCGTGATTCGCTGGTCGATCGGCAGTATCCGCTAGGCATGATGAGCTCATCGACCGGCCGCGTGGTCTGGTCCGATCCCAACGGGATGGTGCACTGTCGCCGCGAGAAAGATGGCACGCCGCACGGCCGCGCCACGATCGAGTTTGAACCGCGAGGCGACGATGTCCTCTCGTTCAGCCGTCTGAAACACTCCTGGATCGCCGGTGTGTGCGACACGTCGGACTTTGGCCGGGCGACCGGTTCACTTCAAGTGCCCGAACCGATTGTCGACAGCGTGATCACCGATACCGCGGTGACCAACGTCAGTCGAGTGGTCGCGGCATGTATCCGCGGCGGGCTGGACTCACTCGACACCTACCGCGCTTTGCCGATGGTCGATCGTCACGACGACTACTCCCAGCCGCTGGAGGTTCGCTCCGCACCGGCACATTCCTCCCACCGATCTCTTCGAGACCAGTTGGCGGAAGTCGAAGCCGAAATTGCTCGCATCGGTTCGGCCTCTTACGATTATCAATCCTTGGTCGATCGGCGAAGCGAGTTAACATCAAGGCTGTCACAGTCCGACGTTGGCGATACCTATCGCCAACTGGACGACGACACCGCCCGGCAGCGTCTTTCCCACCTGTGTGAAGTGGCCCGACAACTGCGCGCTCGTCAAAGCGAACTTCGTCGTCACGACACCGTCACGCATCGCGATTCTCCTTTGCCGATCGACGGTCATTTACGCCGGCAATTGGACGATCTTGACGCACAGATGATCGGTTGGCGACGAACGCTGCTGGAGATTCGCGGACTGCGCGAAGCGCTTGTTGGCGGAGGTGGACCGACAAGCTGGCATCATTCGCTTTACGATGACGCGATTCTGCGTCGACGGCGATTGGACAGCCTGCTTCATTGGACCGATCGTTACGATCGCGACAGCCTTGGCCGGCACCAGCCGGTTCATTCCTACCCCTATCACCCGAACCTGGACACGAGACCTTTTGTCGGCGCGCCGCATTACCGGACCGACGACATTCGCCAGCGGGTCGATTCGGCAACCCGTCAAATCGATTGGCTGCTGCAGCGATACGCCAGTGGAGATAACGTTGCCCGTCACTGGTACGACACGCTGCCTGCCTCGGCAAGCTATCGAGCCACCACCACGCTGGGCGACACGCTTCGCGCAATCCGTGATGACCTGAGTCACGTGCAACAGTACACGGTCGTTTCGGCCAGCGACGTCGGAGCTTCTTCGGTCGCAGTTCGCCTGGATGACCTGCGCCACTGCGAGCACTGGTTGCTGACGGCGATCGACCACCTGACGCGACATCGCGAAACGTTGCTGCATCGCCACCCGTCGATCGACCACCTGTCGCTGCAAACCGCTGTCGACGCGCGGCGGACCGATCGGGATCACGAGTTGCAACGTGTGACGGCCGATCTGGACGCCTGCCTTGCCGAGGCGGCTGAAATTCGTCGGTCGCTACGAGCCATCGATGATCGATATCGCCGTGATCGACCGCTGCCAAATTGGACGGACCGCGAGGCGGTGGTTGCCGAATTGCGTCGCATCGACGACCAGCTCGCTTCCCTTTCGCGTTTGCAGTGGCTTCAGGTTCGCCGCCGCCGACTGCTTGGTGAACTTGGCTGCGGCGGACACCCGATCCGATCGCGATCACCGCTCAGCGATGCTGCCAGCCGATGGTTGGTGCGGCTTTCCGCTGGGCGACTGCGACGAGTCGATTGGCCGCGGGATGGTTTTGAGGGTGATGGCTCAAAAGTGGATCGGCCGGCTGGTGCCCGTATCGACGGACGTCGCGAAACCGAACGTGTGGCTGCCGATCGCGCTCTGGCCGTGATGGCGGTCCGCATGGCGGCGGGAGAACTGTTGGCCGCAACCGGCCGCCAGGTACCGCTGTTGTTCGAGACGCATCGGGAATTGATTCGTGAAGCATTCGGCGAGCCGACTGTGGAGGAAACGCCGGCATACGCTTTCTATCACGGCAGCACCGACGGCCGCCGCAACCATCCCGTCGCGGCAGCGCTTCACGACTATGCCCACAGCGGGCGGCAGGTCATTGTTCTGACCAGCAGCGAGGCGCTGACCGAACAGCTGTCGCGAGCCGGCGCAAGCGTTTTTCGAGTTCACACCCAACAGGTTGTGCATCCTCATCGTCCGCTTTGGCGACCCCATTACCAAGCGGAACGTTATGTCGGACCGTATCCGCATACCTACGGTGCCACCGCCGCAGCTTACGATGCACGATCTACGTTCAGCAGACCCGTCGTCGATATCAATCGTGATTTCGATATGGCTTGGCGAGAAGCCTACGGTTTCGAGGATTCACCCGATCGCGCCAGTGTCGCGCCGGTAAGGACAGACTTGGCAGCCGCGGGTGATCACTACCGCGACGGTTACTACTTTGCCGATACCTACACGACCGTGACGCCTCAGGGGCCTTACCAATTTGACGCGGATGGAAACTGGATTTCCAAAACCGATCGGGCTGTGGGGTCGGGCGATCAACGTTCCGCGGCAGGCCGTCCCTCCGAAGCGTCCTTGCGCAACACCGTTTCCCAGTCACCTTTCTTTTTGACCGTGGACAGCCCCATTGATCAAGCGCCGTCGATCGATGCGGTTGCCGCGGCGCGATTGAGGGGCCTGAGCGTGACTCATATCAACCACTTAATGCAGCAGGATTCCAATCGGCTTGCCGACGCCCTGGGGCTGGCGAGTGTCGATGCGGCGACCATTCGCCGCTGGCAGGCGGAATGTCGTCTGGTTTGTCGCGTGCCGCAATTGCGAGGCTTCGACGCCCGCGTGTTGGTCGGCTGTGGCGTGACTGATCCTGGACAGCTGGCCGCCATCCATCCGGTGGACCTGCTGCAGGAGGTCGAAGCTTTTCTGGCGACCGAGCGCGGGCAGCAGATTTTGCTGAGCGGAAGTAGTCACGAACTGTCTCGTATCACCAGTTGGATCGCCGCTGCGAACAGCTCGCCTGCCGAACGCGCTGCTGCCTCGCGTCGCAATCGTCGCCAGACTGATCGCCGCTCACCAAGCGGCAATGAATCGCTGTATGCGTTTGACAGTGATCGCTACGAATACGAATCGGAACCTGGCCAGCGAATTCAGCGCAGTCGCACGCGTCGATCGGCAACCCAGCGTTCTCGTTCCGCCAGTCAATCTGAACGTTCCGGTCAAACGAAGAGACGCGAAGCAGATGGCCGAAAACGTCGTAGTTCATCCGCCCGGCGCGGTGATCGCGATGTGCTGCGATACGAACGCGATTCCCTTGACCGCCAATCCCGTGCCTCCCAGGATCGGTCGGACAAGATCAGCGAACGAGAATTGCGGTTCTATCTGCAGCGAAACAGCCCGATCGTCGATGCTCCCTCGATCGGTGCCAGGATGGGTGAACGTTTGAGCGCGATCGGCATTCACACCGTCGACGATCTGCTGGGGGCCGATCCCCAATCGGTCGCTACCGAGCTTGATCATCGCCGCGTCAGTAGCGACACGGTGCTGCAGTGGCAGCAGCAAGCCGAACTGGTTTGTCGCGTTCCGATGTTGCGAGGCCACGACGCGCAGCTACTGGTGATGGCCGAAGTGACCACTCCAGAAGAACTTGCCGCCTGGGACGCGGAAGAGCTGTTTGCCCAGATTGACCCCATCGCTCGAAGCAAAGAGGGACGACGAGTGATCCGCGGTGGAAAGCTTCCCGATCTGGAAGAAGTGACCGAGTGGATCGCCCTGGCCCAACACACCCGCGAGCTGATTGCGGCGTAGTTTCGTCGGCCAGTTCTCCGAACTGGCAGCGCTAGCAATTTCGTAGCACGACCGACCCGGTCGAGACTGACGGCGGGGACCGTAGGCCGAAGTAACAAACAAGCCCTTACGGTGCCGGAACTTCGGTCGCCTTTGGGAAATTCTTTCGTCACCTGCGTTCTGCGCAAGTACAAACCGGCTTGCGCAGTTACGGCATGGTTGGCGACCTCGGTTCGGCCTACTTCCTCTTCCTTCCATTTGGTGCCACCCACCTAATTTCCTTTGGTGCCACCCACCTAATTTCCCTGGGTCAGCGACCGTTTCTCATCCCCCCGCTCCCTGCGAGCATGGCGGCAAAGCCGCCATGCTCGCAGGGAGCGGGGACCGAGTTACTCTACGCAGGTGGTCCCAGGGCAGCGGTATTGCTCGCAAAACCTCGCCCTGGGCTAAGCAAACGACTGCACCCTTGGTGCGTAAGAAGGAGGTCCAACTGACGCAGGACCAGCCGACGCACAAACAATCCGATTAGCGTGCCCCTTGGGACAAGTCGGCCTGCGATTGCTCTTGCCACTTCTTTGCCCTTCCGACTAAATTGCGAAAACCAAATTTGGTTAACCAAATTTATGCGGAGGGAAAAAAATGGCGAGGCCGGCGACCAAAGAGCTGACGGGGCGAGAGCTGGAGGTGATGCATGTCTTTTGGAACGCGGGTGAAATCACCGCCACCGAAGCGCGACAGTTGCTGGCCGGCGCGGGTATCGACCGCGCCTATGTGACCGTTGCCAACCTGGTTCGTATTTTGGTCGAGAAAGGATTTTTGGAAGCGACCAATCAGGAGCGGCCCTTTCGCTATCGGCCAGTACGATCGTTCGAGGAGGTATCGGGCAGCTTCGTCGGTGATCTTGTCGACCGAGTTTTTTTGGGATCCCGGGAAAAGTTGCTGGTTCAGTTACTTGGACAAAAGAAACGGCTTTCCGAAAGTGAACGCGAGTTTCTGCAGCAATTGCTGAAGGAGCAGTCATGATGGCCGGTATCGACGTCACGTTGGCGTGGTGCGTGGTGCAAGTCACGGCCATGTCGCTCGTCGGATTGCTGTTCACGTTGCTTGCGCGTCGCAAACATGCTCTGGCGTCGACGGCGGCCGTCCTGTCGATCTTGATGATCTTGGTGATGACGGCACTTTCCCCCTTTCCGATTCCCCGTTTCAGTTTTCTGACGGGCGATCGCGATGTGGTGCAAGGCGATCGAATCGAAAGCCGACATCATGGTGAGCTGGCTGCGGCAGCGGAATCAGCGGAGGTGGACCGGTTGGAGGTGGAACTTCCATCGATACGCAGCGCCCTGTTGGCACTGGGTGAGGCGATTCCCATTTCACCTCAACGTTCATACCTACCCGGATGGGTTTCGTTCATTCTGATCGCTCTCACCGCAATCGGAATGCTACAGCTCCTGCTGGCCACACGTTCGCTGCGGAATCTGTTGAAGGGGAGTGTTTTGGTTGACGACGTGGAGACCAAGCAGCTGGTTGCCCGAATCGCTGGCGATCTGAACATTCACGTTCCGATCACGGTCATTCAATCCGATCGCGTTTCAAGTGCGGCGGTGTTTGGTTGGAGATCGCCAAGGATCTTATTGCCACAAGATTGGCGCCGCTGGAACCACGATGAGCGGCAGGCTGTTCTGGCCCACGAGCTGGCTCACATTTCACGTCACGATTTCGTTTGGCGACTGTTGGGGACGATCACTGCTGCGATTCATTTTTTCAACCCCGCTGTTCATCTGCTGCTGCGCCGGCTGGTTTTCTCGCAAGAATTAGCCGCAGATGCGGTGGCGTCGCGGTGGATGGGACACAACGCATACCTGCGTGCACTGGCAAACTTAACTTTACGGCACAGCGACTCGAATCAGTCCCGCGTGGGACCGAGTTTCATGCCGGTTTTTTCTGGGCATTTGATCGGGAGGATCAAAATGTTACATGCCACCGATGGATTGGATTCGTTCTCTAGCAGCCGGCTTGTCAGAGGGTCGGTTTGCGGAGCGATTGTATTGTTTGGATTTGCGGTTGTCGCGGCGCGAGGGTTCGGCCAACCGCCGTCCGAAAGCCAGCCGGCTGTTTCGGACCAGCCGGAAGCAAGGATTGCTGCGCGGCGGTCGACGGAGTCTTCGCCGCCGACCAATCCGCTGGGCGGATTGTTTGATCGGCAGCAAGTTGCCGCGTCACTGATCCCGGAGAATGAAATTGGGATGGTCGCCGTGCACGTTGGCGAACTGTCCGAGCACAGCCAGGGCCGGCTGCTGTTGGGCATGTTTGGCGGTTGGATCAGCCAGCAATGGCAAACCATGTTCCCCTGTCCGCAGCCGCCGGTCATCGACTTCCGTTCCATCGACTCGATTGTCGCCGATGCAAAATTTTCCGGTTCGTACGTCGACGACGACGACCCCGACACCAAAGACGGCAATTCGACCTTCGGCTGCCATTTTGTGGTGATTCGGTTTGACCAGCCGGTCGCTTGGCAGCAGTGGATCGAAACCTACATTCCGGATGCCGAGAAGCTGGAGCATGAGGGAGTCGTTTACTTCCAATTGTCGATCCCCGATTGGGGACCGGCGTTGCTGCACGTGGCCGAGCGCGATCCCCAAACGCTGGTCATGGTCCTTTCGATGGATCGCGAACCGGGACAGATCGTTACGGCCGTCGGCTACGAGGAGACTGAGAATCGCTCCGCTTGGGCCAGCAGCTGGCAACATCTCGACGGCGGTCTGGTATCGATCATCTTTCACCTCGATGACACCACCTGTGAACTGCCGGAAGAGACGGACGACGAAAGCCTGAAAATCGCTATCGTCCGTCAATTGCAGCAGATCGCTGAAAACAGCGACTTCGCTGGTTACAGTTTGGACGCGACCGATGACGGCAGCCGACTGGGCATTCGATGCCGCCTGAGTTGTGCGGATCGCCAGAGTGCCCAGATCGTCGTCGACAGTTTTTCAGCTGTATCCCAACTTGCCACGACGATGCTTCAAGAGTCACGTCAAAATCCTTCCAGCAGTGAAAAGGGAGAGCCGGAAGATTCGACGGATCAAATGCTGAACGAAATAGCAGCCAGCTTGTTGGCTGCCACCAAGGTCGACCTGGCCGCGGGTGACGATGGGGCGGTCGACGTGGTGTTCCACGCCAGCTGCCAGGTTCCGTCGTTGGTCCAATTCGTGACGGCGGTGTGCAGAGAGGAGTTTTAGCCGTCGCCGATGGGCGGAAAACACGCGATGGGCGCATTTCTTTACGAGGGACATCTCGCTGTGTGGCGAGATGTCCTTCGTTCTTTGGCGGTTTTGGCGGACGCTCCAAAAACTGCTCGAACTTCGGTAAACTGACCCGCTTGCGACTGCCGCCTTCCGCAATTCCATCCAACAACAGTGCGGTTGGAAGTTGCAGCGTCCTCCAAAGCCACAATATCACCCTCTCGTGAGCATCGGATTTGCCGAAAATGACAGATTCTTCCTCTGGCCAGATTGATCACGTCCTTGTCGAAGACCGCAAGTTCCCACCTCCGGCCGAGTTTACCTCGCGAGCGGTTTTTTCGACGATGCAGCAGTACGAAGAAATGTACCAGCGTGCACGTGACGACCGTGACGCCTTTTGGAACGAGCAGGCGCTGCAACACCTTCATTGGTTCGAGCCGTTTGGTGAAGTTTGTCGCTGGGATGCTCCGAATGCTCAGTGGTTTGTGGGTGGAAAAACCAACGCCAGCTATAACTGCCTGGATCGTCACATCGAAGCGGGACGCGGTGATCGTACCGCCATTTTGTGGGAGGGCGAGCCGGGGGATACTCGCAGCCTGACCTATGCCCAATTGCAGCAGGAAGTTTGCAAGTGCGCCGAAGGGTTGCAACAGTTGGGCATCGAAACGGGTGACGTGGTCAGCATCTACATGCCGATGACCCCCGAGCTTGCCATCGCGATGTTGGCTTGTGCTCGAATCGGCGCCGTCCATTCGGTGATTTTTGCCGGGTTCAGCGCCGAGTCGATCGCCGACCGAAACAACGATGCCCAGGCAAAGCTGGTCATCACGTCGGATGGGTTGCATCGTCGCGGCAAGGTGCTGCCGTTGAAAGCGACGGTGGACGAAGCGCTGGAAAAATCACCGTCGGTGAATAACTGCCTGGTGCTCAAGCGAGTCGGCAATGATGCACCGATGACCGAAGGCCGCGATGTTTGGTGGCACGACATCGTCGATTCGCAACCGGGCCAAATCGCGGCCAAACCGTTGGACAGCGAAACAACGTTGTTCATCCTTTACACCTCGGGCAGCACCGGAAAACCGAAGGGAATTCGTCACACCACGGCTGGATACAACTTGTGGGCCAAACGGACGTTTCAATGGGTGTTTGATCATCGCGATGATGATGTCTACTGGTGCACCGCCGATTGCGGATGGATCACCGGCCACAGCTACATTGTCTACGGTCCGCTGTCGGCCGGAGCGACCTGCTTGATGTACGAAGGCGCGCCGAATCATCCTGCCGAAGATCGTTTTTGGGAGCTGGTTGAAAAGTACAAGGTGACGATTCTGTACACCGCTCCGACGGCGATTCGGGCCTTCATCAAATGGGGTGACCAGCATGTCGAAAAGCACGACCTTTCCAGCTTGAGGTTGTTGGGCAGCGTTGGCGAAGGCATCAATCCCGAAGCATGGATGTGGTACCACGAAAAAATCGGCGGTGAGAATTGCCCGATCGTGGATACCTGGTGGCAGACCGAAACGGGGGGCATCATGATGAGCCCGCTGCCGGGAATCACCGCGACCAAGCCCGGTTCCTGCACTCGGCCGCTGCCCGGCGTTGTTCCCAAGATCGTGGACGAATCGGGCAAGCCGGTCGAGCAGAACAATGGCGGGATGCTGTGCATCGCCGAGCCATGGCCGGGAATGCTGCGCGGAATTTGGGGCGACGACCAGCGTTTTGTTGACCAGTATTGGTCGACCGTGCCAGGCATTTACCTGACCGGCGACAACGCTCGGCAAGACGATGACGGCTACTACTGGATCATGGGACGCATCGACGATGTGATCAACGTCTCAGGACATCGGCTCAGCACGATCGAGGTGGAAAGTGCTTTGTGCAGCCACGACGCCGTTTGCGAAGCCGCCGTGGTGGGACGCCCGGACGACTTGAAGGGCCAGGCGATCGCCGCCTTTGTGACGATTCGCGATCGTGAACTCGACGAGGAGTTTCGCAAAGAGTTGAAGCAGCATGTGCGCAAACAGATCGGCGCGCTCGCCCAGCCCGATGATTTGCGGTTCACCGCGGCGCTGCCCAAAACTCGCAGCGGAAAAATCATGCGGCGGCTGCTCCGCGACATCGCTTCAGGCCGCGAAGTTGCCGGCGACACTTCCACCCTGGAAGACTACTCCGTGCTCGCGAAACTAAGCGACGAGGACTAGTGCCGGAACCTGGAAATGACCTTTACTTCATAACCCGAAGCGTGAGCGAGCAAACGTCGTGTTTTGCGGCCTCGCTCACGCTTTTTGAAGTTGCGCTTTTTGAGCGTCGAAGTGTGATTGTCATTGCAAATTGCGGCACAAATGCAAGTCAGACAACTTCATTCTCCCTCCGGGAGAGTCGGGCTCTAAGGCCCGGAGAGGGCCCTCCCCGGCCGCTACCGCGTCCGACCCTCCCGCTGCGCGGGAGAGTGACGTGAATAGCGCAACTTCAAAACTCACGCTTCGGGTTATGATTTTGCCCGCGTCATGATCAAGGTTATTTCCGAAGTCCAGCACTAGCCCAAGGCTCGTCACTTTGGCTCCTTCTTCTTTCTCCCCCTCTCCCCCACTCCCAATCTCCCGGAAGCGGGTACGTGCGTTCTAGAGTGGGAGATTGGGAGAGGGGGAGTGGAAAGCCGCGAACTAACTCGACAGCGCCACCTCGGTCTTTCCTTTCGCCAAATCGAAACAGAGGATTGCTCCGCCGGCGTTGTCGTCGACCCAGGTGCCGTGATCCAGCCGATTGCGATCGTTGACTTCGCGCAGCGAGACAATTTTGCCGGCGGACGTGGCGCGAATGGGGCCACGACTCCCCTGGATGCGCATCGTGAAACGGTCCGCCGCAAACGGTGCGTTCAGGAGGATCCGGTTTCCGTCGCGGCGGATCTCGGTCAACTTCATCGCCGTCCAATAGCGGCCGATTTCACTGACTTTCATCCACATCGTTTCGTCACCAAAGCGGTCCGCGAGTGAACGTACGATTCGCTGGAACGTCTGGAATCCTTCTTCACTGCCGTTGCTGTACATGCCCGGCCAGTGACAGAGCATCACTGCTGGTTGGCGACGGCGAATCAAGTCGACCATTCGGCCGCTGCTTGCGTCGGTCGTGCAGTAACGGTCGCCCTCCGAAAGGGTATCGCCTTGCCAGCCACCGAACCAGTCACCCGTTCCCGCTGGCACGTTGACCGTCAATCGCACGCTATCGGTCCCAACGCCGCGAAGGTGTTCCAGTTTCGGCTCCGTACTCTGGTCGCCGCCGTTGACATACTTGAAGTAGTGAGGCAGGTCGACGTCGGGATAAACATCCTGCACCGCTTGTTCGACCGCTAGCGAAAGCTCGCTCTTCACCGCGTTGCCAAAACCACCCGGCGTCGTGATCCCTTCGCAAGGCAAGTCGCAATTCTTGAGAATCCTCAGTGCGTAAGCCAGGTACGCGGTCAACTCATCGACGCTCTTTTTTTCTTGCGGATACGAATTCTCCATCGTGCCGGCGTTGATCGCCTCGATGGGCCGACCCGTTTTCAGATCGATCACCCGAGTGTGTGTGATCATTTCGGGATGAATGTCCCAATTCGGCACCATCAAATCACGAACCAGTTTTAAACTGCTTTGTAGCTCCGCCCGCGACCATCCGGGAAGTTCTCGGTCGAGCCAACCGACACATGCCGGATTGGGCACGATGCTGTATTTTCCTTTCACGCCCTGCTCCGCACACCACTGGCCGAACTTACGGACAAAGGCGTCGGGGATCTCACGCGGCCATGTTTTCCATGGCTTCTTGTATTGATCGCGATTCGGCCAAGCTGTCGCGAATTGGGGCGTGCAGAAATGGCCCATGTTCACCAGGCAGGTGGAATCATCGATGATGAACGAAAGCGGCACTCGGTCGCGGGGCATCAGCACTTCGATACCCGCCGGGCGCGAAGGAAGTTTTTCGGTCGATGCCAAGTCGGGAGTTTCCCCGGCCCAAGTTGGCGACAGTGGATTCGTCGCCAGCGTGGCACCAGCGACACCCCACGCCGACAGTCGGAGGATTTGACGGCGGTTGGTAAGTTGATTTTCCACCGGATGACTCCCTACGTTCGTGTATCTTGTTGTCTCGAATCGTTTTTCCATTTGCCCTCGATTCTAACCATTGAGACACGTCATGCGTTTGTTGGTGCTGGTCATCGCCATTTTTGGGGTCGTCGCGAGGGGTGTTGCCACTGGCCAGGAGCGGAAACCGAATGTGGTGATCTTTTTCACCGACGATCAGGGAACTTTGGATGCAAATTGTTACGGATCCGCAGACCTCCACACGCCGGCTATCGATGCACTGGCCCGTACCGGAGTTCGGTTCACTCAGGCCTACGCCCACGCCGTCTGCTGTCCGGCCCGCGCTCTATTGATGACCGGACGGCACCCGCAACGATCGGGAATCGTGAACTGGACACAGGGTTCGCGAAAAGAGAATGAGGGCAATCCGAGTGGAACAAACCTGCCAGCCGATGAAATCACGTTGGCGGAAGCTTTGCGCGCGGCAGGTTATCGTACGGCGCTGTTCGGAAAATGGCACCTTGGCGCACGCGACGGTCACGGACCGATCGATCAGGGGTTCGATCAATTCTTTGGGCATTTGGGAGGTTTCATCGACAACTACCGCCACTACTTTCTGCACGGCCGCGGTTTCCATGATCTGTACGAGCAAAAAAAGGAAGTTTTTCATCGCGATGATTATTTTCCTGATTTGATGACGGACCGAGCCGTCCGTTATATCGACCAGCACCGCGACGAACCCTTTTTCATGTATATCGCCTTCAACATTCCGCACTACCCGGAGCAGCCGGATCGGCAGTTTGTTGATCGCTACCGCGAATTGCCGATGCCGCGACGGTCCTACGCCGCCATGATTTCCACCGTGGACGATCGCATCGGCCGCGTCATGGGCAAGTTGGAAGAAACGAACCTGCGCGACGATACGATGGTGATTTTCATGAGCGACAATGGGCATTCGGCCGAGAACAAGGGGCCGATCGATATCGACGATCACGCCAGCGGTTTTCCCAAGGGACATTACTACAGCGCCAACGGCGGCGGTGGAAACACCGGCAAATGGATCGGGCAAAAGGGAAGTTTTCTGGAAGGCGGCATCCGTGTTCCCGCGATCATCAGTTATCCGGCAAAGTTGCCCGCCGGTGCGGTAAGGGACCAGGCGATCATTGCT
Source organism: Rubripirellula sp. (assembly GCA_965222745.1). Lineage (GTDB taxonomy): Bacteria > Planctomycetota > Planctomycetia > Pirellulales > Pirellulaceae > CBDCUW01. The sequence goes on from CBDCUW010000003.1 coordinate 1,034,238, forward strand.
GCCGATTGGTTTCCCACCGTGCTTGATCTTTGCGGCATCGATCGTCCCGACGTCACGTTGGACGGCAGAAGTGTTTTGCCGCTGATCGAATCAGCAGATGCTCCCAGCCGCCACGACACGTTGCATTGGGGATGGGCGAAAAACTGGGCCGTTCGGCAGGGAGAGTGGAAGTTGCTTGGCAGTGGCGACAAGCCTCGTCAGTTGGTCAACCTAAGTGGCGAGCAACCGGAACGAGAAAACTATCTCCAACGGCGACCGCGGCTTGTCGATCGCCTGCATCGAATCCACCGCCAGTGGCTGAACGAAACGCAGCGTTAAAAAACGGCTTGCCGCTTTCAACTTCCCAACGGCCGTCGCTCGGTACCGACGTTTTGTTTTCCGTCACCCAGTTCTTTACGCATTTCGTCCGCAGCTTCTTGCAAACGTTTCACGACTTCGGGATGTTGCCCGGCTACGTTGGTGGTTTCCCCGATGTCGGCCTCCAGATCGAACAGTGAGAGTTCGATTTGCAAGCGTCTGCCCTTGCCCGGAAGCCCGCCGCTGCCGCCGATGGGCGAGTTGTACGATTGCGGAAACATCAGCTTCCATTTTCCACTCCGCAGAGCCACCAAACGATTGCCTCCGTCGTAGTGATAGAAAACCTCGTGCGGCGATTTTGCGCCCTGTTTTCCCGTCATCAGATCGGTGATGTCTTTGCCGTCGATTTTGTTTTTCGGCAGCGGCGCGTCGGAAAAGGCGGCGATCGTGGGCAGCAAATCGATGGTGCCGGCAACCTCGCTGCAGACCGCTGCCGCTGGGATCTTGCCGGGCCACCGCATCAGGCACGAAACGCGAAAGCCACCTTCAAAATTGGTGCCCTTGCCTTCGCGCAGCGGCTTGGCCGATCCAGCGTGATCGCCATAGGAGAGCCACGGTCCGTTGTCCGACGAAAAGACAATGCACGTGCGATCATCGATGCCATGTTCTTGGAGTGCCGCGATGATTTGTCCAACCCCCCAATCGATTTCGGAGATCACGTCGCCGTAGAGGCCGCGAGCGGTCTTTCCTTGAAACGTTTCCGACGCAAACAGCGGCACGTGTGGTTGGGGATTGGGCAGGTAGATGAAAAATGGTTCCTCTTTATGTTTGCCGATGAAATCGACCGCGCGATTAGCCAGCGTTCTTGTCAAAGTCACCTGGTCTTCGGGCATGATCTTGGGGTTGATGATCGTCGTTCCCTCAAAGAGCGGCAGGTGAGGCCACTTCTTTAGCCGTTGTTCCATCGGCAGGTGGCGCACGCCGGGATGAAAAGGCCACATGTCGTTGGAATAGGGGATGCCGAAGTATTCATCAAACCCCTGGTTGGGCGGTAGAAACTTCGGCAGGTGCCCCAAGTGCCATTTCCCAAAGCAAGCGGTCGCGTATCCCTTTTGCTTCAGCATGTCGGCAATCGTCATCTCACCAGGATGAAGCCCGGTCTTGGAATGGGGACCGAAGTTGCCGCCCACGCCGACGCGAGTCGGAATGCAACCGGTAAGCAGTGCCGCCCGCGAGGGGGAACAGAACGATCGGCCGACATAGAAGTCGGTGAACTTCATTCCCTCGGCAGCCATCCGATCCAGATGAGGCGTCTGATATCCTTCGGCGCCAAACGGTCCGATGTCGGCATACCCCATGTCATCACAAAAAATGATGATGAAATTCGGTGACGGCGAATCGGCGCCGCTGGTGTCACTGCCAGCGAGTGCGAAGTGGGTGATCAGGAACAAGCAAAGAACTGCCAGACGCATGGTGCACCTTCGATTTGGAGTGAACGATCGGCCGCAGTATAGCCAAACCGACCGTTGTCGCGCAAATCAAACGCCTGCGCGTTAAACTGGTTTCCACCGTAGCCCGGCTTGTCCCAAGTCGGCTTTGTGAAACGACTTTCGACGCAACCGCTGGTGTGGGACAAGCCGGCCGAACAGGTCATGGATTCGTGAATCTGCCAAGAAGCATCGTTTTTTTCTCGCTTTGCGCGTTTGTCATCGCGCCCCTTTCAGCCCAAGATCGCGTCCGCAATGGGCTGGTGGCGCTATACGATTTCGGCGCCGTCAGTGGTGACCGCGTGCGCGACGTCGGCAAAGTTGGCAAACCGCTCGACCTGCGAATCGAAAACCTTGACCGTGTCGCGCGATCCGCCGGGCGGCTGGAAGTACGCCGGCCAACGCTCATTCGCAGCGACCAACCGGCAACGAAAATCATCGATGCGGTGAAGCGATCGGGAGAGCTAACGATCGAAGCCTGGATTCAGCCGGCGAAAACTGCTCAAGCAGGACCGGCACGGATTGTCTCTCTTTCCAAGGATTCGGTCCAACGAAATTTTACCCTTGGCCAAGACAACGCAGTTTTTGATGTCCGTTTGCGGGCAACGAAAACCAGCACCAACGGATTGCCTTCGCTAGCCACACCCGGCAACAGTTTGCAGACGGCGATGACGCAAGTGGTTTACACTCGGGATCGCAGCGGGCGAACGGCCGTTTTTCTTGACGGTCGCGAAGTTGCCATTGGCAAGGCGGCGGGCAATCTAGCCAATTGGGATTCCTCGTTCCGACTTGCCCTGGCCAACGAACTTTCCAAAGATCGTCCTTGGCTGGGGACCTACCGATTGGTGGCGATCTATTCACGGGCGCTCCGTTCGTCCGAAGTGAAGCAAAACTTTTCAGCCACTCGATCGCCAGAGCCTGCCAAGCCCGAAAAACCTGCCGGACCGAAACTTGCCAGTGGCGGAAAACGGGTCGTCCGAGGCATCCAGTTGTTTTACGACTTCAACGAACCATCCGGCGATACGGTCAAAGATCGCGCCGGCGTTGGCGAGCCTTTGAATCTGAAAATCGAAAAGCCAACCGCGGTTCACAGGCATCCCGGATCGTTGGAAATTCGCGGTGAGACGATCATTCGATCCGACAAGCCGCCGGGACGTGTCATCGCCGCGATTCGTCGTTCGGGTGAACTGACGATCGAGGCCTGGATTACTCCGGCCAAGCAAAACCAGTCGGGGCCGGCGCGAATCGTAACGCTTTCCAAGAACGGCAACGAACGCAATTTCACTTTGGGACATGAACAGCGTGCTTTCGACGTTCGCTTTCGAACCAACAAAACAAGCGCCAATGGGATCCCGTCCACGGCATCGCATCGCGACGACGCAAAGAGCCGGTTGACTCACGTCGTTTACACGCGTGATCGTGGCGGCAGTGCTCGGATTTTTGTGGACGGACGACAGACCGGGCAAAAGTCGGTTGCTGGATCGGTCAGCAACTGGAACGATTCGTTTCGCTTTGCGTTGGGCAACGAGTTTTCGGGAGATCGCCAGTGGCGAGGAACCTATCACCTGGTCGCGATTTACGACCGCGATCTCTCGCCGCGCGAAGTGAATCAGAATTTTCAGGCGGGACCGGAAGCGGGCGCGGAGCCGCCGTCGGAAGCAATGCTGGCCGAGCAGCGCAACCGCACGCGTGCTCATTTTTTCGAAACCGAAATCGCGCCGCTGCTGTCCAAGCATTGTTTGGAGTGCCACGACACGGCTTCCAAGGAAGGCAACTTGGACCTTTCGCGAAAGAAAATGGCACTCGCCGGCGGCGATTCGGGCGATGCGATCGTGCCCGGAAAGGCGACCGATAGTCTCGTCTGGACTTCGGTCGAAGACGACACGATGCCGCACGAGCGCGACGCGCTGTCGGACAAAGAAAAATCGTTGCTTCGCCGCTGGATCGACGATGGAGCCTATTGGTCGATCGATGTGATCGATCCGGCAATCTATACCCATGGCCGCGGCGCCGAATTGTGGGTGCAGCGTTTGACGGTGCCCGAATACATCGAAACGGTGCGGACCGCCGTGGGCGTTGATATCTCGAAAGAAGCACGAGAGATCTTGCCGCCTGATACCCGCGCCGACGGGTTTAGCAACACGGCTTACAGTTTGAACGTCGATTTCGAGCACGTGGATGCCTACGCGCAGCTGGCCGAACGGATTGTTCAAAAAATGGACGTCGACAAATACGCTTCGCAGTTCACCAAGAAGAAGCGTTTGATCGACGATGACATGCGAGGGTTGATTGCCGAAATGGGCAAGTGGATTTTTCGTGGTCCGCTGGACGAACGTGAAGTCGTCGACTTTCGTGGCATCACCACCACTGTGGTTAGCGCGGGAGGGGATTTCGAAGAGGCAGTCGGCTACGTGATTCAGGCAATGCTGCAGTCGCCCCGATTTGTCTATCGAATCGAAAACCAACGTGGTGATGGGGCGATGCAGTCGATCGGCGAGTACGAGTTGGCATCTCGCATGAGCTACATCCTGTGGGGAGCACCGCCCGATCGTGAATTGATCCGGGCGGCCGAGTCGGGTGATTTGTTCGATCCACAAAAGGTGGAACAGCAGGTTGGGCGGATGCTGAAAGATCCTCGTGCCATGTCGCGATCGGCGCAGTTCATCTCGCAGTGGCTTGATCTGGATCGATTGGACAACCTGCGCCCCAACAAGGAGATGTTCCCTTCCTGGGACGCGGCGATCGCGGCCGACATGCGCGAAGAGACCCTGGCTTACTTTCACGAAGTGGTCTGGAAGCAAAATCGTCCGCTATCCGACCTGTTGAATGCGCAAGTGACCTTTGCCACTCCGCGGCTAGCCAAACACTACGGCATGAAATCGCAGGGCGACGGGTTGGCGCGATACGACTTGAAATCCGTTCCCTCGCGGGGAGGATTGTTGACGCAGGGAAGTCTGCTGACGATCGGCGGCGACGAGGCTTCGATGGTGACTCGTGGTCTGTTCGTGTTGAACGATCTGCTGTTCAGTGAAGTAGGGGATCCGCCGCCGGGACTTGACACCACCCCCGTTCCGACAAGTCCGGGACGTACCCATCGGATGATCGCCATGGACCGAATCGAAAGTACCGCTTGCGGCGGCTGCCATTCACGGTTCGAACCGCTCGCTTTTGGGCTAGAAAAATTCGATGGCTTGGGGACTTTTCATGAAGTCGACGAACATGGCAACAAGCTTCGTGATGACGGTGAAATCTTGTTTCCCGGTAACGCCCAGCCGGTGAAGTATCAATCGTCCGCGGAGTTGATGGATCTGCTTGCCAGCAGCAATCGCGTTGGCAGATGCTTGACTCGCAAGGTCACGCAGTTCGCACTCGGCAGGCCGCTGGTTGCCTCCGACGCACGGATCGTTCGCCAAATCCACGAGCGGGCGCAAAACGATGGTGGTACCTATACCGCCACCATCACGGCCATCGTGATGAGCGACCTGGTCCAAAAAACGCGAACCGAAAGACCGTAGCGCGTTTCTTGGGCGGTAGCGACAGTCGCCAAGGCTTTCGGCGGCTCTCGCTCCCGCCGAAACTCTTGGCGAGTTTCGCTACCCTGAAACCCTGATTTGCGCGTGCAGGTACGGCCATCGGATGAAACTGTCCGAGCGCGGAAATCGGTGACGCGACCAGGATTCGTTCTTCGGGCCAAAGGTCCAGCACTTTGTTTAGCCCAGGGCGAGGCAACGTGAGCTTTACGAACGCCTGCGTTGCCCTGGGTCAGCGACTTTCGGTGCGTAAGAAGGAGGTCCAACTGACGCAGGGTAAGCCGACGCATAAACAATCCGGTTTCGCGTGCCTGCACCCGTGATTTTCCACACGTCCTTCTCAAGTAGACCGCCGCTGACCGTAGGAGTAGAATAAGGCTCTATCCCACCCCCTAAGCGGTCCGTCACCACGACCGCGATCCCACCTCATGGCCGCACCCCTTTCCATGGCCAATTGCGACCGATCGTACAGTTTTCTCGTGATCTCCTCCTTGCTGGTGGCAGTTCTCGCCGATGGTCCGGATGGACTCAGCCCGTCAGCAGCAGCCGATTCGGCGGGGCCGGTCGACCAGCAGCCGGTGAGTTTTGTCAATGACGTGGTTCCCGTGTTGACCAAGGCGGGCTGCAACACGGGTGTTTGCCACGCAAAAGCGGGTGGTGGTCAAAATGGATTTCAGCTCTCGCTACTCGGTTTCGAGCCGGCAGAGGACTATGAACACCTCACTCGCGGTGGACGTGGTCGACGTCTCTTTCCCGCCGCACCCGATCGAAGTTTGTTGTTGCTCAAAGCCTCCGGCCGCCTACCGCATGGTGGTGGTGTCCGGTTGGATGCCGATTCGGACGGCTACGCGCTGCTAAGAAAATGGATTCAACGAGGCACGCCCAGCAGTTCGACTACGGAACCGGTTTTGGAATCGGTTCAGCTGGAACCTTCACGCGGTACTTTGCAACCGCAAGCTCAGCAGCAGCTTCGAGCGATCGCGAACTATTCCGACGGGAGCGTTCGCGATGTCACGTCGCTTGCTCTTTACGAATCGAACGACAGCGCGATGGCCAACGTGACCGAACATGGGCTCGTCACCGCGCAACAGATTCCCGGCAAGGTCGCCGTGATGGTCCGTTACCAGGGAAAGGTTTCTGTGTTCAGCGCCGCCATTCCGCTTGGCGCGCCGGTAAACGACCTTCCGGAATCGAAGAATTTTGTAGACGACTTGCTGTTTGCGAACCTGAAAGCGATCGGCATTCCCCCTTCACCCGTGTGCGACGACGCGACCTTTTTGCGACGGGTGTCGCTCGATCTCGCTGGCCGTTTGCCCAGCGAGGAAGAAGCACAGTCGTTCCTCTCCAGCAACGATCCGCTTCGCCGCGAACAAGTGATCGAAACGCTGTTGCGCAGTCCCGACTACGCCGATTACTTTGCCAACAAATGGACTTCGCTGCTGAAGAATCGCCGCGACGACGCCAGCGACATCACATCGAACTTTGCGTTTCATGCCTGGGTGCGCGACAGCCTGCTGGCCAACAAGCCATATGACCAGATCGTTCGCGAATTGTTGGCCGCGACCGGTACCGTGATCAGCAATCCGCCGGTGGCCTGGTACAAGCGAGTCAAAGAGTCGAAGCAGCAGATTGAGGATGTCGCTCAACTTTTCCTCGGGGTTCGGCTGCAGTGCGCTCAATGCCATCACCATCCCTTCGAACGATGGAGCCAAGACGACTACTACAGCCTGACAGCGTTCTTCAGCCAGGTGGGGCGAAAACCTACCGGGACTCGCGGCGAAGATCTGATCTTTCACCGCCGCGGAATCGCCACCGCGACCAACGTGAAAACGGGCCAGTCACTTCGGCCCGCCGCGCTGGGAGATCCGGTGGGTGAGATTTCGGCCGATCAAGATCCGCGATTGCGATTGGCTGATTGGATGGCGGGAAAAGACAACCCATTTTTTGCCAAGGCGCTGGTCAATCGCTACTGGAAGCATTTTTTCAAGCGAGGATTGATTGAACCGGAAGACGACATTCGAGATACCAATCCGGCAACCAACCCCGAATTGCTTCAGGCACTGGAAAACCACTTCATCGATAGTGGATATGACCTGAAAGAGTTGGTGCGAGTGATCACCTCCTCGCGTTCCTATCAGCTCAGTTCGGTGCCGAACGAACACAACCTGGTTGATCGGCAAAACTATTCCCGGTACTACCCCAGACGATTGCAGGCCGAGGTGATGTTGGATGCGATCGATCATTTGACCGGGGCGCAAACCAACTTTGCCAACTTGCCGGCCGGTACACGAGCGATCGCGCTGCCAGACAACAGTTACAACAAAGCGTCACCCTTCCTGAAAGTGTTCGGACGTCCGGAAAGTCAGAGTGTTTGTGAATGTGAACGGGTGCAGTCGGCCAGCCTCGCGCAGAGCCTGCACTTGATGAACGCTTCGGACATCAAATCAAAGTTGGCCACCGGTACCGGTCGGGCCAACCGCCTGGCGAAAGAAGAACGTACGGCCGAGGAAAAAGTTCACGAACTATACATGGCCGCGTTCTCGCGACCGCCTCGCGAGGAAGAACGGAAGGCGGCAGTGGACTATTTGAACGAGCCACCACTGGGTGCCGACGGCAAACCGGTCGGTGAAGCCACCGCTGCCCGCGACAACTTCCAAGACCTCGTCTGGGCGCTGATCAACACCAAGGAATTTCTGTTCAATCATTAGCGATTTTGATGATGGAAAAAACAAGCACCATCAAACCAATTCTTGTGATCGTTGCCGGGATGGCGATGACGGCCTCGGTTGTCCGCGCCCAATCGGTTTGCCTGCCCGCGCCGCGGCTGCTGACGACGATGCCGATGGGTGGCCAAGCCGGAACGGAGTTTGACGTCACCATCACCGGACAGCATATCGAGGGTGCCGATCAGCTGAGGTTTTCGCATCCCGGGATCACCGCCAAGCCGGTCATCGGTCCCGCTGGAAAACCTTTGCCAAACAAGTACACCGTGAAAATCGCTGCCGATTGTCCCGTCGGTGTTCACGAAGCACGCGTGATGACGCGGTTGGGCATTTCGTCTTCCCGCGCATTCAGTGTCGGCGACCTGCCGGAAGTGATTCAAGTGAAACCGAACACATCGCTCGACCAGGCGATGCCGCTGCAAGTCAACTCGATCTGCAACGCCGTGATGTCGGTCAAATCGGTCGACCATTATTCCTTTCAGGCCGCCAAAGAAAAACGAATCATCGTTGACTGCGCCGCGCGGGGGATCGATTCAAAACTGAATGCGGTGTTGATTGTTGCCGATGCGCAGGGACGTGATTTGGTGGTCCAGCGACGGGGCGGAGCGATCGATTTCACACCGCCAGAGGATGGGACTTACACGATCAAAGTGCATGAGCTGACGTTCAAGGGAGGTGTCGAATACTTTTATCGTCTCGCGCTGCGTGAGGCTTTGCCGGATGAACCGATTCGGCGCTTGCCGGCGACTCAAGCCGTCAGTTCGTTCTCTTGGCCGCCGGTTGGGATTGCCGATTCGGCCGCTTTGGCCGAGGTCGAACCGAACCAAGGCGACAAGGTTCAGCCGATCAGTCTTCCTTGCGACATTGCGGGGAGTTTTTATCCCGCCGCCGATGTCGATACGTTTGAGTTCACTGCGAAAAAGGGAGACGTTTGGTGGGTGGAAGTTGCCTCCGAGCGGCTGGGCTTGCCCACCGATCCGTCGATTTTGGTTCAGCATGTTTCTGGTGACGGCGACGATCGCAAGTTGACTGATGTTGCGGAACTGACCGACATTCCCAGCCCGGTGAAGGTCTCCAGCAACGGATATTCTTACGACGGTCCGCCCTACAACGCGGGCTCGGCCGACATTTTGGGCAAACTGGAAATCAAGGCTGATGGAGTTCATCGTTTGCAGATTTCGGATCTCTTCGGAGGTACTCGTAGTGATCCGCGGAACGTCTATCGTTTGATCATTCGAGACGCGGAGCCCGATTTTGCCCTGGTGGCTTGGGCGCTGCACATGAATCTTCGTAACGGCGACCGCAACGCGCTTTCCAAGCCGATGGCGCTGCGTCGCGGTGCGACCATGCCGCTGGAAGTCGTCGTCGTTCGACGTGACGGATTTGACGGCGAGATCGAATTGGCGATGGACAATCTGCCCGATGGCGTGATGGCGGCGGGCATCAAAATTTCGGCCGGCCAGTCGCGAGGAATCATGTTGGTCACTGCCGACGAAGGAGCGCCGCGAGGACTTTCCAGCGCCACCTTTGTTGGACGTGCCCAGATCAATGGTCAAACCGTGTCGCGACCGTGCCGATTGGCGTCGATGGCCTGGCCAGTCCCCAATGCATGGAGCGAAATTCCAGCGCCGCGGCTGTTGGCCGACATTCCGGTTTCGGTTGGTGGTGCGGAGGTGGCACCGATTACGATCGCTGCCCGTGACGACAAGGTCTGGGAGGTGACCGAAGGACAGAAGTTGACGATTCCCCTGATCCACATGAGACGTAGCGAGTTTTCGGGAGCGACCATTGGATTGAAGACGTTCGGAGCCGGGTTTGATAGGGCTGCCTCTTTCGACGCGCCGCTAACTGCCGACAGTTCCGAGGCGGTGTTGGATTTGGCGAAACTCAAGACGCCACCGGGAGACTACCTGATCGCCTTTTACGGTAGTGCCGTTGCCAAACATCGACACAATGTCGATGCAATCGCAGCAGCAGAGAAAGCTCACCAGGATGCTCAAGCCGAAGCCGCCAAGATCGCGGCCGAATTAAAACAGTTGTCCGACCAGGCGGCCGCCGCGACGGGCCAGGCGAAGGCGGATGCCCAGAAAGCAGTGCAAGCGGCAACCGAAAAACAGAAAGCTTTCCAGGTTGCCGTGCAAGCGGCCGCCAAGCAAGTCAAAACAGCCACCGATCAAGCCAAACCGAAAGACATTGTCGACATCATCGTGTCCAAACCGATCTCGGTTCGCGTGAAACCAGCGGAGACCAAATGAACATGCCTGCATTTCCATCCGCGAGAGAACCGCAAAATAACGATCGTTCGCGATGCTGCCATGGCCCCGGATCGATGGGACGCCGAGGTTTCATGCGAGTCGGTTTGGCTGGTTTTTCGAGCCTGAGCCTGCCGGGGCTGTTGCGATTGCGCGCCGCAAGTCCACTCGCTTCGCGCGACGAAAAAACGGCAGTGATTTTGGTTTGGAAACCGGGCGGCTGCTCACACATCGATACCTACGATCCCAAGCCTGACGCCCAAGCCGAATATCGAGGCCCCTTTGGCACCATCGCCACCAAGATTCCCGGCATGCGTTTTACGGAACTGCTGCCCCGGCAAGCTCAAATCGCGGACAAGTTCACCGTGTTGCGATCCATGCTCAACGGTGCCGCCGGACATCCAGCCGGTTCGATGCAGATGTTTTCGGGAGATTCCGATACTCGCGACAAGCCGAAGCCGAAGTTGCCGGATTGGATGAGCGTCACCAACTACCTTCGCGCCCAGGAAGAAGGACTGCGGACCAATCCCTTGCCGCGATACGTCGGCGTCAGTTCGCCATCGGCCTACAACGGACCTGCCTATCTGGGCGACGCGTACTCGCCCTTCACGGTCACCGGTGATCCGAACTCGCCCAATTTTGTTGTACCCAACATCGGCTTGTCCAATCAAGCAGAAGTCAAACGCTTGGATCGACGAGTCGCATTGCGAAAGAAACTCGACACGCTGCAGCGGGCTTTTGACGTTCAAGGAGAACTCGACGCGTTGGACCAATTCGAAGCCCAGGCGATGACACTGCTCACCAATCCGAAGACCAAAGAAGCGTTTGACCTGAGCAAGGAAGACGATCGTACCCGAGATCGTTACGGACGAAACACTTGGGGCCAACAACTGCTGCTGGCCAGAAGGTTGGTCGAAGCTGGCGTGGAGGTCTTGACCAGCAGCCTGCGGGGACCGCTTTGTGGTCGAGTCAACAATTGGGACGACCACGCCGTCAATCACCACGTCTTCGACGCGCTTCGTTTTCGCGCCGAGGCCTACGACCAGGCCGTCACCGCACTGATCGAAGACATCTACGAGCGTGGTTTGGACAAGCGAGTGTTGGTGGTGGTGACGGGCGAATTCGGACGAACACCCAAGATCAACTATCAGCCTAGCACCGGCGCCGGCAACGCCAGCGCGCCGGCGGGCACCAAGCAGCCCGGTCGCGACCATTGGCCACGCGCCTTCTCCAACATCTGGGCAGGCGGCGGAATACGCACGGGCGGTTTCATCGGAGCTACCGACCCACGGGGCGAGGACGTGATCGAACGGCATCAACGACCGGGCGATTTCCTAGCCACCATCTATCACCATCTCGGCATCGATTCGTCAAAAGTCTTCATCGAAGACTTCAACGGCCGCCCAACCCCCATCGTCGACCACGGCAAACCAATACCAGAATTGCTGGGATAGGTTGCACTTTTGGGAGTTGCTGTGACTTTGGAGCGTGCCTTCGAATTCCGCAGTAGGCCGGCTTGTCCCAAGTCGGCGATCCTGTACTTGCCGACTTGGGGACAAGTCGGCCTACAATGAACTGTCGCCAGCAGCAAAATGCTTGCCAGCCACAATTGGAAGACACGCTCTTAAGCCAAATGAGATTGTTCACATGCAACGCCAGTTCATTGCCTTGGTCATCGCGGTCGTTTCATGCGCGATAGTTCGATCGACGGCGACCTCTGCGGAGCCCCAGGATGTTGATAAAGCTGCAATGATATCAGTGACAGCGGACAGCTACCCGCACATTCCGAAAAAGGTGACCAGTTTCGGTGCCGCGATCGCCGATGGTTCTCTTTACCTTTATGGCGGCCACACCGGCAGTGCTCATCAGTACCACTCGGAAACGCAAGCGAACACACTCTGGCGACTCGACTTGAAGGACGCCAAGTCGTGGGAGTCTCTTGGAAACGGCCCGCGACTTCAGGGTTTGGCGATGGTCGCGAGCGGCGGCAAGCTCTATCGTATCGGCGGATTCACCGCGAAGAACAAGGAAGGCGAAGAGCAAGATCTTTGGTCGCAAGCAGGCGTCGCCTGTTATGATCCAGCCAAGAACCGCTGGCAAGACTTGCCGTCACTTCCCGAACCGCGTTCCTCGTTTGACGCGGCCGTTTTAGGGGACAGTATTTACGTCATCGGCGGCTGGACCATGCAAGGTGACGGCGAAACGACGTGGCTCAAAACCGCACATCGGCTCGATCTGTCGAAGAAACCGCTACAGTGGCAATCGTTGCCTGAACCACCGTTTCAACGGCGAGCGCTCTCGGTGGCTGCCTGCAACGGGAAGCTGTTCGCGATAGGAGGGATGCAAAGAACTGGCGGCCCATCGACTCGAGTGGATGTTTTTGACGCTGCGTCTCAAACGTGGTCGCGTGGCCCCCGACTCCATGGAGAGCAAATGGAGGGTTTCGGCAGTTCCTCGTTTGCCATTGGCAATGAACTGTACGTCACCACTTACAGCGGCAGTCTCCAACGACTTTCCGCCGCTGGCGATTCGTGGGAATCATTACACCAGCTGGAACGAGATCGCTTTTTTCATCGATTACTTCCTCTCTCTGAAAACAAATTGTTGGCGATCGGCGGAGCCAGCATGTCGTCCGGTAAATTCAAAGAGCTCGACGTGATTGAAATCGGCTCGCAGTAGCTGCGGGCCAACGTTCTCGCGTTCGACTTCGTGTCAGGGCGATTTTCTTCGGAGAATCTGACCGATTTTTGCCTTGAGGCTGGCGACCTTTTCGGGCATCTCGTCGGCGAGGTTGTTCTTTTCGGCGAGGTCGTTTTTCAGGTTGTATCGTCCGCAAGGATGAAAACGATATGAGGACGCTGGTCCGCACCCCAGGCCAGCGATGCACAGAACAGAAATACAAACGAACAGAGCAAACTCAAAAGGTTCTTTTCATTCCGAACTGCCCTTGTCTTTCGCCGAAGCAAACGCCCACCCGTGGCCGCTGGGAACAGTCGGTTTGCCGGCAGGGATGTTTGGAATCGTGCCGAGCGGCGCGAGTGTCTTTGACCATGCTGTGTGCCGCGAGGCCATTTGTTTGACGATATCAGGATGCTTTGATGCGACGTCGTTTTCTTCCCTGGGATCTGACTTCAGGTCGAACAACTGCCAGCGATCTTTCTGGTACTTCTTGTACAGCCGCCAGTCCTGCCAGCGGACTGCGATCAAGTGTCGACGCTGGGCATCGTCTGGCTGGTTGTTGAGCCAGAACAGATACTCGTGGGCATCGCCGGCTTGTTTGCCCGTGAGATACGGAAACAGATCCACTCCGTCGCAGTGATCGGGAATCGTGTGGCTGGTCAACGATGCGATCGTGGAATAGAAGTCAAAGTTTGCGATCAAGCCGTCGTACTGTTTTCCTTCCGGAAGCACGCCGGGCATCGAGAAGATGGTGGGCACGCGGACCCAGCCTTCTTTCTGAGTCCCTTGGCCCTTTCCACCAGTGTAGGGTGTGGAAGATCCGCCCTCGCCTCCATTGGCACCATTGTCGCTGGAAAAGATAACCAGTGTTTTCTTTCGCAGTCCGGTTTTGTCCAGCGTCTCCAGCAGCTTGCCAACTTGATCGTCAACGGAAACGATCGCGCCAGCGAGCTTTCGTCGCTTGGCGGAAGCCTGAGTCCGCTTGGTCAGCCGATGGGGAGCTTCCAAATTGGACGAGTGGACCGCCTCGGGTGACCAGTACAGAAAGAACGGTTCGGTTTTGTGTCGATCGATGAAGCCCGTCATCAAGTCGCCGTCGTAGTCGGTCAGCCAAACGGTCTGGCCCTCTTCATTGACGCAGAAGTATTTGGAGTGACCGTTCTTTTGGGTCATCTGTTTCTGTAGTGCTTCGGTCGCGCCGGCGAGTTCCTTCTCGGTGTACCGTTTCTTCGGCGGGGTCTTTGCGACCTCCGTGAAACCAACTTGAAGAGGTCCTTGTCGCCGCGTGCCGATATCCCATTTGCCGATCTGCCCGGTCACGTAGCCCTGATCGCGAAGAAACCGGGCCAATGTTGGTCGGTCTTCTGGAATCGGCAGCCCACGCGACATGCCGTATTTTCCAAAACGCTGGCCGTATTGTCCTATCATCAGACTGCAACGACTTGGACAGCACGGTGGATTGGTGATGTACGACGCCGTGCACCGGACGCCTTCGGCCGCCAGCCGATCGATGTTGGGTGTCGGGATGTCGGTGCATCCGTACGCGCCCAGGTCTCCATATCCAAGATCGTCGATGTAAATGAGCACCACGTTCTGCTTCTCAGCCGCAGGCGACTCCCCAGCCATCACGCTGGCAACCATCACCACGGCGAGCCAGATGGATGCTCTTTTTATGGTCCAAAGACTATTCATTCTTGCCTCAACTTCTAAACTCGAACTCACGGGTCTCGCTACCGCAGGATTGTAGTCGAGATCGAAGCAGGAAGAATCACCAATGCATGGCCGTGTGAAATCACCACAAAGTGGTGACACATCCTAGCCTGGTGTCACCCCAGGTTGTCTGGTCGATGTCGACGAGAGGGTGTCTTCGATTTCAATCAGAATTTCGATCGGGTCCGCTTGGTTTTCTTCCACGTCGACTTTTAATCCGCTGGTGTAATAGTCGGCATATCGACGGGGAACGGTTTGGCCGTGTGTGTGGGCTTCCTTTACCAAATCTTCGGTCAGCACGATCTGGACGACGACGACGTCGTAGGTGCCGGGAGGGAGGCCAATCTTTCCATCTTGATCAGCCGGCTGGAACGTTCCGTCCAATGCGATTCGGCTGGCAAAGCGTTCTCGGTCGCTTGTCCTCCTGAATTCGATGCTTCCGGATTTGACCGGAGATCCGTCGTTGAACTTCACGACGCCAGACGCTGGACCGACAGGGCGACTGCAACCAACCAGTGCCACCAGGATCGCCGACCACAACACATACCAAATGGGTCTCGTGGCGTCACCCGTCACGGCGCCAACTCAACAATCCTTGCATCTCGTCGATTCGCCAATGATCCGAGCAGCTTGGTGTCCGTATCGGGACTGAAGAAACGAACGCTACCGTCAACCAGTGCGAAATGAACGCCACCGGGATGCCAGCTTCCGAACGAGAACATATCCGCCAGAACGTCAGTGGGACTATTGGCCAGCCGAAGTCCTGGGCCCGCTAGCCGACACGAAGCCGGTAAGTGGTCACCGTCATAAGCGGGAGAGTCGAAAGGAAATTCTTCGAGCCTTGTCATGGGCACGAACTTTTCGCCGAAGAGAAAAGTGTTCGACGTGCCATCGCTCACCGATGCCATGCGGACGCGATCCATCGGGCTGATCGCTTCACCATTTTTGCAATTGGGCCTAACGCTGATGATGACTCCAGTACCGTTGCCTCCGTAATAAAAATCAGTGGGCGCCCCCGTTGCACCAGGAGTCAGGTCGCCGTGGTTTCCGGCGTAATCACTTAACGCTCCAAGCACGTCAATCTTGACTGGACGTGGCGGAACGGGGCAACCACAAGGCAGGCGACCGCCTCCACCGGCCACGGTAGTTCGCAAACTGCGCCTTCCTACAGGCTGCGTTCCACTACGACGCGAAGGACAGAGAAAAATATCGGGCACGACAGTGCGAACGTCCTCGTCATGCTGGTGCCAGGGTTTCGCGAAATCCCATTTTTCGCCCAGAGCCACCTGCTCGATGAACGGCATCACCCTGGCCAACCAAGTCGGAGTTTCCAGACCACATTGGTCGGCCGGATTCGCGTCGGGGCGCGATTCGTACCGCGCCGGAGGAAAATACCCGTAGACATCGTGGTGCATGTGAGTCGCCAGCGCCAATTGCCGCACCCGATTGGAACAATCGGTGCGTCTCGCCGCTTCCCTTGCAGCTTGCACGGCGGGCAACATCAACGCCAACAGAATTCCAATGATTCCGATGACCACCAGCAATTCGACCAGGGTGAACGCGTTTCGTGAAGCAGTTGGTTTCATCTCATTGGTCCAGAATTTCATGGCTTGGAAAGTCCAGTCCGACCAGCCGATAGTATAGTCTATCTCGAATCTCGAAAATTCCGTTGCAAAAATTTTCCGCCCCTTGACAAGCCTGAGAACGATACTCAAAGCGTATCGGGCAACATGTCCGTGGTCGGGTCATTTTTTCAATCTGCTCTCTCGACTCCGTTGGTTACGTAAACGCTGATCGAGGAAAGCGGATTTCTTGTGATAAAGTGCAAGGTTGGCGCAAGAAACATGCGGTGAAGTCGGTCTATCTCAATGAGCCCCTCTTTGCCTGTGAGCACAACCGTATGCCAGCAAGTCCACCTGAAACCCGAGCCAGCTTGATTCTGCGTTTGCAGAATGCGGATGATGTGACGGCATGGGATGAGTTCGTGGAACTGTATGGTCCGGTTGTCTTTCGGGTGGCCACCGCTCGAGGGTTTCAGCCAGCGGATGCCGAAAACCTCGTTCAAGAGGTCTTGCTGGCCGTGGCTCAGTCCGTAACGAAATGGCTGCAACGAGAGGATCGCGGTCGCTTTCGTGCGTGGCTGTTGCGCATCGCCCGCAATGAATCGATCGACATGCTCACTCAGCAGTCGACACGGTCGCTGGGCGAAGACGGCGAAGCCGCTCAGCACAAACTGCAACAGCTGCCGGATGTCGATGCCATCTCGTCGTTGATTGATCTCGAGTACGAACGAGCCGTCTTTGGGTGGGCGGCGGAACGCGTTCAGCAGTCCGTTGCACCGCGTACATGGCAGGCGTTCTGGCTGACTCACGTTGAAGGTATCTCGATTGACGAAGCCGCGCGGCAATTGGCGACTCGATCGGCAAATATCCACTTCGGGCGTAGCCGAGTGATGGCGCGAATTCGTGAACTCGTCAAGCAATACGAGCAGTGCAATGAACCATAAGCTCATCGATTGTGATGACCGACAACTGGCCGCGATACTCCGCACGGACGACGGCGCGGAGAAACAAGCCGCGCTGGCCGAACACGTCGAGACGTGCTCGCATTGCCAGAAGCGACTGCAGGAATTGGCGGCCAGCGACGATGATTGGCGCCGAGTCGGGCATGTTCTGTCCAACGTGGCGGACACGGAAGCGACGCTCGTTCTTCCAACCGGCCAATCCACGACGCCCCGCTTTCCACGTTGGCTCGATCGGCACGTGGAGTGGAACGAGTCGATGGTTCGGCAACTGCTCCAGCCGCCGAGTCATCCGGAGATGTTGGGGCGTTTGGGCCGCTACGAGATTGAACGGCTGATCGGTTCAGGCGGAATGGGGATTGTCTTCAAGGCGTATGACAGCGAACTGAACCGCGCTGTGGCGATCAAGCTCCTGGCGCCCTATTTAGCCGCCGGAGGTTCGGCGCGAAAGCGATTCGCCCGCGAAGCCCGATCGGCAGCCGGTATTGTCGATGACCACGTTGTGCCCATTCACAATGTCGAATCGGAGAGCGAACCGCCGTTTCTGGTGATGCAGTACATCGCCGGCGGATCGCTGCAGGAAAAACTGGATCGCGGTGGACCGCTGGAAGTATCGGAAGTTCTGCGCATTGGTCTGCAGACGGCAAAGGGGCTCGCAGCCGCGCACGCTCAAGGGCTGATTCACCGCGACGTGAAGCCGTCGAACATATTGCTTGACGAAGGCGTGGAACGAGCCCTGCTGACTGACTTTGGGCTGGCTCGAACCGAAGACGATGCCTGCCTGACTCGCAGCGGTTTTCAACCAGGCACACCGCACTACATGTCGCCCGAGCAAGTTTGCGGCGAAGCGATCGACCCGCGAAGTGATTTGTTCAGCCTCGGCTGTGTGCTGTATGCACTGTGCACGGGGCGACCGCCGTTTCGTGCGGAAACCAGCTACGCAGTGCTCCGTCGGATCACGGACGAATCGCCGCGACCCATTCGCGAAGTGAATCCGAACATCCCGGAGTGGCTGGAACGAATCGTGTTGAAGCTGCTGGAGAAGTCACCCGACGATCGTTTCGAGTCGGCTGACGGACTCGCCGGGGTATTGGCCGATTGCCTCGCGCACGTACAGAATCCGGCGTCGAAGACGCTTCCGAAATCCATCACAGAATTGTCACCCAGGCGAGGATTCCGTCCGCCGTGGCTCAAGGTGCTCGCTGCATCGGCCCTGATCATGTCGATGATCTTCGCGGGTGTGCTGATCGTCCTGGAATCGCGCAAAGGTACGATCCGGATCGAAAGTGATGCCGATGGCGTACCGATCGTCATCAAGAAGGGTGACGAAGTTGTCGATCGGTTGACGGTGTCTCAGGACGGAGCCTCCATTCGAGTCGCTGCCGACGAATACCGCGTTGAGATCGGTGGTGGCTTCGACGGGGTGAGGGTCAAAGAAAGTCGCGTTGACGATAGTCGCGTGACGGTGACTCGTGGCCAGACCAGTGTTGTGACCATCACGAAAATTCCCCGGACGGATTCGGCAACGTCCGCTCAAGCAAGCGCAGCCGACTTGCGAAGGGAAGGGAATCCCGACACAAGCGGGGAGCAGGTCGAACAGGTTTTGCAACAGGTGCTCGCTCGTTGCGATGTTGTTCGCAGCGGACGGTTCGTCGCAGCGCATCGGCACGGATTTCCGCACGAGTGGAAGGGGCGGCCGGTCCGGCACTTTCACACCTACCTGCTCTCCGGCCAAAGCTGGTTGAAACAATCCGGTTTCCAGTCGAGAAGCCTGCGCGTCAGTCACGGCGGAAAACTGATGACGCTGAGCGGTCCGAGCGGATCGAAGGAGCCCAACCATCTGGCCATCTCGAAAGCGACCTCCGCTCGCGAAATTGACGATGATGTTTCGCCATTCTTTGCGGGGACGGTCTGGTCAGAGACGACTCGCAACTTTCTGCGTACCAGCCGTCCAAAGCTCGCCGGCAAAGAGACCATCGATGGTGTGGAAACGCTGATTCTGGAATGGCCGATTCCGAAAGGTCAGGCCCACGCAGCCATGCCGTCCGCCAATTCGGTCACGGCTGCAGGCGGCACGCTCAGAATCCATGCGGCACCGGAATTGGGGTACGCCCTGCCGCGAATCGATGTCGTTTCAAGCGACGGCACGCTCGGTTTTCGTTTTGAATCAACTGGATTCAAACAGGTCGCTCCCAACATTTACTTTCCGATGTATTCGGCATGGAAAGGTTTCGACCCCGATCCAGCCTTCACTCAGGAATACTACTTCAAGGAAGTCACTCGCGTCAATGCCGACATCCCGGCCAGCGATTTCGAATTCACCATCAAGAAGGGAGTCGGGATTGTCGACGCACTCGTTCCCGATCATACCGTCTTCAACACTGCCGACAGAGACCTCAATAGCTCGGACCA
The DNA here is from genome assembly GCA_965222745.1 of Rubripirellula sp. GTDB lineage: Bacteria > Planctomycetota > Planctomycetia > Pirellulales > Pirellulaceae > CBDCUW01. The sequence goes on from CBDCUW010000003.1 coordinate 1,053,849, forward strand.
CTACGCCGTTACCCACGCACCGGTCAACGGAGTTTTCCAGTAGCTTCCTTCGTAATCAAAGGCAATCACGCCCGCCGACGCTGACTGGGTTTGCGCCAGCACGATTGACAATAAGGTCGATATTAGAACCGGCGTGTATCTTGGCATGGTTGTGTACTCCAGGTGGAAAAGAATCGGCCGCTGAGGCCTTTTGGACTGTACACGCTTGATACCCGGCATTTCGTCGGCGAGTTCATTGCGTCGATGCCCGTTAGTTTGCGATCGTGTCGCGCCGCAACCAACTATTCTCGTCAGTCGACCGGTCACGCCGTGTTGGTCATGGTCGATGGCGCGACCGTATACGAGAACTATCACAACGGGTGGAGCGTCGAAGCGGCGCATCGATTGGCCAGTGGCACAAAGAGCTTTGCGGGGGTGGCGGCCGCGGTCGCCGTTGGCGAGGAACTCTTCGATTTTGATGACCCCGTTTCAGAAACGATTACCCAGTGGAAGGAGGACCCGCGGCTTTCACGCATCACGGTCCGCCAGTTGTTGAGTCTGACTAGCGGGATCGATCCCGGAGACAACTCGGTTGTTTTGCCCTACCGTCAAGCAATCCAATCACCTGCCAAACGAGCCGATCGGTCTGGAAATCGGTCAGTGGCGGCAGACGCGAGACGGTGATCCGCATGTGCCATCCGGCGCATTCCTTGCCGCTCGGCAGTGGGCAAAATTTGGCGAGCTGCTGCGACAGGGCGGACGATGGGAATCCGAGCAAATCATTCGAGCAGATTTACTGCAGGAGCTACTGACCGGATCGAAAGCCAATCCGCGCTACGGAATGACGTTTTGGCTGAACATCAAAGGTGGGGTTGGCGCGGGAGATGATGCGGCCAGCCGGTCGACGACGCCGACGGCTGATTCGATACAGATGGAAGACCTGTTCATGGCTGCCGACGCCGTGTCGGCGCCGTGTGATGCCTCGTTGCTAGCTGCCAACATGCAACCCGGCGACACCGTTCAAAAGGGAAATTACTGGTCGAACTGAATGCGCGCACTGATCGAAGTTGCCCCATGGATTACATGGTGATCGAGGTTGAGAGCCCCGAACACGAACTCGGCTATATGCATTCGGATGCCGAAACTCGCATCAAGATCGGCGCCATCGGTGGCAAGTCGATGCCTGGACGAAGTCTTTCCGGCCGCGGAATTGCGTGACGAGAAGAATGTGTTCATCGGCCGAATCAAAGTCGCCAACCGCTCGTTTGTGGCCTGTTTGTTCGATTCGATGACACGTTGATCGCCGCCGGTCAGCAAGAATCGGCCGAAACTTCTGTGGCGGTCGCCTATGCCAACGTCCCATCTGCGGCAGAGTAATGAACCCTTGCTCCAATCCCCCACTGGCTGCTTATACTGGACACTCAAGCAAGCTTTCACTCAATCGAGAGTCGTCGTGAAGAGCCCCGCCCATTTCCATTCTCGCAAGCGAAGACCGGGGCTCGAATCGCTGGAGTCGCGCCAACTGCTCGCCGCCGAGCTTGGTGAGTTGGATTTGCCTCAACCCAGGAACGTCCATTCGTTTGGTGAGCTGTTCATCTTTGCCCGTGACGATCCCGATTGGGGACGTGAGCCGTGGATCAGCGACGGGACAGCGGCGGGAACACGTTTGCTGAAAGACATCTGCCATGGTCCGGGGGATTCTTCGCCGGGTCAATACATGACCATCGGCGACCACGTCTATTTCATCGCCAACGATGGTGTCAACGAACGGGAATTCTGGCGTTCCGACGGGACGCCCGAGGGAACCGTGCGCGTGACTGATTCGCCGGAAGAACTCGGTGACGTGGGAACGTTCTGGTTACCCGGTGGTTCCGGAGGGGGGACCGCCATCGAGTCCGGACTGTTGTACAGCCTGGGTGAATACCACACGACGCGCCTGTGGTTTCAACCCTTCTCCGGCGAACCGGCCATCGACCTGAGTGTCGGGTTCGAACCGGACTCGGATCTTGACCGGGTCGCTGCCGTTGGACCCTACGTGGTGTTCACCGAAGACGGCAAGTATCGGCCCGACGGCACCAACATCGACAAGCTTTGGATCAGCGACGGGACAATCGAAGGCACGCACGAAGTTGTTGGGTTCGAGTCCAAACACTGGCACGTCTTCCTCTTCGATTCGTCACCACATCTGGTCGACGGCAGCATCCTATTGGAATCGGATTGGCAACTGGTTCAAATCGATCCTGATGGTACATCAACGGTGTTGACCGACCCCGAACTGCACGAGCGGGTCGACGAGCTGGTGATCACCGATGACGCAACCATTTTCAAGGCGGAAAATGGACTCTGGCGGTTCAACCACGCTGATCAGTCATTCGAACAACTGCTCGATGACGATGAGTTTCAGACCCATGACGTCGAACAGGTGATCGATGTCGGGTCGAATATCGTGTTTGTCTACGACCCGCGCGACCTTCCCGCGGATGTGTGGACGCTGTGGAAGATCGATGGCGAAACGGGAGAGGTGACCGAGTTGACGGACGCGCCGAATGTTCAGCGCAATACCGATGTCATTTCTTTTGGCGGCATGCTTTTCTACACAACCCCGAAAACCGACGGCGTGGGGCAATTCGTCAGTTACAACGTCGATACGGGCGAAAATGTCTGGCTGGAACACATCGACTCGAACGATTCGTTCGAGATGTACACGGTTGGCGACCGGGTGCTGTACACAATCACCGATCCTCAGCGCACCGTGTTGCGATCGGCTGAGTCGGACAGTCGCCGCGGGCGGGTCGATCTTCGCTTTGACAGTTCGGACGGCATCACACTGGATCGGCTCGAGTCGGTCGGCGACACGGCGCTGGCCAACCTATCCAAGAGCGCGAGCCAGGAATTGGTGCATATCGATCTCGACACCGGCTTGTTGCATTCGATCGCCGCGAGAACGTTGCCGGTCAATCCCTACGAATTGCCGATTTCCAGCACTCGGGCCACGCCGTTGGGTCGGCGACACGTCTTTTATTCGAATGGGTTTCGAATCTGGGGCAACGACGGAACGCGTGACGGAACGTCCATGGTCTATCACCTGGGAGCCGATACCAACGGACTCATCCCCGCCGGTGACTTCATTTATTTCAGCGCCGGTCGGCAGGGAGTGGGACGTTTTGGAGTCGACTCACCGGTCGAATTCTATCCGCTCTCCGGCTTTGTAAGAATTGAGCCGGATGAGGGTGGAATTCTGTTCAACGCGAACGGATATGCCGTTTGGCGATGGGACAACGAATCGCCCGAACCGGTGAAGTTGATTGACGACGTACGCGACCATTCGTTTCAGCCACACGGAATCTCTGACGACAGCGATCCTCTGGCAGACCAAGTATTGTTCTATCGCGGATCTCGCGGTCAGCGCGAGTATTACGTCAGCGACGGGACGCCCGAGCACAGCGGATTGCTGGTTCGAGATACTGAATTGAGGTCCATGTTCGAGAACGCGGGGTTACGGAATTTCGAGCCAAACTTAGTCTCTTCGCAACGTGGTGCCGTTGCCGCCAGGATGTCGGCGCGGGGAAACGAGCAAACGATGCTCGTCCAGCGGCCGACCGAAGCGACGCTGCAACCGTTCTTCCCACTCGATTCGGGCAGGCTGATCCGCAGCGCGTTCCGATTGCCACACGCCTGGTTGGGTATTCGCATGGACGAGAATCGCGAGACCGAGATTTGGCGATGGGATGACGACGCCGAGTCCCCAGTGCAGTTGGATGATCCGCCCCCGATTTGGTCGTTCTATAGTCAGAAGCTGGCTGGCTGGACGGCGCCCGTCTTGTTCAATGGCTACCTGGTTTCCGAGTACAACGACACGGAGACACAATTCAAGAGCGTGACAGCAACGAACGGGTCCGGGTTCATCGACTTTCGCGACGCAACGAACATTCAGCTCGACAAGGCCTGGTCATTGCGAGTCGTCGGCGCCTCGGAGTCCGGGGTCCTGCTTCGTGCCTTCACGGAGTACGGATCGTCCTATGGATACGTGGTCTTTGACTGGGACCTGGAAGCGAACGTGGCCACGGTCATCGAACCACTGACGACCATCAACTTTGAACAACGGCGTGCCCCCTTCCGCGTTTATGCGCTCGACGAGTACAGGCTGGTCTACGATCCGTTTGTGGGCCAGGACTGGTATGTCGTGCCGCGGACGATCACGCAAGTCACCAGCAACGCGCAACAAACCTCGCTGGTCGTTTCAGAAACCGAGGTCACGGTGAGCGATGATCTTGGCTCGCCGATGACCCACCCCGTCAACGTTGGCTCTGTGACCAGCTTCGAGGCATCCAATGCATCGATCGTTGATGTGCAGTTGGACCTGTTGCCACTGCACGGATTGCGATTGAATCTGGCCGACGGCGCGACACTACGGCTGCATTCCGACAACACGCTCAATCAGGTCACGTACGCGATCTGCGACGACCGCATTGTGGTGAAATCGTTGCAGGGTAGCTTGATCATTCAAGGCCGCGACCTAAAGGTGATCGATGACTTGCCGACCCAATCACGGCAAGTCAGGTTCTCACCAGCCGAAGAACAGATGCAAGTGTCATCCGATGCCACAGCCACGTACCTTCGTGTCACTGGCTCGGTCACCACCGCCACACTGGGCGTTACCGACGATTCGTCGCCCATCACCGTGCTGACTGGTGGTGGGATCGATCGCGTCACAATTGACCCTAGCTATCGTCGCAGCGGTGACTTGAACATTTTGAGCGACGTGGACCAATCGCGTCGTGACCAACTGACACTGCCAGATGACTATCGGATCGTGGGAACAGAAAACGAATTGGGGCGGCTGATCACGACGATTGTCAATGGTGATGCGGCCATTCGATTCGATGCGTCCACTTCACCGCTTCACAACATGGTCCAGTCGGGGGATGTGAATCAGGACGGCCAAGTCACCGCGCGAGACGCGTTGGCGGTGATCAACATGCTGAACTCCGAGAAGCACAGGGATTCGGACAATCCCCGCCGCTTGCTGCCGGACGTCAATGGCGACAATCAAGTGACCGCCCAGGACGCGTTGTTTGTGATCAATCAGCTACGACGTCAAACCGATCAGGTTGTCGTAGCAGCCGAACGTGTTGATCTAGCCATCGCCGATTGGGATGAGCAACAAGAATCCAGGTTGTTCTAGATCGTGCAGTTCTGTCGCGCGAACTCGCTAATGAACGCCAACAAGCTCCTTGCTGGTCACTCGTTTGAGGAACGACGACTTCGCGTCAAAGAGGTCGCAAATGAAGCGGAGCCAGACGTAGCATTGCTTCTGTTCGCGTTGAATGATGGCGACCCCGTCGTACGTAAAACCGCGATTGCGGCGCTTAAGGAGATTCCAACAACCACGTTTGATCGTCTGAACGATCCGGAAGCAACAACCGAGTTCGAACGATGGATGGCGGCCAAGTACGATCACCGAATCCTCCGTCACGTCCTTTTGCTTTGGCGATCGTCGACGCATTCGATAGAATCCTGGCTGCGCGCAACGGCGGTGACCACTTCATTGCCTCCTAAGTTGACTCGCAAATGCCATTCATCCGTTGGGCCGATCTGCCATCGCCCTGCGAACGGCGTTGCGGGACTATGACTCGGTCGAATATCGACGGGAAGAAGAGGTAGGACTGAATTGATCAGCCTCGTGGGCGAGTCGTGCCCGAAAATCTTCCACCATTCCACTCTTCATCAAATGCCTCGCCGAACTAACGCATTCGAAGCCAGCTGGCAAACGTTGCGATGGAAGATCATCGTGTCTGGCGAACCTGATGCCAGCGAATAACAAAGCGGCATCGATGAGGGCAAATAGCGGCAGAAGTACCCTGCTCAGGAAACCGCTTTGGCAAGCCACGTGGGAATGATCGTCGACCCGGATGAGCCCGTGTCAAACGCCCGAAACTATCGAAACAAGCTATCCAGTGACGCCCGCTCCCTCAGTACACCCCAGAGGATTCGAACCTCTAACCTTCGGTTCCGTAGACCGATGCTCTATCCAATTGAGCTAGGGGTGCGGTGGTGGGGGTGATTTTAGCGTTGGATCGGTTTCTCGCAAAGCGGCCCTTTTTGGGGAGGTTTTTGCGTGGTGGGAGGTTCGCTAGGTGCCGAAAAGGTGCTCAGGCGGCGTCGCTGTGGCTGGCTGCGGTGATGGTGCGGAGCGTGTCGCACATGCCGTCGATCACTTCGTCGCGGATGGCAAGCGGGCGGGAGACCCAGGCTCGGTTGAGCAGGACTTCGATGCCGATGTAATTCTTGCCAGCCCACTCGCTTCGCATCGCCTTGGTGATGCTGTCGGTGGTGCCACGGCGCGGGTAGTTTCGACGTACTCGCAACATCGGTATCTCTTCGTACATTTCGTCGATCCAATCCAGACACAAATCGACTTCGTCATCGACCGCCGGGTCGTAAAGCAAACCGACGTCGGCACGCCGCAGTTTGCCTCCCTCACGGAGAGGAAATGACCGCACGGAAAGATGAATGACGTAAGGAAAGTGACGAAAGAGTTGTCCGATGCCTGCCCGGATACGCTGGCGATAGGGATGATGAATGAGTTCAATCAGGTGGTCGCGATTCTTGGCCGACCACTGGCGAGTGAGGGGGGGAAAAAGTTGCCGGTGGTGGAGCGAACGGGTGACGTCGATCAGCGCCAGCGAGTACTCGTTCGCGATCAGCGGCGCGTAGAGTCGCTGTGACATTCGATGAGCCACGTACATTGCCGCGGCATCATGCGGCAGTCGGTCGGGTCGCTCATCGGGCTGATTCGTTTCTGTGTGGACAAGATGCGGTATCAACTGGGTGGGGACATTTTCGCCCCCCACCTCGCAGCTGACCAACACACTCATCCGTCATCCCCGACAAGTACCCACAGGAGGGAAAGCTCCCCCAAATCTCCAAAAGTTGGGCGTATTCTAGGACTGTGCCAGCTCAGCGGTAAATGTCGATTTATGCACCCTGATACCCTCTGCCAGTAAAAAAGGGTGGCACCACGAAGGGCACGAAGAACACGAAGATGCTGAATTGCGGCAACGCATTTTAGGGGAAGGGAAGGGCGTAGCCAGTTTGGAAAACTGGCCGATGGTGGTTGTGGCGAGGAGGGGTTGGGGTGTTTGGGCAGATCGGGGCGTTTCTTGGCAAGGCTGGTCTTGTGTCCGATTGCCAAAGTTGGCTATCGACCTGATTGACATCGATGACTGACCTTTTTTCAGCCCTTCAAGGAAACTGCGGACGATGCATTCGCTTCGAAGTGCCTGTTGTTTGTGTTTTGTGTTGGCCACTGCGAATGGGTGGCTTGCGTCGGCCGCTGCGCAGAATGATTTGTCGTCAGAGCCGTACGTTGTCTACGTGTCGCAAGAAGAAGCGTATACGAGGTGCGGTCCCGCGGGCGACTACTACCGTACCGATCCTTTGCGGCACGGACAGGCGTTGGAGGTGTATGCGGAAACCGACGACGGTTGGCTGGGGATTCGGCCAACGGACGATAGCTTTTGTTGGGTGATTGCCGAGGCCGTTGAACTGGGTGGAGATCAAGAACACGGAACGGTCGTTGAAGACAAGACCGTCGCTTGGATCGGAACCCATTTGGGGCGGGCACGCAAATATCGCTGGCAAGTTCAGCTAGCCAACGGCGAAGAGGTGTCGGTGATTGGCCGCAGCGAGCGCGAGGGTCCGGACGGCCCGCAGCTGTGGTACCGCGTTGTGCCGCCTTCGGGCGAGTTTCGTTGGGTTCACCGAAATCAAGTCGTGATGACTTCCGAGGAATTGGTCGCATCGATCGAGCGTGACACAGGATCGAGCCGTCGAGAGTTTTTGCCAGCCAGTCGAACGAATGTGCGAGGCCTATCGGAAACCGGTCGAACGAATGTGCAAGACTTCGCCGGTTCTTCGCGGGCAGCCGAGTTGGCTTCTTCCGAAGATCGGGCAACATCACCCAGTCAACGAGCTTCCTCGCGTCGCAATTCGCCGAGTCCGGATGCTCCGTCGGTGTTGGTTCGTGATCCGGCTCCGATCGGCAGCGGTTTGAAGGAAGAGTGGAAAGAAAACGGTAGCCGCAAAGCTAATGGTGATACGGCCGCCAACACGTCGCCGCGAACGTTCCAGGAAGCAGTCAAACAGGGTGGCCTGTTGGCATCGATTGAGTTTCTTGGGCGGCCCCGGTTGACTGAAATTGGTGCGGGATCGACCGCGCCGAGTGCCAGCGAAACGGCGGGCGATGAAAATTGGGTGACGGGAGTGGCGCGTGCGGATGCATCCGCGATTCCCCTGGCGGCGGCAGGTGCGGCTGGTCGAACGAACATGCAAGGCCTCCAGGAGAGCGGCAATATGGTTCGGCAAGTTGCCGTGCTGGAACCGATCGCGGCGGGAGCCACTGGCGGCGGCAACAGTTCGCCAGCGAACATCATTTCGCCCGAACAGATCGCGCGGATTGAAGCGGAACTGCAAGGAGCCGACGTCGATCGGTTGAGTTTGGTTTTGTCGCGATTGATGGCTGGCCGCGCGGGCGCGGCGGAGGTCCAGCCGGTCGTTCGTGCTGCACAATCGCTGGCCCAAGCGACGGTTGACCAGGTTACCGCCGGTCGGGCTCGTCTGTTGGCCGAACGAGCTGAGCAGTACCAGCGCGTTGCAAGTCGCCGTGGCGGCGGGTCGGTGGTTCAAGCGGGTGGTACCACGACGATACCGCCAGTTCAGCCAGTTTCGGCGATTCAAGACCCACAGTCCTCGGTATCGCAGGAAGGCTTCTTGGTTCAGGTCTATTCGGTTCGCGCCAACAGTCCTCCCTTTGCATTGACCGATCACAGTGGCCGAACATTGGTTTATGTCACGCCCGCACCGGGAGTGAACATTCGGATGCACCTGAACAGCTACATCCGTGTAAACGGACAACAGGGTTTTCTGCGTGGTTTGAACACGCCGCATATCCTGGTTCGCCAGGCATCACGAGCCACCCAGTAGGCGGCCCGTGGCGCCGATAACCTTCGCTGATTTCTCCTTCCGCTTTCGGCCCTTTTGCTCGCTACTTTCGGCCCGCAGGGCAAATCGTTACGATACTCGGGCATGAGTAGCGAGAAGTTAACCAAACGTCGTCGTCAATTGCGAAACATCGTGGTGATGGCGCTTGCGGACGGATCGCTGGGCGAGCGAGAGGTCAACCTGGTTGCCGATCGCTGTGCCGAACTTGGCTTGGACGGTTACGATTTGCGCAAAGCAGTCGAGTTTGCGCTCGGTGACGATGCCGCTTTGGAACTGCCATCCGATCCGGAGGAACGGATATCGTTGATGCGAGATTTGATTCGCATGATGGCTGCCGATGGAGTTTTGGCCGAGGGTGAGAAACGGTTGTTTGCCTTGGCCGCCGCCAAGATGCAAATGTCCGCGGCGGAAGTCGAACAATTGATTGACGAAACGATTGAGTGATGGTGTGGCTCGAATTCTGATCACTTCGGGCCCGACGCGTCAGTATCTTGACCCGGTACGTTATTTGACCAACGCGTCCAGCGGTCGAATGGGCGCGGCGCTGGCAGCGGCGGCGGTTGATAGCGGCCATGACGTGGTGGTGATCACTGGTCCTGTGTCTGTCGTGTATCCGACTGGTGCGGAAGTGATCGCGGTACAGACCACCGACGAAATGTTGGAGGCTGCGGTCAAGACGTTTGCAAGTTGTGACGGCGCGATCGGCGCCGCAGCGCCGTGCGATTACATGCCTCGGTTTGTGCAACGCGAAAAGATTGCCAAGACGGGCCAGCCGCTGACGTTGGAACTGATTGAAACGGCGGACGTGGTCGCCACACTGGGCCAACAGAAACGGAGCGACCAATGGGTGGTTGGATTTGCGTTGGAAACCGAAGACCGCCGCTTTCGGGCGATCGCCAAATTGGAGCGAAAGCATTGTGATCTGATGGTAAGCAACGGTCCGGGCGCCATCGATGCCCTTCACAACGACGTCGAACTGCTGGACCATGATGGCAATGTCATTGCGGCGATTTCGGGAAGTAAAGCCGACGTTGCCCAGGCACTGCTAAGGGAAATCGATCGGAGACTTGTTGGCCCATGAATCTTTCTGTTTCATTGGGACGGTTGCAGCTGAAAAACCCGATCATGGTTGCGTCGGGCACTTTCGGGTATGCGCGTGAAATGGCTGGGATCGTCGACGTGCCTCGCCTGGGCGGAGTGCTTCCCAAAACGATCACCGCCCAGCCGCGAATCGGCAATGCGCCTTGGCGAACCGTAGAAACCTCCGCCGGTTTGCTCAACGCGATCGGTTTGGACAACGACGGAGTCGACGCGTTCCTGGAACATCATCTTCCTTATCTGCGAGAGCTGGGAACGGCGATCATCGTGAGTGTCGCGGGGCGAACGCAGGACGAGTTCGTCAGTCTTTCCGAGCGGGTTGGCGCGGAAGAGGGAGTCGCGGCAATCGAATTGAATCTTTCCTGTCCCAATGTCAGCGGCGGAATCGATTTCGGTACCAACGCGCAGTCCTGCCGGTCGGTGGTGCAAGGAGCGAGGGAGCGATGCGGAGTCCCGATTCTTGCCAAACTGACGCCGAACGTTACCAACATTGCCGAGATCGCTTGTGGGGCCGCCGACGGAGGTGCCGATGCGGTCTGCCTGATCAACACGGTGCTGGGGATGTCGGTCGATTGGCGGCGGCGCAAGCCGATGCTTGGCAACGTGGTGGGCGGTTTGAGCGGTCCGGCGATCAAACCGATCGCGCTGCGATGTGTGCATCAAGTTGCCAGGGCCACCGACCTTCCGATTATCGGGATTGGAGGAATCGCGACGATCGACGACGTGATGCAGTTTTTAGTGACCGGGGCCAGCGCGGTGCAGATTGGGACGGCCAACTACTACGATCCCACGGTATCGACGCGGATTTTGGACCAGCTTCCGGCCGCGCTTGCCGAAATCAACGCCGAATCGGTGGCCGCTTGTGTCAGGACGTTGCAGTGCGGATAGGGGGCGGCCCTACAACAGATCGTCGGCATCACTGGCAATTCGCGCCTTCGTGTCGGGGAAAAATTGGCCGACTGCGAAATTTGCGCATTGAATTTTTGCTTTTTTAGCGCGCCTGCCCGTTCTTGTACTAAGGTTTCCAATGTCAACGTCAGGTTTAGTCGCCATCACACGATGCGAACCACGACGTTGCATTCTTTTCTTTTCTTTTTGGGCAGATCTATGTGGCTATGCTTTGACCTTGTCGACGACGGATACCTCACGTCCGATCAGGCGATGAAGATACTTCGACGGCAAATGTCTTGCCGCACACCGATCGGCCAGCTGGCAGTCGAACACGAAATGTTGACGATGGGGCAGGTGTTCGACGTGCTTGCGAAACAGTTTGAATCTGATCTTCCCTTCGGCGAACTCGCTATCGAAATGGGATACCTGAGCCGAGAGCAATTGGGAGACTTGATTTTACGGCAGCTCGATAGCGTTCCTTCGCAGGCGGAGCTGTTGGTGAAAACAGGCATGCTTAGCGAGCAAGAGCTTGGCAAAGCGATTCAAGCACGACGCCATCGGCGAATGGGCGCAGCCCAGGAACTTGAGTTGCTTGACGCGTGTTAGTGCGGACGATTCATGGCCATCGTAAGCTGTAACAAGCAAACCCTTACGCTGCCGGAACTTCGGTCGCCTGTGGGAAGTTTGTTCGTCGCGCATGATGCTCGCAAGTACAAAACGGTCCTGCGCAGCCGCGGCATCGTTTTGCGACCTCGGTCCGGCCTACACTGGGGGCCGAAGACACTGCCTAGCTGAAGCGGCCGTGCAGCATCCAACGACTTTGTTGGGAATGGGCGGAACGGTTTTTCGAGCAGAGCTGGCGAAAGATCCACCACCATTGTCCACGGTCGGTTTCGATGCGGTAATAGTCGCGGGCGATTGCGGGGCCTTTCCACCAGCCTGTTTCGATTCGCTCGGGCCCCAAAAAACGAATGACTCGATGGGTCACTCCGTCAAGGCGAAAATGTTCGGGCAGCCAATGATCGGATGCGTCAAACAGTCTGTTGCTTTCGACCACCAACGGAATCGGTTGAACCAGCAGCGATAACGGGCGGCGCATTGCATCCTGGGGCGATGGCGAAAGGCGATAGCGACGGCGTGAGGACTTGGGGTCGAAAGCATCGACGCGTGCCGAAAGCGATCGGGATTTTTTATTCGTTCGCCTCTTGCTTTGGCCTTGTTGCCAAACTTTTTGTGAACCGGTGAGCGGCCAGACCGTGAACGCATTTTCTGGTAGTGGATCGTCGTTGAGTGCGACGCCCAGGACAGCATCGCGCCCCAAGCGACCGCTGAGCGAATCGACCAACCGAGAAACGGCCGATCCGCTTGTCCAATTCACAAAGCTGCCGGTCTGGCCGATGGCATCTTGATGAGAGACCGGTCTGCCGGAGGTTTTGCGCGTTCGTTCGACCGGTTCATTTTCGAACAGGGAAGTTTGACTGGTGCGGAGCGGGCCGGTGAGAGTCACGGTGAGGGTCAAGCCAGCGGCAGGGGCAGACAGTGTTTGGTTTTCGATCTGGTTGGCGAGTAGTCCGGTGAGATGATCGACGTCCAACGTCGGCGCAAACAAACCGACCTCCAAAGTCAGCGGTGGATGGATCGCAAGATTCAAGCGGCAGGCAAGTCGCAGTACCCCCTGGCCCGATGCCGCCAAGCCCGCTCTGGCCTTTTCAATCAACTGCCTGATTCGGTCCGCCAGAATTTCCTGATCGTCTGTCGGGTATTCCAGTTCCATGGCGTAACGGTTTTCGGCTGGCTGGCGATACACCGCCAAAGGTTCGTCGACCTTTCCCGTCGCTTGCGCGATGCGGCGCACCAAGCCTTCTCCTAGCCGCGTTGCCAGGCCACTGCTGGGAAGCTTGAAAAGTTGGCCGTTTTTTTCGATTCCCAGTCGATGAAGTGTGCCGACGGTTGCCGGTGAGATGCGAAGCGATTCAATGGGCAGGGAGGCGACGTGACTTGCGGATGTTTCACACGGCGCGATGAAACCATCCGAAGGGGTCTCGGTTGCAAAATGTGCCAGCGCCCATGCCGCACCCACCGAATCGGCGATCGCCATCCGGCCGGTCAGCTTTTGGGATCGCAGCCATTCTTGGGCAGCCTGCAACAATCCCGCTTCCCCATCAAACAGGTGGGCGATCCCGGTGATGTCGCACAACAGTGATTCGGGTTGGTGCAGCGGACAGGAAATCCAAGGATGGTCGTCCAATGTTTCGATCGCGACCAGCGGACTGATGTTTTCTTGGAACAGGGCCGCAAGCCGATTCAATGCTTCCTGGTCAAGCCAAGGGTCGTGTTGTTGGACATGCGGCCTGCTGTCATCGCTGCCGGCGATTTCTGCTGCGCCGGCAATCGGCATTGCAAAACGCACTCCCATCGCTTGGCTGGCTTGGCAACAGGCCGCAACCAGGCGCCTTCGCTGCGGATCGTCTCGCCACAACAAAACGCGTTTTGTGGAACCTGGTGGCCGCGACACACGTGGTGAACCGGCGGAGGTTTCCGGTTGTGAAAAGCCAGCCTCAGGCGCGGCGTCGAACCAGCTTTTTTGCAAGCGTTGGATGGGCCAATTCGGAAGCCAAACGCACATCAGCCGTTTCATGGTGTGTTCTCGACGGAGTCTGGATGCGAGCCTGATGATCGATCGAAACCAAAACACTCTTTCCAATGGGACCGCCACGGCAGCGATCCAGTGTGACGATGGCCGATTGGTTTTTGTTTGCCGGGGACCATGCCACGTGAAAACGCACATCGGTAAAACTGGGACGGCCGCGCACCGCGGGGGGGCGAATGAAAAGTCCAGGAGTGTTTCCCGTTTCGGCAGCCAACTGAAAACGTCTTGCGTCGCGGTCATCCAAATTCGGGCCAACATATGCCCACACGGCGGCCGTCATTTCACAACGCAGCGATTGGTCGATTGCCCAAACGACGTCGGCATGCCGAATCGGTCGGACCCAGAGGATACGGTCTGTCGGAATCTTGAGCGCGGCAGCGGCAGGAGGATAAAAAGTTCCCGGACCGCCAACGACCACCAACGGACCTGCCGATTGTTGCAAGCGAGATCGTGCGGCGATCATCGCCAACGATGCCGCTCCATCGCCATCGGCAATCCACTCGGTGATCGCATCGGCTTGCAAACCGCCACGAGGCAACAAGCGATCGATGGTGGTGGAGCCCGTCGAAAAGAGTTCCTTTTTCGTGGTTTCTGTCGGTGCGGTGGTGATGCAGCCCACTTGGGTTCGCAACCGACGAAGCGTCTCTTCGGCTGTGGAACCAGGCGAATGTTGTGGCAGTGGATGCGATGGGGCAAGCGCTGCTGGTTCCGCCGGATCGTCAAAGGAGAATGTCTGCTGGATGGCCATCGTTTTGCTGGAAGGCACAGCACTCTGCAAATGAGGTACAGTCAGGGCAGTGAAACCGCGTGCGGTTCATGCTATCATTGGATGTGAATGTTTGTATAGTATCTGCTCGGCCAGGAGAACCGTTCTCATGCAGAAAATCCGCTGGATCTTGCTCGTCTTGGGAGTGGTGGTGGCCCTGGCCATTGCGATCCAAAACAACGACTCCACCGAAATCCAGCTCTTTTTCTTCCGGCGCTCCCTTCCTCTGTCCATCCTTGTCCTTTCGACCACGGCGATCGGTTTTCTGTTGGGAGCGATCACGAGCGTGTTGATGCTTCGTCGCTCGGAAAAGGGCAAGGCGGCACCGAGGTCAAAACCGGCCGAAGCAAAGACCTCGGAAACCGCCGCCGAGTCGAACGACTGAGGGCCTGCCCAAAACCCACTCGATGAAGGGGCAAGACCTTCGGCAAGCCAGTCATTTGGCATTGCGAGCCGCCATCGCCTGGCGTCGTTTGGCCACCAGTTCGTACCGCAACAACACCAAGCGTGCTAAGTCGCCCATGTGATTCAATCCGCTTTCATGTTCCACTGCGGCGGCGATATTTTGCGGCTGGTTTTCATCGGTGGCGGCGGTTTTCGGGTCATGAACCACGGTGGTGGCAGTCGAGTTGGGGGTGTCAAAGAGAAGCATTTGTGTCATCGGGATGTCTCCGGCCAATCGCACTGAATTTGGTTGAGTGAAGTCAGTGCCCTGTGAATCACTCAGGTAGGACGATTTTTCGCCAGGCCGATGACACGTTTGGTCATGTTGGGAGAAGAAACTTGGGTTGCTGCTAAAATCCGCTGAAAAACGTGTCGGAGTGAGGAGTGAGGAGGGGAGAGGATGCATCGAATTGACTTTCGTGGCTTCAAGCTGTTTTGTCACCATCGCGAGGCGGCGGAGTCGATGATTCGCCAGATCGATCAGTTTTCGGCGTTCTTTTCTCCCCAGGGGGACCGGCCACTGATCGTCGATTGTGGCGCGAACATTGGCGTTTCCGTACTGGAATGGAAGACTCGTTGGCCGCAGTGCCGGATCCTCTGTTTTGAACCCGATCCGTTTGCATTCGCTTTGCTTCGCAAAAACATCGACGACAACGACATCCCGGCGGTTCAGTGCGTCAATTGCGCCCTGTCGGATCACGATGGGACAGCCACTCTGTACGGCGAAATTTCGACCCAAGGGGATGCCAGGGGCAATTCGATCGATCCCGCTTGGGGCAATCGCGAGGACAGTGATGAGGTTTCCGTCGCCTGTGCGAGGCTATCGACTTATCTGGCGGCGGAGGAGGAAGTGAGTTTTCTGAAGATGGACGTCGAAGGTTCCGAAGAGCGTGTTTTGCGGGAGATCGCCCCCTATTTGGGCAACATTCAGGCGATCCACGTGGAAGTGCACGAAACCGACGAAAACCACGATTCCAACTCCAAGCTCCGGATCATCCGGCTGCTGACCGAAGCCGGTTTTCAGGTAGATGGCCAGTCGCGGTATCAGCCGCATGCGCTGCCCCCGCACCTGGACCGCTGGCGTCGGCGAGTCGGTGCCCGGCAGGCTCAGCTGATGTGTTGGCGGTAGAGATGTTCTGGGGGAATCGGACTACCCGTATGCCTGTATTTTGGTGCCGATGACGTGTTATAATCAAAAAACACCATCTCTTTCTTAACTTGTGTCTCATCTCCGATGGCTTCATCTGAGCCCAAGTTCGATTTCCTGGATCCACCCTCTCAACCGGGTGATCTTGGGACTTTGAGTCACTACCGCGTGATCAATGAATTGGGGCGCGGCGGCATGGGCTATGTCTTTCGTGCCGAAGACAAAAAACTGCAGCGCGAAGTCGCGTTGAAAGTGATGAATCAAAAGGTTGCCGGCACCCCACACAGCCGGCGACGATTCATTCGTGAAGCCCGTGCGATGGCCGCTGTCCATCACGACAATGTCGCGACCATCTTCGAGGTCGGCGAAAACGCTGGCACCACCTTCATGGCGATGGAGATGCTGCAGGGAGGAACGCTGGAGACTTTCAACGAAGACGGTCGCCGTTTGAATTTCGAAGAAATCATCCGCTACGCCAGCCAGATTGCTCGGGGACTCGCCGCGGCGCATAAGAAAGGAATCGTTCACCGCGACATCAAGCCGGCGAACATTTGGATCGAATCGGGGAAGGATCGAATCAAGATCCTCGATTTCGGACTCGCCCTTGCCTCCACCCCGGTCGATCAGCTTTCCGGGCGCGGTGCCGTGATTGGAACGCCCGGTTACCTGTCGCCCGAACAAGCCAGAACCGAACCGCTGGATGATCGAAGCGATTTGTACAGCCTTGGCGTGGTGCTTTACGAGTTGTGTACTGGTCGGCTGCCGCTTCATGCCAACACGGTGGCGGGACAATTGATCGCGATCCTTGCTCATCGGCCAGCGTTGATCGTGGAATTGAATCCTGAAATCCCGGTACCGCTTGCCGATTTGATTCATCGCCTTCTGTTCAAAGAGCCCCGGGCCCGCGTCCGGTCGGCCGAAGAACTGGAAAAGGAATTGGTCCGGGTCGAAGCGGAATGTCATGCCAAGAGCGAGGTGGCGCAGACGATCAACAAGTTGCAGCAAGGGTTGGAACAGGTTGTCAAGAAGAAGACGACCGAGCCGATCGCGGAACCTGAGGTGCTGGATCCCTTTGCGACAATCCCCGCAGCTGCGGCGACCGCCCCTGCTGCACCCGTTGCGGCTCCTGCTGCGGCACCGACATTTTCCTCGCCCGCCTACCCCAAACGTCCGGCTGCCAAGCCGGTTTCGCAACCGGCCAATTGGCAGAAGTACTTGCCGCTGGCCGCGATCGTTGCGCTGGTGCTGATCGCGCTTCCGATCATGACTTACGCTTTCACCGGCGCCGGTCGTAACAACGAACCGATCTTGATCACTCAGCTTCCCGATTCGGATGCCTCCTCCCGACAGAACTCGCAATCGACCTCCAATGGTCAAAGCAACAATCGCACAACCAACACGGGTGCGACCAACACAAGCCAGCCGCAAAATCGCCAGACTCAGCAACCAGACGCCCAAACTCAGCAGCCTGGTCCCAAGAGTGGTGGCAACAAGAACACCAACAACAGCGCTGGCAAGAAAAACAACAGGAACGGTCGGAATCGTAACGTGCAAAACAAAGCAAGCGGTCAAGGAAAGAACAACCAAGCCGCAAACCGAAACAACAATCAAGACAATTCATCCAGTGCCCCGAAGACTCCTGATCGGACTGCTGACACGACCAACACGGCGCAGCAAAGGACTGGTCAAAACGCCAATGCTGGTCCGCCGCTGACCGCGGTATCGGCTCCTGGCAAGCCAACCCCGGCCGACACCAGCGATGTCCGACAACCGGTCCAACAACAGCCTCGCGACATCGCGCCGCCGGCTCCCGAAGCGATCACGCCGCCGGTGGAAATGGAATGGACCAATATTTCAACCACTTTCGGCCGTGGCGCCGACGTGATGGTGCAAATCGGTACCAATCAGAAACGCGGGCTCAAACCAAGCATCGGTGTGCACACGCGAGGAAAGATCGAAAGCCACCACAGCTACCTTCGGTTCGATTTAGCCGAAATCGAAGAGGTGCGAGAGGAAGTGGCCAGTGCCGAATTGATGCTCACTTTGGTTTCCAAAACGCGACCGGTGGGAGCAACCCTTCGGTTGTACGGCATCGCCAGCAAAGGGTTGCCGCTATGGCCGGAAGACGGACCGAGGTCGCTGACTTGGTCCAACACACCCTCCAAAGTCGGGCTCGATTCCTTGCCGCTGCTCGGTTCGACAACCATTGAACCGTCGGATGAACGCACCGTTCGGATCACCAATCCCGAATTGGCGGCCTTCATTCGCGA
This sequence comes from Rubripirellula sp., assembly GCA_965222745.1. Classification (GTDB taxonomy): domain Bacteria; phylum Planctomycetota; class Planctomycetia; order Pirellulales; family Pirellulaceae; genus CBDCUW01. The sequence goes on from CBDCUW010000003.1 coordinate 1,072,097, forward strand.
AGCGGCCGACGACACGGTGACGTTGGTATTGGCGGGAAAGGGAACTGGCGGCAGTCCGATTCTTTTCGTCAGCCGCCAGGGCCAGGCGGAAAAGGCCCCCAGATTGCTGATCGAAGCGCCCCGAGAAAGTTCGAAGCAAAAATCGGGTCAAAACAATCGGCGCCGCAGCAGCCCGAGGTGATTTGTTGATTTTGGAGTGCGGCGACTTGTCGTCGCTTTCTTTTCCAACAAGTCTCCAACAGCAGCGGTTTTTCTCTCGCAAAACGGTTTGAAATCCAAAGCGATGACAAGTCATCGCACTCCAAAGCCGAAAATCGGCACGTTGGCGGACAAAATCTTCTAAGGATCCCTCTGCTGAATCGTTTTGGTCTCTGCAGGGACGAGCATCCTTCTGCTGGCAGTGGCAATGAACGAATCGAATTCATCTTGCGATCGGGAAACCCCGTTGGCTTTACCCACCAGTGCCATGTCTGATCAGGCGTGGTTGAGTCTGGTTTTTCAGCAGTACGAAGTCCCGTTGATGGGGTACGCGACACACTTGATGGGTGACGCCAGTCGGGCCAGCGACGTGGTGCAAGATACGTTCGTGCGCCTCTGCAAACAGCCTCGCCAAGAGGTCGAAGACCGTGTTCGCCGCTGGCTTTACACCGTTTGTCGAAACCGTGCTTTAGACATCCTGAAAAAGGAAAAGCGGATGAAAATGCTTGATGACGCCCAAGCTTCTCAGCAACCAAGCCGCGATGCCGACCCACAGCTTCAGGCTCAACACCAGGAGTCAGCGGCGCGGGCAGGCACGTTGATGGAGGATCTTCCTGACCGTCAGCGGGAAGTGATCCGGTTGAAAGTGCAAAGCGGACTGAGTTACCGGGAGATCAGCGAACTGACGGGCCTGAGTGTCAGCAATGTTGGTTATCTGCTGCACACCGGATTGAAGTCGATTCGCACTCGCCTGGCCACCATCGATTGACGGCAGCGACGCCAAAAACGCGATTGCCGATCAACCCACACGAAACAACCGAAGTTCCGATCAAGGATTTCATAACGATGTCTCACGAATCAATCGACACCCGAGCCACCGCGTATGTGTTTGGCGAGTTATCCGCCGACCAGACTGCCGCGTTTGAGCAAGAGATGGAAAGTTCCGATGCGCTGCGTGAAGAGGTCGCCGAGATCCGCGAAGCGTTGGCTGCGATCACCGCCGAATTTGATGCGGAATCAACCGGTGTGAACGAATCGAATCGAAAAGAGATCGAACAGGCGATTGGTACGGCGGTCTCGCCCGCCTGCCACGAGGAAACTTCGCGCGTCCGCCGCGCAGTCGCGATCGTCGTTGCCTTGGCAGCCGGCGTGTTGATCGTGGCCGGGTTGGTGTATCCGAATCTTCGGCAGCCGGAGATCGATACAACGGCGCTCAGCGAACCGACAAGCGCCGGTGACAGGGAACAAGTCTACAACAAGTCCGCGAGCGTAGCGATCGCAGACGAAGCTGACACGCCTCGGCAGGTCCAAACCAAGGGTAGTTCCATTCCAACCAGCGAATCGTTGGCGCTGGAGGCGGAAGTGGAGCGGTTGGAGCAGGTCGTCGAAGAACGAAAACGCAATGTTCAGATGTTGAGCAAGAAAACGTTGGGATTCGCTCCGCCGACCAAAGCACCGGCGGAAATGAGCGTGAATCTCGATGATTCCAGCGTGGTGAAGAACTATCGAGTGGAAGAATCGGAGCTTTCGCGGGCCACCGCGTCGCTTGCCGAGGCAGCCGATGAGCTGAAACAACTGCAGGCGCAGCGCGCTGTCGCGCAGCCAAAGTCCGCACCAGCAGCAAGCTCCGCTGTCCAAGCACGAGGCCTTGGAGTTGCTGTGCCAACAAATGATGTAGCGGCTGCTCCCGTGGACAGTTTGGACACAAAAATCGCCGCCACCCAACCGTTTGCTGAGGCGGCGAAGGGAAAGGCGGCCGATTTTGATGTCGCAGGGGGCGAGCCTTCGCAGCTGCTTGTTAGGCCTCATGTCATCGTCGAAGGCGTCGAAGAGGAATTGAAAGCTCAAGCGGAATCGTTCGGCGTTCAACGAGAAGAAATGATCGCTGGCAAGAAGCTCGGTCGCGGTGGGCAGGCTGACGGCCTGCAAAGCAGCGATTCCGAAGCGGATAGAGCGAACCTGTCCAGACTCTCGCTGCTTGGCGGCGTTGTCAAAGCCGATCACGACAATTTCGTGAGGACGAAGCGGTTCAAAAGCGTGGATCTCGACTCGATGAATGAGAACGCCGACCTGTCGCAGGGGATAGGTGCCGGCGAGGCGGGCGATCGTCACGATCCGATCGAAGATAATCCGTTCATGGAGGTCGATAACGCTCCGATGTCGACCTTTTCGATCGATGTTGACACGGCGGCTTATGCAAAAGTCCGTATGTACCTGTTGCAGCAGAGCGCGATGCCGCGGCCGGCTGCGGTGCGAATCGAAGAATTGGTGAACTACTTCGACTACGACTACAAGCCGCCGACTGACGAGCATCCGTTTTCGGCAACGATGGACATCGCCGGGTGTCCTTGGAATCCCGAACATCGGTTGGCCCGAATCGGTATCAAAGGCAAGGTGATCGAAGAGCAGCGGCCGTCGAGCAATTTGGTTTTCTTGCTGGACGTTTCCGGTTCGATGAACCGGTCGAACAAGCTGCCGCTGGTGATCGATGGCATGAAGCTGCTGACCGATCAATTGACCGAAAATGATTCGGTCGCCATCGTGGTTTATGCCGGCGCCGCCGGAATGGTGCTCGATTCAACCAGCGGTGATCAGAAACAAGTCATCCATTCGGCACTGGAAAGGCTGAAGGCGGGTGGCAGCACCAACGGCGGCCAAGGAATCACTTTGGCATACCAGATTGCCCGTGACAATTTCATCGTCGGCGGCACAAACCGAGTGATCCTTTGCAGCGATGGTGATTTCAATGTTGGTGTGACCGGTACCGATGAATTGGTTCGCATTGCGGAAGAAAACGCCAAAAGCAACATCTACCTGTCGGTATTGGGCTTCGGCATGGGCAACCACAACGACGCGATGATGGAAACCATTTCCAACAAAGGAAACGGTAACTACGCTTTCATCGACGGCATTGCTGAAGCCAACAAGGTGTTGGTGGAGGAGATGGGGGGCACGCTGGTAACGATCGCCAAGGACGTCAAGATTCAGGTGGAGTTCAACCCCAAGGAGATTGCCGCCTATCGATTGATCGGATACGAAAACCGAATCATGGCGGCACAAGATTTCAACGACGACACCAAAGATGCTGGTGAAATCGGCGCTGGACACACCGTCACCGCGCTGTATGAATTGATACCGGCCGGTGCGGAAACGGACGTCACGATTCTGTCGGTGGATGACCTGCGGTATCAGAAAAAATCCAAGCTGACCAAGCAGGCAAGCAGTGGAGAAGTTTTGAATTTGAAGCTGCGATACAAGTCACCCGATTCACAGCCGGGGGCCAAGAGTACGCTGGTTGATTTTCCCGTCACCGACAGCGGCAAAGAGTTCAGCGAGATGGATCGGGATTTTCAATTCGCCGCATCCGTGGCTTCCTTCGGGATGTTGCTACGCAATTCACCCCACAAAGGTGACTCGACCTTTGCAGCGGTCGAGGAGATTGCTGGCGCCTGCGTCGACGACGACGCCAGTGGTTTTCGTGAAGAGTTTCTGCAAATGGTTCGAAAAGCCAAGCAACTACGAGGCGAATGAAGTTCGGCAAACTGTTGATGACTTCTACTTGTCATTTCAGACAAGCCCGGAGGGCTGATACATTCCCTGCCTGTGGCGCGAGCCACCGGTATCCGGGGGCTAGTCAGTGATGAAAGCCACGAAGTGGCGATACAAAATAGGGCGGGAGCGGACGTTGGTTTGCCAATGATTTCTTGAGCGAGATGTGTCGCCACTTCGTGGCTGCTGAATCAAATGCCCGCCAACCGGCGGCTCGCGCCGCCGGCAAAGCTTGTACCGGACCTAGAGTAGTTCCACGGCCCGGTGAGTTTTGGCCGACTTGTAACAGGCGTCAACGAGCGCCATTGTCTTGAGGTTATCAACTCCGCTCATCGCAGGTTGTCGGTCTTGTTCCAGGGCAACCAAGAGCTCCGCCATCGGACCGACGAACGCGTCGGGGAACCAGACTTTTTTCCAACGTGGTTTGTGCCATTTGCCAGTCGTGGTGGTGGTAAAGTCGATCGTACTGGGAGTTGGTTTGGGGTATTCGGGCCATCCGATTGTGCCGCGGGCGAGACCTTCCGTCCCCTCCACTCGCCAGCGGATGCCGATATCGCCGGCCGATCCTTCGCGCGCCGGTCCTGTCCATACGTCGTCGCAGATCATGCATCGCACTCCGCTATCGTATTCCAGGATGTACAGGCAAATTCCGTCAGTGTGTTTGAACTTGGTTCTCGGATCCTCACGGAAGCTGGCATAGACGCGTGACGGATCGCCAAACCAATAGCGCATCACGTCCAGATGATGAATCGACATGATGCGGCAGGTCACCCAACCCTGCCGCTGCTGCCAAGGCATCCAGTGAGGAATGGCCCGCATATCAATGGTCGCCAGCACCGGTTCGCCCAAGTAACCGCGGTCGAGAACACTCTTGCAGGCGCGCACCGACTGGTCGTATCGCATGTTCTGGTTGACGCAAAGTGTGATGCCGGCTTTGTCGCACAAGGCGACGACCTTCTTTGCTTCGGCGTAGTTTCCGCCGAGAGGTTTTTGGGCCAGGATGCCGCGTACTTGTTTGTGACGCACGACTTCTTGAACCACTTCCAGTTGCACATCAGGCGGAACGGCGATGTCGACCACTTCCACTTGTGGATTGTTCAACAACTCTTGGTAACTTTTGTAGGCAGCCGGAATCCCGTGCCGCTGAGCAACTTTTTTCGCGTGGGCAAACCGCCGGGAGGCAATGGCAACGGGACGAAAACGGGCTTGTCGATACGCTTCCAGGTGGCAATCGGCCATGATAAAGCCGCTGCCGATGCATCCGATTCCGACTTTGCGGTTGGCGGGCAACGTGGGTAAGTAGTCAAGCTTGCTGGATACCTTCGTTTTGGTCGCCATCGTTTGGTTCCTCTCGATTGCCGCGTCCCGCACATCGCCGCAGATTCGTTTTTGTGTGCGTCAAGGTAACACAACCAGGCGAACCAATGGTGTTACATTGGTGCCATGAACAACGCGAACGATTCGACCGATCGGCGGCAGCTGACGGAACTTGCCGGCATGGCAGTCTTCTGCGCGGCGACCGCGCTGATCTTGTGGCAGATGGGGCGAGTTTGGTGGTGCAAATGCGGCAGCCCGGTTCCCTGGTCGTGGGAAATCTGGTCGATGCACAATTCGCAACATGCGCTGGACCCTTACACCTTCACGCATCTGTTGCATGGTCTGATTCTGTGTGGAATTTTGTCGCTGTTTCGCTACCAGCCTGTTCGGCGCTGGAGTTTCCTGATAGCGGTTGGTCTGGAAGCTTGTTGGGAGATTCTCGAAAACTCGCCGATCATCATCCAGCGATATCGTGAAGCAACCATCTCGCTGGACTACTTCGGCGACTCGATCATCAACTCTGTTTTCGACATCCTGGCCTGCGCCGCCGGGTACCGCATGGCTCAATACGTGAAGCTAAAAGGTTCGCTCATTCTTTTTGCCGCGATCGAGCTGCTACTGGTGTTAACGATCCGAGACTGTTTGATCTTGAACATCGTGATGTTGGTCTATCCAATCGAAGCGATCAAGCAATGGCAGATGTAACGATGGTAGGCCGACTTGTCTCAAGTCGGCGATTGTCGGCCAGTTCTCAGAACTGGTAGCGCAAGCGACTTCGGAGAAGTCGCCGACGGTACAGATTCGCCGACTTGGGACAAGTCGGCCTACTTGGTTACCGCAGGTAGTAGAACGCTTTCATGTTCAGCAGGGCGTGGGCGAGATCGGTCCAGGCTCGGTCGGCTTTTCCGTACTGTTCGGATTGGCGATGGAGGAAGTCGGTGAGCGCGTCGAGTTGATTGTCGGTGGGCGGGAATCCGTGTGCTTGTTCGACCATCGCCGCGATCCGTTGATGATCAGGGCGAGGATCTTTTCGGATTTGTTCCGCCCACAGCTCCGCCTGCCCAGTGACGAACGGATCGTTCATCAACGTTAGCGCCTGGGCGGGCACGTTGGAAGTGCTGCGACGTCCCTTGGGGCCGAACGGACTGGGCATGTCGAAGGTCAACAAAAAGGGATTCAGGAAGTTTCGGTAGATCGACAGATAGACACTTCGCCGGCCGCTGCCGTCCAGCGGTCCGCTGCCCCGCGCGCCGCGGCCGGTCATGAATTCGGTTCGATGAGTCGGTACGCTCGCCCCAAACGGCTTCGGATCCAGCCGACCGGAGACCGCCAGGATCGCATCGCGAATCGATTCGGCGGGCAATCGCCGGACTCGCATGCGATAAAGCAGTCGATTGGTTGGATCGACCGTGGCGATCATGTCGCGATCCAGATCGGGATGAGGCAGGCTGCTTTGCCGATAGGTTCGCGAGAGGACCATTTTTTCGGTGGCCTTTTTGATCGACCAATCACTTTCGACAAACTCGCTCGCCAACCAATCGAGCAATTCCCGGTGACTGGCTGGTTGACCTTGTGGTCCGAAGTCGTCGACGGTTGGAACGATCCCGCGTCCGAACAGATGATGCCAAAGCCGGTTGACGATCACTCGCGAAGTGAGGGGGTTGTCGGGGTTGGCGATGCGATCGGCCAGTTGCAGCCTGCCGCCTTGCTTGCTGCCGAGCGCCGTCAAAAACCGTCGCGGCACCTTTTCGCCCAAATTGGTGTGGCTGCCCCGAACATAGACATTCGCCTCCTCGGCCGTCCCTTCGGCCATCGCGACCACAAACCGAGGCGCAGGAAGTTGCTCTGCCAATTCACCGGCTTGGGCGATCGATTCGGAGGCGGCCGAATCGATGTCGGCGATCGAAACCAAGTCATGATTGACCAGCCACGCAAGCAGGGCATCATGTTTTCCCTCGTTCCAATGAGCCAGCGATCGTTTCCAAAGACGCTGCAGCGAACCTTCGCCGCCAGCCAGATCGACCGCCAAGCGGTCGATCGATTTTCGCGGCGCACCGTGATCGGAGAAACGAATCTCGTCGATCGCGATCGTCGCGTCTCCTTCGTCAATGAACTCCAAATAAGCTTTGTGCCCGACATACTTGTTCAGATCGCCGCCAAAACTCTTCCACTGCCACTGGCCCTTGGTATCACTCGCCCCACCCTTAAAAAAAGTGCCGTTGAACAACAGCCCGTTGAAGGGCATCATCTGGTAGTTGTCGATGATGACGTTGCAAGATACGTTCGCGGTGGCTCGCATCCGCACGTGAATGTTGCGGGCCGTGATTTCGAAGGTGGGTGAACGCAGAATTCCCGCTTGTTTCGGCCCCAGGATTGAACTGTCGACAGTTCCCGGCCTGTGATGAGCCTTGCCGTCTGCCGATACGCCGAAACGATTGCCGGTTGCCGCAAAGGCAGGGCCGGAAGTCGACCAGCCATCAGGAAGTTTTTCGCCGTCGAAATCGGCAAACAATTCCGAGCGATCATGAAACTCCGTCCGTCCACGTGCTTCGTTGTTGGCCCTCCGGGTGACTTCGGCAAGCGCGCCGGGATCTTTGATTGTCAGCGCCAAGACGGCCGCCGGACCAGTCGGCTTGGCGGCCGAGTCGACCGACGTCAGCAGCTCGATCCATTTTTTCAATCGCTCCCAATCCAAGTCGCGATGGTGGGCCACTTCCTTGATCCAGTCGTCGGGAAGTGCATTGTCGTCCAATGATGAATCGCTGGCCCGCTGAAGGAGCGTCGCCGCGGCGCGGTAGTAGCCTGTCGGGTCGAGACGCTGGTCGTCGATGCGAACGCCGTGGAGGTGATCCTGGGCACTGCTGCGCAAATCGCGGATTCGCTCGGTCGCTTTCTCGATTCGGCGGCCGGGATCCAACGGATAACGTTGACGGCAACTGCTTTGAATGTAGGCGCTCAGCGCGTAGTAGTCGGCGGTGGAAATGGCGTCGAACTTGTGATCGTGGCAGCGAGCACAAGCGATGGTCAATCCGAGGAATGTTTTGCCGAAGACATCCAACTGGTTGTCAATGATGTCGGCTTCGTTGCCCAGTACGTCTGTCGGCGCATGGGTGGCTTCGTGAAAATACCAAAACCCGGTCCCGATGATCGACTCGTTGAAATCCTCTGTCGGATGCCGCCGCGGTTGGGCCAGCAAGTCGCCAGCGATATGTTCGCGAACCAATTGGTCGTAAGGGACATCGGCGTTGAAGGCGCGGATCAGGTAGTCGCGATACTCATGGGCGCTGGTGATCGGATAATCAAATTCATGCCCGTAAGTTTCCGCATAGCGCACCAGGTCCATCCAATGCCGAGCCCACTTTTCGCCAAAGTGATGGGAACGCAACAGTTGCGAGACGACTTCCTGGTAGGCCTGTGGCGAATCATCGTTCAAAAACTGTTGGATCTGCTGGGTCGTCGGCGGCAGTCCGATCAAATCAAAATAGACTCGTCGAATCCAGCTGCGACGGCTTGCATCGGCGGCGGGACGCAAATTTGCCGCTTCGATTTTGGCCAGCACGAATCGGTCCAGATCACTGATTGGCCAAGCTTCGTCGCCCACTTTCGGCACAGCCGGTTTCGTAACTGGCCTCCAGCTCCAATGCTCTTGAACTCGCTTTTGCAGGTCAAACGCTTCGACCATTTTTTCGCTCGATTGCGTCGCCTTTTCACGCGGATCGGGTGCGCCCATTTCAATCCACTGCCGAAGCAGATTGATCTTCTTTGTTGATAGTTTTGACTTGGGCGGCATGGCGCTGACGACATCTTCTTCGTAGCCGACAGCGTGGATGACCAGGCTTTCTTCGGGGTTGTTGGGAACGATCGCCGGTCCCGAGTCTCCCCCCGTTTCCCAGCCCCATCGTGAATCGAGCAGCAAGCCCCCTTCGACTTCATCGGCATCGACCGAATGACAACCGTAGCAGTGATCAACGAAGATCGGGCGTATCTTCGATTCAAAAAACTCACGTTGCTCGGTCGAAATTTCGTCCGCGACGGAGGTGAACAGCGGGGTGAGCGCAAGACCGAGGAGCCACGCCCAACGTAGGCCGACTTGTCCCAAGTCGGCGCGCGCAACACTTGTTTTCTGAGCTGGATATGCGAAGCGACTTCGGAGAAGTCGCCGACAGTCGGCCAGTTCTCCGAACTGGCTACGCAAGCAATGGCCCAGGTTCGCCGACTTGGGACAAATCGGCCTACGGGGTTGGGTCATGCGAGTACCTCCTTGATGACGTGTCCGTGCACGTCGGTTAGCCTCATGTCGCGACCGCTGAAGCGGAAGGTGCTCTTGGTATGGTCGATGCCAAGCAGATGCAGCATCGTGGCGTGCAGATCGTGAATCTCGAATCGGTTCTCGATCGCTTTGTAACCCCACTCGTCAGTTGCTCCGACTGAAACGCCTCCTTTGACGCCTCCGCCGGCCATCCAAATTGTGAACCCGAACGGGTTGTGGTCGCGTCCGTCCTTGCCTTGGGCAAAGGGAGTGCGGCCGAATTCGCCGGCCCAGACGACCAACGTCGAATCGAACAGGCCGGTCCTCTTGAGATCCTTGATCAGCGCCGCGATCGGTTGGTCGACTGTCTTGCAGTTCTTGTTGTGGCCGTCGATCAAACCACCATGTTGGTCCCAGCGGTCACCGTTTCCGCCAGGGCAAGTCAGTTCGATGAAGCGAACGCCACGTTGGACCAATCGCCGAGCGATCAAACATTGCATCCCGAAGGTTTTCGTGTTCTTGAAATCCTCTTCCAGCCCGTACATCCGTTTCACTTCCTGCGTTTCGTCGGCCAGATCCATCAGTTCGGGCACGGCCGATTGCATTCGATAGGCGGTCTCGTAGTTTTGTATCGCCGCTTCCACTTCCGGCTCCCCCTCCAACTGCTGCAACATCAGTTGGTCTTGCCTGCGGATCAAATCGAGCTTTGCGCGTTGCAGCTTTTCACTTGGTTCGGAGGGGCGAATGTTGGCAATCGGACGTTCTTTGGGAAGAAAGATGGAACCTTGGAACGCCGAGGGCAAGAAACCTGAACCAAAACAATCCAATCCACCCGGCGGAATCAAACCGCCGTTGAGCACGACGAAACCGGGCAAGTCACGATTTTCGCTTCCCAATCCGTATCCAAGCCAGGCGCCCATGCTGGGGCGTCCCTGAAAACCGCTGCCGGTGTGCAGGAAGTAGTTCGCGGAGGTGTGTTCTGAGAATTTGGAAGTCATCGACTTGATGATCGCCAAGTCGTCGGCAACGGTGGCCACGTGTGGAAACAGATCGCTAACCCAGTGGCCGCTTTCACCATGCCGTTTGAACTCCCACTGGTTCTTCAGCACCTTGCCGATATTGTCGAACTGCGTCGGCGCGAGTTTTCCGATCACCTCGCGAGGGTCTCGGCCGTCAAATTTCTCCAATGTCGGTTTGTAGTCGAACGTATCGACCTGCGACGGACCGCCGTCCATGTACAGAAAGATGACGTTTTTGGCTTTGGCGGGAAAATGGCCCGGCTTGGGCGCCAGCGGGTTGGCAGCAGCGCTGCAAATCGACAGGTCGTTCATCATCGCAGTCAGGGCCACAGCGCCGAAACCGCCGGCGCACTGCCTGAGCATTTCACGTCGATTGTGCGGGCGAGGCGTGTAGCGCCCGCAGTGATTCGTTGATGATTTCTTCATCCATTTCCTCGCCGATCACTCCAGTTTCGCTGAGACCATCCGCTATTCTAAACCAAGCCAATCCCTGCCCCAAAGCGGACATCCAAACCCATCACCTTCCCTTTTCCATCAAACCGAGAGACCCATGAGTATTGCCGAATCGCTTTTGCCGGAATTCGATCATGAAATGGATGGAACGCGGCGAGTTATCGAGCGCGTCACCGACTCGATCTTGGACTGGAAAGCTCACCAGAAGTCCAATACGGTCAGCTGGGTCGCTTCGCACCTGGCGGACATCCCCAGCTGGACCGACATCTGTGTCAATCACGATTCCTACGATGTGAATCCTCCCGGTGGGCAGCCCGATCAAGTGAAAGAGTTGGGCTCGGTGGCCGAGATTTTGGACGCGCTGGATCAGAATGTCGCAGCGGCGCGCGAAGTGATCGCCGCGGCTGCGGATGACCAGTTTTTTAAGTCGTGGTCGCTACTGCAGGGGGGCCAGGTGCAGATGACGATGCCTCGTATCGCCGTGGTACGCAGTTTCATCTTGAACCACAACATCCACCATCGAGCCCACTTGTGTGTTTACCTGCGATTGAACGACATTCCCGTTCCAGGGCTCTACGGTCCCTCGGCCGATGATGATTCGCTATAGATCCTTGTCACGCCACAATCTTGCGGATCACCTGTCCGTCGGCGGTCGGCCCGATCAGCCGATGGTTCAGCCCTTGATAGGCGAAACTGAACAGGTGTGGGTCGAGACCTAGCTGATGCAGGATCGTTGCCTGCAAGTCTCGGACGCTGACTGGATCTTCGTTGATGTAGTAACCAATTTCGTCGGTGGTACCGTGAGCTCCCGGCTTGATTCCACCGCCGGCCATCCACATCGTGAAGGCATCAGGGTGATGATCGCGGCCGATGAATCCTTTCTTCAGTTCGGTATTCTTGTTGTTCTGCATCATCGGCGTCCGTCCAAACTCGCCGCCCCAGACAACGAGCGTTTGATCCAGCATGCCGCGTTGTTTCAGATCTTGAATCAGCCCCGTGATCGCCTGGTCGATCTGTTGGCACTTGATGGGAAGTGTTTCGTCAATCGATTCACCGGGTGACGAACCGTGGTGGTCCCAGCCCCAATCGTACAACTGCACAAACCTCACTCCGTTTTCGACCAGGCGGCGAGCCAGCAGGCAGTTGTTTGCAAAAGTCGCGTCGTTGCCCTGGTAGAGGACCCGCGGATCGGCCGCCGTTTCCGCATCCGACACGTAACCCGGTTTGGCGCCGTACATGTCCAGGATGTATTGCGGTTCTTTGGAGATATCCATCACTTCGGGAACCGAAACCTGCATGCGGTACGCCAACTCGTACTGCGCGATCCGCGAAAGCGTTTCCGGATCGCCGATCTGCTGGTGCTGGTAAGTATTCAAATCGGCGATCGCATCGAGCGTTTTGCGGCGCACCGATCGGGGAAGGCCTTTGGGATCCGACAGAAACAGAATCGGATCGCCGCCATCGGTTCGGCATTGGACGCCTTGATAAAGGGTTGGCAAAAAGCCCGATCCCCACAGCGACTTGCCGGCGCTGGGCGTTTTTCCACCCGAAGCCAACACGACAAAGCCGGGCAGATCCTTGTTTTCGCTACCCAGACCGTAAGTGACCCAAGAGCCCATCGACGGCGAACCCAACAGTGAGTTGCCGGTTTGCAGCAGCAGTTGCGCGGGTGAATGATTGAACTGCTCGGTGTGCACCGAACGGATCACGCACAGGTCATCGGCGACGGTCGACAGCTTGGGCAGCAGCTCGCTGATCCATTGGCCCGATTGGCCGTGCTGCTGGTAAGAAAAAATCGGCCCCAACATTTTGGGAACGCCTTTGATGAAGGCGAATCGTTTGCCCTCCAGGTACTCTTTCGGACAATCCTTGCCGTGGAATTTGGTCAGTTCCGGTTTGTGTTCAAAAAGGTCGATCTGTGATGGCGAACCAGCCATGTGCAGGTAGATGATCGACTTCGCTTTGGCGGGAATGTGGTAGCTGCGGCTGGTATCTGCACCGAAACTGGGCCGGTTTGCCGATAAGATCGACTGCAGCGCGATCGCCCCGATTCCCAGCCCGGTTTGGCCAAGCAGGTGCCGCCGAGTGATTGCTTGAAGTTGTCGGTGATGAGGGTTCATGGTTTGGTCACCGTTTCATCAAGGTTCAACAGCACGTTGGCAACGGTGATCCACGCCGCCAGGTTGGCGTCGGATTGGATTCGATCCAGGCCGGCCGATTGCACCAGGTTTGCCGCGTCGGCGAGGTCCGATTGGAATTCAGTTTCGGCTTGGGTAAAGAGCTCTTCGATCCGATCCGTTTCGCGGCTGGTCGGTGGTCGAGTCAAGACGCGGCGAAACGCTTGCTGTAAACCATCGGTTTTCAATCGCAGCGCCAAAGCGCCGGCAGCTTCCAAGTAGGCCGGGTCGTTCAACGTGACGAGCGCTTGCAGCGGTGTGTTCGTGCGAACGCGTCGCACCAAACAGTACTCGCCACTTCCCGCGTCAAACGTGGTCATCGAAGGATAGGGGCTGGTCCGTTTCCAATAAGTGTACAAGCCTCGACGATAGCGATTCTTACCAGTCGCGTTGACCCACTTTCGGTTGCTGTAGGTCGATTTCCAAATGCCGCCGGGTTGCGGAGGCATCACCGAGGGGCCGCCAATCTGGTGGCTCAAAAGCCCAGAGGCAGCGAGCGCCTGATCACGGATCATTTCAGCGCTCATCCGAAACCGCGGGCCGCGGCTGAGCAGTCGATTGCGAGGATCTTTGGCCAGCTGCTCGCTGCTGACAGCGGAGGATTGTTGGTAGGTCGCTGAAGTCACGATCGTTTTGAGCAGCTGTTTGAGTGACCAGCCGCGATCGCGAAAATCGACCGACAACCAATCGAGCAATTCGGGATGACTCGGACGCAGACCCTGCGTGCCGAAGTCTTCTTCGGTCTCGACGATTCCAATTCCGAACAGCCGTGCCCAGATGCGATTGACCATCACTCGCGCCGTCAGCGGGTTGTCGGCGGCGGACAGCCACTTGGCGACACCCAAGCGGCTGGATGGTGCGGCTTCCGGAAAACTGCCAAACGCTTCCGGCACGGCCGGTTGAACCGGCTGGCCTTGATCCAGGAAGTTGCCGCGACGATGAATCCGAGTTTGCCGAGCCTGCTTGGGCGGCAACTCCTGCATGACGGGGGTTTTCGCGAACGTGGAGCGAAGGTCGGCTAGCGATTTTTCCAACCCCTCGATCCGCCGCAACAACTTGCGGGTCGGCTCGAACACGCGCTGAAACTCCTCGCGAGAATCGCCGTGAACGACCGGACGAAGTTTTTCCGTTTCGCTTTCGGCAACCGACAGACGCAAGCGTGACAGGATCAATTGGCTTCCGTAGGTCTGCTGCATTCGCAACCGAAGCTGGACGCCGGCGAAGTCCGCGATCGGAGCGGCGAAGTCAAAGATCGCCACGTGTGGCTGGTCCGCTTTGGGTGAGACGGCCCAGCCTGTCTTCGGCTCGCCATCGATCGACCCTGCAACGGGCCAACTGAGCTGAGAAAAATCGGCGCGAGGATTCGTTAACTTGATCGCTTGCGGCTGCTGTCCATCGCGCAACAGCTCGACCGAAAGTTCGTTCAGGACAAAGTTCTTGTCGTTGGGATTGCCTTCTTCGGGCAGTTTGGGGAGTGCTTCCAATCGCAGCGCGGTAGCGCGCTGGGGACCTTCGGCTTGCAACATGACTTGCCAGGTATCTTTTTGGGGCAGCTTTCCGTTTGTGATCAACGTTCCATCATCGGATTGCTCGAGCTGCAGATCGTGCTGGGACTGAAAAGTCTGCAAGCGAAGCGGTTTCCAGAGGCTCGTTTTCTGTTCTTTACGCCACAGCTGATAAGCCTGATCAAACCCTTCGACGTCGGCTAGTTTCGCGCGGAGCTGGGCAATCTGTTGCTGCAGCGATGCTGCTTCCGCTGATTGTTGGCGAGTGGGTGACGGTAGCAGCGGCGCCTCGCGATCGTTGTCGGCGGTTTGATTGAAAAACGCGTAAAAGCGATAGTATTCTTCTTGGCTGATTGGATCGTATTTGTGCGAATGACATTTCGCGCAGCCCATCGTCAGGCCCATCCAAACCTGCATCGTCGTATCGACACGATCTTTGACGGCAGCGACGCGGAATTCTTCATCGTCGGTCCCGCCCTCTTCGTTGGTCAGCGTGTTGCGGTGAAAGGCGGTTGCCAGTCGCTGCTGTAGCGTTGCATCGGGCAGCAAGTCGCCGGCAAGCTGCTGGATCGTGAATTGATCGTAGGGCATGTCGCGGTTGAGTGCTTCGATCACCCAGTCTCGATAACGCCAGATCTCGCGAGGATTGTCTTTTTCGTATCCTTTCGTGTCGGCGTAGCGGGCCAGGTCCAACCACATTCGCGCCCAATGTTCGCCGAACGATTCGGAAGCGAGCAGCCGGTCGACCACTTTTTCGAAGGCGCCCGATGACGTGTCGGATACAAAGGCATCCGTCTCTTCGATCGTTGGCGGAAGCCCGGTCAGGTCGAGTGTGACGCGGCGAATCAGTTGGTATCGATCGGCAGGCGGATTGGGCTGCAAACCCGCTTTTTCCAGTTGGCGGCCGGCGAAATGGTCGATGGGATGCTGGCCGGGCGGTACCGGCGCCGACTTGGGCGCGACGAACGCCCAATGTTGCTGATAGTGACCGCCTTGATCGATCCAGCGGCGAAGCATTTGTTTTTGTTGTTGCGAAAGGGAGTGGCCGCTATCGATCGGCGGCATCACCAGGTCGTCATCCTCACTTTCGATTCGCTCGATCAGTGCGCTGGAATCGGCATCGCCCGGTTTGATCGCCGCGTAGCCGCCCAGGTCCTTGGTTGCCCCGGCGGCCGTTTCGACTCTCAAGTCGGCTTCGCGCGTTTCCGCGTCGGGGCCGTGACAGGCGTAGCAATTGGCCGCCAAGATAGGACGGACGTCGACATCGAAATCGATGTCTTGAGAGGGCGAGGCAGTGCAGAAGAGTGCGGTGACGAGGAAGCAGAGGGTTGCGAGATTCCTCCGGGCGCTCACGTCAAACGATTCCATCGTGCGCCGGCTTGTCCCAAGTCGGCGCGGCACGGGAAGCGATCACGCCGACTTGGGACAAGCCGGCCTACGAAGAAAAACGCCTCACGCGGCGGCAATCGCTTCGGCACGGCGTCTCTTGCGGTACTGGGTGAAGCCGACGACCGTTCCGATCATCAGGCACCAAACCAGGATCGAACTTGGTTCGGGGATAACATGGGCGCCGGCGATCGAGATCGTCACGCTGTCGTTCATGGCCGGATCAAAGATGGTCGTCAGGTCACCACCAACGATACCAGTGAACGTCGTTCCGATCGACGAGGAGGTCAGGGTGACGGAACTGCCTGGGGCGCCGGTGATCGTGGTCACGAAGCTGGCAATGAACACTTCACCGCCAACAGGAAAGACAGGTGCGCCAAACAGATCGACGTCCTGAGAGATTCCCGCCAGGTTGGTGAATCCCGCCGGTGCGAGTTCGGGAAAGGCGAAGTCAAAGGGGACGGTGTCGATGTTGATAAAGGCGCCATTGCCGATGATGTCGGCACTGCTATCGACGGTCGCTGTTGCCGTTCCGCCGTCGTTGACCAGCAATCGCGCCGCGCCGCTGAACAATCCTCCCGCGGTAACGATCGAGCCATCATCTTCCAAGATCATGGAGATCGTGACGTCGTCGCCTGAATTGACCGTAGTTGCCGAGGCATCCAGCCGAAGCAGGAGACCGGCTTGCGCAGGAAGCGACACCGCCGCCAGAAGCAGGGAAGCTACGCAGAAACGAAAAACAACCATCTCGAAAGCACCTAGTCTAAGTGGTGTGTGTAGCGGTCTAGAACAAATTCTGGAAGAACCTCGCGCGGAATTGCGCGAAGTCCAAGAGCGGCGTATTGGCATCATCATCGAAATCGAAGAGGAAGTCCAGATTTCCATTACTGAAATAGTCCCGGAATCTCGCAAAATCGAACAAATCGACGTCTTCATCGCCGTCCGAATCACCGAAGAACCGGAAGAAATCATCCACCGCATCGACGCCGGCATCCGCACCATTGGCGTCAATATTCAGTTTTGCCCCGTCGATGGTCAACCGGTAGCGGCCGTCTTCCAACATGGGCCGAGTGCCGGGCACGTTTTCGGAAAGGTCCTCGATCAACACCGTTCCGGTGAAGCCGAGGATGACGACCTGCTTGCCACCGACAAGAGTCGAGCTGAGCACTTCCAGCCCGACTTGGGTTCCCGGTGAGACACTGGTCGATTCGACGATGAAGCTGTCGTCGGTCACCGGGCCGACCGGCACGTTGACCGGTCCGCTGAAGACCACTTCAACGCGGCGAATGATTGATCGTTGGCCGGTCGAATCGGGCGAGAAGCTTTGTTCGGCAGCAGCGTTCTCGTTGAAGTAAACGATGCTTTCGACTTCCGGCGTCGCTGCCACGTCGTCGTTCAAAATCGTTCCCAAACCTTGATTGTCCGCAAAGGTCACGTTGCGGCCGCCAGCGACGATGTTGGCCAGATCGACGAAGAAGGTTTCGTCCGGTTCGACCGTGGTGTCGCCGTTGACATCGATCGTCACGGTTTGGGTTTCGCCCGCATTGCCGACGAAATTCGCTGTGCCGTTGCTGGCGACGTAGTCGTTGTCGCCGGTCGTTGCCGTGCCATTGGCGGTGGTAAAGTCGACCGCGACCGCGTTGTCCACTTCGGCGTTAAGCGTGATGGTAAAGGTAAACGCGGTGGTGCCGGCGTCGCCTTCGGACAAAGTGACGTCATCAATCGACAACGTCGCACTGTCATCGTTGACAATCGTGCCAGTGCCAAAGGGAGTCGCGATGTTGACGGCGCGACCACCTGCCTGGACATTGAACAAGTCGACAAAGAAGTTCTCGTTCAATTCCACCTTGGTATCACCGGTGACTGGAACAAAGATGGTCTCGGTTTCGGCTGCGTTGCCATCAAAGGGCAGCGTACCGCCAACCGCCTGGTAGTCGTTGTCGGCGGTGGTTGCTGTCCCGTCGACGGTGGCATAGTCCACGGTGAACCCAGTATCGACATCGTTATCCAACGTCACGGTGAAGAAGAAACCGGAGGGAGCCCCGGTGTCCCCTTCGTTCTGGACGACGTCGTCAATCGAAAGCGTTGCCGCATCATCGTTGGTGATCACGCCGGTGGCCGAATTGGGTTCGCCAACCGCGTAGCCGCTGCCGCCCGCAACCGACAGGATCACGGTCTCGTCAAGTTCCACAATGGCGTCGGCCGTGGGATCGATCGTTACTGCCGCGGTGCTGGAACCGGGTGCGAAAGCGACCGTTCCCGTGGCACTGACCGCGTAATCCGTGCCGGCAGTCGCCGTTCCGGTGGTGCCAAAGTTGATCGTCAGCCCCGGCGTTTCGGCCGAGGTGTTGTCGCGGGTGAAGGTGTAAGTCAACACGCCAGCGGCGTCTTCCAAAATCGAATCGGGATCGACCGCCACGGTGACGTTACTGATATCGTCATCGGTGATCGTTCCGGTCGCTGAGGAGGGTGCGCCGATGCCGTAGCCACTGCCCGCCAACACGGTCAAGATGACCGTCTCATCAGGTTCAACAATCGCGTCGTCGATGGGATCCACCGTGACGGTCGCGGTACCCGAACCGGCGGCAAAAGCAACTGTTCCGGTATCGCTTGCCGAATAGTCCGTTCCCGAAGTGGCCGAACCGGTCGTATCGAAGTTGACCGTCAACGCTCCGGAGATGTCGCCGGTGCGAGTGAAAGTGTAAATGAGGTCGGTAGCACCGCCCTCCAGAACGCTTGTTGGTGCGACCGCAACCGACACCAGTGACACGGCATCGTCGTTCAAAATCGTTCCGGTCGCTGAAGCGGGAACGCCGACGTTGTATCCGGCGCCAGCGGCAACCGTCAGGATGACTGTCTCATCTGGTTCGACCGTGGCATCAGCAGTCGGATCAACCGTGACCGTTGCGGTGTCAGAACCGGCTGCGAAGCTGACCGTTCCAGTAGCGCTTTGGGTGTAGTCGGTACCGCTGGTCGCCGTGCCAGTCGTGTCGAAGTTGATCGTCAGCCCAGGAGTCTCGGCCGAGGTATTGTCGCGGGTGAACGTGTAAGTCATCACACCGACACCGTCTTCCAGAATCGCATCGGGATCAACCGTCACGCTGACGCTGTTGACGTCGTCATTGGTGATCGTTCCAGTCGCCGAAGCGGGAGCACCAACGTTGTATCCGGCGCCGGCAGCAACCGTCAGGATGACTGTCTCATCAGGTTCGACAATGGTGTCGGCAGTCGGATCAACCGTGACCGTGGCGGTGTCAGCACCAGCTGCAAAGCTGACCGTTCCGGTAGCGTTTTGGGTGTAATCGGTCCCGCTGGTTGCTGAACCGGTCGTATCAAAGTTGATCGTCAGCGCCGGTGTTTGGGCCGAGGTGTTGTCGCGGGTAAAGGTGTAAGTCAACACTCCAGCGGCGTCTTCCAGAATCGAATCGGGATCGACCGCCACGCTGACGCTACTGACGTCGTCGTTTAAAATCGTTCCGGTCGCCGAAGCGGGAGCACCAACGTTGTATCCGGCACCGGCAGCAACCGTCAGGATGACCGTTTCGTCCGGCTCGACTGTTGTGTCGGCGGTCGGATCGACGGTGACCGTGGCGGTGTCGGAACCGGCTGCGAAGCTAACCGTTCCGGTAGCGCTTTGGGTGTAATCGGTCCCGCTGGTTGCTGAACCGGTCGTATCAAAGTTGATCGTCAGCGCCGGTGTTTGGGCTGACGTGTTGTCGCGGGTGAAGGTGTAAGTCATCACACCGGCGGCGTCTTCCAGAATCGAATCGGGATCGACCGCCACGCTGACGCTACTGACGTCGTCGTTCAAAATCGTTCCGGTCGCCGAAGCGGGAGCACCGACGTTGTATCCGGCGCCGGCAGCAACCGTCAGGATGACCGTTTCATCCGGTTCCACTGTTGTGTCGACAGTCGGATCGACGGTGACCGTGGCGGTATCGGCACCGGCGGCAAAGCTGACCGTTCCGGTAGCGCTCTGGGTGTAATCGGTACCGCTGGTTGCTGAACCGGTCGTATCAAAGTTGACCGTCAGCGCCGGTGTTTGGGCTGACGTGTTGTCGCGAGTGAAGGTGTAAGTCATCACGCCGGCTGCGTCTTCCAGAATCGAATCGGGATCGACCGCCACACTGACGCTGCTGACGTCGTCGTTCAAAATCGTTCCGGTCGCCGAAGCGGGAGCACCAACGTTGTATCCGGTACCGGCAGCAACCGTCAGGATGACCGTTTCGTCCGGTTCGACCGTTGTGTCGGCGGTCGGATCGACGGTGACCGTGGCAGTATCGGCACCGGCGGCGAAGCTAACCGTTCCGGTAGCGCTTTGGGTGTAATCGGTGCCGCTGGTTGCTGAACCGGTCGTATCAAAGTTGACCGTCAGCGCCGGTGTTTGGGCTGACGTGTTGTCGCGAGTGAAGGTGTAAGTCATCACGCCGGCTGCGTCTTCCAGAATCGAATCGGGATCGACCGCCACGCTGACGCTGCTGACGTCGTCATTCAAAATCGTTCCGGTCGCCGAAGCGGGAGCACCGACGTTGTATCCGGCGCCGGCAGCAACCGTCAGGATGACCGTTTCATCCGGTTCCACTGTTGTGTCGACAGTCGGATCGACGGTGACCGTGGCGGTATCGGCACCGGCGGCAAAGCTGACCGTTCCGGTAGCGCTTTGGGTGTAATCGGTGCCGCTGGTTGCTGAACCGGTCGTATCGAAGTTGACCGTCAGCCCCGGCGTTTCGGCCGAGGTGTTGTCACGGGTGAAGGTGTAAGTCATCACACCAGCGGCGTCTTCCAGAATCGAATCGGGATCGACCGCCACGCTGACGTCGCTGACGTCGTCGTTGGTGATCGTGCCGATCGCCGAAGCGGGAGCGCCGATGCCGTATCCGGTGCCGGCGGCAACCGTCAGGACGACCGTTTCATCCGGCTCGACCGTTGTGTCGGCGGTCGGATCGACGGTGACCGTGGCGGTGTCCGCACCGGCGGCAAAGCTGACCGTTCCGGTAGCGCTCTGGGTGTAATCAGTGCCGCTGGTCGCCGTACCGGTCGTGTCGAAATTGATCGTCAGCGCCGGAGTTTCAGCCGAGGCGTTGCTGCGGGTGAAGGTGTAAGTCAGGACTCCAGCGGCGTCTTCCAAAATCGAAGCGGGATCGACCGCGACGCTGACGTCGCTGACATCGTCGTTGGTGATCGTGCCGATCGCCGAGGCTGGAGCACCGATGCTGTATCCGGCGCCGGCAGCGACGTTCAAAACGACCGTTTCATCCGGTTCGACGATGGTGTCAGCGGTAGGGTCAATCGTGACGACGGCAGTGGCTGATCCGGCCCCAAACGTCACCGTGCCCGTATCGGATGCGGTGTAGTCGACTCCAGAGGTGGCTGTCCCGATGGTATCGAAATTCACCGTCAACGGGCCGGCTGTGCTGCCGGTTCGAGTGAACGTGTAGACCAAATCGGTGGCGCCATCTTCCTGCACCGACGTCGGCGCGACTGCCACGGAAACGGTGGTGACCGCGTCATCGTTCAAAATCGTACCGGTCGCGGTGATCGGCGAACCGGGAATGAAGTCGGCACCGACATCGAGAGTCAGGATGACCGTTTCGTCCGGTTCGACGTCGGTGTCGGCCGTCGGGTCGACCGTGACGACTGCTGTGGTTGCACCGGCGGCGAAACTGACCGAACCGGTCGCGCTGGCGGTGTAGTCGACTCCTGCGGTCGCCGTTCCGGTGGTGTTGAAATCGATCGTTGCCGCAGGTGTTTCGGCCGAAACATTGTCGCGAGTGATCGTGTAGGTCATCACTCCGGCGGCATCTTCCAGAATCGAATCGGGATCGACCGCGATCGTTACCGTACTGCGATCGTCGTTGATGATCGTTCCCGTTGCCGGAGGCGTGGTGTCCACGTTGTAACCGGCTCCCGGAGTGACCGTGATGATGACCGTTTCGTTCGGTTCAACAATCGAATCGGGAGTTGGATCCGCGGTCAAAATCGCGGTCCGCTGGCCCGCTCCGAAGGTGATCGTTCCGGTGTGGCTGGCGGTGTAATCGGTCCCCAGCGTTGCCGTGCCGGTGGTGCTGAAGTTCACCGTCAGTGCAGGTGATTCCAGCGAAAAATTGTCTCGCGCGAATTCATAAGTCAAAGTGCCGGCCGCGTCTTCGCCAAGCAGATCGTTGGTGGCCGTAACACTGACTGCGCTGATGTCGTCGTTGGTGATCGTTCCGGTCGCGGAATCGGGCGTACCGACAAAGTAACCCGTTCCGGCGGTGACCGTCAGAATCACAGTCTCGTCCGGTTCGACGGTCGGATCGGCGGTCGGATCGACCGTCACCGTGGCCGTGCTGGAACCGGCACCAAAGGTGACCGTGCCCGTGGCGGTCGACGTGTAGTCCGTTCCAGAGGTCGCCGTTCCGGTGGTATCGAAATTGACCGTGAGTGCGCCGCTGGTGTCGCCGGTCCGGGTGAAGGTGTAAACCAGGTCAGTCGCGCCATCTTCCAAAACGCTGTCGGGAGAAACGGCAACCGAGACGATGGTGAACTCTTCCGATTCAAAGGCACCCACGTCGACTCGTGGGCCAACCAAACGCGGGAAGCCAACACCGCGTTGATCAAACGTTTCCGCGGAGGTCGTATCGCCGGCGTCAATCGCCGGACTGCCGACAAGCAAGGCATGGGTATCGGTCAGGCCGCCATTGTTGGCCAGCGGAGCGAGTCCCGGATCGGTCACGTTCGTCTGGTCGTTGGCCTGATTGAACGACGCCAATGCGTTGCCGGTGCCGATCAGGTTGAAGTTGTTGCTAGTGATCGTGTTGGTACCCGTTCCGCTCAGAACGTTATCCACGTCGCTGTTGACATTGCCCGAAATGATGCTGGACAAAATGTTGGTGTTGGAAACAGCCGTACCGTCGCTGTGGCTGGAAAGGCCACTGCCCAAACCGGCGGGCGCGGAGTTGCCGGTAACGGTGCTATGCCGCAGGTTGAACGTTCCTTGGAAAACGGCGATTCCGCCTCCCCTGTTTGAAGTTGCCGTGTTACCGGAGATCGTCGAATTGACGACGTTGGCAACATGCGCCGTTGCTCCCCACAGGATGCCGCCGCCTCGTTCGGTTGTCGAATTACCGACGATGGTGCTACCGATGATGTCCATGTTGCCGCTGGCCACCACGACGCCGCCTCCGGACGATGCAGCACCCAGGTTCGCGTTGTTCGAAACCGTACTATCCTCCAGAAGCAGATTGCCGCTGACGACCAACAACCCGCCAGCGAGACCTTGACCGGCCGAATTGGTAGTGTTTCCGGAAATCGTGCTCCGCGAAATGATGACGTCGGAGTCGTTAGCGCGGATACCGCCACCGAATGTGTCGAAACCGATGACCGAGTTGTCGGAAACGATCGAGTCCTCGATGATCAACAACCCACCGCCGCGTTGGTGAATGCCGCCACCATCGGCACCGGCACCAGTGGTGTGGTTGTTCGTGAGAATACTGCTTCGCAGTTCCACCGTGCCGTCAGAGCGAATCCCCGCACCAACGCCAGGAATCACCGTGGCAGTCGTTCGCCCGGCGGTGATCGTCAATCCGTCGAACACCACATCGGCACCCTGCACGTCGAATACACGGAAGGTGTCGTCGCCGCTGACGGTCAGATTCGTTGCTCCCAATCCGGTGATGATCAAGTCGTCGGTGATCGTCAATTGATCGATTGTCAGCGTGATCGTTCCGCCGGCCAATCCGGGGGCAAAGACGATTTCATCGGGTCGGGCAGCACTCGCGTTGGCCAGCCCGATCGCTTCGCGAAGCGAGAAATCGTTCGCCGAAAAATCTCCATCGTCTTCGTCAAGGAGAGTGTCGACCACGTAGGGGTCGGCCGTGACGACCGATACCAGATGATCCTCCACCTCGCCGTCGGTCGCCGATCCGGTGACGCCCAGACCGCCAACCGTGCTGACGCGGAAGCGAGCAAAGGTGTCTCCGTTGACGACGTTCGTGCCGGTGTCGAGCGGAATGGTGAAGTTCAACGTTTGAATACCGTCGGTCGTTCCCAGATCAAAGTCATTGAAGATCTGCTCGCCGGCATCATCCCAGTCACCGTCACGATTGAAGTCAACCCAAGCGTCCAGCCGGTTGGAATTCAAATCGGCATTTCGCAGTTCGACGTCCACCGAACCGGTCTGTGCACCCAGGGAAGAAGCGACGATGGGACCAGCGAAAATGACACCATCTTCATCGTCCGGTGTTCCCGTGGTGTCGTCGGCATCGGCAGCGGCCGAGTTCGTTCCATCGGCCTCGTAATCGATTTCCAAGCCAAGTTGCGGACCGACACCGGCGTCGTGGCGTGCTCCATCATCGGCCAACGTCACCGGATAGGTGCTGGCGAAACCGCTTTGAGCCGCGCTGGGGGCGTCGCCAAAATCGGGCTGTGCTGCACCATTGCCTGCCAACAAGGTCGAGGCGTTGGCGAAGGTCCAGGCACCGCGGCCCAGTGTTCCGGCAAGCAGCACATCGTCGGTGGAGTTGTAGATCAAGTCGAACACAAGCGCGTTGGGCAAGTTTGTTCCCACTTCGGACCAGGTACCAAGAGAGTCCATCTTGGAAACAAAGACACCCTGGTTTGCACCGACCACCAACGCGCCAACCGAACCGGGAACGAAAGCGACCGTCTGCAACGCTTCACCGGCAATCGACATCAAGTTCCCAGTGATGTCGTTCCACGCAGTGCCCGAGTTGAGCGTTTGGAAGACCTGGTTGTCATCGACGGCAAAGGCGTTCGCCCAGTCTTCGGTGTTCATGACGACATCGTTGATATCCTGCGTTCCCGGATCGGGATCGCTCACGGTGATTGCGCCACCGCTGCTGGTACGGATATGGACGTCATCGCGATAACCGACGTAGAACACATCTTCGTTGGGCACGCCGCCCTGGAACCCGCCGTAGTCAACCGCGTCCTGCAAGAATCCGGGAGAGGCCGAATTCAATTGCGAGATCGTGTCGCCTTGGGTCAAGGATTCATAGATGCCGTTGGCGCCCAAGAGCAACATCCGAGTCGGATCGATCGCGTTCAGCTGCAGCGGTGTTTTGAACTGCGGCGCAAAAGCAGAACCACTGATGACCGTCCTGGCCGGGAAAACAGTGTTCACCAGGTTGTTGCTTGCGTCCCAAGTGGTCCTGCGGAATCCGCCCAGGTTTTGCGAGCTGCTGTAGCGGATCGATTGATTCACGCCGGCCAGCGTGATGTTGTCCACGACGACATCGCCGCCGTCACCGCCGGAGAGGAAATCCCAAACTTTTCCACCCGGCGTTTGTTGGAAGTGGGTGCCGTTGTCTTGGGTTCCGCCCATGATGATGTCGGAATTGCTGTCGTAGGCAACGTCGTGGAACTCGACCACGCCTAGCGTTCCCGCCTTGCTGAACCAGTCGCCCGTGTTGTCACGAGGACTGGTACGCATGTAGATACCGCCGTCATCGACTTCGATCAAATTGCCGTCGGCACCGAAAGTCATTTCGCGCGAGTCGGCGTGGGTCGCGGTACCGTTGGCTGTTCCGCCATCGGGGTCGACGCCAGGAACGACGTCGTGAGTGGCGTGATCCCACTGGGGCGACGGAGCAACGTTGGGATTGCGGGGAATCGAAGCGTCGCCGCGGAAGATCGCGCCGCCGAAGGTGTTGTCGCCAATCACGTTGGGTTGATCTTGGCGGTCGCCGCCGATGTAGACGATATCTTCGTTCGTTGGGTCGACCACGATCGAGAAGTGGATGCGGCCTTGAGCACCCGTTTCGTCGATGTCTTTCGGCCGTGGGTTGGGACCGGTCACTTCGCTCCAGGTTCCGCCGCCCGCATAAGCGCCGTTACCCGCACTGTCGTCCAACGAGAACGTGTTGGCATCGATCCGGGTGATTCGATAAAAGCCGTTGGCGGCCGTATTACCGGTGACACCGTCGATGACGACGAAGTTGCCGGTGAAAAGCCCATGCCCGGCCGAGGTGATCACGATGGGAGTGGCGTTGGTGGCACCAGTGATCGGCGCCGTTCCGCCCAGCGGCAACACCGGCACGTCCATCTGAGTCCAAGTCGGAGTGGCCGAAGTCGAATTGCTGCTGTAGAAGACGCCGCGCGGCTGGCCGCTGACCAGCGTGGCAACGAAAAGCCGGCCCGTGGTCGGATGAACGGCCATTTCCACGTTGTTGGAATCTTGCAACAGATCATCCAGCGCCGTGTTGATCCCCGGCCCGGTGATCTTGGTCCAGTTCACCCCAAAGTCGTCCGAACGATAGATCCCACCCGAACCGCCGACACCGGGGCTGACCGCGTATAGCCGTTGGTCAGTGACGTCGCTGGGGTCTTCGACCAGGTCGCTGAAGTCGTTGTTCGGCGAGACGAAGTCGGAATCGGTGATGGGCGAGAAATTGGCACCGGTATCGGTACTGCGAAAGATACCGCCGAAGTTGCCCGATGAACTGACGACGATCGTGTTTCCGCGACCGGAGATTCCCGAAATGTTCTCGCCCACCGTCCGCAGGCCGTTGCTGCCCAATTGCAGCCACGTGTTGCCGCCGTCGACCGTGCGATAGACCGGCCCGCGAATACCGCCAAAGCCCGCAAAGCTACTGTACTTTGCCGTTCCCGCGACCAGCGTGTTGAACGTGGCGTCGGTGGGGTCGAAAGCGAGCGCCCCGATCGCCAGCGATTCCAGGAAGTCGGTTTGCGGAGTCCAATCGGGATTGGTCGCCGTGAAGTTCGTTGTTTTCCAAATGCCGCCGTTGACACCGCCGATGTAAACCGTGTCGGCATCGGTCGGATGAGCGACCACGGTGTGAATCGCCCCGGTGACGCGCCGGTCCGGTTGAGTGTTCGGTTCCAGCTGGCCGTTGATCGTTGGCGCCGGTCCCTGGTCAACCCACTGGCCGGCCGTCGAAATCTGAAGCAGGTGGTCCTCCACCTCGCCGTCACTTGCCAAGCCGGTGACGGCCAGACCGGTCGTCCCATCATGCAATCGGAATCGCGAATAGGTGACTCCTGTCGAGGTCGTACCTGGAATATTGACGTTGATGGAGGTCACGCCGGCCGAAACCGCGCCGGAGAAAATTTGTTCACCCGCATCGTCCCAATCACCGTCTTGGTTGAAGTCGATCCAGGCATCCAGATAAGGATTGGCCACCCCGGCGGTATTGGTCACCGTGACATCGACGGTGACGGTGCCACCCACCGTTGCCGCGCCGACGAATTCGACGCCGTCTTCATCATCGGCGTTGATCGAATCATCTTCGATTGCACCGACGCTGGGTTGTCCGTCCGGTTCTACGTCGACCAAAGCGCCGAGCTGAAATCCGGCCAACGGTGTGTGCCGCGCACCATTGTCGGCAAGCGTAGTGGGATAGCTGGCGGCAAGTCCCGACTGGGCCGCGGTTGGCGCATCCCCAAAGTCTTCCGTTCCCACCGCCGTCACCGTGAATTGACGCGTGCGGGTATTGTTGGTCTCGTCGTTTTCGGCAATCTGGAAATTGACGTCAACGCTGAACTCAATCGTATGGACACCGGCAGTCAGCGGTCCCGCGGTCACGTCACTGAAGCTGAATCCGCTGAACGATGCCGTATCCGGAATCGCTCCGTTGAATACGATCGGGACGCCGTCCAGCTTCGCTTCCACCGCATAGGTACCGCCGGTCGAAGCGTCTCCTAAGTTGGCCCAGCCGAAGTCAAAATAGACCGTATCGGCCACCGTGATCGGATCGTCGGTCCGGTCGCCAGGGTTGGACGAAATGACGATGGCATCATCCCAGCCGGTGAACGCAAACGGCAGCAGGTCCGAGGCGAGCAATACTCGCTCTTCGCAAAGTTCAGCTCGAAGACGCCGTCGCGCCTTGCGCCGCTTGGTTTCGCGGCTCCGCTCAAGCTGTTCCGTTAGTTGGCGTTTCGAAAATTCTCGGAGGGCAGACAGGGTCTTCGAAACGGTCGACATGCGCAGGGTCTCTATGAATGAATGTCTAAAAAACTCCGGAAAACCCGTTCACAGGCACTGCCAACGAGTTTCCGCCTATCGCCCCAGCCAGATTACCAGCGTCGTTATGATCGTGAAAATCGATCCAAGTTACCACCGTCGGAATTCAATTTCTTCAAAAATTCCCCAATTGGTTGTTGGTCGTTCACGGACCCTTCCTGAGCATTCGTACACGGTCCTTTTGGAAGGCTTGATTCGACTTTTAGTCGGACTAGCCTAAGAAGGTTTTTGTCAACAAAGCGACGACACTCTGGAGTGTGCGGTGCTGTCGTTTGTTGCTTATCGACGTCGTGGCGGCGGGACATCGGCGCCTGCCCGATTCGCTACAATCCTTCCACTTGTCTTTTCGACTTTGTCTCACGGTGGAGTTCCTGGATCTTCCTTCCTGGATCGGGCCGGGCGATGGGAGGATGATTGCCGATGCTGTTTGCCGCAAGCGCCCGCAAACGTTCACAACGCAGAGCCCGAAACGGCGCCGCGCGGCGTTCTCTTTCCTTACAGTTGCTCGAACGCCGCCAGCTGCTTGCCGCCGGGCCGGTGATCGCCGAATTCATGGCCAGCAACCATTCCACGCTGACCGATGGCTTTGGCGACGATTCCGATTGGATCGAGATCTTTCATGACAGTGCTACGGCGATCAACCTACAGGGTTATCACCTGACCGACAATCCGGCGAACCTTTCCAAATGGGAGTTCACTTCCCCGGCGGTGCTGCAGCCAGGCGAACGTCTGGTCGTGTTCGCGTCTTCTCGCAATACCGTTGACCCTTCCGGTTTTCGTCACACCAACTTCAGCCTGGCTGCCGGTGGTGGCTACGTCGCATTGACCGCGCCCGACCTGTCGGTCCTCAGCGAGTTCGGAAGCGGCGGTGCTGACTATCCGCCCCAAATCGCCGATGTCTCTTACGGATTGCCCGGTACAGTGCTCGTCAACGGTCAAAGCGTTGCGGAATACCTGATTCCGACCGATGACAGTTTGGGTGAAACCTGGACCGCCGTCCCTTTTGATGCCCAGGCGGCCGGGTTTTCGACCGGGCGAGCCGCGATCGGATATGAGGACAGCCCCGGTAGCGGAACCAGCTATGCAAGTTTGTTGGAAACGACCGTTCCTTCCGGCACAACGAATGTCTACGCGCGGATGTCGTTCGATGTCCCCGACGCATCGCAGGCGAGCGATCTGCAGTTAAAACTGAATTTTGATGACGGCGTGGTGGTTTACCTCAACGGCACGCGATTATTCGGCGTGAATGATCCAACTCCGCTTGGATACAACACACCGGCAACCCAAACCCACGCCGACGCTTCGGCTCTTGCTGGAGTGGTCTACAACTTGGACGCCCACGTCGGCCTGCTCAACAGCGGCCAAAACACGTTGGCCATCCATGCATTGAATGGTTCCAACAGTAGCGATTTTCTGATCGTGCCGGAGTTGATCTCCAACTCCATCCATACCGACGTCGGTTACTTGCTGACGCCCACTCCTGGTGAGACCAACGGGCTGGCCCAGCCGCTGGGGCCGATGATTCAAAACGTCACGCCCTCGGTGCCAGTTGCGACAGCCGGCCAGCCGCTGGTGATCACCGCCGAGATTTCCGACTTCGACAACCCGCTTGATGCGACCACACCGCGGCTGCATTACCGAGTGATGTTTGGGGGCGAAGTCGCAGCGAACATGATCGACGACGGTACCGGCGCGGACGCGGTTGCCGATGACGGTCTTTTTTCGGCCCAGATCCCCGGATCCGCATTGGTCGCCGGCCAGCTGGTTCGCTGGTACGTGACTGCTTCGGATACTGCCGCGATCGAAACGCGGTCACCCCGTTTTCTGGATGCACTCGATTCGCCGGAGTATTTCGGAACGGTCGTCGACGATCCGGCGATCACCACCGACCTGCCGTTGATGCAATGGTTCATTGCCAATCCCAACGCCGCTTCAACCACGGCGGGAACCAGGGCGACGTTGTTTCTCGGTGGAGAACTCTACGACAACATCCAGGTCGACAACCACGGCCAATCGACACGCGGTGCCGCCTTTCCCAAAAAGTCGTTCGATTTTGACGCCAACTCTGGAGAAAAATTTCGTGTCCGGCCCGACCTGGACCGGGTCAGCGACTTCAATTTGCTGACCAACTATGCCGACCAAACGAAGCTGCGCAATACGTTGATGTACGACCTGTTCGCTCAGGCCGATTACGCCCATCACTTCGCCTTCTCGGTGATGGTCTACCGCAACGGCAGCTTTTACGGTCTTTACGACCTGGTCGAAGAGGGAGACCGCGAATATTTGCAACGGCTTGACCTGGACGACGACAATCCTCTTTACAAGGTCAACAACCGGCTGGATCACGCCTACAGCCGAGTGGAAAAGAAGAGCCGCGAGTACGAAGACCACACCGATTTTCAGCAAGTTGTCGATGCCGCCCAGAGCCTTTCAGGAAGCGCCGCGACGACGTGGGATTACGACCATCTGGATATCGCCGACATGGTCAACTATCTGGCGATTCACAACGTGGCGGTCAGCTCTGACTTTGGCCACAAGAACATGTACTGGTACCGCGATACCAACGGAACCGGTCTCTGGTCGGCCTTTCCTTGGGACCAGGATCTGTCGCTGGGACACCAATGGGATGCTAACGTCAGCCCGCCCTATTTCAAAGATGACCTGATCACTGACCTGAATATCTTCCGCGGGGGCAACAACATTTTTCAGCGTCTGTATGCCGAACCAGATTTTCGACAGATGTTCACGCGGCGGGTACGGACGCTTGCGGATCAGTTTTATGCTCTGGCTGGATCACCGGCTGCCGAAAGTTACCTGGGGCAACACATTCTTGCGCTCCAGCCGCTGATCGCTGACGAAGCGATTCAGGATTCTAACTTCTGGGGAATCCATCCCAACTTCACGCACACGCCGGCCGAGGCAGCGCAGCAATTGCTGGATGAGTTCATTCCGTTGCGGCGAGCCTACTTGGATAGTCACGCTGAAGTTCCCGCTTCGCAAGTCGGAAGTCCGACCATTTTGTTTGACGACGTGGACTACGATGCCGATCCGGTTTCCGGGCTTCAATCCGAAGAATATGTCCGCTTGAACAATCCGAATTCTTTCGCCGTGGATATTTCGGGTTGGCGAATCGACGGCGGCATCGATCACACCTTCAAAGGCGGAACGGTGTTGCCGGCGGGAGGATCGTTGTACGTCGTCAAGGATGTGGCCGCCTTCCAGAATCGGGCCACCGGCCCCAGCAGCGGTGGGCAGCTGTTCCTGCAAGGCAACTACAGCGGCCAACTGACTTACACCGGCGAAACGGTTCGGTTGATCGACCCGCTTGGCAATGTTCTGGATACGTTGGTCACGCCAGTCGGAACACCCACGGTCAACCAACAGTTTTTGCGAGTCACCGAAATCAACTACCACCCCATTGCCGCCGACGCAGAGTTCATCGAGCTGATGAACATCAGCAGCGGCGGTGTGGCGACGACGCTTGATTTGAGCGGAGTGTCGATCACCGAAGGCCCCAGTGATCCGTTTGTCTTTCCAGCGGCGACGATGCTGGGGCCGGGCCAGCGGCTGTTGGTGGTCCAGGACAGCGGCGCTTTTCAGCTGGCCTACCCGACCATCGATGCGGCTGCTATCGCGGGGCAGTACGTCGGCAAGCTTTCCAACGGCGGCGAACGGGTCAAAGTCGTGGATGCTGGCGGCGAAACGATTTTTGATTTCGACTACACCGACGGTGATCCCTGGTCGATTGCTCCCGACGGAAGTGGCGCGACTTTGCAGCTGGTCGATGAAGTGGGAACTCCGCCCGGCCGACTCGACAAACACTACAGCTGGCGGGCGTCGGGCCCTTCAGGCGGTACTCCCGCCGCCGCAAAGGTCGATCCAATCGGAATCAAGATCAATGAGGTGCTCGCCCACACCGACGCGCCGCTGCTGGATTCAATCGAGCTTCACAATACGACCTCCCAGCCGATCGACGTTAGCGGTTGGTATTTGAGCGATTCGGGCGGCACACCGCTGAAGTTTCAGATTCCTGCTGGAACGGTGATCGCAGCGGGCGGCTACGTTGTTTTTGACGAAAACGACTTCAACCCCACTCCGCTGACTCCCGGTCCGAACGATTTTGCCCTCAGCGGTTCGCATGGTGATTCGGTCTGGTTGGTGATCGCGAATCCTGCCGGCACTTCGGTCGAAACGATTGTCGACGCAGTTGATTTTGGCGCCTCATTCAATGGCGTATCACTGGGACGATTGCCCGACGGATCGGGACGGCTTGCGCCACTGGCCCAGCGCAGTTTGGGCGCAGCCAACGGCGATCACGCAATCGCGGATGTGGTCATCACCGAAGTCAATTATCACCCCGATCTTCCCTCTTCCGCGGCGCTGCAGATCGATCCCACCATCGGGCGAAGCGACCTGGAGTTTGTGGAGCTGCACAATCATACGTCTGCCGCCGTGGATTTGAACCTTTGGCGGCTGCGCGGCGACCGCGACTTTGATTTTGCCCAGGAAGTCTTGGCCGGCGGCGAAACGTTGTTGTTGGTGTCGTTCGATCCCGATGATGTGGCTGATGCGAATCGGATGGCCGCCTTCCGAACACACTATGGGATCGGCCAAACGGTTCGACTGGTCGGTCCGATGTCGGGCCAGCTGAGCAATCGATTTGGTTTGGTGAAATTGCAAAGTCCCGATGAAGCACCGCTGGATGAGCCGACGGTGATGCCCAAAGTCGTGGTCGACGAAGTCTTGTACGACGATTTGGTGCCGTGGCCGGAGGCTGCCGACGGTGCCGGCCAGTCACTGCAACGTTCGAGCGCTGCGGCGTACGGCAATGATCCGCAAAGTTGGCGCGGCTCTCTGCCCACTCCCGGCGTGACCCGCTTTGTTCCCACCACCGAGCAGATCACTGTCAATGGTACCGACGCGACCCGGTCGGCCGTTACCAGCGTCGAAGTCCAATTCGATTCTGCGGTCCAGGCTCCCGAATCGGCTTTTGTGCTAACGAACACCGACACCGGCGAAATGGTTTCGGTCAACGTTCAAACGTCGATTGTCCAAGGCAAGACACTGGCGACGTTGACTTTCAACGCGGGACTGTCCGTGGTGCAGCGAAACGTTGGCGGCAACAGCTTGGCCGACGGCCGTTACGAATTGGTGCTGAGGGCGTCGGAGATTTTTGCTGACACCGGTGGTGCACCGATGGATGACGACGTGGTCTTCGGTGACGAAGAGACGGACGATTTCTTTCGTAAGTTTGGCGACCAGGACGGAGACGACCTGGTGGGACTGCTTGATTTCGCCAGATTCCGCAACGCCTTCGGACGAGCCCAGGGGCATCCCGACTACCGAAACGATCTGGATTCCAATGGCGACGGAATGATCACGCTGTTCGACTTCTCCGCCTTCCGAAGCAACTTCGGAAGCTAAAGTCGGCCAGCTCTCCGCTGCTGGCTACGGGCGAACCCCGATCATTCACGACTATCGTAGACGTAACAAGCAAGCCCTTACGGTGCCGGAACTTCGGTCGCCTGCAGGAAGTTCTTTCGTCTCCTGTGCAGCGCGCAAGCACGAACTGGCCCCGCGCAGTTACGGCATGGTTTTGCGACCTCCGGTCCGGCCTACACGAATGACGCCAACACTTTCGTGGCGGCGTCGATCGTTTCATCGATCATCGCATCGGTGTGAGCGCGGCTCAGAAAGAGTGCTTCGAATTGACTGCAGGGCATGTAAATGCCTTCCGAGATCATTCCCCAGAAGTACCGGCCATATTGCTGGCGATCACACTGATCGGCGCCGCCGGTCCATTGGCTTACCGGACCGCCGCGAAAAAACAGCGTCATCATGCTGCCGACACGTTGCACTTGATGGTCGATGCCCGCTTCGTTGGCAGCCCGGCCGAGTCCTTCGGCAAGTCGACCGCCGAGCTTTTCCAAGTACTCGTACGGCGGATCTTCTTTCAGCAATCTTAGCGTGGTGCTTCCGGCGGCAACGGCAACCGGATTTCCGCTCAACGTCCCCGCCTGAAAGATCTTTCCGGCCGGAAGGACCTGGTCCATGATGTCGCCGCGGCCTCCGTAAGCACCCAGCGGCATTCCGCCACCGACGATTTTGCCCAGGGTGGTCATGTCGGGCGTGATCCCGAATCGCTGTTGAGCGCCGCCGAAGGCAATGCGAAAACCGGTCATCACCTCGTCGAAAATCAAAATCGAATCCTGGTTGGCCGTCTCCTCCCGAAGCGTTTTCAAAAACTCCATCGTCGGCGGCACGCACCCCATGTTGCCGACGACCGGTTCAAGAATCACCGCCGCGATTTCACCAGAGTGCTGCGAGAATGCGTTGGTAACCGCCTGGCAATCGTTGTATTCCAGCACGATCGTGTCACCGCCGGTGCCCGACGTCACGCCGGGTGAATCGGGGACTCCCAAAGTGGCCGCGGCGCTACCGGCGGCAACCAGCAGGCTGTCGACGTGCCCATGATAGTTGCCGGCGAATTTGATCACTTTGTCGCGACCGGTCACGCCCCGCGCCACTCGTAGCGCACTCATCGTCGCTTCCGTGCCACTATTGACCAGCCGCAATTTTTCGATGCTCGGTACCGCGTCGACGATTTGCTGGGCCAGGACCGATTCGGCTTCGGTCGGAGCCCCGTAGCTGGAGCCGCGGCCGGCAGCCGCGACGATCGCTTCGACCACCTCCGGATGGGCATGCCCCAAGATCATCGGTCCCCACGAACCGATGTAGTCGACGTAACGACGGCCATCGATATCGTGGAGGTAAGCGCCGCTTGCGCTGTCGACGAACAACGGTGTGCCGCCAACGGCGCCGAACGCGCGAGCAGGACTATTGACTCCGCCCGGCATCAATTGACCAGCCCGTTGGAAGGCGGCGGCGCTCTTTTCCCCAACATCATGGTTCGTTGTCGTCGACACTTCAGTTTCCCTCTCGCGCTCGGAAAATCGGCCCGGTTTACAGCGACTTCGATTTTCTCCATTCCCGGCACGATTAACAGTGGGCTACTTCCTTGAATTCTGTGCCCGACGCGACGATTACTCGCCAGTACTGAATGTGTAGACGACCGGCTTGAGCGGCATGCCGAACTTGCTTTGGAAATTGTTGTGCGACAGGCTGTTCAATCCCAGCTGGTAGTTCCAATTGGGTTTCAGCTTGACCGGCAAGATGCAGGTTTTGCCATCACGGGACCATTGCGGTTTTTTGCCTCGCGGTATTTCTGGAAAATGTTCGCCGCCGCCCGTCCACGACATCCCGTCGCCCATCGGGACGTCGAAGGTGACGCGGATCGCCTTGACACTTGATTCGACGTCGGTGGCACGGTGGTCGGGAACGATTTTGGTAATCTTGGGTGTGCGGATCTGCATTTTCTGCATCGCCGAAGCTCCCTTGGTGGCAAAGGCGATCACATCGGGAGGTGTCGGTGTGCCGCCGGCGCTGCGGAAATTCTGATAGCTCTTGGAGTTGATTCCAACGCGGTAGATTTTGGCGGCCGCCAGCTTCACCGGTAACACGCAAGTTCGCTTGTCGGTCCACTGGGCCTTGCGCGACTTATCGACTTGAGGCATCTGCGGCGGACCCCCGGTCCAACTCATTCCACCACCCATGTCTCGATCGAACTTGACGGTGACCGTATCGAGGCCAGGATCGACGTCGGTCGCTCCCTGCGCCGGAATCGTTTCCACGATCGTCGGATAGGGGGTCGTCGGTCGCTTGGCTTTCTTGACGGCGGTGTCCTGGCCGTTTCCCGGCGCCATGGGAAGCAGCACCAGCGCCACAGAGCAAACGATTGCCCGCGACGCCCAGCCAAAGTCACTCTTGCTCGGTTCGTAATTCATGATTCTCTCCACCCGGTTTTGTAATCTGGAACCCTTTTCAAAAACGCCGATCATGCCTCCTGCCGCTGGCGAACGTCCTCGTGCCACTGTCAGCACACGAACGATCGTCTCTCCATACTGTTTCGGATCGCAATCGCCATCGCGCAGCGATATCTCGTCGCATACACATTCGCGTTGGTGACGCAGTTGGCTGTTGGCCCACCACACTAGCGGGTGAAACCAGAACAACATTTGTGCGATGAACTGCAACCACCCGATCCATGGATCACGCCGTTGCCAGTGGACCAGTTCGTGTGTCAACACGTCATGAAGCTCATCCTCATTGAGTGCACGGAGCAGCGAATCGGGCATCACGATGCGCGGGGTCAATACGCCCAACAGAAACGGGCTGCTGGTGTTTTCGATCACATGCAGTTCGGGCACGCGACGAAGCTGCAAACGCATCGAGATCGTTTCGAGCGCGACGCGCGCCGGGCCTTCGTCAATCGTTGGCGATTGTCGGACGCGGTGCAAAATTTTTGCGTAACGCCACAGCACGACTGCCGAAAAGATGATCGCTCCAACCAACCAAACCAGGAACAACCAAGTCGACGTCGAAACGATCGCCGGCGAATCGGAACCCTCGCCTTGTCCGCCAGCAGAATCTGCCGCCCCGGTCGCGCTGGCGCCTTGCCAAGGGATCGATTCGGGAAGATGGTTGCGCATCGGATCGATCAGCATGCTGCCGATGCTCCAGGGCGACGTGATCGTGGGGGGCAGGAAAATTTTGACCAACACCAGCAGCCACAAGCCGTGACGCAAACGGGGCGAAAAATCTTTCAGCAGCGCCACGCACACGGCGATCGCGCAAATGACCACGGCGATTTGCCAACTGGAAGCGACCACCCAGGCCCACCAGCTTTCCGCTGCTTGCTGGATGCCGCTCACGACTTCTTCCCTTTCTTTCGTCCCGTACGTTTTCCTTTGCCTTGTGTTTTCTTTTCGTCCAACTGCTTCTTCAGCTGTTCGATCTCGTCACTGGTCAGCTCGGCCTGTTCGATGAAATGGGCCAACACGGGCGAGACTGCTTCCCCCATGATTCGCCGAAACAGACCGCGAACCTCTTGCTGCGTGACCTCTTCGCGAGCCGCGGCGGCGCGGTACAGGTACGAGTTGCCGATCTGGTCGTACTGCACCGCTCCCTTGGCAACCAACCGGGACAGCAGCGTTTTGACCGTCTTGTAGGCCCACTCGTTCGATTCCGGCAAAGCGGCAAAGACATCGCGAGCAGCCATCGGCCCGCCTTCCCAAAGCACTTTCATCACCTCCCACTCGGCGGGGGCAAGCGACGGCACCACTCGTTTTTTCGACACCTTGGATTCTCCTCACTCGACGTTCACCTTAGTGTGTTGTCATTAGATTACGAATGTAATCGTTTGTCAACAAGGGGAATCGAAAAAGGTTGTTTTTGGGGTTCGCTCGTGGTGACCGCGGAGCGCCGATGCGCTGGAGTTGACCACGAATCACTCGAATCGCACGAATGAAGAAAGCTGGCCTCCATGCGCTCTATTTCTTATTCGTGTGATTCGAGCTATTCGTGGTCGCCTTTTCTTCGTCAGCTCAGCCACAAAAAGACGCGAAAAGGCACGGAAAAGGTTCTTGTGTGGAGGCGTTTGGCTCAAGCCGCGTATCGCTGGAGTGACGGTTCGGGATAGCCGTCGTAGAAACGACGAATCCAATGACGTCCCTTCCAGTGGTGCAGGTGGCGCTGCCAGCCCAACCGCTGCAGCAAGCGGTCGCTGATGGAATGATTGGTCACGTGCGCGACGATCGCCACGGCCGATCGGATCCGCGCGATCTCGTCCAGCATCTTGCAGGCACCGACGAAGGTCTTGTAGCCGGCTTGTTTTCCCGAACGAATGTAGTCGAGCGTTAGAAACTGCCGCATGCCCAGCGGTTGGTGGTAGTCGAGCCAGCAAACATCGTCATCGCTGCGTCCATACTTTGCTTGCCACCAAACTTGGGCCACCGAAGCCGACCCGCACATCAACCGGTGTTGGATTTCGACCAGCCGGCCGTCTTTCATCACGATTCGGCCGCATCGCCAGCGACGGATCTTGTCCCCATCGCCGATCGGATCGGACGTTGCATTTAACCGAAACATTTCCGTCACCCCCTCATGCAGAAACCAAATCACCAAATGACTACCCGACAATAGGTAGCACTCACCTGGCGGTGCTGGTCGGCAAGACGCCGCCGAGCGGGGCGGGGGTTTTCATCAAAAAAGGGTTGTGCCGTCACGACCGGCACAACCCGTGTAATTCGCTGCTGATTCTTGAAGCGATCAGGAGCCAAAATTGTTTCGGAACGCGGCGAAGTCGAACAGGTTGACGACGTTGTTGCCTTCATTGTCAAACGCGTCGTTGTAACCCGGCTGGCCCTCGGCCTTGTTGTTGGTGGCGCGGAAGGCGGCAAAGTCGAACAGGTCCACAACGTTGTTGGCGTTGTTGTCACCAAACTTTCGATAAAACTTGTCGACCGACGGTTCGTCACCGAACACATGGTTGTCACCGGTGGTGCCGTCGCCGTTGCCGTCAAGCAGCAAGCCGAACGAAGAGATCAACGAAGCGTCGATCGTCAATTCGTAGACGCCGTCGAGCAACAGGTTGTTCGGGTTGACACTGGTACCGGGTTGGAAAGTGAACGACACGATGGTCTTGCCGGTGTCGTTGGAAACGACCGGTGTATCGACGACTGCCGCGGCAAGCGTGGTGTTGAAGAATGCGAAGGGATCGCCGGCGATTTCGACGATCGAATTGAACACCACGTCCACGGTTTCCAGGGACGAACGTTGCACCGCACCGCCGCTGATGATCACTTCTTCCACCTGCGGCGCGAACTCGATCAAGGCAAAAACTTCCTCGCCCGAGAATCCGTCGTCGACGACGATCAACGAATCGGGACCGATCTGAGTCAGGTCTCGCGGGTGGCTGCCGAAGGAGGGGCCGGGATTGATGTCGGCGGCCAATTCCATTCCCGCCACGACACCTCCGGCGATCCAAAGTTCGCGGTCCAGCGTTCCCGCGCCGACTGCCGAAATGAGCAGGCGGTTCGAACCGACATCGGCCAGCGGAATCGGGTTGCTGCTCAACACGCCCGGCTGAAGATCGTCCACGATCATCGTTCCAGCTGGCGTGCCGTCGGTTTTCCACAATTCGGTACCGGTCAACGATTCGGTCGCGGTGAAGTAGACCGTTCCGCCGACATCCAGGAAGCCGTTGGGATTGGAGTCCAGTCCGCCGCCGTTGACGTTGTCGACGATCGCCGTGCCCGCGCCGGTTCCGTCCGATTTGAACGGTTCGAGTCCGTTGGTGCCGTCATCGGCGGCAAAGTACAGCACTCCACTGACGTCAGTCAAATTGATCGGATTGGAACTGTCGCCGCCGGGGTCGATGTCCAGAGCAAGCGTCGCACCCAAACCGGTCGTGCTCCACAATTCCCGACCGTTACCGCCGTTGGTGCCGTCATCGGCGGTGAAGAACAGCCGCGTGCCGCTGACGGTCAACTGATCGGGGAAGGAACCGTTGTCTTCCGGGGCACCGATTTGCGGCGTATCGGTGTTGATGTTGGCGACGTTGATCGTTCCTGCTGACGTGCCGTCAGTGCGGAAGACCTCGCGACCAATCGAACTGAAGGCATCGCGATGATCGCCGGTGAAGTAAAGGAAGCCATTGAATTCGACCAGGTCACGCGGATCGCTACCGTCGGATCCGAGTTGCAAGTCGATCACGCGGCTGGTCACGCCGCCGGTGGTGGTGCTGAACAGTTCCTCACCGAATCCAGCTTCATCGACCACGTAGTACAGAATACCGGCCGCTTCGACGAACAGCGTTCCCTGGGCATCCAGTTCCACCGGGGTCAGCGTGTTCAGCTGAGTCGTCGTGGTGCCGTCGGTATGGTAGATCCCAAGTGAATCGTGGAAGAAGGCGACGCCTCCGTCGAACTCCGCCAAGCCGCTGACCTTGTCGGCCGAACCTGGCGTCAAGTCGGCGGCCAAAGTCACGGTTTTGGCAGCCGGGTCAGCCATCCAGACCGCTTCGCCGTTGATCCCGTCGTCCGCCACAAAGAAGACCTTGTTGCCGACCGTCGTCATGTGTTGGATGTTGGCGTCCTGCGATCCCTCGTTGATGTTCTTGATAAGCTGAGTATTGGCGGCTGATCCTTCGCTGGACCACAGCTCGCGGTCGTCCAGGTCATCCAAGACGGTGAAGAACAGTTTGCCGTTGACTTCGGTCAAATGTTGCGGATCGCCGCTGAGCGGTGCGCCGTAGGCATCGGTTCCCGTCCGAATGTCTTCGACCAAAACCGTGCCGCCTTCGGTACCGTCGCTAGTCCACAGCTCCCGCCCGCTGCCCAGTGGATCGTTTGCGGAGAAGAACAGTTCGCCATTGACGTCCGTCAGGTTACTGGGATTCGACGGTCCGACGAAAACGATATTCTTGACCAGGCTGGTGCCGAACCCTGCGTCTGTCTTGTGCAACTCTCGGTCGGCCGTTCCCGACGTGGCTCCGGTCGCCGTCAACTGGGCACCGACGACCAACGCCTCGACACCGTTGTTGAGCAGGGTGTCGAACAAGGTCATTCGCACGGTGGCGGTGGTGATCGTAGCGCCGCCTGGATTGGAAAGGGAAAGGTTGTTGGCGTCTCGTCCCGCATTCCAATCGTCCAGATCGTTCCCCTGAACCAGTTGCGTGGCCGTGGGAGTGGCGGAACCGTTAAGGAACAGTTCAAAGACAACACCCTCGTCGGTTAGCCGCTGAAAATCATTGCCTGAAATGAATCCGGAAAAATCGATTCCGGTCAATCCACCGGGATCGCTGATCGTCCAATCCCAAGCGTCGACCTGCAGGTCGTTGGCATCGATATCGTGCAGGTACAGATCGTCAAGCTCGATACTCTGCAGACCAACACCAGGAGCACCAATCGCGCCGGCATTCCCCACCCGGGCAGTGAAGTTGATTCCGGACGAAACGGCAGTCCGGAGTTGTCCACGATCGGCTCCAGTCAACGAGATCACCACCCCGGCGGCATTGTTGAACGAGTTGCTATTGGGGGCCGGGTTCAACGTGGGAGAAACTGCCGTCACCGGTCCGGGGACCACGCCGCCCACCGAGGCAAAGAACAGATCGTTGCCGACGACGGTCAATTCGGTCGGGTTGGACGGATCGCCCACACCGGTCGTGTCGGCGACCAGCGTGATCGTGCTACCGTCACTGCGGAATAACTGGCGTCCTGTCGTTCCGTCATTGGCCGAGAACAAAACCTGGCCAGCAAAGGGCGTCAGTTCCTGAGGATACGACGAACCGGTGGTGTGCAGATCCTGGACTTGAACCGTTCCCGCCGTCGTTCCGTCACTCTTGTACAGCTCCACTCCGTCGGTGATGCTTTCGGCAGCAAAGAACAGCACCCCGCCGACGTTGGTCAAGTAAGAGGGATTCGAACTTTCGTAGGGATCCCCGTCGATGTTTTTGACCAGCACGGTGCCAGCAGTGGTGCCGTCGCTTTTGAACAGTTCGCGGTTGTCGTAGCCGTTGGTGTAAGACGAAAAGAACAGGGTTCCGTTAACGTCAGTCAATTCTTGCGGAGGATCAATGATGCTTTGGTCAGGATTGATGTCGCGGACCAACATCGTGCCGGCGCTGGTTCCGTCGCTGACCCACAGTTCGTATCCGGTGGCTACTTCATAGGCAGTAAAGAACAGCTGTCCGCCCGATTCGGTCAGCTGGGTCGGGTAGTAGACACCCGACGCATCGGCGTCAAAGACTTTTACCGTTCCCGCGGTGGTTCCATCCGTCTTCCAGATGTCGAATTCGTCATCCGCATCCAGGGCGGTAAAGAAGACTTCGCCATTGACGATCGTCAAGTTCTCAGGCTGAGAACCCTCCGGACCAGGCAGCAGGTCAGCGATCAACACGGTCCCCTGCTCGGTCCCGTCGCTCTTCCAAAGTTCACTACCCGTCTGGCCATCGTTGGCAACGAAAATCGCTTCGTTGTTGTATTCGATCACCGAGTCGACGAGGGCCGAAACTCCAAGTTGGTTGATGTCACCAAGAAGTTCCGTCGTGAACGCCAGCAGGTACCTTGCTTCCAGCTGTTCCATCGATGCGGCCAGCCGTCGGCGTCGTTTGTGATTTTTCTGTCCGCGATCGCGACGACGCAGTGTTTTGGAGTTTCGATCCGACGAGACCTTGGATGAGCGCATCATTTGTGAATGTCTCAAAAAACAGTACCGAATAGATAAGTTGGATAAGTAGGGTGTGAAATAGCACCCTTGGGTGGAGCTAGTGTACAGAAATCAGCAGTCGGGTGGTGATTTTAGTTCCGTTTTCTACGAACCCCCGCCACGGTGGACTGTTCCAACAGCTTGTCGACTTGATTTGAGGGCGGAACCACCCAAACCGGGGGCTGGGCATCTTCGGCTGGAAAGGGACCGCAAATCACCGGACTACGGGCACTGACGACTTGAACGTCAAATAGTTCCTCCACGCCAGATTTGAATTCCAAATAAGCAACACAACTACCTGAGACTAAATCGACCACCACCACTCCGCAACGCATTTTCGTACGATCCGCGCAAATCGGTACCCCTCCAAAGACGGATGTCTCCCTGGCCTTGCTCATGCCGATGAAGGCAAACTGTCCGTGCAACGACATTCCGCGTCCGTAGCCTGGGTACTGGGTCACCGTTTCCACGTCACCCGATTTGGGGTCGATGGTGACCAGCCTGCCTCGGCCGCTATCGAGCAGGAATAGTTTTCCCTGATGCATTCGTGGCGAGTGTGGCATGCAAAAACCACCCGCAACGACTTCGCCACTGTCGACATCGATCAACACGCCACCATTTGCCTTGTTCTCTCGCCATCCCCTTGCTTCATTGCTGGTTCCCAGGGCGCTGACATACTTCGGCTTGCCATCGATCAACAGCATCCCATTGAGGTGGCATCGATCTTGCGGGGCGAGTTGGTCGACAAAGGGTGGTTGCCAGCGGGGAATGAAGTTGAAGTCTTCGTGCAGCTCGCACAAGCACGAAAAGAGGGTGTTGACGACCCACAATCGGTCCCCTTCGCCCCAGCCGAGTTCGTGGACATGGATGTTTCCGGTGACGAACGATTCGCGAGCTAGAAAGGCGCGGTCGTGTTTTCCGGCTGGTTCGATTTCGGCTGCCAACCCTTCGGCGTCGCGAAGCAGCCAAATCAAGTTGGGGCCCCCGATGGCAAGTTGGTTGGTCCCGACTGCGATTCCCATTGCCTGTTGGAAATTGGAAAATCCCAGCCGCAGTCCTTCTGGTCCCGCCGCGACAGTGACCACTTTGCCGGCAGCATAGGTGGATACCAGCAGCGAGTGGCCGATGTGCTGCAGAATCGGAACGAACTGGGCACTGTGTTCGAAGCGTATTTCTCGCTGCCGAGGCGATTGGGCCGAGTCTGGACCTTCCGGACCACTGCCCGGTTGGGATTCGTTGTTGGACGGTTGGGACAACGGTTTTGACTCCGCCGCTGGTGTTTGCTTTGATGGAACCAATGGTCGCGGCGGCCAGTTTTGAAAACGGACCGCCGATTCGATGGATCGCATCAGGTTACGCGAACATGGCCGACGACGACAAGCAAACCACGGCGGGCAGCAATCGCCAAGACAATCAAAAGCGGCGAAGTTTTCCGGTGCGCGCCGGGATTTCGACCTTTCGCGTCGCCGGATTCGCGTACATCGCAATTCTGGTGACGCTCGTGGCGATGGAGACTCGGATGGTTTATCCGGGAGCCCACATGGCCGACCGCCCCGCTTCCACTGCGAACGACTCCATTGTTGACGTCACCTACACCGCGGC
The DNA here is from genome assembly GCA_965222745.1 of Rubripirellula sp. Lineage (GTDB taxonomy): Bacteria > Planctomycetota > Planctomycetia > Pirellulales > Pirellulaceae > CBDCUW01. The sequence goes on from CBDCUW010000003.1 coordinate 1,115,641, forward strand.
GGATGGCGTTTCCCTGACCGGCCGGCTGCTAAGCCGTGAAGACTCCAAGAACACGGTGTTGTTCTTTCATGGCAACGGCACCAAAGCGGCTTGGTTGGACCATTGGGCTCAGCGGCTTTCGACGGCGCTGGACGCCACGGTGATGTTGGCCGAATACCGTGGCTACGGTGATGATCATCAGACTCCCAATGAACGGGGGGTGATCACCGATTGCCTGGCAGCTCGTGACTTTCTTTGTCAGCGGCAGGGAATTCAGCCTGAAGACATCATCTTGTATGGAAGATCGCTGGGCGGTGGATGTGCCGTTGCCGTGGCGGCCGACGGTGGCGCCAAAACGCTGATCTTGGACCGCACTTTTGATCGCTTGCCCGAGGTGGCGGCAACCAGGTTTCCTTTTGTGCCGGTCCGTACATTGATGCGAAATCGATACGATTCGGTCGACCGAATCTCCCGCTATGACGGTCCGCTGGTCCAGCTGCACGGGACCACCGACCGAGTGATTCCGTTTCAGCTGGGGAAGTCACTCTACCAGTCGGCCACTTGTGATCCCAAGCATTGGATCGGTGTGGAGGGGCTGGGGCACAACGATTCCTTGTCGGCGTCCCACCTGGAAGAAATCGCTCGCAAGGTCGAAGAGTTTGCGGCGGTCGGCCGTTAGCCTGTTCTGTCGTCAAATTCGGCGTATCCCCTACTTCGTGCTCACCTGCACGTCGCAATTCCCGCAGCCTGGCTGGCAACCATCCAAGCGTTTCTTCTCGCATCCCATGTTCTAGGTAGAACGTGCTGACTCGGTCGTGCAGCGCACCCGCCGTTTTCATTGAGGGGAGTTCGTTTCGGTGACCATCGAATCTTTGTCAGACAATCTGCCCAGCGCCACTGTGGCACCATCAAGTAGCGACGTTGCTACGGAACTTGCCGATTTGAACCAGCGCGTGCGCCGCTTGGAGGAGTGGAAGCCGGACGTTTCCGACTCCAATCAGCTCAACCTGCTGGTTTTTGAAAGTCATCGCGACCGCTTGCTGGCCGCCTTTGTGATGGCGACCGGGGCCGCTGCCTGCGGGATGAAGGTCACGATGTTTTTCACGTTTTGGGCCACCGCGGCGCTTCGCAAGGGAGGTCCGCAGCTGGGAAAAAAATCACTGATCGAACGGGCGTTTGGTTGGATGCTACCCGCTTCGCTGCGCCAAACCAAGCTTTCTCAAATGGACATGTGCGGCGTGGGCCGAATGCTGATGCACCAGGAAATGAAAAAGAAAAACATCGCTGATCTGAACGACCTGATTCAAACCGCTGCTGAACTGGGAGTGACGATTCGCGTCTGCGAGATGTCGATGCAGTTGATGGGAATACAACGGGAGGAGCTGGTGGATTATCCGGGGATCGAATACTGCGGCGTTGCCAAGTTCGTGGACGAAGCAGCAACAGCCAATACGACTTTGTTCATCTGATCTGCAAGAACTGGGGCAGACTTTTCTCGTTTCGCATCTGACGGCCAGGCCCGATGTCAAATCCGGACCTCGATTCGATTGCACCGACGACGACCGATACCGGCTTGCCGATCGCGCCGCAGCCCGATGCTTTATTGCAGCGGATCGATGAACTGCTGCAGTTGGCGATGCAAAGCGATGGCGTCGCCGAGGCGGAGCGAGCCTGCGAACATCTTGCTCGGCAGGTTGCCGAGCAAAAATTGATCGGCGACATGGCGGCCTCGTTGGCACAGCTGCGACGCGCGGTGGCAGATCGAGACCGCAAGCTCGCCGAGCTGTCACAGCGATCGGAGGCGCTGGCTCGCGCGCAGGCCGAAGCCATTGTTCATTCGGCAGAAATCATTGACGAACTCGAACGCACCAAACAACACCTTTCCGACGCCAGGTCCGCTTCCGAGCAGGCCGCCAAGGACACGCAGCGGTTGGCCGATACGGTTTTCGAGCGAACCAACGACGGCGTGCTGGTCATTCAAAACCAGTCCTGCGTTGCCTGCAATGACAACGCGGTGAAGTTGTTGGGCAGCGACCGCACGGAACTGATTGGCAGTTGGCCGGGCGCTTTGGACTTGGCGGTGTACGACAACGGAGCGACGGCTGCAGACGACCTGCGCTGCGCGTGTCGACAATCGGCAAGTGACAATCGATCGTTCGAGGTGATGCTGCCAGTTTCGCAGGCGGCCGATTTTTGGGTAGAGATCTCGATGAGCGCCTTCAGCATGAAGGATGCCGGGCATGTCTTGGTGGTGGTTCGAGACGCCACGGCAAGAAAACGCTTCGAGAAGGAATTGCGGCGGCACAGTGATTTCTTGAACAACATCATCAATGCCGTGCCCGACCAGCTTTCGGTCCGAGCTTCCGACCACAAGCTGGTGGTTGCCAACGACGCGTTTTGCCGAGCGCGCGGTCTGGGCCGCGACGAGATCATTGGGGAGGATCCGAATGGATTCTTGCCCGACGAGGTTGCCGATCAGATCCGCGACATGGAAAGGCAGCTCGTTTCAGCTGAGCCGGCCGAGACGCAGCGATCGACGGCAACCCGCCGCTGCGAGACGTCGGAACATGAGTTTCGGCAGCCGGATGGAACTCGCGCAGTGTTGTCGGTCAAACGATCGATGTTTGAAGACAACCGCGGTGACCGATATGTCGTTGCCACGTCGCGAGACATCACCGATGATCGCGATCGAGAAGATCGGTTGCGTTTATTGGCCAGCGTGTTTGACAGTGCCTCGGAGGGCGTCGCCATTTTGTCGCCTGTGGGCCAGATCCGCGAAGCCAATCCCGCTTTCATCGCCATGAGCGCCACCGCGGGACAGCCGGCAATCGGAAAACTGCTCACCGACGCTTTGCAGTTTGAGATCCGCGATTTCGGCAACGTTCTGGCCGGGGTCGCGGCGGGAGATTCCTGGGCGGGAAAAGCGAGTTCGACTCGACCGCTGGAGGCCCTGCATCAAGGTTCAAGCAGGCCGGTGCAGGTTCAAGACATGGCCGCAACCGGTCGCCGCCAGGGAGAACGTTTCTATTGGGTTTCGCTGAGTCCGTCGCGGGAAACGAGCGAACAATCGCCTCGCATCATCGCCCTGGTGTCGGACATCACCGAATTGGAAAACACCCAAGCGAAGCTGCGGCGACAGACGCTCTACGATAACCTTACCGGTCTTCCCAACCGCCGCTTCTTTCGCGATCACTTGCAGCGACTGGTTGATGAATCAAAGTCGGGCGAAAGCGAAGGGATTTCCATCTGCTTTTTGGACTTGGATGACTTCAAACATGTCAACGATTCGGCAGGCCACCGCGTCGGTGATTGCCTGCTTCAAGCCGTCGGCAGTCGGATTCAGCGAGTCGTCGGTGGGGACGCTTTTGTCGCACGGTTCGGCGGCGACGAGTTTGCCGTGTTGGTCACTGATTGCGACCAGAGTCCCGCCAAGTTGATCGGTACCTTGGACAAGCTGCTGGCATCGTTCCGCGAACCGTTCAGGCTTCAAGGTACGGAAGCTTCCGTTGGATTGAGTATCGGCGTGACAAGTTTTCCCGATCACGCCGGCGACGTGGATACGCTAATGAGCAACGCCGACATCGCCATGTACGCGGCCAAGTCGGCGGGAAAAAACCGCATTCGCATTTTCACGCCGGAGATGCAAGATGGCGTGGCCCTGAGACATCAGGTCCAAACGAAGCTGCGGCAGGCACTTTCGGTCGGCGAAATCGTTCTCTATTTTCAACCGAAAGTATGCGCACAGTCGCGCAAGCCGATCGGCTGCGAAGCGCTTGCTCGCTGGTACACCCAGGATGGTAAAGCGATTCCGCCCAGCGACTTCATTCCCATCGCCGAACAAACAGGTTTGATCTTGCCGCTCGGTGAACTGGTATTCCAGCTTGCTGCCCAACAAGCATGCGAGTGGTTTTCGGCCGGGCATCTACCGGCGATCGCCGTCAACATTTCTCCTCATCAGATTCGTCATCCCCGTTTCACCGAGCGGCTTCAAAGTGTCTTGGACGAAACGGGTGCCCGTGCCGAGTGGTTTGAACTGGAGATTACCGAGCACGCCATGATGGACGATGTGGATCACGCGGTCACCGTGATCGATGAACTCGCCAGTCTCGGTTTTCGCGTCGCAATTGACGACTTCGGTACGGGGTATTCGTCGCTCAGTTATCTGAAAAACTTTCGCTTCGATACGCTGAAGATCGACGTGTCGTTCGTGCGCGACGTCACTCACGACACGCCATCCAACGCCGTCATCCGCTCGATCGTCTCGCTTGGATCGGGACTGGGAATCACGGTGGTGGCCGAGGGAGTAGAAACGGCCCAGCAGGCAGCCGTGTTGTCACAAATGGGTTGTACCGTGTTGCAGGGATACCACATCGGCAAGCCGATGGATGGCGACGCCTACGTCCGTTGGCTGAAACAACCATCGTAGGCCGACCTGTCCCCAAGTCGGCAAATGTCGATCCGGAACCGTCACTGCAGCGATACGCGGCTTGAGCCAAACGCCTCCACCGGCCAAGGCAGGTTGATGAAGTAGCCACCAAAAGCACCAACAGACACAAAAACCTTTTCGTGCTTACTCGACTGGCTGAGCTGATGAAGAAAAGGTGACCACGAATAGCTCGAATCACACGAATAAGAAATCGAGCGTATGGAGGCCAGCTCTCTTCATTCGTGCGATTGGAGTGATTCGTGGTCAACTCCAGCGCACCCTTGGCGCCAAAAAACGTCGAAGGCTGTGCCATCGGATTAGAATTTGACGATCATGCCCGTGCTGACGAAAGAAGCTGCTAGGATGGTTTCATCGAGGTTGGACTTCTTGCCCCGGAGACACAACGATGCTCGATCGACCCCGCTTTCATCGGCGCCGAATCTCCAGTTTGTCACGGCGAATCGCTTTACTACTTTTGGTGTTGTCCTTTTCTTCACCTACGCTGGTCGCACAAGAATCCCTGCGGTCCGGACAAAAGGTTGAAGTCAACGTGAATGACCAGTGGGTGCAGGGACGTGTGCTGCGCGTGCTGGCCGGTGGCAAATCGGCTCAAGTGCGAGTCAATGTCGGCACGGGCACGAAGGTCGGCGTGGTGCCGCTGGATCGGCTGCGGTGGGACGGCAAGGCAGATGCCAATACCGGTGCTCGCCTGTGGACCGATTCAACGGGCGGTTTTCGCATCAAGGCGGAACTGGTCGCGGTCGAAGAAGGCACGGTCAAACTTCGCAAGCCGGATGGCAAGACCATTTCTGTGCCCATCAATCGGCTTAGCAAAGGCGACCAAGACTTCCTTGCCAAAATGCCCGCTGGCGCCAATGCGAATCAGCCGGCATGGAAGGTCGATTCGGTGGTCGACGTGCTTTGGGGATCGTCCTGGTATCCTGCCAAAGTGTTGAAAGTGGACGGGCAAAGATACTTTATCCACTACGACAGTTTTGGCTCGAATTGGGATGAATGGGTCGGCCCAGACCGTATTCGTCTGCGCGGCGCGGCTGCACTCGGCTCGGCTCCCACACCCGGCGGCAATACGAAACCCGGATCGCCTCCGGCGGCAGCGTCAGCCGAGGTCATCAGGCTTGATATTCCGGTCGTCGTTTGCAGCTTGCAAAACGTAGCGCCCATTCCCATTGACGGCCAAATGGCCGCTCCCCAGGGGACGATCGCCGCCGCAGCTGCTCGGCCACCTTTCCCTCAGGGCCGCGTCTTGTTGCAGAAACCGCAGTCGTATGAGAGCTGGGGCGGAATGTTGGCGGCGGATGAGGCGACCGTGATCGTTTCAGTGGTCCGGGCGGCGCCGCAAGATCCTACCACTCGATTTCTGTGGTGCGACGTTCAGTCAGGACGAGTCGCCAAAGAAGTGACCGTTTCGGGACGCCATCAATTGCTTGCCGGAAGCGCCGATACGGGTTGGTTTTTGACGCTCGATCCCAAAGACACCAAGGTGTTGACGGTGTGGAACTGGAATGGTGCGGACGAACAACCGCAACCGGCCTATGCCCTGACCCTCAACAATCCCACACCTTCGGCGTTCGCCAACCAGTTTCGCCGCGCCTGGCTGCCGGGAGGAGACATTGCGATTTTTGAAAACGGCGGCGGCAGAATCGCTCAATGGAATCTAAAAACACGCCGCGTCCAGCGAGTTTGGGACGGTTGGAAATCTGCGGTCGATGCGAGCGGTCGTTTGGCAGCCAGCGGGCCGGACGGTGTGGGCCTGTTCGATCTGGAATCGGGTCGACAAACCGGCTTTTTGAAAACCGGCAATTTTTCGATCAGCGGCCTGGCCTTTTCCGAGTCAGGAGCCTTTCTGGCCTGTCTCGGCCCCAGTGCGCTGAAAGTGCTTGATCTGCAATCGGGGCAAGTGGTTTTCGACGGAAGCCTTCCCCAAGGCGCCGGAACGTCACTCGATCCTCCCTTGTGGGTCGGAAATCAGCATCTGCTTCTCAACCGCCAATACCTGCTCGATCTAAAGTCCAAGTTGATCGTTTGGCAATATACCGATCGAAGCGGATTCAAAGGCGTACCGCAACTCAGCTCACTAGGTTCGACGGTCGGTTACATCGCCACCGACCAGGCGGCCTTGTGCTCGGTCCAGCTGCCGCACGAAGTGGCAAAGCAAGCGGCGGCAAGAACCAATCCACAACAGCTGTATGCTCTCGTCCCCGGCGGCACTGTGGCTCTGCAAGCGGGCGGATTGGCACCCAACTATCACGCCGCGCTGGAGGCGGGCATCAAGCAAGCTGGTTGGAACATCGCTGCCAACTCTCCGGTCGCCATCGTCGCAACCATGGCGACAGGCCAACCTCACTCGGCGACCTTCCGCGAAGGACTTGCCGGCACGGGAGCCGCCTCGAAAGTCACCTTCACCCCGACCATCAGCGAGGTGCAGGTCCAAGTCAATGGCGAAGTCGCCTGGCGATACAGCTCGGAAAGTGGGCTACCGATGATGATCATGTCCAAGCAAGGCCAATCGGCGCAGGAAGCGATGAAGGCTTACGAAACACCCGATTCAAGTTTTTTTGCCAAAGTTCCCTACCCCAAACGAATCGTCTTTCCCAAGTTTGCCAAGGGATTAGGAAAGAGCGAAATCAACTCCACCGGCGTTGCAAGTAACCAACCCGTGCGCTAGCACGGATGATTCGCGTGGGCCGGGCCGAGGTCGCAAAACCATGCCGTAACTGCGCAAACCGGTTGGTACTTGCGCGCAGCGTGCGCGGCGAAAAAACTTCCCACAGGCGACCGAAGTTCCGATACTAAGCTTCTTGTTTCAGCTGCCGCTCCTGCGTGAAGCGATCCCACCAAATCTTTTGCCGGTTCTTTTTCGTCATTGCAGCTTTTTCGATCGTGACTTCCGCGTTGTTCTTTGGATCGTGCAGTTGAAGCTTGACGGTATCACCGGGACGGTGGTCCATCGTCCAGAGCACTTCGACCAGATCTTCGGCGATTCGTTTTTGCCATCGATCGCCAAATTCTTTCTTCGCGGCGGCGACGATTTTTTCGACTGGAATGTCGTCGATGGAAAGCCAGCGGTAGGTTTTGCTTTCAAACTGAACCGTCACCTTGTCGTCTTCAAAATCAACATCTGTAAAGGGTGATTTCTTAGGCGGCTGGCGCGATGCACCCACCTGATCTTCCTGATTCGCCTTCAACAGCCCCTGCTGCTCCTGCCGGTAGCGATCCCGCCAGATCTTTTGGCGATTCTCATTCGTCATCGCGGCTTTTTCGACCGTGATTTCGGTGTTGTCCTTCGGATTCTGTAGTTGCAGCTTGACCGTATCGCCGGGCCGGTGGTCCATCGTCCAGAGCACTTCGACCAGATCTTCGGCGATTCGTTTTTGCCATCGATCGCCAAATTCTTTCTTCGCGGCGGCGACGATTTTTTTGACGGGAATGTCGTCGATGGAAAGCCATCGGTAGGTCGCTTCATCGAACCGGACGGTCACTGCATCGCCGTCAAATTGAACTTGTGTGAAGGGTGACTTCTTGGACGGCTCGCGCAACATGGCAAAGGCGATTCCGCCAGTCAGTCCAATCAGCAGCGGCAAGCAGGCGGCGAACTTCAACAGCGGCATTCGTATTCCCGGTCTACACGAGTAGGGAATCGGAGCTTTGGCGATATCACCAGAAAACGTTTCCATGTATCCGGCCGCTGTTTCCTCCGGCGTTCCACAGCGCCGCAAAAGTTGGGCAAACAGAAACTCCGGCGATTCGTCATCGCGGAGCTCCATCGACTGCATCTCGCCAAGCAGCAGCTCCTCGGTGTCGCGAAGCGCGTCTTCACGCAGGCTTTCGGGTGCGTTTTGCAGAGCCGTCATGGTTCTGCCGAGATACCGACGAAGAACGTCGTCTGCGGGAATCGACATTGGCTTTCTCCACAAATGTGTTGACAAACTGTTGAGTCTCACGCCAAGCCTCGGTCCACTGCGGCAACACCTTCTTGCCCGCCGCCGTGATCCGGTAGTACTTGCGCGAACGCCCCTCTTGAGATACATCCAGAAAGCTATCCAAAAGCCCCTGCTTTTCGAGAGAACGCAACACGGGATAGAGCGCGCCGCTTTTCATCGGCAGCGCCCCGGAGGCTTGTTCCTCTAGCGCCTTGGCGATTGCATAGCCGTACATCGCCCGGTTTTGTTGAGCCAAGAAAGAGAGCAGAACCAGAGAGCTGGCGCCCGCGTTGAGCTGTTTTTGCAACCCTTTCTTTGCGTCCTGAGAGTCCATCGGGAGTTCTCCTGAGTGGCCGGAGTCAATACTGTTAAGTTAACAGTATAGGGAAGGTGTTAGCATTCAAGCCCTCCGGCGGTGATTTCTAAAAAAAAGATCTCATCGCACGATCGTCTCGGACGTGACTTACTTCCGGGACTGCCGCGCTACGATTCACCTTCATCGCGCCTCGCGATCAGCACCTCCCGTTTGCCTCCCGGGGGCCCCGGCACGGTTTCGACGCGGAAACCAACCGAGTTCATGGTGTCTCTTACCTTGCGGCTGACACAGTAGGTCACCAAGTGTCCGTCGCAGCGCAGCGCGCGATGCATGGTTGCCAGGACGCCGCGTTGCCACAGCTGCTGGTTGTGATCGGGAGCAAACGGATCAAAGAAGATCGCGTCGAAACGTTCGTCCGTTGTGGGTTTCCACGATTGGGCCGGCCCCACTTCGATTCGAACCGACTGCCCGTCGCCGGCGTTCCAGTGGTAAGTCCCGCCGGGGATCGTTTCGGGCAGTTCTTCTCGCCACCGCAAAAACCGATCGGCGATTTCCCGATTGGCAACCCAGTCCCAGGGATGGAGCTGGCGGATCAGGCCGGCCGGCAGCCATTCTGACTCCAGTGCGACGTAGGTCAGCGACGCGCGACTGCTTAGTGCGGCGTCCAGCGTCATCATCAGTGCCATCCCAGTCCCCAAGCCGACTTCTAAGATCGAAGTCGGTCGGCGGCGGGCCAAGCGGTCGGCCACGTCGCTATTGTGCAGATAGACGTGGCGCGTTTCGGCCAATGCGCCCGACGCGCTGTGAAAAGCGACCCCGGTGCGGCCATCGATCAGCGTACGGCTGCCGTCGTCGGTGACCTGAATCTGCAGCGACCGATGGTTGGTGGCAATCGTTTGGCGTTTTCGCTGTTGGACCATTACGACTTACGGTACCCGTTGGTTCAGAATCTCCGCCGCTTGGCCGCACTTGACCGCAAGTGCGAAGCATCGGATTTGCATCGCCGTCGGTCTTTAGCGTACATTGGATGGTGGTGGTAAGGACCAGTATCCGGCAAGTGTCGGTTTTATCATTCATCTGTTCTTCACAAAGCCTTGCTGCTTCCACTTCCACCTCTTTTCCCTCTTCTTCTCGACATTTTTCCTTTCGCCCCAACCGGTTTGCTGTGAGCCTCGGTTATCCTTTGCGTTATCGCGGTAGCGTTTGGATCACGCCAACTTGTCAGCGAGTCATGTCATGACCAATCGCCTGGCAATTCCACGAAACAAGATTGGACGAAACGTTGATTATTCGAAGCGATGGTTCGAACACGGGAAACATTGCACAGACCGACCAAGTCGACGGCACCGATGACTCATCCACTTCGGAACTGCTGACGCGAATCGATTCGGTGCGAACCGAATTGCAGAAAGTGATTCGCGGCAAGGAAGAAGTGATCGATGCGGTGTTGACCGCCATGCTGGCCGAAGGGTCGGTGCTTCTGGAAGACGTACCGGGTGTGGGCAAAACGACATTGGCCAAGTCGATTGCGGCGCTGATCGATTTGGATTTTCAACGAGTGCAGTGCACGCCCGATTTGTTGCCGGCCGATATTTTAGGCAGCTCGATTTTTCAGCCGGCCAGTGGAACATTTGAATTTCGCGCCGGCCCGGTTTTCTGCAACTTGCTGATCGCCGACGAAATCAACCGGGCGTCACCGCGGACGCAAAGCGCGCTGTTGGAAGCGATGGCCGAGTCCCAGGTCACCATCGACGGGGCGCGATACGATTTGCGTCAACCGTTTGTGGTGATCGCGACGCAGAATCCGAGCGGTTTTGAGGGAACCTTTCCGCTTCCTGAATCGCAGCTGGACCGGTTTCTGTTGCGGTTGTCGATGAACTACCCCGATTCGGCCGACGAGGTCGACCTGCTGTTGGATCAGGCTGCCGAGGATCCGCTAACGAAACTGCAACCGGTGATGCATGGCGACGAACTGGTTCAGTTGCAGTCGATGGTGCGGCAAGTTCAAGTCGATCGCAAAATCGCGCAGTACCTGGTGGATTTGGTTGGCGCAACGCGGCGTGATTCTCGGCTGCGAGTCGGTTGTAGTCCGCGCGGTTCGAAGATGTTGTTGCGTGCCGCCCAGGCCCGCGCCACGTTGTGTGGCCGCGACTTCGTGTTGCCCGATGACATCCAGTCGTTGGCGGTCAGCACATTGTCGCATCGGGTCGCCGCGCGAAGCGTTTCGGCCAGGTCGAACGAGACGACTCAAGTGATTGGCGAGTTGTTGCAGCAGGTCGAGGTACCAGTGTGAAAAAGCTGTTGTCGAAGGCAGGGAAACTGTTGAGGTTTTTCGTCGTGGTGCTGCTTGGTCCATGGCGGCTGTTCATGTCGGTACGCCGATCGATGACTGGCGCTTCGGTAACGATTTTGCTGATCGGAATCATCACGTTGAACATCGTCTGGGGATACCCGTGGACCGGCATGTTCGCGGCATCGGTTTCCCTGTTGGTGGTCGGGTGGGTCATCAATCGCCTGATGCGCCCCCGCTTGAACGTCAGCTTTTCGCTGCCGGCCAGTTCACCGGCGGGCGATTTCTTTTCCGTGGTCACTCACCTGGAAAACCGCAGTCCGTTGCCGGCGATGGACATGGCGGTACGGTTTGCCCAACAACCGGTTTCTCGCAAGCAGAGAAAGAAACAGGGGGATCGCGGCGGGGTGATGTTCGAAAGTTCATCGCCGGCCCAGTCGGTTGCCTTGATCCACCACCGCCAGCACGTGGATCTTTCGTCCTCGGTGATGTTCGGTCGGCGTGGTGTGCATCCGCTTCCCGTCGTGGTGGTGCACTCGATGTTTCCGTTTCACTTGTTTCGATCGACCCAGAAACTGCCCAGCAACGCGCTGGTCGCGATCACTCCCAAACCGATCAGTGGCGACGAAGACGCCCTGGCTCGAGGGATGTTGTCGGCGCTGGGCGCCTGGTCTCACAAGTTGCTTTCCGGTGACGCGTTGGATTACACCGGCAGTCGCGAGTATCAGCACGGCATGGCAGTGCGCCGCTGGGATTTTGCATCGTGGGCCCGATTGGGGCGGCCGATCGTCCGCGAGTACCAATCACCGTCGGTGCAGACGGTGTTGTTGTTGGTCGATACATCGGATCCGTCGGTCGCGTCGTCGGGCGATCAGTCGTTGGAACGGCTTTTTTCACTGGCGGCGACCGCGGTGATCGAACTGACTCGCAAGTTGGTGCGGGTGCAAATGTATGTCACGCATGAAGACGCCGATGCCTTGTCGCCGTCGGCCGAACATGGCGCGGCGCCCAGTACGGATGCCGAGTCGTTTTTGATTCGATTGGCGGCTGCCCATCGCGTGGACCAGGGCGACGCCGATCGGTCCATCCAGAAGGTGCTGGAGCAGGTGGGCAAGTTGCCGGTATTGGTACTGACGCTGCGGCAGGATGCGAGCGTGTGGGAAAACGTTGCGTCGAACGTGACGGTGTTGCGAGCCGACTTGCCCCATCACGATGCTCCGCCGCCGGCTTCGCGTCGGCCGCGATGGCAATCTTCCCGCGAAGCTGGTTCCACGATTTCGGCAGGAGGCCCGTGACGTGCAAGCACATTCCAAGCAAATTCTGGCTGGCTTGCTGGCCGCGCTGACGCTGTTTGTCTGTTTCACTTTCCGGACTTGGCTGGCCACCTGCGCGATCGCCATGCTCGCGGCGGTGGTGGTGGTGATACGTCGCGACACGGCCCCCGGGGAATCGAGCGGCAGGCTGCCGCGGTGGCTGAGGTGGACGTTGCTGGCCCTGTCGGTGCTGATCATCGTCGGCGTCGTGGGTGCCTGGCGGTTGGGCGATCACTTGAGCGAGAGCATCAACCCCATTCTTGTCGGTGTCGACATCCTGGCCCACGTAGGAATCGTTCTTTCGTTGGCGATCTATGCGCTTCGCCCCACCGATGGGCACCTGGCGATGTTGCCCCTTGGATTGCTGGTGATGCTTTGTTGTGTCGCAGCGGGCGGTGTCAGTCAGGCGTTGGTGGGACAAACCGCCGTAGCGCTCTGCATGTGCCTGGGGTTTGTCGTAGCGTCGCAGATCATTCTCGGTGCAGTGACGCGCCGCATCGCCGGCGATTCAGCCGAGCCACCGCAGGGTGCGTCGAGTTCCATTCGAGTTGGGCCGCTCTATTCGCTGTTGACGTTGTCGCTGATCATGATGGCGACCAGCGCCGTTGCCAAAGCGACCAGCGAGGTCCTTCCCAATGTTCGGGAAAGTCTTCACGAACAACTCAAATCAACCTTTGACCCGCTGACCGAAAAAGTTTTTGTTGGCGGTACTCGGTATGTCCGCGGCAGCGCCCTGGGATCGGTGCGGCGGCACATTTTGGGCGATCCGCAAGAGGTGGCGCTGCGAATTCACGCCGACCGGGCTCCCGGCTATCTACGCGGGACGGTGTTCGACGTCTATCGTCGAAACCGATGGCACGTGGTACGCAACACCCGTCTTCCCGCTGAGATGCGCAGCGACGATCTCGCCGACCGCCTAGTGGTTCCCGTGCAACGTGGTTCCGCCAAATTGGAAAGCCGCGCGCGAAACGATCTGTCGAGATTTCAGCTGGATGCGCGAGACCAGCAGCAGACCGTGGCGCTGGAAATCCTGAACGATCCGCTGAAAGGAACGTTTGTCTTCTTGCCGCTGGCGACCCGTTGGTTGGAAGCCAAAGGAAGCGAGTTGATCGTCAGTCATCATTCCGTGGTACGGATTGGAGTCGACCCGACCCATCCGTACGTGGCGGGAGTCGCATCGGATGTTTTGCCGGAGGAACTGGCCGAACGGCAACGCAATTTTTTGTTGGACCTGCCGCCGGAAACCAACAGGGCGGTCGCCCGAACTTCCGAAAAGATTTTTGTTTCGTCGACGAGCGCACCCGGGAAGGCTCAAGAGGTCGTCAACTATTTTCAGTCGAACTACGCCTACTCGTTGAACGTTACGAAATCTCCGTCGGGAGTCGACCCGATCTCGCACTTCCTGGACACCGGTCACGCGGCACACTGCGAGTACTTTGCGACGGCAACCGTTCTGCTGCTGCGAAGCGCCGGCGTGCCGGCCAGGTACGTCACCGGGTACGTGGCGACCGAATACAGTGACGAAAACCTCTATTGGCTTGCTCGCAACCGCGACGCGCACGCTTGGGTCGAAGCCTACGACGATCGCAGCGGCAAATGGTTTCCGGTTGAATCGACTCCGGGCAGAACCTATCAAACCATCAACCCGATCGCGGCGGATCAGTTCATCGATGATGAGGATTTCGCGCAGGGTGATTCCTGGGTGGACGAAACGGAAACGGTGATCGGCCGCGTTTGGGGTTGGCTGACGTCGATACGGGCAACCGATCCACTGATGGTTGTTTTTCGAATCGCCCAGTTGCCGCTATTCTGCGTGGTCGTCTTTCTGTTGTGGTGGCGCTTCTGGCGCACCTCCAACGGCAGCGATGACGCGATTGACCTGCAGAGCCGCCGTATGCTGCGATACGCTGACCGATTGTCGCGAAGACGCAGCTTCGTTCGAGACCGTCACGAAACGCTCCATCAATTTGCCGAGCGAATGGAACGCCACCAAGAAGAATTTTCGGGCCGAGACGACGGCTTGTTGGTTGAACTGGCCCATTGGTATCGGCAGTACGCCGCCGCCCGCTACCGCGGTGAAAAACCGGTTGCGTTTAGTCGGTAGGTGGTAGTCGATAGTCTGTAGTTGGTAGTCGGCCAGTTTTCCGAGTCTGGCTTGCGCAGCGATTTTGATCGCACCCAGCGAACTATCGCTCTTTTGTTCCTGCTCGTACTCGTGCTCGTAATCCTGCTCGTGCTCGCCACAGAGTGCAGCGAGTAAGAGCACGACCGGGCACAACGGCCACTGAATTCCCGGAAGAACTGAAAAAAAATCGCCGATGGCTACATCATCGTTTCTCTTGCGGTCAGTCCGGAGGCGTCCGTGCCGGCTGCTGGGATTCTTAGCCGGAAACAACAGCCGCGGCCTGTCTTGGGCGCGATGATTTGAATGTCGCCGCCGTGTTCGCGCATGATTTTGGCGCTCACCGGCAAACCCAATCCCGTTCCCCGTGCCCCTTTGCGCGACTCGAACAGCGAGAAGATTTTTTCGCGATCTTCCGCTGCGATGCCGGGACCGTTGTCGCGAACGTCGATCGTCCAGCCCAGTGACGAGTCAAACTTGGTCGTCACAAACACCTTGGCCGGTTCTGCTGATGCCTGATCGTCAAGCGACTCGCTGTCGGCGTCGAAATCGGTTTCCGCCTGCAGGCTGCCCGAGGCGGCGTCGATCGCGTTGGTCACCAGGTTCAACACGGCTCGGTGGATCGCTTCCGGATCGAAACAAGACATGGGCATCGAATCGTCAAGCTGTGAACCGAGTTCGACGTTCATTTCCTTCGCGCGGGTCTGCATCAATTCGACGACCTCGCGAACCGTTTCATTCAAATCGGCTTCGACCTTTTCCGGTTCGCGTTCTTTGGAAAAGGTCAGCATGTCCATGACCAGGTTCGAAATTCGTTCCTGGTTTCGATCCACGATCCCCCAGCCCTTGCGCACCGCGCCCGTATCGCCGCGATCCAAACCGGCTTCGATCAAGTAGCTGCCGCCACGAATTCCCTGCAAGATATTCTTGATGTGGTGAGACAGTGTGGCGATCGTTTGTCCCATCGCCGCCAGACGTTCGCTTTGCACCACCGCGGAATAGTAGAACGTATCTTCGATCGCCAAGGCAGCCTGGTGGCCGATCGCCGTGATCAACCGCAAATGATCGTCGGTGAACCGTTGGTTGTTGCCGCTGGCGATCCATTGTCCCGGTGGTGTGTAAGTGTCGATGTACAACGCACCGACGATGTCGTAGCGTCCTTGCAGCGGAACGCAAAGTGCTTCGCGAACTCCGGCGTGAACGATGGATGCGGCGGCATCGAATCTGGAATCATCTCTGGCGTCGCTCGTCCGAACGCCTTCCTTGTGGCTGATCACGTAGTCCAGGATGGTACGGCTGATGGAAATCTGTCGTCCTTGAGCCGTTTGGGATGCCCCGCTGCCCTCGCGATCGCAGCGGGCGGCCGGTTGCAGTTGGCCCGTTTCGTTGTCGCGAAGCATCACGCAGCCGCGATCGGCTTCGACCCAATCAAAAACCAGCCGGAGTACGCGGTCCAGCACTTCGTCCAAGTCGTCGGTGCGTCCCACTGCCAGCGCGGTCAAATACATCACTTCCAACGAGCGGTCGGCGTCGGAACGTTTTTCGATTCCCGGTTTGACATGCCCGGCGCCCGACTGCGACAGCGAGGAAACGATACGGCTGCCGTCGCCGTCGTCCTGGCTTTTCAAGACGATGTCGACACCGTGAGCGGCATCCATCGCACCCGGCGGTCCGGTCCCGGTATAGATCAGCAACGTCGTGCCGATTTCGATTCGATCGCCGCTGGAGAGTTGTTGCCGCGTCACGCGCGTGCCGTTGACCTTGGTGCCGTTGCTGCTGCCCAGGTCGATCAATTCACAGTTGCCGTCGTCAGCAATCCGCACCTCGGCATGAGACCGCGAGGCTTCGGAATCGAACAATTGGATTTCGCTGGATGCCTCGCGGCCGATTTTTTGGACCGCCGAGGAAAGCTGAAAATGCTTTCCCTGATCTCTGCCACGGACGACGAAAAGCGAGGCCATGTAAGAAATTACGGACGAAGTCGAGAAAACAATTGGCAAACCATCAGCATAAGCCAGCCCGCCGCATGGTCACAGGTGGCCATTGTCGGTCGTCGGAGCGAGAGTGCACCTCGTGGTTTGCGTTTGGCATGGCGTTAGATTTTGATCCGGGGGAGAATCTCAGTTTTCCAGTTCAAAACCGGTAATTCACGAGGGCTAGGATGGCCATTTCACCACAGGATCGTACTCGAGCCGAAGAGCTTGCCAAAGAAATTCTCGAGCTCACGGGAGGGAGGTACCGTCCAGACGGCACTCCCAAGACCTTTGACGAACTTGAAACCGAAGCCGGTTTCGTCGCTGACCTTGCCGCGTCGATGGCTGTCAAACAGGCTGCCAAGGATTTGCCTGAGGAGGAGAAGTGTGTTCGTTGCCCCAAATGCAAGGCAGTTCCACGGAAACACGAGCCTGACGATGACGAACCGATGATCATCCAGACCACTCACGGCGAGGTAGAGTGGGTTACCGAAGGCTATTTCTGTCGCCGGTGTCGCCGGTCTTTTTTTCCCTCGTCTTGCTGAATTGGGACTGCGTGTCGAAACAACGATGAGCCCCAAAGTGGAACGGAAAATGGTCTACGCCGGAGCGAACAGCCAAAGCTTCCAACAAGCCAGCCGTGATCTGAAGGAACTTGCCGAGCTGGAAATCAAGAGCGAACGCGTGCGTCGAACAACGCTTCGAAACGGTAAGAACCGATGCGAGTTGGCACGCCGGTTGACCGCTGCCTTTCTCGCCAAGTCGATTCCGAATCAACTTCACCAAGGGCCCGCGGATAAAGAGGCTCCACCGCTGGCAGTTGTCATGAGTGACGGAGGTCGTTACCAACGCTTCGATCGCAAAGAAGACAGTTCTCCGACAGAAAGCTTTTGGAAAGAAAGCCGGATTGCCGTGCTGCTTTCGATGCAGGGCGAAACGCATTCAGTGGATCCGGCCCCGGAATTACCGGACTTTTTGCAAAATGTCGGCATTGCCAAAAAGCTTGCCGACATTGGTAAGGTAGCCGGTGAAAACGCGAAGTGCGACCAACCCGAGGGTGATCAAGAACCTTCCTGGTCGCGTCCAGAAATGCTTCGAAAGGAAGTCATTGCTAGCGGCAAGAGCTGGAAAGAGTTTGGCCCGCTGGCGGCCAGCTCGGCATGGTACGCCGGCTTTTTCAAGGCTCCGGAGAAGGTTTTCGTCTCGGACGGTTCGTCGTCGATTGAAGAGATGCAGGGCGAGTGGTTCTCAAACTTCACCAGCATTTTGGATTTGATGCATGCGTTGTCTTACAGTTTGGCTGCGGCACGAGCGATCTTTACCACGACCGAGGAGAGCTGGACATGCTATCGTCGATTCGCAACCGCCATTTGGCAGGGCAAGGTTGATTCGGTGATCGCGGAGCTTGACGAACACCAAGAACGACTTGGTATGCCTCCCCAAGATGCCAGTGAAGGTGATCGTCGCGAGGTTGTCCGGCGTGCCCGTGTTTATTACCAGAATCACCGTGGCCGTATGAACTACCCCGAATACCGTAAGAAAGGGTATCCGCTGACCAGCTCGATCATGGAATCCACGGTCAAACAAATCAATCGTCGCATCAAAGGCAGCGAGAAATTCTGGTCGACCAGCGGCGGAGAATCATTGCTGCGTTTGCGCGGCGACTACCTTAGTGATAGCCGCCCGATGGACAACTACTGGAAAATGACCCAGCAAGCCGCCGACGGCTGCCGCACCTACGGTCTATCCGTCTGAAAACGCAAACCGCGAGGTGCACTCTCGGAGCGATTAAACTGACTGGCCCCACGTCTGCCTGGGTCGAGCCCGATTTGCCCTTTCCCCTCTTGCGGTCCAAAAGCCGCACCCAAGACGATTGCCCCCCTCCCCAGGAAGCAGCCGCGGCGCTGATTCGTTAGGCTGGGCAAATCCGCACATCCAACTGCCAACACCAACGAGAGGTTTTCTGCATTGGCCGAGCAACCCACCCCACCCATGGAAGATTCCGAGGCCGCCGCCAAACTGGTCCAAGCCTGCAGCGACATTCGCGAGCAGGTAGGACGGGTCGTCGTCGGACAGGACGATGTCATCGAACAATTGTTGATCGCGATTTTGGCGAGCGGACACTGCCTGCTGGAAGGAGTTCCGGGGCTGGCCAAAACGCTGATGGTGCGCACGTTGGCCGAGTCGATGCATTTGACCTTTCGCCGTATCCAGTTCACCCCCGATTTGATGCCCGGCGACATCACGGGAACAGAAATCATCCAGGAAGACCCTCAAACCGGTCATCGTCAGTTCGTCTTCGAACAGGGACCCGTTTTCACTCAGATGTTGCTGGCCGACGAGATCAACCGGACACCGCCGAAGACCCAAGCGGCGCTGTTGGAGGCGATGCAGGAACACGAAGTGACCGCTGCCGGAAAGACCTACCACCTTGACGAACCTTTTTTTGTGCTGGCGACGCAGAATCCTATCGAACAGGAAGGCACCTACCCGTTGCCCGAAGCCCAGCGAGACCGGTTTTTGTTTCACGTGGTGGTCGACTATCCCTCGCGCGATCAGGAAGGCGACATCATCGATCGAACCACGTCGACGTTTGATTCCGAAGTCAAAGCGGTGGTCACCGGCGAGGAGATCATGCAGTTTCAGCGAACCGTTCGCCGCGTGCCGCTACCGCAGCATGTCAAAGATTGGGTGCTGGACGCGGTGCGATCGGTACGGCCGCGCGACCAGTCCAGTAAGGCCTGGGCCAGGGAGTTGATTGAATGGGGACCCGGACCGCGGGCCAGCCAGCAGTTGGTGTTGGCGGCCAAAGCGAGAGCGTTGATCCATGGGCGTCCCCACGTCACGATCGATGATGTGCAACTGCTTGCCCATCCCGTGTTGCGCCACCGAATTGTGCCCACCTTTGCGGCCGAAGCGGACGGAATCACCGTGGATGATTTGATCACACGGTTGATTGGCGAACAGGCTGCCGGGCCCGCGCGAGTGTTGTAACGTCGGCTCGTTCTTTGCTTCTGGATACACGTAGCGATTTCGGAGAAGACCATTGTAGGCCGTAGCAAGCAAACCCTTACGGTGCCGGAATTTCGGTCGCCTGTGAGAAGTTTTTTTGTTGCGCACACTGCTTGAAAATACGAACTGGTTTGCGCAGTTACGGCATGGTTTGGCGACCTCCGGTCCGGCCTACGCGAATCATCCGACGGTCACCACTTCAGAAAGCGGCGCAACAATTCGATTCCCGGTTCGGTCAAAAAACTTTCGGGATGGAATTGCCAGCCTTCCAG
Organism: Rubripirellula sp.; assembly: GCA_965222745.1. Lineage (GTDB taxonomy): Bacteria > Planctomycetota > Planctomycetia > Pirellulales > Pirellulaceae > CBDCUW01. The sequence goes on from CBDCUW010000003.1 coordinate 1,135,285, forward strand.
TGGATACTCGCGATGACGCACTCCCATGATCTGACGGTTGCCGCCCGTATCGGTCCATGCGGAAACGATCAGGTCGTCCGGCATCGATGTCGGTTCGATCACCAAGCTGTGATAACGGGTCGCAACGAACGGGTTGTCGATGCCGCTGAACAATCCAGCGCTGTCGTGCATGATCTTGTCCGTCTTGCCGTGCATCAGTTCGGGCGCTCGGACAATGCGACCGCCAAACGCCTGGCCAATCGACTGGTGTCCCAAGCAGACACCTAGCAGTGGTACCTTGCCGGCAAACTGTCGCACGCAATCGATGCTGATTCCTGCTTCGCTGGGTGTGCAGGGTCCGGGCGACACCAACACTCGTGACGGAGCAAGCGCCGTCAGCTGATCGACCGACAATTCGTCGTTTCGAAAAACACGAATGTCCAGGCTGGAATCAATTTCTCCCAGCCGCTGGACAAGGTTGTAAGTGAAGGAATCGTAGTTGTCGATCACGACGACCATGAGGCGGTCTCTGTGGCCAATGTCAATGGGAATTCTGGTGACGGATGCAAAAAAGATATTCTTCTTGCCGGTTACCGTAAACGGTCTTTAGTCGGTTTCGATACGCTGCGTATAATGTCCGAAGACACGCGGGAAACGATGGTGATGCGACAAACATCCACCAAGTCAGCTCGCTGTGATCGTTCACTCAGCCCGACGTTGTTCGGATATTTTATACACGTTTCCAATTTGGACCTCCCACTGTGCTTTCGGTTCGCCCAAAAGTTGCCGAATTAGCGTTTCACGTATTCAGTCGGTCATTGCATCCGGAACTGTATCGGTTGCACAAGAGCCGTCGAATTCAGCGCAGTCACTACGAAGCACAGATTGACATCACCAATTGCGGTCACGTCATCACCTGGAATGCTGGCGGAGTGACGGTTTGCGAAGTCGCCACCAGTGCTCATCAGCCGCTGCCCAAACGCCGCTGCTTGCTCTCCCAGCCGCTCAAGGGCAGCCGGACCGAGCGGGTGAGTTGTCGGGGTGGAATCGAGTATCGAACCAGTTTTCAATTGGAACCGGTGGAACCGTCGATGTTCTGGATGGTCCAGCAGCAACTCGGCAGCGGTCCGATGGAAGGCTTGCTGCATACGTTTGACGCCAGCGGTCGGATGGCGCTGGGAGCCCTCAGTTACGTCAACATCGAAACTCGCCAGTGTTCGATGTTGGTCCAGGCGATTCACACCTTTCCCGATGACTACGCGATCGTGAAGGTCGAATCGCTCTTCTCCTTGCCGCAAGCAACCAGCGAAGCTTGAAAGATCGGCCGACCGATTTGCTGACCGCCGGCCTGAGCGATCGCTTGGTCGGCGTGATCGATCTGAAAAACGGCCTGGCCGTGCACGCCGTAGCCGGAAAACGAGATCAATATCGGCCCGTTTCGATTTCCTCGGCGGATTCTCCAGGCAGCGCGATCGCTCTGGCGCGCCGATACCGAGACCTCGGTTTGACGAAGTTGTACATCGCGGATCTGGACGCGATCGAGAAGCAGTCGCCGCAATTCGATTCGATTCACCAGGTTCTGGCAGAAGGTGTGGATTTCATCGAAATCTATCTCGATATCGGCTGGAGAGGTGACCAACGAGCATCGGTGCGGTCGGCGGTCACGCAGTTGGCAGGCCGATTTGGCGGAGTGCGAATCATTGCGGCGACCGAATCGGCATGTTCGCCGGATGCACTGGAAACGCTTGCCACGTGCGTTTCAGCCGGCCGAATCGTGTTGGGACTCGACTATCGCGGCGGCCAATTGGTCGCTCGACATGGCGACGAATCGACGTGGATCGGTTTGGCCAAACAAGCGGAGGTGGGGGGAGTGTTGGCGCTGGACCTCGAATCGGTCGGGACGGCGGGTGGCGTGATCACCACCGAAATATGCCGGCGAATCAGGCAACAGATGCCCAGTGCAACCCTCCTTTCTGGCGGTGGCATTCGCACCGCCGCCGACGCGGGGCAATTGATCGACGCCGGATGCAACCGTTGTCTCGTCGCCACCGCACTGCTCAAGCCGTAGGCCGACTTGTCCCAAGTCGGCGAGCCTGTCGGCCAGCTCTCCGCTTCTGGCTACGCGAAGCGACTTTGGAAAAGTCGCCGACAATCCTACTCCTCGATCCGCAGTTCAAATCGCTCGATGGAAATCGCCCCTCCGTCGGCATCCGAGTCGATCATTGCTCCGCACAGCCGGACATCGCGCGTAGCGACGTGAAAATGACTCGGTTCAAACGTCCGCGTCGTCTGGATCACCCGGCTGATGTCTCGGCCGATGATGCTTTCGTACGGTCCGCACATTCCCACGTCACATTGAAAGGCTGTTCCGCCTGGCAAAACCGACGCGTCAGCCGTAGGAACATGCGTGTGCGTCCCCACAACCGCGGTCACTTTGCCGTCCAGATAACGCGCCAGGACCTGTTTATCGCTGGTCGCCTCGGCATGCACGTCGACCAGTACGTGCTGGGCCTGATCGCCAATCTCCTCCAGTGCTCGATCGACGGCATCAAACGGGCAATCGACCGGCCGCATGTAGACGCGTCCCAGCAGCGAAACCACTGCCAGCGGACCGGCGGGTGTGGGGACAACCATCCAAGTGTGGCCCGGCGCGTCGCCGGGATAGTTCGCCGGTTTCACAATTCGGCGATCACTCGTCAACGTTTCGACGATCTCTTTGCGGCGATAGATATGGTCACCCAGCGTGATCGCATCGACTCCGGCGGCCACCAAGCGTTGAAACTGCCGGGGCATCAAGCCGGATCCATCTGACGCGTTTTCCGCGTTCACCACCAATGCGTCCAGATGATGTTTGCTCCGCAACTGCTCCGCGTGCTGCAGCACCGCGCTGTAACCCGGTTTGCCAACGAGGTCACCGAGAAAAAGAATTCGCATCGAGGTGACACCGCGTGGGGAGGAAGAGAGAAAAGGAGAAGGCTCATTTTAGAGAATCGGTGAGTTTCACGACAGACGTTTCCGAATCGGCCTCCGGCGTTGTACTGGGTAGTAGGAGTTTCCATTTGGTGCCACCCATCTAGTTTCCTACCCATCTAGTTTCCTATCTAGTTTCACTTTGGGCCAAAGGCCCAGCAATTTGCTAAGCCCAGGGCGAGGCAACGTGAGTTTTACGAACGTTGACGCTGCCCTGGGGTTTGCAAGCGTCTACCATCTTCCCGACCCCTGCGAGCATGGCGGCAAAGCCGCCATGCTCGCAGGGGTCGGGAATCGAGTTGCCTCGCGCTCGAGGACCCAGGGCAGCGGTATTGCTCGTAAGACTCGCAAAACCTCGCTCTGGGCTAAGCAAATGACTGCACCTTCGGTGCGAAACAGGCCAGACCGTCCGACACTCCACAAACAATCTGATCAGTGTGTCTGCACTCGAATAGCCAATCGCCGCAGATGAAAAGATCACCGTTGACCGTGATCGTTCGATTATCGAGAATCGAAAGGTCTCCCTCGATTCCCTAAGGTCTCCCGTCGCACCACGAATGTCCGCTCCCGCCACCGACACCGATCTTGCTTCCTACTGCCGCCAGACCGCAGACGCGGCGAAGGCGGCCTCTTATGAATTAGCAATCCTAGATACATCCATCAAGAATCAATGGCTCGATGCTTCGGCCGACGCATTGGTTTGTGAATCGGAAGCGATCATCCGTGCCAATGAAAAGGACATCGAGGCGGCACCCGGTTATGGCCTGACCGATGCGATGGTTGATCGATTGCGTTTGAATACCAATCGAATCGAAGGCATCGCGCAAGGTCTGTCAGAAATTGCGATGCTTCCCGATCCCATCGGTGAAATGATGGAAGGATTCACTCGACCGGGCGGATTGCAAATTCAAAAACGGCGAGTTCCGTTGGGGGTTGTTTTTTTCATCTACGAAAGCCGGCCGAACGTCACCGCTGACGCCGGCGCTATATGCGTCAAAAGTGGAAACGCGGTGATTTTGCGCGGTGGCAAGGAAGCGATCCACAGTAGCAAAGCGATCGTCGATATCTTGGCACAGACGGCGCGCGGCTGCGGTGTTCCCGAAGCGGCTGTTCAGCTGGTGGCGACCACCGATCGTGCTGCCGTTGGCCAGTTCCTGTCGATGGCCGACACGATCGATGTCACCATTCCGCGCGGCGGCGAAGGATTGATCCGGCGTGTCGCCGCCGAAGCAACGATGCCCGTCATCAAGCATTACGACGGCAATTGTCACGTCTATGTCGACGATTCGGCCGACGTAGAAATGGCTGCACAAATTGTTGAAAACGCGAAATGTCAGCGAATGGGAGTTTGCAATGCTGCCGAATCGCTGCTGGTTCACCAGGCGATCGCTGCGTCGGCGCTGCCCGTGATCGCGGCGCGGCTGCGCAAGCAGGGCGTTGAGATGCGCGTGGATGACCGTGCCATGGCGATGTTGGAAAACGCGCTGCCGGCCACCGAAGAAGATTGGTCGGCCGAATACCTGGGCCCGATCATCAGCATCGCGGTGGTCGATTCGCTTCAAGCGGCGGCCGAGCATATCAATCGGTATGGTTCTCATCATACCGACGCGATTGTGACCTCCGACCTACGTGCCGCCGATCGCTTCACGAAATTGGTCGATAGTTCCGCGGTCATGGTCAACGCCAGCACGCGGTTCAACGATGGCGGTGTGTTTGGTCTGGGGGCTGAAATCGGGATATCGACCGACAAATTTCATGCCCGAGGCCCGTGTGGTTTGCGCGAACTGACCACCTACAAGTACGTCGTTCAGGGCGACGGCCATTTGCGAAACTGAGGCCACTACCCCACGGAAGGTAAAGAGGACGAAGGAAATGTCCGAAGAATCACTCAGCCAAAATCAAGTGGAAAGTCTGCTCAAGGCGATGGAGTCGGTTGAAGGTGCGCCGCCCAAGCCGGAGCCGCCTAAGTTTTCTGCCGAAAAAAGTCCCACCGCGACGGCCACTTCAGCTGCGGTCGGCGGTACCGGCAGCCGAGTGACCGCCTACGATTTCAAACGCCCCGAACGGGTCGGGAAAGACCAGATGCGGGCAATGCATTCGTTGCACGAGGGACTTGCGCGAAACTTTGGCGCTTCGGTCTCCGGCATGCTTCGCACCATGATCGAAGTGAAATTGCTGAGTGTCGATCAGCTTACCTACAGCGAGTTTGTTTTCAGTCTGGATAACCCCAGTTACTTCAACGTGCTCAAACCCGATCCGCTGGACGGCAATTGGATTCTGGATATCGCCCCTTCACTGTCCTATGCCGTGATCGATCGAATGCTGGGCGGTGACCCCAGTCCCGGCGATACCATCCGCAGGCCGCTAACGGAAATTGAAAATCGGCTGATGGGGCGAGTGGTCGAAATCTTTCTGGGGCAACTCAAGAGCGCCTGGGAAAACATCGTCGATCTGGAATTGGAAGTGGAAAGTGTGGAAAGCAATCCGCAACTGGTTCAGATCGTTCCGCCCAACGAGGTGGTCATCCTGGTCGGCTTCGAAGTGCTGCTGGGAAAAAATCGCGGCATGATGAACCTGTGCATTCCGTTCAACACGATCGAAAACTTCAACTCGCAACTCTCTCGCAACGGCTGGGTCGGTTACGGCAAGGGAAAGCCGACCGAGGAATCTCGCGGCAAGATCACCAACAACGTCGATCTTGCACCGGTCGATATCGTTGTCACGCTGGCCAGGTCGACCATTCGCACCGGCGACTTATTGGATCTATCGATCGGCGACATCATCACGACCGAAAAAGAAGTCAGCGAACCGCTGGAATTGGCGGTTCAAGATGTGCCAAAGTTCCACGCCCGCGCCGGAGCGTTCAAGGGCAAGAAAGCGGTTCGTATCGAAACGATCGTCGAACGGCCCAGCCGCTAGTGCGCCGGATTCGTAGCACGACCGTCTCGGTCGTGACTGACGACGGGGGGCCGCCGCGCTACGACCGACGGCAACCTCCCCCGCAGCGCGGGAGAGGTGACTGCCTGGCGAGAAGAGCAACCGAAAGTAGCGCGGTAGCACCGAAAGCTAGATCATCTCCTTCAGGCCCTTCAGCGGGCGAATCGAAAGCTTCTTGCTGGCTGGCTTCGGCTTCAGCCAGATTTCCGAACCGTCAGCCGGATTGCGTCCCTTTCGCTTGGGTTTGGCGGGAACGTCTTTCAACACGATTTTGCAGAGTCCGGGGATGGCGAATTGGCCTGGACCACCCCTCTGCAACGCTTTTCCAATTTCCCCGGTCAAAGCATCAAACACAGCAGCGACGTCCTTCTTGGACAGCTCTGTTTCTTCCGCGATGTTGGCCAGGATTTGAGTCTTGGTCGGAGCCTTTTGCGGAGCTTTAGCCATTTGCGACAACCTTTTCGTTGGGTTTGTAGGTGAGTTCTGGGCCTGCAGCATCGGTGCCCATCAATAGTATGGGCAAAGTGTTATGTGCCTTCCGCAATCCATGCAACCCGGCTTAGGCCAAAAAAACCCACGATTTTCGGGGTTTTTTTAAGGTTTCTGTTCTGGGGTTGACGGAATCGAGCCTCTGTGTTTCGCCAATCGGCCTCCGACAGGCCCGCCCGTCGGAACTCTTGCGCGTGTGGGGAGTGGGTCTGTCGGCCGCCTTGCACCCAGGGTTCGACGACGCGATCGCATGCCCAGACCGCCACATCGTGGCATCAAAAAACCGCCTGTGGTCCGTGCATTTGCGGCGGATCCGCACGATTCAGTTGCCGGTCGGTTTGGATTCAACGCGTCCCTTGTGATGGCGACAAAGACGATTGCGTCCCGACTTCTTTGCCTCGTACAGCGCGACATCGGCGCGCACGAACGATTCGTCCCACGTTTCGTCGTGTTCGATTTCCACCACTCCTGCACTGGCAGTCACGCGAACCGAAAGCTCACCAAACAACATGGTTTTTTCGGCCAACACCGCGAGAAGGTTTTCAACCACTCCACAGGCTGGATCCATTGCCAGGCCGGGAAGCAGCAACGCAAACTCCTCTCCGCCAAAGCGGGCTGCAAGCATGCCTTCGGGTAGTCCCTCCGATAGGATTCTCGCCACTTCTTTCAGAACCGCGTCACCGATGAAGTGACCGTGTTGGTCGTTGACCGATTTGAAGTGGTCGACATCGATCAGCCCCAGCGACATTGGCACCTGCTGCTGTTTGGATTGGGAAAGCAGTTCTGCGAATCGTGATTCCAAGTGTCGGCGATTGGGCATTCCGGTGAGTGGATCGGTATCGGCGGCGGCTTGGAAGCCCATCACTTTGCGCTGTCGGGCGATCGCGAATCGCAAGGAACGAAACAGCATTTGGCCGGTGACGTGACCTTTGGCCATGAAATCTTGCGCGCCGCTTTCGATCGCGGTCAGCGCTAGATCTTCGTCCTCGCTGCCGGTAAACACGACCACGGGCAGGCGGGCATCCAGGGCTCGAATTTGGTCGAACGATTCCAGGCCGTCGGCATCAGGAAGGCTCAAATCCAACATGGCGACGTCGTAGTCGGCTGACCGCAAAAACTGGATCGCTTCCTCCAGCCGCGTCGCCTGGTCGATCTTCAGCGGCAGTTCGGGGTTGGATTCCAGCAACCGCCTGACGAACATCGCATCAACATCGCTGTCTTCGATCAGCAAGACGCGAATCGGCTGTTTTCCTCCGTTGACCATGTTGCAGTCTCAATCAAGATGCGACGGCTAACTCCGCTGGCCCCGCATGAACTGTATGCCCCACTTTCTCTGGCAGTTGAACTGTCGGACCAATCTTGCCGTGACAGGAATCCCGATCTGCCAATTTATCGGTTTGTAGGGCTTACGCTGCCGATGTTTCCATTCTGACAGTCGTACCGGCACTTGTCACCCATCCCTCCCGTTCTTATTCGTGCTCCTACTCCTACTCCTACTCGTGCTCGTACTCTTACTCGAACTCTTACTCGAACTCGAACTCGTGCTCGAACTCGAACTCGCGTCATCGTGTGGCGAGTACGAGTACGAACTGGAAGAAAAAAGCAATCAGCTTGATCGACAGCTCATGGTCGTGGGGTTGGCGTTTCCGCTACGACCGTCTCACTAGTCAAAGTCGATCTGATTGAACAGGCAAAGTGATCCGGTTGAGAAAAAGTTTCAGGTTTGCCACGACTTGCAAGTCACTCACGACGATAGCCAGTTGTGAACACCTAGCAATAGGCGTGGCGCTCGCGCCGCCACACGCCGATCGACCACCTTTGGAGCCCCCCTGGATCCCGGATTGGTTGGATCGGGGCAATGCTTCGAGAAGGTCTCCGGCCGCTCGGACGTGTTGCGGCTCAGGCGCTGGCAATGAACCTTCCCAAGAACCCAATTCCATGGAGATCTCACGATGCGTCGTGCAATCGTTCCTGCGCTGTTGGCAATCGCAATGGTTGCAAGCAGCTCGGTCAACGCCAGTGCGTTTGGCCTCTTTGACAAACTGTGTAACAAAGGTTGTGATACCTGTTGTGACGTCGAGCCGGCTTGTGGCTGTGAAGCACCTTGCGAACCGGCTTGCGGCTGCGAAGCTCCCTGCGAGCCCGCTTGCGGTTGCGAAGTTTCCTGCTGCGACAGCGGTTGCAAGCCCCGATTGGGCCTGCTGCAACGGTTGTTCGCCAAGCACCGCGGTTGCTGCGACAGTGGTTGCTGCGAACCGGCTTGCGGTTGCGAAATCATCGAACCGGCTTGCGGCTGCGAAGCTCCCGCTTCTTGCTGCGAGCCCGCTTGCGGCTGCGAAGTAGTGGATCCTTGCTGCTGCCCGCCCCGGCACAGCTGCAACATCAAAGGCTTCTTCTCGAAGATTTTCAAGAAGCGAAGCCACTGCTGCGACAGCGGTTGCTGCGAGCCCGCTTGCGGCTGCGAAGCTCCTTGCTGCGAGCCGACTTGCGGTTGCGAGCCGACTTGTGGTTGCAACTGAATTGCACTCCACTTGACGATGCGTTTGGAAAAAGCGAAATGAACTCTGAAATCTAAACGACGAAGGGTTATCCAACCGAACGACGGAAGAAGCGAATCTCGTATGTTCGCGCTTCCGGAGTCGACCCCTTCACGTCAAGCTTTCAGCCGCTACACCAAGCGACACCCAGACAAGATCCCCAGCATTCCCCCACGTGGTTTGCTGGGGATTTTTTTTGTCGGCCGGTTCTCCGATCCCGGCACGCTCTGCTACTTCGGTTTCTCACTCAAGCTCGTTGCGACTTCGGAGAAGTCGCCGACGGTCTGAACCGACAACCCAATGCCCTGGTAGGTTCGATTGAAATGATCGACAAAATCGTCAGGGCGATTTTCAGGCATTCGCATCGGGCCGATCGGCTCGCCGTCTCGGATCAAAACCCCGTCGGGCTGGGGAGCATGCCGATTACTGCTCATGATTCCCCGCGATAAACGACCGACGGGTGAGGAAAACCAAGTTTTTTGTCGACCTGGTTGTAGGGCTGTTCGCCCGACAGGAAACGCCGCAGATTGACACACGCCAAATCGGTTGCATCGTCGTTGCGTCGATACGATTGGGCACCGACGTGGGGCGTGATGATCACTTTGGGGTCGTCCCACAACAAGCTGCTTTCGGCCAGCGGTTCCACCTCGGTAACGTCCAGGCCCGCGCCGGCCAGGTGTCCCGACGCCAGTGCATCGGCCAATGCCGTTTCGACCACCACCGCACCGCGAGCCACATTGATCAGGTAGCTGCCGGGGCGCATTTGTGAAATTCGCGCCGAATCGAACAATCCGCGTGTGTGGTCATTCAACGGCAGCGTCAAAATCACCACGTCACTGCACTGCAGAAGTTGATCCAGATCGTCAGCAGGCCATAGCTGGTCGACTTCCTCCGGTTTGTCAATCGGAAAGTAATCGGTGGCCACGATCCGAACATCCCAGGGAGCCAACACTCGCGAGATCATTCGGCCGTTGCCTCCCAGCCCGACGATGCCGACGGTCTTGCCGCGCAAGTCGTCGGTCGGGCGGCGAATGAATTCTCGTTTCGCCTCGGCGCGAAAAAAGATCGGAAGCCGGCGCAGCAACCCGAACAGCAGCGCACAGGTCTGCTCGGCAACCTGGACCGCAAACAAACCCGACGCGCTGCTGACCATGATGTCCGAATCGATCACGCCGGGAACCAGGCAGTGATCCAATCCCGCGGCGGATGATTGAATCCAACGAAGCTTGCCAGCGGCCAGAACGCGATCCCAATCGACCGGAACCTTGGCGTGACCGATGTAAATGTCCGCGGTAGGAAGCAGCTCATCAACCCGCTCCTGCCCCGCATCCACGATCTCGGCCCCCGGCGCGGCTGCTTGAAGTTGAGCAAATTGCTCCGTCGTGACCGGATAACATAGGACGATACGCATCGGATGCTCGTGAGGTAGACTGGAAGGTGAAAACCGTCATGATGGGGCAGAAACCGGCTGGCTTTCACCCCAGTGGTAGTGAATGTATCGAGTGGGGCCGTGATCGCGAAGTCGACCTGTTTTGTCGCTCTGTTTTTGCTGGGGCTGCACGTCGCTTCTGCGGCGCAAGCCTTGGCACAACCGTTTGACGAACCACTAATCGCGGCAGCGTTTGACGCCGCCTGCGAAGGTTACAGCAGCGACGAATTGTTGGTGCAAAAACGGCTTCGCGATGGCTTCCTGGACCACCTTTCTCCCGATCAGCCACTGGATGCCGACGCACAACGCGATGCGTTGTTGAAGTTGTTGCGGATGCGCAAAGCCGGCAAGCTGAAATCGCCGACAACTCGGCGCGGAAAACCGGTTTCCAGTACAGTCCTGCCGGTGTCAGAAATCGCTTCGCGAGTTGTTACCGATCGACATCGGATCACCAGCGACACGATGCTTGCCGATCCCCGTTACCGAGCCGAGTTTTTACGTGAAGCGGAAAAGATTCGCCCAGGTATCGATCCCTACGAGGTCAGCAAGGGGGTATTGTCGCTACGCAAAAAACGTGCGTTGCGGCCGGAGCTGGTGTTGCAGGTCGCTCGTTGGGATCGCCAGATCAAAACGTATTCGCTTGATGAACTTCGCTTGAAACTGGCTGAAAAGAAAATCTCCGCGAATCCTGGTGTCTATCTGTTTCGCGGCGCCAGTCGGTATCTTTACATTGGCGAGGCACAGAACCTGCAGCAACGATTGTCCGAACATTCCTCCGGCAGCGATCGCAAGTCATTGGCCGATTATTTGGCTGGCCGCGAAGCGAAATCTGTGACGGTCGAGCTTCATGTTTTTCCGGCCGATTCGCCCGCCGGCGAATCAGCCGTTCGTAGAGCCTACGAAAGCGAACTGATTCGCAGCCGCAATCCGCAATTCAACGTACGGCCGTGAGATCGTCGGCACACCAGTAAAATTCGTGCGACTTTTTCAGCTGCCGCAATCGGAACTGGTGCGTTACAGTTCAGCATTCCAATCACAATGTGGGGATTGCCCGTGACCGACCTGATCCTGATTCCAACGCCCACCGAACAAAAGCTGCTTTCACCGCTACTGGAGGGCAGCAACGCGATGGCGAACTGGTCGATTCAGTTGTGTGGATTCGGGCCGGTCGCGGCCGCAGCGCGGGCCGCCGCACTCGTTTCGCGATACAAACCTGACCGAGTGTTATTGATCGGAATCGCGGGAAGTTTTGATCCGGAAAAGCATCCCGTCGGATCGGCCTGCCGTTTCGATCAAGTTGCCTGCCACGGAATCGGAGTTGGCAGTGGCGATCGTTTCCAGCCCGCCGACTCACTGGGGTTTGAACAGTTCAGTGGCGGAGACGCCAAACCGAAAGTGACCGACGTGATTCCGTTGATGTCGACGTTTGTGGGTGATGTTCCCTGCCACGGCCAATTGCTGACCAGCTGCGCCGGCTGCGCCGATCGAGACGAAGCCCAGTCGAGACGACGGGCGTACCCGCTGGCGGTCGCCGAAGACATGGAAGGGTACGGTGTTGCCATGGCCTGTACGCTTGCGGGTGTTCCACTGCAGATCGTACGCGGTATCTCCAACGGAGTGGGCGACCGCGATCGAAGCCACTGGGAAATCGAGGAGGCGCTTCGCGCCGCGGCCGACCTCGCAACCAAAATCGTTCCCTGGCGCTGGATTCCAACCGAATCGTGATCCAACCTGTAGGCCGACTTGTCCTCAAGTCGGCAAACGCACCACCGAACTCTTTTCCTTCGGTCGGCCAAACCTCCGAACGTGCACGAATTTGTTCCCGACAAAAACATGAATCACCCTCAAAAAATTCGCTTGGGCATCTCGACCTGCCCCAACGACACCTTCGCGTTCCACGGGTTGATGAATCGCCGGGTCGATTGGCGCGGCCTCGATTTTCAAGTCGAACTGCTTGATATCCAACAGCTGAACGACCAACTGTTTCGCGGTAACTTTGACGTCGCTAAAACCAGTTTTCATGCAGCGCTTTATCTGGCCGACCAGATGCTGGTGCTGCCCAGTGGATCGGCGCTCGGTTTTGGCGTCGGTCCGCTGTTGTTATCAGCGACTGCTGGTGACGCCCCCCATGACCAGGCCGCCGGTGGTTTTGCCGATCCACCGCGTCACCCTCAGCAAACCACGCTCTGTCCCGGCAAGCATACGACGGCCGCGATGTTGTTTGAACTTTTCTATCCCGATACCTCACGAGTCGAGCATTGTGTTTTTTCCAGCATCATGCCGAAACTCAAAGCGGGCCTGGCCGATTTTGGGGTCTGCATTCACGAAGGACGATTCACCTGGCAGGACGAAGGACTGGGATTGGTCGCCGACCTGGGAACCAAGTGGGAAAAGGCCACCGGCTGCCCGTTGCCCTTGGGAGGAATCGTAGCCAGTCGCCAACTGCCCTTTGAAGTGCTGGCCGCAGTTCAAAGCGTCATTCTCGACTCGATCGACCACGCACTCGCCAACCGAGATGAAGCCCTGCCGACCATGCGCCGTTACGCGCAGGAATTCGATGACGACGTGTTGATGAAGCACGTCGAACTGTACGTCAACGATTGGACACGAGATCTAGGGGAAACGGGAAGAGAATCATTACATCGCCTTTCGACGATGGCGCAATCGATCGGCCTGATCGACCAAGAATCGGCCCCATTGGAAGTGCTGGAACGCTGAGAAACCCGCGACACGTCCGCCAGTGAGGATCGCTACAACCGGGGACCAAACGAGATCGCAGGTTACCAGCGTTCCTCGGCACACTGACCGACTTGCCAACAATAAAGGCGGCCACCAGTGATCGGGGCAGAGATCAACTGGCGGCCTTGCCAGCCTGGTCGAAAGGGCAAGGGACCAGACCAACTACGGGGTGATGATAGCTCGCTTTCGCTCGCCGTCATCGACTGTTCAAAAACACATCGCGTCAATTTGACGACAATACCGCACAAAATTTTTAGATCCCCCAAACTAACGCAATGCTCCTGGTGCCTTTGTCCGAGCTACCTCGAGTGAACCGAAAGCAGCCGTCAAGGTTTCTCGCAATGACATGAAGACACGAAGACACGAGCTTTTTTGATTGACTACCGCCTCGCAGGTGAGGCGACCGTGAACGTGTCATCCAGCCAGGTCAATTTGGTACTCTCCTTGGAATAATCGGCCATCAAATCCCAGCAAGACTGTTCGGCCAGCAACGTGACCGTATCTTCGGTGGGCGGAAGAGTGTCATCTTGGTCAAGTCCTGCGCCAAACATGACGCCACCGCGGTCGGTCAAGACGTATCGATTGTGAAGTTCCTCGCCTCTCCATCGCACCACCGTCAGCCTTGATGATGCGGGCAGCGCTGGTTTGATTCGGCGGTGCAGATTGCCTGTGAACGTGGCGATATCTTTGTTCTTGTCGCTGGTGTGATACTCCATCACCGCCGGCGGCGCGATCTGCGGATCACGGCTGGCGATCATGCTCAGGAAGGCTCGTAGCGGCAGATTGTGACGTCGATTGCTGGGGTCATAGTGCGGATCAACGAACAACACCCGTTTGCAGTGACGAAGCAGTGGCGCGACACAGTTCGCCATCTCCTGGGCAGTCCTGGGAATCTGGACCGACAATCGAACCGACCAGATGTGTGGTGGACTGGGGTCGGCCGGGTCGATGTCATCTCCAGACAACACCACTGTTGAATCGGCCGGCTTGGACCGCGCCAGGATTCCGCGAAACGGTCGCTTCGTATGCTCGGCCAACGCGTTCGAGAGCCACTCCTGGTGAGGATCCCACTGGTGGCTCCGCGACAACATCATCGAATCAATGTTCTTCAGCGACTCCTCTATCTTCAAATACTCCACGTCGGCGGCCTGCTGCGCCGCCTCGATGACCAATCTCTTCCACTTCCTGGGATAGCGGGAGATCAGCCGTCCTTTGGACGGACCGAACTGGGAGACAAAAAAGCGGTAATCGCGCCAGTTGCCCAGCAGCTCCGGTTCCAGTGCGTACTCGGCCAACATCAAAACAACTCCTCGGCCCGTTCTCGAAAGAAACCTTGGGGCCACCGGTCGATGAACTCCCCGGTCTCATCAATTCGCAGTCGTTTCGCCTGCACGCCATCGGCGGTACGTTGAACGAAGTAGACCGCTACATCCTCCGGTGACAGCCCCACAACCCCTTCGGGCAATTCACCCTCGCTTGCTTCGCGTATCCGCCGCAACATGCGCAGCACCAGATGCTCGCCGTGGGTTTCCAGCAGGAAGCGGCAATGTTCCTGCCCGATGGTTTGAATGAACAGATCGCCCAAGCCAACTTCGATCGCCGGATGGTTGTGCAGTTCCGGCTGTTCGATCAGTGTGATGCCGGGGTGACGATCGAGTGCCGAAACGATCACTGGCACCAACTGCGTGATACCGACGGCGATGTCGGGCGGATCCACTTCGACCAGCGAATCGTCATCACGCAGGACCAGCCGCGTGTACTGGGGCAATCTTTCGATTCCCTCCATCGCGATCGGCAGGTCATCCAGCGGATTTTCTTGGGCGAGTATCCGCATGATGTAACCGTCCGGTTCCAACTCTTTGTACCGTTTGCGAATCAGGCTGTAACCGGTTCCCAAATGCTTTTCGGAACAGAGCCACTCGCTCACCTCTTCGACAAACCGGTCGCCAGCGACGCTCAGGACGTCCCAACCGGCCAATCCGCGGCACCATCGCGCCGGGTCGGGCGAAAGCGTATTTTGAAAACGTCTTGGCGGGACCTCACGAAGCGGTCCGATGTGCCGAAACCGCCTCAACTGCTCGACCAACATTTTGGCTGGTCCAAGGGCCAATCTGGAAACGATGTCTCGGATCAAATCCCCCGTTTCCGATTCCACCGACGGGGCGATCAACAACTGGATGGAACGATCCAACGGAGGCAACGCGTCGACCTGGTCCAATACTTGAACCGGTTTGAACAAATCATCTCTCGCCAACTCCAACCTCTGCCGCCACTGTTGTACCGCCTCGGTCTCACTCCACTGACCGCGGGCCGAAAAGAAAGCCCCTTCCAAGATCGCCCTCTGGTGGCCGATGTCGTACCGATAAAAGTAACTGGCGTGATGGCCATGATCGATCTCTTCGACCATCCGATACTCCGCCATCTCGTCATCCGATTCGGGTCGGGGCGGATCCCCCAACACCAGGTCCGGCTGCTCTGCAAAGACCTCCTTTTCCACCTCCACACCGTCTCGCCAAAACCACTGGTCGGTGACCGTTTGAAACGGTGGGTACAACGAATCGAGCACTCCTGCCGACGGCTGTTGCCCTGGCCCACTTGAATTAGGCCAGTGGAAGACCGGATGGCGGTAATTGACTCTGCATTCCACAAACGCTCCCATCTTCTCGCACTCGATGTCAACAAGAGGTACCTCATCGATTTCAACGGTGAAGGCGGCAACAAACGGCATCCTTCGTTGCTCGTCCCAGGCGACGCTTACACCGATACGGGCGCTCCACACATCGGTCCCCATTTCGGACAAGTCGACTTCGTTGTTCTTTGACCCCACGAAGGCTTCGGAGATCCGCCACTGGCGATCAAGCTGAGCCGAGGACAGGTCGAGGTTGATCGCCAATCCCACTCGGCGGCTGGGATCGTGGGCATGCACGAAGGCGTGAAATCCTCCCAGGTCAACGCTTTCGCCACCAAGCGTCGTGCGATCGGCGTTGAAGTTGCGATTGACGAACAACTCATAGGCATACAACAACGCATGAAAAATCGTACTTTTGCCGGCGCTGTTGTTTCCAAACAACAGGGTGATCGGCTTCAAATCGATCTCGATGCCGGGCTCGCCAATTCCCTTGAAGTTCTCGACATGAATCCCTTTGATCACGACAGCTCTCCTCGAAAGGCCCGCCCAACCAACGATTCAAACAAGTGATCGGATTCGCGCCGACTTGTTTCATAATCCGCGATCGACGCGTCCAGCTTGCGGACGAAATGTGCAAACGTGTTTTGCGTTTCAATGGGAGGAACCCGAAGGGGAAGATCTTTTTGACGCGTGATCCCGATATAGGCACGAGTCGATTGCTTCGCTCGTCGCCGCAGGTTGGATTGAAAAAAAGGTGTTTGAAAAAAGGTCGACAAGTAGTAAGGATTCAACCGGGTGGTATTACAGCGATAGTAGGTGACCTGAGGCGTCAGCATGATCAAGTCGATGCTTTCGGGAACCACACAAGTCATCCCCAGGCTCGCTTTGTGCGTGAGCAGCACATCGAAGCGGCGAGAAAAACCGGTTCGCAATTGCGCCGTCCGATCACGGGACAATCGGGGGCAATCATCCAGGTTCAAACGATTCCCGGCCAGGCAACTCGCCGCCACAAACGGCACCCCTTCCGTTTGAAATTCGTCCGTTTTGGGGTGGCCGGATCCATGATTCCCATCTTGCACTTCCAGCAAGATGCCGCTGTCCAGTGCATCGCCGACAGTGACCACATCGCCGCTTTTATTCGCCTCCCGCAGGTCTTGCACATTCGTTCGACCAATCTCCCGGGGATCTTGTACATTCGTTCGACCAATCTCCCGAAGGTCTTGCACATTCGTTCGACCGGTCTGTCGAAGAGAACCAAACACTTGATGAAACTGAGCAAGACGCAACGATTCCAAAAGGCGGAGCGAGATTCGTCGTCGTCGGCCGGCGGCCTCGGCCTTATCAAGGATGGCGGTGATCCGCTGTTGCTCCGCCAATTTCGGCAGCGGTACTTCAATCGCCAACACCGTTTTGGCGGCCAGGTGTTTCACCGTGACAAACGGCGTCCGATCCTCAATCCGTTTCAGCTCCGGCGCGATCAAATGTCTGAGATAGTTTTTGCAAAGCCGGTTCGGATCGGGTTCCAAACGGCAAACCCGTTGATTCAAAAGTGCTGGACCGCCCGACCAGGGACGAACTCGAAATTCTCCGTCCATGCTGACCAACAGATCGCCATCGTCGACCAAATAGCGATCGTTGTATGGACCGTTGTACCGAGTGTCCGAATAACCGCGCGCGACGTCTCGAATTCTTACCAACGGTAGCCCCGATGTGCTGGTTGAAAAATAAGACGACTTGAAGGCAAATCCCGAAGTGATTTCCATGACCTCGCCAAGCCGCGTCATCTCGTGGCCGGTCATTGCAGCATCCTTTCCAATTCCGCCAGGTCGTCTGCGATTTCCTGTTCGATTTCCTGAAGGCGCGTCAAAATCGCATGCGGTTCCTCATACTCCGGCTCGACGTACAGAACCTCGCGATACCGAGTGATGGAGAGATCAAACTTCTCTGCCCGAATCTTGTCGGCAGGAACAAAAAACGCTTTCTTGCTTCGATCCTGAAAGTGTCCCTTGCCGCCTCCGCCGTTCCACCTTTTCCATTGGGCCACGACGTCGGGCAGATCGTTTTCCTTGACCGGTTGTCTCTTATCGTCCTGGCTCAACCCGTCCGCTTCGACCTCATAAAAAAAGACGTCGCCCGTTTTCCCTGACTTGGTGAAGATCATGATCGCGGTTGCCACACCGGCGTAGGGTCGAAAGACACCGGGGGGAAGTTTGATGATCGCATCCAATTGATGATCATCCACAATCGTGCTGCGGAGCTTGCGGTGGGCGGCCGACGAGCCGAACAGGACTCCATCAGGAACGATCACGGCGCAGCGACCGCCCGGTTTGAGCATTCGCAACATCAACGCCGGAAACAACAGCTCCGCTTTCTTGGTCTTGACCGTGCCGGTCAGCGACTTGTCCACCAGCTCGACGTCCAAACTGCCCTTGAATGGCGGGTTGGCAAGAATCAGGTCGAAGTGATCGACGGCGACTTCAGAACACTCCTCGACAAACCGCGCGGACAAAGTGTCTTGATTCTGAATGTCAGGGTTCTCGACACCGTGCAGCATCATGTTCATCGCGGCAATGCGAAGCATCGTTGACTCGAAGTCGTAACCGTGGAACAGGTCGTGTCGAATATGACCGCGATACGGTTCCAGCAGATCACCGGTGTAGATCTTGTGGGTCACCCTGGAACCCTCCTCGTCACAGGTCTCTTCCTCCAAGACGCCTTCGGGTGAGGTGTATTTTTGTTGCAGGTACTCCATGGTGTGCACCAGGAATCCACCGGTCCCGCAAGCAGGATCGCAGATCTTCCACTGCGGCTGGGGATCCATCAGTTCCACCATCATCCGAATGACATGCCTGGGCGTACGGAATTGGCCGTTGATGCCGGCGGTGGTCAGCTTGCCGAGCATGTATTCATATAGATCTCCTTTCAGATCTCCTCTTTCCAGCGGCAGCTCTTCGATCAATTCCATCGCCTTGGCAAGCAACTGCGGTTTGACGATCACGAATTGGGCATCCTTCATGAAACGTCCGAACGTTGATTGCTCCCCGGACAGGGTCTTCAAGTGAGCGAAGACACCGCCAGTCGGATCCTCTTCGGTCGAAGGCCTGTTCATCAGCTCCAACAACGCCTCCGCCTTCATCGAACGAAGACGATGCCAGCGCAAATGCTGCTGGTCGGGCTGGCTGCTGCCGTCAGCGGTCGGCTGGGCAAAAACTCGCCTGAACGGTTTGTTGGAACGAGCAGCTCTTTTTTCATTCCGCGTTTCGGCGATGTCCAGCAGGCGCAGAAACATCAAATAGGTGATTTGTTCGATCACCGTCAGCGGGTTGGAAATACCGCCCGAATGGAACTCCAACCACAGGCGGTCGATCTTGCTGCGAAGTGTTCCGGTGATCGTCACAAGCTGTCCCCTTGCGGCGGGCAAAAAGTCTCGATGATTTCCAACAGTTCATCAATCTGATCGTCGCCAAAGATACCATCCACACCGGCAGCCGAAAGGGTTGTGAAGGGCGCTTCATACAACCGGTCGATGTCGACCCAACCATGCTTGGCAAGATGATTCTTCAGCACCTGAAGGAATCGACGTTGGGTCGAATCGACGGTGGTGTGCTTCTGGGCGAAGGACTGGAATCGTTTTTCAACCGCCTCGCGATCGATGCCGATGATCCTGCGGATGGCAAGATCCAAGCGCCCGGCGGCCTCCGGGAAGTGCTCCGTCAAATCCGAAAGGTCCAATTCGGGCTGTTGTTTCAGCACCCAGGAGACCAACGACTGCAAGTCATCTTTGCTGACCGATTCACCTGCCCGAATCTGTCTTAAAACTTTGTTCCGCCCTACGAGCTTGCACAAAACGGACTCGACCCGATCGCAATAATCGATCAGGTCCAATCCCACCAACTTCGGCGCGCATACATATTCCTCGACCGGTTCGCGCACCTCCTGCACCTCGAAAGCCTTGACCGGCAAGTCGACACCGCCGCCAGCCGACCGGTATTTCATGATTCCTCGCAACTGGACGCGAACTTCTTCCAAGTCGTCAGCGGTGACATCCTTCCAAAATGCCGCATCGCGAATTTTGTCGATCAAGTCCGCTTTAGCACGCACTTGGCTCACGTGCGTGGGAAGCTCGTTCAATCGGTTCACCAGTTCCGACTTGCGATCCTGCCACCTTGCTTCATCGCGCAGCCGCTCTGTTTCCAGCTGGCAAATCGCCAAATCAAACTTGCAGGCTTCGGTATCGCCGGGGATCGAACGCCACTGCATCAGCGGTGCGATCTCCTGGCGCAGCATCGCAACCGTGGCGGGATTGAACTTCCGCAGCGCGTCGGGATCACGGACCGCAGCAACCTCACTGGACCGCTCTTTCACGCCGGACGCTTGCTCCGGAAGATCGGCAACGTCACCGGAAAGCAAACCGACCGCAATCTCGAAAGACTCCCGATCCGACTTGTTCCGCGCCTCGACGGCCATCTCCAACCGAGCCTCAAACAACCGCTGCAACAACGGTTTCATCCGCTTCGGTTCGGCCTCCTCCAGCAAACCATCGAAGTACTCGAAGTTGCCCCCATGATCGAAGATCTGAAAAGAAGTCTTGTCCTGCCGGTCTGCCTGCCGGTCGATGCCCAACAACCCCGGACACAACCGATTGCCGCGACCGATCATTTGCCAAAACTTGATGTAGGAATGAACCGGTTTGGCAAAGACCAAGTTGACGACTTCGGGAACATCGACGCCAGAATCCAGCATGCCCGCGGAGATCGCGATGTTCAAACCGGAATCAGGCTGCTTGAATTCTTCGATCCGGCGCTGCCCGTCCGGCTGGCGATGGTCGATCACCTGGCAGAAATGGTCGCCGCAATGCGGATACAGCCTGGAGAACTGTTTCTGTAGCAGAAGGGCATGCTCATGGCTGCTGGCAAAGATGATCGATTTGCCAACGTGCTGGCCAGCAGCATCACGAACACCGGCAGTCATGAGGTTTTCCAGCACGCGGCGGTGGGCATCACGGCGCAACCCCGTTCGATCGATCGGTTGCCACTGGTCCTCCATCGTTTCGACGTCCGCTTCCCCTTCCTCCAAACGCGCTCGCGCCTGTGCGGACAGCTCCGAATACTTTCTCCCCGGCCGACTGAATTCGGTCGCCAATGCTCTGACCTGGAACGGCACAACAAAGGGACCCGCCGCATCGTGGAGGGCTTCGGAGTAGCTGTAGTGAAAGGTCGGCTCTTTGTCTTCACAATCAAACAGCGAAAAAATGTCTGGCGAAACCCAATCGAGCGGCGCCCCAGTCAGCCCCAGCTGATAGGCATCGAAGTACAGCAGCAGATCGCGATAGCGATGATCCATCCTGCAATCCGACTCGTCACAGATCACCAGATCAAAAAAACCGACGTCAAATGAACGGTAAACCTTCATCATGGCCCGATACGTCGCCAGGTAAACACGATGATTGCGCTGCGCGGAGGTGTCGGCGGAGACGTCGGTCACCGGGCCATCGAGATACTCCTCGAAACTCTCTCTCGCCTGCTGGCGCAGTTCGCGCCGGTCACACAGAAACAAAATGCGGCGTGCCCACTGGGCATCGAACATCGCGCCGGCCAACGCAACGGCGACACGAGTCTTGCCCGTGCCGGCAGCCTGCACGATCAACGATTTCCTGTATCCGGCCGCCATCCGCTCCCTGACTCGCCGGACCGCTTCTACCTGGTACGCCCGTGTGGTGATTTTCGGATCGACGCGAAGCGGATGGACGGAGGACTTCATCTGGTCCGCCACTTGCCCGCGGCAGGCTAACAAGTGCTCCAAGCTGTCCTGGGCATAGAAACCGCAAACCTGACGTGGCGGTTCATCGTTGGTGTCGTTCCAAATTGTGGTTTCGTAGCCGTTGCTGCAGAAGATGATGGGCCGAACGTCACCTTGTTGGCGGGCGATCCGATCGCCAATCTCTCTCGCTCGGCGACGCCCCACTTCAGGATCCACGGAACTCTGTTTGACTTCGATGACCGCCAGCGCCACACCATCGCACTTGCGGTACAGCACATAGTCGGCGCGCCCGGTCGTTGGTTCGGCCGGCGAATCTTCCATTGGCACCGGCACCTGCTGCCCAACTTCCTCGGTACTGCGGCCACCTTCCCCCACATGCCAGCCCGCCGAAATCAGCAAGCTTTCGATCAGCCTGGCGCGAGTTGCCGCTTCGTCCAACCGCAGCGCCCCGGCGATCGTCTGCCCGGTGGCTGTTTGCCGCTGCCGCTGCCGCTGCTGCTGCTGCTGCTGCTGCTGCTGCTGCTGCTGCTGCTGCTGTACCGGCACCTTTTCCCGGTGAACCTCTCGAAGTTCCACTCGCAGGCGGTCCAACCATTTTTCTGCCTGCGTTTCCTGCACCGCAAGCCGCTTGAACATCGCCTCCTTCTCGCGGCGCAGCAGGCCCGGATCGCGGGGTGGCGACAAAGTCGATTCGTGGTACGACGGCAGCAGCCCGACGTCAGTCTCGCCGTAGGTTGCCGCCAGCCATTTGGCCAGATCATGAGCCTCCTGCAACAACCACCCAGACTCGCGCGTCGAAACCGCTTGGCGATGCGCCGCCTTGTTACCGTGAATACGAAGCAAATGCAGCTTGGAAAGAATGACGCGAGGCACAGCTTGGCGGAACGACCACTCTTGCAACAGATCGCCGAATCCCGATCGATGCGGCAGAGACAAACGATGATGTTCATAAACGTGATACACCATCTGCTCGCTAAACAGACGCAACTTCACCACCGCCATCGACGGATCGACGTCGCGATACTGTTCGGCAAACCCGGCGACGTTTGCCAGTGCCTGCCAGCGCGGCTTCAGAAATTCAAAGTTGACAGTCTTCATTGGCGAGCATCCCCGCGGGAGGACGGGGTAGTGCATGAAATGACAAGACGCGGAGCCGCAAAGCATGAAATCGATCCACGACGGTAGGGTATCACTTCACATTGCAACGATCGTGCCAAACAACATTCCGCCGCGATCATGATGCGTCCGTTCGATGGTCGATGCCCAGCCGTTCCAGCTGCGCCGACAGCGTCTGATAGTGTTTCATGCCTAGCAATCTGGCCGCCTTGGTGACTTTGCCGCCCGCCTCGGTCATCGCTCGACGAATGAAATGGGCTTGAATTTCTTCCAGCTTTGCATCGATCGCAAAGTCGCCTCCCAACGGACAATTCAACACCTCCTCGGTTGGTCGGCCGGGCAGATCAGCGATCGCCGCCGCAACGTCTTGGGGCGAAAGGATCGGACCAGCAGACATCAAGGCTGCCTGCAACAAGACATTCGATAACTCCCGAATATTGCCTGGCCAAGAGTGACGCCGCAAAAACTGCGCGGTGTCTCTAGAAAACGATTTGTCTTGGTAACCCGATTGACCACTTTGCCTCAGCCGCCCATTGATCTTCCGCAGCAGAGATTCAGCAAGCAAAATCAAGTCGTCGCCACGGTCGCGTAGCGGCGGCAGTTTCAGGGTGACGATGGACAATCGGTAGAACAGGTCTTCGCGAAATCTGCCCTCTTCGACTTCCTTGCGGAGGTCGCGGTTGGTCGCCGCGACGATACGGACGTCGACCTTCACTTCTTCTTCGGCTCCGACTGGGCGGAAGACTCGGCAACCAGGCCCTTGCCCGGCTGGCGGCTGGAGGGCTCGAAGCAATTTGGCCTGCATTTCCAGGTTGCATTCGCCGATTTCGTCCAGAAACAGGGTGCTGCCGTGAGCCTGCTGGAACGCGCCTTTGCGGTCTTTTTCCGCCCCCGTGAATGCTCCCTTTTTGTGTCCGAAGAGTTCCGATTCCATCAGCTCGGCGGAAATCGCGGCGCAATTGATCGAAACCGGCTGCCGGTTGTGGCGATGACTGGCGTCATGAATCGCCTCGGCAAACATTTCTTTTCCCGTGCCACTTTCTCCCAGGATCAGCACTGGAACGTCGTGGATCGCCGCCCGTTGAGCACGTCCGACCGCCATTCGAATCGCTTCACTCTTGCCAACAATGCTCTCGAAACCGCGGACATCTTGCGGGCTCTCCGCCGCCAGGTGTTGCCAAAAAAGATCGGGTTCTCTCAACAGCCGCGGCAGTACGTCGGTGGTGATGTCAAAGGGAACTTCGGTTCGCCAGACTCGATGTTCATGCGTTTGAAACAGGGTTGCCGGATACTGGCTTTTGCCGAGCAATATCCAGATGGCCGCCATCGCCGGTGTGCCGGGACTGAGATGAAAAAAGAGCTCGTCATCTCCGTTGATGCCCAGCGAGGCGAGAATCGGCCGGACCGCTTGGAGAATCAAACCATGATCCGCAGGATTGGCAAGTTCCACTTGATGCACGGCGCAGCGATGTTCCAACCAGTCGACGAACCGCTTCGTGGCGGCCGGCTGGTAGTTGCTGAGCAGGTGAACCTGCGAGAATTCCTCTTGATCCAACAGGGCTTTGACCGGTCCCGAGCCCTGTTCAGGCTCGACGTCAGCCCCGACGACCGCCGCGATCTGCTCTCGCCGCGGCGCTGGTGGTGTGCCCGTCATCGCCCGCAAATCACGATGACCAATCCATGATACGAGTATTCGCCGCCCCATCGAATCTGCCCGTCCGTTTGTGAGAGTAGGAACGCAATTGTATTGCTTTCCTCCAGGATCGGACAGCCAGGATAGGGGACTCCGGTCGTGCTACGAAATCGTCACCGGAGATCAGCAGTCCGCTTGCCGCTAGGCTGCCGCGCGACAGCGTTCGACCGCTTCGTTGCGCACGAAGATGCCGTCGGCCTGCATCATCTCGCCTGTCCGACGATCTCGAAAACCAGGAGAGATGAACATCAAGCGGTAACCGAGCTGCTGCATCGAATCGATCGCGGCACGCCAGGTCTGTTCGCCTTCGTACAACGGGGCGATCGAGAGTTCCGCTTGAACGGCGACGATGGAATCGAGACACCCGGCGGCTCCCTCGAGCACCAGGTGTTCGTGGCCTTGCACGTCCAGTTTCAAATAACATCGATCGCCCGGCCGATAGTATCGATCGAACAGGTTGTCCAAACGATGCACCTGAACTTCGCACGTTGAGACATATGCCGCTTCGGGGGCGGCGACCAGATGAGCGGGCAACATCGGTTGTAGGGAACTGCTTTGGGAATTGGCCGAGACGTTCAGGGTCGCCGTGGTCTCCTCGGCTCCCAAAGCGAACGGCTCCGCCTGCCACGACGAAAACCCCCAGCGATTCAGCCGCAGTTTGGCAAACGCCGACGGCAATGGTTCAAACGACACGATGCGGCCTCGATAGCCTGACCGAATCAGCTGCCGGCCATATTGCCCCTTGTTGGCACCGACGTCGAACACCAAGGAGATGTCATAACGGCGCAAGAAGTCCGAAAACACGTCGCCTCGCGCAAAACGGTTGATCAACTTCAGGTACGCGTTCCGCAGCGGAACTTTGGCGAAATAGATGTCCGACATCCTGTCTCACAGTCCTTCGACTTCGGTGGCTGGGCCGACTGCCATGCTTTGTCTGCCGGACAATACCCGCAATCCGCCCCACGACGTAAGACGAATCAGCGTGAAACTCGCAAAATTGATCGTAGGCCGGCTTGTCCCAAGTCGGCGATCCTGGGCTCCCGCGCATCGACCGCCGCCAATCGCCAGTTGCTGCAATCGATCCGACCAGGATGAACAGGATGGCTGAATTGACAGCATTGGAAAATCAGCGGTACTTTCGGTTTCACCACGAAGGACGCGAATCACGCGGCGCGGCGAAGCGGCGGGCCAAAACAGCCTGATGAGATAGCCACCAAAAGCACCAAAAGACACAAAAACCTCCTCGTGACTTTTCGCGTTTTTTGTGGCTAAGAAATCTGCGCACATTGAAAAGCTTTTCGCTGCCGGTAACACGAAGAAATTGGAACGTACGAGCTTCGTGACTCCGCAACTACGGAAAGCAACGGCCGAATGCGATCAACAGTTTGGGGGAACCTTGGAGGCGAATTTTCCGGCGCAGTAGCGCCCAGACCAGGCTCTTTTCTTTGGCCAAGAAACCGAGCCAGGTTTTGGTGTCGGCGATGACTCGTAGATCGGGGTCGCCGTCGTGGCCTTCCCGTACGCTGATTTTCTTGTCGGCGATGGCGATCGTGGCCCGCCGCTGCTCGTCTCCGGTGAAAGTGAAGTGATAGATGGCGTTTAGTCCAGCGGACCGGCCGGGCTGGAAGACCAACGGCATTCCTTCCAGCAGCTGATCGATGGTGCGGGGGCGAAGACTGTTGCCGACATGCTTGATGTGCTTGTGAGGAAACCGCTTGGCAACATGATCCTCCGCGTCGGAGTTTTTTAGGACGTAAACCGTTTCCGCTTTGGCTTGCAGCGGTTTCACGTTTTCTTTCAGGTGTGTCTTCTTGTCGGTAAGATAGGGACCAATCACGTCTTCTCCCGCCGGGCAAACCGACAAGCAGTAGGCTGCCTTGTAGTTGGCGCCGAACGAGAGGCTTTGCCACATGGAGGACGATTCGGCATCGCTGACTCGATGGCGGTAATCGAGGTGGTCGCGACTATCAGCCACCTGCTCGACCCAGTCCGTGAATCCGCCCATGAACTCCCGGTAGTTGTGTGTGTAGCAGGCGGAAAAATTGAATTCGCCGTTGGGTGAAATGGCTCCTACCGGGCAAGCCGCTACGCAGAGTTTGCATTCCAGGCAGGGGTTGTAGTCGATCGGTTGATCATACCGAGAAACCTCGGCATCGATCAGGATGGTGCCCAGCAAAATGAAGTTACCAAATTTCGGGTGAATGACGTTGCGGTGAATGCCCAGCTTGCCAAGCCCTGCCGCCACTGCCACCGGCTTGTGAGAGACGACCCAAATCTTGCCGGGAAAGCGATCCATTTCCATCGGAAACCCCATTGCCGGATTGATCGCTCGCACACCGGTCTGCTCCAAGCTCCGGACAAGTCGCCGCCCGATTTCGTTGACCTGGTCTCCAGCATGATGGAATTCCATGTTGGCAACCGAGCGGGCGGGTGTGCGGAGCGGTTGACGGTTCATTTTCACCACATAAGCGACAAGCGTACGTGTGCTGGGAAGTGCTCGTAGGATGTCGTCCCGTTGGTCGTCGATTTCACCTCGATCGATCTCCACGAAACCGACGTCGTCAGCGCCGGCTTCAAGGACAAGCTGGCGCAACTGGTCCGCGTCCAGGGCTGGGCGGTTCTCTTTGTCGGTGGCCGCGTCTCGCTGACGCCACTGCCTAACGGTTGGATGTTCGGCCAATTTCATGTGGGTGCTCCCTGGTTTCACGTGGTCACGGTCATTTGTTTGTATATGCAAATGCATGGATAAAAAAAGAGATTCAATGAGCACGGTCGCTCGATTTCAGCCGCCGCACGGCTTCGTCCAGCTGATTCACGATCGCTGTTCCCAGCAGCGTTTGGGCTTGTCGCTGCGCCTTCTTCCATGCCGGGACCGCTTTGGCCAACAGCTTTCGACCCTCGGCGGTCAATCGAAAGGGTTGTGCCCGACCATCTTCGTCGGCAACGACCTCCAACCAGCCTCGTGCCTTCATCCGTTCGACATTGCGGCTCAAGGTCGACACGTCCAACTGCAGATGCGAACCGATTTCCGCGGGCCGCGCCGTGCCCATCTTTCCCGTTGCCACCAGGATATTCAGTTGACTCACCTTGATCCCCAAAGGACGCAGGGCCTCGTCGTAGAGATTGGTCACGACCCGGTTGAGCATCCGCATTCGCACCGCGATGCACTCGGCCGCAATGGTGTCAATCGATTCTTGCAGCTTGGTCGTGGCCATGATGGATTATTTGTATATACACTTAAATAGATTGTCAAGCCCCATTTTTCGGAAAAGCTCTTCCTATCGATCAGGCCGAATACCTTTTGTTCCTGCTCGTACTCGTACTCGTACTCGTACTCGTACTCGTGCTCAGCGCCAGCGGTGCTCGTAATCGATCGGTAGGTTGATGTTGGCTGCTTTGTGTCGGATACCGGCCAGAGTTGTTCGTTCGATTACGAGTACGATTACGAGTACGAGCACGAATAAGAGTACGAATAAGAGTACGAATAAGAGTACGAATAGAAATGGGAGCCTTGCCGACTTGGGGACAAGTCGGCCTACTGTCTTATGGTATGCTTGGCCGATCCTCTGATACCAACTTGCTCCAGCGGCGAACAGCAAAATTGAAACATGACCAGGCGAATTGTTATCCTGACCGAAGGACACACCCATCCGTTGACTGCCAAGACCGCCTGCAGTGTCATCCGGTATCGTCCCGATGAAGTCGTTGCCGTGCTCGATTCTTCTCAAGCCGGTTGCGATTGCGAGGAGTTGCTGGGTGTGGGCCGCGGTATTCCCATCATCGGATCGTTGGAGGAGGCTGAAGCTCCGAACGAGTTGCTGTTGGGGATTGCGACTCAGGGGGGGCAGATTCCTGAGGACTGGCGAAAAATCATTTTGGACGCGCTGTCTCGTGGGATGGACGTGGTTTCTGGCTTGCACGATTTTTTGTGCGACGACCAAGAGATCTCGTCTCGCGCAGCGAAGCTTGGCCGCCGCATTGTCGACGTGCGAAAGAACAATCATCGATCGGTTTCCAATCGTCATGGTTTTCGTCCCGATTGTCTTCGCATTCACACAGTTGGCAACGATTGCAACGTGGGAAAAATGGTCACGGCCATCGAGGTTGCTCGGCAGCTGAATGCACGTGATTGCGATGCAAAGTTTGTGGCCACCGGACAGACTGGCATCATGATCGAGGGCGACGGATGTCCCATCGACTGCGTGGTTTCCGATTTTGTCAACGGTGCCGCGGAGGAACTGGTGTTGCAGAATCAAGACCACGCGATTCTGATGATCGAAGGCCAAGGAAGCATCGTCCATCCCCGTTATTCGGCCGTCACGGTGGGACTGCTACACGGCACGATTCCTCAAGGCCTGATTCTTTGTTACGAAGTAGGGCGAGAGAATTTTCGCACCATGGATCACGTCGCGATTCCGCCTCTGACGACGATCAAGCATCTGTACGAATCGATGGCTGGGGCAGCGCATCGCTGTGAAGTGATCGGGATCTCCATGAATACACGTAACCTGACCGATCATCAGGCCAGCGACCAGCGAGAGAAGGTACGAGCGGAGTTCGGGCTGCCGGTATGCGACGTTTTTCGTCACGGACCAGCCGAACTGGTCGATGCGGTCGCGGCGTTTCATCAATCGGGCCGGTGGAAGGATTGAGCTGATTTGAAACTGACGCTTCACTCATTCGACTTGCCGCTTCGCCACACCTTCACGATTTCACGTGAATCGACCGACGTCCAGCCAACGTTGATCGTTGAATTGGAACAAGATGGTCATCGCGGTTATGGCGAAGCGACCACCAACGCCTACTATGGCGCGACGATCGCCCGAATGTCGGATGCGATCCACCGCGTCCAATCGGAAATCGAATCGTCCAGCTGTGATGACCCCGCCGAACTTTGGCAACGATTTGACGAGCAACTTTCGTCCCATCGGTTCGCCCAGTGTGCGCTCGACCAGGCGATGTACGATTTGTGGGGAAAACGACTTGGCCAACCGGTTCACCGTCTATGGGGGCTCGATACAAACCGAATCCCGAACAGCAATTACACGATCGGCATCGATTCGGTCGACAAAATGGTTGCCAAGCTGTCCGAGTTTCCCGATTGGCCGATCTACAAAATCAAACTGGGCACCCAGCACGATTTGCAGATCGTGCGCGAACTGCGAAAACATACTTCCGCCACGTTCCGAGTTGACGCCAACTGCGGATGGACGGCGAAAGAAACGGTCGAAAACGCCAAACACTTGCGAGATCTGAACGTCGAATTCATCGAACAACCGCTGCCGGCAAGCGAGTGGGATGCGATGAAGCGAGTCAGAGAAGAATCTGTTCTGCCGCTGGTTGCCGACGAGAGTTGTCAAATCGAATCGGATGTCCCGCGATGTCACGGCCACTTCGATGCGGTCAACATCAAACTGGTCAAGTGCGGCGGGCTGACACCAGCGCGGCGGATGATCGACCAGGCGCGGCAGTTGGGGCTGCAGGTGATGGTTGGATGCATGACCGAATCGACAGTTGGAATCTCGGCAATCGCCCAGCTTCTGCCGCTACTTGACTACGTCGACATGGACGGGGCAGCACTGTTGGCCAAAGACATCGCAACCGGTGCCACCGTGCAGCGAGGGAGATGTCGCTATCCGGAAAATGTAGCCGGATCAGGCGTTCAGCTTTTGCCGGCGGAAGTTGACAGAGCCGGGTCTACTTTCCATCGGGAACATCTTCGGGAACGAGG
The DNA here is from genome assembly GCA_965222745.1 of Rubripirellula sp. Classification (GTDB taxonomy): domain Bacteria; phylum Planctomycetota; class Planctomycetia; order Pirellulales; family Pirellulaceae; genus CBDCUW01. The sequence goes on from CBDCUW010000003.1 coordinate 1,165,294, forward strand.
GAATTCTTGAAGAAGCTCAGCGCCGAACTGAATGAAAACTCGTGCCCGCCGGGGGATACGGTTAGCAGCGGTTGTTCTCCTCCGAACTGTTGATACAGCGGCGTGATCGCCTCGACACATCGTTTTGCCTCCGCCGGAGAAAACCCGTCGTTCTTGCCATTGGAAATATGAAGCGGACGTGGGGCGACCAGCAGGGCAAGTTCCGGCAGATCAAATTCCGGCAACAACCCCGGTATCGCTCCACAGGTGCAGTGTCGATGACGGTCGCGAATGAAGCTGATTCGCATGCTGCCGAAAATTCCCTGCACGCTGGCAGCGGCGATTCGCCGTTCGATGACCGCGGCACTCAAAGCCAGAAGTCCGCCGGTCGAAACGCCCGCCACACCGACTCGCCGTCGATCGACCAAGGGGTCGGCAAACACACGGTCAAGCAGCACTCGTTGGTGAGCGAACAGCAGGCTGTACCAGCCATGTCCACCCAATCGCAGCGCCTGGTCCAGATCGTGATGCGTATCACGCCCCGGTTCCATACCAATGTTCTCCATGGCGTAAACAAGATAGCCCGCATCAGCGAAGCGCGCCGCGCAGGCATGCTGATAGCTCTCTTTGTCACTAAGAATCTGAGCCACCTTGCCATGTCCCATGAAGCAGACGATCGTCGGAAGCGTCTTTGCGTCGATGGCGGCACGCGGCCGGAGTCGGAAGAAGCGAAATAGCCGCTCGTCATCGATGGCGACGTGAAATTCCTGACAACGATGCTTTTCGTGAAGCGATTCCGGGCCGGTAGAAACCGTGATCTTGCCCTCGTAAGGGTAAAGCATGCGATTCATGAATCGACGTCGCTGGCCCGTCTGCCATTGCCGAAACGCCTCGGCCGATTCAAACTTCGAAACCATCAATGGTCGGGGGCGCGCTGCGAATGCTGCATGGGAGAAGCGGAGCATCGATGGCGGCACATCCGAAACCAATCCGGCCGTGAAACCCTCGATTCCTCGCGCGGTTTCCAGATCTGTCACGCCAAGGCAGAGCCACCAGCGGGGCAACCCCGATAACTCCTGGCCTGGCTTGAACTCGCGAAACCATATCGATGCCCGCCGAGCCATGTCATCTTTCCCAGGATTGCTTGAACCCCGATACGCGTCGGCTCGCCAGTGATGCCAGCCGAACTCCCCGGGGGAACGACCATCCGGAAAGGACCACAAGCCGGTGTTGTTGTACTCAAAAGCCGCGAACATCACGGCTGCTCTGCGAAACCGCACACGCACCTGGTTCCCTTCGCCACCATTGAAAAGAAAGCGGGGTAACCCAACCAGATCATTGGGAAACTCCAGCATCTGGTAATCGCGATTCAGAAAAGTCTGGGCACCGACGTAGGATTCCGCAACGTTTCCAGCTAGACCGTCGGCGCTTTCCACCAGCGTCTCCAGCCGTTTCGCCGGAGTATCGCCTCGAGCGATTCGATCGAGCGTCCTCCTTAACCGCGCCGGATGATCTGACGAAAGCGAATTCGGCTCAAACGTCAGCAGACGGATCGTCTCCTCAAACGCGCCCATCGTCCCGTTCAGGTGCAGTCGCTTGCCGGCAGCGCGAACACGCTTCGCAGGTTCGTCGCCCTCTTCCAGCCATCGTGGCCACAGGCGAATGCAGTCCACTCCGGCCTTCGCAAAGTCCTCCACTGACTCGGCGGAAGGGATCAACGCGAGCTGCCTTGACTTCGGCAGCAGCCGCCGAAACCGCTCTGCCTGTGCGACGCTGCGCACACCGACAATTGTTTTGGCCGGATCGCCGTACTTTTGAATGACGTTGGCGACCTCCTGATCGTAGATATCTCCCTGTTCCTTCAGGTCGAGCAGCAGGTCGATTCGTCCGCGGCATTCCTGGGCCGCTTGAATCAGCGACGGAATCCGTTCATCGCGATACTTCGAATCGAACCACGATCCCGCGTCAAGCTGCTGAATTTCAGCCAGTGTGCGAGTATTTGCAGGGCCGGTACCACCCGTTGTCCGATCCAGCGTCGCGTCATGCAGAAGAAACAGTTCGCGATCACTGCTCATTCGCACATCCACCTCGACCGCCGTTGCCCCAACCTCAATCGCTCGCCGAATCGCCGCCAACGTGCATTCGGGTCGTTCCGCGCTGGCACCACGGTGGGCGATGATCTGCGTCACACGTTCTACCGCCGTTTGGAAATTGGGATCGGCGGCATGAGTTGTTGAATCACCGGGTGTCGATAGAGACAACAAAGAAGTGATCAGGATCGTTGTTGCCAGCAGAATCGGACGGCCCAGCGTGTCTCGATATCGATTCGGTGGCTTATTCATCCCACTCCAGCTTCTGTTCGGTTGTGAATCCGGCAGGTGTTTGATCTCAATGTATCCACACGTGTTGGCGATTGCACGCCAGAATTCAGAACCGTCGTCTTGGTTTGCAACCCCGCTGGAGAGATGTTCAGTACAGTTCAACGCATGATCTGCTGGTCATCGGCGCCCCGCTTCCCAAGGACGCTATCGAGAGTTCATTGTTCAACAGTGTCTATCCGCTTAAGAAATTCTCTGCCTACCGGGCTTCCGATGGCAAACTTCTTTGGAGCGACCTTCGGGCAACGCATGTCTACATCGCCGATGACAAACTTCTTTCCTACCTGACTCAACAGATTCCCAAACACGCCCGCGTGACGATGCACGACCCGATGACCGGAGCGCAACTTGGCCAGCAGCTGAAATGGTGGCAGCGGGGTTGTACCGTGTTGCGGGCCGGATCATGTCTGCTGACAACGCGATTTCAAGGTAACGCGGCATTCTACGATCTAGCTGAAGGGCAAATCACGCCCATCATCCATGTTCGAGCCGCTTGCAGCAACAACCTGTTTCCTGCCAACGGCCTGCTCGTTGCGCCGAACCTGAGTGAAGGCTGCGCCTGCAACTACGTACCGATGTCTCAAGGATTCGTGCCGTCGACGGCCGTCGAGTAGATCGGCTATGGGTCGATCGTGCTTCTATCGCCCGAACATGTGAAAAGTCAGCGCTGGATCGTGTCGTGCACGCCCAAACAAGCTTGACTGCGGGCGGCGTCGGAGGGAAGTTGATCGATGAGTGCGTCGACTTGTTGAACGTATCCCGACTTGACCATTTCGCCCGCGATTTCGCGGAAGGCTCGTACCTCGTGGCGACCATCCGGCATCTGGGCCATGTACTTGGCCAGTTCATCAAACCGTTCGACTTGGAAAAGGGCCAGCGCGACTCGTTTGGTTCCGTAAGCCTTGCTGCGGTCGCCGACCGATTTTTCTGCCATTCGCAGACCCTCTTCCACTTTGCCGGATAGGATGAGCGAGGCGGCGACGTCGGCCGACGAAGTTGCCTGAGTGTATGGAGTATCCATGGTAGCGATCAGTTCCTTCGCTCCCTCGATATCACCCAGGGCGGTCAGTTGTTGCACGAGCCGCGAGGCAAGCATCATTTTTCCCAACCCTTGACTTTCGATCGCCTTGGCCGCCTCGAATGCTCTCTTCGCCCGCTCCAAAGCAGATTGTTGATCTCCTTTTTCGCGCAGCAGCCTTGCCGTTTCCATGTAGTTCGCCTTGATGGTTGCGACCAGCAGCGTGTCGTCAAACGATCCGAATTTGCTGACCTGAGGCTTTTCGGGCGATTCCTGCACGATTTCGACCAGCAACTGGATGGTCGATTCGGCCTTTTCCACATCGCCGCCTTCGATGGCCTTTTTCACTTGCGCCAAACCGACCGTCACCTTTTCCGTACGAGTCGCCGCGGTTTTCATGGCGTTTTCAAGCGACAGCGTTCCAGCTGAAACGGCGGACTCTTTTAGGTACTGCGCCACTCGCGTCGATTGCTTTTTCGGGTCTTCGATTTTCTTGGCGATTTCATTTCCACGATCGAGCTGGCCGGCACGGATCAACAGATCGGCGATCCGGTCGAAGGCATTATCGCGAGTGCTGGGCTTCTGAATCTGCGTTGCCAATTGAATCGCCTGTTCAAATCGTTTCGCCTGGGCACAGGCCTTCGCGATTTCGCCGTATCCCACTTCCAGCCAGGTGTCTGGTTGGTGGTCACGAATGATTTGAATCGCTTCGTCAACGCGTCCCAGCTTTCCAAGCTCCTGGGCGACGTTCGTCATCGCGTGATAGCGCTGAGTCGGATGGGGAAGCTGCTTGGCCATCGGCAGCGCCTGGTCTCCTCGTCCGAGTTCAAAGTAGGTCCGAATCATATGCGAGTTCGTTTGACCGATCTTTGCCGGAATCGCCACGTCACGAGCCAACTTCAAGGCGCGTGAGCAAGTTGCTTGATCACCCTTTTGGTGTGCCTGCTTGGCAACGTAGCTGAAAGAATAGACTTGCAGCTGTGGATCGTTGACCGCGGATGCAGCAATCAGAGCGCGGCCAAAATCACCTCGGTTGGCAAACGCGTAGGTCAGTTTGTAGTGTGCTTCGGAGCGATCCTCTTGTTGAACAATCTTCTCCGCGTAGCTTGCTGCGCGATCGAGCCACCACTGCGAAGAACGGATCTGTGGATCCTCCGGTTGTTGGCCACTGGATGTCTGGGAAATCAAGAACGCAAAGCAGCAGAAGCTCAATAGAGCACAAGTTCTTCTCACAACGACGCTCCTGATCGATGTCTTCAGTTGGCACTCGGTCGATAGACAGGCATTTTCCAGCAAGAGCCCCGCTCGCCAGAAATGTTGCGCGGATTTGGGGGAATTTTTCGGATGACGGTCGTGTGGCCTGGTTTCGACGACTCAGTCAATGCGATCCTTCGTCGCCATCGTGCTCTCGTGTTCAACGTAGTACAGGTGAGGCAGATCTTGCACCTGCTTCAACCCGGCAGTGGTCACCCGTGTACGTTTCAGCCGCAGGCTCATCAGGTTTCGAAGCGGTTTCAATTCCGACAAATCGCCATCTTGAACGTCGGTTCCGGAAAGGTCGAGATGTTTCAGGTTTTGCAGTCCCACCAATTCGCGTAGCAATCGCCGATCAAAGTTTTCAGTCGTGAAAACAATCGATTCGATCATCGCCTCCTTGTCCCGCGTCATCTGCACGCCGGCACGATCGAGTGCGAAGAGACTGCGTTTGCGATCCAGCGCGATTCCGACAACTTCCCCCGGCTGCGATGAAAAGAAGTCATCGGCGGCGATCGCGACAGGTTCCGTCGTGGTCCCCAAATCACGCATCACGAAATATTGGTCGGCAAGCATGGGTCGGGGGTCGTACACGTGCATCTTGTCGCCTGGTTTGGCGGTGCGAGCAAAGTACTGCAGATACAACCTGCGTTCGGCGGGAAACGGTACAGCCAACCGGCGCCAACCACGAACTCGCGCGACGCCCTCTTTGCCGATGATCTGACCGCGAGGCAGATTGTCGGAGTACAAGACGTGACAGAAGCAGCGATCGACCCAACCGAAGTAGAATCCGATCGGAACGAGCAGCAGGATCGCTAGCAGGGCACGCTGCCAACGTTGCTCGCCCTGCCCGGCTGCTGCCGAGTCTCGATCGGCCTGCGACAGAACCCAATAGCCAACCAAGACGATGATGATATTCCAGGGAATCACGCTCTCGTTGATCCCCGCGACCAACGGCGAAAGAAACAGGACGATTCCCAGGTGAACGACAACGCAGAGTTTTGCTGCCCAGGAAGGCCGAAAGATCGTCAGCAATCCTAGGCTCAATTCAATGATCGCGACGACGATGGCAAGCGCCCTGGAAATCCCTTCGGGATCCAACCCGGCCTGTTGAACAAGCGACCACGACGTGTGTCCCATCCAATCGGGAGAGAGTAGTTTGTGGAGTCCCGCCCAAAGCCACAATGCCGCCAAGTAACATCGGCATACCCAACGGCCGCTAGCGCCGGTGCAAGCGAACATCAACATCGCGATGCCGAAAAACTGAGGCGACAGGCGGAATTGATCCAGCACGCATGCCGCGATCAGGGCCGCCCAGTGGATCGCGATCCCGTATCGAGGCAGCAGTAGGGCGACGATCACGCTGGCCACCATCACCCAACCCAACGAGAAATCGGGAAGGAACGAAACCAGCGGCAAGTTCGGCGGGCTTTCTCTCGCTTGCCACAAGGGCCAGGTGATCACCAACGTGGCCAATTGGCAACATCCGGCCACCACCAGCAGGTTTTTTTCGGCGCGCGATGGTTCGCCCGCACGTCTGGTTTGGCGTGACCGCGCGTTGTCTGACCTCGTTTCGGTCGTCATCAATCGACCGGGAAACCTCGCTTGCGCAGCAGCGCCGCCGTATCGACATCACGCCCGCGAAAATTCCGATAGCCGTCCATCGGATCGATCGTATCGCCAACGCTCATCACGTTGTCGTGCAAGCTTTTGGCGATGTCCGAATCGTAAAAACTTCCCCCGTCGGTGAAGACCTCGGCCGCGTCGGCGGTCAGCGCGTCGGACCACAGATAGCTGTAGTAGCCGGCCGAATAACTGTCGCTGCTGAAGATGTGCATGAAATGCGGAGTACGATGCCGCATCGGCAGCTCCTTGGGCATCCCCATCTCTTCCAATGTTTCGCGTTCGAACTTGTCGGGATCGATATCGGCGTCACCCGCCAGGTGCAATTTCATGTCGATCAGCGCGCTAGCCAGATACTCGACCGTGGCAAATCCCTGGTTGAAAGTACGAGCCTTCTCGATCTTATCGAGCAGTTCCTTGGGCATCGGTTTGCCCGTTTGGTGGTGCACGGCAAAGCGATTCAGGATCTCGGGGGTTTCCAACCAATGTTCGTTCAACTGCGAAGGAAACTCGACGTAGTCGCGAGCCACCGACGTGCCTGCTTGCGATCGATACTTGACCTTCGAATTCAGCCCGTGCAGAGCATGTCCGAACTCGTGGAACAGCGTCACGGCATCGTCCCAGGAGATCAACACGACCTCTCCCTCGGCCCCTTTGACGAAGTTGGAATTGTTGGAAACGATCGGCGTGATCGTCTGGCCCATGTTTTCCTGAGAGCGATAGGCGTTCATCCAGGCGCCACTGCGTTTGCCTTCGCGAGCATAGGGATCGAGGTACCACAGTCCAATGTGATTGCCTTCCTTGTCGGTCACTTCCCAGACACGGACATCGGGGTGGAACACCGGTAAACCTGACACTTGCTTGAACTGCATTCCGTAAAGTTCGCCGGCGGCCCACATCATTCCTTCGCGCAGTTTTTCGAGCTGCATGTAGGGCTTGACCTCCGCAAAATCGAGGTCGTATTTTGCCTTGCGAACTTTTTCGGCGTAGTACCGATAGTCCCATGGCTCGATCGTGATGTTGCCGCCTTCCTGGTCGGCAATCTTCTGCATGTCGGCCACTTCTTCGCGAACCCGCGCGACAGCCTTCGGCCAAACCTTCTGCATCAGCTCCATTGCCGCCTGCGGCTTTTTGGCCATGGTCGGTTCCATCCGCCAATGAGCATGCGTTTCGTAACCGAGCAGCTTGGCCCGAGCGGCGCGAAGCTTCAGGATTTCGGCGATGATTTTGTTGTTGTCGTGCTGATCGCCATTGTCGCCGCGGTTGTAGTAGTTTCGCCAAATTTTTTCGCGCAGTGCTCGATCGTCGGCGTAGGTCAGAAAGGGATCCATCGAGGAGCGTGTGTTGGTGATGGCCCAGTTTCCATGCTTCTTTTCTCGCTCCGCCGCGGCACTTTCCATGGCCGAAACGACACTTTTGGGCAATCCTTTCAAACTGTCTGGATCGTCGATCCAAGTGACGTACCCTTTTTCGTCTTCCAACACGTTCTGGCTGAAATCGGTAAACAGCCGCGCAAGCCGAGTGTTGATTTGCGAGAGCTTTGCTTTGTCGGACTTGCTGAGCTTGGCACCTTTGCGAAGGAAGGTTTTGTAGTGGTCATCGACCAATCGGCGCTGGGCCAGGTCGAGTTTTTTCGACTTCATCGCGTCGCTTTCGTAAACCGCTGCGATGCGAGCGAAGAGTTTTTCGTTTTGATAGATGCTGTCGGAGTGTTCAGAAAGTTTCGGCACCACCACTTTTTCGATATCGGGAATCGGCCCGACATTCAGGTTGGAAGCGTGCACAAAAAACAGCGTCTCCAGTCGCTCCAGCTCACGTCCTGCCTTCTCCAACGCCACGATGGTGTTTTCAAAGTTCGGCGGCGCCGGGTCGCCTGCGATTCGATCGATGTCCTGCTGAGCCAGCTTGATCGCCGCGTCAAACGCGTCAACGAACTCGTCGGCGCGGACCAGGTTCCACGGCGGCACGCCGCCATAGGGTCCCGTCCAAGGTTGAAGCATGGCTGATTGAGAAGTCACGTCCTGGTTCTCTCCGGCATCTTGAGCAAAGGTGGTAGCGGTCAACAACACCACAATCAGGGCAGTCGACGGCCAAACGATTCGATGATTCACGATCAAGCATCCTGGGTGAGTGTGAATGGTCGACAAGCTTCAGCTGCCGCCAGTTTAACGGCTGTGGCCGGTCTCCAGTAGCACGAGAGACGGGGAGCGACCCGCGGTGCTGTAGCCCCGGCTCGTTCCCTCCTCGTTCCCACGCTCCTGCGTGGGAACGCACTGGTCGTCCGCTCCTGCGGACCCGGCGAGCAGTGACCGCGGAGCGGTCGGGCAGACGTTCCCACGCAGGAGCGTGGGAACGAGGGAGGGAGGAAAAAGAAGTTCAGGATCGCCGACTTGGGACAAGTCGGCCTACGGGGATCATTTGCCGATGCAGTAGAGTCTGCGGTCGCTGCGGAGTAACAATTCGCCTTGGCTGATGCCCAGCGAAGATCGGAAGACTTCCTCGCCGTTGCCGATCGGATTGCGGGAGACCACTTCCAGCTGTTGCCCTGGTTGGAGGACCAGTAGTTCTCCCTCTTCGGAGGCGACGTAGACCAGATCGTCGGCGACGACTGGCGAACCGGAAAAGTTGCCGCCCAATCGTTCTTTCCAAAGTTCTTCACCCGAAAGAGCGTCGTAGCCGGTAACGATGCCGCCCATGCTGATCACCACCATCACGTCTCGGGCCAGTACCGGCGAGGGAAGATCTCGACCGCCGCGTCGCTGAGTATGCCACGCCATCTGTGAATCGGTCACGTCGCCGCTGCCACCCGGCTTGACGCTGTAGACGTCTCCCGACTTGCCGTTGACGACATACAACATGCCGTTGCCCCAGGCAGGCGTTGGTGTGCCCCGCCCGTTAAAGCCACGGCAATTCCAATGCAGTTTTCCACTTGCCGGATCGTAGGACTCGACACCAAACTCGCCGTTCAAAACCAGTTCTTGGCGATCATTGGCCTCGATCACGATCGGCGTGCTCCAACCACCTTTCGGTTTCGACTTTCGCGGCGTCCGCCAAACATCCTTGCCCGTTTGTTTGTCGACAGCCAATAGGTACGAGTCGCCTTCAGCATCGCAATTCTGAATCACCGTATCGCCGTAGAAAATGGGCGACGCGCCGACGCCCCATGCGCCGGGAAAATCACCCAACTGGCGCGACCACATCGGTTTGCCGGTGACGCTGTAACAGTGAAGACCGCCACTGCCAAAGAAAGCGACGACTCGCTGGCCGTCCGATGCACAACTGGGAGTCGCCCAACTGTTCATCTTGTGGAGCTGTTCGCCACTGCCGGTCGCCGCCACTTCATTCCAAAGAACTTTTCCGGAATCACGATCAAGGCAAACCACGTGTCGTTGTACGGCATCCCCGTCGGTGGTAGCGCCGGTCAAAAAGATACGATCGCCCCACACGATCGGCGAGGAGTGGCCGCGAACGGGAAGGTCGACCGACCAGCGGACCGAGTCATCATCAAACTTCGTGGGCAATCCCGTTTCGGAACTGGCGCCGGTGCCCAGCGGACCACGAAAACGCGGCCAATCGCCGCTTCGATTCGGTTCGACTGCCGCGATCGTTGACAGGGTAAGACAACCGGCAAGAGCCGCGATGATGGTCCGTTGCATGTTGGAATCCTAAGTTTTGGGTGATGTTTTCTTACCCGCGTTGGGTGCCCGGTAGCTTTCCAAAGACCGATTTCAAATCCTTGACCTTGGTGATTTTAAACCGGCCTCCCTGCTGGCTGCCTTCACCTCGCAGCGTGATCGGCGTGCCACAATGATAGGCGAGATTGAAGTCGTGGAAATCCCGAAACTGGACCTCCACGCGAACGGACGGTTTTCCGGCGACGTCGACGTAAAAGATTTTGGCTTCATTCAAATCGTCCGACATTCGCAAGCGACCTTGAACGGTGATCATTCCCGCTTCTTCCCTGACCCAGCTGTCAAAAGGACGCTCGCGATAAAAATCGATCGGCGACCCGTCCAAACCGTCCAACGGCTGACTGGAATTGGCGTAAGAATCGAGTTCGATTCCAAACTTTCGCAGCAGCGCCAAATGCAGCTTGCCAACCGGCTGGTTTTCGGAATACCGCAAATACCTGCCCGTTTTCAATCCCCCGCCACCGGCCAAAATCAACGGGATCCGTTTGACGGTGTGATTGTCGCTGTGCCCCATGCCCGATCCGAACAAAACGAGGCATCGGTCCAATAACGTGCCATGGTGATCGCGATACGACTTCAGCCTGGTCAACAGGTAGTCAAACTTTTCCATGTGCCAGAGGCTGACCTTCAGCAGCGCGTCAAGATTTTGGCGACTGAAGTTGCGGAAGAAATGAGATAGGTAATGATGCTGCTGTTTCACGCCCAGAAAATCGAACACGATTCGGCTGTTGCTGTTGCCAAGCATGTACGTGATGCACCGAGTCGAATCGGTCCATAGCGCCAGTGCGATCAGATCGATCATCGTTTCGACCTGTTCGTTCAAGTTCCCGGCGCGGGTCGGCCGCTGCAAGTCGGATAGATCGACCGGTGACGCGGAACTTGCCGTTTCGATTCTCTCCAGTCGCTTTTCGGTAGCGCGAACCACACTCAAGTACTCGTCCAGCGTTTGCCGGTCTTCCGCTCCCGCTTTTCGCGCTAGCGATCTCGCGTCCTCGGCAACGCGGTCCAGCAAACTGGACATTTGCAGCCGCTTAGCCGGGTGGCGAAGGGGGCTGCGAAACAGGCGATCGAAAACCAGTTGCGGATCACTTTCTCGCGGGATCGGTTGCCCTGCCGAATCGTACGAAATGTAGCTGCACCCGATCTGGTTGGTGAACAATCCTTCGGTGGTCAGTTCCAGCGAACGATGAGCGGTTTCGCCGCCGATCTTGTCCGCGATCAGCTGGTCGATCGAAGGTGATTTCGTATTCTCGTGATGACCGGAAAGAAACCGCCTGGTCGAATTCGCGTGCGAGGCGAAACCGAAGTCACCGATGTTGTCTAGGATCAGCAAGTCGTCGCGATGTTTTTCAAACGGCTTCATCAACGGCGACATGCGGAAGTCGTGTTCCGAACCGCCGTTGATATTCCAAGAGGGCGGATGCACGCCGTTGGGTTTGAACAGCGTGACGAACTTTAGCGGCGGTTTCTGATCGTCGGTCGCGGCGACAGAGGGCGCAGCCATCAGATTCAGAAACGGCAACGGCAACGCCGCGCCGGCGGCGCCTCGCAGGAATGTTCTTCGCCGAATGGTGTTGGTCATGTTGCACCGTGGTCGGTGGTCAGTAACAGGAAAGTATCACGGTTGTCGGCGAGTTCTCCGAACTCGCAACGCGTTACCGTGCGTCGGTGAATTCTCCAAACTCGCCGACGGTTTCTTCTACCCTTGTTTCTCGGAACGGCATGCTGCAAACGATCTGGTGAAACAGATCGCGGTAGGTTCCGTCGTGCTTGTCCAAACGGCCAACCATTCTATCGACAATGGGTCGATCGTGGATCTCCAACTTTCGACACAGCGCGTAGGCGAGCGTTCTTTCGACAATGTTTCGGATGATCGCCTGTCGTTTGGCAGTGGCCAGGATTTTCTTCAGGCCATCGGCGTCGTCGAATTTTTCGCCGGATGGCAATCGGCCCGAAGTATCGACAACTGGGTCATCGTCGTACTTGGCCTTTTTGTTTTTCTTGGTGTTCGCCTTGGCGCCGGCATCCGCCAGGAATGCTCCGGCATCGTTGTACCGCTGGAAAGCAAAGCCAAGCGGATCGATTTTGTCGTGGCAAACCGCGCAAGTGGCATTGCTGCGATGTTGCTCGAACCGTTGGCGAAAGGTCAGCTTCTGTCCCTTTTGATTGGGAGCGACACTGCCGACATCCATCGGGGGATCGGGTAAGTGATCGCCGAGAATTCGTTCCAAGATCCAGGTGCCTCGCAACACCGGTCCTTTGTTCATGGCGACGATTCCCGGCATGGTCAAAATCCCGCCACGTCCCTGGGTCTGCTGGATCTGAATTTTTTGAACCGGAACAAATTCGACTTCGATTCCCTTCGGCTTTCGGTAAGTCACCAGTTGACGGCGGTCTTTCGCGTAGAACTTGGCGATCAACGGATTGATGAAAGTGACGTCCGAATCGATCAGTTCCACGAGCGGCCGATCTTCGGTGAACAGGTAGTGCATGAAATGAACTGCCTGTGCCTTCAACGACTCGCGAAGGGGAAAGTTGTCGGTCGATTGCTCGATCTCACCGAGCGCCAACCACTGAAAAGCAAAATCTTCGGAGAGATGTCGTGCCTTTTCGGATTCTAGCATTCGGTCGACTTGGCTGCGCAGCTGAATCGGATCTTGCAGTTTCCCTGCCTCGGCAAGCTCAAAGAGCGCTCGATCGGGCATATCGCCCCAAAGGAAATACGACAGACGCTCCGCCAGTTCGAAGTCGTCGACAGGATATCGGCCTGTCTGCTGGCCACGTTCCATCAGCAAACCGCGGTATAGAAATTTTGGCGACATCAGGGCCGATTTCATTTCGGACTTGACGGCATCGACCAATGAAACGTTGGCACCGCGTGATTGGATTCGTCCGATCACCTGGGCGATTTGTTTCTCGGTCAAAGGCCGTCGAAAAGCACGCGGCAAGAAAGTCCGAATCAGTTTTTCGGCATGCTCGTCGCTGAACGGCTCGGCGATTGGGCCGGTGTAAGTCTGCAGAAATTCGCGGCGCTGCGGCGCAAAGAGCTCGTTCAGCCCGTGATCGGCCAAGTACGAATACTGGTCCCAGATGACCGTGGTCAGCGGATTGCCGTGGGTATCGTTACAAAAACCGCTGCGACCGGGCGGATCGTCGGGCAGCAGTTTCATCACCAACGATCTTTCGATCTGTGTTTGTTCGGCCGCGATGATGGCGACTTCCAGATCGAACCCCAACAGCGAAGCGATGGTGTTGCGATATTCCGTTGCCGACAAACGCCGGGGTCGAAATCGCGCCGGCCTGGCTTGAACCGAATCGACGAACCGGTCCTGGTACCAATCCAGAATCCGCTCCCGTTCCATCTCGGTCGGTTGCAGCTCGCCATCGGGCGGCATTTCTCGTTCGATCAACCGCTCGGCCGTCCGCTCCCAAATCTCGAACCCGGCGTCGATCTGCTGAGCCGTTGTCAGCTTCCCAAAATCGACTTCTCCCCTGGCGTCGTCGCCACTGTGACAATCCAAGCAATACTTGGTAAGCAGTGGCGCAATGTTCGTTTGAAACTCATCCGCGCCGGCCACCTGGGTGGTTGCGGAAAGCAGGAATGAGGCAACGAGATACGGGAGTGATGATTTCACGGCGGGAAGGAGCTAGGCAGGACTCAGCGCGGCAGCAGCGAGGAGCCTCATTGTACACACCCCCGACCCTGCCGAAGAAGCCGTTTCCTTGCCCTGTTCATCAAACCTTCCTTCCTTGGTGTCTTCGCGCCTTCGTGAGAGCTTTTTCCACCGCTGTCAGTGCGTTGTAGGAAGCTCACACAAAGGCACAAAGACACAAAAGAGAGCAGAGCCGTCGATCAGGTCAGGTCGAGAATTCGCCGCATTTCGGCGACGGCTTCTCGCATTCCCACCATCACGGCGCGGCTGATGATTGCGTGACCGATATTCAGTTCGATCAGATTGGGGATCGCCGCGACGTCTCGCACGTTGGTGTAGTTGAGTCCGTGGCCGGCGTGCAGTCGCATTCCAGCCGCTGTGGTTGCCCGGCCCGATTCGATCAGGCGAGCAAGTTCCGCCGTCCTGGCCTCATGTTTGGCTAGCGCGTAAGGACCGGTATGCAGTTCGACCGCATCGGCACCCAATTGGGCGGCCGCTTCGACCTGGTGCGGATCGGGATCGACAAACAGACTGATCAGAATATCGGATTCTTTCAGGCGTGCGATCGCGGCGGCAATGCGGCCATCGTCGGCGGCCACGTTCAATCCCCCTTCGGTGGTGACCTCTTGTCGGCTTTCGGGAACCAGCAAAGCCCAGTCGGGTTTGACCCGGCAGGCGATCGAAACCACATCGGCCGCACACGCGATTTCCAGATTCGTTTTGACGGTGACCGTTTGCACCAACAGTTCAACGTCACGATCTTGGATATGCCGGCGATCTTCGCGGAGGTGAAACGTGATTCCGTCGGCACCGCCCTGCTGGGCAAGGGCCGCGGCGATCACCGGATCCGGTTCGTAGGTTTTTCGTGCCTGACGGACCGTCGCCACGTGATCGATGTTGACACCAAGTTCAATCATGAATGGGTTCAAGCCAGGAAGGAAAGTTGGAATGATCGGCTAGGCGATTTCACGGAGTGATTCGCGAAGCCATTGAAATTCGCTGGCAATGTCCTCGGCAAGCCCGCGTTGTCGCATCGACTCCGGCAGGACAGTCCAGGCGTAGGTTTCGATTTCCAGATGTCCGGTAAAATCGATTTTCGGCAAACTAGAGTCGCTAGCGGCAGCAAGGGTTCGCAGGCAGTCCAACACGTCCGCCTGGCTGGTGGTCAAATGACCGAATCGTTCCAAAAAGATCGGCACGTGGAAATGCACCACCCATTTTTCATCTTCGCCGCCTGGATCGCCATCTTGACCGATCGTCTGAATCAGTTCCGGCAGATCCTCGGCAAGGGTAAATTGACCCGACCGGCTCTTTCGACCTGTCTGATGCAGGTATCGATCTTCCGCAAACTCGGCCAGTTGATCGATGGCTTCGCGGCGCACCGGTGATTCCATCTTTTGCCAGTCGGCAACCACGGCGCTGCTGACCTGCACTTTGCCGATGGAAATGCCGGCGTTGGCAAGCCGATGTAGCACTTCCGCTTGCGGTTCCATCATCACCGCGGAGTGGCAGATGTCGTGACAGACCGTCAGATAGCGGCGATGGACTGAATCGGGAAGGTATTTCTCGAACCAATCGATCACATCCTCGGTGGTATCCAGGATGCACCCCGGTTCGGGTTCGATCGCCACCACAATTCGCCGGCCGGTTCGCGATTCCAACGACTGCAGATGTTCGGCCAGTTGTCTCAGGTTTTCACCCGCCTGGTCCAAGTGCCCGGGCATTTCGGCGTCACTGGGCCAGCCGATCGGCAGCGTACTGATGGAACCAACGTTGGCACCTTCGGGCAGAAGCACGGCCAGCACGTCGGCAAGTTGCTTGGTGTACCGCAGTCGCTCCTGTTGCCACCAGGCTGGCTGGTACACTCGCCGCTTGACCACTGGCTGGTGAAAATTGTCATGTGGAAATCCATTGATCGTGTACGCCCCCAGCCGATGATCTCGCAAAAATGCCGCGAAATCGGCTGCCTCCGAACCGGTTGCCAATTCCGCCGCCGCCGCTGCGGGCAGCCAGAGCCCAACGCCAATGGGGGTTTCACCACTGCAGATCGTTCGCGCCGGAACGGCGAACTGCAGCAAATTATCGCGAATCGCGGGCAGATCGACGCCCGCATGAACGTTCGTGCAATATCCGATCGTGGCGTTGGAAAGGGGCAACTTCGTCGTGAGTGTTCAGTAGGAAAGCGGTTCGTTGGGGCGTTTCCCCTACAGGATGCCTTCTTTTTGGGGGCAGCGGAAGTCGCCAAGACTTTCGGCACAACCGGCACGACCGAAACCCGAATGAGCTTCGCGAGGCATGCCCGCTACCTGGAGACGCTGCCGAGTTAAACTGTGCGGGCACCCTCTTTCTTGACTTTCTTGTGAAAAGTATCGCCACGTGATTCGTCAACTTCTCATTCTCTGCGTCGTTCTCTTGCTGTGCAGACCGGCGCTGGCCCAGCCGCTGCCCAACCCCAAGCATGCCGATTCGGTCGATCGTTTTTATCAGATCGATTCGTGGCTTCCGACGCCCAATTCCTTTCGCACTGCCTCCGGCGCCCCCGGCCCCGACTACTGGCAGCAACGAGCCGATTACGAAATCGACGTGACGCTGGACGATCAGAACCAGCGGATCACCGGCACGGCCCAAATCACCTACCACAATCGTTCGCCGCACACCTTGCGCTACCTTTGGTTGCAGCTGGATCAAAACCGATTCCGACCCGATTCCGATTCGGCAAAAACCGCGCGCGCGCCCAACCTTTTGCCGCGAGTTTCGTTTCAGTCGATGAATTCGATTTTGGCAAGAGAAACATTTGACGGCGGCTACAAGATCGAATCGGTCACCGACGCCGATGACAATCCGGTGGAACACACGACGATCAAAACCATGATGCGGTTGGACCTGGCCCAGCCGCTGCCGCCGCAGCAATCGACCACGGTGAAAGTTCGCTACTGGTACAACATCGTCGACGCAAAACTGCTGGGTGGCCGCGGCGGATACGAGCATTTCGAATCGGACGACAACTACATCTACGAAATCGCTCAGTGGTTTCCGCGAGTCGTCGCCTACACCGACTACACCGGCTGGCAACACAAACAATTCTTGGGTCGAGGCGAGTTCACGCTGGAACTTGGCGACTACACGGTGCGGATTACCGTTCCCCAGCACATGGTGGTCGGGGCCACCGGGCAGCTTCAGAATCCCGACGAAGTGCTGAAGGAAGCTTGGATCGATCGGCTGGAGGAAGCAGTCGATGCCGACAAGCCGGTGTTGATCATCACGCCCGATGAGGCCGAGGAAAACGAGTCGCAACGAAGCGACCAGACAAAAACGTGGGTCTTTCATGCCGACAACGTCCGCGATTTCGCTTTCGCGGCAAGCAGAAAATTCATCTGGGACGCGATGGGAGTGGACGTCGACGGAGAAAAGGTCCTGGCGATGTCCTATTGGCCCGGCGAAGCCGAACCGCTGTGGGGCCAGTATTCCACCGAAGCGATCGCGCACACGTTGGCCGTTTATGGACGCTATTCATTCCGGTATCCCTACCCGGTTGCGATCAGTGTCAACGGTCCGGTGTACGGGATGGAATATCCGATGATCTGCTTCAACGGACCGCGGCCAGAAGAAGACGGCACCTATTCCAAGGCGACCAAGTACGGCCTGATCTCGGTGATCATCCACGAAGTCGGCCACAATTTCTTTCCGATGATCGTCAATAGCGACGAACGCCAATGGACTTGGATGGACGAAGGCTTGAATACGTTCTTGCAGTATTTGGCCGAACAGGAATGGGAAGACAAGTATCCATCGAAACGGGGCGAACCGGATAAGATCGTGCCCTACATGCGAGGCGGCAATCAGCGTCCGATCATGACCGGCAGCGAAGAAATTTTGCAATTTGGCGCAAATGCTTATGCCAAGCCCGCCACGGCGCTGAATATTCTTCGCGAAACGATCCTGGGCCGTGAATTGTTTGATTTCGCATTCCGCGAGTACGCTCGCCGCTGGAAATTCAAACGCCCCACGCCGTCCGATTTCTTTCGCACGATGGAGGATGCGTCGGGAACGGACTTGGATTGGTTTTGGCGAGGTTGGTTTTACAGCACCGATCACGTCGACATCGCCATCGATGGTGTCAAGCTGTTTCAGATCGATAGCGGCGATCCCGACGAAACGGCGGAACGAAAGCGAAAGCAGCGCGACGGGCAGGAGGATTCGCTTTCGCAGCAGCGAAACAAGGAACTTCCCAAGCGAATCGATTGGCAACCCGGTTTGAAGGATTTTTATAACAGTCCGGAGTACGACGAGCTGAAGGTCGAAGAATCGGCTCGCAAGTCATTTCAAAAATATCTCGACGGACTCCAGCCCGACCAGCGCGCGATGCTGCGGCGCACCACCAACTTTTATGTCGTCAGCTTTCGCAATGTTGGCGGATTGGTGATGCCGATCATTGTGCGAGTCCACTACGCCGATGACACCAGCAAAATGATGACGTTTCCGGCCGAAATCTGGAGACGCGACAGCACCCGCGTGGACAAGTTGATCGTGACGGACAAGGAAATCACTCGATTCGAACTCGATCCCCGCCGACAGACGGCTGACACCGAACAGTCCAACAACCACTGGCCGCCCCGGCTGGTCCCCAGCCGGTTCAAGCTGTTCAAAAGCTCCAAGGGAAAGAACCCGATGCAAAAAGCAGCCGAGGCCGAGAAGAATAAAAAGAGGCAAGTTCCTCCCAAAAAAGAACCTGAGAAAGATCCCGAAAAAGAGTCGGAAAAGAGTCCCGAAAAAGATCCCGAGTGATTCCGGGCGTTTTGTCACTTCATCATCGCGGCTACCAACGATGTTTTGTTTCCTGCTGACCACGCTTCTGCTGCATCCCGTTCACGAAACGCTTTCCGAAATCGAATGGAACGGCGAAACGCGGCGGCTGGAGGTCGCGCTGCGGATCGATCCGCTGGATGAACAGTGGCTGAAAAAGAAACTGCGCGGCGACGATCGCTACGCTCAGTGGGTACCGAAGTATCTGGAAAGCAAGTTTCGAGTGACCGACCGTGCGAAGAACAAAGAAGACGCGACTTATCATTGGATCGGACGAGACGACAAAGGCTCGCACGTTTGGTGGTATTTCGAGATCCAGCCGGCCGACCGGCAACGACCTCAATGGATTGAGCAGCGGATGCTTTTTGAACGCGACGAAAAGTACGTCAATCGAGTTCTGATTTTGGGGCAAGTGCCAAAACGCGCGCTCACGCTTACAATCCAGCGTCCCAAGGCGTTTCTGGATCCAGCAAAAAATGAGCAACCCAAACAGCGTGAATCTGACCGCCGAAGTCGTCTCGATCGGTGACGAAATGACCAGCGGCGCGAGGTTGGATACCAACGCGCAGTGGATCAGCCAACGGCTCGGCCAGCTTGGCGTCGTCGTCAATCATCATTCCACGGTCGCCGACACGCTTTCCGACAACGTGGAAGTGTTTCGCGCTGCCAGCCGTCGCGTCGATCTGGTGGTCGCGACCGGCGGACTGGGACCGACTCGCGACGATTTGACTCGCGAAGCACTGGCCGAACTGACCGGAAAACCGCTCCAGCCGCGGCCGTCGGCGATGGAGCATATCGAAGCGATCTTCGCGCGGCGCAACCGAGAAATGCCGGAACGAAATCGCGTGCAGGCCATGTTTCCTGTTGGCAGCGAGGAGATCTTCAATCCGCAGGGAACGGCGCCGGGGATCGATTTGGCAATCCACCGCGGCGACCGGCCGCCTTGCCGGATTTTCGCTCTGCCCGGTGTCCCGGCTGAAATGAAACGAATGTTCGACGACACCGTTGCCAATCGAGTTTTGGAATTGTCGGGCGGTCAGGCGCGGGTTCGGCACCTGGTGATGAAGTTTTTCGGAGTGGGCGAAAGCGACATGGAACAGCGATTGGGTGACATGATCGCCCGTGATCGCCGCCCGCGTGTGGGAATCACGGTCAGCGCCGCAACCATCTCGCTTCGCATCACGGCGATCGAGGATTCCGATGAAGCTTGCGAAACCTCGATCGCCCAGACTCGCGCCGAAATCATGCAGCGAGTCGGCGAGTTGCACTTCGGCGACGGCGAACACTTTGAACAGCAACACGCGATCGACGCGATGTTGCGGCGGCGAAATCAGTCGATGATGCTGATCGAACTGGGCAACGCGGCGCCACTGGGCGACTGGTTCGCGGCGCTGGGAAATACCCCGGCGTTTCGCGGCGGACTGTCGCTCGCCTCGACCGACGATCTCAGGCGGATGTCGGGAGCCAGCGACGTCCAGCAAGCATCGGAACTTTTTTGCAAACAGTTCGATGCCGACTGGCTTTTGACGGTCGATTCCTATCCTTCGTTGGAATCGGATGTCGATCAACCACTTCCCGCGGCCGAAGTGCGATTGGTCGTGATCGCTCCCAACGGAAAAAAGTATTCCACCAAAACACTGCTCGGCGGCCACCCAGATATCCTGCAACAGCGCATCGCCAAAGCCGCCATGGCCTGGATGCGAAAAGTGATCGATCGGCAAGACCGGTAAGTCAGGCTGAGCTACGAAACCGAACGGATGATCGCCAGCTTGGCCAGCGAACGGGCGTTGCCATGGACAACGTGAATCGGCGTATTGCGGCTGCTGACAAACCTTCCCGACGGCAAGCACTGCACTTCGCGAAAACCTCGGTCGTGCACGCAGTAGTTCCAACCCTCGGGAATTTCCTGCCAACGGTCTTGGTCGCTGTGGCAGTACAGGTTGAGCGCCGACTGATCGCCCCAATCGGACGTGCCTCGCAGGTCGGCGGAATGACGCAGACGATTCGCTTCCCGGAAGTAACGTCCCATCGCGGCGGCCGTTCCGGCAGCAAATCCGCTGTTGAGAAAAGGCCGAGACCGGAATAACTCGAACGCTCGGCGCCGTTTTGCCGGATGACGGATGCTCAACGTCCAGCCGAAAATCGCCTGGTTGTGCGGAAAACCTTTCGGTTCTCGGACCGCAAGCAATTTGTCGGGATATTGACGCGTCAGCCGCCACAGCGGCTCCAGGCGATCTTGGAAAACAACGTCACCGGCATCCCAATAGGCAACCGGTGTTTGCGGCGGAAGCTGCGAGACAATCTCGCCAAAATCATGCAATCTTCGGACAGGAGGCATCTGGCCGTTGACCGGTCGATTCATGACGTGCACGCCAGAGGAACCGCTCAGCAATCTTCGTTCGCTGGGATAAAGCCCATAACCGACGACGATCACTTCCTGATGATTCCCGGAGGCTCGCAGCGTCCGCAAAAAAGCGTCACGAAAGCGGTGGACGTCGCGGCGATTGAAAGCGACCAACACTTTGGCATCTTCGGCCGGCGGTGGATCGGCTGGTTCCAGCCGGTGGTGCTGGGCGTCTGGCGACGGCGCAGATTCTTTCTTCAAATGCTCCGCGCGAGCCGTCGGCAGATAGCCGATGCGAAATCCATGTCGCCGCAAGTCCTCGCAGCAACACAAACACTCGCACTTGCTGCCTTCCCAGCGAAATCGATATCGCTGCAGCACCGATCGGCGAAACAGCGTGGCCCCCATGGAAACATGCGGCGTCTTGATCGATCGCGATCGCGCTTCGCCAAGATAATCCGCGGCCAGCGCAGCATGATCGGCTCGCGCCGACAGCGCCTGATGCAGGCGGGCTACGCAGTCGGGCGCTAGCACCACGTCATCGTCCAAAAACATCACCCAAGGCGAATCACCACACCCGGCAGCCGAGTTGCGCGCCCGGGCGATGGTCGCCCAACGATTCGGGTCGGTCGGCCTGGGCGTTCCCAAGACGCGATGGAAACGAATCTGCACACCGTGCTGGCGGCGAATCGATTCGGCCACCCGCTTGCGTAGCGGCCGATCATCACGAGTGATCATCACCAGGTCGATCGATGGCGGACGGATGATCATCAATCAGCCCTCGATACGCTAAAGATACCCGCATCCGGTCATGAAACCGCTGTCCCCTTCGTAGTGATTGACCGACCGGTCGTCGGGCAGCGGCGGATAATACTCGGCGCTTTCGGCGGCCGTCATTCCAGCTTCGACTCGCAACAACGACTGCGCATGTTCGCGAACGTAGATGATTCCCATTTCTGATTCATCGGCGTCCTGGTCCGAAGCATGCGATTTCAAGCTCGCCTTCTCGTACCACTCGCCATCGGTCAGATCGACGCAATCGGGATCGTTGGGCAGGAACAACGATGACACGTCGTCCAAGAAAAACGACCGGGTGATCACCAATTTGGGCGAGGAAGTTTGCGTTGCGTGCACCACGATCTGCTTCTTGCTGATCGACTCGAATCGGATCTCGGCGAGCTCCGGAAACTTTGCCGGAATCGACACGGTTCCGGCAAGATAAATTGCACGTAGCTGCTGTTGATTGAAGTTCACGGTTGCCATTCCCAAAAAAACGGTCGCATAAAAAGTCGACTCAACACTAACTATCGGCGGACCACAATGCAACGAATTGCCGGTCGAACGAACGTGCAAGACCCCTGGTAGACCCGGCGAACGGACGTGCAAGACCTTCCAGATACTGAAGCAGTAAACATGCGAACAGGATCGGTCGAACCACACCACTCTTTGGATGCATCGCCGTTCGGATCGGCTATCATGCAGCCGGGGGCACCTGTTGCTTGTCAGCCACTTGGTCTGGTGCGTGGTGCAAAACCTGTGTCAGCCCATTTGCCAGTGTCGCCGGCAGGCGAAATCCGTAGCCCGCTGGTAATGACTGGTTTGCGATGAAGATGACGATGATCGGCCGTACGGTTCGGTGGATGACGCTGGCGTTTCTGGTGATCGGTTGGTCGCCGCTGGCACTATCGCAAGGTTCGTGGTTCACACCCGAAGACGCCTACGAAGCGATCCCCCAGTACGACGGTGCGGAGGTGCCACCGCGGCCACCAGCCCCACCCACCCCAGCGCGGGACGTCCCGTCAAGGTCGGTTGAACGGTCTCCCGTTTTACAGTCCATCCCCCGGTCGGCACGAACCGCTTCCTCGTTCGTTCGTTTGCTGCCCGATCGCTATGACTTGAAACAATACTTGCCGCCACCGGGCCAACAGAAATTCAACGATTGCGTCGGTTGGGCGGTCGCTTATGCGACCTACTCTTCCCAACTCGCAAGGTCTCGCCGAAAAGCTCCCAGTGAACACTGCGACTATTTCAGCCCGGCGTTCATCTACAACCAGATCGTGATTGGAAACAACGAAGGTTGTTACCTGTATCACTCTCGAAAGCCGAATGCGATCGACCTGGTTCGGCGGATGGGTTGTGCCTCGCAAGCGACAATGCCGTACGACAGCAGCAGCGACGGCTGGCGAAAAAGCCCTTCGCCCCAAGCAATCGCCGAAGCCAAGAATTTTGTGGCGATCAAACATCAACGAGCCAGAAACCTGCACGACATCAAGGACGCCATCGTCAATCATTACCCCGTGGTGATGTCGGTCTACATGGATGAAAAGTTCAAAGACAAAAACGACGATTCGATCTATCACTGGTCGCACAAAAAGGAACACGGCCACACGATTTGTGCCGTCGGCTACGACGATCAAAAAAACGCGTTGTTGATCATGAACTCCTGGGGAAAATCGTGGAAAAACGACGGCTATTGTTGGGTTTCGTACGACAACCTACGGCGGTTCGGCAGAAAACGCTGGTGCGTGGAAGCGCACGTGATCAAAGTCGTCGACGAAAAAACTCCCATCATCGTCGACACCTCCTCTGGCCGGTTTGAACTGAAGGCCGACAAGGCCGTTTACGAAAATGGTTCGCGGCTATCGCCTGCCTCCTGGCGAGTCGTGAACCTGGCCGGCACCAACAACAACCTGTTTGCCCTGTTGGATGACGGATCGCTGATGATGCTGCAACCCGAAAATGGATCGCCGGTGTGGATCAATTTGACCAGTTCCAGTTTCAAGTTCGGCTTGGACGGCAAAAAAGTTTCGATGTTGGTCTCCGACCCCGATCGTTTGCTCGCGTTGGCCGAAAACGGGAATGTCTATCGTTACGTGGTCAAGACGGCGGATGACCGATTCTGGGAGCAGCTTCAGATCCCCAACAACGGTCAAGCTGTCGACCTCCGCCGCGTGGGTGACCAGATCCGCGCTACGTCCAAGCGAGGCCAGGTGTATGCCCGATCGAACAACGGGTGGAATTTGGAACCTTCGGTCAACTGAGGGAAACAGGGGCAGAAAGGGAGTCTGTGTTCGCATCGATTGGTACGAAAGCGAATCGCACCAGCGCTACGTGCACCATTTTTTGAACGGTCGATTCGAAAATCGCATTTTCGTCGTTCTGCCTCCCAGCGGTATCGTCGCGATCGGTCCCTTGGTTCGATGGCGCCCCAGGAATCAATCGGCCCATGATACTATGATTGCGCTAGCCATTGTCCGGCTCCGCTCAGCCAATACATCCACGAGATCTTTCATCATGAATTTATCGTCCAAACGCGATCCAGCTTCGTTACGATCCCAGCGCTGGTTTGGTCCGGACGACATGCGTTCCTTCGGACATCGTTCGCGGCTGAAGGCGATGGGGTTTGACGATGCCGATTTTGAAAACCGGCCAGTCGTCGCGATTGTCAACACGTGGAGCGAGCTGAACACGTGTCATTCTCATTTTCCGGCTCGAGTTCAGGAAGTCCGCCGCGGCATCTTGCAGGCGGGAGGTTTTCCGGTCGAAGTTCCGGTGATGTCGCTGGGCGAGATGTTGATGAAGCCCACGACGATGCTGTACCGAAATCTGTTGGCGATGGAAACCGAGGAGGTGTTGCGATGCCATCCCATCGACGCGGCGGTGCTGATGGGAGGATGCGACAAGACGGTGCCGGCACTGCTGATGGGGGCGATCAGTGCTGACATTCCGTCGATTTTTCTGCCTGCCGGTCCGATGCTGAAAGCACGCTGGAAGGATGTCACCCTGGGCAGCGGCAGCGACGTTTGGAAGTATTGGGACCTGCGGGTTGCCGGCAACCTTTGCGATCGCGATTGGAAAGGAATCGAAAACTGCATCGGCCGATCGGCGGGGACCTGCATGACGATGGGCACCGCCAGCACGATGGCCTGTGTGGCCGAAGCGTTGGGATTCACGCTGCCCGGCGCGGCAAGCGTTCCCGCCGTGGTCGCCGACCACTGCAGGCTGGCAACCCAAACGGGTCGGCAAGCGGTGGAGATGGCTTGGCAATCTTGGAAACCCTCCGATTTTCTCTGCTCCGATTCCATTGACAATGGACTGGTGACCTCGCTGGCGATCGGCGGCAGCACCAACGCGATCGTCCATTTGATCGCGATTGCCGGGCGATTGGGGATCGAACTGTCGCTCGATCGGTTCGACGAACTGTCTCGGACGACGCCTGTTCTTGCTGACATACGCCCCGGCGGTCGGTTCCTGATGGAAGATTTCGACAACGCCGGCGGGCTGCGAGCGCTGCTGAGCCGAATGACCGATCTGTTGAACACTGATTGCAAAACGGTGAGCGGAACCACGCTTGGCCAACAGATCGACGGTACCGAGGTGATCGACGACAACGTCATTCGCCGCCGCGACAATCCGGTCTCCGCAGCGGGCGGCACCTGTCTGCTCAAGGGCAACCTGGCTCCCAGCGGCTGCGTGATCAAGGCGATCGCCGCCGACCCAAAACTGCTCAAGCACCGCGGACCGGCGATCGTTTTTGACAACTACGCCGAAATGAAACAGCGGATCCATGACCCCGATTTGCAGGTGGACGAAAACAGCGTGTTGATCTTGCGCAACGCCGGTCCGCTGGGCGCGCCCGGATTTCCCGAATGGGGCATGTTGCCGATTCCCAAAAAATTACTCCAAGCAGGTGTCCGTGACATGGTTCGCATCAGCGACGCGCGAATGAGCGGCACCAGCTACGGCACTTGCGTCCTTCATATCGCGCCCGAAAGCGCCGCTGGGGGCCCGCTGGCGCTGGTACGTGATGGTGATGAGATTGAGATCGATGTTTCGCAGCGCAAAATCCATTGGCACGTCACCGAGGATGACATCGCGTCGCGGCAGGCGGAACTGCCGGCGCCGGCGCCAGAGCCCCAGCGAGGTTATTTGCAGCTTTACGCCAAACATGTCACTCAAGCCGACAAGGGATGCGACTTTGACTTCCTGGTCGGCTCCACCCCAGGGGCCGAACCCGATATCTTTTAGGAATTGTTTGAAAACACTCTCCCTCTGGGAGAGTCGGGCTCTCAGGCCCGGAGAGGGTTCGCCCGCCATACCCTCCCCGGCCGCTACCGCGTCCGACCCTCCCGGAGGGAGAGTGATTTCGCGAGTGTTGGCACTTTCGTGGCCCACACTCACCGATCACCAAACCACCTGGCAGCAACATGAATCCTGCTCCCTTCGATCCAGCTCACCTTCGCACTTCTGTTTTCGCCGTACCGCCGCTGGCGCGCGATGGCGGCGGAGAAGTTTCGCGGCAAGAAAATGAAAAGATCATTCGGTTTTTGGAAGCGGGCGGCGTGCGATCGTTGTTGTATGGCGGCAACGCAGTCTTCTATCACGTGCGTCTTTCCGAATACGGCCGGCTGCTAGCGATGTTGGCCGAAGCCTCCAGTCCCGACACCGTGGTGGTGCCGTCGATCGGACCAGCTTTCGGATTGGCGACCGACCAGGTCGACGTGCTGAAAGATTTTCCGTGTCCCACCGCGATGTTGTTGCCTTCGCGAGACGTCGTCGACAGCCAAGGGATCGCGCGGGGCGTGCGGATGCTGGCCGAACAATGGGGCAAGCCGTTGGTGCTGTATTTGAAATTCGATCGCTGGTTGGACCCCGCAACGATCCGCTCGCTGGAGCAGGACGGGGTGATTTCGTGGATCAAATACGCCGTCGTTCGTGAAAACACAGCCGACGATGATTATCTTCGCGAAGTATTGCAGGTCTTTCCGGCCGACCGAGTCGTCAGTGGAATCGGCGAACAACCGGCGATCATCCATCTTCGCGACTTTGGCGTGACCGGTTTCACCAGCGGCTGCGTCTGCGTGGCTCCCGAACGAAGCATGCAGATGATGCATGCGATTGGCGCCGGTGATTTTCAAACGGCTGAATCGATCCGCAGCTGGTTTCGGCCGCTGGAGGACCTGCGCAACGAAATCAATCCCATCCGAGTGTTGCATCACGCCGTGGCCGCAGCCGGTATCGCCGAAACGGGACCGCTACCGCCGATGCTGAGCGATTTGGGCGACCAGGAGGTTGCCCGGATATCGGCGGCGGTCCAATCGATGATGTCGTCGGTGTGAGGCGATCGGTCCACCACCACCGAGAAGACCATGCAAATCGCATGCGCCGCCTGCAACGACCCCATGACGCTGTCGGTCGATCAGGTCGGCAAGCTGGTTCGCTGCCCCGGCTGCCAAACCGTGATGAAAGTCATGGAAAAGGGAGTCGCCGCGGCCGACGAAATGGTGACTTGTCCCGGTTGCAAAAACCGGTTGGTGATTCCCGATTCCACACGTGCCAAAGCGTTTCGCTGCCCCAAGTGCTTGCAGCACTTGGTGACCCAGCAACCGGTCCTTACCGACACAACCGACGATTGGTCGGTCGGCATGGGCGGGGACCCGCTCCAGCAATCCGGCACCTCCACGTCGTCTCGCAAACCGGTCACACAGTCGTCCACGCCCTGGAACAAGAGAATCTCCTATCCGGACGACGTCGGTTCGGTCGCGCCGGGCACGCTGATCGTGATTCACGCCTGCATCGGATTGCTGCTGTGTGCAGTTCAGTTCTTTTACGCGATGGGAATCACCGATCCAGAGCGGTTGGTGGAGGAAGACGTCCGAAACACAAAACTGACGTTGATCCTTTCGGCGTCATTGGGCGGGTTGTACCTTGGCGTCCTAGCGCTGGGCGGAGTGCAGATGATCTTGCGGCAACGACTTTGGTATGGCCGGATCGTCTGCATCCTGGCAACTTTTCCGCTTGCCATTTACGCCTATGGAACTCGCGCCTTTTGGGTAGGCGTCGCCTTCTATCCCCTCTCGCTGATGGGCGGCGTCTGGGGATTGATCGTGCTGTTTTCGGATCGAACGCGGAAGTGACCGTGGGCGACTTCTCCAACTGTCGGCGACTTCTCCGAAGTCGCTACGGAAAACGCACCTGCCAGGAGCGGAGAACAAACCAACAGTTCAAGTCCCACGACGATTTCCAAACCAACGGATCTGCATTCTGTCGCAGTATCGAAAGCCATTCGATTCACACCACGGCTTCAACCACTGTGCCGCACCATCGAGCGCCTCGATCGTGCTTCCCTGTGGCATCACCCAAACCTCTGTCGGTGGGGCGTCAAGGCAGTCGACCACCTGCAGAAGTTCGTCATAGTCGGCGGGCGAATCGACGACAAACTTCAATTGAAAATCTTCGGAGCGATCGATCAGTTGACGCATCGTGTCCAGCGGTAAACGACGTTGCTGGTGCAAGGCGTGCCATTGCGGGTGCTTACTTGCGTCGGGGGCACTGGATTGAAACTTGGGACTGATCGACATCAGGTCGCAAGCGGCAACCTGGTCCACCGTGCCAGCCGTTTCGATCGTGATGTGCAATCCCGATTCGTGGAGCAGACGACAGAGCGCGGGCGTTTCCTTGAACAACAGCGGCTCACCCCCGGTCAGCACTACATGTCCGAGCCCAGAATCGATGACCGCTTGGACAATCGAATCGACCGATTGAACCTGGCCGCTGGGATGCCAAGAGGCGTAGGGCGTGTCGCAAAACCAGCAGCGGAGATTACAGCCGCTGGTGCGAACAAAAAAGCTTTCCGTGCCGGTCAACTTTCCCTCGCCCTGACGGCTGGTGAACGTTTCGGCGATGCGCAGCGTCCCCCTAGTCGATGATTGCGACGCGTGCGAGAATTGCGAATCAGGATGCGGAGAAATCAACTTTGAATCAGCCAAGTGACTTTCGCGATACGTTGGAGGTTTTCGAAAACCCCAGTCCGAATCGCAACTATACCATCGAACACCATTGCCCCGAATTCACCTCGGTTTGCCCCAAAACGGGACAACCAGACTACGGGACCATCGTTTTTACCTACGTTCCCGACCGGCTGTGCGTGGAGCTGAAGAGCTTGAAAATGTACTTGCAGCGGTTTCGCAACGAGGGGATTTTCTACGAAGCGGTGACCAACCGAATCATGGACGACTTCTTGGCGATCGTAAAGCCGCGGACAGCCACCATCGAGAGCCGCTGGACCCCACGCGGAGGCCTCCATAGCAACATCGTCGTTCGCTATCCTGATCCGACCCCAGGCGGCTGATCGCGGCACCCTGTCCACCGACCACCCCAGTACCCGACTTTCCACCGATCATGACGACTCCCATTTTGCTAAGCGGGTTCGCCGACGAGGCGGCCAACGAGAAAACCGCGGTCCAGCAGTACGCCGCCTTCGCGGCGGTGGGGCTGAAGTATTATTCGATTCGTTTCGTCGACGCCGGCGACGGGATCAAGAATGTGATGCTGCTGTCGGATGCGGAAATTCAACACCTGGTCAAAATGCAGGGCGACTACGGCCTGAAAGTCAGCAGCATCGGTTCACCGATCGGCAAGGTGAAGTTGCTGGATGTGGACGACGGCACCGCCAACAAATTCGTCCCCTTTGATCAATATTTGAAAGAAGACGTCGCGACCGCCTGCGATCGAGCCGAAGCGTTCGGTGCCAAACTGATTCGCGGTTTCGCTTTCTATCATCCCAAGGGAACGAAGGCTGAGGATCACGTCGATCAAGTTTGCGACCAACTGGGGCAGATCGCCGAAGCCTGTGACCGTCGAGGGCTGACGTTTGGCTTGGAGGTCGAAGCGAACCTGGTTGGACAGACGGGCGACCTGCTGAAAACGATCGCCGAAAAGGTCAACCATCCCGCGATGCTGACGATCTTTGATGCCGCCAACATCGTCACTCAAGGCTTCACCGCGGATGAGACTTACGCCCAATACTTGGCGATGAAACCGAGTCTCGGTTGGCTTCACATCAAGGATTACCACGATCCGTCGCCGACGGGGCGCATCGAGCATGTCGACGAGGCGAGCTTGAGCAATTTTGTGCCCGCCGACGTCGGTGACAGCGGACACGAAGCGATTTTGCGCGATTTGAAAGATTACCTGCCGATGTTGCACGGCCGGGCGACGGCACGAGGCGCCGACGGTGTCTTTTTGGATCTGGAGCCGCACGTCAAAGGTGGCGGCCAGTTCGGCGGTTTCAGCGGACCAGACGGGTTCGGTGTCGCGCTGCGAGGCTTGTGTCGCGTGTTGGATTACGTCGGCATTGCTTACCAGCTTCGGTCGTTCGCGGACATCAAGAGCTGATGAGACCGATGTCGTCGAAAGATGACCTGCCATCGAGAATCACCGAACTGGAAATGCAGCTGGCCCACCTGCAGCGGCTGTACGACCAGTTGAATGAGGTGGTGATCCAGCAGGCAATGGCCGCCGATCGGATGGTGCGAACGATGGCGGAGCTGGAAAACCAAATCAAGCAGCTAAAGGAAAAGCCAACTCCAGCGCCCGATCCGCGGGATGAAAAACCACCGCACTATTGATCAAGACCTGCCCTGCCGCGCAGCCCATCGTAGCTCGGCGGTCCCCGCCGCCGGTCACGACCCTCATTTGGTGCCACCCATCTAATCGCCTTCTCATTTGGTGCCACCCATCTAATCGCCTTTGGGCCAAAGGCCCAGCACTTTGCTTAGCCCAGGGTGAGGCAACGTGAGTTTTACGAACGTTGACGAAACCCTGGGGTTTTTGGCCGTCTCCCGTTTTCCCGATCCTGGCGGGCATGGCGGCTTTGCCGCCATGCCCGCCAGGATCGGGAATCGAGTGGCCCCGCGCCGGTGTACCCAGGGCAGCGGTGTTGCTCGTCAGACTCGCAACACCTCGCCCTGGGCTAAAGCAAACGATCGCACCTTCGGTGCTTAGCAAGCGATACCGCCCCAGACGTTCCACCCGTCGAACGAATGTGCAACCGCATCCGCACAATCAATTCACATCGGGAAGACCGGCGCCAACTGGCCGCCGTCATCGGCGAAGTCGGTTTCTGCCACGAAGATCTTGCCCGCGTTGGGGCATTTTTGCTGATCCGCCGCACTCAGGTGCTCCACCGCGGTGGTGATGATCAGTTTCAACTTGCCGCCATGTCGAACCAGGGCCGGGCAAGTGTTTTGAGGAGAGCCGGGAGTTTGCCAGGTGATTCGAAGCTCACCGCTGCTTCGATCGTACAAACGAGTCTCGCCGCAGTCGGCCACTTCTGGCCGGAACATCGAAACGATGATCCCCGAACCGTCAGGTGTCAGGATCGCTCCGTCAGGAACGGCCGGGTCACCTGCCAAATCGAGCACCACTTCCGCGTCACCCAACGATCCAGCGGCGATGTCGATTGGATAGGAAACGACCTGCCGGGTGGGCGAATCGATATCGATCAGACGCAAGCCTGACGTTGACGACACGATCGCTTTTCCGTTGCTGCAGATTTGATCGTCACGCAGCCGGATCAGTTGCTTGTCATCACCGCGGTACAAATAGAGTCCCGCCTTCTTGGTGGCGAACTCTAAATCCTTCGTTCCGAAGATCAGGTTGTCGCCAAAAACCATGCCGTCGTTGATGATCGTGTTGGTGACGTCTTCATCGATTCCCTCACAGAACGACACGTACCGGCCTTCGGAAACATTGAAAATGCCCAGCGATCGTTCGCAACCGACGACATAACAATCGGCGGACTGGCACGGAAAAGCAAAACCGGGGCGGCCAGGCAACAGAAAGGATTCGTTCTGGCCGCTGGACAAGTCGTATCGATTCAGACTGCCGGCGGTCGCGTCGATTCCATGTTGGATCCCCACCCACGAAAAAACACCGTCGGCGACCGGATAGGGACCTTCGGGAAGGAATCTCAGCGCGTCGCTGTCGGGAACGTTCAGGGGAGTGGCTTGCCGAATCTCAGTCATGATGCGTCGCCGCGGTGGATGGATTCAAAAATCGTCAGCGGAACAGTTTGCCATCGAATCAGCCAGGTTGCCACATGCCTACGCCGACGATCACCTGTCACGATTCTGGACTCGGCTCTATCATGGATTGGTTCCGCCAATATCACTTCACCTGACGGCGATTGCTGTGTCACTTTGCATCATGCGACGATTTACCTTTTGTGCTGGGCACCGGTTGGTGGGGCACGAGGGAAAATGTCAAAACTTGCATGGCCACAATTACGTGGTCGAGATCTTCGTTACCGGTGAAGAGCAAGACGACGTGGGCCGAATTCTCGATTTCAAACTGCTCAAAAGTCGCTGCAAAGGTTGGTTGGACGACCACTGGGATCACGCCTTCATCTTGTGGAACAAGGACGAAAACGGCCTGCAAGCGATCCGGCAGTCCGAGCCGCACCGCATCTACGAGCTTGACGCCAATCCCACGGCGGAGAACATGGCAATCCATCTGCTGGAAGAGATCTGCCCAAAGATACTGGCCGGAACTGGCGCAACGGCCTTCAAAGTCCGTCTTTGGGAAAGTGAGGAAACGTGTGCCGAGGTGTCGAAAGAATAGATGCAAGTTCGCCAACTGAACCATGTCGCCATCCACGTCGCCGATGTTGACGCAAGCGTGGCGTTTTATCGCGATGTCCTGCGGCTGCCCGAGCTGCCGCGGCCGGCGTTCGATTTCCCAGGAGCCTGGTTTCAGCTGGGGCCCGATCAAGAGCTGCATCTGATCGGCGACCGTGACCAGCCCGTGCATTCCCATCACCGGGGCGGCCACTTCGCGCTAGTCGTCGATTCACTGGATCAGTGGGAAGCCCACCTGGATGGTGTGGAGGCAACCCGCCTGGCACGAAAAACTCGCCCGGACGGGGCATTCCAGACGTTCGTCCAAGATCCCGATGGCCACTGGATCGAATTCTGCATGCTGCCGTAGACGTAACAAGCAAACCCTTACGGTGCCGGAACTTCGGTCGCCTGCGGGAGTTTTTTCGTCTCCCGCGGCGCGCAAGCACGAACCGGTTTGCGCGGTTTACGGCATAGTTTTGCGATCTCCGGTCCGGCTTACCTGGATAATCCAGGTCAGGGTAGTAGCGAAAATGGAGCGGATAGGTTAAACAGTATGCCTACGCGGCTCCTTTCCCCTCTATTGGGCAGGCTAGGTCTTCCCCGAAGGTGACAAAGACGCAAGAGAGAACACTTCTAGCAAAATTTCAGATCGTCTCGGTTTTGACGAGATTTTTTGTTGGGACTTATTACTATATGTAGGCTCCTAGGATGCTTCGGCGCAACTTTTCCACGATCAACTCTCCTCAGCCCATGCCCCGTGTAAATCGTCTTCCGTTGCTGGTCGCTCTGTTTTCTTTGGCGATTGGATTGTCGATCCAAAGTTCGGCCCAGGCTCAATCGTTCATTTTGGAATTTGGCCGTGGCAACGTGGTGGCCAGCGATGGCAGCACGTTCAACACGATGGCCAATGCTGGGGAATCGGTCGCGTTTCAGGTTTACCTGACGCAGATTGCTCCGGAGTCTCGGTTGAACGATGCCAGCACTGGTTTGGCGATCGCGGACGTCACCATTGATGTCACCGCGGGCGGCACGATGTTGACGCCTGTCTCCTTCACGTTCGGCCCCGGATTGACCGACGACTTGACGGGGAACACGGGTATCAACGGTCAAATGGTTCGATTGGCGGCGGTGGAACCGAATGCACTTGGACAAACTGGAGCGGTCACCGGCGATTCACCGGGAGCCAACTCGGTGCTGTTGGGAACGATCAACTACAACATCGGCGCGGGCGTTGCTGACGGAACGACCTTCACCCTCAATGCAGCTTCGTCCGGTGGTTTGTCACCCTTTGCCGTTGCCGACGCTGTGTTCCCGGTTGCGATTCCAGTCAATCCGGGGATCGCCAATCTTGTGATCGGTATTCCGGAGCCGTCGACCTTTGCCCTGCTGGGATTGGGAAGCGTCTACTGCGGCTATCGCTATCGTCGCCGATCGCGATCGAAAAAGTCGGAAGTCTAACAGCGCTCTGATCGTTCTACAGAAACTCGGCCACCGGCATCACCAAGATCTTGCCGTCTCCGATCCGGCCGCTTCGAGCGACCGAAACGATCTTTTCGAGAATCTCTTCGGCCCGTGAATCGTCGACCCACAGCGTGATTTCTACTTTGGGGACAAACGCTTCGGCGTACTCGGTTTCCTGGTACTCGTCCAAATAACTCTTTTGGCGACCGTAACCCTTTGCTTCGGAAACGCTCAGGGCTTCCAGCGGCGCGCGGCGCAGACTTGCCAACACCTCTTCGGCCAAGTGGGGTCGGACGATGGTCACGATCTGTTTCATTTCCCTGCAGATGTCGGAGGGCACAGCCGGCAAGATTTCGACAAGGGAAAGTCTAACAGCCGATGGCGGCCTCGTCAGTCCGGCGGGGTCGCACGTTTCGCCTTCTCGCGCTAGACTCAAAGCTTCCGATACATTTCGCGCAACGGACTGAGCAGTCGCATCATGAGTGTCAATCCAATCGACTTGTCACCCTATGGAATCCACGTCGGAGACGTCATCCACAATGCGACTCCGGCGCGGTTGTACGAGTTCGCCATCATCGACGGGCATGCGATGATCGCCGCATCGGGAGCGCTGGCGACTCGCAGCGGCGACAAGACGGGACGCAGCCCAAAAGACAAACGGATTGTCGACCAGCCGGCGACCAGCGACGACATCTGGTGGGGCGACGTGAACATCCGGCTGACCGAACGATCGTTCCTGATCAATCGCCAACGGGCCATCGATTACCTGAACACGCGGCGGCGGATTTTTGTATTCGACGGATATGCCGGTTGGGATCCCGATCACCAATTGAAGATCCGAGTGATTGCCGAAAGCGCTTACCACGCCCTGTTCATGCACAACATGTTGATTCGCCCCAACGAGGAACAACTTGCCCGGTTCGACCAGCCCGACGTGGTGATCTTGAATGCCGGTTCCTTTCCGGCCAACCCCTACACGGCGCAGATGACCAGCACCACCAGCATCGACCTGTCGATCGAACTTGGCGAGCTGGTCATTCTGGGCACCCAATACGCTGGCGAGATGAAAAAGGGCGTGTTCACCGTGATGAACTACCTGATGCCCAAACAAGATGTGCTCAGCATGCATTGCAGCGCCAACGAATCAGACGACGGTCAGGTATCACTGTTTTTTGGACTTTCGGGAACCGGAAAAACAACGTTGTCGACCGATCCGGCCAGGCGGTTGATCGGAGACGACGAACATTGCTGGACCGACAAAGGGATCTTCAACATCGAAGGTGGTTGCTACGCAAAAGTGATTCACTTGCGCAAGGAGAGCGAACCGGAAATCTATGACGCGGTTCGTTACGGCGCCGTGTTGGAGAACGTCGTCTTTGATGAAACGACTCACGAGGTCAATTACGACGACGCATCAATCACCGAAAACACTCGAGTTGCTTACCCGATTCAGTTCATCGACAACGCCAAAATTCCTTGCGTGGGATCGCATCCGGAAAACATCATTTTCCTAACCTGCGACGCGTTTGGTGTGTTGCCGCCAGTGTCGAAACTGACCGCCGAACAGGCGATGTATCATTTCATCAGCGGTTACACCGCTAAGGTCGCGGGTACGGAAATGAACGTGACCAAGCCGACCGCAACTTTCAGCGCCTGTTTCGGCGCCGCGTTCCTGGTTTGGCATCCGGCCAAGTACGCCGAACTGTTGGCCGATCGGATTCGCGAGCACGGCAGCCACGTTTGGCTGGTCAACACCGGTTGGACGGGCGGACCGCATGGAGTGGGAAAACGGATGAGCCTGAAACATACTCGTCGCATCATCGACGCGATCCACAACGGATCCCTGGCGGATCGCCCAACCAGGTCGGAACCGATTTTTGGATTCGAAGTGCCAACGGAGTGCGATGGTGTGCCAGCCGAGATTCTCTGGCCGCGAGATGTTTGGGCCGATGGGGAAGCGTACGACAGCAGTTGTCGGCGGCTCGCGGATCTGTTCCAACAGAACTTCCAAAAATTCGAAGCGGGAGCTTCCCAGGCGATTTGTGATGCCGGACCATCGTAGCGCAGCGGTTCCCGCCGTCAGTCGCGACCAAGACGGTCGTGCTACGAAATCAGTTCGGAGAACTGGCCGACGGTCGGTAACGTTGGTTGCGATCGCGATGTTTCTTTGTTCCGGCACACTTGTTTGGGCTGCCGGCGGCACGTTGACGCTGAAAGCCACCGAGGAACAATCCGATTCGCCCGCCATCACGCGGCTGGAAGTGTGGCGAGGTTCGCCCGGCGGAAAACGGGTGCCTCTGAAACGAACCGTTCCGGCCGGTGTGGGGGTGGTGCTAGATCGCCAGCTGGACATCACTTTACCCGACAATCTTTATTCCTTTCGAATGATTCGCGGGCCGGAATATCGCATTGTCAGCGGCACGTTCCAGCTGGAGACCACCAGCCTGGATGAACACTCGGTTCGACTTCCCCGGATGGTCAACATGCTGCAGGAAGGTTGGACCAGCGGTGATTGCTGCGTGGTCGCTTCGCCCCATAGTTTGCCGCTTCGGATGGCTGCGGAGGATTTGCACCTGGCCAGAACATTGGGGCATGTCCAAGCGAAGCCGATCGCTGGCCGAAAGCCGGATGAACCTCCTGAAAATGATCCTGCCTGGATTGCCAGCGACGCAAAACACTTCGGCGGACTTGTCTTTTACGGAGACGATTCGTTTGGTGACGGGGCCGACGATAGCTTGCTGCCTAGCCAAAGGATTGCCCAGGCAAACCGGGCGGATGGCCAGATTCGCATCGCCATCGAAAACCCCTTTGCCTGGCCGCTGCCGGTTTGGTTGGCCAGCGAAAAGATCGACGGAGTCTTCGTTCTGGGTGATTGGCTGCAACTGGACAAAAAGATCCTGCGCGTAAGCGACGGGCGGTCGCCATCGGGTCCGCAGATCGGTGATGCCCGAAGCGTGGGACGGTGGGCAGAACGGATTTACTGGAATTTGTTGGAAGCAGGGTTTCGAATTCCTCCGCTGGCCGGTAGCGGCAGCGAAAGTCGGCAAACTCCTGTTGGATACAACCGCCTGTACGTTGCCGGGCCAATCGATTCCTACCGGCAAGACGGAAAGCTGGTACCGAAGCGAGTTGCCAATCCACAGGCATGGTGGGACGGAGCGTGGCAGGGCAACAGCGTCGCCACCAACGGGCCGCTGCTGCGTCCGTTGGTCGGCGGCAAGATTCCCGGCCATGTCTTCACGGCCAAAAGCGGCGAAGCTTTGAAGTTGGAGGTCGAATTGAACCTGTCGGTGCGCGACCCCGTCGACTATCTGGAAGTGATTCACAACGGCAGGGTGCACCATAGCGCCAAGCTGGACGAATTTGCCAAGGCGGGCGGCAGAATCCCACCCCTGTTGGTCAAAGAAAGCGGCTGGGTGACGATCCGGGTGGTGACTTTGTACGAGGATCATTTTCGGGCCGCGATGAGTGCACCGTGGTACATCGATTTCGATTCGCGTCCCCGCATGACGGCCGAGGGTGTGGAATTCTTTCAGAGTTGGCTCTCCGAATATGAAACGCGGCTGTTGCGGTTGCCGGCGCCGCAGCTTGCCCGGCACGTGCCATTCGTGCGAGCAGCCCGGTCCTTTTGGGCCGAAAGAGCAAAGAGGGTGGCGCCGTGAGATTGACTGTCGGCTGGTTTTTTAAACTGGCTTGCGTGCGTAGGGATTTTGGAAAAATCGCCGACTTTCCGAACTGGCTCGTGTGCGTTGCGATTTCGGAGAAATCGCCGACTCTCCGAACTGGCTTGCGTGCGTAGCGATTTTGGAAAAACCGCCGACGGTTGGCCCGGTTTCGCAATCGGTCGGTTTGGGTGACACTCAATGGATGAAACCAGTCGCACCGAACCTGTTTCCGTACCGCTCGAAAGAGCTCGCCTGCGGCCCGCACACCTTGCGTTACCTGGACGAAGGGTCGGCCGAGCGGGTCATTCTGTGTGTTCACGGAAACCCGACCTGGAGCTTCTATTGGCGAGGCGTGGTGCAGCGGTTTTGTGATTCGCACCGCGTGTTGGCGGTCGACCATCTGGGTTGTGGCCGTAGCGACAAACCTTCTCGCGACCAGTTCGCCTACACGCTGGCCGACCATCGAGACAACCTGTTGTCATTGATCGATTCATTGGACCTGAGCAACATCACACTGGTGGCTCACGATTGGGGTGGAGCGATCGGGTTGTCGGCGATGGTTCGCCGCATCGAGCGGCTGGAACGGATCGTGTTGCTCAATACTGGGGCGTTTCCACCTCCCTACGTTCCCTGGCGAATCGCCGCTTGCCGGCTGCCCATTCTGGGAACTGCCGGCGTCCGCGGGTTGAATCTTTTTGCCAGGGCCGCGGTGACGATGGCGATGTCGCGACACAAAATGAACGCCAACGTTTCCGCCGGGCTGCTTGCTCCCTACGACAGCTGGGCCAATCGCGTTGCCATCGACGCCTTCGTTCGTGACATCCCGATGACACCCCGCCATCCGACGCACGCGACGTTGTCGCAGCTGGAAAAGGATCTCGCCAAGTTGGCCGACATCCCATCACTGCTGGTCTGGGGCATGAAAGACTGGTGTTTTCGTGAGGAATGTCTGCGGCGATTTCAGCAGTGTTGGCCGCAGGCCCAGGTGGTCGAAATTGGCGATGCCGGTCACTATGTGATCGAAGACGCGCCGGAAGAAACGCTGCAAGCGATCGACAAGTTCGTGCGTGGTCAAAACTCCGCCTCCGTTCCCGAACAATCTCTTTCGCGCGATGGCTGATCTGCTGGCGACGCTACGGGGTTTGGTTCGTTGTCCCGCCGACGCCGTTCGGTGGGCCTGCGTGCTGGAGGCGACCGCGCCCAAAGCAGGCAACGTCTATCCTGGAAAACCGTTTGAGGACCTGACCTATCGCGATTTCATCGTCGCCGCGGACATCGCTGCCGAATCTCTGGGAGAAAGTGGCCGGCGATATAGCGAGCGTATTGCCGGCGCGGTACAGCAAACGGTCCGAGCCACCGGAACCAACGTGAACCTGGGCATCGTGTTGCTGCTGGGACCGATCGTCGCGGCCGACGAATTGGTGGAGAAGCAGACCGATACCGAATTCGGATTGCGACCTGGCCAGTGGTCCGGAGCGATCGGCGACGTGCTGGATCGATCCGACGAAATGGACGCCAAAAACATCTTCGCCGCTATCGCAGGTTCGTCTGCCGGTGGGCTCGGTCGGCCACAACAAATGGACGTGACCGGCCCGATGGGTCACCCACCCGATCTGCTCCGCGCGATGCGTTACGCTCAATCGTACGATCGAATCGCACGACAATACGCCACCGGTTTTGATGACCTGATCCAAAACGTCGTTCCAGTCCTTCGCCAATCTTTGACAGAATCCGGAGATCTGCTGACTGGAATCGCGCGGGCACATCTCCGCCTGTTGGCGCTAGAACCCGATTCGTTGATCGCCAGAAAAAACGGACAACCGGTTGCCGATCAAGTACAAAGTCATGCTCAGCAAGTGGACTTGGACGATCCGGGAAGCGTCGCCGACTTCGACGATTTTCTGCGATCGGCAGGACATCCGTTGAATCCGGGCACGACGGCCGACCTGATCGCCGCCGGGTTGTATTGTTTGCTACGCACTTTCCCTGAATGAGGGCTCCATGACCGAGGCAACTTTTCGAGTGGACGTGACGAAAGAGCAGTTCGTCTTTTCCGCGGCTCACTTCATCACCTTTGCCGGCGACATCTGCGAGCGTATTCACGGGCACAACTATGGCGTTCGCGCCAGCGTATCAGGGCCGCTGGACGAAAACCGCTACGTGGTCGATTTCATCGCCCTTCGGGATGCGGTATTGAAAGAAACAATGGTGCTGGATCACCACGTCATCCTGCCGCGAGATCATCAGGAAATTCGCGTCACCAGCGACGAGAAGGAAACGACTGCCACCTTCCGAGAAAGGCGATGGGTTTTTCCCAACGAAGACTGCGTGATCTTGCCGGTGGTCAACACGACCGCCGAAGAGATCGCGCACGTGATCGCGCAGCGAGTGATGGAGCAGACACGCGGCCAATTCGGAAACGCGCTCCATTGGATCGAAGTCGCAGTGGACGAAAACAACGGACAATGGGGAGTCTGCCGATTACCGTGGTCGTAACTCGCTCTTCTTCTTTCTTTCGTAATCGTGCTCGTGCTCGTGCTCGTAATCGAACGAACAGCTCTGGCGGGTATCCGGCACAAAACAACCAACATTAGCCACCGATCGATTACGAGCACCGCTGGCGCTGAGCACGAGCACGAGCACGAGTATGAATAGGAGTGAGGAGCACGAATAGAAACACAAAAAGGAGAAGAAACGGGGTACATCCTGGGTATTTCGAGCGTTCTTGGGCTGGTTCGGTTTGTGGTAGAATCTGGGCCCTGCACACGACCCGCTTTTTGGGGCACCGGATATTCCGGCGGGGCAGCGAATTCCTCTCGCAGGCCTGTCGGAAGTGGGTGGTAACCGGAGGCAAATGCCGGTTTGCTGCCGATCATGGATGAAGTGCTTTTCCCACCAGTCTTTTCCATCCCATCATGACGAAATCTGAATCGCATCCGGCTGTCGGGATCGATCTAGGTACAACGTATTCTGCTGTCGCTTTCTTGGATTCAAGCGGCCGACCAGAAACGATTCGTAATTCGGAAGGGGGGTTGACCACGCCCAGCGCCGTTTTCTTTGATCATGATCGCCCGATCGTCGGAATCGAAGCGATCGAGGCCGGTTTGCAAGAACCCGATCGGCTGGCCCTGTATGCCAAACGCGACATGGGCGAGGATCGGTACGAAAAGACCATTCGCGGCGAAACGTTGCCGCCCGAACTGCTGCAAGCGCTGGTGCTGCGAAAGCTAAAAGCCGACGCCGAATTGAAGCTCGGCCCGATCGACAAGGCGGTCGTCACCGTCCCGGCTTTCTTCAACGAACCGTGTCGCAAGGCAACCCAGGATGCCGGTGCCTTGGCCGGTCTGCGGGTCTTGGACATCATCAATGAACCGACGGCCGCTGCGATCACCTACGGAGTCGAACAAGGCTTTCTTTCTCAGCAGGGCGAAAGCGAAAAACGAGAACGAGTGTTGGTCTATGACCTGGGCGGTGGAACATTCGACGTCACCTTGATGGAGATCGACGGCAGGAAATACACCACGATTGCCACCGCCGGCGACGTCTACTTGGGAGGAATCGATTGGGATCGTC
This sequence comes from Rubripirellula sp., assembly GCA_965222745.1. Taxonomy (GTDB): domain Bacteria; phylum Planctomycetota; class Planctomycetia; order Pirellulales; family Pirellulaceae; genus CBDCUW01. The sequence goes on from CBDCUW010000003.1 coordinate 1,206,139, forward strand.
GAATCGTCGATTTCATTGCCGAAAAATTCGTTCAACAGCATGATGTCGATCCGCGCCAAGATCCTTGCGGCGAACAAGAATTGCTTCGCAAGGCGAACCAGGCCAAGCACGCTTTGACGCAGCGGGATACGATCTCCATCGCCATGGCTCACGATGGCAATCGGTTGCGCACCGAGTTGAGCCAGGAAGAATTTTCGCGGTTGACCGAAGATCTGGTCGAACGCACGTTGATGACCACACGCATGGTGTTGGACGATGCCGATACCCGCTGGAGTGACGTGACGCGGTTGATCCTGGTAGGCGGTTCCACACGGATGCCGATGATCCGAGACGAATTGTCACGACTTTCGGGGATGCAGCTCGACCGTTCTCTGTCGCCTGACGAGGCGGTTAGCCACGGCGCGGCGATCTATGCTGGCATCCTGTTGGGCCATGGTGCTGATTCGTTTGCGGGGGTGTCCGTTTCCAATGTCAACTCCCACGACTTGGGCGTGCTGGCAATCGACCCTGCGACCGGCGATCCGCGGCGGCAGGTGATGATCCCCCGGAATTCAAAGTTGCCGGCGCGAAAACGAGTCCGCTTTCGCACTCACGCCGACAATCAAAAGAACGTCAAAGTGCAAGTGGTCGAAGGGGGCGACCAGCGCGGCACCAACGCCACCAAGATTGGCAAATTCCTGGTCGATGATCTGCCGGCTGAAACTCCCAAAGGCACTTCGGTCGATGTGCAATTTGACTACGCCCAAGATGGACGGCTGACCGTGAGTGCCCAGCTGCCTTCGATCGATTGCCAAGCGACGTTGACTTTGAATCGAGCGGCGGGGTTGTCTGACGAGATGCTGAAAAAGTGGCGCGGCCGGATCCAGTCGGGCTTGGGTGACCCGGAGCCTTCAGAGTCCAGCGAGGCAGAGCCGGAAACGTCATCCGATTCCGGGCAGTTTGCATTGGAATCACCACCACCGCCAGTCGATCTTCCTCCGGTCGCACCACCGCCGCAGAAAGAACCGGCCGCAGTTTCCGATCCGAAAGCTCCTGCGGCGGCGAAGGCACCGGCCGAGCAGGTCACGCCCTCCCCTTCGACAATCCGTCAGCCTGCCAAGAAGAAGCTGCGAAAGAGCAAACCGAAAAAACTGGACCTTTCCAACGTCGCTCCGGCAAAACCGGTGACCGATCCAGGTAAGCTCGATCCGGCGCTGGCCGATTTTCTGAGCAGCACCGACAAGCCGGCGACGGAGGATCTCTCGATCGATCTGACGGCGGGCGAGCCAGAATCGGGGGCTCGAAAGAAGCTCAAACGTGTTAAAAAGGCCCCCGAATCGACCGCGGCAGCCCCCAAAAAACTGCGAAAGAAAAAAAAGGCGGAACCGGCGGCTGACTCGGACAATACTGGTGATTGGAAAAGCCGGCGAACCAAACTTTCATCGTCGGATGGGAATGAGGAAGCGTGATGTTGAGTGTCATAACGGTCTCCAACGGCTCGGAGTTCTTTCAAATCAGCAAGGAGGATCTTGCCGATGCGCAGCGCGACGGTTTCTATCGGCCGGCCGAACGGGGGCGAACGATTGTTGGCAACAACGGGCAGCTGTTCGAAATCCCAATCTCGGATGTCGACGCGGCCAAAGCAGAAGGGTTTCGCGATTTGCTGGAAACGGAGCGCACCTCGCCCGCTTCTCGTCGCCCTCTGCCGCTGCGCCGCAGCCCATCGGGCGGTCCCGTTGCCGCCGCTGCCGCAGCCAATCCAGTCGACGACCTGCTGCTGGATGGGTTGACGCAGTCGGAAATCGAGGCGGAACAGGCGCGATTGGAAGCGGAACAAGAATTGGCCGAAACCGAAGGATGGCGATGGTATGTGCTGTTTGCGCGAATGTGGATCCAGGCGAGACGTCAAACGTTGCTTGGCTATCTTCGCGGCAGTGGTGTCAGCCTTGCCGTTCATGTGGCGCTGTTTCTGATTCTGGCCAGCCTGATTCTGGCCACCAAGGAGAAACCGAAAGGGTTGCTGATGAGTTCAGCGCCGGCCCGCGACATGGTCGAAGAGGTGGTGATCGAACCTCAGCCGCTGGATATCACCGAACCAACCGAAACGACTTCTACCGATTCGCCGCCCGAAGCTGAAGAAGTGGCGATGAACATGACCGAGTCCGTGGTGGCGCCCAACTTCATGGCCGCGGTCAGCGGCGATGCAGTCAAGGCGCCGGCGATGCCGTCGAAAACTCCCGGCAAGGGCAAAGTGATGGCCAGCAAGACGAGCTTTTTCGGCAGCAAAAGCAGCGCGACGAATTACGTGTTTGTGATCGACAATTCGAACAGCATGACCAACGGCCGATTCGAAACGGCCCTGAACGAATTGATGATCGCCGTCAATCGCCTGACGCCCAAACAGAAATTTTATGTCATTTTCTACAGCGACACCGCTTACCCGATGATGCATCCCAACGCTGTTAGCGAATTGCAACCGGCCACGACCAGGAACAAGGAATTGCTGTACTATTGGCTGCAGTCAGTGCAGCTCTGTTTGAAAACAAACGGCACCGAAGCGATTCAGATGGCTTTCAATCTGAAGCCCGACATCATTTACGTGTTGGGCGACGGTGGCTTCACCGATGGTGCCGCCCGACGCTTCGCATCGATGCCGCAGCGAAAAATCCCGCTTCATACATTGGGCATGGAAGTCAAGGAGAGGGATGCGGCTGCTTTCCGTGAGATGGCGGTCAAGAATGGCGGAACTTACAAAGATGTCGGCGTTGCCAGAGGAGCCCTGGAAATGTGGCGTCAGAACCCTCGGCCACGAAATTCAGTTCGGGGCCAGGTCTGGGGACTGATGTTGAAGCCCGCACCAAAATTGTGATTCGCATCGCGCTGGCGACGTCGAACATCCCCTCCAACGCGGCCATGGTAGAATAGTAGTCCTCCCCGCCGTCACGACTCTTGCCTTCCTGATCCCGCCGGAATGTCGCGTCTCGCCCAATGCCCTTCTTGTCACTCGGAGTATGAGCTCGACGACGACGATATCGGGCATACGTTTCCCTGCGAGTGTGGCGCGGAGCTTTTCGCTTGTGATGCGGCGAAGTTTGAGTGCATTGCAATCCATTGTGCTGGGTGTGGTGAGTCGTACGAGGTGACGCCGGATGAGATCGGCGAAACGATGCAGTGCGAGTGCGGCCAGCTGATCACCATTCCCGACGTCGTCTTTCAAGTCGCGATCGCGACCTCCGGCCAGTTACCCGATCGGCCGGAACCGGGCGTTTCCTGTCCCAAATGCAATGCTCAATACAACGTCTCCGGCGATGACGTCGGCGAAACAGCCCAGTGTGATTGCGGCTGTGTTTTTCAAATCGTTTCCGGACAGGAAGGTCGCTTTCTAGCCCGGCCAGTGAAAGAACCCAATGCTTCAGTCATTGTTGTGCCCCAGGAGGATGCTGCGGCAAAAGACAGAAGGTCCAGCCATGCTGTAAGACCGTCGGCAGACGAGGCGGACGAAAAGAAATCGGTTCCTTGGTTTGGCATCCTTGGATTCGGTTCCGTTGCGCTGTTGCTGATTGTTTCGGTGGTCATGTTTCTGCTACGGGAAAAGCCATCTCGAAAGACAGCCGACACGGTCGCATCTTCGGCACCATCAACCGCCAAGATGGTGGCCATTCCACCGGCGGACATTGAAACCGATCGGGCGAGCCAGTCGGTCCCGGAACCATCGATGTCCGCCGGCGTACAAGAGCCGGCAACCGTTAAGTCGATCCAGGCCACAGTCGAAGCCGGCCAATCCGCTTCGGAAGGTGGCTCCGAGAGTGCGTCGGCAACACCGGTGCCGCCCAGTGCTCGTCGGAAACCACAGCGACAACTGCCCCAATTGCAACCCGCTCGCGCTTTCGTTCCGATCATTCCGCCGCCGGCGACTGGTTACACTTTCGAGCGAGCCTTTCGCGAATGTTTTGAGGCCTACGACCAAACGACCCAGCGAAAGAACGATGCCAAGCTATCCGGTTCGGCAGACGACGTCGCCGCCTACCACCAACAGTTGGGCAAGACTTTGGGCTTGATGCACCAGGCTCACGAAATCGGAATGCGAGACGGAGAAACCGAGCAGATACATGAGCTGCGATATCTCTTGGCCTACCTTCACTACGATGCGGGGCACTTGGCGGAAGCAGCGATCTTTGGCGAAGCGGTCGCGCGCTGGGGTGACCCAGCTGGTCCGGCCGCTCGCGAAGCAGCAATGATTGCCCTGTCAGCGATGCAGGAAGCCAACGCCGTCGGTTGGGGCCAGCGAGAAAATGTTGCCGAACTGCGGCAGATGGAAGCGATTGCCGAGATCATCGCCGAACGTTGGCCCGACGATCCGCAACTGGGCACGATTTGGATGAGCCTCGCTCAGCTGTACGACATCTTCGGCTTTCCTATCGAATCGAGCGATGCTTACGCGAAGGTTGCGCCATCTTCCGAACACTATGCGACGGCGCAGATCACGGCGGGTCAGACATTGTGGTCCGAATACCTTCGCGATCCCGAAGCCTCCGACTCGCAGCTACTCCAGTCTGCTCGGCAGCGAATGACTCAGGGCACCGAAGCGCTTTCATCCGATACCGCAGCTGCCACGCAATCACTTCTTTCGGCGAAACTGACGTTGGCACGGATCGCAATGCGCGCGGATGACCCGCAAGACGCGGTCCGCTGGCTCACCGAGCCGCCGAACGCTCTTGTCGATTCGATCACGGTTTCAGGTGACGCGGTGGATGAACGACACATCCAAGTTACCCAGCAGTTCTTTCGCCTGGCCTACGAAACTCTGTTTGACGCGAAGTCGCAATTGAACGATCCACAGGGAGCGCGCGATGCATTGGAAACGATGTCCGGAGTGCTTGGCGTCGACACCTCTGTAAAACTGAATCGTTTGATGTTGGAGTCGGTCACCGATTCGATGAACCAGTTGGCAGTTGCCGAATCGGTGACCGCGCAGCAGATCGAATCGCTGGCCGAGATGACCGAGCCGTTGGTCACGGCCGATTCGGAATTGGATTCTTCGAATGTGCTGTGGATCGCGGAATCCTGGAGCAAAATCGCGCAGCGGGCAGCGACCCCCGATTTGGCTGCAGCCTGTTTCCAGCGATCGGCGGTCACTTACGATTGCGCGACGCAGCGCGACGACTTTCCGGTCGACTCGCGTCAATCGGCCTGGTTGAGGCAAGCCGAACTATGGCGATCGGCTGGTAAACCGTCCGAAGCAATCGCGGTGATCGAAAAGGTATTGCGTGATTCACCCCGCGCCTTTGCGTTGCAGATCGAGGCGGCAAAAGCGCTACAAGAAAAGGCGCTGGCCGAAGGAAAGCCGCTGGAACTGATTTCCGCGATCAACGGACCGCAGTCGCAGTCGTCAGAGCAAGGTGATTCCGCGATTTGGGGCTGGGGAAGGCTCGTCGCGACCCTTCACAACGTTCGTTTCTCCGACAACGCCACGGAGAAATCGAAACAGCAGTTCTATGAATCGCAATACAACCTGCTGCAATGCCAATGGCTGATCGCCAAGGCGACTCCCGATGCCGCCATCAAGCAGGAAAGGAGCGACGATGTCGCGGGACAGCTGAAAAAGACGCTGGCAACCTATTCCATCGACAACCAACCCTGGTATTCACTGTTGCAACAGCTGGAAGCAGAAGTGACGGCACGTTAAGTCGGTTTATTCGCGTAGGCCGGACCGGAGGTCGCGAAACGATGCCGTAACTGTGCGGGGCCGGTTCGAGCTTGCGCGCAGCTCGGAAGACAAAAAAATCCTGCAGGCGACCGAAGTTCCGGCACTGTAAGGGTTTGCTTGTTGCGGCCTACGATGGTCACGAATAATCCGGGTTACACATCCAACTTCCGCTCGGCCATGACTCGGTTGCGCCCGCTTTGCTTGGCGCTGTACAGCAACTTGTCGGCCCGGTCGAACCAGCTTTCACCGGTGTCGTCGTGACGCAGCAGCGCCACGCCGATCGATAGCGTGATATTTCCCAACGTCTCGCCCGTCTTCCGCATCGTCAACCGATTGTTGGTGAAGTGATCACAGAACTTGGTGGCCAGTTCCAAGCCCTGTTCGGGATCTTCGCAGTCGACAAACACCGCGAACTCGTCGCCTCCGTAGCGGGCGATCGAAGCGTCCGCGGACAGCTGGTGCATTTCTGCCGCGACATACCGCAAGACCTCGTCCCCGGCGGCGTGCCCAAAGGTATCGTTGATATCTTTGAACTTATCCAGATCGACCAACATCAGCGTCCGCGCGCTCTTCTGTTCAGAAAAATCTTCGATCGATTGTTTCATCTGCGAGTCAAAAAAGCGTCGGTTGCCGACGCCGGTCAGCGGGTCAGTCAACAAGCCCTTCTGCGATTCCAGATAGTCGGCACGCAATTTTTCGACGCTACTTTGCGATTCGTAAAGCTGCGTTTTCAAGTCTCGCAATTGATCCTGCATCAAATCGCTGGTGGCCAACACCGCGTCAACACAACCGCGAATTTCTTCGGGATCGGCGTCGTCATGAAGGTTTTGGCCCGCCGAGCTGACGGCAGCACCAAAATCGTCTCCGATGTTGATTTGGGCCCGAATCATCGATTCCAAGCCCTCCAACTCGCCCGCCAGGCATTCGGTCAACTCGACCTCTTCGCCGTTGGAATTCATCCGTGAAAAAAACTCGTGGTGGATCTGCTCGATTCGATCGCGACTGATCGATTTCAGTTCGTTGACGGCGAACGAAAGTTGTTCGGTGAGCGCAGTGTTGGAGCCCTCGGCAAACCGATACCAGATCTCGTACACCTCCGGCGTGGGCGGTGTTTGAAAACTTGCGACGTAGGTGAGCGCATTCTTGGCGATCTCAAACGCGGCGGCATATTCGTTTTGTGAATAGCTTGGTTGCGTTTCTTCAATGGTCATGGAAGCGGTCATGTTCATTCACATCTAGTTCTTGGGAAACCCAATCGGGAAATGTTTCTATTTCACAGATTCTGCTAGTTCGATTTCCATTCCATCAAATGCGCCCGGAGACGGATCGTGTTGTTGAAGCAGCGATCCACCCGATTCGTAGCAACACTCCCCCAGGCGACGACAACGACGGACGGCAATGTCCATCCAGAACGTGGCGAGCAAAATCCGAACTTCCTCGCCAGGAAAAAACTGGCGGTCGGAGAGGAACCCGAATCCGGTCTTCGAAAAATCTTTGGTATAGATCGCGATCGGAGCCGTGGTGCGCGGCATCGAGGGCAACCAGCGCGTCGGAATCAGGATTCCCCGGGTGCGAACACGGGTGCGAACTCCGCGGCGGCGATCGTTTTCGCATACGGACATGGGGCCAGATTCCTCGAAAAAGCTTTGCAACTCCTCCGGCAACTCGATCTGGCAGGGAACCCCTTGAATCAGCGATCCCAAATGGCGTTGGTAATCTGTATCCAACATGCCAGCACCTCCGAATCAAAAGCTTTTCCGCTATCACGTTCCATGATTTCAAACACCTTTTCGCGGGGCATCGGCGATCGATAGGGGCGATAGCTCGTCAATGCTTCGTAAACGTCTACCACCGAACAGAGCTTTGCCCACGGGTGAATCTCTGACTCGACGACGCCGACCGGATATCCCTTTCCGTCCAAACGCTCGTGGTGTTGGTACACCATCATCAACTGGCCTTCAGTCAAGTCTTCTCGATAGTTCAGCTGATTGAAGCCAAGCGTTGGATGGGTTCGAATGATGTCAAACTCTTCATCCGTCAATCGCCCCGGCTTGCAGAGAATTTTTTCGTCAATCGCCAACTTCCCCAGGTCGTGCAGCAGCCCCGCAGTGGTCATTCGCTGCACGTCTTCTCGCTCATACCCCAGCTCGGCAGCCAGCATCCCGCAATAAAACGCCACGTTGGCCGAATGGGTGAAGGTTGCGTAGTCGTGGTGCAGGACCCGAAACATGTCCCCGGCGGCAAATTGATCGTGACAGACAATGTCAGCGGTCACGGCGCCAAGTCGGGCTGCTTCGGAGACCGTACTGTCGGTGTCGCCGGAACGAAACTCGGTTTCCAATACGTCTCGGACAACTTCGTTCAGAGCACCGGTACGAGCAGCAAGACTCACTTCCTGCTCGGTTGATTCGGGGTCGATCAGGTCGCGAAGGTAGCTTTGAAACGAATCTCGCGAGTTGCTTTCGATGAACAGCCGGTGAACGCCGCGCTGGTGAAGCCGATCAAGATCTTGTTGTTCCAGCGGATGACTTTCCGCGCAGTACAGAACGAAACTGCCCCCTTCCGTTTCTCGCTGATACAGATTGATCCCGACAGACTCCGACGGCTGAAGCGTCGAGACGCTGACTGGGATGTAATCGCTGATAGCCGGCTCGCTCATTCCCCCCTGTCTGCCCCCAAAGTTTGGAAATGGTTGAATACAGTATCGGACACCTCCCCAGGGGAGGCTGATTAAAGGTAGCACCCAATTTTTACCGAGGCGCTTCGGTCAAGATGGATTACCCGGGAATCGCTGCCGCCTGCGGAACCGGCGGTTTGCGGGTTTCTTTCGTCGCCTCGGTCCCGTCCTTCCGGTGATAGCGATGATGACGATGATGACGTCTCACGCCTCGACGCCTCGTTCCCACGCTCCGCGTGGGAACGTCCCTCCAGCCGCTCCGCGGCCCCTTCTGTCCGCGGAGCGGACACGCGGTGTTCCCACGCGGAGCGTGGGAACGAGGTAGAGGTAAGAGTAGGTTTACTCTTCCAACACCATCACCTCGGACGGTTTCAGACGCATCAGGAAGACACTTTTGGCCGGTTTTTTGGTTGGGTCTACCGAGGCGGGTGCAGCGACTCCGAAAACGACCCATTGGGAAATTGGGATGTTCACGGAGGTCGAAAAGCGAATGCTGGGCTGGTTCTCCAAATCTGCACTCAAACGCAGTTCAATCAGCAGTTGATCCTTGGCGACACTTTCGTCCACCTCCAGCAGGGCTTCCATCTGGCCGCCATGAACGCCGCTAGAAACATCGGCCTTGCTTCCCACGGTCGTCCACACCTGAATCGTGCCGACTTCCGAAAGATCCTCAAATCCACGTTTCTTCAGGCTCCCTGCAACGGGGCCCGTGTAGGGCGGGCAATCTTCACCGGCTGCCTCGCTGAGCCAAACGATTTCAATCGTGATATCACCGACCGGCGGCGCACTCTTGGTAGCTGGTTGATTGCTGGCGGCACGAGAAAGGAGCATCAACAACTTGTCGACTTCCTCGACCGCTTCCCGATCGCCGCGGACAAGCAGCTGTCCCTCGGTGGCTGCGATTTCCACGTCACCGGCAAACGCACGCAGGATATCGATCGAATCTTGGAGCGTTTCGTCGGTCACCTTGAACGATTTGATCTCCTTCGGTTCCACACTGTTGATGTCGAGTGTGCTAATCAGGTCGGCAAGTTGATCGTGCTGTTTCTTGGTTGCTTGTACGATCAGTCCGTTCAAACGTTCGTCGGCAGCCATTCGCATGCCCGGTTGATCGGCAAACACCGACTGGATCACTGGCGACAGCGTTCCTACCGCCGAGTACTTGAGCACGTACACCTGCAAATAAGAGGATTCATCGTCGCCGACAGGCTTCTTCTCCGTAGCCGGGTTTTGCGGACCGGCCTGTTGCCCGGCCGCAGGCAAAATGATTCCGCCCACCAACAGCAAAGCGAGACAGGCGGGCAAAATGTCATTCAATCTTCGGTACATCGTCTTGCTCCTGATGTAGATCGATCTTGGGATAAAGCATCACGAAAGTCACGTCATCGGTTTCTTCTTGTTCGACCACTGCCAGGTGGCTGGCGGATGAAACGAGTGGGAAGTTCCGACGTGAAGGTGTTTGGTTGGTGGAAGGTTTCGGCGGATCGGATGGAACGGTCGGCTTCCTTACGGTCGTGGTCGATCGCTGGTCTTGTTGGACGCTGCTGATGTAGAACCCCACTGCCAACAGTAACGACGCTGCGATGGCAACCACCAGCAGCGATACAACACGGCTCCCTGTTGATCGATTCTTGTCATTTTGTATCGTCGCGTGTCCCGCTTGGGCGGCAGCCTCCTGCGCCAACATTTGATTCTCTGGTGGAACCAGCGTGGCAGCATACTGTCGAACCGCGTCGTCAAGCGTTTGCTGTTGCTGCACTTCGGTCTGGCAATGACGGCAGGTCTCCAAGTGCAGCTCGAACCGGCGCCGTTGATCCTCCGAGAGATGGCAGTCCAGATAGTCATCCAAACGATCGCAAGAGACATCTTTCATGACCCATTCTCCTGGCGGGCGCTGGCGATGCCCCGATGCGCGAACTGTTGCCGCAGTTTTTGGCGGGCGGCCGACAGGTTCGATCGAACTCGGCGAACGTCCAAACCAAGTGTCTCGGCAATCTCACTCGGTTCCATCAATTCCAGTACTCGCAGGTGCATCACTTGTTTCTGTCTTTCGGGCAAGCGGTCGATCGCTTCCCAAACCGCCTGCCCCAATTCCTTCGCGGCGACCAGTTCTGCGGGGTTGGGTTCACGACTGGGTTGTTCGATCTCGACGCCGCTGAGCGGATCAGGATTCCAGCTGCGACACCGATCCTTCCAAACGTTGACCCCGATCCGAAAAAGCCACACGCGGATTGCCCGCGGTTCTTTCAATCGAAGGCGATTTTTCCAGGCGCGCAGCATCGTTTCCTGGGTCAGATCGGCCGCCAGATCCTGGTCGTGGCACAACCGGAGCATGAAACGGTACAGCGGCAACTCGAGTTCGGTGAGAATCTGTTCCACAACTCGGACCCGTGAGGCGCTGGCGCGGCGGCCCTTTTTCCAACCAACAACGTTGAGACGCCTCCATTACAGACGAACACCGGTCACCCGCGCCAAAAGAAATCGCCAGACAATCGACGAAAATTTGGAGTGGAGTAGGGCCGGTTCCACCGGCCGGGGATACGGAGGCCGGTGGAACCGGCCCTACTTCGTGTTTTTTCGCCGCGCAGGTTTAGTCGGTCGCTGCCGGGATGCCGTGCGGCGGACCATGTTGCGAGGCAGAAAAGTGATGCACCAACCATCCTCCATCGCTCGAAGCACCCGGTCCAGTTCCTTTTCCTTCAATCCTTGATCGAGTTCGATGCGGACGTTGGATGCCGCCATTTCTACTCCTTCGCTGCGGATCCGCTGCGCAATTTCGCCGTACCGTTTCTGGGTATTGCGAAGAGGCTGCTTCTTGGCGAGTTGTCCCCACATCATCACCAGGCACTGGGCAAAACTGACCGTCGTGATCCGTTCGGAATCCTGAAAGGTACATTTTTCCAATTCCAGGATCTCGCTGAGGCATCGCTTGATGGCCGAACGCAGCGCCGATTCGCTGGAGGGTCGTTTGACCGTCGTCAACAACCTGAACTCCTCCTCCTTCGGGCTGACTTTCAGCAGTACCTCGCGCAGGCTGTCCATCATCGCCACCAACTTCTGTCGGCCGCCCACTTGGAAAATCGCGTGCGGACGCCCCTCGTGAATTTCGTGGCAAGCGACAGCAATCGCCGCCAGGTGAGCCGATAAGAGTTCCCGGTCGTTGATGTCGGGTTCGCTGAGGTGCCGTGTGCTGTGAGTCACTCGCCGTTTTCGCAGTTCCCCCCACAACCTGGCGCAGACGCTGTTGACTTTTCCTTCGGTCGGATTGATATCTCTCAGCACAGCGTGGCGATACTTGGCGCGAATATCCGCGTTGTTCTCGTAAGCGCGCAACCAGTTTTCGGTAAGCGTTCGGTCGCCGATGTTTGCCGGTGTCAGCAGTTCGCTGTCGATCGCCCGCAGGAACGCTTGACTGGCAAAACTCTCGGTCGCCCAAATCGCCTCGCTGAACAGATCGTCGGACTTGTAACTCTGTTCTTGATAGCATGCCAACCGGTAAGCCGTCAGGATCCTTTCGCGTACGACGCGGAACAGCGGCTGGGTTGCCGTGGTCGAAATCTCAGGCTTGAGATCCTGCGGTTCCCAGCGGAAAAGCTCACTACACATCCTGGTCGCAATGTGATGTCCCAGATTTCGGTAGGCAGCGACCTGGTCGTCGGTATAAAACTGATTGGTCGTCGGTTCATCTGGAAATGACGGAAAGCGGTGTCGGATTTGCTGAATTTCGATCGGATCTGACTTGGTGATCGCCATCTGACAATAAACCAACAGACCCTCGGCGCCATCTTTGTAACGGATGCGGGCAACCAGATAAGGTTGATGAACCACCCGTTCGTTTTCTTTGGTCTTGTCGATCGACAAACGGCCAAAATCGATTGGCGCGTTGTGATCCAGGTCCAGGATCTTGACTCCAAATTGCGCCGCCGCCTCGGTGCACATCTTCGCCAGAGGTGCCAGAGAATTGTTGCCGAGATTCGCGCCGGCGTCGCTGACAACGATCAAGGAACACTTGCGTCGAAACAGCTCCGTGACACCCAGGTAATCGTAAAATCCGCCGTCGGCAACATGCCCCAGACAGTCCGATCCATCGCCCGTGTCGCCGCCTGCACCGAAAGACGCCGAATCGTCCCCCTCGGTGACGTCGACCGGGGCAAGGATCGAAGCCAGGAATTGGCAGATCCCCGACCAATGATTCACGGCGACCACGAACGCGGCGAAGGTGAGCAGCACCATCAACAAAATCGTGAACCAATGACTCAGTTGATACCAACCAAAAGCAAACGCCCCGATCATCGCAGTGCAAAACAGCGTTCCGACCAAAGGCATGGATCGCACCGTCGCGGCGAAGTTGCTTTTCCGCTCCGACGGGCTTGGATTGCCAATCAGCCACTGGCCCAATCCGTCACCAAAGAAGCTCAGCACCACCGACAGGGCGCGAGTGTCGGTCATCAAAGGTGTCACCGCGGCGCCTGAAATGGTCACCGCGTCGGCGATCATCAACGGCGACTTGCCAACACCCGGCAACTGGACCTGGTCTGTCGGAATAGTTTCGTTGTCCGCGTCGCCGCAGTAGATCGGCGAAAACACGAAAGGCCGATTCCGCACGTGGTAGCTGCCTTCGATCACACAGGGAGTCATCCGAGAAGCAAGAAACAACGGATGAGGCAACCCGTCGGAGGTCGGTTGAAGCTCGTGAAGCGGCGTCGACCCATTGTATGCCGATTTGGTCGAGTTTTCGGCGGACAAAAAGAGCCTGGAAAGACGGTTGCGGTAGTACGAATAGATGGTGATGGTTTGATTGCGGACCACGCTCAGGCAGACGCCCATGCAAAACAGAGTCCACCAACCGGCCAACCAACGCAGCCGTACCGCCTGATCGTGCGGCGGCACGACCAGCGTACTGGGGACCGAACGGTCTTGAAGGGCCGACGGAAAGATCGTTTCCAATCGCTTTCGATTTGCCGAGGCCATGCCGACTTGCGCGGCAACGTCGTTGCCGAGATTGTTTGGCATGCGTGGCGCGACGATCTGCTTGGCAAATTCACTTTTGGATCCCACATCGGCGTCGGATTTTGCATCGACCGATTCGATCGTTTCGATCTTCTGCAAAAACTTCGAGAATTCTTCTTGGTGCAAGTATTCGTTGAATTGTTTCAAAAACACTCGCTGTTGATGCCAACGGTAGTGCGCAAGCATGTAGTAGTCGTGGATGGTTTCCGGGCTGCCAACAAAATCATTCGCTTTTTCTTCAAGCGGCAGAAAGTGACTCTGGTCGGGTGTCAGGCGGGTGTAGGCGTAGGCCTGTGCAAAGCCGACCATTCGCTGCCAAAACGTCCACGCCCGTTCGGTCTGCTGCCGGTTCGGAATGATCGGACTGGGCGGAGTGGGTTCCGAATGGGTCGGCACACCTCTGGTCAAGGGAACCAATGGATTGATCAGTTGGTGCTGCGCCCAGTCATCGGCAAAGTTGACCCCTGAATTCGTGATGTCGACACCAATGCTGAAATTGTCGATCGATCGCTGGGGAACTGCCAGCGCGACTTCCTGTTTTTTTTCGCCCGCTTCGGGATCATCCTCACCGGCGTCGGAATCATTTTCAGCGGACGCATGATCCTTCTGCCAACTTTCGTAAGCGGCCGAAAGGCGTTGCAGCGTGGGCCAACTGCTGACTTCGCCGCGAACCAAGTAGGGGCCTCGCTGAGTCGAATAGCCGCTGATGTTTTCTCGGGCCATCCAATGCACCATCGCAAAGAACGCAAAGATCACGACGCCGCTGGTGGCGACTTTCTGAACCGCCTTTTGCCAATACTGCGACTCATCACGTTCCGACCGGAACAGTTTGTCACGCCCAACGAACACAAAGATTTGGAAGACACCGGCAAAAACTGCCAACCACTGGGCGTAGTGATTGAGTTCGACGTATCCCCCGCCGGCGCGCGTGGTGTGCGACTTGCCGTTGCCCAGGAAGACCGCCATCGAAACCAACAACGACAGCAGAAACAGAGTCAAGCCGATTCGATTGACCGTCAACTGATGTTCTGAATTGCGAAACCAGCCAAACAGACAAACGCCAAACCAACCGACCAACACCAGCAACGACGGATAAAACGCGATTGCCAATTCGCCGCCGAAGCGAAAGTCCAACACGTTGCGCGACAGCACGCGGAACATAGGATCGTCAAACGAACGCCAAAACATTGCCAGCAGCGTAGCGATCACGCCGGTCAGACCCAGCAGCACCAACGCACTGAGCAATACGGACCACAAAAAACTAGGCGCGATCGAGATCTTGCTGGCCAGGTACCGACCAACACCGCTCAGCCGATCCGCATCGACTTCGCCATTGACCGGTGATCGCCCCAGGGCCCATCGCGCCGGCACGTTGGACGCTTTCGCATCCGGCCTGCCCGGGTCGTCGTGAAACCCTTTGGCACGCGTCGACCGCTTTGCATTCTTTGTGGCTTTCCTGCGCGCCCGCGTCGCCAGATGGCCTGCGATGTATCCGCCGCCCGACACGCTGCACAGGAAGTCGACGTATCGCAACAGGCCAGAGTGAGAGAGTCCCTGCAGAAAACCGTCGTTGAACATCGCCGAACGGAGACCGCCGCCGGAAAGCGAGAGCCCGACAACGTTGCGAGGTTCCTCGCCGCTGCGCTGAGAACCGGGAAAAGCACGCTCCCGACGCTCGTGTATCCGCTCCCATTCAGGTTGTTCGTAGGGTCGAGTTTCCTCGGCTGAGGAATCGGTCATTTTGGTGCACCCCAATCAATGACAGCGCTAGAAAAAATCCTTTCCGATGATAGTGTCGCGGCAGCGGCACATCCAAGTGTTCAGAAAGATTTTGGCGAGATCTAGCAACTGGGCGAAGTTTACCTGCCAGGCTCGGCCGAAGTGGTGGACAGCCCAACACTGGCGGCTCGCGCCACCGGCAAAGCCTGTATCAGCCCTGCGGGCTTGGTGATGACGCACCATCCCGATCAGCACGGTTAGATCTGCTACAAAATGTGTCGCTCCTGTCGCTATCTTCTCCGTTTCACCACGCAATGACCGAAAAACCAAAGATCTTCCTGACTCGCGAGCTTCCGCCGGAAAGTATGCAGTTGCTTCGCGGCCGCTGTGATTTGACTTGTAATCCGCACGATCGGGTATTGACCAAGGATGAAATCATTCGAGGCATCACAGGCGCCGACGGTTTGCTTTGCCTTTTGACCGACACGATCGACGTCGACATCATGGACGCCAATCCAAATCTTCGAGTCGTCGCGAATTTCGCCGTCGGTTTCAACAATGTCGACGTGGCAGCGGCGACCGAGCGTGGAATCCCTGTTACCAACACGCCGGGAGTGTTGACGGACACCACCGCTGACATGGCCTGGGCGTTGTTGTTGGCGGCGGGACGACGAGTGGTCGAGGGGGATCGAATGGTTCGCAGTGGCAACTGGGGCGGTTGGGGGCCGCTGCAATTGCTCGGTTCAGACGTCACCGGCGCGACGCTGGGGCTGATCGGTTTGGGTCGGATCGGAAAAGCCGTGGCGCGACGGGCGCAAGGTTTTGACATGAACGTGGTCTACTGGAACCGCAGTCGATTGGATCCGTCGACGGAACAATCGTTGGCGGTTCGCTATTTGCCCATGGACGATCTGTTGGAACAGTCTGATTTCGTTTCGCTGCACGTCGCACTCAATCAACAAACTCGGCATCTGATCGGCAAGCCGCAATTGCAGCGAATGAAACCGACGGCCCGTATCATCAACACGGCGCGAGGCCCGGTGATGGACGAGAAAGCGCTGGTCGATTGGCTGCGGCAAAACCCCGATGCGGCAGCAGGGTTGGACGTCTACGAACAGGAACCGATCCTGGAGCCGGAACTGTACGAATTGGAAAACGCCGTCATCGCGCCTCACTTGGGCAGTGCGACGATCGGCACCCGAACCAAAATGGGCAACATGGCGGCTGAGAACTGCCTGGCCGCCTGCGCGGGAAATCGTCCGCCCAACCTGGTCAACCCCGAAGTGTACGCTTAGCCCCAGCGCAGGTTTGCCCGATGTTCGAAACGTTGGCCCCACTGATTTCGCTTTCGCCCATCATCGTGGTGGCGATCTTTTTGGTTGCCCTGCGGATGCCGGCGGCAAAGGCGATGCCGCTTGCCTATTTCACGGCCGTCATTGTGGCGATCTTTTTTTGGCAGATCGATGTTCGCCAGGTGGCGGCTGCTTCGGTAAAAGGCCTGGTGGTGACGTTCACTCTGCTGTACATCATTTTCGGCGCGATCCTACTGCTCAATACGCTCAGCGAAAGTGGCGGCCTGGCTGTGATTCGTCGCGGCTTTACCAACATCACCGATGATCGCCGCGTGCAAGTGATCATCATCGCTTGGCTGTTCGGATCGTTCATCGAGGGTTCGGCCGGATTCGGAACGCCCGCCGCCGTTTGCGTCCCACTATTGGTCGGACTCGGCTTTCCCGCCAAGTCGGCGGTCGTTTCAGGGATGTTGATTCAATGCACGCCTGTGTCGTTCGGCGCTGTCGGCACGCCGATTCTGGTTGGAGTCAACCGCGGACTGGATGGCAATCCGTCCGTTTCCGATTTTGCCGCGAGCCGTGGAATGGAAACCTGGACCGAACTGTTGCCGATCATCGGCGCCAAGGTTGCGGTGTTGCACGCCGTCGCCGGAACGTTGATTCCGTTGTTGGTGGTGATGGTGATGACGCGATTTTTCGGACCGCGCCGCAGCTTTGCCGACGGAGCGAAGATCTGGAAGTTCGCACTGTTTGCTTCCCTATCGATGACGATTCCCTACGTGGTGATCGCTCACACGTTGGGTCCCGAATTTCCCTCGTTGCTGGGTTCCCTGGTTGGCCTGGCGATCGTGGTTCCCGCGGCCAAGCGGCGGTTTCTGTTGCCGAAGGGCGAATCGTGGGACTTCGAAGATCGCGAAAAATGGGAACCGCAGTGGAGTGGCACCACTGAGTTTGAATTCGAACAGCCATCGCGCAACTTGCCCCTTTGGCAAGCCTGGCTTCCGTACCTGATGATCGCCGTGCTGTTGGTGTTGACGCGGCTGCCGAAGCTGGGGATCGGTGCGAAGTTGAAATCGTTCACCATTCCCGCCGATGCCGAATCGACCCAAGCGGTGTTCGAATCCAATGTCGACATTTCGCCGGTCCAGCTTCTTTATTTACCGGGGTCGATCTTCATCGTCGTCTGCCTGTTGACGGCGATCCTGCATCGCATGAATGGGCCGTCGATCGGTCGAGCTGTCAGGCGATCCGGCCGCATGATTTTGTCGGCGTCGGTGGCGTTGTTGTTTGCTGTGCCGATGGTTCAGGTGTTTCTCAATTCGTCCGGCGGTGGCGCGGGTCTGGCGTCGATGCCGGAAGTGCTGGCCGGCGGCGTTTCGGCTGCCGTTGGCAAGGGATGGCCGGCGTTTTCGCCGCTGATTGGGGGAATCGGCGCTTTTGTCGCTGGCAGCAACACGATTTCAAACATGCTATTCAGCAGCTTTCAGTTCGGCGTTGCCCAGCAGATCGGCGCCGATCCAACCTGGGTCGTTGCCTTGCAGGCGGTCGGTGGGGCTGCCGGAAACGTCATCTGCGTCCACAATGTGGTGGCCGCCTGCGCCGTCGTGGGGCTGGTCGGTCGCGAAGGCGACGTGATACGGATCACCGTTTTCGTGTTTCTGTATTACATTCTTGTGGCCGGTACGCTGGGAATCCTCCTGGCATGATCGAACGAACGTGAAAAAAAATCCAGAATACCGGCCGTTCCTTTCCGCAATCCTTTCAACACCATCGACCCCATGAACCCTGTTGCCGCATTGAATCCACGCGAGCGAATTTTGATGGGCCCCGGACCGAGCACCGTGCCGGCGCGGATCCTTAAATCCATCGGCGCTCCGACACTCGGACATCTCGACCCGCAGTACATCCAATACATGGACGAGACCTGTCAGCTGCTGCGAGACCTTTTCGGAACCAGCAACCCGCTTACCTTTCCCGTTTCAGGCACCGGGATGGCTGGGATGGAAACGGTCATTGTCAACCTGGTCGAACCGGGCGACGAAGTGATCGTCTGCATCAACGGTGTTTTCGGCCTGCGAATGAAAGACAACATGGAACGAGCCGGCGCCCAGGTTCACGTGGTCGAAGTTCCTTGGGGTGAAACATTTTCGGACGAAAGCATCGCCGAAGCGGTCCAGTCGCATCCATCGGCCAAACTACTGGGAATCGTTCACGCCGAAACGTCCACCGGGGCTCATCAGGAACTCAGCGGAATCGGCAAGATCGTTCGTGACGCGGGGATGCTGCTGGCGGTCGACACGGTTACCTCGCTGGGCGGTCAGGAGGTGAAGGTGGATCAGTGGGGAATCGATGCGGTTTACTCCGGAACGCAAAAGTGTTTGTCTTGCCCGCCCGGACTTTCGCCCGTCTCCTTTTCATCCCGTGCAATCGAAAAGATGGAGGCTCGGAAGTCGAAGGTCCAAAGTTGGTACCTGGATGTTTCGATGCTGAAAAACTACTACACCGGCAGCGGCGGTCGAGCCTATCACCATACGGCGCCGGTCAACATGGTTTATGCGCTTCGCGAAGCCCTGGCGATCGTGGCCGAAGAAGGAATCGAAAACCGAATTCGCCGGCATCGTGAAATGCACCTGCTGCTGCGAAGCGGTTTGGAAGCACTTGGCCTGCAATACATCCCCAAGAACTCGCTGTGCACGCTGAACTGCGTTTCCGTTCCCGAAGGGATTGACGAAGCCGCGATTCGCCGAAGATTGCTGGACGAATATGACATCGAAATCGGCGGCGGCCTGGGAGTGTTCCAAGGAAAGGCGTGGCGAATCGGCTTGATGGGACATTCCGCAACCCGCCGAAATGTCAAAACACTGCTGGCCGCGCTAGAGGATTGCTTGTCCAGTTCTGCCTCGTAGGCCGACTTGTCCCAAGTCGGCGATTTTTCCAAAATCGCATCGCACGTGCCGACTGTCGGCGATTTTTCCAAAATCGCATCGTTCGCGCGTTGCCAGTTCGGAGAACTGGCCGACTGTCGGCGATTTCTCCGAAATCGCATCGCACGTGCCCGTTCTCCGCTCCTGGCCGACTGTCGGCGATTTTTCCAAAATCGCATCGTTCGCGCGTTGCCAGTTCGGAGAACTGGCCGACTGTCTCGCCACTTGGGTTATCATTTCACCTGATCCCCTCGCCAATTCACCGCCGACTGTTTTCCAGGAGAAATCGTTGCCGAATCTTGACGGACTTGCTGCGATTTTTCCGGCGGACCGATTCGTTCGCGACGACGCGTTTCGTGCCGCTTTTGAGTCGGACGGGCTGACCGCGTTTCGCACCAAACCACTTGCCGTCGTCATCCCTGAAACCGACGACGAAGTGATTGCGGCAGTCCGTTGGTGTTACCAACAGAAGGTGCCCTTTGTCGCTCGCGGCAGCGGCACCAGCCTTTCGGGCGGATCGTTGCCGGTTGCCGGCGGAATCGTGATTGCACTGAACCGACTGAACAAGATTCTGGAAATCGATCGCGACCAACGGATCGCCGTCGTCCAACCGGGCGTTGTCAATCAACATGTCACCGACGCCGCAGCACCGCATGGACTCTACTATGCCCCCGATCCATCGAGTCAATCGATCTGCACGATCGGCGGAAACGTTGCCTTCAACTCTGGCGGCGCCCATTGTCTGAAGTATGGCATGACGGCCAATCACGTGTTGGGTTTGAAAGCGGTTTTGGCAACCGGCGAGGTCGTCACCACCGGTGGCCGCAGTGTCGAATCGATCGGCCCCGATTTCACGGGACTTTTCTGTGGCAGTGAAGGACTGTTCGGTGCAGCGCTAGAGATCACTCTTCGGTTGTTGCCCAAACCGGAGACGTTTCACACTGTCCTGGTCGGTTACCGCAGCCTTCGCGCCGCCGGCGACGCGGTGTCGGCGGTGATCGATTCGGGGCTGTTGCCCGGTGCGCTGGAAATCATGGACGCACTGGCCATCGAAGCGGCCGAAGCGGCGGTCGCCTGCGGCTATCCTCCCGGTGCGGCGGCAGTGCTGATCGTGGAACTGGAAGGACCGCGAGAAAAGATCGAGTACGAACGCAAACAGTTGGAAGCGATTCTGAACAAGACGGAACCCTTTGCCCAGCGAGTGGCGGTGGACGAGGCCGATCGGATGTCCATCTGGAAAGGTCGGAAGTCGGCTTTTTCGGCTGTCGGACGGTTGAGTCCCGATTTTCTGGTGCAGGATGGAGTGGTGCCGCGAAAACGTCTCGGCGAAGCATTGCAGCGAATCGAAGCGATGTCGCGCGAATCGGGAATTCGCGTGGCCAACGTTTTTCACGCCGGTGACGGAAATTTGCACCCGCTGATCATGTACGACGGCAACGAAAGCGGCGCCCTGGAGCGCGCCGAAACGCTGGCCGGAAAGTTGTTGAAAATGTGCGTGGAAATGGGCGGTTCGATCACTGGTGAACATGGCGTGGGAATGGAAAAGCGAGACTACTTGCCTGAAATGTTTGATGAACCCTCCATCGCGATGATGCGCCGCCTGCGTCTCGCGTTCGATCCGCATTTGGTCGCCAATCCTGGCAAGATGTTTCCAGGCAAAGAAGCACCGGCGCTGGCGACAACCGGTTTGCATCCGTTAGAAGAAGCGGGTCTGATTTCCCGTGAATGAAGTCCTTTTTCCCGACACCGTCGAAAGCCTTGAGCAGATGGTTCAGTCGGCATCGTCCGTGTTGCCGGTCGGCAATCAAACCAAAACAGCACTCTCCGCACATCCCGATGCGACGCTGGTTTCGACGGCGCGGCTGCGCGGCATCACGGAATACGAACCGTCCGAATTCACCTTCACTGCTTGGGCGGGCACGCCGATTGCAGAAGTCTCCGCGGCGCTTGCCGAGCAAAATCAGTATTTGCCCTTTGATCCGCTGCTAAGTGATGCCGGCGCGACATTGGGAGGAACGGTGGCGGCCGGGATTTCGGGGCCTGGCCGAGTGCGGTACGGTGGACTTCGAGATTTCTTGCTGGGTGTGCGGCTGCTCAGCGGCAGCGGTTGCGCCGTCAACGTGGGCGGCAAAGTGGTCAAGAATGCAGCCGGTTTCGATATTCCCAAACTGCTGGTCGGTGCACTCGGCCGTTTCGGCGTAATGACGGAGCTGACGTTCAAGGTTTTTCCGACAGCGA
This sequence comes from Rubripirellula sp., assembly GCA_965222745.1. Lineage (GTDB taxonomy): Bacteria > Planctomycetota > Planctomycetia > Pirellulales > Pirellulaceae > CBDCUW01. Next base: position 1,227,685 of record CBDCUW010000003.1, read on the forward strand.
TGTCGCTGCAAACTTACCAGTTTCCCTGCCGCAACGACCGGGAAGCGATGGACCGAATCGCCATGGCCGCGGCATCACGCTGGGAACTCGATGCGATCGACTATCGCGTTGATTGCCAAACGTTGTACTTGCGGATCGGCGGCCCCGAACCGGCCAACCAGGCGATCGCGGCCGAGATCGGTCAGCAATTGGATGAAAAGCTACAGCTGGTACCAGACGACGCAGCCGCGGAGTTTTGGGGAGGCATTCGAGAACTGAATTGGTCGGGCGGCGAAAAATTCACGGTCAAAATTCCGATCACGCCATCTTCCTTTATGAAGCTCCGCCAGCAGACGGGAAATGACGCAGGTTTCAACTTGCACCTCAGCGCGGCTGGCAATCTACTTTGGGCGGCCGTCGATTCGGTGGAACTTTTGACGAAGCTTGATGAGATCCTGGCAGCAGCCGATCTGTCCGGCTTGGTCATCACCGGAAGCAGCAACAAACTCTGGCTGGGACGTCGCGAGGATTCCGCGATGGCACGGGCCGTGAAATCGGCGATGGACCCGGCTGGAAAGTTTCCCGACTTTTGAACAAGCTTCCAGACCCATTCTCCCAGTCTGCATTCACCGCGATCCTTTTCCTTCATGCAACACGACATTCAACCAGATCGACACGGCGCCAACGGCCAGGCAATGGCCGCCGCAGTCAGCACTTGTGTGCACTGTGGCTTTTGCCTGGCCGCTTGCCCGACCTATCGCGAACTCGGCCAGGAAGCTGATTCGCCGCGAGGAAGAATCGTGTTGATGAAAGAAGTGTTGGAAGGAACGTTGCCGTTGGAATCGGCTGCCGGGCACGTCGATCCCTGCTTGGGGTGCCTGGCGTGCGAACCGGCATGTCCTTCCGGAGTGCCCTATCGCGATTTAATCAGCCCTTTTCGCGCGTTGACCGAGAAGGACCGCAAACGTTCGGCAGCGGAACGTTTTCGACGCTTGCTTGCCCAAGCAACGCTGCCTTATCCGGGGCGTTTCCGCGTTGCGGCGGTAACGGGAAAATTGGCAAAGCCTTTCTCAGCAATCTTGCCCAAGTCGATGCGAGTGATGCTGTCGTTGTTGCCGAAAAAGTTGCCTCCCAAACAATCTTGGAAAGAGCTGTATCCTGCCAGCGGAAATCGCCGCGCCCGGGTGGCGCTGCTGACCGGTTGTGCGCAGAGTGTGCTCGACCCTGACATCAACACCGCAACGATTGAAGTGCTGACCCGAAACGGTGTGGAGGTCGTCGTGCCGCCGTCGCAGTCCTGCTGCGGCGCACTCAGCTGGCACGTCGGCAACTTGCCGAAAGCTCAAAAATTCGCCAGGGAGAATTTGCGAGCTTTTCCCAGCGACGTCGATGCGATCGTCACCAATGCCGCCGGTTGCGGATCGGGCATGCACGAATATCACTTGATCCTGAAAGGGACCGACGACGAGGAGGCGGCTGAAAAGTTTCGACATCGCGTTTGTGACGTGGCCGCGCTGCTGGATCAACTTGGACCGTTGATCCCGATTCCAGATCCGGGCGTCAAAACACGGATCGCTTATCACGACGCGTGTCACCTGGCCAACGCACAAGGAGTGAAAGCACAGCCGAGAAATTTGCTGCGCGCGATCCCGGGGGCCGAGTTGATCGAAATTGCAGACAGCCACCTGTGCTGCGGATCGGCGGGGACTTACAACATCGACCAGCCCGATATCGCGAAATCGCTTGGCCAGCAGAAGGTCGAAAACATCCTGGCTACAAATCCGGACGTGGTCGCCACAGGAAACATCGGTTGCCTCACCCAGCTTGTCACTCACCTGGCAGACCAAGAATCACAACTGCCGGTTCGTCATACCATGCAGATCATCCGAGACGCTTACTTGGAAAAGCCACTCACCCACCATTCCCGTTGAACCGACGAGCCCGATTGATGTCGTTGCCGCACGAACACCTATTGAAACTGAAACGCTGGAACACACCGACGATTTACAACGGTTGGGAACAGATCACCAGCCACGACATCGCCCATGATGCGTTCAACTTGGAAGAAACGCATGACTTCATGCCGCAGATGGGACCGATGGTCGGATACGCGGTCACAGTCGTGGTGGAGCCGTCCAATCCACAGCACAAGAAGAGTGCCAAGGGAGACGAGTACCGCGAGTACATCTCCAACGTCGCGGGACCGAAGATCGTTGTTGTTCAGGACCTGGACAAGCCGCAAGTGCTGGGATCCTTCTGGGGCGAAGTCAACAGCAACGTGCACCGCGCCTTGGGTTGTGTCGGTACGATCACCGACGGTTCGATTCGCGACGTGGACGAAATGACCAACGCCGGTTTCAAGGCACTGGCGCGACGCCTTTGTGTCGGCCACGCTCATGTCTGCGCAATCGACTGGAATTGTGAAGTGGAGGTTTTCGGACGCAAGATTCTTCCTGGCCAGTTGATTCATGCCGACAAACATGGATTCCTGGCCGTTCCAGCCGACGACGAGGCGAAGCTGTTGGAGGCTTCCCTGTTCATGGACAACAACGAATGCAACACCGTGATCGCGGCAGCACGAGGCTGCGCCGGACTTTCGGCGGAACAGTCGCTGGAAAAGATCAATGCGGCGGCAAAAGAATTCGCCAAAGCGACCCAGCAGCAGTTCCACCGCGACGGGGAATGGTAGTCGGCGATTTCTCCAAAATCGCAACGCACGTGCCGGTCTGTCGGCGATTTCTCCGAAATCGCAACGCACGTGCCAGTCTGTCGGCGATTTCTCCGAAATCGCAACGCACGTGCCAGTTCGGAGAACTGGCCGACGCGAAATCGCAACGCACGTGCCAGTTCGGAGAACTGGCCGACGCGAAATCGCAACGCACGTGCCAGTTCGGAGAACTGGCCGACGGTCGAAATCGCAACGCACGTGCCGGTTCGGAGAACCGGCCGACTGTCAACGGTCAATCTTTACAGATTGGGTTGTGGAACGCCTGGTGGGGCGACCATCGTATCCAAAAAGGTCAGCACAGCGTGGCGATCAGCCAATGGCAATTGAAGGAATCGGTCTCGCGTGCCCGCTCCTTCGCCTTCGTGCATCGAAATCGCTTCCAACAACGTTTCCGCTCGGCCATCGTGCATGTAAGGTGCCGAATCGCGAACTCCCCACAGCGGCGGCGTCCGCCACTCTTGGTTGATTTTGGTCGGTTCGTAATGCACTTCGATGACCGTTCGGATGGTTTGTTCGCCACTGGTCCGTTTCGTGGTTGTCTGTGTACCGCTGCGACGACCACGAATCGCTCCGGTTCGACGATTGAAGAACGTTGTACTTACCTCTTCGACCTTGACCGACTCTTTCGGTGGGATGCTTTTGGTGATGGCTCCCATGTCGATCACCTTCGATTTTGCCGGCAGTGTAGGGGCCACAAACTCAAACCCGCTGGGCGTCCTCCTCCCTCCAGAACTCTGGCTGTTGCCCCTGAGACTGGAACCAGGACTGCCCGTCGTTCGACTGCTAGGAACCGTCATCGAATTGCTGCCGCCGTAGTAGCCGGTGGTATTGGTATCCGTGGTTGTCAATGAATTGATCGTTTGTGATTCGACAAAACGAACCGGTGTTGCGCCGACTCGATAAGGTTCTGCCGGATTCAAATCGAACGATTCATAACCCATATCGTGCAGCAGCAAATCGGAATAGACACCGACTGCCGGTCCCATGTTGGGAACATGGCATACCGCGCACCCGACCGCGGCAAACACCTGCTCGCCCCGTTCGGCTTCCAAGCGAAGCTCCGAATCGGAGGGAATTTCTCGCACCGGCGCCGGCAACGCGGCAACAAACGCCGTCATCGTTCGGATCTGGTTGTCGGAAATGTCGTGAGCCGGATTGCGATAACCGGGAACCATCGGGTCGCGAGGCTGCTTCATCCTGGCGGTTTCCAGGCCCACTTCGTTCGCACATGCCTGGTCGTTGAACTCCAGGAGCGAAGCGACATTAGCGCGCCAACCGAACTTGCCGTAACGACCGTCCTTCAAGATCGACGGGCGGCCACTGATTTCGGGATGTTGTTTCTGCAGCTTCACCTGAGCCTTGATCAGCTGCTCGGGAACTTGATCGATCAAACCGCTTCCAAACAGCGAAGTGGTGTTGCGGTGAAACAACCTTGCTCGCAGTTGTATCCCGTACTTGCCAAGCTTCTGCTCGAAAAAGATTGGCGTGTTATTGGATCGACGAGTTTCTTCGGAATCGAGCGGCCCGCCCGCTTCACTGAACTTGGCCGGGATCTGCGCCAAAATGTTTTTCCGTGTCTGCTCAAAGGCGGGCGAGCCACCGTGATGGGCAAGGGGCAGCGTATTGACGATCGTTTGCGACGAGCGGGCAAAACCGGGGTGAAAAAGACTGACCATTTGCTTGACCACATCGCTGTCCACTCCCCGGCCACGAATGGACATCTGTTCGATGCCGATCGTTTTCGCGTTGAAGCGGGCATCGCCACCGCCGCCAACACCACCCTGATGGTGGCAACCGACACAAGATCGAGCGTTAAAAAGCGGGCCCAATCCGTCGCTGCCGATCGATGGGTTGCCGGTAGGCCACTCCCGCTCGAACAACATCTTGCCCTGCTCGATCACCGTCGGCGAGGCAGCAGGCAAAGAGAGAGAACCAACAACAACCAGGAAACCAGCAACAGAAAAGTTGCAGAAGAGACGACTCACAACGATACCCCGCTGAATAGAGGAGACTGGGAAACCAAGTTGCGGGTGGGGCTAATCGCGATTCTAAGCTCTGCCGACGTCCGATGTCAAATGATGTCCTGAGTTCTCTCTCCTCATTTGGTGCCACCCATCTAAATGAACCATTTGGTGCCACCCATCTAAATGAACCGCCAAGGAACAATCGGCTGCGTTTGGCAAAATGAGCTTCAATATTTTCTCGATGCTTTCCGAGCTTGATCAGCTATTGGCCTACACGCCGATACCGGAAGTGGCCCTCGGAGTCGACGTGATTACTTTTGCCGGCTGGTTTGGCGGCACGCTGACCCGAACCTTGTGGGAAATGGCAAATCACCTGCCAGGCGATCCGCGAGAATAAACGTCCGTGAGCGTCGGCGTGCTCTCCGAGCTCGCAACGTGCAGCAAATTCGTTGCGAGCTCGGAGAGCACGCCGACGCCGATCGTTGTTTCTCTGAATCGAATTTCAATCGATGTAACGAAATTCGTTGGTTGCGAAAAGCGCTTGGCAAAAACTGGCCAGTGCCCGGCTCTTTCGATCGCTGGCAGTAGATACTTCGCCAACCAGCGACCTTTCGATTTCCTGGCAATAGCCTTCCGCTTGGTGAAGTTCGGATTGGCTGGGGTTGCGCCGCAAGATATGACGGAAGACAGCGACGATCTTTTTCTTTTCTCGATCGTCGGCCAAAATCCTGGCGGCCAGGCGTTGTGATTGGCGAACGACAAAAGGATTGTTCAGCAGGAACAACGAATGCGTCGGCAGAGTCGTCTGCTCGCGCTGGCCGACGACGGTTTCTCCCGTGGGAAGATCAAAAGCGGACAGATCGGGGGGCGGCGCGTGTCGCAACATGCACAGATAGACGCTGCGATGATGGCTGCGGCGATGAAGGTTGGTTGCTTCGCCCGGCGGCCAGTTGATCAGTGCGTCCAGATGACGAATGTCCGACCCCTGGCCGGGTCTGTGGTCAAGCTGGCCGCTGGATTGAAGGATGACGTCGCGAATCGATTCAGCGTCGAGCCGGCGGCGATGTTGACGTGCCATCAAAAGGTTGTCAGGATCGGCTTGTGAGAGCCGTCGGTCACAGTGGCTGTCGAGGGCGTAGGTACGGCTGAGCACCAGGGTGCGGACCAGCCTTTTGGTCGACCAACCTTCGCGAACCAACCGCGTTGCCAGATGGTCCAACAATTCGGGATGGCTGGGACGGCCGCCGTAGACTCCAAAATCATCCGGCGTCGCAACGATGCCTTGTCCAAACAGGTGAAGCCATACGCGGTTGACGAAAACTCGTGCCGTTTGCGGATGATCGGGATGGGTCAGCCAGTCGGATAACTCTTTCCGGCCACTTTGCTGAGCGGGGATTTTGGGCGGCGTTTGATTCCAGCCACCGCGATGATCCGACCGGAAACTGTCGTAAGCGGTTAGGAAACCACGCGGAACGGCCTCGCCCAGCTTCGCCGTTTCACCGCCAACGTGAATCTTGCAATTGGCTGGCTTTGCTTTTTCTCGCACTCCCATCGCTTGTGGGCGAGGTGAATCGTCCGATTCGGCCTTTGTCGCCGACGTCAACTCGTGAAGCGGCGTGGCGGGAGCGGTCAGTTTTTCGTTGGCAGCCAATCCATAAAGCGTCTCGGTGCTCGAAAAAATTCCCGCCATCGCGTAGTAGTCGCGAGTCGGAATGGGGTCGTGCTTGTGGTCGTGACAGCGTGCGCAGGCGACACTCAGTCCCATGATCGCCGTGGCGACCGCGTTGATCTGATCGTCGACGACGTCCATTGCGAAGTTCTTGTTCATCGCCGCGGCAGGTTTAGCGCCGATGGCCAAAAAACCGGTCGCGATCAGTTGCCGGTTTCGCTGGGCCGGCGACTTCGCCGGCAACAGGTCACCCGCGATTTGTTCGCTGACAAAGCGGTCGTAGGGTACGTCACAATCGAAGGATTCGATCACGTAGTCGCGGTACCGCCAGGCATGAGGAAACGTCGCGTTGCGTCCCAGTCCGTCGTCACCGTTGGATTCTCCGTAACGAGCTACATCGAGCCAATGTCGGCCCCAACGCTGGCCGAACGCGGGTTGCTGCAACAGCGAATCGACCAGTCGTACCACGGCTCGACGGCCGCGCTGGCGGTGATCGGACACGAACGCTTCCACTTCGTCGGCCGTCGGCAGCAGGCCCAGTAGATCGACGTACAGCCGCCGAACAAGAGTGGTCGAATCGGCGTCGCCAACCGGCGACAACCCCGCCGCCTCGATCTTCGCCAACACAAACCGATCCAGCGGGTCACAAGGCCAGCTGGGATCGTTGACCTCCGGCGGCAAGTCACGGCGACGCGGCAAGAAAGACCAGAGTGCGTCTCGATCGGGCTCGGCCACTTCGCTTTCAGCTGGCCGTGCAACACGAGGATCAGCCGCTCCGCGACGAATCCAAGTGACGAAGTCGTTGACCACGTTTTCCGGCAGCGGCTGATCGGGCGGCATTTCAAGTGTTTCGTACCGAAGCGCGTCGACCAGCAAACTCGCCTCCGGCTTTCCAGCCACCACCGCCGCCCCCGATTGACCGCCCCGCAACAGGCTCTCGCGATCATCCAGCAGCAGGTTGCCGCCAACTTCCTCGGCGTCTTTGGAATGACAACTGTAGCAATGCCGGACCAAGACCGGCCGGATCCTGTTTTCAAAAAACGCTCGCTCTCGGCCCGACAGTTCTTCGGCGTCCGCAAATTGTCCGCCGACACCTGGAAGAAAAAACAGGCAGGCAGTCGCGAACCAAAGCTTTCGAGAGACTTGCATGCGCGGGAGCAGGAGGGAGGAAGGGCAGGGGAAGAAGATTATCGTCGATTCGGTTTGGCAATGCAAAGCTGGCGACCGTCGGCCCGTTCTCCGAACTGGCTGCGCGTATTGCCGATGCGATTTCGGAGAAATCGCCGACTGTCGGCCAGTTATCCGAACTGGCTGCGCGTATTGCCGATGCGATTTCGGAGAAATCGCCGACTGTCGGCCAGTTCTCCGAACTGGCTGCGCGTATCGCCGATGCGATTTCGGAGAAATCGCCGACTGTCGGCCAGTTCTCCGAACTGGCTGCGTGTATTGCCGATGCGATTTCGGCGAAATCGCCGACCGTCGGCCAGTTCTCCGAACTGGCTGCGTGTATTGCCGATGCGATTTCGGAGAAATCGCCGACCGTCGGCCAGTTCTCCGAACTGGCTGCGCGTATTGCCGATGCGATTTCGGAGAAATCGCCGACTGTCGGCCAGTTCTCCGAACTGGCTGCGCGTATCGCCGATGCGATTTCGGAGAAATCGCCGACTGTCGGCCAGTTCTCCGAACTGGCTGCGTGTATTGCCGATGCGATTTCGGCGAAATCGCCGACCGTCGGCCAGTTCTCCGAACTGGCTGCGTGTATTGCCGATGCGATTTGGGCGAAATCGCCGACCGTCGGCCAGTTCTCCGAACTGGCTGCGCGTATGACCGATGCGATTTCGGCGAAATCGCCGACCGTCGGCCAGTTCTCCGAAATGGCTGCGCGTATTGCCGATGTGATTTGGGCGAAATCGTCAACGGGCGCCTTGACCCGACTTTACTTTACGGTAAAGTAAAGCTGAAAGGAAAAGGGAATCCCATGAGTGCTTCGGCGACCGCGACTTCCACTGCCGACCGTATTTTGGATGCGGCGACGGAACTTTTTCTGCGCGATGGCTATGCCGCCACCAACCTGGAACAGGTTGCCGCGGCGGCCGGTGTCACCAAGCCGACGATTTACAGCCATTTCGGCTGCAAAGAAAAACTGCTGGAAGCGGTCACGCGACAGTTTGCCGTCAAGCCGCTTGATCAGCTATCGCGGTCGTTGCAGGCCAGCGGCGATGTGCGAGCCGACTTGTTGCGATTCGCTGAGGTCTTCACTGCGATCGTCTTCAGCCAGCGGGCGATGCAGTATCGCCGGTTTGCGGCGGCCGAGTCGCTTACTCATCCGGAGGTGGGCAAGGCGTTTTTTGAAAGCGGCCCGGCATGTTCGCTGGCTGCGCTTGCCGATTACCTCCGCCAGCAAAAACGTGGCGGACTGCTGACCATCACCAGTGCCGAACGAGCCGCAGAACAATTGATCGGCATGCTGCTGGGCGTTGACTTATTACGTTCACTGATCGGCCAGCCACTTTCGGGGCCGCCGCAGACCAAGCGTCGTCTTCGCGAGGCAGTCGACGTCTTTCTTGCTGCCTATCAGGGAGCGGACGAATGAGTCAGGCCGGTTCATCCCAGGGTTCGCGCCAGAGTATGGCGAGTCGATGGAAGATCTCGCGGCGGCTGCTGTTCCTGCCGCCCATCGCGGTTGGTTTGATCACGGTGGTGTCGCTGGCGATGTCAAAAAAAGAACTGGTACGAGTTCCGGTTCAGGAAACCGCGGCGCCGGTTCGCGTGATGTTGGCAAAGGAATCGCCAATCGCGCCGGTCGCCATCGGCTACGGGACGGCAAGACCGAGCCGCATTTGGTCGGCCGTCGCGGAGGTGGGAGGCCGGGTCCAGCAGACGCATCCCCATTTGCGATCCGGAATCGAGGTCGATCGCGGCGAGACGTTGTTGGTGATTGACGAGGTCGATTACCGGTTGCGCGAACAGCAGCGCAGCGCCGAGCTTTCGCAAGCCAGCGCGCAGCTGGAGCAGTTGTTGCTCAGTGAACAATCCGACCAAACTTCGCTGGTGATTCAAAAAGAACTGCTGGAGGTGCGAAAGTCGGATGCGAATCGGCTGATGAAACTGAGCGGCACTTCCGCTGCGTCGATCAGTGAAGCCGACGCCGCCCATGCCGTTTTTCTGCAACAGAAGCAAGCTGTTCAGACGCTGGAAAACACGATTCGCCTTTATCCGGCACAGATCAAGGCTGCCCAAGCAACGGTTCAACTAGCTCAGGCCCGGTTGTCCGAAGCAACGCGAGATGTGGAACGAACCAAAATCGTCGCTCCCTTTGCCGGCGTGCTGTCGCGAGTCACGTTGGAGCCCGACCAGTACGTTGCACCGTCGGAGCGAATGTTCGAGCTGCATGACTTGCAGTCGGTCGAGATCGAGTCGCAATTTTCGCTCGAACAACTCAGTCGCTTGATGCCCCATCGCCCTTCGGCCGGCGCCGAGCCAACGACGAAGCCAGCCGATCTGTTCGCGATCGCGTCGTCCGACGTCACCGCGATCGTGATCGCCCGAAGCGGCGGTCTGACGCTTCGTTATCACGGCAAGCCGGTTCGCATCACCGAGTTGGTGGATGAAACCACGCGAACCGTCGGTGTGGTGGTCCGAGTGACCAACGGGCAACAGCCTTCTCGGCCGGCCGTGCAGCCGGAACGAACCGATGACCAGGAGGCAAGCCTGCCGGCACACGAGGCGCCTGCCATTCCGCTGCGGCCGGGTACGTTCTGCGAAGTGATGTTGCGGAGCAAGACGCCCGTTTCTGGCGTGATGGTGCCACGCTCTTCAATCGAAGGCGGCGAGGTGTATGTGATGGATCCACAGAGCCGCAGACTGCACCGGCGGCCGATCGAGGTGGGATTCACCATCGGTGACCAGGCAGCCGTTACTGCGGGGCTGGCCGAAGGAGAACTGGTGGCCATGAAACTGCTAGCCACCCCCATGGACGGACGACTGATTGAACCAGAAACCGTTGCGGCGGCCGAAGACAACGAACAATTGTCTCTGCGAGAAGCTTCGGAGACGCGCTGATGATCGCTTTCTTTGTGCGTCATCCGACGGCAGCCAATCTGCTGATGCTTTGCATGATCGTGATGGGCCTGCTTTCGGTGGGAGGCATTCGCCGCGAAACCTTTCCCGACGCCGCACCGACCGAGGTCGAAGTTTCGGTCATCTACCCCGGTGCGACCGCCGAGGAAGCAGAGGACGCGATCCTGCAACGTCTGCAGGAGGAACTCGATTCGGTTCAATACCTGAAAGAAATGCGAGGTGTCGCGACCGCAAACGTCGGGCGACTGACGCTGAAGATGGAGGATTCGGGCGACTACGTGACCTTTCGCAACGAAATCGAAAACGGCGTCAACGCGATCGACGATTTTCCTGACGATTCTAAACCGCCGGTGATCCGCCGTTTGAATACGCGTGATCGGGTGATGGACGTATTGGTCGACGGACCGACCGACGCCGTGCAATTGAAGGAATACTGCGAACGGTTGAAAGACCGTTTGCTGGTTTCACCCAAGATCAGCGAAGTGGAAATCAGCGGCTTCTCCGATCATCTGCTGCGCGTGGAAGTGTCTCGCGAAGCGATGCTCCGTCACGGCTTGAGCCCCACGTTGGTTTCGGGTGCGATCGCCCAGCAAAGTATCAACCTTCCGGCGGGCAAGATCGAATCATCGGAAGACACGTTGGTGCGAGTTCAGGAAGAACGCAAAACGCCGCAGACTCTGGAGGACCTGGTTTTGGTCGGATCACCCGGTGCCGCCGAAATCCGCGTCGGTGACATCGGCAAGGTACTGGATGAATTCGAATTGGAGGAAGATCACGTCGCCGTTCGAGGCCGCCGCGCGGCCGTGTTGAACATTCGAAAGGCAAAAACTGAAGACGCCTTGGAAGTTGCCCAGGAAGTTCAGCGCATCCTTGACCAGGAGCGACAGCATCATCCGGACGTTTCGTTGGTCGTGATCAATGACATGTCGGCGCTGGTTCAAGATCGCATTTCGTTGCTACTGAAAAACGGTTGGCAGGGATGCATCATGGTTTTCTTGGCGATGTGGCTGTTCTTCAACGCAAGGTTGTCGTTTTGGGTCGTGTTCAGTTTGCCGGTTTCGTTTTTGGCGGCTTTTGCGATCGTTCCGTCGGCGGGGCTGACGATCAACATGCTAACGATGGTCGGGCTACTGATGGCGATCGGGTTGTTGATGGATGACGGGATCGTGATCGCCGAAAACATTGCTCGGCGGCGCGCCGAAGGCGAACCGGCTTTCACCGCCGCGGTCAACGGAGTCAAAGAGGTTGCCGGAGGTGTTTTTTCCTCCTTCTTGACCACCTGCTGTGTGCTCGGTCCGCTGATGTTCCTCAGTGGCGAACTGGGGCGTATTTTGCGAGTCCTGCCGATGATGCTGTTGCTGGTCCTGGCCGCCAGCCTGTTGGAAGCGTTCCTGATTCTGCCGGCGCACCTTTCCCATTCCCTTACCGAGGACCGCCGCGACGGTCGCAACCGGTTTCGAGCCGCGATTGACCGTCGGATCGATGGAGCGCGCGACGCCGTCGGACGGCTGGTCGATTGGACCATTCGTTGGCGCTATCTGACCGCCGGATTGGTTGGAATGATTTTCTTTTTGACCATTGGGTTGATCGTGGGTGGAATCGTCCGCGGCCAGGTCTTTCCCAGCTTGGAGGGGGACACGGTGGTGGCCCGAGTGTTGATGCAACCCGGCACGCCGCTCGGTCGCACCCAATCGGTGGTGCGTGATCTGGAAGCCGCACTTGACGAAACCAACAACCTGCTTCGTACCAGTCAACCCGAAGGTCGCCCACTGGTCGAAACGACCTACGTTCGGTTCAACGAAAACACCGACGCCTTGGAATCGGGACCGCATGTCGCGACGATGTACGCCGACTTGCTGACCAATGAGCAACGAACGGCTCGCATCAACGACGTCATCGAAATCTGGGAAAAGGAACTCGGACCAGTCCCCGACGCGATGAACATCACCTTTGACGAACCGGTGATCGGGCCCCAGGGACGGGCGCTGGAAGTCCAATTGTCGGGATTGCCTTTGGGTGACATGGATCGCGCCAGTGTCGAAATCCAGAACTTCTTTCGCACCTTTGACGGAGTGTTCAACGTCACCGACGACCTTCGCCGCGGGCAACGCGAACTGTTGGTCAACCTGCGTCCCGGAGCGGTGGGGTTGGGGCTGTCAACCAGCGAATTAGCGCGACAACTGCGAGGTTCGTTCCAAGGTCTGCTTAGCGATCAAATTCAACTGGGCGGTGAAAGCTACGACGTCGAAGTTCGGTTTGCCGACCAAGACCGCAACAGCCTGTCAGACCTGGAAACTTTCCGCGTCACGTTGGCAAGCGGCCAAAGTGTTCCGCTGTCGGAAATCGCCACATTGGATACCTACCGCGGTTGGTCGCGGATCGGAACCTTTGACGGCCGGCAGGTGGTGCATGTCTACGGCAGCGTCGATTCCCGCCGCACCAACACGATGGCGATCCTGAATCAATTTCGCATCGAAAAGATGCCGGAACTGAAGCAACAATTTCCGGGGATCGAGTTCGCCTTCAAAGGGGAAGCCGAACGAGGTTCGGAAACGGGCAGTTCGCTGCTTTGGGCCGCAGCGGTCGGATGCATCGGGGTCTTCGTGATCCTGTCCTTTCAGTTTCGCAGCTACATCGAACCGTTGATCGTGATGATCGCGATCCCCTTCGCGCTGGTCGGCGTGGTCTTTGGACATCTGCTGTTTGGATTGAGCCTGAGTTTGCCCAGCGTCATGGGTTACGCGTCGCTGGCGGGAATCGTGGTAAACGACTCGATCCTGCTGATGCTGTTTTTGAAAGCCGCGCGAGCCGACGGCATGGCGGTGGAACAAGCGGCGGCGGCGGCGAGCCGGCAGCGATTTCGAGCGGTGATGATCACATCGATGACCACCATTGCTGGATTGATGCCGCTGCTGCTTGAACGCAGCTTGCAGGCTCAAGTGCTGATTCCCATTGCGATCAGCATCTGCTTCGGACTGCTCGCTTCCACCGTCTTGGTGCTGGTGGTGCTGCCGTCATTCTACGTGCTGCTTTCTGACGTCGGCTTGACCGAGAAAGTGGCTCGAAGCTGACAAGGCACTTTCGTCAACCACCTCTGCCGCGTGGCTGTGACCGGGAAGGTTCTCGATTCCTACTGCCAACGCGACTCCCAACAACAGCGCCGCGGTCAACTTCACGCGGTCGTGATCGTGAAACGCTACTTCCGGCAACAGGTCGGACAGCGAAATGCAGATGAAGAATCCGGCCGAAATTGCCAGTCCCCAACCCAAAATCGTACCATCGTCCGACAACAGCGTCGCCCCAAAATAAAACAACAACGCTCCCACCGGACAGGCAATCGAAAACGTCAAGTTCACCAGACTTTGCTGGGCCCCCGTCCAGCCGTCTTTTCTCATCACCGACGTGATCGCGAATGCGTCGAGCGGTTTGTGGAGTACCACCGCCAGGAAAGTTCCCAGTCCCGCTAGTCCCAGCCAGGGACTGTGATGAGCATCGACGGCCACGCTTGCCGCCAAGGCAACACCGTCCATCAAAGTGTGCAGTCCGAGTCCGAAAAGCATCCCCAACCAACCGAACCGCCTGCCGTGAGATTCGGAGTGAGAATGTCCGGGGTGATGGTCGTGGTGGTGATGATGATGGTCGTGATGTGACTGCACGTCCGATGGCGGCCGGTCATCGGTTTCGTCGATTTCACCATGGGCGTGAGTGTGAAACGCACGAAGCAAAAGGAACATCGCAATGATGCCCGCCAGTGTCGCACCCCCGGTGGCCGACGCCGACTTCATCAGATAAGCCGCATGCGGAAGCATGTGCAACATCGCGATTCCCAGCATCAAACCCGCCACAAAACTCATCAACAACTGAGTGCGCAAATGGGTCATGCGGACCAGCGCCGGCAGCCACCCGCCCGCCACCGAACCGGCGACGATCAGAATGCAATAGACAACCAGCAAAGTTCCGTACATCGATTGTGTCGGCACAGACAGCAAGGGCGGGGGATTTCACAGCGACCAGAGACAAAGGGTACGCTTTTGCAATCCAAGTGCAAGTCACCGAGATCCTCCTGTGCGGCTACTCCCTCTCTCCCACTGTGGCTTCGCGTGGCACGGACGGAGAAGGGGAGAGTGGGAGAAGGAGAGCGGAGCATGGTATGCTAGAGAGCATGATGCCTCGCCCATTTTTGCTGTTACGTCTTGCTGCGTCTTTGACGTTTTGGTTCGTCGCAACGCAGAGTGCTGTTGGCGACGAGGACACGGTCTTCTTTGAATCGAAGATTCGTCCCGTTTTGGTCAAACATTGCTACCCGTGCCATTCGACGTCGGCCGGGGAAAGCGAAAGTGGGCTGCGGTTGGACACGCGCGAGGCGACTCGTCGCGGCGGTGATCGCGGTCCGGCGGTAGTACCGGGAAAACCGGGCGAGAGCTTGTTGCTGGACGCGATCTCCCACTCCGATCCTGACTTGCAAATGCCACCTCGGGTCGATCGGCTTGCCGATGCGGTGATCGCTGACTTTCGCAAGTGGATCGAAAACGGTGCCGTCGATCCGCGCGATGCCGTCGACGGAGCGGCCGCGAAAATGGATGGGACAGATCACTGGGCCTACGATCCGATCGACTCCGCGGCACCACCGCTCGAAGCGGACGATTGGTGTCGCAACGAGATTGACGTTTTCGTCATGGAAAAACTGCGTCAAAACGGCCTGCGGCCCTCCGCCAGCGCGTCGCCGGAGACCCTTTTGCGGCGGCTTCATTTTGACTTGATCGGCTTGCCTCCGCCGCCGGAAGCGATCGAGAGTTTTTTGCGCCAAGTGCGCGACGTGGGTATCGACGTCGCGATCAGGCAGCAAGTCGATCGCCTGCTTTCGGATCCCGCCTTTGGTGAACGTTGGGGACGACATTGGTTGGACGTTGCCCGGTTTGCGGAATCGAGCGGCAAGGAGGCGAACATCACGTTTCCCTACGCCTGGCGTTATCGCGACTACGTGATCGATTCGGTCAGCGCCGATATCCCGTTTGATCGATTTTTGACCGAGCAGATTGCGGGCGATTTGTTGCCGGCCGCCGATGATGCCGAAAGGACTCGTTTGCTGATCGCCACCGGTTTCTTGGCGCTCGGTCCCAAGAACCTGGATGCTACCGACCCGCGACAGTTCCTGGCTGATCTGGTTGACGAACAGATCGACGCCGTGTCGCGCGTCTTCATGGCCAGTTCGGTCGCTTGTGCTCGTTGCCACGATCACAAGTTTGATCCCTTCACCATGGAAGACTACTACGCCTTGGCTGGAATCTTCGTCAGTTCTCAAACGTTCTTTGGTACCGCGGTTTCGCCGTCGAATCGTGTGGGCGGCGATCCACTGGTGTTGCCCCGACTGGCGACCACTCCGGTGCTGCATCGTTCGATTCCACGAAGCAAAGTCGACCGTTTGAAGGCGGAACGGCAGAAGCTTCAAAATGAAAAGAGAGACAGGAAATCGTCACTGACGTTGCGCGACGCGCTACGGATCTTTTGGCGAACCGGCGCAATTGACGGCCAACTAGAAAAAGTAGACGGCGACGGAAATGCCCTACCGCTGACGATGGGCGTGTTGGAAGGAGAAGAAATTCGCGACGCGCCGCTACTATCGCGTGGTGACATCCATCATCCCGGCGAACTTGTTCGGCGAGGATTTCCGGGTGTGGTTCGGATCAATGGGATCACGATCCAAGACAGTGAAAGCGGACGGCTGCAACTTGCCCATTGGCTGAACCATCCCGATCACCCGTTGACCGCCCGCGTGGTGGTGAATCGAGTTTGGTCGCACTTGCTGGGCAATGGATTGGTCGCCACCGTCGACGACTTTGGCACAACGGGCCAGACGCCAACTCACCCCGAACTGCTCGATCATCTTTCCAGGTCTTTCGCTGTCGAAGGCCGGTCGCTGAAGAAGCTTGTTCGCAAGATCGTCCTCTCGCGAACCTATCGCCAGGCATCCACCTGGGACTCGAAGGCGTTTGCGATCGATCCCGAAAATCGATGGATATGGCGGATGTCCAAGCGACGAATCGAAGCGGAGGCGATGCGGGATGCGATGCTGGCGGTGTCGGGGCGGCTCGATCGGCAACGCCCAGCCGGCTCGTTGGTGGGCCGGATCATCGGAGATCGACCGGTCTCCCTGGTCGGACTCGATAAACGTCTGCCGCGAGATCTCGACGACGCGGCACATCGCTCCGTCTACCTTCCTGTTTTGCGAGATCGGTTGCCCGATGTGTTGGAGGTGTTCGATTTCGCTGAGCCCAGCTTGGTGACGGGAAAAAGAGAAACGACCAACGTGCCCACCCAAGCGTTGTATTTGATGAACAATGATTTTGTTTATCAACAGGCTGTGGCGATGGCTTCGCGATTGCAAAACGAAACTGCCCAGCGCGGTGAATTCACCGACAAAGCATTTCTGTATTGCTTCGGCCGTAGGCCAACGCCCGAAGAATCGCTACGCGTGCGGCGTTACTTGGACGGAACCGACCGCCGCGCCGTTGAATGTTGCCAGGCCCTGTTGTCGACTGCGGAGTTCCGAAACCTTGACTGATTCCTTCCACCAAGCCGTCTCGCGCCGTACGATGCTTCGATCGCTGGCATCGGGCTTCGGTTATCTAGCGTTTGCCGGCGTCGCCCAGCGTCAAGCCTGGGGTGAAACCCATTTTCCCGCCAGCGCCAAACGGGTGATCTTCTTGTGCATGAACGGCGGGCCTTCGCATGTCGATTTGTTTGACCACAAGCCCGAATTGAGCCGACGATCGGGACAACCGATGGGTCCTTCGGCCGCCGGTCCCAAGCTTTTCGGATCCCCCTTTCGCTTTTCAAGGCATGGCGAATCGGGCCATTGGATTTCCGAGCTTTTTCCGCAGCTGGCGAAACAGGCGGACGACCTTTGTTTGATCCACAGCATGCAGACCGACCTGCCCAATCATTCGCAGGCGTTCACTCAAATGCATACCGGCAGTTTCCAGTTCGTTCGGCCTTCCCTGGGTGCTTGGACGATGTATGGGCTGGGAACGGAGAATGAAAACCTGCCCGGATTCATTACGTTGAACCCGCCGTCGGACAATGGTGGTGCCAAGAACTACGGCAGTAGTTTTCTGCCGGCCGAGTACCAGGGTACACGGATTGGCACCAACCAAATTCCACGGTTCTATGCCAAGTTGATGGGCATCGACAAAGAACCGGGACCGCCGCTGCGCAACATTCGCAACTCCAAGCTCACGCCCGATCGCCAGCGCGATCAACTCGACTTGATCCGTGATTTGAACCAACAGAAGCTCGACCGCGATAGGCACCACGCCGAGATCGAAGGGGCAATCGAATCGTTTGAATTGGCGTTTCGGATGCAAGACGAGATCCCGAAGGTGTTGGACATGGCTTCGGAATCGGCCAAGACGCTGGAGACTTACGGAATCGGTCCGGGAAAGCCGACCGACCGCTTTGGGCAACAATGCTTGATGGCCCGTCGAATGGCTGAAGCGGGAGTACGCTTTATCGAACTGACTTCACCACTGGGCTGGGACCATCACTTCCGTTTGCAGGAAGTGTTGCCGGAAGCGTGCGAAGCAACGGACCGACCGATCGCGGCGCTATTGAACGATTTGAAGCAGCGCGGACTACTGAAAGAAACGTTGGTGATTTGGGCGGGCGAATTCGGCAGAACACCCTACGCACAAAGTCTCACCGGCCGCGATCACAACAACAAGGGCTACACCATCTGGATGGCTGGTGGAGGCGTGCGGCCTGGAATTCGCCATGGGGCAACCGATGAAATCGGACACAAGGCGGTCGATGGCCTGGTGCACATTCACGACTGGCACGCCACGATCCTGCACCTATTGGGACTCGACCACAAACGGCTGACCTTCCACTACGCCGGTCGAGACTACCGGCTGACCGATGTCTACGGCCGCGTGGTCGATGAAATCGTCGCGTGAACTCCCGTTTCTCCCTTACTTTCCTTTTCTGATCCTCACTTCATGTCACCTTCTCTTCGTGACTTTGTGCCTTTGTGTGAGCCTCTTCGAGCGCGCCAATCCAGGCAGTAAAAAGCTCACACAAAGGCACAAAGCCACAAAGGGGGGAACAGGAACGACAGAAAGCGTTCTATTCCTTCGGACGAACGTAAACGCGCAACACCTTCATCTCGTACTTGTCGGCGTTTGAGGAAAACGTCCAATCGCGATTCCCGCCGGGACTGTTTCCAATTCCGATGTCCGCTTTGGCTTCGGCACGCCAGTGGTTGATCGCAAAAATGGTTTGGCCCGCCCCGAAATTGTGAACCTGCATCGATCCGTATCCATCTCGCGGCTCGCCCGGTTCATCACCGAAATCGAAAATACCGTTCGATGCACCTCGCACCCCTCCGCCATTGTGCGGACCGTAGTTGTTGGGCCAAAACTCGATGTTACCGGTACTCAGAGAACGACCGGCGGCCACCGTTTCCACGTTCGTGAAAACCTCCATCCCATCGACCGGTTGCCGAAAGCTCGCGTTGGATGCGGTCGTTGGGATACCGATTTTTTTCACGTCGTCGGTAAACGCGTTCATCGACACAAAGACTTTCTGGTCACCATGTTGGCTTGATCGAAGCTCCAGCAGGTAACCGATTCGGTCAAACGAACCGATCTGGTCACTGTGATCGACGTCATATCGAATCTGCGGTTTCAGCCTGTCCAGATCCAGCTGGTACACCAGGTCGTAGTCATCCTCGATCGACAACAAGCTGGAAAAATCGGGCTCTTTGCCACCGCGAAACGCGCCGACCGGCAATCCGGTTCCGCCGGTCAGGTTGGGCTGGGCAGCCTTGTGCCAGGCAAATCGAAAAGCGACCGGATGCGGCACTTCATCGGAAGTCAAAATCAGGGCTTCGCCATCGATTTTCGCCTTGGCCGGACGGTAGCCTCGTGATCCCGGTCCGATCACCTCGAAATGCGATGGCGGTTTTCCGTCTCGCGTCTTCAATCCTCCCGCAGTATCGCCAAAGTGGATCCGCAAACGGTCATCCAAAACCTGTAGCGATTCCATCTGAGGGCTGCTGGCAACCACATCCGATCGACCGTAATCGTGCTTGAGCGCCCAGAGCGCCAATCGGGCGCCGACATCTTGTTTGTTGGGCGGATGAATGTCGTTCAAGGTGGCGATGTCGTTGATCACGACCATTCCGGTATTGGGAATTTGCTGAACTGCCGCTTGGGCTTCCCAAAACTTTGCCAGGATCGTCGGGTCTTCATTGCCGTATTGAAAGGGAGCGATCTGCACGTAGTAAAACGGAAAGTCGCCCTGACCCCAAAGTTCGCGCCAACCGTTGATCAACGCTTTCTTTTTTTCGAAGTACAACATGCCCTCGGCATGGTTCGATTCTCCCTGGTACCAGATCGCGCCGCGAATCGGAAATCCGACCAGCGCATGAATCATGCCGTTGTACAACATGGTCGGATCTTGATGACTTCGAAACGGAGTCAGCTCGGCAGGAAAACCGGGACTCGCTTCGATCGGGTCATTCGACTCTAGCGCGCCCTTCGCCTTGGCAAGCCAGTTTTCCGTGGCTGCAATGTGTTGGCTCAGTCGATTGCGAAACGGCTCCGAACCGGGCGTGCGTCCCAGCACCGATTGATAGATGTCCTTCAGCGGTTCCGTTTTTTGAAAGCCGATCGGTGGTGTCCACGGTTCCACTCGTGTTCCACCCCAAGACGAATTGATCAATCCGATCGGCACATCCAGTTCTTTGTGAAGCTTGCGCGCCATGAAGTAGCCGACCGCGGTAAAGCTAGCCGCCGTTTCCGGAGAACAGACTTGCCAATCGGCTTGGACGTCATCCTGAGCAACCGTTGACGGCTGACGCGGGATCTTCATGTGGCGGATCGCCGGGTAGTCGGCGGCGGCAATTTCCGCTGCCGAATTCTTGCTGGCCTGGACGGTCCACTCCATGTTCGATTGTCCCGAACAGAGCCAAACTTCTCCGATCAATACATCCTTGATGTCGATTGTGTTGCTGCCTGCCACTCGTAACCGATGAGGCTGGTGCCCTGCCTTCATGGCTGGCAGTTTCACTTGCCAGCGACCAGAAGCATCCACGGTTGTCGTTTCCGAGTGGTCGCCCAAAGTGACTTCTACCGACTCGCCCACTTCACCCCAGCCCCAGATCCGAAGGGGCATGTCCTGTTGGATCACCATGTGGTCGCCAAAGAATCCCGGTAGGCGAATCTCTGCGCGGGCTGCAGGAAGAGAGGTCGAAACAATCAGGAAGACACACAGGAAAGAAAACGGTCGCGACATATTCTTGATCGGGTGAGCTGAATCGGAAGGCGTAAATTTGCAGGGCCCCACAGTCTACACGCCTTGGTTGTGGGACCGGCTATCATCGAGTGCGACTGGCGGCTTTGCCGCCATGCTCGCAGGGAGCGGGATTCGAGTTGCTCAGCGCCAGTGGACCCAGGGCAGCGGCATTGCTCGTCAGACTCGCAAAACCTCGCCCTGGGCTAAACAAATGGCTGCACCTTCGGTGCATAACAAGCGAGACCGCCTAACGCCACAAACAACCCGACTAGCGTGGCTGCGTCTGGGCCGAAAAGACAGCAGCAAATGAAAAAGCACGATCTACCTAGACATCCTTGACACAGGGCTCGCGATGCGCTATGTTAGGGTTACCTGAAGTGGTCAGTCCCTTTCAGGCTGTTACCGATGGCAACCCGCCAAAAGTAACTGCTTAACAAAACTGACGCGATCAGCGGAGCAGGGCACGCACCATTGGGCGTGCCTTTTTTTGTGGCTTCGTCTGGTATGGTTGACGGTTTGCGCTCACGCATTTGCGAAGGTGCACGTCGACATAATAAACGCCACGCCATCAGGACGAGAATTCCATTGGGGCACTATGGAGTCCGACTCGGCCTAGATGGCGTGGCTTTTTCTATTTCCCTACGACACGTTTCGCTCAGTCGCAGGGCCCTTTGGAGGTGTTTCACTGGTGATGACTTGTGGTGAATCCACGTTTCTACACTGAAAAGATAACGGAGCGAGGTTGTTGAATCAATCCCCCGATTAACGGATAATTGAAGGATTCCCAGCATTCCCAGCGCCGCTTCACCACTGGGCACCAACCATGAGCCAGTCCGAGAAATCTCTGGATGAAGTTCGGCAGGACGCCGAATTGATTGCCTACCCGGCTAAGCCGGACAACAAGGGAAGCGCTCGAGTCGTCTGGCGGCGGCGCTCCTACTACTTCGGGAAGTTCAATTCACCCGAAAGCTTTTCTCTGTTCGGGGAGTGGAAGCGACGGCTGGTCGAAACAGGGGACGCGCCGGAGGTGAAAAT
This sequence comes from Rubripirellula sp., assembly GCA_965222745.1. GTDB lineage: Bacteria > Planctomycetota > Planctomycetia > Pirellulales > Pirellulaceae > CBDCUW01. Next base: position 1,249,433 of record CBDCUW010000003.1, read on the forward strand.
CGTACGCCACGATTTGGCTCACCTGCCGGAATCTTCGCCAAGTCGCCCCTATCGATTTCTTGGCTGGCCGGTCGCGAACCTGATCGCAGCGACGGTTTTGGGAGCATGTGTCGTAGGCGGCGCCATGATTTTCTCAACAAAAACCACTCCGATGGTCGATGGAGTAGCACTAACGGATGAGGAGATTGTCCGCATTCGGGGTATGCGTAGCCATCAAAAACGGGTCGCCACCTTCAACAAAGAGAGGGAAGACCGGGTGGCTGAGTTGCTAGCGAGAATCAGAGAAAAAGGGCCATCGGATGGCAAGCGTCAAGATATTCGCCAAAGGACTGGTAGTTAGATCAATCACCCCGATCGCCGCGGCGGCACTTGCCCTGGCGATCAACGGTGCGATCCAGGGCGAGCGACCTCAGCAAGATCGTCACTCGGTTTATATCCCCAAGTTCAGGCCGTCCACTTCTTCGGGCTGCGCGGTGGAGGAAGCGGCCTATGCCGAGGCGCTGGCGGACCTTCAAATCGCCGAACAGGTCGCCGACGATGCTTACCAGGCATGGATCGATTGCGAGATGGGCGGCTCGCGAACACCCAATCGCCAACCCGCTATCTCAGCGGAATACTCCGTCCTGGTGCGTTAAAACCAGTAGGCCGACTTGTCCCAAGTCGGCGAACCTGGACTTCCAGCATCCTTGCACTTCTGGAAACCGAGGTGACCCACGCCGACTTGGGGACAAGTCGGCCGGCCTACTCGCGTCGAATCCCGATTTCGCGAGTTCGTTCGGTGACGGTGGCCAGCACGATGTTCATGGTCCCGATGCCCCTCCTTCTTACGCACCAAAGGTGCAGTCGTTTGCTCAGCCCGGATTATTCGTGTAGGCCGGACCGGAGGTCGCAAAACGATGCCGTAACTGCGCAAACCGGCTTGTACTTGCGCGCAGCGCGGGAGACGAAAAAACTTCCCGCAGGCGACCGAAGCTCCGGCACAGTAAGGGTTTGCTTGCTACGTCAGTCGTGAATAATCCGGGTTAGCCCAGGGCTTCGTCAACGTTCGTAAAACTCACGTTGCCTCGCCCTGGGCTAAGCAAAGTGCTGGGCCTTTGGCCCGAAGAACGAGCCCAGATTTCTTCTCTTATTCCCATACTTGGATAGCTCCCGATGAACGTGCCTGCACCCGTACGAGCAGGCACAAAAGGCATTCGGCTTGAGCGACAGTTCGTTGGATGCTATCGATCTGCCCAGGAGCCGGCCTACTTATCCAACAGGTCCGCGTTTTTTTGGGCAAACAGCCGTATGGCATCGGGCAGTGCCTGGCATTCTTGCTGAAAAACCTTGGCAGCCAACGTTTCGGCAGTGTCCTCTTCGGCGACGCTGCAAACACGTTGCAGGATGATCGGCCCATGGTCGTATTGGTTGTCGACGAAGTGGACGGTGCAACCGCTGACCTTCACGCCGCGATCGATCGCCGCTTGATGGACTCGGCCACCATACATCCCTTCGCCACCAAAGCTTGGCAGCAGCGAGGGGTGAATGTTCATCACCCGGCCGACGTAGTCATCGGGAATCAAAACGTGTTTTAAAAAGCCGGCCATCACCACCAGCATCGCGTCCGACTTTCGGCAGGGACCAAACATCGCTTCGGAGTAGGCATCGGGATCCGCATAGTCCGACTTGCGGACGACCATGGTCTGGATCTCCGCGTCACGGGCAATCTGCACGCCGCGAACTTTGCTGCTACTGCTGATCACCAATCGCAGGTCAATCGGTAGATCGTGACGATCACGGTGCTCGATCAAATTGGCGAGCGTTCGTCCCGACCCGCTTAAAAAAACAGCGGTCGGCAGCGGCGTCTCACTCATGAATCATCCGCTTTGCGCACGTAGATTTCCCCAAACTCGGTCTCGACCGGATCCACTCCTTCGATCGCCGAGAGTTCCAAGCGCGGCTCGGCGGTCGCGAGATCCTCGGCGAGTGTTTCCTGGCAGATCGATTCACGATGTTCGGAAACCGCCATTTTCACTTCTTCCCGATCGGTGACGATCCCCACTTCGATGCGGTCACTGTACTGACAACCGATTGTTTTGCGTTGATTTTGAATCACGCGAATCAGGTCTTTGGAAAACCCTTCGCGGCGCAACTGGTCTGTCACTTGGGTGTTGAGCACCACCACGCAGCCGGGACCTTGAGCCGCTGCCCATCCCTCGCGAGCCCGCAAGCGGACCTCGATATCCTGGTCGTCCAGTTCCAGCGGACCGTCGGGCAAATCGATCGTGACATGACCGTCACGTTGAAGAGCCCCCAGCAGAGCATTGCCATCGGCTTTGGCCAGGGCCGCTTTGACGGCGGGCACTTGTTTGCCGACTTTGGGCCCCAAGCGTTTGAAGTTGGGAACGACGGTGTATTGAACGTATTCATCCGCCTCGGTGGTGTATTCGACCGCTTTGACATTCAATTCGTCACGCACCAGTTCGTCATGCTCGCCCAGCCAGGCGATTTCACTGTCGTCGGCCAACACGACCTCCACCTTCGACAAAGGCAGACGGACTTTCAGCTTCGCCTCGGCGCGAGCAGCCCGGCCAAGCGAAGCGATCTCTCGCAACAGCTTCATCGAAGCGGAAAGTTTAGCGTCGATTCGATCGTGATCGGCGGTCGGATAGTCGCACCAATGAACGCTTTTCAATGCTTCGCCGGCAAACGGTTCGGTCAACCGCTGCCACAACGTTTCGGCCAGGAAAGGTACGAACGGCGCCACCAACTTGGTCACTTCCAGCAATGTTTCGTACAGCGTCCAATAGGCATCCGACTTGTCTTGCGATTCCTCCTCTTCTTTCTTGGCCCAAAATCGGTTCCGATTCCGACGCACGTACCAATTGCTCAGCGCATCGACCAACGCGTTGATCGATTGGCAGGCGTTGTAGTTGTCCAGTGAATCCATCCGTTCGACCACCACCGCGATCGTCTGGTTCAGCTCGGAAAGAATCCAACGGTCGATTTCGCACCGCTGGGAAGCCGGCCGGTAGCTGGCCGCGGACTGAAGCGACTGCGGAGAGAGATTTTCGTCGGCTCGGTCAGCGACGGTGGGGTCAAACCCATCGGCCTCGGCGTAGATCGTAAAGAAACTGAACACGTTCCATAATCGGAGCAAGAATTCGGGGATCGAATCTTTGATCGACTGTTCGGCATACAGGATCGAATTCCACGGCGGCTGGTTGGCGAAGAAATACCATCGCAGCGCATCGGCACCGTAGCGGTCAAAGATCTCTTCGGGGCTGCGATAGTTACGCAGCGTTTTGGACATCTTGCCGGTTTTCTTCGCAAATTTTTCATCGGGATGCTTCGCCACCCCCGATTCATCCAGCTCAATCGTTTCTTTGTCGCCCTGGTACCACTGCGACAACATCAGCCCCAGGACGATGCAGTTGGCAAACGGATGCGGAAATTCGGTATCGGCAAACGGCACATCGGCAACCGATTTCGCATCGTCCTCCTTGATCTTTGCCCCTTCGCCGAACAACATCGTGCTGATCGCCAGCTGGCTATAGAACCAGCCCCGAGTCTGATCGAGCGCTTCGCTGATGAAGTCGGCCGGGAATTGGTCCTTGAAACGATCATCATTTTGATGAGGCCATCCCCACTGCGCAAACGGCATCGCGCCGCTGTCGTACCAGCAGTCGATCACTTCGGTCACCCGTTTCATTCGCGCACCGTCGGCGAACGGCGAATCGTACGTGACTGCGTCGATGTAGGGCTTGTGGACTCGCAGATCGTCGGCCAGCTCCGGATGTTTGGCCTTGGCGTCTTCCCAAACGCTGGTGCCGTCGACTCCCGGTTTGGCCAGCAGCTCTTGATAACTCGCGATCGCTTCCTTCTTGCCGGTCTGTTGACAAACCCAGATCGGCAAGGGCGTTCCCCAATACCGTTCGCGCGACAGCGCCCAATCGACGTTGGATTCCAGGAAATTGCCAAACCGGCCGTCCCGAATGTGTTCGGGTTGCCAGCCGATCTTGGCATTGTTTCGCAACATCAAGTCACGAAACCTGGTCGTGCGGATGAACCAGCTGCGGCGAGGATATTGGATCAGCGGATCTTGTTGGGCTCGCCAGCAGAACGGGTAGTCGTGCAGGTACTGTTCCTGCAGCAGCAGTTTCCCACTGTCGCGCAACATCCGCGTCAGCGGTTTGTCGGCGTCCTTGACCCACGTTCCTTTCATGGCGGCAAATTCGTCGGTGAATTTTCCGTCCGGTCCGACGGCGCAAAGCAGCTGGGGCCGATCGCCTTCGACAAACCGCTGCTGCTGGTCGACCAAAACTTCGTGGTCGACTTCGCCGAAAGCGGGAGCCTGGTGGACGATGCCGCTGCCCGATTCAGTGGTAACAAAATCGGCCGCAACGACTCGCCAATACTGATGCTGGCTACCTCCGCCGGCTAATTTTCCGACCGGATCGCCGGTTGCTTCGCGGTAATCGCCAAAGGGCGGCAGGTACCGCTGTCCGATCAACGAATCGGCCGACACTTCTTCAATCACGGTGAGTTCACGTTTCAGTTTGCCGGCGATCGTTTCGACCAGCGCCGAAGCCATCACCAGTTCCTGGTCGGACTGCTCATCGCGCACCACACTGTAGGAGATACCGGTGGGATGAACCGCCGCGTACATGTTGCTGGGCAGCGTCCAAGGCGTGGTGGTCCAGACGACCAGTGACCTTCCTGGCGAATCGACCAGCGGAAACAAAACATACACGCTTGGATCGGCGACCTCGCGGTACCCCTGTCCCACTTCGCCTGCCGAAAGGGCCGTGCCTCCTTGGGCCCACCACCAGACGATCTTGTGGCCCTGGTAGAGCAGACCGCGGTCAAACAGATTTTTTAGGCTCCACCAAACGCTTTCCACATAGCTTTGGTGATAGGTCACGTACGCTTCTTCCAAGTCGACCCAGAAGCCAAGTCGTTGGGTCAGCTGTTGCCACTGCTGCATGTAACGCCAAACACTCTGTTGGCATTTTTGGATGAACGGTTCTTCGCCGTAGGCCTCGATCTCCTCCTTACTGTGGATTCCCAGTTCTTTGCCCACTTCGACTTCGACCGGCAACCCGTGTGTATCCCAGCCGGCCTTTCGCTCGCAGCGATAACCGCGCATCGTTTTGAATCGGGGGAAGACATCCTTGATCGCCCTGGTCAGGCAGTGCCCCGGATGCGGCATCCCGTTGGCAGTGGGCGGTCCTTCGTAGAAGACGAACGACGGCCCGTCGGTGCGGCGCTGCAGCGACTGTTGGTAGACATCGTGATCGTCCCAGAACTGCAGGATCTCCTGTTCAAGCTTCGGAAAACTCGGGCTGCCGGCGGCTGAGCGAAAGGGGCTGACAGAAGTGGTCATGGGCGAAAACGCGGGCAAAGAGGAATCGAAGCAGTTCGGATCAGAAGCGCAAGGCGCTTCCACGCACCACCACTTCAGAGAAACGTTCGCTTAGTTGGGTTCGTGCAAGCACGACAACCGGCGGAGATCCATCGCGGTTGTTAGTCGATGTTGTCGAAATCGTCGAAGTCATCCAATCCGTCGTCATCGTCGTCATCCAAGTCGTCACCGCTGCTCAAGCCAAATTCGGCACTGATTTCATCGTCAATCTCGATTTCGTAGTCGTCTTCCAACTCTTCTTCGAAATCGTCGTCAAAGTCGTCGTCGAAATCGTCCTCCTCGATGTCATCGAACTCGTCGATATCGTCGTCATCGTCATCCAGGTCATCCCCGAAACCACCTTCCTCTTCCTCTCCAAAACCAGGGACCTCTTCCGTTTCCGGTCCAGCTGAATCTCCGTCATCCTCCAACGAATCGGAGTCGCTTACCGGATCATCGTCGGCCATCTTTGCCGGCGACGAATCGGGGGCCCCGCTACTTTGTGGCGTCGCTGGGCGGGCGGTCAGTTCATCAGACAAGTCAGCTGCGTCGGGAGCGACCACGGTCATAGGAAATATGTCTTGGGCAGGGGTGAAGGTATTTGTGGCCAATTCTCACAATGGAACCAGGTGAGAATGATAGAAAGACGGGAGCAGAAACTCTAGCAGTGCACCTTGAAAGCTGAAACTCCGGTCCCCGGTATCGGCAGAGATCTGAATTTGTTCTTCGGGCCAAAGGCCCAGCACTTTGCCTAGCCCAGCCCAGGGTAAGGCAACGTGAGTTTAACGAACGTTGACGCTACCCTGGGTGAGCGATGTCTCCCGTCTTCCCGCTCCCCTGCGAGCATGGCGTGCCAGCACCCGGAATCAGACGGAAATCCGAGCAGAGAATCTGCGGGATTCTGGAAAGTTGCTGCGAGTTTCTAGCTGTGGCCGGATTTGTCAACGCCGCGGCCAAGATCCCACCGATCCGAAAGAGAAGGCCGAAGCTGGCTGCGTCGGGAAACCGCAGGGTTTCCCGGCCGGAAGGTTTCGATTTCGTCGCTTTTTACGTGTTCTTGCCCCGCTTGCAGCAGTCAAGCCGGCAGACCGAGGTTGACACGTGGCGAGGAATTGCCGATGCGAGGGTGAAGCGGGCCCGACGACGCGGATGCCCCCAAGCCCACTCCAATCCGAACGCCCCATTTTTGGAATCGATCGTTGATGAACGTCCAAGTGATGACCACGCTGACCCTTTTTGCGTCTCTGCTGACCATGGGATGCGCCAGCCGTCAATATGGGCATTTGCTGTCGTCCAAAGACAAAGACATGGTGGGAAGCCACGCGGCTGGTTCGGCAACCTGGAACCCGCTGGTCGATGAAGCGGTCGCCAAACTGCTGGGAAGATGTCCGCCGGCCGTTCAACCCGTCGCCTTTCAACCGGAGGTGCCGATCGATGCGTCCACCATCGGTTCATCGCTCGCCGCCGGACGAGCCACGATCTGCTTTGTGGGAGTCGAGAATTCGAGCGCCGAGGAGATGATTGACTTCAAGGAACAGCTCTACGAACGAATCGACAGCCAAATCAATTCCGCCGAAACGTTTCGTGGGATTAGCCGCCGTGTGGTCGATGCCGCTTTGCGAGAAACTCGGCTTCGCCCCGAATCGCTTTTCCTTCCTCACAACCAAGCCACGTTCGCCGCTGCACTTCACCAACAAGGCACACCGGTCGACTACTTGATGTTTGCCAAGGTGACCACTGGGACCACCGACCGAAACAAAAGCAGTCAGCGAGACTACATGCTGACTCTGGAAATGGTCAACTTGCACACCGGCGAGTTCCTGAAAGAATCGGCGACGATCCGAAAAGGTTACTCCAAGACGCGTGCCGGAAAGTGGTGGAACTACGGACCCTTTGATCAAGCAGATGGTTGATTCGTGGTGCAGCCGCTTCGGAATATGCCTGTTGACGGTCGCCAGCCTGGCGCTCGGCGGCTGCGCACGTTCACTTCATACGATCGATTCGGCTCGAGAGGCCTTCGTTGCCGGCAAGGTCGACGATGCTCGGCAAGTATTGACGGAGCTGGCTGAAGCGCAAGACCGTTTTTCGGACTCGGCGTCGCTCGACTTAGCAATCCTCGATCTGGCCGCCGGCAGCCACGGTGCTGCCGAGGCGAGATTGCGGGGTTTGCGCGACCGATTCGACACGCTCAGCAAGGTATCACCGCTGACCGAAGCGGCGTCGATGGTGACCGACGACACGGTGCGAACCTTTCGGCCGGCTGGGTACGAAGAGGTGATGGTGCGGACGATGCTGGCGATCTGTTCGCTTGCCGGTGACGCCTCGGACGCCGAAAGCTACGCGATGCAGGCGGCGATGAAACAGTCGGAACTTGCCCAGGTGGCCGAAGACCGCGGTTTGCTGGACGCCGGACAGGTTTACCAGCCGATTGCACTGGCGCCCTATCTGCGCGGAATGCTTCGCGAAGCGACCCATCATGATTACGACGATGCGGCCCGAGCCTATCGCCTGGTCAGCACCGTTCGACCACAGTTCGTGCCGGCACAGGCTGATATCGCTCGCGCTAGCGGCGGCACACACAGCGCACCGGGCAACGGCGTGTTGTACGTGATCGCTTGCGTCGGCCGCGGTCCCGTCCTACGCGAAACGACCGCCCCCACCACGTCGACCGCTCTGTCGATCGCATCATCGGTGCTGAACGCGGAAACCAATCAGAAGGAAGATGAAAAAGTAGGCGGCGTCGTCTTGCCCAACATCGCCTCGGTGAAAATTCCCGAAGTGGTGGTGCCGTCGAGCAACATTGCGGCGGTCGCAACGCGAATCAACGGCACGCTGTTCGGAGCCACTCAGACGTTGACCGACGTGACCGAATTGGCAACCCGACAGGCCGAAGCCGAACGACCTTGGACCATCGCCCGCGCCGTGATTCGCCGGGCCTCCAAAGAATCGGCTGTCGCCACCGTCGGTGATTCGCTTGGCCTGGACGGCACAGCAGGATCGCTGTTCCATTTCGCAGCAGCGTCAGCATGGAGCGGTGTGGAACGTGCCGACACGCGCTGCTGGGGATTGCTTCCCCGCGAAATTCAAGTGCTGCGCGCCGAACTTCCAGCCGGCAGCCATCAAGTTCAATTGGAACCGCTCGGACCTCACGGCCAGCCAATCGCTGCCGGCTTGAACAAACAAGTCGACGTGATGGACGGAGACAATCACTACCTGATCGTGATCGCCCCCGACCAAGTGATGTACCTGGCCGGCGGATGATGCCGCTGGGATACCACCCATCCGCCTTTTGCTCAAACATACGGATCGACGACGGAATCGTCATCGTACTGGTCTTTGTGCCGGACCCAGGCCATCGGATAGGGCAAGTCGGCCTCGTTTCGTCCTTTGGGAACGATGTCCAGAAAATGGTAGATCCCCAGAAAATTTTCCAGGCCGCGCCCGTACGACGAATAGGTGTGAAAGACTTCGCCCGATTCGTCTTTGAAAAATGAACTGATCCCGGGACATTCGGTGACCGGAAACTTGGCACCTTCCTGGTAGTTGTAATACGCCTTGCCCGAATCGAGTTCCTCTTGAGTGAAGGAAACGTGGTAGTCTCGATTGAAATCATTGCCGAGCGAAGAGACCCATTTGAACGTCCATCCCATCCGCTGCTGATAGGCTTGCAAGGTTTCTAGCGGCGCGCGGGACACGGTCGCCAGTGCGACGTCGCGATGTTGTAGGTGGATGGTCAAGGGCTGGTAGTGATCGCCCAGCATCGAGCAGATCTTGCAGCCTTCGGGCCAATCGGGACCAAACATGAAGTGGTAGATGATCAGCTGGCTGCAACCACCAAACAAACTGGACAAGGTTTCTTTGCCGTCAGGGCCGTCAAAGGTGTATTCTTTTTCGACCTTTTCCCACGGCAACTGCTGACGCAATTTGGTCAATTCGTCGCGAGCTCGGGTGAACTCTTTTTCTTTGTCAAGCAGCGTTTTGCGAGCAGCAATCCACTGATCGGCCGATACAACAGCGTTCTTGATCATGGGTGATTTCCAAATCGTATGGGAACTGTTCAGAAATGATGGCGGTTCATTGTAGGCCGGCTTGTCCCCAAGTCGGCGATCCTGCATTTGCCGACTTGGGGACAAGCCGGCCTACAGTGGAATTCGAAAATTGGATCATTCGGTGACTTGTTCGTAACATACCGGTAACATCTGCCCGCTAGATTTTTGACAAACACGATCACCAGTTCGTTTGCAGGAGTCTTAAAAGATGAATCGGATTGCCCACCTCGCACTGCCGCTGCTGATGGCGGCCTCGCTCACGCCCGCTACCGCCGCCGAACCGACGGTGACCCAGCTTCTGGAACAAGGAATTTACCAGGAACAAACGGTAGGTGACTTGGATGCGGCGCACAAAATTTTCCAGCAAATCCTTCAAAGGCACCGGCAGGTCAAGTCGGCTGCGGCGGAAGCCCAATTGCATATCGGGCTGATCCATCTGAAACAGGGGCAACACAAAAAGGCAGCCGCCGTCCTGCAAGAACTTGCCGACACCTATCCGGGAAAAGCAAAGCTATTGAGAAAAGCTCGTGGCCAGATGCCGCCAGTGATTGACGAGGCGATACAGCATATTCAAGCCCACTACGTTGACGAATTCACTGACGACGTGGACCTAACCGAAGCGGCGCTACAAGGCGTGCTGGGCAATCTCGACCGCTACTCGTCGTACCTGGATGCGATGAAACTCGAGAACCTCTACATCAGTATTGCAGGCAAAACCGCCGGTATCGGCGCAGTCCTGGAACTGAAAGAGGGAAAGGTGAAAGTGAAAGCGCTGATTTCTCAGTCACCGGCGAGCGAAGTCGGTTTGCAAGCAGGCGATACCATTGTGTCGGTCGATGGTGAAAAGTTGGCGCAGTTTTCAGAAGACCAACGGATGCAACAGACGCTTCGCCGGATCCGGGGCGATATCGGCAGCGAGGTGACCTTGAGCATCGTTTCGGACGGTTCCAAGGATCCCAGGGACGTCACGATCACTCGCCGCGAAATCAAACTCACCAGCGTCACGGGGAGGCACCGCGACGAAACCGAGGGCTGGCATTACCGATTGGACGATTCGCCGGAAATCGGTTACCTGCGAATATCTTCGTTGACCAAGGAGAGCCCCGCCGAGTTTCGTCGGGCTGTCAAGAAACTTGGTTCCGGCCCGTTGAAAGGGTTGATCATCGACCTACGCAACAATGGCGGCGGGTTGATGAGCTCAGCCTTGGAAATCGCCGACATGTTTTTGACCGACGGCACGATCTTGGAAGTTCGATCGCGCAGTCAGGAAAACACAACCCACACCGCGGATGCGAAAGAGATTCTGGCGGAGACCGCGATTGTGATTTTGACCAATCGAAACACCGCTTCGGCAGCGGAAATCTTGGCCGGTTCGTTGCAGGATCGGGGACGAGCGACGGTGATTGGCGAACGGACGTTCGGGAAGGGCACGGTCCAGGCGCTGTTTCCGCTACAGAGTGGTGGCGCGATTCGGCTAACCACCGCCCGCTTTTTCCTCCCCAGCGGTGCCAACCTGGAAAAACCACTCAACCCAGACAAGGATGATTCGTGGGGAGTCGAACCGGATGAGGAGCTGCCGCTGACGGACGAGGAATTGAAGGCTTTCACGGACAGGCGTACCGCTATCGAAACTTTCGGACAGGCCGCCGCCACAGCCGAGGAATTCAAAGATCGAGCAGTTGAAAAGGCGGCCGCATTTTTCAGCACCAAGTGAATCGAAGGCATCGTTGTTGAATTGGTTTTCCACCACCCGTTTTCACCGAGCGGGTGGACACCTGTCGGTCGTCGCATTGCTGATGATCGTCGTGCTCATTCCATCAGCCACCGTGTTGTGGTTGACCGCGGTCGCGGTGCGCAACGAGCGCACCGTGATTCGACAGCAACTGATAAAAGCCTATCGCGGACAATTGGATTTGGCAGCTCGCCAGGTCAACGACCACTGGTCGAAAGTGGATCATCAGGCGGAACTTCTGGCGGCGGATCGGACCGCCGCACAGTTGTTCCAACAATGCGTGAAATCCGAAATGGCCGACAGTGTTTTGGTGATCGGAACTGACGGCCGATTGGAATACCCGGCGCCTCCTTTTCGCGCTGCTGCCGACAGCATGAACGAGCCCGCTTGGAAGTCCGCCAATCGTTTGGAATTTGTCGAGGGTGACCTGGCCGTTGCCGCGGAAGCCTACTCGGCGATTGCCAAGGTTGAACCCGATACGGATGCCGAAGCGAGGGCCTGGCTGGCGCACGCAAGATGTCTTCAGAAAATCGGTCAGCCACATGGCGCGATCACGGTGCTTACTGAACAGTTGGATCAAGAGCATCTTCGTGACACGGTCGACCGAAGCGGGCGCAGCCTATGGTTGGATTCACAACTTCGCGCCTTGCAGTTGTTAGCAACACACTCCGATCACGCCGCCGTCAACAGACAACGCGCGCGACTTCGAGAAGCGATCAACGATTACCGCCGACCCTTTCCGTCGTCACAGCGGCTGTTCGCGATGAACGAGATGTTGGTTCTGTTCCCCGATGCCGATCCCTTTCCGACCCGCAACGCCGAACGGTTGGCGGCGAGCTATGCCGAGGCAAGTCAGGGTGATTCTTCGCCGCTGGTTTGGACCATGGCCACCGACGCAGGCCGAATCTCCGTTCAGGACTTGACCGGAACCGGTTGTGTGATGCTGAAATCTTCTCGCGTCTTGTTGGTCTATGGTGAAAAAACGCTGGCTCGGCAAACGGAACTCCTGCTCCATCGCTGGCAGACCGACAACATCACGATCAGCCTCGCTGCCACCCAAAAGCAGTCGCAGGCAACCGAACCGGCCATTGCAACCGTCTCTCTCCCATCGATGCCGGGTTGGGGATTGGCATTGACATTGAATGATCCGAACTTGTTGGACGACAGTTCGCGACAGCAGACCGCCATGTACACCGTCGCGAGTCTGGTCACGATCGCCGCCGTCGCGGTAATCGCGATCGTGATCGCGTTGGTTGTCGGCCGCCAACTGCGGCTCGCACAACTCAAAAACGACCTGGCCGCCGTCGTGTCTCACGAACTGCGCACTCCGCTGGCATCGATCCGCATTCTGGTCGACACCTTGCTGGAGGATCGCGCCCCCGGTGCTGCGAAACAGAATGAATACCTGGAGCTGATTGCCAGGGAAAACGCGCGGCTGAGTCGTCTGATTGAAAATTTTCTCACTTTTTCGCGGCTCCAGCGCGGCGACGCGCAGCTGGCGCTGCGCGATGTACGGCCGCAGGATCTGTGTGCTCGCGCCGTTGAGGTGAGCAGTGAAAAACTCAAGGCCGATCGCTGCCAATTCGAAGTCGACGTGGCAGCCAATTTGCCGACGATTTGTGTGGATGAGGAAGCGATGGTGGTGGTGTTGCTGAACCTGCTTGACAATGCTGTCAAGTTCACTGGCGATGACGGAGAAATCCGGTTCACCGCCACGGCCGAAAATGGCGCTGTCGCCTTCCATGTTCGCGACAACGGAATCGGAATGTCGCCCGCCGACGCTCGTCGCGCCTTTGACCAATACTTCCAGTCCGACACCCGGCTGGATCGCCGCCACGGCGGTTGCGGTCTGGGGCTCAGCCTGGTCCGATCGATCGTCCGCCAACACGGAGGCACGGTCGACGTCGAATCATCGCCGGGGCAGGGCAGCGTTTTCACGGTAAAAATTCCCGCCGGCAGCAAGGAGGCACTGGCATCATGAAGTCGATTTTGATCATCGAAGATGACCCAGCGCTGCTGACTGGGCTGACCGACAACTTTCGCTCTCGCGGCTATGAAGTGACCACGGCAAGTGAAGGCAAAAAAGCACTCCACCATGCCTCCACTGGCAAGTGCGATGTCATCTTGCTGGACATCATGCTTCCGGAGATCAACGGCTACGAGATCTGTCGCCGAATTCGCGATGCCGGATCGAAAACACCGATCGTGATGCTGACGGCCAAGGGTCAAGAAGACGATATCATTCGTGGCTTGGAAGGGGGTGCTGATGACTATGTCACCAAGCCGTTCAGCGTTCGTGAGCTGGCTGCCAGGATCGAGGCGCTTTTGCGGCGCAGCGGATCGGACCAGAAGATCATTCGGTTCGGCGATTGCGAACTCGATTTGACCGCTCACACATTGCGGCGCAGCGGACAACCCGTTCCGCTCACTTCCAAAGAGTTTCAGCTGCTTGCCCTGTTTGCTGCCCGCCCCGCCCGCGCATGGACTCGAAACGAAATCCTCTCCCAGGTGTGGGGGCACAACGTGATCGTCACCTTGCGCAGCGTCGACCGCTGCGTGACGACGCTACGATCGAAAATCGAGCCGGATCCGCGCAATCCGCGGTGGATCACCACCATCCGTGATATCGGTTATCGGTTCGAGCCGACAGGTGGCTAAGAGGCCAATTGGTGTGGCGTGAAACTTCATCGGGTTGACACACACAACGAGCATCGCCTAGTTGCGATGGTGCGACCGTCCACTTTCACCGCCCCGTTGTCGATGATCACCCGCGTCACGTCGTTTCATTGCCGCAAAATCGCCAGGTTTGCGGTCACTGCTGCGCTGTTTGGGTTTCTGCCTGGCTGCGCACCGGTGTTGACGCCGCATCCTCCGAGCCTTGCCGAAAGAGGTCCTTCGGAACAATCGCTGACCGTTCAACCTCAGTGGCGTGAAACATCAGGCCAAAAGATCAAACCGGATAGCGGGCAAGACACGCCAGAGATTGCCGACCTGATTCGAAAAGATACGTTATCACCAGTCGAAATCCGGCCAGCCTCCTCGACGCAGCCCATCGAATCGGCCGAACAATCGATCGACCAGATCGTCGCCTATGCGGAACTGCATCATCCGCGAGTTCAAGCCGCTTTGCAGGAAATCGATATTGCTCGCGCCGCCGTGTTGACTGCGTCAGCCCAAGACAATCCGAATTTGGTGGTCGATGTACAGACCCCGGTCTACGACCACGACGATCCCACCGAACTGACCACGCGGCTGACCTTTCCGGTCGGCCGGCGCCGCGAAATCCGATTGCGCCGCCTGGTTGCCGCTTCGGCCGTCGCCAAAGCAGAAGCGGACTACCAGGCAACGCTGCGGGAGATTGGCGCAGCCGCTCGGCAGGCGGCGTTGGATGTCGCCTATTTGCAGCACCGATACGATTTGGACGTCCAGGACGAACAACTCAGCTTGCGGCGCGCAGGCGCCCTTGCTCCCGACCAGGTTGACGGCGATCCGGCCGAAAACTTTGTTCGCCATGTCGACGCCAAGTGGGAGGCCCAGCGGGCAACCGCCCAGCGTTTGAAAACTCAGCGCGAGTTGGCGATCGCGCGAGCCGACCTGGCGTCCGCGATGGGGCTGCCAGAAACGGAACCATCGCTTGTTTCGTTCGATTTCGATTCCTTCTCGTTGGACCTACCGTCACTGCAGGACGTGATGGTCGACGCGGAACGACATTCGGCTGCCGTGGAAGTCGCGATGGCAGATTTTGACCAAAGTCGTCGGCAATACGAATTGCAACGTGGCATCGGAGTCGACAAAGAAATGGGGCCTCGATACCAAGACCGCCTGGGCGAAGACGACGATTCGATCGGAGTTCGATTTCAAACCGATATTCCACTCTACGATCCCCAGCGGGGTCCCATCGCCGAAGCGGCCGCAGAAACTCGACGACAAAGCACTCAAGTCAAACTAGCTCGGCACCAAGTTCGCGACCGCATCAAGCGGGATTATCGTGAACTAGAATCGCTCGCCAAAGAGCTGCGACGATACCGCGGGGGCGCCTTCGTCACGGAGCAACACAAAATGCTCGAAACAGCCCGCGACCAGCAACTGATGACGGCAGCGCAGATGCTGCGAATCGAATTGGCGATCGTCGATCACCGCCGTCAGCAACTGCAGCTCGAATATCGATTCGCGCTCCTGCGATCGCGAATCGACGCGAGCCCTGCCGAGGGTAAGTGGACAAGAGTTGACCACCAATCACTCCAGTAGCACGAACTTTCGGCCGTTGGTTTCGCAGCGGCCAGGCCCAAGTTCGCGATGCACGTCGATTGAAAGCTGGCGTGCAGATGGTAAAAGGGAGCGATCCATGTGGCCAGGCTTGCCCGCCGGCCGCGGTTGTTTCGTCCCCGTGAAAAGCCAGCAACATGAACCGCAAGCAGACTGCGGAGCAAAAGCTTCAAGCACAAATCGACAAGCTGAACAAAGAACTCGAAGAGAACCGTCTGCTGCTGGAGGACGATTCGAATACCGATGAGATTGCTGCTGTGCTCCGCAACCGCGCATTCGTTGGAGACATAGCCAAACTGTTGGAGACAACCAACAAACAACTTGAATCAGCAACCCCAACAGCCAGCGTCACCGGCGGAACCAGATGTGGAAAAAGAACCGGAGCCCGCACCACCGCCGCCCGAATCAGAACTGCAGCCTGTACGGTCAAACCACGGGCTTTGACAATGCCACGATTGTTGCTCGGTCGGACCGAACCGGCCATCATGATTCAGACTTGGGAATTGTTCGGAAATAACTTCGTCATTTGACAACACTCTCCCTTTGGGCCCTCTGGGAGAGTCGGGCGAGTCGGGCTCTCGAGCCCGGAGAGGGTTCGCACACCATGCCCTCCCCGGCCGCTACTGCGTCCGACCCTCCCAGAGGGAGGGTGATTTTGCAAGTGACGTCATTCAAACAACGACGTTGTTTCCGAACAATTCCTTGGTAGCCTCGGTTACCTTTTTTCGATTCCATGCAGCCCCCCTTGTCGACATGCGCATCACGATTCGTCGTCAGATCCTTGCTCCGGTCGAGCTGGTTTTTGACACCGTCGCCGATATTCGGAATTTCTCTCAGGCGCTGCCCCACGTGGTGCGGTATGAGTTCCTGTCGGAGAAGGAATCGGGATTGGGAACACGGTTTCGCGAAACTCGTTTGATGGGCGGCAAGGAGGCGACCACGGAGCTGGAAGTCACCGAATACGCGCCAAACGACCACGTACGCATGGTGGCCGACAGTCACGGGGCAGTGTGGGATACGACGTTCACCGTCGGCCGCCAGGACGACGCCACGCAGTTGACGGTCGTGATGGATGCCAGGCCGCACCAGTTGCTACCCAGGATCATGAATACGTTGTTCAAACCGATGATCGCAAAAGCGGTCGCGCGGGACATGGACCTGGTCAAAAATCACTGCGAATCGTCGTCGTGAATTTGCAAATGCCCGCCTCGCTGGGTTAGGATTCGCCGACTTGGGACAAGCCGGCCTACAATGATGCTGCCGATTCGCGAACCTGCCGCGATAGAAACCAACTTTTACAGCTTCGGACCCGCCACCATGCGATTGACCCTGCCTCTGCTACTCGTCTCACTTGTACTTGCGCCGTCCGGTTTTTCGGAAGACCCCCAACCGCGCTGGTGGAAAGGGAATCTCCATACCCATTCTCTGTGGAGCGATGGAGATGATTTTCCAGAGATGATCGCCGATTGGTATTTGCAGCGCGGTTACAACTTTCTGGCACTCACCGACCACAATGTGCTGAGCGAAGGGATTCGATGGATGCCGCTGAAGACGGTGGTGCAACGGGCCGACGAATCGGCGCTACAAGAATATCGCCAGCGATTCGGCGATCATTGGGTCGAAACACGCGGCCAACCCGGTGGCGATGATCATGAGGTTCGCTTGAAACCACTGAATGAGTTTCGTGCCTTGTTGGAACAAAGTGGCAAGTTCATTTTGATTCAGGCCGAAGAGATCAGCGACCGTAGCGAAGGCAAACCGGTTCACATCAACGCATCGAACATTGCCGAAGTGATTCCGCCGGCCGGCGGCGCGACGGTGCGCGAAGCGATGCAAAACAATTTGCGCGCCATCCTGGAACATGAAAAAGAACATGGCCGCCAAGTGCTTCCTCATTTGAACCACCCCAACTTCGGATACGCTATCACGGCGGAGGATCTTGCCGCGGTCGTTTCGGAACGTTTTTTCGAGGTTTACAACGGTCATCCGGGAGTCAACCAGTTGGGCGACAAGGATCATCCCAGCGTGGAACGCATTTGGGATTTGGTCAACGCGATTCGACGCACTCAGCTGAACGTTCCGCCGATGATGGGGATCGCCACCGACGATAGTCACGAATACCACGGCAAACCGGGATCGCGCCCCGGGCGCGGCTGGGTGATGGTTCGCAGCCGCTACCTGACGCCTGAACACCTGATTCGGGCAATGAAGCGAGGTGATTTTTATGCGTCCAGCGGCGTCTCTTTGGACGACGTTCAATTTGATGCGCAGGAGAAAACTTTGTCGCTAAAAATCGCGACCCAGCCGAACGTGACTTACCAAACCGACTTCATCGCCACTCTTTCTGAAGAAGCGGAATTGAAACCGGGCCAAGATCGCATCGGTTGCGTGGTTGCCTCGGCAAACGGCCCGGCACCGGAGTACACGCTGCAGGGAAACGAATTGTACGTGCGTGCCGTCGTGACCAGCAGCCTGCCGCACGTCGATCCTTCCTTTCAAGACCAGAAACAGCAAGCGTGGACACAACCGGTTGGTTGGCAATCACCGTAGGACCTGTAGGCCGGCTTGTCCCAAGTCGGCGAATATTGTCGGCCAGTTCTCCGCAACTGGCTACGCGAAGCGACTTCGGAGAAGTCGCCGACGCTACTTTTTGTGGTCGAAGAAAACTTTGTCGGCAGTGCCTCTGAGCAGCCATTGCTTGTCGTTTTCGGATAGGAAATCGCTTCGATCGCGAATCAAAGCAATCGACGCTTCGTAGCTGTGGTCGCCCTGAACCTGAAAAGGACAGTCGCTGGCCCACATCAATCGCTCTGCACCAAACGCATCCAGAACTCGGCGGATCATCGGTTTGAGGTCGTCGTAGGGAGGCGCCTTTTTGCCAAGCGCATAAAAAGCGGAAGTCTTGACGTGAACGTTGGGAAATCGTGCCAGCCGACAAAGTTCATCCAGCCGATCGGGCTCGATGGTGCCGCTGATGCCGACGCGGGCAAAATGGTCGACGACCACGGTGGTCTGCGGAAATTTCGTGCACAATGCCGCAACGTGCACCATGTCCTGCGGATTGATCAGCGGACAAACGGCCAGACCGTCGGAGGCAGCCTTTTGCCACAGCTTGGCCATGGCGGCGTTGTCGACCCAATCTTTGGCGTCCCCTCGCGAATGCAGTCGAAATCCGCGTGCGCCGCGATCGGCAAGCTCTGTCATCTTCTCGGTGACATCGTCGGCGCGATGATCGATCAAGGCAACCGCTGAAAACATTCCGGGGTGGGCATCCATCACCTCAAACATGTAACGGTGGTCATACTCGTAAAAGCTCATTTGAATCAGCACGATTCGTTTCACACCCGACGGGCCGCTATGGCTTAACAATTCCGCCGCGGTAAAACTTTTCGGATTCATCGCCGACTCGTCAAACCGCGGGCTGAGCGGATACTTGGACGTGTCGGGATGCCAGACGTGAACGTGAGCATCGATCCAGCCACCAGAATCGGCGGGCTGGGCCGAATCAACCGGTCGTGATGCAAGCGTTGCTGCACCTGCGATCATAGCGCCGCCAAACGCACGTCTGGTTAGTTTCGTCGTCATCTCACAACCTTACGAAGACAGTTGGAACTCGGTTAAAAATCGTCGATAGATTTCAGCTGCCCGTACCACCTGGTCACACTGAACATATTCGACCGCCGCGTGGGCCTGGTCGATACTTCCGGGCCCCATGATGATACTCGGAATCCCCATCGCACCGAACTTGCTGGCATCGCTGCAAAACGGCACACCGACCGGATCACTGGGAAGTCCCAGATCGTCCAGAACGCCTCTCATCACTTGTACCACCGCCGCGTTGGAATCCGTTTCCAGCGGCAAGTCGGTCAGCATCGGCGGATCGATCTGGGCATCCAGCCGATCGACCGTTTCGGCTAGCGAATCGAGGAGTACCTGGTACCGCGCCAACACGCCCTCGAATGTTTCACCGGGCAACATGCGACGATCCACTTCGATCTCGCATTGGTCAGGGACAAAGTTGATCTGCTTGCCGCCGCGAATCAACCCGATGTTGCAGGTCGCCGGCCCCAGCAACGGGTGAGAATGTTTGGCGAGTTCGTCGGCGTCCGCGGTCAGCGCCGCGATCACCCGCGACATGTGCTCGATGGCGCTGACACCCAGGTGAGGTTTTGCCGAATGAGCCGACTTGCCGTTGGTGCGGATTTTGAAACGCACCAATCCTTTGCTTGCCACCACTGGCTTCAGTAACGTCGGTTCAGCCACGATCGCCGCCTGCACTCCCGGTTCCAACGATTCGCATAGAAACGCCACTCCTCGATAGGAATATTCTTCGTCGATTGTGGCGGCAAACCAGACATCGAGGGGCGGAGTGATTCCGGCGGCGGCCAGACTGGAAACCGCGTGCATCATCGCCGCCATGCCCCCTTTGGTGTCGCAAGCGCCGCGGCCGTAGAGCCGTCCGTCACGAATTTCGGCAGCCCATGGTTCGATTTCCATGCCGCCCACCGAAACGGTGTCCATGTGGGCTTCCAAAACAACACGCCGAGAAGAATCGTGGCCCGGCAAACGGGCGATCACGTTGGGCCGATCGGCAAAAACGCTCTGACGCCAGGTCTCGATACCGCGATCCGCAAAATACTTCTCGACGTACCCGGCAACCTCCAGCTCGGGCGTGCCTCCTTCGTAGTTCGGATTGACGCTGTTGATCCGAACCAGATCGGCAAGTGTTTCGATCACATCGTGTTGCTTCACGATCACACAACGGGCTCGATTTCCCAGCCTTCGCGATAATCGCGTTTCAGCCATTGATCGGCCTGCGGGTGATCGACGAACTTCATCGCCGCTTCATCCCAGCGAAGTTTTTGCCCGCGATAGCGAACCGCGATATTGCCCAGCAACACTGCTTCGGTCAGCTTTGCCGCGTAGTCGAAACCGTCACTCGGCTGTTGGCCGCTGATGCAGCCATCGACCCAGCCGTGGTAATGGTTCAAACTTTCCAGATCGTCGAACGCATCCGCTGGGAACTTTTCTTCGGGATAGAGTTTCGCCCGCCCCATGTGTTTCAGCACCATCGTTCCTTTTTCGCCGATGAAGATCGATCCTTGATGCGGAATCGCGGTCGTTTCAGGAATGTGCGACCCGTTGGTGCTGGGACGCAGGCCACCGTCGTACCAGGTGATGCGAAGCGTTTTCTCGGTAGTCCACTTGGTGCCTGGAAAAACGTAGTCGACTTTCGTTTGTGCCGGCCAAACCTGGTCGTTCATTCCTGAATGGTCCGCGGTCATCTCGGTCGGAGCCTTGTCGATTGCCAGCGCCGTAAAAACCGGATCAAAAATGTGGCAACCAAAATCACCGAGCGCGCCATTGCCAAAATCTTGCCAATCTCGCCATCCCCAGGGATGGTAAACCCGATCGCCGCCGTAGGGCCGCATCGGCGCCACCCCGATCCATCGATTCCAATCGACCGAAGTGGGAAGGGGCGGCGGGTTTTGGGGGACGGAAATGTGTCCCGATTTCCCATGTCCCGTCGCGGCGGCCCAGGAGTGAACGCGCTTGACCTTTCCGATCAGGCCCGATTGAATCGCGGCGACGGCGGTTCGATAGTAGCTGTGAGAATGAATCTGATTGCCAAGCCGAGTGATCACACCGGCACTTCTGGCCAGCGCACCGACTTGCCGTGATTCCCAAACGTTGTGCGTCAGCGGTTTTTGACAATAGACGTGCTTTCCCTGCCTCATTGCATCCAGCGTGATGTAGGCGTGCATGTGATCGGGGGTCGACACCGTCACCGCATCGATCTTGTCATCAAGTTTCCCCAGCATGTCCTGGTAGTTTTGAAAAACGGGCGCGGCCGATTCGAGTTGCCTGACCTTTTCGGTTCGAGCAAGATCGATGTCGCAAAAGCCGACCATCGCGGTTTGTGCATGATCCGACATTTCCTTGATGTCCGACCAACCTTTGCCATCACAGCCGATCCCTGCCACTTGCAGACGAGAGTTCAAGTTTCTGCCCCGCACCATCGCGGGACAAGCGATCGTGGCCGCGGTTGCCGTGGCGGCATGCATGAATCGACGACGGGTGATCATCAGAAAGTATCTCCGTGGTTCATTTTTTATAGCGACCAAGGACGGTGCAGGGAACGCTTCACCAAAGCCTAACCGACGCGGATCGGGAGTACAAAACGACGGGCCGATTTTTCGTTGGTTGGGCGAGATCGTTCGTCGGGCGAGATTATTCGTCGGGCGATGCGATTTTGGAAAAATCGCCGACGGTCGCGGCTGGCCGACGCGACCGGTAGAATTGGGGGCTCTGTTTCGAAATTCACCTGGGGGGGAGGTTTCTGCCAACATGTTCTACGTTGTCAAAATGGACTCGAAATTGGCGATGATCGTCGCGCTGCTTGCGATCGTTGCGATGGTGCCGACACCAGTCGTGCAAGCGCAGGGGGAAAAGGCGCGTCACGTGAGCAGCGAATTCATTCCCGTCGATGGGATGGCGACCGGGTTGCTCAATCCAGCCAGAGTGTTGGCTAGCCCCTCGTTGAAAATGTTCCCCACCGAAATCGCCGACGCGTGGTGCATCGAAAACATCGGCATACCGCTGAAAGATGTCGAGTCGATCAAGCTGGTGGTGGCCACGCCCGGCCCCAGCGACGCGATGTTTGGCGGCATCTTTCAGTTCGGAAAAAACGTTGACCTTAAGACGTTGCACCCGCAGTTTCTTGGCGACGAAGTCGAAGTCGACGGTCACGCTTGCATCGAATTCAACGGCCCACCGGGGGTGGTGTTGCACCAGCTGCGTCCCGACGCGATCGTGATTGCGTCGAAAAACTACTTGGACAGTGTGATCAAGTCGAAATCGGGACAAGCGACGGCGCCGCTGCAGAAGTATGCCGAAGGCGCGGTCCATGACGGACAGTTGACTTTGTTGATCGCCGTCGAACCGGTCCGGCCGTTGATCACCGGTTTGTTGCAAAGTCAGATGGATCAGATCCCACCACCTTTTGTGGAGTTCACGGAGATTCCGGAACTGCTGGATGCCATCCTATTGCAGCTTGATATCGAAAACACCGAAAACGGGCTGAAACTGGTCATGCTTGGTGTCGACGACGCTTCGACGAAAAGGTTGGAGGAGATTTTGCTCAACGGCTTGGACATGGCTCGAATCATCACGCTTTCCCAGATGTCCGCCGAATTGGACAGGCAGGAGGGCGCCGTGCCTCAAGCGATGAAACGTTACATGGAACGCATGGCAGACAAGGTGGTCGGTGCAATGACGCCCAAGCGCGAAGGTCGCCGCCTGACGATCGAATCTCCACTGGACTACGGTTTGTCGTACCAAGCAGTGATGATGATGGGTTTGGCGATGCCCGTCATGCGAGTCGCCCCCGTCGCGCGACAACCCCGGGCACGAGCGCGAAACAACATGAAGCAAATCGCGTTGGCGATGCACAATCATCACAGCGCCTACCGAGAATTGCCCGACGCCGCGATTCGTGACGACGAAGGAAAACCGCTGTTGAGCTGGCGAGTGAAGGTTTTACCCTTTGTCGAACAGCAGGCCCTGTACGAACAATTTCGGCTCGATGAACCGTGGGACAGCGACCACAACCGAAAACTGCTCGGCCAAATGCCCGATGTCTTTCGCAGTCCGCGGATCAATACCAAGCCGGGGATGACGGTCTACCAGGTCCCCTTCGGCGACGGCCTGATGTTCAGCGACAACGGGCCCACCAGGTTTCGTGATGTCCTCGATGGACTGTCCAATTCGATCATGTTGGTCGAAACTGATGCCGAATTGGCCGTCGAATGGACCAAGCCGGCTGATTGGGAAGTCGATCCGGACAAACCGTTGAAAGGGATCGGTATCGGGCCCGATGGAAATATCGATGTGTTACTGGCCGACGGTTCCATTCATTCGTTGTCTTCGGAAATCGAAGCGGACTTCTTCTGGCGGCTGTTGACGATCGCCGGCGCCGAAATCATTCAGCTCGACTGAAACCTGGCGAACGTGTTGGTAGGCACGTTGAGACTCTTTGCAATTCAGTTCGATGGAAAATGACAGGGGTCAGTATGGATCGGCGGTAGTTTCGTTGCACGTCGATTCCCGATTCGTTGTGGAACGAATCGGCAGGTTTTCCAGCACCCGCCAAGCGATGGATCGGTGTAAGATACTCGCGTCGTAGTCCCGTTTCTCGCGCCGATTGAGCCCACTGATGATTTCTCACCTTCGAGCCTTGTTGTTGTTTTCCTGTTTCGCTTTGATCAGCTCCATTTGTCCTGGCGAGCAGCCTGTCAAGCATTCGTTCTTTGTCGCCGGTCCGACCTTCACCGGCATCATCGACGAAGAGGGGAAGGAATCGTGGGATTCCGGGCGCGGCGGTGCGCGGGACGGGTGGGTGCTGCCCAGCGGCAACGTGCTGATTGCCTGGAACGATATCGTCCGGGAAATGACCCCCGACAAACAGGTCGTCTTCGAATACAAACTCGATCCGGCGAACAAGGAAATTGGAACGGCTGTGCGTTTGGACAACGGTAACACGCTGATCACCGAACTGGGCAAAAAACCGCGACTCATGGAGGTCACCGCTGACGGAAAAATCGCGGTCGAGTTTCCGCTGAAACCAGAAACGAACAACGCTCACATGCAGACACGGATGGCGCGCAAACTGGCTAGCGGCAACTACCTGGTGCCTCACCTGTTGGCGTTCAAGGTGAAGGAGTACACGCCCGGCGGAAAGGTGGTCAAAGAGTTTCCTACCGACATGAAAGATCTGGGCGGACGAGAAGCAAAGAATTGGCCCTTCACGGCAATCCGGCTCGCCGGCGGCAACACGCTCGTCTGCCTCACCAACGGTAACAAAGTGGTCGAGATGGACGCCGACGGAAACGTGGTCTGGAAAGTTTCTAATGACGATTTCGACAACAATCCGTTTGACGATGCCTGTGGCGGGCAGCGACTGCCCAACGGAAACACCGTCATCACCGCCTACCACGCCCGACAAGGCATCAAGCTGTTTGAGGTCACCCGCGATAGAAAAATCGTCTGGACCTATGAAGGTCCGCATCGGGCGCATCATTTCCAAATCTTGACGACCAACGGAAAACCGGTCGAAGGGATGCCGCTGAAATAGCTTCGGCGACTTTGTGTATGCAAATTTCTTAGCGACGAAAACGCACGACGACAGCTGAAGAAGAAGGTTGACCACGAATAGCTCGAATCACACGAATAAGAATGGAAGTATGTGCAGGACCTGCTTCTTTCCAATTCATGTTTCTTCATTCGTATGATTTGAGGAGCTATTCGTGGTCAAATTGCCCTCTTGCTCCTCATCGTTTCACAACCGTAGCGACGACAACGGTTGATAGATTCGGCCGCTGCTTGCTGGCGGCGGTGGAATGAATCGCTGCGGGTTGGATGTCGAAATCCGCCTGCCGACTCGGTTTCCATGCCGAGGATTGTCCAAGTGGAAGGTGTACTCTTCGTAGAAAATCGCTTGGGTATACAACACGTGCTGCCAGGCACGTACCAAGTCGTGATGCAGTGTGTACTTGCCAAAAATCACCGACTCCACCTGGTACTGCAGCGTTTGAATTTCGCTCCACTCTTTTCGCAACCGACTGGAATGCCGAGGATTGCGGGCGGCCAAACGCAAACGTTTGGTCGCTTCTTCCAACTTGTCGACCAACCGTTCATCGGTCCGTTGGATGCCTCGAACGGCGACCACCAGTTTTTCGAAGTAGACGACCGCCTCGCGATACTGGGATGCGGCGGCGTAGATGCCTCGGTTATCACTTCGCTGAGCGGACGAGTGGGTGGGCGACAGCAGGTAGGCCGCGGCCAGAATCGCGAAACATTGTCGTTTGTTCATTCAATCATCCCCGTTTGAATGGTGAGCATCGGATCGGCAAGCCGCCTTCGCTTGCACTCAGTGCACTCAGCGTGCCAGCACTTGGCGTCAGAATGGACAACGTGCTAAGTGATGAAATACCAATGACTTACGTGATTCCTGCTAAGGCGAGGCAGCCATCAGGTGTAGTCATTTTGTCGTCGCGGCGAACTCGTTTTGATTCATTCAACTGAATCGGCAGGCGAAAACCTGACGACCACCAAAATCCGCTGCCACAGATCGTGCAGACGAACGTACGACAAATAGAAGACGGGAATCAGCAGCAGCACCAAGAAAGTTGCCAGCATCAGACCGAACGCCAGACTAGCAGCCATTGGAATCAGCAATTGAGCTTGAAAGGACCGTTCGGTCATCAGCGGTATCAATCCCGCGATGGTGGTCATGCTGGTCAACATGATCGGACGAAACCGCCGTTCGCCCGCCTCCAGCAACGCCTGACGCACCGGCACTCCGTTGCGAACCCGAACGTTGATGAAGTCGATCAAAACGATCGAATCATTGATCACCACTCCCGAAAGCGCAACCAAACCAAACATGCTGAACAGGGTGAGTGGTAGGCCGAGCACGGCGTGTCCCCACACGGCACCGATCATCCCGAAAGGAACGATCGCCAGAATCAGCAACGGTTGAATGTAGCTGCGGAACTGCAACACCAGCAAAACAAACATCGCGATGATGGCGATCGCGAACCCTTTTGCCAAACTTCCGACCGAATCTTTGCTCTGTTCTCGTTGGCCTTCCCAACGAACCGAAACGTTCGGATACCACTCGTCCAACCCAGCCGCCGCAATCTTCCGCCGCTCGTCCTCGGAAGGGTTCGCCGCGGCAGTCATCGCGGGAACGAAGTTTTCTTGCAATTCCGTAACGATCAAATCGGCATTGGCTCGCGTTTCATCCAAATCGGCTGTGATGGTGATCGACCGCATCTGATCGACGCGATTGATTTCGGAAAAACCTCGAGTCAATTCGATCTCGGCAAGCTCGGTGATGGGGCGGTCGGCGCCGTTGGCACTGGGAACTTTGATTTCACGAAAATCGACGAGGCTTTGCCGTTCTTCTTCCGGATACCGGACCATCAACTTGACTTCGTGACGACCACGTTGCAAACGCATCACTTCGGCACCGAAGTAGGCGTTGCGGACGGTTTGTCCGAGTTCGGTTTCGGTCACACCGGTCGAAAGCGCGCTGTCTTTGACCCGAAGCTGAAACTCCCATTTTCCCGGAGTGTTGTCATCAGCGATGTCATAAACCCCCGAGAACTCGCCGAGCCGCTTCTTGATCGCTTCGGTGGCAGCAAGCAGTTGATCAACATGATCGCTGGTTGCCAGCAACTTGAATTCAATTGGTTTTCCGCCCGGCCCAACGCCGACGCTGCCGTAGGTGACACGTTCGGCTCCGGGGAAATCGCCCGCTCTTTTCCTCCACATCGCCAGCAGTTTGTCGCTATGGATATCGCGGATTTCGGTGTCAAATAGTTCGGCAAAGATCTGACCGACGTGGCTGCCCGAACCGCCTCCGCCCGCTGGATTCTGCATATTGGTGACCGTTCCGACATCGCGATAAGTCAAGCGAACCGGTCCGGTGAATCCTTCGCTCTCCGAAGGGTAGATCGAATCGATCGGCTCTCCGGTATCGGCGGCCCGCTGCTCGGCAACCTGTTGGCTGACCCATCGCAGCGCTTCTTCCATCTTTCGTGTCGCCTGGTCGGTAACATCAGCCGGCGTGCCATCGGGAAAGGTGATGGTCGCTTGCAGATTGTTATTGTCTGACTTGGGGAACAAGATCGAAGGGACAACGCCACCGCGAATCATCCCAAATGTCACCACAAACATGGCAACCGCCACGGCAATCGGAACCGGCGGGTATCGCAAGCTGAAACGCAAAGCGGGCAAATACAGCCGATGGCAACACCAATTCAGACCTCGCCCACTGCGGTGGCTAAGCCAATTCAGGGCGATCCCCAACGGCCGCAGCGGATACAGAAGCATCGACACAAACTTGAAAAACCCGGTGTGCTTGTGGGCCAGGTGGCAGGGCAACACAAAGATGCTTTCCCACAACGAAATCACCAACATCGCGATCACGGCAAATGGAATGACCGCCATGAATTTTCCCATCACGCCGCTGACGAAAAACATCGGCGCGAACGCGATGACGGTGGTCGTCACCGACGCCGTGACGCTCGGCACGACCTCGACCGTCCCGTCGATGGCCGCCCGGACCAGCGGTTTGTCCATCTGAATGTGCGCATAAATGTTTTCGCCAATCACAATCGCATCGTCGACCACGATTCCCAGCGCGACCAGGAAGGAAAACAGGCTGAGCATGTTTAGCGTTTGATCTCCCCAAGCCAACGCCGCGCCGGCGCCCAAGATGGAAATCGGAATTCCCAGCGCGACCCAAAACGCCAAACGCATTTCTAAAAACAGAGTCAGCACCAGAAAGACCAGCAACAATCCTTGAAATCCGTTGCGCAGCAGCAGCGACAATCGACCGCGAACTTCCGTGCTGCTGTCGCCCCAAACCACAAACCGATACCCATCGGGCAACTTCTTTTCAGCGACGTACTCCCAAACCATATCGACCATCGCCAGCAAGTCTTCTTGTTTGGTTCGTTCGACGTTGACGACCATGGCCGGTTCGCCGTTGATTTCGCTGACCGTCGTCACATCCTGAAACTCGTCACGCACGGAGCCCAGATCGTTGATCGTCAACACCACGCCGCCGGGCTGAGTGACCAGGGGCAGTTTGCCGATCTCTTCGCCGATTCGCCCCTTGTTCTTCGCTCGCAGTAATACTTCCTGGCCTTCCGATTTCAGCTGCCCGCCAGGCAGTTCGATGTTTCGGGCGCGAATGATGCTGGCAACCTGTTCGAGCGACAGCCCGTAACTTCGCAGCGTCTTTTCAGGAATCTCCACATCGATCTGGTAAGGCCGCGTGCCCATGATCGACGCCGTAGAAACGGCCGACAGCGTCAACACGTCGTCGCGAACCGACTCGGCCACCTCGCGCAGCCGAATTTCAGCTTCTCGTGAACGATCATTCGGGCCAACGATCCCGATGCGTATCGCCGCCTCGCGAAACGTGATCTGCTGAATCTGCGGATCCTCGGCAAGCGCCGGGAAGCTGGGGATCCGATCGACCTCGCGGTCAACTTCCGACATCACTTTCTGAACATCTTCGACGTCGGCCCGCAGTTCGGCAATCACGAAACCGGCCCCTTCCTGAGCGACCGACGTGACCTTCTTGATTCCGTCAATCGACCGAATCGCTTCTTCGATTTTCTGGCAAACCGCCTCTTCACTGTCCTGCGGAGTCGCTCCCGGATAGGGAACGGAAACCATCACGATCTCCAGCTCGAACGCCGGAAAGACCTCGCGCCGCATCGCCGCCAACGATGCGGCGCCGATGGTCATCAGCGCCAACATCAACACGTTCATTCCCGGTGCGTTGGTGATTGCCCAAGCAACGATGCGTCTCATTTCGCTGCCCCCACGCTGTGGCCGGCAACCTCGTCATCCCCCGCCCCGGTGGTCGTGGTGGTATCGGCACGGGCATTCAAGCCTTCACTGCCAACATGCCCAAGAGGCGAAATGACCACCAGCGAACCTTCGGCGATCGCTTGACCACGCACCTCGCATACCCACTTGCGGCTTTTGGCTAAATCGCTTGCAGCAAAGCGGTTCGCTGGCTCTTCCGTTTCGGAGCCAATCGACAGAGAATCGACCGGAGTGATGCCGCGCCGCACAACCACGCGGCCGGGACTCCAAGCGTCGGGGGTAAACGAGTCGTCCGGAGCCGGCTCGGTTTCCGTTGCCTTGTCGTCTTCGGAGTTCTCGGAATCTGCTGTTTCTTGCTGCGACTTTGGATCCGTCGCCGGCGATCCTTCATTCTCTTCCAGCACGGACTCGTCAGGAATGAACTGCCAAATACGATTGCCCGGCTTGAGTGCTTCGGGGGGAATGACCACCAGTGGCGTTTGAGGATGAATCAGCAGCTTGACTCTCACAAACATGCCTCGTACCAGCGCCGTGGGGCTGGCGGTCGATTGGACTTCGCCCAATTCGTTGACGAACTCCCTGGGGTTGTCAACCAAGACTCGAACCGGAACCGTTCGGGTGTCTGGATCGAGCCCGATGCCGTCGTAGCTGAGCAATCTTCCCTGCCAGCGATAGACCACGTCGTCACGGCCAGAAAGTTCGTACTCAATCAGTGCTTTGGTCTCGGGCAGGTCGTATCCGCGGCTCCAATGATCAACTTTGCGGCGCTGTTGGTCCAAGATCCAATACAGCTGGTCCATCCGCAAGCTGGTGGCCACTTCGACTTTGGAAGTGTCTTCCATGGTGACGAGCGTGCTGCCGCGAGCGACGAAGGAATTCAATTCGGCATCTTCGTTCACGATGACTCCGTCGATCGGCGCTTTGATTTCCGTTCGTTCCAGATTGATTTCTGCCTGCCTCAGCTGAGTCGCCGCCAACCGTTCCGAGGCTTCCAAGCGAACGCGGCGCTTTCGTAACAAATCGAGCTGATTCTGGGAGGTCACCAACTGCTGTTTGGCTTGCAGCAGGGCCCGTAGAGCCTGGTCGACTTCGGCTGGAGCCGCGAAACCGTCGGGCAGCGATTTCTGACGATCGACTTCTTTCTGCTGCAACTGGACGTCTTCCTGAGCCACCTCGATCAGCCGCTGAGTGTTGATCATCTCCTGGTCAACTTCCTGTAGCGCCTGGTATTCCTGCTCTTGCATCCTGCCAAGTCGTTGCACTTCCAATTCGTAGTCGGTTGCATCAATTCGCATCAGGACCTCGTCTTTCCTGACGTAACTGCCCGCTTCACAAAGCTCCGACTTGAACACGATTCGGCCAGCCACCTCTGCCGCGATCTGCGTCTCTCGGTAAGGCACCACGGTCCCGTCCACTCTTAACTGCAGATCGACACCGGTCGATTCCAGCGATTCGATCTTGGCAACGCGCACCGAAGGCAAAGCGCGTAGCCGACCGGCGCGACTGGTGTCGGCCGGCGGTCGTTGTTCGGGCTGTACCGTTCCCAGCAACAACACCACCACCGCAGCACCGGCCAGCAGGGCCAGTGGAATGACCAGGTTGACAAGCAAACCACGTGTCCAGCTGTCGCCGCCAGGCCAGCCGGTCGCAGACGATGGATCGCGGATTTGAAAATCCTCTGACGAAGTCGCGCCTCCAAATTCGTACGATTGCGAATCGTCGTTGATCAGGGATTCGGGTTGAGTAGGCATTTCAGGCATGAATACACTTTTTCTTTTCTGAAAAACTAGTGCTCAGTTTCTGAGATTGCGGGGCTCGAAAACTCGACCGCGGCAAGGCAGTCTTCCAGCTCGCGCTGATGCGACAACACCGCCCCGCGATCGGTTGCCGCCAGTGTCACCGCGGTGATGTGCCGGCTGAGTGATTCGATGTTGAAGTGCGCATTCCGTTCTGGTTCAGGAATAAGAATCTGGACGACGCCTGCACCAAATCGGTAATAGACGCACTGGCCAACGACACTCAGCGCAAGCTGATCCACCTTGTGATCGGGCACACCCTCTCCCACGAGATTGCGTAACGTGGACGTTAAGGTGTCGTACATAGGCCGAAAAAATTCTCTGACAATGTTTTCAAAGACAGGCGTTGGTTGCTGCATCTCTCGCATCAGCAACTGGGATTCCCAACCTGATGAATCGACAGCAAGCATCCGTGACAACATGGTATGAACGAGTCGATACATCATCACGCGGGCGTCGATTTCCTGGTCGCTGGGAGCCGGGAAACGCTTTTCACGAGCGTCGCGGATCGCTCGAATCACTTCCCGATAAAGCCCCAGCTTGTCGCCGAAGTAGTAAGCAACCGAAGCGACGTTGACGCTGGCAGCAGCGCAGATTTCCCGAACCGTCGCCCCGTCAAATCCCTGCCGAGCGAAAACGGGGCCGGCGGCCTCCAGCAAGCGGCTCTTGGTGTCGCCATGGCAGGCGTCAACGGGTGAAGGAGAAGATGCGTTCAATCGATCGGTCCAAGCGAGAAGCTAAACAAGTGTTTTAAACGATTGTTTAAAACGCCCAAAAGTCAATGGGTCTCGGCGGCAGGTTTTCGAAATCCCCACACAATCACCGCAATTTCCCGTCCACGAACGATCGCGGCCAATCGCCGCAGCAACCCCAAAAAACATCACTCTCCCTCTGGGAGAGTCGGCCTCTCAGGGCCGGAGAGGGCACGGGGAGTAGCCATCGAGGGCACGAGGAGTAGCCATCGAGGGCACGAGGAGTAGCCATCCATCTGCCTCTCTGGTCCCACTCCTACTCCCACTCATATTCGCCAAAAAACGTTACGAGCACGAACACGCCACTGATTTCCCGGAACCACGCCAAACCAATCGTCGCACATCACCAACAAGTGAGAAAAATTCTCATACCGTTTCCACCACCACCAAACCTCTCCCACCGGGACCAGTGTTGTCATTCGCAAGGAAACACTTGCACCATCACTTCGCACAAGGGCTTCCATCAGCCCATCGAAGTAGCAAACAGTCCAGCGCAATCGGTTAAGAAATAAAAAAATTTCCATGGTCCCTGTCCCTTCTTTTCGCCCCTTGTGGCGAACGTTAACCGAGCAACGACAACGAAATGCGCTCGCGTGCCAAACTGGCGCATCCCAAAAATATTTTGATCATCACCTGAAGCGCTTCAAAAAACGAATTGACAGATTCCACAGCAGCTCTATTTTCAAAGATGCTTCTGTCGGGGTGCGTTCAGTAGTGAAGCGATGGGCCACCACCGGTCGAAGACCTTTTCAAATTTTCTTGTCGATGTGTGGTGGGGACCAAACGATGACAAGGCGATCAGTCTGGTGGTGCGTTGCGGGGTTACTGGCAATCCAAACGGCATTGCTTTCTTACTCGGCCAAGGTCCATAGTCCGACTTGGGAGGAAGTAGGACATCTCGGCGCCGGAATTTCTCATTGGCAGCTCGGTCGGTTCGAGCTTTACAGTGTGAATCCACCGTTGGTGCGTACGATCGCTGCCGCGCCGGTTGCGCTGCTTTCTAAACCGAAGGTCGAATGGGATTACTATCGCAGTGACCCGTCGCTTCGCAGTGAAGTTTTCGTCGGCCGTCATTTGATCGAGTTGAATGGCGCCGATTCGTTTCGACACTTCTTTTATGCCAGGCTGGCGGTCCTACCGATTGCCTTGCTGGGCGGCTTGCTTTGTTTTTTGTGGGGCCGAGATCTGTTCGGGCCGGTTGCCGGATTGCTGGCGATGACGTTGTGGACTTTTTCACCCAACGTGTTGGCTTACGGTTCGGTGATCACTCCTGATCTGGCCGCGGCGGTCGCACTTCTCGGTTCGAGTTACCTGTTTTGGCGTTGGCTGAAAGAGCCGACTTGGGCGTGGGGAACGGCTCTTTCAGCAACGCTTGCCCTGGCAATGTTAACGAAGTCGGTGTGGCTGATTTTACCGCCGCTGTTTGTGATGATTTGGGCGGTGGTGGCGCTAGTCGGCAGGACAAAAACAGGCGCCGAGCAGTCTGGGGAACCGCTGTATCGCCGATTCGCATCCTGGCTTCGCGGCGCAAGAGGAAAGCAGGCCATTCAGCTGGTGGCTGCCAGCCTGATCGCACTGACAATCACCAACGCGTTTTATGGATTTGATCGCAGCCTGCAACCGCTTGGGCAATACACTTTTGTCAGCTCGACCTTTTCCGGGAACGCGCCGCAGAAGCGGTCGACGATGTCCATCTTTTCCGGCGGTGGCGACCAGCCGCATTTCGTGGCGGAAAAAGGCAATCGTTTCAGCGGCTGGCTGGCTGCCGTTCCGGTGCCGCTGCCGGCGAACTACTTGCAAGGTATCGACGTTCAGATTCGTGATTTCGAACGGGGCGCCTACGATTCGCATTGGCAGAGCTACTTGATGGGGCAGTGGCAACAGGGCGGATGGTGGTATTACTACATCGTTGCTCTGTTTGTGAAAGTTCCGTTGGTGACTTGGTTGCTGGTGGGGGCTGGAGCCATCGCCGCGCTGCTCTGGCGACCGGAAAAGGATGTGCTTTGGGGGGTGGTTTGCCTGTGGGTTCCCGCCATCGTTTTCTTTTTCATTGTCAGCGTCTTCACGGGTCTAAATCGGTACGTTCGCTATGCCATTCCCGTGCTGCCGATCCTGTTCATTTGGGCTTCGCAAGTCGGCCGACTGGTCGAATCGGGCCAGCACCGCGGCCGTCGATTCGGTCGCGTGACTTTGGCCGCGGCGTGTCTGTGGCTGGCAGCGATCGCGATCTGGAATACACCGCACCACTTGGGCTACTTCAACGAAGTGGCCGGCGGCAGCCGCGGCGGACATCGAGTTCTCTGTGATTGCAACGTCGATTGGGGGCAGGATCTCGGTTACTTGAAGAGTTGGTTGGATGAACACGAGGAAGCGAAAGACGATTTGCGACTGGCCTACTTTGGATCGCTGGATCCGTCAGCCGTCGGGATTTCGTATCGTCTGCCGCAAGATTTTCAACACCCATCGCAGCGTCACCAACTCAAGCCGGGCTGGTATGTGATCAGCAAGAACTACCTGGTTGGGCACCGCATGCCGATGCCCGATGGTAGTGGGGCGATTCATTTTCGTCGTATGAATCCGGAGAGTTTCCGGCAGTTCCAAAAACTCGATCCAGTCGATTCGATCGGCAGCGGTTTGTTGGTGTATCGAATTGAACCGGCAGAGGCGGAAAGGAAGCCGATGCCGGCTCCGCAGCAGACGAACAACTTGGCACAAACAGACATCAGCGGTATTTGAGAGAGACAGGTATGACCAAGAAGAGAAAGGAAGTGCAAAAGAAACATGGCGAGAACACTCCTTCGCAATGGAAGGTGTTGCTACCGGCGATCGGTGCGATGGGACTATTGGCATTGGTCGCTTTCGCGATTCACGCCCGCCGAAACAAGGTGGAATTGCCGCATGCCGATGGCGCCGCGGTGCCGCGAAATGGTCCAAGAATGGTCAACGTGGGCGGCGTCGAGCGGCGTCAGCGGGATCCGCGAGCGGTCGCGGCGATGGCTCCCCAGCAGGAGCAGATTGAACAGTTCATCGCCAAGGTCAACGCTCGGAACAATGATCCCAACAAAGAACCGATCGAGCCGCCAAACAAGCCGCTTCGCAAAGGCATGAGCGCCAACATCGACAGCGTGATCGAGGCGTACCAGAGCGGAGAGAATCCCGAACGGATCTCGCCGATGTTTGTTCCCAAGCCGTTTGATTTGGCGTCGTACCAACGAAACCCCCAAGCTTACGTCGACGTCCTCGAACCGGGGCGCGCCTGGCAGTCTTTGCCACCCGGTCCCGATGTCAAGTCGATCGGAACCAACCAGGAAGTTCACAAGATGAAACCGAAAGAGTCGGTTCGATTGAGAGCCAGAGCAGTTCCCAAAGCGCCGGTCACTTTCACTTCCACCGACTTGGGGGCATTCGAGAACGACCTGGCCAGTATCACGGTGATCGCCGGCGAAGATGGCTGGGCGTCGGCTGTCCTGACGGCGACACCGGGAACCGAGGGTGATGTCAACGTCAGTGCCGCAAGCCCAATGACTTCGGGACGGCTGGTGTTTCGTGTCCGCGTCTCAGAACCAACCGAATAGTCCGTTTTCCGATTTTTTCAACAACTTCAACGTTTCCAAAGTCAACGAACAACCTTTTGGGGGCCTAGGGGATTGATCATGACGAGGTATTTGGGCAAACAACGTTTCGTAAGTGTTTTGAGTTTGGCCTGTGGGATGATGCTGATCGGCTTGCTTGGTTCGACGCCAGCTCGCGCTCAGGTTTTGCAAGACATCATCACGCTCAGCGAAGCGCAGCAGGCGGCGCAGAGTTCGCCCCTGTACAGTTGCTGGAATAAGAGTAATTGCGAGCTTTGTCCCGGTTGGCGGCCGACGCAGT
Source organism: Rubripirellula sp. (assembly GCA_965222745.1). Lineage (GTDB taxonomy): Bacteria > Planctomycetota > Planctomycetia > Pirellulales > Pirellulaceae > CBDCUW01. Next base: position 1,284,694 of record CBDCUW010000003.1, read on the forward strand.
GTATTGATTCCAATGCCAGCTCTGGGAAGTCGGGCTCGTCTTCTTGTGGTAGTCGTTGTGGAACGGGCAGCGGGGGAACTTCGCCGTCGCAGTTGTTGGCGGTGCAGTCGACGGTCGGTTTTGGCGACAACGGTCCCAGCGCGCTGGCCGCGGCGACTTATACCGATGCGGCGGTCGTGTTCAATTTTGGCGTGAACATGATGCACTGGGGTGACGACATCCGCACGATGGGATCGGGGCCCGGTTCGGGTGCAGGGTGTGGGACGGTGCTGCGGCGGATTCATCGGCCTCGGCACATCGCGCTGGCCAGTTCGCTGGGGCCGGGTGTGTTTACCAATTTCGATATCCGGCTGGTGGCCGAATCGAGTAGCCCCGATATGACTTATCTCGATTTTCTGGTCCGCGATCCTTTTGCCGCCATTCCCTACTCCATGTACGACGCGTCGGATGTTTATGACGACCAGGGAAACCGGCTCTACATCATCGGCACCAAGCTGACTGACTTGGCGGGTAAAGCGCGGATGCTGAAGATTGGTGCTTTCACTTCCAATTCACAGATCAGTGACTTTTCGGTCGCTCCCGCCGATCCCGAGAACGACGTCACCAGTTCCAACTACTACTTCGCTTTCAATGGCTGGGATACGGCGGAGTTGGAATGTTACGACGGCGGGAAGATGACGTTCGATATTTTACGGATTCCCGATCATGAAACGTGGAACGTGGTGCTCGGCTACGATCCTCTGGATGAAAACAACGTCTATCCCGGCTACACCGATGCCCGTTACTCCGGCGGGCTCTTTACCGAAAAGCTGATCGGACGGCTCACGTCGGTCTCCGGTGCCGCCGGGACTTACACGGTCACCTACAAGCAGCCGACTGTCACCGAGGTTTTCAGCTCGTTCGATTATCTGCATCAGATCGACACGGTCACCGGTCCCGACGGCACGGTGATGACGTTCCAGTACAACGGCGGCGACCCAAAAATCACCAGCGTCACCTCCAGCGACGGACAGACGGCAACCTACCAGTACACCGCCGGCGGTTTTCTCAGTTCGGTCGCCTACGCCGACAGCACGACCGCGTCGTTTACCCATTCGGGCGACGCCAGCACGGGGCTGGCCGAGATCGAGTTTGACGACCACCGCGCTCCCGAGGGACATCAAAAGAAGAAGGCCTACGTGACCGGGATCGTCGCCGGCATGTCGGGCAACGACATTCTCTACTACAACGGCGCGGTGAACCTGGTGCGAGTGATCGCCAACGAAGCCGATGAGGTGGTGTATGCCAACTTTGGCTTAAGCGATGTCGGCGAGGGACAAACGATCCTGGTCTACGAAGGGGGCGGCAAGCTGCGGGCGTTTCGAGAGACTTTCAATCTGAGCCAGCAGAACGGTTATCGCCGGCGGTTCATCAACGAAGTTGACGATGGCTGGCAGATCGACATCACCGGCGGCGGTTTCAACTACACCGGCACGGAACAGGATGCCTATGCCTTCAAGACCTACAGCGCCACCAACATGCTCTCCAGCACCGTCGGCTACATTCAAACGCCCACCTCGGTGCAGTTTTACAACTTCGACGACGACGGTGTGTTCGGTATCGTCGGCTATCTGGATGGATCGTTTGAATCGACTTTCCGTGATGCGAAGAAACGGCCGCTGAGATTCCGTGATCGTCAGGGCCGGGTGACGAAGTACGAATACAACACCGACGGAATGATGACCAAAAAGATGGTCGGCATCCTGGAGGATCCGTCCAACGGCAACGGCATCGATCCCTATTCAGGCGGCGCAGCCTACGATCCCAACCCGAGCAACGACATCCAAACGGCTGACTATGCGGTCTACCAGTGGCAGTACAACACCGACAACCGGCTCACCAAGTACATCGATCCGCTCGGCAACGAAACCGACTACGCCTACGATACAGGTGGTCGTCTGACAACGGTCACCAAGCCGGCGACGAATATTGGCGGCAGCCGTCCGACAATCAGTCACACCTACGATTCTTCGGGACGAATCACGAAGACCACCGATCCGATGGGTGACCAGATCGACTATTTCTACGACAGCCAGGGCCGGCTGATCAGCACGCTGTACGACGACGGCACGACCGATCGAGTTTTCTACGTCGCCAGCGGCAACGGCAAAGGGCAAGTGGAAAAGCTGGTCAATCGGATGGGAGTCGTCACCACCTACGCCTACGACACGTCCCACCGGTTGACTTCACGCACCGTCGCTTCGGGCACGATGGATGGCTCCGGCAACGAGACCGCCACTCCCGATCTCGCTTTGACAGAAACGTGGACCTACTTGACCGGCACGAAGCTACCACTGGAACATCGCCGCGGCGGTTTGCTGACCACCCACGTCTACGACCATCAACTTCGCCGCGAGGAAACGACCCAAGAGATCTCTGCGAATCAATCGCTGACCAGCAAATACGCCTACGTCGACGGCAAACTCTACTCGACCGAAGACCCGCACGGCCGCAAGACCTTCTACGCCTACGATGACGACGGACGTTTGATCCGAACGATCATCGGCACAGTCCCCGAATTCACGATTCCCGGTTCCAATCCCGATCCCTACGTCAACCTCCTGGCTCTCAATCGCGACACCACGGCCAATGCCGACTACATCATTTCCGACACGGTCTTCTCATCGGCGGGCGACGTCGAGCGGCAGCACGACGGACGCAACATCAAAACGCACTTCGAGTACGACAGCCGCGCGCGTCAAACCGCCCGCATCGCTGCCGCCGGAACCACGATCGAAGCGCGCAGCGAAACCGATTACGATCTCGACAGCCACGTCCTTGCCGTCCGCTCCCCCCGCTACTTCGATGCCACCGACACCGGCGGCCACCAAAAAGCGTCCGAAACCTGGACCTACACGCCAGCCGGACTGGCGGCCACGCATAGCGAAGCGCCCGGAACGACCGAAGCGGCCACTGAATCCTTCGTCTATGACCTCGCCGGTCGCCGCACCCAGCACACCGACTTCGCCGGCAAGATCTGGAAAACGCACCACGAAGATTGCTGCGGCCAAGTCACAGCGAGTGAAAACCCGCTCGGCCACGGCAGCATCACTCGCACAAGCGCGGTCGGCCAGACCGTCCACCAAGCCACCATCGCCGACTACACCGACCACACCTCGGCCTTGGACAACCCGGTCGACGCCAAAACGTATCGCGAAGTCACGACTCGCTATGACGGTCGCGGCCGACCCGTTGCCCGCACCACCTGGCTGGTCGCCCGCGGTGTCGTCGACGCTACCAATCCACCGATCGCCGGCTTGGATGGCGTTTCTTCCACCGACGGCTTCACCGAACAATACCTCTACGACGACGACCTTACCGATGATAGCGGTCTCGACTCCAGCGGCGGCGTCACGCCGGCGATCGGCAGCAACAACATCTCCCTCTCGGCCGCGCTTTCAAAACTCGCCGATACCGAAGCCAACGGCGGAGCCGGCATCACCTTCGACGCCGACGCTCCCGGCACCGCCCGCGTCACGATCAACGCCGAAGGCGAAATCCGCTTTGCGATCTCCTCCGGTAGCGGCAGTGTGATGACTGGCATCCTCGATCCAGGCAACAACTCACTGCTCGCTTGGAACTGCACCGGCAAACCGGCCACCGAAACGATCACCGGTTACGGAACCGTACTCGTCTCCAAAACCATCAACGCGCTCGGCAAAGTCCGCAAGTCACTCACCGACGCTGCTGGCCGAACGATCGAAAACCACGATGCACTCGGCAAAGTGACCACCTACACCTACGACGCCACCGGCAACCAACTCAGCATTCGAGATCCCAACAACGTCGGCCAGGACTGCACCTACGACCAGCTCGGACGCGATCTGACCTGTACCGACACTGCGGGCGATGCCACCACCAGCACCTATGATTGCGCTGGCAACAAAATCACAGCGACCGACGCCAAGAGCAACACCACGACCTACGCGTTTGACGCAAGAGGCCGCCAAACGAGCCAAACCGATCGTCTCAGCGGCGTAACCAGCTTCGCCTACACCGCCACCGGCCAACTCGCCTCGCTGACCGACGCCGAAAACCAGGTCACCTCCTACACCTACGACGACTCTGGAAACAAACTGACCGAAACCTACCCCGACCATACCGGCGGCACTCCAGGCCAATCGACCTACGGCATCGTCACCTTCACCCACGACCCAGCCGGCCGAACCCAGCGCAAGCAAGACCAAACGGGTGACACCGTCACCTACAACTACGACTTGGCTGGTCGGCTCATCTCTCGCGATTACCGCACAGCCGCCAACAGCCCTTCGGGGACGATTGCCGACAGCGACACCTTCACCTATGACGCCGCTGGTCGGATGCTCACCGCCGCCTCTGGCCGTTACAGCAACACCGTCACCTACACCTACGACGATGCTGGACGCAAATCAACCGAAGCTCTCACCATCGCCGGCCAAACCTACACCACCACAACCACCTACAACGCCGCCGGCCAGGTCACCGGCTACAGCTACCCCGACGGAACCGCTGTTGCCCGCAGCTACACCGATCGAGGACAATTGGCCACGATCGCCGTCGACAGCACCACCATCGACACTCGCAGTTACGACGATGGAGGCCGGATGACCAGCAGCGTCTACAATAACGGCATAACAGCCACCCATGCCTACAACAACGACAACACGCTCGCCAGCATCACCCACACCGGTGCGGCGATCGGCAACTACACCTACGGCTGGGATGACAACAAAAACAAAACGTCCGAAACCATCACCGGAACAATGAGCGGTTACGGGTTCACCGTCGGATCAAGCGGATACGACAACGAAGACCGCTTGGTCAACTGGCAGCGCGACGACACAGGTCTCGACCAATCCTGGAATCTCTCGCTGGTGGGCGACTGGAACAGCGTCACCGAGAATCTCTCCACCCAAAGCCGCACCCACGGCCCAGCCCACGAATTGCTCACCGCCGCCAGCCAATCGATCAGCCACGACGTCAAAGGCAACATGACGACGATCCCAGCCGTCCTCCGCAACGGCTCCAACCCGCTTGGCTTGAGTTGGGACTTCGACAACCGCCTTGCCGCCGCCGATGTCGACAACGATTCCGTCGACGACGTCACCTACCAATACGACGCCTTGGGCCGCCGAGTCCAGCGAGACGACGGCACCATGGCAACCATCTTCGTCCAAAACGGTAAACAAACCATCGCCGACTACACCTCTGGCACGGCAGCCACCAGCCCAACGTACACTTACGTCTACGCCAGCTACATCGACGAACCGGTCTACCGGGGAGGCAGCGGAGGAACACGCTACTACCACCGCAACCAGCAATACAGCATCACCGCGATCACCAACGGCAGTGGCACGATCGTGGAGCGTTACGCCTACACCGCCTACGGCGGCCTAACCATTACCGACGCCAGCGGAACGGTGCGCACGTCAACCGCTGAAGGCAACCGTTACGTGTACACTGGTCGCGAGTGGGACAACGAAATCGAGCTCTACCACTACCGAGCACGGATGTACGATCCACTCAGCGGTCGGTTTTGCTCCAGAGATCCGATTGGGTTTGAGGGAAGTGGGTGGAATCTTTACGAATATGTGAGTTCTCAACCTGCCACCAGTGTTGATCCTACTGGGACATTTGACTTTCCTCTCCTGCCGGATAGTTCATACCCCCAAGGGAAAGGAACACATCACCACGGCGCATCGTATCCGTATTTTTGTAATTCCGGATCGACGGTTATCAAAGGCTGTTGGGGATTTGGCAGCTACCGGCCAGTTACTTGCCTTGGGTGGTGTACTTGCTCCGCTACGACTCAAACTACCGGCGCCTTCTACACTGGGATAAGTTTAGGTACGTTTATGGGGAGAGTTATCCAACGAGCATGCCGCCTAAGCTGTTCGAAGTCACCGTTCAATCCAGGGCATTCGGTAACAATGACCAATATCATGAACAACTTAATGAAACAAAGCGTGCCTGCTACCTTTCAAGATTTGAAATGTACTTGTCTGTAGGTTGGATACCTAGACTTGCTCATCGTTACTGACGGATATTTTGGTTAGATAGGACTTTTTTGTTATGGTGACAATTGACCCAAGTGATGACCGATCTGTGGAACAAGCAAGCGAAATGATCGACCTCGCTCAGCTTTCCGCTGTCGTTCACAGTGTCGTATATCAGTCGTTTCTGAGGTTGAAGAATCTCGATTTGGTAGGTGCAAGATTTAGGGAGATCACCGACCGAGCTCTACAGGATTTTGGGAACGATGCCGAGCAGTTTCTTGCCAGTCTCGGAGAATCGAAATTAAGCCGCGATGAAGCACAAATCCGTCAATGTGTTTATATGTATTGGATTGGTCTCCCACAGAACCGTCGCGAACAAGAAACCCTAAATGACGAGTTTCGCCGCATAGTGAATGAAGCTTTGGCTAACTTGTAGAAGCTGCGTGTTACCGGCCTTTTTGATGTCGCATTTTTGGCCGAGTTGTGACTGTACTGCACTTTAGGCGAGAACATACAGAATGAGCATTCTGGAATTGAAATCTTAGGTGTGATCGTTGCGTGAGGGTACGATAGCGGTCAGCCCGCGAGGCTCATGAGTGTGTCGAACATCGCTTTCCTTTTTCGCTTCTCGGATCGGTTGGGTATGTCCACGAAAAATCGTTGGGTCAGCATTTCACCGGCAACCCACCGTCGACGGTCCGCGTGAGAGGGCCGTCGATCAGGATTGTCCCAGGGACGATGGCTTCGGTCCACCAACACATGGGCTGATCTGTCCCAACACTCCAGTTCGACAAGCGTGTAGAGCCACCCGCAGACGTTCCAGCAAGCGATGTTCGACCAAACGTTGCGAACTTGCTGCTGCCCAGCGCCCCATACTTCTTTCACATCGTGGAAGTGCTCTTCGATCGCCCAGCGATCCGCGGCTGTTTCCAGAATCATTTGCGCGTCCATCTCAGTATCGGTGCTGAAGTATGCTGCCCAACCACCGTCGTTGTGGGTCACCAATACCACCCGAATCTCGCCACCGACCATTTCGCTGGTGGCAACAAAGCTCTTGTAGCGGCAGGTCACTTCCTGGCCGCGATGCTCATAGACCAGGGCTTGCCAACCCTTGCGGTGTCCAGCACGCTTGGAAAGACTGATCCGGTTCTTGCCGTACTTTCGAGGACGCCCACGCTGACCCGGCTTCCGCGCCTGCGGAACGTCAAACAACTTGGCATCTTTGCGCAGTCGGCTGACCACGGTCACTCCCAATTCCTGCATCGGCAGCAGGAATGGCCGAGCCGCGTACGCACCATCAGCGACGACCAAGATCTTTGCAAGAGAGCCCAACCATCGGATGTGGCCTACCAGCTTCTTGACCAACTCGACGGCTAGTTCATGTTTCGTGCGAAATTCCCAACCGTACTTCTCGCTCAACTGATCGACATCACACATTCGGACGTAGAGAGATGAGAGAATCGGCAGCGCGATGGTGCCCCAAGATAGATGCCGAATCAAGATCGCCAGACAGACCCAGTTGTGTCCATAAAGCCACTGTCCATCGGCTGGCCCGGGTGTGGGATTGTGATGAACGTTGGCTCCTTCAACACAGCGTCCGTAACGTTTGGTAGGGCTGTCATCGAGGCCCAGTTTCCAGTAGCCATCAGGCCCCGGATCGAATCGGGCAACGATGCTCGATAGGATCGGTATCATCAGCGATGCAACTTTTGGGCCAATCGCGGCAAGTTGATCATAGAAGAAATCCCAATCATCACGGACGCCGGCAGAGCGAAACCAGCTACTGACGGTCCGTCGCGACTTCGCCAGCATGGCGCCCGCCATGATGATTGGCAGTCGGAACGCACTCCGCGAATCGAGTAGGCGTTGCATCTCCGCGACCAACTTCGCGATGCCTCCAACTAACGGTACCTGGGCTTGGCGAGTCGATCGCCGATTTTGATTGCGCTGATTGAGCCGTTTCCGTTTGTCGTGTTGGGAACGCTTCGCTTTCTTGCCATGTCGAGCTTGTGTTGGTTTTCGAGAACGTTTACGCTTGGCCATCCTTGGCTCTCCGGGAACTGGTGTTGTGTAGTTACCACCTAAATCCCTGAGGGCCGTTTTCGTTGCAAGACCACTTCACGATCTTCTAAGATTTCCCCTAAAGTGCAGAGGGAGACGAAGAAGGCGAAAAACGATTCGGCTTTACACTTGAGAACAGATTTGTCTTTAACAAACCGTGTGAATGTTGTGAGTATCGGCAATACGTTCTTGAAAATGACAGCTCGATCAGCGTCGTACTCGGGGCAAACGTGATTCCATATGAAATTGTGCAAAGAGGCGAGGCGTATGAAGATTGCAGGCCGGTAAACAAAGAAGAGATTGACGGGCCGCGATTCTGCTTTGGCTATCGTAGCCAACCAACTCCGTACGATGTATACCTGCCCAAACGAGCCAATGGCTGTCGCTATGCAATGATTGATGCCCCGAGTTGGCGAGTGGGGTCCGCGATTCAAGATATCAAGGATAAAAGGATCATATTGCCGGGAACGGCTGCAAAGATCCGTGCCATCTATAAGATCCGAATGATGTTTCAGATTATCGACGTTTGCAACAATGGTAGAATTGTTGAAACCCACTTTCTTGAAAGAAGCTGTGGACCTAAGGATTTCGAAGTCACGTTCTAGGAATCGTCATGAAGATATTTCTTTCTGTTTACTCAGTCTTGCTCTGCTGTCAGATAGCGCCGAGCGCCGATCCGGTCATATTGCAAGAGATACTTCCAGAACAATTCGGTAGTGTCGCCGACGCTCAGCCCGGCGAGAAAAATGGGTTGCTTGCTGCTGAGATCTCACCTGGGGGAAACAGCGAAGAACTAAGGAACGAGCAATCAATTAGTGGCGCATGATGGTTTGAGCATGTAGTTCCAACGCGGAACGATTCGATCATAACTGATCCGCAGAGACGACTTCATCCAATCAGTCGCCTCACGTCCTGTTTGATAGACCTTCTTCATCACGTGGACCGTTGTTCGCAAACCGCCTCGGGTTGTTGCTCTTCGCATCAGTTCGACTACGCGGGCAAGCGAATCAAAGAGCATCCCTTCGCAGACGCGGCTGACGTGAGGGAAGAATCGACGCTCAATTGGGTTGTACTTGCTGCAGTAACTGGGAAAGTGCGCGATGCGAATCGGAAGACCGATGCGATCGGCCAATCGTTGAAGATCCCACTTGAAAAGATACTTCCCAGCTGGATTGCTGCCGCCACAGTCGCAGGTCAACAGGATCGATGTTGCGTGCGGGTATCGCTTCTTTCCCAAACGCTGCCAGAAGTTGCCAAAACTCTCGCAAGCGAACTCGCTTGTGTCGCGGGACAAACCCAGATTGAGGTGACCCAGATTCAAACGCTGGTCGTAGATCCCGTGAGGAATCAAAACGCCATCGGCCCAACTGGGGAAATCGTGATCAAACGCTTGAAAGGATGCGCTGCTGTAGGCACGCCCTTTGCGGTACAGCATTCCCAGGTGCTCCTTGGCCTTGGTGTCGATCGAAAACCAAGGATTCCCTTCCGCTTCGTACCGATGAATCAAGTCAGTGATGTGATCAAATTGTTCTTCACGATCGACGCTCTCCCCTCCAGCTACCGACTTGGCAATCTTTCGCAAGCGAACCCCTGCCTCGGCGAGCCAACTGGCGACCGTCTTTGCACAGACAGGTGTTCCCATTCGGGTCATTGCGTCGGCAAGTGCTGGCGGCTTGAGGTCGGTGAAGATGAGATCTTCTTCATCAGGGCTGCCGCCAACTCGGACAGTTAATTGGCTGATCAAGTTTTGTTCGGCTTGAGACTCCGATTCGATCTTTTTTTTCGACCGGCCCCCGGCCGGCGAATCCTGCCAGCGGCCGGGTCCTTGTCAAGCGAATCAAGTTCAGCTCGTCCTCGCTCAACTGTGTGTGCCGAGCAGCCAACAACACGACAAATCCAGGCAACTCCACCACGACCATGACGTTCTGCTTCGATTGCCACAAAACGCCTGCGGTCCTTCTCACTGAGCGAGTCGGCAAAATCCCGAACGCGAATTTCGATTTCGTCAGTCAGGGCTTCTCGATTGGTTTTGCTGGCCATCCGTGGCGTCCTTGGTGTGTAGACGGGTGTTTTGGTCCAAACAGTTTACCGGAACCGTCAAAACAAGGCGCCACTAAAAGATCAGTCGTTCCTAAGTGTCCACCGCCTCACGAACAACGCTTGGTATCGGGTTGGTCGACAAATCACATCAGCTGGCAAGATTCAAACGGTTCATTTAGTCGAAATCGATTCTCAAATAACGGTTTTCGCCGAATGCGGTTGGTATGCGAGAGATTCGTCTTCGCTGCTGGCCAGGCCGCAGAAAACATCGCTGGTCGCGTATCAGTTTGACGGGCAATCGTGGCATTCGTCAACTGTGCCCGTAGGTATGATGAGAGGGTGCGGTCCGCTTGATGCGCGGTGAACACAGTGATTTTAGCGGTCTCCGCGGGGCATCAGGTCAGCGACAGTCGGTTTTGACTGAAGCCATTTCTCATACACTTTGCTCCAAATCTTGCTCAACAGAATACAACGAAGTGTCATGACTTGCTGGCCTCCTTCGCGATGCCATCGCATTCCCGAAAGCTTCATCCGTTCACTGACAATCTGCTTGCATGCCGATTCGACTACCCCGCTACCGATCGGGTAATTGTGGGTACGGGCATCTGCGTAATCCATGAATCGCTTGTACCGGCGAAGGTACTTCTCGGCTTTCTCTGCATCACTGGCGTGTGACGATTTGTAACCGTGTTCCGATTTCATCTTCGCGATCGAACGCAACACACGACCATGCCCGCCTGGTTCAAGCAGCAACGCTCGCGTTCGCGAAAGCCAGTCTGCTCGGGATTCTTTCTCGAGCTTCAGGGCATCAGCGATGATCGTCAGACGCTCGCTGGCATGGTAGTAATCAACGACACGCGTGATTTTGATTCGACTACCATCAACGAAAAATTTCCGAAGCACATTCTTCCAGTATGCGGTCTCGATTTTGCCGGCGTCGGTCACGTAAACGATTTCGGGAAGATCGTCGCCACACGCTTTTACCACCGCCGTCAGAAGTGAAGTCAAATCGCTTGAAAGTGTCTCCTGATTCGCTTCCGGTGTTCGTCCCAGATACACCGTGCCTAGCTTTTTGCCATCGCTCAAGACACTGATGCAAGCAACACCGGCCATTTCAAAGAAACTCCACGGAGCCAGGCCGAGGGCAACACCATCGCGACTGACCGAAAGGACGGCAGTGCCGCCACCAGAGCGTGCTTGTTCGATCAGTTCGGTCAACTTGGTTACCTGAGCTTCCTCGCGCAGCGGTTCCAGCGAGCAAGTAAGCGTCTGCGTCAGCTTGCGCAACTTCTCATTGCCGATCGAAACTCCAAACCGATCCCGAATCATCTCTCGCGTACGGCCTTGTGTGCTGCCAGCGGTAGCAAATTGCCTACCGATGAGGTTCGCCACCGCGGGCGTAAATCCGTGTTCAATTCCCAGCAGTTGCTCCAAAGGAAAGAGCAATTTGCCGTCACGCCCTTTGCGGTAACGAGCACGTTGAAACGAGATTTCGCCGAACGACGTCACAATGTTGCTCCGCAGGCTCTTGGCAGCCAATCGTCGGAAATTCTTGCCGTTGTGCTTCACTGTACCCGGCATCCGCTCGATTTCCGGTTCAAGGCTCGCAACAAGCCACCCGATGACTTTTCGAGCAAATTCCCGCACGCAGTTGGCCAGCCGATTCTCCAACGTAAACATTCTGGCCGCCGAGACGGCGCCGGACACAAAATCGCGGACCAATTCAACGACCTTGGAGGTCAATTCGGCAGCGAACTCGGTTACCGAATTTGAAATTTCTTTCTCTGCGATTGTGCGAACAAGGCTTCCTGCCTTAACTTGAGCATCCATGAGGTTTCCTTTTGAGCTGTCTGCCTGAGAACAAACAGTTTCCTTGAGGAAGCCTCTTTTTGTGTAGACCAATCACTCCGTCAGATCAGGCGCATTACGCAGATCACACCCTGATGAGATGTTTAGGATTGTTTAAGATTGACGAGCAACTAGTTGTAGTTGGCAGGCTTTCAAATGGCATGGTCGGACTCTGGAAGCGTGATTCGGGGAACTGGGTTCGACTTGCGGAATTTCACGCAGAGAAAAACGTCGTTGTCACCAAGTCGCGGGATGACGCGATTGGTCTGTTTTCAACGGCATGTGTGGATCAAACCACACAATTGAACGTAAGTATTTGGCATAATGGTCAAGCAAAGAACATTCAGAGCGTGTTGAATAGTAGTATGTTAGCTCGAAACCATACTCTGTCAGCTGCAATGGGTAAGAAAAGCAGAGCTTGTCTGGTCCTTGATTTCGGTGTTGGTGAGTCGATTCAATCGCAAGCATTTATCGTTCAGTTCTTGGACAATTATGAAGAAATATCCGTCGTGAGCATTCCATTGACCAATCGGTTCCGTCAACATCAGCTCTCTGATGTACATGCCATGCCTGAATCGAACGATTTTGTAATCCTCGGCAGAAGGTCGTACATTTCGTTCTTGGTCGGAGCACTTAGTAACGCTGGTGTAAAGGGCGAGAACTCTTTGGTTAATAGTCAGCCCGGTATTCGTGCCCCCCGACTCGCTGTTTCGCGAGACGGACGCGTATACGTCTATCATTGAGGTCAAGGGGTCCATCTGGTAGGTTTCATTAGCGCCGCCGCTTCGTGGGAAAACTGCGCCGAAGTCATGAATCTGTGTCAGTTTCCTGTTACCGGCCTTTTTGATGTCGCATTTTTGGCCGAATTGTGAGTGTGTGGATTCTGGCCCTGTTTTGGCCGGTTGGCCGAATTGTCGTAAAAATTGGAGATGACTTTCGATGGTGGCCGCTCTGTCGGTGTAGCGTCCAGCGAGGTTGGCCGAATTGGGATCGGATGTTCGATCCGCTCGGCGATCCTCTGTCCGTGATCCGCGGAAGACGCTTCGACTTTGCGCTGCCACTGGCCAAGTCGACTCTACAGCGCATAGAAAATGCGACGATTCCGGTGGAAACGTCGCATTGGATTCTTCCTGGTGACGATGGTGCGGTAACAATTGCTCCGCTTCAGCTCACGATCGGTGTGATGATTTCAGGGGGCCCGATCGCTTCGGTCGGCCGAGCTGTGAGCGGTATTGGTCTAACCAACCTTCCAAGATCGTGACCGCTGGGACGAAGTCGTGACCAAGAAGCATCAACAGGTCGATGTTGTTGATGTTCTCGCCACAACTGAAGCAGTGGGCCAAGTTGTTCTTCGGATTCACTGTCGCTCGCAGTTCGTTGCAGTGTGGACACTGAAAGCGAAAGTATCCCCCCGCGTGTTTGGAAATCGGACCGTGCCGACCAAGTCGATGCACCGTTAACTTCATCGGTAATTCGTTGCGAATCGATCGCAAGATGTTTTGGGTGATCATAGGATTGCCGAGGTAGGAAGGAAAGCGGCTTGCGCCCGAATTCAAAAGTCCGTCAGGTCGACTTCTTTTTGCCAGTGCGGTTGCATCAGTACGCGGTTGACCAGGTCGATGTCGATCGTCGTGCCGGCCGATGCGCGGACCGCTTCGAGCATCGAAGCCAAGCACAGATTGCGGCAACGACGCAGCACACCGTCAGCGGTGCGGATGATCAACTCCGTCGCTGCTGCCGTGAACGTGTTGTGTGCCAGGCCGATACGATCCAATTGATGCTCGATGAACTCACGCATCGCGTCATCGTGCAGACGCCGCGTGATGACCGAGTACGTCACGCGGCTTTTGATGTCACAGTTGACCGCTAGATCGAGGCTGGAGAGCAATTCGACTTGCCCGACCGGTTGGTGGGCGAGTTTAGGAGCGTGTTGGGTTCAATCAATCGTCGGTTTGTGTTGCTGGGGAGAAACCGTTTTCACGTCTTGTTTTGATGCGACATCAATTCGCCCGCGCGTTTCGGTGGCCGCGTCGTTTTCATCGCCGTCGGCTCACCCTGTTTTTCCGCTGAGCGGCTCATCGCCCAGTGGCGCGAAGCGTCTGTTGACAATTGGCCGGCGCATCGCAGGCCGGCGCATCGCAGGAAACGGATCAGATAAAGAAACTCTGCGTATGAGCTTGAAAGGCGGCGACAGGATTGAGCATCGACGTCTTAAAAGCTTCTTTGAGATGTTCGATGGTCGCTTGGGCGGGACTCTGAGAGCGATTGTCGTTGGATTGCTTTGGAGGCGGGCAAAGCGACACAAGCTTCGTTCGAATGGCCGACAGGGCCAGTCGAAATCGTTCCCAGATTCGATAGGTCGCCGATTCGCTCAGAGAGCAGCTGAGTTTTTGGAAAGCCTGGGACTTGTTCCCGGTTGTTGCGGCATGTTCGAGAAACTGCCAGAGTCTTTTCGCGTCGATGAACAGCCTTTTCACCTTTTCGGCGATCCAAACACGGAAGGTTCTGCCACAGCCGCCGGCGTTTGAGCGATTGCTGCAAAAGACCCGGATCGCCCGGAAGGCCTTTTGTTTGAAATTCTGCTCGTCATAGCCCTTGAGGAAGCCGTGTCGATTGAGCGTCCCGGTATTCTTGCAGTGTGGGCAGGCTGAGCACTTGAGCAATGCAAGACTTGCGTCTCGTTGTTCGGCAGAAGCGAAAATCCACACCGCCACAAAAGCGTCACCCGAAGTCTCTGAATCAAACGGCTGCCAAAGCTTCAGCTTCAGCCAGCCGGCGCCCACTTTGTGGGCAATGCTCAATCGAAAGGGGGCGGGGTAGAGGCGGGGTACGAAAGAATTCTTTGAAAAGCGGGAAGCGAGGTACGGAATACAGCGGCGAGGTAGAGTGTACCGAACTAGTGGTGTAACAATCGTCCCCGGTTGCGACAACAATTCGGTCTAAAAGACCCTCGTTCTACGACCAGAGTGAGGCCGGTAACACCCTTCCTGCGCTCTTACCGGTGCACGAAGGGAAAGGGGGCGAGAGAAAACGAACTCTCAAAGGCCATTCATCTCGTGGAAAATTTTCCGAATAGCCGTTATACCTTCGCATCGGTCACCCGTTTCCCTTTTCGTTTTCCCGCACTGAATCCAACATGGCCATCGGAATCGATCCGACCGTCGACTTCGCCTTCAAAAAGGTGCTGGGCAGCCCGGAACACCCGGCTGTCACGCTGCACTTTCTTAACGCGGTGCTCTCGGACGGCCCAAAGATCACCAAAGTGGAAATTCTCGATCCGATCCTGGGCAAGGATCACGAGAATGACAAACTGGCGATTCTGGACGTTCGGGCGACCGATGAGCATGGCCGGCGGCTGAACATCGAAATGCAGACGACCGCACCAGCCGGGCTTCCTGAACGGTTGAGCTACTATGCAACGTCGCAGTACGTGGGGCAGATGCAGGCGGGCGACCGCTACACCGACCTACGAACGACGATTGGAATCTGTGTGCTCGATGCGGTGCAATTCCCCAAGGTGTCCGAACTGCACCACGATTTCCGGCTTCGCAGCTCTGGTGGCGACTTGACGTTGACCGACCAGCTACAAATTCATCTGCTTGAGTTGCCCAAGTACGCGATTCCGAGCGATAATAGAACGATCACCGATCCGATCGAACAATGGTTATTTTTCTTCCGTCGCGTCAAGGAACTGACGCTTCGGGAATTATCATCCCGGCTGGTTGACCCAGCGTTTACCGAAGCGGCAGGAGTATTGCAGATGATCGCCCGCAGCCCACGAGAACGCGAACTGTACGAAGCCCGATTGAAGGCGGAGCGGGACCAAGAGGCCCGTATTCAGGCAGCCGAAGTCCGGGCAAAGGCGGAGGGGCATGAGGAGGGACGTGAGATAGGGCATGAGGAAGGACGTGAGGAAGGACGTGAGGAAGGACGTGAGGAAGGAATCGTAGTGGGACTGATCGGTCAGGTACGCATGCTGGAACGTCTTCTCAGCCTTCCGTCGGCCGAGGAGTCGGTATTGGCATCCATGGACCAGGCGGCGCTTTCAAAGCTTGTGTCGGACCTGGAGCGTCGTTTTACCGATCGTGGCTAGCCAGAGTCGTTGAAGCGTTGTCATGAAGGGGTCTCAGGCACGCCGAAGGTCTTCCCGAAGGGACTTCGCGCGCGCCGGCGCGGGAGGGCGAAAGCTCACCCGTCGCGCCAAACTTTGCCGAACTCATCTCGCGGCCCTCTGCTGCACCGATCCACACCGCGAATTCCAGGGAAAATTTACCTCTCGTTGTAGGATCGCAACCAACCCCTCCCAAGATCTCCTGGGACGACTGGTCAGTGTCGAAGAAGATTCCACGCCGGCCAATACCGCCGACAACCCACAAGTCGACACCGAGTATGCCTACGACCTGTCCGGTCGAATGGACACACAGGTCACCACCACCGACGGCACCGCCGCATCGGTCACCACCGATTACGACTACGACGCTCTCGGCCGCTTGGACATCCAAACCGACACCGATCAATCCGGCAACACGTTGGCCGAATACGACTACACAGTCCGTCCCGACGGCAAACGAACCGAGCTGAACGAAGAATTCTGGTTCGATGACGACGGTGACGGCGTGGTCGAATCAACCGACGGAGACGGAAGCGTCGATCCCGGTGAAACCAAGACCACGACCTACGACTGGACCTATGACGCAGCCGGCAGGTTGACCGACGAAGTGCTCGACCACTGGGACGACGACGACTTCGACCGCACCGAAACCTTCGTCTACGACCTCACCGGCAACCGTCACAGCCGCACCGTCGACCACGTCGATGCAGCGGTCAACGACGAATTCTTCACCTACGACTACGATGCGAACGATCGTCTGACCGACGAGTACCTCGACAACGATGGCACGACGGGCACCGATCAAACGACCACCTACGCCTACGACCACACGCAGCAGACCTCCAAAACGGTCACCGCGGGGCAGCGCTTCGCGGGGGTCAGTTCGCGGGGGTCAGAGTTCGCGGGGGTCAGGCCTTGTTTTCGGTTTTCAACCGAAACCGACGGCCGGGAAAGATGTTGCCGAAGCGGATAATTGACTGTCAGCTCGCCTCGCTGACCGACGCCGAAAACCAAGTCACCTCCTACACCTACAGGGCGAAAAAGGGGTCAGGAGCCGATTTGGCAGGATAGGCGGGGGTCACTTCGCGGGGGATCGCGGTAGGGACGGCCATCGCTGACCGCCCCCCCCCGCACAGATCCGTACGCGAAGTACTACCTCATACGGCTCTTGCTGCTAGTCGGGCGCGAAATCGGTCTTTCGGATAAGGATGCAAGATCTTTGGCTGCGGAAGGTGCCGTGTTACCAACCGGTTCATTCGCTCCCAAGGCCATGCGGCTCGGCCCTTCTGACTGCGACGTCGCAGTTGATGGAGCCAGAGCTTGGTGACTTCGGTGACAAATTCGTCGAGTCGGCTGTAGTTATCCGGAACGGCATGGTAACCCAGCCATCCATGAATCACACTTGCCAACCGTGAGCGTTGCTTGAACCGCATCTTGCTGTGTGGTTTAGGTTCGATGGTTTTCTCTCCTCGAACCCTTGGAGCCTGGGTATGGCAAACCAGCGATCTGAATCTGTGTCAGTTTCCCAACCGAAGCGGCTCTGCTGCGTTCACTTGGCGTCGCCCTTTTTCGATGGGGTGGATAACCACACCATCATCTTCTCAGGTCGCGAGCCAGGTATGCGGTTGCGAGTGCAACTACTTGCCTGCCTCTGGTTGCCGAAGCAGCTTTTCCAAGGCAGTCTCAATGGTCTTCTCGCCAGGGTGACCAATCCATTTGTGTCGTATCAAGCCCTGGTGATCGATGATGTAGAAAGACGGCGTTGCTGGCGAATTCCATCGTTTGGCAATCGAACCATCATCGGCGAAATTGCGCCAGTTGAGCTGATGGGTGTCCATCACTTCCTTTAGAGTCTCGGGTGTGTGCGGCAGAATGTTGACGCCCAGCATCGCGAAGGGTTTGCCGGAGAGACTTTCGACGAGCGACCGCTCGTGGGGCCAGTGCGCCTGTCACGTCGGTCAGTATTCCTGCCAAAAGTACAGGAGAACGACCTTATCGCGGTAGTCGGTTAGTTTGAACTGACGGCCTTCCTGATCCTGTCCTTGCATCTCCGGTGCGAGTTTCCCCTTGGAGAGATGGCGGAGTTCATACAGCTCGCTCTTGGCTTTTTCTGCAACCGATGTTTTGAAGGGAATGTTGGTCACGTCGTCAAACTTCAACGCCGCCTCGTAAGCTGACTCCATCCGTTTGACGAGTTGCTCGCGCCCAATCCGCTGAAGTCGATCGATGTAGCCTCGCCCATAGATCTTGTCGTAACGTTTTGCCAATTCGGGGCGATCGTGGGCGAGGTCCATCAGACGCAACTGGTTGTGTAGCAATTGTGCCAAAGCCAGTTGAGCCAACCCAAGCACGTCGCGGTGCGGATTCTCTTTGATGGCGGCGACGAGAAAGGGCTCGAATTCGGGACGAAAGCTGAACCGAATCCGGTCGCAAATCGGTGCCAGTTTATTGCTATGGAGGTGATCACGACGTAGCAGCTTGATGGCTCGCTGGGCTGAACCGTCCGAGCTGCCGACCACCAACGTGCCCGGGTGGAACTCGGCGATATTCTGAGCGCGAGAATCCGTAGTGACGATTGCTTGTATGGCAAAACGAATCGCCGAAAACGCGATCGGATCCTCGGGGTGTTCGTCGGCGATATCAAGGAACTTGCTCGGGAAGCCGTCAAACTGTCGGGCAACGGCCTTGCGATCTTCGACTGTCTTTGAGCGTCTGATTCCTTGTGAGACGATGTTGTAGTCCCTGATGTGTTGCTGGTATCGCTGAGCGGGAGTGGGCGGCTCTGCGGAGCTAGCCATCGTGTTCAGCGAGAACAGGAATAGGTTCAACGAGAACAGGGACAGGAACAAGGCAGGTGATTTCATCATGTCAGTATATCCCCGGTGTCCTTCGCGATGGCGTGGCTGGCCCACGGATTAGGGAAGATAGCAAGCGGGCTAGGCCGGCCTGGCCCGGATATTTCATTGGCTGATTGCAACCTCCGTCTGGTCCTTCATCGGAGCGATTTTTGACCGGCTGGGACCTTTCGTGGCCGGATTGACGCAAACGGCTCCCTTTCTCGGTTGCCTCCTGTTCAATCAAGCTGGCGGGCGGCCACCTCACACGATCGATGCAAACGAACTGATGCCCGAAACGCTAAAAACTGCACTCGGTTGCATCGGCCGTTCGATCGAAAGAATTGGCATTCGTGCGGTCGGTGAAAGCGACCGATGTGCCGGCGACTGCGCGGCAAACATGCCGCGTTGAATTTGCCAGGAATCGCGAATTGGGAGCACTACAGGGTGGTGCGGGATCGATCCGGGCTGGCGAATACGAGTTCGACCATTTCGCCGGGTAATAGGGGCAGAGCGCTGGGGATCGACACTTTGACGGGCAGGCCCCACTGCGGAACGTCGGCGGCGCGACGCATCGGTTGGGGCATCGGTTGATATTGCGTTCCCAGTTCCGTGACCTTCGCTTCCGCAACGACCGTGATGTCTCCTATCACTCGGACCCGGACTTTGTCGTCCTTCCGCAACGTTCGGCCAAATTGTTGGTCGACGTAGGTGACGATCCAGCCAGCTTGGGCCGAGGAGATGGTGACGATTGGGTCTCCGCTACGCACGTAGGTTCCTGGTGGATGATGGACTTTGGAAATCATTCCCGATACCGGGGCCAGGATTTCGTTCGATGCAATTCGCTGAGCAAGCTTGCGAACTTTGGCGTCCTGGACTTCCAACGCCTTGACCAGCGGCTGCAATGAGGTTTCGACGTCGACCATCGCTTCATCTGGTGGCGTTGCAGGCGGAACGGTGTGTTGTTGGCGCAACGCTTCCAAGTTTTCGGTTGCCTGAGTTAGCCGGCGCCGAGCGCCGGTGGATTCGACATCGACCTCAGCAAGCTGCAGGCCCAGCTTGTTCAATAGCGCCTCGTTTTCGGTGGTCACGGTTCGCTTCAGCTCCATCTGTTCATCCAGTTCGGCAAGTCGGTAGGCGGGTGCCAGACGTCGCTGAACGAGATCGGACAGTCGCCGATGTTGGTTCTTCAGGTTCTTCCATTCCAAGGCAACTGTCTTCTGCGCGCTTTCCAATTCAGCCTGTTTTAAGACGATGGCTCGGCGTCGTTGCCGCAGGTCATTGATTTCTCGGCGCAGATCGTCCAGTTGTTGGGCGGCGGAGGCGAGATTTCGTTGCCGGGTCAACAACTGTTGGTCTTTGTCGAGCTGCCATTGTTGTTGTTCGATTCGCAGACGCTCCGATTCGGCGGCGATCATCGCCTGCAAACGCTCGCGCTCGGCCGTCAGCACTTGCATTTCCATCAATGCGTCCGAAACGTCCAAACGTGCGACCAAGCTGACATTCCGCTGCACACGATCGAAGGGAACGAGCGGTTGAGCGAGCGGCATCAACACGCCGTCCCCAGTGGCCGGAACGCTCACCTGTACCGCTTCGACTTGGCCTTTGACGACCAGGCCGGGACTGCGCCGTGTCCAAAGCCAGGTCAAGGCAAGCAGGCTGACTGCGAACAAGATCCCCTGCAGCCAATAAGTGCTCAGGTATTGCAATCTGACCTTCCATGGGATCGCGATCGGGCGTTCCGGCTGCGTCACCGATCAAACCTCCGATTCATCATCATGGGCGAACAGCGAAACCCTTTCGACACTTTCCAGATCCCGCAGTTCCGATTCCAATTCGCCACGTCGACTGGGATCGCGCAGCGTCAGCCGGTAAGACAGATCAAAACTGTTTTGCCCAAGTTCCTGAAGCGAAGCGAGTTGGCAGTTCAAGCTGTATCGGACCAGCACGGCTTCGACCAAATCGGACAAGCTGCCTCGTGAGCCGACACAAAAAAGGCTGACGATCGTATCGTACTGCCGACGTGACCCGTAACGGGTTAGCGACAGATAAAACATGATCGCCGCCACGATAACAACACCGATCACCGCCAACGAGGATCGTCCTGTGCCAGCAGCCATTCCTTCGATGATGGCCCAAAGCACATAAACGGTATCACGGGTATCCTTCAAGACATTCCTGAATCGGACCACCGCAAACACGGCCAGCAGTCCAAACGCGATAGTGAAACTGTCGGCCATCAACAGCATCATCATCGCGACCAGAACCGGCAGCACGACCATGCTGGCGGCGAACGATTGCGAGTAGGAAAGACCGCGGTGAGTCTTTTGGTAAACCCAGCCGACAATCTGTCCCGTCACGAAAGCAAGCAGAAACGTGAACAGCACTGACTGCAGTGTCTCGCCGGAATAAGACCGGTCACTCTGCATGAACACATCGACCCAGGAATCCATCAAATACTATCTCGACAATTGTCCCGTCAGTTTCTCCGTACTTCGCTGGCCCAGCACATCGGTTCGCTGGAGGTCTTGTACCTTCGTTGGACCAGCTTTCGCCGTCAACGAATTCCAGCAATTCACGTACTTGGGAAACGACACGGGGCGCAAATTGAAAACACGCACCAGGTCTTGCATCCATTGCGGAAACCGGTCGGTGAACTTCAGCTCGAATACAACCGTATCGTAATGAGGAGTTTGCAGCGGAGCCGGTGGAATCGTGATCGGATCACCTTGCCGATAGGGCATGGCGCAGAGCCTGCGGTCGAAGGTGGCCCGCCAATCGAGTCCATCGGGCGAAACATACGCGTCGCGCAGGTAGGTGACGTAGGTGGTACCGACGGCGCGGATCCGGTCTCGCAGTCGGCAAAACTCCTGCATCGCCAGCCAATCTGCTTTCGACCACTTCGCGCCGGCCGCCAGTGAATCGACCGTCGGCGACGAGCCACCCGCGTGGGTTCCGGCCAGCAAGGCCACGACGCGGCGGCGATCGACCGTTGCCCGCTGTTTCTTGATCACCTGCCCATCGCGCCGCTTGATTTCCGCAAAGGCAGGTGCGGCCGAATCATCGTCGTAGACGCGAACCCGCAATTTGTAGCGGTTTCGGTTTCCATCGACAGTTTGCCCGTAAAGCGACGCGTCGTCGCTATCCAAGTAAACGCTGCAAACCGGATACCCAAGGGCACCATGGCTCAAGCCATGCGAATCACGCCGCAACCTCGAACCCAAGTAGTGTTTGATACCGGCGGCAATTTCCTCGTTGATCGAGAACTTCAGTTCTGTTCGACTCGGTTGAATCTGGGCAGGCATGAATCCTTTGCGAGCAGATCGGTGGAGGTGATGAGCTTGGCGCGATCGAACGTCTCATCACGCTCCATCGCTGCGCCAAGGAAAAAGGGAGGAGTAACAAGGCAATTGTTAAGAAAAGATTATGGTGTGATGAAAAACAGGCTTCAAGTTGATTGTGGTTGTTTCTGGCCCCTCCAGCCGCAATAAATGCCGGCCAGACCCACTTTCGACATCCATCACCCTCCTGAGAGGGGCAGGGTGCTCGGTTTGAAATTTCAGCACACCGCTGGCCCGAATCAAAGTTTGCTTTTCAAACCAACAATGAGGTCACTCCATTTCGGAGGCCAACACTGAATCGATCGCCTCTTCGTCAAGGCTACTGGTTGATTGAACCTCTTCTTCACTGGGTGAAACCAGGGAAAGCGAATCGGACACCTCGGCGAATGCGGAATCGGTCGTTTCTGTGGAAACGATCTTGTCGTTCGTTTCGTTTTCCAGCAGCGATTGCCCGACCCAAACATCACCCGATGCCAACGGCAACACGGTGGCATCGGTACGTGTTGGGGGACCGACGGTCGGTACGAACAGGTCGGCGACGGTAACGCCTTGCGCCGCGACCGATTCGCCCTCCGGCTGCCGCTGACCGACCAGGACCGGCTCGTCGGCAAGCGGTTCGGCATTGACGGCACTGGGTGTTGGCGGATCCTGGGTGACACCTTCCACGAACTCACCCTCGGCCCCCGAAGGTTCCGGTGATGCTTCGAAGGAAACGTCGTCCTCTTCGACGCTAACGCGGATCAACCGCAGTCCGTCAAGTTCACCCCGCACTTGCACTCGCGAATCGCTGGTCGGAATGGTCGCCTCGACATCTGTCCCCGAATCATCTTTGCCGCGAATGGTTACCGAATCACCCGCCTCACTGAGTGCGACGACTGGATCAACGATCGTGTCGGCTGACGATGAAGGCGACGCGAATACCTCTTCCTGGCCCGGTGCAACGGCCACCAGGATCGACTTCACTGGCGCCGAACCCAGGAAGTCCTGGATGGAAATGAACTCCGGACGCAGTCGGCCCAGGTCGGCGTCGACCATCATGTCGCCATCTTCCGGAGCGCTGCTGACGGGGATCGATGTTACCGACGACGCTTTTTGCAGGAAGGGAACGGCCGGAATTTCGACGGTGTATTCACCGGGCAAGACGTTGTCAAAATGCGCCGAATCGTCTTCGTAGGTCAGCGGAACTTCGACCGAATTGCCAAGTGCGTCGGTGCCCATCAAACGGATGCCGTTGATCCGAGGAGTCGACTGTGAGTTGAAATTGACGATGATGTCACGTTCGGTAAAGTCGGAAACGTTGACCGTGATCGTTCCGCTGGCGGTTAAACCGGTGCCGTCTTCAACGCTGTAAGTGAACGTTTCGTTACCGGTGAAATCGGTCGATGGTGGCGTATAGAAAATCGACTGCGTTGTCGCATCAATCCGTACCGAACCGCCCGCGGTGGGCGTTCCCAAGTTCGTGAAGGTGAGCGTTTCCCCCTCATCCACGTTGTCGGGCAATCCCGTCAAATCCAGTGCCAACACTTCCCCGTTACCGCGATTGGTTTCGACGGTTGTATCGACAACTGGCGGCGGGTCATTGATGGCCGCGACGGTGAAGGTGGCAGTGCCGACCGATAGACCGCCGCCGGTATCACGAATCGTGTAGGTCACCGTTTCGGTACCGTTGAAATTCGCCGCCGGGGCATAGAAGAACTGCGTTCCGTCAGTACTGACTCTGGCCGATCCTCCCTGGCTGGGGACACCAACCGAATTGATGATGAAGGTTTGATCGTCGACATCCCGCAGGTCATTGCTCAAGACGTCGTATTCGGTTTCGGCGTCGTCTTCGTCAATCGGGAACGTATCGTCCACGGCGGTCGGCGGGTTGTCGGCCGGTGCGACGGTGACGTTGACCGACACCGTGGTTTCGGCAGTCCCGTCGCTGACGGTGTAGGTGAAAGTGTCGGTACCGGTGAAATCGGCTGGCGGCGTGTAGACAACCGATTGTCCGTCACCCGAAATGGTGACCGCCACACCTTCGGTCGAATCGCTGGTGTCGGTGACCGTGAGCGTTTGTCCGCCGTCGATATCGCTGTCGTTGGCCAACACGGCAAGAGTATTGTTCGACGAGTTCTGATCGACGTTGAAGGTATCGGCCACGCCGGTCGGCGGATCGTTCACTGGCGTGACGGTGACGGTCACGCTGGCATCTTCCTGCACGCCGTTGGTATCGCTGACCCGGTAAGTGAACTGGACTTCGCCGTTGAAGTCGGGATTGGGAGTGAATCGGACTTGACCGTTTTCGACCACCACATTTGCTCCCGATGGCGGCGGATCGACCGAAACGACACTCAAAGTCGCTCCCGAACCAGCAACCACGGCATCGTTGGCCAGGACATCCAACGTGGTGGTGCCGGAATCTTCCAAAACGGTGAAGACATCATCGCCCGGAATGAAGCTCTGTCCGATTGCCAGCGAGACGCTGCCGAATTCGACCTGATTGGATGTGATCAAATCGTCGATTCCATACAACAACACTTCGCTGTCGGATTCGTCAGCAGGTTCGCTGCGAATGTTCACCGAACCGGTTGCCAAGGCTTCAAAACGAACCGTTGCAATCAGACTCTCTTCCAACTCGCTGGCGATCGTGCGGTCCGACGCGGCACCCAATTCGTCAATCAGCCCATCGGAGAACGTTCCCTTGTTCACCGCCGGGAAACGATCGGCATAATCGATGGCCGAACCGGGAACGGGACGAATCAGCGAACTGTCAAACAGGATGTCGGCGAACGCGGCAAACACGCCGTCGCGATCAAACGAAAACTGTCGCAAGTCGACTCCGATGAACCGCATCAGGAATTGTTGACCGACGTCAACGGCATCAATCACAGTTCCCTGCAGGTCGGTGAGTTCCAATTTGATGCCGACCAATGGAACATCGGCGACTTCGACATTGAACGATTCGCTTCTCACGTTCCCCGCCGCGTCGGTCAGTTCCAGTGTGAACGTGTTTGTTCCCACCTGGCTGGAATCGGGTGTCCAATCGACCACGCCGGTGGCGGCATTGATCGTCGCGCCGGTCGGCGCACTGCTCAAATCGTAGATCAGGCCACTACCCTCTTCGCCACTGATCAAATCGGTCTGGAACGCGCGATCGACGTTGGCTTGTGTTGCAGCCGACGCGACCACCGTATCAGGCGCGGTGGTGTCGTAAACGACTGTGATCGACGGCGACAAGACGCTGATCGTTGACCCTTGGCGCTGCCGCGCAGCGATCTCGTAGGATCCATCTCCCAGGGCGGCAATGTTGTTGGTGGTGATGTTGATCGAGCTGCCGCTGACCGTTCCCGAATCGATGACCGTACCCGAACCGACTTCCACCAGTTCCACCGTCGCGCCGTCGGTCACGCCGTCGACCGTGAAGGTCAATGAACCGGCGTTGGTGACGTTGTCAACATTGCTCGATCCCGTGTCACTTCCCGTTTCCAAATCGACGCTGGACGGCGTAACCAAGATGCCGCCGGAAAAAGTGAACGGCACGGTTTGCGAATCAAAATCGCTGGAGCTGTTGCCGACCACTCCCGGACCTGGTTCCACCCCGACCTGAACGTTGATCGTCCCCTCGAAGTTGGCCGCGGGCGTGACAGTCACCAGGCCGGTAACCGAATCGACCGTAACGCTTCCGTTGCCGGGATCGGAAAGTGATTGTGCAAAGTAAGTGACGGCATCGCCTTCGACATCAATGCTACTTAGCTGCAGCGTTGCCGGGGTATTGCGAGGCGAGGTTGGCGGATCGGGAATGTCGTTCAAAAATGGCTGCGTATTGGCGGTGTCCTGGACGGCGTTGACCAGAAAAGTTTCTTCATGCGTGTTGCCGTCCTGGTCGGTGACGGTCACCGTCACGTTGGTCGACCCGGTACCGAGCGCCTTCAGCAGAACCACTGAGTTTTCGGTATCCTCGAACACGTCGATCGTATCGATCACCACGTCGATGTCGGGACGCTGCGAGGTACCAACGCCGCGCGATTCGGGCGTGCTGGTAAAGCTGATGGCTTCGCGAACGTCTTCGCCTTCGACCAACTGGCCGAAGATGGAATGGTTGCCGTCCAGGAACCTCGTCGGAACTTCGGTGATGAAGAACTGCGAGTTGTTGGTGTCGTCGCTTGATTTGGCAAACGACAGAACGCCGCTGCGATTGTGTTGCAAGTCGGGGTGGAATTGATCGTCAAAATTTCCCAGCGTCGATCCGCTGGTCCCTGTTCCGGTCGGGTCGCCCGCTTGAATCACAAAATCTTCGGTCACCCGGTGAAAGATAATTCCGTCGTAAAAATCGGCATCGGCCAAGTCGGCAACCCGTCCCGACGGGCGCGGTGCGCGATCTTCGAACAGTTCAAAAACCATATCGCCGTATCCCTGCATGTCGATACGGATCGATCGGTTACCGTTCAGCACACTGGCCTGCACCAAAGCGGGATTGTCGACCGAGACCGTCACCGTCAGCGGTCCGCCATCAGGATCGTAGGCGTCGACCGGTACATGAAACGGTGAACCAATCTGCACCGTCGTCTCACCAATCGGCTCGAACGTCGGTTGCTCGCTCTGAGGAATCGCTACGCCGCTGCGAGTGCTGAGTGTTTCTAGAGATTGCACGCCGACCAGGCGGCTGTCATCGGGAAAGACCCAGGTCGGAAACTCCGTGATCTGCTCGGCAACACCGGTTTCGTTCAACGTCCGATCGGGCCGAGTGACTTCGACAAACGGCAAGTTGTCCTTGCCGTCCTCGAACAGTTCCTTCTGCTGAGTGCAGGCGGGGCACCAGTGGGCTCCGTAGAACACCGTACCGGAGGCGGCCAAATCCTTGGCAAACTGAACCAAATCGGGAGCCAGTTCGCCTTCGGCTGCCCGGCTTGACGTCAGCTCGCCGCCAGTTTCAGCAGGGACGGTGGCGTCCTCTTCGCCAGCAGTAAACAAAAGTTCCACGTCGCCCGCCAACATCTGGCGAGCCTCCAGAGTTTCCAACAACAAGCGACCGCGCGAGGGATCGTTCGAATCGTCGGGGCTTTCGACAAGTCCGAGTAGTTGGCGCAACTTCAAACGCGACTTTGGGAAGGGACGACTGGAAGATGAACGCATCACGTAGATCTCAGGGTCAAGATTTGGGAACTGCCGTTTGGCTAGCCTGGGGGAACACCGTTGTTCCTTTCCGAACGGTTAGCCATCGTCTTTTGGTCGGCATTGAAAAGATGTCGGGACAAACATATTCCGCACAACCCGCACGTCTTACCTGGGCCGAAAAGGCGAGCCGATGACACGCTTTTCTTTTGCGATTTGCAGAACATGCCCCCGTGGTCCCTCCCGAAGCGCAGACAACGCAAATTCGCAAAACCGAGTTAGTCTTCAGACGCGGGAAACCGGAAGTGTGTTCCCCCAATATACCCGGCAGAGGGGAATTCTCAGCGGCGCCGCAGCGTTTTGACCTTGCCAACTGCACAAGATGGTCAAGTTGGTTCGGCTGTCCGGGCTGTCCCGTCCACCAAGGCTATTCCGCCTTCGTGACAAGCCTGGTCCTTCTTGACCTCGCCCTGCAAATCAGGGGGGGTGCTAGGTCAGGGAGGATCGTAGCCGCCGGGGTGCCAAGGGTGGCAGCGGAGGATGCGACGAACCGCACGCCACGAGCCGCGGACCGGGCCGTCCTGGCGAATCACTTCGATGGCGTATTGGCTGCACGTCGGGGTGAATCGGCAACTGGGCGGAATCATCGGACTGATCGCGATCTGATAGAACCGGATCAGTTTGACCAAAATCCAGGCGAAAAGGCGTCGAATCATGAAGATGACAGTTCGTCGGCGGCAGCAAGACCGTCAGGCCATCGGCCAGTTCTCCGAACTGGCTGCGTTGCGATTTCGGAAAAATCGCCGACAGGCCAAAGCACGTTGGTGATTCCCGTTCATCGTAACGCAATGCGGCTTTTGGTGTGGTGAAAGCGGTTTTGCTACCGGCGATTCTGAGGGTTGGGCTAGTGGTCATTGTGGTGGTACTGGACAGGTTTGTGTGCGTTGCAGCGGCAGCTGAACTGGAGCTGCCGGGATCAGCCGGTGTTGCCGATTTCTGAGGGTGATTGGGTAGCACTCAGGGAAGAGGTGATTGCGAATGAACAGGGCAACGGTTGTAGGAACGTTTTCGCTTTTCTTGGCTGTCGCGATCACCCACTCCGCGATCGGGCAGGAGTGCGATGCTTTTTGTGATTCGGCCCCAGCCGCCTGCTGGGATGATTCCGGCGATCTCTGTTGCCGCTCCCGTTTGACCGGTGATTGGCTTGGCTATCGCTCCCGGCTGGAGTCCAACGGTATCCGTTTCGAAGGCAACGTGACGCAGTACTACCAGGGCACGGCAACGGGCGGTTTGCGAAACAGGTTTGAATACGGCGGCCACAACGATTACCTGTTCAACCTGGACATGGGAAAGATCATCGGAGCCGAGGGGTTGTTCATCAAGCTGCGCGGCGAATCGCAGTTCGGCAGATTCATCAACGGTGACACCGGTGCCATCCTTGCCGCGAATACTTCCGGCCTGACACCGACGCAGAACGAGCAGAAGACGGCGCTGACCAACATCACGGCGACTCAAATGTTCTCTCGTTCAGTAGGCGTTTTTGCTGGGAAGATCGATACGCTCGACGGAGACTTGAATGCCTATGCTCATGGTCGCGGAAAAGAGCAGTTCATGAATACCGCGCTGGTGGCTACTCCGATTGCGTTTCGCACCACGCCCTATTCCACCTGGGGCGTCGGCCTGGTGGTTCTTGGCGCCGAGGGAACTCCGGTGTTTTCCTTGATCGCGCTAGACCCCCGTGATTTTGCGACGACGTTCAATCTTGACGATGTCTTTGCCGACGGAGTCACCGTCAATGCCGAACTCCGTTTGCCGACACGGTTTTTCCATCAACCGGGGCATCAACTTTTGGGAGGCATCTGGAGCAACCGCGATGTTGCCCTGCTCAGCACGGCTCCGCTGTTGTTGTTGCCGTCGTCACCGCCGCTTCCCACGGCGTCTGATTCTTGGGCGCTGTATTGGAACTTCGATCAACAGTTGGTCGCCAATCGCTGTGATCGATCGAAAGGTTGGGGAATATTCGGCCGAGCCGCCATCGCGGATGAAGAGACGAATCCATTGGAATGGTTTCTTAGCGCTGGTGTGGGCGGAACGAGCCCGATTCGAGGTCGTCAGAGCGACACGTTTGGCATTGGCTGGTACTACGCCGCAACCAGCAACCAGTTGCCAGGATTGCTGCTGGATGACTACGGCCAAGGAGTGGAAGCGTTTTACAATTATCAACTGACCCCCTGGATCCATGTCACACCCGACCTGCAGGTGATCGATCCTTCGCGGCGAGGTGTTGACACCTCGTTGCTGCTGGGACTGCGAATCAAGATGACGCTATAGCGCGCGAAAAAGCCGCGAGTAGAAGTTTTCAATCGTACTCGTGCTCGTGCTCGTGCTCGAAACCATGAAACATACGAGCGAGTACGAGTACCGGCCTTCGGCCTGAGTTCGAGCACGAATTGAAACGCGAGCGAAGTGATTGCATCGTTTCAGGGTGAAACCGGCGGGAAAACCTGATTCCAATCTTGTTTCATGTCGACGACAATCCATCCTCTGCGACCCGCCTCATCAAGTCCTTTGTCCAGCCGTCCGATATGCGAATCGCGGTCGTACGCCCATTCTCGCTGCTCGTCGGTGTGACGTACGAAGAGGCCCAACCGCGGTCCTTCGCCTGACGTGGTCCACTCGATCATTTCGAAGTCACCGTCGGAGTTGCCCAGCGCCATGATTGGCCGGCGACCGATGTGTTGCTGAATGGCGACCGGTTTTCCCGCTTTGTCGTCGAAGAAATTCAACTCCGGCAATCGTACCAGCCGCGGCTTCCCCTCATGAACTTCATACTTCGTCTTGATACTCGATCCGATCACCTGCTCGGGTGGAATGCCGTAAACCCGCTGCGACCACGGGCGCATGAACTCAATTCCTCCGCCCGAAACGATATAGGTTTTGAAACCGCGTTGGCGGAGAAAGCCGAGCAGCTCCAGCATCGGTTGGTACACCATCTCGGTATAAACGCGATCCGATTGCGGATGTTTGGCAGTAGCGATCCACTGGCTCACCAACGCGCGGAATTCATCCGTCGTCAATCCAGCATGAGTCGCCATCGTCAGCTCGAACAACGCTTTTTTTCCAGCTGATGCGACCGCCTCCAAGTCTCCTTTTAACACCGAGGCGAACGGCTGCTCGCTGCGCCAATGTGGATGCTGCGGCGCCAACTGCCGGATACGGTCGACGATAAACTGAGCCTGAACGTACATCGGCTGTTCAGCCCATAGCGTGCCGTCGTTGTCAAACACCGCAATTCGTTCCGCGGGTGGAACGAAGTCGGGCGAGCCGGGCGTGGTGACCTTTTCGACGAACGCCAGGATCGACTTCTTCGGCCCCGATTCGTTCCATGACGGCAGTGGGTCCGCGGCCGACATCGCCGGCGCCCCACAACCGACCGCCAAGATCCAACCGGCCAAGGAAAGGCTGGCAGATTTCATCATTTCGATCCTGTGGTGTCCTGCATCTTCTCCAACACCTGGTCGATGCTGAAACTTGCCGGCTTCTGACGGGGCGGAAATTCCTTGAACGTCGCCAGAAAATCGGCAACGTAGGCTTGAGCCGGTACCAGGAAGAAGACGTGGTCCAGCATCCAGTCGTAGTAAGTGTTCGAGGTGAAGTAGCCTCGTTCGTACGGATCGCGCCGCAGGTTGAAGATCAGCGGCGTCCGCAGTTCCGTCCAAGGTTCGATCCACGCTCGCATGGTTCCGCGGGCTTTCTGTTCCAGAAAGACCGCCTTCCAGTCGCCGTACCGAAGCGCCGTTAGTTCACCCGTGTCTGAAAAATAGAAAATCTCCTTGCGCGGACTTTCCTCTGTCTTGCCGGTCAGCAGGGGAAGAATGTTGTAGCCATCGAGATGAACCTTGTAGGTTCGACCGATCGCCTCCACACCCCCTTCGGCTAGCTTTTCCTTGATCTGCGGTTCGCCGGCCATTGCCAAAAACGTGGGCAACCAATCCATGTGATGAACGATCTCGTTGCAGACTGCACCCTTTTCGATTTTTCCAGGCCAGCGAACCATTGCTGGGACCCGCCATCCACCTTCCCAGTTGGTGTTCTTTTCACCCTGAAACGGAGTCATCCCGGCATCGGGCCAGGTGTTCATGTGAACGCCGTTGTCAGTGGAATAAAAAACAAGCGTGTTGTCCGCGATCCCCAATTCATCAAGTTTATCCAACAACAGCCCCACATGACGATCGTGTTCAACCATCCCATCGCCGTATTCATCTTGCCCAGAGATTCCACGAAGTTCTTCCTTCACATGCGTCCGAAAATGCATCCGCGTTCCGTTCCACCAGCAAAAGAAAGGTTTGCCCGACTTGTGTGATTTTTCGATGAAGGCAAGCGAGGCAGCAACCGTTTCATCATCGACGGTTTCCATCCGCTTCTTGGTGAGCGATCCGGTATCCTTGATCTCTCCGCCAGCGAACGATTGGATGACTCCACGTGGGCCAAACCT
The DNA here is from genome assembly GCA_965222745.1 of Rubripirellula sp. Lineage (GTDB taxonomy): Bacteria > Planctomycetota > Planctomycetia > Pirellulales > Pirellulaceae > CBDCUW01. The sequence goes on from CBDCUW010000003.1 coordinate 1,316,532, forward strand.
CTTTCGGAACTCAGGATTCTTGGGATAGTCGGGCAGTTCGGGTTCTTCTTCCGCATTCAAATGATAGAGGTTACCCAGGAACTCATCGAATCCGTGATTGGTGGGAAGCATTTCGTTCTTGTCGCCAAGGTGGTTCTTGCCATGCTGGCCCGTGACATAACCCTGAGCTTTCAGCAGTCCGGCGATCGTCGGATCCTCTTCTCGCATGCCAAGCTCCGCGCCGGGCAGCCCCACTTTGGATAGTCCAGTACGGTAGACGCTTTGCCCCATGATGAACGAGGAACGGCCCGCGGTGCACGACTGTTCTCCGTAGTAATCGGTAAAGATCATGCCCTCTTTGGCGATGCGGTCGATATTGGGAGTTCGATAACCCATCAAACCCATCGTGTAAGCACTGATGTTGGATTGGCCGATGTCATCACCCCAAATGACAAGGATATTGGGCTGATCGGCGGCACTGGAACGTCTGGAGTTTCCAACAACCACACAGGTGAATATTGCGAGAAGGATCAAAATAGTTTTCTTCATCATTCCCTCCGAGAAAGCAGCTGAGATCGCATGTTGTGACAAGTTATTATTTCTCCACATCATGTTGTAGCAGCTTGTCAACTTCCTGTGCTACCAGCAGTCCAGTAGTTGGATAGATATTGGAAAATGTATGAAATCATGATTCTTCGTGAGATTTTGTAGCAGATCAATGGCATCAAACGAGCTGTCGAATAAGCCAAATGCTTTTTGCTCGTACGAGTACGAGGAACGGCGACTGCCACCAGTTTTCGACTCGGCAATGAATCGCAGGCCGACTTGGGGACAAATCGGCCTACGATGGAACGGGAAGACGCCCTTTCCAATTGCCGTAAATGGCACAAACCGGAACCAGGCCGGTAACGGCGACGATCCAGACAGCGTACAGCGTCGGCAAGCCCCATCCGTAGTCGTCCGGCATCGTCGGAAACGGAGGGTTCTGAAACCACCACGAAGCCTGGCCGTACTTCCACAGCGACAGTCCGATCGCCGCGGCGTGCACCACCGGAATATGGACCAGGTAAAAGAAGAGTGGAACGCGGCCAAGTACTGAAAATGGCCCTTGCCAACCGCGGCTGTGGTTCCCCAGCATCCCCAGCAGCAGCAACATCGGGCCAAGCGTCATCAACAAAAACGCCAGCGACGGTGGGTACTTGGTGCAATTCAAGAACGAGAGAATCGTCGTCGGCAAACTTGATTGCCGGTTCCATTCAGCCGGGTCGCCGTACCCATTGATGCTTCGCAGAATGACGAACGCAACAATCATTGCCGCCCCCGCAACGAAAAGCCGCCTGCGACCAGCGTTCGAAGCATCGGCGATGGCTTCACCTGCCCAGTATCCAACAAACAGCACCCCGATCCAAGGAATCACCGGATAGGCGATAAGAATCGTCACCTGATCAAAACGAAACGCCGACTGGACATGCAGAAAGGCCCAAAAGAAACTTCCCAAGCCACCGCTATCCAGTTGAACCTGGTCCGCAACGTTGTGAAGCACGATCAGGGCAATGCCAATTCCGGCAATCGCCTTTCGACCGAGGAAAATACCACCCGCCAAAGCAATCATCGACCAGCCGATTGCCCAGAGGACGGCAAGCATCAACAGACTGTAATCGAAGTTGAACCACCACAAAACGGGCAGCACAACAACGTCAAGCAAGATGAGCCAAACACCGCGTTGTAGTAATCGACGCGCCAAAGCGGGTCGAGACAATTGGTGTCGCTTCTGAGCCAACGATGCCGAGACCCCGGCAAGAAAAATGAACGCCGGCGCGCAGAAGTGGGTGACCCACCGCGTCAAAAAGAGAGGCACTGTGGTTTTTGCTAAGTTGGTTGGATCGGCGGTTACCAGGTAGTCGCGGGCATGATCCAAAGTCATCAGTGCCATGACCAATCCACGAGCCACGTCAACGCTGGCGATTCTGGTTGTTTCGCTGCTGGAACTCATGGATTCATCGCTAGGCTGAGATGGGTGCGAGAGCAACGTTAGTTTTAACCTCGGCGATGATTCAAGGACACGCTGAAGCATGAAGCCCGGCAAATGACGCTACAATGACTCGACAAAACCGTCGGAAGGAAACATGGTCAACAGTGGCGTCGATGATCGAAGCGATGAAAACCTTGCCATCTATCGTTGCGTGTGCGGCGAAAATGTCGAGGTCCGTCAGCAGGAGGTGACTTGCGATGCTTGCGGGCGCCGCTATGACCGCGGTTTCCTGGATACCGCCGGCGCGGACACCGTCAGCATCGATGCGGATCATTTGCCAGCCCGGTTGATCACTCATCCCGATCACGATCCGTACATCGGACAGAGTCTCGGCCATTTCAAGGTCTTGTCGCGAATCGGCGACGGCGGCATGGGCGCGGTCTATCACGCGCTGGACGAATCGCTGCAGCGATATGTGGCATTGAAGGTGATCCACAAGGGAGCCGGTGGTGCCGAGGGGACGGCGGATCTGGATCGCCTGTTCCAGGAGGCTCGGGCGCAAGCCAGAGTCAGCCACCCGCACGTGGTGCACGTCTACTACGTCGGCATCGAAAATGACACGCCTTTCTTGGCCATGGAGCTGGTCGGTGCCGGTACGCTCGGTGACCGGATGCGGGAAGGAACGCTTTCGTTTCAGGAGACTGTTCGGTTCGCGATTCAGATCACTCGTGCTCTGGGCTGTGCCGCCGAATACGACATCGTGCATGGAGACATCAAGCCGAGCAACGTTCTGCTGGTCAACGACCGCACCAGCAAGCTTTCCGATTTTGGGCTCGCCCGTCGGCTGTCTGCGCCAACCGAGTCTTCGTCCAAGATGTCGGGGACACCCGACTACATGCCGCCCGAATCAACGCTCGGTGACCCGGTCGATCATCGCGGCGACATGTACGCGTTGGGGGTGACTCTTTTTCAATTGACCTTTGGCCGGTTGCCTTACACGGTCGAGGAAGGTTGTGATCTGTCGGATCGGTTGAGGCTGCATCGCGAGGCAGAGGTAGAGTTTCCGGAACGTTGGCCGGCCGAGTTGCCCGAAGCGTGGCGATCCATCTTGGAACGATTGCTGGACAAGGATCCGGCGCAGCGCTACGAGAGTTTTGTCGATCTGGAAAACGCTCTGCAACGAGTCAAGCCGGTCAACGTGCCGATTGCCAATCCGCTACTGCGCGGGCTCGCTTGGATCCTCGATAGCATGCTGATCGCCGTTGCAATGATTGTTCTGGAGGTCGCCGCCTTTTCCGTTGACCGAACCTTGTATCCCCAAGGCACCAAGCCGTTTGGATTGGTATTGCCGCTGGGCGGGCTCTCGTCGATCTCCTTCTTCGCAATCGCGATTGGCTTCTTGGCCACGATGGGACTGCTGCAAGCTCATTGGGGAAACACGACCGGCAAACGTTTTTTGCAGATTTTGATCGTCGACCAACATGGCTTGAAACCGCGTCGCCGCGTGTTAGCGGCACGCTCGGCATTCCAATTCAGTTGGGCCTGGGCGGCGCTGTTTGTTTACGGGCCGCTGGCATGGCTGGGCGTACCCGGTTTCAGCCGAATGCTGGGTTGGTTGGCCGCCGCACTGCTGATCGCCGAAGCGGTCAGCGTGTTGTTGAGGTCAGGCCGAAGCATTCATGACAGCATCTTTGCCACGCGAGTGGTGTTGGACGCATCGCCACCTGCGACTTTTCCAACGTCGCATCGCCGGTTCTCAGAACAGGCCGACTGAAACCGTTGGGTGCAGGCACGCTAATCGGACGATTTGTGCGTCGGCTAGTCTTGTGTCAGTCGGACCTCCTTCTTACGCACCGAAGGTGCAGTCGTTTGCTTAGCCCAGCGGCGAGGTTTTGCGAGTCTTGCGAGCAATACCGCTGCCCTGGGACCACGTACGTCGGGCAACTCGGTCCCCGCCCCCTGCGATCATGGCGGCAAAGCCGCCATGATCGCAGGGGGCGGGGAGATGAGAGACGGTCGCTGACCCAGGGCAGCGTCAACGTTCGTAAAACTCACGTTGCCTCGCCCTGGGCAAAGCAAAGTGCTGGACCTTTGGCCCAAAGAAAAAACTGGTCGCTTCACCGATTTGCGTACTCGGACAATTCTATCGATGAGCGTACTTGTGCCCGCACGCGTAGCACGCGTTTTCCAACCAGAATCCCACTTGATCCCGCGACGCCGAATCGGGTAAAAGCACATGGCGAAATTCGTGTTGCCGCGGTGTGCCCGCTATCCATTCGCACTGGCTTTGCCCCTCTACGTGAATCGAACGTTTGGAAACGCTCCGATGAACTCCTCCAAGCGAACGCCCCAGTTTGTCAGTGTGGTTTTATCAACCTACAACGCCCCGCGCTGGTTGCGAAAGGCGCTGTGTGGCTACGCGCATCAGACGTATCGCGATTTTGAAATCGTCATCGCCGACGATGGGTCCGACGAAGAAACGGCCCAGTTGATTGACACCGCGCGAAAGGAGTGGCGATTGGACTTGCGCCATGTGTGGCATGAAGATGACGGGTTTCGCAAATGCACCATCCTGAATGAAGCGATCAAAGTGGCCCGAGGCGACTACCTGGTCTTCTCCGACGGAGACTGTATTCCCAGGTCCGACTTTTTGCGGCAACACATCGCCGCGGCAACTCCAAAACGATTCCTTTCGGGCGGCTACTACAAGCTGCCGATGTCAACCAGCGAGCGGATTGGCGAGGAGGATATTGCCACCGGAAACGCTTTCTCGATTCGTTGGCTTCGCGCAAATGGCCTCCCTTGGTCCCATCGATTGGTGCGTCTGTCTGCGGCCGGTTGGCAAGCAGGATTGCTGAATCGATTGACGACCACCAAACCAACTTGGAACGGCAACAATTCATCCGGCTGGGCGGAAGACATTCGAGCCGTCAACGGGTTCGACCAACGGATGCGTTACGGAGGCGAAGATCGCGAACTGGGCGAACGGTTGGTCAATGCTGGGCTGCGGGGAAAACACATTCGCTACCAAAGCGTTTGCCTTCACCTGGAACATCCACGAGGATACGTCAACGACGCCGATTTGAAACGCAATCGACAAATCCGAGACGACACCAAACGAACCCGGCGAACCTGGACCAGCCACGGAATTCGCCAGGCAGCGTAGATACTCAATGACCAGCTAGCGACCCCATCGCGGTGAAAACCAATCGGGCATCAATGGGTATCGGCTCGCTGTTCGCCTCTGTCTCACCTTCTATGGCTGTCGCGCACCCCAGAACTTCCACCAAGTACGCCGGCGCGGCACGAATTGGACCGCTTGATTCCCTGCGTAACCCGCCTCATGAATAAGGCGCTGCCACTCGCGACGCTGTGTTCTGGTCATCGTGATCGGTAGATGAGGTTCATGCAGCCACATCGTTTGGTCGTCAGTGTTAAAGATCGAGCCAACCGCTTTCACTGTCCCGATACACCCTTTCGTACACTTGTGACGTTCCGGTAAGGGAACTCCTCCGTATCCGGCACCAAGCGTGGGATGCGAATCAGAAGTGCCTACTGATTGCAGGTAGCAATCGCGCACGACGAGGCGAGATCCACACTCCGCACATTCAAGCATCCAGTAGAGTACGGGTATCGCCATCAAAGCCACCTTCTCTGACGGTTCACACTCATCGGAAGGTTTCGGCATCTACTCCGGTTCAGCGTCGTCATGAATCCGTGACCCGAATAGCGAAATCGCCACCACCGTCCCAAGCGTCGACGTGACGACCATGGTCACGCCGTACCCAAATGGGTGTATGTCAGGCAGGAGGTAGATCGTTGGCAAACCGATCCCCAGTGCAATCATGAAATAGGAGGCAGAGTACTGTTCTGATTGTGGATTCGGTTTACGTCCGGTTTTCCGTTCCACCCAAGTCTGAGCAGCTAACGAACCTTGGACGAGAAACAGTACGGTGATCACCGCGACACATACGGCGAGCCAGGATATCCCGAAGGCGAGCAACATGGTCGCGAGTGCGGCTATGATTACGATGCGTGTCATGATCGATGTCGGCAAGCGGTGGCCATACATGGTCCTGAGTTGCGAAAGTTGAAGCGTTGTGAATTACGAGGTCGTGTTGTCGATGGATGCAGTGGAGGATGTGTTCTCAAGGATTGAAGGCGTTTTTTGCTTTTTCGGCGGTGGAGAGTACTAGCGGTCTTAGCCGATCGAAGTCGGTTCGGACTTGAGTCGCCTTGTTGGCACGGTCTTGCAGTTTTTTGGCCTGATCGGTGGTCAGCCCCGGCACGTTGGCTGCCTTGATGTCGTTGATCTCTTGGTTGAGCAGTCCAATCCAGCTGTCGAGTTCGGCATTGACGCTTGCCAGGTAGAGCCCGTCGTCGTGTTTGAGAAGCAACTCGATGGCATCGCGCATTTTGTCCCAGCGTTTCATCAGTTCGTCACTTCGCGCCAGTCCGATCGAATCCAAGAGTAGCGTTCGGGCGTCGGCATGTTCTTTTCCTTTCGCCTGAACCGCCGAACGGAACGCGGGCAATCGGGCGGTTTGCGGATGATCGGGGAACTCCGCGGCAAATTTTTCCATCGCAGCGAGCGTCTTCATCCAGTCGCGCTGATTGAAGAGATTTTGGATTTCTTCGAGCTGATGTTCCTTGACCGCAAACATCTCGGCATCTCGAAGCGTCTCCTGCAATTCCTTCGTGCTCTGGTCCAGCTGCTGGGCGACGGCAAGCACCGAGGCGACCTGCTTGGAGATGTCCAGTCCCTCTTTCTTCGCCCGCTCCTGGATCGAATTGGCCTGCGCGACCAATTCGCCCGCTTCGGCTGACGCGAGTGCCTGGTCGGCCTGGCTGCGGATGGTTGCCGCGTCGCCTTGTTTGGCTGTGTCATTGATCGTCTTGATCAGGTCGTTGATCGTCGCGCTTCTGGCCCGAAGCTCGTCACGGATCCAATTCAACGAAACGAGATGGTCGCTTCGATTGCCCTGATAGTCAAAGCGGAATTCGATCGGATCGGGCGTTACCCCACTGACGATCGGTTGAGTGCTGGTGTAGTCCTCATAGGCAACCGTGATGAACACCGGCGAGGTGGAATCGATTTCGATTTGGGCGATGCCGCCGCGGTTGGTGACGGCGTCCGACTTTACCGGCAACCTGTTTCCGCTGGGCGGCTGGTCGGTGATGTAAACATCGCAGCCGCCGCGAGGCACCAGAACATCGGGTTGATCGCGAATGAGCCCCGACAGCATGACCTTGACCGTTGACTTGCCGGAACGAGGCATGACCCGCCTTGCCAGGTAGCGAGCCTGTGGATGTCCAAGGTACTGAAACCAAGCGGTGTCACTTTGTCCGATCGGTTTGGCCCGCGCGCCGGTTTGGCTGATACTGTCGACGACCAAAAGCTCCGTGGGATGAGCATCCTGCCTCATCTGATTCCCATCCAACGTTTCGCGATAGACCTGCAACACGGCACCGCTGCCAAGATTGCTCCATTTGGAAACGGCGATCAACCGGGCCAGGTTCGCAAAGCCGATCGAAAAGGCGCCGTCCTTGAACGAGTTGATTTCACCGATCGGCGTCCAACATCGCATGGCCATCCGTCCCACTGCGTCTTTGACCATGCTGCGCTGCACAATGCGCGAGGATTGGACGGGGCCGTAGGAGTCAAAGTGCCTATCGAATTCGGCGCCGCTGATCAAAAACGTGCCGCGAGAATATCGAATGCAAAGCAACACCGCCTTCTCCGTCTTGTCGCATCCGAAACCACGACACTGCTCCTCGTCAAGTTCGTCAAGCTCACCTCGCTGCAACCATTTGCTCAAGTTGGGCAGCCGCAGCAGTTCGACATTCGCGCCGCTGCCAAGCATCGTGCGAAGCATCAACAGCGCCTGCTGTTCTAACGATTCCACGAACCGCTGGTTGAGCGCTGGATTGGGATCGGCGTACAGAAAGACCGACACCTCCATCCCCGAACCGCCCGGAAAACTTTGCCCCATGACAGACGAAGCTCGCCCGCCAATCACCAAGCACAACCCCAACAGGAAAAGGATCATTCGTCGTGTCATGGGCTGGGCTCTATGGTTCAACAACACTTGCTGGGGGAATCGGCCAGGGAATCACCCGGTCGCAAAAGCGGGACAGGAATCCATGATTATGGCTGAAAACGATCAATGTCAAATCGGCTTTCGACTGAGCTTCGATCAGGGCCATCGCCGTCAAGCCTTGATGAAAAACGTCGACACCGACGGTTGGTTCGTCCAGCAACAGTATTTTTGACTGGTCGTCGCATTCGGGAAAACCAAGCAGCGCCAGACTGCGAGCGATCGCGGCACGTTTTCGCTCACCCCCACTGAGACGCTCCGGAGGCGCACCGAGCAATTCTTGCCGCATCCCCAGCCTGGCGAACAGTTCGCACGCCACGGCCCAGGCTTCGGACTTGGCCAATCCCGGTTTGGAAAGGCGGATGCTGCGAACCATCGAATGCCCGACCGCTTCATTGGGATCAAAAACCAGGTCGGTATCCTGGTAGGTCATTTGCAGGCGTCTCCACAATTGCCTTCGTTGCGGGATGCCTAGATTTCCCTGAAAAAGAGGATCGTCCAACCGTTCGACTTCACCCTGATCGGGTTCGGCCAGGCCAGCGAGGATTCGGGCCAACGTCGATTTGCCATGGCCGCTTTCGCCATAGATACCAACGCGTGTTCCGTTGCGAACCTCAAACGACTGATCCTTGAAAATCTGCTTGCCGGCAATGGCCTTGCCCAACCGCGTGACTCGAATCGCCAAGCCGCCGCCGGTTTGGTTTTCGCCTGAGTCACTCTGCGACGACGACGGTGTCGTGAACCGGCAGCGAGCCATGTGGAACAACCGTCTTGTTTCGGGCGCGGTGTGTTCCCCTTCCGAAAGCACCTGCTGCAACGGACCGCGCTGTGCCACCTGGCCTTGGTGAATCACCAGGGCGTCACCCAGTTGAGCAAAAGTGCGAAGCGCCGCCAGCTGGTGCGTCACCAACATCAACGCGCCACCGGAAAGCACAAAACGCCGGCTTTCGTCCAGCAGAATTTCGCCAGTGTGTGGGTCCAAAGAAGCAAACGGTTCGTCCGCGATCAACGCTTTTGGTCGCAGCAACATGGCCATCGCAAACTGCACCCGTTGACACTCGCCGGTCGACAGCTCGCGCGGGAACTTTTCCAACGTTCCTTTAGCCTTGTCCTGGTTTCCGCGGTAGTAACTCCCCAGCAGATTCACAAAGTGGTCGTCATCTTGGGAATCATCGCCGCGTCGGCTGGCCCCCTGAACCGCTGCCACGTTCAGATGCCAACGAATCGTTCGATGGGGAATCAGCGCTGATTTCGCATGCTGCGAGACATAGAAAACCTCGCCGAGAGTCGGATCGGTTAGCTGGCGGCGAAACGTTCGCCCGGAGATACCGCCCGCAAAATCACTTTTCCACTTTTCGCGGCCCGCCAACCGCCAAGAATCTGCGGTGATTCTTGCCGACGGCGCCACCAACCCTGCCAGGGTCGAAGCGAGCGTTGACTTGCCGCCGCCCGATGCGCCGGTCAGTCCCACCACCCGGCCGGGACGCAAAGCAACATCGGCCGTGACCACGTCGTGGTATTTGGCGTCGACCGGATCAAGCAGCGAAATTCGCAGACGATTGGTTTCGATGATTGGATCGGTGGGCTTATCGGAGTCGGTAGACATAACCTCCCCACAAGATTTTGATCGATTCGGCGACAATCCAACAGGAAGTGATCCCCACCCAAACGATCACCAACGGCACAACCAATACCCATCGATTGAACCAATCTAAAAACGCGTACTGAGTGTAGGCTTCCACCGCGATTCCCAGTGTGGAACCCCAAGTGAAAATTACTCCGCGGCCGCGAACACCAAACAATCCCAACACTGCGTCGTAGTGCAACGCGCCGGCGGCGATGATCGCCATTTGGATCAGAATGATGTGCAGGCAGTGGTTGCGCAGAATGATCCCAAACAACAACTCCTTCCAACGCACACCCGTCAGCAGGCTGGCCTCGATGAACACACTCTGGTTCAAGCCAGCCAGTTCGTCTCGCACACTTCGGTAGACTTGCGGCGCATGCAGCAACCCAATCAGGGCAAACAACCGAATCACCATCGTGTTGACGGTCACTGGAATTCCAAGCACGCTACCAGTCACCACGCCACCGGGCAGTGCGCTGAAGGCGGCAAGCAAGACCAGCAACTTGGGCAACGATTCCACGAATTCGGCCAGATAGAGGCAGGCGTGATCGGCAAAGATGACCAACCGCTGCAACCGCCCGCTGGAAAGCCAACGATGCAGAGCCAGCAGCGCGGCAGGCATCGCGATCAGGCCGCACAACATCGTGGCCAATCCCGGAACGATCTGTTGTCCAATCCCTTGGCGAGCCGAGGAGACCAGGTCGATGCCGGCCAGATCGGTACCGAACCAATGGTCGTCGCTGGGATCTTCGAAGCTACCTGTTATTTCCGCCTCGCCGTAAGCCAAGCATCCGATCAGGATCGTCAGGAACGCGGCGACCACCACGACGGCCAGAGCGACATTGACCCAATGAAACGGCTTGACACAGATGTAGTAACGGAAGTTCCGGAAAAGTGCATTCCGCCGTCCGGTCGGTCCATCCACGGCGTCTGTCGTCGTCGGAACGTCCTCCAATTCATCCAGTGACAGCTGGGCCATCGCCGCAGCACTGGTGTCTTGTTCTTGGAAACGGATCGCCGATGGTGACATGTCGGATTCCGAAAACTCATCCTCCTCTGTCGAACCTTGTTGTGCGGTCCGAAACGTTTCGGGCATCAGGAACCACTTGGCCGCCAATTCGATCAAGCGAAGGATCGAGCGAAGGCAGACGCACAACGCACAGACCCAAAGAAACCAATGCAGGTTGGCTGGGGTCGAGACGACTGCCCGGTACGCCGCGATGCCGATTCCGTTGATATTGAACAGCCATTCCAATGCGACCAGGCCGCCAAACAGATGCGGTATCCGTCCGGCAAGAGAAGAAATGAGCGTCACGCAAGCGCGGGGCCAAACCTCCGGCCAGCTTGGTCGTCCCAGCGATTCCAACGTGCGGAGGTAGGGTTGATTGCGACGGGTGCGAAGCGATTCGCGCAACTGCGACGCGACCGCGGAAAGATTGCAGTCTCCGATGGCCAGGCAGATACCGGGCACCAAAATTCCGCCGTCGGCGAATCCGCCGAACGGACGCCAAGGCTGCAGCAGATAAAACAAAAACGGCAGCAGAAAAGAGGGAATCGCGCTGACCAGCAGGACCAACACCCGGACCCAACCCAACCTGGGGATTTCACCGATGGCGGCGATGGCGATCGATCCCAACAGCAACGCCACAAAGGAGACCGCAACGATCGGCAAAGATACTTTGCAAGAGTAGAGGAAAGGTTCCCAGATTGGCCTTCCGTCGCGATCAAGATGGACGTTGCGAAAGAACTCTTCCGCCGTGCTGTCGGTCACCATTTTGGCCATCAAGCAGGAGATCAAGGCGACCAAAATCACCAACCCGATGAATCGCGCCAGTTCGAGTGCGACAAATCGGGTCCAGCGGGGCATGGAAGGGATTCTTGAAGGCAATGGATTGGGCTTTGGCTGCTCGAATCATGGTGCTCGGCCGAACAGACACGGTCACTCGATCGGTTTGAGATACCACTGGTCGACGTCACGAAAGATGTGCGAGGAATCCATTGGCAAATCGACCGACGATCCCTCCTTGGTGCGTCCGACCAGGCGGCGCGTGTGAGCAAAGTAGGTGTCCAGTTGCCAAAGTGGAACGATCACCGCCTCGGTATGCAGAAAGCGGTGAATTCCGTTTTGAATCTTCCAGATTTGACCTCCTTCTTTGGCAAGCCGAAGGTCTTCGAACATTTGCGTGAGCGCCTGGTTGTTGTACCGCATGAAGTTCTGGCCCGATTTCATGGCGGCGGGAGACGTGTCAAACAGGTTGGCGATGTTGAACAAAACATTGTCATGTTCGACGCGATAGTATGCCAGGTCGTACGATCCCGATCGCAATTCGCGCACGAAAGCGTTGGCAGGCCGTTTCTGCAAATTGACTCGTAACCCGACGCTTTCCAAGTCACGCTTGATCTGCACCATCGCGGTTTCCACAACGTCACCCTGGTCGGCAAATTTTAGCACCAGTTTACGATTGGCAACCACGTTGGAATAACGATTGACCAACGACTTGGCGGCGGCAACATTCGCGGCTCGCGGTGTGATCGATCGGTCGTAGGCTGGCGATTGTCGGGGAAACGGACCGCTGACCACCGCGTGCGATAGATTGGCCTTGCCGCCAAGATTGAAATACTGATTCAAGATCCCCTGTCGATCGATCGCCAGCGCCACCGCTCGGCGAAGATCGCGCGCGCCGACCGCGCCGTTGAGATTCCGCTGGGCGCCAAAGACGGTGGTGGCATGATTGATCGCCAATACCCAAACACTGTTCGGTTCAATCCGCTTGGTAACAAACTGAGCTGGCACGTTGCGTATCCGCTGGATCTGCGCCGGGGAGGGATCGGAAATCGTGTGGATTCGGCCTTCCAACAAATCGTTGACGGCATGCCCGGTTCCCCGCTGCACGTACCGCCGGAAGGTGATTTTGCCGATCTGTGGCGGGCTGCGAAACTGACCGTTGGCCACCAGTTCCACGTTGCCGTTGGGATAAACACCGACCAGCCGAAATGGTCCCGACACCGTCGGGCTGCGCGATTCTCTGGTCCCGCGCCGAGGCAAGACGGTGAACATCTTGCTGGAAAGAACGGGAAAAAAGAACAACGAATCGGGACGCGGGTGCGGGTTGACATCGATCTGCACCGAAAACGGCGACAATTGCCGAGCACTTTCCACAAACCGAGACCACTCGGCATCGTGCGCCTCGCCAGCCGGATCTTTCAGCAGTTCGACCGATGCGACCACGTCGGCTGCGGTGATCGGCGAACCGTCCGAAAATCGTTGGTCACGGCGAAGATCAATTTCGTAGCGTTTGCCGAGTTCGGTGGGACGAATCTCGGCAACCAAATCACCTTTGCCATATTCGGTGCCGGTCAGGTTTCGCTCCATCAAAAAATCGTGCATCAGGCGGACAATCTGTCGCTCGACCGGCCGCGTTGCATTGACGGGCTCGAACGCACCGGGGTCTTCATAACTGGCAAGCAACAACCCTTCCGCATTTCGGATCACGATCCGCGCCCGGCGGCGCAGCGGCAAGTCATCGGTCAAACGAATCGTTCGCTGAGCTTTGGCGATCGCCGTTCCGCTGTCCGTTTTTTGAGCCCGTTCCGCGACAACGATCAACTGTTCTGCTTCTTTATGCCAACGAGAACGCGTTTCGGCCAGCTTGCGATTGCTGGGAAAGGTGTCGGCGGCGCGATTCAAATAGTCGCCAGCCATGTCGGGATCCTCGGCGCCCAAAGCTTCGGTTGCTTGTCGCAACAAGATATTGATCAAAGCCGTTTCGACGTGCGAGTTGCCTGGATATTGAACCGCCAGCCGTTCCAGATCCTTGATTCCCTCCTCGGCCAACCCCTGACCGATGGCTTTGTATTCCGCTTTCTTAGCTTCGATCCGCGCTCTCAACCTGAGAACACTGGGCCAATTCTTGTTTCCCTGTTCCAGGTGCGTGACCAGGTAGTTGGCGACCTTGAAGTTGCCTTTGTCCATCCATTTTTCTGCTTCGGCCGAATACGATTCCTCCCAATATTGGATCTTAAAGATCTCTCGGACCGCGATTCCCCGGCCGCCTTTGTCTCGGTCGTAAGGTGTGTAGACGAAATCTCGGATCTCGCCGAGCGGTATCGGTCGTTTTCGCGACCCGGACCACTTGGGATTGGCATAGAGGACCGTTCCGTCTTTCAACGCCACCATGTCAAACGTGTTGAACACCGGGCTGCCGTCGGCGGGATCGGCTTCGATCAGTTGCGGTCGCTGCCCATTGGCGGTTGCAGGCGGCAGCGCCAGTCCAGCAAGAACCGCGCCGGCAGTTACGGCCAGTCGCAGCAACGTCATTTCGCTACACATTCTCATTCAGCAATTCTCTAACGAGACTCTGCAAGCCTACGAAACAAATCAGCCTCCACAAATCCGGCTTGATCGGCCGCCTTGACCAGATTTTGAAGGATCGTTTTGGAAATACGGGATGAATCGGCTGCCGACGCATCGGCAAGCGCGAGTTTGGATTGTTGAAAAAAACCGACCGCCGGCGCCGGAGAGTTTGCTTCGTGCATCAGGTACACGCCAACGTTGTTCAAGCAGCCGGCGCGGTCGGCCGGTGACGACACCAGGTCTCGCAGCGCCAACAATGCGTTGACGACGTCGCGGGTTTTTCCGGAGAGTTGTTGGCCCGGCAAGTAGTCTCGGGCTGAATAGACACTGCCTGCCGGCGAAAACGATTCGGTCTCTTGCAGATGCGCCAAATGCCCAGCGATGCCGAAGGTGTCTTGTACATTCAATGCCGCCGCCAACGACAGTTCATGCTGGGCAACTTCTCGATCACCGCGCTGACCCGCAGCAAAGCCAAGATTGAGATGTGACGGTGCAAAGGAGGGTGACACGACGACGGCAAGTTTCCAGAAACGTACGGCGGCATCTTGGTTCCCCGATTGCCAATAGTAGTTTCCCAGGCAATGCGGAAGAATCGGATCGCGATAAACACCACCGACGTCGGCGGCCGCGCGGGTCAATTTGTCGAAGTCCAATCCCTCGCTGCCTTGATAACGCTGAAGCTGCTGACGATAGTACTGCGGAAATCCTGGCGACGTGGTCGCGGCCGGCTGCTGCGTCGGCGACAGCTTGATCACGTGACGGCCGGGCGGAGAGGGCAGCGTCAGACTCGACGCGGCAAATCCGCTCTCGGCCAACGAGACTCGGGGCACACCGTCGATCGAAGGAACTGTTCCCAGCGGTACCGAAATCAACGAGATCTCCGACGGCCATTGGTAGTCGCTAGCGCCGCCAAGCTTGGCGGGACGGTCGACCGTTTTCGGTGCGTTATCCCCGGCCGGTTTCAAGGTATCCAACGTGGTCAACCCGCTGAGGTCCAGAACATTTCCCTCTTCCTGCTTGGGCGGTTGAGGTTTTTCCCTGGCAGGACGATTTTGGCCGCGACCACCGTCGGTCTGCTGGGCGACGTTTGTCGGATCGGTTTCGTCTTTTCCACCGGCCAAGATGTAGACCGCCCCCAAAATCATGAGCACGGCGAGGGCAATTCCGCCGATGACCAGCGGCACAGCAAAGTCAAACTTCGACTTCTTGCCGGCCGTGCCATTCTTCTCCGTACGGATGGGCGGCACAAAAGCGGCCGGAGCACGAGGGGCTTCCCCTGGCGGCGGCGGCACGGGTGGTAGCGACGGTGATGCAGTCTGCGGCGGTGACGGCACAGCCGGCGGCTCCGTTTGCGGTGGCGTCGGCGCTGCTTGCGATGGTGCCAGCGCGGCGGGGCGCTTGAATTTCTTGCCGCATTGCTGGCAGGTTGCGAAGCGATCGTCGATGTTCGCTGCAGGAATCGGCACTTTGCAGTGTGGACAGATCAAAGATTTCATCAGGCCGACCCTTTTCGCCCAGTGCGCACCAAAACCACCAGCAGGATGATCACCATCATAGCAACCAGCAACACGATCCAACCCCGCAGGGGAAAACCTTCCCCAGCCACGTCGCCGGCATCACCGGCAGGTTCGATCAGAGCCGCTTGCTCATCACCCAACAACAAATGTGCGACATCCTTGGTGACCTCGCCCGCCAGCGAATCGATGTCTCCCTTTCGCACCCGCGTGCGTTGCTGGCCCGAATAGGCTCTGGACAACTGCACAATCGGTTCAAAAATCGGATACTGTTGAAGCTGATCGTCGCGAAGCGCCAGCTGCCAAGTCTCCGCGTCGCCGGCCAGCACGTTTGCCTCGAACACCGATTCCAGCCGCAGAACGCTCATCGGACGCCAGGCCTCGGCGACCGTCGGTGAAGCAAGTTCTTCGACCAGCCGCCGGGCGCGAAGCGCGGACGTATTGGCCGGCGTACCGACCGCCGCGTGCGCACCCTCGACCGCCAAACGCCGATGCGCCCAAACCACTTCCCAGTAACAATCCAGCACGCGTTCGGTTTGCGTGGGAATGTTGGTCAGAACTTGTCGCGCGAAGGGGTGATGATTTTGTGCATAAGAAGCGACGGTTTGATTCATCACCTCCATGTTCAGTTTCGCAAAACCGGACAACAAGTTCATCGCCCGCAGCGCCCACGGAGAAGTGGGCGGGTTTTCCAATCGGCTCTGCAAAAAACTTTCCACCTGTTCGTTCTGCCCCAGCTTGCCTGCTAGCGCCGCCCCGAGGCATTGCAGTTCTTCGATCTGGTCCGAATTCAACTTGGAATCAAGAGCCAATTGCTTCAGCGACTGGACCGTTGACTGTGCATGTTCATTGCGATGAAGCAAAATTTCGCACCACAGCCGCAGTAAGAAATTCTCCGCGTCGTTCGGTTGGCCGATCGAGTCAAGAAGTTCCTGCGCTCGCCGGACCGCGCCGGCACGAAAAATCATCGGGTCGAAGAATGGATAATCAACCTCGACCTTCCCGGAAGCGGTGATGGTCAACACCGGCTGCAGAGAGAGAACGTCATCGTCGGCGGATAACAGCTCGGCCTGTCCCGAAAGCGCCCAAGCCGCCGCCGCGTTTCTTTGGTCCCAGGGCAGGTCGGAAAGATCGGGCGATGGATCTCGCCAACTGGGATCGGTTGCCGCGATCACGCGTTTGCCGGCCGAACTGATCGCATCGGACGATTCGGGGAAAGCATCCAAAACGCGTTTCAGTTCGGCCGCCGCCGCTTCCCAATCGGAATCGCCGTTCCACGGGTGGCTGCCGATGATCTCCGAAGCGGCCTGCCGATCACGCAATTCCAGCGCTGCCAGGGTTTGAAAAAAGGCTGCCGCCCTGGCCAGTTTCGGCCGCTTCGCTTCGCGGAAAGCCTGCTGCTGAAGCTGGTAAGTCACCAGCGCCAATCGGCTGCCACCTTCGACAAGCCGATGGTAGAAGACTACCTCTTCCAACTGCTGCCGATCGGCGAGGGCAGGATCGGCCGGCGCGAGCATCGTCGCCACGGTTACGGTGACCAACGTCGAGATGCGGATGAATTTCATCGGGAGCGGCTCAACAGCATCGCAAAGATGTCTCGTGGCTTCTTGGTATGGCCCGCAAAAATGATCAACGGCCGGTCGGAGTGAGGATTGATCGCGACATCGGAGGCCGACGTGATGTTCGACGGATAATCAATGTCGATCGATTGCCCCGATTGAATGTCCACAAACCTCAATGCGTAATGAGCTTGGTTGTTCGCGCCGGCGAAGTACCACAGCCCCTGAGATTTCGGTCCCCAGGAAGGACCGACGTGCCGAAAGTCCTCTTGAGCCCGGATGTCCGAAACCAGCGATTTGGCTGGCGAAGAACCGTTGGCCGGCACCACCCAAATCGCCCAATCGGTTTGATCGATTCTTCGCGAATGAAAAGCGATGTATCGATTGTCGGGCGAAAAACGCGGATTGCGGATGATCGCTCCCTCGGCAGTATGAAGTCGTTTTTCGCGACTGCCCATCATCTCGCGGAGGTCAAGTCGGTAGGTGTTTCCCAATTCGCTGCGCCGCACCACCGCCAACAGCTTTCCGTTGGGTGAGGGATACGCCTCCTCACCTTCGCCAATCGAATCGATCGATTCGGCGGCGACCGTTCCCACTTCGTAAACCGCTCGGTAAAGTTCGCGGTCGCGCCGAAACACCAAATAATTTTTTCGCGGTCCCGCGTGCATGGCGGGAAAGTCAACCACACCGCTGTCATCGGTGATGCGCTGGGGCGGACCATCCAGCGTCGTCAAGTGCACGTTGTGGCGGCCTGCCGGTTCGTTGTTGCTGTCAAACACCAGCAGGTTTCGCGGTCCGCTGCACCAGCTGGCCAAGTCTTCAAAACTGGTGCGATCGTTGTACAGCGTGATTGCCGATCCGCCCAGCTTTTGCATCACCGTCTTTCTGGTTCCGACAGTCAGATCGGACCTCAAAAAAGCAATCGAGCCGCCGTCGGAAGACCAGACCGGAGCGTAGTGGTTGTTCTTATCCTGATGAAGCTTCAAAACGATGATGGCGGTCGGCTGGTCTGCTTCCACCGCTTTGGCGATTTCGGCGACGGTCGGGCTCTTCGACGGATAAACCAGGCGATCGCCAAGATCGATTTCAATCTCGCCGGGCAGCAATTGGCCGTCGGCGCCGCGGATCGTTGCCAGGGCAAGCACGATCATCACCGCGATCGGCTTGCAAACCGACACAGCGTGACGGCAAAGGGTGGAAGGTTGCTGCAACATGGATCAATCCACTACGAAGTCAAAGGTTGCTTGTCAAAAGGAGGCAACTCCTCAAAACGGAAATTTTGGATTCGGTTTTCGCGAGTGACGAATCGTGATTTCCGAGGAATCGTTGCTGCCGACAATATTCAGTTCAAATGGAATCGTTTTCTTCTTGTCTGTATGAATCAACCGAATGTAGGTCCAATCATCTTGTCCATCGACCAGGACCCAGCGGGGAGGCTTGTTGCCGGCGGGAGCGGAGATTTTCACGGCATCGGCGGAACCGTCTGCTTGAAATCCCAACCACGCTGTGCTTTGCCGGCCGGGAGCCAATTCGCCCTGCCAACGGATTCGACCAAACTCGCCCGATGAAAAACTGGCCTGATCGGCTTGTCGCCAATTTTGATCGATCACATCCGTCGCCAGATGCGGAGTGAACTTGACGGTGAAAGTGAACTTGAACGCATCACGAATCCGCTGGACCTCTTCCGCCGTGATTCGATGTTCCGATTCGTCCGCCGGCAACGAATCACCTCGCAGCAGCGCGATCACCTGGTCGTAGGTCTGTTTCGCTTCCGACTCGGTGGCAACCGGCCGATTATCCATCTCCAATCGAGTGAACAATTTGTCGTAGGCGACCCAGCGGGCAAGTCGTCGCAAGGTGTCTTCGGGATCGAGCCGAGAACTTGCCGATCGCGGCAGTTTCAAAACGTGATCGGCTTGGGCGTATTGATTGATCAGTCGATTGATTTCGTTCTTGGCTCGGGTGGTACTGACCGTCGGTCCGCCGACACGCTTGATCACTTCCGCTTCAAAATCGGCGGCGGGATCTTTTTTGGATGCAATGGGAGATTCGACGATACAGCCGCGCGGTTCTTCTCTGCCGGTCCGTTTGACCAGCAGGTTGGTTCCGCTGGTCACCTCGGAATCGGACCATTGCCCCGGCTGGTCGGCGCTCAAGGAGAGTTCCAGCTTCTTGATACCCAACATCGACTTTTCGTATTGCACCAGAACTTCATAGGCACCCTCCACGATGTGGTGCTGAACGGAATCATCCTGCTGCAACGTCGAAATCGCAACTTTCTCCTCCACAGGGATGTTTTTGTCGGCGATTGGTTGGGCGTACCCACATTGGCCACAAGCAACCAACGCTCCGGCACAGCCGATCACCAGCAAGCGAGCCCAATGTATCACGGAACAACCTCACGATTCGTTGAGTTTATTTCCCCAGCCCACGCCATTGACCACTGCTGGTGGCAATGAAGATGCGGCCGGCAATTTCAACGGGCGGTACTGCCATCGGCGGCGCGGCTATCGGCCGACCGATCGGTTTTCCGTCCGAACTTACCAAGTGGACTTTCCCTTCGACATCCACCACCAACAAGCCTTTGCTGATGGCGCCAGCTAAACGCAATGGGTGGCTGGAAATTTGGTTGACTGTCAGCAATTTACCAGGAGGCTGAGTCGAAACGACCGCGACCTGTCCATCGCGCAAACCAACCAACAGGTGATCACCAAACGTTGCCAGCTCCGTCGATGCAGCGGAGGGCAGTTTGATGCTGTTTTCAACCGACAGCGACCGGCGATTCAAACGGTGCAGCTGCGCCGATTCTGTGGCCACCCAAATCGCGCCGCCGGTATCCAGGGGCGCCGCGACTGGCGGCGACTCCAACGGCTGCTGACGATCGACTCGTTTCAGGTACGTCACGTCACCCTGACGATGCAAATCGACTCGCAACAGAACGCCGGCCGGATGGGCCGCAAGGATGGCGGTTTGATCAAGCCAAAGTGGGCGCATCCAACCTTCCGTGGGAACGTCTTGCAGCTGATGGTACAGCACCGTCTGATCTTGTGACTTCCGGTCGACGCGAACCACCTGGAATCGTTGTTTGGAATCGACGTAGGCGCACCAGGCGCCTTCTAGATTTGGCGGCGTTTTCTCCTCCGAACCACTGTCGACGACGGGAGCAAGTTCTCCCACCTTGACCGAAACCGGTCCGGCCGGAAACGCGGCGATCGCCTGCTGTCCAACCACTTCGCCCGTGTAGTCGACGGCCTGCAATCGCGGCGGCGAATCGGCGCTGCGAACGATCACCGAAGCCTGCGGGATCCAATCGAGTTGTTGGTTGCTGCGGGGAATGCCCAAAATGCGCCGTGTCCACTGCCCTTCGGCGTCCATCTTCAGGTGAACCAGTTGGCCGCCGTCGGTCCGCAGAATCACATTGCCTGCATCATGAAAAACGTTGGTGATCTCGCCACCCAAATCGACCGACCACTTCTCATCGCCCGTCTCGATGCTCAGGGAGCGGACTTTCACGTTTCGATTTCCGGGCGACTGCGCCGCGACGATCACTTGCTGGTGGGCTATTTGCAGCGGTTGAACGGGCGTGGTTTGCGGGTCGGCAAAAGTGTGTTCCCAGCGTACTTTGGGGCGCACGTGGGCGCGGTTGGACAGCGAATCGAGCCAATAACACGCGATCTTCGAGCGCTGCATCGAGATGAACGGCGCGTCGTGGTGTCCGGCGAATTGAGGCCGCAAAGGAAACTCGCAGGCGGTTTCGTCCGTGAATCGCACCGACACCGGATCGATCGGTGCTTCGACATCGACATGCATGATCGATTCGTGCACCGCGTCGGTCACGACCAAAAAGTCGGCGCCAACCACCACGGGACTGTCCCACAGCCGCCCCGGCAGATTGGATTGTTGCAGCAGCGAATAGTCGTCTTGGCCGCGACGATAGACAAACATGTCGCAGCGATCGGTCAGCTCGTTTTGAAAGATCAATGCAAACGGGGGCACCCATAACCCGCGCGACGAGAGCGTGTTGGGGGACTTGGGTGGAAAGACGACGTCGGAAATACGCGGGTTGCCAGGAAATTCAACCAAATAGACCCCCAGTTTATCGCCGATCACCATCGCGCCTTTGCCGTCTTCGCGTAGCGCTAGCGGGCTGGATGTCTGTTCCGGAAAAGTCAGCTTCGACAACTGCTTTCCGCTGGCCAGGTCGACGGTCCAAAGTTCACCCTGCTTCAGCAGCAGATAAAGGTTGGATCGAAACGCCTTGGGCGGTCCCGCCAGCTGGGCCGTGGGAGCGAGCGCCAAGCTCCAATGGTGCGTTGCGTCGGTGGGATCCAGCACGCTGACCACATCTTGCCGCTGCTGTCGCCAGGCACAAATGACATACCTTTGTTCATCGTAGTCGGCCAGTTCGGGAAGCCAGCTGGCATCGTAACCAGAATCGATCACCCACTGCGCTTGCCCGGTATCGGAATCGAGGGCGTAACAAAACTCGTGGGCTTGGACGAACGTCAAATCGGTTTGCCCGCTGCCGGACGAGGTCGGCAAGACGACGATTTCGTTCAGATCGTATCGGACCGGACCTTGTGGAAGCCGAACCCCCGGAATCTGGGACTTCGCATCGGCGGCGACCGGATCGGCGGCAATTCGTTGTTTCATCGCCTCCCGCAATTCGGTCCGGTAATCGTCCCACAGACCCTCGGCCGCTTGCGGCGAATGTTTGATTTTTTCCCATTGATGCATCGCCGCGGTCAAGTCTTGGGCATCCAGAGTGCCGATCGCTTTGTCACAAGCCTCGACAAGCGACGTCATTTCGACGTGAAACGCGTCGTTGGTGTGGGAAGCAGCGATAGCGCGGTTGAGCGCAGCGGAATCAATCCCCAGCGCCGATGCATGCGGCAACCAGGTCGCCGTTGCCGCTCTTGCCTGGTCGATCTTCTGCGCGTCCCAACTGGAAACGAAGCTGCGTGCCGCGTCCAGCGTCTTCATCGGCGCGATGCTGGCTTGTGAATCGAGTTCCGCTTTGGCCTTGTTCGATTCTTCCGCGGCCCAGCGAACCACTTCGTCGATTCGCTGATCGCGAGAAAGGGCCGACATATCCTCCGGCATGAACTCAAGGTCCTCCGGCATCTGCCGCAGGTCCTCGACCAGCTTGGCGATCGCTTGCAGGTCAGTCGACTTCAGCGCGTCGCACAGATTGGACATCAACGTTGCCAATCGAGTGACGGTGTCGGGCGAGCCGATGCCGGTTGCGGCCACGTCGGCTTGAGCGATCGACTGGTAACGCTTCATCGAGGGATTCAGCGCGCGGCGGCTGTAATCCTGGTCCGCAGCCTCCCACTGCTGCGCGTACTCCAACCGGGCCCGCTTGGCTTTCAACCCTTGAAACAAGAAAAAGACGGCCGTGCACGCGGCGATCGCAGCCAGCCCCAGCGCGCCGACGACAAGCGGGTTGCTCCCCCGCTTGTTTCGTTTTTTCTTGTTAGGTTTTCGGCGTTTCTTTGCCATCGGCACCTAGTTGCGTTGAATCTTGATCGGGCCGCTGGGCGCGCTCAATTTTTGCGTCACCACGTCGGCCAAAGCGACGTCGGAGATCCCGACCTCGGCGGCCGCATCGAACGATTTGACAATCGCTTCCAGCGAAGCCATCTCGTGAGCAACGACAAAGACCTTGTTCCGATTGCTCGCCGAACCCTCGTTGCGGATCGCTTCCACCAAACCATCGGCCGTTACCGGTGTGCTCTGTCCCCCCAACTGTTTTACAAAAAACTTGTCCACTTCGTTGATTTCAACAATGATCCGATCGTCGAAGTCCTGCAAGCCAGGCGCCTGGGTCTGTTGGGTCGAATCCTTGTCGTCCTTGTCGGGCGGAAAATTCATGCCGGTCTGCAAATGAAACGTAGCCGTGATCATGAAGAAGATCAGCAATAGAAACACGACGTCGATCATCGGCGTCATGTCCATGTCGGCTTCCGCCGCCTCCTTTTTGCGACGACGGCGTCGATTCGCGCTGACCACGACCGAAAAAGCATCCAGCAGCGCGAGCTGTTTGAAATCATTCTCGCCCGCCGGAGAAGCCCAATCTTCCGGAGTCAGCTTGTGGCGATACAGCAGGTCGCGCACGATCGCCTCATCGACGTCGTCGATCTGGTCACCGCGTCGCGTGCGTACGGTCCAACGTGTTGCCATGCTCTGATCCCTTCCAAAACTATCGCGGACGCGTCACGCCAATCATGGTCTCGCCCGCGCCGGCGGCCTTGGCCACTTTGATCACTTCCCGAACCACGCCCACCGGCATCTTGCGATTCGACTGCAGGATGAACTCGTTGCCACCGTTGTCGGCGAACGCCTTGGTAAGACGAGCGCCAAGATCTGATGGCGAAATGGGCGTCTCGTTGTCGTCGGCCAAATAAAGGCGGCAATCTTTCAGTTCGATGTATTCAGATCCTGAAAACCGTGTCGGATCCGAAATCTCTCGACCGTCTTCGTAATCCAACACCAACACCACGCGTCCCTCCGGTTTTTCCGCGTCACCCGCTTTCGCTTCCGGCAGCTGCAAATCGGCAAAGGGCGAAAGTGTGCTGGTGACCATGAAAAAGATCAGCAACAAAAAGGTCATGTCGATCATCGGCGTCATGTCCAAGTCATCGTCTTCACCGCCCCCCGATCTTCGACTCGGCTTGGCCGGCGAAATCGTGGGCAAACGCGAAGCCTCGCTGGAAGCCGTCGGTGAAACGGGCGACGCGGGCGCTTCCTCATCACGCCACCGCTTTCGCGTCTTGGGCTGCGCACTGCCAAGTGGTGGCGGAACCGATTGCGGTGAAGCCGGGGCGGGGGCAGGACTGGTCTTGGCAGGGTTTTGCGGCGCGATTTTCTTGGGCGGAGGGGGAACCGATTCGGGTCGTCCAGGAGGCGGTGGTACGGCTGGAAGCTCCAGCGCGTCGGCGGCCGGATCTGAACGGACGGGCTGATCGGTTGGCGGTGCGTCTTGCAGGTTCGCTTCACCGGTCGACGGTTCGTGCGGAACCAGGAACGGTTTCGCCTGGGCCAGCGTCAGCCACTGGGCAGCCCCGTCCAATCGCATTTCGTGATCGTCGTTGACTTTGCCCTCGGTGATCCACTGCGCAAGTTGCTGGGCAGCGACGAGACGAATGTTGCTGTCGCCCGCTTTGCGGACCTGCCATTGGTTCATCCCTTGGCTCCTCCGCCCACCGTCGCGGCGGCGATGCCCGGAGGGTTGGAGGGAAACATCACATCCAAACACTTCTGGCTGTAGCGATCGAGGTCGACCTCCAGCTTTTCCACTCGCGCTTTCAAATACGTCAGTCCGAAAACGACTGGAATTGCGACCAGCAGTCCTAAGAAAGTCGTGCCCAGCGCCATCCCGATGTCACCGGCTAGCGCTGCCGGTTCGACTCCCGCACCGGTCGATCCGGCAATCGTACTGAAAGCGCCGATCATTCCCGAAACCGTTCCGATCAGCCCCAACATCGGCGCGGTACGAGCGATCGTGCCCAGCAAACCCAACCGGGCTCGAAGCCGGGGAACGACGATCAGTTCGATGTGATTGTCAAGGACGTTTCGCAGCGTCGCCGGACCCAGACCGCGATGTTCGATAGCAATCCGATACACCTCAGGGACTCCCGCCCCCTGTTCGCCGCCATATTCATCGCAGATTTCAACGGCCTGATCGTACTGGCCCTGGTTGATCGCCTGGTCAAAATCCTCCGAAAAGCTCTCGGTGTCACTGGACGCTTTGGAGAACACGATCACACGTTCGATAAAGATGCCCAGTGCTGCAATGAACAACACTCCAATTGCGATTCCAACACCACCACTGTTGAGTATCAAGTCGACCATCAATTCTTCCGACGCGTGTAACGAAAAGCTGTGATTGAAGCGGGGAGGACGGCGCGATCAGCGGGCCGTGATGTACTTGCCCTGGTTTTGACTGGCGATCTGTTGCAGTGTGACCACGGTTTCTCCGAAACCGATGCAGTCAATTGACGCGATGCCGGCGTTCTGATTGGTGATGTCCTGGACGTAGCTGCGGCTGAATTCGCCGTCGCTAAGCAGTACCATTTTCTGAGGCTCGACTGTCAGGCCCATCATGACGGCTGGGAAAGGGTTTGTCCCGCCGCCAGCCCGCATCGTGCGAATCCAATCGATCGCCAACTGCTTGTTGGCGGAATTGGCAACCAGCATCGGAAGGGGAGCACTTCCCGCCGTCCCAGCCTGGCCGTACTGAGAAAGATAAGGCCAAGCATGGCCATCAAAAAAGACGACGCTGAATTTTTGTGTCTCGTCCAAATCGTTGATCGCGAAAATTAACTCCGCCTGCACTCGAGACAAGTTGCTACCGGCCATCGATCCCGACTTGTCGATCACGTAAACGACACTTTTGATGTTCTTGTCGATCTTGAAGATGCCGCTGACCGACGACGCGCCCGGTGATCCGCCGCCGGGCGGCGCGGGCGGCAACGTGACCACGGGAACTTTCTCCAGCGTCGCCGTCGATTGCTGAACGTTCAACTGATTGCTGGTCAAATCGCGTCCCTGGCCAACATCGACATCAGCGATCGCGTCGATTCCCGGCTGCGCCGCCGCGCTTTGTTGTTGCTGTTGTGGTTGCGGAGTGACCGCGTCGGCCACGTTATCCAGCGGGCTGCTGCCGTCACCAAGCAACACCACCTCTTCGACCGTGATGTTGGGTTGAGCAAGCTCGATCTCGCCCGGACCGATCATCTGCCCACCGATCAGGAACAGCAGCACCAACACGGCCGCCGAGATCACCGCCAACACGGCGGCAAGCAATGATTCGTCGCGAATCCAGCGAAGCTTTCCAAACGTTCTGGATCGAACGAACGGATCCTCCAACCGTTCCTGCACTTCGCCTTCAACCAAGGACGCCGGTTTGTCGGTCATAGCGATGGTGGTCTCGAAGAGGGTGAACGAAAGTCAAGCACTTATCCCCCTCATAGTGAGGGACGATGCAATTTAGCAGGCTGCGCACCGATTTTGCCCCGTTTTGTCAAGATGATACCATCTTTTGGAGGGTCGACTTTACCCTCCCATCTGGTAACTTAAAACCACCTATCAAACTTTGTGCGATCCAAATGGGGGAGCATCATGGGTGTCACCGCGGCTCGATCTTTTATCCATCGAATCCTATTGAGCTTGACGGTGATCTTGGCCGCCAATCTTTCGGCAGACGCCCAGGAAAAGCGTGTTTGGCATCACAAGAATTGGAAAGCCGAGGCAGTGCTTGTCAGTCAGGACACGGAGAATTGTGTTCTGCGGGGTGCGAACAACAAGGAACTGGAATTTCCTAAGCGGTTTTTCTCGAAGGATGATCAGAACTACCTGAGAGTGCAGCAGTTGATCGCCGACGATCGCGAGCAGTGGGCACTGGTTTCCGAAGCACTTCCTAACTTGGTGAGCCACCCGGATGTCTTGGCGAACCAGCTGATTGTGTATCACAAAAAGTATCCCGACAGTCCCTACGCCGGATTGATCGCGGGGATCGCCCGCTGCGTGGCCAAGAACGAATTCAAAACGGCAGGGGTGATGTTTCGCGAGGTCCAGCGAAGGATCGAAATTCAGCGCGAAGTTCGCCCGAATGTTCATCCGCTGACGATGGCCAGCAGCCTGAACAACGAAGCGGTTTGCAGAATCAAGGAGCTCAAAGGGGGTGCCGCGGCGGCATCGTTATTGAAAGCCGCCGAAGAAACTCGTACGGCCATTCCGGCGGTTTCGCACAACGGCATCACGCTGGCAAAAGTCGCGGCAGGCAAAGAGTCGATGATCGTGTTGCCGCAGCTGAGCCGCACGAAGCTTTTCGATGGACTGGCAGCCAGCCAGGCAGCGTACGATACAACCGGGCTGCCGCCGGGATACTACTATTCGCAGTTGATGGACGAGCCGCCGCCGCTGGTCAAACCGAAGTCGGCCGGCGGTGCCAGCGGCGGAACCACAGCGGCTCGGCAAGTCGCAGCCCAGGTTTCGTTCAACGGACGAAGCTTGGCAACGATGGGTTCAGGATGGGTGGTTGCGCCGCAGTGGGTGGTCACCAACCGGCACGTCGCCGCGCCCGACCTGATCACCTCACCGACGATTGCCGTTCTGGATGACCCCGCCGGTTCCGCTCAAAAAATCGCTGCCGACAAGGTATTGGTCAGTACCGATCCGGCGCTGGACTTGGCGCTGTTGCACGTCCCGTCGCTCAATCGACAGCCACTGCCATTGGTAACAGCCGTGCCACCTCAAGCGACTCAATTGATGGTACTGGGATATCCACAGGCAACCCAATTTGGTCTTTCGTTGATGACACACTCGGGCGTGATTTCCAAACGCATGCCGGGCCAACCGGTCATCGTGACCGACGCCAAAGTCAGCGACGGCAACAGCGGCGGTCCGGCGGTGGACCAATCGGGCAACGTGATCGGCGTCGCGTTTGCCCGGCACTTGGGCGGTTCGTCGCTGATGAGCCAGATTGTGGAGGAGAAACGGGGATTGTTGGTCGATTCGGTGGCGGTAACCAAGTGGATCAGTAGTGTTCAGCCATCCATTTCTTTGGCAGCACCGTCGAGTCAGAAATCGGATTGGCCAAAGCTGGTCAAGCAGATCAGCCCTTCGGTGCTGCCGATTTTGATTTACGCCGATCCGGCTGACGTCGCCAAGCTAAACAGTGCCAAATCGCTACAGACGATCGGCCAAACCGGCGGTGCCATCGATCCCGAAAAGGTCGGCATGATGCGAGATCATTGGTGTGTTGCCTGTGAAGGATCGGGCAGAGTCAAGTGCCGCAATCGAGGCTGCGGCAACGGAGTGGTCAGCGTGCCCAAGCGAGTCGTCGTTGGCAGCGGAATCGGCGGCCCGGTCTACGGGACCGTGCGAGAAAAACAACGCTGCCCGGTCTGCAGCGGCCGCGGCGCCTGGGACTGCAAGCAGTGCAACAACGGGCGAATTTGAAGTCGGCTCTGTCGGCGGGTTCTCCGAACTCGCTACGCGCAGTAATTCGTTGCGAGTTCGGAGAACTCGCCGACTGTCACAACACCCGGTAATTCGTTGCGAGTTCGGAGAACTCGCCGACTGTCACGACACCCGGTAATTCGTTGCGAGTTCGGAGAACTCGCCGACGGTTGCTACGCCAATCCGGTGTCGAAGGGGAATTTTGGGTTGGGCGAAGCCGCCGCAACCAGCGAATCGGCGTGCCTTCGCAGTGCCGCGTCGGTGACGGCGTATCCCCAGTTGATCAACTGCTGCTGTCGCTCTTTGGGCAACCGTTTCAACCGAGTCGGTGTGTCGGCCAGGCGCAACGTGTCTCGGATCGGAGCGTCCATCGCGGAATCAAGTCCATAGTCGGCGATGTTGGTTCGTATTCCCCAGTAGGCTCCTGAGCGAGCCCCGGAGACGAACGACCCGATCGCCTGGCGTTTGCGAAGGGCGCGCACCTGGTTGTCGACGACGTCCAGAATTCGCTTGGAATGCTGAGCCCAATCGCCAGCCGGTTCGCCTTCGGGCATCATCTTGCCGCCGCCGTCACTGATCAGAATCGTGCGGTACCGTTTCCAAGCCGTTTCCAAACCCAAGTTGTCGTAGACGCCTCCGTCGGTCAGCACCATCGTGTCGGTGTAGGGTTCGGTCTGCAGATCGCAGCGAGGGTCCGGCTGGAAATCGGTCGGATCGACGTCGATTTCAGCAGGTGACAAAAACGGCGGAAAGGCGGACGAGGCGGCAACCGCCTCAGCGAGTTGAATCTGCGGATGACGAATCATGCCGACCCGATAATCTGCCACGTACGGTCGCGACATCCGAACCAGGGCGCCCGATTGCACGCTGGTCGCGTTGATGACAAATCGCGGACCTTGCGAATCGGCCGGCAGGTCTTGCAGGGTCGCGCCGTCAAACAGGACGTCGTTGTAGTGTCCGACGATTCGATCGGCGACGCTTCCCGGCAACAACACGCCGCCAAGAATCGAACCGCGATCGATGGTCTTGCTGGCCATCCGTTGGATCGGTTCGACCAACATCGGCGTCAGATTGGTGCAGCGGCCGTCGGTATCAAAGGCCAACTTCGTCCAATTCAATCCCAACACACCGGCGGTGATCGATCCGCCCGATACGCTGGACACCCGCGATAGCTTTCCCAGCACCGCCATCTCGTTGAGCCGCAGGATCGCGCCGACATGAAACAGCATCGCGCGGTACCCGCCACCGGACAGGCAAAGGGCGATGCCTTCTTCAACCTCGCGGCCCGCTTCCTCGGAAATGATGTCTGCCTGAGAATCCGAAACGGGAGATTCGTTACTGCCTGAGTCTTTGTCGGTCATGGCACCCCTCTGTGTTTTTGCTTTTTGCTTTGACAAGGCACCATGATTTTAGAGCATTTTCGCCGGCATTTTCGCGACGAGCTCATGCGGTTTCGCGACGGTCTAGAAATTGTTCGGAAATAACTTCGTCATTTGACAACACTCTCCCTTTGGGCCCTTTGGGAGAGTCGGGCTCTCGAGCCCGGAGAGGGTTCGCACACCATGCCCTCCCCGGCCGCTACCGCGTCCGACCCTCCCAGAGGGCCCAGCGGGAGGGTGATCTTGCCAGTGGTGTCGTTCAAATGACGAAGTTATTTCCAAACAAATCCTTAATGCAGAAAAGCGTCGGCGTCGGCTTTGGGGGCGGGACGATAATCGAGTGGTTCCATGCTGCTTGCCGCGCGGCCTTGGGAAAGGCTTCGCACCGCGCTGGAATATCCGAACAGTTCTTTCAGCGGTGCGTGCGCCGTGATCACCGTCATCGCGCCTCGCGTTTCGGTGGCGGCGATGATCGCGCGGCGCTGCTGCAGGTCGCCGACGAGTTCTCCCATGTAGTCTTCGGGAGTGGTCACTTCGACTTTCATGACCGGTTCCAACAACACCGGCCCCGCTTCCTCTAGTCCTCGGTCGAAGGCGTCGCCGGCGGCGATTCGAAAGGCCACTTCGTCGCTGCTGTCGTCCTGAAACTCGGCATCGTAGACTTCGATTTTCACACCCGACAGCGGAAACCCGGCCAACAGCCCACCGCCGGCCGCCCGCTCGCGAAGCTCCTCCATTGCCGCTTGGCGAAAAGCGGGGGGAAGCGTCGTTTCCGGAGGCAGCCGATCAAAGACCAGCACCGGCGCGGAAGTATCCTCCAGCGGCGAAACTCGCACACTCAATCTGGCAAACATCTGGGTCGCGCCGATCTGCCGATTGCATTGTCCCACCACATTAGAACTGCCGCCGATGGTTTCTCGGTAATTCACTCGAGGTTTATAGAATTTGACATTCAATCCAAAATCTCGCGTCAAGCGATGTTGGATCACCTCCAAGTGCAGCTCGCCCATGCCGCTGATGATCGTTTGCCCGATCTCTTCGTTTTCGACAGCACGAAACGTCGGGTCTTGTCGTCGCAGCATGTCCAACGTCTCTTCCAGCTTCTTGCGATCCCCGGTGTTCTCTGGCTCGATCGCCATCGACAACACGGTGTCCGCAAACTTGATGCTGGGAAGTTCGATCGCCTGCTTGGTATCGCAAAGCGTATCGCCGGTGATGGAAAACCGCGGACCAATCACGCAACAGATGTCACCGGCAGAGACCAGGTCGATTTGGCCGTCCCGATCTTTTTTGGTCGCGTGGATTTGCCACAGCTGAGCGATGTTTTCTTTCTTGTCCCGATTTGGGCAATGAACGCGCGAGTTTTGCTTCAGTTGGCCGCTGTAGATTCGTATCCAGTAGTTGTCGCCCGTCTTGGCCGGCAAAATCTTGAACACCAATCCGCAAAACGGTTCCTTCGAATCGGGCCGGCGCGATAACGTCTTGTCCTTGTTCTTGGGATCGACTCCTTCAACCGGCGGGCGGTCCAGTGGACTGGGCAAAAAATTGCCCACGGCAGTCATCAGCGGCTGAATGCCGATTCCATGCAGCGCCGAACCGCATAGCACCGGTTGAATCGACCGCTCGATGCATCCCTTGCGCAGCGCTTCCATGATCAGCTCACGAGGCACCGGCTGGTCTTCCATGGCAAGCGCGGCCGCGTCTTCACTGATGTCGTAAACGGCGTCCAACATCTGTTCGCGCCACAGCAGCGCCTCTTCCTGCAACTCCGCCGGAACATCCGTTTCGGTGATTTCTTTGCCTTCGGTTTCGGGGTCAAACTGCAGCAGCTTCATGTCCACCAGGTCGATCACGCCACGGAACGGATCGGCGACATGCGACGGGCCCTGTCCAACGGGCAGTTCGATGGCGACCGGGCGTCCGCCCAGCCGCGGTGTGATGTCGTTGTAAACTGCCTCGAAGTCGGCTCCTTCGCGGTCCATCTTGTTGATGAACACGATCCGCGGCACGTTGTATCGATCGGCCTGCCGCCACACCGTTTCGCTTTGCGCCTCGACACCCTCGCGAGCGGAAAAGACCGTCACCGCTCCATCCAACACGCGCAAACATCGTTCCACCTCCGCGGTGAAATCGACATGTCCGGGAGTATCCAGCAGGTTGATGTTGTAGTCCAACCAGTTGTATTTGACGCAAGCGCTGAAGATTGTGATGCCGCGTTCCTGTTCTTCCGGATCATCGTCGGTATCGGTCGTGCCATGATCGACCCGTCCGACGCGATGCTTCGCACCGCTCAGAAAGAGCATTCGTTCGGTAACCGTCGTCTTCCCGGCATCGATGTGGGCAATGATGCCGATGTTGCGGATCTTGGTGATGTCGGTGGCCATGACAGATGACTACAAGCTGTTGAGATTTCAAACGGGATCGGCATTGCTGCCGGTAGCGTACCTTTGCGCATAAAAAACCGCGACACGGCTTGGACCGACCGGGTCGCGGTGAATTTTTAAAATTCGGTCAAATCGGGCGAATTCGCTACCAGGCAAAGTGGGCGAACGCTTTGTTGGCGTCGGCCATGCGGTGAGTGTTTTCGCGTTTGGTGTAGGCAACGCCTTCTTTTTTGTAGGCAGCCAGCAACTCGTCCGCCAATTTCAGATGCATCGGGCGGCCCTTCTTTTCACGGACCGCAGCCAGCAACCAACGAATCGCCAGACTTTGTTGACGAGCACGGTTGACTTGCATCGGAACCTGGTAGCTGGCACCACCAACACGCTTGCTGCGAACCTCGATATACGGTTTCACGTTTTCCACCGCCGTCTCGAAAACCTCGATCGGCTCACCGCCTCCTTCGACACCGCGGCGGCTAATTTCCTCAAGCGCGTCGTAAAAGACACGTTGGGCAGTGGTCTTTTTACCGTCAAGCATCAGGCAATTGATGAACTTGCCGGCCAGCATCGAATCGTGCCGGGGATCGCCCTTGAGTTGCGTCTTGCTGGAAGTGATTCGTCCCATCTGAAATCTATGTTCTTGCTTGCGTTGGTTTGAAAAAGGCGTTTACTTCTTGGCGCCGTAGCGGCTTCGCGACTGTTTGCGTCCTTCGACCCCCAAAGCGTCTCGCGAACCGCGAACCACTTGGTATCGAACACCCGGCAAGTCGCGAACACGACCACCGCGAACCAGCACAATCGAGTGCTCTTGCAGGTTGTGCCCTTCGCCGGGGATGTAGACGGTGACTTCCTTGCCGTTGCTGAGCCGGACACGGGAGATCTTTCGCAGCGCCGAGTTGGGCTTCTTGGGCGTCATGGTCCGCACCTGCAGACAAACACCCTGCTTTTGCGGGCATTTTTCCAGCACCGGCGATTTACTCTGACTTTTTTTCAGCTTTCGCCGTTTACGGACCAGTTGGTTGATTGTGGGCATCGAACGTCATGTATGGGGTGATCTACTCCAACTCACCAACCCACCCAATTTGGGGCCGATGAGAGAAGACGCGAGTGCGTCTCCTGCGGGAAAAAACGGGTTTTGTGGAGAGCCAGATTGCAAACCGCTCTCAGGATTTTCCCGACTTTTCTTATTACCAAACCGAAAAGTATCTCCGCGAGAAAAGTCCTGTCAAGAGCGTCGTTTTTCATTCACTTCACCGGCGCCAGGAACCAATCGCTGTAAGTGAATTGGTGTCGTTCGGGCAGGGGCGATTTTTCGCCCGTGATCTGCTCGATCGCCCACAGGCAGCCCAGTCCCACCGAACCGGCGTTGGGATTGCCGTACTTGCGCAGATCGCCAAGGGCCGATTCCGATTTCATCCGCCCCAAGGCGGTCGCGGCAGTGTGCCGAAATGATTCACTTTCAGCGTTGTCGACGTTGATGTCGTTCAACCGCTGGACCAGCAGTTTTGTCAAATCGTCCGGAGCCTTGCCCTCGTACAACAAGCCAATCGCCCAAGCGGCGGCCGGTCGAGAGTCTTCGCCAAGTTCGTGGTTTTTCGGCAGGTACACTCGCAGCAGTTCGTCCGCCTCGTGATACCTCATTTGCCCGAAAGCCATGAACAGCTGAGCAACCTGGTGCTCGGCGCCTCGATTGGACCAATCGAAACGGCCGGCCCGGAAAGCCTGGTAAACCATCTTGGCTTGATCCAACATCGCCGGCAGGTGTTCTTCCATCGCCAGACGACGCAGACCCCAGGCTGAGGTGGCCATCACCTCGTCGCGAGGATGATTCATCAGTTCCACCATCCGTTTGCCGGCGGGGCGGTGATCCAGGTTCACCAAGACGATGACGGCTTGCTCGCAGCCGCGCCATGCGTTTCCATCCAGAACCAAAGACGCCTGCCGAATCACTTCGGTTCGCAGTTCTTCTTGCTGAGCCAGCTGGATCAGCGAAGCGGCCACCTCGCGTCGCAATCCGGGATTCACGTCGTCCAACAAAGTCGATAGCGGAGCAATCTGCGGGGCGCTTTTTTGGTCGGCAAGAGTGCGGGCAACGATTCGGCGGACATTCACATCCCGGCTGCCGATTGTCCGTTCAACGAATTCCATGACCAGGTCCGGATCGATGTCGAACATCCGTGCCAGCGCGCCGGCTTGGACAGTGGTACTCTCATGGGCGGCAAGCGATTGAAGTGCAGCGATGGCCGGGGGTTCGCGATGTCGTTTCAAAAGGGCAACCGCCAACAGTCCAGGAAGCGGATCGGTATCCGACTGCGATGCTAAACCGGCCGCTTGATCGCTCAGCCCACTTGTCAAGATCTCGCCCAATGCACGAGCTGCCGAAAGGCGAATGGCTGGCGAAAATCGCTCGCCGAGGACCAATTGCCGCAAGTCATCGGCCGACTGCGCGTGCCGCAAAGCTGCCACTCCCTCGATCGCGTGGATCAATGATGCGCGACTGTTTCCAGGCAGCGGAACTTTCGCCGCCGACGGATCGACCTCCCGCCGCAACCGGTCGGCCCAGGTGTCGACCATCACGGGCGACTTCCAACGCGCCAAGGCCGGTTCGACAACAGCCGCGATCGATGCATCTTGTTGCCCAGAAAATGCGACCAGCCGTTCTGCCTGGTCACGCGCATCCAGCTCGATCAAGGCGGCGGTTGCGGCACGCAGCACGTCACTGCTTCCGTCCGACTGGTCGAGCAATTCCAGCAACTTGGGGATCGCGACCTCCAGTCCCTTCATGCCGCGGCGATGAGCCAGCGCGATCGTGTCGACGGTAACTCGTTGCAACTGCTCGTCTGACCTCGAAAGAGCTTTCATCCAAAGCGGAATCGGTTCGGGTGAAACAAACAGCTCCGTCGGAATCTCCGGCAGCTTCGGATCGTGATACATCAGCAAATCAACCTGCTGGATCGACGAATCATCCGCCAAAGCCACACCAGTCAAACAGATGACCGCCATCGAAATACCGGCACACCGACTTGGGACAAGTCGGCCTACGGTCGCTGCTACACGGGACGAGAAAGACGCCATACTTGCATTCCGAAGATCAGGAACATCACTGCCGATACAATCGCTGCCACCCACCAGGCGGTCGGCAGAAGCGCGTAGTTTTGAAAGCCGGGGGTCTCGATCACGTTCAAGGCGGCTCCGACCGGGTTGATCAACAACGTCTTTTCGACCGTTTGATGCCCGAAAGGTGCGTCGCGGCCAAGCCAAACCAATAGCGGCGTGAGAAACAGCACGATCACCGTCACATACGAAACCGTCGTCGCCACGGCCGTGTAACGAAACAGACTGCCGATCGCGGCGCTGACCGCCAGCGTGTAGATCACGGTCCAGGCCAGGCAGATCAAAACCAGATTCACCTGGATCCACATTTGCGGCTTGATGTAGATCATCACCAGGTAACCGGGAAGGGTCGCCATCAACACCAGCAGCAACGTCCACAACACGCTGAGCAGTTTGCCTCGCACAATCTTGGCTGCCGACAACGGGGTCAAACGAAGCAGCGCCCAGCCGCCGCCGTCACGTTCACCACTGATCAATCCGGAGGTCAAACTGGGAGTCATCACGACCACCAAAATCACTTGCAACACCACCATCAAGCCGCCGATCGTTTCGACTCCCCAAGAAGTCACGCTGGTCGCCGCGGCAAAGGTCAACACCATCGACACGACGGCGCAAACAGCAACCAGGCGAAACAACCACTGGGTACGGCCGAAACGCCGCGACCGAAATTCTTTGACCATCACCGGGTTGAGGTACCACGGGATCCCCGGTTTCCTTCGCTGTGGATCGACGATGAACATGAAACGTCTGGCCAGGCGGGTGCCTACGCCGCGGTCATCGGTGATCACACCTTGTGAGCGCGAACGATCAAAGATGCGATAATTCAATCGGGAAACCGTGATCGCCGCGAACACGATGGCGGATACGACCGTGACCATCACAAACGGCAGCGTAGCGGACGATTCCAGCAAACCTTTCGAGGTCAAACCACCTTGGCCCATGATTTCGGTGACCACAGGAATCGGCGAAACGTAACGCAACCAGGTGGCCACCATGCCCAGCACACCACCACTGCCTGGAAAAAAAGCGTTCGGCAACAGCGTCAGAAAAACCAGGCCCAAGACGATCGCATAGGTGATTCGCACGCCGGCATCCGCCGTATGAACGAAACTGCTGACCAGCATTCCCAGTGTGGCGTACTGAATCACCAGCAGCGCTAACACAAAATAGAGCAACCCCAAACCGCTGCGCAGATCGATCCCGCCCATCGCGTAGCACGCCGCCGCCGCGGGAAGACTGGCCAGCAGTACCAACAGCGCAAACAACAACACTCCGGCCAGCTTTCCGAAGTAAATGGACATCGGATTGAGCGGCGAATTCAGCAGCAGCGCCAGCGTGCCGTCGTTTTTTTCGTTGACAATCGACGTTGCCGGAAAAGCGGGTACCAGGAAAATGATTCCCCCCAGCAATCCGTATCCAAAAATGCGGAACACTTCTAGCGACTGCTTGCCGCTCAGATCGACCGTTGCGTCGGCCGGCCATCGCATCAGCACTGCCGCCGAAAACGCCGCGGTCAACACTAGCAGCGTCGCAAACGCTTTCGGTGATCTCAAAATCCCAAAGAACTCTCGGCGGACAACCGGATTGGCAAGCACACTCATGACGCGGCGGCCTCCGAGGGGCTGTCTTCGGCTGCGGTTTTGCCATCGGCGTCATCGTGATGGTCACTGGCAACCGAAAGAAACGCGTCTTCCAAATCGGTCGGGATTTCTCGGAACTGGGCAATCGGCTGGCCGCCTCCGACCAGGTGGGCCAGCAGCGGTGTGATTTCACGATCGGAAAGGCTGGTGGTGAACCGGACCATCGTTTCGGCCGGCGCCGCGGTCACTTCCGAATCGTGATCGCCGCCGGCCATCCATTTCTTGACGGCGTCGGCGGTAGGGTCGACCTGGTCCGATTCAACCAATTGAATCTCGAAGGTCCGTCGCTGTTGGATGTCACGCATGATTTCGTCCAACGTGCCGAAGGCTCGCAGTTTTCCCTTGGTGATCATGGCGACCAGGTCGCAAACTCGCGCCAGTTCGGGCAGGATGTGACTGGTCACGATCAGCGTCTTTCCCAGTTCCGCTAGCCGTAACAGCATGATCCGCATATCAATACGAGCTTGCGGATCGAGTCCGTTGGCAGGTTCGTCCAGAATCAACACTCGCGGATCGTGCATCAACGTGCGAGCGACCGCGACTCGTTGTTGCATGCCTCTGCTGAGCGCGTCGACGAACAGGTCTTTCATGTGGGCGGCGCCGGCAAGTTCCAGTGACTCGTCAACCCGCACCGCTCGCTGGCGGCGACCGATTCCGTAGGCCGCGCCGAAGAAATCCAAGTACTCGCTGACTCGCATGTTGTCGTACTTGCCAAAATCGTCCGGCATGTAACCGACAAGCCGCTTGATTTTTCGCGATTCTGCCAGGCAATCTGCTCCGGCGATCCGAGCCGAACCGCTGGTCGGTTTCAGCAATCCGACCAGAATCCGGATGGTCGTTGTCTTGCCGGCGCCGTTGGGGCCGATGAAGCCGAGGATCTGGCCACTGCCAACGGTGATCGATAGCGAATCGAGCGCCGTGAATTCGTCATATCGTTTCGTCAGATTGGTCGTCTCGACCACAGGCTCGGATTCGCTCACGGTGTACCTGCTGCTGTTGATGCTGGGGCGTTGACTTCAGAAGAGGTTGACGGCTGCGTCCCGATGGCGTCGACGTACAACCGGTCGATTTGCCAGGTGGTTTTGATTTTTTTCTTGTCTTCCTGCTCCTCACCATCAGTCTCCTGTTTGGAATCACTGACGCTGACTTGCAGCCACAAACCTCCCTGTTGGTTCAGCTGAAGCGCGGCGGGCTGGTCGATCGTGGCGCGAATCAAGTCGGTCGGATCCGCCTGACGAAAAACTTCGGTGGGCGTGCCGTCGATCATTGCTTTGACCACCAGAAAACGTCCCGGCGCGTTGATCTTGATGTAGACATCGATGCTCTTGAGCGTCAGCGGCATGAGCGAACGTGGAAACCGGCAAACCAGTTCCACGTCAGCACCCTTGGTCAGTTGGGGCAACCACTTGCCGCTGCGCGGATTGAACACCATCGACCGGCCACGCTGGCTGGCAAAGGTATCGACCTGCACAAAAGTTGCTGGGATTTGAAAATCGCCCTCACCGGGATGTTCGATTTCAATCGGAATCGCGGCAAGCGACGTGCCGTGCTGGGTAAATCGCGAATCGATATCAACTCCCAAATCGATCGGATCGGTCCAAACCAAAAGCGTCGGCCGAAAGGAAAAAGGACTTTGACTGGCGTCGGCTAGCACTCGCCTCAAGAAGTCTTGCCGTAACTGCTGGTTTTCGGACAGCAGCGCACCGGGAATGTATTGCCCGGCGGCCATCAAGTCGGCTTGGCTGCCCCGAACTCGGTGGCCCGCCGCGTCGGCGTTATCGGAAAACGATACCGCGGTGCAAGGCGCCGGCCCAGAAATGATCAAACCGTCCTCACACGGTTTGCCTTCGATGCCAAAGATCGTGCCGCGAAATCCTTCAGCGTCAAAAGTTCCTCGTACCACCATCGGTTGTTGCAGCGGAACGACTGCTTCGGATTGAAAGTATCGAATCGCGCCGGGAGGTTGCTGCAGACCGTACCACCTGCTCTTGCCGTCGTCCTCCCAGCGAACTCGTTGCAGTTGTCCGAGTCCCTGCTGTTGCTTGGGCATGGTGATGGTGCGGTAGGACGAGACGAGTTCCAATTCGCCGTCGTCCTGGGCGTAGACCGCCGAAAGGTTCGAAACGTGAGCTTCACCAACCCCATCGGCCACTCGAATGATCTGGCCGGTGGCAGCCGTCGATGGCACAGCGGAAACTTGCCGATTGCCGACGAAAATCAAAATCGCCGTCGAGGCGATGGTCGATACCGGGATCAAGATCGCCAGTCGCTCCAGCCGCCGTTTTCTTGCCCACCAACAACCGGCAACCAAAATCAACACGGCATTGATTCCCAGCACGGCTCCGGCCAGAGCGCGGCTGGGAATTCGATACCCAATCTTGTCGTCCAAGATCGGCACCAGCGCTTCGTCATGGGATGTCGCCGGTTCAGTGGGCCGAAAGAAACGCTGCGCCAATCGATAGTAAGCGTTGGTGGGCGTATCGCGTGGATCCAACCAACCGCGTCCGGCCAGCGTCGTACAGACCACTTCGCCTCGCCCGACCGATTGCCAAAACATCGCCGGCCAACCATCGATGCTCGCGGTGACTTCATCAACGTTGGCCAAAACGCGGAGCATTTCGACCGGCTTTTCCGATTCCCAGGTTTCGGATCTTGCCCCTTCGGAAAGTGTTGCCTCGCTGTCGATGGTGAACTCGTTCCACTCGACCCGGTCGACCACGCTGTAGGTCACGTCGTCGCCCAGCAGATTGCGCACGAAGCTGGGATCGACGCGATCGAGCATGATCCAGATCCGGCCCCCTTGGTGCAGCCAGGCTCGAAGCTGAGCCAAGCCGGCCGTATCAAGACTGATCCGGTCGCCGGCAATCACCACTTGATCCAGCTCCTGCAACGCGTGCGGTGTCGGCGGCAAAAAGTTCGCTCGCAAATCGACCAGCCCCAAGTCAAGCGGCGCTTTGCCAATCGAGTCTCGCCCGGCATGGATCAAGTCGAACAAAAACTGCTTGGCAGCCATTTCCTCCGCCGCGCGGCCTGGCAGCGAGCTATTCGTAATGACTCCCGTGTTGATTTCCCGTTCAGCAAGCAGCAGCGATCGTTGGCTCACCGACATGCCGACCGAATTTTCCGTGAACGACTCGCCACTTGCCGATTCTTTCAACCGCATGGTCGAGGCATAGACGGTCGTGGCGGTTTGCGGAATGTCAGCGGGAATCAGAATCGGCAACCAGGTTTTTCGTTTGGCACCGGCCGGCACCCAAAACCGCTTGGAAAACTGTAATCCCGCTTCGTCGCCCAAATAGACCGAAACGATTTCGTCGGAATCTTGATCTGTCTTGTTGACACCGTTGACCGCCATTGACGACCAACCGCCTCGCGAAAACCGCTGCACGCCTGCGGGAGTCACGCCAACAACCACCGAACCCGCCCCGGATGTCTCTTCGGCCGGTTCCTGACAGCAGGCGATCGACGCAATGACGAGGAGGGCCGACAGAGCAGCTGCTTTTGCCAAGTGGAGTTGCATCACAGAAATCTGATCACCGCGAGTAGGAAAAGGCGAGCCCTTTTGCTTTTCGTTAAAATAAGCCAAAGTCAAGCGATGCCAATCCTAACCATCGAATCGACCTGCGACGAGACGGCAGCGGCCGTTATCTCCGAAGATGGCGAAGTTCTGGGCGAGTGCGTGGCGACTCAGGAGGCGCTGCACCAACGGTTTCAGGGCGTGGTCCCCGAGGTCGCCGCTCGCGCTCATCTGGAAAGAATCCTGCCGGTCATCGACACGGCAATCCAGAAGTCTCAGCAGTCACCCAAGCAGCTAACGGCCATCGCAGTGGCCGATCGGCCGGGGCTGGCGGGATCGCTGTTGGTCGGACTGGTGGCAGCCAAAACGTTGGCGATCGCCTGGAAAAAGCCTTTGGTCGCGGTCAACCACCTGCATGCCCATTTGTACGCCTGCCAGCTTGCTGCCGACCACTGCGTTTATCCCAGCATCGGCCTGGTGGTCAGCGGCGGCCACACCAGCCTGTACCACTGTGAAAGCCCGCTCGATTTAAGCTACTTGGGGGGCACAATCGACGATGCCGCGGGCGAAGCGTTCGACAAGGTCGCGGCGATGCTGCAGCTTGGTTTTCCCGGCGGTCCGGCAGTTTCAAAATTGGCCCAACAGGGTGACCGCAACGCTCACGCGTTTCCCCGTTCGATGTTGAAAGACGGGAACTATGATTTCAGCTTCAGCGGTTTGAAGACGGCAGTTCGCTACGCGATTGTCGGACCGGGCCATCAGGATTTCTCCAAGGTGAACCTGTCCGATGCGGAACAAGCCGATCTCTGCGCCTCGTTCGAGCAAGCGGTGGTCGACGTGTTGGTCGGCAAGAGTACGCGCGCGGTCAATGAACACGATTGCTCTCGATTGATCGTCGGTGGCGGCGTGGCGGCGAATCGCTACCTTCGATCTCGGTTGCAAACCGAAGCGGACCAAAACGGTTTTGAATTGGTGATCGCCCCAATGAATCTCTGTACCGACAATGCAGTGATGGGGGCAATCGCGCTGGAGAAAATCAAACGCCAACAGTGGGCAGACTTTGACCTGGATATCACTCCCGGCTTGCAACGCGGATTCTGATCATGACCGAAAAGCCGCAGTTGAAAATGGCTTGGCCGACGGATCGGTTGGATCAACCGCCCCATGTCGAAACTGCCGACCGATACCGTAGGCGGATAGGTGATCGCGATGATGAAGTTTCTTTCTTGGCCTTGATGAGACGATGTGGGTGGGATTTTGATCGCCAGCGACTCGATTACTGCTATTCGCGGTTGCTACCGGCCGGATGGTTTGTTGTGGTGGATGCTTCAGAAAACCTGGTGGCCTCCGCGATGGCCTTTCATAACTACTCGGGGCTTTCGACCTATTCGGGCACGCTGGGATGGGTTGGCTGCGATCCCGATCACCGCGGCCGAAAACTCGGCAGCGTCGTCGCCGCCGCGGTGACGACAAAACTGTTGCAAGCCGGATATGCCGATATCGAACTGTACACTGAACATTACCGCCAACCGGCGATCGCATCGTATTTGGCGATGGGTTACGTCCCCTATCTGTACAACGACGCCGTGACCCAGCTGTGGCACCACGTCTGCGATTGCCTCGGACACCCGTTTACTCCCGACAAATGGCCCTCCGGCACCAACGCATTCCCCACCACCGGATAAAGTTGGCCAGTTCTCATGAGGCGGTCGCCCAAGTTGCCGGCGATTTCTCGAAAGCCAGGAGCGGAGAATTGGCGGGCGGCTCACTGACTTCGCAATTCCGGCAAAATCTCTTTTGCGCGGTCGAGTAATCTTACGGCGCTGAAGCTTGGATGGGCTGCCAATAGCAGCGGCAGCGCCGGTGGCGTCGAATCGGCGATCTCCGCAAAATTCAAGTCATCGATTCCATCTGGAAGACGAGTTTTCAAGATTGCTCGATTCATCGTTTCGCCAAACGGCCCGTAAGGAAGTTTGTCTACCTGCTCGGCCCGCGCCTGCCAATACTGCGTTTCGCTATATCCCTCCTTCAGTTGCAGTTGATCATGTTGGTCAATCGCGTCATCAAAGCGTTGCAGTTGTTCGAAGATGTCCACCAATAGTCCCCGGGCCAATCGATTTTGATCGTACTTGTCTCGGATT
Source organism: Rubripirellula sp. (assembly GCA_965222745.1). Taxonomy (GTDB): domain Bacteria; phylum Planctomycetota; class Planctomycetia; order Pirellulales; family Pirellulaceae; genus CBDCUW01. Next base: position 1,358,772 of record CBDCUW010000003.1, read on the forward strand.
CGGGTCGCCTCGTTGATCGCCCGTTGATCGTTCCCGGAAAACCACAGCGCCCGCGCCCGATCGACTTTTGCCAGCACCGACCAGGGATTCAATTGCGCCGCTTCACGCAGCGATTTCGCGGCGCCGGCGAAGTCTGCGAGTGCCAGCTGCAGCAGCCCGTGTTGATGGAGCACTTGCCAGTTGTTCGGAGCGATCATCGACAGCTCTCGCAGGCTCCGTTGGGCTTGTTGATAACGATTGGTTGTCTGCCAATCGAGCATCGCGGTGGCTAATCGCGCATCGATCGAAGCGGGATCTAGCATCAATGCCTCGGCCGCCGCTTCGCGCGCCCGAATGATCAATTCCAACGATTGGTCGTCTGGACTCTGTGCGGCCAGCGTGACGGAGGTCAGCGCGATTCCGGCCAACGGATCGGCGAAACGGCGATCGACCTGATGAGCATGCTCGAAGCACTTGAGCGCTTTGACCAGTCCAGCGACGCTTTCGGGATCCGATCGCGTTTTCCCGTCGACCAGGCAGCTGAACGACTCCACGCTGGGCGGCGCATCCTCATCGGCGGTTGACGTCAGCCGATGTCCGATCGCCAGAGCAATTTCCGTGGCCACTTTGCTTTGATGCAGGTAGTTGTCTGCCGCATCGGTTTGGAGCTGTTTTCCCCACAACTGGTTTCCTGTTTCGGCGGAGATCAACTGGATGTCGACAATTTGAAACGGACTTGTTCCCTGAGAAACCGTGCGAATCGATCCGGTCAACAGCGCGTCGACCTCCAGCTCGGTACCGATGCTGCGAAACTCCTTGGGCGTTTCGGCTTCCATCGGTCGAAACCGAGGAATGGTCAGCTCGGACAACCGAGTCAGTTCGTGCACCAGCAGGGCCGAGAGCTTTTCGCCACGATGCAAATCGCGTTCGCCAACGGGCTGGGCCATGGTGGGCGCCGGCGTCGATCCGGTTTTTGCGTCGACAGTGTCGTCATGAAAACTGAGCACCGCCAACGATCGAATGTGGTCCAGCCGTCCTTGCCGTTGGGCCAAAATTCCGCCGGTCAGTCCACCGGCGATTGCGCCGCCGGTCAAAGCCAGGACGCGCCGGCGAGTGATGGTGCCGGCGGCGTAGCCAGCATCGATCTGCTGGGTGATCGGGTCAGCATCGGGTTCTTTGCGGCGCAGCCTTGCCGCGACCACCGCGGCCGATGCGGGACGGTCACCGGCGTCCTTCTGCAAACACTGCTCGATCAGTTCAGCCAACGCGAGATCGTCTCGGCGGCGAATCGGATCGGGCTGAGGCGAATCTTCGATCGTCGATCGAAATCGAGCCGCCGTCGTGGTCGCGTCAAATGCACGGGCACCATAAAAAGCTTCGTACAACACGCAGCCCAGCGAGAAGAGGTCGGCCTTTGACGTGACCGATTCGCCGCGTGCCTGTTCGGGAGCCATGTACCCCGGAGTGCCCAGCACGATGCCCTCGCCCGTTTCATCGGCGACATCCATTTCGCCCCGAGGGACTCGGGAGAGGCCAAAGTCAAACAGTTTGACGATCGTTGATTCGGCGGCTTCGCTTGCGCCACCAGTTGGCTGGCCGCCCTGGCGTCGTACCAGCATGATGTTGTGCGGTTTCAAGTCTCGATGGATCACGTCACCGTCGTGAGCGGCGGCGAGAGCATCGGCGATCTGCGCCCCCAAGCGTCTCACCTCGCCGGCATCCATTGCGCCCTGTTTGAAACGCTGGTCCAGCAACTGGCCGTCCAGGTATTCCATCACCGCGTACGGCAGACCGCCGCTGATCCCGATATCAAAAAGCTCCACGATGTTGGGGTGGCTGAGCGCGGCAACCGCTTTTGCCTCGCGCTCAAACCGTTCTGACAGGTCGCGACGTTTGGCGGCATCGACGGCCAGCATCTTGATCGCCACTTCTCGATCCAATCGTTGATCGATCGCCCTGTAAACCACACCCATGCCGCCGCGACCGAGCATTTCTCGCAGCATGTACGGACCGACCACCGTGCCGGCGGAAGGCAGATCGATGCGAGTCTCGACGGCGCCGGTTTGGGTAACGGTGGAAGGGGTGGCTTTTGGCGGCGCGGTAAGAATCTCGTCGCGGATCGCACTGAGTTCTCGGCGCAGCAAATCGGCGTGCTGTCCGCCGTGCTGGGCGACCCACTGGTCAATCGGCGGAGATTCGCCTGCCCGAAGTTCTGACTCGTATTCGAGGCAGATGGAATCGATTCTGGCCAGTTCACTTGCCGAAAGGTCGCCTAAGTCCATCGTGTCGCCAGTTGATGATTGGTAGGCCGACTTGTCCCAAGTCGGCGATCCTTGAATTCGAGCATCACCACCTCGAGACAAATCAGCCGACGAGAATCCGGTTGCCGCTACGATTCATTTCTTCTGTGGTGATGTTCATTCGTCGTCGGAATCCGTTTCGGCCGCTTCACTCCAAGTCCGCCGAATCAGTTGCAGGCGACGTTCCACCGCCCGTTTGCTCAATTCTAGGATCTCGGCGATCTCATCGACCAAAAATCCGTCCATCCGCATCACGGCAATCTGCCTCAGTTGGTCATCGGCCAACTGGTCCAGCAGCCCGTCGCAGGCCTCGGCAAGTTCGGCGTGCAGATCGGGCGAGGCGGTATCGCCGGTCACGCCACCGATTCCGCCTCGCGAATCCCCTTTGGGATCAATGAAAACCGACTCGCCGCGAACACTGCCTCCGCCCCGTTTCTGCCGTGTCTGGTGTCGGAGGTGGGCGTGCACCTTGCGGCCGGTCAACGTGATCAACAACCCCCACAGATTGTCGGGCCCGCTAAGGTCCGGAAACTGGTCACGCTGCACACCGGCAATGAAGCTGTGGAAGGCCGACAGCGCAATGTCCTCTTCGTCACCCACGCGTCGCAAGTTCGCAGGCAAACGCTTGGCGGCAATACGAACCAATCGCTGAAAATACTCTTCCCACAACTGTTCGGTCGCCTTCTCATCGCCCGAACGAACCTGGTCGAGCAATTCGGCGAACTGTTCTGGTGTATGTTGCATGCCCCAATGATGATGAAAAAGCTCCGAGATGGGAACGGATGATTCCTAGACCACTCTTGCTGGAAAAACCGTTCCACTGGCTTCGTCGGTCCACTCGGCCACCGCACCGGGGTCGAAGTGGCTGCGGCGCGCATAACCGATGGCAATGATCTGGCCGTCGGCGTAGCGCGCGATACTGGTCAGCCGCCCAACTTGCTTTTCGCCCGCCACCAAAACGGTTCCCGATTCGGGAACCGCGCCTTGCAAAGACCAGCGGACGAGTTTTCTTTGCACCTGTCCCAGAGCGTCCAGCCGGGCGACCGTCTCCTGGCCAAGATAGCAGCCTTTGGTCAATGAAATGGCCTGCGAATCTCGATCGGCCTCCTGCGGCAGATTCGATTCGTCCAAGTCGATTCCATACCAGGGAAAACCGTGTCGCACCCGCCGCTGATGAAAGGTCGACTCCTCCGCAGCCGACAGCCTCTGAGCAGCTAGCCAGCCGACGATTGCTTCGGCATGATCGGCCGGCAATAACAAGACCACCCCGCCGTCATCCAACCAGGGCGTGCGGTACGCGCTCGCTTCGTGATCACCAACTTGCAATGTCTGGGCCACCAAACCATCGCCCGCAAAGGGCCGGACACCGACGGCAGCTGCACCCTGCTGATCGATGGCCACCGCCACGTAATCGTCGTCGCGAATCACCGGCTGGGCGTCCTCTCGGATCGTGTACCGGTCGATGTGTTGGGCAATCGCTTCGGATTGTCCGCCGGCACCGATCAAACGAATCGAGCGATCGTCGCAGAAGACAAGAACATGTCCCAACGTCTTGCCGCGGACGTCGGTGATAAAACTCTCGCAGCCTTCGCCGTCAGAGAGTTTTTTTACGTCGTTGGTGGTCAGGTTGTGAACGATGGCGGCGGCATCCGAGCCGACAACATCAATAACGGAAAGGGCGTCAAGCCGATAAAACATGTTCGCGTTCATGCCACGAACATAACGCGCCATAGCACCAGCCGACTACTCGTTGGCGTGCTCCGCCTTATAAAGCGGCATGTGTCGATAGTAGACTTCCAGGCAATAGAGCGACAAACAGGTTGTGTAGAGTCGGCCTGAGTTCCTTCCCCAACGGTCTTGCTGAGGTGCCCAGCTGCCATCTTCGCGTCCACCGATGACCTGCGCCTTGGGCAATTGTTCGCGCATCGCTTCATTCCACTCCCGCCAAGGCGACCCGCCGAAATGGTGCATGACCTGAGTGGCGTAGTACCAGTAGTAGACGTCGCGATCGTTGATGTCGAATGGGGCCTGGTTCAGAAGTTCGCGAATACCGCGAAACATCGGCGGATGGTTTCTGGTCCAGCTGATGTACTGTCGGCACAGGATTCCTTCGGCCGTCATGGCGGGACTGGGGCTGCCGTGAGCCTGATAGCTGTAGGCGGCGTCTTCAAAAGAAGCTGCCGAATCCAGGTAGCTGTCGACTTTTTTGAAGATCGATTCATTGACGTCCAACCCGCCGGCCAAGCCGCTTTGAAGCGCCATCACAAACCAACCGGTGACTGAGGTATCGGAATCAAAATTCGGTTCGTAGCGCCAACCACCTTCGGGTGATTGAGACTTGTGAGCGAAGTCCAGCGCCAATTGGGCACGGGGCCGCAACCAGGAATCTTTGGTCATCGCGTAAAGTTCGCAGATCGCGATGCTGGCCTGTGCTTGGGCATACATTTTTTCGTGACCGCGAGCCTGCCGGGCAAAGAACCCGCTGCGGTCCTGTTTGCCGATCAGGTACTTGATGCCTTTTTCGACCTCTTCACGGTACTCGCCCTTCATATGCGTGTTGCCGTCGCCCATGAAAGCCAGCAGCGCCATCGCGGTCGCCGCGACCGTGTTTTCGCTCAACCCACCGTCGGCATAGGGGCCGCGCATGCTCCAGCTGCCGTCTCGTTTCTGATTGCGCTTCAACCAGGCGAGTCCGCGAGCGACCGCTTCCTGGGTTTCGGGGGTTCCTCCGTAGATCGCCAATAGCGCTTGTTTCATGGCGCCGGTTCGTCCATTGAACATCGGCTTGGCGATTGCCAATTCTGGACCCTCCCCGATATCGACCGGCGCGATATCGATGTCTTCGTTCATCACCGTTGAATCAAAGACGGTCGGAATTTCGACCTCGACTTCGGAATCCTCCATCGTGTCGGAATCGGCCATCGAAATTTCAGTCGACATGGAGAATTCCGTGAACTCCGAAGGCGCTTGGCGATCACTATGCCCGATCGTCAACATCACTCGCCCGATCTCCGACCCGACCGGTGAACTGATCAACGCCAAGATCAGCAGCAGCACCAAGTGAAACACCATGCTGATCAGCCACGGCGGCGCTTCCCGCGTCAGCTTTTCATTCAGTTCCTCCTCGTCGGGTTGATCTGAAGGAACGGCCGCACGATTGGTCGAGGCGGATGCCGGCGTCTTTGTTTTGCTCTTTTTCTCGACCGGTGTCACTTCTCCGCGCCAACGCAGACCCTTGGCCGAACCGACTCCGCTGGTTTGTCGTGGCTGAGGCGCCGGGCGCGGCGGGGGCAACGTCGACCGGGGTGGCGGCGGTGGCGGTACGGGGGAAGCGGAACTGTTGTTGCTGCTGCCGGCGCGATTGCCACCAGCGTGAGCCGGCGGCGGTGGTGGCACCTGATTCGCCGACGAAGGTGGCGGCGGCACAGTGGAAGAATCGGGAGGCGAAATGGCGGAGGAGGTAGAATCGGGATGGTAGTTGGCTTGAGACATCGTTCCCGAACAATCCGAAAAGTTGTTACGACCGAGCCATCAACACTCGCAACACCATTCCTTGGCGTTGACTCGACGCAGTGCCCGCTGCAAGGCAGCTGTCTTTGTGATTAGTCTTTCAGGCAGCGCTGTGACCGCTACACCGGCTCATTTTGTTAACGCGCCGGGATAACGCGGCCCTGCCTGCTGAATGATACAGGATATCGGCATTTTACGTCGGATGCGAACCTTTTTGCCGTCGGATGCGTCCAACATTTCACAGGCATCAACAGAAAAGTTCCGCATTTTTCCGATCTTTCGTGATGTGAAGGCCGGTTGACACTGTGGCGACTTTTTCCGATAAACCACTCGTCTTCAAGAGAAATCTGGAATCGTCGACTTGAGAAAAGCCGACCAACAACAAGTTTCCCTTGAACACCTACCACCGCGGGATGGAGCAGCCCGGTAGCTCGCGAGGCTCATAACCTCGAGGTCGTCGGTTCGAATCCGGCTCCCGCAACTTCTTTGATTGGTCAGAAAACGGACCAAGCCAAGAGTAAGCCGAAAGCCGGCGTTTGGAACTCCACCAGACGCCGGCTTTTTTCGTCGGAAATGCAGGTGTTTAGTCTGTAGGCGTTTAGGCCATAGGTTTGTGGAACGAGCGAACCAGTGCTCTGGTGCTGCGCTGCCCCCTTACTACCTACGGCCTAAGTCTCTACTGCCTAAGCCCGGTAGACGTTTAGGCCGTAGGTTTGCGGAACGAGCGAATCAGTGCTCTTGACCCTCACTTACCTACAGCCTAAACCCCTAAACCCCTACCTGCAGTTTAGGCCGTAGGTTTGCGGAGCGAGCGGATCAGTGCTCCGAGCACCTTCGATGTTTCGTGAACTTTGGTATGCAATTCCGTTTCTGGTGAAACAAATCCGAGGCGAGTAGCGAGCGACAGTTGATAATCCAGTTCACGAAGTGACCCAAACCCGATGTCGAGGAACCGGAGATAGTCGGCCGACGAATGACGAGCACAACCTTCCACGATATTGGACGGAACGGAGACGGCCGCACGACGCATCTGGGAGGTGAGACCGAATTGCTCCGCCTTCGGAAAACCTCCGGTGTGCTTGTAAGTCAGAAGTGCGACCTCGTCGGCCAACTCGAATGCTCGCAGTTTCGTGTGATCGCGCATCGTAGTGCCCCTTTTTACCTACAGCCTAATGGGTTCGCGGATAAGGCTGTAGGTCATAGGGGTTTAGGCTGTAGGGGTTTAGGTATTTGGGCTGTAGGTAAGAGCGATGGCACTGACGTGCCTGGTCAGGCAAAACTGCGAGCACTTGAGCTGGCCGGCGCTCGCTATGCAAACCTACAGCCTAAACCCCTACAGCCTAACTCCCTATGGCCTAACTCACTGGTTGTCATCCGACGAAAATGACAGGAATATATTCGACAGGAAAACCGTAAATACAAACCGGTTTCTGTCCCGCCACAATCGCGCACGTTTCACAAGCACTCACCGGTATTCAGTCATGCATCGAGAACCATTCGCTTTCGGGTCGCTTTTACTTTCACTCGCCCTTTTTCAGCCGGTGGCGGCTGCCGACCGCCAAGGTACCTTGATTTTTGAAGATGACTTCGAGCGAAACGAGTCTCAGGAAACCAAGGAGGAGATTGGCAACGGCTGGGGATCGAACAGCAAAAAACGGGCGGCTGGCAACAAGCAGGTCGATCTTCGTGATGGAGCGATGTACATCTACCTGCATCCGTCGGCCGATCACGCGGTCTCGGTGACTCATCCGGCCGAATTCCGCAACGGCTCGGTCGAACTCCGGTTCATGTTGCAGGACAAACGGGACAACCTCGGTTTGAACTTTGCCGACTTGAAGTACAAAAAAGTTCACGCCGGCCATCTGTTTGTCGCCAGGGTCAGCACCAGCGCGGTGGAACTCTCCGATCTCAAAACCGGCGTGATGGACCTGAAAACCCGGGAGCTGAGGTTGGCTGATCGCCTGACGCCCGACCTGCAGGAAAAACTGAAAGCAAAGAAAAAACGATTTCGCAACGCGTTGCAGGCGGGAAAATGGTATACGTTGGTCGTCGATGTCCAAGGCGACACACTGAGCGTTTCCATTGATGGCAAGGAAGTGGGTAGTTTTTCCTCCGAAGGAATCGCGCATCCAACCAAACGAATGCTTCGATTGGCCGTGCCTCGTGCCGCGGTGGTGGACGATGTGAAGATTTTCTCGCGTTCGGCTGCCGAACAGACAAAAGCTTGATCGCCCGTGGGGGCAGTGGGGAAACCGTTGCAGAGCCCATCGTGTCGCATCCTCTTTAACCGTGGCGGCGGCATCGCTAAGTTGGTCGGGTGAGGCGGATTGCTTTCCCGGTCCCCATAGATAGATGCGATGCCAGATTTCTACCAACACGACCTGATCACAACGATTCATGATCTGAGAACCGGTCAAATTGACCGCTTGGAAGACATGCTTCGCGAGTCGACGAAAACATCACGAATCGGGCTTGTTTTGCCGGTCACCGCGTCAGACATGCGAGCCCAGCCGTTTGAGCAGATCGTTCGGGAACTGAGCAGCGCGGACTATGTGCACACGATCGTGATCACCCTGGGCGTTGCGCCCGATGAATCCGATTATTTGGAAACGGTGGCTAAAGTGGCGCCGCTGGGGGATCGTGCCAAGGTACTTTGGACCGACGGCCCCAAGATTCAATCGCTCTATCACGAACTGATTGACAGCGGAATTCCCGTTTCGACTCCCGGCAAGGGACGGAGTGTTTGGACGGCTTTTGGTTACTTGTTGGCCGATCCAGACATTGACAATTTCGTTTTGCATGACTGCGATATCGTCGACTACGATCGCTTTTTGCTTGCCCGACTCTGTTTGCCGATGGTTCATCCGGCACTCGATTTTGAGTTTTGCAAAGCCTACTATGCGCGGGTGACTGATCGCATGCATGGCCGGGTGGTTCGATTGCTGGTGGCACCGCTGGTGCGAGCCCTGATGCAGACGTTTCCCGCCAGCCGCTTCATTCAGTTTTTATCGAATTTTCGATACCCGCTGTCGGGCGAGTTCTCCTTGACTCGCAACCTTGCCCGCACCAACCGCATCCCCAGCGATTGGGGCTTGGAAGTGGGGACGCTGGCGGAGGTGTTTCGTAACACGTCGCTGAAACGCGTTTGTCAGACCGACTTGTGCCGATTGTACGAACACAAGCACCAGGTTCTGTCGCTGGAAGACAAAAATGCGGGATTGATCAAGATGGCTGGCGATATCCTGACCACGATTTTTCGCACACTTGCCAGCCAAGGTGTGGTGATGAGCGAATCGACTTTCATCACGTTGCGTTCTTCCTATCTGCGAATCGCCCAGGACTGCATCCGTCAATACTCCGCCGACGCGTTGGTCAACGATCTGACTTACGACCGTCATGCCGAAGAGGCCGCGATCGACGCGTTTGCCGAATGTGTTACCGCGGCTGGAGATGTTTTTCGAGTTGACCCCAACGGCGCCGAAGCGATTCCGAATTGGACGCGAGTCCGGGCGGCATTTCCCGATTTCACCGACCGGCTTCGTGAGGCAACCTAACTGCGAAGCGTTTGATATGCGTACCTTCGACGAGTTGAATCACCATGCCTGATTTTATCAAAGCCCATGTTGTTGCGGCCGGAAAAGACATTCGCCTGAAGTCGATCAAGACGAAGGAAACGGGACCGTTTGACGGCAAGGCAGACGCCCAGGCCTTTACCGCTGAAATGGTCGACAAGATTCGCGAATTGCAGTACCGAATGTACGTCGAGCACCAGCAATCGCTGTTGATCGTCCTGCAGGCTCCCGATGCTGCCGGGAAAGACGGACTGATCCGAAAAGTGCTCGGCCAAATGAATCCGCAAGGCTGCCGCACTTATCCGTTCAAAGCTCCCAGCAAAGAGGAATTGGCACACGATTTTTTGTGGCGAGTCCACAAGTGCACGCCTGGTAAGGGCAAAGTTTCCATTTTCAACCGTTCTCACTACGAAGATGTGTTGGTGGTGCGAGTCGAAGATCTGGTGCCCAAGAAAGTATGGAGCCAACGGTACGAAATCATCAACGATTTCGAATCAGCTTTGGTCGCTTCGGGAACGCGGATCCTGAAGTTCTATCTCCACATCAGTCCCGAAGAACAGTTGGAACGGTTCAAGAAGAGGCTCGACAATCCGGAAAAGCACTGGAAGCTGAATCCCGGTGACTACGCCGCTCGCGACCGATGGAACGATTATCGCAAAGCCTATGAGGATGCGATCAGCAAGTGTTGCAAGAAGAACGCGCCTTGGTTTGTGATCCCCGCCGATCACAAGTGGTATCGCGACGCGTCGGTGGCAGGAATCGTCTACCAGACGCTGAAGGAGATGGATCCGCAGATGCCCAAGCCCGACGTGGACCTGGAAGAGATTCAAATGCTGTACGAGCGGGAGTTGTCAGAGCTGAATGATCGCTAGGTGAATTTCGTGAATCGGAATCTCCAATCTCGTTCCCACGCTCCGCGTGGGAACAGCTGATTGTCCGCTCCGCGGACTACCGGAAACAGAGCCGCGGAGCGGCTTGAGGGGCGTTACCACGCGGAGCGTGGGAACGAGGCTCGAGGCTCTGAGGCTCTACGTCACGTACTCTTCCTCTTCTTCTCCGCTGGGCTTGGAGATTTCGCCGGTGTCTTCCAGGTGGCGGACGATATCGACGATTTTTTGCTGCACCGATTCGACCTCACTGACTCGTACGCTGCCCAGGTACTCCATTTCCTCGCGCAGATTGTCGGCGGCACGCGAACTCATGTTTCGCATCACCTTCTCTTGCAATCCTTGGCTGGCGCCCTTGAGCGACATTGCCCACTGTGCGGTTTCGACGTTTTTCAACAACGCCTGAATGTCTCGATCAGCCAATTTCGAAATGTCCTCGAAGACAAACATCAGGCGGCGAATGTCGTCCGAGAGTTCAGGGTCCTCGCGGCCCAGCGATTCCATGATCGTACGTTCAATGGAACGTTCACAAACGTTCAAGATTTCGGCGACACTTTCCACGCCGCCGGCGTTGCTATGTTGCTGGTTGACCATGCTGCTGAGCCGCATTTCCAGACCGTATTCCAGCTCCGCGACCGCTTCGGGGCTGGTTCGGCCGATCGATGCGACACGTCGAATCACTTCCAGCTGTTTGTCAGTTTCCAGGCCTGCCAAAACTTCGGCGGCATAATGACCGGGAACGTGACTGAGCAGCAGCGCGATCGTTTGCGGATGTTCATCGCCGATGAACTGCAGCAGCGTTTGGGCGTCGACTTTCTTGACAAAGCCGAACGGCATCGCCTCGATGGTCTGCTGCAGGTTGCCGATCAATTCGACCGAATCGCGGCCAAGAGCCTCTTTGATCAGCTCCTTGGCTCGTTCCAAACCACCGGGGCTGGCGTACAGCGAACTCGCTTTGCTAGTCAGGAACTCGGCGATCACGATTTCCTGATCATCACCACCGACCGATTCGGTTTGCGCGATCTGGATACTGATCGCTTCGATGTATCGAGGCGGCAGCTGACCAAGCACGGCCGCGGCGGTCTTGGTCGGCAGGCTCATCAACAAGACGGCCGCTTTCTTCAGACCCTCATCGTCAAAGGACAGGAGATTGGCCGCTGTTGACATGTCCTGTTCTGCCTGCAAGTAAGAAAAACGTCGACGAAATATCCCCTATCGGTGATGGATCGGCAAACGGAGGATCGGCAGTTTCGGTGACCACCAGGATTGCTGGTTGCGCGGATCTTGATGATGGAAACGTCAGCAGGTTTGCTTGCGTATTAAAAAAAATGCCCCTTCGGGTGGCGGTAGGCGTGGCGCGACCTGTGCCGATTGTTCCTTTCTCCTTTGACGGCCGAGCTTGGGAAGTGCCGTGCTGAGAGAGAGAAGGAATCGAATGGTAGTATTCGCCGCCCGAATCGAACTTCGGCCGGCGAAAGCTGCTTTCATCGTCGTGAAGGTCTTGTGATGAGTCGTTGTCGCCGACACCGAAAACTATCCGCTGAATCTCTCGAAGCGCGCCGATGTTTGGCCGCCAGTCTGGGTTGGGACGGTCCGGGGCAGGGGGCTGCCGAATTGAGCTACCACATCGGCAATACTCCACCGAACCTGGCCCAGGCGGCGGTCGAATCGGCGATCGAGACAGCGTTGGAAGCTTGGAGCAACGTGATTGACGTCCAGTTCACCCAGATTTCCCAGCCCAACCAACGTGACTCGATCGATTTCACCTTCGGATCGATCGATGGTGCCGGCGGCACGCTCGCCCAAGCCTACCTTCCTGACGATCTGAATCCGCCGCGGATCGCCGGCGACGTCGAGTTCGATCTTTCGGAATCGTGGGAAATCGGCAATGCGCTAGGCAACAGCGCTTTTGATTTGGTGCACGTCGCCGTGCATGAAATCGGTCACGCGTTGGGTGTGGATCACTTGGACGTTTCGGGAAGTGTGATGGCTCCCTTCGTCTCTCCCTCCCAACAGTATCGGGGATTGAGTTCGGCCGACATCGACGCGGCGCTACAGATCTATGCCGCTGCCCCCGGCGCGGCAACCGAATCGCCGGTCGAGGAAAATCCGGTCAGCCCTACCGTCGATAACAACACCGAAACCGAGGATGAGCTTCCTGATGAAGTCGATGATACGGCGGATACCAACACGTCCACGACGAATGGCAATTGGCGCCGTTGGCGAAGATTCTGGTGGTGGATTCGTTGGAGGCGATTCGGTGAGAACTTGGTTGCCGCGCCTGCGTCACACAACGCCGTGATGCCGGCCGATGTCAATCAAGATGGAAATGTCACTTCGCTGGATGCTCTTTCGGTGATCAACCGCCTGTCCAGCCCCGATGGTGGTGATTCTTCGATTTTGTCAGATACCAACGCAGATGGAGAAACGACCGACGAAGAGGAAGCGGATGACGACGTGATCATCGACGACGCGATTTCGCCGGAAGAGTTTCAGGAATCGACCCGTCATCGTCCCAGGCGATTGTTCCGTCACGGGTTCGGCCGATTTTTCTAGTCGTCGGCTTGCTTACGCGTAGCGATTTCGGAGAAATCGCCGACTGTAGGCCGACTTGGGGACAAGTTGGCCTACAGAGATACCGGCGATTCGAGTTGGTGGACAACAAAATCTTTCAACGTCGCCGATCGGCTCTCTTGGTTTCCTTGGATCAAGAAACGAATCGTCGATTCCGAAGCGATCGCGACCGACAACAGCACCAGGTTGCGCGCCAATGGATATTCACAGACGTCACCTGCGACGTCACTGGGAACGCGATAAACGTCGTCCCAAATCACTTCGCAGTAGTCAGCGTACAACCCGACGTGCAGGCAGGGAATTTCTTTCGCGCGGCAATGGTCTTGAACCAGTTGCCGCGAAGCAGAATTGTCAAGCGCGTCGATGACCAGGTCCGAGCCTTTCAGCAGCGAACGGGCAGTTCGCTCGGTCAACTCCTTGGAATGCACATCAACCTCCGCACCGGTCGAACGGAACAGCCGATTGCGCAGCACATCGACCTTCCACGCGCCGACGTCGGCCGCGTCGTACAGCTGAGTGCTCACGTTGTGTTCTTCGACGCGATCGCGATCGATGACGCGAAGATGCGCCAGGCCTTGTCGAGCCAGATTGTCGGCCAGCAGGGAACCGACGGCGCCGACGCCGCAGATCGTGACCGACCGCTCGGCCAACTTGGCCAGCTGATCTGCACCGCGATAGATCTCTTCGTGTAAAAACTTATTCGCCATTTCGCGAGTCTCCTTCGTCAAATGCAAGCACAATGCCGCGAGGCATTCGTTGGCAGGCGGTGATCAAGGTGCCCTCGGAGTCGTCATCGTCGAATCGATAGGCCGCGACTTGCCCGTCACTTTCGATCAAGCAAAGCAGTGGCTTACCGAACGATCCGGCCCAGGCACGCATCGTCTTCAGGTCCCGCATGCTTGGATCGGGACGACCACTCGGATGAGTGTGATAGAAGCCGACGACGTCGCCTTTGGTTTCTTCTCGCCGCAGCGCCCACGCGGCGTCGAATCGCACCGAAGCCGGTTGGCCGCGAGTCGGGCGCATTCGCCGCGCGTACCAAAAATTCTCCTGCCGCCGCCCAATGAGCGTCCAGCATCGTTCGACGATCAGTTTGCTCTGGGATGGATTTGCCAATATTCCTGTTCGTCCATTCCTTCGTTGTCCTCCCCAACGGGAACCAATTCGCCTACCTGGGAACCTTCACGAAGCACTCCCACCAGGCTGCTCAAGTCGAATTTTTGGTCTTCACCGCTGAGGCATATTCCGGCAACCTGGACGGTCAGATCGTCCTTGTTCACCGACGAGGTGTAACGTTGCCGGCCTACGGTAAAGGTGACACGAAAACTGTCGGCACGTTCGAGGTAATCGACAAGTTGTGCGCCGGCATGCGAAAGGTTTTCGCGAAGCACCCTTTCGGCATTGTCGATCGCGGGTTCTTGCGACGGGAATTCCTGCGGCTGCTCGACCGGTTCCGGTTGCCGGACGGGACGCATCGCCTGCCAGTAGCTGAGTTCATAGGCGGCACGTTGCTCCGCGGTGAGTCCGTTTCGCCCCAACTGCTCGGGCGGCCTGCGGTTTTGAAATTCTTCGCGAAGGTAAGCGGCGGCGGCAGGATCGTGCCGCATTTCGTGTTCGTCAAACCAGAACCGGGTTCCGTCGTAACGCGTTTTCACACAGTCGAATAGCTGAACCTCTTCGCACAGGTGGACCGGCGCAAGCCCGTCGATGCGAATCCGCGAGTCACCGAAGTTGGCCGCGGAACCAAACCACCCACCTGCCCGGCGGTTACAAATGATCAACCGCACCAGGGGAAACAGCTCCAGGTACTGGCGTCGACCGGCGAGCGTTGCTTCGCGGGCAAGAATGGCTTCGGAGTGCGAAAGGGGTTGAAAAACGCCCCAACCTTCGAAGTCGGCCGGTTCGATTCGGATTCGACAGAGAGCACCGCCGATGCGAACTCGGATCGTCCCACCGCGCAGCGCCGGCGCCAAAAACTCGCGTCGCAGGAATTCTTCCTCTTCCCCGGCAAGCCGCTTCAACAACTTGCCAACATCGGGCTTTTCACGTCGCTTTTTTGATCGACTCACCGAATAGCTTCCCCCTAACGCATCGAAAATCCCGCGCAAACAGGACAGGTCCTGGCCCGCGGTCTGAAGACACGTTCCAAAGCGATCACGTTCACGCGCGGACAACTCGCAGACCTTCCCCTCTTCGTGTCTTTGTGCCTTCGTGCGAGCTTCCTCGAACGCACCCTCAAGCAACGATCTCCTCAATCACCCGACCATACACATCGGTCAGCCGAAAATCCCGTCCCGCGTGCCGGTAGGTGAGTCGTTGGTGATCGAGTCCCAGCAGGTGCAAAATCGTGGCGTGCAAGTCGTGGACATGAACCTTGTCGACCGCTGCTTTGAAACCAAACTCGTCCGTTTCACCGTAGGCCATTCCGCCTCGAACGCCGCCGCCGGCCATCCACATCGTGAATCCGTGGTGATTGTGGTCTCTGCCGTTGCCGTTTTCGGAGGTCGGCGTACGTCCGAATTCGCCTCCCCAGACGATCAACGTTTCGTCCAGCATGCCACGTTGTTTCAAGTCGTTTATCAAAGCAGCGATCGGCTGGTCTATATTTTTGCAAAGCTTCGTCACGGATTCGTTGTGCCCTCTGTGCGTGTCCCAGGGCTGTCCGTTGCCGTAGTAGAGCTGGACAAATCGGACACCGCGCTGCACCAACCGTCGCGCCAATAGACAACCGTTGGCGAAGTGCCCGCTGCCGTATGACTGACGCGTTTGCTTCGTTTCGCGGTCGAGGTCAAAAGCCTCGCTGGCCTCGAATTGCATCCGAAAAGCGGTTTCCATCGATTCGATACGAGCTTGAAGAACGGAATCTTCTTCCCTGTCAGCCAGGTGCCGGGCGTTGAGCCGGCTGAGGAGATCGAGCTGTTGCCGCTGGGTGCTGGGTTCCCAGCGCGAATTACGCAAGTGGGGAAGCATCTTTTCGGGGTCGAGTTTGGAATGATTGATGTAGGTGCCTTGGTATTTCGATGGCAGAAAAGCGCTATTCCAAAGAATCGAAAACCTGACAGGCCGTCCCGGACACAGCACCACGTATCCGGGAAGGTTGGCGTTCTCGTTGCCCAGCCCGTAAAGAAACCAGGCACCCATGCTGGGCCGAGTCGGGATGATGGTGCCGTTGTTCATTTGCAGCAGCGCCGGCCCATGATTTGGATTGTCGGCGTGCAATGATCTCAACACGCAAATGTCATCGATGTGCCGGCGAAGGTGGGGCAGCAATTCGCTCACCGGCAAGCCGCTTTCTCCGCAGCGACGAAATTGAAACGGCGAGGGAAGCAGTCCGCCGGTTGGTCGTTCGGTCAGCAAATCGGCGCCCGACGGCTTCGTTCCGGCATACTTTTCAAGTGCCGGTTTCGGATCGAGCAAATCGGCTTGAAACGGGCCACCGTTCATGAACAGGTGAATGACCCGTTTGGCCTTGGCGGGAAAATGGGGCCCAGACTCTGCTGCTACCTCCGCGGCCGACACTTTCGGTTGCGACGACAACAAGCTGGCGGCGCCAAGCATTCCCAAACCGCCACCCAGGTGTTGAAGCAACCTTCGGCGGTCCAGCGAATTTTTCGGTAAGCCGACTTGTTCCCAAGTCGGCGAATTCGATGCTTTGGGTGAAAACGTCATTTCGGATTCAATCCACAAACAGGAATTCGTTGGAGGCCAGCAACACGTGTGCGTATTGTTGCCATCGCGCCCCTTGTTCGTCGCCGCTGGTCTCGCTGAGAAACGCCAGCCCCATTTCTTGTTCTTGCCGGTTGGGGGATCGTGAAAAAAGTCGCCAATGAGCTCGGGTGATTCGATGACGATCATCGTCGCCCGGTTGATGATGAAGCAGGCTCGATAGCGCCTCCGATTGTTGCACCAACAAGGGGCCGTTGAGCGCGTACAGTCCTTGCAGGGCCGTGACGGTCGATAGTCTTGCGGGGCTGTGTTGCGTGGGATCGGGGAAGTCGTGGATCATCAGGGTCGGCGACATGTCTCGGCGATGAACCGTTGCGTAGATCGTTCGACGATGGTTTTTTTCCGAGTCCAACTCCAACGAGGCTCCGCCCATCGCCCGATCGAGGTTTCCGCTGCTGACCAACATCGCGTCCCGCCACTCCTCGAAGGTCAACCGGCGCCGGTTCATCCGCGACAGCCAGATGTTTTCGGGGTCGATGTCGATCTTTCGTGGTTGGGCAGTGGTCGATTGTTGCCAGGTTGCCGAGAGCAAGATCTCGCGATGTAGCCGCTTGATCGACCATCCGTTGGCGATGAATCTGGCAGCCAAATCATCAAGCAATCGCGGGTGGGTTGGCCGGCTACCCTGGCGCCCAAAGTTGCTGGGAGTGGTGACGATTCCACGGCCAAAGTGGGCCAGCCAAATTCGGTTGACGATCACTCGTGCCGCAAGCGACCCCGCGTCGGTCAGGATCGATTCGGCCAGTTCCAGCCTTCCGCTGCCGTTTTGATAGGGTTGCTGATCGCCTGCCAACACCGTCAGGAACTTGCGGGGAACTTTCGGACCGGGTCGGTTTGGGTTTCCACGAATGAAAGCAGGAAGATCGCGCGGGCCCGGTCGATAGTCCAATCGAGTACCCTCCTGCGCCGTCTTTCCCGCGCGGACCACGTACATCGATTCCTCCGACAATGCGTTTGCTATCGGAGTGTCGTAAAGTGGTGTCGATGATTTGATCTGCTCGATCTGGGCGGTCAGTTCATCAATCTTTTCCTGAGGCGGCGGCTTTTCTTTCCTGAGCTTGGTGATCTGTGTCTGCAGCTCGGTGACCTCTTCTTTCGCTCGCCGCACCGGTTCGTATTTCTCTTCCGAAATCAGCGGACGTTCGATTTGCCGGCAACTCGCAAAGATTCCCGCCAATGCGTAGTAGTCTTCGGAACTGATGGGATCGAACTTGTGGTCGTGGCAGCGAGCGCAAGCGACCGTTAGCCCGACAAAGGTGCGCGAAACCGCATCGACTCGTTCTTCCCATTCGTCGGCAACGATGACCTTGATGATTTCGCAGGGAAGTTTGAGTTCTTTCCAGTAAGTGGGACTGAGACTGAGGAATCCGAGCGCAGGCAGATCCTCCGGACCCGTTTCGTCCATCAAATCGGTCGCCAACTGCCGGCGGACGAACTGATCGTAGGGCATGTCGTCGCCGATCGATTTCACCACCCAGTCGCGATACAGATGAGCTTGCCCCGTTTGATAGAGCCATTTTGCAGTTCGGTCGGTGTATCGCGCCATGTCCAACCACCAACGTCCCCACTTTTCTCCATACTGCGGCGATTCCAATAACCGATCGACCAATCGGCGGTAGGCGTCAGGCGAATCGTCATCAACAAACCTGCGAACCTCATCTGGTGTCGGCGGCAGACCGGTCAGGTCAAAACAAAGCCGACGAATCAACGTTGCGCGATTGGCCTGCGGCGCCGGAGTCAGCCCGTGTTGTTCCATGGCCGCCAGGACAAAGACGTCGATTCGTCCGCGAGGCCAACTGGCTGTTTCGACGCGTGGAAGGGGTTGGCGATTGACAGGCTGAAACGACCAGAATTTCCGTCCCTGGGCAAAGTCGATTTCTCCCTCCGGAGTTGGCGGAGTTGTCGACGAGGGCGGAAAGGGGGCGCCTTGTCGGACCCACTCGGTCAATCTCGCGATTTCGCTTTCGGGCAGTTTCCCTTTCGGAGGCATCTGAAAGTCGCCGTCGTAGCGAACCGCCTGGAGGAGCAAACTTCCAGCCGGATCGCCTGCCTCAAGCAACGGCCCACTGTCGCCGCCGCGACCGATCGCATCGGCCGTGTCGAGTCGCAATCCTCCGTGCACCGTTTTTGCGCCAGAAGAATGGCAGGAGTAACAGTGTTGGTCCAACAGAGGCCGGATCTTCCGCTCGAAGAACTCGAAATCGTTCGGATTCGGTTGCGGCGGGTCGGCAGCCGCGATCGTCGCGAATCCGAACAGGGCGATCAGCAGCAGGGCCGAGCGACGGTTCATCGGCATCAGCAAAGGTGGGGAGGGAAATGGGGGCGGGATGCCTATTCTATACCGGCGCGGTGAGTTGCGCGCGTTCGGCGCGTCGGCCAGTTCTCCGCTCCTGGATTGTGTGTGTTCGTAGCGATTTCGGAGAAATCGCCGACAGTTGCCGACCGTTTGCCACTTTGCATCAGTAGATTACCCTCTTGGACGCTGCGGTTTGTCTGGAAAATGTACTCGAATGCGTCAGTGAGAGATTTCAATGGATTTTGCCTTGTTTCAACGGGCATCGATGAAACTGGTTTTGGTGGGATGGATCCTGCCCTTGTCGTTTTTCTTCTCTTCGCCGATGGCGCCTGCCCAGCCGCCGGAGTCTACTCAGCCGGCTGGCGTGACGGTGGAAGACATCACCGAGGCTTTGGAACAGCTGGAGCAGTCGGCCGACCTGGACGACGAGGCCAAGGGGCAAATCAAGGAGGTGTACGAACAGGCTCGATCGATGCTGGGGAAAGCTGCCCTGGAACGAGGGGAAGCGGCGAAGTTCAAATCGTGGGCTGAAAATGCCGAGCAGGATATTTTTGCCGCCAATCGACAAAAGGAATCTCCGCAGGCCTACGATTTCGGAACTGCCAAATTTCTTGAACTGAATGAGCTGTCGGGAGAACTTGCCGCGCTGGAACAGAGTCTTTCCGATGCAAAAAAGGAATTGGCCGATGCCCAGGCAGAACCGCAACGACGCGTCGGCAGGATCAAAGCGATTCCCACCGATCTATCCGATGCCCAAACGGCAGTCACAGATCTGAAAGAGAAGATCGATGCCGCCGGTACCGAAACGGATCCGGCGCCGGCTGCCGTCGCGCAAAACGCTCTGTTCCATGCCCAGCTTCAGTTCCAACAAGCGACGATTGAGCGGTTGGAGAACGAACGCACCGCCTACTCGTCACAGGGCGAGTTTCCGCAGCTGCGTATCGATGCGCTCAAGGCTCAGATCAATCAGTTGGAAAGCGACGTGTTGAAGTTGGTCGACGACGTCACTCAGGCCAGCCAGAATGACGCTCAACAACAACGCCAGGATGCGAAGGAGGCGTTTGATGCTACGCCGCTTTCACTGCAAAAATTTGCCCAAGCGGTCATCGATCACGCCGATCGACGGTTCGTTCTGGCTTCCCATATTCGGGACGCCGCCGCGCTGCGCGAGAAAAATGGAAAGCAATTGGCGCGCTGGCAGGAGGATTTCGAGCGAACCAAGAAACGAACCGAAGACGTTGGGATCGACTCGATCGGATTGATGCTTGTCGAGAAGCGTTCGGAACTGCCCTCCGACACGTATCTGACCAGGATGATTGCGGAGGCGGATGAGACGCTGAATGTTTATCGAACCGAGTTGTACGATCTGGAGGATCGTCGTGCCGTGTTGTCCGACGTTGCGGCGGCAGCGGAAAAAACGGTCGAGGAACTTCAGGAGGATCGAACCGATCTGCCGGTCGATGCCGACGAGCAATTGCAACGATTGTTCAAGATTGAATCGCGCGTGATCGACAGCCTGATCAAAGATGCCAAACACAACTACACGCTTCGCGCCGAGTCACGCGATGATCAACAACAGCTTGTCGATTTGGTGAAGCAGTATCGCCGCCACATCGACGGACGCATCTTTTGGTTGCCCAACGCGCGGCCGCTGAGTCCGCGGCATTTCTCTGATGCCGTGCGTTCCCTGGGGTGGATATTCAACCGAACGTCGCTAGCGGATGCGATGGTGCAGATGCGATGGCGGATTGAGGCGCGGCCTTTTCGATCTTTCTTTTTGGTCACCCTGATCGCCATGTTGTTTTTGTTTCGATCACGCATCAAGCGTAGGCTGGAACATTTGGGAGACGAGGCGTCGCGTATCTCTTGTCGTATGATCACGCCGACGGTTCGCAGCATCGCGCTGACGTTGATGTTGGCGCTGCCGTGGCCGCTGCTGGTTTGGTTTTTTGCGCAGTCCCTCGCTGGGGCATCCAGCGAACCGGTTCGAGCCGTTTCCAGTGCGCTGTTTCATACCTTTTGGTGGTGGTTCACCTTCAGCCTGGTACGCGAGATATGGCGGCCGAGCGGATTGGCGGAATCCCATTTCGGCTGGTCCATTTCGGCGCCGACGCAATTGAAGCGTTTCTTGTTGGTGCTGATTGTTGCCGGGACGCCGTTGGCCTTCTTTGGAAGCGTTTTCCAAGGGCACGGCAGCATCGCGGCCCGCGAATCGTTGAGCCGTTTGTGTTTGATTGGTTTGCTGCTGTTGGTTTCCGTGACGTTGGTTCGTTTTTTTCGATCGGATGACGACGATGGAGACGATACCGAACCGGCCGACTGGTTGCAGCGCTACGGTCGACCCCTTCGCAACGTTGCCATTTTCACGCCCATTGCGCTGGCGATTTTGGCCACCATCGGTTACCTGTACACCGCCTATGAACTAACGCTTGACTTTGTGTACACGTTTTCGTTGGCCGTCGTGCTGTTTGTGCTGCAGGCGTTTCTGTTCCGCTGCGTGCGCATCGCGCGGCGCAAGATTCGTTGGCAGCAGTTGGTGCAGCGCCGCGATCAAGGCGAAATCGATGAGGAGTCGGATGTCAGCGACATTGATGCGTTGGTCGCCAAAGAGGGCGAGGCGGATCTTGTCGTCATGGATCGGCAAACGCGGCGATTGATCACCCTGGTGCTTGGCGGCGTCGCGATGGTCGGCATCTCGCTGATCTGGCTGGAAACCTATCCGGCGCTGGCAAAAGTCGGCCAGCTGCCGATCAATCCGTTTTTTCTTGACACCGGCACGGACGAACCGGTCACGATCGGTGCTCTGGCGATCGCTCTGTTGGTCGTCGTGCTGACGTCGATTGCTTGGCGCAACCTGCCCGGCCTGGTTGACGTGCTACTGTTGGGCAGGTTGGGGGTCGAGTCGTCGATTCGCTATGCGATCACCACGATTTCCCAATACGCGATCGGTATTTTGGGGGTGGTGTGCGCTTGTGCTGCGCTGAGGATCTCCTGGGGCCAACTTCAGTGGTTGGTCGCCGCGATGGGAGTGGGACTCGGTTTCGGATTGCAGGAAATCGTCGCCAACTTCGTCTGCGGCGTGCTGTTGCTGTTCGAGCGACCGATTCGAGTGGGAGACATCGTCACCCTTGGCGATACGACCGGCGTGGTGATCCGCATTCGCACTCGTGCGACGACGGTGCGAAACTGGGATCGACAGGAGGTCGTGATTCCGAACAAGGAACTGATCACCAGCCGAATCACGAACTGGACTTTGTCAGACGACATGAATCGAATCACCGTCCAGATCGGAGTCGCCTACGGAACTGACACCGAACGCGTTCGCAAGTTGCTGCGGACGCTGCTGGAAGAAAACCCCAACATCATGGACGATCCGCGTCCGCTCGTTTCCTTTGAATATTTTGGCGACAGCACACTTCACTTCGTTGTCCGAGCCTACCTGGAGGACATGGACGATCGGCTGGAGACGATTCACCAGGTGCACACCACGATCCACCAACGTTTCAACGAAGAAGGAATCGAAATCGCGTTTCCGCAACTCGACCTGCATCTCCGCTCGATCGATCCGACAGTCCAAATGCCGCAAATTCGGACCGAAGGCCAGTCGTAGTGCGCTGATTCCGATTCATTGGATCACCAGTTCATCGTCGTCATCGGAAAACAGCAAATCGTCACCGTCGCCGCTGCGAAGTTTGTCGCGGCCAGGTCCACCCAGCAAAGTATCCACTCCATCGCCGCCGTAAAGAACATCGTCGCCTGCTCCGCCGCTAAGCGAATCGTTCCCGCTGCCGCCGTCCAGGATGTCGTTCTCGGAGCCGCCCGTGATTTGATCGTCACCTTCGTTGCCGTACAGTTTGGATCGAATGCTGGTAAGGTTGGTGATGGTGTCGTTGCCGCCGCGGCCATGAATCGCAATCGAATGGACATCCTGTCGATCGAACTTGTGAACTTCATCGGCGATCCTGACCACCACCCTGTCGTCCACCTCTTCCACCAAGATCGTATCGTCGTCGTCGCCTCCTTTGACCCTTAGTTGTCCGTCGCTTCCCAACGCGATGTAAAACTTCGAAATGGTCGGACGCTGCAGATCGTCCAATTCCTCTTGGGTCAAACCGAGGACGCCTGGTTCGATCGTTCCTTGGCCCTCGTGCCACACGTTCGCGACGTCTTCGGGCAGCGCCTGGGTCAACCGAATGGTTTTGGAGGGCAGGAATTCGATGTTCTCGCGAAACAACGAATCCAACGATCCTTTTCGGTCGACCGCGATGTTGATGTAGGCTTGTAACTTGGCGTTCCGAATGACTGTTCCGTCACTTCCCGGATCGACCGGCAGGATCATTCCGACGTTGACCCCCGAAATCTGGAGACCATCGAAAATCATATTCCAGTTTTCATAAGAACTGTTGCCTTGGTGAATTCCGATCGTTGAACGGTGGTCGTAGGCGTTGTCCGATCCGCGATTGGCATTGCTGGCTGCTGGATCGCCGATCACCGTGAAGTTTTTGAACGTGTGGTTCGCTTCGTGATAACTATGAAGCCCGTCGTCCCGAATGTGCCAAACCAGCGTATCTTCAAACACCATCCGCTGGTACTTGATCAAATCGAATTGGCCCTGTGACCAGTTCAGCCAAACACCACCGCGGCTGGAAGCAACTTCGTTTCCTTGAAGCACATCAAATTGGGTGACCATGTTGTTGGCCAGCTGTCGTGTGTGCCCGTATCCGGAAAAGTTGTAGCCGTAAAATGCGGCATCGTAGACGACATTGTTGGTAACGACCCCACCAGGATTGCGGAACCAAAACCCGTCGCCGGTCGCACCAAAGTCGGAGCGAAACCCGCCGCCGTTTTTGTTGCGGAGGTTCTCGCCGCCGACAGCTGCGACCAGGTTCCCATCAAACACGTAATCCCTCGCTGCCACATCCTCTGTGACAATACCCGCCCCATCTACGTCATAGATCACGTTGGTCAAGAGGTTTGCACCGGCTGTTCCGTGGATGGATACAGCCCACCGAAGCGAGTCGGTTACGACCGAGTTTTGGACGTCGAATGTGCCGTGGCTGTGATGAGCGTGAACGCTGTATCGCGCCTTTTGATTGGTCCCGACGTGTATCGATCCATCGTCATTGATGACGGTGTTGTCGTGCTTGTCGTTTTTCGTTCGACCCATGCCGATGAACGACGCGTCTTCGATATCGACGACCGAATGTGCTGTGCCCAAAAAGTGACCGCGAACACCGTCGGGATTTTCGGAGCGAAGAACGATGTTGCGAGTCAAATTGGCGATGTGCGCATAGACCTCGATTCCGAACGGATTGTCGGCGATTCCGTGATGATCAAAGGCAACCGGATCGACAAGAACCACACCGCTGCTGGTGATCTCGGCGATGGTCGCCGTTTCCGACTGAAATTCTAGAGGCAACTGCAACTGTGCCGTTTCGGGCAACAACAGCTCGTCGCCCACTTGCCAATCAGCGGGCACTTGATCGATCGCAATCAGCGTGTCGCCGGCATTGATGTCGGCCGCCGCACGAACGTAAGGCGTCACGTCTCTGCCGTCGGTCTCCAGCGATCCGAAGACCAGCAATCCGTTGCCGAATTGGAACGGGTCCGAGTCGGTGTCGATGGGTGTGTCAGCAAACACGATTTCAGACGACGCGGTGATGGGAGCGGCCTGGGTGCCGATCGACAACGATCCGCCCGGCATGACGTGAATCGTCGTGACTTTTAGCGAAGTTTCCGTGTCAGCAGCGAAAGAGAGCGAACCGAATATTTCCACATTTCCGATTTCCACAACGTCATCAAAAACAACGTCGGTTCCAGCTTCGATCCTGACGTTGTCACCTGGCGCCGGCAGCGTACCGCCCCAAGTCGCAGCGTCCGACCATCGGCCATCGGTAACGGCCACCGCGTCGGCCGGTCCAATGCGAGGGATCGTATCGTGCGCGGTGATGATGTCGTTGTCGGTGACTGTAGCGCTGAGCAGAAATCGGCGTTCTAAGTTTTCGATCGAATAGACGCGCATCGTCGCCCCTCCTGAAAGGTGTGGCACGACCTCACACTGCCTGCAGCATCGGTCGCAGGACGCGTTGGGTAGAAAAGGAGATGAGTAGCAAGAAAAGAAGAAGCTCAGGTGATCCGCAGGGGCATGGCGAACCACGGATCCCCCAACACCACCGACTTCCCATTAAAATCCTGTCATTCGAACGGGTGGTTGGCAAGCTGATTTCGGCGCCCGGGTGTTGGAATTGCATGCAGATCACGAATTCGCCAGAAAGCGAAAGTGCCATTCCACGTTCGCTTTGCGGCAGGATACCGGAATGTGACTCGAACCGACGACGGTGAATTCTTCGCTCGGATAGACAGGGAGGAGCGTCTGGCGAAATGTCACGCTTTTTTAGGAAATTGGCTGCCTGGCAGGCGGAGTTCAAGAAAAAGCCGGAGGGCTGGCGATCGGCTGGCCGAGCTCACATTGGCTCGGCCGCCCGACCGCCAGAACCCTCCGGCTTGATTGGCCTACTGCCGTCGGTCGCTAGCCCGGATTATTCATGGCTATCGTAGGCCGTAACCAGCAAACCCTTACAGTGCCGGAACTTCGGTCGCCTGCGGGAAGTTTTTCATCGCGCATGCTGCGCGCAAGCACAAACCGGTTTGCGCAGTTACGGCACAGTTTTGCGACCTCGATCCGGCCTACACGAATCATCCTCGCTAGGCGCTTTTGCGCCGAGGTAGTGGGTAGTCCATGATTTCCATCAACAACTCCAGCTTGCTCGGACGCGACAGCATCGGAACGAGGTTCGGCAGCGAGTAGTAGTCGCCGGTGAACTGAAACACGTCGACCGGAACGCCTTCACGTCCACACATCGTTTCCAGGTAGCTGCTGCCACCGGGGGTGCGGACGAAGCAGATCGACGGATCGCAGTTCATCGCTTCACGATATTCCTTCAGCGCCGTCACAAAGGGCGGCGGCGTGTTTTCCTCTTCGTCACTGATCATAATGATCTGTTCGACGTACTGGCGCTTTCGCGCCATCGACTTCAGGGCGACACCGCACGAGGTGCACCCGCCCGCCTTGATTCCGTCCATCGCTCGCTCCCAATCGGCCAGGCTGTGGCCGGTGGAAGCGATTTCGTACGGCACGGTATCGAACGCGTAGGTATACAACTCGCGGCAGCAGATCGCCGAGATCATTGCGCCGATCCGCTTTCCCAATTCGATGGCCTGATGCATCGAAGACGACTTGTCGATCAGCAGCGCCGTGGGGCGAGTGATGCGACCCTTCGCCTTGACCTGCGTGTCGGCGATCTCTTCCAATTGTTCGCGAAGATCCTCCGACACACCGACCATTTCGATGGCCTTTTCCGCCTTCAGCGCGCTCACGCGGTCGGCGGTCTTTGCCTCCTGCAGCTTTGCTTCGACCAACGACTTGATGTCGGCAATGTCCAACGCGCCGCGGCGCTTCAGCGCGCCAAGGCTGTTGATCAATTCCTGAGCGCTCATCTGGTCGATCAGCGCCACCAGCACCGTTGGCGTCATCTGTCGAATGACCGTCGATGCGACTCGGTACGGAATTCGATGCGCGACAATCGCCGCCGCCTGCTCTGCCGGGCTGCCCGCCGCCGCCAATTGGCGCAGCGCGTAAACTCGGCTATCGGCCGGCGGATCGTTGTCGAACAAGATCTGCTGGGCGCGATCGCTGGGCTTGACGTGAAGCAGCGCGTACAGCCGCTTCATCGCCTTGCGAGCCGCCAGCACGCTTCCGTCGAACCACTCGGCGTCCGCTTCACGCTCGCGCAGGTAACGAGTGACCTCGGTCTTCATCGCCCGCGGAATGTTGCGGAACAGACCAAAATCCTCGGTCACCTGCTGTGGCGGTGTGTTGGCACGCAGCTGTCGCCCCGCTGCGAACAGACGTCGCGCGGCCTTCTGGCGAGCGTGCTTGGAGCCCTTCAGCTTGGCCTGCTTGTCGGCCTTGCGAGTCTTCTTGCTGCCGGAAATGAAGTTGACCACTCGTACCAACTGGTACGGCGGCAATTGACGCAGCAGCGCCAGGCCCGCGTCACGGTGTCCACTGAAGTCCGACAACACCAAGTTGATGATGAACATCTCCTTGTGGTCGCGCACGTCCCCGCATTCGGCGTACCATGCCGCCAAACGAACGTAGAACCGGGGATCCTGGCCGACCAAGTCACGGTGAACCGGCCAGATCTTTTCCAGGTTTCGGTGAGGAGTCGTCAGCAGCGTGTTTAGAATTTCGAGCCGAAGATCCTGTTCCGTCGTGACCATGTTGCTGGGAGCCTCCATCAAGAAGAAGGGATAAGAAAAATCCCGTACAAGTCACAAAAGCGCGAAACTAAGTGCTCTGCCAATTGAGCTACCGGCCAGTAGAAATCGTGTCGTTCAGCTGGCCGGGCAGGACTCGAACCTGCAACCTCTCCGTGAAAAGCGGAATTGTTTGTAGGCTTGTGTCGTTGGGTACGGGATGTTTTGGGATCGTCGGCCAGTTCTCCGAACTGGCTTGTGCATGCGACTTCGGAGAAGTCGCCGACCGTCGGCTGGTGAGTGTGCCACTTCGGAGAAGTGGCCGGCGGGTGACCGAAAAATTCAAAACCCCGTACGAGTCGCAAAAGCGCGGAAACTAAGTGCTCTGACCACTGAGCTACAGCAGCATGTTGAATCGAAAGCTGCTGACAGGATTCGAACCTGTGACCTCTTCCTTACGAAGGAACTGTTTGTAGGCTTGTACCGTTGGGTACGGGATTCTGAATTTTTCGGTCACCGACGACTCAGCCGATCAGCCGAAGACGGCTTCAGGACGCAAAGTCAAGTTTCCGGTCTCGTGACGATCGACGACGTAGTTTCTGAACTTGTTTTCGGCAACGTCCAAATAGGTAGCGAGGGATCGCTTGATTTCCTTTTCTTTCGACATCGCACCGACGTCAAGGTCCGACAGCGGAATGTCCGAACTGCGTCCGTCAAAACGGATGTGCAGGACCGGTGAATTTTCAGCGTGTGCAACCATCTTTCCCTCTCTTTCTTTTTGGTCGAAAGTTAATGAAAGGACGACCGACACGTTGGCGAGGTTCACAAGAAATTTTTCAATTTCAAGTCGTTGATAAAGACCGTCGTGATTCACTCCGGCGGTTGATCGGACGAGCGTTCCAGCTTCCAGAGCCACGATTCCAATTCTTCTCGTTGGTTTTCTTCGACCGATTCCAAGTCGATCGGATCGGCCGGAGTCTGATCGGAGCTTGAATTGGGAACAAACCCCCAGAGCAATGCTTGATTGTCGATGACGCGGTATCCAAACGGCTTTCCGCCGCTTGGGCGGAACTGGCTTTCACTGATGCCAACGTCTTTTAGATCACCTAGCGACGGAGGCCAGCGATCGAACTTTTTTTGGTACAAACGAACTCCGATCGCCAGCCGGGCCAGGCGAACATTCATCGCCGTTCGCAACGCCGCTTTGCCATAGGGACCAACGGCGGGGAACATCAGGCTGGTCATCATGGTATCGAATTTCCGAAGCGGCCCGGCATCCTGAAACTCTTGCTGCACTTCGGCCTCATACGTCTCCAGTGCTTTTAGGAATTCGGTTGGTTCCAGATTTTGCGCGGCAATCGCTTCGGCTTTTGCAAAGAGATCGAGCGCGGCCAGCGCGTCGGCCGAGCGATGAAACGGGGGCACCGGTTCGTGGAGCGAACTGGGATCGTCAAACACAGCCAGCGCCATGGCTCTTTCGCCCGCAATTCCAATTTCGAAGGATTGCGAGTAACCATCAAAAGCGGCCAGCTGCTGATCGATCTCTCGTAGTTGCTGCTCGCTCAGTAAGTCCGCAGCGAGAGACTGTCTCAGGCTGTCGATCCCGATCGATGCGACCGCGTAACGAACCAGTTGGGAAACCAACAGCGGATCGCCTTCGATCGTACGAGCAGTTCCGAAGATCGCCATCAAGCTGTGATAACACTGCTTGCCGTCGCCTTCGGAAACCGCGAGCTGGTGTTCCAACGCCAACAAACGCGCTGCCTGCCTGCAAGCCTGCACGTAGGGCAAAAGCGTGCTGAAGGACTCGAATTCGATATGGGTGCGTACTGGCCCCGAACCTTCCGCCAGCAAATGCAACTCCGTGCTCAATTGGCTCCACGCATCGAGAAACTCCCGGGCCTCGGCTTCGTGTTTCCAGGGCTGAAGTGGCTTGGGAGCGAGCAGTTCTTCTTCCGGAACGTCACCAACGATGGGCACACCCGTGGTTGATTCGAGATACTCCTTCGACTCAAGTTTTTCCAACAGGACCATCCACCGCTGAGCATTTTCAGGCTCGGTATGTTGAGCTCGAAACCGGGCCAACGATTCGTTGCCAACCGGCATGCCTCGATCGACCAGGGCCGCCAATCGCCTGTCTAGCTCCGCCCGATCGATCGCTTCGCGTCCAAACCACCAAGTCGCCAGGCCGCCGCACAGAAAGAGCGGAAATCCGAAAAGCAACAACACACAGCCCAGCAGCTTTCTGCTTTTTTGGGGAGGAGTTTCTGACATAGGTGTAGGCCGACTTGTCCCCAAGTCGGCGATCCTGGAATTCTACGCTGGAATTTGGACGGAACGAGACGACCGCCTTGATGATAGAGCCTCGCGTGGCGCATAGTAACACCACTGCTTGATTGCCGAGCGACAAGGACAGGCCCATGTCAGAACTAGCGAATCATCCGACCGCCCTACAAGATGGTGGTGATGCCGACTTGCCTGACGGCGAATTGTCGCGACGTTCCCGAATCGTCCGCCTTCGCAACTGGGTGACTGCGCGGCGAATGAAGCGTTTTGGCGTCTTGCTGTTGGCACTGTCAGTGTCGTCCGCCGCGGTGTTGTATTGGATGCTGTTCGTTTCCTTGTCCAACAGCGGGTTGACGTTTGAGAATCCATTGAGAATTCCCAAACAGCTTGTCGGCACGGAGGTCGACGGGCGAATGCAATACCGGCTGGTGGTCGACGAGGGAGTCAGCGAGTTTTTGCCCGACACTCGGACACCGACAGCGGGTGTCAACGGTTCGTACTTGGGACCGACGTTACGGCTTCGTCGCGGCGATCAAGTCGACCTGGTTGTCGAAAACCGGCTTGATGAAATGACGACGATGCATTGGCACGGCATGCACGTGCCGGCGCGGATGGATGGCACTCCACATCAGCAGATTGAACCCGAGCACCGGTGGGCCGCCTCTTTCGAAGTCGACCAGCCTGCGGGCACGATGTGGTATCACCCGCACCCTCACGGCAACACGGGCCGTCAAGCCTATCGTGGGATCGCCGGCATGTTGTGGATCGATGATGACGACAGCGATTCCTTGGATCTGCCGCGCACCTACGGCGTCGATGATTTTCCGATCATCATTCAAGATCGGCTGTTCGATCGAGACGGCAGTTTCCAATTTGCTCTTAGCCGCGGGGCGGTTTATGGCGACACTGTTCTGATCAACGGAACGTGGAATCCCAAGCTGTCGGTCGAATCTCGGCGAATTCGTTTTCGATTGTTGAACGGTTCGAATGCCCGAATCTACTACGTTGGTTTTGACGACAACCGCCGCTTTCACCAGATCGCGACCGATGGTGGGTTGCTCGACGAGCCGATCGAAGTCGACCGGGTGGTTTTGGCGCCTGGAGAACGGGCGGAGATCGTGGTCGATTTCAGCGATGGGGAAACAGTGACGTTGAAGAGTTTCCCGGAAGCCGGCTGGTTGCAAACTGCCGAATCTTTTTTTGACGGCGCTGGGACTGGGCACTTGGAGCTGTTGAAAATCGAGCCTGTTCCGGCCACCCGATCGTCTCACCGCCTACCCGAAAAACTGGTCTCGATCGATCGGCTGGAGGCCAGGGATGCTGCGCGAACGCGCCCCATGGTGTTGGGCGGACCGGTCGTCCAGCGGCCGCCCGGCAGGCAGCGAGGATTCGGCGGTCGCGGAATACCGATCAACGGCAAGGTCATGGACATGCATCGGATCGACGAACGTGTTCGGCTGGGTGACACGGAGATTTGGGAAGTGGTCAATCGCAGCGGCCAGCCGCATCCTTTTCACGTTCACTTGGTGCAGTTCCAGATTCTGGATCGAGGCGGTCGGCCGCCGCTGGGGGCGGACAGGGGCTGGAAAGACACGGTGCTGGTCCATCCCGGCGAACAGGTCCGCGTGATCATGTCGTTTCGGCGTTATGCCGACCCGCAGGTTCCTTACATGTACCATTGCCACATCATGGAGCACGAAGATGCGGGGATGATGGGACAGTTTCTGGTGGTGAAGGAACCGGAGAAGATCGATCTTGTCCGTGGTAAAACCAGTGTCATCGTATTCGTGATTGGACTGGCGTGTGAACACTGCTACGAGCAGCTGACGTTGTTTGACAAGGTGTTGGCCGAGCAAGGTGTGAACTTGTTGATCGTCACCCCTGATGTCGAACTGGATGAAGGAAGAGCCTCGAAGTTGAAGGCTCCCATCGTCTCGGATCCCGAGAAAAAGTGGGCTGGGTGGTTGGGGATGGTCCACGAAGGCCCCGTTCACGCTACTGTTCTGTTGGATCGTGGCGGCGAGGTTGTCTGGCAAGACTCGCAGCAGCAGCCCTATACCGATGTCGATGCTCTGGTGGCCCGCGCCGCCAGCGTCGCCAAGGATTGAACTATCGCTTCACGGTGGGAAGCTGTCGGCAAGAGCGTTGCCGCCCTGTTATGCTGTGACCGTCGGTAGCGCCGACTGTCGGCAGGCTCTCCTGTAGCGAATTCGGAGAAATTGTCGGCATGCTCTCCGAGCTTGCATTGTGAGGCGAAGCGATTTCGGAGAAATCGCCGACGGTTTCAACAAAACGGCTGACTGTCTTGGAACAACGAAGGTCATTGATCGGTGACGACGACAGGTGACGACAGCACGCAAGGAATGGATTCGCAGCAGCGTACCGAGGTCATGCCGCTGCCGAAGCGTATCGGTCGTTACAAGATCGGCGGCGTGTTGGGAACCGGCGGTTTCGGAGCCGTTCTTCGCGCCACCGATCAAACGCTGCATCGCGACGTGGCGATCAAAGTGCCGCGTCGAAAAGCGGGTTCGGTCGATGAACTGACCAAAGAGTGGACGGCGGAAGCTCAGGTCGCTTCCAGTTTGGATCATCCCAACATCGTGCCGGTCTACGACGTCGGTTCGACCGCGGAGTTGCCCTTTTACGTGGTCGCGAAACTGATTGACGGCACCGATCTGAGGCAACGGGTGACGCATCAGCAACCGTCGGTCGAAATGGCGGTCGGTTGGGTCGCCTCGATCGCCGACGCGCTACACTATGCCCATACGCGAGGCCTTGTTCACCGCGACGTCAAGCCGAGCAACATTCTGATTGATGCCGACAACCATCCGTGGCTCACCGACTTTGGCTTGGCACTTCATGAGTCGGACTTGGGAAAAGGCCCCACCAACCTGTTCGTTGGGACGTTCAGTTACATGAGTCCGGAACAGGCTCGCGGGGAAGGCCACTTGGTCGACGGCAGGGCGGATATCTTTTCATTGGGGATCGTCCTCTACGAACTCCTTACCGGCAGCCGGCCGTTTCAGGGTACATCCAGCCGGCAATTGCTGACCAACATCGTGCGCAGCGAACCGCGTCCCCTGCGGCTGCGTGTCCCCAAGCTGCCGATCGAATTGGAACGCATTTGTTTGAAAGCGCTTGCCAAACGCGTTTCGGATCGCTATCGGACTGCCGACGACATGGCGGGCGATCTGCGTTGGTTCATTGAGAAGGTGGGGATGGACGGTGTCCGCAGTCCCAGCACCGACTCGGCGATCTCAGCCGAGGAAGAGACGGTGCGGCGCGGGCCAGATTCGACCACGTCGTCCGATCCGGCGGTGATCCCCAAGGGTTTGCGACCATTTGACGAACACGATTGGAACTTTTTTCTGAAGCTGGTGCCCGGACCGCGCGACGCCAACGGAGTACCCGAAGTCATTCGCCAATGGAAAACGCGGATAGAGAGCCCGAAAGAGGAAGAGACGTTCCGCGTGGGGTTGATTTACGGCGCTTCCGGGTCGGGGAAATCGTCGCTGGTTCGCGCCGGCTTGATCCCTCACCTCGATCATCACCTTCAAATCGCCTACGTCGAGGCGACTGCTCGTGATACCGAGGCCAGATTGTTGCGGGCGCTGCCTCCGGCCGATGACGATTCGCCGACCCAGTCGCTGGTGGCGCGGATCGCCTCGCTGCGCCAATCCCTTTCACCTCACCGCAAAGTGCTGATCGTTCTGGACCAATTCGAGCAGTGGCTTCACTGGCACCATCTGCATGACGACAGTGTGCTGATCAATGCGCTGCGGCAGTGCGACGGGCTTCACGTCCAGTGTATCGTGATGATTCGCGACGACTTTTGGATGGATGCGACCCGTTTCTTTCACGAGCTGGACATTCGGCTGGTGGACGGCGTCAACGTGGCGGCAGTGGATCGATTCGATTTGCGTCACGCGCGGTTTGTGCTTACCGAGTTCGGCCGCGCCTACGGTTGCCTGCCCGACGATCCGCGGGATCTGTCCGATGCGCAATCACGGTTTCTTGACGAAGTCATCGATAGTGTTCAGGAAGAGGGCAAGGTGATCTCGATCCACTTGGTCTTGCTTGCTCAAATGCTTCGCAGCCGAGACTGGGTGCCGGAAACGCTGTCGCAGTTTGGTGGAACCGACGGTATTGGCATCGATTTTCTAAACGCAACGTTCGCTTCCGATTCGGCTTCGCCGCTACACCGCAGCGTCCAGATGCCGGCCCGTGCCGTCCTGGGGGCGCTGTTGCCCGAGGCGGGATCGAACATCAAGGGGCAACGACAAAACGCCGCGACTTTAAGGCGCGTGTCGGAGTTGAACGAACAAGATTTTCAGGAGTTGCTCGAGGTGCTTGACGGACAACTGCGGCTGATCACGCCGACGGTGGGTCCCGATGACAGCGCCGATGACGCCAGCGACTACTATCAGCTGACCCACGACTTTTTGGTTCCCGCGCTGCGATCGTGGTTGACCCAAAAACAGCGTGAAACGGCAAAGGGCCGAGCCAAGTTGAGGATGCAGGAGCTGGGCCAATGGTGGCGTCGCAAGCCGGAGAGCCGTTTTCTTCCGGACGTATTTGAGTATTTGCGAATCGCGATTTTGACTTCGCGAAGCGATCGCAACAAAGATGAAAAAAAGATGATGGCGGCGGCGGCCCGTCATCACGCGATGCGGTGGGGCGCCGCGGCCCTGCTGATCATCGCGGTGGTCTTTTTGGGTACGAAGTTTCGTCAGCGACGAGAATCGGATCTGCTGGTGAAACAGCTGTTGGCGGCTCGCGTGGACGAAGTTCTCGATGCCCTTCGCCAGTTGCAACCGGTCGCTTCGGATGCCCAGGTTCGGCTCCGCGGTGTGATTGACAGCGACAGTGCCACGCCGCCCGAAGTTCTCCGCGCCCGCATGGCGCTGCTGGGCAGCGACGAAGGCCAAGTGAAGTCGCTTGCTGCGGCGGTTCCCCAGGCCAGTACCGACGATGTCGTGCTGTTGGCCGATTTGCTTCGGCCCTACGCCAAGGAGGTGGGTGAGCTGCTTTGGGATCGGTTTCCGGAGATGGAGAATGATCAGACCGGCTGGTTGCACGTTGCTTACATGTTGGCGGAGCTTTCACCGGCCGACCCGCGCTGGGAACCCCACTGCCAACAACTTGCTGAAACAATCTCCAACCAGAATCCTTTGCGATTGTCTCGTCTGGCAGAAGGTTTCGGTTCTCTGGGAAGCAATCTGGCCAGACCATTGGCGGATGTTTACGGTGACTCGCAGCGAAACCTTCAACAGCGGATCAACGCCGCGGTGGCTCTCGCCGAGTGTTGTGATGACGACGCGCTGCTGAATGACCTTGTCTGCACGGCGCTACCTTCGCAATTCGAAATCCTCTTTCCGTTGGTCCGCGGTCGAAGCGATTCGTTGCAAGCTCTGCTGGCAGCCGAATTGCAGCAACAACCAAGTGTTCAGTGGCCCGATACGCAGATCGAATCTCAACCACTAACGGCTGCGATTCGGCAGAAGTTTGAAATGGCTGCGGGGATGATCACCGCCGATTTTGCGGTCTGCCAAAGTTTGCCGTCGGATCAGTTCGACCTGATTGCGGATGAAATTCGTTCGTTGGGATACCGGCCGGCGTGCATTCGGCCCTATGCGGGTGACGGTCAAGAAACGGTGGCAGCTGTTTGGCATCGTGATGGAAGAGACTGGCAATTTTCTCGTTTGGATGACGCCGACCAGCTTGCCGAACAAGAACAGGCGATGCGCAGTGTTGGTCTGATGCCGACCGACGTGACCCGGCTTCCGCCTGGGGCCTCCGAAAAGCAATCCGACGAAAGTTTGCAGCGATACGGTGTGCTTTGGGTGGCGCCCGATCGGTCGATGATCGCCGATGCGAGAATTTACATCGGCGTGTCCGAATCGGATCACCAGTCGGCTTGGGGGCCACTGAACGACGGCGGTTACGTACCCAAATCCAATTTGAAATTTCACTCGGCCGACGGATCCGCAAGATACTCGTCCGTGCGTCTGAAGATGAGAACGAATCCGTCGTATGTCGATGCCTGGGACGACACGCCGCACGACTATGCCTCTCGGATTCTGGATGGTTGGCATCAAGTCGACGTCCGGCTCAATCCCAACGAAAGCGTTGCCGCGGTGTGGTGGAACGGTGGCCCAATGGAATCTCAATCGGTGCAGCGGATGCCGATCGCCGACCAACAGAAGCGATTCGCCCAGCTCAGCGACGAGGGATATCGGCCGGTAAGCATCTCGGTCGATCATGCGCCCGGCGGCGCCGAAGGTGTTTCGGTTTGGCATCGACCCGTGATTCGCCAGCAGCAGCGAGATCACATTGCCAGCCGACAAGCCAACGCCGTCATTACCCTGTTTCAGCTGGGCGATACCGAACATCTTTGGCCGGCGTTGGAAAACCAGCCCGATGCAAGGTTACGTTCTTTTCTGATCGATCGGTTGTTGGCATTCGGTATCGATCCGGCAGTGTTGATCGAAAAGCTGCTCGACAAAGACCTTCGTCCCCAGCGGCGTTTTGCGATCATCGCGGCGCTCGGAAAAATTCATCCTCAGCAGTTGCCCGCTGACCTTACCGAAAAACTGCGAGCAGAAATTCGGCGTCTTGGAACGACCGACCCGTCGGCGGCCATCCATTCTGTCTGCGAGTACTTCAGTGGGCAAATGGAGTGGGCAGAGATTTTGGAGGAGATCTCCTCCGCGGCCACGCCCGAATCGGCGGATTCATTCAAAGATTCGACAGGTGTGAAGGACCGGCCTGTCACCTGGCAATCTGCAGCCGGCGGACACACCCTGGCGGTGATTCGTGATCCGCGGGAATTCAAAATGGGGTCGCCCGGTCACGAGGAGTTTCGCGATCATCATCAGGAGGTCACTCGAAGAGTTCGCATTCCGAGAAGTTTCGCGATTTCGACCACGGAAGTCACGGTCGACCAGTTTCGCAATTTCCGATCACGGTTTGGGTATGCGAGCGACTACACTCCCTCGCCACAATGTCCGGCCAATTCGATCAGCTGGTACGATGCCGCACGTTATTGCCGATGGCTGTGCGAACAAGAAGACATGGACAAGGACCAAATGCCCTATCCACCCATCGACGAAATCGTACCGGGAGTGCGGTTGCCGCCGGATTTCCTGCAGCGGACCGGTTATCGGTTGCCCACGTCTGCCGAATGGGAATACGCCTGTCGCGCGACCAGCCACACGTCGCGGCACTACGGAAACAGCGACGAAATTCTGGACCGGTATGCCTGGACAGTTGAAAATTCAGGCTACCAATTGCAGCCGGTGGGCACGCTGCTGCCCAACGACTTTGGGCTGTTTGACATGTTGGGAAATGCCAAAGAATGGTGCCAGGACGAACATTCTCCCAATCTTCATTCGACCAAAGCCGTTCACCTGGACACCGATCACGATCGAAACATTCCTGAAAGCATTCGGATTTCGCGTGGCGGCGCATTTCTCTACGCTCCGTTCAGCGCCCGATCGGCATCGCAAGAACCGGGCACATCGACTCGCTCCAATCCCTACCTTGGCTTCCGGATCGCTCGGACCGTCAAGGAGCAGTGAGGAGTCGCTCTGGGCCATCCTTTTCCGCTCACGCGTCGGATCGACATGGATACCGAAGAATCTCGCTCCCGCACTCAAACCATTTGCCTGGTCGTGTTGACCGCCGCCGTCGCGACCTACTTGATCTATTGGTTGCGGCCGGTGTTGGTCCCGTTGGTTGTCGCCGTGTTTGTGGTCAGCGGTGTGGGACCGATCTTGAAGGCGCTGGAACAGAGATTGGGAGTCACCCGATTGGTCGCGGCGATGCTGACGTTTTTGGCCGGCGTCGTCATCCTGGTTGTCTTCGGATGTTCGTTGTGGGTATCGGTCGTCGATCTTTCCAGCAACGCCGATGCCTATCGAGCGCGGGTGCGAGAGCTAGTCAAGAAAGTCGAAAGCGTCTTTCCAATGGACCTTTCGTTGAAAGACGATGCGAAGCCGACAAAGAGCCCGGCCGAATCATCACCGCCGGCGGACGACATTTCATCCAAAGCGGAAACCGGGGAAGATTCTCCGAGCTTGCCCGACTCGGATGCAGAGCAAGAGACTCTGCTGCCGCGGGATTCTCAGGTTGACTCCGGCGGCGTCCAGCGGAGCACGGAAACGACGGCGCCGATCGAGCTGCCAGTCGCCGCAGCTGCCGGTGGCAGCCGGCATGAAAAGGTCACCGAGTTTGTGGATCAGTTCATCGGGCAGGGAATCACGGTGGTCTCGCAAACGCTGATCAACCTGGTTTCGACCAGCGTGGTGGTGTTGATTTACGTCTTTTTCCTGCTGCTCGGCACACCGACAGACGTCAATTCGTCGGGAACATGGCGCGACGTGGATCATCAGATTCGATCCTACTTGACGCTCAAAACGATCATCTCGATCTTCACCGGCCTGGTATTCGGTTTATCGCTGCGGTTGTTCGGGGTGCCGATGGCGTTGACGTTCGGAGTGCTCGCCTTTCTGTTGAACTTCATTCCCAATGTTGGCCCGTTGGTGGCAAGTTTGCTGCCGATTCCGTTGATCATTCTGGATCCCAGCGGTTCGGTCGGTTGGATGATTGCGGTGATCACCGTCACCTGCGCGGTTCAATTGATCAGCGGCAACATTGTTGAACCCAAGATCATGGGCGAATCGGCGGACCTACACCCGGTAACCATTTTGTTGGCGTTGATGTTCTGGGGAATGATGTGGGGCATCGTGGGGATGTTTCTGGCCACGCCGATCATGGCCGGGTTGAAAATCGTTTTGGAACGAGTCGACGCGACGCGGCCGATCGCCGACATCATGGCCGGCCGCATGCCGAAAGAGCCGATTTTGAGTTCTTAGGATTTGTTCGGAAATCACTTCGTTGTTTGAATGACACCGCTCGCAAGATCATCCTCCCTCTGGGAGGGTCGGACGCGGTAGCGGCCGGGGAGGGCATGGCGCGAGAAACCCTCTCCGGGCTTGAGAGCCCGACTCTGGGATGGTGAAACCGCCGGGGTTTAGGGGATTTACGGAGAATTGATGTTTTAAAACTGTTACGCCCCAGCGTATTCGTTTTGTGTCTAAACCCACGAAGCGAAGGAGCGCAACAGTGCACGTATCATCCGCTAAAACACTCGAGCATTTCAAGTCGCCTTGGCGATGTCTCTCACGGTCGTTGTTCTTCTCTCGAAATCGCTGGAAAACGCGTGCATTGCGTTTGCGACAGGAGATTCAAGAGACGCGCCTTCAACTCAAGCAGGCTCAGCGGGAACAGACGCGGCTGCGAAATCTGACTGAGAATCTTCAACAGCGTCTCGACCGACAGGTCACACACTCGGCCAACTCCCTGCCAAATTGGAAAAACTTGCCCGGTCATCAATTCAGTGCCGAAATGATCTGTCTTTGCTGCCAACTGAGCCTACTGATTGGAGTCCGAGCAGTTCCCAAAGTCATCGAGTGCTTTGCCGAAACCTTTCACCTGCAAATCGAAGTGCCCTCAAGAGATGCGGTGCGAAACTGGATCTGTCGCAATGGCGTTGCGATCCTCAAAGAAGCGTCCCGAGCAGACGACTGGGTGTGGATGATCGACCACAGCGTTCAGTTAGGAAAAATGTTTGTGCTCGTTGTGCTGGGGATTCGCCGGAGCCAGTTGCCAAACGATCGCGCTCTGCGACGTCAAGACATGACGCCACTTGCGGTTTTACCAACGTCCTCACGCGACAAAGAAGAAGTGGCCAAACAATTGAGTGATACCGCTGAGCAGTTTGGTACACCGCTGGCGGTTCTCAGCGACGGAGCGTGTGAGTTGCACGAAGGCGTTCGCCGCCTAAAGAGCAAGGATTTTTCGGGAGTCCACCTCGACGACATCAAGCACAAGGTTGCCAATTTGCTGAAGAAACTGCTTCGTGGCGACGAGCGATGGAAAGCGTTTTCGGCCAAACTGGGCACGACCACTGCGGCGATTCAGCAGACCGAACTGGAGCATCTCTTGCCACCTCGAAAGAAGGAGAAAGGCCGTTTTATGGATTTTGGACGATTGATCGACTGGGCGAAGATGATTGAGAACCAATTGACCCAGACGACCTGCTCGAATCATGAACGCATCGTCGAGAAGTTGGGCTGGATCAGTCAGTTCGAGGCCGACTTGCAACTGTGGTGTCAGTACCGTCGCTTGATTGGCGAAACATTAACGATGGCAAGCGAACGAGGCGTATTCGCCGGAGCCAGTGAAAGCCTGCGAGAACGTCTATCGAATTGTGAAGTCCGGGACGAGTTGGCGTTTCAATTTAGCGATCAAATTGTCTCATTCTATCAGCACAACGAAGCTCAACTTGAGAAGCTCGATTGCACCGACATCATCTTGCCCAGCAGCACCGAAGTGCTCGAATCCGGATTTGGGGGATTCAAGGCGTTACAAGGAAATCACGGTCGAGGAACATTTACGAGCTTGCTTGCGGTCTTCGCGACTCAGTTTGACGAGTGCACTGCGGCAAAGATCCGAGGGCGATTCACGAAGGTCTTAAACAAAGACGTCAAAGCCTGGTTAAGATCTTCGGGGCTAACCAATTCGACGCAATCCCGTCGCACCCGAGCATACGCCCAGGCAAAGACCAACGAAACACTTTTTTCAGCCGCGTAGCGAGTTTTCACCATCCCAGCCCGACTCTCCCGACTCTCCCAGAGGGCCCAGAGGGAGAGTGTTGACTTGTTTGTCGGCGATTTCTCCCAAATCGCTTCGCCGTAGCAGAGAGCGGAGAACCGGCCGACTCTTGCCACTTGGGGACAAGTCGGCCTACTGGCTGCTAATCTTGCGGCGGCTGTGGGCGGCTCCAGGATGATTGCATTTCGACGAACACCAACGAGGAAGTCCAGGCGATCAATACCAATCCCGTCAGTGTTTGAACGCCGACCATGAATCGTATCGGGCCCTGGGGAGTGATGTCGCCAAAGCCCAACGAGGTATAGGCGACGGCTGAAAAGTACCAGTAATCGGTCGATCCACCGCCGCCGCTGCTGACTAGCGAACCGGCCCAATCCAATGAATCGAGCAAGGAGTAGGCGACGGCAAAAAGCGAAATTTCGATGATGTGCGCAACCAACGCCCAAAGAATCAGGTTGATGATCCAGCGACGATGGGTGATCTTCCAGTGATCGCGAACGCGCGTGACTGCGGCAAGTGCCTCGTAATGAACCAGCACGCAAAGCGACACTAGAAAAGCGGTGATCAGCAAAACAATGAGCATGAATTCTTAGAATCGCTTCAAAACGGACCAGATCGCCGGCCGCCTACGCGTCCATCTTCGCTCGGTGGATCGACGCGTCCATGTCCTGGAACATCCGCTCGGCACCTTCATTGAAAATTCGGCCGATCAGTAGGTCGGTCACACTGCCGCGGTGTTCCGGATGCTCTTTCATGAATCGACCGATGCTGAATTCTTTGGTGTAAAAGGCGTGAACGAGCTTTCGGATCCAATGAACCCCTTCTTTGAAAGACTCGATCCAACAACCCAGTTGCTCGCCGCTCAAATCGTCTTTCTTGATTCCTTCGACCACGGCATCGCCGGCGCGGACACCCATTTCCAAGGCGAAGTAGACACCGGAAGAGTAAACCGGATCGATGAATCCCAACGCGTCACCCACCAACACCCAACCGTCACCGCTGCTGGTGGTGGTCATGTAGGAAAACTCTTTGGCGATGCGTAAATCCCCCAGCCGCTCGGCCCTCATCAGCCGCGGGGTCAAGCCGGGACATCGACGAAGTTCTTCCGCAAAAACCTCTTCCGGTTTTCCTCGTTCCTTCAGCAGATAGTCGTTGTCGGCGACGCAGCCGATGCTGGTGATTCCGCGGGACAAGGGGATGAACCAGAACCACGATTCCTTGGATTCGGTGTTCAAGATGATCGTGGCCCCTTCGTTGTCTCCTTCACCGCGAACGGCATCCTTGTAATAACCCCAAATCGCCGCTTTCTTCAGCTCCTCGTTCATTTCTTTCAAGCCAAGTCGGTTGGCAAGAAAGGTCGACTGGCCGGTCGCATCGATCACCACGTCACAATCGATTCGCTGCTCCCTGCCTTCGCGATCGCGAACGGTTACACCGGCAACTTTGCCCGATGTCTGAAAAATCACGTCGATCAGACGCGTCTGGTCGTGACAATCGGCACCCCATTCGGCGGCGCGATCGAACAGCATCTTGTCAAATTCACTTCGCTCCACCTGCCAGGTCGTGCTGCAATCGCGGTCGTCGTGCTGGCGAAAAAAGAACGGCTCCGACTCGGTGCCTCGATGAGTCACGAACTGCACACTTTTTTTGGCCTGCCAGCCCGATTGGCGAACCCGGTCGTTCAAACCGAGCCGCTCAAGAGGCCAGTACGTTTCCGGCATCAGCGATTCGCCGACGTGAAATCGAGGCATGGCGTCCCGTTCAATCAGCAGAGTATCGACCCCACCGCTAGCCGTGATCGCCGCCGCCGCACTACCCGCAGGACCGCCGCCGACCACCACGCATCGATAACTTGACTTCAACAACGGGCCCTCGTTCATCTGGAACAAACTTGGAAAACTGAATTGGTCGAACTATCTACCGTCAGAATATCAGGAAGTGAACCCGTCGTTTGAGGGAATGGGTAAAGTGGGGCAAAGTGGTCCAGTTCTCCGCTCCTGGCGCGCTCCTGCGCGAAGCGATTTCGGAGAAATCGCTGACTGTCGGCCAGTTCTCCGAACTGGCGCGCTTGTGCGAAGCGATTTTGGAGAGATCGTCGGCCAGTTCTCCGCTCCTGGCACGTGTATTGCGAATCGATTTTGGAGAAATCGCCGACGGTGAAAAGTCGTCGACACCCTGCCGAATGAGGGGGCGGTGGTTTATAACTGTCTGGATTGCCCGTGTTTTGATCGCCCTACCGCAGTCCGGACAACATTATGCCCGAAGAAGAACCGCTAAAAGAGCGTTATCTTCTGCGGTTCAAGATCGGGGCGGTCATCTTGGTGTTGCTGGCGGTGCCCGCCACCTTCCATTCGCACGCCGCGATCGACACGCTTTTCAATCGGCCATCGGATTGGCTTCCCGATTCGCTGCCGGTGAAAGCAGAATTCAACGAATTCGTGAAGCTTTTTTCTGGTTCGGATCTGGTCATGATCGGCTGGCCGGGAGCGGAGCTGGACTCGCCCGCCCTAGAGCAAACGGCGCTGCTGCTGCAGCCGCTTTGCGAGCGAACGTACGATGCCGAAACCGATCCACAGACGCTCAGTGAGCTTCCGGATTGGGCGGGCCAGGAAATTGGCGACATCCGGCGACAGTATGACGCGGCGGCCCCGTTTCAATGGGTTCGCACCGGCAGTGAAACACTGCACCGGTTGACGTCCGCTCCGGCGAACATCTCGACCCCCAACGCGATCAGGCGGCTTCAAGGTTCTTTGGTCGGCCCCGACGGGAAGCAGACCTGTTTGGTCGTTTCGTTCAACCGCACCGGATTGCTCCACCGCCGTGACCTGATTCCACGACTCCGGGCGATGGTGGCTCGTCACAACGATCTGCCGGTCGACAAGGTTTCGGTGGTCGGTGGTCCGCTGGAGGGCGCCACGGTCGACTCGGCAAGCATCCGCTCGATTCGGACGTTTTCACCACCTTCGGCGATTCTGGCAGCCATCTTGTGTTTGATCTGTTTGCGAAGCATCCCGTTGACGGCCGCGATCGTCTCGATCGCCGTGATCGGTGAAGGACTGGTGTTGGCGGCGGTGTATTACACCGGAGTCCCAATGAACGCGGTGTTGATCGTCCTGCCGCCGCTGGTGTTTGTGCTGACCGTTTCGGCCGGCATCCACTTGAGCAACTACTACTTGGACGCAGCGGCCGAATTTCCGGAGCTGTCCCGCGCCCAGGCGGCTCAGCGGGCGATGCAGGCAGGCGTCGCACCCTGTTCGTTGGCGACCGGCACCACCGTGGTGGGTCTGGGATCATTGATGCTGGTCAGGTTGCAGCCGGTACGAATGTTTGGCGGTGTCGCGTCGTTGGGTGTGATCGTCACGTTGGTGTTGCTGTTTCTGGTTCTGCCCGGAGCGATGGTTCTGACCGCTCCGCGCCGAAAACGGACGGACCAGGAGGCCGAACCAAACGATCGTCAAAACGAACGGCATGCGTGGAGCATCTGGATGCGAAAACGATTGGCCAAACCGTGGCCATTGATCATCGCGTTCTTGTTGGTCGCCGGCGGACTTTCGGTAGGACTGACGCGGTTGCAAAGTTCGGTCAACGTGCCGCGAATGTTCTTGCCCGACAGTGACATTCGCCGCCAGTACGCTTGGTTTGAAAAGCACATTGGACCGACGGTCACCGGTGATTTGTTGCTGACGTTTCCGCCTCTAGCAGAGGAGGACGATCCGCTTGATCGCTTGGAACTCGTCCGGGAAGCTCACCTGTGCGCGCTGGGGCAAGAGGGAGTGGAAGGTGTCTTGTCGGCGATGACGTTCGTCCCTTCCATCCCCAGGCAGCGAAGCTTGAGTGCCACGGCGCGTCGCAGTGTGATCAAGCAACTGATCCGCGACCCCGATTCTTCACTTGGCAAGCTGGGATTCATCGCCCGTGACACCGATGCCGAAGTGTGGCGGGTCAGCCTCCGCATGCCGCAGCGAAACGAAGATGATTTCGGAAAAGAGGTGGTCTCGATTCGCCAAGCCGTGCAAACGGAATTGGCTGAAAGCGAAATCCCGCTGAAGGTCACGTTGACCGGCCACGTGACGATCGTGCAGAGGTCTCAGGAAATCTTGTTGCGAGATTTGTTCCGAAGCTTCATGACGGCGTTTGGCATCATTGCCGTGGTGATGATGTTCATGTTGCGAAGCATGATCGGAGGATTGATCGCGATGGCTCCCAACCTGTTTCCCACCGTGGCGTTGTTTGGCCTGATGGGATTGATCCGGTTGCCGCTGGATATCGGTTCGGTGATGTCAGCAAGCGTTGCATTGGGGATTGCGGTCGACGATACCGTTCACTTGCTGAGCCGTTATGGATCGCGCCGGGCTCGCGGGTTGGGGCAGATTCGTGCTGCCTACGGCGCGCTGTCGCAATGTTTTTGGGCGATGTTCCAAACCACCTTGGTCTGCGGATTGTCATTGATGGTTTACTGGTTCAGCGATTTTGTTCCGACCAGCCAGTTTTCGTTGTTCATGTTCGGTTTGCTTTCGGCGGCACTGTTGGGAGTGGTCTTTTTGCTTCCCACGCTGATGTCGACGCCGATGGGACGTTGGTTGTCGCGTACGGTGGGCTCCAGTCCTGCCGCGACCCTCTATGCGGACCAGGAAGAACCCGATACGCCCACTGACGCTCGACGATTGCCGCTGCGCCACCAACGAACCTCGCCCGCCGAGACCGGTCCTTCCGGACCAGCTGGCGATCGCGATCGAGATGGCGTCCCACCAGCAAGGCTGTAGGCCGACTTGTCCCCAAGTC
Source organism: Rubripirellula sp. (assembly GCA_965222745.1). Lineage (GTDB taxonomy): Bacteria > Planctomycetota > Planctomycetia > Pirellulales > Pirellulaceae > CBDCUW01. Next base: position 1,403,620 of record CBDCUW010000003.1, read on the forward strand.
GGCGAGTGTCGGCCGGTTCTCCGAACCGGCTACGCGCAACGACTTCGGAGAAGTCACCGACGGACTACACTCGCCGACTTGGGGACAAGTCGGCCTACAAAAAGTCCCGGCGAGCCTTCTGGCTCGCCGGGACTGTCGCTGAAGCATCCACCCGAGGATGGAAGAATCGAATTTGCCTCTACCAGTTGTACTCCAGTCCGACGTATCCGCCGTGAAGGAGGATCGAGTCGTTGGCGTTGATGTAGGTGCTGGGTGCCAGTGACGACCCGTACTCCGAAGCAAACTGGTCCGTGGCCGTGGCCACGCCGGTGATGCCCATCAAGCGGTAGCCGCCGCGAACGGTCCAGGCACTGCTGAGACGGTAACCCAATCCGAGGTCCAATTCACTCAGAGTCGACAACACCGTGTCGGAGTCTTCGGTAAGAATGAAATCGGTAGCCACCGCGTTGCGGTAGGCCAGAGCCGTTTCGGTGCCGATGCGCTGACGGTACTTCGCGTGGTTGCCGTACAGGCCGATCTTTCCGCCGATCGACAAGTTCCAACGGCAGTTCAAGCAGTAAACCAGGCGTCCGCCGAATTGATAACCGTACAAGTTGTTGCGGGTATCGACGTTGTAGTACAAGTCGTCGGCCTGATATCCGGCTGCACCATTGATGTTCGCGGCCAACTCAAATTCGTCCTTCATGCCGAACCATCGAAAGCCGTGGCTGGTGATGACCTGCAGGCGACCGCAGTCCGATCGGACCAGCGGGCCGGCCGCACCGCCGTAGCCTCGGCATCTGTTCTTGCCCAGGCCGATGCCGCTGCCGAACCGGCTGAAGACCGAAGGGGGGCTGCAGGAGGCTGCTCGCGAAGCGCCCATGATGCCGAAGCTGGACAGGTTGGCTTCGATGCCTTGGAAACGCATGTCGCGGCGAACGCGCATTCCGGCCGCACCATCAAAGTGGTTGTAGACCGTGTCGACACCAGTACCGGGGTCGATGCTGATGTCATTCCAAGCCGGAAACGCAGCGCGGAAGTCACCAGCGACCGCCGGGATGCTCAGGATTTCCTCTTCGCTGGGGTTCCAGTACATGTAACCCAGGCTCAAGCCGTAACGGTTGCAATCCAGGTACTTGCCGGCGTAGACCTCAAAGCCAACGGTCGCACTGGGATCGACCGCCGAGGTGGCGACCAGCGTGTTGCCGGTCGCATCTTCCACAATCAGATTGCGATAGCCGCTGTCTTCCAGGGTCAAAAACAGCAGATTCGCGCCGCCGAAGTAGCGGGCAAGTTGGGGCCGAGTCGCTCCACCCCAAGGTGCGCTGGCGGCGGAAGAGTAGGGCGACGGCGCTGGCGCGATCTGGCTGCCCACCGCGGCGGAGTGATCGGCGATCGGCTCTGGAAGTACCTCTGGAACGGGCGCGGGCAGCTCGTGTATCTCTTGATCGGTCTTCTTGGGGGCCTTTTTCTTAGCAGCCTTTTTCGCCTCTTTCTTGACGTCATCGTCAGCGGCGGCGAGGTGAAGGTTGGAGGGAATGTTGAAGTTATTCCACTTGGCCGGCGACGTGTAGGTATTGGAGAGGGTCGAATATTGAGCTTGTGCGATCGTGCACGCGCTCAAACCGACGATCGCTGCGACATTGCGCAGAACGTTGGTTCTCATTGCTCGAATCCTTTGCATGTTTTACTCGCCTCGATCCTTCTCCGCCGTCACCAACCCCTACCGATAGCGCGCTGGCTTGGCGGGAGTTCGTAAGATGGAGGACTCGACGAGCGAACCGATGGAAGGTGGGCGGTCCTTACCCATGAAACGATTCCGTTCGGGGAACGAGAGTCTTCGAGCGCACGAGATACGTCACGAGGAAACTAGTTCCACGGAATTAAGCATCGGCTGGGCCAGTAAAGAAATGGCCGGGAATTTTTCAAAGCAGGCCAACTGCAAAAACGATCAACCAGGACGCGTTCGCTACAACCCCCACATCCCCTGTAGGCCAACCGTCGGCGATTTCTCCGAAATCGCTACGCGCATCCAGCTTCAAAAAACCAACCGACCGCAAGCCCTAACGATCGCGGACATCCGCCGTGAGCAAAGCTTTTGCCGTCACCGATTCGTCACCCGCGGTGGTGATCACGATCGACACCTTCTGAGGCCCGGCAGCTGTCTCGGTGGGAGTGAATTCTGGAAACAGCACATGCGTGGTCTTGGCCACGGTGGTCGGTGCAAACTCCACTTCCCATCCTTCGCAGGTCAGCGACTCGATCAAAAACGGCTCGCGGCCTCGAACGATCATCTTCTGCTTGATCGATTGGCCCGGCTTCAAGCTTCCCAAGGCGATCGATTGAGGAGCGATCGACAGCGCGCTTTCCACACTGCCACTGACCCTCAGCGGTACCCTGGGCATCGATCGGTCATTGGTCACCACGATCACTTCGTCTTGGAAGTAGCCAGTCGGGGCGTCTTCGCGAACCGAGATCTTGATCTGGTAGTCAACTCGCCCGCTTCCTCGCAAGGTTTGCTCGAAAGAGGGCATCAGCCAGGGGCGGTTGCTCTCAATATCCAAAACCTTCCAATCACTTCGTCCGGCGTACAGCAACCGAGTCGTCTTGGCAGCGGGATCCCCCTGATTCAACTTGCCAAACTCGACCGCGCCTGGATGAAAGACCATGTCGCTGCGGATGTAGCCGTCGACTCGCAACCGCACCTCGCTGTAAAACGGGCGGTCGATCACCACGGTCAGCGTTGCACCCCGTTTTCCTTTGAACGTCTTGGTATTGAAACGGGCCAGAATGTTGCCGGTCGAACCAGGTGCGATGAAGGGGGTTTCGACAATGGGCGTGGTACACCCGCAACTGGCGCGAACCGAGCGAATGTGCATGTCGCTGGAAAAGTTGTTGTTGATCGGGAAACGAAACTCCGTCTTCGCCGCCACGGCGACTGTCCCAAAATTATGAGACTTCACCGGGAAAGCAGCGTCCGACCAGTCGGCTGCCGGAGCAAGGGGAGCCGAAAGCAGGAAAACGGCGACAACCATCGGGGTTGCCAGCCAGTCGGAAAGGATGCGTGTCATGTTGGTGTTCCCGAAACAAGAGAGAACATGGGTCAAAAAGTCGCCGAAGACTGATGCGTTGAAGTGAAGATTCTCCTTGCCCACATCGGGCGCTTCTTCACCGTTTCAACCAGCAGGTTCCGGCGGGCAGAGGGCGGGAAAGGGACGTCGCTTTCCACCCCGATCACGAGATGAGCGCGGCAGTCCCATGTCCTCCAAACTAACGATCGAAATCTTTCTGACAAGCGAAAGACCCCAAATTTGGGGCGTATTTACCCCGAATAAACCTTGCTGGTTGGGATACTTGGGGAAAATCGAAGAAATTGCCCGCTGAGGCGTTCGGGTAGCCAAACTCGCCAACGCTTTCGGCGGGCCGAGATTCACCGAAAGTCTTGGCGACTTTCGCTACGGGCCAAGAAGCGGTCTCGTTCCAGATGAGCGTGCCTGCACCCCTACTGACGGCCTGTTGCTCTGGGAGTGCGGCAGGTTGTCGCCACGTCCGCTTTCCGAAAAAGGGCTTCCCACCGAAACTCTTGGCGAGTTTCCGCCGAGCGTCCATAAAAAAACGGGGTGAGTCTCCTGAGGGAAACTCACCCCGAATCGAAGTCGCTACGTCCATTGAGCTGGATGCCGTCTCCTTGCCTCGCGGCGGCATCGTCAGCTCGTTCCTCACTTCGTTTCAAAGCCTGGCGGCCAGCATCGCTCAAGCGAGCCGGCCACCGACAGCCTCGAAGGAAGACTTAGCATCCGCATGCCGATTCGCAACCGCAGGACGGTTCCACGTCACAGCAGCTGCTTCCGCAACGGTTGTGGTTGAACAACCGCTTCAGCATGCTCTTGACCGGGCCGTCGCAGCAGGGCTGCGGGCAGCACGGTTGGGGGCAACAAGCCGGCTCGCATCCGCCGCAGGCCGAATCGCCGCAGCTTCCGCAGGCCGACGAAGCGCCACTTTCGCAGCAAGGCGTCGGGCAGCAAACCTGCACCGGAACCTGCTTGCAGACGACTCGCGGTACGCATCGCGTGACGGTGTAAGGTTCGCAAACCTTACGGCACTTGGCGACTTTGATCGTCTTGGTGTAGCACTCTTTGCGGCACTTGGTTTCGCAAACCGTCTTGGTGCGGCACTCCGGAACCATCTTGCAGACCTTGTAGGTGCAAGTCTTGGTGCGGCATTCGGGAACCATCTTGCAAACGGTGTAGTTGCAAGTCTTGGTCCGCGGCTCGCAGGTGTAGCCGGTGCAGACGGTGTAGTTGCAAGTCTTGGTGCGGCACTCAGGAACCATTTTGCAGGTCGTGTAGTTGCAAACCTTGGTGCGGTTTTCGCAAACCATACGGCAGACCTTGTAGCAAACTTCCTTCGTTCGGCACTCCGGAACCATCTTGCAAACGGTGTAGTTGCAAGTCTTGGTGCGGCACTCGGGAACCATTCGGCACACGGTGTAGTTGCAAGTTTTGGTCTTGCACTCAGGGACCTTGCGGCACACGGTGTACGGCACGCAACGCTCGCGGCATTCGCGGCGATAGCGAGTGCAGGTGACTTCCTTTTGCTCGCAAGTCGGGACCCAGACTTTCTTGCAGATCGTCTTGGGCGGGCACTGCACGCACTCCACGCGGCACTTGCCGGGGCAGTAAACGCACTTGCAGGTGGCCGGATCATAAGTCCAGCTGCCGGGCTCGCGAACAACCTTTCGCATCACCGGACCGGGAACCGTTTCGGTTCGCTCTTCCCAGTGGCCGCCGCGGACGGTGACCGTCTTGGTGTAGGTCTCAGGAACCACAACGCTGTAACGCTCGGTGCGAGTCTTCTGCTCGGTGACCGTGTTCCAGACGGTGTAGTTGATCGTGCGAGTCTTGGTTTCGTAGACAGGCTTCATGACGGTGTAATTGATCGTCTTGCTGCGAGTCTCGTAAACCGGCTTGTTGACGGTGTAATTGACCGTCTTGGTGCGAGTCTCCCACACCGGCTTTTTGACCGTGTAGTTGATCGTACGCTGATGCGTCTCGTACACCGGCTTGCAAACCGTGTAGTTGATCGTCTTGGTACGAGTCTCATACACGGGCTTACGAACGGTGTAGTTGATCGTGCGAGTTTTGGTTTCGTAAACCGGCTTGTTGACGGTGTAGTTGATCGTACGAGTTTTGGTTTCGTACGTCGGCACCATCACGGTGTACTGAACCTCACGAGTCGTGGTTTCAGGGACCATGCGGACAGCCTGAACTTCGCGATCTTCGTAATACGTTTCGTTCCGCGTGCGATAGCGAGTCTCTTGAACTTGCTCGTAAACCGTTTCTCGAACGGTTCGCATTACGGTGTAAGTGCCGCCGGCCACAGCACCGTCGGCGACCACGCCGTCAGCAGCTGCACCCTCGGCGACAGCAGTTTCACATCCGCCACAGCCTTGATAGCTGATCGCGCCGCAATACGCGGCACTAGCGGAGTTTGCCCCCGATACGATCGCACAGATCGCGACGGCAGGCATAATCCACAGCCTATTCATCTTCAAATCTCCACAGGAAACAACACAAGTGTTGCGGGGACGTAGCTTTCACCGCCACCAGCGCTTCGGCACTCGTGACGCGTCACCGATTTCGTCTGCTACCGGCCGCCAGAGGACGGCTCGTTTCCGATCGCTCATGCAACGCATAGCGTGAGGGGAGGATGGAACGGTTGCGCAGTGCGTGCGCAACAGCAAATCGAATTTCGATGCACTGACTACATCGACTACGGTTCAATGGTTGACCACGTAAAGGTAGACGCCAAGGTAAAAGAGACGGATTAGGCTGACCCGTCGCACCGGCGGTTGGGTAACTGACGGTTGTGCCGGCAATGCGTTCACCACACGCCACATGGTGTCGAAAACTTGCGCGATCCCCCCGGCGCTTCCGGCATGTTCGGCATAACCATTACACTCGGTGTTCGAACCGATCAGCAGGGAAGACTTGCTGCCGGGGAAATCGATTACACTATCGAGAACCGGCGCAGGACATGATGGTTTGCGCTGACGCGAAGGCCTTTTCTTTCCCCTTTCCGATTCTGCTTTCCGTGGATCCAAACAGCGACCCGACCGATCCGGTCGATTCCGACCAGCCGAAACAAGAGGGAACGGTGGAACCGCGGCAGGAACTGCCCCAGCCAGCCGTCGGCAGGTTGAGTCTTTACTATCGCGAACTGCATCGGTTGCTGGAATCGGAAATCGGTTCGGTCAACAGCCAGGAACTCGGCAGCCTGGTCGACGTCTCGCCGGCGGTCGTTCGCCGCGACCTCAGCGCGCTGGGCACGATCGGCCGCCGCGGAGTCGGTTACGAAGTTTCTACCCTGATCGAACGAATCGGCGCCGTGCTTGGATCGGGAGTCCAGTGGAAGGTGGTGCTGGTCGGCGTCGGTTCGCTGGGCGATGCGTTGCTTCGATACCGGGGGTTCGAGAGACTCGGATTCAAGCTGATCGCCGCCTTCGACAACGACCCGGTCCGGATTGGAACGGCGATCGGCGGAGTCAAGGTGATGGACGTGGAGGAAATGGATTCGATGCTCCGCGAAGTCCGGCCGGAACTGGCGATTCTGGCCGTCCCGGCCGAACACGCCGCCGACGTCGCCGCGCGGCTGGTCGCCGCCGGGATCAGCGGAGTATTGAATTTCGCCCCCACCACGCTGCGGCTACCCGCCGGAATCGCCGTTGTCAACGTCGATTTAGCCAGCGAACTGCAAATGCTGGCCTTCAGCGTCCAGCACCGCCGCTAACCTCACCCCTGCCGGGCGAACCTCACGCAGCGGTAAAACCTCCTCTTCAGCAGCAGAGGAACACCTGTTAAACTCCGCCCCTGTTCGCTGAAAGCAAACTACCCCGTGGTGTAATTGGCAACACAGCTGGTTTTGGTCCAGCCATTCTAGGTTCAAGTCCTAGCGGGGTAGCTTAGTGGCAAGTCAGCCAAAGCCGATTGAAGACATACCCGTTTATTGGTTGTCTCGCTCGTTTTCAATCCACCTTTCCGCTTTCGGTAACCACGTGTCGAAAATCGGCGCGATGTCATCAGGCGACATGGTGATTCCTATTCTTTGAAGCGGGCGGGCCACGCTGGCACCGTCGAATAGGAAGCGGCACCAGCGAAGTCCGGCGGCGGAAGCGATCCGCCTGCCCGCAAAATCCATTGCGGGATTAAACCGCAATCGGATTCCTGGTTGGTCAGTTTTGCTGTTTTATGGCCTCGATTCTGCCGGATCCAATTGACGCGGTAGGTCCAAGAGCATTGGACCAAATTCGGCTTCGATCGCTGCCGACCGGGCTTGCTCTCGCTTACAGTGCTGCCGTCCGGTTTCGGTCATGCGAACCTGCATCCCAGCCGAAACGCGGCGTGACTCGACGAGGCCACGGGATTCAAGGTTCCGAACCAGCCGGCCAATTAATCGGCGATCGTCGTGCAGATTGAACAGCAACTCCCATTCGCCAAACTGCCGAAAGAAAACCCAACCGGGATCGCCGTCGCTGCCTAAGAATTCGAGCATCAGATCGGCGGTACGTTCGAAATGTAACTCAGCCATAACGACTCCATTCGTGGTGATGATGTAGAAAAGCAAGTCTGTGGTACTCTGCGACCGGTTCGGTGGCACTGACCACTCAACCCGCTGGGTAAGGACCCATGGACGCAATCGGCGTCAGGAAAATCCTCGCCCGGTCACAAAATCTCATTTTGCCGCACATGCGGACGAATTAGGGGACGCTGGGCCGTGTGAGGACCTCTCGGCAGAAAAACACCGCCCCCTGGGTAGAGTCTCTAAGCGTCCATCAAAGCGACGCATCCAGTGCGAGGCTGATGTGTCCCTGATATTCCTTGGGGCTTGGGTCGCTAAGCTACCAAAAAAGTTTTGGAAACCCAACTAAACGCGTCTCAGTCGCTCAATCCAGCATGATTCGGCCGATCTGCAGTCGGTGAAAAAGACCGAAGCGATTTGGCGATTTCGCCAACCGCGTTCGGTCGATGCAATTGCGCCAAGCAAAGCTTGGGAAAGGGGAATGAGATGTAATCAACAACTTTGAAACCTTTCAGCGGAACCTTGCGGGTGGAAACCCCGCCCAGTAGAGCCCGACCAGCAACTGGAAGCGAGTTTTGCGTGGTACTGAGGTAACTCACTCCACGAAGCGTAAACAGCGAATCCGAAAGCCATGCTATTGAGCTCCGAAAGACCTTTCGTGGGAGCCTTTGCTTTTTGCATACCAGGGGCCACGCTGCTGTGTCGCAATGGTCTGACACAAGCAGTCCCGCCGGAGTCGGATTGGAACATGGCAAACGGATAACTGAGGTTCCCCAGGAACTTGGGAGAACCCTGTTCGCTCCTCGGCGAATCCCGGCTGGAGATACCGGGTCACCAACTCCAGGCCTTGACGGTGCACTCGTCAGTCAAGGAACGAACACAACGAGTGGAACCGAGGTACCGCCAAGCGAAGGAAACGAAGTGCGGCGGGATGGCAGCAGGGCGTCATAGCGTCTCGATAGTACCGAAGAAGCTGGCGAACTTCACCCCGTTGGAGCCAGTGGAGGAAAGCGAGACGCCGATTCATGGAACCGTTTTTGGGAAACACAACGAATGCATCGAAATTCGGAACACGTGTTAACGAAACAGGAACGGATAGCAGCGTTGGCGAAACAGTCACCAGAGATGGCTTTCACCTCGCTCGCCTATCTGATGGACATCGATTGGTTGATGGAAGCGTATCGGCGCGCTCGCAAAGATGGTGCTGTTGGTGTGGACGGAGTGACTGCGGAAGAATACGAACGGGATTTGGAGGGCAACCTTCAAAGCCTGCTCGACCGCGCGAAGTCCGGCACGTACAAAGCACCACCTGTACGACGTGTGCATATTCCCAAAGGCGGCTCAACTACTGAGACTCGTCCGCTAGGAATTCCCACCCTGGAGGACAAGATCCTCCAGAGGGCGGTCGTCATGTTGTTGCAGTCGATCTACGAGCAGGACTTCTTGGACTGTTCCTACGGCTTTCGACCTAGACGATCGGCACATGATGCGCTGAAATCGTTCCGTGACCAGACGATGAACTGCCGGCCGATGGGCGGCTGGGTGCTTGAGGTGGATATCCGTAAGTTTTTCGATAACTTGGATCATCAACACCTGCGACAGTTTCTTCGACATAGGGTGCGTGACGGCGTGCTGCTACGTCTGATCGACAAGTGGCTGAAGGCGGGCGTGATGGAGGACGGAAACGTAAGTTATCCCGATACCGGGTCGCCCCAAGGTGGAGTTGTTTCACCGATGCTTTCGAACGTGTTCCTGCACTACGTGCTGGATCTATGGTTCGAGAACGAAGTGAAACCGTGTCTTGCCGGTCCTGCCTTCCTCATCCGCTTTGCGGATGACTTCGTGATTGGGTTCCGCAACGAGCGTGATGCCCAACGTGTCATGGAAGTTATCCCGAAGCGATTTGGTAAGTACGGACTGACAGTGCATCCCACCAAGACGAAACTCGTTCCGTTCCGTCGACCGTCGTTAAAGACGTCGGACGGCACCGGGCCCGACGATCGTCCTGGAACGTTTGACTTTCTGGGATTCACCCACCATTGGGCCGTCTCCCAGACGGGTCGCTGGGTTGTGAAAGTCAAGACCGCCAAAGACCGATTCAGCCGAGCCGTAAAGAGCATCGATCAATGGTGCTATCGCAATCGGCACTTACCGCTCAGCGAGCAGCAACAGAAGCTGAACCAAAAGCTGCGCGGACATGATGCGTATTACGGAGTCACCGGGAACTCTACCGCACTGTCACGGTTCCACCGCGAAGTGGAGCGAAGATGGCGCAAGTGGCTTAACCGCCGCAACCGCATTCGCACACTGAAGTGGGACAAGTTCCGTGCCATCCTGCGGCGTTATCCTCTTGCTCCCGCGCGCTCAGTCCGCTCGGAGTTCAGACACGCAGCGAACCCATGATTTGAGGAACCGTATGCTCTAATGCGGGCACGTACGGGTCTGTGGGAGCCCTGGGGCGGTAACGACCCAGGGCCACCCGGTCCGCGGTCACTTAGAGCAACCAATCAAAAAGGGGTCAAAGGCCGGCGATTCGCCCTTATTGAAACAGCGTGCAGATGCGCTCTATGGGTGTTTACCGTTAGTCTCCGAGGGTAATCGCCACCAACCAGTCGGATGTCGACTCCCTCATTCGGTTTGGGTTCGAGCGTCTTTGCAATGCGTTCGCGGAAGGCTCCGAAATCGAACTGGTTGATAAGCCCGTTGCCGTCGAAATCAAATGCGGCGCGAGCTGGATCAAGACCAGCGTCTTTACCGAATGCATTTCGGAAGCTGATTCGGTGAGCGTATTACGGCTACAATCAGGCCGTTTGGCTTTTGACGGCGCGTGAAGGAGACCATCGCTTATGATTCGGACATTTGCCGTTCCATTCGATGATCACCAGCGCGGCAGTGGTCGTGAGGGATTCGGTAAACTCGTTCGATTCCTTGCGCCACAGTTCAGGTCTCCGCCGATCGTAATCGACGAGCCCATTTTTTCCTATGAAAGCTCCGGCAGGTCTCGGTTGAGGCGACTATCGCAGATAGGTGGCACGGAAGGTGCAATCGTTTTCTTGTCGAATCTGCCCAAACATGCTTCTGTTTTGATCATCGGCGAATGCGAAACGCCCATACTGCAACAACCACTGCGGTACGAATCCGTCGAGGAATTGATCGACTCCCCCTACGCTTGCGGATACGGCGTTGCACCCAACGCCCCCCTTCTCTCGTCCTTTGTTGAATCGACCGTCGTTGTCAGCGAACTTGTCCGATTCTGCGATGAAAACGACGTCCTACCGGAGACCGGTTTATTCCATGTGATCGACTGCCAACAGGATGTCTTCACGTGCAACGTCCTTGACTACGACCGGTTCTTCGCCCATCGATCTACCTTTGCTGCTGAGTCAACGTTTCAGTCATCGGGAATCAACGCATTCTTCCTTGCTGCCGACCACGGCGTTTCACTCGACAACCTCGTCGAACATCTGATCAATGGCACACTTCGTGGATTCTTGCTTGATCAAGGTATTCCGTTCGCAACGCTGGGAGACGACCATATCAATGATGAATACGCGGTATCGTATGGCATGGATTGTTGGCGCTGCCAGGACGGGCAATTGGCGTTTGCTCGCTGACGGCGATCGGCCGACCCGTCGAATTTGCGGCGCTCGTTTGAATTTATTCTGCTTCGGAGTCCCACACGGATGAACCAACACGAATCGGTCACGCAGTGGGTTCATTTGCTGCGCACTGGAGACCCCGACGCTGCCGCGCAGCTTTGGGAGCGTTATGTTCAGCGCGTGCGGGGGCTAGCTCGGCACAGGTTGGCCAATAGTCCGAAGAAAGCGTTTGACGAGGATGACGTGGCCCAAAGTGTCTTTCGGTCTCTGTGCCTGGGTGCGGCCGACGGTGAGTTTCCGGGCCTGGTGGATCGCGACGGGCTCTGGCCGCTGTTGGCGCAGATCACCAACCGGAAGGCGGCTAACAAGATTCGCGCGGCCACGCGGCAGAAACGTGGTGGAGGGAAGGTGCAAGGGGAATCAGTTCTGGACCGCCCCGATGACGACGGTGCCCGCGGCCTGGAGCAGATGGCCGACAAGGCGATGTCGCCAGAGTTTGCGGCCGAGATGTCAGAGCAGTGCCAGTCGCTGCTCGATGCGCTCCCCGACGAGACCTATCGATTCGTCGTTTGGAAGCGACTGGAGGGGCACAGCAACGCCGAGATCGCCGAGCTGCTGGAGGTGACGGTGCGGTCGATTGAGCGCAAACTTCAGAATGCTCGTTCCTTGCTCGTAGAACGATTACAGTCGGATGGTGATTTGCAGTCGGATGGTTCGGATTAGCCGCGTCGCGCCGAACTGATTTTTTCGAGATTGCGATGACAGGCCGTGACTTGGGGATGACTCTCACCCAGAACATTCCGCAGGATATCGAGGCTGCGCAGCGCCAATGATTCGGCCGCCTCCAATTCGCCGAGCCGCTTGTGCAGGATTGCCAAGTTGTTCAGCGTAACGGCAACGTCGGGATGCTTGGCGCCAAGCGATTGTTCCTTGAGGAAAAGGGCTCGGCGGTAAGCCGCACGTGCCTTGCGAAAGTCACCACGCCGAAACCAAACCGCACCAAGATTGTTCACGATGACCGCGATCTCTTGAGTCTCGGACTGCCCGACCGCATCAAGTTCACGTCGAAAGTCACCGTGCCGATGCAGAATCCTCAGGGCGCGCCGATACAACGGCAGGGATTCTTCAAAGCGACCTTGCGCATCAAGGATGGCAGCCAGGGCGGCAAGATCGGCGGCAACCTCGGGATGATCCGGCCCCATGACTTCTTCGCGAACCGCCAGTCCATGTCGTGCGAACACCTCCCCTTGCTCGGCTCGGCCACGGGCATGCTCCAGGCCGCCAAGATTGTGGTAGACGCCGGCCAAACCGCGGCGATCCCCACTGGCCTCCAACCGGGAACGCACGACGTGATAGAAACGTTCCGACTGGTCGAAGGCACCGGTGAATTTGTAAAGCACGCCCAGACTATTCATCACCGAGGTGGCGACGGGATGGTGGTCCAAGCCGTGGTCATCCACCAGCGTCAGTGCCAAGCGAAACACGCGTTCGGCTTTGTCAAACTGACCTTGGACGCGACAGGCTTCCCCGTCACGATGCAGTCGACGGATCTCGTCGACTTGTGACGAGGTAACAAGGAGTTGCGGTCGGTTCGAGGGCGGCATCGCTTGGTTCATCTCTCGGTCTCCGGAAGGTCGGGCCGTGACGGGGGACGTGACAGTTTGAGGGAACTTGTCAAAGTTTCTTCCAGACCGACGGACAAAACGACAAAAAGGAGGATTTCATTTTTCGCAATAGCCTCGTGGCCATAGCAACGACGACCCGGCCGTCGCAATTTCAACCGACGAGTCTTACTCCCGAGTCACATGCCCACTCAGGAAATATCCTCGATAAACGTTTCATTGTGGTTCAGCGAGATTCCATCGTAGTCGTAGTTCACATTCACCTGGTCACGCAGGGAGTAGGACCGGAAGAGAGAATCGTCTTGTCCCCACGCTGCCAGCACGCGATCGATCGCCTCCAAATCGCTCGCCTGGTCCGCGCCCAACACCACGCCAGCGCCATCGGCGTGGTCTACGCCAAGATACAACTCGTTGTCGCCGTCGCCATCAACATCGGCCACGGTCACTGACTTCAGCGTCGCATCGCTGCTGCCCGAACGCCAGACGTTTGTGCCCACGTTCATGCCGGTATTACTTTGGTACAGGAACGATTCGCCGGTGTGAAACTCCAGCCCAATGAGCAACTCCGTGTTGCCATTGTCGTCAGAGTCTCCAACGGAAAGCGATTCAACCGCCCAACGTCCCGCCTTGCTACCGCTGGATTGCCAGATCGAACTGCCTACGCTAAGTCCCGAGTCGCTGCGATAGATGAAGGCGCTGCCGTCATACAGTCGCAGCCCGGTATACAGCTCATCTCGGCCGTTGTCGTCGACGTCGCCCACGGCGAGCGCCTGGATCGCCCAGCGTCCGGCTTTACCGCCGCTACTCTGCCAGATGCGACTGCCCACGTCCAATCCGGAATCACTGCGATAGATGAAAGCACTTCCATCATCAGCATGCAGACCGATGAACAGTTCGTCATCCCCGTTGGCGTCGGTATCGCCGGCAGCCATCGCTTGGACGCTGAATTCTTGGTTGCCGCTACCGGCATGTTGCCAGATCGCCGCACCGAGATCGTCTCCGGTCTCGCTACGGTAGATATAAGCATTTCCGTTGCGGTGTTTCAGTGCCACATACAGTTCGTCACCATCACCGTCGCTATCACCGGCGGTCATCGCCGAGACGCTCCAATCGGCGGCCGGTCGCGACCAGATCACATCGCCCGCCTGATCGGCTGCAGTAATGCGCCGCAGTTCGACCTGATCGGCGACAATCGCGGCGGAGTACAGTTCTTGCTGGCCATTGGCATCCAGGTCGGCGGTGGCCAGAGCTTGCACACCTGCGTCGGCCGCCATCATTCGCCTTGATTCCAATGCGTCAAAGCGGGGGCGGCGGCGGAGAGATGAACTCATTGGGTCGTTTCTTCGTGTCAACATCGGCTTAGCTCCTGAAGGTCAATGGCGGCTTCCGGCATCACGCGACCGGCTGGACCAGGGAGGAATTCACCGAATTGGCCGTCAGACCGACGGGCAAAACCAGAAAAGAGAAAAAAACTCTCTCGGGACTTGGGATCACACCCCATTCACGCGGTGAAAACGCGTTTTTTCCCGGAAAGGAAGACTTTCCGCGGCGGTGAGCCTTACTCGGCAGGCCGATCCGTTTCGATCAGCTCGACCGCCTCCTGCAGCAGTTGCTGCGTTTCGACGTCGTCGGACCACGGCAGTTTGGCTGCGACCTTGCGAAGTCGTTTGAGCAGCGAGCCGGCTTTCTTGGCATCACCCAGTTGAAAATGGGTCATTGCTCGAAACGCCAGATCGGCCGGATGCTGGCCATAGATCGCGAGAGCCTCCGACGATTCTTCGAGTGTGGCCAGTGCCTTGTCGTATTGTCCGAGTCGGAATTGCGCGACTCCAAGGGTGTTGAGCAGCTCTCCACTGGCTGGCAAGTACTCCAGAGCGCGCTGAATCAGGCGAAGCGCGTGCTGGTAATCCTCCGCCGTTCGCTCCGTCGATACAACGATCTCCCAACTCGCCTCGTTCAGCCGTTCGGGGTCCTCGCGGACTTCCTCCAATTGCTGCAGCGCCAGCTTTCGCTCTTCTTCGCTCAAGAACGTATCGGCCGCTATGGCTTCGCGGACGTCTTCACGAACCAACAAGTTTGCAAAGTGGCTGCGAACCTTGCGATGCGCAACTTGCAGCTGCCGAAGTCCTTGACGATGCCGGCGCAGCTCTGGCGTCAAGCGAATTGCTTCCCAAACTCGGATTTCTGTACCACTGATCGCCAACCGCCGACCGTGCGGTCCAAAGCGGACGACGGGCGGCAGTTCGGGAGGACAATCGAGGGTGAGCAGTTCCGTAGCCGTTTCCGTGTCCCAAATTCGGACCGTTCCATCGCCGCTGGCCGAGGCCAAGCGTTTGCCGTCGTGGCTGTAGGAGAGACTGCAAACGTAATTGGTGTGAGCTCGAAGCTTGTGAATCTCGTCGCCCGTTTCGGAATCGAAGATCCTCACTGTTTTGTCGTGACTGGCGGAGGCAATTTGTTTGCCATCGGGGCTGAAACACACGTCATACAGTAAATCTTCGTGCCCATCGAACGTCAGCAAAAGTTTCCCGGTTATCGCGTTCCAGAGGCGAACCGTCTCGTCTTCGCTGGCAGATGCCAGCCGCTCACCGTCGGGGCTGTAACTTACTGCGACGACGGCGGAGGTGTGTCCATCGAGCGTGTGAATTACCGTTCCGCTTTCGTAATCCCAGATTTTGACCGTTCGGTCGAGACTTGCAGTGGCAAGTTGTTTGCCGGTCGGGCTGAAGTCGGCACACCAGACATCTCCTTCGTGTCCTTGGAGAGTCTGCAGTGGTTGCGCGGAACCGACATCCCAGATCTTGGCCGTATCATCCCAACCCGTGCTGCAGATTTTGGCTGAATCGGGACTGAACGCGATGCTGCTGATTGTGGCGTCATGATTTAGATTCAGATTGACCAATCCCGATTCCAGGTCACGGACTCGAACCGTACCGCCGCCGCCACCACTGGCTAGTTTTGTTCCATCGGGACTCATGTCGATGGCATTGATTGTCAAATCCGGTTCTTGGATCGACAGATAATCTTCCGGTACTGACGCGTCCCAGATCTTTGCGGTTTCGTCGGCACTGCCGCTGGCCAGCAGCCGTCCGTCGGAACTGAAGCAGACCGAGTCCACGCCATCGACATGACCCCGGAGCCGGTAAAGCTTTTCTCCTGAATCAGCATCCCAAATGATAACCGACTTGTCCCAGCTCGATGAAGCGAGCCAGCGCCCATCCGGGCTGAAGTCGACACCGCTGACCCACCACGCGTGATCAGTCAGCGTCAATCGCGGCGCCCCGGTGGCGGCATCCCAGGTGCGTGCCGTCTCATCCCAGGAAGCAGTGGCAATCTGGCGACCGTCGGGGCGGAAGCAAACACGGACCACCCAGTTTTCATGGCCACGACACGTCGACACCAGCCGTCCACTCTCGACGTCCCAGACTTTCGCCAACCCGTCGTAGCCTGCCGAGGCGAGTCGGCCGCCATCGGGGCTGTAGACAAGGCTTGCGATTCCCTCACGATGCCCATCCATGGTGACGATCAATTCAGCGGTTTGCGCATCGATGATACGGATTTTGTCACCGTGGTCTGTTGCGATCGTTGTGCCGTCGGGGCTAAAGGCCAGGACTTCGGCATCGATTTTTTTATGCTTGATCGTCGGCAGTTTCTCTCCACCGTCAGTTTCCCAGGCAAAGATCTTTCCCATGCCGTAACCAGTCGTCAGCTTTCGGCCATCGGGGCTGAAGCCCACACGCCCGTATTCACCGCCTTCCTCGGCGAATTTCAACAGCCGCTCTCCCGTCGACACATTCCAGAGTGCTACCATCTGATTTTCGCTGGCGGTCGCCAATTGCGTTGCATCGGGGCTGAAGCGGACGTCCCCTACGATTCCTTCATGGCCATCGAGCGAAATCAGTTCGCGATGGCTTCGGGCGTCCCACAGGTACCACTCGAAATTCCGGGGATCCAGCGTGTTAGGTGCGGGATTTCGATAACGGTCCAGCATTTCAAACACGAGCCGCATATCATTGGAATCCCACGCTCGTCGTAGCAAGTTCATGTGGGCGTTGTAGAGATGCCGCTGGCTGAGTTGCTCCTTGGAGATCGCGACTTGCTCACTTGCCTTGGCGGCGGATTCAGCCCGCGAAGCCCTCGCGGCACGAAGCTCTGACTGGTACGCAAACAGGGACGAAACAACCACTCCGGTGACGAGCGTAAGTATGACGGCGGCGATCAAGGAGGCAACCGCGGGATTGCGCCGGCACCATCGCCACAGTTTTTCCGAGCGACCGACCGGTCGTGCCATGATCGGAAGGTCGGAACCATAACGCCGCAGGTCTTCTGCCAGCTCCGCAGCCGTTGAGTATCTAGCGGCCGGGTCTTTCTCGAGACACTTGGCGCAGATCGTTTCCATGTCACGCGAGATCGATCCGTTGAGCTTTCGCGCCGGCGGCGGCTCATCACCAAGAATCTGGGGAACGAGCATCTGAACGGTCCCACGGAACGGTAACTCGCCGGTGAGCAACTGAAACAAAATCACGCCGAGACTATAGACATCGGTACGGGCATCAACGTTATGCGCCTGACCGGCCGCCTGCTCGGGAGACATGTAGGCCGGAGTGCCGAGTATCATGCCAGTACCGGTCAACCCGATCTCGGACTCGGACTGTTTTGCCAATCCGAAATCGGTGACCTTTGGTTGACCACCCGAATCAATCAGAATGTTCGCCGGTTTCAAGTCGCGGTGAATCACGCCGCGTTGATGCGCATAGTCGATCGCATCACAGATCGAACTGACCAGGGCAGCTGCTTCCGTTTGATCGATTGGGGCCGACTTTGCTTGTTCCGACAGACTCGCTCCATCAATGAACCCCATCGAGAAGTAGTGTTGTCCCTCGTGCCTCCCAATCTCGAAGATAGGAACGATCCCTGGGTGATCGAGCTTCGCTGCCGCCTCCGCCTCCTGATAGAAACGCGAAACGTCGCTCTCGTCGGCGAAGCGACCTGAACGAATCATCTTGAGGGCGACAATACGATTCAAGCTCGACTGACACGCTCTGTAGACAACCCCCATGCCTCCCTTCGCGATTTCGTCAAGGAGTTCATAGTCGCCGAAGTAGCGGACCGTTTTCCCGGCCGTGACTGGCGCGTTGACCGAATGTCCCCCTGCTTGAATCGTAGAATCGGGGTTTTGCAGTTCGGCTTCGACCCGACGCAGTTCGACAATCAACTCATCGCGTTGCGCCTCGCCAACCTCGCTGGCAAAATCTTCCGCAGAGACCGCCGCACCTTCGCGCAGTCGGCGTTCAAATTCGTCGCACAGCTTGTCGATCTCGAACGGGTCCACGAGAACGTCTCGGTTTTTCCGGCTTTGTATCGTCCGACGCGAAGAGGGCACACAGGGTCAACAATTAGAACCGAGCGTCAATGCTGATTCCACAGCCGAACCGTCCTGTCGACCATACGTTTCACTCGTCGACCTCGTCGAACGTCTGATCAATGGCAAACGACGTGGATCCTACTCTCCCCGGTGTTCTGCCCTCTCAGGAAACGATACAACGAGCCAAGTAATCCGGACGTCTAAACAAGCGATCGGCTACTGACATCGACAATGCTGCCAATACCCTCAGCGCGATGGGAAGGTACTTGTACCTAAAACGATCGTAGCAGATGTAGACGATCACCGCGGCAGATTTGTGAGTCTTCAAGACGCCATTCTTAGCCCACTCGTTGCTACGTTATCGGCGTTAATACTACCTCCCGAAGTTGCGGCGAAACTCGGCAAAGTCCAATAGCCCGATCACTCCGTCGCCTTGCGCGTCCAAGTCTTCCAGGTATCCGGGGTCAGCTTTCGATTTGCCAAACGTTTGACGGAAATTGGCGTAGTCAAGCAGATCGACGATGCCGTTGCCGTTGTGATCGCCATACTTGCGAAAGAATGCATCGGCTTCGTCGTCACCAAAATTGACGTCGCGGTCCATTCTCGGGCCTCCACCAACCGCTGCGATCTGTAACGCCTCAATTTCAAGTTGGTATTTGCCATCGATCAGGGAACGGACGTTCTCACCAACGACCAGGTTACCGGGATCGAACGTCAGAGTGCTCACCGTTTTGCCATCAACCACGGATGAGTTGACGACCAGGCTATCGACGACCGCCATCGAATCTCGATCCTTGATTGAGAACGCTGACGCCGGCGCGGTGACCTCCCGATCAAAGGTAACCCTCAACTTAGTGACACTGGAGCGTTGCCGGTCTCCGCCATTGACTTGGACGTCTTCGACCTTGGGTGACGAGGATTGAATCGTTACCAAGTAATCTTCGACTTCTCCATCGGCTGCCGGCCCGGTCGGTTCCAGGCCTCCCGCTGAACTCACTCGCACTCGGGCAAATGTGTCGCCCGCCGTCACACGCACTGGAAGATTGAAGTTCAACGTCTGGAGGCCGCTGACGACGTCGACGCTGGCCAGAACTTTCTCGTTCGCGTTCCAAACACCGTCGCGATCGAAGTCAATCCAAGCGTCGACCTTCGCTGAATTGGCGTGTTCGAGCGTGACGTTGAGGGCCGCCATCGCGGCATCGACTTGCATTAACCCGAACTGAACACCATCGTCATCGCTGGCGGCACTGCTGGCGTTCGCGCTGGGCTGGCCGTTGGTCTCAGTATCACGATGGCGGCCTAGCCTTGGTCCGGACGCGATGTGAAACGCGCCATTGTCACCAAATCGTGTTGAGTAGGGATCGGGTGCATCACCGAAGTCGGTGTTTGCCTCACTCTGCTCGGTTGTCGTCCCCTCGTCGTCTTTCACGTACAGCAGGTAGCTGTCCGCACTGATCGGATCTAGATCGAGCCAATGGGTGTCTGTCATGGGGCTCTCGTAAAGCGTCCCGCGGTAACGTTCCTCCCAGTCAGTGAAATATGCGTAGAGGCGATCCACGCCGTCACCGTCCAGGTCACCGGCAGCCATTGAATCAACGATCGTGTTGAACGTATCCTCGTTCTGGTAGGTGAGGCCGCCGATTCCCAGACCCGAGGCGCTACGATACAGGTAGGAAGACAAGGAGCTATTCTCAAAGCCGGACAACAATTCGTCGCGCCCGTCGCCGTCCATGTCACCGGTCGTCAAGGCATTGACCGTCCAGGTTCCGGGGACCTTGGACTTGTAGATCGGAGGTCCGATTCCATCACCGGTCGTGCTTCGATAGATGAGGGCGTCGCCGTCAGTTTTCTCGAATGCCGAGTACAGCTCGTCCACGCCATTGCCATCGACGTCCCCGGTCGCCAGGGCCTGCACGGTCCACACGCTACGTGTCAGCCGGGAATCGGGCGAATCGTAGATTTCCGAGCCGAGGTCGGTTCCACTCAGACTGCGATAGATTCTTGCATCGCCGTTGTCGAATTCCAACGCTGTGAACAGTTCTGCGTGACCGCTACCGTCAACGTTTCCCACCGCCAACGCCTGCACGCTGGGTTTTCCCCTGAAGAGACTGAGATTTCCGAGCGTGCTGCGCGAGCTGTAGACCTCCTCACCCTGATCGGCGAAGGAATCGAATCGCAGGATCGTTGCATCCCCGCCACGTTGCTTGAGTCCCACGAACAGTTCGTCGGAGCCACCGTCCACGTCGCCCGCAGCAATGGCTGTGACGACCATTTGGTTAGCCGAAGACAACACCTCTTTGGAGGGCAAGCCACCGTGAGAGCGATAGATCCATGATCCATCGTAGTTCGAGAACACGGTATAGAGTTCATCGATTCCATCGCCGTTGAGATCCCCAGTAGCCATTGACGTGATATCGACGGCCGGGGCCCGGGTGTGGATCTCGAACTGGTAAGCATCTTCGCTCGTGCCGGTCTGACCATCCTCATCTTGATCCATCCGACGGCCATAACGATCGCTAACCGAAGAAGCTACCGAAAGCACGTAGTTGTCAGCTCCGTTGAGCTCGAACGTGATTTCAAATCGAGTGGCATACCTGCCCGACCGGGCGCGAAACGCGTTGGTGATATCCGTAGGGCGAACATCCTCAAGCGATGTCGATCCACTTTCACGGGACTCTCCGCTGGATAAAGAGGGATCGTGGAAAACCTGGTCCGGCGCGGGAAGCGAGCGAAGGTCGCTCGACGCGCCCGCAATGGATCGGGCTTCGGTGAAGACGTCAGAAATGTCGCCCGAGTCATAGGCAAACGCGCTGACAAGATTGTCCCAGACCGGTTTAACCTGGAAGTTGGGCAGCAAAACGCCAGCATCCGTTCGCAGTAGGACTGCATTTTCGACCGAAGACACATTCACCTCACGATCAAACTCCAGTTCGATCGTGCGGGTGTTGGACGTGTCGCTCAGATACCTTTCCGCAATTGCGTAGACGCCAGAGGTGTTGACAACCTTCGGGCCACCCGGGCTGTCGACAAACACGAGGTCCGCTCCCAGGCCAAAGTGATCGGAAATGAATGGTACCAGTCGGCCTTCGGTGAAGAATTCCGGATACTGTTCTTTCCACTGATTGTATAGCTCAGTCTCGAACAAGTCTCCTCGACCGGTCCCGTCCTCCAGTCGCAGATTCTCGACCTCGACACCATACAGAGAACCTTGACGAATCAAGATGTGATCCACGCGTGTCGCGTCATGGCCGGAATTGTAGAATTCCGGGGATCTTTTGTTCTCGAACAGCTTGTACGGATTGCGATTCAGATCCGAAGTTTCGAAAGCAGCGTCGTATTCCTTCGCCAGCTCGTGGACCGGATCCACGGCTTTTAACGTATCGAGCATGTGATCGTATCGTTTGACAACGTTGTCATGGTCTTCGTGGTCGGTGTCCAGAAAGTGAGGGTCGCCGGTATTGAAGTCTCCCAGAAACACGACGGGATATCTCGGATCGGCATGCTCGTCGACATATCGGGCGATCTGGGCAATCTGTTGTTTGCGTATCGGTTTGTTTTTGCCGCCGGCAGCGAGATGTGTGTTGACAACGTAAACAAGGTGGTCGCGCATGTCGCCAATCTGTACCTTGTCAAAGGTGAAACCTTTCTGAGATGCTTGCTCCTCGACCCCATTGCCCTTCAATGCAAAAGGTTTAGCTCGATGTTGGAACTGCTCTAGATACTCTTGCCGTGCTTTGTCGTACTCGAGTTGGTAGCGAATACGTTCTTGCAGAGAGTGAGTGAAGAATTCAAATTCAAATTCAAACGGAGCCTGATGGTTGGACAATCCCTCGTCGATTAGCAACGACAGTCCGGAGTTAGTTCCAAAACATACGTCGGCAAAAAAAAGGTCATGGCAGGCTCGATCCGGCCCGGAGAGGTAGTGGTATCCCAGTTGCTCGGCTCCCGACTCAAACTGGGTTACTTGATCTTGATCGAAGACCTCCTGGAGTGCGATAATATCGTAAGAGGATTGATTGATGAACGCCTGAAGTATCTTTCTCAGACGCTCCGTACTATCCTCGTGAGTTTCAGAAACCTCTGTGTCGTAATACCAATCGAGCAGCGACTCTCCTGTAAAGAGCGTAAACTGGTTGATCATTCCCAGCAGAAATCCGGGAGTAACCTCGTCAATATCGGTGGGTCTCATTTGCGCATTGAGCGTGGCGACGCTGAATGGCACAGGCTCGTCGACAGACACGTATTGTTGGGTGCAAGTGATGGGGGCGTCCGGATCACATAACGGAGCGACCGGCTCGATCGTTCCGCTGACCAGAATTGGGTATTCGTAGCGATCTCGCAGCTGACCGTCCTGCGTGTAGCCATTGATCCCGTCATGATCTTGATCCATGGGGTTTCCCTGCAGATCAACAATCTGCGAGGAGCGAACGCTCATGACATGCAAGCCCAATGACGAGGGTCGAAAGGTAACCCAATACTTGGAGGCGGGCCGATCAGTCACGGGAGCAATCGAGTCCGACCATTCTCGAGCGGCGACCAGTCCTACCAGCTCCACTGGGCTGCCATCGGGTCCAAATATCGAAATATCAGTCAAGCTCAAAGAGCCTGGAGCGATCGGTTCCGAGAATACGATGGGAACGACCTGCGTCTGCCAGGGTGCACCGTTGGACGGAGCTTCGTTGATCTCAATGGTCACGGGATGGCTAAGGATTCGAGGGCCCCAGTCGACAACTTCTCCATAGTTGTGCCCAAAAGCTTGCTGCGACATCCGTTCGGCCATCGCTGCGTGACCCTTTTCGTTAGGATGCAGGACACCCATCGTGATCTTGGAGTCGGTCGCATTGTCGCGTTTCTGCCTTTTTACTGATTCCTTCCACGTCACGATCCAGTTATCGTCCGCCGCATAACCGTGGCCGAGCAGGGAATCGTGAAGATCGACGTAGCTCCACCCAAGTGCCTCCGCAACCGAATTCAGGCGGGCATTCAGCGCCTCGATGAGCTGCTCGCGGACCCACATGATCTCCTCGCGATCGATTTCATTGATCCCATCCAGCTCGGCAAGAATTTCCGTTCCGTAAATTGGATCGGTAACGTCCGCCATGATTTCGTCCGAGGTCTGGTCCGCAGAACCGTCGGTCGTCGGATCCGGGTAACCCGTGATGAAGATGTTGTTACGGTCCACTTCAAAGCCGAAGTTGAGATCCATTAACAACATCGTCGTTCTCAACGCCCGATATTCCGATTCGATCTTGTCAAGCTGATGAGAGATCTTGTCCTCCCTCTGATCGAGCGTGTTCTGGTAATCGCGATCGGGCTGATCAATCGTCAATAGCTCCATGGTCACTTCTGCGAACGCGACATTGTTAACGCCAGCCGAAATAAACATGGCTTCAGGTTCTCGGTATCCTCCAGAGGGACGTTTCAGCAGTCGGGATGCCTCGTGAATCTGGCCAGGCAGTTGGACATCGGGAGCCGCATTGGTGGAATGGGTATGATAAAGGTCGTGGACTTCAGCGCCGGTCGCAGCCAACGAGACGAACGTGACCGAGGTGTAGGGGCTTGATTTTTCCAGCTCCCAAGCCGCCTGTGCAGGCGCGGAATCGATAGAACGATGGGCTGCTTGATTCCTCAAGGTCTGCAGCTCGTCGCCTCCGTCAGCCCAGATCGCGTCAGTGCGCGTAACTCCGAAAGTCGCAGGTTCGTCTCTGCTTTGCACATGCGGGTTACCTTCCCCAGATGCAGCTGAATCACCTATGGAAATTACCAGGATGTTGTTCACGTTGATCTGCCCCGTTGCCGTGGACGTTTCTCCCCGTGAATCGGTGATGGTTAGAGTGACCGAGTAACGCCCTTCGTGAAGATGTACCGTCGGCGTTCGGCCGTAGACTTGGGATTCATGATCCATCGGCTCGCCCGCTTCGGTCTGAAGACCCACAATGTTCCAACGATACTGATCGATGCTGCTATTCAGGGCCGCAAACGAACCAGAGGCATCCAGCGTGACTGCGTAGCCGTCGGCCGGGTGGATGTACTCAAGCGTATTAGGGATGTCACCGGGCGAGGTGGAGTTCAAAGGGTCGTACTCGAAGTCCGGCCCAGTGCGCTCTTCCATGCTCCAGTCGAAGTTCGCGAGCAGCCGCGCGCCGGTGAGATACGATTCTCCCGCTGCTTCGGCTGAGGCAAGAACCGGTTGATCCTGACCATGGAAGTTATTGGTGGTATCGCTTTGATCATCTCCCGTCGATCCTTGAATCGCGCCGGACGCGTTGCCAAGGATCACGTTGTCGCTCACACGGTTGCCGATCATTCGTCCGTCGCCAGCACCGAGGAACATCACGCCCCATCCGCCATTGCCGATTGCAACTTCCTGGCCGCGAATTGGCAAGTCGCCGATCACATTTCCTTGAATCAAGTTGTATCGAGTCAGATGAGACGAGCCGCCCGCTTGAATGCGAACGCCATGGCGAGAGTTGCCGGAAATCAGATTTGACTCTTGCTCATCATCGATTCCATCGTCGTCACTGCCAACCAGATTGCGTTGGGCACCAGCGGAAATCGTGATCCCACCGTAGGAACCATTGGTTGCCGTGCCGTTGGGGCGGGATTGCGTCCCGGTAGCATCCGTTCCGATGTAGTTTCCCGAGATCCAGTTGTCCGAACCAAACACCACGTCGATTCCGTTCCGCTGGAATCCTTGAATGTTGATCCCGCTGATCCTGCCCGAATCTCCCCGCAATTGGAAACCGGTCGCCGGGCCCGCCGAGCTCCCGTCGATGATGATCTCAGGACCAAAAAGATTATGGTCGCCGCCGTACTCAATCTGTGAGAAACCGTCGATATGAGTTCCATCATCCTGAAGCGCTGGTAGCGGCGACAGGGGGCGAATGCGAAATGCATCTGCGGCTGGGTCGCCACCAGGAAGATGCGCGTCGACGTCCTCGAACTGGTTGTTCTCATCTGCATCCAAACGGAACTCGATCCGGTTGGGGGCTGGATCGAGATTCGCCTGTTCAATCGCCCAACGAAGGGACCCGATTCCACTATCCTCCGTGTTGGTCACTTCGATAGAAGCGATCTCGGTAAGCACTTCGGCTGCCATTAACTGCCGGCGTTCCAAAACCTCCAGTCGGGATTGCCGCCGTTTCGCTAGTCGAGCCAATCGATTCTTGCGTTTACCTATCGCCGATCTCATCTCTGAGTCCTTTGTTTGCCTAGTACTGTGAATAGGGTGATCCACAATCACGAAAACGCGTTGCACCCTGGTCTCGTCGCGAGTCTTCTGTTTCTCCACTGCAGATAGACACGCAACGGCAGACGGATCCTTCAAGCTCGCTGACGAGCGCTATCGGTGAGTTGCTCCCGGCATCTCGCGACCGGCTGAGCCGTGGGGAATTCACCGAATTGGCCATCAGACCGACAGGCAAAACCAGAAAAGAGAAAAGAATTTTCGGGAGACCTTCGACGCAACGCATTCGGTTGGCGAATTATCGTATTTTGGCGGAGATTACGAGACTTACCGCGGACCGCGACGGTTCGACTTACTCGGTGGAACGCCCCGGCAACCTTTCATAAGTCTTTCCGCCAATTCTCGGCGTTCAAATTCATCGCACAGACTGTCGATCACGAAGCGGTCCACAAGAATTACCCGATTCTCTCCAGCTCGCATCCGATACGCGAAGTTCCATCGGTCAATGCAAGTTCCACAGCGGAACGTCCGCGCGTCGTGCGGTCGCCAGACGATCAAGCGGCGGATGTCGGCACTCGATGCAAGGGAGCCTACATCTCATGCCGGTGGTCGAGACCGTCGCGTGGGGAACGTAAAAGATCGATGACTCCTCTTGAAGCATGCTCAGTCAGTTCATTCGCAATCGCCTCGTGGCCATTGCGACGACGGCCCGGACTAGTCACCGTAGTTATTTCGGAATGCCGCGAAGTCGAAAAGTTGTTGTTGCCGTTGAAATCGAATGATGCGAGGTAACCCGGATCGGTTGACGATTTTGAATACGTGCCTCGGAAGGTAGCGAAATCAAACAGATCAACAATGTTGTTGCCGTCGTGGTCCCGTCAGCCAGCGAGCCGGCTGAGTTGACCGATGGCCCCGGTTGGAATGTAAAGCGAACGACTGTCTTACCGTTCTCAATCGAGACGTCCGGGATGTCGGTGACCTCGGTGGCTGTGTCCGTTTTGACAAATTGAAATGGGTCACCGTCAATATCGACTGTTCCCGAAGGGTAACTGTGATTCGCTCGTCGGACCACGGCAGTGTCGCAGCGGCCTTGCGAAGTCGTTTGAGCAATTCGACAGCTTTCTCGCTTTCGCCGAGATGGTTAGTGCGTGGGCGTAACTTGCGGAGGTGTCGTTGCGCAAGGAATTTGTTGTCCAGCACCTACTCTCTCAGGCACTCGAGGATGGCCGGATGCGAGATCTATCGAGGGGGGAAGGCCGATGGACGCTGGTTACAGCGCCCACACACGCTGAACGTAACGCACCCAAAGCCGCGCCGCCGAATCCGGATCACAATCGCGCAACAATTGAACCCATTGCGTTACCGAATCATGTTGACTCATCTTTCGATACGAGTAGAACGAATTGAAACGCAGTTGCGCGAGTGCTTGCGCCGCGTCAATAATGTAGCTGGGTGCGGTCCGCTTGATGCGCGGTGAACACAGTGATTTTAGCGGTCTCCGCGGGGCATCAGGTCAGCGACAGTCGGTTTTGACTGAAGCCATTTCTCATACACTTTGCTCCAAATCTTGCTCAACAGAATACAACGAAGTGTCATGACTTGCTGGCCTCCTTCGCGATGCCATCGCATTCCCGAAAGCTTCATCCGTTCACTGACAATCTGCTTGCATGCCGATTCGACTACCCCGCTACCGATCGGGTAATTGTGGGTACGGGCATCTGCGTAATCCATGAATCGCTTGTACCGGCGAAGGTACTTCTCGGCTTTCTCTGCATCACTGGCGTGTGACGATTTGTAACCGTGTTCCGATTTCATCTTCGCGATCGAACGCAACACACGACCATGCCCGCCTGGTTCAAGCAGCAACGCTCGCGTTCGCGAAAGCCAGTCTGCTCGGGATTCTTTCTCGAGCTTCAGGGCATCAGCGATGATCGTCAGACGCTCGCTGGCATGGTAGTAATCAACGACACGCGTGATTTTGATTCGACTACCATCAACGAAAAATTTCCGAAGCACATTCTTCCAGTATGCGGTCTCGATTTTGCCGGCGTCGGTCACGTAAACGATTTCGGGAAGATCGTCGCCACACGCTTTTACCACCGCCGTCAGAAGTGAAGTCAAATCGCTTGAAAGTGTCTCCTGATTCGCTTCCGGTGTTCGTCCCAGATACACCGTGCCTAGCTTTTTGCCATCGCTCAAGACACTGATGCAAGCAACACCGGCCATTTCAAAGAAACTCCACGGAGCCAGGCCGAGGGCAACACCATCGCGACTGACCGAAAGGACGGCAGTGCCGCCACCAGAGCGTGCTTGTTCGATCAGTTCGGTCAACTTGGTTACCTGAGCTTCCTCGCGCAGCGGTTCCAGCGAGCAAGTAAGCGTCTGCGTCAGCTTGCGCAACTTCTCATTGCCGATCGAAACTCCAAACCGATCCCGAATCATCTCTCGCGTACGGCCTTGTGTGCTGCCAGCGGTAGCAAATTGCCTACCGATGAGGTTCGCCACCGCGGGCGTAAATCCGTGTTCAATTCCCAGCAGTTGCTCCAAAGGAAAGAGCAATTTGCCGTCACGCCCTTTGCGGTAACGAGCACGTTGAAACGAGATTTCGCCGAACGACGTCACAATGTTGCTCCGCAGGCTCTTGGCAGCCAATCGTCGGAAATTCTTGCCGTTGTGCTTCACTGTACCCGGCATCCGCTCGATTTCCGGTTCAAGGCTCGCAACAAGCCACCCGATGACTTTTCGAGCAAATTCCCGCACGCAGTTGGCCAGCCGATTCTCCAACGTAAACATTCTGGCCGCCGAGACGGCGCCGGACACAAAATCGCGGACCAATTCAACGACCTTGGAGGTCAATTCGGCAGCGAACTCGGTTACCGAATTTGAAATTTCTTTCTCTGCGATTGTGCGAACAAGGCTTCCTGCCTTAACTTGAGCATCCATGAGGTTTCCTTTTGAGCTGTCTGCCTGAGAACAAACAGTTTCCTTGAGGAAGCCTCTTTTTGTGTAGACCAATCACTCCGTCAGATCAGGCGCATTACGCAGATCACACCCATGTAGCTCACATCAGCGCAGCCCAGATTTAATTCTGCACAACTAACCGACGGATGCAAGGAGAGCCCAGGGCGACAGTAGACGAAAAATGTGTTTGTGTTAGGGGAAATTCAGATCACACACTCAATTTAGTTTTTCAACGGATTGTGTCGTCGGTCTGAAGTGACGCTTGACGATTTCCCGCTCTAGAGCAGGCCACGGACGTGTTTTCAGTAGACTAGACTAGCTGAGAATCAATCTTTCATCGACAGCGACTCACTTCAAACCACGACCCGCGCGTGGATCAATTCCGTATCGAAAAAAGCCAGACCATGGCCGACACCGATCAAGAGCACCATGAGGCGAGAGTCGACGAAAAGCGACTGTGGCTGGATCGACTGTGTGACGATTTCGAGCTTCATTGGTCGGCGCCCGGCGGAGCGCAAATCGAGGAGGTCCTTTCTGCCGTTTCCACGCCCGATCGACTGCAAGAGGCATTAGGAGAACTGCTGTTGGTTGAGTTCGAGCTAAGAATTACCAGCGGCGAACCACCACGACTTGACGAGTATCTCAAGCGGTTTCCCAATCACGCTGGTACGGTTCGCGCTGCCTTCGAACAGAGTCGGTGGCTGGTCGATGAAATGCACATTGATCAAGAGATTGACAGTGTCGACGGAAATCCCCGCAGCAGCACATTGCGCGTCCGCTGTCCTCATTGCCAAGACCTGGTCGAAACACACCGGGAAGAATCTCTATCAGATTTGGTTTGTCAGTCGTGTGGAAGCGCATTCAGTCTTATTGAGGGAAACTCGGCAACCAAGAGGGCAAACATTCAGAACTCACTCGGCCATTTTGACCTGGTTGAGAGGCTTGGAATTGGCGGCTTTGGTGAAGTTTGGAAGGCGTGCGACACTGAATTGGACCGAACCGTCGCGATCAAGATTCCACGCCGCGGGCAGTTGAGAGGCGATGAGGCTGAAATATTCTTGCGCGAGGCACGGTCAGCCGCCCAATTGAAACACCCCAACATTGTTGGCGTCCACGAGGCGGGAATTGATCCAACAGGACAACCCTACATCGTGACCGACTTCATTGACGGCGTCACACTTGCGGATCGCCTGCAATCAACAGGACTCGACGTACCAGATTCACTCCCGATGATGATATGTTTGTGCGATGCCGTGCAGCACGCGCACAGTCGCGGCATCATCCACCGCGATCTCAAACCACAGAATATCTTGCTCGATAGTGAACAAGCACCGCATGTTGCTGACTTCGGTTTAGCGAAACGGGATCTAGCTGCAGCTGAAGCAACGATGACAATCGACGGACAAATTATCGGCACTCCGGCATACATGTCACCGGAACAAGCCGAAGGCAAAGCAAAACAAGTGGACGGGCGCGCTGACATCTACAGCTTGGGTGTCATTTTGTTTCAGCTACTGACTGGGGAACTGCCGTTTCGCGGTACAATTCCGACGATGATTCATCAGATTCTTCACGAACTGCCACCGTCACCCAGATCACTGGATCAATCAATCTCCAAAGACCTGGAGACCGTCTGCCTGAAGTGTTTGGAAAAGGACCGATCAAATCGATATCTGACTTGCAATGATCTTCGTGAAGATCTGCAACGCGTCATGCACGACAAACCCATCAGCGCTCGACCGATTGGGGCAATTCGACAATTTCTTCGGTGGTACAGCGGCAACGTTAGGATCATCGCCCCGGCCTCGATGATTTTGACGGGCGTATTCGTATCGATAGCCTACATCGGTACGATTCTCGTCTTTGTGGCTTTCCAATCGATTTCGCTGACAAGATCACCGCATGTTTTAGATAACATGCTCGGTGCAATGATTGGCATTCTGCTGGTTCCGTCGGTCATGATTGGCTTGGGACTGTGGTCATTGAAGCAAAGTCGCGTTGGGCTGAGCATTTGCGCGGCATTTTTCCTTCTGGCCGCGACCAGTTCCCTAATTCGGACGATCATTGGGCTCGTCAACACGCGGGACTACGTGGTTGGCGAGACGCTGGCTTTTGAGTCGTTCGTTCTGGTATGGATGGTTGGTGTCATGTTGATTCACTTTCATGCGGTTTATATCGCGTTCCGGAATGTGCATCGACCGATCCCATGACCCAATGACTTTCATTCCAGGCTCCAATGAATCCCAGTTCAACTCACTCGCGCAATTGTCTCAGAACTCTCCCTTGACGATTCGGTCAGGATTGGCGAAACCCTGTTTCCGCGCGGCTAGAGCAACCTGATTCCGCGACCGTCCTCGTTCTTCGGCCCGAGACTGTCTTGATCCGCCGCCATCGGCAGCTGGCAAGTCGGAACCGAGCTTCGAAAAGCAGGTCAGCGCCCGGTGCGTTAGATTAAGTTGTCCGCGACGGATTCGAGAACGCGGGCCGACGGAAGCTAAGGGAATAGAACATGCCGTTAAGTAAGTCGTGCAGCCGCTTGCTTCAGCGCGTCGGTTGGACCACCCGCCGGCTCGAAAAAAATCTGCCTGGGCGCATCGGTGTCTCCGGCGGGGAGACACCGATGCGAGTAATACTACGAGATTCTGCGTATCGGGGTCAGCCGGCACTGGTCGGAGTGGCTCACCATCACCCACTTGCGGCCGGGCTAGCCAGTGTTTTCGGTCCGTGGCTGGATCAGTCGATCGATCAGTTCACGTATCTGTTGCCGACCGGGCTTGCTCTCGCTTACAGAGTTTTTCTAACTTCGCACCAACTTTTGTCTTGTGACGCAAAGTCGACGATGAATGTCAGCTGATCGCCCCCGCGTTTCAAAGCAGTCTTCCTAGTGGCCGTGGAATTCAGGTCGGGGGCACTGCGAGATATTCCGTCTTTTTTCCTGCAGCGTGGCCGCACGATTCATAGAATTCGCGAGTAGTCTGAGTCGCTCCGGTCAACCGTGTGTCGCGCGTTGAGTCAAATCGTTGTCTGGCGTGGCCGGGCCGAAGCCGTAATGGACCGATGCGGCCAGGTAATTTGGCCGCCACTCCGGAGACACATGCCGGACATTTTCGAGCGCCGCGACCCAATACTTGTAGTGGTGAGCGTTGTTTCCGGCTTTAGAAAGAACGTACGACCGGGCGGTTTGTTCAAAAGCCCTTTGGCCGGCTTGAGTTCGCAGTAGTGAGAACGCCTGTTCGACGGCCTTGTCCTGTGCCCGGCGCGGAGCACCGGCATTGTCATCTGCATAGCGTGCTTCATAAGCGGGCAGGCCTGCAAAGATGGCCTCGACAGCATCACCAGTTGATAGGGTCGCAGTGGCGTTGATGTCAGCGGATTGCAGATCGGCAACTTTCAAGTCGCGCAGCACGGGTTTGCCGTCGCGTAACTTATGGCCCTTCCAGGCCCCGATCGTTACCGTGACCCAGTCAACGGCCTCCAGCAAAGTCAGTAGCGCGACGTCGGCTCGGTTGCAACTCCTAAAGATGTAGTCCATTGCATTCGACGACGTATTCGCATGCACCGGCCGACCCCCATGATGACTGGCTTCGGTCGGTCTCATCAGGAATTCCGCGGATGCAAGGTGGACGGCGTCCCAGATGGCGCCGGCCTGCACTTTGCCCGATTTGAGTTGTGTGAATGCCAGGTCGCAGGCGGGTTTGCTTTCGCCTGAGCGGATCACATTGAGTAGCTCAACGGTCGCTTCACGATTGCCAGCACGGTATCGCCAACCGGGTTTTAGAGTCTGGACCTGTTTTGATCGGGCAAGGCTTTCGTTGTACTGCGGTCCGGGGCCATCCATCAGATTCCCATACGCGGGAGGACCATTCAGACACAACCACTTAACCAACATCCGCAGAAATTGTTCATGGTACTTCCATCCAATGACGCGGAGCGTTCGGTCGCCGTTCGCGAGCGCGATCGCATAGTGACCGATGCAACCCATGTTCCGGGCAGCATAAGGCCAGAGCCGTGCGAATGTCTGAGCCTGCGACTCACGCCGAGCCAGGGCGATAAGACCCCGGTCGGCTTTCTCGGCGTCCCATCCTTCCATACCTTCAACGAATTGTCTGGCGGCTTGTTCCGGTGAGGGCATCTTTCCCGTCAACGGAAGGTGGTGTCCAGGTTTGGCCCAGTTGCTTCTTTCCTCAATGGTCTTGGTCAGATAGAGCGCTCAGAAGAACAGAACCAACCGCTGTTGTGAATGCGGTTGGCTGCGGCAGGCTCATGATTGCTTTGAAAGCGAG
Source organism: Rubripirellula sp. (assembly GCA_965222745.1). GTDB lineage: Bacteria > Planctomycetota > Planctomycetia > Pirellulales > Pirellulaceae > CBDCUW01. The sequence goes on from CBDCUW010000003.1 coordinate 1,436,193, forward strand.
TGGGTCTCGATGGGCGTAGTGCCGATACGTCACGCCGCCGACAGAGTGACCGAGAATCTCAACCGACGATTCCGGCATGTGTTCGTGGTAGTACGTCGCCGCAGTTTTCCTGAGATCCTTTAAAACTCAGAGCTTTTCTTCACCTGATTCCACATCTTGCTTTGGCTTGATGCGTGCCAAGTCGCACAAAACTTGAAATTGCTTGTTGGGCCGTGACGTGCCGCCCGCGAAGACCGGCTCGTCGGGCTGGGGATTCTCCGCACGGATGCTCTTTAGGTGCGCATGAACGACACGGTTCATCGGGCGGTGAAACTGCTTTTTTGGGTTTCACACGTCGGTAGTACAGCCAACCGTAGCGACACTCCTTACCATGACCGTTCGGTGGCTCAGGACGCCATGACACATGGCGCCAAAGTATCGGCTCATGAAATCTTGCGGACCCGAACACAGTCCCGGCATCGACCCCGTAGTTGAAGAACACGACCAGGGCGGCTCGCCAATAATGTCCCACCGTGAAAGGCTAGCGCCGACCATTCCTGTCGCAACGCGGTTGCGCGATTGATTGTTCATCGCGTCTCACGAGGACTCAGTCCCTGTTCGTCGATCACCGGCGCCTACTGCCAGGCACGAAAGACACCGTCAACACCCGTTGCCAAAGAACGAAGGGGTGCCGAAGTCCTTTGCGTAAAAACCATGTTAGGCGACTATGGGCGTAGAATCCCGTGTAGATACATAGGGATAAGCCATAAACAAGATGACACACATAGCAAGGCACCGAGAGCAAAAGTGCCAGCAAAAACGGCGCGGCGGTGCCGAATCAATGACAACACGGAAATACTCGTAAATAAGGCCGAAATGCAAATCAGCGCCACGTTTGAGATCGCGAGCGCGAGTCGCCCCACAAGCTGGAAATGATCCAGTGTGGCCGAAAAAGCCACGGCTATGAATGAGCCAATCAAAGGCCATGTAAACCGCTTGAGGGTTGCAATGTACTTCGCGGCGTCAGCGTCATCTTCTTGCTTGGGGAGTTTCATAGTTCGAGTTATTTGATCGAGTTTTCAGCCCGTTGACTGAGTATCGTTGCAATACTGATGGAGCGTCCGACGGGGAGTACTGGAAATCCAAACGCCCTTGGTGACCATCGCAACCCGCGTGATTGTCCAGGATTTACTCTCGAAGCCATACGTCACCGAAGCGTTGTAGCTCTGAACAAAATCCGCTTCGGACTCGGTTTTCGCACTGGAGGTTCGAAACGGTCAGGTCGGTCCGCGACTTGATGGGCAGCGATCGCATCAAGTAACAGCTCATTGCAACCGCCGCACGCGTCATCGCACGGAGGTGGCGTTCCACAAACGAACCTTCCCATCGTCACCTGCCGAGGCGATTCTGTGGCGAACGGGGTCAACTGCGACATCCACGACGCTACCCGCGTGACCACGAAGGGCCAATGCCTCCAAACCGGTCTCGACGTCCCAGACTCTCAGCGTCTCGTCCTGCCCCGACGAAACGACGCGTTTGCCGTCGGTGTTGAAGGCGACCCCCGTCACCGCCTTGGCGTGTCCACGCATCGTCGCCACGATGCTCCCATTCTCGGTATTGAACAATGTGATAACGCCCTCATCATCGCCCGAAGCGAGCAGTCGCCCATCGGGGCTAAACGCCGCACCGCGGCCGCCTCCTCGGAGCGTGAGCAGTTCTCCTCCTGTGCGTGCATCCCAAATCTTCACCTCGCTCTCGGCTTTGATGGTCTTTCTCTGTCCATCAACTGTCTTGCTCAAATTGCCACCCCAGTTCGCGCTGGCAAGCCGCTTCCCATCGGGGCTGAAGGTCAGCGCTGTCACATGGCTCGGGATAGTGTGCCCAGCGGTCTTGAAAAGAACCTTGCCGGTACTTGCGTCCCAGACAGTCGTCCCTCCGGCGGCAAGGAGCTTTCCATCCGGGCTCACCGCCAGGCCGTTTGTGGGGTGGACGCGTATTGGAATCGATCGCAGCGGCTGTCCCGTTGCCACGCTCCACTGCTGGATACCTTCCCCGCCCAGCGCCACCACGACCTGGGAGTCGGATGTAAACGCAACGTTCGAAAAACCGAGTCCTTTACCGTGAAACGCATGGATCACCTTGCCAGTGGCAACGTTCCTCACGACCACTTTCCCAGGTTTGCCGCTGGTAAGGCTGCTGCTCGCGGACGCCACGTACATGCCGTCGCGGCTCAAGGCAACGCTGGTTGCGCCGCTGTCGTGGTCGGTGAAGACCGTCGATGTTTGGTCACCCGCGATACGCCAGACCTGCACTGCGCCGGCGAATTGGGAGACCTCTCTCTTCACACGCCGTGTTGTGGTCACCAACCGACTGCCCTCCGGGTTGACCGCCAAGCCTTGGATGCGGCCTACCGGCCCACGCAGAGTTGACAAGCGCCGGCCACTCTCCACGCTCCAAAGATGTACGACTTGATCGTCGCCCGCCGATGCGATCCGGGAGCCGTCCGGTGTAAATAGCACCGCGCGAACCCACCGGCGGTGTCCCCGAAGGGTAGATCGTTCCGTTCCGGCTTTAAGGTCCCACAACTTGACCGTTTTGTCCGCGCTGGCGGAGGCCAAATAACGGCCCTTGGGGTCGAACGCGACAGAGGTGATCCAGAATTCATGGCCGGGAAAATCAAACACCATTTTGCCGGTCTCGGCGTCCCATACCTTCAACGAACCGGGCCTTGCTGGGCCGAGAACGGACAGGTTGCCGCTGGCCGAGGCAATCCACCCGCCATCGGGACTGAATCGCACGCAGTTGACCCAGTACGGTTCGGAAATCTTGAGCAGTTGCTCGCCTGTCAACGCATTCCAGACCTTGATCTTGCCAACGCCGCCGCTCGAGGAAACCAGCTTGCTTCCATCCGGGCTGAAATCCAGCCCTTTGATCAGCAGGTCGTGAGCTGGAATGCGAAGCAGCTCCTTGCCGGTCGACGTCTCCCACACGACGACGTCCTTGAATCCCGCCGATGCGATCCGCGCACCGTCTGGGCTGAACACAACCGCGCTCACCCATCCCTGATGATCTTCGAACGAGACCGACACTTTGCCGGAATTAGCGTCCCAGACTTTGACATGCCGAAACCCGCTCGACGCGATCCGCTTACCGTCGCGGCTGAACGCCACGGCCCAACTCCCACCAGGGTGGCCCTTAAAGTGAAGCAACTCGCTATGGCACAGACGACGCAGATACCGCCACTCCCAGTTACGGCGCTGCTGTTCCGAGCATAGCTGGAGGATTTCTTCCGCGCGCGCTAGGTTGTTGGCCGACCACTCCCGCTGCGCCAGGCCGATTCGATAGAGGTACAGGTAGGCCTCGGGATCGTGACTCGACGCGTCGCGCCCAGTCACCCTCTCTGGTTGGCTTGTCTCCTGGGCCATCACGTTGGCGCAGGTAGCGACGATGCTCAAAAGGATTGCGACGCATTGTCGCGCCTTCGAAACACAACTCGCTGGAACCATGACATACCCTTTTCCTGCGTAGTCCACGACATTGGCCCAACATTAACACGGGCTTGTAAATGAGAGAGTTGACAACAGCTTATCAGACCAAGCACGCCGCGCCAGATTGTGTACGTCGGCCACGACGACCAGAATACCGTCGGGGGAGAGGTGATTCCATCAGACCTAGGGCGGCTGTCGACGGCGGCAGGGACACCCAGAAGGCATTGGAGACACTGACGCAGCAGGGAGTGGACGCCGTCCTCGTTGACCTGCGAAACAACACCGGCGGAGCGATCACGGAAGCCATCAGTATCGCTGGGCTCTTTATCGATGGGCCGATGGCGCTGACCCGGAACAAGCGAGGGGAGGTTGAAACCAGAAAAGACAATGACGACGGGTTAGCCTACGACGGACCACTTGCCGTACTCGTCAATCGGCGCAGTGCAAGTGGTTCTGAAATCATGGCGATGGCCATTCAGGATTATCGGAGGGGAGTCGTGATTGGTGATTCGCAAACCTTCGGAAAAGGAAGTGGCGCAAGACGCATCGATGTGGGTCGTTACCTGCGACGAGACGACGAAAATCTCGGATTGCTCGACGTGACCACCGGTAGAAAGAAGACTGGGGCGCGGCCAGAGGGTTTTCGAGCCTGGAAGCGATAGAAATACAAGCGAATGTTTCGGCTCGATTTCGACGTTCGGTTCTCCGGTACCGAGATCCGATATTTTTGACATTCGGGGCCTTCCTTGAGTGGCATGTCCATCGAATGGAGCGATCCTGCGGGCTCGTCGATGTAGCCTGGAAGTCCGGACAGATCGCTCGCCGCGTCGCTCGCATCGCTCTGACCGAAGACCGCGGAGCCAAACAGGCTAACCATGGTGATCAGCAGAAGTGAACGTTGCATCATCGAACTCCGGAAGGGTTACTGGGTCAGCCGCAGGATTCACTGACGTCCACGATTCGCTCGCGAACCCAATTGTATGGCAACCGGCGGGTCGATTTGCGGTAGAAATCCAAGCGAAAAGAGTTCATTTGTAGGCCGACTTGTTCCCAAGTCGGCAAGTACAGGATCGCCGACTTGGGGACAAGCCGGCCTACAGTGAATTGTCGCGATGGGCACGATGCGGACAGCTGTGGTAAAATCGCGTCTTTCCATTCAGACGTGGCCGCGCGAGTGACCGAGATGAGCCAGACACGACGCCAAATGTTGAAGACCGCTTCTTGTGGCTTTGGGTATCTGGCGTTTCAGGCTCTGGCTGCTCAGCAGGCTGGCGGAGCGGTTGCGGTGAGGCCGCGTGCGCGGCGGGTGATTTTTCTGTGCATGGCCGGCGGGCCGGCGCAGCTGGACACGTTTGACTACAAACCGCAAACCGGTAACAAGAAACACCCGGGTTCGATCTTCTCCTTTGGCCGCCACGGTGACAGCGGTTTGTGGGTTTCCGAATTGATGCCCGAAACGGCTCGTCATGTCGACCGGTTGTGCGTGATCAACGGGATGCATGCCGACACCGGCAATCACGCTCAATCATTTTTACAGTTGCACACCGGTGAACGTCTTCGTAAGCGTCCCAGTTTGGGCGCCTGGATCCATTACGGATTGGGGACGGAGAATGAAAACCTGCCAGCCTTCCTCAGTTTGAACGCGACCAAACCATCGGTCTATTCCAGTGCCTTTCTGCCGACACGATTTGCCGGCACGCCGATCGGAACCAATGGCGAGGACATGTCGGCCGCCACGATCGCCAACGTCTCGGGCGATCATTTGCCGCTGGCGGCCCGGCGGCGGCAGGTCGATTTGGTGCAGCGGTTGAATCGCCGCCACCAGCTGTCGCGAGAAGACGATCCGAACTTGGAGGGGGCGATCGAATCGATGGAACTGGCGTTTCGTATGCAATCGGCAGTACCCGATTTGTTGGACCTTAGCGGCGAGTCGCAAAAGACGCTGGAACGTTATCGGGTGGGCAAGAAACAATCGGTCGGTACCTGCCGTCCTACCGATTTCGGCCGGCAGTGTTTGTTGGCACGTCGCTTTGCCGAAGCAGGGGTTCGCTTCATCGAAGTCAACCACGGCAGTTGGGATCAACACAAAAACCATCGTCGCGACTTGCAGGCGAATTGCGAAACGGTCGATGCGCCGATCGCCGCCCTGCTAGAAGATCTCACGGCGCGAGGCATGTTGGATGACACACTGGTCGTTTGGGGCGGAGAATTTGGACGGCCCGGTTTGACTCCGGAAGACGGTAAGGATGAAACGGGGCACAACGCCAAAGGTTTTACGTTTTGGCTTGCCGGTGGCGGTGTCAAAGGTGGTTATGTTCACGGCAAGACGGACGACACTGGCGCTCGCGCGGTCGAGGGGAAAGTTCATTTCCGAGATTTGCACGCCACGTTGTTGCATTTGATGGGGCTTGATCAAAACCGGCTCAGTTACTTTCATGGTGGCCGCACCCATCGGCTGACCGGACCAGAAAACGGCATGGTGGTGAGCCAACTGTTTGCCTAGATCGTCGGCCAGTTCTCCGAACTGGCTACGTTTGTTTTCGTAGCGATTTCGGAAAAATCGCCGACTTTGGCTACGTTTGTTTTCGTAGCGATTTCGGAAAAATCGCCGACTTTGGCTACGCCTGTTTTCGTAGCGATTTCGGAAAAATCGCCGACTTTGGCTACGCCTGTCTTCGTAGCGATTTTGGAAAAATCGCCGACAGCTTCCCCATTTTTCCCGCTTGCATGAAACGTGAATCGAATGTGGAAGAGGTGGATCGACGCCACCTCCTTCATCCTTACTCATCGCTTGGCACTTCCAACCAGGCTCATTTGGTCGAGTTTGCTGACGGTGTTCATCTTCACTTGGCGGGCGGCCGAGTGGTGGTTGATGCGATGTCGTCTTGGTGGTCAGCCATCCATGGATACAACCATCCGCGTCTGAAGCAAGCGGCCGAAGCGCAGCTGAAAAAGTTTTCGCACGTGATGTTCGGCGGATTGACTCACCAGCCGGCGGCCAGGTTATGCGAGAGTTTGCTGGAGATCGTTGACCCGTCGTTGGAGGTGGTTTTCTACTGCGATTCGGGTTCGGTCAGCGTCGAAGTCGCGCTCAAGATGGCGCTTCAGTATTGGACATCGCAGGGGTTCGACGATAAGAAGGTCATTGCGACGGTCAATGGCGGATACCATGGCGACACGATGGGAGCGATCGCGCTGTGTGACCCGGACAATGGGATGCACCGGGCCTTCAATTTTGCTCCCTTCCAAACGATTTTTTGTGGGCTTCCGCCTCGAACAGGTGATTCTCAATCGGTGGAACAAGCGATCGGACGATTGGATCATCTGTTGACCGAGTCGGCTGATTCGATTGCGGCGTTTGTGATCGAACCAATCGTGCAAAACGCCGGCGGTTTGCGGTTCTATGATCCGCTGTACTTGCAACGGGTGCGTGAGATTTGCGACCGGAATCAAATTCTGTTGATCGCCGACGAAATCGCCACCGGTTTTGGGCGAACGGGCCGCATGTTCGCCTGCGAACACGCGGGAATTGCGCCCGACATTCTTTGCGTTGGCAAGGCGCTTAGCGGCGGGATGATCAGCCTGGCGGCGACGATCACCACTCGCGCCCTTGCCGAAGGAATCTCTGGCAGCGACAACCGTCCCTTCATGCATGGTCCGACCTACATGGCAAACCCGTTGGCCTGCGCGGTGGCGGCGGAAAGCATTGCGGTTCTTCGATCGTATGACTGGCAAAACAAAATCCTGGCGATCGAATCATGGCTTCGATCGGGTCTGGAGCCCTGTCGCCAGTTGCCGGGCGTCGCCGATGTGCGCGTGATGGGCGCGATCGGTGTGGTGGAGCTGACTGGTGAAGTGAACGTGACTCAGCTGCAATCACACTTCCTTCGCCAGGGAGTGTGGATTCGGCCGTTCCGGAATCTGATTTACGTCACACCGCCGTACATTTCTGGCGAAACCGATATCGACACGATCACGCGAGCCATCGTGGCGACCGTTTCCGACACGGTGGGTCCGTAACCCGCGGCGGTAGCCGGGACGTTATCATGCTGCCTGGTAAAGCTCAGGTCATGATTGTTCCGTCTGTGAAATCAACTCGCGTGCATCCTTTCGACATCGCCACCGTCGCCGTTTACCTGGCCTTCATTCTGGCGTTGGGGATTGTCTGTGGCCAACACCAGTCGCGCCGCGAGTTCTTTGCGGCCGGCGGTTCCATGGGATGGCTTGCGGTTGGGCTGAGCGTCATGGCGACGTTGTTTTCGTCGAACAGTTTTGTTTTCTATCCGTCCGCTGCACTGGGCGACAGTCTGCGAATCAGCCTTTCTTTGATCGCCTTTGCAGCGATGACGCCGGTGGTGATTTGCGTGTTCATACCGGTCTATGCGCGGCTTGATCTGGAAACGGCCTACGAATATTTAGAAAAGCGATTCCACGTATCGATTCGCGTCCTGGCCAGCGGACTGTTTGTTTTGTTACGGATCGGTTGGATGGCATCGGCGACCTATGCCGCTTCGGTAGTATTGTCCAGTGTTACCGGTATATCCCCAGTCAAGGTGATTCTGGGACTCGGAGTGGTTTCGATCGGCTACACGATGTTGGGTGGCCTACGAGCGGTGATGTGGACCGACGTCGTACAGTTCTTTGTCTTTGCGATCACGATTTTGGTCACTTTGGGGTTGATCCTGATCCGCAGCGAATCGACTCCTGGGGAACTCATTAGTGGCTACTTTGACGGCCGAGAAAACCTGGTCGTCGACTTCACTCCGTCGATGGAACTTCCCTACGGCAGTTGGGTGATTTTGATTGGAATTTTCTTGGAAGCGCTTTCGGCGTTTGGCGTCGATCAGGTCGCAGTCCAGCGTTATCTGTCGGCGCGATCGGAGCGGACATCGCAAATCGGCGCGGCGATCAACCTGGCAGCGATGTGGATTGTGATTCCTGGATTGCTGATGATCGGCGTGGGGTTGTACGGTTATTACACTCAGCATCCGGCGGAACTTGGCGGCCCGTCGTTGACGGAAATTCTGGCTGACGACCCGAAGGTAGCCGATCGGGCGGCCCCTGAGTTTGTGCGTTTTCACTTTCCGCCGGGCCTGGTCGGTCTGTTTCTTGCCGCGTTGATGGCGGCGATCATGTCGAGCATCGATTCGGGAATCCACTCGATCACGACCGCGCTGGTGGTCGATTTTCGCGATCGGTTGTTTCCCGATCTGCGGCCGAGAGACGAGCGAAGTGAAGTTCTGTCGATCCGAGTGATGGTGTTGGTGATTGGCGCGATCGCGATTTCGCTGGCCTGTTTTGTCGGGCCGTTGGGTAATGTTTTCGACGTGGGAAAAAAATTGACCTCCGCTTTTGGCGGACCGCTGCTGGCCATTTTCATTCTGGCCTTCTTTTCACGCCGGGCGACTTCGCTGGGAGTGTTGCTAAGTGTGCTGGTTTCCACCTCGATGACTCTTTACCTGATGTACACCCAGAACTGGTTTTCGGTGTGGTATTGGCCGATCGGTTTTGGGTCAGCGCTGGTTCTGGGATACATGGCGAGCTTCCTGCAGCCGGCTCGGCCAACCGAATACACCTACTTTCAAATCATTCGCAGGGAACGTCGAAGATGAAGTTTCACGAAACGACGTCAGCACAGATCGCTTCGGTCGACAACACTCATGTCACACCATGAATCGACCCTTCCGCCGGGACCGCGCGGTCGCTGGCTGCCGACGTTGAAGTTGATCCTGGGGTGTAGCCGACGTTCGATTTTTCCGCGGTGGTCGTGTAGGTTGTGTGCCCGTAGAGACCGAGCTTATTTCCCACATTTTTCAACCATGAGGTATCGTCTTGATCCGCCTTCTGTCGCTGCTGATGGTTCTGATCGCATCCCAGGTATTGGCCGAACGTCCGAATATCTTGTTCCTCTTTACCGATGATCACGCAGTGCAAGCGATCGGTGCTTACGAAGGCCGTCTTGCCGATGTCGCCAAGACACCCCATTTGGATCGGCTGGCGACCGAAGGAATGCGATTCGACCGAGCGTTCGTGACCAATTCGATTTGTGCTCCGTCCCGTGCTGTTGTTCTGACGGGACGCTATTCCCATTTGAACGGACAGCGGACCAACGGTCAGACATTTGACGGCAGCCAGGAAACGTACCCCAAGCTGCTTCGTGCCCATGGATATCAGACCGCATTGATCGGCAAGTGGCATTTGAAATCGTTGCCCACTGGGTTCGATCACTACGAAGTGCTCAAGGGGCAGGGGCCCTACTACAATCCGCCGATGATTCGCGACGGCGAAAATACTCAGTACACCGGCTACACAACCGACATCATCACCGATTTGAGTTTGCAGTGGTTGGAAAAGCAACGTGACAAAGACAAGCCGTTCATGTTGATGTGCCAGCACAAAGCGCCGCACGGGCGATGGGAACCGGCGCTACGGCATTTGCAGATGTACGATTCGGAAACGATTCCGGAACCGGCGACGTTGTTTGACGACTACGCCGGCCGTTGCGATGCGGCAAAGCAGCACAAAATGGGAATCGCCACGGACATGAATCCGTTTCGGTTGATGTTCAAATACTCTTCCAAACACACGCCCGAACAGTTGAAAATCTTTGACGCGTACTATCGTCCGCGCAACGAAGCGATGCTGAGACGAAACCTGCAGGGTGACGAATTGACTCGTTGGAACTACCAACGGTTCATCAAGAATTACCTCCGCTGTGTTGCCGCGGTCGATGAAAACCTGGGTCGAATGTTTGACTATCTGGAAAGTAGCGGATTGGCCGACAACACGCTGGTGATCTACAGCTCGGACCAAGGTTTTTGGCTGGGGGAACATGGTTGGTTCGACAAGCGTTGGATGTACGAAGAATCCTTCCGCACGCCGTTGATCGTCCGTTGGCCGGGGGTGGTCAAACCGGGCAGCGTCAATCGCGACATGGTGTTGAATCTCGATTTTGCTCCGACCATGTTGGAGGCTGCCGACGTGCCAGTGTCGGCGAAAATGCAAGGCCGTTCACTACTGCCGTTGTTGAAGGGGGAATCGTCCCAGCAGTGGCGCGACGTGGTCTACTATCACTACTACGAAAGCAGCGGTCACGGTGTGGCCAAACACGAGGGCGTTCGCACCGATCGATACAAACTGATTCGCTTTTACGAACTCGATCAGTGGGAATTGTTCGATCTGGAAAAAGACCCGCACGAAATGCGCAGCCTCTACGACGATCCAGCCTACGCGGAAGTTCGCCGGCAATTGCGAAGTCACCTGGACGCTCAACGCGAGAAGTTCCAGGTTCCCGCCAATCGTTAGTGACCCAAATTTTCCCAAAAAATGCCCAGAAAGGATGATTTCGTCGCTGAGAAAACGCTAAATTAAGGTTGCTTTTCTCTCCTTATCTCGATTTAAGGTGGCCTGGTTATGCGTAAGTGGGTCCTTTGTCTTCTTGGCTGCGTCATGCTGGCGGCGCTAGCGACGGTGTTTGTTTGGGACGGTTGGCCGTCCGATCGGCCCCTGGCGAACACACTTCCTGAGGGTGATCGGTTGGATGAATACAACCGAGCTGTCACGGAAGTGGAACGCGAAGAAGAGCTGGAAAACTAGCGGTTTGTCACAGCCAAAGATCCGGGTTTCGCTACCCGAAAACCAGGCTGTGACCGAGAAACGATCTCTTCTCTATTCTTTTTTGATTTTGGAGCCCGATGATGATTCATCCAACGAAGGGGCAACGATCGGCGGTCACTCTTTTGGAGGTGGTGTTTGCCATTTCCATCCTGGGAGTCTTGATCACCATCTTGTTGCCGGCGATGCAGGCGGCGCGAGAATCGGCGCGGCGAAGGACGTGCAGCAACAACTTCAAGCAGATTGGGCTGGCGATGCAGCACTATCATACGTCGTTCGAAATGTTGCCGATGCACGGGACCGGTCCGACCAACGAGTCGAATGACGATTGCTGTGCCGCGGCAATGCAGCCGGGCGTTTACCCCGATGCTCCGGCGTTCACTCGACATCAACTCAGTTACCTCGTCGGGTTACTGCCGTTTCTTGATCAGCAGGAGCTATGGGTAGAAATCGCGAACGATCACATCGATGATCGTGGAAACTATTGGCCCGCGTTTGGACCGGCGCCGTACACGGCTATCTACCAACCGTGGAACACCGAGATTCCCGCTTTTCGATGTCCCAGTGATCCGGGCCGTGGGGCGCCGGCGCTGGGCCGCACGAACTATGCAGCTTGCGTTGGCGACAGCATGTGGCGCACCGACGGAGCGAGTTGGTCGTATTTCAAAGGGAGCGGTTGGCGATATCACGGCAGCAACAGCCTCCGGGCGCGTCAAGTCAAGCATTCCGTCCGCGGCGTCTTCGTGCCCCGTAGGATGATGCAGTACCGAGACATCTTGGACGGGCTGGCCAACACGATGGCCGCTGGCGAGATTGCGACCGATCTTGGCGACCGGCACATCACGACCAGTGGTTCACGGTTCAACGGCCGAGACAACGTGTTGGGCAATCCGAAGTTTTGCGCCGACCAAGGTCAGATGGATCCGGAGCGGCCGCGTTTTTGGTCCAGCGGAAAAGATGGTGGCAGCCTGCCGAATTTGACATCCCCGTTGACGATGCGAGGTTTTCGATGGGCAGACTTCCGGCCGATCTTTTCACAAGTCAACACGATTCTGCCGCCCAACAGCGAGATCTGTTTGAGAGGAAGCCACGGACAAGATGGCGTGGTCCCGCCGAGTAGCCGGCACCAGGGAGGAGCCCATATCTTGATGGCCGACGGGGCAGTGATCTTCATCACCGATTCCATCGAAACGGGAGATCCGCGATCGCCGGTGATCTATTTTCGCGACGCCGTCCACCAGCACGATGTTGGCGCGACGAGCCCTTACGGGATTTGGGGAGCGCTGGGCACTCGCGATTCCAAAGAGGTGATCGAAGAACAGTTGGACTGATAGGTCTCCGTTAGCCCACGGTCGTGGGCGAAAGCAGAATTGATCACCAGCACACGCGAACCGGTATTGGTTTTCCGCTGGGGCTTTCGAGTAGCGAAACTCGCCAAGAGTTTCGGCCGCGTTGAGATCCACCGAAAGTCTTGGCGACGTCTTGGCGACTTTCGCTACCGTCCGATTGGCGTTGTATGATGTTCCGTTGTGGGTTCGCGTAGGCCGACTTGTCTCAAGTCGGCAACTGGGTCATTCGGGGAAAGGGGGACCGGATCGTGTGGAAATCTCTGGCATTCACCTTGGCGTTTGTGTTTTTCTTCGCTGTCGATGCCGGTGGGCAAGAGGCTCTTCGGAACACTTCCGAGCTTCCCTACTATGATTTGGGCGGCTTTCATTACGAGGTCTCGACCGATTCCAAGAAAGCTCAACGGTGGTTCGATCGCGGATTGGCGATGTGTTTCGGATTCAACCACGAAGAGGCGGTGCGCTGTTTTGAACTGGCGGTCGCGGCCGATCCCGGCATGGCCATGGCGTACTGGGGAATCGCCTACGCCTGGGGGCCGAACATCAACAACATGGAGATCGAGCCGGCTCAGATCGCCAAAGCGGATTTCGCGATTCATCTGGCGAAATTGCACGCCCGCGACTGCACCGATTTGGAACGCAAATTGATCGATGCGTTGGCGACCCGTTATGCGACACCGGTTCCAGAGGATCGCGATCCGTTGAATCGTGGTTACGCCGATTTCCTTCGCAAGGTGTACGGGCAACATGGCGACGATCCGTTGGTGGTGACGCTGTACGCCGAATCGTTGATGAACTTGCAGCCGTGGATTCACTGGAGTCCCGATGGAAAACCGGCGGAACTGACGGGCGAGATCGTGCGGGTTTTGGAGGCGGGATTGAAGCGTTGGCCCGACTACCCGTCGTTGTGCCATTTGTACATTCACGCCATGGAGGCCTCGCCGACACCCGAAAAGGCTTTGGCAGCCGCCGACCAGTTGCGAGATGCGATGCCGGGACAAGGCCACCTCGTTCACATGCCGTCGCATATCGACATTTGGGTCGGAGACTACGCCAGTGCGATCGAGGCCAATCAGAAAGCGATTGCGGCGGACGAAGAGTTTCTACGGCGCGAGGGACCGTTGAATTTCTATTCCTTGTACCGGATCCACAACTACCACTTTCTGGTGTACGGGGCGATGTTCGACGGGCAAAGCGAAGTGGCACTGAAAGCGGCTCGTGCGATTCCTCAACAAGTTCCCCAGCAGATGGTTCGCGAGCAGTCTGATTTTCTGGACGCTTTCATGCCGACTGACTTGCACGTGCTGGTTCGTTTTGGACGCTGGGAAGAAATTTTGAAGCAACCGAAACCGGCCGATTTTTTGCCGATGTCGCGATCGGTCTGGCACTACGCACGGGCTCTTTCTTATGCGGCAACCGGGCGCGTTCCCCAGGCGGAAGCGGAACAGCAGCGGTTCAAGGAATCCATGTCCAAAGTGCCCGAAACGAGTTTTCTGTTTCAAAATCGGTCGCTCGATATTTTGGGGGTTGCCGAGGCCATGATTGCCGGAGAGATCAACTATCGCAAAGGAGGTTTCGATCGAGCGTTTGAGCATCTGCGCGAGGCGGTTCGTCGCGACGATGCGCTCAATTACGACGAACCGTGGGGATGGATGCAGCCGGCGCGGCATGCGCTGGGAGCATTGTTGTTGGAACAGCGCCGCTATGCCGAAGCGGAATCGGTCTACCGAACCGATCTTGACCGGCATCCCAACAACCCGTGGGCACTGCACGGTCTTTCGGAATGCCTGGCCAAGCGGGGCAGGCACGACGAATCGGAGAAGTGGCGAGCCAAGTTCGAAATCGCCTGTCAGCGGAGCGACGTCAAGATCGATCGTTCCTGCTACTGCAAACTGAGCGATAGCGACTGATGTTGAACTCTCCGCATTGGCATCATCTCGGCGAATCTCGCACCAACCGTGTCGGCATCTGGCTATAATCATCCCGCCAGTCCATTTGTCGCGTTGTGTGCAGAGGAGTCTCCAGCATGCCTTCGTTTTCGACCAGGTTCGTTCTGCTAACAGTTTGCGTCGCGTTTTTGGTACAGGCGGTTGATCCTGATCGGCGATGCGCGGAGGCGGCGGATCGACCGAACTTCGTTTTCATCCTTGCTGACGATCAAGGTTTCGGAGACGTGTCGGCTTTGAATCCGGAGTCAAAGATCCCGACGCCGAACATCGATCGGATCGCCAAAGAGGGAATGATTTTCGAGGACGGGCATTCCTCGTCGTCCGTTTGCACGCCGACTCGATATTCCGTTTTGACGGGGCGTTATCACTGGCGCACCCATTTGCAGAAAGGTGTCTTGGGCGGGTTTTCCCAACCGCTGATTTCCTCCGGACGCTTGACGGTTGCGTCGCTGCTGAAAGAGCAGGGTTACCGAACCGCTTGTATCGGCAAGTGGCACTTGGGATGGGACTGGCCGCTGAAGGACGGCGGTACCGCCAATGATCAAGGAGATTTCTCGGGCGGTTTCAAAAAGGGCTGGGACGTGGACTATGCCGGCGAGATCCAAAATGGGCCCAACGACGTCGGTTTCGACTACTTCTTTGGAATTTCCGCGTCGTTGGACATGCCTCCCTACGTTTACGTGCGGAACCGAACCCCGACCGAACTGGCGACCGTCGAAAAAGCGTTCCACCGCAAAGGGCCGGCCGGGGCGAGTTTCGAGGCGGTCGATGTGCTGCCGAAAATCACCGCGGAAACGGTCAAGTTCATCCGCGAAAGCTCAGCATCGGGCCAGCCGTTTTTGGTTTACTTTCCGCTCAATGCACCCCATACCCCGATCGTGCCGACCGGCCGGTGGCAGGGCAAAAGCGGGATCAACAAGTACGCCGACTTCACCATGCAAGTCGATTGGACGGTGGGCGAGGTACTGAGGGCACTGGACGAAAACGGCGTCGCCGACAACACGCTGATCATTTTTACGACCGACAACGGCTGTTCTCCGGCTGCGAAGATTCCGGAATTGGAACAGGCGGGGCACGACCAGAACTACATCTATCGCGGCCACAAGGCGGATATCTACGAAGGCGGTCATCGCGTTCCGTTTGTCGCTCGTTGGCCACAGAAAGTGAAGGCTGGTACCAGAACAAAGCAGCTTGTCGGACAGCTTGATTTTCTAGCCACGGCGGCGGAGATCGTGGGAGCGGACGTTCCGGAGGACGCGGCCGAGGACAGCGTTTCGTTTTTGCCTGTGTTGTTAGGACAGGCGGCCGACCCGATTCGCCGCTCCATCGTCTCGCAGTCGATCGGCGGACAGTTCGCCATCCGCGACGGCCATTGGAAACTCTGCCTATGTCCCGGTTCGGGCGGCTGGAGCAATCCGCGTCCCGGTCGAGTCGATATGTCGGACCTGCCGCCTGTGCAGTTGTTCGACCTGGAGGCCGATCCGGGTGAAACCAACAACCTGCAACACGTTCATCCCGATCGCGTGGAAAAGATGAAAGGGATGTTGCAGCGCATCATCGACAACGGACGATCCACGCCGGGGCCAAACCTGAAAAACGATGTTCCGATCGTGATGATCAAACCGGTTTCCCAGCCGCGAGGAAACAAGCGTAAAAAGTAAGTAGGGTGCTATGAAGTATTTTTCGTTCGTTTTCGCATCGATTTTTTTCACTTGCGCCGCCCTGGCTGATGACAAGCCAAACTTCCTGCTGATCCTGTTGGATGACGCGGGATGGACCGATGTCGGTTGTTTCGGCAGCAACATCCAAACTCCGAATATCGATGCTCTTGCCGCGTCGGGAATGCGGTTTACCGATTGCCACTCGGCGGCGCCGAATTGTTCACCCTCACGCGCCGGTTTGCTGACGGGCAGAACACCGTCGCGCGTTGGGATCTACAGCTACTTGCCGCCCGGACACGTCATGCATTTGCGCGACCAGGAGATCACGGTGGCGGAATTGTTGCGAGATTCGGGGTACCACACTGGTCACTTCGGCAAATGGCATCTTTCGCGACTGCAATCGGATCAACCTTCGCCCGCGGACCAGGGATTCGTCCACTCGCTGGGCACCGACAACAACGCTTCGCCCAGTCATCTGAATCCCACCAACTTTGTCCGCAACGGCAAACCGGTGGGAAAGATGGAGGGGTATTCGTGCCAGATTGTGGTGGACGAAACGATTGGGTGGTTGGACGAGATCAACGCAAAAAGAGGCGACAGCCGTTTCTTCGCTTGCGTTTGGTTTCATGAACCGCATACGCCCATCGCATCGCCGCCGGAATTGGTCGAAAAGTATCAAAAGTTGTATCCGGAATTGAACAAGAAACAGGCGACCTATCATGCGAACATTGAAAACGTTGATCGCGCGGTCGGTCGATTGATGGACAAACTCAGCGACCTGGGAGTCGACGAAGAGACACTCGTTTTCTTGACCTCCGACAACGGTCCGTTGAACCGTTTTTCGCGAGTCGGACTGCGCGGACAGAAATCGCATGTTTGGGAAGGGGGCCACCGTGTTCCCGGAATTTTTCGTTGGCCGGGACGGATTCAAGCCGGTTCCCAGTCCGCGATCCCGATCAGCGGGGTCGATTATCTGCCCACCGTTTGCGACATCGCTGGAATCGATCCGCCGCAGGACCGTACCATCGACGGCACGAGTCTTCGCGAGATCTTGATCGGAGACGCCGATCGTTTTCGTCGCCATCGCCCGCTGTATTGGTTTTTCTATCGGCTCAATCCCGCCATCGCGCTACGAGAAGGGCGGTGGAGTTTGATTGCTGATAGCAACGATTCGAAGCGTGAAAAGACTCACGGATTGATCCGCGAAGACATGCCAAAGATCCGTGCCAGCCAGCCGGTTGACTTTCAACTGTTTGACCTTCACCAAGACCTGGCCCAGCAACGAGATGTTGCGGCGTCCAAGCCGGAAGTACTCGATCGACTTCGCGCCGATTTGCAGAAGATGCATCAAAGCGTCGTGGAAGAGGGCTATCAGTGGGATATCCCCGCCGACTACGGCGCGGGATCAAAGCGAAGGATCTGGACGTCTGAGTGACAGTCGGCCAGTTCTCCGAACTGGCTTGGTGTGCGCGTAGCGACTTCGGAGAAGTCGCCGACTGTTGAACTGACTTGATGTGCGCGACGCGGTTTTTGACGGTTCATTCAACCATCGCTCGAAAGTTCTCTCCTAAAATCCGGCGTTTGTCCTTTTCGGTGATATCTGCTGCGATGACTTTCGCAAGTTCCGTTCCTAGCGAGCGCGATGGCAAATGGCTGCCGAAGACGATTCGGCGTGATCCCAATTCTCGGACTGCCATCTCGATGAAGCCGGCGGTGGCGTCAAACCCGGACGTCTCAATCGTCACATTGGGTTGGGCACGAACCGCGCGGATTCCATGTTCCCATTGGCCTCCGGCATGCGCACAGATGAATTTTTGCTTGGGAAACCGGCGGGCCAGTTCGACCAGTTCCGACGGAGTTGATTCGCCGGGACCCTGTTTGCCATCCGTTTTGAACCAGGTGTGTTGCATGATCACGCCGCCAAAATGCTCGACACGCTGGACCAACGGATCGAAATTGCGATGTGTGCAGGTGACTGCTGCTGGCCCGCTGCCTGGAAAGTAAACACCCACCATCGGTCCGTCGCCCACCCAGCGATCGATCGCATCGAGCGAGCGGGGGACATCGCCGGCATTCAACTGGATCATGCCCAGCAACCGGTCGGGCCAACGTTTCAGCGGACTCAGGATAATCTTGGGGTTGGAACGAAGGAGTCGTTCGAGCTGCTGGTCGGCTGTGGTGCCAATGCCGACATGGGCAAAGTAACAAGCTTTTTCGAAATGGCCCAGCTCCAATGCCGTCATCGAGCGTTCGATATCGGCAATCAACCGGGCCGATCCGTCGCGGCCGGGATGACTGTGGGCTGGAGTGAAATAGGAATCCCAGATCCGGTAACTTTTCAGTCGTTCCGATGGCGGCAAACCGAAGCGGTGTGATTGTGGAACCATTTTTTTATCGTGCAACTGCTAGACCGAAGAACGTATGGCCAGGGCGTTCTCTGCAAGCACAGAGCGTAGCTTGTCTTCGTTGAGGTTGGATTCGGCGACGCGGATCAAAGCTGCTTCGGGGATCAAGAACGGGGCGTGGCTTCCCAACATCAACCGGGCGGGCGGCACGGCATCGATCAGTCTGGCAATGGAATCGGTTCCATCAACACGGGCCGTGTCGAAATAAACTCCGGGCAATGCAGAAAGCTGTTGCAGCAACGTTCCTCGCGGGCGGGCATTGAGGATTTGTATTTTGGCGGTCGGGTTGGCTGGCATCCAAGTGATCAGAGGTTGAAGGTCGACATCGGCCACCCGCATCATCGGATGTTGCGTCCGAGTGTCTTCCATCGCCGCCGCAATCTGAATCAAGCATCCGGCTTTCGTCGCAGACTTCAGAAGCTGCTGAAATCGTTGATCGGCCAGCGTGTAACCGTGATAGTTGGGGTACAAACGCACGGCTGGCATTTTGTGTCGGTGAAGACATCGGTGCAGATCGTCTTCCCATCCGGGAAGATTCAAATGAATCGATCCGACGGGTATCAGTTCAGCATGCCTTTCACAGGCGTTGGCCAACCGGTCATTGACGCTTGCCATGTCGCGATGCAACAGAGCCTCGTAACTTCCCGTCCATGCCTCGGCGACACCCAGCGAACGCAATTTTTTGACCAGCTTGTCGGTTTCGTCCAGCGGCAGTCGGCGGAACGGCCAATGAAAAAGATGGATGTTCGTATCGACAATCGGTAATGGTTTTACCGGTTGACTGGCCGCCGAGGCATGCTGACAGCCGGCAAGCGACGCGGCTCCGGCAGAGATCGCGGTGTGAAGGAGTTGGCGTCGTTGGATCATTGGTTTCGATGGGTGTCGGTTTGGACAATGGTTGTCGGCGAGCTCTCCGAGCTCGCAACGAGTAGTCTGCGCAAGCGAGCTTTCCAACAGTCAATCGGTAGGTTCTCCGAACTTGCTTGCCGCGAAGCGAGCTCGGAGAGCTCGCCGACTTAGGCTAAGATTTCGTGGACCACACGCGGTGGCTGGACGCCGGTCAATCGTTCTTCCAATCCGCTGCGTCGGAAAAACAGGTGATGATGGTCCAGCCCCAGCAGGTTCAGAATCGTGGCGTGAAAATCGTGAACGCTCACCGGATTTTCGACCACCTTGTGACCGAAATCGTCGGTCGTTCCATAACTGGTTCCGCCCTTGATTCCACCTCCCGCCATCCAGCTGGTGAAGGCCTGCATGTTGTGATCGCGGCCGGTAAAAACGTCGCCGGATCGTTGTGACGTCGGCGTGCGTCCGAATTCGCCGCCCCAAATCACTAGCGTGGTATCGAGCAGACCGCTGCGTTTCAAATCGGCTAACAATCCGGCGACCGGTTTGTCGGTTCGTCGGCAGGCGGCGCGATGGTTCGATTCCAAATCGACGTGGCTGTCCCAAGGTTGTTCTTCCAGAAAGATTTGGACGAACCGAACACCTCGCTGCACCAACCGTCGAGCCAGCAGACAACGCCGGCCGAACGAGTCGGTATCGCCTTCGCCCACCCCATACATCGACAACGTCTCACCGCTTTCTGACGAAAGGTCCAATGCTTCGCCAGCAGACAACTGCATTCGCGCTGCCAGTCCGTACGACTGGATTCGGGCATCCAGTTCACCATAATGCGGCCGGCGATCACGATGAAGTTGGTCGAGCCGCTGCAACAGTTCGCGAGCGGACTCGGTCACTTCCTGAGGTTGCTGGAAGGCGGGCTTGAGGTTCAGGATCGGTGAACCAGTCGGTCGCAACGGCGTGCCTTGATAGACGGGCGGCAGAAAGCCGGCCGTCCAATTTCGGGTGCCGTTCTTGGGCATTCCCAACGGATCGTTCAACACGACGTAGGCGGGCAGGTTCTGGTTTTCCGAGCCGAGTCCATAGACGGTCCAAGCGCCCAGCGTGGGATAACCCATGAACAGTCGGCCGCTGTGTATTTTGTACAGCGCGTTGTCGTGATTGGGGTGATCGGTCCACATGGAATTGATCAGGCAAATGTCGTCGGCCATTTTCGCGGTGTGCGGCAGCACGTCCGCCATCCACATTCCCGATTCACCATGCCGGGCGAATGGGTAGCGACCGCCCATCATCACACCGACATTGGCGGTCGATTGATTGCCGATTTCTTCCACGTTGCCGGGGTACGACTTTCCGTCCATGCGATTCAAAGTCGGCTTGGGATCAAACAGATCCATCTGGCTGGGACCGCCGTTCATGAACAGCTGGATCACCGACCTGGCCTTTGCCGGGTGGTGGACCGGTTTGGGTTTCAGGTCGTACGGCGCGCTTGGTTCCTCGGCGCCTGCCGCGGTGCCGAGGTAGTCGCTACTCAGCAGGTAGGCAAGGGCCACACCAAGCAATCCGTCGCTGGTGCGAGCGAAGAAATCGCGGCGAGAAGGCGAAAAGGTTTGGCGGGCGTTCATGTCAAACGAATCAATCGACGTATAGAAATGCCGCGGAATTGAAAATGATGTGGCAGTACGTTTCCAGCGCTTTTTCGGGTTGCCTCTTCCAGTCGGACATCAGCTTTCGCAACGACTCCGCCGATAGCCGTCGTTCCTGGTCGGAAGGAAGCCGGCTGAGAGCAAGAAGGTAGACCGTTTCGATCTTCGCCTGAATGTCGTCGGGCGATTGGGCGGCCGACACGATCGAGTCGACTCGTGCGGCAAAGGACTGAGCCAGCTGGCGGATGTGGCCGTTGTTCATCAGCATCAACGATTGAGGCGAAACGGTGGAAACGTTGCGAGTCAAACAGTTGGGGCCCATTTGCGGATAGTCGAACGTATCCATCATGGTCGGAATCTCCGTGCGACGGTATTGCAGATAGATGCTGCGCCGCCAGCCGCCACCACCGGTCGGATTCACGGCGACCAGGCCGTCTTGGTCGACCGAAACGGTATCGGGAATACCGCCGGGTGAATCATCAAGCCTGCCGGAAACCAGCAGCAGCGAATCGCGGAGGGCTTCCGCATCCAGTCGCCTCAACGACATCCTGGACAGTAGCCGGTTTTGCGGATCGAGTTTTCGGTGTTCCGCCGTGATCTGGCTCGACTGGCGATAGGTGCGCGAATTCATGATCAGCCGGTGCATTTCCTTGATGCTCCAGCCACGACGAACAAACTCGACAGCCAACCAGTCCAGCAACTGCGAATGCGATGGGCGGTCGCCCTTGACGCCAAAATTATCCAAGTCACGGACCAGCCCGGCGCCGAAATGGTGATACCAAATACGATTGATCATCACGCGTGATGTCAGCGGATGATTGTCGGAAGTCAACCAACGCGCCAGCGCTAAACGTCGCCCCGTCGAACGTTGGGGAAATGGCGGTCGGACTTCAAAAGGTGTGCGACCGTCGGTCAACACCGCCGGAACGCCCGGGCCGACAAGTTTTCCTGGCCGGTCATGCTCACCACGCCGCAAGATGTAAGTAGGGGAGGGGCGGCCGAGATCCCAAAGCGCTCGGATCTCCAGCGGCGGCACCATCTGTCGGCGCAGCCGCTGGATTTGGCGATCGATTTCGTCCTCTCTTCGCCGACCCGCCAATACCGACTGGGGTTGTCGATGATCGGGAAAGAGCTGGGCGCGTTGCAGTTTTTCGACCAGGACTTTTTGAGGCAGCGTGCGATTGTTGTCGGCCTTTTTCAGAGCCGCCAAAGTCGATTGGTGATCCTTTTCGGAATGATCGGGGTAGTGATGGCGAAGCAGCAGCAGCGTGATTTCGCTCGACAACTTCTTTTGCTCCGCAACCAGCTTTTTGATCTTGGCCTCCAGCGGCGGATTGATTTCGGCGACCCTGCGTCGATGGCGATCGGTCGCGACACGAACCACGCGAGTCTTGAAGCTGCTCCAGTCATGTTCGTCCAGCGCGCCCTGAAAGATCGCTTTGAAGCGATAGTAGTCGCGCTGGGGAATCGGGTCATACTTGTGGGAATGGCAGCGGGCGCACTCCATCGTCAGCCCCATCAGCCCCGAACTGACGACGGTGATCGCGTCGCTGATTACCTTCAGCCGTTCCGGCACGAAATTCATCGTTCGCGAACCGGTCTCGTCGATCCCCATTCGCAGGAAACCGGTCGCCACCAGGTTCTGAACCATTTCGTCGGTCACGTCCGTGACGTGTTGCCAATCGACCAGTTCGTCGCCGGCAAGTTGTTCCAGCAAAAATCGATCGTACGGTTTGTCGTCATTGAAAGCAGCGATGACGTAGTCACGATACTTCCAGGCAACGGGCCGAATCGGGTCGGCCGAGATTCCTCCTTCGCTGTCGGCGTAACCGGCAAGGTCAAGCCAGTAGCGTCCCCACCGCTCGCCGTACTTCGACGAGGCAAGCAGGCTGTCGATCATCTTGGAATACCAATCGGGATCAGCACTGTCACGCCACCTGCGCAAGTCATCCAGTCCCGGTGGTAGCCCGATCAAGTCAAAATGGGCGCGGCGAATGAGGGTTTCTCGCTCCGCTTGCGGGGAGAAGGTGAGTCCTTTCTCGGTCAGTTTCTCGGCGATGAACTCATCAATCGAGTGGAATCGCGAATCGATTTTCGGTGGTTGAAATGCCCAGTGAAGCCGATCGTGGTCGGCGACCAGCGGATCGGGATTGCCGTCGGCCACATCCGGCTGCACATCTGCATGCGGTGCGCCGGCATCAATCCACTGTCGCAACTTTTGGACTTCGGACTTCGGTGGCCGACGAACGAAGAATTTCAGGAGCAACTCGCGCGGCGGACAGGCTTCGCTTTCGATGCGCTGAATCATCAAGCTGCCGTCGGCGTCGCCCGGAATCAGTGCCGGACCATTCTTACCACCGGCCAGCATGCCGGCGCGGGTGCGAAGATCGAGATCGCCCTGCTTGATCTGGGGGCCATGGCAAGTGACGCATCGCAACAGCACGATCGGCAACACGTCATGCTGATTGAGTGGTTTTTCAGAGGACAAGCCGGAGTGTTCGGAAGACGCACCTTTTTCCAGCCATTGTTTGATTTGCTGTTTTTGACGATCGCTCAGTGGCGGCTGGTCTTCGGGAGGCATTTCACCCGCGTCCACCAGCTGCCACAGGTAGCTCTCCTCGATCGATGGGGTGATCAGCGGCTGCTCCGATTCGCCACCGCGACGGATGCCGACCATGGACAAAAGGTCAAGCGATCCTTTCTGTACTTTCGCACTGTGACACTTCCCGCATTTGTCCGCAAACAAAGGCGCGATCGTCTCTTCGAATCTCGGCACATCGTCTGCCGCCTGGCCAGGAGATGCCAAAACGAGACCGAACAGCAGAGATGTAAGAATTACTTGGCGGGTAATCATCGGAATGAAAAAAGGTGGCGGGAGTTTCCGGCTGTGTGGCACGCGTCGTCGCCCGGCCGGAAACCGAATCGCTATTCTACACGACTTGCTCCCTCCTGGTTCAGCCTCGTTCCCAGCCTCGTTCCCACGCTCCGCGTGGGAACGCACTCGATTCCGCTCCGCGGATCAAACCGGGCGGCCGCGGAGCGGCGGAGAGATGTTCCCACGCGGAGCGTGGGAACCAGGAAGTGAGAGATGTTCCCACGCTGAGCGTGGGAACCAGGAAGGCGGCGCGTGGGTGTGTGGGACAGGGTAAGATTGTTGATCCTGGCTCACACCGATCTTCCTCACGTACGACCAACTCGCCATGAAACCAACCTTGTTGATTGTCTGTTTGATCCTTGTTGCCTGGCCGCGTTTGGGGGTTGCCCAGGTCACCGAGTCCTATGATTTGGGTGGTGCCAGCAAGCCGAATCCGGACCAGTCGTTTCGCAAAGAAAATCAATACAAGCGGGTTCATCAGTCGTCGTTGCGATTCATTTTGCAGGACAAATTGGACGAGACGGAGGAGTTTCTGAATCAGTATCTCGCCAGGAACCCCGCGGACGCCGAAACGATGTACATGCTGGGCATCCTGCACGGTCAGCGCGGGGACATGGCAAAGGCGGAAGATTTTCTGAAGCGATCGATCGCGGCGGGCCTGCCCGAAGGCCGATTGATCGCCGGACCGCGTCAGGTGATGAAGCCGCTGGCAGAAACCAGTCTGATGAAAAGTCTGAACCAGAAATTTTCTCGGCGGCTTGTCCATGGCCCGCTGGTCGGCAATGTTTCGGCAAACTCCGCTTCGTTCTGGGTACGAACGGCGCGCGAAAGCGACGTGGAGATCTTGGCGAACGATCCATCGAGTGATCGGCGGCCGATTCGAAGCCGTAAGGTGCGGTCTCGGGCGGAGGATGACTTCACTGCCGTTGCCGTCATTGATGGGTTGAGACCCAATGCCGAGTACAAGTACCAGGTTCTGTTGGACGGGAAACCCTGTCAGATCGACATTCCCTTGACGTTTCGAACTCTCGCGGCGCCGGGCCAGTCGTCCAAGTTTGTGATCGCTTTCGGAGGCGGTGCCGGTTATGTGCCTGAAAACGAACGAATGTGGAACACTATCGGCAGTTTTGATCCGCACGCGATTTTGTTGTTGGGCGACAACGTCTACATCGATGATCCTGAATCGGTTGTCATGCAGCAATACACGTATCAACGTCGTCAATCACGACCCGAATGGCGCACGCTGACCGCTCGCAGCCCAGTGTTCACGATCTGGGACGACCACGATTTTGGAACCAACGACTGTTGGGGAGGCGCCGACATCGATGTGCCGTTTTGGAAGAAGGATTGGGTCTTTCCGATCTTTCGACAGAACTGGGCCAATCCCGGTTACGGCGGCGGCGATGACCAACCCGGTTGCTGGTACACCTTTCAGATCGGTGACGTCGATTTCATCATGCTGGATTGCCGCTACTATCGCACTAATCCTCGGCAGTCGCCACGGTCGATGTTGGGCGCGGTTCAGAAAGAGTGGCTGAAACGACAGTTAACCGCTGCCAGTGGTACGTTCAAAGTCTTGTGCTCGTCTGTTCCGTGGGACTTCCGTACCAAAGGTGACAGCCGCGACACTTGGAATGGGTACAAAGAGGAACATGAAGAGATCTTGAGCTTCATCGAGTCCAATAAGATCGAAGGCGTCCTGTTGATGTCGGCCGATCGCCATCGCTCCGACGCCTGGAAGATCTCCCGGCCCGGCGGGTACGATTTGTACGAGTTCAATTCGTCGCGGCTGACCAACCAGCACGTCCACCCGACGATGGAAAAAAAGGGAGCGATCTTCAGCTACAACAAACCGCAGTCGTTCGGATTGGTGACGTTTGACACGACCGCCAAGGATCCTCAAGTGACCTACGAAGTCGTCAACATCGACGGCGAAAAGCCACACTCGATCACGGTCAAACGAAGCCAGCTGAAGGCAAAACGGTAATCATTGTCGGCGAGCTCTCCGAGCTCGCAACGGATCACGACTGATAGCAGATTCCAAGAGCACGTCGATACAGGGCTACTCGTAGCGAGCTCGGAGAGCTCGCCGGCGCTATTGCACAGGTTTCGCTGATGAATCGTTCGCAACTTCCGATGGCGCTGCGCGTCGACAGCTTGGAACCCGAAGGGGCCTATCGAGTGTTGGCACGTGCTCAGGCATTGGAGCGAGGGGGCCGCGACATCATTCACCTGGAAATCGGTGAACCCGATTTCGCCACCGACCCGATGATCTGTCGTGCCGGCATCGAGGCGATCGAATCGGGGCAAACTCGATACAATCCGACACCTGGAATCGGGTCGCTTCGAGAAGCGATTGCGGAGGATGTCGGAAGGCGTCGAGGCATCGCGGTGGACGCCGAAAACGTGGTCGTCGGGCCGGGCGCGAAACCGTTTCTTTTCTTTCCCACCATGGCGCTGGTCGATCCCGGTGACGAAGTGGTTTATCCCGATCCCGGTTTCCCGACTTACGAATCGATGATTCGTGCCGCGGGTGGGATTCCGGTGCCGATCCCGCTGGATGAACAGAGGGGATTTTCGTTTTGTTTGGAGACGCTGGAAGCGTCGGTCAACGATCGGACACGGATGATCGTTTTGAACTCGCCCGGTAACCCCACCGGCGGCATCATTCCCGCGGACGATCTCCGCCAAATCGGCGAACTTGCACAGCGACACGATTGTTGGGTGCTGTCGGATGAGATCTATAGCCGAATGGTCTACGACGATTCGGAAGCGCCCAGCGTCGCCTCGATCGACGGCATGCAAGACCGCACGGTGATCGTCGACGGTTTTTCCAAAACTTACGCGATGACCGGTTGGCGATTGGGATATGGTGTGATGCCAAAACGTTTGGCGGAGAAAGTCGCCTTGCTGTTGGTGCATGCTGTCGGATGCACGGCGCCATTCACTCAGCTGGCCGGTCTGCAAGCGCTGGCGGGACCGCAAGATCACGTGAATCAGATGTTTGACCAGTACCGACATCGACGCGATGTGTTGGTTGCCGGGTTGAATTCGATTCCAGGGGTCCGCTGCCAAAAACCGGCCGGAGCGTTTTACGTTTTTCCGAACGTTCAGTCCTTCGGAGTCACCAGTGCCCAGTTGGCCGAGCGATTGTTGGACGAAGCTGGCGTCGCGCTGCTGCCCGGTACCGCGTTTGGGTCGGGCGGCGAAGGTTACCTGCGACTCTGCTACGCCAACTCACTAGAGAACATCGAAAAAGCCATCCAAAGAATTCGAGAAACCCTGTAGGCCGACTTGTCCCAAGTCGGAAAAGATTGTCGGCCAGTTCTCCGCAACTGGCTACGCGAAGCGACTTCGGAGAAGTCGCCGACGGTACAGATTCGCCGACTTGGGACAAGTCGGCCTACGAGATTACGTGGCTATTTTCTTGTAGGCGTGGCCTTCGTTCATGTCGATGCGTTCTGGTCTTCCTTTGTGGAAGTAGACCAGTTTGCGGTGATCGATTCCCATCAGGTACAGAATCGTGGAATGAAAATCGTGCACGTGAATGCGATCTTCCACGGCGTGCAAACCGACCTCGTCGGTCGTTCCGTAAGTGTGTCCGGCGCGGACGCCGCCGCCGGCCATCACCATCGTGAATCCGGTCGGATTGTGATCTCGACCGTCCCCCTTTTCGCTCATCGGCGTCCGTCCGAATTCGCCGCCCCAGACCACCAGCGTTTCGTCCAGCAGTCCGCGGCGGGCCAGGTCGGTTAACAATCCGGCCACCGGTTTGTCCATTTCACCGCACATCTTGGTATGGTTCGATTCGATCTTGCTGTGAGCATCCCACTTGCTGCCGGCGCCGTGATACACCTGCACGAATCGTACACCGCGTTCGACCAATCGCCTGGCAAGTAGACAATTGCGCCCCATCACCGACGTTTCTTTTTGGTCCATTCCATACAGCGATTTTGTCTCGGCGGTTTCTTGAGCGAGATCGACCGCTTCCGGAGCGTGGCTTTGCATCTGGTAGGCGAGTTCGTAGCTGCGGATTCTCGCTTCCAATTCACTGTTGTCGCGACGCGGCGCCAAATGGCGACGGTTGATCTCCGCCAGATAATCGAGTTCGATTCGTTGCTGCTGGTGATGCACGTGCCGGGGGCGAGAAAGGTTGGCAAAGGGCACACCCTCGGTTTGCATCGCCGTTCCCTGATAGACCGCCGGCATGAAACCGGTGCTCCAATTGCGCGGTCCGTTGACGACGGTCCCCTGATCCTGCATCACAACGAACGCCGGCAGGTTTTCATTTTCGCTGCCAAGGCCGTACGTCACCCAGCTGCCCAGCGATGGTCGTCCGGCGAACTGGGAACCGGTGTTCATTTGGCAAACACCGCCGGAGTGGTTGATACCGTTGGTCCAACAAGATCGGATCACGGCCAAGTCGTCAGCCTTGGTGGCCATGTGTGGCAACCAATCCGAAATCCACAGTCCGCTTTCGCCGTGTTGTTTCCACTTTCGTTTCGATTCCAGCACCGGCGAATCAAACTCGCCCATCGCCGTGATGATGCGACCAAAGCTGTCGGGCAGCGGCTTGCCCGCCAGCTTTTGAAGTTCGGGCTTGGGATCAAACGTATCGATATGACTGGGGCCGCCCTCCATGAACAGAAAAATGACGCTCTTGGCCCGCGCCGGATGATGAGTCAGCTTGGCGGCAAGGGGCGAAGGAACATTGTCGGCTTGGCCCGCAGGAGTTTCTCCGGCAAACATGCCCGCTAGCGCGACGGCTCCGAATCCGGCCCCGGCGCCGGCAAGCATTTCGCGGCGCGACATTTCGCGGTCGGACGAATTTTGGTGCAAACTTTTGGAAGAATCAGTCCACATAAATCAACTCGTTGGAATTCAGCAACGCGTGCACCCAAGCCACACGCGCTCGTTCAATGGGGCTTTTCACCACCGGTTTGGCAATCGATACGTTCGCGTGATTCGATTGTCCCGATCCGTCGTGTCCCAAATCATCTTGCAGGTCGAATTGGAAATCAAACGCGTATTGGGGCAGCCCCGCCGCCGATTCGGCTTGGGCCGGCATCGCCAGGTCGCGTTGCGCCGCTTCGACGCGAACATTGTCAATCAATCCATCCCACAAATGACGTCCCTTGCGCCCGCCGATTGCCAAGTCATTGTCGGGTCGGATGCCGCCGATCACGGTGTGGTTGGCCGATGCTGTTTGCAGCTTGCCGTCCTTCTGGGAAAGATCTTTCATGTAGAAAGTGACGCCCGATTCGGACGTGTCGTCCAGTTTGACCGTGGCGGCAAGGTAGTAGGGCTTGTTCAGTTCTGGCCGCAGGTTGGAGGGAATGACTTCGTAGTGAAGTTTGTCGTCCTCTTTGGTTTTCCCGATCAATTGCAGGATTAGATTGCGCGGCTTGTAGGCGCTTCGGGTTGACGTCACGCCCAGCGACCAACCGGAATGTTTCTTGTTCCCGTCCCAATGGCTGACGATGGTTCGCACGCTGGCATCTTTGTAGAGCGAACGGAGCAATACGACCGCCTCCACGGTAAAGTCACCATTGGGAAGCGATTCGGAAGAGGGCACGTTCAAACCAACCACGCCGCCCGGCTTCAAGTCGATCGCGCTACCGCCGGTCACCGGCATTTGGGCCAGAGAGTTTGTTTTGGGCGGCGTTTCATCGGGAGTCGCTTCGGCGTATTGTTTCAAAAACTCCTTCGCCAAATACAGTTCCTCCTGGCTGGGACTTCGGCCGTAGAGCGTCCGGTAGAGGCGATCAATGAGGTTCTCGTTGATATCGCCCTCCCCGCGAGCGTAGCGGCGGACAAGGATCGCTGCCCGATCGTGCGTCCAATCACTGTTGGACATTAGCAGTGCTTGGGTGGAGGTGGTGGTTTGATGCCGTTTGCCGATGCTGCGGATTCGATCGGGGCCGTCGAATGCCGCCAACACAGGATCGGGCGTGTTCCGCTTGACCGGCTTGAAAATCGCTCGTTTGATCGCGATCAATTCTCCACTGGCCGACAAGATCGCATCGTGGATCTCTTCACCCGACAGACGCCGCGGGTTCATTCGCCACAACAGGTTGCACGTCGGATCGATTCGGGCGAGCGTGTCATCGGTCGGTCGCAGAGAGGTTTGTCGGAAGGTTGCCGAGGTAAGGATGCGCCGATGTAGTTTTTTAAGACTCCAGCCATCTTCGATGAACCGGCTGGCCAGCCAATCCAACAGCTTTGGATGGCTCGGCGGGCTGCCCAAATGGCCGAAGTCGCTGGAGGTTTCGACCAGCCCTCGGCCAAAGTGTTGTTGCCAGATGCGGTTGACGATGACGCGAGCGGTCAACGGGTTGTTTTCGTTGGCGATCCAATTGGCCAGGGTGGTTCGCCTTCCCGTCGTTCGCAGCGGCTCGGGCATCTCCACGATTTCGGCATCACTGGGGTCGAGCAACGAGAGGAATCCGGGAGCGATCGTGGTTTTCGTTTCGTCGTCGGGAATGTAGGTGGCCGGGGCGACGGGGCCAACGTCGCTGGCGACGAACTTCATCGCGGGAAGGGGCTGGGGCTTGATCGAATCGAAGCTGGCAAGTTGCTTGCGAAGCTCTTGACGCTCCTCCTTCTCTTCCTCACTCAACCACTCTTCGATCTTGTCATGCGGCAGATCGAACTGTCGCGAAGCCAGCGATGCAATCTGATGTTCGTACGGCGATCGCTGCTCGGCGCGGGCTCGGATCATCGCCTTGATTTCGGGGATGAATTTGTCAAAGCCTTCACGGGTGGCGTGCTTCAGCAAGACCGGGTTTTCGATTTCGTGCAAACGTTTGCGGACGTCCGCGGTCGCTTCTTCCCAGGCTCGCAGTTTTTCCTGGTACGTCCTACGAGCCTCGACGTCGGCGATCGGATGGTTCTCCGACGGTTGAAAGGCCGCAAAGAACGCTTTGATGCGGTAGTAGTCCTTTTGCAAGATCGGATCGAACTTGTGATCGTGGCAACGAGCGCACTTGAGACCTTGAGCCAGGAAAACGTCTCCGGTCGTTTCGGTGATGTCACTAAGAATCTCGTGCCACTGTGTTTCGACGTCGCGTTGATTGTGTTCGTAGATCCAATGACGCAGGTACATCGTGGCGACCAGCGATTCGCGATTTCCCGGGTCGATTTCGTCACCGGCAATCTGTTCGCGAATGAAACGATCGTACGGCTTGTCGTCGTTGAACGATTGAATCACGTAGTCGCGATAGCGATAGGCTTCGGGGCGAGCATGATCGGCTCGATAGCCATCCGTTTCGGCGTATCGAACCAAGTCCAACCAATGCTTGGCCTGGTTTTCACCGTAGGACTTGCTCTCCAGCAACCGATCGACCAGCGCGTCGTAATCGAAATCGCTCGCCAATGCCTCGTCGATCACCGATTCGTCGGGCGGCAAACCGGTGATTGCAAAATGGACACGTCGCACCAGCGTCAGCGGATCGGCTTCTTTAGCCGGATCGATGCCGTTGTCGGACAGTCGGGCGTCGATGAACCGATCGATGTCGCCACGACACCACAGCGAGTCGACATCCGATGGTGGCTGCGGATCGGTGATCGGTTGATAGCACCACCACTGACGATCCTCTTCGGCGATCTTGGGCGTCGGCCGCAGGACCGTGCCATCAGGCCAGGGTGCGCCGGCGGCGATCCACTTGGTCAGGCCAGCAACGATTTGCTGATCAAGCCGCTGGTCGGGCGGCATTTCAAAGGATTCGTAACGAACCGCTTCCAGCAACAGGCTTTCATCCGGTTTGCCGGGCACGATCGCCGCACCCGAATCGCCGCCGCGCAGAATTGCCTCCAGCGAAGTCAGCTGCAGGCCGCTTTCCTGTTTGGTTTCACCGTGACACCGGATGCAGTGGGCGATCAGGGTGGGGCGAACGTGAATTTCAAACAAATCCTCGTCCGACCGGCTCGTCTCCTGCCCCGACGACCGTGCCGAAGAGAGACTGAGGATGGCGACCAAAAGACAAAGAGAAAAGCTCTTGTTCATGACCAGAAGTGTGGTCCAAAAGGTGGCAGGAAGTTTGGGGGAGGGTAGGGACCATTGTAGGTGCCTCAGCGGCGTTTGTCCCGGTCACTTCCCCTGCGACCTGGGGTCGCGAAACTCGCCAACGCTTTCGGCGAGACGGAGATTCACCGAAAGTCTTGGCGACGTCTTGGCAACTTTCGCTGCCACCCAGCCGCCGAGAATCCCCCATGCCAAAAAGGGACGATCTGTCTATGATGTGGGTTCTGTCAGGGATTTTTTGACGGTGATCCGTCCAACCAAAAGCGAAAATCCCTCCCCCTTTTTTTGCGATGTACGTTCGGGGGATTGCGAACCAGCGGGAGTCCCCGTGTTGGGTCCGCAACCCCTCTGACGTTCCTCGCGTTCGTCTACCCCATTTCTCGGAGAGAAACACGTGTCACAAGTCGATACTGACCGACTCCCTTACAAGGTCAAGGATATCAGCCTGGCTGAATTCGGCCGCAAAGAAATTGCGATCGCCGAAAATGAAATGCCCGGCCTGATGGCGCTGCGAGAGAAGTACGGCAAGACCAAGCCGCTTGCCGGTGCTCGGATCGCCGGTTGCCTGCACATGACGATCCAGACCGCCGTGCTGATCGAAACGCTGGTGGAATTGGGCGCGGAGGTGACCTGGAGCAGCTGTAATATCTTCAGCACTCAGGATCACGCCGCCGCCGCCGTCGCTGCGGCCGGCATTCCCGTTTTTGCCTGGAAGGGGGAAACGGAAGAAGAATTCGATTGGTGCATCGAACAGACGTTGCATTTCCCGTCGGGAAAACCGCTGAACATGATCCTGGACGATGGCGGCGATTTGACCGCGATGGTCCACGATCGTTTTCCCGAACTGCTGGCCGACATTCACGGCATCAGCGAAGAAACGACCGCCGGCATTCATCGTCTGGAGGTGCTCAATCGTAGCGGCAAGTTGCAGGTGCCGGCGATCAACGTCAACGATTCGGCGACCAAGAGCAAGTTTGACAACTTGTACGGTTGCCGTGAATCGTTGGCCGATGGTGTCAAGCGAGCCACCGACGTGATGCTGGCCGGAAAGGTCGCGGTCGTCTGCGGTTACGGCGACGTCGGCAAAGGTTGCGCCCACAGCCTGCAGCGATATGGTTGCCGAGTGATCGTGACGGAGATCGATCCGATCAACGCGTTGCAAGCGGCGATGGAGGGCTTTGAAGTCACGACGATGGAAGAGGCTTGCAAGGAAGGTCGGCTGTTTGTCACCACCACCGGCAACAAAGACATCATCCTCGGCCAGCACATGAAGGAGATGCCCGAAGATGCGATTCTGTGCAACATCGGCCACTTCGATACCGAGATCGACGTTGCCTGGTTGGAAGCGGAAGTGGCGGCCGGCCGAGCGACGAAAGACGAAATCAAGCCGGCCGACATCGGCGCGGTCGATCGTTACACCTTCAAGGACTCCGGCCGCAGCGTGATCATCCTGGCCAAAGGTCGGTTGGTGAATCTCGGCTGCGCCACGGGCCATCCCAGTTTCGTGATGAGCACCTCGTTCACGAACCAGACGCTCGCTCAGATGGAACTTTGGCAAAACCGAGACAACGACACCTACAAGGTGCAAGTCTACATGTTGCCCAAGAAGTTGGACGAAGAAGTCGCCCGACTCCACCTCGACCAACTGGGAGTCAAGCTAACCACGTTGACTCAAGAGCAAGCCGACTACCTGGGAATCCCCGTCGAAGGCCCCTACAAACCGGATCACTATCGCTATTAAACCGCGATCGACCAGTGAAAAAACGACAACCCGGACACCAACAAGTGTCCGGGTTTTTTCGTTCGGGCATCTCATCGGGCCGAGTGCCCGGCTGTTCTATATTCATCGGGCCGAAGGTCCGGCCGTTTGCTTAGCCCAGCCCAACGGGCTGGGTTGTGGACCCCATCCAACCAAGTAGGGCCAACGGCCCGGTCGTTTGCTGTTTCACCCACAAACACAATCTCATCGGGCCGAAGGTCCGATGAGTACCCGATGGGCTGGACTAAGCAAACGGTCGGACCTTCGGCCCGCCGGCATCCGCCCGATTGTCTTCAGCGCGTCCGAACTTGCAGCCCCAAAAATAGCCACTCCCCCAGCCAACCGCAAAACAACCATCTCCCACTCTCCTCGTCTCCCCATCTCTTTAACTCCGCATCTCCCAACGCCCCCTTGCCAACCGCCGGGCTGGAATTGTCAACTGTCGCCCATCTCGACCAGGCCTCGCCCTCCGAACCCGCATAATCCGCAAAGATGCCTCAAACAGCCCCGTTTACCGCTCTGCGTTACAACCTCGATCACGTCGGTGCTCTGTCGAACGTCATTGCTCCGCCCTACGACGTCATCGATCCGCAACTGCAAGACCAGCTGTACAAACTTCACCCGGCCAACGTGATTCGCATCATCCTCAATCGAGAAGAACCGGGGGACACGGGCGACGAGAAGTACCAGCGAGCGGCGAAGTTCGTTCAGCAGTGGGTCGACGAGGGAGTGTTGAAACGAGAAGACAAACCGGCTTTCTACGTTTACCACCAACAGTTCGAGGCCGACGGAAAGGCCTACAGCCGCCGTGGGTTCATGGGACGCGTTCGCATCCAACCGTTTGGTGAAGGCAACATTTATCCTCACGAAGAGACGCATCCCAAGGCGAAAGTCGACCGGCTAAAGCTGACCACGGCAACGCGGCAAAACAACAGTCAGATCTTTGGGCTCTACCCCGATCCCGACAACGAGGTGATCACATTGTTGGATGAAGCCACCGCCGGGGTCACGCCGATCGAGGCAACCGATCACCTGGGAGTCAAGCATATCTTGTGGCCGGTCACCGACGAGGCGGTGACGGCGAAGGTGAGTCAATTGATGGAAGACCGGCCGATGTTTGTGGCCGACGGACACCATCGCTACGAGACGGCCAGCAACTATCGCAAGCAGGTCACCGAGGAGATGAGTGGCCTGCCGGTCGATCATCCGGCCAATTTTGTGATGACGATGTTGGTGGGGATGAGCGATCCCGGCATGATCGTCCTGCCGACTCATCGGCTGCTGCGCGGTACGCCCAAGTTCACCGCCGACGAAATCATCGCCAAGCTGGCGGGAGCCTTCGAGTGCGAGAAGGTGGATGGTGGAGTCGACGCGGCTTCGGCAGCCTGGGCCAAAATGGAACAGGCCGATCAGCAAGGATTGATGGCGCTGTACGCCGTCGAAGATGACACCTGGGTGTTGTGCCGGGCGACCGAGGGAGCGGCGGCCAAGATGAAAGAACTGGCGCCGGGCCAAAGCGACGATTGGCAGGGCCTGGGCGTGAGCATCCTGCATCGCCTGGTGATCGACGAATTGTTCGGTTGCCAAGGCCATCCCAAACCGACCTACGTCCACGACGTTGCCGAAACGATCGAGGGACTGAAAGGGGAGGGAAGTCAAGCCGAAAGCGACGGCGACCAACCCTACACCCTGGCAGCGCTGGTCATGCCGGCAAAGCTATCGCACGTCGAAGCCATCAGCCTGCACAAAGAGCGAATGCCGGCCAAAAGCACCTACTTCTATCCCAAGCTCCTCAGCGGACTCACCTTCAACCCACTCAGCTAGCTCCATCCACACTCATCTCCCCACTCCCTTTCTCCCTCGCTCCCTTTTCTCGCTCCCCCTGCTGCCTATTCGTCTTGATTCACGGCGGGCCGATCCGTACCGTTTGCCGCAGTTTTCTTTGCGAATTCCACGTCGATCGGGTGCCCGCCATGTACAGGCAGATTTCCAACTTGATTCATACCGGCCGGCTCCGCACCACGGTATCGACGGAGAGAGCCCGAAAGCCGTCGATCCTGAAAGAAAATCCGTCGCTGGAAATCCACAACTTCCTGGAAATGGCAATCGCCCTGACCGGCACGTCGCCCGACGATTTTTTTTTCGTGCAAATCGGTGCCTTTGACGGCCGCGAAGGCGATCACCTGAATTCGCTGATTCGCCGGCATCACTGGCAAGGCATCTTGGTCGAACCGCAGCCGCGAGCATTCCAGGCGCTCAAGGAGACCTATCGCGAAGAACAGCATTTGCGGTTCTTCAACGTCGCGATCGGGCCTGAGGACGGCCACATCACTCTGTACACCCGCAAAGACGCCAGCGTGCCGATCGCCAGCGTATCGCGGCATTTGCTGGTCAAACCGGGGCATGGTCGCAGCGAAGTGATCGGGATCGACGTCCCCTGCTGGACCGTCGACCGGCTGTTGCAGGAAGCGAAAGCTCCCGAAAAGATCGACTTGCTGCAGATCGATACCGAAGGATTTGACTTTCAGATCATTCGTTCGATTCGATTCGATCGCGTCCGCCCGACCATCATTCGCTACGAGCACGCGCTGCTGTCCGATCGAGATCAAAACGCCTGCATCGAACTGCTGTGTGGTCACGGTTACCGGATGCTGCTGGAAGACCGCGACACGATGGCGATCCTGCAAAAAGAATCGATCGCAGCCGCCGCCTAGGTTGTCGGCGATTTCTCCGAAATCGCTATGCGTAGCCGGTTCGGAGAACCGGCCGACATTTGCCGACTTACGGATAAGTCGGCTACTCTCGTGTCAAGAGCAGTTTCTTGTGAAACCAGTCTTGTTTCACTAGGCGTCAATCGCCTACTTTCCGATCCATGTGAACCCTTTCAAGAGAAAGCGACACTGTGGGAAGGATCCTTTGCGTGGTGAATCAAAAGGGAGGCGTTGGAAAGACAACCACCGCTGTGAATTTGTCTGCCGCGCTGTCGCTGGCTGGGCAGAAGACCCTGCTGGTCGACATGGATCCTCAGTGCAACGCCACCTCCGCCGTCGGCTTCGACCCGGCTGACGGGCATGCTTTGGTCGCCGAAATGCCATTGCAAGACAATATCGTCCCCACGCAGCTTGACCGACTGTCTCTTGTGGCCGGAAGTCGTACTTTTCACGACGTCGACAAGCTGGCAACGGCCGGAAACGAGGAATCGGCTTGCGTGCGGTCCCATTTTGATTCGGTGATCGACGAATTCGACTTTGTGCTGATCGATTGTCCCCCCAGCATCGGCGCGTTGACTCAAACCGCACTGGCGGCCAGCACCGAGGTGTTGATGCCGATTCAGTGCGAGTATTTCGCGATGGAAGGGCTGACCCAACTGATTCACACCATCAAGAAAGTCATCGTCTCCTCGGACCGCAGACTGACCTTTGGCGGAATCTTGCTGACGATGTACGATCCCCTGTTAGAACTCACCCGCGAGGTTGACGAGGAAGTACGAGACTTCTTTGGCGACATCGTGTTTGACAACGTCGTGCCGCGGGATGTTTCGCTTTGCGAAGCCCCCAGTCACGGCAAAACCGTGTTCGAGTACGCGCCGCGATCCCGAGGCGCTTTCGCTTATACCCAGCTGTGCATGGAGGTGCTCCAGCGTGACTAGTGCAACGACGAAGGATCGACGTTTAGGAAAAGGACTTGCCGCCCTGCTTGGCACTCCCGTGGACGAGGACGGCAATCCGATCCCCGATGCCGAGGGCAACAGCGGCATCGAATCGCTGGAATTGCGGGTCGACGAGATCGAGAACAACCCGTTTCAGCCTCGTCGCGAGTTCAACCAGGAAGAAATCGCCTCGCTGGCCGAGAGCATCAAGAATCACCAGCAGCTGCAGCCGATCCTGGTCCGTGTGGTGGACGGAAAATACCAGCTGATCAGCGGTGAACGGCGGCTACGGGCCACGATTCACGCTGGTTTGAAGACGATTCGCGCCGAGGTGCGCGAGGCGGATGATCGGCTGGTCGCCGAATTGGCGATCATCGAAAACCTGCAACGCAAAGACCTCAATCCGATCGAAAAAGCGTTGTCGTTCAAGCGGTACATCGAAGAACACCAGTGCAAACAAGACGATCTTGCTCGTCGCCTGAGCATCGATCGCAGCACGATTGCCAATCTCATGCGCCTACTAGAACTTCCTCAACAAATCCTCGATTGGCTGACCGCGGGTGAGGTGAGCGCTGGCCACGCGCGAGCCTTGCTGCCGATCGGTGACGAAGAGGTGCAAATTCGAACGGCGCAAAAAATCATGGAAGAACGGTGGAGCGTCCGGGCGACCGAAAGTTACGTTTCAGAACTGCTGAAGGCGGAAGAGGATGCGGAAACGGGCCGCAAAGTCGTCAACGCGACTCGGCAGAAACGCCGCCAGGTATCGCCGCAGATCGAGGCGATGCAGCAGGAAATGCGGATGGTGTTCGGAACCAAGGTGGAGATCAAGAGCTCGGCTCGTGGTCGTGGCAAGATCACGATCCACTTCACCGATGCCGACGAATTCGATCGTCTGCGAGCGATTTTATCCGACGCTGCCAGGCCAACGCTAAAGGTAGCTGGTTAGTAGTCGGCGATTTTTCCAAAATCGTAGGCCGTAACAAGCAAGCCCTTGCAGTGCCGGAGCTTCGGTCGCCTGTTGGAGGTTTTTCCGTCGCAGCACGCTGTGCGCAAATACAGATCAGCTTGCCTAGTTACGGAATGGTTTTGCGACCTCGATCCGGCCTACTCGAATAACCTGAACTGGCCGACGTTTCTTCGACCATTTTGTTTCACAGCCTGCGTTTCACGCAGGCTTCTTTTTTTGGACGATCGATCCCGGCTACGATGGTTGGCGTTTCCAAGCCACTCGATTACGTTGCCTCGATGTTCGGTCTGACCAAGCCCCGTCCTCCCCTAACGACGTTCCAGCGAGTCGATATCGAATTGCTGATGCGCAA
The DNA here is from genome assembly GCA_965222745.1 of Rubripirellula sp. Lineage (GTDB taxonomy): Bacteria > Planctomycetota > Planctomycetia > Pirellulales > Pirellulaceae > CBDCUW01. Next base: position 1,474,749 of record CBDCUW010000003.1, read on the forward strand.
AACGATCGAGACGGTGGGAGCGGACTGGGTAAAAAACGCTCCGGCTGTCACCAGCATCGATCAGTTGGCGATCGATTCGTCGACCCCGCAGACGTTGCTCGATTCGGCTTCGGCGGAAGTGCGAGGGCGATTGAACATGCCCGACGTGGTGATCGAAACGAAAATTGTCGACGGCCGCCAGCTCGGTTATCCATCGACTTACCAAGCCGATTGCCAGGACGACGGGCCGCTGATTTCGATTGCCGATGATACGGTAGCCGATCCGCTGCGCACCGTGATGGAGCTGGCTTACCAGTATTCGTTGCACTTTTGGCGCAGCCAACCTCAACCGACTCCGCTGGATACCGATCCGCGTACCACGAACTTGCTACCGGTCTGTTGCGGGCTTGGAATCTTGGCTAGCGACGCCAGTCTGTACGACAACCAATGGTCTCAGGCGGGATGGTCGGGTTGGTCCATTTCACGTTCCGGCTATTACAACGCAGTCGAACTCGGTTACGCATTGGCGCTGTGGGCGCGGGCGCGAGGTGAAACCAAGCCGGCTTGGAACCGGGCGCTGCGGCCCGATTCGAAAGTCACCGCTGGCCAGGCGTGGCGATACTTTGCCGCTCATAAAAAGTCGGGTGGCAGGCTGCTTTTTGATGCCGCAAAGATTCCTGGTTCTGACCGCGAAATGAAGGAACTGGGCGATTGGCTGGGCGGAAGAGACCTCGCCTTTGCGTTGGCGGCCGGTTATGCGCTGAGCAACTTTGACGAGTTGCCGCCGCTGGTGATCGAGGCGGCGCTCGATGCCACGCGCAGCGGTGATAAGGACTTGGTGCCGGTTGCCGTTCGCCTGCTTGCCGGTGCGCGACACGATAGCGCCGAAGTGATTGACCGGGTTTGCAGTTTGATTCGCAGTGATTCGACGCAGACTTCATTGGCCGCGATTCAAGCGGCCGATGCGCTGGGCATCGGGTTGATCGACTACAGCGTTCGGATTTCCAAGCTGCTGGACGCGTTGGCCGAAGATGCGTTTGAGCTTTTGAAAGTGATCGGCCGGCAAGGCGATCAGATGGGATTTCTGGAGGGTCAGATTTGCCAGCACACCACGCGAGCGTTGAAAGCGGTTGACGGTGATTTGGTGACGGCGCTGCTGCAATGCCTGTCCAAGATCACCAGCAATCCCCAAGCAGCCATCGAAAGAAACATCCGGTCACCCCAGCTGCAACAAGAAGCACTGGAGCATTTGGAAAAACTGGAGTAGGCCGACTTGGGACAAGTCGGCAGTCGGCGATTTCTCCGAAATCGCAGCGCGCAGCCAGGAGCGACAGTGCTCGCCGACTTGGGACAAGTCGGCCTACTGGCTAAATCCCAAACGGATTGTTGTCGCTTTCGATCACAGGTGATTCTTGCTCCGCCTTCTCGTCGGGGCGGAAGAAGTTGGATTCGGTTTGCGGCTGCCCGGTCTGCGCCGATTCTCGTTGCCCGCGCAGTTGAATGTACGATCCGGTCAACAGCCGATCCTCTTTGCCTTCTCCCGCCTCGATGATGATCGCCGATGCGTCCAACAACCCTTTTTCTTTCACGTTGATCCCGTAGCAACGTGTCTGGCACAAACCGCATCCGACACATTTGTCATCCAACACGACTGGGGCAAGCATGCCGGTTCCCTCGATCGGCTGTTGGTTTTCGTCCACCTGCGTTCCGACTTGAACGTATTCGATCGCGTAGTACCCGGCGGCGTTGCATTCCTGGATACAAAGATCGCAATCCTCGTGGCCGGCAAACGGCAGACAGGTTTGCTGGTTGACCACCGCCAGACCCATTCGGGCAACTTTTTTTTCTTCCAACGGCAGCGGTCGGATTGCGCCGGTTGGGCAAACTTGACCGCAGGCGTTGCAGCTCGATTCGCAACCGGCCCAATCGGCGTTTACCAGCGGAGTCCAAAGGCCCTCCAGCCCCTGCTCGAATCCTTCCGCTTGCAGCACGTTGTTGGGGCAGACCTTGAAGCATTCGCCGCAACGAATGCACATCTGCAAAAACTCTTGTTCGGGAACACTGCCCGGCGGGCGCACTGGCCGAAACGAATCGGCGTCGTCCAGGTCCGCTCCCATCCAACCGGCGGCGCCGGCGGCTCCGATGCCGCCTACTGTCGCGGCGGTCGAGCCGGCAGCCAACGACAGGAAGCCCCGGCGGCCGATTGAAGTTTCTTTCGTCGGCGGATCATCCTCCACTTTCAACTCGACCACGTTCCCCCTTTCCACGAACTTGATGGCGTGGGTCGGGCAGACTCCGCCGCAAGTCTGACACATCGTGCAATCGGTCGTCCGTGTTGTGAAATCGGGCTTGATCGCATCGAACGGACAGACCTCGACACACTTGTTGCAGTGGATACAAGACGATTCGACTTTTCGTTCGGTCAGGCGAAACAGATTGCCAACCGAGAACAGCGCCCCGCTCGGACAAACGTACTTGCACCAAAATCGTGGGCGTAAAAAACCGAGACACAGGACGGCCAGGAACATGGCCACCGAAATCAAATGTCCCCCATTCATCGCGGGGACCAAGTGCCAACCGCGCATCGTTCCACTTTGTAACGGTTCGCCGATGAACAGAAGGCCACGAGTGATGACGGGGATTGCCGAGAAGAACCCGGAGACGAGAACACCGCCCAGCGCGGCGATCAATGTGCCGGCCAGCAGGTAATACTTGATGTGAACCCACCAACCCTCCTCGGCGACGCGAAACTTGTTGATCCGAGAACCGATCGCCCAGTCGAACAGGTCGATCGTCGTTCCCAACGGGCAGAGGTAACCACAAAAACCCCGTGGGATCAGCAAACAAACGATCAAGATCACCGCCGCGCAAACCAACGACCAAACCCAGCTTCGCGATGCGATTGCGGTCGACAGGCTGACCAACGGATCGATGGTCAAAAAAAATTCTGCCGGAAGTTTTTCCTTTGCGGCCAACGCATCGGTGTAGTGCGATGGCCAGGCGTTGGGATCGGACTGGTGAATCGACCAGTCAGTTTCACGCGTCAACACCGCATCAAAAAACTCGTCGGAAACATCGCCGGTCGGCAGGAGTGACAATCGGTTTTCCGAAACGTCGCTGACGTCGAAACTGCCGCCGATTGTGAAATCGACCGGGTCGCTGACAAAGACTGGTTCCCTGTTTTTTGCCAACCAAGGTGGATGCGGTTTCAGCCCAAATCGAAACTCGCCGCTGTCTTGGTCGATTTCGATCAGCTGCAGGCCTGGGACCATTGGCGGCGGATCTGCCGGGCGAGCGCCATAGGGCCAGCAAACGTAGAAGAAGGAAACCAAGAAGGCGATCAGGCAGATCGCTTGCACCATGCGCCGGGGCGGGCTGGCCAGCCAGCTGATGCCCATTCGCCTGAGGAGGCGTCGCAGCATTCCCCGTTTTTTGGTGGTGTGGTTCGATATGGCCGGTGTGGGAAGCAGGCGGCGCAACCACCGTCCCAAAAGACGCCCCGGAGGACTTTGCCCGTCGCGTTGTCGGCGGATCGCGGGTAGGAACCAGTCGAGCCGAATGATGGCTCGCGACCGATGGTCGAAGTTCGAAAGAAGAACCAGCAGCACGGCGGCGGCAGCGACCGCGGCGATCGCAATCAGAATCGAACGCAGCCAGGCCGAGCCGGTGTTCCTTGCGGCCAGCGCGGCGGCGACCGTGATCAGCCCCAGTGAACCGGCGGCGGCAAGTCGACTGATTTTCCGGAGGTCTTGCACGTTCGTTTGACCGTCATGGTGATTGGCCGGCCAAAGCTCTGGCGGTGGCGTTGACGATCGCTCGCGAGGTGATCGTTGCTCCGCTGGTGCCGTCCACACCGCGAACCGATTGACGGTCAAGGATCTGATTCTCAGTGTCGGTCAGCGCGGAGTAAAACTGTTTCTCGCGATGTTGAGTCACTTTGACCGATGTGATTTTTCCGGCCGAAACGGTGACCGCAACCTGCAACGCTCCGTTGTATCCCGTACTGCTACCGTCAAACGTTCCGTCAGAAATTTTGCTGACGTCCACTTTTTCGAACAGCTCGATCGCTTCGATACTTTCTCGTGCCCGCGATTTGAAACGGTTCTCGTAATCCTTGTTGCGGAAACCGGGAGAGGTCAGCACCTTTCGGTAGTACTCAATCGCGCGATCGAACTGCCCGTTCTGGCGAAGCGCGTCGCCGGCGGCGATGTATCCCATGTAGGGCTGCGTGCTGCGGGCATACGATTCGGTCAGCTTCAGTGCTTCGTTGATCGCACCCATGTTGCCATACAGCTTGATCGTTTTGCTGCCACCGCCGCCTGTATACCTTCGTGTGGCCAATTGCTGCATCGCCATCTGGCGGTTCCCCAGTCGCCAATAGCATTCGGCTAGCATCACGCCGCTTGGTTCGCCCTTGACCGCGCCAGCTTTGCGGAGCCAATAGGCGGCGCGCGGGTAATCTTGAAGCAGTTCAAAATACATCCGCCCAGCAACCTTCATGTCGCGATCTAACAGCGTCTTGTTGTTTTCATGCACCGACATGCAGTGATGCATCAACTTGACTCCGCCGCGCCATCGGGAGGGATTGGGGTTGATGATGTCCCAGATGTATTGCCCCATGTTTTTCCGGTTGTTCCATCCTTTTTGTGGAGGTTTCAGCGGCCAGGAAAGATCCAGCGTTTCGGGGTAATCCAGTTTCGTGGAATCAAACCAGTCGGGCATGCTGGCGCCGACCGTATTGATGATTTCGTCGACTTGCCTTTTTGTGCGAAGAGCCTTGCTGGTACCGCCATTGGCGGCGGCATCGGGCATCGGATTCAAAGTAAACCGGCTGCCCTTCATCGTGACTGCGTGCACTTTGGCAAACGAATAAGTCCGCATGATGGTGCGGGAGCCAATCTTCGCCTCGAAGTCGAACTCTTTGTCCCCTTTACGAATCTCCTTGACCACACCGGAAACCTTTGCGCCGCTAAGAAATTCGATGGTGTCTCCCCGCAGGGCAACCGGCAGGAGGATCATAAAAAGCGAGATGGCGTTACGAATCGGTTGCATGACGCGATACTTGGTGGGGCCGGTGCGTCGAATCTGCCAAGTGCCGCGGGGCGTGCCGCGGCACTCGATCAAAATAGTTGAAACGCCAGTTTACTGCACCGTGAAGTCCAAAACGCGGACTTTGTCGAGCACCGGTTCGAGAATTTCGACGAATGCCGTGTGGTCGGGATGGGGCAAGTAGACTTCGCGGTCCTTTTCGGAGCCAAAGGTCACCAGGAAGCAGTGGGTGAAGCCGTCGTCATTCTTTTCGGGACTGTTATTCGTCCCCCACTCGAATCCCTTGATCGCGTCGATTTTGGAGGGAAGTTCGGCGAACGCCTGTTCCACCTTCCTGATGTCCTCGGCCGCCGCGTCATCCTTGAACTTGAAAAAGACGACGTGTTGCAGCGGCTTTTCGATCTGGACGTCTGATGGAGTGCCCCAGTAGTCGATAACGAACGCGCTTTTCATGTGCGGGCGCAACACGTCAGCAAACTCGCCCGCGTGAGCTGGATGAGGAATGTAGGCGTCGCGGTCGGCAGCCGTCTTGAACGACAACAGAAAACAATGTGTGTAGCCGTCGTCGAATCCTTCGGGGCTGTTGTTGGTGCCCCACTGAAAATCGACGATCGTATCGATCTTTGACGGCAGCGCCGCGAAAGCTTCCGCGACACGCTGGATATCTTCTTCGCTCGATTCCTCTTTGAACTGAAAAAAGACCGCGTGGCGAAGGAGTTGTCCGCTCCGGTCGACTTCCTGCTCGGCCGTTGTCGCGGTGGAACTTTCGGCATCCTTCACGGGCTCTTCCTCCGGAGATGTTTTTTGAACGGTTGCTTCGGGCGCGGCGGGCGCCGAGGAGTCTCGATTGCACCCGGCAAGCCCCGTGAAAGCGACGATGCAAAGGGAGACGATGGCAAGCTTGAGAGGGGAGACTGTTTTCATCGTTCGTTTTGGGGTTGAGGGGGAAGTGTCGGCGACTTCTCCGAAGTCGCATCGCGTTGCCAGTTCGGAGAACTGGCCGACAGAGCGCTGGCTGTGTTAGCGGTTCATCGTACGAAAAATGAAGTCGCTGAGAATGCCGCCCGGTTGCTTTCTGCACACTTTTTCCACACCTCCATGTTTCTCTATTCGGATCAATCGCACCCGATTTTTACGGGGGGAACCGGCAAACGACGGCGGGGCGCTTCACGCCACACCTGCTCGCGGTTAGCGTACTCGCTGTTCGATGAAGATTCTTTTTTTCGCGATGGATGCCGATGACCGCTGACGATTCCTACGAAGTTCCTTTTCAAACGGACGACGAAACCGCCTCCCCCACTGACCCTTCCAACCAGCCCGAAGTGACGCAGACCGATGCTGACGATGCCGGATCGCTGGAGGACGTCGCCTTTGACGATAACGAAGAGTTGATCGAGTTGGCGCAACCGTTCGTCGGACGCTGGAATCGCCTGATCAGCAAGACCAACTGGGAAAAAGGACGGATCATCGCTGAGTGGCGCGAAGCGCTCGTCGAATCGGGGGTCGATGCGACTCAATATTCCGACGACGCTTGGGCACGACGCGTCGGTGGGGTAACCGCTCCGCACGTGGGTCGTTTGAGACGAGTTCACGATCGGTTCGCGACAACCTTCGAGACTTACGAAGGTTTGTACTGGAGTCATTTTTTGGCTGCCTTGGATTGGGACGACGCGCCGCTGTGGCTGGAAGGTGCCTCACGGGAGGGTTGGAGTGTCGCCGGGATGCGCGAGCAGCGATGGCAGGCGCACGGTGCGGTTGAATCGCAGCGGCCGACGGCCAGCCAGATTGTCGAAGTCGACACCGACGAAGACATCACGATGCCCGCACAAGGCGGCGGTCGCACGAAGCAGTATGGGGACGAACCAGAAGGCGTGGCGAGCGGGCCGCGTCCGGAAGGTCCCGATTTCGGCGAAGAGGAAGAGTTGGCTTCGATGGCCGGTTCGCCGCCGAATGCCACCGCGGCCGCCGATCAACCGACTCCCTCACCGGTACAGCCGTTCGCGGGGTTGCCCGAACTGCCCGATGACCTGGCCGATGCGATTGAAACGCTGAAACTATCGGTGCTTCGCCACAAGACCGCCGGTTGGCAAAATACCAACGCCGAAACGGTGCAGCGCTATCTGGACGCCGTCGGCGTGATGCTGCGAAGCTAAGTAGGCCGACTTGTCCCAAGTCGGCAAATCTGTTTCGCGGGCAGCGGGGACTGAGTTGCTCCGCGAAGGCGGTCCCAGGGCAGCGGTATTGCTCGTAACACTCGCAAAAACCGATTAGCGTGCCAGGTTGGAAAACTGGCCGACGATCGCCGACTTGGGGACAAGTCGGCCTACTTGATGGTGACTTGCAGGCGTTGCTGAAATCGCTGAAACAGGTAGTGGCTGTCGTGCGGACCGGAGGCGGCTTCGGGATGGTATTGAACGCCAAACGCGTTTTCGCCGCGATGGCGTATTCCGGCGACGGTGTCGTCGTTCAAGTTGCGGTGAGTCACTTCCAGGCAATCGGGAAGCGTTTTTTCATCGACCGCAAAACCATGGTTCTGCGTGGTGATTTCAATCTTGCCGGTTTCGATGTCCAACACCGGTTGGTTCACGCCTCGATGGCCGAATTTCAACTTGAAGGTCTTTGCACCGCAGGCGAGTGACAGCAGTTGGTGTCCCAAGCAGATACCGAAGATGGGCGTCTTTCCGACCAGTTCGGCAATCGTCTTGTGGGCATAGTCCAACGGTTCGGGATCACCGGGGCCGTTGGACAAAAAGACTCCGTCAGGTTCCAGCCGCAAAACATCGTCGGCCGTGGAATCACCCGGAACAATCGTGACTCGATTTCCGCGCGAGGCGAAGTGGCGGGGAATGTTCCATTTCATTCCAAAGTCGATGCAGACCACGTGAGAACCGCCTGGCGATTCGGACGCGCCGATTTCGGCGGCGGTCCAGTCGTCAAGCTCCTCGTCCCACTGCCGCGTCTGTTTGGACATCACTTCGCGAACCAGGTCGCGGCCGACCAGTCCAGGCGAGTCTTTGGCTTTTTGAACGAGGCTTTCGTCATCGAGATCCACCGTCGACAACACGCCTCGCATCGCCCCTTCGATTCGGATGCGCCGCACCAGCGCGCGGGTGTCGATTCCGGCCAGCGCCAGCACGTTGTGTTTTTTCAAATAGTCGCCCAAGTCGCCTTCAGCCCGATAGTTGCTGTAGATTCGACTCTCCTCGCGAACGATGAATCCCGCCAGCGAAGGTGATTCGTGCTCGACGTCGATCGAGTTGACGCCGTAGTTTCCGATTTCGGGATAGGTCATCGTGACGATCTGACCGCGGTAACTTGGATCGGTCAAGATCTCTTGATACCCGGTCATCGCAGTGTTGAAGACCACTTCGCCGGTCACTTCGCCTTCGGCCCCAAACGCATGTCCGGAATAGATCGAACCGTCTTCGAGAGCGAGCTTGGCAGCAATCATGGGGCAGAGCTAATCGGGGGGAGGCGATCGGATGGACAGATTTGCCCTGATGTGGCCGCCGCAACCAACAGGGCAGTCACGAAAATAACCGAGCGCGCGGAAATTGACGAGGCGGGGAAGCTCGGTAGCGGAACTCGCCAAGAGTTTCGGCAGTTGCGAGGATCCGCCGAAAGTCTTGGCGACTTTCGCTACGGCCTCGGCGACTTTCGCTACGGCCTGATTCAGGTGTCGATCAGGTCTTCGGGCGAGAGGATGGGGACTTTGTTTTCCTCGGTTTCCTGTTTTTCACGCCAAGCTTCGCCCTTGCGATAGCTCTCCAGTTCGGCTTCCAACTGGTCCAGTTGGGCGTGTTCTTCTTCTTTGCCCAATTCGACCGCCTTGGTGCTCCATTTGATCGCTTTCTTGAAGTCGCCGTTTTCGGCGTGGCAGGCTGCAAGCGTGCTGAGGATATGGGCCTCTTTGTATTCGGTCATCTCGGCAGCTTGTTTCCCAAATTCGACGGCTCGTTTTCCGTCACGGACGGAATCGTCGGGCGAGGTGGAAAGGACCCAGGCCAAATTGTTCAAGATACCGGCCAGGTCGACCGACTCTTTCCGCTGTTGGTCGGTGAATTCGTTGACCGTTTTGATGGCCCGTTCGTAATCGGCGATGGCGCTGGGGTGGTCGCCGACGCTGAGCAGCGCGTCGCCGCGTGATCGCAGGACGCTGGCGTTGTTTGGATTGCGATCCAGAATGGCGGTGTAGGATTCGATCGCTTTGCGGGGACGATCGTCTTGAAGGTAAAGGTTGGCCAGCTGGATACGGCGAGCTTCGTTTTCGGGATCACGTGAAACCAGTTCCTTCATGTCGTTGATCGCATCGGCCATCCGTCCCTCTTCGACCGCGATCAGGCAACGGACAAAGATAGCCTGATCACCACTTGCGATGCCTTGATCGAGATCGACCGCCGCCTTCAGGTCTCGCTTTGCCGACTTGATGTCTTTGCGGAAGAGCGAAATCTCCGCGCGTTGCAGCAGCGAGTGGGAATCCTGGGGCTGCAATGCCAGGGCTTTGTTCAGGTCCGCCAGCGCCTCTTCTTCTTTGCCTTCCATCCGATAAAGAATGGCTCGCAGCCGATACAATCCTTCGCTCGGTTTGGCCTCGATGGTTTTCGTCATCAATTCCAACGCTTCGGTAACGCGGTTCAGATCGACCAGCTGTCGTACCGCGGCTTCGGCAACGCGAGTGTTGGTTGGATCTTGCGACAGAACATGTTGAAGGTCGGCAACCGCGCCGTCGATATCTTTATTCTTCAGTCGCAGCGCCGCGCGGGCTTGGAAGGCTTCCAGGTTCTTGGGATCTTTTTCGGCTGCCGCCGTCAAGTCGGCCATCCGGCTCTGGTCATCCGGTTGGGTCAAGGCGCGCAGCACGTAGGCGGCACTTTGTTCGACCGGATCATCCTCCAACAACTCGATCGCTTTGGTGGTCGCGTCGGCAATCGCATCGGGATCCCCGTTGGGCAGCAGATTCAAGCGGGCGATCAACAAGTAGGCCTCGACCAGTGTCGGATCGTTTTTGACGGCCTGTTCCAGGTTCCGTAGCGCCTCATCGCGACGACGCAGCTGTTCGCGTCCACCCACTCGCAACATCGATCCGGCAATCTGTTGACTGCGTTGCAGCAAGACACTGCCGAGCATCTTTTTGGCGAACGACGTGTTTTCCTCATCCAACCCTTTCTTGATCGCCGACTCCAGCAACGCCGAAACGGCGCCCAATTGATCGGGCGATTTGGCGTCAATCCGCTGCACGACCGCGGCATCCAAATCGGCTTGGCCGGCGTTGGCAGCGTCTTCGGCCGGCACCGCTTCGGCCGTCTCTTGGGCGACCACCTGCGAAACACCGGCGACTAGCAATGCTGCGGCGAGAAAACAGTTCGTAAAAAGAGAGAAACGCATGGGTGGAACTCGTCACGATTTTGTGAGGACTTTTCAATCTCAAATCGGGCTGGGGCCCCACCATTATGACGATTCAGCGGCGGGAAGCGTAGACGAGGTTCGAAATTCGTACGCCAAGACCTGTTCCGGCAATTGCCTCCTGCCAGAACCATGAGACTGTTTCGCCTAGAATTGGCGAAAACGCATGCGTTTTTGTAAGCAGAGCTTTTTCTTCGTGCTCGTACTCGACTCGTACTCAGCGCCAGCGGTACCCGTACTCAATTGCGAGTAGGAGTACGAGTACCGCTGGCGCTGAGTACGAGTACGATTTTTTGAGGTTAGACGGCGACCTGTTCTTCTCGAAGCTCTTCAAGCTCCGTCTTCAGGGCGGCGTTTTCCTCTTCGAGCTTCTGATACTTTGCCAAGACGATGTTGAAATCGTCCGCCGCCTCGAGCCAGAAATCGCCGGTGCGGAATTTAATTGGGGCAGGTATTTCGCCACCCGACATCGATTTTAACGCGACTCGCAGCCGGTACATCGGCCCGGCGAACCGGTTGCTTAGCTTCAACGTGTCGCGCAGGAACAGCGGCACCAGCAAGAACATCACCACCAGCGTCCGCGTCTGAGACATCGCCGCCGTTTTCAGTCCCTCGACAAATGAAGTCTGCCCGGCAGCTGTCAGCAAGCCGACCATCATGTTGATCGTGACCAGGCAAAGCAGCAACATCGCCCAGTGACCGATGATTCGACCTGCGATTGACCATTGGACTGCAGGATCGACTAAGATTCGCGAGCGATTGGACATGGTATTCATCATTGAGGGGAGCGGACGGGAATAGTTCCACGTAAACCTAGCTCGCGTTTTCGCCTGCCAAACGACTTGGCGGCAAGTTCTGTTTTCCCCGGCTGCTTTGCCACATGATGTTTGGTTCGGTTGTGCTTGTTGTGGCGCGGCTGACGCTTGAGGCACGTCTTTGGGCGCTGGCCCTCGCCCCTCGGCACAATCGTTACGACCGTTCAAACCAATCCGTCACGACCGCGAATCCGACCGGTCAGGCTGTCGACAGGGGTACTAACGTGCCTGATGTGCCGATTGAATCACTTGCACGGGATGCCCGACCCTGGAGCTGGAATCCGCCAGGAATGTGAGTTGGCGAGGGGCAGAAGGGTGAAAAACAACACCGATTCAACGAGCTTGGCAATGAAGATCGGAAAAACGAAACGACGCTGGGCAGTTGCAGCTGCCGCAATGATGCTGGCTTCTGCCGGCCAGACCGCGGTGCAAGATCTCCCCTGGACCAACACCGCCGCCGCCGAGTTTCACGGGTCGGTCAATCAGTTGGGACGGGTGTTCGGCGCCGGCTGGGGCGACGGGTACCACGCCTGTGAAAGTTCGGGGTTTCGGTTGGGGGCCGATTTGCCGCCCCGGTCGTATTCCCAACGCAATCGTCAGGCCGGATCGGTTCGCCAGGTGGCTCGAACGTTTTACGATCGCTTCGACGCTGGTCGTCCGAGACAGAATCACTCCGGTTGTGATGTGGCGGCTGGTTGTGATTCCCCAGCCATCGTGATCGACGGCTCGCAGGTGATTCAACAGCCGCGAGTTTGGCCGGCTCCCAAACCTGCCGCACCGGCCACTTCTATTGAAAGCGACGATTCGGTCTCTCCGCTGCCGTTGTCGAGCGCCACGATCCAACCCGATGGGCAGCCTGCCAAGCCGCGTGTGGCGGATGCCGAGCCGGTGGTTGCTGAATCGAGTCGCATCCTGCGCCGCTGGCCGATCCGTCCGGCTGAACCGGTCAAGCAGCCGACCAGTGCCGAGCCCGCTCAGGTCCCGCAGCCCGCTTCGACCGACTCCTACGCGCCTGTGGCGAAGCTTCAGAAGATTCCGATGGAGATGGAAAAGACTCCGATTCCGCAGCCATCGGCGACGCCGCGGGTAATCGTTCCCCAGCACCCCGGCAACAACTACGCCAACCGGACTCAGCGGCTGATCCGCGAGGCACTCGGGGACAACTTTGTGATGCCAGCCGCTCCCGCCCCGACCAAGGTGGCCGTGGCGGATGTGACCGATGACCATCAGGCCGAGACCAGTTTTCCCGACTCTCCGCCGACTGCCGTTGACGAGCCGAAGGAATTGAATGCTCCTGCGGAGTTGGCCCAGGCCGAGTCGGTGGCGGTGATCGTGGAAACTCCCCAGCCAGCTGCACCGCCGGCCGCCGCGTCGCCGCGGCGGTTGCCGGCGCCTTTGCCTCAGGTCGTGGCAACCACCAAAAAGCGGCCCACGCGGCTCGGAAGCAGCTCGGCCGTCAGGCCGCAACCGCTCCGGCTCGGTTCGGCTGTCCCGCCGCGGCCAAGACCGATTCGAATCTCCGAACCGCCGATTCGATCCAATCCGCTGGTGACTCCTCGCGCCGTTCTGGAACTGGCCGAGCGTCCCCCAGGACCCGATACGGCAGTGATCCAGCAGCCTCGTTGACAGAGAGTCGGCGATTTCTCCGAAATCGCAACGCGAGCCGCCCATCGGATGAAACGATCCGAGCACGGAAATCGGTGAAGTGACGAGGATTTGTTCTCTTCGGGCCGAAGGCCCAGTATTTTGCTTAGCCCTGGGGCCACTCCCAAAAACTCGATTCCCGATCCTGGCGAGCATGGCGGCTTTGCCGCTATGCTCGCCAGGATCGGGAAAAATGGGAAACAGCAAACCCAGGGTAGCGTCAACGTTCGTAAAACTCACGTTGCCTCACCCTGGGCTAAACAAAGGACTGCACCTTCGGTGCGTAAGAGTTCCAATGCTCTTGACATGTTTGTCGCGCGACGTCATCAACGTGGCCCGACAGACAGATTCAATCACCTGATTTTGCTTCGACGAGGGAGCTTGGCGAACATGGAACGAACTTTGGTGCTGCTAAAACCGGATTGTGTTCAACGTCGTTTGATGGGACGCGTGATCACACGGTTTGAGGAAAAGGGGCTGAACGTGGTCGCGATGAAGATGCTGTGGGTCACTCCGGAGATGTCGCGCGAGCACTACTCCGAACATGTCGAAAAGAGTTTCTATCCCAGCCTGGAATCGTTCATCACCTCGGCGCCAGTGTTGGCGATGGCGATCGAAGGCCTTAGCGCGATCCAGGTGGTTCGCGACATGCTGGGCAAAACCAGCGGGCTGCAAGCTGCCGCGGGTACGATCCGCGGCGATTTCAGCAGCAGCCGGCAAATGAACCTGGTTCATGCCAGCGACGGAGAAGAAGCGGCCGCAAAAGAGCTGAAGTTGTACTTCGACGAGTCGGATTTCTGCGACTACGAGCCGATTGCGACGCCATTCATGAGAGCAGCTGACGAGTAGTCGAGCCGGCGATTACTTGCGCTGCAATTTCTCTTCGGCACTGGCTGCTCGTTGGGCAGCTGCTTCCAGAGGCAGTTTGAACTCAGGTCCAGACGGGAAGTACTGGATGTCGTCCTGCAAGTAATAGGGGCTCGGCAGGGTTTGTCCGTTGACCGCAACTTGACATCCCGTCGCGGAAACCAAACAACATCCTGCTGCCAGCGCCAACGCGGTAGTCTTGATCGTGCGTCGAAGTGTTGAGTTGCGGCTCATCGTTGGTTGCCTTCGCAATTCAGCTTGATACCAAGAGGGATACGAGTGCAGAGAGAGTCATACACAACGACTCTTCGCTTTCGTCACAAACGGTATCGACCGAACAACCGTTATATCTTTACTCCCGAAAGACAATTTCTCGAAATCAGGCCGGGCGTGCCCCTTTGAAGGTGTCGTGAAACAGAGACCGCCGGCCAGTTCTCCGCTCCCGGCTCTCATTGCGTTGCGATTACGGAGAAGTCTGTCGGCCCGTTCTCCGCTCCTGGCATGTGTTTGCGAAGCGACTTCGGAGAGGTCGCCGACGGTCAGCCATCGACTGCCATTTGTTGCAGCTTTTCCATCGCCCGTTTTTCCAGCTGTCGAACTCGTTCTTTGGAGATACCCAGTCGATCGGCCAATGATTGCAAAGTCCGAACTTGCCGGTGGGAACCGAGTGCGAAACGAGACCGGATGATCAGTTTCTCACGGCGATCCAGCCGATCGAGCATCACTGCCAAACGGCCGCGAAGCTGATTCCAACGCTGCTCGCTGATCCCCGGTTCCCGATGTTCGTCGCTGAGATCAACGTCCATCTCCTGAAGTCCGTTGACGACTTTTTGTCGTTCCTGCTGTTTCACGACCACCGTTCGATACGAATTGCGGCGAACCACCTGGGTGGCGTAGGTGCTGAATCGGAATCCGCGATCAAAGTCGAACTTCTCCACCGCCCGTATCAAGCCGACGATTCCATCGCTCAGTAAGTCATCAAAGCTGTTGTTGGGATTCACGAACTTCTTGACGATGGAGAAAACGAGCCGCAGATTCGCCTCGACCAATCGGTCTCGATGCCACATGGCCAGGGCGACCAGCCGCTCGATCAGCTCCAGCCTGGCCGGCGAGGGGCGTTGGAGATCGAGTTTTTCGCGGTGCCGAGCGGCCTGCTGAAGCAGGTAGTTCATCCGCTGGAACAGCATCCGCTCCTGAATCGGTGTCAGCAACGGTGCTTCGCACAGCCGCCCCAAGTGAATCGGGATGTCGACGCCGGATCGCTTCAGTGCCGTCATCGCCGCCGCCGGCTCTCGCGGAGCAAGCTGAAGTGGCTCGGCGAATATCTTTTTTCCGGCCTCCGGGTCGTCGAAATGAGCGTTGCCAATCCAGTGAATGTCGCGCCGCTTCCATTGGCGAGAGATTTTCTGCAGTTCGCCCCGGCTGGCGCTCGATCGATCGGCAAGCTCGCTAGCGATCGCTTCGTTTGCCGATTGCAACTCGGACGATTGAAGCCAAGAAGGCCGCCGGGCCGTCAGCGGGCTGTCGGTCGACTCGACGCGGGTGAACGTTTTGGAGCAAGTGGTGCAAGTAGCCATGACAATAAAATCCCTGTCATTTGCGATATGAATCGGTGGAAAAGCCGAGCGACACCCCAATGTGAACGTTTTGTATTAGAAAAACGTTCGCATGATGTATATGCCCAGAACGGCAATTGTTCAACCGCAAGAAGAAGGGATTTTGAGAAAAATGCGGGAAATTTTTGTTTTTCACTTTCAGGTTCGTGCAATCATTACATAGAATCCGCAACCACAACGTCGTTCATGAAGATATTGTTAAATCGTTCAAAACGTTCAAAACGTCCACATGGCCACTCGGCAGCCTAGTTATTCCCCCAAGCAGATCGCCGAGGCGCTTGGGGTTAGCGAGTCTTCGGTCAAGCGGTGGTGCGACAAGGGCACGATACCGACGGTCCGTACGATGGGCGGACATCGCCGCATCACCCTGGAAGGGTTGCAGCAGTTCCTTCGCGACTCGGGCCGCCGCCTGCTGATCCCGCAGGCTCTGGGGCTGCCCCCACTGCCGGCGCTGCGGAGGACGCAGGTTCCCGGTGACGATCAGCCGCTGATGAAGGAGTTTCGCGAGCGGCTTGCCGAGGGCGATGAGCCGGCTTGTCGGGAGTTGTTGCAGCAGTTCATTGCCACCGGAACGACTTTCGGCGAAGCAGCCGAGACATTGATCACCGATGCGATGCATGGCTTGGGAGACGCCTGGCAACAACATCAACTGGGGGTGTACCAGGAGCGCCGGGCGTGCGAGATTTCGGCTCGGCTGATTGCCGAACTGCGAGGTCGGCTGCCACCGATTTCTCCGTCAGCTCCCGTGGCCTTTGGCGGGACGCCGGAAGGGGATCCCTACCAGCTTCCGACCGCGCTGGTCGAACTTTCGCTGCGCGAGGCGGGTTGGAATGCAATGAATTTGGGCAACAACCTGCCGTTGGGGAGTTTTCAGCAGGCGGTTCACGATCAGCCGCCGCAATTGGTGTGGCTGAGCGTTTCAGCGATTGCCCACCTGTCGACGTTTGTCACCGAAGAGAACCGATTGGCCGAAACGCTCGGAAACGACGTCGCTCTTTTCCTTGGCGGCCGGGCGATTTCCGAGAAGGTCCGAGCCAAATTGCAGTACACCGGGTACTGCGACGATATCCAGCAGTTGGTCAAGCTGTCCGAAGCGATCGCGTACCGACACTCTCAATGAGTTGTAGTGGAATTCGCCAAGAATTTCGGCGATTCACGGCGCGGCCGAATCTCTGGGCGAGTTTCGCTACGGTATGAAAACGAGAACCAAGCCCAGTTAGTTGCCGAACGGATTGTCGTTGGTTCCAAAGGGGTTGGATTCGTCACCGGCGTCACCGAACGGATTGTTCATGTCGTCGGCGCCAAACGGGTTGTTGTTCGCGTCGGGGTCGGCACCAAACGGGTTGTTGTTCATATCGGGGAAGGGCGACGAGGAGGGTTGCTGGGCAGGTGCTGCGACCGCCGGTTTCGCTTCTTTTGGCTGAATGTCGGGATTCTCGGTAAACGTCGGCATCTCGGCATTGATCGGCCTCAGGCACTGAACCGCCCCAGAATCGCTGACCATGTACAGCCGATCGGTCAATGTATTGACCAGCAACTGACGGGGTTGAACATCCGGAAAGGAACCGACTCGCCGGCCCGTTTCCAGATCAATCACCGCCAGGGACCCGCTCAGGGTTCGCACGAAAATGTGGTTGCCGATGGCGCCAATCAATTCGTCCACGCTGGGCGAGGGCTCGTTCCAATTGCCGATTCCACTCTCCGCACTCAGCGAAAACAGGTTTCCGTAGGTGGATCGAATCAGCACCTTGTCGTCGACCAGCATCGGGCCGTTATAAAACGGTTCGCCAAACGGCTTGCTCCAGAGGACTTTTCCGGTTCGAGTCGCGCGGATCGCGTAGACCTGTCCCGCTTCGCTGCCGAAGAAGAACCGGTTGCCGGGCGCCGCAGCGATTCTGCCGCTGACAATGCCGTCGGTATTCAGTCGGAACAGGACCGAGGGTTCGCCCGACATCTCCATCACGTAGACAAAACCTTGACTGGTCCCCCAAGCCACTCGGGTGGTGTCGGCATCGGGGGCTTTGGTCGGCAGTGCCAGCGCGATGCCGGCGACGACTTCCATGAACGGATCCAGTGTCGGATCGTACATCGGGTACCCTTCCACACCGTCGCGAACGGTTGGCACCAGTGAGAATCGGCCGGCATGAATGGCGCCATGCATCGGCGTGCTCATCGTCGACACTTCCTCCATCACCTCACCATTGGTGATGTCGATCTGAATCAGGTTTGCTCCGTTGATGACCGAAATGTGGTCGTCACTGACACCGATTTTGCCATAGGCCAGGCCGCGGTCGCCGACGCGGGTCATCCAGATCGGTTCGCCTGTTTCCGCATCGCGACAATCGAGTGTTCCGTCGTTGCCGAGCGTGTAAAGATGAACGCGAGGAACGATGCGGGTGGTCATCGTCGCATCGAACCCGCGTCGTTTCAGCCGCCGAACATCGTGGGAGGCCAATCGCTGGGCTTCCTCCTTGCCAATCGGCTTGCCATCGGTGCCGACACGATCGGTGGGAATGCGAGTCAAGACCCGGGTGGTCGCACCACCGGCCGAAGCGACAACGTCGTCCGGAATCGGTACCGAGACCTCGACGTATTCGCGAGGATTCTGGAGATGAACGTGTAGCTGTTGAGCGGCGATCGATTGGGCGCCCGCCGGTACTGGAACGTATCGTTTCCAAGCCTCGGTGAGTCCCAATTGGGATGCGACGTGGGGCGGCATCAATTCACCCGCGGTCACCGAGCCCGATACGAAGAGGCCAGCGATTGCGACGGCCAGCAAAACGATCTTTCGTGTCATGACGAACAACGCCTGATAGGGAAGAGAAGTCGGCGAAAGTGGGAGCGAAAAGCGAGGCGAAGCCGAGCCCGCTTCAGAGGCTCTGATTCTCCGCCCGACACACGATTCCCATTCTACTCAACAGGCTCAGATCAAGCGAATCTTTGCCGGCCATGCCCGCCACAGCCAGTTGTTGTGGGTTAGATTATCGCGAAAATCGGCTCAAATGGACCGTCGGCCTGTTCTCCGAACTGGCAGCGCGTAGCGATTTCGGACTGTCGGCCAGTTCTCCGAACTGGCACGTACGCGTAGCGATTTCGGAGAAATCGCCGACGAACAACAGACTTACCAACAAGGAGATTCGATGAGCGGAAAGAAAATTCTGATGATCGTGGGTGACTACGTGGAAGATTACGAAGCGATGGTGCCGCTGCAGATTCTGCTTTGTGCAGGTCACGAGGTGGCAACCGTTTGTCCGGACAAGACCGTTGGTGACACGGTTTGCACCGCCATTCACGATTTCGAGGGGGATCAGACCTACAGCGAAAAGCCGGGACACCGGTTCGCGGTCAACACCGACTTTGCCTCAGTCGATCCGGACAGTTACGACGCGCTGGTCATTCCTGGAGGCCGGGCGCCGGAGTACCTGAGGCTGAACGATCAAGTGCTAGAAATGGTTCGCCATTTCGACCAGGCGTCCAAACCGATCGCGGCGATCTGTCACGGACCGCAAATCCTGGCCGCCGCCGGAGTGCTCGCCGGGCGGCAATGCAGTTGTTATCCGGCGGTGGCGTTCGAGGTCGGCGCCGCTGGCGGCCAGTACGTTGCTCCAGCAGAAACGATGGATTCGGCGCACGTGCAAGGCAACCTGGTCACCGCGCCCGCCTGGCCTGCTCACCCCGCCTGGATGCGAGCCTTCATGGAACTGCTGTAAGGATTAGGGAGAAGGAGGGCAGGGAGAAAGTGTTAGGGGGTGGGTTCGATCGCGTCGGCTGTGAGGCGGACGGCCAGTGGCGTTTTGACTTCGCTGCGATCGATGGCGATCACGACGGTGTGCTTGCCTGGGGAAAGCTTCTCCGATTTCAATCGCCAGATCGGCGTCGGCTTCGTGTCGACCCAGGCCGCGATCCCTTCGCTGGGCACCTCGATTCCAGCCACTCCTTCGGTTGGCATTTGGATGACGAACCGGGCAAAGGAGGTTGGCGGAGTTTCGCGGTGTTGTTGGAAGCGGTCGAGTTCCGATAGTGGCAGCGTCCCGTCGACTTTTGCAGTGACCGGTCGCCACTTCATCGCCGGATCATCGCTAGCGGCTGTATCGGTACTGGTTCGATTCAGCCGGTGATTGGCTTCGTTGCTGTAGATCAGTGTTTCGAACGATCGGACCAACGGCTGAGTAGAAAGGGTGAATTGGGGGCTTCGTCCCAGCGCCGAAAGAAACGTGACCAGGTCCACCAATTCGCTTTCGGTCAGCACGTCCAAGGCCCCTTCGGGCATCAACGATTTGCCCGGTTTTTGTTGAGCGATTTCGTCGACCGCGATCTCACGTTCTGTTCCATCGGCCAACCTCATCCGAATCGCGTCGTCGGTTTTTCCGATCATGATTCCGTTGATCAGTTGGGCATCCTCGGTCAACACCGAAACGGTCGTGTAACCCTCTTTCAGCTTGGCGCTGGGTGCGAGCAACGATTCCAGGATGTAGTCGGGCTGCGAGCTGCCGCCGACGCTGATCAGGTTGGGGCCGACCAATCCACCGGCGGTGCCGATCGCGTGACACTGGATGCACTGCAACTTTTCGCGCCGATAGATCGCCTCGCCTCGCTGGGCCGAACCTTCGCTTGTCGAGAGTGACAGGATTCGCTTGGACAGTTCTTGGGTCAGTTTCCAGGAAGCTCCCTCCAGGCTGCCGGCGCTGGCGATCGCTGCTTCCAGTTCCTGGTTTCCACCGGCGGTGCGAACGCGCCGAAGCAGGCTTCGCGCGCGATCCGGCGGCAAGGCGACCTGTCGAATCCGCTGGGCGATCAATGGCGGCAGATCTTTGCGGCTGAGCATCCCGACCACAAGTTCGTCACCCACGTCGCCGGTTTGCCGATCACGCAACAACCGAATCATCGGATCGAGCGCAGCCTGCGGCCGGTTTTTAGCCATCGCCTGGGTCGCCGCGATTCGCGTCGCCGGGTCGTCGTCACCGGCCAGCGACGTTACCAGTTCGCGGGCCGAAGCAGAATCAAACGATCCGAGCGCCGCGATCAGTTTTTCACGGCCCTGGCCGTCGGTTTCGGAAAGTGCCTGCGCGAAAACATCTTCCAGCGACCCGGTTTTCCAAGCGGCGGCCGCGGTAGCAATGGCCGTCAAGAATTCGTCGTTCCCCGCCAACTCCTGGGGCTCGGGCGTGACGCTGCGAAGAAGTCGGTCAGCGTCGGCGGGAACCGTTTTGTCCCGCGCCGTTCGCGCGATCAGCGGCGCCAGATGCGATGGTTGAAGATCTTTTCCGGCGGACGCCAACAGCGCGGCCAGCACGCGGCCAAGTTGATTGGCGTCGGCAGCGCCCGAGACCGCTTCGACAAGCCTCCCTGTCGACTCGGCCGCTTGGCCCGATTCAATCATTGCAACAGCCGTTTCGGCTGCTTGAGGCGTACCGACCGCGTTGACCGCGAAGGCCAGTTCTTGATGCCGATCGGACCAATCCATTGCGCCCAAGATCGATCCGGGAAACTCCGCATCCAGTTTTCGAAGCGATTGCCAGATCGCGAAATCGAGATTCCCGTCGACGCTGGCCGACGCTGCCTCGACCACTCGCTGTGCCGCTTCGACCCCACGGAGCTGGCCGTTGGCGACGACTGCTTCCAAGCGGACTCGCGCGTCACCATCAGCGGTTCGTGAAGTGACCAGCGCAGCCAACGCATCACGATCAGAAGACCCTGCATCGACGTTCAACCGGCTCCGCCAGATGCTTCGCAGGATCGTTCGCTGTGCATCGCCTGCTGAGTTGCCATTGGGAACGGCTGTGTCGACGGCGACCCGTGCGTCGGCAAGCGAGGCGCTTCCGACCACTTCGTTCATCCACAACACTTCAATCGCACGGGCCGACACGTCTCCGGAATCGCGCCAGCGACGGACCCTGTCCAAAATCGTGTCGGGATCCTTCGCCGCCCGCCGCCATAGCTCCTGACGCGAAAATTGGCGCACGGCCAACGAGGCATCTTCCAGCAAATCCAACAACTGCTGGTCCGATTGAGCGGAAAAATCGGGCCACGGGTCAGGCGGGCGATTGGGAAAGGAAACTCGCCAGATTCGGCCATGTTTCCGATCGCGGCGATCGTCGCGAAAATCGACCTCTCCATGTTGGATGATCGGGTTGTACCAATCGGCGATGTACAGCGCCCCGTCGGGCCCCATCCGGGCGTCGATCGGGCGAAAGGCGACGTGCGAGGTGGTAACGATTTCCGGTTGTTGCCGGCTGATGTATCCGCTGCCGCTGGGCTTGACCGTGAATCGGCAAACCCGATGCGAACGAAAATCGTTCGTCACAAAATCGCCCGCCCAATCCGGCGGGATGTGGGTGCCCGACAAAATTTCCAATCCGCAATGCTTGGGACTGCCGGGATTGAGTCCCTTCAACCATCGCGTCGCGCCGGGGGAAGTCACGAAAACGGAATCGGGAAAAACGTAGTTGATTCCCTCGAAGTAGGCCCCGTCGGTCGCAAACGATTCACCATGTCTGCCAAACACGTGTCCCCACGGATTGACAAAACCCTTGCAAAAAACTTCCAGCTGGCCGGTGGTCGGCCGGTATCGCCAAATCCCTCCGCCATCCAGATGTCGCGTTCCGTAGGGTGTATCGATGTGACTGTGGATGTAAATCGATTGATTGAAATACAAGCAGCCGTCCGGTCCCCAGCGCAGCGTGTGGACCAGGTGATGAGTATCCTCCGTTCCAAATCCGCTCAGCACCACTCGGCGACGATCCGCCTTGCCGTCACCGTCGGTGTCTTGCAAGTAGACCAGCTGTGTGCTTTCGGCAACGTAAGCAGCATTGGGACCGTCAGGAACCACTCCGGTTGGAATCAGCAATCCGTCGGCAAAGACGGTGGCGCGATCACCGACACCATCACCGTTGGTGTCACGCAAGACAATGATCTTGTCGTTTGCTTTTTCGCCCGGCAGGATTTGCGGATAAACGCTGCTGCTGGCGATCCATAGCCCTCCGGCCGAATCGAAATTCATTTGAATCGGCTTGCGAATATCGGGGTCGGCGGCAAACAGGTTCACCGAGGCGACCGGATCGACCTTCATCGCCGCGAGTTCCGCGACCGGATCGGGATCGGGGATATCGGTCAAATCCCGCTGTGCAGAGGCGTTTTCCGCGGCAGCGACCAACAACGACGTTGCAAAAAAAGGCGAAATACGATGGAAAGAACACTTTACCGACACTGCCGAAATACCTCAAAACGTCCTGATTGACTTGCGAGCGCGGATTATAGATCAGATCGACGCCCCGTAGGTCGACTTGTCCCCAAGTCGGAGAGTGTGGGCCGGTTCTCCGAACCGGCTTCCCCAAGCGACTTCGGAGAAGTCGCCGACAATAAGTCGGCCTACGAGAGAGTTTGACCCCGGTCGCGGCCGCGTCTACCCTCTAAAATGAAGGGAGACATCATGCGTCGAAATGGGGAATCGATCCGCACACCTTTCAAACGTTCCACGCAATGAGGCAACAAAAGGGGATCCTGATGCGAGCAATCGCGGCGACCAACAACGATCACACTCGTTCCACCGGGCAGCGGCTCCTGATGGTCTTGCTCTATTTGGCGGCGGTGATGGCGGCTTCGACTGCCTTTGCCCAGGGCAGGACCGGAGCGAAAAAGGAAAAACCCAAGCCCCGAACGGTGACGCTGAAGACCAAAGATGGGATCAAGCTGAGCGCCTACTATTTTCCTTCTGACCAAGAAAAGAAGGCGATCCCGGTGCTGCTGATCCACGAGTGGCAGGGCCAGGCAAGCCCTTTTGCCAAGCTGGTGATGGCGTTGAACAAGGCGGGTTGCGCCGTCTTGATTCCCAACTATCGGGGACACGGTAGCAGCAAGGAATATATCGATGTCCGGGGGGAAACCAGGGAGTTCAACTTGGCGCAAATGTCCAAGCGCGACGTCGAAAATATCATCGCTTACGACTTGGAAAAAGCGAAGTCCTTCTTGAAGGACGAAAACAATGCGGAGACGCTGAACTTAAACGCCCTGGTGGTCATCGGCGTTCGCGAAGGATGCGTGATGGCCGCGCGCTGGGCCCAGCGCGATTGGAATTTTCCCAGCATCGGGAATGTCAAACAGGGCCAAGACGTCAAAGCGTTGGTTTTGATTTCGCCCAAGAAGCAAATCAAAGGTGTCGCCATCGATCCGACATTGACCGATCGCAATATCATCAGCCTGCCGATCATGGTGGTCGCCGGCAAGTCCAGCGAGGAGGCGGACGAAGCCGAGCGAATCGGCAAGCGGATTCAAAGCTTCAAAAAACGGCTCGGACGAGGCGTCGCGGAAGGGTTTGATCTGGCCATGCCCAACAACAAACTCAGCGGCGCCGCCCTGATCAACGAACAATCCTCCGGAGTGATTCCCGTCATCACCAACTTCGTGAAGTCTCAAGTCACGATCAGCGACGACGAGAATCCTTGGATTGAGAGGGATTGATCAGCTCTTAGCGGTGATGCCAGTGCCCGGTGCGGTGCAGGTCCCAGTGGCCTGGCTGCACGTGCCAGTGGTTTCCATGACGACGGATTTCCGCGGGATGCCAATGGTAGTGAGAGGTGTCATGGAAGTAACTGCGGGAGGGTCCGAAGTGCGAGCGATGAAGGTGGCTGCTGTAAAACGGCGCCCGGTAGCTGCGGTAATGGCTGCCGCCGATGCTGATTCCGATGCCGCTATAGCCTCCGTAGCCGCCATAACACCCGTACTGCGCTTCGGCTTTCGGCGCATCACCCGCGAACATCAATCCAACGGCCAATGCCGGTGCGGCGATCCATTTGGTCATACTAAACATTTGTCACGTTCCTTTTGCGGGAGTAACCTGACAGCGGACGCCTTGTCCGCAGCAGTGACCTAACCAAAAGGCAAAACGGGTGCCAACCGCTTTTCAAGGCACCGTCGGCTGCCGCGAGACCGGGAAAACAGCGGGATCCTTGGCTCGATCCGCTTCAAACACCAGCAAGTTTCGTGACATCCAACTGAACTCGCCGTGTAATCATGTTGATGTCGCTTTCGTCGTAGGCCGACTTGTCCCAAGTCGGCGAGTGTGGGCCGGTTTTCCAAACCGGCTTCCCCGAGCGACTTCGGAGAAGTCGCCGACTGTCGGCCAGTTCTCCGAACTGGCACGCTACTCACGTAGAGAAGTCACCGGTGGTGCAGGACCGCCGAGTTGGGACAAGCTTGGGACAAGTCGGCCTACAGTTCTCAATTTTTCGTGCAAGAATTCGCCGTTCACTAGGATTCATAAATGGAGGGATAGAAGTTGGTTGTGAATCCGGAAACACGAGAAAGTTTGATTTTGCGGTTGGGGGATCCTGCCGACGATCAGGCTTGGGCGGAGTTCTTGCAGATTTACCAACCGATGTTGCTGCGGCTGGCTTCGCGCTGGGGGTTGCAGGAAAGCGACGCGGCGGAAGTGGTGCAGGAGACGCTGATTGCGGTGGCCAAGGCGATCCCGACGTTCCAGCGGAAAGAACATCCCGGCGCGTTTCGTGCCTGGCTGGCCACGATCGTGCGCCGAAAGCTTGCCGATCATCTCGCTTGTCGCCATCAAAATCTGCGGGGCAGTGGCGATTCGGACGTGCATCGCTGGTTGGATCAGCAGGCGTGTGAATCGTCGTCCGAAAGCGTATGGGATTGGCAGCAGAAGCAACAGATTTTCAGTTGGGCGGCGGCGCGGGTCCGTGGGCAAGTGCAGCAGTCGACTTGGGAAGCGTTTTATCGCACCGCGATTGGTGGCGAAGCGGTTTCGGTGGTGGCCGACCAGTTGGGGATCCGCGAAGGGATGGTCTACGTGGCTCGCAGCCGAGTGATGGCGAGGCTAAGAAAAGAAGTGCAGTCTTGGGTCGACCCTCAAGGTGATTCCGCCGGCGGGAGTGTTCTGTCATGAAGTGTGACAAATCGCTGCTTTGGACGTTAGTGGAACAGGGGAAGGATCCGGGAGACGAGGCCGACGTGGTGGTCCGGCATCTCGAATCCTGTTCGTCTTGCCGCGATACGCTCGCCGAAATGGGGGCGCAGCAGACCTGGTGGGACGACGCGCGGCATTGGTTATCGATTGATGAAGTGGTTGACGACTCGCCCGAATCTTTGGCGCATCCACTTCCGCCGATCGATTTGAGTTTCTTGGAAGAACCTTCACACCCCGAAATGCTTGGCCGGATCGGTCGCTACGACGTCGAAGCGTTGTTGGGGCGTGGGGGAATGGGGGTGGTGTTGCGTGCGCACGATAGCGACTTGCAACGTACCGTCGCGGTCAAAGTCATGGCGCCCGAATGGGCCGCGTCGGCGTCGGCACGACAACGATTTGCCCGTGAGGCGCAGGCGGCGGCGAGTGTCGCGCACGACAACGTGATTCCGATTTACAACGTCGAAGCAACCGCCAAACTCCCTTATTTGGTGATGCGATACGTTCCCGGCATGACGTTGCAACGATGGGTCCATATCAACGGCGCACCCGAACCGGCCACGATCCTTCGCGTCGCCGGGCAATTGGCCGAAGGACTGGCTGCCGCACATCGTCGCGGCTTGGTCCATCGCGATATCAAACCGGCAAACGTGTTGGTGGGCCAAAACATTCAACGGGTGTGGATCACCGATTTTGGCTTAGCGCGGGCCGCCGATGCGACGTTGCTGACACGAACCGGCGTGATCGCCGGAACACCCCACTACATGAGTCCCGAACAGGCCCGGGGCGAATCGGTCGACCATCGTAGCGACCTGTTCAGCTTGGGCTGCGTGCTGTACTTCCTGTGCACCGGCAGGCCGCCGTTTGATGCTGAAAACACGCTGGCGATTTTGCACAAGATCGTCTCCGAACATCCACGGCCGCTGATGGAGCTGCGGCGTGATCTACCGCCCAGCCTGGTGACTCTGGTGCATCGTTTGCTGCAGCGGAATCCCGACCGCCGACCTCAAGATTGCCAGGAAGTCATCTCGCAATTGGCCGATGCGCAGGTCGAGCAAAAGAAAGGACGGGTCGCCCGTTTCAGCCGCAATCCGCGTATCCGCAAAAGACTGCAGGTTGCCGCTATGTCGGTTGTCGTGGGCGCTGTCGTGCTGGCAGCCGCGGTGACGTGGTGGCCAGATTCTGACAGCGCCGACGCTGCGGTGCATCACGAGACGACTCCGCCATCGCAAACTGCACAGGCGCCAGCAATGACGGTACCCGTGCCACTGGGGCCGTATGACTTTCGAATCACGGAAATGATCGCGCGAGCCGATGCGATCGATCGCCAGCGTTTTCGCGAACGCGCCGGCGACATCCAGCGACAGCTCGATCGCCTCGAACAACCAGACGATGCGTTTGTTGGACCACGATGGACGGCGATCCAGCCGGATCATTGGGACCGCGAGTTGGCCGAGTTGAAGCAGTGGATTCAAGCCGCTGAGGCGCCGGTCGAATTGACACACCAAAGGATGTTCAACCCCTCTTTTCTTGAAGGTGAGAAACGATGAGATTCACGATTCTTTTTTCTCTGTGCCTGATCGCGACCACGTCATTGGCTCAATCCAACAGTCCGTTCGGCGGCGGAGATCCGTATGATTCTGGTAGCGATGCGACTGGTGGCGATCCGTTCGGCAGCAATTCCGCGACTCCGGGAAGCGACGCGGATGACACGTCCGCGAAGAAAAGGCCGGGCAAGGTCCTCAATCCATTTGATCGTTCTTTGGGCCTCAGAGGGATGCGTTCGATGGGAATGATGGGCTACGGCAAGGAGGACGAGGGAATGGAGATGTACATGGAGGGCATGGAGATGGAGGACATGGACATGGGGATGGAGATGGACGTGATGAGCGGGATGATGATGGGGGAATCTCGCCCGACGGAAGACCAGTTGTTTCAGGCCGGTTTGCAACGTGCCATCACCGCGCTGAGGATTGCTAAAAGTGAAAACGAAAAGAAGCAATTGCTCAGCTATATCCGCCACGCCTTCACCGTGCGGTACGAACAGACCATTGCTCGCCGCCGCGACGAACTGAAGAAGATCAAAGACCGCGTCGCCGAGCTGGAAAGTGAACTGGTTCGCCGCGAAGCCGCCAAATCACGAGTGCTGGAAGTGCAAATGCAATCGGTGCAACTTGCCGCCGAAGGCCTGATGGAAATCGGACAACAATAGGATGTAGGCCGACCTGTCCCCAGGTCGGCGAACGTAGACCGGTTCTCCGAACCGGCTTTAGCAAACGACTTCTTCGAAGTCACCGACAGACCAGACTCGCCGACCTGGGGACAGGTCGGCCTACTTTTGCTCGTCGAAGATCTGGTCGAACAGCCGTCGGTTGTTTTGGCGGGCTTGCCGGCACTGGGCGACGATCATGTCGGGGTCGGGTTCGTTCATCAGGTAAGCAAGGTTCTTCATCGCCTCGTCGTCTTCGGGCAATTCATGGCGGGCCGGATTGTTCATCAGCCGCAGGCGAGCCTCGACTCGCCGCAGGGTGCGATAACCGTGGATCAATTCCAGTGATCGCTTTTCGCTCAGATAGCCGGCGGCGGCAAGTGCGGCCAGCGACGCGGTGGTCCCCTGTTTGATGATCTCCGGCGACTGGCTGGCATGCCGTAGGGTCAGCATCTGCCCGATCACTTCGACGTCGACTGTTCCCCCTTCGGCTCGCTTCAAGTTCTCGCTGCTTGCCGTTTGCTGCATCCGCTCGCGCAGCTGACGAATTTCGCTGGCCATCTGTGGGTCCCAACGAGTCTCCTGGATCGTGCGGGCGATTGCCGCGTTCGTCTTCTTGCACAGCTTGGGCGACCCTGAAATGGCTCGTGCCTTGCAAATCGCCAGTCGCTGCCAAAGGGGTGCTGTCTCTTGGCGAAACTGTTGCAAAAAATCCTCGATCGAAACGGCGATCAACCCTTCCTGTCCGGTCGGCCGCAACCGTGAATCCAGTTCATAAAGCTGTCCACTGGTGCCCGCCTTGTTGATTCGCGCCACCACTCGGCCGGCCAACTGATTGAAAAACAGCTGATGAGTCATCGTGGAACGGTGCCCGCCGACCCGCCGCTTGGTTTCGCCCTCTTCGGAATAGAGAAAAATGGCATCCAGGTCGCTGTGGTAATTCGGTTCGCGGCCGCCAAGTTTCCCCAGGGCAAGCGTCACCAGTTCGGCCGCCTCCCCCTTTTCGTTGGTCGGATCCCCGTATCGTTCGGCCAGTATCGCCTGTTCATATTCGATCACTCGCCGCAAACAGGCTTCGGCGGTATCGGCGATTGCTGCGTGAGTCGCTTCGACCGGTTCTTTTCCCAGCATGTCGCGGACGCCGATGTTCAGGTGGGCTCCGTTTTTGAAACTGTGCAAGATCAAGTCGATGTCGGCGGCGCCGCGGCACAGTTCGATCGAATGGGCGTCCAGTCGGCTGGTGGAAGGCAACCGATTCATCAGCAGCGAATCGATCAGCTCGTCGATCATGCCGGGGTTTTCAGTCAAAATCCCGCTCAGGTAGGGCGTCGTGGCGCACAGCCGCACCATCAATTGCAGCGTCGGCCGATTCGATGCCAACAGTTCCCACAGCGTTGCTTTGGCGCCCAGCGAATCGGTGACCTTCACCAGCGACGTTAGCGCCCGGTGCGGATCGGGCGTCTGCGCGATTTCGGCCAACAAAGCGGGAGCCAGCGATGAAAAGAAATGACGGCAGCGATGAGGCGACAAAAACGAAACGTTCTCGGTGCTGAGGGCTGCCAGGTCCTCCATCGCCCGTTTGCAGTCGGGCAACCGATGCGACGTCATCGTTTGCTGGGCGAGTTGCCAATCGGGATCAGGATCGAGCAGCAATTCCGTTTCGACCGGCATCGCGTCGTCCTCGTGCGTCGCGTCCAGCATCAAGTGGTTGATCATCTTGCGATTGACTTCAAACGTCTCGCCCAACAGCGTGTTGAAACGATCGGCGTCGCCTCCGGAACCATCCTTGGCGCGAATACCAAGCTGCCAGGCAAGTCGCGACCGCAGTTCCGCGTCGTCGGGCAGCAAACCGCCGCGTCGATCAAACATCACCGACAACTGATGCTGCAGGCGACACAGCCGCGCGTAATGATCCGAAAGCAGCGTCGCTTCCTGATGCGTCAAACAACCGGCCTTTTCCAAAGCCACCATCGCCTCGTTGGTGTTGCCACATCGCACCGAAGCCAAATCGCCTCCGTGCAGCAATTGCAAAAACTGAATCGTCATCTCCAGGTCGCTCCGTCCCCCCGGCCCGCCGGAGATATCCTGGCCTGTCACGCCCTGTTGTTCGGCGCGACGTTCCAGTTTGTGGCGCAGCGTTCGGATCTCCGCCATGTCGCCGCGACTGAGAAACCGTCGATAGACCCAGGGTTGCAGACGACGAAGAAACGACTGCCCCAAGCTGCTGGAACCCGCCACCGCGCGGGCTTTGACAAAGTTCATTCGATGCCAGGTACGGCCGCTGGTTTCGTAGATTCGGATCGCTTCCGGGTAACTGCAAATGTGGGCGCCGACGTCGTACTTGGGTCCGTTGCGAAGATCGATTTCAAAACCGACCGCGTGCCGGTCGGGTGTCATCAAGGCGACCACGTCTTGGACCAGCGAATGAAAGAACTTGCGGTGCGATGGATTGTTGGGATCGACTTGATCGTACAGAAACACCAACTGCATCGGCGAATCGTAGCCCATCTCCTCGCCCCCCAGTTTTCCCAAGCCAATCACCGTCACCAGCGGCTGTGACCCGTCCGCCATCCGAGGGTATTGATAGCGCTCGGTCAGCCGCGCGGTCACAAACCGCAGGCTCGCTTCGACCACGGCGTCGGCGACGTAGGCCAGTTGCCGACCGACCTTCTCGGGCGACATGCCGCGCACGAATTCACCGTAGGCAATTCGTACCATCTCCTTCGAAACGAACTTCCGAATCTCAATGGCGGCTCGGCTATCCCGATCCACGGTGGCAAGGGAGGCGACCAGTTCGTCGACCAGGTAGCTTCGCTGCGCCGCTTGTCCGCCGCTGGCTCGCAACAGGTCAAAGCTGGACGGATCGGCGATCAAGCGATTGGCAAGGGATTGGCTGGTCGCGAAAACCTGCAGCAGTGCCGACAAGGCGCCGGGGTCACTTTCAAATAGTGTCAGCAGGGAAGCTGGTTCTTGGCCGGCGGCGACGAATCGAGACAAGTTGGTGACCGCCGCGTCCAAGTCGACCAGCTGCTCGAATTCGACCAACAAACGCTTGCGAAATATTTCCAACACGTCTGGCGCCGCGCCGCATCGCCAAATCGACTGCAGTTCACTTTGGGCACGATCGAAATCACGGAATCGCGCCGGGTCAATCCAGTCGAAGGTTTCGTCGGTTTGCGGGGTATCCATGGTCGTCGGCGTGAGGAGGAACGTCGGTGTTCTCGTCGGCCGACTGGTTCCAAGTCGGCGATCTTGGAATTCCGCGGCTCGAAAACCCGAGCTGAATCGATCAGCTCGGAGCATGCAATACCCACCTGTTGGAACCAAATCGATCGTTGGCGCATCAGAGCGGCAATGGCTCGAACGGAAGGGAACGATCGTCCGCAGGTCGCCGGCCCGGTCAAAAAAAGCGACCGGGCTGGCGCAATTCAACTCGACAGTTGGCGGTGCGGCCCGTCCCCGACGAAACCAAATCACCGAACACCGCTTGCGGAGAAGAGGATCGAGACCAAAGCGACTACTCGTGATGCGGGCCTGCGTCAACGACAGCAGTCCCGAATCGACAGTGTAAATCGAGTGGATTTTAGCGCGTAGTGCCGAATCGTCGGGGCGACGGAGGTTGTTTTTTGGCAACGCTCCGGTGTGGCGATCAGGCATCATGCCGACAGCTGCGTATCGGTCCGCTTTTTGCGCAAGTTGTTTCCACACAACGGTTTGCCATGATTGACGCACCGCGAAAACTCCCTTTCGGCATCGCTCCTGCTAAGTATCTCCCGAACCTAAACGATGGTTCAGAAACGGGTTTCGAGGAGACGTTGATGGGAAAGAAGTTCAGCCGCCGCAGCTTACAAGACGACGCCTTCAGTGCCGAGGAATCGGTCTCCCGACGCTCTCGCGTCATGGGGCAGGAATTTGCCGATGCTCAAGATGACTACGACCGACTAAGCGACGACGACCTGCAACGTTCCCGACGACGCGAAGAAAGCGATGCCGACCCGACCGAGGATCCGGTTCGCATGTACCTGATGCAGATGGGCCAGATCCCACTTCTGACCCGCGACCAGGAAGTGGCCGCCGCCAAGCAAATCGAAAAGGCTCGCGACCGCTATCGGCATTGGATGCTGGCCACCGACTTCATGCTGCAGAGCGCCCTGAAACTGCTGGAACAGGTTCGCGACAAACACTTGCGGCTGGATCGCACCATCGAAGTCAGCGTGACCAACGCGGCGGAAAAGAAAGCGATCATGAAACGGATCGTGCCCAACGTTCATACGCTCAAGCATCTGCTGAGCCAAAATCGGGCTGATTTCATGACAGCGGTCAACAAGCGAAATCCGATGCGGCAGCGACGGGCGGCCTGGAAAAACCTGGTGGTCCGCCGCAACAAAGCGGTCCGGTTGGTCGAAGAGATGAATCTTCGTACCGGAAAACTTCAGCCAGTCTTCGAAAAGGTTCGCCGAGCTTCGGAGCGGATGCAGGAAATCCAAACCTTGCTGGCCGACACCGAAGCGCTCAACATGCCCGGCATGCCGACCCGCGAAGAACTCAAGGGCGAACTGCGATACCTGATGCGGTTGACCTACGAAACTCCCGCCACCCTGGCCCGCCGAGTGAAGCGATGCGACGGCTATCGCGACGATTACGACGCGGCCAAGCGAGTCCTTTCGGCCGGTAACTTGCGACTGGTCGTTTCGATCGCCAAGAAGTATCGCAATCGCGGACTGTCGTTCCTGGATCTCATTCAGGAAGGTAATACCGGGTTGATGCGAGCGGTCGACAAGTTCGAGCATGCTCGTGGATACAAGTTCAGCACCTATGCGACGTGGTGGATCCGCCAAGCGATCACTCGTGCCATCGCCGATCAAAGCCGAACGATTCGCGTTCCGGTTCACATGATCGACACGATGAACAAAATTCGTCAAATCACTCGTGACCTGGTCCAGGAAAACGGTCGCGAGCCGACTGCCGAAGAGGTTTGCCAGCGCAGCGGATTGTCGCTGGAAGATACCCGCGTGATCTTGAAGATGAGCCGCCAGCCGCTGTCGCTAGATCAGCCGATCGGCGATCACGAAGACAGCGTCTTCGGTGAATTCCTGGAAGACCACCGCGACGACGATCCGTTGATGGAAACCAACCGCGAGGCACTCAAGGCGCAGATCGACCTGGCAATGGAAACGTTGAACTATCGCGAGCGAGAAATCTTGCGGCTGCGATACGGGTTGGCCGACGGCTACACCTACACGCTGGAAGAAGTGGGACGGATCTTCCAAGTCACTCGCGAACGCGTTCGTCAAATCGAAAGCAAGGCAGTTCGCAAACTGCAGCAACCCTATCGCGCCAAGTCACTGGTTAGCTTCCTGGACGGAGCTGAACTGTCGGTGATGGAAGGAAGCGAAGCCCTGTAAGCATTCTTCGCCGCCGCTCTTCCCATCGGGAAGAGTCGGCCTCGCAGGGCGACGACGCTAATCAGGAGCTATCCAAGCACGGGAACTAGGAAAGAAATCTGGACTCGTTCTTCGGGCCGAAGGCCCAGCAATTTGTTTAGCCCAGGGCGAGGCAACGTGAGTTTTACGAACGTTGACGCTGCCCTGGGTGAACTGACTTTTTCCGCTCCCTGCGAGCATGGCGGCAAAGCCGCCATGCTCGCAGGGAGCGGAGTTGCTTGGGGCACTTGGTCCCAGGGCAGCGGTATTGCTCGCAAGACTCGCAAAACCTTGCCGCTGGGGCTAAGCAAACGAC
This sequence comes from Rubripirellula sp., assembly GCA_965222745.1. GTDB lineage: Bacteria > Planctomycetota > Planctomycetia > Pirellulales > Pirellulaceae > CBDCUW01. The sequence continues at coordinate 1,507,989 of CBDCUW010000003.1, forward strand.
TGCACCTTCGGTGCGTAAGAAACAGACTGCATAGCTTCTTTCCGAGTCGGCTGGCACTCATCCACACTCGACGCTGTCAGACCTTTCCACTTGTAACGACTGAAACTCTCGTAACGCCGACGGTCAGCCACCGTCGGCGTTTTCTTTTGGTGTGGCTTTGGCGGACTGGCTGAGTTTGCCGAATAGCTTTTCTGTACGGAGACCATTGGTGGTTCAGCGCCAGAACTTCCGAAACGTTTTCACAGATGGATCGCACCTCCCGCTCGTGTTTCCAGACAAAGGTAGTCAGTCGCGACACGATGGCCCATCCTGACCGGAACAATCCTCCCGTGATATTGAATTCTCGTTTTCCCGCAGTCGACGATGATCGTCCGGCCGTCGATCTCGGTGCGGACGACCATTGCTCGGACTATTTGCTGGTTTGTGACGCCCAGTCCCATTCGCTCACCGAAGGACGTTGGCATTTCGCTCTGGAAACTGCCGACGGAGCTCCGGTGTTGGAGGCGGATGACGAAGAGACCGGTGACTTGAACCGGCTCACGTTGCTGGCCGCCGTACGCGGTTTGGAATCGATCGAGGGTGCCGCCTCGGTCACGCTGCTCAGCAACAACCGCTATCTGATTCGCTCGTTGACCGATTCGCTGCCGCGGTGGCGGGAGAACGACTTTGTCTGGGAACATTTCGGTCGCCGCATCGATGTTCAACATGCCGACCTTTGGCGGCGTATCGACCGGGCGCTTTCGATTCATCGCGTCGAGGCGATTTTGGTCTCGTCGCGGTTGATCAGCCCCGGCACGACCGACACCGTTACCAGGCGCGTCGATTCGCCGCATCGGCATCCGCCAGCTCCCAAAATGCGTGCTGCTCCGACCGATCGTCTGCGGCGATGGCTGCTGGCGGGAGCATCCGATGGCTCCGCCTCGCCGCGTCACCGATTCACTTCAGCCGACCTCGTCGAATCGTCTTGAGCTGCCGCGACAACGATCCTGGGACCGATCCCGAACAAGAATGACCTGTTTCCGCGCGATGGTGGTGAACTTGGCATCACGATGGATGCCGAACTTAGGGCGTCATTCCGAACCCCAACCCACACTCGCTTGAAAATATCACGCCAACGGAAGATTGATGCATACTCAAGTCTCGCTCTCCAGCATCGGAAGCCTCGTTGACGGGACTCACGAGAACCCGTCCGAAGTGCTGGGCCCTCACCTGGTCGACTATCGTGGACAAACCGCCACCGCGGTGCGAAGCTACCTGCCGGATGCCTCGGCGGCCTGGATCATTGATCAGGCCAGCGGCGTCCGTCGCCCGATGAGCAGGCTGCACCCGGCCGGTTTTTTTGAGGCGATTTGCGAAGGGACGGTCGACGCCGCAGCCTCATCCGAAGATGATGCGTTGAGGGCCACCGCCGCAAAATCAAGATACCGCATCCAGATGGCAAACAGTAACGGCGAAATTGTCGACATGCAGGATCCCTATGCAGCCCCGTCTATTCTGACCGATTTCGATTGTTATCTGATCGGTGAAGGGCGTCATCACAAGTTGTACGAGCGGCTGGGCGCGCAGCGGCGATCGGTTGATAACGTCGACGGAATCAATTTTGCCGTCTGGGCTCCCAATGCAAAGTCAGTGCAAGTGGTCGGTGATTTCAACGGTTGGGACGGCCGCCAGCACACCGCCAAGGTTCACCCCAACCTGGGAATCTGGGAGCTGTTCGTTCCCCAAGCCAAGGTCGGCAACAAATACAAGTTCCGGATTCTTACCGAGCACTCTGAGTGGGTCGACAAGTGTGATCCGGTCGGATTTGCCGCCGAACTGCCGCCGCTGACCGCGTCGATCGTGTCGGATCTTTCCTACGATTGGAACGACCACGGCTGGATGAACGATCGCGCCAGCTGGAATCCGATGCACGCGGCGATGAACGTCTTCGAAGTGCACTTGGGCAGCTGGCAAAAAGGCCCCGGACGCACTCACGGTTGGCTCGATTATCGTGATCTGGCGAAACGGCTGGTCGACTACTGCCACCGGATGAACTTCACCCACGTCGAATTGATGCCGGTCAGCGAGCATCCGTTCACCGGTTCTTGGGGCTATCAGACAGTCGGTTATTTTGCACCGACCAGCAGGCACGGCAGCCCCCAGGACTTCATGTTCTTTGTCGATTACATGCACCAGCATGGCATCGGCGTGATCATCGACTGGGTCCCGGCACACTTCCCCAAAGACGGGCACGGACTGGCCCGTTTCGATGGATCGGCGCTCTATGAACATGCCGATCCGCGGCAGGGCGAACATCCTGATTGGGGGACGATGATCTTCAACTACGGCCGCAACGAAGTGAAAAACTTCCTGATCGCCAACGGCCTGTTTTGGTTGGACAAGTACCACATCGACGGGCTGCGAGTCGACGCGGTCGCTTCGATGCTGTACCTCGACTATAGCCGCGAAGATAGCGATTGGATTCCCAATCAATATGGCGGCAGAGAAAACTTGGAGGCGATCGATTTCCTCCGCGATTTCAATATCGCCGTGCACGAGGAATATCCGGGTGTGGTCACGGCCGCCGAGGAATCGACCGCCTGGCCCGGTGTTTCCCGGCCAACTTACGACGGCGGGCTCGGTTTCACTTACAAGTGGAACATGGGGTGGATGAACGACACGCTGAGCTACATGCGGCACGAGCCGATTCATCGTAGCCATCACCAAAACGAACTGACCTTCAGCCTGATCTACGCGTTCACCGAAAACTTCATGCTGCCGCTGTCGCACGACGAAGTGGTCCACGGCAAGGGGGCGCTGTTGAGTCAAATGCCGGGCGACATGTGGCAAAAGTTCGCCAACTTGCGGCTGATGTACTCCTACATGTGGACGCATCCCGGCAAGAAGCTGCTGTTCATGGGCGGCGAATTGGGACAGTGGAACGAATGGAACCACGAGGACGGGCCGCAATGGGAATTGTTGGACTTTGATACCCATCGGGGCGTTCAGCAGCTGGTATCGGACCTGAACAAATTGGTGCTTGAAAACCCATCGCTGCACCAGCTTGATTTTTCGCACGAAGGGTTCGAGTGGGTCGACTGCATGAACGCCGCCGACAGCACGCTCGTTTATCTGCGCAAAGGACTCGACGGCGCACCGCCGCTATTGGTCTGCTGCAATTTCACTCCGGTGGTGCGACGCGACTACCGCGTCGGCGTACCACAAGCAGGCTTTTGGAAAGAGATCTTCAACAGCGACAGCGAAGCTTACGGCGGTTCCAACACCGGCAACTATCCCGGTTGCAACACGTTGGGCCAAGGTCATCACGGCCGCCCCGAAAGCATCTCGATCACCATGCCACCCCTAGCCACCACCATTTTCCGCCTCGAATAACCGTCGGCGAGTTCTCCGAACTCGCATCGCCCTCGTCGGCGAGTTTTCCAAACTCGCTTCGTAGCCAGTTCGGAGAACTGGCCGACAAAGCAGACGTTTTGCCTGATCCGTGTCGCTTGCCTGGCACCCTCCTGGACCGCTGTTCGGGTTGTATACTGAACAGAGACGAAATCGTCGGGTGAAAACCTTTGCCTACGATTGCTTTTTCCTGATCACCGACTCGTTTGCGTGCCATGCCCGTCAAGATGCAACTGGCTCGGATCATCATTTCCGAGTTAACCGAAAACCAAGTCATCTACCTGCAAGAAGTCGACGGCGAACGCGAGTTTCCGATTTTGATCGGAATCTTCGAGGCGACCAACATCGATCGGCGGGTCAAGGAGGACTATCAACCCCTTCGTCCGCTCACGCACGACTTGATCGTCAGCGTGGCACAATCGTTGGGGGCCACGGTTGACAGTGTGGTCATCAGCGAATTGAACGAACATACCTACTTCGCTCAGTTGAGGCTCAAGAAGGAGGATGGTTCGATCGTTGAAATTGATTCGCGCCCCAGCGATGCGATCGCGGTTGCAGTCACCTTTTCGCCTCCGCTGCCGATCTACGTCAGCGAACATGTTTTGGAAGAGGCCACGTCGACCATCTAAGTCGCCGCCACCGCCCGGTAGGCCGGCTTGTCCCAAGTCGGCGATTCCCAAACAAGGTGCACACGCGCCGACTTGGGACAAGCCGGCCTACGAACGATCATGCAAACACTTTCTACGCCCGAAGCAGCTCGTCAATTCGTCTGGTCGTTGCGCGCCGCGGGCAAATCGGTGGGCGTCGTTCCGACGATGGGCGCGCTGCACGAAGGACATCTGTCACTGGTACGGTTAAGCCGGCAGCAATGTGACGAAACGATCGCAACGATTTTTGTGAATCCTACCCAGTTTGGTCCCGAAGAAGATTTGCAAAAGTATCCTCGCGACCTGGGGCGCGACTTGCAGCTGCTTGCCGACCAGGACGTGGCCGCTGTGTTCGTGCCGTCTGCCGAAACGATGTACCCGGAAGGATTCAGCACTTTCGTTCATCCGCCCGAAGTCGCGTTACCGTTGGAGGGCGTTTGTCGCCCCGATCATTTCCGCGGAGTGACCACGGTGGTGTTGAAACTTTTTCAAGCCATCCCCGCCACCCACGCCTTTTTCGGAAAAAAGGACTATCAACAACTCAAAGTGATCCAGGCGATGACTCGCGACTTGGACGTGGGGATCGAGATCGTCGCCGGCGACATCATTCGCCAGCCAGACGGTTTGGCGCTCAGCAGCCGAAACAGCTATCTTTCGGCCGAAGATCGCCGCCGCGCCCTGCGGCTGTCTCAATCATTGAATCTGGTTTCCGAACTGGCCGCCGCAGGAGAAAGAGATGTCGAAGCGCTTCAAAACGCGATGCGACAACGGCTGATCAGCGACAGCGGCGTCGACAGGATCGATTATGCCGTGGTGGTGGACGCCGAAAGCCTGGCTCCGCTGTCCACGCTCAATCGCGCTGCCGTGGCGCTCATCGCGGCACGAGTCGGGAAAACCCGCCTCATTGACAACCTTTCTATCGAAGTACAAGCATGATCCAACGCATTCTCGTGACCGGCGGAGCCGGATTTCTTGGTTCGCATCTGTGCGAGCGACTTGTCCAACAGGGGCATGATGTCATTTGCTTGGACAATTTTTTTACCAGCCAGAAGACCAACGTCGCTCACCTGTTGGGACGACCGAATTTTGAATTGATTCGGCATGATGTGACCCTGCCGATCCACTTGGAAGTCGACCAGGTCTACAACCTGGCTTGTCCCGCCGCGCCGGGCCATTATCAGTACAATCCGATCAAGACGATCAAAACGAACGTGCTTGGATCGATCAACATGCTGGGAGTCGCCAAACGTTGTGGGGCAAGGATCCTGCAGGCCAGCACCAGCGAAGTGTACGGCGATCCCGAAGTCCATCCACAAGTCGAAAGCTATCGCGGCTCGGTCAATCCCATCGGAATTCGCGCCTGCTATGACGAGGGCAAGCGGGTCGCTGAAACCTTGTTCATGGATTACCACCGAAGCAATCACGTCGATATCCGAATCGTCCGTATCTTCAACACCTACGGCCCCAGAATGCACCCGTTTGACGGCCGAGTGGTTTCCAATTTCATTCGACAGGCTCTTGCCGGTGAAGACATCACGATTTTTGGTGACGGCTCTCAGACTCGATCGTTCTGCTACCGCGATGATCTGGTCACCGCCATCGTGGACATGATGAACAACGACCAAGCTTTCATCGGTCCGGTGAACATTGGCAATCCGGACGAATTCACGATCGGCCAACTGGCGGAATTGGTGATCGAACTTTCTGGATCGACCAGCAAGTTGGTGCGGCGTCCCCTGCCGTCGGATGACCCGACTCGGCGCCGGCCCGACATTTCGCTGGCCAGGGAGAAGTTGGGATGGCAGCCACGAGTCCCGTTGAAAGAAGGGCTGGCAAAGACGATTGAGTGGTTTCGGTCGATCCGCTTGGACGACTACCGTCCGCCGACACCCAACTTCAGTTAGCCGATTCCTCACGGCGCTCTTTCTTCGACGGCTCGGCCGGTTCTCCGGCCGCCGCCGACTGGCTTGATTGCTTGTCCAGCAAATTTCGCAGCAACCAGGGAAGCGGCTCCTCCGTACGATCACCGCTTGCTGCTTGCGCAGGCAGGGAATCGATCGCCGATTTGCTGTTGGGGTGAGTTTCCGCCATGGTCATTACGCAATCATTCGTCATCGAAGGTGCGTCGGTTTGAGCGTTTTTCGATTTTGAGCAGCAAAACGAAAACGCCAATCACCTGACGCGTAGCGTACTTACGGCTCCATTCGAAATCGCGTCATTGACACCGAGAAACCGCAATATTCGTTCCATTGCCGGTGGCGAGAGAATTCGAGCCACTAAGCGGGCAGACCGTTAAATGGTCGGCCCTTGGCCTGCGCGGAACAGCCGTTCAATCACGGGCCAACCATCGGACCAGCAGTTTGGTGACCAAGGGAGCCGCGTCCTGCTGCACAAAATGGCCTGCGTTGGGAACGGTCACCAGCGTCAAGTCTTTTTCGACATGATCCCAGGTATTGTTCAGGCCGGCGGGAAGCAGCGCGGTGTCTTTCAGTCCATGGATCAGCAGCACCGAGCATTTGACCTTTGGGAAGTCCGTTTTCTGCTGGTAGGGTTGCCGCGGATAGTTCGCTTTGTAGTAGTTGAGCATGGCATCGAAAGACGAGCGACGAAATGCCTCGACGTAACGTTGCTTCGCCTCCTGCCCGCGAACCCAAAAAGTGAGTCCCTCTGCCGTCAGTTTCGATGCCGCGTCGGGCTGTTGGAACTCCCTCGCGTAAGCCGATGCTTTTTGCTGCTTTGGATTGTTGGCCAATTCGCGAGTCAGGCCGGCGGGGTGAGGAAGATTGAGCACGGCCAGCCGATCGGTCATTTCGGGATGCTGCATCGCGAACGACCAAGCGATCATTCCGCCCCAATCGTGGCCAACGATCACCGCCTTTTCGCGGTCGAAGTGGCGGATCACCGCAGCAACATCGCCGACCAATTTCGGCAGTGCGTAGTTTTCAACTCCCTTTGGCTGATCGCTCCGGTTGTATCCGCGAAGATCCATCGCCACGACTTGGAAATGCTTCGCCAGTGCCGGCATCTGCTTGCGCCAGGTGTACCAGTAGTCGGGAAAGCCATGTAGCATCACCACCAGCGGACCCTCACCTTGGGTCACGTAGTGAATCTTGACTCCGTCTGAATCGACGTAACCATGGTTCCCAAATTCGGAGGCAGGTGGATCCTGCTGCCCGATAGCGATCGGCGCCAACCATGTGGCCAGGCAAAACGAACTCAAGAGGAAAGTTGACAGTGATCTCACCCTACTGGTCCTAAGAATCGGAGGATCGAAAACCCGCGGGTTGGGGTGATTGTTGACGCAGTCGCGACTCGTGCGAGAATGGAATGATTGATGACTGCTCATCAGCATACAAACCGGATTCCGCAATGAGTACCGCTCCAGAGTACCATCCGCACTATACCGTCGACGACTACCAGTCGTGGGAGGGAGACTGGGAATTGTGGAACGGAGTCGCTGTAGCGATGACGCTGAGTCCATTTGGCCCGCATGGCAATGTGTTGGCAAGGATCGCGTCGGCATTGACCAACGCGATCGACGATGTTGGTTGTGATGCGAGCGTTCTTTTGGAAATTGACTGGATCGTTTCCAGGGACACCGTGGTGCGTCCCGATCTGTCCATCGTATGTGGGGAACCACCTGAACGTCACATCGAAACGGCGCCTGCGCTGGTCGCCGAGGTGCTTTCACCGAGCACTCGAGATCTCGACCTCACGGTCAAACGCCGATTGTTCGAACAACGATCGGTTGATTGGTACCTGATCATCGATCCCGACGAAAAATCGCTAAAAACCCTTCGGTTGGAAGAAAGTGGCACGTACCAGGACGTTGCATCAGAGGGGCCGTTGCAAATCGACCTCTGCGAGAACTGTTTGCTCACCGTAGAAGTGGATCGTTTGTTTCGCTGATTGCCACTGTAGGCCGACTTGTCCCCAAGTCGGCGATCCTGGAAATTCGCCGACTTGGGGACAAGTCGGCCTACATCGAAAATCGAAACAATCGATCGGCTCGTCACTTAGCCACGGGCAGCTTTTTCAGCTGGATGTCTTTGAATTGAACTCTCATCGGCGCTCCGGAACGCAGCTGCAATCCAAGGATGCCTCGGAGGTCGAAGTGCTCTTCCTCGCGATCGATCAGTTCCGAGCATTTCACGCCGTTGATCCGAAGCGTGATGTGTTGCCCGATGGCCGTGATGTGATAGTCGTTCCACTCCGGATAAGGTCGCATGGTCGCTGTGTCTTTCAGATCAGTCGATGTGCGTTTACCCGACGCATCAATCACCGTTTTCTTTCCGTTGGCGGTCAACAGTTCGTGCCCTTTTCGCGTGTGCAACTCATCGCAGACGCCGCCCAGGTAGGAACCTCGCTCATAAATGTCTGCTTGATAGCCCACCGCCAGTCCATTCGGTTTGATCTTGCTGCGAAACTGCACTCCTGAGTTGCAGCCGTTTCCCTTGGCGCGGAATTGGACCTTGAGTTCAAAATCGGCGACCTCGCCACCTTGCCAAACGAGAAACTGGTTCATCGTGCAAGGATTTTCCTTCGTCGACTCGGCGGTGATGGCACCCTCCTGAACCGACCAGTAGCTCATTTTGGGCGCCTTCCAGCCATCGAGCGTTTTGCCGTCGAAGAGGGGTTGGAAATCTTGCCCCAGAAGCTGACCGCCAGTCAGCAGGCAAACGAAAAACAAAGTTGAGCCAGAGAGTTTGATCATATTGGTCTTCCTCAAGTTTTGGGGTTCTATCGGAGTTTGAATGGGGCAGTGGCAGCCGCCCCTTCTTCCCTCTCCTGCTCGTACTCGTACTAAGCGCAGCGGTGCTCGTAATCGACTCGGAATGGGGGGCGATCGATTACGAGCACGAGCACGATTACGATTACGATTACGAACAAAAGGTATTCGTTCTGATCGTCAGTTCGTCGGGCTACTCGGGTTTGGGATCCACCTGCCAGCCCGGCGTGACAATGCGGCCGTAGTAGGGATAGTAGTCCCAGTCGACGGTTCCGCCAACAATGCGGGGATCGCTTGTCTTTTTTAAGTGATCCAGTAGCCGGTGGCGAAGCGATTCTTGAATTTTCAGGTATCCGATTGCTCCAGCGACGTTGTGGAGTTGATGGGGATCTTTGGCTAAATCATAGAGTTCTTCGGCCGGCCGCAAACCGAAAGCCAGTTCGGCGAGTCGTGCGACGCCATGCTGGTGCCGATGCTCCATCATGAAAGTCTTGGTGGGCGAACTGTCGATTTCTCCAAAGGGAATCGCCCGAGCGCACACCGACGGATCGGGAGATCCGGAAGGCCAACGCGTCGGTTCGAAGTTGTAGATGTAGAGGTAGTCAAGCGTTCGGATCGCTCGGCAAGGATAGCCCTTGCCACCCTTCCGGCAACCGTCGTGTCGTTCCATCGCAATGAACGCCGCGTTCCGTTTGATCGCGCTGTCGCCCTCGAAAATATCCGTCAGACCGTTGGCAATCATCATTTCTGGTGCGTTCACTCCGGCGGCTTTCAGGAACGTCGGCGCCAAGTCGCTAAGGTTGACCAGCGCGTTGGAGACTCGACCTGGATGGCGGATTCCTTTGGGCCAGCGAATCGCCAACGGCACTCGTGAACCGGCGTCGTACAGACTGGCTTTTGCTCGCGGAAACGGCATTCCGTGATCGCTGGTCACCACCACGATCGTGTTGTCCAGTAATCCGCGTTTTTCCAATGAAGCGATCGCCCGGCCGACCATTGCGTCAAAATCTTCGACCTCCACCAGGTAATCGGCGATGTCGCTACGCACCACTTCGTTGTCGGGAAAAATCGGTGGAACAACGACGTTGTCCAGCGATTTGCCCGTCGCCAACCCCGCACCTTCGTGAAAACCGCGATGCGATTCGTGAGTGCCCAGCCAGAAGCAAAAGGGTTGATCGAGGTTCGCCTGCGAGAGGAAGTCGTCGAAGTTGCCCGCATAATCCTTGTTGGACATGGCTCGAAACGGTGGCTTGCGTTTTTTCCCCTCGATCAGGCGACCAGCCGGGTTCACCGTCCGTCCCCCCGGTTCCAACCTTCCGGGGCTCCACGCTTTGCCGGTGGAACCGATGACGTATCCGGCTCCTTCGAGTAGTTCGGAGTAGGTGGCAAATTTTGCCGGCAGCGTGCTGTGAATGTTTCCAGCTTCTTCCAGCCGCCAGATGGGCTGGCCGGTAAGAATCGCACTACGGGACGGACCGCAAGTCGGTGCGTCGCAGAAGGCATGAACGAAACGCAGTCCTTCGCGGGCGACGCGGTCAAAGGCTGGTGTCTTGACGACAGGGTCGCCGTTGGCGCCGGTGTGCGCGTAACTCTGATCGTCAGAAATGCAGAGCAGGATGTTGGGACGGCTATCGGCCGAAGCGTTCTTCAGCCCAACGATGAACAGAGCGGTGATAGCGGTAAGCAGCAGAAATGGTTTGAACACGTTGTCGAAGTTCCCAAGGAGCTTATGGTTCTGCCAGATATTGTCTGGCAAGTTCTTCACCCAACCACACGATCCCGCGGGTATCGATCACCAGCTTTTTCTCCTGCTCCGGCAAGTCGAAGGCTTGGAGGTGAATCAGATGTTTGTCTGGCGCGACGGCCTTTTTCAGTTCTGCGGTCACGTCGATGCTGTTGACGCGTTTGTCGTCGGTCGGCGGCTGCTGGCTGACGTACCACTTCAGCGCAGGCATCGCCAGGTCCTTGCGGCTCTGAGTCACCAGTGACATCAGTCGCTGCGGCGCGCCCTTGCGGAATGGACCCCAGGACATGTCGTTTTCGCCGAGGTGATAAAAGATTCCAGTCAATTGGACTTCGTGACCTTTGTCTTCCAGTTCCCGAATCGAATCGCGAATGAACGCCAAGAAAGTCGGGTAGAGATTGCGTGATTTGGCCACGCTGCCTTCGGGGGTCCAGTCAATGATTTGCGAGCCGCTGTGCGTGAACTTGGCGATCGCGATATTCTCTGCACCACCGGCGCGTAGCGTTGCCCCGAAACTCAGTTCGGGTCCGAAAGTATCGTAAAAGCCCGCCGGTCCCAGCGGCTCCCATCCGTCGGACACTTTGTAGCCGCCGCCAAGGCTGTACTTGTAAGCGATGGTCGGGTCATCCTTCAGCAAATCCGTTTTTCCATCCAGCTTTGCCAAGTCCTGCACAAAAGCTCGCTCACCCTCCATATTGCGATGGCCTGCAAGGACAAACAAATTCACCTTGGAACCGCTGTCGTAGGGCCAGCGCCCAAGCCGGCGGGCGATCTGCTTCGCTTGGCCAATGTTCTTGAGGTAAGCGTTGGCGTAGTTCACACCCTGTTCCAGTTGACCGAGCGTGCCGTAGTGGTAGTGCAAGCCGACGCCACCACCGATCTCCACTCCCACGTGAGACGTCGGAATGTAATCGGCCAACGGATCGTTCTTCGCGACCTCCTTCTGGCCAAGACTGATTGCGTACATACGCGGCCGAAGGTCCATGCCCCAGATTGTTTTAGTACACAACTCGCCAATGTAGAAGCGAAGCTTCGGCGCTTTCAGGTCCCGCCGCCAGCTGGCCAAAAAGTTTCCAAGGTTTTTGCCATAGTTGGACATGTAGTCTTCATTGAACATGTCGTTTTCGCCTTGATGCCAGACGAAACCTTCCAAGCGGTACTTGACGCCCTGCTTTTCCAAGTCGGCCAGAGCACGGCGTACCCAGTCGAACGCCAGCGGGTACATTTTGAATCCGCTGGGATCGTCCGGGTTCCAATCGCCGCCCAGATGGGTTCCACCGGCGGCGACCTTAATGATCGCTAGCGGGGCGGTTGTGTTTCTTGTCACCTCGCGAGCGAAACTCAGTTCGGGGCCCACCACGTTGCTTACCGGTTGAAGGTCAACCCAGCCATTCGATTTGGTTTTGTTTTCTCGACCCAGACAGTAAGAAAAACGGACGCCAGGTTGTGGATCCTCCAGCCCGGCAAAGGGAGGAAATCGGTGGATGTCCGCCACCTTCGAGTCGGAACCCACCATGTTGGACTGGCCCGCAAAGATAAACACTCGAACGGCGGCGGATTCTTCCTGGGCCTGAAGCGAGTCCGCGCTACCTACAATGAAGGCGAAGGCAGCGGCAGCCAACCAACGTTGCATCGGAATCATCGAACAACCTCGGCGCGAGCAGGGCGATAGCGGGTCGCTGTCGGTTTCGCCGGCAACATGCCGACCATCGCTTCACCCATTGCGTTGCCGATCAGATAATAGGTTTCCCAGTTGCGATTCCAATGGTACTCCTGCTTGGAGGGCGAAACCTCTCGCGTTCGCCAGAAATTCCTCGTTTCGACACCGGCAACGTTGCCTTTCAGCGCGGGATACTTTTCAGGGTCAGCCAGGGCCAACTGGGCTGCCATCAGCTTTTCGACCTTGGCTTTGTAGTGACCGACGATATCCCAACCGCCCATGCCGGTGTTGGCGATCACAAAGGGTAGGTTCGGTCGGCCGAGATCTTTTCGGATGTCGTTGATGAAGTTCTCCATGTTCTGCTCGTAAACTTCGACCGCCTTTTGGTTCACGCGATCGTTCCATCCCTGGTGCCATCCGAAGCCAACGATCTCGTATCCCTTGCCGTTGTAGTCGGGATAGTATTCTTTCAAGTTGCCGGTGATCTCTTTCACATGCCGGAGGATCTCGGCGTACTGAAATCCGGTATCACCGTCCTGCTTGGGTTCCGGATAGTCCATCGAGCTGGGTGATAGAAAATTCTTTTGCAGCGACCGGCCGCCCCACGCTGACTTGATCAACAACACCGGGTCCTCATAGAAGTCTCCCACGACAAACCCGAAGCCATACTCGGGGCCAATGTGTCCTCCCTTGGCCCCGTAGCCTGTGGTCAACCAGCCCTTCTGCTCTTCGTAAGAAAGGTTCACGATCCACACGTCGTTTCGCACAACGTGTTTACCACTGTCGTCCACCAGGTTTCCGTAATCGTCGGGATTGGCCTGGAGGCAAGATTCCATCGTTCCGGGTGTTCCCTTGAGCTGGCCGAAGCCCACCATGTTCGACTGGCCCGAGAGGATGAAGATCTTCAATTTGCCGTTGGCAGCGACAGGCTCGGCGCCGGCAGCTGACAGCGGGATAGCCAAAGCAGCCAGAAGGATCCATAGTCGAAGACTCGTTGGTTGCGTCATTGTTCGTCTTTGCTGGTTTGATCTATCGTGCCTGAACGGACTATTAGCTGGACGTTCAGCCACTAGTGCCGCCGAATCCAGGCGGCATTATAGAAGCTGTAACTCCGCTGTGAGCCGCGGGCCAAAGTAGCCTGATGAGATAGCCACAAAAAGCACCAAAAGGCACGAAAACTTCTTCGCGCCTTTTTGTGTTTTGTGGCGATGAAATCCGCGTGGGCTGAAAAGCTTTACGCGGTTCGTTGCACACAGAAGAGCCTTGGGTTCGTCCACCAGCTAACTGGGGACAACGCCCGCGACGTTGGTACCCACGGCGTTGGTGTCGGACCAGTTGCCATTCCAGCTTTTGATGACGTTGCCGCCTTCGGATACGTTGATGTCGGTGCTTACCGCATAGATGATGGCGTTGCCGGATGCACTCACCTGCAACGCGAACTCCGCCTCGGAAATGTTGCTTGGTCCGCCGGTCGGTTCAATCACGACAACTTGACGATCACTGTCGATGTACCAGCACGGATTGCCGCCAGGTGCGAAACCGGGAGCGCCGACCGAAATCTGCTTGATTGCCGGCAAGGTTCCACCAGGTGCGGTCCAGGTGCTCAAGTCGGTCGTGTGTTTCAGAATGCCACCTTCCACGTTTGGATTGAAGAACAAACCCCAATAATAGGGTTGGTCAAGAGCCATGTTGCTACTGATCTGCAAAATGGGTTCAGGCACCGGCAATTGCTTGAAATCCTCACCCGTCGCATCGACCTGCCAAAGTTGTTGGTCTTCGGTCACATAAACACAGCGACCACCGCCGCTTGCACATAGCTGCTGCGCCCCGGGGCCAGTGTTGCTGATGGTGGTCCAGTCGGTGCCGGACAACAGTTTCACCTTGATCACGGCACCCCCGCCGTCTGGATCGGCTTCCGAAGTCAGCGCCCACAGGTATTTCCCGTCGCACGAAAGTTGGACAGCGAAATTCGGAGACGTCAGCTCCGCAATCTGTCCCGACTTGCTGCAGGACATCACTTGTCCCTGTGGATTCACGAAGTAAAAGCTAATGTCGCTCATCGATGGCCCCTTACGGCTTATTGGAGATTCAGTCGCGAAAACGTGTTTGCCAACGCGCTAAAGTATCCGCGCACCGAGTGTCAAACAAGTAGCAAGTCCACCGTAGGCCGGCTTGTCCCAAGTCGGCGATCCTGGATTGGCTGCCTTGGAGTCAAGTCGGTCTACAGTGAACTACGCCAGTGGCAAACCGGCCTGGGCAAACCGGCCTGGGCAAACCGGCCTGCCAACCACCATTTGCGAACAAGTTTTTCCTTCATCATGGGCAATCTCGGCGCCGATCAACGCCGATCCGACCCGCACAGACCGCAATACCGTTGTCTGGCAGTCAAACAACGCCGCTGGGTCGCCGGGCCGGGGAGCCGCACGCAAATGCGGACGTAGATTTCACCAGTCCACTCACCCTGTCGACCGAGGTTCCCAATGGCCCACCTAGCAAAATCCGTTCTTCGACTGATCCTCGTTTGTTCATTGGCGTTTCCCATTGCCTTTGCCATTCTTTTTGTCAGTGGAAAATCACCCATGCCGATCATTGACGAAGCGATCAATCGGCTGCCGATCGAAACGGTGTCATGGACCGGACTGCGATCGGCGGAACCTGTGGTGATCGGGAAATGGCCGCCAGTCAAAGGCGAGCGTTATCCGGACGTCGTTCTTCGTGATCAGAACGGAGAGGTGGTTCGCCTCAGCGAACTGGCAGGGGAAGTAATCCTACTGGAACTTGCAGCCGTTCCCTGCAAAGGATGCCAGGCGTTTGCGGGTGGACAGGAGTTGGGTGGTTTTGCCGGTGTCCCCGTACAACGCGGGCTGGAGTCGATTCACCATTACGCCAGACGTTACGCAGGTATCGACTTGAAGAAAGATGACGTCGTGTTCGTGCAATTGCTGCTCTATGGCAAATCGATGAGCAGCCCTACTCAGGCGGAAGTCGCAGGATGGGCCAAGCACTTTCAGATGAAACGATCAGAAAACAACATCGTGCTGCAAGGCGACGCATCAATGCTGGGCGAGGAAACGTACAAAAAAATTCCAGGCTTCCATCTGATCGACAAAGATTTCGTGCTCAGGTACGACTCCAGCGGGCATCATCCCCAAGACGACCTCTACCAAGATCTGCTCCCAGCTCTCCGGCGGATGCTTTCCCCAAGGTAGGCCGACTTGTCCCAAGTCGGCGAATCAGTACTCTTCGAAATCGGGGTGCACGCGCCGACTTGAGACAAGCCCGCCTACGATGAACAGCCCCCAGCGGCGAACATTTCTCTTGCCACAGCAAGCACGCCCAGGAGGATTCGAACCTCCGACCTACGGATTAGAAGTCCGTTGCTCTATCCAGCTGAGCTATGGGCGCGGGTGGGTTTCTTGAAGGTCGCAAAGAGTCGTCACGGTGTTGTAGACCGCTGCGACGCGTCACCGGTTCGCCTGGGAGGCATCATCGGTGACCACGAAGATTGTAGGTCGACGCGCGAATCCTGCCAAACCCCGCAAGGACTTCCCGCTTTTTGCACACTATTCGGGTCGCGCTACAGATCCGCCAAAGCCCCTGGCATCGACACTTCCGTCTCGGCGGAATCAATTGGTAACGCGGGTTTGGTTTGTGACACCATCGACCCAGATTTACGAACTGGACATGGTTGCGCGGCCGGAATCGGCCGTGCTCACGAGGGAACTTGAGTCATTTTACCTCATCGCGCGAGTAGTAAATTTTGGGCATGCCTGTTGCGGGTTGGGCAACTTTCTCCCTTTCGACAAAGTGTGTTTCTGACCAATGGAGCCACAGTTCCTCCAGCTCTTTGACTTTGTCAGGGAAGTCTTTCGCTCGGTCGTTTCGTTCCGTCCGGTCAGAGTCGATCTGATATAGCTTCCAGCGCCGGTCAAAGTTCGTCCAAACAATCTTCCACTTTCCCTTCCGAACGGCGCGATTGCCTTCATGCTCAAAGAAGATGGTGCGTTCCGCAGAGGGTTGGTTGGTAAACACCGGCAGCAAACTACGACCTGAGAGAGGCAGAATCTGCTTTCCGTTGTGGTGCTTGGGATACCTGGCATCTCCCAACTCCAGCAGTGTCGCTGCCAAATCCATCACGTGTGCAGGTCGTCGATCGATTTGGCCTTGGCGCGCCAGGCCATCAGGCCAATGCATGATGAGCGGCGTCGAAATCCCGCCTTCGTGATTGTAGTGTTTGTACAGTCGAAACGGCGTGTTGCAAGCGTTCGCCCATCCGCTGCCGTAGCTGTGAAACGTACCCCGGCTTCCTATTTGATCGAGCATGGATCCTCGGTACAGCCGATTTTTGGGGTACGGGTTGTCATCGAATCCGAAGGGGTCCCATTCGGCGCAAGCCCCATTGTCAGAAAGAAAAATGATCAGCGTGTGTTCCAATTCGTTCCGCTTGCGCAGATCGTCGATCACACGACCAATGTTTCGATCCATGATTTCCACCATGGCGGCATAAGTTGCCATGCGGCGAACCAAGTCGCGCTGACGCTCAGGGTCGAGTGTTTTCCAGGCCGGAATTTGGCGGCCGTAGTAGGGTGAGTCACGATTTCTGTTGGGAACTTTGGTGACTTGACCGCGTGGGGAAAGCTTGGAAGTAGCCGGCAGGATTCCCAAACGCTTCATACGCGCATGGCGAGCGACTCGCATCGCGTCCCATCCCTGTTCATAGATATCGACATAGGAGTCGATCACGGACGACGGTGCTTGCAAAGGAAAATGAGGCGCGTTGTAGGCGAGGTACAGCAGGAAAGGCGAATCAGTGCCTTCCGCTGACTGCATGAAATCGATTGCATGATCCGTGATCGCATCGGTCGCGTAAAATTCGTGTTCGTCATATGAAGGTTGAGGACGATCAGCTGGCAATCGAACGAACAAATCGGGGCGATAGTAACTTGCGTAGGCTCGATAGTGCCCAAAGAATTCGTCAAATCCATGGTTGGTAGGGATGCACTCTGGATTGCCCTTCCCACGCAAATGCCACTTGCCGGACATGAACGTTTGGTATCCGGCTTGTTTCAATAGTGTGGCAATCGTGACGCAGCGGTCCGTAAGGAATCCACGGTATCCTGGTTTGTGATTGTCCGTCGACATTGCCCCCACGCCCGCTTGATGGGGATAGAGCCCGGTCAATAGGGAAGCTCTTGTCGAACAACACCTCGCCGCGTTGTACAGTTGAGTCATCCGCAAACCATCATTCGCCAGGTTGTCCAGATTCGGCGTGCGGATTTCGCCTCCGTAACAACCTAGGTCCGAATAACCGAGATCATCTGCGAGAATCAGGACGATATTGGGACGCCGCTCGCGCCCGAAACAGGGATTGCAGATGACAGCAAGTAGGAAGATCGGTGAGAGGTATTTCATGTTCCATTCTTTCCGGCCTGATTCGAAATGGAGTGCTTCGCAATTTTTGAATAGGTAGGCCACCGCTTGAGCTTGCCAACCTAAGGATTTGTTCGGAAGTAATTTCGTTGTTTGAATGACACCACTCTCCCTCTGGGCCCTCTGGGAGGGTCGGACGCGGTAGCGGCCGGGGAGGGCATGGTGTGCAAACCCTCTCCGGGCCTGAGAGCCCGACTCGCCCGACTCTCCCGGAGGGCATTGGTATCTACACAAGTCATTGCGATTTTGTAAACCCGACTGGATGGGATAGAACTTCCGCCGTTGGAACGGCGACTACAGCTACGTTACGTGCAAATCGTGCAGCAACACATGAAATCTGCCAACAGAAACGCTGCTGGCCCCGCTTTGCTTGCTGGTGATTGCCAGTCTCAAAGCGCGACGCAGGCGGTTTGGCGATTCCTCAATAATCCGAAGATATCATTGTCGGATTTGGTGGAGCCGCTTCGGGAGGTGGGCCGCAAGAGGGCACATCAATCCGAGTCCGATTACGTCTTGCTGGCTCATGATTGGTGCAAGATCGACTACAAGAGCCATGAATCGAAAAAAGACTTGCGGCAAATTACCCACAAGAATGACATCGGCTACGAAATGTCGACCTCACTTTTGATTGACGCCGCTGATGGTGCCACGATTGCTCCGATGCAAATGCACTTGAAAACGTCTAACCGAGTCCATTCAACAGCCGAGAAGAAGCCTAAGCGAAATGCACATCGCCTGGATGAGCTAACGCCGACGATGCAGGAGTCCGGCCAGTGGGGGCTCCAGCGCAAGGTCGTCCATGTCATTGATCGAGAAGCAGACACGCTCGGGCGAATGCGACAATGGGACGATCAGGGCCATCTCTTTCTCGTTCGGTGTGATGATCGGCGAGTGAAATGGAACGACGAGTCGATTCTTCTCTCGGAGATCGCAGATCAGTTCGACTCGGAAATGCTCTTCGAACCAGCCGGTGACGCACTTCATCACGGGAAAACCGTCTCACAAGAAGTTGCTCAAACGGAAGTCGTCTTGCATCGTCCGCACAGCGAGGTCATTGATGGCGAGAAAACCTCTGTATCTGGACGCCCGTTGACGATTCGATTTGTCGTTACGCGACTTGTTGACGAGCAAGGCTTTATCGTTGCTCAGTGGATGCTATTGACGAACGTCTTTGATGACGCTGTTTCCACAATTCAGATTGCCTTGTGGTACTATTGGCGTTGGCGGATTGAAACGTACTTCAAGCTCCTCAAGAGCCATGGAATCGAGCTTGAGCAGTGGCAGCAACAAACCGGTGAAGCGATCGCCCGTCGGATATTGGTTGCTTCGATGGCCTGCGTTGTCGCGTTGGACCTTCAACAAGATGACTCGGAGCAAGCGTTGGAAAGTCGTAAAATCCTGGTGCGATTGAGCGGACGTCAGATGAAACATGGCTGCCTCAGCACCGCGCCAGCACTGCTAGCCGGCTTCATGGTTCTTCTGTCGGTTACCGACTTGCTGACCCAAGACGACATCGACATCGGAAAACTCAAGCGAATTGCAAAGAAGTCGGCAGCAGCCGGATTTGTGTAGATACCAATGCCCGGAGGGAGAGTGCTGTCAAATGACGAAGCTATTTCCGAACGATTCCTCAGGTGCGATCGCCATCGTCCTTTCAGCTACCTCAGGATCGGCGCATCGATTCCTTGCTGGGCGAGAATTTCCAAATACTTCTTGGGGTCGGCAGCGATCTTTTTTGCGCAACCTGGACAGCAGATGTAGATCGCCTTTCCGGACGCGTTGACCTTGAAGGGACCACCCATCGCGTCGAGCGGTTCATCCATGACGGGACAGCGCTTTTGGGCGGCAACGAACGGGGCGTCGGCGGGCACTACCTTGAAAATACCGGGACGTACTTGTTCATCACCCGTCGGCACGACGGGTGTGGCGGCTTGGTTGTCCTCCGATTCGCCGTGCACCATCGACAGGTATTTGGCTGGATGAGCTTGAATTTTTTTGATGCAACCTTTGCAGCATAGGAAGATCGGCTTGTTACCGATCGTGACTTTGACGGGCTGCCCCATGCTTCCCAGTGGTTCATCCATTACCGGGCATTTTGCTTGTTTGCGAATCAAACTGGCATCGGCTTGGGTGGCCGAGCTGATCGTGATTTTTGGACGGACTGCGGCGTACTTCGCCGGATTCGCCTTCACAGCACTCGCACAACCCGCACAGCAGACGTAGACGCGTCCGCCACCTGTATCGACGCCGACCGGTTGCCCCATGCTTCCTAGTGGCTTGTTGCTAACAGGACAAATTTTCTGCCGCGCGATCGCCTCGGCTGCGAGTTGCGATTCACTGGGAGGCACGCTTGCGATTTCTTGAAAAGCGACCCGCCCGCTGACGCCGGCGACGCCTACCAATTGGATGTCAAGCTCCACTTGTCGGCCGGAGATCTTGGAGAGATTGATCGGTGCGGTAAGTCCGCCCTTGCCGTCGGGGAGCAGATCGTACCGGTAGCGTTTCGCGCTACCGGGAACTCGGAGCGACGCGGCGCCCCGGCCGCGATCCACGGCGATTGGCTTTCCGGCAAGGTCGTATACGAACAACTGGATTCCGCCTTGGCTCACGACGGTCTCCACCTGAACTCCGCTCGCCTGTTGCAGCGAACCACCGTGTGGTCCAGCCGTTGGTGGCGTTTGATCGCTTTTCTGTTGTGTCGATTGTGCGATCGCACTGCTCACGGTGCTGATGGCGATCAACGCAAAGGCCACAAAAAGGTTGGTGAGTTTCAGATTCATTCCTGTTCTCGCTTCGTTGAGGGTTTATTCAAGAAGCCCGCAAGCTTCTTGGGTGTTTGGAAAACGTGTTTCTTCACGACAAAGTCGAAACTTCTTAGGCTGCACTCATCAGCTCCTCCTCCGGCATTTCTTCGGTGCCTTCCCACAGCGGATCCTTGAATCCGAATCGCATCTTGAATTCCAAGTACGCGCTGTACAACGTGGGGACGATGAACGACGTGAATGGCTCGGCGAGCATTCCGCCGAAGACGGGAATCGCCATGGCGCGGGCGACATCCGCGCCGCGACCGGTCGCAAGCAACACGGGTGTTAACGCGGCGAGTGTGGTGATGGTGGTCATCATGCAGGGGCGAATTCGCTTCAGCCCCGCCTCGTACACAGTGTTGCGAATGTCTTCGATGCTGGAAATTTTGCGACGCTGCATCAGCTGATGAATGTAGGTTGCCATCACAACGCCGTCGTCAACGGCGAGCCCAAACAGTGCGATGAATCCGACCCACACCGCGGTATTGAGTTCCACTTCCATCCAGCCCACCAACACCATGCCGCCGGCAAACGCCACGGGGATGCCGGTAAACACGGCCAACGAAATCGGCAGGTTGCGAAACTCCACGTAGATCAGCAGCAGATTGATCAAGATCACCAACGGAACGATCCACATCAATCGCCGATTCGCCTCGATCTGGTTACGAAAACTGCCCACCGCTTCCAGCGAGTATCCGGGCGGCAAGTCGAGGTGTTTCGGATTTGACCGTGGAAGCATTTGAGCCTTGCGCAGTTGCTCTTCAATCGCGGCAACCGATTCCAAGTCGCCCGCGGCACCATTGGTCATGAAGGAAACGTGAGCGACCAGCCGTGCGTTTTCGCTATGGATCGCGCCCGGCCCCCAGGTTGTTTCAAGCGTTGCAAGCTGGCTGAGTGGGACGGACGCACCACTTGGCGTGACGACCGGCAGACGACTCAGCTGGTCGATCCGTTCGCGCAGCTCGCGACTGTATCGCAAGCGTACGGGATATCGTTCGCGGCCTTCAACGGTTCGGATGAGATTCGTTCCACCCAGCGCCGTTTCAATGACCTGGTTCACCATCGCGGCACTCATACCGTATCGCGAAGCTGCTTCGCGATCGACGGTAAATTCAACGTACGGTTTGCCCAAGACGATATCCGGATTGACAGATCTTGCATCGATGTAGGGCGAATCTTTTAATTGCCGGGAGACCGACATGGCAGCGCTTGCCAGCGTCTGGAGATCGTCCCCGTAGACTCGAATTGCCATGGGCGCCTTGATGCCGCTTTGCAGCATGACGACACGCCCTTCAATCGGTTGCAATGCCGATGCCGGCGTCACGCCTGGAAGCGTCGCAACCTTGTTGATCTCGTTCCAGACATGGCGTGGCGTTACCCCCTTGCGCCACTCGCTTTCGGGTTTCAGCATGACATAGGTTTCGACCATCGCCGCAGGCGCAGGATCGAGCGCCGATTCCACTCGGCCGATCTTGCCCAATACATCTTTGACTTCAGGAATCTGTCCTATCAAAACGTCCTGCGTCTGAAGTACCTGCATTGCTTGTGAAAAGCTTGCTGCTGGATACAGAGTCGGCATGTAGAACCAGCTTCCTTCGTCCAGCGCGATCCAGTCATCGCTCTGCAAACCCCTCGCGTTCTTCTTCACGTGTGCGTATCCAGGGAATTCGTTCAGGTCGGCACCGACATTTTCGGCGACGGCCTCCAGCGGTCGCAGCGCCGACCAGAGCGGTCGATCGCATTTGACGCACTTGACCCGAGTGGAATCGTTTTCTGTTCCACAGTTGCCACAATCAGATTCCAACAACAGCCCTTGCCAGCTGACAAGACCG
The DNA here is from genome assembly GCA_965222745.1 of Rubripirellula sp. GTDB lineage: Bacteria > Planctomycetota > Planctomycetia > Pirellulales > Pirellulaceae > CBDCUW01. Next base: position 1,530,225 of record CBDCUW010000003.1, read on the forward strand.
GCAACGAGTAACAGCGCCGGAAAAGACAACGCGATCACTTTGTGATTCAGGGCGTGCCGCAACCGGGCTGCATAGATCCATCTCACCAATCGACTCGACGGAATATCTTCGATCGGGCGAATTCGTTCGCGCAGTAGCTGCCACCCTGCGATGAACGCCAGCGTGCCGACAACCGCCGTGACCAGCCAAAGTGGCAAGTCGAAGCGACTGGCAATTCTTGAACCCCAAAAAAGATGAGCGGTGATCGACAACAGCGCTGCAAAGCTCAGGCCTGTGATCAGTGCGGTGAACCTCGAATATCGAGAGCTTCGCAAGATCAGACGGCTGAGCGCCGGCACGATGGTCACCGCCGTGATCATTGCCGCAGCGATCGCGAATGTTTTGGTATAGGCCAGCGGCGAAAAGAGCCGGTAGTCACGTCCCGTCAGAAAGAAGACGGGAAGGAAGCTGACGATGGTGGTGGTCACGGCTGTGAAGACCGCTGGTGCGACTTCGATTGCCGCGTTGTAGATGACTTCGGTGCGGGAGAGTGGGGAAGAGGGGGAGAGGGGGAGAGCGGGAGAAGAGGAGTGGGGGAGTGGTTGTATATGCTCGTTGTCTTCTGTTCTCTCCCCCTCTCCCTCACTCCCACTCTCCTTGTCTTCTCCACTCCCGCTCTCCCACTCCGCAAGGTGGCCATAAATATTCTCGGAAACGATGATCGCCATGTCGACCATCGTTCCTATCGCGATTGCAATCCCTGCCAAAGACATGATGTTCGCGTCAACGCCCACCAACTGCATGGCGATGAATGACATCAGCACGGCAACCGGAAGACAAATCGCGACAACAATGCTGCTGCGCACGTGCAGCAGAAAAAGCACGATGATGACAGCGGTGATCAGTATCTCGTCTCGCAGTGCCGTTGTGAGCGTGCCGATTGTCTCGTCGATCAATCCGCTGCGATCGTAAACTCCGTGGATCGTCACGCCTTTCAAGGCTGGCTCGATTTGCGCGATCTTCGCTTTCACACGTTCAATGACCAGCCGAGGGTTTTCGCCATAGCGCATGACGACCACGCCACCGACCGCTTCCGATCCGTTGTAATCCAGAGCTCCCCTTCGGAAGTCCGGCCCCAATTGCACGCTGGCCACGTCGGCGACGCGGACTGGAACGCCATTGTGTTGTCGGATAACCGTTTGTTCGATGTCGCCGATCGCCTTGGCAGTATTGCCGTCGCTGCCCAAGAACCCCTTGCTGCGAACGATGTATTCCATGCCGGTCGTTTCGACCGTCTTTGCACCCACGTCAAGGTTGGATCCCTTGATCGCTTTCACCAGCGCATCAAGGGAAATGTCGTGGTAGCGCAGTTTGTCGGGATCGACCTCGATCTGGTACTGGCGAACGTATCCGCCGATCGACGCAACCTCGCTCACGCCTTTCACCGCTTGCAGTTCGTACTTGACGACAAAGTCCTGCAGACTTCGCAAACGGGCCAGGTCCATGCCTTCCTTTGGCGGTTGAAGCGTGTAGTAGTAGATTTGTCCCAGACCGGTTGCATCGGGGCCAAGTTGCGGCGTGACACCATCGGGCAATTGTGATGCCGCTGCTGCCAGTTGTTCGGAAACGCGGCTACGAGCCCAATAGAAATCGATTTCATCTTTGAACGTGACCTGAACAAAGCTGTAGCCAAACATGCTTTTGCCACGCACCGATTCCGCACCTGGCACGGCGAGCAACGAGACGCTCAACGGGTAGGTGACTTGGTCTTCGATATCTTTCGGAGACCGACCCGGCCAGGGTGTCAACACGATGACCTGGTTTTCACCAACGTTCGGAATCGCGTCGATCGGAACGGCTTGATAACTGAACCAACCAGCGACGCTCACCCCGATCGTCAAGAGGATGACGAACCACGGCTCGTTGACGCAGAAGCGGATGGTGAGTTTTAACATGAATCCTCCTCGTCCAGTGGGGAAGAGGAGGAGTGTGGGAGAGAGGGAGCGGGGGAGAGGGGGAGAGAGGGAGAGGAGGAGTGGGGGAGAGAGGGAGAGGAGGAGTGGGGGAGAGAGGGAGCGGGGGAGAGGAGTTCCGATTGATCGATGGTTGGAGCCTGTTCGGCACAATACTCAGCCGCCGGCTCCCTTACTCCCACACTCCCTCTCTCCCCATCTCCTTGTCTCCCCCTCTCTTTCACAGTGCGAATGCACCACTTGTTCGGGTTGTTGATCATCGCGACGAGCATTCGAATGATTTCGTCATAGAACGCAGTTGCCAGTTGGGCGGTTTCAGAATCCACGTATCCGTGTGCGGCAGCGTATTCGATCCAGACTTGCGTCTCCGCGGCCTCAGCTTCGGCAATATTGAGCGTACTGCAGAAATGCTTCTCGTACCTTCGTTTTCGCCAGGCTTCTGCAATGTTAGCGCTGACACTTCTGGAGCTCCTTCGAACCTGATCCGTCAGCGAATACATTTCCTCGTGAGGAAACTGTTTGGAAAGCTCAAATACACGACACCCAGCGGCAAACGACTTTTGATAGACCATCAAATCACGATGACTATTGATTCGAGTACTCATTTCTCTCCCTTTCTCCTTGTCTCCCCCACTCCCTTTCTCCCCCTCTCCAAACTTCCCACCGACAAATCAGAAACCTCCTCACCGCAGGTCAGCATCTCGTTGCCCCAATAGGGGTTTGCCAGATCGCCGCCCGGTTGCATCCAATCGCCGCCGCTGCCGGGAACCATGGGGCAGTAGTACTGTTTCAAGCCTTGCGCCGTCTGTGGGCCGCGGGCGACGACGGCGGCGCGTAGCATTGCATGGCTGATTGTGCGAAACGCTGGTCGAGCCGTTTCCAAAGAGTTGTCCATTCGAGATGCGGCGCGACGCGCGTGCCCAAATTGCTTTTGAGCGGCGTCGGGTACGTCACCCAACATCTCCAGGCGCGAGAGTGCATCGAGCAATTTGTTGAGCGTCACCGGTGATGGAGTCGAATCTGCTGCTAGCGCCGTTTGGATTTCAAAATAGGCGTTGTAGGCACGATCGAACTGGGCGGCGGCGTCACCAGCAAGCATCATAGGTTCGTTTTCCGGTAGCTTCAACGGTCCGGGAGCGAAACGAGGCGCTCGGCTGGGATCCATCAGCGAAGGATTGCCTGCCAACTGCATTTGCGAGTCAATCAGGAAGTTGCCATTGGTCGCGATCGTCTCTCCGGTTGCAAGTCCTTCGAGGATGACCGCTTCTGTTTGCGTCATCGGCCCAACCGAAACACGACGAATCTCAAATCGCCCAGGCTCGGTTTCAACGTAGGTGACTCCGACGTCACCGGCCAACAACACGGCGCTGCGGGGGACGGTGATCACACGCTGCGCCGGCAAGGGCACCGGTGAAAAGCCAAGCTCGGATGTAGGAACCAGATCCATGCCGCAAAGTGGACATGGCCCCGCTTCGTCGCGAATCACTTGCGGGTGCATCGGGCTGATGTATTTCTCCGCGAGCGCGGGATCGTAGACCAGGTCAGCAGGAATCGCGGGGACGGTGATCTGAGCGGTCGCGTAGTCGCCCGGTCGCAGCTTGCCGTCAAAGTTCAGGACTTCGACGCGGACACGAACGGTTCTGGTCGTCGGATTCACCGTCGGATCGACAAAGGCGACGCGACCGGTGAACACCTCGCCTTGAACCGATTGGATTTCCGCCTCGACCTGTTGCCCGAAACGAACGGCTGCCGCGTCGTCAGGGAACAGATCGAGCATCAACCACACCGACGTCAAGTCGGCGATGCGATAGAGCTTCTGACCGGTCTTGACGTAGTCGCCTTCGACCGCGGTTTTCTCGATCACCGTTCCGCTTCGCGGTGACTTGATGCGGATTCGTGATTGTGGCTTGCGCGATTGGCGGAGTTGCTCAATTTGTGCGTCAGTCATACCCAGTTCACTCAGGTTCTCCTGCGCCATCATTTGCAGGTCACCGTCACCGCGATCGAAGCGACCGACGCTACCACCATCCAAGCTGGTGACGAACTCGGTCTGGGCGGAATAGAGCTGTGGACTGTAGATCAATGCCAGATCATCGCCTTCCGAAACTCGGACACCGACGTAATCGGCATACATTTCTTCGAGCCGTCCGTCGACGTACGCCGAGATCGTCGAAAGGCGGCTTTCGTCAAAGTCAATCGAGCCGATCGTCCGGATCGTACGCGTCACGTGTCCCAATTTGGATGTCGACGTTTGGATGCCGACCAGGCGTCGCGCCGATGGTTCAATCACTACTGACTTTCCATCTCCCACGCCACCACTCGTCGCCTCGACAAGTTCCATGGCACAGACGGGACAGCGTCCAGGCTGGGTTAACGGAGGCGTGCACATCATCGGGCAGATGTATCGCTTCGTTTTGCTGGATGACGATCCCGTCGCCGATTGTGGCTGGCCGCTGCCGAAACCACCGGCCGTGATCCATTTCGACCGCTGCGCCATGCCGATCAGGAACAGAATCAACAACGCGACTGCAACGGTTGCAGCGCAATTGACGCCGACTCGAACGAGCCAGTCGAAACCGCCGAGCCTGGCGATTGTCGATTTGGCAATCGCATTCGGTTTCGGAGGTGTCTTCGAGCCACTCGAGTTTGCGTTCGAATCGGAGGACGCGGCCTCCGGGTCCTCGGCGCAATTTTGAGTATCTTTTTCGGTTGTGTTCATGTCCCTGTCAGCGGACATGCGGTTCTCCTGCATGTTGGTTTGGATGTGACACCGGGTGAGCTCTCGCCGACTTGAGACAAGTCGGCCTACGGACGGCGCGCGATGGGAGTTTCAGGGGTTCGCCTGTCGCGTCAGCAAACAAATGGTCGTGGCGCGCCGACTTGAGACAAATCGGCCTACCAAAAGCGCGCAGCTTCAGAGAGGAAGCTTGTTAGAGTCGCCAGATACAAAGAACGACTTGCGAGAAATGCGGCGGCAGCACCGGGAGGATCCCGTATCGCGTTTTTGCTGTCCCGTGGGGAGCATGCCAAGGAGATCGGTCGTCGACTGTGGCGGCGATCGCAGCGATATCTCGTTGCTCACTGGCGGGCCGTCGTGGCGACGAATCGCTCAGAGGCTGCGGTGACTGCTCACACAAACAAGTGGATGGTCTGAATGTGAACGGAACGACCGCGTTTGCACGCGGTTCATCGATCGATTGGTCTTCAGAAGCGGGCTTGGTACTTTGCCGCGGAGCGTCCTGTTCGCTGTCGCAGCAACTCGGCTGCGGAGCCTCTTCAGGTTTGGCATTGGCCAGTGCGCAACAACAACGATCGTCCGTGTGATCGGTTTCACAACATCCACAACCCGGACATGCCGATAGAGCCGACGACTTCGAGCAACCCGCCACACCATCAACGTTTGCCAGGCAGATCGCCACCGGCTGAATGGCCACGGCAGCAATCAGCAAAAGATTGACGGCGATATGGATTAGGCGGAAGTCCCGCATTGGATGATCCCGAAAAAGATACCGGGGTACCGGTATTCCATTTATATCAATGATACGCCAGAAGAGTTCAACCCGAATCGTCGGATTGGGCAAAGTTTGCGAGCGAATCGCGCCGAATCGGAGTGGCTCTGCGATGCCATCGAATCAATCCAGAATGGCCGTTACTGGCGGAAAACGCAAGCTTTTTCTGGCGGCGTTGACGGTCCTCTCTCTGAATGGCTGTGCTTCTTCCAGACGCTGGCGACCCGATTCGGTTGCCAAGGGTGACAGCGGAAAACCCGTCTCTTGGGGGGAGGTGCTCACGGAAACGTCCGATCCGCCCACCTCTGGAATCCGAACTGTTGGGTTCAGCTACTTTGAGCCATTGGAAGCTATCCAAGAAACAGTGTCGGTTGACGTGGACACATTACCAACACTCTCGGACACTTCAGCGGTCCCGACCGCTCGTCAGCCCGTCGACTATTACATTGGCTTGGCGCTCGCTCAACATCCAAGCATTCAAGCGGCTCGCCAACGCGTTTCTGCCGAAGCCAATCGAATGCCGCAAGTTCGGTCACTGCCGGACCCCAAGTTCAACAACACTTTCTGGCCGATTCACGATCAGTCGCTGCAGACCGCAGCGGGACGCGTGGGCAATCAGATGTCGGTTTCGCAGGTCGTTCCGTGGCCGGAAAAGCTGCGCACCAAAGCGGCGATCGTGAACCAGGAAGTTCGGATTGCGCAGGCCGAAGTCGACCGTATCGAACGTGAGATCGCCGAATCTGTCCGGCTTGCCTACTACGAAGTTTGGTTTGCGACCCGAACCATCGCGATCATCGAAGAAACCAGCGACTTAGTCGATGACTTGGCCAAAGTCGCCGAAGCTCGCTATCGGAGCGGCGGCACTCAACAAGACGTGCTGCGTGCACGTCTTGAAGCAGATCGTCTCGATAATCGGTTGGTGGAGTTAACGAAACAGAAGCAGGTTGCGCAGGCGGACTTGGCGGCGCTCGTTCAGCAACCCGTAACGCTGTTGGCCGAAGTGGCCGAGGACATCGACTTGACGGACGTGCCTGCTCAACTGAATGAGCTGATTGCCTTTGCCGAAAAGTGCAATCCGGAGCTGGCTGGATTGGCCTGGGAGGTTCAGCGCGATCGTCAGAAACAACGTCTGGCTTGCCTGCAGAAATACCCCGATCTTCAGTTTGGCTTGAACTGGGGATTGGTCAGCGATGATAGTCGTGTGCTCAGCGGAGTCGCCAATGGTCACGATCAGTTCAACTTCAGCGTGGGAACGACCATTCCAATTTGGCGCGACAAGATCAACGCCGGTGTGCGAGAGGCGGCAAACCAAACAAGCAGTACGTCCCAGCGGCTCGATGCCGAACGCGATGCTCTGTACGGAAAGCTCCGTCGGCTCCTGGCACAAGCCGACGCTTTTCGGGAGCAACGCGATATCTACCGGAACCGAATCATCCCACGAACCGAAGACACGCTGAAATTGTCGATTGCCGACTACCGCGGCAGACGCACCGATTTCTTCAGTCTGATCGAAACCTACCGTGAATTGTTGATGTTCGAGACGCAGCTGGCGAGAATTGAGGCTTCGCTTGCAGGCAGTGTCGCTCGGATTGAACGTGTGGTTGGTTGTGGGTTGTGAGCGGGGGTGGAGAGAAGAGGAGTGGGGGAGTAGGGGAGTGGGGGAGAGAGGGAGTAGGGGAGAGAGGGAGTGGGGGAGACGAAGACTGTTGCTTGGATGCGATGTGAGAGTCGGTCGAACCAATTTTCGCGATAGGCAATCCACTTTGGCTGCTGGGCCAATCGCTTGCAGGCTGGGCAGTCGTGATCGTGCTGCCTAGTCCCCAACTGCGACTGCTGCGAAATGATGTGTCCGTCGTCCGTGCGGATCTGCTTTCGTTGCCCACATCCGACGCTGCAAAGAAGTAGTGGTATCGTCAACATCCATGGACGCCAGACGGTTGCGACGTGACCGGTGAAGAGCTCGCCCAATGTCTTGCATACGGCGGTGGTGAGCGACCTTGGCTCGATGTGCTGCTGCTTCATCCCACTCGCTTCCATTTTCCCGCCAAAAAACACCTAAATAGACGTTATGTCTGATAATAGACCTAGTGTCTTATTTGTCAAGCAAAAACGTGCCTTTGGAAGGCCGCATGTGGGGAAAGGAGCCTCCGACGTGTAAACTGGCGCCTGCTGCTGTGCCCTGACTGGACGGAACGATGCGCATTTTGATTTACGCCGGTATCATGACGTTGTGCATGACGATGGCAACTTTCCATGGATTGGAAAGGGAGCTTGCCGAAGGCGAATTTGTGGTCCGGGCGACCCTTGGTGCGGCGATCGGAATGTTTGTTACCGAGTTGGTTTTCAAATTGATCGGCTCGAAGCCACGACGCCGGCGACAGCCGAGAACAAGAGCTAAGCGATCTCCTGCGGTAGAACCGCCACGACCTTTCCGAACTCGTTTGGCAAGGTATGCTGGGCGTGATGAGACGGAGGTGATGGAGGAAACGGAACCTGTCACTTCCAAGATGCCGTTTCGGTCATCCGTCGACCGCCTTGTACGCACCGATCCTCGTCCTGGTACCTTCTTTCGGCGGTTGCTTCAGCGTATTCGGTCGCTAGTGCGATCGAAGGCCTGAGATTCAGGGTTCTTGCGAGTGATGAAAGGATGAAGGGGATGGGCGGAAGAAAGATTGCGCTGTTTCGTGGGATCAATGTCGGCGGAAAAAATACCGTGACGATGGCCGATTTGGTTGCCGACCTGGAGTCGCTTGGGCTGCGAGAGGTTCGGACCTATATTCAGAGTGGCAATGCAGTTTTTCGAACGTCCGCCCGATCAACCTCCAAGCTGGCCGATCGTATCGCGACCACCATCAAACGTCGCCACGGTTTTCAACCGGGAGTGTTGGTGCTTGATGTCGACCAGTTGCAGCGCGCGGCCGATTCGAATCCTTTCCCCAAGGCGGAAAAGGAACCCAAGTCGTTGCATCTGTTCTTCCTTGATTCACCGCCGTCGGCGGTCGATACCGAACGAGTTTCAGCAGCCGCGTCCGACTCGGAACGGTTCGAGCTCTCCGAGACGGTGTTCTACCTTCATGCCCCGGACGGCATCGGTCGCTCCAAACTGGCCAAAAATGTCGAACGATTTCTCGGTGTGACCGCGACCGGTCGCAATTGGCGGACCGTACAGAAACTTCTGGAGATGGCGACCGAGGAAGTGTAGGCCGGGCCGAGGTCGCAAAACGATGCCGTAGCGCCGCGGGGCCGGTTCTTGCTTGCGCGCAGCGCGGGAGACAAAAAAACTTCCCGCAGGCGACCGAAGTTCCGGCACGGTGAGGGTTTGCTTGTTGCGGCCTACGATGGTCGTGAGCGACGGCGGGGACCGCCGCGCTACATTAGTTCGAATCCACCTGTTTGATCGAGATCCCCGAGACGATGGGGACACCTTGCTTGGGGATGATCCGAAGACTCAAGTGGTCGGCGATGGGAATGTTTTGAAGCCGCAAAGTTGCTTGCCGTTTTTCTTCGTCCGAGGGATCGATCGTCAGCTCTTCGGCGACCCGTTGTTGCCCAACCCACAGGTCGAACCGGGAACCGGGCGACCGCGGTGGTGCGGCAAAAAACAGTTCGACGTCGTAGCGATCTTTCGACTCGGCGGCATCCACACCATTGCTGGAGCCGGATCGCTGTGCATCGATGACCAGCTTCGGCGACCGATCGCTTTTGGTTTTGGCGGAGACTGCGACTCGTTTTCCGCTGCCGGTGAACAAGAAGGCTATCGAATTTCCCGGTTTCCAATCGCGGCGACCGATCACCTCCGCGATCAATGGTGAAAGGTCGGGAGTGCGGTGTTCTTTCTCGGACGCGTACCTCTTGGTCCACGGCTGCGGTGTCCACGCCACTTCGGACGATGTTCGCGAGCGGGAGGAGATGTCGTGGCTGTCCGAACTGAAACGTTCCGCATTCCCGTCATCCTCTGCCGCGATGATCAGTGACGTCGGCTGCTCGGATACTTCGTCACACGTGAACTGAATGTAGGCACTGCGAATTTCCGCGTTGCGATCGAGGTCAATTCGGTTGAATCGCACGCCGACAGTTTGGTTCTCGAAGTCATTGACCAGCTCAAGATCACTGCTGCCGCGGTCGACTTTTCCGGATTCGTCTTCCTCGGCATCGTCGTCATCATGGTTGACTGGGATACCACTAACCATGTTCAGCTCGCCGGTCAGTGCCATTCCGATGCGAATGTCGGTGACACCTTGCACACCGGAAGCCAGAATCCACGGCACGTCCGTTCCGCCCATCGTCGAGGAGTGTTTTTGAAAGAAGCTTGCTTCCGGGTTCAGTTCGATCGACACCGGCGGCGAAGAACCTGCCACCACCGGATATTCGATCCACAATAGCCCGTCATCGCCGCGCCGATCGCCGGGAGCACCGAAGTTGATTCCCAACTGGCGGAGTCGTTTTCCTTCCGACTCTACCGACGCCGCCGCATTGACGCTCCACAGTTCCACGTCGGGCATGTGCACCAGGCCCAGCGAGGTTTGGTTTTGGTAAGCGCAGCTGCAGGTCCTGGTGTAATCGGGCGCGTTCAGCACGCCGTTGGCGACGACCAAATTGGAGGTGCATCCCGACTTGAAACCACCCAGGTTTCCAGTGCCTGCTTGAGAATTCAGGTCATAGAAGCCGGCGGCCCCCGATCGAAACGTCAGCAGGTTTTCGCTGGCGATGATATTGTTGCAACCGTAAGCGCGAGTCACCCTCCATGGTTGTAATTGTCCCGTCAGCGGGTTGCGGACGAGCTTCGGTTTCCCGTCACGCAGATAGAACGCGCCGGCCGATTCGGAATAGGAGTTTGCGTTGGTGATGATCAAATCGTTGTGAAGAATGCAGGGGCCGGCGTATCGCACCGATTCGTTTTTCCATTTCAGGTTACCGCCAGCGCATTCATACACTGCCATGCCTTGATCGACTTCGTCATACAACCGATCACTTCCTCTGGCCCCGGCTTGCAGCAGCAGGTCATGTCGCTGGGAATAACCCAGCCAGGTGCCAAAAATACCCTCGGTGACCTCCCAGGTGGTTTCCCCTGTTCGGTAATCGAGTGCCACGATGCGATAGCCGTCGGCGCTGGTTCGTCCGCGTCGGCGCAAAGCGTCCTCGACCTTCTTGGGATTGCGGTCGAGGCAGTAAATCTGGTCTCCGCCAGCAACGATGCCGTTGTGCCAAAAACTGTGATTGGCCTTCACTTCCCACAACCGCTGGCCGCTGTGCCGATCAAACCCGACAAGGCCCGCGCTGGCGGCTCGGTCGAGACTTTTGGAACCGAATCCTGCTTTGGAGCTTCTGAGATCTTTGTCCGATGGAAACGTCAATTCGTTTCGCTGCCGATACATGGCGAATCCCACGCCGCCGATCAGGACGTTTTCGTAAATGCCGATGTAACCCCAGTTCGGTGATTCGCCCGTTTCGGTGGCGGGCAAGACAAAGTCGCGGATTGTTTCACCGGTAGCCGGGTCCAGCGCATGGCAGACACTGCCTTCGATGAGGTAGACCCGGTCTTCGGTGACGACGTAGTTCGTTCCTCGGCCATTGGCGCCGGGAATGTGAACCTGGTTGTATTTTGGATTCAGCGGCGTGTCTTCGTAGGTGTTGTCAAAGTAGACGTCGAACGTACCCAAGTTGTCGAATTCACGTTTCCACAGAACACGTCCGGTGTAAACATCTCGTGCGCTCAGGCAGTTCATGCCCTGGATAAACAATCGGCCGCCCACAACCTGTTCCGGAGGCCCATGTCCGTGACGGGGAAGCACATCCATGTTGCTGCTGCCGCCAAACCACAAGACTCCCAGGGGTAGCTTGACGCGGCTGTCATCTGATTTCACCGTATTGGCGATGTTGCCGTACTGATGGGTCCAATCGGCCGAACCTGGCAACGCGCCGGCGCGGCGAACGAGCACTCCGCTGGGTCCCACTTCCACCACTGCCTGTTCTAATTTCATCGCGGTGATTTGGTCGGCCAATGAATCCGGATCGCTCTGCGAAAGCAGGTGCATGACGCCGCCGTAGGGGCGAACGGATTGGTACAGTCGAGCCACCAACGAAAGATCCAACGTGGGTGCGCCGCCGGCATCAGGTGGGGTGTGCACGTCACTTTCGATCAGCACCATGTTGGCAACGTATTTGGGCGGCAGAAACGATTCGGCAGTGCTGTGGTGCGCCGTGACCGTTCCATACAACCCGGCTCGATCGAGCTGCCGGCGCATGCGATCGACTGCGTTCGAGTCGTGATCGACGATGGCAAGTTGCTTGAAGGGTGACCGCATGGCCAAGGCTTTGCAGTTTTCGGATTGGCAGCTGCCGTACCAAATCGCGTAGCCCTCGGCGTCGCCTGCGGCCAACAAACGATCGGCTGCTTGTCTGGCATCTGCCGCCGCGACGATCGGGACGAGCGCCGGTGAAGGATCGCGGAAGGATTCATCAGCGGAGTTGCCCGATTGCTCATTCGCCGTAGCGCTTCCGAAAGCAAGGATTTCACCCTCCAGCGTTACCGCGAACAACTTTTGGTCGGCAGCAATCAATCGTTGGATCGATTTGCCCGGTACCGGAATGCGACCAACAACGCGGCCGGGTGTCTGATCGCGAGCGGCGGTAAGGATGGTGATCGCGTCGCTTCCGGCGGCGACCAATTGGTCATCGGCAAGAATCAGATCGCCAGCACCATCGGCCTCCACCTGCCAGAGGACTTTTTGGTTGGAATCGTAGGCCCGAACCACCGGATGTCCGTCATCCACTTCCGCCGAAAAGATGGTTTCACCCGCCAACACAGGTTCGCTGGGCATGAAGGCGGTTTTGACCCCGTCGCCCAGGCGAAAGGCTCGAGTGCTCTTGTGGCGCGTGTGCACATAAAAATGTGTTTCGTCGGCAGTGACAAACGAGCCGCCTGTTCCTTTGCCGCCGGCGTTGATTTCGAAATACCGAAGCTCCCCGCTGGCACGATCAAACGCGGCAGGCACGCTGCGTCCGCCGGGAACCAGCAACATTTTTTCGGTGGCAACCAACGCACCCTGCGGTGCGACTCCGGCAAAGGACGGTGCGCTGTGAGGTTGTTTGATGTACTGCGCTCCGGTGCTGTCGTTGGTCCAAACAACGTCACCCGTTTCGGCGTCGAGCGCATAGATGAAGGTGCCCATGAAGGGCCAAATGCTGGCGGCAAAATAGACCACACCATCGCGAACCACTGGTCCGCCGCGCGCGGGCCATGCCGACGTGAGACGCTGATTGCCGATCGCATGTTGGGCACTGGGGGCGCCGCTGAACTTCCAGGCCAGTTCGCCGCTGGCGGCTTCGACGCAATAGAGAAATCCATCGTCGCTGCAGAAGAAAACTTGTCCTCGCCAGCCGGCTGGCGGCAGTCGCACCGGAGCCTCGGTGTAGAACGACCACAGTTCACCGCCGGTATCGGCATCGAAAGCGGAAAGTTTGTCCGCGTCATTGAAGCCGATGAACAATCGACCCTCCATCACAATCGGCTCGAAAAGTCGATCGTAGGTCATCAGGTCCAGATTTAGCGGATCGTCCCAAGCCTGCCGGCGCGGCGTCAGTTTTTTGTTCCAGCTCTGCCGAAGCTCGCTCGGCACACGGTTGTTGGAAGCCGCGGTGCGCCCGGCATCGTATCGCCACATCGGCCAATCTTGAGCGCCCAGGTTGTTCGAAAACCAGATCGCCAGGGCAAGCACGGTTCCGGTAAACATCGCTGGCGAATGAATCGACATGGATTCAAGTCCTCTTTTTGATTCCCTGGGCAGACCGAGCGGATATTTTAACCGCAGAGGGCAATCGTCGGCGACTTCTACGACGTCGCATCGTAGCCGGTTCGGAGAACCGGCCGACAGTCAGAGCACTGGCCGACGATTAGGCGATCACTGGGCAAACGTCAAACCATTCACGTCCTTGGTCGTGCATCCAACCGGTGGCTTCGTCGGGGCCCCAGAGTCCCGTTTCGTAGCGAAAGAGCGCCGGGGCGGCGGGGCTTCGCCAGGCTGCGATGATCGGGTCGATGATTCCCCAGGCCAGTTCCACTTCGTCGCTGCGAGCAAACAGGCTGGCGTCGCCCTGCATCGAATCGAGCAGTAGTCGCTGGTACGCATCGGGCATCGACGCGCCGGTCGATTTTTGAAAGCTGAAATCGAGCGTGCTGGTTCGGGTGTCCATTCCCGAATCGGGGACTTTCGTTTCGAAGTGCATCTGGATTCCTTCGGCCGGTTGGACTTGAATCACCAACCGATTGCCCAGCGGTTCCTGCATTTTGTCTCCGAACAGCAGGTGCGGAACCTGTTTGAATTGAATCACAATCTGGGTGGTGCGGCAGGACATCCCTTTTCCGCTGCGCAGATAAAAAGGCACGCCCTGCCAGCGCCAATTGTCACAGTAGAGTTTCAGAATCGCGAAAGTCGCCGTTTCACTGTCCGGCGGAACTCCCTCCTCCTGCAGATAACCGGCATACTGGCCCCGCACCGTGTCGGATGCGAAATCGCCGCCGGTCATTCGTCGCACGCTGTGCAATACCTTCACCTTTTCGTCGCGAACGAGCGAGGCATCGTAACGGGCTGGCGGTTCCATGGCGGTGATCATCATCAGCTGCAGCAGATGATTCTGGAACATATCGCGCAAAATGCCCGACGTGTCGTAGTAGCCGGCGCGGCGGCCGATGATGACTTCTTCGGCCACGGTGATCTGAACGTGATCGACGAAATTGCGATTCCAAATCGGTTCGAAGATACTGTTGGCAAACCGAAGAGCAAAAATGTTTTGAACGGTCTCTTTTCCCAGGTAATGATCGATGCGATAAATCTGATCTTCGCGAAAGACAGCATGGATCGAATGGTTGAGCGCCTGAGCCGTCTTCAAGTCGGTCCCAAACGGTTTTTCGATGATCACTCGCCGGTAACCTTGTGAATCATCGGCCAGACCCGCCGCGCCAAGTTGCTGGATCGCTTTTTCGTACAACTGCGGCATGGTGGAAAGATAGTAGACCCTGCCGACGGCGGCCTCGGTTTCAATGCTGCGCAGGAACTCGGCCAGCTTCTGAAAATCGTCGGCCGAATGGATGTCTCCCGGTTGGTAGTAGATGTGATCGGCGAAGCTGGACCACGAATCGGGATCGAACAATTTGCCGGCAAATTTTGCGGTGGTATCGCGCAGCGAATCTCGCCACTGCTGATGTTCAAAACTGCTTCGCGAGACACCGACGATTCTGGATCCGACAGGCAACCGTCCTTTGATGAACAACCGGTAGAGGGCGGGAACGAGCTTGCGGCTGGTCAAATCACCCGACGCCCCAAAGATCACAATCGTATGAGCCATTGAATCTGCTTTCCTGTAGAGGTGCACGACCACCTGTCGTCGTGGCAATCAGCTTACGACAGGGACGATACAATGGGGAAGGAGGTACCCATTGCTACACGATCGATGAAAACAAGATCTGCCGTTCTCTGGGTGATTCCTCAGTGAAGGTGCTTCGCCGACTGAAGTTATTCAGCGAAGAGGCCGACTGTGTCCTTCCGGAAGGAACAAAAAACTATGGCAGCGGCACCGCCTACCGTTGGACGCTACGGTTGATGTGGGGAGTTTGCTTGTTGGTCGTAGCCGCCCTAATCGCAATCGCAAGTTCTGGAAAGATCGTCAGTGTTTAGCGGGCGGGGGCAAGCCCAAACCATCTTCGCTCCATCGTACTCGTGCTCAGCGCAGCGGTGCTCGTCATCGAATTGTACAGCTGCGAATTTCGGCCGCCCTCAGCACATCCAACGATGCTCCAACGCCGATCGGATTCGATTACGAGCACGAGCACCGCTGCGCTGAGCACGAGCACGATGGGGTTGTTGAGGGGCAAGCCGTTTTATTCTGACCAGCGAATATCGCCTTTGCGTTGCCGGACTTCCCACTTCTTGATTCCCGGCTCTCGTCGAATCGCGTTGTCCTGTTCGGCTCGGAAATAAAGCGTCGTGCCGGTGATGCGGTGCAGGTTTTCCAGGGCCAGGACACGGACGGCCATCGATTGCGAATCGAGTAGCTTGACGAGTTCTTCATCCCCTCCTTCGACCAACTGCTTTTGCGAATAGCCGACCAGCAGGCGTTGAAGTTCCCTGGCGTTGGCCGAATCCATGTTGGCGATCGCTTGGTTGACCTGCTCGGCCCCCTCGGCACTGCGATCAACCACATCCAGCAAAGCGCCAAAGTGATCCGACCAGTAGGCTCGTTGCTTCGGTTGGCTGAGCACTCCGTCGCTGCCGAAATAGACATCCGCGCGGCCCATCGCCAACAACGTTCGAGCCGCCAACGCACCAACCTCCGATCGTCGAAACGCCGTCGCTTCGCGGAGCGGCAGTTCCAAGGTTTGACCGTCGCCCAAAATCGCCAGCAATCCCTCGCGAGCACTCGCTTCCAGCGTCGCTGCATTGGGATCGGGCGGATCCATCCAGGCCGGTATCTCTTCCACTGGCGAAACCTCGGTACCGGTATCACCGCGGCGGCTCCACTGCTGGCCGGTCATCAACTCCGTTTCGCTATCGTCACTGGTGAGTTTCGTCGTACCTTGGATCAACATCACGTCGGTTACCTGAACCCGGTTGTCGACGGCGGTCGGATCCAAACCGGGCAAACGTTCAAAGCCGACGGTGGCTGCGATCACTGTATCGACGTCCGCAAACGTCAGCGTTACCGGGTGATCGCCCAGTACAACGTCAAGCGACGTATCAGGCTCAATCGCCGACAACAGGACTCGTCCGAAGTCAACATTCAGCGATACCGAGTCATTTTCGCCGTCAGCGGACCAATGAACCTGGGTAGCATCGATGGCGGTCACCGAGATATCTGCCGCCGATTTCATTTGGCTGCGAAACGTCGGTGCCGTTAAAATCTTCACCCCTTCGCCGATCAGTGAGTCCTTGGGAAGACGCACCCAAGTTTTGTCGGGTGCAATCCCGGCAATCAACCCATCCGAACTGGTGACCTTGGCAAGTTCGACAGCAGCAGGTGGAGAAACGTTGTCGGGTGCGGCAAGATCGTCTTTACCTTGATCGGCGGCCACGTTTTCCGCTTCCGCTGGCGGAGGCGGCAGGTCGACCGAAGCAACATCGGGTGTTTCGGGCGATGGAGCGGGAGCGGCAAGGTCACCGGCGGGCAGCGGAGTCGGCTCGGCCTGCATTTCAACCGGCTGGGCGCCAGAGGGATTCGGTGCGACCAGTTCCGGCGTTTCAGTCTCTTCTACCGACTCGACTGCGGGTGAAGCGTTGGGGGAGGGCAACGTCTCATCATCCGCCGGCGGCAGGTCGTCCCGCGGATCGACATCGGCCTGGGCATCCCCCACCGAAACCATGGGAGGCGTGTCCGCGACGGAAGCTTCCACCTCCGCCGGTGGCGTTTGCAACTCCTCCACCGGCGGCTCGGCAGCAACGTCTTGCGGAGTCGTATCGACGTTGGCGACATCATCCGAACCGCCGGCTGCCGTTGTTTGTTTGTTCAACAGTGGTGCAAAGATCCGAGTCAGGGCAAAAAGCAGCACGGCGGTGAGTGCCAGGGAAACCAGCCAAGGGGTGATCCGCGATGTACGTATCGAACGCCCATACATTGCGGCGTCTTCGATTCCACGAGGTCTTGCGCCGGCAATGGCCGCGCTCCCTTCGGCAGGTTGACTGTCGTCGACAACTCCTGCTTCACGCAATCGCGTTGGTGCATCGGAGACTCCAGAATCGGCGATTCCGACCGGTTGAACATCACTGCTTCGCGAAGCATCGTCTTCCCCAGGGGCCGTTGGAATCGAGTCCTGGATCGAGGCGAGTGAAGGTTGTTCGGGAATCGATACGGAAGAAAAACTTCCCGACACCGCGGCGACTTCTTCGATATTGTTCTCCGGCAGTTCGTAAATTCGCTGGCGAAGTTCGGGCGACACCTCCGCCGATTTACCCAGCACCATTGTCAAGATCTGGTGACAGGCCGCTGCTTCGGCCAGGTGCGGATCCGATTCCAGGCAAGCCCGCTCGATCTCGGCCACCTGTTCGGCAGGCAGCGTGCTGTCCAGGTACTCGCTGATCACGTTCGCTTCTTCGACCGGGCCGACCGCTTTGGGGGAGGGAGCGGCCAGGCCGCTGTTGGCAAGCGTGTCACGAATCCGCTGCACCAATTGCGTTGCAAAACCGCTTTCGCCAAGCTTTTCGCGAAGCGCCTTGGCGTCCTCCGGATCCAGCGTGTTGTCCAGGTAGGCAAGCAATGTGCGTAATGTCAAACGCATGATCGATTCCGGTGGGTGATCCAAGGAAAAACGGACGGATTGTAAAAAGAGTGACGTGGGCGGCGGCCGTCCGTGCAAAAAAAGTCGATGTGGCGAAAATTTTTTACAAAAACATGCGTTCGACATGCCTTGTGGAGGTCTTGTACTTTCGTTCGACCGGCACCGCTGGGCGCTGGACTCGGTTACACTTGAAGCATGCCTGCAACCACCGAAGACTCTGCGCTGCTGACTCCCGAACTGCTCGCCCGGCTGGAACGTCTGGAACTCGTCTCGCGAAAGGTCTTTCGAGGCCGGATGAAGGGCGAACGAAGGAGCCGTCGAAAGGGGCAAAGTGTCGAGTTCGCTGACTTTCGCAACTACGTGCCCGGGGATGACCTGCGGCTGATCGATTGGAATTTGTACGCCCGGCTGGACCAGCTGTTCCTGAAGTTGTTTCTGGAAGAAGAGGATCTGCACTTTTACGCTCTGGTCGATTGCAGCGAATCGATGAACTTCGGTGACCCGACGAAGCTTCGAGTCGCCAAGCAGCTTGCTGCGGCGCTCGGTTACGTCGGCCTTTGCCGAGCCGACCGGGTGAGCGTGGCGGCGCTGGGACCGCAGGGGCATAGCGCGCCGGTGCTGCGCGGCAGGGCCAGTTTGTGGAAGATGCTGCAGTACCTGGATTCGGTCGAAAGCGGCAGCAACGTGTCGCTGTACGACGGTGTGCGAGATTTTTCGATTCGCAATTCCGGTACCGGGATCGCCGTGCTGTTGACCGACTTGATGGACAAGGCAGGATACGAATCGGCGTTGCGGATGTTGGTCGGCCGCCGCATGGACGTGTTTGTGATGCACGTGCTATCGCCGGAAGAGGTCGACCCGCCCCTGCGCGGCGATCGCAAGCTGATCGATGTCGAAGATGGCGACGAGACCGAAATCACCATCAACGCTTACGTGTTGGAAAAGTACAAACAGACGGTTCAGTCGTTCATCGGTTCGATCAAAACGTTTTGCAGCCGGCGTTCGATTGCCTACATCCCGGTGCGGACCGATACCTCGGTCGAAACGATCGTGACTCGATATCTACGTGAACGCGGGGTCGTGCGGTGAGTTGGATTTCAACCTTGCAACCTTGGCAGTGGGCGATGTTGTCGGCGGTTCCCATCGGAATCGTCCTACTCTATTTTTTGAAACTGCGCCGAGAGCCGGTCGAGGTGCCCAGCACCTACCTGTGGTCGCGCACGATCGAGGATTTGCACGTCAACAGCCTGCTGCAACGATTGCGGCGAAACCTGTTGCTGCTGCTGCAGTTGTTGGCGGTCGCGCTGGCCGCGATCGCTTTGCTGCGACCCGGAATTCGCGGTGAAAACGCTGATCAAAAACGAATCGTCTTTTTGCTGGACGCGTCGGCCAGCATGCAGGCGACTGATGTGGAAGGTGACGAGAACCGGTTCGAGAAAGCCAAGCGGATGATTCGCGAGCGGATCGACGCCGTCAGCGCGAACGAGAGTTTGATGTTGGTGATGTTCAGCGATCGCGCCGAAGTGCTGCAATCGTTCACCACCGATCGCGGCCGGATTCGCGAGGCGCTCAAACGGGCCAAAGTGACCAACCATGCGACCGATGTGTTGGGCGCGCTCAAGGCAGCCGATGGGTTGGCCAATCCGCGGCGGTCCAGCGAGGTCGGAGACGTCAATGATGTGCAAGTCGCCGACGCCATGCCGGCCGATCTGTTGCTGTACAGCGACGGCCGATTTCAGAATGTGACGGAGTTTGATCTCGGCAACCTGATCCCCCAGTACATCGCGATCGGTGGCGAAAAGATCAACAACCTGGCGATCACGGCTTTTTCGGCCGAACGCAATGTAGAAAACCCGACACAGGTTCAAGCGTTCGCCACCGTCGTCAACCTGGGCAGCGTCCCAGCCAGCACGATTGTCACGCTGACTCGCGATAACGATGAAAAGACGCTGGAAGGCGCCGATCGATTGGAGCTGAAACCGGGCGAGCAAGCTGGAATCGAATTCAATCTCGATAGCGAAGAAGCCGTTTCGTTGCAGCTTTCTTTGACCGCCGACAAAGAGAACTCGGACCAGCTACTCGATGATGACTTGGCGCTGGACAACGTTGCCTTTGCCGGATTGACGCCGATGAGAACGGTTTCGGTGTTGGTGGTGACCGACGGCAACAAGCCTCTGGAACTGGGAATGCAAACCGAGCGGGCGTCGAAAATCTGTATCCCGCAGTTTGTGCTGCCGTCCTATTTGGAATCCGAGGAATACGCGGTGAGGGCAAAATCGGGCGTCGATGATTTGATCGTTTACGATCGATGTTCGCCGTCGGAAATGCCGCTAACGAACACTTTCTTCATCGGCGCGTTACCTCCCAGTGCCGATTTGGCCGAAGACGACGCCGCGCCGGCTGCGGAAACAGAGAGTGATACCGCGGACGGAGATGCCCAGTCGCCCCAGGAGCCCGGCCAGTGGTCCTGGGCAACCGATCCCTCGGGCGTGGTGCTGATTGACGTGGACCGCACTCATCCAGTCATGAGGTTTGTCGAAGTCTTTTCGTTGTTGATTTTCAATGGCCGGGCAATTTCCGGACCGCCTGGATCGTTGGAGCTGGTCGGAGCCGATATCGGTCCGATGTTGGTCGTTGCCCCGCGAGATGGATTCCAAGACATGGTGCTGGGCTTCGAAATCATCACCACCGATGCTTCGGGTTCGGCTCAAACGAACACCAACTGGTACGCTGAACGGTCGTGGCCCACGTTTGTGCTGAACGTGCTGCGCCACCTGGCCGGAGCGGCGGAATCGAGCGGCGCACCATCGTTTCAGCCGGGACAAACGGTTCAACTGCGTTTGGAAAGCGCCATCACCGACGCTCAGTACCGACGAATCGGAGGCCAAGCGGAAAAGGTGCTCGCCGGTCCCAGCGGTTTGACCGAGATCGTCGAAACAGAACAGCCGGGTAACTATCGAGTAGAAGCCGATGGCGAGCTGGCTGACCTGTTCACGATCAATCTCTTTGACGGAACTGAAAGCCAATTGGCTGCGGCAAAGAGCGTCGAACTAGGTTACGAGGAAGTCGAGGCGGTGACCGGCGGCGTCGAACAGCGCGTCGAGTATTGGCGATGGGTGTTGCTGGCGATGCTAGGGATGCTGGTCGCCGAATGGTGGCTCTATTCCAGACGCATCGCTTGAGTTCGATTTTTGGAGTGCTCCGACTTGTCGAAGCTTTCCCTTGCTTACGCCTCAATCAACACGGGATGGAAAAACGCAGGAAGATGTCGTTCCGTATGTAAAAGAAAGCTCCGACAAGTCGGAGCACTCCAAAAGCCGATTGCTACTGGGATAGTGCAGCAGCGGCGGAGCGGATGAACTGCTTGATCAACGCTGGCGACTTCGTGCCTCGAATCTCTTCCACGCCGCTGGCAACGTCGACGCTGCGGGCGCCGCTGGTGCGGATCGCCGATGCGACGTTGTCGGGGGTCAAACCGCCTGCCAGGCTCCAGCTGACATCGGGATGGATGTTGGCCCAACGACGAATCGAGCCCCAATCGGTGGTTCGGCCGCTACCGCCGTGGTCGGCACCGGCGTCGGCGTCAAGCAACAGGTCGCAACCGATGTCCAACCAAGGCGATATCAACTCGGCGATCGAGTGCGAATCGCAGGGCTCGGCGGGCAGCTTGATCGCGCGAATCACGCTCGCCCCTTCGCGAATCAAACTGGCGGCCACTTTCAGCTCCTCGTCGCCGTGCAATTGAATCCGATCGAGACCGATGGTCGAAGCGATCTGTTGAATGGTCGTCGCCGGCTCGTTCACAAACACGCCGACTCGGACCAATCCCAGCCCGCCTGCGTGCTGGGCAAGCTCCCGCGTGGTCGAAGCGAAGGGATCGGCAAACCGAACACTTTTCGGAAAAAAATTCAAGCCGATTGCGTCACCGCCTGCGGCCGCGACCGCGTCGACGTCGCCCGTCTGCCGTACGCCGCAGATCTTGATGTGAAACACGTTTGTTTTTGGGGGAGTGTGAATTGTCGGCCGGGTTGACGTCGGAGTGTGCGCTGTGTCCTTACAATCGCTGCAATCGGACTATTCTACCACCCCATGCACAGCCGATGATTACCAGGCAACTTGATCTTGGGTAGCGAAACATCCTAGGTAGCGAAACTCGCCAAGAGTTTCGGCCGCGTCGTGAATCGCCGAAAGTCTTGGCGACCTTCGCTACGGCTGCGGTCAGGGCAGATTCTGGTCTACAGATTCGCCGACTTGGGGACAAGTCGGCCTACATGGAGGTGTTGGAAATCGATGATCGCTGTCATCCGAGCAATGGTAAACGAAGAGACGTTTCTATCGGCGCTGGCGGTCGCGATCATCACCTTCTCGCTGGTACCGCCCGATGTGCCTCGGCAGCATTTCTCGTGGCGCGACAGTTCCGGCCAAGTGCATCATTACTCATTGTCGACCGATGATGCCCGGTTGAAGACGCTCCGCCGCGAGCTGCGAGTGTGGCGGGGTGAATGGCCGACTTGCAAACTGGCCGTCGCCAAGTGGCGACAAGAACTGGCCGACTTTTACGCCCAAGAACTCGACGCAGCCCCAACCGACGAAGCGGATGGCGAAGTCGTTCAGGTTTCATTTCACAGCCAGACCGAGGCGGCCAGCGACGATTCACTGTCCAACCTATCGCCATCGACGGCCCAGTACTGGCGGCGGGTGTCCTCCGAAACGGCTCGTGAGGTCGCCAATGAGGAAAGAAAGCTCGAGCGCCGAAAGAGTGGTTCGGTGAAGTCGCCGATTGTGTTTGGCAAAGTGGTCGACCAGGGCCGCGGTCTTCGTGCTTTCTTGATTGCCTTTGGTGGCGGGGTGGCAGCGTGGATCGTGTTTTCGCTGTGGTCGCTCTTCGCGCCGCTCCGCAGGCTCGTTGCAGCCGACGAGACGGAGCAACCGGAATCGATCGATGGCCGCGAGTTTCACAACGTGGTGCGGATTGAGATTCCGGCTGCCTGGGTTCGTTTGCACCAACCGACCAGCGTGGTGATTCGCCGCGTTTGTTGTGGTTTTTTTGCTGCATGGGCGCTATGCACCCTGTTGGTCTGATCGAAAACCACATCCCTATCATTGCGCCGCAGCGATCAGGCTCAGGTTTGCGGTCGAATGTGCCGATCATTCCGATTGTATGGACTGGATGACTTTGACGTTCAGACAGTTCGTGGCGGCGGATTGGCCGGGAAACGGGGTTATACCCCAGAACTCATCCGATTTGCGGCCGAAAACGAACAGGCTTCCTTCCCCCATTGCGGTCTGATTAGCAATGCAATCAATCGACAACACGTTCAGCGTGCCTCCGTTTCCAGCCTATCCCAGCACCGCCCGTTATGTGTCACTTGGTTCGATCCAAGAAGCGATGGATCGGGTTTGTCGCAGCATCGACGCGAGAGAGGGTTTGGCGCTGGTCATCGGACCTCCCGGAACAGGCAAGTCGCTAATGTGTGGCCTGTTGGTCCAGCAATATCGCTCCAGCCATGAAGTGGTCGTGCTTGGCGAGACTCCGATCACCGATTCAGCAGCCTTTTTGCGCCATCTGCTTCATCACCTTGGTGAGAATTTTGAAGCCACCGCCGACGCCGATTTGCAGTTGGCCCTGGTCGATCGAATTTGCAACGGCGGCGCTGCCGAAGGCGGGCTGTTGATCGTGGTCGACGAGGCTCAATCGCTTTCGCCGGAGGTGATCGAATCGATTCGCATGGTCACCAACATCATGCGTGACGGCGAGCCGCGCGTTTATGCGGTCCTGTGCGGTGGCGTCAAGTTGGAGGAAACGATCGCCTCGTCGTCGATGGAAGCGTTCACCCAACGGGTTGCGACACGTTGTTATCTGCACGCCATGAACGGCGATGAAACGCAGCAATACATCGGTGAAACGATTCGCGCCTGCGGAGCCGAAGCGGATAGCACGATCACTGCCGAAGCGATTGCTGCCGTTCATCATGCCTGCATGGGTGTGCCTCGTCTGGTCAACCAGTTGATGACCGAAGCGATCGATTGTGCCGAAGACGCCGGTCAAGAACTGATCACCGAGCAGGTCATCGACACCGCCTGGGCACAGCTTCAGCAGCTGCCCAGTCCGATGGTCGAGGAACCAACACTGGTTCGCGAGGGGACGGCGATTGAGTTTGGTGAGTTGGACGAAGTCGATCCGATCTCCAGCGAACCGGAAGAGGAGCTTGTCTCTCCCACGCACGAAGAGAACGAGCCCCGTGAGGATGTCAGCGAACCGGTCGCACCGCAGTACGATTCTCCCGTTGTCGAAACCGATGCGATTTGCGAAACAACTTGCTGTGGTGCCGCGTGCCAGCAAGACATTCAGTTCGGCGATGCCAGCGAAGCCCACGAGTTGGAGTCGGAGCCGGCCAGCGAGATACCCGCCGAATCCGATTACGCAGACGATTACGTCGAAATCATCGAAGAATCGGTGCCAAAGATTTCACCCGCGGCGCTGTTCGGCGACTTCGAGGATGAAGAAAGCGTCACGATCGGAAGTGGTGTGGCTCCCGCGGCGGGTGTCGCGCCGACGGCGACCGACCAACCGGGAGTACCCGTCGTACCGGCGGGTCAGCCGCCGGCGGATCTGGAATCGATGTTGCACCAGGAAATCATCGGGATTTCGTCTGTTGCCGCCGCCGGACTGGAACTGGACGGGCAATCCGACAACCAGTCCGATCATGTCGAGTCGGATCCTTACGAAGATCCGAGCGTCGAGTTTTCGCCGGAACCGGAAGAAGTGGTCGAAGACTTTGTTTGCCAACCGAATGAACCGGAAAGCGAGACCGCGGAAGCGGACGCTCCGGTGATCTGGCTGGCTGAAACCGATGTTCCGTCTACCGATCACGTCGAAGGGGATGATCGGGACTTGCTGGTGATTGAAGACGAAGTCGAAATCGCGGCGACCGACGCGATCAAAACCGTTGATTCCCAAGAGCAAACCATCTCGGTTGACTTCCAAGCCATGCTGTCTCGAATGCGTAGCGGCACTTGACGCCTAGCAATCGGGAAGACAATGTTTGCAACAGAAATGGGAACACGGCGATGCCACTTCGACACCTCGTCACTGAAATCCTTCGGATCAGCGCAACTGGCCCGGCGAATCTTGGTGCAGGAGGTGCAGTTAGCCCATCGACTCCGGTCCTGGTGACACCAAGTTACCTGTCGCTAAGGCCAGCTTTTTTTCTGCAGTTGGCTGAAGAGCTGGTGGTTCAGGCGGATCGCCCGGTTCGGTTCGACTGGTACTGCGCCAGAAGCGGACAATTGCTGAGCCTAGTTGGGGACGTTTGGGCGAGCCGTTTTGCCGCCTCGGTCAATCGGCTGCTGATGGAGTCGAAACGGCCTCGGCCAGATGATGCTTCGCACCCGGCGGCTGTCTTGCAGATCACCGCGTCGATCGGAAAACCGTCGCGCAGCGGAAGTGAGTTGATTGTAGGATTGGCCGATGAGAGATTGGAGCTGTTGAGCTGGACTACTCCCATCTGGTTGGGCGATCGAGAAAGTGCCGGCGCCAAGTGGCATCCCACTCCGGTTGCAAAGCCGGCTGCGTAGGTTGAAAGAGAACCGAAAGCGGGCGATGGTAGAGAAGAACCGTACAACCGCAGACGGAGGCGTGCTGATCGCTGTCTGCACGTTGAATGAGGCCGACAATATCGAGGAGATGGTTTCTGGATTGCGGGCCGCGATTCCCGAAGCCGACGTGCTGGTCGTCGATGATGAATCGTCCGATGGAACCGGCGAAGTCGTGTCGGCGATCGCCCAGTCCGATCCGGCAGTCCGCTTGATCGTCCGGCGCGGCGAGCGTGGCTTGGGCAGCGCCATCCGATTGGCGATGGCTCAAGCGATTGAGGGCGATTACCAGTTCTTTCTGAACCTTGACGGTGACTTGAGCCACGATCCGGCGCAGCTGCCGTCGTTGTTGCAGCGTGCCCGGCAATCACCCGATGTCGACGTGGTGATCGGTTCGCGGTACATCGCCGGCGGGGCGATCGACGGTTGGCCGCTGCGGCGGCGCGTGATGAGCCGAATGGTCAACGGCTTCGCCACGCGATGTTTGAGGCTGCCGGTCGCTGATTGCAGCGGTTCGATGCGCTGCTATCGAGTGGCCGCGCTGCGCGCGATCGGGCTCGATTCGATCCACAGCAACGGTTATTCGGTGCTGGAAGAACTGTTGGTTCGTCTCCACCGTGGCGGCAGCAAAATGGCCGAGGTTCCCATCACCTTTACCGACCGAATCAAAGGCGAAAGCAAGCTGACCCTGGGCGAAACGATTCGGTCCGCCACGCGAATGCTATCAATGATGGTGAAAAATTGAAGCTGATAGTAGCACGGCGGTCCCCGCCGTCAGTCACAACCGGGACGGAGGTGCTACAAAACCGCTCAACCCTAACGAAATAGGTGGGTGGCACCAAATCGAAGCACTCGGAAATCGGTGAAGCGACCAGAGTTCGTTCTTCGGACCAACGGTCCAGCACTTTGTTTAGCCCAGGGCGAGGCAACGTGAGTTCTACGAACGTTGACGCTGCCCTGGGTCAGCGACCGTCTCTCATCTCCCCGCTCCCAGCGAGCATGGCGGCAAAGCCGCCATGCTCGCTGGGAGCGGGGACCGAGCTGTCCGGCGCAGGCGGCCCCAGGGCAGCGGTATTGCTCGCAAGACTCGCAAAACCTCGCCCTGGGCTAACCCGGATTATTCACGACTGTCGTAGCAAGCAAACCCTTACTGCGCCGGAGCTTCGGTCGCCTGCGGGAAGTTTTTTCGTCTCCCGCGCTGCGCGCAAGTACGAGCCGGTTTGCGCAGTTACGGCATCGTTTTGCGACCTCCGGTCCGGCCTACACGAATAATCCGGGCTAAGCAAACGACTGCACCTCCGGTGCGTAAGAAGGAGGTCCGACAGACGCAGGGCCAGCCGACGCATAAACGATCCGATTGGTGCATCGATTTCGATTCGTGGGATTCGGGCTAGCGGCTGGTGACAGAGATTCGTTAAAGAGCGGCGAGAGTGCTTTTCTGTTCCACGCTCTTTCAGGTGGTGATCATGCTGCGAACCTTGTTGCGATTTCTTTCACCATCTCCTGACCGTCCGGCTCCGATCGACACGTCTTCCGGTGGAACCGGCAACATCGTTCTTTACGCTCGTGTCGCAGCGCCCGATACCGACGTTGCTGGCAAGCGGATCGAAACAGCGGCCAGGGTTCCGGAAAGCGTCAGTCATCGTGCCAGGTTGATGTCGATGCACCTGGAGCACACTCGGTTGTGCAGCGCGAAGCGATGTGATCGGCTTGGTCAACTGGGAATCGTCACCGCCGGTGACTTGGCGTCGGCTGACTTGAATCGAATCGCCGCCAAGTTTGCTGCTCCGACCAAGGCGCTGCGCGTATTGAAGCGGTATCGCCGCGCCCTTCGGCTTGCTGCTTCTGTTCCCGGTATGATGCCGCGAGACGCCCTGCTATTGATCGCCATTCATCGCCGCAGCGTTCGCGGGCTGGCTGGGGAAACGCCGGCGGCGCTCCACCGTGACTTGTTGCGATTCGCCGAAAGCACTTCCGGCCGCCGGCAACTACGCGGCCGGCGAGTTCCCAGTACGCGAAGAATCAGGCGTTGGATCTCGGCCTGCGAATCGAATGTCCGCAACGCGCCGGGCCACGTACCAGCGTGAACCGCCAACCCCAGTAGGCCGGCTTGTCCCCAAGTCGGCGCGCGCACCCCCGTCCGGCAATCCTGAAATTGCGATTTCCCCGATCGCCTCCTGGTCTACGCAAACCTGCCTAGCGCGTATACTGTCGCGGGAATCGTTCGTCGATCTCCTGCCGAGTTTGCTGCTGCATGTCTGTTGCCCTGTTTGTTCCCTGCTATGTCGACCAGTTTTATCCTGACGTGGCAATTGCCACGTTGGAACTACTGGAGCGTTTGGGGGTCGACGTCGCCTACCCATCCGGCCAAACCTGTTGCGGACAACCGATGGCCAACACCGGTTGCACGGACGACACCGCGCCAGTCGCTCGGCAAGTGGTGGACCTGTTGGCCGACTACGACGCGGTGGTTTGCCCGTCGGGTTCCTGCACCTCGATGATCCGCCACCACTACCAGGAATTCTTTTCGGGTGACCAGGCGGAGCGGTATCGGGGCGTTGCCGATCGTACCTTTGAACTCTGCGAATACCTTCACGATGAATTGCAGATCGATGCTCTGGATGCCCGCTTTCCTCACCGCGTTTCGCTTCACCAGAGCTGCCACGGATTGCGGGAACTACGGTTGGGGGCTTCCAGCGAATCGATGGTATCGCGAATCGACAAGGTCCGCGCCGTTTTGAGTCTTGTTTCGGACATCGAGTGGATGTCGCCGGCCCGCACGGACGAATGTTGTGGTTTCGGCGGCACCTTTTCGGTCAATGAAGCAGAGGTGTCGGCGTCGATGGGACGGGATCGAATTGCCGATCACGTTGACGCGGGCAGCGAGGTGCTGGTTTCCGCGGACATGAGCTGTCTGATGCACCTGCAGGGAATCATCCGCCGCCAGCAGATACCGCTGCGAGTCATGCATGTTGCTCAAGTCCTTGTCGGCCGACCTCTGGAAAACTAACTCAACCGGCGATTCATGTCTCATTCACTGCCGATCATCGATCATCCCACCGCCGCCCACGACTTCGTGACCAACCAACAGCGGTCGCACTGGCACGACAAGGCCCTGTGGTTCGTACGAAGCAAACGCGACACTCAAGCGCAATCGATTCCTGAATGGGAGTACTTGCGAGAGCTTGCCTCGCAAATCAAAACCCATACGATCGCGAACCTTGGCGACTACTTGCGACAGTTCGAGCAGAATGCCACGGCACTTGGCGCGACCGTTCACTGGGCCGCCGATGCTCAGGAGCACAACGCGATCGTGCTGAACATCCTTCGGGCCCACGGTTCATCACGAATCGTCAAAAGCAAGTCGATGTTGACCGAAGAATGTGGTTTGAACCCGTACCTGGAGCAAAACGGTATCGAGGTCGTTGATACCGACTTGGGGGAACGCATCGTTCAGTTGCGTGGTGAACCACCCAGTCACATCGTGCTGCCGGCCATTCATATCAAGAAGGAGGAAGTGGGTGAAACGTTTCATCAGCATCTGGGAACCGACGCCGGTGCCTCGGACCCGCAGTACCTGACCGAAGCGGCTCGTGGACATCTGCGCGACAAGTTTTTGGCGGGCGAAGTCGGGATCACCGGAGTCAATTTTGCGATCGCGGAAACGGGCGGCATCGTGATCTGCACCAACGAAGGAAACGCCGATCTGGGAGTTTCGTTGCCGCGAGTCCACGTGGCATGCGTGGGGATCGAAAAACTGATTCCGCGTTTTGGCGATCTGGCCGTCTTCACACGTCTGTTGGCCCGTTCCGCCACCGGGCAGCCGATCACCAGCTACACCTCCCATTTTCATGGTCCTCGCGACGACCTCAGCGAATTGCACATCGTGTTGGTCGACAACGGTCGCAGCAACTTGCGAGGGAATCTGGAGTTCAGCGATTCGTTGCACTGCATCCGCTGCGGTGCCTGCATGAACACCTGCCCGGTCTACCGTCGCAGCGGAGGTCACAGTTACCGCGCTACCATCCCCGGGCCGATCGGCAGCGTTTTATCCCCCACGCGAGACCCCAAGAGCTACAAGAGCCTGCCGTACGCTTGCAGCCTGTGCGGTTCGTGCACTGACGTTTGTCCCGTCAAGATTCCGCTACACCATCAACTTCTCGCCTGGCGAAAAGAACTGGTAGGAAACCGTTTGTTGCCTCGCCGGAAACGCTGGAGCATGAAGTTCGCGTCATGGTTGTTCCAGCATCCACGAATGTTTGCATTTGCTGGTCGGATCGGCCGCACTGCGCTTCGCTGGTTACCGCACTGGGCGACTCACCATCGGCTGAATGCCTGGACGGTCGCTCGCGAATTGCCCCAGCCACCGAAAGAGAGTTTCCGCGAGTGGTACGCGAAAAACCGTGGCTAACGTTTGAAGCGGCGATCGCTGGAAAGAGGAATCGAATTCACCATGCAAAACCCCATCGATCCCTGCGTCGCAAGTCGACGTTCGATCCTTGACCGTCTCGACAGCCGCCCGATCGACTCGGCTAGTCTGCCTGGTTTGGACGATTCCAAGCTGACTCAGTTTGACGATCCGGTGGAAAAATTTGCGGAGATGCTCGGTTTGGTTGGTGGTCAGGCTCACCTGATTGATCAAGCCGGACAGGCCAGTGAGATCTTGGCGCAGACCGACGTCTTTGCCGACGCCAAGCGAATCGCATCGGTGGTACCCGAGGCGGTGGAAGGAAACGTCCACTTCCAGAGCGACCACGATCCTCACTCTTTGGAATCACTCGATTGGATGATCGCCAAGGGTGAATTTGCCGTGGCGGAAAATGGAGCGATCTGGATCGATGCAGCGACGTTGCCTCACCGCGTGATGCTGTTCATCGCTCAGTATCTGGCCATCGTTGTTTCGCGCAGCGACATCGTCCATCACATGCACCAGGCTTATCACAGAATCGGAAAACCGTCGGCAGGTTTTGGTCTGTTCGTCGCCGGACCCAGCAAGACAGCCGATATCGAACAATCGCTGGTTCTGGGGGCCCACGGCTGCCGCAAGCTACAGGTCTTCCTGACGCCGTGAATCGGCGGCGGCAAACAGTTCTGGTTCAGTTCAGCGATTCCACACCGAACGACGACGCTTCGATGGGGCGACGGTCTTTGGCCGATTCGTCGTTTTCATGCCAATGGTTGACCTGATCATCATCGGGGTGCCAGCACAAACGAACTTGGCGACGATTCATCACGGCAGGAAAATCGATCGTCCCGTCGATGGGTTGGTGCGCTTCAACGCCCAGCGCTGCCAGCTCGGCCAGGCAAGTCTGCAAACGCTGTTCATCCTCGGCAAGTGAAGCGCGAATGTCGCGTAATTCTTCCTGGTAGTCGGCATGCTCGATCGTTTCCGGCAGCTCGTCGATCCCCTTGATCTGCTCCTGTTGGTTGGCGATCGACTCACTCAGCCGCATCATGTCGGCCACGATGCTGCGGACCAACGGCAGCATCTCCGTGGCACGACCAGGAGTGAAGGAGATCGGATCGCCCGCTCTGGAATCGCTATTGTCGCTTATTGCCCGAACCATCTACCCAACCTTACTGTTTGTCATCGACGGAAAAACAACCTGTTCAACCCCCGAAAACGACCAGTTGACCCGCGGCGATAAACCGCCGGAACCGGTCACCCTCTAAATATTAGGACGCAGCCCACCGGAAGACGGTTCCGGATCCCTGGTCAGTCCCAACTGTCTGACAGCAAATGGGCCCTCCGGCCGCTTTTTCCACAGTGGCCATCGGAGAGACCCCGATCGGGTCCGCCAGGGCAAAAAACGGCCGATCCTCTCCAGGCATCCTAACCCGATTGGGCTGGTGTTCCACCCGCAAAATCAGTGCACAATTGTTCCCCGGGGCCGCGGCTGGGGTGAAACTGTCTCATTGCTAGCAGTTAAACACGGATTTTCGGGTTATTCACCGCCCAGTCGGGGTCACAAGGTCAAAAAAGGCTTCTTGTCAAGGCGGAATTCCTTGACGTACGCATTTTTTGACCTAGAGTTGAGGGTGTCAGGAATAGCGAAAATCCATGGATAGATTTCGCGGATGCAACCGGCCTACGTAGCGGTGATTCGGGAATCATGTTTCCAATCGGGCATCGGGACTGTAGGCGAACGACACTAGAAAATGAGTTTGGGCCGGTTTGGAAAGGACTAGAGCATGCTGGTTTTATCTAGAAAAAAGAACGAAAGCATCGTGATCGACAACAATATCAAGATTGTTGTTGTCGAAATTCGCGGTGACAAAGTCCGCCTGGGCGTGGAGGCCCCGCGGGAAGTGCCGGTCCACCGTCGCGAAGTCTACGATGCGATTCAGCGTAGCCTGGAATCGGGCGACGCTCCGGTTGAATCTTAGGCGGTGGTTGAGCGCTGGGGCGATTCTGTTTCCACTTCTTTTCTTGCGGCCAGTCTGCGCACGATTTCCCGTCCAATTCAGCGGTTCTCTTTCTTGGTGAACCCTTGACGTGATCATGCAGTCTTGATTACAACCCCGCCTTGCAAATAGTACGGCTGGGGCCAAATCCCATCCGACCATCTGCAAAGGCCCCTTCGTCTAGCGGTCTAGGACACCGCCCTTTCACGGCGGCGACACGGGTTCGAGTCCCGTAGGGGTCACTTCTACACACAAACCCCGCGTTTCAGGCATCCGGAAAGCTTGAAACGCGGGGTTTTTTCGCCCGTGGTGGCCACCATGACCGTGGTTTGGAACGATCAGCCACCGGGCATCGACAGTCGTACACTGGCTCCTGGTCAAGTTCCAGGCTCAAATGCTTGCTTGCATGGTGAGTCAAAGAGGGCAGATCAGTTCTCTTTGATGGTTCAACGGGGACTCTCGTGGGGCATCAGATGAAGAGTCGGTTTGTACTTGTGCAGATCAGCGACCCTCACTTTGGTAGTGACCTGCGGAATGCGAAAGCTTCCCTTCACCCAGGCTACAACTGCCACGATATCGCATTGTGTCACGCGCTTGACGAACTATTGCTGGCTGATATCTACGACCTGCCTGGAATCGAAGAGGACGACGTCTTTCATTTGCTGATGGGTGGGGATTTGGCTTCACTTGGCAAGGACCAGGAATTCGATACAGCTCACGCCTACATTCACTCATCGACTCTGGTTCAGGAAAACGGCGTCAGCAGTGATGTCGGGTTAGAACAGCCCGCTGACCGTTATTGGGCGGTCGCCGGAAATCACGATCACTGGTACGGCAAGTACATCTATCCTCTTCAACGCGGTTTTTCTTCGGCGCTGTTCCCGCAGTATTTCGAATCCCCGCCATGGGTTTATCCCGTTCAACAGGGCGAGTTGGAGCTTGTGTTCTGCGGTGTCGACTCGAACTCGATGTTCGAGGGGTCATTGGTCAATCTGAATCCCGGTGCCGGTGGAGGCTTTTCACCCAAACATCGAACGGAATTTCGAGACAAGATGGCGGCCGCGATGTCAGCTCCACTATCCCCCGGCTGCAAGAGGCGAACGTCCGTGTTGCTGTGTCACCATGCATTTTCTGACGATGGTCCGGCAAGTCCGTTGCGCCGGACTTGTGTCAGTTGGTTGGTGGACATCGCTGCGGAGTATGACATTCCATTTGTTTTCACGGGGCACACGCACCGAATGTGGACACACTTCATACAAGTTCCAACGCCAAAAGGAATCAAGCAGGTGCGCGAGATTCGATCACCGACGACGTTGCAATACCCTCCTCGCCCGGATTCATCCAAGCGTCGTCCCGGACTCTGGATACACCAAATCGCGTTGAGTGGCACGTCAATCGAGTGGACTGCGCATCTATATCTTTACAACGCTGGCGCGTTCCAGACGTCCCAAAACAGCACGTGGTTCAAGGTGCAACTATAGCGGCTAATCTTTGGCGACGTGGCGGTTCAGTTGGCTGACCACCTTAGCCTGCTGATCTTGCCGCTCCTTGTCACTTCCCATGGCAATGGATCGACACAGTTCCGCAAAGGAGGCCTTGGAGAGTTCATGATCAACCAGCTGCGCGTCCTCTCCAACGTATTCATGACATCGCTTCAGTAAGTCCGCGACATCATTGCTAATTGGGTCATCATCATCCATCTCGACCTGAGAGACGGCGAGTTGAGCTTCGTAGTATGCATCGTCAACTGCTGTCGATGCAGTTTCTTGCCGTGCATTTTGCTGTGCATCTTCCAAAAATGCGAATATCGGTGAGAGATGCTGAAGTGGATCGGCGGCCTTCACCTCATGTTGTTCTTCGGCATGCTCAACGTTGGCAGGCGACCAATGGTAGGTCGCAACCGTTCCATCCGATTCAACGAAATCAAGCCTGGGGAAATGAACAAGCTGTTCACGAAAGTCCCCCAGCAATTGACTCGATAGCGCATTCAAAAAAAGGGGCTCCGCCCCACCAACATGTTTCGCTGTGAATTGCAGGACATTCATCAAGATGAATTGATCGCCGACGCCGACCCATCGGGCGACCCCAAGCTCATTGTTCCAGTCCACACGCAATACGGACGCTTTGCGTCGATCTGCCCGCGGAACCTGTTGACGCAACATGTTACCCAGTCCATTGACAACGCGCACACCAATCGTGAACGCGATGTCATCATTTCCAACTTCATCGAACGCGCTTGAATAAGACGAATTTGCACGCATTCGATCCAGGACTTCTTGAACCTGCGCTTCAACGGAACGCTGTTTTTCGTCAAGAGCCCCGATAAGTTTCTTGGTCAGCGAGTAGATTCGGTCTTCTTGCTCCCACGACAATTCGACCGACTGAAGGATCTCGTCTGGCGAATCGAGTTTTAAAAGTTCAGCCCAGATTTTGATGATTTGCAAAAACTTATGCTTCGACATTTCATGCCCTTTCATCGCCCAGCGGCTTTTCTCGTGTGACGCGATAGCCGAACTTTGCAAGCTCGCTTCGGAGTTTTTGAAGTGCGCGAAATCGCAATGCTCGGACCGCGCCGCTACTGGTTTTCAGTTTTTTTGCCAATTCGACTGCCGCGATGTCTTCTCCCGTAAACAACGGCGCGACAACTTCTCTTTCGCGATGATTCAGTTTTTTAATTGCCAGTGCCAGTGTTTTTTCCAGGTTGACGGAACTCCCTTCGGCTGTTGGTGTGGGTTCAACCACCAGACGTGGCAGCGACGTCTTGATCCGCTGCCTTCTTGCGCGATCCACGGCAACATTTTTGGCGATGACGTAAAACCAACCTTCAAGGTCACCTTTATCAAGATCGAAGGATTGACGGTTCCTCCAAAGTTTCTCAAGCGCAAGTGCAAACACCTCCTCCAAGTCCTCGTCCGACAGGCCGTCTCCAAACTTCCGTTTCAGCAGCGGCCAAATCGCCGGAACCACCTCCCGAAGCACGACCTGCAAAGCCGATTGATCGTCGGCGTGGAGCAGCCGCATGATTTCGGCGTCAGTTTTTGATCTGGCATCATCACTCATTGCCTCACCCTACACTACGCGTCCATGTTACGAAATGCGACGTAAGTTCTTTCTCAGCAATGGTTTACGTGTCACGGCGTCGCGTCATGCGGAAGCTGCCACTCCAGCGGCGCGTACAAAGTCCAGCACAATCGTCTTCTTAGGCTCAAAAACCCTGTTTTCAATTCATCAAAGTGTGCGATTGTGCACGGTCTTGGTTCGGATTGCGAGGCTCCGTTGGGGTTTCCGGCTCAGCTTTTCCAGCCTGTGGTCGCGGTCCCGTGGTTGCAGGATTCGTCGCGGTCAGCTTGAATCTTGGTCCCCAAATTGCACTGGGATGTTGCTTGGAAGGCACGACCGTGGTGTGACAAGGTGTGCCAACCTTTGGCAGGAATAACCAACAGATCGATTGAATGAGTCAAGGGAGAGGAAAACCATGAGCAACAATGTCTACCAGAAGCGAATCAAGGATGTGATGAGCCGTGATGTGGTGACCATCGATGCCGCTGACACGATCCACGAAGCACTCACGCTGATGGGCGAGAACCGTGTTTCGGCGATTCCTGTGGTGGATCGTGCTGACAATTGTGTGGGAATTCTGTCGACCTCTGACCTGGTCGATATGACTCGTGATCTGGACGATGACCTTTACAGTCTGGACCTGGTCGATCCTACGTCGCGTCGCTTTCTATTGGACAAGCTTGCTCACAGCATGGGGGCTGAACCGGTCCAGTCCTTCATGAGCGAAGCGGTAACGACCGTGGACGCTGAAACCACGTTGGCCACTGCAACGCGCGAAATGCTTCGCAATCGGATTCATCATCTTCCGGTTGTCGACTCCAACGGCCATCTGATTGGAATCGTCTCCACGATGGACGTGTTGGAAGCGTTCGCCAATGGTGCTCCCGGTTGAAGGCGCCGGTGAAAGATGGTTGGTAGGCCGGCTTGTCCCCAAGTCGGCGATCCTGAATTTGCCGACTTGGAGACAAGTCGGCCCACGATCAGGTTCCAACGCGGTTGGGCGTTACCACCGATTTCGGACAACGGATCCGCGAAACCTTTGCCAGTTTTGCCTGCCTCCTGAGCTCCTGCTCGAACCGTTTTTGACGAGCCTGGCTCCAGGGACATTCGATTTCGCTCCAGACGCGACGGACTTGCAGGCAATCTTCTTTGCGGTCGGCGCGCATGTCGATTCGACCGACCAACCGCTCTCCCTCCAACAGCGGAAAGACATAGTATCCATACTTGCGTTTGGCTGCGGGAACATAGATCTCGATGCGGTAATCGAAGTCGAACAGCCACAGCAGCCGGTTTCGGTCACGGATCACCGGGTCAAAGGGCGACAGCACTCGCATTCGCGGCGGCGGCTTGGTCGATTCGGTAACCAGCTGTTCAATGTCGCCCCGGGCAATCAGTTGCCGCGGCTTGCTGCCGTCGGCAGGCGAAACCAGTACCTGCTTGATTTGATTTTCCTGTTGATCGATCCATTGTCGCACTTCGGCGATGCTGACCAGGTTCCAGTAGCGAGCAATATCGCTTGGTGACGCGAATCCCAGCCGGTCGAGTGCCCCGCGGCAAGCCCAGTCGATGAACGCTTCATGAGAGCAGGTGGCTCGGAAATGTTTTTCAGGAATCACTCGTGAGGAAAGATCGTAAACCTTCTGAAAGCCGTCGCGGGCACAGATAGAAAGTTCACCGGTGCGCCACAGGAATTCGAGCGCCGCTTTTCCGTCATCCCATTGCCACATCTCTTTCGACTTTTTGTTCTTGGGTCGATCCAGATCGCGCGATCGAATCGGCCCGCTGGTTTCGATCAATTGCAGCAGCGCGTCGCAGTGATCAAGGAATCCGCCGCCCTGCCAGTTCGTCATCCGTTGACGAAGTCGATCGCGGCTGCGTTCGAACCTGTGCTTCCAATACGGGAAATACTCGGACGGAATCACCGACGCGTCGTGCGTGTAATTTTCAAAGAGCGTTTGATCCTGTTCGATCGATCGATGCAAATGTTCGGGCCGATAATTTTGATTTCTGGAAAACAGGATCATGTGATGCGCCCGTTCGACCCATTGGATCGAGTCGACTTGGACAAAACCAAGCTGCACGATCAGCTCATACAAATCGGCTGCCGATTGCGGTTGGTGGGGCGGCCGCGAAAGTCCCTGCAAATGCAGGATCACTCGCCGCGCCTGTCGGTTGCTGATCTCGATCGCCATGCGGACATTTTCCTATCCAGCGTTTTCCTGTCAAAACCCCAAGCTCAGCGGTCCACCAAGATCCGCACCAAGTATGCTTTCACGGTAGGTCGACTTGTCCCCAAGTCGGCAACCCTGAAACTCGCCGACTTGCGGACAAGTCGGCTTGCTGTATCTCCCTCTCGTTTTGACGTGCCGCGCGATGATTCGAACACTTTTTTTGGTCACTCTCTTTTTGATGGGCAGCGGCCGATGCCTGCCGCAGTCACCCGAGAAAAAATCCGACCACAAGACGATTCGCGGGATCGCCTATCGCCAGTCGGACGATCCGTCGATCAGAAAAATGTGCCGACTTGATCTTCACTACCCGGCTGACGCCAAGGGATTTTCCACCGTCGTCTGGTTTCATGGCGGCGGGTTGACCAAGGGAAAGCGGGAGATACCCAAGCTGCTTCGCAAACAAGGGATCGCGGTCGCTGGGGTCGATTATCGCCTCAGCCCGAAGGTCAAAGTGGTGGACTGTATTGACGATGCGGCAGCATCGGTTGCCTGGGTGATGGCAAACATCGGCCGCTACGGTGGTTCCCGAAAAAAGGTTTTTGTGAGCGGACATTCGGCAGGCGGCTATCTGACCAGCATGATCGGATTGGACAAAACCTGGCTCGCCAAGTACGACGTCGATGCCAATTCGATTGCCGGATTGATCCCCTTCAGCGGTCACACCATCACGCACTTCACGGTTCGCAAGGAGCGGGGGATCGACGGGAAACAACCGATCATTGACGCGATGGCGCCGCTGTTTCACGTTCGTTCCGATGCGTCGCCGCTGCTGTTGATCACCGGCGACCGCGAGCTTGAAATGTTGGGACGTTACGAGGAAAACGCGTACATGTGGCGGATGATGCAGGTCGTCGGACACGAAGACACCGAGCTGCACGAACTGGACGGATTCAACCACGGTCAAATGGCCCAGCCAGCGTTTCCACTGCTGTTGCGATTCGTCAAAACGCGGTCCCAGTGACGGTGGTGGCGATCAAGCTAACGCTGACGGCCGATGATCCTCTATGATAGGCCTCCTGCAAGGACACCCGGCACCCCATCTTCTGTGATCGGTCAAGAATGAATCGCTACCGAATGCGGTTTGCGCCCCAGGTTTGGACGCCCAAGCTTAGCCCCAGAATCGTCCGATGGTTGCGCACTTTTCGGCTGCGAAGCCAAAGGCGTGACGTGCGAATCAACAGCGTGGATGTCACCGGTGATTCAATCGTTCGCGACCAGCTGGATCAGGGCAACGCCGTGATGATCATGCCCAATCATTCCAGCCATGCGGATCCCTATGTCATCTACGCTGCTGCCGATGCGGTGGGAACGCCGCTGCATATCATGGCAACCTGGCACGTCTTCTATGGAAAACCGTACTTCCTGCAACACGCACTGCGGTGGCACGGTTGTTTCAGCGTCGATCGCGAGGCGAACGATATCGGCGCGTTTCGACTGGCAACCAGCATCCTGCGAGAAAAGCCGCAGCCGTTGGTGATTTTTCCGGAAGGCGAGATCTATCACTGCAACGACCGGGTCACGCCGTTTCGCGATGGTGCATCGGCGATTGCCGTGGCGGCGGCACGAAAGGCGAAACGCAAAGTTGTCTGCATTCCTTGCGCGATGAAGTATCGATATGAAGAAGATCCCTCCGAGGCGTTGTTGGAAACAATGGGGCAATTGGAGGAAGCGATTTTTTGGAGACGCAAGGTCGAAAAGCCGCTGGAGGAACGCATCTATCGATTCGCCGAAGCGTTGTTGGCGGTGAAGGAGCTGGAGTATTTTGAGCAGACCAAATCGGGAAGGTTGCCCGATCGAATTCGAGCTTTCGGAGATCGCGTTTTGGATCAAGTTGAAGGGCGGCACGAACTGGCCGGAGACTCCCAGTCGATTCCCGAACGAGTCAAGGCGGCCCGGCGAACGATCATGGAAAAACGAGCCGGCGAAAACCTCTCCGCGGCCGACAAGCAGAACCTGGATCACGATCTGGAGGACCTGTTTTTGGTGGTTCAATCCTTCAGCTACCCCGGCGATTATGTCGTCGCCAAACCCTCGATCGAACGGATGGCCGAAACGCTGGATAAGTTCGAGGAAGATGTGCTGCGCAAGCCCACCGCGTCGATCAAGGCGATGCGAAGCGCAAAAGTAACCTTCGGTCAACCGATCGAAGTGGTCGCCGATCGCAAAGCCAAAGGCTTGACCGCCAAATTGACTCAGCAAGTGGAAGAAGCGGTCCAAGCGATGTTGGACCAGGCGTGATTGGCGTTTCCATCGGTTACAATCAACGGGCATCAAAACCCACCCACGTAACCTTGGCCAGCCATGAACCACCGAATCGCTTGGATGATTGTTTGGATTGGCGCGACGAACCTCCTGGCAGTTGCTGTCGGAGACGAAACGAAAACGGAGCCTGCTGTAGAGCAACGCGGCGGTGACGAGGATCCAAGGCTTCGCCCAGCGATTGAGCGGTCGCTTGCGCTGTTGGAGAAAGCGTCGGCCGGTTCGGCCGAGCAACGCGTTTGTTTTACCTGCCACAATCAGGCCTTGCCCGTTTTTACTTTGGCCAAGGCGCGGCGGCGAGGTTTCTCATTGGATGAAGAGAACTTTCAGCAGCAGATCGAACATACCTACAAGCACCTCCGGCGCGGTCGCAAAAGCTATACCGAAGGAAAAGGGCAGGGGGGCGGAGTGGACACTGCCGGGTACGCGCTATGGACTTTGGAAGAGGGCCAGCGTGAGCCGGAAGAGGTGACGCAGTTGGTTACCGATTGGTTGTTGGACAAGCAGCACAAAGACGGAAAATGGAAGTGCAGCAGCAATCGGCCTCCTTCCGAAGCAAGCCATTTCACCACAACCTACCTGGCGATCCGCGCGCTGAGCGTTTTTGCGGTGGACGAAAAGCCCGAAGAGGTCGACCAGGCATACCAGAATGCCGCCAGTTGGTTAAAGAAAGCATCGCCAGACGACACCGAGGGACGCGTTTTTCGCCTTCTGTCGCTCGCCTATTTGGACACCGATCGTGCCCTCCTTGATGCGGAGGTGAAGAACTTGATCGGCCACCAGCGCGACGATGGCGGATGGGCACAGTTGGACGAAATGGAAAGTGATGCGTACGCGACCGGCACGGTGCTGTACGCGCTGCAGCAATGTGGCGTGTCCGCGCAGCGTCCGGCTTGGAAAGCGGGCATTGACTATCTGCTGGAAAGCCAGAACGAAGACGGATCGTGGCATGTTGTCAGCCGCAGTAAACCTTTCCAGAAGTACTTTGAAAGTGGTTTTCCACACGGGAAGGACCAGTTCATTTCGACCGCCGCGTCGGGATGGGCGACCATTGCGCTGCTCGCCTCGCTGCCCCAAAATCCGTCTGCCGACGATTGAGCCGCCGAATCTACAACGGCGGTGCCGCGGCGTGTAAAATGTGGCTCCGTTTTGATGCGGTACTGCAAATCCGCGAGCTACCCACCACGACGCGCCCGTGCAAAACGCCTGCCCACCTCCTCCTTTTTCAACCCGCCCAAGGATCCTTCCGATGACCCGAACCAATCGTCGTAGCTTTCTGAAGACCACTTCCGCAACCGGCGGTTCGCTGTTGTTGATGGGAACGCGAACCACCAGCGGCATTCAGGGTGCCAACGATCGCGTTCGCGTTGCGGTTGCCGGATTGAACGGACGCGGACAAAGCCATCTGAGCGGTTGGCGCGGACAAAGCAACGTCGAAGTTGCCTACGCGATCGACCCGGACGAAAAGGTTCGCGACAATACAATGAAGGCGTTGGAGAAAAGAACGGACGGGCAGTTCACGACCAAGGGTATTCGTGATGTGCGCGACGCGCTGGATGACCGCACGTTGGATGCGATTTCGATCGCCACGCCGAACCATTGGCATTCGCTGATGACGATTTGGGCG
This sequence comes from Rubripirellula sp., assembly GCA_965222745.1. Taxonomy (GTDB): domain Bacteria; phylum Planctomycetota; class Planctomycetia; order Pirellulales; family Pirellulaceae; genus CBDCUW01. The sequence continues at coordinate 1,571,132 of CBDCUW010000003.1, forward strand.
GCTCAGCGAGGCAAGCACGTTTATGTCGAAAAGCCGATGAGCCACGATGTGCGCGAAGGACGCATCTGTGTTGCCGCTCAGAAGAAGTACGGCGTGGTCATTCAACACGGTACGCAGCGGCGCAGCAACGATGGGATCGCGGGATTGCACGAGGCTCTGCAAGATGGCCGGTTGCCGCGGCTGAAAATCTCCTACGGTTATTGCTGCAAGCCTCGCAACGGAATCGGTTTCAAGCCGGTCGGACCGCCGCCGGAGAATCTGGATTGGGAACTTTGGAAGGGGCCGGCGGTGATCTCCGATTACCACGGAAACTACCATCCTTACAACTGGCACTGGTTCTGGAAAACCGGCAACGGCGACTTGAACAACCAGGGGACTCATCAGTTGGACGTTGCCCGCTGGGCGCTCGATACCGACCAAACACATCCGGTACGCGTGATGGCACTTGGCGGTCGCTTCAAATACAACGATCAAGGCGAAACACCCAACACGATGTTTGGACTGGCCGAATTCCCCAACGGCCAGCAGGTGATGTTCAACGTTCGCAACGTGAACTATGAAGGTTACGAGCGACAGGTCTTCAACGAGTATTACCTGGAAGACGGCAGCAAGATCACCGGTGAAGGCAACTACAAGATCACACCCAAGGGAAGTGACAAAGCCGAACCTTTGCCGGTCGCCAAAGGAAAGGTCACGCCCGGTGGAAATTGGGGCGCCTTCATCGCCGCGATTCGTGCCAACGATCCCAGCATGGCAAACGGCAACGTGGAAGATGCCCATTTCGGTTGCGTGATGGGTCACCTGATGAACAATTCTTACCGCTTGGGCAAGAAGGTGCCGTTCAGCGCCAAGGCGGGTAAGTTTGGTGACAACGAGGATGCCGCCGAACACTTTTTGAAGTTGCACGAGGTCATGCGGGACGGCGTGGGCATTCCCGAAGATGGGGCCGAATATACCGTCGGACCTTGGCTGACTTTCGATCCCAAGACGGAATTGCATACCGGTGACCACGCCGACGAAGCGAACGCGCTGTTGAAAGATCCCAACAACAAGGGCTACGAGGTGCCGGACATCGAGGATGTTTGAGCGCCGCGACGCGCCGGACAAGGAATGAGTGAAAATGCATTGGTCGCGGCGATCACCGCCGATCCCGATGCCGCTGAGCCGCGGCTGATCTACGCCGACTGGCTGGCGGAGCGAGGTGATCGGCGCGGCGAATTCATTCGTGTTCAATGTGACTTGGATCAACTGGATCTGCGCGATCCCCGGCGTGTTGACTTGGAGTACCGCGAACGGGCGTTTCTTGCCGAACGCGGATTCGCCTGGAAACGCCGCGTGCGGGAAACGACAGGAGCAACGTCGTGCCAGTTCCGCCGCGGCATGGTGGAGCAACTGGAGCTGACCGCCGGGCAGTTCGTCGATTCCGCCGATGAACTCTTTGCCCGATACCCGCTTCGCGCCTTGCGTTTGACAGGCCTGGACAAGCATCTGCCGTCTTTTCTGGCTTGCAACGCGACGGCCCGCCTGGTCGAGCTCGATCTGCGACGATGTTTGATGGGGGCCAAGGCTCTGCAGTTGCTTGTCGATTCGCCGCAACTGTCGAACCTGGGGACCTTGCGAATGGATCAACTCGATCCCACAGAATGGAAGATTTCAGCGATCGCCCGAAGTTCTTCCCTCAGTCGCCTTCGATGTTTGTACATCAATAACACAGTTTTGGACTACCAGAGTTTTGCCGCGTTGGTGACATCGCAGCTCGGCCAGAATCTGACCGAACTGTCCATCGCCGCGACCGATTTGTCTGACAGCGATTTTGCGTCACTGTGTTACTCGGACGTCTTTCCAAATCTTCGCCGTCTGGATATCAGCCGAAACGAGTCTCTGCCGAGTGATTCGTTGCAAAGTCTTTTTGACAGCCGGCGATTTCGGCAACTCGAACATCTTTCGCTTGCCGACTGCGATCTCTCCTCCGACGACATGTCCTACCTGGGAAGGCTATCGGGACCAACCGAACTTCGGTCACTGAACGTCGACGCAGCCAACTTACAGGGACGCGCCGCCAAAGAATTTGCCGGCTCCTCTTGTTTGCATGGCCTGGTGCGCCTGTCGGCGGCTCGGTGCCAATTGGCAGGTGATGGTTTGAAGCAGGTACTTGAAACGGGAACATGGCACACCTTGCGTTGGCTCGATCTGAGCAACAACGGTTTAGACGCGACCGCCGCCCGGCACCTTGCCACATCCGATTTGGCCCAGCAGCTGACCCATTTGAATCTTTCTCACAACCACATTGGTGATGATGGACTTGCCACCATCGCCGGCTCGACAAGTCTAAGCAAACTCAACGAGCTGAATGTAACGGCCAGCGGAATCGGCCAGCGCGGACTCGAATTGTTGGTGCGATCCGACACACTGAACCGGCTCACGGAACTGCGGATCAGCATCCCACCCGACATCGGATTGGATCGAGTCAACGATTGGCTAGAAAACGGAATCGGCGGCCAGCTCGCTCGGAGATTTGGAAAACACGTCTGCAAGTTCGAATAGAGCGCAGGCCGATTTGTCCCACGTCGGCGATTTCTCCGAAATCGCTACGCACGTGTGCAAGCCAGGAGCGGAGAACTGGCCGACGGTCGCAAACTTCAAACTTCACGCTGAGCCGCTAAAATAGCACCCGCAAATACCTCCCAGAAGGAACGTTGACTTGAACTTTGCTGAACGACTGAAGGAATTCGCACGACGGCTGATCGATCAGGAACGGGCTAGGGTGATCGTTCCACCGCAGCGAGCATCCAGCGGGTATTGGTTTGGTGGTGGGAACATGGTGGAAGACTCCGATGGCACGCTGTGGTTGGTGGGTCGCTATCGCAATCAGGGTGACTCGCGCACTGGGCTCGGCGCCGGAGAACGCGGTTTGGAGCTGGCGATTTTTCAATCTCGTGATCGAGGAGACTCGTTCGAGAAAACGCTCCATTTCTCGAAATCTGATCTGAACGTCGGTGATCGTGAAGTGTTGTCGATCGAAGGAAGTGCGCTGTGGATCACCGATCAAGGTGTCCAGTTGTTTGTATCGACGGAGAAGTCCAACATCGATTATCCGGCCGGATTGGAATCTTTCCTGAAGCCGGGAACGGGCGTATGGACCGTCGACCGGATCGCCGCCGAATCGGTTTCTTCCCTTTCCGCAGTCGGAATCGCCACGGTTCTTGAAACATCCGACCCGCAGTTCGTGCATGTCAAAGATCCGTTTGTGGCCAAATTCGGCGATCGCCACTGCCTGCTATTTTGCTCTCACCCGTACTGTTGGAGTAGTTCCAATACCGGTTACGTGTGGCTTGATGCTGACGGCACGATTGCCGGCGAACCGTGCTTTGATTTTTTTTCGCGTGGATTCAGCTGGGACGTTGCGATGACCAGAGGAACCGCCGTGTTGCCCGTTCCTGGCGAGACGGTCAGCCTGATGTTTTACGACGGCGGCGAATGCCTACGAAACTTGGACGAGCACAATGCCGCAGTGAATCGTCCTCGCGGTTATTCGTGTGAAGAGCTTGGCGGGCTGGCCTACATCGCCGACCAGGATCCCCATTCGATTCAACGGCTCTCGGTCCGCTCACCGATGTTCCTAAGTCCCTCTGGCACGGGTTGTAGCCGGTACGTCGATGTGTTGGAAACCGACGACGGCTACTATGCCACCTGGCAACAATCTCAGCCCGATCAGTCGCAGCCACTGGTAATGAATTTCGTTTCCAAGGAAGAAGTTCGAGATCTTCTACCGGCAGGAGGCAACGACGCAGGTGCTGGCTTCCTAGCCGACAAGACCGAGTGATTCATGAGTTGGGCGAAAACGTTTGCCGACCTGACAACTCTGCGAAGCGCGGACGCCGCGTACCAGCTGACGGGGACTCCCGGTTGACTTGGCGAGTAGTAACCAATGCAGATTCGGGTCGTTTGTGGCTCTCTTAGCGCCTTGGCAACGCAGCTCAGGGCATTTCCGTTGGCCGGATCGTATTTCAATATTGCACTGGCGGCCGTTACTCTCACTCGCAGGTCAGTCGATTGCAGAAGACGGTCGAAGTCACTGGCAAAATCCTCGACCCTGCTGACAGGCAACAGTGAAAGGGCATCGCACATTCGCAGCACGGCGCCATTGTCTGCCGAGCCAAGTAGCTCGCCGACGCGATCTTTTGCGCCGGCAGGATCGTGTCGATACCACGCGGCACAAGCTGGCGCACGAAGAACAACGTCCGATTCAGAAGCGATTTCGCGAATGATGGCAAGACTCGCTGGCCGAATCGATTCTGCGCGGCACAGCGCTCGAAGCAGGTGAAGCCTTTCGCGAGATTCAGCCTGCGCAAGCTGTCGTTCTGCTTCTTTGACGATAGCGCCCGGTAACGTGTCGATCCACGACGCGTAGTACCCGATCGCGCCGGCTTGCAGTTGCGATGGATCACGGGAATAAAGTTCAACAATCTTTTCGGATACTTCCGACACCATGTGTTCTGGCCAATCGATCGTCATCAGACGCTCTGCGGCTCTGGCTGGCGGAAGCGGTCTGTCGTCGGACTCTGTCTTCTTGAGAACCTCTTGAAAAAAATAGCGAAAAACGGCGTCATCGGCGGGCGATGACGCGACGTTCACAAAGCCCGATATCAATACGGCAGCAATGGGCAACAGAATTGCGCGCTCCGCCGGCAGCATGCTTTTGGTTGGCATAGCAAATTTCCTGATTTCTTCCTGACTGATCAATGAGACCACACCAATTCCAGTTGCGCGTCGTTGCGGACATCAGTCTGCTGACAAAGTCGGATACGGACGGGGTTGTTCCCAGTGGTGCCAGTAGCTGTCGACGCGATCGGGGTGATTCACCTTGGGGACATCACATTCTAAGACACATTGCATTCTGGGGCCATTTTCCGACACAGCAAATCACAGTTCTGTTCAATCATGCTTGGAATACGGCAAGGCTCCGAACATGAACGAGGAAAAGAACGCGGTGATCGAGGCCGCGCGCGCCCGGTGGCGGCGGAAGAAGCGGGCCAAGAATAGGAAGAGGTGAGCTTCCTGGGTCACGGCATCCTTCGGGTGCGGTTTCTCGGCGAACGAGAACCATCGCCGATTTGTTCATGAACTTTCTTGCCAGGGCAAAGTGACTGGCAGGCGAATTTTGCGCAATGTACGATTGTTGGATCCACACGTGGGCTGGCAGCGGTGGTCCACGATTTTGCTACCAGTGCATCGCACGTGCCAATCTAGAGATGGGATTCAACATGATTCGGTTCCTCACGAAAAAGCTGGCCGGTTGCCGCTGGTCGTTCCCAGGTCGTTCAACACAGCCATTTGCTGCATTTGCTTTTTCAGCCTCGTTGGCCGTCACGCTGCAACTTGTTTGCGCCGTGCCGCTGAACGCCAGGTCAAGTGATCGCCCCAATGTTGTTGTGATCCTGACCGACGATCAGGGATGGGGCGATCTTAGCGTCCATGGCAACACCAACCTGGCCACGCCCCACATCGACTCGCTGGCTCATGACGGTTTGACGCTGGATCGGTTTTTTGTTTGTCAGGTGTGTGCGCCGACACGTGCAGAATTTTTGACGGGCCGTTACTATCCGCGTACCGGTGTCAGCGGTGTCAGTCGTGGGCAAGGACGGCTCAATGCCGACGAAACCACGATTGCCGACCTCTTTCGATCGGCTGGATATGCGACCGGCGCGTTTGGAAAGTGGCACAACGGGACCCAGCCGCCACTGCATCCGAACAATCGGGGGTTTGACGAGTATTACGGATTCACTTCCGGACATTGGGGGCACTACTTCAGCCCGCCGCTCGATCACAACGGCCGCCGCGTTCGCGGCAACGGTTTCATTGTCGACGATTTCACCGACCATGCGATCGAGTTCATCCAGGCCAATCGGGAGCAGCCCTTTTTCTGCTACCTTCCACTGAACACGCCCCATTCACCGATGATGGTGCCCGATCGCTTCTATGAAAAGTTCGAGAACATGTCGCTTTCGATGCAGCATCGGGATCCCAGTCGCGAGGATGTGATGATGACTCGCGCCGCGTTGGCAATGTGCGAGAACATTGATTGGAATGTCGGCCGGTTGTTGAAGACGCTGGACGACTCCGGCCTTCGCGACGAGACAATCGTGATTTACTTTTCCGACAACGGCCCGAATTCCTATCGATGGAACGGGGGAATGAAGGGACGCAAAGGTTCGATTGACGAAGGGGGATTGCGATCACCCTTTTTCATTCGCTGGCCCGGCCGGATTCGCGCCGGCGCCAAGCTCCCCAATATTGCCGCGGCGATCGATTTGTTGCCCACCCTGACGGCTCTTGCCGGTATCGACGCGAAAGGAGACAAGCCGATCGATGGGCAGAGTATCGCGTCGTTGTTGTTGGGTCGGACCTCGGAACCTATCGCCTCGCGCAGCATTCTGTCGATCAAGAAAAATCAGGTCAGCGTCCGTACTCCGCGTTTTCGGCTGGATGCCGACGGACAGCTGTTTGACATGTCGGCCGACCCCGGACAACGTCACAACGTGGCAGACCAACATCCGGAAGTGGCGGCGAAGCTGATGAAACAGGCGAAACGACACGCCAGTGAAATGAAGGTTTGTTTCGATGCCAATGCTGATCGGCCCTTTCACGTGGGATACGGACCTCGCACCACGCTTCCCGCTCGCGACGGCGTCGAACATGGAACGATCAGACGGAGCGCGAAGGCACCCAACAATTCGTTTTTTACAAACTGGACGGCGGCCGACGACTACATCAGCTGGCAGATCGACGTCGGCAAGGCGGGACGCTATCAGGCGATTGTGCACTACACCTGCGCAAGTGGTGACGAAGGATCCACCATTCGGCTTTCTGCTGCCAATTCGGGATCGGTGCAGGTGACCGTCAAAGAAGTTTTTGACCCGCCACTGTACGATAAATCGAAAGAACGAGTTGCCAACTCGCACTACTTTGTCAAAGACTTCAAACCGCTGACGCTGGGGAATCTGCCGCTACAACAAGGTACGACCGAATTGCGTTTGGATGCTGTCAAGATCACCGGCAACCGAGTGATCGACGTCCATTCGGTCGAACTGAACTTGATCCATCCGTGAACGCCAGTGGGTCGATGTTCACGGCGTTTTACCACGCGGTCCCGCTCTTGGACGCGGTGTTTCGATTGACACAGCTCCATCCGCACTGCCGAAGCCACCATAGAGAGAGCCACATCAGGCCAGAAATGACGATGGCCCCGTACAGCGACACAACACCAACCAGCAGGATTTCGTAGGTCAGGACTTCCCAGCCGTATTCCATGGCGGCGAAAAAACCGTTTACCACAAATGCTGTTGCGAATGCAAACGCGAAGCTGATCACAGCGGCGTATTTGTTGTGGTGACTCTCTCGCAACAAGGCGATCAAGACAAAAAGGATGGCGCCGGCGGCAAGCGCGCCGAGCGCGGCAAAAAAGAGAATACCGACCAGATATTCGCTTGTATCAGATGTGACAAACGCGGCAAAACCGATTGCGGCAAGGCCCGTCAGTTCGATCATCGAACGTAAGCCGGTGGGAGGTAGCGGTTGGTCAGTTAGCCGACGGTGGGAAAGGGTCCAGGGAGTCCAAAGTTGGACGGTAACCGCTACCGCCGCGATCGCTAGGAAGCAAGAGAACATCACGACGGCAAAGTCGTACCAAATGTTCTCGTTTTCGACGAGCTGGAATCCGATCAAGAACGCAAAACATCCGGGCAGCACTACCAGGCTGGCAAGAGCAAAACGTATTAGCAGCGAGCCATACCAGAACATCGGCACCACGGCGGTGAAACTGAACGTGATGATCGGCGGGAAAAACAACGACTGAAGGATCACCATCATCTTCCAGTAAACGGGGGTCCCTCGGTTCATCACTGAACTGATCGCTTCCATCAAAATCGGAAACAGGAAACCAAACATGACCGTCAGTGCGGACAGTCCTGCCAATCCACCGAAGAAACTCGGTGGGCCCGGTGAGAAAGCGGGCGGGAAAGCAAGGATGACCAACTGCCGAGAACCAGTGTGGTCACGGGCAATCACCTGGCGCTGCTTGTACCGCTCCGATGCGAAGTATTTTGCAATCTCTTGCTGATCTACGCTGAGCGAGGAGGGTTCGGATTCAGGTGATTGGGTCATCGCGTCAGGTGGTATTCATCAAAATCCGCAGCCCTTCCAAGACCACTTGAAAACGCCGCCGCGCCCGTTCGATTTCTTGCGTCTGCGTTCGATCACGAGACCGTTTGGCCTGCAGATCTTTGGGAGACATCTTGATACGGCCACTTGCGATTTCGGCATCTTCTCGCGTCAACCGCTGCGTACGCTGGTTCATGCTGGCATTGAACTTGGCATACAACGCTTCGATCGTTTGGAAGGCAAGGTCGTAGTCGCCCTTTTTGAATTCGCGATCGCGAACGTGAGCGATTTGATCGGCACCGGGCACAATTCCGCTTCGCTGCGCCGATGTCAGGAGCTGGCTGAAGGCGCCCATGTCCAACACATTTTGATCCGAAGGTTGGTCCGGGGATTCAGTGCCGGCGGCAGAATCATCGTCAGGGCTTTCATCTTGGTCTTCGCGCGGTGACCTTGTCGTCAACAGAACCATCTTGCGTTTCTTGCCGAGCTTGATGAACGCTTTCGGCTGAAACGGCTTCATCGGAGTTTCGTCGATCGCGCTGGCCAGCGTGACTTCCGTATCGGAGGTGGCGTTACCGAGAGTGCGAACAAGAAAACTTTTTTCGCCGCTACGGATGAAGTACAGCGCATCGGCGTGAATGTCGCGATCAGAACTGACTTCGCGAAACCCGAAATAGCGGCTGATCAAACCGAGTTGATCGTCGCCGGTCGATTGCAGGAACGCGGTGGCAAACTCGTCGGTGACGTCGGCAGGCCGGGCGACCGAAAAATCATCGACATCGGGCGGCTGCTGTGGTTCCTGGTCGGCGTCGGCGACGGGAGCGGACGACTCTTCGGCGGCCAGGGTCGGTGCGGTTACCTGCTTCTCGTCGCGCTGCTGCTGTCGTTTGGCCAGCTTTTCCAGCTGTGGCAAGAGTTCGTCAAAGGTATCCAGGATCTCACGCACTTTGTCTTGTTTGCGTTTGATGCGCCGGGTTTGCCGCTGGGCGTCTTGGTCTTTTCCGCGGACGTCTTCGGGATCTTGCCTGAGCAACCGAGTACGACTTTCGGCATACGTGTCGCGCGCTTCTTGAAGCAACGCAAGCGCCTTTTCCCACTGTCGGTCGGCAAATTGAGCTCGTGCGTCGAGCACGATCATCGCGGATCGACTGCCGCGCAAGAGCTTGTAGAGTTCTTGGAGGTCATCAGCATTCATGGATCGTCCGCACGGTCGGAATCGCCCCGCGACATAGCATTGGCACTGGCCATCATGCTACCCGAAACGACCGGCCCTTGCTCTCGGTCGAACGAATCCGGCGGCCTCGCGTTCCGACTTTTCCCATGTCGCTCTGTCGGCCAGTTCTCCGAACTGGCGGCGTTGCAACTTCGGAGAAGTTGCCGACTTCTGGGGACAAGTTGGCTTCAGGCAACCTCTTAGCGCCGCTGCGGCGGCTGCCCTGCTGCTGCGGCTTGTTGCGGCGGCAGCGCGGTGGGTGCGGAATAGGGATTTCGGTGGATCTTCCAGTCTGCCGGCGGTTTTTCAGGAATGAAATTTTTCAGAAAATTATCGGCCAGCGCCGCACCGATGCTGTTCCGTTTCACATCGATGAACTCGTAGTGATCCCAATTCGCCGCCTTCTTGGCGTTGAAATTCGGCGGATACATGATCAGGGCATGCGGCAGGAACGTCTTCTTGTCCAGCGCGACTTGCACCAGCTTGTACTGCGCCCGATCCTCTTGCAGCTTTGGCCACGCTTCGATCAAGTAAACGTTGGTGCCTTCGGGAGCTTGCACCTGGCGTACCCAGTAACGTCGTTGAATCTGTTCCGCATCCAGGTTGAACACAAAGGGCAACGGGCTGTTGAAAATCTGCTGCCCCTGCAGATTTTGCGGCAAGTCTTGAATGTTGCATTCCTTGGCGTTGCGGTTGTATTCGATGACCTGCTTGCCGTTGCAGACCCAATATTCGCCGAACTGATTTGGTTGAGGTTTGAATTGTGGCTTACCGTTTTGCATTTCGGTGAAGAACAGCAGATCTTCGACCCGAAACAGGCCGCGATCGGGTGCGCCGTACTTGATGATTCCGGTTGCATACGTGGCGTGGACGCCGGCGGGAGCAGCGAACATGTCGAAATGCCAGCGTTTGAATTTGCACTCTAGCGTCTTGGTGCCTTTGCTTTGCTGTTCCCAGTTCTTGAGCAATTGATGCAGCTGGGCTTGGGCGGTGGGAGTCAACGGTTGAAAAGGAGCGGCCGGCGCGGCGGCACGGTTTTGGACTTGGGCATTTTGCGCTTGCGGGACAGCCTGCCGCCCGCCGGCGTTGGCCTGTGGTTGCGCCGCGATACGGGCTTGGCCGGCTGTGGCTTGCGTGTTGCCCTGCGCATATTGCGGCACGCGCCCGGTCTGTTGTGCAATGGTGGGTGCCGAGATCAGGGCGGCCAGAATCGTGGCCCATGTCAGTCGCATCATCCGTGACGCCTGCATAGTAGTGTACGTGAAACTCGATCCCGCCAGCATCCATGCGGCGGTTCAGCGGTGAAATACCAGCTTCAAATCCGATCCTAGCAATCCACGATGAACTGGCGAAAGAGGAAAACGCAAGAAATGAGGGATGAGAGTGCACCTCGCGGTTTGCAATTGTGCTGGCGTTCGACTGAGATGCCGGCGAAACCCCAGGCAATGAACCCTGTCTGCTTCGATCTCTGGCGCCATCCTACACGTGCTACTAGCGCCCGAAAGCTTGTTTCTCTTCTTCGTGCTCTTCGCGCCCTTCGTGGTAATTTCTGCTACTGCACCAGTCGAGTAGAGGAGGGACGCTATTGGCGTCCCTCCCCCCTCCTCAAACCGGACGTGCGGATTTCCCGCATCCGGCTTACCGAAGGCATTTCGCCAAGAGGCACACGCAGGCTCAGTTCCGTCCCCGAAGCATCTTTAAACCCAGATGCCGTCGAGGTTCGGTGCCGTTTCGTTGACCAGCTTAACGCGGTAGCTCTTGCTGTCGTATTCGTAGCTGGTTCGAGTTTGCGAGTTGAGCACGCCCGATCCGTCGTAGCCTTCGTTGATCACCGAAGACATGCGGCCTTGCAGGTTGTAGCCGAAGATCTGCTTGGAGATCGTGTTGCTGCTGGAGCTGTCGGTGACCGTTTTGGAGGTCTGCTGGGTGTGATCGTAGGCGTAGGTGGTCGTTTGATCGGTGCCGGTCGTGCCGTCGTTGTCCACGTACTCGTCGGTCAGACGATCGTTGGCGTCGTAGTCGTAGGCGTACTCGGTGTCGACTTGTGGGTTGTCGGCGGTATTGGCCGGCGTGGAATCTTCTTCGACACTGACCAGTCGTCCCAGGAGATCTTGGGAGGGGTTGGTTGCGATCCTACAACGGGAGGCAGATTTTCCCCGGAATTCGCGGTGTGGATCGGTGCAGCAGAGGGCCGCGAGATGAGTTCGGCAAAGTTTGGCGCGACGAGTGAGCTTTCGGTCTCCCGCGCCGGCGCGCGCGAAGTCCCTTTGGGAATCTTTGAAAATCTTTCTTGATCTACCCATTACGGAAACGAAGACGCTCTTTCAACTCAGAAAGCAGCAACACCAGGGCATCGTTACTAAGCTCTTCCAGCTCCGATGACGGCTGTATCGGCTCATCTAGCAATTCCTGGTAAGCCCAGATCTTGCCAATCTTGAATCCTCTTTCATATGCGTAACTCAACCTTGCCGCTTCATCACGCAAGCACTTCAATCGACCTTCGTAGCACCACTTATCGATTTCTCCATTACGGAACTGGGTGGCAACCAACTGTATCTGTGAGTCTATTTTCCGAACCTCTGCGTGATAATCGAAGGGTTCTTCCATCGCAATTCCTCTCAGCTATACCGAGCTCGAGCACGGTGGCGTAGTTCAGCCAATAGTGACTCAAGATCCGCGTAGCTTCGTTGCAGAAGCTGATTTGGATCATCGAGTGGTTCTTTGAGTAGCTCTTGCAGGAATCGAATCATCTTGACCGATTCCTCCGTCTTTGCGCGGACTTCGGCTGCCTGGATACGGGCTTCTTGGTCCCTTTCCGCCTTCAATCGGGCTTCGTACAGTTCGCGTTCTCGTGGGCTGCGGGCGATCATCTGCAATACTCCTGCCGCTTCGGTAAACGCTGGGTCAACCAGCCGGGATGATAATTCCCGTAGCGTCAGTTCCTTGACGCGACGGAAGAAAAATAACCATTGTTCGATCGGATCGGTGATCGTTCTATTATCGCTCGGAATCGCGTACTTGGGCAACTCAAGCAGATGAATTTGTAGCTGATCGGTCAGCGTCAAGTCGCCACCAGAGCTGCGGAGCCGGAAATCGTGGTGCAGTTCGGACACCTTGGGGAATTGCACCGCATCGAGCACACAGATCCCAATCGTCGTTCGTAGGTCGGTGTAGCGGTCGCCCGCCTGCATCTGCCCCACGTACTGCGACGTTGCATAGTAGCTCAACCGTTCAGGAAGCCCGGCTGGTGCGGTCGTCTGCATTTCGATGTTCAGCCGCCGGCCATGCTCATCGGTCGCCCGCACGTCCAGAATCGCCAGTTTGTCATTCTCGTGATCCTTGCCCAGGATCGGATCGAGAATTTCCACTTTGGTGATCTTTGGGCCGTCTGAGAGCACCGCGTTGAGAAAGTGCAGGGTGACGGCAGGGTGTTCCGGGCTGCCCAACACCTTTTTGAAAGCGAAGTCGACGGTCGGATCGATTCCGATGGCCATGTTGGATTCAGTGCGGGAAAACGAAAAGGGAAACGGGTGACCGATGCGAAGGTATAACGGCTATTCGGAAATATTTCCACGAGATGAATAGCCTTTGAGAGTTCGTTTTCTCTCGCCCCCTTTCCCTTCGTGCACCGGTAAGAGCGCAGGAAGGAGCGGAGATGATCTCACCACAACGACCACCAGCCGCCTGTTTGATTGCTTCGTAGTTCACTTTCCCCGTAACGCTCATGACGCCACCTCTGCATCGGCAATATCGGATTCGGTTTGGCCGAGCGTGGTTACAGTTACGGCCTGCGCCGCAACGGATACAGGAAGAATCCTGGCGGCGCGGATGCGATGGCTGTTGAGTAGTCGCCGGCCCGCTGTCGTGGCGTCTTGTAGTCGCCAATAGATTTCTCCACCGCGCCGCCAACCGGTGGAATAAAGGCATTCAAGTAAGAAACCGTTCATCCGGATTTGCTCCATGTCGTCTTAGTGGATGACTGTGGGCAAATTAGAAACGGCGAAAACCGCGTTCCGAGAATCCCCGACTACTTCCGAGAACTTTCTTGTGCAGGCCGGCGAAGCAGCTTGGAAAGATGCCGCTTCAGCTCGCGTTTTTCCTCCCCTTCAAGGGAATGTGCGAGGTCAACAAAATCCATGATGTCCGACAATTCCGACAAGTTTCGGCGACGATCTCGCGGGCACTTTCCAAGAATTGGAGGATTTTGATGAGTGGAATCCGACCACTTCTTGACCAGAGAAGTGGCCTCTCGCTCTTCGTCGGTCAAGAACAGCGCAGCGTCAAAAAGAGACATTCCCATCTTGGTCGTTGTCCCGCAGTCTTCGTGGACCGAAGCAATCTTGTATTTTGTCCAAAAGCTCACCGCATCGGCCGGGCTGGAGACCAATTCGTCCAATGACCCTAGAAAGTTGAAAAGGCCACCCACCTGCTCGCACACCGCCGCCGCATCACGGGCCGTCATTGGAGACTGGTTTGATTGCCTGGCAGAATCACCCGCGTTGTCCCTAGCGTCCTCGTTTTGGCGGTCAACAAGGTCGTTTGGTTCGTCTCTTTCTTGTCGCTCCGGCAAAGTCTTGCTCCCGTGAAAAGTCGGCCTGCCCGCGCCGATCGCACACAGAAGCAACGCAATCGAAGGGGCAGACGCCGGGGATCAATCCGGCTACCGACGAAGAACCAAACGGGCGCCCCAATTCGCCTCCATGCTACTTCTCGCAGCCCTCAGAGCAACCGGCCAAACCCCGCGCCGATTTTTGACATTTTTCAGGCGAAGGAGCCCCTGCGGTCCATCTCGGCGAGGGTCACCAGGAAATGACCGCCCCCCTCCCAAAACGCTCACGCGCGGGAGTGTTGATCGAGCGTGAATTCTGAGCCGCAAACACGTTCCATTCTGAAAAATCCGGCCACAACTTCGGCCGGAAAATCGTCACCGAATGCCGTGGTTGCACCGTACTCTGCCGAACGAATTCCTCGTTGGTGTTTTTTGACACGACGAGGACAAGGGACAACAGGTAACAGTTACCCCTGCACGTCTCGTGACCGGATAGATCGCATTTCGTTGATCGCACTTCTAAAGACTGCTAGTCGTTCACTACTTGGCACATCACCGTAATTGGATATGAGGCGGTCACGACGTATGTCTGATGAAAGAAACTCTATTTCTTTAATTACTCGTTCGGGAACAAGATCAAGCAGGCGCCGGAACTCATCTATCGGAACATCAATCACTAGTCGAGCGGCGCACTCATTCGCTGTCGATTCACCGTCGGCATATTTTCTAATTAATCCCTCTAATGTGCTCACGACTCTCCCCCTCTCATGGAACTTAGGTGGGTGGCACTTTCTGAAGCTTACGGTGGGTGGCACTTTCTGAAATCTTTCTGAAATCAGGCTGCTCAACCAAGCCCGGAGGGCTGACACAGGCTTTGCCGGCGGTGAGAGCCGCCGGTTCGCGAGACACTCATCATCGGTAGCCACGAAGTGGCGACACAAAGGAAGCGAGAGCCGTCAAAGAGGCATCAACACAAAACAGCGATCTAAGAGAAACCGGCTGATAGGTATCGAGAGCATCCAACAATGCTTCGCATGACCGTGACCAACTCAGTCATGCGAAACACGCGGCAACGCCGCGGTATCCGCTTGGCCAACTGCGCCCGGTCGATTCGGCAAACGCCGTCATCTCATCAGGGGAGCCGGCGCAGCAACTTCGGCCGAAGTAACGCTGGAAGTTCCATACCAGATCTCGCCACATCGATAGGTCGATGCCCAGGCGGGACAACAACGGTTGCAACGAGGGAGGCACTTGGGACGGCTCGCTCTCGGCGGTCGGCTTGGCCGTCCAACGAAGCAGCCGTAAGTAGTCATCCAGGTTGATGCCGAGAAAGCCCTTGTTGCTTGCTCGCACGCCACCCCGGTGGACCTCCGGGTCTTCGGCTCTCTGTTTCAGACGCAGCGGTGCAAGCCATCCGTCACGTCGAATCTTCCGACCGGTCGGATTGCGTTTCTTGGCCCGACGTTGTTCACGTAACTGGTCCACCGGCGTGTCACGAGTCTCTTCGCCCCTTTGCTCGGTGGGTACCGGGATCAAGTCGAAAGCTGCTGAGGGTATCTCGTGTCCCTTCGCTCCCTTGATGCGGTCGTACGCCGAAGTGTGTTCGGACTGATCGGGGGTTTCCGCCATCGCCGCACGCACCGGATTGAGGTCAACATACATCGCGCAGGCCAGCAAACCAGCCTCGTCCACCAATCGCTGGGCCTTGAATCGTCCCTCCCAAAACCGACCGGTGCATTCATCCTGCTTGTTGGCCATTCGGGCGATCGGTTCGCTCAATGCCCGCATGAACCAAGAGATATTGGCAAGACGCGAGCGGATTTCCTGCAGCCGCTCTTGGTCACGAACCAACGTTTCGACGTCATTCTTGGTCGGTTCGCCCAGGTGTTCTTCGAGCCTACGTCCTGGAAAGACTTTCAGCCAACGAATCGCCACCTCTTCGTCGGTCCATGCGGAAACCACATCGGGCCGATTGCGAAGGATCAAGTGCATGTGGTTTGAGAGAACGGCATAGGTGAGCACATCGACGCCGAACACCGAGGCCAGAGCCTCCATCCGTCTACGGATCCACTCTCTGCGAAACCCAAAATCCTTCCCCGTCTCGCGATCCATTCCTGCTAGAAACGCACGTCGCACACATCTCTGCACGACATGAACAATCGAAACCTCATCGACCGCAAACTGCTCAGCCCGAAGCGCCCGCCCCATGATCACTGCCCCCATGAATCCCGGTTTGATTCACCAAATCTACCAGCGATCCTTCAAGACATCAAGCAATTGGTGGGTGGCACCTTTTGAATTCTGTGGCACCTTTTGAATTCCTCGGCTACTGGAATCTCCAAATCGGTGAATGACAGTGAAAAGTTTCCAAGCTTGATGTCCGATTTGACATCGACGATCTCGGTATCGCTGGCGGTGTTGTTGCCCAGGTCGGTGGCCGAGAGGGTGATCGCATAACTACCGTCGCGCAGGATCGTGGGATCGAACAGGCCGAGCGCCACGTCGGCCCACTTGAGTTGATCGTCTCCGCCGAGCAATATTCTTCTCCTTGCCCACTTTCGTCGACACCTCTCTGTTCAGGACGACCCGTGGTTCAAGATTCTTCATCCAAACCTGCTGGCCGGGATGCGGAGCTGACCGAGCCTCTTCGTTCGACGCTGCAACTGCTTGTGCTCTCGAAAATTGCCAGCCAACTTCTCGAACAGGCGCCGGCCATCATCGAAATGCTGGCCAGGCAGAACCGACAACTGGCCGCTGAGAACGATTACTTACTGACCGAAAATCGCTTGCGCCGTGACGCCGAGGGGAATCGACGTCTTCGGCTCAGTGACGATCAGCGGCGCCTCTTGGCGGTCAAAGGAAAATTGCTCGGTCGAAAACGGTTGGGCCAGATCGGTTCGCTCTTCACGCCCGATACGATCCTCCGCTGGCACCGCCAACTGGTTGCCCGGCATCACACCCACGCGCCGAAATCGACCGGACGACCTCCGCTAAGCGAAGAAGTGATCGCCCTGGTCATCCGACTGGCCAAAGAAAACTCACATTGGGGCTGCGACAAGATCGCCGGCGAATTAAAAAAACTTGGTCACAACCTGTCCGATACCTCCGTAGAAAACATTCTTAAAAAGAATGGTTTCGACCGGTCGAACGAACGTGCAAGACCTCCGGCAGACCAGTCGAACGAACGCCACCGCAACGGAACTTCCTGGGCCGAATTCCTGCAAGCCCACTGGCAATGTCTGGCAGCGATCGACTTCACAGCCGTCGACGTTTGGACGCCCAAGGGACTGAAAACCATCTACCTGTTGTTCGCAATGCGTTTGGCCACCCGCCAGGTTCAGTTCCTCGGCAGCACGGCAAACCCCAATGAAGCCTGGATGGCCACCGCGGCCGACCGAGCCTTCCAAAGCGATGGAATTCTCCAAGGGGAAGATCATCCCACGATCCTCTTGATGGATCGCGATACCAAGTACACCGCCTTCTTCAAGAAGACGTTGAAAACGCGCGGCGTCAAGCCGCACGTCTTGCCGCGTCGCTCTCCGAACATGAATGCCTACATTGAAAGGTTCATGCTCAGCTACAAGACGGAACTGGCTCGCCGAATGATCTTCTTCGGCAAACGAATGCTCGACCACGCCACCGGCCAGTACCTGATCCATTACCACACCGAGCGGCCGCACCAGGGTTTGGAAAACGAGCTGATCATTCCCCTGGAGCGGCCACCCATTTCTGTAAGGCACTTCTACACCCCGCATTCCGTAAGGTTTCCAAGTCCCATTACCTGGCATGCCGTCGATCCAGGTACCTCCTTTGCCTTCGATAGGTATACCAGGGTATTTTTCGTTTAGCCCATCGGGGTCAACCTTCGTCATCGGCTGATTCCCCACATACCGGTACAGGTTCGGGTCACCAGCATCAAACCCGATCGGGTCTTGGCCTACAAAACGTCCACTTTCGCTGTCGTACCATCGGTGGTGGTTGTTTTGTAGGCCGGTCGATTCGTCGTACGGGCGCGCGGTGTAGCCGAAGAGGAGGTCGGCTGCTGTTCCTTCGACGTTGCCGAAGGCGTCGTAGTCGGTGTGCGATAGACTGGTTGTCTCGCTGACAATGTCGCGGACGCTGCCCAGGTGGTCGGTGAGCGTCCAGCGGGGTTCTTCGTTCGCAGCCGCGCCGTCTTCGGCTAAAAGTTGGTCGACTCCGTCGGCCCACAGGTAGCGGTTCTCGACCGCGCCGTCGACGAATTCCAAGGTGAGCTGGCCTGAATCGTGCACATAGAGATGCTTCTCGCTCGTCTCACTGTTCTCGCTGCCGATCCAACGATCGAGGCCGTCGTAGGTTTGGCTGACCGTGCGAGTGATGCTGCTGGTGGCGCTGACGTTGCCGCTGGCGTCGTAGCGCAGTGTCGCTTCGGTCAGCCGATTGCGATGGTCCCAGGCGTATTGCCACAAGCTCTTTCCGTCGGCTGACGTCTTGCTGGTCACGTTGCCTTCATCGTCGTGCGTGTAGCTCCAACGGGAATCGGACACCAGCCGGTTGTCGCGATCGATCGTGTGGTGATGCGTCTGAGACTGGATGACTTCCAGCGCCCGGTTGCCCGCGGCGTCCGGGCCGTACGATCGTGTGGTGTGTTGGGACGAGGGAGAAGAACCGCTGAAGTACGCCTCGGAGATCACTTGGCCTCGGTTGTCTTGCGAGTACGTCTTGGTCAAGTGTTCGGTTGTGCCCAACGTGACCGTCGTCGATTCGATCGCTCCCGCCTGTGAGAATACCCGCTCGTAGACCGACAACGGGTTGACCGAATCGAGAGGATCGGAGTGGATGATCGTGGTCAGGCGTCCCGCCTCGTCATAATCGAGGACCGTGTTCCAGGAGACGCCGGCGGAGTCGTCGCTGCCGTGGTAGCGATTGACGCGGCTTTGGCGGCCGGCGTTGTCGTAGCCGAAGGTGACGTGCAGCGCCGCGATCCCGTCGGCGACATCGGCGCCGCGGGTGATCGATTCCAGCCGATTCTGGGCATCGTAAAGGCGAGTGTCCACGTAGTCGTCGCTGCTGGTGGTTGTGTCGATCGATTGGCCGTCGATCGAAAAGGAAGCGCCGCGGAAGGCGCGGGTTTCGATCAGGTTATCGTACGCGTCGTAATCCCGCTCGAAACCGATGGTCTGATTGCCCCCGGTCCAGCTGCCGGCGAAAGTTCGGCCACCAGCCGGCTCCCTTCATCATAACGGTATTGGTAACGATGTTCCGCCGAGGGCTGCGTCATTTCGGCGATCGAAACGAGCCGGCCCAGGGTGTCGAAATCGTAGTCGTAGCCTCCCTGCAGCGCCCCGGCGTCGGTGGGATCGGACGGGTTGGCCGCCGGGGCGTACCAGCGTTCGGTTTGCAGGAGGTGCAAGTCGTCGTAGTCGTAGCGAATCAGCCGGCCATTGCGGTCGACCGACTGGACCAGGTTGCTGAGAGAATCGTAGTAGTAGGCACGTGAGACCGACGTCGGGTTGGCCTGGGTACCGATTTGAATCGATTCGCTGATGACCCGACCCAGATCATCGTAGGCCCACCAATACGACACCCTCCATTTGAACGCGGTCTTCTTTTGCCTTGTCGGACTTTGCTTCTTGCATAGCCTCAACCAGGCAGTCAATCGCGATTGCGAAACTGTGTTCATCCGATCGTCTAAGACTTGATGCATCGTCAACTACGATCGCTACTCTTACTGTTTCCAACGCATCGATTCCACCATAAAGTGAATCTCGAAATGCATCCCAATTTACTTGGCCGCTAATCGGAGGATCGAGCGGATAGCATTCTTTGGCAAGCTCGAAGAACGAATTTGCATCGCTCGGTGAACCGATAGCAAATACCGAGAACCCTTCTTCGCTAAGAGCCTGTTTGCGTCGATCCATTTCGCCTACGGGCACGAACACTTCGGTATGTGGTTGGTTGTTGCTCATATCAACGGATTCTCACGAAAGGAGGGTCTCCTGAATCACCATAGTGAGAATTTTGAGCCGCAAACGCGTTCCATTTTGAAGAATCCGGCCACAACTTCGGCCGGAAAATCGTCACCGAATGTTGCGATTGTACCGTTTGTGTTTTTGGCAGGACGCGACCGCGCTAACAACCAACTTGTCAAAGAACAGACTGAAAACTTATCCAGCGGATCAGGTTTTCGGTAAGGACAACGACATCATTTCGGAAATAGGAACGCGCCGTATGACTCAATAAACTCTGGATGTTCTCGAGGTTGAACATCTAGAGCATTGAATATTCCTTGGGCCACTGCAAATACCACAGTCATATCAGTTGTTTCTGCAGGTTGCCAAGCAATTCGCACGATTCGCACACTCCCATACGCTTTTGCTGTCAGTTTCGCAGGTACATGTCGCCAAGCGTTACGGACTCCGACCACCGCAGCCTCCCGCCATTGAGGGCTCTCCTGATCCTCGTAGAGTATCTCCAAGTTCCGTTCACCTTCTACCAAGTGAATTTCAAGCTCTACCTCGGCGAAATATCCTTTACCGCCAGATTGGTGTCGAAACGTGAAGTTTGTTGAGTATTGGCTCATTTCATACGTCCAGTTGCTGCTTAAAATTTGTGAGGAACGATTCCAAGGTCAACCATTTCCTGCGGGGTCAATTTGACGCCATTTCGATAGAAATCAGTCATCGCGAACCAGTCTTTACGTCGAAGTATCGACCTCAATTCAAAAGCTGTAAAGCTGTCCTGCCAACTCGCCGGATTCCCTGCCTTTGCTTTCGCAATATCTAGGCCCGTGACGTCGAAGTGTGCGCGGCCACACCTTGCCTTAGTGCGATTCATTGTTTGCATGAACGCACGTCCCCAGCCATTCACGCTGTCGTCATACAAACCTAGTGCCTTCCAGCGATGCATAGTCGCGGCACCGATCTTCTCGGAGAATTGCTCTAGCATTCCCCCCTTGTCCGCACGAATACCCAGCGCAATGTCATTCTGGCCTGCCCTCGGGTTCTTGCGAACGATTCCACCCACGACATTTCCAACCACAACTCCCGTAGCAATTTGCGCAGGAATATCTTGTTTCTGATAGTCAGGAATGTCGTTCCAATACCAGATCGTTTCGAACATGCCCTTGATTGCTGCCGCTCCGCTGAAACCGAATGGTTTTTTGCACTGTTCTACGAGGCTAGCGCCACCTAGTCGCCAGTAAGCATTGCCGACGGCCCACCCCAAGTACCCAGACTCGTAAAGAACGTTGGGATCGCGAGTATCGTAGATAAACGGCTTTTGCCAGTCTGGAATTGGGTTGGGGTCTGGACCAACGCTGGACGTTGAAGACGTGGATGCGGGACCGTTAGACGGTGGTCCGCCTGTCGTGTAGGGAATACCCGATGGGATGGGAACGTTTGGAGTTATGCCAGGTGGTAAACCCGGTGGCTCCAATCCACTCGGATCGGTCAACGTCATCGGCTGATTGCTAACGTAACGATACGGATTGGCATCCGGTTCAAGCCCGCTTGGATCCTGCGACGCCCATCTTCCGCTTTCGCTGTCGTACCAGCGGTGGTGGTTGTTTTGCAGGTCGGTTGATTCGTCGTACGGGCGCGCGGTGTAGCCGAAGAGGAGGTCGGCTGCTGTTCCCTCGACGTTGCCGAAGGCGTCGTAGTCGGTGTGCGAAAGACTGGTTGTCTCGCTGACAACGTCGCGGACGCTGCCCAGGTGATCGGTGAGCGTCCAGCGGGGTTCTTCGTTCGTGGCGGCGCCGTCTTCGGCTAGCAGTTGGTCGACTCCGGCGGCCCAGAGGTAACGATTCTCGACCGCGCCGTCGACAAATTCCAAGGTGAGTTGGCCCGAATCGTGCACGTACAGGTGATTCTCGCCCGTCTCACTGTTTTCGCTGCCGATCCAACGATCGAGGCCGTCGTAGGTTTGGTTGACCGTGCGAGTGATGCTGCTGGTGGCGCTGACGTTACCGCTGGCGTCGTAGCGTAGTGTCGCTTCGATCAGCCGATTGCGATGGTCCCAGGCGTATTGCCACAAGCTCTTTCCGTCGGCCGACGTCTTGCTGGTCACGTTGCCTTCGTCGTCGTGCGTGTAGCTCCAGCGGGAATCGGACACCAGCCGGTTGTCGCGCTCGATCGTGTGGTGATGCGTCTGAGATTGGATGACTTCCAGCGCCCGGTTGCCCGCGGCGTCGGGGCCGTACGATCGTGTGGTGTGTTGGGACGAGGGAGAAGAACCGCTGAAGTATGCCTCGGAGATCACTTGGCCGCGGTTGTCTTGCGAGTACGTCTTGGTCAAGTGCTCGGTCGTGCCCAGCGTGACCGTCGTCGATTCGATCGCTCCCGCCTGTGAGAATACCCGTTCGTAGACCGACAACGGGTTGACCGAATCGAGAGGATCGGAGTGGGTGATCGTGGTCAGGCGGCCCGCCTGGTCGTAATCGAGGACCGTGTTCCAGGAGACGCCGGCGGAGTCGTCGCTGCCGTGGTAACGATTGACGCGGCTTTGGCGACCGGCATTGTCGTAGCCGAAGGCGACATGCAGCGCCGCGATCCCGTCGGCGACATCGGCGCCGCGGGTGATCGATTCCAGCCGATTTTGGGCATCGTAAAGGCGAGTGTCCACGTAGTCGTCGCTGCTGGTGGTGGTGTCGATCGATTGGCCGCTGATCGAAAAGGATGCGCCGCGGAAGGCACGGGTTTCGATCAGGTTATCGTACGCGTCGTAATCCCGCTCGAAACCGATGGTCTGATTGCCCCCGGTCCAGCTGCCGGCGAAAGTTTGCAGTTCGGCCACCAGCCGGCTCCCTTCATCATAACGGTATTGGTAAAGCTGTTCTGCCGCAGTATCACCCACCGACTTCAGCCGGCCCAGGCTGTCGAAATCGTAGTCGTAGCCTCCTTGCAGCGCCCCGGCGTCGGTGGGATCGGACGGGTTGGCCGCCGGGGCGTACCAGCGTTCGGTTTGCAGGAGGTGCAAGTCGTCGTAGTCGTAGCGGATCAGCCGCCCGTTGCGGTCGACCGACTGGACCAGATTGCTGAGAGAATCGTAGAAGTAGGTTCGAGAAACCGACGTCGGGTTGGCCTGGGAACCGATTTGAATCGATTCGCTGACAACCCGGCCCAGATCATCATAGCTCCAAGCGGTTTCGTTTTGATTGGGGTCGATCAGCTTGGTGGTGCGGTGAACGTTGTCGTACTCCAACTGCGTGCTGCCGCTTTCGGAGCCGATCCCTTCTTCACGAACTGTGACTCGGCCCAGCTGATCGTAGAACGAACTGTGGATGCTGAAGTCGTTGCTCGCCGACCCCGCGAACAACGAATCGTTGCGGTCACCGCGAATCTCGTGCACCAGCCGCGAAAAACCATCGAAGTCGTAGTCCCGCTTTTCGGTCACCGTTCCCGGTGTGAGCACTCCGTCGCCCGCAACAGCGTCGGTATAGACCTGCAGTTGGTCGAGGTTGCCGAGGTGGTCGTAGGTCGATTCGGTGACGATGCCGGTCGGATCGATCACGAATCTCAATTGGTGGGCCGAGTCGTAGAGGTAAACCTGCTCGGTCCGAAACGCCGGCGCGGAGGCGGAAGTATCGTGATCCCGGTTTTCGACCACCGCGGCCCCCCGCACGGCCGACAAGCGAGACAGCGCGTCGTAACGATAACCGGTGCTGTTGCCGCGAGGATCGGTGACCGACTTGAGCAGGTCGTCGGCGTAGTACTGGTAGGACATCGTGGCCGCCGCGTCAGTATCCAGGTCGAACACGTTGTCGCTGTCGGAATCTTCCAGCAACCTCACGCCGTCGACCGTGCGTCCAAAACTGTCGACCGAAACGGCCGAGGCTGCCAGCAGATCGGAGCCCACGCCTGCGAATTCGTTTTGCACGGTTCGCCTCGTCTGCGGTTCACCAGCGGTGCCGATCGTTTCGTAGCTCCAAATCGAAAAGTTCGTTGATGATCACCATCGCGTCGTAAAAAAAGACCCCCCGCGTAAAAAAAGACCCCCGTCCCCTTTTCTTCTCCCTTTTCTTCTCCCTTTTCTTCTCCTTTTCTTCTCCCCCTTTTCTTCTCCGTCCCCTTTTCTTCTCCTTCTCCCTCCCCTTTTCTTCTCTCTACCGAACCCACAGAGAACCGTGATGGACCCTTTTCTTTGTCCAGCTCGAAAGATCTACGTCGATTTGGTCATGACCAACTTCACATGATGGACAACTGCAAAGTTGGAGTCATTGTTCATCGGCTTATCTGATAATTCGTCTCCAGCCCAGGCTGGGCTCATTAAGTGGACATGAGATTCGCCACCCTCTATTAAGTCCAATTGATATCGCAAAAATTCGATGCCATTCGCATCTAAAAAAATCTCTACCTCCGCTTCACCTTCGCTAGCTTTGGCAAAGTCCTTTATTTCGCAAGCAATCACTTTATTCTCCAAAGGGAAATTTCTTTTTTGGAATCGGGCCACGGTATATCCGTGGACGATTGACATCTACGTGCGCTGGCTCTCCATAGCTATTGGCGGGATCAATGTGATATGAACGTCCAGAACAGGGATCTACATAACCACCCTTTCCGCTCACTGGATTCGGCCCTGAAGTTCGAAAACCACGTGACCTGAACCACTTGTCGAGTTGACTTGCCGACATTTTTCGAAATGGATTTGCCAACCCTGGATCGGGCCTTATGTTGCGGGCTGTCAGAACACCGCCTGTGACTGACGTAACGATGTGGGCTCCTCTTTGTGCGTATTCGAGGTCGCTCAAAGATTCGCCTGTCTGACGATCGCGGCCATCCCATATTTCTTCTGCCGGGCGAATTACCAGGGTGTGAGAGGAAACATACAGCTCACATGCGAACGAAGTGCCTTCACGTTCGGAAACGGTTTTTGCTTCGTCAAACACGTCATAAGCTTTGCCTGGAAGACCATTGGCCAAAATGCCAGTTGGATGGTGACGAACTCGATTGATTGGACTAGCAAGTGTGCCAAACGAGTAGTTCTCCCACCAAAATCCTGCAAGTTGCTTTGCGGTTGCCCATCCTGGTGAATCACCGACAGGCGGTTCCAACCCGTCCGGATCCACCAACGTCGTCACTTGATTGCCCACATACCGATAAAGGTTCGCATCACCGGCCGCGAACCCAATCGGATCTTGGCTTAACCACCTTCCAATCTCGGCTGAATACCATCTGTGGTGGTTGTTTTGCAGGTCGGTTGATTCGTCGTACGGGCGCGCGGTGTAGCCGAAGAGGAGGTCGGCTGCTGTTCCCTCGACGTTGCCGAAGGCGTCGTAGTCGGTGTGCGAAAGACTGGTTGTCTCACTAACAATGTCGCGGACGCTGCCCAGATGATCGGTGAGCGTCCAGCGGGGTTCTTCGTTTGCAGCCGCGCCGTCTTCGGCTAAGAGTTGGTCGACTCCGTCGGCCCACAGGTAGCGGTTCTCGACCGTGCCGTCGACAAATTCCAGGGTGAGCTGGCCTGAATCGTACACGTGCAATCGTTTCTCGCCCGTCTCACTGTTTTCGCTGCCGATCCAACGATCGAGGCCGTCGTAGGTTTGACTGACCGTGCGAGTGATGCTGCTGGCGGCGCTGACGTTACCGCTGGCGTCGTAGCGCAGTGTCGCTTCGATCAGCCGATTGCGATGGTCCCAGGCGTATTGCCACAAGCTCTTTCCATCGGCTGACGTCTTGCTGGTCACGTTGCCTTCATCATCGTGCGTGTAGCTCCAACGGGAATCGGACACCAGCCGGTTGTCGCGCTCGATCGTGTGGTGATGCGTCTGAGATTGGATGACTTCCAGCGCCCGATTGCCCGCGGCGTCGGGGCCGTACGATCGTGTGGTGTGTTGGGACGAGGGAGAGGAACCGCTGAAGTAGCTCTCGGAGATCACTTGGCCTCGGTTGTCTTGCGAGTACGTCTTGGTCAAGTGTTCGGTTGTGCCCAACGTGACCGTCGTCGATTCGATCGCTCCCGCCTGTGAGAATACTCGCTCGTAAACCGACAACGGGTTGACCGAATCGAGAGGATCGGAGTGGGTGATCGTGGTCAGGCGGCCCGCCTGGTCGTAATCGAGGACCGTGTTCCAGGAGACGCCGGCTGAGTCGTCGCTGCCGTGGTAGCGATTGACGCGGCTTTGGCGGCCGGCGTTGTCGTAACCGAAGGCGACGTGCAGCGCCGCGACCCCATCGGCGGTGTCGGCGCCGCGGGTGATCGATTCCAGCCGATTTTGGGCATCGTAAAGGCGAGTGTCCACGTAGTCGTCGCTGCTGGTGGTCGTGTCGATCGACTGGCCGCCGACTGAAAAGGAAGCGCCGCGGAAAGCGCGGGTTTCGGTCAGGTTGTCGTACGCGTCGTAATCCCGCTCGAATCCGATGTTCTGATTGCCCCCGGTCCAACTGCCGGCGAAAGTTTGCAGTTCCGCCACCAGCCGGCTCCCTTCATCATAGCGGTATTCGTAGCGATGTTCCGCCGACGGCTGCGTCATTTCGGCGATCGAAACGAGCCGGCCCAGTAGTTCCACTCCCATGGGAGCCAACCGACTGCGTCAACAACCAACTTGTCAAAGAACAGACTGAAAACCTGTCCAGCGAATCAGATTTTCGGTAGGGACAATCAACGGCCGAAAAGACGAAAGGCAAATTCCTGAACCTCGTCAGAGTCGCGCGAACCAACTAAGGCTTCTACGAAAATACCGTCCTTCATACCAATCCAAAGCGGATGGTCATCCGAACGAGTCCCAATAGCAACTTCCAGCCCGCGTTCTCGTGATTTACGCTTTTCAACGTACAACCGTCCTGCATCACTAGAGAGCTGTGGTAACCAAGCCGCGAACTCATCACCAAATTCGAACGGACGAACTGCGACGCGAGCTGAATCTAGTTGGCGTGCGATGTCAAAAGCAACTTTTAGCATTGGGCGATCTTTTGGATCCCAAATAGTGAACGCAAGAATGAGCCAGTGGCCCTGCTGTAACTCAGGCTCCATGTATGCCGGCGACATGGGAAGACTAACCAATGTGTCAACGTCATCAGAAAAGATGACCCGGAAACGCTCTTGGTCGTCTGTCTCAAGGCGATAAATCAAATCACTCATTTAGGTACCGTGATGACCGTAGTCGTATAATTGTTCTTGGTTGTTTGCACGACAGTGCATCCTTCGCCGACTGCATCGATTACCCGTTGATGTGCAACGCTTGCGTAATCATACCAGTGGAGCAATCGAATCGATCCACCTGGTTTGATAACCCTTGCGATTTCCGCTGCGGTAGCCGCAGAAACAGGAGTGTTCTCCACAGAAATACCTTCTGCGTGATTGGTTCCAAACGGTAACCGTTCCCCTCGGCCTGGGACTCGATTCGGAATTGGACGTCCGGGCGTTCCAGTAGTGGAGGTAACGTCCTCAGGATTTACATTGGTTGCGCGTGGGTATCGTCCTTCGCCGCCAATATCAATGTGGACAGGACCGCGCGGACGCAATGCCGCGCCACCAAGGATCGTAGCATTCACTTGAATCCCTGTTTCCGTATACAGGCGCACCCTGTCTGCTTGAGCGTCGCTCAAGCGATAAGTGTCTTTGAATTTCTCAATGTCAACGCATTGCGGATTGTTGTACGCCTCCATTTGGCGTCGTTTGGCGATTTGCCGGTCAAGCTCGATTGCCCGGCTCGTTGGACCCCAGCTGTAAACAGTTCCAAACACACCATCGACAATGGAACGCTGACCGATCGGGAAGTTGTACGCGAAAGGATTCAAGTAGTCCCAACCGCTGTCGTCATACCAAGGTTCTTGTTCAACCGGCGGTTCCAGCCCACTCGGATCTGTCAACGTCATCGGTTGATTGCTAACGTAACGATACGGATTGGCATCCGGTTCAAGCCCGCTTGGATCTTGGTTGATCCATCTTCCAATCTCGCTGTCGTACCAGCGGTGGTGGTTGTTTTGCAGGTTGGTCGATTCGTCGTGCGGGCGCGCGGTGTAGCCGAAGAGAAGGTCGGCTGCTGTGCCTTCGACGTTGCCGAAGGCGTCGTAGTCGGTGTGCGAAAGACTGGTTGTCTCGCTGACAACATCGCGGACGCTGCCCAGGTGATCGGTGAGCGTCCAGCGGGGTTCTTCACTCACAGCCGCGCCGTCTTCGGCTAGCAGTTGGTCGACTCCGTCGGCCCACAGGTAGCGGTTCTCGACCTCGCCGTCGACGAATTCCAAGGTGAGTTGACCCGAATCGTACACGTACAGTCGCTTCTCGCCCGTCTCACTGTTCTCGCTGCCGATCCAACGATCCAGGCCGTCGTAGGTTTGACTGACCGTGCGAGTGATGCTGCTGGCGGCGCTGACGTTGCCGCTGGCGTCGTAGCGTAGTGTTGCTTCGATCAGCCGATTGCGATGGTCCCAGGCGTATTGCCACAAGCTCTTGCCGTCGGCCGACGTTTTGCTGGTCACGTTGCCTTCATCATCGTGCGTGTAGCTCCAGCGGGAATCGGACACCAGCCGGTTGTCGCGATCGATCGTGTGGTGATGCGTCTGAGACTGGATGACTTCCAGCGCCCGATTGCCCGCGGCGTCGGGGCCGTACGATCGTGTGGTGTGTTGGGACGAGGGAGAGGAACCGCTGAAGTAGCTCTCAGAGATCACTTGGCCTCGGTTGTCTTGCGAGTACGTTTTGGTCAAGTGTTCGGTCGTGCCCAACGTGACCGTCGTCGATTCGATCGCTCCCGCCTGTGAAAACAGACGCTCGTAGACCGACAACGGATTGACCGAATCGAGAGGATCGGAGTGGGTGATCGTGGTCAGGCGTCCCGCCTCGTCGTAATCGAGGACCGTGTTCCAGGAGACGCCGGCTGAGTCGTCGCTGCCGTGGTAGCGATTGACGCGGCTTTGGCGGCCGGCGTTGTCGTAGCCGAAGGTGACGTGTAGCGCCGCGATCCCGTCGGCGACATCGGCGCCGCGGGTGATCGATTCCAGCCGATTTTGGGCATCGTAAAGGCGAGTGTCCACGTAGTCGTCGCTGCTGGTGGTTGTGTCGATCGATTGGCCGCCGACTGAAAAGGAAGCGTCTCGGAAAGCGCGGGTTTCGGTCAGGTTATCGTACGCGTCGTAATCCCGCTCGAAACCAATGCTCTGATTGCCCCCGGTCCAGCTGCCGGCGAAAGTTTGCAGTTCGGCCACCAGCCGGCTCCCTTCATCATAACGGTATTCGTAGCGATGTTCCGCGGCAGGCTGCGTCATTTCGGCGATCGAAACGAGCCGGCCCAGGGTGTCGAAATCGTAGTCGTAGCCTCCTTGCAGCGCCCCGGCGTCGGTGGGATCGGACGGGTTGGCCGCCGGGGCGTACCAGCGTTCGGTTTGCAGGAGGTGCAAGTCGTCGTAGTCGTAGCGGATCAGCCGCCCGTTGCGGTCGACCGACTGGACCAGATTGCTGAGAGAATCGTAGAAGTAGGTTCGAGAAACCGACGTCGGGTTGGCCTGGGTACCGATTTGAATCGATTCGCTGATGACCCGCCCCAGATCATCGTAGCTCCAAGCCGTTTCGTTTTGATTGGGGTCGATCAGCTTGGTGGTGCGGTGAACGTTGTCGTACTCCAACTGCGTGCTGCCGCTTTCGGGGCCGATCCCTTCTTGGCGCGTTTGGACCCGGCCCAGCTGATCGTAGAACGAACTTTGGATGCTGAAGTCGTTGCTCGCCGACCCCGCGAACAACGAATCGTTGCGGTCACCGCGAATTTCGTGCACCAGCCGCGAAAAACCATCGAAGTCGTAGTCCCGCTTTTCGGTCACGGTTCCCGGTGTGAGCACACCGTCGCCTGCAACAGCGTCGGTATAGACCTGCAGTTGGTCGAGGTTGCCGAGCTGGTCGTAGGTCGATTCGGTGACGATGCCGGTCGGATCGATCACGAATCTCAATTGGTGGGCCGAGTCGTAGAGGTAAACCTGCTCGGTCTGAAACGCCGGCGCGGAGGCGGAAGTATCGTGATCCCGGTTTTCGACCACCGCGGCCCCCCGCACAGCCGACAAGCGAGACAGCGCGTCGTAACGATAACCGGTGCTGTTGCCGCGAGGATCGGTGACCGACTTGAGCAGGTCGTCGGCGTAGTACTGGTAGGACATCGTGGCCACCGCGTCAGTATCCAGGTCGAACACGTTGTCGCTGTCGGAATCTTCCAGCAACCTCACGCTGTCGACCGTGCGTCCGAAACTGTCGACCGAAACGGCCGAGGCAGCCAGCAGATCGGAGCCCACACCTGCGAATTCGTTTTGCACGGTTCGCCACACCAGCGGTTCACCAGCGGTGCCGATCGTTTCGTAGCTCCAAGTGGTTTGGTGCAGCCCGACCGAGGATCGTTCGATCTGCGTCGAAAGCGGGCGGTGCCAACCGTCGTAGCTCCAGATCGATTGCAGGCCTTCGGCATCGGTGACCGAATGCAGGTTGCCATCGGTGTAGTACGAATAGTCGGTTTCCAATGCCTGGTCCGGGGTCAGCGCTGCGCCGCTGGTGGGGTCCCAGGAGAAGACATCGACTTGCGGCGAGGTCTCCTTGACCTGCCGGCTTCGCAAGTCGTACTGGTAGGTGAAAGTTTCGTTCTCCGCGTTTTGAACCGTCGTCAATCCCTTCGGAAAACCGCTCGGTGATCACTTTGGTTCAGTCGCGTCGGCCCACTTGAGTTGATCGTCTCCGCCGAGCAATATTCTTCTCTTTGCCCACTCTCGTCGACACCTCTCTGTTCGGGACAACCCGTGGTTCAACACTCTTCCTGCAAACCTGCCGGCCGGGATGCCGAGCTGACCGAGCCTCTTCGTTCGACGCTGAAGCTGCTCGTGCTCTCGGAAATTGCCAGCCAACTTCTCGAACAGGCGCCCGCCATCATCGAAATGCTGGCCAAGCAGAACCGACAACTGGCCGCTGAGAACG
This sequence comes from Rubripirellula sp., assembly GCA_965222745.1. Classification (GTDB taxonomy): domain Bacteria; phylum Planctomycetota; class Planctomycetia; order Pirellulales; family Pirellulaceae; genus CBDCUW01. The sequence continues at coordinate 1,601,920 of CBDCUW010000003.1, forward strand.
ATTACTTACTGACCGAAAATCGCTTGCGCCGTGACGCCGAGGGGAATCGACGTCTTCGGCTCAGTGACGATCAGCGGCGCCTCTTGGCGGTCAAAGGAAAATTGCTCGGTCGAAAACGGTTGGGCCAGATCGGTTCGCTCTTCACGCCCGATACGATCCTCCGCTGGCACCGCCAACTGGTTGCCCGGCATCACACCCACGCGCCGAAATCGACCGGACGACCTCCGCTAAGCGAAGAAGTGATCGCCCTGGTCATCCGACTGGCCAAAGAAAACTCTCGCTGGGGCTGCGACAAGATCGCCGGCGAAATGAAAAAACTCGGTCACAACCTGTCCGATACCTCCGTGGAAAACATTCTTAAAAAGAATGGTTTCGACCAGTCGAACGAACGCCACCGCAACGGAACTTCCTGGGCCGAATTCCTGCAAGCCCACTGGCAATGCCTGGCAGCGATCGACTTCACAACCGTCGACGTTTGGACGCCCAAGGGACTGAAAACCATCTACCTGTTGTTCGCAATGCGTTTGGCCACCCGCCAGGTTCAGTTCCTCGGCAGCACGGCAAACCCCAATGAAGCCTGGATGGCCACCGCGGCCGACCGAGCCTTCCAAAGCGATGGAATTTTACACGGCGAAGATCATCCCACGATCCTCTTGATGGATCGCGATACCAAGTACACCGCCTCCTTCAAGAAGAAGTTGAAAACGCGCGGCGTCAAGCCGCAGGTCTTGCCGCGTCGCTCTCCGAACATGAATGCCTACATTGAAAGGTTCATGCTCAGCTACAAGACGGAACTGGCTCGCCGAATGATCTTCTTCGGCAAACGAATGCTCGATCACGCCACCGGCCAATACCTAATCCACTACCACACCGAGCGGCCGCACCAGGGTCTGGAAAACGAACTGATCATTCCCCTGGAGCGGCCACCCGATATGAACCAACCGGTTCGCATCACCAAGCGTCTCGGCGGACTACTCAAGTCGTACCACCGTCGGGCTGCCTGAAGCAGCCAGCGTACTCAGCGGGCTGCCGAGCGGGATGCCCGCCGTCATTTGATTCAACTACCGACTTGTCAAAGATCAAGTTGCGTTTGCCGCTGCGCCGAGCGTGAATTCTGAGCCGCAAACGCGTTCCATTCTGAAAAATCCGGCCACAACTTCGGCCGGAAAATCGTCACCGAACGCTGCGATTGTACCGTAATCTGCCGAACGATGTTCTCGTTTGTGTTTTTTGACAGGACGCGCTTGGCCATCTCATCAAGAACACTCGCGGGAGTTGGCACATCCACCATGGTCCCCGTGTCGCCATAGACGAAACAGTCGTAGTATCGGCCTCGAAAGACTGGACGTCCGTCGTAGTATTCGCCAGTGAAGAGATGACCGTTTGCGTCAAAATGCCTTGGAATCTGAACGGCAAGTTCCCTACGCAGTGCTCCCGCCCCCAATCCGTTTCCATGAGCACTCAACGCAATACCGCCCATCACCCGATTTCGCCCGAGCCTTCGCCGTGCCTCGTCAATCTCTTCTTGGCTAGGTAATTCAATCGGCGGCTCCAGCCCACTCGGATCGGTCAACGTCATCGGCTGATTGCTAACGTAACGATACGGATTGGCGTCCGGTTCAAGCCCGCTTGGATCGTGCGACATCCATCTTCCAATCTCGCTGTCGTACCATCGGTGGTGGTTGTTTTGCAGGTCGGTTGATTCGTCGTACGGGCGTGCGGTGTAGCCGAAAAGGAGGTCGGCTGCTGTTCCCTCGACGTTGCCGAAGGCGTCGTAGTCGGTGTGCGAAAGACTGGTTGTCTCACTGACAACGTCGCGGACGCTGCCCAGGTGATCGGTGAGCGTCCAACGGGGTTCTTCGTTCGCAGCCGCGCCGTCTTCGGCTAAGAGTTGGTCGACTCCGGCGGCCCAGAGGTAACGATTCTCGACCGCGCCGTCGACAAATTCCAAGGTGAGCTGGCCTGAATCGTGCACGTACAGGTGATTCTCGCCTGTCTCACTGTTTTCGCTGCCGATCCAACGATCCAGGCCGTCGTAGGTTTGGTTGACCGTGCGAGTGATGCTGCTGGTGGCGCTGACGTTGCCGCCAGCGTCGTAGCGCAGTGTCGCTTCGATCAGCCGATTGCGATGGTCCCAGGCGTATTGCCACAAGCTCTTTCCGTCGGCCGACGTTTTGCTGGTCACGTTGCCTTCATCGTCGTGCGTGTAGCTCCAGCGGGAATCGGACACCAGCCGGTTGTCGCGCTCGATCGTGTGGTGATGCGTCTGAGACTGGATGACTTCCAGCGCCCGGTTGCCCGCTGCGTCCGGACCGTAAGATCGTGTGGTGTGCTGGGACGAGGGAGAGGAACCGCTGAAGTATGCCTCCGAGATCACTTGGCCTCGGTTGTCTTGCGAGTACGTCTTGGTCAAGTGTTCGGTTGTGCCCAACGTGACCGTGGTCGATTCGATCGCTCCCGCCTGTGAGAATACTCGCTCGTAGACCGACAGCGGACACTGCGACGTCAAAACGGCGCAGCAACACCCAGCGGTTCCACTCCCATGGGAGCCAACCGACCGCGTCAACAACCAACTTGTCAAAGAACAGGCTGAAAACTTGTCCAGCGGATCAGGTTTTCGGTAAGGACAGATTTCAAGTCCGAAGGCTACTCCATTGCACCGTGATGTTTGGCCGAACCTTGATTTCAAGCTGAGTCAATTGATTGAGAGAGAATGAACACTTCAAGACGCCACCCTCAATCTTCATTTCCTCAGCGCCTTCATGCACTACAGTTTCAACTTCACGTCCGCCAACCAAAAGAACTGTTTGAACCGACTTTGCTAGAGCATTGCATGAAAGACGTATCCCAAGACCGATTCCATCGGTGAACTCATAGCACCAATAACCGTCACTAGGCTCTGATTCGGTCGGTTCAGACTCGAAGAATTCCAAAAGTTCGAGGTCTTCCGGTGTAGCTGTGTAGTCTCGTGTTTCTTGCACCTTATTGGCCTCCAAATGGGATAACTGTCGTTAGACGGCGCGTTCCGTCAGCAAGAACTTCCCACGTCGATTCAAATTTTACGAACTGACCGGAAGGGCCAGCGAAAAGCGATTCGCGAGTTTCAAAGTTTCCGAACTTGTTCGAGCAACGGCGAGTGACGTTTGTCGGATCGTTTACGACATCATCGAAATGACTTTGCAGGCGCGCACGACCTGTTGCATCGTCCCAAATTCCAAGACGTCGCATCTGGGCTGCGTTTTGCGCAGTTCTAGGTGCGTTATGGGCAGCGTTTTTTGCACCTGTCGCATTGCCAAAAAGGTAGTCAAACTTGCCATCCGCTATTTGTGCTCCATTCCTTGGGGTCGGTCTCGGACCACGTCCTTTGATTATTCCCCCTCTGGGAATGCGTCCACCTTTGATGCCGCCAATGAGGCCGAATCCGGGGTGGGTACAACTTTCGACATCCGGATCGGACCGCATACGATATTCAACACTGCGTTCTTCTCCATCCTTCCAGTTGTAAAAATCTTGCAGTAGCAGATTGCCAAGATGTACAGGATTAATCAGGTCCAAAACGGGTAGCTCTTGTGTGCGTCGGTACCATATTGCTTCCCGGTACTTTCGGTCTTCCTCTAACGCTCTCCGTAGCTTCGCTTCCCTCATTCGTTCAGCGAGCTCTTCCGGTGGCTCCAGCCCACTCGGATCTGTCAACGTCATCGGCTGATTGCTAACGTAACGATACGGATTGGCATCCGGTTCAAGCCCGCTTGGATCCTGCGACACCCACCTTCCACTCTCGGCATCGTACCAGCGGTGGTGGTTGTTTTGCAGGTCGGTCGATTCGTCGTACGGGCGGGCGGTGTAGCCGAAGAGGAGGTCGGCTGCTGTGCCTTCGACGTTGCCGAAGGCGTCGTAGTCGGTGTGCGAAAGACTGGTTGTCTCACTGACAATGTCGCGGACGCTGCCCAGGTGATCGGTGAGCGTCCAGCGGGGTTCTTCGTTCGCAGCCGCGCCGTCTTCGGCTAAGAGTTGGTCGACTCCGTCGGCCCAGAGGTAACGGTTTTCGACCGCGCCGTCGACAAATTCCAAGGTGAGTTGGCCCGAATCGTGCACGTACAGGTGATTCTCGCCCGTCTCACTGTTCTCGCTGCCGATCCAACGATCCAGACCGTCGTAGGTTTGGTTGACCGTGCGAGTGATGCTGCTGGTGGCGCTGACGTTGCCGCTGGCGTCGTAACGTAGTGTTGCTTCGATCAGCCGATTGCGATGGTCCCAGGCGTATTGCCACAAGCTCTTTCCATCGGCTGACGTTTTGCTGGTCACGTTGCCTTCATCGTCGTGCGTGTAGCTCCAACGGGAATCGGACACCAGCCGGTTGTCGCGCTCGATCGTGTGGTGATGCGTCTGAGATTGGATGACTTCCAACACCCGGTTGCCCGCTGCGTCGGGACCGTACGATCGTGTGGTGTGCTGGGACGACGGAGAGGAACCGCTGAAGTATGCCTCGGAGATCACTTGGCCGCGGTTGTCTTGCGAGTACGTCTTGGTCAAGTGTTCGGTTGTGCCCAACGTGACCGTTGTCGATTCGATCGCTCCCGCCTGTGAGAAAACTCGCTCGTAGACCGACAACGGGTTGACCGAATCGAGAGGATCGGAGTGGGTGATCGTGGTCAGGCGTCCCGCCTCGTCGTAATCGAGGACCGTGTTCCAGGAGACGCCGGCCGAGTCGTCGCTGCCGTGGTAACGATTGACGCGGCTTTGGCGACCGGCATTGTCGTAGCCGAAGGCGACGTGCAGCGCCGCGATCCCGTCGGCGACATCGGCGCCGCGGGTGATCGATTCCAGCCGATTCTGGGCATCGTAAAGGCGAGTGTCCACGTAGTCGTCGCTGCTGGTGGTCGTGTCGATCGATTGGCCGTCGATCGAAAAGGATGCGCCGCGGAAGGCGCGGGTTTCGACCAGGTTATCGTACGCGTCGTAATCCCGCTCGAAACCAATGCTCTGATTGCCTCCGGTCCAGCTGCCGGCGAAAGTTTGCAGTTCGGCCACCAGCCGGCTCCCTTCATCATAACGGTATTGGTAAAGCTGTTCTGCCGCAGTATCACCCACCGACTTCAGCCGGCCCAGGCTGTCGAAATCGTAGTCGTAGCCCCCTTGCAGCGCCCCGGCGTCGGTGGGATCGGACGGGTTGGCCGCCGGGGCGTACCAGCGTTCGGTTTCCAGGAGGTGCAAGTCGTCGTAGTCGTAGCGGATCAGCCGCCCGTTGCGGTCGACCGACTGCACCAGATTGCTGAGAGAATCGTAGAAGTAGGTTCGAGAAACCGACGTCGGGTTGGCCTGGGTACCGATTTGAATCGATTCGCTGATGACCCGCCCCAGATCATCATAGCTCCAAGCGGTTTCGTTTTGATTGGGGTCGATCAGCTTGGTGGTGCGGTGAACGTTGTCGTACTCCAACTGCGTGCTGCCGCTTTCGGGACCGATCCCCTCTTCGCGAACTGTGACTCGGCCCAGCTGATCGTAGAACGAACTTTGGATGCTGAAGTCGTTGCTCGCCGACCCCGCGAACAACGAATCGTTGCGGTCACCGCGAATCTCGTGCACCAGCCGCGAAAAACCGTCGAAGTCGTAGTCCCGCTTTTCGGTCACCGTTCCTGGTGTGAGCACACCGTCGCCCGCAACAGCGTCGGTATAGACCTGCAGCTGGTCGAGGTTGCCGAGGTGGTCGTAGGTCGATTCGGTGACGATGCCGGTCGGATCGATCACGAATCTCAATTGGTGGGCCGAGTCGTAGAGGTAAACCTGCTCGGTCCGAAACGCCGGCGCGGAGGCGGAAGTATCGTGATCCCGGTTTTCGACCACCGCGGCCCCCCGCACGGCCGACAAGCGAGACAGCGCGTCGTAACGATAACCGGTGCTGTTGCCGCGAGGATCGGTGACCGACTTGAGCAGGTCGTCGGCGTAGTACTGGTAGGACATCGTGGCCACCGCGTCAGTATCCAGGTCGAACACGTTGTCGCTGTCGGAATCTTCCAGCAGCCTCACGCTGTCGACCGTGCGTCCGAAACTGTCGACCGAGACGGCCGAGGCAGCCAGCAGGTCGGAGCCCACACCTGCGAATTCGTTTTGCACGGTTCGCCACACCAGCGGTTCACCAGCGGTGCCGATCGTTTCGTAGCTCCAAGTGGTTTGGTGCAGCCCGACCGAGGATCGTTCGATCTGCGTCGAAAGCGGGCGGTGCCAACCGTCGTAGCTCCAGATCGATTGCAGGCCTTCGGCATCGGTGACCGAATGCAGGTTGCCATCGGTGTAGTACGAATAGTCGGTTTCCAATGCCTGGTCCGGGGTCAGCGCTGCGCCGCTGGTGGGGTCCCAGGAGAAGACATCGACTTGCGGCGAGGTCTCCTTGACCTGCCGGCTTCGCAAGTCGTACTGGTAGGTGAAAGTTTCGTTCTCCGCGTTTTGAACCGTCGTCAACTCGTCGAACGTGTTGTACTGCAACCGGGTGACCGGGCGTTTTCCGTCTGCCGGAGTCTCCAACTGGGCGATCGACGAGGTGATCGTATCGACAAAGGCGGGCGTTTCGTTTTGCGCCGCCAGCACCGAATCGGGATGCGGCTGGGCGATCACCGTCAACCGATTCCGACGGTCATAGGCGTAGGTCGTCAAGGCCGTTTGTTCGATCGTCGTGCCGGCGTCCGAAAAGGTGTCCCAGGTGTCCCCTTGGACTTGTTGTTGGAACAGGTTGCCGAAGATGTCGTAGGAAAATTCATGGAGTGTCGGCGAGAGGGGGCCGCCTGCGCCGTCGGGATCGGGCGTGGTGACCTTCAGCGGCCGGCCCAGGTCGTCAAACTCATACTGGGTCGTTCGATTGATCGGGTCGACGACGCTGCTGAGAAAACCGTCGGTCGGATCATAGGTGAAGCTGGTCACCGAAGCGTTGGTGAAATCGGCCGAGCCGTCGGCCGGCAGGTAGTTGGTTTGGTAGATCGCCTTGACTTGCCCGTGATAGGGCAAGGCCGAATCGGCCAGGTAGTAGGTGTAAAAAGTCAGCTGGTCGCCGACTTCGCTGCGGGCCGTTCGGACGATCTCGGCACCCGGCAAGTTTCGAGCGTTGAAGTCTTGATCGATCAATTCGACCGACACCCCGATTTGGGAGGCAAGCTGGCTGGCCAATTCGTCATAGCGTTCGGTGTGCACGTAGACCAGTTCGGTCGACCGATACTCGAACGACGCCGGTCGTGCACCGCCGCTGCGGTTGAGTTCGTTGATGACGTGCAATGCGTCGAGCGCGGTGACGCTGCCGTCGTCGCTGACATCGTAGAAACCGACCGACTGCGGCGGCCGAGGCTCGACGACCTGAAAATCGCCATCTTTTCGGAAAAGTTCGTTGATGATCACCAGCGCGTCGAGCGCCGAAACGTTGGCGTCGGCGTTGACATTGAAGGCATCCAACGAATTGACCCAGCGGCTCGGTTCAGGAGTATCGTTGACATAGATTCGCTGGGGAACACCAAAGTCATCGCGTTGGAAGTGGGTGGTCAAGCCGAGTTCATCTGTGACGATTTGCGGTTGGCCGTGGACGAATTCCTCGTACTCCCAAACCAGGTTGACCGGTCCGCCGGAGGATTGCGTGTCGGGCAGGTTGGTTTTGACAACGAACGGAGTGCCAGGCTGATATTCGTAGGTCGTCACCGGCCGGCCGAGCGGACCGTTGAAAATCACCTGCGTTTGATTGTCGTTGAGTCGAACATCGGGATCGGGGGCGGTCACCTTGGTGACTTCGCCACGATCCAACAGCACCAGGTCGGTGGCGTTTCCGCCGCCGCTGTTGCTGTACACCACCGTCCGCTCGTACTCGGTAAGATTCCCTTGCGGGTCCTCCAGCGCGGTCACGCGGCCGCGACGGTCCAGGGTGAATTCAAAACGTCTTGGCTCGGCAGACCCGGTTTGATTGATCGTGTAGGCGGCGTAGTTGTCAAACGATCGCAAATCGGTTTTGGCAGTGGCGACAAAAATGGCCGGATCGATTCCGTCGACGGTGCCGTCAGGATCGTTGGGTGATCCCGGTGTTCTTGCCTCGCGCCACTGGTTTGCCCAATACGGTCCCATGATGTCGGTCCGATCAAGCGACGGGGGGAAACTGGTTCCATTGGACGAGACTTCTCCAGCTGGAAAGATCGCCGCCAACCAGCGCGTCCTGAATCCCGATTTGGTTGATGGTGAAGGTGGAGTTGTCGGGATTGGTCACCGTAGCGACGCGTCGCAGCGTCTGGTCGGCAGTCGTTTGGTCGGAGTGAAGGTACGATTGGTAAGAGATCGTCGTGGTTTGGCTGTGAGCGTCCGCGTTGGCCGGGTTGGCTTTGGAGCCGCGTCGAACGCTGTCGACGTAACCATGGGAATCGTACTGATAGATTTCGATCAGTCCGTCGGTAGGATTCAGGCTGCCGGAGTCATCGGGCTGGGGATGACGGATCACGAGGTAGGGGTTCCGAGAATCGGAGAAAACGTGGTACTCGTAATGCGTCGTACGGTTTCGCCAATCGGTGATCCGCAAATGGTTTTCGATGGTGCTGTCATCTGGCGGATCGGAGGAGTCGGCCGGTGGAGTGAACGCGGCCCAATCGAAGAGGGTTGCCCGGCCCCAGGGATCGGTCACCTTGGTAACCCGGCCGCTGCCGTCGTAATCAATGTGGGTGACATTGCCGGCCGAATCATGGCTTTCGGTCATGATGTAAGCCGTCTGGGCGGTTGTGGCGGTCGGCCGAGAGGAGAGCTCGAAAACCTGCTTCGAGCCGTCGGGTTCGACCAACTGGTATCCCTGGCCCGCAGGAAGAAGCTGCGAAAACACTTCGGGTGGTGAGATCAAAGCGTCGGTGGCAAACCACGATGACGTTTGGTTGGCTCGCAGCAGGGCGGCGCCTTGGTCGTCGGCGCGACCGACCTCTCCCCCGCCGATCGTGCCGACAATCAACTGGTTTTCAAACGGAAACTCCCAGCCGGGGGCGAGCTGATAATCCTGTTGCAGGTTGTTGACCAACACCGTGGTTTGACCGGTCCACCTGCCGATGGTGATCTGATTTTCGTCAACCGCGTTGGCGGTGATCGTCGCTCGGTACGGACCGGTTGGGGTCGCCGTCGCCGAGCCCACATCCGAGGTATTCAGCAGCGTGGGAATGCGAACCGCGACCGAATCCTCGTTGGCTTGCGTGCCATAGTCGTCGGGCAACTGGAGGGTAAAGGCGTGCTGGTCGGGAAGAGCGCCGGCCTGTCCGATATCGGCCAACACCGACTGACGCCCGTCCGTGCCGTCGAAAACGCCGCCTTCGATCGCCAAGGAAAGATCAATGCGGTAAGGATCGGGCAGCACACCCGAACCACTGGACGCGATTTCGCTGAACGGAAACGAGACTCGCGCAGTGCCCTGGGTGCTACTGGCGCCGGGACTGTGATAAGAGGGGCCGAACGATGCGGAACTATCGGGGGAGGCGCCCAGCGGGTGAAGGGTTGCGCTGCCGTCAAACATGTTGACAGGAAGCCCCGGACTGGCGCAGACATCGCAAGTGCAGCTGCACAAACCGTCCCGTTCGATTTCCGGTTCGCCCGAAGGCACGTCGTCAATCGAGACATCCACCTCGTCATAGTGGATAAAGGTCGTCAGTTCGGGCGTTAAGGTCGATTCCCAACCGATTCCGCCGGCCCCAGGATCGGGTGCGACGTTGGTTTCCAGGTAGGCCGTGAAAGTTTCCGTGCCCTCGTCCAGCACATCGGACAGGGGAGTGACGATGATGTCGACCTGGTTCCACAGGCTGATGATGGAAGAGTCGAACGTGTCGACGACCGCCGAAACATCGATCCACTGGGTCGATGGTATGTCGGAAACGATGTAGTACAGATACCCCGCCTTGGCTCCGGGAAGCTGAAAGGCTTGGGTAATGGTCAGCGGGTGATAGACGTCGTCGTCCAACGGATCGGATGTTTCCGAAACATTGGTACCGTCGTATTGGTGCCCTCGCAGTTTTTTAGCAAGAGTAAAATCCACACCGGGAGTGGCATAATGTTCGGCGACCCCACCATTGCCGTCCGAAGGCACCTCCAGAATCAGGCGAATTTCGGTCTCCAGGTAGTTCTTTTCGGAATGAAGCGCGATTTCGCTTTGACCTGAAATGCCTGCGGGTATGACAGGACTTATCGGTTGAACCTCGATTTGAATCAAACCCGGCGCCGGCCCGGGCGGCGTCTGCGCGGGATCGTATTCCAGTGCCCTGGCGTTGTCGTCCGCCGTGATCGTCAGCACCTCCACGGGATCGTCAATCGTCGCCGTTTCGTTACGGTTGCCCGGGGCCGCGGCGGCGTTGGGCGGCGTGGATTGGTAGTCACCAAACCCATGTTCGTAGACGATCTCCAACGTCAGCTCGGTGGGGCTGCCGAGGTTTGCTTCGTTGTTGTCAGTGTTTCGATAGATATCAAAATCGAGCGGACCGCCTTTGTTTGTCACCGGGTAATACCACTCGGTGGTGTCCAAAGGTGTACCGGCCGGAAACTTCGTCGGGTCACCCAACGAAAACGATCCGTCAAAAATTGCGGCATTGATGATCCCCAGGGAGTAAACCGGCGGTCCCAGGGTGTACAAGTCATTCGACGCGTCCGTCACCTTGATGATCGGTGAAGAGACAGAGTCGGGGTTACTTGATCCCAACACTTGATCGATTCGGTAGTAGGCCACATCGGTCGGTCGAAAATTTGGCGGCGAGTTGAGGTCGCGGCTGTGTTCAGGCGTATCGCGAAAGACCGCATTCGGTTCGGTGGCCTTTCGCGGCGTCGTGTCGCGCTGTGGATTGCCCGTCAAACGTTCAACGAATTCGTAAGGATCCTTCGGGACCGTCGACGGTGTCGTGTTTCCACCTCCGGAAGGAGAAGGAAGGTTGCCCGAGGAGGGATCCACTCCAACAAAGCTGATCGGCGCATGGTCCACCTGGCCGGCTGAAAAAGCGTCGTCATCATGAGTCAAGAACGGGTCCAAGGAGGAATTCGTCGAGGGGCGAATTTGCAAACCGGCATCACCGCTGCTGACCACCAGGAAGGTGAGGGTCGCCAACACCGATGAACTGCCCTGGCCCGATGTCGTTTCGTTGTAGCTGCCCAGATTGCCAATGTGCCCCGGTTGCAGCGATTCAAAACCGTCACCACTGGTAAAGGGACTTGGATATTGGATCGATCCTTGTAGCTGCAGTACCGCCGCGTCGTAGGTCAGGTCGACATAACCACCGCGAAAATCAGTGAAGAACCCGTGGCTGGTACCGACCAATTCCGCGGTGACCGTCTGCCCGACGTCAGCACTGGTGACCAAGCCGCTATTTGAATCACGAACATCCAGTCGCCAGGTCCCTTCTGCCGTCAGGGACACCACCACCAGATCGAGTGTTGCGATTTCGGAATCGACCCCTTCGGGATCCAAGACCACAAACCCGAAACTGTCGCTTCCCACGCCCGATTCATCCAATCCGGGAACGTAACGAACCGCCTGATCGTCGAATTGGCTGCGCGTGATCGTCTCGCCCACACTCGCCGCCGCACCGTCGATCAGCAGTGTTCCTAACGTTGGCAGCGAACTCAAACGAATCGAATCGGGTTGTTCGACGTCGCCGTCGGCAATTCCCAAATCGGTCCAAGCAAACCGATGCTGCTCGTCTTCGTCCAACGTGATCTGCGGCGGATTGGCGGTTGGCTGATCGGCAACCGGCAGGATGCGAATCGAATGCTGTAGCGACCAGGCACGAGTGACGCCGGCAGCCACCCAATCGAACTTGAAACCCGCGACGTGGTCGCCGTACAGATCGGGATCGCTTTGCCACGTCACTCGCCCGTCGGAAATTTGCTTGGCCGTAAGGAACGTTTGTTCGGCAACCGGCAGGCCGTCGAATCGAAGCGTACCGCCTACGATCCCATGGACCCGGATTCCCACAATGTCTTCTTCTCGGTACTCGAACAGGTGAAAGTCGCTGCTGCGCAGGGCGACCTCGGCATCTTCGGCGATCGTCCGAACGGAATCGCGAACACCGGACGAATCGAAAACGCGTTCGATTCGAACTGCATCCGCCGCCGCATAACCGGTCGTGACGACGTTGGTCAGATTGACCATCAGCGTGTTGCTGGTAATGTCGAAGCTGCCCAAGACCGTTTCCCAATCGGCGCCGCCGTCGGAAAAGTCATCCGGGGCAACGGTCTGGTCCATCGTCTTCGTTCCCAGCGCCGCTCCGCCCACGCCGTCATAAACGGTGAAAGGAGTGTCGGGAGCATAGATCGATAACGGCAGCCAGGTCGCCGCGACTTGATAGGTCCCCGGCTGAACATCGAACACCCAAATCGCCCGCGAACCTTGCCAGCTGGCGTGCACCTGATTCTGATCGTTGCCGTAGGCTCCCAAACCGGTGGAAAACAAACCGGTTCGCAAAAATCCGGTCTCGTCATTGTCCAGGTATTGCAGCACACCGGGCGCCGGCAGCGCTGTGCCGCTGATCGTGTTCCAAAACAGGCTCGGCGCCCCATTGTCGATCTCGATCGACAGTTCACCGAAAGCCTTCGCCTCGACACTACCGTCAAACTGAACCACGAAGTTGATCGATTCGCCCGCGGCCAGCATCTGGCCGGCAGAAAAGTTGTACGCGACGGTGAAACCGGCCGGGACACTCACCGGCGAAAGCTCGATCGATTCGCTGCCGTCGTTGGTCAGCGTGAACGTCTTGCTGATAGTTCCTCCCACATCCGCAGCGCCAAACCCGAAGTGTTTTCCGTTGCCGATCGGCTGGCCGAAAGCTTCGCCGAAGGTCACGTCGGCCAGCCGCTGAATGCGAACCGCGTCGGCCACCGCAAAACCGCTAGCGATGGCGTTGGTCACGTCGACCACCAGCGTGTTGCCGGTGATCGTGTAATCCCCCAACACCTCCCAGCCGGTCATGCCGTCAACAAAATCGTTCGCATCACCCGTTTGATCGACCGTCATCGTCGCCAGGGCCGTACCGCCCACGCCGTCGTAAACAGTGAACGGAGCATCCGGAGCGTTGCCGGAAAAGCCGGGCCAGGAGACCGCCACTTCGTACCGGCCCGGCTGAACATCGACGACCCAATGGACGCGGGAACCTTCATACGAAACGTGGCTCTTGAGCGCGCTGCCGAAATGGCCGACGCTGACCGTTTGAAACTTGCCCGCCGAGACAAAACCGTCATCGAACTTGCCCACCTCCTGCACGGCCGAAGAAGTGACGGTGCCCGAGATCCCAAAATCGAACAGCGCCGAAGCGTCATCCTCGATCACCATCTGCAACCGGCCGTACGACTTGGTATCCGCGCCGGCATCAAGCCGAACGGTAAAGTCAATCGTCTGCCCCGCGGAGAGCGACTGGCTACCTTGAAAATTGTTCACCACCGTGAATCCGGTCGGAACCGTGATCGGATTCAATAGTACCGCGTCAGTCGAATCGTTGCTGAGCGTAAACGTCTTTTCGATCGGCGATCCGACTTCGGTCACTCCGAACCCAACGTGTTCTCCCTGCGAAACACTTCCCAGCGTCGCTTCCGAAACAGACACATCGGCCAAACGTTGAACGCGAATCGCATCGGCAACCGAGTACCCGGCCGCCTGGCCGTTGGCCAGTTCGATCACCAGCGTGTTGCCGGTAACGGTCACTTCGTCGAGCGAATCCCAAGCAGTGCCTGCTTCGACAAACTCGCGCGGCGCGGTCGACTGATCCACGGCCGAAGTGGCGATCGCCACACCGCCCACGCCATCGTAAATCGTAAACGGTGTATCGACTGCCCGCGCCGATGACGATGGCCAAGTGGCAGCCACTTGATAGGTCCCCGGTTCCACGTCGACCACCCAGCGAGCCAAAGAATCGCGCCAAGAAGGATGCGAGTGCTGCATCGACCCATTCAAACCGCCGCCGGCGATCGAATAGAAAGTCCCCGAATAGAAGAATCCGGCATCCCCATCATCGACGACTTGCACCGCGCTACCCGGTTGCAGCGTCGTGCCCGAAATCGTGAACTCAAACAGGCTGTCAGCGCCGTCATCGACCACGATCGACAGCGGTCCGTACGACTTCGAGGCGATGGTCGCATCCAACCGAACCGTGAAGTTGACCGAACCGCCAGCGGCAAGAGTCTGGCCGGCGGTGAAATTGTTGACGATCGAAAACCCTTGCGGCGGCGAAAGGGGGTCGAGCGTGATCGCTGCCGATGAATCATTCGTCAATGTAAAGGTCTTGTCGACCAGCTGGCCCACCCCGGTGATGCCAAAGCCAACGTGACTCCTGCTTGCCACCGCGCCCAACTGCGTCTCCGATACACTGATCGGCGCAACTCGTTGAATCCGAACCGCATCGGCGATCGCGTAACCAGCGGTCACGGCGTTGGAGGTCTGCACTTCGATCGTGTTGCCGGTCACTGAGAACGGACCCAGACTTTCCCAACCGACATTTGCATCGACAAAATCATTCGGTTCTTTCGTCTGATCAAAAAAACCGGCCCCCAGCGCCGTGCCGCCCGAACCATCGAACACCGAAAATGGAGTATCGGTGGCGGAATTCGATCGTCCCGGCCAACTCGCCGCCACCTCGTAAGTTCCCGGCGAAACATCAAACGTCCAAGAAGCGGTCGAAGCAACCCAGGCGGAATGGGACTGTTTGAGCCCCGACCCGAACCCGCCACTGTTGGGATTGTACGTCCCGGTCGTCGAGAAGCCCGCATCGGCATCATCGAGGATCTGCACGGGATCGCCCGCGGCCAACAGTTGTCTTTGTTCAAGTGTTTCGGACAACATCCTGCGGTGTCGCCGATGCCGCGGCATCACGCCATGTTTGCGTCGAAAAACGCGTCGAAGCCAAGAACGTCGTTGTTGCGTCATCACTAAGCTCGGTAGGAAAATCATGAAGTGAAACTCGGAAGCAGCATCAGTGCTCGAGCTGATTGCCAGCAAATTTGCAGGTAGCCGTGACACAGAAGGTCACTTCAACCGGGGCAAGTCGGCGACTTCTCCGAAGTCGCCACGCGCAGCTGGGCCGATTGCCCCCAAAGGAAGCCCATCCTGCGTACTAGGCGATCCACTCATTTGGCCGGTGGTGCCCATCTGGCCCCCAGACGTTAAAGACGCCCATGGTATACCGCAACCCCCTGCGACATTCCTTCATGAAACACGGGAAACACTCAATTCGCGATTGTTAACCCGTACGGGTCATGACGATTCGGAGGATTGCCGATCTTTGACGAAGAGAGGCGATGCGCGTCGGTTGTAACGGCGTGCTTGCCGGTTTTGTTGGGGGGAAAATCGTCCATGTCGATCGAAATCTCGCGGAGGCGGTTGCTGTTGGCGGCCGTATCCGTGGTATCCAGCTACGTCCCTGCGCCTGCGCAGAGTCCTCCGGTGGTTGCCAAACCAAGCAGTGGCGCGGTGACCGGCGGCATTCCCGTTTCGTGTCAAACGGTTCGTTTGGGCGGACTTCGCAGTGACATCGGTGTCGTCATCACAGCGGTGGCCATCGATCCATTGGGTGAATTGCTGGCGGTGGCCGGTGACGATCACACCATCCGAATCATGGACACCGCTTCGCTGCGTACGATCAAGAGGCTTGCGGCGCATCGTGATTTGGTTCGGACGTTGGCTTTCGATCCAAGTGGCGGGCGACTGGTGTCTGCCGGTAACGACGGGCAACTGATCATTTGGAGTAAGAATACCGACGGTTCGGACGGTCGCGATGTTTCGTTTCAAATAGCCCAGCGGATGAAGGGGACACCCGCACTTGCTTGTGTTTGCTTTTCCAACCGCGGCACCCAACTGGCGGCGGTCGGTTTTGACAACGATGTTTTTGTTCTTGGCAAGTCGCGAAGTCGACGTCCTGTTTTTCAGTGTGATTGCAAAGACCTTCGCGCGGTGACCTTTCGGGACGACGATCGTGTTCTGGCAGTGGCGGGCCGTTCGGGCGACCTTCATCTGTTTGATCCGATTAGCGGCCGGCTCCTTGGCGAACATTCCATCCATGCCGGGCGGATCCACAAAATCGTCTTTCACCGCGATTCGAACCTCGCCGTTTGCGTGGGCGAAGACGGCAAGGTCAGCCTGTTCGACACCGAGCGTCAGCAGTTGCGTCAGAGCATTCAGGTCAGCACTGGAAAGCTGTTTGCCGCCGCTGTGCTGGACAGCCAGCGCGTCGCAGTCGCCGGATCGGACAACATCATTCGCGTCGTCAACACCGACAGCGGACAAGTGGAAACCAACTTAGAAGGCCACCAGGGGTCGGTCGCGACGCTGGCGGCCGCCGGCAACACGATCTTTTCTGGCGGATACGACGCGACACTGCGGCGCTGGGCTGTTGATTTTCGCTCGCAGAGGATTGCGGAAGGCGACCCTCGCATCGATCGATAGCAGCGGTGTGCAGGAAGCAAGAATCAGCAGTCAAAGTACTTTGGAAATGAAATCGGCACACGGAGGTGCCAGGCGTGATTTGGAAACCAAAACGGAATCGAGCCAATCACCGGGCCACGCGATCGGAAGCGGTGCGGCGACGATCGCCCAGCCCAGAACGCCTGGAACTGAGGCGGCTGCTGGCGGCCGATCCGATTCACGTTGGCGTCGTCTATCTGGAAACCGATTACCTGGAAAGCGACCAAGATGTCGGCAGCGATTCTCGCGGCGATCGGTTCATTTTGTCCTTCACCGGTGGTGCACCCGATACCGAATTAGCCGAGTTGCGACTTCGCACCGACAAGGATGGCGACGGCATCACGGTAGGCGATCCGATCTACGACACGGCACAAGGCGGTCGGGGAAAACAGGGTGCTCATGGGTTTGAAGTCATTCGCGTCAGTACCAGTGATGGCAGAGAGATTGACGCGGTTGCTGAGGTTGCCGATGGCGGGCAGGAACTGGTGCTGCGGCTTTCCAATTTTCGGGCCGGCGATCGTCTGGAGTTTACGATCGATGTCGATGAAGTGCTTCGCAATGCGATCGACATTGCCATCTTCAACGATCGACTGGACGTGATCACTTCCGGTCAGGAGTTTCAGGACTCGATTCTGGAAGCCACTTTCGAAGCTCCGCACTATGAATCGACAGACGCCGACGCGGTCTTTTTGAACGATTACGGAGACCCTGCCGGCGCGCTGGGGCTGGACCTTCCGGCAGATGAGGGAGACGGTCCATCGAGCCGGCCGGACCGTTCGGCTGCAGCGGTCGCAACCGCACTGCAACAGCCCAAACCGATTGAAATCGGCGGCCACGTTTGGCTCGATAACAACCTGGACCTCGATCGGCAATCGCAAGAACCGCTGTTGCAAGACGTCGAAATGATGTTATGGAAGTTCGATCCCTTCGCAGACCGCTACATCGATACCGGACTGCGGAGTGTCACCGATGAAGGCGGCCGCTATCTGTTTTCCAAGTCGCTGGGGATTCCACCGGGGCAATATCGCGTCACACAATCTCAACCGGCCGGGCTGCTGAGCGTGGGAGCGGTTTCCGGAGACATCGATGGCGTGCCGGTCGGCAATGTCGAATCGGTCAACGCGATTGCCGATATCGACGTTCCTTTGGGAGATTCGTCGGCGTTGAATTTCGATTTTGCCGAGGCCCAACTTGCGTCGATTTCCGGTTTCGTTTTTCGCGATACCAACGACGACGGGGTGCGTGATGCAGGCGAGCTGGGAATCGCCGGAGTGCAGATCCAACTGGTGCCGATCAACACCATTTCGCCTCAATCGGTGCTTAGCGTCCGCACCACTGAGGACGGATCGTACACCTTTACCGGTCTTGCGCCGGGCCAGTACGAGGTGATTGAAGTGGTTCAGCCGGCCGATTTGGCCGATGGGAAGGATTCGCCTGGCACAGTGGACGGGCAAGTGGTGGGAGTTGCCGATCAACCGGGCGATCGAATCAGCCAGATCGTTCTGCAAGGAGCCAGCGTTGGTATCGAATACAACTTTGGCGAACGACCACTAGGGTCGCTGTCCGGGTACGTCTATCTTGCTTCTCCAGGTGAAGACTGCACCGAAGTCCACGATACGACAGGAAACGTGCCGCTTGCCGACGTTCAGCTGGCGATACAGAACGAGGCGGGCCAAACGGTTGCCCGGACGAGAACGGCTACCGACGGCAGCTACAAGATCGAGAATCTTCCCGTTGGCGTGTATCGCATCCTTCAATTCACGCCCAACGGATTAGTAGACGGGGCGGCTCACTCCGGTCGAATTGACGGAGTCGAGGTGGGGACGGTCACGATCGACGGTTTGATCGAAGACATTTCGCTAACATCGGGCGATGGCGTTGGCTACAACTTCTGCGAAGAATCACCCGCATCCGTTGCTGGGTTTGTTTTTCACGACCGATCCAACGACGGATCGCGCGATCAAAACGAAGAAGGGATCGCCGGCGCGGAAGTTCGTTTGATCAATGCCGCCGGCTCGCAAGTCGCTTCGGCAACGACCGACGCAGCCGGACGTTACCAATTCATGGGACTGCTGCCGGGCGAATACTCGATCGTCGAAAGCCAGCCCGCCGGTTTCTTGGACGGCATCGATACGGTCGGCCAGATTCGCGGTCAAAGCGTTGGTCGGATCGACGGCAACGACACGATCACGTCGATCCAACTGCGACAAGGTGACGATGCAGTCGAGTACAACTTTGGCGAAATCTTACCCGCCGTTCTTTCTGGACGAGTTCACGTTGACCTGGATGACGATTGCACACTGGACGCCGGCGAACAAACTCTCGGCGGCGTGGCGATTCGATTGCTTGACGAAGCGAACTCCGAAGTGGCTCGGACGACGACAAACGATCAGGGAGAATACCAGTTTGCCAACATCGTTCCGGGGACCTACACCATCGTGCAGGAGCAGCCTAACGGCGTTTCCGAAGGTGGCGCCGTGCCTGGAAACTTGGGCGGCAATGCCGAAACTCCTAGCCGAGTGACCAGCATCACCTTGGCTTCTGGTGAAGTCGCCTTTGATTACGACTTTTGTGAACGTCCGCTATCTGAAATCGTCGGCAGTGTTTTTGGCGATGATGACGGAGATTGTTTCTTAGATCCAGGCGAAACCGGTATCGAAGGTGTGACGGTTCAACTGTATGACGATTCCGGCAGCCTTGTCGGCAGCACGACGACCGACCCGTCGGGTGCGTACCGTTTCGCAGATCTGTCGGCCGGCGAATATACGGTGCGAGAGATTCAGCCATCGGGATGGTTTCATGGCGGCCAACATGCCGGATCGGGTGGCGGAGACGATACGCAGGCCGACGTTGTGTCGGCGATTCCGGTTGGCTGGGGCCAGCGGTTGACGGGCTACGATTTCTGTGAACTCGCCGCCGCATCGCTCAGCGGCAGTGTTTGGCACGAATCACAACCGAACCAACAATTCGATCCCGGCGACGTTCCCGTCGCGGGTGTGATCATCGAACTGATGGATGGCACGGGCAGCGTCATCGACACGACCACGACCGACGCCGATGGCAAGTATCACTTCCGTTCACTCGAACCGGGAATCTACTGGGTTCGCGAAGTGCAACCGACGGATCTCTTTCACGGCGGACAACTGGTAGGCAGTGCCGGAGGAAACGTCGGCGGTGATGACCTGTTGACTGGCATTGAGCTGACACCGGGAAGCGACGCGGTTGACTACAACTTTCCGGAAGTGCCGCCAGCCGCCCTTTCGGGATTTGTCTTTCAGGACGGTGAGGCGATCGAGCGAGACAGTCCACCCGATCCTCGTGACCTGCGAGAGTACTCGGACGGTCGATTGGACCAGGGAGATCACCGGATCGCGGGTGTGACGATCGAGCTACGAGATTCCCGCGGCGCGAGGTTGGATGGCGGGATCGCGATGCCTGGCGTCTATCCCGACGGTCCCATCCATACGGTTACCGATTCCAACGGCTACTACGAGTTTTGGGGATTGCCGCCGGGAATCTACCACGTCTACCAGGTTCAGCCCGATGGATACATCGACGGCCTGGATACACCAGGGACCGCCGGTGGATTGGCGGTCAATGCAGCCGATGAAATCGATGATGCCGATCGGGCCACCATTGAAACGTTGTCACTTCGCGACGCAACCGACCCGCGAAGCGACGCGATTTTGAACGTCGCGCTGGCCGGCGGCGAATCGAGTGAGCAGAACAATTTCAGTGAGCTGGTCATCGTCGAACCAGAGCCTGTCGATTTGGCCGAGCCGGCGGAGCAGCCGCTGATCCAATGGATCCCACCGCGAACTCCCCAGGCTTCTTTCACCCGGAATGCGTTTTTGGAATCGCCGACGATCGAAAAGTCGTTGAACTTGATCCGACTGACAACCTTTGCTGCGTCGCCGCCGCAAAAACAGATTCTGCATATCAGTGATGAGTGGGCAGTGTCGTGGCACTTGAGCGTGATCAACGCTGGGTTTCCGCGTGGTACCGACGATCTGGGTGGCATCCACCGCAGCGTCAGTGCTCGCAAATCGCAAACCGATTGGGACGAAAACCAACACGCGGCGGGACATTGGACGATTGTTGGCCAGGATGGTCTGATCGAAAAATCTTCATCGATGTCATTGGGCGAAGAAAACGCGATCGCATTGGCGGGTGACTTCGACGGCGACGGATTGGACGAAGCGGCAATTTTTGTCGAAGGCCGATGGTATGTGGATCTCAATGGCAACGGTCGCTGGGACGCCGGCGATCTTTGGATTGGTTTGGGCACGGCACTCGATCGGCCGGTGGTCGGCGATTGGGATGGTGACGGCAAGGACGACATCGGCATTTTCGGACGCAAGTGGCGGCGCGATCCGCAACGGATTCGACGTGATCCGGGGTTGCCCGATCCAGACAACCTTCGCCGCCGAGGCGTCGACATGCGGCGGATGGCGGTGGCCGCTGCCCAGCAGGCTGGCGAAGACGAAAACTTGCGGTTGTTGCGGCGAGGTGATGCCGGTTCGCTTCGCGCCGATGCGGTCGACCACGTTTTCCAATATGGCGAGCAGGTCGACACTCCATTGGCCGGTGACTGGAATGGCGACGGTATCGATCAGATCGCGATTTTCCGCGAAGGCCAATGGTTGTTGGACGCCGATGGTGACGGCCGCTGGACCTCACGCGATCCGGCCGCCATTTTTGGCCAGCCGGGCGACGAACCGATTGTGGGTGACTTTGACGGAGACGAGATCGACGAAATCGCCGTGGTGCGCGGCGACGTGTGGATCATCGACACCGACGGCGACCGCCGCATCACCGCCAATGACCTTCACATCCAAGTGCCGCGACCAAGTGAAAACAGCCAGCCCGTCGTAGGAGACTTCGACGGCGACGGAAAAGACGATCCCGGTTACTACGACGAGGCAGCGTAGGTTCAACTCGAAACGGATTCCGGCACCTGTTCGATCAACCGCAAAAGCCGCGGTACAAACTTTCGTAGTGCTCGCGAGCGATGGCTGATCGCTCGTTTGACCGTCAAGTCAAGTTCACCGAAGGTCTTGTGGTACTCGCGGATCACAAACAACGGGTCGTAACCAAAACCGGCCGCCCCAGATTCCTCGGTAGCGATTCGGCCGCCGCACCTGGCGTGTTCTTCCAGATGAATATTGCCGTCGGGATCGGACAGGCAAAGGTAGCAATTGAAAAAGGCTCTGCGCCGTTCGTCGGGCACCCCCGCCAATTCAGCCAGCAGTTTTTCGTTGTTGGCGGCGTCGTCACCGTGGCGTCCCGCGTACCTGGCCGAAAAGACTCCCGGTTTTCCGCCCAAGGCGTCGACCGTCAGCCCGCTGTCTTCGGCCAACACCCAGCGACCGAGGTGTTTCGCTTGCTCCGTCGCTTTTAGCGCCGCATTGGCGGCGAAGGTATCGCCGCTCTCTTCGACTTCGATGGCGCCGGGGAGTTCGGACAGGCTAGAAAGTTTGATTTTGTCATCGGGTAACAACAGCCGCAGTTCGATCAATTTCTTTGCGTTGTTTGTGCCGAGTACCAAATCAAACATTGTTATCGTCTGCCGAAAGCCGAAGTGTAAAGGCTGCGTTTGGTCGGTTTGGGAACAGCGATCGGTGCCGGTTTGACATCGAACGGGATCAGCGCCGCATGGTTGGCGGCGACCCCCTGCCGTCCGGGAACGGATCGAGCCACTTGGGCGTTGAAAGCGCTGTACCTCTTCATCACCCGCCGGATCTCTGGCGAGTACTCGAATCGACCATCGGGCAATTCGCGCCCCAATTCATCAAAGCTACCAACAGTGACCAACGATTTGAAGCGGTCGTGGAATTGGTACGCCTCTTCGCCGTCGGCGCGAAGTTGGGCGGTCATTTTGGCCGCGTCGGCGGCAAACTTATCCAGGCGTCGCATGCTGGGAAGGAATTTTTTGTCGTTTCGTCCATCGACGACTGTCTCCAAACCCTCAAAGGTGCGTACGACCACGGTGTACTTGCCCTTGCACTCCAGCAAACTGAAATTCTTGTCTTTGTTCAGTTGATGGACAAAGGAATCGACCTGCGGAGCGTCAAAGTACTCTTCCGGCAGCAACGGGTTGCGAGTGACGAACGCGGTGGCCATCGGGCCGTTCTTTTTGTTTTTTCGCGAGCGAATCAGTTTGCTTTTGATGGCGTTGACAATCGTCACCGGCGTGCTGGCATCGGTTTCGGCGGCAACCTCGTCGGGGTCTTGAAAAACAGCGGGATTGGCCGAACGAACTGCCTCCAGGTCTTTTTCCAAGTTCTTGTGTTCCACCGAATCGTATTCTCCCACCAGCACCGCGTAGGCCTCGTACTGATACTGGTTGGCGTAACGCATTCGTGGAGCACTGCGATTGGCCGAGTTGAGCTTGCCGGTGAAATCAAATTTTTCGTTGTAGGTATAGGCTGGCAGTCGCAACTGGCGGCGAAGCTCTTCGGCAAGCCGCTCGGCGCGCTGCTTGGAGTTCTGTCCCGCGAAAGTGGCCGCCAAAATCAGCCACGGACCATCTTCTTCGCTCAAGGCGTAGGAGTCGGTTGAAATCGGCTGCGCGTTGGGAGTGCGTCCGAAGATGCGAAGCAGGCTGGGCACGTCTGCCGTCGCCACACCACTGGTGACGGCCAACAAACAGATACTTAGCAGGCAGCGTTGAAACATGACCGAAAACATCCCTGACTTCCGAGAGCAAAGGGGCACGAATTGGATACTCAGTGCCCCGATTAGCAAATCTGACCGGAGACGTGAAAGAGAGGTCAGAAGTTTTTTAGAAAGTCGGCCAGTTCTCCGCTCCTGGCTTCGCGGAAGACAGCGATGCGATTTTGGAAAAATCGCCGACTACAGCTTCGGCACGGGTCGCGAGGGAGCTTTTTTCAGCATCCGTTTCTTGTCGTTCTGAGGCGGACGCGGCGGGTTGTTGTTATTGTTGTTCGGCCGGTTTCGCGGTGGCGAAAGATCGGTGAACTCCTCTTTCCATTCCCAGCCGATCGGCACCTTCAATTCGTAGCTTGCTAGCAATGCCCAGGGAGTGCCTTTGTGGTCCTGGGCAACGGATTGGAGCAACTGGCGAGCCTGATCTGCTTCGCGCTGCCATTTACTGCCAACGGAGACATCGTCGCTTGGCTGAAGCACCCAGGTGTTGTTATTCTTGTCTTGGAACGGCATGCCACGTTTGGCTTTGGCAAGCATGGCGTTGTACGTTTCCGTGCGAACTTTCTGGGCCAGCACGCGTCCCATGGCCAAGTCAAAGCCAGCTTTCCACCGCAAGTTTGATTCTTGGTCTCGCACCTTCATGCCGGGATCGAGTGCCTGGGCCATCCGCACCAACGTCGGTTCCAATTTTGCCGCTTCCTGTTGGGCGCGAGTCAGATCGCCGGCCAGCTGAGCATCTTCGCGTTTGACAAAACGCGTTTGCGGTCGAGAAATACCGGTGGCCGGTCGCATCTGGGCTGCCGCCACCAACGATTGCCGAAGCGGGCTCGCTTTGACCTTCTGAACGTAATCCTCCTGCGACAGATAGTCGGGACGATAGGGAGCCATGGCTACCGGATCGAAGAAATACTGCAGGTCCGACGCGTAGGCATCCACCTCGCGCTTGTTGACGCGGCGGGCGACGTTTCGGTTGGGATGCACCGTGAAGTAAATCCCGCCTGTCTCGTAACACAAACGCGTCAATGCGTAGGGACCAAATCCGCTGTCGATCACCGGCTCCTGTTCAAAATTGCCGGTAAACCCAACGTACACCCGCTCGGGCAAAAACGTTTCAGGGCCTTGATCGACCTGGGCCCAACGAGGCGATTGGTCGTATTTGGGATCAGGGTCCACATATTTGACCAACGTGTGCTGACGGCCAAAGGGTGCCGGAACGCCAATCACGTAGGTCGGAATTCCCCACTTGCGACAACCTTCAATGGACTTTTCCAGCATGTGAGCGTCGTCCCCCTTTTCGTCGGTCACCACGACAAAAAGGACGTTTCGCTGCGGACCACTGCTGCCGCGGCTGCGACGCAAGGATTTGTATTGTTCGGTGGCGGATGAAATCGCCGTGAAGACTTTTTCTTGGCCAGAGGTGTCGACTTGAATGCTGTCCACCACCGACTTGATTTCCGCCAGGTCATCGGTCGGTTCTTCGGTATATAGCGTGACGTTGCTGCCGAATCCGATCACCGACGTCAGCAAAGGCACATCGTTCTTGTGACGCCGAAAGACCTCCGCTCCGCTCCTTTTGGCGATGCCCAGTTCTTCGTAAATGCGATCAAAGCGATCGCGAATTTCCTGCCGTTGTCGATGCAGCGAACCACTTTGGTCAAAGAGCCAAACCACCAACGTCGGCCGCTCTTCCATTGCTTGCAAAATCTCGAAAGTGATCCGATCGACCGCGCCAGCTGCTCCCTGTGTCCCCTGTCCGACCTTGCCCTTTTGTTGAGTCAACCTGTCCAGCGGCGCGACAGCCTGCTGAAAAACCTTGTTGACCATGATTTGGCCCAAGTCAGTCGGTTCCAATTCCAGCGGGTTGGGAATCTCCGGAACCTCCATGAACGTCTGAGCGGACGCTTCCGCCATTTCGGTGTCGGCCATGCTGTTGGCGCCGACCTGCAATTGCGGCAATTCGCTGTAGGTGACCTCTTCGATCGATTCGACCTTCTCCTGCAAATATTCAGGAGGAGGTGAAACGAGCACCACTGCTTCTTCGTCCACTCGAGATCGCAGCGGTACCAGCGCCAGCGCCAGGATGACGATCAAGTGCACCAGCATGCTGCCGATCATCGCCGTTGTCTCGTTGTTCTCCAGCAGCGATTCCTCTTCCAGCTCTTCCTCGCTCCAGGCATCGACTTCGGCACTGGCGTCCGCTAGCTCCTGGTCGCCGACCACTGCGGCGGTAGGTGTTTGGTCCGTGGGAGAAGATGAGATAAGAGTGGACATCCAGTGACATTCCATAAAGAGTGAATCACCACCCAAGTGGACCAATCTTGGCCACCTGACGTGCAAAAGACCCATATAGACAGTTTCACCCAACCGACGCAAACTTGCAACGTGAAAGGGCTGTTCAATAGGATCGATTCCCGCTCCTATAGAACGTGAGCCATAACGACTTGTACCCTCCACCGTAGGCCGACTTGTCCCCAAGTCGGCGAATTCGTCCTCCGATGGGCTCGCCGATCTAGGAATACGTCGCCCCACGGTGGTGAATCGGACGAGCCGACTCCCCTTAAGGGGGGGCTGTCCGGTCAAGCTGCTGGCTCTTGCAGACTCCTGGTTTTCCTTCAACGTACATGGAAGCGTGAGCGAGAGGCTAATCGCAATTGGTGACATCCACGGCTGTCGAGTCGCCCTCGACAGTCTTTTGCAGGCCATTGCGCCCGGAAAGGACGATATCGTGGTCACTCTGGGCGACTACGTCGATCGCGGGCCAGATTCCAAGGGTGTCGTCGATTTGTTGATCGACTTGGGAAAACGGACCCGTATGGTGGGGCTATTGGGCAACCACGAGGAGATGATGCTGGAGGTCATCCGGCACGGCGAACCACACCACAGCTGGCTTCGATACGGCGGTGTGGAGACGCTGGACAGCTACGGGTTTGACGGGGACCTCGATTTCCTGCCTCCCGAACACGATCAGTTTTTCGATTCTCTGGGTGATTATTTCGTGTTTGGCGACTACTTCTTCACCCACGCCGCCTACGATCCCGAAACGCCGCTGGAGCATCAGTCGTCGGACATGCTTCGTTGGTATTCGCTGACCGAAGGTTTGCCCGCCCCTCATCAAAGCGGCAAGACCGCCATTGTCGGTCACACCGCCAATCGCGATGGCGAGGTCCTGGATATCGGACATTTGATGTGCATCGACACCTATTGCTACGGGGGCGGCTGGCTGACCGCAGTCGAACTGGCCAGCCGCCAAATCTGGCAGGTCTCCCCGGAAGGCAAGCTACGGCATTCCGATTGACCGCTTTGGTCTTTGCTTCCTTCTTCTTTTTTCTCTTCTTTGTGCCTTCGTGCCTTGGTGTGAGCTTTTCGCGAGCGCACCGGCCGTAAATCCGGCTTAACCGTCAAAGCTTTCCAAATTTGCTCAACCGTTACGATCGGAAAGGCCGAAAGATGGATCAGGCTTTCATAGCGCTCCTAGCAATCGATCCTCTCTTAACGACTGCCGGACCGAAACGATGCACGCGCCGCGTATCCACTTCGTCAAGATTTTGCTCCTGGTTGCATTGCTAGCGATAGCTTTGCTCCCCTCATCGGCTTCTGCTCAGGTAAGAACCAAAAAACCGGACCGCGGGGTCTATCGTTCTCCCGTCATCGGTAACGTCATGCGGCAGCAGCCCGAGGTTGTGCCGGAGCAGACCAATGTCATGCGGCAGCAGCCCAACGACAGTGACGACGTCCAACTGGGGCCGCCGCCGCAGTTGGCCGATTTGCTGCGAAGCCGTCAGCCCAACAAAAGGACGCCGAGTCAACGTGACGACCAGCAGGATTCTAGGTTGACCAAGCCGCGGCGAGAGCTCGTCGAAGTGCCGTTGACTTACGCGTCAAGCGACACGGGACGCCGAGAAGCCGTCCGCCCAAAGATCGTGGACGCCCAACCGAAGTTGCAACGGGTTTCTCACGAAGAGGTTCAACTGGTTCGACCGAACCAACCTCGCATCGCCAGCAGTCAGCGCGTTCTTCCCAGTAGCGAGGTGTGGAGTGAGGATGACACGGCATGGACGGAACAACCGATCGCGCTACATGACGGAACCTGCGATGGTTGTCCCGATTGCAATTCGTGTGATTTCATGGGCTGCGATACGATGGGTTGTGATTCCATCGGTTGCTGCCAGTCGTCATGTTGGCGGCGTTGGTGCAACGGTTCGCTCTGTTTGAACCGCGATCAATGGTTTGGCGCCGTGGAACTGTTGTTGATGTTTCGCAAGGGAGATCACTTGCCGCCGCTGGTCACCACCGGACCCGATGTCGATCCCGACACGGCGGGCGAATTGGGACAAGCTGGGACGGTCCTGCTGGTGGGTGGCGGCGGATCGGTGCTGAAAGACGTCACCGCCGGTGGACGATTCACGCTGGGAACCTGGATCGATTCGCAGCAATGCCGAAGTCTTGTTTTACGAGGCTGGTTTGCGGGCGAAGAGACCTTTGGTTTCAACGCCAATCAAAACAGCGTACCCGTCATCGCTCGGCCTTTCTTGAACGTGAGCGACAATCAGGCCGCCGCGCAAGATACCCAACTGGTCGCTTTTCCCAATCGCGTGTCGGGATCGATTTCAGTCAACGCAAGCAGCGAAGTTTACGGTGCCGATTTTCAGGTACGACAGTTCTGGTACGGCAGATATGGCGCCACGATCGATCTGTTGTACGGATACCAGTTCATGCGTTTGAGCGAAGACCTGGGGATCTCCAATACGTCGACTTCGGAAAATGACGACTTTGCACCGATCGGTTCGGTGATTTCCGTGACCGACGTGTTCGATGCCGAAAGCGAATTCCACGGCGGCCAATTCGGTATGGCCAGCCGCTATCGCGAGGGGTGTTGGTCGTTCAACAGCCTGCTGAAAATTGGATTCGGATCGTTGCAGCGACGTGCTCGCAGAAGCGGATCGACGCTGACCAGTATCGACGGCGCTAATGCGGTCGATGCCAATGGATTGCTGGTCCGTGGCACCAATTCCGGTACCTTCACCGATCATACGTTCGGCTGGGTGCCCGAATTGGACCTTTCACTGGGCTGGCAGCGATATCCCTGTTTTGACGTCACCGTTGGCTATCACATCATCGCGATGACCGACGCGTTGCAGGTCTCCGGTACGATCGATCAGACGTTGGCGTCGAACCTTACCGATCCACCCACCGGACAGCAGCGACCTTCCGCGACGCTGCGTTACAAAACGTTCTATGTCCAGGGAATCCACTTCGGTCTGCAGTACGTCTATTGATGCGACCGTCGGCCAGTTCTCCGCTCCTGGTTGCGCGTGTATTCCCGATGCGATTTCGGAGAAATCGCCGACTGTTCAGAGTACTCCAAGCCTCGCTTAGAAAAGCTGGCTAGGCGGTTGCTCGACCACCTTGGCGACCGTTTCGTCCTCTGACGGTTCTTCCAAGTCGGCAACCAGGGTGTCGCTCGTCAACCGGTTGATCACCACCAACGCATCGAGCGCCGTGATCTCGCCGTTGCGATTGGTATCCAGACGACGCATCGATTCCATTTCCTGGTCGGTGGCCACTTCCCCTGCAATTCCCGCCCCGGCCACGCGATCGGCAAGTTCCTCCAGCGCCACCGATCCGTAGCGATGCAGGAAGTTGATCACCACCAGCGCGTCGGCAGCGGAAAGGACTCCGTTGCCATCGGCATCCAGCGGGTTGGTCTGCGCCGGATCGACGATCCGCAGCGTCAGTGGCGCCATGCGTACCTGGTTGTCGGGCACTTCCGTCTGACGACCTCGCAGCAGCGTCTCCGTACCTCGCTCGTCGGCGTCATCGGGACGAAGCGTCACTTCGCCGGCTCCGACTGCTTTGGCGCGAATCCGCAAGATCCGCTGCACCTCTTCATTGGGCGGATCGACACGGTTGCTGATCGCTCCTACATCGTCCACCTCGGACTCACTGATGGAACCCTGCTCGATGCTGACGAAACCTTCCCCATACTCGACCTCGCCAGTCAGGACGAGATGTTCAGTGGGGACGATCAAGTCAAAGAAAGCGGCGTACACTCCCTTGCCGAACCGGCGCAGATCTTCGCCGACGAACTCGATCCAAAACTCCTGGCCCTCGGCCACTTCAACGATTTCTTCGCCGGCATCATTGACGGCTTGCAGTCGGAGTTCGACCAGGATATCGGGAGTCGAAGTGAATACCTGGATGATTTGTCCATCCAAGCTGGCCGCGTACAGCGCTGTTGCGTTGGGCACGGTCAAGGTGACCAGAATTCCGGGCGAAAGGTCGAGCGGAGCATCTGGACGGTCGGGCAGAACGATCGGCAGCGGTTGATCAAAGAGCCGTTCGACCGAGGTGATGTTGACCTCTTCCACCGGCACCCCAAAATCCTCGGCCGCCTGCTGGCGCACTCGTTGGACCAGCGCTTCGACCTCTTCATCACTGATCGAATCGACGGTGATTTCGACCACCGCTGACGAAGTCGACTCGCCATCGCTGATCACG
This sequence comes from Rubripirellula sp., assembly GCA_965222745.1. GTDB lineage: Bacteria > Planctomycetota > Planctomycetia > Pirellulales > Pirellulaceae > CBDCUW01. The sequence goes on from CBDCUW010000003.1 coordinate 1,631,507, forward strand.
TACTCGAAACGCAGCGCCTCCTTGCCCTCCAGCGCGCCCGCGGGGATTCGGACCATCTGCCCGCCAACGATCTCGGCACCATCGGGAGCACCGATCAGTTCAACGATCTCGGCGCCACGGCCAAAGGGACGGTGGATCACGTCATTGGCCAACACATTCAACAGATGATCTTCGCCGTCATCAAACAATCGGTATTCATCATCGACTGCTTCGATTGGCGGATCGGGTTCGCCCAGTGGCGTGATGATCGGGTCGTCCACATTGTCCCAGCGATATTCGATCAAGCGATCCGATTCGCGAGCGATCAGACGATCGGGATCCGCATCAATCTCCAGCCAGTCGCCGACTCGAATCGAACCATCGCGAACAAACTCGCCATCTTCTGCCAGATGGCCAAACACGAATCGCTCGCCGCGATCTTCGGCCGCCGAGATCTCGGTCATGAAGAAACCGAAACGGTTGTTTTGCGCATCAATCGCAACGAACCGATGGGGACCGATCAGGCGGTTGCCCTCGCCCAAGTGCGAATCGGCAACGATCCTGGCTTCGCCCAACGAGATCGTCAGCAAGATCGTTTCGACGTTCTCACGCCAGGGAGCAATCAAGCCGGCCGCATCGATCGGAACACCATCGGGCCCGATATCGGAGCCATCCGGAGGCGGAAGGTCATCATCGACCGGTGCGGGACGGTGGGCCATGATCACCACACGATCACCGCTCAATCGGATCGCGTCGTGGTGCAGGCGTAGCCTTTCCGAGATTTCGATCATGCGAATGCGGTTTTCCGCCGCGATGTCGATACTGGTGTTGGTATCGACGACGAACAAATGCCCCTGGTAATCCGACAGCAGAACGTAATCATCGTAAGTCGCGATCGCGACTCCCGGCACCGACAGGTTCTCGAACAACTGCATCTGATCTCCGCCAAGATCGAAGATCGAAACATTGCTGCGCTGTTGACCGTCGGGTCGGAACTCCGAGCTGACCACAACCGCCGTCTGGCCATCTTGGGAGAGATGCAATTGGTAGATGTAACCATCGGCCGGCGACAACTCGACCACCTCGGTGATCTCTTCACCAAGATGGTATTGCGTCACCACCACGCGAGTATCGAAAGGCAGGATCGCACCATCCTCACTGGTGACGGTATTGCCGCCGGCGGTATTCGCATCGCTATGCACGGCTCGCGCCATCAACAACGTGTCTCCGTGAACGGCGGTGGTTCCGAATAGCGGAACTTCAAGCGATGCCGTTTGCTCGAGCCCATCGTTGGTGATCTTGAAGGTCTGCAGCAAGCCGTGGATTTCGGGGGGTGGAAAAATTGCGATCACCACGTCATCGCCCGCCTTGGACGTCAGCACCACCAGTCGGTCACCGTCATGATGAACCTGATGGACGATTCCATCGAACTCATGATGAGCCGTCTCGACCTGCTCGCCCAGAGTAACGATGGTGGCGGTTGTCACCGCAAGATTCAGCGGCGGCGGAGGAGGATCTTTTCCCAACACTCCATGATCTTCCGGCAAGCCATTGGGCAGGGCCGACGCAATGGCCGGAAGATAGAGCCACCTGTTTGCCGAGTTGATCAGCACCACCTGGTCGCCGTGAACGATCATCCGGTCGACGTGAGAGTCAACCTCGATCTCATGAGCCACCTCCAGGCTGCCGTCGTTGGTTCGCTCGTAGACGACCAACAATGCCCCTTCGCCATCGAACGGATGTTGATCAACAACGAATAGCCGGTTTCCATGTTCCTGAACCAGGTCGGGGCCGTATCCCAGGTTGAAAAGGCCGAAATTTGGCAGGGCGTATTCGGCAAACCCAGCAGCCGAAAAACCGCCTGAGCGAATCGACAACGACTCCCCCTCGGCCACCGAGGAAGTGGAAAGCACTGCCTCGGCCTCGGTCGCCGCCGGCAGAGGAACACAGTTGGCCGCCAGCAATTGCCTCGACTCCAAGGACTCGTGATGAAGTCGTCGTTTGCCCTTCATTGTCTCTAATCCCGTCGCGTTACAATGAATCGAGCGGTACCGCCTGATCGTTTGGACAGTATCGCGGGGTCGGTAAGTTACCGCATAGAAAAGGCACTTTAGACCACCCCTCTATCACGGTAAGTTCCCAGAATTCCGAAAAGAAATGATGATTTTTGAGGGTTCTCCAGCTTACCAGCGGGCAAACACCGTCGGCGATTTTTCCAAAATCGCATCGTTAATCCACGTAGCCAGTTCGGAGAACTGGCCGACAGTCGGCGATTTTTCCAAAATCGCATCGCAGACCCTCGTAGCCAGGAGCGGAGAACTGGCCGACAGTCAACCAACTCCACTTTTTAGGGAAAAGACGCCGTGCTGCGATTCCTGCTTTTGTCGTCCATCATCCTCGCCGTTGCGAACGTCGCTGGCGGAGCGGAACCGGCTGCCGGTCGAACGATCGAGGGAATTGTTTACCGAACGGTTGACCGGCACGAGCTAAAGCTCGACTTGCATCTGCCCAAAAACTTGGAATCCGACGTCCCTTGCGTGATTTTCGTTCACGGTGGCGGCTGGAAAAACGGCGATCGAAAAAGTGGCCAGAAGAACGCGGCCTGGCTGATCGAGCATGGATTTGCTGTCGCCGCCATCGACTACCGATTGACCGACGTGGCGAGGTGGCCGGCACAGATCGATGACTGCTACGCGGCGGTACGTTGGGTTCGTACGTCGGGTCGGCAGCACGGAATCGACCCGCGCCGAATCGGGGTGTGGGGAACATCGGCCGGTGCCCATCTGGCGGCGCTACTGGGTACCCGCGCCGACCCCGGCGTGTCGAATCGATCCACACGTGTCCAGGCGGTTTGTGATTGGTTTGGGCCGACCGATTTGTTGACCATGCCGCCGAACAATGTTGGCGACGGGCGCAGCGAGGAAGATGTTGCCAATTCCAACGGCGCCAAATTGTTGGGGCACACCGTACGCGATGTCCCCCGCCTGGCTCGCGATGCCAGTGCGCTGTACCAGGTTTCTGGCGACGATCCGCCCTTTCTGATCATGCACGGAGCCGACGATCCTGGTGTTCCGCTTTCGCAAAGCCAGCGATTGCACGCGGCGCTAACCAAGGCGGGGGTTCCGTCGCGTTTGCACGTGATCGAAGGAGCAGGCCACGGCGGAAAGGAATTCAAGACACCCGCCGCGCACACGCTGGTGGTCGACTTCTTCTCCCGCACGTTGAAATCGAATTGGAACCAGGGTGCCGGCCCGCGCGGCAACTTTGTCGTTGGCAACGAGTCGGCTCCGAAGAAGTGGAGCGTCGTCGATGATCTCCACATTCGGTGGCGAAAAGTGCTGCCCGAAACGGGGCAGAGCACCGTCGTCACTTGGGGAAAGAAGATATTCTTCACCACCATGAAACCGGTCCAGGAAGATTCGGCGTTGGGAAGCGACATCGTGGCCTGGTGCTGTGACGCGGACAGCGGAGAAACCCTTTGGACGCGTGAAATTCCCGGCGAATATCCTCTGCGATTGTCGGGTTGCTTCGCCGATTCGTCGTCACCACCGCCTGTAACCGACGGAAGGAACGTTTGTTTCTTCAACGCTTCGGGAACGATCGCCTGTTTTGACTTGGACGGGAATCCTGTTTGGCAAAAAGAAATGATGGCGGTCGGTCGCAGCCAGCCAGTGTTGATTGACGGCAATGTGGTGTTCATCAAGCAATCCTACATGCCCGATGAACAAGGTCACTTCTCCCACGATCACAAAAACGCGCCGCTGAAGCAGTGGACTCAGCTGCAAGCGTTGGATATCCAGTCGGGAAAACCCGTTTGGACCAGCACCTGTGGGGTCAACATGGGCTGTGTTCCCCTGCCGATGACGCTCAGCGACGGCCGACGAGTGATGGTGGTGGGTCGAGGCGGCGGACATTCGCCACCAGAAAAGCCGGAGGGTGTTTCGATGGTCGACGCGACCGACGGCAGCACGATATGGACCGTCGAATTGCCGAAGTTCATGAGCACGATGGCCTTTCATGTTTCGGGCGACCAGGTGCTTGTTTTTGATGCGGGCGATCATCTGTGGATTGACGCTGCCAGCGGCGAGATCCGGCGCCGCGTTTCCTTCATCACCGACGTCGATGTTCGGTTTCACCAGAACGGGCGGTGGGCGACCGAAAAGCGTTCCGTCCAACTGGGGAACAAGACCAGGGCGATCATTCAGCAATCCAATGTGCTGGCCGGCAACTACCACTACTTTCGCAGCTACACCCAACCTTGGATCGGGCGGGTCCACGTCGACACTGGCCAAGTCGAATGCCTGCAACTCCCCGTGCAACAACGAGTCACAGGTGGCAAGCGGCAATGGTTGTGGGATCCATCGGGAATGCCTGCCGATGTGGTCGCCCAAACGAAGAAATCGTTGCGAAAACCTTCCCAAGTGTTACCGATCCAGCAGTGGGCCTACGCGCCCAACGACATGAGGAATTCTCGCGGACATGTCGTGATGGGTGACAAGCGATCGATGGGAAACGGTTGGGGACATCACGCGTCGCAAATTCCCTCGGTGGTCGGCAACCATTTGTACCTGCCGACGATGAGTGGAACGGTCTACGTATTGCGAGCGGATTGCGAAAAGTTGGACGAGCAAGCGATCGTCGCGATCAACGACCTGGGGCCAGTCGGCCAATCGTGGAATCGAGCCAGCCTCAGCTACGCCGATGGCCGTCTCTACGCCCATACGATCCGGGAAGTGATTTGTGTGGAGTAGTCGCTCGAGCTGTTCGTAATGGTGTGACCGTTCACCGTCGCCCGCTATACTCCTGCGACCCGACGAACATCGTACACCCCATCATTCACGGCAACACATGAACGACCGCAGTGGTCACCCCTGGCTAGCGTATGTTGCTCCGATGTTCGCGTTCTTGTTGCTGATGGAAATCAGCGGACGAGTTCCCGAGCGGTTTGCGTTGGCGTTGTTGGTACTGCGAGTCGTTGTGCCACTGGCATTGTTGGTCTTTTTTCGATTCCGCGGCAGCTACCCCGAATTGCGATTTCGGCCGTCCGTGATGAATGTCGTCGACGTTGCGGTGGGCGTGTTGCTGGCCGTGATGTGGATCGCTCCCTACGTGCTGATTCCGTCGCTTCGTCCGCAATCCGATGGTGTTGCTTTCGATCCTTACCTTGCCGGCGCGGCCTGGGTGCCGCTTGTACTGTCGCTCCGGATGCTTGGTTACGCGGTGGTCACGCCGGTGATGGAAGAGCTGTTCATGCGCAGCTTTCTGATCAGGTACGCCGATAGCTACGACACCGACGAAGACTTCCGAGACATCCCGATCGCCCGGTTTTCATGGCGCAGCTTCATCGTGGTGGTGGTGGTTTTCTTGGCGACTCACATGATGTGGGAATGGTGGGTGATGTTGCCCTGGGCGGTGCTGACGAATCTGTGGTTCTACTACCGCAAAGACCTCCTGGCCGTGATATTGCTTCACGCGGCAACGAACGCGGCCATTCTGCTTGCAGCGATCTTGGGAAGCGACGTTTTGCCCGACGGTGCCGGCGGCACACTTTCGCTATGGTTCTTTGTTTGATACCGACGGGCGGCGTCTTCATGATCCGAATTCCCATCCAACCATTCTTTTCTTGGTGTCTTGGTGCCTTCGTGTGAGCTTCCTCGAACGCGCCGAAAAGAACTCGCACGAAGGCACCAAGACACCAAGCTTGTGAAGAAAATTGGTGCGAATGATCGTTGGGGCTGGGCCAACGGGGGGCGGATCAATTACGATGCTGCTGGGGAATTTTGCCCCGTGCCATGGATCGAAATTTGGGCCTTCCGCGACTGTTTGTGTCATGAAAATCAAGTGTCCCGGCTGTTCAACGGTGCTGAACATTCCCGATTCGGCAGCCGGCAAGGTCGTCAAATGCCCATCGTGCAGCAAACAGTTACGTGCACCTGGCGGTTCCGCTGCCGCCCCCAAGCCCGCTGCACCTCAGCGACCCGCGCCACAGCAGCGACCGGCAACTCCGCAGCAGCGACCCGCTCAGCAGCGACCAGCGGCTCAGCGACCGCAATCGCCCTCGGCGGCGGCAGCCGGACTCGATCCCGATATGTTCGACGAGCTGACTGAAAACGATTTGCAGCCCGTTTCGGCGGTGCCGCGACCAGGGCAAGCGAGCCCCAACCCCTACGCGTCTCCGGGCGCCGGTGGAGCCTCCAAAACGGACGCGATGCTGAAGCAGTACGCGTCGGAGGATGTTCGCACGACCGGTGATGAGGATGCCAAGGGTCCGCGGCCGGGATTGCTGATCTTCCTGGGGATCATGAACATCCTTTGGGCGCTGGGATTCTTTGGCGTTTCGTTGTTGCTGATCGGCCTGGTCGGCATGATTCCTGCTTTGGGCGAAGAGATCCCCGAAGCCGAAGGCACGATGTTGGCCATCGTCATCGCTGCGGCGCTGGCGATGGGAGCTTTGTCGGCTGCGACCGCTGTCGCTTGTTTCCTGAACAAATCGTTTTGCTGGTACATCATGTTGTTCAGCTACGCGTACGGGTTTGCCGATCGCGTCTTCGGCGCGATCGGATCGTTCCAGGACGAAGAAGGTGGTGCTCGGATCGGTGGCGCCGTGGTGGGGATTGTGGTCGGTTTGAGTTTTTGGGCGTTCATGCACAGCGACGAGGTCAAAGCGTATTACGGCACAACTCGATCGGGGCTGGGCGGCATGATTGTGGCCAACATCCTTGGGCTTGTGATTGGCGGCGCCTTGGGCGCGGCAGTCGTCTTTGTTGAGTTTTAAATTCAGACTAGTAACCTCACTTTCGCATGCTTCGCACTTCGTTTGTCTTCTTGGCTCTTTGCGGAGCCGCGTTTTCGTTGCCAGCCGGCGCGACCGACTTCGCTCACGACATCATCCCCATCTTGAAACAGCATTGCGTCAAGTGTCATGGCGGGTCCGAGGCCAAGGGTGGGTTTTCCATCAACTCGCGGGCGGCGTTTTTGGAGAGCGACGCGGCGGTGGTCGGTGATTCGGGAGAGTCTTATTTTCTGGAGCTGATGAGCTCTGAAGATCCCGACTTGCAGATGCCGCCGAAGGAGCATCCGCGCGTTCCGCCGAAGCAGCGGGAAGTGCTAGCCAGTTGGGTCGATTCGGGCATGCCTTGGACAGAAGGATTCAGTTTCGCCGAAAACACCTATCGGCCGCCGCTGCGGCCTCGCCAAGTGACATTGCCGGGTGACGAAGGTGGCCATCCGATCGATCGTATTTTGGCTGCCTATTTGGAGACTCAAGGTTTGGCACCGACCGAACCGGCCGACGACGTGACCTTCCTTCGTCGCGCTTCGTTGGACCTGGTCGGATTGTTGCCGGCGGCCGATCGGGCAGTTGAGTTCACTGAAAGTCGCGATCCCGACAAGCACAGCAAACTGGTCGATCGTTTGCTGGCCAATGATCTTGCATATACGGAACATTGGCTGACTTTTTGGAACGACCTGTTGAGGAACGATTACGACGGCACCGGGTTCATCACCGGCGGTCGCAAACAAATCAGCAGTTGGCTTTACAAGTCGCTGATGGACAACAAGCCGTTCGACCAATTCACTCGCGAACTGGTCGCGCCGCCCAGCAACGAAAGCCGCGGTTTTATCGACGGAATCAAATGGCGAGGAACGGTCAGTGCGGGCCAGACGATTGAGATTCAGTTTGCCCAAAGCGTGGCCCAATCATTTTTGGGCATCAATTTGAAATGCGCTTCCTGCCACGACAGTTTCATCGACCGCTGGAAGCTCGGCGACGCCTACTCGCTGGCTGCGGTGTACGCATCCGAGCCGCTGATGGTGCATCGCTGTGACAAGCCGACTGGCGCGGTGGCCGCGGCGGCGTGGCTGTTTCCGGAACTGGGCCAAATCGATCCTTCGGCACCGCGCGACGAGCGTTTGAAGCAACTTGCCGCTTTGATGACCGACCGAAACAACGGCCGTTGGGCCAGAACGATCGTCAATCGGTTGTGGGCACAACTGATGGGACGCGGCATCGTGCATCCGCTGGACGCCATGCATACGCGGCCGTGGAATGAGGACCTGCTGGATTACCTGGCGAATTACCTGGTGGAAAAAGACTATGACTTGAAGGAAGTGATTCGTCTGATCGCGACTTCCGATGCTTATCGCCAGCGAAGCGATTTCTCTTCCGGCGATCCCGGCGGATCTTCGGACTACGTCTACCGAGGACCGAAAGCCAAACGGATGACGGCCGAGCAATTCGTGGACTCGGTTTGGCAGCTGACCGGCGCGGCGCCACTGAAGTTTGACGCTCCGGTCATTCGTGGCAAGCCGAACGGAGAATTGGGCGACGATTCGAGCCATCCGATCGAATTGCAAGGCGATTGGATCTGGGGCGATTCGGCAGCCGAGGGAAAGATGCCGCCGGGCCAGGAGCAGTTGGTGTTTCGCAAGCAGTTGGAATTGCCCGAAGTGGTGAAATCGGGCGCCGCTGCGGTGACCGCCGACAACGGGTTTGAGATGTATATCGGACGCCGTGAAGTTGTTAGCGGCAAGGATTGGACGCGGGTCCAGATCGTGCCGATGCAACGGCTGTTGAAGAAAGGGGCCAACGAAATTGTCATCGTCGCTCGTAACTTCACTGACAAGCCCAATCCGGCCGGCCTGTATTTCGAGGCGCACCTGGTTCTGGTTGATGGGAAGTCGTTGGTGATCAAGTCGGACGACACCTGGCAAGTCAGTTCAGCCGGCCCGATCGGTGGTCGCGAGGGTCGGTTGGGCAGAACGCCCGGACCGTGGAAGCCGGCCACAGGGTTGGGCCGTCCCGGCCACTACGCGGCGATCGACGGCCAAGTGAAAAACGGTTTGCAGTTGGCCATGTCAGGGGTCGATGCGATGGTCCGCGCGTCGCTGCTGAAGAGTGATTTTCTGATGCGGTCGCTGGGCCGGCCGAACCGAGATCAGATCGTGACGTCGCGGCCAAGCGAGTTGACAACGTTGGAAGCGATCGATTTGGCAAACGGCGAAACACTTGCAGCGGCACTTCGCAGCAGCGCTCAGCAAATCGCGGCTCGCGGTGATTTTCAAACCGACCGTTGGGTTGATGAAATTTATCTGGCTGCCCTGTCGCGATTGCCCGCCGAGAGTGAAAAGCGGACGATCGTTGCGGCGCTCGGACCGCAGCCGACTCAGCAAGCGATCCAGGACGTTTTGTGGGCGATCTGCATGATGCCAGAATTTGTCGTGGTACGATGAGGGATGCGAAACCAGCTTCAAGAATAGAAAGATGAATCTGTCGAATAAGAACCGGGTGGTCGAAATGAACGAGTCGATCGCAAGGCGTGACTTTGTCAAACAGCTGGCTGCGGCCAGCATGGCGGCCCTGGGCACGACCGCCCCGCGTGCCCTCGCAAATGACAGTGTGGTTCATCCTCCCGCAACCGCGGACGCTTGCATCTTGTTATGGATGGGTGGTGGGATGGCCGCGCCCGACACGTTCGATCCCAAGCTGTACACGCCGTTCGAGGTCGGATTGCCGGTCGAACGAATGGTCAGTACCTTTCCGGCAATCGACACGGCAGTCGACAACATCAAGATCTGCAAAGGGTTGGAAAACATCGCCGGTGTGATGGATCGCGGCACGTTGATCCGTTCCGCCGTCCAACCCGATCTGGGCAGCATTCTGCATTCGCGGCATCAATATCATTGGCACACCGGCTATGTGCCTCCGCAGACCGTCGCCTGCCCTCACCTGGGCGCCTGGATGGCGCGGGTGTTGGGATCCACCAATGACGTCATGCCGCCTTTTATCAACATCGGCCAACGGCTGGAGGGTGTTGGTGAGAAGGAAGAGTTAAAAGCATTCACGACGGCCGGTTTTTTTGGCAGCGAGTTCGGACCGATGAACCTGCCTTATCCTGAACAGGCCGCCAAGTCGGTGATGCCGCCTGAAGGGATGAGCGAGCAGCGGTTTGCAAGCCGAGATCGATTGTTTCGCAAGCTGGTCGATCAAAGTCCGCACCGAGATTTTATGAGCGATCATCAACAGCAATCGATGTTGCGATCGCTGGACAACGCTTATCGACTACTGAGCAGCAAAGAGAGAAAAGCGTTTGACATTCACGACGAACCGACCGGCAGCTATGAAAAGTACGATACCAGCAGGTTTGGCCGCGGCTGTCTGCTGGCTCGTCGGTTGGTCGAATCGGGGGCGAGGTTTGTCGAAGTGACCACCGAGTACGTGCCGTTTTTGCATTGGGACACTCATGCCAGCGGACATGAAACGGTGGCCCGCATGCACCGCGAAATCGATCGGCCGATCGCTCAGCTGATCAAAGACTTGGAATCGCGAAAATTGCTCGATCGAACTCTGGTGATCATCGCGTCGGAATTCAGCCGGGATGCGATCATCGAAGGAAAACCGGGGTCGACCGCCAACGACCAGGCGACCCACAAGGTCGACAAAGTGGCCGAGATGAAACACTACGGTCTGCATCGGCACTTCACTGGCGGAACCAGCGTGGTGATGTTTGGCGGCGGAATGCAACGTGGATTTTTGTATGGCAAGACGGCGGAGCAACGACCGCTGTCGGCGATCGAAAATCCCGTTTCGGTGACCGATCTGCACGCCACGATCATGACCGCGATGGGGATCAGTCCTAAAACCGGGTTCGATATCGAAGGGCGTCCCTTCTACGTGACCGAAGACGGCAAGGGCGAACCGGTCCGCGACATTTTTGCTTGATGCTCTGACGCTTGACGCATCGCGACAGCCACATGCCCCACCCCATTGCCGACAACGATTCTTCGCGAGACAGAAATCGGGCAGCGAATCGTCGTCCGCCGGTGGAATCGGCCGACGCGTTTCCGGAAAACGAATTGCCGAAGTGGCTGCTGCGTCGTTTGCGGTTTCACGCTCGTCGGGCGCTGCTGGCGATCAGGCCGCCGCCCTACAAGCTGTTGGCACGGTTTTCTTACGAGCTTGGTACCTGCGCCCGATCGTCGGCCGACATGGTGCGCAGCATGGAACTCTGCTTAAAACCCCTTCGTGGTACGCGAATTGGCGAACACTGGAGCGGCGCGGCGGAGCAGATCCGCCGCGGCCAATCGCTGCACGCGGCACTGCGTCCGGCCGAAGACCTGTTGCCACCTTTCTACCTGCCCGTGATCGAAGCGGGGGAGAAGTCAGGCCGATTGGACGAGGCGTTGTACTTCCTGGAACGGCACTGCAATCTGCTTGCCGGTCCGGCGGCGGCGCTGCGGAACGTCTGGTTGTTCCCAGTGGCGATCATGCTATTCGGTTCGTTGATACGATTCTTTTTGTTCCTGGTGATGGGATCGGCCGGCCAGGCGTTCGATTTTCTGGTTGCCGAACTCTTTTCCTGGGGGCAATTGATCTTCATCATCGCCGTCGCAATGTTGACACCGGTTCGCTACCTGGTCGACCAACTGCGATTGTCGCTTCCGTTGATCGGACCGTTGGAGCGGGAAATCGCCTTGCATCGTTTTTTTCGAGTTCTATCGTTGGTGTACGTGGTCGGCGGCCATCGAGTGGAGGTGATGATTCAGACGGCAGCGAAAACCGTCACCAACCATGCCGCGCGAATCGAACTCTGCAAAGCGGCAACGGCAATCGAGCAGCAAGCGACCATCTCGGACGCATTTCGACGAGTCAACATCTTGTCGGAGGACGAAAAGACTTCGATCGAAGTCGGAGAAATGTCGGGGAGCTTGGAGGTCGTCTTCGATCAGATCTCCGAAGACACCGGCGAGAGCATGGTTGTGAAGCTACAACTGATCGAGAAGTTTACCGTGCGAATCGTGATGTACGTGGTCATGATGTCGATCATCTGGACCATGTTCGCACTACTGGGCCAATGGATGACCTCATGAGATTCGTGCGTCTTCCATCTCTCGCTCCCTGCGAGCATGGCGGCAAAGCCCGAAGGGTTGACACAGGCCCTGCCGGGGTCGCCAGGCCCCGGTGTGCAAGCACAGTCAATCAGTGGCCACGAAGTGGCGACACAAAAGGATTTACGGAGTCAACATCTGCACCCGCCTCCTTTTTGTGTCGCCACTTCGTGGCTTCCATCACCAATTGGCTAGAAACCGGGGCCTATCGACCCCGGCAGGGGTTGTATCAGCCCTTCGGGCTTCTTTGCTTAGCACGTAGCTTCCCGTGAACGGGGACAGAGCGTATTCGGAATCGTAACACATTCGGGATCGTGTGCTCTGTCCCCAAGCGAATTGCATGATGTCGATCATCTGGACCATGTTCGCACTACTGGGCCAATGGATGACCTCATGAGATTCGTGCGTCTTCCATCTCCCGCTCCCTGCGAGCATGGCAGCAAAGCCCGAAGGGCTGGCACAACCCCTGCCGGGGTCGCCAGGCCCCGGTGTGCAAGCACAGTTCATCATTAGCCACGAAGTGGCGGCACAAAAGGATTTACGGAGTCAACATCTGCAACCGCCTCCTTTTTGTGTCGCCACTTCGTGGCTTCGATCACCAATTGGCTAGAAACCGGGGCCTGGCGACCCCGGCAGGGCCTGTGTCAGCCCTTCGGGCTTCTTTGCTTAGCACGTAGCTTCCCGTGAACGGGGACAGAGCGTATTCGGAATCGTAACACATTCGGGATCGTGTGCTCTGTCCCCAAGCGAATTCACCCAAGCGAATTGCACTCCAAGGGGGGCGTAGAAAGGGACAGAGCACAGTCGGAATCGCATGCTTTGGCCCCAATCTTTCACTCCGAGAGAACCAAGAACTTGACGAGATTCGCCTCCAGCTTGTGCGGCAGCCCGACTGAGCCTTCCCGTCCCCTTTTGTCGTCCAAGATTCGTTCTTCGGGCCAAAGGCCCAGCACTTTGTTTAGCCCAGGGCGAGGCAACGTGAGCTTTACGAACGCCTGCGCTGCCCTGGGTCAGCGACCGTTTCTCATCTCCCCGCCGCCTGCGTTGCTCCGCGCAGGCGGTCCCAGGGCAGCGGTATCGCTCGTAAGACTCGCAAAACTTCGCCCTGGGCTAAGCAAACGACTGGACCTTCGGTGCTCAAGAAGTGATCTGCCACCAAATTCTATGAAGAACCCAAGACGAGATTCGCTGTGCTTGACCTAAGGTGTCATTTGATGGCGTAATTTAGATCGCATGTTCAAACGCTTTTTCGACTGATCGTTGACGCATTTCGTATGACAGGAAAATTCCGGTGGCACGCAACGAACAACTGATCCGACAACACAAGCTGCTTCAACTCCTCGAATATTCCCGGTTCGGCCGGACTTTGGACGAACTTCGTTCGGACCTGATCGCTGACTTGGGGCTGACGACGCTTCACGAGCGAACGGTGCGGCGAGATATCGAGGCTTTGCAGGCTGCCGGCTTCGATATCCAAAACGACGTGGTCGAGCGCGGCAAGGTCTACAAGCTTGGTCAGAACAACACGGGGGTCCACGAGATCGGTATTTCGTCCACCGAGTTGATCGCGCTTTCGATCGGTCGCGAACTGCTCTATCCGCTGCTGGGAACTCAGTACTGGCGGGGGATCGAGACGTTCTGGAATAAGGTTCAGGAGACCGTTCCCAACGGCGTTTTCGATCACTATGCGCGATATCGAAAGACGCTGCACGTTTTTGGAACGCCCAGCAAGACGTACGAGCATCACGAGGGAATGCTCAAGACGATCAATCGCGCGATCTTGGAACACCGCGTGGTTGAAATCGAGTACGAATCGGTGGGAAAACCGGTTTCGACTCGCCGCATCGAACCGTATGGATTGGCGGTTTATCAAAGCAGCATTTACGTGGTTGCCGCGGCCACGGAGGTGACCGAGCCGAGTGGGCGGCTGAGAAATTGGAAGCTCGATCGCTTCCGGCATGCCACGGCGCTGGATGATTACTTCAAACCGAATCCGAACATCGACGTTTCGGATCACCTTGGCAAGAGCATCGGGATCTTTTCGGGCGAGACACCGACGTTGGTCAAAATTCGGCTGGGACAGCGTGCCGCGGCTTGGGTCGGAGAGGACCCGTGGCATCCCGAACAGACGCTGGAATCTCAACCGGACGGATCGGCAGTGCTGACCGTGCCGGCGTCGCATCCGCGAGAAGTGTTGCCAAGGGTTCTTTCGTTGGGCGCCGATGCAGAGGTGCTAGGACCGCCGTCGTTTCGAGATGCCGTCGCGGAAACGGTCCAGCAGATGGCGGCTAGTTATCAGCCGCAGGGATCTTAGCTTGCCGGAAAGAACCTTTGGAGTGCGATGACTTGTCATCGCTTTGGATTTCAAACCGGTTTCGTGAAGCAAAAGCCGCTACTGGTGGAGAACGGTTTCAAAACGAAAGCGGCGACAAGTCACCGCACTCCAAAATCAACCGGCTACTAACGGACTCCCTGAAACTCAGGCACCTTCGTTCGGACGGTCCAGCCCTTCGTTTTGGTCTTGCGTCGAAAGACCTTGTCGCCCGCTGCGACGTAAAGATACGACAGCCCTTCGCCGGCGAAGGCGACGCTGACGATCGGTTGATCCGACGGCGCTGAAATCACTCCGCCCATCCGGCCGGTTGGATCGAACATTTGAATGCCCACTGCCGAGGTAACGTAGTATCGCCCCACCGCGTCGGTCGTCATCCCGTCTCCGCGGCTGGGCAAACCGGGCGCCGGTGTTCGCAGTGCCATGTAGGGCTGTCGATGGGCAAGGCTGCCGTCCGGTTCGATTCGCCACACCCAAGTCGATTGTCCGCCGTGGTCTGAAACGGCGAGCGTTCCCTGGCCGGGCGTCAACGAAATGCCGTTGGGTCGTTGGGGACCGTCCTGTTTAGTCGCCACGTCGGCTGCGACCGGTTTACCACCAGGAGCGATGTGGGTGACTTGCATTTTGGGTGTTTCGGTGAAGTAGATGTGTCCTCCGTCAGTGACCACCAAATCATTCGGTTTGACGTTTTCGGCGATCACATCGAGCGCTGCATCGGCGAGGTCAAAAGCAACGATTCGTCCGAAACTTCCTCCCTGGCATCCATAGAGTTTTCCGTCGGGTCCGAAGTGCAAGCCGCTGACGCGCGGTGCGTTTTCGGCGACGACCATCGATTGGCCGTCGGGTGTGATCTTGTTGATTGTCGTGCCACCAAGCACATCGGTGAAGTAAAAATTGCCCTCGGCATCGGCCGTGCAACCATCGGTGAACTGGTGGCCTTCCGAAACGACCTGCCAACCTTCGCCTTCGATCAACACTTGCGACAGCGGCATGTCTTGAGCAAGGGCGACCGGAGCGGTCAACAGAAGCAGACTCCACAAGCAACAACGCATCTTCATCTTGTTTGGTTTCCTTGCTTGACACCCGGATAGTCTCTCCAGAGCCAGCGGAGCATCTCCGGCAAAATCGCTCCTCCATGTTGGCCATTGTGTCCGCCGTCACCCATTTCGAATCGATAGTCGTAGCCGGCAAACTTCAATGCGGCCGCCATCTGTCGATTCGCCAGCGGCCAACTTCCGTGCAAATTGTCCAAGTCGTTTTCACCGTCCTGCAAAAAAACTCGAATCGGTTTCCGTTCGGTTTTCCGGATCAGAGCGGGATAGACGTGTCCGCCGCGAATGTTGGTAAAACTGCCGACGTAGCTGATCACCTTGCTGAATGCGTCGGGGCGCTGCCAGGCGACGGTGAACGCACAAATGCCGCCGGAACTGATTCCACAAATCGCTCGGCCTTCGGGTTGATTCACCAAGTTGTAATCCTTGCCGACGGCGGGCAGGATTTCTTCCAGAAGAAACCTGGCGTATCGGTCATCGAGTGAATCGTATTCAAAACTGCGATTGCGCCGCGGTTTGCCGCCGTTGGCAGAAGCGGGAACGACACCGGGATTGAGAAAAATTCCGATCGTCACCGGCATGGCGCGTTGGTGAATCAGGTTGTCAAAGACGACGGGGACTCGGCTGTGCCCTTTTTCGTTGACGTATCCTTGGCCATCCTGGAACACCATCACGCAGGCGGCCGAGTCGGGGTCATACTGCGCGGGGACGTACAACCAGTAATCGCGCTCCGTTCCTGGAAAAACTTTGCTATCGACCCACCGATGTTTGGTCACCTTTCCCTTCGGAACGCCCGCTTGGGGTTGAGAATCGGCCGTCAGCGGATAGTCGGCAGCAACGGGGACGCTGGCGACGGCGGCGACGAACAGAAAAATGACACCAAAAATGATCTTCACATCACACCTCGCAATCCGAGAACTGCGAAGCACTATAGCTGAAACCGCGCCGGCACGGTCGAAGAGCCTTTCGAAGCCCCCGCTCATCCCCCCTTTCTGATTCCGCCTGTTCCCTTTAGCGTGAAGGCTCGCGGAAGACGACGGATCGGACCAAACCCAAAACTCCTGGGGAGACGGGCGAGAAGAGCTCGACGGCAAATCGATGGCAACGACCGAAATCAAGGTCAAAGGGGCTCGCGAACACAACTTGCGGAATGTCAATCTGACGCTGCCTCGCGGACAATTGATTTGCTTTTCCGGCGTTTCCGGAAGCGGCAAGTCGTCGCTGGCGTTTGACACTTTGTATGCCGAGGGGCAGCGGCGGTATGTCGAAAGCCTGAGCAACTACGCGCGGCAGTTCATGGGGCAGATGCCCAAACCGGACGTCGATCTGGTCGCCGGCTTGAGCCCGTCGATCTCGATCAATCAGAAATCAAGCGGCAACAATCCGCGCAGCACGGTCGGGACGATCACCGAGATCTATGACTTCTTGCGAGTCCTGTTTGCTCGCGTCGGCACGGGACATTGCCCGGCTTGTGGTTCCCCAATCACGGCTCAAAGCCGAGACGCGATCACATCGCGGATTCTTTCTCTGCCGATCGATTCGACTCTATGGATCATGGCGCCACTGGTGCGCGAGCAGAAAGGGGAATTCAAGGATCTGTTCGAGGACCTTCGCAAGCAGGGTTACAGCCGCGCCAGGGTGGACGGCGAAACGATCCGCCTTTCCGATCCGCCCACGCTGGATCGACAGCATCGGCACAACGTTGAAGTCGTCGTCTCGCGAGTCCATCCCGATGCGCGCGATCGGGGACTGATCGCCGAGGCGGTCGAGACGGCGCTGAAGATCGGTGAATCGACGTTGATCGTTGCCCTGTCCGATGAAAACAGTGACCAAGCGGGTGGCGGCGTTCAAAGAACAACCCAAGCCAAAGGCCGACGTGGAAAGAAGGGCAGCGGTCCCAAGGAGTCCGCCTCCCATGCCGATGACTTGCTGTTTTCTTCCAAGTACGCCTGTGGATCGTGTGGAAAAAGTTTCAAACCGCCTTCGCCGCAGTTGTTCAGTTTCAACAGTCCGCAGGGAATGTGCGAAGCGTGCGACGGACTGGGACGGCTTTACACCTTCGTCCCCGAATTGCTGGTGCCGGACGACCGCTTGTCGGTTCGCAAAGGCGCGATCGCGCTGCTGGGCAAGTGGGGCGACATGGGACGCTATCGCCGTCACATCTATCGCGGTGTGGCCGAAGCCATCGACCTGGCGCTGGAACTGGAAAAGGGCACGATGTTGGAAGGCAAGTGGCGAGACCTTCCCGAACAGGCGCGGCACATTTGGTTGTGGGGAACCGACGATTCGTTGGAGTTCACTTGGCGCGGCGGGCGACGGGCCAAGAAGTATTCGGGATCTTTCGACGGTTTCATCCCTGAATTGCTGGGCCGCTATCGAACCACTCGCAACAAGATGCAGCTGCGGCAGTTTGAGAAATACATGAGCACGATGGATTGTCCCGATTGCCACGGACATCGGCTCAATCCGCAAGCATCCGCCGTGACCGTGACCACTGCGGCGAAGGGTTTTCGGGAGCAGAAAAGCCGGACGCTGCCTGAGCTTGCGCAATTGCCGATCGATCGCTTGGCCGATTTTTTTTCGCAGATAGCGCTGAGTGAAACCGATGCCAAGATCGCCGCCGAAGCGCTCAAGGAGATCCGTACGCGGCTGGGATTTCTGTTGGGTGTGGGCCTGAACTACCTGACGCTGGGCCGCACTGCTCCGACGCTTTCTGGCGGTGAATCACAGCGGATCCGATTGGCGGGGCAGATCGGCAGCGGGCTGGTGGGTGTGCTGTATATCTTGGACGAACCGTCGATCGGATTGCATCCGCGAGACAATGACCGATTGATCGAGACGCTGTCGCGGCTGCGAGATTCCGGAAACACGCTGATCGTGGTCGAACATGACGAAGACACGATGCGGGCGGCTGACCAGATCGTCGATTTTGGTCCCGGACCGGGAATTCGAGGCGGCCAGATCGTTGCCGCGGGCGATCTGAAAACGGTTCAAAAAACGCCCAAAAGCGTCACCGGGCAGTTTCTTGCCGGGAAGCGAAAAATCGAACCGCCCCCAACGCTTCGGGCGATCGACAAACAAACTCAGCTGACCATCCAGGGTGCGCGGTTTCATAACTTGAAGGGTATCGACGTTTCCATTCCGCTGGGTGTGGTGACCTGCGTGACCGGCGTTTCCGGAAGCGGCAAGAGTTCGTTGATCGGCGGGATCATGGAACCGGCGCTGCGCAACCGGTTGAATGGTGCCGAGTGCGAACCGGGCGACCATGATTCGATCGTTGGTCTGGAGCACTTGGACAAAACGATCGCCATCGACCAGTCACCGATCGGGCGAACTCCAAGAAGCAACCCCGCGACCTACGTCAAAGTGTTTGACGAGATTCGCAACCTGTTCGCTCAAATGCCCGAAGCGAAAACGCGAGGCTACACGGCAAGCCGGTTCAGTTTCAATGTGGACGGGGGGCGTTGTGCCGCATGTGACGGCAACGGGGCGACCAAGTTGGAAATGGATTTTCTGGCTGACATTTGGGTCAAGTGTCCCGTCTGCCAGGGAAGACGTTACAACCGCGAAACACTTTCGGTTGATTTCAAGGGCAGTTCGATCGCCGATGTGTTGGAGATGGATATCTCCCAGGCGCTGAAGCTGTTCAAAAACATTCCCAAGATCGCCGACAAATTGCAAACATTGGTCGACGTCGGCTTGGAATATTTGAAGCTGGGCCAACCGTCGCCCACGTTGTCGGGCGGCGAGGCGCAGCGAATCAAACTTTCACGAGAACTGAGCAAGCGTGAAACGGGCAAAACGTTGTACGTGCTAGACGAACCGACCACCGGTTTGCACTTTGCCGACATCGAAATGCTGCTTCGAGTCATTGCCGGGCTGGCCGATCGCGGCAACACGATTGTGATCGTCGAACACAATATCGACGTCATCAAAACGGCCGACTGGGTCATTGATTTGGGACCAGAGGGAGGTGACGGTGGAGGCCGCATTGTGGCCGAAGGCCGCCCCAAGGAGGTGGCCGCTTGTCAGGCGAGTTACACCGGCGCGGCGCTGGCAAAATCTCTGGGCGTCAAACGCCGGGGAAAACGAAAGCAGCAACGCGGAAATTCATCGGTGTTTTCGATGCCCGCCAAAGCGCGAACGCATGTGGTGGTCGAGGCGGCGGGTCAGCACAACCTGAAGTCGGTTAGCGCCCAGATTCCTCGCGATCAGATGACGGTGTTTTGCGGACCCAGCGGCAGTGGAAAAAGCTCGTTGGCGATGGACACCATCTACGCAGAAGGGCAGCGGCGGTATGTCGAATCGCTGTCGTCTTACGCCAGGCAGTTCGTCGGACAGGTGCAGAAGCCCCAGGTCGAACGGATTGACGGACTCTCGCCCGCAGTGGCGCTGGAACAAAAGAACCTGGGACATTCCCCACGCAGTACCGTCGGAACAGTGACGGAGATCTACGATTACCTGCGAATTTTGATGGCCCGTTTGGGCACGATGCATTGTCCGGATTGCGGCGTTCCGGTCGGCACGCAGACTCCGGACCAGATTGTCGACAAAGTAATGTCGTTGCCCGAAGGAACGCGCGCCCTGTTACTGGCGCCGATCGAGGTGCAAGCGGGAGACGCGTCGGTCGACACTTGGCAATCGCTGCGCAGCACCGGTTACCAGCGGGTGCGGATCGACGGCGTCACCACGGCGCTGGAGGAAGCACCGCCGCTGGACCCGCGCAGGCGACAATCGGTCCAAGTGGTGGTCGACCGCATCGTCATCCAATCCTCCGATCGCTCGCGAATCGCCGACAGTGTGGAACAGGCTTTGTCGCTGGGGATCGGGGTGTTGGAGATCGCGATCGCGGATGCCGATCGCGAGGAGGCTCAGTGGGCCACTCAGACTCACTCGCAACACCTGGTGTGCGGAGACTGCGGTCGTTCCTTCACCGAGCTTTCGCCCCATCACTTTTCGTTCAATTCGGCGATCGGTTGGTGTCCGCAGTGCGAGGGATTGGGGACGCAGACAGGAACCAATCCGGCAGCGCTGATTCGGTCGCCCACGATGACGCTTGCCGAGGGAGCGGCGCTGCTGTGGCCCAATGTGGATCAGTCGGTTTCGACGTGGATGCTTCGCGCCCTTTCGCGTCACACCGGGATTCCCCTCGACGTGCCCTACGATGACCTGACCGTTTCTCAGCGGCGAATCTTGTTTCGCGGTACTCGTTCGGATTGGATCGAAGTCCGTGAGGGCGACAGCAAAGAAAAGCCGGGGCGCGGCAGCAAAGACAAAACGGTGCTCTTCCGGTTCCAATTCAAAGGGTTTTATCCGGCCTTGGAAGAAGCGTCTCGATTGACGCCGGGACTGCGCGGCAAACTGGAACAGTTCACCGACCAGATCGATTGTGCGTCCTGCGACGGATCGCGACTGCGGGAAGAATCATCGGCGGTCCGTTTTCGTCAGCAGACGATGGCCGATATCGTGCACACGCCGCTGGGACGTTTAGCCGACCTGGTGAAATCTTGGAAATTGACGGCGAGAGAAAAAAAGATCGCTGGAGAGCTGGTGCGCGAGATTCGCTCGCGAGTCCGATTCTTGTTGGATGTGGGATTGAACTACCTGACGCTTCACCGCGGCGCGGCGACACTTTCCGGCGGGGAAGCCCAGCGAATCCGCCTGGCGGCTCAGCTGGGCAGCGGATTGTGTGGTGTGTTGTACGTGTTGGACGAACCGACGATCGGACTGCACCCCCGCGACAACTCGCGATTGCTTGGCGCGTTGCATCGATTGCGCGATCAGGGCAACACGCTGCTGGTGGTGGAACACGATCGCGACGTCATCAGCGGCAGTGATTACCTGTGTGATTTCGGTCCGCGGGCCGGCCGCCATGGTGGGCGGATCGTTGCGGAAGGGCCGCCCAAAAATGTTCAGCCGGCCGCCGATTCGGTCACCGCCGGATACATCGGTGGGCAGAAACAGATCCCAGTTCCCCCCGCTCGTCGTCCGGTGCTCGACGGCAGCGGCGACAAACCGTTGGTCAACTACCTGAAGGTCAAGGGCGCGCGCGAGCACAATTTACGCGGTGTTGATTTTGAGCTGCCGTTGGGAGTGTTCACGGCGATCACCGGACCGAGCGGCAGCGGCAAAAGTTCTCTGGTCGACGAAATCCTTTACCCTGCGCTGGCCCGGCGATTGCACCGCAGTCGTGTGCGGCCTGGCCGTCATGACAAGATCGAGGGAATTCGTTACGTCGACAAAGTGATCCGAGTCGACCAGTCGCCACTGGGAAACACGCCCAGCAGCAATCCGGCAACTTACACCGGAGTATTTGACCTGATCCGCCAACTCTTTGCCCGCCTGCCCGAATCGGCTGAGCGCCGGTTCACGGCCAGGACGTTCAGTTTCAACGTGCCGGGCGGGCGCTGTGAAACGTGCGAAGGGAGCGGGCAGCTGCGAATTGAAATGCATTTCCTGCCCGATGTGTGGGTCGATTGTGATGACTGCCACTCGCGGCGTTACAACGACGACGTGTTGGAAGTCCAATTGCACGGCCGAAGTATCGCGGACGTTTTGGAAATGCCGTGTGGCGAAGCGGTCGAGCTGTTTGCGGATCACCCCAAAATCAACCACATTTTGCAAACGCTTTGTGACGTGGGGCTCGATTATGTCACGCTGGGACAATCGGCTCCCACGTTGTCGGGCGGTGAAGCTCAACGAGTCAAATTGGCTGCCGAACTTGCTCGTCCCGTCACCGGCAACACCTTGTACCTGTTGGATGAACCGACGACGGGACTGCACTTCGACGACATTGCAAAGTTGCTGGGCGTGTTGCAGCGGTTGGTGGATCTGGGCAACACCGTGGTGGTGATCGAGCACAATTTGGACGTCATCAAGTGCGCCGATTGGATCGTCGACCTCGGTCCCGGCGCCGGTGCCGACGGAGGAGAAATCGTGTTTGCCGGCACTCCCGAATCGCTGGCGGCCACGGTGAAAACTCGTGGCGGCCGGCAATCGACTGCCAAGTCAACCGGCTCGGCCACGGCGCCGTTCATCGCCCAGGCGTTGCAAGCCGGTGCGAACCAACGGCCCGCCAAACCTCCACGACGTGATGCTGCGGCGACCCGCAAACGACCAAAGCGCTCCGGCGGCAATGGGGAAGTGGAACTGGTACTCGACCAACCCCAGGCGAAGACAAAAAAGAAGAAACCCGCTGCTGCCGGAGTCGATCCGTGGCGGGTTTTGGGACGACGTTGGCATTCCACTCAAAAAGGTTTTCCGGAAAATGTTGCGCCCGAATGGCCGTTGGAATTGGCCGATCAGATCTTGGAAATCCTGGAGCAGGTCGCCGGAGACGATTCGCTAGCGTTTGAGGCTCCCGACAAGGTGGACGTTCGCCCGGGCGGGGCCGAGCAGACTTGGGCGGAGGTCGAAACCAAGGCGCCCGAATCGCTGAAGGTCACGTTGGCCGGTCCGCGCGATGCCATCGACCTGGATCAGCTCAGCTCCTTGGGAGTCGACGGACCTGTTGACCTGAGCGATCAAAAGCAGGTTCGGGTTACGTTGAACCTGACTCACGCCAAACATGTCCGCAACTCCAACTTGAAATCGTTTTTGAAAACCCATTTTGAAAAAACGGTGGGTTCGTAGGCCGACTTGTCCTCAAGTTGGCGCATCGGTTTGATCATGCGCGCCGACTTGGGGGCAAGTCGGCTTGCGGTGATGCTAAAATGATGGGTGGATCCATCCTTCACTCCGCTGGGATACTTCATGACGCAGCAAGAAATCAGGCCCAGTGCCAATGGCGGCGGACTGTTGGATGCCGTGTTGAGCAATCCGCAATTGCGGAATCAGCTGGGAAAAATGCCGCCTGACGAAAAGACGATCGCGTTGTCGTCCGACGGCGCCGACAAGTTTGCTCATCCCGATTGGAAGAGCGGTGACTTGGATGGCACGGTGCTGGAAACGTTAGAAATGCCTGCCGCTGATGGTGATGCTGCAAACGTTCCCACCGATTCAGGATTCATTCCGTCGCGACAGGTGGCGACGTTGGGGGAAGCGATACGTGACGGAGTCGACTACCGGTTGGTCGGACGTTTGGGAAGCGGCGGCACAGGAATCGTCTACCAGGCGCATCAGCGGGCCATCGATCGCGAAGTGGCAATCAAAGTTTTGCGTGACGAGTTGGCGCGAAACCAGCTGTCGCGGGAGCGTTTTTTGACCGAAGCCCGGGTGATTGGCGGACTGGATCATCCCAACGTGATCGCTCTACACGAGGTCTGTTTGGACGAATCGGGCGCACTGTTCTATTCGATGAAACGAATCGACGGTGCCAGCTGGGATCAGCAGATTTCCAAGATGTCCGAGGCCGACAACGTGGACACGTTGATGCGAGTTGCCGATGCGATTCGCTACGCCCATTCGCGGGGACTGATTCACCGTGACATCAAGCCCGAAAACGTGATGTTGGGAAAGTTCGGCGAAGTGCTGCTTGCCGACTGGGGATTGGCCATCAGTCACGGAGCGGGCGAGTTGGCTGGTGGGGTGGATCAATCGATCGGGGGCACGCCGGCTTACATGGCGCCCGAACTCGCGTCGAGCCAACAGGTTTCCTATCAGACCGACGTCTATTTGTTGGGCGCGATCCTGTTCCAAATTCTGACTGGCCACCCGCCCCATCATGGCCCCAGCTTGTTGGAGTGTATCCGCGCGGCGGCCCGCAACGAGATTCGCGAAACGGATATCGAGGGAGAGTTGATGGACATTGCGATGACCGCGATGGCCACCAATCCTCAAGACCGCTTTGCGTCGGTCGATCAGATGATCGAAGCGGTCTCGGACCAACGGCAACACCAGCAGAGCGTTCGGCTGATGCGCCGGGCGTGTGAGCGGATGTCGCAGGCGACC
This sequence comes from Rubripirellula sp., assembly GCA_965222745.1. Lineage (GTDB taxonomy): Bacteria > Planctomycetota > Planctomycetia > Pirellulales > Pirellulaceae > CBDCUW01. The sequence continues at coordinate 1,655,645 of CBDCUW010000003.1, forward strand.
GCCGACAATCACTACGAAGACTTTCGAGTCGCCGACGCGCTGCTGAGTGAAGCGCTGGCGGTCTGGCCGCAGAACGAACGAGCATTGCAAGGACGAGTGAGGTTGCGGACCGAATTCGCTCGTGCCGCGACCGAGCACGGTGACTTGGGATTGGCTTTGTCGCTTTACGAGGCGGCGGGAAAAGGTGACAGTGACGCCGCCGCCAACGTGCGAGCCGAACAGGCTCGCCGCGAGGCGGGACATCGGCAGGCTTCCAAGTACTCGGCGCTGTTTACCCAGTCGCCCGAAGCAGGTTTGTTGATTCAAATGTCGACCGGACAAGTGGTCGAAGCGAACCAGATGTTCGGCCGGCTGTTCGGCTACGCGGAAGATCAAGTCGTCGGCCGCCAGATCGCCGAATTGAATCTTTGGGCCTGTCCGCAGCGGCGTTCGGCGATGGTCGAGGAACTTGGGCAAACTGGTGCCATCGACAACTTCGAAGCGACCTTCCTGCATACCGACGGCCATCCAATCGACGTGTTGATCAGCGGCCGCATCGTCGACATGCGTGGCGAGCAAATGGTGGTGTCGACGATTCGAGACATCTCGCTTCGCAAAAAGGCGGAGAATGAATTGAATCGCAACCGCCAGCGACTGCGCGACCTGCAGAGTCTTGCCGGATTGGCCACCTGGTCCTACGACGTGCGCAGCGAAACGCTCAGCTGGAGCGAGGAAGCCTTTCAGCTTGCCGATCGGGATCCCCAGCAAGGGCCGCCGTCGCGCGAGGAATTCATGGAGCTGATTCATCCGGAAGACCGCACAAAATTGAAATCGACCATCGAAACGGCGCTTGGGTCGGGAGCCGCCTACGAAGTCCATGTGCGGCAACAAGGCGCGCGGGGCAAGTACAAAAACGTCCTGGTACGGGGCCAACCGATCTTCGATGCCGACGGCAATACGGTAGAAATCTACGGCGTGTTGATTCCCGAAAGGGCCACCAGATAGGCAGTCGAATCTCCGCAAAAAACTGTCGGGCGTTTCTAGCGAAACCTTCATTCTCTTTTCCGGGTTGAAAAGAGTAAACTGAGTGTGGCTGATGCCCTGACCGTTCCATCCTCCTTTCCAGAGACCTGCTTGGCCGTCAGTGAATCGACCGCAATGCGTTACCAGCAGTCCGATCCGGACGTACGGTTGATGCTGCGCGTTCGCGATGACGACATGGGCGCTTACGAGGAGCTGGTTCGGCGTTATCAGCCGAGATTGGTTCGACTGATGTCGACGATCGGACCGCGGCACGACATCGCGGAAGACCTCGTGCAAGAGACCTTCATGCGAGTCTATCGGGCTCGAAAACGCTATGAGCCGGGAGCCAAGTTTTCGACCTGGTTGTTCACGATCGCCGGCAACGTTGCCCGCAACGCCGCAAGGTCATTGGGCCGGCGGCACGAGGTCAGCGAGATTGATGCGCCACGGTCCGATGATGCGCCCAGCGGTCCGCAGTTGTTGGCGGCCACCGCTTTGGAAGCCAGCGGGTTGATGCCGGCGCGGTTGGCCGAAGGAGTCGAGCGAGCAGAAATCGTTCGCGCCGCCGTCGCCGCTCTCAGTGAACGACAGCGAATGGCGTTGATGCTGTCGCGATTCGAGAACATGAGTTACGCGGAGATCGCCGAGACGATGGAATTGACGACCAAGGCCGTCAAATCGCTGCTGAGCCGAGCACGAGTGAACCTGCGCGAGATCCTGCAACCCTACATTGATTCCGGGTTGATTCCGCGGGAGGTCGAACCATGAGCACCATGTTGCCCGACAACGCTCCGGTCGATCCGGACGACGAACTGCTGGTTGCCTATTTGGACGGCGAGCTGGATGCCAGGGAAGAAAACAACTTGATGAATCGTCTGCTGGACGACCAGGAGTTGAACCAACGTTTGCAGCGATTGCAGGAGGGCTGGGATTGGCTCGATCGACTTCCCAATGCGACTCCGGATGAAAAAATGGTCGAGTCGACGTTGGAATTGGTCGTCGCCGACATTGTCAAAAAGAAACCACCCAGCCAATCGCCGCTTCGCAAGTACCGTTGGCCGCTGGGCATCGCGGCCGCCAGCATCATTGGGATGATCGGCTCGCTGCTGGTCGTTGGGGCGGGCCGATCCAATGAATACCGCCAGCAGCTCAGCGACTTGGAATTGGCCGAGAACCTGGATGCCTATCTATTCGCCAGCGATATCAAGCTCATGCGTGACCTGGCCGCCAATCGGGCTTGGTCGCGCACGATGGACGCTGCCCAGGAGGTGGGTGAGCTGGGACGGACCACTCCAACGATGATGGCCGAAACACCGATCGACCAGCGTGAACAGTTGTTGGAGGAGTTGCCGCTGGAAACAAGAGCGGGCCTTTCTTCTCGCTGGGAACGCTTCCTGAGGCTCGATCCGCAGCAAGTCGCAGGGATTCGTAAAACCGCCACGGCAGTCGATAGCCAAGCCGACGCGGAATTGTTGCTGGAGACGATGCGAGTCTACGCGGCGTGGCGAGAAAAATTGCCACCGCCAGTGCGTGACGGAATCGAGTCGGACGATCCAAAGACTCAGCGTCAAGCGATCGCCCAAGCCATTGAGATCACTCAATCGGCGACCGCGAAAAGGTCAGGCGATCAACTGGATGATGAAACGGTCGAAAGAATTTTCTTCGTGTTGGGCAAGATCCTCGACCAACGTTTGGCAGATGGCGACCAGCAGACGGTCAAGCATGTCGAGATCGCGCGACGGTTTGCGGGCAAACGTGATAGCAAGTCGATTGAAATCGCCGGCGTCTTTTTTGGCGGCATGCAACGTGGCCGGGGTGGTCGGCGCCCGTCCTTCGGAGCACGATCTCCGGGATTGTTGGAACGGCCGGCGCCTTTGAGCAGTGATGAACTGGAGCTAATTCGCATCATCCTGCCGCCGTCGGCTGAAGACGTGCTGGAGTCGGTTGCTCAAGGCGACGCCTTGGTGGAAGACCTGGTGCTGCGGAATTGGGCCGAGGAGTCGGCTCGGCGGAAACTATGGAGCTCGCGCAAGCAAGCCAGCTTGCTGCAGCATTACAACGATCTGTCGGACGAAGAAAGAGAACGCATCGATTTGCTGCCACCTGAAAGGATGATTGAGGAGCTGTCGCGCCGTCCGCCCTGGGCCAGTTTGACGCCGGTGCCGCGCGAGCGGTGAGCTGGGGGTGGAAGTGAGGAGTGAGGAGCTGGGAGTGAGGAGTGAGTGGGACTGGAATCATTGGCTTGTGCGGTCGTATAACATTTGGGTGAGTTTTGATGACACGACGACACCCTCACCACGGCTCAAGAAGATTCAATGAAGGCAGCCTACATTCACCAAACGGGCGGCGTGGAAAAAATCCAGGTCGGTGATTTGCCCGCACCTCCTTTGGCCGAGGGCAAGGTCATCGTTCGCGTTCATGCTGTTTCGGTCAATCCGATCGATACTTACATCCGCAGCGGTGCCGTTGCGATGGAGCTGCCTGATCCGTATGTGCTTGGATGCGACGCGGCGGGCGTGGTGGAAGCGGTGGGGCAGGGCGTGCATGGCGTTTCGGTCGGCGACCGCGTGTGGTGCACCAACCAAGGATTGCTCGGCCGCCAGGGAACGTTTGCGGAACAAATCGCGATCGACGACGATTGGTGTTTTCCGCTTCCGGAAAAGGTTTCGTTTGAAGAGGCGGCCGCCTGTGCGCTGGTTGCCGTCACCGCGCATCTGGGCCTTTATCGCGAGGCTGGCCTGCAAGCAGGGGAAACGATCTTGGTGGTCGGCGGGACTGGAGGCGTTGGGTCGATGGTCGTGCAAATGGCTCGCGCGTTGGGGGCCCGCGTGATCGCCACGGCCAGTTCGGATGAAAAGTGCCAGCGGGCCATTGAGCTGGGTGCGGACGTCGCGATCAACTACCAACGGGAATCGATCGCCGACGTGGTTCGGCAGCAAGCCCCCAAGGGAGTCAACGTTTTCTGGGAGACTCGGCGAGAACCTGATTTTGACGGGGCGGTTGAACTCTTGGCCGAACGCGGCCGGATGGTGTTGATGGCTGGTCGAGATGCCCGGCCCGAATTTCCGGTCGGCCCGTTCTACGTCAAAGAATGCTCGCTGCACGGCTTTGTGATGTTCAAAGCGACCCCGGTGGAAATGCGAGCCGCAGCCGACGACATCAACCACCTGCTTGCTGCCGGGAAACTTCAAGCCAACATTTCGGCAACGCTACCCCTGGATCAGGCGGCCGAAGCCCACCGTATGCAAGAAGCCGCCACACTCGATGGCAGCGGCAAACTCGCCGGAAAAATCGTCCTAACCATCTAACCATCAACCCCACCTAACCATCACCCTGCTATCGCTCCCCCACTCCTCTTCTCCCCCACTCCTCTTCTCTTCTCTTCTCCCCCCTCTACTCCTCAATCGAAGTCGCAAACCCAGTCCGCTCGTCCATCGACTCATAAAACCCTTGGATGATCGAATCGGTGTCGCCGCCACCGACAATCAGAGCCATCATTCGGTTGGTCGGTTGTTTGAACCGTTGCTGCAGCTCATCCATCGACGGTTCAAACTTGGACGGTTTGACCACGTACACGACCCGTTCTGGTTGGTTCATCGCCACACCGTAGCTACCGACTTCACTTTCGAAGACGGTCTTCATGAACTTGGTACCGACCGAATCGAGTTGCGGGACGTTTCCGATGGTCGCGCCTTGAAAACCGAACGAATCGAGCCAACTGAAGGGGCCGAGTCCTTCTTGCAGATTCTCCTTCTTGTCCTCCGGCACCAAATCGGCCAGCGGTGTGCCGTCAGCGGCTTTTTCGGCGAGCTGCTGGGCTGCTTCGAGAGCCAGCTTGCGAGCCTCCTGAGTTCGAATCGCCAGAATCACTTCGTCGCGGACTTCATCCAACGTGGGCGTGTGAGCTTCTTTCTCCTCGATCTTCCATGACACGTAGATCTTTCCCGTTTGGTCATCCGCCGTTCGTAGCGGCGAGAAAAGTTGTTGTCGCGGAATCTGCTGCCCCCGGCCGTTGTCGAATCCGAACATCATCAGTCCGAAACCGGGGCCACGTTGCATCAGCTGTGAACCGACCTCGAACGATTCCGCGATCGGTTCGTCGTTGATCGTGACCTGGGTGTAGGGCCCGATACTCTTCTGGTGTTCGAGTCCCAGCTTTTTGGCCAGTGCCGCCAAGTCCGGTTTGACGGGCGGCTCGCCACCCTGGCCGATCGAAACGTTGCTGTCGTGAATGGCTTTTTTGTTGAAATACAACTTCATCGCGCTGGTCACTTCGGTGACCGCGGCATCCATCTTGCGGCGTGCATCGGGACCGGCCAGGTCCTCGGCGATCTGATCACGCACCTCCTCGAAGGACTTCACCTTGGGTTCTTCGGACGGCTTCTCTCCGTCATCGGCAGACTCGTCCTTTGCTTCCGAATCCGCCGCTTCGCCTGACTTCTGGTCGTCTTTGGGGGAATCAGCCGTTTCGGTCTCCTCCGGCTTCGACTCTTCCTTCGCCGCCGCAGCATCCTCCTGATTGTTTTCCTGCGAATCGTCCGGCGTCACTTCGGCGTCAGGTTTCGAATCACTTGCCGGTTCGGGCGTTTTTTCGGCGTCGTCGGCTGCGTCTTCGGAATCGTCTTTCGCCGCATCTTCTTGTTCTTGGAGTGCAACGAGTCGCACCGCGTCCACGTCAATCAAAGACGACTGATCGGTTTCACTTGACGGTTTTTCCTCGTCGGCAGCCTCCGCAGAATCCTCTTCTGCCTCTTCTTGCTTGGTCTCTTGATCCTCCGATCCGTCGGCGGCATCAGCCTCCTTCTCTGCCGGCTCGGTCTCTTCCGCAGTCTCTTTGGCCGGCTCCGCGTCGGTCTGCGAATCATCCGAACCGTCGTCCGTCTTGGCCGCTTCGTCGTCGCTATCGGCCGCCTCAGGTTTCCCGCTTTCCGGCGGATCCTCCTTCGCCTCCGAAACGGCCGAATCGCCTTCCACCTTCTCCGACTCCGACGTCTCCGTCTCGATCAGAGCGTCGGCGGGCATTTGAAAATCGCCACCCTTGAGCCGGCGATCGTACTCAGCGCGGATTTTCTCCTCGTCCAGCTTTTCGACTTCGGCATCCAGAAAAGTCTGATAGTTGCCTACCAGGTACTCAAACTTTGCCGAATAGCGGCGATGGAAAGCAGGATCGGGTGACTGGTCAGAAGAATCTCGATCCTTTCCTTCCTCGTACACCGCTGCGATTTCTGCCTCGCCCGGTGTTTCGTTGGTCTGGGGCAAATAATCGTTGACCAGAACGCCGTAGGCATCGACGTTGGCCTGCTGATTCAACTTCAAAAAAGTGTCCCACTGCTCGGCGGGGGTCAGCATCGGCATTCGTCCATCCGACAGGGTGGCGTAGGCACCGCGGAGGTACAGACCGGACAGCAGCTGGTACCGCAGCTGTTCGTACAAATGGGGGCGTCCCATCTGGTTGCGGGTGCTTTCCATCAGCAATCCGACGATTTCGCCGTCGCTGAACATCCCGTCGGTGTATTGCTGCAGCCACGATTCGACCGCAACGTCGTCCAGCATGAACCCGGCGGCGCCGGCGCGGGCGGCAAATTGGGCGGTGCGAATGGTCGATCGAGCGGACGGAAACTCGTTGATTCCGATCGCGTCGATCCGTTTGTTTTGCGCGTCATATTGAAAACCGGCGGTCCGCGGCACACCCCCTCGGCTGATCGTATTTTCCGCCAGCTCGCGCAAAAATCGGATCGTCGACTGGTGGTTACGAGTCAGGTATTCGACTCGGGATCGGGTCAATTTGACGCCGTCGAACTCGGCAACCACCTGATCGGCACCGCCGGTGGAGCCACGTCGCATGTAGGTGTCCAAAACCGGCAGAACGACGAACGCGAACATCGCCAGGCCCGTCAAAAGGACCATCATCGGCTTGAGATTTCGCCGGAATATTTCAAAGGGACTACTGCTCATGGTCTGAAACTTTCCGAGTCACGACTCTGGCCTGATCGGCCACCTTCCCGATGATCTTCTCCGGGTTGGCGGCAAGTGAGAAAGAAGGATCAGGAAAAAAAGGGACGTACTCTTTTCGCGGGTTTGATGGAAATATTGGTCATCCGTCCATGGTGGCACACCCAGGGAGCGGGCTGACACCGACTCAGTCATCTTGACAAATGACTGCGGATCACCCAACTCTCTGTGAGCGGCTCGACCACGTCCAGGGGTCTGCCGGCCGGTTCTCCGCAAATCGACGGAGGCAGCGGCAGGCGACCGGGTGACGTTTCGACCCATTTTTGCTCACCAACCAAGTAGAAAGCGTATCGCCCCCCTTTTTCAAGGGTCAAGGCGAGATTGCTTTCACCCAAGGGATAACGATTTCGATAGAAGTTAGGTAGCGGTCGGCAGACTTTCGCTGGGAAGAAGTTTCCCGACAACCGATCACTGGGGCATTGGGCCCGGTCTTCGGAAGCACGTCAGGCCGCCAGGATCATTTCCGCCTCCCCGAACCGTTTGTACGTTGAATGGCCAAAAGCACGGGCAAGAGCCTGGTGATCGTTGAATCGCCGGCAAAAGCACGCACGATCTCGAAGTTTCTGGGCAGTGGATACCAGGTCGAGGCAAGTATCGGCCACGTCCGTGACCTGCCCGAAGGCAAGAAGGACTGTCCGGAGAAGTTCAAGAAAGAAGAATGGGCCTACCTGGGCGTCGATATCAATGACGGCTTCAAGCCGATCTACATTGTGCCCGACGAGAAGAAAAAGCAGGTCACCAAGCTTCGCAAGGCACTGAAAGAAGCCGACAGCCTTTACCTGGCGACCGACGAAGACCGCGAAGGGGAGGCGATCAGCTGGCATCTGCTGGAAATTCTTAAGCCCAAGGTGCCCGTTCACCGGCTGGTCTTTCACGAAATCACCAAGGAAGCGATCCAGCACGCCTTGGAGGCGACCCGCGACATCGATGACGGCTTGGTCAACGCCCAGGAGACGCGTCGGATCATCGATCGCCTGTACGGCTTCGATATGTCGCAGCTGCTGTGGCGAAAGGTCGGCAAAAATACCAGTGCCGGCCGCGTGCAAAGCGTCGCCGTCCGGCTGACCGTACAGCGTGAGCGGGAGCGAATTGCCTTTGTCGATTCGACCTATTGGGACCTCGAAGCGATCTTCCAAACGGAGAAGTCCGAATCGATGACCGCCACGCTGTCATCGGTCGATGGGAAAAAGATTCCCAGCGGCAAAGATTTTGATTCGGCCACCGGCAAGCTGAAAAATCCCGACCTGCTGCAGCTGAATGAGCAGCAGGCCACCCAGCTTGCCGCGCGATTGATGAATGCTGATTTCCGAGTCACTTCGGTGGAGGTCAAACCGTTCACCGAACGGCCGCGAGCGCCCTTTACCACCAGCACGCTACAGCAGGAAGCCAACCGCAAGCTCGGTTTTTCCGCCAAGCGAACGATGGGTGCCGCCCAGAAACTGTACGAAAACGGTTACATCACCTACATGCGTACCGACAGCACCACGCTCAGCAAAGAAGCGATCGGTGCCGCCCGAAATCTGGTCCGCAGCGAATATGGCGACAATTTTCTGCACCCCGACGTTCGCGTCTACAAAGGCAAAGTCAAAAACGCTCAGGAGGCCCACGAGGCGATTCGGCCTGCCGGTACCCCGTTTCGGCTGCCGGAAACGGTGCGAGGCGAGCTCGATTCGGATCAGTTTCGGTTGTTCGAGCTGATTTGGAAACGAACGATCGCCTGCCAGATGGCCGATGCCAAGAAACAGCGGATCAGCATCTCGATCGAAGGGGGCGGGGCGAAGTTCACCGCCAGCGGAACGAGCATCCTGTTCGAAGGGTTTTTGCGGGCCTACGTGGAAGGGAGCGATAATCCGGAAGCGGAACTGTCCAATAAGGAAACGATCTTGCCGGCCGTTGCCGAAAACGAGCCGGTGACGGCCAAGGAACTGTCGACCAAAAGCCACACGACTCAGCCGCCCGCTCGCTACACCGAGGCGTCGCTGACCCGGACGCTGGAAGAACGAGGCATCGGACGACCCAGTACTTACGCCTCGATCATCGGCACCATCACCGACGAGCGTCGAAATTACATCGTCAAGCGGGGCAGTGCCCTGGTGCCCACCTGGCGAGCCTTCAGCGTCACGCGGTTGATGGAAATCCACTTTCCCACGCTGGTCGATTACGAGTTCACCGCCGAGATGGAGGACTTTTTGGATTCGATCAGCCGGCGAGAGGTCGGGTCGCAGGAGTATCTGAAGAAGTTTTACTTCGGGGACCAGTCACAAGACAAACACAACGTCGGACTGAAGGGTCGCCTGCAGGAGAAGTTGGACGAGATCGATCCGCGAGTGACCGCGCAGTTTTCGCTCGGTATTCCCGATTCAGGCGAACACCGCGAAGAGGTTTTTGTCCGCGTTGGAAAAGAAAATCCCTTCATCCAGCAGGGCGAGCGGACCGCTTCGATTCCCGATGGCCTGCCGCCCGACGAAATGGACTTGGAAAGGGCGATGGAACTGTTGGAGCAAGCCCAGGTCCGGCAGGCCCCGATCGGCACGCACCCCGAAACGGGCAAACCGATCTACGTGAAGGTAGGGCGCTTCGGCCCCTACATCCAATTGGGGGAATCGGACGACGAGGAAAAACGCAATCAGTCGCTGTTGAAGGGGATGACGGTCGAGGACCTGACGGTGGAAATGGCCTGTCAATTGCTGACGCTGCCCCGCACGCTGGGGAATTTCCCCGACAACGGGTCTCCGATTCAGGCCTTCGATGGCCGCTACGGACCGTATGTCAAGTGCGAGAAGGAAACGCGGTCGCTGCCCGCGGGAGTCTCCCCGTTGGAGGTGACGCTGGAGGAAGCGATCACCCTGCTGAAACAGCCCAAAACCCGCGGGCGAGCCGCTCCCAAGGAACCGCTGAAGGTGTTCGAGGCCAAGTCGCCCGTCACCGAGGGCGAGGTCAAGGTGCTGGACGGCCGCTACGGGCCCTACGTCACCGACGGGGAAACCAACGCCTCGCTGCCCAAGGGGTCCGATCCGAAGGAGCTGACGCTGGAGGCGGCGCTCGACCTGCTGGCCGAGCGGGCTGCCAAGGGACCGAGCAAGCGAAAGAAGAAAAAGAAAGCAGCGAAAAAGAAGACCGCCAAAAAGAAGGCGACCAAGAAAAAGGCCACCAAAAAGAAGACCGCCAAGAAGAAAACCACCAAGAAGAAAGGCGTTCCGAAAAAGAAATCTTGATCTTTTCACCGATGAGCAGGAAACACCCGGAGTGGTCGCCTGGAGGGCAGTTGTGGTACTCTTTCGCCTTGCCCGCCGATTGGGCGTACCGCACCGATCCTGTTTTCCAATCTCCAGAAGTCAGACTCAGAACATGGCCGGAATTGAACGAGTTCGAGAAATCCGTCGTTTGCGTACCCGTCGCAGGAAGACCGCAATGTTGTTGGCGCGAGCCAAAAAGGGGACGATGGACAAGGCCGAAGTGGCGCGAAAGCTGCGAAAACTGACCCCCGGAGCCGACGTCATCATCGCTCGCGAAAAATTGGCGTGATCCCCGTAGGCCGACTTGTCCCAAGTCGGCGATCCTGGAATTTCGTCGGCCAGTTCTCCGATCTGAATGGCCGACCGAATTCACCACCTGTGCTCTTTCGCGTTTGCGTCACTCTCGTTCGGCCAGCGTCGACCTCTCCGGTCGGGTCGTTGCCTTCAGCAGAGTTCCCCGCACCGCGATCCCACCCCAAAAAATTTTTCGCGTCTACCGAACCGCGATCGTCACAGGGGCGTAACGGTAGCTTGAAATCTAAACACAGCATGGAAAGTTTCTTTCCGGTGTGACGAAATCGATTCATCGTGGCGGTCGCAGACCACGCTCTGTGAGCATCGCCGATTTCCCCGAAACCCACGTCAACAAAGCCTATGACGTCCCCGAAAGAATCTCGGCGCCCGATGATCGAGGCGATCGGGTTGAGTAAGTTCTATGGTCCGTTTGCCGCCGCTCGCGACGTCACCTTTTCGGTGGGCGAAGGCGAGCTGGTCGCGTTTCTTGGGCCCAATGGTGCCGGCAAAAGCACCACCATGAAAATGCTGACCGGGTACATCGCTGCCAGCGAGGGCGAGGCGAGAATTGCCGGGCACAACATGATGGAAGATCGCCTGGCCGGCAGCCGGCTGCTGGGATACTTGCCCGAAAATGGTCCCTTGTACCCGGAAATGACCCCCGCATCGATGCTGGAATTTTTTGCCGATGCTCGTGGGATGACACCGGCCAAAAAGCAGGAGCGGATCGACGCGGTGGTGGAAATCTGCGACCTTTCCACCGTCCTTCACAAGACGATCAGCAAGCTTTCCAAAGGTTTCAAACAGCGGGTGGGCATGAGCCAGGCGCTGTTGCACGAACCGGACGTGTTGATCATGGACGAACCGACCGCCGGCTTGGATCCCAATCAGATTCATGGTGTGCGAAAGACCATGCGACGGCTCAGCGAGACCAAGACGATCCTGCTGAGCACCCATATTCTGCAAGAAGTCGAGGCGATGGCCGACCGGGTGGTGATGATCAACGAAGGCCGTTTGGTCTACGACGGTTCGGTCGAAGATCTTCGCGCTGCCGGTGACGGCGATTTGGACCGCGCGTTCCATACCCTGACCCACGGCGCCACCGTTTAGAAAACGCAAACCATGTCTTGGTGACCGTTTCGTCTCTGTTGTGCATTCCACCGCTACATTCAGCTCCAATCGTTTTCAACCATCATGCTGACCAACGTCGTCACGGCACTTCTAAGCCTTCTGCTGTTTGACCTCTTTTTTCTGCTCGTTCTGTTGGCGCTGGTTGTCGCGCTGGCCGGAACCAAACGGGCCGCCTTCGCGGTCATGAAGCGAAATTTTGTCGGTTATTTCAGCAACCCGACCGGGTACGTGTTTCTGTGCATTTTTGTCTTCCTGACATCACTGGCCGCGTTCTGGCCCTACGAGTTTTTCAATCAGAACCTGGCGACGCTGGATCAACTGAATTACTGGTATCCGCTGATCATGTTGGTGTTCATCCCGGCGATCACGATGAGCATTTGGGCGGAGGAAAAACGACAGGGAACCGACGAACTGTTGTTGACTCTGCCGGCCGACGATTTCGACATCGTGATCGGCAAGTACATGGCCGCCGCCTCCATCTTCACTGCGTCGCTGCTGTTCAGCCAGTTGAGCACGTTCGTCACGCTGGCGATTTTGACCGAAGGCGAATTGGACACCGGCCTGATCTTCACCACCTACTTGGGATACTGGTTTGTCGGCCTGACGATGATTGCGATCGGAATGGTCGCGTCGTTCTTGACCGGCAACTTGACCGTCGGGTTTATCCTCGGATCGTTGTTCAACGCACCGCTGGCATTTGCCTCGCTTGCCGATTCGATAAGCCCCTGGCGAAAACTGGCTCAGTGGTTGGCCAACGGCGGGATCGCGCGGCCCTTTGATGATTTTGGCCGCGGCGTGGCCAGTATTTCATCGGTGATCTATTTCGTGCTGGTGGCCGCCGTGGCGCTCTACGTTTGCATGGTGCTGATCGGCCGCCGCCATTGGACCGGCGGCAAGGACGGGAACACGATGGCCTGGCACTACATCGCCCGCACGTTGGCGCTGGTCGTGATCACGACCGGCGCGGTGATCTTGTTCCGCAACTGGGACGTGGTTCGCTATGACGCGACCGAGGGCAAAGTCAGCTCGCTGGCACCGGCGACCAAGCAGCTGATCCGGGAGCTTGATTCGGATCGCCCGATCGTGATCGATGCTTTCATCAGCGCCGACATTCCCGAACTGTACGCTCGGACTCGTTACGAATTGATCAACCTGCTGAAAGAGTTTCGCAGCGAGGCGTCCAAACGAAATCGCGAGATCGAGGTCAATCTTTACGACGGCATCGAATTGTTCAGCGAGGACGCGGCGCTGGCCGCCGAACGATTCGGGATCCAGCCGGTGACCCGCATGGTTCGCGAAAAGGGTGCCCCACAGCGGAAAGAACTGATCATGGGCGCCGCCTTCAAGTCGGGGCTGGAGAAGGTGACCGTACCGATCTTTGAATACGGCATCCCGGTCGAATACGAATTGGTACGATCGATCAACACGGTTGCCTCAGGAGCCCGAAAACGTGTCGGGATTGTGACCACCGACGCGCGGCTGTTCGGCGGTACGGTGATGCAGGGAATGTCGATGCAACAGGTTCCCCGTCATCCGTTGATCGATGAATTGAGCAAACAGTACGAGGTGGAAGAAGTTGACCTCAGCGGTCCGATCGCGCCCGACATGTTTGACGCGTTGATCGCTGTCCAACCTTCGTCGCTGGCACCTCCGCAATTTGATCGGTTGGTCGATGCGGTCAAAGCAGGTGTGCCGACCGCGATTTTCGAAGACCCGGCTCCCGTGGGAACCAATTACATCACTCCCACCGGTTCCCCCAAACAATCACCTGGCGGAATGTTCGGCGGCGGTGGGCCTTCGCCCAAAGGTGAAATCCGTAATCTCTGGGAAACGCTGCAAATCAACTGTCCTGGCCGACCCGGAATGCAAGGTTTGTATTCGCCCGATTTGGTTTGGCAAGCACACAATCCTTATCCCAACCTGGACCAAAACGCGAATGAACTGTGGGTGTTCATCGACGCCGACGCACCGGATGCCCAGCCGGGCCAATGCCTGAGCGACGACAGCCCGATCACTTCGGGCATGCAGGAAGTGCTGGCCATCGTTTGCGGCGCAGTCGAGCCGGCTGACGGCGCAACGTTCAAACACACTCCAATCCTGAACACGATCTCATTGAGCGGTCTGATCGGCGGTGATAAGCTTCGCACGGTGATGATGGATCAGGGGGCTTTGCGACGAGAACTCAGCACCGTCAAACCGAATCTTTCCATCGCCATGGCCATCGAGGGCGACGCGAAACCTGATTCGTCATCCGCCGACGGCGATGGCGACCAGCAAGATTCGCAATCCTCCTCCTCCGGTGTCAAAGCGATTTACGTCACCGACACCGATTTGATGATTCCCGAATTTTTGATGATTCGTGCCGATCCGGACCAGGTCGCCGATGCTCGGTTCCAGTTCCAAAACGTCACTTTCATTTTGAATTGCATCGATTGGCTTTCGGGAGAAACCGAGTTCATTGACGTTCGCAAGCACGAGCCGATTTTCGCCAGCTTGCGGATGATCGATTCGGTGAAGGAAGAAGCTCGTAGCGCCGTTCGCCGACGCAGCCAGGAATTCCAGGACCAGTACGACGAAGCGATTCGTGAAGCTCAAGAAGGAATGGACGAAAAGTTGAAATCGCTGAAGGAACAGATCGAAAAACTTCAACGAGAAGGCGAACAGGGAACGGTCGATCGAGTCAAGCTGCAGGCGTTGATTCAGCGGTTCCAGACCGAGCAGGAGTTGGAACAACGCAAACTGGATGTCAAGCGAACCAAGACAGAGCGAGAACGCGATCGGAAGATCCAGGACATCGAACGTGACGCCGCTCAGGACGTGACCGATATTCAGAATCAGGTCAAAGCGGCGGCCGTGGCGCTACCGTGCATCCCACCGCTCATCGTCGGTGTCGTCGTATTCGCCTCGCGGCGGTTGCGCGAACGTGAAAACATCAGCAAAAGTCGTTTGAAATAGCGAGAGAAGTGACCGATGAACGAAGGTACAAAAACTGGAATTTTTTGGTGCATCGCGGTGGTGATGCTCGCCATCGCGGCGTTTGTCGCATGGCCGACGTCGACCGAACGCGACAGTGATAGCTTCGCTGGCAGTCTGCTGTTCGAAAAGTTCACCGATCCGCTGGCTGCCGCCAGCATGAAGATCGTCACTTTCGATGAAGAGAAGGGACAACTGGATACGTTCGAGGTCCGCAAGGATCGCGATTCCGGCTTGTGGACGATTCCTTCGCGCAGCGGTTATCCCGCCGATGCCGTCGAACACATGAAGGATGCCGCCAATGCGTTTGTTGGCCTGAAGATTTTGGACATCCAAACCAGCAACGCCGAGGATCATGACGATTTGGGGGTAGCCGAACCCAAGCTCGAAGATCTGGAAATCGGCGACGAAGGGGTCGGCCGACTGGTGACTTTCAAAGATGACTCACAACAAACGCTTGCCTCGCTGGTCATCGGTGACGTGACCAAAGACGATGAAGAAAAGTTGTACGTCCGCGTGCCGGGACAAGACCCGGTCTACGTTGTGAAGTTCGATGAGTCGCCGCTGACAACCGATTTCCAAAAATGGATTGAAGACGACCTGCTGAAACTCAGCAGCATCGATATCGAGGATATGGAAATCCGGGACTACAACGCGTCGATCGGATTGGGCGGCCAGATCAATTTGACCAGCAACTACGACGCGAAAGTTCGTCTGGACGGTACGGATTGGAAACTCGATCGGCTGGCCGAATACACTCCCGACGCACCACTGACGCCCAAGCCCGTTACCCCGGCGGAAGACGAGAAACTCGATTCCACCAAGCTGAACAACATCAAAAACGCGTTGGACGATTTGAAGATCGTCGACGTGAGACGAAAACCGGAAGGGATGAGCGCAACGCTGCGCGCCAACCAAGACTTGCTGACCGATAAGGAAGCAGTGGGCTCGCTTGCCCAACGAGGTTTTTATCCGATTCAACGCGGGCCTGAGTACCAGATCCTTTCGGCCAACGGCGAACTAACTGTCGGACTCAAAGATGGCATCCAATATGTGATGCGGTTCGGAAACATCTCCGGCCTCACCGAGACCGAAGAGAGCGACACGAAGAAGGGGGATTCCCAAGCAGGATCGGACGATGTGTCAGCCGGCGGCGTGAACCGCTACCTGCTGGTGATGACCCGCGTTGACGAATCGAAGTTTCCTGCGCCTGAATTGGCAACACCTCCAGAGACTTTGGAAGACCTTGCCAAGATGCTCGCTCCGAAAGAGGAGCCGAAGCCGGAAACTCTTGAGCCGGAGTCGGGGCAACCAGAAAATCCGGGTGATCAGCCCGAGGGCGATGATGCCGAGAAAGCGGACAAGCCAGAAGACAATGCAGAATCATCGGATGATTCGGCTCAGCCCACCGAAGACGACGCCGCGGAAACGAGTGGCGAAGCTGCGGACGAAAAAACGGCTGCAGAGGAAAGTGGTGGAGAGGAAACCAAACAGGACGCCGACAGTGCAAGTGAAACCGACGTCGAGCAATCGGGCGAGACCGAAACCAGCGGCAGTGGAGAAGCTTCAGGTGAAGGCGAAGGACAACAGGAATCCGATCAACAGCAAGCCGATGGCGAACAACCGACAGTCGATGAACAGAAGCCTGTCGAAGTAGAAGAAGAGAAGGAAGCGGAGCAGGAGAAGTCGAGCGACGAAGCTGCTGCGAGCGAGCAACCGGCGGATCAGAGCGATGAAGCGGAAAACGATCAGCCTGAAAAAGCTGCGACGAATGACGCGGCACCCGGCGCTGAAACAGATGCTTCCGAGGAGAAGCCCAAAGACGAACTGGCGGGTCTGACCGAGGAAGAAAAACTCGAACGGCTCGACGCCGAACGAGAAAAGATTCTGAAAGAGAACCAACGAAAGATCGACGAGCGTAACGACAAACTTGCTGCTGCCAAGCGACGCGTTGCGGAACTGAATGCACGGTTCGCCGATTGGTACTACGTGATTCCCGAAGATACCTACACAAAGCTGCGTATCAAAAGAGCCGACCTGTTCGAAAAACCGGAGGCAGAGACTCCCGCACCCGGTGCAGCCGGTCCGTCGCTGCCCAATTTCCAACTCCCAGGCGGTCCGGGAAACTGAGGCGAACCTCTTTTCTTTCCGCGCTCTCTCTTTAGTGCCTACCCACACACTGTGTAGGCCGATTTGTCCCCCAGTCGGCGAATCCCGGAATTTACCGACTCGGGACAAGCCGGCCTACTTGGAAGGGGGCACTTTCTGCGTGCGGAACTTCGCAAATTGAACTATATTGGAATGGAACATTCGTACCCGAGTAATGGAGGTACTCCACCCCATCGTGCGTCAACCAATTCAAGTCCAAGATGATTCGCCCGAGCGAAGCATCTTGGCACGGCTGATCCTGCCACAGGATTCGGTTCCTGCGGATCCGCTAGAGGAACTTCACGGTTTGGCAACGACCGCCGGAACGCAGGTTGTTGACGAACTTGTCCAACGAAGGGCGTCTGCTAACCACTCGACCTACCTTGGAAAGGGAAAAGTTGAGGAGCTACGGTTGCTGGTTGAGCGTCATGATGCCGATGTGGTCATCTTTGACAATGATCTGACACCGGCCCAAGTGCGCAACTTGGAAAAAGCAATCAAGGCCAAAGTGCTTGATCGTACCGAGCTGATTTTGGATATCTTTGCCGCCGGCGCCAGGACCTATGAATCGCGATTGGCGGTCGAGCTGGCGCAGCTGGAATATTCGCTGCCGCGTTTGAAACGCATGTGGACTCACTTGTCGCGGCAAGCAATGGGCGTGGGGATGCGCGGGCCTGGTGAAAAGCAGCTGGAAGTTGACCGCCGGTTGGCTCAGAAACGAATTCACGACTTGAAGCAGGATTTGGCAAAGGTCGAACGCCGTCGCGAGCAACAGGTTCAAGCTCGCAAAGAAGCGCCAACGGTCTCCCTGGTCGGTTACACCAATGCCGGCAAGAGCACGTTGATGAACGCGCTGACCGAAGCCGACGTGGCGGCTGAAGACAAGCTGTTCGCTACTCTGGACACACGCACGCGGCGTTGGCAGCTGCCGGGATGGGGAACGGTGTTGTTGAGCGATACGGTCGGTTTCATTCGCGACCTCCCGCACTCGTTGGTGGCCAGCTTCAAATCGACATTGGAAGAGACTCGGCAAGCCGATCTGTTGTTGCACGTTGCCGATGCAAGCAGTTCGACGGTGTTCGATCAGATCAGCGCGGTCTACCGAGTGCTGAAAGAGTTGGACATCGATGAGAAAGATACGCTGTTGATCTTGAACAAAGTCGATGCCATCCCCAATCCAGCAGTGCTCAATCGAGTATTAGATCGCTACCCGAACGCGATTCCGGTCAGTGCCAAGAGCAAGAAAGGGCTCGTTCCCTTGCTGGAAGCTGTCGGTGAAGCGCTCGGTCGTGAGTTCTTAGACATCGAGGTGGACGTCGATCCGTCTGATGGCCGGTTGTTGGCCTACCTGTCGTCCAAGGGCGAGGTCTTGTCGCGAGAATTTGGCGATTCGTTGATCACGGTACACGTTCGAATGTCGGTTGGCGCCATGGGACCGGTTCACAAGTCCGCAGTCGCCATTCGGCCCGCCGGAATGTCTCCGGATGATTCGGCCAGTGAGGCGATGGAACCAAGTGAAGCGATGGAACCAAGTGAGGCGATCGAATCGGGTGAAGCGATCGAATCGTCAGTCGATCTGCCCACTTTGCCGCTGACCGATCCTCCCAGCGAAGTGGCGTAAAGGAAAAGAATTTTCCTTTTGCCGCTGTTTCCTGTCGACCTGCCGCTGTTCCTCCCTTCCGTTCTTTGCTCAAGCATGCGTTGGCATCCCGAGGATTCTGTCGCGATCGTTACCGGGGCCAGCAGCGGTATCGGACGTTGTCTGTGCCAGTTGCTTGTGGCGCATCGGGCAAGTGTCGTTGCTGTGGCTCGTCGCCCGAAAGTCAACGACCTGGTTCATTTGGACGGTCCCGGCCGCGTGATTCCGATCGTTGGCGACATCACCGATGGTCACGTGCGCGGGCAGGTGATCGATTCGGCAGCTTCGATTCGTGACGGCCAGGTCGATCTGCTGGTCAACAATGCCGGGATTGGCGCGATCGGTCCGTTTGCCGATGCGTCACCCGATCGGTTGAGACAGATCATGGAGGTCAATTTCTTTGCACCGGCCGAACTGATTCGTTCATTGATTCCGAATCTTCGCCGAGGTAGAGCGTCGGTGGTCTGCAACATTGGCAGCGTTTTGGGGCACCGCGCCGTGCCGGACAAAGCCGAGTACTGCGCCAGCAAGTTTGCGTTGCATGGCCTCAGTGATGCGATTCGCGCTGAACTGGCGGCCGATGGGATTCAGGTCACCCTCGTCAGTCCCAGCACCACGCGGAGCGAGTTTTTTGATTCGCTGATCGAAACCGACGCCGGTCAGTCATCGAAAAGTTTCGGCAGTTGGCCGCCGGAGCGAGTCGCCCAAACCGCAATGGCCGCGATCCGCGCCCGTCGCAGCGAAGTCATTTGCAGCCTGGGTGGCAAAGCGCTCGTCTACGCCGATCGCATTGCCCCGCCGCTGATGAATCGAATCCTGGCCAAACGCAAGTAGTTGTAGATCGGAAGGACAACACCGTAGCGGAAGTCGCCCAGACTTTCGGCCGCCAGGAAAATTGTCGAAGCTCTTGGCCAGTTTCGCTACCGTAAAATCAGGTTACCAGCGGTGGTATACTTGGTAGTCCCGTTGCACTCTCACCCAACACAACCGCCATGGATCCTGTCCGTCAGCATCTGCTCGATCGCACTCGCCGACACTTCTTGCGCGGTTCGGCCGCGGGGATCGGTGGCATCGCGCTCAACGCGCTTTTGCAGCGAGATCAAGTGGGCGCGGCGACTCGGTCGCCATCGGATCCACTCGCGCCCAAAAAGCCGCACTTCGAGGGCAAGGCGAAACGCGTGATCTATTTGCACATGACCGGTTCGCCTCCGAACTTGGACATGTTCGACTACAAGCCGCAGCTGGTGAAACACGATAGCGAAGATTGTCCCGCCGAGTTTTTAGAAGGCCGCCGTTTTGCTTTCACTTCCGGTGTGCCAAAACTGATGGGATCGCCCCGCAAGTGGTCGCAGTATGGCGAGGCGGGAATGTGGATGTCGGATGCCGTGCCGAATTTTCACGGCATCGCCGATGACATGTGCTTGATTCATTCGATGCATACCGACCAATTCAATCATGCGCCCGCGGAACTGATGGTCTACACCGGGTCGCCGCGATCGGGTCGGCCGTCGATGGGATCCTGGGTCACTTATGGGCTTGGCAGCGAGAACGAGAACTTGCCCGGTTTTGTGGTTTTGATCTCCAGCGGTGTGCAACCCAATGGCGGCAAGAACTCTTTCGGTGCTGGCTTTCTGCCGTCGGTCTATCAGGGAGTCCAGTGTCGATCCAAAGGTGATCCGGTCCTCTATTCCTCGGACCCGCCGGGAATGGACCGCGACATGCGACGGAAAATGCTCGACGCGCTTCGCGAGCTGAACGAAGTGCAGGCTGAAGAGATGGGGCATCCCGAAACGCGAACACGGATTTCTCAGTACGAACTTGCCTTTCGAATGCAAGCCGCCGTGCCCGAAGTGATGGATATTTCGGGTGAGTCGCAGAAGACGTTGGACGCCTACGGTGCTGCTCCCGGTGGTTCGTCCTTTGCCAACAATTGTCTGCTTGCCCGCCGGCTTGCCGAAGCGGGCGTGCGGTTTGTGCAGCTGTTTGATTGGGGATGGGACTTTCACGGCACCAATCCCGCCGAGGACATTCGAGACGGATTGACGAAAAAGTGTGCCACGATGGACCGGCCGATCGCGGCCTTGATCTCGGATTTGAAAGAACGCGGATTGTTGGAAGACACCTTGATTGTTTGGGGCGGCGAGTTTGGTCGTACGCCGTTTCGCGAAGGCCGAACCGCCGGCAGCAACGTGTTGGGACGCGACCATTTTCCCGATGCCTTCACGATGTGGATGGCCGGCGGAGGTGTGAAGGGCGGGTTCGAATACGGCCAGTCCGATGAGCTCGGTTTCAGCGTCATCGACAAACCGGTTCATGTCCACGACTTCCAAGCCACCATCATGCACTTGCTGGGTTTTGATCACGAGCATTTGACGTATCGATTCCAGGGCCGCGATTATCGGTTGACCGATGTCCACGGTCACGTGATCAAGGATCTGCTGGCTTAACCGTAGGCCGACTTATCCCCAAGTCGGCGAATTCAGGGATCGCCGACTTGGGACAAGCCGGCCTACGATGAACATGCCTGCCGCAGCTACTTTTTTTTGACAACCGGCGGGAAAAGTGTCGCTGGCCGGTGACTTAACGGTGACGCAGCGGCAAATCGGCGGTCTGTCAACTTTTCGGTGCGTGCAAGCACACACCCACCAAGGTTTTCGCACGGGAATCCGGCTGGAAGCACGTGACCGAGATGGACACCCAGGCGCTTCAACGATTGATCGACGCCCATGGGGCAGCGCTTACGTTGTATGCCCGGCAGTGGTGTCGTTGTCCCGACGATGCGGTTCAAGAAGCGCTGGTCGAATTGATACGACAAACCGAAGTCCCTCGCGATATCCCGGCCTGGTTGTACACCGTCGTTCGCCGCCGAGCAATGAACTTGGGACGGGCCGAGACTCGCCGGAAAAATCATCAAAGGCAGGCTGGATCGCAGCGAAAGCCGTGGTTCCTGCCGCCCGAAAACGACTTGGAACAGACCATTGACTATGAATCCCTGCTGGACCAATTGCCCGACCTGGAACGCGAGATCGTCGTCGCCCGTATTTGGGGCGAACTGTCGTTGGCCCAGGTTGCCCAGTTGGTGAATCTGTCGGTCAGTTCCGTTCATCGCCGTTATCAACAGGCGCTCGGCCAACTAGCCGACCTGATGGATACTTCCCAATCAAACGATCGAGATTCTGATGAACCGTCAACACCCTTCGCACAACGAAACTGATCTCGATCGTCGCGCAGCGGAAGTCGAATCACGGCTGAGTCAGCTTCGACCGCGACCGTCGGCGATCGATGCCGAATCGGTATGGCAAGCTGCAAACCCCCAGCCTGCTCAGCCGGTCGTTTTGCCACCAAGCGTTCCCAACAGCCATTTTCGCACCATCGCTTTGTCGTGGGGTTGCGGTGCGATCGCCGGAGCCGTGGTTACCTGCCTTGTTCTGCTGCCACTTAGCAAACCGGACACCGTCATTGCCGCTGCGGAAAACACGACGGATCTTCCGCCGTCCGAATTGGCAGCCAGCGACCCGTCGAACGCCGATGTCGGGCCGTCGAGGAAACAATCGTCCTGGTCGCAAAACGAGTTGCGTGTCAGTGCCGACTTGAATCAATGGCGCGATCCGACTGGCAATCGCCCGCTAACAGCAGGCAACTACTTGCCGTTGAGTTCGACAGCGGAATCGATATCCGACCGATCCCTTGTCGGCCCAACGATTCGCTCCGGCGTCAAGTCATCCGTCATGCCAACATTTCAGCAAACACCCCCACGCCGCTCGGTGCAGTCCCAGCAATTGTTAAGAGAACTGCTGGGCGCCGATCCCGGCAAGCGGTTTTAGCTTGGAGAGTCTTGTTCGTACTCGTACTCGTGCTCGTGCTCGTGCTCAGCGCCAGTGGTGCTCGTAATCGTTGAACGTAGCAACTTGGGAAGCTGCCGGACGTTTCGATTACGAGCACGAGCACCGCTGGCGCTGAGCACGAGCACGAATAAGAGTAAGAATAAGAGCACGCAGCGAAACGTTTCATTTCAAGAAAAAAAACTTTCTACTTTGGCTTCCAACATTCTGGAAAACGTACCCGATGACAACATCACCGCTTCGAGCATTGATTGGTGTTAGCACTTTGTTTGCCGGTGCGGCGCTGACTCTGGCTCAACAACCGACGCCAACCGAAGATGGCTGGTCGCAACAGTACGATCCGCAGTTGAAGCTGACGGTTCAGACGAAGGAGCTGACGATCCACCCGAAGGCTGTTTCCAAGCCGGTACTGAGTCGTCGCTTGATTGTCGACGAATTCGACGCTGTGCAGGGAAACGCCGCGCTGTACTACTTGAAGGCGGCCGGTTTCCTGGAGGAAGACGCGGCGCGTCAAAAATTGAATGAGTTCATCAATGAATCGGTCGAACGAGCAAAAATCGACGGAATCAATGTTTCAGACCAGCCACCCTACGTATGGTTGAAGACAGCACCCGACGCGTTACCGGTCGATCAAGTCAAAAAATACCTGAAGCTGTTGGACTTTCAGGAACCGCTATTACGCGAGGGCGCTCGCCGCGACCACTTTGATATGAACCGGAATTTTCGCCAAGTCGATGATCCGATCGCATTGTTGCTTCCGGAGATCCAAAAGATGCGCGAGATCGCCCGCACGCAAAGTCTGCGAACGCGGCTGGCGATCGCCGAGGGACGCCTGGACGACGCGATCGACGTGATTGGGCAGCAGTTTGCGATGGCCCGTCATCTGGGACAAGACGAATTCCTGGTCTCCAACCTGGTCGGCATCGCGATCGCCACGATCGCCTGGAATGACATGTTCTATCTGGTCACTCAACCCGACACCCCGAACCTTTATTGGGCGGTCGCAACCATGCCAAGGCCGCTGGTCAGCATGCGCCATTCGATGGCCATGGAACGCCAGCTGTTGTACCAACAGGTCAAGGTACTGAAGGAAGTGGACCCGGCGCCTCGCGCAGCCGGTTATTGGCGTGACTTCATCGATCGAGTGATCTCTCAAGCTGGGAGCCTGGCATCCGAATTCCATCTGCATGGATTCCAACTGACCGACCATAACCACGACATGGCCCGCGCACGGTTGATCGCCTACATCGCGGCTGCCTATCCGGGATCGAAAGAGTTTTTGATCGATGAAATGAAGATGCCTCGCGATCAGGTCGAAGCCTACCCCACAGCGCAGGTCGTGTTTTTGGCGATAGTAGGATTTCACGACCGGTGGCGAGACGAATACTTCAAGTGGATGTACCTTCCCTATTGGCAGGCTCGCACCAAGAAGTCGTCCCAGGTCGATCAGGCCATGGACGATGCGGCGGATCAGTACGGATGGTGTGCCTGGCCAACGATGATGCTTTTGCCAGCGGTCCGCGCCGCACGGACCGCCGAAGCGCGCTGCAGTCAAAACATCGCGATTTTGAAGACGATCGAGGCGCTGCGAATGTACGCGGCAGAAAACGACTCGAAGCTTCCAGAGTCTTTGGAAGAGCTTTCCGTTCCCGCGCCCATCGAACCGTTCACCGGCAAACCGATTGAATACGAACTGCGAGGAAACCACGCGGTGATCACCGGACACGAAACCCCCGGCCTACGTTCCCAGCTGGTCATCCGAGTTGCCCAAGAGTAACCGTCGGCGATTTCTCCGAAATCGCAACGCGCAGCCAGGAGCGGAGAACTGGCCGACGGACCCGCCCAACCTACACGAAACTTACAAGAGGATTTCCTGATGAACCACAATCGTTTGCTGTCGCTGGTCCTGCTGGGGTTCCTAGCCGCCAGCGGATCAGCACCGCTCGCCGCTCAAATAGCCAGCCACCGCCGAGACACCGAGGCGCTGGAGCCTTTTACCAACGAGACAACCTTCTTGTTGATGCGGATGCAGGCATCGGAGATCGAACTTCCGCAGCAGATCGATCTGGCCGAGTCGTTACCGGCGGAGTTCAAAGCCGCTGCCGCGAATTACTTGCCATTGCTTCAAAAAGGATTGAGGACCTTACAAGCCAGTGCGGGCGATCTGCCTGTTTACGCCACAGTTGGCGTTCCGATTTCCAAAAAGCGTGTGTCGGTCAATCTGTATCGCAAACCCTCCAGCGACAACGAAGACGCACAGTTGACCAAGGCGGTGAAGGAAACATGGAACGTTGACGTTTCGCAGCGAAACGGTTACCTGGTCATGTCTCCGCCGCACACGGACGATTCAGCCATAGCGCCGGCCTCCCAAACGATTCGTCAATCGATCGCATCGGCAAGCCAGGCGGTCGCCGAGTATCCCGCTTACCTACTGCTGATTCCGCCCGAACACGTTTGGCGCACCGTAGAAGAATTGTCACCTGAGTTACCGCCGCAGATCGGCGGCGGCCCAGCCAGCGTCTTGACCGACGGTGTTCGTTGGACGGCGATCGGGGTGGAACCAAGATCGCTGCAAGTCGAAGTGATCGTGCAATCGGCCGACCAGCAGGCCGCGCAGAAGTTTGCAGACCGATTGCCGGCGATGGTCCTGGCGCTCCACCAGTCCGGTTCTTTCGGACAGATGATTCCCGCTGGCTGGGCCGAGTATCTGATCGGTCTGGTCAAACCCCAAGTCGAAGGGAGCCGAGTGCTAGTTCGCGTCAAGCTCAGCAAGTAGGCCGACTTGTCCCAAGTCGGCGATTTCTCCGAAATCGCAACGCGCAGCCAGGAGCGGAGAACTGGCCGACAAACCGTCGGCGATTTTTCCAAAATCGCAACGAAATCCAGTTCGGAGAACTGGCCGACGAACTGGCCGACGATGCGGACTAGAGAAATACCTGCGGCTGCTATACTGGCCTCCCAAACCAACTCGTTTGTCAGGGCCGGAAAATTCATGAAGCGATTCATCGCCGTCACCACGCTGATCGTTACCGCAGGGTTATCCGCTGAAGAGCCGCGAGTCGATTTTTCTCGGCAGATTCTTCCGATTCTGTCCAACAAGTGCTTTATCTGTCACGGACCCGACGCGAGGGACGAATCCGATTTGCGGCTCGATTCCTTCGAAGGAGCCGCCGCCGATCGGGGTGGGTACCGCGCCATCGATCCGGACGATCCGGGCAAAAGTGAAATGTTGGTGCGGCTCCAATCCGCCGATGATCCCATGCCGCCCGAAGATGCCGAAAAACAGCTGACGCCGGCAGAACGTGATTTGCTTACCCGGTGGGTTCGCGAAGGAGGCGAGTATGCGAAGCACTGGGCCTTCATTCCGCCGAAAAAAGAGGAAGGCATTCCCCAGCTGCCCTCGATCATCGATTGGTACATCGGCAAAGGGCTAAAAGAGCAAGCGATCGACTTTGCACCGCCAGCCGATCGCGCCACGTTGGCTCGGCGGTTGGCATTGGTGTTGACCGGGTTGCCGCCGACGCAGGAGCAACTGAAAAGGTTCTTGTCTGGTGAAGGGGAGAAAGCGTATGCCGAATTGGTGGACCAGCTATTGGCCAGTTCGCGATTTGGCGAGCACCAGGCGAGATACTGGTTGGACGCGGTTCGCTACGGTGATACTCACGGATTGCATCTAGACAACCGGCGAGGAATCTATCCTTATCGCGACTGGGTCGTTGGCGCACTGAATCAAAATTTACCGCTCAACGATTTCATCACTTGGCAATTGGCGGGCGATCTGCTGCCCAATCCGACGCTCGCGCAACAGGTCGCCACGGGCTACGTACGGCTGAACCCCAGCACGGGCGAGGGTGGTGCGATTCCCGCTGAGTTTCAGATGAAGAACAATTTTGATCGAGTGGAGACGTTGGGAACCGTCTTCTTGGGATTGTCACTCACTTGCGCCCGATGCCATACACACAAGTACGATCCGATTCCGCAATCGGAGTATTACAGCTTGTTGGCCTTCTTCAACAGCACCGCCGAACCTTCGATGGACGGCAATTCTTACACTTACGGGCCGGTGGCCAGGGTTCCCGACGACCAGGCGGGATGGCGGCAGTGGCAGGAATTGGAATCGGCACGAGACAAGGTTCTGGCGGCTGCTGGCGATTCGATCGGCAACTTACAAGAGGTGGTCGACTATGCGCAGGCACGAAGCAATTGGCGAACCGAGAACTGGCGGATTGCCGGCCCGGTCGCGCTGGATGACCCACCGCCGAAACAATGGACGAAAGCAGCCGGCCTGCCCGGTTCGATTTCGGGCCGACAGGCAAAAGGAAAATTGCCCGGCGAAGGACAAGCGGTCTGGGTGGCGTTCAAGGTCAAAGTCCCAGCTGACCAACATTTACAATTGGCCTTCTCCGGCGCTGCTGGTTCGCAGGTGATGGTCGATCGAGCGAATGTTCCAATCGCGCAAAAACACAACCACGATCCAACGTCGATCAAGGCGATACGACTAGGCAAAGGTGAGCACGAAGTACAAGTGATCGTGCACGGCCGCCAAGGCATGTCGGAATTGGAGGTGCGAGTCGAGAATCCCTGGGATGCACTAGCAAAAACAAGCAGTTGGCAGGCTTGTAGCCGCGACCAACGTTTGCGGATGTTGGCCGATGCGGAAGGCCCCTTCGGCGATTTGCCAGTACAGAAAGAAGCCGCCGGCTTGGCCGTAAAAATCACTGCCGCACAAACCAGGTTCACGACCAGCCTGATTGCGCGGGACCTGAGCAATCCGCGGGAAACGCGGTTGTTGAAAAGGGGGGAGTACGATTTGCCGGTGGGCGATCCGTTGCAGCCGGGTGTGTTGAGTGTCCTTGGCCAGCTGCCGGCCGACGCACCTCGGAATCGGATCGGTTTAGCCCGCTGGCTCACTTCGCCGGAACATCCGTTGGTAGCTCGCGTTTTGGTCAATCGGATTTGGCAGCGAACATTCGGATACGGCTTGGTTCGCACACCGGAAGATTTTGGTTTGCAGGGACAACAGCCGACCCATCCGGAGCTGCTCGATTGGCTGGCAGTGGAGCTTCAAGAAAGCGGCTGGAATCTGAAACAGATGTTGCGGCTGATGGTGATGAGCAAGACCTTTCAGCAGGCTTCCGTGTGGCGTGCGGACGTCGACGACCCTGAAAACCGCTTGTTTGCGCGGGGTGCAAGTTACCGGCTGGATGCCGAGGTGTTGCGGGACGTCGGATTGTGGGCCGGCGGAATCCTCGATCCGCACATGGGTGGCGAAGGAGTGAAGCCGTATCAGCCGGTGGGAATGTGGTTGGCGCTGGCGCACCCGGCCAGCAACACCAAGAACTACGTCCGCGACAAGGGGCAGCGATTGTATCGGCGCAGTTTGTATGTCTACTGGAAACGGACCAGCCCTCATCCGATGATGACGCTGTTTGATGCGCCCGATCGTGAATCGAGTTGCGTACGCCGATCGCGAACCAACACGTCGCTGCAGTCGCTCGGGTTGTTGAACGAGATCCAGCGTGTCGAAATGGCTCGCAAGTTGGCCGAAAGATTGCTGAAAGAGCAACCGTCCGATGACGCTCGTATCGACCACTTGTTTCAGCTGCTGGCCTGCCGCACTGCAACCAAGGTCGAAAAATCGGCTTGCCGAGCGTTGGTGCAGTGGATGCGCGAGCGCTACACCACGTCTCCACAAGACGCCGCAGCGCTGCTGTCGGTAGGTGACTTGCCGCACGATACATCGCTCCCCGCGGCCGAGGTCGCCGCTTGGACTCAAGTTGCCATCACTGTACTGGCCAGCGACATGGCGCTGCTGATGTACTGATTCGTACCAATTCGCAAGCCAGGAAAACATTCTCGCTTGACAGAAAGGACTGTAGGCGGATTTACTCCTACTCCTACTCGTACTCGCGCTCGAAACAGCCGATAGCGAGTACGAGTACCGCTGGCGCTGAGTACGAGTACGAGTACGATAGTCGAGCACGAGCACGATTTTCCGGCCCAACGCGTCATTCAACCATCACCAATTGCACCCATTTCCGCTCACTTCATGCCCACCAAAATCACCGACCTGACGGTTCGCGACATTCGTTTTCCTACCTCGGACGCGTTGCATGGATCGGATGCGATTCATGTCGATCCCGATTATTCGTGCGCCTACGTCACGCTTTCGACTGACGCGGACGGCTTGCAGGGAGACGGAATCACTTTCACGCTTGGCCGAGGTACCGAGTTGTGCGTGGCGGCGATCGAAACACTCAAACGATTCGTTGTCGGCAAAACTCTCGAATCAATCACCGACAACTTCGCCCAGTTCTGGCACGACACCTGCAACGAAAGTCAACTTCGCTGGCTCGGTCCCGAACGGGGGTTGATTCACACTTCGTTTGCCGCCGTCGTCAACGCACTTTGGGATCTGTATGCGAAAAAGGAGGGAAAACCGCTTTGGAAACTGTTGTCGGACATGACGCCCGAACAAATTGTCCGTTGCGTTGACTTTCACCATATCACCGATGCGCTGTCACCAGAGGAGGCGCTTTCGATTCTACGCGCGGCCGAGCCGACGAAGCGACAACGAGAAACGGAGCTGATGGAAATCGGTTTGCCGTCGTACACATCGAGCGCGGGTTGGATGGGATACGCCGACGACCACCGCCGCCAGCTGTGCCAGAAGTATCTGGCTGAGGGTTTTCGGTGGTTCAAGATGAAAGTTGGTGCGAATCTTCAAGACGACATTCACCGCGCCGCCATCATTCGCGAAGAGATTGGCGATGATTGCCGGTTGATGATGGACGCCAATCAGGTTTGGGATGCAGATCAGGCGATTGAGCAGATGCGGCAGCTGGCGCAGTTTCGCCCTGTTTGGATTGAAGAGCCCACTTCGCCCGACGACATTCTCGCCCATGCCAAGATCTCCAGGGCGATCGCGCCGATCGGAGTGGCGACGGGCGAGGCGATTTCCAATCGGGTGATGTTCAAGCAATTCATGCAGGCGGGTGGCATGCAGTATTGCCAGATTGATTCATGTCGCGTGGGCGGAGTCAACGAACTGTTGGCGATCATGCTGCTTGCCGCCAAATTCAACATCCCCGTCTGCCCTCACGCCGGAGGGGTTGGACTGTGCAACTACGTTCAACACCTCTCGGCCTTCAACTACATCGCCGTTTCATCGTCGCTGGACAATGTTGTTCTGGAGTATTCCGATCACCTCCACGAACACTTCGTCGACCGGCTTCGCGTCGAAAACGGCCGATACCGACTTCCGACGATGCCGGGATACAGCATCACGATGAAACCACAGTCGCTGCGTGATCACGAGTTTCCGGGCGGCGCCGTGTGGAAGAACCGTTAGCGAACGGTCGTTCCGGGAGCTTCTGCAATCCGCACCGGTTCGGCCGATTCGACCACTTCCGCCGTCTCACCTGCTTCGACCGCTTCGGCGCGAGCCAGCAGGCGGTCGCCCGCGGTCGGTTCGTCCTGTTCGACCAGCACTTCGGTATCGGCCTCGTCATTGGGCCAAAGACTTGCCAGGCTTCCGGCGGCTGATTCAGCAACATCGGTTCCCTGCCGAGCAAAATCGGCGAGTTGGTCGCCGTAGGTCGCCGGATCCAACCAATGTGAATTTTCCAACAACGTGACTTCGATGTTCCAGATCAGTTCATCCAGCAAACAGTCGGGCGATCCGTGGATCGTGAAACTGTTTTCTGTTGGGGCTTGCAGGACCAGTTCGTCGTCGTCGTCGGTCGCCGAGTCGTCTGCCGCGACCGTCTCCTCGGAATCCTCCCAGATCGGCGCGATCGGTTCGCATTCGGTTCGGCTGCGGATACAAAACGGTTCGGTCACCAGCGGAAAGACACTCCAGACGCGAAGATCGCGAGCCGACAGATCGTAAGGCATATAGGCATCTTCCAGCGAAACGATGATTGCCGACGCACCGACTTGCGAAACGGATGCGTCGGGGATCGATACCGGTGCTGGCGATGAAGATTCTGTCTGCTCTTCTACCAAGATCAACACACTTGGCCCCAGGGCATCCAGATCGATGTCGATCGGTTCTTCGTCCGCCAGCAGCTGTAGCTCATCGTTGATGGAACTTTCGGCGTCCGATGCAACGGATGCTTGTGTTGATGTTTCGGAAACGTCTTGCTGCTGCGCCTTCGAGGCCTCGATCGCTGTTTTCCACCATTGCTGAAACTGCTTGATTTGATCCAGCGAGGCGGCGAATTGCGGTCCGATCGAGATGAATGGTTCGATGATTTCCTGAACCGAGATTCCGGCTTTTGCATCGGCGGTCGCTGTGACGGAATCGTCCGACGGTGCTTGGGAAAGCTGAGGCTGGACCATTGCCAGCGGCTCAATGATTTGCTCGATCGAAATGCCCGCTTTCGCACAGGCGGTCGCGGCGGCCGTGGCGATCGACCGGTCGAACGCTGCCAACGTTCGCGATGCAATCGTCTCGGCAGCGATTGGACAGGAATCGTGGGTTGCCCAGCCGCACAGCTCTTCTTCCTGGTCGTCCGCCCAGCCACACAACTCTTCATGCTGGTTGGACGCGGCAACGTCCTCCTGTTCGACGTCGCAGGAGTAGGCGCTTGGTTCACAGCCCAAGAACTGGTCGCTGCAATCAAACTGCTCGGCGGCGGCGGGAAGTGAGGCGAAGCATGCCAGAGCGACGAAAACCAATCCGGTCAAATGGCCGTGTAAGACTTGGGGCAGACCGGTGTCAGTGGGGCGATGAAGGCGTCGGGGAAGGTCGAGATTCATCGAAAAGTATCCTCCTGAAGGCGAACGTCCGACCATCCGTGAACACTGTGCCTGGTGGTGTTCGTTGGTACCGCTGTTAGGGACGCCGCAAATGTTGGGTGGGTCGGGAAGTGGCGGTGTTTCACGCCCCCGGTTGCCCGAACAAGAAACGGTGCAGCAATCGAGCTTGCCGGTTGCGTGAACATGGCAAGCTATCGGCGACTTTGCGCGTTCGGCTTGCTATCGCGATGGGGAAATCATCGCTGATTCCCATTGCCCGTTCCGGTTGTGCCGAATGCAAAGAAAACGGAGTGCATCGAGCGGAAAATAGCCGTCGGCGAACTCTCCGAGCTCGCAGCGCAGTACGATTCGTTGCGTTTCAAGGAGAGTACGCCGACTAAGGCGACGACGTTTGTCGTTGTTCCAACACCGCAAGCAGAAACACCGTCGTCTGGCCGTAGATTCCCTGACAGGTACTCTCGCGCGGGCCAGCAACATTCAAAGTATCGGGCTGCTGGTGGACCAGCCAGCGACGGGCATCGTCTGGAAGATCGCGTTCCAACCGAAACAGGGCGAAGGGCTTGCCGGTGCGATCACAGATTTTCCGCGTCAACAACGTGCCCCCTTTCAACCGGCCTCGGTACAAGATCAATGTCGCGTCGCTGTCGATCACGTTCTGTTCGGTCCGAACCGGATAATCGGCCGATTCGGTCTCTTCCAACTGGTAGCGGCTGGGGATCGATCCATCTTCTGACAATCGGCCCGCCGGGCACCAACCGCCGTGATCGATGCCCAGTGAAATCGCCACATCCAGCGCCGCGCGATCCACTCCCGTTTGGCCGCCCGAGACAATCCGCCTGGGCACAAACACCGATGGTGGAAGATTTTGGTTCGGCTCAGTCACGATGCGTTGTCCGGCGGCAATTCAAAGTGTTCTTCGACACGGCGCCGAAGCTGGGCCGCGTCGGGCAACCGCCGGATCATCCTTTTCCAGCTATCCGGCGGAGCGGCCTCGAACCTCATCGGCTGGCGCCCCGTGGGATGAATAATCTGCAATCGCCAGCTATGCAAAGCAACCCCGATTGCGAACTTCGATTTGGCTCCGTACTTGCGGTCGCCGATCACCGAGTGTCCGCGCTCAGCCAACTGCACGCGAATCTGATGTTTTCGACCCGACAACAACTGCACTGCCAGGATCGACGATTCATCGTTGCGGGCCAGAGTCAAGTAGCTGGCACGAGCCAGTTTTGCACCACGAGCCTGCGAATCGACCACCTTCGTCCGCTTGGCATGATCGTTTTTGCGAAGGTAGTCCACCAACAAACCCTGGTCCGAATCCCATTCCCCTTCCACTGCGGCCAAGTAAATCTTCACCGCCGGTGTCGAATCCTCTTTCCCTGCAAACTGCGGAACCAATCGGGACGCGGCCTTGCTGGTACGGGCAAGCACCAGGACGCCGCTGGTCATCGCATCCAACCTGCTGACAATCCCGACGTAAACGCGGCCCGGTTTGTGGTAGGTTCGCTTCAAGTAATCGGCGGCCAGGGAGTGAACGGTCGGCCCCGATTCGGCACCCATCGTGACGATTCCGGCCGGTTTGTTGACAACCAACAAATGGTTATCTTCGTACAAAATGTCCAACTTGTTCATGCATCCTGTGTACCACGGCGACGCCGAACTGTCATAGCCGTCCAGGACATGCCGCTGGGATCGGACGGCTGATCGCCAGCCATTTACCGGCTCGAAGCGGTTGCCTAGAATAGGAATGTGAACATTTCCGTTGTCATGGTGTCACAGCCATGGACATTGCTTCGCGATGATCGTGATTTTTCTGATCATCAACCTCTCTGGGGGCGATCTGGATTCGACCGGATGTCAAGAAGCGATGGTTGCGTGTCGTGGTTGATCAGATGGCCACGTAAAAATCTGATCAAAACTTTAGTTGCAGATGAAAGTCTTGCACTGGCCGCCTAAGAACAGGTAGCCCGGACTGAGGGGGATTGCCAGAGTCGCCCGACTGTCCGTCACAATTCTGGATCGCCGGCCGTCCTACTCGAGACGCGGCCGGTTAAAAAACCGATTCGGGTTAGCAAGCGGCGGAGCCTGTCGGGCAGCGCCGTGGTGAGCGAAGTGGTTTCTTCGGAAACCGAAATAGCTCGACTACACACGTAGACGCCATCGTGGATACATCGCGGGACGCGGGTTCAATTCCCGCCGCCTCCACTGCTGACCCGATTGCGGTCAGCCACCGTCAAAGCCGGTCGCGACGCGACACCAACCGCGTCAAGACCGGCTTTTTCTCTGTTCTTCTGGTTTCAGTGACTGCGTCACGGCGAGCCGTCGCGAGCCGCGTCGAGAACCAGATGGAATGCGTCGCGGGATGCGTCGGAGCTGAAGGCTTGATCCTGCCAGCAAGAGAGTGCGGAGGTGAAATCCACCGACGCGACTTAGCCCAGTTGCATCGACCACTCACTGACGTACCGTCTAAAACAACACCAGACGTGGTTTGAGCACTTCACTTTTCCAGAAGGGTCCGCTTTTACTTCAATCATTCGGTTTTTGGATAGACTCTAAGTCAATTCTCCGAATGAGTGCAGCAACTTTCTAGCAGTGTTGAATGCTCGGCTGAGTATTTTGCCCCACCGCCGCCGGGCAACCGGCGTCCTACCGCGACGGTCACAGCATCAACGGCAACGGAACACTTGAGTTTTGCACAAGCACCATGATTGGCCTCCGCATTCTCCGTGAACTCGGTTCACTGGTGCTGCATATCCATCAACCAATCACTGATCAGGCGTCCTGCCGTCTCGTGACCGTTCTCATTCCAGTGTCCCGAACCAAACCTTGTGTTTGGAAAGCCGTGAAAGTATGTCCCAGAAGAATCTGCAAGCGTTTTCATTGGTATTGACAGATTGAGAACCGGAAATCCATTTTCTTCACCGCACTGACTGATACGGCGGTCCGGGTAGTACAAATCTTCGAGGCCGTGAATTTGACAGTATTCCTCGGTCTTGCCCGTTGGGTCAACTTGAATGGCGTTGCTAAGCGTAACCACAACAAAATCCTTGTTTCTGGCAGTAACCTCGTCGTTCATCGTCGCAAGCAACCGTTCGGTAATTTCCCACGCATCTTGATACTTTTGGTTTGAGGGAGCGTCATAGATCCCTGTGTCCAGGCCGACCTCCTCGCCTACAGCTTCGGTGCGAGCCTGATTCTTTTTATAGGAGTGCCATGCGTGGCGAGCTTCAATCATGAGCTGTAGTACGCGGCAATGATTCGCCGTCATCCGCGCCAGCGTTTTGAGATCGCCCCCCTTGAAATCTGAAGTATGACGAAACGAATCGTCAAAGAGTAGTTTGTCGTCTTTGATATAGAAGTACGGTTTGCTAGGGTTGTCCTCCAGCTCACGTTGGTTATTTCGTATGTCGTTGCCTGTCAGAAACGCTAACAGGACAATATCGGGGTCAAATTCCCAAACTCGATGCCTGAGAACCAGCAGCTCCTGGGCAGTTCCGTAACCTGAAACTCCAAAGTTGAGTACCTCGACCTCTTTTTCCGAGAAGCGTTTTTGTTGCAATTGCGTTTCCAACACTTCGGAGAACCTCTTCTCCTCCGCGACCTGCAAGGCATCTGTGTAGGAGTCGCCGAGCACGGCGATTCGCAACGTGTTCTCAGGTTTCGTAAGCTGCCAAAGATCATCGCGAAAACCGTACTGATTCGTACGCACGATGGACTCGCCTTCTTTGTCGAACCGAAAACTTATGTCGGGAAGTTTACCCCAACCGGCGTGGAAATCGGCCCGGCTGGTAACTGGAGCCGAAAATCCTACCAGACGTAGCAGGATTTCCACCAATAGAAAGGACACCAACAAACTCATGGCCAACAATATAAAACGTCCACGCCACGACAGCTTTCGGCGTTGACTCTTCCCCGCCTGCTGTTCATTCATCGCAAGTCCCAACTGTTCTTCGACTCCGCACTGGTAAGAGACACATCATGCTTAAAACAGCGTGTAAATAAATGGTGCGGCACCGGTCGAGGCGAAGAAGAATAAGACGCCAACTGCACCTAGCACGAGGACGATTGGAATCATCCACCATGCCTTGTTTTCCATGATGAAATACCACAGTTCACCAGCTGCCGACAGTTGTTTCTCCTCCCCGGCTTCCTCGAATTGGCTCTTTAACGATTGGTTAGTTTTTGGGTCGTCGCTCACGCCAAGGATCCTTATCTATTCTATGATTGCCGGTAATAGCTTGATACGTCAGTCGGCTGCTGTTTGCCTTGCCAGTAGGAATCGCGATCGCGATCAAGCTTTAACTGTAGTGCATCTCTGCCCATGAGACGGAAAATCATTCCTATCGGAAAAAAGATCGAGGCGTAAACAAGGAAGATCATCATTTCGGCGACAACGAGGCCGATAGGCGTCGCTACCAAGGTTAGACCAATGAACAGCGGCTTAATCGCTTTTGGGAAGGCCAGCCCAATGGCCGCGATGCAAAGTCCGATAGCGGCCAATACGAGTAGCACGTCCTGACTCGCACCCCAAAGCCAAGCGATTGCCGGCAGTGCTATCAGGCCGACGCAGCCGAATTGACGTAACTGCCTGTCGGTTGGCTTCCAGTTTATATCTAGCAATGCCATCAGAAGTCCGCTTTAATCAAGTTGAAACTGAGCCAAGTGTGCCTGCCGCTGTTCTTCTGTCATCCGCTGGTGTTGGTGGTCCTTTTTGATAATCTGCCGTCCCATGACCAGCACGTCCATCTCGGTCATCAAGAAGCAGTGGTACGCGTCGGTTGGGGAACAAACGATTGGTTCGCTACGAACATTAAAACTGGTGTTAATCATCACCGGGCAGTCAGTCAGTTTGTAAAAGCTAGTCATCAGCTTGTGAAGAAGCGGATTGCGCTCGTCGTCAACTGTTTGAACTCGCGCCGAGTAATCCACGTGCGTAATTGCCGGTAGTGTTGACCGCCGAAAATTGAGTTTCTCGATTCCAAACGCATTTTCGTACTCGTCTCCCGACTCGGTGCGGATTTCTTCCCGCACTGGGGCAACAAGCAACATGTAAGGGCTGTCTTCGCGTTGCCGCATTTGGAAGTAATCGTGCACGTGGTCGCGAAGCACTATCGGCGCAAAGGGTCGAAAAGATTCGCGAAACTTGATTTTCAGGTTCATGATAGATTGCATCTTCTCGCTCCGAGCGTCACCCAAGATGCTACGAAAACCCAATGCTCTTGGCCCAAATTCCATGCGACCCTGAAACCAACCAATCACTTTCTCTTCAGCGATCAGTTGAGCGACTCGGTCGCACAATTCTTCATCTGACTCGCAAACGGAATACTCGGTTCCGGCCGCATCCAGTTCGGCCTGGATCTCACCATCAGTGAAACAGGGGCCCAGGCTGGATCCTTTTTGTAAATCTTGACCGGGTGTGGTCGTGCGAGGTGACTCGAGCAACTGGTGCCACACAAAAAGCGCCGCGCCCAAGGCGCCGCCCGCATCACCGGCAGCGGGCTGGATCCAAATATTTTCGAATGGCCCCTCACGAAGGATGCGACCGTTGCCAACGCAATTTAACGCAACACCGCCAGCGAGTACCAGATTCTTCATTCCCGTTTGTTCATGTACATGACGCGCTGTTCGCAGCATGACCTCCTCAGTTACAGCTTGCACGGAAGCGGCAAGGTCCATCTCCCGTTGGGTCACCTGTGACTCGGGTTGACTGGGCGGACCTCCAAACAAGCTGTGAAACTTGTTCGACGTCATCGTGAGGCCTTGGCAGTAGTTGAAATAGCTCATGTCCAATCGGAAGGAGCCGTCACTCTTCAAATCCATCAAGTGGTCGAGGATCAAGTCCTTGTATTTCGGCTCACCGTAGGGCGCCAGGCCCATCACCTTGTACTCGCCACTGTTGACGCGAAACCCGGTGTAGTACGTGAAAGCGGAATACAAAAGCCCAATCGAGTGTGGAAATCGAATCTCTTGCTCGAGTTCGATCTTGTTGTCCACACCTTTACCCCAACACATCGTCCCCCATTCACCAACGCCGTCAAAGGTAATGATGGCCGCCTCTTGAAAGGGAGAGGGCAGAAAAGCGCTAGCCGCGTGTGACTCGTGGTGGTCGGTGAACACAATACGACCGCTGTACTCCCTATCAAGTCCGTCGCGGATTTCTCGCGGGAGGTGAAGTTTTTGCTTGAGCCACAACGGCATCGCCCGTCGAAAAGATCGATATCCTGCCGGCACGAACGCCAAGTATGTCTCCAGCAACCGCTCGAATTTTCGGACCGGTTTATCGTAGAAAGCGACGTAATCCAACTCGCCCGGCGAAATACCAGCCTCACGGAGACAATACTCAATCGCGTGCCGGGGGAACGAGTAGTCGTGTTTCGTGCGAGTGAACCGCTCTTCCTGCGCAGCCGCCTCGATTTCACCGTCAACAACCAAGGCTGCCGCCGAATCATGATAGAACGCAGAGATGCCGAGGATTTTCGTCATTTGCTTGTCGTGGTGAGGCTAGGAACTGCCCCCTGAGGCTAATTGCTGATAACTCGATGTCCAACGAGAATTTTTAGTTGATCAAGACAACTCCAATGCATCCCAAGTAGTTGTAGCTTTAATGTTGACTTGATCGATCTTATCTCGACCTCTCCTCCGATACTGTGCTGCGGTCATTCCATGCGTCATGCCGGGACACTTCCAAACGAGGATATCACCGTCGGGCCTGCTTTCCTCTAGCTTCAAGTTCAAGGCGATTATCGCGAGCGAGGGTGGTGTTAAGAAAGTCCAGATCGATTCGCGGAACGTCGCTCTGGCTGATTGGTCTGCCAAGGATCTTGCCAAGGTTTATCAGCGGGTAACGGACCTGTCCCAACAACTGGAACCGGTCCTGATGACAAAGGCCAACAGTGATCCGGAATCAAGTGAACAGCGACCGAGTCTCGGCCAGGAGCGTTTGCTCGCGTTAGTCGTGATTATTCACGTAGCGTCGCCCAATATCCCACCTTCTCAAAGCTCGGTCTCGCAAAGCCTTGTCTCATTAAGACGCCGCAAGTCTTGTCAGCCGTATTGGCCCAGAATGTGATTCCGCTTGACCCACCCCAGCCGTAGTATCCTTTCCCATTGACGGCTCCTCCCAATCCCCACCCGAACTCCGAGAGTCCGAATGCTCTCGTAGCGATCAAACGATCACTCGCCATCCGGGAATTCGCCCTCGGTATCGAAGCCCTCGAAAGATTCGTTCGCAAAGAACCACTGCGCCGAGTCCACGAATGCGTGTTCGGCGTACTCGCATTGGAGAGCGAGCCCGTTGACCCACGACTGTGACTTCCGGCAAGTATCAACAATGGTGGTTGCAAACCCGCACGTACGGTGATGTGGGGGCCGCGGCCAGCAATGGCCGCGGCTACCCGATTTCCCCACACCGGCGGCGGAGAAACGCCGACCATCTCGATCAACGTTCACGCAATCATATCGATCGCAACCATGCAGGGTAAATCAGATTGAAACCGCGAAACACGCAAAAGATGCGAAAATGAACATGGCCGCCCGTATGCGTCGACCGCGCAACGATTGTTCGAAACGTCTCCAGCAAGGCGACCGGTGACGTTCTGCCATTGGTTTCCAGAATCAACCGCCTATAGCTGGAGCTAGACAATTCTGAAGTGTAGCGGGTTCGCTACATGACGAGTGCACGCACCAAGCCGAGATCATGAGCGCCGATGATGCTGGGCGTTTTTGCTCTCGCCCAGTTCTAGAATCGCTTCCTCGCACTGCTGAAAACGGTCGTCGCCTGGCGAGTGCTGGTACCCGACGATCGCAAACCCGCACTTCTGCAATACTCGAAGCGAAGCGATATTCGTGACTGCCACACGAGCATGGAGAGGCCGGGTCGGGATTTCTAGGAGCAGCAGTTCCAGGGCTCGCGTGGCAATGCCTTGTCCCCAGAACTCTTTGCCAATCCAGTAGCCGACCGAATCACGTTCTTCCGAAGGGAAGCATGAAATGGAACCGGCCACTGAATCGCCGACCAGAATGGACCGGGCGACGATCGTCGGATCCGCGAGAGCCTTGTCCCAGTGGGCGTAGAAATCACTGGCGTTTCGCGGGTGCGTTGCGGCCAGGTCATTGGCTTGCGAGTCAAGCTGGAAGTCAAAGATCACTGGCAAATCGGGCCGTTCCACGGGCCGAAGCCGAACATTCACTTCACCGCCAAAGGCTTTCACAGGTTTTTGCCCTTCCGTTTCTCAGAGCGTGTCTTCAAATTCCGCAGTAGGCCGGCTTGTCCCAAGTCGGCGATCCTGTACTCGCCGACTTGGGGACAAGTCGGCCTACAATGAACTGCCGCCAGCGGCAAAATGCTTGCCAGCCACAATTTGAAGACACGCTCTCCGCCATGGACCGAGCGTGATGCGTGATGTGGTTGGTGATTCACTTCTGCCGAAAGTCTTGGCGACTTCCGCTACGTCTATTTTATCATTGCGTGCAGTCGCTTGCGTAGAGCCTCCTGAATGGCTCGGTACTTTGGGCGGTCCGCGATGTTGACTCGTTCGATGCCGTCGGTTTCATACTCGTAGAGTTCACGAACAATCGGTTCCGCGCTACCAGCTTTCGTTTTTCGCCATTCGGTGTAGCGATGTGTTGACGTGCGAATGGTGTAGCCCATGTAGCCGGACTTGGGAAACTGACTCAGCGCCGCCTGCTGTCCAGGAGCATCTGGTTTCTTGACGTTGGCGGCAAAGCTATCGCCCTGGGCGCCGGCGTGAATGGGCAAACCGGCCAATTCGCTGAGCGTTGGATGCAGGTCGACCAATTCGACCACCGCTCTGCTACGCTTACCGCGCGGCAGGCCCGGCGCGGCGATGATCAGCGGAACTCGCGTATCCAGTTCGAAGTTCGTATGTTTGGCCCATGCTCCGAAGTCGCCGAGCTTGTAACCGTGGTCCGACCAGAGCACGACGATGGTATTTTTACGGATGCCAAGCGTGTCGAGCTCATCAAGCAGGCGACCGATCTGGCTGTCCACATAGCTGACGCACGCCGCGTACCCGTGGCGCAGATGTCGCGTCCGCTGCGGTGTCACCAATCCGCGCGACGGATTCACGTACTGGTTCACTTCACCTGCGCCGGCCTTGACGGCGAAATCGGGTGCGCCGGTGGGACGTTGCTCGACGGCGACCGGCGGAATGGTCTCTGGATCGTAGAGATCCCAGTAACGTTTCGGCGCGACAAACGGAAGATGCGGTTTCATGAATCCGACCGCCAGAAAGAACGGTTGCGGATCATCGTGAATCTCACGCAGCTTGGCCAGCGCGGCAACCGCGATCTGCCCATCGCCGGGTAAATCATCCGAGATATCCGGGGCTTCCGTGGCGAGACCCCGAACAAAGTGCTTTGTCCACTGGTCGGCGTCTTTCGGGTTCTTTTTGACGTTGCGAAGGAACTTGTCGTTTGCTTCGGTGAAAACTTTTCGAGCGATACGGACGCCTTCGTCAGAGAAGTAGTAGCGGGGGCTGGATGCGAAACGCGGTACGGACCACGACATGGGATCCTGAAACGAGTTGCCCACGTAAGCCGTTTCCCAAGAGCCGTGATAGATTTTGCCGAACGATTGCGCAAAGTAACCGTTGTTCTTGAAGTGTTGTGGCAGCGTGACGGTATCGGGCACGATTTCCCGCCACTGCCGCGCGTTGCCTTGGAATGAGTCCGGCCTCAGGCCCGTCAACAAGCTGGCACGCGACGGCATGCAGACGGCCCATTGGCAGTAGGCTCTCTCAAAGAGTACACCCTCGCTTGCCAGCCGGTCGATGTTTGGGCTCTTGATATGAGTCGCCCCGTAACAGTTCAGCTCTGGCCGTAGATCATCGACACCAAGGAAGAGGATGTTTGGTCGATCCCCAGCATCGGCATTTGTCGCCGGTGCTCCTGCCACCAGCCAAGCGACGATCGAGGTGCAGGTCACCCCTAGAAAGACTTTTCGTAAGAAAACTTCGCAAAGGTTTCGGATCATCATTTCACAGCTTCCCGCACTTCCGGCGATGGACCACTCCAGTAGTAGCGACCAAAGTAGCTCCAGCTTCCCCAGGCGACGGTGGCGACGTTCACCGCGAGGTGGTTGTTCTGAAAGACGTCGCGTGAGACGAGCCAGTTGTTGTCGAGTGCATTGCGAATGCGTTGTTTGATGTCAGCCGACAATCGTCCGCCACCAGATGCTTCGTGCTGGCGGAAGATGCGGAACGCGGCAACGTAGGCTTCCGTGTAGTCGAGTCCGCAGCGGATGAACGCGACCCGACGGTGGGCGTCCGGCTCGTTTTCCGTCGATTCGGCTGCCTCGTCAAGGTAGCGGCGTAACTCATCGATCACTTCCGGCGTGTACGGTTCGGTGTACCTTTGATCGGTGGTGGCCATGGTGTCGGTGGTTTCTTCTACGCGCAGGAAGTACTTCTTGACGGCGCTTGCGCCCGATCCGAAGCCGTGGCGGCAGTAGTCGTCAATCAAACCGTCGACATCGAGCTGTGGATCCCAGTGCAGCTTCGCGCACACGTAGTAGTTCAATCCCTGCGTTGCCCAATTGTGGCAGCACGAATCGAAGTCGGTTCCGACCAGAGAGTTGTCGACCATGAATCTGAAATCGTCAGCCATCTTGTGGACGTAGATGACCGGCGTGCCTTGCCTGCGGCCAGCCAGCAACACATTGGGGCGAACGTAGACACGTTTCACCGCTTTCGCCCATGCCGCCCAATCGGCCAGAGCCTGCTGACGCCTTGCTTCGTCGGTATAGGTCAGTCCGACAACGCGAATCGCGATGTTCGGATGCAGCTTGCGGAGCACGGGCGGCGCCGAATAAACGCTGTAGGCGTCCGCAGTGAGCGTTGCCGTCGGATGCACCTTCACGACGCGTTTGGCGATTTCATTCCAGAAGTAAACGTACCGATCGCTCAGCGAGCGACCGCCACCGGGCAGCTTGCGGCTATTGGGCGGATCGAGCTTGCGGCATTCTTCGCAGCGACAGAACGAAGTCTGGCCCCCATCGTTTGGCCCGATCGAGACACTCTTGTTGTCGGAACGGTCGAGCCGTGCAATGCGATCGCGCGCGATCTCTTCGATCAGTTCGGCGTTCGAGACACATAGCCGGGACCGATCCGGGCTGCGGCTTTGATCACGCGTCCCGTCCGGTTGCACGGCAAACCACTCGGGATGAACGTCCTTGTGCTTGTCCCACATGTACCCGAACGAGTGCCCCGAAGCCAGACGAAGCGACCCGCCCAGCCGATGCCATCTCGCCCAGCCGCCGTCGCGCGACCGCGTTTTCGTCGCAGCCTGGTGGAAACGGTGATAATCAGCCTCGTCGAATCCAAGACGCTGGACGCCCTTGTCCTTTCGTTCGCCGTAGCCGCCCGCCATGCGAATGCGGCGTTGTTTTAGGACCGGGGAATAACTGTGATTGATCGCCGCCACTTCGATCGTCTTGCGCCGCGGTATGACTTTGCCAAGTTCGCCCGGCCACAGAAACCGACAACCGAGCGAGTCTTCAAGAAACGTCGTGACTGCGTAGCGAGTCCCGTATTGGTCCGTAGGCGTTGATTGACTCGGCCCAAGCAGCACCAGAGCGTTGGGGAACGTGCGAATCAAGATTCCACCGGGACCCAGGTTGTCCGATGTCGCGCCGAGCGATTCCGCCAGCTTGCTTTCGCCAACCAGGATGTAGATACGATCGGAGTCGGTTTCGCTAGAAAAAATTCGTTGATCCTCGACGGAAGCACCTTTCAAGTCGTTTTCACCAACAATCGCGAACTCGGCACCGCACATCTGTTGGAGGTGGTCGGCGAGAATCCCGGCCGTTTCGCGTGCCGCGGTCGATGCACCAGCAGGCAGCACAATCACGGCATTTGCCTTTCCATCTTTGGCAAGCGTCAATGCTTCCGCGGAATGGCCGACCGATTCGTGGAGTGAAAGAACGATCGTAACCAGCGCAAGAATCAAAGTGCGTCGTCTGTTCATTTTGGTCTGGTCCCTTGGGTCATCAACGTGGCGTCTCTGCAAATTCACGGGCGATCCGACCGGCGGTAAACGGCTTGCTACCGGCTGGTAACGCGCCGATATCTGGTTTGGTCCGAGCGATCGGACGAAGTGGGTCGGGCCATTCGTTCGGCAGTGGGACGCCGCTTTCCATTGCCGGACTGTCATTTGCGATTCGCCAGTCAGCCTGGTCGATCGGATCGAACTGAACCAACTTCGGATCGCTGACAAGATCGTGAGCGCACCATCCGTCCGGATAGTTCTGTTTGTTCGCCTCGGAAAACTTGGAATGGCTGACCTTTTCTAAAAATCGTTCCGGCAACTTCACGGACGGGTCAACGCACCAGTGCAGGTTGCCGTCTGCCTGCACGTCGTTTTCGATTCCCTTGTATTGCCGCAGGAACCCGTAACGATTGAGGTACACGAAAATGTTGTTGAAGACACGACGTTTTGTGTCGGGCGCGGTGGCCGTCAGCAGGCGATGCGCGAACGCGTCGGGCGAGGCGGGGCTGATGAACGTATTTTGGTAGTAGTGCATCGATTCGATGCCAAGCAACTTTCGGCCATGCACAAGGAAAATGTGGTAGTTGCCGAGTCGGCCGTGGGGCAAATCCGGTCGAGGGCGGTTGATGTTCACACCTTCGCGCAAGTCAGCGACGTTGCGGTAAATGTAGATGTTGCCGGTTGGTCCGCCGCGGGAATGGCACCCGAACGCCATCAGGCTTTTGGTGATCAGGTTTTGATAAATGTAAACGCCGTCGGTGGCGTAGTGACTGGGGCTGCTCAGGTAGATTGCGTCGTCCTGAATCGTGTGCACGTGATTGTGATGAAAGCGGATTTCGTTGCCGCTGAGGTAGACGCCGTCGTGTCCGTCAGTGAACGTACAATTCGCGATTTCCCAATCGTGGTTGCGGGGATAGGCGAAGACCTCAAACTCGTACATCCCCTCGGTCACCAGCAAGGCATGGGTGTTGAGTCGCGCGATGTTGCGGGCTCCCGTATCAGGCTGAGGAATGAATGGCGGATAATGGCGAGGCGACTGCGTATAGAGGCTGTTCTCGTCGCGGAATGCCCATGGTGGAATGCCACCGTGGATGCCGCTGTTGACGATCTTCAATGGCCCGGTCGCCCGAGCGCGGATTCCGTAGGTTGCACAGAATACCGTCAGGTTGTCCAGTTCGACATCAATGCCCATGTTCAGTTCAATCGTGTCGAATCCCCCGCCACGAATCACTAGATCCTGAATCCGAACATGCTTCGCCTGATCGATGTGTAGCGGCAATGACTTGTAGGGAGCAACCACCAGCGGCAACTTACGTGGATCGGTCTGGCCGCGATAGTTGGCAACCTGATCGTTGTCGATGTTCGTGTGAGCCAACCGGCAGTGAATACGTCCCGATTGTTTGTCGTACCACAATCCCGGACCGCAGTAGACCGAAGCGACGGCACGCGTTTCTTTGTTGTGAATCCACGATTCGTTTTCTGCAATCAAATCCCTTCGATGCCAATAGGTCTGGAGTCCGATATTGGAATCGGCGAATGCACCGAGTACGTCACGGATGTTTCGATACGTTTTCGTTGTGCGATACTCGCCATCTTTCAGCGGTTCCCAGCATGACGCGGGATCGAACTGAAACTCCGGCAATCCGCCGTCGATGATCACCTGCTCCCCAGGATAGGCGCGGATCGTGATGGGATTGTCGGGCGTTCCAGCAACCGCGCAGTACAGATTTTCAAAGTAGATGCCCTCGCGAATCGCCAGCGTGTCACCGGCCACAAGTTGCGCCAGCGCATGCCCAATGGTTTTCCAAGGCGAACGTTTCGAACCGTCATTCGAATCACTGCCATCAGTTCCATCGACATACAGTACGTTGTCGCTCGGAAGCGGTCGCTGCGAAGCGTCAGGGAGCTTGTGAAGCGGGGGATGCGA
Organism: Rubripirellula sp.; assembly: GCA_965222745.1. Taxonomy (GTDB): domain Bacteria; phylum Planctomycetota; class Planctomycetia; order Pirellulales; family Pirellulaceae; genus CBDCUW01. The sequence goes on from CBDCUW010000003.1 coordinate 1,700,615, forward strand.
GGTCGATTGTGCGAATGCGGAACTGGCAGCAGCAACGATCGCTATCGCCACAGGGAGCAAAATTGGATGACGTGTGGTTGTCATGACGAAGGCTTGTGGAAATGAATAATCAAGCTAACCGGAAATGAGATTGCGAGACACAACTTCCACCGCCAACGCGATGTCGGTGTCGCTATCGACCACATCCCAGATTTGGCCATCGGGTGTTGCCAGCACGATGACTCCAGTGTAGCGGTGCTTGTCAAACACCGTTTCGATCCCAAACGCGCGGCTCAAATGCTCCGCCTGACGCCGAGAATCTGCCGACGTCAAGTCAAAAGTTAAGAACAGCACCGGATCGTCACTGAACTCGTTCTGCAAGTCGGCGAATACCGGCGCGATCTTTTTGCAACGGCCACACGGATCGGCGTGAATCTTCACCGCGATGAGCTGAAATCGTTCCGGCTGTTGTAAGTCCGCCAATGCGACTCCGTCGCCACCCGCCTGTTGCTCCTGATGTTCGCCGTCGGCATCCAACAACCGGTTCTCCACGAGCGGCGGCGAGGAGGAGGGGGCCGGTCGCGATACGACGACTGCGCACAGTGCGATGATTGCGGCCGCCGCTGTACCAAATCCCACAAACGCCCGTCGCCTCCACTGTGAAATCTGTCGAGCTGGTTCACAGAACTCCAGTACGGCGTCGACTCGCGACCTCGAAAGTTCGCACGCATGATAGTGAGTCTTCAGTGCCTGTTCGATGTCTTCGTTCATAGAATCCCCTCAACCACCTGTCTTTCGTCTCGCAGTGTCTCTGGCCTTTGCCAGTCGTGCTTTGGCACGCGACAGGATATTCAAGACTGTGCTGCGTGGTTGCTCCAGCATCGTTGCCAGTTCCGCTGCAGTGTAGCCTTCCGCATAGTTGAGATACAGCACTTCGCGTTCCTCGCTCGTCAATCGGTTCAGTTCGGTTTCGATGTCCATCTGCACTCCGAGATCTGTCTCAACGAACGGAGGTGGGACGTCGTCAATCCGCTCGAAAGGAACGAGCTTCTTTCGGCGCTGAAGATCGTAGAACAGGTTCCGAATCGTCTGAAAAAGGTAAGCTCGCGAATGGAGCCGCCCCTTTTTTGCGATCACTCGAAAGCACGACTGTTGAACGATATCCTCCGCCTCTTCGGGATGCTGCGTCAACGACAGCGCAAACCGGTAACCCGCCTGGATCAGGTTGCGCTCGTCGGATGGATGGTCGTCTTGCTGGTTCATTGTGAATCCAATCCGCCTCCACTACTGACCACGAACCAGCAGGAGACTTGATCCGGAGAAAATGCGCCAGTTTGCGATTTAATTCCGGTTTCCAATCGCGACCCAAGCGGCACGAGGCGACAGTTCACGCTTTTTCGTTGGTCGGTGCGACTTCTTGTGGCGACATTTCATAAAGGCGTACCGCCCCATCGTGATTCGCGACCGCGAGAGTCTTCCTGTCTGGGGCGATATCCAAATCGAATCCCGGTGCTCGCTGGCGGAACTTCAGCATGTGAAAAGCAACTTCGTCATCCGGCACCCAAAACCATAGGAAACCGCCGGTGCGACTGCCGCCGGAAGCGACAATGAATCCGTCGGGATGGAATTGAACTCCCCACGCAGTGCAAACTTCTTCCTTCTCCGGTTTGAGTTCTTTCTGCAACTCGCCGGAGTCCCAGTCGAACAGCAACACGCGAGCGTTGCCGCTATGGGCAATCCCCTTGTCGCCGGTTGCGCCAGCACAAGCAAGTTGAGATCCATCCGCATTGAAACTCATGCCCCGAACTCCGCCGACGTCGACCTGATATTTCTCGCTGTAAGTGTGGAGTAGTCCGCCGTCGATTTCCCGAACGAGATCACCTGTTTCGAGATCCCAGTGTCTGAGTCGGCCCTTCAGATCGGCCGACACAAGGCTCTTGGTATCGGGATGAAAGGCCACGTGGTAGACGTGGCAGTCGTGTCCCAGCAACTCATGTTGCAACTTTTTTTCCGCATCGGCTCGCCAAACACGAACCGCTCCGTCATTGCCCGCGGTTGCGACAAACCGATCGTCCGGACTCACGGCGACCTTTCGAATGGAGCCCTGATGAGCCTCAAAAGAGGAAAGTGGTTTCGGTTTGCCGGTTCGGTTTGACCAGACGATCAACCGGCCGACAAAATCTCCCGTTGCAACTCGGTCACCGTCATTGAACGAGGCGATGCCCGCGACCCAACTCTCATGTCCGGCCAGCTCCATTCGGGACGCAGCCGGCGCAACAGGCACGGGTGTGAACTTGGGCTTCTTTTTTGGATCGGCAGGTGGTTCGAAAACCGGTTCTTGCGAGAGATCCCAGCGGTGCAAAAGATAGTCGCGGGCACCCGCGAAGAGAAACCCACCAGTTGGGTCGTATTGGCAAACCAGAATGCCCCGATCGTGTTTCAATTCCGCGACCAGCCGAGTAGCGAACGGATCAACTCCGTCTGCCCGTGCGACGAATTTCGACTCTGTTTCTGCTTGGGCTGTGTCTTTGCTACCATCCGGCATCGCTTGTCCTCTTTGGCTTTGCCCAAAAAAGGGGGCGGACCCTTTGGAGGGCGGCGGTTTCCTTTGACGAATGTTGTGCCCGGAGAGGGTCCGACCCCTTTTTTGGGCAAAGCCGTCCTCTTTCTTACGCGAGCAACTCTTCGACGGCGAATCGTTCCGGGGCACCGATTGGCACATTGTTGCCGCTGACCGCGTGCGTTTCGGTTGGATCTAAGCCGACGGCTTTGACGTAGGTGTGGAACATCTCAGCGACGTGAACCGGTCGATCGACGATTTCTGTGCCGTTGTCATTGGTTGCGCCCAGCACTCCTCCGACCTGAATGCCACAACCGCCCAGCACGACTGACCAATTCGGCGGCCAATGGTCGCGGCCATTGTCGGGACGGATTTCAGGTGTGCGGCCAAATTCGGTGATCAGCATGACCAACGTCGATTCAAGCATGCCTCGATCGCTGAGGTCATTGATCAAGGTGGCAAACGGCTGATCGAATTCGCCCAATTGTTCCAGATGAAAGTTGAAGTTTTCCATGTGCGAATCGTAGTTGTTGTGAGTGACCTGAATGCACGTCACACCCTTCTCAAGCAGGCGCCGGGCTAACAAGCAATGGCGCCCAAAGTCATGCGAGCCGTAGCGGTCCTGATCTTTCGCCGATTCCTTGGTTACATCGAACAGCTCTTTCCTGCGAATCAACCGCGCCGCTTGGTCGTAGGACGACTGATACGCTTCGGTGTAAGCGGTGCGACGACGTTGCGAGAATCGCAGGTCGGTTAACTTCCTCATTCGGTAGCGTTCAGTGTCAGCTTTCGCGTCGAACAGTCGGGGGCGATCGACGTTGGCCGGCGGTCTACCGCCGCTGAGCACAAGCGAAGCATGCTTGGGTCCCAGGAAGGCGGCATCCTGTCGTGGCCCCCAGCGGCTGGGAGCGATATGAACGTTGCCGGGCAATTCCCCGCCACCATCCAGCAGCTTCGAATAGACCGGTCCCATCCAAGGATATGGCCCTTGTTGTGGCGGTCGACCAGTAATCACGTATTCGCGTGCGCCGCCGTGACTGCCCGGAACCTTCTCGGCGAACATGCTTCGCACGACGGCAAGCTTGTCGGCAATCTTGGCCGTGTGCGGCAGCAGTTCGCAGAAATGCGTGCCGGGTACCGAAGTGGGAATCGCTCGAAACGGTCCGCCGGTATCGGTGTTCGGTTTCGGATCGAAGGACTCGAATTGGCTCAAACCGCCGTTCAGCAGGAAGATCAGAACTTGTTTCTTCTTCGCCTCGATTTCTTTTGCGACGGCGGGATGCACAAGCTGACCGATGGCGCCCACTCCCGCTGCACCGGCGAGCATGTTCGCGAACAGGGAACGACGCGAAACGAGATGAGCGGCGGAGTTGCAAGCTGGTTCGTTAAGCATAGTTTTTCCTTTCGTGAGATAGCCTGCCGAGGCAATCCGGCTAGTGGTTCAAACGAAACTCCGCGGAGGCGATGAGCGACCAAACCAGGGCGGCCACCTTGGGACGCCGCTGGTCGGGATCCATCGAATCGAGTTCTTCCTTGACAATGTCTATCTCGTCGGGAGTCGGCTTTCGCGAAAGCACGCTCAGGTACAGCTCACGAGCAACCGATTCATGGGCATCTGGTTCGGCATCAACGAGCGTGGCAAGCCGTTCTGTAAGGTTGTCCCATTGAGGCAACACCCATTCCGATACCGTCTTGCTATTGGCAAGAAACAGCGCCTGCTGCAGCGACGCAGAAAAATCGGTTTGCGGCTGGCCCGGCATGCCGTCAAACACAGAGACGAATTGTGCGACGTGTTCCGTCCGCTTCGTTTGGCGCGCGGTTGCGATGTCTTCTTGGCTTGGCTCTTCGGTTTCTGACTCGGTGGTATCGGCGGAAGCCTCTTCAGCGAGGGCTTCGTCGATTTGCCGTTCGAGAATCGCCTGCGATCCCGTTGCAACCAAGACACTCTCAAAAAGCTGCTCCGGCGACAGGCCCTTCATGTTCGCGACGGCGTAAGAATCGACCGGTAGCGTCTCCGGATCGACTCCATCACGAACCAAGCTCGACCTCTGATAGGCTTTGCTCAAAGCAATCTCACGCAAGTAGGCTCTCGTGTCGTATCGGGTAGACGCGAAATGCTTCGCCAAAGCGTCAAGCAATGGGGGATGCGATGGTGGGTTGGCGGAATGGTGCATGTCCAGCGGGTGAACGATGCCGCGTCCCATCAGCATTGCCCACAGTCGATTGGCCATGTTTCGAGCAAACTCTGGGGTCTCGTCGCTTGGCAGACGCTTCGACAACATCTCCCGCAGACTAAACTTTGGTACCGAGCGAACGCTCCGGGAGGGCTTCTCGACGTACTCTTCACCCTCGGCGAACTCCGGCACTTCTATCAATGCGTCGATCAAACGCGGGCCTGTTTTCCTCGTCGTTTCGGGATCAAAAACCGATGCGAATTCGACCTCGCGCATGGCGACTTCCTGTAGCACGAACTTACCGTCGGGCTGTTTGAACGTCTTGCTGCCGGCGACGAAGACTGACAGTCCGTGATAGTGCTGGTGTAAATAGTCATCGATGTCAGGGTGGTCGTGACATTGAGCACATTGAAGATTCATGCCCAGCATCAACCGTCCGATGTCGCGAACAAGCGTGTCTCTGTCGACGGCTCGATCCAGATAAAACTTAGCCGCCGGCCGACGTTGTTCGTCAACGCCGTCGGCGCCAAGGATCTCAGATACCAAACCATGGAGCGGTTTGTTTTCCGCAAACGCTGTGGCGAGATAATCTCTCCACTGGGGCGTCGTCACATGCTTGTCCGGACGCCGCTCCATCAGCATCACATCAAACACGGTTGCCATGTGCCGCGAGTAACGATCACTGTTGAGCAGCCGATCGATCAGTTTCGAACGCTTGTCCTTGCCCTTGCTCTCGATGAACTCAGAAGCGACCTTGGCTGATGGAATCACACCCGTGAGATCCAGGTGAATTCGACGGACGAATTCAGCATCCGAGCAAGTTTCTGAGGCAGTCAGATTTTTCGACGTAAGCGCCGTGTCGATCATTTGGTCAATGACCTGGTGCAGCTGCCCACTGCGTTGACCTGGAGAATCCTCCTCTCCAACAACAGTTCCTTTCTGTGTCAGCGCAACGAGGGCGATAAGGAGGATGCGAACTCGCATGTAATGGTGACTCCGGTGAGGTGGGACGGTCGTCCGGAGGCGGGGGGTGATGGTGATTCTAGCAGTTTTCCACGGGATTCACGGACAAACGCGAACAACTTCCCGCGGTCGCTATCTCCAAACGATTTTCCAAACCAAAAGTACCCATGGTTCAGGCGGTTCATGCTTGTAGTTGCCTGCCTCGATCCAACACTGCAACCAAGGGGCCAAGTGTCGTTGACGGCTAAATGAACTGCCCGATTAGAATCAGAAGCCCGAATCCCACGTGTGGCGGCGAACCTTAGCGCGGTGATTCGTTTCTAGTGCGGAGTGCTGGCGTCGCCGCAGGACAGAACGCTCTTTCGGGGAAGGAGTGGTGGTTGCCATTCCGCCCGTTTGTACGAACGGGAACCAAAGGCAGAATGCTATCGAAATCGGCTTGCAGACCGACCGGTCGGTCTGTAAATTGGTCGACATGACTAGAGAAAAAAGTTCAACCCTCGATCAGATCTTTTTCGCCGTGATGGAGTTGATTCTGCGGGGCGGGCTTCCCGCGGTAACGCTGTCTTCGGTCTGCAAGCTGGCGGGGATCAGCAAAGGGGGGTTGATGCATCACTATCCCTCCAAGGAAGCGCTCGTCGACGCGTTTGTCTCCCGTTCGAGTGACGAATGTTTGCAGGAGATCCACGAGCATCTGGAGCCGATTGCTCGCGGCAGCGGAAAGCGGACGAAAGCTTTTGTGGACCTGATGCTGAAAGATCCCGCGATGTGCCGGCCGGAAAGCAGCCGTGAGATTGCGGCGGTCATGATCGCCTTGATGCAGGGACGAATGGTTTCCCACGCGGACGACTACTACCATCGTCTTGCCGTCGAACTTGAGTGTGACGGTGTTTCGCAAGCGATCGTCGATTTGACGGTGGCGTCGGTGGACGGCTTGTGGTTGCAAGCTGCTGTTTTGCCGGCCGATCGAGTGGCGCGTCGCGCCGGGCAGATCCGTTCACAACTTCGCCGGTTGATTGACAACGATCTGGCGAAGCACACAACCAGCAAGGCGGCGGTGAACAGTCCAAAGAAGAAGCAACTCAGTCAAGGAGCAGCCCGTTGACCGCCAACAACCCATCATCCGTGTGGCGGAGCCGCTTGTCGACGCTGGCAGGATCGATCTGCCTGCTGATTGTAGTAGGACTTGTGATCGCTGCGATCGGATGGATCAAACTGCAGCAAGTCCAAGCGGCGATGTCCGCTCCGCCACCACCCGAAATGCCGGTCGCGGTGGAGTTGTTCCAGCCACAACCGGCGGAATTTCGCCGCAGCACTGTCGTTGTCGGCAGCGCGCTGGCTCATCGCTGGGTCGTGGTGAGAAATGAAGAGACGGGTGTGGTGACCGAGGTTTCGATGACACCCGGCGGACAGGTCCGTGCCGGCGATCTACTGATTCAGATTGATGATCGCATCGAGCAGGCCGCATTGAAATCAGCCACGGCAACCTTGACTCAAGCCCAATCGTCGCTCGATCGCGCGAAGAAATTGCAACGTGCGAACGCCAATAGCATTCAAGAGTTGGACGTGGCGCTTGCCGATGTCGAACGTGCCCAGGCCGAAGTGGATCGGTTGAACGTGCTGATCGATCGCAAGCGAATCACGGCGGAATTTGACGCCAGAGTTGGCCTCTTTGACTTGCATGTCGGGCAATACTTGGATGTCGCGACGGACATTGTCACGCTGCAGGGCGTTGCCGATTACTTGCACGTTGACTTTGCAGTGCCCGCCCATGTTGCCGATCAGATCCAGGTGGGAGAAACGGTCAGCATGCGAGCCAGCGAATCTTCTTCGCCGCTGCCAGCGCAGATCATCGCGATGGATTCGCGGGCCGATCCTCAATCACGTTCGTTGACCGTTCGCGCCCGGTTGAATTCGCCGCCGAAAACTTTGCTTCCTGGCGATTCGGTTTTGGTGAGGGTCGAGTATGGGCCAGCGATGGATGCGGTTTTGATTCCACAAACTGCCGTTCGCCGCGGACCCACTGGGACAACCGTGTTTCTTGCCGCCGAGTCTGCAGCGGAAGGTGGTTCGTCGCCGATGCTGCGAGCGAAATCGGTCACGGTTGAAACGGCGGGCAGCGATGGGACGATGAGCCGCATTGCCAGCGGCGTATCGCTGGACGATCGAGTCGTAGCCAACGGCTCGTTCAAGGTGTTTGACGGTTCGCTGCTGGGGCCAATCGATACCCAGCAGGTAGCCCAGTCCTCTTCGGGGGACACTCGATGAAATCGGTCACCGATATCTTCATCCGCCATCCGGTGTTGGCGATCGTGGTCAACCTGGTGTTGGTGCTGGTGGGGATTCGCTGCGCGATGTCGTTGCCGATTCAGCAATATCCCAAGCTGGAAAGCACCTCGATCACCATCAACACGGTCTACTTCGGCGCCAGCGCCGAGACCATTCGAGGATTCTTGACGACGCCGATCGAGCGAGCGGTATCGTCGATCGCCGGAATCGACTACGTCGAATCGAGTAGCACTGCCGGCCTGAGCACGGTGACGATTCGATTGAACCTGAATCACGATTCGACCAAGGCGCTGGCGGAGGTCAACGCACGGCTGCAACAGGTGCGTAGCGAATTGCCGGCGGAGGCCGAGCCGCCGACGATTGAATTGATTCGCGCCGACCGGCCCTATGCTTCGTTTTACTTGAGTTTCACCTCCGACGAGTTCGACCTCGCACAGCTGACGGACTATCTGGCGCGAAATGTTCAGCCGCGCCTGTCGATCTTGCCAGGTGTGCAGAAAGTGGGGATTGAAGCGGGGCAGACTCCGGCGATGCGAGTATGGATTTCGCCGACCCAACTGAGCAAGTTGAACCTCACGCCGGGTGACGTTCATTCAGCGCTCCAGCGCAACAACTTTCTGGCGGCGATCGGGCAAGTCAAGAGCGATACCGTTCAAGTCGACCTGCTCACCAACACCGATCTGCGAACGGTCGAAGAGTTCGAGAATTTGATCGTCCGGCAGATCCCGCCCAGCGTCGATTCGCCAGGTACGATCATTCGGTTGGCCGACGTCGCTCGTGTCGAACTTGCCAGCGAAGAGCCGATGATGACGGCCTTGTATCGCGGCAAAGAAGCGATCTATATCAGCGTTTGGCCGCTGCCGGGAACGAACGAGATCGAAGTCTCCACTCGACTTCGCGCGGCGATGGACGAGCTGCGCCCGGAGTTGCCCGGGCACGTTGAAATGGGGTTGGCCTATGACGGCACCAAGTTCATGCGGAAGTCGTTGACGGAGATCTCCAAGACGCTGGCTGAAACGATTTTGATCGTCGGCATCGTGGTGTTCCTGTTCATGGGGTCGCTGCGAACCGCATTGGTTCCCTTGGTCGCCATGCCGGTGTCGCTGATCGGCGCAACCGTGGTGATGTTGTTGCTGGGATTTTCTCTGAATCTGTTGACACTGTTGGCGATCGTGTTGGCCGTGGGGTTGGTGGTCGATGATGCCATTGTGGTGGTCGAAAACGTTCAACGGCACATTCAGAAAGGGCAAGGGCGAATTCATGCCGCGCTGATTGGTGCTCGCGAGCTGGTGGGCCCGATCATCGCAATGACGATCACGCTGGCAACCGTCTATGCGCCGATCGGATTTCAGGGCGGATTGACGGGAATGCTGTTTCGCGAGTTCGCGTTCACGCTTGCCGCGGCCGTGGTGGTGTCGGGAATTGTTGCCGTGACGTTGTCGCCGGTGATGAGTGCCTTCGTCATCCCACCGGGAGGCAGGGAAGGTTGGATGACGCGGAAGGTCAACGGCCTGTTCGATCTGGTCAGACGGGCCTACCGGCGAATGCTGTCGGTGACGTTGAAACTACGTGTGTCGATTGCGCTGGCGACGTTGTTGGTCGCGTTGACGGCGTTTCCCCTCTATCGGTTTTCGGCTCGTGAACTCGCGCCAGTCGAAGATGAGGGCGCGATCGCGGTGATGTTGACCGCCTCGCCCGATTCGACCCTGAAAGCCTCCACGCGATGGACCAGCCAACTTGCCGATTCGTTTTCGCAGATCCCCGAAACGGACTACATGTGGGCCCTGGTCAGTGCCAGCGGTGGGTTTGGCGGGGTGATCACCACGGATTGGGAAGAACGTTCACGAAACACACAGGAAATATTGCCCGATGTTTTAGCCGGTGCGGCGGTCAATCCCGGCCTGGAAGCGTTCCCAGTGTTGGTGCCGCCTCTGCCCGGTGCGGGAAACTATGACGTCGAGCTGCTGGTGAAGAGCGACTTGCCGGTCACCCGTCAACGCGAACTGGCCGACGAGATTGTCCGCCGCGCTCGTGAAGCAAACATGTACATGTTCGTTGACTCCGATTTGAAAGTCGATCTGCCTCAGGCTCGCGTGGTTGTCGATCGTGAACGGTTGGCCGATTTAGGTTTGGATCAAGCGGCGGTGGGACGCGAACTGGGAGTGTTGCTGGGCGGCGGTTACGTCAATCGCTTCAACTATTTCAATCGGTCGTACCGAGTGATCCCTCAACTGGAAGCGCAAGACCGTCAGTCGTCGCAGGCGCTGATGGACCTGCGAGTGCGCGGGCCGGGCGGCCAGCTGATTCCGGTGTCGGCGTTCGCGTCGATCGAACCCGAAACGGCTCCTCGGGCATTGGCCAGATTCCAGCAGCAGAGCGCGGTGCGGATCTTCGCGGCAGTCTTCCCGGGAATCACGAAGACGACGGGGCTGGAAACACTGCAGCAGATCGCAGAGGAGGTCGCCGGATCCGCGGTGAACCTGGACTACGCTGGCGAGTCACGCCAGATTCGCAGGGAAGGATCCAAACTTGCCACAACGCTCAGTTTCGCGTTGGTGCTGATTTATCTCGTTTTGGCGGCCCAGTTCAAATCGTTTCGCGATCCTTTGATCGTCCTTTTGGGTTCGGTGCCACTTGCGATGACAGCGGTTTTGACGCTTACGTTTTTAGACCTCACCACCATCAATATCTATTCTCAAGTGGGATTGATCACGTTGGTTGGCCTGGTTGCCAAGAACGGAATCTTGATTGTCGAATTCGCCAACTCGCTTCGTGAAAAAGGGCTCGCCAAGCGGGACGCGATCGTGGAGGCTTCGCAAACCCGTTTGCGCCCGGTCTTGATGACGTCGGTCGCCACCGTACTGGGGCACTTGCCGCTGGTGTTCGTGGTCGGTGCGGGAGCCGCGGCAAGAAACAGCATCGGCACGGTGCTGGTCATCGGCATGGCAGCGGGAACACTCTTCACGCTGTTTGTTGTGCCGTCTCTGTACTTGATGTTGGCGAGCGAACATAGCGCGGCAAGCCTGGTTGACGACGAAGTGAAAAGTGTATCGGCCGACAAGAAGAGGGTAGTGGAAGTTGATTCAGAGGAGGCCGATGGCGATTCTGCTGCCTTGCCGATTCCGGTGAGTGCTTGAAAGCCCGTCGGTTGAAGCTCGCGGAGTGATCGAACGGCGATTCTACTTGGGCTGTTCATCTACTGTGCTGGGGAAGGTTTTGAGGAACGCTTCGGCGAACAGCCTACCGACTTTCAATTGCCCCGCCGTGTTGTAGTGCACAAACGTGGGTAAAATGATTCGACCAACGATGTCGAACCCTTTTCGCACCGGTATCACGATGATCTTTTGTTCCCGCTTCCAGTTGCTTCTTTTTCTGATCTGCGTCAGCTTTGTCGGTGCACCAAGTGGCTCGACCGCCACTGCCCAAGGCATGGGGGTTCCGGAGGCACAGATCGTTCTTTTTACTCCTTCGGACATCCGTCCGCCCTCTCGTGCTTCTTACAGCGAGCGTCTGAACCGATTCGGGTTGTATGCGGAACAGTTTTTCCATGAAGGCCTGCGGAAATGGGGTTACGCACCGAAACGCAAAGAAATTTTCAATCGCGACCGCGACGGAACCATCTCGGTGATTCACGTGCAGGGTGATCTGCCAGCGGCGGGAGGAGCCTACAAAGAAAAATGGATCAGCAGACAAGTCCATGAGAAACTGACGAGCGATCATGGCGTCAAGATTGCCGGAAACTTGTATTGGATCTTTGTCTATGTTGGCGACCCGCCTGCCAGGCACAACAGCTATCGCGGATCGGGGAACTCCAAAGATGGAGGGTGGGCCGTTTTGAATTACACGAACCTGCCAGGCAAGATTTCTCTCAAAGGTGATGTCGTATCACCGTTTCACGACAAGTTGACCCTGAAAGGATGCATTCACGAATTTGGCCACGGTCTGGGTCTACCCCACATCGGTCCAAAAGTGGAACGAGGACAAGGGAACACGTTGATGGGACCGATCACCCGAATTTACGTGAGGCAGAGAATGCCGAATCCCACCAAGGCATACATCTCCGAGGCCAACGCAACGGTTTTATCCGTACATCCGATCTTTACTGGGGATCCGACCGCACGAAACAAACTTCCGAGGACCGAGTTCCAGTTGGCCAAAGCCACTTATGATCGGAGGAAACACGCGATTTCCGTTACTGGAAAACTCGACAGCGACTACCCGGTTCATCGAGTGGTGGTGATCGACGATCGCGACGATAAGATCGGGGCATATTGGGTAAAAGGTTTTGTTGCCGAAATCGACGGCCAATCCCGTTTTTCCGTTTCGATTCCAAAGCCGGGACGTAGTGGGAAACTGAAGGTCCTGGCCGTCTACAAGAACGGAGCCTTCACTGGCGACGGAGCCAAGCGTGGAATCGAAAGCGCGACAATCGTTCCCTATTCCTTTCGGTAGACCAGCGTCCTGTTTGATGCAGGACCATGAGTGAGCTTTGCCCACCGGGCGATTGGTTATGAAGGCATTCTTAGAATCGACCGAGCTGATTGACTGGAAGAATGACGGTGTACTTTCGCTGGCGGCGAAACTGCGGAGTCGGTCGTCCAATGAACTTTCTTGCGCCCAGATCACTTTCCAGTGGGTTCGAGACCAGGTTCAACATAGCTTGGACCATTGCCGAAGCGAAGTGACCTGTCGGGCTTCGGAAGTCCTAGACCTGCGAACCGGCGTCTGCTACGCCAAGAGTCATCTGCTGGCAGCTCTATTGAGGGCCAGCGGTATCGCGGCGGGGTTTTGTTACCAACGTTTGAGCGTTGATGGCGGCGGTCACCCGTTCTGTCTTCACGGGCTCAACGCTGTCTATCTTCCGCAACAAGGTTGGTACCGGGTCGATGCGCGCGGAAACAAGGAAGGGGTAAACGCCCAGTTCACGCCTCCGGTCGAACAGCTGGCGTTTCCCGTCGGAGATGGTGAGTTTGATTTCCAGGAGATTTGGCCTCAGCCGCTGCCCATCGTCGTTCAATCACTTCAGGAGGCGTCGTCGGCGCAAAGCCTTGAGAATTGCCTGCCCGACCTGACGCCGGCCGAGATGGAGGAGATTTGCAAGGCGTCGAAGGTTCAGCCGGTGATACATAGAAGCGAGTTGGAGGGGTAGAGACGTGGCATGAATAAGGAGCGAAGAGTCCTGATTGCCAGTTGCAACAAAGGCGACGCTGGCCGTTTCAGAAAAGCCCTTTTTGATCTCGATTGCCGCATCCGAGTGGTTGCTGAGGGAGCCGACTGCCTGGATCAATTACAGCGTTTTCAACCGCATTTGGTGTTGCTCGATACGGCGATCACCGATCCCGATGCCTTCGAGTTGTGCAGGCGGATCAAGAACGATCACGTTGCGATGGTGGTGATCGCCACAGAACTCAACGAACTTGGCGAAATCGATCGTGCGGTGAACGCCGGGACGGACGATTTCGTTTCGAAGCCAGTCAACGAAACCGAGCTGCGCAGACGGGTCGATTGCATGCTCCAGTTTTCACGCTATCGTCCTCGTTAGGTCGCGGCGGGGACTGCCACGCTACGAAAAAAAACACCTCGCAAACCATTCGGCTCACGAGGTGCATTTCTGATCAAGCGGAGGACACGGGACTCGAACCCGCAACCGGTTGCCCGGCAATTGATTTCGAATCAACCTGCTCACCAATTCGCTTATCCTCCGGGTGATTCTTTTATCGTCTCTTCAGGTACCCAGCGCGTCAAGTCATTGTCGCCTGGCCCGATGGTCAGCCGAAGCGGGGCTTGCTGGACAGCGGCTGCGGCGTGGAGATTTTCCAGTAAATCAGTCAGTTCGCGGTCCAGCCCCAGGATCGCTTCCATCCGAGCAGCCCGATCGTGATTTCCCTCCACCCGCACTCGTCCGTCCTTTTGGACAGCCAGTTCGATCGGCGGGTTCGCGTCAATCCCGAACTGGCCGAGCAATGTTCGGATTGCCGAGACCGCTTTTTCGGTCATCGGCTCAAGCGGCGGTGCAGCCGGCGGCTCAGCTTGGCGAAGCAGATCGTCAAAGCCACTGGCGGCTGCCAATTTTCCAGCAAACTGACTCGCCGCGTCCCCAGCGGCACGAGCCGCGCTGAGGATCGACGAGGCGGGCAGAATCGGTCCGCTCAATGCTTGTGCTCGGTTTTGAATTCGTACTCTTTCAGCCACTTTTCCCACTTGTGTGCGTCATCGTGGCTGTCCAGCTTCAGTTCGTGCCATTTGGGGCAGCGGTATTTGACATCGATGTGTCCGTTGTGCTGTTCCTTCTTCAGCTCGCAACCAAGTTTCTTGAGCGTCTTGGCGATCGTATCGGCCTTTTTCGCGTCATGAATGTGCTTGGCTTTCCACTCGGTCAGCTGATAGCGGACGATTTCGTCGCCGGCCGCCATCGACGCAGTCGTCGCTAGCGCAGCCGCTAAAACAATCATTCGGATCATGAAAGGGGACCTCAGGGATGGGTGATTCTTCGATGTGTGTTGATTAGAGAATCGCGAGGGACGTCGTCAAGAGGAAGAGAAGCCTGGGCTGGGGGTGCTGCATCTGGAGAGGAAGGACGAGGCGGGCGCGCCGATTGGGGACAAATCGGCCTACGGTTGCGTAGTTGGACTGCCAATCCGACAATTCTTCGACGCTCCGTAGAAGATTGTGTTGTTTTTGTAGATGAGTCGTGAGATGAATGCAGAGTCACCCGGCGAGGGAGAGGGAACGGATCCACGTGTCGCTCGCCGTGAAAAGATGGCAAAGCTGGTGGAAAAAGGGATCGATCCTTTTGGCAGCCGATTTGATAACCGTACGCCCGCTGCCGGCTGTCGTGACCTGATCGATCAAATCAAGTTCGTCAAAGAGGACGGGACGGAAGTTCCCCTACCCGACTTCGATTCGGATGATTTGGACTACCGAGTTTGGAAATCCGAAAATGGCCCCGGCAATGAAGTCGGTCCGACGGTGCGAGTGGCTGGGCGAATCCGGTTGTCTCGCGACAAGGGAAAGCTGATCTTTTTGACGCTTCGAGATTGGACCGGCGAAGTTCAGATTTTTATCGGCAAGAAACAGGTGGGCGATGATGATTTTGATACCGCCAAGCTGTTTGATTTGGGGGATCTGGTGGGCGCCGAAGGTCGTTTGGGACGTACCAATACCGGCGAACTGACTGTCTTTGCCGAAAAGCTCTTCTTCCATACCAAGATGCTGGAACCGCCGCCCGACAAACACGCGGGGCTGACCGATCCGGAGCTAAGGCAGCGGATGCGGTACGCCGATTTGGCGTTCAACGATGGCGTGATGGAGACCTTTTTGGATCGCACCAAGATCGTCAAATCGATTCGTCGCACGCTGGACGAGCAAGGGTTTTGCGAAGTGGAAGGCCCGACGTTGCATACCGTTGCTGGCGGCGCCGCGGCGCGACCTTTTCACACCCATCACAACGCGCTGGATATGCCGCTGACGATGCGAATCGCGCTGGAGCTGCACTTGAAGCGGCTGATGGTCGGTGGTGTCGAGCGGGTTTATGAGTTGGGCCGCGTCTATCGGAACGAAGGGATCAGCCCGAAGCACAATCCTGAGTTCACCATGCTGGAGGTCTATCAAGCCTATGGTGACTACGGTTCGATGATGGATTTGACCGAACAGCTGATCTGCGACGCGATCGAATCGATCGGTGGAGGATATCGCCGAGAGTACGACGGGAAGACGATCGATTTCACGCCGCCCTTTCAACGAGCCACCTACGCCGATCTGTTCCAGCAAGCGACGGGAGTCGATTCGACCGATGAGGGTGCGGTGATCGAGCTGGCGAAAAAGTTGGGCTTGGAAACGGCTGGCAAACATCCGGACGTTATCCGCAACGAGGTCTTTGAGGAGAAAGTGGAAGATACGCTGGAAGGCCCGATGTTTGTGATCGACTATCCAGCCAGCATCTGTCCGTTGACCAAACGCAAGAAGGACAATCCAGCGATTGCCGAGCGGTTTGAGCTGTTTGTGTTGGGGATGGAGCTGGCCAACGCCTATACCGAATTGAACGACCCTGACCTGCAGGAGCAACTATTTGAGACGCAGTTGCAGGGCCAGGAAGAAGAAGATTCGATGGCCAAAATGGACCACGACTTCGTTCGCGCCCTGCGCCACGCGATGCCGCCGGCGGGCGGATTGGGGGTCGGAATCGACCGCTTGGTGATGCTGCTGACTGGAAAAAAATCGATTCGCGAAGTGATTCTTTTTCCGCTTTTGCGCCCGGAAAGTTCGTCTTCCTGAGATGGCTGGAGGAGGTGCTCTGGAAAAGACTCACACGAAGGCACGAAGACTCAAAGAAGGGGATTCGGCCGTCTGTCGGCCAGTTCTCCGCTCTTGGCTAAGAGCTATAGGCTGCGACCTAAGAGCTACGAAGCGAATTTTGATTTGCTATTTCGCGATTTGGGCAAATCAGCTAGTTCAGGTCGTTCTAGATAGTTGCACCTTGAACTGAACATGGATGTTGACTTGGAAACTCCCTCCATCTCCCAGATCTTTCGTTCCTATCCGTTTCGCCTGGCGATGTATGGCCTGGTAACGATGGCCGTTTACCAGGCAATTTTTTGGGGAGTGGGCCGGTATGGGGCCGCGGTGATGGGAGCCGAAAACGGGCCGATCGAGACAGCGCAGGTGGTGTTGGCTCTGGTGGGAGCACTCTGCCTGTTTTGCGCCGCCGCTTGGGCAAAAATCGGCCGCGCCGGACTGGTGATGTGTGGCGCCGTGGTCGGCTACGCCGCTGCCAGGGAATCGGACTTGCTGTTCGAGCGCCTGCTATTTGACGACGCTTACAAGTGGGTGGTCGGATTGCCGATGGCAGTGATCGCCATGGTGGTCGTCATTCGAGAGCGGCATCGCCTGGTGGGAGAAACGATGTGGCTGCTGCGTCAGCCTGCCGCGACCCTGTTCGTGGTCGCCGGTATCTTTCTGTGCGGAGTCTGTCAGACACTTGACCGGCCCGACATGTGGACGAGCATCAGCAATGCCACGGAGGCAGCGACGACGAAGGCGATGATTGAGGAATACGCGGAACTGTTCGCTTACCTGATGTTGGCGCTATCGGGCATCGAAGCGGTCATTCTGGCTCGCAGCGGTAACCGGTCAGGCCAATCGTCGTATCCGATCGATCGCGCCGCCAGTGAGCATTCGCTGGAGCGGCTGGCTGCCTGAGCCACTTCGCAGTGAAAGTCCGAACACTGTCTGGGGCGAGATGCCGGGGCTGTGGCTTGCCGGGCCTTTGACAAAGCACCGGACGCTTCGAGTATGCTGTGGGGGGTCCGGGAATGGGATTTCGCGGCGAAATCACTCAGGCAATCGACGTTCGATGAATTCGGATGCAGAAACAAGAATCGAATGGTCCTCGCAGATTGCGATCATTCGAAAGAGATATGAGGAGGCGCTGAAGGCGGGCGAGACGCTCGACGGGATCGACGTTTGGTTGCAGCAGGTTCCCGAACACGTGCGGCCAGCTCTTCGGGCCGAATTGGAAAATTGCCAATCCGACGCCAGCCCCAACTCGGTGGAGACTCAGATCCTTGCTTCCGACGCGGTTGTCGGAAAGATCCACAGCGGGTTGTTTCCCGCCGGCCGGCCCGACAGCAAAAGCGCCGTGCAGGGGTGTGAAACCTTTCACGGCCTGGCCCCTAAAGCGATTGCCGCATTGGAAGCGGAATTGAAACCTCAGTCATTTCCCGGTGGCACGTTGCTACTCCAGCAGGGCGAAACCGCTCGAGGGTTGCATCTGTTGCTAAGCGGTTCGGTGGACATCATCGACACCGGAACTGGGGAGCGGATTGATTGCGACGGTGCCGGTTCGGTGCTGGGCGAGATGTCGCTGTTGACGGGACAACCTTGTTCGGCCCAAGTGGTCGCCACGTCCGATGTCGATGCGCTGGTGCTTTCGACCGAGGGATATCACCGGCTGAAAGAAAGCCACCCGGAACTCGAAATTGCTCTCAGCCAATTGGTCAGCGACCGTCTTGGCGGACGCAAACACGACGCGCTTTGCGGCAAGGAGATCGGAGATTACCGGTTGGTCCGATGCATCAATCGGGGTGGCATGGGAGTGGTCTACGAAGCGGTGCATTTGAAAAGCGGCCAGGCGGTGGCGTTGAAAATGTTGCGACATCGCTTCATCTATGACGACCACATGAAGGGAAGGTTCGACCAGGAAGCAGAGCTGTTGGAAGATCTGTTGCACCCCAACATCGTTTCGATCCGCGAACACTTTTTGGCGTACCGGACCAGGTTTCTGGTGCTGGACCTGTGCGACGGGGCCGACCTGTTTCGCGTGCTTCAGATTCACGGACCGCTCGACGAAACGGCGGTGCGCGCCGTGCTGGGCCAGGTGGCTCATGGGCTTTTGTATGCCCACCAAGCGGGTGTCATTCACCGCGATTTGAAACCAGGAAACGTTTTGGTCGATCGGCAAGGACAAGTGAAACTCACCGATTTCGGGCTCAGTAAACTGCTACAGTCCGAAGCGTTTGAGGGAAAAGCGGTGGGAACGCCCAGTTACATGCCGCCGGAGCAATTCCGCAGCGGCGAGATCGGTCCACCGTGCGATTGGTACGCGCTCAGCTGCCTGGCCTGCGAAATGCTGACCGGAGAGATCTTGTTTCAGGGGCAGAATTGGATGGAGATCTTCGACGCCAAGCGAAATCTGGTTCCCAGTGACGATTGGCCCCCGTTCGAATCGAGCCGCGAGTTGCGAGACATCATTTGTGGTTCGCTTCTCCCGCACGCTCGTGATCGGCGCATGGATTTGGAAGCGATGGCAGGGTGGGCCGAGCCCGCTACGGATCTGTTCCAGTAGACTGCCAGCGATGGGCCCTGCCGGTCAGACGCTGCAGATCGGCAAAGAATTCGGGATAAGTCTTTGCGGTGCATGCCGGATCAAGAATCCGTACGCCGGGCACCTTCAAACCGGCCAGCGAGAGGGCCATTGCCATGCGATGATCGTGATAAGTCTCCAGGGTCGCGCCATGCAAGCCTGCCGGCGGCACGATCGTCAATCCGTCATCGTGTTCTTTGACTTCACCGCCAAGCTTCCGAAGTTCTCGGGCCAGGTCACCAATTCGATCCGTTTCTTTGAATCGATTGTGGGCGACGCCGCGGACTCGCGTGGGACCTTTGGCAAACAGCGCAACCACGGCTAGTGTTTGTACCGTATCGCTGATCGAATTCATGTCGACATCCACGCCGACCAGTGGTCGGCCGGTGACCGTGATCGCATCGCCTTGATCGTCGACGTCGCAACCCATCTGGGCAAGCACGTCGCAGAAACCAACATCGCCCTGCATCGCGCCCGCGCCCAATCCTTGCACGGTGATCGATCCGCCGGTGATTGCCGCGGCCGCCCAGAAGTAGCTTGCCGCCGATGCATCTGGCTCGATCTCGTACTGGCCGCCTCGGTAAGCTTGCGGTGAGACCACAAATCGAGTCGCATCGTCGCGCTGCGAAACTTCCACGGCGGCTCCGAACGACGCCATCACTTTGGCAGTCATTTCCACGTACGGACGCGAGACCAATTCGCCAGTGACCGTAATTTCGGTGGGCTGGTTCGCGGTGGGGCTAAGCGGAGCGGCCATCATCAGGCCGCTGAGGTATTGGCTGCTGACCGCACCGCCGACGCTCAGTTTGCGGCCCTGCCAACCGTTGGATCGAATCAGGACAGGCGGACAACCGTTGGAAGATTCGCACGCAATCTGGCCGTCGATGACCGGCTCGATCGCGGCAACCAGATCCTCTATCGGCCGCTCGTGCATTCGGCGAACACCATGGAGACGATAATGCCCACCGGCGGCGGAAAGTGCTGCTGTTAAAAAGCGGACCGACGTACCGCTGTTGCCAATGAACAGCTCCGCAAGATCGCTGTCGGCCGAAGCCGTTTTTCTTGACGAACCGTCAACGCGAATCGTTCGACCCCCATCATCGGTCTGGACACCAACTCCGACTCGTCGAAGCGCCTCGATCATCACCTCGGTATCTTCGCTGCGAAGGGCGCCTGAAAGAGTCGACTTTCCCGATGCGAAAGCGGCGCAGATCAAAGCCCGGTTGGTCAGGCTCTTGCTGCCGGGAGGCCGAATGGTGCCGTCGACTCGTGGCCCCGGCAGGATCTCCACCGACCGTACGACCTTTTCGTTTTGCTCCGGGGTGTCGTGTTGGTCGTTTTCAGGAAGGGCCATGAAGTGTTTGGATAGAAAGCAGTTGTTTGAACTTTCGTAGCTCAGGCTGCCACGGACGGTTGTTGGCTGGGAACCACCAGCGCGCTGACGATCATTGTCCCCAGCGTCGCGGTGTGAATCAGCCACGCGTCGTCGCACGTGATGACGGTTCGCAAAGTGATGACGGTCATCACCAGCAGCATTGCCAGAAACTGTCGTTCAGCGCGGCGGGCCGCTTCCCCCTGGCTGAATTTTGCCAAAGCCAAAGTAGCCAGAGCAACCAACGGCATCACGACTGCATCCAACAGATTGATAAGATAGGAAATTTCGGGCAACTGAATAGACTCCGGGTCGAACGGAAACGAATCGTAGGACCTCTTTTGTCATTTTCCGCGCGACTGCGGAAAGGTTGACTTGAATGAAAGCTTGAAAAAAGTTGGAAATGTTTTTTCCTTTACGCTGGACCTTGTGGATCATTCTGCGCAACAATGTGGAGCAAGCGCGACTGAAGGGAGCTTGAGTCGGACCTTAAAGTGGTAGTTGCGCGTGCCTGCTTTGAAGGAAAAAGCGATGCCCCATCATCCATCTGCAGCTGCAGTGATCGATCTTGGTAATTTTTCGGACCCTAGGATGAAGGGGACGGCGACTCGATTCGCCCAGCGCAAATTGGGTGGATTGCCACTGATCGTACGGATGGCTCGGCGGCTCAGCGATTGTGCTCAGGTCGATCACGTCTACATCGTCGGATCGGACATGCCGTCGTCGTTGTTGACTTCTGGAATCGCCGGAGTCAACTCGATCAATCTACCCTCGTCGCATCTTTGCGAACGTCTGTGTGCGGTTGCCGATGCCAGCAGAGTGGATTGGATCGTCTGCGTTCCGGCCAACCGGCCCTTTGTCGACGCAACGTTGACCGACCAATTGATTGCCAAGGCACGAAAGCTTTCGGATTGCGATTACGTCGGTTACGCCTCTTGTGGTGGCGATTGGCGGCGAATGGACCAATTGGGTCTTGCCGGCGAAGCTTGCCACGCCGACACCTTGCGCCGACTGCGCAACAACGCCGACCGATTGGGCGGCGATCAGGACGGATCGATCGCGTCGATGCTGAAAAACGCTCCTGGTGCGTATCACCTGAAGTTTGTGCCGGTTCCCAGCGAGCTGGATCGCGATGACTTGCGATTTGCAGTCGAGGACGAATCGGACTGGGATGACGCTCAACTGTTGTGTGAAACTGTGACCGAAGAAGATTCTCAGTGGCAGCAGCTTACTCAGTTGGTGATGGGCAACGAGGGATTACGGGAATCGATGGCGACGCGGAACTCGTAATCCGAATCGGACTGCTAATCGGAAAACCTTTCCTCAAGGTACCAGCCTTCCTAACCGATACAAGCGATAACCGCTTGGTCCTCGGTCGATCGTGATGGGTTGTCAGTGGATGGGGCACCGCTCTGCTTTCAGCATGATGCGAGCCGACCGAGGGCGATAGCGGCATTTCGAGCAAACGCGTCAAACGTTGTTTGCTGCCCACACCTCGCTTGAAGTCACTGAGATGATCAAGGTTCCCGCCACGACGACATCGGGAAGTCGCATTTGGCTCTCGGCAATACTGTTGATCTTGCTGCTGGTTCCAAGTGGCGGTTGTCGAATCTGCGCCCAGTGTGATGACTTGGCGTATCCGGCTTACGGCGGCGCGTGGCAGCGAACTCGTCGTGACGGTGGCCGAGTGGGAAGTATTTTTGATCCGGGCGGAGCCAGGTCGTCCGAATTGGTGTCGCGGGATCAACCCGATCGGCCCGACGAGCGGGAACGACAGCGACAGACAGAAGAAGGTTCCGACAGCTCGCTTTATGGCGATTCGGAAGATGGCCGATCGCAACAAGACGACGAGGATTCCAGCCAGGAGAAGAGTTTACAAGAAAGGCGTGACGAGCTTCGCGAACGCAGCTTGGATGACATTGAAATCGAGGGCGAGAAGGAACTTCGCGAACAAAGTGTCGACGACATCGAGGTGAAGATCGTGCCGGGACAGCCGGCGCCCCCGGTGCTGCGATAGGTCGTCGATCGTACCGGTGTCTGATCCATTGATCAGGAAACGGCGTCCTATCGCCGGGCGAGCCGCTGAATTACGATTTGCGGTCGAGATTCGATCCGTCACTCCCAGTGTTCGCCATGGTAGAACTGCAAAACTACGTTCGAGACATTCCGGACTATCCGAAACCTGGAATTCTGTTCCGAGACATCACGCCGTTGTTGGCCAACCCGACGGCGATCAAAGCGGCCGCCGAAGCGCTTGCCGAGCCGTTTGTTGGTAAGCAGATCGACGTGATCGCCGCTGCTGAAGCGCGCGGATTCATCTTTGCCGCTCCCTTGGCCATTCAACTGGGGGCCGGTTTTGTCCCCATCCGCAAGCCGGGCAAGCTACCGTTCGATTTGCATTCGTTTGCCTACGAACTGGAATATGGCACGGACGAGCTGCAAGTGCATGTTGACGGCGTCAAACCGGGTCAGCGCGTGCTGATTGTGGACGATCTGCTGGCCACCGGCGGTACGATGGAGGCCTGCTTGCGGCTGTTGGAGAAATGTGATGCGGAGATCGTTGGGTGCACCTTCCTGATACACCTGGCGCAACTAGGCGGCGAAGCGCGGCTCAGTCCCTACACCGTGCATTCGGTCATCAGGTACGACCAAGATGACCACGAAGCTGAGCTCAATTTTTGAGCAAAAGTGGCGAAAGTCGCCAAGGCTTTCGGCGATTCACGACGCGACCGAAACTCTTGGCGAGTTTCGCGACCGGTCAGTCGCGACCGGGATGGTCCTGCTGCGAACCCCTAGAACCAGCCGCCCAGCGCATCGTCGGCGGCGTCGACCACGACATCGATCGTGTCTTGAATCCGGTCGGCGGTTCCCAGCCGATCGCCCAGCCCGGGCGTGGCCATCAACGCGAAAAGAAACAGAACGAATCCGCCGAAGACCACTGCCGCGTTGCTCGGATCTTCGTATCGCTTCCCGCCCAGCCGCGCTAACCACGAGTTTTTGATTGGATCGGGTTTGGTCAGGTCACGAAGACGGCGCAGCCCCATTTGAACGTGTCCATCGGGCGAGTTGAAAAACCACTGTGGATGAACTTCGTGCTGGGTGCCGTCAAAATCCAAGACCCACGGCCGTCCTACCTTCAATTTCGACGCGTCCCGGGGCCCCACCAACACCGTGAATCCGTCGATCGACGTTTCTTGAATGGTCGCCCTCGCTTTTCGGCGGCCGACGCGCACTACTGCCTTGCCTTTGCCCGATTGAACAGGGCATCGAAAGTAGCTGACTTGTTCGGGGGATTCCGGCGATTGATTCATCTGACTTCAGATTGGATGGGGGCTTGGTGGTTGACGACTGGCCCCGCTCTTTCCGACCTCGTCCTGATTCAGAAAAGGCGTAAAGCAAGAACCAGTCATCGTGATATTCGCCACTTAAACCTATGCGATGAATCTTCCATGAACCGGCAACTTGACGAAATCCGCAGAATCTCACTCGATCATTTCTGATCGGTTGACGCTCTGTATCGATCAAACCGACTCTACCGGCCCCCCAATCGGGCGTTTTGGTTGTCCGGCATTCTCTGTCCATCCCTGCAAACCTTGACGGTCGTAAGTATTGTTCGCACCACAACCAATAGAAGCATTGTGACGGTCCAAAGGTGTCGATGGATTCAGCGGTAAACCCATTCAACTGGCTGTGCAATGTGTCGATCTGCAACCCGTCTTGTTCTCTCTGTATGTGTGGTCGCTGCCTGGTTGACCGCTTGTGATGCCGACCAGGACGACTTGCTTGTCGCCACCGATTCTCTAAGTGACCAGTCGCCAGAAGCTGCCGCCGGAGAACTGCTGGGCGAAGAGGATCTGTTGGCCGCCGACGGTCTGCTAACAAGCGATGATTTGTTGGTGGGCGATGGCTTGCTGACCGATGAAGATTCGCCTGCCAGCGATGATCCGCTCAGCAATCTCGGCCCACAGCCAAGTCTGCCGCAGTTGCCCGCCGATTCTGACAGCGGCGACGCCGATTCGGCCGATCCGCACGAGGCGTTGTGGACTGAAAACTGTTATCCCTCCGCCGAGACTTGCCGTAAGTGTCATCCCGGACAATACGAGGAGTGGCGGGCCAGCGGTCATGCCTACGCGGCGATCTCGCCGATGTTCCACCGGTTCGAACAGGCGATGACTGAGTACACGCAGGGGACGGTCGGTTCTTTTTGCGTTCGTTGTCACACGCCCGTCGGCACGCAACTGAAGTATCCTCGCGCCGATAGTTTTCTGGACGCACCGCCAGTGGTCCGCGAGGGCGTTACCTGCATCTCCTGCCACCGAGTGCGCGAACATTATTGGCGCAGCAACGGTGACCGGCGCATCGAACCGGGCGATATTCATCAGGGTGTCGGAGGAACCTCGGGCGGCGCGGGAGTCGCCGAGGCGGTATCGCGGGCCAGTGAACTGAAACTGAAGACCAGCCCGCATCAGGCTGGCCCCGGACAGCCGATGCACGCTTCGTCCTACTTCTTCGAGCCGCTGAAAAACAGTGACGTCTGCGTTTCGTGTCACCAGGTTGCCGTTCATCCCGGAATCTGGCTGGAAGTGGTGCACGCTCAATATCGCGCCGGTCCTGCTGCGGAAAAGGGAATCACTTGCCAGCAGTGCCACATGGGCGCTGTTCCCGGAAAACCGGACGGATACCAATGGGGACACGTTGCCGAAATCAACGGAAAGCCGTTTGGCGAACCCAGAAAGCGGTCCAACCACATGTTTTGGGGGCCCGGATATTCGATCGCGCATCCCGGCGTCTTTCCGCACAATCCGAAGGCCGCCAGGTATTCGCCGCGGCAGTGGCTGTCGTTTGACTACCGCGCCGGCTGGGGTACTGAAGCGTTTGAAGCGGCGGTTCCGCCGGGCACCGTCTTTCCGCCGCCCTGGGATCATGCGGACGATCGCCGCGATGCCCGGAGGGTGATCGATTCCAACCTGGCCAAGCTGCACGAGAAACGGTCGTCGGCGGTGATGACGATGGAAGCGGGCCTGGAGGTCGAAGGTCCCTTCTTCTCCAAGCAGCCGAAAGTGGGCCGCCCGTTAACCGTGAGCTACCGCGTGAGCAACGTCAGCGAAGGACACAACCTGCCCACCGGGTCACTGGGAGCTCAACCGCAACTATGGCTGAACGTGGTGCTGATCGACCCGGACGGTTGCCGCGTTTGGGAAAGCGGTTACCTGGATCGCAATGCCGACCTGGCCGATATGCATTCGGTCGAAGTCGCCAAAGGCAGGATTCCTCGCGATGCCAACCTGTTCAATTTGCAAACCAAATTTCTGATCAACAACATTCGCGGCACCGATCGCGAAGCGGCGTTGCCGCTGAATTTTAGTTTGGACCAGTTGGCTTTCCTGCGGCCGGGGGCGGTTCCGATCAGCGTCTTGAACCATCCGCCGTTGATTCGCATGGAGGCGCACTCGATCGCTCCGCTGGACCATCGCACACCCAAATTCCGCATCCCCGCGTCGGCTCTGCGCAAACCCGGTCCTTATCGGCTGAGCGTACGAATGCGCAGCCGCGGCGAACCACCCTATTTCATGCGTCAGATTCACAGCACGCCCGACATGATTCGACGAATGAACGAGAACATGTTGGACTTGAAACGAAGCAGCCGCACCTTCCTGGTGAAATAAGAGAATTCGTGAACGATCCGCAAATTTTCAACCCGCACCGCCTCCGACGGCGGCACTCGGCCGAACGCCGCTTGAAATGGGCCAAGGCGTTGATGCTGATGTGCGCCTGCGCCCCTTTGTCGGCGATCGGCCGCGAAACACAAACCGACGCCGTGAGACCACCGGCTGAGTCGTCTTTGGTTGCCAACCGGTTGCCTGCCTTGCGGCGACCGACGCGGCTGCCTTCGCCAACGTCGCCTTCATCGGCCGGCGCCCAGGAGGTCTCGCCCATTCGTTCAACCGGTCAAGCGCGCGACCGGTTCACCAAACAATCCGCAAGCCAGGTTCAACTCGCCTCCGCCAACTCGGCCGAGGCCCACTTGTCGCCGCCGGTCACCAGCAACGCCGTACCGCAAACACTTTTTGACACGAATCGTTTTCAGCAATCGATCGCCGCGTCCTTGGTGGCGCTACAGTCGCCTTGTCCAGTCGAACAATCATACGAGACCATTGGGGGAACGGTCGATTGCGGTGGTGGCCAGGCCGGTTGCGCAGCAGCGCCGTATGCCGACGACTTTTCGCCAACGCCGATCCCTGAATCGTCGATGTACCACGACAGCGGTCGCGAACAATGGGTCTACGACTCCAAGCATGACGTTCCCACGCAACATCCGTGGGTCGAGTGGGGGCGGATTTTCTACGGTGACGGCATCACGCCTCGGGGCCGCAATTGGTGGGGCAGCAAGAACCTTGGCCGGCCGGAGTTTTATGTTTACGGCGACTATCGCACGGCTATTGCTACGGGACGAAACGCGGCGGGGCGAACCGACAATTGGGCAAACCGATTGAACCTTGATTTCGATCTGCAGTTGACCGACACCGAGCGTTTTCACGCTTTCGTCGGACCGCTGGACAAAGGCGCCCAGGTGACTCGGTGGGAACGAATCGGCGGCGATTGGAAGTATCGCGAGGAACTGGATCTAACACCGGTGACCGGGTACTTCGAGGGAGATTTGGGCGTGATCATGGGCGCTTTCCAGGATCGGACGTCTCCGTTTGAATTGCCGATCACGATCGGGCTGGTTCCGCTGCTGTTTCAAAACGGAATCTGGATGGAAGATGCCGTCACGGGAGCGGCCTTTGCGCTGCCGGCCAGGCACAGCCGGTTGCTAAATTGGTCCAACTACGACGCAACGTTTTTCGCTGTGGTCGACCAACTGAACAGCCCCGCTTTCGCCGGCCAAAAACACGCGGCTCAGGCGTTCGGAACCGCCTGGTTCATCGAAGCCTACGGCGGTTACATCGAAACGGGATACGCCTACCTGCGAGACCGAAACTTCAGTGGCCGAAGCTATCACAACATCACAGCCAGTTTCACTCGACGATACCTCGATCGAATCAGCAACAGCGTTCGAGTCATCATCAACACGGGCCAGGACCTTCCGCAAAGCCAGCGTACTGCCGACGGTGTGTTGTTGTTGGTCGAAAACAGTTTGATCACTGCTTCGCCCCTGACCGTCGTGCCCTATGCGAACTTCTTTGTCGGTTGGGACCGGCCGCAGTCGGTTGCCCGAGCGGGAGTGTCGGGCGGTATTTTGAGAAACACCGGAATCAACTTCGACACCGACGGCGTCAACGGCCTGGCGACCCTGGACACGACCGCCAGCGACACCGCCGGCGGCAGCATCGGGGTTGACCTGCTGGGCCGCGATCTGGATCGGCAATTGCTTTTGGAAATTGCCTACCTGACACCGCACGGAAGCAGCAATGCCGCCGTCGCAGATGACCAGTTCGCTGCCGGAGCCCGTTATCAGTTTCCAATTTCGCATCGCACGCTACTGCGTTTCGACACGATGTACGGCTGGCGCCGCGGATTAGAAGATGTCTACGGAACGCGAATGGAATACCGCTGGAAGTTTTGACAAGCCCTCTCGGTTGCCATTGAATAGTAATGTCCGCCGTGCGATGCTTTTGCCAAGTTGAGTGATATTGGGCAAGTCGCTTGACTGAGTTGGGCGGTATTGCTCGAGTATTAGCTATACCACCCCGCTGAGCGGGTGACAACTGTATCATTCGTTGGATGAGGAGAGATTCGCTTGCAGACAGACATGTTTGGGTTGGTTTGTCGGCGTTGAATCGGATGGCAGTCTTGATCAGGTTGTTGCGAACGTTTTGTCGTCTTCGCGATGTCGGCATCCTCTGTACTGCGATTTCTTATCGCTGAACGTCATCACGGAACTTCTTCACGTCTACTTTTGTGTATTTCGTTTCTTTCGCGGTTCTCATCCGTGCGGACACAGCAAGCGTGCATCGTGGAATGAACAACCGCGAAAGAAACGAAACAGACGAAAGGGAGCTCAGTCAATTTGCCGCGTGTAGATGTGCTCAGTAGACTTTGGGTAACCCGATCAGATACCGCCTTGGATCGCGACGCCGGCAAAGAAGGCGCCGGAGATTCCGCCCATCACAATGGCGGCGGCAAAGAACTGCCATGTTTCCTGCCAATGGGTGATGACGTAGAACAACATGTAGAAGGGAACAAATAGGCAGAGGACTCCCTTGATGACATCTTCTTTGAAGGCGTGAACGATAATCAAGATCGACGCGCCCATTCCGACCAACTGAAAGCCGGTGCCGGCAAGAAAGAAGAACAACGCCAGCGGATTGAAGGCGAAGTTTTCGTCAACACGCCGAGACGCGTTCACGGCAAGCACGGCGATGGTCAGGCCGCTGCCCAACACAAACAACACCAGCGCCAGACCCCACCATGGCATGCCCGCTCCGGAGATCATGTCCTTTTGCATTTTGGTGTCGGCCTTCATGTCCTGCTCGGCCTTTTCCAACGCCAGTGTGCCGTGATCGACGTCCACACCGGCAGTCTTGTGAGCTTCGTACCGCTCACCGGTTTGAGTGTTGTAGCCGCACTTGACGCACAGGATCGCTCCGGCTTCCATCTCTTGTCGACAAGCCGGGCAGACCGCTGCTACTTGTTCGCTGAATCCCTCTTCGCTGAACAGATCATCCATCCGGCCACTGGGTGCTGCGGGCTGAGCCGGCGGCCGCGGCGCGGGCCGGGCAGGAGCAGCCGCGGCTGCTCCGCCACCACCGACGACCAGCGCATTGCCGCAACCTGGGCATTTGATCTTTTTGCCGGCCAGATCATCGCGAACATTCAACGATTTGCCGCATTGGCATTGGATTCGAATCGGCATTCGAGCATTGTCGATTTTTGGAGGAGAGTTAGCAGGCCACGATCACATTCTAGTTGCCGGCAGCGGCTCCTCGAAAGGCGCCTGCCGCGTTGCTCCTACTTTCTCACGACCCCGTCTTGGCCTTCAACCGCTGGATGTCGCCTTCCACCGATTCTCGTTGGCGCAGCAGATCGTTCAACGACTCCCGTTCCTTGGCCACCACTTCCTTCGGGGCTCGGGAAACGAAGTTCTCGTTGCACAATTTTTGCTCCTTGCCGGTAATCTGCTTGACCAGCTGACCCAACAGTTTTTCCAGACGCGACAGTTCGGCATCGAAGTCAATGAACTTTTCCAGGTCCAGGTGCACCTCGATGTCGATCGACGTCAGCGCCAGCGGCGCATCGGTCTCGAACGCTTCCACGTCGGGACCAAGGCGCACGATCTCCGCTCCGGCAAGCCCGGCAAAGTAGGTTCGCATCGGTTCCAGCCGATCCTGGCAGGACTGGCTGCAGCGAATCGCCACCGGCACCGTTTCTCGGTGCGGCAAATTCTGGCTGGCGCGAATACTACGGATCGCTCCGACCACCTGCTGGAACTCGCTGAACTGCCGCTCGATCGATTCGTCGTGATGGTCCGCCTGGGCCACCGGCCAATCGGCCAGCATGACAAAGGGTGACGGCGTCGACGGCTGAGGCAATCCCCGCTGGGCGGCGGCTTCGTTCAAAAATCCCCAGATCGATTCGGTCACAAACGGCATCGTCGGATGCAGCAATCGCAGCAGCGTGTCCAATCCGTGAGCCATCACCGCTTGGGTCGTCGCCCGCATCGCCTCGTCGCTCAATCTGGGCTTGGCGATTTCGACGTAGAAACTGCAGAACTCGTCCCAGGCAAAGTCATACAGAATTCGGCTCGACTCCGCGTATCGATAGTGCTCGATCGCCTCGGTCACCTCGGCGGTCACCGTCGACAACCGGCTCAACAGCCAGCGGTCTTCCAGTGGCAGATCGGCAAGGCTGACGTTCTGTGGGCGATAACCATCCAGGTTCATTAGCGCAAAACGGGCGGCGTTCCAAAGTTTGTTCACAAAATTACGAGCGGTCTCGAAACGTTCGCTGACCACCGGCGCGCGGCGGTGGGCGCGGTCCTCTTCCGTCTCGGCCCATTGGGTCGAGAAAGTCTTTTTGCATTGAGGACATTCGACAGTCGGCTGCGTACGGTTCTTCTTGGTCTGGTTGATCAACTCCTCGCAGTGCGGGCACTCAAACTGCACCGGCATCCGCACGTCCTGGGTGTCGGTAGCCAGACGGGCCAGGCCGAACCGCAGTGCATCGGGACCGAACTTATTGATCACGTCGATCGGGTCCACGCCGTTGCCCTTGCTTTTGCTCATCGTTTCGCCCATGCCATCAAGAATCTTCGGGTGGATGAACACTTCACGAAACGGGATATCACCGACGTTGTTCAGGCCCATCAGCACCATGCGGGCCACCCACAGCGTGATGATGTCGCGCGAGGTGATCAGGGTGCTGGTCGGATAGAAGTACTCCAGTTCGGCGGTTTGCTGCGGCCAACCCAGCGTGCTGTGGGGCCACAGCGCCGAGGAAAACCAGGTATCGAGCACATCGGGATCTCGCTGCAATCCGAGCGATTCGATCTTTTGTTCCAGCGATTCGTCTTCGTCGCGCAAGCAGACGAAAAGGTGGTTCACCCCCTCTTCGCCACGGTCAGTGCGCACCGCGATCTGGCCGCCAGCCGATTCGGGCAGCGCCTCGATTTTCTCTCGCAGATCGTTCGCCTCCGATTCCGCGCCAAAACTTGCCGACCAAATCGGGATGCGATGTCCCCACCACAGTTGGCGGCTGACCGGCCAATCACGCTTTTCACCCAGCCAATCGAGATACCCTTTCCGGTATCGCTCTGGAAAAATCTTCACGCGGTCATCTTCCACCGCGTCGATCGCCGATTGAGACAGTTGATCCATGGCCACGAACCATTGATCGGCAAGGTAAGGTTCGATCGGGGTCTTGCTGCGATCGCTGAGCGGAAGTTCGATGTCGCGGTCTTCCACCTCGCCCAACAAACCGAGGGCGTCCAAGTCGGCAACCACCTGTTTGCGAGCTTCCTTGATGGTTTGGCCGGCGTACTTGCCGCCTTCCTGGTTGATCGTGCCGTCCGGATTCAGAATGTTGATCATCGGCAGATCGGCACGGAGCCCCACTTCGTAGTCATTCGGATCGTGGGCGGGAGTGATTTTCACACAGCCGCTGCCCAGTTCCGGTTTGGCCCAACGATCGGCAATCAATGGAATCGGCCGGTCCATCAGCGGCAGCATCACGCGGCGCCCGTCGGCTGCCATGTCGCGCAGCTGGATCAGTTGGTCCAGCATCGTTTGGCGACGGTCTTCCAGCTGATCAAGCTGGGTCTGGATCGGTTCCTTTTCCTTGCCGGCTGCTTCGGCCAGCTTCTGTTTCAGTTCCGACTCCACCTTATCGAGTGCCCTGGCTGGATCGGGATGCACCGCCACCGCGGTATCGCCCAGCATCGTTTCAGGACGGGTGGTGGCGATTTCAATCCGCTGTGGTTCGCCCGGTTGAGGATCGATCACCGGATAATAGAAATGCCAGAAGTGGCCTTTCTGCGACACGTTTTTCACTTCGTCGTTGCTGACGGCGGTTTGCAAGAACGTGTCCCAATTGACCAGCCGCTTGCCACGATAGATCAGCGACTTCTGAAACAGGTCAAAGAACGTTGCCCGCACCGCCGCGGCGCAAGTCTCATCCAGCGTGAATCGGGTGCGGTCCCAATCGCAACTGCATCCCATGCGTTTGAGCTGTCCCAGGATGCGGGCTTCGTATTGATCTTTCCAGGCCCAGATGCGGCGCACCAATTCTTCGCGCCCCAGATCGTGCCGGGTTTGATTCTCCTGTTCCTTCAATCGTTTTTCGACCACTGCCTGGGTCGCGATCCCGGCGTGATCGGTGCCGGGCATCCAGAGCGTTTCGAATCCCTGCATTCGCTTGGTGCGGATGACAATGTCTTGCAGAGTATTGTTCAGTCCATGGCCCAGATGCAGCGCGCCGGTCACGTTCGGCGGCGGGATCACGATCGTGTACGGTTTTCGGTCGGGATTCACCGCGGCGGAATTACATTTTGCCTCGTCCCAAGCCTGCGAAATTTTTGCGGCTGCTTCGGCATGATCGAATCGATTCGGAATCGTCATGATTTCGCTCGTCAAATGTCTGTCAGTTTCGATGGATAGATGGAATTTAAATGAAATAAAAAAGCAGTGGAATCGAAGTCGTTTGGTTTTCTAATTCGCTGTTTCGGCGCCGCCCACGGGCATGGCTTCCTTGTGAAGTTTGTATTCGACGGCGTCCACCAAAGCCTGCCAACTTGCCTCGATGATGTTTTCGCTGACGCCGATGGTGCCCCAGGTTTCGTGATGGTCGCCACTTTCGATGTTCACTCGAATCGACGCGGCTGTTCCGCCGCCCGAATCGACCACGCGAACTTTGTAGTCCACCAACTCCATTTCCTTCAGGCAGGGGTACGTGTCCAGCAGTGCCTTGCGCAATCCCGCGTCCAGGGCATTGACTGGCCCGTGTCCTTCGGCGGCGTCGAACCACAGCGTCTGGCCCACCTTCACTTTGATGATCGCTTCGGCGAACACGTGGTGCGAATGGCTGTCTCGGTCACCGGCGACGATTCGGTACTTGATCGGTTGAAAGTGGGGCTGAAACGTTCCCGCGATTCGTTTGACCAGCAGGTCGAACGATGCACCAGCGTTTTCAAACTGGAACCCTTGATTTTCCAGCCGCACCACTTCGGCAAGGATCTTGTCCATCAGTTCGCGGTTGTCTTCGATGTTGTGTTTGGTGGCCACCGCCACGATGTTGCTTCGGCCCGAAAGTTCGCTGACCAAAATCCGCCGCTCGTTGCCGACCAGCACGGGGTCGATGTGTTCGTAAGTCTGCGCCGCCTTGTTGATCGCATGAACGTGCATGCCGCCTTTGTGGGCAAAAGCGCTTTGGCCGACGAACGGTTGGCCGCTGCGCCACTGCAGGTTGGCCGTTTCGTAGACGAACCGGCTGAGCTCGGTCAGGTGTTGCATCGACCGTCCGCCAAGCACCGAGTAACCCTGTTTTTTCAGCGCCAGGTTGGCCATCACCGACAACAAATCGGCGTTGCCGCATCGTTCACCAATGCCGTTGATCGTGCCTTGCACTTGGGTAGCGCCGGCATCGACCGAGGCCAACGAATTGGCAACGGCAAGTTCGCCGTCGTTGTGACAATGGATACCGACTTGGACGTCGTAGTCGGCTAGCGCCTCGATGGTTTTACCGGTCACTTCGGCGATTCGTTCCGGCAGTGCGCCGCCGTTGGTATCACAAAGGACCATCCACTTCGCCCCGGCCGAGGCGGCAGCGCGAAGCGTGTTGATCGCGTAGTCGGGGTTGGCGTTGAATCCGTCAAAAAAATGTTCGGCGTCGTAGATGACTTGCGAGTGCTTGCCGAGGAATTCGACACTTTCGCCGATCATCGCCAGGTTCTCTTCCAACGTCACACGAAGCACTTCGGTGGCGTGGTAATCCCAGGTCTTGCCGACCAGCGTGATCCAGGGTGTTTCGGCGGCCACCAGCGCTTGCATGCCGGGATCGTCCGCCGCCTGCATCGACTTTCGCCGCGTCATGCCGAAAGCGCAGACTTTCGTTTCGCCCAGATCGCGGGACTTGATTTCACGAAAAAAGGCGACATCCTTCTCGTTCGATAGCGGATAGCCCCCCTCGATGAAATCGATTCCGATTTCGGCTAGACGTTCGGCAATGTTCAGCTTGTCCTGCAATGAGAAGCTGATGCCCTCGCCCTGCGAACCGTCACGCAGGGTGGTGTCGTAGATCAAGATCGGTTTCTGATTCATGGGATTGGGCTTTTGCTGAATCGTTCCACTACGAAAAAAACCCGAATACGAAAAAACCCCCGAAGCTGATGGTCGCCTCGGGGGTGAATGTCACTGTGGCATGAGGATGGATTGGTCCGAGCGGTCTCGGCCAACGAATCTCGCCCCCGCGTCATGGCTGGCTGTCGATGACGCGGACAATAATCGAATCGGCTGGTGTCACTTTGATTTTCTTGGTCGAATGGAATGGCTAAAAGGATACGCGGGCGAGATTCAGTGTCAATTGCGGTTTTGTCGCTGCTGACGGGGCGGGAGCATAAAATCGGATTCAGGGGGCGATGCAGGTCTCTCCCGATCAATCCTGACCCACACCGGACGTTTCAAGTTCGGGTTTTTCCCGGCCCGCTCGGCTCGTTTCTGTAGTCGCAGCGGTTTTGCCGGTCGATTCGGTCCGATTGCGGCGCCGCGCGTGCAAAAACGACAACAGGCAGATCACCACGAAGACCAGACAACTGACTGCCATCACCGAAACCATCCGCAGCGCCAGCGGGTCCGTTTCGGCTCCGCGAATCCAGCCAATCGCCAAAGCCGAAGCGCGGCCACCCCCCAGCAACGCACCGACACCGGCAATCCCGGCCGAAAAATGCATCGCATGCCGTCGACGATGAGGATTCAAAGCGACCACGCCGCAAAACAGAATGGGGATGCCCAACATCATCGGGACGAATTGAACAAGTCCCTTGTCGAGCGATACGACCAGTCCGGTGACCGTCAACGCACAAAGCAAGAGCCCGAAAACGATGCCAACGCGAGCCATTGGGCAAGATCCGCCTGTTTGAATCATTCTTGGCCGCGGTTGCTGCCCCCGGCCATCTTGATCGCGAGAGTTTAACTGGCCAGCCTTGGGTTTGACAGTCGGACGCCATTCTTACGCACCGAAGGTGCAGCCGTTGTTTAGCCCAGGGCGAGGTTTTGCGAGTCTTGCGAGCAATACCGTTGCCCTGGGACCACGTAAGCGGAGCAACTCGGTCCCCGCTCCCTGCGAGCATGGCGGCTTTGCCGCCATACTCGCAGGGAGCGGGGAGATCAGAGGCAGTCGCTGACCCAGGGCAGCGTCAACGTTCGTAAAACTCACGTTGCCTCGCCCTGGGCTACTCCGGATTATCACGACTATCGTAGGTCGTAACAAGCAAACCCTTACGGTGCCGGAACTTCGGTCGCCTGCGAGAAGCTTTTTCGTTTCCCGCGCTGCGCGCAAGCACGAACCGGCCCCGCGCAGTTACGGCATAGTTTTGCGACCTTCGGTCCGTCCTACACGAACAGTCCGGGCTAAACAAACGAACGGACCTTTGGTCCGAAGAACGAGTCCAATTTTCTGTCCCGCCACCTATGTCGACTCGATTTTCAAAACCGGCAACCGGCCGCGAGTTTCGATCTGGCGGCGAATCGGCTCGGGCGTTTCGTCGTTTGGGACCGGCCGCTGCTGCGGCGGCAGTTCGGGCGGGACGAACTTGCTGCCTTGCCGGGTTTTGCGCCGCGCGAATTCTGATTCCAATTCGGAACGCAGCGCCGACTTTTCCAGGCACCACTTCGGTTCGATCAAATAACTTGCCGGCGCGTCGCCACTAACCCTTTCCACCACCACTTGCGGCGGAATTCGCTCCAGAAAATCGGCTACCGTCGAAAGGTACTCGTCGCGGCCCATCATCTGAACGTCTCCCGACAGCACCTGGTCGCCCAGCGGTGTGCCGTGGACGGCGTATAGGTTGTGCAGTTTGACCGCGTCCAATCCAAGCCGACCGATTTCCGCGGCCGTCTGCATCATCATCGCGTCGGTTTCACCGGGGATTCCCAAGATCACGTGGGCACAAGTTTCGAAACCACGCCCTCGGCTACGGTCGATGGCATTGACCATGTGGTGGTGTTGATGAGCCCGGTTCATCCAGTGAAGACTTTTGTCATGGATCGTCTGCATTCCATATTCCAACGAAACCGGATAGTCACCGGCGATTTCGGTGAGCAAATCCAACACGGAATCGGGCACACAATCGGGGCGAGTTCCGATTGCTAATCCGACCACGTCGGGGCTGATCGAAAGCGCCAGCTCGAAAACCTGCCGCAATTGGTCGACCGGGGCGTAGGTGTTGGTTGCCGGTTGAAAATAGGCGATGAATTTCTGCACTCGATCGTACCGACGTCGAATCGATTCCATCCCCAACCGCAGCTGCTCGGCCACCTGCTTCAGCCGCACCCGCCTGGAGGGACTGAAGGAGCGATTGTCACAAAAATTGCATCCCCCTTTTGCAACCGCGCCGTCGACATTGGGGCAGGTAAAACCGGCATCGATACTGACCCTCTGCACTCGTCCACCATAGCGGCGGCGAAGCGACGCTCCGTAGCTGTTCAGCCACAGACGTTCCGCTTGCCACGCCAAACGACCGTCAAAATGGGGTTCAGACAAAGGTCTAGCAGTTGCCAATCGGGGGATGTCAGTCAAAATGGTAGAAATCACGGCAGCTCCATCTTCCCATCTCCTGTGCCCAGTGTCACTGGCGGACTAAACTGAACACTTGTCGATCCACGTATGAGGCAAGACTTCGTGACTGACGAGGAAAAACGAGAATTCGCAGGACCGTTTGGTCAATTGACCCCCTGCGGCGGCGGAGACCCCATTCCGCTGATGAAAAACCGGTTACTGATCGGTCGCAAAGGGGAAGCGGACATTCAGCTGAAGTTCAATAACGTCTCTACCCAACACTGCCGGCTGACCCTGGAGTACGGCTATTGGTTCGTCCGAGATCTGAATAGTCGAAACGGTACGAAGGTCGACGATCGAACGGTGATGCGAAAGCGAATCGACCCGGAAAGCAAACTGTCCATCGCCCGTCATGAATACATCATCGAATATGAACCGCAGGCGCTTGGCGCTTACGGGCCGCCACCGGCCGATGATGATTACATGGATGAGCTGATGCGCAGTTCGCTGATGGACCGAGCCGGGTTGAGAAAACGTGACGACAAAAATCGATTCGGCAATCGGGGCAAAGAGAAGGAATGAGCGAAACCGTCAGTGATGGTTGACGGTTTTGGGGAGTGCGGTGAGAAGTCGCCGTGGGCCAAAATCATGCCAGCCTCTACCCACATTTTTTTTTCGCTCTTTCGAATACGCGCCATCTTCATCTCCGATTCGTTGCGA
Organism: Rubripirellula sp.; assembly: GCA_965222745.1. Lineage (GTDB taxonomy): Bacteria > Planctomycetota > Planctomycetia > Pirellulales > Pirellulaceae > CBDCUW01. The sequence goes on from CBDCUW010000003.1 coordinate 1,737,742, forward strand.
AGCACTTCTTTTCGGTCAATCCGATCGTTTTCTAGGTAAGAGGCGATCGAATTTCGCGTATCTTGATACCGAGGAACCATTTATTCTCGGAGTTTTTTGCCGATGAGTTTGTTCGAAAAATCGTGTTTGCTGCTGGCGATCGCGGGGATCTCTCTTTCCATCGGATGTGGCAGTCATGAAACGACTGTGATTCAGCCCACGGAGACTTTCCAGCCGACCGCCGAACAGGCGGAATTCGAGCAGGAGGTCCAAAAGATGCGCGAAGATCGAAGCAGCATCGACCCATGAATCAGTCCTGTCGACTGGTTCAAAATGACTGACTTATCTTTTTCTTTTTTTGATTGGATTGTGACATGAAACGTACAAACGCGAGAAGCTTGCCAGGTTTCACCCTGGTGGAGCTGCTGGTCGTGATCGCGATCATTGGAGTCTTGGTTGGACTACTGATGCCGGCAGTTCAGGCGGCCCGCGAAGCGGCAAGGCGGATGAGCTGCAGTAATAATTTGTATCAGATTGGTTTGGGGCTTCATAATTATCACTCCGCCTACAAACAGTTGCCGATTCACCTGGGCGGCACGGGCGAAGACCTGACGGGGCCCGACCGATATTTCCTGCCGTCGGATCGAACCAACAATCGACAGCTCAGCATCTTCGTTGGGCTGACACCGTTCATCGAACAGCAAGCACTTTGGGAGGAGATTTCTCAACCTAATTCAGCTGATCTGACTGCGGCCGCCCCAACGCGTCAGATACCTTGGCCTCCGATGGGGCCGACGCCGACCGATGAGGACAATGTTGGCAACAGCACGAATCGTCGCAACACCGCATACCAGCCTTGGGTGACGGAGATTCCAACGCTTCGTTGTCCCAGTGATCCTGGCAAGGGTTATCCGGCAATGGGACGGACCAACTATGGTGCTTGCCTCGGTGACGCCAACCGTTTCCACGACTCAGGACCCTACACCAGCCGGCTCGTTTATGACGAAACGCGGGCTCGTGAAATTCTGGCATCCGGCCGAGGCGTGTTTGTCTCTCGAACGAAAACAAGATTTCGAGATATTTTGGATGGGCTTTCCAACACAATCATGGGGGCTGAAATAGCGACCGACTTGAGTGATCGGAACATCCGCACGCTGGCCAATCGCGATCCGGGTCCCACCGACGTTCAAGACAATCCGCTCTATTGCCAGGGTGATATCGACCCGGAACGTCCTCAGTTTTGGCTTGACAGTGTCACCACGCTGGTCGCTGACAACCAGGGTCGTGGATTCCGGTGGGCTAGCGGCAACGCTCCATTTTCAGCCGTCAATACAATCTTGCCTCCGAACCGAGAGCTGTGCGTCGCCTTTGGCGCCACCGGGCTCGGGATTCTGCCACCCAGCAGTCAACACCCAGGGGGTGCGCATGTTCTGTTGGCCGATGGCGCGGTGATCTTCATCACCGATTCCATCGAGGCGGGCAATTCTTCCGCTGGAACGGTTCGACTCAATCGTACCGGTGCCAGATCGCCAGGACGGAAGAGTCCCTACGGATTGTGGGGCGCCTTGGGCAGCAAGGCCAACAAGGAAAAGATCGAAGAAGAATTGAACCAATAGCCGTGGCGAAGGCCGCTTTGTTTCAAGGTAACCAACAAGTTGCGAGCGATGCACTACCGCGGTGGCAACTCGCTCGTTCCGCCACTTTCGATCCAGTCGTCTCGTCTCGTCGTGTCATGCGATCTGTGAAGCGCACGCTAAGTTCGTAGTCCGGCTTGTCTCAAGTCGGTGATCTCGATCGAAATCGCCATCGCCCGCTATCGCTCTGACTCGATCAACTCTTTCGCGCCGCGATCAATCAGAGCATCGGAGGCGATTTTCGACACTTGCGCTGCCGCTTCCGCCCAGTTGTCGGTGTCAAAAGGGACACTGGCCTGCTGGTCCAGTCGCTCGGTGCCATCGGTCGACAAGACGACCGCTTGCAGGCGAAGTTCGTTTTCTACGACTTGACCCAGCGCGGCAATCGGCGCCAGGCAACCTCCGTGCAGCGAAGCCAACAACCGTCGTTCGGCGGTGACTGCGGCGCGAGTGACGATGTGGTCCAGTTTCGAAACCAGCTGGAGTGCATCTTGATCGTCGGCGCGAACCTCGATTCCCAGGGCACCTTGTCCGGGGGCCGGAAGCATTTGTTCCAACGGAAGTTGACAGCGGGGTAGATCGTGCAATTCCAAGCGCTGAAGTCCCGCTTCGGCAAGCAAGATCGCATCGAACTGGCCCGCTTGGAGTTTTTCCAGCCGGGTTTGAACGTTGCCCCGGATCGACTGGATCGTCAGGTCGGATCGGTGGCTTTTCAGCTGTGCCCCACGCCGTCGGCTTCCCGTTCCGATCCGGGCGCGCTCGGGTAACTGGGCCAGCGTCCATGCAGCGGGTGACACAAGGCTGTCTTCGACCACTTCACGCTGCGGAACCGCGGCCAAAGACAAACGCGAATCGACCTCCGTGGGAAGATCTTTTAGCGAGTGGACCGCTACATCGGCTTGATCGTCAATCAATGCCTGCTGAATCCGCTTGGTAAATACCCCCACTTGCCGAGTCCCGTCGATCGGACGCATGTCGGTGTCGCCGCCGGTGACCATCGGGACCAATTCCGTTTTCACGCCATTTTGTTGAAGCAACTGAGCGACGTTTTCTGCCTGCCACAAAGCAAGCGGGCTTTGACGCGTGGCAACGCGTAATACTCTGGAGGTCGTATCGGGCAAAGGGAACTCCAACGGCGGAAGCAGTGTCAGATAATGCCGTGGGAGTCAGATTCCTCAGAAAATGACGAAAATCCGGCGGCAGCGGTATCAAAACAGGTCCGGAGGGAAACAAATAGGTGGGGTGACTACGTGTACAAACGCTTATACTGCGTATTCTATTCTTATACAAATCGATTTACCAACTTGTCTGCCACTGTGATCCGTGACTGATTCGACGGACAACTATCCGATCAGCGACGAACCGACTCGGGACATCGCCAGTGTCGAGGAAGGGGATCAGTCGCTGCAGTTTGCCGCCGTGTTTGATGAGGACGGCGTCACTCATATTCCTCGGCAAATCGGTGACTACTCGATCAGGCAGTTGCTTGGATCGGGGGGAATGGGGCAGGTCTTTCTGGCCGAACACACGCGGATGCAGCGCGTCGTGGCAATCAAGATGTTGCCCGTTCAACGGATGAAAGACGAGGTCGCGGTGGAGAGGTTTTACGAGGAGGTCCGCGCTGCCTCGCGATTGATGCACCCCAATATCGTTGCCGCTTTCGATGCCGGCGAGTTCGACGGGATTCACTACCTGGCAATGGAATATGTCGACGGCATGACACTCACGCGAGTCGTTTCTCGAAACGGTCCGCTGGGGGTTGGCGAAGCGGCGTCGGTCATTCGACAAGCGGCACTCGGATTGTTGCACGCTCACCGCGCCGGGATCGTCCATCGCGATGTCAAACCGGGAAACCTGATGCGTGCCTCCGACGGTACCGTCAAGATCTTGGACCTCGGATTGGCCCGCATCGCTTCGGTGGGCCTGGTCGATGAAGATGGCCAGCCGATCGACACCGGATCGGACCTCGACGCCTCCAAGTCTCGAGGCCGATTGGTCGGTACGTTGCCTTTCATGTCGCCCGAACAACTGGAAGATCCTGATACGGTCGACCCGCGCAGCGACATTTACTCGCTGGGGGCCACGTTGTTCTTTTTGCTGACAGCGCGTCCACCTTACACGGGCGAGTATCTGGATCAGGTTTATGGCCATCGCCATGGTGAAATTCCCGACCTGATGCAGTCTCGTGACGACGTCGATTTGAAGTTCGCCAACATCTTTCGACGCATGATGGCCAAGTCGCCCGATCAGCGATACGCTTCGTTGGACGAGGTGGTCGACGACCTGAGCGACTACACCGATCATTCGAACGCACCTCTGTGGCTGGCCGAATTCAGCCAACGCCAAACCGGCGCCGAACTGTCGACCTTTTCGGGCGAATCGACGTCAGGTTCGACTTCCCGCGTGTTGGCGATCGACTTGGGGATGTTCTATTCGTCGGCCGCCGAAGCGTCGCCGATTGGCGGAGTCAACTTGCTGAAGGCCGGCAATGACAATCGCGCTCTGTTTCGCATGGCGGTTGCCAGCGACCAGGACAAGCTGATCTTCGGGACTCAGGCGATGGACCGCCGCGCCCAACACTCACAGAGCCTCGTTCACTGTTTGCCAATGTACATCGGCAAACCGGTCGTCGAGCGGGAGATCGCCGGTCGGCAGTGTCCACCCGAAGTCCTGATGGCGATGGTGCTCAGACGAATGAGGGGGAACGCGTGGCCATCGAAATCGGCGCCCGATGCGGCGGCCATCACGGTTCCCTCCAGCTACGACCAGCTGCACCGGCGAAGTGTGTTGCAGGCGGCGCAGATGGCGGGGCTGAAGTCGGTGCGGTTGGTTGATCGTTCGATCGCCGCCGTGCAGACGTTGTTGTTGGATCCCGAAGGCGAATCGCCTGACGACGGTTCGACGTCGGTGCACCATCACGCCGATAAGACAATTTTGTTCGTCGGGGTGACGGGCCAGGCGACGGAGATCGCGGTGGTTCGCCTCGATTCGTCCCGGCTGCACCAATTGGCGACCGCTGGTCATTGGCATACAGGATCGCTGCCCTGGTTGCATCGGCTGGTGGATCTGACCGCTTCGGTCTTTGTTCAACAACATCATTTCGATCCCCGCAAGTCGATCCAAACCGCTTCTGCGCTGCAGATCGCCTGCGAACGAGCGATGAATTCCTTGCTGTTGATGCCGACTGTTCGTATCACGATCGATGTCAAGGGAGATCGCAAGACCGTTTCCATCGATCGCAAGGTTTGGCTTGACGAGTGTGATGATTTGGCGGCGGGTGTTCGCAAGTCGATCGTCAAAGCGTGCAAACAAGCATCGATGTCGCTGCTGGATATCGACCTCTGCGTGACCTGCGGTCCGCTGCTTCGGATCAACGAGGTTCGCGATTCAATGCTCAGCGGTTTGGACGAGTCGGTGGAGTTCAAAAGTATTGATCGAGCCGACGTGGCACGCGGTGCGGCAGCTTGCCTGGCCGGCGAACTGCCCGGGCGTGGTGACATCGCGATGCCCCCGCGCGGCGTGACCAGCCAATCGATCGGCATCGTGGTCGAAGATGTCCGCGGCCGTCGCCGAATCCTGCCGATCATTCCCAAAGGGACATTGTTGCCGGCCAGAACGAATCGCCGTTTGACCGTTGGCAAAAATCGCGAGACGATGACGCTGTCGTTGGTCGAATCGTCCGGAGTCGAAAGTGAGGACTGGCATTCGCTGGGACGATACGATTTTGAGATCAGTGACGAAAAATCCAACCGTGTCAGCCGCACGCGAATGATCGGCTTCGAGATCGACATGAACGGAATGTTGACCGTTCGGGCCCAAGCACCCGGTGCACCCGGCAGCACCAAGTTGCCTTCCTTGCCGGAACCGGTGCTGGAGCAAGAATCCATCCCCGAATGGACTCAGTGGTTGGACGAAATCCGGAAAATCTAAACTTGGGAGAACGTCGGTGCTGCCAACCCGCGCCCTGGGCAGCTTCCTGCTGCTGATCGGATTCTGGACCGCCGCCGTCGGCCAACAACCACCGCCGGCTGGTGAATCGGCAGAAAACCCAATCGCCCCCTCCGGCCAATGGGTCGATCTGACACACGCGTTTGATCAGTCGACCGTTTATTGGCCAACCGAAGACGGCTTCCAACTTTCGGTGCAAAAGTTCGGCATGACGCCGAAAGGGTATTTTTACTCGTCCAATCGTTTTACCGCGGCCGAACACGGCGGCACTCACCTCGACGCGCCCATACACTTTTTTCGGCAGGGCAAGTCGGTCGAACAATTGTCGCTCGATCGCTTCGTCGGCGAAGCAGCCGTGATCGACGTGACCGAAGCATGCTCGCGCGACGCCGACTACCAGGTCGGTGTGACGGACCTTCGAGCTTGGGAAGAACGATGCGGGCGACAACTGGTCGACGTGATCGTGTTGATCCACACTGGGTTTGGACGTTTCTGGAACCAGCGGTCGGAGTATCTGGGGACGGACCAGAAAGGTCCCGAAGCGGTTGCCCAGTTGCATTTTCCCGGTCTCGCTCCCGAAGCGGCTCGGTGGTTAACCGAGCACCGCTCGATCAAAGCCATCGGGATCGACACTGCCAGCATCGACTACGGGCAATCTCAGCGATTCCAAAGTCACGTGGCGTTGTTCAAGCACAACATTCCTGCTTTCGAAAACGTCGCCAACCTGGATCGTCTTCCCGCCCAAGGAGCGACCGTCATTGCCTTGCCGATGAAAATCAAATCAGGAACCGGCGCCCCACTTCGAATCATCGCCTCTCTACCACGCTAAGAGCGTGTCTTCAGATTCCGTGGTAGGCCGGCTTGTCCCAAGTCGGCGATCCTGTACTCGCCGACTTGGGGACAAATCGGCCTACAATGAACTGCCGTCGTCAGCAAAAACTGTCGCTTCACTGTAGACGTCCAAATCGACGCGCCGGTTGGTCAGGTTATGAGTATTCACTCTTCTCGCAGATCTGACGTTCTACGGCTGACGCTCGATCTTCGTTGAATGCTTCGATCTCAGGATGCATGTTTCTTAGCGACGTAATAACGTCACCCATCAGCTGGCAGGCGAGTTTGATTGGCCATTGCCAAACTGCCCGATCGCATGCTCCGTTGCATGGGATTGTTCGTTGGTTCAGGAAGTGGCGAGAAAGCCACTGTCGCTCCAAGCCGTTACCGAAAGTCTACTGAGCACATCGACGCGCGGCAAATTGACCGAGCACCCTTTCGTCTGTTTCGTTTCTTTCGCGGTTCTTATCCATTCCACGATGCGCGTTTGCTGTGTCCGCACGGATGAGAACCGCGAAAGAAACGAAATACACGAAAGTAGACGTGAAGAAGTTTTGTGATGGTGTTCAGCGTAAAAAATCGCAATGCAGAGGATGCGGACATTGCGAAACGACGAAACGTTCGCAACAAGGTGATCAAGATTGCCATCCGACTCAACGCCGACAAACCAAGCCAAACACATCTGTCTGCAAGCAAATTCCTCCTCATCCAACGAACTTGAGTGTATGCGGTCCAAGCCGGGATTCTCGTCGTCATCAAATGTCATCTAGCACTTCCATCAATAGCTTGGCGACTGCGCCAGCGTTGTCGAGCATTGGGAAGTGGGGGAGTGACGCTTCGCGGTAGCGACATCGATCGTTCCGGCGCATTCTTTGGGCGATTTGTTGAAGGACGGGTGCGAACGGGTCGTCGTCTGCTTTGTCGGTGAAAGCGATGTAGGTGCAATCGTAGTCGGTTCGCTCGATACGGATGCGGTCGCGCAAGGGGCGCAGTAGAACGTCGGTGCGACGGTCGGCGTCGGGAGGTGAATGCGGAAGACGCCAATCTTCGCCTTGCTCCTTTGCCGTGCTCTCAATCCACGAGGTAAGTTCGGGCCCCAGCAGGTCAAGGACCGACTCGCCATCTTGCGGTACCAATGCATCCAGGTAGACGACGTGCCCGATTCGCTCGGGAATCGTCTGCACGACGCCCGTTGCCACCACACCTCCGTTGCTGTGTCCGACGAGGACGATGTCTCGCAGGTCCTCGTGAACGATCAGGTTCACGACATCGGTGATGTAGGATGACAAACGCCAACCAAAAAAGTCCGCAAGCAAGCAGGATTCGTGAGACCGCCTTGCACGTATCCCAAAAAGCCAAGCAGTAGCTGGCGTAATACACGACCAGCATGATGGTCAGGACTGCCGAGGCGGGCACTTGATCGTGGCTGAGGCTAAGCTCGTGCCAGCCCTGCGTGATCACGACCACGATCAGAAAAGTGCCGCCGGTAAGGTAGGCGCGCAGTCCAGCCTTGGCCGCCGCCTCTTTTTGCAATTCATCAAGATCATCCAGAAAGCCAAACTGGCGCAAGATGCCGGGACCAAAAAATCCCATCGCCACCAGGATCATGAAACCCTTGTGAATCGTGGCACCCAAAATCAAGCCAGCCACGACCAGCGCCACCGAGACGACACTGGCAACGGTCAGGCGAAGACGAGACAGCAGCGATGGATGCCGGCCGGACGATGCGTTCATTTTTCGTCACCCTGTTGGTCTTCGAGCTCGAAAATCTCCTCGACGGGGACACGAAAAACCCGAGCAAGCCGAAGGGCCAGTTCAATCGACGGTTTGTACCTGCCTCTTTCGATCGAGATGATGGTCTGACGGGTCACCCCAACCTCGTCGGCAAGCTGCTGCTGCGTCATTCCTTCCTTTTGCAAACGGTAGCGTTTGAGATGGATCTTCATTCATTCCGTTCTAGCGACGGCTTCATGTAAAGTAAACTTGACATTTCCAGATGTCAAGCATGCTTTACATTTCCGGCGACTTCTCCGAAGTCGCACGGGTGTTGGCGAGCCAGTTCGGAGAACTGGCCGACGCGGTGACGGCAATTGGCGGGAGTTTGATCTTGTGTCGTTCCGAGGGGGGTGGCTACAAGGCGACTGCTGATGGGCCGAATTCCTCTTACCTCGCCAGGGCAAAGAATGCCGTCGCGTGTGCACCTTTTTTCGTTTGTGATCCTGATTGGATTCGTGCTGGTATCGCCGGGCATCGCCCAGGTCCCCACTCGACGTGACGTCGACGATGCCCAGGAGGTCGAATTGCCGGAGGATCCGGCGGCGGTGATCGCCGTGGTGGGACAAACACCGATCCTTTACGGAGACGTCTCGGCAAAGGTGGAGGCGAGAATCGCCGATGTTTTGGCGAAGACGAAGCAGAAGATACCTGAAGATCAACTGCATTACGCCCGCATCAATCTGACTCGTGCGTTGCTGGCTGAAATGATTCAGAACAAGATGATGCGAGAATCATTTCTGCTCGACCAAGTGGGGACAGCGGCCGCCGACAAGCGCGCCGAAGCGGATGCCACGTTGCAGTCCAGGGCGCGGCAGATGTTTTTTGAATCCGAAGTGCCGGAGCTGAAGAAGCAGTACGAGACCGACAGCCTGGAGGGACTCGATAAAAAACTGCGTGAAAAAGGAAGCACATTGGCATCCAGGCAGCGTGAATTCATCGACGCGATGCTGGGCCACTTGTACATTCGCAGCAAGGTCGAAAAAGAACCGAGCGTTTCGATTGCCGAGATCACTCGCTACTACGAAGAAAACGGTGAAGAGTACTCGCACCCGACGCGAGCCCGGTGGGAACAGCTGACGGTCCTGTTCAGCAAATTTCCGGATCGCCAATCGGCCTACGATGCGATTTGGGAAATGGGGCGCGAGGCGTACTTTGGCGGCAACCTTCAGGCGGTCGCTCGAGAAAAAAGTCAGGAGCCGCTTGCCCGTTCAGGTGGTTTGCACGAATGGACCGAACAAGGGGCGCTTGCCTCGGGTGAGTTGGACAAGGAGATCTTTTCGATCGAGCTGAATGCGATGAGCGAGATCATCACCGATGCCCAGGGATTCCACATCATCCGCGTTCTTGATCGTCAACTAGCAGGCCTGACACCGCTGAGCCAGGTGCAGGATGAAATCCGGGCAAAGATCCGCAAAGACAAAATCGCCAAATCGCGATTGGCGGTGATGGAAGACATGCGGCAGCGAATTCCGGTTTGGTCGTTGTTCCCAAAAGATGTTCCCGAGGCGAAACCGATTCCGCGAGTGGCCAGCCGAAGTTCGGCGCAAGACCAGAGAAAGACCGGACCCACAGCACGCACGATCCGATGAAGGTCGACGGCCGCATGTTTCGCAGCCCAACCTCTTTGCTAAAACGCGTTCGACTACGAAAGCTGCCGCCGATCAACGTGGCAGGCAGCATTTTTTTTGTGTTGATGTTGGTCGCGGCCGGCTGCGGGCAACTTTCTTATCGGCTGCAAAACAAAGCACCCGATCAATACGTTCCCAATCCGCTGGAACTGCCACCGGCTGAGGATGACTTCGTGTGGTCGCAAGTCATCGACGCGGTCGACGATTACTTCCGGATCGCTCGCGAGCAACCGGTGCAGAATTCCGATGGATTGTTGTTGGACGGGCGAGTGGAAACGTCTTACCTGATCGGCGCGTCGTTGATGGAGCCGTGGCGAAAGGACAGTACCCAGGGATTCGAGAGGCTGCAGAGTACGTTGCAGTCGATTCGTCGCCGAGCGATTGTCACGGTCAGGCCTCGCGGCGCGGCCTACACCGTCGAGGTGATTGTCCAGAAAGACTTGGAAGATACCGACCGCAGCCAATATGCCACCGAGTCATCGTCGGCGCGGCGTCACGACGGCACGTTGCTGCGCCGGGACGATGCCTACGACGACAACCCACAGACTTTGGGCTGGATTCCTTTGGGACGTGACACGTCGCTGGAGCAAGTCATCCTGAACGATATTTTCAGCCGCATCACGCAGCCCGATCGGCAGGGCGGCCTGCACCACTGACGTGAGCCGATTTTTCTGTTTTCGACGAAAATGCGGAAGTGCGACCGTGGCGCCGCTTTTCGGTCTGGGGCGGTGACTTTAGAGATTGACGGTTGGCCGACGCAAAACGTCACAATCGACAAGCCTTGCCTGGAATGGAAGATTGCCGACTATAGACTTTTTCGGGAACTAATTTTCTTCCACTGCGCCGCCGATATCCATCCAGCCGGGCGAGCGAAAGCGACCTGGCCGGCCCAACATCGGGATGTTGTTGGTGCTCCGATCTCTCCAATTGCCAACCCCTGTTTCCCGCCAAACGCTTGCCACGGGTTGCCGCATACGCCTTCTATCTGAAGCGTTTTTTCCAACCCGACGAGCCAGTTTTGGCGAATCACCACGGATGCTTATGATTGCTTTGGCACCTCGAAAGATTGACTTCAATACCCTTTGCCGAACGGTCGAGCGACGACTTTGCGAGCTCGGCCACCTCGAACCCAACCAATTCCCGATGACGCAACGGGAAGTCATCCGCAGCGGAAAAGCATGCGGCGTTTATTTCTGCGTCCACGGCCCACGGAGCGTGAAGCTGACGGCGATCTGCGACTTCAAGCACAACACCCTGATTTACTACGGCAGCGACGGCATCCGTCGCGAAAGCGTGCCAATCACAGTCGACAGGCGGCAGCCGCAGGCTGCGTGATCTTAGCGCTGCCCAGCCGCCTTTTCCTCCGCGGCACTCGGTTTGAGATACCGGGGCGCGAGGGCGAAAGGGTCGGCCCAGTCGTTACAGATTGCCCTGCGGTAACCCAGCAGTCCGACTCCCACTGCCTCGGTCGTCTGGTCGGGCAGACGGAGTCGGCGGTGGGCCAGATCACCGAAAGGCAGCGAATCGCCAGCCAGGGCGGTCCCTGCCGGCAGGCTTCGTAGTCGCTTTTGCCACTCATCCTGCTCGCAGATGCCAACCGTTTCAGGGTGTGCGGTCCAATCGACCAGACGCTGTGGGTCGGCCAGCAGCCGATCGCGAGTGAAAGTGCCGCAAAACACTTGGCCTCGGTAGGCATTGGTGGCGACCAAAAGTGAATCGGTCTTCGGGTATTGCAAAAAAACGGCGGCCGCGATGGCGGCGAGCGAATCGACGCTGACCAAGGGCAACTCCAGCGCATAGGCCAATGTCTTCGCCGTCGTCACTCCGATACGAAGTCCGGTGAACGATCCTGGTCCGTCGGCCACCGAGACGAAGCCGATAGGGTGGCGTTTTTTCTCGCACCACCGGATCAGCCGGTCCATTTCCGGCCCCAAACTAGCGGCAGTTCGGCTACCGGGATCCAATTTGGACTGCCAGAGAATCGTTTCAGCCGATAAAACAGCCAGGGATCCGGATCGCCCGGTCGTCTCGATTGCCACCTGCGTTGTATCCTTGAGGAAGGAGCCGGGAGGCAATTTGGGGGCCGTTTGTGGCGGTATCGTGGGATTGCTGTGAATTTTTGGTTCCCCTTACAATTCGTCCTCCGTCGGCGAGCTAAAAATCCGCAGGCTCGATACTGGCCCAGCGGACTGACTGACCCAGCGGAACGGCACCACCAACCGGCATCATGATATCGCGGCCCGACCGCCAATTGTTATAGGAATCCCCCTGTGAAGCGAGCGTTGATCAGCGACATCCACGGCAACCTTGAAGCGCTGCTGGCGGTGCTGGATGATGCTCGCGACCAACAAGTGGACGACATCTATTGCCTGGGGGATATCATCGGATACGGCCCCAATCCTTGCGAGTGCTTGGACGAGGTGATGAAGCACTGCAAGGTTACCATCTTGGGCAACCACGACCAGGCGGCGCTGTTTGATCCGGACGGGTTCAATCCGATGGCGCTGCAGGCGATTTACTGGACACGAGACCAATTGGACAACGGGCCCGGTTCGCCCGTTCAAGTGAACAAGAGGTGGGATTTTTTGGGCGAGCTGCCGCGGTTTGTTGACGAGGGTGATTTCAAGTTCGTCCACGGTTCGCCTCGTGATCCCACCAACGAGTACGTTTTTCCGGAATACGTCTTCGACCAGCGGAAGATGGAGATTCTGTTCGGCAAGGTTCAGAAGTATTGTTTCATGGGCCACACTCACCTGCCGGGCATTTTTACGACCGAATGCGAGTTTTTATCGCCGGAAGAGTGCGACCATTTTTATCAGCTGGGCCAAGACAAAGTGCTTGTCAATGTTGGTAGTGTGGGGCAGCCGCGCGACGAGGATAATCGTTCCTGCTATGTCGTCTTGGATATGGACGCGAAAACGGTAACGTACCGCCGAGTCGATTACGATAGGGACACGACCGCGAACAAGATTTACGACGTGCCGGATCTTTCCGATGCACTTGGCGATCGGCTCAAGCACGGACGTTAACAGCTTTCATTCCCCGCCCGACGTAGGCTGTCTGTGTGACACGCATCGCCATCATCAGTGATATTCATGGCAATTTGACCGCCCTGGAAGCGGTCCTGGAAGACATTGCCAACCAATCGATCGATCGAATCATCTGCCTTGGCGATGTGATCGGATACGGTCCTGACCCCTGCGCCTGTCTGGACCACGTGATGGGGTTCGAGTTTTGTGTGTTGGGCAATCACGACAGTAGCGCGCTGTTTGATCCGGAAGGATTCAACGTTGCCGCGGAACAGGCGATTTTCTGGACCCGTTCCCAATTGGAATGCGGCCGTGACGGGCCCGAATCGAGCCGCCAGCGCATGGAGTACATTTGCAGCTTGCCGCGAATGGTGCGCGAAGGAAGCGTGCTGTTTGTTCACGGCTCACCACGCGGGCCGACCAACGAGTACGTTTTTCCCGAAGACACTCAAAACGGCAAAAAGATTGAAAAGCTGTTTTCGATGATCCCGCAGCTCTGCTTCCAAGGGCACACCCACGTGCCGGGAGTTTTCACACCCGACCTGCGATTCATTCGCCCGGTCGACACCGGCAGCGGCTACGACGTTTCCGATCCCGATCAGAAACTGATGATCAATGTCGGCAGCGTGGGACAACCTCGCGACGGTGATCCTCGCAGCTGCTACGTGATCTACGACGAAAAGACAATCGAGTATCGGCGAGTCGAATACGACGTCGAACGGACGGTCCAGGCGATCGAAGCCGAACCGGAACTCGATAACTTCCTCGGCTATCGCCTACGAGAAGGAAGATAATCGTCGGCCGGTTCTCCGAACCGGCAACGTCCCTCTCGCCTGCCTTCCTCGTGCCCATCTCTCTTGTTCACCTCCATCACCGCAGCCGCGTCAACGAAGACTACTCCACGTCTTCATACTCTTCGTATTCTTCCTCTTCGTACTCGGCTTCCGGATCGTATTCTTCCTCCTCGTACTCCCCTTCTTCTTCGTACTCCTCGTATTCCTCTTCTTCTTCCGCCTCCGCTTCGGGCGGGCTGTTTTCGATCGGAGCAGCTTCTGCGTCGACCTCCAGTCCTTGCATCGATTGCCACTGGGCCATGGTCATGAGCACCTCGCGGGCTTTGCTGCCGTTGTATTGTCCGACGATACCGTCTTCGGCCATGAAGTCGATCAGCTTGGCGGCTCGTCCGTAGCCGATGCCAAGACACCGTTGCAGCAGCGAACAAGAACCGCGTCCTTCGCGAATCACCACCTCGATGGCGCTGTCGTACAATTCGTCGCGCTTCTTGATCTGCTCCATCGTGGTGCCTTCGCCACCGTCACTGTCGTCGGCGACCTTCAGGTTCATCAGTTCGCCGACGAAGTTCTGTTCGCCGATGCTGCATCGGTCGACCACCGAATCGATTTCCTCGTCCGACAAGTAGGTTCCTTGGCCACGAATCAGGGTGCTGGTTCCGGGCCACAGGAAAAGCATGTCGCCGTTGCCGAGCAGTTTGTCGGCACCGTTTTCGTCAAGCACCACGCGGCTATCGGTTTTGCTGGCCACTTGGAAACTCAATCGCGCCGGCAAGTTGCTTTTGATCAAGCCGGTGATCACGTCGACGGTTGGTTTTTGGGTAGCCAGAATCAGGTGAATTCCTACGGCCCGGCTCTTTTGGGCTAGCCGGATGATATGTTGTTCGACATCCTTGCCGGCGGTCATCATCAGGTCAGCCATCTCGTCGGCGACGATGACGATGAACGGCAGCTTGTCGGGCACATCGGTCGGTTCGTCCTGTTCGTCGATTTCCAAACGCCGCAGGATCTCATCGCGGCCCAGGTCGTTGAAACTGTTGATGTGACGTACGCCAACTTTGGCCAACAGCGAATACCTTTCTTCCATCTTTTCGACAGCCCAGGCAAGTATCGCTTCGGCTTTCTTCATGTCGGTGATCACTGGATGCATCAAGTGCGGCAGTCGCCCGTAACCGCTCAGTTCCACCATCTTCGGGTCGATCATCAGCATCCGCACTTCGTCGGGCCTGCAGCACATCAGTACCGAGGTGATGATCGCGTTCAGGCAGACGCTTTTTCCCGTTCCTGTGCGGCCAGCGATCAGCAGGTGCGGCATTTTGGCCAGGTCAACCACCATCGGGTTGCCAGAAACATCTTTACCCAGGAAAACGGGGATGTTCATCTTGGCACTTCGCGTGTCCGACTCTTCAATCACGTCGCGAAGACGGACCACCTGTCGCGTCTCGTTGGGGACTTCGATACCGACCGTGTTTTTACCGGGGATCGGTGCGACGATGCGAACACTGGGAACGCGCAGGGCGATCGCCAGGTCATCGGCCAGTCCGGTGATCTTGCTCAGCCTTAGCCCCGCTTCCAATTCGACTTCGTATTGAGCGATGACGGGCCCGGTCTCGATTTCCACCACGCGAATGTTGAAGCCAAAATTCTTGAACGTCTCCTCCAGAATGTGAGCCTTTCGCCGCACTTCGCCTAGCTGTTCTTCGTAGCAGATATCGTCGCTCTGCTCCAACAGATTGATGCTTGGCAACTGGTAATCTTCGCTGCCCGCCGGCGCGGTTTCACGGACGTTGTCGTACAGCTCGCTTCGAGCATCCGATTTCGGTTTCTTCACCGGCGCTTTGACGCGTGGTTTCTGCAGTTCGTGTCCGGGATCGTTGCGCAGCGAAATTCTTTCGTCTTGGACGG
Source organism: Rubripirellula sp. (assembly GCA_965222745.1). Classification (GTDB taxonomy): domain Bacteria; phylum Planctomycetota; class Planctomycetia; order Pirellulales; family Pirellulaceae; genus CBDCUW01. The sequence goes on from CBDCUW010000003.1 coordinate 1,753,263, forward strand.
TTACTTCTCGAACGATCGGCTCCTCTTCGTCGGCTTCGTCTTCCCACTCTTCAGCATCTTCCTCATCGTAATACTCTTGTTCCTCTCCCACGTCATCCAAGTCGACTGCAACCGCCGTTTCTGCATCCTCTTCCTCGTCATTTGCCGGGTTCAAAACTCGCGGCTTTTTCGGCTGGCGGACTTTGATCGTCGGCTCGCTCTGCCGCAACGGTGGCAGTTCGGGTTCTTCCTCTTCTTCCTGGTCTGAATCATCGCCATCGATGGTGATCGGTTCTTCCAAATCGGTGAATGGGCGTCGTCGTCGACGAACATTCATGGGAATGGCGCCGGCGGCTCGCTGCATGCCCTTTCGCGACGCATTGGCTCCACCGGCGACGATGACTTTGCCGGCGTAGACCAACGCATAGTCGGTCGTCATCAGCGTGCCCACGGTCAAGATCGTCAGCGTCAAAATCCATGCGCCGGCCGGTGCAAAGTGTTCCAGCAACCACGTCGAAGTCATCGAACCGAGGTAGCCGCCGTTACCAACCACAGGCATCCCCTCGATGGGAATCGAAACCAGCCCGGCGCCGGTTGCCACTCCCAAAACCATGATCGTTCCCCCCAACGACCGCAGCACTGGCGCGTTGATGCGTCCTCGGACCAGTAGCGCGATCGCCGTTCCTCCGATCGCCGCGATAATCAGCGCCGCGGCGATGCCCAACGAGTCAAACAGGGCACTGGAAATCAAAGCCCCCCAATATCCGCAAGCGTTGGAGATCGTTTCGTTGGTCGGATAGGCGACGATGTCGGGTGTATAGAGTTCGCACAGTGGCCAGATAGGAGTTTCGATCGGGTCGGCGACGTTGCGGGTCACCACGGCGACAGTCAAGAACAATGTCGCGGCGACCAGACCGATGGCGGAAACGTCGCGAACAAGGTTCGGCTGACGTTCGTCCGCATTTTCGTCAATGGATTCGGCTGCCATGGTGAATCGGACCATTTTGATGGGAGGACCCGCGATCCGATGATGTTGAAACGGATCAGAAGGACGCGAGAACAGCCAGCGGGAGAGCAAGGCTTGTCATCCTTCATCGGCCGGCGCGACAACTTGAGTCGAGTCGACTCAATTCTGCCGGCAAGATGCCACTCGACTCGCGCAGCCGTCATCACCACGACAACTGCGTCAATCACTCCAACGCGAAGACGAGGGCGATCCGAAAACTCTGTCAGGCGACTTCGGGTGCCAAAGGCTCTCCGATTCTCGCTTTCCTTTTCACGTGTCGGCATACCAGCAAGCCGACCGCGACGATCATGAAAAAGAACGTGGAGGGTTCGGGAATCGTCGCGGGCTGTACATCCAGAATCAGGCTGACTTGGCCCGCGGTGACATCACCGAACAGGAAGGAGGTTGGCGTTGCGATCGGCTGGCTGCCTGTGATCGCGAAGGCTCCCGTGGCGGCATTGATGTCAGCGAGTGCGGCAGCATTCAAGGTGACATCGAGTGGCGAGTTCGCGGGAAACGTCGCTGGAACCAATTGGCTTGCGTATTCCGTTCCGTTAGCCAGGTCGGCAAAGTTGGCCGTCGCTCCGGTCAACGCGGGGATCGAACCGCCGTAAGAACGGAACGACAAAACCACGTCATCATTTCGGCCCACTGCGCCGCCAGAGTCCGCGCGAAGGACTGCCGAGACGACCGTGCCACCAAGGCTGGTCAAATCAAAGATCGCGTAGTTGCGGAAATCAAATCCATTGGCATTCCCGGCCGTGTAGTTGTTGACAAGATGAGTGGAGACGGTGTAGCTGCCGACGTCCTGGGCAGTCAGATTGACGATCGCACCTTCCACTCGTTCAGCGCAAACCCAAAGTGCCGCCAAAACAAAAACCAAACCGCGCGCCATGAGTTTTCTCATCTCGATGTCCAACAAACCGGCAATTTCCACAAAATCAGACCATAATCACCACGCCGGAATTTAGCAAATCCCACTCTCCCAATCTCCTCCACTCCCAATCTCCTCCACTCCCAATCTCCTCCACTCCCAATCTCCTCCACTCCCAATCTCCTCCACTCCCAATCTCCTCCACTCCCAATCTCCCCCACTCCCAATCTCCTCCACTCCCAATCTCCCCCACTACTTCCCTCCCCCAACAACCCTCAGGAAACGGGAAAAACCCGATAAGGCCACCAGGCGTCGCGTTTTCGCCGCACAATGGCTCGTAGCTGTCCGTCTCCAGTCACCGCAATCGCTTCGTCACCGCTTACCAGTGGCGAATCGATAGGGCGCCCGTGGCCCAGCAGCTCGCTCTGATGGTTATCGATGGCCAGCTTGAAAAGGTGGTCCACACCCAGCAGTGGCGAAAGAAGCAGCTCTTCGATCGGTTGCTCTCGCAGCTGAGCGATCGAGACGGCTTGATCCTCGCTGAACTTGCCGATGCCGATGCGCCTGAGGTAGGACATCACTGCGTTCGACCCCACTTCCTTGGCCAGATCGATTCCGAGTGAACGGATGTAGGTTCCGGAGCCGCAAACGATGTCCAAGTCAGCCTCGGGATAGTCGTAGCGAAGCACATCGAGTCGGTGGACTGTAACACGACGCGACGGCATATCAACCGATTCGCCGGCCCGAACGCGTCGGTAAGCTCGTTTTCCGTCGACCCAGACCGCGGAATGTGCAGGCGGCGTCTGTTCGATTTCTCCAACCCATTTTTCGGCAGCTCGGCGAAGGTCCGATAGCGAAGGGACAGGATCGTTGGCATGGAGGGTGAGTTCCCCTTCCAAGTCACCCGATGCGCTGGACTGTCCCAATCGAAACGTCGCCAGGTAGCGTTTGGGCTGCTGCTGGACGTAGGGCACCAATCGCACAGCCGGCCCGACTCCAAGGACCAACACACCCTGGGCAAGCGGGTCAAGCGTACCGGCATGCCCGACTTTCACCGGACGGATACGTCGCTGCACAACATTCACGACATCGCGCGATGTCATGCCAAGTGGTTTGTCGCAACAAATGAATCCGAACATCGGCGTAAACGGACAAACGGTCCCCGGTTTTGCGTTGAGTCTCTGGTCGATAGCTTTACATGAACTGCGACGGAGCACAATCAAGGGGAACACCATGTCCAGTTCGAGTTCGGTTCCGGAAAAACAGCTACTGAAGGGTTCCAGGTTCGACGTCCATGAGATGGAATTGACCGGTCGCGACGGCAAAACGTACTTGCGCGAAGTGGTTCGGCATCCCGGCGCGGTCGTTCTGTTACCATTGTTGGATCATGACACGGTGGTGTTGATCGAAAATACACGACCGACCGTGGGCGAAACGCTATGGGAGCTTCCGGCGGGAACGCGAGAGCCGAAAGAGCCGGCCGACGATACTGCCGCCCGCGAACTGGTAGAGGAGACAGGATACCGTGCCGGTTCATTGACGCTGCTGCACCAGTTTTACTCGGCACCTGGAATCTGCGACGAATGGATGCAACTGTATGTGGCTCGCGATCTGCAGGAAGGCCAACATGCTCGTGAAGCCACCGAACAGATCCAAAATCGGATCGCGACGCGCCGGCAGGTTCAAAATTGGATCGCCGCAGGAAAGATCCGTGATGCCAAAACCTTGATCGGACTCTACGCTTTCCTTTACTCTCCCGCCCTCAACCCCTGAGCGAATTCGATCATGCAAGATCCTTTGTCACGACGATGTCTCGCGGAATTCCTAAGCACCTTCATCCTGGTTCTGATCGGTTGCGGCGCAATGGCCGTCGATTCACGAACAGGCTTGTTGACACACGTTGGCGTGGCCACTGTTTGGGGCCTGGTGGTGATGGTGATGATCTATACCGTCGGCGACCTTAGTGGCGCTCACATGAATCCCGCCGTTTCGATCTCGATGGCAGTGCTGCGGCGGATGAGCATCCTTGATGCCGGCTGCTACATCGTGGCGCAGTGTGCCGGGGCGCTCGCGGGTGCGGCGGCCATCCGCGGCGTAATGGGCGTGGACGAGATGATGCTGGGTTCAACCAACACGAAGATGGATTTGTCGGTCGCGATGATGGTGGAAATGATGATGACCGCGATTTTGATGTTTGTTGTGATCGGTGTGTCCACCGGAGCCAAAGAAGAAGGGATCACCGCCGGTCTGGCAGTCGGATCAACCATTGCGATGGAAGCATTCGTTGCCGGACCGCTCACCAAGGCGTCGATGAACCCCGCAAGAAGTCTCGGCCCGGCGGTCGTCGCCGGCGATGTCAGCCAGTTGTGGATCTATATCGTCGGCCCCGTTGTCGGCGGGATCCTGGGAGCGGTGATTCACACTCTACTGCGGCCACCCAGACAGGAAACGTCCTGACTGCCTGTGACTTCTCCGAAGTCGCTCCGCGCGAGCATTCCAGTTCGGAGAACTCGCCGACATTCAGCCTACGAAACCTCACTCTCCGATTCTTTCAGCAACCGATCGAGTACTCCATTGACGAAACGCGGGCTGTTTTTGTCGCCGTATCGTTTCGCCAAAACGATCGCTTCGTTCACGGCGACTCGTCCCGGTGTATCGGAAAACAGGATTTCGTAGGCACCCAAACGCAAGACGTTGCGGTCGGTAACCGGCATCCGTGGCAGAGTCCAATGGGTTGCCAGCGTCGACAGCTGGCGGTCAATTTCATCGCGATGATCAAGAGTACCGCGAAGCAGCGCATCGGCGAACTCGGTCAATGCCTTTCGCCCTTGCAGCCTTGACCGAATGAACTTGCGCGCCGAATCGGAATCGCGATGGTCGTTGATGTCCGCTTCGTACAACAGCTGCAGTACGATCTCACGGGCGCGGCGGCGAGTGGACATGCGGTGGCGGCAGAAAAAAAGAAGTGATGGGCGTCGGCAAACCAGCCGGAAGTGCCGGATTGTATGCGGAATCATTCACAGCGCCGATTGGGTGCAGCGAGGAAGTTTTTCTGATCGTCGCCGCAAAAACAGCTACATTGGCTGTACCGTCAGGTGAAAGAGAAGCCCACAACCTAAACGCGGCATTGTCCGATTCACCGGACAGTTCATCAGAATTAGCCTTGCAAAGGCCAGGAACATCCACCATGAAATTCATCCTCTCCCTTTTGAGTCTGGTCGTCTCGCTGATCGCCTCTGCTTCCGCCAGTGCGGCTTTGTCAGCCGGCGCGGCCGTGGTCGACGTCACCCCCAACCAAATGCCGGTGTTGGTCAACGGCGGAATGCTTTCGCGTACGGCAGACGCGATCAAAACCCGAGTCAACGCCCGAGCGTTGGTGCTCAGTGACGGCAAAACGCATATTGGGTTGGTGGTGGTTGATTCATGCATGATCCCCAAGCAGTTGCTCGATGATGCCAAGCATCGTGCCGCATCGCGGACCGACCTAAAAGCGGATCACATCATGATCTCGGCAACCCACACCCATACCGCGCCGTCCTCGTTTGCCGCATTGGGAACGGAGGCTGATATGGCCTATGTTCCCTTCCTGCGAGAAAAGATTGTCGAAGCATTGGTCGAGGCCGAAAAAAACCTTCAGCCCGCGCGAGTCGGCTTTGGATCGGCAGCGGCCGCCGAGTTCACTGCGCTGCGGCGTTGGGTTCGGCGTCCCGACCGCATCGACAACGATCCGTTCGGAAACCCGACCGTTCGCGCAAACATGCATTCGGCCAGGGTACACGACAACGTTACCGGGCCGTCGGGTCCTGAGGACCCTGAGCTTTCCATGATCGCGGTCGAGTCAACTGCTGGCCAGCCGATCGCGATCTTGACGAATTTTTCGATGCATTACTTCGGCGACAAACCGATCAGCGCCGATTACTTCGGCTTGTTTTGTGATGGCTTGGAAGCGCATGCCAAGGAGAAGCACAACAGAGCAGAAGGGGTGGTGGGCATCATGTCGCACGGATGCAGCGGCGATATCTGGCGGCGCGATTACATGACCTGGAACGACAAGACCACAGAACCGACTATCGAAAGTTACACGCAAGGGTTGTTGCAGATCGCCAAGGGGGTTTACGATTCGATCGAGTACTCGGAAGCAGGCGATCTGGCATTTGCCGAAGCGAGGTTGCCGATGAAGTACCGTGTCCCCAACGCTCAGCTGCTGCAGTGGGCTACCGAGGTCGCTGACACGATCGGTGATGGACCGCCAAAGGATCGGACTCAGGTTTATGCTCGCGAACAGCTTTTGTTGCACCAGATGCAGCAAACCGAAGTCGTGGTGCAGGCGATTCGAATCGGCGAAATCGGTATCGCGACGACGCCCAATGAGACCTACGCGCTGACGGGAATGAAGCTGAAGCTTCAAAGTCCTTTGAAGCACACGATGGTGATCGAACTGGCCAACGGCGCCGACGGTTACATTCCACCACCGGAACAACATCACTTGGGTGGCTACAACACGTGGGCCGCGCGATCAGCCGGGCTGGAAGTGCAAGCCGAACCACGAATCGTCTCGGCCGCCCTGGGACTGTTGGAGCAGGTCTCTGGGCAGCCTCGCAAGCCATTTGTCCAGGCCGCCGGTCCAGCTTGCAGGTCGATCTTGAAGCTGCAGCCGGTCGCCTATTGGCGAATGGATGAGATGGAATCGCCCACGGCCATCGATCGCTCCGGGAATCATCGAGGCGGCGTGTACGAAACGGGAGTGCTTTACTTCCTGGAAGGTCCCGCACCACAGCGGTTTACCGGCAGCGGTCAGGAAAATCGTTGTCCCCATTTCGCCGGCGGAAGAATGCGGGCCAGGTTGGATACGCTGGGAGATACGTATTCGTTGGCGATGTCTTTCTGGAACGGCATGCCCAACGATGCACGCGAAACGGCCGGCTGGATGTTCTCACGCGACCATCCGCATGGGACCAGCCAATTCGGAGATCACTTGGGATTGGGAGGAACGTCAACCAAGCCGGGCCGAATCATTTTTCAGCACGGTCAATCCAAGACCCCGCTGGTTGGCACCACCGAAATCAAGCGATGGAGTTGGAATCGGTTGGTCGTGGTCCGCGATCCAGATCGGGTACGAGTGTTCTTGAGTGGAAAATCGGAACCGGAAATCGACGCCCCGCTAGACAATGAATCGAGTGTAGCGATTCCAAGTTGTTTCATCGGAGGCCGTAGCGACAACCATTCCAATTGGGAAGGAAGGATTGACGAAGTCGCCATTTTTGACCGAGCCTTGTCGGCAAACGAGATCGCTGGTTTGAGGTGATCTGGTCCCTTTGGGATGCCCTCTGACACTCAGCCTAATGGCCCATCAGTAATCTCGTTATTTGCCAGCGGCTGCGGAGTCTTCTCAGGAACAGACGGATCTCCCGGCCATATTCGCTTTTGAGCGGTTGGCGCAGATAACTGTACACCGTTCTCTTTCGCAGCCTTAGAAACAGCAGCCTCGAATGCCTTAATTTGGCTGTCCGTGCCCTCGAGGTATGCGCTAAAACGAAATTTTGCCATTTGTCAATACCACTCGAACTACATCTCATGACTGCTTCGATAGTACTGAATGACAGAGAAAAACGCAAGGCAACGATAAGTCGTTGCACAGAAAGGACTTACGGCTTGCACATTTCGAGTAGGTGCTTCATTGCATACAGGCTATCGTAGATCCACCCAATTCGGTTACATCCCTCCAACTCAAGTGCGACTGAGTGAGTGTATGGCAAACCCTGTCCGTTCGCGCGATTCAATCTGTCGAACAAGATTTCTAAGTACGGTTGATATCCGTTGTCGTATCGGTCCAAAGTGGTCCATGAACCCGTTATCTGATCTCGAGTATGCATCCCAGGGTGGTCTGCGATGTGTGCGTGAACTATTCGGTCAACATATGGCTGCAAGTCCTCCTTTTCAACACCCGCAATTCGCATATGTGCAATATCCAGATTCAACCCAATGCACGATCTCAAGTTGAGGGGTGTCTGGCTTTGCTCGTCTTTTTCGCAGCAAGCATCTAGTTTACGAAAAAATAGCTCCAGCGTTTTCCTTCCATTCAGCAGGTAGATATGGCCAGGCTCCAACTCGACCGCTAACGCGAATGGTTTTTTGGCAAGTTTACCGCTGGATTGTAGGTCACGGATTTTTGCAACGACGGATTTGAGAGATGACAACAAGACCTCGAATTTTGCGTCTGGCGTCGATGCAAAAGTACGGCCAGTTTTCTGACACTCGGCACACTCACATGGATCGAGAATAGTTCCACATACGAGTTCAACGACTGCATGATCTGCGAGCCCCCACTCGACAAGTGTAATAGCCAGCCGAGCAGTGTTCACGAGGGCGTCGATCGCGCACTGCCGACGATGTTTATATGCACTGCTTATGTTGGGGAAATACGTTGCAAGAGCAGCTACGCGTGCGCGTCCGATCGTCAGCTGCTTGAGTATCCATTGCGTGATAGCGGGAAGGTTTTCGTCATCCGCCATAATCTCGGTAAACGTCCGAGGAAAAAGCGGATCCCCTGGAACTTCCGTTGCTTGCGGCTTGAGCACACCGAATTCGGACTCGATGCCCACGATATCCGGTTCTCTCAGTGTGATGAGATCGAACTCGACGTCATCTCCGCAAATTGCGCGAACTTCACGGAAGAGGTCAACTAGTTCCCGAGCGCTGGAGCTTGTTATGACACTTCGACGGAGCGTTGCTTCGCTCATGTTCTCTATCCAATTGTCTCGGTCTGGATCTTACCATCATCTTGCCATGACAACTCTACGCTTTGTCCTTCAAGCTTGAGGCGGGCAGTCCATGGTTCTGAACCAACCGGACCTTCACCGAGCGCGTTAAACAGCCACACCAGTTGTAGACGCCCCGATTTAAGTGCGCTAATGCACCAGTGTAAGCGTCCAGGATAACCAGGGTTGACAGTGGGCATAGGCTCGCAGGTTTCGTTTCACTATTCGTGGAGGAGACCATGCCACGCACGCCTGATCCTGAGTTGCGCCGACGGTGGCGCGAATTGCTCGCTACGTTTGACTCGCAGCGGGAGACCGTTGGCAAGTTCTGCCACCGCAACGGCATTTCCACTGCCTCGTTCTACCATTGGCGAAAACGTCTCGCCGAACCACAATCAGCCCCGGCGATCATTCCTGTCGAGATCGTCCGACAAGCGGACGATGTCCCCAATGCAGTCGTTGTCCGCATCGGCCGGCATGTCGAGATCGAGATCCAGGCTGCCCACGCACACATTGCCGCTGACGTCGCGGTTGCCTTGGCAGGGCTTCAGATCGAATCGCACTCGGCCAGCGATCGGCAGGTGGGTTCATGATCGGTATTCCTACGGGCATCAAAATCCTGTTTTACACCGCGCCAACAGACATGCGCAAAAGTCATTGCGGGTTGTCGGGACTGGTTCGAAACGAGCTCGGTGGTGATCCGGCCGACGGGACGCTGTTCTTGTTTGTCAATCGAAGACGCGATCGCATCAAGGCGCTCTACTGGGACCGAGACGGATTGGCTCTTTGGTACAAACGGTTAGAGCAGGGAACCTTTGAAGTCTTTCGAGCCCAAGGCGATGCCAAGGCAATTCGGATCGACGCCACTGACTTGGCAATGCTGTTGGGAGGCATCTCGATGGAGACAGCGCGGAGACGCAAACGATTCAACAAGGCCGGGTAGCGAGTGTCGCGAATGATCCTACGAATAAGTTCAAGAGCAGGCGTTAATTCGCCTGCTCTTTTTTTGTCAAAACCGCTCAACTGCTCTTGCGCAATCAGAGAGTTTCGTTACCTTGTCCTGCATGTCGACTGCCGAACAACTCCTCCGCGAAAACGAACAGCTCAAGCAACAGCTTGCACAGCGCGACCAACAGCATGCTGCTCGCGAACAGGAATTGGCCGCGCAATTTCAGGCTCGCATGGAAGAGGTCAATCGTCTTCACCAAGAAGAGATCGAACAACTTAAACTGGAACAGAAACTTCTCATTGAACGCGTCTTTGCCAAGAGAAGTGAACGCTACATCGACGACCCGCGTCAACTGAGGCTGGATCTGAAAAGCGGTGACAAGGAGTTCAATTCACAGATCGAAGACGCCGTCGAGGGACTGCTGATTGCTGCCGACGAGATCAAGCAGGATGAGTGCCCCGAGAACTCCGGCGACAAGCTGAGGAAGCGGAACAAACGCGGCGACGGCAAGTTCCCCGAGCATCTGGTTAAACAGGTCGTCGATGTTGACTTGAGTGACGAAGAGAAGCAGGGCCTGACGCACATCGGTTACGACCCGGTTCAGAAACTGCACATGAAGCGACCGGAGTTCTGGGTCGTCGAAAGGCGCTACCACAAATACGTCGACCCAAGCAAGCGGCAAAGCAGTGGCGTGATTAGCCCGCCGCGTGAAAACAATCCGGCGCTGGTTAAAGGCGACCACTACGACAGCAGTGTGGCGGCCGAAATCATCGCCAATCGCTTTGGCTACCACCAACCGTTTTATCGACTGCAAGACCTGTTTGCTGCCGGCGGCTGGACGCCATCACGAAGCACACTGGCGGGCTTGCAGTCTTCGGCGGCCAATTTGGTCCTGCCCTTTTATCTTTACCTGGTCAGTACAGTACTGTCTGATTCGGTGATCGGCACTGACGACACCGGCGTGAAGCTGTTGTTGCCCAAGGTGCTTGGCGGGATCGATCGGGAAGACCCCAAGAGTGCTCGCGTCCATGAGGTTCTCTCGGCCGCAATGGCCGAGGGCAAGTCACACGTCAACGCGAAGATGTGGGCTTATCGGGGCGTGCAGGTCCCGGTCAACGTGTTCGACTTCACAGTCAGTCGCCACCGTGACGGCCCGGACTTGTTTCTCATCGACACGGAGTACCGAGGAACGTTGCTGGGAGATTGTTACGGAGCGAATACGGGAATCGAAATGCGTAGCAGTGGCGAAGTGGTTCACGCCGCGTGCAATGCGCATGCGCGCCGTAAATTTAAGGAGGCACTACCGACTCATGAGCGTCACGGCCGTTTCTTCCTGAGCTGCTACCACGAGCTTTACGACATCGAAGATCGCTCAGCGGTGCTGGACGCTGATGCGCGGTTAGAGCTTCGTCAGTCGGAGGCCAAGCCGATTTGGGACCGGATGCGCGACTATATCGCGAGTCAGACGCTCGACCTGTTACCGAAGGACGCGATGCAAGCAGCGATCAACTACGTTTGCAACCAATGGGACGGTCTGACTCGTTACTTGGCCGATCCGGCAGTCCCGTTTGACAACAACGAGAGCGAACAGTTAATGCGTCAGATCGCTTTGGGCCGCAAGAACTGGCTGTTCATTGGCAGTGTGCAAAGCGGCTACGAAATGTCCTGGCTGATGTCGATCGTTAGCAGCGCGATCCGCAATCACGTTCATGTTTCGATCTACGTCAAGGAGTTAATCGACGCGCTGTTGTCCGGCTCGACTGACTACGAGTCGTTGCGTCCCGACATCTGGGCCGGCCGACATCCGGAGCACCGCCGCGAGTACCGGACGGTCGAGCGTGAGGCAAAACTGAAACGCAAACGCGAGCAACGATCGCTCCGCCGCTTACTCAATCAGCCGTGCAACGCGTGACAAGTGCAAGGGAACGGATTGAACAATGACACGCAAGATCCTGTCCGACTTTCACTACACGCAGCTGCTGATCGATGGCAAGTGCCTGGCGTCAATGGACGCGTTTCATGACGAGCTCTCGCTCAAACTTGGTTTACCGCAGTGGTACAACCGCACTTGGGAGAGACTGCAGGAATGCCTGTCGTCGATAGGCAGTCCAAAAAACAATCTGTGTCGCCACTGGGAGTGGCGAAACGGAAAGCGTCTGGTGCTCTCGATCCATGACTTTTCGCAAACTTCATGCGATGCCGATGTGCATCTTCGCTTTTTGACGGTCGTCGCTACCGCCAATGCTCATCTTGCATCGACTGGCGGCAGCAACCGCATCTGGATCGACTACGTCGCATGACAGCAACTTCGATTACGAAACGACCCGACAATCGCTTCGCAACGAACCACCCGGTTCGCCAGTCGCCCCAGAACAGCACCGGCAAAACCACACGGTGCTGCTGTACGCTTACGCACCAGTAGCGTGATCGCGGAAGACGAGTGTCAGTTTCTAACGCTTGCTGCAGTTGCTGTCATCAGGCGCTTTCAAAAGGCCACCAATGGGCGCTTTCGCTCAGCCACCAACCCCCCAAGCATTTCTTTTCGCACCAGGTCCCTACGCCAGTCATTTACGGGATTTGGTGTGAAAAGAAATGCGGGGCGTCCCCCAAAAGGTGGAAAGGCCAAAGCGCCTATCGCTGGCTGAGATTCAGCGCTCGGTGACAAGTTGCTTTACGTAGGCTCGTTTCGGAAGATGGCTTCGCGAATAGAACGTTTCCGCAAGATTGTCTCGTACAAGCAATCGAATCTGATAGTCAAGTTCACTGTCGCGGCCTGCAAACAGGAATTGCTCGAATACCTCTCGGTCCATTGAGCCGTCCCCAGCTAGCGCCAATACGCAATGATATGCGTGGCGTTTCACGGTATGATGCGCAGCAAAGACGGCAGATAGTTGGCCAGCTCCGGAGTATTCCTCACATGCACGTTGGCATTCGGAAAACGGTCGTTCATAGAATGGTATAAACCCCGGATCATGGGTGATTAGAGCAAGCTCATTGGTGTCCAAAAGTTTGCGGATCCCTATCACGATCACCGCATGCGCAGCACCATTCGGTGCAATCCATGGCCACCAAGTCGCCGCATCAACAGCAAGAATGACTGGTGATCGCGCGGCCACGTATGCTTCGGCCATGCGTTCAAGTAGCATACCGCTTTGCTCGTTCGATTCTTCCTGGAATAAGCAGGCACTGACGTCGCGATCGTTAAGAAGCTGCGCAATTCTGTCAGGTTCCAGTCCCCCAAGCCCTCCCGCAGCATCGAAGTGCCAGCGCACACCGTCGTTGTCGTTTACGTCTCCTAAATGATTTCCCTTCTCAAAGTCACCCAAGCGACGAACTGCGTTACCAGTTGGTCCTGGAAGACAGGCTCGAAAGTCCCGTTTTTTCTTCCCAAGGTAAGTAAGCGTATACGACCCACTTATTCGAGCACCGCGATCCGCCAGCAAGCCGAGGGCCATTATCACGCACGCCTGCGCGCAGACCGCGCCGCCATCCTTTGGATCATGCATGCTATAGACTGTACTGCGGAAACTCGGACCCCCGAACAGTGGGCCATACTGGCCGGTAATTAGAAACGCGTCACTGCAGTGTCGGTACTGACGAGGCAACGCCAACACGGCAAACGCTAGCGGAGAACCGATTGAGTTTGGTCGCAAGTCCACGAACCCAGCGTAGTGCCCAAAATGGTCATCGGATTGAATTCGATAACAATCAAGTGGGCTGAACGCACGAGCCGAAATAAATGCGCCCAACTTGTTAAATTCATCAGCAGAAAACGCTTTTGCAAGCTCCGAATCAAACTGCGTCTTATCGGCAAACGGCTTAGCAACTAAATTCTGAAGCTTTCCAATTATTTCATCCGGGATTTTTCCTTTGAGGTCCTTCAGAAACGACTCACTTAGTTCAACTGGTTTTCGTCTTTTTCGATCGTTAGCCCCCCCGTGGTCAGCACTTAGCTCGTATATATGCTTTCTAAGCGACAAACGACGGCGTTCCTCACGATTAAAGTGATGTTCCGAACGAACCACAATCGAGGAACTCGGCTCAGCTAACGTAACCCTTATCCAACGTCCGTATACTAACTCGAATCGCCAGAGAACCCGTGATGACAGCATGCAATAGTCGTATTCTGGGCACCGCATTTTCGCGGTATTCCCCTTCGCATTCTGACTCCGTTGTTCAAAGCGACAGGGTAAACGTCTGTATGAATATGTTGCGACGAGTGGCGGACAAGGCTGCATGAAGTTTTTTTCTGACATGCTTGTTCCTCGGTACCGTTCTTGGCAACGACAGAATCTAAAGATCGTGTTAAGAAAATATCAATGCTAACAGTGATGTCAACCACGTCAGGGGGCCATGGCATCAAAATCTAGCCTTGCATCAAGAATCATCCTGATTTGAATTCGTGCATCGCAGTGCGTTGTGGAACCTGACGGCGCGGCACCGATTGCTGAAGATACCGGCGTCGGTAACCTCGTTCGGTGAAAAAAGCGAACAATTGTCGAAGGTCACAAACGACTGTTCATCACTTTGGTCGATGTTTCTTACTTCACGACCACTCGTGAGTCAAAGTTCATCCAACATTGCTGATTGTGGTACCGAGGTGCCTGAGCCTTTCTTTCCGACGTTACAACTTGTGCTCTGGGAATCGCCAGGCGACTTCTTCAGCAGGCGCAGGCTATCATCGAAATGCCGTCGAAGCAGAACCAGCAATTGGACGCTGAGAACGATTACCTGCTGACCGAAAAACGCTCGTGGCGACGGCAATCGCCGAGTCCGGTTGAGTGATGACCAGCAGTGTCTCGTAGCTGTGAAAGAAAAGCTGCTCGGTCGGAGACGGTTGGGCCAGATCGGTTCGCTCTTTACGCCCGATGCGATCTTCCGCTGGCACTGTCAAGTGGTTGCGCAGTATCACGTGATGTTCGTACCCGCCGTGGCTTGTGTCAGATTTACGTGGAGGAGGCGGTTGTATTTGCCGTCTTGATGTCAGGTTGCTTCATCCCGCACCTCCTAGAGATTTTCCGGAGCGAAGCGGTGTTCATCAGGAATCACTCGACTCCTTCGCCTCTACCACATTCACGGCTTAATTGGAAAAGTTTCTCGCTTCAGCTACTAACGGGTAACAGCCAAAGTTCAACGAATCATGGGTGTGTCGCTACGACTACGTGAGATAGATATCCCGCAACTCGCTGCATGAAAACCGGCATACATGAACTTGTTTTGAGAACCAACCCTTCGAATTTGCTATGCAGAGAAGACGATTGGGCTTGATCGGGACGCGTGATAGGGAATCGGAAACCACATTACAATGGTTCGATCTCGGCGTGATGTGAAATGAGACGGCCGGGTTCCGATTCAGGGTGTTTTTCATGCAGCGGGATGCATCGATCGATCGAGTGAGGCGGCGGTACCCTCTGGCACTTCCATTGCCGATGCTGCTTTGCTGCCTGTTGGTTTCACACAGCTGTTGGGCGGACGACGTCCCAGATAGGGACATTCATTCGTTTCTCCGCCGCCATTGTGCCGACTGTCACAGCACCGATTCGGCCGAAGGTTATCTGCGTTTGGACAATTTGTCGGCCGATTGGAGCGACGAAGGGCAAGTGGCGACCTGGATCAAGGTGCACGATCGCATCGCCGCCGGCGAAATGCCTCCTTCGGCTGAGCCGCGGCCCGACCTGAAGTGGCGCGACCAAGTGCTGGAAACCATTGCCGAGAATATTGCTCACGAGAATTTGCAGCGACAGTTGGCCCGCGGACGAACTCGTTTAAGACGACTCAGTCGCAGTGAGTATGAGCACACGCTTCGTGATCTTCTACATTTGCCTCATCTGGAAGTGAAGAACATTTTGCCGGCCGACGGTGAAGCGCACGGGTTTGATCGAGTCGGTGAAGCGTTGAACGTTTCGTCGGTACAAATGGCGCGGTACTTGGAAGCGGCCGACACCGCACTGCGGCAGGCGATGCAGCTTGGTCCCAGGCCAGCGACGATACAAAGAAGAATCACGGCTCTTCAAAACGGGCGTTTTGCTTCGGTTGCCAAGAAGGAACGGGAAGCGATTCGCATCGGCGATGCCGTTGGCCTGTTGCGTCAGCCCAACACGGCACAAGCTCCCTGGTTTTGGGGGAAGTCCGATCCGGGCGTTTCCGGCATGTACCGCATTCGCATGAAAGTTTGGGGGATGGTTTGGGATCGTGGAAAGGTGTTGCCGCCCGATCGTTCTCACGCGGTCACGTTGCTGGCGCGGCTTGGCCAAACACGGCGACCGCTGGGCACCTTTGATGTTCCCGATAGCCGCGACGCGGGCCAGCCAATTGAGTTGACTGCCTGGATTCAGCGTGGTGATCAAACCGAAATCAGTTTCCCCACCATGGATGATCGGCACAAACCGGCGCAAGTACCAATGGATGGCTACTCGGCGCCGGGCGTGGCCGTTGAGTGGCTGGAGATCGAAGGTCCGCTACTGCAGCAGTGGCCACCGAATTCCTATCGGCAGCTATTCGATCAACTGCCAACGGAATTCTGGAGCGAGTCGTCCGGTGTAAATCCTCCGCCGATGCCGATTCGCATTTCGGGAAGCGGCAAACGAGCCAAACTGGCTCCCGATCGAAAGTCGCCACGCTACGTCGTTGTGTCCGATCAACCGCATGCCGATGCGAAACGGTTGCTGCACCGTTTCGCCGGACTCGCGTTTCGCCGGCCCGTCACAGCGCAAGAGATCGAGCCTTACGTGAACCTTGTTACTTCCAAGCTGAAGGAACGGTATTGTTTTCAGGAAGCGATGAGAGTCGGTTACCAGGCAATTCTATGCGCACCCGAATTTCTGTTTTTTGACGAAACGCCAGGGTTGCTCGACGACACGGCACTTGCCAATCGGCTCTCCTACTTTTTGTGGAACTCGTTGCCGGATGAACGGTTGCGGTCGCTGGCCAGCCAAGAACGTTTGCGTGATCCGGCCGTGCTGCGCGCGGAAGCTGAACGGATGCTAGATGATCCCCGGTGCTTTCGCTTTGTTCAAAACTTTGCCAGCCAATGGCTCGATCTGCGACACATCAACGAAACTCAGCCGGACCAGCAACTGTACCCCGAGTTTGATCCACTGTTGTTGGAATCGATGGTCAAAGAGACCGAGCAGACGTTGCAGCGGATGATCCAGCAGAATTCGAGTGCAACGGAAGTGATCGACGCGGATTGGGCCTGCGTCAACGAGCGGTTGGCCCAGCTGTATGGAATCGCAGGAGTCCGCGGGGTATCACTGAGGACGATCGATCTGCCAAACGACAGCCCGCGCGGAGGACTACTGACTCAAGCCAGCGTTTTGAAAGTGACTGCCAACGGTACCACTACGTCACCCGTCACGCGCGGCGCATGGGTACAGCAGCGTTTGCTGGGCCGCCCCGTTCCTCCGCCTCCGCCCAGTGTGCCGGCGATCGAACCGGATCTGCGAGGCACGACAACCATCCGTCAGCAATTGTCGAAACACCGCGACGACGAATCGTGCGCCATCTGTCATCGAACGATCGATCCGCTCGGTTTTGCTTTGGAAAGCTACGACGTGATCGGCGGTTGGCGGGACCACTACCGGATCCTGGAAAGCGAACCAGCTGGCGAAGGGGCAACCGGCAGCGGAAAGAAGGTCAAGTATCGGCAGGGACCCGCTGTCGATTCCTCCGGAGTGACTGCCGGCGGACACGCTTTCGATGACATCCACCAGTTAAAAAGTCACCTGCTTGCCGATTCGCGGCAGATCGCCCGGAACCTGGCCGAGCAACTGTTGGTTTACTCGACCGGCGCCGGCATCGAATTCGCTGACCGAAAAGCGATCGATCAAATATTGAGCGCAAGTGAGCCGACCCACTACGGCGTGCGCACGCTGATTCACGAAGTCATCCAAAGTGAAGTGTTTCACCGAAAATAAGAAAGTGAGACCCACCGTTCCTTTCACCACATCCACCACCATGCCTGCCAAACTGCGACCTGTGCATCGCCGCGTCTTTCTTCGAGGCAGCGGAGTTGCGATCGCCCTACCGCTACTCGATTCGATGCGAACTTCGCAAGCGGCATCATCCGCGGCCGTCGCACCGATGAGAATGTTGTGTATCTGCACCAACATGGGCATGATGCCGCAATACTTTTTTCCAAGTGAATCGGGACGCGATTACCGAACGAGTGAATATCTTGCCAAGTTGGATTCCATTCGCGACCACTTCACGGTTTTTTCCGGATTGTCCCATCCGGAAGTTGACGGTGGCCACCACGCCGAGACAAGTTTTCTGACGGCCGCGCCCCATCCGGGAAGCAGCGGTTTTCGCAACACCATCTCGCTGGATCAATTCGCAGCCCAACAGATCGGTACGCAAGCGCGGTTTCCCTACCTGGCGTTGAACGTCGGTGCGGAGGGACAAAACGGTCTGTCGTGGACGTCGGCCGGTGTGATGATTCCGGCTCAAAAGAAACCTTCCGCAGTCTTTCGGCAGTTGTTCGTGCAAGGTTCACAAGCGGAAATCGATGCTCAATTGCGACGCTTGCGCGACGGACGCAGTGTGCTCGATACCGTTGCCGAAAGAGCACGGCGGTTCACCGCGCGGCTTGGCAGCGAAGATCGGCAGAAGATGCAGCAATACCTCAGCAGTGTTCGGGAGCTGGAAAGGCGGATGGTCGAAACGGAGTCTTGGGTGCATCGCCCCAAACCGGTCGTTGATGCGGAAACTCCCACTGATATCGAAGCTCCCGGCGAACTGATCGCCTCTTCGCGGTTGATGTACCAAATGGCGACGCTCGCTTTGCAAACCGATTCGACTCGAATCATCACTTTGAAGATTGATCAGAATTCCAACCCTAGAGTTAATCTTCCAGGGGTCACTCAGGGACATCACAGTCTGACTCATCACGGGCGGCGATCCGAATCGATCCAGCAATTGAAAACGATCGAACTTTCGCAGACCGAAGTCTTTGGCCAGCTGCTGGCGGGTCTAAAAAACGTGGAAGAGGGCGGCGGAACGTTGCTGGATCACACGATGGTGCTTTACGGCAGCAATTTGGGTAACGCGAATAGTCACGACAACAAGAACCTGCCGATCCTGATTGCCGGCGGAGGCTTTCGTCATGCTGGTCACGTCGCCTTTGATCGCGGGCGAAACAAGCCGCTAGCGAATCTGTTTGTGAACATGTTGCAGCGCATGGGAATCGAAACGGATCGATTCGCAAGCAGCACGGGTACTTTGAAAGAGATCTTGTGAGCCATGTAGGCCGGCTTGTCCCAAGTCGCCGATCCTGGAATTCGCCGACTTGGGACAAGTCGGCCTGTGGTGGAACTTGAAGACACCCGCTGAGTATGACGTTGTGGTTGTTGGCGCCGGCGGAAGTGGCCTGGCTGCCTCGGCGCGATGCGCCGAATTGGGTTTGTCGGTGGTCGTCTTAGAAAAACAGCCGCAACCGGGAGGTACCACCGGTATCGCGATCGGTTCTTTTACTGCATGCCGAACGCGGTTTCAGCAGCGCAGCGGGATTGACGATTCAGCCCAGGCCCACGCTGAAGATGCGGCGAAGTTTGCCGATCCAGTCATCGAATCACGCAACCATGACGGCTTGCGAAGTTTCTTTTTGTCCAACGCCGCGGAAACACTCGATTGGCTGGTCGGCATGGGATTGGCATTTCATGGACCTTCTCCCGAACCGCCCAACCGAGTTGCCCGGATGCACAATGTTGTGCCCAACGCGAAAGCGTACATCGCAGCGCTGCAGGCCAGAACGCTTCGGGGAGGTGGAAAGCTGCTTTGCAATGCGTCAGTCAGGCAGCTGATCCGCGATGGTGACCGAGTTTCCGGAGTGATCGCGCAAGTCGCGGGAGAACAGCGGACCTTTGTGGCTCGCCGAGGAGTTGTGTTGGCCGCGGGTGACTATGCGAGTTCGACAGAGATGATCGGAGAGTTCAAGGGTGAGCAGTACGCCGTGGTTGATGGCATCAATCCCAATGCTCAAGGTGACGGACATCGGCTGGCTCGGCAGGCCGGTGCACGATTGATCAACATGGATGTTACCTACGGTCCTGAACTGCGGTTCGTCGCCGCTGGCCGGACGGATCTTGGTACAGCGCAAACCGGATTCTCTCAACTCTTACCGGCGTCCGGCTTGTTGGCAAAGATGGCGGGGCTGCTATTGCCGCTGGTTCCCAAGCGTTTGGTAGCCGCCTGGATCAAGCGGCTGTTGGTGACGTGGCAACATCCCGAAGATGAGCTGTTTGAAAAAGGCGCGATCCTGATCAACCAGGAAGGCAAAAGGTTCTGTGACGAATGTCGTCGGCCCGATCGCGAACTCGCCCTCGCCAATCAAACCGGCAAAGTCGCCTTCATCTTGCTTGACCAGCGATTGATCGAGTTGTTTGGCCAGTGGCCTCATTTCATCTCGACCGCTCCGGAAATCGCCTATGCCTACGTCGACGACTACTTGAAACTTAGTCCCGACATCTCCATCACCGCAACCAACCTCAACGGTCTTGCCGTGGCAAGAAACTTGCCGGCCCGCTGCGTAGCTGAAACGGTTGCGGCGGTGAACAAGCAGCGCGGTCAATCTGACCTTCCACCACTGGCGGGTGAAAAGTGGGTATTGCTGGGACCAGTGAAGGCTTACTTCACGACGACAGAAGGAGGCACGGCGTTGAGCCGGCAATTTGAAGTGCTGGACACCAACGATCGTCCGATCCCCGGCTTGTACGCAGTTGGACAAAACGGTCTGGGCGGCCAAATTCTTTGGGGACACGGGCTGCACATCGCCTGGGCAATGACAAGCGGACGGATGGTCGCCGAGCACCTAGCCCGTCTGTAATCCCCCTCGCCTCTTCGCCCCCACTCCTTTTCTCCCCCTTTCCCCCTCTTCCTTCCTTTTTTCTTCGTTCCTTTCCTCTTCCGTCGCGCCGTATCCGTGTTGCTCCATGAAATCGCCCCAGTGCGTTGCGATCGCTTTGCGCTGCGAATCGTTCACGTTGTACCGGTTGGTTTTGTACTGCGACGTCAAATCCAGGTACGCCTGGACAGACTCTTTGGCGGTCTGAAAATCCCCCAATTCCAATTGTTGGTAGATACGATCCAGTTGCCCCATCGGATCGGCGACCAGGTCTTCGTAACGGACTTGACAGAACCGTGATGGGTCAAGGCGACGTCGATCTCGGTCGACCAGGCGATGCATTTCGTTGAACTCTTTCAATACCAGTTCTTCCAAACCTTCGTGGTTGGGAACCTGCAATGCTTGGCTTTCATGAATCACCTTCCACAGCCTTACCGTGGAGGGAAAGACGATTTCCGGATCACGAATGATGTAAACGAACCGAGCGTCTGGGAAAAGTTCCGCCAGGTGTTTCACTCGACAGGTGTGCTGCGGTGATTTCAGTACGATGCGCAGTGGTCGACGCAGAGTGATGGACTGCAAGAAGAGTTTGAACGCGCATTTCCATTGACTGACTGTCTCCGTCGGCTGCTTGTCCAGATCGGGACTGGCCGAATTACCGAGGTCGCGGTTGGGGAAGGCGAAGCGATGGTATCGTGATGGCAGGCCCAGGCAACACATGGCTGCCTCGTCCTCTTGCGGCCGGTCGGTCCCCTGCAGCATCCGATCGGCAAGCCGCTGTGAGGGAAGCGCCAAGTTCAACCACCACGAAAACCACCTTTCAGTCAGCAGAAAGTGATGGGGCGCAAAACATTCGTAGGTGGTCGGATAGGTATGACGAGGGTCACTGCACAACAGTTCCTGTAGCAATGTGGTTCCCGACCGATAGTGTCCGATGACAAACAACGGTCCGTCGGTGACTCGAGCGGCGGCAATTTTTCGCCCGTACAGAAGCGATTGAAAAAATCCCAGCAGCGAGTTGTTGAGGCTGAACAGTGTGACCGCTAGCGCCATCGGCAGCCGCGACCAAGAGATGTCGAAGTGATTCGCCTTCAGCAGTCTCCACCAAGCACGAAAGCTCATTCCGTGCCACAACTTCGGCACCAGAAAATTCTCGCGTGATTTCGCATCCACTTCGGTTTTGTTTGGCTTCATCGATCCGAAGATCTCGCGGCACTAGGAAGCGAGCGACCTTTCCGCCTGCCGTTGTTGCGTGGATGCTGTCTCGCTGCGATGCAGCTGTTTGCGGAGCGCCCGAGCCAACGACTTGACGTACGGTTGCTGCATCATGTTGATGTGGCTGCCGGGAACTCGGTGCAAGTCAATCGTATCACACGAGCGTTTCCAGTCTTGGTAGGGATCGTACTTCGATTTACCCATCTTTTCTTTCGCGACCATCAATGTCATCGTCGCATCAAGCGATTTGGCGCGGTAGTCGACAGCGGCGCGCATGGTGGACGCAAAGAGCTGAAGCACGCGGTGGGTGTGATCGCGGCTGGCACCGACCGGCACCAGCATCGCGCCGGCCGCAGCGGCCTGAAAATGGTCGAAGTACTGGTCGGCATGCGCCTCGTTGATCCGGGCAAGCGAAATCTCCGAGTTGGGAAAGATTTCACGGAGCACGGCGATCGAATAGACGGGGCTTCCGTCGATCACACCGACGAAGCTGGGATGCTGGCCCATCGACTCCAGCTGGCATGCCATTTCGTAGGCGACGATACCGCCAAAGGACCAGCCGGCAATCGCATAGGGACCATTTGGCTGGACGGTTTGCATCAGGCGAATGTATTCGGTGGCCATTTCTTCCACCGTTTTGAGCGGCTTTTCTCCCGCTTCGACTCCCGGTGCGCGAATCCCATACAAAGGCTGGTCGTTGCCCAGCTCGCGCGACAACGGTGCGTAGCAGACCACGTTTCCTCCGCCGGGATGGATACAGAACAAAGGTCGTTTTGTACCTTGTGGCTGAAGCGGCACCAGGCATGACGATGTCTCTGCTTGCTGCCCGTCTTTGATCCACCGAGCCAGCCGCCGGATGGTTGAA
This sequence comes from Rubripirellula sp., assembly GCA_965222745.1. Classification (GTDB taxonomy): domain Bacteria; phylum Planctomycetota; class Planctomycetia; order Pirellulales; family Pirellulaceae; genus CBDCUW01. The sequence goes on from CBDCUW010000003.1 coordinate 1,775,749, forward strand.
TGCGACAGTAGGCGACTGAGCTCGATCTGCACCTTCCAGCGGCGTTCGATGAACGACGCCAGTTCCATCGCTCGCAGGGAATCGCCGCCCCAGTCAAAGAATTCGTCATCCAAGCCGATTCGCGGACGATCGAGTATCCTTTGCCACGCTTCGGCCAATTGCTGATGAATGTCGTCCTCGAATTGGAGATCGGAACTGATCGGCGCGACAGGTCGGGTCGAAGCTTCACGCTCGATTTGACCTAACATTCGCTCGCGATCGATCTTGCCGTGCCTGGTCCGGGCAATCGAATCGCGGCCGACAAACCGCTGCGGCACCATGTAGGCAGGGAGGCGGCCAGCGGCAAACTCCTTCAATTCCGCCGCTTCGGGAATGCGGCCGTTGGACGCCACGACGAAGGCAACCAATTGGCAATCGGACGATTCTTTCCCGCCAGCTGCAACGACCGCTTCGCGCACATCTGGATGTTCCGAAAGCACACATTCGATCTCATCGATCTCGATGCGATGCCCCCGTACCTTCACCTGACCATCCTTGCGTCCCAAAAACAGGATGTCGCCTTCGGGCGTTTGACGAGCGAAGTCACCTGTCTTGTACATTCGGGTGCCATTGCCGGAAAACGGGTCGCGTAGGAACCGCTCCGCCGTGAGTTCCGGCCCGCTTAGGTAACCTGCGGCTACTCCCGGACCGGAGACATACAGTTCGCCTTCGTCACCCGGTGCAACCGGCTTTCGTTGAGAATCCAGCAAGTACATTCGAGTGCCAGCGATCGGTGTTCCAATCGGCACGGGTTGCTCGGCGTCTTCGGCCGTGACTCGATGCACGCTGCACCACACGGTCGCTTCGGTCGGACCATATTCGTTGTACAGCGATGCCGTCGGAAGCAGGGCGTGATGCCGAGCTGCGAGCTGACGCGAACAGGTTTCGCCAGCAACCATCACGGTTTGCAGCGAAGCGAGTTGCCTGGTCTTGTCGGCGTCAAGAAGCAGGTTCCACAGAGAGGGAATGCATAGCAAGTGCGTGACTTGTTCTCTCTGGATCGTGTTCCAGATATCCGTCAGTTGTAGTTGGCCGATGGGAGCGTCAGGTAACACGATCGTTCCGCCGGTCGTCAGCGTCCAATAGATTCCTGCTACAGAGCTGTCGAATGTCAGTGGCGAAACCAGCAAGAACCGTCCGACCGGCTGGCGGTAGTAGTGATGGCGCGCCGAAGTGGAATAGCCAAGATTGCCGCGCGTGATCACGACTCCTTTGGGTTGCCCGGTCGATCCTGATGTATAGATCAGGTAGGCACCATCGGTTTGATCAGGTTTCGTCGATCGGTTGACGGCATCAAACGAATTGGGGGACTGTTCGAAGTCGACTTCGATGTGATCGACAGGCAATTCACGGTCGATCTGGCCCATCGCCGAAACGCAGAACCGCGATTGCGTTTCGTCCAACATCCGGCGCTTGCGTGTCAGCGGTAAGCTGGCGTCCAGCGGCAGGTAGGTTGCACCCACTTTCATCGCGGCAAGAAAGCCAACGATCGCCTCCATGGGTTGCGCCGTCGATACCGCAACACAGTTGCGCCGGCGACACCCGGAGGTGTGCAGGCGACCTGCGAGCGAATCGGTTTGCCGAGCAAGGTCCGCGTAAGTGATGCTACGCTGCGCCGACTGCAGCGCGATTTTGTGCGGTGTCACTACACATTGATCTGCCACCAAAGCTTCGACGTCAACATTCATCTGCTTGCCAAAAGAAACATCCCACGTGATGCGAGATTCAAATGAAGCAAGATAGGCAGATTAGATGGACAGGCGGAAATAGCAAATCTAGGTAGAGTGGTGATCGTTTGTGCAGTAGCTAGGCGGTCGCCGCCGTCAGTCACGAGCGAGACTGTCGTGCTACGAAATTAGGTGGGTGGCACCAAATTGGAGAAGCTTCCTACGCACCAAAGGTGCATTCGTTTGCTTGGCCCAGGGCGAGGTTTTGCGAGTCTTACGAGCAATACCGTTGCCCTGGGGCCACGTCCCAAGCGCCCCAATCCCCGCTCCCTGCGAGCATGGCGGCTTTGCCGCCATGCTCGCAGGGAGCGGGGAGGTTAGAGACAGAGAAAGCTGACCCAGGGCAGCGTCAACGTTCGTAAAACTCACGTTGCCTCGCCCTGGGCTAAGCAAAGTGCTGGACCGTTGGCCCGAAGAATGAGTCCAAATTCTCGTGGAAACTAGATGGATTCGTAGCACGACTGGTCGTGACTGACGGCGGGGACCGCCGTGCTACGATGGGCTCCACAATCTCCGAAAACAACGAACCGTGCGATTGGCCATTACTCCCCGAACCAGTTCTCGCGGCTCAGCACTTCGCCCACTTTCAGCTTGGCGGGATCGACGACCACGTGTTTGATTCGTTGTCGTTTCCAGGTATAGGTCATGTGAACCAGGCCGTCGTCGGTTTGAATGATCGCCGGGTAACTGAACTCCGCCTTTTCTTCTTTCTCCAGCACTGCCGCTTTTCGCCAAGTGACACCGTCATCGGACAGTGCCAGATTCAACATTCCTCGTCGCCCCCAACCGGTGGAACCCGAACCAAGGTGGTTGTAGATCAGCAGGTGACGGCCGTCGGTGAGGGTGACCACTTCGATTCCGGAGTTGGGGTTGGGCAGGTTGGTCGGTTCCATCTTTGACCACGTTTCGCCCGAATCGTCGGAAAAGCTTGTCGCAATCACACTTTCCTTGGTACGACATAGAACTTGCAGCCGTCCATCGGCGTGTTGCAGAAAAGTCGGCTGGATGGCATTGAATTCGTCCGCCGAGTTGATCGGGCCGATCCGCCGCCACGTTCCGCTCGGTAGACCGTCGTCCAGCGTCACCTTTTCAAAGTGGACTCGCCAGCCGTCATATTCGGTGGACGATCCACACAACAACGTTTGTTGGTCGGACAGCAGGATCGGTTTGCAGCGCACCGGACCGTCGATGGTTTCTGGCAAGCGGCGGCGATCGCGAAAGGAGCGGCCACGATCGTAACTGACCATCATCTCGCCCCACCAGCTGCTCGGATTGGGACCGACTTTGAAAAACAGCAACGTGGGAGCGTCTCCGGGCGGCTGGAACAACACCGGGTTCCAACAAGGGTGGCGATGCCCCTGATGTTGAATTCCGTTTGCCCACTCCTTCGGCGCGGACCAACCGCCGCCATCGTGATACGAGACCCAGATGCCTACGTCTTTCGCCTTTTCCTTCGTGCCGCCGAACCAGGCGGCCACCAATCCACGTGTGGTTTGACAAAGAGTCGATGCGTGACACTGCGGAAACTTCGCATTGGTAAACACGAAATCTTCCGTGACGAAGCCAGGGAATTTTGGCTTGGCTTTCGGTTCGGGTTGCCGCGCCTGCAATCGATCCTCCGGGAAAGTGACACAGTCGTCGTGGGCAATGTGGTAGAGGCGTCCGTTTTCCGAACCGATCACCAGGTCCGGTTTTCCGTCCCGGTCAAAATCACAAACCGCGGGGCTGGAAGTGTGACCGGAAACGTTTCGCTTGGCCAAGTTACCGATCTTTTTCAATACGATTTTACCGTTGCGATCTTCACAGTTGCGAAACCAGGTGGCGTTTTCTGAATTGACCAACACATCCAGCCGGCCGTCGCCGTCCCAGTCGACCACCGCCAACTTGTAGCGCCCCGATCGTCCACCGGAATGAACATTCAAACGAACCGGAGCATTTTCCTCATCGACAAAGATTCGCTCCGCCGCCTTTCCTTGTGATCGCAACGTCAGAAAACCTTGTTGGTCCAACGCGATCAAATCGAGCTTCTTGTCGCCGTCAAAGTCCATTGCCAGCGGTGTCGTTCGCCACTGCGATAGTGCCGCGTTGGAACTGGTTTGCCACCAATACCAATCGGGAGGCGATTCGGCGACGCCCGTTTGGGGAACGGCTTCCACCAACTGATCACCCTCCCTTTGCAAGATACCGATCCTCGCCAAGATTGAATTGAAGACGATATCCAGATCTTGATCGCCGTCCCAATCGGCAGCCGAAAGTGTGGTGTAACCCCACTTTGCTTCGCAGGGTCCTTGGATGGATCCGCTGGGACCGGCAAGCACCCGAAAGGTTTTTCCGTCCGCTTTCAACAGCTTCGGCGCATCCCACTTGGGCAACCCGTTTTCGCCCTTCCCAAGATTGTTAAACCATCCGATGTATCCCGCTGTGTTCCCACACAAAATGTCTTCGTCGCCGTCACCGTCCCAATCGCAGACGAACGGAGTGGCCAGGGCGCCGAACTTCAACGTGTCTGCCTGTTGTTGGAAATAGACGGGTTGGTTGAACACCGGCAGACCGCGATGAATCTGCCCGCTATGTTCCACCCATGCCACTCGTCCGTCTTCGTCGCCCACGATCAAATCCAGATCGCCGTCGCTGTCCCAATCGATTGCGGTCGGAGTGATCATTTGCAGATCCATGACCAGCGGCCGGTTGTCGGAACCCATCAATTTTTGTCCGGCCGCATAGGACGGTCGCTTGCGGCTGCCGATATTTTGAAAGTAAGTGAAACCATCCAAAAACTCGCCACACAGCAGATCAAGATCTCCGTCGCCGTCGAAGTCGGCAAAGTTGGGTGACGGCCATCCATAGACATCGATGTCACCGCCGCCGGCTTGCAGTCGTTTTGGCTGCTCGGCGAATTCAGGCTCCGAGTCCGAACCGTTGTTTTCGATCCAGTAGACGTAACCGTGCAGCGGACCGTTGCGCCAACGTCCTCGGCGGTCGTAGGCATGATCCCACGCGTAGTCGGTCCAGTCTCCGATACCGACGATCAGATCATGATCGCCGTCGCCGTCGAAGTCGACGCGGCGCCACATTCGGGCTCGAGTCGAACCGCTGTGGAAACGATCGTTTTGATAAACTTTGGTCTTCGATTCAAAGTCGCCCGACATGAACTTCGGCAGCTCAAAAGCCTCTCGCATCAGGCGGGGCTGGCCGTCGACGTAACTGATCTGCATGTTGTGGCCGGTAGGTCCGACGCGCACTCCCGGTTTGAAAACGGGAGTTTTCTCGGTCGGATCTTGCGAGGGATTTTCGAAAAAAAAGACTCCGTTGGAAGGCTTGTCGGGACAGGAAACCAGCAAGTCCAAATCGCCGTCCCGGTCATAGTCGACCGGCAGCGGCCAGGCCCACAATCCGACGCCCAGGTCAATGACCAGTCCCGGATGGTTGTATCGAAGCGGTTGCAGTTTCCACGGACCATCGTCGGCAAACGAGACAACCGAAAGGACTGATGCGGCGATGACAAAAGCAAGCGTTCTCATGAAGCCACCAAGCGGGGTGGGAATGGATGGGAGTGGAGGGCATGATTGTATTTCATGGATGAGTGGGATGCGCGACAGGGTAGGCCGACTTGTCCCCAAGTCGGCGATCCTGGAATTTGCCGACTTGGGGACAAGTCGGCCTACAGGGATCTGGCAGACTTGCGCGGCGCTCCGGCAGACCCTATCATTTGGGACCCAAAGGAGCTTTCCCTATGTTGCGTTTCATCCTCTTTGGCGTCGTCGTGTTGCATCTGGCGATCGCCCAAACGGTCCCCTCTTCTTCCGCCGCTGAATTCGATTGGCCCGGATGGCTTGGCCCCAATCGCGATGGCCGTGTACACGGATTTACATTGCCCAAGAGTTGGCCGGAGAAGCTGAATCGTCGTTGGCAGATCGACGTGGGCACAGGATACGGTTCCCCGTTGGTCGTCGCTGACCGCGTTTACCAGCACGCCCGCCAGGGAGAAGACGAAGTTCTGTTGTGCGTGGACCTGGAGACGGGACAGGTCAAGTGGCGAAAGAACTATCCCGTTCCATTCAAGATGGGTGGCGGCGGCGAGCGTCACGGTAAAGGCCCCAAGTCATCGCCGGTCTTTGCTGACGGCCGAATCTTTACGATGAGCATCACGGGAACGCTGTCCGCCTGGGATGCCGATACGGGCGACAGGCTCTGGCAGCGCAACTACGACGACCAGTTCGGCAAGAGCCAACCGTACTGGGGCGCGTCGACTTCACCGATCGTCGACGACAGCCGCGTGATCGCCCACTTCGGTACCGACGAAAAAGGTGCTTTGGTGGCGCTGGATGTCGAGAGTGGAAACGAGGTTTGGAGCCAGGGAAAAGACGGCACCTCCTACTCGTCGCCGTTGTTGGTTGAGATCGATGGTGTCCGCCAGGTCGTTCAGTGGAATCATCGGGCTTTGGTGGGTGTGGAAAGTGAATCGGGGCGCCTGCTTTGGGAATACCCGTTTCCGCACACCGGTACCAACCAGAACATGCCAACGCCAGCGATCAATAACGGATACATCTTGGTGGGTGGCGAAAATCGCGGCATCCGCAGCGTTCAGCCAAAACGCTCCGGCGACGATTGGTCGGTTACCCAGCGGTGGCGTCAGGAGAAAGTGGCGCTCGACATGGCTTCAGCCGTCGTCGCTGGTGACTTGTTGTTTGGGTTTTCTCACTACGGAGCGGGGCGACTGTTCAGTCTCGATACGGCGACGGGCGAGATCTTGTGGCAGGGCCCCGGAAGAAGCGGACAGAACGTGACCTTCCTGGTGATTCCCGGACACATTGTGGCGCTGATGAACAACGGGCAAATGCAGATCATCCGAGCAAGCGGTGCTGCTTATGAAGTCGTTGCGTCCTATCAAGTCTCCGAAAACCAAACTTGGGCTCCGCCGATTCTGCTTCCGGACTCTGTCTTGATCAAGGATCATGACAAGTTGACGCGATGGTCGTTGCAATGAAATCTGTCTTGGTTGTTTTGTCTTGGTCGATACTGCTAGCGTTTCCTGCCAGCGCTGATTGGCCGCAGTTTCGCGGTCTCAACAGTTCTGGAATCGTCTCCGGACCGGAAGTGCCTGTCGAGTTCGGTCCGGGCAAGAACGAACTGTGGAGCGTGCCGCTTCCATCAGGGCACTCCTCACCTTGTGTTGTCGGTGATCACATTTTCTTGACCGCCTACGAACGCGATCAGAAAAAGCTGGAAGTCATTTGTCTGGATCGCGGCAGCGGTCAGATTCTTTGGCGGCGGCAGGTGGCGGCGGACAAGATTGAAAAGGGACATCCTTCCTTCAACCCCGCCAGCAGCAGCCCGGCGTCGGACGGACAGCGCGTGGTCGCCTACTTCGGTTCGTTCGGCCTGATCTGCTTTGACATCGGTGGCGAGAAGTTGTGGGAAATCAAGATGCCGTTGACCAAGTCGTATGCTGGAAACGCGACGTCCCCGGCGATCGTCAAGGACCGTGTCATCTTGTATCGCGGCAATCACGTTGACCATTTTCTACTGGCGGTCCACAAAGAAACGGGAGAGCAGTTGTGGAAGATTCCGCAGGACGAACCTTTTGACAGTGAACTTGCTTGCACCGCCTGTCCCATCTTCGACGGTGACAAGCTGATCATGCATACGGCCCGATCGCTGCAGGCGTTTGACATTCGAAACGGCAAGCTGATTTGGGTGTTCAAGTGCGCGACCACGGCAACCAGCACACCGGTGCTGGCGGGAGAAGAAGTGATCGTGGCTGCGTGGAACAAGATGGGTGAACCGGCACTCCGGCCGGAGTTTCCCAGCTTCGATCAGCTGGTCGATTCCAACGACAAAGACGACGACGGACAAATCAGCCGCAACGAATTGCCAAGGTTGATGATTTTTCATCGTCCCGACGGAGCCGAAGCTCCTCAAAACGGAGCACCGCTGCGATTCGATCACGCCGACAGGAATCGTGATGGCGAAATCGACCGCCAGGAATGGCAAAAACACACCGCCGATCTGGAACGTTTCCGGGCGAGTTACGACACCCACGGGATGCTTGCCGTACCATTGGACGCCAAAGGTGTGATCGATCCCGATCGAGTACGAACGCTTCAGCAACAGGGGATTCCCGAAGTTCCTTCGCCGCTGTTTCACAACGGGATTGTTTACTTCGTCAAAAATGGCGGCGTGCTCACCTGCGTCGACTTCGAATCGGGGCAGCGGCTGTCGCGAATTCGTACGCGTGGTCGAGGCACCCACTATGCCTCGCCCATCATTGCCGGTGACAAGCTGATCTGTTCGGCCGGGGATGGGACCATTTCCGTACTCAGCCTGGGTGAGAAACCGCAGGTGCTCTCTGTCAACGACATGGGTGATTCCACCTACGCGACGCCTGCGGTGGTGGACGGAAAAATCTACGTTCGCACCCATTCGAAACTCTACGCGTTCGGCCTGCCGCAGTAGGGAAGCTGCGCGGCTTTCCGAAGATCGGCTCGGTTTCGTCGCCGAGTTTCACGCGGTAGTAAGGTTTGCCGGTTAGGACGACTTTTTTGATTTTTCCGATTTTTCGGGATTTGAGTCGATATTCCGGCGCGAGTCAGACGATATCGCTGTTGAAAGGATCATTCGCTGCCGAGGGCGGTGGCGATTGACCTGTTCAACCCGGGGGGGACCAACGAGTCGATTGCGGAACCGGGCCAGATCCGGGCAATCGTCTCAGCACCATTTTCCAGCATCCCATTGGTGAACCCAGTGCGTACCTTCCGCTGCTTTCTCTGTCTTCCATTTCTAATGTTCATGGTCTTGGCGTCGGCCTGCCAAGCGCAGACGTCGCAGGCGCGGCGTCAATCGGTTCGCGACAGCGAACGGGTGGCGCGAGCATCCTGGCAGCCGACCCGACCGGCACGTCGCGCCGGCTCCGATTCGTTCGCCCCACAGCTTCGCCGGGTCGATCATATCGAGGTCGAAGATGTTCCCGTACCGACTCCGGAACCCGATTCCTCTTCTGTCTCGGTGATCGAGCCGCCTGTTCAAAGCGTTCCGTTGGACGGCCAAATCACGCTTGCCCCGCTGCACGACGCGGCGGTTGCCTGCGATGCGATTCCCGCCGACCAGTGCGGATGCGGATCGGCCGTATGCACTGGATGTGACTTCGGTTGTGATTCGCCGTGCGGTTCCTGTTCCGGCGCCGGATGCAGCATGTGCGGCGAACTGTGCAGCCCACAAGCATGGCGTCCCTGCGTCACCTTGTGCGTGCCCCAGGATGGATGGGTTTCCTTTGAATACCTGGGTTGGTGGCAAGACGGAATGAACCTTCCTCCATTGGTCACCAGCAGTAGCGATGCCAACGTTCCCCGTACCGAAGCAGGGGTACTGACCAGCGCCAGCACACGAATTCTGTTTGGCGGCCGCGACGTCTTGGACGAAGGATTTGACGGCGGACGGCTGCGATTCGGCGTCTGGCTTGATCGCTGCCACACCTGGGGAGTGGGAGCCGAGTTGTTTCAGCTGGGCAGTGAAACAGAAGGTTTTTCGGCCACCAGCACCGGTGCCCCTGTGCTCGCCCGACCGTTTTTCAATACTCAGACCGGTTTGGAAGATTCCGAACTGGTTGCTTTTCCCAACGTCGTCAGCGGCACCGTCAACGCGTTTGCACGAAGTCGGCTCAGCGGTGCGGCGGTTAACCTGCGACGCCTGCGATGCTGCGACGAAGGATGCAGCCAGTGGCTCTTCTGCGGCTGCCCGGAGCATTACTGTAGCCGTACCGAATTGCTGCTCGGCTATCGCTTCTTGGAATTGGAAGAAACCATCCAGGTCACCGAAGATCTGGTCAGCACCGATACGCAGGCTCCCGGCACATTCGATATTCTCGATCGATTCGATACGCGGAACCAATTCAACGGTTTTGACGTCGGATGGGTATACCGACGAACACGAGGGTTCTGGACATGTGACATGTTGCTTCGCATGGCAATCGGGAATACCCGGCAAACGGTCACCATCAATGGCCGCACGACGGTCAACGACGTGATCAATCCCCCAGCTCAGACGTTGCCCGGCGGTTTGTTGGCGCAAACCTCCAACATCGGCACGTATCGGCGTGACGAGTTCACCGTGGTTCCCGAATTCAATTGGAACGTCGGCTATCAGTTGACAGATCACTTCAAAATGACGCTTGGATACACCTTCATCTACTGGTCGAACGTGGTTCGGCCTGGAGACCAAATTGATCGGGACCTCAATCCGAACCTGCTGCCTCCGCCAGCCCAACCGCTGACCGGGGCCCAGCGTCCGACCTTTGCGTTTGACAATACCGACTACTGGGTCCAGGGCATCAATTTCGGTGGCGAGCTTCGCTGGTAGACCCCCCTTTCTGATGAATCGCCTGTCCCTCCAGTAACACTTAAGTTGCGTGGGTTGAATAACCGATAATCACGACCAGGGTTACCCCGTCAACGCTGGCGTGCACACCTATCCAATCCACCAAGCCCTCCAAAAACGCCGTTCTTCGTACCGGTTTGGGGCTGTAAAGCAAAAAAACAGGTCTATCGAGATGGTCTGGGAAAGAATGATCCGCCGCGTCAAAGCCGCCACGGGACGAGCCGCAAAAAAACGAAAACAACGTCGCTTGCGTCTGGAACGGCTTACCCGGCGAGAGCTCTTGGCATCGGACCTGGGAGCGATTGCCGGTGTCGCCTTTGTGGATGAGGCGGGTGACGGATCGGCGGCGGGCGACCCGCCAGTGTTGGTCGATGGCGGGGGGAATCTTGTTTCACCCGGCACGCCTGGAGCTCAGGGGATTCAAATCCAGTTGTTCGAGGATACCAACGGTGACACCCTTTTCGACGGTGGCGACCTGTTGATTGGGACCGATATCACCGACCTCAACGGCAACTACCGCTTCGATCGATTGACCGTGGGCCGCTATTTCATCGAACAGCAGGCGGTGCCCCAGCTGAACACGCCCGCCGCGATTGCTGTGGACGTAACGGTGGCCAACGGAATCCAAACCGCTTTGATCGACGATTACTCGCTCACATCGCAGACGGTCACCGCCGATGCGGGAACTCCGACCAACACCGATTCGGCTGCTGCCCCCGAAGTGATTGGCGGCGCTCGTGATATTCAAGTCACCAACACCAACGGCATTGGGCAGGTGACCGTTTTTGTCGACAGCAACGCCGACACGTTATCGATTGGATCGCTCGGTTTGGCCGAGGGGACGGCGCTGCTTCAATATGACGGCAACGACGGCAGCACAGCACTCAGCGTCACCGGTCTTGGCGGTGTGTCGCTTGCCGGCGGCACTCCAGGATCGACGCTTGATCCCGGCGCGGGTTTAATCGTCGAGACGCGCGCCGATCAGGCTGGTGAGGCACTGTTCATCACCGTTCATACCGATGGCTCGAATTCTTCCACGGTTGCCATCCCGGTGCCGCAAAACCTGACGAGCACTGTTGAATCGTTCGTCCTCTTTTCCAGTTTCAGCATTGCCACCGGCACCGGCGCCGATTTTAACGACGTGGGGTCGATCGAAGCGTCGTTGTCACTGTCGGCTGATACCGATGTGGTCGTCTCGATCGCCGAATCGCGGCGTCCCGACGTCGTGCAGGCAGATATTGCGAACATTTTGCCGCTGACCCTCGGCGGGCAATTGTTCATCGATAACGATCCGGGTGGTGGCCAGAACAACGGATTGCGAGAGGGAACGGAAGCGGGAGTCACCGGTATTTCCGTCGATCTTTATCAGTTGGCTGGTGCGAATGACGTGGTCGATCCGACCACGGCAATCCCGCTGACCTCGACCACTACCGGACCGGGCGGAACTTACAGTTTTCCGGGGTTGGATCCGGGACACTACGCGGTGGTCGTGCCTGCGACCGTCTTCCAATCAGGGGCGGGGTTGTTCGGATTTGCCAACAGTACCGGAAATGACCCTGCCTCGGATCCTGACGACGACATCGACAACGACGACAACGGCACGACGCTTGGCAGTGGTGACGTCGTCAGCGGCACGATCACGCTGCAGTCGAATGCGGAACCGATCAACGACGACGATACCGATCCGAACACCAACACCACCGTCGATTTTGGATTCTTCCCACAGATCGACGTCTCGGTCACCAAGACCATCAACTCGGCTGGTTCCAACGTGGCTGCCGGCGGCAACGCGGTCTTTGACATCGTTGTCCAGAATGCCGGACCGTTGGATGCAACCAACGTTCGATTCGAAGACATCATTCCCGCCGGATTGACTTTCACCGGCACGGCGAACGAATCGGGAGCGTTCACCACCAATGTCAACGGATCGACGGTAGAAGTGCTGCTGGGAACCGTGCCAGCGGGCGGATCGGCAACGTTCCAGCTGTTGGCCGACATTGGCGCCAATCAGACAGCCGACATCACCAACACCGCGACCGTTTCGGCAACCGAGGTGGATACCGATCCGTCGAACAATTCCGAAGACGAGTTGCTCGATTTGATTGAATCGGACCTGCGCATCGAAAAGACCGATGCAACCGACCCGGTCAACGCCGGCAACCAACTGGTTTACACCATCACCGTCACCAACGACGGTCCCGATGCTGCGGCAGGTGTGGTGGTCACCGATCCGTTGCCGACTGGTGTGACGTTCGTCAGCGGTGATGTCGACGGCAACAGCAGCCTGGTCAGTTTTGACACGGTTTCCGGAGAGGTCACTGCGGTGGTGGGCGCGATGGCCAATCAAGCCGTCGCGGTGGTGACCGTGACGGTCGATGTTGACAGCAGCGCGACAAGCCCACTGAGTAATTCCGCAACGGTAACCGCCGATCCCAATACCGATCCTGATCCGAGCAACAACTCCGCTAGCGAAGACACTTCGGTCGACCGAGTGGTGGATGTTGCGGTGGACAAAACTGTGACCGGCACTCCCGTCGCGGGCCAGGACATCACCTACACGATCGAGGTGACCAACAACGGGCCCGGCGATGCGCGGGGAGTCACGGTCACCGATACGCTGGCCGCCGACCTGACCTTGGTGGCAGGAAGTTTTGCTCCGGGAACTTCGGGGGCAACGCTGACTCAGAACGGCCAAGACTTGTCGTTTGACGTCGGCGATTTGGCCAGCGGTGCCACCGCGACTTTCTCGTTCGACGTTTCTATCGCCTCCTCTGCTTCGGGAACGATCGCCAACACCGCCACGGCGGCTACCACCGACACCGACAGCGACTCGACAAACGACGTCGATACGGTCAACATCAACGTCGAACGCCAGGTTGATTTGATCCTACAGAAAGACGTCGACAATGCGACAGCGGTTCCGGGGCAGGATCAGCTGGTCTACACCTTCACGGTCAGCCACGACACCGACAGCCCCAGCGACGCGTCGACCGTGGTGATCACCGACACTCTGCCGACCGGACTGATCGGTGCCGTGATCTCCGCGCCGACAGCCGACAGCACCGATTTCACCAACGGAACAGTGACCGTCCAGTTCGATTCGATTCCGGTCGGAGAGACTCGCACCTTCACGGTCACTGTCGACATTGACGAAGCGGCCACCGGCACCGTCACCAACACCGCTTCGGTCGCCTCGTCGGGAACGGAGCTGGACAGTACCAACAACAGTGACGACGCCGATACGACGTTGAACCCCGCGTTCGATGTCACGTTGACCAAGAGTGTCGACAACGCGACTCCCGGACCAACCGGCACCGTGACTTACACCGTTGAAGTTTCCAACGCCGGCCCAAGTACCGCGGTGGGAGTGGTGTTGAGTGATGACATTCCTGCCGGGTTGACCTTTGTCAGCGGCACCTTGAACGGTCAAGACGCGACCAGCAACGGTTCGGTGATCGATTTTCCAGCGATCACGTTAGCAAGCGGCGCATCGGCTTCGGCAACGTTGCAGTTCACCGTCGACGCGATGGCCAGCGGTACGATCACCAACACGGCCAGCGTCCCTGACCTGACTGCCTCGGGCGAAACCGATGCCACCAACAACTCGGCAACGGCCGATATCACGGTCACTCCGCAAGCCGACCTGTCGATCACCAAGTCGGTCTCACTAACCAATGCTCAAGCCGGTAGCAGCTTGACCTATACCATCGAAGTGTCCAATAGCGGCCCGTCGACCGCGACCAACGTGGTCGTTGCCGATACGCTGCCGGCCGGCGTCACCTTCGACAGCGGTACCGGTCCGGGCGGAGAGACGCTGACGGTTAGCAATGGCGTGGTCAACGTCAGCGGCGGCGATCTTGCCAGCGGCGGCTCCTTCAGCTTCACGATCAATGCCACGGTCGACTCCGGTGCCACGAGCCCCCAGACGAACAGCGCCACCGTTTCGTCTGACACCAACGATCCCGATGCGACCAACAACACCGCCACTGCTAACACCAACATCGATCCCGCCACGTCGTCCATCGCCGGAGTCGTGTTTGTTGATGCAAACAACAACGGCATTCAAGACGCGGGCGAAGACGGTATCGACGGAGTGGTGCTGACGCTTAGCGGGACCGATTTCCTGGGCAACGCTGTCGACGCCACGGCGACGACCGATGCCACCGGCGCCTACGCCTTCTCCAACCTTGCCGAGGGCACCTACCAGATTGAGCAGACCCAGCCACCAGGATTCCGCGACGGAATTGAATCGGTCGGAACGGGCGCTACGGCAAACGCGTCCGACAATTTGTTCTCCCAGATTGCCTTGGCTGCCGAGACCAATGCAACCGCTTTCAACTTCGCGGAGCTGAATGAGTTGCTATCGAAACGCCGCTTCCTCGCGTCGTCGTAGCCGAAGCTGAGTCGCGTTGCACGATTTGCTCCGAACGGGAGCCGGTGATTTGTGTGAGAGCAGATCGGGTGCAACGCCACTGGCCGAGGCCGACGCCGCGGAAAGCGCAAAAACGCTCGGATCCCGGGGGGGCACCGAGCGTTTTTTTGTTCATCACTGCTTGGGGCGCGGTTGGACGGCTTCGTCCTTCGCCTTTTCAATTTTTCCAAACATGTGTCCGCCGACAGCATCGTGTTGCCACGTGCCAGCGTAACGGTCAGAGTGGATCAAGACGCGCGCTCCGAACGTCCCCATGCCAGGAATCCAGAAGTTATCTAGCGTGATGACTGGCGTGTTGCCTGACCACAACACTTTCAAATCCATGGGCACTTCGTTGTCGACGTCGCCATACTTGATCCGTGCCGTGAATCGATACATGTTCTTTTCAGGTAGCTTTTCGCATTTGCTGATCGTGTATTCCTCTGTCTTCGGAGCGGCATCTTCTTTCCCGTCGATGGTGAACTTTCCCACAAACTTGGCGCCGGAGAGGTAGTCGGCCAATTTTTCTTCTCGCGATTGCTCTTTGTCCGCTTTCTTTTTGGCGGAATCTGTTTTCGGCACATCGGTGGGGGTTTGCGCGACGGCCAGCGAAATGAAACCGCCCAGGCTTAGCGAAAAGAAAAGAGCCGACAAAACACGTAAACGAACCATGGAATCTCCTCCGATTAGGTAGCGTGGCATGCCAAAATATGCGATTCAACCCCGCACAAGAAGATGCGGAACACGCAAACCAAAGATTTTGTCGTGTTGTCGACCGTCTACAATTCGTCGGAGCTGGTCACTGATCGCGCGAACACCTGCCCGAATTCCTGCAGCGGCGCACACGCTTTCTCCACCTCCCCCTGGTCCTGGCTCTGAACCAGGGCATAGGCGATGTGATCCTGGGAGGCTACCCATAAGCCCTGGACGGATACCTTGCCTTCGTAGTGGGTGGAACCGTGTTGCCAGAAGTATTCCAGCGCAGCCGCTCGGTGCTGTTCCTTAAAATGCACTTCGATCATGTACAGCATCGCCTTCCCCCTCGCTTTCCGCCGATCGTTCCCGGTGGTGGTTTCGTCTGCAAGACGAATTCTACCCGATCGAAGTCTTCACGATGCTTGTGGTGCACCGCCACGGTGGATGAAAAAGAGATGAAACAGCCAACGTTCCAGCCGATATGTACCGCTGACGAAATCGCGATTGGTGATTCGCAGATGTTTGTCGTCGGTCAGATCGCGATCGCGGTTTTCAATGTGAAAGGTGAATTCTTCGCTTTGCGCAACGAATGTCCCCACGCCGGGGCGTCGCTTGCCCACGGCAAGTTGGAAGGAGATGTGATCCGCTGTCGCATTCATCATTGGGGGTTCTGTGTCCGTGACGGAACCTACGTGGACGAAGAAAAACCAACCTTCGACGCGAAAACAATTCCACTGCGACTTCGTGATGGAATGATCGAGGTCGCCGTGTAGAAAGATTGACCACGAATCGCTCGAATCACACGAATAGGAAGACAAAGTGTTCAAGATGTCGCGAGCAAAGCCGCAAAGAATTCTAGAAGCCAGTTTTCTTCATTCTCGTACTCGTACTCCTACTCGCCACAGAATGCAGCGAGTACGAGTAGGAGTACGAGCACGAACGGGAATAACGGCCACTCCCGGAAGAACTTCTTCATTCGTGTGATTCGAGCGATTCGTGGTCGACTCTTCCCGGTCATCCAGTTGCAGATTGCCAAGAGGCATCTTAACCTTTGCATCGTGGATCGTATTTCTCCGCTCGCTTGGATTGGCAAATGCTTCCTGGAATCAAACTCTTTGACCTGACCGATCATGTTGCGATTGTCACCGGCGGCTCCAAGGGGCTTGGCAAAGCGATGGCTGCCGGGTTGGCCTCTGCCGGCGCGAGAGTTGTTCTCGTCAGCCGCAACCAGCAGGAGGCGGACGCTGCCGCCGCGGAGATTGCCGCCGACCATGGTGGGGAGGCGATCGGTGTCCAGGCCGATGTCACTGACGAAGCCAGGATGGAAGAGCTCGTGCAGTCAACCCTCAACCGATTTGGCCGGATCGATACGCTGATCAACAACGCGGGCATCAACATTCGCGGTCCGATCGACGAACTGACGCTGGAGCAGTTCCGCGATGTACAGAAAATCAATGTCGATGGAATCTGGATCGCAAGCCGCGCCGTTGCGCCGATCATGAAAAAGCAGGGCCGCGGGCGGATCATCAATCTGGCCAGCACCTTGGGGCTGGTCGGCTTGGCCAACCGTACGCCTTACGCCACCAGCAAAGGGGCGGTGGTGCAGATGACGCGGGCGCTGGGCCTTGAGTTTGCCGAGCACAACATCATGGTCAACGCGATCTGTCCGGGCCCGT
Source organism: Rubripirellula sp. (assembly GCA_965222745.1). GTDB lineage: Bacteria > Planctomycetota > Planctomycetia > Pirellulales > Pirellulaceae > CBDCUW01. The sequence goes on from CBDCUW010000003.1 coordinate 1,792,671, forward strand.
TTCTAACACCGATGAATGAACCGATCGCCGAAACCGAGGAAGCGAAAAAGTTCATTGTCGGAGCAGTGGCGATGAACCGCTGGGGAAGACTGGAAGAAATACAAGGCGCAGCCATCTACCTGGCCAGTGATGCTGCCAGCTACACCACCGGAAGCATGCTGGTTGTCGACGGCGGATGGACCGCGCGGTAAGCATGGAAACCGTTGTAGGCCGGCTTGTCCCAAGTCGGCGATCCTGTACTCGCCGACTTGGGACAAGCCGGGCCTACAACGGAATTTGAAGACTCACTCTGAGCAGTTCGCTGCGAGCTCGGAGAACACACCGACGCCGCCGGTCAGTGCGTCCGGTCCGATTTCGGTACTTTGCGGATCGAATCCACAGCCGTGTCGGGATAAAACCGATGAATGATCTGCCTTGCCGGCACCTCGCCGGAGGCAAATCGAAGCAAAATCGCTGAATCGAGACTTTCCTTCTGATAAAGATCATTCGATTTGAATATGTCACCGATGCTCAAAGCGCCAAATTCAAATGCTCTTTCATTCATTTTTTGTTCGCCCCAGTTTTGGAAAGTTTCCCAAATCCAACTCTAAATAGGAATATAACGCCTGCCCCCTCCGATGACAGCTTGATTCCCCACGTTTGGTTATTGGATTATTCAGCATCTATTTGCCATTCCTTGAATGAATTTCCAGAATTCCGGCCATGAATTCTGTAATGTTTCCCCCGCTAGCGAACCATGAAGCGTTTTCGATAGCCGACCGGTGTCATTCCCGTCACTTCACGAAAACGTTTCGTCAGGTGGCTTTGGTCGGTGTATCCGACGTCGATTGCGATCTGAGCAGGGCTGAGAGTGGTGGTGGTCAACAGCTTTTGAGCCGCCTGAATGCGGACGCTGCGCAGGTATTGCATGGGGGTCATCCGCAGTAGCTGGCGGAACCGGCGGTTGAAGTGAGTCGACGACAGGCCCGCCATTTCGGCCATCTTCGCCATGGAGATCGGTTTGGCGTAGTGCTTTTCGATATATTTGGCGACCGGCAGGATCTCTTGCAGGTAGCGTTTCAATTCATCCTGCTGCTGGGTGCGATACATCGCACCGGCGATCCCAACAACATTTCCCTGTAGGTCAAAGAGCGGAGTTTTGGTGGACACGTACCAGCGCGGCGTGCGACGGCGATGTGGCACCAGCCAGGTCTGGCCGGGTAACGGCCGACGACTGGACATCACGCGGCGATCTTCTTCGATGTAGGCTTCGGCCAGTACCGGCGGGTGGAAATCGTGATCCGTCTTGCCGATCGCCTCCGATTCGTGATCCAGACCATGATTTTCCAAAAACAGCTGATTGACTTTGACAAACCGGCTGCTTTCGTCTTTCGCGTAAAAATAGGTTTGCGGCAGCGAATCAAACAGCGCAATCACCGATTCCGCCAGCGGATTTCGGCAAAAAAATGCATCTTGAAAAGCCTTGGCCACGCCCTCGTTCATGGTCAAAATGTACCAAGGCGTCGATGCCGCGTCCAAGACGGCACTTTGGCGGCCGACTAGCTTTTTCCTTGTGTTGAATTCCGCATTATCGCCGACGCGGGACAAGTCGGCGCAGGAGAGTTCCGTGTTGATCAAAACGGATGCAGCATTTTGATGATTCGTACCCAGCTCACCCTCGTTCTTTCTCTGGCAGCGATACTGGCTCAGGCAGCGGAAAACTCGGACATCGATTTTGGTCGGGACATTCGTCCGATCTTGTCGGACAAGTGTTTTTACTGCCACGGGCCGGATGAGGAACATCGCGAAGCCGATCTGCGACTTGACACCGCCGAGGCGGCGACGGAGTGGGCGGTGGTTCCGGGCGAGCCGGAGGAGAGTGAGTTGGTCGCCCGGATTGTGTCAGACGACCCCGACCTGGTCATGCCTCCGCCCGATTCCGGGAAACGGCTCAGCAAGGATGAAATCGAATTGTTGCGACAATGGATCGCACAAGGCGCAAATTACCAACATCACTGGGCCTTCACCGCGGCGGTCCGACCGCCGGTCCCTCAGGTCAAGCAGACCCAGTGGGTTCGCAATCCCATCGATGCGTTTGTGTTGCGTCGTTTGAAGGAAAAACGTCTTGGGCCGTCGCCACCGGCGGCGCGGCCGATCTGGCTAAGAAGATTGAGTCTTGATTTGATCGGATTGCCACCGTCGCCTCAGGAGGTGGATGCGTTCCTGGCAGACCGATCCAGCGGCGCCGCTCAGCGGCAAGTCGAGCGGTTGTTGAAGTCGCCTCATTTTGGCGAACGCTGGGCGCGAATCTGGTTGGATGCCGCACGCTATGCCGATTCGGATGGTTACGAAAAAGACAAGCCGCGAGAAATGTGGTTTTATCGAGATTGGGTCATTGGTGCTTTCAATCGCGATATGCCGTATGACCAATTCGTCGTTCATCAGATCGCCGGTGATTTGCTGCCCCATCCGACTCAGGACAGCCGAGTCGCCACGGGATTCCTGCGCAATTCGATGGTCAATGAAGAAGGGGGCGCCGATCCGGAGCAGTTTCGGATGGAGGCGATGTTCGACCGCATGGACGCGATCGGTAAAAGCGTATTGGGAATGACGGTGCAGTGTGGCCAATGTCACAGCCATAAGTATGACCCGCTGACTCAAGAAGATTACTACCGGATGTTCGCGTTTTTGAACAACACGCATGATGCGATCATTCCGGTCTATAGCGTTAGCCAGCAGCGGCAGCGATCAAAAATAGAAAAACAGATCTCTGCGATCGAAGATGATCTGAAGCGATCGATGCCTGATTGGCGGCAGCGGATGGCCGACTGGGAAAAGGATGCCCAGCAACTGGCCGGGCAGTGGCAAGTGCTTCCGCCGATCGAACTTCCTTATGAGGGACAGAAGTTTCGTGTTCTGGATGACTTTTCGATCCTCAGCGAAAGCTATGCGCCAAAGAATTCATCGCCAAAATTTGTCATGCGGACCGAGGCGGAGGAAATCACCGGAATCCGCCTGGAGTTGTTGACACATCCGCAACTGCCTCGGCAAGGACCTGGCAGATCGATCCGCGGCACCGCGGCGCTGACCGAGTTTTCAGTCTTCGTCGCTCCGGCCGACAATCCGTCGCAACAGACAAAGGTGAAGCTGGTTTCGGCCACTGCCGATGTGAATCCGCCGCGATCGCCTCAGCCCGACTACTTGAAGAACATCAAGGCCACCGAGGGAGACAAGCGTGTTACTGGCCCGATCGATTTCGCCATCGACGGTGACAACAACACTGCCTGGACCACCGACATTGATCCCGGCCGCCGCAACCAGTCGCGAAAAGCGGTATTCGTATTCGAGCAGCCGGTCGGATTCGCTGGCGGATCGTTGATCACGGTACAACCGACGATGAACCACGGCGGTTGGAACAACAATGACAACCACAATTGTTTGATGGGTCGTTACCGGTTTTCGGCGACCACTGCGGCCGATCCGATTGCCGATCCGCTTCCCGCCCGCGTGCGAGAAATTCTTCAAAGCGGCGCGGAGCCTAGAACACCCGATCAACAAGCGGCGGTCTTTCGTCATTGGCGGTCGACCGTTGCGGATTGGTCCGATGCAAACGCTCGCATTGATTCGCTTTGGAAGAGCTATCCCGAGGGAACAACGCAATTGGTCCTTCAGGAACGAGCCGACAAAAGGTCGACGTCGGTGCTGCATCGTGGCGATTTTCTGAGTCCTGAAGCGGAAGTTCAGGCGGGAGTCCCCGACTTCCTGCATTCGCTTCCCGAAGGCGCCGACCGATCTCGACTGACTTTTGCCCGCTGGTTGGTCGATCGGCGCTCGCCCACCACGGCGCGGTCGATCGTCAATCGCGTTTGGCAGGCTTATTTCGGCATTGGATTGGTCGAAACTGCCGACGACTTGGGATCACAAAGTACGCCGCCGTCGCACCCCGATCTTCTCGATTGGTTGGCGGTCGAATTGATGGTAAACGATTGGAGCTTGAAACATTTGCATCGTCTGATCGTTTCGTCGGCGACTTACCAGCAATCTTCCCACGTGACCGCCGCACTGCAACAACGTGATCCATACAACCGGCTGCTGGCTCGCGGCCCAAGGTTTCGCGTCGATGCGGAGGTCGTGCGAGACATCTCACTTTCCGCCGGCGGGTTGCTTCACAGGCAGGTGGGCGGGCCATCTGTCTATCCGCCCGCGCCGCGGTTTCTGTTTGATCCGCCAGCCAGTTATGGGCCAAAGACGTGGAATGAAGAAACGGGCCGGAATCGATACCGCCGCGGGTTGTACACCTTCCGCTTTCGGAGTGTGCCCTATCCGATGCTGGAAACATTCGACGCGGTGCCTGGCAACGTTTCCTGTGTTCGCCGCAACCGGTCCAATACGCCGCTTCAAGCACTGACGTCGTTGAATGAACCATTGTCGATGGAATGTGCCAGGGGACTTGCGGAGAAAACGCTACATGAAGGGGGCGATACCGACGAATCTCGCGCCACCTACGCCATGCGACGCTGTGTGGCACGGATACCGGAAGCCGAAGAGGTGGCGACGCTGACTCGGCTGCTACAGAAACAGCGGCAACGGCTCGTCGATCACGGTTTGGATGCGGAAAAAATTGTCGGTGTTACCGGCGAACAGACTGCAGAAATTGATCACAACGAATGGGCGGCGTGGACATTGGTCGCCCGCGTCCTGCTGAGTCTTGATGAAACGATCACCAAGGAGTAGGAAAAAACGAATGACCCCCAATGATGTTTCAAGACGCTGGTTTTTGTCACAGTGTGGTGTCAGCCTGGGCGCGATTGCCGCCGCCGAATTGTTGACCGGCGCTGCGCCGGCTGCCGCCGCGGACCCGCTGCTTCCCCGGCGTGGACACTTTCCCGGCAATGCGAAAAGTGTCATCTATCTCTTCATGGCCGGAGCGCCCAGCCATCTGGAGATGTTTGACAACAAGCCACAGTTGACGAAGTACGACGGCACACTGCCGCCACCAGAATTGCTGAAAGGATATCGGGCGGCGTTCATCAACCCCAACTCCAAACTGCTGGGTCCGAAGTTCAAGTTTGCTCGTCACGGCAGCTCGGGCGCCGAGATTTCTGAACTTCTGCCTCACACTGCGGAAGTCGCCGACGACCTGACCATCATCAAATCGATGAAGACCGATGCCTTCAACCACGCGCCGGCGCAAATCATGATGAACACCGGTTCGCAATTGTTCGGCAAACCGAGCTTGGGTGCCTGGACGATGTACGGGTTGGGGGCGGAGTCGCGCGATCTGCCCGGCTTTGTTGTGTTCAGTTCTGGAACCAAAGGACCCAGTGGCGGATCAAGCAACTGGGGTAGCGGGTTTCTGCCGTCGGTCTATCAGGGCGTCCAGCTGCGAAGTGTGGGGGATCCCGTGCTCTATTTGTCGAACCCCAGCGGCATCGACGATACCGTTCAACGCGATTCTTTGGATGCGATCACCGCGCTAAACCGGCAGCGACTGGAAGTTACCGGCGATCCGGAGATCGCCACCAGGATCAATTCGTTCGAGATGGCTTACCGAATGCAGGCCAGCGGTCCGGAGTTGACCGATCTTTCTTCCGAGCCACAACACGTGCTTGATATGTACGGCATCAAGCCGGATGAAGCTTCTTTCGCCAAGAATTGTTTGCTTGCCAGGCGGTTGGTGGAGCGGGGAACGCGTTTTGTGCAGTTGTTCCATGAAGCTTGGGACCAGCATGGCAACCTGACCAAGGACATTCAAAAGAACTGCAAAGCAACCGATCAAGGTTGTGCCGCGCTGATCAAAGATCTTAAACAACGCGGTCTGTTGGAGGACACTTTGGTGATTTGGGGAGGCGAATTCGGACGCACGCCGATGGTTCAAGGAGGCGGCGACGACGGTCGAGACCACCATCCGAATGCCTTCACGATCTGGATGGCCGGCGGCGGAGTCAAACCGGGCACGACCTACGGCGAAACGGATGAGTTCGGGTTCAACACGATCTTCGGCGACGTCCATGTGCGCGACTTGCACGCAACCATCTTGCACCTGCTGGGCTTCGATCATCACCGCCTATCGGTCAAGTTCCAGGGGCTCGATCAGCGGCTAACGGGCGTCGAACCGGCTCGAGTGGTCAACGAAATTCTTGCCTGATGAAGACAACGTCCATTCCCAACTCGCCCCGAATTTTGACCACCACCGTGGGATCGTATCCAGTTCCCGATTGGCTGGCGGCGTCGCCCAGTGAACAAGCGGTCGTCGATGCAACACGCGTGATCATCGATATCCAGCGGCAGGCCGGCATCGACTTGCCGACCGACGGCGAACTGTATCGATTCGACGTGAATCATCCCGACACCAACGGAATGATCGATTACTTCACCGGAAAGCTTCGCGGTGCCACCGATCAAATTGGTCGTTCCGATGCGCTGGAGTATCAGCGGAAGTCAGAAATGGCGTTCCGAGCAAAACCAGCCGCAGTCGTCCATGACGCATTGGGCGAAGGTTCGCTGAACCTTCACGACGATTGTTGCCGCGCTGCCGCGGTCGCGGGCGGGCCGTTGAAGTTCACGATCACCAGCCCCTACATGTTGTCGCGAACGTTGCTCGATCGTCACTACAACGATTTTGAAAAACTGACCATGACGATCGCGGAGATTCTTGCCCGGCAGGTTGTCGGCCTTCCGTGCGCTTGTCTGCAAGTGGACGAAGCGAACATCCCTGGCAACCCTGCTGACGGACCGCTAGCCGCAGCCGCCATCAATGCGGTTTTGGATGCTGTCGATAACCCGACTCTGACCGCCGTTCATTTTTGCTTCGGAAACTACGGTGGTCAGACGATCCAATCGGGAAACTGGAAACAGCTCACCGATTTTCTGAATCTGCTTCACTGCGATCACCTGGTTCTGGAACTTGCTCACCGACCCAATGATGACCTGCAAGCCCTCCAGCACGTCGACGGTCGGATTGCGATCGGCATCGGTGTCGTCGACATCAAGGTCAATCACATCGAAACCGCGGACGAAATTGCCCGCCGCATCGAAAAAGCGGAATCGGTTCTCGGCGAAAACCGAGTCCGTTGGGTTCATCCCGACTGCGGATTCTGGATGCTGAAACGCTCCGTCGCCGACCGCAAAATCGAGGCGCTGGCTAAGGGCCGCGACAAGTATCTTGGGCTGGCGTGATTCGCTGCACTCCGCAGCATTCAACGCCGATAAGTCGCGCCAAGACGCAGGCCGACCAACGCGAGATCGTCGTCGGTATTGAACAAGTCAAACGTGCCGCCGATCCCTTGTCCGGTCAAGTGAATCGCGTAGGCACCCAAAGCCAGGTCGAGGTTATCACGAAAGTGGTAGATCGTTGACACGTCCATTTCCATCAAACTGCTCAGCCGGAAACGATCGTCCGAGAAATATCGTCGCGGCCGGGGAGTATTGAAAGTTGAAGGTGCGGCATTGATGACGGAGCTGGTGTACCACCCGTCGTGGGATGCGTAGTTGCCCAGAAGTCCGCCAACCAGACGCGCGGAAAACTGAATCCGATCGGTTGACCAGTCGCCGCCGTAACCCATCTGCAGTCCGACCATCTGGTTGGCCGCCTTACCGCCATTGAACGGCCTACCGCCGGTTTGACTGCCGAGCACACCAGAAGAGTTCGACATGACCGATCCGTAGTACACAGTGTCGTAGTCTTCGGCGTTGTAGACGTAGCGAACTCCTAACAGCTGTGTGAAGTTCCCTCTTCGATCGTCCGCCGCGCCGCCTAAGTCTTGGTGGATGTTCCACTGGCCGCCAGCAAACGGCTGCCGACTACGAGTTTCCCAACGATCGACGATCAACAGCTCTCTCGTTTGACCTGACCGGACGCCGACCGTACGGGTTGACACCTGAGCAAACCCGAACTGGTCCCCGTCCAACCAACAGCCGGCAGCTTCCCAGCTGGAGAAACCCAAAAACTTGGATTCGAAATCGGACTGAAGACGGAGCCGGAACCCGCCATGATCGCCCCATGAATGGGAATCGGTCAGTCGCTCGATCCGGCGGCCGATCAAGCCGTCCAGCGAGACAATCGGTCGATTGCCGGAACGAACCGATGGAAAAACAAGATTGCCGTCATGAAAAAGATCAATGGCACTTTCCTGCTCCGGCAATGCAAAAGATTCATCCAAGTTGGCGTCAAGCGTCTGCGAGGAAAACGGTTCCTCCAGCATTCCCGGATGCTCCGCCAAGCTAGCATTGCCGAAGGCTTCTTGAGCGGTTGCGGTTGCCGCAGCGCCCCAGCAAAGCAGGATGGCGAGAGCGAACATAACAGGGCGGAAGAGCATTGGCTTCAACGGCAAAGCGGGAAGATGACATCGACCGTTGTTTGCCAAAACAAGCCTGCCAAGTCCACCCCGATCGTGGTTGTGACCGGTTTTCGGTTAGCCGATTCTCGCCGACTTGTTTTCAACGATCCCGTTTGCCTTCGCCGGTAGAACAATTGATCAACTTCTTGTCCGTTACCCGCTTCCACAACGATTCCATTTTCTATCACGAAAACTGGCCAAGCTCATCGCATTGGGATTGGCGAGGTCAGTGTCGCTGGCCGCTGCGAACCACTTTTCAAATGTCAGTAGCGATTTATGCCTGGCCACGCGGCCTGACGTACCACCCCGCCAGTGCCAATCCAATCAACGGACCGAGGACGGAGAACAGTAGAAAGTTGGAAAGGATCGCGATGGAAAAGAAGATCACCGCACCCGCCAGAGATGCCCAGCGGGCAGGTAGCAACCAGATGCACAGTCCACCCAACGTCTCGATGCCAATCACGCAGCGACTGTACGCCATCGCCGTCCAGCGTAGTGCCTCGGTATCCAGCCCCCAGCGCAGGGCATTGAAGACCCAGAAGTCGCGGTCGTGAAAATAGATGTCATAGAAGACCTCGCCCGACCAGTATTCCCCAGTCCACTTGCCGACAGCGCCTCCCAGTAACACGACCGAGATCATCAGCCGGCTCAGGAAGGCCGCTTTCCGATGCAGTTGATCGGGCGGGTCGATTTCGATTCGCCATACGTACCACAAGGCCCACACGCTGCACCACCAAACCGTCGTGAACGTCATGTCGTTGTACGTCCCCTGGTGCAACAGCATCACGGTAGCAGCGAGGAAGGCAATCGCCATCGCCACACGCCGTTGCGTCCTATGCTGCGCTAGCCAAGTGATCACAATGGACGTGATGGCGGTCAAGAATGCGATGCGAAGTGTGGTAGCCTGTTGCAACCACTGTGGAAAGAAATTGTCATGCAGCGGGATCAGAGTATAAACTTGATCCGCGCCACGGAAGAATGATAGCTTCCACAACAAGCCAACCAGCATGCCGGCCAGCACAAGTCTCAGCGATCGTTGGTCCGAGACAAAGACATTTTCATAGTTTGCCTCCCTGCCGGCAGTCATGCTGCTGGTTCGATCCGCTTGAAGGACAGCACTCATGGTTCGTTCTTTTGACGGGGGTTTTCATCCTTGACCAGGGTCACATTCCAACCGTTTCCGGCCGCTGGGTCGAGACGATAGACACTCTCGATCGTCTGGCCGCGGTACGTCGATTGCAACACGAACCACTTGCTTGTTTGGTCGACAAGATAGCGTGCTCGTGCGTTGGCGAACGTGAATTCGCGGGTGGGGAAATGATTGATCGTTCGACCGGCGATCACTCCGTCGCCAGGGTTCATGTCAGGGGACGCTTCGGAGCCCGCACCGGGCGGTCGGTTTCTCACTTCGGTCGTGTTGGCAAAGCTGTACATGGGCGGAATCGGTTGTTGAATTGCCCAAGCTGCAAACGAATGGGTTTGCAGATGAAAACGATTCATCGTGCATCGCGCGATTGCCGGTACCCAGGGCATCGCCATCAACCAAACTGCGACCGACGCAAGCGCCGTCACCAAGATGCGATACGACCAGTCGGTGCTGCCCGTCGCGGAACAACGGTGATTGTTTTGGCCTTTCTGGGCGGCATCGAAAGTGACAGTGCCGGAATTCGGATGATACATGGGACCACTCATGAAACGCTCTGCAGTCAACCGGCGACGCAAAAAGACGGGGCTGACGGAAAACAGCTGCACGGTGCAGTGAATGCTTTTAGTGAAATCTAGGCCACCTGTGCAGGCACTGACTCCTTCACAACCGGAGGTGCGACAACCTGCCTAGATCGGCAGGAGATTTGACGGTCGATCAGCCCGGTCGTTCGGACTGTAGGAGACGTATTTGCGTAGGCCTGGCAAAAAGCCACTCCCACGCGATGCTCAGTAGACGCATACGGACGATTTGACCGTGTACGATCGGCGGCCAGAATCATACCCGGTCAGTCAAACCGTGTTTGACTGAGCCGATTGGCAGGAACTCAGAAACCTCGCCGCCCAAACTGCCGTTGCTTTAAACGAGGCTATCTGGGATGGTTTCGAGAAATGGAGGAACCTGTGTCCACTGCCAATATTGCCGAGCCACTTCAGGATCGTTTCAACTCGCTTCTTGAAGACTGGAAGTCTCGAACCCGCCACCTATCGAATGTCGCTCAGATTTCGTTGGTTTCGTCCTACCAACAGATAATCGGTATGGGGCCTAGTGCGCTGCCGTTGATTTTGGCGGAACTGCAACGGGAAACCGATCATTGGTTCTGGGCACTCGAAGCAATCACGGGTGAGAATCCTATTCCAGAGTCGGATGCGGGCGATATGGCCGCTTCGGCGAGCGCATGGATTGAGTGGGGAAAAGAGAACGGTTTCTTGAAATGAATCTCGCTGATCTGTTTCCCAATCTCACGGACGACAACCACGAGATCACCAGCCCTAAAACAATCAAATACAACTGCATCGCCTGGGCGGCAGAGGATACCGAACACTGGTGGCAACCAGGCTCATTTTGGCCCACCGAATCGACCAGAGACGATTACGGCGTTGGGGATCTTGTTTTGGCATTCAAGAGTCTTGGCTACACAGAATGCGAGGACGGTTCTCTCGAAGAAGGTTACGAGAAGCTGGCTCTTTACTCGCAAGGCATGATGTACACCCATGCGGCGCGACAACTTGCTGACGGTCAATGGACTAGCAAAATAGGGCAATTGGAGGACATCACCCATACGACACCGGACGTCATCGCTGGTAGTGATTACGGCGAAGTCTTCCAGTTCATGAAGCGCCCCCGTGAACAGAGTGAAGGTGTTTGATTTGCGGTCAACGCCCAAAGCCGTACCCCGGTTGTCAAACCGTGTCTGACTTCCCGGTGGATACGATGTCCGCCGCAGTTCGACAGGATGCCGCCACGCTGTACTTTGAAGCGTCCGCGAGCGCCCGCGCCGAGCGAACGTGCGTAGCGATGTGAGAATGTTCTGCGGAGGTAGATCGGTTGCGTCGGGTTTTGGCGACGCTTTCGATCTGCCGTAGCTTTGTCGAAGGATCAAGCGATTTGAAAGTTGCCGGCAGCTTTGGGCCGGTATCTGTACCTTCGCGTTTTTTGGGCAACCAAGGAACGCTCCAATGAAGTTCGGTTTGACGAAAGCCGCCGGGCGAATATGCTTGGACCGAAGGAGAAGACGAACCACGCCCAGGCGGAGCTGTGAAGACCGCTCCAACGGTCCGCGCGCCAAAGAGCGTAGCGCACGGCGATCCATGGACGGTCGCCGCCTTGACGGCCGCGGTGCCTGGATGGCATCCGAGGCGTCGAGCATGGAAGCGGACCAAGGGAGACAAAGCTTGAATTAGAGTAACCCACTACGATCGTACCCGGTTTGCATCACCGAACGACGAGCGCTGCCCGTAAGCCGAGGACCAGCGTAGCCGGCCCAGCGGCCACAGCGCAGGCGAGCAGCAACGGGAAGGGATGGGCGAAGAATAAGCTCAAGCGAAGAAATCAATGTTTGAACCCGTAGTTGCCTTCCAGCTTTGACGATTGGCCCGTTGCGTCTTCGAGCCGTAGTGCCGGGGCAGGATGCCCCTAAAAAAATTGCCGAGGGCATGGATGCCCGAGACCGCATTCTAGAGGCCGCGAGCGACCGCGCAGGAGCTTCAAGCGACTAAGCCGAGAGCGGTGGAGCAAATCCGCACTCGCAAGGTGGCGGCGAAGCACAAGCGTCAGCGCCGTTCGCGTAGTCCGTCCCACAAAAGGAGGCCAAGAAGCACCGGCAGGATTATGGTCACCAACAAAAACCGAATTGAGCCCCGCACACCAACTCCAATCGAAGCCCCAATCCCGGCCTAAGTGACCACCGAATTACGCCAAAACACCGTAGAAGCGGGCAACAAAGCGAAAGTCCGCTCGGTCGCCGCCACCGATGCATGATTCCGAGATCGCCAATTGCGGTCAGACGATGCAACCGACCGATATCAAAATGCCAACTAAACCGCTTCGGTGTTTCTGAACAGGCCAGATCTAAACGCGTAAAGCCCACTTATGAAGATTGCTCAGCATCCATGACAAGCATCGAACGGTCAGAGTCCTCTTGCGTGAGTTGCCGAAGCTCGAACTCCATCTTTTAGAGCACCACAAACTGAAACTTCGCGGTATAGTGAAGCTACCGGCATAACTGCATTTTCATTCGATACGAAAGCTCCAACATGGTAGAGTTCCCAGCCGAACTACGTGAAAAAGAGTGCAGATCCCGCTCGGCAGTTTTTTTCTATGAGAGTGGGATTAATATTTGGCAGTACTACGACTTCCTAAGACATTTCACTCTCGACGAACTGCGTGACTTTCGCGCCATCTATGGGACAAGTGGAGGCGCTCTCTGTGTTTGGTATTACACCTTGGCGCTGCGGGGCATATTCGATTCGTCAAGAGTGAAGACATTCGATCGAGAACTTAGACGATTGAATGAGCAGGGATTGTGGTCACGACTGTCATCAGGCGCTTTAAAACCAGCCACTTATGGGCGCTTCAAAACCGGCCATTTTGAGTCTGGATTACTTGTTTGAAGACTTCTGATCTTGTTCTTCGGCTTTCGAGCCGATGGGCGCTTTGGCTGGTTTTGAACCTTTTCCATTTTTCCTCGACCCGGTGGGCGCTTTGGCTGGTTTTGAATCGCTCCCGCGATCTCGCAGTCGGTAGCTCTTGCCCGTGATCGTGAAGATTTGCGAGTGATGCAGGAACCGATCCAGGATGGCGGTTGCGGTCGGAACGTCCCCCAGCAATTTGCCCCAATCTTCTAGCGGTCTATTCGACGTCATCATCGTGCTGCGCGTTTCGTAGCGACGCATCACGATCTCGAACAGAAATTCGCCACTGCGTTTGGGCAACTGCTTCATCCCGAAGTCATCGATGATCAACAGGTCCGGCTTCAAGTATCGGTTCATCACTCGCTCATGTCCCTCCATCGCTTCATCGTGTAAGAAGTCTCGCACGACGTCGAAGATGCTTCGGTACAGAACCAAGTTGCCAAGCTTGATCAACTGATAGCCCAGCGCTTGGACGATATGACTTTTTCCAGTTCCGGGCGCGCCGCACAGCAACACGTCGCGGGCTTCGCGAATGAAGTGTCCTCTTGCCAGTTCAAACACATCCTTCTGCTTAATCGATGGGTTGAAAGACCAGTCAAAATCCTCCAATGTTTTCAAGTCCCGAAACCCGGCTGCCTTGATGCGCCGAGCCAACTGACGTTCCCCGCGCACAAGCATCTCGTCTTGCAACACCAGTTCCAGAAACTCTGAATGAGTGAGATGATTGCTCTGCGCTTCATGCAAGCGAACCTCCAGCGTCTGAGCCAATCCCGAAAGACGCAGCTTCTTGAGAGTTGATAGTAACGATTCATTCATAGCTTGGCCTCCTTGCCAAAGTGAACGCGGACAACATCTCCGTAGTCCGATAGGTTACGGATGATTGGATGGTCTTCAACCCGAATTATTCACCAAGCAGTGTAGGTTCTTAGCTTAGCTGTGAGTTGTCTCGATTGAAGGCATTTGCGGCGGCGGTGAAGGTGTTGGCCACTGATCGGCGCACAAAGCCCCCTTTCCCCCAACGGTGTTTTCGGCGGTTGAACAGCTCAGAGTCGTAGCACTTCATTTAGATGCGAATGAGATGGCGGCGGCATCCAAGCACGCCGTCGCGCCGTCGGCTGCGAGAAGCACTCCGGTAACTGCCAAGATTCAAGACGTTCAATCAAACCTGACCAAAGCGGCTGAGCAGATTCAGCGATCCGCAACATCGCACGACGACTGTGTTTGATGATCTCACCGCCAACCTTCAAGATAAAAAGCTGAAATCGAGTTAAGTCCCAGCAGCCGCCGACTGCATCCTCCAGTTCGATGCGGCAAAGGGAACTGAGGTTGAAAGACAACAATGCCAACAGCATGGTTGCTTCGTTTTCTTCAAACGACTGCGATGACAAGTGCGGCCCAATTGCAGCGTTGAATTCGCCAAATCGATCCTCGAACGTTCCTCGAGGACGGTAGTGAGCCAGAAGCTCGTCACCACTGCGTTGCCCTTCGCGCCAGTTGGTTACCAAGAAAAAGTAGCGCGGTGCCAAGTGCAGTTGGCCCGTCACAGGATCAGGGCTGTCAACAACGACGAGGACCAATCGCTGGCTATGCTCCCACGAGTCAGCTTGGTACTGTCCAAGCTCCACAGTGTACTCATAGCCTCCGGCGGGGGGACGACCGACGGGGCGAGTGACGTGCTCGGCTGCCAGTGCTTCGAGCCGGGGATTTGTTTTCAATCGCCCGACAAAACGCAGGTTTTCGTTGGTCAGGTAGTCCAGCACCGGAGCGATCGTGTAGCCCGCGTCGATGCGAAAGTCGAGGTGCTGAGCGATTCGGCGTGCCTTGTCCACCACATTGCTGATGAAGCGATTGACTCCATTGGCGGTGTGAACCTGGCCCTGGCGAAGCGTCGCGTGAAGATATCCGTTGCCAAGTCGTTTGCCTTCACGCGTGCTGTCGTAATCACCGGCAACTGAGAACGACGCGACCAACGGATGATAAACCGTTGTCCGATAATAGCCGTTGTAACTGCTGCCTTTTTGTGAACCATGAACCTCGATCGGAAAGCTGTCGATGTCAATCGTGCCATGCCGCACTCTGCTGCTGCCAGAGGATGCTTTGAGGTGCCGCTCGACGGACTCACTGAGCCCATTGCGAATGGCGTTGAGATTGCCACTGCTGCTGGCCAAGATATCGATCAACCGTGAGTGAGTTGGTTGGCTCGCCAAACGCTCACAGACCACATCTTGGCCAGGTCGATCCCAGACCGCTGCCCGAAAAGCAGGATCGTGTGCAAGTCGATCGAGATCGTCCTGGGCGTTGTAACCAATGGCCATTGCGTAAACGCGTTCTCGCAGCAGTTCGGTCATCGTGTATCGGATTCGATCCTGTCGCCGGGGATCATCCACTTGCTGAGCGATCGAGGCGAGCAACCCTAAGCGATGGTCGGCTTCGCGTAGGAGAATGACACCCGAGTTGGAAGTCAGCCGATGATCGGTGGTTTGAACTTTGAAAGCGCGATTGAATTCCGGCTCAAAAACGTTACCTTGACCTTCACCCATTGCGTGATCCTCTCCGTGCTTGTGGGCTTGTGTTGGTTACCCGTTAAACGCGGGAGATCACGCGATGGTTCTCTTTTCCTGTTCACTGTTTGGTGAATAATTCGGGTTGATAGAGATCTTGGAACGATAGCGGGTGAGCTCCGGGGAAAATGTGACGCGTAATCCACGGATTTGGTTCTTCGTTCGTACCTCTAGCAATGGTGTGAATCAATCCCAGTCCATTTGGAGCCAAACAAGACCTGATGATTCCAGAAACACTTTCCAGCGCCCTTCTACCCACATGCTCCAACATGCCAACCGAGACAATCGCATCGAATCTTCCCCGGGCTTCACGAAAATCGTCGTGTATAAACTCGATTTGTTCGTTAAGCCCACACCGTCGGGCGGCAGCCCGTGCATATTTAACTTGCTCTCTACATAGATTGTAGGATTGCACCTGTACTCCAAACTCTTTCGCCATGTGGATAGCAAGCGCGCCCCACCCACCGCCAAACTCGACAACACGCTGCCCAGGCCGCAACATCAATTTGCGTGCAACGTGGTTCATTTTGGCCAACTGCGCTTGCTCCAAAGTATTACAAGCGGCCTCGAAATACGCGCAGGTATAAGTCATCGTCGGATCTAGCCAAAGCCCAAAGAACTTCGCGTCCGTCGAATAATGAGCGTCTAAATCCGATTCTCTCAGCTTCGCACTTTTTGCTGCCGCACTGAACCGACTCAGAGTTTTTCTGCCAATCTGAATCGCGTTTAATCTCCGTGACTTATTCCTGTACAATTCCACGAGCAGGGCAATCATGTCCCCTTTGACTTGCACTTTTCCCGAAACGAACGACTCGCCGAATGCCATTTCAGGGTCAAGCAAGACGTTGAGTAGAGTTCGGCGAGAGTCAAAGATCAAAGTCGCCTTACGATCCATGCAAGATCGGATAACTTGATCGCCGATTCGTACTTCTAGTGGGAACGACACCCGCGAAAATATTACGGAATCGATCCAATCCGTAAGATACCGAGTACCTCGCATTTTGGTGATGAACGGGTTTTTCTGGCTTTGTTCAGACACTGCACTTTAGGCGAGAACATACAGAATGAGCATTCTGGAATTGAAATCTTAGGTGTGATCGTTGCGTGAGGGTACGATAGCGGTCAGCCCGCGAGGCTCATGAGTGTGTCGAACATCGCTTTCCTTTTTCGCTTCTCGGATCGGTTGGGTATGTCCACGAAAAATCGTTGGGTCAGCATTTCACCGGCAACCCACCGTCGACGGTCCGCGTGAGAGGGCCGTCGATCAGGATTGTCCCAGGGACGATGGCTTCGGTCCACCAACACATGGGCTGATCTGTCCCAACACTCCAGTTCGACAAGCGTGTAGAGCCACCCGCAGACGTTCCAGCAAGCGATGTTCGACCAAACGTTGCGAACTTGCTGCTGCCCAGCGCCCCATACTTCTTTCACATCGTGGAAGTGCTCTTCGATCGCCCAGCGATCCGCGGCTGTTTCCAGAATCATTTGCGCGTCCATCTCAGTATCGGTGCTGAAGTATGCTGCCCAACCACCGTCGTTGTGGGTCACCAATACCACCCGAATCTCGCCACCGACCATTTCGCTGGTGGCAACAAAGCTCTTGTAGCGGCAGGTCACTTCCTGGCCGCGATGCTCATAGACCAGGGCTTGCCAACCCTTGCGGTGTCCAGCACGCTTGGAAAGACTGATCCGGTTCTTGCCGTACTTTCGAGGACGCCCACGCTGACCCGGCTTCCGCGCCTGCGGAACGTCAAACAACTTGGCATCTTTGCGCAGTCGGCTGACCACGGTCACTCCCAATTCCTGCATCGGCAGCAGGAATGGCCGAGCCGCGTACGCACCATCAGCGACGACCAAGATCTTTGCAAGAGAGCCCAACCATCGGATGTGGCCTACCAGCTTCTTGACCAACTCGACGGCTAGTTCATGTTTCGTGCGAAATTCCCAACCGTACTTCTCGCTCAACTGATCGACATCACACATTCGGACGTAGAGAGATGAGAGAATCGGCAGCGCGATGGTGCCCCAAGATAGATGCCGAATCAAGATCGCCAGACAGACCCAGTTGTGTCCATAAAGCCACTGTCCATCGGCTGGCCCGGGTGTGGGATTGTGATGAACGTTGGCTCCTTCAACACAGCGTCCGTAACGTTTGGTAGGGCTGTCATCGAGGCCCAGTTTCCAGTAGCCATCAGGCCCCGGATCGAATCGGGCAACGATGCTCGATAGGATCGGTATCATCAGCGATGCAACTTTTGGGCCAATCGCGGCAAGTTGATCATAGAAGAAATCCCAATCATCACGGACGCCGGCAGAGCGAAACCAGCTACTGACGGTCCGTCGCGACTTCGCCAGCATGGCGCCCGCCATGATGATTGGCAGTCGGAACGCACTCCGCGAATCGAGTAGGCGTTGCATCTCCGCGACCAACTTCGCGATGCCTCCAACTAACGGTACCTGGGCTTGGCGAGTCGATCGCCGATTTTGATTGCGCTGATTGAGCCGTTTCCGTTTGTCGTGTTGGGAACGCTTCGCTTTCTTGCCATGTCGAGCTTGTGTTGGTTTTCGAGAACGTTTACGCTTGGCCATCCTTGGCTCTCCGGGAACTGGTGTTGTGTAGTTACCACCTAAATCCCTGAGGGCCGTTTTCGTTGCAAGACCACTTCACGATCTTCTAAGATTTCCCCTAAAGTGCAGTCAGACATGGACAAGCCGACGTCGCATTTTTTACGTGCCGGTACCGCGAGATCCATTGATAAAGACGTTACGAACGGGTAGGAAATTGTAATGCACCAGCGAACAATTGTGTGATCCGACCTGGCATCGGACAGCGACTTTCATGTCGCAGACCGATGCAGATTGGCGCATTTCCTAAGTGAAGGAAGATGGACGAGCCGAACGCAGTTACTAAACTGCCAGAGGTGATTCCCATCGAAGAAAAACTGCTTCCTATTCTTCATGGCATAAGTCAGTCGCGAAAGCGTCGGCCGCCTCCCCGCGGGCCGAGCCAGATCGTTCGCTAACGGCCAGCGAGTATCAAAGCTGCCCGATTGATTCTCTATTCCTAGTCGGTTGGCCACGGCGATCGCATCAAAAAGTAGTTCCAAATAGGAGCTTTTCGAGAAACTCGGTGTTCCATCCTGCCTTTTTCCGCTTCCCCTTCAAACTGACACGTGAAGTGTCCTGCTTTAGCAGTGTTGTGACAAACTTACGTGTGAAGCTCATATTCTCGGTCGCGTTACCACTTCGAATTCGACTGGCATCTTCGTGAAACACGACATCCAGCACCCAGTGCATGCTCTCAATGCTCCAGTGGCTGCGAACTGACTTTGCGAATTCATTGACTCGTGCTTCTCGACTGCTGATGAAGTATCGTACCTCGCTGGTTTCCTCACCGTCGACGACAAAGCTCGTGATTGCTTGGCCGATGCTACGAGTCCCTGGCCACTCACTGGCAAGTGCCTTCATCGATTCGGGAATCGATGCGACTGCGTAGAATCGCTCTTCCTCACGCCCTCGTGTTTTGCCACGCACAGTCTTCGAACGGACCTTCGCCGTAGAAAGCCCTCTTTCGTGGGCTTCAATAAAATACTCCTCGATGGCATCGCTCAGTTTTGGGTGATTGTCTTTGACGGCGAAAATATAGTCGCCACCACCCTCAGTGATCTGCTGGGCAATCGACTTCTGGCAGCCAATCGCATCAATCGTGATGATCGTTTCTTGAAGGTCCAATAGCTCCAGCAGCTTTGGGATGGCGGTGATTTCGTTGCTCTTGGAATCGACCGCTACTTGGCCCATCGCCAACCCGTGTTCCGATGCCCAAGCATTCACAATGTGGAGAGCATCGTTCTTTTCCTTGGTGGTGTAAGAACCTCTTGCAGTCTTACCATCGATTTGTACCAGCAGTGGATCGTTAGGTGTCTTGTCAGATCGCAGCTGATTGATCCATTCGATGAGGGCCTGTTGAAACTCAATCGGTTTGATCAACGAGAGAATGCGGCCAATCGTATCGTGTGATGGAATGCCGTTTGGAAAGTCAACGAATCGGGAAAGCCAATCCTCCCGCTCTCGTCCGAACTGCTCGATCTCAGCAGGACCATCGGCATTGGAGATGACCGCTGCAACGACCAAGAACAGAACTGAGTGCAGCGGGTGATCGCACCGACCGGAAACACGCGGGTCATCGACTAATTCATGATCGTAAACCACCAGCTTTGCTGGTGAGTACTCACTAGGCTCCGCCGTTCCGGGAGCATAAAAAAAGGATCCTCCTGAGGAAGGCCCCGAGGGGCGCAGGAGGATCCCCATGAAAGACTGGCGTAGCCAAACCCACGTGAAGTGGGACTGCAAGTACCACGTAGTGATTGTTCCAAAGTACAGGAGGCGTAGATTTTATGGAAGTCTTCGGCTGGAGATCGGGAAGATTCTTCGGCAGCTTTGTCAGCAAAAGGAGATTGAGCTGCTGAAAGGGAATGCCTTGCCGGATCATGTTCACATGCTATTGAGCGTTCCACCGAAGTACAGCATTGCCAATACGGTAGGCTTTTTGAAAGGAAAGAGTGCCATTCGGATCAACCGCGACCTCGGAAAAGTGAAAGGAAGCTTGTATGGACGAGCGTTCTGGTCACGCGGCTATTGCGTGAGCACTGTGGGGCTGGATGAAGCGATGATCAAGGAGTACATCCAGAACCAGGAAAAACACGAGCGTGACGAAGAACGCGGTTTGTTTGATTTAGATTAACACCACCAACAACGGCCCCTTTTAGGGGCCTTCCTCAAGCCACCGGCTCTGCCGGTGGTCACTGACTGAAAAGCGTCGTGAAACTTTCGAATTGAAGGCTGAAGCATAGGGCATTCCGTTTCAGAACCGAGTACATGGACAATCCGTCTGAAAAGAATCTTTCGCGTCAACCATGGACTTAGGCAACCCACTCTCGAATACTTGGTTCAGATTTGGTGCGATCGCCGTGGTCGGTTGGCGAACCAAGTACGATTGCAATCGAAGACGAAACGCGATCAGCGTTTTTAAATTCTTTGAAATGTTTTCGCGATAGCGATTGACAGCCGAAAATCAAGCCGTATTAATGGCACGAATGCAGTTTCGACGATTGTCGTTGAAGCGAAAAAGTGGCCCGGCGGTGCGGACAACACCCCGGACCGTGGCAAACCCCAAACATGCTGAGGTTTACGATGAGCAGTTTATCTGCTGCGCACAACGTGCGCAAGTCTGGCGATACGCCAACATTTACACGACGGCTTGAGAATGAGCCGTTTTCTGCGGTTGCCGGCTACTATGCTGAGTGTCTCACCACCAACACAAAAGCGACCCGTTTTCTTGCTGACGAGTTCGGCTTGAACTTGGAGCAAGCCGCCGAATTCCAAGTCGGTTTTTCCGATCGCAGTTTGGGCAAAGTCGTTCCGAGCCGCGATTCTGAACTTGGCCGACATCTTCGTGAGATTCTTCGCGACGTTGGTATCCTCAAACGCACCGGCCACGAAACGCTTCGTGGCAGCGTCACTTTTCCGCTGTTCACCGGTGACAAGGTCACCGGCATTTTCGGTCGTCGCGTTGATCGCAAATCGAAAGGCGAGCAAGAAATCACCATCGGTGAAGGCGAATTGCGTGCCCGGATCAATGGTGACAAAGAGCCAGTCGCATCAGCGGAAGGCAAGGCGAACGAAGCGGACGATTCCGAAGCGGTTCTATCACAGTCTACATCGGATGACGGATCGACGATCGCACCGACCGACACCCAAGACGATGACAATCTTCTTATCGAAGAGAATCAAATCGTCTTCGTTCGTGATGATCGCCGCTACCGAATTCGTGGTCTCGAAAAGAACACGAACGCTTACACGTTGAAAGTGAACATCATGGCAAGCCGCGATGATCTTGTTCACCTTGATACGCTGGATCTGGTCAAAGCACGTTCACGTGCATCGTTCATCAAAGCGACATCGGCTGAGCTGTTCGTCGATGCCGATCTCATCAAACGCGATACTGGCCAGTTGCTGTTGAAACTCGAAGCGTTGCGTGAACAACGCATCGCCGAAGCGAAGACAGTCAAGCAGACCACCGTCGAACTATCGGATCAGGAAACCGATAACGCAATGCAATTGCTTCGTGATCCAAACCTGCTCGAACGCATCGTCGCGGACATCGATGCCTGCGGGATGGTGGGCGAATCGACCAACAAACTGGCCGTGTATTTGGCCGCGACCAGTCGCAAATTGTCAGATCCACTTGCAATCGTCATTCAATCTTCGTCGTCAGCCGGCAAAACATCGCTAATGGATGCAATCCTTGCGATGATGCCCGAGGAAGATCAGCTTCGTTTTTCCGGGATGACCGGCCAATCGCTCTTCTATCTCAACAGCGACGAAATCAAGCATCGAACGCTTGCGATCAGCGAAGACGAAGGGATCGCCGAAGCGACTTACGCTTTGAAACTTCTTCAAAGTGAAGGCGAACTTCGTCACGCGACCGTCGGCCGTGATGACGACGGCAACATGACAACAAGACAGCATCACGTCGAAGGCCCCGTACAAATCATGCTGACGACCACGGCGATGGAGATTGACGAGGAACTCGTCAATCGTTGCATGGTGTTATCGGTCGATGAATCGCGCGATCAAACGGGAGCGATTCAAGCCAAGCAACGCGAGGCGAGAACGATTGACGCTTTCCAGCGAGATCTGGTAACGCGTCAGGTGCGCAAGTTGCATCAGAACGCGCAACGGCTTCTCAAGCCGGTGCAGGTTCGCAATCCCTATGCTCCGCAATTGACGTTCACCAATGACAAAACGCGACTGCGACGAGATCACCAAAAGTATCTAACGCTGATCGACTGTGTCGCGCTGTTGCACCAACATCAACGAACGGTTCACTTCGCCGAGATCGATGGCAAGTCGATCGAGTACATCAACGTTGAACCATCCGATATCGCCGTCGCCAACGGCTTGGCTGGCGAAGTTCTCGGGCGCAGTCTCGATGAACTCTCGCCGCAGACGCGTAACTGCTTGATGCTGACGCACCAGTTCGCCAGCGAACAATCTAAGGCGACTGGCGTTAGCCGTCATGCCTTCCGCTTCACCCGCCGCGATCTCCGCGAAGCGATCGGCTGGAGTGATTTCCAGGTGCGAATGCATCTGGGAAAGCTGGTCGAACTGGAATACCTGATCATCCACCGTGGCAAGCAGGGCCGCCGGTTCGTGTATGAACTGCTCTACAGTGGTGAAGGCCGAGAAGGCCAGCCGTTCTTGATGGGCTTGATCGACCCAGCCAAGCTCAAATCACCGGGTACGATTGCAAGTTCGAGCATCCCGATGTGACTTCGAGCATCAGGCGGGCCACGTCGAGTGGCACCTGAGCATCGCATGTGCATTGGGTGAGCATCACCCAAAAGAATGAAAACGCCGCGAATCGCGGCGTTTTTCTTTGGGCTTTTCAGTTTTCGCCCAAACCGAACAAGTGACCCCAATTGTTTTGGGGTCCGTCTGGTCGTCGTAGTCCGTCGGCCAACCACTTTCTCGGCATCGGCATGTCGCCGGTGTCCTACGCCAAACCACTCTCGGCGAGTTCACCAACGATAGATCTGCTCTGTCTGTAGGTGCGCGCCGACAGCAGCCATAGAGAGATCGAAATCATGCCAGTTCGCTTTTCCCAACCGCAGAGACGAGGCTCGGAACCCTGTCTGTTGGACCTTCGTTCATGCTACTTGCGTCACCTTAATCGTCGAGGTTGCCCGTACTGGCGTATCCGCCTTCACAAGCGCTACCTGAGCAAATTCATCGCGTGGGCAGGCTGCCGTTCGATCGAATGGATCGACGAGATTGATCCGGTGACCCTTGAAGATTACCGCAAGCACTTAGACAAACCCCGCAGCGGTGGTGGGTTTCGGAGCAACCTTCGCATGCAGTCTGCCCACTTGAACAGTCTTCGTCACTGGTTGCATTGGGTGTACCTTGAGGAATGGTCGATCGTGAACCTGAGTTTGTACGTTGGTGAACCGCTGTATCGGCAACGCTATCACCAGGAGTGTTCGGCGAAGAAACCGAAGCACTCGAACAGCTAATTGCCGTTGCCAAAAAAATCACACCCCAAGGTGTAGGCGAATTCGCGCGCAGTGGCGCGCGGGAAGCCTTGGGTGCAAACGATCTTCTAAAGATCGCCGGCGGTCTCTCTGGCCCGTTTCTCTACGGCGATTGATCCGGCAAAAGCCGGTCAAAATCTCTTCCCCCTGTAGAACCGCATTAGGAGTACCCGAAGACGCATACGGACGATTTGCCGGTGTACGCCCGGAAACCAGAATCGTACCCGGTCGGCCAAACCGTGTTTGATGAATGCTCGGGGCCCCAGACGCCAGCGAAAATCAAAAACACGGCCAAAGTTGCGTAGATGCTGCTCTTTGGCTCTCTGGCCAATCTTTGCTCATTCAACAGCCACGTGCTAAACTGTTGGTGGAGACTAATCATGACCCTTGAAACCATGCTCGCATCGCTAACGCCCAGCGAAAAACTTGCCGCAATGAACATTCTGTGGCGAGATCTATCTGCCAATCCAACGGATCTTGCATCGCCGGACTGGCACGGCGATGTACTGGCGGATCGGATGGCGAATCCTTCAGAAAATCCACCCCTGCCACTCGATGCAGCAATCGACGATGTCAAGGAACGACTGAATGCGCGTCGAACTCAGGGATGAAGCGCGGGACGACTTGGTCCGAGGGGCACTGTTCTACGGAGAGCAATCACCGGGTAGCGATGGTTACTTTATTGATTGCTTGAGGGCTGATCTGAAGAACCTGGAATCGCACTATGGGATCCACGAAGTGTATCGTGGCTTCCATCGCTGCCTAAGCGAACGCTTTCCTTTCGCGATTTACTACCTGATGGCAGATGAACGTGTCGACGTAGTGGCGATTCTTGATTGCCGCGAAGATCCGATCGAGGCAGACGCGAGACTTGGAAGAACCAGTCGTTAAACGGCCAATGCCGTACACGGGTGGTCAAACCCTGTTTGACTGACCGGCGGGCAGGAGCCCGCCGCCCTATCGACACGACGCCGCCACACGGAACTTTGAAGCGTGATCCGTTCGTTTTGATAGTTTCTTTCTCGCTCAATCGCCTTGATTGCAGTTGCTCGGTTCGATTGTTGATGGCCGAACGGATGTCCGAGAAGTAGTTCTTCGGGACGGGATTCGTGCGGGCGAGCGCGAAGTGATTTTTGAATGAGCGAGCAGCTGATTGCTGGCTACTTCTGAGCTAGCATCCTTTCACCGCGGATCCTGAGCAACCAAGCGACGCTCGAATGAGCTAGTCGTTTGTGGAATGTTGCCGACGGGGATATGGGGGTCCATAGGAAAAGGCGAACCACGGCCAGTGAAACAGCGCTGACGTTTGATTGGCTGCGCATCGTCTGACTGAACGCGACGACCAGGATGGTCGTCGCAACCTCGGCACGATGCCGCCACACAGTACTCCGCGTAGGCAGGTCGGGTACGCCGGGTTTTGGCGGCGTGTCCGATCTGCCGTAGCTTTGTCGAAGGAGCAAGCGAAGGTACAGTTGCCGGCAGCTCGACGGTCGCCAAAAAATGGTTCGCTCAAGCCAGGATGTCGTGGACGGGGCCGCGGTGGTCGATTCCCGTCAGGCGCATGTCAAGCCCTTGGAATTTGTACGAAAGTTTTCGGTAGTCGATTCCCATGCAATGCAGGATCGTGGCATTGAGCTGATGAATGTGCATGGGATTTTCGACGATGTTGTAACTGAAGTCGTCGGTTTCGCCGTATGCCATCCCCGGCTTGATTCCTCCGCCGGCCATCCAGATGGTGAAGCATCGCGGATGATGGTCGCGGCCATAATTCTCGCGCGTCAATTTACCCTGGCAGTAAGCTGTCCTCCCAAACTCTCCGCCCCAGATCACCAGCGTGTCATCCAGCATGCCCAGACGTTTCAGGTCTTGAATCAGCGCCCAACATGGCTGATCGACATCCTTGCTTTGTTTCGGCAGATCGCCGGCAATGTTTCCGTGTTGGTCCCATCCTCGGTGAAAGAGTTGAATGAACCGCACCCCGCGTTCCGCCATCCGCCGCGCCAACAGCGCGCTGGCGGCGAATGTTCCAGGTTTCTCAACGTCGGGACCATAGTTTTCGAGCGTTGTTTTGGATTCTCCCGACAGATCCATCAAGTCGGGCACGGCGCTTTGCATCTGCCACGCCATTTCGTACTGTGCGATGCGTGTCTGAGTTTCTGGGTCGCCATACTCGGCCGCCGTTTGCTCATTCAAGCGGGCAAGCGAATCGAGGGCTCGGCGTCGAGCGGCAGGCTTCACTCCAGGAGGATTCGACAGGTAGAGGACCGGGTCCCCCTGACTGCGAAACGATACGCCAGCGTGCTTGCTGGCCAAGAACCCCGCGCCCCAGAGCCGATTGTAAAGTGCTTGCGCGTCGCGTTTGCTCGACCAGTTGGGCGTCATCACGACGAAGGAGGGCAGGTTATCGGTCAGATTCCCCAAACCGTAGCTGAGCCAGGATCCCAGGCTGGCTCGGCCGGGAAGCTGATGTCCCGTGCAGATATAGGTGATGCCCGGGTCGTGGTTGATCGCTTCGGTGAACATTGACTTGATGATGCACAAGTCATCCGCCATCTTCCCGTGGTACGGAAGCAGTTCGCTGAACCAGGCACCGCTTTGGCCATGCTGTGCGAACTTGAACTTGGACGGTGCCAGGGGAAACCTGGCCTGCCCGCTTGTCATCGTCGTCAACCGCTGTCCCTGGCGGATCTCGTCCGGCAGGTCTTTGTCGAACATTTTGTCCAACGCGGGCTTGTAGTCCATCAGGTCGTGCTGACAGGGACCACCGGCCATGAACAGGTAGATCGCTCGTTTTGCTTTGGGAGCAAAATGCGGGACACCAGGCACTCCGCCAAAAACCTTCGTATCGTTCTCGCCGGCACCCACCTTGTCCTGTGACAACAGGGAGGCCAGCGCGGCGCTGCCTAGTCCTGCACCCAACCGGCCAAACAGGGAGCGGCGAGTTAGGTGTCGAGCATACTGGTCAAGGGGATTCATGATGATTCCTGGTCAACTTGATGGGTGTTCTCTCGAGTCACGAGAGCCAATTCAATTCTTGCAAACGACTTCATCCAGGTTCAAAACAACGTTCGCCACCAGTGTCCAGGCGGCGAGCTCTCGGGGATCGATAGACTCGTTGGAAGGCAATGTTCCCACAGCGACCAAGCTTTTGGCGGCTTCCTCGTCGTCCTCGTAAGCGGATCGTTCATCGTTCAGCAAGTTGGCCAGTTCCGTGGCGGTATTCTCGCTGGGTCGCCGTCCCGTGCAAAGTCGATACATGTACGCCAGTCGTGCCTCGTCGGTCCCGCCTCCGGCGCTGAAAGCGAGCTCGGCCAGCGCTCGAGCCGCCTCGAAGTACTGTGGATCATTCAACAGCAATAGTGCTTGCAGCGGAGTATTCGTGCGTTCCCGGCGCAACGAGCACGCTTCGCGCGATGGGGCATCCAATGTACTGAGCTGCGGTGGCGGTGCAGTTCGCTTGAGAAAGGTATAGATCGTTCGGCGGTGAACCTTGTCTCTTCCCTCATCCGCCTTGAAACGCACTGTATTGGATCCGCTGTAGCCGACGGCCAGCCACAGGCCGTCAGGTTGAGGTGGCTTCACGCTTTCGCCGCCCAGTTTGGAGACCAACAAACCGCTGACCGCGAGCGCTTGGTCGCGCAGCATCTCGGCGTCCATTCGATACCGCGGTCCCCGGGCCAGTAGCCGATTTTCAGGATCACGCAGCCTGACATGTTTTGCGCACACCGACGATTGGCGGTAGGCCGCTGACATCACCAGTTGCTTGAGAAGGCGTTTGACATTCCAACCGTTTTCTTGGAAATCCACAGCCAACCAATCGAGTAATTCGGGATGCGAGGGAGGTTCGCCTTGACTGCCAAAGTCTTCGGCGGTTTTCACGATACCGATACCAAACAGTTGTTGCCAAAAACGATTCACCGTCACCCGGGCGGTCAGAGGATGCTCGGGGGCAACGAGCCATCTGGCGAAACCAAGCCGATTTCGTGGCAGCTTCTCATCCATGGGCGGAAAAATTGCTGGCGTGTTCCGCTCCGTCTCGTCTCCTTTCTGGTCGTACTGGCCACGCTGCAGGAGATGTGCGACACGGACCTTTTTCCGCTCGCGAAAGACCAGCGTCGTCGCCATCTGACGCTCAAGAGCCGCCTCCTGCTCGCGAAGATTCTGGATCGATTCGGCCTGGTTGCGGTACGTCGAATCAAATTGGGTCAAATAGAAATCGCGCAGCCACTGGGTCTGCTGGTCACTCCGCTGGTCTGACTTCATCGCCAACAACGGCTCGATTTCAGCGGCCATCGCAATTTGTGCGACCTCGGCGTCCGACAGCTGTTGTTTGTAGAAACGGACGTCATCGATCGCACTACCGGCAAACGAATCGCTCTGATCGCGACGGCCCAGTTGCAGCGGTTTGCCCGTTTTGAAGTCGTATTTTCCCAGTTGATCGCTCTGGATATCCAATTTTTGCCGCTTTCCGTCGACGAAAAGAGCGATGCCCGTGGCACGTGCGGACCCGTCGTAGGTCACGAAAAGATGGTGCCATTGGTTCGGCTTGACGACCTCCGAACTTGTCAGCACATTCATCGCCAGATCAGGCGCCGACCGGGCAAAAATCACACGCACGCGGCGTTTGTCAACTTGCAGTTCGTAACCCGAATTGCGCGTCTGATCCATTTTGGAGATCGCCGCGCCAGTGGAATCGCCGGGTGTGCGGATCCAGGCACCGAAGCTGAACTTGTCTGCCTTCCCGAAGGATGCAACGTTGCCGAGAGAAACGTATGAATTCTGATCGGTAAACCCGATGCCGCCTCCGCGCTTTCCCTCGATTCGCTTCGGTTTGCCCAGCAGCTTCCCTGGTTTCTGTTGGTCACTGGTGTTGGCGGTTTCGTCGCCGTTGCTTTCGTCCAGGGGTAAATGAATCGACAGCCCATCCGGATCCATCGACTGCAGCACGATTCGGCTCCCCGATTCCAGCAACGCTCGTTGCCAGTTGACCCAGGCACGAAAGGAATCCTCGATTTCGCCAGCACGCGCTCCGTGCGCTTGTTCGATCGCCTTGCGCCGCATGACCAGTTTCTGTTGTGCCTCGGTTTGTTGGGCGGTTGGTACGCGGACGTACGGCGCGTGGTCTTTGACGTTTCCGTCCATCGCCGAACCGTCGAGATTGTTAAAGAACGCAAAAAGCTGGTAGTACTCGGCCTGCGAAATAGGGTCGTATTTGTGTTCGTGGCACACTGCGCAGCCGATCGTCAGCCCCATGAATACCTGGCCTGTTGTATCAACACGATCGATGACATTGCGCACGTAAAATTCTTCGGGAATCGTGCCGCCTTCGTTGGTCGTCACGTGGCAGCGGTTGAACCCGGTGGCAATTTTTTGCTCCAGTGTGGCATGGGGCAGCAGGTCCCCGGCTAACTGTTCGATCGTGAATTGATCGAATGGCATGTTCCGATTGAATGCACCGACCACCCAGTCGCGATAGGGCCACATTTCGCGATAGTTGTCCAGGTGCAATCCATGCGTATCGCCGTAACGGGCTGCATCGAGCCAATAGCGGGCCATGTGTTCGCCGTAGTGTTTCGATTCGAGCAACCGGTCGACCACCTGCTCATAGGCATCAGGTGAGTCGTTCTCGAGAAAGGAATCCATTTCCTCCACCGTGGGTGGTAGCCCCGTCAAGTCGAACGTGACACGGCGAAGCAGCGTTTCGCGCGGCGCCTCTCGCTGTGGTGTTAGACCTTCTTGTTGAAGCCGATGGAGAATGAAATGGTCGACCTCGCTGCGAGGCCAATCGATCACGGTCGGCCCTTCGGTCGAAGGACCATTGGAGATCCACTGGGGCAACGGTGCTTTGACCGGCCGCTCAAAAGCCCAGTGCTCCTGGTAGTCGGCGCCTTGCTCGATCCAGCGACGAATGAGATTGATTTGCTCCCGCGTCAACGACTTGTCGCTGCCGGCCGGAGGCATCAACTCGTTTTCGTCATCGGTGACCAATCGCAGATAAAGGGGACTCTCTTCCGGGTTTCCCGGCACGATCGCCTGGTAGCCTCCGAGGTCCGCAAAGGTTCCCGCGTGGGTGTCGAGGCGCAGTTCCGATTCGCGGTCCGCCTCCGCTGGTCCATGACATGCAAAGCAGGTGTCCGAAAGGAGCGGCCGAATGTCGCGGTTAAAATCGATCGGCGATGCGGTCGATTGCGCGGCCGCCGTGGAGATCATTGGGGCGACCAGCAGCAATCCGGCCATCGTGATCGCGGCCGGGTGAACAAACGGAGGCTGACAAAGTTTCCGATTCATAACAACCTTTCCTTCACAAAGAACCGTCGGTCGCAGACCGCATGATAACCAAGATTGCGGTGAGCACGGTTGCGGCGACCAAGGACCATCCCACACGCTTCAAGTGCTTGGTTGACGGTGGCCGAAGCATCAGAAGCCAACTCATCAGCAGCATGGGAAGCGTCGCCAGTGCCAGATCGAACGAGCCATTGATGCCGAGGGCAACCAACACCGAAAGAATACTCAGCAGCGCCCAAAAAATGAACTTTGACTGACGCTTTTGCGAAGCGATGACGCCCCGGACTGTTGTGTGAAGGGCGCACTGCCCCCGATGCCCCCACAAGATTAGCAGCGGTTTGTGCGAGAAGAATCCGGCAATCGCTGCGACCGACATGCACACGCCGGCAACCGTGACTCCGCCGACGGTCAACGCTGCGATCAGCGGAATCACCAGGATGGCGTAGGCTCCATGCTCTTTCGGACTTAACTTGGCCGGTTTGGCATTGGTCGCTGATTCACGAGGTCCACTGCCTCGCATGCCGTTGACCGGTGCCAATGTTTGAGTTTGAAGTGTTTTCATCAGTACGTTGAATCCGGTTAGGTTTGCACTGATGATTTCCGTTGTTGCAACATTGCTTGCGCTTTGGGTGGGATCGGGGCAACATCCCACGCTAAAGACAGCAACTGCAGCGCGCGGATCATCAGGTAGGTGACGTCGATTTCCCACCAGCGATGTCCATAGTTGGCAGCGCGCTGGTACGCATGGTGGTTGTTGTGCCAACCCTCTCCAAAAGTCAGCAGGGCGACCCACCAGAGGTTTTTGCTGTCGTCACCGTTTTCATAGGTCTTGTAGCCCCACACGTGAGTGACCGAATTGATAAACCACGTCGCATGCAACACGAGGGCCATCCTCAAAAAGACTCCCCAGACGACCATGGATACACCAAGCGTCCAACCTCCCAGTGCATAGCCCGCTGCTAGCAGGCCGATCGCGAGGGCAATTTGCCACACCAGAAATGTTCGGTCGAGAAATCGCATCACCGGGTCGCGCAACAAATCCGGAACCCAGCGTTCGTGAAGGACCCGGCGGGCATCGGGTGGGATTCGCTGTAAGCACCACAAGCAGTGACTCCACCAAAATCCCTCCCGCGGTGAATGCGGATCACCCTGTTGATCGCTACGCGCATGATGAATGCGATGATTGGCAGACCAGTGGATGGCGGAACCCTCGCCCGCCAAGCCTCCAAGCCAAGCCAACAGCCAACGTAGCGGCGCAAAGGTCTGAAAGCTTCGATGGCTCAGTAGGCGGTGGTAGCCCATGCAAATGCCAACACCACCGGTGAGCACGTAAAGTATCAGCATGGCAATGAGCCCCTGCAGCGAGAATGTCCAGGGCGCCGCCAGGGCGCCAAGATGCACCAGAGCGATCCATCCCGCTGCACCCCAGTCGACCCCATCCTCAAAATGAGATCTCGCCAATTCCGCTCTCTCCTTGGAATGCTCCTTACGATGCTCTGCCAAATGATCGGATGGGGGTGGGGTGTGGGTAGCCGACATTTCACTGTTTCCTGCCGCGGGTCTTCAGTACCTATTTGGGAAGGCCGAAACCTGTCCGACGGGGTCCGATTCCCGTCTGCAAAGACGTGGTTGAGGGAACTAGAACACGCAATCGGATATTTACAGATAATTGGGTCTGTAATTCAAGATTTGCAGTCCGGAGTTTTTGAGAAGTTACAAGACCTTTACACAAGACCAATGCATGCCAGTGCACACGATTCATTGGTTTCGGCCCCTGGAGTGGAAGGAGGGGGAGACAACGGTCGTAACCTGGTTTCGGTTTTCACGTAACGATGTCGAGCTAGAATGTCGATACATCGGGCATTTTCACGATCAAGGTGGGGCCATGTTTCGGGCCGTTGTTTGCATTCTGTTGTTGGTCGCGATTGGCTTGGGCGGCTATGCCTACGTCCAGCATGGCCGCCGCAAAGCGGTTGCCCTGCCGGTTGCCAAGCAACCGAAAGTGCCGCTGGCGGTCAGCAACCAGCATCGATTGGATTCGGCGATCGAGTTGCTGAAGTCGGGCCAACAGCAGCAGGCATTGGCGGCGATCGATCGCCTGGCACGCGAAGAACCGCCCTTCATTCCAGCTCATCGGTATCTGATCAATCGCTTGATTCGTAGCGGGAAGTATCGCCAGGACATCGACCAACTGAAGACTTTGACGCGACATCTGAATGTGGTTGCTGACAGCGGTGATCTTTCCGCCAAGATCGCCCTGACACAAGTGTTGGTCGCAGCCAACATGCATGACAGCGCCATCAAGCAACTGCGCGAGGTGGTGCAGCATCGGCCCGGCATGAACACGCTGCTTGCCAGGCTGCTGATCTTGCAGGGAAAAACGGAAGCGGCGACCGAGGCGGCGGAAGTCGCGGTGGAGTATTTTCGCATGCGAGTCGAAGCGGAGCCGGACAATCCAAAACTACGGCTAGCTTACGCCGACAGTTTGGGAATTCTGGATCGAAACGAGGAAGCGATCGCTGCGCTGAAGACCCATGCCGGTGATTTTCCTGAACTGGTTAAGGCGATGACCGAGTATGCAGTACGGCAAGCGGATCTTCTGCTAAGAAATGACGAAGCTGCTTATGAAGCAGCAGGGATCCTTGGCGATGCTTTGAAGGACGATCCGACCAGCATTGCCGTCTGGAGTCGACTCTATCCGCTGGCCTTGCAGATGGGGGAAGCGGGCAGATTGGCCAACGACATGGTGGCGGTGGCGTCCAACGAGGGAACGTCGATGGGGATGCTGGAGCTTGTGCGGGGAGCAGATGCCTTTTCCAAAGGCGATCATTCCGCAGCGATCGGCGACCTGGAAAGAGCTCATGGCTTGTCCCCCGACAACGTGGAGATTGTCAAAACTTTGGCTTGGTATCTTGCTCACGACGATCCACCGCAGTTTGACCGTGCGCTACAGCTGGTGAGTCAACTGGTGGAGCTCCACCCGCAGCAGCTGGAATTCCTGGAAACTCGGGGGCAGATTCTGGCGTTGATGAACCGCGACCAGGAAGCGATCGAAGACTTACGGACAGCGCTGCGAGTGATGCCCACTCACCCGCCGTTGATCAAGACGCTTGCCTCGCTGTATGAAAAGCAGGGCAACACGGCCAGGGCGACTGCGCTGCGCGAACATGTGGTGGACATCTCCACCGAGCCCGACGCTTCAAAGCGCCCGTTTGCCAGGGAAATGGTCGACGAACTCTTGAAAACAGCGACACCCGGCAAGCCAACCTCTCAACATTCGGCAGCCGAGACAACGGAGGTGGACGTTGCCAACCAGGAAGGTCCCTAACGCGGATACAAGTGCGTTGGAGTGGACGGCGAATCCCGGCGCGGACGAGCTACGGGCCAAAGCAGGATGATGGGATAGCCACAAAAAGCACCAGAAGGCACAAAAGCCTTGTGCGCCGTCTCGTATTTTCGGTGGCTATGAAATCTGTGTACCGCATGGTCGGCGGTGTTGGTTGATTGCCCTACAATGAGAAGTCGCCTCCAATTTCTACTTTGGCCAGCGCATGTTCTGGCGACCCACACCAAGAAGGATTTATCAAAATGCGGCCGGTCGAACCTGGAAGCAAGACCGCTCGTGGGCCGATTTCGCGGTGGTGTTGGTTACTTGCCGCCGGCATGGCGCTGATCGTTTCGATCACTGCTACGGCGCAGCCGCCCAGCGAGGCTGACGGTGACGTGAAACCAGAAGAAAAACAACCTCCCCTGGTGCTGCCTCCCCAGTCGAAACCGGCCCCGGTCCAGCGAACGCTTGATTACTGGGTCACTCAGCTGAATCACGACCAATACCTTCGGCGCGAACAGGCCTCGAAAAAACTGGCGGCTGCTGGCCCGCAAGCTGTCCCGGTGCTGGTCAAGGCACTGCAAAGCGGCGACCTGGAAACGGTGGAACGGGCGACGACGGTGATGCGCGATATCGCTCTCTCTCAGCCGCCTGATGACGACGGAGGTGCCTGGGGCTCGCTGACCAATCTGGCCTCCACTGCATCTGGTATTCGAGCCTCGAGCGCTCAGGTTGCGATCGACGAAGTACGCAAGTACCGCGCCGAGCAAGCCCGCAAAGCTCTCATTGCTGCCGGGGTCTTCGTCGGCACGGACGACTTCATCGTCCGCTCGGTCAGCCGTCCGCGACAGATCGTTCAAATTGACGAAGGATGGAACGAAGATTTGGCGGTACTGCAATGGTTGCGCTGGTTAGAAGGAATCGAATACGCCCGTGTGAAAGCGACGGCGGTACGCCATGACGTGCTTGGCCAATTGGTCAAAATTCCAGACCTGCGTACGTTGGCAATTGTCGATGCGGAAGTGAACTCCGAAATACTTAGTCCGCTCCAGTCCATGCATCGTATCCATTCCCTTGAATTTCGGTACGTTCGGTTGACGCCTGAACTTTGCGACTTGATTGTCAAAATGCCCGTGCGAGTCTCGTTGAATCTGATGGGCACCGGCGTGACGGCGGAGAAAGTGGAAGAGATGCGGCGGGCGCTTCCGGGACTGGCGATCGATCACCGGCAGGGTGGTTTTTTGGGAGTCACCTGTTTTGATACGCAGGATGAGTGCCAAATCAACACGGTGGTCGATGGCGGTGCGGCCGAAGCGGCTGGACTCATTCCGGGCGATGTGATCGTTCAGATCGCCGGCGCCGAGGTGAATCGATTCAAAGACCTTCAAAACGCCATCAACCAACATCTGCCTGGGGATGAAGTGGAAGTGAAGTATCGGCGCGGCAACAAGATCTTGAGTGTCAAGCTGAGGCTTCGCAGGCTGGGCCGTCCGTGAACAAGTCTTCTTCACAGCGCGGAAAACCACGGATGGCTTCCGGTTGTCGGCAAAGCCACGATGACGTCTGGAAAGATGCCAAATGGCGAAGCCGAATTCGTCAGCGATTGCTCGGTTGGTTCGCCGATAACGCCCGCAACTTGCCCTGGCGCAACCACCCGACGCCCTATCACGTCTGGATCAGCGAAATCATGTTGCAGCAAACGCAGGTTGCAACAGTGATTCCCTACTACCAGCGACTGCTGGCTGCGTTTCCGACGATTGCCGACCTGGCGGCCGCCGACCAGCAGGAGTTGCTGGGTCTTTGGGAAGGGCTCGGTTATTACCGCCGGGCGCGGTCGATGCACAAAGCGGCGCAGTTGATCGTGGAACGCCATGGTGGCATTTTTCCGGAAACCTACGACGACGTGATCGCGCTTCCCGGTATTGGGCGGTACACGGCCGGAGCGATTTTGTCGATTTCGGGTGACGCCAGACTACCCGTGGTGGAAGGGAACACTCAGCGTGTCTTCAGTCGCCTTGCGGCAGTGCGGTCGGCAGCCGGCGAATCATCGACCACCAAGCTGCTGTGGGAAATCGCCGAATCGATGTTGCCGCGCCGCGGCGCTGGAGCCTTCAATCAGGCGGCGATGGAGTTGGGCGCGTTGGTCTGTACACCGAAAAACCCGCAGTGCGATCGATGTCCGGTGCGATCCTATTGCGGCGCACGGCGCGAAGGTTTGCAAGAAGAGATTCCCGGCAAGATCAGCCGTGTTCGATACGAAGATCGAAACGAGTTTGCGTTGGTGATCGGCGATTCGTTGACCGACGACGCGAAGTTCCTACTGCGTCCCCTTCCCGAAGGCGGGCGCTGGGCCGGGCTTTGGGATTTCCCACGCACCACCAATCGGTCGTTTGATACCGTCGATCTCGCTCGGGCCGAAATCGAAGACCAATTGGGCATCGCGGTCGTCACCGGGGTACGACTGAAAACAATCAAGCACGCAGTGACCAAATACCGCATCTCACTGCACGTGCATCAAGCCCGACTGGCACGTAAATTGCCACTATCTCCTCCCTGGCGTTTCGTCAGCATCGAAGAAATGTTTCGTTTGCCGATGAGCGTGACGGGGCGAAAGATTGCCAAAATGCTTCGTGACTCGGAGCAGGCAGATTGAGTTTGTTTCCAACCATACAGGGATCACATGTTGTCGAGGAAATTGAGTTTTGCCGCTTGGATGATTGCTACCTTTGCTTTGAGCCTTGGTGATGCAGGCGGTGGTGATTCGGATCCGCAGTCCAGCCGCCATCAAGTCGTTCTGGGTGACCCGTCGCTGCTCGCTGGGATTCCGGGAGTTGGATTGTTGTCCGAGGACCAGATTCGTGCCTGGATCGACGATGACGATAATCATGTTCCGTTGGAGGTGACGTTGCCGAAGGGACTTGACGCAGCCCGCGCAAATATCTTCATCCCGGAAGACAACCCGATGACTCGGGCAAAAATCGAATTGGGACGCCAGTTGTTTTTTGACGAGCGGCTTTCTTCGGACAACACCATCTCATGCGCCTCGTGTCACGATCCAGCATTCGCCTACGGTGCTGAAACTCAATTTGGTATCGGCGTGCAAGGCCAGGAAGGAGGCCGGAATTCGCCCATTGCCTACAACCGAATTGTCAGCAAGGAGCAATTTTGGGACGGTCGCGCCGGTTCGCTGGAAGAGCAGGCGGTTGGCCCGATTGCCAATCCAATCGAAATGGGCAACACGCACGCGGAAGCGATCAAAACGATCGCCGCGATCCCCGGTTATCGTCTTCAGTTCGAGGCGATTTTTCCTGACGGTGTGACGATCGACAACGTTGGAAAAGCGATTGCCACCTTTGAACGGGCGATCGTTACCGGACCGACACCGTTCGACTTTTACGACCCATTGGTGAAATTCGAAACGGTCTTCGCCGATGATCTGGAATTCCTGGACGAGGAGCCAGAGCTGAAGGCGAAATATACAGCTTTGCAGCAAGGTGTTGCCAAACATCCGATGAGCGATTCGGCCAAACGGGGCATGAAGTTGTTCATGGGAAAAGCAAATTGCGCTGCCTGTCACGCCGGTGCTAACTTCACGGACGAACAGTATCACAATCTAGGCGTCGGCATGGACGATGACGATCCTGACATGGGTCGTTTCGCCGTCACGAAAGTCGACAAGGATCGTGGCGCCTTCAAAACGCCCACGCTAAGAAACGTTGCCCAGACCGCGCCCTACATGCACGACGGCAGCCAGAAGACTTTGCAGGAAGTGATGGACTGGTACAACAAGGGAGGCCACAAAAACCAGTACCTGAGTGACAAGATGAAACCGCTGAACCTGACCGAACAGGAAAAATCCGACGTGATCGCGTTCATGGTCGAAGGTCTCACCGGCGAGCTTCCTCAGGTGAGCCAATCGCGGCTGCCGCAGTAGGTCGTCACGAGCAGGTCGTCACGAGTAGGTCGTCACGAGTAGGTCGTCACGGCGCGATTTGTTCGAGTAGAATTCGCGGCGCGCCGATGCCCACCACGTGGATCTGGCCGACAAAATGACCGGCGTCATGCTGGCCGAAACCGATCTTTGCCGCCACAAAACTGATCGTATGATCGGCCCGCAACGTCGGTTCATTGGCGACTCCCGTGTCACAGTCCAATCCGGCTGGAATATCAATCGCGATCCGCAGTGCATCGGCCGCGTTGGCTTTCCGCACGGCGTCGGCGAACATGCCGCGCGGCGATCCTGTTGCGCCAGTTCCCAGCAAGCATTCGACGATCGTCGCCGGTGACTCCATGGCTTGATCAAGCTGCCCGGCGTCGGTCACCACCTGAAGATCCAGTTTTGATTTTCGGGCGATTTGCGCGTTGGCCAGCGCATCACCAGCCAGGGAATCGAGCGGAACCAGAGAAACAAGCCGAACAGCAGTGCGCCCTATCAACTGCAAGTGCCGGGCGATCACGTAGCCATCGCCTGCATTGTTTCCCCGTCCGCACAAAATGACGATGGGTCCCGGCGGGGCAACCTGGTCAACGATCTCGGCTGCACCGCGACCCGCGTTCTCCATCAGCACCACGCCGGCGATACCGTACTGCTCGATCGCCGCTTGGTCGACGCTACGCACTTGTTGACGTGTTAGTGGTGGCATCTTGGGGATTGCTGAACTCATCGCTTGGAAAAACCTGGCTTGCATGCGATAATCGTTACCATCGAAATTGTCTTTGGCGGAACCACCGAGATTGAATCATGCCACTTTATGAATACGAGTGCAAATCGTGCCAGGCGGTGACTGAGTTCCTGGTGCGCAGCGATGACGAACATCGCAGTCAAGAGACCTCTGCCTGCCCCGATTGCGGCCAGCAGGGGATGACGCGGGTGCTGAGCGTTCCGGCGGCCCCGGCAGTCAAGTCGGCATCGCAACTGCCGATGGCTGGCGAAAGTTGCGGAGCACCAAGATGTTGCGGCGGAGGCTGCCAACTCTGAGGATCGTTGGCGATTTTTCCGAAATCTCACGCAGCCTGCACCCGTCGGTTCTCGGATCCGAACCGCCCATCTTTTTTTCATCGATCGCGCCGAGTTACGATATTGCCACGACCAACCAGGCAATTTTTGGGCACTCTCTCGATGAACGATACCGCAGAACAACTCGGCATCTACTCCGACGTTCCCGTCTTGGCTCGGCTGCTGAAGATCGTTGACATCGCCACCCGTGTGCTGTTTCTCAACAAGCTGGCGCTGGTCGTGTGGGATTTCGTGTGGGTCGTGGGTGTGATTCTGGTTTTGACCGGCGAACTACGGCGGCAGATCTCAAGTTGGACGGGTTACTTCGTTGTCATCGTGGTGCTGATCGTGATCACCATGGTGTGGAGCATGTTGATGCAGGTCTGCCTTCCGATCATCAACCAGATGGTGTTGGGACCGCCGATCTTCGGAAAACTGGGCGGTCCGCCTCGAAAATCGTTCTTTACGTTCCTGAGAACCGCTCAAGCAATCACCTACAAGTTCAACGAAAAGGACGCGGAAAAGCTAACAACGTTCAATGACCTGGATGCGGCCATCAACGAAGCAACGCTCAAGGAAAGCTATCGCATTCACCACTACGGTGAATCACCCACGGATACTCCGATCGATTTTGACGAACAGTGGGCGACGTTCTGGAACGACAATATTTTGACGCTTAGCACGGGAACGATGACCTACAGGGATGCGCTGAAGTCGGACAAATTTGCTTCGCGGCTGCTGCCACTGAAACTGGAAGCAACCGCGTTTTTAGGTGCAACCTTGGTCAAGCTGTCGCAGCTGCTGTTGCTCTATTTTTCCGCCCGTATGGCGTCGGGCATTACCGACCAGGTCTGGGTCGTGCAAGCCGCGTTGTTGGTGAGTTTTTTGATCTCCATTTACCTCTACATCACGCTGTCCAACCAGCTGATCGAAATTCCGCTGTTGGGAATCGCCCCGGCAGTTCCTGCAAAGGTGAGAGAAGAATACAACGACAAGGTAGCGCCCTTCGTGGGAGATACGGTCAAGCCGATTGAGATCGTTGCGAAGAAAGGTTACCTGTCAAACATACGCGACTACGTCTTTCGCATCACCTTCGGCTCGTTGTTGAACACGTTTCTGCTGCTGGCATTTTTAGCAACGTGCCAGTTGGCCGTTCGTTTTTGGCCCCCCAGCGATCCTTCAGCTTATGCTGTCTGGTTGAACACGATGTACCTGGCAGTGTTGCTGATTCCGGTCGCGCTGGTGATCGGTTATTACGCAACCTTTTGGCTATTGCAGAACGTTTGGCACCTGGTGGCGCCGGTCGTTGCCGGGATCGTTGGCGCCGTGCTTCCGTATTTGATCACCTACGTGACGACCGGCGAGTTTGAGATGCGTTCGACGAAAGACGCGGTCGCGGCAGCCGTGATCGGAAGCACCGCGGTTATCAGCACTACCATCGCGTCGATGATCCGCAAACGCATTGAAGAGTGACTTTTGCGGACAATCTTCCCATCCGGAATCGGCTATCCAGTACGGCAAAACGACCTGCCTGTTTCAAACCGAAAAACGCCAAAATCATTCGCGAAAACGTGTTCGGGGGATCGAAAACGCTTCAGTAGCTGAATTCCTCCCTCAGAAAGCGCTCGTTATGTTTCTCTCTCGTTCCCGGTGGTTGCCGTTGGTAGCCCTTGCCGTTGTCGCTGTGTTGGTTTCTCCCTCTCGGAGTGACGCGCAGTGGCTGAAGTCAGATTTTTGCGACACCGGTGCTTGTGATCAGGGTTGTGACGGTTTTGGATGTGACCGAATGAGCGGTCGCGCGTTCTTGTTTGGTTGGCCGAATTCATCGGCAAGCGACTTTCGATTGAATTTTTCAGAACCGCTGGTCACCGACCGTCCCGATTTTACTGAGGCAAGCAGTACGGTAGGACTGGGCGTCACACAGCTTGAATTTGGATACACCTATACAACCGACAATGACGGACCGGGCCGAACAAACGAACACACTTACCCAGAACTGCTCGTTCGACACGGCATCTTTCGTGATTGGCTTGAGCTGCGAATCGCGTACACCGCCAATTCGTTTGATACTCCGGTAACCAGTGGTACCGGCAGCGAGGATCTTTACTTGGGTGCGAAAATCGGGATGACGCCGCAATGCGGGTGGCTTCCGGAAATGTCTTTGATTCCCCAGATGACGGTTCCCAGCGGAAGCAGCTCGCTGACCAACGATACCGTGCTTGCCGGTTTGAACTGGATCTATGCTTGGGAAGTTAACGATCGGCTCAGCCTCGGAGGCAGTACTCAATTCAACCGCACCATAGACGAAACCACCGGTAGTCAATACACGCAGTGGGCCAGATCGTTTGCGGCCGGGGTTTCGCTGACCGATACCGTGGGAGCGTACGCCGAGTGGTATGGGTTCTTCCCCGACGGTGCAGATGTCGATCCGGTCGAACACTATTTCAACGGCGGATTCACCAAGCTATTCGGATCGAATGTGCAGTGGGACGTTCGCGCCGGCGTCGGGCTGACCGGGGATTCCGACGATTTCTTTGTCGGAACGGGCCTTTCCATCCGCATGTTGTAAGAAGTTGCAGCAGGCGAGCGCCTTTGCCGCTCATGGTAGGCCGGCTTGTCCCCAAGTCGGCAAATACAGGATCGCCGACTTGGGACAAGCCGGCCTACAAATCATCCGTAGATGAAATCGATGGGGGCGTCGATATCGGGATGGAGGCTTTGGTGCACTGGGCACTTCAATGCGGCGGCCTCCAATCGTTTTCGCATATCGGCGTCATCGACAGCACCTGCCGGCACGGTCACCTTCGTCGGCAGCCGACCGATTCGCCGGATCGGATCGGTGACCATCTCCTTGGTGACGTGCACTTTCGTTCCCTTCAGATCCACGCCATGCCGTTGGGCGACCAGGCCAAGGATCGTCAACACGCACGTGCCCAAAGCGGTTGCGACCAGGTCGGTGGGCGAAAAAGATTTTCCCTGTCCACCATTGTCGACCGGTGCATCGGTAAACAGTTCGATTCCGCTGGGACCGTGAACCGCTTCGACTCGTAGGTCGCCGGCGTACAGTGCGTCGATTTCAACAGCCATGTTTCAAAGGAATGAGCGGGTATTGGCAGAACGTAGGCATTTTCTGCCTTGCAGGTCTGTATCGCAAGGCCGGTCGAACCAGTGGCTCTCAGGGTAGCGAAACTCGCCAAGAGTTTCGGTGGGATTGAGAGCCCGCCGAAAGTCTTGGCGACTTTCGCTACTGCCTAGCCCGGATTATTCACGACTGTCGTAGGCCGTAGCAAGCAAACCCTTACTGTGCCGGAGCTTCGGTCGCCTGCGGGAAGTTTTTTCGTCTTCCGCGCTGCGCGCAAGTACGAGCCGGTTTGCGCAGTTACGGCATCGTTTTGCGACCTCTGGTCCGGCCTACACGAATAATCCGGGCTAGGAAGCCTGCTCTTTGTGGGCATAGCCAGGAGCGGAGAACTGGCCGACAGTCGGCGATTTTTCCGAAATCGCTGCGTATACCCCCGTTCAGCCGTCGGCGAAATCGTTACGCAGCCGGTTCGGAGAACCGGGCGACGAACCACAACCTACCCAAATTCCCTCATTGCTCACCAACAGCCACCATCGCATCGGCTACCCCATGCTGATGCGACTTTTTCACCCCTGGCTGGGCGTACAAATTTTGACGGCGCACCCGCTTACAGGTAAATTCAGGCGTATCGTAGATTCTTTATCTAATGTTCATCACGTCACAACATATTGCTGTTGAGTGTCCTATGCGAGCCAAACTGTTTCCCATTTTGGGTTTGTTCGTCCTTTCCGTCTTTGTGATTCCGGCTGTCGGTTGTGCCGACAAAGAACCGGCGGGGCCTGAGCCTGGCTCGATTCAACAATTCTTGGACGAGAATCCTGAAATCGCCGAGCGCGAGGACGAAGTGGAACCAGATGGTGACGTCGGTGATGGATCGGAATGAGTAAGTGAATGGTGGGCCGCGAACAAATTTTGATCGCGGGCTTTTTTCTTTTTGTTCTTGTTAGTGAGCTTTTCGGATGAGTACCAGACGAAAAAGCGGCTTCACATTAGTGGAGTTGCTGGTTGTGATCGCCATCATTGGCGTGTTGATCGGATTGCTGCTTCCAGCAGTGCAGGCGGCGCGTGAGGCGGCGCGGCGGATGAGTTGCAGCAACAATTTCAAGCAAATTGGCTTGGGAATGCACAACTACCAT
Organism: Rubripirellula sp.; assembly: GCA_965222745.1. Lineage (GTDB taxonomy): Bacteria > Planctomycetota > Planctomycetia > Pirellulales > Pirellulaceae > CBDCUW01. Next base: position 1,835,087 of record CBDCUW010000003.1, read on the forward strand.
TCCGCCTACAAGTCGTTGCCGGTCGAACGGGGCGGTACATTCCGCTTCGGCACCAATCTGCAAGCACGTACGCCCGTTCCGCCTGGGGCGCCGTTCGGCGGAAATAATTTTCATAACCTCAGCGCGTTTGTGCCGCTGCTTCCCTTTGTCGAACAACAGGGATTGTGGGAGCAGATCAGTTTCCCCTACGCGGTCAAGGAACCCGCTTCGGCGGTCGGCTTGTTTTTCAGTCCGATGGGCCCGCAAGTGGCGATGAGCCTGGCGAATCATGGCAATTTTCAATACGACCCGTGGCTGACCAACATCCCCACTTACCGATGTCCAAGTGATCCCGGCCAGGGGCTGCCCGCTCAAGGTCGAATCAATTATGGCGTCAACATGGGCGATTCCATTCAGTTTCAAAACAATGGCGGCCGGAATCAGACCGGAATGGTCGCTCGCGTTCGGTTCACTCGCATGCGTTCCACCTGTCGCGGAATGTTTGTGCCTCGAGAGGAAATGAAGTTCCGCGACACTCTGGACGGCCTTGCCAACACGGTCATGGGTGGCGAACTGAATACCGACCTGGGTGACAATCACATCACCACCCGTGTGGTCGAGGCGCGTGGAATCTTGCACGACCCGACCTTGTGCGGTGTCGAAAAAGATCCCAACCGGCCAACATTCTGGTTGCCAACCGCCGACTTTGCATCGAACAACGTGGAAGTTCAGCGCGGTTACAAGTGGATGAACGGAATGTGTGTCAACACCGGAATCACCACGATCTTGCCGCCCAATCGCGAGATTTGCAGTAACGGTAACAACACCTTCACGATCGGTATCTACGGACCCAGCAGCCGGCACACCGGCGGTGCGCATATCCTGATGGGAGACGGTGCGGTGATCTTCATCACCGATTCGATCGAAGCGGGTAATTCGGCTCACGGCAATATCATCTGGAACGGTACCGGTACCAGGGCTCCTGGATATGAAAGCCCCTATGGATTGTGGGGAGCACTGGGAACGCGTGCGATCAAGGAAGTGATCGACGAAGAATTGCAGTAGCCGGCCAGGCCCGACAGCTTGACGGCGGAGCCGCTTCACCAACGAAGCCAGGGCCGCGCGGCGCACCTCGCCAGTGCGCCGCGCAAGGTCCAGGGGCTGGTCTACACCGCCATCCAGCGATCACCTTCTTGCCGAACCAGCTCCATTTCTGTGAGCCGCTGCAGGGCAAGGTCGACTCGAAGATCGACCTCCACCCCGATTCCTTCGCGCACGATTCGTTCGCATCGTCGTCGCAACCGGCGAGTGCTGATCGGCTGGTCGGCGGTCAGGATCGCAAAGTAGGCAAGGACTGCTTCGTTGCACGCCTGCCGATGCGCTTGTTGAATCACTCGAAAGGCCGCCCCGGCGTTGGTATCGAGTTTCTGAAAATAAAGATTGCGGGTCAGGTTCAGCAGGTAACGGTTTTTGGTCTGAAAGTAGCTCAACACGCTTTTGACCACGTAACCGATCGTGGCCAGAATCAGTCCGGCCAGCACGGCGGTGGAATAGAGCGTCAGCGCGGCGAAAATCAGCATGAATTGAGCGATCTTTCGGACCGACATCAAGATTCCGCCCAGGCTTGGCACGATGATTTTGGCCCGGTCGATTTTCGTGATGCGGACCGTCGTGCCGGGCAACAGCATATCGATGTCTTGCTTGGGAATGTTCTTGAACATCCGCAGATGCAGCGACGACGCCAGTAGCTCTTCCTGAGAAACCACGTCGCTTTTGAGCTGAAACAGCACGAACATCCGCTGATAGATTGGCACGTTGACCGCTTCGGGGCGATAGAGCCGTCGCAACCTTCGCCGCAAACGCGTGCCGACGATGTCACCGCGGGCAAAGACCAGCAATTGATCGAACAGATCGAAATCGACGTGCAGCGGCACGCCCCACTGGCTGGCCACTCCGACACATTGTTCGATGTCCTCGCGGCTGAGCTTTCGATAACCGGCTTCGGCAAGAACTTCTTCGCACAATTCCAGCAGCTCGGTCAGATCGGGTGGTGGCTTTCGATCTTGCTGTTCCGGTTTCTCCGTGTCGCCATTGCCGACGTCGGCCGCGGCGTTTTTCTCGATCGCTTCGACTTCGCCCGGCATGTAGCTGTCGTTGTCAGGATCTACCGGCCAATAGGCTCGGGCAAACCTGCCATGGAACACTCCGTTCCGCTGGCGCAAAATGGTCTCGATCTTCGCAACCTGCTGACGAAAGATCGTCGCCTGTTGCTCCGATGCGTCCGACCGCCCCAACAGGTAGTCGATCAACACGTCGGTGTGAACCGGGATGAACGATTCGATCGACCAATGCGGCGCGTCGTCGCGAATGAAACCGGATGTGGCACTGTTGCCTATCGACCGAGTGATGGGGCCACGACCATCCACCGACCAACTGGTGAAGTACCGACTGATGAGTGAATCCGACACAAATGACTCCGCACCGTCGTGCTTCAGACCGCCCCGCTCGATTCGCGGCGTCGCGTTGGATATGGATGGATTGCTATTTGATACCGAACGATTGTACTGGCAGGTAGGCGACACGATACTCCAGCGCCGCGGCCATCGGTTTTCCGCCGAGTTGCAACAGCGAATGATGGGGCGAGTGGCGATCGAGGCGATGGGAGAAATGGTCGATTTTCATCGGCTTGACGATTCGCCTCAGCAACTGTTGGACGAATCCGACGAACTGTACCAATCGTTGTTGCTCCGAAACCTTCGACCGATGCGGGGGCTGCGGCGGTGGATCGAGGTTTTGCTGCAAAGCGGAATTCCGTTCGGCCTGGCGACCAGCAGCCGCAGGAAGTTTGTCGACATGATCTTTTCTGACATCGACTGGCGCGACTCGCTGACATTCATGCTGACTGGCGACGACGTCCGTCGTGGCAAACCCGATCCGGAGATGTACTTGACCGCGGCCGCCCGGTTATCGATTCCGCCGCAGGAAATGCTGGTATTGGAGGATAGCGAAAACGGATGCGTCTCAGCCACGGCCGCGGGAGCCATCGTGGTTGCCGTCCCCAGTGAACATACGCGGAACCAGAATTTCGACGGCGTGTTTCTGATCGCCGAATCACTGCTCGATCCGCGGCTGTGGGCGATGTTGGAACGAAGCGAGTGATTCGATGTAGCACGACCGTCTCGGTCGTGAATGACGGCGGGGACCGCCGCGCTACCATGCCGTGCCGGCCGAAACTCTTGGCGAGTTTCGCTACGCCGTTGCCGCAGCCGCTTCGGCTCGTTCCTCGTTGCCGTAGCGGTTCCACCAATCGCGGGCTTCCTCCACCGTCCACGGATGGTCGACTCGCAAACGATTGATTTCGTGAAGCAGTTGGTCGATCGATTCAAATCGATCGTCGGGGTTTTTTTCCATGCAACGCATGACCAGGGCATTGATATCGTCGGGCACTTGACTCTCGCGATGAATCGAGATGCTGATCGGTTGCTGGGTGATGATCAACGCGAACAACGATTCCGGATCACATTCAATGAAGGGCGGACGCCCTGCCAACAAGTAGTAGGCAACGCATCCGACGGAATAGATATCGGAACGGGGATCCATCTTGGAAGGCGCACGAAAACGTTCCGGAGCCATGTACATCGGAGTTCCCGCCCAGACCGTTTCGGATGTCTGGTAGACGTTGATATCGGGCTGCAGCGGCTTGGCAAGTCCATAGTCGAAAACCACCGCCCAATCGCCGACCGAAGCATCCAGTGAAAGCATCACATTCTGCGGCTTGATATCGCGATGCAGCAAATTCAAGCCATGCGCTTCGCTGAGTGCATCGCAGATCTGGCTGATGATGAACAGCACGCGGCCCAGCGGCTGATATCCTCCTCGACTGACGACTTCATTGAGTGTCAAGCCACGGAGGAATTCCATCACACAGAATGCTTCGCCCTCTTCCGAGCGGCCGTAGTCATAGATCATGACGCTGTGCGGACTGCTCAAAGAGGCGGCCAGACGAGCCTCGCGATCAAATCGCAATCGGTCTTCTTTGTTTTGACGATCGCCCCGCAACAGCTTCAAAGCGGCATCGCGTCCGAGCTGCCGGTGCCGGGCGCGATAGACTACGCCCATTCCACCGCTGCCCAGTTCGGCGACCAGTTCGTATCGGCTAAGCGGGTGGATTGCCGCGTGAGCCAGTGCGGATCGTCGCGCGATCAGCGCCGCCGCGGCGAAAGCGGTTAGAAAAAGAAGGCTGCCCAACAACAAGAAGCTGAAACGCACGATCCGGGTCGGTGCGAATGCGATCGACGCGTCCCGTTCGATCACCACCCCAAGTTTGCGTTGCGGGTTCCAACGCCACGCGCCGACAACCGGCTGACCGGCATAGTTGTTGTAGGGTTCGATGCGAACTTTTGATTTGCCCGTCGACGCGCCGGCCACGCTGAACGTGAGCGGACAAATTGCCCGTTCCACGCTGGCAACGTTGGCGGGAGTCAGACGGATGCCGGGGTCGGCGACACGAAGCAGGGCCGCGATGTCGCTGGGACCAACGTCCAGCGCGCCCTGGTCCGCCAACACCTTCGCATGCCGGCTTTCCGAAAGCATCACGCCCCGGTCGTTGACCGCGTAAGCGTCCAATCCGCCAGCCAGCGCCACCTCCACAAACATTCGATTGAATTCGTCGTACATCTCGAATCCGCGGACCAGCATCGCGGCGATCACCTTTCCCTGCGGCTTTTCTCGGATGGGAACAATGATGGCCATCACCGGCTGCTCGGTCTCCGGCTGGTATCCTTCTGTCTCCTCCTGCAGCCGCTGTGGCCCAAATAAAACGTTGTCGCCGCGCATCACTTGAGCCAGATTGGCGGCGCGGGTGTGATGGACGGGGGTGCCCACGTCGGCACCGTCTTCCAGCCAACTGGCGATGGTCATGTAAGAATCGTTCCACACGACGAACTTGATGTCATCCGAATTGGATAAATTCCGAAGCGTCTGGCGGATCGTTTCAGCCTGCTCCGCAGCGCGAAGCTGTTCGATCGGTGGATCCTGTTTGGCAAGGGCAACCAGTTCGATGATGGCGCGATGGATGTCCGATTGCCGCGACCACGATTGGACCAGCTGGATCTTGTCTTCGACGAAGCGGTCGGTCGCCAGCGAAACGGCATCGGCAACTCCGATCAGTTCATTGCGCACCGATTCCTTCATCGTCGACTGCACTTGGCGAAATGTCCACCAACCGACCAACGCGGTCGGCAGCAGCGCCGCCAGCCACAACCAGCGCGACGTCGTGCGGCGACTTTGCCGAGTGCGTTGCGCCCACAATAGCGAACTGGGGGAACGCCTGGGCGCAGGCGTGTCGCCGTGACGCGGCGAGGCGTGGGTTCGTTCGGCACCATGTTCGGTGATCTCCGAAGATCGCCGTTTGCTTTGCTGAGTCGCGATGGCGGACGATCCTTCGCCGCGCTGCGTGGTTTGATCGGTCGTGTCTTTGGGCGAGGCCAGGTGTCCTCGTTGCAGCGACTGCTGCACCGCAGGCGGGGGTTGAACCGGAACGGCGTTTTCTCCTTCAAGCCGCGCCGACTCGGGATCGTGTTCGGCCAGCAACGACAGGACGTCGGCCAACAGCTCGGTGTCGTCACCGGTTTGCTCTTTCAAAAAGGCCTGCTGTTGATTTGGCGGCAACTCTTCGGCCGCCAAAAACAACTCACGTACGCGAGCGTAGTGCGCTGCGTCCATTCATGGACCCTCGGAACCACCGGACTTGGGAGGAGATTCGATCGAACTGTCCGCGTCGTCTTGAACGTCTTCTGCCGCTTCACCGCTGCGAAGTTCACGACGCATCCAGGCCCGGGCCATCGCCCATTCTTTTTCGACGGTGCGCAATCCGAAATTCATTTCGGTGGCGATCTCTCGCATCGTCATGCCGCCAAAGAATCGCAATTCGACAATCTTGGCTTGTCGAGGATTCAACTCTGCCAGTGTCTTCAGCAAATCGTCCAGAGCAACCACGTCACTGTCGCGGCTGAGCTGAAAAGTGACTTCATCGGTCAGCTGGCGACGATCCCATCCGCCGCCGCGCTTCAGCGAGCGAACTTTGCGAGCGTGATCGACCAGAATTCGACGCATCACCGTCGCGCCGATCGCAAAGAAATGGGTCTTTCCCTGCCAGTTGATTCGCGACTGATCGACCATCCGCATGTAGGCTTGATGGACCAGTGAGGAAGAGCTGAGCCGATGACGCATCGGTTCGTTTTGCAAAAAACGACCCGCCAGCCGGCAGAGGTCTTCGTACATCAACGTGAACAAGCGGTCGGTCTCACCCGCATTTCCGTTGCAGCTTCGGCTGACCAAGTCTGTGATCGAACTCATGATTGCGGGCGCTTATCCAATCTGCGGAACCCCTGCTCGCGCTGCCAAGTAGCGCCGTCATTCCGATTCAGGCGGCACGTCGGTACCATGCTGAACTGCGGCGGCAAGCGGAGCACGAACGAAAATCCAGAGGGAGCTTCTACCCCTACTATAACGACAAGCTGTCATCAATGTAATATTCGCTCGGCGGCCGTACAGGGGTACTGGCACGCTAATCGGGAGCTGTCCAAACACGGGAATAAGGGAAGCAATCTGGGCTCGTTCTTTGGGCCAAAGGCCCAGCAATTTGCATAGCCCAGGGCGAGGCAACGTGAGTTTTACGAACGCCTGCGCTGCCCTGGGTCCGCGATCGTTTTTCATCTCCCCGCTCCCAGCGAGCATGGCGGCTTTGCCGCCATGCTCGCTGGGAGCGGGGACCGAGTTGCTCGGCGCACGTGGCCCCAGGGCAGCGGTATTGCTCGTAGGACTCGCAAAACCTCGCCCTGGGCTAAGCAAACGACTGCACCTTCGGTGCGTAAGAAGGAGGTCCGACTGACGAAGGGCCAACCAATGCACAAACAATCCGCTGGGCTCTTCGAGTAGCGAGATTCACCGAAAGTCTTGGCGCCATCTTGGCGACTTTCGCTACCAACCTCCCTCCTCAGAGAGTCGGGCGAGTCGGGCTCTCAGGTCCGGAGAGGGTTCGACCCTGCCGATATCAGTTGGGTTTTTCAGGCAAAGCGAGCTCGGCTTCGGAAAGTGCGACATCGGCTCCCTCTGCCGGTACCTCCGCTTTTGCTGACCACAGAATCGCATTGACGACCATTTTCCGAAACGGCTCCCGCTGGAAGTTGCGATAGAAATGCCCCAGAGTCGTGGCGAACGCGCGGCCGCCGTCTCCTCGTTCATGAGCCCACCCGACCACAACTGGCTTGTCGGCGGCTGTGACCTGCAGCAGTGGTGTGGCAACGGTGATCGTCGGGTTCAAGTAGTACTCGTCGTGCAATTCATACTCTTCCCAACCACGACAGATCGGGTGTGCCGGTTGTAACTGTTTCAGCGGCGATTTGCCGGTATGCAGTCCAACGTTGCTGATCCAAGTGCCCCCCAGGTAGCCCAGCCAGGTCGGGCCAAGCCGCTGAAAGTTTTTCTGATGGACCGACGACGCCCAGTGGATCGTCACCAGGCCGACTCCGTTGTTCATCATCTGGTTCACTTGGTCTCGCGACGGTGCATCCAGCAGAAACTCCGCGCCGGGACTGGTGTAAACAACGATCGTATCGACTCCTTTCAAGGTCTCCGGATCGTCAGGCCAACCGGTCGAAACAACCGATTCCACATTGGCCGTTCGCTTCAAGCATTTGGCAAGCATTTCGCACGTGTGCATGTACATGTGCGTCCCGTAAGGATGATCCGGCTGCTTGCCCACGAACAGAACTTTCCGTTTGTCGGAGTCGCCACCAAACCCAACGCTTGCTGTCGAAAGGACGATGAGCAACTGGAGTGTCATGAATCGCATGCTGATTTACCTCGCTTGGCAACCCGAACGACGTTACCGATCACGAATGTGGAACGGAAAGCTGGATAGCAGTATAAACTTGCTAGGCATTTCAATCCAATCTTGCGGCACTCGCTTGCTTGGTGTGAATGGGTCAACAGATCATTCGTAGGCCAGGCCCCCGCCGGGATTACGAATCGGAAGATGGGGTAACAAGCGATGGGCACGAGCACAATCTTCATCAGTCATCGTTCGACCGACAATGACAAGGCACAAGTCGTCTATGACTATCTTGTGAAAAAAGGATTCCCGAAAAACCGCATTTTCCTGGATTTTGATCCTGAATCGGGACTGATCCAAGGAATGAAATGGCGCCGGCAATTGATGAGCAAGTTGCAGGATTGCGCCTGCTTGATCGTCGTCTACACCGAGGATTGGTCGGAATCGTCTTGGTGTGCTTTGGAGGCCAACTTCGTTTCGGCCAACGACCGACCTTGCCTACCGTTATTCTATGATCCAATCCAAAATGACAATGATCGCTTCTTAGAAGACTATCAGGGGATACACAGCTACGAAGGTTCCGAAGAACAACTCAAGTTATTGATCTCGCAGCTCAAGCGGCTCGACCTCGATCCTCCCACCGACCAAGCAAAGTTGTCTGCTGGATGGCAGATCCGTAGCACGATGGATCAAGCTTCGCTGCGTAAACTCGAAAACTCAGCCGGCTACCAACTCGTTCCCTCGATACCGTACTTCAGGTCCGTCCTGGCGGCGACGGTCGTCATGGTGGCTGTGATCTTAGGGCTCCTTCTTTGGCCCAAGATCAAACCAACAGTGACTTCGGTGGTTCACGAATTGAAAACACCGCAGACAATAACGACCGAGCAGTTCCTACAACAGATCGAGACACCGGCGGGGAGAAAGAAGGCCAAGGGTCAAAAGTTTGAACTCTGCGGAACAGCCAGCAATTACGAATCGATGGCCGAAATCCAATTGAATGATCACACCACGCTGACCATCATCGGCGGTCAGCGGCCGTTGGAAGTGCCGCCGTTTGCCAAGTTCAGTTGCGTGATCGACAACTTCAATCCCGACATCGGTCACATGTTCGTCAACGTGGTCGAATTCGAATTGATCGGAGAGGCGGAAGCAGATTGTTCCGCCTGGATCTCAGCGAATCAATGATCCTTGTAGGCTGACTTGTCCCAAGCTTGTCCCAAGTCAGCGATGTCGGAATTCGGGCCAACAAAAACCGCCGATCGTCGTTCAGCCAATCGATGGCGGCAACGATTCCGAGAGCGGGCTCAAGTACAGCGTTTCGGCGTGATGCTTTTCCGTCTTGGGACGCAGCAGCGCCGCGGCCGCTTCCAGCAGGTCACGCCGGCTCACTTGTCCGATAAGTTTTCCTCTCTCGATCACCGGCAAGCGGCGATAGGGAGTGCTAAGAAACACCTGGGCCACACTGAGAATGTCTTCGCCCGGCGCGATCGTTCTGGCATCCTGGTCCATGAAACTTTCGACCGCTGCGGCCGCCGAAGCCCCTTTCAAGCGGTCGTCGGCGCTGCCGTCTTCCAGTTTCTGGGCGACATCTTTGGCAATCCGATGCTCTGCTCGTAACACATCGCGGCGGCTGATCTGACCAGCCAACGATTCGTTTCGCAAAATCGGCAATCGGCGATAGGGTGTTTCTTGAAACTTGTGGGCAATGTCCAACAAGTTTGTGTCTTCGCCGATCACACGATTGCGATCGGTGTTCATGTAGGTACCGACATTGGAACCGGGGAACTGATCGTAAGCAGCGGCCAGCAGCACCCGCATCGCCGTCTTTTCTGAAAAGATTCCCAGGAACCGTCCGTCAGGGTCGACCACCGGGGCGCCCGAGATGCGTTTGCCCAGAATATCATCGACCGCCTCGAACACATCGACCTCGGACGTCAATGTGGTCAGTTGGCTGGTCATGATCTCGCGAGCACGTACCACGTGCATGCCCGCTTCGCTGGCCAGTTCTACGGTTTCGGTCAGCGCGTTCATGCTGCACTTTTCCGAAAACACGCCAAGGTACTTGCCGTCGGAATCGACCACCGGCGCGCCCGAAATGTTACTCTTGAGCAGACGTGTCACGCCGTCCAGAACCGATGTCTCCGGTTCCAGCGTGATCAGTTTGCGCCTCATGAAGTCCTGAGCGGTTTGCATCGTTGGCATAGCGTGGGTCCGTGATGAACAAAGTGATGATGGCGTCAAAGCCTGCCTGCAACAAACCGCTTTGACATGGAAGAGAAGTGATCTCCTTCTCACTGCGTTCTCAACGTAAGCATCACTTGTTTTGAAGTCAAATTTTTTGACCGTTATCGCTTGTGAAAAAACGCACAACCATTTGTGAAAAAATGTACAAGCTCAGTTGCGTTTTCGTTTTGATGGGGACAACCGCGATTTGTACTCCCAACGATCCTTCCAGTCGTCAAAGTAAGGTTTGTAGCGGTCCACTTCTGTCCAGAAACGGGGTTCCGGTTCATCTGCGTTCACCTTGCCTTCTGGGTAATCCTTGCCGGCAAAACTCCGGTCCACCGATTCGCTCCAGCTGAGAAGTTGCTTTCGCAATTTTTGGCCGATATCGGGACGACTGTCGTAAAGGTTGTTCGATTCGCCAGGATCAACCTCCAGGTCATACAGTTCGAATTTGTCGGTACCAGGTTTCGTCGTCAACAGCTTCCAGCGGTTGTCGATGAGTGCGGCGCGGCCGATGTGACGAAAGGGAATTGGCGATTGGCGTCGCGTGAGTTCTTCGGTGAAAAGTGGCTTTAGGCTGATTCCGTCCAGCGGCCGCCGCTCCGGATAGTCGACACCGATGATATCCAACAACGTTGGAACGATATCCAACACGCTAGCCGGGTATTGGGTAACACGAGGCTGGATCGTTTGCGGCCATTCAATGATTCCTGGCACGCGCAGACCGCCTTCGTAAACCGTTCCCTTGTTGCCCCGCAATGGGCCGACGGTGGAAGGAGAAATCTTGGGAAGTCCACCGTTGTCGCTGCAAAACCATATCAATGTGTTGTCGGCAATCCCAAGTTCTCGTAGTCCCGATCGTAACGTGCCGATGCTGCGGTCCATCGCCACGAGTTCTCCGTAGTGGTGTTTGGATTGTTCATCCAGTTGTTCAAACGGCGCCATGTCTGCTTCGGCTGCCTTGAACGGGTTGTGCGGCGTGCCGTACCAAATCACCGTCAACGAGGGAGTTTGGGAGCGATGTTGTCGGGCGATGAAGTCGAGCGACTGATCCACAATGATTTCGGACGAATCACCAGTGAACTCTTCAAACTTCCCTCGCCGGCTCATGATCGGATCGCGGTCAAAGAAGTTGGTCACGCTCAGCCAATCGTCGAATCCGAATTCGCCCGGATTGTGGTCGTCCGACGCCAGGATCGGGACGCCGGGACCTCGCATCGCATTGAGATGCCATTTGCCAAAGTGGCCCGTGGCATAACCAGCTTTTTTCAAGATCTGGGCTACGGTGATCTCCTGACGGCGCAATCCGTAACCGTGACTTTCCACTCCGGTGCGATCGTTGGCGCGACCGGTCAGAACACTGGCGCGCGTCGGCGAGCAAACTGGAGCTCCGGCGTAAAATCGGTCCATCCGCAGACCGGCTGCCGCCATCGCATCCAAGTTGGGCGTTTTCAAGATCGGGTGATTGTAGTAGCCGGTTTGAGCCCAACCTTGATCGTCGGCCATCACCAACACGATATGAGGACGCTTGGCGGATTCGGACGCCGCAAAAGCTTCCGCCAAGACGACAGGAAATAGACAACCAACAATAAGCAGACGAGTGATCGACATGATGTTTTATCCGAACCGCAAAACTGATGACGGGAAAGTGAATGGTTCAAGCCGTTGGAAGCGCATTGGCAGCCAATGTAGCGATGTCGGCAGGTGATGTGGGCCGAGCTTGCCGCGGGTCTTGCGTGTTCGTTCGACCGGCGGACGATTCAATACTGGATACGAAAACCGTCACCGCGTCCCAGCGGCGGTCTTTCGTCGATTTGGGTCGCGTCGATTCGGCCGATCATGGCAGCCTCGATTCGGGCTACCAGTTCCTTCAAAGTCCGCTGGGTTCCTTCGACGTCCATTTTGACACTGGCATCCGGTTCGTTGCGAACGAAACCGTGGACATCCAAATCTTGGGCGACCGCGTAGCTGGTGGCGCGAAAGCCGACACCTTGCACATGTCCGGTGAAGCGAACGACGTAGCGAACGGTTTCGGCCATCAGTTTTGGCGATCACCCTGCTGAAGGACCTGTTCGATCACACCGTCATCAACGGTATCGATCACGGCTTGGCGGGTCACTGCCGCGCTGGTCACCCGCTCGATCACCACCAGGCACATGTCATCAAACGGCGGTGCGGCGCCGACGTGATTCTGCACTGCTTGGACAATTCGGTCCTTGATGGCATCGGCGTCGCCTCCTTCGGCGGTCAGCTTGCGGACACGTTCCATTCCGAATTCCTGATCGCCAGCGTCCATGGCCTCATTCACCCCATCGGTGTACATCACCGCGATGTCGCCGACGTCCAGCTTGATTTCGACCGCTTCGTAATCCATTCCATCTTGAATCGCGATCGGCAGCCCCGATTCCTCCTCGCCCGGTTCGGAGATCTTGCCGTCCACGGTTCGCAGCACCGGCGCCATGTGGCCAGCATTGACGATCGTGGCGATTTCGCTGGTCGGATCAATGACCAACAGCAGAAAGGTAATGAACCGTTCCACCTGCAGCAGGCTCATTCGATCATTCAGCCGTTCGATCGCCTTGGCAACGTTTGGCTCACTGGCCAGGCAAAACCTTGTTTCGGCCGACAGCTTCGCCATGAACATTGCGGCGGCGACCCCGTGTCCCACCACGTCGGCGACGACCACCCCCACCCGGCCGTCGGCCAGGTGGATGTAATCAAAATAGTCGCCTCCGATATGGTTGGCCGCCTGATAGTAACTGGAGACGCGAAATCCGGGTGCCTCAGGTTGTTGTTGCGGCAAGAACGCCTGCTGGACCTCGGTGGCCAGTTTCAGATCCTGTTCGACTTCTTTTTGTTGCAACGCTTGTTCGTGCATGCGAGCGTTGTTGATCACGATTCCCGCCTGCGCCGCGACCCCTGCCAGCAGATCGGTATCCTCATCGCGAAATTGGCCTCGGCCCTGCGTCGAATCGATCTGCAACGCCCCAAAGGTGTTCCCGTCTCCGTCAGTCAGCGGCGCGCAAATCATCGATCGGATCGAAAAATCGGCGATCGACTGACTGCTGTCAAAACGGCTGTCTTCGGAAGCATCCAGCGACAAAATCGCCTCGCCGCTGGACATCACTTCACGGATGATCGTGCGGCTGATCCGAACCGTTTCGGTCTCGTCTTGCGCGGTACGAGTTTTGACCCAACGTGGAATGATGTTTTCCTCGCCATCGACCATCACCACAAAGCCGCGGTCGGCAGCCGGAAAGATATCGAACAGGCTGGTCAGCACCTTGGGCAGCACTTCGTCGACGGCCAGGGCATTGGAAAGGTTCCGGTTGATTCGCATCAACGCTTCCAATTTCGCCTCGGGCGTGGCGATCATCTTCAGCCCGTCGGAGGAGCTACGGAATTCCACCTTCGCACTGCTGCTCAGATGCTCCGTATCCTGATCGTCGACCATCATGATGCCAAAATTGGCACCATCGAAGGTCAGCGAGCTGCCCTGGGCAAACTCCGGAACTTCGCCACCGTGAAAAACGAACTCGATTTCGCTGATCCGAATCCGATCTCCCTCGCGAAGCACCTCCGGCTTGGACAGCAACTGACCGTTCAGAAACGTCCCGTTGCGACTTCCGGAATCTTCGACCAGGAATTTATTGTCGCGGTGAACGATCTTGGCGTGGTACCTGCTGACTGCTCCAGCGTCGACCACGATCCCACACTCAGGGTGCCGGCCGATGGACGTTTCGCCCGCCGCCAGATCGAACCGGCTGGCCCCATCCTCACCATTTGAATTCGTTGACAAAAACGCCATCAGAGCACCAAAAAACGCTACGAAACGGAAGTTCCAATTGTATGTCGAGCCTGGTGGGGCAACAACGAAGATCGACAGAGGAGGGCAAAAATGGCGCGTCAAAATGGGCCGATTGTCGTGATTCGGTGGTCATGACGGAGGCGAAAGAGCAGATCGGGCGAGCAACGCCTCTCTTGACGGACCGCGGCAGCGTACCTACTTTTCACAGACCGTCTCCTCAAGAGAAAGTCCATCTCCTTCCTGTCCCGTGGTGTAATTGGCAACACACCGGATTCTGGCTCCGGCGTTCAAGGTTCAAGTCCTTGCGGGACAGCTTGATAGGAGCGTTCGGTGAACCACGTCTCGATTACGGCATCACCTTTCTACAACCCGGTCGTGACCTCCCACTTGGATTGTCTGGGGAAATCCGGTGAACATTTCGTTTTCATTGCCCAGTCGATAGAGCGAGATCTTGGCGGTTCCTTCGCTCTTGTTGAATTCGACCATGCCGTAACCGCTTCCCTTTCGTCGGCCGATTTCCGTGGGGTCGACCGTTTTGGGTAGTTTGTTGCTGCCCGGTTCGGGATTGCCGACGGCCAGAACATGAATCGGGTTTCCTGCGTCATCGTGGAATCTGCCCGTAAAATCTTGGCCCGGTTTTGGCACGCCCTGGTTCACTCCCGGCCACCAGGCGCGGGGGAATCCGTTGGCTGTGCCAGGAACCATGAACGCGAACCCGGCGTCGTCAAATTCATCGATGCCATGTCGCAACAGAATCCCCAGATGCTGGTCGCCATGAATGGCCAGTGCATTGCAATCGGCGAGGATACGTACGGTTCGATTTCGGGCCGACTTGGGCCAGGCGCCGCTGTCAAAGAAGCTGCGGCTTCTCTTCAGCGCCTTTCCTGTATGCGTGGCCGCTCGGCAAAAAATGGTTTGCGATAGCGCGCACTTCATTTGATGTCCGCTCCAGTCCGAGGCCCACTTTCGGAGGAACGTTTCTTGCTGATTGCCCAGCAGATCGGCTTCTTCGCTATCTGGACGTTCGGCTTCGGGAATCGACTTCGGACCTGTCTTGAATTTTCGATCCTCCAGAATCGCGAAACCAATACCGCCATAGATCATCGACGTGAAGTAAGGCTTGATCCCAATCGGCAATTCCACATCGACCGCTGGATCGGGCAAGTGGCCGACATGGGTTTTCTCCACGGCGCTGACCCAGTCGCCAGGCATCAGGTACCCGCCCAACGTCCAATCGTTTTTCTGACCGGATACGGGAAGTTTGCGTCCGCCATGGCCCCACAGATTGCCCTGAAACACATCGTGATCATCGGGCAGAATGACGCTGGGGCGATCACGCATCAAGTCGCGCCACGTCCAGCCGAACTGGTAGTATTTGCGTAGGAAATCGAGCATTGCCAGAGGCGTTTCCGCATCGCGGGCGACTCCAAATCCGCCGTAGCTCTCATAGATTTGATCGCCGGCAAAATAGAGCATGTCGGGATTCTGTCGGCGAACTTGCGAAACCATCGCGGGAATGGGAAACAGGTAGCCATTGTCGCAAGAGAAGCAGCCAAGCTTGAGTGGTGCGTCGGCTGTTGGTTCGCGACGGACCTGTCCCTGCCAAACATGTAGCTTGTTTTGCCAACCAAAACGAACCTGGTAAAGCTTGTTTGCAGCGGCATCCCAATTGTCGACGGTGAAGGTGACCGTCCGACTCAGTTTCGCCATCGGTGCGGTCGCGATCTTTGTCCACTGGGGATCGTCCTCGGCATCCGCGATCCACAGTTCGGCCTTGTGTTTCGGACGGGGGCCCAGCGGAGCGAGTTGCGCCTGCAAACGCAATCGGTTTTCGCTGAGTGTGTACTGTGACCAGAGGATCGGTCCGAAGGATCGATCGTCATGTTGCTGGACGAGGTCGCCTGAAATCTGAAAATCACGAAACGCGAAATGCTGCTTCATGTCCGCACCACCTGGCGACGAAGGGCCATCCGACAGAAGTGACACGCCGCCGCTGAGATTCTTCGCGGGGACCGAGCCGGCGATGCTGATCTGCTGAGAATTCTGAGTTGCTGTGAAGGTAAGTTGGATCTCATCACCCTCTCGTGCACCGGCAAGCTGCAGTCTTACTGGGCCGTTTTTTTGCGGCAGGCTTTGCTCTGACAGGGAACCGTCCAACACCAGCCGACCGTCTTCGCGGATCTTGGCATCGATCCAATCGGTGGCGTGCACGAGCGCATGTCGGTAGTCGTCGATCCCGCCACGACGTCCCAGGCGAAATCCGACTGCTCGGTTCGCTTTTCCTCCATCGTCCTTGCCTATCGCCTCCACCTCCACACTCATCTTTAGCAAATCGCCACGATCACTCAGTTCAGCCGGCAACAAACAAAGCGTCCGATCGGCCGCGGCGGCGGCGATAACAGTTCCATCGCGCATCGACCAATCGGTCATGGGATTGGCCCACCAATCGGGGCCGATCCAACGGCGCGATCCTGCCCAGTGAGACTGATACATTGGTGCAAGGCCTGAAACGGGCTGCCCCAACACGCGAGCGAGCGAGGCGGCGATCTTGGGATGGTTGAGGTGAGGGTCTTTGTTTTCAATCCCGTAATCGCGTAGCGCCTTTCCCAAACGTTCGGCCACACCCGCTGTGCCTGGACGTCCGTAGAAATTCAGCAGTTCGTCAGGATCTTGCTGGGCGTCAAAGAGCCACGGGTCATCACGGACCGACAGAATCAACTTGTAGCGAGCGTCGACGGTGGCGACCCAACGCGCGTCCCGGCCAGCGTTACGCAAAAAAGTCACGGGAGGGTTTTGCGGCTCCTTTGGCGATGTCGAGACATCGGCTAAAACCGCCGATAGATCTCGTCCTTGGTCGTCAGGGTCTGCCGGCAAATTCAACAATCCCATCACGGTCGGGGTCAGATCGACCGTTCCGACCGGTTGTCGGTAAACTTGTTTCGCCGCGATCCGGTCGGGTTGACGCAGGATCATCGGCACGCGAGCTGATCCTTCGTAAGGGTTCCCTTTGTTTTGCCGATCATGTTCGTAGCAAAGGTCGCCGTGATCGCTGGTCATGATGACCAGGGTATTGTCCAGCCGACCGGCATCCTCCATTTGACCCAGCAGTCGACCGATGTTGTCATCGATGCATTGGACCATGCCAAAGTACCGTGACATGTCTTCGCCGCGAAACACCGGGTGCTTCTTGGTGCTGCCGAGCCAAGCGGGTGCAGGGATGCCGGTTTCGTAAGTTCTTGGTGCAGCGAACCGCAGCTGATCAAAGCGATGATCGTACGGTGGGCGAACCGTATTCGGGCCGTGCGGATCGGGATAGCTGATCACCGCGAAGAATGGTTTTGACGCATCGGCGTCGGTGATGAAATGGATTGCCCGATCGGTCAACCAATCGGTTGAGAACGTTTCTTCGTCCGCGCCGTCGACATCATAAGTCGGCTTGCCGCCCCGAGTCGCGCCGACTGCTGGAACGCCATTTTCGATCGCAAATTTTTTCCAATGTCCGCGGTTGAACATGAACTTTTTGAATTGAAAGCCGCCATCGATCTTGGGTGCCCACTCTGGCTTGCCCTCGCCGCCAAGATGCCACTTGCCAAAAAAAGCAGTTCGGTAACCGGCATCATTCAATCGGTCGGCAAGGGTGGGGATCGAACGATCCAGTGGCAAATCGTTTGTCGGTACGCCAGTGGCGTGCGGATACCGCCCAGTGATCATCGCAGCCCGGCAGGGTGAACAGACTGGCGAGGTGGCGTACGCTCGGGTGCAGATCACTCCCTCTTTTGCCAGCCGATCCAGATGCGGAGTCGGAACAACCACGCCTGTTCCCCACATTTCCGCCTGCTCACGCGACAGCAGTTCTCGATAGCAGCCGAGCGTTCGGAAATTATGCTCATCGGTGACGATCAGCAAAACGTTGGGGAAAGCTTCTGAATCGGCTTGCGCCGACCACGGAGCCAACGCCAGCGTCATCAGGACTGCAATTCGTATCGGGCGGCATAACATACGATTCTTCCAGGCAAGAGAAGCACGTTCAGGTTTGCAACCGGTGAGTGTACTCCTCCAGCCGGGCGTCGTCGAAGCAACGCCCAAAGTTAGCCTACCTGACCCAGTGAAACCAACGCAGGAATCGAAACAGCTTCGCAAGTTGTCGAGCTCGCTCGATGCGGTGGTGTGCTTCCTGCTGTGCACCGTATTTCCTGGAATCAGCGTCCACACCGCTGAACCCACAGGCGATGCAATATCTGCTTTCGGCGGGCAGGGCCTGCCTGCACCGGGGGCAGGTCGCTTCGATACGATCGGCCATGACAACCTCTTTCGTCACGGGGGTGAATTGCTTCCCGCCAGGACAGATCCTGGTCTACGAGTGAAAAATAAGGCTTGCTTTTCGAGGCTGTTGGGCGCGCCTTCGTAGGCCGACTTGTCCCCAAGTCGGCGATCTTGTTCTCCGGTCCGCTTGCCGACTTGAGGGCAAGTCGGCCTACGGCGGAATTTGAAGTCATCCGCTGAGTTTGCGAAGATGGGCGATCGCTGACGACACAGGGAGGCGTCGGTTTGATTTTCACACAACCTGAGAAAATGTCTTTGCCATGAACCTTAAAACCATCTTCGCCGCCGCCGCGTTTTCGTTTGTTGTCTTTTCCGACGTCGCCATTGCTCAGAAGCAAACGACCGACATTCCTTACGTGGAAAACGGTCACCCGCGTCAAGTCCTTGATGTTTACACACCTGAAGATGCGACCGAAAAGAAACTTCCAGTGATGTTCTGGATCCACGGCGGTGGATGGCAGGTTGGCGACAAAAGCGACGTTGCTCTGAAGCCCAAGGTGCTGACCGAGCGAGGATTTGTTTTCGTGTCAACGAACTATCGTCTTCTGCCCGATGTGCAGATGGACGTGTTGATTCGCGACGTCGCCAAGTCGCTGGGCTGGGTACACAAAAACATCTCCACCTATGGCGGCGATCCGAAACGAATTTTTGTCGGCGGACATTCCGCCGGCGCCCAGCTGGCGGCCTTGATCTGCATTGACGATCGTTACCTGAAAAAAGAAGGAGTCCCATTGAATGTCCTGAAAGGATGCGTGCCAGTCGACGGTGACACCTACGACATTCCCAAAATCATCATGACGGCAGAACACCGACAGACTCTTTATGGCGGCAAGATGTTTACCTTTGGCCATCGGCAAAAATTCGGAAACGATCCGGAAAAGCACGTCGACTTCTCGGCCGTGACGCATGTGGCGAAGGGCAAAGGCATACCGCCCTTCCTGATTCTTTTCTTCTCCGGCAATCCCGACACGAGAGCGCAGGCGCGACGTTTGGAAGCCGTGCTGAGGGAAGCTGAGATCCCGGCCAAGGCGTTTGGCAAACGGGACAGCAATCACAGCCGGCTGAACAACGATCTTGGCCAGCCGGACGATTCCGCAACTCAAGAACTTTACAAGTTCCTTGACCCGTTGGTCGGTACGAAATAGCTTCGCCCCGTATTCGGTCGACTTTTGCACTTTTTTGGAGTGCGGTGACTTGTCACCGCTTTTTTTTAAATGCGGGACGACATTTTTTCGTTCCCTTCCGCGCTTTACCTGTCAGACCATTGGCCCGCATTGTTGATGAAGGCGTAAACAAGGGAAAGCTCCGACAAGTCGGAGCACTCCAAAGTGCAAAACTCGAAATAAGCAAACCCCTTTTCAAGGTTTCACTCAGGGCTTTTTGCTTGACGCACCAGGTGGATGGTGCGCACGTCAAACAGGGCACCTTTGGCAATGCGTCGGGGAGCAATCCGTAACTCGTATTCTCCCGCCTCGTCGATGTCGATCATTCCCAGATGAACCCAGCGGAAGTTTTGGAAGTGACCGGTGTCAACGGACTGAAACGGTAGTTCGGCTTTCAACTGTTCGCCTTGTCGCAGCGTGATCGCGGCATCGCTTCCCCCCTGGCCTGCACCGCAACCCTGCAGCGCCGCAACCGAAAACGTCCCCACTTGGTCGATCGCAAGTTTCCAGGTTGCATAGTCGGTCGGAATCGTCCAATAGCCAACCGTGTTTTTGTACCACTGAGGTTCGAAGCGAAGCTTCTCGCCAAAGGTGCTCGCCTGGTAAGCGTGCAGCATGACCGAACCGTCTCCGGACGGAGATGCTTTCCGGCACTCAGGCGGCAGCACCGGCTTGCGATCAAAGACGACTTCAATGACCGGTGTCTCGGCGGGCGCTGCTTTCCAGGAAAAGACCCATTCTTGAGGTTCTGGCCAGAATTTGATTTCCGCTTCCGGTTGGCCCTTCCAGCGAATGGATCGGATGGGCGAACAGATACGCGGGATCACGACCTTCTGTTTCTTCACCGCGCTAGCGTCAAGGCGTAGCCACACTGTCTTTTGATGAACGTGGGCGGTCACTCCTTCGCTGTCGAGTTGACGCCACGGTTTTGCTTGGTCCGGCAGATCGGTTTGCTGTGCGGTGGCGACTTCGACAGTCGTAGCGGGAAGAATCGCGAGTGCAAGGAGGCCGATAACGAACCTTTGCTGATAACGGTTGATGTGCATGAATCGCTGCTCAATCATGGTTGCTGTACAAGTGGCGAAATCGGTTAGGCAAGAATTTCCTGAACGATTCGCGACGATTCCACACCGGTCAGTCGCGCGTCGAGTCCCTGGAATTTTGCGGTGAATCTTTCGTGATCGATGCCCATCAGGTGCATCAGCGTGGCGTGAAAGTCTCGGACATGGACGCCATCGGAAACGATGTTGTAACCAAAGGGGCAGGTTTCGCCGTAGGTAACACCCCCGCGAACGCCTCCGCCGGCCATCCACATGCTAAAACACCTCGGATGGTGATCGCGGCCGTAGTTGGTTGCAGTAAGGGTTCCCTGGGAGTAGTTGGTGCGGCCAAATTCTCCGCCCCAGATCACCAGCGTGTCATCGAGCATTCCCCGTTGATGCAGGTCCTCCAGCAGCGCCGCGGCGGGCTGATCGGTCTCCTGGCACTGGCGTTTCATGCCGCTGGGAACATTTCCGTGATGGTCCCAGCCCTGATGGTAAAGCTGAATGAATCGAACACCGCGCTCGGCAAGACGTCGGGCAAGGACACAGTTGGCCGCAAAGGTTCCCGGCTTTGTCGCGTCGGGACCGTACAGGTCCAGCACCTGTTGAGGTTCGTCGGCGACCTGAGCGACTTCCGGAACGCTGGCCTGCATTCGATAAGCCATTTCGTACTGACCGATTCGTGTCGCCAACTCTGGATCGCCCAGTCGATCCTGTTCCAGAGAGTGCAGTTCGCTCAAACGATCCAGCATGCTGCGCCGGCTGTCTCGGGAAATACCCGGCGGATTGGAAAGATAAAGCACCGGTTCCTTTCCCGATCGAAACTGGACTCCCTGATAGCGGGCCGGCAGAAAACCGGAACCCCACAATCGCGAATACAGCGGTTGGCCTCCCTTGCCTTTGGTGATCAGAACCACAAAAGCCGGCAAGTTCTCACTGTCACTGCCGAGCCCATAGTGCAGCCAGGCGCCGATACTCGGCCGTCCCGATATCTGGGCTCCGGTCTGCAGAAACGTGATGGCCGGGTCGTGATTGATCGCTTCGGTATACATCGACCGAACGAGGGCAATGCGATCGACTTGCTTTGCCATGTGCGGCATCAGTTCACTGACCCACATGCCGGATTGACCATGTTGATCAAAGCGGAATTTCGATCCGGCCAGCGGCAAGATCGCCTGATTGCCCGACATGCCGGTCAACCTCTGTCCCTTTCGTACCGAGTCCGGCAGCGGCTCGCCCTGCTGCTGATTCAACAGCGGCTTGTAGTCCCATGTTTCCAGCTGCGAAGGTCCTCCCGCCTGGAACAGGTAAATCACCCGTTTGGCTTTGGGAGCATGATGCGTCGGGTTGATCACGCCGCCGCTGGGAATTCCCAAGGCTGGTTGCTCTCCCGAAGCTTCCATCGCGGAACTTTGTTGCAAAAGATGCATGGCGGCCAGACCGCCAAACCCCATTCCAAATTGCCCCAGCCAATGTCGTCGTTGAAGGAGTTGGTTCATCCCGATTCCCTGACAGATCGATGAATGGAAAGTGTCGAATGTTGGGTTCTGGTGTCCCGAAGTCTTTTTTGATTCAGCATCGCCCGCGTCATGGTTCACCGGAGCATGATCGTTTCGTCGTAGGCAATGATGGTCTGCACAACGATGGTCGTGGCAGCCACCGCCGCCCGGTCCAGGTTGTCGTTGGTGGGCTGCGTTCCCACTTTCAAAAACTCGTCGGCGCGACCAGTGTCCTCTTGAAAATAGGCCAGTTGCTCGCGGTACAGTTTATCGATGACGGTGCGTTCTTTGTCGGTTGGCGGCCGGCTGATCAACCGGCGGAACAGCTCGTTCCAGCGGGCATCGATTGCTTCCTCGTGTGCACCGACGAGATGTTCGGCTAGCACCCGCGATGCTTCCACGTATTGAGGATCATTGAGGAAAATGAGCGCTTGCAGCGGGGTGGTCGTCAGTTCTCTTCGAGCCGTGCAGCTTTCCCGATTGGTGGCATCGAACGTCAGCATCGATGGCGGCGGCGCGGTCCGCTTCCAGAATGTGTAAAGGCTGCGTCGATACAAGCCATCTCCCGTCGATTGCCGATAGGACTTGCCCGTTCCCGCTTCTTTCCACAGACCAGCCGGCTGGTACGGCATCACGCTGGGGCCGCCAACGGTACGAACAAGCAATCCGCTGGCACTCAGCGCCGCATCACGCAACTGCTCGGCTGACAACCGATGCTTCGGTCCGCGTGCTAGCCAAACATTTTCCGGATCGCGTTGGTAAAGATCGGGATCGGCGGCTGCCGAAGACTGGCGATACGTTGCCGAGAGAACGATTCGGCGACAAAGAGAATGCAAATCCCAGTCGTCATCTATCAGCGACCGGGCGAGATAGTCGAGCAATTCCGGGTGCGACGGCGGAGTTCCCTGAGACCCGAAATCTTCAAGCGTGACGACAATGCCTCGGCCAAAAAACAGGTGCCACATCCGGTTGGCCATGATTCGCGACGTCAGCGGGTTGTCGGGATGGGTGATCCAGCGGGCCAGTGCCAGCCGTCCTTCACCGTCGGCCGGAATCGTACTGAGGAATTCTGGAATGCCCGCACCGACCTGTTCCCGCTTCGCCGTGTATTCGCCTCGTTCCAGGACGTGAGTTGGCTGCGCGTTGTCAGCGTGTTGCATCACCATGATTTGACGGATGCCCGTGACGATTTCATTTTCGTGCTCCCGAGCCTGCAGCAGTTTTTCACGAGCGGCGCGGACAGACGGATCCGCGGTCAACAGTTGGTGATCCAGCGCCATCTCCTCGTCGACCGGCCTGGCCGGCGCGTCGGGTCGGACGGCATGGTGCAAAGCGGCGACTTCGGCAAGCGACAACTGCAGGTCAAAAACGTTCAGCTCATCCAGCAAACCATCGCGAAAGCCGACGTCGCGGAAGCGGGCGCCCAGCGCCAGCTTCACCTGGCCAACTTTCATGTCGCCCCATTCTTTGCGATGAAGGATATCGCGAGTTAGTCCATCACGTTCGGTATCGACGCTTGCCGGTTTGCCATTGATGAACAATCTCAATCCCGGTGCAGTTCCGCTGCCGTCATGGGTCACCGCCAGATGCGTCCACTGATCGACCGGGATGGTCAACCGGCTCTGAATACGAACCGCGTTTCCCGGCCAAAAATGGATCATCGAGAACTCCGGATGACCGTTGTCGATCGTCAGCTGCAAACCTCGGAATCCCGAATCCTCGGCGGCGACCGACTGATGCAGCACCAGCATTCGAGGTTGAGTGACGGCCGGTTTCACCCACAGGCTGTAGGAGAATGGAGACGTTCGCCCGAATTCTGGTGCCCCCTCGCATACGATCTCCTTGTCGCCATTGCACTGCGTCGCCTTACCAACGATTCCCTCGGCATCTCCATCCAGCGGCATGTGCAACGCGGACTCGCGAACCTCGGGCAAGTCGGTCAACAGCTGCTCAGGATGTTGTTTCCAATGAGACCGAGCCGTCTGTACGGCCCGCTTCCACTGCTGTTTCGCCTGCTGGACATCCGCTTCGGCCGCCTTGTGTTGCCGGCGCTGTTGTCCCTGATACAGCAGCATGGCGGGAGTCGGCTGCGAGAAGGTGAAATGCGAATAGAGGCCAAATTCGTCGATGTCTGAGAAATAGGCGGACAATCGATAGAAGTCACGCTTTTTGATCGGATCGAACTTGTGATCGTGGCACCGGCTGCATTCGAACGTCAAACCAAGAAAAGCGGTTCCCGCGGTTGTCGTTCGGTCCGCGATTCCGGCCAGCCGAAACTCCTCGGCAATGCTGCCGCCTTCGTTCGTCTGTCGATGAAGCCGGTTGAAGGTGGTTGCCAGTCGCTGATCCTGATCGGCACCGGGCAACCGGTCGCCGGCAATCTGTTCGGTGATGAATTGATCGTACGGCATGTTTTGATTGAACGCGCCAATGACCCAATCTCGCCACGGCCAGACCTCCATCGCCACATCGTTCTGGTACCCGAACGTGTCGGCATAGCGGGCGACGTCAAGCCACATGTTCGCCATGCGTTCGCCATACGCTTGAGACGAAAGAAGGCGATCGACCACTTTGTCATAAGCGTCCGAAGATTCGTCGCCAAGAAACGCGTCGAGCTCTTTCGGTGTTGGCGGCAGCCCGGTCAGGTCAAACGTCACTCGTCGCAACCACGTTGCCCGATCGGCCTGGGCACTGGCAGTCCATCCCTTTTTCCGCAGAGCTTTCGCGATAAAACGATCGACGTCATTTCGTGCCCAGCTGTCGCCGGCGTCCGGAGCGACGACCGATTTCGGCACCGGTTCAAAGGCCCAGTGTTTCTGATAGACCGCCCCCTGCCGAATCCAGGCAACGAGTTTCTTCTTTTGTTTGTCGGACAGCTTTTTGCCTCCCTTCGGTGGAGGCATCACGATGTCAGAATCGTCACTGAGAATTCGTTCGACCAGCGAACTTGCGTCTGGATCCTCCGGCACGATCGCTCCGTAATCGATCGCCGCCTCACGCTCATCCAGGCGCAGATCCGCCTCGCGATGATTTTCATCTGGCCCGTGACAGGCGTAACAGTACTCCGAAAGAATCGGACGTATGTCCTGGTTGAACGACAGCGTCTCCGCAGCCGACGCTACACCGCTCAATGCAAAAAGGACAACGATCAGGACTCTGGTAGGATTCTTCATTTCGAAGGCTATGGCAAACATCCCCAGGAAACACCCGCGATATTCCGCACGAACCGGTATTCTCATCGATCACCGCCCCGGTGTCTTGTATGGCGCAGAGGTTTTTTTGGTACGATTTGACGATGGCACGTTCCAGAGCGACAAAGACCGGAAAGGCGTACAGCGATGCGTTCTTTGCCCAAAATCCCGACGCGCGTAGCTTTGTTGAGCTGTTCGACTATTTGCCGTCGGCACTCTTCTATGCCAAGGACTCGCAGCATCGGTACGTCGCCGTGAACAACCGAAACCTGGAGGATGTCTTTGGGCTCGGCGATGCGGAAGACCTGCTGGGGCGAACCGACGCCGACTTCCAGCCGCCGGCGCTGGCCGAGGCCTATCACGCGGAAGACCGCCGAGTGATGAAGGCGAGACATCCCATTGCGAATCAGGTCTGGCTGGTTCCCCACGTGCGTGGAACTCCTCGCTGGTACGTCTCCTCCAAGACGCCCCTTTTTGACCCCGACGGCGGGGTGATCGGAATCGCCGGCGTGATGTACCCCATGGAGACACCGGAAGAACAGGAATCGTTCTTTCAGGAATTGTTGCCGGCCGTACGTTTCATCGACGCGAACTACACAACGACGATTTCGATGCAGGAGATGGCCCGGATCACCGGTTTGTCGGCGACCCAGTTCAATTCTCGTTTTCGCACTATCCTTCGCATGTCACCCACGCAATACATGCTGTCTCGCCGAATCCAAGACGCCCGCAACCAGCTCGCAACCACCTCGCACTCGATCGCCGAAATCGCCACAGCCATAGGCTTCTTCGACCAAAGTCACTTCACAAAGCGATTTCGAAGAGTCACCGGAATGACCCCACGAGCCTACCGCAAACGATTTCGCTCAGTAGGGCCGGTTCCCACCGGCCGCGCATCCGTTTGAGGCCGGTGGGAACGCGTATCCGTTGGAGGCCGGTGGGAACCGGCCCTACCAATCGATCTGGTAACCCAACCATTGGAAGAGTTTTCGATTGGGTTGCTCGTAGTAGCGTTCAAGCTGGTCGATTGTCCCTTCCGGAACGGAAGCTTTGTCTTGACGCTGATGGGCGAGCAGAAGTTCGTCGATCGCCAACGGGACTTGCAGGAAGTCGCAAAGCGTATGAAGGGTCGACTCCGGATCGCGAGTCCAATTCTCCATCGCCAGAATCAAGAGGTTTTGTCGGTTGATGTGCTGGGTCAAGTACTGGAGCTGCTGAACATAGAGCCCACGTTTTAAGATGCCCGACCAGTCTTCCATCGGAGAATGAAATTCTGCCTCGACGTTTTGTTGGAAGCTTTCTCCGGGTACTCGCCAATCCCAATCGCGAGTTTCAGGCATCATCTGTTGATAATGATTGTGCTGGCTGATCGCACGTTCCACCGGATTGCGCAAGCTGACGATGAACTTTGCGGCGGGAAACACGCGGCCAATTCGTTGCAGGGCGTCAGGATTGCACAGGTAATTGGGGGATGCGTCGATCGTAAAACGCGCATTGGAGGGAAAGAAGGAAGCATACCAGTCAAACCCCCGGTGCCACATCAGGTCAAAGAAGCCCACCTCCTTGACCACGTTTCCTGAGAACGGATGAATTGGTGGAGCGATTTCGGCGTGCGAGATGAGAGTTTTGAACAGGGTGCTGGTCCCACACTTCTGAGCACCCAGGATGATGATGTGATCTGATTCCATCGTGAACGACGTACAACGAATGAAGGTGAACAACCTGGCTCGCAGGTTTGACTCGTGCCAGCGAATGCTACCATGAAGGGTTGGCGGTTGTTAACGTAAGAGACTCTCTACAATCCTCGCGATGTTCCTGTGGCGCAATGAGTTCTGACTTTGCAATCTTGACCTGCTATTTCAATCCGTGCGGATACTCTAATCGCGAGCGGTGCTTTCAACGATTCTCCGAAGGGCTCGAGCGTCAAGGGGGCTCGCTATGGGTCATCGAAGCAACGCTGCCCGGACAAGCGCCCTTTGTCAAAGAGTCCGACCGGGTCTGTCGAGTCGAATTCTCAGAAAGCGATTGGTTGTGGCAGAAGGAGCGGTTGCTGAATTTGCTGGTGCGAAAGTTGCCGGCATCGATCAGCAAGGTGGCGTGGGTGGACTGCGACCTTCTTTTTCACCATCACAATTGGGTCCAGATGGCCAGTGACGCGTTGGACACTTGGCCGGTCATTCAGTTGTTCGATTTTATGTACTGGCTGGGGCCGGAGGATGAAGTGCTGTTGTGGCAGGGGATTTCGGAACGTCGGGCCAGTTTGGCCTCCATCGCGACGCATTACCCTGAGCGGGCAACCAATTTCAAACTCGGAACTCCTGGTTTTGCTTGGGCAGCACGCCGCGAATTGATACAGCAGCATGGACTTTACGAGAACGATGTCACCGGCGGAGGAGACGCGATCATCGCATCCGGTTTGTACGGCTGGCACCATCAGCGACATGTGCGGCTAGGGAACCACGCGATGCGCCACGATGCAAGAAATTACATCTGTGGCCTGCACGAGGAGGTGCGCGGTTATGTCGGATACCTGCCATGTCGGATTTCTCATCTGTGGCACGGTGCTTGGGCCAATCGATCCTACACCGCGCGGCGGCGCGGTCTGGGCGACCATGGCTTCGACCCATTTCGAGATCTGGAATACGACGAAAGTACCAAGTTGCTGCGTTGGACACGGTATGCGACACCGGAGTTAAGAGAGTTCGTGCACGGCTATTTCCACAGCCGCCACGAAGACCACACCGACATCGAAGAGGGTGTGCGAATGCAAGAGCAGTCCGCTGGCCAGGGTGCGACCGGATCGTGAGCAGAAAGATCGGCAGCTTCAACGAGACACCGACCTCTCGATCCCACAACAGGCATCACGCTGAACGAGAAGTCCCCCCAGAGTCGTGATGAAGAAAGTTGCTTTTGCTTGGGAACTGGGAGGCGGATTCGGGCATATCGCTCCCTTCCTGCCGATTGCTACCGCACTGGCCAACGCTGGGGTCCAGTGTGTGTTTGCAGTGCGCGACCCCGATCGAATGGAAAAACTTGTCGGACGACAGTCTCTGCCCCGTTCCATTGGACACATTCAAGCACCCTTGATCGGCAAGCCCGACAAGCTGGTATGCCCTCATCCCTGCAGGTTGAGTGAAGTGCTGGCCAACATGGGTTACCAGAACACCGAGTCGGTCGCTCAAGCCGCCCGTCAATGGCGGCAACTTCTGGTCGAACAACAACCTGATTTGCTGATCGCGGACCACGCTCCTTCCGCACTTCTGGCGGCACGAGGTATGGGGGCTCCAACAGCGCTTTTTGGTACCGGCTTCGTCAATCCGGCAAGTTCCGGATCGCTCCTGTCCGATCCGAAAGATGGTCATTCGATGCACACAGATCGTGTGCTCGAATCGATGAACTCCGTCCTTCGCTCGTTCGACGCACCTTTGATCAACGAATTTCACGAACTCTTCCTGGGACACCGTGCGATTTGGCTGACGACGTTTCGCGAGTTGGATCACCAGCGAGGGCGCATCCACGGTCAATACATTGGGACCTGGAGTTTGCCAGAGCAGTCGGCGCCGCTTGACTGGCCGCCCGGTGCCAAGCCGCGACTGTTGGCGTATCTCAAACCGTCACGTGGTTTGGGGCACCTGTTCGATTGGCTTCGGCGCAACTCGATCGCTTCGGTCATCGTTTGTGATGGGCTGGATGCCAAGCCATTGCAGCGGTTGGCGACAGAAAACTTGCGATTCGTTCAGAGTCCCGTTCCGCTTGCTGCCTTGTGCGAAAGTTGCGACGTCGCCGTGACCAACGCGAATCACAACACGACCTGCAACTTGCTTCGACTCGGAAAGCCAGTGATGCAACTGCCGTTGAACCTGGAACAGAACGTGACGGCGCAGCGAGTCTGTGAACTGGGGGCGGGAGCCGCCGCAGCCGCCTCGGATGGTCAGCAAATCGTCTGGGAGCTGGCTCATTTGATCGCCAACCAGGCCGCTTTTGATGCGGCCAGTGAATTCGCTGCCAGCTATCAAAGCTATGACCCCCAGGCGGCGATTGATGGCATTGCCGAAGCGATCGTGAACTTGGGTTGACCTACCGTGTCCCTGATTGCTCGGACCATTCACCAGTGCGATGAATGAACTGGTGTTCGTTCGTGCACGTATTGAGGGGTAGATGAACCCCCGTTGAAAATTATCGGGTGGCTTCTCTGGCGCCATTTTGCCGGTGCGTTCTTCTTTCAAGGTGGGGATACCGATGAATCGAATAGAAGCGTTGGGTGGTGGTTTTCCGTTCACAGGTTTGGGACATCGGCGTAGACGTCGTCAGCGCAAGCGTCGTCAGGCACGAAACCATCTTGTGCAGCAGCTTGAACGACGGGATCACCCCGGTTCGTTGTTAGAAGTGAGTCTGCTTCGCAACATCGCCGACGTTGGCTTTGGTCCGAAGGGGCAGATGGAGTCACTGGTTGCCCAGGCTGAAAAGGTGCGGGCTGGAAAAGCCCAAGTCGGCAACGCGTCGGGAAATCAATTTCGCTCCAGTGGTTTTGCTCGGCGCTATCCTCCACGCTTGGACCAGGCGGTTGACCGCTCCCTCCACCGAAGGGCGTTCAGCGACCAGTTCAAGGCGCGCCGACTTGACGATTACCTGCAGCAGTTGCGCCAGTCCGCGCCGATCCAACAGGCGATCAATCCGGTCTTTGACTCGATCTCCGACACGATGCTGACTCCGAGCATCGATCAACCAGTCGAAGTGGAAGAGTCAACAAGTTCTTTGTTGGTCGGTGCGTCCGCTTCCCCAACATCATCGGAGTCTGGTGGTGAAGTGGGTGGGACACCGTTCCAACCAACCGCCGAGGCATCGAACACCGAAGGGGCGAGCATGGGGCAGTCCCCATCCTCCATTGGTGCTGGTGGCGGCGGAGGAGGTGGTGGTGAAGGTGAAGCGGTTGAAGAAGGAGTGACTGCCGTTACAGCCGAAGCGTCCGCTTCCGATTCGCCGACCGCCACTGACGGCGCGAGCGCGGGTGAAATCGAAGTCGGTGGTGTGGAAACGTCCATCACTCCTTCTGTGGGGATCGAGGAGCAACCTGCAGGCGGCTTTGACACTCCGACAACCGGGACAGGCGCTCCCCCGCAAGAACGGCAGCCGCGGCAGTTCACGATCAACCAACTTGTTGCATCGGCCGGCAACCACTCTGACGGGCCAGCCGTCTCCATCGCCGGAACGACAAACAGTCACGGGCGCGGACGGTACCTGGTCAGCGGCACCGCGGATGAGACTTACACAAACGACATTGTGTTGGAGGTCTATGCGACGGTTGATGGTGACGTGCGCCACATTGGTGATGCCAAGCTCGATCGAAACGGTCCGACTGCCGGCAGCTTTCGGCTGACCGGCAGTGGGCGATTGGATGAGGGGGATATTGTTCTGGTCCATGCGGCGCCGCCGGATGGCACGATCGGCGCGGTCTCGGAGATCTTTACGGTCGGGCAATCTGACGACACCGATGGCGACGGAATCGCTGACAAGTTCGAGAACCTTGGGCGCAATGGTGACTTTGACGAAGACGGAATCCCCGACCGATCTCAACGCCGCGTGGCAACCTTTCCCGATGCGCAGCAGGGCCGCATTGTGGCGCTGGCGGCTGCTGACGGAAACCTTGGAAAAGTACGAACGTCGGTGCAAACCGATTTCCTGAACAACTATCGGTTGCCTTACGGTTTGTTCGAGTTTGAATTGTCCGATATTCCCGTGGGAAGCGTTCAGGCGGTTGATATTTATTTCCCCGAAGGATTCACAGGGGAACAGCCAGTCAAGGTCGATCCGGAGACGGGCGAGCTCTTTGAGTTTGGTTTCGATGGCACGACCGGCGCGGTGAGGAACGATCACGGGTTCACCGTCTATCTTCAGGATGGTGGTCGCGGTGATGCCGATGGAATCGCCAATGGAATCATCGTCGATCCGATTGGCATGAATGATGCCGGACTGGTGGTCATCGGTGATTCCCAGGACAACCCAATGGAGGGTTGGACGGTCAACGAGTACGGCGGCACGGTCGGCGGCCGCGGTGATGCCGAAGCGGTCGGCAACGAACTGTATGTCTTCGAAGGCGATTCGCTGCTGACCACCATCACGCGAACGGTGACGATGCCCACCGATCCTTCGTACTTGGTTTTCGGATACGAAGCATCGTTTGATCCGACCAGCGAAGGAAGAATCAACGACGCATTCGAAGTCGCGTTGTTGGATGAAGACGGATACAGCGTCGTTCCGACCATTCCCACTGGCACGTTTGAGACCGAAAACAGTCGAGATAGTTATTTCAACCTGACCGAAACGGTCGGTCCGCTGGAGTCCGATCTTGTTGCGCATAACTATGCCGACGGTAACTACTACCTTGGCTTTGTGGACCTGGATATTTCCGGACTCGTCGCTGGCCAGGATTACACGCTGGTGATGCGACTGGTGAACAACGACGGCGACCACGATTCGTGGTTCCGACTGCGCTCTGATCTGGAGATCCCGGTTGCGGTGGACGATTTCTACAACGTCCCCAAAGACACCACGCTCAATGAAACCCAGCGTCCGCTGGTTGCCAACGACTACGACGAACAAGGAAGTCTCATCACGGTCGACCTGGCGTCGGTTTCGGATCCGGCTGGCGGTACGGTCGTGGTCCAAACCGATGGAACGTTCGTCTACACACCCGACGTGGGATTCGTCGGAGTCGATACCTTCACCTATCTCGCCTACAACGGATCTTATCCAAGTGCAACACCGGCCACGGTGCACATCAACGTCTACGGCCAGGCGAGTCCACCATCGGGGCAGGACAAGGTCATTCCGATCCTTGAAGACGAAGTCTACACGTTTGCCGAGGCCGATTTCGGTTTTCATGATGACGATCAGGACGAATTTGTTTCCGTGACCATCGACTCGCTGCCCGCCAGCGACGAAGGGGTTTTGAAGTTTGATGGGGCCGCGGTCGATTCTGGAGAAACCATTGAGGTTGCCGATATCGGCAAGCTTGAATTTCATCCTGAGCAGGATCTCAATGGCATCGGCCTGCAGTTGGGCGCGTTCACCTTTCAAGTCCGCGACGACGGCGACGTGTCATTCGGTGGCCAGTCGATCGATCCCACGCCCAACACGATCGCCTTTGATATTCAGCCGGTGAACGATCCGCCGGTGGGCGACGACGGATGGGCTGAAACCGACATGCACACGCCGTATTCGTTCACCGCCAGTGACTTCTTTTTCAGCGACCCGGTGGAAGATCACGGCTTCCTTTCGGTGATCATTCTCAACCCGCTGATCAGCGGTCTGGGAACCTTGAGGCTCGGTGCGGTGGACGTCACTGCTGGGCAAGTGATTCCGCACAGTCAGCTGGGACAACTGACCTTCGTCCCGATCCCCGATCCCCTGCTGCCTCCCGCCAAATTCACCTTTGTCGTTCAAGACGATGGCGGCACCGACTTCGGTGGAATCGATACCGACCAAACGGTTCGGACTTTTACGATCAACATCCGCCCAGTCAACACGCCACCCACTGGCCAAGACAACACGATCACCATCCTGGAAGATGAATCCCGGCTGTTGTCCGAATCCGACTTTGGCTTCCATGATCCGGACGACCGTGATTCACTAAAAGCCGTTCACATCGTGACGGTTCCCAATCCGGCAGAGGGCCAGCTCAAACTCGGCAACGTGACCCTGGGTGCGAACACGCCTGTTTCGGCCGCCGAATTGAGCAGTCTTCGCTTCCATCCGGTTGCCAACTTTTACGGCGACAACAAAGGGGCCTTTACGTTTCGGCTGCAGGACGATGGCGGAACGAACAACGGCGGCCAGGACACCGACCTGACGACTCGCACGCTGCAATTCAACATCCTGCCGGTCAACGACGAACCATCCGGCCGGGACGAAGTGTTTTCCATCACCACCGGTGGCTCGCATACCTTTTCTGCCGCAGACTTTGGGTTTACCGATCCGATCGAGGGCCACGCGCTGGACGGCGTCAAGATTGTCAGTTTGCCGCCCGCCGCGGAAGGAACCCTGACGCTCAACGGAACCGCGGTCAATGTGGACGACGTGATTCTGACGGCCGACATTCCAACACTGGTGTTCCAGGCCCAAGCGGGTGTCACCGGTACGGACAAAGGCGCCTTTGATTTCCAGGTTCAGGATGACGGGGGAACGGACAACGGAGGAGTCGATCTGGACGCCTCGCCCAATACGATCCGTTTCAACATCGCTCCGCCCAACACCCCACCGGCGGGAACAGACAACAGCAAAAACCTGAACGAGGAGCAGAGCTACACGTTCACCGCGGCAGATTTTGGCTTTACCGACGCCGATAACGATTCCTTCCTCAGCGTCACCATCACCACCGTGCCCGATTCCGCCGAAGGTGTTTTGAAGAAAAACGGCACGGTGATCGCCGACGGAGCAAGCATCGACCTAGCCGACATTCCGTTGTTGGTCTTTGAGCCCGCCGCCGATGTGTTTGGCGACAAGATCGGCCAGTTCACCTTCCAGGTGCGCGATGACGGCGGCGCTCCCGACCTTGATCCCACGCCGAACAACTTTCACTTCGTCATCGCCGGCGTCAACGATCCGCCCGCAGGTGTCGATGTTCAAGAGGAAACCAACGAAGACACGACGTTTCCGTTTTCACCATTGATGTTTGAAGTCGTCGATCCGGCCGACGGACACGGATTGCACTCGATCGAAATCCGCACGCTTCCGCCGGCATCCGAAGGTCAGCTTCAACTCTCCGGCGTGCCGCTTGTAGGTGGCGAAACCATTTTGGCGTCCCAGATCGTTGACTTGACGTTTGTGCCCACCACCAACTTCTTTGGCAGTCCCTTGGTCGGCTTTGACTTTCGCATCAAGGACGACGGCGGTACGGCGGGTGGCGGAACCGATGTCGCCGCCGCGGATAACAATTTTCGTATCGACATCTTGCCGGTGAATGACGAACCCGCCGGCGCCGACAGGCACGAAACCATTTTCGAGAATTCTGCGTTCAATTTTGCCGGAGAGAATTTTGGCTTTAGCGATAGTGTCGAGAACCACGCGCTGAGCGGGGTGGTGATTTCCGCAGTGCCTGCTGCCAGCGAAGGTGAGTTGCAGCTAGACGGCAATGTGGTGACCAGCAACCAGTTCATTTCGGCCAGCCAGTTTGCTGATTTGGATTTTCATCCGGCGACCGATTTGACTGGTGTTGACGCGGCCAGTTTTGGTTTCAAGGTCGTGGACTCCGGTGGGACCGACAACGGTGGACAGGATACCGACCAGACTGCGAACCTGTTCGAATTCACCATCAATAACATCAATACAGCGCCACTAGGAAAGAACGCGACGCGGCCGCTGGTCGAAGAGCAATCCTACACGTTCGCTGCGGATGATTTTGGATTCGAGGACCCGGCCGACGGCGACGCGTTTTTGCAGCTCAAAATCACTGCGGTTCCACCCGCTGCCGAAGGCACGCTGGAGCTCAGCGGTGTGACGGTATCGGCGGGCGATTGGATCGACGTCTCGCAAATTCCCAATCTGGTTTTTCAGCCCGAAGTGGACGTTTTCGGTGATGACAAGGGATTGTTCACCTTCCAAGTTCGAGACGACGGTGGGACGGCGGGTGGCGGTGTCGACACCGACCCGACTCCCAACACCTTCGCCTTCGATATCGAAAACCGTAACGATCCTCCCGTCGCAGTGGACGATTCGTTTAGCACCCCCGAGGACACGCCGATTGAATTGTTGACCGCGACCATTCTCAGCAACGACAGCGATCCGGACGATGACGTTTTGGAGTACGTTCCGGTTCAACCGCCAGAAAACGGAACGCTTTCACCGCTGACCAGCGGGAAGTTCACTTATACGCCGAAGGCGAACTGGCACGGAACGGACACGTTCACCTATTACGCCTTCGATCAACACCTGCCGTCCAACATCGCCACGATCTCTCTCACGGTGCAGTCGGAAAATGATGTGCCGATCGCCAAAGATGATTACTACACGACCGGCTACAACCAACCGATCACGATCAAAGAACTCGACACGTTGAACTTCACCGGCATGTTGGACAACGACTTCGACGGTGACAACGACCCCTTCTGGGTGGTGAGCACGACGGTGCACCAGGATTCGATTCCCGGAACGCTGACCGACAACGGCAACGGTACCTACACCGTCACGCCGGGCCAGGACGAATATGGCGCGTTCCTATTTGAGTACACGATCACCGACGGTACTGGCACATCCGCACCGGCAACCGTACGAGTCGATGTGGAAGACCCCAACGATTACGCGAAGTTCTTTGTTCCCAATCAAAGCGAGCCGAAAGATTTCTTTCTCTACAAACCGACGGGAGGTTTGTACGACCAGTGGGGATACCGAGACGACGGTGCCAAGACCACCAAGATCCGCGGCGCTACCTCCAACGCCGCGGGTGACACGCTTTGGACGGTGACATCGGGTCACGACATCCTGCTGTACGAACCCGACGGTGATTTCATCGCCACCTGGTCGGGACGCACCACGATCGGCAGCGGCAATCAAGCGAAAAACCTCAATCAAGCTCAGGGGATCGCGACCGATGGAACCGACCTCTGGATCATCGACAACACTTCCAACAATGCCACATTGTTGAAATTTGCCGGTGGCGCAAACACTCTCAATGGTGTCCATGCGGCGGACGAAGTCTTCACGCTTGTGCCGGCCAATGCCTACCCGACCGGTATCACCACCGACGGCGAATTTCTTTATGTCTTGGATAACAATTCTCCGAAGGGCAAAAAGGCCGGCGGAGCGGACAAAGCGGTGCGGGTCTTCGTTTACGACACCAGTGGGGAGCACCAGGGCACTTGGCGGCTTGATGTGGGCGACAAGAACGTCGACGTTCAGGGGATC
Organism: Rubripirellula sp.; assembly: GCA_965222745.1. Classification (GTDB taxonomy): domain Bacteria; phylum Planctomycetota; class Planctomycetia; order Pirellulales; family Pirellulaceae; genus CBDCUW01. The sequence goes on from CBDCUW010000003.1 coordinate 1,871,052, forward strand.
ACGACCGATCCCACCGGCGGCACCGATCTGTGGGTGGTCGCGCGCGACACCGACTTGGTTTACCACTTCCCCAAAGGAACCACCTACGGCAGGACCTCCGGTCCGGAAGAGACTGTTCCACACAGCGCCAGCTTCTTACTCGATTCTGAAAACAGCGAACCGTACGGCATTGCCGACCCACCGGCGCCAGGCGGTCCTGGTGACACGTTAACCCTGGCCAAGCAGGTGACGTTGTCGCCCGGTGGCACGGTCACTCACAGCGAGGAAGTGGGTAACGGTGATCATGGAACCAGCGACGTCGATCTGTTTGAAGTCCAGTTGCAGTACGGCCAAACGTTGACGCTGGACATCGATACGCCTGGTAGTGACCTCGATAGCTACGTTCGGTTGTTTGATGATCAAGGTGGTCAGGAAGGGGCCAATGACGATGAAGGCTACGGCAACACCGACTCGGCGCTGACCTATTCCGCCGGCCATACCGGAGCCTTCTTTGCCGGCGTTTCCGGGCATCAGAATACCGCGTACAACCCGAATTCGGCTCCCAGTGGTGTTGCCGGAACGGCATCCACGCACACCGGCACCTACGACTTGAAGTTCACGGTTGACGCTGCCGAGGCGGCCGGTGACGAGATCGATGACGCGTTGTCGATCACTGCCGGAACCACTCATGCAGCCGAAATCGGCGACCATGCTTTTGGCGCCAAAGATGTGGACCTGTTCAAGGTCAATCTGACCAGTGGCGACGTGCTGATCATCGATGCGGCGTCGACCAGTAGCGTGAACACGTACCTGCGCGTGTTCGATTCCACGGGCGGTGCGCTTGCCTGGGCAGCAGGTGGCGGTACCGGCACGGATGCAAAACTGAACTTCACCGCCTCATCGACGGATGATTATTACATCGGTGTCAGCAGCGAATCGAACACCAGTTATTCGGCGACGACTGCCGGCAGCGGCACTGTCAACGGTTCGACTCAGGGAACCTACAACCTGGTCACCACGTTGCAGCCTCCGCCCGGTTCGGATGCGATCGGTGATACGACCGGTGACGCGCTGTCACTGTCGCTGACCAACGCGCAGACCACTTCCCACAGTTCCGAAATCGGTGATTTCAATACCACCGGTACCGACACGGACATGTTTGAAGTGGACCTGACGGCGGGTCAAACGTTGGAGATCGATCTGACTTCGGCCAATGGTGATCTGGACGGGTACGTGCGGCTGTTCGACAGCAACGATCAAGAGCTCGCCTCCAACCATGACGAGGGTTACGGAACGAACGATTCATCGCTGACGTTCAATGTGACCAGCAGCGGCCTGCACTACATCGGCGTCTCCGGATATGCCAACACAGCTTACCACCCCGACACCGGTGCCAACGATTCGCTTGGCGACACCGGCCTCTACACCCTTGATGTCACCGCGACTCTTCCCGAACAGCCTCAGGACACACTGGCCGGTGCCTATCCGTTGTCTCCGGAACCCACGGAATCTTACTCGGCCACGTTGGGTGACAATGATCATGCCAGCGCTGATGTGGACATGTTTTCGGTCTACCTTGGCGAGGCCGACATCTTGGATGTCACTGCCGCGGCGATCAACGGCAGCGGCGCCGATCCGCTGTTGAGAATTTTTGATGGCGATGGCGATCAACTTGCTTTGGACAACGATTCCGGTGGCGGCACGGATGCCTCGATCACCTTTTCGCCGTTGACCGCGGGGACTTATTACATCGGCGTCTCGGCCAATCCCAATTCGCTTTACGATCCAAACGCTGCCGGTTCGGGTTCCACCGGGGGCGCGACTGGCGATTATCAACTGACCGCGACGGTCACTTCACTTGGCGATGCCGTGGGAGACATCACTTCCCATGCCCGGCCGCTGAACTTGCAGGATGGCGCGACGGAAACGTTCAGTTCCGAGATCGGTGACGGCACGTCGGGCGCAACCGACGTCGACATGTACCGCGTCGAAGTGGCGGCCGGTTCTCAGTTGGCCATCGACACGCAAACCAGTGGCTCTTTGGATACGCATGCGCGGCTGTTCGATGGAGATGGCAATGAACTTGCCGCCAACGATGATGAAGACGACACGACAACCGATTCGTTGATTGACTACTTCTTCACCGCCGGCGGTACGTACTACATCGGGATCTCCGGAAGTCCCAATTCGCAGTACAACGCCATCACGGGTGAAGGTGTCGTCGATGGCAGCACCGGGCTGTACGATTTGAACTTGACCTACACCGGCGCAGAAACTCCGGGAGACATGCTGGAAAGTGCGTCGCATCTGTCGGTCGGTGTACCGGCCTCGGCAACCATTGGCGATAACTTCTTGGCCGGTGCCGACGTGGACCTGTTCCGGATCCAGCTGGATGCCGGGTCGCTGATCGCGATCACGGCCACCGCGGCGGCAGGCTTGGATACCTACCTGCGCCTCTTTGACGACGAAGGCAAGGAAATTCTCAATGCGTCTGGTTCTGATGGTTCGACCGACGCCGCGATGTCGATTTCGGTTGCCGCCGGCGGTGACTACTACATCGGCGTCACCGGCGAGTTGAATGATTTCTATGACCCGAACATTTATGCTTCCGGGTTCACCGCTCCGACCACCGGCGATTACACGCTGACGGCGGCACTGATCACCGGCAGCGGCGACTTGATTGGCGACACCCTTTCCACGGCTCACACCGTTCTGATTTCACCGGGCCAGACTGCGATCTTCGGCTCGGAAATTGGCGATGGTGCAACGGGCGGAACGGACGTGGATGTCCTTCATTTGCCGCTTCACGGCGGCCAGGAAATCGAGATCTCCGGACGTGAGGCTTCCTCCCCCGTGAACAACAACTACCTGCGGCTGTTCGATTCCGAAGGGAACGAATTGGCGGCAAACGACGCCACCTACACCGGTGAAATCGACGGGTACATTCGATACGAGATTCTTGACGACGGCGATTATTACCTGGGCATTTCTGGTAGCCCGAATTCCGGTTACGACGTCGTTACCTCTGGCGGTGATGTCACGGCGCCCAGCATTGGCCAGTATTCGATCGAGTTGAAAACGACCGTGATTCCCGTTGCCGACGCGCCGGGCGATTCCATCGATTCGGCCAAGTTGGTCTCACTCACCCCCGACGTGACTGAGCAGCATGATGAGACGATCGGGGACGGGTTGTTTTTGGACGAGGATGTCGATTTGTACCGCATCCCGCTATTGGCCGGTCAGAGTTTGACGATCGATGTGGACACTTCTGGCTGGCCATTTGACAGTTACGTCCAGGTGTTTGACCGCCGCGGCAAATTGCTTGCCTACAACGACAACGGCCCCAGCTTCGGAAACGATTCGCTGCTCACCCACGTGGCGACCTTTGACGGCGACCACTTCGTCGGCATCTCCGACAAATCGAACAAATCCTACGATCCGGAGGTAGCCGGCAGCGGAACGGCCGGTTCGACGGGAGACTACAGTGTCCTGTTCACCGCCACGGCGGCACGTCAAGCCGACTTGCCCGGCGATCATATTTTGGACGCGGCGCCTCTTTCGCTGGTTCCACAGCAAACGACTTCGATCAGTGAAACGATCGGGGACGGCTGGTATACCGACAAAGACGTCGACCTGTACTCGCTGACGCTCGCCCTGGGACAGCAAATCGACATCACACTTGAACGACCTGACGGAAGCGATTTTCCGGGTGGGATCCGCCTGTTCAACGTGGATGGCGGACAGGTTGCCAGCAACTGGAATGAAAACAGTCAATCTTTCGGCAGCAGTCTGACATACACGCCCGAAACCAACATCGGCGTCACGCACCTGAATCACTACTACATCGGAATCTCGGGCGAAAACAACGAGTCGTACAAGCCGTTGATTCCTGCCAGCGGCAGCACATCGCTGGGCGGGGATTACGTCATGGACGTTTTGATCGGCCAGCCGCCGGTCGCCGATGTTCCCGGTGATCTCATTGCTGGGGCATTGCCGGTGCCGCTGACCGCCACGGTCACCGAAACACGAAACGACTCGATCGGAAACGGGCTTTATCTCGATTACGACGTCGATTTTTATGAAGTTGACCTGCAATACGGCCAGTCGCTCACCATTGACATCGACACGGTCAACTCCGACTTCAACAGCCACTTGCGAGTGTTCGACGCCAGCGGTACGCAGCTCGCCTACAACGACGATCGAGAGATCTACAACGGCAATGAGACTAGCTACGAGGAAGATTCTTTCCTGGAGTTCGATGTGCCGCGTAGCGGCTTGTATTACGTCGCGGTCTCAGGCAGTGGAAATGGTAGCTTTGACCCGAACGTGCCCAAGAGCGGGCTGAAAGGTTCGACGGGCGACTATACCGTTCACTTCGAGTCGTCCGCCGTGGAGGCACCCGGTGATGAGATCGGCACGGCGCTCGCGCTTTCGGGTGCAGCGACGGAGACCTACAATGACAACATCGGCGACCATCCGTTGAAGAACAAGGACGTCGATCTGTTCAAGATCGACTTGTTGGCCGATGACCAGTTGATCGTCACCACCACGGCCCTTTCGGGCAGCACGCTCAACAGCTACCTGCGGCTATTCGACTCGGCTGGTGAAGAGTTGGCGGCCGACAACGACAGCGGCGTCGGCACCAACGCCCTGATCGACTACACCGTTGCAGCTGACGGTACCTACTACATCGGGCTGTCGGGTCGATTCAACCAGAGCTATGACCCCAACGAAGGCGGTACGGCAAGCTTTGGCAGTGGAACGGGCGATTATGAGCTGAGCGTGACGCGTGTCGAACCAGTCGACACGGTAGGGAACATTATTTCTGCGGCCACCAGTGCCGACTTCACCAGTTCGGATACCTGGTACATGGACGCGGTGATCGGAGACGGCCGCACGGGATTGCAGGATGTCGACATGTTCGCCGCAACGGTTGACGGCGGAGACGAACTGACGATCGATATCAGTTCAGGTGCCAGCCAGCTGGATAGTTACATTCGTGTCTTCAATTCGTCGGGCACAGAGCTGGGCGAAAACGATGATTTTTCGGGCAGCCCCGATTCGCGGCTGGTTTTTTCAGTACCCACGACAGGAACCTACTACATCGGCGTCAGTGGCGCGGGGAATGAAAACTATGACGCGGTGACTGGTGGGTCGTTGGCCGACGGCCCCACGACGGGAGCCTATCGCATTCGGCTCAGCCAAAGTGATCCGTCTCAACCCGCGACTCACGAATGGATCTCCGACACCGACGGAGATTGGGATGATTCGAGCAACTGGTTGAACGGATTGATCCCCACGGCAAGCGATCATGTGCTGATCGATCGGGGCACGGCCAACCCGGTGGTGACGATTCCAGCCGACGTCAATGCGGCAGCCATGTCGATCACCAGCACGGAAGAGATCCGTCTCTTTCAGGGGAGCGGTACCAATCCGCCCACGTTGACCATCGGTGCAGCGTCGACGACCAACGATTTGACGCTCGACGGAGGCACGCTGACCGTCACGGATTACCTGGAAGTCAGCGGCAGTTTCACCTGGGAGGACGGCACGCTCACCGGCACGGGTGAAACCAACGTGACCGGATCGACGACCCTCTCTCTGCCGGACGATCCAAGCTCGGGGCATGCCGAATTGGACGGGCATACGCTGTCGCTGCGCGGTCCCACGTCGGCTGCCGGCGGCGAGATGCAACTGGTGGGCGGCTCGGAGATCCAAAACCTCGATGTCTTCACCTTTGACGCATTGACTACCCTCACCGGTTCGATCAGCGCGACCAACAGTGGTCCTCCCATTGTCTCCGATAGCGTCTTTACCAATTTCGGCGACTTGGCATTTGGCGCCGCGAGTTCAGGTGAACTGCAGATTCAGTTCCACAGCTACGGGGACGTCGACGTTCCGTCGGGCAAGACGCTGAGACTGGGTGACACGACGCCGGTGTACGTTTACGGTGGAGAGGTGGTGATCGCCGGCGGAACGCTGACCGTTTATCACGGCGGCATGGGAGTGGAATTGCCATCGGTGCCGCTGGTGGTCGAAGCCGGTTTGCTCAAGGCATCGGGAACGATCGCCGCCTCGCTCGAACTGTCCGGCAATCTGGAGATCGATTCCACCACTCGCCTTCTTGACGTCACCGGGCATTTCACTCAGAGCGACACCAGCACGTTGACGATGGACGTCTCGGGGCCGACCGCGGGAACCGATCACGACCAACTGAGCGTTGTCGGGTTTGTGACCCTGGAGGGTGATTTGGTTGTGACGGGCAACTACGCCTCCAACCAAGGCGATACGTTTGTGCTGTTGGACAACGGGTTGCAGGAAGACGAAAGCGGTAGCAATTTCGTGGATGCCAACGAAGGCACTTTCGCGGGCAAAGGCGAGTGGGAGCCCTGGGTGTTGGGCAGCGATATCGTGCGTCTGACCTATGCAGCTGGAGACGGCAACGAAATCGAACTTCACCACACCGGCACCGGGTTCTCGGTGGCCGACGTCACCGCGCTCGAAGAGCACGAGCCGGGGACGATCTTCCAGATCCCGGTGACGCTTGATCATCCCGTGGCAACGCCCACTTCGGTGGACTACACGACGGTCGCTGGTTTAGCGCAACCGGGCCTTCACTATCAATCGGTCTCCGGAACGCTGACCTTTGCGGCCAATCAAACCACCGCTTGGATCGATGTTCCGATCCTTTCCGATTACGATCCCGATCCGACCGCCGACTTCTACGTCCAGCTCTCCAATCCTGTCGGCGGCATCCTGCTGGATGATGAAGGCCAGGTCATCATCTTCAATGACGACAATTCGGGAATCCCCGACAGCCTGGGTACGGAATTCTGGGTTTCCATTCCCGAAAACTGGGACTCCTACAGTTATCTCACTTGGCTCGGCGAGACGGGAGAAGAGCACTATCGTGTTCAGTATGATTGGACGAAGGGTGACTTTGGGTTCTACCTGAACATCTCCTCCGAAGATGGTGCCAGTGGCGTGATTTCGGCACCGGGAATCGGTGAATCGATCGAGTACTCGGTAGCTGCCGGCGATGTCGTTTCGATTCGGCTTTGGGACGAGCTGGAACCCTATGGCTATGACCATCGATCCTGGGACGGAACGCCGGGCGTTTCTTCGAACCACGAGCTGACCGATCAAATTCTTCCTCACGGCATTCACGTCACGGCGGATGCGGAAGTTTCGGTTTACGCGATGGCCGTCCAACCGCACACCACCGATGGGTTTCTGGTCTTGCCGACCGACGTGTTGGGCACGCAGTACATGGTTGCGTCGCATGACGACTATATCATCGGCCGGTTGGATATCGGTGGACCGGTTGGGCATTCCGCTGCTTCCCAATTCCAGATCGTTGGCGTCGTCGATAACACGTCGGTCGAAATCACGCCGAGTGCCAGTTTTGAACGCGTTATCCCCGGACCTCCCGGATATTCGGAAGACTGGAGCTATGGGGATGAAATTTCTGCGGGCGAAACCTACACGATCGTCCTCAACCGTGGTGACGTTTATTCGCTTCGCGCCAATGCGCCCGACACCGACTTTACCGGAACGTTGATCGACGCGTCGGCGCCTGTCGCCGTCAATAGCGGTCATACGTGCGCATACGTTCCCGCCGACTACGGATACTGTGACATTCTGGCGGAACAGCTCACGCCGACCCACACCTGGGGCAAGCAGTTCATCCTCAACCCGCTGGAGGGCAGAAACGTCGATCGGGTGCGGGTCATTGCACTGGAAGATGAAACGGAAGTTCAATTCGGTTCGACAACGGTGTCACTCAACCAGGGACAGCACCGCACGTTTGATCTTCAGGAGCCTATCGAAGTCACGGCCGATAAACCGATTCAGGTCGCTCAACTCTCCACCGGCACGGAGTATCGGGGCGAGGAAGGCAACCTTCGCCAGACCGAAGGCGACCCGATGATGGTGTTGATTCCGCCCGCCGAACAATTCTTGGAGGAGTACATTGTCTCGGCGGCGGTTCAGCGGAACGACGATAACTTCTTGAATTTGGTTGTCCCCACCGTCGCGATCGGCGATCTGACCGTCAACGGCGAGTATGTCGATCCAACGGTTTTCACCGTCGTCACCGGCACTGAATATTCCGTTGGCGCTGTGTCTGTCGACGACGGACACTACAGCGTGGCAGCACCGGTGCCGTTTGGCATCACGGTCTACGGATTCAGTGATGATGAGTCGTACGGATATCTGGGCGGTCAAACTTTTCTGCCGTTGGATGCGATCGCCAGTCTCGAACTGACGCCGGAAACCCAGTTGCTGGTCGTTGGCAACACCCACTACGTGACCGCGACGGTCACCGACCAGAATGGCGATCCGCTGGTCGGCGTCCGAGTCGACTTTGACGTAACTGGAGTCCATCCGGAGGACTACTTTGGACGCACCAACTCGCTTGGCCAGGTGGTGATCGAGTGGACTGGGGAGCTGAACGGAACCGATCAGATCGTCGCCACGGCGCTCAACGCCACCGATACGGCGTCGGTCGATTGGCTGGGCGCGTTTCCGACCATCGAAGTGATTTCACCCGCCTTCGGCACTGAATTTGAGGCCGGATCGACGGTGTTGATCACCGGCCGGGTCACCTCCGGCAGCCCCGAAGCCCGCGTGGTTTCGTTGACCATGGACGGCGGTCAAGTCGCCACGGTCGATGCGCTGGGCAACTTCTTCACCACGGTCACGTTGCCGCTGGGAACTTCGACTTTCGATTTCGAAGTGATCAACAGCTACGGCGCCTCGGCTGAGACTTCTCACTCGTTGGAAGGTGGGTTTGGTGAAGGGCCCGATTACGGACTGGACAACCTGGTGGACCTGGCGTCGATCACCGAAATCTATGCCGTCACCTCGTTCCACGAACGCACTGACATTCTGTACGCCGACTTGAGCATCAAGAACACTGGCGAGCATCCGATCGGCAAACCGCTGTTGCTGGGAGTGCGAAATATCACCGACCCCACGGTCAACCTGTTGGGGATCGATGGTTACTGGTCCGACGGCACGCCCTATTTCGACTTGTCCGACCAAATCTACAACTCCTCGCTGCAGCCCGGATCGAAAACATTTTTTGACCCGATCGCGTTCCATGCGCCCGAGCGAAATCCCTTCGAGTACGAATTTGTGTTGTTGGGGGGCGAGAACGATCCGCCGCGTTTCACTTCCGAACCGGTGATCAGTGCGCGGGGCGGCGGCGTCTATTCCGCAACGGTCACCGGCGAAGATCCTAACGGCGACGATGTTTCGCTGCGAATTCTTAGTGGGCCGAGCGGGATGACGATCGTCGACAACGGCGACGGCACGGCGTCGCTCAGTTGGAACAGCGTTCCCACGGCCGCTGCCACCTTCCCCGTCAAGCTTGCGATCGCCGACCAGCATGGTGCTGAAACGACATTGTCCTACGTGATTTCGGTGGTCGACACTTCCGTCAACCGCGCGCCGGTCTTTGTGTCGGTTCCTGTCACGGATGTTCATGCGGAATCGGATTACGCCTACACCGCGGTCGCCCGAGATTTCGATGGTGATCCGATCACCTACACCGTTTCGGTGATCGAGGTGGGCGACGTTTCGGCGACGCAGCTTGCCGGACTCGGCGGCAGCGGCAAGCCGATCATCTACGACGACGTAACGGGAGAAATCGATTGGAGTCCCACCGGTGCCGACGTCGGGCAGTACGATGTGATCGTGACGGCCGATGATGGGCGAACCGGAATCGATACTCAACCGTTCGTTTTGCACGTTCATCCCGTTGCCGGCAACTATCCGCCGCGATTCACTTCGGTGCCGCCGCTGTCGGTGTTGTCGGGCACTCAGCTGCAATACACCGCGACCGCCGTCGATCCCGATCTGGATGACTTGACGTTCGGTCTGGTCAGTGGTCCCGGAAACAGTTCGATCACGGCGGGTGGTTATCTCACGTTTGATGTTCCGGCCGGTCCGGATACCACGTACGACTTTGTGATCAGCGTTGACGATGGCCGCGGGCATGTGGTCCAGCAGTCCTTCCAGGTCGCCGCCGTCGATCCCAATCCGGCAGTACTTTCGGGCCGAGTTTATCACGATCAAGACGACAACGGCGTCTTCGACGGAGCGGACGTGGCGCTGGCCGGCGAAACGGTCTTCCTGGATGCCAACGCCAATCTTGTTTGGGACTCCGGCGAAGCGACCGTGGCGACCGATGCATCGGGCAACTACACGATCAACTCTCCATCAGGAAGCTATCGCGTCGGATTGATTCGCGGTGACCAGTGGATCACGCTTTCACCCACGACGCTGGTTCACACCGGCACGGCGACCGCCAGCCAGTCGATTGGCGGGCTCGATTTCCGGCTGGACGAACGTCCGGCAGCCAACAATCCTCCCGAAATCATCACCACCGCGCCGACGATCGCGCGATATTTGGAAACCTACACCTACGACGTCGGCGCGATCGACCCGGACAACGACGTTCTGCTTTTTGAATTGATCGGTGAGCCGGACGGCATGACGATCGATCCGGCCACCGGTCTGATCCAGTGGGTGCCACTGTTCGATCTGTCATCGACCAACTTGATCACCGTGCGTGTCAGCGACGGCTTCGGTGGTGTGGCGCGGGAGCGGTTCGAACCGGAATTGATCTTCGAAAACCAATCGCCTTATTTTGTCAGCCAGGTCAAGGGGCACGGCACCAAGGATCTGGAATACCGGTACGAGTCGTTGGCGGTCGATCCCGACGGTCAGACCCTGCTCTACTCGCTCGACCCGGCCTCGGAAGCTCGCGGGATGACGATCGATTCGGTCACGGGCGTCGTCACCTGGACGCCGCTGGCGACGGGAACGTTTGACGTGACGATCACCGCCACCGATCCGCTGGGCGGGTTCGCGGTGCAAGGTTATCCGCTGACGATTGGTACTGATGCCTTCCCAGAATTCGACATGCCTTCGGATGTCTACATTCCGGTTGGCCAGCAAGTTGACGTGGAAATCGTCGTGACCGACTTCCCACAAAATGACCTGGTCTCGGTCTTCTTGGACGATCCGTCCTACAACACCGGAGCCCGGATCGCTCAGTTCGACATCGACAGCGATCTGATTGAGGAAGAAGTCCTCACCTACACGCCTCCGATCGTGGGTGTCACGCCGCTGCGATTGGTCGCGGTCGATTCGGTGGGCAACGCAGCCGATTGGGTGGTCAACGTGCATGCGTATCAACCGAACCCGACCAATTCGCCGCCGGAAATCACCGACGTTCCCACGCCGATCTTGTATCGCAACCAGCCGTTTTCTGCTTACGCCAGCGCGATCGATCCCGATTATGATCCGCTCACCTGGTCGTTTGACGCCGCTGGGCTGCCCGCCGGCAATGACTTCGATGTCGATTCGAGTACCGGGCAAATCACTTGGACGCCCAGTCAAAGCGGTCACTTCACCGTGACGGTCACGGTCGACGATGACGACGCCACGTCTGAGAGTGATTCTCGCACCGTCACTTACGTGGTGCTGGACAACGCGCCGCCGCGATTCACGTCACCTCCACCATTGACCGGTACCGTAGGCGTTGGGTACTTGTATCCGCCGACGGCCGAAGACCCCAATCCGGGTGAAACGGCACTGCTCGAATTCGATGGTCTGATCACTCCTGCGGCGACCAGCTTCGGTTTCGATCATCGCGATTGGCCGGCGATGAACTACACCATCGACGAAAACACGGGTGTGGTGGATTGGACGCCGACGGCGGCTGGCGATTACTTCGTGTCGTTGGTTGTGACCGATCCTCACGGCGCCGCGGCGACCCAGTCGTACGGCGTCTCGGTCCTCGACCCAGCAGAAAACTCACCGCCGGAGATCATCGAAATCCCTGCGCCGCGGCTGCAGCTGGCGCCCCAGTCGGGTGAATCCGGCGCGGTCCCGCTCGACTATCAAGCCCGGGCGATCGACGCGAACAACGATCGACTGACTTTCCGGTTGGAAAATGGTCCGGTGGGAATGACGATCACGCCCGAAGGGCGACTTCGCTGGACTCCCACGATCGATGATCTCGACACATCGGGGCAGTACACGATCAGCGTTCATGATGGTCGTGGCGGCAGCGATTCGGCTTCTTTCAATTACGTGGTCACGCTGGCCGCCTTCGGTGACAACGAGCCGCCGGAATTTGTTTCGGATCCGGTCGAGCGGGCGCTAGTGACTCGTCCTTACTTCTACAACGCCGATGCGATCGATCCTGACGGCGACCATGTGACCTATTCACTCGCCAGCGCCCCGGCCGGGATGTCGATTCACAGTGAATCGGGCTTGATCGAGTGGACACCGCCGGCGACCGCGCTGGGCGAACACTTCATCGCCGTGGTGGCGACCGACGCCATTGGTGCCACGAAAGTTCAGTCGTACTTGTTGAACGTGGTCCGCGGCGATGCCGATCCGCAAATCACCAGTGCGCCACTGCTCACCAGCCGCGTCGGTGACTACTACCACTACCAGGTGACGGCCGAAGACGCCGATGGGGACGAATTGACTTACCTGTTGGGCGCAAACACCTCCGGTGACCTGCCGCTGCTGCTCGATCCGGTCACCGGCGTGCTGAGCGGAACGACGTCGACCGAAAAAACCTACACGGTCCACATCGAGGTTTACGACGCGACCGGTCGCTTCGACAGCCAAACGTATCAACTGGTCGTTTCGCCCGCGGCGGTCAACGTCGCACCGACGATCACCACCGATCCGCAGACCGTCGCCCGCGAGGCAGTGCCGATCGTTTATCCGTTCGACGCGGAGGATCCCGACGTTGCTATCGGCGACATCCTGACTTGGACACAGACCAACAACGTGCCGCCGACCTCGGGCACCGTTGGCTTTGACACGGTTGCGCAGACCCTTTCTTGGACACCCAACGCAAGTGACGTTGGCAACAGCTATGAATTCGAATTGACCGTCACCGACACGGCCGGCGCCTACAGCAAACAAACATGGAGCGTCCTGGTCCTGGCGCCGAACAACGATCCCACGATCGATCCGATTCCTGACATCGAGCGGGCGGTGGGCTCCAAAGTGCGCGTCGATGCATTCGGGCGGGATGTCGACAATGACGTCCTCACCTATTCGCTCAACAACGACGCGGTCAATCGCGGCATCACCATTGATGAATCGGGCCGGATCGAATGGCAAACGGTTTCAGGCGATCTGAACAATCCGGTTCAAGAGGTGATCGTCACCGTGAGCGACGGCTACACATCCAGTCCGCCGACCGAAACGTTCACGATCACGCTGACGGCCGACAACACGCCGCCGGATGTCACGGTCACTGCTTCTCGCGAAACGATCGCTGCCGACGGGTTTGTCGACCTGGAAGTTGTCGCGTTTGACAACGTGGAAGTGACTTCGACCGAGTTGCGGTTGATCTCGATCGTTGACCCCGACGGCGCCGAAACGACCGTCGACCAAAGTTTGGTGCTTTCGGCCGCCGGGACGGCCCGATTCAACGCGGCAATCGAATTTTTGGGAACACTGACCTTCGAGGCCACCGCGATCGACAGCGCCGGGCTGACCTCGACCGACACGGTAGAAGTTTCCGTTTATGACCCCAGTGATATCCAACTGCCGCAAGTCGATCTGCTCAACCCCGAGTCGGGCCCGGCGCCAGTGATGCCGACCGACTTGATCGGAACGGTCAGTGATAACATCCACGCGGGATTGGTTTGGACGGTCACGCTCGAGCCAGTCGAAGGGGGCTACACGCGTCTGCTCGCCTCGGGCAGCGGCCCGGTCACGGCGGCGGCTCTCGGCCTGTTCGATCCCACGATCTTGCGCGACGGCAGCTATGCGATCACCCTCTCGGCCACCGACCTGGGCAACAACACGGCCAGCGATACCGAGATCGTCGATGTCAAATCGGACATCAAGCTTGGAAACTTTTCACTGTCGTTCACCGATTTGGAGATCCCGGTAGCCGGGATTCCGATCACGGTCACTCGCACCTACGACACGCTCGACGCCGATGTGTCGGGCGAATTTGGTTACGGCTGGTCGCTCGAATTCGCGATGCCCAAGCTGTACCTGCAAGCCGGTTCGGCAACCAGGACGACCGATAGCGGTTACCCGGCCTTCGTCAACGGCACTCGGATGACCGTCGTCACGCCCGACGGCGAAACGGAAGGATTCACTTTTGCTTGGGTTCCGGCCGCGTCGGCCATCAACAACGCCGGGCAGACCCAGTTCTATCGTCCCTCGTTCATCCCCGATCCCGGCAACAAGTACGAACTGATTCCGCCGGGAACCGACCAACTGTTCAATCAGCTGACCGTAGACGGTCCCTACCAGGATCTTTCCGGCCGACTGTACTCTGGTCAGGACCCGATTTTCGGCGGTGTCTATCAGCTGAAACAGGCCGATGGACGAACGCGGCAACTCAACTACGACATCCTTGTCGGACCGCGTGGTTCTGAAATGACTGCTCACCGGGTGACCGACAAGTACGGCAACGGTTTGGAACTTTCCTACGGCGGTATTCTCGGTACGCGGTTGAACGAGAGCGGCCAGCGCGAACCGACTCGTGGTATCGAGTTCCGTCGCGATTCGTACGACCGGATCAACCAAATCATCGATCCTCGCGGCGGCAGCCTGCTGTACGGCTACGATTCGTCGGGACGGCTGGTCGAGTTCTATGATCGGCTGGCCACCGAGCGACTTTCGGACGGGATCGAGGATAACGAATTCGAACCGACTCGCTTTGTTTACGACATCGGCAATTCGGTCGAACTGAGTCCCGAAGGGATCGCTGCCGGACTGACGCTGGCGGACGTCGAAGAGATTTTGGGAAATCTTCCCGGTTCGGACAACTATCTGACCAAGATCATCGACCCGCTGGGGATCGATGCGCTGGCGGCCACGTTCGATGAAAACGGACGAGTGCGAACGCTCTCCGATGCCGAAGGCAACCCGTCGACGCTCGATTACACTCTCGGGCCCGATGGGGGCGAAGTCGAAAGTGATACTCCCACCGGCAACCCGGTCCGTTCGGCCTTCGATTCGAAGGGACGGCTGATTCGCGAAGAGACGCCGTCGGGTCAGGTGACGATCTACACGTATGAAAACGATACCACTCGTTATCCCCATCACACCGTTGGGGTCATCGGCACGCCCGACGGCGCCGACGCTTGGAACGATCGCAGCGGCGACGACCGGGTGACCACGCGTCTGTACCACGGCGAACTCGAAGGGGCGGTCACCTACGAAACTGATCCCGACGGC
This sequence comes from Rubripirellula sp., assembly GCA_965222745.1. Lineage (GTDB taxonomy): Bacteria > Planctomycetota > Planctomycetia > Pirellulales > Pirellulaceae > CBDCUW01. The sequence goes on from CBDCUW010000003.1 coordinate 1,886,271, forward strand.
AACACGACCTGGACCTCCTACAGCAGCTGGAATTTCGACAAGGGTTACCCGAAGAAATCGGGAGACAGTAACGGGAACTACACCGAGTATCAGTGGTTCGACATGACCGGCAGCGGCGGCCTGGAATTGGTCAGTACAACCGATCAGGACGGCAATGCGACCGGTTACGACTACGACCAGTGGGGCAACGTCACCGGCGTGACCCAGTCCAATGCGGAAGTCGGCCTGCTTGGATCGCCGACGTCGTTCTCCTACGATACTCTGGGCGACCTGGTCGCCACCGAAGATGCCGATCGGAACATTCGCTACATCGCCTACAACGACAACGGCGAGCAGGTTGGCACGACCTTCTACCACTATCCGGGCGACGAGCGGCCGCCGACCGAGGAAGAAGTCAACCAAAACGGTCCGACCGATCCACCGGCGACGCGGACGAAGATCAGCACCGAAAACGATCTCGACTGGGCCGGCAACGTTCGCTTGGCCCAGACGATCGTGCAGGAGCAACAGTGGCTCGGTCACTACATCAACAACGAGGGCGTCTCGATCGTCGTTCCGGGCTGGGACGAGCGTGGTTATCACGACATCGGCGTGCCCGAAATCCGTAACGACGGCGCGTCGACCGAGTACGACGCGCTGGGCCGCGCCTCTCAAACCACGGACGACAACGGCCGCCAGAGCATCACGGTCTACGACCGCCGCGGACTAGCGGTCGAAACGTGGAGCGAATCGCCCGATGAAGGCGGAAACTCGATGTGGTCGGTCTCCCGTACCGTTTACGACTCCGAAGGCCGGGCCGTCTACTCCACCGGCAGCGTCCCCTACGGAACCGCGACTGCCGAGATCACCGGCACCTACACCCTCTACGACGACGGTGATACCAACACGACGTTCTATCACGCCTACGGTACCGGTTATACCGAAACGGGCAGCGGCCTGACGATCGGCAGCGAACAGCTGTTGGGGATGGACATCACTGTCACCGCGGTGACTGGCGCACCGACGATCGACGTGACCCACGACGGTCAAATTATCTCGATCCCCACGCTGGCCACTTCGGCGCTGACCGCCGCCGGCAGCCTGATCAGTTCCTCGCGTTCGTTCTACGATGACGATGACCGGGTGACCGAAACGGAAAACGATTACGGTCTGCGAACCCAGACGTTGTACGACGACGACTCACGGGTGATCGAATCGCGCAGCGAAGTGGTCGCTTCCGACGGAACTCAAAGTTGGCTGGTCAGCCGCACGTTGTATGACGACGACGGCAAGACGATCGCCACGACCGATCGCTTTTTGGTTCCGATCGCCACGCCGCTGGGCGCCAACCCGGTCGATGGTCAAAGCAACCCGATTCCGATCGACACGCAAGTCACCAAGACGATCTACGACGATCGCGACCGCACGATCGCCAGCGAGCGGTACACCGGCGTTGACATCTCGAACCTGGCGGCCACCGTCGACACGCAGTCGACCACATTCGCCCAGCGCGACTGGAACGTGGGCGCCGGCACATTGGAAAGTGTCAGTGAAACACTCTACGACGCGGCAGGAAGAACGTGGCGAACGATTTCGGGCCGAGTCCCGCTGAGTACACTTTCTGGCACTGCGCTCAGCCAGGCGCAAACGCTAGCCAGCTATCCTACCCATGGCGATCAGCCTGACCCGTACAACGACCTACAGCCTACAGTCTACAGCCTATCGCCCGGTGTCCTCTCCGACACATTGTTCGATTCGCGCGGCCGTCAGTACGGTTCACTCTCTCATCCGCTGCCGGCTGCCGACGTCGGCCTATCGGGAGCAAACTACGACGGCAAGCTCGTCCGTCTGCGCAGTGAAACGATCTACAACAGCTACGGCCAAACCGAGATCTCCCGCAGTGGACTGGCGCAAGTCGAATCGACCACCGGCCAGGTCGAAGGAATTTTTGACGTCGACTCGGTCGACATGCAAAGTCACTACGACGCCTTTGGCAACGTCGTCAAAACCGAATCGATCACCGGCGGCACGCTCACTGCCGTCAATGCTTCGGGAAGCACCGTCAGCTTCCCACTGGCGACCGGCGAGCGTGGCGAAGGTGTGTTCACCGAGCGCACCGGCGGCCTGATCGATTCGTTCACGATGACCCACTTCGACGATGAAAACCGTCCGGTTGCCGAGATGCAGGCCACGGCCGGCTTCCTCACCGCCAGCTACGACGAAACGCTACGCACCTTCGTCATCGATGCTGTCGGCGATTCCAGCGGCAGCCCCTACGCCGCGATCACCTACGCCGTCGACGACCACATCCCCACCAAGCTCTACAACTACGATTCGGACGATCGTTTGGAAAGTGTCGAGCTTCCGGCGGTCCCCGATCCGAACAACAACGACACGCCTACTCGTCCCAAGTACGAGTACGGTTACGACCAGCGCGGCAATCAAACCACGATCCTCAGCCCGCCGACCGAAGCGGCAACCACCGGCGCGGCGACCAAGTTCGCCTTCACCGATCGTGGCCAGCAGCGAGCCCGCGCGTTACCGCTGGCGTTCGGCACCGAGGGCGAAGCCACCCAGGCAGAAATCGACACCTGGCACACCGATTTGGCTGCCTGGAGCATCGAAAACGGCACCGGCAGCCAGCCCGCTTTCACCGAGGGCTTTGAGTACGACGATCGCGGACGGCAAATCCTGCATGCCTCGTTCGAGGGGATCATCGCCGAGAACCTGTACGACAGCTACGGTAGAATGTCGGGAATGAATTTTTACGCGAGCCAGTCGGACTACAACTCGGGGTTGATCTCTGAGCACTACCAGTACGTCTACGACGACCGCGGACGTCGCAGTGAAGTTCACTACCGCATTCCGTCCGTGCCGACCGCCGGCAATCCACTCACCTTCCCGATCACCCGCAGCGAGGAAACGGTCTACGACGACCGCGGCCGGATCGTTGCTGAAATCTCCGAGGAAGGGGTACTCGGTTACGGCTACGACGATCAAGGACGAATGGCGTTCACGGAAGTGTACGACGATCAAACCGCCTACACCAACAATACCTCCGATCGCGTCACCCACTACGACTACGATCTCCTGGGACGGCTGGTCAGTGTGGAAGAAGATTCCACACCGGCCAACACCGCCGACGATCCACAAGTCGACACCGAGTACGCGTACGACTTGTCCGGTCGAATGGACACGCAAGTCACCACCACCGACGGCACGGCCGCATCGGTCACCACCGATTACGACTACGACGAACTCGGACGGTTGGACATCCAAACCGACACCGACCAGTCGGGCAACACGCTGGCCGAGTACGACTACAGGGTCCGGCCCGACGGCAAGCGAACCGAGCTGGCCGAAGAATTCTGGTTCGATGACGACGGAGACGGAGTGGTCGAATCAACCGACGGAGACGGAAGCGTCGATCCTGGTGAAACCAAGACCACCACTTACGACTGGACCTATGACGCAGCCGGCCGTTTGACCGATGAAGTGCTCGACCACTGGGACGACGACGACTTCGACCGCACCGAAACCTTCGTCTACGACCTCACCGGCAACCGCCACAGCCGCACCGTCGACCACGTCGATGCTTCGGTCAACGACGAAGTCTTCACCTACGATTACGACGCCAACGATCGGTTGACCGACGAGTACGTGGACAACGACGGCACGACCGGCACCGATCAAACGACCACGTACGCCTACGACCACACCCAGCAAACGTCCAAAACCGTCACCGACACCTCCAGCAGCAACACGATCTCCAAGCAGATCTTCGGCTACAACCTGCAAGGTCGAATGTCTTCGGTGATCAACGAAGGCTACGACGGTTCGGGCGTCCTCAACTCCCAAACGCGAACCAGCTACAGCTACGACAGCAAGAGCTACCGCATCAAGCTGGTCAACGAAACCGCCCCGAACCTCGACGGCAACTACAGCCAGCTTGATTCGACCATCGAATTCTTAGCCGACCATCACAACCACACCGGCTACGCTCAAACGATCCGTGAAACGAAAGTCGAAAACGGCCACACGCTGATCATCGACTACACCTTCGGTCACGACGAGATCGCGCAGCGCCGTCACGGCAACGATGGAACCGGCGCTGCCGTCGACGAAACCCACATCTTCGGTCACGACGGGCATGGCAGCGTCCGAGTGCTCTACGACCTGAGCGGAACAGTCGCCGAAATCGCCCAAGCCTTCACCTTCGCCGCTTACGGCGAGATGCTGGCGGTCCACAATGGATTGGCCGCATCGGTCGCGATCACCTCGCGTCTAACCTCCCTCGGCTACAGCGGCGAACACTTCGACGCAAACGCTCAGCAACAATACCTGCGAGCACGCTGGTACAACCCAGCCAACGGCCGGTTCAACCGGTTGGATCCGTTCGCGGGGCGAATGACCGATCCGCAGTCGCTGCACAAATACGCCTATGTGCACGGGGATCCGATTGGGAGCATTGATCCGACCGGGCTTCGTTCATTAGCCAACGTGAAGGCCGCTATCACCATTGGCACACGAATGGTTCAGTCCTTCGCGCGGGCTGCGATGCGAGCGTTAGTAAGATCGAGGGCGAGAATCAATGACTTTGCATTCTACGTTTATCTGAATGCTCCGAAGATTTCATATTGGGCATTGAGGTCCGCTTATTGGATCATGACAAGAATCACGCTGCCGGCGGCGGCCATCGCTACTTTGGAAGCTGCCCTATTCGGAGAGGTAGATCCGGTGACCAAGGGTGTCTTCAACCTCAGTATCGCCGCGATTTCCTTGCTTATGGCAACTCATGGCGCAGCAGGCAGTCTGCCATCGACGACGGGTACCTGGAGAGATTTCCAGCGGACAAACAGATACTCGCGTTCTTACCTGTCCTCCTCAACTCGTGCCGGGGATATATCGAAAGGAAAGTCGGATTCCATTAGAGATGGGATTACATCCATTGGATCAGGCGAGCTAAAAACAAGCGACAAAATCCGGTCGTATTTGTCGTTCTCGACGGGCTCCTCGAAGAACTTTAATCGCTTTTTCTTGCGCTACCGAAGCCCTGCTGAGCGGCAACTTCCAGCGGGGCCGGCTCCTGGAGGAGGGAATTCCCGAACACGCGAAGGGGACGCTGAAAACAAGATATTCGAGCAGGCGTATAGAGATACCACACCATCAACGTCGGGTCGATTGCGTGTTCTCGTCAGCGGTAATACTCGCGAAATCTGTGGTTCGGGTAACACTTCCAACCCAAGAGGATGTTATGACACGGCACTTCGGCTTTCGAAGGAGCGCCCCCATCTGACGGTAGAGGTTGGAATTGAAACGACGCAGAAAGTGACAGTATTTCAAAATGGTCAGGTTACAAATGGCGACATTGCATTTTGATTCGATGAATGAATACCTCGTGCGTTATTTGCAGAGAATTCAGGAAAAAGGTCTTCGGCCGATCATTTCCGATGATGCAGCTCCGCTCGACCTGGTCGATCGGATTGAGGAAGTCCAGAAGATCGTGCTTCCCGATTCGATACGTGAGTTGCTATTGTTGGTGGGGAATCGACTTGTTGAGCTCGATGCGCCATTTGCGCCATTGGAGAGATTACTGGAAATAAAAAAAGAAGCAGAACACCTGCTAGAGGTCGTTAAGATGGACGCTCTTCCTGCAAGTGCGTTTGTCTATTCTATGGTCTCACCAGAAGAGTTTAACTTTATGGTTTGTGATGGCAGCGATGACAATCCTGAGACATGGTTTTTCTACGTGGACTATGGAAATGTGTTTTCAGATTACGGAAAATTTTGGGATTCGATGTATGCATCGCTTGCTGATGACTGAGAAGAATCTCTTCGTCGTCCTGTCAAAAAACACAAACGGGAACATCGTTCGGCAGATTACGGTACAGTCACAGCGTTCGATGACGATTTTCCGCGTCCTGTCCAAAAACACCAACGAGGAATTCGTTCGGCGGAACACGATACAATCACAGCGCGTCCTGTCAAAAAACACAAACGAGAACATCGCCCGGCGGATTACGGTGCAATCACAGCGTTCGGTGACGATTTTCCGGCCGAGGTTGGGGCCGGATTTTCAGAATCGAATGCGTTTGCGGCTCAGAATTCACACTCGACCAAATCCGTCATGCGTGACGGTTTTGGCAGGGGGCATTCCATTCCTGGTGGCTTTTCCGGGATGGACCGCAGGGGCTCAATCGCTTGAAAAATGTCAAAAATCGGCGCGGGGTTTGGCCGGTTGCTCTGAGGGCGGCGAGAAGTAGCATGGGGGGCGAACTGGGGCGCCCGTTTCGTTCTTCGTCGGTAGCCGGATTGATCCCCGGCGTCTGCCCCTTCGATTGCGTTGCTTCTGTGTGCGATCGGCGCGGGCAGGCCGACTTTTCACGGGAGCAGCATCGTGTGCCAGCAACGCGCCGCCATTGTGCAAATGCACTCAACTCGTTTCTGCATGCAAGATCCTGTCATGACAGTGGTGTGTCAATGACCGAATCGAAGCAGCCAACCATTGGGGACGCGCTAATCATCGCCAAGCACATTGGCACCCAAATGACGCTGGCTACTCAGTCCTCGCGTGAGGCTCTGACGCGTTGGCGTTCCTTGCAGCAAGAGATTTACGGGTCGAAAGAGGAAGAGCGCGCCGCGGAGAAGGCGTTAGTACTTGCTGTGGCAAATGACCTAGGCAATATAGGCTGGATTTGCGCCTGCGTGCAAACTCTCGATGCAATTTTGGTCGAAGGAGGCACCACCACCAGAATCGCCGATCGATTGGCTGGCCATTCTGCTGGCTCTCGCCGGAAAGTCGGAAAATACAACTCATTGCCCGCTCAGTCGTCGTTGGCGCTCATGACAGAACAGCTAGCAAGGTGGGTGTATCATACCGGTCATGAGATTCAAACTCAGTTCAGAGCGGTGCCTGAATTTGAACTGCCGTGCCAGGACGAACCAATCTCTTCCTTGTCACCAAGATTCTGGCACGAGCTTTCAGAGCAAGTAAAAACCTATGTCGATGCGTTTAGCATGAGCTCTGAACTGCTGCGAGCAGTCGCGATTGCTGGCTACATCCCCGAATCATTACCCGAAGATTTCGCCGATGACGCGGTTGAGGAGTTGGTCAGTTACGCCAACACGCTCGATGACGAAAATGCCTTGCAGGGAAGCGGGGCAGTTCGAGTTGGTGGCTACGTTGTTTCTTCCCAACAGCAATCAGACAACAAATCAGTTTTGGACAGCTCTGCGCCAGATCGTGTGTTACCGGATGTGAGCGCATCAGCTTTGGAATCGAATGCTAGTTGCAGAGACGATTCGCGCACCTTGACATTCGAAGAGATATTGGCGATTCGCACCGATTTTCAGGCAACACTTCCCTTTCTGGTCTGGACCGATTCTGGGGGCGCAATGTTTGGCCAAACGCCAAAAGGCGAATTGGGATACAAGCGTAACGATGGCCTTGCAGCTGTGCCCAGGAACGATCCCTCGGTTGCTGCCTACACGAAGTTTGAGGAGCGGGTACGTCTGCAAGGCTTCTGGCTGTCGGTAGGCGGAGCGCCGACCAAGATTGTCACCCAGGAACGACGCAATCCTTCTTGCCAGGTAAGTCATTCGCTCAATTCACTGTTGGTAGAGACCGCTGAACAAATTCGCACACTGATGGAGTATGCGTCATCAATCGAGAGCTGGGACTTCTGGGATGTTGTCACCGACACTCGGCCGGAGCTCATGAGACGGTTGATCGACAACAACAGCGATTACCGCATGACGGTTTCGGAAAAAGCTTTCCTAGAACCGACCTACCTGAAACGACTGCGGCGACTCCGAGAGATGCCAATGAGTCAACGGCCTTCCAGCAGCGGCAAAGAACTCACCGAAATTCGAGCAGCTTTACAGGTGATATTGGAGTCTCCGTTATCGGGAATTGCCGATCTAGCGGATGCAGTGAGAAAGCTTGCCCTCGCGGTGACCGGACCTGAAAAGCGAGCAGAGGCTGAGCGTGCCTGCGAGCTTGTCACTATCAAAGATATTGTGGAGAGGCTTCGACTTGCAGGACATCGCTTCGACGAATCAACGCTTCGAAAATGGGCTAACTCGTCAACAGGAACGAAAAGGAAGTTTCCGGAAGCTAAGATCCCCACTCGGCCCAAAAAATGGGAGTTGGAGGCCGTTAAAGCGTGGCTTTCAAGCGAGCAGGGCATCATCCTCTGAAATGTGCCGAACGGGAAGTTTCAGGAATCAACAGGAACGTGCTTGAACTGCGAAAACAGACCGCAAAATTAGAAACGTTGACCGTGCGTTTCGAGTTTGCGGGAGGTTCCATTGATCGCAGGTACCAACATTGAGCCGGCGGGCTTCTACGATGATCTGGCGGTGAAAAGGCTGCTCGACATTTCCGAGCAAGACCAGAAGAAGGGTCGGGATTTCGGTGACTTGAAGTACACCAAGAAAGGACGGCAGATCCTCTATCGTGGTCAATGGTTGATCGATTGGCTCCAACCGGAAGCGGATACGCCATGAATCGACCTGTCAATTCACACCAGGACTTTGCGGTGAACTTCCTTGGAATCAAACAGGCGGCTGCTGGTCGCTGCGGAGAGGTCATCGCCGCTCTAACACCGCCACCCGATGACAGTTGGCTCGACCTGCTGGCAGCCGTCGCCCTCTCGGCAGCTCGAAAACGGCAAAAGCGCGGCGAACAAAAATGCGCCGCGACCGAGCAGCAATCGGCCGCGACGCGTGTTCCATATTTGAAACTAGAGACGGAACGGATTTATGATACAGCAAACGCCTGACGACACCAAGTCAACAGAGGGCGTCGAGGAACTCCGCCGAGCGTGCGAGAAGGTTGTCACTGAAGCCTTCACCTACTGCCCGGTCACCTACATTGAAGACGGCAGGTTAATCGTCCAGGGCGATCGATCCGGTGAATACTCGGCGAAGCTGGAGAAGTTCAACGACGCGGGCGTAGCAGCGAAGACTGCGATGCGACTTATTCCGAGCCTCCCGCTGAACAAGCCGAAAGATCATTGGCTCGGCGCGGAGGATGAGCGAACCGACAACAGTCTGGCTACCCGTTTCATCGCCCACGCTGGCGAGGACCTTCGATACGTCCCCCCTTGGCGAAAGTGGCTCGTTTGGGACGGTCGGCGATTCAAGCTCGATGAAGGTTCAACACTCGTCCTGTCCAAGGGGCGCGATTTTGCTAAGTCACTTTGGCACGAGCTCGCTAAGTTCCAAGCCGTCAATACCGACGAGTCGTTGCAAGATGTGGTTGCAAGTTATGTGAAAGGCTCGAATCGTGGTAACGCGATCAAGACGTTTCTCGACTTGGCCAAGGCCGATCGGCGAGTGATCACGGAGTTTGAATCGCTGAACGCGAACCCCAAATTGCTGAACTGCCTCAACGGGACGTACGATCTTGAGAACGGTGATTTCACGGCGCATCTACCAACGGACTTGATAACGCAGCTGGCGAATGTTCGGTACGAGCCCGGTGCGACGTGCCCGAAATGGGAGGGCGCGGTCGACCTGATTTTTGACGGTGATACAGACCTGGTTCGGTACGTGCGGCAGATGCTTGGCTACTCCCTTTCCGGCGACACCGGCGAACACATTTTGCCCATCGCCTGGGGGAAGGGGAACAACGGTAAATCGACCATCTGGAATACCGTTTTAGAACTCGCCGGCGACTACGGCACCCTTGCCAACGACTCGTTGTTGCTCGGCGACAAAAACTCTCATCCCACGGACAAAGCTCAACTTTATCAGAAGAGAATTGTCGCGATTAGTGAACCCGAACAGGGTTCACAGATGCGGGAGTCCCGCGTTAAAGAATTGACCGGTGATTCGTTCATAACGGCGCGGAGGATGAGAGAGGACTTCTGGACGTTTCGCCGAACCCACACGTTCTGGCTCTCCACGAATCATCTTCCGCGGGTCAAAGGCACCGACACCGGGATCTGGAGGCGAATCAAGCTAATACCGTTCAAAGTGAACCTCAGCGACAAGGTGGATCCGATCAAAGATTTTCACCTTTGGCTCGCCGAGTATGAAGGTCCAGGCATCTTGAACTGGCTTTTGGCCGGCTACCACGACTACCAGGCGAATGGATTTGTCGAGCCTGTTTCGGTCAGAGAAGCCGGGGAAACGTACAAGGGTGACGAAGATCACGTCGGACGATTTGTGGATGAATGCTGCCAGATCGGAGAGCCGTTGAGTGTAGGCGCCAGCAAGCTCTATGACGCCTATAAGCGGTGGGGAGGCCACTGGTCGGCCACTGCCTTCGGGAAAGAGATGTCCGAACGCTACACCAAACAACGGACCAATAGAGGCAACGTTTACTCAGGAATTGCCGAGCGATTCAGTTCGAGTGCAGTGTAGTGCACAGTCTGCCTGTTGACCGCCTCGCGTAGCACCCTTTTAGGAAATCAACAGGCAGACGGTACACCACCCTTCACTGATCGATTTTTGGGGATTCTTGAACCATGAAGTTACCCACCAAGCATCCGAAGCCGACGATTCTGATCGACACCAGAGAAGTGCTCCACTACACCTTCCCTGGCTACCCGGTGAAGTTTGCCAGCTTGCCCACTGCTGATTACTCGGCGGTCCGCCTTGAATCGGTTGTCGCCATCGAGAGGAAAGAGCTTTCGGACCTTCTGGGATGCGTTGGCCGCGACCGACAGCGAGCGGAGCGATACACGGCTCGGATCATCGAAACGCCTTACCGACGACATTGGCGGCAGCTGCGGACGTTTGCGGCGGTTACCGAACCAGATGATTTGCCCAATCTCCCCCCTGATTGTCCGCGCCAGTTTTTACAGACGGGCACACGGTCTAGGACGCTCCGTATAGCTCAGAAAATGACTACCCCCGGCCGATGTGCAAGCGATCGTTCGAAGCCTTCCTGAGGCCGTTCAGGAGCCCTGTGATGCATCGTGTGAAAGCGCAATTTGCGCGACTGGAAATCGACATGGCGACCGCCCCACTTCGGGTCCTTCCTGGCAGGGGAAGCATAGGCACTGTGCTGGTTCTCCGCAGTGGTGGCAGACACAGAAAGCAAGGCAACAACCTTGGTTCTTGGTCTGGCAAAGCAGCTGGTGGACCATGACCATGGAATCGGTGGCTGGCCGAAAACTGGTGTAAATCCGAAGAGACCGCCCAGAGATATATGCGGCTGGCAAATCCGTCACGCGTGACGGATTTGCGGGGGGTAAGGTCCATCAGAGACGCACTGCGATTGCTGTCGGATGAGCCGTCAGCCGAAAACGCCCAGGATGTTTTGCCGGAGATCGATACTCTGGAAGCGACGACCGGCAAAACGGCAGCGCGATGCCGTTTTGAAGATTGCGACGGTGACAAGCAGGCTCTACCTAACGGCGCCGACGACCTAAGCCGAGCGTTCCCGCGTTGACTATCTCCAGAACCAACGCTGCGGCGCGATCGCCCGGACGGACTATGTCATTTTTCTCAGAGAGAGCAGTTGGAAACGGCAAGTACATTTCGCCGAGAAGGACCCGCGGACGCTTTCTGGCTTCGCTTGACGTCGTGGTGGGATACAGGGACACTGGGCACTAGTCCGGCTGTCTGATGGGCGTGAGAACCCAGAAGACTTGACCTTTCGTGTCTTACGTTGCGAGAGGTGACAAGGCCAACTCGTGTATGGATGTAGTAATGCGAAAGCCCGTTATCGAGGCGAAACGTCGAAAGCTGCGATCCGGCGTCGGTCGGGGAGTCAGGCGTTTCGGCGTGGGACACGAGCCCACGTTCTCAACCTAGGTAACGGGCTTTCGCGTGCGCTGACGTTCTTGTCGGCGGAAGGGTATCTTTCCCATGAACAAGTCCTCTGAAACCTCCTTTCTCCATCGTATCTTCCACGAACCTTTCCCCACTCTCGCCCACTTCTACGCCGAGCGGCTGAGCGACCATCCCAAGGCGGTCGCCTTCATCGAAAACGAACTCGGCCTGACATCCCAGCAGGCTGCCAAACTGCAAATCGGTTTCTCCGATCGAACCCTCGGCAAACATCTGCCCCGGAAAGACAGCCGCGCCGGTCGTGAACTGCGCGGGAAGCTCACCGAGGTAGGACTCTACAAGGCCAGCGGTCACGAAACGCTACGTGGCTGTGTGACGATTCCACTGCTGGATGATGCCGGCAACGTCACCGGCATCTACGGCCATCGCATTGATCGGAAGATCAAGGAGGATACAGAGATCACCGTCGGCGCTGGGACGATGCCGGCAGCCGTTAGCAGGCAAGACGACGGCGGAATCGAACAAGCCCAGACCATCGATGACCCAGAAACTGAACCGTCCGCCGCGCCCATGTCGCCCACCACTGCCGATGACAACGATCTGACCATCGACGACAACCAGATCACCTTTGTTCGTGATGACCGCCGCTACCGTATCCGTGGCCTGGAGCGAAACACCAGCGCCTGCACGCTGAAAGTCAACTTGATGGTCAGCCGTGACGATCTGGTCCACCTGGATACGCTCGATCTGGTCAAAGCACGCTCGCGCGCATCGTTCATCAAGGCGGCTGCCGATGAATTGTTCGTCGATGCCGATCTGGTCAAACGTGACATCGGACAGCTGCTGCTGAAGCTGGAGACACTCAGGGAACGGCAAATCGAAGCGGCCAGGGCGCCCCAGGTGCAGACGGTCGAACTGACCGAGCAGGAAACGAACGAAGCACTCACACTGCTACGTGATCCCGAACTTCTCAACCGGATCGTGGCCGACATGGATGCTTGCGGGATGGTTGGCGAAGCGACCAACAAGCTGGCCGGTTACCTTGCTGCCACCAGTCGTAAACTGGCCCAACCTCTGGCGATCGTGATTCAAAGTTCATCGTCGGCCGGGAAAACATCTTTGATGGACGCGATCCTGGCGATGATGCCCGACGAAGAGGTGCTGCGGTTTTCGGGGATGACCGGACAATCGCTGTTTTACCTCAGCAGCGACGAAATCAAGCATCGAATTTTGGCGATCTCCGAAGAGGAAGGGATCGCGGAGGCAACCTACGCACTGAAGCTGCTGCAAAGTGAAGGGGAACTTCGTCACGCCACCGTGGGACGGGATGAATCGGGCAAGATGGTTACCCAGCAACATCACGTCGAAGGGCCGGTGCAGATCATGCTCACCACCACCGCGATGGACGTCGATGAAGAATTGGTCAATCGCTGCCTGCTCCTGTCGGTCGATGAATCACGCAACCAGACCGGCGCCATTCAAGCGATCCAGCGCAAAACAAAGTCGCTAGAGAAATTCGTGTCGCAGGAGAATACGAAGCGGCTACGAAAGCTTCATCAAAACGCGCAGCGGCTGTTGAAGCCGCTGCGGGTGTTCAATCCTTACGCGTCGCAGTTGACCTTCCCCAACAACAAGACACGGTTGCGCCGAGATCACCAAAAATATCTCACGCTGATTGACACGATCGCGCTGCTGCGTCAACATCAAAGAACCGTCCACTGCGCCGACGTTCACGGTCGATCGATCGAGTACATCAACGTCACGGCCGATGACATTGCGGTGGCGGGAGAGATCGCCGGCGAGGTGCTCGGTCGCAGTCTGGACGAACTGTCGCCACAAACCCGGCGGCTACTTGGCCTGTTGCATGATTTTGTCGGTCAGCAGACCGGTGCGGTGGCAGTCTCCCGTCATGCCTTCCGATTCACTCGGCGGGACGTCCGTGAAGCGATCGGCTGGAGCGATTTTCAGATCCACAAGCATCTGACGCGGCTGGTCGATTTGGAATACTTGCTGGTGCATCGTGGCCATCGCGGACGTCGTTACGTTTACGAACTGCTCTACGGCGGCGAAGGTGCCCAGGGCGAACCGTTCCTGATGGGTCTGATCGATCCAGCCCGACTGACACCGCCGCCGGCAACGACAACCACTTCTGGCCCCTGACAAGACACTTTTAGCGGTCCCCGTACGCACTTACTGCCCACCCCTTGCCCCACCTTTGCGGAGGAATTGCAGCAAAGAAAACAATCAAAATCCCACAAATCACGATGTGAACGGCGAACCTTTGCAGTTCACGTCGAAATTGAAACCGTGACCGGTCTTTTTGGACGTCACGGACGATCGTAAGCCGGCTTCTCTTTCCATGAGCCGGCTTTCTCTTTGGCATCGGCAAACGGTCGATGCTGTTCCCTTTCTGATCTCAAGAACCCGATCGGCGCAGCCACCCAGTCCAACCCAACTGTCTGGCGGTGCGCGCCGGCTCAACAACCAGGAGCAATGCCCTTATGTCCAATCAAAAGACCTCCCCCGACAACAACTTCCAAACCGCCATCGATCGATTCCTCTTCGACCTGCAACTTCAAAACTTCTCACCCCGCACTGTGGAAGCCTACACCAGCACCCTGGGAAGTTTTTGTAGGTGGTGTAATGATCGTGGGATCACAGCAATTGGTGAACTGGGCGAGGAGGCAATCAGCGGCTACCGAAGCCACCTGTTTCACCACATCAGTCTGTCCACCAGCCGGAAGCTCAGTTTCAACACGCAGTCACACATGCTCTACGCCGTACGGTGTTTCTGCCGCTGGCTATTCAAGGAAAAGTGGATCACCGTCGATCCAACCCTTCATTTGAAAATCCCCTGCGCCAAAAACCGGGTACTTGCCGACGTGATGACGGCCGCCGAAATGGGCGCGCTGCTCAACGTTCCGGAAATCAAAACCCCGCTGGGACTTCGCAACCGGGCCATCTTGGAAACCTTCTATTCGACAGCGATTCGGGCAACCGAACTGCGTAACCTGTGCGTTTCAGACGTCGACACGGCCCGCACACTGGTCCACGTCCGACACGGCAAGGGAGGGAAAGATCGGCTGGTACCGATCGGCAGCCAGGCACTCGACTGGATCGCCCGTTACCGCGCCGAGGTGCGGCCGTCGCTGATCGGTCCCGACAGCGAAAACCGCCTCTTCGTCGGCTTGCGAGGTCTGCCACTATCACGCGAAGCATTGGCGATGATCGTCAAAGAAGCGATGAAAAAAGCTGGCATCGAAAAGCGAGGTGCTTGCCATCTGCTGCGTCACACCGCGGCCACGTTGATGATGGAAAATGGCGCCGATTTACGATCTCTGCAAACTTACCTCGGCCACTCCAAGCTCGACACCACGCAGGTCTACACGCACCTCAGCCTGGGCCGGTTGAAGGAGATCCATCAAAAGACCCATCCCACTGGAGACGAGCGACTGTCCGAGGAGAAACGCAAACGAAAAGACAACCGCGGCAAGAAGGGTTAGGTTGGTTTGCGACTTCGCCTTTTCCAGTACCCCGGACGCCTCCTTGTGTGAGCGACCGCGATTACAAGGATTCGCTCTGTGCTGTCATCAAACAGAATGACGTACGGGAATCCCCGAAGAGTGCAACGTCGAAGTCCAACTTCGACGATGGGAAAGGTCCGCGGCTGGTCGCCGATTCTTTTCAAAGCGGCAAAGACGGTCTTGCGAAAGTTAGCCGCAACGTTTGGGTCGACGTCGAAATACCAATCTTCCGCCGCTTCGATTTCTTCGGCGGCTGCGGGATGGATGTCAACGTTGATCGAATCAGTCACCGCGTTTGGCCCGCATCCTTGCGATCAATTCGTCTGCTGGAATCGTTGCCACGTCACCACTGTCGATTTCAGCCAACCTTCGGTGACACTCCTCCCTCCAGGCAGCGTTCCACTGGTCACGATTGATCGGCTCCCCTTCCGGGTGCAAGCTATCGATCAACGTATTGGCAAGAAAACCACGCTGTTCATAGGGAAGTTGCAACAATTGTTGGACCAGATCATCCGTCAATTCATTGGCCATGGTACGCTCTCTTCAAGAATCCTCGGTTTTTAGGATAGACCAGCAGTGAAAATCGGTCAAAGTGTCTGATACGTTGAGTCGGAAAAAGAACGTCCTTCGTAAAAGGGACTTCGCGCGCGCCGGCGCGGGAGGCGGAAAGCTCACCCGTCGCGCCAAACTTTGCCGAACACATCTCGCGGCCCTCTGCTGCACCGATCCACACCGCAAGTTCCAGGGAAAATTCACCTCCCGTTGTAGGATCGCAACCAACCCCTCCCAAGATCTCCTGGGACGGCTGGTCAGTGTCGAAGAAGATTCCACACCGGCCAACACCGCCGACGCTCCACAAGTCGACACCGAGTACGCCTACGACCTGTCCGGTCGAATGGCTTCCGAAACCACTACAGCCTATAGCCTAAAGACTACAGCCTATTCTTACGATTCTCTCGGCCGCCTGGACACGCAAACCGATACCGACCAGTCGGGCAACACGCTGGCCGAATATGACTACACGGTCCGGCCCGACGGCAAACGAACCGAGCTGGCCGAAGAATTCTGGTTCGATGACGACGGAGACGGAGTGGTCGAATCAACCGACGGAGACGGCAACGTCGATCCTGGTGAAACCAAGGCCACGACCTACGACTGGACCTATGACGCAGCCGGCCGTTTGACCGATGAAGTGCTCGACCACTGGGACAACGACGACTTCGACCGCACCGAAACCTTCGTCTACGACCTCACCGGCAACCGCCACAGCCGCACCGTCGACCACGTCGATGCTTCCGTCAACGACGAAGTCTTCACCTACGACTACGACGCCAACGATCGGCTGACCGACGAGTACCTCGACAACGACGGCACGACCGGCACCGATCAAACAACCACGTACGCCTACGACCACACCCAGCAAACGTCCAAAACCGTCACCGACACCTCCAGCAGCAACACGATCTCCAAGCAGATCTTCGGCTACAACCTGCAAGGACGGATGTCTTCGGTGATCAATGAAGGCTACGACGGTTCGGGCGTCCTCAACTCCCAAACGCGCACCAGCTACGAATACGACAGCAAGAGCTACCGAATCAAGCTGGTCAACGAAACGGCGCCGAACCTCGACGGCAACTACAGCCAACTCGATTCCACCGTCGAATTCTTAGCCGATCATCACAACCACACCGGCTATGCGCAAACGATCCGTGAAACGAAAGTTGAAAACGGCCACACGCTGATCACCGACTACACCTTCGGTCACGACGAGATCGCCCAGCGCCGTCACGGCAACGATGGAACCGGCGCCGCCGTTGATGAAACCCACGTCTTCGGTCACGACGGCCACGGCTCTGTCCGAGTGCTCTACGACCTGGGCGGAACAGTCGCCGAAATCGCCCAAGCCTTCACCTTCGCCGCTTACGGCGAGATGCTGGCCGTCCACAACCACTTGGCCGCCTCTGTCGCGATCACCTCGCGTCTGACCTCACTCGGTTACTCCGGCGAACACTTCGACGCCCAGGCACAGCAGCAATACCTACGAGCACGGTGGTACAACCCGGCCAATGGAAGGTTCAATCGGTTGGATCCGTTCGCGGGCAACATGCAGGACCCGCAGTCGCTGCACAAGTATGCCTACGTGCATGGGGATCCGATTAACCTAATTGACCCCGCTGGACTCATGAGTTTGCGCACAAAAATTGCGGCAATTGGAGTCGGTGCATTGATTATTGGTGGGCTCGTTTTTCTGGCATCGTCGAGTTCAGATTCTGATCCCGGAGTAGACACCCTTACCATCAAATTTGCGTGGCA
The DNA here is from genome assembly GCA_965222745.1 of Rubripirellula sp. Lineage (GTDB taxonomy): Bacteria > Planctomycetota > Planctomycetia > Pirellulales > Pirellulaceae > CBDCUW01. The sequence continues at coordinate 1,903,832 of CBDCUW010000003.1, forward strand.
ATACGATTACCACGGATACTTCGATCTGATGGTTCCTGCAGAAAGAGACAGGATGAAAAGAGAGGAATTTCAAAGACATAGCGATGCAGCTAAGGCGACTGCTAGACGTAGCGTTCAGAAACTCAATGAGTACCTTCAAATTTCGTGTGCGAGATGGGGGCTCAACTGCGCATCGAATGTTGTATTCGACATTCAATCTGAACCGACTAGCATCAGAGGAATGGGTAGCCCGATGGCGGAAGCATACGACATTGACAGAAATACAAATCATGAGTTCGGAGTCATGATTCTGACGAACTGGATTGATCGAGCCAACCGATTTGGTAGAGTTGACGGAGCAGCAAGGGAAGGAACGACTCATTTCTTCATGTGGGCTCAAGACATGTCGGAGGCAGGCGAACCCTATGCCTTTACTACCCTTGCGCACGAATTGGGACACCTCGGCAGATATTCTGCAGCGGAAGGGGAGCAACATCCTGATGAGCCAGATCATCACAAAAACCCCAACATGCTTATGGGGTCAGGATCCAGGGGCTATATGATAGACAAGGCATGGGCGCAGGCTATGCAAACACTACTTTACGCGTACGGTAAGTAATGTGATTCGGCTTCGTAGATTCCAGACGCACGTTACTGCGATTCCAGTACAGCAAACTAGCACGACCATCTGGAGGCAAACCGATTGCGTAGTTTCCGTTTTCAGACGAAACATCTCTTAGTTCTTGCGGGACTTGCGGCGACATTTTTTGCGTTACCATTCGTCGGTGTGTCACATGCGACTGTCTGTATTGACGACGTTCACGACTACCCAGGATCGATGCTGGCGGTGAGCTATTACTCTGACTATGAAACTGGATCGTGCGGTGGATTTGTCATGGTGCCGAGCAAAATCAAGGCGGACAGAGCATCAGAGCTGATTGGAAAGAAATGGACCACAAGATTCCGACCAAATAAGTTCTTGTGGCTAGAGCCAAACCATCATGCGAAAATCAAGACTGAGATCATTGCGGCAATCGATGAGATCGAGAGTCGGTAGTTGTTACCGCGCGCGCGTCCTGTCAAAAAACACAAACGGGAACGTCGTTCGGCAGATTACGGTACAGTCACAGCGTTCGGTGACGATCTTCCGGCCGATGTTGGGGCGGGAATTTTCAGATTTGAATGCGTTTGCGGCTCAGAATTCGCGCTCGATCAAAACGCCCGCGCGTGACGGTTTGGGGAGGGGGGCATTCCATTTCTGGTGACCTTTGCCTGGATGGACCGCAGGGGCTCAATCGCTTGAAAAATGTCAAAAATCGGCGCGGGGTTTGGCCGGTTGCTCTGAGGGCGGCGAGAAGTAGCATGGAGGCGAATTGGGGCGCCCGTTTTGTTCTTCGTCGGTAGCCGGATTGATCCCCGGCGTCTGCCCCTTCGATTGCGTTGCTTCTGTGTGCGATCGGCCGGGCAGGCCGACTTTTCACAGGAGCAAGTCTTTGCCGGAGCGACAAGAGAGAGACGAACAAAACGATCTTGTTGACCGCCAACACAAGAGCGCTAGGGACAACGCGGGTGATTCTGCCAGGCAATCAAACCAGTCTCCAATGACGGCCCGCGATGCGGCGGCGGTGTGCGAGCAGGTAGGTGGCCTTTTCAACTTTCTAGGGTCATTGGACGAATTGGTCTCCAGCCCGGCCGATGCGCTGAGTTTTTGGACAAAATACACCGATCAAGTTTTCTTGGCGGATGAACGATGGCAGGAAGTGGAGGCCAGCGGTTTGTTGCAGGGGTACCGATGGGAGCATCCCTCATCAACCAGGGCGACGGCGACAGCCACTTTGCTTAGCTATTGCATGGGAGTTATCAAGAACGCGATCGTTTGGGTGGAAAAGAAGACGGGGAAAACGTTGAACCACGGCTGGTCCGAAGTGCCCGATGACTTTGTGGGCAGCCGCGCCGGAAGAGCTTTCGTAGCCTGGACGATTTCGCACGCCGATAAAAAGCGGGCGGTCATGGACGTGCGACGCGCCGTTGATAAGGAACGGCTTTACTTTCTGGAATCGACGGTGGGCAAAACGGAAGACGTATCGGCAAGCAAGGTTCCATCGGTAGTCATTGGCGCCGCACCGCTACCACATGATCCTTTCATCGAGGAAGCGATTCGCTTTCTCCTGCAACATCCCCGGAGTTGGACAGAATACCCTGCCGATACCAGTGACCTTGATGAACTCGCGACGGAGATGCTGATCCGAGTGGGATTGCTCCAAGGTCGCGTGCAAGTCGAGGTTTCCGATCACTCCGGTGTGGTGTATCGCGGTCGCGTCAAGGTAGTGGGCGCGTGGGAGAGTGACACGATCACTGCCGAAACAAAGCGACGTCTTCCCGGAAACCTGCCGTCGGAGACTAGCATCTCACTCACCCCCTATACCCATACCCGTTTGTCAGCACCGGGTGAACTAGCCGTACGTGGAGCCGAATCGGAGGAAGGCCGGAAATCCCTCACGCAACACATCGAGCGGAATCGGGAAAAAGGGACATTCCCGAAGATCACTTTTGAAGAATCCGATTACATTTCGCCCAACTCTCCCCAGACGCAGGCGACAGCGGTTGCCGGTGCTTCTGTGACCAACGTGAACCACGCGCCTGTCAACGTCACCGTTCAGGTTCCGCCACCGGCATCGCCTTCCGATGAGCGTGAAAAACAAGAGCCAGTAGACGACACGACCGATCAGCCGGAGCAACAGGCGGCCGAACAAACGCCCCCGCCAAGCCAGAGCGACCGACAACCTTCCCAGGCCGATCGGGATGCCTACCTCGCATTTGGCGCTGGGATGGACTACTTGGCCCAGAAGTATGGCAAAACAAGTCCCTCGCAACGGGAGGTCTTTGAAGTCCTAGAAACGGCCTTGGACAACGCCATCGACCGAGAGGAGGTGGGCATCTCAGAAGACTGGCGTTTGCCGTCAACGCTTGAGGCGTTTCGCAAGGCGTACAAGCGGTACGAAACCTGGCTCAAGAATCAGAGCGACCACGAACACCACCGGACAAAGCGGACAGAAAACGGATAAAACGGACAGGAAACGGACAACGTCCAAAAATCCTGAGATTTTTCTACCCCGTGAATCACGGGGTTTTCTTTTGCGCCAGCGGACAAAACGGACAATGTCCGGTCGATTTCGCACCAGGGCAAACGGTGGATTTTTCATTCCCCCATTCCCAGGTCCGAAGATGACACGACTGAACCCCCACGCACTGCCTGAACTATTGCTCGGCGGAGAAGCTCGGCAATTGGCTGGTGTGACGACAGCCGTTTGGCTGGAGCTTCTTGAAACCGGCAAGCTTCCTCAGCCGGTCCAGGTCGGTGGCCGCTACAAGTGGCGCAAGACCGACATTCTCGATTGGATCGAATCGCTGAACTCGGTGGACCTGTTCCGCTGCTGACGTCCGCTTGGCGCCAGCGCGTGAGTCCATCGTTTCTTCCCAAGCCCCCCCAAACAAACGAAAAAAACGCCGCCTAGCTGAGCAGAGCTTGACGGCGCCGGAGATTTCTCCAATGCAACCAGATCAATTATTGCCACAAGCCGGCTCCAAGAACACTTCGCGGAGGCCGGCACGGTGAATTTTGAAGGAATTAAAGAGGCGGCCACTGGGCGCTGTGGTGAGATCATCTCCGCTCTGACGCCGCTACCCGCCGACGTGATCGAAAAACGCGGCAAGGATCAGCACTCAGCCGTGTTAACACAGGATGAAATCCAAGGGGCTCTTGATCGCGCGGCAGAGCATCGTGATGCCGTTCTACGGGGCGACAGCAAACCTCCGCGGTGTGAGCTTGTTGTTGCTAACATTCCCAATGAAATCAGGCAACTTCGGAGATGGGTGTGCTGGCGGTGGAATCGCAACCGCGGCAAATGGACGAAAGTTCCCGTTCGCCCTGATGGGACGCCGGCAAGCAGCACGACCGAAACGACTTGGTCGACCTTTGATGATTGCGTTAGGGCATTCGAGTCGCGGCTGGAGTTCGCTGGGATCGGATTTGTTCTAGGCGGCGGGTACGCAGGGGTCGACTTGGATTCAGTCTACGACCCTCATTTTGACGAAGCCGATTCGATCGTTCATGAAGTAACGGAACGACTCGACTCGTACACCGAAATCAGCCCATCGGGATGCGGCTTGAAGATTCTGGTTCGCGGCTCGCTGCCGAGGGGGCGGCGGCAGAGTGCCTCGGAAAGCACCTACGATGTTGAATGCTACGATACCGGACGATACTTCACGATCACGGGTCAGCGATGGCCCGATACGCCACCTGAGATCCACGAACGATCTGAAGCTTTGGCGTGGTTCCATCGAGCATACGTCGCCGGTCCGACCAACCGTCAGAAACTCAGCGACTTTTCATTCGATGACTACGTTCACGACCAGGACACACGAAAAGCTGCTGAGGCGATTGAGCACATTCCCGCTGGCTATGCCGATATCTACGAGGATTGGGTTCGGGTCGGTATGGCAGCGAAAAAGGTCGGCGACACGCTCCTTGACAATTGGATCGCCTGGTCTTCAAAGGCCTCGGCAGAAAAGTTTCAAGGTCCCGAAGATTGCCGCGCAAAGTGGAACCAGCTTCCGTCGGATCCTGAAGTCGGATTGGGGACCCTGATTCATCTGGCCAAAGAATCGGGATGGTCACCGAGTTGGTCAACGAACGAGAGCAGGAATCGGCTGCAGGCCGCGAATACTGAACAATCACCTCGCGGCTGGAACGCGGCGCAGCTCGTTGCTGAATTCCCGGATCGGCGGGCGCCGATCATTGACGGTGTAATCCGCCAAGGGGAGGTGATGAACATCATTGGCGCGCCCAAGCAGGGCAAGTCGTGGTTCATCTATTACCTGTGCCTCAGTATTGCGTCTGGCCGCGATTGGTTCGGGAAGGGGGTCGATCAAGGGCGTGTTCTGCTGCTCGATAATGAGTTGCATCCCAACGAACTGGCCTACCGCATCAAAAGCGTTGCGGGTGCGATGTCGCTTGATTTGTCAGACATTGGCAAAAGCTTCATCGTCGAGTCGTTGAGGGGGGACCACTACGGCATTGGCGACATTCAGACCCGAATTGCCGAGGGTTACGCCGACGATGAATTCACCCTCATCGCGATCGACGCTTTCTATCGTATCCTGCCCGCGGGAATCAGCGAGAACGACAACGCCTCGATGACTCAGGTCTACAACCAGATCGACACGATTGCCGCGAGGGCTCGTTGTGCGATCACACTAAATCACCACACGAGCAAGGGTGATCAAAGCCAAAAAGCCGTCACCGACGTTGGTGCTGGTGCAGGCGCGATGACCAGGGCAACAGACACCCACGTAATCATGCGGCCCCATGAACTGGAGTCCTGCGTCGTCATGGAGGCAACGTGCCGGTCCTTCCCGCCCATCCGCCCATCGACGCTCTGTTTCGACTGGCCTCTGTGGAGCTTGAAGCTTATCGATCCCGTGCTGAAGCAACCCAAGGGGAGCAGCAAGGAAGAACAGGCGGAGCGAGACAAGGAGGCCGACACCGCCATCCTGGATGCCTTGAAAGGGGGTTCGCTTACACGCCGTCAAATTCAGACGGAGGCAGGGATGGGTGAGGCAAGAACCAACCGCGCAATCAGTCGTTTGAAGAAGGCAAAGAAGGTCGAATCCAAGAAGGCCAAAAAGAAGACCGGTCGACGCTGTGAAGTCTTCTTTTTGTCCGCTGTTTTGTCCGCAAAAAAGTCCGTGCGGACATGAAATGTCCGTCCGCCCCTTTAGGGAGCGGACGGACAAAAACATACGAACGACCCAACCAGTAGCGAGGAAGGTGAAAAATAACATGCGAGTAATCGAACCCTTCGTCGGTCGTAAAAAGAGCGATTGGTGTCACCTGTGCGGCAAACGAAACGATACTCATTTCGTGGAGTTCACCGTTCCGAAAAATGCGGAACACTCGACGACAGACGCAAGTCGTGGCTATTTCCGAATCTGCTCTGGATGCGTGAACGGCTTTAGATCGTGTTTGGTCGAGGCGAGCCGTGAGAAGACCTCCACGAAGCAACAGTCGGAGGTGGACTGATGCCGCGGCCACAAACCATGCTGCCCATGGTGATCATCCCAAAACCATGCTGTCCACGTTGCCGAAGCCACGATGTCGAGTCGCTTCGGTCGAACAAAAACGAAGACGGCTCATCCGTTCGCTACACGGCGTGCAAACGTTGCAACCAGAGGTTCCACGTTGTTGTCGACCCGGACACGCCACCGGAAATCGCGTGAATCGTTGCCGCCGCCAAAATTTGGAAGAAAGCGAACGCCGGTTGCGTATTATTCAACCAACTCGAACGGAGAACCAAGCCATGACCACACTCGACATCAGCAGCATCGGGCGAATAGCCGGCGAGTTGCAGTGCCCGGTTCATGAACTGCTGGCCATCGCCGAGCAACTTGGCATCGTTCCCGGAGCAATTATCAACGGGTGCCCACACTTCTCGGCGGAAGACCGGAGTCGAATCGCCGAGCACCTGCGGATGCGTGACAAGAAAATCCTTGGTGTTCAGGAGCCTGTGTAGTGACCACTGCAACAACATTCGACGTTCTCTCGATCGGCTACCTCGCCGGCGAACTACAGGTTCTCACCACGGTGATCCTGGAAGTCGCTGACGAACTGGGCATTGAGCCCGCCGGCCGGATCAACAACGTGCTCCACTTCAGCCGAACCGATGCTGCCGCGATCGCTGATCGAATCGCAGTTCTCCGCACCGAGCGACGGTCGGTCAATGTTTAGCACCCCCGCTTCAATGTCCCCGCCGGCGCCGTCGAACTTGCCAGACCTCACATGTCGCATCTGTGGCCGGTTCGTCGATTTGCCCAATCTCTCCCCCTGATTGTCCGCGCCAGTTTTTACAGACGGGCACACGGTCTAGGACGCTCCGTATAGCTCAGAAAATGACTACCCCCGCCCCTTCTGCAAGCGATCGTTCGAAGCGTTCCTGAGGCCGCTCAGAAGCCCTGCGAAGCATCGTGGGTGAGTGCAATTTGCGCGACCGGAAATCGACATGGCGCTCCCCGTTTTGGGTCCTTCCTGGCAAAGGAGCATAGGCACTGTGCTGACCCTCCCGGACAGAAAATGAAACACTACCTACCATGCCACTGTCCGAAGCAAAGCAGCTGGTGGACCATGACCATGGAGCCAGTGGCTGGCCGAAAACTGGACCAGGACGGAGAGGACCGCCCGGCGATACATGCAATTGGCAAAACGGTCCCGCGGGACCGTTTTGGATGAGGCCACCTCCATCAAAGGAGCACTGCGTTTGATTTCGGAGGAGCCGGCAGCCGAAAGCGCCCAGGATGTGTCGCCGGAGAGCGATACTCTGACGGCAAAGCGCCCCGCGATGCCATTTTGAAGATTGCGACGGTGACAAGCACGCCTCTCCCAATCGGCGCCGACGCCCAAGCCGAGCGTTCCCGCGTTGACTGTCTCCTGAACCAACGCTGCGGCGCGACCGCCCGGACGGACTGTGTCTTGCTTGGCGGCGAAGGCAGTTGGAAACAGCAAGTGCATTTCGCCGAGAAGGACCCGTAGACGCTTTCTGGCTTCGCTTGACGTCGTGGTGCGATACAGGGACACTGATTGGCTGTCCGGCTGTCCGATGGGCTTAGAAACTCTGACGACTTGATTCTTCGTGTCTTACGCTGCGAAGGGTGACAAAGCCAAACACACGATTTGGATGTAGTAATGACAAAGCCCGGTGGCGAGGCGATACGTCGTAAGCATCGATCCTGCGCAGGCAGGGGAGCCAGGCGTATCGGCGTGGGACTATCGCCCATGTTCTCAACCTAGTCATCGGGCTTTGTCATGCGCTGACATTCTTGTCGGCGAAAGCGTATCTCCCCCATGAACAGGCCCACTAAGGCATCTTTGCTCCATGCCATTGCCGCCGATCCTTTTGCGGCCGTTGCTGATTTCTACGCCGAGCGGCTGAGCGACCATCCCAAAGCGGTCGCCTTCATCGAAAAAGAACTCGGCCTAACGCCTCAGCAAGCGGCCGAACTGCAAATCGGTTTCTCCGATCGAACCCTCGGCAAACATCTGCCCCGGAAAGACAGCCGCGCGGGTCGTGAACTGCGCGGCAAGCTCATTGAGGTTGGGTTGTACAAGTCGAGCGGTCACGAAACGCTGCGTGGTTGTTTGACGATTCCGCTGTTGAATGATGCCGGCAACGTCAGCGGCATCTACGGCCGTCGCATCGACCGGAGGATCAAAGAGGATACCGAGATCACCATCGGCACTGGAAAGGCAGCCTGTTCAAGTTGTGAGACGTCCGGTGGCGTTCCGCCTGAACCGGCCTGCGTCGAACCTGTTCAGTCCACCGCCGATGACGACGATCTGGCCATCGGCGACAACCAGATCACCTTCGTTCGTGATGACCGCCGCTACCGTATCCGTGGGCTGGAACGAAACACCAACGCTTGCACGCTGAAAGTCAACTTGATGGTCAGCCGTGACGGCCTGGTGCACCTGGATACGCTCGATCTGGTCAAGGCACGTTCGCGGGCGTCGTTCATCAAAGCTGCCGCCAATGAACTGTTTGTTGACGCCGAACTGGTCAAGCGCGACATCGGGCAGTTGCTGCTGAAACTGGAGACACTCAGGGAACGGCAAATCGAAGCGGCCAGGGCGCCCCAGGTACAGGCAGTCGAATTGACCGAGCAGGAAACGGAAGAAGCGCTGGCGCTACTGCGTGATCCCGAACTTCTCAACCGGATCGTCGCCGACATGGATGCTTGCGGGATGGTTGGTGAATCGACCAACAAGCTGGCCGGTTACCTGGCCGCTACTAGCCGTAAACTTGCTCAACCGCTGGCGATCGTGATTCAAAGTTCATCGTCTGCCGGCAAAACGTCGCTGATGGACGCGGTCCTGGCGATGATGCCTGACGAAGAGGTGCTGAGGTTTTCGGGGATGACCGGGCAATCGTTGTTTTACCTCAGTAGCGACGAAATCAAACATCGCATTCTGGCTATCTCCGAAGAGGAAGGGATCGCGGAGGCGACGTATGCACTGAAACTGCTACAAAGTGAAGGGGAGCTTCGTCACGCCACCGTGGGACGGGATGAATCGGGCAAGATGGTCACCCAGCAACATCACGTCGAAGGACCGGTGCAGATCATGCTCACCACCACCGCGATGGACGTCGATGAAGAGTTGGTCAATCGCTGCCTGCTCCTGTCGGTCGATGAATCGCGCAACCAAACCGGTGCCATTCAAGCGATCCAGCGAAAGACAAAGTCGCTGGAAAAATTTGTGTCGCAGGAGAATGCGAAACGGCTGCGAAAACTACATCAGAATGCGCAGCGTCTGTTGAAACCGCTACGGGTGTTCAATCCTTACGCGTCGCAGTTGACCTTCCCCAACAACAAGACACGGTTGCGCAGAGATCACCAAAAATACTTGACGCTGATTGACACGATCGCGCTGCTGCGTCAACATCAACGAACCGTCCACAGCGCCGACGTTCACGGTCATTCGATCGAGTACATCAACGTCACCGCCGATGACATTGCGGTGGCGGGAGAGATCGCCGGCGAAGTGCTCGGCCGCAGTCTGGATGAACTGTCGCCACAGACCCGGCGGCTACTTGGCTTGCTGCATGATTTTGTCGGTCAGCAGACCGGCGCCGTTGCAGTCGCCCGTCATGCGTTCCGATTCACTCGGCGGGACGTCCGTGAAGCGATCGGCTGGAGCGATTTTCAGATTCACAAGCATCTGACGCGGCTGGTCGACTTGGAATACTTGCTGGTGCACCGTGGCCATCGCGGAAGGCGTTACGTTTACGAACTGCTCTACGGCGGCGAAGGTGCCCAGGGGGAACCGTTCCTGATGGGCCTGATCGATCCAGCCCGACTGACACCGCCGCCGGCAACGACAACAACTTCTAGCCCCTGACAAGACACTTTTAGCGGTCCCTGTACGGACTTATTGCCCACCACTTGCCCCACTTTTGCGGAGGATTTGTAGCGACGAAAACATTCAAAACTTAGTAAATCACGATGTGAACGGCGAACCTTTGCAGTTCACGTCGAAACCGAAACCGTGACCCATCGTTTTTGACGTCACGGACGATCGTAAGCCGGCTTCTCTTTCCTGAGCCGGCTTTCTCTTTGGCATCGGCAAACCGACGTCGATGCCCTTCCCTTTCAGATCCCAAGAACCTGGCCGGCGCTGCCACCCAGTCCAACCCAACTGTCTGGCGGTGCGCGCCGGCTCAACAACCAGGAGCAATGTCTCTCATGTTCGATCAACAAGCTACCCGCGACAACAACCACAACAACTTCCAAATCGCCATCGACCGATTCCTCTTCGACCTGCAACTGCAAAACTTCTCACCCCGCACTGTGGAAGCCTACACCAGCACCCTGGGAAGTTTTTGTAGGTGGTGCGAGGAACGGGGAGTCGCGTCGATCGGTGAGCTGAGCGAGGAGGCGATCAGCGGCTACCGAAGCCACCTTTTCCACCACATCAGTCTGTCGACCGGCCGGAAGCTCAGCTTCAACACGCAGTCACACATGCTCTACGCCGTACGCTCCTTCTGCCGCTGGCTATTCAAGGAAAAGTGGATCGCCATCGACCCAACCCTTCACCTGAAAATTCCCTGCGCCAAAAACCGGGTGCTTGCCGACGTGCTGACGGCCGCCGAAATGGGCGCGCTCCTCAACGTTCCCGAAATCAAAACCCCGCTGGGACTTCGCAACCGGGCCATTTTGGAAACCTTCTATTCGACAGCGATTCGGGCAACCGAACTACGAAATCTCTGTGTTGCCGACGTCGACACGGCCCGTACGCTGGTCCACGTCCGACAAGGCAAGGGAGGCAAAGATCGGCTGGTACCGATCGGCAGCCAGGCACTCGACTGGATCGCCCGCTACCGCGCCGAGGTACGGCCGTCGCTGATCGGTCCGGACAGCGAAAACCGCCTCTTCGTCGGCTTGCGCGGTCTTCCACTATCGCGGGAAGCGTTGGCCATGATCGTCAAGGAAGCGATGAAGAAAGCGGGGATCGAAAAGCGTGGCGCCTGTCATCTGCTACGTCACACCGCGGCCACGTTGATGATGGAAAACGGTGCCAATTTGCGCGCCTTGCAAACTTATCTCGGTCACTCCAAGCTCGACACCACGCAGGTCTACACCCACCTCAGCCTGGGGCGGTTGAAGGAGATCCATCAAAAGACCCATCCCACCGGAGACCAGCGGTTGTCTAAGGAAAAACGCAAGCGAAAGGATGGTCGCTAGCGCTGGCCAGACTTCCTACTTCCCCGTCTTCCCTTCCTGCGCTCTGACGGGTGCAAGAAGGGAAAGGGGGAGAGAAAACGAATTCTCAAAGGCCATTCATCTCGTGGAAAATTTTCCGAATAGCCGTTATACCTTCGCATCGGTCACCCGTTCCCCTTTTCGCTTTCCCGCACTGAATCCAACATGGCCATCGGAATCGATCCGACCGTCGACTTCGCCTTCAAAAAGGTGCTGGGCAGCCCGGAACATCCGGCCGTCACCCTGCACTTTCTCAACGCGGTGCTCTCGGACGGCCCGAAGATCACCAAAGTGGAAATTCTCGATCCGATCCTGGGCAAGGATCACGAGAATGACAAACTGGCGATTCTGGACGTTCGGGCGACCGATGAGCATGGCCGGCGGCTGAACATCGAAATGCAGACGACGCTGCCAGCCGGGCTGCCGGAACGGTTGAGCTACTACGCAACGTCGCAGTACGTGGGGCAGATGCAGGAGGGCGACCGCTACACCGACCTACGAACGACGATTGGAATTTGCGTGCTCGATGCAGTGCAATTCCCCAAGGTGTCGGAACTCCACCACGATTTCCGGCTCCGCAGCTCTGGCGGCGACTTGACGCTGACCGATCAGCTACAAATTCATCTGCTTGAGTTGCCCAAGTACGCGATTCCGAGCGATAATGGAACGATCACCGATCCGATCGAACAGTGGTTATTTTTCTTCCGTCGCGTCAAGGAACTGACGCTTCGGGAATTATCATCCCGGCTGGTTGACCCAGCGTTTACCGAAGCGGCAGGAGTATTGCAGATGATCGCCCGCAGCCCACGAGAACGCGAACTGTACGAAGCCCGATTGAAGGCGGAGCGGGACCAAGAGGCCCGTATTCAGGCAGCCGAAGTCCGGGCAAAGGCGGAGGGGCACGAGGAAGGACGTGAGATAGGGCATGAGGAAGGCCGTGAGGAAGGCCGTAAGATAGGGCGTGAGGAGGGCGAGTTGATCGGCCAGATACGGGTCTATGAACGTCTCCTCAGCCTTCCGTCGATCGAGGAGTCGGTGTTGGAGTCCATGGACCAGGCGGCGCTTTCAAAGCTTGTTTCGGACCTGGAGCGTCGTTTTACCGAGCGTGGCTAGCCAGAGTCGTTGAAACGTTGTCATGAAGGGGTCTCAGGCACGCCGACGGTCTTCCCAAAGGGTGTTCGCGCGCGCCGGCGCGGGAGGCCGAAAGCTCACCCGTCGCGCCAAACTTTGCCGAACCCATCTCGCGGCCCTCTGCTGCACCGATCCACACCGCAAGTTCCGGGAAAAATTCACCTCCCGTTGTAGGAACGCAACCAACCCCTCCCAAGATCTCTTGGGACGGCTGGTCAGTGTCGAAGAAGATTCCACCCCCACCAACACCGCCGACAGTCCCCAAGTCGACACCGACTACACCTACGACTTGTCCGGTCGCATGGACACGCAGGTCACCACCACCGACGGCACGGCCGCATCGGTCACCACCGACTACGACTACGACGCGCTGGGACGCTTGGACACGCAAACCGACACCGACCAGTCCGGTAACACGCTGGCCGAATACGACTACAAGGTCCGGCCCGACGGCAAGCGAACCGAGCTTGCCGAAGAATTCTGGTTCGATGATGACGGCGACGGAGTGGTCGAACCAACCGACGGCGACGGAAGCGTCGATCCCGGTGAAACCAAGACCACGACCTACGACTGGACCTACGACGCAGCCGGCAGGTTGACCGACGAAGTGCTCGACCACTGGGACGACGATGACTTCGATCGAACTGAAACCTTCGTCTACGACCTCACCGGCAACCGTCACAGCCGCACCGTCGACCACGTCGATGCAGCAGTCAACGACGAGTTCTTCACCTACGACTACGACGCCAACGATCGGCTGACCGACGAGTACGTGGACAACGACGGCACGACCGGCACCGATCAAACCACCACGTACGCCTACGACCACACGCAGCAGACCTCCAAGACCGTCACCGACACCTCCAGCAGCAACACGATCTCCAAACAGATCTTCGGCTACAACCTGCAAGGGCGAATGTCGAGCGTGATCAACGAAGGCTACGACTCTGGTGGCGTGCTCAACTCCCAAACACGCACCAGCTACGACTACGACAGCAAGAGCTACCGCATCAAGCTGGTCAACGAAACCGCGCCGAACCTCGACGGCAACTACAGCCAGCTCGATTCGACCATCGAGTTCTTGGCCGACCATCACAACCACACCGGCTACGCTCAAACGATCCGTGAAACGAAAGTCGAAAACGGCCACACGCTGATCATCGACTACACCTTCGGTCACGACGAGATCGCGCAGCGCCGTCACGGCAACGATGGAAGCGGCGCTGCCGTCGATGAAACCCACATCTTCGGCCACGACGGCCACGGCAGCGTTCGAGTGCTCTACGACCTGGGCGGAACCATCGCCGAGATCGCCCAAGCGTTCACCTTCGCCGCCTACGGTGAGATGCTGGCCGTCCACAACAACATGAGCGGCCAAGCCGCCGTGCTAACCTCACTTGGCTACCGCGGTGAATACTTTGATGCCTACGTACAGCAACAATACTTGCGAGCGAGGTTTTACGATTCAGCGATCGCGAGATTTAATCGCCTTGATCCGTTCGACGGATTCATGTTTGAGCCTCGCAGCCTGCACAAATACGCTTATGCGTGGAACGATCCGATTGAATTCAATGACCCAACGGGACTCTTTGCCGCTGTACGGACTCTTGGTACGGGAACTAGGGTTGCTGGTCAGATATCTCGTGGGTCACGAAGCTTCACCACGACAGGCATTGTGATAGGCGTTGCGTCGGCTGCCGTTGCCGTTTGCGCGACAACTTACGTGATGTCCGTAATGGAAACACTTACGGACACTAATCTTGGCCCACTCGAACTGTGTCGAAGCAAGGAAAAGAAAAAGAGAGCCAACCAAATGGCGGTTCAACTCCAGAAGAATATTTACCCTTCCCCGACGGTAGAGTTGTCGACCTTCTCGACATCCCCGAGGAATCACTGTGGTCGAAGTTCAGATGTTGTTGGGTTCATTGTATTGGCACGTCAAAAATGAAGGCGTCGCATGGTTTCCTTTTAATAGAAACGAAAGCGCGTTTGTTGCGGCGATTGCACGAGCGAGTAGGCGTCTCAACGAATACCCACCTGCGGGAACTACAAATGTCGGCAATCTGTTCTCCGAAAATTTTTCAAACAACAATTTTCGTGTGGACGTAGAAAACAGATTTGGACACAACCTTCGATTCCGAGTTTGATTTGATGAATACCGTAGAATCATTGCTGAACGACCTGGCGTCTGAAGACGCTGAAGTTCGTGCAAGTGCTGCAAATGAACTGTTCGAAATCCTTCAGCCAGGCAGGGAGCTTGGAGGCGGTGTATTGTTGCGTGAGGTCAATGAGGAATTGGATGGAGGTTTTTGGGTTGACGCGCTAGCAAAAGCCTTTGAGGTCACGAGCGGGCGGTATTCCGACGCGGCGTGGCTTCTTTCTAAGGTCGATCCAAGAGCGCTCAATGCGAACCGTGAGACAATGCATCGAGTAATCAAGTGTTTGCAGTCGATTGCTGCGTTGAATCAGCTTGCAGCTGCAATTGAGAAAATGTCGTGTTGTGATGGCAATCCCGACGTTCGGAGCCTTTGCTCTGATGTTCGCGAAAAAGCGGTGGATCTCGCGAAGGACTCAAGCGATGAAGAAATTCGGAATGTGATGGAGACATTGGATCGTATTGAGTAGCTGTCCCTACCGAAAACCTGGTCCGCTGGACAGGTTTTCAGTTTGTTCTTTGACAAGTTGAACGTCCTGCCAAGGAGTCAAACAAAGTGGAACACGAAATCGTTGTCGTAGAGTCAACTGATCGTTTCGGTAATACGATCAACTCGAAGTTTGGTGATGTATTCGCGCGTCCTGTCAAAAAACACAACCGAGAACATCACCCGGCGGATTACGGTACAGTCACAGCGTTCGGTGACGATTTTCCGGCCGAAGTTGGGGTGAGGATTTTCAGGATTGAATGCGTTTGCGGCTCAGAATTCGCGCTCGATCAAATCCGTCATGCGTGACGGTTTTGGCAGGGGAGCATTCATTTCCTGGTGGCTTTTGCCGGGATGGACCGCAGGGGCTCAATCGCTTGAAAAATGTCAAAAATCGGCGCGGGGTTTGGCCGGTTGCTCTGAGGGCGGCGAGAAGTAGCATGGGGGGCGAACTGGGGCGCCCGTTTCGTTCTTCGTCGGTAGCCGGATTGATCCCCGGCGTCTGCCCCTTCGATTGCGTTGCTTCTGTGTGCGATCGGCGCGGGCAGGCCGACTTTTCACGGGAGCAGCATCGTGTGCCAGCAACGCGCCGCCATTGTGCAAATGCACTCAACTCGTTTCTGCATGCAAGATCCTGTCATGACAGTGGTGTGTCAATGACCGAATCGAAGCAGCCAACCATTGGGGACGCGCTAATCATCGCCAAGCACATTGGCACCCAAATGACGCTGGCTACTCAGTCCTCGCGTGAGGCTCTGACGCGTTGGCGTTCCTTGCAGCAAGAGATTTACGGGTCGAAAGAGGAAGAGCGCGCCGCAGAGAAGGCGTTAGTACTTGCTGTGGCAAATGACCTAGGCAATATAGGCTGGATTTGCGCCTGCGTGCAAACTCTCGATGCAATTTTGGTCGAAGGAGGCACCACCACCAGAATCGCCGATCGATTGGCTGGCCATTCTGCTGGCTCTCGCCGGAAAGTCGGAAAATACAACTCATTGCCCGCTCAGTCGTCGTTGGCGCTCATGACAGAACAGCTAGCAAGGTGGGTGTATCATACCGGTCATGAGATTCAAACTCAGTTCAGAGCGGTGCCTGAATTTGAACTGCCGTGCCAGGACGAACCAATCTCTTCCTTGTCACCAAGATTCTGGCACGAGCTTTCAGAGCAAGTAAAAACCTATGTCGATGCGTTTAGCATGAGCTCTGAACTGCTGCGAGCAGTCGCGATTGCTGGCTACATCCCCGAATCATTACCCGAAGATTTCGCCGATGACGCGGTTGAGGAGTTGGTCAGTTACGCCAACACGCTCGATGACGAAAATGCCTTGCAGGGAAGCGGGGCAGTTCGAGTTGGTGGCTACGTTGTTTCTTCCCAACAGCAATCAGACAACAAATCAGTTTTGGACAGCTCTGCGCCAGATCGTGTGTTACCGGATGTGAGCGCATCAGCTTTGGAATCGAATGCTAGTTGCAGAGACGATTCGCGCACCTTGACATTCGAAGAGATATTGGCGATTCGCACCGATTTTCAGGCAACACTTCCCTTTCTGGTCTGGACCGATTCTGGGGGCGCAATGTTTGGCCAAACGCCAAAAGGCGAATTGGGATACAAGCGTAACGATGGCCTTGCAGCTGTGCCCAGGAACGATCCCTCGGTTGCTGCCTACACGAAGTTTGAGGAGCGGGTACGTCTGCAAGGCTTCTGGCTGTCGGTAGGCGGAGCGCCGACCAAGATTGTCACCCAGGAACGACGCAATCCTTCTTGCCAGGTAAGTCATTCGCTCAATTCACTGTTGGTAGAGACCGCTGAACAAATTCGCACACTGATGGAGTATGCGTCATCAATCGAGAGCTGGGACTTCTGGGATGTTGTCACCGACACTCGGCCGGAGCTCATGAGACGGTTGATCGACAACAACAGCGATTACCGCATGACGGTTTCGGAAAAAGCTTTCCTAGAACCGACCTACCTGAAACGACTGCGGCGACTCCGAGAGATGCCAATGAGTCAACGGCCTTCCAGCAGCGGCAAAGAACTCACCGAAATTCGAGCAGCTTTACAGGTGATATTGGAGTCTCCGTTATCGGGAATTGCCGATCTAGCGGATGCAGTGAGAAAGCTTGCCCTCGCGGTGACCGGACCTGAAAAGCGAGCAGAGGCTGAGCGTGCCTGCGAGCTTGTCACTATCAAAGATATTGTGGAGAGGCTTCGACTTGCAGGACATCGCTTCGACGAATCAACGCTTCGAAAATGGGCTAACTCGTCAACAGGAACGAAAAGGAAGTTTCCGGAAGCTAAGATCCCCACTCGGCCCAAAAAATGGGAGTTGGAGGCCGTTAAAGCGTGGCTTTCAAGCGAGCAGGGCATCATCCTCTGAAATGTGCCGAACGGGAAGTTTCAGGAATCAACAGGAACGTGCTTGAACTGCGAAAACAGACCGCAAAATTAGAAACGTTGACCGTGCGTTTCGAGTTTGCGGGAGGTTCCATTGATCGCAGGTACCAACATTGAGCCGGCGGGCTTCTACGATGATCTGGCGGTGAAAAGGCTGCTCGACATTTCCGAGCAAGACCAGAAGAAGGGTCGGGATTTCGGTGACTTGAAGTACACCAAGAAAGGACGGCAGATCCTCTATCGTGGTCAATGGTTGATCGATTGGCTCCAACCGGAAGCGGATACGCCATGAATCGACCTGTCAATTCACACCAGGACTTTGCGGTGAACTTCCTTGGAATCAAACAGGCGGCTGCTGGTCGCTGCGGAGAGGTCATCGCCGCTCTAACACCGCCACCCGATGACAGTTGGCTCGACCTGCTGGCAGCCGTCGCCCTCTCGGCAGCTCGAAAACGGCAAAAGCGCGGCGAACAAAAATGCGCCGCGACCGAGCAGCAATCGGCCGCGACGCGTGTTCCATATTTGAAACTAGAGACGGAACGGATTTATGATACAGCAAACGCCTGACGACACCAAGTCAACAGAGGGCGTCGAGGAACTCCGCCGAGCGTGCGAGAAGGTTGTCACTGAAGCCTTCACCTACTGCCCGGTCACCTACATTGAAGACGGCAGGTTAATCGTCCAGGGCGATCGATCCGGTGAATACTCGGCGAAGCTGGAGAAGTTCAACGACGCGGGCGTAGCAGCGAAGACTGCGATGCGACTTATTCCGAGCCTCCCGCTGAACAAGCCGAAAGATCATTGGCTCGGCGCGGAGGATGAGCGAACCGACAACAGTCTGGCTACCCGTTTCATCGCCCACGCTGGCGAGGACCTTCGATACGTCCCCCCTTGGCGAAAGTGGCTCGTTTGGGACGGTCGGCGATTCAAGCTCGATGAAGGTTCAACACTCGTCCTGTCCAAGGGGCGCGATTTTGCTAAGTCACTTTGGCACGAGCTCGCTAAGTTCCAAGCCGTCAATACCGACGAGTCGTTGCAAGATGTGGTTGCAAGTTATGTGAAAGGCTCGAATCGTGGTAACGCGATCAAGACGTTTCTCGACTTGGCCAAGGCCGATCGGCGAGTGATCACGGAGTTTGAATCGCTGAACGCGAACCCCAAATTGCTGAACTGCCTCAACGGGACGTACGATCTTGAGAACGGTGATTTCACGGCGCATCTACCAACGGACTTGATAACGCAGCTGGCGAATGTTCGGTACGAGCCCGGTGCGACGTGCCCGAAATGGGAGGGCGCGGTCGACCTGATTTTTGACGGTGATACAGACCTGGTTCGGTACGTGCGGCAGATGCTTGGCTACTCCCTTTCCGGCGACACCGGCGAACACATTTTGCCCATCGCCTGGGGGAAGGGGAACAACGGTAAATCGACCATCTGGAATACCGTTTTAGAACTCGCCGGCGACTACGGCACCCTTGCCAACGACTCGTTGTTGCTCGGCGACAAAAACTCTCATCCCACGGACAAAGCTCAACTTTATCAGAAGAGAATTGTCGCGATTAGTGAACCCGAACAGGGTTCACAGATGCGGGAGTCCCGCGTTAAAGAATTGACCGGTGATTCGTTCATAACGGCGCGGAGGATGAGAGAGGACTTCTGGACGTTTCGCCGAACCCACACGTTCTGGCTCTCCACGAATCATCTTCCGCGGGTCAAAGGCACCGACACCGGGATCTGGAGGCGAATCAAGCTAATACCGTTCAAAGTGAACCTCAGCGACAAGGTGGATCCGATCAAAGATTTTCACCTTTGGCTCGCCGAGTATGAAGGTCCAGGCATCTTGAACTGGCTTTTGGCCGGCTACCACGACTACCAGGCGAATGGATTTGTCGAGCCTGTTTCGGTCAGAGAAGCCGGGGAAACGTACAAGGGTGACGAAGATCACGTCGGACGATTTGTGGATGAATGCTGCCAGATCGGAGAGCCGTTGAGTGTAGGCGCCAGCAAGCTCTATGACGCCTATAAGCGGTGGGGAGGCCACTGGTCGGCCACTGCCTTCGGGAAAGAGATGTCCGAACGCTACACCAAACAACGGACCAATAGAGGCAACGTTTACTCAGGAATTGCCGAGCGATTCAGTTCGAGTGCAGTGTAGTGCACAGTCTGCCTGTTGACCGCCTCGCGTAGCACCCTTTTAGGAAATCAACAGGCAGACGGTACACCACCCTTCACTGATCGATTTTTGGGGATTCTTGAACCATGAAGTTACCCACCAAGCATCCGAAGCCGACGATTCTGATCGACACCAGAGAAGTGCTCCACTACACCTTCCCTGGCTACCCGGTGAAGTTTGCCAGCTTGCCAGTCGTGTTGGCGGGCGACCGACAGCGAGCGGAGCGATACACGGCTCGGATCATCGAAACGGCTTACCGACGACATTGGCGGCAGCTGCGGACGTTTGCGGCGGTTACCGAACAAGGTGAGATGAACCAATCCCCCCTGATTGTCCACGCCAGTTTTTACAGACGGGCACACGGTCTAGGACGCTCCGTATAGCCTAGAAAATGACTACCCCCGCCCCTTCTGCAAGCGATCGTTCGAAGCGTTCCTGAGACCGCTCAGGAGCCCTGTGATGCATCGTGTGAAAGCGTGATTTGCGCGACCGGAAATCGACATGGCGCTCCCCACTTCGGGTCCTTCCCGGCAAGGAAGAGCATAGCTGTGTGCTGACCCTCCCGGACAGAAAAAGAAACACTACCTACCATGCCACTGTCCGAAGCAAAGCAGCTGGTGGACCATGACCATGGAGCCAGTGGCTGGCCGAAAACTGGACCAGGACGGAGAGGACCGCCCGGACTTACATGCGACTGGCAAAACGGAAGCGCGCTTCCGTTTTGCGGGGGGTAGGCTCCATCAGGGACGCACTGCGTTTGCTTTCGGAGGAGTCGTCAGCCGAAAACGCCCAGGATGTGTCGCCGGAGAGCGATACTCTGACGGCAAAACGGCATCGCGCTGCCATTTTGAAGATTGCGACGGTGACAAGCAGGCTCTACCTAACGGCGCCGACGACCTAAGCCGAGCGTTCCCGCGTTGACTATCTCCTGAACCAACGCTGCGGCGATCGCCCGGACGGACTATGTCATTTTTCTCAGAGAGAGCAGTTGGAAACAGCAAGTACATTTCGCCGAGAAGGACCCGCAGACGCTTTCTCGCTTCGCTTGACGTCGCACAGCAATAGAGGGACACTGATTGGCTGTCCGGCTGTCTGATGGGCGTGAGAACCCAGAAGACTTGACCTTTCGCGTCTTACGTTGCGAAAAGTGACAAGGCCAACACAAGTTCTGGATGTAGTAATGACAAAGCCCGGTGGCGAGGCGATACGTCGTAAGCATCGATCCTGCGCAGGCAGGGGAGCCAGACGTATCGGCATGGGAACTTGTGCCCATGTTCTCAACCTAGTCATCGGGCTTTGTCATGCGCTGACGATTCTTGTCGGCGAAAGCGTATCTTCCCCATGAACAGGCCTTCTGAAACCACCTTTCTTCACCGTATCTTCCACGAACCCTTCCCCACTCTCGCTCACTTCTACACCGAGCGGCTGAGCGACCATCCCAAAGCGGTCGCCTTCATCAAAAAAGAACTCGGTCTAACACCTCAGCAGGCGGCCGAACTGCAAATCGGTTTCTCCGATCGAACCCTCGGTAAACATCTGCCCCGGAAGGACAGCCGCGCCGGCCGTGAACTTCGCGAAAAGCTCGTCGAGGTTGGGTTGTACAAGTCGAGCGGCCACGAAACGCTGCGTGGTTGTGTGACGATTCCGTTGCTGGATGATGCCGGCAACGTCAGCGGCATCTATGGCCGTCGCATCGACCGGAGGATCAAAGAGGATACCGAGATCACCATCGGCACTGGAAAGCCCGCTTTGTCGGATCGTGAGACGTCCGGTGACGTTCCGCCTGAACCGGCCAGTGAAGAACCAGCAACTGAACCTCAGCAAACCGACGACGACGATCTGGCCATTGACGACAACCAGCTCCTCTTCGTTCGTGATGACCGCCGTTACCGTATCCGTGGACTAGAACGAAACACGAATGCCTGCACGCTGAAAGTCAACCTGATGGTCAGCCGTGACGATCTGGTCCACCTCGATACGCTCGATCTGGTCAAAGCACGTTCACGCGCTTCGTTCATCAAGGCTGCTGCTGACGAATTGTTCGTCGATGCCGACCTGGTCAAGCGCGACATTGGACAGCTGCTGCTGAAGCTGGAGACACTCAGGGAACGGCAAATCGAAGCGGCCAGGGCGCCCCAGGTACAGACGGTCGAACTGACCGAGCAGGAAACGGAAGAGGCACTGGCGCTACTGCGTGATCCCGAACTTCTCAACCGGATCGTCGCCGACATGGATGCTTGCGGGATGGTCGGCGAATCGACCAACAAGCTGGCCGGTTACCTGGCCGCTACTAGCCGTAAACTTGCTCAACCGCTGGCGATCGTGATTCAAAGTTCATCCAGTGCCGGGAAAACATCTTTGATGGACGCGATCCTGGCGATGATGCCCGACGAAGAGGTGCTGCGGTTTTCGGGGATGACCGGGCAATCGCTGTTTTACCTCAGCAGCGACGAAATCAAGCATCGCATTCTGGCGATCTCCGAAGAAGAAGGGATCGCAGAGGCGACGTATGCACTGAAACTGCTACAAAGTGAAGGGGAGCTTCGTCACGCCACCGTCGGACGGGATGAATCGGGCAAGATGGTCACTCAACAGCATCACGTTGAAGGACCGGTGCAGATCATGCTCACCACCACCGCGATGGACGTCGATGAAGAGTTGGTCAATCGCTGCCTGCTCCTGTCGGTCGATGAATCGCGCAACCAAACCGGTGCCATTCAAGCGATCCAGCGGAAGACAAAATCGCTGGAAAAATTCGTCTCTCAGGAGAATGCGAAACGGCTGCGAAAACTACATCAGAATGCGCAGCGTCTGTTGAAACCGCTACGGGTGTTCAATCCCTATGCGTCGCAGTTGACCTTCCCCAACAACAAGACACGGTTGCGGCGAGATCACCAAAAATACTTGACGCTGATTGACACGATCGCGCTGCTGCGTCAACATCAACGGACCGTCCACAACGCCGACGTTCACGGTCAATCGATCGAGTACATCAACGTCACGGCCGATGACATTGCCGTGGCGGGAGAGATCGCCGGCGAAGTGCTCGGCCGCAGCTTGGATGAACTGTCGCCACAAACTCGGCGGCTGCTTGGTCTGTTGCATGATTTTGTTGGCCAGCAGACCGGCGCCGTTGCAGTCGCCCGTCATGCCTTCCGATTCACTCGGCGCGACGTCCGTGAAGCGATTGGCTGGAGCGATTTTCAGATTCACAAGCATCTGACGCGGCTGGTCGATTTGGAATACCTGCTGGTGCACCGTGGCCATCGCGGAAGGCGTTACGTTTACGAACTGCTCTACGGCGGCGAAGGCACTCAAGGCGAACCGTTCCTGATGGGTCTGATCGATCCAGCCCGACTGAAACCGCCGCCGCCAACGACGACCACTTCTGGCCCCCGATAAGACACTTTTAGCGGGGAAGCCACGCACTTATTGCCCACCCCTTGCCCCACTTTTGCGGAGGATTTGTAGCGACGAAAACATTCAAAACTTAGCAAATCACGAGGTGAACGGCGAACCTTCGCAGTTCACGTCGAAACTGAAACCGTGACCGGTCTTTTTGGACGTCACGGACGATCGTAAGCCGGCTTCTCTTTCCATGAGCCGGCTTTCTCTTTGGCATCGGCAAACGGTCGATGCAGCTTTCCCTCTCCAAGCCGGCGCAGCGACCCAACGCCACCCCAACTGTCTGGCGGTGCGCGCCGGCTCAACAACCAGGAGCCATTCCTCTCATGTCCAATCAAAAGACCTCCCCCGACAACAACTTTCAAACCGCCATCGATCGATTCCTCTTCGACCTGCAACTGCAAAACTTCTCACCCCGCACCGTGGAAGCCTACACCAGCACCCTGGGAAGTTTTTGTAGGTGGTGCGAGGAACGGGGAATCACGTCGATCGGTGAACTGAGCGAGGAAGCAATCAGCGGCTACCGAAGCCACCTTTTCCACCACATCAGCCTGTCGACCGGCCGGAAGCTCAGCTTCAACACGCAGTCACACATGCTCTACGCCGTACGGTGTTTCTGCCGCTGGCTATTCAAGGAGAAGTGGATCGCCATCGACCCAACCCTTCATTTGAAAATCCCCTGCGCCAAGAACCGGGTGCTTGCCGATGTGATGACGGCCGCCGAAATGGGCGCGCTGCTCAACGTTCCGGAGATCAAAACCCCGTTGGGACTTCGCAACCGGGCCATTCTTGAAACCTTCTATTCGACAGCGATTCGGGCAACCGAACTACGTAACCTTTGCGTTTCAGACGTCGACACGGCCCGTACGCTGGTCCACGTCCGACAAGGCAAGGGAGGGAAAGATCGGCTGGTACCGATCGGCAGCCAGGCACTCGACTGGATCGCCCGTTACCGCGCCGAAGTGCGGCCGTCACTGATCGGTCCCGACAGCGAACATCGACTCTTCGTGGGGATTCGAGGTCTACCGCTATCGCGCGAAGCGTTGGCCATGATCGTCAAGGAGTCGATGAAGAAAGCGGGGATCGAAAAGCGTGGCGCCTGCCACCTGCTACGTCACACCGCGGCCACGTTGATGATGGAAAATGGCGCCGATTTACGATCTCTGCAAACTTACCTCGGCCACTCCAAGCTCGACACCACGCAGACCTACACCCACCTCAGCCTGGGGCGGTTGAAGGAGATCCATCAAAAGACCCATCCCACCGGAGACCAGCGGTTGTCTAAGGAAAAACGCAAGCGAAAGGATGGTCGCTAGCGCTGGCCAGACTTCCTACTTCCCCGTCTTCCCTTCCTGCGCTCTGACGGGTGCAAGAAGGGAAAGGGGGAGAGAAAACGAATTCTCAAAGGCCATTCATCTCGTGGAAAATTTTCCGAATAGCCGTTATACCTTCGCATCGGTCACCCGTTCCCCTTTTCGCTTTCCCGCACTGAATCCAACATGGCCATCGGAATCGATCCGACCGTCGACTTCGCCTTCAAAAAGGTGCTGGGCAGCCCGGAACATCCGGCCGTCACCCTGCACTTTCTCAACGCGGTGCTCTCGGACGGCCCGAAGATCACCAAAGTGGAAATTCTCGATCCGATCCTGGGCAAGGATCACGAGAATGACAAACTGGCGATTCTGGACGTTCGGGCGACCGATGAGCATGGCCGGCGGCTGAACATCGAAATGCAGACGACGCTGCCAGCCGGGCTGCCGGAACGGTTGAGCTACTACGCAACGTCGCAGTACGTGGGGCAGATGCAGGAGGGCGACCGCTACACCGACCTACGAACGACGATTGGAATTTGCGTGCTCGATGCAGTGCAATTCCCCAAGGTGTCGGAACTCCACCACGATTTCCGGCTCCGCAGCTCTGGCGGCGACTTGACGCTGACCGATCAGCTACAAATTCATCTGCTTGAGTTGCCCAAGTACGCGATTCCGAGCGATAATGGAACGATCACCGATCCGATCGAACAGTGGTTATTTTTCTTCCGTCGCGTCAAGGAACTGACGCTTCGGGAATTATCATCCCGGCTGGTTGACCCAGCGTTTACCGAAGCGGCAGGAGTATTGCAGATGATCGCCCGCAGCCCACGAGAACGCGAACTGTACGAAGCCCGATTGAAGGCGGAAAGGGACCAAGAAGCCCGTATCCAGGCAGCCGAAGTCCGGGCAAAGGCAGAGGGCGAGTTGATCGGCCAGATACGGATGCTTGAGCGTTTTCTGGGTTTGCCGGCGACAGATAAAGCAACCTTGTCGGCCATGGACAATGAAACGCTGTCGAAACTTGCAGTGGACCTTGAACGCCAATACGAGAATTTCGGTTGATGTCGTTTCGCAACTGGCAAACTGCGGTGACCATTATTTTCCACTTACCTCGTGCTGGTTAGGCACAACGCGATACGTTTGTCATGGCTGTCCAAAAGGAAATTGAATACTGGCGAAAGCTGAGTCGAGAAAAAGCAGAAAGAGACCGTATCTGGCGGCTGCATCTTGCAGAAGAACGGCAAAGAGACCGATATGAAAAATCAGTTCTCATCGGTCAGATCGAGTTTTACTTAAAAATGATTCCAGAACAAGGCAGAAGTTCAGCGGCAGGCGTCGTTCTGAGTGACCCTTACGGTCATCGCTTGGAGGACCTGGAAAGAATCCGGTCGAAATTATGGTGTGAGTTGCAGCGACGAACAGAAGAAGAGCCCGCGGAGATGTGTTCGAGATTGCTAAAGTTTCTTAAATGACTGTATGACCTCCACACAAATCTTGCGCTTTCGATATGACCAGCAGTTCGCGCGCGCCGGCGCGGGAGACCGAAAGCTCACCCGTCGCGCCAAACTTTGCCGAACCCATCTCGCGGCCCTCTGCTGCACCGATCCACACCGCAAATTCCAGGGAAAATCTGCTTCCCGTTGTAGGATCGCAACCAACCCCTCCCAAGATCTCTTGGGACGACTGGTCTCCGTCGAAGAAGATTCCACCCCCACCAACACCGCCGACAACCCACAAGTCGACACCGAGTATGTCCGGTCGAATGGCTTCCGAAACCACGACAGCCTCTAGCCTAAAGACTACAGACTATTCTTACGACGCGCTGGGTCGCTTGGACATCCAAACCGACACCGACCAGTCGGGCAACACGCTGGCCGAATACGACTACACGGTCCGTCCCGACGGCAAACGAACCGAGCTCACTGAAGAATTCTGGTTCGATGACGACGGTGACGGGGTGGTCGAATCGACCGATGGCGATGGCAACGTCGACCCCGGTGAAACCAAGACCACGACCTACGACTGGACCTACGACGCAGCCGGCAGGCTCACTGACGAAGTGCTCGACCACTGGGACGACGACGACCTCGACCGCACCGAAACCTTCGTCTACGACCTCACCGGCAACCGTCACAGCCGCACCGTCGACCACGTCGATGCAGCAGTCAACGACGAGTTCTTCACCTACGACTACGATGCGAACGATCGGCTGGATCCGTTGCATCACGGACAAGCTGGCTTTCTTTTCGGATTAGTACTGGGGCCAGTTGTATTTGCGGCAATATTTGGTGGAGGACTAATTCAAGCTGCTGCGTTCTACACGCTTTGGGCGGCTAACATCACGGGCCTGGTTTACGGGATGATCTGTACATGATTGGCGACTACGACATAGAGCGACAGAAGTTTAAAGTCACTGATGGAGGCGACTTCAATTTCGGCAGGAATACACACGGATCTTGTTCCATCCACAAGCTGGCTACAAGATCCGTGAAAGCGCTCGCAGAAAAGACATTCGCCCGCCAATTGTGTCACCGAGCGCTGAATCTCAGCCAGCGATAGGCGCTTTGGCCTTTCCACCTTTTGGGGGACGCCCCGCATTTCTTTTCACACCAAATCCCGTAAATGACTGGCGTAGGGACCTGGTGCGAAAAGAAATGCTTGGGGGGTTGGTGGCTGAGCGAAAGCGCCCATTGGTGGCCTTTTGAAAGCGCCTGATGACACCAATTGTGAATCACGGCACTGTGACGATTGACAGTACTCGTTCATCGACGCATCCAAAAGCACTTTCGCGTCCGCCTGAAGTTGCTCCAGTCCTACTGCCGAACCCGAATGAGCCCGTGACACTTCGCGTCTTCATCGACCGAAGCATTGTCGAAGTGTTTGTCAATGACCGGCAGTGTGCCGCCGTCCGAGTTTATCCCCGTTTGAAGGGCAGCACGGGCGTTTCACTTCAGGCGATCAGTGGCAACGCAAAACTCATTTCTCTCGATGCGTGGCAGATGGAGAATATCTACGAATGAATCGTGTCCGACGTTGCTGTTTTCCTACTGACCGTTCGTGCAAGCAGTTTCGAAACCTCACGTAGGGCCGGTTTCCACCGGTCAATTCCCGAGAAAACCCGGCCGGTTGGAACCGGCCCTACTTGCTGAATCCGTCATTTCTTCAGATTAATGGATTTTCCTCAACCCCAATCGACGCCGCCCAAGACCCTGGAGCAACGCAGTGACTTGGCGGTCTTCTTGTTCCTGTTTGGTCGCAATGTAGATTCGACGCAATTCGTGAAGCGTGTTCGACCTACGAGGCGTTGACACGTAATGGTTGAAAGGTACGACGAGACAAGCATCGTTAGCTGATGATCTCATGCACCACTCGTGCCGGTTCCACGCCAGTAAGTCGCTGATCAAGCCCTTGGAAAGGGAACGTCAGACGTTCGTGGTCGATTCCCAATTGATGCAGCATGGTAGCGTGTAAGTCACGCACCGCAACGCTGTCGGCAACGACGTTATAACTGAAATCATCGGTCTTTCCGTACATCATGCCGCCCCGAATTCCTCCCCCGGCAAGCCAACCCGAAAAGCAAAGCGGATGATGGTCCCGTCCATAGTTGTCGCGCTCGAGCGTGCCTTGGCCATAAGCAGTTCGGCCAAACTCGCCCGCGAACACAATCAGCGTATCATCGAGCAACCCGCGCTGTTTCAAATCTTGGATCAGGGCGGCGCTGGGCTGATCAACATCAAAACACTGGCCTGGCAATTGTTTGGGAAGAATGCTGTGGTGATCCCAGCCGCGATGAAAAATCTGGATAAACCGCACGTCGCGTTCGATCATTCGCCGTGCGAGCAAACAATTGCGTGCGAAGGAACCTGCCTTGGTCACTTCCGGGCCGTAGAGATCCAAAATGCTTTGTGGTTCATTTGACACATCGGTCAACTCTGGAACGGACGCCTGCATCCGAAACGCCATCTCTTGTTGGGCGATCGTGGTTTCGATTTCGGGATCACCGACCTGCTCAAAGTGCGAACGGTTGAGCTCTCCTACAGTTTCCAACATTCGCCGTCGAATGCTGGTGTCGACCCCTTGGGGATTGGAAAGAAACAAAACGGGATCGCCCGACGTTTGGAACTGAACGCCTTGGTGTCTTGACGGCAGCGGTCCACTTCCCCAGAGCCGACTATAAAGCCCCTGCACGTTGCGGGTGCCGCCGGTCCAGTAGGCGGACGTCAAAACGACATACTCTGGCAAGTCACGATTCATGGAGCCAAGCCCGTAGCTGATCCATGCGCCCATGCTGGCGCGCCCCGGAATCTCTGAGCCCGTGCAAAGAAACGTCTTCGCCGGGTCGTGGTTGATCGCATTCGTATTCAGCGAATTGACGATACAAACATCATCAGCAACTTTCGACAGATGCGGAAACAATTCGCACATCCAAATGCCGCTTTCGCCTTGTTGTTCGAACGTGTACTTCGTCGGCGCGACGAGTTGCGTTTTACCCCGAGTCATGGCGGTCACGCGTTGCCCCATGCTGACGCTGGGAGGCAACGGTTTCTTGAACTGCTTTTGCAGTTCCGGCTTGTAGTCGAACAAGTCGAGCTGACTCGGCGCGCCCGCCATGAACAAAAAGATCACGCGTTTAGCCGCCGGCGGCTTAGCCAACATTGCCGTTCCGCGTGCCGCTGCGTTCTGCGGCAGCAGTGCACCTAAGACGGTCGCCCCCATTCCCATTCCAGATGTTTGCAGGAACTGCCGGCGCGCGACCTGCCAGTCGGTGGTTGGCCGATCCAAGTTGATATCGATGCGCTGGTTCATTGCCGTGTCTTCGCAAGATCGAGGTTGTAGATCGTACTGGCAAGCATTGTCCACGCGGCTAACTCTTCCGCAATCACTCCGCCCGGTAACTCCGTTTCACCGCAGAGATCGGCCGCCAGGTCGGTCGCTTTGCCGTAAGACGCTCTCAGATCAGCCAGCAGCTTGATGAGTGAATCACGATTGCTTGGCGACAATTCGCAAGCCGTGATTGTCTCATAGATAACATCGACGCGCTGACCATCGTCGAGTCCCTTTTCCGCGAGAACATTCGTCGCTAACTGGCGAGCAGCTTTGAGATACTCGGATTCGTTAAGCATGATCAACGCTTGCAACGGAGTGTTCGTACGTTCACGCCGCGCGATGCACTCCTCCCGAGTGGGTGCGTTGAAGATGGTCATCTGCGGCGGCGGCATGCCCCGCTTCCAGTAGGTGTAGATGCTGCGACGATAGATGCTGTTACCCGTGTCCGGTTTGAATTCATTGGGATACGAGCTTGGCAGGCTGACTGATTTCCAAAGTCCCTGCGGCTGGGGCGGTTTCACACTCGGACCATACATTTTCGGATTCAACAGACCGCTCGTCACCAGGATCGAGTCGCGAATCATCTCCGAGTCCATGCGAAACCGAGATCCACGAGCCAGCAAACGGTTCTCCGGGTCTCGCCGATAGTCCTCGGGAGTCGCGTAAGACGACTGGCGATAGGTTTGGGACATCACCATCTCGCGCATCAGCGCCCGCACGTCCCAGCCGCTTTGCACGAATCGTACCGCCAAATAATCCAGCAGTTCGGGATGAGAGGGCCATTCGCCCTGGGCCCCAAAGTCCTCGGATGTCTTAACCAGCCCAACACCGAAGAGCTGTTGCCAGAAGCGGTTAACGGCAACACGAGCGGTGAGTGGATTGACAGGATCAACCAACCAGTTGGCCAAGTCCATTCGTGATGGCGTTGCCTCGGTTGTGTTGAGAGGATGCAGAAAGGCTGGCGTCGCTCGCGAGACTTGTTCGCCCGGGTTGTCATAGGCTCCACGAATCAAAACGTGGGCAGGACGAATTTCCTGACGCTCTTTCATAATCATCGCCGCGGGAATGGTTCGCAGGTGGTCGTCGCGAGACTTCTCCGCAGCCTTCAATACCTTTTCCGCGTCCTGCACGATGGCCTGAAGCGTTTTCTTCTTTCCGGCATCATCGGCTGCCAGTTCGAGCTCCTTCTTCAAGCTAGTTAGCCGCGCACGAGCCGCATCGATCTCGGCCTGACGTTTGATCAGTTCCACGGATTGATCCGTACTGGCAAGATCAATGTATGGCGTTTGCAGTCCACGTAAAAAATCGGTGCCGCGCCGGCCACCCGTTTCCGGTTCCGCATCGATGTTGTTGAAGAAAGCGGTCAGCGAGTAAAAATCCTTGGTTGTGATCGGATCGTATTTGTGGTCGTGGCAAACGGCGCACTGCACGGTCAGTCCAAGGAATGCCGTGCCAACGCTTGTGACACGGTCGATCACATTACGCGTAAAACTCTCTTCAGGCAGCATCGTGCCGCGATCGATGATCAAATGCAGACGGTGAAATCCCGAAGCGATCAACTGATCCTTGGTGGGTTGCTCGTACAAGTCTCCGGCAAGTTGATAACGCACAAACTCGTCGTAAGGGAGATTGTCATTCACCGCGCGAATCACCCAGTCGCGGTACGGTGATAGATCGCGAAAGTGATCATGGTGAATTCCATTGCTGTCGGCAAACCGCACGAGGTCGAGCCAGTAGCGCGCCACGTGCTCGCCATACTGCGACTTCGCGAGCATACGATCAACCAAGTTGGCGTACGCTTGCTCGGATGGGTCTTCGAGAAACGTTCGGATCTCTTCGCGACTGGGCGGAATGCCAGTGAGGTCCAAACTTAATCGACGAATCAGCGTTCGTTTGTCGGCTTGCTGTGCGGGAGCCAGTCCTGCTCGTTGGAGGCTTGCGCCGACGAGCCGATCGATGGGTTGCGCATCTTCCGATAGAGTGTCCGCGGGAAGCGTGGGCATTTCAGGAGGCAGGAACGCCCAGAAACCCTCGTACTGTCCACCTTGATCAATCCACTGCCGAATCAACTCCTTTTCACCGTCGGTCAGTGGTTTCTTGTGGCTGTCCGGTGGCGGCATGATCGTATCAGGATCATTGGAGATGATGCGGGCAAATAATTCGCTGTCTTCGGACGAACCCGGGACGATTGCCGACTCGTGGGCTCCACCTTCCGAGTCCGCGCGGTCAAGCCTTAAGCCTGCTTGACGATCCCCCTCGTCGGGACCGTGGCAGTGAAAGCAGCGATCGGCCAATAGCGGTCGAATGTCTCGATTGAACTGCACGTCGTCAGCGACGGCCGATGGGGCCGATAATAACGCGGCGATCAAGAAAACGAGCTTCTGCATGATTGTCCCTATGTGGATGATCCAGCACCAATCATATCATGCACAGCTCGTCGCAAGATTCAAATGCCTGCTGGGATGTCTCGCAGAGGTACCTATGTCACTTTCCCTCGCTGGCCCGCCAGCTCGGCTCGGCCATTGTCGAAAAGATCGTCCGCGCACGATGGTCGAGTTAAAGTGAATTACCCCGATTCGGGCGGTAGCGAGTTTACGATCATGTTGCCTTGCGCAAGCTAACACCGGTCGCGGCGTTCTCTCAGCCAGCCTGACATGTCGAAGCTGGAGCAGGCCCACTCCCGCCAGGCAAGCGTTGTCAAGCTTCGCAATCTTTTGGTGGCCTGACGATCGAGCAGACATCGAATGCCCTGGAAAATCGCACCATCAACTACGATCACGGACTGGGCATACGCCAAAGGCTGGCGAAAGCTCGGAATCTCAAAAAACCTTTAGCCCCCGCCAATTGCTCTTCGCGAATTCAGATGAGGGGCGATCGTACTGAAATATAATCCGTAGGCTCCAATGATGGCGAATACGCCGCAAAAAAAGATCCCACTTGACGAATACCAAGCTTCGAAGTGCGTCGTAAATGGAAACACGCCAGAACAAGTTCGAGCAAGCCCAATGAAAACTACAGCGACCATTCCAAATCTCGCATAGCACCAAGCGACCAGAGAATAATAGCCTGTTAGAACGAGCAAATCGATTGGCGATGACACTTGCTGTATCCCTGTTGTCATTAGGATCGCAACAAACGCAGCCAATGCGACAAATCTGTTGCCGGTGATCATCGTCGTGAATACCATCACGACGAGTCCACCGAAACACATCACAAAATTGTAGACGAAAGCTGACAACAGATAGCCAACTGCATAGTGGAGGCTGACCAGTTCAGAACTGTCCGGATGACGTTCTATTTCATGCAGGTAGTTTTCGCAAAGAGAATGCAAAACAATCCCGAAAATCGTCCCCACAAGCACTTCGCGAGCGAAAAGTGCATCCCGATACCGTCCCTCCATAAAACGTGCCACTGAAATTAGCGTCGTCGGAAACCATCTTCGAATGACCGGCTCGACCGCTAGGTAGAAGATGCCGCAACGGCTCGCCAGTGCGAGCGTGCGGATCAGATAGTTCGCCGTAAACTCGCCGTTGGCAAACACATGATAGAGCGATCCGTTCATGATCACCCAACCGAACATATCGCAGACAAAAACAAAGAGAGCACATTTTGCCGCTCCTCTGAGGTCAACTTGCATCGTGTAGAGATTGCGAACGGCAAGCAGTATTCCTGCCAAAACGATTACCGAGAGCATCAGTCCGGAAATTCCGAAGGTAGAAGGCGGTGTAAGACGGAATTTGCCCAGAGTGCCGAGGCCCTCTTTGTCGACGACGCTAACGTAGTTCAGTTTTCCGCCAATGGTCGTTGCCAAGACTCCAACCAACTCGCCCGATTCGTCCCCGCGACTCCAGAAATGACTTGCGTCGTGTGGGATGGAAGCGATCGAGTCGGCAAGTGATTCATCGAGATCGCTCAATTGATAGGGGGTCGGATCAATCTCTGCGGCGGCAAAGATTGCGTCTTGCATGACTTCCACATCCTCGCCAACCGTCTGCTGGGTGGTCAGGGTGGAATAGAGTTCGATCAGGCGACCACTGGTATCCAGGCGAACGCTGGTCATTGACGGATACAAGTTGGGTGGGTTCGTGCTCGTGACCCGCCACGCTGACGCATTTCCCCAACTATCGGGGTTATTCGGCGACAACTTGGAGGCACTTTGCCGGTACCAAAATTCGAATCGCCCGGGCTCTGAATAATCAAACCCAGATGCGGCGCTTGCCTCAGGCGGTTGCAGCCCCAGCGAAGTAAGATGCTCTTCGGCAATCCGCGCAAGGACCGGTGGCGGATTTCGAGCAAGGTCTCCGAAGTCGAAGCGTTGGAATGTGTTTGCCAATATCGGTAGTGAGACCAATGCTAAGCAGAGAGCGGCAAAGAGTGAGCATCCCACCTTCAACGAGAGCTGCCCGTCTTGGGTGGAGTTCGCAATCATTGCAGGACTAGGCGTCTCACCAGCAGCTAACGCAGCTTGCAGCGGATCGCCGCCTGGCAACGATGCGACCACTTCTAATGCCGAGGATGGGCGGGCTGAGGGATCCGGCTCGAGGCAACGTTGGATCGTGCGTTCCGCCAGTGGATCCAATTCGAGAGGACGTTCCGAGGGTGTCGGCGTCGAACCATCGCGTCGCATCTGAAGCAGTTCGGTCATCGAATTTGCTTCCCACACGTGGGTCCCCGTGTAGATTTCATGCAATACGATTCCGAGCGAGTAAAGATCGCTGCGCGTCGTCACCTCACGTCCGGCCAGTTGCTCGGGAGCCATGTAAGCTGGTGTTCCGCTGCGAATGTCTTCCTCGCGAACGTTGCCGGCAACTTCGGCGAGTCCGAAATCCGTGATCATCAACTTGCCTCGGCCGTCGATCATGACGTTGGCAGGTTTCAGGTCGCGGTGCACAACGCCTTGCTCGTGAGCCGCATGAAGTCCCATGCAAAGCTGACGCGCGAGCTGGGTAGCTCGCTCGGCATTGAACCGCCCGATGCGGGTCAGCAGTTGCGCGAGATCTTCTCCGTCGACGTACTCCATGGACAAGAACCATTGTCCATCGGTTTGGCCGATGTCGTAGACGCGGCAGACGTTCGGATGCGAAACCTGGCGCGCGAGCCGAACTTCACCGCGAAACCGTTCCATTGATCTTTGGTCGTTGGCAAGATTCTTGGGAAGAAACTTCAGCGCTACCGACTGCCCGAGTTCTAAGTCGTCGGCACGATAAACCTCGCCCATTCCGCCTTTGCCAAGCATGCCGACGATGCGATATCGGTCTGAGAGCACCGTTCCCGGGAGGAACCGGCCATGGTCGATGGATCCCCTGCCCGATCGGCCATTTGGCTGCCGTCGATCGCCGCGTCCCGGTGCGCTGCTCTTGAGATCCTGAGTGGGCGGCAATGAATCGTCGCGCTGGTCGGTGAGTCCACCGCCCTCAAGGTCGGCATAGGCCAGCAGCTTTTCTACTTCAGCGCGGATCTTAGAACTTGGACATTGATCATCAAGAAACTGCGCACGATCTCCCGGATCGATCTCTAAGGCTCGGTGAAAAAGTTGTTCGATCTGATTTGAATCCGGACTTGTCATCGCGCGGCCTGCTTAAGTCCTTTTGCACCACCAACGGACGTGTAGGAAGCACAAATAGCGACTGCAAGAGTGACGATGGCAATGAAGACCCCATGTCCAAAAAACCACTTCGAGGTATCGCCCGTCATCGGGAAACGCCCGAGGAATAGAAATGCGCTGTAGAATGCGACCAAAGAAAGTAGGCCAAATCGTACGA
This sequence comes from Rubripirellula sp., assembly GCA_965222745.1. Taxonomy (GTDB): domain Bacteria; phylum Planctomycetota; class Planctomycetia; order Pirellulales; family Pirellulaceae; genus CBDCUW01. The sequence goes on from CBDCUW010000003.1 coordinate 1,938,766, forward strand.
GAACGAAGTACATCAACCCAAAGAACACAAGCATCGAAAGGATGGTCAGCATGAAACTTCCGCCTACTAGAATTGTCATGACGATGCTGAATGTCGCTGCAGAAGCAACGAAGGCGATCTGTTCCGATCTTGCGATGATTCTGCAGATGAGAAGCAACAGCATCGAAAATAAGGCGAGCACAATTGCTTTCGTATGCAGTGTAGCCACGGTGCCAATCGATTCACGAAGCCCACTGAGAGCAAGGAGTCCCGTCTGTGGCAACAGATAGGTCTCCCTGTCAAACCAATCATGAAGGAGTTGGTTTCCAGTTGGAGAAAGGGCACCCACGGCCCCAAACAGAATTCCGAATAGCAAGTGCTTGCCGACCAGTGGATCCCAGACCCGTCCTTCTAACAATCGCGAGAACGAAGTCAGAATCTGCGGCCAAATCCGTCGAACCGAAGGCTCGAAAGCTAGGTACCAAACCCACAAGCGCGCCGAAGAGAATAACGCACACGATATTCCGATCACGAACACGCGGTGGTAGGCAAACTCGATACCTACGTTAAGTCGACTGAGGCAAACGAGCGCGATGATGTTTAGGGTGAAGATATAGGAAGCGAATCGAAACGCTCCCCTACGGTCTCCGCGGCCTGTCCAAAGGTTGTACCAAACGCAAGCAAGTGCGAACACGATCGCGAGTAGAACAATACCAAGCAGGGGGCCGCCTTTCCCGTCTTGCGCGGCGTTACTGAAGATCTCTTCGGAATCATCCTCTAACAGTTTGCGAAAATAGACCGGCTGCCCGCGGTAGGAAGCGGCCTCGACAAGAAAACTGGCTCCATCCTCGTCGTATCCGCGCCAGACACCGAGCGAGTCGTAAACGACTTCTGGGCGCCACCAACGATCCTCTACGATTTCGAGTACTGGGATCGTCTCGCGCGAATCCTCTGATTCAGGGAGATCACCTGGGGATGTCGGCAAGTAAAATCCGGTTCGTTCTGGCGTAAACCAGTCGCTCCATCGGGCCGTTTGCTCGCTAGGTTGACTGATTCGCTCAGTCACTAACGCTTGTTCGGGCACCGCACTCATATAGAGAAGGCGTTTGTTACCCGAGAGAATGACACTCAATTCCCCCGGCATGTCCTGTGGCGGATTTTGAAAACCGGGCCGCGACCAACTGAATTCTCCCCAAACCTCGCCCCAAAAAGCGTTCATTACGAATCCGCGCCCCGCTGGCCGCTGTCGATACCAGAAACCAATCTCCTCATCCGACAATTCCGGAAAAATAAGAAACCCGTGGGCGGACTCTTTTCCTGGCTCATAGCCAAATTCATCCGTGATCATTTCCTTGATTTCGTTCAGCAACACGGCGGGCTCATTTTCCAGCGGGGATTGGTTGATCCGCTTGGAAATGTCAGAACACCAGATGTTGAGAAACAAAGCGACCAGCGTCCCAAGGAGTGCGACTGCCGCTACTTTGATTGAGAGCGAACTGCTTCCCCCTGAATTCGCTACCATCGTTGGCGAGGGAGTTTCGCCGGCTGCGAGTGCAGCGGCGAGGGGGTCACCGCCGGGTAATGCCGCTAATACTGAAATTGCATTGGACGGGCGTCGATCCGGATCGTGCTCCAGACAACGCCGAATGGTCCGTTCGACCGCAGGGTCCAGTTCAACAGCGTGGCTGATGGGAGTTGGGGCGTTTGAACTTTCGCGTTTCTCGAAAAGTTCTGCCATCGAGTCGGCTTCCCACACCGGCTTTCCAGTGTAGATCTCGTGCAAGATAATTCCGAGTGAGTAAACATCACTTCGCTGGGTGACTTCTCGGCCAGCAAGTTGCTCCGGCGACATGTAGGCTGGCGTACCAGACCGAATATCGTCGCCGCGCACTTCATCAGCGATTTCTGCCAAACCAAAATCCGTGATTAACAGTTTGCCCCGACCGTCGATCATGATGTTGGCTGGTTTCAAATCGCGATGAAGCACCGCCTTTTCGTGCGCGGCCTGCAGCCCCATGCATAGCTCTCGGGCGAGTTCGGTCGCTCTTTCGGCGTTGAATCGTCCAACTCGTTTCAACAACTGAGCAAGGTCTTCGCCATCGACATATTCCATCGACAGGAACCATTGCCCTTCGATCTGGCCGATGTCATAGACACGGCAGACGTTCGGGTGAGAAACTTGACGGGAAAGTCGCACCTCCCCACGAAACCGTTCGAGTGACCTGGGATCGTCAGCTAATCGCTTTGGCAAGAACTTGAGGGCGACCGACTGACCAAGCTCCAGGTCATCGGCACGATAAACCTCTCCCATACCGCCTTGTCCGAGCATGCCAACGATCCGATAACGGTCAGAGAGAATCGAGCCGGGCAGAAATCGACCGTGGTTGATCAATCCAGTCGTGGCACGCGATGGCGTTTTCGGTTGGTCTTCGCAGCCAGGCGAAATCGGCGCGTCCTGGGTTGGGCAGAGCGAAGCAGATTGGTCCGCGGTAAGCCCACCACCTTTCACTTGATCGAAATCAAGTAACTTTTTTACTTCGGCTCGTGTTTCGTCATCACACTGCTCGCGCAAGAAAGCATCGCGCTGCGGCTCCGCTAAATTCACTGCCGCCTGAAACAGCTCCTCGATTCTCTGTTCACGCTTGCCCGCCATCATCGCCCCCCACTACCACGTGCGAGACGCCAAAGCCTCTCATGCAAGGTGCTGAAGTACAAGCCATAACCAGCGATCAGCAGGACCAACCCCAGCGTGATAATCGTGCTACCGAAGTACCAGCTGTTGACATCGGCGGTCATCGGAATCTGGCCTACCGAAAAACTAATGAACAATTGGATGAGCGCGGCGAAAACGCCCATCCGAATATATACCGCCCCGACGACTACGAGGAAAAGCCAAGAAGCGGGGTGTGTAGCGTTGACAGTGAGACCTACAACCAAGGTGAAGAGTGCGATGGCAGCCCAGTCATTTCGGACAGCCGCCCGAATCGCGACTAACCAGGTCAGGATGCCAACTCCGGAAAGTAAAGTATTCTGGAACGATGCCAAAACGCCAACGAAAGCAAATCGCAACGAAACGTTGTTGGGCCAAAATGGATAGTGAATATTATTGATATTGTCTTCAGCCGACCCAGCGGCGCCAACAAATGCCCCGCCGAGTCCAATGAAAACTGCGATCAGTACGTCGCGATTTACCAGCGGATCTCGATATCGCCCCGATGCAAACCGCGTCCACGTGACCAGAGCATTCGGCCAATATCGACGGATGATCGGTTCGAAAGCAACATAGTAAACCCAAATGCGTGTCGCCATAAAAAATGACCGGAATACGAAGTTCGCCGTAAGCTCCACATCACTAAAGAAATGTGTAACACTGCGGCTAAGCAGACACCAGATGATGAGGTCTGCCCCAAAAGAAAGAGCCGCAAGTTTCCACGCGGTCGAGTAATCGACTCGTGAGCGTGACATATTTCGCACGGCAATGAAGAACGCAATCGTAAAGAACACCAAAGGAATCACACCGTTGTGGTTGATTACGGTCTGTTCGCTCTGGAGTGCAGCGACGAGGGTGCCCGATCGACCTTCGGGACTGCGATTGAAATAGGTCAAACGCCCGTTGGTAGCCCCGACAACCAATACCTCGTCAGCTTCGCCCAACCGTTGCCAGTACGAGACGTCATCCATCCAGATCGGAGGAACAGGCGGCAAGTTGTCACTGGGAACTGAAATCGGTTCATAGTCAGTCGCCGTCAAATTCAGCAAGGCAAACAGTTCTGTCCGCTGCGATTCCGTGGTGCCCAGCCCAGGTTGAATTTCTTCCTGGACGGCCATGAATTCGAGCAAGTCGCCGCTGGTATTGAGCCGCATCGACAACATGCCGGGTTGAAGGAGCGGTGGGTTGTCAATGGAAACCTGCCAGGCCGTGCTGTTGGTCCACATGGGAGGGATGTCGGGGACCAGTGAGTGCCTATGTTGGCGATAAAGAAACTCATAACGTTGGTCAGCGTCCAAACGCAATGACGTTGTCCAATCGGTGGAATCGGGATCATAGCCGAGCAGTTCCACGGTATCGCGCGCGATCTTTTCCAACACTTCCGGTTTATTCTGACGAAGCTCGCCATACTCGTATTGCTTCGACCAATCGGATAGGAATGGCAGCGACACCGCCAAGACACAAATGCAAATGAATATGCCGATGCCAACGACCGGTGATAAGGATCCATTCTGACCGGAATCAGCCACCATCTCCGGTGTGGGAGTTTGTCCTGCCGCCAAGGCGGCCTCAAGCGGATCACCACCCGGGAGCGAAGCAACAACACGTATCGCCGACTCCGGTCGCATCGCTGGATCAGACTCCAAGCAACGCGTAATCACTCGCTCGACCAGCGGGTCCAAGTCATCGATATGGCTTGACGGATTTTCAGGCGAGCTGCTTTTTCGTTTCTCGAGCAGTTCCGCCATCGAACTGGCTTCCCAAACCGACTTTCCCGTATACAACTCGTGCAGGATCGTTCCCAGGGAATAGATGTCGCTTTTTTCGGTAACTTCACGTCCGGCCAATTGTTCCGGAGCCATGTAGGCTGGAGTTCCGCTGCGGATGTCTTCTTCGCGAACGTCCTCAGCCAATTCGGCAAGACCAAAGTCAGTGATTAACAGTTTGCCTCGACCATCGATCATGACGTTGGCTGGCTTCAAATCACGGTGCAGAACGCCGGTTTCGTGTGCCGCATGCAGCCCCAAACAAAGCTGCCGAGCGAGTTCGGTCGCGCGTTCTTGATTGAATCGTCCGATTCGAGTGAGTAGTTGGGCTAGATCTTCTCCGTCAACGTACTCCATCGACAAGAAACATTGGCCATCGATTTGCCCAATGTCGTAGACTCGGCAGACGTTTGGATGAGAAACCTGTCGCGCTAAACGGACCTCCGCGCGAAACCGTTCGAGCGACCTGGGATCGTCGGCTAGCCGCTGCGGCAAAAATTTCAGCGCGACTGACTGGCCAAGTTCCAGATCGTCCGCGCGATAAACCTCGCCCATGCCTCCTTTTCCAAGTAAACCGACGATGCGGTAACGATCCGAAAGCACCGTTCCCGGCAGGAACCGGCCATGATCGATGGTTCCACTGTTTGAATTGCCTTTTGATTGCTGTCGATCGCCGCGTCCAGGTGCGCTGTTCTTGAGGTCCTGAGTGGGAGGCAATGAATCTCGCTGGTCCGTGAGGCCTCCTCCCTTCCGTCGGTGAAAGGTTAGCAGTTTCTGGACTTCTGCACGCTGTTGATCGCTTTCACAATGTTGCGATAGGTAAAGTTCCCGCTCTGCCGTCGTCAAGCTAACGGCCGCATGAAATAGCTCTTCGACCTTTTTGGATGGTGACGTCACGCTACGGCTCCTCGCGCAGACTTTGTCGACTGCAGATAAGGAACTACGGTGCTAAAAGTAAAGCCATAGGCTGCAAACAGCAAAACGAACCCCACGATGATAAAGCTGCTGGTGGAGTACCAGTGATCGAACTGAGGGGCAAAGGGAAATGCAACGAGTGTGAAGTAAGAGAAAATAAGAGAAAAGACAAACACCAATCCGAATCGCATACAACCAATTACGATGAATGTGTGGAGTAGTATCTTCGCGATCAGCCAATAAGTGTTCCAATCCTCCGTGACGTCAGACAAAGTAATGATCACTACAAACAAGATTGCGGCACTCAACTTGTGCCTGATCATCGCTGTCAGAAAAATCAACTGCGCGAGTCCACCTAACGCCATTGCAGCAACGTAGGCCAATTTTGACACGAGCGCGGCAACCGTGACCCGCGCACGTACCTGTTCAGGTCCGTCTGGATAATCCAAAAGGTTCTCACCAAAGACTCCTGCAAATGCTGCTAGCGCCACGCCTACCAGTGTGCCCGCAAGTATTTCTCGGCAAAACAGAGCATCCCGAAATCGGCCATCAAGGAGCCTGGCCAACGAGATCAACGTCGTTGGATAAAAGCGTCGAATGAGCGGTTCAAAGGCAAAGTAGTAGATGCCGGTCCGAAACGCGACGCCGGACGCCCGAATCAGATAATTAGCCGTGAAGTTCATATCAGCGAAGATCGACGCAAGCTTTGGCGTTAGGATACACCAACCCACGAGGTCAACGATAAAAACCGAAATCGCAATCACAGCCGCACTCTTGATGTCGACCCGCGCCGCAAAAAGATTGCGAACTGCAAGAATTAGGGCGACGGCCAACGAAAAGGAAATGTGCCAGCCGGAAAGTCCAAGCGTGGAACGCGGAGCTTGTGTCAATCCGCCCAGCTTTCTTACATGCCCCTGTCCCAGGAGTGTGACGTAATTGAGTCGCCCATTGATTGACGTGGCGAGGATTTCCCGAATGGCTGCACGCTCTTGGCGACTTTGCCAATAGTGAATTTCGTCATGTGGAATCATGCCCACCATTGATGCGATCTTGGACGATGCATCGACGAGCTGATAATCGCTTTGCCTTAGGCTGGTTGCATTGAATAGAGCGTCCCATTTCGCGGGCGTATCATCCATCGTTTCTTGTTTGGCATCTGCCGTCGAAAACAATTCCAGCAGACGGCCGTCGGTGCCGAGTCGTATGCTCGTCATTCCAGCCATGGTATTCGGGGGATTCGCACTGGTGATTCGCCAGGCGGTGTTCGCACCCCATAAATCTGGATTCTTCGGAGACAATTGCTGGACGCTTTGACGATACCAGAATTCGATCACCCCTGAAGTGGAATACTCAAACCCGGATGCCGTGTCGCTTTGCTCGTGCTTTAGCCCCAACGCGGACAGATGTTCCTCGGCTATTCGCTCAAGGACATCGGGTTTATTTTCTTCTAACTTCCCAAATTGGAACCGCTGCCTCCAGGATGTCGTCAGGGGAATAGAGAAAAGCAGCGCGCACAAAACTGTAAACAATGCCGTACCGACAGGCAAAGTCAGTCGTCCGTCTTGACTTGCATTGACAATCATCTCTGGACTTGGTGTTTCGCCGGCGGCGAGGGCGGCCTGGAGCGGGTCGCCTCCTGGTAGTCCAGCCAGTACGCTCAGCGTAGAATTCGGGCGTTTCTCAGGATCAGGTTCGAGACACCGCTGGATGACTGTTTCGACGAGCGGATCGAGGTCCGTAAGGCTCGAAGGAGTTGGTGTTGAACTGCTCCGTTTTTGTAGCAACTCTGCGATCGAACCGGCTTCCCATACCGGTTTGCCCGTATAGATTTCGTGAAGGATCATCCCCATCGAGTAGATATCACTGCGCTGGGTGACTTCTCGGCCAGCAAGTTGCTCCGGTGACATGTAGGCTGGCGTACCAGACCGAATGTCGTCGCCGCGCACCTCATCGGCGATTTCTGCCAATCCAAAATCCGTGATTAACAATTTGCCCCGACCGTCGATCATGATGTTGGCTGGTTTCAGATCGCGATGAAGCACCGCCTTTTCGTGCGCGGCCTGCAGCCCCATGCATAGCTCTCGGGCGAGTTCGGTCGCTCTTTCGGCGTTGAATCGTCCAACTCGTTTTAATAACTGAGCAAGGTCTTCGCCATCGACATATTCCATCGACAGAAACCATTGCCCGTCGATTTGGCCGATATCGTAGACACGGCAAACGTTCGGGTGAGAAACTTGACGGGAAAGTCGCACTTCACCACGAAAACGCTCCAGCGATCGTGAGTCTTCTGCCAACTTTTTCGGCAAGAACTTGAGCGCAACAGATTGTCCCAACTCCAAGTCATCGGCGCGATAAACTTCGCCCATGCCTCCCTTGCCCAGCATGCCGACGATGCGATAGCGTTTGGACAGAATCGTTCCGGGCAGAAATCGACCGTGGTTGATGGATCCAGTCGTGGCACTCGATGGCGTATTCGGTTGGTCGTCGCAGTCCGGTGAAATCGGCGCGCTGCGGGTTGGCAGCAGATCAGCAACTGGTTCCGCGGTCAGTCCACCACCTTTCAATTGATCGAAATCAAGCAACTTTTTGACTTCGGCTCGCGTTTCGTCGTCACACTGCTCGCGCAAGAAGGCTTCGCGCTGCGGCTCAGCTAATTGAATAGCCGCCTGAAACAGCTCCTCGATTCTCTGTTCCCGTTTGCCCGCCATCATCGCACCCCACTACCAAGTACGAGACACCAAAGCCTTTCATGCAAGGTACTGAAGTACAAGCCGTATCCAGCAATCAGCAGGACCAACCCCATCGTTAGTAGCGTGCTGCCGAAGTACCAGCTGGTGACATCGGCGGTCATCGGAACCTGGCTTACCGAGAAACTAATGAACGATTGGATGAGCGCGGCGAAAACTCCCACCCGGATATAGACCGTAGCGAGGACTACGAGGAAAAACCAAGAAGCGGGGTGTGCTGCATTGATAGTGAGACCTACAACCAAGGTGAAGAGTGCGATGGCAGCCCAGTCGTTTCGGACTGCCGCCCGAATCGCGACCAACCAGGTCAGGACGCCAACGCCGGAAAGTATCGTATGCTGGAGCGATGCAAAAACACCAACGACAGCAAATCGCAACGAAACGTTGTTGGGCCAAAAAGGATAATGAATATTATTAGCGTCCGCCGACCCCACTACGGCTACACACGCCATGCTGAGTCCAATGAGAACTGCGAGCAATACGTCGCGATTTACCAGCGGATCTCGATGTCGTCCCGATGCAAACCGCGTCCACGTGACCAGAGCATTCGGCCAATATCGACGGATAATCGGCTCAAAAGCAACATAGTAAACCCATATACGTGTCGCCATAAAGAACGACCGGAATACGAAGTTCGCCGTAAGCTCCACATCATAAAAAAAATGTCTGACACTGCGGCTAAGGAGACACCAGATGATGAGGTCTGCCGCAAAAGAGATAGCCGCAAGTTTCCACGCGGTCGAGTAGTCGACTCGTGATCGTGACATATTTTGAACGGCAATGAAGAACGCAATCGTAAAGAAAACCAGAGGGATCATGCCGTTGTGGTTGATGACGGTCTGCTCGCTTTGGAGTGCAGTGACGAGGGTACCCGATCGACCTTCGGGACTGCGATTGAAATAAGTCAAACGCCCATTGGTAACCCCGACAACCAAAACCTCGCCGGCTTCGCCCAACCGTTGCCAGTAGGAAATGTCATCTATCCAGATCGGAGGAACTGACGGCAACTCATCTCTAGGATCTGAGATCGGTTGGTAGTCTGCCGCCGTCAAATCCAGCAAGGCCAACAGTTCTGTTCGTTGCGATGCAGTGGTGCCCGGCACAGGTTGACTTTCGTCCGGAACCGCCATGAATTCGAGCAAGTCGCCGCTGGTACTGAGCCGCATCGACAACATTCCGGGTTGAAGGAGCGGTGGGTTGTCAATGGAAACCTGCCAGGCAGTGCTGTTGGTCCACATGGGAGGCATATTGGGGACCAGAGCGTGCCTATGTTGGCGATAGAGAAACTCATAACCTTGGTCGGAGTCCAAGCGAAATGCCGTCGTCCAATCGGCGGAATCGGAATCATAGCCGAGTCGCTTCAGCGTATCGTGCGCCATCCTTTCCAATACTTCCGGTTTATTTTGACGAAGCTCGCCAAACTCGTATTTCTTGAGCCAGTCGGATAGGAATGGCAGCATCACTGCCAAGACGCAAATGCAAATGAATACGCCGATGCCGACCGCCGGAGGCAAGTATCCTTTCTGACCGGAATCAGCCACCATCTCCGGTGTGGGAGTTTGTCCTGCCGCCAAGGCGGCCTCTAGCGGATCCCCCCCTGGGAGCGAAGCAATCACACGCAATGCAGATTCTGGCCGCATCGATGGATCTGGATCTAAGCAGCACTCAATGACTCGCTCGACCAGCGGGTCCAAATCATCGATATGGCTTGACGGATTTCCAGGCGAGCTGCTTTTTCGTTTCTTGAGCAGTTCCGCCATTGAGTTGGCTTCCCAGACGGTTTTGCCGGTGTACAGCTCGTGCAGAATCGTTCCCAGTGAATAGATGTCGCTTTTTTCGGTAACTTCTCGTCCGGCCAATTGTTCGGGAGCCATGTAGGCTGGAGTACCGCTGCGGATATCTTCTTCGCGAACGTCCTCAGCCAATTCGGCAAGACCAAAGTCGGTGATCAATAGTTTGCCCCGACCATCAATCATGATGTTGGCTGGTTTAAGGTCGCGATGGAGTACGCCCTTTTCATGAGCTGCATGCAGGCCCAGGCAGAGCTGTCGAGCAAGCTCCGTCGCCCGCTCCGAATTGAATCTACCGATGCGCTGAAGCAGTTGCGCAAGATCCTCGCCGTCGACATACTCCATCGACAGAAACCATTGGCCGTCGATTTGGCCGATATCATAGACGCGGCAAACGTTGGGATGCGAAACTTGCCGAGCGAGACGCACTTCACCGCGGAAGCGTTCCATTGCTCGTTTGTCATTGGCCAATCTACTCGGCAAGAACTTTAGCGCCACGGATTGCCCGACATCTAAATCATCAGCTCGATAGACTTCGCCCATCCCTCCCTTGCCAAGCATACCCACAATACGGTAACGATCGGCAAGCACCGTGCCGGGCAGAAATCGACCGTGGTCGATCGAACCAGAATCGCCGATGCGGAGCGGCGAATGTTTCTTCGCCGGAACATCCAGGGTGACCGGCAAACCATCGCCCTCAAGGCTCAGGCCACCGCCTGCGACCGCGTGGTACTCCAGCAGCCGTTCTACTTCGGCCATTTCTGCGTCGTCCCGGCAGTTCTCCCTCAGAAACCGCTCGTGGTCTTCCGGCACAAGACTGGCAGCTTGCTGAAAGAGTTCTTGGATTCGTTCCTGTTTCGATGCATCTTTCAAAGCACATCTCTGACTTGGCGTTCCGACCGGTTCTTTGTGTCCCTGTTTTGTTGATCTCTCGGATTCTCAGGATTCTAGTTGAATCAGGCGCTCGTTACTGGCTCCACGATTGAACCGCGCGAATTCAGCGGCCATTTCGGCCACGTGAATGGGTAGGCTCTTCCGTTGAGGATCCGACCCACGATGGTTGAACGAACGCAGAAGTGGTAGCTCGAGAAGAGCAGGAGGAATGAAACCGCATTGAGAATTCCGAATTTGACCAAGCCAGGCCAGGCGTACGGTGCCAGCCAGATTTGCAGCCAAATCACGAGTGGCAGGTGCGCCAAATACACCCAATACGAGCTGTCAGCGATGTAACGCCAAACTTTGCTCTGCTTGGAGCACTTTTCTTGAAAGAATCCCAGCGTTCCCAGCACGAAACACCAGCACACGCCCGCATACAGGAGTGAGAATCCAAGCTTGATCGGTGACCGATACGGTGTCTTTGCCGGATCTGGAAGGATCAATCCTGCGAAGACGTGTTCCAAGATCAGCCGGTTACGTCGACGTGTTTCTTGCTGCTCTGCAAAGCCAACCGTCGAAGTGGCAACAGATGCGACATTCTCTCCAGGACGCTCGCCCAACGGCTCAAAAACGTCAGGATCGCTGAGCAAAGAATTCAACGACTTACAGATGCCGATGCGGACATCCACGCTGGGTTCATCGGATAACGCTGCGATCCGCTCGCGATCGGACGGTTTCAACCGTAGAAGCAAGTTCCCGAGTTTCGAGCCTTGGCTTGCGGAATGAGTGTTTAAACGAGAGATCAGGCTTGGCCAATCCTTGACTTGGCTGACGGTCAATTCGGGATAGCCACCAACGAGCCCTCCGCTCGCCATTCCCGATCGATGAACGTGTTGCACTGCAAAGAAGAGGGGCAGGGAAAGTGCCATGCCCAACCCCAACTGCCAACGCCATTTTGGAATAAGCTCCTTGAGCATGCTTGACTGCCGATGCAGTAGCCATCCGACAACAAAAAAGATCCCGTACGCGGCAACGACCGCAAGCGAAGGCAGCGGCGACATTGACGGAGTATCGATCCCGTACCATCCCTGCATGGGCCAGAGCGTCAGGCCAGTGATCATGGCCAGCACAATGATCGACCAGGGAGAGCGAACACACCATGCGACGAACCGATCGAGTGAGCTGTCAAGCGTGGCCGTTCTGGAAATCGCACGTAACGCGAGCGGGCGAACGACGACCGTCAAAGAGTAAAAGATTAACAGGTAATAGAGAAACCAAAGGTGTCCGAGTGAAAACAGTCCACCCCAAGACCGTGGAATGAATGTGATTCCCGACACCAAGACACCGACGAACGCCGCAAGGGGCACCGGCGTCAGATTTTGTCCCGATAGATTTTGCCCCCACACCCAGGTCAACAACAGCAACGGAATTAGAATCAACCAGGCGATTGCGAAGGGAAACGCGATCCGGGAAATGCGATTTTTGGCAAACCCGATCGCGCCACGGCGATGGTACAACATCCGTGCGAAAAATCCCGCGATCAGAAAGAAAAGCTGCATTCGAAAAGTGTGCGACGTGCAGAAAAAGTAGCTGAACCCGCCGCTCGACGACTCATCAGTGAACGGGACGCCCCTGTTTTCGGGCATGAACGCCCACGCGATGTGAAACACAACGCCTAACATCAGTGCGAAAGCGCGTGTCGCATCGAGCGCATGAAATCGTTCGTCGGTTGATTGACTCACGGCAAATCCTTGGTGACGAGTGAAGCAAACTGTCACCAACCAATCCGCAAACGAGCGTTGGAGTCCTTCAGGTTTTTTTAAAGAATTTTGGCCGTCGTCGTGCCTTCATTGCCCATTGCCGCGAGAAGTCGCCCGATTTCCCAACGTTCTCGCTCATTCGATTGGCGACGGTTGGTTCACCGGTACTTCGTCGTCAGCTCGCTCATGCGCGGCGTAGACTTTTTCGAGCCAAGGCCGAAGCACCTCGAAAACCTTGTCTGCCGGAACATGGTGCCCACAATCCAGCTTGTGGTGCTCATTGAGTGGACATGGCAAATCGCCAAATAAAACTTGCTGCGAATACTTGAGCGGAAAAATGAACTCTTCACGAGTTCCATTGATCATGATGACGGGCTGCTTGACATGCGGCGCAAAATGAGAGGACGCAATCTCTGGGAACGAGTCTTTCTCCCATTTCCAATATCCGCCTGAGGTAAAGATTCCCGCCTTGAACCTTGGCTCAAGCACCAACGAAATCGGACCCGACATCGCGCCCCAACTGTTTCCAAAGTAGAGTAGTCGATCCGCATTCACGTCGTCACGTGTGACCAGATAGTCGACGGTTCGCCTCAGATCAACGAAGACCTTCATCCAGTCGTCGCGAGCCTGAATTCGGTGTTGGGGATCGCGAAATCGATTCATAAACTCGATACCTCGAATACGATCGAGCGAATCTTTGTAGGCCGGGCGACAAACGATCATTCCGTCTGTGAGAAACTGTTCGAGTTTCGACCATATCCCTCCATGTTGAGTCGGAAATTCCTCCACGCTGTTTTGACGATTGAAGGCGCCCGCACCCGGAAAGAAAACGACGGTTTCCGAGGAATCCCGTCGATCGTGCGGAATCAACAGATGAACTTTAAAGCGCTCGTCGTTGTACGAAGTGTTCAGCTGTACGATTTCGTGCCGGAACAGATGCGAGTGGACCTCCCCTTCGGTCTGCAACGTCTGGGCGTTAAGGGGAAAGCGGCGGTCGTAGTCGTGTTGTCGGATCAGCGGCTCAATCGGCACACGCTGAGGAAGCGCATAGTCTTCGGGATTCGTCTTGAACTTCGAATTGGCGAGAGACACTTGTTCTGGACCGCCTGGTCCGTAGGAGACGCATCGAAAACCGTTGCTGGGATCGCGGTCCCAAGGTGACAACGCGTCGGGAACGATAAATTGATATTCGGAGTCACGCCAACAACCCCCGAGACTCATCCGTCGATCCAGCTGGTCTTTGTTGAAACACCATTCCCGTACGTTCCCTGCCAGATCATAGACCTCAAATCGCCCAATACCATCGTTCGCGCCGCGCTGAGAACTACCACGCTGAGCGAAGTTGCTTTTGTCCATGACGAATTCGATCACTCCGGGTGCTACGTCCGCGGCCCATCGCCAATGATCGACCGTCGGCAGGTCTTTCCCGACCGAAGTCGCATACGCATGGGCCTCAAACCAACTGATCCCGCCAACGGGATGATCATCGAGTCCGTCCGGGAAGGTGCCGTTTGCCCAAGTTGACGGTCCGGGGCTTCCTGTTGAGTCCGTGAAGGAACTGGTTGCATGCTCCCAAGAGAGAGTTTCGTCGCCGCGAATGAACTCCAAGTCCGACCAGAAGTCAGGATTCTGGTAACCTCCACGGTCGACGAACTCCTTGTACTCGCGATTGGAGACTTCGTAGCGATCGATGTGAAAAGGATTGAGATCGGTACGTAGGTAATTCCACTCCGCGGCCTTGACACTTCCCAGGTAAGTCATGCCGTCACGCGCAAGCTCGAGCGGATCGAGTGAGATCGCGCGGTCGTGTCGAAGGAAGTCGGGAAATACGCGATGGAATTCCCTCTTCATGAATCCGCCGTGCGACAACCTGAACCGCAGTGGCCCTTTTGGAAAAGCCGTTCCCGACAACGGACTGTGTCCGGCAACATACCATGCTCCATTCGGATCCTGCGCTTGTCGGTACTCGATCTTTGATCCGTGCGGATGAACGTCAAATGCCATTTCGGGCGTGATAGCGACTTCCTCCCAGAGTTGGTCAAATTCCGGGTCGTTGGTGAGGACCTCACGCACCTTGGTTGCCAATTGGAATGCTTCAACCCCTCGATTCTCAGCGGCTAACCTACGGATGTCAGGCATCACCGATCGAGCCCACTGCTGTCGCTCGGCCGCGACTTTTGCCGCGTCCATCTTGCCGCGGCTATCGACCAAATCCATTTCTGTCTGCACGCGATCGGAGCGTTCAAAGTAGGCGATCAATCCAAACGCTGAGGCCAGCGCGACGCAAGACATGACGGCCAATGATGCGATTGCCGCCGCTTTGTTGCGACGCAAGAGTTTGGCGGCGCGCCCCATCAGCGATGGTCGTTTCGCGTGGATCGGCCGGTCGTTGAGATGCCGGTCGATATCGCTCGCCAACTCTTCCGCCGACTGGTAGCGTGCGTTGCGTTCCTTTGCCATGGCTTTGATGACGATCCAATCGAGGTCGTCTCGAAGTTGGCCCGCCAACTTTCCTGGGTTGGTGCTACGTTTCTCCGCGGTCGCGGGGAGTGTCGAACTGGAACCAACCCGTGTGCTCGGACGCTGGGGATCGTCTTCGCGAATGATCCGCAAAACTTCTTCAAGGCCCGACTGCTGGAGTCGTTTTTTTTCAATCGGCGTTTCGCCAGTCAACAATTCATAGAGCAACACCCCCAGCGCGTAGACGTCACTGCGGACGTCGATGTCCAACTGATTGAACTTGGCTTGCTCCGGGCTCATGTAGTCGAGCGTGCCAATGATCTGCCCAAATTGGGTGTACATCGTTTTCTCGGTCAGCTCGTGACCAATCGCCTTGGCGACTCCAAAGTCGATGATCTTCGTCATCGCTTCGTTGTCGTACTCGGCGACCAAGACGTTCGATGGCTTGAGGTCACGGTGAATGATTCCTTTCATGTGTGCATGCTGGACGCCGCGACAGACCGTGACAAAGAGTTCCAAGCGCTCGCGCGTGCTGAGGCGATGTTCGTCGCTGTACTGCGTGATCGGCACACCCTTGACCAACTCCATCACGAAATACGGACGCCCGTCATCAGTCGCCCCCGCATCGAGCACTTTTGCAATGTTGGGATGATCCATCATCGCAAGTGCCTGTCGTTCGGCTTCGAAGCGAGCGACGACTTGATCGGTGTCGAGCCCGGGCTTCACGATCTTCAATGCGACACGTCGCCGGACGGGTTGAGTCTGCTCGGCCATGTAGACCAGGCCCATCCCGCCTTTGCCAATCTCTTGAAGAATCTTGTACGGCCCGATCCCCGAAAGCTTCCCCGTCGACGTCGCTAGCTCATGAGTGTCATCAAGACTTCCCGCGTCTCGGTCCCTTCTCAACAGCATCGCAAGCCGCGCTTTGAGCTCGATGTCGTCACCGCAGGCTTGCTCGAGGTAGGCGTTGAGAGCCTCACCGCTGAGTTCGCAGGCGATTTGGAAAATCGATTCCTCTTTCGACGGATTAGTCATGGCATCACGTCTCGCATCAGGTCTTCCTACATTGGTTGATCAGTTCTCACCTGACTCGGCAAAGACCTTGTCCAACCAGGGAATGACATGCTTGGCAATCATCGAAGATGGAATCGAGTGCCCACACGTCAGCACCAGTCGGTCCTTCACGGTACTGCCGAGATCTTCATACAAGGGCATTTGGTGACGCTTCGGGGAAAAGATGTTGTCGCGGTATCCATTGACCATCAACACGGGCTGCCCGACATGCGGCGCAAAACTTACGTTGGCGACTTCAGCAAGACCCATTCTCTCCCATTCCCAGTGGTACCCGCCAGAGAACAGTATCCCAGCGCAAAGTCGTGGTTCGACGGCCAAGTTGACCGGGCCCGCCATCGCACCCATGCTGAGCCCTAGGTAGATCAGTCGATCTGAATCAATTTCTGATCGTGTTAGTAGGTAGTCAACAACGCGACGAAGATCTTTTGTGACGAGAATCCACTCGTGCAGTGCTTGGTGCGGGTTCTCGCCAAAGTTGCTGATCAGTCCGTGCCCTTTCCAGCGTTCGAAGGTTCCGTTGTACTCGGGAAGGCAGACGATCTTTCCTGCCGTCGTAAACGACTCGATGTGCCCTATAAAGTTGATTTGATCCATAGCCTTTGAAAACTCCCCGAGGCGATTTTCGAAAATGCCTCTGTGCGGCATGACAACCACGACATCGAAGCGTTTTTTCTGCTGACGAGGGACGAATAGATGAAGCTTGAAACGCTCGTTGTTGTAGGCGGCGGCGATTTCAACGATCTCATGTCGATAAAGGCTCGACGCTCTGTCGGGGGCGTCGGGTTGGATCAACACCGGTTCCAGCGGCAGGTCGTCGTAATCAAACCGGTTCAAAAAGGGCTCGATCGGTTGCGCGTCGCGCGGCGGAATCGGCTCAGCCGCCGGTGATTCGACCCTTGCCAAGGTTTCACTTGGAGGCGACTTCTCATAGATGACGCAGCGGAATCCGAACGTTGGATCACGATCCCAGGGCGAGGCAAAGTCGAGGCTGAAAAACTGGTAGTCGAGATCATTCCATGCTCCTCCTCGCAAACAGCGCCGTCCTTGTTCGTCCTCGTTGAAACACCATTCTTTGACGTTGCCGCCGAGGTCATAGACATCAAATCGTCCAATCCCTCGATTCGTCCCGACCGGCTGCGGACCCTCGCTCGAAAAATTGCTCAGCGCCGTCAGGATTTCCGGCTGATCCGAATGGGCTACCCATTTCCAGTGGTGCACGGTCGGCAAACTCTTCTCGGCGAAATTGGCATACGCGATTGCTTCAAACCAACTCACGCCACCAACGGGATGGTCCTGCTGTCCGATTGGATAGGAACCGTCGTGCCAGGTCGACGGTCCATGCGAACCACTGGCGTCCACAAACGATCGCATCGCTTCGTCCCAGCTTATCAGTTCGCCGTCGCGAACGAATTCGATGTCCTCCCAGTACTTGGAGTTTGCGTAGCCCCCACCGTCAACAAACTTTTGAAACTCCGCGTTTGTCACTTCATACCGATCAGCCAAAAACCCGTTTAGATCCACGGGAAGATCATTCCATTTCGCCGCTTTGATCCCATGGATCCGGGCCATGTTCTCGGCAACGTTGGCGCGCTTCTTCGTGATCAACGCTCGAGAGCTTTGAATGAAATGCGGGATTCGCCGCTGAAACTCATGAGAAACATACCCCTCCATGCTGACTCGGAAACGAAGCGGTCCTCTAGGCAGCGTGACGTTTTCCAGCGGAATCTGACCAGCCGTCATCCATTCTCCTTCGGTGTCATAGGCACCTCGGTACTGAATCGTTGCGCCGACTGGCTTGTTCTTGTCCATCGAAACGGTGACTGCCACACGTTCCCAAAGATCATCCAAGGTAGGTTCGTCGGGAATGATTTCACGGATTTGTTTTGCGAGTCGGAATGCGGCAACCGAGCGTTGCTCATTGATCAATTCGTTCACCTTTGGAATCGAGCGATGAGCCCATTGGCGACGTTCCGCTTCGGCTCTCGCCTGCGATGTCTCCGCCCTCGCCTGGTTCGTTTCGGATCGGCTGGCAAGCAGCTCTGCCTCCTTCCGATCCCGCTCGACTCGACTCAGATAGGCGGCAATCCCAAACGCGCCTGCGATCACGGTCGCCAACATCAGAAGCGCCGACATAGTGACTGCCGTTCGATGGCGACGCATAAGGCGTCGTAATCTTCCCGTGATCGACGGTCGTCTTGCTTCGATCGGGAGATCTTCGAGGTGTCGATCGATGTCTGCGGACAACAACTCGGCTGACTGGTAACGATCATTCCGATCTTTCGACATCGCCTTGATCACGATCCAATCGAGATCTTCGCGCAGTTGACCGGCCAATCGCGCCGGGTCCGTGTTTCGCTTCTCAGCGAGGTTGGGAAGCGTTGCACTCGACCCGACTCGCGTACTGGGTCGCGGCGGTTCGTCTTCGCGAATGATCCGCAACACTTCTTCAAGCCCCGTTTCCTTGAGACGCTGCTTCTCGATCGGAGTCTCGCCAGTCAGCAATTCGTAGAGGAGCACGCCAAGAGAATAGACATCACTGCGGGTGTCGATGTCCAATTGATTGAACTTCGCCTGTTCGGGGCTCATATAGTCGAGCGTTCCGATGATCTGCCCAAACTGGGTGAACATCGTCTTCTCGGTCAACTCTTGGTTGGTGGCCTTGGCCACTCCAAAGTCGATGATCTTTGCGACTGGCTGATGGTCAAACTCGGCGACCAGAACATTCGATGGCTTGAGGTCGCGATGGATAATCCCTTTCAGATGAGCATGTTGGACACCGCGACAGACCGAAACGAATAGGTCCAACCGCTGGCGCGTGCTCAGGCGATTCTCATCGCAGTACTGCGTGATTGGCACACCCTTGACCAACTCCATCACGAAATACGGACGCCCGTCGTCAGTTGCCCCCGCATCGAGCACTTTCGCAATGTTGGGATGATCCATCATCGCGAGGGCTTGGCGTTCTGCTTCAAAACGCGCGACGACCTGATCGGTGTCCAATCCTGGTTTGACGATCTTCAGTGCCACACGCCGCTTCACCGGTTCGGTCTGTTCGGCCATGTAGACCACGCCCATCCCGCCTTTGCCGATCTCTTGCAGGATCTTGTAGGGGCCGATGGTCTTGCTTGTCGCGATTGGGGATGAGACGGAATGGTCGACGGTTTCGCCTAAGTCCGGCTGTTGACGATCAGCATTCAGTAGTGTCAGCATACGTTGCTTCAGCTCATCGTCATCACCGCAAACCTGTTCCAAATAGGCTCGTTGCGCGTGATCAGAAGCGATCTCACAGGCGACCTGGAAGATTTCCTCTTCGCGTGAATTCTCTTGTGGAGTTGATTGGCTCATCGGGGCAAGAACTCGTCGGGGATCTCGGCCGGTTCAACTCCTGATACTCGACCGTTACGAAGGTCGTCGAGCCACTGAATGCTGATGTCTTGGATCGCACGAGGATCCGCATTGTGTGCACTGTTTAGTAAAACATGGCGTTTCGTCTTCGATCCTAACTGCTCGAACATCGGGACCTGCGACGTTTGGTAGTTGAAGGTCGTATCGGTGAATCCGTTGATCATAAGAGTTGGCTGCGAAATGTGTGGTAGGAATTGAACCGGGTGACCGTCGTGCATTGGCCCAAGCAATCCTCCGGCGGACAGAATTGCCGCGTCAAACCGATCGTCGAGCGCCAGAGCGAGCGGACCATGCATCGCTCCTAAACTATGTCCGAAATAGATTACTCGCGCGACATCCGACCGTGTCTCCAAGTGGTCTAACGTGCGAAAGATATCCTGCGTTCGTTGAATCCAATGAACTACCGCATGCGCCGGATTTTCCCGTTGCCTTTCACCGTTTCGCTTTCCGTCCCAGCGATCAAAGCTTAATTGCAGAATTGGCACGCAGACCGTCATCCCCGCGGTTGGAAAGCGACGAATGTAATTCCATTCAAAGAATCGATAGGGAGGCTCAAATCGATAGTCACCCTGGATGACCCCGACGCCCGGAACACAGACAATCGTGTCGTAGGGCGGTTTGGCGTGCTTTGGAATCAACAGGTGAATGTCAAATCGTTCGCCATTGTACGCTGCATCAATTTGAATCGTCTCGTGACGAAACGCAGGGTGAGACGGGGAGTAGTCATCACGGACTTGCACAGCGTTCAGCGGCGTGTCTCCGTAACGGAAATTCTCCCGAAGTTCGTCCAGTGACATTGGACTGTGCGCAGTCCAATCCACCGTTGCCTCTGACTGGTGATAGGATGCTTGCAGTTTCGCTCGTTTCCCTCGATTCTCATGGGAAACCATGCATCGAAAGCCCACATTGTCGTTCCGCGCCCAAGGGTCGAGCATGTCCTTGTCGTGAAACATGTACTCGGACTCCTTCCAACTTCCTCCTAACGCGTATCGTCGCCCCGTACCATCCTCGTTCCAACACCACTCTTTAACGTTGCCGGCCATTCCATAAACATCAAACACTCCGATTCCTACTTGCGACCGTACGCTGGCCGTTCCCTCGCCCGAAAAGTTATTGAGTTGACAGGCGATCCAGCTCTGTGGCGCGTGGGCAGCGCGCTTCCAGTGGTGGACGGTTGGCAGTGAGCGCCCAACAAACTTCGCATAAGCGGCCGCTTCGAACCAACTCACGCCACAGACCGGATGATCCTGTTTCCCGATTGGACATTGACCGTCTTTCCACATCGCAGGTCCAGGCTTCCCCGATTGATCAACGAATCGCTGCATTGCCTCTTCAAAGCTCAGTGACTCTCCCTGGTGCGCGAAATCCAAGTCGGACCAGTACTCGGGATTCTCATACCCACCAGCGACCACGAATCGTCGAAACTGGTCGTTAGTGACCTCGAAACGCTCCAAAAAGAATTCGTCGATGTGCATCTCGTCGACCTTCCCGAAGCGGCCAGCACGAATCAGTGTCAAATCTTCCGGAAATTGCGTGTTTTCCGCAATGAGTTCGGTAAACAACCAATGAATTCCCGTGTCAAAGTTCGTCTGAGTCTCACGGTCACGAAAACCATCGCGAGAGAGTTTCAAACGCAGGTGGCCATCAGGAATCGACACATTTTCCAGCGGGATCGTGCCGGCAAACGTCCAATCGCTGTCACGCAGAAATGCGTCACGGTAAAAGACCTTCGTGCCCACATCGTCGTTTCGTTCGGGAAGGCTAAAAGGTCGACTGATTCGTTCTAAGAGATGCTCGAGCCCGGGATCGTTGGTGAGAACGGATCGCGCTCTCTTGCCGACCTCGATCGCCTCAACGGCCCTGCCTTTCGCGAACAGTTCTTCTATCTGAGGCATCGCAACGGCTCGCGCCCATCGCTCTTGTTCTTGCGCGTTTTGCTGTTCAGACAGATCTCCTTTGATGTTATGAAGTTCTGCGGTTCGCTCGTCACTTTCCTGCTGTTTCAAGTAGGCGACCACGCCGAACGTACAAGCGGTTGCTACCGCCATCAGCACACACGCCGAGGCGGTGACAGTGACTCGGTTGCGTCTGGCAAAACGCTTCACACGCCGACCTAGCGAAGGACGACGTGCCTCGATGGGCGCGTCGTTCATGAATCTATCAATGTCCGCAGCAAGCGCGTCGGGGGACTGGTACCGTTCATCCCGATCTTTTGCCATCGCCTTGATCACGATCCAATCCAGATCCTCACGCAATTGACCGGCAAGGTGTTTGGGATCCGTTTTGCGTTTCGATGCCGTTGACGGCAGGGTCGTGCTCGAACTCAACCGATGACTGGGGCGCTGCGGCTCGTCTTCGCGGATGATTCGCAACACTTCCTCGAGACCACTGGACTGAAGGCGGTTTTTCTCAATCGGTGTCTCACCCGTTAAAAGCTCGAACAGCATCACGCCCAGCGAGTAGACATCACTGCGAGTGTCGATGTCCAATTGGTTGAACTTTGCTTGTTCTGGACTCATATAGTCGAGCGTCCCGACGATCGTACCAAACTGCGTGTAGAGCGTTTTTTCGGTGAGCTTTTGATGGGTTGCTTTAGCGACGCCAAAATCGATGATCTTGGGGACGATCTGTTCGTCGTATTCGGCAACCAGCACGTTCGACGGCTTTAAGTCTCGATGGATGATGCCTTTGTGGTGGGCGTGCTGAAGTCCCCGGCACACACCGGTAAACAGACGCAAACGCTCATTCGTATTCAGCCGATGTTCGTCACAGTACTGGGTGATTGGATAGCCTTTCACCAACTCCATCACAAAGTAGGGCAGGTCGTCTTCCGTGGTCCCCGCATCCAACACCTTTGCAATATTGGGGTGATCCATCATCGCGAGAGCTTGGCGTTCTGCTTCAAAACGCGCGACAACCTGATCAGAGTCGAGCCCAGGTTTAACGATCTTGAGCGCAACCACTCGACGCACCGGCTCGGTCTGTTCGGCCATGTAGACGACGCCCATTCCGCCTTTGCCGATCTCCTGCAAAATCTTGTAGGGGCCGATCGTTTTACTGACGATTTCGTTCGGTGCACTAGCGTCTTTCGTCTCTTGTAGGACGTCAGCCTGGCCATCGGCTCGCAACAACGTCTTCAGCCGATCCTTGAGTGCCTCGTCGGCGGCGCAGACCTGATTCAAATAGACCTCTCGGAACTCAGGCGATAGTTCGCATGCGACTTGAAAGATCTCTTCTTCTGAGGGTCGGGATCGAGTCATTGATACTACCTTGAGAGTCGGATAGTCAATCAGTTTATCAAGACTCATTGTCCCGATGTATCCAAACGAGCCCCGCGTATCGGATCGTATTCCGACTCGCGAATCAGTCCCAAGAAGGCAATGCACATCTCATCCGTCGTTTTCTCACCCCAGGTGATGGTTTCCGGCGGCGAGTTTGGATTGTTCGGATTGTCTTCAGAGTTATTGAATGTCGCGACAAGTTTGACTTCAGTTCCCTTCGGCAACTTGTGTAGATCTTTGAAGTGGTAGCTACCCTGCCAGTTAAAATCCCAATCATCAATTCGAACGATTGGCAGGACGGATCCGTCGGGGCGGTGCGCGACGACTTGCATTGTTTCGCCGATCAAATGCATGTGTGGAGCGACCGAGTAGAGATACGATGGTTCTTTGATCGTCAAATGCGCTTTGACTTGAACCTCGGTTTCGTCCGCTGGAATCTCGAAATCGCGGTTGATGACGACACCAACACGAGTTGCTACCGGACGCTCGGCTTTCGAAAAATAGAGTCCTATCTTGGTACGGTCACGCTCCTCTACACCGGTGCGGTAGTAGTGAACTTGCAGCACAACATCGCATTGCTTAGGTAGCCAACGCCCCGTCCCTTTTGGAGTTGGCGTCGGTCGGCTACCTGGTGCCCAACCGCCGATCAGGGATGCCGGTTTGAAACCGACATCACCAAATCGCGTGTAGCCGGGACCTTCGGCCGCTTCATCCAACTCGCGAGCTTTCCCCGACGTATCGGCGTACGCCAACACATGGTGGACGACACTACGATTCCCCGGTTGTACATCGACGGCTTCGACAAAACGATCGCCGATCGCTTCGTGAGGGATGACGAAGTGCCGATAGTCGTCTTCGCCTTCAGGGCCGATGACGTACTCTTCGGGCATTTCGAAGATCAGGTCTGGCTCACCCAGCATCCAACCATCATTGAATTTTGGCGATGGTGGTATCTCTTGCTCATTGCCCAATGGCGCACCAGCGTCTACCCACCTTTGGATGACTTCGATTTCCTGGTCGGTTAGGCTAATATCATTCGTGTAGTGGGCAACTCCCGCGGCGGCTTTCCAGGGCGGCATCAACCGTGATTCTGTGTACGCGCCGATCTCTGTCATCCAGGTCCGAGCCTCTTCGTAATTAGTCAGCGCAAACGGCGCAACCTGGCCGTCACGGTGGCAGTTCTGGCAGTTGTCTTGCAGGATCCGCGCGATATGTCCCGAATACGTAATTGCTCCTTCATTCGCCACTGTATCCAAGTGAATGCTGCATCCCATCGCTTTTGTTGTCGGTGTTTCAATCGTCCGGCCAGACACCAACGCCAACAGGGCGTCACGCAAGTATTGATGTTTGACTCGGTTCTCATAGCGATGGTCGTCGATCGCGCCTCGGTAACGGATCACCGAGTTTTCATCCACCACGAATGCTTGTGGCGTCATGGTCGCATCGAAGCGGCGCACCAGGTAGCCATTGATGTCGCGTACACAAGGAAAAGGGAACTTCGTTTGCTCCAAGAATTGCTTGATCCCTTCATCCGTTTCATCACTATTGGGAAACACCGCAAATAACTGAACGCCGTCATCGCAAAGCTCTTGGTGAATGCGACGAAGCCGCATCGTGTAGCGTTTTGCCAGGGGGCACTTGGTGGATAGAAACACGAACGCTGCGGGGCCCTGCTTGGTGACTTGATCCAGATAGACCGCCTGACCGTCGACACTTGAAAACGTAAGCTTGCCAAGAGGTTGCCCGACGTTCACGACGCGTCCGTCTTCCAGCAGGTTGTGTCCACTGCGAACTTGTTTTTCAAGATCGCCTGCATAGGTGGTTTGTGACGCAAGAAACGCACCGAGGGCAAACCAAATACATCTGGATTTCATAGGACGAAGCTCTTCGTGGTTCGGGGAAACTGTGGTGACAGATTGAGCAGCGATTGGCTACATGCCGGCCAAGGCATGCAGCAGTTGCGTGGGGCTGAGCGAATTGAGCTCCGTGGTGAACGACGTCAGCAGGCCGAAAGACGACCAAACCGTAAACACCAGCGTTGCAACGATTGCCACCAGTGCTGACAATATGCCGACGAAATTCAAGCCCGCGGCTATTTGGCGGCCCAGACCAGCGGTCCCATGGGTCGGACCCGAGTTGGGAAGACTCGAAGTAGGTGTGGACACCCGGTCAGCATGACGGGCTGATGCATGGTAGGTTTTGACGGTGGGATCGAGTGCAATGCTCATCGCTAACTCCAGAAATGAAGGTGGTGTGGCTTCCTCTCCACCCAACCATCCGGATTCCGTGATCGATGTCCTTCACAAAGCTGGGATTTTTTCTGGTTCTTTCCTGTTCCGCGCTTTACGACTACTTGGCCATCGATTGGACCGATTGGCTTGACGCCCAATGCCAGATTCCGAGAAGCTAACCGAGACGATCGAGGCCGCCCGCTTGGGCGACCGTAAAGCTGCGGCCGACCTGCTGCCGCTGCTTTATGGAGAATTACGCAGTCTCGGCCGCGCGCTGATCAAACGTCAACCGCCTGGCCAGACGCTTCAGGCCACCGCACTCGTTCACGAGGCGTTCGCCAAGTTGGTTGGTACGACGGATCCCGGCTGGGATGGACGAGGACACTTCTTTGCCGCTGCGGCACAAGCGATGCGTGAAATTCTCGTCGACCAGGCTCGTCGCCGAGCCGCCATCAAGCGCGGTGGGAATTTGAAACGAAAAGAATTCGATGACAATGACCTGCCGATCGAGTCACCCGTCGAGAACATTCTCGCGCTCAACGAAGCCCTCACGAAACTGGAAGCCAACGATCCGGTCAAAGGACGAATTGTCACGATGCGCTTCTTTGCTGGCTCAACGATGGATGAGATCGCCAGCGAGCTAGGAACTTCAAAATCATCGGTCGAACGTCAATGGAGATATATCCGGGCATGGCTCTACAAAGAGCTCGACGATAGGGGCAATGACGTCTGATTCACGCTTCGGTCGCGCCTCCGCTTGCAGTTACCTGGGATCGATGCAGTCGACTCTGAATTCGGTCCGAGATTTTTCGGTTTTTGCGTCGAAGCGATTTCGTTTCGACCCGCTTGTCGATGCATTCGATGACTTGTCAGCGTAGGGCTTGCTGGAGGCTGTCCAAGGAGAAACGACAGCGAAAAGACAACCGTGGCAAGAAGAGTTAGGTTGGCTTGCGACTTCGCCCTTTCCAGTACCCAGGACGCCTCCTTGTGTGAGCGACCGCAACCACAAGGATCCGATCTTTGCTGTCATCAAACAGAATGACATACGGAAATCCCCGAAGAGTGCATCGTCGAAGTCACCGGCCTCCAACGGATGCGCGGCCGGTGGGAACCGGCCCTACAGTGGGCGATACAGAATTCGAATCTGTGACCTCTGCGGTGTGAACACAGCGCTCTAACCAACTGAGCTAATCGCCCGGATTTTCGTTGGGGTGAATTGTAAAGTCAGACACTTGGTGACGAAAGATGTTCGCTCGCGTTTTTGCTGGTCGCTGAGACTATCAGGAAAAAAAATAGCCGCGGCTGGTTTGCTTTTTCCAGCTGCGGCCTGTTACCGATGTGCTTTGATTCAAGCAGGCGGTGTGAACTTCGGAACCGACGGTTCTTCCGGTTCCTCCTCTTCGTCGTCCGGCGATTTGACTGGTTCGTCCATCGACAACGCTTTGGTGGCTTCGTATTCCGCCATCCGAAACTGCTGCTGGACGTCGTTCAAGCCGCGGCGAAACTCGCGGTAACTACCGCCCAGCTTCCTGGCGACTTCCGGCAAATTGCCGCCGAAGAGGACGACGGCGACCACTCCGATCACCATCATCTCAAACGGTCCCATCCCGAACATGTTAGCTGTTCTCGTTGGATGAACCGCTGTTGTCTTCGTCGTCGATCGACTCGTTCATCCCATGCTTGAACTCGTTGGCGCTGCGACCCAGATTTCGCATCAAGCTGGGCAGCTTCGCGCCGCCAAACAACAACAAAGCAAGGAACAACACGATCAGCATTTCGGGCATGCCCGGAAAACCGATCGCCAATACGAAAGGACTCGATAACATTGTCATCATCATGTTCGCTCCGCAGGCAAGGCTCTAAAAGGAGAACCCTCACGCACGCTCGGCGAAAGCGGGTAGGTCGATCGGACGCAGCCGAACACCTCCAGGACCGATGTGTCGGGGGTGACAATTGAGGCGTTCTTTTCGCCTTCGCAGACCATTTTATTGTCTCTTGGCCGTTAGTCAAAGCCTATCCAGGTGCCGGTGACGCCTTCTACCAGCCGGCAGAAGCCTGGCCTGCTGCGCTGCGGGAGGCCCGTTTTTCCGGAAAAATAGGGCGAATGAGCCGTTTTTGGCTCCAGAATCGGCTGGCAGCTAGACGCCGAAATCGCCGAATCCGTTTTCTTGCAACCGTACCATCAGCTTGATCAGGTCGATGGGAGAGCCGAACTCCAGCCGCCGCAGGATTGCCGAACGATGGTTTTCGATCGTTTTTTTCGTCACACCGTTTTCCAGAGCGATCGTTGACACGTTTTTTCCGCGGGCCAGACCGATGGCGATGTTGCGGTCGAGTTCCTCCAGCTGCTTGAACTCGGTCCAAAGTTCACGCAGAGTGCGTTGCGGCTTGGGTTGGGCATCGAGTACCTCTAACGCTCGCGTGATGCCCAGGATTGCCATCGTCGGATGCCCCAAGCCAAGCAGCGATCGCTTGTGAGTCAACATCCGGACCTCGCGGCCCTGGGTGTCGTGACCGACGTGGTCAAACTGCACCGAGAGGCATCCGTCCAAGATCATGGCGTCAGAGTGAGCCGACAGTGGGACGACCGTCTTGTTCAGAAACGAAGTTCCCAGCCGCCCGACGGGCGACCAGTCGCCGGCGAAAAACGTGACATACGCGGGGTTGGAAATCAGGATCTTGCCGTCGGCCGATTTGATGTAGATCGAGTCTCGTTCGGGACTGATCAGCGACTCAAGTGCGCCGTTTTCCCTGACAGCCCGGATGACATTGGTGCAGATCCGACTGACAGCCTGATTGAACTGCTCGCAAACATCACTCTCTGGTTCGGGCATCACGAATTCGACCCCAGAGGAATCGAAAACGCGGCGCCATCAAGGGGTACCCAGAGGCTCCGCAATCAACCATCAAGCCTGGGGCTGCGAACTTGTGGTGACTGTTTGGGAAGTGTGAAGACACTCTTCCCTCCACGGTATCGGCCGGAGCCAAAATCCGCGATAGAAAAACCACCACAGCGAAAATTTCTTCGCGTTTGGGAAGGCCGTCAGGAGAAGTGACGGGACCTCCCCAAAAGCAGGGGGATGAGTCGGCGACTTTGGAGAAGTTGCTGCATGAGCCAGTTCGGAGAACTGGTCGACAGACCAAGTCGGCGACTTCTCCGAAGTCGCTACGAAAGCCAGTTTGGTGAACTGGTCGACGGAACAGATTCGCCGACTTGGGACAAGTCGGCCTACTTAGAGTTCTCGGATGCGGACGTTTTTCCAGGCGACGTCGTAGGGTCCCGTTCCCGCCTTGATGCCGTGCACTTGCAGACCGATGTATCCCTTGGGATGGGTCTTGTGAATCTGCTCGTGGGTCAGGTCCGCGACCGCCTTGCCGTTGATCCAAGTTTGGATGCGCGGGCCTTTGGCGACGATACGAAACTTGTTCCACTCGTTGTTCTTCATGTGATTGTGAGAATGCTGTTTGTCTTTCGGCTCGGGCGAAAGCCATCCCAAGCCGGTTGCTTCTCCGTAGACGTAGCCAGCCTGGCCTGGGCTCGATTCGATTTCGACCTGCGGTCCGTGGAACCGACCGATTTGATTGTTACGGTTTGGTTTTTTGCCCGGAGGTGCGGCTTCCGCTTCGACATCTTCTTTGGTTTTGCCGCGCGAGCGGATCTGGCAGCCTGAATTCAGTTTGTCGTGCACTCGCACTTCGAACTCCAGTTCGAAGTCACCATATTGTTTTTCCGATGCGAGAAACGAGTTGGGACTTCCTTCGACCGTTTTTCCGTAGATCGTGCCGTCGACCACTTTGTACTCGGCCTTCCCATGATCGGCCTGTTTCCAACCGGCCAGCGTCTTGCCGTCAAATAGCGAGACCCAGCCATCTTCTCCATAAGAACAGGCCGCCGGCAGGTTGACCGCTACCACAAGAAGCAAGACTTTTCGAAACGACTTCATCATCACATCTCCGCAGATCGGTTAGGGGTGGGTAAAGCTTGGGAAGTAAAATTAGGCCCAGTCGCGTTGGGGACGCCGGCACAGGCGGTTGGCTTCGTCATCGTCGACAAACGTTTCCGTTTTGGGATCGATCGTCAAGCGGCGACCGAGAATCCACGACAGAGCGGCGGCATGGCAGGCGATATGCGAACGCCTCATCACCGTTGGGTTGCACACCGGCTGTTTTCTGCTCTTGACACAATCAAAGAAATCACGCGCGTGAGCGGAAACGTCCAAACCGCGGACTCGCTTGGTTTGTTGGATGTCCAGGTTCACCGATTCCGGCTTGAAAACAATCTCGCCACTGTCACCCGTTTCGACCGAAGCTTCGTCTCCTTCGAATCGCACCGGGCAGGTGCCAAGCCGAGTGATCCAGCGCGGGCCGCGATCGCCGAAAGGATCTTTCAGGAAATCGATCACCAACTTCACGCGATTGGCGTAGTGGCAAACAATGTTCTGATCGTGAGGTTCGTATTCCAGCGGCATCGCGTCGTCGGCTTGGTTGGCCCACTGACACAGATCAAGCGTATGCGCGCCCCAATCCAACAGGCGAGCGCCCGAATCAAAATCGTAGTAACCTCGCCATCGACCCTGGACATACTTTTCGTTGTAGGGACGCCACGGCGCCGGACCGAGCCACAGGTTCCAATCACAAACTTCCGGAGGCGGAGTTTTCTGGGCTGGCAACCAGGTGTTGTCCAACGTCGGTGTGTAGACAGTCGCGGAAAGGGTGTGGAGATTTCCCAGCCGTCCGGTCTGAGCAAGTTTGACCGCCTTTTGAAAATTCGGCACGCTGCGGCGCTGCGTGCCCGCCTGAAAGACTCGTTTTGTTCTCGCGAATGTGTCTGCTAGATCTTGGCAATCACCGATCGTGATCCCACACGGTTTTTCGCTGTAAACATCTTTGCCCGCCTCGGCCGCCACCATCGATGCTTTGGCGTGCCAGCGATCACCCGTTGCAACGATCACCGCGTCGATATCGTCCCTGGCCAACATCTCTCGAAAATCACGATAGAGTTGGCAATCGGCGTTGCCGTAATGACCGTCAACCAGCGCCTTGCCAGCGTCGCGCCGCGATTGCTGAACATCCGAGATGGCAACGCACTGCACATCGGGCAGCTGCAACATCGACTTCAGGTCATAAGTACATCGGGGGCCGATCCCAACGACCCCCAAAGTGATTTTTTCTGACGGTGCGACATCGTCGCCAGCTCCGTAGGCCTTGGAAGAAACAAAATAGGGCGCCGCCGCCGCGGCGGTAGCCGCCGTGGTCAAAAAATCGCGCCGGTTTGTTTTTTCAGCTCGGTTTCGCATGGACAGGGCTCCTGGAACGATCGGAGAGGAGGGTGGGACTGCCGCCTATCCTAGCAGAGATGCCGCCGGTTGGAGCGGTGGAGCCGATGCCCAATCTGTACATGGCATTGATGCAGCGAATGGGAGCGTCGGTTCAGCACATTGGCGACAGCACGGGGCCCTGGACAACGTTGGAATGCCCGTCGGCGATCTCTCCGAAATCGCTTCGCGCAGCCGGGAGCGGAGAACTGGCCGACTGTTTACTCGTCGCCGCCGGTCATTGGCACGAAGCGGACGGGCAGGACGGATCGTTGTTTCAATTTTCCTTGCTGCTTTTCCAGCAGGATCAATTCTTGGGAACCGAGAGCTTTGCCCACCGGGATGATCATCCGACCTCCTTCGGCAAGTTGATCACAAAGTGCTTGGGGGATTTTTTCGGGGGCACAGGTCACAATCACGGCATCGAACGGGGCATGTTCGGGCCAACCTTGGTAACCGTCGCCTGCTTTGACGTGCACGTTGACGATTTTCAAGTCTTCAAATGTCTGTTTGGCGCGGTCGGCTAGCGGCTGGACGATTTCGACCGAATAGACATCTTTCACCAGGGCGGCAAGGACGGCGGCCTGATACCCGCTGCCCGTTCCGACTTCCAGGACCCTGTCGGTTGGCTTGGGACGCAGGATCTCTGTCATGAAGGCGACGATGTACGGCTGCGAAATCGTTTGTCCAAACCCGATCGGCAGCGGCGAATCGTCGTACGCGTGATCTTGCAAGGAAGGTGCGACGAAGAAGTGCCGCGGGACTTCTTTCATCGCCTTCAACACCTGCGGGTTTTTGATTTCGCGACCGGCGATTTTCAGTTGCCTATCGATCATACGATTTCGGGCCTCGCGATGCCGCGCTTCGTCTTGATAACGACCGGACGATTCAGCCGCTATCGGCAATTGGGAGGACGGCTGGTCTTGTTGAGCAAAACATCCACCAGCAGCAAGGGCCAGCAACCACACACAACCACCACCGGCGACTCGTGAGGGGACTGGCTTGTTCATCTTTGTTTCCAGTCGTTGGCGGAAACTGATCGTTCAATAACTCAACTTTCTAACCGGGCCGTCACGGAATCCAGGATTTTGCCGCAAGGCGTTTTGTGTCGCTTCCAGGCTGTTGCGCCCCGTCGTCACCACCCACCGCGGCGGACTGGGATTGCCCTGCACTGGATACAAGCTGACTTCCCAGGCGGAGGTGATTCCCGCCTGGATCGCCTGCAAGTTCAGATTCATGGTTGCGATTTGACGATTGAGCTGCTGATTTTGCTGATAGGCGGCAGCTTGAGATTGCAGGCGGAAGGCGTGATCGTCGCGCTGCTGGTAATCCTCACGAACCTTCAGCCACTCCTCCCAACCAGCCTTGAGAACTTGTTGGTCCTTCTTCGACAGCAGGAAAAACGGAATGCCATATTCATCCCCGTTTTCCAGCTCGATCATCACCCCTTCCAAATGAAACGTTTTTGGCTGACCACGCTGCAAACGCGACCAACGCTCGACGCCGATCTCTTCCGCCTTGCTGCTGGGGTCGAAGTGGGCGATGATTTTCGGCAACATTCGCTGATAGATTTCGGGCAGGTTGCTGACCAATTGGTTGTTGGCATAGGTCCGACCGCGACGCGACTGCAGCGTCACGTCAGCCTTTGCAAAATCGACGATTTGACCCGGCACTTTCAGACCGCTGGCAGTCGTCCAAATTTGTGCCTGCTTGATATTCTTGGAATGAATCTCACCTGCTTCCTTGGATTTCAAATACTCGTGGTCCTTCTGAGACAGCTTGTTACGAGGAAAAGCTCCCAGCTCTTTATCTTTGCGTTGCAAGATCACCGTTTCGTCGTCGAAGGCAATCAGATCTGCTTCCAATGAGTAAAGTCCGGTGACATCTTTCCACTGGCGTCCCTGCGCATCGAGCCCCAGCGCAACCAGTGCGACAAGCAGGGCAATAGATTGAATGAACGTTCGCATTGGCGGGTCCCCGTTTCGGTGTGAATCAGCTCTAGAAGATGTGGTGCAGGAGAACATTTAGGATACAAGGTGAAGCTTTGTCTTCAAACCGTAGCGAAAGCCGTCGAGGCTTTCGGCAGATCACCATGACGGCCGAAATCTTAGTGAATTCCACTGCAACTTTTGGGCAATTTCGAATCGTCGGCTCAGGGAATGGAGATCTGTGGAAATCCACAGGCGTTTTGCTGGATTCCCGTTACAATGCTGCCCTAAACACCCAGTACGGAACTTGTTGTGAAGGTGGCCGCGACCCGATGCTTGTCAGAATCACCCTGATCGTTTTGACCTTCCTGCTGGTACTGTCGTCCGGGGATGCCGGGGCAAAGCGTCCGAACGTGTTGTTCATTGCAGCTGACGATTTGCGATCGGACCTTGGTTGCTTGGGGCACCCGTTGGTGAAGACACCCAACATCGATCGCCTGGCGGGGAGAGGCGTAACGTTCCAGCGGGCTTACTGCCAACAAGCACTTTGCAATCCGTCGCGTTCTTCTTTGTTGACCGGCCGGCGCCCCGATACGTTGCGGCTGTGGAATCTGACCAAGCACTTCCGCGATCAGTTGCCCGACGTGGTGACGTTGCCGCAATACTTCATGCAACAGGGCTACCACGCACAAAATATCGGCAAGATCTTTCACAACTGGCGCACTGAGATCGAAGGTGACCCCGATTCGTGGAGCGTACCAGCGGTGATGCACTACGCCACGCACGGTGCCGACAAGCCGGAAGTACCGCAGCCGCTGCCGCCCAATTTGGCGTCGGATCCGAAATGTGAATGCCGCGACGTGCCTGACGAGGCTTACTATGACGGACGGATTGCGAAGATGGCTGTCGAAGCGATTGGGGCGCGGCGCGGCAGCGACGTTCCTTTCTTTTTGGCCGTCGGATTCTGGAAACCGCACTCGCCGTTCAACGCTCCCAAGCGATATTGGGATTTGTACGATCGGCAACAGGTTCCTCTGCCCTCCAATGTTGACTGGCCCAAGGATGCTCCCAGGATTGCCTGGCACAACGGTCGCGAATTGTTGGGCACCCCGGCTCGTGAACTTTCCGAGGAAGCTGTCCGAGAAATTCACCATGGGTACCTTGCCGCGATCAGCTACCTCGACGCGCAGGTCGGTAAACTGCTAGACGAATTGGATCGAACGGGGATGGCGGATAACACGTTGATCGTTTTCTGGTCGGATCACGGTTATCACTTGGGCGAACATACGTTGTGGGCAAAGACGTCGAATTTTGAACTCGACGCGCGAGTTCCGTTGATCATTGCACTGCCCGACCGAACGTCGGCCGGGCGCAAAACCATGGCGATCACGGAACTGCTGGACCTCTATCCCACTTTGGTGGAGGCTTGCGGTCTGCCGCGCCGCGATGATTTGCAGGGTGTCAGCTTGATGCCGGTCCTTCGTGATCCCAGCACCAGCGTCAAGGATGCCGCGATCACTCAACACCCTCGGCCTGCCTACTACAAGCAAACCATCGATGCGATGGGACATTCGATCCGAACGACGCGATTTCGCTACACCGAATGGCGATCGCCTTCGACGGAGAAACTTCTGGGGCGCGAACTGTACGATCATCGCCGGGATCCACAGGAATCGGCCAACGTGGTCGCCGAGGAAGAGTTCGCACCGATGGTCAAGGAACTGGCAAGCCGTCTGAAACGCATTCGCCAGGCGAAAGGAGGCTAGAATGCGAACGGTTCAGCCGAGTTTTCGCAAGCGATGGGAATTCCGATCGTGAAATTTGGATACACAATCACTTATGTCGCAGACGTCGCGGCCGCGATTGAGTTTTATCGCGCCGCTTTCGGTTTTGAAAAGCGATTCATGCACGAGGACGGGGAAAACGCCTACGCGGAATTGGATACCGGCCAGACGGTCATGGCGTTCGCATCGCATCAGGTTGCCGAGACGATTTTGGCCGACGGTTACGTGAAGGTCGATCAATCGCCGCATCCGATTGGTTTTGAGATGGCGATGGTGACCGACGACGTCGAATCGGCAATCGAACGAGCGATCACCGCCGGAGCCAGCTTGATCGCGCCGGCACAGCAAAAGCCGTGGGGGCAAACGGTTGCCTACGTCCGTGCTCCCGATGGAATGCTGATCGAGATCTGCACGCCGGTGGCCAGCTAGTGGTTGAACGTGAAAATAACCTTGATTGAAAACCGGTAGGATGGGCACTCTTGCCCGTCAAGTGCGGCGAAAAGACGGGCAAGAGTGCCCGTCCTACATTCAATCTCGCCAAGAGTTTCGGCTGTTGCGCTGGAATGCGTCTGCCTGGTTTTCGATCAACAAGTAACGTTGATCGACCTGGAGATTTTCAAAAACCTGGTTTTCACCAAATGGCCAACGGACCGTGACCGAATCGATCGATAGGTGGGCTTCCAGGCCGATGTCGATTAGCGGTTGGTCGCTGCAAAAATATCCGTCCCCGGCAGTGACCCATTGGTGAAAACTTTCGCCGTCGCACGTCACCGTCACTTGGGCGCCGATCGCGTCACGTTCCGATCGGCTGCCCACCAATTCCAGTTGAATCCAATGGCCCGAGGTTTCGGTTTGGTTCTGTAGCAACGCGGTTTCTGCATCCAGGTGGTTGATCACAAAATCGATGCGCCGGTCGCGGTCAAAATCGGTCGTGGCGATGGTGCGACCAAGGTACTGCCCATTCCAATAGCCGCTCGGATCGTCGACCGGAGAGACTTCGAATCGATCGGCCAATCCCATCACCAACTGCGGCGACATCCGAAAAGGCTTGTTCTTGTAGCGGCCGTCGAAAATGTGCCCGTTGGTGGTGACAAAATCGAGCCAGCCGTTGCGGTCGATGTCGACTGCCTTGGTGCCGAATCCAAGATACGGCTTGGTCAACACGTCCAATCCGTAACGGACCGCCAGATCAACAAAGACCCCTTCGTTTCGCTGGATGAACAGGTTGGCCGATTCGTCCAAAAAGTTGGCAATTTGAATATCGGGTCTGCCGTCACGATCAAAATCACCGATTGCGATTCCCATGCATCCGTTGGGCGAGCCATCAAATCCATTCGCGATTCCCTTGATGGCAGCCAGGTTGCGTAGGTTTCCGTCGACGAAAGAAAGGTAGTGATTGGGGCGAACATCGTTGCCCACAAAAACCTCGTTGCCCGGCTGGCTATCGAACTGTGCGATCATCACGCCAAGGGACGAGGCGGGTTTGGCGACTTCCACACCGATCTCCAACGCGTCCCATCGGCCGTCGCCGCGCTGGCGAAACCAACGATCAGGCTGCGCAAAATGAAGCAGCGGTGACGGTTCGGGCATCCGGCCGCCAGCAAGCCGTCGTGGTTGCTTCAGCACCTCTTTGGTTTCGACGTAGTTGGACTCGAACAGGTCGGGAAGATGGTCGCGATCGATATCCGCGATTGCCAAAGATGCCGAAAACAGCTCCTTTTGATCGGGTTGGCCGTCTGGGCCCAGCAGTCGACCGGATGCATCGGTGAACGTCCCGTCCCCATTGTTGATCAGCAACCGATTTCGACCCAGGTTACCGAGATAGATATCGGCGAATCCGTCTTGATTGACGTCGCCCACGGCCACACCGGTCGAATAGCCGTGATCGGACGTGCCCGAAAGCGTTGTCACGACTTGAAACTTCCCTTCCACGTTGCGGAGTAGTTGGTTGCTGCGGTTGCCGACGAAATCAGGCGGATCGCCGGAACCTTGTGCCAGGTACAGATCGGGCCAGCCGTCCAAATCGAAATCGATCACCCCGATGCCGCCACCGACCGTTTCGTGAAGCAGAAAATACGATAGGTCGATTTCCTTGCGGTGGTAGTACTGATAATTCAGGCCAGCTGCTTGCGAGACGTTGACCAGGGAGGCTTGCGCCAACACCTTGGTTTTCTTTGGCTTGGGGCTACTGGCAGTGGCGGCCAGACTACCCAGCGCCTTGTGCAGCTGATCGGTGCATGGAAAATCGGCGGGGTCGTGTCCCATCAAGTTTTCTCGACGAGCCGCTTCGTCGAGGTCTACTGCGGCGGCAAGTTGTCGGCGTTGCGTTTCGACCTGCCGACGCTCCGCCGTCGCTTGCGGAGGCAACAGCGTTTGTTTCCATTGCAGAGCCTCAAAGGGG
This sequence comes from Rubripirellula sp., assembly GCA_965222745.1. Classification (GTDB taxonomy): domain Bacteria; phylum Planctomycetota; class Planctomycetia; order Pirellulales; family Pirellulaceae; genus CBDCUW01. The sequence continues at coordinate 1,975,188 of CBDCUW010000003.1, forward strand.
CGACCGAGTTCGATCATCTGCTGCACCATTCGTTGCCGTAGCGTGCCATCGGATGGTGCGGCGAGCACTTGCTGCTGCACGTCCTCGGTTTGGCCAAGTTTGACACCGCGGTACACTGCCTGTTCCGCATCGTCCTCGCGGCCCATCGCGTGAAAAACTCGCCCCAATCGTTGAAAGCTGACGCGGTCGGTCGGATCGCGATCGATCGCCCGCAGCAGCGCGCCGACCGCAGCCTCGTGCTGGCCGCGTTCGATGAACAAGACGCCCAGCGCCGCCCAGTAGTCGGAATGAACCTGCACGTGGTCATTACATTTTTCGTGCCACGCCGGCATCTGTTCGAACCGCTGCGATTCGGCAAGCAGGCGGCCGTAGAGTGCCGCGGCGGCCGGATGTTCAAATTTCTCTTTCGATTGTTGTTGCAGCGCGTCGATCGCTTGGGGAAGGTCTCCGCGAGAGAAATGCCAGCGGGCCCGTCCCAACCCTTCGGCAAACAGCTCTCGCGGATCTTCGTCTTCGGCGGGCAAGAAGGGAAAAGACAGGGTGCGCCGAACAAGAGACAAAAGCTCGTAGTCGTTGATGAATCCCTGACGGCACAGATAGTCTGCGTGCTGACAAGCTTCCTGCCGACGGCCGAGTCGGTTGAGCAATTCCCAAAGGTCGTGTCGTCGGGGCGCGTTTTCAGGGTCGGCTTCCAGCAACTGCACTAGCGCCTGCTCGGCATCCTGCTGAAGCCCGGCGGCCAACAGCTGTCTGCATCGCAAGTCCATCGCCTGAAGTCCGAAACGTGAATCCGACAGAGGAATGGACCGGCAAAGGTCGATGGCCACCTTCGGTTTCTTGCGGGCCGATTCGATCTGTGCGGCAAGAAACGTCGCCGCGCTATCGTCGGGATGGGCCAGCAAGTGCTTGTAGATGCTGTCGGCCGCCGACCCATGGTCTCCCGACCGGTGAGCTCGACGCGCCTTGGCGACCCAATCGACCTCTGTTTCCGACCGACCCGCTGGCACAGGAGTGGCTGTCGATGCGTCTTCGCTCTTGCAGCCGGCAAGAATCAACAGCAAAGCAAGGGAGAGAAAACAGCAACAGCGATCCATAGCGGCATTCTGCCCGCCCAGCGAAACCGCTGCAACCGTCGCTCTAGTCGTAGGCCGACTTGGGACAAGCCGGCGAGTACAGTCGGCCAGTTCTCCGCTCCTGGTTGCGCGAAGCGATTTCGGAGAAATCGCCGACGAACAGGCTCGCCGACTTGGGACAAGCCGGCCTACGGGCCTTTCAGTACAATGGTTGCAGCTCGGCCGTTCCCTCCTTTCCACCGCGATCATGCAAGAATCCCATCCGCTTCGGCAGCACGAATTGATGATGACTCGGCGGCAGCTCTTTGGCCGCTCCGCACTAGGAATTGGCACCGCCGCGATGGCGGGGCTGCTGGATTTCGACATGGCGCCTGCTGCCGATTCTGCCGCCGGCGGGTTGCATCATCCCGCTAAGGCAAAGCGGGTGATCTATCTGTTCATGAGCGGCGGACCGAGCCAATTGGATCTTTGGGACTACAAACCGAAACTAAAAGACCTCTTCAACCAGCAGCTACCCGATCACGTTCGCGACGGCCAACGAGTTACCGGAATGACCGCGAATCAGGCAGACGGGCTGCCCCTTTGTCCCAGCAAATACAAGTTCACGAAACAGGCGAACAACGATGCGGGAGTTTGGGTCAGCGAGCTTCTTCCGCACACCGCGACGGTGGCCAAGGAATTGTGTGTGATCCACACCACGTTTACCGAAGCGATCAACCACGATCCGGCGATCACCTACATTCAGACGGGCAGCCAGATTCCCGGTCGGCCCAGCTTGGGCGCGTGGCTTAGCTACGGTCTTGGCAGCATGAACGACAACCTTCCTCACTATGTGGTGATGCACGCCAAGACGAGCTTTGCTGAACAGAGCCTGTTCAATCGTCTGTGGGGAACCGGTTTCATGTCGTCAGATCATCAAGGCATGTTGATGCGAAGCGAGGGCGACCCCGTGCTCTTTCTGAGCAATCCCGCTGGTGTCAGCCGCAAGGACAGGCGCGCGCAGCTGGACGCGTTGACGGCAATCAACGAAGCTCAGTATGAACGTTTCGGCGATCCCGAAATCTTGGCTCGCATCAAGCAGCATGAGATGGCTTACCGCATGCAAGCGTCTGTGCCCGAACTGATGAACTTGTCCGACGAAACCGAAGAGACTTTTCGGTTGTATGGTGACGACGCCCGCACGCCGGGTACCTTTGCCGCCTGCTGTTTGAACGCTCGCAGGTTGGCGGAAAGGGGGGTTCGAAATATACAAATCTTTCATCGCGGCTGGGACGCCCACGGCCGGTTGCCACAGGAACATGAATCGCAATGCAAAGATGTCGATCAAGGCTGCGCCGCACTGATCAAGGACCTGAAGCAACGCGGAATGCTGGACGAGACGCTAGTGATTTGGGGCGGCGAGTTCGGGCGTACGGTTTACTGCCAGGGAAAACTGACCCGAGACAACTACGGTCGCGATCACCATCCGCGCTGTTTCACCACTTGGATGGCTGGCGGCGGTGTGAAGCCAGGCATCACTTACGGACGTACCGACGACTATGGCTACAACATCGCCGATGCCGACGGCAACCCGCTGAAGCCGCAGCCAGGCAAGGAGACGTGGACTCCCGGCACGATGCACATCCACGATCTGAACGCGACGATCCTGCACTTGCTGGGGATCGATCACGAGCGTTTGACCTACCGCTATCAAGGACGCGATTTCCGGCTGACTGACGTCCACGGCCACGTGATCGGCGACATCTTGGCCTAGTGGTTTTACGATTTTTGTGTCACGTTGGTGACTACCTTCGGCCATTTCCTGTGGCAAGCTTGTGTGGTCGGAATCGTCCTTGCCGTTGCCATGGGGCTGCTTCGTAGCGGCACGCCGCAGCTGCGCTATGCGTTGGGTTTGTGTTGCCTTGTTGTGCTTGCCTGTTGTGTGCCGCTGACTTACGCGATCATCGCTTCATCGCCCAATGCGTCGGAGACGATCGTGGCCGCGACCGACGTTGCTCCTGCGTCGGACAACGTTAGCAGTGGAGAATCAATCGATTTTGCGGCAACTGAAATCGCGGGTCCCGCGGGTTCGCAAAACTCAAACGCTCTGCCTGCCGGAGTGCCTACAACCTGATCGCGCATGACGGCAAGTACGGCCAATGGAGAAAATGGGCCAATACGGTCACTGGACCGTTTTCCTCTCACCCCGGCCAACGATTCCAAAATTTCGACCTGGTCTTGCAGCGGCCGTCCATGGTGAAGGGACGAGTCATCGCCAATGATGACCGAGATCTGGGAGGACTGCGAGTCCGAGCTCACGCGACCGATCTGCGAGGCAATCGTTACTACAATCCCACCACCAAAACAAACGAGGACGGCACGTTTGAAATCGGGGGCATCCGCCCAGGAGATCATCTCATTGAGGTCGAGCCCAATCAGCGGTTCGTGTTTCCGCCGAGGTGATTTCGTAGCACGGTCGTCTCGGTCGTGACTCGCGTCGGGGACCGCCTCGCTACGATGACAAACCACTAGGTTTCGGTGGCCAAGATGTATCCCACGCCTCTTACCGACTTGATGCGTTGAGGATGATTCGGGTCGTCTCCGATCTTTTTTCGTAACCTGGAAATTCGCAGATCGATGGAGCGGTCCAGGCCGTCGTAACGAACGTCCAATAGCGCTTGGTAGATCTGGTCTCTGGAAACCACTCGCCCCGCATGTTCGGCCAGCAGCCAGAGCAGATCGAATTCGGCCGTGGTCAATTCGACTTTGTTGCCGGCAAGCACGACAGTGCGGTTGGAGGAATCGATCGTCAATTCACCGACCGAGATCTTGGTTGTGTTGGACCGGATGTGTGACAAGTCAGAACGCCGCAGGTGCATGCGCAGCCGAGCCAAGAGGGCTCGTGGGCGGACCGGTTTCGCCATGTAATCGTCTGCGCCCACTTCCAGCGCGACCACTTCGTCGATTTCATCACCGCGAGCGGTCAGCATGATGATCGGACCGGCAAACTTATCACGGACCGTCCGGCATATGGCGATTCCGTCAGCGCCCGGCAAACCGATATCCAAAACCACACCATCGTATTTCTCCGCCAGTATCCGACCAATCGCGGCATTCCCTTCCCCTTCGACGGCGACGTCAAAGCCGTGGTCGCTCAGAAAGTCGGCAACCATCGATGCAAGTTCGCGATCGTCTTCGACCAACAATAGTCGACATCGGTTATTAGTTTCCACGATCCATGATTCCCAGTGGAAAGAGCTTGCTTGATCGCCTGCCCCACGACGCGCTAATATAGGGACGTTGCTGGATCGCTGGAATCGGATTCGGCGAAACTCAAGTTGGCCCGCCACGAGGCAACACCGATGGGAAAGCTGTCTGTCACGGACAAATTGAGAGCACACGCCCTGAAATTGCCGGAAGTGGAGGAGGGAACTTCCTGCAACAAGAGTTCCTACAAAGCTCGAAACAAGGCCTTTGTGTACCTGGGCATCAAGGAGGATTCGTTCAACCTGATGCTCAAAATCGGACCGTCTCAAGGCGAAGCGAAGAAGCTAGCCAAGCAGTATCCGGAATGTTTCGGTCTCGGCAAGGGCGGCTGGATCAAGGTGGAATTCCAGTCGGACCAACAGCCACCACCCGGTGTGTTGCAACGCTGGATCGAGGAAAGCTATCGGCTGCTCGTCCACAAAGATCTGGTCGCGATCTTGGACGGGAAGGGGGTAGGGAAGAAGGCTGTAGGGAAGAAGGCTGTAGGGAAGAAGGCTGTAGGGAAGAAGGCTGTAGGGAAGAAGGCTGTAGGGAAGAAGGCTGTAGGGAAGAAGGCTGTAGGGAAGAAGGCTGTAGGGAAGAAGGCTGTAGGGAAGAAGGTGGCGGGGAAGAAGGTGGCGGGGAAGAAGCGGGCAGGGCGCTAGGCGGGTGCGAGAAACGAAACGCCGGCACACATGCAATCAAAATCAACACCTCGGAGCGGTGTCGGCGCCTCGCTTGTCACACCTTCGCTGGCCTAGAAGTGTCCGCAATGGGTGCGTTCGGACAGGTTCAAGATTTTTCGCGAACCGTCAACCATGTAAGCGTCGCCGTTGCCACTTTCAATATCGACTTTGTCCACGTCGATGTCGCTCGGCAGCTGATAAACGATGTGTCCGGGCGAATCGAGTGAAAGAACCTTCTTTCGCTTTTCTTCCTTCTTGATGATGTGGCCGTTGGATAGGTCGCGAACGAACGTGTAACCTTCCGCTTTCAACAAAGGCCCTTCGCAGGCGACGGTTTGCCCCAAGAAAAATCGCACTTCATCCCGCTCGAACATTCGTCGATGCGATACCAGAACGACGTCGCCAGTTTCAAGAATCATCGATCTGACCCCAAGTGAGCGTTGAAAACAGCAATGGGATGGTCCGATCCCATTCCAAGGGAAGCCTAGGTTACGAATCATGCATTTGCTGGATTTCCACGCTTTGCCGTGTCCCCTTTTCGTGTCTTGGTGCCTTCGTGTGAGATTCCTCGAGCGCACCAACTCAGACGGACAGACCTCACACGAAGGCACCAAGACACGAAAACGCGGGGAGAAGGAGATAGAGTGCAAGGAAGCTCATGCAGAGTGTGCGTAGGTGCACGGCGGCGCAGTTGTCATAATCGTAACGACAGTTGGCCCGTTCTCCGCTCCTGGCTACGCGCTGCGACTTCGAAGTCGCCGACGGCTTACGACTTGATCGTGGCCAGCACCTGGCCGGTCGAAACCTGGTCGCCTACTGCAAAGCGAATTTCGTCGACCGTTCCGTCCACCGGTGACTGGATTTCCATCTCCATTTTCATCGCTTCCAGAATCAGCATCGGTTCGCCGGCTCGGACGTGGTCGCCTGAATGGACTAGCTGCTTGTAGACGGCGCCTGGCATCTGGGAAGTGACTTCGGTGACCGCGCTGCCGCTGTCGCTTTCTTTCCCCTTGTCGGTACGATTGTCTTCGGGGCGAATCGCAACGCGATAGACTTTTCCATCGACCGTCACCATGTTTCCTTCGAAGGCCATGAAGATGTCTTCGCCGTTGACGGTCACGGTGTATTCGGACGGACCGGACTGCGGAGCAGCCTGCGGCGCGGCGGATTGTGCTGCCTTGTCGATTTTCCGCACACCAACTTCGGCTTCGCCCTTCAGGAACTTGATTCCTTTCTCTTTGCAGGCGGCCGCGATGAAAATATTTTCGTCGGTGATCGGCAAGTTTTCCTTTTCCAATTCCGCCTTGGCCGCGTTGATCCCTTTGCTTGGGTCGGCGTCGTTCAATTCCAACACCGGTCGATCGGTCGGCTGGAGTTTGAGTTGTTCCTTGGCCAGGTTGACCACTTCGGGATCGGGCTCGACAGGAGTTTTGCCGAAGTAACCGAGTACCATTTTTCCGTAGGGTTCGGCGATCTTCTTCCAGGGGCCGAACATGACGTTGTTGAACGCTTGTTGAAAATAGAATTGCGAAACGGGCGTGACCGAGGTGCCGTAGCCGCCCTTGCGCACCACGTCGCTCATCGCCAGGATGATCTCCGGATACTTCTCCATGATGTTGTTATCGCGAAGCATTTGAGTGTTGGCGGTGAGCGCACCACCGGGCATCGGGCTCCAGGGAATGAGCGGTTCGACGGCGGTCGCTTCGGGAGGCAGGAAATAGTCGGCCATGCATTCCTTGAACACCTCCTCGGCAGCACGCACTTTTTCTACGTCGACATCCAATTCGTACTCGCTTCCGCGCAGCGCGTGCCACATCACCAGGATGTCAGGCTGGCACGTTCCGCCCGAACAGGGGGCCATCGAAAGGTCGATCGCATCGGCGCCGGCATCCAGCGCCGCCTTGTTGGCCAACACACTGACTCCCGCGGTCTCGTGGGTATGAAAGTGTATGAAGGTGTCCGCGGGCAATATTTTTCGCGCTTGCTTGATCGTATCGTAAACCTTCGATGGTACCGCGGTTCCCGAAGCATCCTTGAAACAGACGGCATCGAAGGGAATGTCGGCGTCGAGAATCTGTTGGAGGGTCTGGGAATAGAAAGCGGCGTCGTGGGCCCCTTCGCATCCGGGCGGCAGCTCCATCAGCGTCACGCAGACTTGATGTTTCAAACCCGCTTCGACAATGCATTTTCCGCTGAAGACCAGGTTGTTCACATCGTTCAGGGCGTCGAAATTGCGGATCGTTGTGATTCCGTGCTTTTTGAACAACTGGGCATGCAGCCGCACGATGTCGCTTGATTGGGAATCGAGCCCCACCACGTTGACCCCGCGGGCCAAAGTTTGCAGGTCGGCATCTGGCCCCGCGGTTTGCCGAAACGCGTCCATCATGTCGAAGGCGTCTTCGTTGCAATAGAAATAGAGCGATTGGAATCTCGCTCCGCCGCCTGCTTCGAACCAGGTGATACCGGCATCGCGGGCCGCTTCCACTGCCGGCAGAAAATCCTTTGTAAACACGCGGGCACCGAAGACGGATTGAAATCCGTCGCGGAACGCGGTGCACATGAACTTGACTTTCTTTTTCGACACTTCAATTTTCCTCGTTTAGACCGCCACCATCGAAGGGGCGGTTTCGCTTTGATAAAGCCACGTTCCTCAAACCAAGACCGCCCACAGGACTCCCGCCGCGATTGCCGAACCGATCACGCCGGCAACATTGGGCGCCATGGCGTGCATCAACAAAAAGTTGTGGGAATCCTCCTGCTGGCCGACCATCTGAACGACGCGTGCCGAATCGGGCACTGCCGAAACGCCCGCCGCACCGACCAGTGGATTGATTTTTTCGGTCAGGAACAGGTTCATGAATTTGGCAAACAACACTCCGCCGGCCGTCGCGATCGCGAACGACAAGGCGCCCAATCCAAAAATCATCAGCGACTGGGAGCGAAGAAAGGTATCGGCCTGAGTGCTGGCACCGACAGAAAAACCGAGCAGGATCGTGATCACGTCCACCAAAGCGGTTCGGGCAGTGCCGGCAAGCCGCTCGGTCACCATGCTTTCCTTCAGCAGGTTGCCAAAGAACAACATGCCCAACAATACGATTGCACCGGGCGCGATGAGAGTTGAAATCAAGAACGCGGCCACCGGGAAAATCATTTTTTCGCGCCGCGACACATTGCGAGGCGGCTTCATGCGGATCAGCCGTTCCTGTCGAGTGGTCAACAGCCGCATGATCGGCGGCTGAATGACCGGAACCAGGGCCATGTACGAGTAGGCGGCAATCGCGATCGCGCCCAGCAGATCGGGAGCCAGTTTTGCAGACAAAAAGATCGCTGTCGGACCGTCCGCACCGCCGATGATCCCGATCGCGCCCGACTGTTTCATGTCGAAACCCAGGTACAGCGCGCCAAAGAACGTCAAGAAGACTCCCACCTGTGCCGCCGCGCCCAGCAACACCAACTTGGGATTGGAAAGCATCGTCGAAAAATCGGTCATCGCGCCGATGCCAAGAAAGATCAACGGCGGATAGATCCCTTGGCTGACGCCGAAATACAGATAGCTCAGCACACTGCCTGGCTGGTAAGTCACCTCGCCACCTTCGATCACCCAGCGGTGGGCGTCATAGACGCTTAGCGACATCCCTTCGATGACGGGAATGTTGCCAACGATGGCGCCCATGCCGATGGGAACCAGCAGCAACGGTTCATAGTCCTTAGTGATTGCCAGCACGATGAAGACAATCCCGATCACAATCATGACCAGGTTGCCCAGCGACATCGACCAAAAGCCCGTCGTCTTCAAAAAATCAAGGATGATATCCATCAGTCTCCTTCAGCAACCAACGTTGTGCCCGCCATGGATCACGCCCCGCGGCTAACGCCCCGCCGAGGCCGATTTTTCGTGGAGAAGTTGTTTTTGCATTTCGGTATGCAAGACAAAACCAATGGCTGCCAAGACAGCACCGTCGTCCGGCACCAGGCTTTCGGGGTGCGTCTTTTTTCCATGAGCCTCGTCGGTCTCCGGCCAGAAATTCTCGATCACCGCCAAGCAGCGGGGAAGCGCCGCGATGAACAGACTGATGAAGGTGAGTGCGAATCCGACAATCAACATACCCGCCAGAGCAATCGTCGCTCCGTCGGACGCGGTTTCGGCAAAGTTGTTCGTCAACGTGGTCGCCATCATGGCCAGGCAGTCTCCGGCGTGGATTCAGGATTCGGAACAGGGTCAGCAGGTCTAGGATTTGCAGGCTTGCAAGGGGGGTGGGAGGCGGGCCGGCTGGGGCAACGCCTCGACCAGTCCCCAGGAAGATATCGGATCGGAGCCGATCGTTCATCCCGGGGGGCAATTTTCGCGTCTCGGACAGGATGACGCAGCCAGCGAAGATGAGCCTAATCGGCCGCCCGCCACAAGCAAGCTGGGGCTCGTAGGCCGAACCGTCGGCGACTGGGGACAAGTCGGAGGTACGGCCGATTCGCGTTGACACCAGAAGCCCGTTTCTGGTCCCTTAGGAATTGTTCGGAAATCACTTCGTCATTTGACAACACTCTCCCTCCGGGCGAGTCGGGCTCTCAGGCCCGGAGAGGGTTTGCCCACCATGCCCTCCCCGGCCGCTACCGCGTCCGACCCTCCCGGAGGGAGAGTGATTTTGCAAGTGACGTCATTCAAACAACGAAGCTGTTTCCGAACAATTCCTTAGGGTCCTAAACATCCGCTTCTTTGCTGCTCCGGGGGGGTTCATTCTCAATGGAACGTGACGAAATCATCCATCTTTGGGATCGTCGTCGGAATCGGTCACCGGTGGAGCGATTTCCACAGTGGTGTTGTTGGCGGGTGGCCAAGAAGTTGGCGAAATGGACCGGTCGTCCGCGATCGCGAGAAGCGACGTTGTTTTGGGGACAAAGGATGACCATTGTCTACCCGGAATACGTTTCGTCCAAAATCGGCCGGCAGGGATATTTCGAAGCGGACTTGACGTCGATGTTCATCGACGTGCTTCGCCGCGGAATGGTGGTCTACGATGTCGGTTCGCACTTCGGCTACTTCAGCCTGCTGGCATCCGAACTGGTGGGCGCCCAAGGCCGCGTTTTTGCGTTTGAACCGACCGCCACCACCTACAACGTTCTGACCACCAACGCGGCGCGCCGCGACAACATCACCTGTCAGAACGTCGCCGCCTTTCGGCAGTCCGGACAGATTTCGTTTTGGGATCAGGGGCTTGACAGCAGCAGCGTCAACTTTGTGGTCAACGATGCCAAGGCCGTGGATCCCGATCACACCAAGCGAGGCCGGATGATCACGGTGCCGGCAATCAAGTTGGACGACTTCGCCGCGGAACATGGTGATCCCGACTTCCTGAAAATCGACGCCGAAGGATCGGAAGGCCCAATTTTGGAGGGCATGTCGCAGATCCTCCAGCGCTCCCATCCCAGCATCAGTTTGGAAATGGGTGACGGAATCAGCCAGAAAACGGGAAACAGACCCTGCCGCGAAAACGTCGAATACCTGCTCGATCACGGCTACCAAGTGTTTGATTACCGGACCTGCAAAGCGGGCGAGCACACCGTCGCAGGCGAGTATACATATGACAACTTGTTGTTTCGTCATCCCGCCTGGAAGTACACCCAGCAAGCCGCCGCGGCATGAGCGATTTCGTTGGGGCCTTCGGGTAGCGAAACTCGCCAAGAGTTTCGGCGGGCTGAGATTCACCGAAAGTCTTGGCGACTTTCGCTACCAGCCGGTTCGGAGAACCGGCCGACAGATACCGGGGTTATGCCGGGGAGGGGCGGCCGAAGTGGAAGCCTTGGGCCAGATCGAAGCCGATTTCTTTGCAAACCTCGGCTTCTTCTTTCGTTTCGATTCCCTCGGCCAAGGCTTTGATGTTCAGATCGCGAACCATCTGCACCAACGACAGTAGCATCCGCCGCCGGTTTTCATCTGCCCGGTCGATTTCCCGAATCAGCGAGATATCGAATTTCACAAAGTCGGGCCGAGCTTCGATCAGTTCGGCCAGGCGAGCCTGTCCCGATCCGAAGTCATCGTAGGCCAGCTGGATGTCCAAGTCTTTCATCGCCGCGTGAAGCGACTGCATCAGTGCCGGATTGGTCACTGCCGACTCGTGGATTTCCAAAACCAGGTCGGTATTGCCCGTCATTTCGCGGACATTCTTCAGCGACTCGATCAACCCCGGTCCGTCTTCCATTTCTCGCGGGTGCGTATTGACAAACAGCGTCGGTTGTTCGGGAAGATCGCGTCCGACTCGAATTCCTTCCCACCGCAAAAGTCGGCTCAGCTCCACCTCCAAGCTCAACTGCTCCGCTGCCTGGAACATCGCCCCGACCGATTCCAAACCAAAGACGCTGCCGCGACCCAGGATTTCGAATCCGACCTGAGTGGCGTTTTCGATCGTGACAATTGGCTGAAAATGTGGCTTGACCAATCTTTGGCTCATCAACCGGTCGAACTGGACCAATGCCAATGCTTGATCGCAGACGTTTTCCGCGATCGTACCGGCGGTCATTCCGGTGGGTGATTGCCTGCGGACGCGAAACGGCGCTTCGGCAAAGTGGATCAAGTCCTCTTCGCTAACCGGAACGGTCGATTCCTTTTCGACTCGCGTGCCGTTGACGTAGGTGCCGTTGGTACTGCCCAGATCTCGCAGATACAAACAACCCTCTTCGACCCACAGGGAGGCGTGATTGCCGCTGACGGTGCGAAACTGCAGCTTCAGCGAGACCCCGGTTTTTCGACCGACGATGTAGGGATTTCCGTCGATCGGCGTGTGCACAACCGCCTCGCCGGGCTGAGTCGGGCCCGACAGAAACCAAACGTCCTCCGTCACCGCCGTGCTGCGGCGAAGGCGTTCAATCGTTGCGTTGTCGACAGAGGGCATGTGCGCGAGGAATTGGGGGTTCTGTTGCTTCGGCGGTGATCGAGCCCAGCTCTTTGCGTACCCCGCCGGTCAAATCTAGGTCAGGTTTCGCCCTTTGCGACGGCCGCAAGAAAAAATCTTGCCTAGGGAAGGAATTGTTGGTGACCGATCCGGTGCGACGTGATTTGCAAGCTACGTTTCAGAGATTCGCGGGGTGCCTGCGCGCACCCGCGACACGCCTAACCCTCAGAAAACGCAAATTGATCATGACTGCGCTGACCAACGAGACACAGACATTCGAGCCAAGTTTGCTGGGCGGATTGTTGTCGGACGACACGTTCTGGCCGACACCTCCGCAAGATCTGAGCGAGACCGGTTTGAGCGAATCGTTCATCGAAGGTCTGGTGATCAAAACGATCCTGGTCGGAGGAACGGTAAGCGGCCGTGATGTCTCCGAGCGGATCGGCATCCCCTTTCGAGTGATCGAGCCGATGTTGGATGTGCTGCGAACTCGCAAACTGGTTTCGCACGTGCGTCCGGCCGCCTTCAACGACTATTACTTTTCGCTGACCGAAGCGGGCCAACACCGCGGCCAAAATGAGATGCGGCAATGCAGCTATGTCGGGCCTGCACCAGTGCCGCTTGCCGATTACGTGCTGAGCGTCGAAGCCCAGGCGGCCGGATTGGAACCGATCGATCGCGAGCAGCTTCGTTCGGCGCTCAACGCCATCTCGTATCAGGACGATCTTTTGGACCAGTTGGGCCCGGCGATCAACAGCAACACCGGACTCTTCCTCTTCGGACCTCCCGGTAATGGAAAAACCACCGTCGCCCGCTGTTTGACACAATGCCTGGGACAGGAAATTTGGATTCCCCACGCGATTCTTGACGACGGCAACTTGATCAAGTTGCAGGATGACGCTTTTCATCGTACGGCGCCCATTCCCGAAGCGGACGGACATATTCTCAAGGCCCAGGAATGGGATCGGCGGTGGCTTCGCATTCAACGGCCAACCGTCGTTGTCGGCGGTGAACTGATCATGGACAACCTGGAAGTGCGCCATGACGAACGGTCCAACATTTGCGAAGCGCCGTTGCAAATGAAAAGCAACTGCGGGTGTCTGTTGATTGACGACTTCGGGCGCCAACGCGTTGCGCCGGAAGAGCTTTTGAATCGTTGGATCGTGCCGCTGGAAAACAACTGCGATTATTTGACCCTGCCGACGGGCAAAAAGATCCAGATTCCCTTCGAACAGCTGATCATCTTTTCAACCAATCTGGATCCCGACTCGTTGGTCGATGAAGCGTTCCTGCGACGAGTTCCCTACAAAATTTTTGTTGGCGACCCGTCTCAGGATGAATTCCGGCAGTTGACCGAAAGCGTGATTCGCAAACTCGGCTTTCCCGACACGCCCGAAGCGGCCGAACATTTACTGCGCTACTATGCGAGTACCGAGCGGAGCCTGAGGCGATGTCATCCGCGCGATCTGCTGACCCAGGTCGCCAACTTCTGCAAGTATCGAAAGATCCCGTTGAGCATTCGTCCGGAGTTCTTGGACCGGGCTTGCGGTAGCTACTTCAGCCAGCTGTAGTCTCGAACCACGAACCACCATCCCATCATTTTCTTGCGCCGATGACATGACGATGAAAGCGACCGACTCCAAAAAAACTCGTCCCGGCTACCAGCCCATTCCTGGCTATACGCTGGAGGAGATGATCGGGCGTGGCGGCTTCGGCGAAGTTTGGCGAGCCGATGCGCCGGGTGGTCTGAAGAAAGCGGTGAAGTTCGTTTACGGTACCCAGGATCAGACGCGGGCCTCGCGCGAGCTGCGGTCGCTGGAACGGATCAAGGGTGTTCATCATCCTTTCTTGCTGACTCTGGAACGTTTTGAGATTGTCGACGATCAACTGGTGATCGTTACCGAATTGGCCGACGGCTCGCTAGAAGACGTATTCAAACGCAATCGTGATCGCGGTTCGTGCGGTATTCCTCGCGAAGCACTCATTTCCCATTTGCAAGACGCGGCCGACGCCCTGGACTACCTGCACGAGTGCTACCAGCTTCAGCATCTGGATATCAAACCGGGCAATCTGCTGATGGTGGGCGGGCACGTCAAGGTAGCCGACTTTGGATTGCTGAAAGACTTGACCGAAGCCGATTGCAGCCTGGTAGGTGGATTGACGCCGATCTACGCGCCGCCGGAAGTGTTTGACGGCAGGCCCAGCCTGCACAGTGATCAATACAGCCTGGCCGTGATGTATCAGGAGCTGCTGACGGGAACACGTCCCTTTAGCGGCCGCACAATCGCGCAGCTGGCAACGCAGCATGTTCACAGTGCGCCCAATTTGGAACCTTTGCCACCCAGCGATCGACCGGTTGCCGCGCGGGCGCTGGAAAAGAGCCCCGAACGGCGATTCCCTAACTGCAAAGAGTTCGTCAAGGCACTGCACAGCCCTCGCAGCCGAAGCGCGATCATCACTGGCGATCAGCTGGGCGGCGATTCGCCATTGGCGGAAATGGAAAACGAGGTGGAGGATCTGCCACAGTTGGGCGGACAATCCGAAATCGGTGATCGTATTTGCAATCACGCCATGGTCGTTGCGTTGGGCGGCACGGGAGCGGACTGCCTGCGCGAACTGCGGCAGCGATGCGTCGATCTTCATTCGGCCGCGCCGATGGACCTGCATGGCGTGTTGATCGACACCGACATCGCCACCATTCATTCCATGCGAGTGACCGAAGCGTCGGACCGGATTCCGTCGTGTCAAACGATTCACATCCCACTGCGCAGTGCACACGAATACCGCCAGGTCGGCACCGAGCGGTTGACTTCGATTTCACGGCGTTGGATCTACAACGTCCCTCGCAGCCGATCGACCGAGGGGATGCGGCCGCTGGGCCGGCTGGCGTTGGTCGATCATGGCCCCGAAGTCAAACAGGCGCTGACCGAGGCGATTGAGAAGCTGCGTGAATCCTCGGCGGACGATCATCCGCCGAAGATCTACGTGCTGGGCTCGCTGTCCGGTGGAACTTCCAGCGGCATCTACATCGATGTGGTTCACTTGCTGCGACACCTGCTGGATGAAGCGGGGATGGAGGGAACCAGCATCCTGTCGCTGCTGGCGACCGCGGAACTGCGTGCCGACCCTTCGACACCGCTAGCGATGCATGATACGCATGCGGCGATGATCGAAATGCAACATTTCATGTGTCCGGGAAATGGTTATCCGGGCGATGCCGGCGCCGGTTTTCCGAGCGTTCCGGCTGCCCGCACCCCGCTGCACGATGTTTACCTGGTCGCCGCGGCGCAGCGAGGCAGTTCGACTCCGTCGCCGGCCCGCGCGATCACCGAATACGTTTGGACCGATGCAACCGGTGGCGGCGAATTGTTAGCCGCCGCTCGTTCGGTAGCCGGCGACAAGAATGAATCGTCGATCGGGCCGCCGGCACTGCGATCGGTCGGATTGGTCTCCCTGGGCGTGGCGCGCAGCCTGGAACAAAAGCTGCTCGCCCCAGCGGTCGTTCGCCATCTGTTGGTCAGGTGGTTGGGATTGCCGTCGAAGGCGCGCGAATTGGCGGTCCCGTTTTCGGAACGACTGATCCGCCGCTGCGCCATTTCCCAGCAGGCGTTCGTTGATGCGACCTTTGACTTGATCGGCGCGGACGAAGCCGAACGGAGCCAGCGGATTTCCGATCACTTGGTGAACCTTTCCAAGGATGTTCGGACCTGCGACCAGTCGTTGGGCGAAGCGATGTACGACATGCTTCGCGGGCGATGTTCCAGCGAAAACGACTTGATGATCGAATCGGTGTTGACCAACTTTCGTCGCGAAGTTTCGGTGTCGCTTCACGACGGTCGCGTCGATATCACCACCGTGATTGAATCGATCAAAATGGTGATGGACGCAGCGCTGCGGAAGACACCCGAACAGGTTGAATCAGCACCGGCAGAAGATGCCGAGGCGTCTCAGGAGCCGCAACAGGACTCACCCGATTCGGTCGGAGCAATGTTGCACCAGGGTTTGGAGGAACCGTGGGAGGAGCTCGACAGCCATCCTTTCGATCGGCAATCACGGATCCTGGCGGAGCAGGTCAATCGAATCGCCGATGAACGCCTGCAACGACTTTGTGCCGCTCTGAATCAAATCAAAGGTAGGTTCGAGAGATTCGCAACCAATCTGGCGATGGCGATCGTCCGGGTCACCAAGGAGCAATCGTCGGATAAGAACCCCTGGGACGAAATGCCGGATGAAATTCAACAGCGTTTCGAGCCAACATTGGGGAAACTCCACGAATTGACGGTCTCGCGGTGGTTGCTTCGACCGCTAAGCGATTCGCCGTCGTCAGTGGCCGATGCCAAGGAAATGGTTGCCGACCTGTCAGAAGAAGCGATGCCGGTGGTGTCAGAGATCTTTGACGAAGGTTCCGATCGCGGTGCGATGGAAGATTCGCAATCGATGACCGCGACAGACGTGACCGTGTCGCTGTCGGGAACCAGCGACATGTTGCACGAATCGACGATCGTGACTCAGCCACTGTCGCCCGGCGCGTTTTCCGATTCTCACTCCTGTGACGGCCCTTTGCCGGTCGAACAGGCGATCACGGCGGTGCGACCGGCGCTGCTCGCTTGCGGCGGACAACAACGACTGCTGTTGGTCGTTGGAACGGAGATCGAACGCGATCAGTTGGAACCGAAGGTGCGCGAGCTTCAATCGGGTGCGTTGACGGTTGCACTGATTCCCGGTGCCACCCCCAAACTGATTCACGAAGCGCAAAAGATCGAAGTCAAGCAGATCCTCGCCATGTTGGGCAAATTGAACGGAGAAAACGCTCGAGTGACTTCACGCCTGGTCACTCGAACCGACGTTCGCTGGGACGCAGGCCCCGCGTAGGCCGACTGTCGGCGATTTCTCCGAAATCGCTTCGTGTGTCAGTGCGCGTGCCAATTTGGAAAATTGGCCGACTTTCGCCGACTTGGGGACAAGTCGGCCTACGAGGTGGCGATCGCTCGCATCATGATCGCGCACAGGTAGGCGCCGTAGGTGCCCAGCGCATAACCGACGACCGCCAACAACACTCCGACCGGAGCAAGCGACGGGTGAAAGGCCGCGGCGATCACCGGCGCGCTTGCCGCGCCGCCGATGTTCGCTTTGCTGCCGACAGCCAAGAAGAAAAACGGGGCACGAATCATCCGGCCGACAATCAACAACAAGATGACGTGAAAGACCATCCAGATGCCTCCGACCAAAAATAACCCCGGATGCTGAAATACCGCTCGGATGTCCATCTGCATCCCGATCGTCGCCACCAACATGAAGATGCAGATTGTTCCCAGTTTTGACGCTCCCACGCCCTCCAATCGCCTCGCCTTGGTGAACGAGAGAATCACACCGCCGGTGGTCGCCAGCACGATCAACCAAAAGAATTGTTTGTGGAGACTGAATTTGTTCAGCTCGGGATAATTGGAACCAAACCAGGACGCCAGAAAATCAGCACCGGCATGGGCGATCGCCGTGGCGCCGAATCCGAAGGCCAAGACGACAAACAAGTCAGCCGGCGAAGGAATTTTTGCCAAGCTGACCGAAAAATGTTCCATCTTCTCTTTCAGGTTGGTCACGCTGGATGCATCGGCCTGGAATTTCTGATCGATCCACTCCGATTTGCCGACGCCGAACAACAAGAATGCCATCCAGACTTCGGCGACAATCACGTCGACCGCGACCATCGCGGAATACAGTTGCTCGCTCGGTTCAAAAATCTCTTTCATCGCGACCTGATTGGCGCCGCCGCCGATCCAGCTGCCGGCCACAGTTGAAAGTCCTTTCCAGACCGCGTCGGCGTCCTGCCCGCCCACCAGTTCCGGGTTCCAGGTGCCGACCAGCAGCATCGCAAGTGGACCACCCAAGATGACTCCGATCGTCCCGGTCAAAAACATCACGATCGCTTTGGGCCCAAGCTTCAATACCTCTCGCAAATCGATGCTCAACGTCAGCAGCACCAGGCTGGCCGGCAGCATGTAGCGCTTGGCGAAGTTGTAGAGTTCCGATTGCTGCGGATCGACCACGTGGAAAAAAGTCAGCAGCGACGGCAAGAAGTAACACAGCAGTATCATCGGCACGAACGTGTAGAACGATTTCCAGAACGCACCTTTCAAGGTGTGTGTCCAGAACACCAGCCCCAACATCGACATCAGGATGCCCAGGATCACCGCGTCGTTGGTAATCAAGGGCTCCGTCGACGTCACCCCCTCGGAACCGAGTGTTCCTGCCGGTGCGGCAACCAGCTGACCGCAGAAAAGAAGAGACAGACCGACGAGAAGAAGAGTCCTGGAAATCATCCTGATCCGTGCAAGTATGCGCCGTGGTCGTATCGTTGCCGAGACAGAAAGTTAACGGTTTGGTAATCGTTGGTGACCGTCAGCAATTTCGCCGGTGCCAGGAGCGGAGAACTGGCCGACGGATTACCTCCCCGAAAAAACCCGCTTCAACTCATCCAGGCTGGTCAGGCCCCGGGCAACGGTCAGCACCGCTTCGGCTTGGATTCCCCGGTGTCCTTCGGCCTTGGCGATCTGCGCAAGTTGACTCTGGTCTTGCGTTTTCGACAGCGCGGCCTTCAACCGGTCGCCCGGTACCAGCAACTCGAAAATGCCGATGCGGCCGAAGTAGCCGCGGCCGCCGCAGATATGACAGGGAATGATCGGCGCGGGCCTGCCGTTTTCGTCCACCTGTTGTTCGATCGGTGGTGGAATGAAAGGCTGATACAACATCGCGACCCGCCCGGCGGGAATTGACAATTGTCGCAGCAGCTGCGGTGGAGGTTCATATCCCAGTTTGCAATTGTCACACAACCGCCGCACCAGTTTTTGGCTCAACACCGCGCCGACATTGGGAATGATGTTGCCAGCCGAGGCGGGATACTGGGCAATCAACCGCGTCAGACCTTCCATGGCACTGTTGGCGACCGCCCGCATGTAAAGCTGTTTTTGATTCTTGACGACCTGGTCGGTCACCTGGGCCATGGTTTCGGCCGCCGGAAACTCGGGGAACATCAATACGTCAGGTTCCTTCAGCAACATCTTGTCGACCAGTTCCAGTTGCGTCAGGCCGGTATCGCCTCCGAACAGGCAGGGGTTGACGTTGATGATCTCCGGTTCGGGATTGGCTTGATCTTCGAAGGAGTGAAAGTCTCGAACCAGCCGGTCGGCGGCGTTGACGGCAACGGTCCACGTCGTGGTCAGCCCTTCTCCCTTGGGAGCGGTGACCAGGACGATATTGCCGGCCGAATCGAGCGCTTTCTTGAAGGTTTCGAACATCTTGTCGCGCATGCCAAGATCGGCCATCCGCTCGAAGGGCAGTTTTCTCGATTCGATCTTTGCCAGCACCCGCTCGCCAGTCGGGACGCCTTGGGATTGAATCGTCAGGTCAAACTTGTCCTTTCCGATCTTGAGATCGCAGCCGCCGCTTTGGGCGCTGCGCCGATCGGCGGGATTCATCAGGCACAATTGTTTGAGCGCGTAGAGCATCGCGTCGCCGGTTTCGCGATCGATGGGCGGCAGTTGTTCCCAGTTGCCGTCGATCTGGTAGCGAATGGCACAGGCGTTTTGCGAGTAGTCCATCAGCATGTGAGTGGCCCGCGATTGAATCGCGTGAGCCAGTTGCCCACCGGCGACCTGGTAGCCGACGCCCTGGCGAGTGGAAATCAACAGCGCTTGCGCCTCGTTTCGCTGCTCGATTCGGGGCTGGAACTCGACCGGTGCGACGGTCTGCCAAAGTTGGATCTCTTCTTCTGGCATCGCGGCAAGAAAGCCTTTTTCAAAAATGTGGGATAGGATTTTGGACGAATCAATGGCGACTTAGCTGTAGCCGCGCATCAGCCACTGCTGGCTAAAGGATTCCTGGAGCTTTGACGTCGATTCCCTTCAATGCCATCTTCAACGAATCCTTGTTGGGAGCGACCGCGAACGCGGTGGGGCGGTCGATCAGTTCATCATCAATCAATTGTTTCAAACTCATGGTGAAGTCCTGCATGCCTTCCTCTTCACCAATGCGAATCGCGTCGGGCAACTTGTGGTCATCACCCTCCAGCACCAGCTTTTGGATCATCGGGGTGAATGTCATCACTTCCACCGTCGGTACTCGCGACACACCCGGCTTGATGCTCTTCAACAGTTTTTGGGCGACAATTCCCTTCATATTGAACGCGATCGCCGCTCGAATCGCGCCGTGCATCTCTTCGGGGAACAGGTCGAGAATACGTCCGATGGTGGTTGCGGAGCTCGAAGCGTGAATCGTTCCGAATACCAAGTGCCCCGTTTCTGCGGCGTGAATCGCCGTCATGAACGTTTCCTCGTCACGAAGTTCCCCCACCAACATGATGTCGGGGTCTTCGCGGACGGCGTGCTTCATCCCGATCTCAAAGTCTTTGACGTCCTGGCCGATTTCACGCTGGTTGATCAGGCATTTGTCTTGGGTGTAGATGAATTCGATCGGGTCTTCGAGCGTCAGGATGTGTTTTCGATAGATGCCGTTGATGTAGTTCAGCATCGATCCGATCGTCGTACTTTTCCCCGAACCGGTGATTCCGGCCAACAGCACCATCCCTTGAGAATAGTGGCATAGACCTTCGATCGAATCGGGAAGATACAGCCCCTTGAAATCTGGGATCCAGTTGCTGATCCGCCGCGCGACCAGGCCGATGCTTCCCAGCGCCTTGAGCATGTTGACGCGAAAACGCCACTCGACGCCGTCGACGTCACAGGTGTGTGAAAAGTCGGCGCCGCCTTCTTCTTCGAAAATGACCAGATTTCGATCGTCCATCATCGGCACCAGCAACTCGACCATTTCCTCGTTTTCGATCGGGGGCCGGTTGAGTGCCTTCAGTTCGCCGCCGACGCGAACCATCGGAGGCTGACCGACCTTGAGGTGCAAGTCGGAACCTTCCAGCTTGACCAGCGCGCGAAAGATCTTGTCGACCTCCAACTCCTCCTTCTTGTGCAACAGGCTTTCCCGCAAACGAGCCTTCACCGCCTCGGGGCTCTTGTCGATGTTGTGCGGAACGGAGGCCACCGTGTGGGGATGGCCGTGAGGAATATCAGCAGGCTTGTGAGTCATCGATTCTGGACGGCCAAAATTGGAATGATAAGCGGTAGTGACGCGTGAAAAGCAGCCCCTTGGCAACAAGTCGGACCACCCTGATTCTAGGCGAACGCGAAGAAGACTCAATGAGCCGCCCGGCGGGCCAGGTCCTTTGTCGCCTCATATTTTCCGTTCAGGAATCGAGGATGATCGATTTCAGCTTGTATTTCGGGGTTTGCCAGTCGGGTCCGACGGCAGAACATGAGCTGGCTTTTCGGAACTGGCCGCTGGTACGGAGAGGATTTCCGATTGGGCCGACGCTGCCAGAGTCCGGTCTTTTATGCTGCTGCCGACAGCTGGGAAAGACTCGTTTCTGGAAAGAGGTTGCGGTCATGAAACGGCATGAAAACACGCGCTTTGGGGCAGTGGACCCGTCCGTCTCGCAATCCGGCCAAAAAACTCGAACCGCAGAGGTGCTGGTCATAGAACTCCGCGACGTTGCGGCGCATCGCCTCGATCTGCCCCGTCTCCAGTGAATCGATTCGTTGGATCGCTTCGACCAATCCTGCTTCGCCTCGAAAAGTGATTGCGTTGACTCCGTCGACCAAATTCGGAATGACGCGATCGGAATACTCAATCAACGGGATCGTTCCGACGCTCATCGCCTCCACCAAGTTGTGACAAGTTGGCTGACTCGCTCCCGGACAACAGACAAAGAACTGGGCTCCGGCAAGAACCCCCAGCCATCCAGAAGCTGGAATGGATACGCTTCTGCTGTCGGTCAGCACAATCGCCCGGTCGAATCGGGGCGGATGGGCCCCCGTCGACCCTTCGACTCCCGGTGAACCTGCCGACTGCTGCGGCGAAGTGACGACACGCTCGGGGAAGTGTTTCCTGATCACGTCCAGAACTTGCAAGCGACTGAGCACTCCGAACTGGCGCTGCATCTTCGGGTCGCCATACTTCCGTTTCTGGTTCCCGGCGAAAAAGAGAAGTTGTCGCGGACGAGGCCGGCGATGTTCCTGCAACGAGTGATGGTTGGAATGGGGCAGCGTCCAGGGATGCATCGGGTAAGGCATCACCGGTTCCCCCGCGGCCACGTCGCGGCCGATCATCATCTGCACACCGTCAGGCGACGAATCCAGCTCCGCATCACTCAGGACAAAGGCCTGGTCGGGAAGTGGCTGGTCGCGGCCGATCCAATGACTCTGCGGCTCGGCAAGCATCTCGCGCCCGTGCATTTTTCGGGCGATGCAAGCCAGCAGAAACGGGCTGCACCGAACGTAGAAGGGCGAACCGATTGTCCGAGAGTCATGGGCGAGCGACGCGAAATGTCTGCCCACGTCGATCAACAGATGCGGCGTCACCAGGTCCAGCACGATGGGCCGGTGATCGAAAGAATCAAGAGGCGCCTTGGGTGCATCAAGCTGCCGTCGCGCGCGTCGAATATCAACGGGAAATCTTACCAGCGACTTGAGCTGCATCGTGAGGCCACCAGGAGCGGAAGCGGACCCCCATGGTCCGTGAGGATGTTCCTAGTGAAAAAGTCGATTTGATGTCAATGGGATTCGCCCCAGCTAAGACGCAGGGGTGCATGACATGGTTTGCGCAGTCGGATTGGGGTCGGCTCGATTTCCGAGGAGGTTTACAATCCCTTGGTCGCAGCCAGGAAGGCTGGGGGTTTTAGATGGGACTTTCTCAGGAGATAGGTCATGGATTCGACCGATCCGCGTGTTTCACTCGACGAGTTGGCTGATGCCGTCGTTGCCAAACTCACCCAATCGGGACGGCTGGCCGATCTTGGCCAGGTCGATCTGGATACCCTCGAAGACGAAGTGCTTGGCTCGATCGACCAACTCACTCGGGACGTGATTTCGCAGCTTCTGGGCAAGCAGGCCCAGGACACCGAGAAACCGCACAGTTGCCCACGATGTAACGGACGGCTGAGTGAGAAACCGCCCCAGGCACGCTGCCTGCAGAGCAGACGGGGTGATGTCAAATTCAAGTGTGACGTTTATCGATGCGAGACGTGCCGTCTCGATTTTTTTCCCTCAGTACAAAACGCTCGGCTGTGATGTCGACCAGTTGCAAACGCCAGCGGTGCTGCGGAAAGTGTCCACTGCGTCGGCTCGCGAGCGTTCCTACCAGCGTGCCAGCGACAACCTCAGCGACTTAGCCGAGTTAAGCGTTGACACCAAGCAGTGCCAGCGAGTGGCAATCCGTATTGGTAACGAGCGAATCGAGGAACAGAGCGAGCGAATCAAAGAGTTTCAAGACGCATCGATTCCCGCCCAGCAGCACGGCCAAGGCAGCGGAGCCCCGGCCAACACGTGGTCCGGCCGTGTCGCGGTGGTGGAACTCGATGGCGGACGAACCCAGATTCGAGATGAACTCTGGGGCAATGACAAACCGACCGATAAAAAGCACCGCTGGTGGCGAGAAACTCAGTGCGGCGTGCTGCAAACTTTTCTGTCGAGTCCAAGCGTCGATGATCCCCACCCAGAGATTCCCGCGGAACTGACCGATCCGTTGTGGGTGGTGCCCAAACTCAATGAAATCCATCGTCAACACGTTAGTTGTGATGGCTCTTCAGGAGAGTCCGAGCAGGAAGTCCGCCAGGGTGATACCCTCGAAGGGAATCCATCGAATCAGCCCCACGGTGCCAAAGCAGACGATCCACCGTGCAGTTCAGACGACCGCGAAAACAAGGAGGTCAAACGTTGGAGTGGTGGACCACCGCTAGTGAAAACGGTGGTGGCGACTCGGCGTGGTTACGATCATCTCGGTGAGGCAATGGCGGCGGAAGCTTATCATCGGGGCTTCAACAAGGCGCCCTCGAAGGCTTGTATCGCTGATGGCTTGAAAGTGAACTGGTCGCTTTGGGGGCGTCACTTCTCGCACTACACCCCAATCACCGATTTGATGCACGCGCTGAGCTACGTGTACTGTGCCGCGATCTCGACCGCGGCGACGGTCGAGGACGGCTGGGAGACGTACCTGAAGTGGCTCGGCTTGGTGTGGGCGGGGGACGTCAGTGCTGTGATCAACGCGATGCGATTGGTCTCCCAAAGCGATGATTGTGGCCAGGACGAATCACTGGCTCGGGCGATCACCTACCTGAGCAACAACGCCTCTCGCATGAGATACCATGAATATCGCCGAGCGGGGCTGCCGATCACCAGTTCGCTGGTCGAATCAACGCAGAAGCAAATCAACTGTCGCATCAAAGGAACGGAGAAATTCTGGCGAGACGAGCACCTTGAACCGCTACTTCAACTGATCGCCGACGACCTCAGCGACACACATGATCAGGCCGAATTTTGGATTCGCCGAAGAACGAGATTCCAAGGATTCCGTCAGCGGCGTGCCAAAACCTAGCAAACCATGTCATGCACCCAGACGCAGCCTCAAAATTGCCAAGAAATGAAAGAAACTTTTGCAAACGGAGCTCTTCCGAAAACGTCATTTTCGACAGCGGAATGGACCGGTCGTAGGGGTTTTGAATCTGTTTTTCGACCTGTGGCAACGCTTGTTCTGATCGTACCGATCACAAGTCGCATGCTCGCTGTTGCGTTCATGCACCAGGTGGCAACTTTTCCGATTCCATTTTGTTTGCCTGTCACAATCTAAGATCTAGACTTGCCTGATCGCTTTGCGTGGACGATACGATTTCATAGCAAAGCAAGATTGAGGCACTATCCGTGGGCATCGGCCCATCAGCGACAATAACGAAGGGACAGTTTGATGAAAACGCTGCGAATTGCGCAAACCGCATTGGCAACGATTCTGGCCGTGGGGATCAACTCGACCACTTTTGCTTTCATGGCGGTGCCGGCCCAACAGGCGCCCCAGGTTCAGAACAGCCTTACCGACATCGTGGAATCCTTTCGAGATGAAATCGAAGCGGGTGACACCAAGTGTGAAGACATGTTGGCGAAACTCGACGCCGCTTTGGAAGACATCGACGCGAAATTGGATGCCGGTGTTGAAAACGAAGCCGACTACCTGGCCGCGCGAGATGAGATCGCCAAAATGCGATACGACCTGGAATGCTTGGCTCAAAAGCTGACCCAAATTGTTGATCCGGCCGCACCGGGTCTGGGAGGCGGCGACTTGGGCGGAGGATTCGGCGGTGATGGATTCGTCATCGACGGGCCGCTTTCTTCGTCGGGACCGTTCACCACTGGCGGGTCAACCGGCAGCGGACTCGGCGCGCTGGCTCCGCTGGGCATTGCCGCCGGAGTTGGCATTCCCGCCGCGACCGACAATGACAATCGCTTTCCTGGCCTGCCCTCGTCGCAGTCCGTCGCCAACTAAAGAAGTAGGCCGACTTGTGCACTGTCGGCGACTTCTCCGAAGTCGCTTCGCACGAAAGCAGGTTTTGTCGGCGACTTCTCCGAAGTCGCTTCGCAGAAGAGCCAGTTTGGAAAACTGGCCGACTGTTAAAACAACAAAAGGCCGTAAGGGTTAACCCTTTCGGCCTTTTGCTGTTTGTACCGTCCCAACAAAGACGGCAGCGCATTGTTGATGAAGGCGTAAATAAAGGAAAGCTCCGACAAGTCGGAGCACTCCAAAAGTGCAAAACTCGACCTAAGGCTTGACGCCCTGCCAAAGGTCATTCACTTTCCGCTCGATCCTCTGCAAGCGGTTGTACACGTCGGTTGTTGGATCGACGTCGACGCTGGGTGGTGATGGTTGGATGTAAACGTTGGAGTTGGTGGTATACGGAACCGAAACGTTCGACATCACCACGCCGCCACATGGATCACACGGGTTGCAGGGGTCTGCAACTGGAGCCGACATCGTGATGGTCGACGCCACGATGGAAGGCCCATAGTTTGCCATGGTCGAACTTGTCGCCACCGATCCGCCATCACACGGAGCACAGGCGACCGGCGCCGGCGGGCAACAATCGCGTGCGCCAAACTGAACGGCCTCGGCCGAGGAGGCTCCCAAGTAACTGGCAAAGAGAGAAGCAAGTAACGCGGCTTTGCGAATGATCATGATGTGCACCCAATTCCTTTAGGAAAACGCAAAACGAATGACCACCCTTGATGGTCGCGGGGAATGATACCACCATATCCGGGGTCGTCAAGATAGGTCTTTCACGGGTTATGGGATGAAGACGCTAACATTTACGATTGTTTTTCTTCTTCTCGGATTATTCACAGCCGCTTTTGCCCACCAGCCGGGCGACATGGTGGTCGCCGTTCGCGACGCGAGACTGATCGCTTCTGAAAAGGAAGTCGATGAAATCGCCGCCGGGCAAGTGCTGAAAGTTCTCGCCGCCCGTGATTCGCAGCTGTGGGTCAGTAGGGGCAAGCCGGGATGGATCTCGGAAACCGATGTGATCGAACTGTCCAAAGCGGAAGCGCATTTCAGCAAGGCGTTCGCTTCGGGTGCCGGCCCGGCAGACTATGCGGCACGCGGCGCCGTGCGAGCCGCCTTGGACAAACGCGAGGAAGCGATCACCGATTTGAAACGGGCCGTGGAATTGTCCAACGGGCGGACCGAATATCTGGCGGTCCTTGCGTATGCGCAATTGACGACGATGAAACAACCCGAAGCCATTGAGACCTTCACCAAGATCTTAGAGAAAGAAAATGACTCGGCGCCGGCGCTGATGGGCCGCGGATTGGCCTACTTTCAAGTCGGCCAAAACAAAAATGCGCTCGCCGACTTGGAGCGGGCCATCAAGTTGGATCCCGATCACAGCTTTCCCAAAAAGTATCGCGGCGCGCTGCTGCACGATTTGGGACGAATCCAAGAGGCGCAGGCCGATCTGGATTCCGCGATCGCAATCGATCGTTTCGATCCTTTTGCACGCCGCGCGCGAGGACGTTTGCATTACGACCTGGGGGACTATCGCGCCGCCCTGGAAGATTTTTCGGTTGCGGTCCAGGCCGATGCCAATGATCTGCCGGCAGTGGTGGGGCGTGGAGTGATCTACCACGCGATCGGAAAAGTTTCCGAAGCAATGGACGATTTTGCCAAAGCGACTCAGTTGGGCGAGGAGGTTTTTGAAAACGCTTACCTGTGGAACAACTTGGGGCAGACGCAGGTCGAGACGGGATATTTTGTGGAGGCGAAAGAGAATTTGCGGAAAGCAATTTCGTTGGATCCCAACTTCAACGAAGCCAAAAGTCATCTCGCCTGGTTGAGGGTGACTCGGTTCGCCGAGAATCCCGCTGAAATTGGCGCCGCCAAATCGGAAGTGAGTGAGGTTTTTGCAACCAGCCAGCCGAAAACTTATTGGGATTATCGCGCGCTGGCAGCGGTCAACGCGGCGCTGGGTGACTTTGACCGCGCGGTGAAGTATCAAACGATCGGCGAGAAGCATCTGGCAAAGACCGCTCCCAAACGGTTCGAGGCCGAATCTGCATCCGCCACCGCAGCCTACAAGGCTGGCAAGATCTTCGTTGGGACAGTTCCCGGCCGGCGCTGATTTGGGCTTTGCACAGTCAAACCGACAAGCCCACTTCGCGAAAATCGATCGCCGGCTTGACTCCTAGGACGCGATGTCCTAGTATGGCCTGAGACATCATGTCCTATCTTGGGTCGAGATCGAATTTTAAGGGAGGCGATTATGGCTGGAGCTCCTCGCGACGTGACCGGCGCGGAATTGAACGTGCTGAGGGCCCTTTGGCAAAAGTGGCCGCTGACGATACGGCAAATCGCCGAAGCCCTTTCACCGGGAGACGCCGACAGTTACTACGCCACCGTCAAAAAACTGTTGGAGCGGTTGGAGGCGAAAGGGTTGGTGCGCCGCGAGCCCGAAGGGATTGCCTTTGTCTATGAGGCGACAATCGACCGGGATGAACTGGTCGGCAGGAGGCTGCAAGAGGTCTCCGAATCGCTCTGTGACGGCACGCTGACACCGCTGCTGACGCAACTTGCCCGGCACCGTCATTTGAGCAAAAAGCAGCAGCAAACGTTGATGTCTCTCATTGACGATCTCGCCAAAAACGAATCGAGCCGCGGCAAACAACGTGGAGGCCGATCATGAATGACCTTGTTACCACAGCATTGGCAAACACGTTCGTCGTCGCCCTGGCATTGGTGGCGGTGGTTTTGGCGCGACGGTTTTCTGCTCGTCCTCAACTGATTCACGCAGCGTGTGTGTTGATGTTGTTGAAGCTGGTAACCCCTCCGATTTTGACGCCTGACATCAAGGTGTTGCCGGGGGAACCGCAGCCGCCAACCACGGCTCAGCAGGAGGTTCAAAATACTGCGCCGAGCGTCGTTTCGCAGCCAGCCTTCGAAACAGCAACGGTGGTCGAGACGACGCCCGGCCGAACGATTCCGCCAGTTGCAGATGCGCAGCAGGCAGTGGCGACGGCGCCCGACGTTCCGCTTGCCACCATGACGCGGTCGAAGCCGACATGGAGTGTCGACGGTTTACGGATCGCGATGTTGATTTGGGTGGTCGGATCGATGTTGTGGCTGCTGGTATCGGTGAGACGCATTGTTCGGTTCCGCCGCTGGATACGAGACTGCTGTGCGGCGGATTCGGAAGTCATTTCGGCGGCACAACATCTGGCAAATCGACTTGGTTTGCATCCAGAAAAGATTCCCAGCGTCCGATTCGTTGACGGCAACGCGTCGCCGATGCTTTGGTCGCTGTTTGGCCGAGCGCGAATCATCTTGCCGCACGATCTTTGGCAGACGTTGGATGCACCGCAGCGCCAATCGCTGCTGTTGCATGAGCTTGCGCATTTTCGGCGTCGTGATCATTGGGTGCGATTGCTTGAGTTTGTTGTCACCGGAATCTACTGGTGGAACCCGATCTTGTGGCTGGTTCGACGTGAATTGCGTCAGAGCGAAGAAGAGTGTTGCGATCAGATTGTCGTGGGGACGCTGCCCGAATCCAAGCGAGCTTATGCCGAAGCAATCGTCAAAACGATCGGGCAGATCTCGGTCCCCGCAGTACCGGGCGGGACAGGCATCGGTTGGTTGGCCGAGATCGAAAACCGGCTGAGCAAGATCATGCAGCAGGCGAATCATCGGCCGCTGTCGCGAGCCCTTCAATCGGCGCTGGTTGTCTTTGGATGTTTGTTTCTGAGCTGGACGCCGATGCTTGCTCCGGCTCCCGCGCAAGACGCGGTGGAGGTGGAATCATCGCAGCCGGCAGGAAAGGTTTTGGTGAGCGTGGTCGATCCGGACGGCCGCCCACTGGACGGTGTGGAGATCTCTGCGATCGTCGAATCAGAACTTTGGACAGAAAAATTCACGACCGATTTGCAGGGGAAAATTCGTGTCCCGGCAACGTGGTTGCCGAAAGCACCCGGCGGTGCCAAACGTGTTGTGTTGGGAACCGACGACGCGGCAGCGGGTTTCGGCTGGTTGGATTTGGAACGTTTGTCGGATGATCGATCGCCAAAAGCTGACGGAAAAGACGGACCGGTGCTCACTTTGCGAAAGAAGGACCATCGATTCGTCGGCAGATTCGTTGACAAGCAGGGACGTCCGCTTGCCGGTGTTCGCGCCAAAGTGGTATCGATCGCCGCAAGTGACAACGGCAATGTTCGAGCTTGGGTGCTGGGAGAGGCGACGACGCTTGGCGAAGGTGTCAGCGATGGCGGCGGTCGTTTCTGGTTCGACCTACCCAAGAGCACCCAATTCGCGATTCGCGTCGAACACCGTGATTGGATCGCCCGACAACTTTACGGGCGTGGTGAACAGATGCCACTTGGCGATATCGAATTGTCACCGGCTGGTCGTATCGAAGGTCGACTGGTGGGCGCTGATGGCGGCCCGCTTGCCGGACATCGTGTTGGGGCTCAGGCGTGGAATAGCCAGACCCTTTCCGAACCGAGCGCCTCGTGGGGCACGGCGACAAGTGACCAGGACGGTCGGTACGTGATCGGAGGCTTGCCCGCCGGCCGATTCAATGTGTTGTACGTGAGCCGAAGCGACAAACGGGAACTCAATGCTCCGGCGGTGGAAGGTGTGCATGTCAAAGTCGGCGCCGCAACGGAGGCCAATTTTCAGGTTGAAAAAGGAACGCGAGTTTTTGGCAAGGTGGTCGACGCGGAGAATGGAAAACCGTTGTCTGGGATTCACGTTGGGCACTACGGATCGGCGCGGCCCGAATCGGGAGCAGCCGCGTTGATGCAGCAAACGAAAGAGGACGGATCGTTCGCGTTCTTTGTTCCGGAAGGCTTGAGTCTGTTTTACGTTGCCGAAGGGGAACGTCAGCACGTTCCCGATGGGAAACGGGTGATGAAAGTGGCAGGCGAAGCGGTCGGACCGCTGACTCTGAAAGCCGGTCCGAAAACGGGAGGCGTTGGCGAATCGGTAGCGACGGTGAACGAATCGTCTGACGCGGTGACGTACCACCCGCCGCCGAGAGAAACCTACAAGGTCAAAATCCAGCTGCAACCACCGGCCGGAAAAAGCGTCAACCACGTGTTGGTTCGAACCGTTAGCGTCCGAAGTCAACGAACCAACATGTGGTCGGTCAAAAGTGGCGAGGAGATCGAGATGGAGTTCAACAATCCTTCGCCGGGACCCTTTTTCTTCTCCATCGATGCCACAGGATATCTGTCGGCAAGGAGCGAGCCGATATCGACGAGTGACAAGAACCCGGTGGTCACGATTCCGCTAACGCCGGAAAAGTTCGTGCCCATTCGCGGCCGCGTGGTCGATCGCCAGGGAACGCCGATTGCCGGGGCGCGGGTTCGCCTACGGCGAGACATTTTTCAGGAAATGCAGTTTCCCTTTGGCGTCGAATATCAAAGTGACCAGGAGGGGAATTTTTTGGTGGATCACATTCGCGTCGGCGACCGAGTGCAAGTGCGGCTGGATAAGGAAGGAACAGGCGGTGCAGATTCGCCTTGGTTGGATGTGGTCGACGGACCGGCGGTCGAATTGGCCGAGCTGGTTCTCGGTCCGCCCGACAAGAAGTTGGGTGGACGAGTTCGCAACTACAACGGCATCCCGTTGGCAGGCGCAAAGGTTTCGCTCAGCGGTTACCCGGACATCCACGACGTGACTGACGATTCAGGAGAATTCCTGTTGCAGAAGGTGCCCAACGGCAGGCAGGCCGTCATGATTGCCTACAAGCAGCTCCGTCCCAAACGCCGAAACGTGATGGCCGGCAGATTGGACCACGATCTGCGGATCCAATCCCAAACTCCCCGGCAGCGCGACGTGTCGACAGTCGACATCAAGCTGGTGACAGGGGATGGTGAAGCGGTCCAGTGGGCGCGCTACTTCGGATGTTTTGAAGGGGGCGACTACCTGGTTGGGATGCCCGATCGCCGAGGAAATTTTGAGCAATGGGATTTCACCGACCAGCGGGAACGGTTCCCCAACAAGAAACTCGTCGTTTGCGTCTGGGCCAAAGATTACCGGTTCGCCGTCTCGGAACCCTTTGCGATGCGAGACAATCCGCCGCCGGTGACGATCGAATTGGAACCTTCCCCACCCGCAACGGTTACCGGAATGGTGATTGACCAAGACGGCAATCCGCTGGAAGGTGTACGAGTCGGAGCTTCTTTGCAGTTGACCGAGAACGACAACTTCGAGGACTGGAATTACTACCAATCAAAGGTCAAGTTGCCGACCACCGGAGCGGACGGTCGTTTTTCGATTCCCAATCAACCCGT
This sequence comes from Rubripirellula sp., assembly GCA_965222745.1. GTDB lineage: Bacteria > Planctomycetota > Planctomycetia > Pirellulales > Pirellulaceae > CBDCUW01. Next base: position 2,006,720 of record CBDCUW010000003.1, read on the forward strand.
TGGCGGTCGGTTGGCGGTCTACGTGAAGAAGGTGGGTTTTGCTGGCCAGTGGTCCGAGCGTATCGAGTTGACTTCGCCCGGTGAAAACGAAGTGCCGACGATCCAGCTTTCCACCGCCACCCTGCAAGTCGGCGGGCAAGTGCGCGATTCGCTGGGGAAATTCGTCGGCGGTGCGGTGGTGGAGATTTTAGATCTTGGTGTGGAACGAACCACGACCGACGCCAAGGGACGCTTCCTGTTTGACGGGCTTGGACAACGGAATTTTCACATCCAAGTCGCAAGCCGCGAAGGAGACTGGTGGGGCCAGGTGACCTCGGGAAACACCAACCTGGAAATCAACCTGAATCCCAAACCATGAACCGGCGGGCAGCAGCCGTCGCAGGCTGTTCCGTTTCAGGGTAGCGAAACTCGCCAAGAGTTTCGGCCACGTCGTGAATCGCCGAAAGTGGCTTTTCCGGGAATCCCGTTCGTACTCGTGCTCCTCGTGGCATTTTGTGGTGAGTACCACGAGTAGGAACAGAAGGCATTCGGCGGGCACGCTAATCGGATGAAACTTTCCGAGCACGGAAATCGGTGAAGCGACCAGGATTTGTTCATCGGGCCAGAGGCCCAGCACTTTGTTTAGCCCAGGGCGAGGCAACGTGAGTTTTACGAACGTTGACGCTGCCCTGGGTCAGCGACCGTTTCTCATCTCCCCGCAGGTGGACCCAGGGCAGCGGTATTGCTCGTAAGACTCGCAAAACCTCGGCGCTGGGCTAAGCAAACGGCTGCACCTTCGGTGCGAAAGAAGGAGGTCCGACTGACACAGGACCAGCCGATGAACAAACAATCCGATCAGCGTGCCTGTACCCGCCTGAGCGTCAGTTCGTTGGATGTCAAATTCGATTATTCGGCTGGGATCAGCAGTGGCCGGCAGAGCGATGCGGAGACGGCTTCGATCTTCAGCGGTGCGGCTACCAGCAGGTACCGACCGCTTTCGACTTGCTGAAGATCGATTACCAGGGGAGCAAGCAGGAGCATCCGGGGATTCGACTCGAATAGTCGCGGTACCGCACCGTAGGGGGCTCGCAGGTTGTCAATGGCTGGGATGTCGACACCAAGAAGATGAACTTGCTGCCGGCAAAGCCACTGCACCAACTCTTCCGCAAAATAGGGGCAGTCGCTCAGGTAGTTGGGTTGGCGATGGTTTTTTCCCCAGCCGGTCGCGATCACGATTGTGTCGGACGGCTCGACGGTCAATCCACTTTTGGAAAGGGCAAGTTCGACTTCTGGCAGCGAAATTTCTTCCCCCGGGTTTTTCTCGGCAAGGGTGACGACTTTGCAAGGTCTTACGTAGTCGGTGGTTTCAAAATCACGCAGCTGAATCTCATTGTCCAGCTTATGTTGGCTCGTTTCCAGATAAGTTCCCGTATGAGAGCAGAGGTCAAAGCGGTACACCGTGCTTGGGTCGCCAGCCTTGGTCTGGGCAATCGCCGAGATATTGTTTTCCCAGCCCGAACGATAGCACCACATGCCGGGATAAATTGGCATGCCAACGTCGTGAACTTGTGGTGTATTCATGCGTGGTGAAGGGGGTTGGCTGTGATCATCGGCTAGATTTGGAACAGCATTCCGTGGTAGCGGCCATTCCGATTGTTCGTACTCGTACTCGTACTCGTACTCGTACTCGTCGCAAAGTGCCGTGAGTAGGAGTACGAGTAGGAGTACGAGTAGGAGTACGAATAGGAACCAGGGCTGCCTGTCCGTTTTGCTGGAAGGATCATCACTGCGATTTCGGAGAAATCGCCGACAGGTCTTCCAATCGTTGATCGTAACGTTGGATCAAGTATTTCATTTGCAACTTTTCCATCAGGCAGCGATTGGCCGTTTGAAGTTCTTGTCGGCGATCGGTGTCCCGCATGCTGGCGATCATCGCGACCGCGTCTTCCAAGGTATCGTAAAGTGACCGTGGGTCGACCAGTTCCGGGTAGCTCAGTCGTCGCGGCAAAATCGGTGTGGCGCCGGCCCAAATGGCTTCACAGATTGCAATGCCAAAGAATTCGTGGTCAGCAGTCGACACCACGACATCCATGGACCGTAGCAGCCGCCAATAGTCTCTGACCGATTCGGCGAATCCATCGTGTTGAATTCGATGCTGGTAGCGGTCGCGCAGCTGCTGAAGTGCCGCGGGCGGTTGCGGCGGTCTGGCGCCAAGGAGAATCAGCCGATAGGGAAGGTTCATTTCTTCCAAGTGGTCGATGATTTCCAGCAATCGATCGGGACACTTATCATGTTCCCAACGAGAAACCCAGCCGATACGAATTTCGCCGCCAGCATCGTCGCCACCTTCGGGAAGCGGATCGGGAGGATCGAAACCGGGAGGAAGCAGATGGCTTTTTTCCGCCAGCAGGGAGAAGTCGTGGACCTTGCGAGCATCGGGCATTCTTTGGATGAATGCTTCGCTTGCCGTCAAGAATTCATCTCGGTGAAAGTCCGAGTTGAACCAACATTCATCCGCGGCGATGGCAGTCAGCAAGTTGGTGTAGCCGAAGTGATGATCGGTTCGCGCCGCCGGCGAGATCGGGTAAGTCCACTGGCTCTCGTGGAAATAGACAACGGCTGGCACATCGACGACGCGGGATCCTCGCAACATTCCTCGCCAAGCGGGCAGGTCCAGCATGCTGCTGCAGAAAACCAGATCAACCGGGCCATCATCGATGACGTCACGTGCAGCCAGGGCCAGTTCAAGCGGCGCCGATCGGCTTCGCCATTTCCAATGCACCGGCTTGCCAGAGACAAGCACCCATTGATGGCGGCTGTGCCGCATCACGGCACGAAGAAAACTTCGATGACTGCCACCGTCAAACGGCTCGACAGCCAGCACACGCAGCGGGCGTGAAATACTCACGTTTTCCGGATCTTTTCTCGATGTTCCGTCACGTCACAGCGGTTAACGAGGAAGGAAACGGGTGAGGCGCTACTGAATTCGACGTATACGGCCAATTTCTACCCTTAGACCAGCTTCGTCTACCGAATAGATCGCACGCAACGGTAGCCGATCGATGAAATACAAACCTTCGCTCAGTGGTCGTCCACTGCCGATAGGGTCCGTGCCCAATGCTTTATCGAATTCGGCAATTGCATCGATGATCGCCACTTTGTCTCTACTGTTGACCCATTTCGCCGCAACTTCGCTTCTCGCGTTGTCTTCCCAAACCACATCGAATTTCATGCATCTTCCAGTGACTTCAGGTGCGATAGAACCTGTTTTGTGGTGTAACGCGGACCGTTGCTTTGAAGCCGTTCCTTCACAATGCGAACATCGTCTGCACTTGGTGGACGTGTGATGATTCCCACACAATTGCCACTGGCGTCCACCAGTTCGATGATTCCTTCGACCTTTTCAAGCTCTCTTAGAAGCTGCTCGTCTGCTACTATTTGCACCATTGGGTATGCCTTTCGTTCTAAGAAACATTTTAGGTTTCCCTGCAGTGCCCGTCCACTCTACAGCGAGTGAAAGCAGGCGATTCGCTGCGTGAGATGTTCACGTTTTTCGAATCTTTTCTCGATGCTCCGTCACGCCGGATGTTGCGTTCCGCGTGTCGATCACCATGGGAGCGTGACGGCAGATCGTGTCGTAGTCAAACGCGGTATGGTCGGTTGCGATCAGGACTGCGTCTTGTGATGCCAGAAACTGTGGCGTCAATTCGTGGCTTTCCATGGCAGGCAAATCGTAGTGTCGCATCTTCGGCAAGAGCGGCACGTGAGGATCGCTGTAGGTCAGTTGTGCGCCGAGTTCTAAGAGCAGTTCCATCAACTCGAACGACGGGCTTTCGCGGGGATCGTCGACGTCCTTCTTGTAGGCGACTCCCAGCATGCAGATCTTGCTGCCGCGAATCGGTTTGGCGACCTCATTGAGAAACTGTGCGGTGCGGCTGACGACGTAGCCCGGCATGGCGCGATTGACTTCACCGGCAAGTTCGATGAAGCGGGCGTTGAGTCCTTGTTTGCGAGCCAGCCACGAAAGGTAGAAGGGATCGATCGGAATGCAATGGCCGCCCAGGCCGGGGCCCGGATAAAACGCTTGGAAACCGAACGGCTTTGTTTTCGCCGCGTTGATCACCTCCCACACGTCGATGTCCATCGAATCGAATAGGGTCTTCAGTTCGTTGACCAGGGCGATATTGACCGCTCGATAGATATTTTCCAGCACCTTGCAGGCTTCGGCGACTTCGCAGTTGCTGACCGGAACCACTCCGGCGACCGCCGATTCGTACAGGGCGCTAGCGCACTTCAGGCTATCCTCGTTGATCGCGCCGACCACTTTGGGAATACCGGCGGCAGAAAAATCGGGGTTGCCGGGATCTTCTCGTTCGGGGCTGTAAGCGACAAAGAAATCGACACCGGCGGTCAAGCCTCGTTGCTGCAAGATCGGGATCATCACGTCGCGAGTGGTGGTCGGATAAGTCGTGCTTTCCAACACGACCAACTGGCCCTCGCGAATCACCTCGCCAATTTTTTCGCAAGTGCCGACGACGTACTTCAAGTCGGGATCGCGAGCATCATCCAGCGGTGTGGGGACGCAGATCAACAACGCATCGGGCTCGCGAAGCCGCTTCATGTCGTCGGTCGCATCGAACAGTCCCTTTTCGGACCAGGCGGCGATCTTGGCGTCTTCGATGTGCTTGATGTAGCTCTTTCCCTGCCGGAGCGATTCGACCTTGCGGCTGTCGACGTCAAATCCCAAGCAGCGAAAACCGGCGTTAGTGAAAGCGTCGATCAGGGGCAAGCCGACGTAGCCCAGCCCGATCACACCGATGGTGCATTCCCGTTGCTGAACGCCCGACAAAAACGCGTCACTGTGAATCGATCCCATCAAATGCTCCCGCCAAGAAGGTTCTTCCTTGGCAAACGAAAAGTGGTGTTGGTTGGATGTTTGAAAAGGGGTTCCACCTGGGAAAAGGGCCCGCGCAGGGAGGGCACGCCATGCGGATGTGGGGCGGATCGGCAGAGCGCCGCTGGCCTTTTTCCGGTTAGTTTAGTTGTCTGTAGGGGATTTCAAGCCCTGGTGGAAACGATTCGATTGCGGAAGTGGCGCCGCCATTCTGGTTGGGACGGCAATGCCCATTTTTTGCCGCAACGTGTCCGGTGCTTGGAATCGCTAATACCGGCGTACGCGGGCAATCAGCGCGATCCCGATCATCGCCAGAATCGAATTGCCCAACCAAACACCGTAGGGTGGCACCCATCCATCCTTGGCTTGTTCCAATCCAAACATGAACAACGGGTAGTAGAGCACCAAGGTTGGCAGAAAGCAGAGCCCAAACGTCGTCCAATAGTCGCTTGTCTTGGCGATCATCGCCAACGGCGCGCCCACCAACACAAAAAAGAAACAGCTGAATCCTTCCGCCCACCGCCGCCACGGTTCCGTGTGGAGTCGATTCAACCGCTTTTTGCTCTGTTTCAAGTGCAGTTCGATGGCCTGCCCTTTCGGTCCGGCAATGTCTTCGGTGCGAGAGGCCAGAATCGAAAAACCGGTGTGCGCTGCGATCTGCCCCACCGCGGCGTGGGTGCGGCTGTCTTGGCGAAGTCGTTCGCCGCTGATCAAACGCAGCGGCAACTCACTGGGGCTCTTGAATTGAACGTCCCGATTGGTGATCGCGCCCGACAGTGGGATCGGGAATTCCGCTTTGCCGGGCCAAGTGCTGTGCAGCAAGTGGCCTACCTCCACTTTGCTGTCGACGACTTTCAGCAACAGTGTTTCGGTTTCCGCATCAAACCGCAGCTGGCCTTCTTTCGCCGACAACTTGATCGGGCCGTTCTTGCCACCGTTGTGGATGGCCACCACGGGACTGATCAAACGTCGCCCGACCACCTCGCTGACATGGATCGAAAAACCGTGATCGGAAGTGTAGGAATGTTCGCCTTGCAGCCAGCGGTAAGCGATATCCTCGATCGACATCAACACAACACGGTTCACGCCAGGACGTCCCCAGGAAACGGCCAGGTCCGACACACAGACCGCCGCCGGGCTTAGCAAGGCGGCGAAAATGAATGCCGGCTGCAACAGTTTTAGTGGCGAGACGCCGGACGCTTTGACGGTGGCCACTTCCCCATCGGCTGCCATTCGCCCGTAAACGCAGCAGACGGAAAAGAGCGCCGTGGCGGGAAAAGCGAACTGCAACGAAATCGGCAACACGTAGGGAAGCAGTTGGATCACCGCAACCGGACCCAGTCCTTGGCGCAGCAGCTCGCGGCCAATTCCAATCATCAAGATCAGCAGCGTGAGCGCGATCAGGGCGACGACAAAGATCTTCAGGATCTCGATCAGGATGTAACGAGTCAGGCGAGTGGGCATGAAGTTGTGGCAGGCAGTGCGACGAGAACGCGAAAAACTGGCCGGTTCTGTAGCAAACCGGCCACCGCCGACGGTAGAGAGAAAGCACGAGTGTGTTTCACGCCTGTTTTCACGTGAATTTCAGGATCGCCGACTTGGGACAAGTCGGCTGGCGAGAAGCCGTCCTGGTCAATAGTCGATGGCCGTTTCGTTGGCGGCGCGATTGTTCTGCTCGCGCAATTGGTTCATCGTTTCGATGATCGCTTCGGCCTGATAGCGAATCGCCTGCTTGGCATCTCGCTGCTTGAGTGCGGCGGCGCCTTTTTCTTGGAACTTGTCGATCTTTTTCCAATCCATCATCCAATTCTTTTCCGACGCGGCATCGCGCAGCGCCCCGACGGTAGCTCCGAGGCGTTTGTACAGTTCTCCGGTCGCCGTCGCGTTGTAGCGGCGGTAGGGTCCGTTCCCGCCGGAGACTTTCGGCAGCGCTCGCTTCTCGGCATCTTTTTGTTGGTTGATCTGCTGAACGACTCCGATGGCAGACGCGATCAATCCCAACAGGATGGCAACGATCATCGGGCCAAATTCGGAGAAGAAACCGAAAGCAGCGGCGACCAGGAAACAGAAGATCGCGGTAGCAATCAAGTAAGAAGAGACAGGCGATTTCTCCTCGCCCGATTTTTTGCGAAGACTTGATTTGCCCTTCGGTTTGGCCGGCTCCTTTTCCACTCGAACGATGATCACGGTGGTGTTGTCGGGGCCGCCGCGCAGGTTGGCAAGATCGACCAACACCCTGGTCGCCAGATCTTCGGGCAAACAGTCCATCAGAGTTCCGATCTCGGCATCTTCCACCAGTCCGGTCAAACCGTCGCTGCACAGCAGAAAGCGATCCCCCTTTTCTACCGGAAAGGGGCCTTCGACATCGACTTCTACTTCCGCATTGGGACCAAGCGACCTGGTGATGACGTTTTTCGGAATGGATTGGCTCAGCGCGCTTTCGGGATGAACCTGGCCGCTTGCTTCCATTTCCCAAACCAGGGAATGGTCAAACGTCAGTTGTTCCAGTGTCCCCTTTCGCAATCGGTAGATCCGCGAATCACCGACGTGAGCGACGACTGCACCGCTAGGAAGCAGAGCCAGCGAACTGGCGGTGGTTCCCATGTTATGAAATTCGGGGTTCTGCTGTCCCCTGCGATGGATTTCCGCGTTGCTTTCCAGCACGGCCGCGCGAAGCGCGTCGACGGCATCGCTGGAGACCGAGCGGAAATAGTGCATCGCGATGATCTCGGTCGCCATTCGGCTGGCGAGTTCACCGGCAGCGTGTGCTCCCATGCCGTCGGCAACCACAAAGAGATGTCCGCGTTGATGGAACCGGTCCGCATTCTTGGCCGGCAAGGAGGCCATCGAGTCCTGGTTGTTGGCGCGGCGCATACCGATGTCGCTCAGTTCCGAGAAGACGACACCAGGTTTCCACTCGTCCGACACCGACGATTGCTCAAGAATATTAGGAGGGAAGGAAAAAATGTCCGTTCAAGGCGGGGTGGGCTGCTGACATCCCCTGATCCATAGTTTAGACGATGTCCCTTGATCGGTCGCGTATTGTATTTATCTGCTGGCCGTTGACCTAGCCCGCCAATTTTACTCCTCAGGGGTAGGACTTGCAGGTTCTGGAGGTGTGGTTGCGGATATGACGACAAAATCGGACATCGGCAAAAAGGAAGGCCCGGCGATGCAGCGGTCAAAACGTCTGATACGATGCGGGAGATGATCGTCTTGACCGGGCCAAGGAAGGAAAGATTCGGGGTGGAGAGCTAGTTTGTGAACGAAAAGGTCACCGCAGCGTCGAAAGCCTGGTCACAGCAACCGGTTCGATATCGTTGCCAGGTTGTTGCTTCGGCCGCGCCGCGAATTGTGGACGCCGCCCAGCGGCTGACCGAGCTGTGCGCCAGCGATCAACGAACCGATAGCGTTGAAACGATTGCTTCGGAGTTGTTGCCGCTTTGCAGCGCGCTGCGGCATATCGGTCGTCGCGGCCCCAAACTTTTGCATCCTCGGCGCTGCGGCCTGTGGGGCCGACCGGCGTGGTTATGGGGTGTACAGAGCACGGTTCGGCGGGTTCCGCACGGCACGGTCTTGATTTTGGGAACTTGGAACTACCCGCTGTTGCTGAGCGGTGCTCAAATTGCTCAGGCCCTTGCCGCCGGCAACGATGTGTGGCTGAAACCGGCTGCCGGTTGCGAGTCGGTCAGTGAAGAACTGGTTTCCTGTTTTCATCTTGCGGGCGTTCCTGCCCCCAGCTTGCGGCTGCTTGGTTCGTCGACCGATGCGGCAGTGGCTGCGATCGATTCAGGGGTGGACCTGATCGTACTGACCGGCGCCGCAGCCACGGGCCGCAAGGTGCTGGCCCAAGCCGCAAAATCACTGACTCCCACGATCATGGAACTGAGTGGTTGTGATGCCGTGGTGGTGATGCCCAGTGCTGATATTGACCGCACGGCTCACGCGATTGATTTCGGATTGAATTTTAACAGCGGAGCCACCTGCATCAGTCCTCGTCGGTTGATTGTCCAAGAGGGTGATGCCGACCGATTGATCGATACGCTGCGAAAACGCTTGGAAGATGCAAAGCCGGCGATCGTGCATCCGGCTGCCAGAGAATCGGTGGCCGCTGCGGTGGAAAAGGCGATCGACGAAGGAGCCGTCGATTGCTTGGGACATGTCGATGCATCTTCACTTCGCAACCAGGGGACGGTTCGCCCGATCCTGTTGGATCAGGTCGCCCCCGATCACTCGATTGCCGCTGCCGACCTCTTTGCCCCCATCACGTCGGTCATCCGAGTCTTCGCGATCGATGAGGCGGTGGATATCGTGAACGGGTGTCCCTACCGCCTGGCTGCGTCGGTATTTGGAAAGGACGCGGAAGCTCGCGAGATCGCTTCACGGCTGTCGGTTGGTTCGGTCGCCGTGAACGATCTGCTGGTGCCGACGGCCGATCCGCGTTTGCCGTTTGGCGGCAGACACCACAGCGGGTTTGGCGTGACGCGAGGTGACGAAGGTTTGCTGGCGATGACCGTGCCGAAAGTGGTCAGCCGGCGGCGGGGAAAATTCGCGCCTCACCTGGTCGACAGAAGGGAATCGGACCATCAGACCTTGATCGGCGCGCTACAACTACTTCATGGCGAAACGTTGGCCAAGCGTTGGGCGGGCTTGCGACATCTGCTCGGAGCGGTCAAAACTGCCCGCGGCAAAACAAATCCGGCCAGGCGGACCAATGAGAAAGTAGCTGAACATGATAAAGGATGACACCGGTTCTTTTCGCGTCGTGGTGGTCGGTGGCGGACTTGCCGGCCTGTCGTCAGCCTGCGTGCTTGCCGCCCGAGGGTACCAAGTCACGTTGTTGGACAAAAACGATTGGGTTGGCGGCAAGGCGGCGGTTCATCATGCCGATGGATTTCGGTTTGACATGGGACCGACCATTTTGACGCTGCCCAGCGTATTGAAACGAGTCTTTGCGGAAGCCGACCGGCGACTGGAAGACTATTTGGAACTGATCCCGCTTGATCCGCAGTGGCGATGTTTTTTTGAAAAGAACCCGGCTGATTTGGCAGAAGCGAACGTGCTGGACCTTGTCGCCGACACGCAGACGATGCGCCGCAACATCGACCAATTCACCGGAACGACTCGCAATGGCGATGGCTATCGCCGCTTCCTTGACATCAGCAAGCGTCTGCATGACGTATCGGATCGGTTTTTCTTTTGGCGCAGCATCGGCGGACTGTCCGACACGATGGACGTTGGCGGAACCTTTTCGGCCGCTGTGCTGAAGGATGTGCTGTCACTGCGAATGGGCCGCAGCGTTGCGTCGGTGGTTCGGTCGCACGTGCCCGATCACCGGGTTGCTCAAATGATGGATCATTTCACCCAGTACGTCGGTTCGTCCCCTTACGCGTCGCCGGCGGTGTTGTGCGGTATCGCTCACATGCAAACCGACGAAGGGATCTGGTATCCGATGGGAGGCACTCGCGCCGTTCCCGAAGCGCTGGCTCGATTGGCCGAAGAGTTGGGGGTGCAGATCAAGACCGCAACCGATGTGCTCAAGATCGTCACCTCGGAAAACCGCGTGGTGGGTGTGGCCACGGCTGCTTCGGAAACGATTGAGTGTGACGCGGTGGTCAGCAATTGTGACGCGGTTCGCACTTACCGCGAATTGCTTGGCGACGCGCCTCAGTCGGTTCGCTTTGAAAAGAAAAACGCCTTCGAACCCGCTTGCAGTGGTGTTGTTTTGTACCTGGGGCTCGATCGTCGTTTTGAACAGCTCCTTCACCACAATTTTGTTTTTTCGCGGGATCCGGTTGAAGAATTCGACTACATCTATCACCGCGGCCAGCCGGCGCCCGATCCGACCGCTTATGTCTGCGCGCCGGCGGTCAGCGAACCGCAAGTTGCTCCTGATGGTGGCGAAGCGCTGTATGTGCTGGTCCATACGCCCTACCTGCGCTCCGAGCACGACTGGAAGGAGATGTTGCCGCAATACCGCGAAGTGATTTTGGACAAGCTGGAATCGACAGCCGGCATGTCGGGACTTCGTGATTCGATTCGCCACGAATCGGCGCTGACTCCCGAAGGCATCCACAACCGCTATCGAGTTCTCAATGGAGCGATCTACGGATTGGCCAGCCACGGAAAGTTTCTGGGGGCTTTTAAACCGGCCAACCGCCGCAAGGACCTGCGAGGATTGTATCTGGCCGGCGGCGCAGCCCATCCCGGTCCCGGCATGCCGATGGTATTGATGAGCGGTTGGATCGCCGCCGATTCGTTGGACACCGACGTACGCCAGGGAATCGTCGCCTAACCTTGTTGCAAGGGGCTACTCAAGAGTTCCCCAAGCTTTCGATCCAGCGGCGCACGACGGCGACTTCATCCTCGGAAAATCTTCCCATCATCACTCCTTGGGTGATCTGCACCAGCAGTGCGCTCTCTTCCGGTTTGCCGGGTACGATCAGCGGTTGACCGGAAGTGGGAGGACGAACCGATTTGCCATTTCGCAGGAAGTCCAGGATGTGCCGAAACTCTCTGTCTGCGAATCGAGCTTGTAACGGTTTTCCCTCGGCATCGATTGCGCCATGAAAGATGCTGCCGGGAATCGCCTTGGACGAAATCAATTCCAGCATTTTTGTCTCAGCATCATCCTCAGGAGCGGGACTGGGCGGCAATGATGCGCCGTCATCGGGATCCTCCTCGTTCCCGCCGGGCAAGCTAGCCAACGTTCCCAAATCGATCGCATCGCCAAACGGCAAATCCGCCTGCCGGCGGCGAATCAACTCGATCGATTCGCCAAGCAGGTGCCGCAAAATACGAATCGAAGACCGATCATTCTTGCCGGCGCGATATCCAAGCGAAAGACGATCGAACGTCAAACCGACTCCGTGATGGTCGGCCAGCAATTCGCCAAGCGGCCAGAGAACCTGGACCATGTGAGCTACCGCCCGGCCGATCATGTCGCGCGGTGAGAAAAGGGCGCCGTCCGACGGCCCTGCGTAACCAAGACTCAGCAGCATGCAGAGCGACCAATACTGCAGATTCCCCAACCAGGCGAGCTCGCGTATCGATTCGGAAGGAATCTGATTCTTGTGGCCACGGTAGGCGGTTGGATTTGTCGGAAAACGCATCGACGGGTATTCGGGATCACCCGGTCCACCGGTCCACACGTTCGTCCGATGCTCAAACACCGGGTGCGTTCCCAGGAAGAGGTCGCGAAAGAATCGAAAGTGATCCTGCTCTCCCTCATCGCGTATTTGCACCATGGCTTGCCTGTGCCCGGAGAGATCCCGCACTGCAAAGCGGCCCGATACCTCGTCGATCAAAACGATGATCGTGCCATAGACGCTGCCGATATGGTTCGGACGGCAGCTACCAAGTTCCGCGATCACCTGTCGAGCGAATTCGGGGTTGTTTGACGTGGCCGGATCGACTTCTCGTTTCGGAGCCTCGGTGTAGGCGTACTTGGCGGCCGAATACCGGGTCAGCGGTTCAAGGTTCATGGGAAACGGATAGATGTCCATTTCCACCGGAAGGTCCTGCCGAGCCATGTCAGCAGATCCGCCAAGGGTGGCGAGACACTTCAGCACCGCCCGAAGATGTTCCATCTCTTCGATTGCGATCCGCAGCAGGCTATCCGACCTGGAGAAGGGAGTTCCACGAAGATTCGGGTAGATCGGATTGGCCGACAACGCCGCGTAGAGATACTGAACCATCAGCGAATGTTCGATCTCAGCCGCTTCGTGCAGCAGACGAATCAACTCCAACAGAGGATGGTCGAAATCACGAACGATGGTCGGCCGCGACGCGTCGTCATGGGATGCGAAACCTGGTAGTGCGCCTGCGGCCGACCCCAATCGTTTTCGTCTTCGAGCCGTGATGTATTCGATTCGTAACATGAGAGCTCGCCTTTTCCTGCGAAGCTATTCGGAAATCGTTCTGTTCACCTTGCCCCCCTCACCCACTTGCCACCGCAGCGCGGAAGACATCATCCGTATCCGGTCGGACGTGGGTGTTGTCCCGGATGACCTGGGCCAGGGAAGTCTCCGTCCATAGCTGCGAAATCTCCCGCTCAGAAAAGCCGGCATCGGGAGCTTGGAACCAAAAGCGGTCGCCATCGCGGAGACGCTGAAATTGTTCTCGCAGCACGTGGAAAATCAGTTCTCCCACCTCGGCACCGGGCAGCCTGTCTTCGGCCAGCCCGCCGATCCACGGATCGATCTGTTCGATCTTATTGTCGTAGGCCGCCTGCAGATTTCGATGGGTTTGGCGGTCGGATGTGATCTCATAAAAGCTGGATTTACGAGACAACCCCAGGGCGATTCGACATTCGTTGTAGCTGGGAAATCCATGATCGCGTCCGCGCTGAATGTTCAATGCCGCAAGGTCAAGAACGACATTGGGTTGTCCTGAGATCTGACTGCGAAACAGATGATTACGCAGACCATCAACGATTCGAGCATCGATCTCCTGCATCGTTTGCTGCCACAGTCCGTTGAGCAGTTCGTCGATCAAGTTTGAGTGGACGGAACCGGGACTCCAAAACGCCTCCTCCAGTTTCAGCGGTCTGGTAGCCCCGGCCCCGTGTGTTGGAATCCGCTGGATCAGAGGCGAAACCATCGAGTGTCCCAGGCGATAGGCAGCGTGGGCAAAGAAATTGCTGATGGTCGGATCGACGTTGGCGTTGTATCCGCCGTACTGAGGCAACGCACCTTCCCCCAGCAGTGCCGGCAAAAACTCTTTGAACGTGATCACCTGCATCTTCGCGATCGTTTGCCGGCGAGCTTCCTGAAATAGGAACTCGTCCGCGGCGGTTGTTCCCAGTCGTCTTACTTCGTCACGATGTTTTCTTTTCAGCTGGGCGGCAGCACGGTTGTGTTCGCGCAAAAAGAGGGTGTGCATCGAGGTCAGCACCACATGTTCGTTGGCGCGGACGTCACCGGCGACAAAGAAGTCGGCCGGGTTGACGCCCGGTCGTGGCGGACCGTGTTCGTTGGTCAATCCAAACGTATTCTTGGGCAGCAGCGCTTTGCGGTGGTCTCGCAAGTCGCTGCACTTGAGCTTTCCATCCTGGCCAGCGCGCAACACCGCTGCTCGTTCGACCGTCGCGCCGTACACATTCGATCCGTCGATGTACGAGGTCTGTTCGTTGATATGCTGCCGCGGGTTTTGCCCACCGGTTCCGGTCGACGGGTCGTATCGAGATCGCATCAGCGGAACGATTCCGGATCGATCGGAAAGTTCACAGTGACTTCCCTGCCGGACCACGATGTCAAACCTTTCCACCGGTTCCGCGGGAATCGTCAGGTCCAGTTCGTGATCCAAAAACTGCCCCCACGCCCAAACGAAGTCGGACAGCCCTGCCCGACTTGGCGTTCCGTCGCCAATTTGCGCACAAACCGCGTTGCTGATTTCCCGTGGATTTGGGCGATCCCGACCAGAGGGCGTCTGTCCGTCGGCGGTGTAGCCAGCCAATCCAGCAGGCCGATGGAGCGCCGTCCCGGACCTTCCCCAATCGGGATTCGAGCGGTTATTGCCGTAGCCGTCAAAGCTGCGATATTCCACCACGGTGTCGTCCTCGCATTCGCGTCATGAAAATATCTCAAGTGGTGTGGATTCGCCTACGCGCCGATCGCTCGTTGGCCGGTACTGATATCTGGGCAACGCAGACATCGTTTTCCGATGCCGGGGTCAAGCCAGCCTGGAAGTGTTTCATTCGTGGAGTGGCTCTCTCAGAGAGCAAGACCATCGGGGTAGTTGAACAACCTCCAGTTCGTCGCGTTAGCTGCTGCTTCTTCGTCGTTTCAATGGCGATTTCAGATTTCGCTATAAAGGTAGGCCGTTGTGAGGAAGTCGCCGATCGCTGCTTGAAGATTTGTTGGCGAACTTGGCGTTTCTATTCATCACAGACGGGGTAGCGGAACGTTTCTGGGCGCCGCCCCGCTTTTTTTTGCGAGATCATTTGATTGAAAATCTCGCGCTTTGATTTGCAGGAAAGTTCGTCTTTATGAGTAAGCGGAAAGACAAGCCAGTCGAGCAAGAACAAATCGTTGTCGCTGCGCTGGCAGGCGACGAAACGGCCTTTCAGCAATTGTATGAGGAGATGTATGGCACGCTGGGTGCCGTCGTTTTCAACATGCTTGATAAACGCACCATGGTGAAAGAGGGGGCGTCTGACTTGATTCAAGACGCCTTTACCAAAGCTTGGGAGAAGAGACATCAACTTAAAGACCAAACGTTGCCCGGCTTTCAACGTTGGCTCATTCAAATCATTCGTAATCTGGCACGGGACAAATATGGCTACTGGCGGGCTGGAATTCGCAATGTGGACCGGGAACAGTCGATCCAGTCGCGTCCCGAAAACGATCAAGATCTTCCGGCCGAAGCGGATTCATCAGGAGAGCAAAGAACCATCGCCCGGCTCTGGAGAGCAATGGATCAGTTGCCCGCCAAGCAACGTGAAGCGATCCGATTGCAGAAGTTCGAGAATTGGAAACTCGCGCAGATCGCACAGCGTTTGCAATGTTCCGAAGCAGCAGTACAGGGATACCTGCGGCGCGGCAAGCAAGCCCTTGCGGAAGCATTGAAGGAGGGGTGATCCGGGGCAGGATCTAATTGGCGATGAACGAAAAACGGGAGCACGAAAATCGAGCCGATCAGGAGATCGATCGGCTGCTGCAGGACTACCAGAGTTTGGTCGAACAAGACGTGTCGGTTGATCGAGAGGAATTCATTCGGCGCCATCCCGCCTACGCCGACCAGTTGCGCGATTACTTTGCCAATGATGATTTGATTGACGAAGCACTTCGCGCAACGCCCCACGGCCGCGGCGGCGATACGGTCGTCGACCTGCCTCCGACAGTGGGCGGTTTCGAGATCCAGGAAGTGATCGGTTCGGGGGGGATGGGGATCGTCTATCAGGCTCGTCAGGTTTCTTTGAACCGCCTGGTAGCGCTCAAAACTTTGCCGATCCCCAAAGTCCCGCTCCAGTTGCGCAAGCGATTTGAAGTCGAAGGTGCCGCGATTGCGCGTCTACAGCATCCCGGTGTCATTCATATCATTGAAGTCGGTGAGTTTGACGAGCGGCCGTTCATCGCCATGGAATTGATGGAAGGAGGCAATCTGGCGCAGCGGCTTGCTCAACAGGGGTTTTCCAAGGAGGAAGCGGCAGAGTTGGTCAAAGATTTGGCCGGCGCGATTGATTATTTTCACCGCGGCGGTGTCTTGCATCGCGATTTGAAACCCTCCAATGTCTTGTTCACCAAAGACGGGGTCGCAAAGATCGGCGATTTTGGTTTGGCAAAAATCCTGGATCCCGATCAAAGTGGGTGCCGCGAAATCACCCAAGGGGATGCGCTGATCGGGACACCGGAATACATGGCACCCGAACAGGCTCAAGGTATCGCCGGCCAGACCGGTCCGGAGACCGACATTTTCGGACTCGGCGCGATCCTCTATCGGATACTCACCGGCCGTCCTCCGCACCAGGGTCGCAACCATTTTGAAACCTTGAAACGGGCACGTGAAGGGAACATTGTTCGTCCTTCGCAAGTCGCGTCGAAGTCCGACATTTGTGCGGATCTGGAAGCGATCTGCCTGAAATGTCTGCGAAAAAACCCGCAAGATCGATATCGATCGGGCGAGCAATTAGCAGCCGACCTACAGCGCTGGCAAAACGACGAGATGCCCGAAGCGCGTCAAGCAGAACAGCGTCAGCGCCGCAGGAAACTGATCACCTTTGGCGTCGGTTCGATCGCCGCGACCGCGACCGCCTGTTTGTCGCGAGCCATTTTTGGCAAATCGGATCTACCCGCCGAAGCGGGACACAACCTCGAAGAGCTCTACTTCGAGCATGACCAGGAATCGAGTTTCCGGTTTCTGCCACTGGGCAAAGGAATCGCAGTCGAATGCGACTTTTTGTCGTTGCTTGGTTTGGGCGAATCGACGAGCGGCGATTTCAAGTTTGAAGTGCTGATTCAAGCCGATACCGATTCGCCTTCCTGGGACGACCTGGGCGGAGTCGGCATTTTCTATGCCTATCGGCGCAGTGATACGAATTCCGTTTCCTTTCGCACCATCGACCTGGGTCGTAGCGTCGATCACGGATTGGCGATCCATAACAGGATGGGTGTCCTGCAGACCGGTAGGCATCAACGACTACCAGCGAGTTTTAGTTTTCAGCGTGAACTGAAGGTTGTCTCCGCCGCCCAGGGAACGTTGGGACTTGCCGCAACGACAGGCAATCGGCCCCAAGTTTTCTGGCGCAACCTGCGGCTGGACAATCGTCCCGAATCGTCTGAATCCGCGGGAAAGTTCGGTATTTACAACTACCGAAACGCGGCAACCTTCTCCGAGATTTCGATCGACGAAAAACAGATCCGGTTTTCCGATTCCTCGTTCCCTTAACAGGAGCTGCACCATGAAGCCGTTTGCCCATCATGACCATCGTACCCATTGTTTCGCCTGTCTTGAATTCCTGACCGGGAAATACGGGGTCATGCAAATCGCGGAGCGATACAACATCACAGAACCGGAGGTGTACACGATGGTGGAAACGTTCTTGAAACGAGGCATGACGGGGCCTCCTGGAGTGATCTCGTTGACCTCGGTCGATTGTGACGGCACGGACGTTCGTGTTGTTGGCACGGCGACTCCGCAACCCGGCACCAACGAGACGCTGATCGGAACCCACGCGGTCGCGGTGGCTACCGGCGGAAGCGCACCTTCGGCACCCGACCCCGACGGTTCACTCAATGGTAGCGGTCCCGGCGTCGAAGATTTTGATTTCACCGTTCCGGCCGACGGAACTGCGGGGGACGTCTACGTGTGGGCGGTATTTGAAACCTGCGAGAAAGACGTCACGCCGGCGGCAGTTGACTCCTACACCTGTCCATCGATGTAGGCGTCACACCGGCAACGCCGCCCCAGCGTGTCCGGTTTTCCTCTGCCGGTTTTCGCCGCCGGCAGAGGACGTGGCGCCTCTTGAACGCCGCGAACGCAAGTCGCTTGACCTTCTGTTGGTTCCATCTTCGTTGCCGATGGCAGGACCGCTATCGGTGCGCCATTGGTGATGTGCTCCATCCCTACCGTTCGCCCCTTCTGACAAAGAGGCTCCGATGCACCGAATCATCATCAAGTTCACTGAAGGTGGAAACGTTTCTCAGAAAGACGGAAAGTTCACCGCCGAGCACGTTGACCTGTCAGCATTCAACCAGATTGTGGAAACGATTCCCAATGCGACGTGTACGCGGTGTTTTTCGGACGAAGCTCCAAAGCTTCTTCAATTGACGGCCGAAGCTGCGAAGCGAAGTGGCAAGAGCATTCCCAGCCCCAGTCTGTTCTTCGATTTGCAGCCTGGCGAGGCGCAAGAGATTGATTGGCTGGTCAAAGAACTGCGGGCGTTTCCCGGAGTTGAACAGGCTGCGGTCGCACTGGAGGAACAACCGTTTGATGAAGAGGAACAACTGGTCGAGGAATTGGAGGACCCACTTCAGCCACAGCGTGAAAGGCTCGTTTCCACATCACGAAATTTCGAGTTGCTTCAAGGGTACAAAACTCTGGCTCCCGCAGGCATCGACGCCGTCACTGCCGAGCAATTCGAAGGGGGCGCAGGCGAAGGTGTCCGAGTTTGTGTTTGCGAAGGAGGATTTCACAAAGACCACGAGGATCTTCCGGAAATTCAAACCATCATCCCGCAGGTGGATCCTCCTGTTTACGGAGATCACGGCACCGCGACGCTCGGTATCCTGTTCGGCGTGAACAACTCCAGGGGCGTTACCGGAATTTGCCACGGTGCAACGGCATTGTTCGCGTCGACAGCCAACGTGAAACATGGCGACGCGATTTTCGCGGCTATCGACCCCCACAATCCTCATGCCCTGAAAAAAGGGGACGTGCTGGTTCTTGAATTGCAAAGCAGTCACCAGAATGGGCGGCCGCTACCGGCCGAAGCCGATCCTTGTGTGCACGCCGCTTGCCGGGTGGCGACCTCGTTGGGCATCATCGTGGTTGCCGCTGCCGGTAACGGCAATTTCGATTTGGACGAGACTCCCGACAGCTTCGGCCGCCTCATCTGGAAGTCGACGATCGAGCACAATCCCAATCCATGTTTTGATTCCGGCGCTCTGATGGTTGGCGGAGGAGTCGCTCGTTTGGGCAAGATTCCTCGATCAAAGATGTCCTCGTCCTGTTTCGGAGGACGAGTCAATTGCCAGGGCTGGGGCGATAGCGTGACGTCCGCCGGGTACGGGTCCTTGGCGGGTGAAGGGAACAGCGCCTACACGTCTCGTCACCATGGCACCTCCAGCGCCACTGCGATCGTTGCTGGGGCGGTTGCTTGCTTGCAGGGGATCTACAAAGCGGCCAACGATGGTGAGACCCTGCCGCCTGACGAGATGAGGCGTCTGTTTTCCAATCCCAACAACGGCAGTCCGCAGGTCGCAACTTGCACTCGATCCGTGGATCAATCACACATCGGTCCGCAACCCGATCTCAGCAAACTGATCACGGCCATCGGTGGCGGACGCCGCCGAACGTCGGAGTGAGAGGCTTTCGCCCTGCCGCGAAAGCGTGGGCTCCAGCAACCGTTGACACGTCGGTATATTGAGCTCTGAGGGAAAACGATGCCTGTGTGACCACCGAGCTGCCGATGAAGCCGACGACTGTTCCTGATGTTCCCGCCTGGTTTCAGAACGGTTTTCACGGGTTTTTGCGGCCATTTTTGAAGCGGCATTTCCACGCCATCGCGATCGATCGCCAGTCGAGATGCGATCAATCCATCGACGCCGATTCTCCGCTCCTTGTTTATGGGAATCACCCGTCTTGGTGGGATCCTCTGATCGCGCACTTCTTGAATCGGGCGCTCTTTCCATCGCGTCAGTTCTACGCACCGATCGACGCGAAGGCGTTGGAGCAGTATCGCGCCCTGGCGAAACTTGGTTTCTATGGTGTGCAGCTGGAAACCACCATAGGCGCCGCCGCGTTTCTGAAGCAGAGCAACGCGATCCTTCAGCGAGGGGACACGGCTGTTTGGATGACACCGGAAGGACGCTTTGCCGACGTACGAGACGCCGCCGCCGAGCTGATGCCCGGATTGGCACATCTTTGTCATCGATTGCAGCAAGGCGTTGTGGTGCCGTTGGCCTTGGAATATGTGTTTTGGGAGGAACGTTTGCCGGTATGTTTGGCTCGGATGGGATCGCCGATTTCTCTTTCTGAACATGCCGATTCCTCCAAGACGCAGTGGCGTGATCGGTTGACCGTGCAGCTGCGTGAAAACCAGGCATCCCTTGCACAGCTTGCCATCGCACGCTCCTCGCAACCTTTTGATTGTTTGTTGGGTGGCAAGCGGGGTGCCGGTGTCTTCTATGATTCGTTTCGAAGGATGAAGGCGTTGCTGACCGGACAGCGTTTCCGACGGCAACATGGGGAACACTTCGAATGATCTGCACGGTGTTGGCCATCACGGGGATCTTCTTTGCGTTGATTCCTGCCACGACTTTCTTGGCCAATTGGAAAGCGTTTTGCCTCGACGACGATTTGATAAGGCGGTCGGACAAACGTGCAACAACTCCGGGAGACTCCGAGCAGGTGGAACACCTGTCGGTGCTGATTCCCGCCCGTGATGAGGAATCGGGAATCCGACAATGCGTTCAAGCTGCCTTGGCAAATGAATTTGTCGAGGTCGAGGTGATTGTGTTGGATGACCACAGCTGCGATTCAACCGCGTCGATCGTTCAATCGATGGCGGCGGATGATCCGCGAGTGCGATACCTGGCTAGCAAGCCGCTAGCCGATGGCTGGAACGGCAAGCAGCACGCCTGTCACCAGCTGGCCGACGCGGCAACGCACCAGCGGATCGTTTTCTTGGATGCCGATGTGCGGCTGGCGGCGAATTCGTTGCGCCGACTGATTCATCGCCAAGAGGTGACGGGCGTTTCACTGCTCAGCGCATTTCCTCATCAGCAAACTGGCACACTACTAGAAAAACTGATCATCCCGATGATGCATTTCATCTTGTTGGGGTTTTTGCCGCTTCGGCGAATGAGATCGAGTACCCATCCCGCCTATGCCGCTGGATGCGGGCAACTGTTCGTGACGCGAAAAAGCGACTATCACGCCGCGGGCGGGCATGCGGCGATTCGCGATTCGCGTCACGATGGTCTCAAGCTGCCTCGGGCCTACCGCGAAAACGGATTGTCGACCGACGTGGTGGACGGCACCGATTTGGCGGAGTGCCGGATGTACAGCAGTGCGGGCGAAGTCATTCGCGGAGTCCTAAAAAACGCGATCGAGGGTATCGCCAATCCGCGTTTGATCGTCCCATTTTCAATGATGCTGTTTGGCGGCAGCGTGTTGCCGATCGCGACACTCACTTACGCGGCGATCGCCAGCGATCGAGTCGCGCTTCTTTTATCGATATTGGGTGTGGTCCTCGGGCACGTGCCGCGCGCTGCGGCGGCCTTGCGGTTCAAGCAATCGGTGATCGGAGTGGCATTGCATAGCGTCGCCACGTTGATCTTTCTGATCCTGCAATGGGTCGCCCTCGTCAATCACTTGCTGGGACGACAGATCGCCTGGAGAGGCCGCGCCTGATAACTCTCTCTTTTTTTCCTCTTTCTTCTCTTCTTGGTGTCTTTGTGCCTTTGTGTGAGTTTCTTCGAGCGCATCGATCACGCGGAAAGGACTCACACCAAGGCACCAACGAATGTACAGGAAGAGAAAATGCAGAGGGAAGTCAAGCTGCTTCGACGACGAAACGTAAGATGCCGATATAGTGAAGGGTCGCCGCCATCATCACGCACAGGTGCCAAAGCGCGTGCATGTACCGCATCTTTTGATCGTTCAACAGGGCAATCACGCCGATGGTGTAAACGAAGCCTCCCGCGATCATCGACCAGGCTAGATGCGTGGGCACGTTTCCCGCCAGTGGGATTGCTGGCAGCCAACCGAGCAGCAGGTAGGAGATGGTTCCGATTGAGTTGATGCGGTGGCGAAACGCGACCTTGTGCAAAAAGCCCGCGCCGGCAGCGATCCAGAGTGCGGCGAGCAGCGGTAGCTTCACCCGCTCCGGCGAATAAGCGAACGCGATCGGTGTGTAGGTACCCGAAATCATCGCGTAGATCATCGCCTGGTCCCAAGCTCGCAGCGTATTGAGTGCCGGTTGGCGAGTGATGAAATGAGACAGCGTCGAAAAAAGAAAAGTGCCAAAGGCGGAGGCGATGTAGACGCCGCAAGCCATCGCCAGCCCGACACCTTTGTCGGACGCCACCAGCACCATGTAGCAACCGATCAGCAGCGTTCCCAATGTCGCGATCGCGTGGGTTAGCGCGTTGGCCCATTCCTGATCAGGTTGAAGCGGCGGTTCGTGTACCTCCATCACCAAAGCATTCGACTCGACTTGATTCACTGCGTGGATCACCTGGGGTTGTCGTATCTTTTCGCAGCGTGCGGTGGAGGTAGCCCGATGGTTGGGAAGTGATGCGCACGAGGGCGGGCCGCGATGCGAGGCGAAGTCTTCTGGCACCGGTTTCGGGAAGCCGGCCGGTCTCACCACTCTAACTCGTCTCGCCGTTTTGTCATCCCACGCGTGGGAGGGTCATCGGCGGGAAGACGGCAGCGACTTGAGTTTCCTTGCACAGCGACCGGGGATCCAGGACCGGTGCGAGCGGCTGCAACGTTTTTGCCAATCACAGGCAGCGACTTCCGGCCTCTTTTGACCGCAGGTGGCCGCGGCGTACAATCGGAACGGGAGTCAGTGACTCAGCGAAAAACCGGGGCAATTTTTGAGTCGAAATCCAGACCTGGCGGGGCAGCGAATGGGCCACCTGGAAAGTGTGGTGGGCCGCGTCGTGGTTTCACCGGCTGATGCGATCGCCGCCGACGGGCCTTTGATCGGAGTGACCTGCAGCCGCCTGGGACACGACCCGCGACTGCATCGCACCATTTGTCGCTTCCTGGTTTGCAGTCTGCTGCAGTGTCGCAGCCGCGGAGGAACACTCCTGATCGCTTCCGGATCCGCGATTGAACCTTGGGCGATACGCGCTGCGGAACTTTTTGCCGTTTCCCACTGTCTGCTGTCGGTGAACCAGGCAAGCACCGTTGCAACCGGTACCGATCAGCTTTGGATCCATTCGTCAGATCAGGTGAAGCTGTCGCGAGACCGCGTATTGATCGCACTTGCCGATCGCGTTGACGCGGTTTACGTTCGACCCGGCGGCAAGATCGAAAAGTGTTTGACCGACCGAATCATGCAGCGGCAAGATGCGACGACTCGTGTGGCAGTCACCGGCAGCAAGGCCTGTGCGGCAGCCGGCTTGATGAAAGCAGGAGCGATCGGATGGATGATCGGCGATCACCACGACAGCCAGGTGCATGATCGTGCCCACACATCGATTTCGACAGTCCCCGACACGTGGACACGAACCGACGGCGAGTGGTTGGTTCACTGCACGCGCGGCCGTCGTGGGCCATGGCCAGGGGAAACACAGCAGTTCTATCGCGACACGATGTTACTGGGAAATGACCGTTGGTTTCCGCACGGTCCACTTCAAGCGCTGGCCCGAATCATCAACAACGGCAAGTTGATCGCCGATAGTGGCACAACCAAAAGATCGAATCCGGTCGTCTGTTTTTCTGCTGTTCCACTTCGAGAGCTCCTGTCGCGGCGCTGCTTTCGACGTCACCTGGGTCGATGGGACTACGAACCGTACGGGATCGCCGTTCGCCTGGCTGCCGCCAAACGAATTGGCGTTCGGCCGGTGATTTACGGCAAAGCGGCGGAGCGGTGTTTGCTTCATCCCGACGATCATTTTCGCTTTCATCCGGTTGGAAAGAGCTACGATTGGCGGCAGGAACGGGAATGGCGAAGTCCAGCCAGCATCGATCTGGGCAAGCTGGATTCTGGCGACGTTCGCCTGTTCGTCAACGAATCGGCAGACCTGGCGCTGCTTCCACCCCACTGCCCTTGGCCAGTGACAGTGCTTGGTGGTGAAACGATTCCCGGCAGCGACCTGTCGAAACGATCAAGTCGGATACAAGACACATGAACATGCGTCTATAATGCAGATGGACTTGATACATTTCTGAAGAGGGAAGGTCGATTGAGCACGGACAATGTGATTGCCGAGGGTGCCGAGTCGCAGGCACTTCATCCGTTGGCACCTTACAAGACGCTTGAATCGGACGAGTTGCAGGCGCGAATCGACGCGGTGCGCACTGCGCTGGGCGATTCGTTGTTGATTCTCGGACATCACTATCAACAAGACGAAGTGATTGCCCACTCGGATCTGCGCGGCGACAGTTACAAGCTCAGCCAGATGGCGGCCGATAGCGAGTCATGCGAAACCATCGTGTTCTGCGGCGTCCATTTCATGGCCGAAACCGCCGACATTTTGGCCAATCGACCCGAAAAACTCAGCCAACGTGACGGACGTCGCGTCACGGTGATCCTGCCCGACATGGCCGCCGGATGCTCGATGGCGGACATGGCCGCGATTGCTCAAGTCGAAGCGGCTTGGGAAGACATGTCCGAGGTGATCGACACGGAGCAGGTCATTCCGGTCACCTACATCAACAGCGCCGCCAGCCTGAAAGCGTTTTGCGGTAAACATGGCGGCATCGTTTGCACCAGCAGCAACGCTCATGCCGTGTTGGAGTGGGCCTTCCAGCGCGGCGAACGAGTCTTCTTTTTTCCCGACCAACACCTGGGACGCAATACGGCGCTGAAGATGGACATCGAAGAATCGGAGATGCCGGTCTGGGATCCGTACGCGTTGGAGCTGGGCGGCAACACCGAATTGGCACTCGAAAAAAGCAAAGTGATTTTGTGGAAAGGACATTGCAGCGTTCATCAAATGTTCCGCGCCGAACATGTTCATTCGTTTCGCGAACAATATCCCGGTATCAAGATACTGGTGCATCCCGAATGTCCGCGCGAAGTCAATGATCTGGCGGATGTTTCCGGCAGTACCGGCAAGATCATCGAAACGATTCGCAACAGTCCGGCGGGTACAAAGTGGGCGATCGGGACGGAGCTGCACCTGGTCAATCGCTTGAAAGCCGAGCATCCGGAACAGGAGATCCACTTCCTCAGCCCGGTGGTCTGCATGTGCGCGACGATGTATCGAATCGATCTAGCCCATCTTTGCTGGACGCTCGAAAATCTGCGTGACGGCCAGATCGTCAACAAGATTGAAGTGGACGAAGAAACGACTCGCTGGAGCCTGATTGCGCTGGAGCGAATGCTGGCCGTTCGTTAGATGGAAAAACGGCCGGGTCACCGGGCCTCTTTGCACCAATCTTTGGTGTGCACGCCGCTGCGGATGCGCCATTCACGAAGTTCGGCGAGCAAACGCTGCTTTTCGTGCGCCGCGGATTCGTCGTCCCACAGGTTTTGCAGTTCGTCGGGATCGGCGACCAGGTCGAACAGTTGACCGTCGGGTTGGTCAACGAAATGTACCAACTTGTGTGTCTGGTCGCGGACCATCGTCATGAATTCACAACCAGTGAGCACGGCGTCGCGCACTTGTTCGCAATAGACAAAGTCGCGGCCGTCGAAACTGGATTTCGGATCGAGCGCAGCGGAGAGTGAGATCGCTTCCCAATCGGCCGGAACGTCGACCTCGGCCCACTGCAAAATGGTCGGCCCAAGATCCATCTGTTGAACCAACCGATCGACTTGGCGAGGATCGCCGAATCGTCCGGGAGCCCAAATGATCATCGGAACACGGGTGATCTGTTCGTACATCGTCCACTTCTGGCTATGGCCGTGATCGGTCAGGCAGTCACCGTGATCGCTGGTGAAAATCACGATCGAGTTTTCCAGATATCCATTCCTTTCCAGAGCCGCGATGATCTGGCCGACCTTTTCGTCGATCATCGTGACGTTCGCCAGGTAATAGGCTCGCTGGCGATGACGCTGCTGGGCGGTGGGGTTCAGATCCATCACGACCGAATCGTGATCGACGTCCTGGTTGTGCTGTCGCAGTTCCTTCAGCGCCGCCGGCTGGGCGTCCAATTCTTCTTGGGTTACCGGCAACAGCGGCAAATCCTTTTTTAGATAGGGCTCGGCATAGCGCGGCACGGGGTCATAAGGAGGGTGCGGGCCGGGAAAACCGATCTGTAAAAACAGCGGTTTCATCTTCGGCTTGGAATCGATCCACCAACATGCCATGTCGCCGACGAAGTTGTCGGGATGGGTCTCCTCGGGCAGCTGCCAATCGAACGCTCCCAGCGCCCAGCGATAGTCGTCGCGCTGGCGATAAAACTCGCGCTGCTGTTTCACGAGCCCGCGATACCGAAGCGCCTTGTCCCATTCGTCAAAGTAATAGCGTCCTTCCAGGTACCGGTCCTTGTTCTCCACCACAAACCGTTCGTGAAACCCAAGCTCGGTTTGAAACGGCCAGGTATGCATTTTGCCGATATTGGTGCAGTAGTACCCGGAATCGTTCAGCAGCTGAATCCAGCTACGTCGCCACTGGTCCGCGTTCTTGAGAATTCCGGTTGTATGCGGGTAATGCCCTTTGAAAAGGCTGGCCCGCGCCGCGGCGCAGGAAGCGGCCGTCACATGGCACTGCGAAAACACAATCCCCTCTTTGACCAGGCGATCCAAATGAGGGGTATCGACGTGCGGAAACCCCAGCGCCGCGATCGTGTCGTAACGCTGCTGGTCGGTGATGATGAAGATGACATGAGGACGGTCGTCCTGGTCGCCACGAATGCTCTTTTGCTGCTGAAACATCGTCTTTGCCGCTGAATTGACATCAAATGATGGCGCGAAACTATCGAATCACCGCTCCGCTGACAACATGACGTGGTGCGAGCCAAGAAAGCTCTTCGCTACCCGACTCAAACTGATCTGGCCTGGGCGGGTCAGGTTTGTTTAGCCTCTGCGGAAATGCCATCGAAAATCTGTCGGTTTCCCAGGGGGGAGGCTGGCAGGTCGAGATGGAGTTCATTCCCCTCAATTTGATTGCCGAGCGCGGTCCAGTCACGGAGGACAGTCGTGCAAACGCTGAAAACTGCCGCCATCGTCGTTCTTTTGATGACGATCATTTATGGCGCCTACGTTTCGCTTACTACACCACCCGAACCTCTGCCTCCTGAGGTCGAAAGCATGTTGGTGATGAGCGAAGAAGAAGATTTTTCGATCGACGCCGGTCTGCCCGCATCGCTGGGAAGTTTGGATGTCGGCGATCAGCCCGATTCCTCCGCCGCGCCGGGCGCTGGGCTGGCATCGATGGAAATGCCATCGATGGATACAGCTGAAAGTATTTCGTCGGCCAGCGGGCAGCCCGACCTAGGCGATACGGTCGCCAGTGACATGGCGGTCACTGGGACGTTAAGCGACGTCTCTTCGTCGATTTCAGGAGGAATTCCTGATTCACAGTCAAGCATCGCTGCCGAAGCAGTCGCCGCCGTACAACCCAAGTATCCGACAACAGGAAAAGAGTTTTCGCTTCCCGACATGAACGATCTTGGCGTCAACTTTCGAACCGCCTCCAGCGTCAAGCCTTCGCTGCCAGCCATCGACGGACAACCCATTGAGGTTGCTTCGGCTCCGGCGGTCGAAGCGCGCACGCCAAGCATCACTGCATCGGCGGGCAATTCCGATATCAGCGTCAGCAACGCAGTGCGGACGGCTGACCAGCAATACAGCCAAGACAAACTGAAGGAAGCGCTGGCAACACTCAGCCTGTTCTACAATTCGCCCAACCTGTCGGGAGAACAACGCAGCGACCTGCTGGTGCGGCTCGATCCGCTTGCGCGAGAAGTCATTTACTCTCGGCGCCACTTGCTGGAACAACCCTATCGGGTCGGACAAAACGAAACGCTGATGCAGGTGGCCCAGCGGTACGAGGTTCCCTGGCAATTGCTTGCGAATATCAACCAGATCCGAGATCCGGTGACCATCCTGCCGGGCACGGAGCTGAAAGTGGTCCGTGGTCCGTTTCGTGCGGAAGTCGATTTGGTCCAGAAGGAATTGACTCTTTTTCTGGATGACCTGTACGCGGGACGATTTCCGATCGGACTCGGTACCGATCCGGCGCCCAAGCCGGGAACGTTTACGATCCAGGACAAGCAGAAGGCTCGAACCTTCTACGACCGTTCCGGTTCGCCGATCGCACCCAGCAGCCCCGACAACCCTTACGGGAACATGTGGCTGGATTTGGGTGGACAACTTTGCATCCACGGCAGCCCCAGCACGACCAGCCCGACCGAAAAGGGATGCATCAGTCTGGCGGCCGATTATGCCGAAGATTTGTATGGCATTCTGTCGCAGGGTTCATCTGTCACGATTCGTCGGTAAGACTGTGGGGGCATGCGCTTCCGCCTCTTTCCCGACGAGCCTGACAAGATGTCGTACGACCGTGACGCACTTTTGGACCTGATTCGTACTGAAGCACTGCAGCGTGGTGAGTTCAAGCTCGCCAGCGGCAAGATGGCTTCGTATTACCTGGATTGCCGCAAAATCACGCTCCATCCTCAGGGGGCCAACGTGATCGCGGCCGGCATGCTGGACGTGATTCAGTCGGCCGGTCCGCTTCCCGACGCGGTCGGTGGCATGGCGATCGGTGCCGATCCGATCACCGCGTCGATCATCACGCTGGCCGGACAGCGTGGATTGCCGCTGAAAGGTTTCATGGTCCGCAAGGAACCGAAAGGCCACGGCATGGGAAAACAGGTCGAAGGCCCGGTCGAAGCGGGACAGCGCGTCGTGATCGTCGAAGATGTGATCACCAGCGGCGGCAGCGCGCTGAAGGCGGTTGACGCGGCAAGAAAATATGGGTTGGTTGTGGAACGTGTCGTCGCCATCATCGATCGGCTGGCTGGCGGTGAAGCAGCATTCGCCGAAAAAGGTTTGCCGCTTCATACGTTGACCACCATCGCTGACTTTGGGATCGAACCGGAATAGCAACCGCACCAGACAAGAAGGATTCCACGGATGGAAACTTCGCTTCATCAGCAACTCAAGAAGTGTTACGCCGGTGACGCTGCCAACACGGAAGTGGCTGTCGGTCGCTATCGGATCGACGCGGTGCGCGATGAAGAACTGATCGAAATCCAGTGCGCGTCCCTTTCGGCGATTCGTGACAAATGCAGCCGGCTGCTCGACCGGCATCGTTTACGAGTCGTCAAGCCGGTCATCGCCCGGACGCGAATCGTCAAAATCAAACAGGCGGGCGGCCCGGTCGTTTCGCGTCGAATGAGTCCCAAACGTGGGAGCGTCTTGGACGTGTTTGAAGATCTGATCTACTTCACCCGCGTCTTTCCTCATCCGAACCTAACGATTGAAGTACCGATGGTGGAGGTGGAGCAGTTTCGCCTACCGTCCAAGAAAGGTCGTCGCCGCCGAAAGGAATTCAAGGTTCACGACGTCGCGCTGGCGTCGATCGCCAGCGGTCACGAATTGCGGACACCGTCGGATCTGTTGGCACTGATTGAGTGGTCTAGTGAAAACGACACGTTCAACACCGCCGATCTGGCGAGCCAAATCGATCGCCCTCGCTGGATCGCACAGAAGATTGCCTATGTGCTGAGAAAAACAGGAGCCATCGAAGCATCGGGAAGAAATCGAAGCGGAGTGATCTACCGCCGCGCAAGTTAGATCGCAACCCGAAAGGCAAACTGGATCGCCGTGCTACCGGTTGTCGCTGGGGCTACCTTGCGACACGACCAATTGGTTGTCGACTCGTCGAATGCCCGGTTCCAGGCGCATCAGCAATTCGCTCATCCGGCGATCGCGTTGGCTGGTGACGACTCCGCTGATCACTGCGGTTTGGTTGCGGACCGTCACGTTCACACCTCGCATGCCGGGATTGTTGTCGAGCGATCGAAACCGCTTGGTCGCCATCGTTTGGATCTGTCGCGGTGGGGTGGGAGTGACGTTGATCGCGGAGCGCAACCTGGTACGGATCACTGGCTGGCTGGACTGATTTCCAGTTGCTCCACCCAATCCGCCAAATAGACCTCCGAGGCCGCCAAGGCCACCGAGTCCTCCCAGGCCGCCGAGCCCACCGAATCCGCCGCCGCCAAAACCTCCTTGACCTCCGCCCGCTGCACCCGATTGCCCGCCGACGGTCTCGTTGGCAACGCCCACTGTCTCCCCACGCTCCACGGCGTCGAAAGCTTCATCCGCACTCTCCAGGCTGCCAGCGGCGCCGCCCCCGGTATCGTTTCCGGTGTTCGTCCCTGTTCCTGTTTGGTTGGTTCCGCCACCGGTATCCGTGCCGGTGTCGCCGCCTGCTTGTTGAGCTGAAACGGTCATCGACAACAGGCAAACGAATGAAAACGCCGCGACGCAACGAAAGAAGGATTTCAACATCGATCGACCAGTGTGATTCTTTTCCAGTGTGACCGTCTCTGTGCACCGACGCACAGGTCGGTTGGCCTCCAGGGCGGAACAGGTTTTGGGGGGATGACGGAAGCTCCCATCGCCACCTAGTTTAACTATACGGCAATTGAAACGTTTCGGGATTGGTGAAGGTAAAAGAGGTAGTTCTGCCAAGAATCTGCCGTCTTTTCCGAATAAGACGATCGAAACGCCCCAAAAACACACGTTGAACCGAGATTTTGATGATGGATCCCACCGAGCCAGCAAGCTCCGTCTGTCCCGTCCCTGGCTACCGACCACGGTTTTTCGCCAGTTTTCTACTGCTTTCCGCTGTTGGGCTGCTGTGGACTGAACCTGCTGCTGCGGCCGATGACGTCAAAATACCGGGTGCTCCCCACCTGTTGCCGCAAGACACGTTGGCATACATCCGTATCGATAGTGCGGATGTGCTGCGGGAGGAAATGGCGAAATCGTCGATCGGAAAGATGCTTGCCGATCCCAAGATGAAACCGTTTGCCAGTGACATCTATCGCACGATGGACGAACTGTTTGACATGATCAGCACCGAAGTGGGCGTCTCGTTGGACGAGTTACTTTCGATTCCCTGCGGCCAGGTATCTGCGGCGGCGATGCCAGCCAACATTTCAGCGCAGGAAAATGCCGAAATCCAACGCGAAGGCGAGGAGGAAGACGACTCGCCCGAGGCGATCCGCCGCCGCATTGCTCGAAAGAGGCGGCAACAAAACGCGATCGCGGGAATGTTCATGGTCGATGCCGGGGACAACGTCGACAAGCTGATGGTGTTGGTGGAACGGTTGGAGCAACGGTTGCTGGAAAACGGCTACGTGCGACGCGCCTCGAAAGTCAAAAAGACGGAACTGGTTCACTTGTTGCCCCCGCGACAGGGAAGGCCCGAGGTGGAGTACTTCCAGCGCGATGGCATGGTTGTGCTTGGCATTGGACACAAAACGGCCGCCAACGCTCTGGACTGGTGGCTTGACGAAAACGACGAACCGACACTGGCCGACAGCACTGACTTTGCCTCCGTCATGTCTCGTTGCATCGGCGCCGAAGAGACGCGTCCACAATTGACGTTCTACCTCGATCCGTATCACTTTGTCGAACGAATGGTCAAACGGGGCGGCGCGGCAGCGTTCGTTTGGCCGATCATCGAAGAACTTGGGATCTCGAAAATTCGCGGAGTCGGGGGAAGCGCTTTTTCGGGTGGCGATGAATTCGACGACATCACTCATTTGCATGTCTTGATCGATCCGCCGCGCGACGGGTTCTTCGGAGTCTTGCGGCCCGAAACCGGTGATTCGCAACCGCCCAAATGGGTTCCCGCCGATGTCTCCAGTTACACGTCGATCCACTGGGATTTCCAGACGACTTACGACAACTTCGACAAGATTCTGGCGAAGTTCCAGGGCGAAGAGCCGATGAAACGGTTTGTCGAAGAGCCGTTGAAAAAGGAAATGGGCATCGAAGTCCGCAAAGAGGTGCTGGAGAATCTGACGGGACGCTACGTGAGCAGCGCCTGGATTCAGCCGCCAGTGAAGCTCAATAGCCAGGTCCAGGCGCACGCTCTGGAGCTTTCCGATCCGCTGGCGATCAAAAGCGTGATTGGCAAACTGCGAGAAAAACAGCCCAATGCGTTGGAGGTCGCTTCGATTGGTGGAAACGTGTTGTACCTCGGTCGCCGAGGCCAAAGGCGGGGGGAAAACTTCCCTCAGGGGCTGCGGCGGCCCGAACCCTGTTTCATGATCTTGGGCGATTGGTTCATTTTCAGCGACAGCCGCAAGTTCATGGAACGAATCACTCGAGCCAATACCGAGGCACTGCCGCGGTTGATGAATGTTCCAGAGTATGAATTGATCAGCAGCGAGTTGGGGGGGAAATTGGACGGTGAAAAACCATTCCTGGTTTCGTTCATGCGAGCTTCCGACTATTTCCGCCAGATTTACGAACTGGCCAGTTCGGAAGACACGAGTCGTTTTCTGCGAGCTGCCGGCGAAGAAAACGTGGTCGCTCGCAAGGTTTCTGAAATGCTGCGACGAAACGAATTGCCGCCGTTTGAAGAGTTCGAAAAATACTTCGCCCCCAGCGGCACCTTCGCCTACGACGAACCAACGGGAATGCACATGGGCTCGTTCACGCTCAAGGGTGAATAGTCGGCGACTTCTCCGAAGTCGCTACGGCTTGCGCAGCAGCCTCTATCATCAAATCGTAGCGAAAGTCGCCAAGACTTTCGGCGATTCGTGGCGTGACCGAAACTCTTGGCGAGTTTCGCTACAACTCAAAGGCCGGTCATTCGTGTTCAAACAACACGCAGATGGCTGCTGGCGCGTGAACAACGCTGCGATTGTAAGTCAGTTCGCCGGTTTGCTGGTTTACCTCAAACGATGCCAGCGTGTGTGAATCCTGGCCTGCCGCTAACAACCAACGGCCGGAAGGGTCGAGGTTGAAATTTCTTGGCGTTGCGCCGCGAACCGATTCGACCTCGATCACCGACAACTCACCGGAATTCTGATCGACTCGAAATGCCGTGATCGTATCGTGTCCGCGATTGGCCGAATAGACAAAGCGGCCACTGGGATGCACACGGATCTCGGAGGCGCTTTTGAATTTTTCTTTCGCCAGCTCGCTTTGCGGCACGGTGCGGATCGTCTGTTTCGGCGTCATTTTTCCGGTTGCCGCGTCGTAATCAAACACGGTGACGCTTAGCGCCAGTTCGTTCAACACGTAGACCCATTTGCCATTGGTGTGAAACTTCATGTGACGAGGACCGCCGCCGGCAGGAACCTGTCCGAAACCGCTGGGCTGAAGCGTCGACTTCGCCGCGTCAACTCGATAGATCACCACTTTGTCCATTCCCAGATCGGGCACAAAGGCAAACCGATTGTCGGGAGAAAAGCCGGTCCAGTGGGCATGCGGTTTGTCCTGACGGCCCGCAACGACTCCCGATCCGCCTTCGTGATCGATCAACTCCGTCCGCTGTTTTAACGATCCGTTGTCGTTGAGTGAAAAGGCGGCCACCGAGCCGCCGCCGTATTGAGCAGTCAACACGGTTTTCCCCGTCTTGTCGACTGCGACATGGGCCGCACCACCGTCACCGATTTCCAGCGAATTGACATACTCCAGCGACCGCTTGCCACCGCTCGTCTTGATCGCGTAACAAACCACCGATGGCGTCCCTTCATAAGAGGCAACCGCGTAGAGGTGTTTCCCGCTGGGATGCATCGCCAAAAACCCCGGACCACCCACTTCGGCTGCCAACACCGGAGTGCTCAGCTTGCCGGTTCGAGTATCCAGCGTGCAGTGATAAATCCCCTTGCTCGGTTTCGCTCGGCTGGTGCCGATCCAAACGTCCAACGGATCCGATTCAGCGGCAGACGACAGCGCGGAGGTAGTGAGCAGCGACATGGCGATCAACAAGCAAAAGAAGGGGCATCGGGATGGATTTTGGCTAGACAATTCGTTTCTCCTCAGCGCGACGTCAAAGTGAGCAAGCACCAATCATGGTCAACAGCCCACTAGGATTGCAAGCAGCACGCTTTTCTTCTTCCTTTCTACTCCCTTTCTCCCCCACTCTCCCCCTCTCGGCAACAAGCAAGAGGGGGAGAGTGGGAGAGCGGGAGAAGGGGAGCCACCGACGCTCTAGGGCCAAAACCATCTCGGCAACACCTGGTTGTCGCCGAAGGCGGAACTGGCCCAGGCGTTGCTGGCCCACTGAATGGTGCCGTCGCGATCGTGCAGGGCGACGGCGTCGATTTCGTTCCAGCCCGCTACGGCGGGGCTATCCAGATAGATCTTGATTCGCCGAGTCCAGGTGCCCTTGGGGATCGGGATGATCGATCTTCCCATCACGGCGGTCGTCGGCGTCGGATCTTTGCCTTTCCAAAGCTCCGTCTCGAAGCCAGCCGCGTTGACGCTGCAAACGCGTCGCACCGCGCCCGGATTGTACGTTTCGACAATTTCCACCTTTGCCAGATTCGCCGACCAAGGAAACTCGACAATGATCCACTCTTTCGAATCGTCTTGTCCCGATGAGGCCCAAGCGGTCGGTTGGTCACCAGCAATCGGAGTGTTGGGCACTCCGAGTACCTGCCGAATGCTCCAACTTGTTTGCGCAGCTCCTGTTCGGAGTGCCAGCTTGTCTGCCAAAGCGGTTCGGTCGCGATACCAGGTCATCAACACGGCCGACAGCACCGACAACCACAGCAGGTCGCGCAGCTGAAAACGAGGCCGCCATTTCCACAGCCAGCCAACAAACGATCTTCGCCGCCCACCGCGCCGCGCCGTCGTTGGTTGTGGATGATCGCTTGGGGAAGTGTCCGTCATCGTCCGCTTCGCAAAAGGTCTCTTTAGGAAAGCTTACCTTTTCAGACGGTCGAAAGCGAATGAAACAACCCACAGTGCCGCTTTCCGGTGTATCGTGGAAGGCCGCTGGCCAGCCCGGCAACCTGTTCTGAATTGATGTTTGAATTCATCGGGAACGACCATGGTGAGGAATCATCCTGCCTGCAATCAGTTGATTGGCTTGACACTTGGGCTACTGCTTGCAGCCTCTACGGCCAACGCCGACTCGGACGTGACGATTCTCAGCCAGATGCGCCACCTGCGGTCGGGCCAGGAGCGTGAGTGGTCTTCGTTTCCGCAAAACTCCGACGGAGAATCGTTGACGCTGGATTTCCAAGCTTCGCGAAACGCTTCCGATTGGACGCTGTCAGTTCGTCAACAAGACGTCAAAGAAACGTGGAAACTTTCGGTCAACGAACAGGAACTTGGCCGGTTGGTCCGAGACGAAAACGACTTGATCACCGACTTCACCATCCCGGCCGGCTTATTGAACGATGGTGCAAATTCGCTGGAGATTCGCTCGGCAAGAGCCGCCTCCGATGACATCCGCGTCGGCATGATCCACCTGCATCCCACGACACCAGCCGAGTATCGTCGCACGGCCACGGTGGAAATCGAAATCAACGATGTTTCCCATCGGACGATGCCAGGCCGGATCACGATCGTCGATCGCCGCGGGACGCTGATTCCCGTCGGCGCCGTTTCGAACGAAAATCTGGCGGTTCGCGAAGGAGTCGTCTACACGGCGACGGGGAACGCCAGGTTTGGTGTCGCCGCTGGTGATTACCGAATCTACGCCGGCCGTGGATTCGAATACGGCGTGGGCTCGGCCGATCTTCGGGTCGACGAGGGACAACACGCCAAGCGGACGATCGTTCTGTCGCGACAGGTCGATACGGTGGGATGGGTCGCCTGCGACACGCATATTCACACGGTCACCCATTCCGGCCACGGTGATGCAACGATCGACGAGCGGATAATCACGTTGGCTGGCGAATCCATCGAATTGCCGATTGCCACCGATCACAACAAGCACATTGACTATCGGCCGACCGCGTCTCGGCTGAAGGTCAACCAATATTTCACTCCGGTCATCGGCAACGAAGTGACGACCAAACAGGGCCATTTCAATATCTTTCCGGTCCAAGCCGGCGCTGCCACTCCCGATCACACGGTGACCGATTGGCCGAAGCTTTTCGACAACATTTTTTCCACTCCGAACGTTCAAGTCGCCATCTTGAATCATGGGCGTGACATCCACGGAGGTTTCCGGCCGTTTTCACCTCGGCATCATCTCAGCATCAGCGGCGAAAATCTGGATCAACGTGTTTTGCAAGCCAATGCGATGGAACTGATCAATTCGGGCGCCGTTCAATCCGATCCGATGCAGTTATTGGGTGACTGGTGCGGACTGGTCAATCGGGGCCTGGCCATCACGCCGGTCGGCAGCAGCGATTCTCACGATGTCACACGGTACATCGTTGGTCAGGGACGAACCTACATTCGCTGCGACGATTCCGATGTCGAAGCGATCGACGTCGATGCGGCAACGGAAGCATTTTTAGCAGGGCGAGTGATGGTCGCGTACGGTTTGCTGGTCAAGTTGGTGGTGAATGACCGTTTTCATCCGGGTGATCTGGCAACGATCGACGACGACCAATCGAGCGTTGACGTTCAGGCTGAAGTACTTGCCCCTCACTGGGGACGTCCCCAAACGGTCGCCCTGTATTTGAATGGACGGCAAAAGTTTGTCTCCGACCTTCAGACAGCGGGCGAAGACACCGATCTTCCCTTCCGATCTACGATGAAGTGGCGGCTGCCCCGATCGGAGCTCCGCGGTGACGTGTGGTTGTGTGCGGTCGCAACTGGTGGGGGCATCACCGATCCTTATTGGCCAACAGCGAAACCGTACCAACCCGATTCGCCGCGGTTTGTTCCCTACACCTTCGCTTCCACCGGTCCGATTCGGATCGACGTGGACGGCGACGGGAACTTCACCTCGGCCTATCAGTACGCTCAGCAGGTGATCGGCGACAGCAAGGGAGATGTGGCCGAGGTGATCGGCAGGCTGAAGGATCATGACGACGCGGTGATCGTGCAAGCGGCGTCGATTCTATCGGCCGACGCGGCGAATGAGAACTCACTTCGCGATGCCTCCGCCGGTGCCAACGATCGAGTTCGAGCCGTGGTCACCCGCTACTTGCGGCATCGTAGGGATTCGACGGTGGCCAAGCTGGAAGAAATCGAGTAGTCGCGATACGTGTTGCAATTGGAATCGCGCGGAAGTTGTTTTGGCGATTCTGGCCGTCGCGCGTCGAAATTCGCTGGATGGGCTCTATTTTCGGTGTAGGACAGTCAATGGCGTGACAATGTTGCGATGCGGGTGCCGGATGAAGCTTGTGAAATGATTCACAGCAAAAATGGTTCGATTTCGCCATTTTCTTGAACCGACCCTTGCCCCTTTCGCGCCTTGTTTGTTAGGAGGCCATCTTCCAAGTCGGAGGCAAGCGATCATGACCATTGAAGAACAGGTGTCCCGCGACACGCGGATGATCAACAATATTCGCGCCGTCTTGGGTGTTCATCACCAGCTTTGCCTGTATGCCGCCGCGATTCAGGTTTCGATCGAAAACACGGCCGTCGTATTGCGAGGACAGCTGCCCACCGTGGACCTCAAGCAGGCGTTGATTCCGGCGATCCGCCAGGCAGGTGTGTTGGCCCAGGTTTCCAACCAGGTGCAAGTCGAACACGCCTGATGGATGGGTTGGCTCGCTCTACAAACCACCGGTGACATCCAACAACGCCCCACTGACGTAGCTCGCCTCCTCGGAGAGCAGCCACACAATGGCGTTGGCGATTTCGTGCGGTTGTCCACATCGGCCCATCGGGACCAGAGGCGCAATTCGCTCGGTGCGATTCGGTTCGCCGCCCAAAGCGTGAATTTCGGTGTGGGCCGTACCGGGTCGCACGGCATTGACGCGAATCCCCTCCTTGGCAACCTCTTTGGCAAGGCCGATCGTCAACGTGTCGATGGCCGCTTTTGATGCCGCGTAGTCAATGTATTCGTTTGGCGATCCGACTCGCGAGGCGATCGAGGAAACGTTCACGATCGCTCCTCCCTGTCCACCGCGAGATGTCGACATGTGCCGAACCGCTTCGCGAGCGCAAAGAATACTGCCGGTGACATTGACGTCAAACAATCGCCTCAGTCGACCCGCATCGAAGTTCACCAGTTGCGTCTGTTGATTCAATGTCCCGGCGTTGTTGACCAGTGCGTGAATCGTTCCAAACTCGCTGGTTGCCTGGCTCCACAACGCGACGATATCGTTTTCGTCCGACAAATCGGCACGAATAGCAATCGCTTTGCGGCCGCTATCACTGATCGCATTGCAAACGCGATCTGCTTCCTCCTTGCGATCGCGATAGGTCAAGCAAACATCGTATCCCTTCGCCGCGGCGATGGTTGCGGTTGCCGCCCCGATACCGCGACTTCCGCCCGTGATCAAAATCGTACGCTGCTGTTTCATCAATTCTGTCACTATTTCGTCAATGGTTACAACGTCCGGGTGATTATCGTCTCTTACTCACGACTCCGACTCCACCATTTGCCGATTTCCACCACCCAAAAAACAGTGGTGCTGACGAGCAAGCAAACCAGCAGGTCAGCAAGAGACAGCGCGACGGTGCCAAACACACGTTGAAGGAAAGGAACATAGATCACTGCCAGCTGCAGCACGAAAGTGAGCCCGACCGAACCGAGCATCGCTACGTTGGAAAACAGTCCGATCTGGAACAACGAATCGCGTGACGAGCGAACGGCCAACGCGTTGCCCATCTGCGATAGCGTCAATACGGTGAACACGATTGTTCCCCACGATGGGTCGTAGCTGTCGGTACGGTTTGCCGACCAGTAATAGAATCCGATACCCAGCGACACAAAACCCATCAAAATGCCGATCGTGAGAATGTGACGAATCATCTGGCGGTCAAAAATCGGTTCCTGAGGATCGCGCGGAGGGCGAGACATCGTGTTAAGTTCTCCCGGTTCCACCGCCATTGCCAGACCAGGCAATCCATCGGTCACCAGATTGATCCACAAAATCTGCAAGGGCACCAACGGTAGCGGCATGCCGAAAAAGGGAGCCGCCAACATCACCCAGATCTCGCCGGTGTTGCTGGTCATCGTGTATTGCAGAAACTTGCGGATGTTGTCGTAAATGACCCGCCCCTCCTCCACCGAATTGACAATGGTGGCGAAGTTGTCATCCAACAGCACTGTTTCTGACGCGTCCTTGGCGACGTCGGTACCGGTGATTCCCATCGCTACACCGATATCGGCAAAAGGCCCAATTGCGAGCCGCTGCCACAGCCGCCGGCAAACTGCAACGCAGCGGTGACCAACGGGTGAATTGACTGGCCATCGCCTGGAATCTGATGCACCGTCGTCATGCGTTTGCGCACGGCATCGAACGGCAGTTCGTTGGAACCATATTTGGCACGGCGACGATCGACTTCACCCACCTCCAAACCGCCCAGCTTCGTATCAAGCCGTTTCAGCGTCTGGGCGGTATCGAGCAGGAACCATTCCTTCACAAGACCGTCATCTCCCCTGGTGCCGTGACGAGGTTTTTCGATCATTCGGAAAAACTAGCAGGGATCGGCCCGCTTCACTACCTGACGGCGATGCTGCGAACAACAGCGGTTAGTGGTTGATCGAATCGAGCGCCGCTTGCAACATGGCCGCTTCGTTGTTGCTGGGGATTGGCAGCGGAGATTTTTCTTCAGGATCGCTGGTCATGTCATAAAAGCGACCGTCGGAATAGAGCTTGACTTCGCGCGTTCGCACGAACGATTTTCCTCTGTGTTCGGAATACGCCCATTTCCTTGCCGATGCAGCCTGGCCACGAATGCGATTGGCAAAACTGATGCCGTTGATTTCATTTGCGGAAGGCGGCGTGACACCGGCCAATTCGACGAACGTTGGCAAAAAGTCGCTGAAATCAACCAGGTCGTCGACCACTTGCCCAGCGTCGATTTGCCCCGGCCAATTGGCGATCGTAGGCACGCGAGTTCCCCAGTCGCTGAGCTTCCCTTTTCCACCTTGAACCATTCGATCACCGATCTTCGAAAAGACTTTCGGACGCACATATTTGCCTTCGGCGTACTTCAGGTAGGAAGCACCGGCGGTACCGTTGTCGGTCGTGAACAGGATCAGTGTTTTTTGGCGAAGCTGAAGTCGATCGAGCGCTTTGACCAACTTGCCGATTTGACGATCCATGTCCTCCGCCATCTCTTTGTAGTTGAGCCAACGGTCGTCGGGACCGTAGGGAACCGGCTTGCCAATGTCATCGGTCACATCGTGACAAAGCGCCATCGAGTAAAAGGCAAGCATCGGCGAATCCCGGTGGTTCTGCAGAAAGTTGATGAGAAATTCGACATAGAGATCCGGGCCATACTTTCCATCGGTATCGGTTCGAAGCTTGCCGTTTTCGTAGATCATCGGGTCGTGATAACGCGGTCCCTCGTGCCAACCAAACAGACACCACTGGTCGAACCCCATCCGCGCCGGTTGCATCCGATCGTTTTTCATCAATGAAAGCTGCCACTTGCCGGCGACGGCGGTTTTGTAGCCAGCATTCTTCAAACGCGACGCGAAGGTGTTCTTTTCTGCCGATTTCGGAAACGATCCCCAGCGTGGATTGGCTAGTGTCACTGGATACTTTCCGGTCAGGAGGCAAATTCGCGAGGGATGGCAAACCGGCATGCTGTAACAGTGTTCCAGCCGCATTCCCGTCGACGCCAATTGGTCCAACTGGGGAGTTTCGTAGGATTGGCCGCCATAACACCCCAACACTTCGCGGCCAACATCATCGGCAAGAATGAACAAGATGTTGGGGCGTGCAGGACTCTCCGAAACGCTGTCGGCTGAAAAAGCCGAAGCGGAGATCATCAGAACGGTGGTCGCGAAAATGAATCGTTGCATCGAAACCAAACACCTTGATTGTGAATCGCACTAAAAATCGCGAAACGGACCTCGCGGATCCGCTTTCTCCATTTCGCTCAGCCAATTCTCGTATCGCCCGCGAACCATTTTCAAAACTTCGGGCCTGGCGTCAGACAGATCCTTGGATTCCCCCACATCGGACTGCAAATCAAACAGTCCTCCTTGGTCTCCCATCACCACCCACTTCCAGCGGCCCACTCGGGCACCGATTTGATCTTTCCGTTTCCAAAACATTTCCTGCCGAGGTGAATCTTGCTGGCCGCGGATCACCGGCCACCAATCAAATCCATCCAATTCTACATCAGCTCGCATCAGCGCACCGGTGGCGGCAGCGAAACTGGGAAACAGCTCCAGGCTGGTCAAAAACTGATCGTTCACCGCACCGGCGGGCACGTCGCCGGCCGGCCATCGAACCAGGCAGGGAACGCGCACGCCTCCTTCCCAGGTTTGCCCTTTGCGTCCTTTCAGCGGTGTGTTGTCGGCGCTGCCACTGCCGCCGTTATCTGAAAAGAAGACGACGATGGTGTTGTCCAAAATCTGCTTTTCTTCCAGCACCTCGATCATCTTTCCAATCGCCGCGTCCATGCAAGTGACGGCGGCACGGTAGTCGCGTTTCTTCGCTTCCGACGTGACCACTTTCGCCTTGTCGGCGTAGCGAAATTTTTCTACGTTTCGAAACTCTTTTTCAACCGGCGGATACATTCGTTTGAATTCTTCCGGCGCTTGGACGGTCGAACGGATTTCCGGCAACAGCGACGAAGACCCGTGGGGCGCATTGAACGGCACGTACAGAAAAAAGGGATCGTTCGTTGCATGCCGCTGTAGAAAGTCGACTGCTTCCCGTTGGAACAGGTAGGTGCAGTACGTTCCCTTGTCCTCGTCGGTCCGATTCCGACCCCGATACATGCTGGCAGCGCCGTAACGCTCGTGCGTGTAGTAGTCGATTCCGGTGTTGACGAAACCGTAAAACTCATCGAATCCACGCGAGGTCGGCAGAAATCGACGGAGCGAACCGAGATCCCATTTTCCGAAAATTCCGCTCTTGTAGCCGGCCGTTTTCAGCATCCGCGGCAGGATCACCTCGCGCAAATCCATTCCCCCAATCCGCTCGAAAGTGACCTCGTACTCGGCGCCGCTGTACTCGTAGCCATAGTCGGGCGCCTCGTTGCGAATCATGTCGTAGATACCGTTTCGCTGCGGATAGCGGCCGGTCAACAAAGCGGCTCGCGATGGCGTGCAGGCGGGCCAGGCGACATAGAAATTGGTCAGCCGCGTTCCTTCCTTGGCGATGCGATCGAGCGTCGGCGTGAGGATGCCGTTGCCCAACACGCCAAGATCGTTGTAGCCCTGGTCGTCCGAAACAATCAGCAAAATGTTAGTCGGCTGCGAAGGTTGGGCGACAAGATCAGGTGTGCAGGTTGCAGTCACCAAACCGACCGCGATCGCCGCCATCCAATGAACCCGCCGGCGGGAGCATCGTCTGCAACAACCGGCGAAAGTCACGGCGAGGAAATGAAACATGCTGAGTCCTTTTCGAGAGGTTATCATGCAAGCGTAAAAATGACCGCGACATTCGTAGGCCTGGTCCGATTTTGACCTGCGAATGAACTCTTCCACCCCTTGTCGGTTTCGATCATGTCACGTCGTAAGGCCAAACCTGCCAGGCGTTCTCGCATTCCCCGCGGGGCCATCGCAGCCGACGTGTCGCAGCAGGTCCACGGTGACTCAAACGTCGCACCGCCACCATATTACGTCGATATCACCTTCAAGTGTCGGGACTGCGGCGGCAGCGAAACCTGGACGGCCAAACAGCAGAAATGGTACTACGAAGTGGCCAAAGCTTCAGAATTTGCCAGGCCAGTGCGCTGCCGAGACTGCCGCAACCAAAAGCGGCAGGTTCAACCACCCGCCGACGATAGCACCGGCCAAGAGGGCTGATGGTCAGCGAGTGCCTAAGCTCAGCGTAGCGGAACTCGCCAAGAGTTTCGGCCGCGCGGGGAAATCGCCAAAAGTCTCGGCGATTTCCGCTACTGCGCAATGGTTAGATCGACGTCAAGAACCTGCCTCGGAACTCGGCGAAGTCGAAAAGATCGCCGATTGAGTTGTCGTTGAAGTCGAACCTTTCTGAACGAGTTCCGTTGTTGAAGTAGTCTCGGAATCTCGCAAAGTCGAACAGGTCAACATCTCCATCGGCGTCTGAATCGCCATAAAAACGATAGAAATCATCGACCGCATCGACTCCCGGAGCCAGGCCGTTGGCATCGATGCCCAACAAGGCACCATCCACGGTCAACCGGTAGTTGCCATCTTCCAACATGGGAAGCACCGGCGGCACACCTTCGGAAGTGTCTTCGATCAATGTCGTGCCGGTGAAATTAAGCACGACGACCTGTTTGTTGCCGACCACTTGCGAACTCACCACATCCAGGCCGACCTTGGTTCCCAGTGTTCCGGCATCCGTCGATTCGACCACAAAACTGTCATCGGTGACCGGGCCGGTGGGAACGCTGACCAGGCTGGTGAAGGTGACCTCGATCTGCCGGACGATCGAACGTTGTCCTGAATTGTCATTCGTTAGGGACGCTTCGGCCGCGGCGTTTTCGTTGAAGTAGACAATGCTTTCGACTTCGGAGCCCAAGTCACCCACCAGGGACAAGTTGTCAAAGGCGATGTCTTCGTCAAGGGCGTTGAGCGTTTCGATCGTCAGGCGAATGTCAAGCGACGTGCCGTCGGGAATAAAATTGCTGAACTGGGTGAAGGTGTCCGTGATCTCCACTCCGTCACCGACACCGTCAAAATTGGTATCGACGCGAGGAGTCGAGTTCGTACCTCCAGATCCTTCGATTGCGAAGATGTCGTTGTAGCCGCCACCGTCCAGCTGGATCGACAGCCGCACCGAGTCGGTATCGTCCCAATCCTGGTTTGCGCCATCGTCATCTTCGGCAAAGAAGTAGGAGAGTTCCAGATTGGTGAAGTTGGAGATGTCGATGTTCGTCCAATCGAGCACCACCGTCGTCGCGGGAACTGCTGCGCCGTCGATGTCTTGCGCTCCGTAGAACGATTGGCCTAGCTGATTGTTGTAGTTGATGCCTCCCGGCAGGTTCGCAAACGCGACTCGGCCGTAATAGTCGTTGCTGGCCAGACCACCCAGGCTGTCCGCCGGCGTCGGCGTGTAGGTCAGAATCGCGTCCTCAAAATCCTCGAACAGCAGCGATATCGGGACACCGACATTGTCCAACACGTACGTTTCGTCGGTTGCCGGCTCGGCTTGCACTAGCGCATTACCAGCAAAGTCAGCGATGTTCTGCCCGCCGGCCAAATCGAGCCCGACGACACCATTGAGCACTCCCAGGTCGCCGCCTGAAACGGTGACGTCATAAACACTGGTGCTGACCGGAACGACCGCGGAAACTGTCGCGGTGGTACCGTTGGCCGCAAAGTCGCCAGGACTGACGTTGCTGACCGCTTCGCTGAAGGTGGCTCGGAACACCAGGATGTCCTCCGAGGTGGGGCTGCCGGCGGGCAATTGGCGAGTGAACGAAATTGTCGTCGGGGCGGTGTTGTCGACGGTGTACGTTTCGTCGGTCACCGGTTCACCAGCCGGCAATGGGTTGGCAACCAAGTCGGTGATGTTCTGCCCCGGCGCCAGGTCGATTCCTACGACACCATCAAGGTTAGCCAGGTTGCCGCCCGAAACGGTCAGGTCATAAACGGCGGCGTTGACCACCGACACACCCGTCACCGCGGAGGTCGATCCGTTGACATTGAAATCGGCCGCATCGACATTCTGCACATCTTCGCTGAACGTGGCGCGGAAGACCAAAGAATCAGCGTTGGTGAATTGTGACGGAGGCGTATTGCGCTCGAAGCTCACCAAAGCCGGCGCGACATCCACCGCCTCACCCACCAACGACAAGTTGTCAAACCCGATGTCTTCGTCACCGGCGTTGAGCACGTCGATCGTCAAGCGAATATCAAGCGTCGAGCCATCGGCAATGCCGTTACTGAACTGAGTGAACGTATCGGTGATTTCCGCGCCGTCCCCGACGCCGTTAAAATCGGTATCAACACGTGGAGTCGAATTCAGACCGCCGGACCCTTCGATCGCAAAGATGTCGTTGTAGCCGCCACCATCAAGCTGGATCGACAGCCGAACCGAGTCATTGTCAT
Source organism: Rubripirellula sp. (assembly GCA_965222745.1). Lineage (GTDB taxonomy): Bacteria > Planctomycetota > Planctomycetia > Pirellulales > Pirellulaceae > CBDCUW01. The sequence continues at coordinate 2,051,441 of CBDCUW010000003.1, forward strand.
CCCAATCCTGGTTGGCTCCCTCGTCATCTTCGGCAAAGAAGTAGGAGAGATCCAGATTCGTGAAACCTGAGATATTGATGCCGGTCCAATCGAGCACCACCGAGGTTGCTGGAACGGTCGCGCCATCGATGTCATGCGCTCCGTAGAACGACTGGCCCAGTTGGTTGTTGTAGGTCGTGCTACCAGGCAGGTTCGCAAACGCCACTCGGCCGTAGTAATCGTTGTTGGCCAGATCCCCCAGACTATCCGCCGGCGTCGGCGTGTAAGTCAGAACGGCATCCTCAAAATCCTCGAACAACAGCGATACCGGAGCACCAACGTTGTCCATGGTGTACGTTTCGTCGGTCCCCGGTTCGGATGACGAAAGCGCGTTGCCGGCAAAGTCGGCGATATTTTGACCGCCGGACAAGTCGAGGCCGACAACTCCATTGAGCGTTCCCAGGTCGCCGCCCGAAACGGTGACGTCGTAAACACTGGTGCTGACCGGAACCACCGCGGCGATTCCTGCGGTGGTGCCAGTGGCGACAAAGTCGCCAGGGCTGACGTTACTGACCGATTCGCTGAAGGTGGCTCGGAACACCAGGATGTCAGCATCGGTGGGGCTGGTCGCGGGCAATTGGCGAGTGAACGAGGTGGTCGTTGGAGCAGTGTTGTCGACGGTATACGTTTCGTCGGTCGTCGGTTCACCAGCCGGTAGCGGGCTGGCGCCCAAGTCGGTGATGTTCTGCCCCGGCGCCAAGTCGACCCCGACGATACCATTGAGGTTGTTCAGGTTGCCGCCCGAAACGGTTAGGTCATAGACAGCGGCGTTGATCGCCGACACGCCCGTCACCGTTGCAGTCGATCCGTTGACGTTGAAGTCGGCCGCATTCACATTCTGCACGTCTTCGCTAAAGGTGGCGCGGAAGACCAAAGAATCAGCGTTGGTGAATTGCGAGGGAGGAACGCTTCGTTGGAAGCTCAACAAGCTTGGCGGATTGTTGGCGACATCCCCTTGCAACAGCAGGTTGTCAAAGGCGATGTCTTCGTCGCCGCCGTTAAGTTGATCGATGGTCAAACGAATATCGAGCGTGTTGCCGTCGGAAATCCCGGTGTTGAACTGGGTAAAGACGTTGGTGATTTCCACACCGTCGCCGATCCCGTCAAAATTCGTATCCACGCGCGGTGCGTTGTTGAGCTGGTCACCGGGTGGATTTTCTTCGGCTTCGATCGCAAAGACATCGGTGAATCCACCGCCGTCAATTTGCACCGAGAGTCGAACCGAGTCGGTGGAATCCCAGTCCTGGTTCGTACCGTCATCGTCTTCCGCCACAAACCACGACAAATCCAAATTGGTGAAGCTGGCGATATTGATGCCGGTCCAGTTCAATTGGACGGAAGTTGTTGGGGTTGGCAGAGCGCCATCCATGTCCTGTGCTCCGTAGAATGCCGAACCCTGTTGGTTGGCGTAGGAGACATTTCCTGGCAGGGATGCGAATGAAATCCGGCCGTAGTAATCATTGTTGCCGATGTCGGCCAGACTATCGGCCGGCGCGGGAGTGTAAGTGATTGCCGCGTCTTCGAAATCCTCAAACAGAATCGCCGCCAACAATCTTCGATCTTCCAGCAGTTCGCCGTGCAATCGGCGGCGCTGCAATCGTTTACGGTTCCGTCTGGCAATCTTCGTCATCGATTCGCGTGTCATGGATTCCTCCCAAGAAAACCGTTCTGCAGTGGGGAAACGGTTTCTGGATTTGCGCGTTCAGTAGCGAGTGTTTGGGTCAATAAAACAGGGTGCAAGCACATTGTCGATAACCGATCGGCCGCCGACTTGTACTCACTTTCCTGGTGGTCGTTTGATAGGCATCCCCGCCTGATGGTTCTATCAAGCCACCAGAGCGATCGACAATATAGTAGTTGATCGATGCCTGTTGCGCGTGGTTATCTTGGGTTTATTCGGGCATCGCCAGTCCCTCCTTGCGGTTCCGCCGGCGTCTCCATCGCTGCCGACGATAGTGAACAAAAATGATTCATGTGTTCGGTTCGACGTCAGAACGGAATCGAAGACAGCCGGTTTGCGACCTATTCTCTACGCGAGAACCGGGAGGCGTCCGCCGCAGAATTTGTGATTCAAAACGAACAAAACCCGAAAGGTTCACCAAAATCTCATATTCGACCCCGGCGGTGAACCGGAGGTCGATGACGCCTGCTACTCTCCCTGGCGCTGTTTGAGTAAAACGTCCTCCGACACCGCACGTCTAAGAATCGGAATGTTTCTTGAAATGGTTGTTAATTCATACAGGCCACTTTGGAGCATTCTGAGAGAACTGTGGGTGTACCTGCTGCCGGTCATCGCTTATGAGCTGGCCATTTCGTGGCTGGACATTCGCTACCACCTGGAAACGTTTAATTTTCCCGTTCCCATTCTGGCGATCTTGGGGACCGTAATCGGCCTGGTGCTGGCCTTTCGCACCAACTCCAGTTACGCGCGGTGGTGGGAGGCGAGAACTTTGTGGGGCGCGATCGTCAACGACTCACGCTCCTGGGTACGACAATTGTTGGAATTCGTCCAGTCACCGGACGATTCCGCCGACACCGGCGTGGTCCTGCACCAGATGGCCTATCGCCAGATTGCTTGGTGTTACGCGCTGAGCCGTTTTCTGCGCGGCGACGATCCGACAGAGGATCTGGATTCGTTCCTGCCAGCCGAAGAGATCGAGTCGTATCGTTCTTTCCGGCAGATTCCCAATCAGATGCTGATTCGCCAGGCCGAAGAACTGCGAAAGTTGCGAGAAGCCGGAAAGCTGGAGCTCTACTCGTGGGTCGAACTGGAGAGGACTCTCACCCGCCTGACCAATTCGATGGGCGGGTGCGAGCGAATTCGCAATACGCCGTTTCCGGCATCGTACGGCCGCATGGCCAACGGAATGGTTTACCTGTTCGTGCTGTTCCTGCCGTTCGGATTGTTCGACATGCCGTCGATTCCCTTCATCGTCACCGCGCTATCACTATCCTGCGCCTTTCTGGTGATTGACCGAGTCTCGATCTTTCTTCAAGACCCGTTCTCCAAGCGGCCCTCCGATACGCCAATGTTGGCGCTATCACGTACGATCGAGATCAACATCAAACAGATGCTGGGCGAAACGGATGTACCGGACAGCCTGCAACCGGTCAAAGGCGTCCTCTTCTGATCCGTGTAGCCGCGTAGGCCGGACCCAGGTCGCAAAAAACACGCCGTAGCTGTGCGGGACTGGTTCCTACTTGCGTGCAGCGCGGGGGCCGAAAAAACCTCGAACAGGCGACCGCAGTTCCGGCACCTCGTTGCGACCTACGATGGTTATGAATGATCGCCCTACGAGTTGGAAGAGATACCCGGTGCGGCTGGGCAGTCAATCATCGGCAGGGGCGGGGCCAGCGGTTGCGCCGGCTCATCGGTCGCTGCCGGCCGGCGAAATCCAAAGAAACCACGTTGCTTGATCACCTCGGCCACCTCCGCCGGCACGTGATCGGTCCAGGCTGGATCGCCCGTTTGGATCATTCGCAGCACTTCACGAGAGAAGGTCGTCAGATGCTTCGAATCGTGGTTGTCCAATTGCAAAATGCATCCTTTGTCGACCAAGTACTCATACAGACTGCAGATTTCGGGCGAGACCTGCAAATTGTCGACTGTCGTCAATTCTCCCGTTTCGCGATTCAGTAGCGGATAGATGTACAGCTTCAAATCGTTCTTGAACATCCGGCCGAACGATTCCAGGATGCCCCCTTCCAGCTGCGTGTAATATTTTTCGTCAAACAACTCGATCAGGCTGGCGGCTCCCATCGTGATGCCGATTCGCTTCTTGGTGTACCTGGCCAAATAGGCGGCAAGCCGGTAGTACTCGAAGTAGTCCGAGATCAAGACGGTCATTCCACAGGCGGCCATCGCGTCGACTCTTGCCAGGAAGTCGCGCAGATCAATGTCGCCATTGGCTTTCAGGTTGTGCATCGTGATCTCGGCAAGCGTCACGATCTGGTCCGCGTCAACATCCTGTTCAGCACGGAACTTCTCCCGTGCGGCGCGAAGCATGTCGACGTTCACGTTGGTCAATGGCCGAAAACTGCCGCGTTCGACCAAGATCGGCTTCTTGTACAACACTTCCGAAGGTTGTAACACTTCGCCGCTGGCCGAAAACATCGCTGCGTTGCTCAGCCCCAGCTGGACCAATCGCAGACTCATCACGCGGTTGTCGACGTGGCGAAAGGCAATCCCAGAAAACTCGATCATGTCGATCTCGATTCGCCGCGTGCTGAGATTGTCCAGCAACGATTCGACCAACTGTTCGGGTTCGTGGTGAAGAAAAAACGCGCCGTACAGAAGATTCACGCCGACAATTCCCAGCGCCTCTTGCTGCAACGCGTTTTCGCTATCCAGCATCCTCACATGAAGAATGATCTGGCTGTCCTGGTCGCGTGGATGAGCCTGGAAGCGAATCCCCATCCAGCCGTGACACTCGTTGGTGCCGTGAAAGTTTCGTGCCGAAACGGTGTCGGCAAACGCAAAGAACGCCGAGGTGTCGCCGCGACTTTCGCGAAGCCGCTCCAGGTTTAGCGAATGCTCGTGGCGGAGCATGTCTTCCAGCCGTCGGCGGCAGACGTATCGTTCGCACTCACCATAAATGGCGTCGCTGACCGACATGTCGTAGGCGGAAATGCTCTTGGCGATCGTGCCCGCTGCTCCGCCAACGCGAAAGAACCAGCGGACGACCTCCTGGCCGGCGCCGATTTCCGCAAACGACCCATAACGCCGCGGGTCAAGGTTGACATCAAGAGCCTTCTGCTCGGTATTTGGTCGTTCGGATGCCATGCCCCGCGTTCCCCCAGGATCGATGTTGGATTTCCCTTCAAAGCTATTTCGCCTAGTAGATATGGATGACGATGGAGGGCCGTGCCTGAGAAAAGCTGCCGATCGAGCGGAGATTGTCGGCAACTGGCTGTTATCGGCTGCCCAATCCGAATAATTGCACCGCAGCTGTTATCATTCTGTCTTTCCGCAGTTCCTCTGGCCGGCTCACCCTGGCCGCTTCCGCTCCTTGACCGACCAATTCCACCCGCATCCAACGATCTGACATGAATCGAATCACCACTTTGTTGTTGACATTGGCATTGAGCCTGGCATCCGCCGCGACGTCAGACGCCCAGGACAAACTGAAAGCGCTGATCATCGACGGGCAAAACAATCACAAGATGTGGCCCAAAACGACGATCATGATGAAGTCGTTTCTGGAACAATCGGGACGTTTCACCGTGGACGTGGCGCGAACCAAGTACACCTGGCGCGGCGGCGATCTGCTGAAACAATTCCCGCTCGGTGACGGCAAAACGTACGAGGATTTGCCGGAGCCGAAAGCCGATCCCGATTTCAAGCCGACCTTCGCCAACTACGACGTGGTGATCAGCAATTTTGGTTGGAAAGCGGCACCATGGCCCCAGGAAACTCAAGATGCGTTGGAAGCCTATGTTCGCGGCGGCGGCGGAATGTCGATCATCCACGCTGCCGACAATTCGTTCGGACAGTGGGACGAGTTCAACAAGATGATCGGCCTGGGCGGATGGGACGGGCGCGATGAGAATTCAGGGCCCTACGTCTACGTCAACGATTCTGGAAAAGTCGTTCGCGATACTTCTCCCGGTAAAGGCGGCGCGCATGGTCCGCAACATGAATTCCAAATTGTGATCCGCGATCCCGATCATCCGATCACCAAGGGGCTGCCTCGAGCCTGGATGCATGCCAAGGACGAGCTCTACCAGCAGCTTCGCGGACCGGCAAACCACATGTCGATCTTGGCAACCGCCTACGCCGACCCGAAGTACAAAGGAACCGGGCGACACGAGCCGATGATCATGACGGTCGACTACGGCAAGGGACGCATCTTTCATACGCCGATGGGCGACAACGATGGATCGATGGAGTGTGTCGGATTCATGGCCGTTCTGGTTCGAGGTTCCGAATGGGCCGCCACCGGCAAAGTGACTCTCACCGAAGTGCCGGACGATTTCCCCACCGCAAGTGAGTCCAGCCAGCGCGCTTTCCAGTAGGGCCAAAAGCCCCGCTCCCCGCGAGCATGACAGCGAAACGATGAAGCCAGGGAATTGTGGTGTACAGAGGTCGAATTCACCGCAGCAGTTCAACCAAACTCAAAACTCCGTGAGGACGATGCATCTTCGGCGAGTTCCAGAATCGCGAAGCGATGGTAGGCGTTAGCCTCGGACGCGAGTCCGAGGTCAAAATAGCCAAAACACATTGAGTCGCGCAGCGACGGCAGGAACTACGCGACGATCTCTTCTGCAAAGACGTATCGCTCATCGAACTGCCCCTGTCGTCGCTCCGCGACTTCCGCAATCAACGAAATCCCCACATGGGACTTGCGTCCCATGCTATAGCATATCGTTGCTTCGCAACTGCTTATCGTAAAAGACACAAACTCGCGTCGGCTGGACAAGCCGAAGCGGATTGTGAGATTGGCTCGGTGAAGTCGGTTTGAATGACCTCGGGCTTCTTGGCTTGGCGAAGCCAGACGCTCTCAGACGCCGCCGCGTTTTTTCCTTCTCTCGGCGACAAACGGGCTTGACAACGTACGGTTGTACGTAATAATACGTTCAATTGTACGTATCTGTGCGTTTTCCAGGATCGCCGACTTGGGAGAGTGAACGTTTTTTGCAGGAGGAAACGGCGATGACATCGCGACCGGCGCTTGCCAAATCGGAGTTAGAAATCGCTCGGATTGTCTGGGAGCTTGGGGAGGCCACGGTCCGTCAAGTGGTCGATGCCTTTCCCGACGATCGCGAGGTCGATTTCTGGACCGTGCAAACCTACCTGCGTCGATTGAAGGACAAGGGTTACCTGACCACGCGAAAGGAAGGCCGCACCAACGTTTATCTTCCGGCGGTCGAGCCGGATCAGGTCGTCAGCGAAGTGACTCGTGATTTCATCGACCGTCTGTTCGACGGCCAAACGATGCCGTTGTTTCAACATCTGATTCATGATCAGGGTTTGACCGACGATGAAATCGAACAGCTGCAACAGACCTTGAATGAGCTCAAAGCGAAAAGCTCCCAGCCCAATCCCAAACAGAAGAAGAAAAGGGGAACCGGTCGATGAGTATCCATTGGACATCGCTTGCGCCCGCTGCATGGGCTCAATTTTGGCAGGTGACGGCTGTTGTGTTGGTCGCCGCCATCGTGACTCGATGTTTGTTGCGTTCCCGTCCGCATCTGGCCTACATGGTCTGGTTGCTGGTTTTGATCAAATGTCTCACGCCACCGGTCGTCAGCAGTCGCGCGGGCGTCTTCTGTTGGATTGGCGGAGGGTGGGATGAGTCTTCAGAAGTGGTTGCACCTTCATTCGATAGGGCGACACCAACCATCCTGATCAGCGAAGCAGCCGCGACACTAGCTCAGCAGTCGGCCACCGAATCGCCACTGGCAGCCGCACCCCGAATCAATGCAAAAGCCCTCGATCAAGGTGACGCGGCCGGTCAGTCGCCCGTTGCCAGAGTGAAAGAAGTCAAGAACGATCTTCCTGACAAGGCAATCGTCGCTGCCGGCGGTCCGAACCTGGAAACAAACACTTCGGCAGCTCCGTCCATCATCGATTGGAAGTGGTGGGTGTTTGGCATCTGGATCGGCGGTGCTGCGGTCACTGCTTCGACGATTGTCGTTCGACGACTGATTTGCGGAGTGGTTTTGGCGCGCCGGATCATTCCGACCCATCCGGCGATTGAAAGGCGATTTGATCACCTCCGCCGCCAACTGGGTGTTCGTCGCAAAGTGCGGCTGCTGACCACCGACAAACCGATCGGCCCGGCAGCCTTCGGGATTTTCCGGCCGACGGTGGTGATTCCGCAAGCGATTTCAGATCCGTCTTCTGGAGACGAAAACCGCGAACAGATCGACGCGATCTTGGCACACGAACTGATTCATGTCCGACGAGGCGATCCGGTGGCCGGCATGTTGCAACTGGTCGCCAATTCGTTGTGGTGGTTCCACCCGATGATCTGGTGGGCCAGCCGCGAAACGATTCGCGTCCGCGAGCGCTGTTGTGACGATGAAGCGGTTGCCGGTCTTGGTTGCAGTTCGTCGGACTACGCACAAAGCCTGCTGGACATGATCACCTCCACACGTTCTCTGCGCGGCGTTGCTGGAGTACCTGGAATCCGCGCGGTCGACATCACCAAGCAGCGATTGGAGCACGTCATGGACAACCGACCGAAGTATTCACGAACACCCAGAAGTTTTTGGGCATTGTTGGTTCTGTGTCTGGCAATCGTTTTGCCCGGCGCAGGGTTGCAGCTAACGGGTGCCGACAGGGAAAGCGGCGGCAGTTCGCCGTCGTTGAAGCTCCAGATGACCGAGCGCGGCAACGTCACCGTGTTTGGCCAACCGGTGCCGGTCGACAAGCTGGAACCGATCTTGGAGCGAGTGATCGAACTGCGCGGCGACAAGAAGGACAAGCCGTTCATCGAAATCTCGGTCGCCCCAAAAGCCAACGCTGGCAAGGTGCAGGCGCTGATCCAACTCTGCCAGGATCTGGGTCTGGTCAAATTCTCGATCAGGTCGGTACCGATCGATTCAGAGTCGATCAAGCCGCCACAGCAGGCGAAAGGTGACGATCCCGCAGCAGCCGACGAAAGGCTCAAGTGGCTCAGACAACTTGAAGCCAATCGCAGGACAAGTGACGCCGAATTGGAAAAACGAATCGCCGAGTACGAAAACGCGTTCAAGATGCAAATGCAGGCCCACTCCGCGGAGGAACGTGCAAAGCGAGCCTCCGAAAGGGAATCGCGAATACTCGTCCACAAGGGCGGGAAGGCACTTCGTGGTCATGACAAGCCGGTCAATGCGGTCTTGGTCACGCCCGACGGAAAGCACGTTGTTTCGGCCAGTTCAGACGACACCATTCGGCTCTGGTCCGAGGACGGCAACCAGGCCGCCGTGTTCCACACCCGCGGCGAGGGCATTTGGACACTGGCGGTCTCGCCCGACGGACAAGTGGTGGCAGCTGGCTGCAACAACGGCACGGTGGTTCTTTGGAACATCGCCCAAGCCAAGCCGCTGCGAGATTGGAAGGTGTCCGAGAGCGCCGTTTGGTGCGTCAAGTTCTCTCCCGATGGTCACCATCTTGCCGTCGGCACTCAGGACGGCAAGGTTCAACTTTGGGATGTCGGCACTGGAGAGCAGAAATTCACCAGCAAGCACCGCAGTCAAATCAGTGGCGTCGCGTTCACACCCGACGGCGACAAAATTGTGACCTCCAGCACCAGCTGGACCGCTCAGATCTGGTCGGCCAAGACAGGCGAAAAACTGTTGGAAACGGAAAAAGGGCCGAGCTTCTTGCAGTGGGTGGATGTGTCGGACGACGGACGCTTCTTTGTGACGGCTTGTTGGGACGGTACGGCCCAGGTTTGGAATTTGGCCGACGGAAAGTTTTTGCGGATGGTCGACCATTCGCACGGCAATCCCAAAGCACAAGCAAGATACCGGAGCGCCCACATGGGGTTCCATCCTGCACTATGCGTTTCCTTCATGCCCGGCACTTCTATTTTTGCCGTGTCGGGCCAAAGTGGAACGGTCTCTCTGTGGAATGCGGAAACGGGACAGAGGATACACACGTTGAACGCATTCACTGGATCGATCGGTGGCCATTCGTTTTCGCCCGACGGCCGTCGGTTGCTTGCCGGAGGTGAGAATAACAACATCACCATCTGGACACTTCCCGAGCTGACAGTGAAACCAGAAGAGTAGATTGGCATCCGCGTTTGGAACGCCTGCGTCGGTGTATGGATTTTCAGTCTGGTTTTGTCCAGGTGTTTGGCGCGACATTTCCCATTGGCGGCCAGTTCTTCGAACCGGCCGCGTCACGAATTCGATGGTTCTTGAAAAAAGGGTGAATGTTGCTTCCCCCTTGTAGATGTCTTCGCTTGCCATCGCAGATAATGACGGCGGCAACGCTTCATCTCTTACTACTGGGGGCCGACGATGCGATCCACCTCGATTTGTCTACTTCTTTGTGCGGTCATCACTTCCCACGCTGCGGCCCAAAACCCAACTTACCTTGACCAGGGTTGGGACGAGCAGCAACGCGAAGAGTTCTACTTCACGGCACAGGGATCCCAACTGATTCCTTATCAGTGGTTTCTTTCGTTGGAGCAGGCCGATTCGACCGAACTGTTCCGCCGCGCGGCGAACATGCAGCGTTTTGGATTTTTGCCGTCGGAACCATCGGAGCTGAATCCTGACGGGCTGCCGATCGGTTTTGTGCGCGACGGTTTTGATCCGGTCGCCTTCCGCCGCCTGGATGCGCAACAAAAGAAGCTCGTTCGCGCCTCCACCCAGTTTTTCATCAAGGAAGCCTTTTTGGGCGCCCAGTACGATCAAAAGTTTTATCCGCAAGAACAAGAAGCATGGTTCGGGCTGACCTGTGCCGCATGCCACACCCATGAAATCGAATTCGATGGCAAGGTCATCCGCATCGATGGCGGCGCGGCCCAATCCGACATCGAAACCATGACGCAGGAGCTAGCAAGGGCGCTCGATGCAACGCATCAAGATTCGGTAAAGCTGGCTCGATTCGCCAAAGCCGTCGGCCGCAACGAAAGCGACCTTCGCCAGTTCGAACAAGAAGTCAAGCAGATCGCCGACGCGGTCAATCGAATGGTCGAGCGGAACAGTGCCAAACATCCCTACGGATACGCTCGACTGGACGCATTCGGCGCGATCCTGAACGAGGTTTGCGAAACGGCGCTCGAAGAACCTCGCAACCGCCGCGAAGCAAATGCACCGGTGAGCTACCCGACGCTCTGGAATACTCCGCAAATGGGTTACGTCCAGTGGAACGCGTCGGCCGATTGGGCGGAAGCGAGAAACGTCGGAGAGGTGTTGGGCGTTTACGGGACTTACACGCTGGCACCTGGCGATAAACAATTTGAATCGACCGTCCGTTTGAAGAACCTGATCAAACTGGAACACGAATTGTTAGCCGACCTCGACGCACCCGCCTGGCCGGAAGATGTTTTGGGAAAGCTCGATCGGGCCAAGATCCGAGCCGGCAAAAAACTCTTTCGAAAGAACTGCCAGTCGTGCCACCGGGTGCGCGATCACAACGGCGAGTTTGCGCTGAACGACGCCGGAAGGATTCCGATTCGATCCAACACACTGCAAGAAGTGCGCACCGATCCGCAATTTCTAAAAAACCTTGCCAGCACCGCATTGACTGGCGATCTAGCACCGATGTTTGACGGAAAACCGGAAGTGCCACGAGCGGTGATGTTGGGGAGTGTGGTTCGTGGCATCATGGCGCAACGAGCGCGTGCCGAGGGAGTGGACTTGCTTGCGCTGCGGCCCGGTTCGCAAGATCCGCCGCATCCCAGCGGCGCCGGCCGAGGATACATTTCGCGTCCCCTGGAAGGCATCTGGGCCAGCCCGCCCTACTTTCACAACGGTTCGGTTCCCAACCTGTATGAAACGTTGCTGCCAGCGGCGGAGCGGTCGAAATCTTTCTGGGTGGGCAACCGCAAGTTCGACGCCAAAAAGGTTGGCTTCCTTGACCAACAGAGCTCTCGCGGTTCTCAATTTCGAGTGCTTGAAGATGACGGCACGCCGATTCCGGGCAACCTCAACGTCGGCCACGAAGGTCACGGTAGTAGTGAATTCGAAGGGTTCACTCAGACCTTTGAAGATGGCGCCTGGAGGGACTTTACCGAAGACGAACGTTACGCCTTGATCGAATACATGAAGTGCCTTTCCAGCAAGCGGCGCGATTCCTTTGAGGTGATTCCCGAAGGGGAAGAGGAACGCATTGCCAACATCGTGGACTTGACCGCCCAGCAATTGCGACTGCGATATTCAGAAGACAAACGGATGCTGCGGGGCGTTCATCCCAAAGATCACGGCTGTGTGACGGCAAAGTTTGAAGTCTTACCGACGCTGCCTGCCGAGTTGGCGGTTGGCGTCTTTCAACCCGGAACCACCTACGACGCCTACATTCGCTTTTCGAATGCGGCGGTGCGAGTCGGCCCCGATTCCGGGCGGGCTCCCAACGGTAATCCGGTTCATGGCAGCCGCGGCATGGCGGTCAAATTGTTGGGCGTCGAAGGAGAATCGCTGTTGCCGCTGCACGGTGCCCTGACTCAAGATTTTCTGATGGTCAACCAACCGGCGTTCGCCTTTGCGAATGTCGAGGACTACGAATTGTTGAGCCAGGTGCTGGTGGACAACGACGATGACGGAAAAAACTTCTTTGTCGAGCGGTTCACCAAGGGAACGCCGATTCAGAAAGGGCGAGCCCTGCGAACTCAACAGATCGTGCAGCGGATCGCGGCCGACAAGGTCGACGGCGACAAGGGAGCCTTCGCACCGCCGCCGGCAAGTCCGGTCGACAATCCGTACTTCAGCGCCGCACCGTTCCAGTTTGGGCCCGGACGGGTGATGAAGTTTCGCGCTTCGCCGCTGAATCCCAGTTCGGATCCGCCCAATGTCGATGACCCGAATTACCTTCGCACCGCGCTGATCCGCCGGCTGAAAACGGAAACCGTTCAATTCGATTTCGCAATTCAAGTGCGCGGAGACTGCGAACTCGACCTGGAATCGGACATCGAAAATGCGTCGACCGAGTGGAACGATGACTACATTACCGTGGCGCGAATCACGATCGCTCCGCAGGAATTTGATTCACCGGAACAACGCGTTCGCTGCGAACATCTCTTTTTCACACCCTGGCACGGAATCACCGATCACCTGCCGCTGGGTGGGATCAATCGGCTGCGCAAAGCGGTCTACCTCGCCTCGGCACAGATGAGAAGTTTGCCCAAAGAGCCCGGTTCGTATAAAGACTAGCGGAGCTTTGTTGCTCCGTTGTCAGTGCGCTTGAAAAAATCTCACACGAAGGCACAAAGGCACCAAGAAGAGAAAGAAGATATGAAGAGAAGTATGGGGGCAATCGCGTTGAGATTCGCCGGTGGCTTGATCACACAACCACTTCTTCTCTTCTCTTCGCTTCTCTTCTTGGTGCCTTTGTGTGAGCTTCCTACAGCCGGCTCCGTTCGGGGGAAAATCTCAATCGACCGGCATGCCGCTTCCGCGTAGGACCGCTTCGTGCACCGCCAGGTCGTGCTGGGAATCCCAGGCCAAGGCTTTTTCGCCACGAATCACCTTGGCCAGATCGCGAAACTCGTCGTCGTAGCGCCCGGTCGCTTTGGGAAGGTCAACCACCTGCATTCCTTTTTTGAAAGTTCCCCAGGGGCGATCGAGTGCCAGCAGCATCTTGGGCGGTTCTAGAGGGTTGATTTGCACATTCCCCTGATGCCCGACAACGTGGAAATGACGTCGCGGAAAACCAAACGGATCCAAATGATTGCAGCGAATCGCCGCGATCGCTTTCGGATACTCGTAGATTGCCAGCTGATTGTCGGCCAAGCGGTCTTTGCTGGGACGGCTGCGGACATTGTAAGCGGTCACGTGGTTGGGTTTGCCGAGCACCGTCACCATGGAATCGATCACATGACACGACAATTCAAACATTCCGCCACCGGCATAGATTGCCAGTTGGCGGCGCATGGAATCGTTGGCCATCTTGCCCATCATTGCCGACAGCTCGGTGATCTCGCCCAACCAACCGTCCTTGACCATCTGAAAAGTCAATTGAAACGCTGGGTTGTAGCGCAGCATGTATCCCATCTGGATCGTCACCCCGCGGCGGCCCGCTTCGGCATGGAGCGCTCGGCAGGCGGACATGGACGGTCCCGCCGGCTTGTCCAGGTGAATGTGTTTTCCCGCGGCGACGCAAGTCATCGCGGTGGGCACCAATTCGTCCACCTCCGTTTCGACGGCAACCGCTGCGATCCCCGAAACATTCAAAAGCTGCTCGGTGGTCATCCAGGTGACGCCGCGGTAGGCGCTGGAGTTAGCGAGCGATTCGCGCTGTTTCGCATCCGGTTCGACCACACCGACGACCTCGTACAGATCACTTAGCTTTCGCATCGCGGCCATCTTGCCGGCGGCGTGCGCGTGTTTGGTGCCGATCTGGCCGATGCGAATCTTGTCCGTTGAGGCGGCACCGGCAACATGTGGAAACGCAAGCACGCCAGCAGTGGCGGCCGACCGACCCAAAAAAGATCGCCGAGAACGGTTGATCGGGTTGTTCATTTTTCCATCTCCTTTCCGCGTCATCGGCCGCTGGATCGCCCACAAACTTGCTTGCCAAATGGGCCTAACTTGGGATGTGATGGGCAGACGGAGCCAGCAACAAGGTAATGGAAAAGCAACTCAACCAGCGAAGTTGATATTTGTGCTCCGCGATCTGATCTCATGTCTGCAAGCACTATCTTTAGGTGAGTTTCGATTGGCAACCAGCTAGTAGCTAGCCAGCCGGTTGATCTCCTGAGCAGCTGCCTCCCAATCAATCATCTTCCAGCTATCAACCGTTGCCTGCACGCGTTCATGGAAAGAGTCGGTGTCCATCCTGATCGCAGCTGCGATATAGCCGAGATTTTGTCGTTGCTTCTTGATCATCACCTTTAGGTCTTGCGAGATCGGTTTATCTGACTGAAACGGCTCAAACTCTGGATTCTCAAATCTGAACAGTCCGCATTTACATTTCTTTCCAACGCTGCGGACTTCAACCGGTAATAGTCTAGGAATGAAGGGATGGAGATACGCCGGCAGATCATGCACCCCCGTTATGTGGGTGGCAACGGAAGGCCCGTCAATGTCAGTCACGTTCCCTTCGTTATCCAGGCGGACGTCTCGTTGTCGGGCACCAAGGCGGGTCGAGCTTTTTCCGAGACGAGGGCGTTTCGCGGCGTCGGTCTCCATCGGACGAAAAACTTCGATCTGGGTCATTCGCTTGGTTCGTTTTCTGAGGACGATTCAATCTTGAATACTCTGCGGGCATTAACGGCGGCCGTCAACAGAAGCCGATAGGCGGTCGCCAACGAAACTCCGAGTTCGGAGCCGATCTCGGCGAAGCTGAGACCTTCAATATAGCGAAGATAGAGAACTCTTCTGTCAGTCTCGCTCAGTTGCGTGAGCAGAATCATGCTATCGATCACTACCTCGGCACGGTCGGTTCGAGACGTAGCGGCATCCACCAAGTCAAGTTGTTGTGGGTTATGCCAAGCAGACCTCCGCATGTAGCGTTTCGCTGAGCGGTCGACATGCTGTCGAATACGTTTGATCTCATCCCATTTCAATGGAGGAATCACGTCGGTTAGGTCCGGTGGTCGATTGATCTGGTAGGTTGCTGCAATCCAACTCGCCAGCTCCGGGTGATTCTGGGAACTGGTAACAATTTCCGGGGACGAAAGGGCGTCCAACAGTAGATCCCTCCAATGAGTGGACACCGTGGCTCGCTGCAAGGTGAAGCGGACCCATCTCGCTTGACGAACTGCCTCCGCGCGTTCAACGATCCGTTTCAAGAGGCGTTGCACCAACGCGGTTGGAAGTTCATCTGCAGTGTCAGAAGTCACCGTCCCACCTTTTCTTCCCTCTATTAGGGATGTCCATGCTGGCCCAGATGGGTCGATTTTTAGCTCCGTCAGAATTTCGTCCAACCAGATTTGTCGCCGGTTTTCGGGAAATCTGTTCACCGCTGCCAGGATCTTCAGTCGCAACCCTCGTCTCGGGCTCTCTTCGTAAGTCATCGCTTGCAAATAGTTTCCACTCGACGATGTGCGTTTTTCTGAAAATCGACGCTGATTTTTTGAAAACACGCCACCGTTCACGTCTTTACCTTGTAGAAGACACAACTTGGACTCTGTTTTTCTAGTTTCGACATGGGAACGCGAAATAATGGGCATTGATGAGACAATTCGCCAGATGTTCGACAAGAATCCGGAGTTTGCCGTGGATTTGCAGGAATCTCTTCCTCCCGAATTGCTGTTTTCACATGATTTCGTGGGTGGGCAGGAGGAAGCTGAGGGGCAGAGGCTTGCCTCGCGGGACCAAACAAAATCGGTGGAAATGGATTTGTCGCATGCCGAGGTGATGCCGTGGTTTGACAACATGGGTTTCAGATGTTGCTTGCTAGCACAGTGGCGTCAAACCTCGAGTTGCGGAGAATATGAGTTCTCGGAGGAGGAGATTGGCGAATTTGAGTCTCTGGAAGACGACGAGAAATTAGCCTTCAATGAAATTGCGGGCGACTTTTTGTATTTCTATTTTGATGAAGAACGCGTTGGTAAGATCGAAGAGGCAGTTCGTTCATATTTGCACCTAAATGAATGTGGCAAGGCTCTCAAGATTTTGCGCGCAAATGCAGCTTATCTAAAAACAAGCTTCTTGGCCACACAACGTGCAATTATTTGGCAGAATGTGTCTGCGGTGGATCCGCGGTTTGAATTGATCGCCGATCGTTATTCACTTGTTGCTGGTGAAATGACAAGCCCTCATGTTATTTTTCGCGCCAATTCGACGGTAGGCAGGCAGCGTGGAGTGGAAGAAAGCCAACTGTTTGCGAAAGATCTTAAACAAGCTTTCTCGAATGATTCGCCTCAACTTGCAGATGAGGATCAAACGTGTTTAGTCGAAGAGATGCTGGTGAAGTCTGAAACGATGAAGCACTTTGATCTCATGGAGTTTCGAGAGTTTCTGCTGGTTACTTGGCGTGCCCTTCGAAATCGAAGTCGAGAGAATGATTTGGACTGCCTTGCACATCTACGAGCTTCGCTGCCGACAGAGGCAGTAGAGATAGCAGACGAGTTAGCTGAGGATTTTTCGTCGGCAATCGTTCCCTCTGAAACAACTTTGAGAAATGTGGTGGACGAAGTCAGAGTTCATTTGGAAGACAACAACAACAGTTGCTGGGACGCTCTCCTATCCATTCGCAAGCACGCACCGGAACTGGATCCAGATAAAGCCTTGTCGCTGCAGTCAGGTGTCTGGGAGCGAGTCGCTAGATTCGATCGCAGATTTAAAGAAATCGCGGAAGAGTTGAGTCAACTCGCCAAGCGATTCACTTGATCAAGGCGTCTTTCGGCGACAATGAACCAGGCTGGCTGTTGCCATTGCAGCATTCCAATGTGACCATCGAAACGTCTTCGAAGATTGTCCAGTCCCTGCTGCAGGTCTGCATCGCTAATATTACGCGTCCACGCATAGGGCCTCGCTGAGATTCGATCGACCACCTCATCAAGGGAGACATCGCTAGAGTCCTCTACCAAGGTAGCGTATTTTGGAACGAAGCCTTGGTCCAACAGATGATTCCAGATCACCGGAAATGTTGGCAGCCGCCGCATGATATCCTGTTGACCGGAAGGGAACCATCGATAGAGCCAGATTCCAGCCAATAGTTCAGCAGTTATCGTACGGAGAACGATCTTTCCCTTGTCACGCAACATTCCATGAACTTGGCTTAGAAGTCCTTGCCAGTCGTGATCTGGAATGGACTGTAATAGAGAAGATGCCCAAACGACATCAAATGACTCTCCCTTACCGCGCAAACATTGGTTGAGATTCAGGATGTCGCCAACTACCCATTTCATTCGCGAATTGTTGTCAACGACCGACCGAGCTTTCTCGATTGCACTTCTGTCCTTATCGATCCCCGTGATGTTCAATTGAAGGCTATGTTCGTAGAGTGCATGTGCGAACCGACCACTCCCACAACCCAGGTCCAAGACACTGCCGCCCCGCTCAAGTCCACCGAGGTCTGAGTCTAAAAGCCTCGCCACCCATTGACTGATTTGAAATGGCTTAAGGCTTTGTGAGCGATCAAAGGTACCTTCGCCTTTACTCCGGTCTTCGGGCAAAGAAACACCCTCCGAACGGCTAGCAACCGGCTTTGGAGTGCATGCCTGGACAAGACTGGCAAGCTCCGCGTCCAGCTTTTCATGAAAGTCAGAATCCTCAATGATTCCGTGGTCTTGAGCGACATGGACGGCGGCAACTTTGTTCGCGCGTTCTACTGCATCGGAAAGGTCAACGTCGCGAATGACATTGTGCAGTACTGAGGCACAGAAAATATTCCCCGCACCATTCTCATTGCATGTGGTAACCTTGGAGCCTTCCCTGTACTTAATGTCGAAGCCGTTCCCCTTCTCGTTTATCCCCACAAAGGCGCCATGTTCCCCCATCTTTATGATCGCGGCTCGGCGAACTCCCATTCCAAGCACGCGTTCACACGCGTCTAGAGGATCTGTCGCTGGGTCGTCCTCTGTCGAAACCGCGTGTCTCGCCTCAAATTGATTCGCGAAATAGAAGTCAACTTGGTCAGAAACGAATCGCAAATAGCCATTCAGGCCTCGCTCTTTGCAAGCATCCACCGATACGATCAAGTCCGGATTCAGCCTACGTAGGTTTTGAATCCAGCTAAGCAATGGTTCGCCTCGATTTCCGGCAAACCGCTCGAAGTTTCCAATGTGAAGGAGATCAACATCTCGAAACTCCGGATCAGAATTATCGGCCCCAAAACGAGCAAGCCTCAGGTCAGCGCCGTCGGTAGCAACATATCGGGCGTTTCCGAAACCATCGACTGCGACGAGGTGTACCGCTGTTCGGTGCTCGGACACTTGGCGAATGTGGGTAGTATTGACGCCAAAATCACGAAGTCGGTGCAGAGTATAAGTGCCAGCCAAGTCCGTACCAACTCGACCCACGCTTATGACTTCATTTTCACCATTGGCCGTCCCTAACTGGCGAAATGCAATACTTGTTGCTCCACCAGATCCACCAACGAAGATTCCGACATCTCTAACAAGACGAGGAGTTGAGAAGGCAGGGAGGCTCGCTTCCAAATCTTGAGCAATTACATCAACGAGAATTCTTCCAAGACAGACAATCCTCTTCTTCATCGCACTTGTGCCCATACCTTCGCCGCAAACCGATTCACATTTTTGCAGATCTCTCTTGAAAATCAATCATCGCAGAGACGATATAAGGGCCAATCATGGTCAGACCATACATGGAGAGTACAAATGCCCATTTTTTACAACACAGACCAAGACTTACTAGATGCGATTGAGCGTTGGCGAAACCTCAACTCATTGATTTCGAGCAAGTTTGACCTGGAAGCTTCCGAACTGGAAGTGGTCGTATGTTCACGGTACTTTGCTGCCGAGATGTTAAAGCGGTTCGAGAACCTTTCACTAGAGAGTGGAGTACCAGGTAGGATTTCGGCCGCGTGCTTACTCCTGAACGAAGCAGAGAGTACATTAGGATGCCCCTACTACCAGGAACGGATCCGCGAAATGCGCCGAGGATTGGATGGGCTTGCTCGGCGAACCGCAGCCTAGCAACCACGTGAGAGTGTTGGCGTTCGCGTTTTCCTCAAAGTCGAATTTTGCATCAAGTGCGGATGGAAAAGTTAACATACACGGCCACTGCTGCAGACCGGCTGAGACACCTTTTTAAATTCTACCCTGACGTATTTAATTGCCTTCGCATTATTCTTCTTGAAATTAAGGAAGATGCGAACGCGGGTTGCGACCTGGGAGAACTGACTCGCCTCACCGATGAATCGGTTGTTGCACGACGAGTACTGGAGTCCATTCAAGAGGCAGGCACTCTACCCGATGGCCACAGAGTTCACTTCATAGAAATACCCGACCGCGCTATGCCGCCGCCTAACATCGCTATCGCATGTTT
The DNA here is from genome assembly GCA_965222745.1 of Rubripirellula sp. Classification (GTDB taxonomy): domain Bacteria; phylum Planctomycetota; class Planctomycetia; order Pirellulales; family Pirellulaceae; genus CBDCUW01. Next base: position 2,071,034 of record CBDCUW010000003.1, read on the forward strand.
TGCACCCCGAAGGCGGCTGATCTACGCAGTGGGCTATATTCCGCGAAAGCGAAAGACAATCGAGCCGTAAGTTCAGGGCTCGCACATTTTGGGGATCATCGATCGAGCTTTGGAATGCTCCGCAAAACTACTGATTTCGCGAGCTTGGTCGGCGTCAACTAACTGTCGCTACGGACAAAATGGTTGTCGCTATACACGAGTTCGTTCACTCGCGCTTCCCGACCACTGACGAAGTATCGTACCTCATTGATTTCCTCGTCACCGTTAGTGAACCTCGTGACCGCTGGTCAATGTTCCGCGCGTCTGGCCACTCACTGGCAGGGGCGTTGAGCACTTCGGGAATCGGTGCTACTGCGCAAAATAGCTCTTCCTCACGACCTCATGTTTTGCCACGCACGATCTTCGAGCAGACCTTAGCCTTAGAGAGCTCCTGTTCAGGTGCAGCAATGAAATTTTCTCGCTCAGCTTGGGGTGATCGCCTTTGACGGCGAAAACATAATCACCGCCCTCGATGATTTGCTTGGCAATCAACTTTTTGCAGCCAGTCGCATCGATCGTGATGATCGTTTCTCGAAGGTCTAACCAAGGAGAATTTGACATCGCGTGAATGAAGAGCGGTGGTTCCATCTTCTTGGATCGATGTGTCTCCAAAGCGGGCTCCATTTCTTCGCCCCTAGCCGATGCTCAAATTCTTTGTTCAAGAAGCCCGGGGCAGCGGTTTTGGTTTTGGCACAGCGGTTGCTTACGAAGGGTTTTCAACTTTGCTCTGCCTGCAACACCGGTTGATGTTTAAAAACACCGTGATTTCCGACTGTTTGACAAATCATCGTGCAGATCTTTGCGTACGCTCAGCCTAGAACACTTGGAATGAAATTACAAATACTTCGTGATGGTTCGGGGTGAAGCAATGATTCCAATCGCCTCGGTTTCGACCGGAACGAAACCGCACTCGCGCAGCCGGTGGTTTAGCACTGTCTCTGCGCCATCAAGGAGGTTGGCGATTCGAACCGCGGGCTCCTGTCTTCGAATCTTCGCAGAGGTTCTGTCCGATCTTGGGTATCCCATGCTGCGGTGCGGACCCACCAAAACTCAGTATACTACTGGAACAAGCAAGAAATACCGACAAGCTGGTTTTGAGAAAAGATACCAATCACACAGCCTATGCCGCGCAGCGGCTTTCTTGAACAGGTCAAGCAACTTGGGAATTGCAGTGATTTCGTTGGCCTTGGAGTCACCTGCTACTTGGCCCGTCGATGAAACTGCCCTGGCTGGCCATATCAACAGTTGTAGCAAAACCGGGTAAACTCGTAGGCCGACTTGTCCCCAAGTCGGCGATGACTCTCGTCATTGTGCTCGCCAACTTGGGGACAAGTCGGCCTACGGGTTGTTGAAACTAGCGAAAGAATGAGATTGATGAGATTCCTGTTTCTTGTTGTCATTTCGTCGTGGATCGTTGGCAACGCGGACGCCGAAAACTGGCCTCAGTGGCGTGGGCCTCGCGGCGACGGAACCAGCGGGGAGTCGAACGTTCCCACCCAATGGGACGGAAAAACTGGCCAGGGAATCGTATGGAAAGTGCCGATTCCCGGCACCGGCTACTCCTCGCCGATCGTTCACGGCAATCACTTGTTCGTGACGACATGCATGACCGATTCCCAAGAACGTGTCCTGCTGTGCGTTGACACTCAAACAGGCGATGTGCGTTGGCAACAAACGGTGATCGTGGCGCCATTGGAACAGAAACACAAACTGAATAGTTTTGCCTCGGGGACACCGGCCACCGATGGCGAACTTGTTTATGTGACGTTTCTGGAGCCAAGTGGCGAAACCAGCGGTCGAGTTTCGCCGGGGAACATCGTTGTCGCTGCCTATCAGTTTGACGGCCAGCTTCGCTGGAAAGTTCGGCCGGGTACCTTTTCCAGCATGCATGGATTTTGCAGCAGCCCCGTCCTGTTTGAATCATCGGTGATCGTCAACGGGGATCACGACGGCGATTCCTACATCGTGGCTCTTGATCGCGAAAGCGGCCAGACCAAGTGGAAATCACCACGTCAGCATAAGACTCGCAGCTACGTCACTCCGCTGCTGCGTCGGGTAGGCGGAAAACCGCACCTCGTCTTTTCGGGCAGCAAGCAGATCACCAGCTTGAATCCTCGTGACGGCTCCACGTGGTGGACCATCGACGGACCGACCGAGCAGTTTGTTGCGTCGATGGTGTTTGACGGTGACAAGTTCTACATGTCGGCCGGATTTCCAACCCATCACGTGATGGGAATCCGCGCCGGCGGTTCGGGCGACGTGACGGAGACTCACGTGGCTTGGCACAGCACGGTTGCCAAGTGCTACGTTCCCTCGCCGGTGTTGGCCGGCAAATACCTGTTCGTTGCAGATGACCGGGGAATTGCCAACTGTTTTGACACTCGCACCGGCGACCGGATTTGGCGGGAGCGAATGGGCCGCCACTACAGCGCGTCGCTGGTCACCGCCGGCGGCCTGGTTTATTTTTTTGACGACGACGGGATCTGCAAAATCGTCCGCCCTGGTGACAAACCGGAGGTGATTGCCGAAAACCGGCTGGGGCAATCCTGTTACGCGTCGCCGGCTATTTCTGGCGGCCAGATCTATGTGCGCGGAGCGACCGATTTATTCCGAATCGGTAGCAAATAGCGTGCCCAAAGTTCGACTTGAGCCTGTCCGATGCGGCGCCGATCATACGAAAAAATTGTATACTGATTCAGTTCTGACTTTCGCCTCGGCAGATTGGATGAGAAGAATGAAAACGCAATCAAAACTCCTTCTGATTTTAGCCATTTGCTTCACTTCGAGCCTGGCAAACGCCCAGACCCCGGTTACCGATGGGAAGGTTCCCGACGGAAAAGAGGACGTCCGCCATTGGGCGGAAAAGCTGGAATCCAAGAGATATGCAGTCCGCAACCAGGCGACGACCGAGTTGCTTCGCCGAGGGCTGTCGGTGATCGATGAGGTCGAAGAAATCGCGCTCCACGGAAGCACTGAAGCTGCCGACCGGGCATTCGGGATTCTGGAACAACACTACTTCGGTGACGATCCGCTGCTGAAGAAATCGGCGGCTGAAAAGTTGGCGCGGATTGCCGAGGCGAAAGAGCACCCGAAATCGAAGACGGCCGAAAAACTCCTTGATCCGCCCACCGAGCCGCCCCAGCCCAACAACCCCATTCGCGTTCCCAACATGGGAAACTTGCGACTTCAGATTCCAAACCTGAAACAGGGGCGAATACGGATTCGAATTCAGAGCATCAACGGCAAGAAAGATGTGTTGATTGAAGAGAACGGCACGAAGCTGCATGTTGTCGAAGGCGAGCGGGGGATCGAAGTTGAAAAAACAGATGCTGCCGGGAAAACGGAAAAGAAACTTTACAAGAACCTGGACGAGTTGAAGAAAGACGATCCTGAAACACACAAGCGTTTCGAGAAGGCAACGGAACCGCGACGTGGAATCGGTTTCCGATTCGGAGGCCCACAGCTGACCGAAGATTTTCGTAAACGGTTGGAAAAGTCACAAAGGGAGTCCGACCAAAGGCTTCTGCGTCGACTTGAAGAAATGGGAAATCTGCAAGATCTTAATCATCTACTTCGCCAAAAAACCGAAGAAAGGCTTGAAAGGATACGAAACCGGCAAGATCTTTCCGATCCGGATCGCCAGAAAGTTGAAGAATTGCTTAAACAACTTCGCCAGCGGCAAATCGAATCGGAACCCAAGCCGAACAAGCCGCCCAAGGGAATCGAAATCAAAGAGCTGAAGCCCAAGCTGCGCGGCGTGATCGAGGTCTAGCTGCTGGGCTTCCATCGTAGCACGCGGTCCCCGCCGTCCCCGCCGTCCCCGCCGTCAGTCACGACTGGGACGGTCGTGCTACGAAGGTTTGTCGGCAGAGGTCGTTTCGATCGACACGCTCTCGCCCAAAGTCAATGTGGGGGTCGATCAGCGTTGTCCCCACCGCTGTCGGTGACTGGCGAAGGCTCCACGAGTATCTGCTGTTCGTCTGGGGGCTTCACGAGTTCAGCAAGCGCGTTTGGATCGTGAAGCAACTTTGGGTCAAAAAGCTCGTCTCCAATGGAATCGTTCACCGCAAGCCAATGGAAGCTAGCTTCGTAACAAGACACGCCCCGACTGCGTTTTCCTTCACCAACTTCGAAGAATTGCCTTTTCTCGCCCTCAACCCGGACGGGAAGTAGAAGGCCATCATGATCTTTGAATTCCAGCCGCTCGAAGAACTGATTGAATGGCTTCTTCGGGGCACCTACGAGAACTGCAACCTGAAACGATTCTGGTTTTAACTGATCAGCGTCGAACCGATAGGTGACTCGACGAACGGATCCGTCACGCAGTTGGGTGTCCGAAAAAATGTCTACCAAATTCGCCGAGACACTCTTCATTGAGCAAGAACGCGCGTTCGATCGAAGAATACTGTAGATCTTTTCAACAGATTCTTCGTCGAACTTAAAAGCAGGGTACCTTGCAAGACCGATTAGTTTTGGATTGGGCACAACACCAGCCATCTCGACTGCTGTCGCCATGGTCGGATTCAGCAGGCGGTTTGGACGTTGAGGAAGAATCCGTATCCAACCGTCTCCGTTAGAAAACGCAAAGGCCCACCTGTACGCGTGACGCTGGTCAACTGCTCCAGAACGAGATCTCGCTACCTTGGTTTTGGTCAGGTGAGTGACTCCAAAACTCCTTTTCCTCGAAGAGTCCCAGATCAACCTGTGAGTTGACTGCGACTCCTCGATGGCACCTTCTTCACTCACTGAGTGTGATTCAGAGAGGATCAGAACGTCATATTTTTCGATGGCCTCCAGGTTTGCCAGGTAACCTGAGAGGATCGATTTGGCCTGCGCATGATCAATGGCATCTTCCGCGATACATGCGCCACAAAAAAGCATGCTGCAGCATGCAAGCAAGATCGAGGCTGGTCGAGACGGAGACATTTTTTGCACTTGGAGAGGCAACCATGAGTGAATGACGACGCTACGGACAAGCGTTTCCGGTCGGGACCAAGTCGGGAGCTGTGATGATCACTGTGGCGTTGGCCAATTGATCGAGAGTGAGCTTGCAATAGTACCCCTCGTTCACTTCGTCGTACGGGCACGGCTCCTGGTTGCACTGCACCTTGGTCACACATGGAATGGGGTCTGTGTAATCTTCGACGAAGCTTGTTGTTCCGGATTCACCTGGACCGGGCGGATCGTAGTAGAACTCGATGTCGTTGTCATGATAAATATAGGCGTACGAAGTGCTATCGCACGCATACTCGCCCATGCCCTGATGTTCGCATTCAATTTCTTTGCACGCTATCTCTTGATACCCAAAGAGGCTTTCAAAATCCTTGCATTTTGCCGTATCGATCACATAACAGGGCGGATCACCGGAAGCAGAAGCACAAGATATCAAGAACGCCACCGGCAACAGATTTCTCAACATTTCAATCTCTCCATAGGCTCCAAGCGTCAACGTCTATTTTTCACCGCCAGCCATCACTGTTGACAACAGAGTTGCCCTTGAAACGGCGCTAAATGTTTGTTCATTTGTGATCACGTTCCAGCGAACGCTGACCGGGCCTTCGCCAGATTCCTGAAAGGCTTTTTCCAATCGATCTCGATCGCCAGAAAGGTGAACGCGAAAAATTCCACGTCCAATTCTTTTGGCACGAACCCGTAGATTGTTACCGGCCAGCGACGCACTCATGCTCACCGGCTGCGGCGTATCTGCGTTTGCGCTGTTGGTCTTCGAAAATTCGCCCAGAGGAGTGCGGCACCTCAGGATGCATGAGGAAATGATCTGCTTTTCTGAACGCTGGAACCGCAATGTGCTGGGAGAAACTTCAAGTTCTTTTCTATGGTTCAGTGAAACGATGCATTCATCACCGGCATCACCATTGCGAACGCGAGCGATCAAGGAGAAGGTTACTCCCTCAGGCGGCACATCGGCTCGCCGAAAGGACAAGCGAACAAACGTACGGCCGTCTCGGACAACCGGAATTGCGCTCACCTGAATCCCATCAGGAACGATTTCAATACGAACATCGTCCCTGGTGACAGGATCTGTCACGATGATAGGAATCAGCGATTCTTCTTGTTCAAGCGACTTCGAGACCTCTTGGATTACCATACGATCCATGAATCCCAGCAGCCCCGCCAACTTATAGCGGACGGCGAGCGAAATCATTTTCGCATTTGGTTCTTTGCCGCCGAGCGCGATTCCAACGGAACTCACAACTCGTCGGCTCGACTTTGGTGTCTTCAGATTCAGGATCAACTGTCCTACTGAGTTGGGTTCGAGCGCATCGCCGACAAATCGCGCAGAACCGCAATTGCAACCAACATCAATCTTGTCAACCGGGAAACGCACGTTGTTTGGATTTGTGAGGGTGAGCAGGACCTCACCCTTCTTGCCCGCTGGGAGTTCGCCTAAATCGACGACGACGTGATACTGCCCCGTAAATATGGTTTGGACGACGACCGATTTTTTAAGATTGAAATCAAAGTCGCCAGCCAACAGGTAGCATTGACATCCCAGCCCCCAAAAAAGAACGCCGAAAAAATATGTTTTTTTAGCAACCACCCCATGTCCCCTGCCAATAGCGACCTGAAGACTTAATGATTTACGATAACGTTTGTGTCCGGCCTGTCAAACCAAAACAGTTCTTCGAGCCAAAGGAATTGTTCAGAAATAATTCCTAAATCCCATTCCCAAGTCGGCGCGTACAGGATCGCCGACTTGGGACAAGTCGGCCTACCTTGTGCCCTTCCAGTCTGTGTTTGGCTGTAGCCGGAAGATAAGATGGGGTGGTGCCAGTTTTCCGTATCCGGCGAGAAGGCACACGCGGGGCGATAGTCCCTATTCTCTGGTGGCAAGAAGAGGTTGCCGAAGCATGAGTGTTTTCCGTCTGTGCCCAGCTAATCAAGATCGGCTGAAACCGATGTTTCCTCGCCACTTGATGCATGTGATTGTTGCAATCGCCTTTTCGCTGATGGCAAGCCACTTGCTTCAAACACGGGTTTACGCAACGACTTTGGATGATTCAACGAGTCGGCCCAATGTCGTTTTCATTTTGGCCGACGATCTTGGCTATGGCGATGTGAAGTGTTTTGGCGGTTCGAAATGCCAGATCGAGACTCCCGGATTTGATCGGCTGGCTCGCGAGGGAATGCGGTTTACCGATGCCCACGCCAACGCCTCGGTTTGCGTTCCCACGCGGATGGCCATCATGACGGGAAGGTATCCATGGCGGTTTGGCGCCACCGGACCCGGCGGTCCATGGGGCTTTTTGGGCACCAAGATGCCACCGGGCACCCATACGCTGGGATCGATGATGAAGTCGGCCGGTTACAAAACGGGTTACGTCGGTAAGTGGCATCTCGGCACGCGAATGCGAACCACCGACGGCAAGCCACAAGGACCGACCAACGTCGACTACGGCAAACCGCTGGAGATCGGACCTGCCCAGTACGGATTCGACGAGAGTTTCATTTTGCCCGGTTCGTTGGACATGTATCCTTACGTGTTTGCCAGGAACAACCGTTGGATCGGCGAAGTGACCGCCCAAAAAGGCTGGAGCGCGTTTCATCGCGTTGGACCGGCGGCGGCCGATTTTGAAGACACCAAAGTGCTGGATACGTTCAGCAGCCAGGCGGAATCGTTCATTGCGGAATCTGCCGGCGACGCAAAACAGGGCAATCCGTTCTTCCTGTACCTGGCGCTCACCGCGCCTCACACACCGACCAGCCCCAGTGCCGACTTCGAGGGCAAAAGCAAAATCGGGATCTACGGTGATTTTGTGATGGAAGCAGACCACTGTGTGGTGCGCATGTTGAAAGCGCTCGACAAACATGAAATCGCGGACAACACGCTGGTCATCGCCACGTCGGACCATGGACCGGCATCCTACGCGGGAAGAATTCGCGAAGCGACTTACTTGCAGATGAAAGAACTGGAAAAGGACGGCCACTACGCCGGCGGTCCGTTTCGCGGTTACAAGTTTTCCATCTACGAAGGCGGCCTCCGAGTTCCCTTTGTTGCTCGATGGCCCCGGCTGATTCCCGCTGCGACCAGTTGCGATCGATTGATCGGCCTGCATGACTTGATGGCGACATTGGCCGACATCTGCCGAATCAAATTGGATTCGTCTCACGCGCCCGATTCGATCAGCATCCTGCCGTTGATGAAAGACCCGGCTGCCGACGCGACGCGAGAAACGATGATCCTGCAGTCAACCGGTGCCACGTCGGTTCGAGCCGGTGATTGGAAACTGGCGCTTTGTCCCGGCAGCGGCAGCGTGGGACGTTGGGGCAACACTCCCAAGCGAGATGACGCCTGGCGGCAGGCATTGAAGTCATTCGGCCGCGTTCCCCAATCGCATGATGATTTGTTAAACCCGAAGTTTGTGCAGCTGTTCAATCTGGCGGACGATCCAGGAGAAACCAACAACGTCGCATCCCAGCGGATGGACAAAGTTCGCGAGCTGTTTGGCTTCCTGCGGCAGGCGATCGATCGTGGCCGCAGCACGCCGGGCAAACAGCTCAAAAATGCTCGCGACAACATTCAGCCGTTCTCGGGTGTTCCAGCGTTCGTTTGGAAGAAACCGGATCCCCAAGCTGCACGGATCGACTGCGTTGAAACCGACGACGCCATCGTGATGTCCTTTGGCGGAAAGACGCTGTTGGCCTACAACAAGTCGATTCAACCGTCACCCCAAGGAATCGATCCGGTTTACGCCCGCGGCGGGTATATCCACCCGATCTGCACTCCCAGCGGTCGAGTGGTCACCGGTGATTTTCCACCCGATCATCCTCATCAACACGCATTGTTCAACGCCTGGGTGCGCACCTCGTTGGACGGAAAGCCGATTGATTTTTGGAATCAAAAGGCCGGCCAAGGGCGAGTCGTTCATGACAAAGTGGTCAAAGTTCAACAGCTTGACGGGGCTGGGCAATTGGAGGTCGAACTGTTGCATGAGCAGCTGACCGGCGACGATGGGCCGCGGCCGGTGCTTCGCGAGACCTTGTCCGTGACCGCCTATCCGCCCCAAGGCAACGTGTTCGTGTTTGACATCGAATCGACTCAGCGCTGCATCGCCGATTCGCCACTGACAGTCAGCAAGTATCACTACGGCGGCATGGCACTTCGCGGCAGCAACCAGTGGTTCAGCGAGTCGACGGCGGCCGTACTGAAACAGTATCAAAACTCGCTGAAAAAGGATCCAAGCTTGGCGATGCCGCTGCTGGAAGATTGCGGACATCGATTTTTAACCAGCGAGGGCCACCATCGTTTCGACGGCAATCACAGCCGGCCTCGCTGGGTCGACATTTCCGGATACGTCGATGGCAAGATGGCGGGAGTCACCGTCATGGGACATCGTCACAACTTCCGATTTCCGCAACCCGTGCGTCTCCATCCCAGCAAACCCTATTTCTGTTTCGCGCCGATGGTGGTGGGTGATTTCAAGATCGAAGCAGGAAAACCGTACGTCGCTCGTTACCGATACGTTGTGCACGACGGGCCGCCAGAAGAGAAAGTGATCGAATCGCATTGGAAATCGTTTCGCTGACCCACCAAATTTCCGGAAGAACCTCAAAAGTGAGTTGACCGGAGAGGCCAATCGACGCATTCTTGGCAGAAGGTTGGTATTGATCACAAATTGAACGCAACGAGCTGTCTGTGGCTGAGGATTCATCCGTCGAAAACGACCTGCTGCTGGGAATCGATGTTGGCGGCACCGACGTCAAGCTGGGGTTGGTCGACAGGAGCGGCCAAATCCGCTGCAGCCATCGCACGTCGACTCCTTCATTGGGCACTCCCCAACGAGTCTTCCAGTACGCGATGGAGTACGCAAACAGCCAATTGCGTGATCTTTCCGGAACCGGCGGAAGAGTAGCTGCCGTTGGCTTGGCGGTGCCGGGAGTTTTGGATTCGCGCCAGTTCGTGCTTCGCGAGGTGGTGAACTTGCCGGGTTGGTTGAACGTGCCCCTTCGCGAACTGCTCGCCGAAATATCGAGCCTTCCGGCGGCGGTGGTCAACGACGCCAACTCAGCGGCTTTTGCCGAACATGCCATTCGCAATCTGGGGGACCAGTCCCTTGCGCTGGTGACTCTGGGTACCGGAATCGGTTGTGGCGTGGTGTTAAGGGGCAGCCCCTATGGTGGCGACCACGGTTGTGCTGGTGAACTGGGACACATCGCCATTGAGTTTGGCGATCGGGCGTTGCCCTGCACTTGCGGCAGCCGAGGGCACCTGGAATCGTACGCCGGCGCGGGAGGTGTGACGGCCCGTTTTCAGGCGGCAGTACAAGATGCGGCGAGTTCATCCAACAGCTTGCCGCAAGGCGATGCGACTCCGCGTGACATCGCCGAAGCAGCCGAGGCGGGTGATTCGCTGTGCCGGGACCTCATCTGCGAAACGGGGACATTCGTGGGCCAAGCGGTCGGTTTGCTGGGGCAGGTTTTGGACCCGGCTGTCGTCTTGTTGGGCGGTGCGATGACCTTCGGCGGCCCCCAATCGAAGACAGGAAAAGCGTTTTTAGAAGCCGTTCGGCAGTCGGTACGCGGCACGACACTTGTTCAAGTCGGCGGAAATGTAAAAATTGAATTCGCTTCACTAGGCAATGATGCTGGGTTACTTGGCGCAGCCATGGTCGCAAAGCAGGTAGTCGACAGGTGATTGAACATCCCAGTGAAAGAATTCCGAGTCGAATCTTTGTTCGCGCGTCCGACGCAAGCGTGGCGGCGGCCAATGAGATTGCCGAATTGATCCGTTGGCGAGCCGATCGCGGACAACAATGCGTCTTGGGACTGGTCGCTGGCTCCTCTCCCGTCAACGTCTACAACGAACTGGTGCGGCTGCATCGGCATTCCGGATTGTCGTTCGCCAACGCGGTGACGTTCAGCTTGGAAGAGTATTACCCGATGCAACCTTACGAGTTGCAGAGCATGTCGCGGTTCATCCACGAACATCTGTTGGACCATATCGACATCAAGCCAAGCAACATTCATGTTCCTGATGGAACGGTCGCCAAAGCAGAGGTCGCTGAGTATTGCCGCCAGTACGAGCAACAGATTCAAGACGCCGGCGGAATCGACATTCAACTGCTGGGAATCAACCGCACCGGACACATCGGGCTGAACGAACCGGGATCGGACCGCAATAGCCGTACTCGGATGATCACCTTGGACAACGTGACCAGGACCGATGCGGCGAGCGATTTCTTTGGTACCGAAAACGTGCCTCGTTACGCCATCACGATGGGCGTGGAGACGATTTTGCAGGCGCGGAAGATCATGCTGCTGGCGTTTGGTGAAGGCAAATCGCCGATCGTGGCAAGAACGGTTGAAGGCTATGCCAATTCCACTGTGCCGGCGACGTTTTTGCAGGATCATCCCAATACCAGTTTTCTGTTGGACGAGGCAGCCGCCAGCGGACTCACGCGAGTTCATTCACCCTGGTTGATCGGCGAAGTCCATTGGGACGACGCGACGATCCGACGAGCAGTGATCGACCTTGCCGGTGATGTCGGCAAACCGTTGTTGAAGTTGACCGACGCCGATTACAACGAACAGGGCCTGCAAGATTTGCTGGCCGCCCACGGCAGTGCGTACGACATCAACCTGCGCGTTTTTCGGCACCTTCAATCGACCATCACCGGTTGGCCTGGCGGGAAGCCAGAACATGCCAAACAAGCAGGCGATCGGCCCGGCCATCGCGACGATATTTTTCCCAAGCGGGTGATCGTTTTCTCGCCGCATCCCGATGACGACGTGATTTCGATGGGCGGCACGCTGATTCGGCTGGTGGATCAAGGACACGAGGTTCATGTGGCCTATCAAACTTCCGGCAACATCGCGGTGTTTGATGAGGACGCGCTGCGGTTTGCGGAGTTTGTGGAAGATTTTTGCGATGAATTCAAGATTCAGGCCGAAGGGTTGGATCGCATCGCTTCGCACGTCGATGAATTCTTGCGAAACAAACGTTCCGGCCAAGTCGACAGTGACGAAGTCCAACGGATCAAGGGGCTGATCCGCCGCGGCGAGGCACGCGAAGGTGCTCGTTGCTGCGGCGTTGCTGACCAGCAGCTTCACTTTTTGGACCTGCCCTTTTATCAAACGGGACGGGTCAAGAAGAGTCCGCTGAGCGATGTCGATATCGCGATCACCGTCGACTTGTTACGCAGCGTTCAGCCGCATCAGATTTACGCGGCCGGTGATTTATCCGACCCGCACGGTACCCATCGAACCTGCCTGTCGGCGATCTTGCGATCTTGCCTGGAATGCCAAAACGACGATTGGTACGAAGCATGCATGGTCTGGCTCTATCGCGGAGCCTGGCAAGAATGGGCGCCACATCAGATCGAAATGGCCGTTCCGCTTAGCCCTCAAGAAGTCGCCCGAAAACGTGCCGCCATCTTCAAACATGAATCTCAAAAGGACCGCGCGCTGTTTCCGGGATCGGACATGCGCGAGTTTTGGCAGCGTGCCGAATCGCGCAACTCGGAAACCGCCAAGCGGTACGACGCACTTGGATTGGCCGAATACGAAGCGATCGAAGGATTCGTGAAGTGGGACGGCGAGTCGGGTGTGGAGCTGTAGCGGTGGCGCCGGCAACAAAATATCGTAGGGTGTGATCGGTGCGAGGCGTTTTTTGCAGTCCCGCTTCTGGTGTGTCGCCGCCGCACGTTTTTTATCCCCCTGCCGCCCCCTTGATGGAGAAAGATTGATGCCCTCTTTGACGCGACGACTCTCATTGAAACTGATGGGCCTGGGCAGTGCATCGCTGGGACTTTCCAAGCCCGGCCATGGGCAGGAAGACGCGGACAGACCGTCGTTCGAGGATTCGTGGCACAACACTCACAATCGAGTTTGGTTGGGTGGTGATGTTTGGGCCAATCCGATGGAAGACTGGCGCGTGGTCGACGGGGCGGCCGAGTGTCAGACTTCCGGTGGGAATCGAAACATCCATCTGGTCACTCATCAAGTGACCGACCCAAAAAAAGAACTCTTTATGTCGGTTGTCACCGAGCGGGTGCAGGTGGACAAGACCGACGGGGGCGCCGGTTTTCGAATCGGTATCCGCAGCGATATCAACGAATACCGCAGCAACAGTTTTGCCTCCGGCGGCATCCAAGCCGGAATTGTCGCTGGGCGGATGGTGCTGGGACGCAAGACAACGGATTTGAAGCAAACGCCGACCGAAACGTTTCGCCTGAAACTGACCGGACGGCCGGACGGCGAAAAATACCAGCTCACGTTGGTTGCCGCCGACATGGATGGAACGGAACTTGGCAGCATCACTCAGGCGGTTGCCGCCGACGCGATCCTGGGAAACGTCGCCTTGGTTTGCAACTTGAATGCGCAGCTGAAAAAGGGCGAAGGGGCGCGATACCGATTCAGCCAATGGGCGGTGGGCGGCAAGGCCTTTACCGTGAACCTGCAAAACAGTTTCGGGCCGATCCTCTGGGCAATGTATTCGCTCAGTGATTCGCGCAGCGAAGAAGGTTTTGTGATGAAGATCAGCGCTCTGACCGGACCGCTGGGCGAACAGGACAACAAGGATATCGAGCTCTACGTTCAGAAAGACGACCAATGGAAATCGCTGGGGACGGCGTCTCTGAATACCGATGCTTGGACAGCCACTTTCCGCATTGCGAATTGGGATGAAAAAACGGCGACTCCCTACATGCTGGTCTATCGTCAGAAGAATCGCAGCGGCAGTGAAACCGAATCGACTTTCACCGGCACGATCAAGGCCAATCCCAGCGGACATCCATTGCGGCTGGGGGCGCTGACCTGCCAAAAAGATTATGGGTTTCCTTACGAACCGGTTGCCAACAACATCGTCAAGCTCGATCCCGACATGATCTACTTTTCCGGCGATCAGCTTTATGAAAATCATGGCGGATTCGGTTTGATTCGCGAGCCTGCCGAGCCGGCGATCCTGAACTACCTGCGCAAATTCTATATGTTCGGCTGGGCGTTTCGCGACGCGATGCGCGATCGGCCGACCGTTTGCATTCCGGACGATCACGATGTTTTTCAAGGAAACATCTGGGGCGAAGGGGGCGCGCCGATGGCGGGCATTGCCAAGGGCGCTTCGTCGAAAGGGGGCTATCGCGAACCGGCACGGATGGTCAACGTGGTTCATCGTACCTGCGCCGGGCATCATCCTGATTACTACGATCCCACACCCTGCCAACAAGACATCAGCGTCTACTTCGGCGACATGGTCTACGGGGGAGTCAGTTTTGCGATTCTAGGCGACCGCCAGTTCAAAAGCGGTCCCGAACGGGTCGATACCGGCAGCGGCCGCGCCGACCATGTGCCCGACAAAGACTTTGATACATCGAAGCTCGATCAACCGGGACTCGAGTTGCTGGGAAAACGGCAGGAGGATTTTTTGCGGGCGTGGGTCGACGATTGGCGCGGACACAAGATGAAGGTGTTGCTCAGCCAAACCGTTTTTGCCGGTGTCGCCACTCATCACGGCGGTGCCAACGGTTACCTGAAAGCCGATCTCGATTCGGGCGGCTGGCCACAAACGGCTCGAAACAACGCCGTGCGAATCCTTCGCAAAGGGATGCCGCTTCACATCAACGGTGACCAACATCTGACGACGTTAAGCCAATACGGCGTCGATCGGCAACGAGACAGTTGTTGGTCTTTCTGCACGCCCGCGATCGCAGCCGGTTATCCGCGCTGGTGGCGACCAGACGAAATGGGAATGCCGCACACCCATCGCCCCCAACACGGTTTGCCCAATACCGGCGAATTCATCGATGGTCTGGGCAATCACGTTTATGTGTACGCGGTAGGCAACCCGGAAGTGGGAACGAAAAAGAATCGCTACGAGTTGGCACACCAGAAAGCGAGCGGATTTGGGCTGGTCACGATCGATACCGAAGCGAGAACCTATCACATCGAAGCGTTTCGTTTTCTGATCGATGCGACCGACGGCAATCCAGACAACCAATTCCCTGGCTGGCCCGTCACACTGCACCAAAAAGAAAACGGCGGTGACAATGTCCTTGGCTAGCATCCCAAGCGAATGAATAGCAGCGAAGTAGAGTCATCCAAGCCGCCGATACCACGTTGCCGGTACGTGTCGACCTACCTGGTGATTGCTGTCATCGTGTCCGTCTTGGTGCTGCTGAACTTGCCGGGCCGGATCGATAGCCGCTGGGATGTGTTGGCAGAGAAAGACTCGCTGAAGCCAACTTATCCTCGCTTCCATAGCTACACCGACTGTCTGCACGGTTGGCCGGCACCGTTTGTTCGCCGCGGCGCATTGGTTCCCGATGTTCCGCCGCCAGCGACTCGGGTGTCGTATTGGAGAATCGGCCATGATGTGAAATGGTTCAGTGTTGTCGCACTGTTGGTCGACATCCTTATCGGCGTGATCGTGATCGGTGTGGCGGGATCGGCTTACCACAGTTGGCGACGGCGGCGAAAAACGTTGTTGCAGCTGCACGTGATCGACGTGATGGGAATCGCTGGGGTGGTCGCCGCCTGTTCAGGCATTCTCGCCTACAACTATTCGATCCTTGGATTGGAACAGCGAACGCTTCAGCGGGTCACGATTCATGCGCCCAAAAGTGTCAACTGGGGCCACCGGGCACTCGATCGAGCTCGCTGGCAGCCGAGCCGGATTGCGTGGATCAAAGAGTTCCGCGATCACGACTACGTCTCCGTCTTTGACCGAATTGTCGGTTTCGAAGTTGGCGGCGAGGAATTGCCGTTGCTTACCGATTTGAAGCATCTGCAATACGTCAAAGTTCGCGGCGACGTTTCCAATGAGGCTCTGCAATCGTTGGCGGAATTGCCCAACTTGTTCGTCCTTGACCTTTCGGTTTCCCACTTGGAGGCTGCTGGTTCGGACCCAAGTGGCGGAATGCAACTGCCGCCACTTCCAACGTTGCAGGGATTGAATTTTGGCGGATCGGCAGAGTTTCGCGGCGATGGTCTGGATGGCTTGGAAAAAATTGAGGTGCTCGATCTGTCGGGAACTGCGGTGGGCGATTCGGGGCTGGCAAAGCTAGCCGGTCTGGAACACTTGAAGCATCTTTATCTTGATGCGACCGAAGTATCGAATGACGGTCTGAAAGTGCTTCGAGATTGTCCGAACCTACAGCGGTTGTCGATTCGCTTTGTCGGAATCGACGCCTCCGGTTTGCGGCATTTGGCGAACATCGACAACCTTCGCTGGTTGTATCTCTATCGTGGCAATCCGCTGACCGCCGAGGAGATGAAGATCGTTGCCACGATGAAAAACCTGCGGAACCCTGACCTGGGGTTGGCCGATGACGTGGAATTGAGAGATCTACGAAACTCGTTCCCCGGCGAAGAAATCTGGGACCGACCGCAAATTCGATAGGGAATCGAAGTACAATCCTGCTTGCCCCCAAAGTCGCAGTTCTCGCGGCTTGACTCTCTCCCGCCTTGGAAACGATGGAAATGAATCGAACCGTTTTGCTTTTTCCTTTGATTCTTGTTGTTGTCCTGGTCGCCGGCCCCGCGGTGGCCCAGTCGCCGCCAGCCGGATTTGAGGCCATTTTTGACGGCGAAACTCTGGACGGTTGGCACGGGCGACCACACTTCAGCCCGATCAAACTGGCACAGATGTCTCAGGAAGAACGCGAAGCCAAGGAAAAAGAGTGGATGGCGGACGCTCGCCAACATTGGACGGTCGAAAACGGTGAACTGGTCAATGACGGGCATGGCGCTTACCTGGTCACGAACAGAAACTATCGCGACTACGAATTGATGCTTGAATACAAAACGGTCGCCAGGGCCGACAGCGGCATTTACTTAAAGGGGACGCCGCAGGTACAGATCTGGGACTACACCGACCCCGGTAAGTTTGGACTGGGCGCCGATCTGGGAAGCGGCGGACTGTGGAACAACAGCAAGGGCGCTGCCGGCAAAGATCCGTTTGTGCTGGCCGATAAACGTTTCGGGCAGTGGAATCAATTTCACGTTCGACAGATCGGCGCGCGGACGACGGTGACGCTCAATGGAATGTTGGTCGTCGACAATGCGATCATGGAAAACTTTTGGGATCGCCAGTCACCTCTGTTCGCCGAAGGCCCAATCGAACTGCAAACACACGGCGGCGAGATTCGCTGGCGCAACATCTGGGTCCGCGAACTTTCACCAGAGCAGGCCAATGCGGCGCTGCGGGAACATCAGGGTCAAGCATTCAAGTCGCTGTTCAACGGCGAAGATTTGTCGGGATGGCAGGCGAGCGTCGAGAATTACGAAGTGGTCGATGGTGCGATTCGCTGCAAGAAAGGGAAAGGAGGCATGCTGTTGACCGAAAATGAATACGCCAACTTCATCGCCCGGCTGGAGTTTCGTTTGCCACCGCACGGCAACAACGGGCTGGCGATTCGTTCCTCCGGGAAAGGCGATCCGGCTTACGCAGCGATGTGTGAATTGCAGGTTCTGGATTCGGAGCATCCCGGATACGCCAGTCTGGATGATCGCCAATACCACGGCAGCGCTTACGGAATGGTTGCCGCTAAACGTGGATTTCTAAGGGAAGCGGGGCAGTGGAATTTTCAGGAGGTCACGGTCAACGGCAGCAAGATCAAGGTCGAACTCAACGGCAGCGTGATCCTGGACACCGATTTGTCGAAGGTAACGGAGTACATGGGCGGCAAGCCGCACCCCGGCAAGGACCGGACCAGCGGTTTCTTTGGCTTTGCAGGACATGGCGACGCCGTCGAATTTCGCAACGTCGCCATCAAGGAATTGCCGCCGACGCCGAAACCGAAAAAATGATTTCGCCGTCGCGGTTTCCATCGCGAAATCAGATGCTCGACAGTTCGACGTTGACCATCGGCAGATAGTTGAATTCGGTTTGCTGGGTCGTTTCGTCGTACTTCAGCCACCGTTTCAGCAAGGTGGCTTGAGGGCTGTCGGGCCAATTGGACATCACCTGCATCACGTGCAAACGTGCTTGCTGGGGATTGGGGCGGTCCGCGTTACCCCAATCGCCGGCATGAATGCCGGACAACATCCAGTGGCCACGAAGCTGAGACGCGGGCGGCTGGTCGGGCTGCGTCAATGATTCGTATTGTTCCACGGCCGCGGGAATATCTTTTTCGATCAGCAACAAGTAGTCGGCTTCGATTTCGGTCAGCAGGCTGGGGATCAAGACACTGCCACGAGAATTCTTGGCTCGGCGCAGTGACGACTTCATCTCCTGCATTCGTTTGGTCGCCGCTTCTGTTTCGCCCAGCTGAAAAAGGTGCGCGGCTTGGTTGTAGGCGACGTTTGCTTTCAGCCAGTGTGCTAGCGCGTTTCGCGGTTCCGCCTTGGCCGCCGCCTCGCAGGCGAGGTTTGCCCTCTTCAACAACTCGGACGACTGATCGCTGCGCGTGTCGTATTGCAATGCCTGTTCGAGCGCTTCGAGCGCTTCCAACAAGTCGCCCGTTGTCGCAGTGCTTTCGGCCATCGGAGCCATCATCGCACTCCTGGTCGCCTGGTTCGCGTCGATCTGTTTGATCAACCGGGCGATCGCTTCGTCGTCGTCCCCTTGGTTGGAGGCCGCGGTGAGGAAAATGTGAGTCCACGTACCCTGGTCGGCGCCTCCCGGCAAATCGACCTGCACCACCTTGCGTCCGCTATCACGGCGGTAGGCGGCAGTTTGATAGGTAGCGCCAGCGCCCGCTCCGGCAACCTGTCCCCAGACCACATAATCGACTCTCAGCCAGCTCGCCAATTCGCGAAGTTTCTGTTGGTCACCCCCACTGCCGGCACGGATGCGGCGAAGTCTGCGCTGGATGTCGACCGGACTGACAACCTCGACACCGGCAACCTGGGCCAGCCGTGTTCTCAGCGCGGTCGAAACCTGCACCGCCCGGTTGCTGGGATCGTTGCCGACGGTGCGCATTTGGGCCAGTGGAACATGAGGCAGCACGGCGACTCGGACCGGTTTCGCCTCCGTCTTTTCTTCGCCACTGCCGCGCTGAACCGACGCCAGATCGATCGCGGTGATCGGATGGATTTCGGCATATTGCAGTTCCGGTTGCTTAGCCGAATCGACCAGCGCCGTGCGAATCTGCGGATAGGACAGATCCAGCATCAACCCGTCGGTCCCACCGCTGATTCGGTTCATGAACACCCGCGTTTCGTCGATCGCCTGGTCGTACGACTGAGAAACGTTTTCGCTGCTGGTACAGAGCACGCAGTGAACGCGTATGCCTCGGGCCTTGGCGGCGCCGATCAAAACGTCGGTAGCGAACCTTCGCCGTCCCTTCTTTTCCGGTTGTTTCGCCCGCGATTCCGAATAGGGAGGAGCGTCGCCAAACATCAAAATCCACTTGGCGACCTGGTCGTCGGCCGACCATTGCAATTCGTTGATCGCCTTGTGGAGCCCCAGATCGGGAAGCTCGTGAAAATAGGGCGCGCCACTTTCCGGTTGCAACGTCTGCACTGCTTTCTCGATCGCGGCTTCGTCGGCGGTGAATGTTTTGGACGGAATCACGCATTCGCCCGATGGAGAAGCAAAATCTCGGTAGACGACGATGGCGGCGCGAACCTCGTTGTTGCGATACTTGCGCAGATCGCTCAGCATCTTGTGAATCGACTTTCGGACTCCCGCCAGTTCGGTCGTCATCGAATCGGTTCCGTCGACGACGATCGCCACTTCCAGTTCCTGATCCCCTTCGGCGGCAATGTCCAGAAAACTGCGTTGCAACAGTCCCATGGTTTTTCGCTGCGGCGCGCGGGCTGGCGAAAAGATCGACGTCAGCGCGGAACCGGCTGCTGCATCCTGGGCGGTGACGGTAATATGCGGGCTGACAAAGCAGACCAACCCGAACAGCACAACAGACATCGCGTGGCGGCGCATGGCGCAAAACCTTTTCGGAAGCAAGGAACACCGTATCATCGTGCTGTAGAATAACATAACTTGTCCGATACGTGCGGCAGGCATCATCACCTGTCCGAAGCAATCGGCGGCGGCGCAGCCGGTTACAAAAAAATTGCTGACATTCGTTCGCGGAGATCCACGATGTCCACTTCGACGCGATTTCGTTGCCCGATTTTTGTGTCGGCAATTGGATCGATTTGCTGCGCCGTCGTGCTGACATCGCCTTGCCCTGCACAACAGGCCGGTGATCTGCCGCCCGAAAGCCAGCTTCCCGATC
Organism: Rubripirellula sp.; assembly: GCA_965222745.1. Lineage (GTDB taxonomy): Bacteria > Planctomycetota > Planctomycetia > Pirellulales > Pirellulaceae > CBDCUW01. The sequence goes on from CBDCUW010000003.1 coordinate 2,091,208, forward strand.
GCGGAGAAAACAATCGCGCCGATTCGGACGACCTTCCCTCGGAAGCAGAGATACCTGACGACGACGATGCGGTGCAAATTCCACCCGATTTGCCGGGGGAAGATGCGATTCCGGGAGCAGCAACGGCTGCGGACGTTGATCAAGGTTCAGCGCCGCTATCGGAGCAGGTTCAGCCGATCTTGCGGCTTGATTTCGACGGGCACACCGGGTTTGTTCGTATTTTGGACATCGCCGACGGTGGCAGGACGTTGGTGACCGCGGGCGACGACAAAGACCTTCATGTTTGGCGGCGGACCGACATCGGCAAGACAGGCTGGCTTCATCGGCGAACAATTCGATGGCCGATTTGGCGTGGGCCGCGAGGCCGCATTTACGCCTGCGCGATGCACGGCGACCTGGTCGCTTTTGCCGGTTACGGTGCTTACGGTGACGTGGGAGAAATTCGAGTCGCAGACGCGGCTTCGGGCCAGCTGGCGTTTGACCCGTTGATCGACAAACATCGCCAAGTGCTGGCGTCCCTTGCTTGGGCACCCCAGGAAAAGGATTCCGACGAATTGCGGTTGGTTTCGATCGACATGGAGGGACACACGACGCTGTGGACTCGCGATCCCGCGACGCGATTGTGGTCGGCCAAAGTGCTGGTCGAAAACGATACTCAACAATTTGGTGCCGAGGCCGCGAAGTCGCTGTTCTACTATCGACGATTCGTTCCCATCGCATTTTTGGGAAGGCATCAGGTGGCAATGCCGCAGTACGCAGGGTTCAAGAACAACACCGCTTTTTGGCACATCCGTCTGATCGATCTTCGAACCGGTGAAAAGAAAACGCTGAGCGATTTGGATCATTTGACCTATGTTTTGGACTTTACATCGACGCCTGATGGTCGCGTGTTCGCCTCCTGTGACTTGAGCGGGGCGGTGGCCGTGTGGGCATTCCAAAACGGTGTTGCGGGAAAGGCAAAAATCATCCGTCCCAAGACACTGCCGTTGTCGCTTGATATGGATCCGAGCGGAAAGCGGTTGCTGATTGGCTCTCGCGCCCAGGGCGAGCCCGAAGTTGCCCAGTTGTCTCTGTGGGATCTGACAGCCGACACACCGACACTCCTGTCGGCCAAGACGATTCCTGTCTCCGCCGTTGATGTCGCATTGGACGCTGATCATCAAGAAGTCATCGTGACACAGTCCAACAACATCCAGATTCATCCCCTGGATGAGGACGGAAAATTCGTGGCGGAAACCAGGACGCTGGCGATTCCGGCAGCGCCGGTTCTGAAAGTCGCGTTTTCAAAAGAGGACGAGTACAAGATCGCGATCGGCACTCGTCGTGATGAAAGGGGCAAAGTTGTCCTCGACGGAGTCTTTGATTTGTCGGCCAGTAAGTTATTGGGACGTGGCCCGATCGATCCCGACGACTACCTGCCTCAGCAAAGAACGGCTACGCGGTGGCAATTCGGCGGACCAGAAATGATCGATGGCGGGCCGCGGTACAAGCTTTACGAAGGCGAACTTGCCAGGGGCGTTTTGCCCCTGCGCCAGCAGCTGCACGGATACCCGTACACGGCCTGCACGCTTCCCAAACCATCGACTGGATCGCAGGAGGCAGGTGAAAAGCCTGAAACAGGTGCCGTGGTCATTGGGACAACGCTTCAAAATGACATTTTCGCTTACGCGGCCGATTCGTCGGATCCGCCCAGGCTGCTGCGGCGTTTTCGCGGTCACTCCGGCAGCGTCCTGTCGTTGTCGACTTCGGCCGACGGCAAGTACCTGGTCAGTGGTGCCGAAGATGCCATCGTCAACGTCTGGAACCTGCAAGATCTGTTCACCGCGTCGGAGTCGGTCAACCGCTGGGGCGTCGAGTTTGAAGTCGACGGTGACCAATTGATCGCCGCGGAAGTGCGCGAAGACGGGCCGCTTTATTTCATGGGGGTTCGAGGTGGCGACCGACTGATTTCGATTCGCTGGGCCGACGCGACGGGAAAGGCGGAGGCCGAATCGGATGCCCAGCAAATGTTTGATCAAATGATGACCCTGCCGTTTGACGCTCTGGTAACGTTCCAGTTCACGCGTCTTGGTCGCGCGCGGCCGGGATTCCAAAGTTACGCGGCGTGGCGGCCGCTTGCCTCGCTGTTTGTGGACCAGACGCGGGAATGGGCATTTTGGACTCCGGCCGGATACTACGACGCGTCGTTCAACGGGCATCAGCGGTTTGGATGGCAGGTCAACAAGGGACGACAGTTGCCGCCCGATTTCTTTCGCGCCGCTCAATTCCGCAAAATCCTGGAACGCCCAGGCATCATGCGGCAGTTGCTGGCCAGTGGCAGTCTGCCAGCGGCGATGCGGCAATCGGTTGGCAAGATCGGACCTCCGCCGGGTGACGAAGCGATCGTGAATCAGTATTTGAATAAACCGCGCATCGAGCTGATTCAGCCGCGAGCTGGAGCGACGATTGAAGGTGATTCGTTGACGGTGCAGGCCAAGATCACCGTGCCACTGGGGGCGACTCTGGCCGAACCCCGCGCGTTTGTCAGCGGTGTGCCGGCAACCAACCGAAGGATCATCGCTTCGGATGATGCCGAAGGCAGCTTCACCTACGAGTGGCAGTTTCGGTTGCCGAGTGATCGCGACTTGCAGTTGGAAGTGTTGGCGGCAACCGAGGCTGAAGCGGTCGATCGGGTGCTGGTCGACCTGGTCCATCCACCGGGCAATCGGCCGCGGCCAAAACCGCGGCTTCATGTGCTTGCGATCGGTGTCGGCGATTATCCCGATCCGCAGATTCAATCGCTTGACTTTGCTGCCGACGCGGCGCGAAACGTGACGAAACTGTTTCAAACGAAGTCAGCAGCGATTTACGACACCACCGCGGACCAACTGGTGGACGAAGACGCCACTCGATCTCTTTGGCGAGTGTTTGCTCAGCAGGCCGCCGCACAACTCAGCGAAACCGTTTCGCCCGATGATTTGGTGATCATGTATCTGTGCGGCCATGGGATTCGCGACCGGTTGACCGACCAATGGTATTTCGTCACCGCCGATACTCGTTACAGCGACTTGATGAACGACGAATACTCCCACTGCATCGCGTTCAGTGATCTAGCGGCGCTGGCCAAACTGCCCTGCCGCAAACTCGCCATCCTCGATTCCTGTCACAGCGGCGCGGTGCAGCCAGTGATGCAACGCGATGACTTGAAAAGCGCGCTCCGTTTTTTGCAAGACGACGTGGTGTTGGCGATCACGGCCAGCGAAGGTGACGAAGAGGCGGCCGAACAACGCGAGGCCAGGATGGGACGATTCACCTCCAAGCTGGTCCAGGCGCTAGAAGGGGCGGCCAACCAGGATGGTGACGACGTGGTGACGTTGAACGAGGTCATCGCGTACGTTTCGCAGGCGGTTTCCGAGGAATCGGAACAGGAGGGAATGCCGCAGCACCCAACCGCTAGCCCCGACTATCTTTTGCGAACTCTGCAGCTTCCCCTGACTGCCGCTTCGCCTCCCTAGGCCGCCCATTTTTCCTGGGTCGCCGGTTAATTTGAGGCGTTTTGGCAAGATGCTCTTGTCGGACGGTTTTGCAGTCGAGTACCTGTCAATTCATGACGAATACAAAGGCAGGAACGATTGTATTGAACCGACATGATATGCGCAGGATGCCGACCATGCCGATAACTATGGTTTTCCGCGACACACCGATTAGGAAGAGGGGGGTGTTGTTGTGGGCATGGATCCTGATCGGCTTCAGTTCAATCCATGCATCGGCCCAGGTGGTCGATTTACCCACGACACCACTCGTTCAGGAGCCAGCCGCAGCTCCGCAGCCACCGGTGCCCGAGGTACAACCGCTTGCGCCCCAGCCCGATCCGCAGACCGACGTCACGCCAGATATTCCCGATAGTTTGAATGTGGATCCGAACGCGACGATCGACCAGCTTGCTCCGCCGCCATCGCCGCCACCGGTGAACGTTCCGCCGCCGCCAAGTGGAAGCTTGAGCGGTGCCGGATTGGGTAGCCTCGGTTTGGTGGGAGCCAGTTTTTCGGCATCACCGAACATGTTGGGCGACTTCTTTGGTGGTGGTCTGGCACAGGTCTCCGGAACCCAACGGGTCTTTTTTCAGCGACACGCCGCCGGCATCATTTTGTCGGCGACACCGCCCGGTGCCGCAAACGGCATCTTGGGTTTCGAATTCGGTACTGACCTGATTCCCAACGACGTGTTCACCACCGGCCTCGGTGTGGACACCGTCGGCTTGGACGGCGCCGATACGTTTGTGATCGCCGAACCGTTGCCGCCCAACGATGCACTGACATCGCCCGGCCCAGGATTCGTCTTTGACGGCGGCACTGCCGTCTATACCGACAACGCCGGTTTGACGACGGCTCAGGCGGGCAACTATCAAAACGGCGAGTTGTGGTTCATCAGCTACAGCTACTCGCGGGCATTGGGAATCAGCCCGGACGGACATGGCCGACCCGTACCTAGTCCCGGTGTTGCCGCAAGACGCGTGAAGATCGCCGAAAACTTTAGCCCGGAAGTTCGTGACCGAACGTTTTTCAACTACAGCTTTTTCAACGATGCGTTCGGCGGATTGGGAGACGTCAGCCGCTACATCCTGGGTGCCGAAAGAATTCTTTGGGACAACCTGGTTTCGTTGGAGGCACGATTGCCGCTGGCGGGAACCTACGGCAGCCGCCAAAACTTGGACCAGAACGCTTCGCGCGACTTTGAACTCGGCAACACCACGTTGATTTTGAAAGGCGTTTTGCTTCGGACACCCTCGCTGATCTGGAGCGGCGGTCTGGGTGTGGCGCTACCGACCGCGGACAACACCGTTGTTTCCAGCGGCGGACAAAACATCATCCGGATCAAAAACGAATCGGTTCACCTGCTGCCGTTCCTCGGCTTGCTGGTACGCAAAAATCGCGACACGTCGTTCCAGAGCTACATTCAACTGGACGTTGCCGCCAACGGAGATCCCGTCTTCGGCAACTTGACGGGCGGTCCGCTACCGCGGCTGGGCAAGTTCACCGACTCGACGCTGCTGCACCTTGACTTCGCGGCCAGCCACACCTTCTTTCGCAGCCAACGGCGGTGTGTGAAAGAGTTGATCGGGAACGCGGAACTTCACTATTCGGGAACGCTGCAAGGATCGGACTTCATCAGCGCAGGCGGCCTAACCTACACGAACTTGAAACGCAACTTCAACATCGTCAACGCGACAGTCGGCATGCACATGGTGCTGTCGAACAATTTGATCGTTTCACCGGGCATGTCGGTACCACTGCGCAGCGGCCTGGACGAACAATTTGATTACGAAGCGCTGTTGCAAGTGAACTATCTGCACTGACCGTCGGCGAGTACAGGATCGCCGACTTGGGACAAGCCGGCCTACACGATGGTCACTTGCTGTCCATGTTCCACACCGGATCGATCTTTTCCTCTTTCCGGGTGAGTCCGTCGACGACTCGGCCCAGCAGTACCACGCTGGGATTGTCTTCGGGGTGATCGTAGACCAGGGAAGCCAGTTGCCGCGCTGCGCTGGTCAAGTCGCCTGTGTCGAACGATGCCAGGGCCGATTCGTAGCGATGAGCCATCTGTCGCCACTCCTCGTTCGCTCCCTCTTTCAGTTCATGGAGACCGACCGGTTCGACGATCCCCAGCGGCCGCACGACCGCCAGTCGCCGATGGTCGAAGGCGCGTCCCACCGCTTCGGCGGTCGAATCGGTGATCAGGCCGGCGACCCCCAGCTTTTTGGTGATCCCCTGAACTCGGCTGGCAAGGTTCACCGTCGGGCCGAGCGGACCGTACTTGAACTTCACCTTCGAACCGGTGTTTCCGACCCGCGCGATTCCGGTGTTGATTCCGATCCCGAAACCAAACTTGTCGGGCGTGATCTCTTTCCATCGTTTTCGTAGCGGTTCGATGAAGCTGAGCATCTCCACCGCGGCCCGGCAGGCGCGGACGGCGTGGTCGGGCTGTTCGTCGGGCGCTCCCCACATCGCCATCAATTCGTCACCCACGTAGTCGACCAGCACACCGTTGGTTCGCGTCACACACTGGCTCAGTTCGGTCAGCACGTCGTTGATCCACTCGATCGTTCGCTGCGGACCCACTCGTTCGGAAATGGCGCTAAAGCCGCGAATATCACAAAACAGCACGGTCACTTCCGCGTCGCGTCCGGCAAGAAGCGTGCCGTCGTCTCTTTCCAGCTGGGCCGCGATCTCTTGGGAAAAGAACTGGTTGTAATTGGAACGGATCGCTTCTTGTCGTTGGCGGATGATCCCTGAAGCGACCGCACCGGCCATCACTTCCAAAAGCGCCGCTTCCAAATCACCGATCGGCGTGTCTTGAGTGGCCGAACCGAACTTGCGGTCTCCGTAGATGGCGCCGACCACGTTCTGGTTTTCATCCAAGATTGGGGCTGCGACCGCGCGGTCCAGCACCATCATCGACGAGTCGGTGGTATGAAGGTAGTTGGCGGGATCGTAGATGACGGTCTTGCCCGTTCGCAGGACTCGGTCAAGCAACGAACGGCTGAAAGTCGGTTCGCCGTCCCCTTTGTCCACCGAGACGTCGGTGTCGTTGGTAAAGACCGATCGCACCTCCCAGCGGTCAGCGATGCGCTGCAGCGCCAGGGCACGATCGAGTTCGATCATGGTGGCGACGCTTCGTACGGCCGAATCAAAAAACTCGTCCGATCCAGCCGCTTGCTGAACCACCGTCAAAGCGGAACGGACCAGGTCAACAGCAACACGGCCCTGGTCTTCCTTGTTCTTTTCGCCAAACAGCTCGTTCAATCGCACCGGCGCGACGTTTTCCATCGTCGATTCAATCGGCGCCGAAAGGGTCCGAAAGTTGGTTGCCAGCGCGTCGCTGCTGGGGGGCGATACGACGCTGTCGGGGGCGCAAGTCTGCACGCGGACGGTGCGGTTTTCGGGCAGCGAGACGACAATCTCGTCTCCCGCCTCAAAAGCTTCTCCCGGCCCCAAAGGCTCGGCTTCGGTACCGACGTAAAAGGACAGACGAGGATGAATGTTGGAGACTCGCAATTGGCCTTCTGCGGGAGATTCCACTCGCAACGCCTGGCGAGGAATCGAACGAGCCGACACCGGCGCGATCACCAACCGCTGGCTGGAAACCAGATCCTGCAACTCAAGCGGACCCGAATCACCCTCCTGTTGGCGGCCAATCTCCAGCGGTGTCTTCGAAATGCCGGTCCATAACTCCGTTTTTCCTTCCCAGACACTGATTTCGATCTTTTGCACTTACTTCGTTTCCCTGACAACCAATTGCGTGACGTCAAGATCCTAACGTCAATGACACTTCCGGTCGAACCTTCGGGCAAGAGCTGTTTGGATCCGCCTTGTGCATCGTGCCTCTGCCTCGTTCCCCGTTCCTCCCGTCCTCCCGTTCCTCGTTCCCACGCTCCTGCGTGGGAACGCCCAGTCGACCGCTCCGCGGTTATCCGCAGGCGGGTCCGCAGAGCGGACACACAAAACGTTCCCACGCAGGAGCGTGGGAACGAGAAAGGCAGGAGCGTGGGAACGAGGCAGGAGGAAGAGGGCGGCCTGGTTTACGTGACGGCTAAAAAGTTGCGATCGGCAACCGACTGAACTAGCATCCTACCGTGCACCCCCAAAGGAGGGATCGAGATTCCATACGTCTTGCCCCTTTGAAGCGGTTGTGCGGAACACCACGCAACGCGGGCCATCAAAGGTCTCGAAGCCCCCGCTAATTGTGTGGTCGGCCAGGTAAAGACGGCGAACTACAAGGATAGGACAAAAATTGTCGATTTAGGCATCCCTTATGACTGGCTGGACTAGGGGATGTAGGAATTTTGCGGGGCGTTTCGGAAACTATCTTGATACTTCAGATTTCGGAATGAGTTCTTGCAGGTCGGACGCATCGAGTCACAAGTGGTTTGAGTGGCTTGATGAATCGTCAAGTCGCTGGCTCCGAATCCCCCACACACCCGCTCGGCGCCGAGCGGCTTGGTTGATGTTTTAGGAACTACAGATGTTGAACCAGCTTGTTGAAGTTGCACGATCCGCTGCCGTGGAAAAACGCAAGAGACTCGCGAGGTCCCGGCGACGTGCCTTGGGCGCTCAGTTGCGGCGAACGTTGGCTGCCGAATCGCTGGAAGGCCGATTGCTGTTGGCCAGCAACGTGACGATTGGTTCAGGAGACGACACCAATACCTTCAATCGCACCGTTGGCGTCGGTACGGTCTTGTACACACCGATCACCGACGACGCGTTGATCGGAGACACGCGGGTGCTGGCTGACCTGGAAGCGGGGTTGATCGTCACCGTCGACACCGTCAATCCGGCGGGCGCACAAGAGGGTGACATCGTGCTCGATTCGGCCGACCTTTCTGTGCTGGCCGGCGTCAATCCGACGCTGGAGTTGCAAGCCGACAATGACGTGTTGTTTTCTAGCACGGGCGTTTCCGCGTCTGCCGGATCGATCAACGTCATTTTGAATTCGGACCGTGACGGTTCGGGTGCAGGGCGAGTGGAAATCGATGCCGGATCGACCATCAATTCGAATGGCGCTCCGATCACCATCGGCGGCGGAGCGAATCCGGCGACCACGCCGGCGATCGGTACCGCGACCGTTCCCGACGGCGTCAGCATCTTCGGCGCCATGATCGCCGGCGCTGGGGACATCACGATCCGCGGACAAGGCTTGGGTGTCGGTGGAACCGCGGATGCCGATGGAGTGCTTCTCGAGGGCACTGTCGATACGACGTCGGGCAATATCACGATCGTGGGAACTGGCGGCAACACGTCCGGATCGGGTAACGACGGAGTGATGATGGATTTTGGCCTGGTCGGTTCGACCAGTGGCAACATTTCGATCACCGGTGTGGGCGGCGGAACAGGAGCGGCCGAAAACGGCATCACCCTGACCAACTCGGCACTCGTCACGGTGACGTCGGGTTCCATTTCCATCTCAGGAACGGCGTCGGCCACGGGAACGGGTGTTGGCGTTTCGATGGCCACCGACGGAGATGTGATCGAGTCCTTGGGGTCGGCCCCGATCACGATCACCGGAACGGGTTCGGGCGGATCGGCCGGATTGCAGTTCACCGGCGCCGTGGGAAGTGTCAGTGCTGCGGGCGACATCACGCTTAGAACCGACAGTTTTCAGCTGCTGGGCGCGTTGGCCTTCATTGAGGGAACGGGCAACCTGAACATCGCACCGGTTTCGGTGGCCGAATCGATCGGGATCGGCGGCGCGGCGGGAACGCTCGATATTTCGGATGCCGAGTTGGCTTTGATCAGCAACGGTTTTAGCGCGATCACAATCGGCGATGCGGTCGCCGGCAGTGGCGCTGTTTCCGTTGACAGCGCGACCTTCACCGATCCGGTCACGATCGTCGGCGGTTCCGTTTCCGTTGCGGGTGGTATCACGGGTGACGGCGGCGTGACGCTAACCGCTCGCGACGCGGCGGCTGCCGGCCAAGACATCGCCATCAACAGCGGTACTGTGATCGATACGACTGGCAGCGTGGTCATCAACGCGGGCGACGATTTCACGCTGGCCGCCGGTGCCGGGCTGAGTGCCAACAACAATCTTGACATCAACGTCGATCAGGCGCCCGATGCTGATGCGGGAACCGGCTCCACGGTGACGATGGTCGGAACGACTTCGGCATCGAACGTGACGATCACCGGTGGGGCTGACGTCGACACGATCTCGCTGGAAAGCGGTCCGACCAGCCTGGGCGTCACGCTGACCGGCGCCGATGCGGGCGAAATCTCTTTCGGATTGGAATTGCTGGGTTACCAGGGAATCGAAAACGTCAACTCCACCGCGGCATCCGATGATGTCAGTCTGACGGTGTCGGGAGTCGGTCCGGGGAACACCTTGACCGTGGACCAGCCGGTTGCCGGCACAATTCGTCTGGCCGCTTCGGCGGGTCAAACGATCAACGTGGTATCACCAGTCAGCTCACTGACGATCGGCACCTCTGCGGGAGCCCACACGGTCAACGTCAACGCACTGGATGTGTCGCTGCCGTCAGGTCTGTTCATTCAAGACTTTGATTTGAACGTGGACGATACCGTCAGCCTGTTGGGCGATTTTTCCAACGCGACTGGCGGATTGGAAATCGGCGCGCTGAACATCAACTTGAACGCGGCGATCAACGTCAACGACGCGCTGATCATCGGTGATCCGACGGCGAGCGGGACCACCACGATTTCGACCCCCAACATCACATCCAACGGCACTCAGCAATATCTCGACCGCGTTGTCTTGACGACGTCACTGACACTGGATGCGCCGGGATCCACGGTCACCTTTGTGGAAGGAATCGATGACGCCATCGCGGGCACCAACAGCTTGACGATCAACGCGGGTGATACGGTGGACTTGAGCGGCGGGATCGGAGCGACACCCCCTGCTGCGTTGACGGTCAGCACAGGCGGCCCCAGCATCATCATCAGCGGCGACGTCACAACGACGGGCCCCCAAATATATAACGACAACGTCGAGTTGTTTGGGACGCCCGACATTGCGATCACCAGCCAAAGCGGCGCGATCACGTTCAATTCAACGATCGATGACGGCGTTCAAGATACAACCAACCTGACGATTACGTCGGGTGGGCTCACTACCTTTGCGTCCGCGATTGGATTGACCAATCGCCCCCTTTCACTTGCGGTCACCTCTGCCGGTCCATGGATGCCTCCGACGTTCGTTTCGGCGCGAAACGATATTTTGCTGACCGTCAGCGACAGTGCTGGATCGACCGACGACCTGGTCATTCCCGACGGCACCAGTATTTCGTCAGTACTCGGAAATGTCGTTCTTACCGGCGGCGACCTGGTGGATGTCGCGGCGGCGGTCAGCATTGACGTGCTCTCCGGTTCGTTTAGCGCCAACGTCGATCCGGTCGCGGGTGATCCCGACCCCGACGGCGGAACGATCACCATTGCGGGGACGATCTCGACGGCGACCAGCACCGTGCTGTCGGGTGGCGATGACGCCGACACTTTCAATCCGCTGACAACCAGTTCGGCGTTTGACGTGATTGGCGGCGCGCCGTCCACTGCTCCTGGCGATGTTTTGAACATCGATGCCGGCGGTGCGAATGTGGACGTCACCGCAACGTCCGTTCAGGTGGGAGCCAATCCGGTGATCAACATCACCGACGTCGAAGAAGTCCGGATTCTCAACACACCGACCATCCTGTTCACCGGATCGGCAGGCGACGACGAATTGACGTTGCGGGCAACTCCCACGCCCGCCACCACGGTCGAGCTTCACGTTTTGGGCGGGCCGAATATCATCTTCGATCCCGCCGTCACGACCAATTTTGATGTTCTGGGTGGTGATGGTGATGATGCATTTTTCGTTGACGTTTCGGACGGCGTCCCCGCGGTGGCGATCAACTTCGACGGCGAAGGCAACGTCAGCACCAATCCGGGTGATCGACTGGAAATCACCGGTTCGACCCCAGCGCCGCTCAATAGCCTGGTGTTCAACTACGACAACGCCAATGACGGTTCGGTGCAGATCGACGGCACCACCACGATCAACTATTTCGGACTCGAACCGATCACCTCGACGGTCGATGCAGACAACGTCATGCTGAACTACAGCGCGGCAACCGAGAACATCACGGTGAACCAACCGGTTGCCGGATCGACCACCGTCGATTCGGATTCGGGCGAGATCACCACGTTTAACAATCCGAATGTATTGCTGGAAATCAGCACAGGCGGCGGTGCCGACTCGGTCACGGTCGACGGAGTCAGCCTGAGTCTGACCAACGGCTTGGTCATCGCCGACCCCGATTCGGTGGCCGACGACAGTGTTTCCTTCCAAAACGCGTCGACAACCATTTCCACAGGACTGTTGGACGTTCTGGCGGAAACGATCGATATCGCGGTCGACCTTTCGGTCGATGGCAGCATCACGCTGGGTGCGGCAGGTACCGGTAACATCGACACCGCCGCCACGATCACCACGGCGGGAGGAATCAGTTTTCTGGAACCAGTCACTGTTAGCAGTGATACCGTGATCAATTCCAGTGGCGCCGGTGGAGTGGTCGAGTTCAATCAGACCGTTGACGGACCGGCGAACCTGACGATCAACGACACGTCTGGTTCGGGAACCTTTTTCCTTGCCGACGTCGGCGCAACCACTTCGCTTGGCAGTTTGATGGTTGGGGCGGGAGCCACGGCGGTTTTCATCAGTTCCATCGTGCGCAGCGATGGCGATCAGACCTACAATTCCCCCGTGATTGCCAATGCGGTCAACATCGACTTGATCAGCGTCAACTTCGGCACGCTGACGTTCAACTCGACGGTCGATGCCGTGGCAACCGGCAACTCGCTAACGACCAACACGGCAGGAATCACCGCCTTCAACGCACCGGTGGGTGGAACGACGGTGCTGGAGTCGATTGACGTGACCAGCGGCGGTCCGCTCACGTTATCGACCACCTTCGATGCGGTAAACAACATTCAGTTTTTTGTAACGGACGTGGCGGCGGCGGGTGACGATCTTGTGATCACAGCTTCGGCGGCGATCACATCAATCAGCGGTGACGTCGTTTTCGATGCGGGCGACGACATCGATTTTCAAACAGGAGCACAGGTTAGCGCAGCCGGCGATATCGACTTCATTGTCGACCAGGCCAATGAGGATGCGGGTATCGGATCGACCGTCATCGTCAATGGATCGTTCAATGGCGCCACGACCAACGTGACGGGCGGAACGGACGTGGACAACCTGTTGGTCGACGGTAGCGCCACCAACTTGATTTTTGATCATACCGCGGCAACGACCGGTTCGATCGACAGCGACGGCGTGGTGCTTGGTTTCCAAGACATGGACACCATCGTTTCATCGATCACCGCAGACAACATATTTTTCAACTACGGCAGCGGTGATGAAACGATCGCCGCCACGGCCGGATCGCCAGGCAGCACGACGTTTGCCAGCACAGCCAATATCTATTCGACGACCTTCGCCCATCCGGCCACCAACCTGAATCTCGACACCGGCGGCGGAATCGACTCCGTTTCGATCGACGGTTTGGACATGACGTTGACGGGAATTTTTGCGATCAACGATCCCGGCGGACAGGCGGACGACACGGTCAGTTTTGTGGGCAACCCGTCCGCCTTCACAACCGGCGTGATCGACCTTTCGGTGCCGCAGATCGAAGTGGCCACCGACCTGACCGCCGAGGGAGGCATTCTGTTTGGCGATTCCACAGGCATGGGCCAGATTCGGCCCTCGGCAGCGATCGCGTCCGATGGCGACATCGTCTTTGGCGAACCGGTATTGCTTGTCGGCACAACGGCCGTCACCACGGCAGCCGGCGGGCAAGTGTCGTTTCCCTTTGCCGTTGACGGTCCGCAAGATCTTTCGGTCACCGGCGGTACGTTGGTCGAATTCCTGGACAACGTCGGTGGCAGCAATCCCCTGACCAACCTCGACGTCACCAGCAGCGCCGGTCCGATTTCGATTGGCAACGTCACCACCACCGGCGCACAAATTTACAACTCGCCGGTCGAAATCAACGGTGGCGGCGGCATCGTGCGGATGGAAAGCGGCGGCGGCGGAGCGATCACGTTTGCATCGACGTTGGTTTCGGTTGCCGCGTCACCCGATACGCTGGAGCTGGCAAGCACCGGAGCGATCACGCTGGGTGGCGAAGTGGGCGGCGGCGGAAACCCTCTGAATACGCTCAGCATTCAAACCGAATCTCCGCTGACCATCAGCAATGACGTGACGGTCGACACTGACGTGTTGATCAACATCAATGACACCGCGGCAACCGGACAAAATTTTGTCGTGGCCAGTCCGGCAACCATCACCGCGGCCAGTGGCGGACTGAGCGCGATTGTGGGAGACGACGTCGACTTGCAGCCCGGCGCGACGATCACGTTGGCCGCCGGTGCGCTCTCCTTGGTGGTCGATTCGTTGGCGATTGATCCAGATGCGGAAGGTGCTTTGGTGTTAGCCGCTTCCACGATCACAACCGCCTCGGGAACAACGATCAACGGCGGTGCCGACGTGGATGCTTTCACCGTGGCGCCGCAGTCCGGAACCGGGTTTGACGTGATCGGCGGCGATCCAACCACTTTGCCGGGCGATTCTCTTGATGTGGACGGCGGCGGCCTGGACGCGGAAATCGATTCAGCAACCGGTGCGATCACCGTCGCCGGTGCTCAACCGATCACCACCAGCGAAGTGGAAGAGGTATCGTTGGCCAATGTCGCTACGCTCACCGTGGTGGGAGACATTGCCGACGACAACATCGCCATCGCCGCCGATTCCGTCGTCGCCGCAGGCGACTTGTTGACGGTGGGCGGGCGAACCTTCGCCATCAAAGACATCACCAGCCTGGTTGTCGATGGCGGCGACGGGGACGATGCACTGGTGTTTGACACGTCCAGTGGCAGTCCGACGACTCCGGTCACGTTCCACGGTGGCCTCCAACAAGGCAGCGGTGCTGGTGACCGAATTTCCGTGATCGGTTCATTCATCACCCAAACTTTGAACTACACGGCACCGGGAACGGACGGCAACACGGGCACGATCGACATGGACGGCACGGTGTTGACCTACACCGGTTTGGAACCGATTGACGCTGGAAATTCGGTCGACACGATTTTGAATTTCAATACCGGATTGGCGAACGATGCGTTGTTGCAGGACAACATTGGGTTTGGATCGATCGAACTGCTGGACAACGGGGCAACGTTTGAGGATACGGTGATCCCCAATCCGTCCAACAGTTTGACCATCAACCTGGATAGCCAGGGTGATACGCTGACCGTGACCACTTTGGATGGCGACTACGCGGCGTCGATGATCATCGTTGGTGGTGCTGGAAACGACTTGGTTCAGTTTACCGACACGACGATCAGTAACACGCCGGGACGCGGATTGGATGTCGTCGGCGTGGAAACTCTCAACATTTCCGGCAGCGATTTTTCGAACAACACCGCCGACGTCGGTGGTGGATTGCGAGTGATCGGCGGTATCACGACGATCGACAATTCGACCTTCACCGGCAACATCGCCACCGGTGATGCCGCCAATCAAGGCGGCGGCGGGATCTTTGTCGACGGCACGATGACGATCCAAAACAACAGCGTTATCTCCGGAAACGCGGCGACCGGTGCATCGGGCAGCGGTGGTGGGATCTTCTTGGCAGGCGGCACGTTGACCGTCAACAATTCGTCGATCAACACCAACACTGCCAATCGTGCTGGCGGTGGAATCGAGGACGCTTCGGGCGCGGGCTTGGGCGTTACGCTCAACAGCGTGGCCCTCAACGACAACGTGGCGTCCGGCAGCGGCAACGGTCCGGGCAACGGCGGCGGACTGCACATTACCGGTGACGGGCAAGTCAACATCACTGGCGGTTCCGTTTCTGGAAACACAGCCGAGGCCGAAGGTGGAGGTCTGTGGAATTCCGCGACGGGAACTCTGACCGTGCAAGGCACGAGCATCCTCAACAATGTCGCTCGCGGGGACGCCGCGCCTGGAGCAGCGGGAACGGACGTGCAGGGAGGCGGCGGGATTTTTAATGACGGCGGTACGCTCAGTATCGATTCGGCGACCATTTCAGGCAACGCGGCTATCGGCGCGACCGCCGGCAGCGGCGGAGGTGTGTTGTCGATCGCCGGGACGGTGCAGATCGACAATACGACGATCGAAAGCAACGAAGCGGTTCGTGCCGGCGGCGGAATCGAAGTGGTCGGCGGCAGCATGACGTTGGTTCAAACCGACCTGAACGACAACGATGTCTCGGCGGACGACCTGTTGGGACTGGGGCTGGACGCCAGTCCCGGCAACGGCGGCGGACTGCATGTGACCGCTAATGCGACGGTTCGGATCGAAGGAGGTACGGTTTCGGGCAACACGGCCGAAGCGGAAGGTGGCGGCCTGTGGAATTCCGCCAGCGGCACTTTGATTCTTGACGGTGCCACGGGTGATGTCGACGTGATCAACAACTTCGCCCGCGGCGATGCACCTGCCGGAGCACTGGGGGCGGACATTCAAGGCGGCGGCGGAATTTTTAACAACGGCGGTACGTTGACCCTGTCGGGCAACACCAATGCGCCGAATGTGACCGTCGCAGACAACGCCGCTGCGGGAACAACCAATGGATCGGGTGGAGGGATTCTTTCCATTGGCGGTAACGTCACCATTTCCGATTCCTTCGTTCGCGGCAACGAAGCAGTTCGCGCCGGCGGCGGAATCGAAATCGTCGACGGCGCCGTGAGCATCACGTCTACCGAAATCAGCGGCAACGACGTTTCGGCAGTCGATCTTTTGGGGCTGGGCCTGGGGGCGAGCCCCGGTAACGGTGGCGGATTACACGTTACCGGCCCAGCCGACGTGACGATCAGCGCCGGAGCGGTGCTCAACAATGCGGCAGGACTTGAAGGGGGCGGTCTATGGAACAACGCCGGCACCATGACGATCGAAGGTGGTGCCGTGATCGACGGCAATTCGGCATCTGGCGACGCGGCGGACGATGGCGGCGGCGGGATCTTCAACAATGGCGGGACGCTAGTGATTCGCGATGCCGCGACGACGATCAGCAACAACACGGCCGACGGAATATCCGGCAGCGGCGGCGGGATTTTCAATAATACCGGCGGCAGCCTGACGGTGACCGATGCCGCGATCACTGGAAACGTTGCCAACCGCGCCGGCGGAGGCATCGAGGATGCTTCGGGCGCTGGACTCTCGGTCACGCTTACAGGCATCAACCTTTCGGGTAACAACGCGGGGGTCGCTCCAGCGATCGCTAATCCAGGAAACGGCGGTGGGCTTCATGTGACCGGAGCCGGTGATGTCCTGGTCGATGGCGGAACGATTGGGGCTAACACTGCTGCCTTGGAAGGGGGCGGGTTGTGGAATGGAACCGGTACAATGACGATCCAAAACGGTGCAATCATCAACGCCAACGTCGCTCAAGGTGACGCGTTGGATGACGGCGGCGGAGGTGTCTTCAACAACGGTGGCAGCGTGAACGTGACCGGGATCTCCACCACCATCTCCTCGAACCTGGCAACCGGAGTCATCGGCAGCGGCGGTGGTTTGTTGAGCGTCGGCGACGGTACGATTTCGGTGACCGATGCGACGATCACCGGTAACTCGGCAGGCGGTGACGGTGGCGGGATTTCAGCCGAGGGTGGCGACGGCAGTGTCACGCTGCTGCGGGCGAACATTGATTCCAACACCGCCAGCGATTCCGGTGGCGGCGTGTTGGTTCAAGACTCGACAGTGACCATCACCGATTCCGTCTTCACCGGCAACCAGGCTCTCGGTCTTGCCGCGACCGACGGTGCTGGGGGAGGGCTGTTCATCGGCGGCAATCTAGCCAGCGGTAGTTTTACGATCACCAACACTGACTTCACGTCCAACAGCGCGCTGGGTGGCGGTGGCGGAATCGATCTGTTTGACGTCGACGGAACGATCACCGGTGGTTCGTTCAACAGCAACTCGGTCACTGGAAACGGCATCACCTTTGATACCGGCGCCGGAGCGATCGCGATCGTTGGTGGAACGCGTGTCACCTCGGTCGACATCTCCGACGTCACGGTGGACGGCAATCTTTCGCCGGCCGCCGGCGGCATTGGGATCGTCGATTCGCAAGTCACGATCACGGGATCCACGATCAGCAACAATCGATCCACCGATCCACTGGGCGGCGCCGGCGGGATCGGCACCATCGCAACCGTGGCGATCGGCGGCAACCTGTTGGAGGTCGATTCGTCGACCATCGCCGGAAACACGACCGCGGGCGAAGGGGGCGGTATTGGCGTGATCAACGGCGACTTGTTGGTCATTGACACCACCATCGTGGGCAACTCCGCCGATGGCGGACGCGGTGGTGGGATCGGAGTGTTGAACGCCTCGGCGGCCGGAAGTGCCATCGTGCGTTCGAGTACGATTTCATCCAACACGGCCTCGGTCAACGGCGGCGGAATCGCGGTGTTGAACTCCGGGTTGGACCTGTTGAATGTGACCCTCGTCGGCAACGACGCTCAATCGGCTGGCGGCGGAATCGCCTACGACAACAATCTTGGCACCGTCACCCGGTCGATCGCGTTTTCAACCATTTCATCCAACACGTCTGGTTCGGGTGGTTCTAATATTTCAGCAGTCGGCAGTGCCATTGACGTGGCCGGATCGATCTTCAACGACGGCGTCTGCGCCGCACCAGGAGGCGCGATCAATTCGCTTGGCGGCAACCTGGACAGCGCTGACACGTGCGGCTTCAGCCAACCGAGCGATTTGGTGAACACCGATCCGTTGCTCGGTTCGTTGCAGGACAACGGCGGACCTGTGTTCACGTTAGAACTGCTTACCGGCAGCCCAGCCATCGACGCCGCCCTGTCGCCGGGGCCAGCAACCGATGCGCGTGGCGTCACTCGACCACTTGATGGCGACGGCAACGGAACGCCACTGCCGGACATGGGAGCTTTCGAGGCCGCCTCGGCGAATCAGTTGATGGTGGCCGACGTGACGGTCGACGAGGACGCTGGCAGCGCAACGGTATCGGTGCTGCTTCCCGTGGCGGTCTCCTCCGGATTCACGGTTGATTTTGACGTCTCCGCCATCGCTCCCGCCACGACGGAAGACCACTCCGAAGCAAGGGGAACATTGGTCTTTGCCGGTACCGCCGGCGAAACTCAAACATTCGACGTTCCAATCGTGGACGACAACGAGGTTGAACCGGTCGAGACACTGTTGGTCAGCCTGTCGAACCCGTCCGACCTTAGTATCGATACCTCTGACACGGGATTGGTCACGATCATCGACGACGATCTGGTCATCTTAACGGTCAGTGATGTGACCGCTAACGAATCAGACGGCATTGCCACGGTGACCGTTAGCATCGACAACTCGGTGCAAGATGGATTCACCGTCGATTTTGCGACCAGTGACGATTCCGCGGTCGCGCCGGCCGACTACACCGATACCTTCGGCACGCTGACCTTTGCCGGAAACGGGGGAGAGAGCCAAACTTTCGACGTTCCGATTGTCGCGGATTTGGAAACCGAACTGGACGAGCAATTCACGGTCGCAACGTCGAACGTGGTGACGTTGGGAAGCTTCCCCGCACCGATCACCTCGATCGATGCCACCGATATCGGCACGGTCATCATTCAAGATGTCCCTCCGGCAACGATTCAAGGCACCAAGTTCAATGATTTCAATGGCGACGGGGACGATGAAAACGGAACCGATCCGCGACTGCCGGGCGTCAGCATCGTCGTCTCTGGAGACCGCGACGGCGATGGCGATCTTGACACTTTGGTCGACGTGACCGATTCGGCCGGTGTCTATCAAGTCACCGGCCTTGCTGCTGGCAGCTACGAAGTGACCGAAGCGCCGCTGACCATCAATTCCTACACGATCCTGGGTGACAACACACCCATTTTGGTCAATCAGTCGGCAACCTTTGACGGGCTGCCCGAAACCTTCGCGAGCGCCCTGGTCGTCAATGAGCGGGTCGACGTGATCGACGAAACTCAACAGTGGATCGAAGTCTCATTCGATGCTTCATCGGGTGGATTGGCGGCCGACGTCAACGCCAACTGGTTCGCCAACTTCAATATTCAAACCGACAAAGCATTTTCGGTTGCCGAATCTTTTGTCTACTTCCGAAACGGCGATGTGCCGCAGCTCCTTTCCACCTTCGGCACGTTGCAGCATCCGTTTGATCCAAGCGTTGGCACGATCAATGACCTGGGTGATACGCGAACCACGACGACCGACGAAACACTGGGCATCTTTTCCAACCCGTTTGCCAGCTTGCTTTCGGCCGGCGGCGTCGATCCCAATGTGATCACGGGAGTCACGTTGGGTTACCGCCTGATCCTGGAGGACACACCTCGCACGCCCACCACTCCGATTCCCGTCAACGTCACACTGGCGACCAGTGAGATCGCGACCGACGCAGCCAATTTCACCGGCGGTGTGAATGAAACCGTGGTCACCGATTTGTTGATTGGTAACAACGTGGCGACTCCGACTTTGACAGTCGATGACGTCACGGTGAACGAAGACGAGGGGACTGCAATCGTCAGCGTGTCGGTCAACAACGTGGTTCCCGGAGGATTCACCGTCGATTTTTCGACCTCCGACGGCACTGCGACCGAACCCGATGATTACACGCAGACTATTGGCACGCTGAGTTTCCTTGGGGACGCCGGGGAATCGCAATCGTTTTCGGTGCCGATCATCGACGACTTCATTGTCGAACCGATCGAAACGATCAACATCTTCCTGGCGAATCCGTCGGTGGTCACGATCGACGCGTCGGATACCGCCGTGATCGATATCATCAACGACGATACCGCGGCGCTAACGATCACCGATGTGACAGTCGATGAAGATGCTTCGACCGCTACTGTGGAAGTGACCGTCGACAACGAGGTGGAGGGCGGATTCACCGTCGATATCTCCACCACCGACGGCACGGCAGTCCAATCAGGTGACTACACGCAATCGCAAGCGACGTTGAGCTTCCTTGGAAACGCCTTGGAAATTCAGACCCTGATTGTTCCGATTGTCGATGATACGATTGTGGAGGACACCGAAACCATCAACCTGTCGCTGTCTGCGGTTTCGGTGTTCGATGTCGACGCCTCCGACACCGGCGTGATTTCGATTTTCGACGATGATCTTGCCACGTTGTCGGTCATCGACGTCGCGGTCGACGAAGCAGTTGGCAGCGCCACGGTCACCGTCGCGGTCGATAGCGTGGTTCAAGGCGGTTTCATGGTCGACGTGTCGACCAGCGACGGAACAGCGACCGAGCCAGCCGATTACACCCAGACGATGACGACACTGACCTTCACCGAAACCGGCGGTCTTTCACAGACCTTCAACGTGCCGATCATCGACGACCTTGACGTGGAAGCCGATGAAACGATCGTCGTCTCGCTAGCGAATGTCACCGTGCCCTTGGTCGATGCTCCCGATACCGGCCTGATCACGATCATCGACGACGACAGTCCAACGACCAACTCCATTGTCGGCCGTGTCTTCTGCGACGCCGATGCCGACGATACCTTCGATATCGGCGAACAAGCGGTCGATGAGGTTGTCTTCTTGGACGAAAATGGCAACGCGGAACTGGATGGGAACGAACGATCCACGCTTACCGACAGCAACGGCAACTATCGTTTCGACAATGTGGTTGGTACCGACCACACGGTGGTGACACAGATTCCTGCCAGCTGCAACACGATCACCGACTTGCCGGTGCTTTCCGAAGTCGCCTTGGATGTTGGCAACCTGGCCACTTCGATCGACAGCGTCGATTTGGACAACGACGGCGACCGAGACATCGTGGTCACCGCCGATTTGAGCCATTCGTTGACGGTGTTAAGGAATGACGGCGGCGTCTTCACGCGTGTTGGCGCCATCGATTCGCTCCAGCGTCCTCAAGCAGTTTTCGCGTTTGAACCTCAGCAGAGTTTCGCGCCGGTGGTTGCTGTTGCCGGGGTGGGTACGCCCGAAGATGGCGGCGGTATCTTCTTGTTCGACCAGGACGACTTCTTGGATCTGAACAACCCCAGTGGCGGCCTTTCCGGCGCGGTCCCCCTGCTTGCCAGTTCCGGCAACGGTCCGGTCGACGTGCTGCTGGATGATATCGACGGCGACGATCTGGTCGACATCGTTTCCGGCGCGTTTCGATCTTCGGACTTGACGGTCCAGCTGAGCAGTTTGGGTCAAACGTTGACGATCGATTCCGACGCCGGCCAGCTGTTCAGCATCGCCAGCGGCAACGTCGATCCGTCCAATTCTGCTCCCGAAATCGTTGTGGCCGGGATCGGTTACGACAGCGATACGACGGCCGATCCGCGAATCGAGGTCTTCCAGTTTGCGGGCGGTGCTTTCTCCAAAACGGCAACCTTGCCCACGGCGCCATCGGTTGTCTCGATCATCGCCGACGACATCCTTGGCAACGGCGTCGATGAAGTGATTGCCCTTTCGCACTCCGGGACGTTGACAGCCTACTCGTTTGCCGGTGCAACCGTCGCCAGCGTGGAAACCTCTGTCGCGCCAGGTGCCTCCTCGTTTGCCATCGGAGACTTCAACGGCGACGGGATGAAAGACGTGGCGGTGGCGAATCTGGAAGGGCAGTTCGTGGAATTGCTCACCGGCAACGGGGAAGGACGTTTTGCCCACGTCACCACGATCGGCGGAATTTCGGCGCCGTCGGATTTGGTCGTCGACGATTTCAACGGAGACGGGTTCGGCGATCTCGGCATCGCCAACTACGTGGTCGATGCCAACATCGACATCCCCGGCAGTTCTCCCTCGCCTCGACTGCCCAGCACGGCGACGATCGTGTTGCTGGATGTGGCCAGCGCGGAAGTGATTGTCGAGAGCACGACGACGACGTTCGATTTCGATTTTCCAACCGCCGATCCAACGGTGCTATTGGATGTCAACGGCGACAGCTTGATTTCCGCCCGCGACGCTCTGTTGGTGATCAACGCCATTGCTCGAAATTCTCTCGCCGCCGAAGGCGAATTTCCCTCGCAGCCGGCTCGCGCGGCAACCGACGTCAACGGTGACGGGCAAACCAGCGCCATCGATGCACTGATGATCATCAATCATCTGTCCCAAGCAGAAACCGCCGAGGGAATTTTGGTTGAAGGTTTGTCCGAAGAAGACGACGATCGCGACAGCATGATCGAGGCGATCGACCTGATCATGTCCAGGAAACTGGTTTGACCGCCGCGTCTGTTTTCTGCACTTTCTGACGACGCATGTTTACCGCCGGCGGTGCAATGGTCATCATGATCAGACAGTGATAGGAAAATGGGCAGCAGAGCCGTTTTCCTGTCATTGCTGTCGGAAGGCGTTCGTCAACAAGCACCTCGGAGTCTGCAAGCCATCATGCGAAAACGTCTCTTGATCTTCATTGCTCTTTTGTCTGCCGTCGTTGCCACGAAGTCGTTTGCACAATCACCGTCGGCCGCCGGTCCCATGATCTTTGCCGGAACGGGAATGACACCCGCCGAAGAAACGCCCTACCGCGACGGCCTACCCAGCGGCTTGACAACCGAGGTCCCACTCGGCAATCCCTTCGGTGTCGAAATCATCGGCTCGGATGTCTGGCTGACGACGGTCGACGACCATTGCATTTGGTTGACCGATGTTTCACAGAGGCGAATTCGTCGAGTGGCGGGGACTGGCGAAAAGGGGTACAGCGGCGACGGTGGCCCGGCCCTGCAAGCTACTTTCAATTGGCCGCATGAGATTCGTGTGGATGACGATCGGAATCTGTTCATCGCCGATACACGTAACCACGTGATACGCAGAGTCGACGCCAAGACCGGCGTCGTGACCACGCTGGCCGGAAGTGGCGAACCTGGTTTCGCAGGGGACGGTCAAACGGGAACAGCCGTAAAATTCAAGCAACCGCATAGTGTCGTTTTAGACGGCGATGGCGGATTGCTTGTTGCCGACACCCAAAACCATCGACTCCGCCGCATCGATTTGCAATCGGGAATCGTAAGCACCGTATCGGGCACCGGCGAGCGAAAAATGCCGACTGACGGAGCGTCTGCGAAAGGTTCTCCGTTGTTCGGCCCGCGGTCGTTGGCGGTCGACGAAAAATCGATCTGGATCGCGCTACGCGAAGGCAACAGCATCTGGCGAATCGACCGGGATTCGGGAACGATTCATCGCATCGCCGGAACAGGAAAAAAAGGATACAGCGGCGATGGAGGTGCGGCGCTGCAAGCGACCTTCAGCGGCCCGAAAGGATTGGTGATGGACAACCAGCGCCGGTTGCTGGTCGTCGACACCGAAAATCACGCCATCCGTCGCATCGAATTGAAGACGGGCATCATCGAAACGGTGCTTGGAGGAAAGGCGGAGTCCGGCACGTCAGCACTCAAAAGGCCGCACGGCATTTCGCATCATCCCAACCACGGATTTTTCGTCGCCGACTCCGAAAACCACCGTGTCCTGATCGGCCAATAGTCGGAGAATTCTCCAAGATCGAAGGGAACGATTCTTCGTGTCATTCATGCTACAAACCGTCAACGCCTTGCGCGATGATTCACAGTCACAAACGTGAAGAGACAGTTGAAGAAGAAGTGACCACGAATAGCACGAATCACACGAATATAAAAGAAATGAGTGAAGGCCAAGACCGATCATGAATCAGATCTTGCGCCGTCGGTCACATCTCCAAAAAAGCCGCCTGAGCCAACATTTTCTTGCCCGAATCGGTTCCAATTCATTCGAGTGATTCGTGGTCAACTCCTGCGCACTTGCATCCGCGTTGATCCCCGGCTCCTGTCTGTGCCGCAGCCGAATGACCAGAATGTGCTCTCTGGATTCTTCGCGCCTTGGCGTCTTTGCGTGCGTCCTCTTGATCGAATCGCGTAAAGCCGCCAGGGCGTCAAGGAAAGAACGGCCAGGGAATTTGTGCACCGTTTCAGGCTTTTGTGGAAACGGATCATGATAGGATAGCCGTTTGGTGCGGAGCAACGAAGATGGCGATTCAGATTCAATCGGTGCGGCGAGAACATTTCGATGATTGGCTTCGGCTGCGAGAAGCTGTCTACTTCGGCATCGATCGTCTTTTTCATCAACGCGAGATGGAATTGTTCTTGGGCGAGGAAAACAAGGAGTGCTTTCTTGCCCTGACGGAATCGGGGGACGCTTGCGGCATGATCGAAGTGTCGCTTCGAAATAATGGTGGGTTTGGTCGTAGCGAAAGTCGCGAAGACGTCGCCAAGACTTTCGGCGATTCACGACGCAACCGAAACTCTTGGTGAGTTTCGTCATTTGACAACACTCTCCCTCTGGGCCCTCTGGGAGAGTCGGGCGAGTCGGGCTCTCGAGCCCGGAGAGGGTTCGCACACCATGCCCTCCCCGGCCGCTACTGCGTCCGACCCTCCCAGAGGGAGGGTGATTTTGCGAGTGGTGCCATTCAAACAACGAAGCTATTTCCAAACAAATCCTAAAGCCGAAATCGAACTGGCAACGTTTCCACCGTAGCGACCGGGTGACCACCGCGAGTCGCCGGTTGGCCGCGCCATCGACTTACCGCGTCGATCGCCGATCGGTCCAGCAACTTGTGTCCACTCGATTCGATGATCTCGACCCGCGCGACGTTGCCATCGGCGTTGATATGAAGGCGAAGCAAAACGGTTCCTTCCAGACGCAGCCGAATCGCCTGGGCAGGATATTGCGGCGGCGGATTGCTTGATAGATCGGGCGGCGACTTCTTTTCGAGCCCCACCACCTGGTCAGTCAAAATCGCGGCATGCTGAGGAGGAGCCGAGGTCAACGAAACACGTTTCGGACGACGCGGCGGGCGGGCGGCGTCGACGCTGGGCTGGGCCAGTCGGTTCGGTGGGCGCCTGGCGTGCGACAGCGGGCCACTCGGTGGTGTTTCAGCCAGCCGCCAGGGTGCTGTTTTTAGAAGCGACGAGGAACCGATTTCGGTGGGCCGTTTCCTGCGGACCAGTTCTTGTCGAGCTTCTGGTGGCGAGTGGCTCGCCTGGTGAAACGGCTGTTCCTGTTCGACCTCCGTAGGATCGAGTTGCGTTTCGACCGTGACCTGCGCCGGTGAGAAATTGGAGGCGGTCATCTGAATCACTTGCCGGCGGCCTTCGACCTGGAACTTGTCGGTCGAAGCACTGGGCCAAGCGTAGATCGCCGACACTGCCGCGGTATGGACCGCGATCGACACGAGAACCGATTTCAGCGGCGACGGTTGTCCTGCTAGGCGGTTGATCATCGTGTCAGGTGCGATCTCTCATTGGCTGAGATAGAGGTAGGTCATTGACTGAACCAGCCGACTGACCCACCCATCCGGACGGCCATTCGACAGACATTCTAGATGAATGCAAAGCGTATGCCATTGCCTTCCATCATTGCGTGGCGGTCCCCGCCGCCGTTCACGATCGAGACCGTCGTGCTACGAAACGCCGGTGGCGGGGAATCCGCCGCTGATGCTGAAAGAACCGCCGCGCTGCTGCCCACTTGGAGGCCCCAGAACCGGACTATGGGCTGACTTTGACGGCGAAAGTTTGACGGTCGAAGCGGTTGTAGCGGTTTTGCCGAGGAAATTCCCGGGAAGACGAATCACGACGTCGGCCAGTTCTCCGCACCAGCTGCGTGTTTCATGACGGGATTGAATTGACCAATGAAGCGAGCCCCCAAAAAAACGCCGCAATTTTCGCAACATTTTCAGCTGACCGCACTCGTTTTGCTTTTCATATGGCCCGCCGGAATCTGGGCGGAAGAGGGTGAGAACAGCTCGGACGTGGAGCTGGTCAATGTCGTCGTGCAAGACGCTCAATCGGGAACGTTGCCGGAGGTGGAGGTGCGCCCACCGGAGCCAGCTGCGGAGAGAGCCGGTGAGGGTGGAGAACCTCTGCCGCCGGTGGAAGTGCGGCCTTCCGAAACGACCCCGCTGCCCGCGATCGAAACGCCGCCTATCGCCGATTCGGGCACGAACACTGGTTTTCCGCCGAGCCCACCGTCGGAGACACCCAATCCAACAAGCGGTCCCGAAGAATACTCGCCAAACTTCCCCTCACTTTCCGGCTTGAGTTTTGGTGCTCCGGGACGGTTCAACCAGCAGACGGGAATCCTACGCGGTTCCCAATCGTTGTTGGACACGCCCGCGGCTGCCTCCATTCGCACTCGCCAAGAAATCACTCAGCGGCAGGCGCCCGACATGTTCCACGCCATCCAGAACGAAGTCGGCGTGTTGATGCAGAACACCGCGGCGGGCCAGGCCTCTCCGTTTGTGCGCGGGCTTACCGGACAACAAGTGTTGATTTTGATTGACGGAATTCGATTGAACAATTCGTTCTTTCGTCGCGGACCCAATCAATACTTCAACACGATCGATCCGGGCATGGTCGATCACATCGAAGTGCTCCGCGGACAGGGATCGGTATTGTGGGGATCGGATGCGATTGGCGGCGCGATCAACGTGGTCACCCGCGGCGCCGACGCACACACTGGAATCCATCATCACGACTACGTCGGTCGCGAGTTCACGCAGTACTACAACACCGCCAATTCCTCACCCTACAGCCGTTTGAACGTCGAAGGATGGATTGGTTCGGCCGGCTTCTTTGGCGGTGGAAGCTTTCTGAACGTTCGCGACTTGGACACCGGCTTTGACCAATTCAGCCGTCAACCGGGGACGAACTATCAACAGTATGCCGGCGACATCAAGTTCAACTTTCTGCTGACTCGCAACAGCATGTTGACCCTTTCGCTTCAGCATTTCGAGCAGGAAGATGTGCCGCGGAGCGACCGTTTTCCCGGCTATCCACTCGACCGGAACAACAGCAACTCGTTTGGCGGGGCCCGTTTCTTTGATCCTCAACAACGAGATCTAGCGTACCTTCGCTACCAGGCACTCAACCCCTTGGGTGGAATGCTGGACGCGTTGACTTTTACCGCTTCGTACCACCGCCAACGAGAAATCCAGACCCGCGGCGTACCGACCACACGATTTCAAGAAACGGATGTTGAAACGACCGGCCTGCAAGTGGTCGGATCGAAAGATCTGGCGCTGTACGGCAAGTGGACGACGGGAGTGGATTGGTACCACGACGATGTCGATTCGGCTTTCGGCGGAACCGCCAGCGGGCCGATCGTCCCGGACGACGCCTGGTATCGCCGCGTTGGATGGTTTCTGAACTGGGACGTTCCGCTGACACGCCGCCTGGATGCAACCGCGGGCGTTCGTTTCGAATCGATTGAAACCGCGGGCACTCCCATCGTTTCGGGTACCCCCGTCTACATCAACCCCGACTACGACGACTGGATTGCCCAAATCGGCCTGGTCTACAGGCTGAACGATTGCGTCAACGCATTCGGTTCGATTTCGGAAGGGTTTCGTGCGCCCAACCTCGACGACTTGATGGCCAACAATCCCAACGTTCTCCAACAGGGTCAAAGCTTGCCCAGCCTTGGACTGACGCCCGAACAATCGATCAACTACGAAATAGGCTTGAAAGCCGATTACAACCGGCTCCGTGGGCAGGTTTCCGTTTTCTGGCTAGACATCGACGACAACATCGTTTCGATCACAGCGGCACCCAACACCTTTGCCTCGGCCAACCAGGATTCGGCAGTGCAGGGAGTGGAACTCAGCAGCGAGTACCTGCTCAATCGTTGTTGGTCGGCCTATGGGAACTTCTGGCATACACGCGGCAAAAACCGCGTCACCGGAGCCCCACTGAGCCGGGTTCCACCGACCCAGGGGATCCTGGGGCTTCGCTATCGGCCGGTCGGGACCCGCAGCTACTTCGATACCTACACCTGGATGTCAGATCGCCAAAATCGATTGGACACCGTGCGTGATTTGACCGACGAGCGAATTCCGATTGGGGGAACGCCCGGCTTTGCGACACTCAACATGCGAATGGGACGGGCGTTTGGTTGCCGAGACCAACATCGGCTGAGTCTCAGCCTGGAAAACATCACCGACAAAGACTACTTGGTGCACGGGTCGGGCGTGCTCGGTACCGGCTTCACCACTCGGCTCGGATACTCCTGGGTCCACTGACGCATAACAATACGAACCCACGTGTCGCAGCTGATCATGACACGGCGATTTGCGGCGTCAACAATTGTTCCTGTCACCCATCACAGCTGTTTGCCGTCGAATCCGGCGGCGGAATGCGGCGAAAATGCCGATGCCAGCGAGCATCAAGTAAGCAGAAGGTTCCGGGACGGTATTCACACTTGGGTTTGCATTGAGAAACTGCGAGGGACGAAGTGCCACATCCGATAGCCGAACCTCGTCAATCACACCGCGAAAATGTTGGGCAAAAGCAGCACCGTCGGAGAGTCCCCCGACACCGATATTTGCGTTCGAGAAGAGCGCCACATCGGGGCGCATTCCAGCGGCTGATCTCGACGCCACCTCGATTCCGTCGACAAATATTTTCATTTGGTCGGTAACATCGTCCAGCGTCGCCGCGACGTGCAGAGTCTGGCCGATTGGAATCGGATCGGCCATCGTCACCGATCGGTCGACCGTGAGGTCAGAGATATTGAAGCGAAGCTTCCCATTTAGGACGGCAAGGAAGATCGGATCCCGGCCACCTCGAGCGTCACCGCGGAAAAAAATCTGATCCAACGATGTTCCTCCGTCGTAGCGTATGAACGCTTCGATCGTCAAATTCCGCAACCGAAACAGCGATGAATCGGCTCGCCTGGCAATGTCGTTGACGCCATCGAAACGTAGCCCCAGGTTCGTGCCCGAACCGGGAAACGCGGTGTAGGTTGGGCCGGCAAGAGGTGTGAGGTGCAGGTTGTTTCCCGAAACATCAAGCACTGAATCGGTTCCCGTGGCAAAGGCCCCTGCTACGCCTTCCTCGAAATTCCAGTGGGCCACTACTCCTGCATCAGCATTTGAAGCAACAGTAGCCGAGAGGCATAGGAGCGCAGCAATGAATCGGAAACGGGTCATTTCATTCAACCTGTGTGGGGGAAGCGATGGTGCTGTAGAGGTTCATCATGTTGTTGACTCAATGCCCCCCGTAATGACTTAAAACGCACGGCAACGGCTCGCCGGACAAACGAGGCTGAATTTTTTTCATTTTTCGACCAGGACCGATTGAAGTAGACTGCGTGGGGTTGAAGGCAAAAGGAATTCTCGGTGATAACTGATCGGTGATCATGACGGA
The DNA here is from genome assembly GCA_965222745.1 of Rubripirellula sp. Lineage (GTDB taxonomy): Bacteria > Planctomycetota > Planctomycetia > Pirellulales > Pirellulaceae > CBDCUW01. Next base: position 2,120,892 of record CBDCUW010000003.1, read on the forward strand.
CGATCATTCATTTTTGGAACTGATGTCACGTGTACGTGCCGGAGAACGGGATGCGGCGGCCGAAATGATCCGCGAGTTTGAGCCGGAACTGCGCCGGGAGGTTCGAGCGAGGATGACGCGACGCCACTTGCGACGGGTCGTGGATTCGACAGATATCTGCCAGTCCGTTTTCGGCAACTTTTTCCTGAGGCTGTCTCTGGGACAATTTGATTTGGCCCGCCCGCAGGACCTGGTGCGGCTGCTGGCCACCATGGCTCGCAACAAAGTGATCGACAAACATCGACGAGAACAGCATCGCGGTGGAGATACATTGTTGTCGCTAGAAGTGTTGTTGAAGGAACCGGAGTCGAGCGACGATCGTCCGGTTGACGTTGTGATACAAAACGATTTGATCGTGGAAGTACAATCAAGGATGACCGCAGAGGAAAGGGAGATCTCTGAGCGACGTCAACTAGGACAGAGTTGGGACACGATTTCCGAGGCAATGAACTCTGGCTCGGAGGCATTGAGGAAGCGGCTAACGCGGGCGCTGGACCGTATTAGCAATGAGCTCTCGCTGGAGTGAACTGTTGGAAAAATCCTTCGACTTGGTGCCTCCCCTTGACGGTCCGTTGGGTGCGGAACAGGTTCCCGTGGAAACGTTGGTCGAAAAGATCTGGCAAGATCAGCGAAGACGGCAGGCATCCGGTGAGGTTCTCCCCGCCGAGTACTATCTGCAACGTTTTCCTCTGTTGCTTGAGAATCCGGAGTGCGCCGTCGATGTCGTTTATCACGAATTCGTGCTCGCGGAGCGATGTGGTGATTCTGTTTCCCCCGAGTCCTTTCTGTCGCGGTTTCCCGATTTTCAGGTTCAACTTCGTCGTCAATTCACTCTGTCGTCTGCTTTGACGCAATCGGAATGGAAAACTTTCGATGCGCCGTTCGATCCACCGTCAAAAGAGACCGAATCTACTTGCTCCAAGCCCGTTACCAGTCGACCGAACGTACCCAAGCGATTTACATCACTGAAAGAAATAGGTCGCGGCGGGATGGGGGTTGTCTACCGGGCGAAAGAGCAAGGGCTGGGAAGAATCGTGGCCTTGAAGGTGATTCTTGGCGGCCACCACGCAGAACCACGCATGTTGCGACGTTTCCAATCGGAAGCAGAGTCGATTGCCAAGTTGCAACACCCAAATATTGTTCAGATTTGGGAAATCGGACAACACGACGGACTGCCGTACATCGCGTTGGAGTATATCAATGGAGGAACGTTGGCAGCATACCTTCGCGATCGAAACCTGTCCTCAAGGGATGCGGCGGTACTGGTGCAGCGGTTGGCCGTAGCCGTGGACTATGCGCATCGACAAGGGATCATTCATCGAGACCTCAAGCCAGCGAATGTGTTGTTGGCCAGCGCCTCCGAAACCGAAGCAACAGCTACCTCCGTTTTGTTTCCGAACCAGGAGCATTTTATTCCCAAAATCACTGATTTCGGATTGGCGAAACAGTTGCAAGCAGAAGGTGGGGTAACGCAAACGGGCGACCTGTTCGGAACACCCAGTTACATGGCGCCCGAAAACACGCAAGGCGAACGTTTGGCGCATCCGGCGAGCGATATCTATGCGTTGGGGGCTATTTTGTATGAAACGCTGACAAGCAGACCGCCCTTTGTCGGGGAAAGCCTTGTTGCCACGATCGAGAAAATACGACTGCACGAACCGCTTTCGCCTTCGCAGCTTGTTGCCGGGGTCGATCGAGACCTGGAAACGATTTGTTTGAAATGCTTGGAAAAAGCACCGCGGAAGCGCTATCCATCCGCGCAGGAACTGGTTCGAGATCTGGATCGATACCTATCGGGCGTGCCCATCGCGGCAAGGCCGATCGGACGAAGCGAACGAATCCTGAGGTGGGCCGATCGAAACCGGTTCGTGGCCGTCGCGATGACATTGATTGTAGGAGGTTTTCTGGCAATCTGCGCTCTTTCGATTTTTGCTGCCGGGCATTTCCGGCGTCTGGCGCGAGATGCGGGACACTCGAAACGCCTTGCTGAAGGGCAGGCGATGATCGTCGACGACATCGCTCAATTTCAGCGACGTCAGTTGTATGCAAGCCAGATGGTTTCCGCCTCGCACGCGGCAGACATGCCGACGGGAATCGGACGAGTTCGGCAAATTATCCAGCATTGGAAGCCGAGCCCCGGTCAACAAGATTTGCGAGGCTGGGAGTGGTTCTATCTTCAGAATCTCCTGAACTCACACGTTAGCGAGATTGGAAATTCGGCAACGAGCGGGCATGAAGTCGAATGGTGCAAACGAGATTCGTCGGTCCTTTGTGTGGCGCCCGATGGAATCTTTCAATACGACGTGTCTCACGGAATGCTCCAAAAAAGCATCTCCCTTGGAAGTGCCGCGGTGACCGGGGGCAGGTGGCAGCGAGACCAAAGCCGAGTCGCCATTGGTTTGCATGGTCGAAGGATCCGAGTTTACGACTGGCTTGCCGGTAAAATCGAACACGAATTTGGACCACTTCCGGCCGAAATTGCCGGAGTCAGGTTGCACAACGGCGGCCGCTGGTTGGCGGCCACGTTCACCGATGGGAACGGTGCCATTTGGGATCTGGAAAACGATCGGAAGGTGTACCGGTTTTTTGGAGGACAATTTCAAGGCGAATGCCTGGAATTCCACCCGAGTCTGCCGCAACTTGCGTTCAAGACTTATCAATCAATTCGTGTTGTTGATTTTTTCAGGGATATCGTCCTCTGGGAAACCGAAGCACAACCTCACCAGATTGCCTGGAACGGTAGTGGCAGCATGATTGCCTGGGCGAATCACGACGTCATCAAGATGGTCAGCTGCCGCGATTGGAAGCTAGAACACGGATTTCCCGGACCGGGCGATCGGGTGCGGCGAATTCGCTGGAATTTAGCAGAAACGATGATGGCGATTGCATGCGCAGACGGCAACGTACACGTCATGGACGTTGAAACTGGTGAATGCAGCCATCGATTTCGCGGACACTCTCACGAGGCGATGTCTGTCGATTGGTCACCCAAGGGAGACCGATTGGTGTCATCAGGACGCTATGACCCGATTCGTGTCTGGTCAAGAGCAGAGCCACAGCCGTTGTCATTGATTGATGCCGGGGCGTTCGGATGCGCTGATTGGCTGAACGGTGGTCAGACAATCGCTTACGTCTACAAGAATGGGATTCGTCGTCTTGAGCTCTCCAACCCAATGTCCGCGCCGACCAAATGGATCGACTCGTCTGCCGGGGAACCGTGGAATTCCGTTGCCATGCAACCCGGCGGAGATTGGCTCGCCTGTTTGGACCGAACCGGTCGATTGGTCCTCGTTGACGCGACGTCACCAACAACCGAATTCGAATTGACACCCAGGACGGGTAATCTGCTGCATCCATCAAACGCAGATGCGAAGCTCAGTTGGACCGAGGATGGAAGGTGGCTTGCGGCGGTAACCGACGCAGATGTGATCACGCTGTGGAACACAGATTCGCTCGAACGGATAAGATCGGTGGATGTTGGCTCGTTGGTCTGTTCGGTTACGTTTTCGCCCGATGGATCCAAACTGGCATACAGTAGCTATGCAGGCATCGAGATTCTCGATATGCGAACAGGACAACTATACCGCTATCAGTTCTTCTCCGAAGATGTCGAATGGAACCCCGACAGTTCCAAGTTGCTGGTCCAACGCTCCCACTCCGAAGAGTTGTTTGGGATCGTCGTATTGGACCCGGCAGATGGTTCGTTTGGGCAGACTTTTCTTGGTGCGACGCGGGATATCAAGTCGCTGGCATGGAGTCCTGATGGTTCGCGGATTGCCGCCGGATGTGACGATGGCTCGATCTACGTTTGGGATGCCTCAAGCACGCATCTTTTGGCTCAGATTGCCGATCACCATCGACCGGTCAGCTGGGTGCGATGGCGCCCAGACGGACAACAGTTGATGTCGGGCGCGGCCCACGAAATCAGGGTTCGCGATGCCGGGAAGGTCCCCCCACTGGTGACGAAGAGCCCCTAGAGGACCTATTCCTTTTTCTTTAGCGTCATCATGTATTCGATGATATCGACCAGTCCCTTTTGGTCGATCGTTTGATGCAGGTCATCGGGCATGATCGACTTCGGGTTCTTTTTGATCGCTTCGACTTCTGCTTGCCGGATCTTGCGATCGATCGCTTCGGCGGTTCGAATCACCACTTCGTCGTTCGTTTCACTGACTTTCAATCCGTTGATGATTTGTCCGGTATCGGTCAGCACCGTGTAGTTTTCGTAGTTGTGGCTGATTCCGGCGCTGGGATCCAAGATGGAGGTGTACATTGCCTCTCGGGAAAGCTTGCTGCCGATTTCGGAAAGATTGGGCCCTACCTCTTTGCCGTGCTTGTCGACGATGTGACAGTTGGCGCAGGTCGCGACTCCGCGAAACAGTTTCAACCCGTTTTCCACGTCGCCCCGCATCTTGGCCAGCTGATCGACCGGTGCGATCGGTTTTTGATCCTTTTGCTTGGGCAGCGGCAACAGATCGGCCGCTTGCGTTCGGACCGACTGGTCGGCGGACCTGGCCAGCAGCCCGCCGGCCAGAAGCCTGGTGTCGGCGGCCAGCTTCTTCGTTTGGGCGAGTTCCAACAACCTTTTCTCGCCATTTTTGTTCTTTGCCAAGCCCATCACGGCGATTTGGCGCACATCGTAAGGGCGTTCCGCGTCCCCCGCGACATCGGCCAGCATGTTGACCGCGCGGCCATTTCCAAGCAGGCCCAGTAGCCGAGCGATGGTGGCCGCCTCCGGCTCTGATTTGCCGAACAGCCGAGCGCGAATTCTCTTCGGTCCGTCGGGCGTTTCAGCCAACATGCCGGCTGCTTCGACTTTTGACGAATCGTCCGCGTCACTCAGAAGCATTTTCTCTAGCTTGTCCTCGAGACCCTCGGGGCGGAATTTCTTGAGCAACTTGAAGTACTCGGAGCTGCCTTCGACGGCTGCCAAATGCCGTTCCAGCGCGGCGGTGATCTGTTTGTCGGAAGAGTAGTCGTATCCGGCCATTCGCTCGATCGACCGAACGACCAACGCATCGCCCACCTTCGATTTGACCGCGGTTGCCAACGTCAACAGTTCCGCTAGCGCTTCGTTACGATCGGCAGCCTGGTGGTATTCCAGGCTGCGAAAGTAGCGAGCGGTGTCGTCCAACTTGGAAGCGGCGATGATGTTGACCAAAGCGGTTGCCGCCTTGGGAGCTCGGACTCGCCAGGCGATATCGCGGCCGGCCGCCGTCTCCGGGTGACCGCCCTTGGCCAGCCAGGCGTCGTAGCATTCGGTCGAACGCAAGTCGCTGCCTACGCCTAGGGCTTCCAAGTACCAACGATCTTTACCGTCGTGCGACATCGCCAGATCCGCCCAGACGGCGGGCATGGTCGGTGACGAGTCGAAACGCAAGGCGACCGCCAGTTCACGGCGAACCGCGGCCGAACGGTCTTTGGCAGCCGAAGCGCAGGCTACCGAGGGCGTCATGCCAAGTTGCCGGGCCAAACGGATCGCGGCCATGCGAATGTCCTGGTTGTCATCGCCAAGTGCCATCTGCACGTAGTGTTCACCGCGGCCGTCGATCTTTCCGAGCAGCCAAAGCGCGCGGGCTCGCAGCCGTGGATTGGGATCCCGGTAGAGTTTCAGTAGTGATGGCTCGGCTTCTTTTCCCATCTTGTGAAGCGCCATCCAGGCTTTGTATCGAACCGCCAGATTCGGGTTGCGAAGCGCGTCGGTCGCACCGACAGCGGTCGAATAATCGAAGCGGGGAACTTTGTACTTGGTGCCCGGTGGAGCGATACGAAAGAGTCGCCCGCGATCGGTATCCCCTTGGCGATGGCCGCCCACCCCCGGATCGTACCAATCGGTCACAAACAGCGATCCATCGGGCGCGACGCAGACATCGGCGGGACGAAACCACTTGTCGGTCACCCCGGTCATCAGCGGATCGATCGTTGCGCTGTAGCCGGCGCCGTCTGGTTCGGCTGGATAAGCGCGAACCACGTTCGGTCCCGGATCGCAGTGAATGACTTGGTCCCAAAACCGCTTGGGCAACAGCCGGCCTTCGTAAGTGCAAATGCCCGACGGCGATCCCGCGCCGGTTTGCAGCATGTTCGGAACGACACCTGGATCATTCAGATGCCAGTGTCGCAGCGGAATCTCCTCTTCCATCGTGATGCGATCGTCACGCCATCCGGCACCGGTCAATTCATCCCGGTATCCGTAGTTGCCGTGTTCCATCACAAAATTGATGCGGGTACCCCGGTTGCCATCGTCGTCATTGTCGCTTTGCCACAGCGTACCGAACGAATCGACGGTCGTTTCCCAGTTGTTGCGAAAGTTGTGGGCCAGCACTTCAAAATTGGAACCGTCTAGATCGCATCGAAACGGCATGCCTCCATAGAAAGGTTGTCCGTTGTCAACGACGGCGCGGCCGTGGATATCGACCACCGTGTTTCCACTGGCATCTTTGACCTGTTTGCCGGTGTTGCCGACGTTCCAATAAAGTTTTCCATCCGGTCCGAACAAAAAGGAATGGGCCGAATGGTCATGTTGCGGTTGTCCGGTTTCGGTGAACATCGCTTCCTTGCGATCGGGTTTGTCGTCGCCATCTTCGTCGATAAACCGCCACACATAGGGAGAAGCGGTGACGATGACTTCCTTGTCCAACACGCAGATCCCCATTGCCGAATCGATGTCGCTTCCCTGGTAAAACGTTTTGACCGAATCCATGACACCGTCGCCGGTGGTGTCTTCCAAAATCAAGATTCGATCGCCTTCGGGTCGCGAGCCTTGGTTGCGGCGATAGTTCATCACGTCGCACACCCAAACTCGGCCTCGGTCGTCGATGTCCAAATTGGTCAGGCTGCGCAGCTGCGGTTCGCTGGCCGACAAAGTCGCTTCCAATCCGTCGCCGATCTCCAACCCATCGATGGCGTTTTCCGGATTCCGCTGGCCACCCGTGGGGCTGTCGCTGGCCGTGGTGGGAGTCCGCGGCGGGCCGCCGGCGTAGACTGCAAACTGCACGCTGGACGCGTCGCCGCAACCGGCTTGGCTGGTTCCGCCGGTGTCCAGAGCAGCGGTGACGGCAAGCCGGTTGTACCCGCTGGGTAGCTGAAAGTGGATCACGCTGTTGGCGTGGGTACCGATGCAGGTTTTACCGACTTTCTCTCCGTCGACCGAAAAGGGTTTGCCGGAGCAGTTGGCATTTTTTTTGACGCCGCCGTAGCCGGCCGTCGCCGACTTCCAACCAAGTTGCACCAGCGACTTTTCGCCTGCCGGACCGGTGATCACCGGATCGATCCAATTGGCCCAATCGCAAGCGAATCCGTCGCCGCCGTCGTTGGCGACCAGGTACAGATCCCGAACACCCTTGATCGAGGTTTCGATCTGCACTCGATGCCCCTTCGTCTTCGACGTCACGACGGGGGAGGCGTAAAGTTTGCGAGATTTTCTATCTTTTTTTTTTGGCGCCGCGGTGTTGCCAGACAATTTAAACTTCTTGATCGTCTCTTCGAGGTTGAAGTTATCGGGTTGATCGTAGTCCTGATTTTCCAGCAATTGTTCGACACCCACCTTCTCTTCACCCATCGACGATCCGTCCGCGCCGATCTCTTCGCCCGCCGTCCAGCGAATCGCGTTGGTCACCAGCCGCCGGACGTCATCGTGTGCCCAATTCCAGTGGTAGTGTCCGCCGGTGAAACCGAATGAGCGCCCGCCGTCTTCGCGGTCATAAGCCCAAGCGACCACTTGCTGTTCACCTTTGGCGACACTTTTTCGCACCGCCGGATTGCCGCTGTGAGCGCCGTCCTTGCGGGTCATCGTGTGCTCCGGAGCAACCGCCGAAAGAATCGGAGTCACCTTGCCACGATCGCTGAACCGCATGTGAAAGTACCATTCGTCGTCGGTGGCAAACGGTTTCACACCGTTGGCGATCGGATGATCGGGCAGCTTTCTGAAATCGGCCACCCAGTGCGGATTGACGCTCCAGTGAACCTCAAAATGACCGCCCAACATCGCCACCCAATCGTCGCCCGACTCATCTGGAAGCATTTCCACCGCGTAGTGAATGCAGACCAGCCCGCAACCCTTGGCCAGTTTTTCCTTCAACTTGTCGCGGTATTTCATTGCCAGGTGGCGCCCTCCACCATCGCAGTAGATCACGATCGAATCCGCCTCGTCGACCAGTTTGGTGTTTTCGGGCCATCCGCGGACGACGGTCACTTTGACATCGTCGCTGCTGGCATTGATTGACTCTTCCAGGATCTTCAGTCCCGCGTAGTGTTCGTGGGCGCCGTATCGATGCGACGGATTTCCCGCCATCATCAAGATGTTTTTGGTTTCGGCGACCGCCAAGCTGGGCAGCAGAACCGAAGACAGCAGAACGTACAGACAACACAAACACTTTCGATGCATGGTGACGACCAGAAAGATCGGGGAGGGGTGGTTGAATCGGCAGCGCGCGACACCAAAAGGAGAAGTGCCGGCCCAGCGGCCCTAGTGTACCAGGAACTGAGCTGCCCGTCGGCCAGTTCTCCGCTCCTGGCTCGCGATGACGATGCGATTTTGGAGAAATCGCCGACAGTCCTTGCTCGGCTAGCGCGCGGCCACTTTTCGGTAGACTTCTGCCGTACCTTTTGTCATGGCCAGGTCCGAAAAACAGGCGGCGTGGCGGCGGTGTGCTGCCTCGGCCATCTGCGACCAGTCGTGCTTGCCGGTGATCAGTGATCGGATTGCCTCCGCCAGGCTCGCCGGGTCACGCGGCTCGGCCAACACTCCCTCCACGCCGTCAGTGATGGCTTCTGGTGTTCCTTCAACGCGGGTTGCGATCACTGGCAAACCGGCCGCCATCGCTTCCAGCACCACCATCGGTAACCCTTCACCAAACAGACTGGGCAACACCATCGCGTCGAGCTTGGCCAGTGATCGAGGAACGTTGTTGGTGAATCCGGTTCGTTGCACTCGATCGCGGATACCAAGACGATCGATACGAGATTCGATTTCGGCCTCGTACGTATCGGTCTCGAACGGCCCGATACACCGCAGCACCACGTCGTGGTCGTCAGCGGCAAGTTGTGCGAGTGCGTCGAGCACAACCTCCAACCCTTTTCGCTGCCGCATCAGTGCGATCATTCCCAACGTCCAACGACCGCCAAGCGAAGGAACGGATTCACGCTGATGCCGAATCGCGGGTACGCCATTGTGAACAACTGTCACCTGATGCTCGGATGCGCCGTGGGCGATGCAATCGAGCCGTAGACTTTCCGAGACGGTGATCAAGTGCCCACAGCCTCGCAGTGATTGTTTTTCGATCCAAGCGTTGAAACGATTGGACCATGGGTTGGCCGAATCGCGCGCTGCCGGGCTATGGACGTGGTAAATCCATGGCGTGCCGGTCAGCCGCGAAGCCAGCGAGGCAACCATCGCAGTGCGCGGCGTATGCGCGTGCAGAAGATCGTAGTGATCTTTTTTGACCAGGTCAGCGATTCGCCAAGCCGGCCGTAAGTCAAATCGGCCTTTCATTGCCGTTTCGTAGCCCTTTCCCCACTGGCCTTCGTTTTCCGAGAGCATCGCGAAGAATTTTCCAGGTTTGACGCAGGCAAAATCAGCTGTGATTCCGAACTGTGGCAAGCATCGCCCCAAGTGCGATTGGACTCGTTCGGCACCCGCAAAGTGCTCGCCGTTGACCACGTGCAAAACTCGTAGGTGTTTTGGTGGCGCAGGATCATCACTCAGGTGTTGCTTGTCCTGTCTGGTATCACCCCAGGGGCTGACCGGAACTGTGGGCGCGGCGACTTCGGTGGAGGAGGCGTGATCAAGCATGGAGCGGTCCCGGTGGTCCGAAAGCGGGGCGGATTGCAATCTCTGTGAAAACCTTGCGCCCTGCCCGCCGTCGTGCCGTTGGCTTTGCGGACTCGATCGGCAGGAATCGAACCGATCGGCAGGTCGAACCGGTTCTGCGGGAAATAGGGCGAAGAGCCCGTCTCCGTCTCGTCCCGATCCGCCATTTCCGGAGACTCGCCGCGACCGGCCCAAATCGGTGTCCATTGGGCAATCCGCTGCATTCGATTAGATTGGCGGCTCGAATCAACCCACGCATTCCTCTGTTAGGCGATACCCAGTCCATTGAAAGCGAAAATTGTTCTTCTTCCGGGTGACGGCATCGGTCCCGAAATTGTCGACTCGGCCGCCAAAGTGTTGACCGCGTTGGCGGAGAAGTTTGGCCACGACTTCACCTTTCCGTCTCATTTGATCGGGGGAATCGCCATCGACACCTGCGGCGATCCGTTGCCGCAAGAAACCATTGACGCTTGCCGCGAAAGTGACGCCATCTTGTTGGGCGCCGTTGGCGGTCCGAAGTGGGACGACCCGTCGGCCAAGACTCGACCCGAAGCTGGATTGTTGAAGATCCGCAAGGAACTCGAATTGTTTGCCAATCTGCGGCCGATCCGTTTGTTTGACGAACTGCTGGATGCATCACCGCTGCGACGAGACATCATCGAGGGAACTGACATTCTTTTCTTTCGAGAATTGACCGGCGGGATCTATTTCGGCGAATCGGGACGCAGTGGCAGCGGCGATGGCGAAGCAGCGTTCCAGTCGATGGTTTATAGCGTGCCGGAAGTGGAGCGGATTGTTCGGCTGGCAGCCAAGGCGGCTCAGACGCGCGACAACCGCTTGACCAGTGTCGACAAGGCGAATGTGCTGGAGCCCAGCCGGTTGTGGCGCCAAGTGGCCGTGCGTGTGATGGCCGACGAGTTTCCCGATGTGCAATACGACGTGGTGTTGGTCGACGCGATGGCGATGCACTTGATCAACCGCCCTTCTGATTTTGACGTGGTGGTGACCGGAAACATGTTCGGCGACATCCTCACTGATGAGGCGTCGATGTTGCCCGGATCCCTGGGCATGTTGCCCAGCGCTTCCCTGGGTGACGGCGGTCCCGGTTTATATGAACCGATTCACGGTTCGGCGCCCGACATTGCCGGCCAGGGAATCGCCAATCCGCTGGCGACGATTCTGGCGTCGGCGATGTTGCTGCGACATTCTCTGCAGCTGACGCAGGAAGCCGACGCGGTGGAAGCGGCGGTCACCAAGTCGTTGGCTGATGGTTTGCGTACCACCGACATCGCCCGCGGCGGTCCATCGATTTCAACCGGCGCGATGGGTGATGCCGTCGTGGATCGGTTGAATGCCTGATAGCCGGCCCTTGGTCGGCCGATTCTCCGAAATTGCCTGGCGTGGGCCGGCCCGTCTGGAGAAGCCGGCCCCTTTCCGAACTTTTCTCAACGAGCCATCGCTGCAACGATCACGTTCATGCCGGGACCAGCCGAAATCCTCACCAACCGCCTTCCGCTTGCCGCCGGCCAGTGGGATGACTCGCGCAGCTACGTCCTGCTGGGCGTGATTCTGGGAGCGCTTAGCGTTGCGACCATTGTGGGGATCGTTCTTTCCCGGCGGGAAAAAATGGGTGTCGAATCGGCGCTGGTGCAACGTTTCAATCACAAGCTCCGCGTCTGGTGGATGATGAGCGTGATTTTCGTCTTCGGCTTCCTGCTGGGACGCGTTGGGGTGGTGGTGCTCTTTGGGCTGGTTTCGTTTTGGGCGCTGCGCGAATTCATCACCATGACTCCGACGCGGCGCGGCGATCATCGCACTCTCTTTTGGGTCTTCTTTATTTTTACGCCGTTGCAATACATCTTGATCGGACTGGGCAGCAACCCGCCGGCTGCTTTGGGGGGCGGCCCCGGAGGAATCGATTACTACGAGTTCTACAGTATCATGATTCCGGTTTACGCCAGTTTGTTCATTCCGGCGCGAGCTGCCATCGCCGGAGACTACAAGCGTTTTTTAGAACGTAGCGCCAAGATTCAGGCCGGATTGTTGATCTGTGTTTACTCGTTGAGCTACGCGCCGGCGATTTTGGACCTGAATCTGGTCACCACCGAAGGAACGCCTTGGCTTGGAAAGAATGCCAGCGTGCTGGTCTTTTTTGTGCTGATCGCGCAGTTGGCTTCGGTTTTCGAACGGGCGTGGGGCAAGCTGGCTGGCCGCCATGTGATTGCCGAAAAAATCAACGCTTCGCGAACTTGGGAAGGTTTTCTCGGTTCGATGGTGACCACCGGAGTCGTTGCCGCCGCCCTCTTTTGGGCCACTCCCTTTCATTATTGGGAAGCCGGAATCCTGGGCGCCGTCGTCACGGTGATGGCCTGCGCGGGAACGATGACGATGAGCGCTATCAAGCGTGATCGCGGCGTCACCGATACGGGAACATTGGTCCAGGGACACGCCGGTGTGTTGGACCAGATCGACAATGTTTGTTTCGCTGCGCCGGTCTTTTATCATCTCACCCGATTCTTCTGGAGCACATGAGCCTTTCACTGTTCGACACGCACGCGCACTTGAATGTCGCCGCATTTGATGACAACGTTGCCGACGTGGTCGCCCGAGCCAAAGCTGCCGGCCTGGTCGGCATCACCGTGATCGGAATCGATGTGGCAACGAGCAGAAGGGCGTGCGATCTGGCAGCGGAATTCCCAGGCTTCGTTTTCGCGGCAGTCGGAATTCAGCCGAATTCAGCCGCCGGCGCAGCCGAGGGCGACTTTCAGATCATCGAGCAGTTGTCGGGGCTGCCCGGTGTTCGCGCCATCGGCGAAACGGGACTCGATTGCTACTGGGACGATACGCCGATCGAGCTTCAGCACGAGTTCTTTGACTTGCATCTGCAACTGTGCCGTGACACCAGTTTGCCCATGGTGATCCACATGCGCGAAAGCGGGCAGTTGATTGTCGATCAGTTGAAACGTCAGGCTTCGGTACCGCCGGGCGTGATGCATTCGTTCACCGGCGACTGGCCATTGGCAAACGAATGCTTGCAGTTGGGGTTGTACGTCAGTTTTGCCGGGATGGTGACTTTCAAAAAGAGTGACGAACTTCGCCAGGTAGCTCGACAAGTACCCGAAGATCGGCTCCTGGTCGAAACCGATTCGCCCTACCTGAGCCCCGAACCGATGCGTGGCAAGCGGCCCAATGAACCAGCAAGAGTCGAACACACACTGCGTTGCCTGGCCGAAGTGCGAGGAGTCTCCCCGGAGCATCTGGCAACCCAAACCACCGAAAACGCAAAGCGACTCTTTCAACTGCCGTAGGCCGAGTAGGCCGACTTGTCCCCAAGTCGGCGCGCGCACCCGATCATGCGCGCCGACTTGGGGACAAGTCGGCCTACCAGTCGGGCGAGACGTAGAGTCGATATTCGCCGCATGGCAGGTTGGCTTTGGCCGGGTTGTTGATGATGTATCGCCGAATGTGATCGAAGGATGCTTCGTTGCGCACCAGGTGGTCGAACTGATCTCCTTGCCAGAGATGCCCGCTACGACTGACGATGGGGTTGATCTGTCTGGCGAAGAATTTGCGCCAACCCGCTCCCTGCGACGTTACGGCACCGAGTGTGGAAAACGCTGCAAGCAGATGAACGTGATTGGGCATCACGACGAACGCCGCCATCACGTATCGATCTCGGTCAAATTTCAACAGTCCGTCCGAGACGACCTGCGAAACGTTGCGTTGCCGCAGAAAACACTCGCCACGAAGGTAATCCAATTGTTCGTCCCAGGCCGAAAACAGTTTCCAACGGAGGACGGCTGCCTGGTGTTTCGGTAGCTTATCGAGCTCGGAGGAGACGTTTTTCGCATCAGGATTCAGACCAGCATCCGTCAGCAGCTTGCGGCGATCCCGTCGCATTTGGCTCTGAAGTTCTTCCGGAATGCCGTCGATCAATCGAAACGTGACAAAGGCAAACGAACCGGGTTGATCCCAGTGCGGTAGTCGACGTTGTAGAAACCCATAGTCTTCAGTCTTGTCAAAAAACGAAGCGTCCTCGACTTTCATCATTCTGCCCCCATGATGAGTCCAGAGTAGGCCGACTTGTCCCCAAGTCGGCGCGCGCACCCGATCATGCGCGCCGACTTGGGGACAAGTCGGCCTACTCTGGTTTTTCTAGATTGAGGTGCTGGTAGGCTTTGGTGGTTGCCATTCGGCCTCGGCGGGTGCGGACGATCAGTTCGCTGCGCAGCAAAAAGGGTTCGACTTCGTCTTCTAACGTGTCGCTGCTGACATTCATGGTGTGCGCAATCGCCTCCAGCCCTGCCGGACCGCCGGCGAAAACCCGTATCAGGGTGTCAAGATACGCGCGATCCTGTTTGTCCAGGCCCGCCGAGTCGATGCCGATCATATCGAGTGCGGACTTGGCGATCTCCGCGTCGACTCGGCCGCCCGTTTTGCTCTGCGCAAAATCTCTTACCCACAGCAACCGGTTGTTGGCCAATCGGGGTGTGCTGCGGCTGCGATGGGCGATCACTTCAGCCGATCCTTGATCGACCTGAAACTTCAACTTCACCGCGTTGCGAATCACGATCTCGCACAACTCACTTTGCGTGTACCAACTGAGGTGTTCGCGAATTTGAAACCGGTCTCGCAGCGGAGCGGTCAACATCCCGGCTCGCGTCGTGGCACCGATCAGCGTGAACGGCTTCAGTTCCAGATTTAGCGTTCGCGCGCTGACACCTTCTCCCAGCACGATATCGATCCGAAAATCTTCCATCGCCGTGTACAAATATTCTTCGACCGACTTCGGAACACGATGGATCTCATCAATGAACAGCACGCTGTTGGCGGACAAGTTGGTCAGGTACGGAATCAGATCCTTGGGCGCCTTCAAACCGGCTCCGTTGGCGATCAGTACCGTCGTCCCCATCTCCGCCGGAATGACGTGCGCGAAGGTTGTTTTCCCCAGGCCCGGCGGGCCGTCAAAGAGTATGTGCCCCAGTGGTTCCTGGCGTTTCCGAGCCGCTTCGATGGCGATTTGCAGTCGTTCGATCACATCCCGCTGACCGACCATCTCATGGATGACTCGGGGACGAAGCGAGCTATCGGATTCGTGCGGTGCCTCCATTTCGGCTGCGGTCTCCGGATCAGATTGTTGGTAAACTGCCTCACGAACCACTGTCGCACTCCTTTTTTGCTGGCCGGCTTGTCCACCACCGACAAATCACCTCACCAGACATGTGCCACTGTGGCACATATCGGCTTAAAGCCGCCCAGCAAAGGGTAACCCATCGGGGTGAATTGACCAATGACGATCATCTCGGTCAGGGCAGCCGGTTTGTCGCCGTGCGACGGAATCCTTACGATCAGAGGAAAGCCAGCGGGCTGCTTGCGGCAGCCTGCCGGCAGGGAATGTTGCTTGAAAAAGTGGACCTGGTGATATGACTGAGCCGTCAAACGATTCCTCCATGGACAATCCTGCCATCGACGTCAGCGATCCGGCAATTGTGGCGAAGTATGAACCCTACCTGCGAATGCTCGCCCGCACCCAGATGCGGAAAGCCTATCAGGCGAAGGTTGGCGCCTCGGACATGGTCCAGCAAGCGATGCTGCAAGCGGTTCAAGGACTGGACGGGTTTCGCGGCAAGACAGAAGCCGAATTTCGAGGCTGGCTGCGTCAGATTCTGGCCCGGCATCTCTGCCACCTCGACCGCGACCTGCATCGTGACAAACGCGACATCCGCCGCGAACAGTCGATGGAACAAAAGCTGGCTCAATCTTCCCTGCGATTGGAGGGACTGCTGGCCGGCGAAGGTCCCACCCCCAGCCAAAACGTCGCGATTGGTGAAAACGTTTTGAAAGTCGCCGGAGCCGTGGAACGATTGCCGCAGTCGCAACAAGAGGCGGTGCGGCTGCATTACCTGGAAGGGCTGAAACTAGCCGAAGTGGCCGAGCGGCTTGACAAATCGACCGGCGCCGTCGCCGGATTGCTGCACCGTGGAATGAAGACGTTGCGTCAACAATTGGATGAATAGAGCAGCGATTTTCATCTTAAAAAGCCCGAACCCTCTCCGGGCCGAAGAGCCTGACTCTCCCGGAGGGCCCGGAGGGAGAGGGTTGCCAGATCGGGTATCTCGTTGCGAGGCGGGAGAACTCGCCGACTTTAGGTCAACCAGCGGACTTGGAACGGTCGCATCGAAATTTTGTTTTCGTCGTCGATTCGTTCCTCGGCTAACTGATCGTACTGCGGTTTCGCATCCAAGGCTGATGAATCGATCACCCTTGGTTGTTCAGAAAGATTGGCCAGAACGGTCAGGGTTTGCCCCGATTCGGCCTGCCTGATGAAACCGAGCAGTCCGTCTCCCGGCAAGTCGATCACTTGTTGGCTTGCATCGGGATGAAAAGGCTCTTGCATCTTTCGCACTTCCAACAGCCTCCGGTAACCGTCAAAGACGCGACGCTGCAACGAATGCGGGTCGGCCAGCGCGCCGTCAAGTTCACCGCGATCATACTTGTGCCGGTTGATGCGACGGTTTTGTCCCGACTGCTCCACGGCCGCTTGATCGTTGGGCGAACCGACCAGGCTGTGAAAATAGACCGCCGGAACTCCTTGCATCGCCAGCATGATCGCCTGGGTGGCCAAGAATCGGCGCGAGTGTTCTTGGGCGGCAACCACCGACCGGTCGGCGACTGCGTCCAAGTAAGTGATGTTCAATTCGTAGGGACTATCGCTGCCGTCGGTGTTGCGGCGAGTGTTGACCCGGCCTCCTTGACGACGAACAATCTCCGCCAGTTTCTGCACCCGATGGTCCGGCACGATGCCTTCCAGCGGACGTACGCCAGTGCCGTCATGCGAGGCGGTGAAGTTGAAAAACGTTGTCTGTTGCGAAGGTGGCTTCAATGTTCCCAACCAATCGCGAAGGACACTGGTTTGCCCGCTATGAATGGCGTCCAACAGCAATGGCGGCAGGCTGAATTGGTACACCATGTGGGCCTCGTCGTCGCCGCTGCCAAAATAGCTGATGTTTTCAGCGTGCGGGACATTCGTTTCGGTCAAGACCAGCGTGCCTGGCACGACACGGTCCAGTACGCGGCGCATCAATCGCACTGCGGCGTGCGTTTCCGGCAGATGAATGCAGCTGGTACCAGGTTCCTTCCACAGGAAGGCGATTGCATCGAGCCGAATGATCCGGGCGCCGCGGCGAGCATATTCGACAAGCGTTTCCAGCATCGCCAACATGACGCGTGGATTGGCGTAGTTCAAATCGACCTGGTCGGCACTGAAGGTTGTCCAAATGTGTTTGGTACCTTGGGCCGATTCAAACGGAGTCAGCAGCGGCAAGCTGCGAGGACGAACCACGTCGGACAAATCAGCCGCCGGATCTTGATCGATGAAAAAGTTGGCGAACTCAGGATCGCCACTCAGGTAGCGCTGAAACCACTGGTGCTTCTGTGAAGCATGATTGAGCACCAGGTCAAACATCAAGTCAAACGAATTGCCCAGGCTGGCGATATCTTCCCACGTGCCCGACGCTGGATCGACGGCCAGGTAATCGACCACCGAAAATCCGTCGTCGCTGGTGTACGGACAAAAAGGAAGCAAGTGCACGCAAGAGATCAACTCCTGCAATCGATGTTCCAGCAAAAAACGATTCAGCGCCTCCAGCGGCGCCGTGCCTTGTTGGCGGATTTGATCGGCGTAGGTGATCAGTACCACGTCGCGCTGCGACCAAAGCACCTGGTCCGAACCATCCTGGTCACCGCTGGCAAACAGCTTTTCGAGTCCGTTTGCCAGATCTTCGGGGGCTCGGCCGTAGATTTCGTGAAGCAGCCCAGTGGTAACGTTGTCCAGGGTCATATCGTTTCGCTGCTGGCAGTTCAATGTAGGCCGGCTTGTCCCAAGTCGGCGATCCTGGAATGGAAAAACATGCTCTTAGAGGTTTTCTTGACCGGTAAAGTTGGTGACCAGGGCACGAAGCTTTCGTCGGAGCACGCTGTAGCTGAAGAAAGCTTTACCGATTTCGTAGTTGAAGTCGACCATCTCATCCCGATATTCCTTGTCGGTGATGATCCGCTGCACCTTTGACACCACTTCACGGGTGAGATATCCGTCCATAGAGATCACCTTGGCCCCCTTGGGCTCGATATCGGCGACAAAAATCGAGTATCGATTGACCAGTACCGGTTTACGAAAATAAAACGCCTCCAGCAGCGCGTTTCCGAATCCTTCGTAGATACTGGGATAAGTGATGAAATCGGCTTGGGAATAGGCGTCGGCAAGCGTGTAGATCTTTCGTCCGTCTTCGGTAACGTAGCGTTTGTCGCCGACATGACGGTCGCACAGCCGCATGTCGACGCCGCTGGAATCGGCCAGCTCCTGGAGAGCCGCCAGGTATTCGTTACCCTCGTCGCCGCTGGCATGCGAGATGACCAGTTTGCAGCGGTCGTTTTTCAAAGCCGCCACCAAGGCTATGGAATGCTCGATTCCTTTTCGCGGCACCACCCGCGTCGGCTGCAGAAACATGATGTCGTCTTCGCCAAGCCCGATGTCTTCGCGAAATCCCTTCGAGTAATCATCGGCTTCGTCCGGCTCGTTTTCGAAATCAAGGACGTTGGGCACCAAGATCGATGAGACTCCGCGGCGATGCGCCAAGTCTTCCTGGGCAAACGAATTGATGGTGACGTTTTGAATCTGAGGCAGTGCGGGCGGGAACGACATCGACAACAAGTCGGTGACAGCCGAAACGCTGAACCGGTCACGTTCCCAATAAAAATCGTGATGATGCGCGATCGTCGGAAAACCGGTCTCGGCAATGAAGTGAGTCAGCGCCACACCCAACGGAATGTTCATCGGAATGCAAAGCGCATTCTGAACGATCAACAGATCGAGATTGTATCGGCGAGTGAATTCGTACAGAGTTCCCTTCAGGTAGTCGGCCAGGGCGTAGATTCGCTGAGTGACATCGGGCACGCGGGTCAGCGATCCGAAAGAGCGGCGGTTGATCCATTCGATGTCGGGATGGCCGAAATAGGCGTGGGGAACCACCATCGAGGTTTCTTCGTCTCGATCGCTAAGCCCCGAATACCAATGGCTGACGTGGCGATGGTCCCACAGCACCTGGGCCCACTTGGCACTCTCCAGTGAGACCCCGTCGGTTCCGGAAAAGCGTGTTCCGACAAATCCAATCTGTACACCCATGTTGTCAATTCTTTTCGCTGATCAGGAGTCGGCCCCACGCTCTTTCTGTTTCTGTATTCCGGCATCCATGGTGATGCCAGATCGCTTGATCGCAAGTCAAAGGCGGCGAATTTCCGCGTATCCCTCGGTCACCAGGAAAAGCCCCGGCCCGCGCCTTGGCCGAGGCGATGGGAAACACGAGACAACTCTAGCTTCTGAAAAGAGCCGTGTCCGGCTGGTCACCGCACCATTCGACGTTCCGCTCGCGCGTGATGCTTTTACTTGATTTCCAGGCAATCTAGCAACTGCATCAGATCGGTCAGCACCACGTCGGGCCCAGGCCCATCGCAGCGTGGATCACCGGCCCGAGGTCGGCAGCTGCGGGCATCGCCGGCGAACCAGGCGGTTTTCAATCCCGCTTGGGATGCGGCCCAGACGTCGTTCAACATGTCGTTTCCGACATAAACCGCCTGATCGGCCGCAATTCCTCGCCGGTTCAGCCCACCAAGTAACGCGTCAAACAGCCTTGGTCCCGGCTTGGCCTGACGGTACCGGTAAGAAAAAATGCAAAGATCGAGATCGAAACAACTTTCCAGCGGTCCGCCGCAGAGGTCTTCCACCAACGGCTCGGTGAAGACTTGCGCGTTGCTGACGATTCCGGTGACCAGGTTCGAATCGGCGATCTGGCCGAGTAGCTCCTTCGCCGCCGGCATTGGGAAAGTGGGATTGGCTCGCGCCTCGTACTCTGCTGCCAAGCGGACGAGCATTTTGATGTCGGTCGCCCAGTCGGTTCCGGCGTAACCCCACGACGCCAGTGTCTTGCGCCAGATTTCGACGATATCGACTTCAGGGTTCGGGCAGTTTTCGTCCCTTCGGCTTTCATTGTCTTGCTGAATCTGCTCGTGCAGATTTTCGATCGACCATGGCCTGGTGAGACTCTCCGGAGACAAACCGGCGGCGGCAAATGCGTCACCCAACTTATCGCCGCGATCACCTTCGTCGGCCGATCCCACGTCACCGCTGCCGCTGATCACCAGCGTTCCGTAGATGTCAAAAATGACGGCGCGGATGCCCGTCAGCGGACTCGTGCGGGCAACCACATCGGTCGCGATCTTCTTCATCGGCTGGCGCAATCGCGTCACGGCGTCTAGCCAAGTCATGTTGCTTCTCTTGTGGGCCAAGTGGGGGTATTGATGCGCTCGCCGACTGGGAAAAGTCGACCTACGATGGAATTCCATCCGATTCGGTTCGACATGGATAGAACGGCCTGGCGCGGGAGACCAGGTGGACGGCATCGCCGGCACGCTGCGGGACGCTGGGATCGCGATCGATCGGTGCACTGAGCAGCTGCTGGTAGATCTCTCGCAGATGCACACCTTGTACCTCCGGCGAATAGCGATTGCCAACGACGCCGGCGTTGTGACGAATCACATCGTCACTGGGCGGGCGATGGAGTTGCTGAATCAGTGGCTCTGACAATTCCCGCAGTGCGGCGTCGAACGATTGGCTGGCCGCAGCGTGACGCAACACTTCCATCTGCCTTGCCGGCGTCAATCGCGCGAAGTCGATCGTTTCATCCGCTCCGCTGATATCCTCGCCCAGGCGAGGCCGAAACGGCGGCGGAACGGACGACCAAGCCGCCTGCTGAGCCTGATCAATTTCTTGGTGACACTCCGACAACCACTGCGGTTTGCCCGGTATGGGAATGTTGAAGTAAAACGACGACAAGCGCATGCCGGCTGATTCGAAATCGTCGGTCACCCCGGGCAATCGCCGCGCGATCACTCCGCGCCCGGCAAGCCAAGGTTCCAAGAACGCCATCCCGAATCCTTCGGCAACACTGGTCGAAAGGATAAAGTCGGACGCGACCAGGTTGTCCGAAAACGAGATCTCCGGATGGTGGCCCGCATCAAAAATGGCGCGGGGAGCCACTTCGGCTGCTAGACGCTGCCAACGGCGATAGGACCGGTTTTCGATCTCGGTGGCCGGCTGGAGCGTCAACGCCGCAAAACATTTCTCCGGCAACCATCGGCTGACCAGCAAAAACTCGCCGACATTCTTGCGACGGATTCCTCGTACCGGATACAAGCTCCATCTGGCGCCATCGGGCAATCCGATCACGCGGCGCACCGTCGCCAGGACCGCTTCCCGATTCGTCTGCTCCATCGGCGGCAGGACAACACTGTTGGGAAGGCAATGGACCTGGCTGTCAGGAACGCCCAAGCCGACCAGCACACGCGCATCACCGCCCGTCAACGTCGCGTAACGAATCTGTGGCGCGACAGGGTAAAGAAACCGATCGAGATCATCCCTTGATTTTGCCGACGTGGCCGAAATCAGCCGCTGGTAATTCTCGGGTCGATTGTCTTCGGCAAAGTCATGAATCTGCAGCAGCAACCGCCAACCGCCTGCGGCAAGCCGCCGAATCACCGCCGGCGCCGCGGTGTTCTTTCCAAGGCTGTGATTGTGCCAATGCAGCACCGCGGCGTCAGGCCGAACACCGGCGGCGCGAAGTTCACTTTCCAGCCTAGTCGCGATATCGGCCGAGCGATCCAGGGCTGACCCGGCAGCCAGATCGTCACGGTCATAATCGAAGTCGCCCACCTCGATCGTTGTAGCGCCGCTTCGGGTTGCCTCGGACAATCCGCTTTGGCGGCTGCCGGAGACCAGCAGAATGCGGCCGACATCCGGATGGGCAGCGAGGGCACGAATATGGTTTTCGACAACTTGCGTCACCCCTCCCCGCTCGAAGTGACAGTGAAGAATGACGATGTCCAAAAGTCGTTTCTCGGTGGCAGGCGT
The DNA here is from genome assembly GCA_965222745.1 of Rubripirellula sp. Lineage (GTDB taxonomy): Bacteria > Planctomycetota > Planctomycetia > Pirellulales > Pirellulaceae > CBDCUW01. The sequence goes on from CBDCUW010000003.1 coordinate 2,142,701, forward strand.
TACTCGCACGCACCGACCAGGTTCGGTGTGTGAGCACGCACCCTACCACGGTTGGGACTACTTTCAAGCAGCTTGCAGTACCGGCGGGGCCATCTGAAGCGTGCCGTCTTGCATGCGAAAACAGACGTCGGCGCCGGCCGCGATCGAATCATCATGAGTGATCATCACGATCGTCAAACCGTCGTCGCCATTGAGTTCGGTTAGCAGCTTCAAAATGTCGCGGCCTGTTTCGGTATCGAGGTTGCCGGTCGGTTCGTCAGCAAGCAGCAGGGTCGGGTCGGTCATCAACGCGCGGGCAATCGCGGCCCGCTGCATTTCACCACCGCTCATTTCGGCCGGTTTGTGGGAAGCACGGTGTAGCAACCCAACGCGATCCAACATCGCTTCGGCCCGCTTTCGTTTCTCCTTGCGAGTGCTCAGGTAGCTCCAGATGCTGCTTCCGATCATCGTCGGCGCCAGAACGTTTTCGATGGCCGAGAGTTCGGGCAGCAGATGATAGAACTGAAAAATGATACCGATGTCTTGGTTGCGATAGGCGTCGCGCTGAGCTCGCGAGGCGTTGTCGATTCGTTTGCCGCGAAAATAGATCTCGCCCTGATCGGGCCGATCCAGCGTGGCCAACAGATGCATCAGCGTACTCTTTCCGCTGCCCGAACGCCCCACCAAGGCGGTCACGATTCCCGGCGTGATATCGACGTCGACGCCGCGCAACACCGGAACTTCGATGCGGTCCTTGTGATAGCTCTTAAAAATCCCGCGTGCTTGCAACAATGCTGCGTTGGCCATGTTTGCCTCGTGGTTTGTCCTGTCGATTCGCGCCCTTTCGTTTACCCAGCAGAGCGGTCACCGCTGCAGAAATCGTCGGTGGATCATTCAAAACGAAGTGCCGAAACCGGGTGCATTCGCGCCGCCCTCATCGCCGGCAGGACGCTCGCCATCGCGGCGATCGCGATCGCGCCTGCCATCACCCAGACCAATGTGAACGGATGGATGATCGTCGGGATCTCGGTGAAGTAGTAGACCGTCGGATCAAAGACTTCCTGGCCGGTGATCGTTTCGATCACGGCAGCGATTTCGTTGATGTTGTCAACGAACAACAATCCGCCGATCAAACCGGCACCGCTGCCGACAAAACCCAGCAGCAATCCGTAGCTCAGGAAGATGCTCATCACACCGCCGCCCGAAGCGCCCAGCGCCTTCAGCGTGCCGATGTCGCGAGTCTTTTCGACCACGATCATGAAGAATGTCGCCAAAATTCCGAAACCAGCAACGGCGATGATCAGGAACAGCAAAATGTTCAAGATCGTTGTTTCCAGCCGCACGGCCGCCAACAGCGGTCCCTGCATGTCTCGCCAAGTCTGAATGTTGTAAGCGAACACGTGGGGCGGAAACCGGCGACGAAGTTGATCGCGAACCGCGTTCAAATCGGCACCAGCAGCAAGTTTCAGTTGAATGGTGGTGATGCTGCGCTGGTTCGTTATGGGATTGAACATGCCGCGAAAATCTTGCAGCTGATCCAACCGCACGAAGGCGAACGTGCTGTCGTATTCGCTCATCCCCGATTCGTACATGTCGACCACGGTGAATTTCTGATTCACCGCATCGGGTTTCTTCTCCGACGCATTGGGGAAAATCAGCCGCACGTCGTCGCCGGGACGGCAATAGAAGTGATCGCGGACCACGTTCTGGGCGTCGCGATGTTTCGTGCTGCTGGTGGAGATCCCCAGGATGATTCCCGGAAATTGTTCTTTGGCCGGATCGAATTCGGTTGCCCCACCGTCGCCGGCGAACAATTCTTGTGGCGCGGTGCTTCCCAGGCTCGGCCCGAACGACGGGCCCTCTGCCGCCGGCTCTACTTCGTCTTCGGCCGGGGCAGAAAGTGCCTCAATACGAGCGTGTTCGGCTTCCAGTGCTTTTTCGTAGGCGACTCGGGCACGCCGGTATTTCCATCCTGACGGCGGAAATTGTTGGCGGTCGGGCGCGTAGCCATCGTCTCGCAAGTCAAAACTCACGCTGTCGCGATTTTCCGGATGAAGCAGATACCGCCCGAAGTGGCTGACCTGGTCATAGGTTTCCGCATCAATCCCTACCAGATTGACGTGCCGCTGGATCGTTTGTCCGTTGAAGTCAATCAGCAGCATCGCCGGAACGTGCACGCTGACCGACGAACCGACGACGTCGTCGCCGCATACCCGATTGATTTCCGCCAGATGGCCATCTGGATTGGGCATCCCGCCGCTGGTGTGGCACTCGATCAGAATATCGGACGCCAAACCATGCAGCCGGTCGTGCATTTCGGCAGAAAATCCGGCCATCACGCTATTGACCACGATCAGAGTCGCCACCCCCAACGTGACGCTGATGATGGAGGCAAGCGCGATATAGCGGGTGCGCAGGTAGCGAAAACAGAGTAACCAGCGATACATAACCGTTCCTTCGGCGAATCAACAAGCGTCGTCCGTGACGTCACCGGCAGTCTAGGAAACCGAGCACACCAGCGTAAACCGCAAAGTGTGTCGGCGATTTTTCCTGGGTGCATGACATGGTTTGCGCAGTCGGATTGGGGTCGGCTCGATTTCCGAGGAGGTTTACAATCCCTTGGTCGCAGCCAGGAAGGCTGGGGGTTTTAGATGGGACTTTCTCAGGAGATAGGTCATGGATTCGACCGATCCGCGTGTTTCACTCGACGAGTTGGCTGATGCCGTCGTTGCCAAACTCACCCAATCGGGACGGCTGGCCGATCTTGGCCAGGTCGATCTGGATACCCTCGAAGACGAAGTGCTTGGCTCGATCGACCAACTCACTCGGGACGTGATTTCGCAGCTTCTGGGCAAGCAGGCCCAGGACACCGAGAAACCGCACAGTTGCCCACGATGTAACGGACGGCTGATTGAGAAACCGCCCCAGGCACGTTGCCTGCAGAGCAGACGGGGTGATGTCAAATTCAAGTGTGACGTTTATCGATGCGAGACGTGCCGTCTCGATTTTTTTCCCTCAGTACAAAACGCTCGGCTGTGATGTCGACCAGTTGCAAACGCCAGCGGTGCTGCGGAAAGTGTCCACTGCGTCGGCTCGCGAGCGTTCCTACCAGCGTGCCAGCGACAACCTCAGCGACTTAGCCGAGTTAAGCGTTGACACCAAGCAGTGCCAGCGAGTGGCAATCCGTATTGGTAACGAGCGAATCGAGGAACAGAGCGAGCGAATCAAAGAGTTTCAAGACGCATCGATTCCCGCCCAGCAGCACGGCCAAGGCAGCGGAGCCCCGGCCAACACGTGGTCCGGCCGTGTCGCGGTGGTGGAACTCGATGGCGGACGAACCCAGATTCGAGATGAACTCTGGGGCAATGACAAACCGACCGATAAAAAGCACCGCTGGTGGCGAGAAACTCAGTGCGGCGTGCTGCAAACTTTTCTGTCGAGTCCAAGCGTCGATGATCCCCACCCAGAGATTCCCGCGGAACTGACCGATCCGTTGTGGGTGGTGCCCAAACTCAATGAAATCCATCGTCAACACGTTAGTTGTGATGGCTCTTCAGGAGAGTCCGAGCAGGAAGTCCGCCAGGGTGATACCCTCGAAGGGAATCCATCGAATCAGCCCCACGGTGCCAAAGCAGACGATCCACCGTGCAGTTCAGACGACCGCGAAAACAAGGAGGTCAAACGTTGGAGTGGTGGACCACCGCTAGTGAAAACGGTGGTGGCGACTCGGCGTGGTTACGATCATCTCGGTGAGGCAATGGCGGCGGAAGCTTATCATCGGGGCTTCAACAAGGCGCCCTCGAAGGCTTGTATCGCTGATGGCTTGAAAGTGAACTGGTCGCTTTGGGGGCGTCACTTCTCGCACTACACCCCAATCACCGATTTGATGCACGCGCTGAGCTACGTGTACTGTGCCGCGATCTCGACCGCGGCGACGGTCGAGGACGGCTGGGAGACGTACCTGACGTGGCTCGGCTTGGTGTGGGCGGGGGACGTCAGTGCTGTGATCAACGCGATGCGATTGGTCTCCCAAAGCGATGATTGTGGCCAGGACGAATCACTGGCTCGGGCGATCACCTACCTGAGCAACAACGCCTCTCGCATGAGATACCATGAATATCGCCGAGCGGGGCTGCCGATCACCAGTTCGCTGGTCGAATCAACGCAGAAGCAAATCAACTGTCGCATCAAAGGAACGGAGAAATTCTGGCGAGACGAGCACCTTGAACCGCTACTTCAACTGATCGCCGACGACCTCAGCGACACACATGATCAGGCCGAATTTTGGATTCGCCGAAGAACGAGATTCCAAGGATTCCGTCAGCGGCGTGCCAAAACCTAGCAAACCATGTCATGCACCCTTTTTCCAGGGTGTGGGCAGGCTAATTCATGATCGTAAACCACCAGCTTTGCTGGTGAGTACTCACTAGGCTCCGCCGTTCCGGGAGCATAAAAAAAGGATCCTCCTGAGGAAGGCCCCGAGGGGCGCAGGAGGATCCCCATGAAAGACTGGCGTAGCCAAACCCACGTGAAGTGGGACTGCAAGTACCACGTAGTGATTGTTCCAAAGTACAGGAGGCGTAGATTTTATGGAAGTCTTCGGCTGGAGATCGGGAAGATTCTTCGGCAGCTTTGTCAGCAAAAGGAGATTGAGCTGCTGAAAGGGAATGCCTTGCCGGATCATGTTCACATGCTATTGAGCGTTCCACCGAAGTACAGCATTGCCAATACGGTAGGCTTTTTGAAAGGAAAGAGTGCCATTCGGATCAACCGCGACCTCGGAAAAGTGAAAGGAAGCTTGTATGGACGAGCGTTCTGGTCACGCGGCTATTGCGTGAGCACTGTGGGGCTGGATGAAGCGATGATCAAGGAGTACATCCAGAACCAGGAAAAACACGAGCGTGACGAAGAACGCGGTTTGTTTGATTTAGATTAACACCACCAACAACGGCCCCTTTTAGGGGCCTTCCTCAAGCCACCGGCTCTGCCGGTGGTCACTGACTGGATGCAACTGTCCGAGCACGGAAATCGGTGAAGTGACCAGGATTCGTTCTTCGGGCCAAAGGTCCAGAACTTTGTTTAGCCCAGGGCGAGGCAACGTGAGCTTTGCGAACGCCTGCGCAGCCCTGGGTCTGCGACCGATTCTCATCTCCCCGCTGCCTGCGAGCATGGCGGCTTTGCCGCCATGCTCGCAGGCAGCGGGGACCGAGTTGCTCCGCGCAGGTGGTCCCAGGGCAGCAGTATTGCTCGCAAGACTCGCAAAACCTCGCCCTGGGCTAAGCAAACGACTGCACCTTCGGTGCGTAAGAGGGATGTCCGACTGACGCAGGACCAGCCGACGCATAAACAACCCGATTAGCGTGCTTTTCCAGGGTGCAGGCACGCTAGTTTGGCAAGAATCGCTACTCGAAGACCTCAGCAGAATCCCAAGACCTAGTTGGCCGGCAGAATGGGGCTTGCTGGGGCGACGTTGATGAGGCGATTGTCGGAATCGTCGGATGCCGCTGCTGCCACGGCAGCAACGCCAGCGATAGCAGCCAAGCCGCCACCACCGCCAAAGCCTCCTCCGCCGCCGCCGAAACCGCCCCCGCCACCACCGGGACCGAAGCCGCCGCCAAAGCCGCCTCCGAAACCGCCGCCAGCCGGAGTGCCGGGCGGTCCGAAAGGTGAATCGCCAAAGAGCGGAACGGCGCCCCCGTCATCGTCGTCCTCGTTTCGCTCGATTTCGTCGTAGCTGTCTTGGATGACACGACCCACTTCCGGAACCATCGGAGGCGGAACCACCACCACGGGCAGCACGTCGGGATCGCCCATGTCGGCTGGGGGTTGCATCTTCGTGACAAACTGCTCGCCCGCCGAGTTTCGCATGGGAGTGCTCACCACGCCGGCCGGACCAAGAGCCTCGAACCCAAACGACGCATAGCCAGCCGGGCCAGCAGCGATGATTCCGTAACCGCCCGGTTGGACATCGTCAAAACTGAACTCGCCTTTCAAATCCGAAAGGACTCGCGCGACCATCCGGCCGTTCTGCAACAGGATGATGTTGGTGTCGGCAAGCTGCCCGCCGTTGGATTCAGGACTCATCAACGAAATGATTTGACCAGCCAAAACCGATCCTTCTTGAAGCCGAACTCGATAGTTGAATTCGTCGCCAGCATCGATATCGGTTTGGATTTCGTCCAACGTCCCCAACTCATCCGATTCGCGGCTGGGTGTGTAGTTGTCAACGACCATCGTCACCTGCTTGGGCGACGCGTCGGCCACGACCATCTTGCGGTCTCCGACATCCATCGCCGGTTCCGTCAGATTCGCATCCAACTCATCTCGCATTTTGATCAGGATCGGATAAACACCGTGCGCCGAAGAACCGGTGGCGATGACGACGTTCATTCCGGGCAACAGCCCCGCCAGTCGCAACATCCCGTTTTGATCGGTCTCCAGCTCTCTTCTTTCCAAGTCGGGCCGGACAAGTGCAAATTGCATTTCTTCGTCTTGGTTGGTCGCGGCGACCAAGCCAGCCGTGTCAAGCGCCTGCCGTTGCCGAAGCCGCGCGATGCGAAGTTTCAGGTCTTCCCCAGAGCCTACCGTCGCGGTCGGTACGTAGTTGAAGCCGCGAGTTTCGCTCTGCATCAGCGCGACCAGATCAGCCGATGATTCCGGATCATCGGCTTGTACTGAAACGGTCAAAAGCAACAGCGGCAAGAGAAGTAGAGCTTGAGTTTTCGCGCGGGCCATCCGAATCTCGCAGGACCTATGAGGTGAGTCTGGTAAATCAGCCTAATTGGGCAGAGTTAGACTATAACCACGCTGCCCCCGACCCTCAAGTTTGCCGTGCCGATCGAGGGGCGAATTGGGGCAAGTTTCGCCGGTAGTGCGGGCTGGCAGCCTGAGCGACGCAGCACGGAGCGCCGTCAGTTCGATTCTTCCGCCTCGATAATGATTTGCGGAACCCGCTGCAGGGTGGCTATCGCATCATCGGGCAGCTCGCAGCCTCGCAGAGTGACCGCCACATTGCCGAACGCTTCCACGGGAGCGGTCTGCTGGCCGGTAAAGGTTGAATCTTGGATCACGTAGGAGGCCAGCTCGCTTGCCTGGGTGCGATCGAAGGAGACGCCGGTATCACCGCCGCTAAAAACTGCTCCCTTGACGACGAATTCGGGACAGATGTTCAGCAGGATTCCACCCAGTGCGTTGTCGGTGAATTTTGTGGTCTGAGAGTCATTGTCGGCCGCACCTTCGATCGTGCACTTTCCCTGCGGGTGGTCGAGAATCAGACCAAAACTTGCCGAACCAGTGATCTGTCCGCCGTGAATCAACAGCTCTGCCGGCCCCTCTTCCACAGGAAAGTTCTCTGACAGGTTGTTGTCGGCACGTCGGAGCACCACGCCCGCCTGTCCGCCGGAGATCTGCGGCGATTCCAGCTTCACCTGTCCGACTTCGATTCGGATGGCAGCACCACACTGCTTGAATTGACAATCCTGCCAGACACTCAATTCTCCTCCCGCGACATAGATGCCTTCGATGCAGCGTTCGAACACCGCGTCCTCGACGATCAGCTTTCCTTTGGGGATGTCGCTGCCAATGCGATCGAAATAGACGATCGCGCCGTAGGAAGACTGTTGAAAAACGCAACCACTGCCGAGCCTGGTGTTGGAACCGGCCCGAACTTCCAGATGGGACGACGCACCTTCGAATCGGCACGCGTCGATGGAAACGGTCGCCGACTGAGTGGTCACGATGGCCCCTTCAGCAAACCGACAATCACGCAGATCGCCGTTGCTATTGAATTCGACTCCGCCACCGGAGAAGTCAGCGTTTTCGATCAACGCCAAACCACCGCCATCGACGACGATAGCATCCTCATCCGGTTCGGGCGGGGCACGAAAATGAGTCTTGGTTCCGGTTACGGTGAGTGCCCCGCCATGCACCTTGATGCAGTTTTGCGATCGCGATTCCACGCGGCAATCTTTGATCGTCAATTTGCCGGCAACCAGATCGATGGTGTTGACGTTTTCGATATTCGGATCACCACCGTCAAGATAAAGGTTCTCCAAAAATATCTGGTCGTCCTCGTCGGCTCGAACAAAAATGGTCCGGTCCTCGGTAGACCGGATCGTCGCCTTGGTCGCTCCGCTTGACGGCTGCTGATCTTGTGCCGCCGCATCTTGCAATTCGTCGGGGGAGGCGCCGAAGATCGTGACCGACTCGGTGATCTCCAACGATTCGGTGATCTCACCGACAACCTTGATGAAATGCTCCTCGCCTGACCGCTGAAGAGCCGATTGAATCGTTTCGTCGCTGCCGCTGCCGTCGGCGGCGACCACCCAAGGACGATCGCGGCTGCCGTCGCCGTCAAAGGCGGGCGGATCGATCACCGGCGGATTCGGGTCGTTGTTGGTTACATCGGGAGTCACCGTCGTTTGAGCTTCGTTCTTGGGACCAAAGACAAGGTAGCCCAACAAACCCAGCACGCCGATCATCGCCGCCGCGGACAACCACATCGCGCGTCGCGAAGTGGTTTCTTGAATCGTAGGTGCGCGTTGCAACGATGAATGTTGAGTGGCCGTTACCCGTTCGGTCCGCATCGTCGACCGGGTATGCCGGGCACTGATCGATTCGTGGTCCGTGGTGGTCGCGTATTTGAACAGGCTGTCGGTGGCGTAGGCGGTGATCAGTTTGCCGTCGATGTTGTGTTCGCTCAAACCAGCGTCGACCAGCCGAGTCAGGGCACCGATCAGTTCATGCGTGGAGGCGAATCGGTCGGCCGGTTTCTTGGCGCAGCAACGATCGAAAACCGCATTCATCTCCTCGGTCAACTGCTGCGGAGCCCGTTGCTGCATCGGCCGAGGATCGCGTTCGCAAATCTGGTCGGCCAGCGTCTTGCGGTCCTTTCCGCTGAATGGCAATTTTCCGGTCAAGACCTCGTAAAACATCACGCCGACGGCCCAGATGTCGCTACGCGGATCCAGGAAGTCGATCCGGCCTTTGATCTGTTCGGGCGACATGTAGGCGGGTGTTCCGGCAAGTTCGCTGCGCCGCCCCTGCTGCTCTTCCTCGGAAATCGCCAATCCGAAATCGGCAATCCAGGCTTTGCCCGTCTGGTCGATCAGAATGTTGTCGGGCTTCAAATCACGATGCAGGATATCTTGCAGATGAGCCGGTTCCAGCGACATCGCGATTTCGCGGATCAATCGCACACCACGAGCCGGTGAGAGGGGACCGTTGTTCTTGAGGATATCGCGAAGGGTCGAGCCCTCGATGTACTTTTGAACGATGTAAACCGCCCCCGAATCGGTCGTGCCGATGTGGTGAACCGGCACGATTCCGTCGGCATCGATCTGGGCTGCCTTGGAAGCTTCGACCCGCAGGCGTTCCTGGTAACGATCATCGGTGACCAACGACAACTTGATCGCGACGTTTCGTTGCAGTTCTTCGTCATAGCCCAGGTAAACAACACCGTTGGCGCCGCGTCCCAGTTCTCCCTTGACCCGAAACTTACCGATGTATTCGGGCAACTCGTGCTGCAACTCCTGGTCGACTTCAGGCAATTTTGATTTGCGCGACTTGCGACGTTTGGCCGGTGGCAGGTCGACCGGTGTGACGTTGAAACCGGCGGGCAGATCGACCGTCCACTCTTCTTGCCGAGTCTCCTCGAAGTTTGGATCGAGCGTCACTTCGTTGTCAGCGTTCTCGGATTCGCCCAGCAGCTGCAAGAGGGGCGATTCGTAGGTGCCGCGAATCGACGGATGGAGCTCTTCCAGCACTTCGTCGGCGCTGGCTGTGTGGTCACTGCGCCGCAGCTCCATCAACCTTTTGTGAAGGCGGTGCAACAGGATCGGATCGAGCGGATCATCCGAGTCGGAATTCGATGGCATGGTGGGTCCGGGATGAAAGTGGTCCCCGGATTATCGCGCAGCCGCCAGAACGGCTCAACCTTCCCTACACAGCAAGTTCGCGGAATCTTCTCTTCTCTCTGCGAACAACCCACAGCGTAGCGAAACTCGCCAAGAGTTTCGGCGGCTCCCGCGTCCAACCTCCCCGCCGCGCGGGGAGGCAACATAAAACCGGCACCGTTCGATCAGTTGCCGCCGAATCCACCGCCACCCAGGCCGCCGCCCAGACCGCCGCCACCGCCGGCTGCACCACCGCCTTGGCCTTGTCCTTCATCGCCGGTGACGAAGTTGAACGTCGTCACGTCACCAATCTGCGAGAAGAACGGTGCGGGAGTGATCCGAACATAACGGCGGTCGGCCGAAATGATCGCCAATCCCAGCAGCGACGCACCTTCGGGAAGGACCGTCAATTCAGGACGGAAACCGACGCCACCGCGACGGCGGAAGCCGTCCGGTCCAATTCCCAGTCCGCCACCGGTCAACTGACGGACATCGCGGAACAAATCGGTCAACACCTGGCCACTGTCACGATTATCACCACCAAACTGGCCGAGTACCTGGTTCTGTACATCTCGCTGAACGTCGCGAAGATGGGCCAACTGGGCTTCGGCAATTTCTTCTTTTCGCTTTCCATCCTTGACCTCGAACATCACCAGGGCATCTTTCTCGGTCAACGGGATCTCTTTGCGAATGAAACGCTGTGAAGGTCGGCCAACGTCGGTCAAGATTTCAACCGTCACGTTGCCGGTCGATACGTTGCCCCAGACGCGCCGAACCAGCAGTCGGTATTGGCCCGCAAATCCGCTGGGGCAGATGTAGGTTTCCGAAACAGCGCCCGATTCGTCCGCACCGTGACCGGGGAACGAATCGCCAAGCAGCGTACCACCACCGGCACTGGAGCGGTTTTCCAACGAGCAGACAGTACCCGACGGTTCTTCGACCACCACGTCGATGTCGGCATCGCCCGTCCAAGTGACTCGAATGATTGCGTCGTGCGAAGCTGCTTTCTGCAAAGCCAAATTGAATGCTTCGGCGTCCTCCTTGCGACCCTGTTGCTGCAAATCGGCGTAAGTCGCCCGGGCTACCAGGCGAGCCTCTTTGACAACGGGCTCGAACTTCTCCGGCCAGGCTTGTGAAAGGACACCCTGGCAGGCCCAGGTCAATCCTTCCAGGTGATCGAGTCGCTGTGCAATCCGCAGACCCATCACGTACGGTTCGCGGCGATAGGGATCGATGTTGGAAACGTTTTGGCACAGCCGCAGCGCCGCTTCATCGGCGCCGACTTCTTCCAACCGAGCCGCCACGTGGAGAACGTCTTCGGGTGTTTCAGCAAAATCGACCGCCGACAAAAGTGCTCGTTCGACATCTTCCATTGGCGCGTCGGTCGCTTTCAAGGCGATCGCGTAAACCTGGTACATCCAAGGTTGAACGTGTCCAGCGCGAATCGCGCCGGCAATCACGTCACGGGCTTCGCCAAAAAAGGCGATCGCTTTCTTGGTGTCACCGTCTTCTTGAGCCGAAGCGGCCTTGATCGACAGTTCTTTGACGGTGGAGCGAACCTGTTGATCCAAAATCGTCAGCGTCTCGGCGTCTTCGATTTTCAGCTCCGCAAAATACTGATTCCAGGCTTCGTCGCGCGGTTGACCTTCGGCAACTTTCAATCGAATCGGGGCTGCGTTACGAGCCGCTTCGGAGAACTTAGGAGTTTCGGGCTGGCCAGTTGCAGCAGCTTTGTCTTTCAGCGAGACCTGATCGGGCACGGCGAAAGCACCGCCGCCGCCCATCATGCCGCCGCCTCCCATGCCGCCGCCGCCCATACCACCACCCATGCCGCCGCCCATGCCGCCGCCCATGCCACCACCCATCTGGCCGCCCATGCCGCCGCCCATGCCGCCGCCGCCGCCAAGGTTGATGATCGGAACGACCAGGTCGCCGACCGGATAAACCTTGTTGATCAAGTTCTGTTCGGCAGCCTCAATCGTGGTGATCTGCATCACCTCGTCCTTGATCATGTAGGTCAAGTCAAATTCACGCAGCATCAGACGCAAGAACGAACGCAAGGTGACGTTCTTCAGTGTCACCGACACCGGTTGGTCGGCCGACAAACCAATTTCTTCCAACGCTCGACGGTCAATGACGATCGGGATATCGTGCGATTCGCTGAGCGTACGGGCGGCATCTTCCAGCGGCAGTTCGACAAACGTCTGAGTCGTTTCGTCATCCAACGAGGCAGCGATTCGCTGTTCCGATTCGTTGTTGCCGACCAGTTCGATCGCGCCGTATCGAGCCAACCGACGCCGGCTCATCCGCTGCCAGATCTCGGCATCGGGATAGACGATCGGCGGTTCGTCCACGAACGGAATGTTGCTCTTGAGCACCAACGAGAAAGCATCCACGAAGTTGCGCTCTCGCATTTCACGATAGCGGCGGTCGCGGTCGTAAACCTGAAGCATCAGCGGTTCGTCGGTGAAGTGTCGGCCGGCGACCGAATCGCGAGTGATGGTGTCACCGGCAAGCCGGGCAAACGGCAAAGAAACCTCACCATCGGCCTCGGTGTATCGGCCTTCGTCAATCAACGCGTTCATCTGCTGCGACAGCGTCTTCAAAGTCGCTTCGCGGCGGAAAGTTTCTTCCAGCAACCGGGCTGCCGAAGCGGTGCTGTTGGCCACCTGCTCCAACCTCTTCTGACTCTCAAAGAACTCCGCTTCGATTCGGCTGGCGATCTGGGTTGCCGATCGCACTTGTCCCATCAGTTCCTGGCGCAGCTGGGGATCGATATCCGGAGTCGTTTCGACGTTGGCCAACAAGCTCTTGAGTTGTCCCGATACGCCGGTGGGGTCTTTGCGAAGCTGGCGGTTGGCCGCTCGCAGCTCCGCACGCACCAAAGCTCGCAGCCGGCCTTCGGACGCGGATCGTTCCTGAGCCACCGAATCGAGCAGCGCGCCGCCACTTTCCAGCAACTCATCATCGCCGCCGATCCCAAATCCACCCGCTCCGCCTCCGCCGGCTGCGACTGGAGGTGCCGCCGGTGGTGCTACTGCGGGTGCTGGTGGTGCCGCCGGGGCTGGCGGGGCTGCCGCGTCGGCCTGGCCGAAAACGTTGTCGGCCGCATCAGCCGCATCGACCGCCGCGTCTTCGGCGGGAGCGTCACCAAAGAGGTCGCCAAAGGGCGATTCGTCGGCATTCTGGATGATCAACCGGTTTCCGTTTCCAACCACCTTCTTGATCGATTTGGCATCGGTATTGTCGGGATCAACTTCCAACGCCTTTTCAGCAATCGCTTTGGCGCCGCGGCGATTTCCCTGCTGCAAAGCCATGTTGCCGGCCCGAACCAATTCGTCGGCTTGCGCGGCCAGCAATCGAGCCGTCTCACGAAGCAGCGGTGAACCGGCAGTCGCCAACATCAAACCGTTGTTCTCGGCCGATTGGGCGACCAATCCGGGCAAGAACGAGAAATCGGGATGGCTTTCTTCGCAAGCAGCCTGGGCAACCAGCTTGACCGAACTTCCAGGCGTTTCGCCGTGGAATTCAATCATTCCTTCGGTCAGTGAATCGGCGCGACCCACAAAGATCGAATCGCGGTCCACTCGCAACGGCGGCAGGCGATCCTGTTGAACGGTGACCATGCCGTCAAACCATTTCGCACTCTTCAGCCAAACCGGCGACATGGTTGCGGACAAACCGACGTGGGTTCCGATCGATGCAGCATCGCTGTCGTCGGCCTGGCCAACCATTCCCAGCACGCCGCCGGTGTGATTGGCAAGAATCCCCATCAGTTCGATGTTGGTGGTCGGTCCGATGGCGATGAAGTGAGTCGAAATCCGATCGGCCCGCAAAGCGCTGACCAGAGCATCAAAACGCTGCTGATTGCCAGTCGAATCGATCGATGCGCCGTCACCGATGTAAACCATCGATCGGGTGTGGTTTTCGGGTACCGTCACCAACGCTGCTCGTACCGAATCGATCACCGACACCATGTTGGTGTTTCCCAGCGGCAAACGTTTTTTCAATTTCGCCAGCGCTTCTTGAGTGGCCGCGGAGTCGGCGGCGTCGAACGAACGGCTCAAATCGACCGCCCGCACGTCAGCGGCAAAGAGGCGAACCTGGTCGGTCGATCGCAACTTGCCCAGCAATGCCTGCAAGGCGGCAATTGAATCGTTACGAAACTCACCACTTTGGCTGGCCGACGTGTCGACGATCACCGCCACCTGAGACGGAACCGACCGCACGGCACGAAGCAGCGCCGCGTCCGCCGACGGCTGCACCGAAGCGGCAAAGTAGGCATCGCCCGAAGGGGTCTGATAGGTGGCGATTCGGACGTTGGCGCCATCGTCAGCAGTCGCTGCCGAATGTCCGAGGGTCGCTGCGGCGAGAAGAGCTAATGCGCGAGCGGTTTGTGCGACGTGTCGCAATCCCATCTGTATATCTCCACGGTGACGTTGAACGCGTTTGCCGCGTTGCCCTGGTAAAAACCGAGGCTCCAGGTCTTCGCGATCGGGCGGGTACCGTCCATCACGAACAAGTGTTCAGGGGGTGAAAAGCGGTCCGAATAGGAACTCTCAGTGTCAGAGTCTATTCGCGTTGCCTTCCACTCGCCACGAAAAAAACAGGCTTTCCGTAGCTCCAAGCTAACTCGATTCCGATTGTAGGTGTTGCAAATTGCAACAATTGATGCAACCTGCAACACCCGAGCCCCGCAATCGCCAGCTCCGAGCCACGAAACGGTCTAAATGCGACTTTCGTGCCAAACGGTTTTCCCGTCGGCGATTTCTCCGAAATCGCATCGCCACCTGTGGCGGCCCCTTTTTTGGGCAAAGCCGAGGAGTGTTGGGTCTGGTCTTATTTACGCACCAAAGGTGCATTCGTTTGCTTAGCCAGGGCGAGGTTTTGCGAGTCTAACGAGCAATACCGCTGCCCTGGGCTAAACAAAGTGCTGGGCCTTTGGCCCGAAGAACAAATCCTGGTTTCGTCGACGATTTCCGTTCTCGTTAGCGTTATTTCCCTTCCTTCTTTTTCCGCTGGGCGGCGAAATACCTCGACAGTTCATCCAGACTGATTCGGTCGTCTTTGTCCAAATCGGCTTGCTTGAGCGCGCTCTTGGGTAGCTGCCCCGCCTTGGGGGATTCAAACAATTCGTACTCTTCGATGTGTTTGCTGCGGTTTTCATCGTGTCGCCGCAGCATCAATACTGCTTTGTCAAAATCGACCTCGACGTAACCTTTTTCTTTGCGGCTTTCGGCGACCAGCTTTTCCACTTCCCGGATGGTGACGACGCCGTCGGAATTGGTGTCGTATTGAGCCACCGGATTGACTGCGGCTTGTTTGCCCGAAGCCTGAGTGAAAAAGCCGGCGGTTTCGTTGGGTTCGATCTTTCCGTTGCCGTTGAAGTCATAACGTTCGAAGAGACGACGGATTTTGTGGGTGTCGGGTTTGGTCAATCCCGCATCGCGGCGGTGTTTTGCCAACATCGTCGCCAGTTCCATCGCCCCCAGGCGTCCGTCGTTGTCTTCGTCATAATCTTTCGCCGGCTTGGGAAGGGGCGCCTCAGCAGACTCTTCTATGCTCAACTTCTTATCGTTGTCTTTATCGAAGCGGCGGATCCATTTCATCGCCCCCGTTTGATCGACGGCCTCGATTCCCATTTCACGCCGCAAGCCTCGGTTGAAGGCAAACCGGCGCTGCATTTCTCTTGCCGTCAGCGTGCCGTCTCCATTGGCGTCGTAGTCGGCCGGCTCGCTCGGCCAGCCGCCACTTTCGATCTCATCGGGGTCCAGCTGGCCGTTTCGGTTTCTGTCGTATCGATTCAGAAAAGTATTGACGTTGTTGACGTCAAACTGGGTGATGTCGTCGTCTCCACGTCGCTTTGCTTCGCGGACCGCCAGCTCCAGGTGAGTCAGTTTGCCATTTCGGTTCAGGTCAAAATCGGCAACTTCCTCTTTCCATCGCAATCGCTGTTGTTCGTCCTTGTCGATGTTGCCGTCGTCATCACGGTCATAGATCGTCATCAGCCGTTTGGCTTCTTTCAGGTCGGATTCGACCAATTCCAATGCGTAAAGATCCGTCTTCGGTTCAGCCTGTTGGGCGCTAGCGGAAGAAGAGATCGCGGCCAACGCCAAGACGCCAAGAATCATTCTGTCGATCATCAATGGACGCTCCACAGGAGGCCGACTTGTCCCCAAGTCGGCGAATTCTAGTTGCTGGTGTGATTGCCGACTGGAGGACAAGTCGGCCTACGATTTTGAAACCCGCTCTCTGGTGGGTTTTCGCAAAGTATTCGTCCATCATACCGACATCTTTGCACCGGGCTCAATGATTTGCCGCGGGTGTCCCCCGAACGAGACTGCCGCGAACTTCGTATTACGCTATCACTTCGCGTCGGGTACGATTCGCCCGTGTTCTTGGAGTTGACCGGTTGGTGCAGGCGGCAAGTCATTGATTGATCTTTCCCATTGGCTCGTTTGGCTGTTGGCCGTCACCCTGATTCCGCCCGCGTTGATATGCGCCCTGTCGCTCTATCCGATCCGGCGTTACGCGGCCCGGCTCGGTTTGCTGGATCGGCCCGGCGGGCACAGTACCCATGCAAACGCGACGCCGCTGGGTGGCGGAATCGGGATCTGGCTGGGGATCACGGCGACCTTTGCTGCCGGCACTTTGGCGGTGATGCTTGCACGTCAGTCCGCCGACTTACAGGCCTGGCTTCCCGCTGCCGTGATCGGTCAGCTGGAGGGTGTGTGGTCGCGAACGGGCCAGCTGTGGGGGCTACTGGGCTGCGGAACCGTGCTGGTCGTGCTGGGTGTGACCGATGACCGTCGCGGAGTGAACGTGGTGCTGCGTTTGCTGGTGGAGTTCGCGGTTGCCGGCGTCGTGGTTTACGGATTGGGTTTTCGCCTGACTGCGTTCATCGCGATATCCTGGCTGACCGATTTGTTGTCGGTGGTTTGGATTGTGGCGGTCATCAACTCGTTCAACATGTTGGACAACATGGACGGGCTGAGCGGTGGTGTGGCAGCGATCATTGCCACGTCGATGGCCACGGTGATGTTGATGACCCCCGATCCGGCAACGCATCAGCCGCAGCTGTTGGTCGCGGCGCTGTTGTTGGTGGTCTGCGGCGCGCTGCTTGGATTCTTGTGGCACAACCGGCCGCCAGCAAAAATCTTCATGGGCGACGGCGGCAGTTACCTGGTCGGCTTTCTGGTCGCGGTAGCAATGTTGATGGCAACGTTTGCCGGGGGCGACAACACGCGAGTCCACGCTGTTTTTGCGCCGCTGTGCGCGATGGCCGTTCCGCTGTACGACATGTCGACGGTGTTGTGGATTCGGATCCGCGAGGGCAGGAGCCTGTTCCAGGGAGACCGGAGTCATTTTTCCCATCGGCTGGTCGACTTGGGATTGGGCCGAGTGCAAGCGGTGTTGACGATCTACCTGGTCACCGCAACCTGTGGATTGGCCGCCGTCCTGCTGACTCAAGTTTCCATGCGAGGTGCGATGATGGTGCTGGGGATCGTCCTCTGCATGTTGCTGCTGGTCGTCATTTTGGAATCAACCGGATGGCGAAAAAACGACGATTAGCATCACCGCCCGAAAAACGCTCCCAGGATCCGCCGCCCCGTGATCCGCTTGCGGTGGATGCCGCCTCGATCGCGCTGGGACTGCTGGGCGGAGCGATGGTCTACCTGACCTATTACCCCAGCGACAGCGTTTCGGTGGAAAAGGGAGATGCGTTATGGTTCGGCTTCATCGCGATCGCGATGGCCACCGTGACCTGGGCCGGTCGAACGAAGGTGCAAGACCTCCAGGAAACCGGTCGAACGAAAGTGCAAGACGTTTCCGAAGCCGGTTGGCGGCTTTCCCTGTTGATTGACGCGTCGGCCTGGCTGCTGGCCGTTTGGATGATGATCGCCGCGTTTGACAGTTCGCCTCCGGGTAACCTTCGCATGGCGACCAACGAAGGCTGGTTGTGGTTTTCCGCGGCGGCGATGTTCACCACCGGCCGCCGGTTGTTGGCCGACCGCACATCGCGACAAGGCGTCTTGCTGCTGATGTTGGTTTGCGCATCGGCATTGGCCGTGCATGGAATGCACCAGTATTTCGTCAGCCTTCCACAACAACGGATCGAATACCGGGAAAACCCCGAACGGATTCTCGGCCTGGTCGGCCTCGACGCTCCAGAAGGCTCGGCCGAACGAATGGTGTTTGAAAACCGGTTGTTCGATGGGGGACCAACGGGAACGTTTGCGCTCGCCAATTCGCTGGCCGCGGTACTGCTTGCCGGTGCGATTGTTTCGCTGAGCATGCTGCGGATGCGTTGGAGATCGCTTTCGGTCGGCTCGCGGGCGACGTGGGCGATCGTGTTGCTCCTTTGCGTCGGTTGCCTGATGGCGGCTCGCAGCCGTTCGGCTAGCTTGGCATTGGTGTTGGCGGCGGTCGTGGTCTTCGTTTTCGGCTCGGCTTTTCACCGCACTCGACCTCGCGTCCTTTTGGGCGGCTTGATCGGAATCGCCTGCATTGCCGGGGCCGGTTCAGTTTGGTTGGCGATGTTTGGCAACCCGGAATGGTTCGAGCAAGCGCCCGCCTCTTTGGCGTTTCGATTCCAGTATTGGCGATCGACGTTGGCCATGGTTTTCGATCGTCCCCTGTTCGGTGCCGGTCCGGGAAATTTTCAGTCGATCTACGAACGATATCGGGAGCCGAGCGCGACCGAGCAGGTTGCCGAGCCGCACAATTTCATCTTCGAAACCTGGGCCAGTGGCGGTTTCGTCGCGTTGGTGTTGTTGATCGTTTTGGTCGTTTGTGTGATCGTCTGCGCCTGGCCCCGTTTGTCAAAGAGGGCGCAGCCAAGCGGCGAGCCTGCTGAATCGACCATCCGATGGTTGTGGTTGGGAGCCGGGTTGTCATTGGCAATGATCTGGCTGATCGGATTTGCAACGCGAATGATGCCCGATCTGGATGCTCACCTGCTGGCAGTACCGGTTGCGGTTTTTCTGGCGATCGTGCTCTGGCCGTCGCTGCGCAGTACGAGTTGCCAAGATTTGGATTTGATGGCGGGCACTGTTTTGTTGGCGGTCACGATTCACTTGACCGTTTCGGGTGGCTGGACGGTACCGGGTGTGGCGGTGCTCGTATGGTTGCTCGCTGCCATGTTGACTCGAAAACAACCACTCCCTTCACCAGCCAATGCCAACGCCGGTGGAAGCAACTTGGCAGCAAAAGTCGGTTTGGTTTCGCTTGGGGTGATCTTGCTGGCGGCAATCTATTTCATGTCGATCAAACCAGTACAAGTTCATGCGTCGGCGATGTTGAAAGCCCAGTATGCTCAGCAGCGCGGTCAGATTGGCCGGGCGACTGCGCTATTAGAGCATGCGTCGGCGGCCGATCCCTGGTCGGTCGATGCCCTGCTTTGGCTGGCCGACTTGCATCGCCGGCGACTGGTTTCCCAGCGGGACACGCCGGCGGTTCGCGAAAGCTGGGAAGCGGCGCTGGCCGAAGTGCTGCGCCGCGGCGGCGATAGCCCCGCCCTGTACCGGACCGTGGGGGCTCAGCAGCTGCATCTCTATCAGCGTTATGGTGTTGTTCGAGATTTGGATGCGGCCACCGAGACCTTCCGACAAGCGGCTCGCTGGAGTCCTGCCAATCAATGGATGGCCGCCCAGGTGGCGGTGATTGCTCAGGCTCGTGGAGAGCTGGAGCTGGCCGAGCAGACGGCGAAACAGGCACTTTTCCTGTCAAAGTTGGGGGGGAATATCGAACGAGCCCTGCCGCGTCAACAAATCTATGTCTGCCAGCCATTGGGACAGGTGGCCAAAGCCGGTCCCATCCGCAGGCCGGCCGATCGTCTGCTGGCGAACCACATCGACTCAGGCGGCGTAGACCCCGACTAACCGGACTGCGCCAAACCTTTCGTTTTGACGCAGTCGGTGCTTCGCGATTCTGATATCGTGTCTCGCGGGTCCCCGCCTTAGGCGATGGGTGCCCACCGTCACATCAACACTTCCTCCCTGATTCCTTCCTTTTCAGAAAACGGATTCGTCGTGAACAAGTTTTGGCTGTGCATCCTCTTGGCAGCAGTGTCGGGGTCCGCGTGTGGCTGGGCGGTCAACTACGGTCGGTACGGGCATCGCACGGCCAGGTTCGGACCCTTCACCATGGAGGGCGAAGTGACCCCGGAGACGGCTCTGGCCGCGATCGACAAACAGGTGCCCGACAAGCTGGGGCGAGTCGAAATGCCGGACGGACCCAAGTACGACTTCGGGGCGATGGCGCCGGGTGAAAAAGGCGAGCACGTCTTCATTGTCAAGAACGTCGGTAACGGCAACCTGAATCTGCGGATTGGTGCGGCGACCTGCAAGTGCACGATCGGTTCGCTGGATAAAGAATCGATCGCACCGGGAGAAGAGGCGGAGATCAAGTTGGAGTGGGAGGTGCAATCCGACAAGACCGATTTTTCTCAATCGGCTCAGCTGATCACCAACGATCCAGGCAAGGTAGTGATCAACCTGGGCATTTCCGGCAAAGTGATTCGTGAATTGGAGATCGTTCCGGCCGAGTGGTCCTTCGGCGAAGTAGCTGCGGGAGAACCAATCGAATTGTCGGGGACGCTCTACAACTTCATGGAGGAAGATATCAAGCCGACCCGAATCGCGTTTTCTGACGAGACACTGACGGGACTTTCCGAATTCGACGTGGAAGCATTCTCGCCGACCGAAGAAAGTGACGGAGTTTACGCCAAGGCCCGGCAGGGGTTTCGGGTCAAGGTTCACGTCAAGGGAGGCCTGCGGCAGGGTGCCCTTTCCCAGAACTTCATGTTCGGTTTCCGAAAGCTTGACAAAGACGGAAACGAACTGTCGGCCGAATCGGGCCAGCAAACCGAGGATCCGAACTATTACGCGGTCGCCAAAACGACCGGTCGCATCATCGGGAAACTCGGTCTGCTGGCCGGATCCCGCGTTCGTGGCGAGACGGGAGGAGGATTCGTCTACGATTTTGGACGAATTGGCAAGGATGACTCACTTATCGGCAAAACCTTTGTTGTGCTCAAAGGCAATGAGCGAGAGAATACAAAGCTGAGGATTGGGGAGATTTCTCCCGAAGGCGTCGTCAAGGCGAAATTGGGTGAGCCGAAAGGACGAGGGTCGATGACCCTTTTCCCACTGGAAATCGAATTGACACCCGGTTCCGAGCAAATCGCGCGGTTGGGCAAAAACGCCGACGACTACGGGAATGTGTGGATCGAGTCCGACAATCCGAAGGTGACGAAGATGCGCATCGCGCTGAAGTTTGTCATCGAACCTCGTTAGAACGTGTTTTGATATTCCTGGTCACAGACCGACGGTGGAACCGTGTCTTTGGCGGTCAAGGACACGTTCTTGGTAAAACCTGCCAAACCCCGTTGGTGCGGGGCGTTTGACGAAAGCCTAATGATGGAAGCACACCGCGATCCGAAACGGAATTTGATCTGGTGGGCCGTGACGGCTCTCTTGGCCGCTGGCTGTTCACCACCGCCACCGCCGCAAACTGCCGAAGTCGAATTGTCGGTCGGGATGCCAACCGGCTCGTCCAGCGATCCCGGCGCACTGGGTGACGGATCGATCGCGCCGCCGCGAATTGGTGACCTTCAAGGACAACCGGCTGGATTTCGGATGCAAGGGGAAACGTTGGTGCAGACCGCCGCCGACGGTTCGCGAAGTCCCGAATTGGTGCCGACTCCCAAAGCCGAACGTGACGGGCAGTCGCCAGAAATTGTGCCCACCCCGCCCGGTGTTCCCGCCGGCCAGCCAGTGAGCTATCGAGAGTGGCCCACGCCCGACTTGACGCTGGTGGTGACCGGCCAACAACACGGGTACATCGAACCGTGTGGCTGTACTGGACTGGAAAATCAAAAGGGAGGCGTCGCGCGGCGTTTCACCTTCATGGACCAGTTGCGCCAAGAGGGTTGGGAACTCTTTCCGATCGACGGCGGCAACCAGGTGCGACGATTCGGACGGCAGGCGGAGATCAAATTGCAGCAGACCGCCAAAGCTCTCAAGTCAATGGACTATCAGGCGGTCGGGTTCGGACCGGACGACCTGCGACTGGGAATCGGCGAACTTCTGGCCGTCGCCGCCGGCGAGGATCCTGACGAGGCGATGTATGTTTCGGCCAACGTGGTGCTGATCGATCCCGACCTGATGCCCCAGTATCGCGTGGTCCAGCGCGGGGAAATGAAAGTCGGCGTCACCACCATCTTGGACCCCGAAAAGTTGGAGGTGCCGCCGGGCGAGGAGATCGTGATCAACCCGTCCGTCGAGTCGGCCAAGGCCGCCCTGGAATCGATGGCGGAAGAGAAACCCGATTTTCGAGTGCTGACCTTCTTTGGCTCCGAGGAGGCCGCCGAAAAGCTGATGCGCGACGTTCCCGGTTACGACTTGATCGTCGTTTCGGGCGGTTACGGCGAACCGATGTATCAAGCCCAGGCGATCGAGGGAACGAAAACAAAGCTGATCGTCACCGGCAGCAAAGGAATGTATGCCGGCCTGGTCGGTTTGTACGCCGACCGACCATTGAAATACGCCCGCGTCCCACTGACTCACGAATTCAAAGACGCGCCCGAGATGCGTCAATTGATGGCCGATTATCAAAACCAGCTCCGCGATATCGGATTGGCCGCATTGGGGCTTGAACCGATTCCGCATCCGTCAGGACGAAAGTTCGTCGGCAGTGAAAAGTGCGGCCAATGCCACAAGACAGCTTATGACATCTGGGAAGGCACACCGCACGTCGATGCCACCGCGCACATCGTCGAACCGTCGGAGGATCGCGGTGACGTCCCGCGGCACTTTGATCCCGAATGCCTGAGCTGTCACGTGACCGGTTGGAATCCACAAAACTACTATCCCTACCAATCCGGTTTTCTCTCTTTGGAAGATGCCAGCCACTTGACGGGCAGCGGGTGTGAGAATTGTCACGGTCCCGGCGCCGAGCACTCCGCTGCCGAAGAGCCTGATTCGGGAATCGGCGAAGATCGTTTGCAGCAGCTGCGCGAGCAGATGAGGTTGTCGTACGACGACGCCCGAGAAAAATGCATGACCTGTCACGATCTGGACAACAGCCCCGACTTTCACAAAGACGACGCTTTCGAGGACGAGTACTGGCCCGAAGTCGAACACTACGGCATGGATTGAAATCGCTGGCCCACTCCCATTCTCCCCCTTTCTCTTCCCCCCACTCCAAAGGCCCGACCGAAAATCAACCTGAAACTTATGTTTGACGAGGTCGATTCGGCTGTTTTGGTTTGGGTGCGTGTTGTCGTCGGTGTGGCTGTTTTCTCTTGGGCCCACAGCTTCCTGATCGATGACCGCTACATCGCGTTGTTTCTGGAACCACGGTTTCTGCTGAAGTATCCGCACTGGCAGTGGGTTGGCGCTTGGCCGGGCGATGGCATGCGTTGGCATTTCATCGTGACCGAAGCGGTCGCGATCTGCCTGATGCTGGGACTGGCAACTCGGCTGTCCGCATTCACGCTCACCCTGTCGATTGCCTACGTCTTGTTGGTCGAGCGGACCGTTTACTCCGACCACATGGTGTTGCTGGCCTGCATGTCGGGACTGCTGGCGTTTTTGCCCGCAGGAAAACGGTTGTCGATCGACGCTCGAAGGGGCAAGCGAGCCCAGTTCACCTTTCCACGTTGGCAACTCTGGTTGCTGCGGTTCCAGCTGGGCTTGCCCTATGTTGGCTGCGCAGTGGCAAAACTTCACTCCGATTGGCTATACGGATATCCCGCCCGCATCATCCTGTCTCAGCGGTTCGAGTTTCCCGAAGGCGGATTACTACTATCGGCACAATCGCTGGCCGCCGTGATTTCATGGACAGCACTGGCGGCCGATCTGGCTCTGGTGCCGATGTTGCTGTTTTCAAGAACAAGATGGATCGGCGTCGCCCTGGCACTGCTGCACCACTTGAGCCACATCGTTTTCTTTTCGCCGGTCGGCCAATCGGCCTGGTTCATGTTGGCGATGTTGATTGTTTTTTTCCCGGTCCGTACCACTGCGGATCGTGTCCGAATCTTTCTCGGCCAATCCATCGACAACGCGGTAGACCCATCGGACCGCACCACGCCACATCCGAAGTCGTTGATTTCCAAAACCGGTTTGGTGTTGGCGACGGCCTATGCCTTAGTCCAAGTCGTGATGCCGCTTCGGCCTTGGATCATCGCCGGTGATGCGAATTGGAACGGCGGTGGACATCGTTTTGCCTGGCGAACCACACCGCAGCACAAGGAGGCATTGACTCACTACTTGATCATCGACACGAAAGCGGGCGCCTATCTGTACGTCCCTTCCACGACCGTCTTGACTACAACCCAGGCTCGACAGGCCGATCGTGATCCCGACATGATTCGACAAACCGCGATCGAACTCAGCAAACTAGCAGCGGAACTCGGTTCGCCGGAAACGCAGGTTTACGCACTGGCACTTGTATCGCTGAACGGTCGCCAGCCACGGCCAATGGTCGACTCCACCGTCGATCTCTCCGTAACTCCCCTTCCAGACAACTGGATCACCGACACACCGGGACCGCGGCTCGATCCACCCTGGGATCACGACAAAGAGCAGTGGTGGACGGAAATCGAGCTACCCCGGCCATACTTCCA
Source organism: Rubripirellula sp. (assembly GCA_965222745.1). GTDB lineage: Bacteria > Planctomycetota > Planctomycetia > Pirellulales > Pirellulaceae > CBDCUW01. Next base: position 2,167,202 of record CBDCUW010000003.1, read on the forward strand.
CCCCAATCTGCAAGGGCGCAAGCCAAGCGAGCTACAACAATTTCTCCGAGAGTTATCGAAGTGATTGGTACCGCAACTGGGCAAGGATTTGTTCTTCGGGGCAAAGGTCCAGTGCTTTGTTTAGCCCAGGGTGAGGCAACGTGAGTTTGACGAACGTTGACGAAACCCTGGGGGCTTTTGGCCGTCTATCATCTGCTCGACAGGATCGAGAAGCAGTCTGTTTGGAGCACATGGACCCAGGGCAGCGTTATTGTTCGCAAGACTCACAAACCTCGTCCTGGGCTAAACAAATGGCCGCACCTTCGGTGCTTAACAAGCCAGACCGCCGAGCGCGAGAGAAGGTGCTAATGTTCCCATTTCGAAAGTCCCACACACCAGCAATCGGGTCGCTTTCTTGATTCATTTTGGTTTACATCTGGAGACAGATCGGGACGTAATTTTTGAACTATCGATTGTCCGCCTGCCTACATTTCAGTGCGCTGTGAACAAAAAATGAGTTGGTTGCCGAACGGATCGTCGATGTTCATGTCCGTCTTCCTGCCCACATATCGTACGTCCTCGAGACAAGGTGTCGGATAGTTCGCCCCTTTCGCTATCAGGTGCTGGCAATAGCTTTCTAGCCCCTTGACTTGAATGTTGACTTGAGTGATCGGCGCGTCTTCTTCGGCATGCCCGTTAAGATGAATCAGGGCGGTACCAAGACGGATCTGCATGTATACGGGCGCATCTGGGTTGAACCGACACTCCCAGTCGATTTCAAACCCCAGATAGTCCAAATAGAACGCCTTCGCCACATCCTCGTCGAGCATTCGCAAGACGGGAATCGCAGTTTGAATGTCGAAGTTGTGATGCAGGGGCTCACGTTCTTCGGTCGACATGCCAGAACTCCTCAACAGTGTGGTGTGAACCTGTGGTGACCAGCATGGGATGGATAACGAATTGCGATCCAGCTTCGCCATGACGGTTTCTCCATCTTACCGATCAGGCGAAGCGACTCGCTGCCTGTTCTTGATGCTGAGCAAGCCTTGTTCGGCAAGCCAGGCATTGGTGAGCCCGATTCCTCTGGTGATGGTTTTGGACGTGTGCCAGTAGCTCTTGCGTGAACGTGCATGACGAATTGCTTGGCGTGCCGGGACACCGAGCCGAAAGAGCATTTGGCGACGACGCTTGGGACGTCGCCACTGTTTCCAGTAGCACATTCGAAGACGTCGGCGTATCCAGCGATCAAGCTGAGCAAACAATTTCAGCTGATTGGCCAAACCAACGTAGCCCATCCGCTGTCGCAAACAGTTGTGCGTTCGAACAGGAGGCCGCAGAGGAAACGGAGCATTGTTGCACAGCACTCTGCGCACTCTGTTTGCTTCTGTTCCATTCATACCTGGGCTCCGCAGCAATCGTTGCGCGGTCGATGCATACAGGCGGCCATGTTCATTTTCGCCTCTTTTGCGTGTTTCGCGGTTTCCATCTGATTTGCCTGCCCTGCATGGTTGCGATCGATACGATTGGGTGAACGTTGATCGAGATGGTCGGCGTTTCTCCGCCGCTGGTGCGGGGAAATCGGGTAGCCGCAGCCATTACTGACCGCGGCCCCACACTAGGTACGTGCGGGTCCGCATACGGCCGTTCCATGAGCAGGAGCAAGCTCGGCTCCTGAGTCTTCTCGCGAAGGCTGGCTGGCTAACGTGCGCCGGTTCGGTCAGCTCCGGTCGAAGCAATACCCTCGAACCGAGTTTGTTCGTAGTTGCTCCTTGTTGCTCATGGTTCAGCCCTTCCGGCCGCCAGTGGCGATCGCACGACGGCCTCTGCTGACTTCTGCACCGGACTCCAACGGTATGACGTGCAGCTGTTCTCGTACACACTGATGCCCAACCACTGGCATTTGGTGTTGCGGCCAGATCAAGATGGGATGATGGGCCGAATGCTCAGATGGGTGGCACTTTCTGCTTTCAGTTGTGCGGCCGCGTGTCCTAAGATTCAACTATTTCGTTCTTGGTGCTTTCAATAAACGCCACGACATCTGCGACCTCTGTAGAGTGATTGTGATTCGTTCATGGTACTGATTGGTTCAGTGGTGTTGTATCAAATCAAGAAAACCACGCTTCGGTTTTCCCGAAGCGTGGTTTTGATTTCTAACTGGCGTGCGATGCGATCAGTTGCCTCGCAGCAATTCGGCGATACCGAAGGTGAAGAATGTTCCGATACCGAAGTTCAGCAATTCTTCTTCGCACTTGTATTGCAGGATCAGCGTGTCGCCGGGTTGTACCAGCGGACGTGACCGTGGATCGTTGATCGCTTGAGTCAAATCAACCTCGATGGCGATCTGGCCGTTGCAGCGAGTCTTGCGAAGGATGTACAGCAAGCCGGGTGGAACGCTGGTGAATCCACCGCCGATGCCGCCCCGCTGGGAGTTACCGCCGGCTTGGGCGCTGCCGATGCCTTGACCGGCGATTGCCATCGCACCCAGGACGTCCAAGTCATAGTCACGCGGCAAGGGGAATTCGCCGCCGGGCAGCAAGCCACCGGTGTAGAACACCTCGGTCTCGCGAGTTTCGATGTAGACGATGTCTCCATCCTGCAGCTCGACATCTTCGGGACGAAGGTTGGGAATCACACCCGGCTTGACGCGAAGCGGAATCCGCAAGATCGAAGGATCATCGGGCAATTCGGGCGGGCAGATACATGGATCATGCAGCGCCAATTCTTGCTGACACCAAAACTGTTGCAAAAACTGTGCTCGCATCCGTTGGTCGGCGCGGCTGGCACGAAGTACTTTCACTTCGTTCTTGGCGTTCAATCCGGGCAGTCCGCCCGTTTCGACCAAGGCGTGCAGAATATCGTTTTGATAGGCCGGCAACTTGACCAGGGCACCACTGGCACTCTTGTCGCTGTTGCGGATGTTTCCGCCACTTTGCCCCGTTCCGACACCACCGGCATCTTCACGGACGACGATGATGTCGTAAGTCCGTTCCTTGATCAGGGTGACGATCGGACGAGCTTTTTCGGGACGCAGGATATCGTTGTCGATGTAGGCGTCACGAATTGCGTCGCGCACCTGTTCCAACGTCAATCCGTCGACGTCCAACGGTTCGATCAGCGGCAGCGACAAAGTTCCGTCATCTTGCACGGCGATCGGATAACCGATCGACGGCGGAAGCGTACTGTCGGCATCCGGGAAATTCACCGGAGGCGGTTCGGGCGGCGCGTTGGGCGGGTTGAACGGCAACACACCTTCGACATAGACGCCCAAGATGTCGCCGCCGGCAATCTGGTAGTCGCGGGGCGGTTCGATCGACAGCAGCGAGATATCGATTGGCACCAAGTCGTTTTTGGGCTCGGCGAAAAACTCCTGCGGCACTCGGCTGGCGGGCACACCGTCGATCGGCGACGTGAGTGCCGAGCAACCGGTGACTGCGGTCACCAGGACACCGGTGGCTACGACAGACGCTGCTCTGCGGAACAAGCGGAACGCCCGTTTGCCGGCTGAAAGTTTCGTTCTCATCCCTGAACTCTCTTCCTAAGGCCCAAAATTGTGTTGCAAATGCTGGTGTGGCTTTCCGCCACCTTGGGGTGTTTATTCAAAGCTAAACGGAAGTTCGTCCGTTGCGCTGGTTGATTCGTCAAGCACCTGGTCGCTTCCGGTGGCCGGGGCAAAGACTTCGATCGGCTGATTGTCCGTCGGTGCCGGGGTCTGATCATTGAGGTTGGCGACAATTTCGTCGCGCTGGGCAACGTTGAATCGCGACACCAGGTCGTCGGTAGTGCTCTCGTCGACTTCGCTGATCGAAAAGCCGTCGGGAGTGTCATAGAAGACCGCGTCAGGTTGGGGCGGTGCGATCGCGTCGCCACTGCCGTCGTTCAAATCCATTTCCGGCTCGCCATGAAGCATCTCCGGCTGCGGAGGCTGCTCTTCGGAGTAGAAAGGATTTGCCACCGGCTCCTCGGGGTTGACCTCGGTCGGCACGACCGCAACGGGCTGCTGTCGGTAGGCGGACGAAGTACGAATTTGCTGGAAGTGACCGATGCCTGCTTGTTCAGCAGCCTTCACGCCCATCGGATAACCGGCAAACCAAGCGTTGACGGTCGCCTGACCCTGAGCCGATTGATAACGCCAACCCCAGTAGGCTTGCGGGGCCACGCAGGGAGTACAGCCGGGGCCGCCCGAGGCGACTTCGATGTACCCCGCCATGAATCCTTCGCGGAAGCCATCTTGATCAGCACATTTGAACGTGTGCTTTTGACAATGCCACGCCTTGGCGGCCATCGCTCGATTGCGATAGTCGATCATGAACTCGTCAATGCAGTCGGACTTGTTGATCGCTTTGCCCAGCCCTTTCATCATCGAGCATCCGGTCGATCCGGCGAGCAGCATTCCGAGGAATCCAGCAGCAAGAATCCGTCGGAACACGCGCAAGCGGTGATCGCCCGGTGCGTAGGACTTGTCGGTCTGATCGAGTGCTTTTGAAGCACGGTGCGGACGAATCGCCATCTGGCCCCCCTTGGCAGCAACGGCGGTGTTTTGGTCATGCAGTTCGTACGGATTGTGCTGGTTAGCACCCCGCTCTGGCCTAGTTATCGCCGCCTGAGCCGCTCAGGATTAACCAAAAGTGACGGAACTTCCATCTGTAGGGGCGTTGCCACCTGTATCGGTGGTGTCGGCGGACCGGTTTTCGACAGGTCAGTGGAAGCAAAGGATGGGGTAATTCGCGGCGATCGGTGAAAAGATGGGGGATTTTCCGAGATCACCCATTTTGGGGCGGGATTCGAAATCTATACTGCGGACCAACGAGAATCGAACTAATGTAGGAAGAAGCTCGTCAAATCGACGGATCCATGGAAGTCAAGATCGTATCCCGAAGCACCAGCCACGGTGGCAATCCGCAAAGCTTCCTTGCTGGCACATCGGTTTACCAAGTGAAGGTCAACTCCAGGTCCTAGCACCAACCGGCGTCAGACAAGTTTTGGCGGCGACTACGGCTAACGTGGGTTGCCCCGTTTGCCCAAATCCACTTTTCTCTTTCTCCGCTCATTTTGAATGGCTTGGTTGACTGCGGTCTGCGTCGCGCTGTCCGTCCTCGCATCTTTGGCGTTGGTGCCGATGGTGCGCTGGGCCGCGATATCGCTGGGCATCGTTGACCATCCCGATCGCGAGCGCAAACTTCACACTCGTCCCGTTGCGTTGGGTGGCGGACTGGCTGTCTTTCTGGCGTTGGTCGCCGCCTTTGCCGGAACCATCTGGGTGGATCGCTTTCTGCTGGATCACCTGCTGGGCGAGGTGACCAGCGATTGGTACGTGTTGTTCGGTGCCGCCGCGGCAATGCTGTTGGTCGGTTTGGCTGATGACGCGTGGGTGCTTCGCGGCCGCCAGAAGCTGTTGCTGCAATGTTTGATCATCGCAGCGCTGGTCGGCAGCGGTACCTTGATCAAAGAGCTCAGCTTGGTGGGGATGGAATTTCGGCTGGGGATGCTAGCGTTTCCGTTGACCGTGATTTGGTTGTTGTTGTCGGTCAACGCGCTGAACTTGATTGACGGCGCCGACGGCATGGCGACCACGGCCGGTTGTGTGATCTGTACCGGATTAGGATTCATCAGTCTTCGTGGTGACGCTTCGTTGACCGCGATCATGGCTTTTGCACTGGCCGGAGCGCTGCTTGGTTTTTTGGTGTTCAACCGGCCGCCAGCCAGCATTTACTTGGGTGACGCGGGCAGCATGACCATTGGGTTGTGCGTGGGTGTGCTGGCGGTTTGGAGCAGTGTGAAGGAAACCACTGTTTTGGCATCGGCGCCGGTTGCGATCCTGGCGATTCCGCTGTTTGATTCAACGGCCGCCATTTTGCGGCGTTGGTTAACGGGGCGCAGCATCTACACGACCGACCGGGCGCATCTGCATCACCTGCTGCAGGAGCGGTTTGGGCCGGTGAAGATGTTGTTCATTGTTGCCGGACTATGCACCACCACGACCGCATTGGCCGTGCTGTCGGTCACCTATCACCTGCCCTGGCTTTCGGTGCTGGGCGTGTTGATTGTGTTGGCATTGTTGATCGTGACTCGTTCCTTTGGGCACGCAGAGTTTCGTTTGTTGATGGGCCGCGCCGCTCATTTCGCTCAATCCTTTGCCACCGCGCCGCGACACCACCGCCGCGTGCCGTTGCAAGGTGTCGGTCGTTGGGAAACGATCTGGGAGCCGCTGGTTGAATTTGCCAAGACGCATGAGCTGGCCAAGGTCAAGATCGACTTGAATCTTTCCTGGCTGCACGAAGGCTATCACGCAACCTGGCAAAGTACTCGGCTGCCCGAAAAGGCGCTGCAATTGAGCATCAGTTTGCCGCTGTTTACCCAGCGAACTTCGGATCAGGCCCAAGTGCAGATCGGCCGCCTGGAGATCATCGCGCCGGCAAACGATCCCAGTGTTTATGAGCGGATTTCGGATCTGACCGACAAGCTTTCCGATCTGGGGCCTCAGATCAACGTGATCGTCTCGCAATTGGAAGCTCAGCGACGGTTTGCCGGCGCGGCCGATTCGCGTCCCGCCGAACCGGTGGATGCGGAACGTTGCGAAGAATCGGATGTTTCGGTTCATCCGGTAAGCGATGGCCGAAAGGCGCCGATCACCATCTCCGGCGCCTGAGATTCGTCGATTCGCAGGTCGTAGACCGCAACAAGCAAGCCCTTACCGTGCCGGAATTTCGGTCGCCGGTGGGAGGTTTTTCGTCACCCACGCGGGGCGCAAATACGAACCGCCGCCGCGCAGCTACGGCATGGTTCTGCGACCTCGGTCCGGCCTACACGAATAATCCCGGCCAGCAGCCAAAACGACCGGTGATGCCGGTTGGCGCTTTTGCGGCAGGATGGCAGCCGGCAATTGACGTCATTGCTGCTGTGAATCCTTGTCAATTTCTGCAGGATGGATCATTCTGACCGTGGCGTTGGGGGAGCGCTTCGGATCAACAGTTTTTCGTTGTCGATCGCCCCTCTGCTGGGGCCTCAAGGTGGAAGGAAACGCCCCCAGCGAAAGCTATTTTTACCAGGGTGATTGGTCACCCAAGTGGACGAAGTCCGCGCCAGCGGCATCGGTGGGCAGTGTGAACTTTTGACGGTCGCTCGTAAAATCCTCGATTTCCAAACAATCGTCGACCAATCCATTGCAAGCAGGCCTGCGGGAAGATTCCACGGGATCATCGAAGGGGAACGGACGATGGATCCGAAGGCCAGTCGGCGGAAGGTCTTGCATTGGTTCGACCGCTCGCAAGAACATGCAACGCCTCCAGAAGACCGGTGCCCGAAATGTTCCGCCAAGGTTAAAGTGAAAACACCCACTGCGGCATTCGTGCGTTCCAACGGCTCCCAAAATCGAACACCAAGCTTCTTCCGGACATCCCCAGTCGTGCCGATACTTCCTGCCGAACCGGATTGTCATCCCCCCAACTTGCTTGATCACCAGGACCGATTGAGTGATCCGTGGTGGTTGATCTACACCAAGAGTCGGCAGGAAAAGCAGTTGATGCGCCAGCTGAGGCAGTTGGAGATTCCTCACTACGGCCCGCAGATCGTCCATCGTCGCCGGTCGCCAGCTGGTCGGATTCGCACGACCTATGCCCCGTTGTTCAACAACTATGTCTTCCTGTGCGGAGACGACGATGCACGTTACCAGGCGGTATGTACCGGTCGAGTCCAAAAGGTGACACCGATCACCGACGTGCCAGCCTTTGTCAACGACCTGCGGCAGATTCAAAACCTGATCAACATGGGCGTGCCGCTGACGTTGGAAAGCCGCTTGGAACCGGGACAGAACGTTCGCGTTCGCAGCGGCGCTTTCGCAGGTTACGAAGGCACCGTGCTCCGGCGCGAACAGGAAACTCGCTTGGTTGTCTCGGTCCAGTTCATGGAACAGGGCGTCAGTGTCAAACTCGAAGACTGTCAACTCGAATTGATAGGTTAAGAGTTTTCAGGGTTCGGTTTTCGGTGTTCCGTCGCAGTACTGAACACCGGCGACTGAAAACTGGAAGCTGAAAACTGAAAACTGAACACCGCCTTCATCACCGGGATCACTGGCCAGGACGGTTCCTATTTGACCGAGCTGCTGCTCGACAAGGGATACACCGTTCATGGAATCGTCCGCCGCAGCAGTTCGACGGTACGGACTCGCATTGATCGTCTGTTTCACGACAAAGAAGTCTACAACCAGCGGCTTTTCTTACACTATGCCGATCTGGACGACGCGACGACGATTCGCCGAATTCTGATTCAAACCGAACCGGACGAACTTTACCACCTGGCCGGCCAGAGTCACGTGGGCGTTAGCTTTGAGATTCCCGAAACGACTTGCCAATTCACCGCGATGGGCACGCTGAAGCTGCTGGAGATCGTTCGTGATCTGGCCAAGCAGCCTCGTTTGCTACACATCAGCAGCAGCGAAATCTTCGGCCGGCCCGACCATTTTCCGCAAAACGAACAGACTCCGATGCGCCCGGTGACTCCTTACGGGATCGGCAAGGCATTCGCCACTCAGATGGTGCAGTTGTATCGCGAGTCATTTGGTTTGTTCGCTTGCAATGCGATTTGTTACAACCACGAATCTCCCCGTCGCGGCGAATCGTTTGTCACCAAAAAGATCACTCGCGCCGCGGCAATGATCTCATTGGGAATGCAAGACACGCTATCGCTCGGATCGCTGGACGCCCAACGAGATTGGGGCTACGCGCCGGAGTATGTCGAGGCGATGTGGCGGATGTTGCAGCAGCCCGAAGCGGACGATTTTGTGTTGGCGACCGGCACGATGAATTCCGTCCAGGGTTTTTTGCGGGCCGCTTTTGAAGCGGTGGAACTGGATTGGCAAAAACACGTCGAACAGGATGAACGTTACCTCCGGCCGGCCGAAGTCGCCAAGTTGGTCGGTGATCCCGGCAAGGCCGCCGCAAAACTTGATTGGCGGGCCAAGACCATCCTTCCGGATCTAGCGCGAATCATGGTCGAACACGACTTAGCAGCCTGTCGAAAATAACGACGATCAGAAAGCCCCTTGGTTTCCATCTTTCGATTTTTACGTGACTTGTCGCTCTGGGCATCAGCCGGCCTGCTGATGTTGCTGCCGATTTTGGTGGCGGCTGATTTTGGCGGCGTGCTGTGGTGGACTCAGTACATGGCCGCCCTGTTGATCGTGGCGGCCGCCGTGCTGGCAATCGCCTCGCTGGCCGACCGCAGCAACACCGGCAGCACGCGGCAGTATCGGTTGATGTGGCCATTGGTGATCTGGGCGATTTATGGCTGGTCGCAGACCTTGCCGATGAAACCGTCGTTGGTTCAGAGCTTGAGCCCGGCGTCGCAGTCGGCCTACACCGATTGGATTTCTCCTTTCGTGGCCGCCCCCAGTTTGCCCCAGTACATTCCGATTTCATTGGCCTCCTTCGATTCAAGGCACGCCGCGGCGATGCTGACGTTGCTGATCGCCTTGGTTTGGGCAACGTTGATGGTCTTTCGAACGCGGGCTCGAATCGCGGCCTTCCTGAGTGTCATCGCTTTGGGCACGGCCGCTCACGCCGCATTCGGAATCTTCTGTGTCGTTTTTCCGGAGACATTGGTCTGGGGCGTCGACACTGGCACCGGCGCATTTGGCACTTTTATCAACCGCAACAACGCGGCGCTGTTGATGAACATTGGATTGGCCGCGAGCCTCGGTCTGCTTGCCTGGCGATTGACGGCGCTGACCGGTCAAGAAGTGGATGACCCGGCATTCGAGGTAAACGACCTGGTTTCGTTGGTCAGCGATCGGGAGTCGTTGATTGGCGTGATCGGCGCGGTCATCTGCCTGACCGGGATCTTGATTTGTGGTTCTCGCGGCGGCGTGGTCTCGGCATTGGCCGGAGCGCTGTTGGCGATGGGTTGGGTTCGCCAGCGCCGCGGCTTCATGACCGTTCCGGTGGTCGGTGCGGCTCTTGCACTGGGCGCCGCGATGTTGATCATTCCATTGCAGTTGAATTTGCAGAGCATCCGCAGCTTTCGGATTTTCTCCAGCGCCGACACGTCGACGATTTTGCGCGACGGCCGATTGACGCATTGGCGGGATGGTTGGGAGGCGGCGACGGCGCATCTGCCCGCCGGATCGGGATTGGCGACTTATGCGTACGCCTACTTGCCCTTCCAGGAAACCAGTTCCAAGGCGTGGTACCACCATGCAGACAACCTGTGGTTGGAAATGTTTACTGAACAGGGCGCGGTCGGCCTGGCTCTGGCGATCTGGATCTTGGTGGTGTTGATTCGGACTTTGGCTCGAATGGCCGAATCGGTCGATCCGATTGACCAGGGTCTGCGAGTGGCGGGCTGGTATCTGCTGGGCGCGATCCTGGTGTCGCAGTTTTTTGATTTTGGCCTGATCATCCCCGCCAATCTGTTTTTGGTCGTCACGCTTTACTCGATCATCGCCGCCCGCGAAGCGCAGACCGGCACCGATCCTCGTCGTACTTCCGCAGCGCCATTGAAATCTCGTCGCGGCGCGATCACCACCGCCGTGGCGACCGCCCTGGCAGCCCTGGCACTGGTGATTGCCCACGGCCGCTTAGCAACCGATGCCGACCGCGAAACGCTGTTGCGTTCGGCCAGCACGCAATTGGACGCGATCCGAGGCGATTCGGCCGAGCTGACGGACTGGATCACGAAGCTCCGTGGCGAAATCGGCGACCAATCTTGGCCCGCCGCCCACGATCTGCTTTGCGAATTCGAGCACCGGCGGCTGCGACTGGCCGAGGTCACCGCGGCGCGACCGGTTACCCAGGAGCAAGCGACGCAGTTGTACCAGGCAACCAGCCCACTCGAGCGGCGGTTGCCGTGGCTGCAGAAGCTGGCCGCCGGCGACTCGACCGCGATCGATACGGCCGATGAGGCTTACGGTGTGATTTTGGAGGCGGCCGAAAAATCGATGGTCGCGTTGCCGCTGGGCAGCGAATCACGAAAGTGGCAGCTCTATCTTGATTTTGCCCATCGTGATGCTCAGCGAAGCGACACTGCGATGACCCAATTGACTCAGTTTTACCGCAGCAATCCGCTGATGTTGATTCGCCTTGCCGCCTTTGCTGGAGATGGTGGCGATCACCAGCAAGCGGTGGGACTGCTGCGAAACGCGCTCACCCTGGCTCCCCAATTGACCCGAGCCGCGCTGGAGATGACCGAACGCTGGCCGCAGGTCTCTCCAACCGAAATCCTCTACGATGATTCGCTGGTGTGGCGGCAAGCGGCCATCTATGTTCTGGGCAAAGAAGACAAGAACCAGGATCTGCTGGCCGGGTGCCAAGGCCGATTGGCCTGTGAAACATGCCAAACCAAAACCGAGCGGTCGGGCTGCGAAGTGCTTGCCGCCGATGTCGCTTTTGAACTCGAAGACTACCAGCAGTCCTTCGAACATTTTCGCATTGCGGTCAGGCTCAAGCCGACCGACGCGAATCTGCGGTACAAATACATCACGCGTTTGAAAGCGGGCGGAAATCGCAGCGAAGCGTTGGAACAAGCAAGAATCGGCCGGGATTTATCGCCCAAAGACGATCGCTTTGACCGAATCATCCGAAAGATGGCCGAGGAGGACCTGCAGGCGTTGGGCAAACAATGACGAATAGATGTCTCAGTCACCTTTCGTGACAGGCATTGGTGATTACAAAGGTCAGTCTGCAATACTCTGTCGTTTCAATATCATGCGTTTACTCATCACCGGCGGTTGCGGTTTCATCGGCTCGAACCTGGTTCGGATGGCGATCGGCCGCGGTCATCACGTCTGCAACGTCGATGCGTTGACTTACGCGGGCAATCCGTCGTCGTTGGCGGACGTGCAGTCGAATCCGAACTACGAATTTCGACAGATCGACATCCGCGATTTTCAGCCGCTTCGTGACCGGTTGCTGCAGTACCGTCCCGACGCCGTCATGCACCTTGCGGCCGAAAGTCACGTCGACCGCTCGATCGACGGTCCGGCAGTTTTTGTCGAAACCAACGTGATGGGAACGTTCCATATGCTCCAGGCAAGCCTGGAACATTGGCGCAACCTGCCGGCCGAATCGGCAGATGCTTTTCGTTTTCTGCATGTTTCGACCGACGAGGTTTATGGATCACTTGGTACGGACGGGCTTTTTACCGAATCGACTCCTTACGATCCCCATTCACCCTATTCGGCAAGCAAAGCGTCTTCGGATCATTTTGCACGCGCCTGGCAAGACACCTATGGGTTGCCCGTTTTGGTCAGCAACTGTTCCAACAACTACGGTCCCTTTCAGTTTCCTGAAAAGCTGATTCCGGTGGTGATTTTGAAATGTCTGCGAGACGAACCGATTCCTGTTTACGGAAAAGGGGAAAATGTTCGCGACTGGCTGTACGTCGAAGACCACTGTGACGCATTGTTGAAAGTGGTTGCCGAAGGCGTTCCGGGGGAAACCTACAACATTGGCGGCAACAACGAACGATCGAATCTGGATCTGGTCAAGACGCTCTGCCGCATTCTGGATGAATTGCACCCTTGTGAAAGTGGCCAGCCGCACGAGCGGCGCATCGAGTTTGTGACCGATCGACCTGGCCATGATCTGCGATACGCGATCGACGCTTCGAAGATCGGGCGGCAGCTCGGCTGGTCGCCCAAGGAAGACTTCGAGAGTGGTTTTCGATCGACGGTGAAGTGGTACCTCGATCACCGCGATTGGTGGCAACAAATTCTGTCGGGCGAGTACAAGTTGGATCGGCTGGGAACCGGAAATCCGCGGGAGGAGACGCACTGATGAAAGGAATCGTTCTGGCCGGAGGATCGGGATCGCGACTGCATCCGATCACCCGCGCGGTCAGCAAACAGCTGATTCCGATCTACGACAAACCGATGGTCTACTATCCGCTGTCGGCGCTGATGTTGTCGGGGATCCACGAAATCCTGCTGATTTCCACGCCGCATGATCTGCCCGCCTTTCAGCGGCTGTTGGGCGACGGATCGCAGTGGGGACTGAACCTGCAATACGCTCCGCAACCCAAGCCAGAAGGACTGGCACAAGCATTCATCATCGGCCGCGACTTTATCGGAGATGACAACGTTGCCCTGGTGCTGGGCGACAATATTTTCTACGGCCAGGGGTTTCGGTCGATCCTTGCCGAGGCGGCGTCTCGGCAGAGCGGCGCCACTATCTTCGGCTACCACGTCAATGATCCCCAGCGATACGGAGTGGTAGGATTCGACAGCGAAGGTCGAGTGGTATCGCTGGAAGAAAAACCACAACAACCAAAATCGAATTACGCTGTTCCTGGACTCTATTTCTTCGACAACGATGTGGTCGAGATCTCGGCTGCTTTGAAACCGTCGCCGCGCGGCGAATTGGAAATCACCGACGTCAACAAGACCTACATGGAACGAGGAAACTTGCACGTCAAGATTTTCTCACGCGGTTTCGCCTGGCTGGATACCGGCACCAACGATTCGCTATTGGACGCCTGCAACTTTGTCGCCGCAGTCGAAAAACGCCAAGGACTGAAAATCGCCTGTCTGGAAGAGATCGCCTACAAGTGCGGCTTCATCGACAAGCAGCAACTGCTCGGTTTGGCACAGCAGTACGCCAACGATTACGGCAGCTACCTCCAAGAGATCGCCGACCATCCCAACCCGTAGGCCGACTCGGTAAAACTTAAACTCCCGCCTCCCCACCACTGCACAACCACTTCGCCCGACATCACCCATGCCAACCGACTCACCCCAAACCTACCTCGTTACCGGATGTGCCGGATTCATTGCATCGCGAGTCGCCAAACGGCTGTTGGATGCCGGGCACCGCGTGGTTGGAATCGACAACCTGAACGACTACTACGACGTTTCGCTGAAAGAACATCGCAATGGCTGGCTGGACGGTGATCAGTTTGAATTTGTTCACGCCGACCTGGAAGACATGCCGGCACTGACCGAACTCTTTGATCGACATTCGTTTGACGCGGTGGTGAACCTGGCGGCGCGTGCCGGAGTGCGGTACAGCATGACCAATCCGCACGTCTACATGACCACCAACGCGATGGGCAGTTTGAATTTGTTGGAACTGATGCGGCAGCGAAACATCAAAAAGTATGTTCTCGCGTCGACCTCTTCCCTTTATGCCGGTCAGGAGATGCCGTTCAAAGAAACGCTGTCGGTCAACACGCCGATTTCACCCTACGCGGCGTCGAAGAAATCGGCCGAGATGATGGCGCATGCCTATCACTATCTGTACGACATGGACATCTCGATCTGCCGTTACTTCACCGTGTACGGACCAGCCGGCCGACCCGACATGTGCATTTTCCGGTTCATCAAATGGATCGATGAAGGAACGCCCATCGAATTGTTTGGCGACGGCCAACAGGCGCGGGACTTTACCTACGTCGACGATATCGCCGCCGGCACCATTGCGGCGATCCAGCCGGTCGGTTTCGAAATCATCAACCTGGGTGGCGGCGGCGTGCCGGTAACACTCAATACGGTGATCGCGAAACTGGAAGAACTGTTGGGAAAAAAAGCCAGGCTCAATACCAAGACTTTTCATAAGGCCGACATCAAGATCACGTCAGCCGACATCACCAAAGCGAAAGAGCTACTTGGCTGGACGCCTCAGGTCAGCCTGGATGACGGGCTCCGGGCCTGTGTCGATTGGCACAACGAAAACAAACCGTGGTCACAGCAGATCGTCCTGCCGTAGCTCTTTCAGCAAAAACAGTTTCATGAAGTCCGGCCAACCATCATCGAACCGCAATTTCATCATCCGATGGGTCAGCATCGGCTTGGTGCTGCGGCTGAGTCTGATGTTGCTGATTCACTTTTCCGGTGCGGAGAAGTCGCTGTCGTTGACGAAGGATTCGTTTCTGTACGACCGCGTTGGGTTGGAGATGGCGGAGTACTTCCGCACCGGCGACCCAGCCTACTGGCCGACGCGGGTTTCCGGGTTCATCGATTTTGGCTGGGAATACTTCATCGGCTGTGTCTATTACATCACTGGTCACCAGCCGCTGGTCATCAAGCTGCTGTGTGTGATCGCGGGCACCCTGGCACCGCTTGTCCACTATCGAATGGCCTACCTTGTCACGGGTGACCAACGAGTCGCCCGCCTGGTCTTGATACTTTCGCTGCTGTTTCCCACCCAGGTCTATTACAGCACGCTGATGGTGCGCGATGGGGTGGCAACACTTGGCGTCTCCTTGATCTTCCTGGCTGTTGTGGAGTACGTGGTCAAGCCGACTTCCTCGTGGCTGCTGCATCTGATGATCGGTTTCGGAATCATGATCTCGATGCGTTCCTACCTGGCGGCGGTTCTCGCGGCGACCATCCCACTTGGGTTTGTGGCCGCTGCGATCGTCGGCGGCGCGGGAACGGTCGGTCGAGGAAAAGTGGCAATCGGCGCACTACTGCTGGCCGGTCTGCTGGTGGGGGTTGTCGGTTTTGCGCCCGAAATGGTTGCCGAAGTCGACACGCAATTCACCGATTTGTCCTATGTCAACAAAATGCGCCGCAAACTGAATCAGGGTTCCGGAGCGTTCTACCAATCGGGTGAAGTGACCGAGATTGGGGAAAATGTGACCGACACCACGATCAGTTTCGTCGTCGGACTTTACTTCTTCTTTTTCAGTGTCAATCCGAGTTCGGTGAATACGATTCGGCAATTCATGGCGCTGCCGGAAGTGGTCCTGGTGGTGATCGGGACGATCTATTCGATTCGCGGCGCGCGGGTGTTGTGGAACGAACGAAGGTACCTGTTCACAGTGCTGGTGGTGCCGACCGCGGTGATCACGTTCGGCTACAGCGTCGCGACAACCAACGGCGGACCGTTGATGCGGTGGAGAATGCAGTTGTTGGGTGTCTACCTGGTGATTGCCGCAACCGGACTGCTGGCGTCGCGGCTGCGGCGAGCCCAACAGCAGGGCAAACGGCCGATCGCGGCATCCGCTAGCGCCGAGGCCGTCTGACGATGGCTTCCCCTGCCGCCATCGTTCTGGGGGCGTCACCCACGGGACTGGCTGTGCTTCGCGCCCTGGGTGCCCATGGCATTCGTTGCTACGTGGGCGATTTCGACGCCGGCCGACACGCGTTTCGCAGTCGCTATCGTTTCGGACAGGCGATCGTTGCGCCCACGCCCGATAAAGTGGTCCGCCGCGCCCTGGAAGTCACCGCCGACGAAACGGAGCCTCCGGTGGTGATCCCCACCAGCGACACCATGGTTCTGGCTCTCGATCAAAACCGCCAGGCGATCGGTGAAAAGTGGCGATGCTATGACGCGATCGGCAGTGGTTTGGCGGCTCGCGCCGTCGACAAGGAATCGTTTCACGAACTCTGCAAGACCGCCGAAATCGACACGCCTCAAACCGCCTTTCCCAAATCGGCAGACCAGGTTTTGAAGCTGGGAGATCGGTTTCAGTTTCCACTATTGCTCAAACCGATCTTCGGGCATCTGTGGCGCGACCGCCTTGGCGGCGCGAAACTGCTGGTTGCCGAATCGATCGATCAACTACGCGCCCACGTCGATCGCTTCGGCGAAGATTGCGATGGGCTGATGGTGCAAGAGCTGATTCCGGGTGTCGAGGCTAACATCTACGTGGCAGCGGTCTACCGCGGCAACGACGGTAATCGAGATGCCTGTTTTGTTGCGGAAAAGACGCGGCAGCATCCACCCGATTTCGGTTCGGCCTCCCTGGCGACGGCCAAGTATCGCGAAGAGATCGAACAATTGAGCTGGAAGTTTGTTGAAGGTGTTGACTATCGCGGCATCTGCGGCACCGAGTTCAAGTTCGATCCGCGCGATGGCAAGTACAAAATGATCGAGGTCAACCCGCGGCCAACACTCTGGTTTCATCTTGCCCGTGCATCGGGGGTTGAACTGATCCATGCTGCCTACCTCGATCTGATCGGTAGTCCGATTCCACAGGCGACTGCGCAGAAGGATGGGACCCGGTGGTGTTTTTGGGAAAAGGATCTGCTGACGTGGCCCCATCATCTTCGCAAGCGAGATATTTCGCCCTTGTCGCTGTTGTCAACGCTTTCACCAACCAACCATGGCGCGGTCGGCACGCTTGCTGATCCCGGTCCCCTTCTGGCAAGTCCCTTTTACTATGCCCGCCGTTTTTGCCAGCGGTTTCTGGGTCGGCGTCGCCAGCCGACCGCTTCGACCAGTCCAACGCGACAGGCATCCACGAACCGCAAATGAGCACCAGTCCAGCCGCCGCGCTCGACCAAGGCGTCTTCGTGCTCTCGTTGGATCTCGAATTGGCCTGGGGAACTCGCCGCCGCCAGTGGGCCGACATTGTCGGTCCCGACTTGGACGGAACTCGCCGCGCGATCGACGGGTTGCTGGAACTGTTCCACCAGTACGAACTTTCCGCGACTTGGGTGGTTGTCGGTGCGATGTTCATCGGCGGTGCCAAGCGTCATCGGTGGCTGGCCGATTCCCAGTACGATGACGTTCCACTGGGCGATTGCCGTTCACAACCGCGCTGGTACGCCGAGGACATTCTGGAAAAAATTCGCAGCGTCGACCCACCGCAAGATATCGGTTGCCACACTTTGACACACATGTTTGTGCAGGACACCGATCAATGTCGCCAACAGTTTGATTTGGAACTGCAGCGCAGCGTCGAACTGTTTGGTGAACTGGGGCTACCGGCGCCCAAATCGTTCATCTATCCGAAACATTTCATGGCCCACTTCGATCTGCTCAGCAAACACGGAATCGAATGTTATCGAGGTCCGGAAGCGGGATGGTTCGAACACTTGCCCACCAAAGCCATGCGGGCCGCCGGCAGATTTGCTTCAGCGCGGCTGCGGCAAACACCGTCGGTAGGTTTACCCTTGCGAAGTCCCGACGGATTGTGGGTCATTCCCTCCAGCCAGTTCTATCCTTCGTTTCGCAGCGTTGGAAAATGGGTCTCGGTCGCCGATCGTGTCGCCAAAGCCATCAAAGGCTTGGACGCCGCCGCGCGCTGCAAGGGCATCTATCACCTTTGGACTCATCCCTTCAACTTGGGCCTGCGAACGGACGAACTTCTCCAAGGACTCGACCAAATCTTCTCCCACGCGGCCTCCCTTCGTCAGCAAGGATTGCTAGAGAACCGTTCGATGGCGGCGTTGGCATCCGTCCTGCAAGATCAGGCACACTTCCCAACAATCAATCCATGAACCGCACTCTCAAGCAGCTGATTCGATCGACCTTGATCGCTGGTTTTTGGCCCACGCGAATGGTTGGAATTCCGCTGCCCAAACGTCTCACTCGCCATCTTCATTTTGCCGGCAAGATCCACGTCGACCTCGATTCACGTGCTTCCTTCGAAATGCACGCCTACGGACACAACATCGAAAACAACCTTTATTGGCATGGAATCGCCGGGCACGAACCAGAAACGATCTTGCCCTGGATCCGGGCGGCGCGTCGAGCCGGCGTGGTGTTGGACATCGGCGCCAACACCGCCCTTTATTCGCTGGCCGCCTCCGCGGTTGCCCCTACCGCCAAGGTTTTGGCTTTCGAGCCGATTCCGCGGATCGCCGACCTGGCTCGCAAAAACGCCTCGCTCAATCCGAGTTTTGACATCGAGGTCTGTCCGTTCGCCGTTTCGGATAGCTGCCAGTCCGTGACGATTTATGATCCCGGTGGGTTGCAACCGTCGAGCGCCAGCTTGAAAGCCGATTTTTTGACGACTTCAACCGAACCGATCGAGGTGGAAGGAATCACGATCGACCAGTTTGTCGCCGACCGAAAACTGGAATCGGTGGACCTGATCAAGCTGGACGTCGAGGGAGTGGAAGAGTTCGCGCTGCGTGGGATGCGAAAGACGTTGGCCGAGCATCAACCCGATTTGTTCATCGAGTTTTTGGATGACCGGCAGGAACTGGTCGACGAAATCACTCAGTTGCACGGGCTCGGATACGCCTACATCGGCCTGACCCGCCGAGGTTGCGTGTCGATCGACAGGCCGCAAGCAGACCTTTGTGAACGCAACCTGCTGTTGACTGTCGATCCCGACCGGTTTCTTTCCGACAAAACATGACCACCGTGGGTATCTCCGAACCGGCTCAGGAAAGCCTTCCCGACAACAAAGTTGGCGGAGGCGGCCTGCTGCGCGCCACTTTCTGGTCGTCGGTCAGCAGTTTCGCCAACCTGCTTAGCCAGGTGATCCGCGCGAAGTTGGCGGCGTTGTGGCTGGGCCCGATGGGGGTCGCCGTCGTCACGCAGCTGAACAGTTTTCTTATCTTTAGCCAGGTGGTGGGAGGCCTAGGGAACTCATCGGGCGTGGTTCGTGAAACGAGCCAGGCGCATGCGGCGGGTGATCACGACGAACTGAAGGCGATCCACCAGACGTTTCTGTTCGCGCTAACCTGTTCATCCGTCGTCGCGTTGGTGGTTGCCTGGATCGCGGCCGCTGCGATCTCCGATTTTCTGTTCGCCACCGCCGCCTACGCTTCGGAAGTCCGCGTCACTGCACTAGCCGTTCCCTTTGCGATCGGAGCACGCTTCTTTCAGTCGATCATCAAAGGATACCGAAACGTTTCGCGGCTGGCCGCCATCAACACCATCGGCAGCATCATCTCGGTTGTTTGTTTCACTCTGCTGGTCCTGCAGTATCACCTTTGGGGTGCCGTGGTCACGATTGTGGCGACCCAGTTCACCCTGTTTGCGCTGGGCGGCATCTTCCTGATACGAGACGGAACGCAGCTGAAGCTTCGGCGGCCCAAGAGCCTGCATATCTTGAAACGAAACATCACCTATGCCGTCGCCGGACTCTGCGTCGGTTCGCTCGGAGCGACCGCGGGCATGTACTTCGTTCGCTCGGTCATCGCGGCCTACGGCGAAGACCCCGGAGGAATTTACTCGGCGACCTGGCGGCTTTCCTCGGTTTACCTGGGAGTGATCTTTGCGACCACCACCAGCTACTACTATCCGACCGTGTCTCGCTTGGACGACGCGAAGGAAATTGGCAAAGAGATTTCCAACACGCTGCGGTTGTTTCAAGTTGCGCTCACTCCGGTGATCATCTTCATGATCATCTTTCACGAACCGATCATCCGGCTGCTGTTGTCGGCTCGGTTTCGCGAGTCGGGTGTGCTGCTGGCTTATCAGTTGCCGGGCGACATGTTTCGGCTGGCGTTTGACATCTTTGCGCTGGCGCTCCTGGCCAGGGGGCACGTGAAAGCGTTTGTCAGCTGCTACGTTACCTGGTTCGCCGCCTACCTTGGTTCGATCACGGCGGCAACCGCCTTGTCAACTTGGCTGCCATCTTGCTGCATCGCTCACAGCATGACCTACACCCTGTTTGGGATGATCGCCTACGTGGTGGTTCCGGCCTCGACCGGATGGAAGCTCGACCGACGAGCCTACCAAACGCTTGCACTCTCTTGCGTTCATCTTTACGCCGCCAGTGCGGTGGCGCTCAACGCGCCGAACCTTTATTGGGCGTATGGGCTTGGTTTGAGTTTACTGACGTCTTGGGTGCTGATTCACTTTCGCGATCCCGTCGCCAAAAAGATTTTGGCGCGGCTGAAAAGTAGACTGCGACGAGAGTAGAGGAAGGCCCAGCCAATATGTCTCCGCAACAAGTCGCAGCCGAGAAGACGTCAGAACGCAGCCAGCCGCGTTGGTTCGGTAGCGCGGTCGTGGTGATGTTGCTGTATGTCGGCGGGATGGTCACGGTTTACTTTCTGTTTGGCCGGATAACCGCGGAAAAGATCGCCACCGAGTTGGTGATGCCGCTGGGACTGTTGACCGTTGGGCTAACCGTGTTGTGCCTGCACGCTGTTCGACGGCGACTGCTGCCTGAGATCCTCTTGTCGGCCGGCCTCCTGCTGGGAGTGCTTGTTGCCGGCAACCGTTTGGTTGCGAATCGAATGATTGGAAGGCTGGAACAGCGCTACTCGACGCTGAACCCGCTCAGCGGACCAATTCCGCAGCAGATTTTCCTGCTCGGCGGCGCCACCAGGGAGACACCGGGCGGCGAGGCGCAGGTCAATCAGAACGGAGATCGCGTTGTGATGGCGGCTCGACTGTACCATCGCGGCCTGATCAGCAAGATTCATTGTTCGGGAACCAAGACAGCAGGCCTTTCCAAGGCGAAAAAAGACGAGTCAGAATTGGCAAAAATTTTGTTGGTCGATCTTGGTGTTCCTGAGGAAGCGATCGAGATGACCGAAGGTCGAAACACCGCGGAAGAAATGAATTCAATCGCCCAACAGGTTAGCGACAACCGGATCGGGATCCTGACTTCCGCCTGGCACCTTCCACGGGCCATGCGTTTGGCCCAGGCGTCCGGGCTGGATGCCGTTGCCATTCCCAGTGATTTCCTGGGTGACGGCGCTGTCGAGAGTATTCCGGCCGGCGCGATTGTCCGCGACTGTGTGCCCGGTCACCAGGCATTGGCGATCAATTCCCGCGCCCTTCGAGAATACCTTGCATCGTTGGTGAAAAGATAACGCCTTTCCGCCGATCAAAGCTCGCCAATCTCATGATCCGATCCATCCTACTGCTGACGACGATGATGCTGGTTCCCGCATGGGTACAAGCGGAAGTGACGTTGGTCAAAAACGGCCAAGTCGCTGGGGAAGTCGTTGTCGATTTGACCGGAGCGAGCCCGGCTGACCAAGAGGCGATGTTGGATGCCGCCTCTTGGCTGGTCCGTTCGTTGGAATCGGCCTGCGACGTTGCACTGCCCATCCGTCCGTCGAATCCGCTTGGCATTGACTCGGCGAAACCAACGATCCTTCTTCGACTTGCCGATCAGCAAAACGTTGCTGGCCCAGACAATCCGCACCTACGCGAAGCGTACGAAATTTCGACGGCCAAGGGTCGTGTGCAGATCCAGGGGCGTAGCGGAGTTGCGGTCCGTCATGGCGTGGCAGCACTGCTTCGACATCTTGGCTTTCGATTCTTCGCACCTTCGCCCAAGTGGCATCACATCCCGGCACTAGAAACGGTCACAATCGATCTTCAAATGACCGACTCTCCGGCACTGAGGTTCCGGCGAATTTGGTATGCCTATGGAGTGCCAGGTGAAGATCTGAAGGCGCTGTCGGACAACTATCGGCGTTGGGTGATGGCCAATCAGTTGAGCCTGGACAACATCGTTCAATGCGGCCACAGCTATGGAAACATCGTTGGCCGCAACCAGGAGATTTTTGACCAGCACCCCGAATACTTTGCACTGCGCGAGGATGGCAAGCGTGATATCGATCGAGTCATCAACGCCCGAAAGTTTTGTTTCAGCAATCCAGGACTGATCCAATTGGTTTGTGACGATCGGGTGCGGTTGTTGAAGGAGAACCAGCAACGCAATCCGTCGATGAAAATGGTCTCGGTCGATCCGTCGGACGGTCCGGGAACTTGCCACTGTGACGCCTGCGCCGCGCTGGGTACTCCCACCGACCGGGTTTTCCACCTGGCCAACGCGGTCGCCCGCGCCGTGGCCAACGTCGACCCCGAAGCGTGGGTCGGCTTGTACGCCTACAGCAGTCATCGGTTGCCCCCGACGATCGACGTCCAGCCCAATGTTTACGTGCAAGTTGCGATGGGCTTCAACCGAACGCAGTACAGTTTTACGGAACTGGTCGACTTGTGGGCGAAGAAGGTGACCGCGATCGGGCTTCGGGAATACTACGGCGTGCAGGCGTGGGATTGGGGATTGCCGGGACGAATGCGGGGCGGCCAGGCCGAATACCACCGAAAATGGATTCCCTACTACGCGGCGCGAAACCTGGACGCGGTCAACGCCGAAACCAATTCGAATTGGGGTGGCCAAACCCTTGGCCTGTACATCGCCAGCCGGTTGTTGTGGGATCCGGACCGTGATACCGAGGCGGACGAAGCGGAGTTTTTCGAGCTTTGTTTTCAGGATGCGGCTGCGCCGATGCGGCGAGTTTACGAACAATTCGATCGCTCGCCCCAGCTTCGCGCCGCTTCACTACTGCCGATTTTTGACGATGTAAAAACGGCCTGGCGATCGACGCGTTCGGCCGGGGTGCGTTCCCGGCTGACTGACATCATGGCCTACCTGGTCTATGTCGCCAGGTTCCGAGAATTTGACCTGGTGCGAAGCCGTCAGCCATCGCGAAACGATGCCTACTATCAAGCGCTCCAGCCCCTGATGAACTACGCGTGGCGGATTCGGCATCGCGACATGGTGCACTACTACGCGCTTGCCCGAAGATTGTGCAACGGTTATCCGCTGCAAGACGGCAAGGACGAGTTTTGGTTTGCCAGAAAAGAACAACCGCCCGTCTGGATGAACGGTCCTTCGTATTCGGACAAGGAAATTGTCGATCAATTCGCCAGCTATTGGAAGCAGCTTGCCGCCGACGAAGATCCATCGGTCGCTTACTCGCGATTGCTCGATCCCCTTGTCGCCTCCGGGGACGATGCCGGTCCCAGCATGATCGCCGGTTCTGATCAGATGGGTGTCGCCAGGTTTCGCGGTCCGCTGGTCGGCTATCTGCTTGCCAGCGGCAAACAGACGATCACGATAGGGATCGCACCGACGTCGCGCCAGGCAACGATCGTCGTTTCCGCCCGCGGGCGTGATCCGATTTTTGAAGCAACCTTTCGACAAAGCCCTTCGTTTCAGACGATCACGATCGAACTTCCCTCGGCCAACGAATACAAAGTCACCTTTCAAGGTGACTTCGCGTTGCGCGTCGATTCGGAGACACCTTTTGTCTATGAGGCCTCGATCACCCATCCCGCCTGGATCGACTACAGTGGCCCTCACTATTTTTTTGTGCCGACCGGCTGCAAAGAATTGTGCGTCGATGCCAGTCCGCGATGGAGTATCTTCGCACCGGGCAGCACCGAGCGTATCGATGTTACTCGGCTGACGCGAATTGCCGGCAAAGACTATTCGACGATCAAGGTGCCCGATGGCGCCGACGGCCTGGTCTGGCACACTTCCGCCCAAACGCGTGGAAAATTTGCGTTGTTGAATGTACCGCCACTGTTGAGTCTGTATCGCGGACAGGTACTCAGGCCACGAGAAGTCGCCGATGGGAAAAACAAATAGGAAGCTGCGCCGGCACGTCCGGCCAGTGGCGAGACAATCTTGTTGAAAATACTCTACATCGCATCGGGAGCCATCGGCGAACCGCTGATCGAAAGCCAGGTGCTCCGCTACCTGGAGCGGAACACCGAAAACGATTGCCAGTTCGATCTCGTGACGTTCGAACGCGAAACCATTGCCGCCGATCGACAGCGGGAAATCACCGATCGTTTGGCCGACCGCTCCATTGGTTGGCTGCCGCGGCAAATCACCAAGGGACGTCGCAGCCTGGGAATGCTGCGGGACATCGCCGACGCAACCAGAAGCCTGGCACCGCGAATGGCCGAATCGCGATACGATCTGATTCACGCGCGTAGTTTTCTTCCCGGTAATATTGGCACCAGGCTACGGAAAAAATTTGGCGTGCCGCTGTTGTATGACATGCGAGGTTTCTGGGCGAGAGAAAAGTTTGCCTACGGACATATCCGATTGCCGGCTGCCAGATGGTTTGCGCAGCGACTGGAAAATCGAGTGATCCACGAAGCCGATCACCTGGTTTCGCTGACCGAGGCGGGGATCGAATTCCTGAGACAACACGGTGTCGACAAACCAATTCGCTGCATTCCCTGTTGTGTTGACTTACAAACATTCCAGCCGGCCGCCAGTTCAAAGCAAAGCGATCCGGTGCGATTGGTTTCGGTCGGCAGCCTGGGGCGAGGCTATCGATGTGACGCCGTGCTCCGGCTCGCCCAGGAGGTCAACCGGATCAGGCCCGGTGCGACGGTTGATTTGATCACCCGCACCGATCGGTCGGTGATCGATTCGACGGCCGATGAATTGGGCGTCCCACGATCGTTGTATCAAGTTCGCTCGTTGCCTCACGATCAAGTTGCCGACGCCATCGCCGGCGCCAGCGCGGGCATTTGCATGGTCGCGGTCAGCGAAGCCAAAATCGCATCGTGCCCCACCAAGCTGGCCGAATACCTGGCGTGTGGAATTCCGGTGGTCGCCAATGTTCCGATTGGTGATGTCCAGTCGATCTTGGCCCAAGGCAACACCGGCGTCACGGTGAACCTGGAATCGGACAAACTGGCCGAAGCCGCTGCGGAACTTTGTCGACTGCTGGATGATCCTGCGGTCGGACAACGCGCGCGGGCTCAAGCGGTCGCCTCGTTCGCCGTCGAGGACGGAGCGGCAAAGTATTTGGAAATTTATCACGCTCTGGCGGACCGATCGGACCACACGGCGCCCGCAACCACCCATTGAAGCCACACTCAACCATCAAAATCTACTGATGACCGACCCAACGCCGATTCAAGTTTTATCACCGAAGTTCGAGATCGACGAATGTCTTGCCGAGATTCGCGAGTGCCTGGAGCGCGGCTGGACGGGAATGGGATTCAAAACCGTCGAAATGGAACGGCAGTGGTGTGAGTACACCGGGCATGCCAACGCCCATTTTTTGAACTCGAACACGTCGGGGCTGGAATTGGCGCTGCGCATCTTCATGGACACCGACGGTTGGCAACCGGGTGACGAGGTGATCAGTACGCCTCTCACTTTCGTGTCGACCAATCACGCGATCCTTCATCAAGGCCTCCGGCCAGTGTTCGCTGACATCGACCAGTATCTGTGTCTCGATCCCGATTCGGTTCGCCGCCGGATCACCGACAAAACCAGGGCGATCATGTACGTCGGCCACGGCGGAAACACCGGGCAGTGGCAAGCGATTCAAGACATCGCCAAGGAAGCCGGGGTGCGGCTGATTCTCGATGGCGCTCACATGTCGGGAACGCGGTGGAAAGGAAGCCACGTTGGTCCGGAGGCGGACGTGGCGGTCTACAGTTTTCAGGCAGTCAAAAATCTACCCACCGCCGATTCGGGAATGATCTGCTTTCAGGATGCCGACCTGGATGCGGCGGCGCGAAAGTACAGCTGGCTGGGTATCGACAAAGATACGTTCGCCCGAACCAGCAAACAGGGAAGCTACAAATGGCACTACAACGTCGATGTTGCCGGATTCAAATACCACGGCAACTCGGTGATGGCAAGCTTGGCAATCGTGGCTCTTCGGTACCTTGACCGCGACAACGCCTATCGCCGCCAGCTGTGCGAAACGTACTTGTCGGAGCTTGCAGACGTTCCGGGAATCCGTGTCGTGCCAACCTCCCCCGACTGCGAACCGTCCAGGCATCTGTTCCAGATTCGTTCACCGCAGCGAAATGAAATTTACGAACGTCTGGTCAGTCGCCAGATCTTTCCCGGCGTCCACTACCGCAACAACTGCGAATACTCGATGTACGCTGACCAAAAAGAGCTCTGTCCCCAGGCGGCAGCGGCCAGTGACGAAGTCCTGTCACTACCGCTTCATTTGAATTTGACGCACGACGACATCAGGCGAGTCACGTCGGCACTTCGCGAGTCTCTTTCCTCGTAGAAGTGGCTTGAGATGGCAAAGCAGATTATTCAGCCGGTGACCGGACCTCGGACGTTGATCCGTTCGTTGGTCGCCGATGATTTGGAGATGACGCGGCGGTGGCGCAACCATCCCGATACGCGCAGCCAGTTCTTTCATAGCGATGAAATCTCTCCTTCCCAACACGCCGATTGGTTTCAGAAATACCAACAGCGAGATGACGACTACGTGTTCATCGTCCAATTGCGTGAGACGGGACAGCCGTTTGCCCAGACGTCGCTGTATCGGTTGGACGAAACAAATCGGTCGGCGGAATTCGGGCGGTTCATCGTCGGCGAGTTGAGTCTTCGCGGGGCAGGCTACGGGCGCGAGTCCCTTGAATTGACCTGCCGGCTGGGATTTGAGTTGTTTCAGCTGGACAGCATTCATCTAGAAGTGAAACCTGACAACGCGGCCGCAATCAAGGGCTATCGCGCGGTGGGATTCAACGAAGTCACCCAAAGTGATCAGCGGCTTGTCATGCGGATTTCGCGACAGAGTTGGCGGCAGCATGCGAATACTATTTCTGACTAAGTACCCGCCGACCCAGGCCAGCAGCCGCTACTGCGTCTACCAGTACCTGCCGTACTTCGAGTCGCAGGGTGTCGAGTGCGTGGGATCCCCTTTCTACGACGCCGACAGCTATGCGCAGATCTTTGGCAGCGGCTCGTTTCTGCGGAAGTGTTTGTTATTTGTTCGTTGTTTGCTGATTCGCATGCGCTGGTTGTTCTCGTTGGGCCAGTTCGACATGGTGGTTTCGCACCGCGAATGCGTTCCGATTGGGCCGGTGTTGTTTGAGCGAGTGGTGCGGTGGCGAAAAAAGCCGTTTGTCTTCATCTATGACGACGCCCTTTTCGTTTTCAAACCCAGCACTCGAAACAGGTTGTACGACCTCTTCAAGTCGCCAAGAAAGTTCTACACGATTTTCAAACAGGCCAACCTGGTGATCGGTGCCAACGATTATCTGGCGCAAGTGCCTCGTGATGCCGGCGCCAATGCGAAGACATTGCGAATCGGCGAAGACCTGGATCGCTACACCTGCCCAGACGTGGGGCAAAATCAATCCGAGAAGACATCGAGCGACGATCAATCAATCTGCATTGGGTGGATCGGATCACCGTCGACCGAAAAGTATCTCAGCTTGATCCGCGATCCGCTCAACGCGATTGGCCGGCGTTTTCCGGGCACCCGTTTGCTGGTGATCGGAGGCGGGAAGTTTCAACTGGACGACATGCCGGTGGAACATGCGGCCTGGTCGGCAGCAACGGAAGTGTCCAACCTGCACCGCATCGACATCGGTTTGATGCCGCTGCCGGATGAACAATGGTCGCTGGGGAAGTCGGGTGGCAAAGCCCGTCTGTACATGGCGGTAGGCATTGTGCCGGTTGTAACGGATATTGGATTCAATCGTGACCTGATCGACGACTACTCCACCGGCCGGCTGGTCGGCAGTATCGACCAATGGGAACATGCGATCGCGGAACTGATCGAAAATTGCCAACTTCGTCACTCGATTTCCCGACAAGCGCGAGCAACAATAGAAGCCCACTACTCCGTCACGGTAACCGGCAAGCAATACTTGGACATGCTGTGTGAAACAGCGGGGATTTCGCTGGACCGCCAAAAGGCCGCGCCATCGCCGGCATCTTGAGAATCAATCGTATGCAAATCGAAACCACGCCGATCCAAGACGTACTGCTGATTGCGCCGCCCGTGTATGAAGACTCGCGAGGTTTTTTTCAGGAGGTGTATCACGAAGATCGATACGCCGATGCGGGATTGGAAGTGGATTTTGTGCAGGACAATTTTTCGCGTTCGCATCGTGGCGTGTTGCGAGGATTGCACTTTCAGACACAAAAACCACAGGGCAAGCTGATTCAAGTGCTGCGCGGAACGCTGTTGGATGTGGTGGTTGATATTCGCCACGATTCACCGACCTTCGGCAAGTGGCATTCGTGGGAACTGTCCGAATACAACCACCATCAACTGTGGGTACCACCTGGACTTGCTCACGGCTTTCTGGCGATCGATGACGTGTGTGACTTGCTTTACAAATGTACCGAACTGTATCAGGCGGACGACCAACACACGCTGGCCTGGGACGACGAAACGGTTGGGATCGAGTGGCCCACGCGAAACCCGATTCTGTCGGGAAAAGATCTGGAAGGGGTGAGTTTCGAATCGGCGGTTCACGCGGCGCGGTTTCCGTTTCGGGATCGGCGGGTAAGGACAGCCAAGTAGCCCATGCCGCCAACATCGGATCAGGTGACGACCGACGGCGCTGCTGACGGCAACGCGGATTCGCCATCGAACCCATCTCGCCGCATCATCTACGTCCATGGCTCGTTGGCGATGGGCGGAGCCGAGGTGTTGCGGCTTTCCGTCCTGGAAGAAGTGATCTGTCGTCCGGAACTTTCAGTGCGAGTCTGCGTGCTGCGCGATCGCGGCGTGCTCGCCGACCAGGTGGAGAAATTGGGAATCCCATTGGACGTGTTGGGAAACCGCGGCGGGCTATTCGATCTTTTCGGAATTCTTCGACTGGCCAGGTACCTGCGCAAACATCGTCCCGACATCGCTCAGTCGAGTCAGTTTTTGACGAACATGCAAACGCGATTGGCCAGTTGGCTGGCACGCGTTCCTGCCGTGATCATCGAAGAACATGGCATCTATCGTTGGAAACGTTGGTATCACCGGGCGATTGACCGCTGGATCAACCGTGGTGCCACCGCTGTGGTCGCCTGTTCCCACTGCGTGGCTCGTTCGGCGGCCGGTCATCTTGGCCGGGATGAATCGTCGATCACCGTGATTCACAACTGCGCCAGCCGATCTCACTTTCGCGCACCTGCGGAAAATGATTCGATGCGCAAGAAACTCGCCGGCGAGGCTTCGTTGGTGGTGGGAACGGTCGGCACACTTCGTTGGGAAAAAGGGCATCGTTACTTGCTGCAAGCCTGGCAACAACTTCATGCGGACGGCAGCATCCCCTGCGACGCGAAATTGTTGATCGTCGGTGCCGGCCCTCTGGAATCTCAGCTACGGCAAACGGCAGCGAAAATCCCTGGTGTTGTTTTTCTGGGCCGCCGCGATGACACGGAAGAATTCTTGCGATCGATCGACCTGTTTGTCTTGCCCTCGATCAACGAAGGATTCGGAATCGCGATTGTCGAAGCGATGTGCGCCGGTTTGCCGATTGTTTCCACCCGCAGTGGCGGCATTCCCGAAGTGATCGACACAGGTCGAACCGGCATCCTGGTCGCCCCGGAAGATTCGCGCGCCTTGGCGGACGCGATCGCCAAACTTGCGGGCGATCCACAGCTGCGGAACTCGCTTGCCCGCGCCGCCAAGACCGAAGCCGAAAAGCGTTTCCATCCCAGCCGTTATGCCGACGAATTGGCGCAGTTGTACCAGTCGCTATCGATGGGTGCCCAGCCGATCGCCGCACCAACCGCGGTACAAAACCTCCCGAAAGCGGGTCATCTGGGAGGCAGTCCATGAAGGTCATGCTGGTTTCCAACACGACTTGGAACATTTTCAACTTCCGCATGAACCTTGCCGCGGAGCTGCGCGACCGCGGCTGCGAGGTGGTGGCGGTGGGAGTGGCAGACGGCTACGAGGACAACATTCGCGAGCTGGGTTACGGATGGGCCGAATGGAAAATCACTCGGCGCAGCATCAATCCGTTTAGCGAATTGGGAGCGGTCAACAACTTGCGCCGCGTTTATCGATCCGAAAAACCGGACGTGGTCCAGCACTTCACGATCAAACCTGTTTTGTACGGCACGATCGCCGCCAAGCTTGCCGGAGTTCCCGCAGTGGTGAACTCGATCACCGGACTGCCGTACTTTTTAACGTCGCGGCCCGATCACGGACTGGGCGGGCTGGCGAAGAAGTTTTCTTTGTCGTGGTATGCGCGATGTTGTTTAGGCCGGCGGCGGCGATCGCTGTTTCAAAATCATGACGATGTCGAATTGCTCAGTCAGTACGATCGTCGAATCGCGGAAAACGCCGTGATGATTCCCGGTTCAGGAGTCGACTTGAATCGTTTTGCGTACGTGCCGCCTCCGCCGCTGGACGACAAGCCTTCGGCAAACCGTCCCCTGCGGGTGGTCTGTGTTGCCAGGTTGATTCGCGAAAAGGGTGTTTTCGATCTGGTCCAGGCGGCCAAGCAGATCGGCAAACAGCGTGACGACGTCGAGTTCGTCTTTTGCGGCTCACCCGACCAGGGAAATCGAACTTCGGTCGATGCCGAAACATTTCAAAGTTGGCAACAAGAAAAGAACCTTTCGTTGCTGGGACACGTCGACAACGTGCATCAAGTGCTTCGGGACGCCGACATCGTTGCCTTGCCTTCCTACCGCGAGGGAACGCCCCGTTCGCTGTTGGAAGCGGCGGCGATCGGACGGCCGATTGTGACGACCGATGTTCCCGGTTGTCGCGAAACGGTGACCGACGGCGTGTCAGGAATCCTTGTTCCGCCGCGCGATCCCGATGCGCTGGCCGCCGCGCTGCTGCGGCTGATCGACGACGCGAAGCTGCGTGAAAGCATGGGGCAGGCCGGCAGGGCGAAAGCCGAAACACAATTTGACGAACAGATCGTGATCCAGCGCACATTGGCGGTCTACGAAGACCTGCTGGGCCATGCGATGGCGTGCCACCCCGAAGGAGCAGCCCCGTGAACTGCATCTTCTCTGTCGATGTCGAAGATTGGTTTCATATTCTGGATCTTCCCAGCACGCCCCCGATCGCGGATTGGGTTTCGCTTCCCAGTCACGTCGAGCGCGACTTTCACGTGTTGTTGGAAATGATGGAATCGGCTGGCGTTCGTTCCACCTGTTTTTTTCTTGGTTGGGTCGCCGAGCGGTTTCCGCAGTTGGTCCGAGCGGCGGAGGAGGCGGGGCATGAAATCGGTTCGCACGGCTACGGGCATCAGCTGGTTTACCAGTTGACCGCACAGGAATTTTTTGACGACATTCGTCGCGCCCGAGACGTGATCCAGCAGCACAGTGGTGCGGCAGTGAAAGGGTATCGTGCGCCCGGATTCAGTTTCACCACCGAAACGCCTTGGGTGTATGAGCAATTGGCCAAGGCGGGATACCAGTACAGTTCGTCCGTTTTTCCTGCCTCGCGCGGACATGGCGGTATCCGCGATGCCGAGATGGATCCCTATTTCGTGGACGACGCGCCGATCGCGGAGTTTCCGATTTCGGTGGTCGACAAATTCGGCAAACGACTGTGCCTGTTTGGCGGCGGATACCTACGACTGTTTCCCGGCCGAATAGTGCGCGGTGCGGCTCGCCGAGTGCTTCGGTCGGGTCGCTTGGTCAATTTCTACATCCATCCTCGTGAGATCAATCCCCATCACCCGCGTTTGGAAATGTCGCGAGTTCGGCGTTTCAAGACCTACGTCAATCTCGCCACCACTCGCGGCAAGCTGCAGCGATTGTTCCGCGAGTTTCGTTTCACCACATTCGAGCAACAACTGGAGCAGCTGCAAAATTCATCAAAATCGGCCTGATCGATTCCGCCGCTCCGGGCGTTGGCGGGAACCCTTTTCGAGGCGTTTCTCTGCCGGTGCGCGTTGACGATGGTGGAATGTCTGGCAAGACTGGGGATGCCGTTTTTGGGCTGTTAATTGCCGACTTGGGACAAGCCGGCATACGAGTTTTCGCCGACTTGGGACAAGCCGGCCTACTTTTTCTTTCTGCCGACTTGGGGCAAGTCGGCCTACATTTTCTGGAACGATCGGCGATGGCAACCACCGGGTCACAGCAGACTGCTGATTTCTTTCACTCCTACGCGCATGACTTTGACGCGATTTACGGGACCAAGCACACCTTTTTGAACAAGGTGGTCAACAGCCTGTTTCGTAAGAGCATGCGAATTCGCTATGAGAAATCGATTCTCGGTTGCGATCCGATCGAAGGAAAAAGCGTGTTGGACGTCGGCTGCGGTCCGGGGCATTTTGCCATCGCGCTGGCCAAACGAGGCGCCTCGCGGGTGCTGGGGTTGGACTTTGCCGAAGGAATGCTCGATGTCGCTCGGCGAAACGCCCAGGCTCAGGGTGTCGACCAGCAGTGCGAGTGGCAATTCGGAGACTTCAACACCTATGAATTCAACGAAAAATTCGATTACTGCATCGTCTGCGGTTTCATGGATTACATGGAAGATCCCAAGTCGGTGATCCAGAAGGTGCTGGATCATACTCAGCGGCGAGCCTTCTTCAGCTTCCCGGCCGACGGCGGCGTGCTGGCCTGGCAACGAAAGCGTCGTTACCAGAGCAAATGTCCGCTCTATCTCTACACGTCGGACCAGATCACGCAGCTGTTTCGCTCGGTGACCGACAAGCCCTTCAAAATTGAACCGATCGCACGCGACTACTTCGTGACGGTCTATCAAGAGGGCCAGGACGGCTGAATCGCTTTTTCGGTTGCCGGCGCCAGCCGGTCCCCTGGCCGGAATCGCCGCCGGGCACAAGGAGGGGGGGAACTGTCGGGACTGCGAGGGCGTCGAAATCCCAAGAGTCGCAGCTGTGACGGTTTTGATGATCCGGCGATGAAGGAAGCAGTTTCCGGCCCGGACAGGTGGATTTTTCCTAGTCCAAAACGGCGGGCGGCTATAAACTGACAGACTCAATCGATCGCTACTGGGCGGGACCTTTTACGTCTTCCACGAGCCCAGTTTGCCCACCCCCGCGGCTCTTCGTCAGACGACTTATCTCCATGAATCCAAGCTCCAATTCTCAGGGAATCTTGTCCGGTACCAGCCCTCATGCTGAGCAGGAAGGTGCGGCGGGGAATTCCGCGCCCGACATTCTGACCGCCCTGTGGCGGTATCGATGGGCTGTCATTTTGCCGGCGGCCGTGGCGACGTTGCTGGCGTTCCTGATCTACCTGCGGACCGAGGAAACCTACGAATCGGCCAGCCGGCTGCTGATCGAATCGAGCCGGCCGGCGATGCTGGATCAGGTCACCGGTGACTTGATCGGCGGAGTGCCCGAAATCGAGATCATTCAGTCGCAGTTGTTCAGCGACGAAGTTCTTTCCAGCGCCTTCAACAATCCTTTGATGCAGGCTTTTCACGAGGACTTCCACCACAACCCGAAAGAATTCATCTCGCTGACCCAAAAGTCGCTCAGTTTGATTGCCAGCGGCGGTGACAGTCCGCTGTCCAGTGCACGAGTGATGATCTTGCGATTTCAGCATCCCGATGGGGAACTGGCCGAGGCTTCGGTGAAATCCTTCAGCGGTGCTCTGCAAGACCTTTTTGACAAGCGACAAAAGACGTCACGACAACAATTCATGACGTTGGTCTCGGACAAAGTCGACGAGATTCGTGAAGAGAAAACACTGTTGGAAAAGCGGTACAGCGATTTTCGCAGAGACGCTCCGTTGGTCTGGAATGCGGACGGCGAAGCGCGGAATCCTCATCGCGAACAGCAGCTGTATCTGATGAAGCGAAAGAGCGAATTGAACGAGCAGCTGGGGCAAAAGAGCATGGAGCTGGCCGCGATCGAATCGATCTACAAGAATTCCAAAGACCATGCCGTCGCCGTCGGTGTGATCGGCCAGCTGTTGGATGTGAATTTGACCGTGCCCACTGCGGCGATCACGGAAATGAACCTTCGCGAGGCGGACGCGAAACTCGCCGAACTGCGGCTCGATCAACAACTGGTTCCGATCATGATCGAGCGGAACAAGTACGCGGCTCAGTTTGGTGACGAACATCCGAACGTCAAGCAGTTGGATGAGGAACTGGCTTTGATGAAAAGCGAGTTGAGGCGGATCGTGGTTCAGCAGACCGAACGGATCGTCGAGTTGATGAACAAGAATCGGAGGGAAGAGATCGATCCCAAAAAGGTTGCTGCCGAGGCGGTCAACACCGTGATCTACGCGACGCGCGCCGAGATCTCTCTGCTGCACAGCAAGATTGACGACGTCAATCAGCAGATTGCCGCGGAGCGTCAGGGCGCGATCAAGCTGGCCAAGTACGAGCAAGACAACAACGCCATGCTTCGCGAAATCGATCACAACACCGAACTGCTGGATCAGCTGCAAGAATCGATGAAACGCGTCAGCTTGACCGAAGAAAAGGGCGGCACGCGAGTGATCGAGCTGACCGCTCCCTCCAAAGCCTATCGCGTGGCCCCGGTGCTGGCAAAGTACTTGGCCATCGGCACTTTTGCCGGGCTTGCTTTCGGAATCGCTTTGGCATTCTTGTTGGAGAAGAACGCCAACACCTTCCGAGATCCCGATGAGGTTTCGGACATGTTGGGAATTCCCGTTCTAACCCATCTGCCGTTCTTCAAAGGACGAGCTCGCAAGGTGAAGAAGGGAGAAATCGATCCATTCGAGAAACTCGATCCCTATCTGTCGGTTGTTCACCAACCGGCATCGGTGGCCGCCGAAGCGATCCGAAGTGTACGAACCTCGCTGATGTTCGAACTGGCCGGCAGTGGCGGCAAGGTGGTCCAAGTCACCAGCCCGCTGCCCGGAGACGGCAAAAGCACCATCGCCGGCAACCTGGCTTGTTCGCTGGCCCAAAGTGGCAAACGGGTGTTGGCGATCGATTGTGACTTGCGGCGTCCCCAGCTGACCGACAACTTCTCGCTTACCGAGGAAATGGGGCTGACCAACGTCCTCAACGGCGAGTGTGAACCGCAGGACGCTTGCCACCAGTCGCCGATCGCCACGCTGCAAGTGATGCCCAGCGGCCCAATTCCCTCCAATCCAGCCGAGGCGCTAACGTTGCCGGAAATGGCGGACCTGTTAGGACTGCTTCGCGAACGCTACGATTTCATTGTCCTCGATACTCCGCCATTGTTGGTGGTGACCGACCCCAGCATCACCGCCAGCATGGTCGACGGAGTCTTGTTGGCGCTGCGGATTCGGCGCAAGAGCAAACCGAATGCGAAGGAATCAACCAATATCCTTCGCGCTGTCGGCGCTAGGATCCTTGGCGTCGTGATCAACAACTCCGACGAATCGGGCGCCAGCGACGGCTACCGAGGCTACGGGTATTACCGATACGGACGATACACCAGCAGGTACTACCGCGCTGGAAACACAAGTAGTTCGGGACCAAGCAGCCAATCATCGCCAATGGTCGTGTCGGGCCGCGGCCTGGCGAAGCTGACCAAAAGCGAATCGGCGACCGGTCGAGACGAGCAGCTGGCCGGTCCAGCGAAGGTGCAAGACTTCCAGGAGACCGGTACGTTCAACGAGGGTGATTGATTAAGTCATGTCAACTGCCGAGCTGCTCGAACAGAGCCTCAACGAGCGCCGACTCAAGTCGCCAGCCAACAAGGGCTGGGCGCTGTTTTGGGCCACGATCCTGGCATCATCGATTCCGATGTTGCTGGTTTACTTCACCCGGCTGTGGTCGATGGAAAGGTATCAATACTTTCCATTTGTGTTTGTCGTGGTCGGCGTGCTGGTCTACAAGAGGTTCGATCGTCTCTTTCATCCGCCCAAAAACTGGTATCGCTGGAGCCAGGTTGCCATGGGCGTCGTTCTGGTGTGCGGCTCTATTTTTCTGGAATCCCCCTGGCTGGCCGCTGTCGGTTTTGTCGTTTTGATGGCCAGCTTTCTGGGATCATCGTGTGATCGCGATGGCCGGTCGCTGATCACGATCGTTTTGCCGCTGCTGATGTTGGTCCGTTTGCCGTTGGGCTACGACCAACTTCTGGTCATCAAGCTGCAGAGCATCACAACCGACTTGTCCAGCGTCATGCTGGACCTGTTTGGCGTGCCCCATTCGGCGGCTGCCAACGTCATTCGATTACCCGATCGCGAGCTGTTTGTGGCTGAAGCGTGCAGTGGAATTCAATCGGTTTTTACGTTGGCTTTCCTTGCCTTGGTGGTGGTGACCTTCTTTGAACGGCGGATCTGGCTGACGCCGATTTACCTGGCCATCGCTATCCTGCTGGCGATCGCCGCCAACGTGATGCGAGTGACCATTGTGGCAGTGGGTCAGGCGTGGCACGGAGTCGACTTGGCCACCGGCTGGCCCCATGAAGCGGTTGGTTATGTCGCGCTTGCAACCGCCATTTTGTTTTTGCTTTCGTTCGATCAACTTGTCGTTACCTTGTTGCATCCAGTCGATTCCGCCGAAGACGATTCGGCCCCCAATCCGGTCACCATCGCCTGGAACTGGTTGGTGGGCGAAAAGGAGACGTCGGGCGATACCAAGGCGGGCGCGTCCAGGGCGGCAATCGCTCCCCGCACCGGAGAGATGGTGCTGTTTTTCAGGAATCATTGGGGCCGCATCGCCTTCGCGGTGGTCGTCGTCATTCTTTCGGCCGGCTCGGTTGCACAAGCCACTCGTCTGGCTTTCTTTGACGACGACGATCAAGTTGCGCCGCCGCGAGGATTGGTGTTTGAAGTCCCCGAGCAACTATTTGCCGCGGGCCAGTACCAGCATTTCCAGATCGGAGAGCACGATGTCAGCCGCGGCGGTTCGAATCCAAGGCTCGGCGACAACGCCGATTTGTGGCAGATCAGCATCGGTGACTTGTCGGCACAGATGGTGCTGAGCCAACCTTACACGGGATGGCACGAACTATGCATGTGTTACGAAATTCGTGATTGGCTGTTGATCAACCGCGAAGTGGTGGAGGTGGGTGAAGACCAGGACGCCGAAGAAGACCCGCTATTGATGCCGATCGCCCTGGCAAGATTGAAAAGTGAGCAGGGTAGTTACGGATACTTGTTTTACACCTGCCTGGGCTCCAACGGCGACGTGATCGCCCCGCCACCCAAGCCGGGACGACTGGGAAGCCGATTCGATGATCTGATCTACAGCGGCGATGCCTACGATCGGCAAGATCTGATGATGTTGCAATTGTGGGTCGTGACCAATAAAAAGCTGGATCCCGATCGAGTGAACGAGATCAAGTCCGACTTCGTTTTGGCCCGCGGAACGGTCGTCGGTGCGATGAAGGGAGCGAGGCCGGGGCAGCAGCAGGAGGCGGTTGCACAAGCGGGCGACGGTGGGGAGGAAAAGCGATGAGGTATCTGAACCCAATTTTGTGGGCACGCTGGTTCGGCGGATTCGTCGTCCAATGGGTGTTGTCGATTCCCTGGGGCCGAGTTTCGCATGCCTTGCCCGCCCTGGTACTGATGGTGGCCATTGCCAGCGGTGCCGTGATCGCGATCAGCGAAGGAACGGATTGGCGAGACAACCTGCTGGACCGCCAACTGGTTGCGGCTTGGGAACGAGACGATTTTGAAACCACCGAACTGGTCATTCGTCGTCAACTTGCTCACGACCCCAATGACAACGAAACGATTCACAAACTTGCCCTGACGCTGAACGCCCAAGACAAGCACGAATCGGCGGCGGAATTGATGCGACAACTGGTGTCGGTCAAAGAGCACGAGGAATCGGCTCGATGGTTGTTGTCCAAAGAATACGTCGGCAAGCAGTGGCATGAATTGAGTGATGAACAGAGAGACGAACTCGGCCTGTTGCTGCGAGTGATTCATCAAGAGTCGCCCAACGACTTGAATATCAAACAGATGTACGCCGATTACTTGATCGCGGCCGAAAAGTATCCGCAGGCTGTACCGATTCTGGAGACTCTGTCGCATTACCAACCGATGCGGGGACTGCAAGCGGCCGCGATCTCGCGAAGACTGGGAAACAACGTCGTTGCCGAGCGATTGGCGCGAAGGACGCTGGACGAAGTGGCGGCGATGTCGGAAGAAGATCCGACGAACACGAACCTTGCCATGTCGGTCGCCCAAAACCAACTCTTCCTGAAACGTTATGCCGACGCGGTGCGAACGCTGCATCGGGCGATTGACCGAACCAAGACCGACGA
This sequence comes from Rubripirellula sp., assembly GCA_965222745.1. Classification (GTDB taxonomy): domain Bacteria; phylum Planctomycetota; class Planctomycetia; order Pirellulales; family Pirellulaceae; genus CBDCUW01. Next base: position 2,205,448 of record CBDCUW010000003.1, read on the forward strand.
GGATCGAGTCCGGCTGCGCAGCGCAATGGGCGATTCCATTGTTACCTGGGTGAACTTCATCGAAGAGTCACCGATGGAGAGTCTGCGAGACCGTTTGCGAGTTCTGAAGATGTTGCAGACCGCGCTTGCCTACGCACCCAAAAATCCCCGCGTTTTGACCCTGGTGGCCGATCGCGTGTTGGCCTCGATGAACGAGGACGACGAGGGAATCGCCGCGATTCGCGAAGCATTGATCCAAGGCACTTCGCCCGGAATCGCTCACTTCATTCAAGGCACCGCGGCGCTGATCAACGAGGACGCTGAACAGGCCAAGATGCATTTGGAGATCGCTGCCGAATTGATGCCGAATAGCGGAGCGATCTTGAACAACTTGGCCGTTGCCCTGACCACACGAGATGATCAACATCTGGAAGAGGCCTTGAAGCTGTCGGACAGGGCGGTCAAACAGACGGCCGAACCGGCACCCCATTTTTACGAAACCCGCGGACAGATCCTGTTTCGACTGAATCGTTACATGGAGGCGATTCCCGATCTGGAACGGGCTCTCAAACATCCTTCGCTCGCCCCCAAGGCACACCAATCCTTGGCAAAATGCTATGCGGAAATCGGTGAAACGGAACTGAGCCAGCGGCATCACCAAGCAGCCGAAGCAGGCGGTGCACCGCTTGTAGATTCCGAGCCCGAATCGAAGGAACCGCAACCGGACGAGAAATCGGAAGGGTAGTCCGCCGCCCGGTGAAGGCCACCGGCAGTCATTCTTCTTTTGTCAATGCGTTTTCGATCGCGACAATCGCGTCGGCAACCGCCTTTGCCGGTAACGAATCATCTTCTGCAAAACGCAGCAACAAAGCCTGTTTTGACTTCAGCGATTCTAAGATCGCTTCGTCAGCAATCGGATTAGCGGTGATGGTCGCCAACGCCTGCTTCATGACCGCGGCCGGGACTCCACCACTCATGATCTTCCAGGATCGCTCGTCACCTTCTGATTCGAACCGGCTGCTCGGAGATCGATTCGCCCAGCCCGGTTTGAAGGCGGTCATTTTGATTCCGAACGCCGCATAGACGATTCTCGGATCGGGCTGCAATCCACGCTCGCTCAACTTCAACGATGCGACGATTGCCCGTTGAAGATCAGAAACTTTGCGAATCGCCGATCGGTAACTGGCCCCGACGATTCGTTCATTCACTTCGTCGAACTCCTTTTCGCTGATCGCCACCTGGTCGGCATCTGCCAGGCACTGCACCATCCAAGCCATTTCATGCGGCGCCGCGGCTCCCGGCGTCGGATCGTCGCGATCTTCAACGACCTTTCTCGATAAAATCCGTTTCATCGCAAACTGTTGGACCTGTGCATCGTCGGCCCCGGCCGATTGCGCCAGGTACAAGACGAGACCGCGCGATTCCCCCACCACGCCGTCCTGTGCAATCGACATCAACGGATCACGGTATCCTGGAAGCGGAACATCCAACTGCAGCTGATCCAATCCTCGTTCCACGGCATTTTCCAGTACGTAACCGAGGATCGATTGAACCGATTCATCGTGCAAATGTTTCGCGGCGTAGGGAATGAGCAGAACCGGGTAAACCTGATCCAAAATCCGCACTCGCAGCGGGGAACGCGATAAAGCCGAAAAACGCCGCATTCCGGCGTTCTGTCTGGCGGAAACAAGCTGCTCACTGCCAACCTCGATCACCTTCTGCATCGTCTGTAGCGGAAACTGAACCGTCCACATGCTCATTGCACGTTCGGCCTCCTCGGAACCCTCGCGAAGCTCCGCAACCCACTCGCTGAAAGCTTCTGCCTGCGGCGATCCGGGCTGCATCTTGTACTGCTCCAGTTCATCGGGCAGCCGATGGTCGATGGCAGTCAGCGCCCTGACGACAAACAGAACCCACATCGTCGATGAATCGACCTGACGTGGGTCGTCGATCTTGCCGCGGGCGACTAGCTGCTGCTGAAGGTACTGGTGCAGAAACTGGCTAGCCGACTGCCGCGTCTGACGATCGATCAAACTGACCGAGGCAAGCAACTGAAGATACTCCGCACCTTGCAGACGGACCAAATCAATCGTCGAGCCATTCCACCTGCGAACAATTTCGGCGGCAAGCGATTGCAGCAGGATCCCTTCCTGGCTCTGGCGAAACGATTCACCCTCGGCGAGCGACCGGGCGGCAAGAGCGCGAATGTAGGCGCCGATCTGGGCGTCGTTTTCAACAATCATCGCTCCACAGGCAATACCCATTTCACGGCCGAACGGGTACTGCTTCGTTTTCATCAACGTCATGGTCACCGCCTTGGCCAGTGACGGAGCATCACCTTGGATGGCCAAACGCTGAGGTTCGGCCGGTGCCCGATCGAGGACGGTCAGCCAGATGTGATTGGCAAGCGCGCGTACCTGATCGGACTGGTCCTGCTCACACAGCCGCTGAACCAGCAGGTCCTTTCGCTCGTGGTTCTTCTCACGGCTTTTCGCGGCGTGAAAAAGCAACATCAACTTGCTGGATTCCGCTTCTGATTCAACAACCGTTTCCATCGAGGACGCGATCGTTTCCTCCGGCAGGGTATCCAGCGCCGCGACGATCGCTTCAACAACCGATTTCCAATTATCCGAAACCTTCGGATAGTTCCGAATCCAGGTGTAATCGGTTTCGACGCGTTCGCTTCCCCGGACAGGCCGGCGGCTGCGGTCGATTTCCTCCTCCGGCACTTCTGTCAACAAGCTGATGTAGTCATCACAGCCGATTTCGGAACCTCGAGATTCGTTTTTCTTGACGACCTGCATCAGTGTCTCGAACGTTTGCTCATGTCTCGCTGCCGTGCCCAGGCTTGCCAGTGCGCTCACGGCGTCCACCACCGTTGCCGGATCTTGTTCGCGCAAAACGATGTCGGTCCACTGGCGGTAAGTGCGTCCCTTGATCGTTTGCGTGGTCGGATCTTCGCCCGGGGCAACCGGCTCGGTGCCTTTAATCGCAACCGCGGCGGGTCTTTCCTGCATTCGCCGGATGCGAACCATGCGGCGGTCGCCACGCATCAAGTCAAACCCCTGTTGGTCAAGCAGGACGCGATCGGTGTTGCCAGTGATTTTCAGTTCGTACTTGCCGACGCGAACGCGAGTGACTTCATTGCCGGGATGCACTTCGATTTGTTTCGCGATCTCGCCGTCAGCGATCAGTTGCAGCGAAACATCGTCCACTTCGGATTGAATCTCGACGACCGCCTCTCCGGTTTTCAGCCACAAAGTCAGTCCACCCAAGCCGCCGGCGATTCCGATCAAAAAGCAACCGAGTGCGATTGCCAATCGGGTTACCAGGCGGCGACGTATCGGCCCGGTCGAACGAACAGGCAGAATATCTGGGCCTTGTTCCGTTGATCGGTGGGCGGTCACATCGCGTGAATCGATTGGCGAATCCTCAGCCGACGATGAAACTTCGGCGACGTGTTCCACCAGAGCTTTCAAATCCGCACCGTCACGAAACGGCCTCAACAAAGTGGCAACCTGTTCCGCATCGGCGGGGCGGTACTGCGGATCGCGCGACAGAAGCTTCGCCACGATCTGGCAGAGCTGCGGCGGCAAGTCGGCGCGGATGCTGTCCAGCGACGGAGGGGCGACGGAGGTGACTTCTTGCAGGTACTGCAGCACCGGCCGATTTTGACTCGAACCGTGCGGCGGCCGACCGGATAGCAGTCGAAACAACGTCGCGCCCAAACCGTAAAGGTCGCTACGGGAATCAATCGGGTCACGACCCGCCGCTTGTTCGGGTGAAAGATAATCAAGCGTCCCAACAAGCCGCCCGGCGGTGGTCGCGTCGTGGCCGGTCAATCCACCACGTTCCAAACGAGCCAGGCCAAAGTCAAGAATCTTGATGACACCGTCACGAGTCAGGATCAGATTGGAAGGTTTGATGTCGCGATGAACGGTCTGCCTGTCATGAGCAAACTGGAGCGATTCGGCCGCCTGCACCATCATTTCACACGCGTCGGCGGCATCCAGCGGGCCACAACGGCGCACCAGACGCGACAGGTCGACACCGTCGATGTATTCCATCACCAGGTAGTAGGTCCCCTGCCAAATTCCCGCATCCACCGCCCTGACGATGCCGGGATGGTCCAAACCGCCGGCCGCCCGCATTTCGCGTTGAAAACGAGCGATCGAGGAGGCATCGGTGGCACGCGAAGCAGAAAGGATCTTGATCGCGACCGGCCGATGAAGCTGAGGATGCCAGCTGCGGTAGACCACTCCCATTCCACCCTGGCCAAGCTGCTGATCGAGCCGATAGTGGTAAACCGATTTGGGCCGCAGCACCTGGTCCAGTGAAACCGCTTCTCCCGGTTCGGCAGACTCGACAGTTTGGCCTGGCAGGCTTCGCAACGAATTCAAGCAATCCTCCCATTGTTCGTCCTCCGATTCCGGTTCGGGAGTGAGACGAAGGTGACGAATCAACGAATCCGAGGATTCATCCAGGCGACGAACCGTTGCCTCACAGCGATCACAACTGCTCAAATGCTCCTCAATGGAACTGCTTTGTTCCTCCGGCAATCGACCCTGCAGGTAGTCAGAAATTTCTTGGGGCGTCAGGCAAACGGCACGGATCATGGCTATCTTCTAGGGAGGCGCGGCAAGCGGTAATGGACAAACCAAACCAAAAGCGAATCGGTTCCCTATCAACAACGTCAGCGTGTGACAGAAAAGTTGTGCATCCTGGTTTTTCAGCGCACGATGGCGTTTTTCGGTATTTCAGCCGATTCCTCCAACGTTGCCAGGATCGATCGGTTTGAGTGACTCTGCTGCTTCATCGACCGACAGCTCCAGTTCCAGCTTGGTGGGCGGACTTCGTGGCGGCAGCGACGATGCCTGGTGCCGCCTGGTGGATCTCTACGCACCGCTGGTTCGATCCTGGTGTCGCTATTCCGGCGTGGAAGAACAGCGAATTCCCGACATCCTGCAAGAGGTTTTCTTGGCGATCCATCGATCGGTGGAGCGATTTGAGCCGCAGAAAGCGACGGCTGGTTTCCGGGGATGGGTCTGGAAGATCACCAAGAACAAGATTCACGACCACTTTCGTGCAGCGACCAGCCAGCCGCCAGCGGAAGGTGGTTCCGCAGCACTGGGGTACCTGCAGCAGATTGCCGATCCGGAATTGCCCGATGACGCACCCAGCCGCGCCAGTGACACCGCTTCACTGCTTCATCGGGCGCTGGAGATGGTTCGAGTCGATTTTCGCGACGCTACTTGGGATGCGTTCTGGCGAGCCACAGTGCTGGGTCATTCCACCGACCAGATCGCCGAAGAAATGGGCATCTCCCACGCCGCCGTGCGACAAGCCAAAAGTCGAGTCCTCCGAAGGCTGCGACAACAACTGGGCGACCTGGGATAAAACCGTCGGCGATTTTCCAAAATCGCATCGCGTCAACTGTCGGCGATTTTTCCAAAATCGCTTCGCGTAGCCGTAGCCAGTTCGGAGAACTGGCCGACGTTCCGTAGCCAGGAACGGAGAACTGACCGACGTTCTTACCAGTACTCCGCGATCTTGCGGCGTAGGAATTCGGCGCTTCGAGCCATCTGGTCCATTCCCTCGACGCCATCTTCGATGCTGATCCAGTTGTCGCCAAAACCTGCTTGTTTCAATTCTCGAAAGATCGCATCGTAGTCATTCAATCCCTTGCCCACCTCACCGTGACTGAGTCGTTTGGCATAGCCTTCCACCCCCAGTTCTTCGTTGCGCAAATCTTCGATCGTGCCTTCCAGCAGGAATCGATCGCTGGCATGCATCGTGACCACCCGCGGAGCAACTCGCCGCAACAGCTCCAACGGATCCTCACCCGCCAGAATCGTGTTGCTGGGATCGTAGTTGACGCCGAAGTTGGGCGCGGTCACTGCGTCGACCAGATCGCAAAAGACGTCCATCATCTGAGCGAACTCAGGGTAAGTCCAAAAATCATCCTTGTAGTGATTCTCGATCACCAACGTCACACCGCGCTGGGCAGCATGCGGCGCGCAAGCATCAATGCACTGGGCGGCCAAGCGAATTCCCTCTTGCCGGGAAAGTTCCGGTCGTCGCTGCCCCGACAGGACTCGGCAGTAGCTGCCACCGAGTGACGCCGTCATGTCGATCCAAAATTTCTCTCGCTCGATCTGCTCGGCGCGAAAACCGGGATCGGGATGCGTGAAATCGGGCGAGCAGCACATCATCGGGATTTCCAACCCTTTTTCCTGCACCTTCTGACGAATCGAAGCCCAATTCGATTCGTCCTGCATCTCCAGAAAACCGGCGTACCATTCCAGGCCATCCACAGGAAGTTCGGCCGCCAAGTCGACCCACTGTGCCAAGGACATCGTGCCGTCCTTGCACAGCTGTTGCATATAAAGTTTGGGAAAGGTAGCAAGCTTCGGCATATCAATGATGAATCGGTAAGGGGCGTGTCGAGCGATTTCGTAGCTCGACCGTCCCGGTCGTGATTGACGGCGGGGACCGCCGTGCTACAAAGACAAAGCTCTAGGCATTCGGCTTCAGTAGCGACTTGACGATCTGGCCGCTGTGCATTTTTTCGAACGCTTCGTGCCAATCTTCCAAGGACCAGGTTCCACCGATGATCGGCGCAACATCCAGCTGGCCACTGGCCAGGAGCGCCAAAACGCGTTCCCAGATCGTCCAGTGATGGCTGAAGCTGCCTTGCAGAGTGACGTTCTTCTGCACCAACGGATCGATGGAAAAATCGAGCGGTTTGGGGCCCCAGCCGACTTTGGTGATCCAGCCGGAGGGTCGAACCAGGTCGAGTGCAAGCTTGAGCGTTGCCGACACACCGGCGGCGTCGATCACCACGTCGACTCCAAGCCCATCGCGCTGCCTGGCCCAGTCGCCAGCATCGGTCAATGTTTCGCAGCCATACTTTCTTGCCACACCGAACCTGTCCGTATCCGATTCCAGTCCGACAATCGCCACGTCGCCGCCGCACAACTTGGCAATGGCCGCGCAGAGGATTCCGATCGTGCCTGGCCCAATCACCAACACGCGGTCACCTGGATGGATTCGCGAGTTTCCGACCACCGAGTTGTAAGCGACGCAACAGGGTTCGGTCAGCGCGGCGTGATCCAGCGGCAGAGATTCCGGCACACGATGCAGACACCGCGACGGAACTCGCGCGTAGCGCGTCATCGCACCGTCGACGCCATAGCCAAAACCTTTTCGAGTCGGATCGAGATTGTACAAGCCGCGGCGCGACATCGGATTGTCCGGGTCGATCACCGCCGCCGTTTCGCTCGCCACCCGGTCTCCTTCGGACCAGTTGTTGACGTTCTTGCCGATTTGGGCGATCACGCCGGCAAACTCGTGTCCCAATACGACCGGGTAATTCACCGGCCAACTGTGAGAAGCGGTCCATTGGTGCAGATCGCTTCCGCAGACGCCCACGGCAGCAACTTCGACCAACACATCATCCTCGCCGATATCGGGTCGTGCGAACTGCCGAATTTCCACACTGCCCGGTTCGGGGGCAAAATTCACAACGGCGGCGGAGTGATTCATGCCGAGACATCTCCGAAAGCGTGAACCTTTTCACAGATCAACCGCAGCGAACCTTCCAAATCTCCATCGGCTGTCTTGAAAGCGTCCGCGTCGATGGTCAACGGTGCTCCCAACACCACCAGGGGTGCGCCGTGAGCAGGACAGCTGATTGCCTGCTCGATCGACAGGCCGCCGACAGCTTGGACGGGAACATCAACGGCATCGACCACGGCTCGCAAGTCATCCATCGGGCTGGGCATCCGTTCGCCACGGGCCGCGATTCCGCGTCGCTCGTCGTACCCAATGTGATGCACGATGTAATCGCAGCCCAGTTGTTCCAACCGCCGCGCGCCGTCGACCATCGTGTGATAGCCGAGGTTGTCTCCCATGACACCGATGTTGTAATCCCGGCCCGCCTTGACCACACATTTGATCGTTTCTTCGTGAGCCTGGGCCATCACCACCACGTGAGTCGCACCGGCGCCGGCCATCATCTCCGCTTCCAAATAGCCGCCGTCCATCGTTTTCAAATCGGCAACAATCGGCACCTCCGGAAAACGCTCCCGCAGCGCCCGCACTCCGTGTAATCCCTCGGCAAGAATCAGCGGCGTCCCCGCTTCCAACCAATCGACACCGGCGCGAATCGCAAGTTCCGCGGTTTCGATTGCTTCTTGAATCGTCGTCAAGTCGAGCGAAATCTGAACGATAGGTTTCATGGGCAAATTTTTCCAAAATCGCATCGCGCAGCCAGGCACGGAGAACTGGCCGACGGTAAACACCCACGATGATCGGTGGAATCGGCTCCGATCACAAGTGCCCCAAGAATCGAATTCCAAAGTAGGCCGACTTGTCCCCAAGTCGGCGAGCGCACCCAAGAACCAATTCGCGTTTCGGGCATCCATGCCCGGGCGCGCTCTTCCCATTCACTTTCCGTCTTTCACAAACTACAGGCCAAATCGGCCTGCGATCACGCCTCGCATCAGCTCATCGTCCAGCGGCGACATGTCGCCAAAAATCATGTCGTTGCCTTCGTCACCATACAGCAAGTCACTTCCCGCTCCACCAAAGATGATATCGTCCGAGGTCACCACCACTTCTTCCTGCTCAACGGGCGCGTCATCCACAGCATTTTCCTCGCTGTCGGTCGTTGTCGCCGGGGCTTCACTTGCCACTTCTTCCAACGTCACCTCGGTCACCGGTGGGTCGATAGCACCTGCAGGCAGGTTGCCGATCGGCAGTTCTTCCGATTCGGGCAAGCAAGTCTCTGGTTCCATCGAATCCGCTGAATCGTCCGCCGGCGGATCGGTGTCGGTCAGATCCTCAGGCGAATCGGCTAGCGGAGGAGTGGTGGTATCGTCCTGAGCCTGCGGCGGCTGGGGCTGGTCGTCATCATCTTCGGGAGCAACCGCTGAATCGGCAGGCGGATCGATGGTCGGTGGAACGGCCGGATCGGGTACTGGCGAATCCATTGGCGCCGCATCCTCGGTCACCGGATCGACGGCGCCGCTGGTGATGGAGGTGTTCTGTCCTGGCCCGGCCAGAACACGATCATTTCCGCCGCCACCGAGGATCAAGTCGTCCCCAGTACCGCCGATCAACACATCATCACCGCTGCCACCCAACAACAAATCGTCACCGGCTCCCGCGCGAACAATGGAGCGAATCGAGGTATCGTTGACCATCATGTCGCTCCCGTCACCGGCCTGAAAAACGATTCGATCGACTTCGCTGGCGTCAAAGGAATCGCTTATCTCGTTGACGATCTGCCCCGCATTGTCGTAAGTCGAAAGCTTGACGACCACGGTGTCGTTTTCGGCATAGACCTCGGCAACATCATCCATCTCGGTACCTTGCAGCGAAAGTGTGCCGTCGATCAGCCCGACATCACCGGCCATCAGCTGCCGCGATTCGAGCCGTTGAAGGGAAAGTCGATTGCCACGACGCTTTGAAGAACGCTTCATCGCAATAATCCTCTTGCGAAACAAAACGAGAGGCAACGCCGCCGGCTCCGCGCCGCCGCGCGTTGGTCCTCTCCGGAAAAGGCAGGGCAATGTTTCTGCACGTCGGCGACGCGAAACCATTCACGCCGCCGCCGTCATTGCCGTGTGTCGCGATCTCTTCAAGCAGACAACGTGCCAAAGCAAGAAACGTCGCGGAAACCGTTCACTTTTCTCTTCCAAGATCGTGCGGTTTTTTCACCTTCACCGCGCTAAGAAAGAAGTCGGATACGGCAAGCCAACATGAAGAGCCCTCTCTGAGGCGCGAAAGTCGATTCTCCAGCAGATGGGAGAATGGTGAAACGCAGAGAGCTCGCCCCGTTGTCAAAATTACACGGCAATGGAAAAATTTTTCCAACGCAAGTCCGACTACTCTCGAAATTGCTGAAGCCAATCGCGAATTTCGCTGCGCGCTCGGCTCGGCCGCATCGTCCAGGCATCGTTGTGATTGACAAATCCGGTTTCGAGGAATGTGAAACTTCCTTCGATTTCCGTTGACCGCAGCCAATCCTTGGTGGCCGCCAAACCCCGCTTGTTGCCTCGGCCTTCATGACAGATCAGTTGCGGTCGGTCGCCCAGTCGCTTCAACCTCATTTTCGCCGATTCCGAATCGCTGCCCGGATAAGGCCAACGGCGAACGCCGTCGTAGTGGCTGTAGGCGATGAAACCGCACCACAGCTTCGCGATCTCGTCGTCATACAAGCCGACATAGTTGCAAGCGATCGCACCGCGCGAGAAACCGGCCAAAATCACTTTCTGTGGATCACCTGAAAACTGCTCACAAATCCAAGGTACCGTCGCTTTGCAGTAGTCCAGCGTCGGTTTCACATCAAAATCAGGCGGATCACCCCACCACCTTGTGGCGATCTTCGTCGAATCACCGTTCAAGTATGGCAAGCAAACCCAGATAAAATCCTTGCCGCCGGTCAAACCGAAACCTAGCTTGCAGCCTTCGGGAACACCTGTGCAAACGTCTCCCAGGGCGCTCCGAAAACCGCCGTTGCCCGCCAGTTCCACGATCACCGGATAACGCCGCGAGCGGTCAAAATTGGTGGGCAGGTACAGAGCGTGATAGACCTCAGTACCCCGCCACCGCGGGTGAACCTGGCGCACCCGCGCTGCCGGCGAAGGTTCACCCGACGTCCACTCCGGAAGAATCAGGTCGGCGGGAACCGAATCGATTCGCACTGGCGGATCGTCGGGCGATTGCGAGCAAACCGGAGCAGCGAACAACGCCGTCAAAACAATGCCCAAAAAACCTTTCATGGCTACCCCGTAGGAGAATTGCATCGGGTGGGGCGACCAGCCATCCTATACGGTTCAGCAGGCTGCTGGACAATCTTTGCCGATTTTCGCGCCTGATGAAAGCAACGATCGAGCCTGGAGTTCGTTGTGACATCCTTAACCCACCCCACCCACCAACCGCTGTCCAAGCACGTTTCCCCTTACGATCACGGATTTACCGATGCGCACCGTCAAACGATTGATTTTAGTTGTTCCACTTCTCTCCGGCCTGATACTTTCGGGATCAGTTCGCGGTGAGACATGGACCGATGTGACGGGCAAACATCGCATCGAAGCGAAGTTCCTGAGCGTCAGTGGCGGAAAGGTTTATCTGGAAAAGGCCGACGGCCAGCGGATTGCCGTTCCGATCAAGCAGCTGTCGCCGGAGAGTTTGGAGCAGGCGAAAAAGCTGTACATGGCCGCCAAAAGCGGTGCGTCCCCCATCGGCCTGGCACCCGCTTCCTCCGGCGCTCCCGCGGTGGTGCCCCTTTCCGGCGGCAACGGCAAAAGCAAACTCCCGGCCAACCCGACCGCTCGACAAACGGCTGAAATCATGGGTGCCGCGGTGGCCGAGTTTGACATGGTCACCATTTGGGATGCGTTTCCGCCCAAACATCAAAACGACATCGAACAGACGATTCAATTGACCGCGAAATCGCTCGACGCACAGACTTGGACAAGCGTCACGTCGCTGCTGACCAAGGCCAGCAAACTGGTCGCCGACAAAAAGGAATTCTTTTTGAACAACCAGATGATCGCCGGTGCCATGCCCAACACGCCCGAAACGAGCCAAATCTGGGACGCCACCGCCAACCTGCTGGCGACCTACGCCGGCAGCACCATCACCGATCAAACGGCGATGCAAAATTTCAGTATGAACCGGTTCATCGCCAGCGACGTGCCGAAAATGCAAGCCGCATTTGCGAAACTGCGAGAACTGACCGAGGACCTGGAGGATTCGCCTTTTGGACAAATGGCGGAAGTGCCGACCATCGAGACCGTTTCTGAATCGGATACCGAGGCCGTCTTCAAAATCACTCAAGCCGGCGAGACGACGGAACAGAAGTTTGTCAAAGTTGGAAATCGTTGGGTTCCAATCGATATGGTGGAAGGTTGGGACGAAGGTATTCAAGAAGCGCAAGCCGAATTGAAGAAACTGTCGACCCCCGAAGGGCAACAACAACTGGCTCAAGCGCGGATGATGTTGATGATGGCCAGCGCGCCGATTGATCAACTGCTTGCCGCCAACACTCAAGAAGACTTCGACGCCGTCGTCGGCCAGATGGCGGGAATGGTGATGGGAATGATGGGTGGCATGGGTGGTCCCGGCGGGCCAGGAGGACCTCCCGGATTCGGTCCCGGCGGACCAGGGGGTCCAGGTGGACCGGGCGAAGGTTTTCCGCCCGGTTTTGGTGATGGACCGCCGCCAGGATTCGGCGAAGGCGGCGACGGGTTTTAGACCGTCAACAAACACGTAGGCCGGCTGGTCCCCAAGTTCGCGCGCTCGCCCGATCGTGCGCGCCGACTTGGGGACAAGTCGGCCTACGAATTCATCCCGGCATCAAGGGTTCTAGCGGCCTGGCTCGGTGCAACAGCAACCACTCGGCATTTTCTTCCAGCGCTTCGCGGCCCAAGCGAAAGAGCATTGCTTGAAGGCGTCTCAGTTCCTGCTCGTATTCCTCTTCCTCTTTTTCTCCCGCTCGGTGGTGTTCTTCGAGTTTCTGAATCGCTTGGGCGATTCGAACGTCGGCAGAATGAAAGAGCGTCGCCATCGTGTTGTACTGATAGCTCAGTTCAGAGAAAAAGTTATTCTTGGCCCAAGCGATCGAAAGGGTACCAGCGAGCAATAGGAATCCGGCGATGACCAATTCCGGCTGCTTGGGAAGATTCTCTTCATACTCTCCGACAAGCCAGTTGCTGATCAAAAACGCCGTGCTCGCTATCCCAACGGCAAGTGGCAGATAGTAGGCGAAGGACAACACGCCTCGTCCCAGCCGCAAACCCATGTTGGTTGATTGGGCGGGCGGCGTTCGCAGAGTAGGCACCAGCGCGTCAATCACTTCCAGCGGTGTCCAAAATAGTCTGACACCCCACTGCTTCAGGTATGCCGCCGGATTTTCCTTAATCGAAGCGCGCTCGTTTCGAATCACGGCGCGGACAAAGTGCAGCGGCTGCGACGTCAGCGAGATCAGTGAATCGAGCAATCCATCCCACAGGTCGGTGTGCACGTCGATGGTCGGTGTCGGCTTCAAGGCATTGTTGTTGCGAAGCCGCGCAACGGCAAACAGAAACGAAACCAATCCTGCCAGACAAACCGCGCCCAGAATCAGATAGTTCCAATCGCTTAGTGGGACGTGCCGCTCACCAGCATTAACAGAATCGCCGCTGAGTACGTGCATCAGAAAGATAGTCACACCGGCCAGCGCGGCGACTCCTCCCACATCGTGCCATACACACATGACGTGATGATGATTCGTGCAGCTCTTGGTGAAATAGTTCAACTGATCCAGCACCCAGCTTCGCCGAATTCTTTTCAACGAGTTGATCTGGTCAGCCCGATCCAGGTTGTTGAATTTGAATCGCCACTGAGTGTAGGGAATCGACGTGGAACGAATGACCGCGGCGACCCAATCGAGTTCACTACGATGGCGAGTCATGTAGTTTGCGGAAACCGATTCACCTAGCCCGGCCAGGTTCCAATACAACTGAACTCGTAGACCTTCGGCGATGGCTCTCGCGTCGTGACAGCGTTGTTCAATTCTGCGAGCCCGTTGCCAAGCGAAAACGAATGCCGCCGCTGCAAAGACCAGCATTGCGATCCATCCAAACATGGATTCCAGCGTCTTGTTGTCACCCCAATCGGCATGGGATGCGTGCAACGACGTCACGCCCAACAGCGTCAGTAAAAATAGAGTCGCCAGGGCCAGGTTGTTGGCCTTTTGCATGCGGCTGGCCAGTTTGTCCGCGCCTTCCTTGACGTCAATCAAACTGCGCAACTGCCGGACTTCGTCAGTGCATTCACGTTGTAGTTCATTCAAATGGACGCCGTCACCATCCTCGCTTTTCGATCGCCAACGATGGAATTCACGGTTGAATTTTTCGAGGTTAGCGCCAATCCGTGCAAACGTTTGCAACCGTTCGGATTGCAACATTGCGTCGGCTGCTTGTTCGGGCGCCACCACTTCCGACTGTTCGCAATCACCTAGCGGCATCAGGTAAGGATGCAGAATTCGCATCTTCGGAAGCTCTGACTCCGGCACGCTGAACGCGCGTTTCATCGTCATGCATCGAGACGGCGGCAGACATCCAGCACAGGGGGGACTGGGGCTGGTCGTCACATGCCACAGTGGTCCGCCGTGAGGCATTTGCAGATAGGAACTGCTTGGCAGAATGTCGGGTTGAGGTCCCCGCAGACGCGCATCGACGGCTTCCGATACCCGATCATCCTGTTTACGCTGGCCGTCCCAAAGTGCGATCATCAAATGGGACGCGACCGCCAACGCCTCGGTAGACGCTCGGCGGCGACGATCGAAAGGCGCCCGGTCGCCACCGCGAAGCGTTTTGGCCAAATCGACTCGAATTTTTTCGGTCGGCGGATGCTTTCGATTCGGCTTCTTCAGGTCAGACTGCAGGACGGCACCGAAAAGATCGCTCGCGGGTATGGCCAGTTTTTTCCATTTGCTGTTGGAGACTCTCCCCTCCGGACTCAGTTGACCGACCAGGTCGACGGTGGACAAATCGGGCCGAACACTCGGACACTCTGGTCGAACATTCGGGTTTTGGCGAATCATTCCCTCAACGATTTCCAAGAACTCGCGTTTCTTTTTCCTGTCATCCTCTTGCGGTTGCGGGGAATTGAACGTTGGGCAGTCCAGATAAAGGGGAACGTCGCAGGGCATGATCACTTGCAGTCGAAAACCGGTGCAAGCAAATTCCGGTTCCTGCACAATGCGGGCAACAATCGATTCCATTCCCGGCGCCAGATTCGTCAACACGACAATCGGTGTGTCGGGACCTAAACCTCGCCACTCTTTGAGCCCGGCTTCGTAGATGCCATGGAGGTTGCTGTCGGGGTTTTCCGGCAGTAGGTAACCCAGCAAGTCTTCCACAACAGCACGCTCTTTCTCACCGGAAACGTGCTTTGGGCCATACCTCAAATAACGAAACAGCTGACGAACGCGATCCTTCGTTTTATTCAATTCACACGAACCATCATCGACCATCGATTCGTCTCCGATGATGCCGACAAAGAAGGACGCGTTTCCCTTGATTCGCGGAAAAATCCCTTCGATTCCCTGCAAACCATCGGTGTCATCGGCGTGAAGCAAAACCGCGAGGTCGGCCGAATCGATTTCCACCACGATATCGTGAGTACCCACCGTCCAGCTTCGTGGCGAGATTTTTCCTTGCAGTTCGCAGGATCGGCTGAGGTTCGACAGCCGCTTTTTCACCTTTCGCTTGGAGAGGTGATGAACCTTCTCAACCGTTCGAATCGTGGCGAGCACTCGGCGATCGCGCTCAGCAAGCCACTGGTACTCTTCCAATCGTTCCTTTGCCAGCGTCATCTCGGTGCGGCTGAGTCCGCTTTGTTGATCGTCTGCTGACTGAAACTCGTCATAGTGAGTCGGGCAGAGGTAGACCAAGTTCGCCGCACGGTGATCGGTCGGATCACGATTGAGATGCGCGTACTTTCCGTTCACTTTCTGTGGCAAGCCGACACCATCGCGATGACAGAGCGCGCATTTTTCCCCACATCGATTTTTCACGGTTGCCTGCGCCGAAAGTGCGGCGTCATGGCCTTGGGGCTGCTTCGTCACGGCTGAGTCTTAAGAATGTTGTGCCACCCGAAATCCAAACGACGGATTCCTTTTTTGCCTCGTCGACACACAAAGTCTAATCGGACATCGCCGCGATGAAACCAATGGCGCCGAACAAGCAGCTTTGCCCGCCTACAATCGTTGCAAACGGCACTATCGCTCCACGTGAATGAACGTTCACATCAGCCGAGCGACCACTTGGCTTGACGCAGTACGGCGCGCGGCGAGGAGCTCAGTTTTTCGTACCAGACGGTGACCAACGAATCGTCGTCGAGTTGAACGGTGCTGGGATAACCCAAATCTCCACCGGCACCGTCGCCGGAGATGATGATCGGATCGCTCCAGGTCGCCCCTTCGTCTTCACTCAGGCGAGCTTGATTGCCAAAGGGAGCGCGGCGATGCCCGTAGCTCATCAGCAAACGGCCGTCGGTCAACTTGGTCAGGAACGAAGGCAATCCCCAAACGCCGATGCTGTGTGGCTTCGTCCACGACTTTCCTCCGTCATCCGATTCGGACTGCAAGGTTTCGCCGGCGTTGTTTTTGTTGTGGTTTCGCAAGTGAACGACGATTCGGCCAGGATTCGTTTCGACCGCATGCAGTTCGTGATAGCTTTTGTGATCGTCGCCGTCGCGGGTGGGAATCGCGGCCAGCCATTGCCAGCTTCGGCCGTCGTCCTCGGACTGACAGACTCCGACTTCGTTATTGCCCGTCCATAATTTCTTGCCGGCGTACAAGAGTCGGCCATCGGACAGTTGAATCGGTCCGTGTGGACTGTTGACGATGCTGCTGTAGCGACTGGACCAGGTGACGCCGCCGTCGGTCGAGCGAATCATCCATTGTCCCAGTTCGGCTTGACGCTGTTTTTCGCTGATTCGATGGTGCACGGACAACCAGCGATCGAGTTTTTCTTTCGGCCATGCGTTTTGATCGCCAGCCGATCGCTGAATTGCTTTGTCCAATTCATAGGATTGATAGGCAAGCGATGTGAAGGTGGTGACCAGCAGGCTGCCGCGCGCCGTTTCCAACACGCCCGCGTCGCGGTCGTCAATTGCGCCGTCCAGCAACGTTCGCGGCCAACTCCAAGTTTCCCCTCCGTCGTCCGACCGCATCATGTCGACTCGCCCGAAAGGACAAACATGCGCCTCGCGGCCGCCCGACCAAACAACCATCAATTGACCGCCGGCGCGGCGGGCAAGAGTCGGCCAACCGCAATAGATATCTGGTGTTTTGCTGATCACACGCGTGTCGATGATTTTCGCCGGCGGGGCCGCAAATCCACGGCTCGCCGAACCGCCAACCGCAGCCGCTGTTGCAGCAGTAGCGAAAAAATTCCGTCGTGACAGATTCTGATTCAAATCAAACATGATGGTTCTCCAAGCAGATCGACGTGGGAAAAATACCGGCTGTCCAGCTGGACGGGTCACCGCGTCCGATTCCCCGGCAGCGAACGCAGTTTTTCCGCCAACTGTTTTACCGAGGCCTTGCGAACTTCCGCTACGTTGACGTTCTCACCCGGATCGGTTGAATGGTTGTACAGCATTCGTGACGTGACTTTTCCGCCGGTCTTGGTGTATTGGGTGTAGCGAAACGAATCGGTGCGAATCGTGTCACCATCTCTAAAACGACCGATCGCCGCCGATTTCCAGCTGGCATCAGGATCGTTCATCAACGCAGCAAAGCTGCGGCCCTGTAGATGTATCGGCAAAGCGATTCCGGTCAGGTCGCAGAGCGTCGGGTACAGGTCGACGGTCTCGATCAATCCCAATCTTCTTTGCCCAGACCGAATTCCCGGAGCCCGCACGATCAGCGGAATGTGCATCGACGTTTCGTAGCAGGAATGCTTGCACCACAAGGTGTGCTCGCCAAGATTCCAGCCGTGGTCGCCCCACAGAACCACGATCGTGTTGTCGGCAAGGCCAAGGTGGTCGAGACGATCGAGCAGTTTGCCGATCTGCGCGTCAGTGTAACTGACACAGGCGTAGTAACCGTGGATCAGGTTGACGGCCGCTTCGTCCGAGACTGGTCCGACTGCCGGAATTCCCGCGTAGGATCTCAGTTCGCCCGAAGTATGGATCGATTCTTCCGGCGCGTTTTCGGGAACATGATAGTTGTCGGGAAGTTGAATCTTCGTGCGGTCATAAAGGTCCCAGTACTTCTTGGGAGCGATGAAGGGCAGGTGGGGTTTGAAAAAACCGACCGCCAGAAAGAACGGCTTGTCGTCCTTTTTCAGCCGATTCAATTCATTCACGGCGTGCTGCGCAAGCAGCCCGTCCGCGTACGCATCGTCGGGCACATCCGCCCACTCCCATGCTGGACCTCGCTTCGACTTCGGTAGCTTTTGTCGCTTCCGATGCAGTTTGTCATTTTCCGGACGGCGGTACTGCTGAGCACGTTCTGGCCGCCAAGCCGGTTTTGACCAACCATCGGCATTGTCTTGCGGGTGATGAAACACTTTGCCCAGAGAAACGGTGTGATAACCGTGTTTTTGGAACTGCGTGTTGAGCGTCGTGATCCCGAGCGCATCCTTTTCTGCCCACGTCAAATAGTTGACAAAACGTTTTCGCGTAGGACGAATGCCAGTCATCAAACTGGCCCGAGACGCACCGCAGGTAGGAACCATGCAGTATGCCCGCTCGAAGAGCACCCCCGATGCGGCCAGCCGGTCGATATTCGGACTGTGAATGTGTTGTTTGCCATAACAACGCAATTCGGGGCGAAGATCATCCACGGCAATGAACAGAACATTGGGCCGATCTGTTGCCAACGCTTCGGCCGGTACGAGCAACACAAACACAAACACCAACAGCAATTGTTTCATGGTTGTCCATCGTTGTAGGAAGATGTCGCCGTCGGCCAAAACATCAGCGCCGGACCAGAGAACGTTGCGACCGTTTTCACGCCTTGAAATCGTACACGGTCACGGAAACGCCTGCAGAGATCAGCGTCTCCTTGATCAGCGGTTCGATCTCCTCCCAGCTGCCGCCAGCCAGTCCGCAGCCGATTCGGGGCATGTGGACGGAGGTCGAGTTTTCCGCAGCGAATTCAGAGACGGTTTCCAATCCGGTGCGAATCGCGCCATAGCGGATGGGTGGTCTGCCACCTGATGATCGGAGGCCTTGCTGGCCGATCAAGTTGGCGACCCAAAGTTCGGATTCGACTTGCACCATCTGCACCTGCCCCAGTTCGAACGGACCGGCTTCGTCTCCCTGCTTGCACCAGCGACGGTAAGCCTGTTCGGGCTCCTTCCACCGCCGAGAAATCGCGACGACAAATCCCGCTCCCCAACCGCCGATATCGTTGCAAACATGAACGATGACCTTCGCGCCCTCGCCAATCGGCCTAGTCGCGTCTCCTTCGACATAATGGATCGACATCGATTCGCTCTCTCCCCAACGGCTGTGCCCAAAAGGGGGCTGACCCTCTCCGACTCTCAGATCGCTTGCAGCAAACGTACCCAGCGAAGCAGGGTCAAACGATCAACCTCTCCGCCTTGCACGATCGGATAACCAGCCTGGATCAATCCGGAGCTCCAAGTGGGCAAGTCGTCGTCACTTTCGATCGGCAGCAAGACTTGAAGCGAAGCCGATGCCTGGTTTTCACGAATCCGAACCGCCGGTGGACGGGCCCGGTGAGACACTGCGGCACCAAAGAAAACTTTGCTTTGAGAAACCGCCACGGCAAGGGCCATCGAATCGGCCGCTTCGGCTTTGCCGCCGACCAGCGCTCCGGAAGCAGCCACAGCGACGGCCGATTCGTCAATCGGCGCTTTCTTCAACACTGCGGTTGCGAAACGGCCAACCACCTCCAATTCTTTCGGTTGCCATCGGTTGTTGTTTTCCGGGGCGACGGCACAAACCACCACACCCGCCTGCTTGGCAACCTGCGGCCACTTCTTCAACACCTCCTCCGGATCGCCCTGGCCCGGATTCAGCAGCAGTACCAGCAGGCCAAGTTGCTGCAGGTCGTCAGTATTTTGGGGAAGGATGGTTGCCGCAACGTTACCAATGTCGGGAAGCTTCAGCGATTCGACCTGCCACTGCTGTTCGTCCGGCTGTTGCCAGGAATCGGGAAAGACTTGATCCAACGTTCCGGCAATGCTCTTGGGCGTCAATTGGACACTTTTTTCATCGCCGTCGCGACGATAAGCCAAGCGAACTGGCTTTTCAGGTTCGGCCGAAATCATCAACCGGCGCAACGACTGCGCGTCGGAGATGTTGGTTTCGCCGATTCGCAAAATCACATCGCCACGTTGCAACTGCGATCCCGCTGGCGACCCCGGCAACACTTCGTCGACCACGACAGCCGATTCGTCATCATCGTCCTCACTCTCCTGCTGGCGCGCGATCACGCCAAGCTGTTGTGGCTGCAGCGGCGGTATCGACTCGGCCAACGTGACTTCAACCTCCAGTTCTTTTCCGTCACGTTGGAGTTCGATTCGGATCACTTCGCCCGCATCGAAACGACCCAAAACTTGCCGAATCTCCTGATGCCGGCGAACCGGCTTTCCGTCCACCGCGACCACTCGATCACCCGCTTTGATTCCGGCAGCCTCGGCGGGAGAACGAGTACGGACGGCGGCAATTTCCGTTTCGGCTGCGTAGGGATCCTTCGATTTGGAAACGATGCCGATCAAACCTTTCTTGATGTCCTGACCCTTTCGCAATCGATCGAGCTTGCGTTGCAACACGTCGGTGGGAACGGCAAAGGCGATTCCGGAGTCGTACCAACTGGTCGCGTCGGGCGCCCCTCCTTCGGCCACCGCCGGAATCAAAACCCCCAGAAAATCGCCGCCCAGATCGATCAGCGGGCCACCGTAAAACGCGGGCGAAACGCGGGCATCGGTCTGCAGGGCAATCCCGTCCAACCGGTCAACCGCACTCAACACGCCACTGCTGACAATCGGCGCCCCATCGGCACCGTACCGCCCCACGGCAATCGTGGTTCGGCCAATTCGCAAGTCGGTCTCGGTCGGAAACGTGATCGGTTGAAGCTTCTTTTCGGTATCGATTTTCAACAACACCAGATCACGATGATGATCGCGAGCGACCACCTTTGCCGCCTGCCTGGTTCCGTCGGGCAAGACCACCAGAATGCTGGCCGAGGGCCTTCGCACGACGATGCTGGAGGCGACGATGTAACCTTCCTGGTCAACGATCACTCCGGAAGTCGGCGCGTCCCGTTCGACTTCGCCGCCACCGCTGCCGACGGCTCCGATGATTTCGACCGTCACCACCGACGGCAGCACGCGCTGCGCCGCGGCACGAACGGCAGTCGCCATCGCCGCTCGATACTGTGCATCATCGGCGCCGGCTACGGGTGCCAAGAGACCGATGAACAGCAGGGCCAGTCCCAAACGCAGTAAAACAATTTCACGCATCGAATGAACTTTCGAAAACGGTCGGCTTCCAATACGAGCTGGAGGACATCGCCACAATCCACTCGTTACGGTTGTAACACCAGCGGCAAGATCTCGGTGCCCCTTTGGACCGTCAGTTCCACCACATCACGGCGGTCGATCGTTCGCAAAATCGCGCGAAGCGACCGTTGACTTTCCACACGCCGCCCACCGACCAGCAGGATCAAGTCGTCCGGCCGCAGCTCGGCAAGGGCTGCGGCGCTGTCGGCGGTCACGCGGTCCACGTAAGCGGGAGTCGTTTCCAAGACATCCGGAATCAAAACCAAACCCAACGTGCCCGGGTTGTGCGACTGACTTCGCGGCAACATCGGCGTGTCGTCCACAGCGGCAGTCGTTTTTCGTCCCGCAATGATGTCTCCGATTGCCGATCGAAGCACCGAGGTGGGAACGGCGTAGTTCAACCAAACACCGGTTGCCGAATCGCGAAGCTCCTTCCCCAACATCCCGACCAGCTTGCCATCGGCATTGATCAGCGCACCGCCAGCCGCACCTGGGTTATTGGCGATCAGGTCCAGCAACAAAACCTTGCCGCGATAGGGAGTTTTGAAAGTGCCGCGACGCGCGTCCAATTGCGTGATCGACGCCACCGAACCCTGCATCACGCTGGCCGGTTCTTTCCCAGTCGCGATTCCGAACAAGTTGCTGACCGCTAGAATCGCATCGCCCCATTGCACCTTCAATTCTTCCTCGACTCGAAAAAACGGCAGCCCCGACGCGCCGTCCATCTTCAGAACAGCCAACTCCAACGACGGTTCGAACCCAACGATTTTCGACTCGAATCTTCTGCCATCGTCCAGCACCACGATCGGATCGACATCCAACACGTAGCTCCAAGCGGTTGCGACGTGCCCGTCGGGCGACACCAAAAATCCGCTCTGATAAGCTTCCAATCCCGACAGCCCACCGGCGCCGTAAATCTTGACCACGCGTTGTTGTGCATGACGGGCAAGTTGATCCACGGGCGGTTGCGCCAACAACGAATCGGTCCGGCAAAGATTCAGGCAGGCAAACGCGGCAAAGAAAACCATCACCGCCGGCGCTCGGCCAATCCTCGCTCGTTGCCAACACCGACGTTCCCGAACCACTCCGCTTGCTTGCTGCATGATCGTGATCACGGCGCCACCTCTGATTCCGCGTCCAATTCCGATTCGAGCACTCGCTTCCAGGACTTCACGCGGATTCGCATGATCGATTCGACGCCGTATCGAAGGTCAAGCACATCAGGCGGCGAATCGGCGTCGTTCGACTGACGACTCAGCCACAACTCGGCCGGATCATCGTCTCGATCGGCAAAGACCTCAATCGCCTCGACCAAACGTGATTGCGGGTGGCTCAGCCAACGCACTTCCATTTCGCCGTCGTTGCCGACCATGCAATGTCGCAGCGGCCGCTTGCCACCCAGCGGCATCGTGCCCAGGTAATAACTGTCGCCAAACTGCTGGGGGCCGTTGGAGATCATCCTTCGCCAGGCATCCAGCGCGGGCAAGATCCCTGACTCGGACCGTGTCGCCACCAGGTCATACAACTCGGCCTTCGTCTCCGCCTCCATCACGATCTCGCCCAGCAGCATCGCCTTCTTCGTCGGTCCGACTCGGATGGAAACGGGCTGCGGGTTATCGCCTTCGGTCTCGCCCTCGATGATCCAAGCATGTTGGTCACCGTCAGCACCTGCTGGGAACTGATCACGCAAAGATTCGATGAACGATTCCTGCTGGACCAGGTTGAAATGATAGTTGGCGTAACCTTTACGCTCTTTCAACAAGTCCGCGACCGCTTGGGGATGTTTTGCCGCTGGCTTTGCCTGCCGCAGTGGGAGCGGTAATTTCTTTCGGTTCCGATCCTTTTGGTCATCGGAATCCTTGTCTTCTTTTTGCTCTTTTTCTGACGGTGCACTGTCCTCTTGAGGTTTGGGAATTTGCTGGCGTGGCGGTGGGGGTGGTAGCGCTCCGGCCATTTTCTTCAGCAGTTCGTCTTCACCATGCACGCTCATCATTCGTACCAGCGTGTCGATCGTTTCGCCTTCGTGCCGAAACGACATTTTCACTCGCCAACCACTGGGCAAGGTGGCCACGATGTTTTGCAGATCGTTGGCTGTCTGTACCACGCGTCCGTCCACTTCCAACACTTCGTCGGAATATCTCAAGCCGCGCCGAAAAGCGTCACTGTTTTCCAAGATATTGGTGACGCGAGCACTGCCGTCGGGATCGGTCGCCACGGTCGCACCTAACGTTGCATGGTCCACGATCCGACCGCTCCGCAAGTAACCCAAAAAGTTCTTTGCCTGGTGAATCGAAATCGCGTAGCCAACACCCACATTCACTCGACCACGTTTCTCAAACGACGCTCGTCCGACCACGCCCAACAGGTTGCCGCCGGCATCATAAATCGGTCCGCCGGAGTTGCCCGGATTGATCGAGGCGTCGGTCTGCAGGCAATCGGCATATTCCAGCAGAGTGCCGGACGGGTATTGATATCTCCCCACGCCGCTGAGGATTCCCCAGGTGACCGTTGGCTGAAGGTTCGAGGCGAGCAGAAAAGGATTTCCGATCACCATGCACCAATCACCCGCTTTCGCCTGGCGACTGTCGGCAAGCTGAGCGAACGGAAAGTCGTCTCGTCCCAACAGACGAATCATGGCCAAGTCGCCAACCGGATCGATCCCCACGATCACGGCGTCGTAAATGTTTCCGTCACTCAGGCCGCAACGCATGTAAGAACCGGCCGGGCTGGTGACGTGAAAATTGGTCAGGGCGTAACCGTCGGGAGAGATCAACACGCCACTGCCGCCGCCGGCGCCGCCCGGTACAAACACGCTGACCGCCGAAGGCATGGCGCGGGCGATGGCGGCAATCCGCTCCTCTTCGGCCTTCAAAAGGATCGGATCGATCGCCAGGGGACGATCGGCCGAAGCGCGAAACGGGATGCCTGCGACGGCAAACATTCCCGCTATCATTGCGGCAAAGAAACATCGAAATCGGTCGTCCATCATTTCATCAGCCGCGGTCGAGTGATCCGGATGGTGTCGCCAAGATCGCCGTCTTCTCCACTATCAACTTCAATCCTGATCCTTCTTCCGCCGTTGATCGCTAGATCGAAACCCAGCGGGTCAGCTCCTTCGACCGGCTCCTCCCACCGCACCTGGCCGTCGACCAGGATACGAACAGTCACATTCCCCGCCTTTTGGACCGACGGATCACGGCGAACGGATCCGGCAAGTTTTGTAAAACCTGGTTCCACACGATACTCGACCCAACTTTCTCCCTGCAGCAATAAATCCGATTCCCCGTCAGCGACCGGGCCGAACCACTCGCCCAAAAACTCCGGATCCAACTTGGTGTCAAAAAAAGGTTGGTACGATCGATCGGCCAACTCGGTCGGTGCCAGAGCTTGTACGCCGCTGGTCCACTGAATCGATTCAATCTGCTGCAACGGTATTTCGTGAACGATGGGGCCGCTAAGCTGCAATTTCAGCGGACCCGATTTTGCCGGCAGAACTTTGGAGGCAAACCAGACCGATCCGTAAACGTCGGTGACTTTGATCTTGGCACTTTCATTGACCCTGCGGCTGCTGCCGAAGATCACTCCTTCCAATTTTTCGATCGGCGCGCCGATCGTATCTTCGTCTAAATCAAAGCCAACTTTGTTGTCACCAATCGATCGAATGACACCTCGATAGGGATCCATTCGATTGCCGTCGCGGCGGATCGCCAACACGTCTCCTCGGCCTTCTTGTTCCAACAAACCAAGCCACTGAGGATCGGTGCTGGGAGACGAGGGACGAAACCGAATCGCCTTGACCTCCTTGGCGTTGACCCGAAGTGGCTTTTGCCGCCTCGGTTCCAACACCAATGTGTCGTCGGAAAACGACAAATCTTGAACCGTGATCTTGGATCCTCCCAACAACGTGACGAGGCCGAACGTGGGAGGAGTTTTTTCCGCGAAATCGATTTGCTGCAAAGAGACAACGTCGTCAAAGTGAATTTCAGACTCGCCGTCCAACAGCAGCGTCGTTTCGGTCAAACCTTGCAGCTTCGCTTCGATGGTTTCACCGGAGCTGGTGGTGACGCGAACAGGTATCACCGCCAAAACTGCCGCTGCCGCGATTTTCCAGAAGAGCGAGAGACCAGGCGCCAAGGAGCAAGCAATCATGCCGTATTGCAAAGGGAATTGGGGAAGGATTTCGCGATCGTGGCCAATCCGATCAGCCGATCGCGAAGAGATCCGTCTGTACGCTACATAGTTTAGCGCAGGCCCCCGCCGATGTCTGCGGTCATTTGCGGGAATCTTCCACCGCGGAGCCACAAATGGGTTGCCGGCAGGATATCGGCGTCATTGCTTGTTCAGACCCCAGTCGTAGTCCAGGTAGGAGACGGCGACCGTGCCACGCCGCGCGGCGGCGGTGGCCTCCGCGGAGGGGAGCCAGGGGGCGATTCGACGCAACTGGCTCGCCTGGTCGGCTCCAAAATCGTCGTCAAACCACTTCAGGATCGAGGAGAGATAGAACCGCTTGTTTGCTTTGTCGTAGCGAAAGTTCCGGCTTCTGGTGAAGAAATCTTTCGTGTTGGCGGCCAGCTGTTTTTCAATCCGATCGGCAACATAGGCTTCGCCCAGCAGACGCGGACAACTGATCGAGGCGCATACGATCGCAAAGTGAATCCGCGGTTCGGACATCCTGCGCAGGATCTCATGTTCGATCTGCCGAAGGGAATAGGGGGCGCCGCCGACGTAGAGTTTTAGGTCGTTCCAGATGTTGTATCCAAACAGCCGGGCGGTGTGATTGCGAATGCTGGTGGTGGGGTATTCGCGAAGGATGCCGCGAATCGTCACCGCGTTGTACGCGTTGATCCAAAAAGCCAACTTGGATTGGTGCGAGGCGGCGGCCGTCCGCCCAGCGCTGGAAAGTTCTGCGAGGTAACGATCCAGCTTTTGAATGTCGGATCGATTCGCTTTCCAGGCCTGGTAGTTGACCATGCCGTCGGAGTCGACGTAGGTCTTCAAAAGGCGATCCCAAGCGGAATGTTCGATGTCGTCCGTCGAAACCCGTTTAGATGACTTGGTTCCGACATAGACGGGAGAACCGGCAACGGCGGACGCGGAAGCTGTCGACACCGCCACGACTACGAGAGCA
Organism: Rubripirellula sp.; assembly: GCA_965222745.1. Lineage (GTDB taxonomy): Bacteria > Planctomycetota > Planctomycetia > Pirellulales > Pirellulaceae > CBDCUW01. Next base: position 2,231,593 of record CBDCUW010000003.1, read on the forward strand.
ATCGGTGAGAAACTGGACATTTTCGATTTTGGATCACTGGTAGTCTGATCGAACAACGACTCCGTCGATAGGATGATCTTTCCACGGCCGTTCCCGCCGGCCGTCGGCGATTTCTCCGAAATCGCATCGCGTAGCCAGAAGCGGAGAAGTGTCCGACTGTTGGTGGGCCAAATCGATTGCTGGGCATTCAACCTCAGACGAACGTTCGAATCTTCCTGGAAGTCCAACATGCCTGATCCCGACCCTTACCGGCCAGCCGAGAGTGATTCGTCGTCGGTCGACGATGGCGGCGCCCCACCTGGTTCCGGCCACTGGGGAAAGCCAGTTGCGCTGGTAGCGCTGCTGGCTTTGGGTGGATTCTTGTTCTTCCAGTTCGGCCACCTTCTTTCCCTGGAGAGCTTGGCGCAAAAAGAATCGCAACTGCGAGAATTTCAAGCCGGCAATCCCTACTTGGTTTACGGAATTGCGTTTGCCGTCTATGTCGCGGTGACAGGTCTCTCGTTACCGGGGGCAGCCGCTTTGACGTTGGTTTACGGTTGGTATTTTGGATTCTGGCGAAGTGTGTTGCTGGTCAGCTTTGCATCGACCGCCGGCGCGACGTTGGCGTTTTTGATGAGCCGGTATTTGCTTCGCGACAGTGTGCAGGCAAGATTTGGTGACCGACTGATTGCGTTCAACGAGCAGTTAGAAAAGGAGGGCGGTTTTTATCTGTTTACTCTGCGGTTGATTCCCGCCGTACCCTTCTTTGTGATCAACCTGGTGATGGGGCTGACACCGCTTAGGGTGAGCACGTTCTGGTGGGTCAGCCAGGTGGGAATGTTGCCCGGCACCATGGTCTATGTTTATGCCGGTTCACGCGTTCCCAACTTGACGGTGTTGGCCGAACAGGGGGCTGCGGCCGTCTTTTCGCCCATGCAACTGACACAGCTATTGGTCGCTTTCGGTTTGTTGGGTGTCTTTCCGCTATTGATCAAAAAAGTCATGAACCGAGTGGCCGTTTCTCGCGGACAAACCACCACTTAGCTTACTTAGGAATTGTTCGGAAATCACTTCGTTGTTGAATGACACCACTCGCAAAATCACCCTCCCTCTGGGCCCTCTGGGAGGGTCGGACGCGGTAGCGGCCGGGGAGGACATGGTGTACGAACCCTCTCCGGGCTCGAGAGCCCGACTCGCCCGACTCTCCCGGAGGGCCCGGAGGGAGAGTGTTGTCAATTGACAAAGCTATTTCCAAACAAATCCTTAACGATCCGTCACCGAATCCCCCTTTCCACCCCCCGCGGTCGCCCGATGCTTCCCTTGATACAGCTCCAGCCGTACGACGCTCACAACCAAAAACTGGAATCCAACGTTCATCCACCCGACTGGGTCAATCCCGAACCATCGGGACGCTACAACTTGGTCGTGATCGGAGGCGGCACGGCGGGCCTCGTTTCCGCCATGGGTGCAGCGGGACTGGGTGCCAAAGTTGCCCTGATCGAACGCGAACTGTTGGGCGGCGACTGTTTGAACGTCGGCTGCGTTCCGTCGAAGGCTCTGATCAGCGCCGCCCGAATCGCGGCAACCGTGCGAGACGCGTCGGAGTTTGGTGTCGATGTTCCACCGGGAACGATGGTCGATTTTCCGAGATTGATGGAGCGAATGCGTCGGTTGCGTTCCGGCATCAGTCACCATGATTCGGCAGCTCGATTTCGCGATGCCGGTGTCGATGTGTTTCTTGGCAGCGGAAATTTTCTGGACCGCGAAACGGTTCAGGTCGCCGAAAAAACACTGAAGTTCAAAAAAGCGGTCGTGGCGACCGGTGCTCGCGCAGCAGCCCTTCCCATTGCCGGCCTGCAGGAGGTTGATCCGCTGACGAACGAATCCGTTTTTTCACTCACCCAGCTTCCGCGCCGGCTGGTGGTGATCGGAGGCGGACCCATCGGAACGGAAATGGCCCAGAGTTTTGCCAGGTTCGGTTCCGAAGTGACGCAAATCGAAAAGGCGGACCACATTTTGCCTCGGGAAGATGCCGAAGCCGCGGTGGTGGTGCAGCGAGCGTTGGAAAAGGATGGGGTGAAGTTTTTGCTGGGAGCGACCGTCAAGAGAATGCTGCGACGCGATGACGAAAAGGTCGTTGTGATCGAAAAACAAGGAACGGAAACAGAAGTGGTCGGAGACGAAGTGTTGGTGGGCATCGGACGCACTCCCAATGTCGACGCGATGGGACTGGAGGAGGCTGGAGTTCAGTTTGACAAGCGACAGGGAATCGAAGTCAACGATCGGCTGCAAACCACCAACCCCAATGTCTACGCCGCCGGCGATGTTGCATCGAAATACAAGTTCACTCACGCCGCCGATTTCATGGCTCGCATTGTCATCGGCAACGCATTGTTCATGGGACGGGGCAAAGCGAGCCGATTGACGGTGCCTTGGGCAACCTACACCTCGCCCGAACTGGCCCACGTTGGATTGCGACCAGCCGATGCGGTGGAACAAGGGATTGCGATCGATACCTACACCCAACCGTTGGCCGAAGTCGATCGTGCCATCTTGGAAGGGGAAACGGATGGCTTCGTCCGAGTTCACGTCAAAAAAGGGACCGACAAAATGGTTGGGGCGACCGTCGTTGCCACCAACGCCGGCGACATGATCGGCGAGTTGACACTGGCCATCAAGAATCGGCTGGGACTCAAAAAAATCGGCTCAACGATCCATCCTTATCCGACGCAAGCCGAAGCGATTCGCAAGTTGGGCGATCAATTCAACCGCACAAGGCTCACGCCCCTGGTCGCCGGAGCAATGAATAAGTGGCTCGGCTGGACACGTTGATCTTCCTGTAGGCCGACTTGTCCCAAGTCGGCAAAGTCGTCGGCGACTTCTCCGAAGTCGCTCCGCGTAGCCAGTTCGGAGAACTGGCCGACAGTCGGCCTACGAGGTCGCGTGAAAGCTGCTAAACTTCTTTTTATGATTGTCAGTATCTTTAACGATGTGATCGGCCCGGTGATGCGGGGTGCGTCGAGTTCCCATTGCGCTGCGGCACTGCGAATTGGCCGAGTTGCTCGTGACTTGATGGACGGCAACATCGATTCGGTTCTGGTGGAATTTGACCAAGGCGGTTCTCTTCCAGCCACTCATACCAGCCAGGGATCGGACATGGGCCTGTTTGGCGGTCTTTTGGGCTGGGACGCCGATGATGATCGGTTGCCGCAATCTGACCGCCATTTGGAAGAAGCCGGAATCGCCCTCGAGTTTCAATACGTCGATATCGGCGACCCCCATCCCAATACTTACCGGTTGACGCTCACCGGAGGCGATCGGAAGCATCACCTGATTGCCATTTCCACCGGCGGAGGAATGTTCGAGTTGATCCAACTCGATTCCGTTGATCTGTCGATCGGAGGTGATTACGACGAAACACTGATCTGGTTTGACTCGCCTGTCGCACTGGAAACCGATTCGGTGCGCGACGCGTTGGCGGCCGATGACGTTCTTGTTCACTCCGATGGCAGCAGGCAACTGGTCGAAATTCGTTCGGGCCGGCCGGTCACCGCCGGCGAACTCAGCGGGACGTTGCCGATCGATCAAGCCACGACGGTACGGCATTTGAAACCTGTTTTGCCGATTCGTTCCCGCCGCGATCTGGCAGTGCCGTTTCGCAGTTGCAATGAAATGCTGGCTTACGACCAGGATCGAAACACGCCGCTTTGGAAATTGGCGTGCGACTATGAAGGCTATCGCGGTGGACTTAGTGAATCACAAGTCATCGAAAAGATGGCTGACATTGTCCGTATCCTGCGCCGCAGCATCGATGCCGGATTGAAAGGAACCGAGTATGCCGATCGTATTCTGGGGTTCCAGTCGGGTGGTTTCCAAAAGGCGATGGATGACTCCAGGCTGCTTGACGGCGGAGTGCTCAACCGAATCGTCCTGTTCACCACGGCGCTGATGGAAGTGAAGAGTTCGATGGGAGTGATCGTTGCCGCGCCGACCGCGGGTGCTTGCGCGGCGCTACCGGCAACCTGCCTGGCAGTTGGCGATTCGCTGAAGCTTGACGATGAAGAGATCGCCAAAGGAATGTTGGCGGCGGGCATGGTCGGCGTGTTCATCGCGACGGATTGGAGTTTTGCTGCCGAGGTGGGCGGATGCCAGGCCGAGGGTGGATCGGCGTCGGCGATGGCAGCCGCGGCGATGGTGACCTTTTCCGGCGGCTCGCTAAGGCAATCGGTCGCGGCATCGTCGATGGCTCTGCAAAACATGCTCGGTTTGATTTGCGATCCGGTCGCCAATCGAGTCGAAGTGCCCTGCCTGGGAAAAAATGTCATGGCTGCCAGCAACGCGCTATCTTGCGCCAACATGGCGTTGGCCGGGTTTGATGCAGTGATCCCCCTTGACGAAACGATCGCCGCGGCAAAATCGGTCTCCCAGCGAATGCCTCGCGAGCATCGTTGTACGGCTTTGGGCGGATTGGCCGTCACGCCCACGTCGTTGGAAATCGAAAAGAAATTGCAGCAGACAACTTGTGGAAGCGGTTGTGGATGTTCGCCGAAAGTCGCCAAGATTGGTAGTTCCACGTAGGCTCGTTAGTTCCCGTCGGTCAGACCCTACCTGGCCTACGAAAGAGAGACCCTGTCATGCACCGTTTGAGAAACCTGTTGATCGTTCTTGTCGCGCTCGCCACCTGCAATGCTGCGTTTGGCGATCGGCTGACCCCCGAAAAACTCTGGGATCTTGTTCGGATCGGGGATGCGGCTGTCTCTCCGGATGGAACGGAGTTGGCGTACCTGGTGACTCGCTATGACTTGAAGGAAAACAAGGGCACCACCAGCTTGATGCTTCAATCCCTGGATGCCGACCTGTTCAAGTCGGACCGAAAATCGGCGGCGTTTGACACGACGCTTGCCGCGCCGCAGGCCAAAGCGTTGTTGGAGGATGTCAAAGGACTCGGCTCACTCAGCTGGTTGCCGCATTGGTCGGGCACAAAACTCGTTTACATCGCACCCGCGAAAACGCCGGATGATCCGAAGGACGCAGAAGACTCGGAAGCGAGCGATTCGGACAAAGAGGAAGGCGAGGACGAAAAACCGCAAGCGTGGATGCTCGATCCGGCCGGAGGAGAACCAATCCAGCTGACTTCGGTTGCCGAGGGCATTGGGAACTTGCGTGCCGCGCCCTCCGGCGATGCGATCGCCTTCACCGTCGACGTCAAAATGGACGCCAAGGTCACCGAGATCTACGAAGACCTTCCCAAGGCCGATGCGCGAATCATTGACGCGCTGATGTATCGGCACTGGAACGCCTGGCATGACTACGCCTACAGTCACCTGCACGTTGTCAAAATTGACCATACAGGCAAGCCGTCCGAGCCAGTCGATTTGATGTCGACGCTGAAAGCCGATTGCCCGTTGCCTCCCTTTGGCGGCAGCGAGCAGTTCGCGTTTTCCCCCGACGGCAAGGAGATCGCGCTCACTTTGAAACTGGTCAATCACCCGGCGGAAAGTACCGATAGCGGAATCTATCTGGTCAGCACCGACGGGGGACCGCTGAAAAATATCACTCCGGGAATGCCGGGCTACGACATGGAACCGGCCTATTCACCCGACGGACAAACGATTGCGTTTCATTCCATGAAGCGAGCAGGTTTTGAATCGGATCGGAACCGAGTGATGTTGTACAACCGCGGCAACGGGGAAATCTCTGACCTCACCGATGGCCTGGACCAAACAGCGCATCATGCCACTTGGAGTCCCGACAGCGGTTCACTTTTTTTCCACAGTGAAACACAGGGCACGACCCAGGTTTTTCGTGTGGATGCCGCGGACGCGCAGTTACAGCAGGTTTCCAGCGGCCGCTTTAACTTTTCCGTCGTGGCGGCAATTCCCGACTCCAGTCTCGTTCTGGTCCGCCAACAAAGCATGCTACGGCCGACGGAATTGGCGGTCATCGATACCCAGTCGAATCGGCTGGTCACGGTTACCGATGTCAACGGCGAGATCTACCAGTCGCTGGAACTGCCGCGAATCGAAGAACGTTTCTTCACCGCCACCGACGGCAAACGTATTCACAACTGGGTGATTCTTCCGCCCGACTACGATGCCGACCAGGACAAGCAATGGCCGATGCTGACTTATTGTCAAGGCGGTCCGCAGGGACAGATTGGACAATGGTTTTCCTACCGTTGGAATTTCCACATGATGGCCTCTCGCGGTTACGTCGTGTTGGCAGTCAACCGCCGCGGCATGCCGGGATTTGGTCGTGCTTGGAACGATCAGATCAGCGGCGACTGGGGCGGCCAGGCGATGCAAGATATCCTGGCATCGACCGACGCAATGATCGCCGACCCGACGATCGACCGCAGCCGAGTCGCCGCGATCGGCGCCAGCTTCGGCGGCTACACCGTTTATTGGCTGATGGGAAATGCGGAAAGTCGATTTTGTTCGATGATCTCCCACTGCGGCGTGTTCAACTTGGAATCGATGTACGGTTCCACCGAGGAGTTGTTCTTCGTGAATTGGGACCTTGGCGGACCCTACTGGAAAAGCGAACCGATCGCGAAACAGTACCGAGAGTTTTCGCCACACACGTTCGTTGGAAATTGGAAAACGCCACTGTTGGTCATTCACGGTGAAAAGGACTTCCGGGTTCCGGTCACTCAAGGAATGGAAGCGTTCACCGCCGCGCAAGTGCAGGGAGTACCGAGTCGATTCCTGTATTTCCCCAATGAAGGCCACTGGGTCCTGCAGCCTCAAAACGGAGTCCTTTGGGGGCGAGTCTTCTTTGATTGGCTCGATCGCTACTGCAAGCCGGAAGCGGCAAACGCGCCGGCTGATCGTGACTAACAGTCGGCGACTTCTCCGAAGTCGCAAGCGCATTCGCGTAGCCAGGATCATCGCAGGCCGTAACAAGCAGACCCTTGCAGTGCCGGAACTTCGGTCGCTTGTGGGAAGCTTTTTCGTTGTGCACACTGCGTGCAAGTACAAACCGGCCCCGCGCAGTTACGGCATGGTTTTGCGACCTTGGTCCGGCCTACGCGAGTCAATCGGCGTGAGTTCACTTCGATAACGTTGGCTTCGCTGCAAGTAACTTTCCGCAGCTCGCTCGATCATTTCAATCTGTTCTTCCGAAACGGTGGCGATTGACCGAGCTGGGCAGCCAACGATCAGGGAGCGGTCAGCAAACTCCTTTCCCTCGGTGACGACGGCCCCTGCGCCAATCACGCAGTGGCGCCCGATCGTGGCACCATTGAGCACGACTGCCTGCATTCCGACCAGCGAATCATCACCGATCGTACATCCGTGCAGCGTCGCCTGGTGACCGACCGTTACCCCCGATCCTACGGTCAGTGGAAAACCAGGATCGGTGTGCAGTACCGCGCCGTCTTGTACGTTACTCCGCTCGCCGATGAGAATTCTCTCGTTGTCTCCTCGCAACACCGCGCCGAACCAGACACTCCCATCGCGAGCCAACACCACGTTCCCGATTACGGCTGCCGAGAAAGCGAGGTAGCAAGTGGGGTGAATGAACGGCTCGACGTCACCAAGTTTAAAAACGGTCATCGCAAAAAAGATCTCCACCGCAGGCAACCAACCAATGGTCGTCTCCTGATTCTATCCTCGATTTCGCAGATCAGGCCCCGCAGCTTTTGCTCGTACTCGTGCTCGTGCTCGTGCTCAGCGAAGCGGTGCTCGTGCTCGAAAATCGTGCAAATGAACACGTGAGTACATGCGAGTACCGGCCTTCGGCCTGAGCACGAATAGGAGTATGGATTTCCTTCACGGCACATTTTCATTGACTCTTCAGCACCATGTCTACATTTCTTCGCACCGGCTGAGGTATGATCTGAAGTCGTTCGATTTCCCCTTTTCCCTGCTGAGAATCGCGATGAAAGTCAAAATAACTTTGTTTTCACTGTTGTTGATCCTGGCGCCGGCAGGTGTATCGCAAGGGCAATACTCTCAGCAGCAGCTGGATCGATGGTTGCAGCGATTTCCCGATGCGGATGCCGACCGCGACGGCAAGTTGACTTTGGAAGAAGCAAGCCGTTACCGGCGAAAGCTTCAACAAGGCACAAAAAACACGGGCGGCGGGCGAGGCGTCCCGCGGGAATTCAACGTCGATCCTGGTTGGCAGGCCCAGCGGTTTCCGGACCACGCGGTTTGCTACAAATCGCCCGAAGAGATCGCGGACCTCTACGCCGGCGTCGCGCGCGGCAACCGACAACCGATCATTCGCTATCCGAAACCGGATGACGGTTCGCTTCGAATCGTTGGCACCGGTCACAGTTTCATGGCGCCCGGTTTCAAAAGCTTTCCGAAAATCACCGCAGCAGCGGGGCTAAAACAACCGCCCTTGCTGACGCACACTGGCGGCGGCATCACCGGCAGCGCGCGGTACAAATGGGAACAAGAAAACGGCATCTTTCAGTTTGACGGCAAACCTCTTCCCAGACTGCTGGCCTCGATCGCGAATTCCCAGTGGGACGCCATGATGTGGGGTCCGTACTATCATGATCGCCCGGCGTACTACGCCTGTTGGATCGACTTCTGTTTGAAATACAACCCAGAGATGAAATTCTATCTGTCGGATGCCTGGCCGCAGCTGGAACAGCTGAAAGAGATTCCGGCGTCCGAAGAGGAATTGACGATGGAAGTCTTCGAGCAGATGGGTCGAGAGAAGTACAAGACCTATTCGACACTGATCCGATCGCTCAACAAAGACTATCCCGACAAAGTGTTTGTCATGCCGACCAGCGACGCGATGGTGTTGGCGGTGCAATATTACCATCGTGATCGTTTGCCGGGAGTCGAAGGAATTCACAAGGTGGTCGGCAAGAAAGAACGCTCGCTGTGGCGTGACCGTCTGGGTCATCTGGGCCCCGGCTTGGGCAGGTTGGAAGGATACGTCTTTTACGCCACGCTGTACGGACGCTCTCCGGAGCTCATTTCTGGCGATGTGTCGGCGGGCGAAGAATACCCCAGTGCCGATCTCGATCGAGTGTTCCGCAAGATCGCCTGGGAAGCGGTGCTTCGCAATCCATTTTCCGGCGTGACCGACAAAAATAGCAACGGCGTCGGCGACCGCCACGAATGACAACCAACAAGGAATCCGCTGATGGCTGAATTCAGCTACGAAGACATCGCGAAAATGATCGACCACTCGTTGCTCAACCCGACGATGACGATCCAGGAGTTGGACGCGGGAGTGCAGCTGGCGCTGGCTTACGACGTCGCCAGTGTCTGCATCATGCCTTATCAAATGAAACGATGTGCCCAGATGCTCCGCGGTAGCGATGTCAAGGCTTCCACGACGATCGGTTTTCCGCATGGTGGGCATACCACGGCGATCAAACGGGCCGAAGCGGAACAAGCGATCGCGGATGGTTGCCAGGAACTTGACATGGTCGTCAATATCTCGGCGGTGCTAAGCGGCGATTGGCAATACGTCAGCGACGACGTTGCGGCGGTAATCGACGTCGCCCATCGTGCCAGCCAGAAGGTGAAGGTCATTTTTGAGAACTGTTATCTGAACGACCAGCAAAAAATTCGTCTCTGTGAAATTTGCACTGAGCTTGGCGCCGATTGGGTCAAGACGTCGACCGGGTACGGTACCGGCGGCGCAACGCACGACGATCTTCGCTTGATGAGGGCTCATTCAGGGCCCAACGTGCAGGTCAAAGCGGCGGGTGGAGTCCGTGATCTGGATGCGCTGCTGGCCGTTCGGACTCTCGGTGTGACCCGTTGCGGCGCCAGCCGTACCAAAGAAATGCTCGATGCCGGTCGCCAGCGATTAGGATTGTCGCCGATCGACGTCGACGCTGCCGCCGTTGGGGACTCCAATCCCAACTATTGATTGCCGTGCCGGGTCTCCTTCGACCAAAGAAAACAGTCATGCCGCTCCTGCTGAGTTCTACGACTCGACCTATCGCTTTCCATCTCATCGCGATTCTTTCTTTTTTTATCGCCGCAGTGACCGTGACGGCCGTCCAGCCGCCGCTTTCATTGGACGACGATTGGAAAATCGAAAGGGTGACCGCCGAGCCGGAATTGGTGACGCCGACCGGATGTTGTCTCGACGATTCAGGGCGGTTGCTGGTGATTGAGTGTCACACCCATTTTCCTCCCGATGATTACGACGGGCCAAAAACAGATCGCGTTTACCTGTTTGACGACACCGACGGTGACGGCACGGTCGATCGGAAACGACTGTTCTACGAAGGTGGTCAGGCAACGATGAATATCGCCAACCTTGGCGACGGTTCGTTCGCGCTTGCCAGCCGCAGCCAGGTGGTGCGAATCAGAGATACCGACGGAGACGACGTCGCCGATCAACAACAGGTTTTGCTGACGCACAAAACAACGGCGACTTATCCACACAATGGCTTGGGGGGACTGACCTTCAGGGACGACGGTTGGTTGTATGTCGGACAGGGAGAAAATTTTGGCGAGCCGTACGAGCTGATCGGAACCGACGGATCGAAGCAAGTTGGCGGCGGCGAAGGAGGCAACATCTTTCGCTGTCGCGCCGACGGCAGCCGCCTGCAGCGAATCGCAACCGGGTTCTGGAATCCGTTCGGCATCTGCGTTGATTCTTCAAAGCGTCTTTGGTCCGTCGGCAACGATCCCGATGCGATGCCCCCCAACCGATTGATGCACGTCGCCTCGGGCGGTGATTTTGGATTTCAATTTCGATTTGGACGCGCGGGCATTCATCCGTTGCAATGCTGGAATGGCGAATTGCCGGCAACCTTGCCGATGGCGGGGGCGACGGGAGAAGCTGCTTGCGCCGTCGCCATCCTTGATCAACATCTGTGGGTGACCAGCTGGGGCGACAACCGCATCGAACGGCATACGCTGCAACCCCAGGGAGCTTCCTGGAGAACCAAGTCGGAGGTGGTGGTGCAAGGTGGTGCCAGTTTTCGGCCAGTCGGAATGGCGGTCGCCGGCAACGATTCCATTTACGTGACCGATTGGGTCGATCGTAGCTACCCGGTTCACGGCAAGGGTCGGCTTTGGAAGCTGTACCGCAATCCTGATGCAACCAAAGACAAGTCAAAAGTGCCGGAGCGGACACCAGCGGAACTTGAAGCGTCGCGTTTGCAGCTTGGTTCCGACGTGACGGCCGATCAACGATTGCGAGCGCTGGGCGTCGACGATCCCTACATCCGTCAAGCGGCAGCCGCCGGCTTGCATCATTTCAATCAACTGGAATCGGTCGATCGCTCCCAGGCAACGTCTCCTCGACAACGTACTGGCCTGCTGGCTGCGTGGAGATGGCGGGAACTATCCGATCCACCGGGCGTCTCGGAGGCTCAGCGAAACTCTTGGATCGACTGGGGCATGCAGGACACATCTGAGGCGACAGTGATCACGGCGCTGCGCTGGGCAACCGAACGAGGCAGCAAGCAACACCTTGGTGCGATCAGAGCACTGTTGGATCGCGACAACCTATCACCCCGACTGTTTTCGGCCGTCATCGCGTCGATCGCCTACCTGGAAACTGGTTCGGCGTCGGGAAAGAAACGTGACCCGGCGATCGAAAAGCTGCTGGTCGAATTCGCCGGCAACGCTGACCGACCGCAAAAACTGCGCGGGTTGGCGATACGTCGAATCCCTGCCGAATCGAAATCGCCCAGCAACCAAGTGCTGAGCCGATGGCTTGACCGCCAGCGCGATCGCTCTTTTGCCAAAGAAGTTGTCGCCCTGCTTGGTGCCCGTGGCGACGACACCGCCACCGATCTGTTGGCCGACATCGCTTCCGATGATCGATTCGATGTTCAAACACGCGCCGACGCGCTGGCCGGACTATCGCGCAAAGCGGGCCAGTACGCAGCCGTCGTTCATACCACTTCGTTGCCGCGCCAACCGGAAGTGTTGAAACAGGAGGCGAAACGAATTCGCAATCGGACTTGGGTTGCCGGCAAAGAAAACCGTCCTCGCAAGGACGATCTTGCCGCATGGCACAAGCGAGTGGGCAGCGGCGGCGATCGGCAAGCGGGCCGCCGAGTCTTCTTTCGTACCACCTGCGCGAATTGTCACAAGCATTCCGGCCGCGGCGCAACCACCGGCCCCGACCTGACCACGCTTTCGGGGCAGATGTCAAGCCAACGTGTGATCGAGTCCATCCTGGATCCCAGCAAAGAGGTTGGACCGTTGTACGTGCCGTGGCGGATCCTCACCGTCGACGGCGCCGTGTTAACGGGCTTGAAACTCGATAAGTCGGGTGTGGGAAACCAGCTTCGCTTTCAAGGCGCCGACGGAAACCTGTTCGACGTGGAATTGAAAGAAATCGAATCGCAGCAGCCGATCGCCCAATCGATCATGCCGACTGGTTTAGAAGACGCGATGACGCTGGACGAACTGCGCGACCTGATCGCGTTTTTGACGGGAAACTGACCGTCGGCCAGTGCTCCGTGCCTGGCTGTTTGCTTCTTGGCCCGTAGCGAAAGTCGCCAAGACTTTTGGTGAATCTTGCTCCGCCTAAGCTCTTGGCGAGCTTCGCTACCATCGGGCCGAGCGACCCTACAGCATGATCTCGACGTTCAAGCCCAAGATGTAGGCTTCTTTTGTCGACAGGGTTGCCGGAATCGCCGCCACGTTGGTCTGCGGATGGTTGATCGACACCATGTCGGACAGATACTTCAGGTGGATTCCGGGACGCACCAAGACTCCGCGAACGTTCGTGTCCACTCGCAAACCAACATCGACGGTGAAAGCGGTCTTCTTCAGTTCGTCGATCACTCGGGCAGAATCGAAAACGGTACCAACAGCATTTCGGAAGTAGCTGGTTCCGTCGTACTGGCCGTCCATGTCGTAGATACCCAGGTTCAGGTCGAACCGGACCCAACGACCATTCCAACACTGATTGAAGGTGCTGCGGATATCGCCGCCAACGTAGTGCGTGTCCAACTCTTCCACGTACTGGCCGCTGAGTCCGCCGTTGATCGGAGCCACATCCAGCACAAAATCTTGCTCGAATCCGAGGTGGCTAAAACCGCAGCCGATATCAAACAGGCCCAGTCCCCAATCGCGAAGGTCAAACCGATCGCGAAGGCCGATGAACTCGCTGTAGTGCAGCACATCGCTGTCCAACGAGAAGGTGGCGCTGGTGCCGTCGGGCGTGGCAAGAAACGCGTTGCCCTGCAGGTTTGATAGCCACACCGTGCTGGCAGCGTTGGGGTCGGCAATCGTGCTGCTGGAGCCCATCGAATCGACCCCGGCGATGTTCACGTCGAATTCGACCATCGTCCGAGTGGGCAAAAACCGATGCAATCCTCTCAGCCCAATCTGGCCGCCGGCATCGATCTGGTCGTCGTTGAAGACATTGGGCACAAGCACCGATCCGCCGCCGTTGGTGACGATCGATCCAGCGTTATAGTCGGGCAAGAAAGGTAGCCAAAGGCCGCCGTAAACATCGATTTCGCTCTGCGCCGACGCGTTTCGTCCGGTAGTGACGCTGACAGCCAAAACGACAGCGAGAACTAAGAGATGGCTGAATGTTTTGCGCACGGCCCGAGCCTCCTTGCCTATTTCTTTCGATGTTCCTTGTGTGAAAAGGTCATCGGGAAACCGCACTGTGCTTCGGTGCACGTTTTGAAAACTTTCGGTTCGGCCAGGGTTGCGCAATTTTTCACTTCCGGCAAACTCTACCGGTTCAAACGGTTATCCGCTCATCGAAGAAAAAAGACGCGAAGACGCAGAGCCGCGAAGACGCAAAGGGCCGTTTTTCGCGCCCTCGCTTAGCCTAGAGTCCGCTGACGACGCGATGGATTCCGTCTTTAACGAGTTTTTCTCCAAAGTTGATCACCAGTCCCAGTTTCAGTTCTTTTAGTCTCAGATAAGTCAGCGTCTGCGTGGCAAAGATTAGGTTGTACTGTGTCACAGCCTTGCACTCGACGATGACGAGATTATCGACCAGCAGATCAATACGGAGCGGTGTCGCGAGAGTCGTTCCTTGGTACCGAATCGGCGAAGAAACTTGACGGTCGACCTGACAGCCGGCTTGACTCAGCTCCCAGGCAAGTGCCTCTTCGTAAACTGACTCCAGCAAGCCAGGACCGCCGAGAGTTCGGTGCACTTCGATCGCTGCGGTGACAATTTTGCTGCTGATCTTATTCTCGTTCATCGTTTGTCTGCCCTTAGTCATCTCAAGAAAGGAAGAAGCGAAGCCGCAAAGATAACTCCTTTGCGGCTTCGCGGCTCCGCGCCTTTGCGTTCATGCTCTTTTCCGGCTCTGAACCACCCCAAAACGTCCCGGCCCTCACTCCGGATACGCAGAGACGCGATTAATTCAAGCGTCGTGTTAGCCGATGACAGGCGATTGAAAAACGCGTTCGACCTGAAACAATGGTTCGTTGTGATCCCTTGATTTTCTTTTCTCACACATGGAGAAGTCAGCGGTGGGATGCGAGCGCGAACGAGTCATCTTGCTGGTCGCGGTGGTCGTGGCACAACTCCTTGCTGCGCCACCGGTTTCCGCCAAGGCGGACGATCGCCCCAACGTATTGTTCATCATTGCTGATGACTTGCGCGACGAACTTGGTTGCTACGGTGATCGACACATCCATTCGCCCCATATCGATTCGCTGGCCCGTCGGGGTACGACGTTTGCCTCCGCTTATTGTCAATATGCTCTTTGCGGGCCTTCTCGCGCGAGCATCTTTTCCGGCCAATATCCGCGTCGCAATCGCGTGTTCAACAATCGGTCTCATTTCCGCGACCATCAACCCGATGCGATTTCGCTGCCTCAGCACTTCAAGAATCACCGATACCGGACCCGTGGAATCGGCAAGATCTTGCACGACACCAAGAAAGACGATGTGTCATGGACAGACGGGCACTTTTTTGACAACGATCACGTTTATGCCAGTGACCAATATCGGGGACGCCAGGCTTTGATTGACGGGTCGCATCCCGAAAACAAACGATTGCCGCTTTGGGAAGGCCCCGACGTTTCGGATAGCGCCTACCGCGACGGCAGGTACACCGGCGCGGCGACCGAATCACTGCGGGAATATGCCGAAGGAGATCGCCCGTTCTTTTTGATGGTGGGATACCACAAACCTCACACTCCCTTCAATGCTCCGAAGAAGTACTGGGATCTGTACAACCGAGATTCCATCCCGCTTGCCGGCAATCAGTATCCGCCGGCTGGCGCGCCCGCGTTCGCCGTTGCCGGCGCCCGCTATGTGCGAACTTTCAAAGACATTCCCCAGCAAGGACGATTTTCCGATCCTCTGCAGCGTCAAATCAAACACGCCTACTTCGCTTGCATCGCCTACATCGATGCTCAAGTCGGGATCTTGTTAAGAACGCTTGATGAACTGGGATTGGCGGAGAACACGATTGTCGTTTTCACCTCCGATCATGGTTACCAACTGGGTGAACACGATTTGTGGTGCAAACACACCAACTTTGAAACGTCGACCAAAGTACCGCTCATCGTCGCCGCTGCCCAACAAGCCGGCGGCGGCAAAGTCACCGATGCCAGAGTCGAACTGATCGATCTGACTCCCACGCTGAGCCGTTTGTGTGGTCTGCCGGCACCCGCCGGTACCGACGGCGAGTCGTTTGCTCCGTTGCTGGACGACCCCAACGCCTGGAGCGACCGCGACACGATCGCCATCAGCCGCTACCACAGATCGGGGAATCTGGGACTTTCGGTTCGCAGCCGGGATTACCGCTACACTCAGTGGCGAAGCTCGAAAACCGGCGAATTGGTTGCTCACGAGCTTTACGACCATCGCCGGGACCATGCCGAAAACACCAACGTCGTTGACCGCCCGAAGTACGCTGAAGTCGTCGCCTGGCATGGCAGGCGGCTTCAGCAGCACCGATCCAACGTCCCTGGCGGCGGCCGCGTTGATCAATCAAAATAAACTTTCCGTCTTTCGCCCGCCTCGCATCCCCCGCCTGCATGTTTCGTTTCACCCGTCCGACGCGATTGCTGTTGATGTATCTCTGTTTCAGCGGCTGGTATCACCCGGTTTTCGCTGCCGACGCATCGAAAGATCCAACCGAGGCGGCTGCGCAGATCTCTCGGTTGACTCAGCAGAGTTGGGCTGCTGCCGGCGTGACGCCGGCGCCTCAATGTTCGGATCGTGAATTTGTTCGCCGCGTCTACTTGGATCTTGCCGGTCGGGTACCGCGAATCGAGGAACTGGAAACCTTTCTTGCGGATGGCCGTCCCGACAA
Organism: Rubripirellula sp.; assembly: GCA_965222745.1. GTDB lineage: Bacteria > Planctomycetota > Planctomycetia > Pirellulales > Pirellulaceae > CBDCUW01. The sequence continues at coordinate 2,247,762 of CBDCUW010000003.1, forward strand.
ACGCAAACATTTGATCTTTCTGCTGACCGAAAGTGAGGACTTTGTTCAGCATTTCGCGGATCTGTTTGACACCCTGTTGATGGGACGCACCACAGCCGACCGATACGATCAGCGCGTCCAACATGGCTGGCGCGAATACTTGGAAAACACGTTTCGCGCAAATCGTCCTTGGAATGAAGTGATTCGCGAAATCCTTTTGGCTCGCCCGCAAAGTGCAATGGACCGAAGTGCCAGTTGGTTCTTGTACGAACGGGAGAACAAGCATCAGGAGATCGCCGAGGCGGTGGCGCCGGCCGTTTTTGGATTCCGAATCGAATGTGCTCAGTGCCACGATCATCCGATCGCCGACGAAATCCAGCAGGCGCACTACTGGGGCTTGGTCGCGTTTTTTAACCGCGGCAAAAACGTGAAAACCAAAAACGGCCCGCGAGTCAGTGAGTCGGCGATCGGTGGATTCAGCGAGTTTGCCGACCTGACCGGGGACAGCAGGCCGAACTTGCTGACCTTTTTCCAAGCCGAAACGATCGACGAACCGCGTCCGGATAAGGATGCGAAGGAAGAAGACAAAGACGAGCTGTACCTTCCCGCGGCGCTGGAGGGTGATCCACGAGTTCCCAAGTTTTCTCGTCGCCAGCGGTTCGTCGATCAAGTCGCGGCCTCTCACCCGCTTGTCGCGCGAGCGATGGCCAATCGTTTGTGGGCCGTTTTGATGGGACGCGGTTTGGTCCATCCCTTTGATGAAATGGACAGCGCCCATCAGCCGTCGAACCCTGAGTTGCTCGATTGGCTCTGCGAACATTTCCATCAGACCGACTACGACATTCGCCACCTCGTTCGCGCGATCGCGCTGAGCCGCGCTTACCAGTTGTCGGGAACCAGGCCGGAAGGATTGGAAGATCCGTCAAGTTTCGCCTGGTATTTGGAACGGCCATTGACCGCCGAACAGCTGGCGCGTTCCATGCAATTGATCGTGCAAGGCGAATTTCGAAACGATCATCCGCTGATCGGCAAACTTCGCGAGCAATTGGTCGAGGTCATGGCCGATGAGAATACGACTACCGTGAAAGATGCGTTGTTTTTGACCAACAATGCGGCGGTCAACCAATTCATTCAGGAAAGTTCTCATTCCAGCCACTTCGTGCCAACATTGATGTCCGTCGAATCGATCACACAAAGAATCGACTTGCTCTTCCAAATCACTTACGGTCGGCATCCGACAAGCGATGAAGAGGACGCGGTCACCTACTTTCTGCGCGGCAGTGAAACGCCGCCCCCTCAGCGCTGGCAGCAAGTGGTTTGGTCGATGTTGACCAGTGCCGAATTTCGCTTCAATCACTGACATCGGCCTCCGGCCGCCATCACATTCCCCCAACCATCATGACCCCCAAACGCTCTGGACCGAAAGACTGCGGCAGCGTCGAACACACGCTGCACCGCCGGATGTTCCTGCAAGGATCGATGGCCGCCGGCGCCGCTTCGGTCGGCAGCTTTGCGGGATTGTTCTCGATTCCGGCGATCGCCAAAGAGACACAGCGCAGCGGCAAGAAATGCATCTTGCTGTGGTTGTGCGGCGCGCCCAGCCAATTTGAAACGTGGGACCCCAAACCGGGCACTGCAACCGGAGGCCCGTTTGGGGCGATCAACACGTCGATTCCCGGTGTTCAGGTGAGCGAGTTGATGCCCAAGTGCGCCGGCATCATGGACCGGTTGGCGGTCATCCGGTCGATGAAGACCGAGCCCAGTGAACATTTCCAAGGGATCGACGTTCTGACCCGCGGTGATAAACCGCGGCAACCCTTCGTGCGTCCGCTGTTGGGCAGCGTGGTCGCCGAGCAGTTGGGGCAGCTCGACAGCCCCGTGCCGCAATTCATCCTGCTGGATCCATGTCCGGAAGGAAACGAGTTCAAGAGGTTCAAAGCAGGCAATTGGGCCGGCTGGTTGGGCGCCCAGTATGGACCGGTCCGAGCGGGAGGCGAATACTCGATTCCGGACATTTTGCGTCCCGAAACGTTGTCACAAACCGATCACGAAGAGCGCGAATCGCTACGTCGATTCTTGAGCCGCAAGTATGAAAACGATCGTCGCAGCCAAGCAGCCGGTTCCTACAACGCTGCTTTCCAACGTGTGCGAGGCTTGATGTCCTGCGCACCCCTTTTCGATCTGGAAAAGTTGCCGGCCGCGGATCGTGAAAGGTATGGCGGCGGCGCCTTTGCCCAGCACGCTCTGCAGGCCCGGCATCTGATCGAAAACGGTTCGACCTTCGTGATGGTGGCCAACGGAATGCCCTGGGACAACCACGTCTTTCAACATGAAATGCACCAGATGTTGGTTCCCGAATTGGACAACGTCCTGTTTCAGTTGATCGGTGACTTGGAGCGCCGCGGCCTGCTTGAGGACACGCTGGTCATTGCGATGGGAGAATTCGGACGCACACCTTGGTTGAACGAAGCACGTGGACGTGATCACTATCCTCACGCCTGGAGCATGGCGATGGCAGGCGCCGGAATCAAAGGGGGCGTCGTCCACGGCGCCACCGATGAACTGGGCCGGGAAGTCATCGATGGAAAAGTCGACAATCGACGACTGTTCGCCACGATCTTTTCGGCACTCGGCATCGATCCTCACGAGGAATACGTTTTACCTGGTTTGCCGACGTTCAAACGAGTCGAAGAAGATGCCCAGCCAATCACCGAGGTGCTTGCGTAGCAATGAATTCGACCAAACTTGAATTGATCACCCAGTTGAAAGTGCCAACCGCCGTACTGGGCATGTCGGACGTCGATGAATCGTCACAACAATTCATCGCCGCCTGCATGGACGGCGTTTATCGCGTCGGCATCGATGATTCATCATCGCAGAAGCTTGATTCGCACGACAGCTATGTCAGTAGCGCCGCAACCATCGGCAACACCGCGCTGACGGCCGGCTATGACGGCAAGTTGCAGTGGTTCGATCTGGAAGGTGGGCAACGAATTCGCGAAATCGAATTGCACGATTTCTGGTCATGGGACATGGCGCTCTCTCCCGACCAGGCGTTGGTCGCCTCGGTCACCGGGCAATACCTGGCTGGCGGATACAAATACGAACCGCTGGCCGAACGTGAGCCATCAGTCAAAATCGTTTCCGCCGAATCTGGCGAAGTGCTTCACGGTCTGTCACACGTGCCGTCGGTCCAAGCAGTGGCGTTCAGCCGCGACAACCAGTTTGTCGCCGCCGGCAATCTGATGGGAGAAGTCCGCGTTTGGAATGCACGCTCGGGTGACCTGGTTGCCAACTGGACCACTGACGATTTCACCAGCTGGGGTATCATCAAAAGCCACTGTTACCTGGGCGGGATTTTCGCGTTGCAGTTCACCGCCGACGGCAGCGAACTGTTGTTGGCCGGAATGGGACCGATGCGCGATCCGATGGCCGGCAACGGTCGACAGCTTTGGCAGAAATGGTCTTGGCAAGACCAGCCACCCAAGAAAGTCGACGAGACTCATCGGGGCGAATCGGGCGAAGGACTGATGGAGGCGCTGGCCGTTTCCCCCGATGGCCGACAGTTTGCAATGGGCGGCAGATTGCGCGGAGGCGATTGGAACGTCGCCCTGTTTGATACCGACAGCGGCGCCCGCTTGGCCTCGCTAAAGACCGGTTATCGAGTGACCGATATTCGTTATTCCCGTGACGCCACTCGGCTCTATCTCGTTGGCACCCAAGGACAACCGAGCAAGAAAAAAGAGGACAAGTTCCCCGATTTTGGAAGAGTGGAAGCGTATACTATCGGTTGATTCCAGCGGAGGTCCGGTATCCGTTGTTTCCGTTTGTACTCGTACTCCTTACTCGCCACAAAATGCAGCGAGTACGAGCAGGAGTACGAGTACGAACAAAGGCATTACGCATCTCCACAATTAACGCTGCCAAGCTAAAGGATCTCGTGATGAAACATTTTCTCTTTCTATCCACGTCGCGGCTCCTGGTGGCAACTCTGCTTTGCCTGCAATCGCTTTGTTTGTATGCCGAGGAGGATCGAAAGACGCAGCGGGCGGCAATCGACCTTTTCAACCAACGGATCATGCCGATCTTTCGATCGCCCAACCCGTCCAGTTGCGTGCAGTGCCATTTGTCTTCGGTCGATCTAAAGAGCTACATTCTTCCCTCTCATGAAGAAACTTTTCTCTCGCTTCGCGACCAAGGGTTGATCGACTTGGATTCTCCCGCCGATTCGAAGATCTTGAAACTGATTTCGATGGGTGAAAAGGATGCAGACAAAGGCGCAAGACTGATTCACGAAAAAACTCGGCAGGCCGAATACGACGCCTTTGCCGCCTGGATCGAGGCATGTTGCGCCGACGCCTCGTTGCGAAGCAAGCCGGCAGCGAAGGATTTTCGGCCTGCGCGACCAAGTTTGCCGGACGACGTCATTCGACACGGGCGAAAGAGCCGATTGGTCGATTCCTTTGTGCGGAACATCTGGTCGCAGCGGATGCGTTGTTTTCCTTGTCACACACCTCACGAGATCGAATCGCCCGAAAAAAATCCGCAACACGAAAAGGCTGCCCAGCGACACAAAGAGCTGGTCGCCAAGTACGGACAGCGAATGAATATCTTTCGCGAAACTCCTGAGCAGACGTTGCAGCAGATGATTGTCAGCAGCCGCAAGTCAACGTCGCGACGGTTGCCGATGTTGAATTTGAAGGAGCCCCGCAAGAGCCTGCTGGTGCTGAAACCGACTTCCAAACTGCCGCCGAAAAAGGAAGACGGCCAATTCGAATCGCCATCGTCGGTGGAACCGGTATCGCACATGGGCGGCTTGAAGATGCACGTCGATGACCAGTCGTACAAGTCTTTTGTCGCCTGGATCCAAGATTACGCCAACGTCGTCGACGGCCGGTATCAGTCGGTGGAGGATTTGCCGGCAGACAATTGGCATCCGACGATGTCGATCCTGCGGCTAAAAGATTGTCCTGAAGATTGGCCCGTTGGGACGCCGGTACAGCTTTTCGTTCATGCTTGGAATGAAGAAGCGGGGAAATTCGACGACGACGCGGTCGCCTTCACTCAGGGAACTGTCACGCCACGAAGAATCGTCAACGGAGCGTTGTTTGTTCTTTCCGATTCGCCCACCAAGCCTGGCTCCGCCGGTGCCCGGCCGTTGTCATCCGGTGGATATCGCATCGCCGTCTATGTTGACCAGCAGCGCCGAATCGCCAAAGATCCGGCACTGCTTTTGGGCAAGCAGGAGTTGAAAGGCCATATCAAAACCGACGCCAAGTGGCTGGAAGGATTCCGGCAAGCCGAATTGATTTCGTGTCACGATCTGTCGCAGTAGCAGGCAAACGGCGCGACTACTTCCGAGCTACTTTGAATCATCGATCGGCACGATTTTCCTGCCGTCCGTTTTGGCGATCCTCATTTTTTCGCGCAGCAACTGCTCCGCTGCTGCGATCTGCAACTCCAAGTTCTTCTGCTTGGCCAAAGTTCGACGCGTGCCAAGAGGAGGGATCACGGTGAAGCCAGCATTTTGCTGGTCTGATTCCACTCCACCCACCTGGTAAGCGCCGCGACCGTAGATCGCTTGAATCGGTTCCGCCTCCGCTTTCATCGCCGAGAGTTCGGCGTGGTATTTTTGCAGCTGAGCAAAATATGATCGAATCGATTCTTCGTAAGAACGGCGAGCATCCTCCTTTTCGATCCGTTTTGGATCGGCATTTTGCCGCGCGATCGAGAGTACTTCCGAAAGCGTCAATCCCCACTCGCTGCGGCTCAAATCGGTTTCGCCAGCGGTCGTCGCCGACTCGTTTTTTGCAGGCGCGACGCGAGCGGAATCGTCGTCGGTTTCATTCTTTTTCAGAAGTTCAATGACCTTATGCACATCGGCTCGAAGCGATTGGACCTCGTTTCGCAGATGCCGAACTTCATCGACCAAAGTAGCGGGCTTCGGCGGCGTGACCGAACCATACACCGAGTTTTGATACACCGAGTTTTGCTTCGGCGGCTGAACGATCGTCAAATCGTTGACCACATTCGGAAAAAAATCCTCCGCCACGCGGATGATCACAAGCATCGCTTTTTCGCTGACCGTTCCCCGCAACAGAACTGACTGATTCAGCTGACGAAGTTGGATCTTTTCGGCCGGAAAGAGTTCGTCAAGAGTCGATTGCAGCTGCGAAAGCTGGGGGGAAGCTTTCGTTTTGCTCGGCGATGCCTGGCGCGGATCCTTTGCAAGTCGCCGATCGTACTTGGGGTGACTGCCAAGGGCGTAGTTTGCTCTGGCGACGCCTGGTTGTCGGGGCAGAGGTGTCGCCACTGCTACGGTTGGCGGATGGATCGTTGGATGAACCAGAATCAGCAGCGAGCGACCTTTGTGGGGCGATTGGAAGACGAACGTTTCTTGGTCTTTCGCGTGTAACCTTGAAGAAATCTGCTGCTCGTTGAAGACCGGATAGTCATTACCGTCAACGGTAACATGTTGATCTGGATCCACGGTCCTGTATTTGACGTCCAGCTCCATTTCAATTCCGCCGTCAACAACCTTGGGCAAGCATTTCAGTGTCAAACCAACGTCACTGGTTTCGTTTTCCCCGGAATCGTTCTTTGACGGCAATTGGACTACCTGGCCGACCTGAACGTTCGCTGCGGAGCCCGATGGAGTGATGACCTTCGGTCGCGAAAGAACCTGGACCAGTTGGCTGTCGGACAACACGCGAACCAGGCGATCTTCCGCATCGGTACTGATCTTGCCGAGCTGATAAAAAGAGGAAGACGTGTCTACCTTCGGAAAAAATTCCTTGAATTTACTAGCAACCTCCTCCATTTTTCCTTGGGTCGTTTCCAAAACCACAAAACGGATCTGCACCGGCGTCTTAACCGTCCCAGCGATTCGTACCGGAATCGGCTTGGGTGGCTGCGGTGATGGATACAAACGGTCTTGCGTGTGGGCAAATTGCGCCGTCAGGCCCAGAGTACAAGCGATGGTCATCGCCAAGATGACAAAGTGCGATTGCGTTCTCATTGATTCGACTCCTTCTTTCTTTGCTGAAGCAATTCATGTCGCTGCATCAGCAGCGACCTTTTGAGTTCAAGTTCCACCGAAACCTGTTTCAGTTTCTCGTCAGGCATCCGGCCTAGCATCTTCGACACTCGATCGATCTCTTGATCCAGTGCTCGCAATTCAAAGCTCAGCGCTTCCCACTGGGCCACTCGATCGGAGGCCTCCAGACGATTGTCGGTGATCGCCCGCGAATCAGCCGACGTCCAGCGGACTGAAGGTGCGATCAGCGCAAACGCTGCTGCCAATGCAGCCACGAGTACGTTGAACCGCCTTTGCTGCGCTAATTTCCAAGGTTTTTCGGTCGGTTCATCGGCCAGCAAACTGGCCACCCTTCCGACCAGCGTTGATTTTGACCCGGCTGCGGAAACCGCGATCCTTCTCCAATCGGGCCGCAGTTGCCAGGCAGCGACCTTGGTCAGACATCGTGCCAACGAAACTCGGCTAACTCCCTGCTCGACTGCCCATTGGTCGCACAAGTATTCCGAAGCAGATTGCCAGCGACGTCTGGCCAACAAGTTCAATGGTTGCACTGGAAACGAAACTGTCAGCATCTTCCCGATCATCAGCCACCATACGTCGCGACGCAGCAAGTGAGCGACTTCGTGTGACAACAGCGCGGTAAGTTCGTCGTCGCCAAGTTGCGTTTCAATACTGGACGGCAACAAAATCGTCGGCCGAAAGAAACCAAACGCAATCGGCTGAGTCTGACAATCGCAGCAGAGCAAGCGAATCGGTTTGCGGAAGCGACTCTTGGAGCACAGACGGTCGACGATGCGGCGGCAGCGCCCGCGAGTGATCGCCGTCGCGCTTCCTAGTCGCCGCGAACATCGAAACGATCGCCATACAACTATCGTCGACGCCAGGATCGCCCAGATCACGATCGCGGCGGCCAGGATTCGTTTGACCGTGATGCTGGCCAAGAGGTTCGCTGGCACCGCTGCATACAGGGGCTCTGCATCCATGATGCGATCCGTTCGCTGCGGATGACCTTCTGTTGCAATTGCGGCGGCAGGTGAATCTGTAGCGAACGTTTGTCCGGCATCGACGTTGGGAACGGCCTCGTCGACGAAAATATGAACCTGCCAGTTCTCCGTTTGGGCTTGATTTGCACGGGCTGCCGCCGCCGGCAAACCCTTCGGCAATGCCACGTTCTCCGGCGCGGTGGGCCGAGCAGTCGGAACGACGATGTTCCAGGCCGAAGCGGCAGGGCGAGTGGTTTGAACCATTGCCGTTGCAAATCCCGCCAAGAACGCGAATTTCCACAAACGATCGGCAAGTCCCCGGTTTTGAATGCTCGTGGCTCGAAAAAACAGCCAGCACGCACCGAGTATCAGCGTTGAATGAACCAGGTAAGTTGACAGAAACACCAGCACCATGTCGCAGGCTGTATCGACGCTACTCATCGCGAACCTCCTTCTCTCGCTGGCGAATCATCCGCCTCAGTTCGGCAAGATCTTCTGGCGTCAATTCGTTGCCATCCAGCAAATGACAAACCATCTGTTTGACATCACCGCCGAACAGCCGATCGGCCAGATCGTTCACCATCGACTTGCTGACCTGATCCTGGCGAATCGCCGGGCGGTAGATATTGACACGTCCGTCACTGCGATGCTTCACCTGACCGTTCTCTTCCATCTTTGCCAGCATGGTGCCAACGGTCGTATGAGCCAAAACCCGCTCCGGCTGCAGGCTCGATCGCACCTCCGCAACCGTCGCGCTGCCGCGTTGCCACAGCACGTGCATGATGGCCAGCTGTAGCTCCGCCAAACGATGTTTCTTCGCCACGATCGCCCTCCCGTTTCCCCCCCCAAGTCTCCTAACGCAGTAGTAGTTCTACTACCGAGGTAGGAGCGGTGTCAAGAACAAAAGTTTTACGAACGCCCTGGGGCAACGACCGTCTCGTGACGATTCAGAAAGGTAGGTGCGCTGCGACTTCGGAGAAGTCGCCGACGGTGGAGGGCAAGAATGGCAGAAAACGGAGGGACGTGACTGTCAACAACACGATCGCCGCAACCACCATGATGGCAGGCCGAATGGCGGGGCGATGTTGCGTGGCATCGTCGCTGGATGTTTCCTCTTTGCGGTGGAGGCGGTCAATCAATTCTGGCGCGTCTCGATTGGTAAACGCCAAACCGGCTTGGTATCCGTCTTCATCTTCCTGTTTCCAGACCGTGGTTGCCGCGACCACGATGTCGTCATCACCGGGCGACTCGACTCGAATCCGAAGGCGGACGTCTTCGGGAATCTCATGTTCCGAGTAGACCTTCATTCCGCCAGAGGAATAATCGTGAATGTGGATGTCGATTTCTCCCGGATGCAACTCCCAGCTCATCGATGCCGGTTGGTCCCAAGCGGTTCGATCGTCACTGCGGCGATTCACGATTCCTTTTTCGGCAAGCTCTTCCAGCACCTCGTCGGGAATCGGGTCGGACAGCTGGCAGCCTAAGATCGACTGGCCAGCAACCCATGGCTGAACACGGCGAACGACGCCTCCGTAGATACCGTGAGACTGGTCGGTCTTCAGTTCCGTCGCGAAACTCTGACCTACTTCGAATCGTCCTTCGCACAAGATCCGCATTCCCGTGGACGAGACGTCAACCACCGATCCTTGCCGCAAACAGCCTTCGCCAACCGCGGTGTCACAAGCAAGCGTCGTTCCCTCGCAGATCTTGAACCGCGGCTCCTTTCGCTTGCGGATTTGAGACGAATCAGCCATGGAATCGGACGAACAAAGGTCACACAGTGGGGCAGGTGCGGGCGGCTGGTTTCGTAGAGAAAAACATCGCCGCCGGCAGGGGACTCTGTAGTGACTTAGCTTGCCGATCAACAAGTTCGACGGCAATGCGACTCGGATTATCCGATCTGCGTCCGCGGTAGCGCCGATCGAGGCCGGCTGAATCGACCCTGTCGATTATGCAGACAGAAGCAGGTAGTAGGGACCCCACGAAAGGTTGCGGCCAGCGGTCGCATCACGCTGCTTCGCTGCTTCACTGGAAAACGGTGACCGCTTGCCGTTGTTTGACGGGGTACCAATCGTTGATCTTTCCGACTAGCCGGGCGACCACTTCGGGATGATCCGCTGCCAGGTTCGTTTGTTCGTGCGGATCGTTCGACAGATCGAACAGCTGCGGACGCTTTTCGGTGCGCGGATGAGTACTCTGGTAGCGATTGACTTCGCCGTCGTAAGTCAACAGCAGCTTCCACTTTCCTGCGATGCACCATCGGAACAGAAGTGACGCTTCTGGATCTTCGATATCGGCGATGTCATGCGCAAAACTTTCCCCGTAGATCGCATCACGATCGATCGGCGTTCCCTTCGACAGATGGGGCACCAAATTCAGCCCCGGCAAACCTTCCGGGATCTCCGCTCCACAAGCCGCCAGGATGGTGGGAACAATGTCGATGCTGCTGGCCAGTTCACTGCGATTGGCGGGAGCAAACTTGCCAGGCAGGCGATACATGATCGGCGTACGAACTCCACCTTCGTAGGGCGTCTGCTTGGACCGAGGCGCGTAGCCGTTCTTTTCGGGATTCTGGATCCAGCCGTTGTCGGTCACGTAGACCACCAACGTGTTTTCTCGCAGGCCCTTGTCGTCGATCATCCCCAGCAACTGACCGCAAGTTTCGTCAAACCAGTCGCACATCGCGTAGTACTTGGCGATCGTGATGGGCCGATCGGCCGTCTGGTACTTGCGGAGCAGACGCGCGGGAGGAGTGTGCGGCGTGTGCGGCAAAAATGGTGCGTACCACATAAAAAACGGTTTCTTTTCTTGCACCGCCAGATCAAGAAAACGTTCGATCGGTTCCATTCCCTCGCGTCCGATCTTCAGCCCATCATCGCCATGCCTTCCTCCCCGCTGAGGAAAACCTCGCGTCATGCCGTGCGTGAATCCACAGTTGCGAAAGCTCCCCTCCCAAAGTTTTCCGCTCTGATGACTCAAGTAACCACGGCGGCCGAGAATTTCGGGCACGGTGTCGAATCGGTCCAGATACGAAATCAGTTGTGCCCGCCGCTGATTGTAAAGCGGCGAATTGCGTTCGGCATATTTGGGCGAGGGATCGTTTCCGGTCACGCCATGGGCCGACGCGTAATGCCCAGTCAGCAACGTCACTAGCGAAGGGCGACAGAGCGCCGTGGGAACGTAACCGCGCCGAAACACAACGCTTTCCGCAGCCAGTTTGTCCAGGTGGGGCGTCTTGATGTCGGGATGCCCCATGAAACCATAGTCGGTCCAGGCCTGATCATCCGAAATGATCAACACCACATTGGTCGGCGACTGTTGGGCAAACAAGTTCGCTGAAAAGGATGCGAACAACACGATCGAAAGGAAGGTTTTGGTATTCATAGCAACAAAGCTTAGCAGCCTGGTCGTCGGAATCAATCAAGCGGAGTGAAGTCAGAAGTTTTTGGCTATCCTGTAGGCGAACCTACACCGGAGCCACTTGGAGGATTCGCCCCATGATCGTCTCTCGTTCACCTTTGCAGTGGTGCTGCCTGCTGTTGATGATCGCGACCGTCGCACTGCCTTCGCCCGCCGAGGACCCAGATTGGAAGGTCGGCGCGGCTTCCGTCGCAATCACGCCCGAGCAACCGTTGTGGATGGGCGGGTACGCATCGCGCAAGAAACCGTCGGAGGGAAAGGTTCACGATCTGTTTGCCAAGGCGATCTGGATGGAAGATGGCGAGGGGAACCGCTGTGTCATCGTCACGACCGATTTACTGGGGATCACCGCGGAACTTCGCACAGCTGTGGAGAGCCAACTCCAAAAAGACCACGGCCTTTCGTCCGGGCAACTGTTGATCAACGCCTCCCACACTCATTGCGGGCCGGAAATCCGCGAACTTTACGTACTGCGGCGTGGCGGTGGTGCAAAATTTGCCGCCAAAGCGCGCACCTACACGCGTTGGCTTGCGTCGCAAATAGGAAAATCGGTTTCCATGGCGATCGAAAACGCGCGACCGGCAACGCTGCATTACAGCTTCGCGCGAGCCGGTTTTGCGATGAACCGCCGATTGCCCACCGAAAATGGCGTGATCAACAGTCCCTACCCGGAAGGCCCGGTCGATCATCGTGTTCCTGTGCTGCGAGCCGTTGACGGCAGCGGCAAACTGTTTGCGATCTTGTTCGGCTATGCCTGCCACAACACGACACTCGGCTTTCAACTTTTTTGCGGTGACTACGCCGGATTCGCGCAGCAGTATCTTGAAGCGAGCCATCCGGAAGTCACCGCGTTATTTTTGGCCGGATGCGGCGGCGATCAAAACCCCTATCCGCGGCGCACGTTGGATCTGGCTCAACAACATGGCCGGGCCCTTCATAACGCTGTCCAAGTCGCGCTCGAAACCAAGTCGTCCCGGCAAATTCACGGCCCAATCGCGTCGGTGCTGGAAACAGTGACGCTTCGGTTTGCAACACCGCCGTCGCGCGAGCAGCTGCAGCAAATGGCGGCTGGCGGCGGCGTTGCCGGTCAGCATGCCGGGCGGCTTCTGGAGACGCTTGACCAAAGGGGCAGCATCCCGACCGATTACGAATTTCCGATTCAGCTGATCAAGATTGGTCAGTCGTTGACGTTGGTCGCACTCTGCGGCGAAGCTGTGGTCGACTATTCCTTGCGTTTGCAAAGCGAGCTGCAAACTCCCCACCGAACGGTTTGGGTCGCCGGATACTCGAATCACGTCTTCGGTTATCTGCCCAGCCAGCGGATTGTCCAAGAGGGAGGCTACGAAGGTGCCCGTGCGATGCTGTACACCGACTATCCGGGACCTTTTGAACCATCGGTGGAAAACCGAGTGATCGACAAAGTGAAAGAACTGGACCAGCGACTGGAACCGGTCGATCGATGACAGCTACTTGGCCACCGTTTCGGCCAGTAGTTCCTGGAGCACTTTGACGATCTTCACCGAGGCTTTTTTTTCCAGTCGGTTGGTTCCCAACCAGGTTTCGTAACCACCCAGACGGTGTTGCTGTGGCGTGGGAAGATAGCCGTAGTGACCGTTGGCCAGGGAAGTATTGAACGTTGATTTTAACGGGCTGGTGCTTTTCAGTTCCAAACCGATTTCGGTGAACACTTCACAGGGAATCGCGGTGATTGCCACATCACCGATCCGCATCGCCTGCAATACCACTTCTGATTCAAAGGGAGGTTCGCTCAGTGCGATCACCCACTTGGCGTATTGCTTGGCGCGCTTGGGAAGGCTCGATTCATCCTCGGTGGCAAGCACTTGTCGAGCACGATCGATTTGCACACCGGTGGGACGCCGATTGTCGATACTCACTCGCCGCTCCGCCACCGCCAGCGAGACGTCGCTTCGGTACTCCGTTTTCCGAGCCGCCGTGATCGCATGGTCGGCAACGCTGCGAGCCACATATCGCATTTGTTCGAAAGGCTTCTTCCGGGGCTGCGGATCGGTGAAATTGATATTGTTCACATCGCCGCTGGTTCCGTTGGAAAGAAGCCCAACCATCGGCGGCAAGTCGGGATCGTCGTGGCCGAGTTCCTGCTCGACCAACTTCGCGAATTCGCCAAAGTAATCCGCTGAAACACCGCCCGCGGGAATCCCACCGACGTAGTGCAACGAGTAGTTCGCAAGCAAACCGATCGGGCGACCGCCGGAAGACTGCACCGCCAGAACACTCAATTCAGGATCGATGGGTCCTGCCGGGCGATCCAGCAGACCTTTACCTCGGGGCGGATTCATGCGAACCAAATCGTCGGTACCGCCAAAAGGATTGGCGACAATTCCACCCGGCTTCATGAACCAACGGCGATTGTGCAAATGTTCGGGAAGCGGAACGACGGCGTGCCCAATCTGTGCCGGTTCCAGTTGCGAGTGGGCTTGGGTCACCGCCGCGGTGATTCCCGCCGTCACTCGTTCCACGTAACCGGGCTCCGCTTTCACCTCGCGACGGTCGCGTGACGCTGGAGCCGAATGAGTGTGGGTGGCCGACATCAGCATGTGGTCCGGACGAATCGAACAAGCTTCGTTGATTCGTCGTTTCGCTTCATCGAAAACATTGATCGGCACATAGCAGCTATCGACCGTCACGATGGCCACGGTGGCGTTTCCGTCGGACAACACCAGCGCGCGAGCGTGCAGCGGATCCCACGCACGGTCGGCCAAGCGTCGGCTAAAACTGCCCACCAAATCGACTGGCCATTTTGTCGGTGTGATATCCGCTTTGGAGGCGCCCGCGCGGAGCTGAGCTTGCGCGGAACCGGCCAGAAAGACTGCACAACAGGTGACAAGCAAGAAAGAGCGGATCACGGTGATCTACCTTGTAACGTGGGAGGGCAAATTTGGGGGGAGGCATGTGATTCTCTACCACTGCCCGTTCCACGATTATTACCGGAAACGGCCCCCTCTGGGCACTCGATGCCGGTCGAAATCGTGCGTTTCGCCACCGGACGATCCGGGTACAATGGTGGTCCCGCCTTGAAAATCTCCACTTTCCCATGCGTCTCATGAAAACTCCCACCGGTGTTTCGGTCGCGATCGGTTTTGTTCTTGTTTTTGCGATGTCGGACGATTTGTCCGCCGATCCGACTCCGCGATCCCAGGTTGACTATGCGGAGGATGTGCAACCGATCCTCCGTCGTCATTGCTATCGTTGTCACGGCTCGAAGAGCCAGGAAGGGAGTTTGCAACTGAACGCTCGATCGGCTGCTTTCGGCGTTGCCGATTCTGACGAAGCCATCATTGTCGCCGGCGATCCCGACACCAGCTTGCTGATCAGGCGTTTGGTCGATCCCAACGACGGCGACATCATGCCGGTTGACGGCGAGCCATTGTCGGCTAAAGAAATCAGCGTGCTGAAACGCTGGATCGCCGCAGGTGCGGATTGGCCCGATCAGTACGCCCAGGCCAAGCACTGGGCCTACCAGCCGATCGTTCGGCCGGAAGTACCCGACGATGCTGGCGACTGGGAAACGTCACCGATCGATCACTTCGTGCTGCAGCGAATGAAGCGTCGCGGACTGCAGCCATCGGAGCGGGCCGATCGCGCCCGGTTGATTCGTCGCGTCTCACTGGCCCTGGTCGGAATTCCGCCAACTCCCGAAGAAGTCCGTGCGTTCATCGAGGACACATCGGACGATGCATACGAAAAAGTGGTGGACCGGTTGTTGAATTCACAGCGCTATGGTGAACGCTGGGCGATTCCTTGGCTGGACCTTGCCAGATACGCCGACAGCAACGGATTCCAAGCCGATCAGCTTCGCGACAACTGGGCCTATCGAGACTGGGTAATCCGCTCTTTCAACGATGATCTGCCCTTTGACCAGTTCGTGATCGACCAAATCGCGGGGGATCTTCGTCCGAGTGCAACGCTTGACCAAAAAGTGGCGACCGGCTTTCACCGCATGACAACTTGCAACGTCGAAGCGGGAGTTCACCCGGAAGCGAATCGTACCAATCAAATTGTTGATCGCGTCAACACGACGGCGACCGTGTTCATGGGAACCACGATGGAGTGCGCCCAGTGCCACGACCACAAGTACGATCCGTTCACTCAGCAAGACTACTACCGGTTGTTCGCTTACTTCAACAACACACCGTTGGAGGTCAAGAACACGTCGGGGGTGACTTGGGATTTCTACGGGCCGACGATGAATCTGCCGATGGACGATGCGCTTCAAACGCGGCACGACGAATTAGCCAGGCAGCTGGACGACCTGCAGCGACAGCGCGGCGAGGCAGTCGCGTCCTCCGATCGGGCGTTTGCCGAATGGCTGGATCGTCTTGCCGCCAGCGCCGCCGCCCCGCCGGCGTGGCAAACGATCCGCCCGGAGAAGTTCGAGACCAACGGCGGCGAGGATTTTGAGATCCTGGACGACGGCGCCGTCCTTTTGACCGGCACCATCCCCGACGTGGTCGAGCATGTTTTCACCATCGCGCCGGAGCAACCTGAGATCACGGCGATCAAGATCGACGCTCTGACAGATGATCGAATCGCTGGAAAGGGTCCGGGGCGAGGCGACGCGAAACGGTCCAACATCATTCTCAGCGAGTTGACTGTCCAGCTTGTCGGTGACAAAGAAACGCAGAACCTGCCGCTGGAAAATCCTGACGCCGATTTTTCGCAAACCAACTGGCCGGTTGCCGGCGCGATCGACGGTGATCGCAAAACCGGCTGGGCGATCGCACCCCGTTTTGCTCAACCGCATTGGGTGAGTTTCACTTTTGCCAAACCGGTCAAAATTCGCCCCGGTGTCGACCGCCTGCGGGTGACACTGGGCCAGTTTTACGGGCGGGGGCGGGTGATGGGAAAACCGCGCGTTTCCATCTACAGCGGCGACCCGGCACTGCTCGGTCTGGATGCAGAACTGTTTCCATTGGCCGCCAAGAAGAATCTCTCGCCCAAGGAACAAAAAAAACTTCGCCAGGTGTTTGACCAGCACGACCCGCGATTGCAACGAATCGACCAGAAGATTGCGCAAACAAAAAAACGAATCGAAACATTGACGCCCGACACCACACTGGTGATGGTCGAAATGGAAAAGCCTCGCGAGACGTTTGTTCTGGTGCGGGGCGATTATGAGAACCGGGCCGAAAAAGTATCACCCGGTACACCGGACGTGTTTGCGGCTCTGGGCACGATCGATTCCAGCGGCGACCGGCTGGAGCTGGCACAGTGGCTGGTATCGCCAGCCAACCCACTGCTTGCTCGTGTCACTGTCAATCGATGGTGGAGCGAATTTTTTGGGACGGGGATCGTGGCGACACCCGAAGATTTTGGTTCTCAGGCGGAAGACCCCAGCCACCCCAAACTGTTGGATTGGCTGGCCAGTGAGCTGGTCGAATCGGGCTGGTCGATGAAACACGTGATGAAGCAAATCGCGATGTCCCAGACATTCGCCCAAAGCGCACGAGTCACTCCAGAGAAGCTTGGCGCCGATCCCAAGAACCGCCTGTTGTCGCGCGGACCGCGGTTTCGGATTCCGGCCGAACTGATTCGCGACAACGCGTTGGCAATCAGTGGTGTGTTGTCGACCAAAATGTACGGGGAACCGATCATGCCGCATCAACCGGCCAACATTTGGCGCAGTGTCGGCCGCAATCAACCCAAATGGGTCGTGGCACAGAATGAAGACCGGTTTCGCCGCGGCGTTTATGTGGTCTGCAAACGGGCCGCACCCTATCCCAGTTTCATCAATTTTGACGCGCCCGATCGAGGCAGTTGTACGGTCAACCGCAGTCGTTCCAACACGCCGCTACAGGCGCTGACGTTGTTGAACGATCCAGCCTATGCCGAGATCGCGATGGCGCTGGCCGACCGGATCTTGTCGGAGTCTCCCGAAGAGACCGATACCGGACGGATCGCCCACGGGTTTCGGCTAGCCGTATCGCGCGAAGCATCGACGTACGAGATCAGCTTGCTGAAGGGGCTGCTGGACGAAGAGCGAAGCTTGATCGCTGCCGACAAGCAGATCGCCGCCGCGCGCACCAAGTTGCCCTACAAGGGACTCGACCTGAAAACAACCGACAAACAGGAGTTGGCCGCTTGGTTTGCGGTCGCCAACGCTCTGTTGAATCTTGATGAGACAATGACTCAATGAGTTTTTTGGCCCGCGCCGACGCCGTGCCAATGACTCCCTGACAATCGGAATCGAAATACCATGACGATGTTCCCGACACCCATCGGTCGCCGAACCCTTTTGCAGCGCACTGGTTTCGGAATGGGCGCTTTCGCTCTGTCGCAAATGCTGAGCGATGAATCGGAAGGTGCCGCATCCGGCCCCGATCCGCTCGCCGTCAAACCTCCCCACTTTGCAGCCCGCGCCAAAAGTGTGATTTATATTCACATGGTCGGTGCCCCGTCGCATTTGGATCTGTTCGACCACAAGCCGGAACTTTCCAGGCGAAACGGGGAGGATTGTCCGAAGGAGCTTTTCGAATCGGGAAAGTTCGCCTTTGTTCGCGACTTGCCGACACTGCTTGGTACGCCGGATGACAAAAAATATCGTTTCACACCCAGGGGCCAATCGGGACTGCCGATCTCCAACTTGCTGCCCCATCTGCAGGGCGTGGCGGATGAGATCACACTGGTCAAATCGCTCCATACCAACGAATTCAATCACGGTCCCGCTCAGATGTTCATGCTCAGCGGATTTGGGCAATTTGGCCGGCCCAGCATTGGGTCTTGGTCGACCTACGGATTGGGCAGCGAGAATCGGGACCTGCCCGGCTTTGTGGTGCTGATCACCGGCAACGTGCTTGGTGCCGGCAGCCCGGCCTGGGGCAGCGGATTCTTGCCCAGCGTTTATCAGGGTGTCGAATTTCGCAGCAAAGGTGATCCGGTCCTGTTTCTTTCCAATCCCGCCGGAGTCGCTCCTCAGACACGCAAACGGATCATCGATACGGTCAACGAATTGAATCGACAACAGCTAACCGATATCGGCGATCCTGAAATCGCGACACGGATCAGTCAGTACGAATTGGCCTACCGGATGCAAACCAGCGTCCCCGAATTGATGGACATCTCGTCGGAACCGTCATCGATTCACGAGATGTACGGCACCAAACCGGGCGAAACAAAATTTGCCAACAACTGTTTGCTCGCTCGCCGATTGGTCGAACGAGGTGTGCGCTTCGTCCAGTTGTTCGATCAAGGCTGGGATACGCACGGCAGTGTGTTTTCGCGCGTCGCCAGCAAAGCCAAGCAGGTGGATCAGCCAATCGCCGCGCTGATTCGAGATCTCCGCCAACGCGGCTTGCTCGATTCGACCCTGGTGGTTTGGTCAGCCGAGTTTGGCCGAACGCCGTTTGCACAAGGAAAAAATAGCGACGGAAACGCAACCAAAGCGGGCCGAGATCATCACAAGGACGCGTTCACGGTGTGGGTTGCCGGCGGCGGAACGAAGGGCGGATTCAGCTACGGGCAGACCGACGATCTGGGGTACAAGATCGCGGAAAATCCAGTGCACGTCCACGATTTCAACGCAACGCTGCTGCATTTGCTGGGAATCAACCACGAGCGATTGACGTTTCGATATCAAGGACGCCAATATCGTTTGACCGACGTCGAAGGAAACGTCGTTCGCGAAATATTGGGCTAAACGTCGGCCGGTTCTCCGTGCCCGGCTATGCGACTGTCGGCCGGTTCTCCGAACTGGCTATGCGTTGCGACTTCGGAGAAGTCGCCGACTATTTCCCATATTCTCGATAAAGCGTCTCGAAAAGACTACGCGCCGGGATGCTGGAAAGATCGGCGGACGTTTTCGCCTTTGACTCCTGACCGCTATCGGGTACCGCGAACTCGCACTTGGTGGTGTCGGCACCGGCGTCAAACGTCAACCCCGACAACAACGTCTGCAGGGAATGTTCACCCAGTGCTCGGTAAGCCTCGAACTGCGCTTCGCTGTAGAACAAATCGAATGTCGCCTGGTAAGGAAAATCTTGGCTGGTGGCGTGATAGGTCGTGATGTCTGCCGGTTCGTCGCCGTTGATACCACTCTTGATCCAGACGATGATGCCTTGATTGTTGTCGTAACAAAAATCCTCATCGTCGGGACTGCATTTTTCCTGAGGCGTATGAACTGCGTCGTAGCGAATCCGTCCCACCACAAAATGTTGCTGGACCAATCCCGTTTCGTCATCCGGCGTGATATGGTCGACAAGAATATCGATCTTCACTCCAAAATCGATTCGCGCTTGCCGAACCAGGCGTCCCACGTTGTCGTGAACTTTTGGATCGGGCCCTGAGTCGACCGCCAGAATGAATCGGCAGCGGCGGCGCAACAATTCGTAGACGCCGACATTTTCAAAGTGTCCTCCGTCGGAAATGTAGACGTAGTCATCGTCCACCGTCGTTTTTCCGACCAGTTCCGACAGCAGCAACCGCCAACCAGCCGAACGGTTCTCGTTGCAGATTTTCTCGATTCGTTTTGGGTTTTCGTACCAACCGCCCAGTCGCACATTGAACATGGTCAACAGCACGCGAATCGGTGCGGACGTGTGGTAACCCATGTTGGGCGAAACCGCCGCTCCGGAGAGGCCGACGGCGGTGCCCAGCGACACGCGACCTGAATACGCTTTGGTGTCGCAGTAGCCAGTGGACTCGCTGCCGCAGAAGAGCGGGGAGAAGATAAACGATTCGGCTTGGCGATCACGAATCGCTGCTTCCGAACCGGCCGAACTCGCTCCTTCGGCAACTGGATTGCTGCCGCGGTCAACCGGCTCGCGATTCAGCGCGGTGTTGACAATGTGCAGCGGTCCTGGCGGCGGCTGATCACGATCGTCACTGGCCGAATTGGCGTGAACCCGCAGATGATGGATCGGCAAGTCGTCGTCGGGATCAAAGTCGATACTGGCAAACGGGTTGTTCCGCGTTCGCGATGCGCCCAGATAGCAACGCGTCAAGCGATTGCCGTAAAGGCTTTGCAAAGTGAACGTATTCACGCCGATGCGATCGCCCAGCTTTCTTGACACAAAGAAGAGTGTCATGAAAGCGGCGATCAGGGCCCCAGAGGCAGGAATTCCGATTGGAACGTCGTAGTCGGTGAACAGATTCGACTCGACACGCTCAAGAAATCGCCAATCGGGCGCTTCGTGGTAGTTCGCATACACGTCGTAGCAAAGCCAGGTGGCCAGCGTGGCAACCGACATTCCGACGGTAACCAGGAACAGGATCGGCGTGATTTTGACCAGCAGCTCGTGCAGCTTGGACTTGCCCGTTCCAGTCTTGTCACCCCGGCCGGCCCACACACCGGCAAGGATCGTTCCCACCAATCCGCTCGCACTGGTGATCGATTCGATCAACCGATCGCTACGAATGCCGTTGATGATGTATCCGAAGATCCAGGGGCCAACCACCACCACTGAAAACAACACAAACCACCCCGCAGCCACCATCATCAATCGCGAATTCACCGCCGACCACCATTCCCGTTCCACTTCCCGCAGTTCGCTGCCGGCGATCCCGACGTGAAAGAAACTGATGAACACCAACAGCAGCAGCAAGCTGGGTGGGCCAAGTGTCGACGCGATGGCAACGTAGACGGTGCTCAGGAGAGCGGAATCGCCCAAGTCGCCGACGCGAGCAAAAACATAAATCACCAGGCAGATCACGGCGCCGCCGATCAGTCCGCCAAGCAACCCGGCAAAAGCGCCAAGCAGCCGTTTCTTCTTGACCGAAAACCCGCCCATCAGTGTTGCGATCCCCAGGATAGGCGGACCAAACGCCAGCATGATCTGTGGAAATTCGGGATAGACCACCGTTCCTTCATCGGAAATCATCGCAGTCCACTGCGGTGTGATGATCGCCGCCGTCATGGCGAACGCGGTGATGCACCAGGGAATGATGACCATCCGCCAGTACTTTCGTCTGCAATCGATCGCGCCGGGATCGCGAACCACCAAGGCGCTGGAGATCGCCGCACCCAAGGCGACCAAACCGGCGACGACCACCAGCGCCGTGTGCGCGGTCGAATCTTGCAAGTTATGGCACATCGTATAGATCTCGATGATGATCCGCGCCCCGATCACCACACCCAACAGAGCCAGCACAAGGACCAGCTGATTCAACAACAGGTTTCGCAGGTAGATTGCGATCAGAGCCCAGCCGTCCTTGGAAAAGACGCTCGGTTTGGCAGCCAGAAAATTGGTGTATTGGCGCAAATGCCTCACTTGCCGTGGTTCGACTTCCGTGCCTTCCTCTTCCGCCGCCGAACCTTCACCGACCGAACCGCGAAAACCGGGGGCTTTCAGTTTTTCTTCCACCGCATCCAATCCTTCGCGGTGAATCCACGCCGACAACCAACTGCCGATATATCCGCCTCCGGAAACGGTCGACAGATAATCGAATCGCCGCAGCAATCCCGTGGTGGCAAGGCACTGCAAAACACCCAAGGCAAACGTGGCGCTGCGAATTCCACCACCGGAAATCGCCAACCCGGTCAAGTCGCCTTGAAGCGAGTTTTGCTGAGTCTGCGAAAGTGAAGCCTCTTCGGTGGGCTTCAAGTGCTGGTCGATCGGCGGCTGATGCCACTCCGGCGACGATTGCCGCCGGCTAGCGATCCATTCCAATTCCTGTCGATAGACCGTTTGAAAATCAGAAGCACCATCGAGCTCGGTCTGTTCTTTTTCGTCTGCCATCACAGCACCCCAATCATTGTGCAGTCCTTCTGTCTCGGAAAGAGTCCGTATCTTATCCGTTCTGGAGAGTGTGGGAGTGATCGAAGCGTCTGAAGTGTCATGATGTTCATCAAGTCACATGGCCTGTACATTTGTGCGACGTGAACGAATGACCGTCGATCTGTTGTACTGGTAACTTCTCAAGCTTCGTGGCTGCGATGGATATTCAACAACTACGTTCAGAGACTCCAGGGTGCCAGCAGCGCATCCATTTGAACAACGCCGGCGCATCACTGATGCCCCAGCCGGTGATCGACGCGGTCGTCGACCACATCACTTTGGAAAGCCGCATCGGCGGATACGAGGCCGCCGAGGTTCGTCAGTCGCAGATCGAATCGGCGTATCGCGATGTCGCCGCTTTGATCGGTACCAATCAGCGCAACATTGCGTTCACTGAAAATGCAACGGTCTCCACGTCACAAGCTTTGTCATCGATTCCACTGCAACCTGACGACGTGATTCTGACGACTCGTAACGACTACGCGTCCAGCCAGATTCAATTCCTGTCTTTGCAGTCGCGATTGGGAGTGAAGGTCGTTCATGCAGCTGAAAGTCCCCAGGGCGGCGTCGATGTCGATTCTGTCGCCGATTTTGTCCAACAACATCGCCCCAAAATTGTTTCGGTGGCCCACGTTCCCACCAACTCAGGATTGGTCCAAGACGTTTGCTCGATCGGCAAAATCTGTCGCCAGCAAGGTGTGTGGTATCTGGTTGATGCTTGTCAGTCGGTGGGGCAGATGCCGATCGATGTCGGTGAAATCGGCTGTGATTTTCTGTCGGTCAGTTCGCGAAAGTTCTTGCGCGGACCGCGGGGTGCCGGTTTTTTGTATGTTTCCGATCGTGTGCTCGAACATCGTCTGCTGCCGTTGCAGGTCGACATGCGCGGTGCTGACTGGATTGCCATGGACCGATATCAGCCGGCCGACGACGCCAAGCGGTTCGAGAATTGGGAATTCGCCTGGGCGCTGGTGCTGGGGACAGGCCAGGCGGCTCGCTATGCAACCAATGTAGGTTTGGAAAACATCCGTGACCGAACGCTAACATTGGTCGCCCGACTGAGAACTGGTCTGGCCGCGATCAACAAGATCACATTGCTCGATCGAGGCAGCGAGCGTTCTGCGATCGTTTCGATGACGATTGATGGCCACGATCCGTTGGAACTGGTCCAGCGGTTACGCGATCGCCAGATCAACACGTCGGCTCAACTCCGCGTCTACGCGGTGATCGACTACGACGACAAAGGAGTATCCGCATCCCTTCGCCTTTCGCCTCACTATTACAACACCGAAGGTGAAATCGATACCGCCGTTGGTGTGATCGGCGAGCTGGTTTCGTGGTAATTTTTCATGTTACGAACAAGCGTCCAGGATTTGTTCTTCGGGCCAACGGCCCAGCACTTTGCTTAGCCCAGGGCGAGGCAACGTGAGTTTTACGAACGTTGACGCTGCCCTGGGTCAGCGACCGTCTCTCATCTCCCCGCTCCCTGCGAGCATGGCGGCTTTGCCGCCATGCTCGCAGGGAGCGGGGACCGAGTTGCCTCGCGCAGGTGTTCCCAGGGCAGCGGTATTGCTCGCAAGACTCGCAAAACCTCGCCGCAGGGCTAAGCAAACGACTGCACCTTCGGTGCGTAAGAAGGAGATCCAACTGACAAGGCCTTGCCGACGCATAACCATCCGATAACCGCGCTTGCACCCGACGTCGTCGGTGTTCCTGTACCAGTATTCAATTTGTCAGTACAGCCGAGTACGATGCTATTTACGTTGACGGGCAAACATTCGTGCGACCACTACCACTGGGTTTAGCCATCCGATGACTTTTTCGAAGCCTCACACCTCTGGACGTCTGCGCAGTCGCGTTGGTCTTCGCCGCCGGTTGTTTGCCGAAACGCTGGAAGACCGCCGCCTGTTGGCGGTCACCTTCCAGTTCAACTATATCGTTGGCCAGCCGATCGGCTTCAATGATCCAGTCGATGCTTCTCGCTATCGAGCGGCGC
The DNA here is from genome assembly GCA_965222745.1 of Rubripirellula sp. GTDB lineage: Bacteria > Planctomycetota > Planctomycetia > Pirellulales > Pirellulaceae > CBDCUW01. The sequence goes on from CBDCUW010000003.1 coordinate 2,271,924, forward strand.
TGGAGTCGGCTGCCAATCGATTGGGCGCCTCGCTGCTGCATGACGCGACCATTCAAATGGATGTCGCTTCGCGAGCTTATGACGGTTCGCAGCTGGCCAATGCAACGTCGGCGCCAGCCGCGGTTGCTCCCGCCGGCGCATTCGCCCATGGTGTCATTCCAGACAAAATCATTCGTGGCGCCGATGGCAACGGAGCCAGCGCCGACGGAGGACTGGAAGTCTTTTTCTTTGACAATACAGATACTCTTTCTTACGTGACCAATCCGGCAGAAGTCGACTCGAATGATGAAATCGATTTTCAGGCGGTGATGTATCGCGAATTGATTCACGCGATCGGATTTGCCAGCGCGACCAACCCAGACGGCAGCGACGATTCGGGAAACGGAATCACCACACCCGGTACCTGGACACCGCTGGATGAGTTTCTTTCGGATTCAAACGGCAATCGGCTGATTGACGCCAATCCTTTTTCGCCCACCGCCTTTCGAATGGACACGTCGGCTAGCGGATGGCCGCTGCACAGTCGAGGCGGTCCCGGCCCCAACAACGGGTTGTTCTTTGACGGACCGATTGCCAGGGAAGTGTATGGAGGTCCCGTTCCGTTGTACTCCCCGGCAGCATCGACTGGCGGAGGCGGAGGCACCTTTTTGAACGACCAGAACATCACGGTCGCGCTGGGTGCCAGCATGGCGCCCGAACCGTTTGCCAACCGTAGTACCGCCGATTCGTTAGCCAGCATCATCGATTTGCCATCGCCCGATTCGCCCGAAGATCATGCCCAAACGACTCATATCTGGGTCAGTGGCCGTGATCTGGAACTGGATTTTGACTTCGGTACCGAATACGACATCAGGACATTTCATTTTTGGAATTACTTTGGCGAGTTTTACGACGTCGACGACATCGACATGACGTTCCGCAGTGCGTCGGGTGCGATCGTCGGCACGCTGGAAAACTTGGAGCCGGAGCTTGGTGGAAACGGCGTAGGCAATCCGATTTTTGCCGAGGACTTTCCCGTTTCCCTTTCGGGCCCGGCCCGGTTTGTGAACATGCGACTGGCCGGTTCCACCAACCAGGTTGACTTCAACAACATTGGTTTTTCCACGACGGGCGTGGTGCCGAGTGACAACTTCAGCGTTCCGCATTTGGATAGCGAAGGGTTTCAAACCGGAATCTCGGTGTTTTCTCCGCAGACCCACTTGATGTCGCACACGGTGGTCGGCAACACCGTTCCCCAGGAACTGACGCTGCTTGAAAAAGCGATTTTAGCCGACGTCGGGATCTTGTTTCGCGAAAGCCTTCCTCCCAGCGTCGTTGCCCCGCCGCAAGTCACTCTGGAAGGCAATGTCCATGGCGGTCTCGATCACTCCGATGCCGGCCTGATCGCGTTTCTCGATTCGGTTATCGCAACCGACCTGTTGGATCCGAATCCGATTGTTACCAATGACGCGCCGGCTCTGTTTCCGCTTGGCCCAACGACCGTCACTTTCACGGCTACCGATGCGTCGGGAAACAATTCCAACAGAGCATCGGTGGTCACCGTTGTTGATACCACACCTCCGCAAATCGACGTGACACCTCGTTCGGTCACTTACGAAGCCACCGGTCCGGGCGGAGTCAGCGGTGTGACGTTGCCGTTTCAAGTCACGACATCCGACCTGGTGGATCCCAATCCCGTGTTGACGTTCACCGGCGGCGGAAGCGTTTTCCCATTTGGCACCACGACCGAGACGTTCCGGTCGACCGATTTTTCCGGCAACCAGTCGACCATCGCCGTCGATATCATCGTCAGGGACACAACACCTCCGGAGTTTTCGCTTCCTTCGGAGGTGACCATTCAAGCCAACTTGGCGGGCGGTGCGGACCTGAACAACCAAGAACTCATCAATCTGATCGAAGCATCCTCCAGCGATTTGGTGGACGACACGCTTACGATTCAAGCCAATCCGACGATCTTTCCGTTTGGAACGACCAACGTCACCTTCACGGTCAGCGACACGCGGGGCAATTTGGCGTCGGCTTCGACCGCGCTGACCGTCAGCGGTACTACGATCGTGAATTGGTCCAATCCCGACGACATTGTTTTTGGAACGCCCCTAAGTGCAACCCAATTGAATGCGGCGGCGAACGTTCCGGGAACGTTCCAGTACACGCCTTCGGCCGGGCAACTACTCGATGCCGGGCAAGCCCAGACGCTGTCGGTCACCTTCACGCCCGACGATACCGCGGCGTTTGATCCGGTCACCACCACTGTATCGATCAACGTCGCGGCAGCCGACCCGGCGGTTCAGTGGGACGATCCCGATCCGATCGTCTTCGGCACACCGCTGGGTGCTCAGCAGCTAAACGCGTCGGCAAGTGTCGCCGGCACTTTCTCTTACACACCGCAAGCTGGCGAAGTCCTTAGCGCCGGCGCCGGCCAGCCGTTGCAAGTGACCTTCACCCCCGATTCGTTCAACTACAACGTGGTGACTGCATCGGTCGCCATCAATGTCAATGCAGCGGAAGATTTCGGTGATGCCCCTCAAAATTATCCGGTATTGCGCGTTGACGACGGTGCAAGACACGCGACAACGTCGCTTCGATTGGGGGTGGATGTTGATTTTGATCCGGACGGCCAACCGAACCCCGCAGCCGACGGGGATGGAGACGATGACGACGGTGTGGTCAAGATCGCGGACCTGGTCGCCGTCGATACCGACGACACCACGGCAAGCTTCCTGGTTGCCGCGTCCGACGCAGGAAAACTTGACGCTTGGATCGATTTCAACCAAGACGGTGACTGGTCGGATGCCGGCGAGCAGGTTTTTGCCAGCGTTGACGTTGTCGCCGGTGAAAACGTGCTTGGCTATACCATTCCAGCCGGCTCCCTGTCAGGCGAAACGGCGGCACGATTCCGAATCAGTAGCGCCGGCGGCTTGCAGCCTACCGGTGCAGCGAATGACGGCGAGGTGGAGGACTATCTGCTCACGGTCCTCAGCGGCGCCGCGTCTCCGATTCCCGAAGTCCATTCGGTAGGAGACTCCACGACCATCATCACCGACAGCGGTCATCTGGTTGTTCAGTCAGATCCAATCGCACTCTTCCGCGCTCCCGTGGCGAACGTTGGCTCGATGGTCGTTTCGGGGTCGACGGCGGATGAATCGTTCACGATTGCGGACAATGGAGATTTTCAAGTGCCCCTTGGCGGCCTCTCTCTGGTCGGCGGTGGCGGAACCAACACGCTGGTCGTCATCGGCAATGGAAGTTCGGTCAATCTGACCGATGGAACCATCACGGCCGATGGTTTTCAAATCATTGACCTTTCCGACACGGATGCAGTCGCCCTGATTGTCGATACCAGCGCCGTGACAACGCTTGCACCGACGCTTCAGGTGGTGTCCATCATCGCGGGCGAGGGCGATCAGATCCTTGTCGACGACGCTAAGCTTTGGCAGATGTCGGCCCCCGCAACCATTGGCGGCCGCTTTTTTGTGGCTGCGACCAGCAACTCAGGTGAAACGGTCCAAGCGAATCTTCCTCATCCCTGGCAAAATTTCTTGCGAACCGGCGATGTGAACAACGATGGCGACGTCTCCGCATCCGACGCGTTGAGGATCATCAACGAATTGGGACGGCGCGAATACTCCGATGGCAGCACCGAAAACTTGCAGGATCCGTTGGATGTCCAGTCGTGGCCGAACGTCTACTTCGACCACAACGGCGACGATCGCGCCACCGCGTTGGACGCGTTGCGAGTGATCAACGAAATGGCGCGGCTAGCACTCGGCGGACAATCCAGCCAGGCGGAGCAGGTTGTGGCGGCCCCAGAAGTCTCTCGCAATACCGCTGACGCCGGAGTCACAGCAGAAGCAATCGAGCTCCTGTCGAGGCAGCCTTCACGCCAAGGCTCCTTCGATCATCAACCGGATGTGAAAGAACCCAACCTGCCGCAACTGGAGCAGGAGACGTCCGAGGGTTCGCTGCGAATACGAGCCATCGATGAATGGCTAGCGACCGAGGATTTTGACGAATTGCAGTTATGGTGGTAGTGGCTACTGGTCCAGTCGCCGTTCGTTAGCTAGTCCTTTCTGACATCGCCGAAGGCGTCTCACATCGGAGCCTGGGGTCGCGCAGCGCACCCCAGGACGGGAAAGCACGAACGACGTAACCCCGAAGCGGTTACACAGGAGACTGAACATTCGTGAGTTGCACCACCTTCGGGGTGCCTACAAGAAGCTCTCTTCATCCTAGGGTGCGCTGCGCGACCCCAGGCTTTGATGTCGAACCGCTTCGCGACAGAGAAATAAGAAAAAGGCTCCTTTTTTTGTTCTGCCCATAATCAGCATGTTCGATAGTATCATGGCGTTTCACAATCAACTTCGACGGTATACGAAAATGCAAAAACGCATCTTCCTTGTTTGGAATCGAATTCTGGCGGCAGTTTTGTTGGTCGCTTCTGTCACCACCTGCGCTGCTGCCGATCCGCAACCGAACTTCCTGGTGATCATCGCGGACGACATGGGATTTTCGGATGCGGGGTGCTATGGCGGCGAGATCGCGACGCCCAACTTGGATAGGCTAGCGGCGGGTGGATTGCGTTTTACGCAGTTTTACAACACGGCCCGCTGTTGGCCGACGCGAGCAGCGCTGATCACGGGCTACTACCCGCAGCAGATCCGAAGAGATGGGATGCCGGGTGCCCCCCAGAATTTTGGTGGTCGCGGTCGACGGCCCAAATGGGCGCAAACGATCGCCGAGTATCTGCGTCCCGCTGGTTACCGAACCTACCATTCGGGAAAGTGGCACATCGATGGTGAACCGACGGAGCATGGATTTGATCGCTCTGACCCGACCAGTCGCGGACCCGGTTTTTTCGATTCGCTCCAACGCAACAGTCGTGACCCGGACTACTATCAAACGACGGCGACCGCCGAGCATGCCATCGATTGTTTGAAGGAACATGCTGCGAAGTTTCCCGAACGACCCTTCTTTCACTATCTCGCATTCCGCGCTCCTCATTTTCCACTTCATGCCTTGCCGGAAGACATCGATCGGTATCGCGACCGATACATTCAAGGTTGGGACGTTTTGCGAAAAAAGCGGCATGCGCGTCAGCGGGAGCTGGGAATTCGTGTCGCCACGCTGTCACCACTGGAAAAGGAGTTGGGGCCACCTTATGCGTTTCCGGATCAAATCGCGATGCTCGGTCCGGGCGAGATCAATCGGCCGGTTCCTTGGCGTGAGCTGACCGAAAAGCAGCAGAGATTCCAGGCGACGAAGATGGCCATCCACGCGGCCATGATCGATCGCATGGATCGCGAAATCGGTCGTGTCCTGGACCAGCTAAGTTCTATGGACGCAATCGAGAATACATTCATTTGCTTCCTGTCGGACAATGGGGCGAGCGCAGAAATCATGGTCCGAGGCGATGGGCACGATCCGTCGGCCCCGATGGGTTCGGCGGCAACCTACCTATGCCTGGGGCCGGGATTTTCCAGCGCAGCAAACACACCGTTTCGCCGTCACAAGACTTGGGTCCACGAAGGCGGCGTCTCCACACCGTTCATCGTCCATTGGCCCAGAGGAATCACTGCCAGGAACCAGTTCCGTTCCACCGTCGCGCACGTCATTGACATCGCGCCAACCATCCTGGACATCGCCGGCATTCAGCCCACCGTCGATGGTGAACCACCAATGAGTGGAAAGAGTTTGAAACCAGCGTTGGTGAACGACGGCGTGACGTTGCATGAAGAACTCTGGTTCTATCATGAAGGCAATCGTGCTTTGCGAGTGGGCGATTGGAAGATCATCCATTCGAATGATTCTCGACCGTTTCCATGGCGGCAGTCGGACGCTGCAGCAAGTGAGGCAAGAGCGGAGGCGAATTGGTCCCTGTACAACCTGGTCACGGACCGCGCAGAACAACACGACTTGTCGAAAACTCAACCACAGCGGGTTCGGGCCATGGCAGATCGCTGGGTACAAATGCGAGACCAGTTTCTACGCGACGCGACGCGTGAAGATGACTGAGAACGACGCAGGACAGCGAGATGCCAGTACGATCACGACCCGTCGTCCATCTCGCGCTGATCACGCAACTTGAACTCGGCGTCGATTCCGTCATAGAGAACCGGCGGTATTGAAGGTCGAGCGGTCAGAGCCAAAACGATCGTGGCCAGCGTAACGAAAACACAAAGTACCATCAGCGAATACTGTCGCGGTCGTAACGAGTTTTTCCCAATCACGGCTAGCAGTCTGAGCTACATCATTTCGTTACGCTGTGCCATCAACCAGATCAGTACAAAAACGTAGCCAGCCAAGGCGACGAAAACCAGATACTCGCGAAGTGAGAATTGGGTACGTTTCATGGTCCAATCATGGTATCACACTTCGGTGGGCGGATAGCAAAAAAGGGAATGTTGGATCATCGAGCGGATCATTCCTTCGGGCTTGTTTCCACGGGTTCGGTGAATGCGGCGTAAACCGTTCCACCGGCTCGTCCGATCCACATGGTGGTGGGCCTCGCACCGCATTTGCGATAACGCTTGGTCAGGATATTGGGGTCGTGATCGCTGCCGCGAACTTTGATGGTAGCCGGATAAAAGTCCCGACAACGAAGCTCTCGGCGAATCTTTCGATCATCGGCGGAACCGTACCAAAGGACTCGGCCAATTGTGCAGAGATCGGCCAGGGCGCAAGTGTCGATCGTTTCGGCAGAAAGGAAGCCTGCCGGTCCGCCCAATACCGACAAGCCGTAACGCGAGGCGAGCGTTTCGGTGAGTCCCGCTGCTCGAATGGCCGAATCGGGGTCGACCAGGTACGTTTGTGGAGCCGCGATTTCGCTTGCGTTTTCGTGATGATCGTTTTCGGCAGCAAAGGTGTAGAACGATCCGTTTGGCTTCATTTTCACTGCGGAAACGCCGCCTGGTGTTACCCCAGCAGCATCGATCGCCGCTCCAAAGAGCAACGATTGTTCTCGCACCGTTCCGCCTAACGAAATCCAGAGCCGATGCAGATTTCGGCGATCGAGGATTTCGGATCGGTCCTTCACCTGCGCCGCGGGGGCGAGTTTGACGATCGCCGCATCGGCGCGTTCAACCAATCGCATCACTTCGTTCCAGGCCGGTCGATAGTGCTCCGGGGCACTTGCGCGACGCCCTTGGGTTCGACGGTCGGGATCGATGTGAAGTTTGCTGCCGCGAGGGATATCGACGGCAAGCACATCCTCACAAAGGGTCACCGTTTCTCCAGCAGCAGCGCGACCGCGCAAGTTGGCGGCGTTCATGGCAACCAGTAGTGGGTCGCGATCGACCGCGACCACGTCACCGCGGCATGACAACGCCATCGAATCGCCGCCGATTCCGGCGCACAGATCGAACACCTTTCCAGTGCCCATCCAAGTCGCTTTTAGCGTTGCGACTTGCCAGGGAGTCGCCTGTTGCAAAGCGCGATCGGTGGCCCACCACCATCCCTCGCCAAACTTCGCTCGTGCTTTCGGTTGCAGCGACGCGGCGTCCAGCAGCAAGCGGGCGAGTTCGTCGCCAAACTCCTTTCGCAATCTCCGGATCACAGCAGGTGATGATGCGGCGCCGTAGAGCTGCTGAATTGCTTCGAGGCAATCGTCATAGCGGCTGTAGATCGCTGCTGAAATCGATGGATTCATTGGGGTCCGATTAGACGTCCTGTTCCGCTGCACCGGGTTCTAGGCAATGGTCCAATGATAGCGACCAAGACCGCCGCCTCATGAACAATCAAACCGCGATCACTGAAATGACGATCACCAGAAACGCGTATTTCTGTTGGACGCGAGCAAGGTTGATGTTGTCATGATCTCACGTTTACGAATGTTAGCCATCTTGGGGGCTGCCGCGGGCGGTCCTTACCTGGCCAGCGAAACGGAAATGGGGCGCGATCTCGTTTCGACTTTGGGCGGGTCGGTTTCCTCTGGCGGCGTGGACCAGACGCTGACCTCCACCAGCTTTGCATCGAACGATTCGCCCGGCTACGCCAATCACGCTCATCATGAAGTCGAAAAGCTGCGTCGCGTTGATCCCAATCGTTATCGCTACGATCAAAAAATCGCCAGCAAGCTTGGCGGCGTCCCTCAAGACGGCACGGCGCCGTCGTTGGTCGGTTCGCGAGTGCAAGATATTCGCGAGGTGCTGCGGTTTGATATTTCGCCCGATTGGGTGATCAACCGGTTTTCACGAGTCAGCACGGTGCTTGCCGATCTGCACCTGGAAGCCCTTCGTGTTCCGATTGTCACCGGGACGCAGGCTGACGATATGGCGGGAACGCTGACCTACCATTTCGATCGGGGGCACAAGCTGCAACGAGTGACCATTCACGGGTTCACCGGCAACCCCAGCCGCCTGGTAGCCACGATGACGCAGCACTACGGATTGCAGAAAGAGCCGACGCTTGAAGCAGGCGTGTTCACTCGGCGCTGGAACGGGCATCCGGTTCATTTTTTCCGTCTCACCCATGCTCCGGTCGTTTACTCCGACGCGATTCACCAGAAATACACGGTGTTTCTGGAGTTGAATCAGCCAGATTTGGCGTATGGAATCAGCCCGGAAGCGCAGCGAATCGTCGCGTCTGACCGCGGCAGCGGCCGCTGGTAGGTCGAAGTGCCCAAAAGTCACACAAAAGCCTTTCTCAGGCGAGGAATCGCACGTTAAACTAGGAATCAACGAAAAAATCAGTTCCCCCCTTCTCTGGTGGTGCATCGATAGCATGGCCGGAAACAGATTATCATCTGGGAAACGGGGCGGAGAGACAGTCAATTGGTTCCGCCAATCCGGAGAATTGCGATGGGAGCGGGATGGTACTACATGGCGAGCGGTTGGATCCGCAAAGGGCGTCGTGTGGGGCCGATTTCAGAGGCGGACTTGCTGCTAAGAATTGATCAGGGCAAGATCTCGCCAGAAACCTTGTTGCAAAGCACCAAGACCAAGGGAAAGTGGGTCCCGATGAATTCCATCGGGCCGGCGATGAAACGTTGGAGACAGTCCCACCCTGAAGAAGAGTAGGCTGCGATTGTAGACACTCGCCCCAAAACTGCTGCCGACTACGCCGCAATCGCGGTAGCACCGCTGTTGATTTTTCTGATGATCAGCAGTTTGGCGAATTTCTTAGTGCTCATTCTTTATCACGGTGGCCATCCGCAACGGATTGCCTGGACGCTGCTGATGTTCACCATGGGCTCGGTCGGCATCGCCCGCGTTGCGATCGAAAAGGACCGGGCGTATTCCTTCGGCTACGCGGGTATTCTTGGCATCGTCGCTTTTGTAGCGATGCTCCGCTTCGTGAACTCGCCCATTTTCTCGGCGTTCATTTTGGTGGTGATCGGTTATCTCTCCGATCGAATCGTTCATGACTGCACGCTGATTGATGAATCGGTTGACTCCAGCGGGCAAGGTCTGGTCGATTCGGGGCGGCTGTTTGTGAAAAAGCAAATGGAGGCGCCAGACGATCCGGCTCACGACCAGGGGCAAACCGGATCGGTAAAAACCAAAGCGGGAAAGGGACAGAATCAGCCGGGGCGCACGGTGATGTACCTGGCGCTGGCGGCGCTGCCCATGTTCGGTCTGGGCCAGTTCATGCTGCACAACGACGAAGATACGTGGCGCCGCGCACAGTGGTTGTTGGCAATCTATCTTTTTTCCAGTCTATCGCTGCTGGTGACGACCAGTTTTCTTGGCTTGCGAAGATACCTTCGGCAACGCCGTGTCGACATGCCCAAGGATGTTTCGGTTGCCTGGTTGGTTGGCGGTTTGGCGATGATTGCGGTGATCTTGACGATCGCCTACGTGGCTCCGCTGCCGGGACAAGCACTGGCGTCGTTTGAACTGCCCAACTTCCTTGATTCTCCCGGCGGATTGAGTGCGAGCAAGTTTGGTTGGGGTGATGAGGCAGCCGACAAGAGCAACCCCGACGCTGCGACAACGCAAAATGATCCGAACAGTCAGGACAAGGATGTTCATAGCGTTCAATCGCAGCAGGGTGCGCCGCCCGGTGATTCCGGTGACGGCAATCGCGAAGACGGCCCAGCCGGAAGCCAGAAAGGCGGAGAAAAACCGGCTGGCGGCGGGGACCAAAAGGGCCAATCCCAAGACGAATCCCAAAGCAAGTCTCCATCGGAAAATGGCTCCGAACCATCGGACCAACAGGGTTCCCAATCAGGCAGTGAAGATTCTCAGTCGGACAGCGACTCTTCGGATTCGTCGCAGCAATCCCAAAGCAAGTCGTCGGATTCGGAATCAGAATCGGAGTCGGAATCTAGTCAGCAGTCCGACGCCGAGTCCGAACCCAAGTCGGATGATTCGGCCGATTCGTCCAATCAAGAACAGACCGACGCCAAGCAGTCCCCATCCGACAATCAACAAGAATCCGAAGCGCCGCAGCAGGAGAGTTCCAGCCCGCCGCCACCGAGCGCCGTAACCAGCGCGATTCCAATGCTCAGTGGTCTCATTCGGATCATCGTTTTTTTGGCGTTGATCACAGTCATCGCCGTCTTCTTGTGGCTCAACCGCGACGCCATTGCCGCTTGGCTGCGAGCCCTGTTTCGCTGGAATCGAACCACGAAATCCGAAGAAGAATCGTTGGACGAATTCATCCAGGCTCAAACGCAGGTGCCGCCGCGATCGTTCGCATCTTACCGCAATCCTTTCGGCAACGAAGAGGACCCTCGAAGGATCGTGGTGATCACTTTCCAAGCTTTGGAAGCGTGGAGCCGCGAACAGGGAGCAACCCGCGGCAAGGACGAAACGCCCAGCGAATTCGTTCGCCGGATCGCCGGATCATTGCCGCAAGTGTCGATTCCCGCATCCCAATTGGTTGACTCGTACAATCGAATTGTCTACGGTCGCGGAAACGCGTCGGATAAAGACCTTTCCGCGGCCAAGCGAGTTTGGAAAACGATGTCGGCGGTTTGACTCAGACAAGCCCGAAGGGCTGATACAACCTTTGCCGGCGGCGCGAGCCGCCGGGTTTGGGCGAGCCGATCATGGAAGCCACGAAGTGGCGACACAAAACAGGACCAAGCTACGAATTTGCTTTGGCGAATTCGCGAACGTCTTGATCGAGTTTTTCAATCCGCTCGGTCAACATCGCGTCGGCTGCGTCCAAGTCGACTGAATCTTCTTTTCGCGCCCGCGTGAAGACGTAGAGTTTGATTTTCGGTTCAGTGCCACTGGGACGGGCGGCAACGTAGTTTCCTTCTTCCGCCAAATCCATCACGATCAGGTTGCCATTGGGACCCGACAACGGCTTGGTCGTTCCCGAAGCGAGATCGCGAGTGGTCTGGCTTTCGTAGTCGCGAACTTTCGCAATCGGAATACCGGCCAAACTGGCTGGTGGTGAAGAACGGAAAGCCTGCATCAGTCGCCGCATCGCGGCCATGCCTTCACTGCCTTCCATGAACAGATTGATCAATGTTTCTTTGTGGTAACCATGCTTGCGTTGCAAATCGGCAAGGTAATCATGCATCGAACGTTGTTGACTTTTCAGTTCAGCCGCCAATTCGGCCATCAACATGCAGGCCACGGCGCCGTCCTTGTCGCGGCAGTATTGGCCCACCAGGTAGCCGTGAGATTCTTCCGTGCCGTAAATAAACTTGTCGGGGCCTTCACGGTCGATCACTTCGGCGATGTACTTGAATCCGACCAGCAGCTCTCCTTCGCATCGCACGCCATGATCTTCTGCGATCCGTCGAATCAGTTCGGTGGTGACCAGCGTTTTGACGACGTAATGATCAGGCGAAAGCGTTCCAGCAGCTTCTCGTTTGCTAAGAATGTACTCGGCAAGCATGGCGCCGATCTGGTTTCCGTTGAACGTTCCCCATGGGCCGGTCGGATCGGCTGTTTTGGGGGCGGCACAACCGATGCGGTCGCAATCGGGATCGGTCACCAGGATCAGATCGGCATTCATCTGCCGAGCCGTCTGGATCGGTGCGTCAAACACCGCGGTGTTTTCAGGGTTGGAAACGTGACCGGGCACATTGGGAAAGTCGCCGCTCTTTTCAGCATGCGGCTGGTAGACTTCCACGTCCGTGAATCCGTCGCGCTTTAGCAGCGGCAACACCGCCTCGGCACCCACACCGTGAAGTGGCGAATACAGAATCTTGGCATCACGTGGCCCGTCGAAACGGCAGGCTGCCGCTTCGTCCAGGTAAGCGGCGTCGATTTCGTCGGTCACCACTTCGATTCGTCCGTCCGCCAGGGCTGATTCGAACGGTACGGTGCGGATCTCCTGGCACGACATGACGCGATCAATGATTGCCTTGTCGTGAGGCGGCAGCACTTGGGCACCGCTGGACCAATAGACCTTCACCGCATTGTCGCTGGGAGGATTGTGACTAGCGGTGACCATGATGCCGCAATCACACCCCTTACGGCGAACCGCGTAGGAAAGTTGTGGCGTGGCGCGATAATCGTCCAACAGATAGACTTTGATTCCGGCGGCAACCATGATTCCCGCACACAGCTCGGTGAAGTGTCGTGACTTGTGCCGGGTGTCATAGGCGATCGCGCACGACAGTTCCTTTTTTCCGCCATGAAATTCCACCACGTAGTCGGCCAGCCCCTGGGCACTTTCGCCGATCGTTCGGTCGTTGATCGCATTCGATCCGATCGGGTACATCCGGCCGCGGCGACCGCCGGTACCGAAGGGAATGATCGTCCAGAAGACGTCGTCCAACTTCTGCCACTGGCCTTCTGCGATGTGTTTGGCGACCTCATCACGGTATTCCGCGTATCTCTCCTCCGTTAGCCAACACTTCAGGTTATCGACCGCGGTATCACTGATCGCGCCGTCGGCCTGAGCCTTGGCGACGGCATCAAGGCATTCTTGAACGGATTCCATAGAGCTCATGTTCATCGTCAACTTATCCGGGGCGGCGGTGCAAAGGAGTGACCTTGCTGGCAAGGCATTGCCGGATTCTATTTGGTCCTGATAGAAACCCGCAACAAGGCACGAGGCAAACGTGACGTTCTGTCGCCGGGAAGCAGCGAATTCCCACTCCAGCGCCGCCATCTTTACCCGCTTTGCTAACTGGAAAAATGAGTAAATTGATCATCAGCGTCAGCGGACTCCGAGGAATCGTCGGCACATCGCTGACTCCCGATGTCGCCATGCGGTACGTGGCGGCGTTTTCCGAAAAGCTCCCCGACGGCCCGATCATCGTCGGCCGAGACGGACGTAGCAGTGGGCCGATGCTGAGCCGGTCAATCATCGCCGCTCTTTCGGCTTGTGGCCGAGATTGTGTCGACGTCGACGTGGCGGCCACACCGACGATCGGCGTGCTGGTCCGCGAGCGAGGGGCGGCCGGCGCGGTTCAGATTTCCGCCAGCCACAATCCGCCTCCCTACAACGGCATCAAACTGTTCGGCAGTTCAGGCCGAGTGCTGGATGCGGAAACGGGGGCAGCGGTGGGCAAGGCATACGAAGCAGGCCAGGCTTCCTGGTGCTCCTTTGACAAGATCGGGATGGTCAGTGAAGAATCCGATCCACATGAGCCTCATCTGCAGAAAGTTCTGGCGACCGTCGATGCGCTGGCGATCCGCGCCGCCGGTCATCGCGTGCTGTTGGACAGCAACCACGGTGCCGGTGGAGCGCTGGGCAAACGGCTGCTCACCGCGCTTGGCTGCGAAGTGGTGGCGGTCGGCGATACACCCGACGGGCAGTTTGAGCACGTTCCTGAACCGACCGCCGAAAACCTGACCGAGATCTCCAAGTTGGTACGCGAGCAGGAATGTGCCGTCGGTTTTTGCCAAGACCCTGACGCTGATCGATTGGCACTGGTCGACGCCGACGGACGTTACATCGGCGAGGAATACACGTTGGCTCTGTGCGTGCAACGTGCGCTGGCCGACCCGGCAACGCGCGGTCCGATCGTGATCAACGGCGCCACCAGCGGAATGTCGCAGCGATTGGCGGCCGATGCGGGAGTCGTGTCGCATCGCAGTGCCGTCGGTGAGGCCAATGTTGCCGACATGATGATTGCCAACGACGCGACCTACGGTGGCGAAGGCAACGGGGGTCCGATCGATCCACGCGTCGGTTACGTTCGCGACAGTTTTGTTGGCATGGCACAGGTGTTGGACTTGATGAGCACCACCGGAAAATCACTCGCCCAACTCACCGATGCCCTGCCCAAGTTGCACATTCACAAGTCAAAAGCAAACGTTTCTGCGGACCAGTTGCCGGCGCTGTTTCAGTCGTTGAGAGAAAAACACCCCGAAGCCGAGGTCAACACGGGGGACGGTCTGCGACTGGCTTGGAAAGATAAATGGCTGTTGGTCCGAGGTAGCAACACCGAACCGATTGTTCGACTGATCGCGGAAGCCGAATCCGAACAGGAAGCGAAGTCGCTTTGCGATTCGGCAGCGGCGCTGCTGTCGTAGTTGTTGGGGATGCGATTTCGGAGAAATCGTAGCACGGCGGTCCCCGCCGTCGATTACGACCGGGACGGTCGAATCTCTGGGAATGCACGATGCGATTTCGGAGAAATCGCCGACGGTTACGCCGAACGCCGCAGTGGGCTTGTGCCGGCATCGCGAATCCACTGGGCGACGTCGTCGCGCGATGGAATGCTGCTGTTTCTCAGCGCCCTCCTGCCTGCGGAAGTCGCACAGAATTGCTCGATCTGTGCTTGCAGTGGCGATGCTTTTGCGCCGGCCAGCGTTTGGACGTCGCGGCAATCGACGCCGACCAACAACTGGGCTTTGTAACCACACAGGCTGGGGACGTCACAAACGAGTTGAGCTTGATCTTGCCAGTCGGCGACTTTTTCCGCGGTGATCCAACGTGTATCCAGCTGATCAGCCAATGCCGAGGGGGATGCGGCAAGAAACTGCCGCACCGTTGTGATTCCGACGGCTGCAAACCGCTTGGCGGTCTTGGGCCCGATCGAGGGCGCGTCGACCAGGTTGTCAGTGGCAGCCAAGGTGGCGCGACGCGACGCCGAACTTTCGTGCCCGGAAGAAACCTGATCGGGTGCAGCGGTGAGCACTTCTGGTGGATCGGTTGGATGCGAGATCTCGCTGGCCACTCGCGCTTTGCGAAATCTTTCCTGATCGCGCTGCAGCGTACGATCGCGGCTGCGCTGGTCTCGCACCGATTTCACTTCCAGCGGAAGATTCTTTTTCACTTTTCCCGTTTCGCGGTATTCATCGAAAATCGCTTTGACCGCGCGCTGCTGTGACGCGGAATCGATCCGCCGCACGATCCAGGCCACCGGCATCTGGATTGCCGCAACGAGCGTTTGGATCAAGAGCGGATCGCGAGGAATGTCGGATTGGGTTTGCGATGCCGCGCGTTCCAGAATCTTGGCCCAGCCGGTAATCGCAACTCCAAACAATCCAGCCAATGTATCGATCGACCGATCGTTGAATCCTTCGGTAGGTCGTTTCGCGCCGGCCGCCAGATCGTAATCGTCGATCAGCTGCTGGTAGTGACGGTGGGCAACTTCTGCACCGGCCGTGACTGCCTCGCCAAGCCACCCGGAACTTCCCGCCAGTTCAAAGACGATGTGGTGGTCACCTTGTTTCCAACGATCAAAGATCCTGGGATACGACTTCGTGACACTCCATTCCAACGGACGATGCACGACCGATTCTATTTTTGATTGGGCTGTGTGAAGCGGCATCAAGGGGTCCGTGAAGTAATGACTCAACACACCCGCCGCGTAGGCAGCGTCGGACCAGCGAGTCTGATCGAGAGCTTCGATCAGAGTGCCATACCACTTTTCGGCCGTCTTCGGAGCACCGCCCCAATGCCCATCCGAAACGTGCAAAACGTGATTGCGAAAGTCACGAAACCTGGTGTCGGGATCCTTCGCGCCGGCCAAGTATCGGTCGTGGTGTCTCAACAGCACGTTGCAAAGTGACCGGCCGCGGTCAGTCGTGACATACTCCAAGGCATCAACAGCAAAGAAATGGTGTGTGCTGCGGCAATGAGCCGCGCGAAGTATCGCAATCAATCGTTCCATCGTCCCCATCTCCTCCACGACGAGAGTTCCCGTGATGGAAGAATAGGAAAAAAAGGACGAGCAGCGAAAGCGAGATTTTTTTGGGGGAAGGATGTTGTCGCGAGGTGAAAAGAGGATGGGTAACCACGAATAGCACGAATCACACGAATGAAGAGCAGTGAGGGAGATGATTCTGTAAAGAAGTCATTTCTTTCTTCATTCGTGTGATTCGTGCTATTCGTGGTCAAACTCCCCCCAAACGCACCCTCACTTCGAGGCAATCAACGCATCGAGCTCTTGTTTTAGGCGGGGCAGGATTTCGTCGTAGCCGAATGCTCCCAGTGCTTCGGTGCCCCGTTTCAAGTTGACTTTTGCTGGTCCGCACCACAGTCCCAAATCGGCGTCATCCGTTTCGCCAGGGCCGTTCACGCGACACCCCATGACCGCGATCGTGATCTCGTGGTCCTTGGCGTACTCGGTCATCTCTTTCACGCTGGCCGCCAGGTCGATGAACGCCTCATTTTCGACGCGCGAGCAACTGGGACAGCTGATGATGTTGAGCGATTTTTCGTTCAGCTTGACGACGCTTCGAACGCGGCCCGCATAAATGTCGTCGATGATTTGCCGTCCGGCGTCGATTTCCTCCGGTTTTCGGTCGTTGGGCAGAGTGAGTGAAACGCGGACCGTATCTCCCACTCCGCGGCCCACCAGTTGTTCGAAGGCAATGCGTGTTTTGATCACGCCGTCGGGTGGCATTCCCGCTTCGGTCACTCCCAGATGCAGCGGTACGTCGGGACGCTGGGCAGCGAAACGGCGATTGACTTCGACCACCTTGGCGGGATCACTGTCCTTGAGTGATACGACGAACCGATGAAAGCCAAGCGAATCGACCAGTTCACAATGTTCCAGGGCGCTTTCCAACATCGGAGTGATCGAATCGGCCGGATCGTACTTTTCCTTTTTCGCCGGATCAACACTGCCGCAATTCACCCCGATCCTGACCGCACAATCATTGGCGGCAGCCTGATCGATGATGAAACGCACCTTGTCTTGCCACGGCTTGTCACGCTGATGGTGATACAAGTGCCCAGGGTTGTAGCGGATCTTGTCGACATGCGGGGCGACAAGTTGGGCGAGCCGAAAATTCTCTTGAAGGTCAACGGCCAGGTTGGCGGTGGTTCGTTTCCGTATTTCTGCCAATGCCGCCGCGTCTTTTTCACTGTCGACCGCGATACGCACCACGCCGGCACCTCGCTCTCGAAGCGCCTCGGCCTGACCGCTGGTTGCCTCCACGTCTTGGGTCTTGGTCGCGGTCATGCTCTGGACAGCGATCGTGTTGCTGTCGCCGACGGTGATGTTGCCGATGCGAACGGCGCGCGTCGGATTGCGGGTGATACTCATGGACGCAAAGGGAAAGTGACCTGGGATTGATGGAGGGCGTAACTAAGGAAAAGCTCCGACAAGTCGGAGCACTCCCAAAGTTGGCCTGGCAGCCTGAGCTACTTCAGGATAGCCGAATCTTCAACGTTCCAGCAGGGCGGCGGCGGCCTGGGCCACCAGGGGCGCCGCTTCCTGGTGCCACCTGCGCAAGCTGGCGGCTCTCCGCTCGGTCAGTCCGTGAGCTTCGATATGGTCAAGATCCTTGGTCAGCTGGGTCCAACCGTCCAGCATGTGTTCGGCTTCCCGCTGCAACTTCCTCAAATCAGTGCGACGGCTGAGCTCGGAATGCAATTCTTCGGCGTGATGATGAAATTCACGAGAGGCTTCGATGATCGATTTGCGAAACGAACTCGGCTGCAAGTACCGCTCGTATCGCTGTAAATCCGCATCCAAATACTCGGCCGCCCCCTCCAAGGCCGCGGCAACCTGCAACAGCCGATTCCGATCGATCGTCGGCCCCACTGCTGACGAGACGCCCAGCGCACGACGCAGCTGGCCGCACTGGTGATCGACGTCGGCCAATGCGGCTTGGTTGATCGCCGGTAACTGGGCATAAGTCGTTCGCAACGAAACCCAATCGCGATCAATGCCCGCAAACAGTTGTTGCAGATCTCGTCTGGATACTCCTCGCGTCGTTGCCTCCTCGAATTCGCGACATCGCTGATGCATATTTCGGCTCGACTCGAATACCCGCAACTGATCCTGGCGAGATAACGAGGCGAGCGTTCGAAAAGTCAACTGATCAAGCAGCTGGGCACATCCTTGTTCCAGGCGGTGAGCGGTGGCGGTCAGCGTCCGCGCGTTGTAGGGAGGCGGCATCCAAAGCAAGGCATAGGTCTGGTCGCCACACTCGCTGATCCGATTGAGCCGGCGATGAAGGTAGGGATCATTGACCGCATAAACCTGTTCGGCAAAGGGTCTCCATCGAGCCACAAAATCGGTGAACCTGGTCACCACATCCTCGTAGGACATGTCGTGAACATGATCTGCCTCGCCCAACAATCGCTGTCTCAGCAAGCGGCAATCATGAGTCAATTGGGCGACTTGCTGGCGGGGAATCGCGGCCAATTGCAGATCGTCCATCAACGTTTGCATGTAACTGGCGGCGACAATCATCAAGTCGTGCAACTGGTGGCGATCGAACTGCGGCTGAATCCTCAACTGCTTTGCCATCGAACCAACCAGCCGGTCGCAACTGCGAATGCTGGTCGTGCATCGATCGCTCAGCCCATCCAGCGAACGCAGCGAAAACGAAAGTTGGCGCCATCGTGCGTCGAGATCCGAGTAAGAGGCGACAACCGGTTGCAAAGAAGCAAGGCCGTCACAACGCCGGATCAATGCCCTGGTATCGGCGGAGACTTGATACGCTTCGGGCAACAACGCTCGGATCGCTGGATTACGCGTTGCCCCCGATCGCAGGTCTTCGACCAGCGGGTCGATCCCGGCACTGAAATTGACCAGATCCTGAGCAAAAAGGGCCGCTTCCCGGCTGCGCACATTGATCGATCCGGGACGGTTTCCCGGCGGCTGATTGCCGGGAAACAAACCGGGCGGAAGGTTCAGCTCGCTGCGAGTTCGATCAAGGGGCGGCGTCTGAGTGGCCGCACGTTCCGCTTCGAGCCGTTTTCGCGTTTCTCGTTCAAGCTGGGCCTCCGCGATGGTGCGAAAGAGACCCTCGATCAGCTGCCCGCGCTGAGCATGTGCGCTGAAATGCGGAATCAGGACGGAAACAACAAGCGAC
Organism: Rubripirellula sp.; assembly: GCA_965222745.1. Taxonomy (GTDB): domain Bacteria; phylum Planctomycetota; class Planctomycetia; order Pirellulales; family Pirellulaceae; genus CBDCUW01. Next base: position 2,291,057 of record CBDCUW010000003.1, read on the forward strand.
AGCAGCAGGCTTCGAAAGTAAGGCATGATGAAGTTCTGTACGCGAAGAGAGGGTATTTTTCCCCGCCGGGAAATCGCCGGAAGAGAGTACGATCCCTAGTTTACGCGTTTTCCAGCCTGCTGGGACGCAAAGAGGACTGATGATTTCTTTGAAATGTCGGCGACCTCTCCGAAGTCGCCTGCGGCATTCGTTTCCCGGCGCTGGCCGCGAGGGTCCTAGTAGAGTTCCGGCAACCAGGGTGCATCGCCGGCCAGGGCGGCGGTGGCGAGCGAAAGCTGCTGATCGTCGTTCGATTCGATCCATCCCATCCGGCACAACTGCTCGGCCGAGTAATAAGCCGAAAAGAGTGGTGCCAAGGCGCGAATGTTCATTCGCAAGGCTCCGCTGCCGCCTCGATCCACCTCCGCCCTGCCGCCGGAGATTCGTACCTGCCAACGGCCGGCGTTTCCAGGTAACACGACGTCTTCGATTTCCAGCTGCAGCGTCCCGCTTACCGAATCGCTGTAACCTCGCTGCGACAGCGCCGACGGAAGATCAACGATTCTTAGCATCCATCGCATCCAACCCTTCAATCGCACCCACTGTTCCTCGGCCAAAAAGATCAACGGATCGTTTGGCGGCCCAAACCACTCAAAAGAATCACACACTGACCGATGATCTCGGACCAGGGCAAGCAGCCGGTGCATCGCACGAGGAGAATTGGCGGCGACATCGGTGCTGACCAGCGGTGCCGGCACACCGCCATCTCGTGTAGCACCCTTGAAGATCGCAAACCCCTCGGGAGCATCAAGATCGCCCAACAGATAGGTGTAGGTGCAGCGTCCGTCGTTCGGTTCTAACAGACGCAGCCAAAGTCCCTCGGTGCGGCTGAGGTTTCCGTTGGTTCGCCTGGCTCGCACCTTGGCAACTTCATTCATCTTCTCCAGCGGCGGTGATTCGAATCGGTGGACCGGAAGCGATCGGTCAGACGAACTGATCGAAGAGATAGGAATCGAATAATGCGACTGCGTTCCAGCGTGCTCGAAACCGACTGAGCGATAGAGTCGCTGAGTGGAAGCATAAAGAGACGCCAGTGGGGCCTTTTCGTCGTGCAACTCCTCCAGCACCGATCGCAACAACGTCGCACAGGCACCGCTACCACGATCGGCAGCGTTGATGGCGACCGCGGAGAAACCGCCGCACTGGATCTCCCGTCCTCCGAACCAGTGGGCGGCGCGGTAAAAGGCCATCCCGCCAGCTAGCCGATCGCCGTCGTAAACACCTCGAAGGTTCTCGCGCCCCACACGCTGAATAAACGCTTGCCACGTCTTCGGTTCAGCACACAACAATGATTCACCGGCGATCGAAACGAAGTCGTCGGTCGGTCCGTCGATCTTCCGCACGGGGTAAGAACCATCAGGCATCAACGTTCCCTTTTCCTTTCCGCGAGCGAAAAGTCAGTGACCACCGGCAGAGCCGGTGGCTTGAGGAAGGCCCCTAAAAGGGGCCGTTGTTGGTGGTGTTAATCTAAATCAAACAAACCGCGTTCTTCGTCACGCTCGTGTTTTTCCTGGTTCTGGATGTACTCCTTGATCATCGCTTCATCCAGCCCCACAGTGCTCACGCAATAGCCGCGTGACCAGAACGCTCGTCCATACAAGCTTCCTTTCACTTTTCCGAGGTCGCGGTTGATCCGAATGGCACTCTTTCCTTTCAAAAAGCCTACCGTATTGGCAATGCTGTACTTCGGTGGAACGCTCAATAGCATGTGAACATGATCCGGCAAGGCATTCCCTTTCAGCAGCTCAATCTCCTTTTGCTGACAAAGCTGCCGAAGAATCTTCCCGATCTCCAGCCGAAGACTTCCATAAAATCTACGCCTCCTGTACTTTGGAACAATCACTACGTGGTACTTGCAGTCCCACTTCACGTGGGTTTGGCTACGCCAGTCTTTCATGGGGATCCTCCTGCGCCCCTCGGGGCCTTCCTCAGGAGGATCCTTTTTTTATGCTCCCGGAACGGCGGAGCCTAGTGAGTACTCACCAGCAAAGCTGGTGGTTTACGATCATGAATTAGAGCGTAGCAGAATGTCTGGTTGGTTACGCACCGAAGGTGCAGACATTCGTCGGCGATTTCTCCGAAATCGCATCGCGTAGCCAGTTCGGAGAACTGGCCGACGGACTGCCGTCTCAGCAGCAGAACCTCTGAAACGAAAACGGGTCTCCAGGTTCGCGCGTTTCATGTACTCTGACAAGCCCCGGTGAAATGCGGTACAACACGTCGACATTTTGACACTCTTTCCCCGATCTTTTGGCGACGGACGCACTGCATGGCCTCCTGGTACGATCACCCGCAGTACTTCGACATGGTTTTTCGAGATGAAACCGCGGCGGAAGTACGGTTCTTTGAACAAGCGTTTGATCGTTTTGTTGACGGCAAGGTTCGCCGGTTGCTGGAACCGGGATGCGGCAGCGGGCGCTTGATCGCCGAAATGGCCGGCCGTGGTTACGACGTTACCGGTCTGGACTTGAGCCAGCCGATGCTGAAGTACCTGAGGCGACGGCTCGACCGCCGAGGACTTTCTGGAAACCTGGTCTGCGGCGACATGACTTCGATGCATTTCGATCGCCCTTTCGATTCGGTGTTTTGTACTTTCAACACCTTCCGGCACCTGATCGCCCAGTCCGATGCGATTGCCCACCTTCGCAGCGTGGCCGACAACCTGCGAAGCGGCGGAATCTACCTGCTTGGTTTTCACTTGATTCCCATGGATGCCGATCCGGAATGCATCGAGCGATGGAAGGCCAGCCACGGCGGTACGAAAGTCAACGTCACGCTGCGTGTGATCGACTTCAACCGAAAATCGCGCCAGGAGATGCTGCGAGTGTCCATCAAGGCTCAGAAACGATCCGGAAAGGTCGAACGAGTCACCAGCGAGTTTCCGCTGCGGATCTACACTCCGGCGCAAGCAAAGCGGTTGCTGAAGGAAGTGGAGGACGTGCTGGAAATCGTCGGCATCTTCGACTTTGACTACGACATCGACCAGCCACGGAAACTGACCGACGACCTGACCGACGCGTTGTTTGTATTGAAACGCCGCGATTGAGGCAGCTTTTTCACCGGCGATCCCGCGCCGCTGCCTTTTGCTTGCATTGGTTCTGTCTTGACGCTGGCGGCCCGCTCTGGGTAGGCACCCATAGCAATGGAAACGGGTGATTCGATAGCCGTGCGTCGCCCTCAGCGATGGAGCGAGCCGATGGATGCGTCGATGAGCGACGCGGACGTTTGTTGGCTGCGCTCCCGCGACCCATTCGCCGGGATGAATCCAAAGTCGTTTCCGCGTTCGATCCCGTTGGAAGGAATCCTTCGCAACGACTGTCGGCTGCACCGCTGCGAAGCGGGCGAGATCATCGTTCGCGAAGGGGACTACGGCAACAGCGCGTTTTTGGTTTTGGCCGGCAGCGTCGGCGTGATGGTCGAATCGTTGCCGCCCGAGCAACTCGGACGCACTCCCAAAGAAAAATTGAACTGGCCCGAAGCGCTGCGCCGCTATTTCTGCCGCAGCTCCGTTCCCGAAGCCCGCCATCCGCACGAAGTCACCACCAGCGTCGGTCATTCCGGCGGCGCGGGAACGATCCGCAACATCGACGATCGACCGGCGATTTTCTTGCAGGACTTTGACGTTGTCCTCCGTAATAAAGAATCGGTCTCGCTGGGCCCCGGCGAACTGTTTGGTGAAGTCGCCGCGATGTATCGCTCGCCACGGACCGCGACGGTAGTTGCCGAAACAGAGGCGACGTTGTTGGAAATCCGCTGGCAAGGTTTGCGAATTTTGCGCAGAGATCGAGGTTTTGCCGATTCGCTGGACGAACATTATCGAACCCACTGGTTGCCGGTCCACCTACGGGAGATCCCGCTACTGCGGCACTTGCCCGAAGCAAGTTTGGCGCGGGTCGCCGACGCCACGCAGCTGCGTTCGTTCGGCAAGATGGAATGGAACGCGGATTACAAAAAGCAACGCAAACTCCCTCCCGAAAAACAGATTGAATCCGAACCACTGGTCGCTGACGAAGGACGCATTCCGACCGATTTGGTGATCGTCCGCAGCGGCTTCGGAAGGTTGTGCCAACACTACGGGGCGGGCCATCGGACCACCGCCTACCTTGGCAAGGGACACGTCTACGGGTTGGAAGAACTGGCCTACAACGCGCTGCGTCCAGCCGACGCGGCGGCGCGGCCGCTGCAACACGCCCTTCGCGCCGTCGGCTTTCTGGACACGTTGTTCATCCCAGCTGAAACCTTTGCGGACGAAATCTTACCGCATGTACGCCGCAGCGAACTTCCCGATTCCGCCGCCGCCCTGCTGGTGCAATCTGCCGAGCGGCAGGGTGAGCGAGGGCGTGAACGGCGCCGATCTGAGCGTACCGCGAGCGAAAATCGGGGCGATTGGAAAGACTTGCCCAGCGCCACCGGTCATCGATTCCAACCAACGGGTCTGCTGGAGTTCATCGTCCAGAACCGGTTGAACAACGGCCAACAAGCGATGGTGATCGATCTGCATCGCTGCACTCGTTGCGACGATTGCGTCAAGGCATGCGCGGCCAACCACAACGGCAACCCCCGGTTTGTCCGCCAAGGTCTTTCGCACGAGCGACTGCAATTCGTGCAGGCATGCATGCACTGCAGCGACCCGGTTTGCATGATCGGATGCCCGACCGGAGCGATCGCGAGGGGGGAAGATACCGGCGCGGTGGAGATCCACGAAGCGATCTGCGTCGGATGCGGTACCTGCGCCGCAGCCTGTCCTTACGAAAATATTCGCATGGTGCAAGTTCACGATCACCAAGGCCGCCCTTACAGCGATCTGCAATCGGGAAAGCCGATCAACAAGGCGACCAAGTGCGACATGTGCAGCGGGCAACCGAGCGGCCCCGCTTGTGCAGCCGCCTGCCCACACGATGCCTTGGTGCGGATCGACCTGAGCGATTCGAGGCCGCTTGACAAGTGGCTTGGTCGAAGGAGCTAAACCAGGATGCGTGATCTTTCTTTTCGATTTCGGCGACTGATTTCGCTGGCGGTCACCGCGATGGCGCTGACGGTGGTTTGGATCATTGCCTGGGTCCAGGAAGGCCGGCTCGCCAACGCTTCGCTGTTTACCGGATCGACGGCGCTGGGATCGCTGTTGCTGCTGGGTCTGCTTGGTGTTCGACGCCGCCTGCCGATATTGCCGCTTGGCAGTGTCAGCACGTGGACGCAGATTCATCTTTACACCGGAATCTTTTGCATGGGGGCGTACATCATTCATGTTCCCTCGGTGATCGCCGGCGGTGTCTTTGAATGTGGTTTGTCGACTCTGTTTCTGGTGGTCTCGATCAGCGGCCTGTACGGGATCTACGCCAGTCGCAGCTTGCCGCGCCGATTGACGGCGGTCGAAGGCCAGCATCGCTTTGACCGAGTCGCCTGGCATCGCAGCCAGATCGCCGAAACAGCACGAAGTCTGCTGGATGAATTGAACGAACATTCGGGGACGCGAGTACTGGGAAGTTTTTACACGAACTACCTGAATCCCTATTTCACCGCCGGCCCTTCGCTGGCTTACGTGCTCGCTCCTTCGGGAGCCCGTCGCCGTCGCCTGTTGAGCGGCCTGAAGGAAATCGACCGATATTTGGAGTCGGAATGCCGGGCGACTTCCGGCCGGTTCGCGGCGCTGGTAAGGCGGCGAGATGACTTGGATTACCAATACGCGTTGCAGTTGCGATTGCGAATCTGGTTAGTTGTTCACGGGGTCTTTTCCGTCGTGTTGATCGCCGGGGCGATCGTGCACGCGGTGTTAGCTTGGCGGTTCACAGCTTGAAGTTTTTCGACCGGACAACATCGGTTTTGACCCGAAGGAGCTAGCCCAACCAAAATGCGACGCAACGAACTGCCGCCTGCCGAGCCGCCGCCTGCCGATCGCCCCGGCGATCGTTGGATGTGCGGTCGCGTTTCCGACGAAGCTCCTTGCTGGCGCGGTCCCGATGCGCGTGGAACGTGTCCACTTTCCGATGCCTGCCGCCCGCAGCGAACCTGGCATGGCCACCGCAAAAAATGGGCTGCTGTCGCGCTGACCCTGGCAGCCGTGATGTTGGTGATCGCGATTCAAGCAAGCGTTGCGCCCAGCGTCTTCAAGCCGGGTGAACTCTCGACACCTCACGCCCAGATTCTCAGCGGCAAACTGACCTCCGCGCGATGCGCTTCGTGTCATCCGCAGGCAGCAACGTCGCCAGGCAAATTTCTCCGCTGGGGCAGCGAGGGACACTCCGATGAAACGAATGCGCAAATTTTGAAGGAAAGCGGCATCACGCAATCGGACCGTTGCATGGATTGCCACCATACAACCATCGATCGCCAAACCGCCAAGCTTGCTCACAACCTGCCGGCGTCGACGCTTCGCACCATCCGCGTCGCCTTGGCTGCCGACGCCGATGATTCTTCCTGGCATGATCTGCTGCCGGGCCCGGCGGTTGACCAAAACAACTTGCAGTGCGCCGTTTGTCATCAGGAGCATCAGGGAACGGATGGCGACCTGCTGGCGGTCTCCGATTCCAAGTGCCAAACCTGCCATCACGATCGATTCGGAAGCTTTGCTTCCTCACATCCCGATTGGGATAGGTGGCCTTATGGTCGCGGCGGCGAGATCGCTTTCAATCACGCCAGCCACGCCGGCAAACATTTCCCAGCCACCCGCCGCGGCAACGCAACCGCGCAGTTTCAATGCAGCGATTGTCACGCGCGAACAGCCGACAATGAACTGGTACGTTCCACCAGCTACGAAGTGGCCTGCGGTTCCTGTCACGATGAATCACTACAGGTCGAAGCGGCCATCGGAGTCGAGTTGTTGGCGCTGCCGACGTTGTCGGAAGCTGCCGCCGCCCAAGCTTCTTGGCCAGAACAGGCGACAGGATTTTTCGATGGAAGCATTGCTCCGATGGCCGAACTGCTGATGAGGGGCGACAAGGGAACCGGCAGCGCCATTCGCAAAATTCCTCATCGCGATTTTGGACGCGTTTCTGACGGCGATCAAGAAACGGTCGATGCCGCCGTTGAAATCGCGCTGGCTCACCGACAGCTACTGGAACAAATTTCTCTCGAAGGCCAACAAGCGATCACCGACCGCGCGGAGGCGGCCGGGATTACCGCGTCAACCGCTTCTTCATTCATCCGATCGATCCCACCGCAACTGGTGGAGGAAGCTCACCGCCGTTGGTTTGGTCATCACCAGGACCATTCTTCTGTAGGCCGACTTGTCCCCAAGTCGGCAAGTTCACCCAACTTCCGATTGGCCGCGCAGCGAGAAGATGATCTGTTGTTGGAATCCGATTCGGATGACTTACTTTCCGACGACCTCCTCTCCGACTCACCGGCCGATGGCGATGATCTGCTGGGGAGCGATGACTTGTTGGACGGTGAACCTTTGGCCTTGCCAACAGAAACGCAGCGTAAAAAACCGGAGCGATTTGACCCAAGCCGGCAACTACCGATGGGCGGCTGGTACCGAGATGATCTAACGCTGGCGATTCGTTATCGCGGCGGTGGGCATGCCGATCCGGTACTGCGGTCCACCATTGAAATGCTTGCCCAATTGCCACCGGCCGATCCGGTCCGAAAACGGTTGCTGGACAACCGTGCCGTCAAAGCCTGCGTCAACTGCCATCGGTCCGCTGTCGATTCGGCCGGCAGCTGGCATAGTCAACCGCTCATCGGACGGCCGGCCGATTTTACGAAGTTTTCTCACGGGCCTCATTTGAACGTCGCCCAGCTGGCCGATTGCAACCACTGTCACCGCATCAACTTGACAGACACGGCGAGTGGATCGGCGGTGGGAACTGCACAACCCCTGCTGGAATTCGGTACCGCAGCCGTTTCGGGGCATGGGTCGACGGTCGGGCAGTTCGCTCCCATCACTCGTCAATCGTGTGCGGCATGTCACACACCCCACGCCGCCGGCGACGCCTGCGTCAAGTGTCACCGTTACCACATCGACCAACGCCCCGCCGTGATCGCTCCTTCGACCGTGCTGTCAAGATCGGCAAATCCGCTTTGATCGTCAACGTCCGCATCCCTTTCCGCCGCTCGGCCAGCCAGTGGAGGAAATTCGGACGGGTGCCACACCGACGTGGCGCATCTTTTCAATGGCTGCGCAAAAAGTGACGAGCTTTCAGAAAGCGGCGGCGCAGCAGGTCTTTCCAATCCACCCGATTGATTCATGACTACCAGCGTCCAGCAAACGGTTGCCTGTTTCAACCAGAACGACCTTCCCCAACCGTCGGTGAAACGGTCCCTGATCCAGATCCATCCTCTGGATTTGGAGAGCGGCCCGATTTCATTGGGCCCCTCGATGACGCTGGGACGCAGCAGTGAATGTACGGTCCAAATTCGTGACGATTCGGTGTCGCGAAAACATGCCGAAATCGTTTGCAACGGCGACGCTGCGCAGATCTTTGATCTGGGCAGCACCAACGGCGTGATGGTCAACGGCAACGCCGTAGCCGAAGCAACGCTTTGCAGCGGCGACCGCATTCAGCTTGGTACGCTGGTGTTTCGATTCCTGGCCGACGACGATATCGAAGCGCAGTACCACGAGACGGTTTACGCGATGATGACTCGCGACGGCCTGACTGGCGTTTACAACAAACGGTACCTGACCGAAACACTGCAGCGCGAAGTGGCTCGTTGCAAACGGCATCAGCGACCGATCGCGGTGATCATTGCCGACGTCGATCACTTCAAATCGATCAACGACGCTTACGGACACATTGCCGGCGACCAGGTACTTCGGGAACTGGCCAGTCGCATGCAGAAAGTGTTGCGTGAAGACGACGTGTTGGCTCGTTTCGGCGGCGAAGAGTTCGCGATCGTCACGGTGGAATCCGATCTGGAAGAAGCGGTCGATGTCGCCGAACGATGTCGATGCGCGGTGCAGGCCAGCGCGATCAATACAACGGTCGGTGCCGTCGAAGTCACCATTAGCCTGGGACTGTCGGCTCCCAGTACCGCTCACCTCGGCTCGCCCGAAGCGTTGATCCGCGAAGCCGACGAGCGTCTCTACGAGGCCAAAGCCTCCGGGCGCAACCGAGTCGTTTTCTAACAAACTCCCCACTCTCCCTCCCTTTCTCCCACTCTCTTCTCCCCACCTTCCTCGAGCCGCCGACAGAGATCCGCTAAACTGCCAACCTTGGCCGTTTCCCTCCTCCCCTTCTGTCAGGATCCCTTTCGATGCCAGGCTGTCATCCATCTCGACGTACGTTTCTGAAGTCCGCCGGTTCCGCTGCCGCCGCAACCGCTTACTTTCCTTGGACCGAGCGGGCGTTTGCCAACCAATCCAAAAACGATCGGCCGACCGTTGGCGGCATCGGCTTGGGCGGAATGGGATCGGGTGACTGCCGCGGGCACGCAGGTTTCGGCGACGTCGTTGCGGTAGCCGACGTCGACGAAAACCACGCTCGGCGGGCGCGAGAGGACAAGCACATCGGCAAAGGCAAAGCGGAGGTTTACGGCGACTACCGCAAACTGCTTGATCGCAACGACATCGACGTCGTCAGCATCGCCACCCCCGACCACTGGCACGTCAAAATCGCCATCGAGGCACTGCAATCCGGCAAACATGTTTTTTGCCAGAAACCGTTGACGTTGACTTTGGAAGAAAACCAGTTGATCCGAAATGCCTGCAAGCAATTCTCCGATCAAGTTTTCTTCATCGGCACTCAGCAACGAAGCGATCGCAACAAGTTTTTGCGCGCAGTCAACATGGTGCAAAAGGGTCTGCTTGGCGATATCCAAAAAATCACGGTCGGCATCAACGGAGGTTCGACGGGCGGTCCGTTCGAAAAGTCGGCTCCGCCAGCGGGACTCGATTGGAACGCGTGGCTTGGACAGGCGCCGCTGGTTGACTACATCAAACAACGTTGCCATGGAAACTTCCGATGGTGGTACGAATACTCCGGCGGCAAATTCACCGACTGGGGCGCTCACCACGTCGACATCGCCACCTGGGCCATCGGCGAAGACAAGCCGGGCCACGGGCCGATCGAAATTGACGGTTCCGACGCCGATCATCCGGTCAATTTCAAAGATGGTTATCCCACCGTCGACAACGCCTACAACACCGCTCACGATTACGCGGTCTACTGCAAGTACGCCAGCGGAATCGTGATGAACGTCACCAGTCGAGGTGACAACGGGATTTTGTTTGAGGGAACCAAGGGGCGCATTTTTGTCAATCGGCAACGGATCACTGGCAAACCGATCGAAGAGAAATGGGACAAAGACCATTTCGATGATTCGGACCTGTCGCGGTTGTACAAAGACAAACCGGCCGAGGGACACAAACAGAATTTCTATCGCTGTATTCGCGAGGGAGGACTGCCCATTTCCGACGTCTTCACGCATGTGCAAGCGATGAATACTTGCCACCTGGCGGCGATCGCGGCAAGGTTCGGACGGGCGATCAAGTGGGATCCCAAAGACGAACAAATTCACGGCGACGATCAAGCGGCAGCACTCTTTGCCCGAACGCCGCGCAGCGGATACGAAATCCCACAAGTATGATCGACTGTAGGCCGGCTTGTCCCCAAGTCGGCGCGCATCCGAGACTCACATCGCCGACTTGGGGACAAGTCGGCCTACGATCTCATGCAACGCCCTAACATTCTGATTGTCGGCGCCGGACCGGTGGGGCTGACGGCCGCGATCGAATTGAAGCGGCGTGGATTTCATCCGCGAATCATCGATCGCGCCGAAGGTCCGGCCGGTGAATCACGCGCTTTCGGGATTCACGCTCGGACGTTGGAGATCTTCCAGCCGGCTGGAATCACCGAAACACTTTTGAAGAAAGGTAACAAGGTTCGCGGTGCGGTGATCGGTGACGATCACGGTCCGTTCCTGCGGCTCGATTTTTCACTGGTGCAACAAAAGTACAACTTCGTGCTGATCCTGCCTCAGTCCGAGACGGAACGCGTTTTGTTGTCGGCACTTCAAAAGAGCGGAGTGGAGGTGCAGTGGCGGACTGCGCTGGAGGACTTTCAGGTCCATCAGGAACATATCGATTGTCGTATCGAATACGACGCTGAACCTGCGCCCTACGATATCGTGATCGGTTGCGACGGCGCCCATTCGACGGTGCGTGAGAAACTGGGCATCGGTTTCCACGGGCAAACCTACCCGCATGATTGGCAGTTGGCCGACGTTCGATTCCGCGGTACCAGGCCCGCCGATCAGTTGCGGGTGAAGACGGTCGCCCCCGACATCCTTGCCTACTTTCCACTCTCGGCAAACAGTGGCCGCTTCGTCGGCTCTACTCCCGATTTGTTGGAGGCGATCGAAAAAGAGGTCGATGTCGATGAAGTCCTTTGGCAATCCAACTTTCGGATCGCCCACCGAATTGTGGAGTCCTATCAGAAGGGGCGTGTCTTTTTAGCCGGTGATGCCGCCCACATTCACTCGCCCATCGGAGGGCGGGGAATGAACCTGGGCATCGAGGATGCCGCCACGTTGGCATGGCTGATCGAAACCGACCAGACCCAGCGGTATACCTCGATGCGAAAACCGATCGGCCAATCGGTCTTGCAGTTCACCAACTCGCAAACGCGGCAACTGACCTCCACCAACCCGGTGCTCCGTTTTGCGCTGCGGCGAGTTGGCCCCCTCGTGATGAAGTCGACTGCGATGCAACGATTCGCCTTCCGCCGCATCTCGGGCGCCAACACTCCCAAACCGCCCTGGTTGTCGTCACAATCGTAGGCCGACTTGTCCCCAAGTCGGCGATGTGAGTCTCTGATGCGCGCCGACTTGGGGACAAGTCGGCCTACCGTGGGTGTCCGGCTAGGCTTCCGGCGATTCGTGCATGGCCACTCGGTTGCCTTCGGAATCTTCGAAGTGGGCGATGAAACCGTAGTCGCCGATGCTCGTTCGCGGCAACAATACTTTTCCACCTGACTTGGTCACTTGTTCCAAACTGGGATCGATCTTGTCGACGTGAAGGTAGACCAGGGAACCATCATGCGATGGTGTGTAACCGTCTGACTGAATCAGCGCGCCGGTGGCGCCGGCAGCACTCATTTCCATCGGAAACCAGCCCATTTTCTTCGGTCCCATTTCGCTCTCCTGCAATTCAATCTCGAACACAGATTCATAGAACGATTTCGCGCGGGACAAGTCTGTGACCGGAATCTCGAACCAGTTGACCGGGTTAGCGTGTGAAGCCATCACGTTTCTCCAAAAAAGGGTTTAAGGCGGCCGACTTTCGCCGCCCCACAAGCGGATTTGACGATCAATGTTCAATATGTTACATTTTAGTCACCTATTGTCAACCGGCCTGACGACGCTAGCCGAGGAGTCCCAACGATGGTGATTGAAGACCTCACCCTTGATCTTTCCCAAGCGATCGAAATCGCCGCGCCGATCGGCGATGCTTACGACGCGTTGATCCGTCGGATCACCGTCCACAGCACTCGCGGTGGCGATGACACGCCGATGCCGATGAAGCTGGAGCAGTGGCCTGGCGGACGCTGGTACCGCGACCTGGGCGACCAGCAGGGTCACTTGTGGGGGTTTGTGCAGGTGATCAAGCCGCCTACGTTGATTGAGCTTCATGGCCCGATGTTCATGTCTTACCCGGCGATCAACCACATTCAGTTTCGACTGACGGAAACCGACACCGGCTGCCAGCTAGCGCTTCATCATCGCGTGATCGGGATCGTGCCGCAGGAGCATCGCGAGGGAATCGGCCATGGTTGGACCAAGATGTTGGAGGACGTCCAGCGTATGTCAGCATGACCGCCAGGCCGAGCAGCCGAGACGAGTTGGACTCTGTTTTCAAGGCGCTTGCCGACCGCACGCGTCGCGAGATTCTCGATTGCCTTCGCGGTGGTCCCCGCACCACCAGCGAAATCGTGGAGCGGTTTCCTCACCTGTCGCGTTTCGGCGTGATGAAGCATATCGACGTGCTGCGCGAAGCGGGTCTGGTCCTGACTCGACGCGAAGGACGACAACGAATCAATTCGCTGAACGCGGTACCGATTCGGGCGATCGCGGAACGTTGGATCAGCCGATACGAAGCTTTCTGGGCAGACGCGATGTTAAGAATCAAGGAAGACGCCGAAGGGGATGCCACCGAAGGCAAGAAAGATCACCACGAGTGAATGTCGGCAAAGAGTCGGGAAGTCCGTGATCGCCGACTGGGGACAGATCGGCCGACGGAGGATTTCGCGAATCGTTTTTTTGGGGGAATGCGCGACGGGTCGGCCGAGTTAGAATTGGGACTCGCCATCCCATCACACGAGGAACCAGACGCTGGACGAAGTCGCGGACATCGCGGGAGTCACGAAATCCTACGGCCACGTCACGGCGCTGTGGGACGTTTCGTTGCGTTTTCACTCCGGAGTGACGGGGCTTCTGGGGCCCAACGGTTCCGGAAAAAGCACGCTGATCAAATCGCTGCTCGGATTGGTAAGAACTCAAAGCGGCCGCGGCACGGTTTTGGGGCACGATTGGCCATCGGAAGTACGCGCCATTCGGGACCACGTCGGCTACCTTCCCGAAGACGATTGTTACATCGCCGGCCTGTCGGGAATCGAATCGATCGCCTTCATGGCCCAACTTTCCGGTCTGCCCGGTACCGAGGCATTGCGGCGAGCGCACGAAATCGCTGATTTCTGTGACATTGCCGAAGAACGGTATCGGGAAGTGGAAACGTATTCGACCGGCATGCGACAGAAGCTGAAATTTGCGCAGGCGCTGGTTCACGATCCGCCGCTGTTGATTTTGGACGAACCGACAACGGGACTCGATCCCGACCAGCGCGAATCGATGCTCAACCGAATCAAGTCGTTGTCGCATCGGTACGGCAAGTCAGTGATCCTTTCGACTCATATCTTGCCCGACGTGCGGCAGGTTTGTGACCGCGTGGTGATGTTGGTGGGCGGGCGAGTGCGAATCGCGGACACATTGGAAAACCTCAGTCGCCCTGCCGAACCGACGCTGCACGTTTCGGTGCATGGGGAAAGCCATGCGTTTCAGCGGCGGTTGGTCGAAAATCGTCACAACGTCACCGTGGACGGTGACGGTTCGCTGCGAATCGAAGGAGTCGACAGGGAGACGATCCCCTTGATTTGGCGCTGGGCTGCCGAGACCGATACGGCGATCCGGCGGCTGCAACCGGCGCAAAACTCGCTCGACAAAATATTCTTTGAAGCAGCATCGTCCACCGTCGCGGAGAGGATTGATGCCGGTTCATGATTTGGGCTACCGAGGCTGGGACGGACGCCGGATGCCCCGAATTTTGCGTCCGTTGGACGTCGCCCGCAGTGGGATCGCGCTGATCTGGAAACGCCGCATGTTGCGGTTGATGTTGATGCTGTCCTGGCTGCCGATCATCGTTCCCGCCGCGGCGATCTTTGCTTTCGAGTATTCCAGCAGCAGCGGCGAAATGCGGGGACTAGTGGAAGTCGTGCTCCGCAGCCCCATGATTGGCAAACATGAACTGGCTGACATGGCTCAATCCGATCCCGCTTCGGCTCGGCATGAAGTATGGTCGACGCTGATCCTGTTCTTCTTTCGTTATCCCCAGTTGACGGTGATGGTGCTGTTGGTTGGGCTGATCTCGCCCGCTTTGGTTTCTTACGATCTGCGCAGCAAGGCCTACCTGCTTTATTTCTCTCGGCCGTTGACGCCGATGGAATACATTTTGGGCAAGTCGGCAGTCGTTTGGTTCTTTCTGGCCATGGTGGTGACCATTCCCGCGTTGGCAGCATACGTGGTGGGAGTGATGTTGTCGTCTGACATCTCCGTGGTCGCGGAAACGTGGGACATCCCTCTGCGCATCCTGGGCGCCACGGTCGTGCTGGTCGTTCCCACCACGGCGATTGCGATGTGCTATTCGTCGTTCACTGGTGAAAGCCGTTACGCGATGTTTTCGTGGTTTGCAACGTGGCTGATGGGATTCGTTTCGTATCAGATACTGACGTTCGCCGGAGCCCGGCCGCCGCGCCAGCGCCCGCGCGGCCGTCGTTCCCAACCGATCAGCTGGGAGGAAATGGGGGTCGATTTGGATCGTTTCCGGTTGCTCTCCCCCTATCACACACTGGGCAAAGTCGAAAGCTGGGTGTTTGGGCTGGACCCGACCGCCGGCAGCGTGATTCCTGCCGTTGTCGTTTTGTTGGCAGTCACCATCGGCGGCACTTGGCTGGTTCGCCGACGAATCATCGCGAGGTTGAGCACCTGAAACGATGATGAGTCTGCAAAACGTAACGCGGCTGTACGCCAAGGTGATCGGTGTCAACGATTTGAACATCGATCTTGCCGCAGGAGCCTATGGCCTGGTCGGCCCAAACGGTTCGGGAAAGACAACGCTGATCAACCTGGTAACCGGACAACTGCGGCCCACGATCGGTCGCGTTCGAGTCTTTGACCAAAACCCCTGGGCACGCCGTGGGCTGTTGCGGCGAATCGGGCTCTGTCCTGCCACCGATGTGCTGTATCCCAACGTTTCGGCTCGCGAGTGGGTACGTTACCAGGTTCGCTTGCACGGTTTTGGCGCCGCCGAAAGTGACCGGATGGCGGCCGAAAGTCTGGAAGTGGTCGAGATGACCGACAACATGCATCGTCCCATGGGCACTTATTCCCTGGGCATGCGACAGCGTACGAAGATTGCCCAGGCGATCGCCCACCACCCCGACTTGTTGATCTTGGACGAACCCTACAACGGTCTCGATCCGGTCGGCAGGTATCAGATGACCGAACTGCTGAAGAACTGGACGGCCGAAGGGAAGAGCTTGCTGTTTGCCAGCCACGTTCTTCACGAGATCGAGGCGATCACGTCCTCGTTCCTGCTGATTTACGGCGGACGGCTACTGGCATCGGGCACCGCTTCGGAAATCGAAAACATTCTCGCCGACACGCCTCAGGAAGTCGCCTTGATCGGAACCGATGCGGCTAAGTTGATTCATCGCCTGGCGGAACAACCTTGGGTCGAATCGTTGCAGCTGCAAGAAAACCGCACTCAACTTCGCGTTGCCCTGCGCGACCCAGCCAAGTTGTTCGAACAATTGGCGGCTTGGATCGACGAAGACGGCTTGGACATCGATCGTTTTCAAACCACCGACGGCAACCTGACCGCGCTGTTTGAATCGTTGTTGCGGCACCATCGCGGAGAATCGATATGAACCCGATGTTGATGCTGGACGTGATGCGTTTTGAATTGATGCGATCGTTGACCGTGGGACGAATCGCGATCTGGATCGTCCTGGTGATGTTCCCCGTGGCGTTGATCACGGCGCTGCGGCTGCTGGACCCGGGCGAGGGTGACGAACAGTGGGGGTTGACCCTTTATTTTCTCATCGAGGTCGTTTGTTTGCTGGGGCTGTTGCTGTGGGCGACACCGGCGATCAGTACCGAAATCGAGGGACAAACCTGGATCTACCTGGCGATGCGTCGCAGCGGCAGATCGCTGGTATTGTTGGGAAAGTACCTGACCGCCGTGATCTGGACGCTCTCGGCTGCCCTCGTTTCCATCAGCGCCTGCATTGCCGTGATGGGATCGTACGGCGGATTTCGCCTCTGGAGCGTGATGTGTATCGTTGCCGTGCTGTCTTGCTTTGCCCACGCGTCGTTGTACGTGTTGATCGGCTTGCTGTTTTACCGGCGCACGATGGTCACGGCGGTCTTTTACACGTTGTTGATCGAGTGGGGAATGTCCTGGGTGCCGGCACTGGCCAACAAATTGACCATCAACTATCGCTTGCGCGGGCTATTGGCCGATTGGATGGACTGGGAATCGGTACGCAGCAACGCGGAACACATCTTTGGCCGCGAACCGGCGTCGACGCACTTGCTGGTCCTTTTTGCGATCACCATTTCGCTGCTGGGCGTGGCGATGTTTCGGTTAGGTCACAGCGAGTTTCCGACGCAGCAAGAAGGATAGACTGACGGCCTGCTGCTATCCGGCGGCCGCGGCAGTTTCGATCCCAAAGGCAAACAAGGTTTCTCGCAAGCTTTCTTCGGCGGCCGATTCCAACGGCGTCATCGGCAACCGCAGCTGGCCCGAATCGCGTCCGACCATTTTCATCGCCGCCTTCACGGGAATCGGATTGGTGGCCAGTCCCAGCATGTTGCTGCATAACGCGAACATGCGATGATGCAGCTGGCGAGCTTTCACGAAGTCGTCGCCCGCCGCCGCTTGCACCAATTCCAGCATCGGCGCCGGAACCAGGTTCGCCACGACCGAAATCACTCCCTCGGCTCCGACGGCCATCATCGGCAGAGTCAACGAATCATCGCCGCTAAGCACAGTCAGGTCGGTCGTTCCGGTGATCGCCGAACACTGATCTAGTTTTCCGGTTGCTTCTTTGACCATCGTGATGCCCGGTACATCCGACAACCGCTGGATCGTAGCCACATCGATCTCTTTGCCAGTACGTCCGGGAATGTTGTAAACGCAGACCGGAATATCGACTGCTTCGGCAACCGCCTTGAAGTGCTGATAAAAACCTTCCTGAGTTGGCTTGTTGTAGTACGGCGCCACCTGCAACGTCGCGTCCGCACCCTCGGCTTCCGCTCGTTTGGTCAACCGGAGCGCTTCGGCCGTGCTGTTACTGCCGGTGCCGGCCATCACTTTCGCTCGTCCGGCAACGCACTGAATGACCTCGGCGATCACTCGATCGTGCTCATCATGCGAAAGTGCCGGCGATTCACCCGTCGTACCTGCCGGCACGATGCAGTTGGTTCCGGCGGCGATTTGAAACTCGATCTGTTCGCGAAGCCGCGCGTAATCGACTTCGCCATCGGCAAAGGGGGTGATGATCGCGACCGACAATCCGGCAAAGTCCGAACCCTTTCGTGGGGCCATTTCAAAGTCTCTTGGCGAGAATCGTGGAATGTTCTTGGTTGCTTGACTCCGCGGCACACCGTCTCGCCGCGGACCGTATTCTACGCATCGAACCGTTTCTATCCAGCCGTCGGCAATTTCTCGAAAACCGCAGGTGGGTTGGTTCCAAAATGTTGGCAGGGCATTCGGTCACCTGCACCAACGCCCTACACTTCATGTTTCGGTCGTTGACCGATCCCGCGACGCGCCTGTACGCGTTGTTGGAAGCGGTGGAATGTACGACCAGTTTTCTGCATCGCGAACGTTCGCGCCCGGCGCTTCGCGACCGCGACATCACCGCAATCCAGCCGGCGGACCTTTTCAAGGAAAGCGAATCGCTAGATCAAATTTTTTCGCTCCTTCCGCCACGGCGATTCGCCTCGCTTGCCCGGCCCGGGTTCAATGACGTCGATCGAGCGATGGAGCTCGCTTTTGCTTGGGCACAGCATCACGACGATCATCGGCCTTTCCTGCAGGCTGCCCAGCGATTGATGTGTTTGAAATCGACCGCCGAAGTTCACGATTTCAAATTCCCAATGGCATTGTTTGAAAACTGCCGATACGCAAGTGCCCCGTGGCGACCTTACCTGCTGGCTGCGTCGGTCCACGTTTTGCAGGGAACCGACATGGAAGATTCGAAAATCGTGCAACAAGCACGGGAGAGAATGTAAAACGAGCTCATTTGCCGGAAAGCTTTCGCGACGACTCCGCTAGTTCCTCGTCCGCTTCCGCTTTCGCGACCTCGCCCAGTTCGTGATAGAACATCGCCCGCTGCCCCAGAGCCGCCTCGGCTTCCTTCGCATCTTCGGTCTCTTCAATGATCTTGGTGCACTCAGCGATCATCGTCTGCAGTTGTTCTCGAAGTGCGGTCGCCGCCTCGTGACAACCTTTTGAATCGAGATACTCCGGCACAGACGTCGGTTGGCGATCCTCTTGAGGCTCCATTTCGGCAGGATAAAAAAATGCCGACGGAAGGATCGATCCGTCCGGCGACTGCCAAGGTTCCACCTCGATCAACTCCTTCAAAAACTGCGATCTTCCCACTTCAGCGGCATGCATCATCGCGGTTCGCCCGGCCGAATCGCGTTGTTGTGGATCCGCTCCACGTAGAACCAACATCTTGCATGCATTCAGGTGGCCTGCCGCGGCAGCTTTCATCAGCGCCGACTGGCCGTCGCCGTCTTGGCCGTCCACATCGGCACCGTCATCCAGCAGCCCCTTGATCTGTTCCGTATCGCCGGTGGCCGCGGCTTCCAACAGCGTTGCACTCGGAGCTTCGTTGATCCTTGTCACCTGGGGATCGGGTTTCATCATTTCGGAGATCAACCACGATCCACCGATCAATATCGCAAAGAACAACAAATACTGAACAATGGTTCGCGTGGTCCCATCCTCCTTTGCGTCTTGCTCCTTTGGCGGATTTTTTTCCTTCTCCACTTCTTCCTTGATCACCGTGCCCAGGGCGCCGCCGCCGCCGCCGGCAACAAAACATGGCAGTACCCACAGTAGCGGCAGGGAGCTTTCGGCAAGGCCGACGCCGTAGGCGACCAGTCCGATACCGATCACCAGCGCGATGAGCAAATTCGCGGTGGTCGCGGACTCTCCCGACTCGTTTTCTTGGTACGTCGACGTGGCTCCCAAGATGACCCAGATCGCTCCCAATCCGGCCAACGCCCAGGAAGAAGTGGTCCAGAACATGGTGAAGCCGATCAAACCATGTCCCAACAACACCACCAGCAACAAGGAAAGGAACAGTCCCCACCGGAACGATTTCGGATCGTGACTCTGGTCCGCATCGCCCGTTCCGGCAGCGCCACCATGAAGCGCCGCCGGCTTCGAGCGATCGTCCTTGATTCCATCGATGTCTGTTTTGACGTCGCTGGCTTGCTGGTAGCGACGCTGCGGGTCACGCGCCAATGATCGCAACACAATTTCGTCCAAACGCACGTCGACTTCGACTTTCTTCGAAGGCGGTTCGAAGTGTCCTGCCGGAACCTGGCCGGTCAGCATTTCGTAGAAGACAACCCCCAACGAATAGATGTCGGCACGATGATCGACTTCGTGAGAACCCTCCATTTGCTCCGGCGCCATGTAACGGGGCGTCCCCATCACTTGATGGGTAGCGGTGAGTGTGAAGTTCTCGGACTCTTTGGCGACCAGCTTGGCCAGACCGAAATCGGCAATCTTTACCCGGCCCTTGGTATCCAACAAGATATTTTCCGGCTTGATGTCGCGATGAACGATGCCTTCCTCATGAGCGTACTGGAGCGCTTCGCAGATTCGCGGCACGATGCCCAGTGCTTCTTGCGCTGACAAATCACCTTCTTCGATCAGCTGCCGCAGGTTCTTTCCCTCCACAAACTCCATCACTAAGAAGTACAAGTTCTCAAACTCGCCGAAATCGTGGACCATGACGATGTTCGGGTGGTTCAATCGAGCCATCGCGCGTGCTTCCCGGGTGAACCGTTCGGCGAACCCATCGATTTCGGCAGCATCGGGACGAATCAACTTGACCGCGACGATCCGATCCAAACTCTGTTGCCGCGCCTGGTAGACCGCTCCCATTCCACCCTGGCCAAGCAGTTGCAGCACCTCCAGATTCGGCAATCGCTCGCTGAGAAACTCGGCGGTGGGTGGGACAAAAGGTTGGTGGACGGCGTCGGTCGCCTGCGGCGCCGCCGCATCGCTCCCCTGACGGCTGGTCCAGCTGTCCAAGCCAAGCTTCATCATGCATGCCGGACAGGGCTGCAAGGGCGAATCAGCTGGAAGTTGCCCGCCACATTCGGGGCAGACGTGTTGTTTGTCGGGTTCGGTCATGATCGGTCACCTTTTCCATTCTGTTCTGGTAGGTACAGAAGCAGAATCCGCAAAAGGTAACATCGTTTTCCAACTTTTTCTGAAAATGACGTCAATCCGGCCCGCGTAAGGCATCAAAGAGGTCTCGAATTTCGTCGTCGATCTCTTGTTCGGTGGAAACGGTATGAGCGATTTCCTGGCGCAATAAGCTTCGAAATCGTTTCCGCAACCGGGACATCGCCATCTTGATCGCCGCGGTGGTCATGCCCAGGCGTTCAGCGGCCGCCTGATAGCCACCCGCTTCTTGCGAGGCAACCAGAAACGGATGTAACGCGTCGTAGACGTCCGCCTTTCCCGCCTCCGACATCTCTCGACAAAGCTGATCTTGAACCGTCTGTAGCAGTGCCAGCGCCCATTGCCGATTGAAAACCGACTCCGGTGTGACAGGATCCGAAGCTTGCATTTCATACTTCGATTCGGCCGACTGAAAATCGAACGACCACACCACTTGGCCACCCCCACGTTTCTGTGCGTCTGCCTTGGCGGCCTGATTGATCAGGAAGTGCTTCAGTGCGCCAA
The DNA here is from genome assembly GCA_965222745.1 of Rubripirellula sp. Classification (GTDB taxonomy): domain Bacteria; phylum Planctomycetota; class Planctomycetia; order Pirellulales; family Pirellulaceae; genus CBDCUW01. The sequence goes on from CBDCUW010000003.1 coordinate 2,312,310, forward strand.
GCAGATAGGAACGGAAACGTCCTTTTTCTGGCCGCACATTGCCAAGGTCGCCGCGCTGCAACAACATCGCAAAGAACCCCTGCGTCAAATCTTGTGCGTCGGCAGGCCGATACCCCTCGCGACGAACAAAGGCATAAATGGGAAACCAGTAGGCGTTGCAAAGATCTTCCAGCGCCGCGGCGACATCGGCCGGCGGCGTCGCACCAGCCGCCAACACCAGGCTCCAACGGGTGCTGGCAAAGCGAGCGTTGTTCGATCGGTCTGAATCGGAAGGCGGCATCCGGTCATTTTAGTGTTTCCGTCGCACGACCGTCTCGGTCGTGACTCGCGGTGGGACCGCCGCACTACAAAAAAAAACGGCCGCTCTTACGAGCGACCGTTTTTGGTACGGATACAAAAGTGAAACGTCCGAAGGCGCCTAGGCGTTCTTTTGCTTCTTGCGTCGACGACCGTAACCGAGACCGGCGATTCCGATGCCGACCCAAACAGCGATGCTGCTCGGTTCCGGAATGACACCCACAGCGTCCGTGGTGAAGGTCATGTTGTCGAACAACATGCCTTCGTTTTGAAGGCTCAACGGAACGAACAGTCGCACTGTCTTGATACCGGTCGGAGCAGCAACCAGCAGCGGATGGTTGTCGACACCCAAACCAACGCCGAAGGCTTGGTCGCTGGCAATCAGGGTATTGCCGGCATCGTAAGCCTCGATACGGACACCATTTTCGCCAACGTTCAAGCCGTAGATGCTGAACGAGTTGACGGTGTCAGGAGCGAAAGTAGCGATGATCGGATTGGGCTCTTTGGGCGAAAAGATACTATCGCCACCAGCACCGTCACCAACCAACTTCAAACCGCCAGCTCCCACACCATCCTCGCCGGGTGAGACAAAACCATCCCAACGTGCGTTGGTGAAGGTAACGCCTTGTGCGGCGTAGAAGGCGCCGATGGAAGTACCATTGATACCGTCGTCGAAGTTAATCGTGATCGTACCAGCTTGCGCTTTACCGACCGACAGACAGGCGACCGCGACTGCGGCCACAAACAAACACTTTTTCATTTCAATTACCACCGATGTTTTCGAAAATTCTCAACACAAAAATAGAAATAGATCAATCAGTTTTTGTCGTTGAGCATCTGTGGTGGTTCGAGAAGTCCGTCCAGATCGGGATCGGCGGGCAAACGTGAATTTCGTGGCAAAACACGTTCAGGATGTTTGATCGGTTCGCTCACCGTCACGGCCGTTGATGGGTGGGTCACCACCATCGTGCCAGGCAAGTCCAAAGAGTGCGTCAGCCGCATTCCTTCCGCATCCTCGTCCACTCCCTGAGGCGGATCGGAAGGTGTATTCGATTCGACAATCGCAAGTAAACCTGCGTCGGAATGAACCGACCTGTCATCAGAAAGAATCAGCCCAGCAACCACACTCTGGGAGTGGCTGGCAACGAGCAGAAACAGCGCGATGGTGGCGAATCGGTTCATTCAGTCGAGTCCTAACTCGGCTAAACCTACACAACGCCCCGGTGAATGCAAGCAAAAACCACTTATTCGACCGCAGGAGATCCTGCTGCTTCCGATGGAAGCGACCCAGAATGATCGTCGAACAGCCTGGGAGATCGAAGGCACGACCAAGATTGTGGCCACTGCCAAGGTGGTAGTCAAGTAGAGCACAGGCAATTTCGCCTCGCCGGCCTTGGGGTAGCGAAACTCGCCAAGAGTTTCGGCGGGCGCCAAGACTTTCGGTGAATCTCGGCCCTTTCACTGGCACCCATGCTGCCTGAAATTCATGGCAATTCGGGGGGCACAAGGTTTAGGCGGCGTCGCGGGCCCTATTTGGCGAGGCTTCCAAGGTCTGGCCTTCGCTGATGTGAAAGACGCGATGAGCAGTTGCCGAAACCATTGCATCATGAGTGACCAGAATGATCGTTCGACCCTCGTCGCAGAGACTGTGTAGCGTCCTGAGTATCAGATCGCGCGATTCGGGATCCAAATTCCCGGTGGGCTCGTCGGCGAGAATCAGGCTTGGCTGCATGGCGAGCGTTCTTGCCATCGCGACACGCTGCTGTTGTCCGGCACTCAATTCGCTTGGCTTGTGGTCCAGCCGCTCACCCAAGCCAAAACGCTCAAGGAGATGTTTCGCTTGATTCTGCTGACTTTCTCGAGCGGTGCCGTAGAGCGACATCGGCAGTTGCACATTCTCGATGGCGCTCAAGTAGGGGACGAGATTGAAGCTCTGGAATAGAAACCCGATTTGCTCGTTACGCAGTCGCGAGCGTTGCTTGACGTTGATCTCGTAAAGCGATTGCCCCTGGAAAATCACTCGGCCGGAACTTGGCGAGAGCATCCCGCCGATCATCGACAACAACGTCGACTTGCCGCTTCCGCTTGGACCGACGATCGCAATGAATTCACCACCATCGGCCGTCATGGAGGTCGGATGCAGCGCGTGAATGACACTGCGTCCACGAGTATAGTCCTTGCAAATCGATTCAATCTGAAGCATGACTCTGACTCTTTCTCTTGAGTGTGTTGAAATCGGAGTTCGCAAGAGCACCCGCAAGGAATCGGTGTCGGAAGCTCAGGCCTGATTCGCCAGCCACGGGCCAGCGGCTACATGTTCAGGCGTCCTGGAAACAGAGACACGGGTCTAAATGGGCTGCCTTCCTCGCGGGTGGATAACTTGCCGCGACCGCGACGACCAAAGCGACAATCATTCCGATCATCACGGCATGGAACGAAACGCTCGTGGCCACCCCCAGAAACTGTGGACCAGTCACGGAAGCGGCGATCAGGCCGAGCGCCAATCCACAGATTCCACCACCAACTCCGAGCACAGATGCCTTCAGTAGGATCATGCGACTAACCATGCTCGGCGTGGCACCCAATGCCATCAGCGTACCGAGTTCACGTTTTCGCTCCGCAACATTGGCGAACATGACACTCGCGATGCTCGCCCCACCAATCGCCATCAGGATTGCGAAGATCGCGTAGGACAGCCGATTCATCAGCCGGTTGACAGTGACTTGTGTCTGAACGATCTGCGAGATCGTGATGACGCGAGAGTTGGGTAAAAGTTCACCCAGTTCGCCAACCAGTCCGGTGGCTGCCTCCTCGCAACACCCCATCACTTCGATCACATTGACAATCGGGCCTGTATCGGCCAGCTCCTGTACACGGTGCAGATGAGCCAGAACCCGTCCGTCGTCGCTTGTCCCGGTAGCTGGCAGAATACCCGCCACGCGGAAGGATGCACCAAGGATGTCGATGGCTTGCCCTTCTTGGATTTCCTGCGATTTGGCCAGATCAGCGCCAACGAGTACCGAATCCATGTCAAGTTCGTGAACAATTCGGGTATTCGCGTAGGAGCTGAGATCGGTCTTGTCAGACGTTGCAATCTGACACGATCGGCCGCCGCACCCTTCATGCTTCTGACCGACGGCGCTTTCACCAAGACCGATGGTAAGTAGGTCGACGCTCTGCCAGGCCGATTTCTTATAAAACTCAGTCCGCGGCAGGATGCCGGTCACCACGATCGAATCGTCTCCAAGTTCAGCAGGCACGGAGAGTTTGGGAGCGAGTTCCTCGACACCGACCTTTTGCGCGAGTGTGATCCGTGTGACGTACTCCTCTGGCAACGATTTACCGTGTGTGTCGGCGGCGTGGTAGTCCTGAAGCGTCACACCCTCGGGAAGAATCAGGATGTTCGCACCAAGTTGCTGCATCTGCGACGCGACCTTTTGTTCTGACGAAGCAACAACGCTTTCCACCGCGACCAACGCAGAAACTCCCAAGGCGACAATCAGCAGTGCTGTCACGCTGTGTCCTGGACGGCGCAACATTTCTTTCCAAACCATTGAATGAAAGCTCATCGATGATCCCTTCGTCGAATGCTGTTTCGGAGTCGGCTGCATCTCCGCCATCGCGAGGCGAATCGTGTTACGGATCGATCAGTCCGAAACTGAGTGCACGCCGATTTTCGGCCAAGTTCTTGCCCGCTGGATTTCATTTCTTCTGGCATTGACTGCAGTTGCACTTGCCCGACTTGTGCAGCTGTTGGGCGAGTTCGTCACCGCCCACGGTCGCTTCATACGTGCCGAGATGCATGCCGGGTGGGGCGAACATCAGCACGACGGGCGCGTCCAGGTTCGGATCGACCCGCATGCGACGAAAAAATTCCGCCTCCGCACCATCTGTCGCGTACGCCTTGACCTCGTGGAGCTTTCCTTGGAAAGCGGGATTCTTCTGAAGAGCCGCGACGCCAGCGGGAATCGGCGTATCAGCCGAAGGCATCAAGCAGACAACGGCAATCCGCTGATTCTGGAGCGCTTTGACCATTTCAGCGTACCTGGGAGTCAGAATGGCGTTGGTGAGTTGTTGCCGGTCCACCTTTTGTCGAAAGACACCTGTGACCGCGCCGTTGGGTGCCACTCCAAATACTGCCGGTAGCGGAATTCTCGACGCATCAAATCGTTTCACGAGGGCTGCCTCATTGCGATCGCGAACGCTGACAGAAACCCAGGTGGTCTTTTCGCTGGTCTCTGCAACATGAGACCGAATGGTGCTCGCCATCCGTTGTGTCGCCGAGTCATTGGAACGATAGAACATCACGTACGTGTACTTACCGTTTTCGGCAGCCGCCTGCACTTGCTCCGCCATCGTTGCCGCGAAGCTGATCGTCGGAAACAGGAAAGCAAAAGCGAAAAACAAACCGAGCGGACAACGCATGGAGAACTCCCTGTTGGGGTAACTTTTTACAAAAACCACATTTGGGATCGACCAACATTCCCGCTTGTGCTGATCGATCCAATACTGGCGACCAATTCAGTCAACGTGGTGCGGGCGTCAAACCGACACCAACCGGTACAAATTCGCATTCGTGTGCAATGCCCATTCCGGCGTCTGGCGACCCTTGTGTCATCGGAAATCGGCATGCTGGTGATCATGTGTCCGGCCGTCGCCGTGGACGTACCGATGTTGGTGGGAAATGTCCTATTGAGTATTCAGGCTTTCCTGCAGCCGCAGTTCATCCGGCAACCGTTCTGCGCTGCGGTAGGATCGGACCCAACGGGAGTTGGTCGCCAAAAGATCGGCAACCAGTGCCCGCGTCGCCTCTTGATCCAGGGGCACGTGGGCAAGTTCGTGCTCCAACGCTTCGAGCTTCTTGCGAATCAAATAACCTTGCATGCGCTGATAAGGGCGCAGTTCGCCTCGCCGAATCAATGTGCCGACTTCGAGACGCCGACTCCATTCATCCCAAATCGGAATCCAAAACATCGCGTGCTCGACGTTGCCGCTATTGGCCGCCGACAACGTCTCCGCACGAGCGACCCTGATTTCTTCGAGAGATTCTTCCGTTGACGGATAGAACGCGTAACACATCACAATGCTCAGCGCAACCAAGCCGACCAGCATCGTGGCGCCGACAACTTGTGGGCCAACAATACGGTCAAAGGAACCGATGCGGTCGGTCGCCGGGCCGGCGGACGGACTCCAGCTCTCCAATCTGGATTCATCGATGCCCAACACACGGAAACCAACGCCCATCACCAAGAGGATGGCCATCGCGATCAACGCAAAATATTCGCCGACATCAATGTCCTTTTTGAGCTTGTCGCCGACGAAGGCCCATGAAACGGTGTCAAGACTGTGGATCGGATTGGTGTAGATATCGAACGCATGTGTATGCCCAAACGGTTCAACGCCGGGCGGAAAGAGCGGCTTGTTGATGGCATAGGAAATACCGACAACGATCAACAAAAGAGAGGACAACCATACGCCAACCGAGCGAGCGCCAAACGTCTTGCCGAACCAAAATATGGTCGCAACGTTCACCCCAGTCCCTAGCACCAACAGCACAAACGCTGCTCCGGGTGAGTTCGCGTGCTGAAACATCATTCCCATTTGGCTCATCGCCAACATTGGCGTGGCGTAGGCAGGCAGAGCCACCGCGGTCATCTTTGTCGGAGCCATCCAGTCGTCGCGGTTGACTTCACTCTGCAAAGCTCCCCATGGCAAAACGATCGACAGCAGCACCAATCCGGTAAGTCCAACAAGGGCCCAGCCGCCGGCGCGACCGGAAAGTTCGCGTGTGACGTGGACAAGGACGGCAAACAAACGTGTGATGCCGATCACTTGGCTATCGGTTTCGTTTTCCGGTTCCGCGGACTCTCGCTCACCTCGCGAGACTTTCCTGTCCCAGAAAACTCCCACCAGGGTGACAACAATCAGCGAGCCGAACGCAAAAAAGAGAATCACGTAGGGACGGGCAAGCGTCACTCCATACAACAGAGAAAGCGGGTTAAAAAGAGGCGCCGAAAGAGCAAACGCGCTCATTGCGCCAGGTTTGATTCGGCAGCGTCGCATTTCAAACAAAATCGGCAAGACCCCAATCGAGCATACCGGCAACAACATCCCGATGGCCCATGATTGCGGCAGACTGCGCAGGGAGTCACCACCGAATAGTTTGCGAGTACCGTCGCGGCCAAGGTAGTAGCGAAAGACAGCGGCAATCAGCAAGCCAACCAACAGCGTTGGCGCGGCGGAGATCCCGCCTTCGACAAAGCGAATGAATCCTCCGAAGAACGCCTTGGATAACCAGTCGCTCATGTTTCACCTCGCTCGCTGCCACCATCATGCGGATGTCCATGATCGTGTTCGTGGTTGTGGTCATGCCCGTGGTCGTGATCAGCGTGGTCGTGATCGTGGGAATGTCCGTGGTCATGATCGGCATGACCATGATCGTGGTCGTGCCCGTGGTCATGAGAATGCCCGTGGCCCCGAAGCCGACTGGCCTGCTTTTCCTCGTCGGGCAGCTGGCTCCAAGCCGCATCAATCAAGACGCAGAGTCTTTGAGCTTTCTGGCGGTTCTCGTTGTCCCAAACTCCCTTGTTGCCCTCGAGCTGCAGCCGCAATGACTCGCTTGCTTCGTAAATTTCTTCCCACTGTTGCTCGGACATGCTCGTGTCGGCAGCAAACTCCGGCGTCCAGGAAACGAGATCGACCAGTTCGTCGGCGGTAGTACTGTCTTCAGCATCCAGCTTGTCGAGTCGCTGGCGAATTTTTGCCGAGGTATCACCGAGGCTGCGCGGCCAATGGTCAGGTGTTTCGTGGCTGTGATCAAACAACGACGTCTTCTCAGGATCACTCGAACAGCCGCTGATCGAAAACAAGCAGCCGAGTCCCCACAACACGGCAAATCGTGCCGTCCAGCGACGATTAGAAAGCATCATTATCGGTACTCCGGTGCGGGAACGTTTTCCATGATCTTTGAAATGGCAGTCTCGACGTCGCCACCGGTGGTTAGCAATCTCACCGACAAAACGGGGCCCGCGACATGCGCGATGTCGCTGGGAGTGACAAAATCGCGCCCGTTCACGACCGCCCAGGCTTGAGCGATACGCTGCCAATGCAACATGCCACGCGGACTAACGCCCAGTTGGATCGACGGATCGTTTCGAGTCGCGTCAACCAGGTCGACAAGGTATTCGCGAACGCGAGGGTGGACAGTGATCAGGGAGCTGTGTTGCTGCAATCGTGTCAACTCGTCCAGGGGTAAAACCGGAGCGAGATCCAAGGCGTCATGCGTGCCACGAGAGGCAGATTCCAGGATCTCTAGCTGCGCGCCGCGGTCCGGGTAACCGATCTCCAGCTTGACGGAGAACCGGTCGAGTTGAGCCTCGGGTAGCGGATAAGCACCGTGCGAATCGATCGGGTTCTGAGTGGCAATGACAAAGAACGTGTCGGCAAGCGTGTGGGGTACGGCGTCGATCGTAACCTGACGTTCCGCCATCGCTTCCAACAGCGCGCTTTGCGTCCGCGGCGTCGTGCGGTTCAGTTCATCGGCCAACAGCACATCGGCAAAGACCGGTCCGGGATGAAACTCGAATTCGCGGGTCTTCTGGTTGAACAGGTTGAATCCCGTTACATCCGTGGGCAGCAAGTCGGGTGTGCATTGGATGCGGGCGAGCCGGCCACCCAAGCAGGCGGCAAGCGCTTTGGCCAGCGTCGTTTTGCCGGTGCCGGGAAGGTCATCCAATAACAGGTGCCCACGGGCCAGCAAACAGGCAATCACCAAATCGATTTGATCCGATTTGCCAAGCAAAACGCGCCCCAGTTGTTCTCGCAACGCAGCCAAGTGGCTTTCCAGGTCTGGAGCCTGAACAGGAGTTGGCGCGTCGTCATGATTTGTGATTGCGTTCATGTGATGGCTCCTGATTGGGAAGCCTCCTTGAAAGTGCCCCGGGAGATGTACCGCGTCGTCATTTGACGGACGAGTAGATTTGCAGGTGCGGACCAGTCACCAGCAACCTTGCCGCCAAAAACCATTCGGTCTGCTGCGTCACAACACGCCAGCGCGCCGGCGGCAAGCTTGTCGTCGCTACGAGTTAACGACAAAAGCCAATCTCGCTGCGGCAATCCGGTGCGGCGCGGTTTGCCGGCAAGGCTTGCGCGCCACTGCAAGATCAAGAGCAATACCCTGACTCGACGGCGGTCGGAAAGCATGCCACCCATCCACCACGCCAGCCGTGCAAAGAGTTCAAACCAAATCACACGCGTCAGAAAAACCAACGTGCCAATTGCGGCAACACCCAGCGCGTGTGGCCAATATGCCGCCGCAAAACGCTTGGCCAACAACCAATTGGACGGCCTGAAAACGGGTTGTCGGTAGCCCGGTGTGGGTTCGACTGCAATCCAGCGGCCATCGTCCAATTGAACTTCCACCCAAACGTGGACATCTTCGGGGAGGACGGAAGCATGCCCCTGCCCGACATCAATCGCACTCGGACGAACATAGAACCCCGACACCAAACGCGTATTCAAACCGATCGAGCGGCCCATGACTGCTGCTGCGGTCGCAAACAGATGATCGCCGCCACGCTTGGCGGTCAAAAAATGGTGCAGCGGATCGGCCCCCTCGGCAGCCGACTGCCTGTCGAATTCGTAGTCGTCGCGCAAGTGTGCGACGATCGCTTGGAGTTTGCGGTATGGATTGGTCTCCTCCGCCGTCAGCTCCTCTGCCAGTTTGCCAGCCATCAACTGTCCCCTGGACGACTCGAACTCGGCTTCCGTCAATGTCGGTCGTTGATTCAAACGACGGGTCTCGGGTAGCGAAGCCAACATCTGGAGATGCGACCGACGGTCGGACAGCGACGTTGGCTTCAGTAAGTCGTCCTCCATCACGTGTGACGCGGCCAAATGCATCACCGTTAACGTAGGAATCTTCACGCGGCCTGGCATGAAAAACGATCCGTCGTGTTCGATGCCAAAGAAGTCGGGACGGTCGATATCCTTGATATGGACGCCTGCCGTCATCATCGGTGATGGAATGCGAGTCGTATTCAGTCTCAGTACCTTGAGCACTCCGCCGTGACGGAAGCTCTCCGGACTGGTGGCCACTTTATTCGCTTGCCGGGGATCAAAAAACCAAGGCTCCTCGCTGAGTTCGACTCGGGAGAGTTGTTCGTTTTTCCAACTCGTTTGTAGAAACCAATCGACTCCATCGAAGCCGTCGTATCGATTCATCGCCAGCCGAATACCGGTCGGCCCAATCCACTGCATGACCGCGCGTTCCCGTGCGTCACGTAGGGGTTGAAGCGGCGGAGGCTTGTCGCGCGACGTCGAAAACGATCCGCCGCCTCGTTCGCTCTTCGCGGTCCGCTGATGGGCGTGGATCAGTTTCTCGGGCGTCAAGCCTTGGCGCCGTTCCCATATTTGTTTCAGCTTCGGCTGCCCAATCGAATCGCTAAACATGTCGTAGAGCGTCGACTGTGTTGACTCGAGAAAGATATCTGACTCGACCGCTCCGAATGATTCCGCGTGATCCTTGGCGGCGATCGCAGCATCGCCACTACCAACCCCTGACCTTGCCGCCGGATCGGACCAGCTCGATCCACCGCTGCTGGGCATGATGCCCCAGGAAAACCGATCCGGCTTGGAAGCCCGGCCGTGAATGGCCCAACCACCAAGAACAAACAAAACCAGTCCGGCAACAACCGTGGCCGGTCGAACATGCGCGCTGCGTCGAACTTCGTCAGGTGTGCATGCGGTGACTCGTTCCCAGTGGTTGGCAACCAAGTGCCACAAGCAAAGCGTGATCCAGAGGAGCGCCGGCTTCAGCGCCCCCGAACTGTCCGATATCAATGTTGTGAACAGAACCAAGAACCCGCTGGTAACGACCGAGAGTGCGAGGTTGCGGCGAGTTGGCAAGTACAGCGCCAGTGCGAGCGCCCCAACACCCAACATGGAAATCGCTGTCATCTCGAATGGGATCGGGGATCCAAATTGGCGAGCAACCACCGCGAATATCAGCGGCGACGTGAGCAGGCCGAAAAAGAAAACAAGCCGATTGCGGTCACGACTTGCCAAGAGCAACAGGAACGCGAACGTGAGAATCGACAGAGCCTCTGCTGCACACCAAGCGGCCGATTCAAAGGAAATGCGGAGCCACCAGACTCCTACCAGCCCAATCAACGCCAAGACCACGGACTCAATCATCCTTCGCCGATCATCCGGTCGCTCAACACGACTTGCCGACAATCTTGTTTGACCGGCAGAATCAGCAGCTTGCTCAGGCAGCGATTGGGACATATCCAAGCTCCTGCCAGAATCGAATCAGCTGTTCGTCCAGCGCTTGGTCACATCGAATCGTGATTCGACGCGTGGTGCCGACGGACCGACTTGCAGCATTTGGATCGATAACGTTCACGACGACGTTGGCCCCGTGGCCGGATTCGTCGCCGACAATTTCGATGCTCATCCGCCCGGAAGCGGTACGTTGGGGTGCAGTAACAACGCGTCCGTCAATCGGTACATCTGCTAGCGCGTCCAACAGCTGCCGTCGTCCCAGGTGACCAGAAGCTTGCCGAATCGCGGTTTCGCCGATGGACACGCGAGTAGGAATGTGCGAGTCCTGAAGGCGGCAGAGAATACTCGCGGCCACGCGTATTCGAATCGCCAACGACCGCCGTGATTCGCCTGTCCCGGTCGTCGGGTCGACGTAGATATCGACTTCGACGCTCTGTGGACCCCCACGTTCGGTAACGATCAAGGTTTCTGTCCGCGCCGACTGTGCCCAATTGATGTGTCGTGGCGAATCCCCCCGGCGAAAATCGCGAACACCCACAAATTCTCCGCTGCGACCGCCGCGCTGGCCGTCACCGATTTCCCGATTCACCTTTCCCGTCAGTGGACAGACGCCCGCGATTTCATAAACACGCGGCCATACGGTGAGGGACTTGACCGACCGCAACTCGCGACGCGCCGTCCAAATCCCAAATGGAAACGAGCAGGCGATCTTGGGCGTTTGAATTGGATAGTGGCCGCGCAATGACGGTTCGACGGTGATGGCATAGTCTGCAACACAGATAGGCGGCACGTGGGACAGCGCAACAACTGGTAACGATTCATCACCTTCGCAATCCAAATAACCCTCGACCGCCAGTCCCCAGAGTGGCAAAGGAATCCGATTCCGTACCGAAAAGATCATCCGACACGACATGTCCTCGTGAACCGCGTCGACTTCGGGATGCAGCTCGCAGGACGACGCCCAAACGGCAATCAGCGGCCAGATCATTCCAACCAGCATGACGCACGAAAGGGCACCTGCGATTGTCCAACCAACAGGATTGGCGTACATGCCGACGATCACGCTCGCCGCGGTTGCGAGAACGAACCAGCCGATAGGCTCTTTCAGCCAATAAACAAAACGATTCGCCCAAGGACAGAAGTCAGTGGTCAGCACACGCGCCAACCTACTCTGCCCTTGGTGCGTATCATGGACCGTCGCCATGGAAGACACCTCCAACAAGAAATCCGAGATCAGGCGCTCAGGCATCCCAGACATTCACTCAAGAATGCCAGGTCATGACTTCCCTACGCGCCAGTTACCGAGATCTCAAGCGCAAGGCGGTCCACGCGAAGAAAGCGAGGAGAAGAATACTCGCTCGGGAGTGACTTCCGAGACGACTGGGACGTCATCGCGGGTCTCGAAAGGCTGCCACTGAAACTCCTGAACAATCGCCGGCAGACCGTGGCGAGAAGCAAAGAAATTTTGGCAGATCGAACAGCTGTCGCTGTCATGTTCATGATGGACCGGTTGTTTCTCGCGATCCGACTCCTTTTCATCATCCTGATGACAGTGATGATGGCAACAGCACGAATGTTCGGCCACATCCTGCTGTACCTCCTGATGAGCCTCGCTGCAGTGATGCCCCACGTGCATCCAGCCCGCCGCGTTTCCCATCACGAGGGACGCGATTGCGAGGATACTCGTTAATCTCGAGGCGTATGGCACGATCAGGTGGGAAACAAAGACAGGACCAAAAAGGGATTCGAGAAAGATTTTCATCGGGAAGTACGCCCAGGTCAACGCTATTGTTCGCCCCGCCAAGACAATTCATGGAGTCTGAACAGATCGCCGCCGTGTGAAGTAGGGCCGGTTCCACCGGCCGAGAATATTTTGTGGCCGGTGGAACCGGCCCTACCGAGCTGAGGAGACTTGAACTCCCGACCTCAAGATCACTTGCAGAAAATCCTCTATTCAAATCGAGCTTTCAGCTTCCAACGGGTATTTGTTCCAGATCCGCGGCGCCCGGCTTGCTTGCAACTTCAACGCCGGCATGGAAATGACGGCGAAGGAATTGGATAACGCGGTCCCGGTATTCGACTGGCGAATGACTGAGAAGGTCTACATGGGCAGCGCCGTCGACAAACCAACATTCCTTGGGTTCTCGAGCCGCATCATAGATGGCTTGGGTTTCCTCCGCCCTGGTGTGGAGATCGGCTGTACCCGACGCAACCAGGACAGGGCAGTCGATGTTTCGGATATGGTCAATCGGCCGAAGCTCTGAACGAGAGATCCCGAGGCGAGGCTGAAGTTGAACCAACAAAAGCTCGGACGGTAGTGATGAGAGCGGCCCAAGACGTGCGGCCACGCGGTTGTGGATCGCAGTGTCAACATCCAGGTACACCGACTCAATGACCGCAGCATCAATATTGAGTGGTGAGGCCAGTACTGCCGCAGCACCGCCGAGAGAGACACCAATCACACCGATGGGTTGTGTAGGGTGTGTGCGACGAGCGAATTCCACGGCAGCGCGAACATCATGCTTCTCAAGATGTCCAAGTGTGATCGCATCACCAGGGCTTTCACCGTGTGCTTGCAGGTCGATCATAACCGTGGCAAATCCCGCTGCGTGAAGCAGGCGAGCGCGTTGCAACATCGATAATCGTGAACCGCGAATGCCATGCAATAGAATGACGACGCCGTCGCACTGGGCGGGGGCGGTGTGCCAGCCGGAGATCGTTGAACCTGAATCGCTAGGAACCGTAAAAGCCACGGCATTCAGATCCACAGGTGGCCTACCGACATGGCGAGGGTTCGCTGCGACTAGCACGCCCGCTACGAACCAAGACGCGATGAGGCCGCCAATCACCAGGAATAGCGTTCCGCCAATCGCGAATCGATACAGCCTTCTTCGACGAACGGGTGATTTCGAAGTCATGGTTCCTCGTCCAGCCGACCTGAGTTGAAGTAGGGCCGGTTCCACCGGCCACAATCTTCTCGGCCGGTGGAACCGGCCCTACTGCTGGATTCGTTGCCTTTTCATAAGAAGTGGAGCTGAGGAGACTTGAACTCCCGACCTCTGCATTGCGAACGCAGCGCTCTCCCAACTGAGCTACAACCCCGTCGTGGTTTTGGTGGTGCCCTTCACCAAAAAATCATGATAGCAGGCGGACGACATTGCGTGCAACTGTTGCGATCGCGTGGTTCCTTACCCAAACGAACGACCGTAGCTGAAGACGAACAGCGACAGGTGCAGCATCAGGAATCCTGCCGCGGTGTAACGGTAGGTCGAGTAGAGTCCGAAGATCGATAGCACGCAGCCCAGCGCCGCAATCATCGTTCCGCCGGCGGGGAACCACCAAGCGGCGGCAGCGGCGAAGACCAGCACCATCGCGGCAGCGGTGACGGCGCCGATGGCGGTGTAACGTAGCGATCCGTCGACAACCGCTTCGACCGGACGGTCGGAATAGCTGAGCTTTTCTAGCGGGTCGACGGCGAAGGGCGAACCGACTCGAATCGGTTCTTCCGATGGGCTGGATGAATCGGCCAGCGTGGCAAGGATCGGCGCCGCACCACCGCTCGGCTGCGCACTTGCCGGAGCGTTTTCCGGTGCATCCAAATCGGGCCACTCGTCGTCGCTGTTGCCCAGCGAGCTGTCCGTCTCAGGCGGGCGGGCGTCATCATTCATGATGGGATTCGATTCCAACCGTGTTTCGGAGCAACAGGCAACACCATTCGTCTTGCAAATCTTGCCATCAGTGGGGTCGGCTGGCTATCCTGGTTCAAGGTTTGGGTGAGTGCTGCGAGGAGTGAATTTTAGTCGATCCAGGCGAAACAGGTAACTGTGACAAAGCGATGGCGGCTTCTTTCGAGCAATGAATGCCTACCACCAGAAGACGGCTTGACGTCGTTTTTCATCGATCGGTCCAGGCGGTGGGACCGGTCTCCTGGAGGTCTTGCACGTTCGTTCGACCGGCCGAAATGAAAGAAACTGTGTGGGCAAGGTTTTCCACTTCGCGTTTTTCACTCGGCTTTCGGTCTCGCCCGACCCCCGCCTTCACACGACGCAAGTTCATTGATCATTGGAAATTGTATGCCCCCCGTTTTTTGTCGTGTCCTGTTGCCGAGGCGAGCGAGTTTGCACTGCGTGGTCGCCCTCCTGTTGACCTTCGTCGCCGGTGATCTTTGCAGCGGCGAGGATTTCAAACAGCCCGAACCGCTCCAGCCCGATGTTGCCCAGGCTTCGGAAGAGGCCGTTGGTGCGATGGCCGGTATTCGAATTCCCGCCGGTTGGCAAATCGAGCTGTTTGCCGCCGAACCGGATGTTGCCAACATCGTTGCCTTTGACGTTGATCATCGCGGCCGAGTTTTTGTTTGCGAATCGTTTCGCCAGAATCGCGGCGTGACCGACAATCGCGCTCACGATTTGCGTTGGCGAATCGCGGACCTGGCAGCCGAAACGGTTCAAGATCGTATCGACTACCACAAGGAACTGTTGGGCGAGGCCGCCGTGACTTATGCCCAGCATGACGATCGCGTTCGGCGTTTGGACGATAGTGACGGCGACGGCAAAGCCGATCGAAGCTACGTCGTGGCGCGAGGTTTCAACCGGTTGGAAGAGGGAACCGGAGCGGGGATCTTGGTTCGCGGTCAAGACATTTTCTTTACCAACATTCCCAAGCTGTGGAAACTGATCGACAAGGACGACGACGGTAGCGCCGACGAACGAGTGGTGATGTCGGACGGCTACGGAGTCCGCGTCGCTTTTCGTGGCCACGACCTGCACGGATTGATCCTGGGGCCCGATGGTCGACTTTATTTCAGCATCGGTGATCGCGGATACAACGTCACCACGTCTGAGGGACAAGTTCTGGCCAATCCCGAATCGGGAGCCGTTTTTCGCTGCGAAGTCGACGGCAGTGGATTGGAAGTGGTGGCGACTGGTCTGCGGAATCCACAAGAACTTGCCTTCAACGACGTCGGGGATCTGTTTTCGGTCGACAACAACAGCGACAGTGGCGACAAGGCACGGATCGTTCAGATTTTGGAGGGAGGTGATTCAGGATGGCGGATGCACTATCAGTATCTGCCCGATCGTGGACCCTTCAATCGCGAAAAGATCTGGGAGCCGTTTCATCCGGAGCAGCCCGCTTACATCGTTCCGCCCATCGCCAATCTGACCGACGGCCCCAGCGGTTTGGCACACTATCCGGGAACCGGGTTTGGCGAGCAGCTCCGTGATACGTTCTTTATCTGTGACTTTCGCGGCGGACCAGCCAACAGCGGCATTCGTTCGTTCAAGCTGGAAAGTGACGGCGCGTTTTATCGTTTGGCCGACAATTCCGATCCCGTCTGGAACGTCCTTGCCACCGATGTTGCGTTTGGGCCCGACGGCGCGATGTACGTCTCCGATTGGGTGGACGGATGGGAAGGTTTAGGGAAAGGCAGGATCTATCGCTTGATCGATCCGAATCATCACGACTCGGAGGCGGCCCAGGAAGTTCGACAGCTGCTTGGCGGCGACTGGAAGGGTCGCGCTGTCGATGACTTGGCCGTCGACATCGGCCACGCCGATCGCCGAGTTCGGTTGGAGGCGCAGTGGCAATTGGCTGCTCGCGGCGAACTGGAAACGCTGTCAGCCATCGTCGCCAACCCCAACGGCAACCCGATGGCGCGATTGCACGCCGTCTGGGCGGTCGACCAGATTGCACGCACCGATTCGGCGCGTCGCGACGAAGGACTGGCCGCGATTCGACCGCTGCTGGACGATTCGGACGCAACGATTCGGGCCGCGGTCGCCAAGGTGGCTGGCGATCGATCCGACTTGGCGGCGGTGGAGCCATTGACCGCAATGTTGAAAGACGACTCGCCGCGCGTCCGTTTCTTTTCCGCCATGTCGCTTGGCAAACTGAATGCGGTCGACGCGTTCGCGGAAGTGGTGGAGTTGCTGGCGGCCAACGACAACGCCGACCCAGCGATCCGTCACGCCTGCATCATGTACCTGGCCGCGATGCCGAATCCAGCCAAACTGGGTGGGCTGAGTGCTCACAGCAGTCCTGCGGTACGCCGCGTCGCGGTTGTCGCCTTGCGACGCGGGCGCAGTGCCGAAGTCGCTCGATTTCTTACCGATCCGGACCCCTTGGTCGTGATGGAAGCGGCACGGGCAATTCACGATCTTTCGATCCCCGTCGCGATTCGCACGTTGGCAGCGATGATCGACGGCGAATGGAAGGAGGAAGAATTGATTCGCCGCGTGTTGAACGCCAACTACCGACTTGGCGGGGCCGAGGCTGCGACGAAGCTGGCCGGTTTCGCGGCGCGATTTTCGATGCCGGCTGAGATGCGAATGGAAGCGCTGCGGATGCTGGGAAACTGGAGCCAACCCGATTCGCTGGACCGAGTCCTGGGATCGTATCGGCCGCTGGACGAACGATCCTCTGGCGAGGCCGCGGAGGCGCTGACGCCTCACGTCGATAGCCTGATGTCGGCGGAAGAAAAAGTGCGCGAACTGACGATGGAGGTGGCGGCGCAGCTGGGCATCAAAAAGATCATCCCCTTGTTGGTCCAGCGGATCGAGGACATCGAACAGCGACCGGTCCTGCGCGCCGCTGCGCTCCGATCACTGATGATGTTGGATCGCCCGAGAGCCGCTCAACAGGCCGCGACGGTGAAACTGGTTCCGGCAACCTCGTTGTTACACGCTTCGCTGGAAGTGCTGGCCATCGCCGATCCTCTCGGTTCGCTGGATAAGTTCGTTGAAGCGACGACCAGCCGCGACGCCAAGGTGAGACAATTGGCTTGGGACATTCTGGCGAAGATCGATGACCCGAAGGCAACGACCACGATTGCCGCGGGTGTGCAAAGTTATTTGGACAAAGACGAAAAACTGTCCGAAGACGTGCATTTGAACCTGCTGGAAGCTGCCGACGCCAGGCTGGATTCAACATGGAAGGAAAAACTCAGCGCGCATGCTCAATCGGCGGCTCAAGAGGATCCGCTGGCGCCGTGGCTGGCTGCACTGCAAGGCGGCGACGTGTCCAAAGGAAAGACCATCTTTGACCAGAAGACCGAAGTATCCTGCTTGCGATGTCACAAGGTCGATCGGGCCGGTGGCGAAGTCGGTCCCAATTTGACGGTGATCGGAAAACAACGTGATCGGCGATACCTGCTGGAATCGATCTGTCTGCCAAACGCCCAGATCGCCAAGGGATTCGAAACGGCGATGATCGTGAACGACTTGGGGGAAGTGACCAGCGGGATTGTGAAGTCGGAAAACGACGAATACATCGAATTGATTCAAGCCGACGGCAGCCTGAAACGAATTTTCCTCGATCAAATCGAGGCGCGTCAGAAAGGCAAATCTTCCATGCCGGAGGACCTGGTCAAACATCTGGCACCGCGCGAACTCCGTGACCTGGTCGCCTACCTGGCCAGCTTGCAGGTCGATCCGCGGGCCGAGGACGCCACCGAATGATTCTTGGTTTTTAAGAATTACCAGGAAATCCGATTTCGGCGTTTTGCCGCCAGCATCATCGTGACCTAGGGTTGATCAAGTGATTCGTGCTCTTGAAGCTTCCGCCTGGTATACCTCTTCTTGAATCAACCAATCGCCGGTCCGCGATTGAACTTTTTCGATGATGACCTGTCACGAACTTGCCCAGCGGCTTTCCCAACTGCGACCTGAGTTGTCGCCGACCGACATCGCGCGACTCTGCCTGCTGATCCTGAATCAGACCGACGACGCCGAGCTGTTGTCGGACGAAGCACAACTGACCGCGGCGTGGAAGAACGTCACTTTTCGGCTGGAAGCGGCAACGGATCAGCATGACGCCGTCGCCGATGAACTGGAGGCGATGTGCTCGGAAGGTCCCCTGCAATTCACGTCGGATCAACTTTGGGTGTTGCTGCGAGCGGTGAAGGTGCAGGGACAAATCCTTGAGCTGTACACCGAACAACCGGCGCTGGCCTGAAGGCATCCAACGAACGGTCGCTCAGACGGAGCGCCTTCTGTTCTCGTACTCGTACTCGCCACAAAACGCAACGAGCAGGAGCACGAGCAGGAGTACGAGTACCAGGAGCACGAGGAGTACGAGTAGGAGTACGAATGAGCGAGGCGGAGCCGCGGACCAAAGCAGCACGATGAGATAGCCACAAAAAGCGCCAAAAGACACAAAAACCTCTTTGCGACTTTTCGCGTTTTTTGTGGCTAAAAAATCTGTGCACGTTGAAAAGCTTCTTGCTGTCAGTAACCCAGAAGACCCGAAAAAAGTGGCAGACGCGTCCGTCGGCTTGCCGGTTTGTCACTGGCGTTCATCGGGTACATTGTTGGGATGAACAAATCCATTTTCTGCGTTCTGACGCTTGGCATGCTCACCGGGTGCAGCCCGGCCCCCGCCCCATCCACTGCACCATCGATTTCGATTGGCACGGTGACGATGGAAGTGGTATCGCAGGGCGACGTCGAAGTGTTCGAGTTTCCGGGCGTCGCGTCGGGCACGACGTTGGAATCGTTGCTGCGAGAGATCGATGATCCACCGATCAAGCTCAAGGGTTCCGGAACCACGGCGTTCGTGGAGAGCATCGGTGATGTCGCCACGTCGGCCAGCGACGGTTGGACATTTCGTGTCGACGGCCAATTCGCCAACGAAGGTGTCGGCGCGACAATCCTACAGCCACCAACCACCATCGAGTGGAAATACGGAAGCTTCGCCGATCAGCCCGAGTAGCACACTTTCTTTCCGTTTTTTCAGCTCAACACCACTCGCGAGTGATCCGCGATCGACTGGATCATCGCATCGAGCATTCGATGGGTATCGAGGGCCTGCTGGTGGAATGGTTGCAGCGGTTGATCGCCGATCAGCCGCCCGATCATGTTTCGCTCCTGGCTGCCCTCGAACGTGTGCGATTCCACTTTTCCCGACGCGTCATGGATCCAGCAGCGGTGCGGCCGATCGGCCCAGGGACGAGTGAAGTCGTCGCAGACCAACGAGGCATCGCTACCGGCAACTTCAAACCATTTGCGGGTCGCCGTGTCGTATCCGCACGACAGGGTGGCGGTCATCTCGTTTTCAAACCACATCATCGCGGTCACTCGCTGCGAAACTCCCTGGCCCGTGACCGCGTCGGCAAACAGCGCAATCGGCGGGCGTTTCAAAACAAACCGCACCAGCCCAGCCACGTACCAGCCCAAATCCAACAGACATCCGCCACCAAGAGACGGATCCAGCCGATGATCGTCGGATTGAAACGGCTGATAGAACGATACCGCCGCGCTGACATGCCCGATCTTTCCAAAACGTTCCGACTGCAACCAGCGATCAAACTCCGCAGTCCTTTCGTGGTGCAACCAGCCGGTCGCGTCGAGCAATCGAACGTTGTGTTCGCGGCATTGCTGCACGATCGATTGAGCCTCTTTCAACGTGGTCGCTAGCGGCTTTTCGCACAACACGTGCTTGTGGTGTTCTGCCGCCGCGATGGCCCACTCGGCATGCAGCGACGGGGGCAGTGAAATGTAGACCGCATCGACGTCTTCTCGTTGCAGCAGTGCATCGTAACCGCAAACGGCAGAGGCGATCCCGTATTGATCGGCGTACCACTGAGCACGCTGGGAAGTGCGGCTGGCGATCGCGGTGACACAGGCGCCATCGGTCGATTGCAAATCGGCAACCAGGCGGCGAGTGATTCGGCCGGTTCCGAGGATTCCGAATCGCATCGGAGCAGTGGCTTGCGACAACAGATGGGCTCCTTGCCGGGCAGTTAGGATGCCGAGAGGTATCCTTGGATTTTGTTGATCACGGTCCAGCTGCCGGTGATCAGCATCGCGATCGCCGACAACCACAACATGGCGTCCCAGACTTTACCAGGAGTCAAGCCGGGAACGCAGCGGCGGTAGCGAAAGAAGAGCGCGGCACCGGCAAGCATCGGTAACATCACACCTTGAGCGACGCCGCTGATCAACACCAACTGGGCCGGAGCCTGAACAAGCAGAAAAATCACCAGGCACAAAATGGGAAACAGGCCGCTGAGCCTCCGCACCCACTTCCGCTGCGTCTGTTCGTCATGGCCGATGATGCCGACGACGTGCATCGCGTCAGCAAACGTCCGCGCGTGGCTAGCATTGGAAACAAAAAAGGTCGAATAGAGCACGGCGAACGCGCCGAACAGGAAAACGGCCGACGCCCAATCAGAAAAGACGGGAACAAACATCACCGCCAGCGTTCGCACCATGCTCTCTCGTTCGGGGTTCAGCCCAACGCGGTGCAGGATCGCGGCGCCCAGCAGGTAAAAGGCGACAGTCGCGAACGTGTAAACGATCATCGCGCCCCAAGCGTCGACTCGCATCACCCGCATCCAGCCTTGGGCGCGACGGTTCCAGTCCTCCGAACCGTCATTTTTACCGGTGAACCTCGCGTATCCTTTTTCCAGGCACCAATAGGGGTAGACAATCAGTTCGGCGGCGCCGACGCCAATGATGCCGAAGGTTGCCAGCGCTGTACCGATCGGATTGACAGCACCGGACGATTCGGGAAGTTGGAACCTCAGCCCGCCAAAGAACTCCGCCAAGTTGACTCGCCAATCGGGTTGTCCCTGCAGCAGGAAAAGGTTCAACACCGTCAAGGCGGTGAACGAGGCGACCAGCACGGCCGACAGTGATTGAATCAAGCTGTAACGGCCGACCACCAGAATCACGCTGGTGACCACTGCCATGATCGCCGCCCAGATCGCCGCGTCATAGGGCGTTGCGCCGGAAGATGTCGCGGGTGTGGTTGAATCGGCGGCGACCAATTCTGGCGATTCATCATCGCCGGCGTTTTCTTTTTTTTGATCGATGAATTCCTCAAACTTTCGTAGCGTTTCCGCGTCGGCCGTCTTGTTGTAATCGACACCTGCCTGGGTCAGCGGCGCGCTGATGGCAAGTGCCTGGCCGACACCGCCGACGATGCCCCCCAGCTGACTGATGCTGCAAAACCACATCACCAGCCAGTACCAGACCAGCCAGTTGCCGCGACCTTGGACGCGGGGACCGGGAACCTCATCCAGAGCCCGCAATGTCGGTTTGCCGCTGATGATCGCGTAGCGGCCGAATTCGATTTGCGCAAAAACTTTCACCACGCAGCCGATGATGATCAGCCACAGCAGACTGAACCCCGCCTCCGCTCCCGTTTTGGTGGTGGCGATCAGTTCGCCGCTTCCGACGATCGAGCCAGCCACAATCAGGCCCGGTCCGATCGAGCGAATGATTCTCATCGGACTGGTAGGCGGATCGACCGGCTCACCCACCTCTGTTCCGTAGGTCTCATCCTCGGCCGCATCGTTGTCACGAGGCGGGGGACCGGCAACGTTCGCGGTACTTTCGTTGGGTTTTTTCCCCGACGGGTCAGCCATGATGGAACCGAGAAAGGAAAGGAGAGGCGTTGGGGGGCGGCCGAAAAACCGGAAAAGCTTTCGGCGAACAAACCGTGGCTGACAAGTTGTAACACGAAGCGAAGCGCGGGGTGACGGGATGACGGCCCACAAAATTTGGGTTTGCTCGACCGTTGCATGTCAGGGTGTTGGCGGTCGATAATGGCAGTGCGACAGCTGTGTCGCAAATACCGTCACTCCAATCAGCTTTACCGCATGGCCGCAACCGCCGCACTGGACACGACGATCGCGGTAAAGACGCCCGAAAACATCGCCTTTGACTACCAGTTGGCTGGGCCGTTTCGACGTTTGCCCGCCTATTTGATCGATGTGGCGATCCGTTGGTTGGTGATCATCGTGTTCATGGTCGCCTTCACCTTGATCGTCGGGCTGATCGATTTCTGGTCACTGGGACCGTTCGCTTTTGCCGGGGCCAACCTGATCTATTTTTTCGTCAGCTGGTTCTATGGCACGGTGATGGAGACCTATTTCAACGGTCGGACCGTAGGAAAGTGGGCCTGCGGGATTCGCGCGATCGCGGTCGACGGGCGGCCGATCAACGGCAAGAGGGCGCTGGTTCGCAATCTGTTGCGGGTGGCGGATCTGGCGCCGCTAGCCTCCCTGGCCGCGTTGTCCGAAGACGCGCCTCCGGCGTTTGTCATTCCGACAGGGATGATCGGGTTAGGAATGATGATTTCGACTCGTCGGCTGCAGCGACTGGGTGATTTGGCAGCGGGAACGATGGTGATTGTTGACGAACGGAGCTGGCGGCTTCCGGTTGCCAAGGTGGATGACCCGCGAGTCCCCGCACTGGCCTCTTTCGTGCCGGGTGACTACCGGGTGTCGCGAAGCATGGCTCGTACCCTGGCGATCTACGCCGAACGGCGCCACTATCTGACACCGGCACGACGCCGCGAAGTCGCCCGGCACCTGACGATTCCGTTGGTGGAACGATTTGAATTCCGGCCCGATATCGACCCCGATTTGCTGATGTACGCGTTGTACTACAAGACGTTTCTGGCGGATGCATCGGCAGAGCTGCCCGACTTGGGACCGCTGGCCGGCTACAGCCCGCTGCTTCGCGACGTCGAAAAACCTCAAGGACTGGCCGGCGACCAGGTCACCACATCGCCGCTGGCGGCCGCACTGTCCGGAGAAGAAGTGACCCCGATCGTGGCCAGCCAGGTACCGCCCTCGCTGCCTGCCGCTGTGGAACCAGCAGAAAACGATTCGGCCGCATCGGGCCGCCAATCACCACCGGAGCCGCCGCAATGAATGTCGCCGCCTTGCTGGAAAAACGGCGGGTCCAGTGGACTGAACTGGAGAACCTTTGTGATGCGATGGAAACTCGCGGGCGAACCGACCGGGCCGGCGGGATGGGACATCGCGGCGCCGAAGGCATTTCGCGGTTTTCGACGCTGTACCGAGCTGCTTGTGCCGATCTGGCTCTTGCCGATGCCTATCAATTGCCGCCGGGGACCGTCACCTACTTGCATCGCCTGGTCGCGCGAGCCCACAACCAGCTTTATCGAGCCAATCGTTTCGAACCGACTCGTTGGGTCGATGTCGTGTTCGATCAGGCGCCGCGGCAGATCTTTGCTGATCCCTGCGTACGCGTTGCAACGCTGATCTTCTTCGGACTTTTTGCTTTGTCGATGTACCTGGGCGCCAACGATAATCTGGCGCCGGGGTTTGCCGAAAACATCGTCGGTACCGCTCAGCTGGAAGCATTGGAAGAAATGTACGAGGAGCCGCTGCAAGGATCGTTGCAGCACTATGTTGGGATGTCGTCCTTTTACATTCGCAACAACACCGGCATCGGTTTGCGGTGTTACGTGTTTGGAATTCTGATCATTCCTTGTCTTTACGTTCTGGCTCACAATGCCGTGGCATTGGGAACGATGTTTGGTTACATGGCCCGAGACGACGTCACTGGCGGCGACAATTTCTATCACTTCGTCACCGCACATGGCCCCTTTGAACTGACGGCGATCGCCCTGGCCGCGGCGGCTGGTTTAAGAATGGGCGTTGGATTGTTCTGTACCGGCGGGCTGACGCGGATCGATTCGCTTCGCAACAGTGCGATGAGGGCCGTTCCGGTGGTTGCTGCTTCGGTCATCCTTTTCTGTCTCGCCGCCTTCACCGAAGGGTTCATTTCCCCCAGCCCGGCGCCTTATTTGTTCAAGGCGTTGTGGGCGATCATCTCTTCGGGCATGATCAGTTTTTACTTTGTGGTTTTGGGATTCCCACGGGATGTGCTAACGTCGCCTCAGCCAAGCGGAGGCGATGACGATGCAACTTGACCGCACCCACGTCGTGATTCGGCTGCGGACGATGTCGGAGATTGGCGATCTAGCGTTGGTCATGATTCGCCGCTATCCGCAATCGTTGCTGGTCGGATTTGTTGCCGGCGCGCTGCCCTGGGCAATCGGCAACCTGTTGCTGTTGGGTTGGATTCCGATCACCGAGGCGTCGTTTGGATTGAACGATGAAGAGGCGATGCCCGAAATCGCCCGTTACATCGCCTGGATGACCCTGCTGGTCGTACTGCAAGCACCCGCAGCCGGCGCGGCGACCACCTACTATTTGGGGCAAGCGGTGTTTGAACATCGGCCAACGTGGCGGAGTGTGTTCGGAGAGGTGCGGCGAAACTTTGGACGCTGGTTTTGGGTGTTGGGAATTCAACGCCTGGCAGTGCCCGCCATGGTGGTGGTGGCGTTTCGGTTGGGGAGTACCGCCCACGGTTTTTACGACGTGTTGGTGCCAATCATGCTGGTCATTGCACTGTGTATCTTTCGCAGCGCCCGGCCGTTCATGCCTGAAATCTTGTTGTTGGAACAGTGCCCGATTCGTGACAAAAACGATTCGGCCATCACCGTGTCGCGGCGTTCCAAATCGTTGCATTCTCCGGTGGCGAGCGATTTGGGAGGACGTTTTTTTGCGGTCGGATTCGTCTTCTTCTGGTTGCTACTTAGCGTGATTTACACCCTGATATGGATGCGCGGGATCGTGACCGGAACTTGGACGACCGATCTGGTGGTGTTGTTGGTGATCTACCCGCTTGCTTTGTGGACGGTAGCCGGCTTCAGTGTGCTGGTCCGTTTGCTCAGTTACCTGGACACGCGAATTCGACTGGAGGGCTGGGAGGTGGAATTGGCGATTCGCGCCGAAGCAATGCGACAATTCGGCGAGGACGCGGGATGGGCCCAACCATCTCACGATCAGCCTGTCGGCGGCATCCCCGCCGATCGCGCAAGTCGACTGGCTGGCGCAGCCGCGCCGGCAATTCCCACCGAACCGGCTGGCGCGGAGGCACGTTGATGAAACCAAACCGAAGCAGCACGGTAATTTTGTCGGCGGTGGCCATTTGTTTCGTGGTCGCGCCGCTGGTGGCGCCGGCCCAGGACACCGCCGGGCCCGCCGATCAAGCGATGTCCGATACCTATTGGTACGACTCCGATGCTGATCAGGTGCTGCCGATTCACGTTCAACCGCAAGTGGACGATTCGCTGAACCGAAACAGCCGCTGGCTTCCCAAGGCGAAACGCGTTCGCAAACCGCGGGCGGCCGGCGGCGGTGGCGGCGGGACAGGTGGATTGGGGGGCACAGGTCTGTTCGGTTCCGGACTGACGGCGGGAAACCTGTTCGGATGGTTGTTGTTGGCAGCGATCGTGATCACCATTGTCTGCCTGCTCCTTTACGCCCTGTCCAAAGCGGAAATCGACCTGGACGGCACCAGCAAGGCCCAATCTGCCCAAGATGGGAATCTGCCCGACGAACAGACCCTGGAAAGAATGAAGCATCTGCCGGCCGAGTTGCGCCGCACTGATGTCAACCTGCGCAGCGAGGCGGAGCGGTTGATGAACGAAGCAAGATACGACCAGGCAATCATTTTGCTGTTCGGGCACCAACTCCTCCTTCTTGACCGCGCCGGACTGCTGCGTCTCAATCGCGGCAAGACCAATGGCAAGTATGTTCGGGAAACGCGGATGGTCGATCCCGAAGCGGCCAAGCTGTTGCGGCAAACGGTAAGCACGTTCGAGCGATCTTACTTCGGACGCCACGAAATCGCTCAGCGCCAGTTTTCCGAAATCTGGCGGGGCAACCTGGAATTGGAAGAGTCAGTTCGACGACGTCAGGAGCTTGCCGCATGACCGTCGCGATGCCAGAAAAACGAGACTCCTTGACGCGCTGGGCGATCCGATGGTGTGCCTGCGCGGCACTCCTGGCGTCTGGATGCAGCAAACTTCATACCGAGTACGGCCCATCGCAAGGGCGCGTGGGACGTAATAGCCTGAACGGGTTTGGCGCTCTGAGAACGAGCTACGAAGAGGCCGGATTTCGCAGTCGTGATGTGAACAGGTTGAGCAATCGAGTCAGCCGCTGCGACGTCATCGTGTGGACGCCGCGCGACGCGGGCGAGTTCTACTTGGACAGCACGGTCTGGTTGGACCGATGGCTAAAGAGCGGCGGACGCACGTTGGTTTACATCTTGCCCGACAGCGGTAGCGAAGTCGATTATTGGCGCGACGCGGCAAAACTTGCCCCACCTCAGCAACGGCTGGAGTACCGCCGCCGTGCCGCCAGAAGCGTCAATCGACGACTGATTGGGCAGCTTCGGCCTCGCACCAGTGCCACCAACGGTTGGTTCCTGTACTACGATTTCGGCAAACGAGTTCCCTTGGGAGATATAAGCGGCCCATGGGAGGAAAAAGTCTGCGATCAAACCACGCAGGAGTTGGATTCGGAAATCGAATTCGACCTCAGAGGGTTCGACGAAGAAAACTACAAAATCGTTGCCGAAGACGAAAAAGAACGGGGCGGTGTTTTCCTTTCGACCTACCAAGACGTCAAGAAACTCAACAAGACTCCCCATTCTTTCCAACCACTTCTAAAAGCCGAATCGGGCAGTCCCATCATCGCGGAAGTCGGCTCCAAGAAATGGCCCGGTTCGAAAGTGATCGTGGTTGCCGGTGGATCGTTGTTGACCAACTATGCATTCACTCGCCCATTCAACCGCAGGATTGCCAACCAGTTGGTCGCCGCGTCGACGCCCAGCGGTGATGTCGACCTTCGCGTCGGATTTTTGTTGTCCTACGGCAACCGTGTATCGGTGAGCGAAAGCAAACCTGGAGTGCCGCGAGCGACGGGAATGGAACTGCTAACCGTTTGGCCGATGTCAATCGTGACGACTCACGGCGTAGTACTGGGGCTGGTGATCTGCTTGATGCTGGTGCCGATTTTCGGAAGGCCCCGGCGGGTCAACCGATCGCAACAAAGCAGTTTTGGCGACCATTTGGACGCGGTCGCGGCGCTGATGAACCGGGCAGGCGGCGAAGCCTATGCCCGACACCGTATCAGCGAATACATGAAACGAATGCACGGTGAAACGTCAGGCCGGTGGGTGCTGCCCGAATCGGAACACGCCCATGCCGCTGCGCCGATCCCACCGCCAACTCCGAAACATTTTGGTTCGGCGGCTCGATCGGCAAGCCCTCCAAGCCTTTCCGGCGGCACCGGGCCGGTCGACCGGCCTGCCCCCCAGGCCGATCCGACAGCCTCCGATTCGCTGATCGATCAGGCGTTGGCGGGAGACGAATTTCCCGACCAGCCAGATTCGTCAGCCTCCCCGCCGGCTTCTGGG
The DNA here is from genome assembly GCA_965222745.1 of Rubripirellula sp. GTDB lineage: Bacteria > Planctomycetota > Planctomycetia > Pirellulales > Pirellulaceae > CBDCUW01. The sequence goes on from CBDCUW010000003.1 coordinate 2,339,918, forward strand.
TTGTCGCCGGCCGAGGATGACGCCATTTTAAGAGACCAGTCACGAGACGCCTCCCAAGACGATCATGAGGAAAACCGTTGAGTAGTGTTCCACCGACCGGCACCGATGGCAGCCCCGCACCAGCAACGGCGCCGACTCGGCCAACATCGACAAAATTTGAACCGGTCCAAAAGTTGTTCGACGCGATTTCCAGCGAGGTCGCGAAGTTGTTCGTCGGACAAGACGAACTGGTGCTCGGTTCCTTGACGGCGCTGTTTTCCGGCGGTCACGTGTTGATCGAATCGGTGCCGGGCCTGGGCAAAACGTTGTTTGTCCGCACGCTTGGGCAAGTCTTGGGTTGCGAGTGCGGGCGGATCCAGTTCACCGCCGACTTGATGCCGTCAGACATCACCGGCGCGCCAGTCTATGACATGCAGCGCAGTGAGTTTCGTTTTCGCCCCGGACCAGTGTTCACTCAGTTTCTGCTGGCCGACGAAATCAACCGCTCCCCCGCCAAGACTCACGCGGCGCTGCTGGAGATCATGCAGGAATACCGCGTGACCGTCGACGGAACCAGCCACCAGGTACCGCGACCGTTCCTGGTACTTGCCACCCAAAACCCGCTGGAAAGCGAAGGCACCTACAACCTTCCCGAAGCACAGCTTGACCGTTTCATGTTCAAGCTGCGAGTCGATTATCCGACCTCAGACCAGGAGGCGGAGATCTTGAAATTGCATAGCCGGCAAGTCGACATGAACAAGCGGCTTGCCGAGGAAGTCAATCACGTGACCAATCCGGAAGAGGTCCGAAAAATCACCGAAGCGTGCGCGGCGGTGCTGGTCGAGGACAATTTGGTCGACTACATCAACAAGATCGTCCGTGCGACTCGCAGCTGGCCGGCGTTTCACATCGGCGCCTCCCCTCGCGCCGGCCTGGCCCTGATGCAGGCGGCACGGACGTTGGCCGCTTTTGGCGGACGAGATTACGCGGTACCGGACGACGTGGTCGAAATCGCAGTGCCCGCGCTGCGCCATCGAGTGCAACTGACTGCCGAGGCGGAGATCGAAGGCCGTAGCACCGACGAAGAACTCGGCACGTTGATCCGAGGCATCGAGGTGCCGAGGGATTAGTCCGGCAACGACACTTTACGAGCGATCGAACGTCTCTCCGCTGGGGAGGCGGCGGTCGATTTCGTCGAGCCGGTATCCGAAGCCGGGCCCGGCCAAGGTTGACAGATCAAGCTTGCCATCGCGTCGGCGATAGATACCGGGATGAATCGCTTCTTCCGCCGCCGAAGCCGCTGGATAGAACTGCATCCCGTTGGATTCGACACCCATGATGGTACCGGCGTGAGCAGCGAGCCGAACGTGGGGGATTTGGGCCAACATCGGATTGGTCAGGTCCTGAACCATCAACGGCATGCCGTGCGCCTTGGCCCAACAGAGACTCAACAGCGCCCCGGTTTGCGTTTTGCAAGTTTTTAGCGCTACGCCGGTCCAGCCCAAACGGCGGCCGAGTGCGACAAACTTCCAATCGTGAGCGCTTTCGTCCAGGAACAGTGGTTTGCGGGCAGAGACACTGGTCACGTCGATTTGATGTTTTTCCAAATCGTACGGAAACGGTTGTTCGACGTACAAAATCATTTCCGAAATCGTGGGATGTTCGGAAATCACGTGATCGAGAATGCCGTTGACATACTGCGGATCGGTGACCGTGCAATTGAAGTCCGCCGAAAGCGATTGCACTCCCGTTTCGATGGCCATCTTTCCGATCTCGATCAAACGATGGTAGTCCCACGGCTCGTCGTTGCCCCGCAGCTTGATCTTCAGACACCGCAAACCGTCTCGATCAATCCATTGCCGCAGGGTGACCGGATAACCGTCGTTGGGTTCGTCTCCGGAAAGCTCCCGATCCTCCAGTGGGTCCAAACCACCGACAAGATGCCAAACCGGCAGCTGCTCCGGCGCACTGGCGACCAGGTAATCGGCCGGATACTTTCCCGCAAACGAAATGTCGGCCCCATCATCGGGCGTCAAGTAATGTGCCAAGTCGTCATTCATGTATTCGTCGTTGTACGTGTCGTAGATGTCGACTCCGTGCAGGATTCCATACGCGTCGTGGGTGGCAAGGTCAAACGCACTGAGTGCAATCAGGGCGGCCAGGTGTGGCAGGGGTTCGTCTGCTCGGTTCTGGTTGAACGTTTCCAGCATCCGGGGCATCGATTCGTTGATCACCAGGTGTCCGATTTCGATCGGGTGACCGACCGCATCGGAATTGGCCCACGCCTCGGCCAACCAATGGCAAAACTGAGTCATCGCGTCGTAACGCTGTTGGTAGGACAACACCGCCGACGGCCAGGCCCAAGTCACCGACAGCGGCGTTTCGCCCCAACCGGTTGCCGTCCTGCCCTGCTGGTCCTTGACCGTCACCGAAACCCTGGCGCAGTTGACCGACGTGACCGACTCCTTGCCAAACTTCAGCGGCATTCGCATTTCGACTGGCAGGTAATGAAGCGATACCGACTGTACGAAAACATCCGTTGGTTTGCGAAAAGAATTCATGAATCGGCGCCTTGACTCAGGAACACAAGGTGGTGAGTAAGACAATTTACCCGCATCATCAAGCCAACCAAACCATCAACTGTCGGCGATTTTTCCGAAATCGCAACGCTGTCATACAAGCCAGTTCGGAGAACTGGCCGACAGTTGGCGATTTCCCCGAAATCGCAACGTTTTCCCCAAAAGCCAGAAGCGGAGAACTGGCCGACGATTTACCAGATCCGCACTCGATCTTTCGGCTTCAAATACAACTTGTCGCCAGGCTTAATCTGAAACGCGTCGTACCAGGCGTCCATGTTACGGACGATCCCGTTGACTCGATACTCACTGGGACTGTGCGGGTCGGTGACCAGGCGTTTCAGCAATTCAGGCCGGCGATAGAGTCGCCGCCAGATCTGCGACCAGCCCAGGAAGAATCGTTGATCGCCGGTCAGGCCGTCGATCACCACCGGCTCTTTTCCACCGAGCGACAACTGATACGCCTCGTACGCGACACTCAGCCCGCCGAGGTCACCGATGTTTTCTCCCAGCGTCAGTTCGCCGTTAACAAAATTCCCCGGCAGCGGCTCGAACTCATTGTATTGTTTCACTAGTCGATCGGCCCTGCGCTCAAATTCGGCTCGATCCTCTTCGGTCCACCACTGCCGCAAGTTTCCTTTGCCGTCGTATTGGCTGCCCTTGTCGTCAAACCCGTGGCTCAATTCGTGTCCGATGACGGCGCCGATGCCGCCGTAGTTCACAGCATCGTCAGCTGCCATGTTAAAAAACGGCGGTTGCAAAATCGCGGCGGGAAAAACGATCTCGTTCATCGTCGGGTTGTAGTAAGCGTTGATCGTTTGCGGCGTCATGTGCCATTCGCTGCGATCGATCGGGCCACCCAGCTTGCCCAGATCGCGACGATAATCAAATTCTTCCGCCGCCATCATGTTGGTCGCCAACAGCGTGGGTCGAATGGTCAATCGGGAATAGTCTTTCCACTTGTCGGGATAACCGATCTTGGTGGTGAACAGAGAGAGCTTTTCGAGTGCCTGTTTCTTGGTTCCCTTCCCCATCCACTCCCTGGTCTCGATTCGCTTGGCGAATGCTTGCTTCAGATTTTCGACCAATTCATTCATTCGTTCCTTGGCAGCCGGTTTGAAATGGGTTTCGACATACAGCTGGCCAACCAATTCACCGACGGCGCTGCCGGTCACTTTGACGCCTCGTTTCCACAGCTCCTCCTGTTCGGTGATCCCGCTGATGGCCGTACTGTGAAAGTCAAAATGGCGACGTTCCAACGACTCGGACAAACTGGACGCGTAACCGTCGATCAGGCGAAAGCGAAAATAGTTCTTCCAGGTATCGACGTCTGTTTCGGCAAACAGTTTGGCAAATGCCGTCGCCAGCGAAGGTTGCCGAACCACGTAGCCGTCACCGGCGATTCCCGATGTGTCGGCAAAGGTCTGCCAGTGGAATCCCTCCAACAGCTCCGTCATCTCCTGGGAGGAATATCGGTTGTAGGTTTTCTGGGGATCGCGGTTTTCGGTCTTGGTCCAATGAGCCTGAGCGATCTTGGATTCGATTTCAAAAATCGCATCGGCCTCGGCAGCCGCATTGGCAACGCCCAATTCGCCAAGCATTTCGGCGATGTAGACCTTCAGTTTGCTGCGGATTTCGACGTAGCGAGGGTCATCTTCCAGGTAGTAATCGCGATCGGGAAGAGTCAATCCCGACTGAGTGACGTAGACGGCGTATTGGTCGCTCTTTTTCGCGTCGACACCGACATAGGCGACAATCGGCCCGCCGATTCCGCTCCAACGCAGCGATCCCATTGCCGCGGCTGCCGATCGTTTAGAATTGATGTTGTTGATCAACAGCAGAAGGTCGGCGATGGGCGAGATGCCGGCGCGGTTTCGTGCCTCGGTATCCAGCACCGAATTGTACAAGTCCCCGACTTTTTGCGCGGCCGAGTCGGGCTGGCTCTGCTGCCCGGCCGCCTGTTCGATCAACGTCCGAACCTGCTTCTGCGTCTCGTCATTCAACAGCGTGAAGATGCCATAGTTGGATTTGTCCGCCGGGATCTCGGTGGAATCGAGCCAGATCTGGTTGGCATGAAGATAAAAATTGTCGCCAGCCAACACCTCTTCGCTGAACAAGCTCTTATCGATTCCCGACACCTTCTCAGCCGCCTCCTGGGCCTGCATTCGAAACGAGGTCCACAGTAGGATCGTCGCAATCAGTATCAGCCTGCCTGCATCCATTCGAGTCGCTCCTTCTTTGTTAGTTGATTTGTCGCGGCACATCGTTGGTTGATCTTCAACGATTGGCGTATCGTAACCGAAATCAACCAGCCAAATCACCCGCGGTCAGGTTCACGGCCACCTTGCCGGTTGTTGCTCGATACGCGTGAACCCGTTGGTTTCCGGGTCGGTCGCGTAGTGGTAGGTCCAAGCCTGGCCCAGGCAGCCGTCGTCCTCCGCAGCGTAGACATCGGTAACAACGCGGCAGTACAAATCGGTTTGGCCGGGTTGGTTGGTTCCTTCGATCTGGTCGAGCAGTGGAAGCACGATTTCGATGGCCGATTCGTCGAATTCCCAAAGTTCGCCGATCACCCGATCGTTGCCGGGCGTCATTGCCGGGTAGTCATGGCGTCCGAAGAGCCGGCCGTGTGACCAGCCGATTTGAATCGAACGTGGCGGCAGCGGCCAAAGATGCTCTCGGCACTGGCCTCGCTTGAGCGTTCCATAAACGAAAACGGATGATGGCATGGGGTTCCTGGGCAGTAGGGATGATGCAGAGCCGTTTCCTACCATCTTGGGTTCTTCGGCGGTGGAAATGCAAACCCGCGCGATCTGTGGCGCGATGGCCTTCCCAATGGCGGCGTGCTGCATCATCATCAACGTTCCACTTTCCCTGTCTCGTTTCTGCCGGCCCGCCAGCGTTTTGCTCCCATGCCCATCGACCCCGAATTCTCCTCGGCGCTTGAATCACATTCGATGGAAATCGACCAGGAGATCGCGCAGAGACTTCAGGACTACGCCCAGTCCCTTTGGAAGTGGAACGATCAGCTGAATTTGACGCGGCACACCACGTGGGACCTGTTCGTGGGCCGGGACCTGCGTGACTGCCTGCAACTCGCACCGCTATTGAAAGCTGGCGAAGAAGTATTGGACCTCGGCAGCGGCAACGGGATACCGGGCATTCCGCTGGCGATCCTGCGCCCCGACGTGGAGATGTCGTTGGCCGAATCGGTGGCCAAACGAGCCAATGTGTTGGGAGAGATCATTGGGGAATTGAACTTGCCCGTTCCCGTTTACGGGGCGCGAGGTGAGGAATTGCTGGAGGATTTTCGGTTCACGACGATCGTCGCCAGGGCGGTCGGGAGCATCGCCAAGTTCTGTCAGTGGATCGAGCCCCATTGGCAGAATGTCGATCGCTTGCTGCTGATCAAGGGCCCCAAATGGGTCGAAGAACGGGGCGAGGCGAGGCACAAAGGGGCGCTGGCGAATCTGCAAATACGGCGGGTGGCGACCTATCCGCTAGGCAGCGATGCCGATTCCGAAGGGGTGATTTTGCAGATTTGGCCAGCGGGCTCCGATGAATCGAGATTTGCCTGAATCGCTGTCCGGCTGATTCATCTGGTCAGTTTCTGGCATCCGTCTATACTCCACGTCGAATCGGCGGGTTTTCGACCGGTAGCGAAAGTCGCCGAGACTTTCGGCGATCTACCCCGACAACCAAAGTTCTGGGCGAGTTTCGCTACCCTGAAATCAGACTTCCAAGTTCGCCCCGGCCGAGGATCGGGATTGTCATCAAACGGTTGCAGAAAATGTCGGACTATAGCCTCACCCATCTCAAACAACTGGAAGCGGAAAGCATCCATATCATCCGCGAAGTGGTCGCCGAATTTCAGAAGCCGGTGATGCTGTACAGCGTCGGCAAGGATTCCGCCGTGCTGGTGCACTTGGCTCGCAAGGCGTTCTATCCCGCCAAGCCTCCCTTTCCGCTGATGCACGTCGACACGACCTGGAAATTTCGCGAAATGATCGAGTTTCGGGACAACTACGCTCGCAAGGAACTCGGCTTGGAATTGATCGTCTACACCAACCAAGAGGGCTTGAAGCACAACATCAAGCCTTGGGAAGACAGCGAGCGGCATACCGAATTGATGAAAACCGACGCGCTGAAAGCGGCGTTGGACAAGTATCAGTTCGACGCGGCCTTCGGCGGAGCCCGCCGCGATGAGGAAAAGAGCCGAGCCAAGGAGCGGGTTTTTAGCTTTCGTGACAAGTCGCATCGTTGGGATCCCAAGAACCAACGACCGGAGCTTTGGAATCAATACAACGGCCGAGTCAACAAGGGGGAATCGATCCGAGTGTTTCCAATGAGCAACTGGACGGAGTTAGACGTTTGGCAGTACATCCACTTGGAAAAAATCCCCATCGTGCCGCTCTATCTGTCGGCCCCTCGCAAAGTGGTCAAACGGGATGGGATCCTGCTGATGCTGGATGACGAGCGGATGCCGCTGCTGCCGGGTGAAAAGGAAGAAACGAAGATGGTCCGCTTTCGCACCCTGGGCTGTTACCCGCTTTCGGGCGCCGTGGAAAGCGAGGCGACCACGTTGCCCGAAGTGATCCAGGAAATGTTGTTGGCCACCACCAGTGAGCGTCAAGGACGCATCATCGACCAGGACGAAGGGGGCGCCGGAATGGAAGCCAAGAAAGTCCGAGGCTACTTCTGAACGAACGGCATGTCGCCACAGCAGTGCCCACCAGGTCGATCAACGTTGATCGAAGTTTGACTTTCGCGCCGCCCATCACTCCTTCCACCCAAAAAAACAATCTCACTTGAAAATCCATGAGCCATAAGTCTGATCTAATCGCCACCGACATTGAGGCTTACCTGAAGCAGCACGAGCAAAAACAGTTGCTTCGCTTCATCACTTGTGGCAGCGTTGACGACGGAAAAAGCACGCTGATCGGTCGCTTGCTGTACGACAGCAAGATGATCTACGAAGACGACATGAAGCGTTTAGAGGCCGATTCGAAGTTGGTCGGCACGACCGGCGGTGATTTTGATCCCGCTCTGTTGACCGACGGTTTGAAAGCCGAGCGCGAGCAGGGAATCACCATCGATGTCGCCTATCGATATTTCAGCACTGCCAAACGCAAATTCATCATTGCCGACACGCCGGGTCACGAGCAGTACACGCGGAACATGGCAACCGGCGCCAGTTCGGCTGACTTGGCTGTCATCTTGATCGATGCCCGACATGGGGTGCTGACGCAAACCAAGCGACACAGCTTCATTGTGTCGTTGTTGGGGATTCGCCACGTGGTGGTCGCGGTCAACAAGATGGACCTGTGTGATTTTCGCGAAGAACGGTTTGACGAGATATGCGACGAGTATCGTTCTTTTGCCACTCGCTTGGACCTGCCCGATTTGCACTTCATTCCGATCAGTGCTCTTGACGGTGACAACGTGGTCGATCGCAGCAGCCGGTCACCCTGGTACACCGGCAGCACGCTGATGAATTTTCTGGAAACCGTGTACATCGGCAGCGACCGGAATTTGCAGGATTTCCGCATGCCGGTCCAGTACGTCAACCGTCCCGATTTGAACTTTCGCGGCTTTTGTGGAACGATCGCCTCGGGCATCATCCGGCCCGGCGAAGAGATCTTGGTGCTGCCCAGCCGCCAGAAATCTCACGTGAAAAGCATCGTCACTTTCGACGGAGAGATCGACGAGGCGTTTGTACCGCTGTCGGTCACTTTGACGCTGGAAGACGAAATCGACGCCAGCCGCGGCGACATGATCGTTCGCAGCGGGAATGTCCCCCGCAGCAGGGATCATATCGACGCCATGCTGGTGTGGATGAACGCCGATGCAATGGTGCCCGGCAAAACGTATCTCTTCAAACACACCACGCAGACACTGCCCGGCACGATCGACACGCTGAAGTACCGAGTCGACGTCAACACGCTGCATCGCCAGCCCGCGCCACAATTGGAATTGAACGAAATCGGCCGAGTCAGCATTTCGCTCAGCGGGCCGATTCACTTCGACGCCTACCGGCGCAATCGAAATACCGGCGCGTTCATTGTCGTTGACCGGATCACCAACGCCACCGTTGCTGCTGGGATGATTTTGGATAAATCGGGTGACGGATCGGCCAAGTCAGTCTGGGACGACGAAGCGACGGTAGAAAGTTCTTCGGACCCGAATGAAGTTTCGACCGTCGCCGCCGAAGAACGCGCCGCGCGATTTGGACAGGAGCCCGTCACGGTGTTGTTGACCGGGTTGACCGGTAGCGGCAAAACCGCGATCGCGCACGCGGTCGAGCGAAAGCTCTTTGATCAGGGACGCGCCGTTTCGATGATCGACGGAGAACACGTGCGCCGGGGGTTGAGTCTTGATCTGGGCTATACCGCGGAAGATCGCAGCGAGAACCTGCGCCGCGCCGCCCACTTGGCCGAAACCTTGAACGATGCGGGATTGATTTGCATCGCCTCGTTTGTCGCTCCCATCGCCGACGTTCGTCACAAAGTGGCCCAGCTGATCGGCAAGGAGCGGTTTCTTGTCGTTCATGTCGCCACGCCGATCGACGTCTGTCGCCAACGGGACCGCAAGGGACAGTACGCCAAAGCGGACGCGGGAGAGCTACGGAATTTCCCCGGCGTGACTGCGAAATACGAAGCCCCCGAAGATGCCGACCTAGTGATCGACGCAGCCGACCAAAGCATCGCCCAATGCGCCGCCGCGGTGGTCGACCTGCTGCGAAAAAAAGGAATCATCAAGTAGAGGCCAAATTCGGCCCATTTTGGCACCCAGATGAGTTCCTGCCTGGTTGGACTCAACAATCGATGCAACTTGCGCGAGTTTTTCAAGAAATGGCCAATCCACATCGGTGGCGCACGCCAGCAAAGATCGCCCACCCGGTGTCGGCCACCGGAGCGCGCTCCGCAACAACGTGAAAAGCGCGTCGGTGTCCGCCACCGTCGCACCCAACGGCAGCTGCTCCGAGCTGGCGGCTTGTCCAACTTCGGTGATTTTCGGTTTGCGTTTCGCCGCTTCGGTTAGTCATTCCTGCGCGTTTTCGGTAGTCGCGAAGCGATGGTATGTTGAAGCATGGGACACGTTAGTCCCATGACTGAATTTCCTGAACAAACTAGTCGCGAAGCGACGACAGGAGGGCTAGTCGCGAAGCGACGACAGGAGGGCTAGTCGCGAAGCGACGACAGGAGGGCTAGTCGCGAAGCGACGACAGGAGGGGCAATATGTCGACTCATCATGGAATCTTATTGCACGTTGTGTTCTCAACGAAGTTCCGATTCAAGTGCATCTTCGAGAATTGGAGCGACGAGCTGTACGGCTACATCGGCGGAACGATCAAGGAACACAGTGCAAACCTGCTAGCTGCCGGTGGCATCGAAGACCATGTACATCTGTTGATGAAGATCAGTCCAAAGTTCGCGATTTCAACAACGATCCAATTGCTCAAGGCCAACTCGTCCCGTTGGATCAATGAGCGTCGCCTGGTAAACGCGAAGTTCTCATGGCAGCGGGGATACAGCGCATTTTCTGTCAGCGAATCGAAGGCTGCGACGGTTCGCAACTACATCAAGAATCAACGTGAACATCATCAGCGTCAGACGTTCGAGGACGAATATCTGGAGTTCTTGCGGCGCCATCGTATCACGTTCGATCCGCGGTTCGTCTTCGAGCAAGAATCCATCGCTTGATGACCTGCCGTCGCTTCGCGACTCTTGAACAGCGCTCTTCAACATCCTCGGACTAGCGTCCGAGGCTTCCACATACCACTGCTTCGCAGTTGTGCGGCGCCCTGGTCGAATCAGAAAAGCGCCTCCAGCTAAAGCGGGAGAGAAGTTGTGTTGAACGCAGTCACGATATGCCTTCGCTTTCGCAACTAACTCAGACGTGCTATCAATTTTTGACTTAATCGCAGGTGGAATTTCACCTGCAGCCTCGATCGTCTTCTTGAAACTACGAGGCAGATCACCTGTTTCACCAAACCCGTACCATACAAATGGGCGTAAGCACTCGGTCGCGCGTACCGCAGCAGTCACGGCGTCATCAAACGCGAAATAGAGCTCATATTGACCGCTGATACTACAGTCACCTCGCGCAGTGTCTCATTACTACAGGACGCGCACCGAAGCAGTAAAGCATGGCATACAACTCCACGAGGTTGGACAATTCAATGTGGCGTAGAAGCTCAGCTAACTACGGGAGATGACAGACTTCCGCGATTTTCGAGCCAGGCGAACTCGCAGAAATCGATGCCGCCGAGGTAGCGGGTGGATCGACTACCGCGTCACGTCGATGGAATAGTTGACGACGCGGCGTCCCTCCTGCTCGACGGCTCGAAGCAACATCTTATCGCCGAGCAGCTGGTCACCATCGATCCAGTAGATCACGCTGCGAGCAGTTTCGCCCGGTCCGATGGCGATGAACCGTCGCTGGTACTGCCGGTCCGGCGGCGGAAACAACATGCAATCGTAGGACTGCTGCCGCGATGATCGATTGGTCATTTCGATCTGCACTCGCAGATCACCACCGGCGGTCAGCCGCGTGTCGACTTTCAATTCCAAACCCTCCGGCCCGACGTCCACCCATCGGTAGACCGTGATACGCTTGCTGGGTACCGATTGGATTTCAAATCGAATCGGGATTTCGTATCGTCCGATCTTGGCACTGTTGCCCAAGACGACGTCAAAGGGCTGATTATGCGTCCGCCCACCGAGTGCTTCCCAGGATCGTTTGGGCGTTTGGATGGTCCACAAGGGCGGTTGGACCAATTGCATTTCGCCCACCAGTCCGTCGCGAGTCGGATTGGTGAACGATACCGACAACTTTTGAATTTGTCCCAGCAAGCTGTCCAGCTGCTGGCGATCGAGTGCCACCGACATCCGAAACGCCAACAGTGTGGGATCGGCACCGACGAGAAAGGTTGGTATCGGGCCGATTTTGAGCCGTTGAACCGTTTGCCCGAGCAGCTGTTCGTTTGGTAGTGGTGTGACGCGTCCCCAGACGTCGATCGCTTGGACGTTTTTACCCAAGTAGATCCGTTCTTCGGTCGGTTCCGCGGACCAGACCATCATCACGGCCCGGTCGGCGCCAGCAAAAACCGCGTTTTGCGCACCGCTGCGCAGCTGCAGCGATCCGACGTGGCGAAGGTTGCCGATCAGCCGAGACGTCGTGCGCCATGGAAGCAGCAACTCACCGGGAGTACCGTCGGGCCGCAACAACCCCTGTTGCGGGTCACGCGGGTTGCTGACAAAAGCAGCCTGAACTCGATGGCTGCGAACGGCCGCCATTCTCAATACCAGGTCGCGGATCCGCGATTGGCGGTTGTACTGAGACGCATTGATCGGATCCAACAACAACCAGGTCCGCGGACCCTCGCCCCGCGATCCGGTTTCATCCAGCGTCAAGAACGCGCTGAGTTCATCGGCGCCCAGCGGCGGATCACTGCTTCGGCAAACAGCCTGCCACGACGATTCCCCCGGTCCCAGCGGCTGTTCCAACCAGGGCCACGAAATCGCCACATCAATCGGTTGCCCGAATCCCTGCAAGCCGATCGAAATCTGCCGGATCAGATCTCGCAGTCGCGGTCTGCCCAAAAAACTGTGATCGCGGTCGCCGCCCAGCTGCCAGGTGCGTACCTTCAGTGTCAGACGTGTCATCACCGGTTCCAACATCGGTTGCCAGATATCGGCATCACGAAACAACTGCGCGGCAACCAGGTCGCCACGGCCGCGCAAGTTGAATGGCGGCAACAGTTCCGGCGGCGGAACGTCCAACATGCCGATCGTTTGAATACCGGCCTCCTGCAGCTTGCTGAAGATCGTTGCCACCTCTTCGGCGGTGGCATTGTCATCGGGAGCAAGCCAGCAAGGATACTTCACCCAAGCGACTCCCAAGCTAGAGAGCCACGGCGCCAGGTAACGCGCTTCGATACCTTGGTTGCCTTCGGGAAGAGTCCAGCCAAACGACCCATGGGGCGGTCCGGAAATGAGTTCGTCGATCACCGCCAATGTCGAACCGGTCGACAGCGAAGCGGCGTGTTCGCCTTCCAAGGCGGCGGTGACGCGATAGAACCCGGGGCCAATCCGCGGTAGCCGCCAGGTCAATTCCGAACTGGCCCAGCGAACTTTGCTTTTGCGTTCCGACTCACCGCGCGGCTCTCGGGGCTCAACCATCGACACCAACCGGGTGGCGATTTCTTCGTCGTCAGCGGAATAGAGCCGAAAACGAACTTTGGAAGCACCGATCGGCAGTCCCATCACGCGGGCAGTTGCCTCGATCGGTTGGCCGTTGAAGTAAACACCCAGCGGTTGGTTGGTGGTGATCTGAAGCTGCGGGTATTGATCGATGCGAAGATTGTCAAAACCGACCAACCCATGAATGTCTTCCAGGCCGTTTTCGGCCCGACTGACCATCAGCCGAGCCATCACCGCGGTTGCCTCGACCGGCGGCTGCAACCGATCCACTTTGACGGTCACCCAATCGTTGGTGCCGCCGATTTTTTCTGTCGGGTAAACGGCGATCTCTTTTCCACCGTCATCCAAAAACACCAGTTCGGCCGAGGCGGTGTCGTGACGCAGGCCTTGGGTCATGATGTCACACGTGAATCGATACTGATAAAGCTGGCTGACGGCGACCCGGGTGGTTTGAATTTTGACCTGCCCACCGTCCAGCTGAACCTTCAAATATCGATCGATCAACGTGTCGATCATGGAATCGGGCAGCGATGGCGGCGAGGCTGGCAGCGACGGAAACTGCTTGCGAAGGTTCGGCCACGCTCGAATGAAGGCCGTGTCCAACGCTTGAAACTGCGTTTCGACCTCCGGCTGACGAGCGGCGATGGCGACTTCGACGTAAGCGGGATAGCCGACACCTCGATGCCGTTGCCATCCGTCCGGCCAGTCGTCGGAGTTGCGATCGGTCGAACGGCCAAAGTCCCAGCGAATGCCCCGCAAATCGGAAATTTCACCCACCGGCGGCGGACTCGGCTCCTGCGCCGATGCCGACGCTAAGGCAAGCGTGACGACGAGGGCTGCGACGCCGCAAACCACCGCTCGCCCGGTGGTGTTTGCGAACCTGACCGCGACACGTAAGATGCCGCCAATATCGACGGTGGTCTCCCCCATCCGGAAGATTCCGTTTGCCGGTTCGCTGGGGGAGGTCGTGGCCATGGGATGGGATAGAAGTTTTGGCTGAACTGAATGTCGCAGTGCGGATCGATTCGCTGGGGTTGCCGATCCGCAAGTCGCTGACCATGGCTGCCCGCCTGGGAGCGTCGGCGGTCGAATTGAACGCGCGCAGTGAGATCCGCCCTTCTCAATTGTCGGACACTGGACTGCGACAGTTGCGAAAAATGCTGGACGACCTGGACTTGAGGGTCGCTTCGGTTCGTTTTCCCACCCGTCGTGGCTATGACAACCCGCAGGACCTGGACCGCCGTGTCGAAGGGACCAAGGATGCGATGCGGCTGGCCTATCGGCTGGGCTGCGGGGTGGTCGTCAATCAAATCGGCAACGTTCCCGACCCCGAATCGCCCGCCTGGCCGTCGATGCAGTCGGTCTTGGACGATCTTGGCCGCCACGGGGCTCGCGTGGGAGCGCTGCTGGCCGCCGAAACGGGGACCGAAACAGGCGAGCAGTTGGAGTCGCTGTTGGCCACCAGCAGTGAGGACGGATTCGTCGCCGTGGCACTCAACCCCGGCCAGCTGATCATCAACCGTCATCCCGTTCGCGATGCGATCGCAGCGCTAAAACAGAGAATTCAGTTAGTCTGCGCGGTTGACGGCGTTTTGGATTTAGCAGCGGGACGGGGGTTGTCGGTCCCGCTGGGCCAGGGCACGGCCGATTTTCCGGAACTGATCGGAATGCTGGAGGACATCCAGTACCGCGGACCCTACGTGGTGGGGCGATCCGAATCTTCGCTGGAAGAGCTGCAGCAAGGTGTGCAGTATCTGAAGAATCTGTAACGAGTGCTTTGTCAAAGCTTGTTTGTGGTAGCGAAACTCGCCAAGCGTTTCGGCCGGCCAGAAAATTGCCGAAAGTCTTGGCCACGTTCGCTACTGCGCAATCTCAATGAATCGAACCGTCGCGTGTTTGCGTGCGCGTACCACGGTCGATGTCGTTTTTCATCGGAGGCGCGTTGACCACTTGTCCGATCGCGTATGCCAGCCGGCCGATCATAGAAAAATAGGTGAACGCAATGGCGATCGTAGCAAAGATTGCTGCCACTGCTGCCACAGGCATCGCGATGGTCGAAAGGAGAGTGAACATCAGGAAGAGGCCGACGAACAGCAAGCCTGACGAAAAATAGAACCCGCCCCAAGCTTCCTCGCACTTCGTCAGGCTTCGCGCCACCTCGGCTGAAAACGGAATGAACGCACTTTGCATGTCCAACATCGACAGCAACACAAAGGGAAAGATCGTGTAGATCGCGAACATCGTGATCGCCACTCCCAGCAAATTTCCTTGAAAAACAAGCTGCGTGACGACCCAGGCGGGGACAGCGGAAACAAACGCGGCCGAAAAAGCGACAAATAGCTGCCCGAACCAGGCCAACGGATCGAACACGGGCCATTCCGAAACGGATTCCTCGTCATTGGCGACCGACTGCAGGATCGCGAATCCGCAGCAAACCACGATGGCTCCCAGAAACAGACCGGCTGGGAACAGACCAAGCATCAAGATGGGCGAATCCATGCTCAGGGCCAGAAAAGCGGGCACTGCCGCAAAGACTGAAAGTATCAACCAATGAGCCAACACGCCGGGGTCAAGGAAGATACCAAACACTCGTTTGAACCATTCCTTGACGCTGGGAACATCGTTGTACTTGGGGTCGTCGCTTTCCTCCTCTTCGCGCGAAGCCTCATCCAACAACTGCTCGGCAGACTTTTGAAAGGGATCCTTTCGCTCCGCCGTTTGGGTGTGTTCCAGAGAAAACGTTTCGGCGTTCTCCAGATCGATTTCATTTTTCTTGCGAACACGTGGCGGCTCGGGAATGGTCACCGGCGAAAAGCAATCGCTACACTTCAACGTCTTGCCGGCTTGTTCCGCCTTGGCGTAAAGCACCGTGCCGCAGATCGAGCATTTGACACGATACTCGGTTTGATATTCCGTCGGTTGCGCAGCGGGCGGTTTCGGCGCCGCCTCTGTCGAAGCGGCGGGTGTGGGCTGAGCGCCGGCCAGCATCGGCGGCAGGCCTTGAAACGGAGCTGCCGGCGGCAACGGTTTTGCCTTCGGCGGTGGCGGAGGCGCTTCGATTTCGGCGGTGAATTCGTCCAGGTCGCTGGTGAACTCCGCCAACAAAGCCTCCTCTTCCGAACTGAGATTCGGGTTGGACTCGCCGGTGGCAGCCGGCGCCGGCGAACTGACCGGGTTGGGCAACGGCGCTGCGGTCGGAGCTGGGGGTGGCGGCGTATCGGGCAATCCGTCGGTCGCCACAGGATCGCTGTCCAGTTTCAGCCAATCGTCGTCATCGTTGGCGGACGGAGCCACACCGGGCGCGAGAAAAGACTCGTCGCAGTGAGGGCATTTGACCCTTTGGCCCGCCGCGCTGTCGGGAACGGTCACGGCGCCGTGACAACGAGGACACTGAAGAGCTTGTGGCATGATCGATACGCAAAAGGAACGTGGGGCTTCCTGTCGACGGACATGGGCAATCATGGGGCGACATCGGACAACCAAGTGCCGCCGCCAGCGATACAAATGTCTGTCCCACTGTCCCCTTCAGAATAACGCATCGGCGCGGTGACGTGAACTTTCCGGACACCGTTTGTCCACGCGAGCCGGTGCTGCGACGGCAATCAGGACACGATGGCAGCAGAAACGCGTCGCCGCCGAGTACAATTGGCGGATCAACCGCTCGCTACCCCTGCCAAAGACGATTTTTCATGTTTCGAAACCTGCTGCCGCTGCTGGCAATTCTGGCCACTGCTCTTTTCGCTGCCGCCGAACAACCGAATATCGTTTACGTGATGCTTGACGATGCCGGATACGGTGACTTCGGCGCCTTCGGATCGAAACAGGTCAAAACGCCGACCTTTGATCAGATGTGTGCCGAGGGGATGAAATTCACCCATCATTATTCAGGTTCGTGCGTCTGTGCTCCCACCCGCTGCGTGTTGATGACAGGTTTGCATACCGGGCATTGCCGTCGCCGCGACAACACCGCCAAAGCGCTGACCAAAGAATTGAGCCACACCAACGGCCGGCCGCTGGTCTTTTTGGAGAACCAGGATGTCACCGTTGCCGAAGCACTGAAATCGGCCGGCTACGTCACCGCAGGCATCGGAAAATGGGGACTGGGAAATCCCGGATTTGACGGTGCACCAGAAAACCAGGGCTTTGATTACTGGTACGGCTACCTGGATCAGGTTCACGCTCACGATCACTTTCCCGACGAAATTTGGGACGGCGGCAAGATGGTGCCGATCCTCGAAAACGCCGGCAACAACAAAGGTGTCTACATTCCGTATCAGCAGGAGGCGAAATCGCTGGAGTTCATTCGCCAGCACCAAGACGAACGTTTCTTTCTGTACCTGGCGCTGACACCACCTCATGGTAAGTACGAAATCCCGACCGATGATCCCACCTACGCGATGTACGAACATCTCGATTCGAAGCAGGCAGGAAACATCGTGCGCCATTACGCCGCGATGATCACGCGGGCCGACCAGACGGTTGGCAAAGTGATCGAATTGTTGAAGGAGCTTGGTTTGGACGACGACACGGTCATCTTCTACACCTCCGACAACGGTCCCAATCGGCCATTCATCAAGCCGCTGAACAGCGCCGGTGGGCTACGGGGCATCAAGCGAGATTTGTTCGAGGGTGGTCTTCGCGCCGCAATGGTGGCCCGCTGGCCGGGAAAAATCAAAGCGGGCGTGACCAGCGAATTTGTTTGGGACATGCGCGATGTCTTTCCAACCGCTTGTGATCTGGCTGGCATCGATGCACCGTCGCATTTGGACGGCATGTCGGTGTTGCCAACCCTGCTAGGCAAACATCAACAGGGGCGCAAGTTCCATTACTGGGAGTTCCATTCGCCGTTTCAACAGGCGGTTCGGATGGGCAATTGGAAAGGCATTCGTTTCGGAACCAAAGAGCCGCTGATGTTGTTTGACCTGGCCAAGGACGAACGGGAAACTCGCAATGTCGCTGCGGATCATCCAGAAATCGTCAGGCAGATCGAAGGCCACATGGCTTCGTCGCGGACCGATTCGAAGTACTTTCCCGCCAAAGAAAACGGACGTCCGCCGAAACGTTAAACAGGTGAACGTCCGTCCGCATGATCCGCCCGGTTTGTTGACCTTGCCGACGTCGGCGCAGACAATTGCGGTCGATCTGCGCGCGTACTTCGCGGCTGAGGAGCACCTCCGGAGACTTCCGGCCAGCCAGCCACTTCGACGAAAGGAAACCGAGCGATGGTTCAGGATGCCGAAAAACGCGGTTGGATGGAATCGATCAAAGATCTGATCCGGCTGCTTTTTTTTACCCGCTATAGCATCCTGTTTGGTTCGCTGCTGTTTGGCCTGGCGATCCTTCCTTTCGCCTTTTCGTTTCCGGCGGTCCGCGCCGTTTACATTTTGGACACGCCCCAGCGCGTCTTCACGATGACGGGAATTTCGATTCTTGCCGCCGCGCTGACCGTGCAGACTTTTCGGGTCACGATTTGCAATGCCAAAGGACGCTTTGACGATCCCGGCGTCTATCGATTCTGGGACGATCCACCCGAATGGCTTTGGAAGTTGCGATCGATCAGTGTTTGGCTGATCGGGTTGCCGCTGCCGATTTGCTGCATGGTGATCACGCTTCAGTCGCAGGGGACCAGTGAAACAGAAATCAGTTTTCTGGGGCTGATCTGGCCGTGGCTTCCCGTGATGGGCGGGATCGTTGCGGCAACCGCAATTCTGTGTTTGCTGGACATTATCAATCGTTGGGTTTTGACGCCCAACCTTCATGATCCGCGGCTTTTTGTGCTCGACCATCGGTTCATGTTCGGACGCCGGCAGAGTCCGCGTCAGTGGCAAAAAAACAAAGACTATCCGGCCGCCAAAGCCTGTCCTCTTTCACCGTCGCGCCGCAAGCGTTGGTGGTTGCCGATCGCGCTGATGAAAGTCCTTCGGTTGACCAACGGATACTTGCACGAGCTGGAGGTTTGGGTGAAATCGGAGGACCCTTCGCAGCCGCCCAAGCTGGAATCGTGGGAGGCGCTGCTGCCCGGTCACGTGATGATGACGTTGATGGGCCTGTTTTTGTTGATTGCTTACGGCGTTTCCTATTCGTTCGTCCTGGTCTTTGGAATGTTACCTGACGCGGACGGGATGTACGGCACTCTGTTTTATCTGGTCGGCCTGATCATGATCATTTGCGGGACTCTGCCTGCGTTGGCGTTTTATTTTGATCGCTACCGCATTTCGCCGTTGCTGGTGGTGGCGCTCTTTCTTGTTTTCGTGACCGTGGTTTTTCCCAAGACCGCCGAACATCGTTTCGAAACCTCGCCGCCGCCACGGTACATTTCCGTTTCCGACCCGCAATCGCCCTGGAACGACGATCCGACCTTCAGCCAGCAGCCCATCGGGGTTCGCGACGTGGTGGACGGTTGGGCGCTGCGTCAACAAGCGATCGCCAAACAGCATGGGCTGAAAACCAACCGCACGTTCATCGTCGTGACCGCCACCGGCGGAGGAATCCAAGCATCCGCGTGGACCACCAAGGTGCTGACCGGAGTGCACAGCACCAAGTTGAGTTTGCTGAAGGAGGATTTTCCTGATTCCCATGAGGCCAAGGTCGCACAGCAGATGACCGGAGCAATCGGACTGATCAGCAGTGTTTCGGGCGGTAGCGTCGGAACTCTGCAATACGTCGCCAAGTATCCGGAACTTCTGCAGACCGAGCGAATCGATAGCCAACAAGACGCGCTGGGACACGTGCACGGGCTTGCCTCGCGATCGAGCCTGGAAGCGGTCGCCTGGGGCCTTTTCTTTCCCGATGCCATGCGGATCGTGGGCATCAACCGCAGCCGGACAGACGACCGCGGACTGGTTCAGGAAAAGCTGTGGGCATCGCGAATGAGAATTCCGAAAACCGATCGCAACTGGCATCCTGTGGATACCACGTTGCTGCCAGGTGTAGCCGTGGCAAACGACGGGACCAACGTTCCATCGGAAATGGCCAATGGACTGGCGGTCTACGGTCGAGACGATTGGCGATTGGGGCACCTGGCCCATCGAGTGAAAGTGGGGACGCTGCCGGCGGTCATTTTCAATAGCTACATCGTCAACACCGGACAACGGGTGATGATCGCGCCGTTCACTTTCGACGACAGTGGCAACGAGGACCGAATTTGGAATACCTTCGAGGCGTTGGAGTTTGCACCGGTGATGGGAATGGAGATGCGATTGGCCGCCGCCGCCAGGCTGTCGGCAACCTTCCCCTACGTCTCTCCCACCGCCGTTTCCGATCGGCCGCTGACGAAATCGGAGCGTGCTCATCAGGCCCAGGAAAAAACACGCAGCGAAATCGTGCTTCGCGAAGGCCACTATGCCGACGGCGGGTTTACCGACAACGAGGGTCTGTTGGGAGCAATTCAATTCATCGAACGGCTGAGGGCTGAGTACGATAACGAAGCCGATCGACCGTTCGATCAGATATTGCTGATCCGTATTCTGCCCTTTCCGCTCACCAAACCGGCCACCGACGCCAAGCTGGCCGAATCGACCAAATTGGAACGTGATCCGACCTGGAAACAGAGTTTCATTGGGCCGGCGATTGCGATGTTCAACGGCCGCTCGGTTGCGCAGCAAGAACGGGGCGCGATGGATCTGGAACACCTGGTCTTGGCCGAAAAACGTACCGGATACCGCAACACAATTCTCAAAGGACAGAGCCAAAAAGCGATCGCTGTTCAAGAAACCAAGCGGACTTCCACGACGGTGCCGATTCGTTTTCAGTTCGTCGATGCCGGTTTTCGATACACCGAAGGCGAAGACCGCAGCCCGCCGCTGTCATGGAAGCTTAGCGACGATGAGAAAGAGGACATCGATCGAGCGTGGGACGATTGGTGCAACGAACTGCTCGACGATTTTTCTCCCGAAACGAACCTGGATTTCGTCTATCGCCTGATCGAATCCGCCGCCCACTAAAGCATCGGATGTGCTCCACCATCCACGTCATGTTCGTACCTGTCTCGTACTCAGCGCCAGCGGTACTCCTACTCGTGCTCGATTGAAACCCAGATCCCGCCGAACACGGCGGCAAGGCATCTGCACCCGCCTCCTTTTTGTACCGCCACTTCGTGGCTTCAATCGCAAATTGTCTAGAAACCGGGGCCTGCCGACCCCGGCAGGGCCTGTGTCAGCCCTTCGGGCTTTTCTATTTGTGTCGCTTGATGAGATCATCGCGGTCGCGGGCGGTAGTCGGTTTTTTGATAGATCGCTTGCCAGTCTTTGTGGAGCAGTCGAACGGCTGGTCCCCAAAGCTGCTGGAAGGCTTCAATTGCCGGTTTCGGCGGCGTCTCTTCCCACCTGGGAAGTTGCCGCAGTCCATAGTCGTCAAAGAGGATCAGGCCGCCCGGACGAATGAATGGAAAGGCGATCGCCGCGTCGGTGATCACTTGATGAGCCCAATGGCAACCGTCGACGTAAACGAAATCGAACGGTGCATGCTGGCGAAGCCAGGTGTGTGCTTCCGTGGTGAAGGCGGCAGTCGATGATTGGCGGATGAATTTCACCCGCCGGCCGTTGGGGGTGCAGGAAAGATTCCGCCTGACCAGTTCCGCATGCCGATCATTGGACGGATCGATCGCGATCAGCACCGATTGGTCGTGGGACAGCAGGTTTTCCGCGAACCAGCATGCACTGCGTCCCTCCAGAACGCCAATCTCGATTCCACGAACGGGCGAGCCCTCCTGGACAAGAGGCGTGAAATCATCGGGAATTCCCCACCGGTCGGCGGCCGCATCATCCTTGCTAAGAAACAGCCGCCGCCACAATCCGTCTTTGGAAGTCACCAGGTCACGTGAGAACTTCCTGCCCAAGCTGTCGACGTCGTACGAAGGTTGGTCGGGGGCAATGTTTTGGGCAGGCATGGCAGGCTGGTTTTTGTGGGAACTCTCGTTCGTAGCACGACTGTCTCGGTCGTGAATTGCGACGGGGACCGCCGCGCTACTGTGGAAGACGCAGCGAATACAATTTCGATTCGCCGCGAATATACAGCCGGTCACCCACCAAGGCAGGATGCGAATAGATGTTCACTCTTTCGTCAAACACTTTTTGCCTAGCAATGATCTCTTTCTGCCCGTCGGTGTGCAGCAACAGCAGTTCGCCTTTGCCAACGACCAGTAGCCGCTGTGGCGAAGCGATGATCGCGCCGTAGTCGCCGATCGCGCGATCGCGTTTTCTCCAGATTTCATCCAAACCATCGTCGAGATCTAAGCAGAAAAGAAAATCCTTGACGCAAAAGAGTTTGCTTCCCACGACCACTGGCGTACTCATGTCCGAACGCAATTTCGAGTTGTAGGCGACCGGATCGGCAGCGATACGGCCTGAGCGATCAAACTGAAATCTTCGGGCGCCGTTGTTTTCCGTCACGACGATCAACTGGCCGTCGTGAACGATCGGAGTGGGAACATTGAAATCGCCATCGGCGCGTGGTTTGACGGTCCAAAGTCTTTTTCCCGTTTCGATGTCCCAACCACCCAGGGACTCTGCGTCGTGCCCGATGATCTGTTTGACGCCTCCCAGGACACCGACGGCAAGCGATCCGTAGGAAGGTGGCGATCCAGGCGTCTTCCACTTGATCGCGCCCGTTTCAGGATCGAGTGCGACGATCGAGGCGTCGGTGGCACCGGGCGCGACGATCAGGCTGCCGTCGGTCAGCAGCGGCGATCCGCAGTAACCCCAAGGCAATTCACTTTCAAGCGGAAACTCATCGCGAAAGTTTCGCTCCCAAACAACCTCACCATCAGCCATACGAATGCACAACAAGTGCCCATGAGCGCCTTGGCAATAGACTCGGCCGCCGGCGATCAGTGGTGTCGATCGGGGAGAATTCCCGTAGTCAAGCGAGGCGATCGCCAGCCGTTTCACTTCCCACAACGTTTCGCCGCTGTTGGCGTCCAGGCAACGAAAGACGTCGTGGAAATCGTCCACATCGCGATCACCAAAGACGACGAAACGGTCCGTCGCCGCAATGCCTCCCAAACCGGCGTGGGCAAGAGGAACCTCCCACAAGATGGTCGGTTCTTTGGAAAGCGTGGCCGGAAGCCGGCCGACCCGGCCGTCACGTTTTTCTCCGCGCCAGCCGGGCCAAATGATCGATTCACTCGCTAGTTTTTTTTTGCCACCGGAACAGATCGCTCGGTCGGCATGAAACCGACCAACGACTCCAGCGCCTCCAACACTTGGGGCTGCAGTGCCACGTCGGCAAGTGCTGCCTGTACCTTGGCACAGTCCTTTTTCGCGAGGGTGTCGCTGACGAACGCGGTGACAAACGGTACCGATGACGTCTTTGCGACGACTCGCAAGTCACCCTTTTTGATGGTACCGCAACCTTCCAGAAGTGGTTGAGCGTAGCTGGAGATCACCGCCGCCGTCTTCGATTTCGGTCCGAGGTCAATCACCTTGCAAGCACCGTCGCTGCAAGCAGCATCGATCTGGCGCCGTTTCTTGGGGATTGCGACTCCCGCTTTGTCCAAGATTTCGAGAGCGGCAGAATGTTTTTCTTCCGCCTCCTCAGGGCCAAAGATGATGGTGTAACCGGCAAGATCCTCAATCGACTGCGCGGGATCCTCCTTGTTCACGACGATCATGCCGCACTGTTCGGTCGATCCTTGACGATCGGTCAGCCGGGCGATGGCAGTGATATCGATCTTCGCCGCATCCGCATCCGCCAGGACCACCGAATGCTTGCCGACAACCAAGTCCACTTTGCCGCCCGCCTTCTTCAGCGCCGTCGAAAGCGACTCGGCAAACGTCAACTTGACTTCGCGTCCCAGCGACGACTTCAAGTGGTCAGCAAGCACTCCGTACTTCCGCTGCGCGTAGCCCTCGACGCAAGGACAAGAAAGGGGCGCGGCCAAAGGATCCATGACCACCAACGACAACGGCTCCGGCTCGGCTCCCACCGAGCAAACGGCGCAGGCCGGCAAGACCAGCGCCACGATTGCCAGGCAAAGCTTATTCATCCGATTCTTCTCCTACCGAAATCCTGGTAGGCCGACTTGTCCCAAATCGGAGAGCCTGAAATCCGAAAGAGGTCACATCCGCCGGACTGGGCTTCCCTTCACTCTTCACGGCTCTCTCTTCGGATTTCTCGGTTGAGTCCTCCGCCGATTTCTCCGGCTTGGGTTGCATCATCTTGATGTGGTTGCGAGTCAAATCGAGCATGTAAATGTTGTCGTTGACCGGCGAGACAGCGATGGACACGTTCTTGCAACCAGGCACGAGGTCGACGTCGCCAATGTAGGCAAGCAATTCTCCCTCGGCACTGAATCGCTTGATGCGGCCCGTGGTGGCTTCGGCCGTGTAGACGTGTCCATCGGTATCGAAGCAGACGTTCATCGGATTGCAGCAGCTGGAAAAACCGTTGATGCCTGTGCGGTCGGATTTGCCCCAGTGGGTGATTTCTTTGCCGTTGATGTCGAAGTGGACGACGCGATCTCGAGAGTTTTCCGCGACAAAGATTCCTTGTTTGCAGCACTGCACATCCATCTGACCGCAACAGCCGCGCAGTTCCGAGACGATGATTTCGCCGTTGCCGAAGTGGCGGTCCGTCTTCCAGACGTCGTATCCGTAACCTTCGATTCCGCGGGTGGTGACCAAGACATGATCGCCGGATGAACTGATGGAAGAAATTCGCATCTTCGATTTGATCAAACTTTCAACCTGTGCCTGGATGTCCGCTTCGCTGGGGCCTTCTTCTTCCTCTTCTTTCTGAGCGGCTGCTTGTTCCTTGTACTTTTCCAACGTTTTAGGAAGCGTTTCCAGCATCCTTTCTTCGGTTTCGTTCAACTCACTGCTGGCGGCTCGCGTTTCAAGCTGCTTGATGATGCTTTCGTACGTGGCGATTCGCGAAGCGAGCGGATTGCGGCGACGATTCAAGTAATCGATCGCGACCTTCCGAAGCTGCTGGTTGTCGGACCGCAGTTTTTTGGCATGAGGCGCCGTTACTTCTTTCAACAGTTTGCCGCCAGCTGTAAAACGCAATAGCTTGCCTTCGCCACCGACCAAAATGTTTCCGTCGTCGGCAACGCCGATCGATTCAGGTTTGACATCGATTGCCCACGACTGAAGTATTTCGCCCTCGTCATTGACGACTCGAACCTCACCCGGCCCCGCACCGCACGCAGCCACAATTTGGCCTTTGGCGTCCAAACAAAAAGCGTTGATCTTCATCGGGTTGTCTTGGTCGGCGATCTCGATCACCCCAACTTGGTGATGCGTCGCCAGATCATCGATACTCCCTGGCGTTGCTCCGAACGAGCAATGGGAGCCAACCACAAACGCAAGCGCAAACAGGATCGACCGCATGGGATTCCTCCTCGGAAAGATTAGTGACACCGTCATCGTATCACACTCCGAGCGGGGCAACGCAAACAGTCGACCACGAATAGCTCGAATAACACGAATGAAAACGATCTCTCCCACTCTCTTCATTCGTGTTATTCGAGCTATTCGTGGTCACCATCTTGTGAACCTGGGCAATTTCGGCCTAGCCCGGACTATTCACGACTGTCGTAGGCCGTAGCAACCCAACCCTTACCGTGCCGGAACTTCGGTCGCCTGCGGGAAGTTTTTTCGTCTCCCGCGCTGCGCGCAAGTGCGAGCCGGCCCCGCGCAGTGACGGCATAGTTTTGCGACCTCCGGTCCGGCCTACACGAATAATCCGGGCTAGCACTTCTATCTATTCTTCGAGCTCTTTCTTCTCCGCCTCTTCCCAGCGGGCCTCATGTTCGGGGATCCCCAGCAAGGTGGGATCGGCTGTGTTGCCGCCAACAATTTCCGGCAACGGTAGGAAGCTGAACCATTCATGCGCCGAGAGGATGCCGACAGGCGGTTGCATCACGTGCACCGGACGAAACGTTGCTCCCATCGACAGTCGCGAATCGTTGCTGACGATTCCGTCGCGAAGCTGCACGTCGTATTCGATCCCATAGTGAGCTTGCCGTGAGGAATCACAGACATAGACCAAGCCGTTCCATCGTTCGGTGCCGCGAAGATTTGGACTGGCAATGGGAAAACATGCTTTCCAGCGCTCTCCCGGTTGCACTACTTCCAACGCCACCTCCACCCCCGGCGCTTCCTCGTTGCCTCTCATCCCACGCCGTCGTGTCAACAGGCAGCGCTGCATCACTTCATCCCGAAACAATCCCGGCGTCGCAAAGGGCGCTCGTTCGATTTCCAGACAGACGGTGAGCTCATCCGATTGGACCGAGTCGTTCCAAGCCAGCTGGTTGGATTCCTTGTCTCGCAGCGAAAGATTCATGGTCGCTGTGCGGTAGTAGCCGCCGTTGAATAATTTTGGATTCCGCTCGTCGTTGCCGCGATAGTAAGTTCCTCCCAAACGGGGAGGATGACGAGGAATCAGCGGCTTCTGGTCGCGCGATGTGTTCTTTATCTTTCCCGCGCCGCTGATGTGATACTCATCCAGCACCGCCAAGTAGTTGCTGTTTTCCAGCTCAAGCCGAGCGACGTCGGCACGGTGGATTCGCCACATTGCAACCAGGGCCAGTATCAACATCGCCATCCAGTAGTGGATGAGACGAAACTGGGAAGCCGCGCGGTCAAAAAACCCCAGCGATTCTTTCCGGCTGTCTTTTACATGCCGCTTTCTTCGTTCAAAGAGCAGAAACAGAAACATCAAGGCGAGCGCCGGATACCCCAAAACGGCAAGCGCTTCGTGCAGTTCCGATGCCCGCTTGAGCGCCGCGGCGCGCCACTGGGCCGCGTCGTTTCTTCGTACTGACCGAGTGGGCGCGATACTCTGGTCGTTCGGCCATGGTGCCCCCTGGTCAATCCAGTTTTCAAACCGGTCGATTTCTTCCGGAGCCAGCGGCTCGGTATCTTTCGGCATGCGATACAGCGGGTCGTCGGAACGCAGACGGCGCAGAAGTTCGCTGTCATCCAGCGATCCCAGGATGACGTTCCCCGTATGGCCACCTTTTTCGATCAAAGATTTCCGAGTTAGCCTCAACCCACCCTCAGCGTCGGGAAGGTCGTGACAATCGACGCAATGCTGGCGCAATAACGGCCAGATATCTCGTTGCACATCCACCTGCTGCCAAGCCAACGCCGGCTGGGCGGCCAGGATCAAGAATCCAACCGACAGACAAAACCGAATGTGTCGAAAAACGTAGATCACGGAATGAGGTTGGGCACACCCATTTTGCGTCCGAAGTCGGCGGCAAACATCTCCGGCGTCGCACCGTAGTTCATGTTCAGCGCGTCGGTCCAGCTGTGGCCAAGTTTCAAATCCTCGAAGAACTGGCTGAACGCTTGCGGATCAGCGTCGATCAGGTGATTGACCAGCAATTTGGCGAGGGATCTACGATCCTCGTTCAGCTCGGTGGCACTCAAAATCCCCAGCAACCCTCCCGTCCGTTTCAGTTGGCCGGCCACTTTCTTTCGTACCGAAGCTTCCGTGGACGGCTTGGGGAACATCTTGCGGTGCAGCGATCCCTGCAATCCGGCTTGCACCCAGGCGGGCAAGCCGACATTCGATCGATAGCGTCCGATATAACCACCCGCCATGCTCCAGGAAATCGTCGACAGCAGCGACGTGTTGAGTTCCTTGCGGTAGGTGGAGACCAAGAATCGCCGTCGGTTGGTGTAGTAGATCGTCGTGCTGGTTCCGTAATTGTTGTTGTTCATCACCTTGCTCTGAAAACTGGCGAATCGATCTCGCCGACTGAACACGGTGACCATCATTTTTCCTTGCCAGATATTCGCCCCCTTCGGCAAACCGAACACGGAATTCATCTGTTCGCACATCACATCCACCTGCGCTGCGACCTGTTTGGCAGCCGACTCTGGAAAGTCGGTCAACAACAAACAGAAATCGGATTCGGCAAAGTTCAGCGGCGCTGGGGCAATCGCTTTTCGGCCATCGTTGAAGATATCGATTTGGTCGGCGACCGCTTCGGAGACCTCCTCGGCAGTCTGTGGCTCGCGAAGCTCTCGGTCCTTACCGGCGATCCTTGCCTCGGCATCTTCCTTGGCCTTGTCGCGATCGATCAGGTACAGCCCTCCACTGGGACGGTGGTAGCGAAACGCATACCATTTTCCGTCGATCACCAGGCGGTAGATATCGGACGTTTTCAGACGCACTTTCCGTGAGCCATCCTTGTACTGAAAAAAACGGACTCCCTGAGTGCGATGGTCGGTGATGAAACCCAGCACTTCCGCGTCGCCGATCACGTTGCCGCTGAGCAATTGAATCGCCGCAGGTTTGCCGACCAGCAGCTGGCGGCCTGCCTCGTCGACCATCCCGTCAAAACGAAGTTCGGCGGCCGTCAGTTGGACACCAAAACCAGCAAGCCCCCACAACGCCTGCGCCAAAACGAACGCCACTAGCCGAACGTGCACGTCAAGAACCTTTTCAACCAATCGAAAGAAACGGAAACCACTTCCTACAGAACATCATCAAAATATAGCCGAGATCGGCAAGCCGCTGTTTGCATAGTGGGCAGCCGTGGCAGAGTGGCCCCGCTATATCTGTGATCGTGTCAGCTCCATTCCTCCGGTGAACCTGGCGACCGCGTCGTGGTTCCACTGCATGCCCAGCCCCGGACCATCGGGAATCTGAATCAGTCCCTCGTCGGTCAGCCTGATCGGCTCGGCCAACAATTCCTCGATGTACGGTGCCGGCGTCAAGTATTCGACCCACCTTGCGCTTGCGGCGGCGGCGACCAATTGCAGATCGGCTGCCAAACCAACCGCGGTATTCCAACCGTGCGGCACGAACAAAATGGAATGATCATCGGCACACTGGGCGATCCGATGTTCTTCGCTGATGCCACCGACTTTGGTCACGTCGGGTTGCACAAAATCGACCGCACCACGCTGCAGCCAAGGGAGGAACGATTGTCGGCGAGTCAAAACTTCGCAGCCGGCAATCGGCAGCGGCGCATGTTCACTCAGGCGGACGTAACCATCCAGATCATCGGGTCGAAGCGGTTCTTCAAACCAAGTGACGTCGTGGTCAGCAAGCATCTTGGCCGTGTTCAACGCCCACTTGAATCCGTGCGGCCAAAACGCATCCGAACCGCCGGCATCGACCATCAGTTCTACATTGGGTCCGACCGTTCGACGAGCGGCAGCGACGATCGCTTCGTCGGTTTTTCGGTCCACGCGTCCAAACGGTCCCCAGCCGATCTTCAGCGCGCGAAACCCCCGGCTAAGCGCGTCTTCCAAGGCTGGACACATTTTCTCGGGTTCATCCATCAACAACGAACCGTAGGGTTTGATGGTTTCGCGGTATCGTCCTCCTAGAAGACGACTGATCGGTTGGCCGGTCACTTTGCCCAAGATGTCCCACAGCGCAATGTCGATTCCGGAAATGGCGTGAGTGATCGCGCCGCCACGTCCTTGCCAAAACGATTGCTGATGCAGGTTCTCCGTTGTCGCGGCCGGGTCGAGCGCGGAGGCACCGATTAAAAACGGACGTACCACCTCCAACGCGCCTTGAATCAGCGCCGCGGAAGTGAAGACGCTGCCCAGTCCGGTGACTCCTTCGTCCGTGACGACCTCGACCAACGTGTGAAGATTGGTTTCGCTGTCGAGCAGACTTTCATCCCAACCACCGTCGGGTGTCGCACCTCGCAGCGGAAACAGCCGAACGTCTTCGATCTTCATTGCAGGACAGGTCCACGGTTTTTATTGAGGTCGATTGTCCCTCAATGGTACCTCGATTGTCGGAACTTTGCCGTTGGCGGGGACCGTGAATTTTTTCAGCCCGGTGAAACGGGGTGTAGGCACGCCGCTGACGTTGAGCTGCTGTTGGGTCCGCGGCTCGTACGCCTGCACCACGGCAACGTAATTGCCGGGGCTAAGCGGTCCCGTCGTGAAACCGCCGTCGGCGTCACAACCGAACGCATCATAAAGGACAACGTCCAGATCGTCGGTAGGGGTTTCGTCCGCGTTTTCCGAACAAATGGTGACCAGCGCGGTTTCCAGTTTCGTTTCAGGCAGGCGCAGCACTTTGCCGGTGACAGGCCGAGCTGCGGTTCGTGTGAAACGGATGGTTTTGACCTGGCCCGGTTGCAGCGCAAAGCGGCGACGGTCAAGAAACAGCACTTGCGACATCCGCCCCCGACCTGCCTGGGCGACATCCACGGCCTTCATCCGAGCAACCTGGTAGTCGCCCGCGTCCAGCTCGGTCAGGTCAAGCGTATCGCCATTTTTCAGTGGGTTCCACTTCGACAATCCTTCTTGCTCCGTTCCGATTTCGTCACGGCCGCCAATATGTTGCACGTAAATTCTGGCGTTCTCCTCCTCGCCAGGCATGTCGTAGTGAACAATGATCCGAGTCGAATCGCCCGGGATGGTGATGCCCGATGGACTCACCTTCATCGTGGCTCCTGCCGCGGTCACGAGCCGATCAAACAGGTCTCGAAGCGGAACGCTGGCAACTGTGAGCGTGAACTCCGTGTGCATCGAGACGTTCAGCGCGTTCAATTTCTTCAGGTCCATCGTGATCGGGACATCGTATTTTTCTTCCAGTTCCGACAAGATGTGAAGCAGCTTCTTGTTTTTCGCCTCCAAGCTGACTCGGCGATCCAACGTCTTTTTGAGGTCGACCATTTTGGGTCGCAACCGAATGACTCGGAAACGATCGCGAGCCG
Source organism: Rubripirellula sp. (assembly GCA_965222745.1). Taxonomy (GTDB): domain Bacteria; phylum Planctomycetota; class Planctomycetia; order Pirellulales; family Pirellulaceae; genus CBDCUW01. The sequence continues at coordinate 2,370,319 of CBDCUW010000003.1, forward strand.
ATTTGGGGTTGTCGAGCAAAATGGGTTTCAGTGGCACGATTTCGACCCGCGTTTCGTACTGCGGATGCGCGACCGCCCAATGAAGAACCAGATCTTCCAGATCGGAGCGTTTCATCACCGAATCGGGGATCCCGAACCCGAAGTCGCTGCCGCTTCGTGGCCAAATCAAATTGCCTACCGCTTCCCCCTCCTCCGGCTTGTCGGCCTTCTGTCGGAACCGAAAATGAATCGTGGCAACTTCTCCTGGAACCGGATCTCCGGTATCTGCATCCACGATTTTGCAGTCAAACGAATCGAACAAGCCGATCTTCAACGTGCCGCTTGAGTCTGCCTTGTCGTTTCCATTCGTTTTTTGAGGTTGCTCGTTTCCACTTTCCCGATCGTCCTTGGGTTTCTTGCCATCTTGCGAGGTCAGTACCAGGCCGATGTAGGACTGATCCAGATCGAGCTGCACCACCACGTCGGAACCTTTCGGATCGCGTCGGCCGTAAGTGTGGGAAACGGAGTGCGGGCGGGGGCCAAAGTTGGAAATGAAACGAATCTTGCCAGGCCGCAGCCCTTTCAGATGAAACGTCAGCTTGTTCCCCTCTCGCTTGGTCTTCAGACGCTTGGAAACCGCGTAGATCCAAGTGGCATCGGGATTGTCGGTCGTCAACTCCAGCGGCTGATCCCACTCGGCAGCGAACCGATTCAATTCCTCGGCAGTCCCTTGGACTTCTCCACGAACTTCCAAAAACGGACCGACCGCGATCTCGCCCAAATCTTGTCCCGCCTTCACCGGACCGACAAACCGCGGTGCCAGATCGGGCGAGGCTGGTTCGATGTAGAAGTAGTAAACCGCGTCGCCCAGTTTTTCGTAGATCGGATTGACTCGCTGCAACGAATCGAGCACCACGCGTCCGTCCGACTGCGAGTTGGCCCAAACGGGACCTTCGATCCCTTTCATTGGAAAGGGGCCAGAAGACGCTTTGGCGGACGTCTTGTTGAAATAGCGGATCCGGGCTCCCGGCACCGGTTTTCCATCGACCGAGGAGACCAGGCGAAAGGTGCTGGGAGCGGCCCGTTTTAGTTTCAACGTGGTCGTTTCATTCGGTTTGAACTTAACATCGTAAAAGACAGCTTCCTCGTAACCGGGAGCGCGAACGACGATTCTTGCCGGTTTGGCAGTGCATTCGGGGATCTCGATCGCTCCGGCCCGCAACGGAATGTCCTCGCGGTCCTCGCGCTTGATCTCGCCACTGAAAGTGAAGTTGCCGGCATCAATCGTTTTGCCCTGATCGTCAACGAATCTAACTTTTCCAGTGAAAGTGGGCGGCTTGGCACGCTCATCATCCTCCGGCGTTCGCTCCCGAAAAAACAAGAGCGCCTCTCCCGTGTCCAACTCCGACTTGTAGTCGGCGGCGAGCGGAAAAATGACGTTTCCGTCCTTGTCTTTTTTCTGCCGGCTGTTGAATCGGAGCGTGTATCGAACGGTGTACATCCCCGGCTTGTCGATCGACGCCACGCTGGGCGTAAGTAAATACAACCGTGCAACATCACCCGGCTGAAGTACCCACCGAACATCGATCGGCCATCCGGAATACCAGGTGCTCCGCACATCCACTTTTTCTCCCGTGGCATCGGTGACGTGGATCGAGTCTCCTTGACGAGCGGTTTCGCTGGCGAAGGTGATCGGACGGTCGCTGGCGTTCCTGACATGAAAGAAGACACTGGTTTTTGTCTTCAGCGGAATGCCGGGCAAGTCGGTGGGGTCTTCCTGCACGTAGTCGGGAACTTGAAACTCAATCGCCGCTTGCAGACCGTCCACCACCGGTCCCCAACTCAACTCCTGATCCTTCTTGGCCGTCAGGTCCTGGGCGATCGCAAACTCCACCGAGTTCGACGTGACTTGACCCCGCCAGGCAGCGACGTGGGGTTTGTCGGGCCAATGCTTTTTGATGCGCTCGATCAATTTTTCGCTCGGACCCCGATAACGAACTTTGGCGTGATAGTGACCGGCGGGAAGTTCGTATTCCATCGGAGACCTGAAATGTCCCGGCCGCAGCAAGATGGTCAGCGATTTTCCCGGAGCCAGCTGGTGCGTCGAAGTGCCGTCCAAGGCCAGAGAGTCATCTTCAAACTGGCGTTTTGCCCGGGCGATCGGATTTCCGTTTGAATCAGTGAACTCGAATTCGAACAGATGTGGCCCATAAAATGCCGTGTTGAGTTTCCCTTTGGCTGTTGGATAGTTTTCCCCGTAGCGCACTCCCAACAACGTCACTGGTTTGTCGCTAACATTCTTCAGTTCGACGGTGAACGTCAAGTCATCGTCCTTTGCGAACTGACCTGCCACGTTGGTCGGATCGGGTTTTTCATCGTCGGCGGTCGTTTCGACAGCGACCAGCCGGCATTGCAGCCCGGCCGACGGGGGTCCAAATTCGATCGAATTCGGCCCGTTGAGCTCACCGCCGCCGGTTTCCGTTTGCGCGGCGGCCCAATTGACCGACAACACCACCAGTACCAACAGCAGCGCTGAATTCAAGACTGCCGCGGCCAGCGGCGACCGAGAGCGATTTTCCTGCTGTTGTCGTCCGGTCAGCCGGCGGATACGAGCCAGAAGCGAACTGTCCCCGGCACCGAGGGCAAGCGAAGTTTGGCCACCGTGCAACTGGGCAACCGCCACCAGCGCCCGCCCGTATTCCACTCGGTTGTCCAAGGTCCGAACCGCGAGATCATCGCAACAATTCTCTCGCTCGGCGCGAATGCGAGCCGAAAGCCACCAGACTGCTGGATGGTAAAAGGCGATCGATTCCACCATCGTCTGAAACAGATTCACCAGGTAGTCGTGCCGACGGATGTGAGTCAGCTCGTGCGCAATGATCGCTTCCAGCTGGGACGTCGGTAGCCCCGTGACGACGCTTGCCGGCAACAAGATCATCGGACGAAAGTGGCCGAGAGCGATTGGCATGTTGACCAAAGACGACTGAAAAATCTGAACGGCAGGGCGAACCTTCAATCGAACCGCAATCTCGCTCAATTGAGCGTGTACCGCCGCGGGGACATCCGACAAACCAACACGTCGCAGCCGGCGCACCACATAAAGGCTCAACAACGGCCGCAGCGAAAACAACAGTACGCCAACGCACCAGCAAAATACGGCGGTCGTCAACCACGGCTGAACCGTCGCGGTCACCGTTGATAGATAGCTGCGGATCGTAGTTCCAAATGGCCCCTCCGCTGCGGAGATTGTTGTCGGCGGTTCGGTCGCTCTCGCAATCTGGTCCGTTTGCACCGATTCGACCGCCTCCGCCGCCGAGATCAGCTGTGTTGCGGCCTGGGGAAGCGGCCGATGATTTTCGGTGGCCACTGTTGCCCGGGACGCTTCGCTGGGTAGAAGGAACCAAGTCGCTAGCGGAGCCACCGTCATCGCCAACATTGCCAAAACCAAAACGCCGTACCGAGCGGCGGAGGAACTGCGGCGCATCATCCGCACGCCGGCGGCAGCAACCAGAGCAATCAAAGCAAACTGCCATAGAGAATGAACCAGCAGCCAACCGACGCGTTCCACAAACGGGTTCGACAACAGGGAAGCAAACATCATCATTCCTCCTCCATTTGATCGAGCAGTCTGCGCATCTGTTCCAATTCGTCTTTGGTCGGTTTGGCCGAGGCTAGCGCTTGCATCACCAGACTCATGGCAGCGCCGTCGTACACCTTGTCGATCAAATCGGTGACCATTCGCTTGCCAGCGTTGTCGCGCGACAACTTGGGGCGATAGATGTGGGGCGACACCTTCTCGTCGCGGGCAACCAGTCCTTTGGCCAGCATCACCGACAGCATTTTGACGGTGGTCGAGTAGTTCGTTTCTTTCTCGGCGCACAACTGTTGATGAATTACCCGCACCGGGCTCGGCCCCGATTCCCACAACACCCGCAAGATCTGCAGCTCCACCTCGGTGGGCTGCACACGACTGATCTTCTTCATCGATATCCCCCCGTCGACCGTCATCCGGACTAGCGAAAGCTTTCGCTAAATATAGCGAAGACTTTCGCCACGTCAAGCCAATTCAGCGAAAGCCTTCGCTAAACAAACGACGCAAGAGACAGTTTCTTAGGAGGAGCAGGAACAAAAGGCATTCGGCCTGAGCGGCACGCTCATGGGATGAAACTGACCGAGCCCGGAAATCGGTGAAGCGAGTTGGTTGCATTCGCGGACCCAGGGCAGCGGTATTGCTCGCAAGACTCGCAAAACCTCGCCGCTGGGCTAAGCAAACGGCTGCACCTTCGGTGCGCAAGAAGGAGGTCCGACTGACACAAGACCAGCCGATGCACAGACAATCCGATCAGCGTGCCAGCACTCGCCCGAACGTCAGTTCGTTGGATGCGAGTGATCTGCGCTAAACTAAATTCCGTGAAGAACGAACAATTACAAACTCCACGATGTAATGATTCGATACTTAAAATATTATTGACAAAACGGCAGAGCAGTATCATCATAATCCAATTCATTATGTTGAAGCATGCGAGGGCACTGCATGTTACGGTATGCTCCAATTGTCACTCTGCTGTTGGCGAGCAGGGTTCTGGCACTCTCGCCATCTGATCTGGGTGAGCAGTCAAACGCTGCGGAATATTCGAACACACCAATATTTGCGTTTGAGCTCGATGTTCTTCCGGCATCTGATCAAATTGAACTCGAGTCAATCTTGCCGGGTTCTTTGCATCGAGTCCGCGTTCAGTTCACCAATCACACGAAGAGTGAGCTTTTGTAGTCGATGCTCATGTTTTCATTGGTATGGCTGCCGTCGTTCCCATTCCCGATCTGTTTCATGTTTAGGCTGGTTTCATGCGATTTCTTGTGTTGGCTACTCTTGCTGTTTCTTCTGTTTTCAACAGCGCTACGACATCGGCGCAGGAGCCGGCCAACGAATCTGATCGATCGATTCAAAAAGCCAAACGGTTGCTATCCGACTATATCCTGGACATGGAGCAAATTGGCGACTTCGCCGTGCTTTACTCCGGCGAGGTAGTCAGGGTGCTTTCCGATCAAGTCGCCAGCGGCATCTTTCCCTTTACTGGCTTTCGCGCAATTCAATTCGATCCCGACACAAGAACACAGTTTCAACGATTCTGGCAGATCAAGGCGCATGCCAATGCGAGTCGAATTTGTTACGACGAACTATTGATCGACGATGATCGGTGGCTCACCCGGCAAGGACAGCCGCCGATAAAATTCGTGCCCAAGAATGACAGGGAGTTTTCTGATATCTACATGCGAGTGGATCCGCGAACATCGATCGTTTGCACTGCGGGCGCAATGGAGGGCGGGCAGAGCGCCAACAACAACGTTTTTGGTTTTTTGCAACGGCTCCAATTGGTCTCCGCGAAGCAGGAGATGAGAAAACTAACGGCAACCTACGAAGTCAAGACAGGGTGGTTGCACATCGTCTATGACCAGGCGCAGGGCGACCGACCTGTCGTGTGCGCCGTCACTCATGCAGAAGAAAAGGAATTGAAGGACGACGCGTCGAACGCTCGAATCCTAAACCGAATGCGTTGGCGAAAGAACAAGTCGGGCATTTGGATGCCCGAGGCGGGAGACAACGCGTACTTTTTTTATGGGAGACCGAGTGATTACAAAAAGATGATTCACATCAGTTATCAGTGCTTGTGGATGGAACCAACCGACTTGCCTGCCGGGACGTTTGACAAAGCGACGCTCGATTCGCGAGAGCATGTTCGAGTTGGGGAGGTGGAGCGCCTGCTGGAGAAGCTGGAAAGCATTCGGCCGCTTTCTTTTTAACACTTGAGTGTCTTTCGCTTCTTTCCGACTCTGCCCATCGATTCCACCTTGGCGATGTACTGGGTGGCATGCGGTACTTTGCAGGCGGTGTCGCCCATGTCGACCGAAACGACGCCCAGTTTTTTGGCCGCTTGCTTGGCTTGTTTCAATAACGGCTTGACGTACGTTCCGACTGCGATCACGAAACCGTTCATGGTGTAGCGGACCATGTTGGGCGCCCGGTCGATTTCGGCGACGACGTGATCGAGCAGCCCTTGGATCTCTTCCAAATCCAGCTCTTCATCGGGCCGGGTCGCCATCAGTCCGACGTAGGTATTCCACCCTGCACGGGCAATGATTTCTTTTCTGGATTTGATCCACTTGAGCGCCAGGGCGCGGGCATGGGAACTTTCACTCGCCACACCCGCCACGGTGTACTCACAGTGAGTCACGTTGGCGGCCGCTTTGGCCCACGAATCGAGCTGTTTCTTGGTCATCTGAGAACCGTCGGCGACCAATCCGGCAAGGTACATGGCGTCGTAGTTGCCGGTATCGTACAGCTGGTAGGCAAGCTCCTGGTTTCCCTTGATCTTCTTGGCGACCGTTTTGAGATCACCAATTTTGACACCGTAAAAATCGCCGGTGATGCCGTGTCGGGCGAGCGTTTTTCGTGTCTGCTCCGTCCCCAATTTCTTCAGTTCGGCCATGACCTGTTTGACTGTATTCATGCTGGGCTCAGCGGGAGAATGGGAGAGCGGGAGAATGGGAGTGGGGGAGATCAACCGGACCAGTGGGTTTCTTCAGCTTCCGGTTCTTCTTCGGCATCGAGTGCGGCCAGGTGTTCGGGGGCAAAGAACCGATCCGCGACCAGCCGCACGGGAACCAGGAGGGCGATGAAGATCGGAAACAGGATTCCCAACGCGCTGCTCTTGACCACCCACAGGACTCCCAGACAAGCGAGTTGCAGCAGTGTAAAGGCGTGGATGGTCCAAATGGGAACGCGGCGAATGTAGTGGGTTACCGGATAGAGCGTTGGATCTCTTAACCACAAACTCAGACGCTCGAAAAACTGGTTGCCCGACATCGAAACGACTCCCATGAACAAGAACAGGCCGTACAGCACTGCCATGGGGATGGTTTTCAGCCAGGAAAGTAGCAACAGCGACAATCCAATCGATAGGTGAATGGCCAGGCCGGTCAACCGGTTTTCGCGCATGTGAATGATACGTTCGCGAGTTTCACCGCTGGCTGAAACGACTTCGTCCATCGTGGCCAGGCTGCGTACGTGATTGAGCGATCGGACGGTGGCGGCAACCAGCCAGGGCAGGCCGAAAGCCGAACAGACCGCGATCAGTATTCCCACCACGCCTAGATCCAGATGATACGCTTCGCCCTTGTGCAAACGGTGATCGGGGCTGTTGACGATTCGGGCGGTGATGTTTTGATCCAGAAAGACCAACACAGTGACCAGCAATGCCGGACCGGCCGCGGCGAACCGGGCCCACACCGGTAGCGCTCCGAAATCGACCCTCCAGGGACGTCCGCTGGTGGTACCGAACGTATCGGGTGCCGGCAACACATCCAGAAAGACTTCGTGCAACCAAATCGACATCACGGTCATCGCCCCGATGGCGATCGCGGGGCCAAAGTCGGCAAGGAATTCGCGAATCCGCGACCGCAGGTAACCGCTGCGACGAAACCGCGACAGGCTCATCGCGATATAAAATGTTCCCAGCGCCAGCAGCAATGACAGAAGCGCCGTGTCGTGGTGCTTTTTGACGTCCAAGTCTTCGAAGATGTGGACCAGCGATTTGATCGCTTCGTAAATGAAGATCACCGAGATCAATGCGGAAAAGATCTCGTCAGTAAACCGGGTGAAGTAGCGCATCAGGCAGCTGGCGTCGGTAACCGCCAGGATCACGATAAACGCGGCGGACCAAAGCCCCACCCAGGCATAGGTTGGCAAGAAAGGAAGATCCATGTCTTCGCACAACCGATAAAGGATTGCCGTGAAGACAAGCAGCGGCCCTGTACCGCCAAGAATCACCAAAGGCTGTCCCGAAAAAAGGGCGAAGACGACTCCGCAAAAGGCGGACGCGACAATCATTTCGACAGCGCCGATCTGATTGCCCGTTGCCACCGCCATCACGCCACCGAAGGTGACTGCGGGAGCCAGACAGGCAAAAAACAGAAACAGGATCGATCCGGCGCACTTGGCATGCAGTCCGTCTTTGAAATCATCGACATAGTGCGGCAGCCGCCTGGCAATATCGCGGCGCAGCCCTCGGCCAAATCCGCCAGAGTAGACCAGTCCCTCGGTGACCTTGGCCGGTTCTGGAGGCTTTTCGCGAGTGGTTCGCGATTCGAAATGTTCCAATGCCGCAAGCAGCCCCCCAGTCGATCGCGCGTCGCCAGCTTCATAGCGAAACTCGTCGTCGGACATGACACGAGCGATGTTGGCCAGCGTATCGAGATGTTGTTCGGCAGCACCCGGAGGCCCCATCAGGAACAACAAGAACCGCGTCGGAATACCGTCCGGCGCTCCCAGGTTCACAGGATGGGCAAGCCGCACAAACAGGACAATCTGTTCTTCGATTCCTTCCACGTAGGCATGAGGAATTGCGACGGCGTGGCCAATCGCCGTCGGTGTCTCACGCTCTCGTTGCAGCAGCGAGGAGGCGACTTTTTCGGTGACCTGTGACGAAAGAATGCCTTGCTCCGCGATTCGCTCGATCGCCAAGCCAATCGCGGATTCAATGTCCTTGGCATCGAGGTCAAGAATGACATGACCTCGTTCAAACGCTTCTTTTAGCCGCTTCATACAAATCCTCAGGCAGCCAACTCTTGTGGCAGACGCTGGCCCTGGCGTGGCCCGCGGTAAAATCTCATGTGCAACGATTCCCAATCGATGACAAGCTTACCACCGGGACCACCGTGTTGCTTGGCCCAGGTCATCAACAGGTCCAGTTTTACAAATCGACATCTCCACAAGGCCTGAAATGAACAGCGTTCAAGTTGTCAGTCGTCTTCATCACCATCGGAGGTGGGTGAATCAGCGGTTGTTGCAGGCAGTCCGTCCGCTTTCGCCCGATCTTTTGCGGCGGCCTTTCGAGATCGTTTCGAGATCGGACAGGGGTCGATCTGGAAAACACTCACCCACCTGCTGGCCTCCGACCACGTCTGGTTGGAGGCCCTGCTAGGCAACGAAACTGGATGAATGACACCTGTTTCTACCGAACCGGCTGTCGGCGTTGGAGGTTCGATCGATCGATTGCAGGGATGAATTGATGTTGGCCCCCTTTCTCTCTGGCGATAAAGGCCATCAAGTGCCTGCTCGATTCGTTCTCCAAGGCGACCGTGTGAACGACAATCTCCGGCGCGTAGTTGTCCAGAACCTCTTTGGGGTAAGGAGAATGTTTAAGCACCCTCATGCGAAATCGGCTCGGACGCGCGCTCCCGAATCCTTGCATGAACTGCTCCATCTCCGCCAGCGCTGTCGACGGTGACTGGTAAACGAACTCGCCGTCGGAAAGAAAAAAGACAGCATCGGGCATCAGGTCACCGGCAATCTTCAGCGCGCCGCCCGGTTCGGTACCACCCTTGGGACTGACAAACCCGATCCAGCGAGCCGCTCGCCTTTTGTTATCCGCAGTTGCTGGAATCAACCGGGGCTGTCCGCGACCGCCAAACATCTTGATCGCGTAGTTACTGTATGCCACCACGTAGAACGACTGCTCGGGCGTCAACTGGCTGATCGACCGGATCAGTTCGGCGCGAGCTCGGCGGATCCTTCTCCCACTACCCGACAACATGCTGCCGGAGACGTCTAGCACATAGACGAAATGGTTGCCGTAGGCGTGAGTTCCAAAAAAAGTGACCGCCGGTTCCTGCTGGTCGCTTTCGCTCGGCTCACTTCCTTGGCCAGTGTCTCCGGTCGCCGAGTCGACCACGCGGGGCTCCGTTTCAGTCTGCTCCACGATCGGTTTCAACACCTCAAGCTCCACGGCAGCAACTTCTACTGGAACGTCTTCCGCCAACAGGGAATCGGGGCGCGGTATTTCGACCAGTTGAAAAATAGCGGGCACGTCCGACAGCGAACTGCTCATCGTCAGCTGAACCTGGGAAGGCGACAGGTCGGTTCGGGCAATCATTGCCAGCAGCAGCAACAAAAACAGATGCAGGATTGCCGAAACGAGAAAGCCTGCGCTCGGTTCGAACCATCGTCCCTTGCTGCTGGATTTTTTGCTCACCACCGCGGCCGGATCCTGACGACGCGGCAAGCGAGACGGCGTTGCGGTAGCAAGTGGAGGAGGCGTGACCACAGGTGCACCGATGGAAAAGTACGGGTGAGCAGTCGATCAGGCTTTACTCATTCGAATCACCTGGAATCATCATTCGATCGGTCGCAACACCCGCTGTCAAACCGAAATCGTACGGAAGGCCGACTGTGCCAGGTCGCCAAATTCATTCGTTGGTCGTTTCACGCTCGAACGGACCAAAGCTCGTATAAACCTCTCGGTGGTTCTTCACTTTACCCCAGGGCCAGATCTCCGTCCGCCAAACCTCTTTGTTCAGGTAGGTTGCCACAAACTTGACGCTGTTCATTCGCGCCAGTCCGTATTGCCACTGCCACTGGTCACCTGCCTTTCGCGCTTCGATCATCAAAAAGACTTCCGGGTCCGTTCCTTGAACGAAGACGAACAAAGATCCGTCAAGCACGTCGGGATGGCCGTCGCCATAGCGGAAGATCGGCTGGGTGAGCAGTCGCAAGTCGCGGGTGACATCTTTGCGATCCGTTTTCTGAAGATGAAAGCGACGTGACATTGCCCGCACTTGGCGAGAACGAACGGTTGCGGATTCCGCCACCTGCGGAGCATCGGGAAGGGCGCTGAATTCGATTCCAGCCGTGGGCGAAATCCAATTTGATTTTCCCTCGCCGATCCCTTCCAGCGGTCCGGTAGCGAGCGAGTGGAATTCGTGTGAACCGTGCGTCTCCGGTGAAAACCACTGAAAGATGGATCCGATGACTTCGGGGCGACCGTGGTGAGTCCACACGAACACATTGCCGTAGACTTCGCCCGCAACAGGATTCGACCAACGAAGGATCGAATCAGGATGCAGCTTCAACGGGTGCGACTGCTCTCCAGCGATTTCAAACTGATAGAGCTTCGCCGCCTCGGTCGTGATTCGTAGAGCCTCGGCGACGCGACTGTCGTCTCCCGACTCCTGGGCCCCAGCAGGCGCGGCCAGCAAAAAAATCAACAGCGCTGTACCAAAACCGCGGTTTAAAGATCTGCTTTGCATGTTTTGTTTCTCACCGAGACCATCGCAAACCGTTAGCGTACCCGCTCGGCAACCCCTTATCAAGACATAGCGTCTGTGCCGCGGTTTCGCAGCGCGACCGTCTCGGTCGTGACCGCCGGCGGGGACCGCCACGCTACGATGGAAGGCAACCCGATCGACTGCTGATTGCTGCTTGCAAAGGCATCTCCTATGGTAGGCGAGCCCCTTTTTGGATGAAAGGATTTTTGCAGTGTGGTCTTCTCGCTTGTTCTGGAAGCTGTTCATCACCTATTCGGTGTTGAACCTTGCAGCGACCGTGACTTTTGTGGTGATCGTTTCCAGCTGGCAGCAATCTCAAGTCACTGATCAGCTGCAACAACGGCTGTTCGATTCCACCACACTGGTGCGTGGCGACGTGATCGACCTGCTGCCGAAGGGACGTTCGGAATCGTTACAACGCCGCGTGCGAACGATGGGGCAAGAGATCGATACCCGTATCACACTGGTGGCGATGGATGGAGAGGTATTGGCCGATTCTCAACAGCCGACGCTCGCTGACGTGGAGGGAATGGAAAACCACAAGGACCGTTTGGAGCTGGTCCAAGCAGCGCGGCATGGTCGCGGTACGTCCGAGCGGTCAAGTGCGACGCTAGGAGGCGTTCCGATGCTGTACGTGGCAATGCGGGCCGACCGTGAGGGAGCTGCGGCCGGAATGGTACGCGCTGCCCTGCCGATGACGGAGGTTCGTGCCGAGGTCGCGTCGGTACAACGTCTGGTCTGGGTGGTGGCGGGACTGGTCAGCCTTGGTGTGGTGCTGCTGACCTATTTCGTCGCCCTCACCATCGCCCATCCCGTCACGACGCTGACCAATGCCGCCGAATCGATCGCGGCGGGTGATTATCGGAATCGAGTTTATTTCAAATCGCAAGATGAACTCGGCATCCTGGCCCGATCGTTCAATCGAATGTGCGATCAGCTCTCCTCGCGCGAATCGGAGCTTCGCGAGAGCGGCCAACGACTGACCACGGTGCTCGAGGGGATGGCCGAAGGTGTGATCTCGTTGGACGATCGGCAGCGCGTCGTGTTGGCCAATGCGGCAGCCGGGCGTTTGATGAGTTTTTCGCCCGTCGACGCGCAAGGCCGTACGCTACTGGAGGTGGTTCGCAATCACACGCTGCACGCCGCCCTGGTGCAGTGCCAACAGTCGCAGGAATCTCGCCGAGTCGAAATCGAAATGGGGGACGGCGACAATCGCGTCCTCAGTATCTATGCCAATCTGCTGACCGAAGAACCGTCGACTCGATTCATCCTGGTCCTTCAAGACGTCACCGAATTACGACGGCTGGAAACGATGCGACAAGAGTTTGTCGCCAACGTCTCGCACGAACTGAAAACACCGCTGAGTTCGATCAAGGCGTACGCGGAAACACTCAGCCAGGGTGCGATCGAAGACCGCGAAAACAACCTTCGATTTGTTCACAACATCGAAGACCAGGCCGAACGGCTGCACCAACTGATCCTGGATCTGCTCAGTCTGGCCCGTATTGAATCGGGACAACAAGCCTTTGATATCGGGGCGGTCAGCGTGGAGGATGCCGTATTGTCGTGCCTGGCTCAACAGCAGCCCCAGGCCAACGCCAAAGGGATTCAACTGAAGACCGACGCGGTCGCCCCCTCACTGCAAGTGCGAGCTGATGAAGAGGGGGTTCGACAGATCCTGAACAATCTGATCAACAACGCGGTGAACTACACACCCGAAGGGGGACAAGTCACGATCGCTTGGCGGTGCGAGGAGACTTGGGGGGTGATCGAAGTCCGCGATACGGGCATCGGGATCTCCGCCGAACACCTGCCACGGCTATTCGAGCGTTTTTACCGAGTCGACAAAGCCCGCTCACGAGAACTCGGCGGAACCGGGCTCGGATTGTCGATCGTCAAACACCTGACGCAATCCTTTAATGGGAAAGTTGACGTCGAGAGCACACCAGGAAGGGGCACCACTTTCACCGTATGGCTGCCTCGCTCCTAAATGGCCGAGATTCATCGAATCTTCATCTGGTCTTCACATTCCTGGTTTAGCTTTCGGGCTCGAATTCATAGGCGGATTTTCCAAACGACCGGGCTGACTCTTCCTGGTTTCTTTGCTCGGTGGGCTGTCGATCTGGTTCGACCGCACGGTGGGAAACAAACGCCAAAACCATCTTTTGGCAGCAAACAACAAACAAGTGGAAAAGAGAATGTTCTTTGGACGCATCGGCCTGTTGGCAGCCGTCGCCACCGTCACGCTGGTTTCGGGGTGTAGTGAAAAAATAGCCACCATCCAAATTGACGGTTCCAGCACGGTCTATCCGGTCACCGAAGCGGTGGCCGAAGAGTTCCAAAAGGCGTCGCCAGAGACTCGGGTGACAGCCGGGTTCTCCGGGACCGGCGGTGGTTTCAAAAAGTTCATCGATGGCACGATCGACATCTGTGGTGCTTCGCGACCGATCAAGGACAGCGAGAAAGAAAAGTGCGAAGCGGCGGGCGTGGACTACATCCAGTTGGAGGTCGCTTTTGACGGGTTGGCCGTGGTGCTCAATCCCAACAACGACTGGTGTGACACGATGACCGTCGATCAGCTCAAGGAAATTTGGCGTCCCGAAAGCGCGGTCAAGAAGTGGAGCGATCTGAATCCCGATTGGCCCGATGAGGAAATTCACCTGTACGGTCCGGGGACCGATTCGGGTACCTTCGACTACTTCACCAAGGCGATCAATGGCGAAGAGGGAGCATCGCGAGCGGACTACACCGCCAGCGAAGACGACAACGTGTTGGTGACGGGCGTTCAGGAAGACCCCTACGCGATGGGTTACTTCGGATACGCCTACTACGCCGAGAACAAGGACAAGCTCAAATTGCTCAGCGTCGATGGTGGTGACGGACCGGTTCAACCGTCCGAGACGACCGTGCGGGACGGAACCTACAAGCCGCTGTCGCGACCGCTGTTCATCTACGTTCGTAACTCGGCGCTGAAACGCGAAGAGGTGAAGAAGTTTGTTCGCTTCTACCTGGACAATTCCGGCCAACTTGCTTCGGAAGTCGGCTACGTGGCGGTTTCCGATGAAGCGGCACAAAAGAACGAAACTGCTTTCTCCGGTGCGACCTCCACCTCCGGTTAGTTGATCAGGGAACGCCAACGGGTTCACGAGGGATTACAAGCGAGTGGTTTCAACCCCAACGACCGCACCGTTGTCGCCGGAATCGCAGTCCGATCGACGCAGAACGCAAATCCGCGAATTCATCGAACGCATTGTTCATGTATTCCTGATCGGCTGCGCAAGCCTGTCGGTGTTAACGACGATCGGCATCGTCGTCATCCTGCTGTTTGAATCGGTTCAGTTTTTCTTCGAAGTTTCGATCGTCGACTTCCTGACCGATACCAAGTGGACGCCGCTGTTCAAGCCGCAGCACTTCGGCATCATGCCGTTGGTCTGCGGCACGCTGTTGGTAGCGGGCGGATCGGCGTTGATTGCCGTTCCGCTTGGTTTGGGAACGGCGATCTACCTGAGCGAATACGCGCCGCCGTGGTTCCGCGACACGGTGAAACCGATATTGGAAGTGTTGGCCGGAATTCCGTCGGTGGTTTACGGCTACATGGGATTGGTGTTCATTTCGCCGATCGTTCGTTCGATCTTCGATTCAGCCGGCGTATTCAACGCGGCCAGTGCCTGTGTGGTCGTTGGCGTGATGATCCTGCCGATGATCATTTCGCTCAGCGAAGACGCGCTGCGATCGGTACCGGGTTCGCTTCGCGAGGGTGCTTACGCGCTGGGCGCGACGAAGTTTGACGTCACGGTTCAAGTGGTGGTGCCGGCTGCGATGTCGGGCATCGTCGCCTCGTTCCTGCTAGCCATTTCGCGAGCGATTGGCGAAACGATGGCGGTCACGCTGGTTGCCGGTGCGACCCCCAATCTGACACTCAATCCGCTGGAAAGCATCCAGGCAATGACGGCTTACATCGTGCAGGTCAGCCTTGGCGATACCCCGGCGGGGACTCCCGAATATCGAACGATTTTCGCCGTCGGACTGACGCTGTTTGTATTCACGATGATGATGAACTTGCTCGCCCAGTGGGTACTTAGCCGGATGAGAGAGAAATACGAATGAGTAGCGGCGGACTGGGTAATCGGCAAACGCGCGTGCGTCTGATGGCGGCGGGATTCAAGTTCCTCTGTCTCGCCGCGACGCTGACCTGCGTTTTGGTGCTCGTGTTCTTGCTGACCAACATTTTCATTCACGGCACCAAGTACGTCAGCTGGGATTTTCTGACCAGCTTTCCTTCCCGGCATGCCGACAAGGCGGGAATCAAATCAGCCTTGGCCGGCAGCGTCTGGTTGACCGCGCTGACCGCGCTGATTTCGCTACCGGCCGGTGTCGGGGCGGCGATCTACCTGGAAGAGTACGCCGCGGCCAGCCGCTGGCGAAAGCTGGTGCAGATCAACATCGCCAATCTGGCCGGCGTGCCGTCGATCGTCTACGGCATCCTTGGCTTGGGCCTGTTTGTGCAGGCACTTTCGATGGGACGAAGCGTCCTGTCGGGAGCGCTGACGTTGTCGCTGGTCGTCTTGCCGATCATCATTCTGGCGACTCAGGAAGCGTTGCGAGCGGTGCCCGATTCGATTCGCCACGGCTCCTATGCCTTGGGGGCGACCAAGTGGCAAACCGTTCGCTGCCAGGTCTTGCCGGCGGCGATGCCGGGGATCATGACCGGCGTGATCATCGCGCTGTCGCGAGCGATTGGCGAAGCGGCGCCGTTGATCGCGGTCGGCGCGGCGGCGTTTGTGCCGTTCACCCCCGCCGGCCCGATGGATCAGTTCACCGCGTTGCCGATTCAAATTTTCAACTGGGCCTCCCGTCCGCAGGCCGAGTTTCATGATGTCGCCGCCGGTGCCATCATCGTGCTGCTGGTCGTGTTGATCTGCATGAATGCCTTGGCGGTGTTCTTGCGGCATCGATACGCCAATCAAATCCGTTGGTAGTCATTTGCATCGACCTGTATTACCGTGTCATCTTGTTAGGGAAACGGCCGTGACCGCCTCAAAGACCACCACTATCGAGCCCAATCGCATGGATCCACAGGAGACGCAGTCCGGTTCGTCCCAGCCCGTGGCAGAAAAGAAACAGCCGTCGCTCGCGCCTACCCTCCAGCGATCGCGATCACCGTCGACACCCGAAGACCTGGCCCAAGCCGACGCCAAGATCACCGTGGAGAATCTTTCGTTCTACTACGGTGACGTGCGGGCACTGACCGAAGTTTCATTGACCATCCCCAAAAAACTTGTCACCGCGTTCATTGGTCCATCGGGGTGCGGCAAATCAACCTTTTTGCGTTGCCTCAACCGCATGAACGACATGATCGAACAGACTCGCGTGGTCGGCAACGTGATGATGGACGGAGAGGACATTTATCGGCCAGGAACCGATGTTGTCGAACTTCGCAAACGGGTCGGCATGGTGTTCCAGAAATCGAATCCGTTTCCTAAATCCATTTTCGACAACATCGCCTACGGGCCGCGGCTGACCGGTATTCGCAACCGCGCCAAACTGCTGGAAATCGTCGAACACTCGTTGCAGCGGGCGGCGCTGTTGGATGAAGTGAAAGACCGCTTGCACGATTCAGCGCTGCGGCTTTCCGGCGGCCAACAGCAGCGGTTGTGCATCGCCCGCGCTTTAGCGACCAACCCCGATGTGTTGTTGATGGACGAACCGGCCTCGGCTCTGGACCCGGCGTCGACCGCCCGGATCGAAGACCTGATTTTTGAACTGCGGGATCGCTACACGATTGTCATCGTCACGCACAACATGCAGCAGGCAGCTCGCGTGTCGGATCAAACCGCCTTCTTTTTTGAAGGCAATTTGATCGAGGCCGGACCAACGAAACAGTTGTTCACGGCGCCCACCGAAAAACAGACCGAAGATTATATCACAGGCAGGTTTGGATAGCCCGATGAGCAAACATCTGCAGCGCGACTTA
The DNA here is from genome assembly GCA_965222745.1 of Rubripirellula sp. Taxonomy (GTDB): domain Bacteria; phylum Planctomycetota; class Planctomycetia; order Pirellulales; family Pirellulaceae; genus CBDCUW01. The sequence continues at coordinate 2,387,375 of CBDCUW010000003.1, forward strand.
GAGTCGCTTGAAAACGACGTGCTCTCGCAGGCCTCGGTCGTGGAAGAAATGATCCAGAAGGCCAGCCGCGCGATCCGTGAAATGCGCCCAGAATTGGTCGCCGAGGTCATTCGGCATGAACATGCGGTGGACGAGCGGGAGGTCCAGATCGAAGAGGAGTGCCTGAAGATTTTGGCGCTCCATCAGCCCGTGGCAGTCGATCTGCGCCGCGTCGCGACGATCATGAAAATCAACAACGATCTGGAACGGATCGCTGACTTGGCTGTCAACATCGCCGAACGGGCCAACAGTTTGTCGGCTCACGCCGGACTGCTGGTTCCGCAATCTTTCGACCGGATGGTCCAAGTCACCGTGGCGATGGTCCAGGCTGCTTTGGACGCACTGGTCAACCTGGACATCAGCAGGGCGCAGGCGGTTTGTCTTCGCGACGAGGAGGTCGATGAGCTCAACCGCGAAGTGATTCTGCACATGCAGCAGATCATGAAAGAGCAACCGGAACTTGTCGAGGCAGCCATGTACCTTTTTTCCGCGTCGCGATATGTGGAACGGATCGCCGATCACGCTACCAACATCGCCGAAGACGTCATCTATTTGGTCGACGGCGAAATCGCACGACACAAACACGATTTGGATCAGATCGTTCAGCCTACCTAGACCATGGCAAAGCACCACGTACTCATTATCGAAGACGACCGATCTCTGTCCGAGGTCCTCTCCTACAACTTGGAACAGGCCGGATACGCTGTTTCGGTCGCTCATGATGGACAGGACGGGCTGAACCAGGCCCAACACAAATCACCCGATGTGGTCGTGTTGGATTTGATGTTGCCGGTGATCGATGGACTAGAAGTCTGCCGGCGACTGCGAGCCAATCCTTCCAAGGGGGACGTGCTGGTCATCATGCTGACCGCCAAGTCCGAGGAAACGGACCAGGTGGTCGGACTGGCGATGGGTGCCGACGACTACGTGACCAAACCGTTCAGCGTGAAGGTGCTGTTGGAACGAATCAAGGCGCTGCTGCGGCGGCGCAGCACTTCCGCCGATGGCCGCAGCGTGGTGGCTAGCCAAGGGATCGTGATCGATCGCGCCCGGCACTGCGTGATGGCGGGAGACCAGTCTCTGGACCTGACCCTCAGCGAGTTCGCTCTGCTTGATACGTTGATCCGGCAACCGGGCCGAGCGTTTAGCCGCAGCGAATTGATCGATGCCGCGCTGGGCGACGCGATCGTGCTGGAACGGACCATCGACGTCCACATCCGATCGATCCGCAAGAAACTTGGCGACAACGCGGCGCTGATCGAAACGGTACGAGGGATCGGGTATCGTTTCCGCGACCCGCGAACCTCCGGCGAAAACGTCCCTGCCGAAGCGACGTCGACCTAAGGTAGCGAGTTTTCCGTTGTTTCCGGAGATTGTGGAGCCCATCGTAGCACGGCGGTCCCCGCCGTCAGTCACGACCAGGACGGTCGTGCTACGAACAGGCATTCAACGAATCATGGTCGTTGATTCTGCGGCAGGTGTACCTTGGTGGTCAAATAGGCCGCCAGTCGTTGGGCGAGCGCGACCAGCGTGAGTGCCGGATTGGCCGTTGGAATGTGTGGAAATACCGACACGTCGCAGCAGTATAGATTCTCGTATTGCTCGAACTTCAAATTCTGGTCCACCACCCCCGAACCATCATCGCTCATCCGCAACGTACCACCGGCGTGATGCACGGTACCGTTGGAGTGGTAATCCATTTCCTCATCAGGATCGAAATCGGCTTGCAAAAAGGTCAGGATACGATTTCGCAGCTCGCGCACTTCGTCTCGCAGCGGCAAACCAGACTCATTGGGCTTGACGAACACCTCCAGCCGTTTGCCGGCGCCTTGAAAGCGGATTTCGTTGGAATCGTCCAATGGACTGTCGAACAAGAACTTCACGGTAGCAAACGTCTTATTCGTGGAACTGGTCGCCAGCATGCGCACCTCTTCGTCGGAGTGCCTGATGCTCCAGTAACGCGGATTGATCAGCACTTCGACCGAATAGGGATGACTGGCCCCTTCCCGATGTCGCATCATGATCTTGGCATGGTTTCGCTCGCCGGAAAACGGTCCGCCCGGATCCAGTTCAACCAGTGATTTTTGAACGAACGCGGGATGATCGGTCAGGCCGATTCCGATCTTATCGCTATCGTCTTTCAGGCCGCTGGCCAGCGCAATGCGAGGACTTTCGAGCGATCCGGCGGCCAGCACGATGATCTTGCCGCGATAGGTTCTTTCGACGTTGCCACACAGATCTTGACATACCACTTCGGTCGCGCGGCTGCCGTCCGTTTTGATCTCGGTCACCAAATGATTCAGGTTGACGGTCAGGTAGGGACGTTGAAGTGCCCGATCGGTAGACAGCGAATCCAACAGCAAATCGGCGGTCGAAAACACGCCCGTGGAGTTTTCTAAAATGTTGGTGACCGATGATGCGCCGGGGCCCAGGTTGGGTTGGTGAACCGATCGGGGAAGGTCGGCGACATGGAACTCGTTGAATTCCTTTTGCATCTTGGCGACCAACATGTCCTGAAACGGACCCAGCGTTTTTCGTCGGCGGACCAAGCGTTCAGCCGCTTCGTAGCCTCCGCCCGCACTCAGATGCATGCGCACGCTTTCGGGCCAGTGATCCATTTCCCAGTCATCCATTCGTGGGATCAGTCCCTCCCAAAAGACCGACCTGCCGCCCAGGTTCATCTGAACACCAAACATGAACGTGGAGCCGGAATTGGGCCGGTTGTCGTAGTGCCCTACCTGGTGTTTTTCGGCGACTCCGAAATTAAACGTGTGTCCGGGAAGATTATCGATGTGCGTTTGAAAGGCTAGACTGCCCGCTTCCAAAACCAGCGTGGTGACGTCGTTGTCCGACAGCGCGTCGGCCAGTACCCCGCCACCCATTCCCGACCCGACGATGATCACGTCATATTCCCGCTGTTGTTCGCGTCGTCCGGGAAGGAGTTCCTGTTGTTGCTTGGTCTTGGTGGTGGTGAGGTTATCGATTCCGTGTTGCAACCGATCGGAGGTGGCTGGAAATACGAATGCGCTTTCCTGGTACACGCAGGCCATATCGGCGCGCGCCGTGGTGTCCATCGGATCGGAATTCATTTCGACGCCGTTGATCGCAAACTTGAACTTGAACGGCTGGGGATACCTGTCCGGGTCGAGCCGAAAGACCCATTTGCCTTCCCAAAATTCGCCCAGCAAGTCGCTGGTCCAGCCGTCCCAATCGTTTCGCACCGTCACCTGATGTCCGGGCGCGAAATGGTTCGTTTCGAACACAATGACGAACTGGCCTCCCGATGGAACATCAAAACACCGCGGGCCCGCAGTGAGCATCGTCGGCTGACCGCTCAACTGCGTTAACAGTTTCTGAAAGGGACCGGGCTTTCCGCCGCTATGATAAAGAGTCGGCTTGATCGTCATGAAAATGCCTCAGCAATCTGTTGGCCTTTGGTGCGTTAGCCGGCTTGGGGATAAGTCGGCCCACAATGGTCACGATTGGCGAAGATCTGATTGATCTCCAGGTCGATCGCGACGGAAAGTTTGCATAACCCAAACCAATGCACGACACCTGCGCCGGGATGCATGTCTCGGATCGCGTCGACGACGTTGAAACCGTTGCGGATGGCGTGGGTCAAAAGTTGACGGTTGGGCAATGCCGGAAAATTCCATTTTTGATCGTCGCGAATGTGGCACTCCTTTCGCGTTTTCAACACTGCCCACAACAGCGAACCTTGGTCGTACCAGCGAATCAAATGGCGAAGAGCCGGATTTTCGATCGCCCACTGAACCGCGTACAACCAGGCGTTGATCAGGCCCTCGTCGCGCCAACGGTCAAAGCCGATCACACCGTTGTTGATCTCCACCGACTCGCACCGACCCGCGTCGTCCACTGGCAAGTGTTGAAGGTAAAGCGCCGCATGGTTGGCACCGCATCCGGGCGCGACTTCCGGCATCAACAGAGGTGACCGCGTTATTTCATCGAATAGTTTTCCAAGGGGAGAAAGCACAACGCAGTCCGCATCGATCCAAAGGATCTGATCGAACGGCGCATCCCAGATGTACGCCGGTTTCAACCAGGCCTGCCAACGGTGTTGGCCGACATAGTTTGCCATCGAACGGCTCAACCGAGGCAGCGGGCGGCAAACCACATTGGGCTGCGACAAGCACCATTCCAGTTGGTAGTGCCGCAAACCGAGGTCGTAGACAACAAGAGGATGATCGTCGACCGACCGCAGCGATTGGACGAGGTATTGAAGGTCGCGAAAAATATTGGAATCGGCCGCGGTAACGATTCCACGATTTGGCGACGGATCGGCAAACATCCGATTCCAATGCGGTTGCGCCAACCGAGCCCCGTTGTCGGCCGAATCGACCAGCTGTTTGGCTCGGCGGTAAACGTCGATCGGATTGGATCGAATTCGTCGCCGAGAAACCGCAAACGCACAGCCGCTGGGGTAGGCCAAAAAACCGGGAACTGCTGTTTGAACGCCAAACAACTTTTCAAAAATCGACCTGGTCGTGGAATCGGTTTCTTCAATCGCCAAGTGATCAGAGAACCGGTAATAGTCCGCGTCGACAGGAAGAGACTCGATTTTTCGAACCAGGTCGCCGCATTGTTCGGCCGCGTCGCTGTGAACGAATAGGGTTTGCCCAGCCAGCGAATCATAGTTGTCGATGATGTGGCCCAGGTAATCCGATGCCGGTTGCGAGCACTTCCGCGATTTGTCCGCAGGCTGCAAATGTTTGACGTCCCCGAGTTTGCTCCACCAATCCTCCCGATTGGACGTCTTGGATACCACGATTTGCCTGTCGACCATGATGAATCTCGACCGCTGTAACAAGTTTGCTGCTGTTGTAAGACTTTGCCCCGATGAATGTGTCTGTTCTGCTACCGCACCTCAGGTAATCGTTCCGTCGTTGATGTGCAAAACCGATTCCAACGGCAAATCTGCCGGACAACGGAATCGGACCAGCACGCGATCCAAAAGTAACGAATCGATCGACATCTCCATTTGCGAAATGCAAGACAGGTAGACGATTCGGCGAGCCCCGAATTCGCTGTTACCCAGCAAGACAACATTGGCACCAAACGTGTGTGACGTTTGGTAGTTGCCTTGCGAGTAATCGTTTCCACCGGTGGCCGCGTACAAGTCGTCGCCCGCGTAGGTAGCCACTTCGTAGGGCACGGTCGCCGATTCGTAATTCCCGCCGTCGTGGAAGTAGGTCGGTTCGTGAATCATTCGCTGCCAGGTGTGCAGCAGCAGTTGGCAACTGCCCGAAATCACTTCGATCCGGAACTCCCATTTGTCCGAACGGTCAAAATCAATCGCCTGAGAATAGAGAGGTAAATCGATGGACTGAAGTACGAGACGGCCATCACGAAGATAAATCAGGTCAGGATCGTTTGCGTTCATCGGGGCTCTTCTGGTTGCAATACAAAGCGGGACGCGTCATTCGGTGGTGCGAAGTTTGCCTATCACAGTTTGTCATTTCAGAAACCGCGCGATTCGGAATCCGATTCCGTTCAATCGAATGGAGTTGTCGATTTCAAATCGAGTGTCCAGACGCAGATCGTGTGGCGGCCTGTCGTAACCGCCGCCGAAGATCACACCCACTGCGTCGCGCTGGTGGGAAAGGTTGGTTGGGTCGCGGCCTGTCGCTTCGCACCATTCCCACACATTTCCCAACATGTCAAAAAAGCCCCAGCGATTGGGAGCTTTCGCCGCGCAAGGACTGCAACGGGGCGATTGGCCAAAGGTTGCATAACGGGTCAAGTAGCGGGGATCGTTTCCGCAAAAGTAATCGGAGGATGCACCAGCCCGGCAGGCATACTCCCATTCCGTATCGGTCGGCAACCGGTAGCCTGGCGCGTTCCGGTCGGGTACCCACCACATATCAAGTCGCTTTTCGTAGTAGGGCGGCAAGTCGTGAGCCCGGCTAAGCCAGTTCAAGAACTGAATTGCGTCGTCCAGGTTGACAAGGTTCACCGGATGGGCTGCGGTGGGACTGATCCACGTGTCGGCTTGCCAGCGGCTGCCTTGTTCTTTTGCGAACATATCAAACAGTCGGCGACTCACTTCGCGATCGCTAAGAGCGAACTCGTTGACAAAGACCCGGCGGGTCTGATCACCGTCTCTTCTCAGCAGAACTCCGCTGTCGACACGGATCATCGAAAATTCTGATTCCGGAATGTGCTGAGGAACAATTTGCCGAATCCGTGCCGCGTAAGGTTGAAAGTCACCCCACCGTCGCAACGCATACTCGGCAGCCGAGCGCACCGGTGGCTGGTTGGATCGTTTTGCGTACAACCGGAAAAGGATCGACCGAATCCGACGTTGCTGCGGTTCGTCCAATTCCGCCGCCGACACGCTTGCCAATCCGATGCAAATCGCTGATTGAAAATCGGTGCTGGTCGATTCCTCCAGAGCATCGGCAATTCGTGAAAAATCGATGGTCCAATCGGCAAAATGTTCGATCAGGAAAGTCCGTTGCAGCGGATTGGCCTCGACACCCGCCATGCTTTCGGCAGGCCCGCGATCGCCTAGGTTCAGTGCCATCAGGGCAGAAAAGACTCGCGATTTTCTTCCCGCTTCCGTATTCCAGCGACTCTCGTCGAAAGAAGCTCGCAGCCTGTCCAGGCTCTTCGGATCGCGGCTCAGAGCGGCAAAGATGTTGTGGCGTTCCTGCGGCGTCGCCTGCCACGCGTTTTGGACAATCACTTCGGACTCTTCGCCCATCAGATGCGAGAGGGCCACCGCGGCGCGCAGCCGTTTTTCGGGGCCGATCGATGGATCGTTGGCTTTGGCTTCCAAGTAAGGAACCGCGATCGGACGAAACCTGTGCAGTGGCTCGATCGCTTCGGGAACCGCATCGGCACTGGCCTCCATCAATTTGCCGACGCTGCCGGTGAAGTTTAGCCAGGTCCAAGCGCACAGGGAAATCAACAACATCGGCGCGAACATCACAACCGCTCGTCCACCATGATGCTTGATCGCCCGCCGCATCATCTTTCGCTGATCGCTGCTCCAGCTCCGCCTGTCGGTCAGGGCAACCATGGAGACCGATTCCCAGGCGGTCGGCAACTGGCGGACATCGTGGCTTAGACGCCAATTTTCGGCACGTTCCTTCAGTCGACTCGTTGCCCGGCCGCTTAAGGTGCTGGTGTCCTGAATGTGCAACCAGGTCCGCAGCGAAGGGACCAGGTAGTCGTGAGTCAACTGATATCGGACAACGCCGACACCGCTATCGGCGTCATCAGTCTCCAGCATCGGCATGATCAACCGAAGCTCGTTGTCAAGCAACCGCAGCAGCGCACGAAACTCATCGGGGCGATGGACGTAGCCCGACTGGCGCATCAGTTCTTCCTTGGATTTCGCACCGCCACGAATACTGCAATCCAGATTGGGCAGCAACGATCGCAACACTTCCGTGGCGGCAGCGGCGTAGCGGCGATGATGGTACGGCGCAGAAGCCGCCGATAGCGAATCTTCCAAAAACTTCACCCCCAGTCCTTGCAACCCACCGACAGCGTGAAGCGTCTCTGGCTCCCAAAGCCTGTCGCTCATCATTTGGGCAAACAGCGCCAGCCGAAGACAGACCACTCGACCCGAATCGGCAAGCGAATCGACCGACTGCGTGACGAACGACTGTTGCGCAACGGTCAGATCGCCCACCGGCAACCGGCTATAAGCGCGACCAAATTTTGTCAGCACCGCTTGGGCGTGCGGAATCGAAAACAGCTGCAAAGCAACCGCGTTGTGTCCTTCCAGCAGCGGTTCTTCCACCTGGCGAAGAAAATCGGAAACCGCCATCCAGTAGTCGTCTCGGACCACCAGCAAGCACTGCAAACTCACACCGTCACATTGCCGCAGCGCCTCGACAAGTTTTGCGCAGTCCGCAACCGATTGAGCGCATTGTTCAAACTGATCGATGACAATCAACAGTTTGTCACTTCGATGATTCTGGCGGACAAAACGCATGGCTTCGCCGAGTGATTCGACCGGGGGTAAATCATTCAGCTTGTGCCGCAAAGCGGCCAACAGCCGCGTGTCGGTACCTTCGGCGGTCGCCTCCAAGTAGATCGTGCGGACTTGCGGGGAAAGCCGGGGAAGCAGGCCAGCCTTGACAAACGAAGATTTGCCGCAACCCGACGCGCCGTAAATCACACCGACGCGGAACACTGCGCCGGAATCTCGTTCTTCCAACCGTGCTAACCAGCAGCGCACGCTTTCGGGAATACCGTGGCGATCTCGCGGACCGGGAAGCAGTTCGAGAAAAAAATCGCAATCACGTTTGTCGAAGCAGCTCAGTCCCTTCGGAATGACCGCGACATGTTCCGCCTCCGTGGAAGCTTGTCCGTGTCGTTCCGCCTCACAAAACGTCTCCAGCTCCACAGCCAGATCGAGCGCCGTGCTGTAACGGTCCGACATCGACTTTTCCAAGCAGCGAGCACAGATCCGGTCCAGCTGCGGAGGAATCGAATCCCGTATCTGGCGAAGTGGTTTGGGCTGGCGATGTAAGATTTCGTCATCCAGCCGGGCGCCCGATCCACGAAACGGTCGCTGCCCGCCCAACAGTTCGTAAAGCACGACTCCAAGGCTCCACACATCGGTCCGACCATCCAGCCGGTGGCATTCGCGCCGCGCCTGTTCCGGAGACATGTACGGCCTTGTTCCCGCTCGTTCACCCTGATGGCCCCACTGCAGGTCATCGTGGATGGCAAGACCAAAGTCGGTGATTCGAGGGCCGCCACAACGTGGCAACAGAATATTCTCCGGCTTGACGTCGCGATGGACAAAACCTTGAGTATGAGCGTGATGCAAGGCGCGGGCGACGCGGGCAACCACCAGGCATGCCGCGTTGGAATCAAGCGGATCGGTTCCCATCGTTTGGCGCAGCGATTTGCCGTCTACCAATTCCATTGCCAGGTACCAGCGATCCCGATCGAACTTTCCCCATTGCAATACCGGAACAATCGAAGGGTGGTTCAACGACTGGAGCGCATTGGTTTCGTTCAAAAATGATTCCTGCGCCTTCGCGTTCCACCGCAACACTTTCAGCGCCACCGTTTCGCTGGTTCGAACGTCCCTTGCCGAGTAAACGACCGAAAAGCTGCCACTGCCGATACGTTGAATCGGTTGAAAATCGGCAACCTGCAGCGGCATCACGTCGTCGATAACCTCGGCGGCGGGTTCACCGCTGAAGAAAAGGCGTTGTGCTTGCGCGCGAAGCAACGCCAATTCGGGCTCGCCAAGAAACGGGTCTCCGGCATCACGGGTCTCGGTGTGCACCGAGTTCAGCGTGTCCAGCACTTCCAGGCAAACCGCACACTGCGAAACGTGTTGTCCGACTCGATCAATCGCGTCGTCCGCCAGGCGTCCAAGATTGAAGGCGGTCAGCTCGCTTGCAGAGGGGCAGCTTTCCTTTCGCGTCGCCAGAGCCGCGCCAGTCACTTCGATTGCCCTCCGTCTTTTTCTAGCGAAATTTCGCGCAGCAAACGCAAAACTCTCGACTTGATCATGTAAACATTGTGACGTTGGAGACCGTACTTTTCGGCCACGTCGGCGGCAGCTTGTTCCTCCACCACCAAATCCCAAAAGACGTCCCAATGCTGCGGGGAAATTCGGTCTTTGGCGTACTGCAGGATTTGAACCAGCACCGTGTTGACGTCGGACCCCACCGTGGCTTCATCGATTTCGTCGGCGGCGTAAACAAGCGAATCACATTCTTCCACCATGGTCGGCTCGCGCTGCTTGTGTCGCCAGTGATCACGAATCTTGTTCTCAGTGATCCGTCGTAACCAGCCGCGAAAGCTGTGATGATCCTGGTCGCGGTCAAAATGGTCCAGGTTCTTGGCAACCGCCTTGAACACTTCCTGTCCCACGTCCAGTGCATCGTCCGCGGAAAGCCCTTTGCTGCGACACCAACGGTAGACCAAGGGGGCGTGGAATTCGACGAGCCGATTCCATGATTCCTGGTCGTTTTGCTTGGCGCGATTCAAAAGGCTGGTTGCGACGGTACTGACCGTCTCTTCAATTGCCTTAACGTTGGGGTCTAACACAGGATGTCCGGCCGAAGTGCGTCTGAGCTCATTTCTCTCGAGCTGATTTTACCAGGAACGCTACGCCAATTCACTCAATTGTGTTCTACCCGCAGCCGAAATCGTTGCTTCTTCATTTCGTGTGTTAGACGTTCTCGTTAAACCATGTAGACGGGAGTCGTTGACCCCGAGCCGGCAACCGACGGCAGATCATCCGCGTGTGAACAGGGGCACATGTCGTGACGAAGGTTTCGGTCGGAAACACCCGTCCACTTTGCGTGGTTTGCAGATGCTTGTGCGCGAGGTGCGGTATCGCACAACGCTTCCTTTCGAATGCTGCGGTGGCACTGCAATCGGCATGATTCCTCGTTCGCTCGGCTGTCGCTTGACAGTGACTTGAGAGGTCGGGGCACGACTGTTCAACCTTGGACCCGAATTTCATTGGAGTAACTCGAATGTCGAGATTAACGAAGTTTGCCTTGGCGACCCTGATGTCGCTGCTGCTGGCCGCTCCCGCGCTGGCTCAGCCCGGACCAAAACGAAAACTGTTGGGCTCCCCGGCCCAATTCGCACAAAACCCCGAAGTTCTGATCGTTTACGAGCCTGGGAAGGCCGACGAAGCACGAGCATCGGCCGAACAGGCCGGCTTCAATGTGATCGAAGACTATGCGCCTGGACACTATCTGCGGTGCAAGCCCAAACCGACCATCGCGGCGGTGGCGGTCAGCGCCAACCAGGTTGCCGCCAACGAAACGATTCGCTTTGTCGAACCGAACTATCGAGTCAGCATTCCAGAACCGGCCGGCCCGCCTCGGCCCGCTCCCGCCGGTTTGGTTCATACCGACGTCACACCGGCAGCGGCAGGTGTCCAACCCAATGATCCGATGTTCAACAAGCTCTGGGGAATGGTGAACATCAAGGCACCTGAAGCCTGGGCCGACCACACCAGCACCGATATCGTCATCGGCGTGATCGACAGTGGTGTCGACTACACCCACGAGGACCTGGTCGCCAACATGTGGACCAATCCCGGCGAGATCCCCGATGACGGGATGGACAACGACGGCAACGGAATCGCCGACGATATCTTCGGCGCCCGATTTTCAGGAGGTGCCGGTTCAGGGGACCCAATGGACGATAATTCTCACGGCACGCACTGCGCCGGCACCATCGGCGCCATCGGAAACAACTCGCTTGGCGTCGCCGGTGTGAACTGGAAAGTCAAGATCATGGCGCTGAAGTTCCTGGAAGCTGGCGGTTCCGGTTTCACCGACGACGCGATTCGCTGTATCGATTACGCCGTCAAACAAAAGCAAAACGGCGTCAACATCCGGGTGCTGAGCAATAGTTGGGGCGGCGGCGGGTTTTCCACCGCTTTGGAAGAAGCGATTGGCCGCGCCGAAGACGCCGGCATCCTGTTTGTCGCCGCGGCCGGAAACGAAACCAACGACAACGATGCCAATCCTTCCTTTCCCGCCAGCTATGACAACGACAACGTCATTTCGGTCGCTTCGATCAATCGCCGCGAGGAGATTTCGTGGTTCAGCAACTTTGGCAAGGAATCGGTCGACCTGGCTGCCCCTGGCGGAACGCTGGAGGGGGATCGTGAGGACGACATTCTGAGCACGATTCCGAAGAATCTGGATACCAGCGACGGTACTCAAGACGGTTACTCCGCCTTTGCCGGAACTTCGATGGCGACGCCCCATGTTTCGGGCGCGATCGCGCTGGCTTGGGGATCGCCGGCGCTATCGACCAAGCTGCCCGACGAGATCAAGCAACTGATTCTCGATAAGGCCCGTCCCCTGGGATCGCTGACCGGCAAGTGCGCCACCGGTGCCACGCTGGATATTTCTTTCCTGGCCGACGGTGGCACCGTTCCGCCACCGATCGGACCGTTCATCTACACCGGAGTCAACGGTGACCTTGCCGGTTCCTTTGCGATCAACGGAACAACCGGTTCGGCGATGTACCATCTGTCCGACCTGGCGTTTCAGAGCAAGCTGAATTTGCTGGAAGAAGCAACGTCGCCCGACGGACACGACGGATGGGTCTACCGCGAGGATTATCCTGATTTCCCGTTTGATTTTCTGCTAACCAAGAGCACAATCGGCGACGTGTCGTACTACCGGGTTTACTACCGGCCGGCGATCGACGATCCGCCCCCGTTCTCGTGGTTCTGCAATGCTGTCCGCAGCGATGAATTGACGATCAACGCAACTGGGATCGGCCAAAGTCGCAAAGAAGCGTACGACGAATTGGGACAATGATGGCAATTGCCCAGATCGCTTGATCGGAATAGATCGACACGCCGAGCATCTCGCTCGGCGTTTTTTCTTGACGCACTCCCGCGGCAAGCGAATGATATCAGTAGAAGGCCAACCCCTATCATCATCTGGAGATGGAGCAATGATTCGACCCGTTTTGATCTGCCTGATCGTGATGATGGGAACCATGGCCGCGACTGCGCCCGCGCAGGAAACTGGTTTTGATCAGATCGAAGTCAAAATCAAGGGATTCCTTGACAAACCATCCGGACCCCGCGCGTCGCAACCGTTTCCTTATGTGATCAAATCACGAGGACTGTTGATTCACTTGGACCTTTCGTCGGCTCGCAATGCTGACAAAGTTTCATCGCACCTGGACGAATTGGTCGAACTTGACGGCAGCCTCCAGCGGCTCGATCGCGATCGAATCGTTTGCAAAGTCACTGGCGAAATCCGGGCTGTGAAAGTTCAGCAATACCTGGTCGGATATGAAGCGAATCAGCTGGAACAAGTGAAAAAGGCTTCTTTGGAAATCGGATTGAAGATCCGGGAAGACTACAAACCCGGCAAGTACCTAGTAATGATCGCAACAGCCGATTTCAATCGCGCAAAAATCGACGGTTTGAAGAAATCAGACGGCGTCCGATACATCGAACCGAACCGAACCGTTTCGATCCGAGATCCAGACAAGAAGTAGTCTCTTCGCACACGAAGACGCTGGCGACATCCTTTTTGTGTCTTCTTGCGTTTTTTGTGGCCAACCTGTTTCGCAGATCATACTCCATCAGACATTTGCCACAAAAAACGCAAGAAGACACAAAAAAGCTCATCATCAGTTAGTGCCGCGGAGTGCCGCAGCGTGGACATTCTCTCCCGATCGGTCGACCTGAATTCCGCACTACCCATGCTGTCCGTCATGCATCCGGCTTCCGCAAAATCTTGTCCATTGTTTTTCCCTTTGCCAACTCATCGACCAATTTGTCTAGATAGCGAATTTCTCGCATCGTTGGTTCTTCAACTTCTTCCACGCGGACGCCGCAAACGACACCCTTGATCAGTGTCCGTGATGGATTCAGATCGGGAGCTTCTGAAAAGAAGGTTTCAAAGTCGGTTTCGTTTTTCAGCTGTTTTTTCAGTTCAGCCGGACGATAGCCTGTTAGCCAACAAATGATCTTGTCCACCTCGGCTTTCGTACGCCCCTTTTTCTCTGCCTTTGCGACATAGTGGGGATAAACGCTTGCGAAGCTCGTGGTATAGATTCGATGCTTTGTCATGATGGCCTCGTCGCGCAGCGGTGAGCGATAAAACGGGTCGAACGGGACCGCCGATCCGGCGTGATTGTATCATCCTTTCAGCCCGCTGATTTCCTTGCCCGTGCAGCTCGCGCCGCCAGCCAACTTCTCACCGATTTACGGTATGCTAGGGAGCGAAATCGGTGGCCCGTCGGTTCGGCCTTCCTCTATCCCGCGGAGACAATCTCATGCAATCTCACAAAACGAAACGCCTTGATGGGAAGCGACAACCGAAAACGGAAAATCGCCGAAGTTTCATCAAACAACTTGGCACAACGGCCCTGGCAGCTGGCGCCGTACCAGCCTTTGCGCACGTGGCGGGTGCGTCACCGACGTCAAGCAGTGCTGCGGAAACCGCGGTTGGCCGTTTGTACCAGTCGCTCACCGATGCCCAACAAAAAGTCTTGTGCTTGCCGTTCGATCACAAGCTGCGAAAAAAGATCAGCGCCAATTGGCACGTCGTGAAGCCGACCATCGGCGAGATCTTTACCGAAAAACAACGAACCAACGTGCTGGAAATCGTTCGTGAAGTGACAACCGAAGATGGTTACGAGCGGTTGCTTCAGCAGATGGAAGATGATGCCGCGGGGATTGACGCCTATAGCTGCGCCATTTTCGGCAAACCCGGCAGCGGGGATTTCCAATGGGAACTGACGGGACGCCACTTGACGCTCCGGGCCGACGGCAACAGCGTGGCCAACCGCGCTTTTGGCGGCCCACTGATCTACGGCCATGCTGAAGCCGACCCGAAACACAACCTGTTCCACTACCAGACCAAGAAGGCGAACGAAGTATTCCGGGCTTTGGATGCACCGCAAGCAAAACTTGCGCTGGTCGACAAAGCTCCCAAGGAATCCGATGTGCTGCTTCAGGGAGAGGGCGGACATTTTCCCGGTGTTCGCGTCGGCAGTCTCAGCGACGACCAGAAGGAATTGGTGGAAGAAACGCTGCGCGTGATCCTAGCACCTTACCGCAAGGAGGATGTGGACGAAGCGATGGAGATCTTGAAACGAGGCGGAGGTCTCGACCAGCTTCGTATGGCGTTCTATCGCGAAGGCGACCTCAAGAAGGACCAGATTTGGGATATATGGCGTATCGAAGGTCCATCGTTCGCATGGCACTTCCGAGGAGCCCCGCACGTTCACGCCTATATCAACATCGGAATCAAGACGTCCTAGTTTGGAGTGCTCCGACTTGTCGGAGCTTTTCCTTATTGACGCCTCAATCGTCGCCAAGACTTTCGGCAATTCACGACGCGGCCGAAAACCTTGGCGAGTTTCGCTATCGTAAGTGCGTGTCTTCAAATTCCGCAGTAGGCCGACTTGTCCCCAAGTCGGCGATCCTGTACTCGCCGACTTGGGGACAAGTCGGCCTACAATGAATTGCCGCCGGCGCCAAAATGCCTGCCAGCCACAAGTTGAAGGCAGGCACGTAGCGATTTCGGAAAAATCGCCGACGATCAAGTCAGCTTGGTTTTTCCGGGCACGGCGAATCCTACTTCGGGTCGGTCGGCCTTGATGTCAAAGTCTTTCGGGAACAGATCCAACTTCGATTCCTGGGTAACGAAGTCCCAAGTCACTTTCTGGCCGGTGTAGGCGGCCATCCGGCCCAACACGGCGGTCAACGAACTGTCGGCGGTATCCTTCAGTTCCACAATCGGCTCGCCGTTGCGGATGGAATCGACAAGGTCTTTGTGTTCCTGTTTGTAGGCCGCGCCGATGTTTCCTTTCATCGACCATGTTTCGGCACCCGATTTGCCGACGATGCTGGCGCCACGGTTGCCGCCGTAGATCGTCGCCGTTCCTTCGGTGCCGTAAATCGTGTTGGAGTTGTCCCCTTGTGTACCGGGAATCTGACGGCACATGAACGACAGCAGCCGGTTGCCGGGATAGACGTAGTCGACCGCGACGTTGTCCCACATTTCACTGTCGTCGGGGCGAGTGAATCGGCCGCCGCTGCCGTAGGCCGATTCGGGTGGTCCTCCCATGATCCAATTCAACGTGTCGATGTTGTGCACCGCCTGTTCGGCAATCTGGTCACCGGAAAGCCAGACGAAGTGCATCCAGTTGAAGATCTGATATTCCGTGTCGCTCATGCCATCCTTGCGAGTGCGATACCAGATTCCGTTGGCACAGTACCTGCCCGTGGCGCCGATGATGTCGCCGATGGCACCGTCATGAATCAAGCGAATCGCTTCGATGTAGTTGGTTTGCCGTCGGTACTGAGTCCCCGTGACAATCGCAGTTCCGTTGGCGATCGCCTTCTCATGAGCCTTCAAGCAAGTTTTGTAGCCGGCCGGATCCACGCAGGTTGGTTTTTCGGCAAAAACATGTTTGCCCGCCTCGACCGCGTCCAAGACATACTGCGGCCGAAATCCGGGTGGAGTGGCAAACAGCACCAAATCGACTTCGGGGTCATCCAGCACTTTCTTGTAGGCGTCGATCCCGGCGTGCATCTTGCCATCTTTCACATCCACCTTGTCGCCATATCGCTCGGAAATCGGCTTTCGCAGCGCCGGCAGTTTTCCGCCGTCCAAATCGGCAAGGGCAACCACCTTGATGTAGTCGTTGGCAGTCAAAGTGTCGTTGATCGCCCCGCCACCGCGACCGCCGCAGCCGACCAATCCGATACGCACCAGGTCCCTGGAATCGTCTTGAGGCTCGGCAGCGCGAACCGGCCTGGCCGCCAACCCTGATGCGACACCCGCCGTGAGTGCGGTGCCCGATTGAAGAAATTTGCGACGGTTGGTATTGGAGGGGCAGTCTTTCTGGTTGCGGTCGCAGTCGGCATTCATCTTTTCGGCTGGGTTTTGCATCAATGATCCTTGCGGGTAGGTAAGCAATCGGCGAGGCAGGTTTTCCGTCGCGATACGGAAAGGTGGGCTAGTGGGGCCGGCTCATGTCGACCCGCCCACCATCCTAGCCGCAGTCGCCGCGGTTTTGGATGGTGGGAACAGGCTCCCACCGCGATTTCGGCTCGAACTCCCCTTCTCCCCTTGGTGACTTTGTGCCTTTGTGTGAGGTATTTGGGGTGCGCTCGGGAAAGCTCACACAAAGGCACGAAGCCACCAAGCAGGATCCCAAAGAAAAATCCCGTGAATTTCCTGGTGACATTTCGCCGCCCCAGCACGATTTCTTGTTGACGTGAATCAAATCGACGGCTGGGAACGACGGAGAATTGGACGCAGTGACCTGGGAGGAAATCGTTTCGGAGCATGGTGAGCGGCTATTTCGAGCCGCCTACCGAGTGCTGCATGACGCGTCCGACGCGGAGGATGTGACTCAGGATGTGATGCTGGAGGCTTTTCGGATCTCCCAGCGTCAAGGAAGCATTCCGGATGCGCCACTTCTTCGCAGGATGGCGACGCTGCGGGCGATCGACCGGCTGCGCCGGCGTCATCAAGCCGAACCGCTCGACGAACAAGATCTCTCGGCGACTTCGCCACTGCCAGTCCAGCAAGCGGAAGTTGATGAGCAGATGCGACGATTGCAAAACGCACTTGCAGGGCTCAGCGATCAGGAATGCCGATGTTTCGTGCTGCGGTATTTCGAGGGACTGACCAACAAGCAGATCGCCGAGGACCTTGACGTCGATCCGGGCGCCGTCTCAACGGCGCTTTACAAGGCACGCAACAAGTTGCGCGATGCGCTAGGCAGTGAATCACCTTTGATCGGAGGAACGCGAAATGTCTAAGCTTGGAAAGTTGTATCACGATGACGAACTTGATCCGGTGCTTCGCGGAGTGCTCGGTCGAATGTTGTCACAATCGCCCGATCGGACTGAATGCGAATCGGTCTTGGAAAGGCTTCGCCGCCTTCGACCAAACATCGGCACCATCAACGCGGTGCCATCCCGCCGGCGTCCCCGTTTGGCGATGGCGACCGCCGCATCGGTCACCTTCCTAGTGCTGCTGCTTGGGTCGCAAACCGAGTTGTGGGCGGAAGTCGCGGTTGATTTTCAGACCAAAAACCAGCCCGCATCCGCCGGAGCCGACGACGCGGATTCTTCCTTGCCGCCTGTCAGTGCCGAGATGCGGTTTTTACTGATGGTGCACGTTTTCGGTTTGATGACAGGTTTGATTGGCATGTTGTCCGCGTGGGTCCTTTCACAAATACACGTGGTTGCTGCCTGTTTGCATCCATCTGCAGAAGACCGTTCACGGAAAAGCGGGATCGCAAGTTGGGGAAAGTGGATTTTGTTGGGATCGATTTTGCTTTACACAAGCGGAATCGCATTGGGTGGCGTCTGGGCAATGGTCGCCTGGGGCAGTTTCTGGCGTTGGGATCCCAGGGAATGCCTGGCGCTGGTGACAGCGGCCATCGCCCTGATGTGGTACGTCCAATGGCACACCGCGCCGGCGGCAAGTGAAAACAGTTGGCCAGATGCTCGCAAAAATTCGCTGGTCGCCGCGCTCGCGTTCTGGACAATCGTGTTGTTGACAGTCGTTGCACCAACGTACACCGACTCATTGAAAACCTACGGACGTCCCGTTTTGCCCAACCTGATTTCCGCGTTGATGGCAATCAATCTCGCCGGCGTCGCAGCAGTCGGTTGGCTGCGGCGTAAATGATAGTTTTTGGGCGATGTCCAACGTAGGCCGGCTTGTCCCAAGTCGGCGATCCTGTATTTGCTGGCGGATGTGGTCGCGATAGTTGGATAAAACTGTCCGGCCATGGAAATCGGTGAAGCGACCAGGATTTGTTCTTCGGGCCAAAGCCCAGCTCTTTGAGAGCATCCGGCTTTGCTAAGCAAAGAAGCCCGAAGGGCTGTCACAGGCTACCCCCGCAGATGTTGTGTCAGCCCTTCGGGCTTTGAATCCCAGGGTAGCGTGCCTGTACCCTTTGCCGACTTGGGGACAAGTCGGCCTACTGGGATGCCTACAGCCTTCCGTAGTTGATTCGCCTACTGCCGGTGATCATACTCCCCCGGTGATGGTGCTCGGTCGCGAGCTCAGGTTTGTTGGTACGTTTTCGAATAGACGAGGGTAGTTCACCATGTCGGTTGGTAGGTTGATGGTCGCGGCGGCGGCGGCGGTTTTGACGATTCAAACTTGCCCGGTTCACGCCGAGGAGTATCTCAATGGCATCAAGTGGCAGCCTCCGGCGATCATCCAACCGGGTGAAGCCGATTCGGACGCTCCCTCCGATGCGATCATTCTGTTTGACGGCACCGACTTGTCGAAATGGAACAATGGCGAAAATTGGCCGGTGAAGGATGGCTTGGCTTTTAGTGGAAAAGGGAAGATTGTTTCCAAAGAGGAGTTTGGGGATTGCCAGGTGCACGTCGAATGGTCCGCGCCGCTGCCGGTCAAAGGCAAAGGTCAAGGCCGCGGCAACAGCGGTATCTTTCTGATGGACAAGTACGAGATCCAGGTGCTCGATTCGTACGAAAACGAAACGTACCACGACGGCCAGGCCGGCGCGATCTACAAACAGACTCCGCCGGCAGTCAACGCGATGCGGCCGCCGGGCCAATGGAATACGTATGACATCTATTGGACCGCGCCCCGTTTTGCCGACGACGGCAGCTTGAAATCACCCGCCTACATCACCGCGGTCCATAACGGCGTGCTGATCCTGAACCATTTCGAATTGAAGGGAGATACGCCGTACAACCGTCCGCCAGAATACCGCGCGCATGCTCCCCAAGGACCGATTTCGATCCAGGATCACGGCAACCCGGTTCGCTTCCGCAACATTTGGGTCCGCGAGTTCAAACCGGCTGTGGGAGAACAGGTTCGTGAGCCGTACCTCCGAGACGGGAAGAAAGAAAAGCCGATCGTGAAGAAGTAGGTGGAATGGAGAGTGGGTTGAGAAATGTAGGGTTGGGGAGCTTTCGATAGCTCGGCCCTCTCCGGCCCTGAGAGGCCGACTCTCCCGGAGGGCCCGGAGGGAGAGTGAGGTTCGGGGGGGGGGAGAGTGAGTTTGTGTATGTGCGATGCGATTTTGGAAAAATCGCCGACGTTCATGACTCGTTGAAAAAGATCACCAGGTTTTTCGTTTGGCGAGCTGCCGCGACGACGTCGACTTTGCCGTCTCCGTTCAAGTCGGCCGCCTTGATGTCTTCCACGGCGACTTTTTCAGCAGAGACACTGGTTTCGCGCCATTGGCTGCCGGCGTCGTCCAGCGGTGCGAAAAACTTGATGCCGGGGACTCCTGGATCGTTCATCGCTCGCCAGCCGACCACGATCTGGTCCGAACCGACGCCCAGGTAATCGGCGACGGCGATCGCATGACCGTCTTTCAACGTTTCGCTCAACACCTTCACCAACTGCCAGCGGTCGCCCTTCTTTTCGGGTTCGACGTAGACCGCTGATTTGGAACCGTGCATCGGTTCGACCGTCACGATAAAACGTTTGCCGTTGGGCAAGCGTCCGTCGCGGATTTCGCCAGCAAAGTGATCGGTCAGTTGGGTCGCGGTCCACTTTTGGCCGTCGCCGCGGCTATCGAAATGCCAAACTCCTTCTTTGCCGGCGATGATCAGTTCCTCCTCCGCGTCGTCGTCCCAGTTGACCGGGTGAAAATTGTGAGAGAGGTGCATGAAGTCACAAACGACGTCGTACTTCCAATCGTTTTGAGGGTTGGCGGGCCTGGTGTACTGGAGCACTCGCAGGCCGGCTCCTTCTCCGTCGACACTGCCGCGGCCCCGCAACGGCTTGACGACTAACTTGTACTGATCTGCCCCACTTTTGACCCAATGCATTCGATGAATGCTCGGTTCGTGATGCAATTCGATGGGAGTCCAGCGACTGGTTCGGTCCTCAGGCGGATCCAGGTAGAATACCGCGCCGTCTTTGATGCTTTCGCGATAGTTCCATTGCCCACCCGCGGCGATCTCGCACTTTCCATCTCCGTCGATGTCACGCGCCGTCACGCAGACGTTGTCGCGCTGAGTCAAGTCGGCGGCGATGATGTGCTTGGTCCAGTTTGGATTTTCGTACCACTGAATCGTACTCTTGTCGGCCAGCACGATATCGGTCTTGCCGTCCCCGTTGACGTCGGCCATCTGCAGCCCGTAACCGATTTTGATCGTATCGATCTCGACAGGTCGCCACTTGAATTCGGGAACTTCCTGCGCCGAAGCGATCGGCGACAAGATCAACAGGACAGCGAAAGTGAGCGATGTTTTCCACATGCTGAAATACTCCCTGGCAACCAACGAAAAAGGAGGTTGCCGTAGCAGGCAATTTTGGCGTGTTGTTTGCTTCAGAGTTTAACTTACCGACCGCCGCCAGTGCGAGAAATCACCGTCTCGATCGTCGGCTTTCGGACGGCCGTTCGGAGAGCTGACTTTTACGATGCGAGCTCGGAGAGCACGCCGACACTCAATTTTCGTTCCGTGGTAAATCGTCTGACGGCAGCCGAGATTTCAGCACCTCCGCAAAACGTTTGAAATTGTGCAGCGGAAAGTTGCTTTTTTCGGGAACGAAAACGAACAGCAGCGGTTCCAGGCAGACCAGCAGTCCACGGGCAGTTCGATAAGATCTCACCTGCTGGTTTGGCCAATCGTGGTTTTCACTCCCCAAACTGAGCGTGATTCGATCGGGATCACTTTGCAGCGTCATCGGTCGTCCGGCCATCAATCCAAGCCCGCGCATCCGGCGGCGAAGGCGTTTTTTGGTCTTGTGCACCAGCGCCGTGTAAATCGCGGAGGTGCCCATCATCAGGCACAAAATCACGGTCAAGAAGGAGAGCAGGCTGTGGTTGTACGAGACATTCATCACCGCGACGCAGCCGGCGATCATCAGCAACGAGGCGAACAGCAGGCGATGCGGATGCCAGTGCAACAGGTACCTGGCCTCGGCATGCCGATAAAGACTTTGGCTAAATACGAACGTGACGGCGATCGATTCACTGGGGTCCGGCCCGCCGGAAACGGTTTCCGGCGGCTGGTACGGATTGATCTGCTGACTGGTGGTCATGCAAAAATCGGCAAAGTGTCAATTTCAACGGACGCCCGAATCGCCACCAATTTGAACCTTGATCGATCCCAGCATCTTCGTCAACTCTTTTTCCTTGCTGCCCACGAACAGGATGTTGTCCAGCACGATCGCCCTTTTTTCCGTACTGGGGTGAAGAATCAGCCGGCCCGCTCCCAGCAGCAGAAATTCAAAGACATCATTGATTTCCTTGTCGACTCGCAAGTTCGGCGCAGGATACCGTTTCAGGTCGCTCAGAAAACCGTGGTGATGCAACAGTTCGTTGTTGCGAAGTTCCCAATAGTTGAATTTAACGCTGATGAAAATCGCCCCATACATCGCCAACATCGCCGCTGAAATGCAGTAGAAAAAAGTGGCGTTGGCGGCCGGATGCAGTTTCGAAAAGATCCCGTCGGTTGCCGGCATCATGCCAACTTTATTCAGCAACCATAAACCGAGCCCGATCGTGGTGATGACGAAAACTAACGTCAACGAAGTGGCACGTGGAAAGTCAAACACGATGATGAACATGTTGGCCATCATCACCACCAGAAACAGGCCGGTCATCACCACGGGAGTCTTCAGCGTGGCCGGATTCACGCTCTGGTCGACAAAAGACAACACGACCGCCGCAATGATCGAGATGATCAGCGTCGGGTACATGAAGATGAATTTCGGATAGGGAACCAGCAGAATTCGGTTTAGCTTGGCCGATTTGCTTTCTTGCTGCGATGACGATTCGGCGTCTTCGTTGGACTCGTCGGTGGTTGCTTCTTCCTTGGTATCTTCGTCACTCATGTTCTTTCTCCCGAAATTTCCATTCCGTTCGTCTTGAATCGTTTTGTAGGGGGGCTAAACGGAAGTTTCCCGCGTTGTGGGCACCAATCCGGAGCAACCGGGGCGCGGTTTTGGCGCGGGAATTCTCGTCGAGACGGTATCTTACCATCACTGGCGGCGTCTGAGTCACGGCCGTGGCAGTGCCCTCGCGCCAGACAGCCTGAGCTACTGGACTTGGTTTGGCTGAGTTTCGGAAAGCCCTTCGAACCGCAGCGCCCGTCCCGGTAGTGCTCCGGTCGGCCTGCCTCGCACCAGTGTCGGTGTTCCCCCAACAAATACGTATTGAATTCCAATCGCATGTTGGTGCGGATCGTCAAAAGTTGCTGTATCGCGAACCGTTTCGGGATCAAAAACGACGATATCGGCGGCCATCGAATCGCGAATCAATCCGCGATCCTTCATCGACAGAATTTCGGCCGGCAATCCGGTCATGCTTCGAATCGCATGCTCGATCGGAATCACTTTCTCGGCGATGGCGTAGTAGCCGATCTTACGAGGAAACGTTCCGTAGTTGCGCGGGTGCGGCCGGGTGGCGCCCGGAAGTTTAGCACCGCCATCCGAGGCGGTGGCGACCCAGTCGATCGCCATGATGTGACGGACATCCGCCTCGGCCATGCTGAACTTGACAATGCTGGCACCGCCGCCGCGCAGAATCTGTTTGGCGATTTCGACAACCGGCTTTTCCTCCTCCGCAGCGATCGCCGCCAAACTCTTTCCGATCCAGCCGGCGTTTCGTTTGTACGACGCAATACGGATTGCTTTTCCGTCATCCGCTTTGGAAATTCTATCGCCGATCAGGCCGTCCATCTTTTCACGTTCGTTTTCCAAGCGGTCAATCATCTGCTTGCCACCCCCTTCACGAGCCCAACTGGGCAACACCGTCGCCGCCAACGAAGTGCTCGACGCGATGTAGGGATATTGGTCGGCAGTGATCTTCCGCCCGGCATCTCGCTGGTCAGCGATCATCCTTGCCGCTTCGCGGACCAATCCCCAGGCATCGCGGCCGGTCGACTTGAAGTGAGAAATGTGTACCGCGGCGCCCGACTCGCGTCCGATCTGAAGCGCTTCGGTGACCGAGTCCAACAACATCGTTCCTTCGCCGCGAATATGGCTGGCGTAGATACCGCCGTGGCTGGCAACCACCTTCGCCAATTCTGCTAGCTCCTCGGTCGATGCAAAGGAACTGGGGACGTAGATCAATCCGCTTGACATTCCCCAAGCACCCTGTTGCATGCCGGATTTCGTAAGCGATCGCATTTCGCTGAGCTGATCTTCGGTCGGTTCAACTCGCTCGGAATCCAAAACGCGGCGGCGCAGCGATCCTTGGGGAATCAGATGAGCGATGTTGGTGCCGGCGCCTAGCTTGTCGATCGTGTCGTAGTACTCGCCAACGTCGACCGGACCGCTGCCACAATTTCCAGTAACCATGGTCGTGCAGCCCTGGGTGACGTAGTTGATCGCCGCTCGGGTTTCTGAATTCTCGATTTCGCCGTCGGAATGGTTATGCAGATCAATGAATCCCGGACAAACGATCAGTCCTGAACAATCGATCGACCAATCGGCTTGCAGCGAATCATCCTGGTCGACTAGCACGATCTTGCCGTCGCGAATGGCGACGTCTCCTTTCCGAGCTGCCTGGCCGCTGCCGTCGATGATCTGCCCATTCACCAAGGCAATATCAGCAACGATCGTCTCGGCCCGACACATGTCGGCGGCGGCAAACGCGCCGATCAAGACCACCGAGAAGCTGACTTGGCGAACGATCGATCGGGTGATGTCGTAGTGATTCATGAAACGTTCTCCTTCCCCGCGTACCTTGGTGACTCAAAAATCAAAGTTGCAGGCGTTTCATCCTGCCGCCGGCTGTGATCGGCATTGTACGGGGCCACGACATGCTGGGGCGTTGTGGTGAATCCGAATTTTCACATTCACTCACCGGAATCGGCGTCGAGCCATCTAGGGACCTCCTTCCCGCTCAATTCCACCTCAAGGGTGATGGTCGCGCATTACCTAACGATGCTTGTGGGGGCGGTTTCGCCTGCTTGCTGCTTCTGCCCAAGCCACGGTCTTGCGAGAGGGGGGTTGCTTCGCTGGAATACTGCCTCGGCGCAGGGCTCGTGCCATTTCGAGCCGCCAGTGACGCCCGGATCTCGAACCATCCTTTGACCGATTCCTTGGCACCGATCCCTCTTGCGATTCTGATCATCGTCTCGGTTGCCTTTTCTGGGCTGCTGCTGGGGAACATTCGGATTCGCGGAATCGGTCTCGGTCCCGCGGGCGTTTTGTTCACGGGAATCTTGTTCGGACACTTTGGGGCATCGGTCGATCACGAAATCGCCGAATTCGCCAAAGAGTTCGGGTTGATTCTGTTTGTGTTCACGATCGGACTGCAGCTTGGGCCCGGAATCGTTCATCTATGGAAAAAACAGGGGTTGCTGTTGAACGCCATGGCGCTGGCAATCGTCTTGCAAGGCGTCGCGCTGGTGATCGGGCTGATGATGGCGTTGGACCTTTCGACTTTGTCGGCGGCGGGCTTGTTCAGCGGAGCGACCACCAACACCCCTTCGCTTGGCGCCGCGCAGCAATCGGCCTTGATGTTGGACGAAAGCGAACTGCACCTGGATATCGAAACACTCACCTCCGCCTATGCCGTTGCCTATCCTGGTGGAATCATCGGGATCATCGCTTCGATGATGGCGATCCGCCGGCTATTTCGAGTGAACGTCGCTGCCGAAGCCGACGCGTTGCGTGACCTCGAACGCAACGATCACGAACCGATCGAACGTCGCTGCGTCGCGGTGGATAACGTTCACCTGGGATCGATCCCTTTTGGGCAGATTCCGGGAATCGAAGAAACGGGCGTACGATTGTCACGAATCCAACGCGCCGGCGAAGAGATCGTGCATGCCGCCAATGAGGAGACGGAGGTTCATGAAGGCGACGTGGTGCAGGTTGTCGGGCCAGCCAGTGGCTTGGACCGATTCACCCCCTTGATCGGCCGGCCTAGCGACTTGGATCTGATGCATTCTTCGGGCGACGCGGAGTTTCGCCGGATATTGGTGACCGAATCACGCGCTTTGAACCAAACACTTCGTGAACTTTCACTCGATAAAATTTTCAACGCCACGATCACACGAATTGATCGGTCCGGAATTGAAATGACTCCCCGCGGCCGAAGTCGATTGCACTTTGGAGACGTCGTTCAGGTTGTCGGTGACAAAGGTTCGCTCGATCAAGTCACACAATTCTTGGGCAATTCGGCCAAGTCGCTACGGGAGACCCATTTTTCTCCGCTGTTTGCGGGCATCGCGGTTGGAGTCGTGGTGGGAATGATCCCCTTTTATCTGCCGGGCGTTCCCTTTCCGATTCGACTGGGACTTGCCGGCGGACCGTTGATCGCCGCGATTGTCTGCAGTCTGATCGGCAGCATTGGCCGGTTGGTGTGGTACGTTCCCCGTTCAGCCAATCATGCAATGCGCGATCTGGGCATCATTCTGTTTCTGGCTTGCGCAGGTTTGGGAGCCGGACAGAATTTCTTTGATGCAGCGATGAGTATCGACGGTGCCAAGTGGATGGCAGCGGGAATCACGATCACCATGATCCCGCTGCTGACCACCGGAATCGTCGCTCGGCGATACGGAAAACAAAACTACTTGACCATCTGCGGTGTGATCGCCGGCAGCATGACCGATCCTCCGGCACTGGCGTTCGCCAACTCGCAGGCTGATTCAGAAGCTGCGACCACCGCTTACGCCGCGGTTTATCCACTGACGATGGTGCTACGGATTATCGCTGCTCAGGCGATTGTTTTTCTCTGTGCCTGACACAGCGGAGTTTTCTGAACTGGCAAGTCGGCCGGGGGAGCCAGTTCGGAGAACTGGCCGACAATTCCGGTTCTGCATAAAAATCGCGCAACCACGCGCAAACTATTTGCACACATCGACTCCTGAACGACTTTGTGTGCGATAGTGCACAAACGAAAAGGCAACAACCGTCAAATAGGGTGAAAACGGGAGCCCTTTCGGACACATCGAACGATTTCAACGTTTTACCTTTCAACTGGCGCGAAATATGCGTTGGTTCCCATTTGTTGCCTCGAACAGACACGAAAAGGTGCAGTGATGGGATTCCGCGCAGATATCGAATCCGAACCGGTCAGTGAGCTGGAACTGAGAGATGTGATTGTTGTTCGTCCCGAGACGGTGATTCGCGCCGCGGTCGCGACGATGCGAAACCACTCTTTGGGATGCGCCGTTGTGGTCGATTTCGAAGTCAAGCCGGCGGGCCCACCCGTCGCCATTTTCACCGAACAGTCGTTGATCAACGCGGTACTGCAGGGTGCATCTTTGGATGATTGTACGGTCGGTGATTTTGCGGAATCGAATTTTGTTTCTGTCAAGCAAAGTGACCCGATTGCACACGTCTGGGATTCCATTCAAGAAACGGGCGCGCGCTTCGTTTGTGTGACCGATGATGGCGGCGACCTGGTGGGAATCACTGGCCAACGGGGAGTCGCCGAGTACGTTTGTGATTATTACTCGCAGCAAGTCGTGGTTCAGCGCCTTGGTAGCACTCCTTGGATGACTCAACGAGAGGGAGCCTAGTTGTGAATGAAACCCAAAACGCTTTGGATGCTTTCGAGGATCCGCTCAGCAATTTTGAACCGACGGAATATGAAAGCGAGGTGGCGCGGGCACTGGCCGAAGATCCAGTGACCGTCATCGAGCTGACGCCGGATGTGCGCGTCGGCGTCGATACTCCGGTCCGCGAGGCGATCCGAATTTTACACGACCGTCAAGTGTCGAGCCTGATGGTGGTCGAGGCAGAAAAATTGGTTGGTATTTTCACGGAGCGAGATTTTCTGGAGAGAGTGGCGGAGCAATTTCCGAAATGGGAAGACGTTTCCATCGGCCAGGTGATGACTCCCCATCCAACGGTGGTCTATGAAAGTGACCCGGTGGGTGCAGCGGTGGCCGCCATCGCGATCGCCGGGCACCGCCACGTGCCAGTCATCGACGCCGACGGCAAGCCGCTAGGAATCGTCAGTCCGCGACGTGTTTTTCGCTTCATCGACCGATGCATCAGCCAGTCTGGTTGATGGTTTAGCCACGCTGTTGCAGAAGCGCTTCGGCGGCCTTTTGCACTCCTTCGGCGACGTTGGCCCAACCGACATCCTGCGGCTTCCAGGAGGGGATGGGTTTGCCGGAAGTGGGAAGCGCATTCAGGTCGCCCAATGTCATTTCGCCTGCCGGCAATTTTTCCCAAGCATTTGTTTTTCGAATGATGATTGCCAGCACTTCGGTCTTTTTCTTCGCCCGCCGCTCCATCGCCCTTTTCAGTTCGACTTCGTAGCAGTACTTGGATGCCACAAAGTCGGGGCTGATCAACAACAAGACCAGGTCAGTTTCGTCCAGACGGTCGGCGATCTCTTGTTCCCACTGGGCGCCCGGTAGAATTTCGTTGTCGTACCAAGACTTGATCAATCCGATACGTTCCAGGGGTGCCAGGTGTTTGGCCAGTTTGGCTCTCGGTCGCGCGTCGACATGAGCGTAACTATAAAAAACACGAAGCGGCTCGGGTGCAAACTTGCCAACGCGGCTGCGCTGCCCGCTTCGTGAATCAGTCGGACCGTGAGGATCGCTATCACGGAGACCAAACTCGACACCTTCCAGCAGCTGACGCGCCGTACGCGTGATCATTTGGCCTTCAAAAACTTTCACCACCGGCGTTTCAGGATCGTTGCGATACATCACCTCCAGATCGGTATAGGGCACGGTCAACGTGGGATGTTCGGGAAAGGAAACCAATTCGTCTGGCTTCAAATTCGGAATATCACCGTGAATCGCATCAAATTCCTGACGAATCATCGCCAACATACGTCGCCGACCTTTCACCGGCCCGGCGATCAACACTCGGACGGTGTGATCTTGCGGATCGGCTTTCACCAAAGCCTCGTTTCCTTCAAAGCTCAAGATCACACCCGTTTTCCAGCGATGGGTTTCGCTTAGCACGTGGGTCCTGACGATGAACCGCGGCACAAGACCGGGAGGAAGTACCGGATAGAGATACTGAAAATTGAGACACTTTTTCGTGTCGAATTTCAACGCCACATCGGGCTGCTGAAAGTCGAGCAATTCGGGAACCAGGTAACGCCCTGCCGTTTTTGTTTTTCCTTTCGTGCCGACGCCAGATGCTTCAAACTCGAAGCACAAATCAAATTTCCGCATCAGGTTGATCAAAAACAGATGCATGTCTTGCGGATAGTCCTTAGCCCCCAATTCGACGGCCAAGTCTTTCAAACGCAACTCGCCTTTTCTGGCGACTAGTGTCTTTGAGTTCAGCAACGTGTAGATGCCGGTCGTCAGCCAGTGAGGATTCAGCACATGATGATCATTCAATCGCGGATCATCGCTGTAGTTCAGCGCGATTCCCAACCAGTGCAAGATATGGCTGAGATTCATTTGGGCTTCGCGATCCGACTCACCAAGCTTGGAGCAAAGATTGCGATACTCTTCCACGGTAAGAAAATTCTTTCTCCCCGCACTGTCTTCGGAAAGTCTTTCTTTGATTGCAAACCAGCTTGCTGGAAACGGTAAGCGGATCGGTTTCAGCTTGTCGACTTGGGACAGGATGGAACGTTTGAGTTTGTCGATTCCAAATCCGCTTTTCCCCGGTTTGCCATCGGCACTGGGGTTGTCGCAATCGGTTTCGATGAATCCTTTGACCTGGGGAAACTTCTGTTGCAGCGCGCCTCGATTGAGATCGAAGTGGTTCTTTTTGATCTTGTTCAGCACCACCAACACCGGCGACTGCGGTGCAAAGCCGGAAACGAGCCGCAACCAGTAATCGGCCTCGACTTCCTGCTGATCGGCTCGACCGTCCAGCACCAGCAGATAGAGGCTGCGGTCGGTCAAAAAAAACTGGTGAGTGGCATGCATGATCTCCTGCCCGCCGAAATCCCACACATGTAGCCGAATTTCTTCCTTCTTTTTGCCAACGATCACCGGCCATTTGCGAATCCGAATTCCCTGGGTCGTGTCTTCGTCTCGGGAAAACTTGTTTTCGACCAGCCTGCGAACGATCGAAGTCTTTCCCACGTCGCCACGGCCAACCAGGATCAGTTTTCCCTCGTTCAGCGGCCGCTGCTCGGCAGGTTCGAGAGTACGAAAGTAGAAATCCAAAATCGGTTTGGCACGCGGCGCACTGTCGAAATCCGCATGGAATTCATCTCCCAACACCGACGGCGGAAGGCCGAGTTTTGGGTTGCCGTGAAGAATAAGAACGGTCAAGTTCGGCAGGTCACGCAACGCACCGGGCAGCGACCGCAGTTCGTTGTCGTTCAGCTCCAGACTTCTCAGCTCGGTAAGTTTTCCGATCTCTTTGGGGATGGTTTTGAGCTTGTTTCCGGTAAGAATCAGATTCCGAAGCTTGGTGAGCTTTCCGATCTCTTTGGGCAGCGTCGTCAGGTTGTTCCCGTGTAGGTACAAATCCTGCAATTCGACAAGCTTTCCAATCTCCGCGGGTACTCGTGAAAGTTGATTCCAGGCCAAGACCAGTGTTCGGATACTCGTTAACTGCCAGAGTTCCGGTGGCAAGCTCGACAGTCCGATCCCGGAAAGATCGACATAGGTGGATTGTTCACGAGCCGCAAACGAGATTTCTCGCTTGGCACCCTCCAAGCCACGCTTCTCTTTGTCGTTGGGAGAATTTTTACTGGTCAACAACGTGTCCCCTGTGATGAAGCTCGTCCAGCCTTGCTTTCGCCGGCCCGAATTCTACAACAATGCTCTGCCCCTTTCGGCGCCGGTCATTCCTTCAACCGCTGGCGTATCTCTTCGAGCCGCTGTTGCAGTTCGGCCTCGAATCCTCGCGGGACGGGTTGGTAATACGTTCGGTCGACTCCCAAGTAGTCTTGGGCGGCGATTCCATCTTCGGCGTTGTGGGCATATTTGTATCCCTCGCCGTGCCCCAGGTCTTTCGCACCGCTGTAGTGGGCGTCACGAAGATGTTTGGGAACAGGAACGATCGTATTTTCACGAACGTCCTTGATTGCGGAACCGATGGCCGTGGTCGCGGCATTGCTTTTGGGGGCCAGTGCCAGATACGCGACCGTTTGGCTGAGGGTGAGTTGGCATTCGGGCAGCCCGACGAATTCACACGCCTGCATCGCGGCGACGGCAATTGGCAGCGCTTGCGGGTCCGCGTTGCCGATATCCTCACTGGCCAGGATCACCAGTCGTCGGCAGAGAAACCGAATGTCCTCGCCACCTTCTAACATTCGGGCCAACCAATAAATCCCGGCGTCGGCGTCGCTGCCACGAATGCTTTTGATCAGCGCGCTTGCCAGGTCGTAGTGGTCATCACCGGTGGCATCGTAGCCTCCCATCCGGTTGCCCAGTGTTTCGGCGGCGATTTCACCCGTCACACGCTTCGAACTGCGGGCGGCGATTTCCAGCGCCGATAGTGCCCGGCGCGCATCACCCTCACACGCTTCGGAAAGATAAGCCAACGCCTCCTCATCGACCTCCGTCTCGCAATCACCGAGTCCACGATCTCGATCTTGGATCGCCCGCTCCAACAGTGCTCGAATGTCTTCCGGCACCAGCGGTTCCAATTGAAACAGGCGACTACGGCTGAGCAGTGCGGCGTTGACCGCAAAATAGGGATTGCTGGTTGTTGCACCGACCAGCGAAACGATTCCCGCCTCCACATCCGGCAGCAACGCGTCTTGTTGGCTCTTGCTGAACCGGTGAATTTCATCAATGAATAGGACCGGCCGCGGGCACCCGGTGGCGACTAGGTCACGCGCCCAAGCCAACACCTCGCGAACATCCTTGACACCGCTGGAAACCGCGCTCAGCGTTCGCAGCTGGCTGCCGGTTTCGCTAGCCAGCAGTCGTGCCAGGGTCGTTTTTCCCGTGCCAGGAGGACCAAAGAAGATGATCGACCCCAAACGACCCGCTTCGATCATCCGCCGAAGCAGCTTGCCGTCGCCTAGAATATGTTGTTGGCCAATGTATTCGCCCAGCGTGCGGGGGCGCATTCTTGCGGCAAGCGGTTGAGCCTTTTCAAGGTGATCCTCTTCCTCATCGGCGAATAACGATCGATTTTCCGCCACGTTGACTCCCTTTCATCGAACCATCGAAACTTGACGAACTTGAAAAAACGCCGCCTGCAGGTCGCCGGCACTCTGTTTACAGTCACTGCCGTCATCATGTTGGCCATCTTTTCCCGAATCGACAACTGGCGGAGAGATTGGACGGAGAATTTCGCGGAACTCGACCCGAAGTCGGACGATCCCGATTTGCGACCATTCGTCTTGCCGCACGGTCGCGACGAAGTCGTCAGCAAAATCAAAGACTGGGCGCAGCAGCAATCGCGATGGTCCGTGGTGTCAGAATCACTTGACGAGGAAGCCGCGAAGCTGCATCTGACTCGGACCACCCCGCTTTTTCGGTTCACGGATGATATCCGTGTACAACTGACAACCGTGCCCGAAGGAACGCAAGTCACAGCGGAGAGCCAATCGCGTGTCGGAAAAGGCGATTTGGGCCAAAATCCGCGCAACTTGAAAGAACTGATGCGCGGGTTGAAAGGTGATTGGCGGGGATGAACGGACAGCAGGGACCGCCGCGCTACGATGGAACGTTCAGCGCTGGAAGGTCGACTTGGACCGCAGAATATGGTGATAGTGTTGAGCAAACCGATGCGATTCGTCTCGCACGTATTGCAGTAAACGCAGCGCGTAGGCACTCCGAGAAAGCCTGAGCGGTTCCGAATGGTCTGGCCGAAAAATTTCTTCCTCTCGTTTGGCCAGCGAGATCACCACCGGCGGATCGATCTCCTGGTCACGGAACGCTGCCATCGCCGCACCAAGCTGCCCTTTGCCGCCGTCGATCAGCAGAATATCGGGGAACGTTTCGTTTTCATCCGACATGCGCCGAAAGCGGCGGGAAACGACTTCGTAGATGCTGCGAAAATCGTCGATGCCGTCAACATCTTGAATGCGAAACCGACGATAGCCAGGCTTGAAGGGCAGGCCGTCGATGAACTGCACCAAACTGGCAACCGTTTCGCCGCCTCCCAAATGAGCGATGTCGACTCCTTCGATCACCCGCGGCGTCTCCGGCAGTTCCAGTACCTTGCGAAGACCGGCCAGTCCTTTGTTGGGATCGATATAGAAAACTTCCGGCTGGGCATGCGTATCCAGCTCTCCCCGTTCTTCCAATCGTTCCAGCATGTTGATCTCATCTCGCAGCACCGCGGCTCGCTCGAAATCAAGTGACTTGCTTGCCGCTTGCATTTCATCGCGCATTTCCTTCAGCAGCCGTTTCTTGCCACCTTCCAGAAAAGTCTGCAGCCTTCGGATATCGCGCCGATACTCTTCCTTGCTGATCCGAAAATTGCAAGGCGCGGTGCACTGATGGATGCTGGCCAGCAGACAGGGGCGAAACCAATTCCAACGCTCGTCCGATTCGGTGATGTCCAGCCCACAGGTCCTGAACTTGAAGATCTTCTGCAGCACTTGGATCGCGCCCCGCAAAGCTCCCGCACTGGCGAACGGTCCGTAGAGTTTGACGCCTTTGTCTTTCGGCTCGCGCGTCACCTCCACTCGCGGAAACTCGTCACGCGTGGTGATCATCAGGTACGGAAACGTCTTGTCGTCTTTCTGCTCCTTGTTGTGTTTGGGTTGAATGTCTTTGATCAACCGCGATTCCATCAACAACGCATCGACTTCACTATCGCACTCCACAAAATCGATATCAGCGATCTCATGAATCCAGGGAGCGGTGCGCTGATCTTCGGCGGCTCCTTTCAGAAAATAGCTGCCAGCGCGACTGCGAAGGTTTTTGGCTTTGCCAACATAGATCACGCGTCCCGCGGTATCCTTCATCAGATAAACACCGGGAACCTGCGGAAACGTTTTGACCTTCGACGCCGCATGATCGAACCCCAGCCCACCGGCAGGTTGGTCCTGGGTAGACTCAAGATCTTCCGCAGACCCATCGTCACTGGTGATTGGAGCGTTTTGGTTTTCGTCAGCCATCCAGTGACTCATCATGCCCGAACAAAAAAGCAACGGTCAGGTGATTGCGAACCGCCCCAAGTTCGCTCGCCTGCGCCCATTATGATCCAATCGCGTCAAAAAAACGATGGCGGCTTCACGACCTTGCGCCCCGAAAGGTCGCTCGGTGAGCCTGTGAAGGACCAGAGTTTCATTCGTCGGGCAGGCAACCTGCCTGTGCACGCACGAGGCAAGCGATACGATTTGGACAACAGGCAGGCTGCCTGAACTACTTTTCCAACACGGCGAGGAGATTGTATGTCAGAGTCAAACAACCACAGCTCCTCGCTAACCTACTGGATATGTGGGGCGATTGCTGCTGCGATTGCGTTGGCATTGACGTTGCCTCACGTGGCGATGTCGCTGGAGATAGGGGGCGAGATTTTTCTGCGGTTGTTGAAAATGATCGTCGTTCCCTTGGTGTTCACCTCGGTGCTGTGTGGCATCTTGGGAATGGGCGACGTGCGAAAGCTCGGTCGTCCCGGCGCCGCCGCGATTGGCTACTACCTTTGTACCACGGTGCTGGCCGTGTTGATCGGACTGGTGGTGGTCAACATCATCCAGCCCGGCATCGGCACGGTCGACAAAGAACTGCTAGCCGAATATTCGGGCGTGGGAATGGATTCGCCCAAAGAGAAGATGATGGACTCCTTGTCGGAACTGTCTGGACTGAGCAAGGACGAGGTTGGAAGTATCTTTGACGAATTGCCCAGCGGCCAAGCCGAGGCTCCCAGCAT
This sequence comes from Rubripirellula sp., assembly GCA_965222745.1. Taxonomy (GTDB): domain Bacteria; phylum Planctomycetota; class Planctomycetia; order Pirellulales; family Pirellulaceae; genus CBDCUW01. The sequence goes on from CBDCUW010000003.1 coordinate 2,421,556, forward strand.
TGGATCGATTTTCCGCAATTTGACGTTGATGTTGGTGACCGACAATCTGTTTGTGTCGGCAGCCGAAACTCAGCTGTTGCCGATCATTGTCTTCGCCATCATCTTTGGCGCGATGTTGACGACGATGTCGACGGAGGTCACCGCGATCACGTCGCTGATCGAGCAGGCCAATTCAGCGCTGATGAAATTTGTACTGCTGTTGATGAAGATCGCGCCGATTGGCATCTTTTGCCTGGTTGCATCAAGATTTGGTGAGGCACACGCGAGTGGAAAGTTCTGGCAAGAACTCTCCCAAATCGGCTGGTATTTCGGAACGGTGATCGCCGGCTTGGCAATTCACGCTCTGGTCACGCTACCGATCATCTATTGGCTGGTCCGCCGCGAGAATCCGTATCGATACCTGATCCAAATGTCTCAGGCCCTGTTGACGGCTTTCTCCACGGCCAGTTCGTCAGCGACCCTGCCGGTAACGATGGAATGCGCGGAAGAGGCGGGGATCTCGAAGCGATCGACCGAATTTGTGATCCCGCTAGGCGCGACGATCAACATGGATGGCACCGCCCTTTACGAAGCTGCAGCGGCGATTTTTATCGCGCAGGCAATCGGATTCGACCTGACGATGACTCAACAAGTCATCATTGCTGTCACGGCAACTCTTGCCGCGATCGGAGCCGCCGGAATTCCCGAAGCCGGGCTGGTAACGATGATGATTGTTTTGAACGCCGTCGGGCTGCCGATTGAATACGTCGGTTTGATCCTGACTGTCGATTGGCTGCTGGACCGATTCCGAACGGCCGTGAACACTTTTGGTGATAGCGTGGGAGCAGCCGTGGTGGAAAAAACGTTACCCGCTGAAGGTTAACGTGGATGCTAGTTGTCCAAGGCGGCAGGTATTTTTGCAATTGCCGCTGCTTCGTTGTTGATGATCAGGAGACCGATGATTTGTTCGTCGGCGGCCGAAAGGACGACCGCGCCGTGCCATGTGTCGCGATCGAGCCGGGATACGGAGGTGGGCCACGATTCTCCTTGGTCGCTCAGTTGGTGCATGCCGATCGATTCAATCATCACGGCACTTTCCAAGCTGGATGGCTCGTCGGGCTCCGACTTTCTGCTGCGGTGGATCACTAGGCAATCTTCGGGAGCGGTTGGCCGTCGAAATCGGTTGGAATCGACGTGCTTGCTTGCAATCTGCTTGTCACTGGAGATAGCGACCCATGCAAGCGGAGAGGAGGGTGAATCCTCTGGAACTGTCGGATTCAGTTCGATCTTGGTTCCGTCAGAACTCAACAAGAACAACTTGTGCGAACCTTCGATCGCAGATTCGGGTGCAGTCAGCTGATCTTTGGGAAGCAACATCCGTATCCCACCGGGGCCATCGACCGTCAGCGCGGAAGACTTGACCCGATGGGTTCGCGTGATCCCGAAGTGTTTTTGTTTCCACTGCGCAACAACCGAAGCGATCGGCGGCGGGCTTCCCTTCAGCAGATGCATCATCTGCGGAGATTCAAGCCATTTCTTTTGAGGTTTTTCGTAAAGTGTGAACATCTCGCCGGCGTGAATCTCTTCTTCCTGGGACGAACCACCTGGAGTGATGAATGCCACGCCTCCTCGGGCGATTTCTTCCAGCGTTTCGGTGTCCACCTGCACTCCGGTGACGCCAAAATCCATGTGCACGCCACTGGTCACCCAGAATTTCGATCGTCGCGACAGCAACCTTTGATGCGGATGCCGCAAACGCACCCTGGTATCGACATGAAGTGCATCGGCTGAAATGCTGCTGGAAATCACTTGCCCCACTTCGACTCCGCGCCAAGTGACCGGCGAACCCGGATTGACTCCATAGCGGTCGTCACCGCGCAGTACGATTTCGATTCCGTTTTGGCCGACGCTTTCAGGCGGGCTTATCGGCAGACCGTCAAATTCCAGCTGGCGATTCCCCGGTTTTCCGGGGAGCACTGCGATGTATTTTGCCCCCACCGCGGTTTCCAACCCGCTCACGCCCCTCAAATCAATCTGCGGCCGCACAATCCAAAACCGCGAACCCTCACTGGCGATGTCAGCTGCCGCCGCGTCCAACTGAACGACAACGTCAATGCTCGACAATTCCTCGCTGAGGGAAATGTTGGTGACGTGACCCAAGTCGATTCCCCGATAGCGAACCGCATCCCCTTCCTTCAAACCGTGTCCTTCGGCAAAGTGAATCACGATTTCCGGACCGGGTGAATCCATCGAGTACCAAGCCAGCCCGATTGCCAAAGCCACGCACGCCAGGGTGACCAACCACACACGCGACAAACTTCCCAGAGCAAACTTGCTGGTTCGTGTGGTGGCCAAAGGAAAATCTGTTTTCGAATCACCCTTGTCGGCGTTCACAATTCATCTTCCCAAATGGAATGGGGATCAAACGACAACGAAGCCACCATGCTCATCGCTACACACAACACAAAAGCGATCACCGCCGGCCCGAACTCGAATTCGACCAGGTTACCAAGCTTGACCAGCATCACCAGGAAAGCCAGCAGCATCACATCCATCATGCTCCACTTGCCAACGTGTTCCATCAGCCTCAACGTGGTTGCTTTGTGACGCCGATGCAGAATCTCCAGCCAGCTCAGTTCGATCAGCAACACGATCTTGGCCAACGGAAAAACAACGGAGAAAACCAGCACCACTCCGCCGACCAAGTAGCTGCCATGCCGAAACAGCTCGATCGTTCCGCCAACAATGCTTTGCTGACTCTGTTGGCCAAGCCGCTCGATTCGCAAAATCGGAAGCAATACCGCAGGCCAAAAGAGTGCGAAGGCGGCGACCGCGGCCGCCGCCGTACGGCTCGCCCGAAGCGTCGCGTTGCCAGGAGCAAAAATTGTGGCCTGGCACCGCGTACAGACCGCTCGCTGGTTGTCGTCGAGCTTGGGCAGGTGGTGAATCAACCCGCAACAATGACACGCCCGATGCGATAGCGACACTTTTCGATCTCTCGAAGCTTGTCAGACGTAATTGGGTTAGCACTTGCTTTGCACGTTAAAGCAATGACTCGTCTGTAGTTGCATCGAAAATCAACGCGAACCAAATGTTAACCAAATTGCCCCTGAATTGGCAATGTTGCCCCGGATATGCCCCGGCACCAGCACCACCGTCTTTCGTGTTTGTGATGCAGAGAAAGACTACGATTTCCGATAGGGGCCAGCGATCACTTCAGCTCATCTACTCGACTTCGCAGAAAGTCAAGATCTCTGAATGGCTCCTCTCCGATCCTCCCCCACACCCGTTCTCCCGAGGAATCCAGGAGAATTGTTGCGTGTTTCGGCTCACCGTCAAAAGCACCGAAATGGCGAAAGACTACGTGATTGGGATCGCTCAAGGCGGGAAACGGAAACGGCGGTAATGGGTCATCGAGAACTTCATCCGGCGTGATGCACAAGACAGCTATGTTGGTCAAACTTAGTTCTGATCCGAACGCGACCAATTGTTCGACACAGTGGGAGCAGCCGAATCCTTGAATGAACAGCAGGATGACAGGCTTCGAGAATTCTTTCGGTGGCCGAGTTTGCGTCAACACCTTGAGTGACATTAGAACCGCAAGATTCTCGGAAGCCAGCACGCGTGATTCGAATTCACCTACTTTTTTTTTGTGACTTCGTCATCCGTATTGCGAGAAAAAGACATTAGAAAATCAATCGTGTTATCTTCAGATCGGTAGTATGCAAGAATGCCGATTGAATCGCGATTGGCGAATGCGTGTTGTACCAATTGCACGGTCTCGGCTTTCACTGTTCGCGCAAAGGCTCGATTGCCGTCTGCGAAATCAACTGAAAGAGAATACTGTTGGCTGTCGACGTGGAGCAAAATGGCAGCGTACGAGATGGCTTCACCAACAATCTGGTTGTCGAGCGGTTCAATCGGCGCTTGGGCAACGTATTTAGCCAGAGACTCAGGAACGTTCCCGGTGTTGCCTTGTTTGGTTTTCCGAAGTGCGTTTATCCGATCGATAACACTGTCCCTAACAGCGTCGCTCTCGTAGGGAAAATTCTTCACCATTCGTAAGACGTTAAGCAGCTGCGCGTCGGGTAGCTCACGGCCTTCGGTTCGCAGATAGTTCTTCATTGCCGCGGCGTGCAAAGGGCCTGGGGTATCGGCGGACGCGATTAGCGGGAGGAAATCTACGTTGGGCAAACTTTCGGCAGCCGCGATACGAAGAGCCATAGGAGCCGCATCATTGAACAAGTACGAGTCGCGTATTTGACCTTGATACTGAGGGAGTGTTCCCAAGCATTCAATCGCTGTACGACGGACATCTTCATCATCGTTCCGCATGTACGGCGCCAAATAGGGTGCGCAAGACTCCGGGCTACCAAGACTTAGTAGACGGACATGTTCCTGGTCCGAGTAAACGCCCTTGTTCTTCGCATCGGCAATATTTCGCAGGCCTATCTCGTCCGATTGTCCAGCAAGAACTCTTGCTGCCGGTTCCCGAACACCTTTTCGCGGATCGGCCACCGCTTCTCGAAGTGCTTTAAGCACAAGGTGATTTCGCTTCATCAGGTGTCGAATTGCGGAAGGAAGCGTCGATCTGTCAACGTCTGAGGGCATTTTGTGGCTCATCATGACACCGGCATTTGCGAGGATTCTCGATGCCTTGGACGCAACTGCCTCCACGTCATCCGTTACCAAGGACGCTGCGAGAGCAATCGCTGGGTCAGAGTAACTTTTGTGAAGCTGCTCGAACGCACCAATTCGACGCTCTTCACCGAGGCTTGAGTCTTTCACCTGGCGGGTGAGCCTCAAGATGTCTTTTTCGTTGCTGCGGTAGTACTCACCGATTTCAGGATCCGGATGCAGCATCGCGTCAAAGCTGTCGTTGGACAGAGCGACTGTGCAGCAAAGAAACTGAATCGAAAGAATCCAGCATGCTGTGAATTTAACGTGCATTCTTGTGTTCCTCATTGCAGGTGAGTGCTAGTGTCTTCCTAGTCAACGAACTTGATGGAGTCATACCCAAAGTTGTGGGGAAATCCGGAGCCGTTCGTGTCGGGAAAATCAACGGACTCCTTCACGACGGGCAGAGTTGATGGGCCGTGGTTTACGACTGGGGCTGGAAGGTCAAAAACGAATTCCGGCCAGTCGTCGCCTGGATCTGAAGTTCCCTGGTTTCCTCCCATGAGATTCCATGGCCATTGTGTGTCGTCACCGTAGCTGCCTTGACGCCATGCAGCACCAGGACCGGGGTAACTACCCTGAGGTGAATAGGCAGTCGAATCGTTCTCTCCAAATAGTCTTCGCCGCTTCTGCCAAAGTGCCCACGCGCGGTCAACGTTCGCGTGCAACAGGTAGAAAAGTGGGTCACGTGGCGACTCAAGCGACGCAAGCCATCCGTTGATGTGGTTGTGCGCATCATTGTGGTACCAGGACTCAAGAGGACTGCGCATACGCGAGTACTGTGGCTGCCGAAGAACCAAAGGAAGGTCAAGCATCCCGGGAATTGAGGTTCCTGCATTTCGATCACGGACCATCGGCTCGGTGCTCAATGGAACCGGATCACCCTGCTGCCAGGCTCCAATTGCGCCAGTTGATGGCATCTCCCATCCATCGATGGGGTTGGACGCTGAAAACTGTACCCTTGCGGAAGATCCCGTTACAATTCCGATAAAGTCGCGCGTGAAGAGTCGAGGCGCTCGCTCATCAAACTTCCAGTATGGAAGAGCAACCCGTGGATCAATCTCCTGAAGCTCGCGCTCAATTGAGAGCAGCATTGACCGGTGCCACGGAGGGAAAGCGGGCGAATTGTGAATGCCCAAAAAGAACGCGTCTCCGTGAACCTTTACATACTTAACGTACTCGGAATTTTGCCCCTGATTGGTCAGATCGTGGAGTTCCGCGAGCGCGGACAAGAATCGGTTACGCTCAAGATCCGTGAAGTCTGTTGAGTTTGCGTTCTTTCTGATTCGCACCATCAGAGGAAGTTCACCGACTTGTTGCCCATTGGTGGCATCACTCGCAATGATACGCACGTCTTTTCCATCCGAGGATGATTCCTTTCCAGCAACCCAAAAGGAAACCCAGGAACCATCTTGTGGGAGCGTGATCGTAACGGTTTCGCTTGGATTGAAGTTCGATGAGGTTGGTCGTGTACCGGAGTACCGTGCGAACCACACTTCTCCGGCTAGCGATCCGCCACCGCGCTGCGAACTACTAAGTTGGACATCAGTACTGGCAGTACCGTCAACAAGCCGAGCTCGTGCGATCACAGGGCTCCAGGCAATGTAGTCGTCGTCAAGTGTTGCTCCATTCACCTGGAGTTCGACCGTTTGCGCCTTAGCCGAAGGCAGATGCAGCGTAAGGACGGACACGAAGAGAATTAGGCAGAGTGTCGTTCTATTCATCGTTGTTCCTCGATAGGCGGTCAAATTAGCGACGACTACTTGTCTCGCAAAATTGGATAAAACTGTGTCCAAACGTTGTCGGTATCCGCGTGTTTCTTGTGGCAGTCGTAGCAACTTGCGTTTGGTGCAGCGTGACTTGGCGTGTTATCAAAGAACGTGTAGTACGCCCAGTCCGTGTCAGAACCGTCCGGACGATCTTTGTTTTTCACCGCTACTTCGAAGCGGAGACGCGTCCCGGGGAAATGACCACGGTCGACAACTCCCTGTGGCTCCTTCTGCTTTGCTTCAAACACATCCATTACCAACACTGTTTTCTGCGGAAACTTTCCTGTATCGCTAAAATGCTTGAATGCACTTGGATTGATGTAGACGTTGTGGAAGTTTCCAGCGCGAGCCGTCTGCGTTTGGTTTCGAGCTGACTCTTCCTTCGTGATCCCGGTGGCGTCGTCTGAGTATCCCAAGCCGAGACTGGCGCCGACGAATACCCACTTTCGATACTCTTCGAGTGTCGGTGGAATCAGTTTTCCTTCCTCGTCATAGCGCGGTTGGTCGCTCGCCGCGTTTGAGTCGATGTTCACAGGATTGTGCCTCACGAGATCGAAGTCACGCGCCGTAGTCCTCTCTGATCGAGACTGAAGCTCCATGAATTCCATCAAACGATTGCTGTTGAACTCCATTGTTCCTTCTTCATCCGGTGTTTCCGGTCCCAGAGTTCGACCGCGCGCCACCAGAACGCTAAAGTCGCCGCCAACGGTCTGGCCTTGTCCTCCGTGACACCCCAAGCAGCCGCCCATGTTGAGTCGTCGCCAGAGTTTGCCGGCAGGGGCACCATCGCGAACAAACGTATTCGCAATGGGTTCTCCGGCGACTCGCGGCTGCCGGATCGATGCGTTTGGCAAGAAGCGTCCGGATCGGCTAGCAAGAAAAAAGTCTGTGTTTCCAGCCCTTTCAAAACCCATTGCAGTGTCGCCTGGGCTAAGTCCCCCACTGAACTGTTGCAGGGGCACGTTGGTCTCGACGACGATATTCGCCATGTAGTAGCTCGCCTTATGGTCCAAGCTCAAATTGTCGACGTCCGCACGATCTACAAAGCTTGGCAACGTCTGCGATTGCACGTTCACCAGCTTGTAGTTTCTCCATACGGCGTCTTCGTCATAAGATTGAATCGCGCGATGCGCTGCCCGATTAACAGCACGGACCTCGCTTGAGATTTCGAACAGCCTCCGATTGATTCCGACTGGAACCGTGATTCCGTGTTTGAAGGCACCGATATTCTGGTAGTAAAGCTGTTTTGAATCGCCCGGTAGAGCACCCGTTCCAACGATTGAAACTTCCTGCCCTTTGCCGGGAATCGACTCTTCGATTGCAAGTTCGGGCAAAAACGGTGTCTGGTTACGATACTTGGATTTGATCAAACCGTCGGGCTCCTCGACACGCTCGCCTTCCGTGTCCAGGATGTTGTCGATGTGCCCGAACGACGTGTACACGAATGCGGGTGAGGACTCGGTCTTGTGAATGATGTGGAGCGCGATTAGCGCCCACTCTTCCTCCTTGTATCGAATCTCATCGCCTTCCTCGACGTAGTAGCGAATTCGATTCGTATAAAACCGATCAGCGTCTTCTTCTTCGGCCAGTTTACGAAATGCCGCCTTTATCTCGATGGATCCAAGTTGTTGGGCGGATGGATCACTCGATGGCAAATCAATAAATGGACGTTTCAAGTTGGCTGGGTCATCCACGGTCAGGTTGAATGCCGTGTTTGCGCGCATCTGCCCTGGTAGAGTTTCGGTCTGCTGCCATAGGCCGTGTTCGGCTACGTATCTGTACAACTCGCGATTGACCCGAGCCTCATATAGGACACGCCCCTGGCTGATTCCCGCGTGCATGTTGCAGAGCAAGATCTCGTTGACTTCGTCCAGATTGTTTGCCGGCGGATCGGTGGCAGGCTGGCCTGTCGCAGGCTCGACCTCGCCGGATGCGGGAAGCTTAGGGTTTGGTGGATATACATATCGAATGCCTGCGTCATATCCGTAATCGGTTGACGGATCGTTGACATAACCGTTTGGGTCTCCTTGCCCGGGAAAGGCTTCTACCTTGTGCCTGAACGTTTCCCAGACGACTTGTCCCGTGCTTCCCTTCTGCCCGTACCGACGAGTTGTGTCTGCTTCGTCACGACTACCGAATGTTCCGTCCTGAGCTTTGGCTGGCCACGTAAGTGCTATGAATTGCTGCCACGCGAATACGGAGGCCTCGGTAAGGGTATGTTGCGGCCGGCTTCCCTTTGGAGGCAGGTCATAGGGCTTGTCCGCGCGAATCGTTATCGATGGCCGCTCCTGGGCAAAACAGGAAGCAGCACTCGCTCCGGAAACGATGGCGGCCAAGAGAATCCAGGAGTGATATCGCTGCTGTGATCGCATTGTTCAGCTTTCTTAGGGGGACCGACGGTTGCCTACTGTTTCTGATCGCCACGCATATATGAGACTGCGAATTCTTCATCAGCGTCCGGCGCTCCGTCGTCGATCCACTCCCGAATAAACTGCAGATCTTGTGCACTGATAAAGGGTCCACCTGGCGGCATTTGCGAGAATCCATCTACCGGTCCCGACAAAATCTTGACCAGAAAGGAGTCAGCTGAATCTCCGGGGATGATAGGCGTCTTTCCGTAGATTGGCCCATTCACAAATTCGTCACGCGTGCCGTTCCAGAATCGCCCCTTGCCCGAATGTCGCGGACTACCTCCCTTGTCATCCGCAAGTTTGTTAAGAATGCCTCGAACCATCGCGATGCGAGCTTCCATTTTGGTTTCTCCGATTGGTGGATTGGATTAGTAGTCGTTCCGAAATGGCGTGCCAAAATCTGATCAACTCCGCTAGCTGGATCCCAGCAAGGACCGATGCGCAGGAATTTAAGGCTTTACTTCTTGGCAGTCGGTGGCACGTTGATGCGAACATTGCCGTCAGCGAATACAAGTTCGATACCTTTGGTCCCCAGGAATGGCGTGATCTCAAAGACCGATTCGTACGGAGCGATGGTGGGCAAAACAATTCCGTCGGAACATTCCAATACTTGGATCTGCCAGTACTCCGGACGTTGCACATAGTGCACTGGTCGAAACTCAATTCGCGAGCCGAGATTCAGCTTTTTGCCCTCAAGAATCAGGAACCAGGTTCCGTTGACGAAACCGGCCACGACTTTATGCTGAGCCTTCGTCCCATCAACCGTTTGCGGTAGCGAAATGCATGAATCGGCGATCCGCGGGGCGAGGCTGGATTCGGTGGGTGAGGCAGGGTCAAGATCGACCACTGTGCGCGCACCGTTTCGCTCTGTCAGCACGAACCATGCGTCCGTTGACGCCTTAGTGGTGATCAGCTTGAGGTCACCTTGCAGTCCGTGGCTGCTAACTGCGAAGGCACGCCGTCCGGCCGGATCATGAATCTTGAGTTCGCTGAGAGTAACGTCCTCTACAGTGAGCGCGATCAGAGTGCACAGCGCACGGTCACCAAACAAGTTCAATGTGCAAACGTTGGGGTCTAATGTCAGCTTGGCAGCCCCATTCAGCTCACCTTTGATCGAGTATCCGTGAAAGCCCGCGACAGATTGACTGAGATACTTGCTCTCAAAGAAAATGTCTTGCGAGTAAGAAACGTGGCTGCAGAGACAACCAAACGTAAGAACAGCCAGCATTGCGGATGCGGATCGGTTCATGAGGCTTTTCCCATGGGATGGAAGGCATTGATGTGAACTCGTCCGCCCGGCGAGCTGCGCCCTGTTTTGAGTTTGGGCATTTGACGGACGTGGGAGTTAATGTTGTCACCAGGATTAACTCGACCGTCTGTCAAAAAATCCTCGAGATTTGATCAAACTAATTGATCACCGAAATTCCATGAAGGATGATGGTGAGAACTGTCGTAAGCGAGAGCAACGTTGCTCGCCGGCAAAGTGAGGGCAGCCCCGATCAGGCACAGGACAATGACAGACGAGCCCGTTTCATATAGCGAAGACAGTCAGCAGACGTCCTCAAGCCTGCTGGATCGCGCGCGGCTCAACGACCAAACCGCCTGGAAACGGATCGTTGAACTCTATGCACCATTGGTTTATCGCTGGTGTCGGAAATCGGGGTTGCAGCCATCCGACGCCGAGAACGTCGGGCAAGACGTTTTTTTCAAGGTTGCCAATGGACTGGCTGGCTTTCAGCACGATGATTCCAAGCACACGTTTCGGGGGTGGATCCGCGTGATCACTCGAAACTCGATTTTGGATTACTTCAAGAAGGATCGCATTGGTGCGTCAAGGCTACCGGAGTACGATATCCTGGCTGATGAAAGGGAATCGGATGGCAGTTCGCTTACAGTCAGCGAAGAAACCAGCTTGCTCTATCAAAAGGCCGTAGAGCTGATTGAGAGCGAGTTTTCGGCAGTTGATTTTCAGGCGTTTCAAAGAGTGGTCGTCAATGAACAGCCCGCTAAGTTGGTAGCGGAAGAACTAGGCGTGTCGGTGAACGTCGTTTACTTGGCCAAGTCGAGGATTACCAAACGAGTAAGAGATGAATTCAAAGACTTGATTGATGGATTCCCGCAGTGACAATCCCTGTGAGGTTGCGCGGCACGTGAATAAAGACAGAGAAAAACATCCACCAGACCCAAATTGCATAAGTCCACAGGCCCTTATCGACTTCGCGAACGGGAACCAATCCGAAAGCGAAGCCCAGATAGTTGCAAGCCATTTGCAATTCTGTGAAGCTTGTGAGTCGCAGCTTGCTGCTCTTGAGCTTGAAGACCCTGATTCCTTCCGAGATTTGTTACGTCACGATCTCTCCCGGGACGTTGAACTTCTCCGCGAACCCGAATGTCAGCGGCTGCAGAACTTCGCGGCAAAGCTGGAATTCGAATCAATAGCTCCGCCGCCAGATCAGCCTGTTCCGTCGTCGTTTGGTCGCTACAAGGTTGAGAACCTGCTCGGTCGTGGCGGAGTTGCCTACGTCTACCTCGCCAATGACCCGGTTCTCGAGAGGCAGGTCGCAATCAAAGTTTCTCGCCTTGGCAAGTCCGGATCACAGGAAACGCTACGGGCCATTCTGAATGGTGCCCGGGCGGCCGTGAAGCTCGCCAATGATGGACTCGTCCATATCCTCGATGCGAATATAGACGCGGACGGAACGCTTTATGTCGTTATGGAATATATCGACGGGGGCACGTTGCGTGATGTGCTTCAACAGGGGCGACTTTCCTGCGATGAGTGCGTCGACTACGCCACATCGATCGCCAACACGCTCGAATACCTCCATCGACGGGACTTTGTGCATCGAGATCTGAAGCCTGCCAACATTCTCATTGATTCCCGCGGAAAGACACATGTTTCGGACTTTGACCTTACTTTGCACACTGTCCAGTCCGAGTCGGACCGGCATCCCCGGGCCGGCACACGTCGATATATGGCTCCGGAGCAGGTGCGTGGCGAATCCCACAGGATTGATGGCCGCACCGATATTTGGGCATTGGGTGTCATGCTTTACGAGATGTTGACGGGCACTCCACCCTTTGCGGAAGCCAGCGACAGCGATCTACGTGGCGCAATCTTGAATTCGAAACCGCGACCACCGTCGCGGCTGAATTCCTTGGTAGATGACGATCTCGAACGGATCGTTCTCAAGTGTCTGTCGAAGAACATGAATGGTCGGTTTGGTTCGGCGGCGGAACTTACGCATGAGTTAGAAGAGCATCGCGATCAGACGGAGAGAAGAAGCACAACGCCATTGGCAATCGCGCCTCCAGGCTTGCGTTCATTCGATTCGCGCGATGCAAAGCCCTTTCTACGCCTGCTACCAGGCACGCTCAATAACGACGGCTTGCCTGAGAGTATCCAGTTTTGGAAACGACGGATTGAGTCTGTGGATGGCGACGGAGATTTCGAGATCGGCGTGCTGTACGGTCCTTCCGGTTGTGGAAAGAGCTCCTTGGTTAAAGCGGGGATTCTGCCTCGGATCGACGATCGGGTTACGACGCTGTATGTGCAGGCATCGCCAAACGGTGTCGAGAAGGATCTGCAACGGTTGCTTCAGCAAAAGCTGCCGGAAGTCCCTCTCGGAGACGACTTGCACCAGTCACTTTGCAGGTTGCGCGAGCTGCAAAGAGCCCACATTGGCCGAAAGACGCTCATTGTCATTGACCAGTTGGAACAGTGGCTTCAAGGGCGAACGGACTATGAAAACACGGAACTGGTTAACGCCTTGCGGCAGTGCGACGGTGTTCGCATTCAGGCTCTGCTGACTGTTCGCGATGATTTCTGGATGCCGCTTACACGTTTTATGCAGTGCCTTGAAGTTGAACTGGAACCTGGTCGCAACGTGAAGGCGGTTGACTTGTTCGACCTCGACCATGCGGAACACGTCTTGCTCGCTCTCGGTACTGCTTATGGCAGGATTCCTGCGATTCATGACGAGCTGACCGAGTCGCAGGCGGCGTTTATCTCGCAGGCACTCGCTGAGCTGGGATCGACAGGCACGGTTTCGCCGGTTGAGCTGGCCTTGTTTGTGGAAATGTCAAAACACGTTGATTGGTCAGAAAACAAGGCTCGTGACTATGGCGGTTCGACCGGATTGGGAATCGCTTACTTGCAGAGGGCGTTTGTCCAAGGACGCGGAGGACCTGACTTCAACGTTTATGAGGCGGCGGCACGCAGAGTACTCAAGTGGCTTTTGCCGGCCGATGGCGGCAATGTTCGACACGCAGCGTCATCCTGGGAAGAACTGAAAAAAGCGTCGGGCTATCAGGATCGCCCTTCCCAGTTTCGCGAACTACTGCGTGTGCTGGACCAGGAACTTCGTCTGATTACGCCAGTGGTATCAGGTGCTGATGATGCATCCGACGTTAGCGAACGTGAGCATCGACGATACCAGCTGACGCATGATTTTATTTTGCGTCCGATTCGCGAATGGCTCGAATTCAGGCAAAGAGAGACGCGGCGCGGTCGTGCAGAGATCTGCCTCGAACAACGGACTGCTGCATGGCGCACGTCGCGTGAGAAAAGAAGCCTTCCTGCGCTGTTTGAATTCGTGAGCATCTGTCTTTTTGCTCCATCGCAACATTGGTCTGGAATTCAAGCGATTATGATGCGTCACGCGACAACGTATCACGTCCGCCGGGGGCTACTGGCGTTAAGCCTATTGGCTGTGATCGTGTCGACAGGCGCCTTGCTTTGGCGCCAAGCCGAAGTGACTCGCGAACAGGTCGTTGCCAATGGCCTGGTTGATAGGATCATTGACGCCGATACCGTGCAGCTTCCGGAGATCATCGACAATGACTTGGCTCAAAATCGCTCCGTGATGGGAGGCCGATTGCACGCTCGCCTTGAGCACACCGAGCCGGGATCGAAGGACGAGTTGCACTTGCGATTGGCCCTATTGCCGGTTGAGCCAACTCAGGTGGACCATTTAAAGGCATTCCTCTTTAGTACGAATCTCGGCCTTGAGGACTACATGATTGTTCGGGACCGTCTCCGTTCGTTTGCGCGCCCGTTGGCGGCGGAATTGTGGGCTGTCGCGGCGGATCACGGAGCGGACACGAGAAAACGGTTGCGAGCCGCACTTTCTCTCTCGCTCTACGATCCTCCTCAATCCAACGGAGAACTGGCTCGATGGGAAGCCATCGCACCATCATTCACACAACAATTACTGGATGTCGCCGAACCGAACAACTATCCGCTGCTTCGACATGAAACTCGCAGCCTCCAAGATTTGTTGTTTGAACACTTGTTAGCCGAATTTCGAGCGGAAGAACCATCCGAAATCCGTTTCTGGGCAACGGCGTTTCTCAAAGATTCAACCTCCCGCTCTCCTGATCGTCGCGCGCAGCTAATACTCGAATCGGACGTGAGTCGCTTTGTGGATCTTGTTGAAGGAATCAGTGGCGTTGACGCTGCCGCGATTGATGTCTTTCAAGAAGAGCTACGAATACAGCCCAGTCCCGTCTGGAATGCAACGACCATCGAGGAATTGACCTCATCAGATTGGGACGAAGAGGCACGCGATGAGCTAGCTTCCAGGCAGGCAAACGCAGCCCTGTCTTTGCTCCGATTGGGCCACGATCACAGTTTTTGGCCGCATCTTCAGTCGCGACCAGACTCGCGGGTGCGAGGATACATTGTTGCCCGACTAGCACATGTAATGCCAACGATGGACCTGATCGTCCGCCGGACAGGGGTGGAGAGTGACGCATCCATTCTTCGCGCGCTGCTTATCTCGATGGCGGGTCGCACTGAAACCTCGCTTAGTCAAGGTGAGCGACAGCATCTGTTTGACCGGCTCCGCACGATCTACCTCGCCCACGATGACCCTGGAGTGCATTCGGCAGCCGAATTGCTTATTCGAGAGATCGGAGGCGAGTCTGCCCTGCCGTCGTCGAAGGAAAGTCCGCCGCACGATAGATGGTCCATCGACAAAGCCGGGCACACCATGGTTGTAATCGAGGGTCCCGAGAGTTTCTTGATCGGCTCACCAGAAAGTGAATCCGGGCGATACTTTGATGAAGCGATACATCATCGATCGATTGGTCGAACCTTTGCAATTTCCACGAAAGAGGTTACTTCAGTCCAGTATCGTCGCTTTCTATCTGAGTCGCCGCAACTACAAGACAGAACAAAAGCTGACGACCCCAACAAACCACAGCGGTACGTGACCTGGTACGAAGCAGCGGCCTACTGTAACTGGCTTACACGTCTGATGGATCTAGGTGACGATGAGTTGTGCTATCGAACCACGGGTTACGGCCGCTATGGTCCGGAAATGCAGCTGGCCCCCGACTTCCTACAGCGTAAGGGTTACCGGCTACCGACGGAGACCGAGTGGGAATACGCCTGTCGTGCAAAGACCGTAACGTCGCGCTATTACGGCAATGACACCCGGCTTCTGAATAGGTACGCGTTTGTCGATCACGAGGGTGATGCCACTACTCCTGTCGGCACGCTATTGCCGAATGACTTTGGCCTTTTCGATTCGCTTGGGAATCTTCGTGAATGGGTGCACGATGTCTGGCAAGTGCACGAAGCGGACGAAGCCTTACTCGACGACCGTATTCATGCTCAATACGGATCGGTCCTCGATCAGGACACACGGCGAGTGGCCAAAGGTGGGTCATTCTTTTTGCCACTAAAACGTGTCCGCGCAGCATCCCGATCCCAGTACACGGCGCGCGAACCGTTTCTCGATATTGGCTTTCGTGTTGCGCGAACGATTGAATCTCGAGACGCGAATGACTATTCTGCGTCGATTGAAACGTCGTACCACAAAAAGCCAACTATTGATTCGAGATATAGGGACTGAAATGACGAAGCGTTCGCGTGTATTTCGCTTTGCCCTGCCGCCCACAAAAGTGTAATATGCGTGCTTTGCGTCTGCCCCAACGGGCAGTTGGGCGACTCCCAACGTGCTCTAATTCGACGTCACACGTGTGAAGCTGGACATTGTAAGATGCATCAAGCTCAACACCGCAGTCCATGTGTGCAAGTGCCAGATTGAAGACAAACTGATGCCGCCAGGGCACGTCCATTCTCTCATCGATCCAAGATCTGGCACCCTTCAAACTTCGAATCATTGCATCTAGCGCCAGCATTGCACCTCGCTTCGCCGCGTATATTCCCTCGTTAACGACAAGACCGTAGTGTGCCTCGCCATTTTGCAGATGCAGCATTCTTCCCATATCTGCTAGATCGCCCTGATAGGTATCAGTAAGTGCATGCCCGAGCGTCCTATGACGACGGCCGTTACTGCCTCGACAAGCGAGGATCGATCCTTCTTCACATGCTCCAAGCGACTCAAAAACAGACCGTAGATCTCCAAGCACGAGCATATCCCCGTCGATGCAAATGAACTCTTCGGCCTCAATAACGTTGGCAACCGAATACAACACTGATTTGAACATCATGCCAACGGGAACAAGCGGGCGACACTCCACCAGTATCGCGTTGTGTTCTTTTGCGAGCTCACTAATTCGCTTGCTCTTGCCAACTGCAAACAGCGCGATCAGCGCGTCGGAGCAGTTTCCGTTCACGCGTAGAGAATTCAAGAGATTCCCGGTCATGTATTCGAATCCAGGCGACACCACCGTAGCGATGCAACGCTTGGCGCATGGTTGGCTCTTGGGAATTCGTACTTCCGTCCGCCCCAGGCTGTCCTCCCACCAGAGCGCTCGGTCATCGGCAATAGTCGTGAGACACGGATTAAGCCACACTGCATGAGCGCCAAACCATTGGTCCGTTTCAACGAGCAACTGAAGTTTTGACACGTTGGATAGACGCGCACACAACCGTCTGGGGACATCACCCGCGATAACTCGTCGGGCGGATGCGACGAGCTTACCGTCGGCCACTACAAAAAAGTTACATTCAGATTCACCAATCCTTGCGGTATCATTAAGGCTGGCTCTGCAGTCAAACCAGACGTCCGAACCGTGAATCTCAAGATTAATTCTTGACGGAGGGTGTGCGCCTAGCGCATGGTCGTACCTTGCCCCAAGCACGGTGACGTTCTTGTTGTCGAAGCCAAGTCTCCCTTTTCTCCCCAGTTCCCCGTATCCAACAGATTCCGTTAGCGTCTCCATTTCGTCCAGAAAGATGGGGTTATCCCCGTAGGGCATCCCAGCGCAATGGATTGGCTGTTCAATCGTCCGGAAGCGTGGTCGGGCGAAGATCTCCCTTAGTGTCTGAGTTTGTAATTTGGGCTGCAATACGTGTACGTTCGAGTCGTGCCGATTGTAAACGTATAGATTGACGGGGTTGTAATGCACGCGATCATGTCCGCTCATCTCCAACATAGGCAACATGACAGCGACGTCGGTCGCGACGGTGACGAAACTCCCGTTCTTTTTCAAGCAACCCCAGGTCGGGTCGACCTTGCCAATTCTCTTATACAACCAACATCGATATGTTCGGATGTGATCCACACGCCACTTGTCCTTGGCTACATGTACTGGCGCTGACAGCGGGCAACGCAGATTGCCGATGTCGCCTCGTTCATAGGGACGAGCATAGCTTACATTGCCATAATCGGGTTCGCAGTGGGCGCCGCCGTACATGACCCAACAATCATTCCGAACGTAAATCGCATCGATGTACGTCAATACGTCACCGTGCATCATCCAATCATCGCCATCCACCGTCACGATAATGTCGTCGTCATTCCCGTACTTCAGTGTGGCCTCGTGCCTGCTGCGTAGTGGCCCTAACTGGTTTTTGTTTCGGACGACGTGGACTTCACGACATCTTGAGTCGGTGATGCTGGCTATCGTTTTCTCAAGCACAGCAAGACTGTTGTCGGTGGAAGCATCGTCGATAAAGACGACACGATGATTGTCGTATCGCTGCGTTAGACTTCGAGTTGCTGATTTGCCAATGAATCGTTCTGCGTTGCGAAAAGCAGTGACAATGAGAATCGAATTCGTAGATTCCTTTGCATCGATCAGATACGGTGTCTCATCGAGAGGGATTCGTGATCGAAAACGAATCTCGGCATTCACAATGTCTGTCTGGAACTCGCTCCCGTCCAGCTTGACATCCTCGACATCAAGAAGATTCAACAATCTGCGTTCTCCGCATTCGTTTAAACCTGTCAACGTGATCGATGTCGTTGACGAACCTGGCGCTCCAGGCTGGCGGGGGGCACGATAGCCGTCTGGGCTCGCGGTGATATCGGCAAGCAGTCGCGCACGATAGCCGTCTGGGTCTTGGAAAAATTCTGCAAGCAGTCGCGCACGATAGCCGTCCGGGTCCTGGGGAATGGCAGCAAGTACGTGACCTCGATAGCCGTCTGGGTCCTGGGGAAAGGCAGCCAGTACGCGACCACGATAGCCATCCGGGTCCTGCAAAAACGCGTTCAGCAGACGCATTACGGACGCGCGGTCTAGTCGATTGGAACCTGGTTGGCCCGGTTGGTTCACGGCCCCCACCGGCGAATACCTTGTTGGCAAGACTTTGCGACGCGCGGTATCCAGGTCCCCGCTTTTGCTGATGGGAATCTGCAAATGAGCCGTCATCCGTCCCTTTTCGAATTCGGCGAACCGAACTGTCGGTGAAGCAAGAGGGACCTCGGCGTCCGCAATGTAAATATGGCCGTCATTGATTTGAATATCGTTGCTCTGAGTCATGTTGCCGTCGCTTCATTTTTGCCTGCCGATCAGATAGCCCAAAACCACCTCGGGCCTGGGGACTCTTCGCCTTGCATTGGGACACACCCAAAGTCCGTGCCACAACACGGACTTCTCGACAGACGATATAGTTAGCCCACATAGAAGATAACGTTCCGTTCTGTCATTGAACTTATCGACGAATCGTATGCATATTGGATCGAATTCCCTATCACCCACATTGTGATTCAGTTCACACGTCTTGCGCCGTAGTCCGAAGTATTTTCAGTCATCCAACGGAATCAAGGTATTGTGATGCGAACGTCCCATACACCTGATCGAAACGAAGATTCTACGGAACGCGAAGTAGCAGATTCAAGTAATGAAGAAGATAACAGCCCCTGTCGGGGTGACCCGGTCGGAGGTCTCAAGAAGCTGTTTCTTGGGTTCCAAAGGAGCGACAGCACCAACGACCGGCCCGTCTTACGGGCAGCGTTCGACAAGCAACATGGCTGCGTTTCAGGGACGTTCAAAGTCGTCGAGGGATTGCGTGAGGAGTTGCGAGTTGGTGTTTTCTCTTATAAAGAGTTTCCCGCATGGGTACGTTTCTCCAGTGATACACGTCCTACCAAACCTGATCTGCGATCGACGTTAGGGATTGGTATCAAGTTGTTCGGTGTCCCCGGCAGAAAGATTCTCAAGGACGACGAGAATGCCTTGACGCACGACTTTGTCCTGCAGAATCACGACGTATTCTTCGTCGACAACGCGCGTGAGATGTGTCTCCTAACATCCTCGGGTCCGAGCGCCGTACCCGGATCGCGGCAGATTCTTGACGCTATGAAGAAGGAGGAACCGAGCGTCTTGCATGCGCGTTATTGGAGTGCACTGCCGTATGCTCTAGGGCACGCCAGGTACGTAAAATACCTGATCAAGCCGCTGGGCCAACTTGCCGCCGATACGTTCGACCCGGGTTTAGTTGGAAACGATTACCTGCGTGAAGATTTGAAGTGGCGTATGCTCCACCAAGGAGCGACTCTGGGGTTGTACCTTCAAGTACGCACGAACGAATCAACCATGCCATTGGACGAGGCAACTGTCAGATGGGACGAAACTGAATCGGAGCCGATTCTAGCGGCAACACTTGAGTTTCCTGCCGGCCAGAACATTGAGGATCGGGGTACCGACGAATACGGGCGTAACCTGTCATTCAACCCGTGGCGTGTGCTGCCCGAACACACACCGGTTGGAAGCATCAGCGAGGCCCGCCGAATTGTCTATGCTGCATCGGCCGAGGTCCGACGAAACTTGAATGGAATCCCAATTGTCGAACCCAACGTGCCACGCACCGGGACGAAACAAGACAGAAATTCATAGTGTTGAGGCGGACGGTTCGCTGACACCCTTTCGATCCCAATTCAATTTTGGAGCATCCAGTGAGTTCGTCGTCGACAATCGTTCGCGCCGCAATTCATCCGGCTATCGGCGTTGCGCGGGTAGGCAACAGCCCAACGGGCTGTTTTTTCGGCCCTGAAGTTCCAGGTAAATACCCTGAAACCGAATTTCGTGATTCTAATTCTCGAATCAAACGGCAAGCTGCGCGATTTCGAATCTTCGGACTCAATGCGAATGGACATCCCATACAAGAGATTACCGCTGCCAACGCCGAGATCGAATGGTCAGTACACATCGCTAACAGCAAAGCGGCGTGGTTCAACTTTGACGCGGCGTTGGACATCCCTGCATCGCAAGGCCAACTCGGTGGAGATGCCTTGACTAGCACGCGACGAAATGCCGATGTGCTCGGCGCGGAGCGACAAAAGCTCGTAATTGATCCTGGAGAGAAAACCATCTCCGGTAGATCAACGAATAAGAATGGTGGTGATCCGACCTACGCGTTCGAGGGAGGAGCTTTCTTTGAGAAACGGGTCTACTTGGGAGAGATTCGAACCGACGAGATGGGGCGATTGATCTTGTTGGGTGGTCACGGTGATTCGTCGTCCCATAACGACGAGCCGCTATCCGGCGCCACCAACAACGACGGTTGGCACGACGACGTTGCCGATGGACCAGTTATAGCAACAGTTCGCATTGACGGCCAGCAACTGGTCGTGACCGGCGCTTGGATCATTGTTGCTCCACCCAACTATGCTCCGGGAATTAGAGCGCTCGTAACAGGGTACGACCTTGCGCTGCAAGTTGCCATGAAGTTGAGTCCCGAACTTAAGCCAAAACGTCCGACCTTCTCGCAGCACATCTATCCGATCTTTCACCGCTTGACCCAATACCAATGGGTAAACGCGGGCTTTGCTCGTGACTTCGGGTCACACACACGGGATGGTTTTACCAACCCTGAAATGATTGAGCGACTCAATGATCGCGGGCATGCCAACCGGCTCTTTCGTCGTGGGCTGTTCGATCGATTTCGCGATGCTGCCTTTCCTCAATCCTCGGCACCATTGCAAGCAAACCTATGGCCGGCCGTCTACGGTGACGCCTTTAGTCTGGACACACGTACAAATGACCCCCGCGCGTGGTTTGCCATTCTTGAATCGCAATACGAGTGGTTACGGCAATGGGCTGAGGGCGATTTCGTTGACGACGGCCTCCCTGAGCAACCGGATTGGGACCGTCTTTCCGCAGCGGATCAGGCAGCGGCGCTAGATCGCGCCGCCCTCGAAGAAATGACTGGCGGACCGTTTCACCCCGGCTCCGCATTCACCTGGCCGCTAAGGATACCCCGTCTTTACGAAGCGCCATTTCGCATCAAACATCGAACGGGACCGGAGCCTGAGTGGGGCACTGCATTGAATTCTACACTTGCCCTAAGCGAAGGAGGCCCGCTAGACGGATCCGTTCCCGGTTCACTCACGCGATGGTTGGCCGTTCCGTGGCAGACGGATACCGTGAGTTGTCTTTCCGCCTATCTCGAATACGCAGGAGATTACGTTCCAACGTTCTGGCCTGCGCGCGTTCCAAACGATGTTCTTTCGCAAGAGAGCTACGACATCATGGTTAGCCCTGATGCCACGCCAGCGCAGCGCGATGACGCTTTCCATTTCCGTAACAGAAAGAAATGGCTGAGAGATATTGAGTATGAGGATGAGGCCGCTACTCCTCCCACACGCGTCAAAGATCCTGATCCGTTGCAAACGTTCTTGGATCAATGGGCCAACCTGGGCATTGTCACGCAACGTCCTGGCCCGTCCAACGAATCCGCATATCCCGATCAATTATGGGTCGAAACTGGTCGGAAACTAGACACGTCGGGGGCAAACGCGGGAGAGTCCGGCAACGATCCAACACCCGAGCCCAACTAGTTACCCAATGGAAGCCAAGATGAGTCGCACTGGCCCATTTGATGTTGTCGTCGTGGGAGTCGGGCCAGCGGGTTGCGCCGTCGCGATCACGTTGGCCAAGGAGGGGTGCCAAGTCTTGCTTGTGTCGCACGACGCGCCAGTTCGAAAGCACAGTCTTGCGGAAACCCTGTCTCCCGCTGGAACTCGAGTTTTGCGTGAACTTGGTGTTTGGTCCGCGTTTTCCCGTGACCGACATCGTCCTTGCCACGTCAACCGATACGCTTGGGGATCCGACTGCCTGTCCGAATACGATTTTATCGCCGACCCTCGCGGATGTGCATGGCGTCTCCATCGACCGGATCTGGAGAGGCGAATGCTTACACGGGCGCAAGAGCTGAATGTCGACGTTGCAATCATTCAGAGATCGCTGAGGGTTGCTCGTAATGCAAACGCTTGGGAAATCTCTAGCGAATCATTAAGTCGGTCGTGCGATGCCAAGTTTGTGGTAGATGCAACTGGGCGACCAGCATGGGTCGCGAGGAGGCAGGCATCCCGCCGAGTCTGCCTTGACAGGCAAATGGCCCTTGTCTGGAACCTTGGGAATCCGAGTTCCGTTGATGACGATGGCTCGAACCTGATCGAGTCCGTACCGGGAGGATGGTGGTATAGCGCGGTATCCGCGGGCGGTCGCCTGGTGGCGATCTTTTTTACGGACTGCAAGTTCGTGCGCATGTATCGAGGCAAAAATCTTCAATCACTTGCCGGCAACGCGACTCACACGAAGAATCGTGTGACGGAAACGATCGACTGGCCGGATGCACAGCCAATGATCGTGGATTCTGGCACCTACCGTCTTGATCCGATATACGGCGACAACTGGCTGGCGGTCGGTGATGCTGCAATGACATACGACCCGCTTGCTTCACATGGTGTCACTACAGCGCTCCTGAGTGGTCGCGACGCCGGTCGGGCCATTCTTGCCTACATGACTGGAAGACGTTCGGCACTAGAAGAATACGCCAACGTTCTAAATCGTGCCTTTGGGTTTTACTTCGAAAAGCGGCAGAGAATCTACGATTTGGAAACACGGTGGCCAGACTTTCCGTATTGGAGACAACGTCGCAGCGGATCGACTCCCCTCAATTTGCAATTCCGACAATGCTACCCGTCCGGAGGATGAGATGTCGAACCCCATCTGGGAAGACTATGTCTCTTTGAACTCGGGCTCTGAACCGAAATTACAATGCCTCCCAGCAGTCTCAGCGTTTGCTGATCAACGTTGTTTGACAATCGACTGGAAGACGATCGTTAGTAAGGACCAACTGGAAGCATACATCGACTCAGATCCGTTTCCTTTGCCTCTAACCTCAGACCGAGAAGGATATTACGGCGATCGGCATTTTGAGTACTGGTTGAGTGGACTGAGAGACTATCTCAATTTGAAGAACATCGCGCTGCAGCGTAGTTTAGAAGTTCGATCAGTTCTCGACTTTGGTTGCGCCAGCGGCCGAGTCATCCGACATTTTGCGGCACAGGATCCGAGTCTCGAAACTTGGGCGGCCGACATAAACTATAAGCATATTGCGTGGCTCCTGAAGCATCTCCCGCGCAGCGTGAAAGCGTTTCAAAATACCTCAATTCCGCATCTCCCATTGGCCGACGAATCCGTGGACATGGTAACGGCCTTCTCGATCTTTACTCATATCGAGACGTTTGATATCGCATGGCTGCTTGAAATCCGCAGAATCCTGAAACCTGGTGGAGTGGCCTACTTGACAGTTCACTCCGACAACACGCTGAAAAGCATGGATAACTCCTGGCCCGTCTACAAAGAGATCGCGCGGCATCCCGATTTTTGTCCAGATCTGGCTGGTTCGGAGATGGATCGTGACAGGATCGTATTCCGCTTCACTGGTGAACGGAGTTACGCGTCGCACGTGTTCCTACATTCGCGGTACATCAAGAATGCATGGGGACGATCAATGGTTGTCGAGAACATTCTATACAACCACACAGGGTTTCAGGATGCCGTCGTTCTGCGCAAGCAAAAGTAACATAGTTTCACTGAGCGCAACTTGGACCTCTGAGGGAATGATTCGAGGCAGCTCCATGCTTGCTGGGGTTGGATAGCCGGGGACTCCCGCAGCGCTAGGTGCGTGACGTAGCGTGCCCCGGATATGCCCCGGTATGAGTGAGCGTTGAACTTTATCGAATTGCTTTGAGCTTCTTGGCATCACTCTGATGCGATGTGAGGCGGTTGCTTGATCGTGTTGTTGCTGGATCCGTTTGGCTTCGCTGACAGCTTTGGGCCTGCCTCTTTGGTCGAATGATGGGGGCGTCGTTCCTTGCCCGGTCCGGTTGTAACCAACGTTTCGGTAAAAAGGGCTTGCGCTTTCCTGTTGTGTAACCACCGTAATGAGAAGACTTCTTCATCCTCTCACTACTCGTGATGCAACATGACGCCTTACAAGAAACGCTCCTGCCCGATTACAAAGCGGCTCGCCGAAGACATGATGATCCGCCATCTGGCCGAGGCGACCATCGATGCCTATACCTACCACGTTCGAAAGTTTGCCGACTTTATCGAAAAACCGCTCGATGCGGCAACCTGCGAAGACGTTAGAACCTTCCAGCTCTACCTGATCCGCGAGCGAAAGCTCGCCTACAGCACGTTCAACCAGGCTGTCTGCGCGTTACGGTTTCTCTACACCCATACCATCTCTGTCCCCTGGCCGGTCACGATGGTCCCCTACGGCAAGCGTCCCAAAACACTGCCCACCGTGCTCGGCCGACAAGAAGTCGATCGTCTTATCCAATGCACGGCCAACCTGAAACACCGCACCTTCCTGATGACACTTTACTCGGCAGGCCTGCGGTTCTCCGAGGCGGCGGCCTTGAGGATCCACGACATCGACTCGGCACGGATGCAGATCCGAGTCGCCTCGGGAAAGGGACGCAAGGAACGCCTGGTGCCACTGTCACCGAGGCTCTTGAAAGAGCTCAGGATCTACTGGAAGAAGTACAGGCCGACCGAGCTGCTGTTTCCGGGCAAGACGCACGGAAAGCCCTACGCCGACACCACGATCCGCAAAGCCATGAAGGAGGCGGCGGTGAAGGCGGGAATCGGCCGCCGGGTCTATCCGCACGTGTTGAGACATTCCTACGCGACGGGATTGCTGGAAGCCGGAGTGGACTTGCTCACCATCAGCAAGTTACTGGGCCATGCCAGCTTCATCACGACGATGGTCTATCTGCACTGCCGCCGAGAACATCTTCACAGTGTGCCGAGTCCACTGGACTGGTTGCCGGTGCGGCAGCTGCCGACTTACACGCCGCCGAAGGAGAACGGCGAGGACACAGGTTCGTCACCGAAAAGCTAACCGTCCATCAGCTTCTCCGGCGTGGCGCGGAGGGTTACGTCAAGGAACACCGCGGCGGCCAAGCGACGATGTCGGTCCAGAGCACGCTGGCGAAGCTCTCGCTGTGCCGCAGCAGTGCCCTGGGCGGACGTTGGTACCGGTGCGATGATTGTGAACGGATCACGAAGCTGCACACTTGGAATCAGAAACTGGAGTCGCACTGGCACGTCCACGCGCTCGTTCCCGGTGGAGGACCTGATTTAGCCGATGGCAGCTGGGTCACCGCCAAGGCTCCAGCCATCGAAGGTTGCCAGGATGATCGGCCCTATCTGGTCGACGCGATCAACTTGCGGCGATCTTTTCGCAAGTTTGCGATCGCGCACCTTCAGCGTCTTCGCAAACGCGGCAAGCTGCAATACGGCGGTTCTCTGGAATCGCTCCGCAGCGACGCCCAGTGGGATGAGATGATCAATCGCATCGCTGGGCAAGAATGGGTCAGCTACATCGAGCCACCGCCGACCGAGTCGAGTCGTGCCGAGCATGTCGTGCGTTACCTGACTCGGTATCTGACCGGTGGCCCGATCAGCGATCATCGCATCCTCTCAGCGGATGACCAGAAAGTGACGTTTTTGGCGCGCACGGGAGAACGCGTTGGTGGCGAGCGAAAACAAATGCCTTTTACCCTCAATACGTCCGAGTTCGTGCGTCGGTGGTGTCTTCATATTCAGCCCGATCAATTGACCAAGACACGCTCATGGGGGGGTTGGAGCAATACACGAGCAGAAGCCTACCGAGAGAAATGCCGGACGGCACTGGAAGAGTCTTCGATCGCTCCGCTTCAAGAGGTCAGTGGCGACCGAGAGCGTGACGACCAGTGGGCGCTGGCTGAGCCAGCGTCGTCGCTGAGTTGTGAACACTGCGGCAGTGAGTCGCTCAGGCTGATCGAACGCTTCGCCAAGCCGTCATGGGAAACCCTTTTTTCGCGCGGCAGCAAGTATAGCCCACGCTGGTACGCGGAGAGCCAACAACTGGATGATATTCGCTTCTGGGACGGTGCGATGGGTGAAGGTTTTTCGCACTGGTACGAGTGGTACCTGAAAAGTGAATCAGAAAGTGCAAGGGAGTTGGCCGAGAGCATTCCCCCGACTCAGCTGGCGCTCCCTGGCTTCGAAGGTGCGGAAACTGGCATCACGTTCAGGCAACTGTTCTAATCGAGTCCCTGAAACCACCCACCCCCCGGGGTCCCTGGGCGACAAAGTTCAACGCCCGATCTATCCGTCTGCCTCCTGCAACCGGATAGATCGCAATTCGTTTTTAGCCATCGATTGTTGACACTGACAAACGCCACCGTTGCACGTTGATCTTAGATTGGGTTTACGTTGCCCTACTTCCCGAAGGTAGAGGAACTCTGAGGATAGTGGATGCGCTGGCAGTGGGAAAGCGAGGCCGATTGCTGGCGTAGCAATGTCGAACACGTCGCGGCTTGGTGTAGAATACGACCTCCTTCCTAGACACTTTCCCTCTTGCAAGTGGATGCGAACTCCCGTGACCAAGCCCAAATCCAACCAATCTGTTTCTCGTCGTCAGTTCACCAAGACGGCAGGTGCCGCGTTGGGCGCCGCGGCCGGCTTTCACTTCTTCCCGGCGCTGGGCGAAAAGAAGCTCGAAAAACCGACTTTGGCTGGTATCGGCGCTGGCGGCAAAGGGCGTGCCGACATCACCGGGTCTCACGACGCGGGTTTTGAGGTGGTTGCGCTTGTCGACGTGATCGACTTCACGAAACTGACGAAGTTCGAAGGTCGGTTGGCAAAGAAAAGAGGCGACGTTCGCGGGCAATTCCCCGAGGCGCGTTTCTTTACTGATTACCGAGAGATGCTGGAGGTGATGGGTGACAAGGTTGATGCAGTGACCATATCGACTCCCGACCACCATCACTATCACGCTTCATCGATGGCGATGCAGTCCGGCAAACATGTTTACTGCCAAAAGCCGCTGACTCATGGGATTTGGGAAGCGCGGGCGCTGAATCAAATCGCCAAGCAGACCGGTGTGAAGACTCAAATGGGCAATCAAGCGCACGCCAACGATCACATGCGACGTTGCATCGAACTGATTCGTGCCGGCGTGGTGGGGAAAGTGAAAGAGATCCACGCCTGGACCAATCGTCCCATCTGGCCGCAAGGATTCGCCGCGCCGCCGACAAAGCAGCCCGTCCCCGAAGGTATCGATTGGGACCAATGGGTCGGGCCGGCACCGTGGGTCGACTACAACCCTCACATCGCCCCATTCGCATGGCGCGGTTGGTGGAACTATGGCACCGGTGCGCTGGGCGACATGGCCTGTCACATCATGGACATCGGCTATTGGTCGATGCAGCCGGACGATGGCAGCAGGCTTGCACCGCGAAGCGTGATGGCCCGACAAGCGGGGGCGACTGAATTTTCGCCTCCCATCAATTCGGTTTTGACTTGGGACTTCGGGCCCAGCCAATATGCGTCAAAAGACGGTTTTCAATTCCACTGGTACGACGGCTACATCGACGCTCACTTTGACCGCGATTCGTGGCAGCTGATCAAGAACGGTAACGAGTACAATCATCCTAGCGATGAAGTGCTGGAGGGCATGGACTTTTCGGATTACGGCAGCGTGATCATTGGGGAACAAGGAAAACTCTTCTTCCACCGCGCAAAGAACAACTGGGTTTTGAAAACGTCCAGCGGAATTGACGGCTTTGAATGGCCTCAACCCTCGTTGCCGCGGGCGACTGATCAGGACAACTACAAAGAGTGGTTCGACGCGATTGAAGGAAAAATCGACCAGGGACAGTCAAATTTCGATCTTGCCGGACCGATGACCGAAACCATTCTGTTGGGCGTACTGGCCCAGCGCGTGCCCGACACGAAACTGGAGTGGGACGCAAAGAAGATGGAAGTCAAAGGACGTCCCGATCTGAAAAAGTACATCCAACGCGAGTACCGAGACGGCTGGAAACTGATCGCCTGATCGAGTTTGCAATTGGGATACTGGAGATGATTGCACGCAGCCCCGATCTTCGCTTGATCTACGATGACCGAGCAAAAGAAGAGAAAGATAGGTTTTCGCTGGTTAAGGACGCGCGCGCCGAGGGGCGTGTTGAAGGACGCGTTGAAGGGGAGGCCAGGGGCAAGCTGATGGGCCAAGTGCAAATGTTTGAACGCCTTCTTGGTTTGCCTGCAACCGAAGAAGCCGTGCTGTCGGGAATGAGCCAAACGGAGCTGGCCGCGCTGGTAAGTGATCTTGAGCAGCGGTTTCGCAATCGTGACTAGCAGTTAAAACTGTCTTTGGAGTGCTCCGACTTGTCGGAGCACTCCCTTGTCTACGCCTCCATCAACAGTGTGGACAAATTGATTGGTAGGTAGATTTGGGAAGGAAAGTCGAACTACGGTCGGAGGTAGACAAAAACCAGGACCAACACTGCAAGCGCATTGAACGCCCAGCTGGCTACGATGCGAGTTCGTAGTGTTGGGTCGGAATAGGCGCCCCTCACGGCAATGCTCGTCAGCAGGTACATCGAATAGGCATTCAGCAGCGGCGGACAAAGCAGAATGCCGAATACAGACGCCAACAGGGCTCGCCGGACGTCCTCTCGATTCTCCGAGCGATACCGAGCATGATGTTGAACTTGAACACGAACGTTATCCGTTTTCGGTGGAGCATCGTCCACGAGTACCGGACGGTAAGGATTCAGATCTTCGGTCACAGGTTGTAGCGGCTGAACGGTCAAGTCGGTGCCAAATCCTACAGGAGTCGGGGCTTCACGATGATGATCGTCGCCGCGGATTTCACCGCGCTGGTCGTCATCAGTTCTAGGTTTCGAGCAGCTCCAGCAAATATCAAACGAGGCTTCATTCTGTTCGTGGCATCGGCTGCAGATCCACGGCCCAGCCTCCGCAGCTCTCTGTTCATCGGCCTGCAACAACTCGTGGGCACGTTGAAGATCGGTTTGGGCAACTTCCACACGAACCAGTCGATCAGTCCCTGCACCGCCCATGCTGAGCGCGGTTGCCGCATCGGTGCCAGTGATGAAGGCCGCGATGTCTTCCGACGCCAGGCGAATTCGTATCGTCTCCGCCTCGATTCGATCCGCACATTGGCGCAGTACTGCCAGCGACTCGTTCAATCAAAACTCTCCCAATCGAAAGTAGTGTCTATCACCTGCAACGTGTCGACTTTCTGGTTTTGAAGCACGATCGCATGTCATCACACTCCAAAGAAGAACCAGCTACCACGGCAGGATCGGCCAACATACTCCGGCGCATGCCTGCTATGTTAGCAGGCAAGGATAGTTGGTTTGACGATTTGGTAGAACAAGAGGAAGTCATGATTCGATGTTGCCTGTGTCTGATGGCGGTTGCGATTGGCACCGATTTTTGTATGGCCCAACCGAACGTCGACCAACTGCGTGCCGGGCCCTACACCTTCGTATTCGCCTCCGCCGAGCAAGGTCGCGAGGTGATTGGGCAGCGTGACACGTTTGTTGATCAGATGAGTCCGTTTGATCGAATGGTACGCATGAAAACGGTATCGGACAAAGGTCAAGAAGAGTATTTGAAGTTTGCCAGCGCCGAGGTGCGCGATTGGGATGCTCAAGGACGCACCGCCGTTGCCGCGGCGATCGAGTCGATCGACAAGTTGCTGCAAACGATTGAATTACCTGCGGTCGAGAAAATTTTGCTGATTCATACATCCGGTAAGGAGGAGGCGGGAGCAGCATACACGCGAGCCAGGGCAATCATTTTGCCTGCCGGCCAAATCGGAACGAAAGAACGACCGCGAGGCAAACTGATGGCGCACGAATTGTTTCACGTACTGTCGCGAAGTTTTCCAGAGTTGCGAGACAATCTCTATCGGCGAATTGGATTTCGCCGCGCCGGCCAGATCTCCCTTCCCAAGCAATTGGCTGATCGAAAGATCACCAATCCCGATGCGCCGCTCAGCCGGCACGTCATCGATGTGAAAGTAGAGGAGCGTCAAGCCGTGACCGTGGCACCTGTGTTGTTCGCCAACCGCGACTATGACCCGAATCGCCGGATGTCGCTCTTTTCCAACATGGAGTTTCGTTTGATGGAGGTGATCCCGATTGTCGGAAAATCGTATGTCGCAAAAATTGTCGATGGCAATCCGTCGATGCATCAACCGTCGATTCCCGACTACATCCGCCAGGTTGGCCGAAACACGCGATACATCATCCATCCGGAAGAGATACTTGCTGACAACTTCGCGCTGATGGCGGTTGGCGCCAACGTCAAAGATCCGTGGGTGATTGATGCCATTCGCGAGGAGTTCACCGCGTTTTCACAATCGAAGCAGACCGATTGAAGCCGCTGTCGGCGTTGGCGGCTTGGCTCATTCCGACCAGGAACTGAAAGGATGAAGGGAGAGATTGGAATTGTAGTAGCGATTGTCTTCGGTCACCTCCCGACCGATCCAACTGGGCAATTCAATCGCCTGGTCTTCTGAGACAAGTTCAATCTCGGCAATGACCAGACCGGCATTCAAGCCAAGAAACTCGTCGACCTCCCAATTCATGCCGGCATGCGGAACAATCCGTCTATTTTTTTCAATCAACGGTTGTTCACAGAACTTGAGCATGGCTTCGGCATCCTCGACCGGGATCGAATACTCGAATTCCGGTCGACTTGCCCCGGTAGTCAATCCTTTCACCGTGAGAAACGCTTGATCCCCGGCGATCCGAATTCGCACCGTTCGGCTTCGGTCGCGATTGAGATAGCCCTGACAGTAGTAGGTGGGCGGAGCCGATTTCCAGTCATTGCCTGTGACCAAAAATTTGCGCTCGATTTCTGTCGCCATGGTGAATCGATTCCCACGAGGTGATCTGGTTGGGCAGTTCCTGCGACCGAATCATAGTACAAAGAATCGACAGTGCCGGCCTTTTCGAGCTTTGGCAGGAACGGTTGGCCCAGGTATCTCGCCATTTTCTCTCTTTTTTCCGACCCAAATCGGCCGGGAGCGCAATCAGGAACAAGGAAAGGCGAACAAGACGCCGAAAACAGCTGGAAATTGTAGGTGACTGATTGGCAGGATGATTCCGAAATCGTCCGTGGGCTCCGTGCCGGAGACCGCTGTGCTTGGGATGCGCTGTGTGCGAAGTACGGCGACCGAGTCTGCCGGTACGTCGCAAGATTGATTGGCGGTGACCAGGAAGCAGTGAGAGATGTTTTTCAAGAAACGATGTTGGCGGTTGCCAGAAGCGGACGAGCCATTCGCCCCGACACCAGGTTGTGGGCTTGGCTCAGTGCGATTGGACACAACCAAGCGGCCTTGCATTGGCGACAGGTTTACCGAAACCGCACCGGAATCGTGGACGATGATCCGGTCGATGACCAAGACACAAGCGATCCAACAAAGCACCTCGATCAGGCTGAAACACGAGATTCGATTCGAGCGATCTTGGCCGAAATGGATGCCGGGCACGTGATGTTGCTAACGGCGAAGTACATCGACGAGATGCCGATCAAGGAAATCGCTTTGGCCGTTGGCGGCACTGACGAATCAGTCCGGTCCAAACTGGCTCGCGCGCGGCGTGATTTTCGACAGAGATATCAGCGTCACCTCGCTCAATCCGAAGTGCAAGAGCCGACCAAACCGGACGACCAAGAAACTGCTCGTTCCGCATCGACAAAGGTATCACCCACCAAACGTGAAGAGTGATGAACGATCCTTCCTTGAACGAACACCAACCCGACGACGACGCCCTGATCGGTGACGCATTGCGGTCTCTGGATGAGGACGCGGCGCTGCCCGATTCACAAACGGTTGCTCACGTTTCCGACCAGGCAGGTCGCCTGTTCGAGCAATCGAGTGAAGCAGTGGTGCCGCCGGAACCCGGCTCTGATCTGAATTCCGACTCCGAATCGAAGAAGTCCAAAATGATTGCGAAAGTTCTTCTGGCTGTCTCGTCGCTTGCGGCATGCATCGCCTTGGTAATCGTTGGCGGAAACAGCACAGCTGGCGGCGATGTGACCCTGGCTTCTATTCTTGCGAAAACTTCCAGCGCCGACACGCTGCAGTTGAAGGTGACCACCGACCGCGGCGAAGCAGACGTTTGGGTCCGCTTTCCTGACCAGGTGCGGATGCAGCAATCGGACTCGCGTTACCAGATCGCTGCCGGTTCACAGCTTTGGCAGATTGACGAGCAGGAGAATACGGTTTCTGGACGCACGAGCCCATGGTTTCGCGACGACGAAACCCCAATCGACCTGCTGGCGCTGATCGGAATCGGACATCAACAAGCAGAGGCGTTCAAACGATCCAAACCGGAAGGGACGGTCCAGCATGCCGGCAAACCATGTCACGTTTTCCGTCTGACCACCCAGCTCGATCAACAAGATGTGTTGGTCGAGGCGATTGCGGGAGTCGATAGCGGACAGTTGTATACGATCGCTGCCTGGCGCGGCGGCCGACGAAACGGCGCACCGATGGCCGAGTTGAGGCTTGTCGCTCGCGACGTTGCGATCGACGAAGAGAAATTTGTGGTCGCCGAAACGCTGTCCGAAGACGGCCGAATCGGAAAGGTGCTCGATTCACAGGGAATCGTCACGCTTCGCCCGATGATGAGCCAGCGATGGACCCCCATTGCTCGCGACATGTTGCTCAAACCGGGCGATTGGATTCGCAGCGATGTCCGCGGCGGGAACGCGTCGACGTTATCACTGACATCAGGCTACCGGGTGACCGCGGGACCAGGCAGCTTGGTTGAAACATCAGGCCCTCGTTCCATCCACCTCCATCGCGGCGAACTGAAAGTGGACGGCAATCGGGCAGCCGATTCGGACCTCTCCATTGTCGGCCCTGATGATCAGAAGCTGACAGTCTCTGCCGGACAATCAGTGCATTACCGACTCAGTCGCGACCGCAAACTGATCCAAGTGACCAAAAAACCAAAGTGGCTGGCTGGCTTCGAGGGGACTTCCAACGACGAATCCATTGGGTCGCTGGTCTGCAACATCGATGGCCGCAGCGTTCCGCTAACGGTTGGATTTCATCGAGTCAAAGTCGAGATTCGTGACCAGATCGCTCGGACGACAATCGAAGAATCCTTTGTCAATCACACCAGGACGGCGCTGGAAGGAGTTTTTCATTTTCCGCTTCCGCAAGATGCGTCGATCAGTGGCTTTGGCATGTGGATCGGCGGCGAATTGATCGAAGCGGACGTGGTTGAAAAACAACGCGCGCGGGAAATCTACGAAGAGATCTTGCGACAGCGGCGTGACCCGGCACTGTTAGAATGGTCGGGCGGTAACATTTTCAAAGCACGCGTTTTTCCGATTCCCGCGCAGTCGGAAAAGCGGATTCGCATTGTCTACACCCAGGTGCTGCCGATGCGAGCCAATCGTTATCGCTACAGCTACGGGTTGCGAAGCGAACTATTGCGCAAGACACCGCTGCAAGAACTGTCGCTGGATGTGCTGGTCAACTCGGCGCTTCCGTTGAAAGAGGTCACCTGCAGAACACACCCAGTCCGTTCACAACAGAGTCGTCATTCGGCGAAGCTCGATTTTTCGGCGCAGCACTATACCCCCGATCGTGACTTTGAAGTCGCCTGCGAGGTTGATTCGAAACAATCCGATGTGATCGTCGTTCCGCATCAACGAGGTGACGACGGCTATTTCATGGTACAGCTGACTCCGCCCAGTCCCGACGGCAACTGGCAGCGCGAGCTGTTGCCCGATGGGGAGCCGCTGGAAGTATTGTTGGTGTGCGACACATCGGCATCGATGGACAGCGAAAAGCGAAAGCAACAGCAGCAATTCGTCAGCACAATCCTGTCCTCGTTGGGCGCCGACGATCGGTTCAACGTGGCGGTCGCGGATGTCGACTGTCATTGGCTCAGTGACGAGGCGGTCGGTGTCAGCGGGGACATGCGAGAGGAGGCAATGAAATGGTTAGAAAACCGCATCTCGCTGGGTTGGACCGACTTGGACCGGATGGCCCAATCGGTGCTCGATCGCACTAACGAAAAGACGCACGTGATTTATGTCGGTGACGGAGTGGTGACCGCCAAAGACGCCGATCCGCAAGCCTTCGCAGTCCGCTTGGAAAGATTGGCAGATCGCAATCGCCGGGGAACTTTTCATGCCGTCTCCGTCGGTAACAGTTTCGATTCGACCACGCTGAAGGCAGTCGCTTCTCTGGGCGGTGGTTCGCTACGCCAAATCGGCGGACAAATGACCCCCGTCAAAACCGCTTTCGAGTTGCTGAACGAACTCGCCCAACCGGGACTCCGTGACTTGAAAGTCGAGTTTCGCGGATTGCAAGTGGCCGCCGTTTATCCCGATCGCTTGCCGAACCTGGCAGCCGGCACGCAACAGATTTTGATTGGCAGGTACCTTCCCACCGGCAAAGATCAGTCGGGCCAAATCGTGGTCACCGGCAAACTGGGTGACGAGGAAGTGCGTTATGCGTCACGCATCGTTTTGGATGACGCCGAAAAGGGAAATTCGTTCATCCCACGGCTCTGGGC
Organism: Rubripirellula sp.; assembly: GCA_965222745.1. Taxonomy (GTDB): domain Bacteria; phylum Planctomycetota; class Planctomycetia; order Pirellulales; family Pirellulaceae; genus CBDCUW01. The sequence goes on from CBDCUW010000003.1 coordinate 2,456,230, forward strand.
CCGGGCACACCTGGACGGCTTGCTTCGTCAAGGTACCAATGATTGGACCAAGGACGAAATCATCTCGCTAAGCGAAGAGTTTCACATCATCACACCCTACACGTCGCTGTTGGTGCTGGAAACGGATGAGGACCGCGAACGTTTTGGTGTGAAACGCCGATACCAAATGCGCGACGGCGAACGCTTTTTTGCCGACGGTTCCGACAAGGCGAATTACGAATTGCTTCGCCAACAGATGAAACGGGCGGGCGATTGGAGAATCGGATTGCGGCGACAGATATTGTCGGAGCTGATCGGTTTGGGGCGAGAGGCGGGAATCTTTCAACAGCTGCAACAATACGCCTCCAACGCGCCCATGCCGGTCTCCGCACCGGTATCACGTTCGATCGGAAATGTGGGCGGCCAAGTATCCGGCTTCCTGGGCGGCGGCGGAGCAACCGGTGCGTGGCGATTGGCTGGCCAATCGAATCGGTCGATTGATAGTGTGCAGCTACGAGAAGGGTTGGGAGTTTCCGACGTGTTTGGTTCGAGAGCCAAGAAGTTGCAATCGCGATGGGATGTCGACAGGAAACTCGACAATGCTTTTCAGCTTGACGGCAGTTTTGACTTCCAAATGAATCATCCGGCTGCGATGAGCCCCTTTGCCGACAGCGCTCCGCGACGGTCAGTCTCGATGCAGGTTGCCGGCGAGTACAACTGGGTGGGAGACCGTCGTCAGCGTCTGATCATGCCGTTAGCAAAGCTAGCGCAGGCCACCGCTCCGCTGGATGAGATGATTTCTGCCGATTCCAACAGCCGCCTCGCAGTGAGCGGTTTCTACCGTGGCGATCCGTACCGTTACGTTCGCTGGATGGACACGTTACTTCCTGCTGTCCCCAAGGCGAGCAACAAAAGCGAGCCGCATCGGCCTGATTGGCCGCAGGAGGCGATGGAGATCGCGGACCGTCTGCTGCAACCGATCTCTCTGGAGCAAGGTGGATTGGAGATCCACCGCCATGCTTTGCACCAAGATCCACAGTGGGATCGTCAGACCAGCGAAGACGAACGAGCCGAACTTTATTCACCCGATCGATGGCTAAGCCACTCCCGAAGCACCGGCAGCGATGTGGTCGTTCGATGGTGTGACGGGCAACAACGTGGTGCCTATTCGCGAGGATTTCTGTTGGGACGCACTCGAAAAACGATGCCGGGCGACTTGGAATACGTACCCGGTATGCGGAGCTTTGCCGACCAGCCGATGTATGACGTCTACCAGCACTACAAAGTCGAGATCGCGCGTCCCGATGATGACCGTGTTGTCTTGGTCCTGTCGTATCCACAATCGAACCCGGCGTCGGAATTGAGGTTTGTGATCGATACAAGCCGAAACGTGGTGCTGCGATATGAAGCTCGTTCCGACGGAAAGCGAACGACGTCGACCGAGTACACCGATTTTGCGGAGATTGCGGGATGCTGGTGGCCCGGAACGATCACGACCTACGATGGCAGGCAGCGCCCGACCAGTCAGACCAAACAAACGGTCACGTTGCTTGACGACATCGCATTCGCTCGCCGCTACGATTCCGAATTGCCCAAGGAGGAGGTGCAATTGGTCTCCGTGCCGCTGCCATCGGTGAGTGCGGCCGAAGTCGCGACCACCGACGGTTCCGCCCAATTGGAACATCGGCTGGCACTGCTGATACGGGCATCGTTGATCCAAAATTGGGACGATGCGCTCAAGCAGCTTTCGGAACTTGAACAATTGTCATCCGACAAACCGGGATTGAAGTGGGTGCGTGCCGCCGTGTTGGTCTCGGCAAGAAAGAACGAGGAAGCTCGCTCGGTGCTGCAGGGGCAAGCTGATGAGATCGCCGAAAACCAGTCCGACGCCGACCTCCATTTGGCCACCTACCTCCTCGATCAAGTCGGCCAGATTGCCGACGGCAACGAACGCCTGGCGATGCTAAACCGATTGCAGCCCGTCTTCGGGCGCCAACCCGCGACCACCGGCGGACCGCGCCGATGGCTGTCTCGTCAAACCGGTGTGCTGCGAGAATTGCAGCGGACTAGCGAGTTCATTCAGCAACAACATCAATTGGCAAATTCAGCACCATGGGACATCGCCGCACAAACGACCTACGCCAGCGATTTGTCGGCCGCTGGCGAGATTGAAAAGGCGCTTCAGTGGCTGCGCGATCAGTACACCAACGATCGGCACGCCGAATCGGCTTCCGGCCAATTGCGAGATCTTTACGCCACCTTTTTGCGACGAGAGGGGCGTCATGAAGAAACGATCGAGTTTTTCCAGCAGTGGATCGCGTTGGAACCGAATTACCGAAACGCCTACATGCACTATTTACACGCGTTGTCGATTGCGAACCGATCGGACGATGCAGACGCGGCAGCGCAACAGTGGTTGGATCAAACCCGCGTCAACGAAAAGCTGGCTCCGGCAGCACTAGAAAAATTGAATGCGGCAGTCGACTATGCCCGTGGTCACCGTTATCAGCAGTACATGAACTGGATCGATCCCAAGTGGCTTGGCCCGCTGGAAGAGACGGCGATGTTCTTTTTGAACCACGATCATCATTTCGACGTCGCGTCGTCGATCATCGATCATCACTACTTTGTCGATTCCGACCAATCCGATCGCGTTCGCACCAAGATTGCTCAGCAGTTGATCGCATCCGCGGAAGAACTCAATCCGCAGCGTTTGAGCCATTACGTTCGCTGGACACACCAGCGAAAAGAAATTTCCGTTCAACAATGGGAAGAAATCGCCGCTACACTTCGGCTTCGCTGGAACGAAGCGGACGATCGTCTGGCGAGTCAGCAGATTGCATCGGCACTGCTACAAATCTACTCGACACACTTCGCCGATACAGAGCATCTGCCTTTCATGCGTGCCAGAATCGCGCGTGCCGAGGAGAACGAGTTGGATCAGCAGGCCGCCGCCTTGTCGGGCGAATTGTTTGACGAGCTCCTCAAGCGGCCTTGGCAGGACGAACACGAATCCGAAGCGTTGGAGCTGATTCTCAACACTTCCGCGTCCGACGATCCGTCGGAGCGGTTGGTTCGACAGGTCGGTGCTCTGCATCGCTTCGTCGACACCATGGTGCGATCTCGATACCAGGTTGATACGGTTCGGCTGCAAGACGAAGGCCATCCAGAAAAACTGACTCGCACGCAACTTGCCAAAAAATTTGGTGAATTCCAGCGGTCGGCGCAACAAGGTGTAGCCGACCGGTTGCGCCAGTGGGAAGACAGTCTTGATGATTCGACATGGAAACGTTGGGTCACGGTCGAACGCATGTACCTGGATCTTCGCCTGAATCGAAAGCTTCAGGAAATCGGCGCGACTTGCTGGGAACTGCTCGGTGAAAAGCCCGAACGGCAAAACGAGGAAATCGACGCGGAAAGTGAAAAGTTTGCCTCGCAGATGGGCGGCTTGCTGGAGGATCGCCTGTTCATGGTAATGCACTATTTGGCTGCCCGGCGTTCTGCCCCAGAAAATTTGGTTGACCGACTGTTAGCATACATCGCCGTGGGCGAGGATTTCGGCGGCGTTGTAGGTGCACGATGGAAAGCGAGAAAGTTTTCACTGCTCGTGGCTCTCGATCGTCCCGATGATTTGCAACGGAACCTGCAGAAGTGGATTCGCGAGGATGACGCGCACGCCCAGTGGCAATTGTCGCTCGGATACCTGCTTGCCGAACGAGGCGAAATCGACGAAGCGATCCAACTTCTAGAAACGGTCGAGCGCCACGGGCAGCTTTCACCTGCCGATTACCGCAGCCTTGCTGATTGGTACCTGGTCGCCGACCGTCGCGATCCATACCAGCGCGCTCGGATCGCGGTGTTCCAGTCGATGCAGGAATACCAGATTCACAACTGGCTGCGTCAGAAAATCGAACCTTGGAACCGCAGCGATGTTCGCCTGCCGACCGAACTTGACGAAGATGTGTTGTTCGGTTTTCAAGCGTTGCTCGAAAAGAGCAATCAGCCGGAGAACTATCTCAACGATCTGCGAAACTTCTACACTTCCTGCCGTGATTTTCGGGTATTGAAAATGGTTCCCGATTCGGTAGTCGGCCGGACACCACAGCAAATCTATCCGTTTTTGCAGCGATTGAGTTCCACGGTGTTGTACGAGATCCGCAAGGAAGCAACCGCCGACCAGTTGCTGCAGCATTTGTATGCTGTGCGTGAAAAGGTCGACACACCGACCGACGCTCGCGCGCTTGATCTGTTGGAATCGTTAGTCGAGCGGCAAGCGGCGAACGTTTTGAACCAGCCGCAGCCCCACATCAAAGTAGCAGTGGCAGCGCTTCGGCGTGCTTTCGAGCGAGGTTGGGCCGAGGGCGAAGTCCGGCAGATGGCTCAGTTTCTTTCGGAACTTGGAACGACATCACAGCGAGAAATCGCGGAAGAACGATTGCACCAGCTGCGCCAGCTTCATCGCCTGACCCCGCCAGGTTCCGAAGACCGTTTGTTTGTTGGCTGGTATCTCGCCCACGCACTCTTTCATTCCTACGGAGATCGCGCCGGCAGTCTGGCGATGATCGAAAGTGCGCTTGACGAAATCGCGTCCCACCATGCGGCTGGCTGGCCCGTGCACCTGAACGAGCCTCTTGGTGGTTATATCGGCTTGCTGGAACAATCAAATCGGTTCGCCGATGGAGAAGAAGTTCTGAAACATCATCTGCAGAAGCCGCTGAACGAGCATCAATCTCGCTGGCTAATGCGGCGCCGGAATGATCTGTATTTGGAAGCGCTGCGAGCCGGCGGACGAGTTTTGTTGGGCGAGGGTGAGGAGCTTTTTTTGAATGTGGAAGATCATTTGCTGCAACAAACAAAAACAGGTGACGACGAACATCGCCGGCAACTAGTCAATCAATTGTTAAAACTTTATCGCCAAGCCCGCGACAAGAAAATCGGATCGTACAAAGATCGACTTCGCGACTTCGCCCTGCAGCAGTTGCCGCCGATCCTGCATCGCCAAACGGATCACTATCGGCTCATCGTCCAGCAAACCGGCCAGACCGTCAGAGAACTGCTTGGACCTCGTGATGCGTTGGAGTTCATGATCGCCAGTTTCGAGAACTATCCGAAACGCTTCCTCTACACATGGAAGTCGCCGTGGCAACAGCATGGTCGCAAACTCTGCCAGTGGCACTCCGAATCAATCGGCAGCGTAAACGATCTGGAACCGCGGCTGCTGGAGATCGTGCTGAATCAGCTGCGCCACGATTTGCGCAGTCGGCGCAGCGGTTCACGATACTTTTACCACGACAACTATGGGCCACGGTTTTGGAAAGAAAAAGCAGGTGACTTCGCTAGGGCGGCGGAGGAGGCATTGGAGGAGCAAATCAATTCAGGCCGAAATGTCACCTACGTTGCCGAATACCTTCACGGAGGACTGAATCGCAGCCGACGTGCCATCGAGGTGATGTTGATCGCCCATCAAAAGAAAATTCTCAATACGGCACAACAGATCAAGCTGTGTGATTTTCTGCATGATAGACGAAGGTACGCCGAATCGATTCCCATCTTGGAACCGATTGTCGAAGAAAACCCGGACGAGATCCATTATCGAACGCGGTTGATCACTGCTTACGGACGTTGCGATCGCAATCAGCAGATGCGGGCGCTGTTAGCAGCGACGGATCAACATTTTCGGCGACAAGGGCGTTGGACGGAGTTGAACATTCACGCCCTTGCTAATTGCTGCCTGGGCGTCCGATTGCATGCCGAATCGGCCAAGTACTTTGACGAGCTGATTCCGCTTCACCAACGGACGCAGCCCAATCGCGGCATCGGAAACGGCACCCTTTCGCATTACTACGGTGAACAGTCACGAGTCTACGTGGCAATGGGCAACACCATCAAAGCGGTCGAAGCCGCCGCGGCAGGCGTGATCGCGTGGGGACCTAGTTATCCTCAGCGGCAAAGCTCCCTCTTCTGGCTCGAAAACGCCCTCACCCGCTCGAAGAATCTGGACGCCTACGTCAAACACCTCGACAAACAAGCCTCCCAGACGGGCCAAGACAGCCCGCTGATTCGACAGAAAGTGGGCGTCGCCTACAGCAAGAAAAAGCAATACAAAAAGGCGGTCGAACAGCTTCAAATCGCAATCGACCTGCAACCTACCGACGCGGCGACCCACCAGGCATTGATCCAGGCCTACCAGGCTCTGCAAGACGACGATGGTGTCGTTCGACAGACGTTGGCGCAGCTAGACGTTGATCGCCACAACCTGGAACTCTATACCGATCTTGCCAAACGATTGAAAGATGACGAGGCACTTTCGGAGCGGGCGGCGACGACGTTGGTCGAAGCGGCTCCCTTGGAAGCGGAGCACCATCAAGCGTTGGCGGAGTATCGTCAACAGCAAGATCGTTGGAACGACGCGATTGTGCATTGGAAGCAGGTGGCAAAACTGCGATCACTGGAACCGAACGGACTGCTGAAATTGGCCGAGGCGCAACTGCATCAGGAAGATTGGCCAGCTGCGCGGCGGACGATTGAAAAGTTGAACAAGACCGACTGGCCAGGGCGTTTTCAAAATGTCCGCCGCCAAACCGAAACGTTGCAAAAACGGCTGCCGTGATCCTTTTCTAGGTTGGTTTCGCTGACCAATTCTCGTGAAACGTTTACGGCCTTTCTCTCGCGGCCTACACTCAGGGCATTCGGTCCGAAGCATGGACGCCTGAACCGCTTCCCCCGAGGTGTCTTGTGATACGAATAGGTTGTCTCTTTTGGGCATGGTGCTTGACCGCTTCCGTTGTGTCGGCCCAGGAGGAAGCAGCGCCCGATGCACCGATGATGATCGAATCCGACAGCGTTTTCTCGCCGGCGTTTTCATCCGACGGAAAGTTGTTAGCAGCCGCTGGTGGTAGCCTGATTGAAATTTGGGATGTGCAGAGCGGCAAAAGGTTGCACGCGTTTTCGGGCCACAAGGACGTGCCTCGGGCCGTCGACTTCACCCCCGATGGCCGACAAATTGTGTCAGGTGCCAACGATGGATCGGTCAAGTGGTGGGACGTCGCGGCCGGCCAGGAGCAAGCTTCCCTTGCGGTCGACGAAGTCGTCGACGCGCTGGACGTCTCGCCGGACGGTAAAACGATCGCCGTGGCGCTGTTTAACCACGCCATTGTGTTGATCGAGATCGAAACGAAAAAAATACGGACTCAGCTTGACGGTCATACCGGCCGCAGCAACGGCGTCGTCTTTTCGCCAGACGGAAAACAGCTGGCCTCGGCGGGCGACGTTCAGGACAAGATGGTTCGAGTGTGGGACACTGCCACCGGGCGCCAGATCGCCGAGCTAAGTGAACACGGCACGGAGGTTGCCGGCGTGGACTACTCGCCCGATGGCAAACATCTCATCTCCGTCGGCAACGATGGCTTGCGGCTGTGGGATGCCGCCACACTGCGACACAAGCAACAGCTTGTTGAAGAACAGTATCTGTTCACGGAAGGCGTGCGGTGGTCACCCGACGGCAAGACTCTCGCGCTAACTCGCAATTCCGACGTTGTATTGCTTGACGCCGCTTCAGGAAAGCAGCTTCGCGTGCTGCGCGGGCACACCGGTCCTACAGTCGGCCTGTCCTTTTCGCCAAAAGGCGATTTGCTTGCCTCCACCGGTTTCGATAGTACGCTGCGAATCTGGAACGCCAGCGCCGCGAAGCAGGACGACAAGGCGTATGCTCAGGTCGGTAGTGAAATGGCCACTTTGGACGGCCGCGGTAGTGCAATCGATTCACTCGCTTTCTCGCCCGACGGCCGGCGACTGGTCTCGGCAGACAATATGGGAAAGCTGGTTGTGTGGGATGTGGCTGCTCGTAAGCCCGCGGCCACGATCAAGGCCGCTGACTTGGCGGTCGGCAAGATCGAGTTTTCCACCAATGGCAAAGCCTTGGTTTTTCTTGGGCCCTACGGAACGTTCACGCGTTGGGATCTGCAGCAAGAAAAGACGGCCAATGAAATTGAGATGGACGCCTCGTCACCAAACGATTTTGAATTCATGCCCCGGCAACCTTACGTTGCTGCCACCAAGGGTTTCGACGCGGTGATTTTGAGCGTTCGCACCGGTAAAGTCGTTCGGCAATTGACTGGCCATACCGATCAGGTCCGCAGCCTCGAGTGGCTCGTCGACGGCAAGACGCTCGCTACCGGAAGCCACGACGGTACCGTTCGTCTGTGGGACACGGCGGCAGGCAAAGTCACACGAACACTCAAGATAACGCCCGACGAAGCGGATGATGCGGATCACACCATTCACGCCATTGACCTTTCGCCCGATGGCAAAACGTTGGTCGCGGTGGGCGACGGGCTGGTCGCCTGGGAATTGGACACGGGCCAGGAGACGTTCCGGGTGGACGCCTCGGAGTTGTATGCGTACGACGTGTTGTTTTCACCCGATGGCAAACTGATTGCCGCGGGGGATGTCAAGCGATGGGTAGGTTTGTGGGGCGCCGATACGGGCGATCAACTTGCCAAGCTTGAAGGACACACCGACAGCGTCTTCGTCCTCGCGTTTTCGCCCGATTCCAAGTTGCTTGCTAGTGGTGGATCGGACGAGACCGTGAAGCTTTGGGACCTTTCTTCGCTACGGAAAAAACCTGATAGCGATCCCAAGGAAGTCGCCCCAGGGCTTTCGAGCCAAAGCACGCCACCTTCAGCAGAAGACACCAATGGTGTCCGTACTTGGACGGACAAAACCGGAAAGTTCAACATCCAGGGCAAACTTCTCACTTACCGGGCGGGGCGTGTACAGCTCGAAAAGGAAGATGGTACAACCATCTGGATTCGGCTCGGCCAACTGAGTGACCAGGATCGTGACTTCGTACTCGAGTATCGCAAGAAGATGTCGGCCTCTGATGCAGGTCGGCCCAAGTCTTCATCCGCCGAGGCACATCCCGTGCTGGGCTATCGCCTTGGCAATCATCCCGATGATGCAGTCGCTTTCGGCGGGCACTGGCACAAAGTTCTTCCCGGTCAAAGCACCTGGAAGGAAGCGCAGGAAAATTGCAAATCACTGGGCGGCTACCTGGCCTGTGTGACCACGCGCCAGGAGCTTGCTCATGTGACTCGGCTGCAGCCACAGGGACATCTCTGGTTCGGCGCGATCCGGGGCGATGAAGGCCGCTGGGTTTGGATCACTGGCGAACCGATGACACTTCAGAACTGGAATCCAGGCGAACCCAACAATGCGGGCAACCGAGAGTTCTTCATGAAAACCGGTCCCGGTGGGTTCTGGTTCGATGTTCCCAATGACGATGGCAACGTGGTTGGCTGCATCTGCGAGTGGGAGAAGTGACGGTTACTCGCGTCCTCGACGGCACAGCTGGGAATCGGTTTGATCGGCATTCGCTCGAAACCATCTTGATGCCCGATGCTAATCGCATTACCGTGAGTACAGCGCAGTGTTTGCGCCAATCGATCGTTGCGGTCGTTCGGTGAGCTGGTCCGGTGGATCGGCTCTTGATCGACCGTCCCGCCTCCAACGACCCGAATTCTTAGGTAAACCGCGACATGGTGCTACGGTTACAGGTCCATCTGTCGATGATCCTGCTCCTCGGCGCGTCCTCAGTTTTCGCACAATCCGTTTCACTGCAGGATGTCAAAGATGCCGGAGCGCGGAAATCCAGTTATCGAAAGCAGAGCCAATCAACGGAACTTACGGCGGAACCCGCCGCAAACCTGAGTGCGTTCAAGGAACACATCCAGCCGCTTCTTGAGAAGTCATGCGCACAGTGCCACGGTTCGGATCAACAGGAGGGCAACTTTCGCGTCGATACACTCGACCCGAATTTGATTGACGGCCAAGACACGGATTGGTGGCTGGAAGTCTTCCATGTCCTGAGCAACAGCGAAATGCCTCCTGCGGATGAGGCGACGCTTGATGACCAGGGGCGGGGACTGATCATCGACTGGCTGTCGCGGGAACTCCAAGTCGCTTCGCAAGTGGCGCGAAGTCGACAAGCGCCGTCATCGTTCCGTCGCCTAACGCGTTACGAATACAACTACGCGTTGCAGGATCTTCTCGGGCTGCCTTACGACTTTGCCGACGACCTGCCACCGGAGTCGTCATCGGAAGACGGATTTCTGAACAGCTCGGAATCGCTACAGATTTCGGCGACACAGTTTGAAACCTATCGCCAGATTGCGCGAGATGCTTTGTCCAAAGCGACCGTCCGCGGGGAGCGACCGACGCCGATCTATTATGCGGTCACGATGGACTTCGGGCTCGAGAAAGAACGCGAGCGCTTCGAGGCTGACTTGGAAAAGGTTCGTCGACGATTTGCAGACGACCCGGACAAGCTGGAACGCGAGATCGCGAAAAGGAAGTCTGGCAAGGTGAGCGGCGCTCACTTTCGAAACGTAGAAACAGGTTTTTCGGCAGCAGCCCGGTGGAACTACCGGGGAGCCAGGTACGCGCACACACCGACGAATCAAAAACCGGAGACTCCCGGCACCTTGGCCGACGTCGCTGTCATTCCAGCGGGACAGCGGCTGATCATCGACCTTGGCGATCACCTGCCCAACGCGGGAAAGCTCAAGCTGCAAATTCGTGCCGGACGAGTCGCAGAGCAAGATGCATGGGCGGGAGCACTTCGCATCTATTTTGGACACCAGGCGAGCAACAACTCACGCGCAGAGGAGCGGGTCGGAGACGTCGATCTTGTGATCGACACCGATACCGACGATCTGGAGTTTTACGATGTTGAAATTCCACTGAGCGAAGTGGTTCGCAATCCTTTTCGTGGCGTTCAGGAACTCGGCATGACGCCGAACCCCGCCGAGTACGTGATGCTGCAAAACAGCTCCGACCTGCCGGTGGATATCCAGATCGATTACATCGATATCACCGCTCCGGCGTTCGAGAGTTGGCCTCCGGAATCGCATCGTCGGATCTTTTTCGACCGTGCCGACGAGAGCGACGAAATGGAATACGTCCGCCAGGTGTTGGCACGATTCATGGAACGCGCGTGGCGTCGCCGGCCAACCGATGGGGAGCTGGAACAAAAAGTGTCCTTGTACAGTCGGCTTCGACCACACTGTGACGACAACCAAGAAGCCACGCTGGAAGTGCTTGCCACCGTCCTGTCATCGCCCAAGTTCCTTTACCTGGCTCCCAAATCTTCGCTGTCCGACGACAACGCTTTGGCGACGCGTTTGGCGGTGTTCCTTTGGTCGAGCCTTCCTGATCGGCAATTGTTGGACCTTGCGGCCACCGGCCGGCTTTCCGATCCGGAGGTCCTGAAACAACAGGTCGATCGAATGCTGGCCGATCCGCGAGCGAGGCGCTTTTCGAAACATTTCGTTCGGCAGTGGCTCGGGATCCAACGGCTCAACCACGTTGAAGCTGACGAGCACCTGCGTTGGGCGATGCAGCAAGAGCCGGTCGAGCTGTTTGAAGAAATGCTGCGCGGCAACCACAGCGTGATGGATTTTCTGCACTGCGACTACGCGATGGTCAATGGCCGGCTCGCTCGGCATTACAATCTACCGAACGTGCACGGCCCAAGGTTTCAACGAGTGTCGCTGTCGCCTGGTCATCGCCGCGGTGGTCTGCTCACACAGGCGGGTTTGTTGGCGATGAATTCCGATGGCAAGGACTCACACCCACTCAAACGCGGAATCTGGTTGCTGGAGAGCATTTTGAATGACCCGCCACCGCCGCCTCCTCCAGCGGTTCCCGAAATCGACCTGAGTGATCCGGATATTCTCAAACTCACTTTGAAAGAGAGAATGGAGGATCATCGCAACGATCCAGCGTGCATGTCCTGTCACCAGCGTATCGATCCTTGGGGCATCGCTTTCGAAAATTTTGATGCTTTGGGAAATTGGCGGACAACGATCGCAGGAAAGCCAGTCGATGCCAGCAGCACGCTCTTCAACAGCCAAGAACTGCATGGGATGGACGGACTGAAGCGTTTCCTTCTAGCCAACCGCCAAGACCAATTTGCCCATGCAATGACTCACAAATTGACCGCCTATGCACTCGGCCGCCCCATCGGTTTTGCCGACCGCGCCCAAGCCGACCGAATCACCAGGCAACTGCGCCGACAGGGTGATGGCCTTCGAACGTTGATTCATCTGATCGTGACGAGCGAGTTGTTTCGCTTGTAGAATGCGAATCGGAGTAGAATACAGTTGATTTTCTTGACCCATTGCTATGACCATCCAACTTTCAAGCCTTGATCGCCGACGGTTTCTGCGTGGCGCCGGAGTGGCGCTCGCACTGCCGTGGTTCGAAACGTTCGCCCACGCTGCAAGGGACGACTCGGAGCGGAAGAACCGTTTCGCGGCCTTTTATCTGCCCGACGGTGTACCGATGCCGCGCATGGAGGACCCGGCGTTTGAACAATGGAGTTGGTTCCCGCACGGATTGGGAAAAGACTTCAAGCTCACCAAGTGCCTCGATCCTTTGGAACCACTTCGCAGCGACCTGACGGTGCTCAGCGGCCTTTCGCATCCCGCGGTGCGAAACGTTCATGGTCATTCCAATGCCGACCAGTTTTTGACCGGCGCCGATACGGGGGCTGCCGGTGACTACAACAATAGCATTTCGCTCGATCAGGTCATTGCGGCGACAACGGGCGAACACACACGATTTTCGTCGCTGGTCTTATCCACCGACGGCGGCACCGGTTCGCCGCGCGGCACCCAAACCATGTCCTTCCATCGAAGCGGCCAACCCATTCCGGCAGAACATCGACCGAAACGGGTTTTCGACATGCTCTTTGTCAAGAGCGGTGATCGAGCGGCACGGCGGCTGGCAACAAGCCGCTCGTCGCTGGATGATTTGATGGAAGACGCGCGATCGTTGCAGCGATCACTGTCGAAACACGATCAACAAACGCTCCAGCAATACATCCAGTCGGTGCGCGACACCGAAGTCAAGGTAGAAAAGGCAAAACGCTGGGTGAATATTCCGCTGCCGACCGTAGAAGTCGACCATCTGAAGCTGGACATCACACCGGAGGATCCCAGGCAATACCTGCAAACGATGTTCGAGTTGATCTTCCTGGCCTTTCAAACCGATTCGACACGCGTGGCAACCTATCAACTCGGTCGCGAAAACGGCGTCGGCATCAGCGATTACTTGGCCCGAGCGGTCGGTTTTCAGCTGACGCATCAATTGTCACACAAGACAAAAGAGCCCGACGGGTGGAAAAATTTTGGCACCTATTGTCGATTCATCAGCGAAGAACTCGGCCGGTTTGCAAGCAGGCTGAAGTCGACTCCGGAAGCCGGCGGCGAAGGCACGATGTTGGACAACACCCTGCTCCTGTTCGGTTCGGCTTCCAGCGCGTTCCATCTTTCACGCAACTATCCGTTGATTCTGTTGGGTGGAAAGAACATGGGCTACCGGCACGGCCAGTTCCTGAAATACGGCTCTGGCAACGAAGACCATCAACTAGGAGCGGGCATTCGGACCGATGCCGGTTGGCGCGGGGAAATGACCTGGGAAGAAGAACCCCTGTCCAATCTCTATCTGACGATGCTTCATAAGTTCGGCATCGATGCCGAATCCTTCGGCGGCAGCACGCGAACACTCGATGGCGTGTGAAGCGTACGAGTCCACCTCATGGTTCGACTTCCACTCATCGCCGTGCTGATTCTGCCCTGCCCAGTGCTACTGGGTGAGGAGCACTCCTGGCCGCTCGATTCGACCGACTCCTCCAAACTGAATGTGTACGGAGAGCTCACGAGTGCGGCTGGCGTGGAAGGAAACAGCGTCGTCCTCGATGGCACATCGCTGCTCAGGGTCAAAGACTCGGAACAACTCACAGGCGGGGAGGCCGGTTTCACCCTGACCGCGTGGGTGAATCCTCACTTGAAGGACAGCCAGCAGCAGATGATTGCTGCCAAGAATCGCTACTCACTGGGAGAGCGCCAGTGGGGCGTCATGATTGATAAAGACAATCGCTTTCGGCTGTACACCTGGCAGGGCAAGTGGGCGACAGCCGACTGTTCCACACAACCACAAACGGGGCACTGGTATCACATCGGTGTCGTCTTTCGTTCGAAAAGTGCGGAGCTATGGGTCAACGGCGATCTTGCGGGGCAGGTGAAACTCACCAGGGCGATCCCGCAAACCAACGCCCCACTCACATTTGGCGGAGTCGATGACAATGGACGTGTCTGGCAAAACCTTGTCGGAGCACTCGATGAGATTCGGCTGGTCGACAAACCTCTGGGCGCCAAACAGATGGCAGCAGCATACAAACCAGTGACGGCAACGCATAAGATCCCTGCGCTGCCCCAAACGTTCGCTTTGTGGACAGGGCCGCCCATCCCGTCGAACGTAGAACAGATTCCGTTTGTCGAAGGTATCGAGCATCGAACGATTCATCGCCCTTCCGAAGGAGGCTACAAGTTCCTGCACGGCGCCGCGATCGTAGAACACAAGGGCGTGATGTATGCCAACTGGGCTAACAGTCCAGTCCACGAGAATGGGCCTCATGAGACGTTGCAGGGCAAACGGTCGATCGACGCCGGCGTCACCTGGTCGGAACTTGAAATGATCGGACCGGGCTTCGAAGGCAAAGATCGCCACAGTCACGGTGTGCTGTTCGTTCACAACGGCGAGCTGTGGACGGTCTGTGCACGATTCGGGGTCGGTACTGCTGGCCGGCGTTTTCCTGGGCTGCAGGCGGAGGCTTTCGTGCTGGACGAGCAAACCAATCGCTGGAAGTCACGCGGCATCGTGATGAACAACTGCTGGCCCTACGACGAACCGATCCGCATGGCCAACGGCAACTTCATCACCGGCGGACAGGACAGAGACGGCCTGCCGGTTGTCGCCATCAGTCACGGTGATGACCTGACCAGGTGGGATTCCGTTCTGATTCCCTATGACCGCCGACTACAGCCGAGCTTCGCGGAGACAACCGTGTGGGCCGAGGACAACCGTGTGACCGCCATCATCCGCGGCGGCGGCGGAATCGCTTGGGTTTCAACGAGCGATGATTGCGGTCGCACGTGGTCGAAGGCCGGACCGAGCAATTTACCCATGCCACGGGCCAAGGCCTACCTCGGCAAGCTTAGCACGGGACAACTCTATCTGCTTTCCAATCTCCGCAATCGCGACACGCTCGTCATCTCTGTGAGCCAGGCTGGCCAACAGGGCTTGAGCCGCATGTGGCGCATCCGCCACGGCAAATCGATCCCGCCGAGATTCCCTGGCGCCGCCAAGGGAAAGCAATGGTCCTATCCCTATGGATACGAATACGACGGCAAACTGTACGTCGTTTACTCGGTCGGCAAAGAAGACTGCGGGCTTTCGGTACTTCCCATCGCGTCACTCACCACAGTCGAAAATCCAGCGGCAAATCCCAAGTGAGTATTGTCGGGGACGATCGGTCGTAGCCGCACTTCGGTGTTCGATACCGAGTGGATTTGCGCTCTCCACTCTGTGACCCGCCTGCTCTAAACTGGCTCCCTTGTCCAGCTTCAGACAGTTGCGAATGGAGTGTCGCTGCTTCGGTCTATCGTGGCAGCCAATTCAGCTGACCACGAAGTGGTCTCAGACGGCTACCATCTGCGATGCCTCCAACATTCATCAGTCAATTTGAGAACGTTCAAGTTGCTGATCCGATACAGAGGCTTCTGAAAACAGAAAGTGCATGCCCTGGACAGAATCTACAGAGATAAAAGGATGTCTCCGTTTTCCCTGTTACCTCATGTTCATGCAATCCTGCCACCAGCGCGTCTCACAGACCAACGCAAGTCGGGTGAGACGAGAACTCCATTCGGATGCAGCAGCCGAACGTGCGACGAAGTTGTCGTTGACTGCATCGGTAAAATCGGATCATTTTGTCAGCGCCGCTAACTTCGTGGCATGATGGGATGACCTTCGAATCGTGTAGGTCAAGGCTCCCAAAAGATCGCCTCGCTGGGCATCATGACACTGGAGGCAGTTTTTCGATGCGCGTAGCGCTCCTACCATCCGTATCTGGTTTTGGTGCGATTGGATGGAGATTTGCTGTCCTGAATAAAGCTGCTCCAACGAATCATGCTCGAACTCATCAAGCTTTCGCATCAAAACGTCATCCAGATCCTCCATCGACGGCAGGTGCCATTGGTCGTATACGAGAGGCTCTGTCTGTTTCAGCAGGCTTACCAATTGCAGTGATTCCAGAAGCCAAATCGCGTCATCGGGCGGTCTCGTTGCGATCGGTTCCCAGATTGCTTCTCGTTCCTCGTCACTTTGGTGCAGGCGAAGTGCCCGATATCGGCTTTCCCAGGGCTCGATGGTCGGCCGCGACTGTACGTGGTGCGGTACAAATCCGGATACCGCGTCGGTCGACTTGATGTAGCCATATTGGCGTGGTGACAACAAGCTATCGTGTGCTTGCTGATGCAGGAGCTTCATGAACTCCAGGCTTGGCAACATTTTGTCATTGGGACCAACTTTGCGAACGTATTCCTTCAGCGACAAATTCCGCGGATGATCCGGAGGCAGTTCGACTTGGATGCCAATGGGCAAGTCACGATCTTCTGTCGTGAGCGGATCAAAGGGAATCCTGCCGTAACTGGTCAACTTCAGGTAAATGGCACTTGGTGGCGGCGTCCGTATGTATCCGTTTCCATCGCGTGATATAAACTCCCGCACACTTTCCTCGTGCAACAACCGCAGTGATTCTGGGCGTACATGAGTTCCCGAAGTCCGTGAGAGCCTGCCGACCATTTCATAGGAATCGAGTTCTGCAATCGCCTCCTCGGATAGGCTTGCCGACAAACGCTGTTGATTCCGGGGCAAAAGGACGTCAAGCCGATCTTTGATGGATTTGAACGAGTACGTTCGTCGCAAATCGGCGATGAAATCTTTCGCCTGCTGATCTGATATTTCATCGCTACGCCTGCTGGCAATCAACCGCAGCAAACGGGCATGACCATCGGCGTCTTCAGGATCATCGCCCCAAGCAAATTGCAGCGAAAAAATGACAATCACAAAAGCATACCAACGGCACATTTCGTATCTCCTTGTACTGAATGCCGAGCACGCTAGTTGGGGTCATGAGATACCCGCTTACGCGTGCATGGATGTTTCCGCAACGGCGCGGTAGTAGTCGACGCTGCGGCGCAGGCCGTCGGCGACGGTGACTTGGGGATCGAATTCCAAATTTTGGCGCGCCGCGGTGATGTCGGCGAGCGAATCGCGGACGTCTCCGGCGCGGGCCGGTTGATGAATCGGATCGATCGTTTGGCCCAGGATGCTTTGCAGGGCAGAGAGCAGTTGCAGTAGCGTCGTTCTTTCACCTCGGCCGATGTTGAACGTACCGCCGGCGGCTTGGGGGACGGTCGCTGCAAGCCGGTTGGCTTCGGCGACGTCGGCGACATAAACGAAGTCGCGCGACTGGTTTCCGTCTCCGTAAATGATCGGCCGATTTCCTGACAGGATCATCGAAACGAACCGTGGAATCACCGCGCTGTACTCGCTTTCGGGATCCTGGCGTGGACCGAAGACATTGAAATATCTCAACACAACCGTTTCCAAACCGAATCCCTGGTAAAAGGCTTTGCAATAGGATTCACCGGCAAGCTTGGCGGCGGCGTAAGGTGATAGCGGGGCCGCCGGATCGACCTCTCGCTTGGCAACGTACGGTGAGTCCCCGTAGGCAGCGCTGGTCGAAGCGAACACGAACCGTCGAACCTTTGCCTCCACCGCCGCTTGCAATAGATTCACCGTGCTGGTCGCACACCAGGCGTGACACAGATCCGGTTCTCGCATGCTGCGTGGCACGCTGGCCATGGCCGAAAGATGAAAAACGAATTGAACATCGTTCATCGCGCCCGAAACAACATTCCCATCCGACGCGTCGCCTTCCACTAATTCGATCTGCGAATCACCGAGGTGGGCCAGGTTGTGGCGAAAGCCGGTGCTGAAGTTGTCCAGCACACGCACCGACGCACCTTCAGCGATCAGCATGTCAATGACATGGGAGCCGATAAATCCGGCACCGCCGGTTACCAAGCACCGCGATCCGCGCAGAGAAATGAATTCGTTACCTGTCATCGGATTCACAAGCGATTTTTTTATAGGATGGAACGATCACCGGCCCCAATTGGCCATGATCGTAAGCCTTTTTCTGATTGGTGCGAAGAGCTGTCGGCGACTTTTCCAAAGTCGCTACGCGCGTGCCAGTTCGGAGAACTGGCCGACGGATTGGAGCCGCTTTTCCCTACCTCTTGCGTACCACCACGTTATCAAACTCGTTCAAATCGTCGAACGAACCGATACCCAGGCGCCCTTTGCCGAACGTTTTGTCGGTCACTTGCATGTGCGGCGTTTTCATATCGTCGAAATAGACCTCGATATTTCCCGATGGCAGGTCGCGACGGACGCGGACGGTGTGCCAGCCATCATCCCAGGGAGTTGCCCGTTTGTTCTTGGTCAGCGGCGTTCGGGGGGCTTCGTTAACAATCATGATCTGGCCGCTTGCCGGATCCGGCTTTGCGCCAAGGTGCACGTAGTAAAAATGCTGGTTGTCCTGGTAACCAAAAAAGACGCAGCAATCGCGATGGTTGCCGGTATCTTTGGTGCTGCGAACCTTGAAGGTGATATCGAAGCTGCCCAGTTGCAGATCTTTGATCAGCGCAACGTGTCCCGGACTGCGCACTGGAGGACGGTAGGCACTTTTGCGATCGGTGATCTCCATCGTCTTGTTGCCGTCGCGGGAGGCGATTTTCCAAGTTGCCGGGTCGAGAATTTCCCAGCGGGCGTGGCCCGATTCAAAGTCTTCTTCGAAAACCACGGTCGGTGGATCGGCCTGGGCCAGCGAAACACTGAGCGTGAAGATGACCAACAGGCTTGGGGAAAGTTGTCGCATCGGTCGACTTGGGGTTGGCGGGACGGTGGATTCTTTGGCGGTCGGAGGATCGCCCAAGTTTACACCAATTCGCTGCTTCGATAGGCTGCCCCTTCCGTGGTTCAATTTTCCCATGCTGGAGTCGCCGGAATGACGCGTGCTTTGCTAGTGATCGACGTTCAACGAGAGTACTTCGACGGGGCGTTGCCGATTTCGCACCCCGCCGGCCACCTGGAAAATATTCTGAAAGTGATGGATCTGGCGGCCGCCAGAAACGTCCCGATTGCGGTCATTCGGCATCACCAAGCCGATCCTGAATCGCCAATTTTTCGGCTGAATTCTGACATGTGGCAGCTTCACACCGAAGTGGAATCGCGGCACCGCGACGTGCTGATCGACAAACGCCTGCCCGGTTCGTTCACGGGTACGAATTTGGAGCAGTGGCTCGGTTCGGTTTCCGCCGATACCGTTTCGATCGCGGGATACATGACGCACATGTGTTGTGACACGACAGCTCGGCAAGCGTTTCACCGCGGTTACCAGGTCGAGTTTCTCCGTGACGCAACCGGCACTTTGGATGTCAAAAACGAAGCGGGCGCCGCGTCGGCACAACAACTGCAGACTTCGATCCTTGTCGCCCAACAGATGTTCATCAGCGAAGTGATCGGCAGCGACGATTGGGCGACAAGGCTATCGGAGGCTTGACGCGAGCGAGACGCCTGGCAGGCGGCTTTATAGCTTCACGGTCTTTCCGGTCCTTGCGCTTTCATAGATCGCGCAGATCACTTCGACGCTTCGCCGTCCTTCGTGACCGTCGATCAACGGCTTGTCGTCTTCGTTGATGGCGCGAACAAAATCTTCAAAGACCATCGTGTGTCCGTGATGCCCGATCGCGGCGGGATCGGACGCACCGCCACCGGTATCGGTCTTTCCGGCCATCCGCTTGCGGATCTCCTCATCTTCGGAAGTCTCCTGGGCGAATTGCCAAGTGTGCAAATCTTCCTCTTCCAAGACCGCAGTACCTTGATCACCGGCAACTTCGATCCGTTTGAGCGCACCGGGGAAGGCGGTGGTGGTGGCTTCGATGACGCCGAGCGCCCCGGAAGTGAATTTCAAGTTCGCCACCGCCACATCCTCCACCTCAATTCGCTCGTGCGTGATCGTCGCGGTCATGGCGCTGATTTCTGCAACCGGCCCCATCAGCCACAGCAACAAGTCAACCGAGTGAATCGCCTGGTTCATCAGCGCGCCGCCGCCATCCAGCGCCCAGGTGCCTCGCCAAGCGCCGCTGTCGTAGTATTCCTGGCTGCGGTACCACTTGACGTAGGCGTCGCCCATCGTGACTCGTCCGAATCGACCTTCATCGACTGCTTTTTTGATCAGCTGGCTCGATTCGTGAAATCGGCTTTGGAACGTCACGGCCAACTTCACGCCTGATTCCTCAGCAGCGGCAATGATCTGGTCACACTTCTCGGTCGTCACCTCCAGCGGTTTTTCGACCACCAAATGTTTGCCTGCGCGGGCGGCGGCGACGGCCGGTTCCAGGTGGGCACCGCTGGGTGAACAGATCGTGACTGCATTCACATCCGGATCGGCCAACATCGCTTCCAGCGTGTCGTAAGCCTTGCAGCCATTCTTTTCGGCAAACGAGGCAGCCAATTCTGGCTTGAAGTCGGTGCAGGCAACCAGGTGCGCGCCGTCGGCATCCTCGATGGCCTTGGCGTGAAAATTGGCGATCATGCCGCAGCCGACGATTCCGATTCCGATGCTCATTGTTGTTCGCAAGATTTGTTCGCGTATTGAAACGGACAGATGGGGCAATGATAAACCTCGGCGGCCCCCGTCGTCACCTCCGGGAACGCCCCTTTTTCTTGCCGGAGCATGGTTGACCACGAGAAGGAGCGGCGATCGCAGCGAGGTGGTGTTTTCATCAGCGAGACATCGCGGTACGTTTTCTGGAGATTGCTGCTTGGAATAGACGTAGTGATTTCGGAGAAACTGCCGACTGCGGCGTAGCGATTTCGGAGAAATCGCCGACAGACGGTCACCATTCACTTGGCAAGCACCGCCTCCCCAACCGCCAGAACACTCGCCGACGTGCCTCGTTTTTTGGACGAGGCTGCGGGGATCGGTGCGCGCCTGGCCGATCATTCCCCTGGCGACCGGCTTGCCGTTTCGGGAGTCTGGGGCAGTGTTCGCGGCGTTTTTGCCGCCACCCTGGCTCGGCATGCTCCCCATGTTTTGATGATTCTGCCGGAAGCGGCGGATGCCGATATCGTGGCGGGCGATGCGGTCGCGTTTGGTCTGGCCGATTCGATTCCGCTGCCCCTGTCGGCCGGTGATGGATCACAGGCCGCCGTTCGTGATGATGACTATGCCGAACGGTTGCAGGTGTTGCAGCAGCTGATGCAGCGCGATGCCGATTCGCCGGAACCGCTGCTGGTCACCGCCTACATCGGCGGCGCGCTGCAACTCGTTCCGACTCCCGAAAAGTTGTCGCAATCGACGCGGCGGATTCGTGTTGGTGACGAAATCGCACCCGAAGAGATCCGTCGCTGGCTATCGGAGGCGGGATTTGTGGCAACGACCGCGGTCCAGCTTCCGGGCGAATTCGCAACGCGAGGCGGATTGCTTGACATCTATTCAGCCGATCAGCCGCAACCGGTTCGCATCGAATGGTTTGATGACGAAATCGAATCGATTCGCCGCTTCGATCTCGGCAGCCAGCGCAGCGTCGAATCGCTCAGCCACGTTGAAATCGCAGCCATCGCATTGGAAACAAGCGATCCGCAGCTGGAATCGTTTCCGTCGCTGGGGCCGATCACCGATTACCTGCCCGATGATACCGTGGTGGTTCTGGTCGATCCGCAGGATGCCAAGAAATCGGCCGACGCGCTGTTGAAACGGATGGGCGATACCGGGCGATTCATCAGCTTTGACGAGTTGATTCAGACCTTTGACGGGCATCGCGTTTTGACCGCCACAACGCTGGCGGCCGGTGCGCGCGACCAGTTGCTAGACCTGCACACGGCGACTGCCGACGCGTTTGCATCCTCTTTGGACGAAACTCGCACGCGGATCGACACCGTGGCGGCCGGACACGACGTGATTCTTGTCGGTGACACGGCTGCCGATGCCGAGCGTCTGTCGGAACTGTTGATCGACACCGATGCCTCGCAAAACGGACGGCTGTGTCTGGAAATTGCTGAACTCAGTGGCGGGTTTCGACTGACCGAAGCGGGCGTGTTGGTACTGACCGGCGCGGAGCTGTTTCATCGCAGCCCGGTTCGCCGAGGACGCTCGCGGGCGCGCGGTAAGCCGATCAGCAGCTTGATGCAGCTGGAACCGGGTGATTTGGTGGTTCATCTCTCGCACGGCATCGCCCTGTACCGCGGCTTGCAGCACATCGAAAAAAACGGGCAGCACCTTGAGCACCTGACACTGGAATTTGACGGTGGGACAAAAATCTATGTGCCCGCATCGCGAATCGGTTTGGTGCAGCGGTACGTCGGCGGCACAAAAACTCGCCCCAAACTAGCCAAGATCGGCGGACAGGCATGGGCCAAGCAGCGGAAGGCGGCCGAATCGGCGGTCACCGACATGGCCTGCGAACTACTGGAAATGCAAGCCGCCCGTACCGCTCGGCTAGGCATCTCGTTTGATCCCGACAACGCTTGGCAGAAACAGTTTGACGCCAGCTTTCCTTACGTCGAAACGCCCGACCAGTTGACTGCGATCGAGGCTTGTAAAGTCGACATGGAATCGTCGCGGCCAACCGATCGGCTGATTTGTGGCGACGTCGGCTTCGGTAAAACCGAGGTCGCGATGCGGGCCGCGTTCAAAGCAGTGGTCAGCGGTTACCAGGTCGCCATCCTGGTTCCCACCACGGTGTTGGCCGAACAACACTATCACAACTTCCGCGCGCGAATGGCGGAGTTTCCGGTTGAAATCGCCAAGCTAAGCAGGTTCTGCACGGCCGCCCAGCAGCGCGAAACCGTCAAGGACCTTCGTCGCGGCAAAATCGATATTGTGGTCGGAACTCATCGGCTGGCCAGCAAGGATGTTGACTTCAGCAACTTGGGACTGGTGGTCATTGACGAAGAACAGCGATTCGGCGTGGCCGTGAAGGAGCGTTTGAAAACGCTTCACAGCAACGTCGACGTGATGACTCTTTCGGCCACGCCGATCCCTCGCACCTTGCACATGGCGCTGGTCGGTGTTCGTGATATCAGCAACCTGGAAACGCCGCCGGCCGAACGACGCGCGGTCGAAACGAACGTGGTGCGATGGGACGACCAGGTGATTCGCAGCGCCGTGATTCGTGAACTCAATCGCGGCGGGCAGATTTTCTTTGTCCATAATCGAATCGGCGACATGCACGATGTCGCTGACAAGCTCCGGCGCATCGTCCCCGAAGTAAGGATCGGTATCGGCCATGGACAGATGGGCGAAGGAGAGCTGGAACAGGTGATGGTCGATTTTATCGAACACAAGTTTGACTTGCTGCTTGCCACCACCATCGTCGAAAGCGGACTGGATATTCCCAATGCCAACACCATCCTGATCGATGATGCCGATCGGTACGGGCTGGCCGATTTGCATCAGCTGCGCGGCAGGGTCGGGCGTTACAAACACCAGGCGCATTGCTACCTGCTGGTCGCCCAGCACAAACATCTTTCGCCCGAAGCCACCAAGCGGCTGCGAGCGATTGAGGAGTTTAGCCAGATGGGAGCCGGCTTTGCGATTTCGATGCGAGACCTGGAAATCCGCGGCGCGGGCAATTTGCTGGGCAGCCAGCAGAGCGGACACATCGCCGCGGTCGGTTACGAAATGTACTGCCAATTGTTGGAGGATGCCGTTCGGCAAGTTCAAAATCTGCCGCCCAAATTGTCCGCCGACGTCGACATCGATTTGCCCGTCGAAGCCTACTTGCCGGAAGACTACGTGCCGGACCTGAGACACAAAATCGATTTGTATCGACGGATCGCCAAGATCAACGACGCGACCGAGATTGCCGAGATCAACGATGAACTCCGCGATCGTTTCGGCCCACCGCCGGATTCGGCCCGGCGGATGCTGGAGCTGGCCGAAATGAGACTCGACGCGGCCGCCTGGCAGATCGCCGCCATCACGGCCGACGCCCGGTTCATCGTTCTGCACTACACCGATCGCCGCAGAATCGAACAGCTGGCAAAGTCGAGCTCGATACCGGTGCGGATCGTCGATCGTAACCGCGCCTATATCCCGACCAAAGCCTACGACATGAACATGGATTCATCCGGCACCAGCTGGCTCCGACTGGCCCGAGCAGCTCTACACTTGGGCTGAAGGTTCCGGCGATCAAAGGTTCCAGTGGCTGAATGTTCCTGCATCGAATGATGCACCTGATGTTTTCTCCGAAATCGTTCCGGTCAGCGGGCGTGCGGCAACCGGCCGGCAGATCGTCGTTTGTATAATCGGCAGATCACTTCAGCTGCGATTCTCCAGGGAGCAATCATGATACGTCATTCCACCTCTTTCATGGCAACGGCATTTCTTGTTTCTCTTTCGCTTGCGACGCAAGCGGGCGCCCAGGGAGAAATCGAAGATGGATTCACTTCTCTATTCAACGGCCAGGATCTTTCCGGGTGGGTCGTTCCCGAAGGCGACGGCGGCCACTGGAAGGTGGTGGATGGCGTGATCGATTACGATTCACGCAGTGAGGCCCAAGGGAACAAGAACCTGCAAACCGAGGCGGAGTTTGGCGATTTCATTTTGAAGATTGATTGGCGTCTGAAGAAAACCAGTGGGTTGTATAACGTCCCAATTGTGCTTCGCGACGGCAGCTATTTGAAAGACGCGGCGGGCAAGAAAATCACGATCAAAATGCCCAACGCCGATTCGGGAATTTTCTTGCGCGGCCATCCTCAGGCTCAGTTGAACATCTGGTGTTGGCCCGTCGGGTCAGGAGAGGTGTATGGTTTGCGCAACAAAGAATCGACACCGCCGGAGATTCGCGCCGGCGTTACGCCTCGGTTCAACGCCGACAATCCGGTTGGCAGTTGGAACCGGTTCATCATCATCTTGGTCAAAGATCGCGTCACCGTCATCTTGAACAATCACATGGTGCTTGAAAACGCTGCCCTTCCGGGTATCCCCGAGCGGGGGCCGATCGTGCTTCAGCATCATGGCGGACCGAACAAGAATGGCGAACTGTCTCCGGCATCAAGCTTGATTCAGTTTCGCAATGTCTGGATCAAGTCGCTGGATCCGGTGGAAAAGAATGCCAGGTCCGCCACCAAACGGGAAAAGAAATGACGGCCTGTGACCGTACCTGGCCGGTCCCGGATCGCAAATGGGCAATGCGAATGAACTGGCACGAATTGCTTTTCATGCACTGGAAAGTACCGGTTGAACCCTTGCGACGGCTCGTTCCCCGCGAGTTAGATGTCGACACCTATGGCGAACAGGCTTGGATTGGGGTGGTCCCTTTCCGGATGTCGGGCGTCGCGCCGCGGCTGTTGCCGAATTTGCCCGGCGTGTCGGCGTTTCCTGAACTGAACGTCCGCACCTACGTCACTCACGAAGGGGGCAAGCCAGGCGTCTGGTTTTTCAGCCTCGACGCCACCAGCTGGCTGGCCGTGAGAATGGCTCGAAAGTTCTTTCACCTGCCCTACATGGATGCCGAGATCAACCTGACCCATCAAGATCAGGCGATCACCTACGTCAGCCGGCGCACCCATCGAGGCCAACGTCATTCGACGCTGGACATCACTTACGAGCCAGACGAAGACGAGTTTTACAGCGAGCCCGGTTCGCTGGAACATTGGTTGACGGCACGATATTGCTTGTACTGCCGCAAAGGAAAACGGATTTATCGCGGCGAGATCCTGCATCCTCCATGGAAACTGCAAAATGCGAAGTGCGAGATCCGCAGCAACACGATGGTCGATTGGCTGGGATTGAAGCTGCCGGATGAACCGCCACTGCTGCACTATTCCCAACGAACCGAAGTCGTCGCCTGGTCAAACGACCGGGTCGTGTAACCTGCGAGACATAGCTGCAGGCGAATGCTGACGTGGCTCACGAGGGTTGCACGGAATCTCGTGAATCACTTAGGTCGCAACAACACCGCACTCGCACCTCCACCTGCGTATTCGATAACGTCCTGCGGCGCACCGGCTGCTCGGATGACACCGTCTGAATCGACGAAGAAACTGCAGGGCAGCACTGAGACGGGGTAACCGGAGACCGTGATGTGTTCATCGCTATTGGGTTCCGCTTGTGGTCCTCGCACAACGGGAAACTTGATTCGGCGTTGCTCAACTGCCGTTTCGATCTCCGGTAGTGATGCATCCGGGAAGTGAACTCCGACAACAGCCAGGCCACTAGCGTGCAATTTGTTTAACGGTCCGATCTGCCTGTCGGGTGCGACGCCTCCCACCCAACTTGCCCAGAAGTACAACAGACATTGCCGCTGCTTCGGGCGTCGTGACTTGCCCACCCATCCCTCGGCGGGAAGCATAGGCGCGGCCTTTCCGATCAAGCGGTGCAACTGGGCGTATTCGTCTTTCGGTTGTCCATCGCTTGGGGCGGCACTGTCATCGAATGCGTCCGCCGGTTCAGCACGTGATTGCCCCAACGCATCCGGAATGGCCGAAGTGGTTGCAAGCGACGCGATCAGGACCGCGACGACTGTGTTTGCCATGCCTGACCGGCTGACAAACGAGAGCATTTCGGAAAGTCTATTTCTCATGTTTCACGCCAAACGGACACCAACAACAAGTCACTGGCCTTTCTCGCGTCTATCTTCGTTTCGGATCAGCACCAACAAAGTGGAGGGAACGATTTCCCCCGATTCAAAGCTGGTTGGTCGCTCGGCAGACTGCTTGTCATGCGTTTTGGAAAGAAAGCACATCCACAAGCGTCCATCTTCGATTTTGATGATTCCGCGAGACACCCACCGCTTGCCTGAATGTTCACAAACTACGTCGATCGTCGCTGGGTGTTTCGTGTCATCAACTACGATCTGATGCGGTGCTTCAAAGTGCAGTAACTTAAGTGCGTTGCCTTGAAAGCGGTACTCGCCCTGAAGCCTGGGCACACGCGCCGGCTTTCCCTTCACCATGGCTCTTTCAACAATCCACGTGCCATCTACCTGTACTCACACGTTGCACCGGGATAATCGAGAAATGCCGGCACGCCGAAGGCATCCATTTTCTTCTTCAGTTCGATACCGAAGACGACATGATGTCCTTGGAAGCTGATGGCCGCACGCGGATTGCTCTTGGTTGGCACAGGGACCGGATCACCCGGTTTCATTCCGTAGTTCATGTAGATCGGTGGGTCGTCTTTCGTGACGAGCGACAGCGCTGAAACGTCAACCATTTTCTCAAGAAATGCTTCGCGCGTTTCGACGCCGAACATGGCGTGGAAATCGATGTGCGGTTTGCCGTATTCCGGGATGTGACGGACCCACCATTGGTAGTCCCGGCTGGTTTGCCCGTCGCGTGTCGCTACGCAGGTTAACCGCGTCGATTGTCGCTGGACGGGGTCGTCGCTATCGGGGTTAGCCATCTCATCGTGAAACGCAAGGTACATGCCGATCTGAGCTCCGGCCGAACCGCCCCAGGCGGCTACGCGTGAAGCGTCGATGTTCCAATCGTTCGCTTGGGTACGCAGAAACTGGATGGCCCGTCGGCTGTCGTAAAACGCGGCTGGTAGCGGTTCGTGTTGGATCAGCCGATAGTTCACGGCGGCCACGGATATGCGAGCATCGAGCAACTCGCTCACTGTCGTCGACCACTTCGTGTCAATCCTGCCCTTGTCGAAGGCACGGAATCCGCCGCCATGAAAGTAGACGGCCAGCGGTGTAGGCTGGTCTGAATCCGCCTTCCAGAAATCGAGAACGTGGCGCTTGTGACTCCCGTAGGGGACGTCGCTAACAGTCGGCGGCGGCAGTTTGTCCGCAGCCCTCACATCTGCGATGAGCAATGATGCGGCGACCAGATTCACGTGCAGGAACGACTTTATTGAGAACGCCCTGAGAAGTCTTGTGGTGTTTCCCACTGCATTCACCCATTGAGTCCGGAGTTCTTTCACGCCACTCATGACTGCCTCACTTGCGACTCATAATGCGAAACTCTTTCCAGTCAATGATCTGCAATTGGTAAGACGGTCCTCGATCAGGTTGGTCCTTGGGCGCCGGAAATACGCGTATCTTGCCTCGTGCACGGCAAGTTAGCCCTGCGGCAGGATCGCCCGGTTGCGGAGGTGCATACCCGAATCGTTCCATGACCGCCGCCAATTCGCCACTCACGAGCACAGAGAAGCGCGGATCGGACTCAGCAGCGACGGGTGTAATTCCAAAGGAACGTGTGTGCCCCTTCGGAACGCCCCCTCCGATGCCATACGTCTTGGCGATTTGAAACGACATGATCGCATCAATTCCATCCCGTAACCTCCTTCAGTCGCTTCTCCATCTCACGGATTAGCTGGCTGAGCTTCCTGCCGCCTTCGGTAGGCATGCCTTCGGAAATGGTTTCCTGAATGCCCGCCAGACGCTTTTCAATATCCGAGATAGAGTCCCCTTTGGCGGCGAGCTGCCCGCCGAGTTGACGTACTCGCCGGACTTTGTCAGAAAGAACTTTCCGCCAATCTGCCTTCGGCTTCTCCTCGTACAATTTCTGGGCTGCCCGACGCTGCTCAGCCGTCACCAGCGACAGCAGGCTGCTGCGAACGTGAACCATGTAGAGTTTGAGTTCCGTCTCCACCTGGAGCAGTGACGTGAACCGCTTCACGATGAGTTCTTCGTCCAACTCATCCGCCAGCACGACTTCAAGAAACTGCTTGGCGGGAGGCTCAAGGCGCTTCTTCAGTTCATGATAACGAGGCTCCAGTTCTTGGTACGTCTGCTCCAGTCGCTCGCGTGTCGCCGCGTCAATACCCAATTCTTCGGCACGGCTGCGCAACCAGAATGGAGTCGGCAACAATGTATCGAGCATTCCGTCCGCGATCGCTCCGCGCCACTGGGACTCTTCCAGCACCTCGCTCGCATAGTTCCGCGCCTTTTGTCGCTGCTCTGCGGTGACCTGCGACAGCAATCGGACGCGGACGCGGACCTGATGCAACTTGAGTCGATCCTCGACCTCCAACAATGCTTTGAGCCACTTGGCAATCGCGTCACGATCGAAGTGGTTGTTGAAGTGCGGATCTTTCCGCAACGATGTATTGAGATTCGAAGTGTGTTCTTCGAGTTCCTGTTTGAGTTCGTGGTACTCCGGTTCTGCTGCTTTGTAGATTTTCTCGATGCGAGCCAAAGTCGTCAGATCGACATTCAAATCATCCGCACGACTTCGCAGCAAATGCGGAGTCGGTAACAACGCATCAAGCGAATCGAGTGCAAATGCGACCGATGAACAACTTGTAATAAACAGCGAGACGATTATCGCCGTGGTCATTCGGCGGGACGCAACCAGTGTCTTTGTGCGAGGGCTAATCATTGGGATGTCCTGGTGTCTAGGGCGAGCGTCTCGAAGGGCATGAGGGAAGCAGTAATAGTGGGCCAGACCATTTGTGGATTCAGATCCTGGTCGTTGGATTCCGTCGATTCGAATTCGGCTTGCCGGATGGATACCAGCAAGGACTCGCATCGTTGGTTAAGCCGCTCTAAGTCATCTTCCGCAACTCGAGAGGCGTTCTCGCCGGGCGGTCCTGAGTCGCGCAAAAAAACGACAAACAGCACTAATGCCGCCACCACACACATGGCTGCGACCTTGGGCCAAAGCGAATGCGGATACCCAACCCGCGAACCGGCTCTGGCATGCATAAGATCAAACGACGGAGCCGTACCTTCGTCGAACTCTCGCTGAGCATCGAACATTCGCTGTAGGTCGCTGTCATCGCTCACGACTGAGCCCCTGGTTTGCAGTTAGGATTTGTCGCAGGGCGGCTTTGCCTCGCTGATAATGTTGTCTCGCAGACCCGACGGAAATCTCTAGAACTCTCGCAGCCTGCTCGATTGTCATGCTTTGGTAATACGTCAAATGAAGCACCTGTCGCTGTCGATCTGAAATCTGCGCCAACGCTGCCTGAAGTCGTTCCGCCAGCTCTCGTCGTTCCAGGTCCAATTCAGTTGATTCATCTGTGTTCGCTCGCTCGACGACCGCGTCGAATGTCTCCAGCCTCCGACTGTGACGTTGCCGCATCTCTTCACGAGCGACATTTCGGATCACTCCGAAAACCCAAGTCGAAAACATTGACTCTCCGGAAAACGAGGTACTGCTCCTGAGAACACGGCAATACGCCTCCTGCAACACTTCAACCGCGCGGTCATGATCTCGCGCGCAACACACCATCGCCCAACCAAAGGCCGAGTCGTGCAGCTTCTCCAGTTGTTTCCCGATTTCATCCGACTTCATGAACTTGCCGTGTATGTTCAGGAGTAGGTGACAAAGCCGGCCAACATATATGACACGAATCCAGAGAATTACTCACGATTTCGGAAAGGGATCTCTGAGAAGAACGCTCAACACCACTGGGAGTGCGGGCGAGCCGTTGATTTCTGAATTTCGACAATTCCATACAAAACGCCATCTTCGTGCCTCAATCCTCAGCGACTTAGCATCTTCCCCAATCTGCTGAGGATGCTTAGACGCCGGAGCCCGGCTATCGTGGCAACCACTCGCGAAACGTGGCAAAATGGTTGTTGACCAGTGGCGCGCTACATTCATTCGTCAACATCCCTCGGCGACAGACACAATATGCCTCGTAATCCAAAACTCGCAATTCTCGCGTCCATGTTGATGGCCTTCTTAGCCACAGCGCTGCCCGCACAGGAGAAACCAGAAAGCAACGTCACAGCTTCTACCAATGACGATGCGAATGCAGGCAGCGAAAAACGCGAGCCCAGATTACGCCCCAATGACGACAAGGAGTTTGACAAAGGCTCCGGCATCAAACGGGTGGCGGTCACAAAACAGTCGATTGCTGCATTGGAGTTGCTGGGACGTGTCTGGGGATTTGTGAAGTACCATCACCCGACGGTCACTGAAGGCAAAGTGAATTGGGACTATGAACTGTTTCGAGTTCTGCCCAAATACATTGCCGCCAAATCCACAGAAAAACAGTCCGAGATCCTGCTGGGTTGGATCAAAAGCCTTGGTGAATACGAGTCTTTGGCAAAGGCACCCAACTTCGACGAAACGCACACATTGACACCAAACTACAAATGGCTCGACAAGGTCGAATCGTCGGCACTGGCGGATGAACTCAATGCCCTACGGGCAGCAAAACGTACGTGGAACAACTTCTACGCGGGAATTCTCCTAAGTCACAAGCCTTTCAATGAACAAGCGTATCCGCAATTTGATTATCCGGACGCCGGCTTTCGCTTGCTGTCCGTTTACCGATTCTGGAACATCATTCAGTACTATTCTCCTTATCGCAATTTGACGGACAAAGACTGGGACGCGGTACTGGCTGAGTACATTCCGCGATTTCTCAATGCGAAAGACGGCCTCGGTTATCGTCTGGTAGCGATGGAGCTGATTTGCGAACTGCATGACACGCACGCAAGTATCAGAGGCCCCGACAAGATCATCTCGGAATTCCGTGGCACGAAGATAGCACCACTTCAACTGCGGTTTGTTGAAGGGAAATTGGTTGTTTCGGGGTATATCGAAAAGTTTGCGGTTGACGAAAATGAACTGCGGATTGGCGACATCGTCACCACGATCGACGGCGTTTCAGTTCGCGATTGGGTCCAAACAAAGGGGCGTTATTTCTGTGCTTCGAATGAAGCCGCCAAAATGAGGATTATCGCTCAGAGCATTCTGCGTACAAACGGCGACCGCCTCGCGTTGACCCTCGATCGAAATGGAAAGGAATTGCCTGTTGAAGTAGCTTGTTTCGATCGTTCGGATGTTGGAAAGGCCGCCGCCGCACAACACTTAAAACGACAGCCTTGGAAGGTCCTCGATGCTGGCGTCGCTTACCTCTATACCGGCACGCTCACCAAGGAGGATAACCAGAAGGAGCAGTTCTCAAAAGAACTTGACGGGAAGAAAGCTTTGGTGGTCGATTTGCGATGTTATCCATCACAAACCATCGTTCTTACTTTGGGTAATCAGCTCGTAAGCAAGCGTACCGTTTTCGCGAAGTTTACCACGCCAAATCTGACGACTCCTGGTTCTTTTGAGTTTAGTTACGATGCAAAGATCGGTAGTTGGGGCCTCTTCAACAAGCAAGAAGCATTCCCAGGCAAAGTGGCAATCCTTGTCGACGAAAACTCGCAGAGCCAAGCAGAATTTACGGCGATGGCATTCCGAGTGGCTCCGCAAACTCGAGTGTTCGGGAGCACGACTGCGGGTGCGGATGGCGACATCAGGGGGCTAAATCTGCCGGGAGATATCAAGACGAGAATCTCTGCAAAGGGCGTTTACACGCCAGACGGGAAGGATACACAACGTGTTGGCATCATCCCTGACGCACGCGTCACACCAACAATTGAAGGAATCAAATCGGGGCGAGACGAAGTGCTGGAAGCTGCAATTGACTGGATTAACGATGGCGACAACTAGCGGTTTTGAAACAAGCTGCAGATTGAAGTCAGCTACGCCTGTAAACTTCCTGCGCGGCCGTTTTCGACAACGAAGCTTGCCCGTGTGAGGCAATCGGAATCCGGCTCTGTCACGACTGGCACCACGCGGAAGTCGGTTCTCCACTGTTCGGGCGTCACTTCGCGTCGAGTGCTGTGATCGCGCCGCGAAAGTCATCAGGTTTCGGACCGCGGCGCGTGTTCGCTCGCGTCGAAACGAAAACGCGACCAGCGGCCACCGTCGGACCAATGGCGTACTCTCCGACATCCGGTCCAAGTTCCTTTCGCCAGACTTCTTTTCCTGTAGCAACGTCAAACGTGACGACGGCCGGTACAGAGCCGCCTTCGCTGCAGTAGATCACCCCGTTCGCAATCGGCAGCCCACCACGGTTGACATCGCGGCCCTCTGCGCTGAGCGGCTTTTGCCACCGAACTGCGCCGGTGTCTGCATCGAGCACGGTTACACCGGACGAATCTCGTCGCCGCCACAGAACCAAGTGACCATTGTGATAAGCAGGGACAGGCGCGTGGCCGAGGTATCCAATTTTCCCAATCGACGAGTCGAAGTACTCCCAGCAAAACTCGCCGGTATCGGCACTTAGCGCCACAATCGAATGACTGTTGGCGACCGATGCAAAGACCTTGCCGCCGGCGACGATAACTCCGGCTCCCGCATCGCCTGATGCATCTCCGTCGAGGCGATATGACCAGACAAGTTTCAGCGGCGGCTTGACCGAGTCATCTGTTGATAGTCCGGTGAAACCGGCATTTCCTTTGAGCTGAGGCCATTCCCGCTGTCGCTGTTCTGGTGAACTGCCGTGAAGCTTCCGGTCTTGTCCAAGGCAGAGACCTGCGATGGAAGAAAACAAGACAACCATTGCGGTTAGAGTGACAAGAATTCTCATTGAACGTTTTTCCTGTCGTAGCTTGACTCTCCGAGTCGAGAGTTTTCTTTCGCGTGCTCGACTCGGAGAGTCAAGCAACGTCATTGCTACAGCAGATGACTCGGATATTCTAGCTGTAGTCAGATACTCATTCCATTAGCGAGTTGCAGCCGAAAGTTTACCAGTCGTAGGGCTGGTGAACACGACATCGACCGCGATCGCGAATGGGTTTGGCTCGGCCAATCCCTTAGAGTCCGGACCGGTGAGCCGATGTTCGATGCGTTGCCATTGATGGAACGGCTCAGCGGAAGCTGGCTGGTTCGCTGCAAGGATTGCAAGGGCGATGATGATGGAGAACTTGTCCGAGCCGTTGGAATGGAACCTAATGCCGTCCAAGAATCAACTGTCGTAGGACCGTTGTTCATCCACCGAACCTTGCGTGCTATCAAGTGAACTTTGTCTTTCCGGGAACGGCAACTTCGGCGAGTGGCGGCTCAGCATCCCATGTGTAGGCGCTTGGCGACAGAGCTTCCTTGGAGTTCATCGCCTGTTCCCACGAGATCGTCTTGCCGGTGTAGGCTGACATGCGGGCGATGATGGCCATCATCGTGCTTTTGGCCATGTAGTCGCCGTTGTTGATTGTGCGGGCGGAACGAAGCGCAGCGTACATCGCGTTGTGTTCGAGCTGATGCATGTCGGTGCGTTTACCGTCCCACTTCCACGGGTTGTCACCGACGATGTTGTACTTCATCAGGTTGCAGTGGCCCTTCGTGCCGAGAGCCAGACAGTGCGAGAGATAGCTGCAACCCTGCTGATGCCGCGTACCGGCGTAAGCACGAATGCCACTGTCGTATTCGTAGACCGCGTTGAAGTGATCGAAGATGTGGCCGTACTGCTCGCCTTTTCGCGTTTCACGGCCGCCGACGCAATAGCACTTCGTCGGCCATTCGTCTTGCAGCGTCCACGCGATTTGGTCGAGCTGATGCACGAACTGTTCAGTGATGAAGTCGCCGGACAGCCATGTGTAGTAGTACCAGTTGCGCATGTGGTGTTCCATGTCCGTTTGGCCTTTCTGCCGTGGCCGCACCCACACGCCGCTGCCATAACGAGTCGCTTCAAGCGAAACGATGTCGCCGATCCCACCGTCGTGAATTCGCTTCATGACTTCCAGCAGTCCGGTTTCGTATCGCCAGCAAAGGCCGGAGACGATCGAAAGGTCCTTTTCTTTCGCAAGCCGTGTTGATTCATGCACGCTGCGCACGCCGGGAGCATCGACGGCAACCGGCTTTTCCGCGAAGACGTGCTTTCCAGCATCGACGCAGGCCCGCAAATGCTGCGGTCGGAAATGAGGCGGTGTGCAGAGCAGGACGACGTCGGATACTTCGATGACGTTCTTGTAAGCATCAAAGCCAATGTGGCCTTGACCCTTTTCCACAGTCACTCGATCCGCGACCGGCGAATTCCTCAATGAGCGGTAGCTGAGTTCACGCCGATCTTCAAAAGCGTCTGCCATCGCAACCAGACGAGTGTTCTCATCGGCCGTCAAAGCCTGAATCGCTGCCTTCGTTCCGCGTCCGCCGCAGCCGACAAGGCCAACCTTGATCACATCACTGCCGCCCACATGCGCAGCACGCGCAATGGCTCCGGTTGCGAGCAGCGCACCCGCACCAGCAACGGTTGAATCAGAAACGAATTTTCGGCGAGTTTGTTCTTTCGAGTTGTTCATGGCATGTTCCCTTTCGCGATGATTTCACGGTAAGCATTGCCGGCTTCGTCCCAATTCTTTGCCTTCAACAATTCAGCCGCGGCCTGATGTTCTTTGGAGAATCTCGACGGCGTGAGCAACGGAGACCATCAGAATGCACGTTGCAAAGAGCGAGACTGTCTTCATTGTTCGGCTCGATTTGAGGTCGGGTGTTTGGAGGGGATGCGTGCTACTGAACGACCGCCTCCGAGACTTTGCCTCGATCGCGGTCCGGCACCAACTCACGCACGCAGTCCGGCCGAGGCAGACTGCCGAAAGTGCCGATTCGCCGATCAATGCAAATGCAGATACGCCGCCCTCAAGCGAATCGCCAGCGTGTCTTTGAACTCCATGATCATCCAATCCGGGCGTTCGCCCATCTCCAAATGCAATAAAGTAGCCACGCCCATCATATAGGGCGCATGCCTATTGTGTCGAATCGGCGTGCTTCTTCCATCGTCATTTTTTATGCCTACATCAGCGATCGCCCGAATTCTTGTTAGCGAGCGCTGTTTTATCGACCGAGCGGTAGCTCGCGAAATGCGGCAATGCCGCCCTACGTGCTTTACTTCGTGCCCCCAAGGAGTTCTCACCGACAAGCATTCGTTCTCCATTGACCGCCGTAAGGGTGAATCCAACCACTCGGTGAGCGAAGACCGAGGCATTAAGACCTGAGTTGGTCGATCGCTGGTGTGGCAATGCCTGACCGGCGAGCAAGTTCTCGAAACTCGTCTGCAATTGTTCTCATTTCGTTCCGCGCAGCCATCGCGTGACCGATCTTGATGCTGGGCCGTCATCCTGCGGTTCCGGAAATGGCCGCGAATATTGAAGGAGGCAACGAGACTGTCAACTGCCACAAAAAACACAAGAGGGCACGAAAATGAAGTGGGAGGATATCAACCAGCTGTATGACATCGTGAGAGAAACGAGCTTTGATTTTGCAGATTTGTTTGTGGAGAACCACCTGATTGTCGAGCTCAAAGCATGTAAGTCGGTGACTGACGAGCACGTTGCGCAACGACTTGGTTACCTAACTTCGTCACGAGTCGAAACCGGACTCCTCATCAACTTTGGCGCGGCGAAGCTCTATGTCAAAAAGTACTTGATGACGGTCAACGAGCGCAGACAACATTGATTTTTTTTGTGCTTTTTGCGGTTTTTGTGGCAGTCACCTCGCGCGGTTGTCTCATTGGCTACAGGACACTGCCTGGTGATCACGAGCTATTCCGCCAATGGAGGCGACTGGTTGCCCGATTTTTGGCGTCGGTTTTGTTCTTCGGACCAGGCTGTCCATTTTTTTGACAACGTTTCGACGCGACCGGGATACTTTGTTGCTAGGTCGCGCAGTTCGTTGGGGTCGGAATCGAGGTTGTACAGTTCCCACTGCCCCTTTTTGACCTTCACCAGTTTCCACCCGCCATCGCGAATCGCTTGCCCATTGCTGTGGTAAAAGAAGAGTTGTTGGTGACCTGTGGTTGGATTGCCGTTGATTGCCGGGATGAGTGAATCGCCGTCCATCGGGATGAAATCGCCGCCATCGGGCCAGGCCGTCTTCGACGCTTCCAGGACGGTCGGCATCACGTCGATCAGATGAGAAACCTGCCGAACCACCGTACCGGGCCGGGCCACTCGCGCTGGCCAATGGACGATCATCGGTGTGTGAATTCCCCCTTCGTGGTCGAACTTTTTGAACAGTCGATAGGGCGTGTTGGACGCACCCGCCCAACCATATCCATAACTCTGGTAAGTGTTTTCGGGGCCGGGCATCACCGCCGGCACATTGCCAGGAATCATCGGCCGGCCATCGCGCGTCTTGTCTGGCAGGTAAGGTCCTTTTCGATCGACCGTGTACTCAACATGGCAACCGCCGTTGTCGATCGTGTAGATGAAAAGTGTGTTCTCCAAGCTTCGATGTTGCTTCAGCGCTTGAACGATCTGGCCGATCCCGCGATCCATCGAAGTGATCTGCGCCGCATAGACCTCCATTCGCCGCTGCTGCCACTGCTGATGCGGTTCGTCCTCCCAGGCAGGCACATCAGGATGACGAGGCGACAAGGGAATCCCGTCGGGCACCACCCCCAGTTCCTTCATCCGCACGAGACGTTGTCTGCGAAGCTCGTCCCAACCCATCGCGTACTTGCCGTGGTAAGCAGCAACGTCCTCGGGCAAAGCATGAAGGGGCCAATGCGCCGCGGTGTAGGCGACGTACAAAAAGAGAGGACGGTCGGTATCGGATGAGCGGATGTAGTTGACCGCCTCGTCCGAAATCGCGTGGGTCAAATAGTAATCCGGATCGGCGTATTCCGATTCCACATTCCGGCGATCGCGACAGAGACCATGCGGTGCAAAAAAACTTGCCGCCCCGCCAAGAATCCCGTACCACGAATCGAAGCCGCGATCGTTCGGATAGACGTTTTCTTTTTTACCGGCCAGGTGCCACTTGCCCGACATCAGAGTTTGATAACCCGATGATTGCAGCACTTCGGGCAGCGCGCGGCAGCGTGGATGAATCGCCGAATCGAGCATCGACGTGCGATGATAAATGCCAGTCAACATCGCCGCTCGCGACACCCAACACATGTTCTCGCTATAGAAATTGGTGAATCGCAATCCTCCCCGGGCAAGCTGGTCCAAGTTGGGTGTTTCGATTTCACCACCGAAGCAACCGAGATCGGAGTAGCCCATGTCATCGGTCATGACGATGACCACGTCAGGCCGCCGAGTCTCGGCAATCGCGGCAGTGACGGCAAAAACCAGCGAGACGGCAATGAATGCCAAACCGTATCGGAAGCCGCCAAGGCATTCGGCGGGCAGCCAAGACGGCCGAAATTCTTGGTGAATTCCGCTACCACTCAAGGTCGGACCAACTTTTTCGTTAGGCACCATAGACCGACTTGAAGAACTCCGCCTTTTCCTTCTTCGACTCGGCTTCGGCTTCGGCAGTTTCCGCGGCGGCTTCCAATTCTTTCAGTTTCGCCTGAGTCGCCTCGAACGTTTGCTTTTCGGCGTTTTGCGCCTTCTGCATCTGGGCCACCTGGGCCTGCAGCTTGGCCAACGACTCGGTCAATTGTTTCAGCTGCTGGTCTCTAGCGGTCATTGATGCGGTGATCTTGGAGACCTTGTCGGCCTCCGGTTGAACCGCTTTTCGTTTCGCCTCGGCGTCGGTTTGGGCTGCCGCGTGCTGCTGGTCCAGTTGGGCGGCGTAGGCTTGGAAGGCAACCAGTTCGGTCTTGATGCTTTCCAGCTGCCCTTTGGCGCGATCAACATTCGCTCGGGCGGCGTCCGCGGCGATCTTTGCCTCGGCTACCGTTTTGCCTGCCGCATCGACTTTCCCTTTCGCCGCGGCAATTTGCTTTTCGATGTTCGGAATCGCGGCGGTGTACTGCTTGATCTGCGCTGCGACCCTGGCGATGACGGCAGGTTGAGCTTTCAACTTGCCGGCCAGTTCGGTCACCTTGGCCGAAATCGTCTGCTGTTCGGACTTGGCGGCAGCGAGCATCGGATTGGCCTGATCGATCGCTGCCTTCAACTGCGTGACCTTGGCAGTAGCAGCGGCGCGTGCATCCTCTTCTCTGCCGACCACATCAACGAGCCGATTTTCGTTGGCCATCAGATCCGATTCCTGGGTGACCAGCACTGCGATCTTGTCGACCGCTTCTTGCTTGAGTTTCGTCAGCGTCGCCAACTCCGCCGCAATCTGGTTCTTCTGGACGCCCAAAGCCGACTTTTCCTTGGTGGCAGCGTCGCGTTGGGCGGCAAATTCGGCCAATTGCTTTTGCGTAGAATCGCGCTGCGCGGCCAGGTTCGATTTTTGCTTGTTGATCGCGGCGATCTGGGCGGTCAAATCGGCGACTTTCTTATCGTCACCCATCTGCTGCGTTTTCAGATCCGCTGTCTGCTTGTCGACCGCAGCCTTCACACCTTGAGCAGAAGTCAGCTCGCCCTGCAGCTTGGTCAGGTTTTCTCCCAGTGCCTTCTTTTGCGAGTCCTCTTTTGCTTCGGCGATCTGTTTCTTCACTCCTGCGATCTGCGCATTTTTCGCGTCAATCGCTTTCTGGGCCTCGGCAACCTTTGGCACCAGGGCCGCGATGGCATCGGCAGTCTTCTTTTGACTGGCCTTGGCCGACGTCAACTGCTCAGTCAACGGTTTTGCTTTTTCGCTGGCGGCTGTGATTTGTCCGTTGATTTCGGCGACCTTTTGTTCCGCCGTCTTTCGGCCAGCCTCCGCTTTGACTTCCGCGGCTGCCGCAGCTTGTTCTTTCGCGTTGACTTCCAATTCACGCATGGTGATCGCGCTCAATTTCGAAGTCGCCTCTGCTTTCAGACGGTTGCTTTCGGTCCGGTTCTTCGTCAACGAGGCAATGACCATCTGCTGCTCTTTTGACGCGGCATCACGACGCGCGGTTGCGTCGGCGGCCTGCTTGGAGGCCGCTTGCATCTGCGCTGTCGAATCCTTGATCTGCTTGTCCAGCGAAACAACTCGGGCAACGACAGTTTTCAGTTTTCCATCCTCTGTCGCCTTTTGGCTCTTCAGCTGGGCAAGCAATTTGTCGGCAGCCACCTTGTCGCCGTTTGCCTTGGCCAAGGCCGCTTTGGTTTGCCCCAATTTGGCGACCAAACCATCGAAGGAAGCTTTGGCGGCTTCGGCAGCCTTTTGTTGGTTGGCCAGCGCGGTCGTTGCTATGGTGGCGGCTTTGTCGAGTTCGGCGATACGGGCGGCCAACGTCTGCTGCTGCTGCTGCAAACCAGGCGGGTTGGCCGACAACTCCGTTGCCTGCTTGGGATCGGCAACATTCCACATCACCGTCCGTCCGCTCCAGTCACCGCCGATGACCTTGGAACCATCATGAGTGATCACCGCTTCCAAGGCAGGTTCGGCGAAGGCGGGGAAGGTGGCGATCGCGCCTCCGTCGGCCTTCCAGAGCTTGACGGTCCGGTCTTTGCCGCAAGTGACGATTCGACCATCTTTGGCCATCATCACGCCGGTTGCTCCGCCACCATGGGCGTTGAAGCTTTTCAATTGACGACCGGCACTCATTTCCCACATCTTGACGGTGCCATCTTCGCTG
Organism: Rubripirellula sp.; assembly: GCA_965222745.1. Classification (GTDB taxonomy): domain Bacteria; phylum Planctomycetota; class Planctomycetia; order Pirellulales; family Pirellulaceae; genus CBDCUW01. Next base: position 2,496,308 of record CBDCUW010000003.1, read on the forward strand.
GCACTGACCAAGACATTGGAATCGGATCGCCACGCGATACCTCGCACCGCTGCTTTGTGGCCGATCAAATCGAGATAAAGCCGGCCGGTGTCGGCTTCCCAAACGTGCAACCCACCGCTGCGGTCACCCGAGGCGATCAGCACTCCGTCGGGACTGTAATCGACGCAGTAAACCCAATCGGTGTGTTTCTTCATTTCGAACTGCATCTGCCCAGTTGAGGTATCGAAGACACGGACAATCTTCTGCGGACCGCCAAGCGCGATCCTCTTCATGTCCTCACTGATGTCGGCACCGAATACCGTGTCCAGTTCGTCGCCCACCGTCAGCAGGCGGTCACCCGTTTTGACATCGTAAATCGCGGCCGTCCCCTTGGCGGCATGAGTTCCACCGGCGACCAGCAGATACGCTCCATCCACATTGAATCGGACCGTCTGGGGAACCCCTTCGGGATAAGGCAGAATGCCGACCAATTCGGCGCTATCGGTGTTGTACAACGAAACCTGCTTCTGTCCGCCCACAGCGACCAGGGGCGCCCAGGGGCTGGTGGCAACAGCCGATGCAGCCGCGGCGCGGCTGGAGGCGACAATCGGGACTCGCCACATGCTTTCGGGCATCGCGATCACGTCGGGTTTGCCGCCGACGGTGGTCGTCGCAAACGACAGCGTTGGGCCTTTTTTCTTGCGCACCTTGCTACCGCTGTTTTCCAGCAGACCACCGTTGATCCACTGATGGATGACCGCCAACTTTTCTTTCGCGATCGGATCCTGGTTGGGCGGCATGACCGGCGTGTCGTCGTGAATCATCAACTGATAAAGCCGGCTGCCTTCGGCATCGCCGTCGTAGACAACTTCGCCGCTGCCGCCCCCTTCCATCAGGGCCGCGTAGCTATCGAGCGCCAAACCACCCTTGGCATCGTTGGCGTTGTGGCATTTGAAACAGTGTTCGCGAAAGATCGGCTGCACATGATCAGTGAAGTTGATCTTGGGAGCCTCTTCCTTTTTCTCCTGAGCCTGCAAAGCAGCGGTGGCAACAATCAGGCAACCGAAAGTCAGTGCGGTGCGATACATCTGAAGCTTTTTATCAATGGGGAAATCAACCGGCACGCCCCGAAGGTAACGGCCGGTTTGGGGAAACGCGATAACATTTCCCCCCGTGACGAATTCGGCGACTTGAAACAAGTCGTCCTACCAGCGCATTCCAAATCTCGCTGGCGCAAATCTGCTAGTGATTGAATACGAACTCTCGACTATTCAAAATCGCCCAAAACACATCCTCCAAACCAGTTTTGGGATTGGGAGCGGCTCCCACCGTGGTAAGCAGGTCCTTCAGCTCCTGGTCGGTGGGATGCCGTGACAGGCAACGCACGTACAATCGTTCCAGCGCCTGCTGGGGTGTCGCGTCATCTTTCAACAATTCCTCGATCACTTTGCCTTGGGTAATCTTGCCGCTGGTGGCGCTGCCGTTGAGCAAGTGCAGGGCTTGGGATAACGAAGGATCGGTCGAAGCCTCGCAGTCACAAACCGTCGCTCGCGGTGCGCGACCGAAGGTATTCAAGAAGTAAGTGCTTGTACGACCATCGGCGATTTGCACCGCTCGGGCACCCAGCGGAAGCCCGCGGAATTTTTCCTTGGTATTGGTGATTTGGCTGACGCAGTCCAGCAACATTTCAGCGGGAATACGCCGCACCGTCGCGTAGGCGTAATTGCGAGTATCCGACTTGTTGCTTTCGTTGGGGGTGGCGCTGCGCTGATAAGCCTGGCTGTTGCAAATGTCACGAACCAGTTGGCGGAAATCAAACTTGTACTCCGCCAACTTGTCGCCTAGCGTTTGGAACAACTCAGGATTGGTTGCCGGATTGCTGACGCGGATATCGTCGACCGGTTCGACAATCCCGACTCCCATGAAGTGCGCCCAAACCCGATTGGCGATGCTGGTTGAGAAGTAGGGATTTTCCGGACTGGTCAACCACTCGGCCATCACCACGCGGCGATCCTTTCCTTTCGTGTCGGGATTTTCGCCACCCAGGAACTTGGGCGCCATGACCTGATTGGTCACTTTGTGCCTGACCTCGCCGCTGCGACGGTCGTAGATGATCCTTTCGCGATAGTCTTCGCCATTCTTGGTGCCGGTCTGGCAGAAGAAGGCGGCGAACCCGTAGTAATCGTTCATCGTCCAACGATCCAGCGGATGATTGTGGCACTGGGCGCACTGGGTGCGAATTCCCATGAACACCTGCGCCGCATTCTCGGCACGCTTCAGGATGTCGCGTTCAATTTGGTAGTAGTTGGTCGCAGGATTGCTGAACGTTCCGCCGGTCGCACCGAACAGTTCGCGGACCATTTCGTCGATCGGAACATTTTTGGCGAACTTGTCGGTCAGCCACTGGTTGTACAAAAAGGCCGACTTGTAGCTAACTTGATTCGTGCTCTTGATCATCAGCAGCTGAGCGAACTTCATCGCCCAGATTTCGCTGAACTCCTTCCGCTCCAACAACCGATCGATCAACTCGGCCCGTTTGCCGGGCGCGGGATCATTGATGAACTGGGCGTATTCCTCTTCGCTCGGCAATTGGCCGGTGATGTCGATCGTGATGCGACGCAAGAACTCTTCGTCGGTGCACAGTCCGCTGGGCAGAATTCTCAATTGGTTCAATTTCTTGCCGACCAGCTGATCGATATAGTTGCCGGTGATTTCCGGCGCCTCGTACTGCAGCTCTTTCGGCAACACCAACACCTGCCGGCCCTCGGTCTTCGTTTCGAACCGCGCCATGATGAATGCTTCACCACGAGCACCCGCGGTGACGTTGCCATCCTTGTCGATCGCGGCCGACGTTTCGTTGTTGGTCATGAAGGCCGACAAATTGGTGACGTCGCGAGTCGTGCCGTCGGAATAGTGGGCCACCGAAATGAATCGTTGCTGGCTGCCGGTTCCTTCGATCACCGATTGAGGCGGGTAGATTTCCAGATTGGCGACGTTGGGCGGAGGCGTGGGGTCGGCTGGTGCGCCTGCTTTGAGCCATTCCAACATCGTCTTGTAGTAAACGCTGTCTTCGCCAAACAGCTTGCCGCCGGTATGAGTGACCTTGCCGGTCGACTTGGTCAAAAACAGACTCTCTTCGGGCACGGCCAGGTTGATGCGCCGCATCCCGATTTCGCGAGTGATTCGCTTGTAATCTCCCGGCGGGTCGTAGCCGAACAGGCTAATCATGAAACCATCTTTGCCACGTGCCGCACCGTGGCAGCTTCCGGTGTTGCAACCGCTGCGAGTCATGATCGGCACGATGTCTTTTTCAAAGCTGACCGGCAGCTTTTCACCGCTACGAGTGACTTGGATGGGAATGCGGATCTCCGAAGTGCCAAAGTTGCAAACCAACTGCGTTTCGCCGTCGGCGATGGGAACCACCCGGTTGCCGTCGATCTTGGCAAACTTCTCATCGGCAAGCGTCCAAGTCGCCTGGTCGGTCACATCGAGCGTGACATCATCGTCACGTCGAGCCACCGCAATGAAAGACTGGTAGTCGCGTGCCGTATCCAACTGGATGTTGGGCGGATAAACCGACAGCTCAAGCTTCGGTTTTGCTCCCGGTGTGGAGGAAGATCGAGCCGGCGCGGGCTCGGCTGCCGGTCCCTGGCTGGCTGCCAAAACGATGACAGCGAGAGTGACGGATAGTCGACGCATCATGGTGATACCTTCGGGTCTTTCCTGGTCCTTTGCCAATCCTCTGAATCAAAGATTGGCGGAATACTTCAGTGCACTTGTTTGCGCGGCCGACCGGTCAAACCTTGACGCAAGACCGTCGCCGGGCATGGTTGTTCGCTGTTGGTGAAAAACGTCATTGGATTTTTTTACGAGCCGCTTCGCGCATTTGGCGAAGCTGCTCCAGTCGGCTGAGCGGTTTTTTCTTGACGGGCGCCGGCGCTGGTTTGGCAGCCGGCTTGGGAGCGTCTTTTTTCGGTTCGGGTTTCTTGGCGACCGGCGCGGGGATCGGTTTGTCGATCTGCAGGGTACCCGTCCCTTGCGTTTGTTGGATCGCACCTTTGTCACTGGTGATGGTGGCCCTGGCGACCAACGTCTTGTGCTGCCCGACGCGGGCTTTCGGATCGATTTTTACCGCGAACGAAATCTGTTCGGTGTCATTTTTGACTTCCATCTTGGTCTTCTCGCAGACCACGCCGGCAGGAATTCCGACCAGTTCCACCTCGCAAGTACCCTCGAACGGGCGGCCAATTTCGACATCGACCAACACGTCTGCCTGGGCACCAAGTTCGCTGGAGGTTTTGGGGAAACCGAAGGTGAAGATCTTGTCGGCGATTTCCAGCATCACCGGTTCCGATGCGATTTCGTTGCCGCCAACGTAGGCATAGGCGATCACCGGCCACTTTCCAATCGCGGCCGAACTGTTGGCGGTGATCGGAATTTTGGCCTCATTCTGGCCCTTGGGAATCTTGATGCTGCCGCTGGAGCCGATTCCGGGCGGGTTGTACAGCAAGCGAACCGAGATGTCGGCGTCGTAACCGTCGCGATTCGCTTTCACGACCAAGTGCGACGCGCCGTTGCGAACGATGGGAACTTGCGGCTGAACCACTTCGATGGTGACCGGCAATTTGTTGATGACAGAAACGGCACCGTGATCGGCGTTGTAATCGTAGACGACCGAATTGTTTCGCCCGATCAACAATTGATGTCGCTGAGTGAAACGGCTGGGCACGTTGGGGTTGTCGACCACTTTGCCGACAAAGTTGACCAGGCGGCCGTCCAACTTGGCATCGGCAGTTGCCGACATCAGCAGCGGAACGGTCGTGCGATTGGCCGGCATCTGAATCGGAGTCACCGTGACACCTTCGGGAAGGTTCAGAGCGCTGATGTCAATGGCTCCACCAAACCGACTTCGCGAAGCATTGATCATCACAGCGGCGCGGTTGCCCTGCGGCACGTTGATCTGAGTTGCTTCGTAACGACGGCGATCGGGAAGCGAAAGAGTCAACTGCGGTTCGGAGATTTTCACTTCCAAGCGATACGCGTAGGCGGGACCGCCGCTGCGAAGATGATCGTTGATCGCAACGTGATACTTTCCGTCCGCGGGGATCTTGTATTCCAAAAAGCTGTCCGGCCCGCCCGAATCGTCGTTGCCTCCGACGCGGCCTCCCTTTTCGTTGTAGACATTCATCACGCTGTCCAAAGCCGAACGCAGAATTTTTCGACCGTAGACGCGAAGTTTGACCGTCTGCCCCTTCTTGGCATCAAAGCTGAAGAAGTCGATATCGCCCGGTTCGCCGATGATCCCGCAAAACGCGCCGGGAAGAGGACCGTGTGTTGATTCTTTGAAGGAGTTATTGGGCTCCGCTTCGATCACGTTCTGCATCGGCTGCACGCGAATGAAGTTCGGCGACGGGCTGACGCCGGCGTCGTTGGAAACCACCAACGGGTAAGCCTCGGAAGGCTCGCTGGGCAGCTGAACCTTTTCGATCCAGGCATCGCCGCTGTCGGTGATGAACGTCATGTCAACCAGGTCACCGGGAGCTCCGCCTGCCGGAACAACAGCAACCGGCCGTGGGTACGACCCGACATGCAGCCGATAACGATCGTTGTTGCCGCCGAACGAGCTGTCGCGAACGACCACCAGGTAGGTGCCATCTTCGGGCGCTTTGATCGAGCAAACGCAGTCTTGTTGAAGCAGCGGTGCATCGTCGCTGGTCGCCAGCTCGAATCGTTCGGAATTCAAGATCGCGATGTAGGGGTCAAAGAAAGGATTGCTTCGCCCCTTCTTGATTCGCACACCCTCCAATTCCGCGGTCAGCGGTTGTCCCTGTTTCAACGTGACTGCGTAGTAGTCTTCGTCCTCGCGAGCGACCGCACCCTCGATCGTCACGTTGTTGTCAATCTCCTGCGGTGTGCCGAATTCACTGTTCGGTTCCTTCTCATCGACCTGCGGCAAAACACCGACGGCGAACATCACCACGTTGCTCAATCCGGTCTCGGTCACCAGTCGCAACGGATAGAGTCCCGGCCGAGTATCGGCGGGAACTTCCAACTCCAGTTCGACCTTGCGATCATCGACCGGTTTGATCGATTTGACGATCGCGCCGCCGCGGTCCATCAACACTTGGCGGGCATCCTTGATACGGGTGCCGCCCAACACGACCGTTGCAGTCGTACCACGCTGCAAACCGCGAGGGATCGTTCCAGTGATTTCGGGCCGATAAGCAAAAGCGTTGGAGGCGAATGCCAGAAGACCCAAGCAGGTGACAGAAAGAATGACGCGATGCATGAGAGTCGCAAACTTTCGAGTGGAGGCGAATTCGTTCTCTGGTTCGCGGGCCGACCTGAAACAGGTCGGCCTGGGATGCGCTTGCCGACTTGGGACAAGTCGGCCTACTTTGGTCGCTAGGCGATGATGTCGGTGATCACCTTGCCACCGTCGACGATCTCGATGGGACGGTCACCGGGTGCCATCAGTTCCTTGTCGGCGACGATTCCCAATTGGTGATACATCGTCGTCGCCAAGTCACCGGGGCTGACGGGATCAAATTCCGGTTCCGACGCGGTCGCGTTGGAGGTGCCGTAAATCGTTCCGCCTTTGATTCCGCCGCCGGCCAGCATCACGCTGAAGACCTTCGGGTAATGGTCGCGTCCGGCGTCTTTGTTGATCTTTGGCGTCCGACCGAACTCGCTGCTGACCATCACCAGAGTGGTTTCCAGCAGACCGCGTTGGTCCAAATCGGTGATCAGCTTGGACAGCGCTTGATCCAAAGGTGGCATCGTACGGTTCATCGCGGCGGTGATGCCGTTGTGCATGTCCCAACCGCCATAAGTCAGCGTGACCAGGCGACAACCCGCTTCGACCAACCGGCGAGCCATCAACAATCGTTGGCCCGCCTGGTTTTTGCCGTAGGCTTCTTTCATCTTGTCGTCTTCCTTGCTGAGATCGAAGGCGGTCTTCGCCTCTTCGCTGCCCAGCAAGTTGTAGGCACGCTCGTAGAACGTATCCATCGCTGCGACACCGTCCGAATTGGTCGTCGCGCCGAACTTTTTGTTCACCGCGGCCAGCGCCGATTGACGACGGGCAAAACGTTCTTGATCGACGCCGCTGTACAGATCCAAGTCGCGGACTTTGAAACTGCCGCTGGCCGGATCGCTACCCAACGAGAACGGACCGTAGGACGAACTCAGGTAACCCGTGCCGGCGAATTCGTTTGGCTGGTTGGGGATGCAGACGTACGGAGGCATGTTGTCTCGCGGACCGTACTCGTGGCTGACCACCGCGCCGAAGCTGGGGTATTTCAGTGCCGGGCTGGGTTTGTACCCGGTGAACATATTGTGAGTTCCCCGCTCGTGAGCCGCTTCGCCGTGGGTCATCGAGCGAATGACGCACAATTTGTCGGCGACCTTGGCCAATTTCGGAATCGACTCACAAAAGATCTCGCCGGTATTCGTTTTCACCGGCTTCATTTCCCCGCGATACTCCAGCGGGCTGTAAGGCTTGGGGTCCCAGCTTTCCTGATGGGCCATGCCACCGGGAAGGTAGATATGGATGACGCTTTTCGCCTTCGCCTCAATGAAGTCGTAGTGCTTTTGGTCAGCGGCTGCTTGCTCCATCCACATCAGCTGTGGCAACGAAAGTCCGAGTCCGCCAAAGGTTCCGGCAGCAAGAAAGCCTCGTCGGCCGATAGAGTTTCCTTGACAACGCATGCCTGTAAATCTCCCGTGATTGTTATCGTCTAACGTGAGCGATGGATCGAAAGTCAGCCCGCAGACAGTGTGAGCGACTTGACGTTTTGTTGGATACGAGCTGTTGAAATTGGCTTTTCAAACGAGTCTCGATATGGAGGAAGTTGCGATCGTCACGCAAACCTTGGGTGACGACTATCAGCAACGTTGTTTCTTGGGGCGGGCCCAACTCAAAGTTCCGTAGCGAATTTGCCGTGGTGATGAATTGGGTGTCAGGGGGTGGGAATGATCGAACTAAAAGGTACGAGTGTAATCGGAATAATTGCTGCAAGCACCCTAGCTCGCCGCGTAGGTTACCCGCCGCCCGGATCGAGGTCAAATCGAAAGGGCTGGGCAAACCATGACGGTCAGAGACGTATGATCGGCCGGGCACAGTCCCTTAGTGAACGCAAAAGTCGATTTGTCGTACTCAAAGTGATCTGATCGGGAGGGGGAGATGTGATGTAAGTCGTTTATGACAAATGAGTTAGGGATATCTGGCTGGCTTTTTCCGCTGTAGGCCGGCTTGTCCCAAGTCGGCGAGTACAGGATCGCCGACTTGGGGACAAGTCGGCCTACGATGAACTCACCCGATTGGCCCATCGGATCTGCGATGCGATTTCGGAGAAATCGCCGACTTACTCGGAGGTGATTTCTAGGAAATTGTTGATGGCCCTGAGCATCGATTTGACTTCTTCTTCTAGCTCCTGCATCAGCAACGCGGCCGCTTGGAGGTCGCCTGCTTTTCCCTCGGCCTCGACCTGCGACGCTACCTGCCGAACCCGCTCGGCGAAAAACAGGTTTGCTGATCCCTTCAACGTATGGGCGGTCCGCTGCACGACCGAGGGGTCACCGTCGGGAATGGACTCGCGTAGTGTTTCCATCAAGTCGGCACACTCGGCGACAAAAACGTCCGCCAACCTTCTTACGCCCCGCAGTCCACCGGGAACTCGGCTGGCCGCGGCCCGCAAATCGATACTGGCGCCTTGCCCGATTGCTCGTTCTTCTTTGCTGTCCAAAACGATTTCGGTCGATGCAGCCGCGGCGGTTTTCGGATTCAGGGTCAACGAAGTTGCTGTTTCGCGTGAGTCGATCGAATCCAGAACCGAGCGATCGGGGGCGTATCGAGCCAACATCTCTTGCAGTTGGCGAGGGTGAATTGGTTTGGCCAAGTAGTCGTCCATTCCAGCTTGCCGGCAGGCTTCCGCATCTTCCTTCATCGCGGCGGCGGTGACCGCAATGATCGGAATGTGCCGGCCCGTGGGCGCTTCATGAGCCCGGATCGCCTCGGTCGCGGCGATGCCGTCCATCACCGGCATGTGCATGTCCATCAAAATCAAATCGAACGGCTCGCTTTGCCATCGCGCCACCGCTTCGCGTCCGTCGCTGACCACCACCGCGCGATGCCCGCCGGCTTGCAGCATCCCCACCGCCACGTGCTGATTGGCGATCCCGTCCTCGGCCACCAGCACGCGCAGCGGCGGGCAGGGTGGCAACTCATCGGCCTGCCGCACTTCCTGGGCCGGTTTCCTTTGCATCACATGCAGGATCGTGTCCAGCAACTCTGACTGCACAACCGGTTTGGTCAGGTAACGAGACACCTGGACCTCACGACAGCGCTGGGTGTTATCGGCTTGGGTTGCCGAGGAAAGAATGATCAGCTTCAGTTGTTCAACGGAAAACTCTTCGCGAATTCGCCTGGCCAGTTCGAAGCCGTCCATGCCGGGCATCATGCAATCCAACACAGCCAAGCGAAACGGCTGGCCTTGATCGGCTGCCCGGTGAATCTCCTCCATCGCCGCCGCGCCCCGATCGGCCAGGATTGGCTGGAACCGCCAGGTCGTGAAGATTTCTTTCAAAATCCGTAGGTTGGTCGGATTGTCGTCGACGACCAACACCGGCAGGTTCTCCAACGTGGCAAGTTCCTTGGCCACGTCGACGTGCTGTTCGGCTGACGGCAAAAAGTGCGCGGTGAAGAAAAAGTTGGCTCCGTAGCCGGACTGGCTTTCCAGCATCAACTTGCCGTCCATCAACTCGATCAACTGTTTGGAGATCGCCAGACCGAGGCCGGTTCCGCCGAACCGCCGCGTCGTCGACGCATCGGCTTGGGTGAACGGATCGAGCACGGCGGCATGCAGGTCGGCTGGAATTCCGATTCCGGTATCGCGGACGCTGAATTGCAACGGCTGTCGCTGGGGATCGACGTGATCCGACCTTTCGCCGTGACACACCTCCACCAACACCTCCCCCTCGTCGGTAAACTTGATCGCATTGCCGATCAGATTGACCATGATCTGTCGCAGCCGGCTGGGGTCGCCCAACCAGCGATCGGGCACGTCGGGGTCGACTCGGCAGGCAAGTTCGAGACCTTTTTCGGCAGCCCGTACCGCCAACGTCTGTCCCGTCTTTTCGATCAGATCGCGGAGCGAAAAGGGAATCGATTCCAGCTGCAGTTTTCTCGATTCGATCTTGGAGAAGTCGAGAATGTCGTTCAACAGGTGCAGCAACGAATCGGCCGAGTCTCGAACAAGATTGATGTAATCGTGCTGTTCGTTGTTCAGTTCCGTCTGGGCGAGCAGTTCGGACATTCCGATGATGGCGTTCATCGGAGTGCGGATTTCGTGGCTCATGTTCGCCAGGAAATCGCTTTTCGCTTTGTTGGCCGAATTCGCTTGATCACGCGCCTCGCGCAAATCGTCCTGGTATCGCTTCAGTTCGGTGATGTCTCGCGAGATCCCGTAGGTCCCGATCACCTGGTCACCATCGTCAAGAAACGGCATCTTGGTCGAGATGCACCAGCTGTCGGGACGATCGGCCCAGGTTTCACGTTCGACCAGATCGACCACCGGCTGGCGCGATTCCATGATTCGCAGTTCGTCGGCACGAGCCGCCTGGGCATGTTCGTCAGTAAAAATGTCGGCGTCGGTTTGTCCGATTGCCGCATCGGCGCTTTCCAGTCCGAACTTCTTGGCCATCGCTTCGCTGATGCGGACAAAGCGGCTTTCGGTGTCCTTGAAATAAATGCAGTCAGGAATGTTTCCCATCAGCGTATCAAGCAACCTTCGTTCGTTGCTCAACTCACGCTCGGCCAACACACGATCGGTCACGTCCCAGAACAGCAATTGGATGCCGACGATTCGATCCTTGCTGTCAAAAATCGGGCTCTTGATTCGTTCGATCCATCGCCGGTTTCCTTGCTTGTCGACCGTTTCCTCGACACCGTGAGATGCTTTTCCCGATTCAATCACTCGGCGATCATCTTCGCTGTACTGCTGCGCGATCTCGGCGGGAAAAAGGTCCTCGTCACGTTTTCCCAGCACCTCTTCTTCGGTGGTGTGACGAGTTTCCAGATAGGTTTGGTTGGCGAACAGTCGGCGACCGTCCAACCCCTTGATCAGCAGGCTAACCGGCAAGGTATTGACGAGCGAACGGTAAGCGTCACGGGAGTGATCAAAAACCGCTTCGTCGGAACTAGAAGTTTCGCAGTTGCCCATTTCGGGACCAAACCCATTCGCTGGCGCACCGTGCTACGAATCACCACATCGCTTGATCAACGTTACTTCGTTGCCTTTGTCGTTGAAAATCAACTCATCGGCAAAGCTTTTCATCAGCACCAGTCCTCTTCCCGATTCGGAATCGAGAACTTCCGGTGCAGCGGCATCGGGAATTTTGGAGGCGTCAAAGCCCTTTCCGTTGTCGCGGATCAGAATTCGGATTTCATTTTCGCTGGCGGTCGCTTCGACGTGAACCATCCGGCTCTTGTAAGGTTCCTCGTTCTTCCGCCGCTCGATCAAATCGGTCGTCGCGTCGTCATAGACGATCGCACGATGCGGCGGCGTCACCGACGGCCCCAATTCCAGGTTACCGCGATACATGGCATTGAGCAGCGCGTGCTCGATCGCCACGCCCAACCGCACCATGTCCGTCCCACCCAGCAGCTCCATTCCCGATACGACCTGCATCAACAGTCCGACCAGGGGCGAAATCAAATCGGCATCGTTGGGCATGTCAAAGACAAAAACGTTTTTCTTCAACATCGAGATCAGCTTGGCAAAGCTGGCGTCGGTGCGAATCACTCCCAAAACATCGGTAATCGTGTCGTTAAGCAGGGCTTGCAAATGGTTCTTGGGAACGTAGCCGGCGGCCCCCTTTTGCAAAGCCTCCGACGCGAGTTCCTCGCTGCCGCGGGCGGTCACCAAAACAGCCGGGATGTGCGGGTAATCCAACCGCATCGCCTCGACCAGTTCCAAGCCGTTGACCTCCGGCATCTCCAGGTCGGTCACCACCAAGTCCAACATCTCATTGGCAAGCAAATCGAGCGCGATACGACCGTTGGCAACGTGCCGCACCTCGTGAGCACCCTCCTCCAAAAGCATCCGGATTTCGACTGCCTGGGTGGGGCTGTCCTCGACGAGCAGTACTTTAGCCATGGTTGCAGCGCATGTGAGTTATGGTGTGTCCGAGGGGCACTCGGTCGAAATCCCGGACCAGCCGGCAGAGCCAATTCCGTTTCATATTACACTTTCCTCGAGGTGAAAGCATCGCCCAGAAGACGAATGTCACAACCGTCGACGATTTCGAGGATATCGGATTGTAAGTGCGTAGCCAGGAGCGGAGAACTGGCCGACAGTCGGCGATTTCTCCGAAATCGCATCGTAGGCACGTAGCCAGTTCGGAGAACTGGCCAACTGTCGGCGATTTCTCCGAAATCGCATCGTAAGCACGTAGCCAGTTCGGAGAACTGGCCAACTGTCGGCGATTTCTCCGAAATCGCATCGTAAGCGCGTAGACAGCAGCGAAGAACTGACAGTCACGCTCCCGGCGTGAAGTCATCATCGTCAGCCAACTCGGCGGCAAAGAGGGTGAGAAGCTGGGCAACATGGTCGATGTCTGAAAGGGAGATGACTTCGACCGCCGAATGCATGTAACGATTGGGGACTCCCAGCAATCCTGTCGCCACACCCTCGCCATGAATCTGCAAGACGTTGGCATCGTTGGGGGTGGCAGTGCCGACGGCGGCCAGTTGAAAGGGAACCGCGTTGGACTCGCACAATTCGATCAATCTGCCGGCGACCTTCGGATTGATGTTGGGGCCACGAAAAATGACCGGGCCGCCTCCCACTTTGATGTCACCTTGTTGTTGTTTTTCGATCGTTGGGCAATCGGAAGCGTGAGTCACGTCGACAGCGATGGCAACGGTCGGGTGGATGCTTCCGGCGGCCGTTCTGGCGCCTCGCAATCCGATCTCCTCCTGAACGGTCGCGACGCAGTGCAGGTGACACTCCAGTGACGTTTGCGACATTGCGGTTCGTCGCAACGATTCCATCACCGTCCACATGCCGGTCTTGTTGTCCATTCCCGGTCCGGTCACCAGCCCACTCAACAGCTCTCGATAGCGAAGGTCCAGGGTAACCGGGTCGCCGACGCGGACCAATTTTGCGGCCTCTTCCTTGTCACGTGCACCGATGTCCAGCCACAGCTGTTCCAACTGCACCACCTGGGTCCGTTCGGTGGATGTCAGCAAATGGATCGGTTTGCGACTGATCGATGCGGCGAGCGGCCCTTGGCTGGTCCAAACGGTCATCGCCTGGCCAATCAACTGCTGCGGATCCCAGCCGCCGATTGTTTTCGCGTACAGAAAACCGTCGTCATCGATGTAGGAAACCAGCATGCCGATCTGGTCGCAGTGACCGGCGTACATCAACCGGGGTCCGGCGGGGTTGCCGACCGAGGCGATCAGGTTGCCGTGCACGTCGGTACGGATCGCGTCGCAGTGCGGAGAAATGTAGTCGCGAACTAGGGCTTGAATCGGTTCCTCGAAACCGGAGGGGCTGGGGGTAGCGATTGCCGAACGGAAAAACTGCAGCGAGGAATCATCCATTTCTCGGTGGCCTGAAAGAAAAAGGGAACGAGGAAGCAAGTCAGCGGCAACGATTCGTCTGAACTCGATGGTGTGGGATCGCAGCTGCGATTGTCCGCCGCGTAACGGTTTTGACGGTTATTTTCGATGGGAGGGCAAATCGGAGCTCGGCGTCTTGGGGGGAAGGAAAGTTTCTGAAAAAAAGTTTTTCCAGCTGCGGGCAACTTTCGGTGCGACTCGGTCGCGCCAAGAATCGTCCAATTGTGGGGGAATGAGCGGGATTTCCGGTCCCGCAAAGGGTTTTACCTGCGACTGCTGGCCCGGCAAAGTGCGGCAAAACCGTTGATAGTGCTTGTTCGCATTCAAACGCACTAAAGAGTTAGCCCGGTTTTACTCGACACTAAATCTCGGACGGAGGTCCTTTGAATTGGGTTTGATCCCCTCGACCGCACAAATCGTGGCGGTCGGCGGGGCGAAAAACCGGTGGCAATTCAGACCGATGTTCACCCAGGGGGGATTCTGGGAAACGCATCCGGCGGTCGAAATCGCAAGTTTGACTTGACGATCTTCGCCCACCGGTAGCGACTCGGCGACCATAGCCGAACGATCCTGACAACGAACCTGCAGCCGTGGCTGCATCGTTTGGTTGTGGCAGGAGCGTTGGGCGCTGATCGCCGCGGCTTCGCGGCATCTACCCCAACAATCACGCACCCACGTGATTGCAGACACGTTTAATAACCAAACCGCGAGAATCCCGTTCGGAGAGTGTCGCAAGATGCAAACCGGCTGGCCCCGACCCAGCGTGGAACTTCAAAGCACCTGTCTTGCTGCGACCCACATCGCAGGAAGGCGCAGCCGATCAGGACCGGCTGAGTGTGCACCAGAGGTTCGGCGAAGAAGGGCCGCTAGAGCAGTGGTTACCGACGCACCATTGTTCGAGGGAAATATTCAACGAGGCGTTATGGAGAACCTAATATGAAGGTCTTCACAACTGGACAGGTCGCCAAGATCTGTAAAGTAGCACCCCGAACCGTCAGCAAGTGGTTCGATTCGGGGCGTTTGAAAGGCTATCGCATTCCTGGATCACAGGACCGCCGTATTCCGCGAGAGTACTTGATCAAGTTTCTCAAAGAGCACGGCATGCCCCTGGGTGACTTGGAAGACGAAGCAATGGCAAAATGCCTGATCGTCGCCCAAGACCAGGTGCTGATTGAAAACTTGAAGCGAGAGCTTCCGCCAGAGAAGTCGTTCAAAGTGGCTGTGGCCGCCAGCGGTTTCGAAGCGGGCATTCAAGCCGAAAGTTTCAATCCTGATTGTATCATCGTCGACTTCTCGATCGGTAAGATCGAGGCGGTTCAGATTTGCCAAAATCTGCGCAAGAACATCGACTTTACCGATATCATCCTCATCGCCCTGTTGCCCGATGACGGTCAACCGATGAGCTTCGATCGAAGCAGCATCAACGAAACGTTCAAAAAGCCGTTCGACGCCCACCTGCTGGCCGAACGACTCCGAACGCTCGTCGGTGCCAAGAAAGAACTGGTCTAATCAGGTCTGCTGATCTGTCGATCAGCAGCACCAACACCAAGATCCTGAATGCCTCGTCGATCAGGCGTCTCGCATCCCGCAGTGCGAGACGCCTTTTTTCGTTGGATCCTTGCCCGCCTCACCGGCGTTGGCCAAACTCTGGTGAGCTAAGTCGGTTCGGTAGGGTGTCAGACGGTAGCGAAAGATCCAGTTGGTATAGGTTCGCCGACTTGAGACAAGTCGGCCTACGAGGCCTACGAGAGAGTGATGAATTCAGGTTCTTCCCATTTTGACGAGCAGGGTGAGGCGAGGATGGTCGATGTTTCGGCCAAGCCAGCCACCGCTCGCGTTGCCGTTGCCAGTGGCGATTTGACAATGTTGGCGGCGACAGCCGAGATGATTCGTGGTGGCACGGCTAAGAAGGGAGATGTACTGGGGGTGGCCCGATTGGCGGCGATCCAGGCGACCAAGCTGACCCAGCAGCTGATTCCTCTGTGCCACGCCATCGCGATCGAATCGGTCCAGGTGGAATTCAGCTGGCCGGTCGAGGCGCCCGATGGCTATGCGACGCTCCGCTGCAACGTCACGGTCGGCACGACCGGCAAGACGGGAGTCGAAATGGAGGCGATGACCGCCGCTTCGGTGGGCTGCCTGACGGTCTATGACATGGTCAAATCGGTCGACCGCGAAGTTTCCATCGGCCCGATTCGCCTGATCGAGAAATCTGGTGGAAAAACTGGCACGTTTCGCCGTGAAAATCAGTAGAGATTGTCCCAAAAGCAAGCGGACCGAAGTTATGTGGGGATGCCGAATTGCGGTCAATCCGGTACGAATCAGCCCTACAGCGACCAGTCACTAGCAAGCAATCGGCTGGATTCCCTCCATTGAGTCATCGTCCGCTCCAGCCGCCTGGCACTCCAGTCGGTAAGTCGGCGGTGACGAAGCTACCCGGATATCGAGATGGATTCGACGTCAACCGCTGACCCGCAACGCACCGCGATCGAGGCGCAAGAGCGCGCCGACGATCGCTCCGGCACCGCTCAGACACCGCCGAGCGACCGCAATCTTCTGAAGACACTTTATGGCCCGATTCTCCAGCCGCTTGCCGCGGTCGAAAATCGGCTGAACCTGGAATTGCAAAGTCCTTACGAGTCGCTTGTGCCGCTGCTGCGACACGGAACCCAGCTGGGCGGCAAACGACTGCGACCGGCGATGTTGCTGTTGTCGGCAGCGGCGACCGGTCGCGTCAGCGATGATCACGTGGTGCTGGCAGCGGTGATCGAGATGGTTCATACGGCCACCTTGATTCACGACGACGTGCTGGACGAAGCGGAAACGCGGCGGCACGTTCCAACTGTCAACGCCCGCTGGAACAACCACACTAGCATTTTGCTGGGCGATTATTTGTTTGCCCAAAGTTTTCGATTGGCAGCCACCCTTTCCTCCACCACCGCATGCCAGCAGATCGGTGAAGCGTCCCGGTTGGTGTGCGAGGGGGAGATGCGCCAGATTCTGCACCGCGATGTTCTGGACCTGGACGAAGAGAGTTACCTGGAGATGATTCGCGGCAAGACCGCGGAGCTGTGCCGGATCGCTTGTTTGTTGGGCGCCGCACACGCCGGCGCGGATCCACACACGGCTGAGCGGCTTGCCCAGTACGGTGACGCCGTCGGCATCGCCTTTCAGATCGCCGATGACTACTTGGACCTGTGGGGCGATGACTGCTCGGTTGGCAAGACACTTGGTACCGACATCGAACAGGGAAAGATGACGTTGCCGCTGATTCGCCTGGCGGAATCGGCAACCTCCGCCCAGCGGGTCAAGATCGAGCAGATTTTGAAGGGGCCGCCGCAGGAACGAGTTGCCAAGATCTTGCCGCTGTTGGAGCAATGTGATGCCCGGCAATACACCCAGCAAATGGCCCAGCAGTATCGTCACCGAGCGGTCACGGCGATACAGCCGCTGGACGAATCGCCCGCCAAATCGTCGCTGCAGGCGATCGCCGATTTCAGCGTCCGCCGAAGTTTCTGATGCGGTAGCGAAAGTCGCCAAGACTTTCGGTGAATCTCAGTCCCCGCCGAGACTGTTGGCGACTTTCGCTACTTGAAGCGTCTCGAAATCAGGTCGCCTGCGTGGCATAATGTGCTGCTCCAAAAAGTCCTTCCGCCTCGCTTTCCTCGTTGGGATTCTCATTCGATGACCAAGCTGAATCGTCGTCAATTCACTGCCGCTGCCGGCGCCGCTGTTGTTTCCGCTTCGATCCGATCGTCGTCAGCCCAAAGCCCCAACGAAAAGCTCGGCGTTTGCATCGCTGGTGTGAACAGCCGCGGTGGCGAGCACATTCGCGGTTTCAACAAGGATTCGCGGACCGAGATTCGGGCGATCGTCGACATTGACGAAAAGGTCGGACAGACACGAGCCGACAAGGTGGCCGAGCTGCAAGGGAAACGCCCCGAGGTGTTCAAAGATGTCCGCCGAGCACTCGATCTGGACGGCGTCGATATCCTGACCTGTGCCACACCCAACCATTGGCACGCGTTGATGGGTGTTTGGGCGATGCAAGCCGGCAAGGATGTCTACATCGAAAAACCGATCAGCCACAACATTCAGGAAGGCCGAGCGCTCGTCGCCGCTGCAAAAGAATATGGCCGCATGTTCCAAACGGGCACTCAATCGCGCAGCAGCAGCGCTTGCCAGGACATGGTGAAGTTCATTGCTGACGGCGGGATCGGAGAGGTCAAGTTTGCTCGCGGGCTTTGCTACAAACGGCGCAAGTCGATCGACCCGTTGGGCAACTATCCCATTCCCGACGGCGTCGACTTTGATCTCTGGAGCGGCCCGGCGACTTACACCGATCCCAAACTCACTCGAAAACGATTCCACTACGATTGGCACTGGCAACGCCATTACGGCAACGGCGACTTGGGAAACCAGGGACCTCATCAAACCGACATCGCCCGCTGGGGACTTGGTCTGGATCGGCATCCCAATTCGATCATCAGCTACGGCGGCCGGCTCGGTTATCAGGCCGAACGCAAGGATCCCAGTTACGTGGATGCCGGCGATACCGCCAATACCGAGGTTTCGATTTACGACTACGGCGACAAGTGCATCGTGTTTGAAACGCGCGGCTTGGATGTCACCCAATCGGCCGGCAAGGAAGTCGACGCGATGTTCGGCAAGGGACGCGGCAACAAGATCGGCGTGATCTTTTACGGCACCAAGGGTTACGTCGCACAAACCCGCTACGATTACTGTCGCGTGTTTGACCTCGACATGAATTTGACCTACGAGTTCAAAGCGTCCAACGTTGGCGATGCGCATTTTGACAATTTCATCAGCGCCTGTGTTTCACGCGACTACAGCTCGCTCAACGCCGACGCGATGACCGGTCATCTTTCCGCCGCGGTCAGCCATCTCGGCAATATCTCCTACTACCTGGGCGAAAAGAATCTGGCGACGCCCGACGAGATCAAGAAGGTGCTCTCCGGAGTCAAAAGCTTGGACGACAACGCCAAAACGCTCCAGCGGACCGTGTCGCACCTGGAATCCAACGGCGTGGATCTGAAGAAGACACCACTGGCGCTAGGTCCGCAGCTGAAGTTTGACAACGAAACCGAAAAATTCACCAACAACGACGCCGCCAACGAAATGCTGACCCGCGAGTATCGAAGCGGATTCGAAATCCCTTCATGAAATCCATCCAGCTTCGCGCACTCGACCTTGACGGCATCGATCGTCTGGCCCAATCGATGTTGGCTCGGATCCCGACCGGCACGTCCATCGGTTTGGTGGGGACTCTGGGCGCCGGCAAGACCACGCTGGTGCAATGCTTGGCGCGGGCTGCCGGAATCGACACCGCCGACGTCACCAGTCCCACGTTCACGTTGCTGCAGACCCACACCGGGTCGATCGTGATTCATCATCTGGACGCCTACCGGGTCGCCGACGACGATGAATTTCTAGAATTGGGCGTGGAGGAACTTTGGGAGGATTCCACCGCCTGGACGTTGGTCGAATGGGCCGACCGGGTTGCCGACTGCATGCCGGCAACAACACTGTGGATTCAAATCGACATCGATCCGGGCGGCGCAACCCGCTCGATCACCATCAAAACCGGCGCCCCCGACCTGCAAACAGCGCTCGACCAGATCGCGGGTGACACAACTGGTGATTGACGATCAAGTCCCCGCCGCCGTGGTCGACACCTTGTTGCGCCCGCTTGGCATCAAGACGGCTCGGCTGGTCAGCGGCGGATTCAGCGGCGCAAAAGTGTTTTGCTGCCAGGACGCCACCGGCAGGCAGTTCGCGCTGCGAGGATGGCCTCGGAAAGTCAAGCGGAAACGCGTCGAGGAAGTTCACCGAGTGATGTCGGCCGCGCACGCATCCGGTTGTGAAATCGTTCCGCCTCTTGTAGCAAACGAAGGCGACAGTCGCGCGACCTACCTGCAGCAGCGATACTGGGACGTGACGCATTGGATGCCCGGTGCTCCTTTACCCGCAGACGCAGGTCCCGACGAAATCAAACGGGGCGCGGCGGCGATCGCCAGGTTTCATCAAGCCGTTCGTCCTCTCGGCTGCAAAGTTCAACCTCCACCGGCAGCCGCCTCGCGGTTGCAACGAATCCGAGAACTGGATCGTGATTTACCGGCGGTAAAAACAAACAATCCTTCCTTCGTCTCGAAGGATCCTCGACTCACCGATGCCGTGAGCAGTGCCTGCCGACTGCTTTGGGAAAATTGGACGGAAGTCGCCGACCAGATCGTCCGATCTTTAACTCGTCACCAACAGGCGGAGGTGGAAACGCAATATGTGTTGCGCGACGTTCATCGGGAGCACATCTTGTTTGATCGCAGCCGGCCCAGCGGATTGATCGACTTTGACGCAGTCCGCATCGATACACCGATGACCGATTTGGCTCGATGGGTCGGCAGCTTTTCCGCCTCGGACGACGAACAGACCTGGCAGCAGGCGTTGGCGGGTTACCTGGAACATTCCCCATCTTCAGATCAGCGAGGGTTTTCCCACCTTTCAGCCGCCGAAACCCTGAATGCCCCAGCCGACCGGCTCCGTCTTGCCCGCGACCTCGGTTTTGCCACGAATTGGATCAGTTTGGCGAATTGGGTGATCTGGATCATCGTCGAGAAACGAGCGTTTCCGGGAGGCCCCGGCGCCGTTGCGACGCGAATCGCCGAACTGCTACGATCCTGCAATTCAGGCAACTTGGGAAGATTGCGGAAACATTGACCAGAAAAACCTGAGACAACTAAAATTTGCGTGTGCACGCCACACGACGAAATCGTGATGTTGAATTCCAGCCAATCAGCTCCCCCGCGGGGCCTTTTCCAAAGTCGACCACCGATGAGAGCTCCTGTTGACCAGCGGCGGCTACTGCCCCTGATTGCGATCTTGATGGCACTGGTCTGCCTGTCTCCAGTGGCTGCCCAGGAGAGTTTTGGGAATTCAGACTTGTTTCCCGATTTTTCGTTGGGGGATTTTGGGGGCGAAAGTCAGCCAGCGGATTGGACCGCCATCTACTCGGTGACCGAACCGGGCGTTGGACTGTTGACGGTCGAAGTGGCCCTCGGTCGCAGCTGGCACATCTATTCAGTGACTCAAAAACCGGGCGGGCCGCTGAAGACGAAATTGTCGATTGCCGCTCCAGCAGACGTGAAAGTGACGGCGGCGTTTCAACCGAATTCGCCGCCCAAGAAGAGTGTCTCGTCCGTTTACGACGGATTGACGGTGGAGGAACATGACGGCGTGGTCAATTGGTCGGCGCCGATTTCGTTTCCGGTCGGATTCCAAGGACCGATCACCGTCGCGGTCGAAGGACTGATTTGCAAAACGGATGGACATTGCGTCCCGGTTCAAGAGCAGTTGATTGCCAAGAGTTCTGGCGGCGCAAGTGCGGCCCAAAAACAGACGGGCCAAAACAAAACGGATGCCCACGCGGCCGCCAAGATCAAACCGTTTCGCGACGGGAAGTATGTTGTCGAGTGGATCGGCACCGTCACACCCGGTCATGTGAAACCGGGTAGCCGCGCGGTTTTGAAATTCACGGCCAAACCAGATCCGACCTACCACGTCTATCGCGCGGCAACCAATGACGCCGAATCGTCAACCAATTTCGTCGTCACCCAAAAAAGTGATCTGAAAATAGGGGCTCCCACGACAAAGAATCCGGTCATCAGCAAAGCTTTGGCGCCGGGCCTGGACCCGATTCACTATCACAAGGGCGAAGTCACGTGGTTGTTGCCGGTTGAAGTTCCCGCCGGCACAGCAGCAGGCGAACAAAAGATCGAGGGGATGATTGCCTACCAGGCTTGCACCGACAATAGCTGTCATCGCCCCACGGCGTTGAAGTTCACCGCGGTGTTGAACGTCGGAGATGCAAGCGCTGCCGAAGTCGTTACGGTCAAGATGGAATCGGCCAAGTACGCGCAGGCTTTGGATGCCGCCGCCGAGACGAAATGGATCGACAAGATCGATTCGGCCGAGCAAGAGGAACCGGTCGAGCCGGCTGGTGGCGACGCCGCTTCCGCCGCACCCAGCAGTCCGCCGACGCTTCAGCGAGTCGCCGCCGATTCGCCCGAAGAGATCGCGGAAATGGCCAAGCTGTACAACGCCGATGAAAAGGTCAAGTATTTGACACTCGACGACATGGCGGCCAATCCTGTCGGATCGGGAGGCGTCAGTTCAGCCAGTCAAACCACGTTTTGGACGGCGATGTTCGGAGCATTCGTTGGCGGGATGTTGTTGAACCTGATGCCCTGCGTCTTTCCGGTGCTCGGTTTGAAAGTGATGGGTTTCGTCAAGCAGGCGGGCAGCGACCCGGCAAAGATCCGTCTTCACGGCCTCGTCTTCGCCGCGGGCCTGATCGTGTCGATGTGGATTCTTGCTGGCGTGATCTTGCTGCTGAAATTGTCGTTTGGACAAGACATCAATTGGGGAGCCCAGATGGGCAATCCCTATTTTGTCTGCGCGATGATCGTGCTGCTGTTCGTGTTGGGATTGAACATGGCGGGAGTCTTCGAATTTGGCTCTTCGATGACGCGAATGGGCGACAACCTGCAGGGCAAAAAAGGTTATTCGTCGTCCTTTCTTTCCGGCGTGCTGACGACATTGATCGCCACGCCTTGTTCGGGACCGTTTTTGGGCGCGGCGATGAGTTACACGTTGGCTCAAACCGCGACGACGGCGATGTTTCTGTTCACCATCTTCGCACTCGGCATTGCGTCGCCTTACGTGATGCTCTGTTTTTTTCCCGCCTTGATCAACCGGCTTCCGCGGCCCGGTGTGTGGATGGAAACGTTCAAGGTCAGCATGGCATTCGCCCTGTTTGCGACGGTTGCCTTTTTCATGCAGGCGTTCGGTAATCAAACGGGGGCATCGGGACTTTCCTGGTTGGCGATGGCGCTGGTGGTGATCGGCTTGGCGGCGTACTACTACGGCACCTGGACCATGCCACACATCCGCAGACCCAAGCGACTGTTGTGCGGTTACGCGCTGCCGGCGGCCATCGCGGCGATCGGACTCTGGATGTGTTACGGAGCGGCCAGCCAAAGAGCCGAAACGTCGTCTTATCACGCTGGCGGGTTGGCTTGGCAAAACTGGAACCCCGGCAAAGTCGAATATGTGTTGGCCAAGCAGCGGCGGCCCGTATGGGTCGATTACACCGCTCACTGGTGACCGACCTGCAAGATCAACGAGAAGCGTGTCTTCTCGAACGCCCAAGTGCTTGAAAAGCTCAAGGAACTCAACGTCGAATTGGTGGTGGTCGACGATACGTTGCGCGAAGAGCGAATCGCTCGCGACCTGAAACGGGTCGACCGATCGATCATTCCTGTGAACTTGGTCTATCCAGCCAACTATCCCGAGGAACCGGCGATCCTTCTGGAAGCTCTCATTTCGCCATCGGACGCTTTGGACGTGTTGGCGCGGATGGAAGAAATCCAAAAAGGAATGCAGATGGATCGCATTTCGTTGGCCCAATAGGCGTCGCAGCGTGCCGTCGAATGCTTGACATCGAAGATTCCATCGTGGCGATCGCGTCGCCGACCTCTCCGGCGGCGCGGGGGATTGTTCGCCTCTGCGGGCCCGACACGATCGCGATCTTGCAGCGTCTGGGCGTTGCGTCTGACGAAATAAAACCCCGTCGCTTTGATACCCCCATCGATCTGGGCGATCCGCTTGGCGTCGTTCCGGTCAACGTGATGGTCTGGCCAACCTCGCGCAGCTACACCGGCCAGCCGTCGGCCGAACTGCACACCTACGGTTGTCTGCCGATCCTGCAATCGTTGGTGATGGCGGTCACCGCCGCGGGTGCCCGAGCGGCACGGCCGGGCGAGTTCACGATGCGCGCGTTTCTTGCCGGACGGCTCGACTTGACGCAGGCCGAAGCGGTCCTTGGTGTGATCGAAGCAGAAAACCGTGGTTCGCTGGACCAGGCGCTTCGGCAGCTGGCCGGAAATCTTTCCCGACCGCTGGAACAAATGCGCGGCGAGCTACTCGATCTGTTGGCCGATGTCGAAGCGGGTTTGGATTTTGTCGATGAAGACATCGAGTTCATCACTGATGGTGTGCTGGCGGGCCGACTCGGTGGGATAGAGCGCCAACTGCAAGAGACTCGTCGCCAAATGAAGGCCCGAAGTGGCGGCGGTGATCGCACCCGGATCACGCTGCGAGGTGAACCGAACGCCGGAAAAAGCCGACTGCTCAATACACTTGCCGGCCAAGATACTGCCATTGTTGCCGATGTTGCGGGAACGACTCGCGACGCCGTCACGATCGATGTGGAACTGGATGGGCATCGAGTCACCCTGATCGACACGGCGGGAATCGAAGAGTCAACTTCGCAAGTTTCGCGTCTCTCGCAGCAACAGGGGAAACAAGCCAGCGCCCAGGCGGATCTTCTCCTTTGGTGTGTCGACAGCAGCCGCGATGATTTCGAGGCAGCCTGCCAAACCATTGCCAGTCAGCAGAGCGATGACGGTCGATTGCGGCGATCGATCGACATCCATGTCGCAACCAAGTCGGACTTGAACTTGATTCAGCGGGACGGCTGGATCGCGACCAGCGCCCAGTCAGGCTTGGGGATCGACGAACTGAAACGCACGATCGTCGCGGCAATCGACACAAGGATCTGCGAAGAAGTAGGAAGTGTTGTGGGCACGGCAGCTCGATGCGGCGACGCGTTGCAGCGAGCCGAAACGGCGATCGGGCAGGCCATCGAATTGACAAAAAACGGTGAAGGGCACGAGCTTGTCGCCGCGGAACTTCGCACGGCCGTGAACTGTCTTGGCGAAGTCACCGGCGCGGTCTACACCGATGATCTACTCGATCGCGTCTTCGGCAGATTCTGTATCGGAAAGTAATGGAGAAACCAGTCGGCGATTTTTCCGAAGTCGCTAAGGCGTTGCTAGTTCGGAGAACTGGCCGACTATCGGCGCGTTGCCGGTTTGTCGGCGACTTCTCCGAAGTCGCTACGCGTTGCCAGTTCGGAGAACTGGCCGACTATCGGCGTGTTGCCGGTTTGTCGGCGACTTCTCCGAAGTCGCTACGCGTTGCCAGTTCGGAGAACTGGCCGACTATCGGCGCGTTGCCGGTTTGTCGGCGACTTCTCCGAAGTCGCTACGCGTTGCCAGTTCGGAGAACTGGCCGACTATCGGCGTGTTGCCGGTTTGTCGGCGACTTCTCCGAAGTCGCTACGCGTTGCCAGTTCGGAGAACTGGCCGACTATCGGCGCGTTGCCGGTTTGTCGGCGACTTCTCCGAAGTCGCTACGCGTTGCCAGTTCGGAGAACTGGCCGACTATCGGCGCGTTGCCGGTTTGTCGGCGACTTCTCCGAAGTCGCTACGCGTTGCCGGGAGCGGAGAACCGGCCGACGATTAAGAACAACACCATGCACCAGGCCATCGCGGCGATCGGCAGTGACCAGAGGGGCCAGAACGGTGCATACCGAAATCGGACTCGCCAGTGACCGGCCGGAAGCCGCACTCCTTGTTTCAAGTAGTCGACGCGGCGAACTGTCGCTTGCCGCCAATTCGATTCTCCCTCCGCTTCGGTGTACTCCACGATCCAGTTGCCGTCCTGCAGCGTAGGTCGAACGATCAGACCGGTTGAGTTCATGTTCACTTCAAGATCCAACTGTTCGGGTTCATCGCAGACCAACCGAACCTCGAGCTCCGGTGTTTCCGAACCTCTCTCAACCGAGAGACTTCTCAGCAACTCACAGAACGCGTCGATCGACAAAACATCGTCGCCTTCCCCCAGTTCAGCGGCCCGTCGCTCAATGACACCTCCATGAGGCGCGTGAATCAACATCACATCAACAACCGTTGCCACGCTGCCCGAAGAAAGAGGCAGTTCTTTTGATTCACCGGTCAGATGAATCACCTGGTCGACGCCGAGCCACTTCCTGACGGAGCCCCAAAACTGCTCTCTCTCCTGCGAATCCATCTCGGCAGTGACACGGCGCGACGCCTTCCAAAAAAGGGCCATTGGGCGGCTTTGAATCGACGTCATGCTGTTCAACACCGGCTGCTGCTTCTGCAGATGCCAGCGACCGAACCAGCAATGTCTCGCGCTCGCTTCCACCTCCAACAAACGATCGACGTCGTTGGTTCTGATCCATCGACCGGGCCAACCGTCGCCTGCTCGCGTTCGCATCGAGCGCCCACCGGACACCGTCTCCAGGTTGGCATCCGCGGACAGTCTGGCCAGTAACTCAGCCTCTGCGCGGGCGGGAATCTGATGAATCGACCCGCGGCTGGCGATCGTTAAGTCAAGCAAAACGATTGCCAACAGACAAAGTCGAACGTGGCGGCGGTTGCGACGTCGGCAATGATGCAACACCAACAAGATCGCGATAAGGAAAAACAACGAATGAAGCAGCGACCACTGCACCTCGGCCAATCCGCCTCCAAAATCGAGCGGTCCCCAGAAGGGGTCGACGGGCAGATTCTGTGGCTCAAATAAAAAGCCGGGACGAATTCTCATGCAATACACCAACGCACTTGCAACAAGCAGCGCCGCGAGCAATCCGATGCCGATTCGCTTTGTCGCGATCGCATCGCGCCAGCCTCGGTGATCCATCCACTGCGCGGTCAAAATGGCCGATGAGAGCGAGAAAAAGGGCAACCACTTGGTGGGATATCGAAACGCGTCATAGCCGGGAAAAAAGTGGTACAAAAACCAGTAAGGACCGCCGATCGCGCTGTCGGCATCCGCGAAACTTCCAGTCGTGTTTTGCAACAGCCACACCAGACCGAAGTGGCCAGACGACAGAAACAAGCTTGTGATCGCCAGGGTCAACCACGCGTCGACCGGCTTGCTTCGAATTCTCACGATGCGCGATAACAGTGCGACCACGACCAACATTCCCATGTAGATCGTGGGCGTCCACATTCGGCCGTCTCCAGCGACGACGCTGGCGATTCGCTTGCTGACCGGCAGGAGCGACCCGGACGCATTGGGGGTCAAAATTTCCGCGCTGTGCCACGGCGGCAACGAAAACTGAAACGCTTCGTAGCGGCGGCTGTCGGTTCCCGGCGGGTCAAGCCAATGCCCAACATCTTCGCCCACTCGATCGCTCTGCCGACTCCAATCGAACGAAGCGGCGATTTGCGGCGCCGATAGCGCAGCGGCGACGATCGGCATCGCGAGCAGCGTGATGGCCTGCCGGTGACGATCGGCAGAGCCACGTTTGGCCATCCGAAAAACAGCCACGATTGCCACCACGATCGTCGCATGCAGGGCAATCTGTGGATCCCCACCAAGCACCATCATCGCCATGGCGACGGCGGCAATCAGAATTCGTTTTCTGCGCTGGACAGATCGCCGGTCGAACGAACCTGCAAAAGATCGAGAGGACTGGCCGATGGCCGCTCCCAACACCAGCGGAAGCCAGGCCGCTCCAACCAAAAACGGCGGGTTGGTGTACAGGAACAAGACGGTTCCCGACAGCGGATAAATGATTCCCGCCGTCGTCGCCGAAACTCGCGAGGCGCCCACCCAAAGCCCACACAGACGAGCCGCCAGCGACGCCAGAACCAGGTGCAATACAACGTACCACGCCAAGGCTGATTCCGACGGTATCGGCAGCGAGAATAACAGATACCGAACCGGATAAAAGAATGCCGTGGTCGATTCGCCAACCAGCGGAATTCCCGTTTGATCCAGAGGATTCCAAAGCGGTAGCCACTGCGACTGACCGCGCCGAGCGACGTAGTCGTAAAGCGGCGTGTAGAAGTGAGACACGTCGCGAAACGCCAGGCGTTCCACACCGATCAAAGTAGAAGAAAACAACAACCCGATCACGACGGGCGCAGCAAGAACGCTCGTCCGGGTCAAATGCATGGCAGTTTCGTCAGCGTGGAGCAGTGACGACACCGGTTTGGGATTGCAGACGCAGCGCGTCGGCGCGCTGCACCACGGTGTCGCTTGGTTCAAGCGTTTTCGGAACGAGTTCGACGTCCAGGATCCGTTCGTCTCGAATTTCGCCGGGCCAAAGCGTTTCGGCAACGAAGTCTAGCCCAGGGAATTCGTACCACGGCGGATTGAATCGCCGCTTGATCGTCTCCGTCCGATAACCATCTTTTTCGATACGAATTTCGCGAGTTCCATAGTAAACGAAACTGCTGGCCGCCGGCGTCGTTCCAATCACTTGATTGTCGATCGAGACGGTCGCACCTGGCGGATTGGTACGGACAGTCATCCGCCGCCGCACGCAACCGACGCTGGCAAACGCCAAAATGGCCAACAGGGCGATCGCTGATCGACAAACCGACATACGTGAATTCACGCGGTGGGGGACCCATTCGCAGAGGATGACTTCAAGACTGTAGGATTCCATAGCAACCGGCCGCGACTCGAATCCAGAGCGGTTTGCAACCAGCGGGCGGGTGGATGAACCGTCCGAGCACGGAAATCGCTTAACGACGCACAAACAAACCGATTCGCGTGCCTGCAACCGGCAGTTTCACGGCAGTTTTCCCCTGGCCGGCTACGACCACTGCTCGATTTCTTTCCCCAGCCAATCGAACAGCCGCTGGTTGTAGGGCCGGTAGAGTTCTTGCAGCCGTTGTCTCAGCACAGGGTCCATGGCGTCGACCGTGTAAGCCCGCACGTGAGATACGCAGGGAGTCAGGCTTAGCCGCGGCAGCTCCAGGAAATCAAGCAAACCTCGCAACATCGAATTGGCATCTTGAATCCAACGTTCCATCACCACCACGTGAATTTGATCGCGAGAATAGTATTGCGTCAGATGCTCCAGCTGATCGATGTAAAATCCTCGCCCAATCATGCCATACCATTTTCGTTTGGGGCGTTGCATTTCGGCGTCGATGTTGTCTTCGAAGCGATCTCCCGGCAACCACCAATCCCAATTCACCGATTCGGGCATGTCTTGGGTGTAGTGGTTGAATTGGCTGAAAGCACGATCCACCGGATTGCGCAGCGAGATGATCAGACGCGCGTCGGGATAGTGCTGGTGCATCCGGGCGTGTGCATCTTTGGCACACAGATAGTTGGGGGTGGCATCCAGGCTTGCCCGCGTCGGATCTTGGAAATGCGACCGATACCAATCGAGTCCGCGTGACCAGAAGTTGTCAAAAAAATTCATCTCCTTGATCTCTTTCTGATCTTCGGGACGAATCGCGCTGGCAACGTCCGGATGACTGGCCAGGCGATAAAAAAGCGTCGAAGTACCGCCCTTCTGGACACCGGCGATGAAGATAGGGTCGCGACGTGCCAAATTCTTGCCTCCGCGGTTTGGGCCAATCGATACCGAATTTTCCGGGATGTGAAAAGTCACCGCAATTGGGGTAAATTGGGATCGTACGAAGCGGGCTGGGTTTGCCGGTTGTCGATCGGCGACGATGCCCCGGAAACACTCTTGACGTTTTGCTCCCGCTATCGAAAGTTGGACGACTTCGGATGCTCATGACTGGCACACGCGCTTTTTCCCGCAACATACTCGCTGCCCTGCTGTTGTTGTCTGTCGGAGTTCAGGCGGCGCACTGCCAAACCCCCGTGAGCACCGAAAGAGTTTCCAGTCTTTCCCTGCCGACGTGCGATGGTTCGACCGTTGCTTTGCTGCGTGATGATGTCGATGTCAAGTTGCACGTCCTTTGCTTTTTGGGCACCGAGTGTCCGCTAGCGCGAATCTACGGACCTCGCTTGCAACGCATGTCTGACCAGTACGAGTCGCGCGGTGTTCGGTTTGTCGGCGTCAACAGTAACATTCAAGACTCGATGGACGATTTGCGCGGTTATGTGAAGGACCATTCGATTCGGTTTCCGATCGCCAAGGACTACGATCGTGCGGCAGCACTCGCTTGCAGTGCCAGCCGGACTCCGGAAGTTCTGGTGATCGACCGGGGCGGAAGCGTCCAATATCGCGGCCGCATCGACGACCAATACCAGCCGGGCATTGCACGTTCCGAAGCGACCCAGCACGATCTGCGCGATGCGATCGACCAACTGCTGGCAGGAAAGAAAGTCGCCCGGCCGAAAACCGAAGCGGTCGGCTGCCTGATCGCACTGCCGCGAGAAACAACAGGCGACGTCGGCGATGTCACCTTCTGCGACCAGGTTGTTCGAGTCTTGCAGGAGCATTGTGTGGAATGTCATCGCGAAGGCGAAATTGGCCCTTTTGCACTGGACGAATATGACGAAGTGGTCGGTTGGGCAGACATGTCGTTGGAAGTCATCCAGCAGGGCCGCATGCCGCCTTGGCACGCCGATCCGAATCATGGCCAGTTTGCCAACGCGCGACACATGCCCGACAGCGCGAAGCAAATTCTTCGCCAGTGGGTAGCGGCAGGAACGCCCTACGGCAGCGCCGAGGATCTTCCGCAGAAGAAAGAGTTTGTCCAAGGATGGAACTTGCCGGAAAAACCGCACGCGGTCTTTTCGATGGCCGACCAACCGTTTCAAGTTCCGGCCGACGGCACGGTCGAATATCAATATTTCGTTATTGATCCGGGGTTCGAAAAGGACACCTGGATTCGCGCCGCCGAGGTGATTCCTGGAAACCGGGCCGTGGTTCATCACTGCATCGCTTTCACACGTCCGCCCGACGGATCCGATTTTCGCGATATCGGAATGCTTGCCGGATATGTGCCGGGCCAGCGATCATCCAGTTTGCCGGAAGGATACGCGCGACTTGTACGGGCCGGATCGAAAATCGTCTTTCAGATGCACTACACGCCGACCGGAAAACCGGAAAGCGATATCACTCGGATCGGGCTCGTTTACGCAGACCCTGGCGACGTCACTCACGAGGTCTTTGCGATCGGCGGTATCGAGCAGGAGTTCGAAATTCCGCCGCATGCCAAACGTCACGAAGTCAGTGGTGACGTGGGTTGGTTTCCCAAGAACGGATTTCTGTTGTCCATCGCGCCGCACATGCACGTCCGCGGTAGATCTTTCCAGCTGTTTGCCGAAACGGATCGCGGCCGAGAAACGTTGCTGAGCGTTCCTCAATACGATTTCAATTGGCAACACAACTATGAGCTTGTCCAGCCGATCGAATTAGCCTCCATCCGCTCGCTGGAATTCACCGCTACTTTCGACAATTCGGCCGACAACCCAACCAATCCCGATCCGTCAGAGTACGTGACTTGGGGAGATCAGACCTGGCAAGAAATGGCGGTGACGTTTCTGGCTGTCGCCCAGCCAATCAAGAAGAAATCCCAGGTGAAACAGATTCGGCTACCGAACCAGCGGGATCGGGATCGCCACAACGAGTTACGGCGCAAAGCGGAGGCGTTTGCCGACGATTACATCGCGCGTTTCGACAAGAACAAGGATGGTCGCGTGATGGCCCACGAACTTCCCAGGTCGGTGCAAAGGTACGCCTACATCGATCACAATTTCGATGGCCATATCAGCCGCGACGAATTGATCGGAGAAGCATACTGGCGGATGGACAATGAATCCCAGTAAGGGGCGAAACAGACATTCGTCTCCCAGTAGGCCGACTTGTCCCAAGTCGGCAAGCCAGTACCGTCGGCGACTTTTCCAAAATCGCTTCGCGCAGCCAGGAGCAGAGAACTGGCCGACCTCGCCGACTTGTCCCAGGTCGCCCCACATGAACCCTGATGCGTGATCTCTTGGCCGTTTCCTCTGTGATCGATTGTTGCTTCTGTGTTTGACCGCTTTGGATTGTTGGCCGATTGGATCATCGACCACCGTTGGGTGACCTTCATTCTGCTGGTCAGTTTCACCGCGTTGATGGCGATCGGTCACGTCGATCCCTACCTGGTGTTGCCGGAGCCACAGGTTCAGCAGGCCCAACCGGCCACCGAATCGACGGTCGAATCGGACGAGCCGGAAAGCCGTCCGCCACCGAACGTCGATCCGGTTCGCGTCGAGGAGGGCCACGTGATTGTCGTTGCGCGAAGCGAGAACTTTTTTACACCGACTGGTGCGGACGCGATCCGCGCGGCAGTCACAGCGCTCGAATCGCTTGATCACGTCGATGGCATCTTGTGGATGGACCGGGCGCCGATGCTGAACATCTTCGGATTGCCCGAGCCGATTTTGCCGCGCCGCAATGCTTCGCCGGCGCGGTTCGAGGCGGCCAAACAACGAGCGCTGCAGCACCCGCTTGTCGGCGGACAACTCCTTTCGCCCGACGCCAAAACAATTTTGCTGATGGTCGACATCGACTTTTTGTATGTCACCAAGGACGAAGATTGCATGGATGTGCTGCGCGACACAGCCACTGCGGCGGCGGCAAAGTTTCCCGGTGCCGACATTTCCTTTCAGGTGACCGGCAACGTTCCGATCAACATCAGCAGCGCCCACAGCAACCGGTCCAACGAACTGAAGTATCAGGCAATCGGTTATTCCATCGCACTACTGATTGCGTTCTTTTTGTTTCGCGGTTTGTCGTCAGTGGTGATCGTCGCGATGGCCCCTGCTTTCGGAGTTTTCTGGACGTTGGGGATGCTGCACTACCTGCAATTCGACGACAATCCTTTCAACTCAGTGATCGTTCCGGTCCTGTTGTGCATGGTCGGTTTCACCGATGGCGTGCACATGATGGTGCAAATCCGCCGGCATCGGGCTGCAGGGTTGCCGGCCACCGACGCTGCGCGCCGGTCGATTCGCGAAGTCGGTTTGGCATGTTGGCTGACCTCGCTGACCACCGCCATCGGATTCGGATCGCTGGTCATGGCCCGGCACGAAGTGGTACGCGAATTCGGTTACTGTTGCGTGATCGGCGTGCTGCTGACGTTCCTGTCGGTGATCACGATCATTCCGCTGGCATGCTCCAGTCCGTTGGGGCGACGAGTCCACTGGGGCTTTGGGCGCAATCTGGTGGACAAGAACCTGGAACGGATCGCGGGCGTGATCGATTTTGTGCTCGCTCGCGCCGTTCCGATCGGTTGGATCGCGATCGCCGCAACGGGTGTTTTGGCGCTGTTGACGTTGCAACTTCGGCCCGATGAACGATTGACTAGCAGCCTTACCAAGAGCAGCGAACCGGCCGCCGCACTGGCTCACATCGACAAGGCATTCGGAGGAATGGAAACCGCCCGAATCGAAATCGGCTGGAACCGCTCGGTCCCATCCGACGCCGGTGAAATCGCGACGGTGACCCGCGAGGTCGATGCCCTGCTGCGCAGCGAACCGCTGATCGGCCATCCGCTGTCGATCCACAGCTTATTGAAAGCCCTTCCAGGTGAAGGCGATCCGTCCACCAGAATGTCGTTGCTGGAACTGCTTCCACCGCCGCTGAAGCGAGCTTACTACACGCCAGAAAACCGCCAAGCGAAGGTGACATTCCGCCTGCAAGATATCGGCATCGCCCAGTACGGTCCGGTGTTCGAGCGGATTGAAAAGCAACTGCTACTGATCGGCAAGAACCATCCCAATTTCACGCTCCAATTGAATGGCGGCGCCGTATGGCGATGGCGAAATCTGTATCAGATCGTTATCGATCTGGCGAAGAGCCTGGGAACGGCCAGTTTGATCATTTTTGGCGTGCTGACCCTCGTCTATCGCTCGATTCGGCTGGGATTGATTTCGATCATCCCGAATATCTTTCCGCTGGCCGCGACCGGTTTCTTGTTGCTTGTCGTCGGACAGCATTTGGAAATTGTCAGCGTTTGCGCCTTTACCGTCTGCCTAGGGATCGCCGTGGACGACACGATTCACTTTCTGACGCGGTACCAAGAAGAAACAGCCCAGACATCCGACCGCAAACTAGCGATTCGAAACGCGTTTGTCGGAGTCGGCACGGCACTAATCATGACGACCATCGTGCTGGTGATCGGGTTTTCGACGGCGCTGCTAAGCGACGCCCGCGATCACCGAATTTTCGCCATGATGGGAATCCTAACGATCGGCAGCGCGCTGTTCGCCGACTTGCTCTTTCTGCCCGCACTGCTGCTGCGGTATGCACCAGGGAAGAATTCGACGTAGAAGCTCTCCCTTTCTCTCCCACTCTCCCACTCTCCCCCACTCCCTTTCTCCCACTCTCCCCCACTTGAACGAGAGTGGGAGAGAGGGAGTGGGGGAGAGAGGAAGCAATAGCAAAGAGACTTCACAACTGCGGGTCTTTCTTCTTCAAAGCTCTTTCACTCGTAGGTTGCGAAATTCGACTCGGCTGTTGTGGCCTAGCAGACCGAGGTGCCCCTTTTTTCGGGCGATTCCCGGATGCTTTTCTAAATCGAAAACAGGTCCCTCGGCCAGTTGGTCCAAGTCGACATCAAGAACCATCACATCGTTGACGATCACGGTGACGCGGCTGCCAACGCAACGAACCTGTTGTTCGTTCCACTGCCCGGCGGGGCGAAGTGCGCCGCGGCGCGCCGCGGCGATGTCGTACAAAGAACCATGGTACTGCGTTGGCTTGAGTTCCTTTTCGTAGCCGCGGTTGTCCAGAATCTGCAATTCCATGCCTTGATAGGCCGGCTTGGTATCGACCAGGGGACAGCGGATGGCGATACCGTTGTTGGCACCTTTGCTCAATCGAAACTCAAATCGAAAACTAAAGTCATCGTATTGTTTGTCGGTAAACAGGTAACCGCCACCGTCGGCCGGACAAACCAACATTCCCGATTCCACTCGATAACCACCCCGATCGGCGCGGCGAAGCTGCCAGCCATCCAGGTTCTTTCCGTTGAAAATCGACTGATAACCACCCTGATCGTCCAAGTTGGCCTGGCGACTGCTGGTCGAATCGGCTTGTCCCGGCAACGGCAAACGATGACGGGCTAGCCAGGGGTCCTTTGTCTCTTCCAACCACTTGGTCAATCGATTGGACAGCCGTGCACGAGTCTCCTGCATCGACGGTTCATTTGCCAGGTTGATGACTTCGTCGGGATCTTGCTGCAAGTCGTACAATTCCACTTGATCGCGAAACAAATATTTTTGAACGCTTCGACGGCCGATCGTCGGATCGCCCAAACGCACCGTTTCGGTCCAGGTGGCTCGGCTAAGCGTGTCGATCGGCAACGGATACTCGCTGCGCCAATCGACGTTCCAAATCAGTTTGAAACGTCGATCGCGGTAGGTTCGCATCGGGTAATACATCGTCACTTCATGGCAAACGTGACTCAGGTAGACCGCGTCCCAGCCGTCGGGTTCCGGGTCTCCCAGGATCGGCAAAAAGCTCCGCCCGTGAAGCGGATACGGCGGACCGTCGGTTTGGCTCCAGTCAAGAATCGTTGGTGTGATGTCGGCAAGAGTGACCAGCGCGCGATTGGTGGTGCCTTTGCCGATTCCACCCGGATGCCGCACGATCATCGGCACTTGAATTCCCGGTTCGTAGTGATTTCCCATCGCTCCTGGTTCGGATGAACCGTGATCGCTGGTGAAGATCACTAGTGTCTCCTTCTCTTTGCCCGTTTCTTTCAAGACCTTCATGACCAGGCCGATGCCGTGATCCAACTGGCTGATCTGCTGATAGTAGCCGGCCAAACCTTCGCGCACCTCCGGCCGATCGGGCAAGTAGTCTGGCACGATCACTTCGGTCGGGTCGTAATCTTGCAGCGGTACGGCGTCGTCTTTTCGTATCACGCCCCAACCGGGCCGCTCCCGCGACGTGGGATGAGGATCGCTGTAGCCAATCGTCAGAAAAAACGGTTCCTCTCCAGCCTGTTGAATGAACTCTCTGGACGCCTCCGCAAGCTTGCGAACGTCTCGACCATTGACGTTGGATTGGAACGTGAACGGGTACGACTCCGGATGCGTCGTGTGCTGCTTTCCCAACAGCGCCGTGTGATAACCACGCTGGGAAAGCAGTGCAAAAAGAGTTTTGACTTTGGGTGACAGCCGATAAGTGTGGATGCCGTGACCGTGTCCGTATTGGCCGTTGCTGTGAGTCTGGAGGCCGCTGTAGATCACCGCGCGGCTGGGGCCGCAGGATGCCGTGGTAGCGAAGGCATCCAGAAACCGAACACCTTCTCTGGCCAACCGATCGATGTTCGGCGTCTTGATCACGTTGTTGCCGTAACAGCCGCAATCCTCCTTGTTCTGATTGTCGGATATCAGCAGAACAACATTACGGCCCGCGTCGCCCGACTGGCAAACACCAACCACCAATAACAGAAAAACCCACCACCTCATCGGCAAATCCTCTCCCATTTTTCTCTCTCGCGAAGCTCGTTTCACACGCGGAAGAATATTTTGCTGCGATACAAGTACAGGCAGGCTAGCCAAAGGACCGCGAAGATACAAACGGCCTCGACCGTCGGCCCGTAGCTACCGCTGAAAATCTCGTCACCCAAGTAAACTTCCCAACGGCCGGCAATCCACGGCTTGAACGACTGGGACATCAGATAAATTGCCAGCGAATTGGTACCGACAACCACCAACGGGAAAGTCCAGAATTTCCATCCCTTCACATCGATCACGAAATACAGCGCCGCCAAAATCCAAAGCACCCAGGCTCCGCTGTACAGAGTCCAAGCGGGCGTCCAGATCTTTTTGACGATCGGGCAGACCGTATAACTGGCGATGATCGCCAACGTCATGCACAGCAGTCCACCGATCAACAGGTTGCGAACTTTTTCACCATCCGATCTGTCACTCCGCAGCAACGTGCCGGCCAACACACCCAGCAGCATCGTGACCATCGACGGCACAAAGTTCAGCGTCGCGTAGCCCGCCGCGTGAACCTGCACCGGTTCCTGCCGATGCCAGAAATTCAACAGAATCGTATCGGCCTGCGCCGCCGCGTTGGTATGGATCGCAAAGTGTTTCGCAATTGACTGGGGAACCGACAGCGGCTCGATGCTTTCCAACGATTTCTGTGGCAAGGTTTCAGAAACCGGATACTGCACCAACCAACCCCAGTAGCCGACAAGAATCGCCACCGCCACACCGATCTGCAGTTTCGCGCTGCGGCCAAGCAGCAGAAAGACAAAGAAGTAACCAAGCCCGATTTGGGCCAACACGTTGGTTAGCAATCGGTTCGAGGGCAATCCGGAATACCGCGTCGCCAGAAAAACGCCCAACAACACCAGCACGATCGATCGAACCAACGCGTGGGCGACGAGTTTGCTTTGGGAATCACCTCGCCGGCGGCGGCTGGCGTACGAATAGGGCATCGCCACGCCCACCATGAACATGAACGCCGGTTGGATCAAATCCCAGTAAGAACAACCCACTCCATAAAACTGGCTGTTCCATTCGGGGTGGCGGTTGTGAAAGCTGAGAAACTGCCAAATCTGTCCGGCGGTCGAGTCGACTTCGACGTCCGGACCGTATCCCAAACTTGCCGCTGTCTTGGCCAAGGCGAATCCATTGATCGCCAGGGTGCACATGATCAATCCGCGAAAGGTATCCAGCGAAAGCAGACGCTTGGAGGCACCGGTATCACGTGGAAGTTGATTTTCTGCTGTTGAGGTCGGGGAGTTGTCCATCCATCTATTTTGCACCATTAGTGTTTATCAGTGTCAATTAGTGTTCTCGTAGCTCTGCATTTTTGAAACACTAATCCACACTAATGATGCGTATGACAATTGATCGATTCGCCGTTCGTTTGCCGACGTCTGACTTGATCGCAATCTTGACATTGCTGTCGCGATCTGTTGCCGGGGGAGGAAAGGAGGCGGGGGTGATCCTGCCCCCTTTTTGGTCATGAGTATGGCGGCTTTGCCGCCATGCTCACGGGGAACGGGAAGCGAGTTGCCCAGCGCCGTTGAACCCAGGGCAGCGGTAATGCTCGTTAGACTCGCAAAACCTCGCCCTGGGCTAGGCTAGGCTAAGCAAATGGCTGCACCTTCGGTGCGAAACAGGCGAGACCGTCCCACACTTCACAAACAACCCGATGGTCGGCGACTTCTCCGAAGTCGCTATGGTCTGATTGCCAAGAAGCCGCATTCTGCAAACCATTCGGCGCTACTTGTTGGCGCGTCGCTTTCGCCGGCGCCAGGCGTATCCTGCTCCCAAGACTCCCAGCACTGCCAGCGATGAGGGTTCGGGGATTGCCGCGACGTCGGAAACGTTGAAGGCAAACGTGTAGTCCGATTCCGGTCCTGTTTCCTGGATGTAGAACGAGTACTGGCCCGGTCCCAAGGGAACGTTGAACGCACTGCCGTTACCCAGATTCACTGCGTTTTCGAGGTCAGCCAAAACGTCGATGTCGAAGTCGACGTTTGCCGTTCCAGCAACTGTGCCACCGAGGATCTGAGAGAGATCGGGCAGATTGAACTGATCATTGATCTCCGGGGCGGTGTACTGAAACGTCGGTCCGTCATCGAGCGCCACGAACACTGCCGCGCCGGAAACAGTCGAAAAACTGGTCAGGAAGATCGAATCGAGCTGGTGGCCGGCTCCGATCTCAAAGGTGAAAACGTCCGCCGTTCCGCCGAACCCGCCAGCACCGATGGCAGTGACCTGGCCGGTGACCGAATTGGCGGTGATCAAATCGGAAGCGGGCAAGAACAGGCCCAAATCGGTTGGGTTGTCGCTGTCACCAGAAAGTTCGCCGTCGACCAGTTCGCTGTAAACGACCTGCGCTTGGGAAGAGCCGTGCAAGACAACAACAAGGGTGATTGCGATGAGCAATCGAGTGAAAATCGACATGATAGGGGTTCCTGGAATCAGGGCCGTGAGAAGGGAACCAGTTTACTCCGCCTGGCAGCCGTTTGCCACTGAGAGGTTTTTCTGTAGGCCGACTTGTCCCCAAGTCGGCGAATCTACACGGTCGGCGACTTCTCCGAAGTCGCTTGCGGGAGCCGGTTCGGAGAACCGGCCCACATTCTCGCCGACTTGGGGACAAGTCGGCCTACCTGGAAAATCGGGGTCGGAGAGGCTGATTTGGATTCTCTGGCGGCGATTTGGTAGGCTGAAGGCACTCCGTTTGTCGCTCCAACGGTTGCCTCGACAGGCGGGGTCTTTTCTCTTTTCTCCGTGAGGTTCCGTCATGCGCTACCGTCAGCCAGCCTACACTCTGGTCGAAATTCTGGTCGTGATTGCCATCATCGGCATCCTGCTTTCGCTCACCATGACCGCCATTGGGCCGACTCTGCAGGCCATGCACAAGGCCGAGTGCCAAAACAACCTTCGGCAACTTGCCCTGGCCGCGGTCGCCTTGGACGGTGCGAAAGGGCACCTGCCGGGGTACTGTCAAAAGTACGGTCAATTCGCCGGCGGAATCGATCCGTCGGATCCCGGCAATTTTGGCGGCAACGTTCCACCTCATGTCAAAGTCGGCTCCTGGCACATCGAGCTGCTGTCGCGGTTGGACAACCAGCCGATCTACGAACACTGGACCGAAGATCGATACCCGTTGCTTTCGGACAGCAGTGGTTTGTACCCGGCATCGTTTGAGGGATACAGTTCTCTTGCCTCGCCCAACCTGTCGATATTTCGATGCGCAAGTGACAGCGGATCGATCGCCACTCGCGGCCGCAACAACTACGTCGCCAACGCCGGCATGCACACCGATACGCTTCCCTTCAGCTACACTCGCCCGGGCAGTCCCCCCGTTTCGGTTTCTTTTGTGCGGTCGATGGATCGGCGCAACGGTTTGTTCAACAACCAATATGCCGGCTACCTAGCTTCCAATCCGTCAAGCCGTGTTGCCGTCGGTCGCCCGATCAGTTTGGACGATTGCAAAGACGGGAAAAGCAACACGATGCTATTCAGTGAAAGCAAGCAAGCTCAACCGTTCCACTTGACCAGCCTGTCGGGCAATGCGGCTCACTTGCTGGCGTTCCAAACGGTGGGTAACGAAATGATTTCACCCTACCAGGTTGAATCGCGATACCTGCAAAGTGCCGTCTGGCATTTCGAGGATCCGCAGAACTTTGCCGGCGCCCCACTGCCGGCGCCCGAGCATCACATTGGCGGCGGAGACGTTTACAACTTGCTGATGGACACGACCAACTTCACCGATCTGGCCCGACCATCGTCGCTGCATTATGACGGTGTCAACATGGCGATGGCTGACGGAAGCATCCGTTTTGTTGCTGATTCGATCGACTATCGCCTTTACCAGGCGCTGCTGACACCGGCGGGAAAATCGAGCGACGTGCCGATGAATGAGTTCATTCCACCCAACGAATTCTAGAGACGCAGGCGGCTTTGCGGTTATCATCCGAGGTATGACTGAACCGATTCACCGATCGCCGCCGCGCGAAGAATTGCCGACCTTGTCGTCTTCTCTGCTGGACCGTCTCCAGCAGATGCACCCCGATGCATGGGGCGATTTGGTCACTGTGTTCAGCCCGATTGTTTATCGCTGGTGCCGTCAATCGGGTCTGGGCGGCCACGATGCGTCGGACGTGGTTCAGGAAGTCTTCAGCAGTGTCGCTCGGGGGATCGGCGATTTCGAGCGGGTGAAGTCGGAGGGAAGTTTTCGGTCGTGGCTGGCGACCATCACGCGAAATCGCCTGCGTGATTTTTTTCGGCGTCGTTCCAAGCAGCCACATGCCGCCGGCGGAAGCGACGCGCTGGGGGCACTGCAACAGATCGCCGACGTCCAGGACGAATCGGACCTTCACCAATCGATCAGCGAAGCCGATTTGAATCAATCGCTTCCGGCGCGAGTGTTGCAACTGGTCCGCAGTGAATTCGAGCCAGCAACATGGCAGGCTTTTTGGCTAACCGCCGTCGACGGAATCGCCGCGGCTGACGTTGCCCAGCAGCTGAACCTCAGCGTCGCCTCGGTTTACCAGGCAAAGTCTCGTGTTTTGCGGCGTTTTCGCCAGCGAATGCAAGAATTGCCGTGAACTTTTCCAAAAATGGTGTCAGAACGCTGCGTTCCTACTGATGGCGGGCGAAACAAAGTCACTTGGGATTTGTTCGGAAATAACTTCGTTGTTTGAATGAAACCACTCGCAAGATCACCCTCCCTCTGGGAGGGTCGGACGCGGGAGCGGCCGGGGAGGGCATGGTGGGCGAACCCTCTCCGGGCTCGAGAGCCCGACTCGCCCGACTCGCCCGGAGGGAGAGTGTTGGCAAATGACGAAGTTGTTTCCGAACAAATCCCAAGGGGCTTTCGTTTCGCCGACAAACCTTTCGCCCCGTCCACACACAAAAAGGCCATCGGAATGATCGTGACGTGCCCCGCGACTGAAACGCTGCGCGACTTTGCATCGGGAAAGCTTTCGGAAGTCCAGTGTGACGAGGTGAGCGATCACATTCGTGATTGTCAGCAGTGTCAAGGTCAGCTTGCCGAAGTCGACCGCTTGGAAGACACCTTTGCCGGCCAGCTTCGAGATTCGACGGTCAACGAATCGTTTCAAGAGGAATCGGAATGCCGCCTGGCGATGGCCAAGGCGCTGAGTGTGCTGGCCGAGCCGGATGCCTCGGCCACCGACAACTTGCCCAGTTCGATCGGCGAATACGACATCGTGCGGCAACTCGGCCGCGGAGGAATGGGCAGCGTCTACCTCGCCCAGCACACCAAGCTCAATCGCAAAGTCGCCATCAAAGTCTTGGCGGCCAACCGGCTTTCCGATCCCCGCATGCACGCTCGGTTCACAAAAGAAATGCGGGCGATCGGATCGATGGCCCATCCCAATATCGTCACCGCCCACGACGCACGCGACGTCGGCGGCGTGTCACTGCTGGTGACCGAATGGGTCGACGGACTTGACTTGCGAGAAATCCTGCATCGACTGGGGCCTCTTTCTGTCGAAGATGCTTGTGCGATTGTCGGCGATGTAGCCGACGCGCTTTCCTACGTCGAAGCTCAAGGGTTGATTCATCGTGATATCAAGCCGTCGAACGTGATGATCAACCGACAGGGCGACGTCAAGCTGCTGGATCTGGGGCTGGCCCGGCTGCTTTCAGACGAAGAAGAAAATCGCGAAGCAACGGCGACCGGCCAGGCGCTGGGAACGGCCGATTATGCTTCGCCCGAACAGATCAACGATGCGCGCGCGGTCGATATTCGCGCCGACATCTATGGGCTCGGATGCACGCTGTTCAAATTGCTGGTCGGACGAGCTCCCTTTGAGGATGCCGATCATCCAACCGCGTATGCCAAGATGACGGCGCATGTATCACAGTCGCCCCCACCAATTCGTTCGCTCTTGCCGCAAGTTCCCGCGCCGCTGGCAAAATTGATCCAGCGGATGTTGGCCAAGTCACCCGACGATCGCCCCGCTTCGCCCAAAGAAGTGGCCAGCGTCCTTGCCCCTTATGCGAACAACTCGAATCTTGCGGCGCTGATCGACCGAGCCATCCATGCTGATCCCAATCGGTTGGCGACGGCCGCCGCACAGTCACAGCAAACGTCCCTGCAGCAGCCACTGTGGAAACGACGCGTGCCGGTTGCTGTGGCGGTCGCAGCCGGGTTGGGTGGGCTGCTGATCGGCCTACTGGCTGGGATCACGCTAACCATTCGACACCCTGACGGTTCCCAAACAACCATCCACCTTCCCGACAATACTTCCGATGTCGACGTCGATCCGCAGGGAAACGTCGGCATCCAACTCGTCGATCCACCCGGTCGAACGAGTGTGCCAAACCTCCGGCAGTCCGACCAAGGCTCCGCAAAATCAGCGCCGGTTACCAACGACACCAGCAGGTTCAGCGGTATATGGGAGGTCGTCAACTTGATGGATAACGGCAAGTCCATGGAGACGGACGAAGGTGAGATTGTCTTTGTTTTTCACGAAACAAATTTTGTCATTTTTGACGATCAACGAGTCGCGGACATGGGGGCGTTATCGATCGACTCAAAAACGCAGAGCCTAAAATTCATCGAGCTTGAAGGCGACAAAGATACCCAACACGCCATCTATCGTTTTCACTCCGACAACGATTTGGAAATCTGCATGAACGAAGGGAATAGCGACCAAGTGCCGACCAGGTTTGAATCATCAACCAGCCCCTCGTCACCCAACCAGGTACTCCTTCGGTTGCGCAGCGTCGCGCTGCCCGACGACCCGACGTCAACTCTACAGTTCATTCGCGAACCCCAAAACGCCCCCTTCATCCAACCCCTTGAGATGTATCAGAAATGGCTTGCTGGTGGTGAAGAAGAAAAGGAGGCAATGTTGACAGCGGTAAGCGACGTGGCCAAACAGCGTCAGTCAATGAACAACTTGAAACAACTGGGCGTCGCCTTCCACCAGTACCACAACACTCACCATCGGCTTCCTGCTTCGGCTGCCGAGCGGATGAACAGTGAGAAACAAGGCAAGAAAGTCGAACCCCATAGCTGGCGCGTCGCCATCTTGCCGTTTATCGACCAGGACGCGCTGTACCAGCAGTATCGGTTTGATGAGCCGTGGGACAGTGAGCACAACTCGAAACTACTGGACAAGATGCCGGAGATTTACCGCAAGCCCGGCGCGGCCAAGGATTCGACCTCTACTAGTTACGTGGGAATCGTCGGCGAGGGCACGATGATTGGCGCGACAGTCGGCTCCCGGTTTCGCGAATTCACCGACGGCCTTTCCAATACGATGTTGGTGGCCGGAGCGGACACAGAAATCCCCTGGACCAAGCCACAAGATTTTCTGTTGGACGATCTTCCCGAACTGTCCTGTTTTGGCGAAGGCCGCCTGCTGATGCTGCTTGGCGACGGCAGCGTTCAAACGCTGAAACCGCTCGACGAAAAGGAGATTCGGCTCTTTGCCATCGGCAACGACGGGAAGTACAAGAAAGTGCAACCGTGATAGAAAAGGCCGGTGTGGCGCTGGTGTTGGGTCTAGTGGTATGATTCGTAGCACGACCGTCCCGGTCTTAACTGACGGCGGGGACCGCCGTGCTACTATCGCACTAGACGGACATTCTCTACGGCTCATCGGAAGACGCGGTAATTCACACAGACTTGCCCCGATCACTGGACCCCGACGATGTTCGAATGGAACTTCAGATTGAGTTCTTCGATCGATTCTTGATGGAACTGGTACTTGTCGAAGTGGACGGAAAGTTGTTCATTGGCAAGTACAAAGCTCACGACGAGTGTAGCAATCACCAATGGAATTCGCATTCATCCACAACCAACAAAACCCAGGAGCCGGTTGAATCGTTGTACAATCTATCTGTCTTCAACTATTCCACTGGAGCCGAGTCAAAACCATGAAAAGTAAAATCATCGCTTGCCTTACTCTGGCTTGCCTCGCGACTACCGCGACACTGGTTACCGGCGACGACGACGATGCTGCGAACGAAAACGACCAGGAACTTGCCGCTGACTTGGCTCTGCTGCAGGGATCCTGGGAACTGCTGCACGGGAATCCAGGCAAAGCCCCAAAGATACTTAGCGTCAAGACCATTGAAGGCAACACCGAAACCCTTCGTCGTTACGACATCAAGACGGGAGAGCTGAAGCATCAGCACAGCGTCGAATTCCAACTCAGCAAATCGGGAAACGTTCGCGTCTTCACGTTTTACCCTCCCGGCGGTTCACCCAAAAACGGTTTGTCGTATGTCTACAAGCTCGACAAGAACGACTTCTTCGATATTCCAGGCCTGCTTCATGGTGACCGGTACCGCAACTACCAGCCAAGCCCCAAGCTGTGGCATTGGAAACGTGTGGTCGAGAAAGAAAAAGAGGCGGACCGGACGCCTAAGCCAAACGAAC
Organism: Rubripirellula sp.; assembly: GCA_965222745.1. Lineage (GTDB taxonomy): Bacteria > Planctomycetota > Planctomycetia > Pirellulales > Pirellulaceae > CBDCUW01. Next base: position 2,540,413 of record CBDCUW010000003.1, read on the forward strand.
CTGAACGAACTCTGTGACGCGAGATTTGTTCTTTGGGCCAAAGGTCCAGTACCTTTGCTTAGCCCAGGGCGAGGCAACGTGAGTCTTACGAACGTTGACGTTGCCCTGGGTCAGCGACCGTCTCTCATCTCCCCGCTCCCAGGGCAGCGGTATTGCTCGCAAGCCTCGCAAAACCTCGCCCTGGGCAAGCAAACGACTGCACCTTCGGTGCGTAAGAAGGAGGTCCGACTGACGCAGGGCCTGCTGACGCACAAACAGTCTGATTAGCGTGCCTGCACCCAAGCCAATCCTTTGACTTCTCTTCCCAACCAATCCTCCTTCTCCCTTTTCCCTGGCCGACCAGCTTGATGTATCGGTTGAGCCTTGGTTTTGTCTAAAACGCCGCCATCGTGGACCATTTCCCCCTTCCATCTTGCGGCGGCAAAGCAGTGGCAACTCGTCCGACCAACGGCTCGTTCGATTCGGCAGTTTTACGCTACGAGTCGATTGCGAAGATTGCGGCCCAAGCGTTGACTCTTGCCGGGATCGCCTACGCCGCCTGGCGATACGGTGCGACCGACCCGCTTGCCTATTGTCATGTGGCGGTCCTGCTGGGAATTGCCACGGTGGTGATGTTGACTTGCAAGCAGACTTTTTTGCGACGCTCTCATCACCTGCCCGTGCTGTTTCTGATTTTGACGTTGCTGTGGATCGGCTATGCAACCGTGCAGCGCAGTGCGATCGCCGGCTGGTTGCCGGCGATGTTTCCGGGCGTCGTCGATGCTCGCAATCACTTTGGCGCCGATTCAGTTGAGATGTTGCAGCGGGGAGTGCAACGGTTGGACGAGACACCGGCTGAACCTGCAGCGGCGGCTCGGCTGGTCGCCACAGTGATGCCCGAAGAAACGCGGCAGTCGAGCGTGCCGTTTCTGCTGGCCTGTGTTGCCGCGGTCCTGTCGGCGCTGTTGTTCAACACTCGCCGAACACGAAACATTTTTTTGTGGGCAATCATCATCAACGCATCGGCGCTTGCCTTCTGGGGAATCGTTCAAAAGGCGGGAGGCAGCCAGCAGATCTTGCCGGGGATCGAAAACACGTTTGGAGACAACACACCGTTTGCCAGTTTTGTTTACAAGAACGCAGGTGCGGCCGCGCTGCTTCCTGCGCTTGCCGCGATCGCAGCCATTCTTTATCGGGGCAGCGGTCGCAGCCGAAACCGGGACTCGCAGTATCAACGCCGCAGTGGCGGAGCGTTCCTGCTGGAAACAAAAAGCCTGATTCTGATCAGTTTCGCGACATTGCTGTTGGTGGGACTGGCCGTTTCGTTGTCGCGCGGCGCCTGGTTGGCGGCCGCCGCTGGCTGCCTGGCGATTTCGATTCGCGGCCGGTTGATGGCGGTTCGCCGTCACTACCTGGTCGTCGGCGCGATGCTCCTGCTGGCCGGCCCGATGTTGATTGGGCTGACCGGACTCGGAAAAGATGTTCGCCGCCGAGCCGACCAGGTTTCGCTGGAACATGTCTCGGCCGATCTGCGCTGGTCGCAGTGGCGCGACGGTTTTTCGACCGCGATCGCTCATTTTCCCTCCGGCAGCGGATTGGGGACCTACGGTTACGCGACGCTGCCTTACCAGTCGCAAGCCAGAGCCGGTTGGTTTCGCGAGGCGCACAACCAGTACTTGGAAGTGTTGACCGAATCGGGGCTGATCGGGATCGCGCTGCTGCTTGGCGGGATCGGCTGGTTCTCGGTTGTCTGCTGGAGGCTGACCGACCGCCACAACTCGCGGGAAAAAAGAAGTTGGGGGCTGCTTGGAATCGGGTTGTTGGTTGCCGGCGGGGTGCAGAGCGTTTTTGATTTTGTTCTGGTCATCCCGGCAAATCTCATCTTGTACGCCAGCCTGATTGCGATCGTCGGGGCGGTCGAAAGAAAGATCTCCATGTCTCCTTCGAAAGCAGCGAATCCTAGCCAGAATCACTCCGGTTTTTGGTGGAACCGGTGGAACGTCACGCATTCGCCGGCGGCGTGGTGCGGCATCGCCCTTGTCCTGGTCGTTTGCAGTTACCGAGCAGGAAGCGATCAATGGCTGAGCGAACGGGTGTTGGTTGACGCTGCTGTTACCCAGCTGAATGAACAACCCAGTGACCAAGCGGTCGCCGGAAAGATTGCCGCGCTGTCCGCCGCGATCGAGCAGCAGCCGGCCAATGCCGTGTTGTATGAAACGCGGGCTCACTGGCACCTTGCCCAGTACCGATTGCAGCTGCTTCGCCAGGCAGAACAAGAAGAAACCGGGATCGGCTGGAACGACACGAAGTTAGAAAACATCTTTGCGGTGTTGCTTTCGCAGGACGGCCAAGGCCGACAACAACTTTTGCAGGGGCTGCTTCGCGATCCAGACATGCGCCGGCCGGTCGCCAGCGCGATGTCGGACCTTTCCACCGCGTTGGCATTCGAACCGCTATCGCCGCAAACCCATCTTTCCGCCTGCTCGGTCGCTCCCCTGGCCAGCATGCCGGTGCGGCCGTGGCTGCAATCATCGGCCGCTCTTTCCAACAACAGTTCGATGCTGTTGTACCTGAATGGCTGGCTGGCACTGCAGAGCGGCGAAACGGAAATCGCGATCGACCAATGGTCAAAATCATTGCAGATCGACCATGCCCATTTGTCTCCCATCCTTGAGCTTTCCCAGCAAGCGTTCCCGGCGATTCGGATGGTGAACGACCTGATCCCTGCCGACCGCCCCGATCTTTTCGTTCGCTTGTTGAAATCGACCGCGACGTCGAATGACACCGGAAGCGGCGTATCGTACGACTCGGAACTGGCCGAAGCGATCCTGGACCGATTGAGGTCGAATGAAGCGATCGAATCAGGAAACAAACATTCCACCATCGCGCGGGTCGAGCACATGGTCGGCGATTTCGATTCGGCGGTGAAACATTGGGAATTGGCGCTTCGGGCTCAGTCGCGCGAACCGAGCTATCGGTTGGAATATTCCCAGTCATTGCGTCGCTTGGGCAAAAACGACGAGGCACTGCGACAGGCAGTGCTAGGCCAGACCCTCAATCCGGTTGACAAAAGGTTCCAGCGGCTGGCGGCACAAATCCGCCACGACATTCGCTACGGAAACCATCGGTAACCCGGCTCCTGCCGGTTGAATCGCCTTGATCGTGTTCGGTGGTTTAACCGGCAATCTTGATACCACCGCGATCTCTTCAACTTTCATTGTCCGTCGATGATGCCCCGCCGATACCAAAAAGGCAGGCAGCGTAACGTGGTCCCTGCGCGCCCTTCCAACTTTCACAGGCATCACCATGGCATCGACAACGGAAGAGACCGAAGCATCCCGAGCGATTGAAATCGATGTGCTTGTGATGCTGCGGCGCCGCTGGACTCACATCGTTTTTGGGCTCGCCGTCGGCATCACGCTCTCGGCTCTCTACTACTTCTCCGCAACGCCGGTTTACGAATCGAATGTCGAAATCCTGGTAGGGCAGCGCAGTAGCGAGGTGACCAACAGCGGCACGATCACGGGCGCAAACGCCAGCGGCGACGCCATTCACGAAGACCAATTGGCAACCCACATGCGGTTGTTCGTCGGCCGAAAAATGTTAGCCGATGCAATCGAGGTCGGCCAGTTGCAGCAACTCGATTCATTCCGGGCGGCGTCGCGTCAAGGCAAGAGCCTGATCGACCACATTCTGGACAACATCGAAGTCGAACGAGGCGGGGAGGGAGATGCCAGCGACGCGATGGTGTTGCGGGCCACTTTCCGAGACACCAATCCGGACGACGCCGCCGTCGTGCTGGGAGCGATCTACGAGAGCTATCGAAGTTACGTGGAATCCCACGGTCAAAATTCCACCGAACAGGCGGTGAAACTGATCGAGCAGGCTCGCGAGACCCACGAACAGGAGCTCGTCGCGGCCGACGAGGAATATCGCAATTTTATTCAGTCGGTACCGGTACTGATCGAAGGCGACAACGTGCAGGACATCCACAAGGAACGTCTGGCCAACCTGGAACCGGAACTGAATCTGGTTCGCACGTCGCTCGCCGAAGCCTCCTCGCGGCTGGAGGTCATCGAAAACTACTTGGCGCGAAACCCCAACGGTTCCGGTGGTGACGCCGACCACCTGGCGCTACTGAGTCAAAAAGAAGTGGAACGTTTGAAGTTGTTCCTGGACATGACTCGGGGTGAAGCGAGTTCGGAAGCCTTTCAAGCCGAACAACCGATGCGACAAGAAGTGGCCAAGGCGCAATACAACCGTCTGCTCGACCTGATTCAGAAAGAAAAATCTTTCAGCGACGCGTTCGGGCCGGGACATCCGCTGGTCGAAGCGGTGCGACAAGAAACCGAAATCACTCGGCAATTCATTCAGGCCAACACGCCGGAACAGATGACGGTGCCCAGCAAAAAGCTGGATCCGGCGGAAATGCTCCGTACTTACACGATGTTGCTGCGCAACGATATCGCCGAATTCGAGAAACGAAAGCGGTTGTTGTTGGAGGAATCGGCGACTGAGTTGAAACTGGCCAAGGCCGTCGAGTGTGACTTCATGAAGGGCAACGCGTTGAAGGCCAAACTGACGCGAGCTCAAGCCCGGTATGACCAGGTCATTTTGCGGCTTCAGGAATTGAATTTGTCGCGGTCCTACGCGGGCTTTTCCACCGACGTGTTGGCCAGTCCCGAACCGACTGAAAGCGCGGCGTGGCCCAACCTGCCGATCATCGGCGCCATCGGCTGCCTTTTCGGACTCGGCCTGGGACTGATCGTCGCGGTCGGAGCCGAATTGGTTGATTCGACATTCGGCAGTGTTCGCGAGCTGGAACAAACGATCGGTGCTCCGGCCATCGCCCACGTTCCCATGTTCGATCCACAGTCACTTGGCGAAAGCATCGATCGTGAATCGGAGCTCGATCAATCGTTGGTTGCCTATCACGCGCCGCGATCGGCCGAATCGGAAGTCTACCGCGTGGCTCGCACATCGTTGATGATCGCCAATCGCAAGGGCTCGATTCAAACGATGATGATGACCAGCCCGCAACCGGGCGACGGCAAATCAACAACGATTTCGAACCTGGCGATCTCCCTGGCCAGAACCGGCAAAAAGGTGCTGTTGATCGACGCTGACATGCGGCGTCCGGTGATCTCGAAACTGTTCGGCCTTGACGATCAAGCCGGCTTGTCGGACGTGTTGTTCGGCGAGGCAACCTTGAAAGAGGCAACGGTGGCTTCGGGAGTTCACAATCTGGACGTGATGCCCAACGGAATGCCAACTTCCGTGCCGGCGGAGTTGCTTGAATCACACCGTTTCGCGGCGCTACTGCAGGAAGCAAGAGCAGCCTACGACCTGGTGCTGATCGACGCACCACCACTGCTTGCCGTCGCCGATCCAGCCATCATCGCACCGTTGGTTGATTCGGTGATCTTGACGGTTCGGATCAACAAAAACGGTCGCCGCCCTGTCGAACATGCAACACGTATTCTGCAAGACATCGACGTGCAAGCCGCCGCCGTGATCGTCAATGCCATCGAAAAAGATGCCAAGGCGTCTTACTACGGCTACGGATCGTACTCCAAGGAACAGTACGGCTACATCGGCCACTATCACGAGCGTTACACGGCGCGAGACGTGCCGTCACGAGACGTCGATTCGACTCCTCCGCGTCCAGCCGTGCAACCGCCGCATCACGCGCGTGACCGCAGACCCAATTCGGCGGCGAAAGCCATCACGGTGGTAACGCCTGACTCTGCAGATCACTCCAACCATCAGGTACCCAGCTAAGGATTTGATCGGAAACCACTTCGTTGCTTGAAACATCCTCCCTCCGGGCCTGAGAGCCCGACTCTCCCAAAGGGAGAGTGTTGTCAAACGACCAAGTTGTTTCTGAACAACTCCTGAATCCAACCGCAACGCGAAACACTCCGACCTCCCCCTCCCGCCCGGTATTCCGCAGTGCTAAACCACGTTACTTCCACTTCCACTCGTTCCTTCGAGCCGGTTGTTTTTCAACCCGATGCCGAAGCGACGACGCAGCGAGTTGATTCTCCGATTGAGCAGATCGTTGCCACTCGTACGGCCACCCGGCCAAGCAGCGGTTTGTGCATGGCTTATGCGTTGGAATCCATTCTGACGGGATTGCCGTTGTTGTTGTTGGACCTGGCAGTGACCGCTGCGGGTCTGATCGCGGCGTCGTACCTGGTCAACCTCAGCCAGGGACACGCGATCAGCAGCGGCATCTGGTTGCAGCTGCCGGCGCTGCTGATTTTGCAAACAGTGATCATGTCGCTGCATCAACTCTATCCCGGCGCCGGCACCGGCCCGGTGGCGGAACTACGCGGCATCATTCGGTCGGTCGCACTCGCCGCACTCAGCCTGTCGGCGGTGAACATCATTTGGGGCCAACTTCCGCGGATCGAGTTCGTGACGTTCGCGGCGACGGCGCTGGGTGTGTCGATCGTGCTTCCGCCGGCGCGATGGGCAGCACGTCATGTTTTGGGAAAAACCAAGTGGTGGGGAATCCGAATTCTGCTGATCGGAGAGCGCGAGGATTGCCTGGCAACGTTGGGACAATTGGTACGGCGACGATCGGCTGGGTTCATTCCCGCCGGCTACACCTGTCAGGCTGCCAAGGCGGAAGAGTACGGAGATGTCGACCGGCATCTGCTGGGACAAAACTCCGACGCCCCAACGGTCGCTCGTCAAAACCTGGCACCCGTGGCCGGAATCGTTTCTCCCGACCAACCCTGCAACGACCTGGACCGGTTGATCTTTCAATTCCCCTCGGTCGTCTGGATCGACTACGCCCGCGCCGCCCGCAAGGATGTCGACACGTCCAAGCTGCCTCATGTGTTCACCACGCGAATGAACATGCCGTTTTTGCGTTTCATTCCACGGCTGATCAAACGTGCAACCGACTTGGCCGTTTGCATTCCCACGCTATTGGTGCTGGCGGTACCGATGGCGCTGATCACGGCGATCATCAAACTTGCTTCGCCCGGCCCCGCTTTTTTTGCACATCGACGAATCGGGCAGCACGGCCGCGAATTCCAAGCCTTGAAGTTCCGAACGATGGTTCAAAACGGCGACGAAGTGCTGAAAAAGCATCTGGAGGAATGCCCGGAAGCGAAAGCTGAATGGCAGCGCGACCAAAAACTGAAAAACGATCCGCGAGTCATCGGAATGGTCGGCAAGTTCTTGCGGAAATGGTCGTTGGACGAACTGCCGCAACTTTGGAACGTCCTGCGAGGCGAAATGAGCCTGGTCGGTCCGAGGCCGATCATTTACTCCGAGATCGCGAAGTACTCGCAAGGATACCTGGCCTATTCGCATATGTTGCCCGGCATCACAGGTCTGTGGCAGATCTCTGGGCGCAACAACACTTCCTACGCCACACGCGTTTCCATCGACGAACACTACGCTCGCAACTGGTCACCCTGGTTGGATTTTTGGGTGTTGCTGAGAACGCCGGTCATCGTCGTCACTCGACACGGGGCTTACTGATCATGGGGGCTTACCGATCATGAATGTTGCGCTCGCTCATCACTGGCTGACGCACTATCGAGGCGGCGAAAAGGTCCTCGAACAAATCGCGACCATGTTTGCCGGCAGTGACATCTACACGCTGGTCCACAACCGCAGTCTGCGAATTCCGCTGCTGGAAGGACACGCGGTGATTCCCAGCAAACTCGATCGCCTGCCGGCGGCCCAGCGGCTGTACCGGCATCTGCTTCCCGCTCATCCCTGGGCGATCAAGAACCTCCGCGTGCCCGATCACGTCGACGTGCTGCTGAGCAGCGATGCGGCATTGATGAAGGGAATCACGGTCGCGGCCCATACAAACCATGTCTGCTATTGTCATTCGCCGCCCAGGTACCTGTGGGAACTGAGCGCGGAATACAAAAAGACGTCGGTGGCGGCCCGGATGGCGTTGGACAAGTTCGCGCCGATGCTGCGCCGCTTCGATTACGACGCCGCTCAGCAGGTGACTCACTTCATCGCCAATTCGCACTTTGTCTCGGACCGCATCCGAAAGTACTACCACCGGGAATCAACCGTCATCTATCCGCCCGTGGCGGTCGACGAATTCCGCTGGGATCAGCCGCGCCAACCGTATGCCCTGGTCGTTTCGGAACTCGTTCCCTACAAGCGAATCGACATCGCTGTCGAAGCGTTCAACCGGCTGGGCAAAAAGCTGGTAGTGATTGGTGACGGCCCGGAACGTAAAAGGCTGGAATCGACCGCGAAATCGAACATTCAGTTCCTGGGGCGCCAACCGTTTTCGACGCTGAAGTCGTCGTACCAATCCGCCGACATGTTCATCTTTCCCGGCATCGAAGATTTCGGCATCACGCCGGTCGAAGCACAGGCTGCCGGATGCCCCGTTATCGCTTTCGGCGCCGGCGGCGCGCTGGAGACGGTGATCGACGGGCAGACCGGCGCTTACTTTGAACAACAGGATCCCGAGTGCCTGGCCGATACGATCAGCAGTTTGGATGAAAACGAGCACGATCCCCAAATCTGCGCCGCACATGCCCAGTCCTTTTCGACCGATCGATTTCGCGAGCGGTACCGCGCGCACCTGGCCGACGTGGTGGGCAAACCTGCACCTGTTACCCTGCCGATTCGCGATCGCAGCGTTGGCGGCGTCGCGCTGGCGACCAGGTGATTGACGACGGACTTGCAAATTGCACCGGATGCTTCGAGAAAAAAAGATGGCTAGCTCACCAGGAATTCACGCCCCGCCCTTCGGAACAAGGTTGCTTGACCAAACCGACCGGGCAACCACCTTTCGGATCGTCCTGTCGCGAGAGTCGGCGGTCAATCATTTACTGCTCGCCTATGCGTGGTTGACTCCCCTGTTGATCATCCCAGTCGCCGGAATGTTGGGTGCGTCGGATCTGTTGTTCCTGCCGGCAGTCGCGGTGGTGTTGCTCTTTGGAAAGCTAAAACACTGCCTGACGCCTCACCTGTTGATGGTCGGATTTCTGATGTTGGTTGGCATTTCGCTTTACCAGACGGATGAAATCAAATACGTCGTCAAATGGATCCGCCTGATCGGTATCACCTTTCCCTTTTTTCTAGCCGCCTGTTCCACCGTCACGCTGCAACAAATATTGCGTGCTTTCTTTTGGAGCGGACTTGTGTCGATCCTGATGGGGATCGGCCTGTGGTGGTTCGACGTGGTGTTGTTCGCCGAGGAGGCGAATCAACGAATCTGGATCGACAGCGGTGAATCTCGGGTTCGGGCCGCCGGCATTTTTGGCAACAGCGGCGCCTTTGGCGCCCTGGTTGCCATGTGGACCGTCAGCTGCGCGATGTTGACTATCTCCCAAAAACGTCCCAGCAAGTTGATGTTGGCAACCGTTTTGTTGACCGCGATCATCGCGCTGGTCAGTTCGACTTCGCGTGCATCCCTTTTTGGCATCTTCGCCGGACTAGGCGCGGGAACTGCCTTTCTGGGACTCCACCACCTTGCTCGCCGTGGCACCGGCATTTCAGGAAGCACGATCTCGTTGGGGATCTTTCTGATCGGCGTCACGGTAGCCACGCTCTGCTTCGTGGTCCCGCAACTGATGGATCCGCAGTGGCTGGAAGTCACCTTTTCCCGATTCGATCCTCGAGTCCACCAATCTTCGGACAGTTTCCTGTCGGGGCGGATGGCGATCTGGAAGGATTATTTGAGCTCCATGTCCGATTGGGGCATTTTCGGCGTCGGTTACAAACAAGGGCATCTGCATTTTTCCACCTCGCCCCACAATCAGTTCCTCTCCTTGGCCTCCGAAAGCGGAGTTCTTTGCCTGGGCGTCTTCCTGCTGTTTGTGGCAAACGTGCTGTCCAGCGCCGTAGGCCAGCGGCGGATCAAACCGTTCGAGTCGATGATGTGCATCGCGATCATGGCAACCTTCCTTGCCGACGGGATGGGCGGCGAGCCGCTGGGCAGTTGGCAAATCACCCCGATCACCATGATTTTGATCGGCATCTGCATCCGCCAATTCGCCGCCAAAGACAAGTAGGCCGACTTGTCCCAAGTCGGCGAATCTGAACCGTCAGCCAGTTCTTTGAATTGGTTGTGCGATGCGATTTCGGAGAAATCGCCGACTGTCGCCGACGGGTTACTCCAGGCAGGTTTGGTAGAGGTCGAGGTGCTGCTGGACGTTGCGGCGACGGGTGAATTCCTCGGCAACGCGCTGTTTGCCGTTCTCGATCATCCGAGCTGTCTTTTCAGGTTCGCCAACCACTGCTCGCAAGGCTTGTGCGAAGGCGCCGATATCTTCACTGGGGGCAACTCGGCCGTCCAGTCCGTCTCGCACCACTTCGGTGCACCCGTTGACGTCGCTGATCACCACGGCCAATCCCATCGCCATTGCCTCGACCGGCGCAATCGGCAAACCTTCCCATAAACTCGCTTGCAAAAAAGTGCCAGAACGAGACATGATTTCCAGTCCGTCGGCGCGAGATTGGTTGCCGTGCAACACCACGTTTCGGATTTGCTCGCGATCGACCCGTCCGCGCACATGCGATTCCATGTCGCCTCCGCCAATCAGATGAAAGACGAATCCTTCGCTGGCCAAAAGACGGGCCAAGTCGAGTACCAGGTCGGGGTTTTTGGGATAGGTCAGTCGCCCCAACACGGCGACCTGCTTGCGGTCGGCTTCCGACGCGGTGGCTTGATGCCGCGGAATATCGGATAGTCGAATTCCGTTGCGGATCACGCGGCAGGACGAATCGCTGGCAACAAAGGATTGGTCGACTGCGACTCGTTGATCGCTCTTGCTGACGTGAACGGTTTTGAAGACGGACCTGCTGATTCGCCGTTCCGCTTGTTTGGCGAGCAGCCGCAACGGGAAAGGTTTTCGCCAAAATTGGTATCCGCGAACCGTGTAAATGGTGCGGCGAAGCCAGCTGCGATCGGAACCACGCACGCAAGCAAAGGCGGCGCGTCCGCCGTGCACGTGAACGATGTCAGGATTCACCCGATCGATTGCCGAGCGAAGTTGACGGACGATCCGCCCGTCCAAGCGGCCGCGAAAGAAGTCGAGACCATCGCAGACCTCCGCTCCTAGCTCTCTTGCTTGGCTGATTGCATACGAGTCTCGTTGGCTGCAGAAAACCACGTCCACTCTGCGGTCAAGCAGGTCCTCGGCCAAGGCGAGCACGTTGGTGGTTCCGCCCCCCGGATCGCCGGCTGCGACAATTTGCATGACCTTCATCACGGCGCAACTCCCTCGCTTGCAATCGACGGCTGGTCGCCGCCGCGGCCGGACAGCGAAAAGACGAGACAGCCGACTGCGAACAACACCACCAACAAAGTTTCGCAGCCAAGACTGGTCCAGATCGCTCCCTGCCACGAATAGTGCGGAATGACGATCAACCCCGCGACCACGTAGGTGGCCAGCACGAACATCTGGATGACCGCGCGAGTGGTCTGGTGGCCGATAACGGTCAAGTAGTTTGCCAACGAACAGTGAATGGCCTGAAGGACCGGCAGCAAAAATCCAATCTGCAACACACCGACCGAATCTTCAAAGTCGCCGCCCAAGACAAAGCTAGCCCAAGGTGCCAGCAAAAAGATCGAACCGGCAATCGCTCCGGCAAACGTCAAATTCAGCAGAAAGATCGTCTGGGTGAAACGCAGACACTCTCTGCGGTCGCTACCGGCCAGCTGGATCTGGCGAGGGAACGTTGCTTCCAAAACCGCTCGCATCGGCATGAACGCCAGCGTCAACATTTTGTAACCGGCTGCGTAGGTTCCGACGACATGGCTTGTCGTCCAACGAGCCAGAAACAACTTGTCCAAATCGGTGTAGACCGCTTTACAGGTCACAGCGGTGGCGAACGAAAAGGCCAACCGAAAATTTTCTCGAATCGCTTCCCAGGAGATCGAAAACGACGATGCGCGGCGCACCAGCAGCGCCAGCAGAATCAACAGCAACGGCGTGAAACAGATGTCCAGCAGGATGATCAACATGACCAGCGAACCGCCGCCCAACAGAAAGACGCCCAGCGCGATTGCCGCTTTGGTTGCCGCAACGAGTATGTTGATCGCCGAAGTTCGAGAGATCTCGCGGCGCGCTTGATGCACCCGGGCAACCACAGCGCAACATCGAACCAACACCAACTCGCTGAACGCCAAGCCCAACATGGCTGGCCAGACAAGCCAGCGATCGGTCGCCAGGATTCCGGAAGCGATCGCCAAACAAAAAGTCAAAATCAAACCCATCGCGGCGGTCGCCGCCAACGCGTTGGTGGCCCAAAGCCCCGTCTTTTTTTTGTCTTGGCTGACTTTGACCAGGGCGACTTCGGCAAACCCGATTCCCGCCAGAGGTGAAACCAGATTGATCGCCGCCAGGGCTGCCGCGAATCGGCCAAAAGTTTCCGGCCCCAACATCCGTGTCAGAATCAGGAAGTAAGTCATCTGAAAAGCGAGCTGGGCGACGTAGCCTCCGCCCAGAGTTGCCGATGCGACCAGGTGAACTCGCGATCGTTTGACTTTGTCAGCCAGCAGGCGGCGCAACTGTCCCAGCGTGCTGGTAGTTTCGCGGTAGGGGCTGCGCACCTGGCTCACTGGATCGCCTCGATGCAAGTCAACGGCGTCGCAGCTTCGGTCGCCTGATAGAGACGCTGCAATTCCGCAACACCTCGCGAAATCGAAAAATCGGTGCGAAGCACTTGAGCGTACGACTGTTCTTGTTGCCGGTCGTGGTCGCGGGTACTCAGCAGGGCCGCCGCCCAAGATTGTTCGATCGACAGGCGGGTGATCAGTTCAGGTAACACATCCGCTTCATCGGGAATCACGTCGGAAATCACGCACGGCAAGCCCGCTGCTTGAGCTTCGATCAACGCAATCCCAAGCCCTTCGAACTTGGACGGAAAGGCAAAGGTATCGACCGCAGCACACAGAATTCGCGGCACATCGTTTCGATTTCCGGCAAACCTGACTCGGTCGATCACTCCCGCCTGGCGAGCCTGGCATTCAATGTCTTGGCGTAGCGGTCCGTCTCCCACCAGCAGCAGGTAAGCGTTGTCGGCATGGGGAAGGATCTCCGCAAACGTGTCGATGATCAGCCGATGATTCTTTTCATCAACCATTCTTCCCACGTGCCCGATCACCCAAGCATCGGCGGGAAGGCCGAACTCTCGCCGGGCGTCGGCCCGATCGTACTGGCGACCAAACGGCGCCAGGTCCAATCCACAGTGCATGACTCGAAAGCGGTCTCGCTTTCGCCACTGCGATCCGAACATCGAAATCGCCGCCGGCTCGCTCGCGGCCAATCCGAAGGTGGAGTAACGGGCGATCCAATCGCGCATCAGACCGACGCCCAACCTTCGCTTCCACCCGGCGCGTTGTTCCTTTGCCGTGGTGTCGGTGTGGCTATGCGAAATTCGGGTAGCAACACCCGATCGGCGAGCCAGCCGCATGACGTAACCGTTGTAGAAATTCAGGTGACTATGCACCACATCGTACGGACCATTTCGCCAAATCGCTCGACGAAACCGGCTTCCGTAGCGAAGTGATTTTCGCGATCCGACGGGGAGGACTCGGGCTCCCAAGTCGGCGATCTCTTCGTCATAGTCCCCCTGATTCAGCCCTTCCACCACGAAATCGATTGCGAAACGGTCTCGATCAATCGCCCGCAACACGTGCATCAACCATGTCTCGATTCCGGCGCGGTTCATCACACCGACCACTTGCAGAACGCGAAGTGGACCTTGCCGATCGGATAAAACGTCGTCAGCAAACCGAACCATAGAATCCTTCACGTGTGTTTCGAGATCCGGAATCTCAAGTTCGCGCGCAAGTTCAACCCGCCGCTTTCAGGTTGCAAGTGTGCGACGACATGAACGCCCACGGCGTCCCACCCCATCGCTGTCCGCCGTGGCAGGCCACCAGCCGCTCCAGCGCTCCCATGCCGCGGAACATCTCCGGCATCTCCAGCAATTCATGTTTGCCTTCGGGCACCAGTTCGACATCGTGTGTCGATCGAAATCGATTCGGCAAATCAACCGAGATGGCTGGATCGAACACATCGTGTAGTTCGACGACGATATCGAACCGGTGAAGTGCCTGGGTGCGCTGTGGATCCAGCAGCTCGGTTTCCGCCCCCTCGATGTCGCACAAAATCAACGTCGGTTGGTCGGTGAAACGGTCAAACATCTCGGCGTCAAAGCGCTCCCCAATGATGACCCTGCCTGCGACTCCGTTTTCCTCGGCCAACTGACGGCACCTCTGCCGGGCCCTGGCATCGATATCGAAAGCGTGGACCTCGCAATCCTCCATCCGCATCGCCAATCCGACGGCGTAGTATCCGAACGAGCAACCGATGTTCACGATGCGGCGGTACCCGCGGGCGACAATCTGATCGACATACCGGTGCAGCTCCGCCTCATAGAATCCAAGCCGTTTCGCCGCGGAAAATTCACGCTGGCAAGACTGGTACTTCATCCCCTCAAACGGTCCTTGGGGAATGACAAAACCATAGTTTTCGCTCACCAGTCGGCGTAGCCGCCGCTCTTCGGCATCCAGCACGATCTGCCGCAACCACTGCCACTTGGCCAATTCGGATTCGTAGGACTGAAAGGTTGCCTGGTCACTGGGCCGCCGCATCAATTTCTTGCCTTGAACGATTCGGCGCAGCAATCCGTAGCCCAGATACAGCGGCCAGCGGTCTTTGACGAAGTCAGTGATTGCAGATTTCATGAAGGCTCAATTCTTGTCCTACGAAGCGCAAAACTCCCACAGTTGTTTTGTTCATCGGGCCCAGCCTGCCCGCAAGACAACGGGATACGCCGGCAATCTGAAATTGATGCGCAAGATGGACGCGTTGTGAGGGATGCGCCGGTTGTGCGCAGTGTCAGGCACAAGATGGGATGAGGCAGAGATACAAGTGGTCGAAGCTGCCTGATGAGAGAGCCGCAAAAAGCACCAAAAAACACAAAAAGATTTTTGTGCCTCTTCGCGTTTTTTGTGGCCAATAAGTCTGCTCACGTTAAAAAGCTTTTGCCGTGAGCAACGCGAATGAAGGGAAACGGATTGGAACAGGAAGATTTCCAGGTTCGCCGACTTGGGACAAGTCGGCCTACACGTCTTGCAGTCGCTCGGTGGCTTCGGTGGCCCAGGGGCTTTCGGGGGCGAGTTCTAGGAATCTTTGCCAGTGGTGCCGCGCTTCGACGTCGCGGCCAAGCTGATCCAGCAGGCGCGCCAGGTGGTAATGCGCGTCGGGATAGTCTTCGTGAAGTTCCAATGCGCCTCGATAGGCGGCAACCGCCAATTCGTTCTGGCCCGTTTCGGCCAGGATTCCGGCCAGCGACGTCCGCGCCTCGACAAACTCCGGGTCCAATTCAATCGCCATGTAGTAACGTTCGCGGGCTGCGATCACCTGGCCGTCACGATACAACAGTTCGCCCAACAAAAAACAAACATCGGCTCGTGGACCGTCGCGAGCCAGGATGGCGTGGCAGTAATCGACCGAGGTTGCCAACTGATTGGCCTCTTCCGATTCGAATACCGCCGACAGCAGCTGGTCCTCTTCGGCAGACGGTTCCGATTCCAAGGGAAACGCATGTGGCTGGCGACCGGTCCCTTGCAGGTCTTGCAAGTTCGTTCGACCGGTCTCCAGGAGGTCTTGCACATACGTTCGACCGGTCCCTTGAAGGTCTTGCACATACGTTCGACCGGTCATCGACACAACCGAATCGTTCACTGTCGGCGGTCGGTGGGCCGATTCCATTGCATCGAAATCGAACCGTAGTTGGCCGCCCGGTTCCAACAATCCTTCGCCTTGCCGAAGCAAAACCTGTTTTCCCTCGATCAAGATCGAAAGCTGATCGAGCGGCCGCTGGATATCGGGCAGCACTTCGACCAGTTCGACCAGGCGGCTTTCGATCGCTTGGGGACTGGCGCCCGAAGCAATCCACTGGGCCAGCCGCCGGGCGGTCGCGACTTCCTGAAAATCGAAATAGGGAAGCTTGTGAAGGGTTCGCACCGGAGTGATCAGGCCTCGACGGTGCCAGCGACGGACCACGGCGGCCGAAACACCCAGCAAATCGGCCAGCATCGCCGGCGTGTAGTAACGGCGAATCGACTGCTCCACCTCGACCAGGCCCAGCCGCTGCCAAAGCTCCGTTTCGTGCAGAATCTCCAGCTGTCCCGTTGCCGCGTCCGCACGAGTCCGCTCGCTGAGCAGTTCGGCTTCAGCCAACGGCGATTCCTCCGCCCCGATGACAACCCAATCGATGGCATCGGCATCGCGATCCACGACCACCGCATCAAAAGAACGCAACACGTTGGTTGCTTCGCGGCGATTCATGCCGCCCAACCGGCCCACCAACGCGACTCGTTTGCCGCCGACGTTATCCGTGGTAGCGCCGTGGTCGACGTCGCCGATCTCCTGGTCGGCCAGTTCAGTGAAATCAGGCGGGCTGGACACGGGATCGACCTTCCGAAGGATCAGACATTTTCGACTCAGTATCAAACGAACCTTGTCGATCTGCAATCGGTCGATCATCTTGAAGGTGCGTCGTGAGTGGGCGGGGCGATCGCTGGTTGTCACCCGTGGCAACTGGAGGAAAGTCCGGGCTCCGCAGAGCAGGATGGTCGATAACGTCGACCGGCCGCGAGGTCAGGGAAAGTGCAACAGAGAGCAAACCGCCGAACGGTCGGTGTTTCGACACCGACGCGTGGTAAGGGTGAAACGGTGCGGTAAGAGCGCACCAGCGGCCGAGGTGACTCGGTTGGCTTGGTAAACCCCATCCGGAGCTAGACCAAACAGGGTGCAGCCGCTCGGCCCATGGCCGGGCGCACGAGGCGGCTCGTCTCGTTATCGACATCCGGGTAGGTCGCGATAGAGGCGACGAGCAATCGTCGTGCACAGATAAATGATCGTCGGCGAAGGGCGCGAGGCGCGCTCCGTCACAGAACCCGGCTTACAAGCCCACTCACGCCGCTTTGATTCTCGATCGATGGTGATCGGCAAGCGTTGACCGCAGCCCCTGCTGAATCGACGTGAATCGAAATCCCGGCGCCAGTTTCAACAGCCGGTCGGGACAAAGCGCAATCGAGAAGATGTCGCTCGCCCGTGACGGTTGTCTCACCACTGGATACGAATGACCGACCAATTCATGGACCGCCGCCAGCAGTTCATTCAGCGAAGTGGCTTTTCCCGTCCCCAGGTTGAAGGTGCCCGATTCCTCCAATCGATCGCAAGATAGCGACATCAGTTGGCACAAATCATCGATGTACACGTAGTCGCGCTGGGCCGATCCATCCCCAAAAACTCGCAGCGGTTTGGCGTGTTGAATCGCGTCGATCCAATGGGGAATGACTCCCTGACCAGGCCTCGGCCGTTGAGTCGGACCGAACGGATTGCCGATACGAAAAATATCGACCGAAAAATTTCCTTGCCTGGCCGAATGGATCAACAAATTTTCAGCCGCCAGTTTCAAAATTGCGTAGGGCGATCGAGGATCGGTGGGGCAATCCTCGGTTCGCGGCTGATGGCCGTCGGCATAGACCGTTCCGCCCGAAGAAGGAAAAACGATCTTGCGTACACCGTTTTCCGCCGCGGTTTCCATCAACCCAATCAGCGGATGAAGCGCCTCGGAGTATTCCGCCGCCGGGTCGGTGTAATTCAGGCTCGGATGAGTCGACGAGGCGAAGTGATAAACCACGTCGGCGTCACGAATCGCGCCAGCCAACGCCCAACGGTCGCGAATGTCGCCGACAACCGATTTGAAATGAGGCAATCCCAGCAATTCATCTGGACGTCGCCGGCAATACGCCGTGACGTGGTGGCCGGCCGCGGTGAGATGCCGAGTCATCGACGCCCCCAAAAAACCGCAGGCACCCAAAATAACGATCCGCCGAGAGGCTTTAGTAGTCCGATGCGGCATGGCTATATCGTCCCTGAAAGAGCAGCGCCAGCGTAGCGAGCTTTGCCAAACGATGCGACGTCAAATCTTTCGGTTTCTGGCGACCGAGACACTACCGGCTGCTAAGAGCGTGTCTTCGAATTCCCAGGTAGACCGGCTTGTCCCAAGTCGGCCTACAATGAACTGCCGCCAGCGGCAAAATGCCTGCCAGCCACAATTCGAAGACACGCTTTAAGCAAAGGAAGGTGCGATGACCGGAACGGTCAGTTCGTCAATCGTGGCGATAAACCGACAGGGAAAAGAACGCTCCACCTGAATCGGTCTCAACAACGCTTCCTCGGCAAGCGCCCGGAACTCGTCACAGGTGAACGCCGCACGGACGCTGCGGATCGCGTCGGTATGAACCACTCGCGAACGCGTCATCAATCGAGTGGCGAGTCCGATCATGGCCAGGTTGGACGTCGAACGGTCAATGTCGCAAATCAACATCGCCCGCCCGGCAACCGCCTGCATCGACTGCAGCAGCTTGAGCGCATCGTGCTGGTCCAGGTGGTGCATGAATAGGGAGCAAGTGACGACGTCGAATCCGCAGGGCAACGGTTGCTTCAGGCAATCGTGAACCACGCTGTCGATGACCACGCCCGCCGCTTTGGCGCGTCGTTGCTGTTCGGCGGCGGCAACTTCGGCAACATCCAGAGTCGTGATCTGCAGTGCCGCACCCTCTCGCTGAGCGCGGCGAGCCCAGGCGATCGGCAAATCACCCGCCCCACTGGCGACATCCAACACTCGCAGCACCTGGCCGCTTGGCTCGGCGTACCGCATCAGCCGGCGATACATCGTTCCTGCAATACCGCTGACCCGATTCAACCTAGCCAGACCCGCCATCGCTTGCCGGCGTTCCGAAGCCGGCAAACTAGGGTCGTCCATCAATTCGGGCTGTCGGTCGCGCGGCAACATTTTTGCATCGAGAACAAGAATGAATCGTCCCCAACATTATCCGGACTCTGGCCGACATCAGAAAAGGGGGAGTCATGCTTGCGACCAGCCTATTCCAACGCCTAGGTTTCGGCGGAAGGCTGTGGCTGGAGCGACCGGCCATCGGGCTTGGTGTAAAGCCAGACCAATCCGGCCGCCGATAAGCTAAAGACGACGATACTGACCCACTGAGATATCGACAGCGACGTCCCAAATTGACCCAACTCGTCGACGCGAATCAGTTCCAGGACAAACCGCAGTACCGCGTATCCGGCAAACCCCAGCATCATCACCGTACCGTCACGAATTCGGAAGACCGGCAACCAACAAAGCGCCACGCACAGCACCATGGAACTGACACTGCTGATCAACTGCGCCGGCTGCACCGCGAGTGCTCGCGGTGGTAGTTCATCCGGCAACCATCGATACCTCTTGCCGTCGACCGTCGCCATCACACCCAACAACACGTCTTCTCGGGCCACGTCCTGTGGCGCATCGGAGAGCGGCGATCGGTCACTGGCAATCTCGTTGACGACCGAACCGGCCGTGATCCCGGCGACAGCCGCCGGGCTGCCATCGGCAACCTGCTCGATTCGTCGTGACACCGGATCGATCGACAAGCCCAGCAATTCCCCGCTGCCCAATTGATCGTGGTACACCTGTGTGTTGGGTGGAAAATACATCGCCGTCCAACCGTCGTCGCACCGTCCGCCGTAACAACAACCGTTCATCAAACAGCCGATCCGGCCAAAGAAGACTCCGATAAACAGGCACGGCACAATGACATCACCCAACTTCAACAGCGGCAGCCGATGCCGGACGATGAAAAACGCCAGCGCGATGAAGCCGCCGATGAACGATCCGTAGACAACCAGTCCCCCTTCGGTGAAGGCAAACATGTTTCGCAACGTCTGCGCCACGGAATCGGCAATGAATTTGTCTCGATACTGAATCACGTAAAACAATCTCGCCCCCACAATTCCGCCCACGAACGCCCAAGGCGCCATCGACAAAATCACATCGGGATCCATTCCCCGCCGCTTTGCCCGGTAGGCCGCCAGCGCGATTGCCGAACCGACTCCCGCTAGCAACATCACTCCATAGCCGCGAATCGCCATCCCCACAGGCTGGTCGTCGACGTTTTTCAGTTCGACCATCGGCAGGATGAACAGGATCCCCACCACCACCATGCCCCACATCAACCCCTCGGTCGCCAGCACCCCGGCGATCGATTGCCGCCGCAGGTGCGCCCAACCCAAACGCACGGCAAACGCAATGCCAGCAAAAATCAACATCCACCCGAACCCCAACACTGGAAGCCCGGCGATTTCGTGCGGAATGAAAAGCAGAGTTCGGTGCATGAAAATTCTTGACTGGATGCCTGGACGGCGTCAGCTGCGGAAGCGACTTCGCCTCCCTATACAGAGAACCCGAAAAGGTGGGTTCTCTTCGATTTCCGTCTGGACGCGTTGTTCTCTGCTTTTCTACGTTTCTTGCCAGCAGAAAGTCCAGATCGTTGGATGAAATGCTACCAAAAACTCCCCGAGGAACCTTTCCGCAGAATTCCCATGAATCGGCTCCTTTTGGCGACATTCACAGCCTTCATGATACCGGTTTGCCTGTCCGCAGCGACTCCGGTGACCTTCCAGGTTGTCTCAAAGAACTACGTCTTGGGCGAAAAACAACCGCTGGAAACCTACCGAATCTTGTTCGACACAGCCGTAGCCTATGAATTACCCCAAGTGCAAAACCGGCTGGTCACGGTTTACGACTGGTCAAAATCCCAGATCACGCTGCTGGACCGCCTGGCTCAAGTGCAAACGACCATCAGCACCGACGACCTGGTGACCGTGACAGCCCGGGCGCGCGCAGCCGTGCTGGAAGCGGGGCAGGGGAAGAATCTTGGGCTTTCCTCCAAAGTCCAACGAGACGACCAGACAGGTGAGTATCGAATTCAATTCGGCAGCTTCGAATACAACATCTCCACCCAAGCGCCCAAGCAGCAGTCGGTCGCAACCGCTTACGGGAAGTTTGTCGACCTGGCGGCGCGGCTCAGCATCATCCGACGCTTGGGTCCGCCATTGTTCGGACGCATGGCGCTGAACGACCAGATCACCGCCGACCGAAGGCTCCCCTTGGAAACCAACCGCACGATCGCAAACGGAAATCAGGTCCAGCGTCATCGTTCAACATTGCAGCTGACCGAAGCGTTGACGGAAGAAGACAGGCAGCAAATCAACCAGGTCCAAAGCATGCTGAAACTCTACCGTGACGTTTCGCTGGATGAGTTCACCAAGCGGACGAAAAAATAGGACCGCCGCCTACTGCTGCTTCTTACGGTTTTTGGCCGCGTTTCGACGGGCGACGATTCCTTCCAGCTTCTTCTTTTCAGCTGCCAGCACTTCTTCGGATAGCTTTTCGGGAACGACCGGCGAACGATCGATTTGGTCGTCGGCCGACAGCTTGCGGATGCGAATGTTTCGATACCAAACCGGATCGCCGTGATCTTGAAGGCTCAGGAAAGCGCCGCGTGCTTCCAAGCTGCCACCCCGGTCCCGCAACATGTCGACGTTGAATTTGTATTTTGGATCGGTGTAATCAAAACCGATCACCTTTTCACCATTGAGCCAATGTTGCACGACCGTTCCCTTGCAAACGATTCGGCCCGTATTCCATTGTCCCACGGGCTTGGTGGCGTCCCTTGACGGTTGCATGCAGAAGTACAACGACGCGGCGCTGGTTCTGGGATTCTTCCCATCGGCGTGCACGTCATTGTCAAGGATTTGGTACTCGTACTGCGTCGGACGATAGTAGACGCCACTGTTGCTGCCACGAGCGACTTTCCAGTCGAACCGAAGCTCGAAGTCGTCGGGTACCTTGGCAGTCTTGTAGACCAGGCTGCCGCCTTTGCCGCCGCGAGTGATCACGCCCTCTTCGACCATCCAATTGCCATTGTGCTGCCAACCATCGAGGTCCTCGCCGTTGAACAACGCCGTGAAGCCGGCCGCCTTTTCTTCGGCAGTCAGCGAATTCGGTGAATCGCCGATCGCACAGGTAGAAATCAAACAGGCCGCCACAAAAGAAATTGCAGTTCGCATGGCTTTGGAGTCGCATTTCAAGGAAACGAAACGGTGATGGAGCAGAAAAGTATAGTCGACCCGTCGGCCAGTTTTCTGCTCCTGGTATGTGTAGGGATTTCGTAGCACGACCGTCTCGGCGGGGACCGCCGCGCTACGATGGGCTTCCATTCTGGTGCATGCCGGCAAAGCCCGAAGGGCTGACACAACTCCTGCCGGGGTCGCCAGGCCCCGGTGTGCAAGCCCAGTCAATCAGTAGCCACGAAGTGGCGATACAAAAGAGTTTGCGGAGTCAACATCTGCACCCGCCTTCTTTTTTGTGCCGCCACTTCGTGGCTTCGATTACAAATTGGCTAGAAACCGGGGCCTGGCGACCCCGGCAGGGCATGTGTCAGCCCTTCGGGCTTCTTTCTACCATCCCTGAATGCGATGCGACTTCGGAGAAGTCGCCGACTGTCTACGTCATCAGCGAGACCGGAATCAGAACTTCTTCCTCGTCATACAAAAAGGTCGCTCCCCCGGTGGCGAAGTTCTTCACGTCGTCCACCGCTGCCTTTCCTTCCGGCGTTGCCAGAATTGCCTCAATCTTTTCGCGGCTGTCGGCATACAGACCGACGATCATGTAGTACTGCGGTTGCTTGCCCGGTTCGGTCGATTGGCACTTGCCGATCGTCCATCCTTGGAACCCTTTCATCTTGCGGGCGATGGGCAAATGGACTTCGCGGTAATAACGATCAAACTCGGCGGGATCGTCGGGATGTCCGTAAAGGACGGTCAAGCGATGCATTGTGTTTTCCTTCCAGCGAGTGCCGTTTACCACTTTTTTCGGCTTGGTGAGAGCTTCTCTGGTCGACGTAGCCGCGGCAATCCCCGGTTTCGGGCAATCTCGACCGGCCCCGAAAAGCGAAACGAACAGAAACTTGGTACTTTTTGTGGCCGAGGCCGATCGACCAAGGTGATCTAAATCGCCTGTGGGGCACCGTAGGGCGGGTTGATTTCCCGGCGAAACACTTTTGCCGTCTCGGCGCCGAATTGTCCGCGTCAAGCGGCCTTTCCGGCAGCTTGTCGTCATTGACCGATTCCGGCTGGACAAATACATTTAGCCCCGAAAAGACGTGTTTTTGGGTCCTTTCGCATCCCCTGTCGTCCGTCACCACCGGCATCCAAGCCTGGCGACGGAACCGGGCCAGACGTGACGGACCTCTTTTCGCGTGTTTGACCACAACGTTGTAACAGTGTGCCCCCACCCCCTCCTGCGTGAGCGAAAATTTGGGGCCAACGAGCGAAAAACGCCCCCTGTTCGCCTCGTCAACTTACAGCTCTGGTCATCACCTGTGGTTGGCCGAATGACATCCTTGCCGGGTTTCCGTCAGCGGAGAAGAACTTTCCGCCGCGGTGGCTCTTGACGGCACGTGGTCTGCGCCCCACACGCTTTTCCTTTGAATTCGTTAATCAAACTACCCATACACAACAACGCGGTGTCATAGAGAGCGACCATGGCGAAAAAAGCGGCTCCGGCAATCGGCAAGATGGTTTACTACTTCGGCAAAACCAAGACCGAAGGAAAAGGTAAGAAAAAGGACCTGTTGGGTGGAAAAGGCTTGAACCTGGCCGAAATGACCAGCATCGGCTTGCCCGTGCCTCCCGGTTTCACCATCACCACTGAAGTGTGTGATGCCTACTACAAAGCGGGCCGCAAATTGCCCGCTGGTTTGATGGACGACGTCCACAAGGCGGTCGGCACTCTGCAGAAAGAACTGAAGAAGAAGTTCGGCGACGATTCCAACCCGCTGCTGGTCAGCGTGCGAAGTGGTGCCGCGGTCAGCATGCCGGGGATGATGAA
This sequence comes from Rubripirellula sp., assembly GCA_965222745.1. GTDB lineage: Bacteria > Planctomycetota > Planctomycetia > Pirellulales > Pirellulaceae > CBDCUW01. The sequence continues at coordinate 2,564,155 of CBDCUW010000003.1, forward strand.
CACGATTTTGAATCTCGGCCTCAACGACAAAGCAACTGCCGGTTTGGCCAAGGCGACCAAGAACGAGCGGTTTGCTTACGACGCTTATCGCCGGCTGATCAACATGTTCGGTGACGTCGTGATGGGCGTCGAACACCACGTCTTCGAGAAGGCGTTCGATAAAATCAAAAAGAAGTACAAGGTCCAGCAAGACACGGACGTTCCCGCCGAAGGCCTGAAGCAGCTTTGCGAGGATTACAAGGCGGTTTACAAGAAGCACACGGGCGAAGATTTTCCTCAAGACCCGATGAAGCAGTTGCAGCTGTCGATCGAGGCGGTTTTCGGTTCCTGGAATACCACCCGCGCAGTGCAGTATCGCGAGATCGAAGGGATTCGCGGACTGCTGGGTACGGCCGTGAACGTGCAGTCGATGGTCTACGGAAACATGGGAGACGACTCCGGTACCGGAGTCGCCTTCACCCGTAACCCCAACACCGGCGAAAACAAGTTTTTCGGCGAGTTTTTGATCAACGCCCAGGGCGAAGACGTCGTCGCCGGGATTCGCACTCCGCAACACGTTTCGGAAATGCCGAAGTGGAATCGCAAGGTTCACAAGGAACTGCTGGCGATCAAGAAAACTCTGGAAGAACACTACCGCGAGATGCAGGACATCGAGTTCACGATCGAGCGTGGGACGCTGTTCATGTTGCAAACTCGAACCGGCAAGCGAACCGGGATTGCGGCGGTCAAGATCGCTTGCGATCTGGTCAAAGAAAAACTGATTGATGAAAAAGAGGCGGTACTTCGGGTTCCTGCAAACGACCTGACTCAATTGCTGCTGCCCAGTTTCAAACCGACCGCCCGAAACGCGGCCGACGTGTTGACACGAGGCTTGAATGCCTCGCCGGGAGCCGCCGTCGGGAAGCTCGCTTTCACCGCCGAAGAGGCCAAGGAGCGAACCGACAACGGAGAGACCGTGATCCTGGTCCGCAAGGAAACCAGTCCGGAAGATGTGGCCGGCATGCACGCCGCAGCCGGCATCTTGACCAGCACCGGGGGCGCCACCAGCCACGCGGCTGTGGTCGCACGCGGCTGGGGAAAATGCTGCGTTGCCGGTGCGGGAGAGATTCAAATTGACGAAAAACGCAAGAAGATCTTAGTCGACGGCCGCACTTTTGGTGTCAAGGACGTGATCAGCTTGGACGGAACGACCGGCGACGTGATGGTCGGCGAAGTGGAAACGCAGGAGGCCAAACTTGGCGGCGACTTCGGCAAATTGATGAAGTGGGCCGACGAGTTCCGTCGGTTGGCTGTTCGTACCAACGCCGATTCGCCCGAAGACAGCAAGCGTGCCCGCGAGTTCGGGGCGCAGGGAATCGGACTGTGCCGTACCGAACACATGTTCTTTGAAGAAGATCGCATCATCCACATGCGAGCGATGATCTTGGCGGAAACGGAAAAGGATCGCAAAGCCGCCCTGAAGAAGCTGCTGCCTTTCCAACGCAAAGATTTTGAAGGCATCTTCAAAGCGATGAACGGCCTGCCGGTAACGGTTCGGCTGCTGGACCCGCCACTGCACGAATTTTTGCCGCACGATTCGGCGTCGCAAAAGGCGATGGCCAAAGAGTTGGGCGTCAAGCCGTCGGAGATCCAAAAACGGGCGCACGCCTTGCACGAATCCAACCCGATGCTGGGACATCGTGGCTGCCGGCTGAGCGTTACCTATCCCGAAATTCTGGAGATGCAGGTGCGGGCAATCGTCGAAGCGGCGATCAGCTGTGCCAAGAAAAAGATCAAGGCCCACCCCGAAATCATGATTCCGCTGGTCGGTACGGCTGCCGAGCTGGAGTTGCTGCGGGAAAAGGTGGCCAACACGATCGAAGAAACAAAGACGGCTCGCAAGTTTACCGGCAAGCTGGACATTCTGATCGGAACGATGATCGAAATTCCCCGCGCCGCCCTGACAGCCAATGAAGTGGCCACACACGCCGACTTCTTCAGCTTCGGAACGAACGACCTGACGCAGATGACGTTCGGTTACAGCCGCGACGACATCAACACGTTCCTGCCCGACTATCTGTCTCAGGACATCCTCCATGTCGATCCCTTCCAATCGCTGGACCAAACCGGTGTCGGCCAACTGGTCGACATGGGCGTGCAGAAGGGCCGCGATACCAAGCCAAAGTTGAAAGTCGGTATTTGCGGCGAACATGGCGGCGATCCCGATTCGATCGAGTTCTGCAACCGAGCCGGTCTCGATTACGTCAGCTGCAGCCCGTTCCGTGTGCCGATCGCCCGACTGGCGGCCGCACAAGCGGCGCTGAAGAAGTAACCAGTCGCGTAGGCCGACTTGTCCCAAGTCGGCGCGCCGATTCGCGGGCGCAAGCCAGGTTTGCCGACTTGGGACAAGTCGGCCTACTAGAACCATCACGTGGACCCATGAGTGATATTCACGCCAAGTACAACGAAGTTGAAAAGCTGATCGATGAGGGGAAGCATGACGAAGCGATCGCCGGGTTGACCGCGATTGTCGGAGAAGAGGAGTCGTTCGTTCTCGCTCATCTTGCCCTGGCGCGGGTTTACACCGATGCGGGCCAACACGATTCCGCGATCGCACACGGCGAGAAAGCTTGTGAATTGGAACCCGGCGATCCGTTCAACTTCACCGCCATGAGCGTCACTTATCAAAGGGCTTGGGCCGGTACCCAAGATCAGCAATACATCGCCAAAGCTGAGGAGGCGATGGCCAAGGCTCAGATGTTGCAACAGCAACAGTGAACGTCAGTTCTTCGCTCCTGGTAGGCGTTGCGATTTCGGAGAAATCGCCGACTGTCGGAGAAACCGCCTACCGCTGCGACCTTCTGCCGCCCTGCTGGTCGTGAAACCCACCATCCAACTCGACTTTTACACGGCTATTACACACGTTGGTCTTGCGTGATACAGAGCATTTTGCTCCATCCCATAAACTTTGGACGTCTTTTCGGCAGCGGATGCTGAAGACACATCACACCCAACTGGAAATCTCCCATGGCGTCGGTCATTGAAAGCCCCAAAGAATCTCCCGAAAAGCCGTCGCGGCCGAGTGCTGATGCTTCGGCAAAAGCGAAATCCAAGAAGATCGATGTGAGTCCTTTGACCTCCGAGCGACGTCGCTGGGACAACATCAGCTATTGGGCGGTCGGTTGGTTGACCCTGGCGCACTTGGTTGTGCTGGCCGCGCCGGCGACCTTCACTTGGCCTGGCCTGATCGTCGCACTGGTGCTGCACTGGATCACCGGAAGCTTGGGGATCTGCCTGGGCTATCATCGGCTGTTGACCCACACCGGAATGAAGACCTACGGCTGGGTGCGATACTTGTTCACCAGCATTGGCGTCCTTGCCGGCGAAGGTGCACCGTTGGATTGGGTTGCCGACCACCGCAAACATCACGCTTGCAGCGACCAGGAAGGCGATCCGCATACGCCCTTCGACGGCGGTTTCTGGAGCCACATGATTTGGTTGGCTTACCACACACACAACGGCAACCGCAAAGAATACCTGCAACGTTGGGCTCCCGACTTGTACAAGGAGCGCGGAATGCGAGTGATGGACTTCTTGTTTCTGCCGATGCACATCGCAGTGGGATTGACGTTGTTCGCAGTCGGTTACTGGGCCAGCGGATTGGAAATGGCCTTGTCCCTGTTGGTCTGGGGAATGTTTGTCCGCCTGGTCGCCGTTTTGCACGCCACGTGGATGGTCAACAGCGCCTCACACATGTGGGGTTACCGAAACTACGAAACGACCGACGACAGCCGAAACAACTGGCTGGTCGCGATCGTCGCCTACGGCGAGGGTTGGCACAACAACCACCACGCCTATCCAAGAATGGCAAAGCACGGCCACAAATGGTGGGAGTTTGATATCACCTGGCAAGCGATTCGCTTGCTGCGAGCCACCGGGTTGGTATGGGACGTCGTCGACTACCGGAACGCTGCCGAGAAAAAGCAGAAGGCGCAGGATAGCGACAACGAACACAGCGCCACCGCTGCTTAATCCCTACATCCCATCTTTTCCTTCGTGTCTTTGTGCCTTCGTGCGAGCTTCCTCGCGCGCATCGGTCACAGCCGAGCACACGATTGTTTTCTAGCGAGCGATCCATCCGCCGATGATGGATTGGATGAAGGTCAGCGCGATCCATCCACCGGCGGCAAAGCGCAATTGGCGCCGGCTTGGTAACTTCGCCGCGCCGGAAAACAACGACTTGCAACAGGCTCGGAATCGATAGTACCCCAGTCCCAGCAGGGTTGCGGCAACGATCACCAGGACTGCCGGGTGTGTGCCAGTGGCCAACATTTTGGTGCTGTCGAGTTCTGGGTCGCCGCTGAAGTAGCCGAGCAACAAATAGGCTGCGTTGCTCACCACGCAGAACCAAGCAACGAACCAGACAGCCGGCCGATTCCAACCGAGTGCCGCAAGCAGCGGGATCACACAACCGGCAAGCGGACCGGACCACAGAGTGATCGCCGGGTGCGGGTCCGGCTGAAAGAAGCTGTACGGCAGGTGCCAAGGACGCAGTTCCAGGACGACCAACACCCCGCCACCAGCCAGTCCGCCGGCGACATGCCCAAGCTCATGGGTCAACATCATGACCGACCAACCCCACAACAACCAAAGCAGCAGCACGTTTACCGGTCGAGATGATTCGTGCATGGAATCCTAAGGGATTGCCCAAAGGCAGGTTTGGCCCAGGACGTCTCCGGTGACCAGCTGTTTTCCGTCGTCCGACAGATCCAGCGCCCAGATCATCGGCTCTCGCTCGGCACCTGCCGGTCGATTGTGCCCGGTGAACCTGGCCACCAGCCGATGACTCCTAGTATCCCAAAGAATGATGTTGCCGGGATAGAGCGTCACAATGCAACGGGATTGGTCGACAAATCGGACGCGCTGGCAGCCCCTTTGATCGTTGGCGGTGGAAAGCACTTCCTTGGACTTCACGTCATAGGTTCGCAGTGCATCGTTGCCGCACGCGACCAGCTTCGTTGAATCGGGACTGAATGCCACGCCGGTGACTTTTTGAGTCGAATCCTTCCAAACGTGCTCGGTTGTTCCGTCGGCCACGTTGAACAGCGCCGTCAAACCAGGTTCTTGATAACGGCGATAATCCCCCGTCGACGCCGCCACATACTTGCCATCGGCCGAGAGCGAGAGACCGTTGATCGGTTCCCCCAGCGGTTCGCTTTGCCACAGCAGCTCCGGCGGATCCACCTTGTACAGCCGCACGACTCCGTCTTTCGATCCTCCCGCCACCAGACTGCCGTCGCTGGAAAAGGCGACCGCTCCGACGCTGCCGGTGTTCTTGATCACTTCTGGCGGAAGCTGGGCAAGAATCTCTTCGGTCTCCGGCAGCGACACCAAAATTTCACCGGACCAGGATGTCACGGCGATTCGCTTGCGATCGTTCGAACGAGTCGACGAAGCCATCCCGAAAGGAGGCATCCGCTGAATCTCGTCGATCATCGAAAGGTCATCCGTCTTCAACGTGACAAAATCAGCCTTGATCGATCCGACGCGAATGGTCGATGCGTCGGACGAAAAAGACAAGAAACGCAGTTCGGTGATGGGAAGAGTTGTTTGAGCCGTCGGCGCGATGGTCGGAACTGTCGATCGATAGAGCGACAGGCCGCCCGACTTGGTTCCGATCAGCAGCGACCTTCCGTCGGCCGATCCGACAATCGCCGTTTGGGCGGAATCGGTTCGCGGCAATTGAGTCAGAAATGCCATCGACGCGGCATCGATCAACAGGCCCGTGTTGGCTCCCAATTCCAACGCAATACGATCCTCGCCGACCTGGTGCAAATGCGAATTGTCTTGCTGCGGCAGAAAAATCGAGTTCGCCTTGTTGATGCTCCACGATCCGGATGAATCGATATCGAGCGAATACTTGGTCAAGGCGCCGCTGTCGTCCTGGGTAAACAACGAGGGCTGATCGCCAATCCACGTCGCTGCCGTGATCGGGCCGGGAAGATCGATCGTCTGCTTCAACTCTCCCGAATCGAACGCCAACCGCATGACTTTGCCGCTTCCGGCAACCGCCGCAATCTCCCGCTTCGCGTTGTCTGGGCTGCGGACGTGCGCAATCGCGATCGGTTGTTCCTCGAGCTCGCCGATCTTCACCGGCGGGGCGGGCAAATCGGCTACATCGAACCGAACCGTTTGGCGGTAGATGCTGCGGTCGCCTCCGGCGACGATCAGGCTGGACTGGTCATCGATGTCAAAATCGACCACCGGTTTGCCACCCGGCATCGACCACTTGGCGATCGTCTGCAAATTCGAAGTGTTGATTTGAGCAACTGTTCCGTCCGCCCGCGCCACGATGGCCCCCGTCAGATCGCGGTTGCCGGCCAAGGCGGTGACGGCTGGATGCAAATCATCGGCAAATTCGTAGGCGACCAACCTCGCCCCAGTTTCTCGGTCCCAGAGAAAAACCTGTTTGTCCCAACCTGCCGTAAGCAGCTCGTTCTCGCCAAATGCGTGGACGCCAAACACCAACGATCCGTGGCCCTGAAACGGGTTCACAGCCGCCGGCAGTTCAATCGGCTCCAACGTCTTCGCATTCCACAATTGGATGTTGTTGCGGCCGCCGGTGATGATCATGTCTTTGTCGGAATCGAATTCGACCGAGTACAGCGACCCGCCGGTGTCCACTTCATCAGCCAACTCGCCGCTGGTCGCATCCCACACACACAACCGCCCATCGCTGGCAACCGATGCAAAACGGATCGAATCGCCCAGCCAATGCACGGCGGCAACCTGTCCCGGATGCGACAACTTGTGAAGCAGTCGGGTCGATTCGACGTCCCAAACCATCACCACTCCATCGGCAGCACTACTGACAAGTGTTTTGCCATCGGGTGAGACGGCCACGTCGTAGACGTTGTCGGTGTGGCCCGCATAAACCGCTTTGACATCACCGGTTTTGGCATCCGCCCTGGCAACAAAATCGCCATTGCTGCCGAAAAAGCAATCGCTGCCATCGGCCGAAAAATCCATCATCTCCACCGAACCTTGCGGCACCTTCCACTGCGACACGATTTCACCATCGGCAAAGCGGCGGATGACCAGGTTGCCCGAAAAATCACCGCTGGCAAAATGCAGTCCGTCCGGCAGCGCCGTCAGCCCCCGAACGCCCAACGTCGACTCGAATCGATACAGAGATTTTCCACTTTGGAGATCAAAAATACGGACCTCTCCCGCTTCGTTCCAATGGCCGCAGCAAACCGCGACTCGGTCTCCGTCGCGATTGGCAGCCACCCGCCAGGCGAATCTCACTTCCGTTGGAATCGAAACGACAGGCCCTTCGTATCGCACGGCATTGGGAACGATTTGTGCGCTGGCGATACCGCCAAACAGCAGGCCGAAGAGGAAAAAAAGGGAACGCATTTCCTTGCCCTGGTGAGATGAAATCGACCGAAAACGTTTTGCCTAGTTAGACAACGTGTCTAAATTGTACCCAAATGAAAGGACGACGCCAGTTTTGTCGGCAGACCTTTTTGATTGACATCGGTGGCGGGCGAGGAGAGGATTCGTCCATCTTTCAACGTCCAATTCCTGGAATTCGTTTCGTAGCCAGGTTAGAAAACTGGCCGACAGTCGGCGAATTCTCCGAAATCGCTTCGTGTGCCCGAAGCGGAGAAATAGCCGACAGTTAGCGAACTCCTGTTCCCAAGGGAGAACTCCTTCATGATGCGAATATCTCTTGCTGCCGGCGGATTGTTTCTAATCGCGTCGGTCTTGATCGCCGATGATCCGGCCGAAACGGTTGCGGTCAACAAACCTGCACCTGACTTCACGGTGAAAGGACGAGACGGAAAACAATTCAAGTTATCGGACAAAACCGGCAGTGGCAAAAACGTCGCCCTGATGTTCAGCCGTGCTCACTGGTGACCCCACTGCATGCGGCAACTGGTCGAGTTGCAAAAGCACGCTGATGAATTCAAAAAGTTGAATGCCGAACTGATTTTCGTATTTCGTGAAGAGAGCGACGGGATCGACGGCCTTCAAAAAATCCAAGACCGACATCCGACCGGTTTCACCCTGGCCATCGATCCGGAAAAAAAGTCCACCAAAGCTTACAGTCCCAAGCGGATGACGTTTGACAATTTCGTCATCGACTCGGAAGGAACCGTCCGAGGCATCATCGACGGCACGCTTCGCGATCGGGCGACCGCGAAAGAGCTGATCAAGGTGCTCAAAAAGATCCAATCGCAATAGCCAAGTAGGCCGACTTGTCCCAAGTCGGAAATCCTGTTCCCTCCCACCGCAGGCCAGGCCAAGAATCGGCCTGCGGTTTGACCATTTCGTAGCACGACCGTCTCGGTCGTGACCGGCGACGGGGACCGCCGTGCTACGATGGAACGATTGCGATGGCAACCGGCCGTCGATTTCAACTAGACTGTGGGCCACCGGTTTTTGGTTTCCCACCTGCACGATGGCAGGACTTGCAGGTTTCCACTCCAGACAGGCAGCTACGATCGTGCAAATTCGCTCCGACGAGATTGCGATTCATGCCTTCACCCCCTCAGACGGTTCGGAATCGGCGGCGATCAAGGTCATCCATCGGCCGTCGGGAAAGGAAGCGGTCAACGACACCACTGAATCGCAACTGACCAATCTTCGAAAGGCGGTGGGCGACCTGGTAGCCTCCATGAACCCTCATCCCGATCAAATATCCGCCCCAGAATTGGTCCTTTTTGATCGGGTACGAGTCAATCTTCCCCAATCGATTCACGACGGAGAAATCAACGACATGACCTGGGATTACACCCGTTCGGAATGGAAGTTCTTCGTCGAATGCAGTGAGCACAAAGTTTCCAATTGGTACGTGTTAGCCGACCTGAATTTGAGAGAGGATTGAAAGTCGGCGATTTCTCCGAAATCGCTTCGCCACACGAGGCTTCTCCGAAGAGCCTTTCCAACCAGTTCGGAGAACTGGCCGGCGACTTGAGACAAGTCGGCGATCCCGAAAACCGGCGACGCGATTTTGGAAAAATCGCCGACACTGCTGAAACTGACGTTGCGATTTTGGAAAAATCGCCGACGGTGATCGACGCCTATCTGTGATAAGCTCGGTGCATGTCACAAGAATCATCGACGCTCAATCCCTATCGCCCGCTGACAGCGGAGGAGAACGTTGTCGATCGGATCGCGGTGACGTGGCCGTCGCAGTTGGATCGGCAAACCGAGATTCGGTTTTCCGGCTGCCTTCGGGAAGAGGATGTCGAAGAACTGTTGACGTTGACCACCAGCTCGGATCTGAAGTGGAGCCTGACCTGCCTGGTCGTCTTTGGCGCGATGGTGGTTTTGGCCAATGCAAGCTGGCCTTGGATCATGTGTTCTTTTGGGCTGGCGATCTTTTTCTCGGTGATGGTCAGCTTGCTGAGCCGAGCGTACCGCCGCAACGATCACTACTTTTACAATTCGGGATGGGATCAACACCAGATGGGATCGGTGATGCGCGACCGTTACCAGTCGGTTACCGCCAATGCCCAATTGTTGATGGATTGGTCATGCTTTGCCAACGCCTGTTACAACGATACCATCGTCGCCTTTCAATGGACGATCCAGCCTCAAGTGTTTCGCATCATTGCTCGGCACATGGTAGGTTCCGACGACGATTGGACTCTGCTGCAAGCCGTTGCCAAGGCGATTCATTGCGATGAACAGTCCCGGGACATCGTCGCTGCTCGCACTCAGCACGCCAAAGCGATGATGATGGATGGGGACCGCAAAATGGTCATGGAGGTACCGCCCGATGCGATCAAGTTCTCAGGACCGATCACTGGTTTGGACGCGAAGAAGCTGGTCAGCAAGTCGGCGCGGCAGAAACGAAAAACCGCCGGTGACTACCTTTTTCTGTCCGTTGCATTGGTCGGAATCTCGGCGATCGTGGGAGGCCTTGCCGGAATCATCACTCAAGGCGCCGGTCGCCAGATTCAACCTACCGCAACGCTGATCATTTCCGCCTTCACCATCTTTTCGCTCGTCGCTTTCTGGGGTTGGTTGCGATCCCGCCGCCACCTTCGTGGCGATTGTGTCCATTGGGTTCAGCTGGGCTTTGTCACCGACCAGGAAATCGCCTTTGACTTCGGCGGCTACGGGCGCAAGTGTCCCTGGTCACGGCTACGGGTTTCCTATGAAGATAAAGAACAACTGGTGTTTACCGATCCCAACGCGGACGCCTCGATGTCGCTGAGCCGAACGATGTTCGTGACCGACAAAGATTGGCAGCGGACCAGGGAACTGACTCACCAGTTGGCCGGTCAAGCGGGAAGTGAGGCTTTGCCCAAAAAAGGGGTCTGACCCTCTCCGGGCACAACAATCGTCAAAGAAAATCGCCGCCCTCCAAAGGGTCAGACCCCTTTTTTGGGTAAAGCCGGGAAGTGAAACGAAGAATGCCTGACAAAGGGCTGAATCCTTACGCGCCGCCTACTCCCGAAAGCTCGGATCACGGCCCTGTCGGTCCGCTTGATTCATTGAGCGGCCCGATTTCCTTTCAGGGAAGTTTGAGCAAAGAAGACCTCCATGAATACCTGCGCAATCACGAACATGTCGGATGTGTTTTCCTGTTCGTGCTGGTGCTGGTCGTTGGCTATTTCGTGTTCGTCATTCCCGTGGCTCTTTTCGGACGGCTGTCGACTGTTTCCTTCGGTGGGTTGGGACTGACGATCACCGCCGCCATCACCTCCTTGGTGTCCTATCGACGAATGATGTTCGCCGCCGCCAATCCAAACTGGCAACAACCACTGCGCGGCGAGTTGCGACGCGATGGTATTTTGATTGATCGCGACGGCGCCGAGACTTTTTTTCGCTGGGACTGGTTCGAGCGGGTCGTGTCGACCCCCAGAATCGCAGCGTTGGTGCCATCGCTGCCAAACCATCCACCCGTTCTTTTGACGCCGCCGATGTTTTCCCATTCCGGTGATTGGGCTCACGTCGCCGTGCTGCATCAGTCGGTTGGAGTGGCCTCGGACAAAAACGTCACGTCCCAGACGCGTCGTTATGACAACGAAGCGATGCTGCGCAATCGTCGCCAGCGTAGCGTGGAAGTGCCGCCAGAGGCGATTGGTTTTGAAGGGTTCGTGACGCGCGGCGATCTGAATTCGCTTCCCAAGTCCTGGCGGCGCCGGTTGCGGCCGGCACGCGTCTATCTGGTGATCACCGCCGTCTTGGTCAGCTTGAGCTTGATCCTGGTCGAAATCCTGCAAATGGTCCAAGCCAGGGCGATGCTTGCGATTTTGCTGGTCTTTTTCGGGGGAGTCATGATCTTTCGGCTGGCAGCTCGCCGACTTCGGAAGACCCAAACGGACGACCGAGTGGTGGTCTATCTGACCGCCTTTGCGGCCGAGCCAGGAATCACATCCGACTATGGAATCGTCGCGACCACCGTTCCATGGAAACGGATGCACTGCGCGGCAGAAACCGATCGCTCGGTCGTGTTGATTCGAACGGACGTCCGTCAGTTCATCGTTGCCAAGGCAGACATGTTCGCTGGAGAACAGAATTGGCAAAACTTCAAAGCGCTCGTCAAAGGCAAGATGGACCGGTCGAACGGATAGTCCAACGTCAGGCCGCCTCGTTGAAGACGATCCCTTCTCCGCCCGAGGAGCGATCGCTCTGATGTCCGTAGGTGGGGGGTGCGGGTGTTCCTGAAACCAACCGGATGATCTCCGCACTCAAGTCAGCCAGCTGGTATTGGCAGACAAACAGGGATACGGCGCGCAAGTTGGTTCGCTCCATCGACTGCGACATTTCCTCGCAGCGGCCAGCCAGACGCTGGTGCTGAGGATCTTTGCAGCACCGTAGTTTTTCGGTCAGCGTGGAACCACCTTGGGGCGCGTCTTCGGCTGACAACAATTGTTCGCGCTCGGCGATTCGCTTTTCAAGGTCCTCCGCAGCGTTCCGCAATCGCGCCGTGTCGGCGTCGACCTGCTGCTGATCACAGGCGGTCGTGTCGACCTTTGTCTTTTCCAGCAACCGTTCCAGCGTTTCGATGTTTTCCTGCAATCGATCCAGATAGTCGGCGGCTTGATGGATCCACGATTGGCTCATCACGGCCTCCGTTGCAGGTGATAGAGTTCATTGCTGGGATTGGCGGTCAGGTCAGCCGGCTTTTCCGGTACGGGACCGGGCACCGGTAGACCTCGCTGAGCATGGAATAGTTCGTACATCGGGTCGGCGATGGTGTCGGCCGACGCCTTCGTCAATTCATCCACGATTTGGTTGTCCAGCTGCTGTTGAAAAACCTCTTCGGTCCGCCCACCGTGCATGTAGGCCGGTTTTCCGACCGACTTTCGCATCGAGGCCAACATACTGCCGAAGAGCGTCTGTCCAACAAACTGGGTAAACTTTTCGCGCAGCTGCGAATCGTCGGGCTCATTGGGCCGAGGCCCAATAGGTTGACTGGTCGATTGAATTTCCATCGGTTCCAAATTCCTGGTAGCGAAAGTCGCCAAGACTTTCGGCGAGTCAACGTCTTCGAACGTCTTGGCGACCTTCGCGACGACAATCAAGCGGTGTTATTCTCGGCCGCGCACCTACTGAAACACCACTTCTCCGTACAAGTCGCCTTTGCGTTTGAGTGTTTTGATGATTGCGATCAGGTCTTCGGTAGGAACGTCCAAGGCGTTCAGGGCATCGGCCAAACTTTTCAATTTAGCGTTGCCCACTTCATCGCTCTTTTCGGCCACGGGAACCAGCCCTCCGACACCATTTGCTTCGATGCGCAGGTTTCGATGAGTGACCAAGACGGGAGCGATTTCGACATCTTTGCCGATCACCACCACTCCTTCCCTTTCGTTGATCACGACTCGGGACGAATGATTCGAAATTTGAATGCGAATGTTGTTCAGCAGAAACGCGATGAACTTGATCGGGTTTTCCCTGTACAGCTCCGGAATCTGCACTTCGACATGCAGTTGGTCGACCGCTTTGGCGCGGGTTCTTCCCGATCCGCTTCCCAAATTTCCCGGATCACCGAACGTCACCTGGGAAAGATTGTTGATTTCGTCCTCGATCTTCTGAGCGGTATCGAAGCTGGCGAAATCGCGATCAAGCACAAGCGTGATTTTTCCTTCCAGGTGGTACAGCGTATTGACGGTCGTTTCCATCTTTGCCCCTCCTTGCACCGTCGCGGTGGTCGCCGTCCCGTCCAGCGACACATTCAGCCGTCCTTGCGCCATCGCGTAAACGGTCGGATTGTCAGCGCGGGGGCCAAGCATCGGGGTCAGCATCAACGTGCCCCCTTCCAAACTCTTGGCGCTGATGGCGTTGACCGTGACATCCAGCAAATCACCCGGTTGAGCCCCAACGGAAGGCACCTTGGCCGTGACAAACACCATCGCCACGTTACGGGCTTCGTCCACGTCGGTAATGCTCAACTGTCCGGCGCGATCCATGCTCATCGGCGCGCCCATGTTTTTCATCATCTGCGCCAGCGCGCGCGAAGTGGGCGCCGATTCGGGATCGCCTGTGCCACGCAATCCGACCACCAATCCCAGCCCCTGCAGGGTGTTGATTTCCTGGCCTTTCAAACGACACATTTCGCCCAGCTTCAAATCACCGGCCAGCAGGTTGGCCGAGCCGACCGCAAACAGAAACCAGCAGGCGCAGGCGACCATCGCCGACAGGGAAATCGCTTTTCGTTTCAACAGAGCACTCATCGTCAGAAAGGACCAACTCGATCGAGCAATTTGGAGAGCCAACCACGCTCGTAGCCGTCACGCAGATGACCGCGATCGAGTTTTCGAATTTCCAGGTCGATCAGATCTTTGCTCAACACAACGTTGTCGGGCGCGATGTCCTGAGCACGGCAGATTCCCGACAGCGACGTCTCCCAGAGGTTATCGTTGACGCGGATCGTCTTGCGGGCTTCGAGAACAAGACTACCGTTGGGCCGAATGTCGACGACGGTCGCGGCAATGTTGAAGGTCATCGATTCGCGAGATTCCACCGACGATTCTGCCCGGTACTGCGAATTCGACTCGGTGGAAACCGTGGGATCACCATTGGCTTGCGGATCGGGTCGCAAACGAAAATCGGTGATGCGAATCCAGTCGCTCAGGATTCCTTCAAAGAGTGTTCGCTTGCGACTTTCGGCCGATCCTTCGGCAAGAACACGATTGATTTCATCCACGCGGATGGTGACCACATCGTTGATCGCGAAAACTCGCACCGGTTGGGCCGGCTGAAAGGTCCAGCTGGCGCCGTTCAACAAAATTCTCGGTCGACCCTCGGCCGTTGTCTGCCCGTAGGGAATAGGTGCCGGCGACATGCCTGTCAGATTGGATGCTGCAGGCGGCGTCGCCCGCGGATCCTGCACGCCGGTTGGCGGAGCCTGATGCAACAAAGAACTGTTTTGGGCATGCGTTTTCGCAGGCTGTGTGACCGAGATCGTCAGCAATAGGACCAGCGCTGTAGAAACGGATATTGGTTTCATGGTTCTAACTGTGGTGCTCGAGTCACGATTTCGACAAGTCCCGATCGGACCACTCGTGCGAGGAGTCGTTTTTTGGGATTCAGCGTTTCGACTTCGATCGTGTCGAACTCAGCTCCCTCTTCCATCGCCTTGGCCCTGGTTGTCACCTTCACTCCGCCGCCGATCACCTGAATGTCTACCAGATCGCCACGCGTGATCAGGATGGGCGCGCCAACGTCGGATCGCGAAATGGGGCGGTTGGAACGAACGAAGCCGCGAACTTCCAATCCGACAAGCTCGGCCGGATCCGAAACATAAGACGGCTGGACCTTTGCTGACGGCAACGGTTTGATCAGCAAATCACCACTGCGCAATCGGTGTCCGCGAGGAAAACTACTTCTTGGAAAGACAACCTGGGGATGTGCTGCAAGTGACACGGCAATCACTGACTGACACGGCCCATCGACACTGCGACCGTCGACCCGAAGCGATGCCTGCCCCTCTTGAAGCTCAGAAACGAATTCGACCAGCGGAATGCCCACCATCCTGCTGAGCGGGCCAAGTGCAGCCTGGCGAAGGTCGATTTCGATCTCATACAACTCCATCGCTTCGGAGTGCTGCTGTTTGAGCGCTGTCTCGATCCAGGCGACGATCGGTTTTGCTTGAGACGGTAAAAGTGATGGTACCGAAGCAGTCGTTGGCACGCCTGTGTGCCCGGCCGGTGCCGCCCGACCGGTCCCCTGAAGTTCTTGCACGATCGTTTGACCGGCCTGTATCACTGACTGGCTGGGAGCCGAAGTGGGATCGTACAGGACTCGAATCTGTTCGGGACCGACCCAATCGATCGTTGACGGCGTCGCTTCGGCGTTGCGAATCGCTTCGGACAAACGAACTCGATCGATGGTCATCGGCTGCCCGCTCAGCGGAACCAGACCGATCGGCGAGCGGCTCAGTCGCTGCCAGCCGGCCATTTGCGGATCGACGGGTTTGACCACGTCTCGCAATCGAACGATCGGCGAGGCAACGGTGACGGGCGACAGCGATCGGAATGCCCAACGAGTGTTGCTGTCGACCATCGCCAGAATGGCATGCGGATCGCGATAGGTCTGCGCAGAGCAGTCGCTTCGGCTCCCGCATAAGATCGCAAGGAGCACCACGACCGTCAGCTCAATCGTTTGGCTTGTTCGCATCAAAATGAAACAACGATACTTATGATTCTCGGTTTCTTAGAATCGACGAAGGTTCGAAATGTTCTGCATGATCTGGTCGCCAGCTTGGACCGCCTGGCTATTCAGCTCGAAAGCCCGCTGGGTGGTGATCAAATCGATCAGCTCCTGAACCGGCTGAACATTCGATGCCTCCAAACTGCCCTGCACCAACGCGCCCAGACCTTCCTGGGTTGGCGTTCCCAATTCAGCCTGGCCGGAGGCGTCGGTGACGCGGTACATGTTTTCGCCTTCCTTCAGCAACCCGTCGGGATTGATGAATTGGGCGATTTGGATCTGTCCCACCGTCGACAATTCGGTTTGACCCGGCTGGCGCACCAGCACTTCGCCATTGCCGTTGATCGCCACGGCTGTCGCATCGGGCGGAATGGTGATCTGCGGTTCCAACAGCCGGCCGACGGTCGCCGAACCGACCACCAACTGGCCGTTTGCGTTGACGTCAAAGTTGCCGGCGCGAGTGTAAAACGATTCGTTGCTGGCCGGATCCAGAACTTGAAAGAACCCGCGGCCCTGAATGGCAACGTCGTAGTTACGGCCAGTCTGCTGCAACGTCCCTTGGCGATGATCGGTTTGAGTGCTCGTCACCCGGACTCCCAAACCGACTTGGGTGCCAACCGCGGTCGGTGTCTGGGTGCTGTCTTGCACACCGGGATAAACCTCGGTGCGATACAGCAAATCCTCGAAATTGGCGCGATCCTTTTTGAATCCCGTCGTGTTGATGTTTGCCAGGTTGTTAGCAATCACATCAAGCTTCGTTTCCATCGCCTCCATACCGGTGGCGGCGGTGTAAAGCGTTTGCACACTCATCGAGAAGTCCGTTTCGTCAAAAGAGTTTTCGTTTTTATTGCAACACTCGGCTGATCAGCGAACCCATCACCGAATCCTGGTTCTGAATCATTCGCACGTTGGCTTCGTACACCCGCGAGGTTTCGATCAGTTCCATCATTGCCCTGGTGGGGCTGACAGCCGACTGTTCCAACATCCCTGCTACTACATTTCGATCACCTTTAGCCACAAGGTCAAAGTCGGCCAAGGGTTTGAACTGATTTCCGCCAACGTGGGAAAGGTCACCAAAACTCTTCGGCTTGGCAATCATCAACTCCCACTTGTCACCGCCTTGGCGAATCAATCCCTCGCCGGAAACCTGATACGGCAATGCCGGATCGATTTGAATCGGTCCGCCGTCACCGGCGACGACCTGGTCGCCGTTTTGATTGACCATTCGGCCGCGGGAATCGAACAGAAAATCGCCGGCGCGGGTCAGGAACTGTTCCTCGCCTCGTTGGATCACAAAAAAAGACTTGTCATCGTTGATCGCAAAATCAGTTTCACGGCCGGTCGCCTGGACAGGCCCCGTCGCGAATTGCGTTTCGGTAGGGCTGATCGTGACGCCGCCACCGATATCGTCGGCACCACCCAAACCGGGCGGCACCTCGCCCTGTTCAATCAACTCGGCAAACCTCGCCTGCATGATCGCGTGCTGCGGTTTGAAACCTGGCGTGTTCACGTTAGCCAGATTGTTGCTGAGCATTTCCATGCGACGGCTTTGAGCGTGCGCGCCGGTCGCAGAGAGATAGACGCCGTAGGGCATGAACAGTCCTGAGGGAAAGGGGATCGTTGGCCGTTTTTCAAACCTGGCACGCACAGCGATTTCGGAGAAATCGCCGACTATTGTCGCCCAGTTTTCCAAACTGGCACGCGCAGCGATTTCGGAGAAATCGCCGACTGTGTCCCCCCCTGAATTCCCGGACCAGCGACTTGAGACAAGTCAGCCGGCGAGAATCCGACGTTGGATCCCGGAATAACAACTCCAAACTCGGCGACACAAGGGCAGAAAATATCGACATTTGCAGCGATTGCCGATTTTTCACAACACTTGTAGACTTAAATCACAGCCGCCGTTCAGCTCGCAAAACACCTGGGCCTGATGTCTTTCGACGACCGTGAATCGATCCAGCAGCACATCCTTGATCACTACGAGGATCCCTACCACCGTGGACCGCTGCAGGAGGCGACGCATGCTTCGGAGGGGGACATTCCGATTTGCGGAGACGTGATTCGCATCGAGCTGCGAATCACACCCGATGGCGTGATCCAGCAGGCTTGGTTTGACGGTCAAGGATGTGTGGCTAGCCAGGCGGCCGCATCGATGCTGGTGGAATCGATCGAAGGAAAATCCATCCAACAACTGCGGGCTTTCTCTGCTCAAGAAATGTTGGCCCTGGTGGGACCGCCGATGCCGCCCAACCGGCAAAAGTGTTGTCTGCTCGGATGGAGGGTGCTGCAGAGCGCGCTGGCAACGCCGATCGACAAAGATCTGGAAGACGCAGGGCCGCGGTTTGGTGGGCCAAGTTTGAGTGAAGAAAGTTGAATCGATGCCCGCGCCCGCTCCGGGGCGAAAATCCCGGTGAACGTAAGAGAATCATTTTCCGACAAGGAAACGAATTGTGACCGCTGTTGAAGAGCTGATTGATGAATTCGCAGACCTGGATGAACACGAAGCTTGCCAGGTACTGGACGAACTCGGGCGCGACCTGCCCAAGATTCCGGAATCGGTTTACGTAGGTGACAATCTTGTCCCCGGTTGCCAGAGCCGCGTTTGGATGGTCTGCCGGCTTTCTGATTCGGTGCCGCCTACCCTGGAGATCCAGGCCGACAGCGACGCCATCATTGTCAAAGGATTGGTGCACATCTTGCTGCAAATGTACGTTGGCCGCACGCCGGATGAAGCGTTGGATATCGACTACGCCGATATCTTTGACTCGCTCGGTCTAGCACGTTTGATCACGCCGCAGCGAAAGAACGGACTGTATTCGATGGTCAATGCGATACGCCAATTCGCCAGCGAACATTCGGACCGTTCCAGCGAAGGTGCAAAACCCTCTGGAGGTCAGTCGAACAAAGTAGCGCCGTCACCCCGTCATCCGTCTTCCCACAAAGCTGTGCCGACCCGCAGTATCACCAACATCGCCGCTGAATTCCCGATTCTTCAAAACGAATTGCCTGACGGAAATCGACCTGTTTTTCTGGACAGCGGCGCTTCGGCGCAAAAACCTAGCGCCGTGATCGAAAAGGAACGCGAGGTCGAGCAGCAGTATTACGCCAATGCATTTCGCGGTCGCTATTACTTCGGCCAACGAATTGATGACGAAATCGAATCGACGCGGCAATCGGTTGCCCAGCTGATCGGCGCGGCCAGCAGCGACGAGATCGCATTCACGGCGGGCACGACGCTGTCGCTGAACATGATTGCCAGTGGCTGGGGGCGCAAGTTCCTTCGGCCAGGTGACGAAGTCGTGATTACCGAAATGGAACATCACGCGAACTTCGTTCCCTGGCAAGTCGTTGCCCGGCAGACGGGAGCGAAGCTGCGAATCGTTCCGATCACCGACGACGGCCGCCTTGACATCGATGCCCTGCAATCGATGCTCAACGAGCAAACGGCGATCGTCGCCGTGTGCAGTATGTCCAATGTGCTCGGTACGGTGAACCCGATCGCCGAAATCTGCGAACGTGCACATCGATACGGCGCGATCGTTGTCGTCGACGCGGCTCAAAGTGTCCCCCATGCGGCGACCGACGTGCTGGCCGACGGGATCGATTTTCTGACCTTTTCGGGACACAAACTCTACGGACCGTCGGGAGTCGGTGTCCTGTATGGCCGTCGATCGCTGCTGGAAGCGATGGACCCCATCGTGTATGGCGGCCATATGATCCAGCAGGTCGGGCGCGAAGAATCAACGTGGGCCGATCCGCCTGCGCGGTTCGAGGCGGGGACGATGCCGATTGTCCAAATCATTGGTTTGTCAGCAGCAATCGATTTTGTCCAATCGATCGGGTTTGACGCGATCGGCAAGTGGGAACGGCAGCTCACCGTGGCTGCTCACCAGCAACTGTCGCAAATCGACGGACTGACCATCCATGGACCCGACGTTGACAAGAAGGGGGCGATCGTTAGTTTTTCGATCGACGGCGTCGCCACGGAAGATCTGGCAATCCGTTTGAACCGGCGCGGCGTGTTCACTCGACACGGACACCACTGCGCGATGGTGTTGCACCAGTGCCTGGGAGTCGCTGCCACAACGCGAGCCAGTTTCGGGCTCTACAACACGATCAAAGATGTTCAGGTGCTGGCGGATGCAGTGGAGGAAGGAGTCCGCGATATTCGTCGCTAGCGCGGATTATTCGCGTAGGCCGGAGCGGAGGTCGCAAAACCATGCCGTAGCTGAACAGGGCCGGTTCGTGCTTGCGCGCGGCGCGGGAGACGAAAAAACCTCCCGCAGGCGACCGAAGTTCCGGCACCGTAAGGGCTTGTTTGTTACGTCCTACAACGAGTACGACGTGAGCGTATGATTCGGGTGAGATGTTCTTTGGGGCCTGCTTCAGAAGAGAATACAGGATGTTGTTGATTGCGACCGATGAAGCGGGGTACGGTCCCAAGTTGGGGCCGCTGGTCATTGCTGCGACCGCTTGGCATGTCCCAGTACAAGACGCAAGCGGCGACCATTTGCAAGACCTTTTCACCGGACTGCGTGATACGCAAACTTGCGATGGCGTCGCGGTGGCAGTTGACGATTCCAAAGCGATTTACAAGTCAGGGGACAGCCTGGACGCATTGCATGCTGCCGTCAGTGCCAGCAACCATTGGCGCGGTCGGTCCGAATCGACTCTCACGCAACTGCTGCCGTCTCTGGCCGAATCCGATCTGCAGTCGATTCAGGAAACGTCCTGGTTGAACCAGCTCTCGGAACTTCCTTTTCTTGATCCTTCGGCGACTTGCGAAATCAGGCAGACATGGAGTGCCAGCGGCCTTCGATTGCTCGACGTCCGAGCACGGATTCTCACCGCCGCGCGGTTCAACAGGGCGTGTCGATCGGGAGCGAACAAGGCGGAACTGCTGTCCGAATCGACCATCGGGCTGGTGCACACCCTGCTACGTGATCATCCGTCGGACACGGAGGTCGCGGTTTTTTGCGACCGGCATGGCGGGCGACGTTACTATGCCGGCGTTCTTCAACACCAGTTTACAGACGGCATTGTGAGCGTCGTTTCTGAATCGAAACGGCAAAGTGTTTATCGGATCGAGCCAGACAAATCCTCTTCCGCGCCGGTCGTGACGGTCCACTTTACCGTCAAAGGAGACTCGTTCACTCCCGTTGCGCTTTCATCGATTCACGCGAAGTATTTGCGAGAGCGTTTCATGGAGTCGTTGAACCATTACTTTCAACAACGACACCGCCACGAAACTCCGCTCAAGCCAACAGCCGGCTACCCGGTCGATGCCGACCGATTCATCGGGCAGATCGAACCGATCATCGCATCACAAAAAATCCCCATCGACCACCTGGTTCGAACGCGGTAACCAGACCGGCTCAGTCGGGTTGGTGTATCCAATGTCGCTGCCGGCGCGGATCGGGTTTGGGCAGTGGTTGAACCGACGCCTCACGTGAGGAGGCGCTGGCCAACGTTGCTTGGCTGGACGGCGTGGGTGTTTCGGCCTCGGTCGACACGATCATCGACTTCAGTTCGTTCTGCTGGTCCAGGGCCAGGCTTTCCAGCCGCGGCATGACCAAACCCGCTTGCTTTTCTCGGTCCAGCCGACTTTCGCGCGCCTGAACGCTGGCTGAAAACCGCTCGCGGATCTGTGGAGGATCGTTGATCGGGACGGCGAGATCTTCGTAGGTCAGCGGCGCGTTTCGGGGACGCTGCTGCTGAACGGCCCCGCGATTCCACGGTGGCAGGTGGGCCATCAAGGAATCGACTGTTGGCAACGTTTCGACGTCGGCCGTTTCTTTCTCGACCAAAATTTCAATCTTCGATTCGCCCATCGACGATTGCGTCGGGCCGGTCGCTTGGATCGGTCCGGAGGATGCGTCGGGAATCGATTGTTGGTAGCGCCGAAAAGGGAGCGCGGCAAGCGTACCGCCGGAGACGATCAGCACGCCAAGAGTAAGAGTTCTCAAAGCAGGGCTCGGAGCTGGATGGATCGGAACGATTCGCCACCACCGAGCGGAAAAGCTGGGTGGAAAGCAACGACCAGCTTCGTCCTTGAAACATGCAACGGAAATGCATCATGCAAAAGGGGGTCATCGGCACGGTCTCCTGCTCTGCTCCAGCAAAAATGGAAAAAAAGATGAATCGTCGGCCAGTTTTCCGCTCCTGGCTGCGCCGTGTGCCGTTGCGATTTCGGAGAAATCGCCGACTGTCGGCCAGTTTTCCAAACTGGCTGCGCCGTGCGCCGTTGCGATTTCGGAGAAATCGCCAACTGTTCGAACTGGCTGCGCTGTGCATCGCCGTGATTTCGGAGGAATCGCCGACGGCTGCACCCACCTTCGTAGAACAACTCCCGGCTGATACGATTTCCCTCCAGATCAACCAACCACCAGAGATTTTGAACGTCAAAGCACCATGGAAGCCGGAATTGTTGGACTGCCCAATGTCGGCAAGAGCACGCTGTTCAACGCCCTGACCAGTTCACAGGCTGCTCAGAGTGAAAATTATCCGTTTTGCACGATTGAGCCGAACGAGGGAATTGTGAATGTTCCCGACGAGCGTTTGGAGCGGATCACCAAGTACATTGTGCCCGAAAAAGTCATCCCGGCCGCCTTGAAGTTGGTCGACATCGCCGGCATCGTCAAAGGCGCCAGCGACGGTGAGGGATTGGGCAACAAGTTTCTGAGCCACATTCGGGAAGTCGACGCGATTGTGCAGGTCGTGCGTTGTTTTGAGGATCCCGACGTGGTCCACGTTGCCGGAAACGTCGATCCGATCTCGGACATCGAAACGATCGAAACGGAACTGATGTTCGCGGATATCCAGACACTGGAAAACTCGCTGGTCAAAGCGCAGCGCACCGCTCGCAGCGGTGACAAAGAGGCAAAGTTGCGGATCGAGGTGATCGACAGGTGCAACAAGCACCTGGAAGCGGAACAGCCGCTGCGGACGCTTTCGCTGAACGAGGCGGAAGAAAAAGCGATCGCCGGATTCGGGCTGATGACGGCCAAGCCGGTGTTGTATGTGGCCAACGTGGGCGAGGATGACTTGCAGGGCAAACATCCGCTGGTCCAGCAGGTTCGCCAGCACGCCGAAAAAACGGGTGCCGGTGTGGTCTGCGTGTGTGCCAAGATCGAGGCGGAGATCGCGGAATTGGACGAGGAAGATCGCGCGGAGATATTGGCCGACATCGGTTTGCAGCAGCCCGCCTTGTCCCAGATTGCTCGTGAAGCCTATCGAACGCTCGGTTTGCAGAGTTATTTCACGGCCGGCGAAAAAGAAGTTCGCGCCTGGACGGTTCGCGTGGGAGCCACCGCGCCGGAAGCCGCGGGAGTCATCCACAGTGATTTTGAGAGTCGTTTTATCCGCGTCGATGTTTATACGTTGGAAGACTTGGAACATCACGGCAGCGAAAAAGAGATTCGCCAGGCCGGCAAGCTGCGGGTGGAAGGGAAAAACTATTTGATCCAAGATGGCGATATTTGCCACTTCCGACACGATGCCTGATCCAAATTCTCGTAGGCCGGCTTGTCCCAAGTCGGCGATCCCAGAGTTCCCCTCTTTGAGGTATTCATGAATAAAATGTTGATTCCGATTTGCTTTGCCGTCGCCACCGCGGTTTTCTGGGGATGTTACGGGCCGACAATCGGCAATGCCCAAACACCGCGAGGAATCGACGGACGGCCGCTGATGCCGCCGGATGGCTGGACCCCCTTCAAGCCCTATGTCTTCATCGGCATCGCCTACCTGGTGATCGCCATCGCCGGCGGATTGGTGATGATGAAAGTCCGTGGTGACTCTTTCAGTTACACGGCGGTCGTTCCCGATACCGCACCGGCGATCACCCACTTTCAACCTGCCAAATGGGGTTTTCTGGCTGGCACGCTGGGTGCCCTGGGGGCGTTTTGTTTGACGACGGCGATGATGACCAGCCGTGGCAACGCGCTGTTGGTGATGCCGATTGTCTTTGGCGGTGCGGTATCGGTAACGGCACTCGTTTCTGCCATTCGCCTGCACGGCGAAGCAACGATCAACCCGCTGCTGTGGGTCGGGATGGTGTTGACCGTGGTCGGCGTGGTCATCGTGGCCATGAACACGCCCCACGGACATGCCCCGGCAAAAAAACCGGCTGCCGCCAGTGCCGCCCATTCGGAATCGCAGCCAACCGATCAGGCGGCGGTGCATCCTCCTGATTCGGAGTCGGTTAGCTGATGACGGTCGGTGCCAGTGGGGATCCGATGGATCGTGTCCGGGCCATCGATACCGAGGTCACTCATGTGTGGATGGTGCGAACGTTCTTGAAACATGCCGACGAATCGGAAGACGACGAAGACTTGCGAGATGTCGTGCGAGATCTGTACGACTTCATTCTCGCGGTGGGGCCGTTGGATGAAGTGGTCGATCCGGCGGTCTATCTGAAGATGGCGAAGAAAAAGATGTCTCGGTTGCGCCGCGCCACCGAGCTGTACGAAGAGATTCAACCGGAAGTCAGCGGGCACACCAATTTTGTAATGGCCGCCCGCTCGTTACGGATCTCGGTCGACCGCATCGCCGCAGTGTTGGCGAAGTAGCAGAAGAAGTCGGCCTACATGTACCAGCGTTCGAAGTAGGAATCGTGGGTCATCTCGATTCCGGTTGCGGTCGCCGCCTTGTCGAGGTCGATTCCACTGAGTTCATCCAGGACTCGATCGGTTCGGTCGGTGTCGATCTGCAGTCGGTGCAGCCACAGCGATTTGAGAGTACCGACGCTATCAAACAGGTCGGGGCGAAGCATCAACAGTACGCTTTGAACCACGTTGCGGTTGGCTTCGGGAAGAGCGGCCAGAGCCGAGGTGCGACGGCGAAGCATGTCGTGCATCGCGGCGTTCATCAGCCACGACGCGGTGTCTCGAGCCGGCCCGTGCCCATACGTTCGCGATTCCTGAGCGTACTCGGTCGCCCGCTGCTGACAAATCGCATAGCGAACGGTGGAGGGATTTTGAACGGTCATTCGGCCAATCATTGCATCGGTCCATCGTTCCACACCTTGCCGCAAACGATTCAGTCGCACCGCGTCTTGGACGGAGTTGCCGCGACCAAACAACATCATCTGTTGGACACGGTTTCTCGCTTCCAAATGAGTCAGGTAGACCGCGTGAGTCACCGGCGAGATTTCATCCGATTCGGACGCGTCATCCAGTCCGGCGGCCAGTGCTGCCAACACACGGGTCAGGATTTCCGAGACAAACACCTCCTCCAGCACCACGATGTGATCGCGCCACCAGCGTTTCAGCGTCATCGAATTGCCCGATTGTTCGGCGTCGCGATAGCGCGAAATCGTCTGATGCCACAGTTCGAATCGCGTCCGCGAACTAGCCCAATATTGCGTCACCGCTTCCGGTGGAATCGTATCGCGGCGGTACAGGATGGCGGGGCCGTGTTGGGAAACGAGGGCCGCGATGTCGGCGATCAGGACAGAGTGCATGAAGAGTTCAACGGGAGGATCGAACGAAAACAAAACTGCCTTCGATCCTTCGCATCCGTCGTGCCAGTGGCGAAGAGTTCGCCTCGAATTGGCCCGAAACCGTTTGACGTCATGTACTTAGCGGCGGTGGTTCCGCCGCCCTGCCCCACATCAACATGTTGCGTTTTTTCAACGTCTGTCGATTTTGGGCGTCAATCGATGTCGCCGAGAAGTACCCGCGGTGTGATCGGCGGGCGCAAAAAAAAACGACCCGGATCTTCATGCCCCAATGAACACGATGTGCTCAGAGGGAAAACCCGGGTCGTAACGTTCCGAAGAACGAAAAACCAAATTGCCCCACACAACGTCGCGTTCTTCGTCCTCAGTACAGGTACCGATATCGTCACCACGGAGCGGCGGGATAACTATTCCTGGAAACTTTGCGACTACCCGCAAACGCAGTAGGCCATCAGCGCTTGCCACTCCAGCCATTGAAGCTGCTGGCATGCTGCATATTCGTCCTCGTCATCACGACTTGCGCCGCTGCACCGATCGACGAACTGAAACGGATCGACGTACTGGCCAGCTGCCAAGTCGGCGATTTGCACTAGCACGGGGTGCTCACCCACCCTGCGGAACCAGTACTTGGAATTTCCAAAATCACCTTCGCGACGATGCATGATTCCGTGCCAGAAGCTCCCTTCGGAATTGTGGATACCCTGGCTGATCGAATGGCTGCGATCGATATCCCCCGCCAGCAACCACAGCCCGCTCCGGCACTCGTCCGCGCGGGGTGCTGCGCTCCCACCCAAGGAAGTTTGAAGGTCGGGCGCGGTCAGCATCGCGGCCAACGAAGGATTGGCGGGGCCATCTTTCAGGCCGGGTAGTTCGGCCGTTTCAATGGCGTCTAGCAGGTCGGCACTAAGACTTGCGAAGGCTTCGGTGGCAAACGCTTCGAGTTTTGGCATCTTGGGATTCGCTGTTCGGAGTTGTCAATTGCAGCGAAGGCTACCGATTGACGCGGTGAATTGCTAGACTGCCAAACTTGTATCTTACTACCCGCGAGTCCCTCCGCAGCCGCGAAACGATCCGATGAGCATCGGCGACGATCCCCAGTCTTCTTCTTCCTCCGGCAGCCAAGAAAATCGGCCGGAACCCCCTCCTCAGCAAGACGCTGCGGCCGCCAAAGAGCCGACTGCTTCAGCGGCAAACGAAGAGGCCGCCGTCGATCAGGGAGCTGGGCCCGCAGAGACCGGCAGTCAGCCGGCGGCGAACAAGCCACCGCCGAAGATTGGGCGGACCAGCGGACCGCTTGCGGCGCGTGGATTGGGCGTTGCCAAACCTGCATCGCCCACGGTGTCGACGGCGCCCGGAGGAAAATCCGCGGCAAAGGACAGCCCGAAGAAGAAGAGCGACAAAAACCGACCGCCCAAGAAGCCTCGACATCAAACGG
Organism: Rubripirellula sp.; assembly: GCA_965222745.1. GTDB lineage: Bacteria > Planctomycetota > Planctomycetia > Pirellulales > Pirellulaceae > CBDCUW01. The sequence goes on from CBDCUW010000003.1 coordinate 2,590,701, forward strand.
CGGATCAACAAGAGGGCGAAGCTGCCGCCGCGCCCAAGCCGGCGGCCAAGGCAAAAGTTCCTGTGCCCAACCGGCGACTCGGTCTACCGGATGACATTCAAGCAGAAGTCGAAGCCCAATTGGCCTCGGCCGATGTCGACCTGATCCTTGGCGGAGCTGCCGGAATGCCCGATCGCCAAGAACCGCTGGCCGATGGTGCTCGCGTGCACGGTCAAGTGTTGAAGATCCACGATGACAACGTCTTTGTCGCGTTGGGCGGACCGGATGAAGGATTCGTTCCGTTTGAACATTTCAAACAAGAACCGACGCCGGGCGATGCGGTCGAGGTGGTGGTTCGCGGAGTCAGTTCCGAGGACGGGCTGTACATCCTGTCGCTTCCCGGTGGCTCGGTCGAGGTGAGCGATTGGGAGGACTTGGAAGAGGGCTCAGTCGTCGAAGCAACCGTCACCGGACACAACTCCGGCGGTCTGGAGTGCAAAGTGGGCGGCGTGCGCGGATTCATTCCGATCAGCCAAGTCAGCGAGTATCGCGTGGAGGACCTGAGCGAGTTTGTCGACCAGAAATTCCTTTGCGTGGTGACCGAAGCGAACGCGGGACGAGGCAACCTGGTACTGAGTCGCCGCGCGGTGTTGGAACGAGAGCGGGAAGAAAAGAAACAAGAACAACTCGCCAAGATCGAGCCCGGCCATGAGTTGGAAGGCACGGTAAGAAGCATCAAGGATTTCGGCGCGTTCGTCGATTTGGGAGCACTCGATGGTTTGATCCACATCAGCAAACTGAGTTGGGATCGGGTGAAGCATCCCAGCGAAGTGTTGGAAGTCGGACAAAAGGTCAAAGTCAAGATCGACAAGATCGACAAAGAGACCGGCAAGATCAGCCTTTCCTATCGAGACCTCTTGGATAACCCTTGGGATACCGCCGAAACGGACTTTGCGATCGGCAGCGTCCATCGTGGAACGGTCACCCGCATCGCCACCTTCGGGTGTTTTGTCAAGCTCGCCGCCGGCGTGGAAGGGTTGGTTCACATCAGCGAACTGGCTCATCATCGAGTGTCACGAGTCGACACGGTGGTCGCCGAGGGACAGGAGGTGGAAGTGAAAGTGATGACCTTTGACCGCGAGACCCAAAAGATCGGCTTGTCGATCAAAGCGGCGCAAAGTGCACCGGCCGACGCCGAATCAAAACCGGCGGAAGAAGAGGTGATCGACCCGCAGCGAGATCCGGTCGTCAAAGCTTCCCACAGCGGACCGCTGAAAGGGGGCAACAACCGCGAATCGGGCGGGGAAAGGTTTGGGCTTCGCTGGTAGAGCTTTTCTTTGCAGCGGGTGCGCTTGGAAATTCTCACACGAAGGCACCGAATCACCCACCATCGCTCGCCGCTTGAGGAAGCGTCGGTTGGGAGGTGAATTGTTGGACGGTTACCAGTTGGATCGTGCCTCCGCCAGTGACCAGATAACCGCCACTTCCCGGCACACTTGCTTCGAAGGCGAGCGTGTACTTGTCGGGGTCTTCGTTTTCGGGAAAGACACCGTCCCAAATCACCACGACATCTCCCTCGCGAATGGCGGTGACGGCGTTTTCGATTGCCTGGTCAGCGGACGCCTGGGCCAGCATGAATTCAGCAAAATCTTCGACCCCTGACGGCCCCTTTCCTTTCTCTTCGATGTACTGGCGGTAGCCGGCGGCCGTCTTCGATAGATTTGATCGTCGTTTGGCCACTTTGGACTCATTTTCGGAATTGCATCCGACGAACAGGGCAGCGGCGCAGAGAAACAAGATCGGTTTGGATGGAATCATGGGGGATTGCCGTCAGTGGGATTTCGGTCGGATCAGCAGTTCATGTTATTCCTTGCCGGAAGATCCGCGTCAATCGTCACGTCCGGCGTCGCAAAAACCGGCGTTTTTCGGGAATGATCTTGGGTCATTGGCCTTCCGGCGCGACGCAATTCGGTGGCCAGCGGATATACTCGTACATCAAGCCCGCCAACCGAACGACCTGCCGAAGGTTTGGCATGTTCGTTCCACCGTCCCCGCCTCACCATTTCCACGACCGCATGCGAATCCACGACCTGCTGACTCCCAAGGATCTGTCACGGGTAGCCAAGCTGCAATTGCTGGCTCGCCAAGTCGTCGAAGGATTCTGTAGCGGCAAACATCGATCGCCGCACAAGGGGTTCAGCGTCGAGTTCAAAGAGCACCGGCAATACGTCCGGGGCGACGAGATTCGCAGCATCGATTGGAAGGTCTTTGGCAAGAGCGACCGGTTGTACATTCGCGAGTATGAGGAAGAGACCAACCTTCGCTGCACGCTGATTGTCGACCGCAGCGGTTCGATGCGCTACCAAGGCCAGCGCAGCCGGGGTCTGAGCAAATACGACTACGCCCAGCAGCTTGCCGCGTCGCTGACTTACTTGATGCTCAGCCAGCAGGACGCCGTCGGTCTGGTCACCTTTGACGACCAACCTCGTGATCGGTTGCCGGTGCGGGCGCGGCCGTCCCACTTGCGAGCGTTGATGACGGCGCTGGCGGCCGATGCCACGCGAAGAGAAACCGATTTGGGCGGAGTGTTTGCCAAGATCGCGCCGACGTTGGGTCGGCGCGGACTGTTGATCATCATTTCTGATTCGATGGGCGACGTTTCTTCCATCAGTCGCTCCCTTTCGCAGTTTCGCTCGCAGCGGCACGAGGTCCTGTTCTTTCAGATCATGGATCCTGACGAAGTTGACTTTCCCTTTTCGGGGCGAATCCAGTTTCGTGATCTGGAAAATGTCCAAAACGAACACATTATTGACGCCCGAACTCTTCGGCAGGCGTACTTGGATCGGCTGCAGCAACATCAGAAGGAGCTGCGCGACGCGTGCCGTAAGCACCGAGTCGACCTGGTGCCGCTGACCACCGACAGGCCGCTTGCCGACGCGCTGCATGAATACTTGGCGATGCGGAGGCGTCTGCAATGACATTTCTGAACGCCTTGTTGGCTTTCGGCGCATTCGCATTCACCGTTCCGTTGGCGATTCATCTGCTGTTTCGAAGCCGGTTCACGACGCTCGATTGGGGCGCGATGCATTTGCTGAGCAGTGTGGTGCGAATCAATCGCCGCCGCATTCAGCTGATGAATCTTCTGTTGCTGCTGTTGCGATGTCTGCTGCCGATCCTGCTGGCTTTCTGTTTGGCTCGTCCGGTCGTGACCGGATTCAAGTCGTTACCCGGCGATGCGCCACAATCTCTGGTCATTGCCGTGGATGACAGCCGCAGCATGTCGGCGCGAGACGAAACGGGAATGACGCGGATGGAACGCGTGAAGCAGGACTTGGGCGAGATCGTTTCGAAACTTTCTCGCCGCGACGAGGTGATTCTGGTGCCGTCGAGTCAATCGGAGGCTCCCGCAGCCTCGATGGGGGCTCAAGACGCACTGCGAAAAATACGCGAACTGAAAACCGACTCCGGGCCGCTAGATTTAGGACTGTTGGTTCGTGCCGCCGTGGAAGCCTCCCGTGAGGCGGCACACCCGCAAAGAAGAATTTTGGTCGCTTCCGACTTTCCAAGTGGAAACGTCAGCGACGCAACGATCGATACTCTGGGCCGCGTCGCGTCGACGTTGAACCAGCAGCCGCAGCGGCCGGTGATCCATTTCTTGAACTACGGAGTTGGTTCGGATCGCCTGAGCAATGTATCGGTCGATTCGATCACCATCGACTCGCCCGCTGTCGTCGCCGGCCGGGGAGCTCGATTTTCGGCTCGAATCCGCAACGCCAGCGACCGCACGGCTCAGGACCTGCGGCTGGCGTGGGCTGTGGACGGCAAGCCGCTTGCGCCGCGCACCATCTCCATTCCTCCGCGATCCGCCGCAACCAGCCGTCTGACTCATACCATCGAAACCGCGGGTGTGCACGAGGTTTCGCTGGCAGTTGAACACGCCGATGCTTTGTCGGCCGACAACCGTCGCACCATTGGGGTCGACGTTGTGAAGGAGATCAACGTCCTGTTGGTCGACGGCAAACCGAGCAGCCGACCGTTGGAAGGCGAGACCGATTTTCTGGCGATCGCCCTCAGCCCGTTCGCATTTGGTGGCGAAGATTTGCCCGACGCCGTGCGAACCACCGTGGTGACGATGCGGCAGATTGCCAAGGAGTTTCAGCAGCAGCCCGACATTCTGGTTCTGGCGAATGTGAAGGCCGTGGGTGAACATTCCGAAGCGGTTGCCCAGTTTGTGCTGGGCGGCGGTTCCCTGGTGATTTTTGATGGCGATGCGATCGACGTCGATGCCTACAACGACGGCTGGTCTTGCGAAGACGGGCAACTGGTCCTTCCCGCGCGGTTGGGTGAATTTGTGGGCAGCGATGATCCCAAGAACGCACAGCCGATTGCGATTGGCGAGCTGAATCCCCAGTACACACCGTGGAACCTGTTGCAGTCTAAGGATCGTCAACCGCTCACCGAGGTCGAGGTGTACGGTTATCGCAAGTTGATTCCAGTCGAAGTGGAATCAACCGACGAGGCGCCGCCACTGCAGCCGGCGATCACGCTGTTGAGCATGTCGGGAGGCGACCCGCTGGTTGTCTCGGCGCGGCGCGGTCGAGGCCAGGTTGTCCAAGTGGCCGTGCCCTGTGACGCCGCCTGGACCACACTTCCGATGCGGATGGTTTATCTGCCGATGGTGCAGCAACTGATGCTCGATCTGGCAGGAAACCGAAAGCGTACCACGATTCCTGTGGGTGAGGGGGTGATGGTTCCGGTTGGTGAGTTTCAGGGGGTGGCGGAAGAGGAGCAGAAAACAAAATCGCCGCCGCCGTTCTTTACGGTCGAGCGGCCTGGCAGCGGCGAAGAATCGATCGAACCGACATCCGATCGATTGCCCTTGTTGCGAATCGGCGAAGCGTTGGTTCCGGGCACTTACCGATTTCGTCGAACGCAAAAAAATAAGGACGCTTCGTCGGTGGTTGCCAGCACCATTCGAGTGGTTGAAGTACCCAGCGACGAGTCTCGACTTCGCGATACTCAGCCGGCCCGTTTGTCGGCTGTCGCCCAGACGATCGACGCCAAGATTTACGGCGACGTTCAATCGCTGCAATCGGATGATCGTCAGCGGCGGTTCGGTCGCGAGATCTGGAGGACGCTGTTGATCGCGTTGTTGATCGGCATGATCGGTGAACTGTTTTTGCAGCAGTATACGTTTCGTCGGTCGATTCGAAGCGAGGCGATATGATGGGAACGATTCGTTTCGCCGGTGACTTGCCGCCAATCGTGGTCGGGGTTTTGGCCCTGGTCGCCGCGATCGGCGTGATGTTGTTTTACTTGCGCGAAACTCGTTCGCTGGCGATGCCTTACTGCTATGTGTTGCCCGCGCTGCGCGCCTCGGCGATCGTGTTGGTGATTTTGGTTTTGGCGGGGCCCGTTTTGCATCGCCGCCAGGTGATCGGGACGCTGGGCCGAGTCGTTTTTGCGGTCGACACGTCTGAAAGCATGTCGGTCACCGACAGCAGCGGCGCGCAGAGCGGTCCGATGCGACTGGAACGCGCGATTCGGATGTTGACCGGTGACGACCAAAACGCTGGCTGGTTGGAAACGCTGTCGAAAACACACGTGGTCGACGTGATCGCTTTTTCAGCCGAAAACCCGACCATGGTTTGGTCCAGCAATGATGAAGAGGAGATTCCGACTGCGTTGGAGTTGCCGGCAGATGGCCTGCGAACCGACCTTTCCACATCGCTGTCGACGATGCTGGCATCGCTTTCGCCCGGCGAAGTCCTTGACCCCGACACCGACAATCCGCAGCGCGCCGCGATGGTGTTGATGAGCGACGGTCGCGACAACATCGGAAAGTCACCCGTCGACGTCGCGGAACAATTGGCCGCGGCGGGCGTGGGAGTCCACGCGATCGGGATGGGGTCGGAAGATGAACCGGCGGACGTCGGGATTGTCAGTATCGAGCGTCCCGATAGCGTTGCTGCGGACGGGCAGTTGGCCGGAAATGTACTTCTCAAGCAAATCGGCATGCAGGGCAAAGAGGTCACTGTTCGAATCGAATCGGGGGACCAGACCGTTTGGCAACAGACGATTTCGGCAACCACAGCCGGCCAGCAGGAGATTCCTTTTCGGCTGGACGTGGAACCGATTGTCCAGCAACTTGGCGCCGACGCACCGCGACGCGTGCGCCGCAGTTCGGTAGTGATGGATCTGCGCGCCGTCATCGACCCGATCGAAGACGACGCCTCCGCCGACAACAACGCCATGCCGTTTCGGGTTGCCGCGTCGACGCGCGACCGGCGGTTGTTGATTCTGGACGGTTCCAGCCGTTGGGAAACGCGGTACATTCGAAATCTGTTTCAGCGAGATCCGGCTTGGGAAGTCGACACGGTCTTGTTCGGAATCGGTACCGACATGCCGCGAGTGATTCGCGGCGACCAGCGCGGCCAATTGCCCGACACGCGGGAAGCGATGTCGGCCTACGACGCGATCATTTTGGGCGAGATTCCGCCCGATCAATTCACCGAGCAGGATGCGTTTCAGCTTCGCGAATTCGTCACTCGCGGCGGCGGCCTGATCGTGATCGAGGGACGTTATCGGCGCCTGAGTCAGCTTGCTGATGATCTGTTGTCGGAGCTCATTCCGGTCGCCTATCAGGAAAACTCGCCACCGCTGCAAGTCGATTTGTTGCGTCCCACTCCCATGGGACTGGAACATCCGGCGCTGAACCTTTGGGGCGATAAGGAACAGTTGGCGGAGTTTTGGGAAAAGCTTCCTCGACCGACTTCGGCCGCCAGCGTGGAGGTTCGAGAAGGTGCCGAAGTTTGGGCGCACGCAGTCGCATCCAACAGCCAGCGGACTCCCTGGTTGGTCACGCGGTTGTACGGTGCCGGGCGAGTATTCTATTTGTCGGCTGACCAGACATGGCGGTGGCGTTACAAAGTCGCCGACCGATTTCATGCCCGTTTTTGGAATCAACTGTTGGCCGCCGTGATGCAACCTCCCTACTCGGCCAGCGACGACTATGTCGCTTTGGGTACCGACAAGATCGAGTATGACGTCGGTGAATCATCGACCGTGCGAGTTCGACTGCAAGACACGATGGGCAAACCGGTGGGGGATGCAACGGTCGATGCGCTGCTGATCGCCGATGACCGGGTGATCGCCACTGTGCCGCTGGCGGTGGATGATCCTGCCCGGGGAACGTACCAAGGACAGACGCCGCCGCTGGATTCGGGGGCTTATGAAGTACGAATTCGCGCCAGCGGATTTGACGCCGCGGCGCTGCAAGCGACGACGCCGATCTGGGTGGCCAGTCGGGACAGTGCCGAGCGGCGCCGCGTCGCTTTGGACAAAAACGCCTTGACGCAGATCACCGAAGCCGGCGGCGGGATCTATTTGCACGAGTCATCGGCGGAGTCGATTTTGGATTCATTGCGGCCGCTTTCCAGTGGAACGGTGGTCGAATCGGATATCCTATTATGGCAGTCCTTCTATTGGTTCTGGGCGGTGATTTTGCTGCTCGCGATCGAATGGTGGATGCGCAAACGAGCAGGATTGGTGTAACCCATGTCAACGATTCGTTCAGATCCTTCCTACGGTTTGAACCTCGATCCGGCGACGACCGAGGCGCTGATTCACTTCGCCCGCCGCCGCCGCGTGTTGTTGGTGTTGCGGGCGATTGCCGCCGGCATCGTCACACTCATCGCGATGATGTTGCTGGTGGCTCTGTGCGACTACCTGTGGTTTTTATCCGATTCGGTTCGTTGGATGATGAGCGTGGTTGGGTACGCGCTGGTCTTTGCAGTGATGTGGTGGCAGGGGCTGGGGCGCGTCAGTGAAAGCGATCCGAAGCGTTTGGCGCGGCAGCTGGAAACGGCCGAACCCCGCTTGCGCGAATACTTGTTGTCGGCGGTCGAATTGGCCGATCCGCAGTTGGTCAACGGTTCGGAAGGTTTTCGTCAACGGTTGCAGCGGCGGGTTGCCCATCGCCTGGCCGGTATCGACATCGGACGTGTGCTGCCGGTCGGTTTGGTTCAACGTCCCGTGTTGATCGGGGCGCTTGCCTTGTTGATTTGCATCGTCCTGCTGCTGATTCCGCAAATGCAATTCGGTCGGCGAATCGCTCGAGCGATGTTGCCGGGTGTTGCCATTCAGCGCGCGTCGCTGACCGAAGTGACCATCGTGACGCCCTCTCCGGCGACGGGCTACGTTGCCGAAGGGGACGCGGTCGCGGTGGTGGTTCGCCTTTCCGGTGCCGAGGCCGATCAAGTCACCTTACGATGGCGCAGCGAAGAAGGAGCGGAGGGGGAAACGGAGATGACTCCGCGAGTCGGACCTGCCCTGGCGGCGGCCGATGGAACTTTGGACCACGACAACCTGTTCGCCGCGAATTTGTCGATCGGTTCCGTTCCGGTTGAGTATCAAGTGTTGGCGGGAGACGCGATCACGCTTTGGAACACTCTCACGCCGCTGCCAAGACCGCGTGTCGCAAGTTTTAGTAAACGCTACGTCTTTCCTCATTACACCAAACTGGGGGATCGAATCGAGGAGGCCGAGCATGGCGATTTGAAGGCGTTGATCGGAACGACGGCGGAAGTCACCGTCAACTTTGATCAGCCGGTTGAAGGCGCGGTCGTGCGATTCGCCAATCACGAGGTCGAAGTACCGTTGGAGTCGGTGGATGGCTCCGACCAGCGATTTGTCACCTCCATCACCATCAAGACTCCCGGACAATATCAAGTCGACGCGACCGCCGTTCGATCGGGATTGAACAATCCCTTCAGCCCTCAGTACGCCATCGATCCGGTGATCGATTCACCGCCGGTGGTGCGTTGGTCGCCCGACCATGTCAATTCAACGCTTGTGTCACCGCTGGATGTGGTTCATTTGAAGGCCTCCGCCAGTGATGATCTGCCGCTGGACATGGTGGTACAAGAATTCATCGTCAATTCCAACCCGATGTTGCAGCGTGAAATCCCGGTTGCTCAATCGATGCGCGACATCGAATTGGCTTGGGATTGGGATCTGATGCGCCGCAATCGTCAGGACGAAGAAACAGAAAAACTCACTGCCGGTGACATCGTGCGCACGCGCACCGTCGCGATCGACCGCCGCGGCAACCGGGGCGAATCGCGTTGGATTGAGTTCCTGGTGACCGACGAAGGATTTGACGCCGATCGTCACCAGCCGCTCGATCGGCTCAGTGCGATGACGGTCGAGGTCAGTCAGTGGGCGCTGCAGCTGAAAGAGCTTTCGAAAGAACTCGCCGAGATCGCCAAGCAAAATCAGACTCCTGATTTCGATTCGACCCAGCAGCAGACGGAGGAACTTCATCAGAAAAGGATGGCGTTGTTGACGGAGATCGGATCGCTGTTGGAGGCGAGTCAAACGTTGCCCGAAGCAGGATCGTTGGAATTGATCGGACGGGCGATCATCGATCTTGATCAAGCCCTGTCCGATGTGGTTGCCAGGTGGTCGGACGTTCGCCGACACGATCATCCCAGTTGGAAAAAGAATCGCGACAAAGTTCTACGCGAGATTGCCAGTGAGTCACGGCGCCTGGAACATGAGTCGGCACGATTGGACGGACTGGCTCGTTCCGCCTTCGGATTGGAGTTGACGATCGGCGTGGTTGGCGACGGGCTGGCACTGCTACGAAGCTTGCAGCCGCTGTTGAAAGAGGAACCGCCGATACCGCTGTCGCGATTTCCCCGCCACCTGACCGTGGCAATCGGGCGATTGGAAGCGATCGCCCAATTGATGAAAGACCACGAAGATGCGTTGCCCGATTCCACGGTACGCCACTTCGGATCTTGGTACCGCTGGTCCGATTCCTGGTTGAATCGATTGAAATCGTCGGTCGAGAATCCCATGACGGGCGACCAGCATCGCCAATTGATCGAACAATTTCATACCGATCTGACCAACCAGGTCAGCCACGCCATGGTCGACGGTCAGATCAATTCCGCGCTGAACAACATGTTTCGGGAAGTCCAAGCCCAGATCGGTCCGGCGGCTGATTTGATTCGCCGTTTGCCTACGTTTGGTGAAGCGGCGAAAGTTGCCAAGGAACGCGTCAGCAGCGAAGAGAATGCCGATGTCGCGGCCGGGCTGCATCGCGACATCAAACTGGCAACGGCCGATTGGGATCGGACTCTGGCGACATTGCGGGGCCGGCTTGCCGAGGAGGAAGCGCTGCACCGACGACGAAGCATTGTCGACCTGCAATTTGCAGCTGACATGAAACTGCTGGATCGGGCGATCGAAAATGTCACTCAAAATGGATACCAGCCGTATCGTGAAGAGATCCCGGCGCAAGTTCATCAGAAGCTGGCCAATGCGTTTCAGATGATCGAAGCGAAGCATCACGCGGATCAGTGGCTGGCCGAAATCGGGTCGCTGCTGGATGCCGAACGGCGACTGGAATCCGAAGCGGTGGCAAAGATCGGCCATCCGTCTTGGTTGGAACGATTTTCGGTCGGCTTGGAGTGGCCCGTCCGCTACTTCAAGAACTTGTCACTGCCGTGGGAGGAAATCGAACCGATTGAATCTTCACGCTACAGCAACGACTACAACCAGGCTCGCCAGCGAATTGTGAACCGGCGTTGGAGCGACGAGGAATTGTTGACCGCCGACACACCGCTGACGTCGCTGGAAAACAAGCTGTCGGTGGCGCTGGCGGCACTGGAACCTCGCGTTGTTGAAGCTCGACAGACGATTCAAAGCTACGTGTTGACGTTGCCCGAACAGGCTCGCCAGGCGGCAGAAAAAGCGGAGCAAGCGGAGGAGCGAACCGAGAATCGAAACGATTCGCAGCAGCAGACGGCCGAGGACCTTGCCGAGCAGCAACAGGATGCCGAGCAGGCTGCGATGGAGACGGTCGAGTCGCTGGTCGACCTCGCGAACACTTCCGATATCACCGACCAGCAAGAACGAGAACTGGCTCGTGATGCCGACGCTGCCGCGGCGCAAATCCAAGATGCTGTCGAACAGGCGCAGGAAAAGATGGAGCAAGCCGCCGCCGCGCCGGACGATCAACAACGAAGTGATGTGCTGGACGACGCGGCCCAGGCGATGGAAGACCTGGCCGATACCCTGCGGCAAACAGCCGATCATTTCGAGCGGGCCGAAAATGGCGAGGACGTGTCGTCCTCGCGAGAGCAGCTGCGAGCTGCCGAAGACGCGCTGGAAATCGCCGATGACTTGCAACAGCGATACGAAGATGCCGAAGAGATGGCTGCTGAGGCGCAAAGTGACCCGCAGGATCTGATGAGGCAGTTGGAACAAGAATTGCAAACCAATCAGCCGATGAGGCAGGAGCTGTCGGAGATTGCGCAGCGCGCGACCGAGGCGGCCCAGCGCACTTTGGAACAGGCGGCTCGTGATGAAACTTCGCTCAATCAATCGCTGGAAAGTTCCGACCCAACGTTCCAAGAGCAAAAGCGACGCATTGCCAGGCAGCTGCAAAATCTTTCTCAGCGCGCCGCAACAGTCGACCGATCGTTGCTCAACGCCGCCGAACGGGCGGTCGGTTGGGCGAACGAGCCCGAAGCCAGGCCCAAGTTGAACGAAGCCCGCCAGCAGTTGCAGCAAGCGGTGCAGGAGGCGAACCAGTTGGGTGGTGAAAACGCCGTGTTGTCTAGCATGCAACAGGCGGCTCAGGAAATGACCGATGCGGTCGGCGCGGCGGTGGATGCTTTGCAAGAGGTTCAGCAGAGAACTCAGCAGGCGGCTGACAAGGACATTCACCAAGACAAATCGGCTCGCGATCGGGCTCGACAACAAGTCGAGCAGTTTGAACGTACTGCCCGCAACCAACGAGTGCAGGCGGCCGGCAACGAAAAACGAAACTGGTCCGCTTTGGAACGAGATGCTTCCAACCGAATGCGACAAGCCGACCGCCAAAAACGAGATGCTGAAAACGCGAAACGAAGGTTGGAGGATCAGCTGAAGCGCGATCAGAACAAGAACAACGAATCGTTGAAAGCACAGGTGCAGCAGCAACAGCAGCGTGCCGAACAGGCCAATCGCGCCGCCGATGCGGCGGAGGAAACGCGTGATTTTGCCAAACAGAAGATCAAGGAAACCGATCAGAGAACGCGTGATCTGCAAAAACAAAAGATCCCGCCGCTGAACCAACCGAACCCCGCAGCCGAAGCGGCTTCGCGAGTTTCGCAGCAGGCGGTGGACGAACTGGAATCGATCGGGCAAGAGCTGGCCGATCTGTCCGAGCAAGCCGGATTTGAGGAGGAGCTTCGTACCTCGCAGCCGCACGCTCAACAATTTGCCCAGCAGCAACAACGAATCGGGCAAGAGGTGGCCGACGCGGCCGAGCAGTTGCAGCGGGCCGCCCGGCACGAACAGCGTCTGGGCCAAGACGAACTTGCACAACAGCTTGATCAGGCTGCCGAAATGATCGCCCAGTCGGCGATGCAGGCGACCGATCAAGCGGAACAATCGCTGCAAGCGGCCGCCGAAGATGTGAATCAGACGCCCACAGCGAACCGAGACGTTGGGGAAGCGACCGAGCAGATTGCCGATGCCGCCCAGCAACTTGCCCAGATGCTTTCCAGTTCCATGCCGCAATCGGGCGAACCTTCCGATTCCGGCACGCCGACCGAAAGCGAAGCCGAAGGCCAACAGCTTGCCAGAACTCTGGACGAACTGGATCGTGCGCTGGCCCAGTCGCAGCAACAACCATCGTCCTCGCAGCAAGCACAAAACAGCCAAGGCGAAAACCAGCAAGGTTCGCCGCAGGAGGGTCAGCCGCAAGGCCAGCCTTCGCAAAACGCGGCCGAGGCGTCACCGACGCTGGCCAACGCGATGAACCAGCAGGCGCAGCAATCGGCCCGGCAACGCCAACAACAAATGATGCCGGCCAGCCAGGGAAACCAGCCGGGACAGGACAACCAACAAGCGAGCACCAGTACCACTCCAGCGGAAACGTCGGGTATCGGCGAGATGCCTGACGGTGGGATGGTGGATACCGAAGGGATCGTACGGATCGGCAGCGACTGGGGCAATCTGCGGGAGCGTCGAACCGAGGATGCGGCCGAGGCCAAATCGGCCACCGCAACGCCTCAGTATCGTCGCGAAATCGAAGCTTACTTCCGAGCGGTAGCGAAACGAGCGGCGGAGCGATCCAAATGAACCGACAAAGCCGCCGCCGCTGGATTTTCAACTGCTGTGCCGCGATCGTTTCAGGAAGCGTGACGGCGCCCGGACGTGGTGATGATTCGGTGCAATCGATGTACGTTGCCGACGACATCGACCGCGCCGTGGATCGCGGCGTCAACTACTTGATCGAGACTCAGCGAAGGGACGGCGCGATCGCCGATCGCGGTCATGAAATCGCGATGACCTCGTTGGCGATCATGGCGATGGCCGCCATCGGGACTCAACCGGGCGAGTTCGATCGTCGCGGTCGCGTCATGCAGAAAGCGATCGACTTTGTGTTGACCGACCGGCACCAAGATACCTCCGGTTATTTTGGCGGCAGGGACGGTTCGCGGATGTACGGTCACGGAATCACCACGTTGATGTTGACCGAGATGCTTGGTACGGGTGCGACGCCGGAGCAGAACGAGCGAATTCACAAGGCGTTGGTCAAAGCGATCAAAGTGATTCTCAGCGCCCAAAAGATCTCCAAGTCAGAAAAACTGATGGGAGGTTGGCGATACACGCCGACCAGTCAAGATTCGGATCTTTCGGTTTCGGTCTGGCAATTGATGGCGCTTCGTTCGGCCAAGAACGACGGTTTGAATGTGCCGGGAGAATCGATCGAAAAAGCTCTCCGCTATCTGCGTCATTCCTATGCCTCGCCGATGAACCGCGATGGCCAGCCGCGCGACAAGATCAGCGGTTTCAGCTACACCCCCGGAACCCATCATCCCTCGTTCACGATGACCGCGGCCGGATTGTTGGCGATGCAAGTTTGCGGGCAATACGATTCGCCGCTGGTCGAAGGTGCTTCGGAGTGGTTGTTTCAACATCCGCCCAGGCAGAACGAGCGATTCTTTCACTATGGCGTCTACTACTACGCCCAGGGGATGCACCAGGCGGGTGGAAAGTACGCGAAGACCGCCGACAAGCTGGTTCCGGAGTTACTTTTGGATACCCAACGCAGCAACGGATCCTGGCTTGCCCGGGGCGGCGAAGAACGCAACGTCGGCAGTGTCTACGCCACGGCGCTGGCGATCCTCAGCCTGAGCGTTCGTTATCATTACCTGCCGATCTACCAACGCTAATTTGGGCTTCCGCTGGTTCCTGGAGTAGCGAAACTCGCCAAGAGTTTCGGCATCACGTCGGCGAGTTCTCCGAACTCGCAACGAATTGCCTGCGCTTCCACGAACATCATTCAAGTCACAGAAAGGAAATGGGGTGAACGATCCTGAGCAGGATGGTCGACCGGAAACGATCGGTCCGTTCGATCCGTTGGACTTCCTAGTCGTCGCGCCTCATCCCGACGATGCGGAATTGGGAATGGGTGGGACGATCGCCAGGATGATCGAAGCGGGATGGCGCGTCGGTGTGTTGGATCTCACCTCCGGCGAACCAACACCCCATGGAAGTGAAACGTTGCGGCGGCAGGAAACAGCCGTCGCTACCGAGGCGCTTGGCATCACGTGGCGAGGCAACGCGGGCCTTCCCAATCGCAAGTTACAGCCCACTCTGGAAGCTCGCGAGCTAGTCGCGAGCTATTTTCGGATGCTTCGTCCCCGCTGGATCTTTGCCCCTTATTGGCAAGATGCGCATCCCGATCACGTGGCGGCGACCGAATTGATCGAGGCGGCTCGTTTTTGGGCCAAGCTCAGCAAGACCGAAATGCCGGGCGAGCGGTTTCATCCGGAGCGAATTTACTACTACTTTTGCATTCACTTGCGGCTTGCCGTTCAGCCCGATTGGATCGTCGACATCAGTCAGCAGTGGGAAAAGAAACTTGCTTCGATCACCGCCTACAAAAGCCAGTTCATCGACGGCCGCCCCACCCAGCCGCCGACGATGATCGACCGGCTGCGAGACGATGCGGCCTACTGGGGCCGCTTGATCGACCGAAAGTATGGCGAACCCTTCGCCACCAAAGAACCGCTGGCAATGACCTCGCTACGCGATCTGATCTAGAAGATTCTTCATCGTACTCGTACTCGTACTCGTGCTCGTGCTCAGCGAAGCGGTGCTCGTAATCGACTATCTACACTTCACGCGGTAATCGCATTCGGGATATCGGTCGCTTCGATTACGAGCACGAGCACCGCTGGCGCTGAGCACGATGAAGAGCACCAGTACGATTTTAGGGGACAAGCCAGAACAGTCCTGTTGCTGCTGCGGCTTGTGTCAAACCGCCGCGTAGGCTGATCGGTACTGGCGGTACGATCCAGGGGGCGCAGTTGCCCGGTCGGTAGTAACCCAAGGCGTACTGGCATTCGTTCGGCGGATGGACGCCCATCTTGTAAGGCAAGACCGCGATATTGGCAAAGAAGTGTGCCGAGGAAACAACCGGTTGCAAAATCGGTCCGGCGGTATGGCCGTATCGTTCCAGGTTCACCTCCTCGAAATACAGCGGATGGTGGCACAGATCGGAGGCCATCCAGGTCATGGTTGTCGGAGTCCATTGCCGCGGCGTGTAGGCGACTTGTTCCAATAGGCACTGTTTGGGCAGTCCCCAGTTCACCGAGATGTATTCCAGGTCGGCTTCGCTCAAACGGTCCATGGCGAGCTGTTCGAGCGTTCCATGTTCGGTTTCAATGATCGCTTTTTCGTAGGCTAGATCACGAAGCCGACCACTTGCCAGCTCGCGTCCTTCGATGTTTCGCCAGGTTCGGATCTCCTGTTTGTCGTCGAACGCTTCCTTGAGTTTCTCGAACTCTAGCTCTTGCATGACGTCGGGACGGAACGGCGGGCTGATATCGAGAGACAGCTGAGTGATTTTTTCGCGGGCGATCTTCTCACGGAACTCTTCGCAGGTGATGGCGCGGGTCTGGTAGGGCGTATCGGGACGCGGTCCGAAACCGCCGCCGCTGATATCTCCCTGCCTTGGTCCCTCCAAACTTTGTCCAAACGGATTCTCAAACGGATCCTGCTTGTCGGAAGGGGCTCGTGGTGGCGGAAGCTCCATGGGCGAATTGTCTTGCGGCTCCGAAGGCGTTGTTTCGTCGGGGGTTCGCTCCTGCAGAATATCGCCCAGCGAAGGTCCGGGGTCGGCGCGACGCGCGCTACCCTCTGGCGAGGAACCGGCAGCATTTTCAGCCGGCTGTAGTTGCGGAGACGGCAAGTCCGCGGGCGCATCCAGTATTCTCAGTTGGTTCATGTCGCGCGTTTCACTGGGACGCACTGGGTCGGCAGGTTGGATGCGAAGTGAATCGGGGTTGGGCTCGCTGGGACGATCCGCCGGCGGATCATCACCGAAAGGGTTCTCGAAAAAATTCGGCTCGGCAGAACGATTCTCCGCGGCATCCTGAGCGCGCAAGTTGGGCGGCAGCTCCAGAGCCCCGCTGCCTTGTTGGGGATAGGTGATCCAGGCTGCGGGCGACACATCCACCTTTTTCAATTCAGGTTGCTGGCTCGCTTGTCGCAGCTGTCCACGTTGTTGGCGCGGCGTTGGGGAAGCGTCAGCGGTGGCGGAGACTCTCTGGACGGTGGGCTGAGGAACGTGGGCGCTGCGCCGCCACTTCAGGTTCCAGCCGTCACGCTGCGGTTGATGCTGATGATTGGTTGAAACCACCCGTGATTGTTCGCGAGGCACCGGGCGCAGATTGCCAGTTTGCCAGTGCCCAGCAGCTGTTGAGGTGGGAACTTGCGCCGACGTTGTGGTGGCGGCCAATCCGATACTTGCCAAGGTCAAACTATAGAACGTCGCCCGGCTGAACATCCGGACTGTAGTTTGGCGCTTCCTGCGTGATCGCAATGTCATGCGGGTGGTTCTCCCTCACCGTTGCCGCCGAGACGCGAATGAATCGTGCATCGCGCCTGAGCTCTTCGATCGTCCTGGTTCCTACGTAGCCCATCCCCGCACGCAGTCCGCCCACCAATTGGTAGACGTAGTCGCCCAGAGGACCTTTGAACGGCACCCGACCCTCGACACCTTCGGGAACAAGTTTGTCCGCCGCGGTGTCTTTCTGCCGGTACCGATCGCTACTTCCTTTGACCATCGCGCCCATCGACCCCATCCCGCGGTACGACTTGAAAGTACGTCCCTGGTAAAGGATCAGCTTTCCAGGACTTTCGGTCAGGCCTGCGAACAGGCTGCCGATCATCACCGTACTTGCTCCGGCCGCGAGGGCCTTGGTTATGTCACCGCTGAAACGGATCCCTCCGTCGGCAATGACAGGTATGTTTCGTTGTTCGGCGATTTGCACCGCTTGCAAGATCGCCGTGACTTGCGGGACACCGACACCGCTGATCACCCGGGTGGTGCAGATCGAACCGGGGCCGATGCCGACTTTGATAGCATCTGCTCCCGCTTCGATCAGGTCCCGGGCTGCGCCGGTCGTCGCAACGTTCCCCGCCACGACGTCGATATCCCAATCTCGTTGTTGTTTGATCTCCTTGACGGTGTCGATCACGTTCTTGCTGTGTCCGTGAGCCGAATCGACGACCAACAAGTCGACTCCCTGTCGAATCAGGCTTTCCGCCCGGTCGAACCCGCCGACTCCGATCGCCGCACCGACCCGCAATCGTCCTTGCGAATCTTTGCAGGCACGCGGGAATCGCTTCATCATGTCGATGTCGCGAATCGTAATCAGTCCCGTCAGTTTTCTATCTTCGTCAACCAGCAAAAGTTTCTCGACCCTTTTTGCCGTTAAAATCCTCTCAGCTTCCTCAAGCGTTACAGTCCCTACAGCCGTCACCAAATTCTCACGGGTCATCACATTTGAAATTGGCAAATCTGGCTCCTCTAGGAACCTTAGGTCGCGGCGAGTCAGGATTCCTGCCAGGGTGTGATCGTGGTGAACGATCGGGATGCCGGAGACATTTGCTTCGTCCATCAGCTCTGCCGCTCGACCGACCCGTTCGTCGGGCGGCAGGGTGACGGGATCGATAATGATTCCGTTGGCCGATCGTTTGACCTTCAAGACCTGTTCGGTCTGACTTTTGATCGACAGGTTCTTGTGAACGATTCCCAGCCCGCCTTCTTTGGCCAGGGCGATCGCCATTTCCGACTCGGTCACCGTGTCCATCGGGCTGGAGATGAGCGGGATTTGTAAGCGAATTCGGTCGGTCAGTCGCGAGCTGACATCCACGTCGCTGGGCACCACCTCGCTGTACCGAGGTTCCAGGAGAACGTCGTCAAAGGTGACACCCAAGACACCAATTTTCTGTTCAGTCATGCCTGAGATTCGCTGCGTCGGGAAAAACCGCGAATTATGGCCCATGCCGCAGCAGATGAGTAGGTACCGTCGAAATCGCTGAAGGCTTCTCTCTCAATCATCAATTTGGTGCCACCCACCAATCCTCAACTTTCGAATTGGTGCCACCCACCAATCTTCAACAGCAAAGGGAACGAATGGAACGAATTGGTGCCACCCACCTAGCTTCCGTTTGCTCAAATCAACTTTCGAATTGGTGCCACCCACCTAGCTTCCGTTTGCTCAAATGACAGCATCTTCGATACGTAGCCACCAATCCGATTGGCGTGCCTGTACCTCCGGCCACTACGAAGCGGGGCGTTGCAGATAGCCCAGCAAATCGCGGATCGCTTGTTCCGACAGGTTTTCCAGCAACCCGGTCGGCATGATCGATAGTTCGGATGGTTTTCGCCGCTCGATTTCGCTGGTCGGGATCACGATGCGGTCGGTGGCGGTCAACACCGTCACAGCCGCCTCGTTTTCGGATTCGATCAATCCCGTGATGACTCGGCCGTCGGTCGTTGCCATCACGTGCATTTGGTAGTCCTTTGACACCGATGCGTTGGGGTCGATGATGTTTTCCAGCATGTAGTCCAGGTTGTTTCGCTGGGCGCCGGTGATGTCGGGGCCGATCTTGCCCCCTTCGCCAAAGAAGCGATGGCAATTGGCACAATGCTTGGCAAACAAGGCTTTGCCACGGTCAAGGTCGGCAGCGGCAAGCACGTCGGCGGAGAGCCATTTCTTGGCGGCGGCGATCTGCCGGGCCCGATCACCGGCGGTTTCACGAACTTCACCCCACAGCGCTGCCAGCTTTGCATTGATCGAGTCGTTGCCAAGAGCGCGAAGCTGGCGGGCATGGAAAGCGGTCAGGTCGCTCGGCGGAATCTGCTTCGATTCCACCGCATCCAACAGCTGCTCGGCCCACAACTGACGCGAAGCCAGTGTTTCGACCGCAACCTGCTTTTCCGCACGAGGAAGGTTCGGGTAAGCCGCAAGGATCTCGCCGGCGATTTCGGGCGATCCGTAGCGAGCCAGACCCCGAATCGCAGCCTGCCGCACCGATGCGTCACCGACCAGTGTCAGTAATTGCTGCTCGAATTCCGCCTGGCCAATCGATACCAAGGCGTTGATCGCGCGATGCCTGGTGTCGGTGGGCAGTGATCGGTTGACGGCAGATTTTCGCAACGAATCGATCGCTTGCTGGTCATCGAATTGAAGGGCCAGCAAGATCGATTGTTCTCGGCAGCGATCGTCGGTCGATTTTTGCAGTCGATCGTAGGCGGACCGCCAAGAGGGAGGCATGGCCAATCGTCGTCGGCCTTCCAACCCTTGAAGCATCCCGGCAAGCAGATCGGAAGAGATTTTGGCGTCCGACTCGATGGCCAGATGGGCGGCGAGCAATTCAAGACCTTCGGACGAGCGATCTGACGACGCAATCCGTCGCGCCGCGTTGATCCTCAGACGTGGGATTTGCGAGTTGCAGGCGAACTTGGCGAATCGCCGCAGGTCATTTTGGATGAGTGGTTCGGCGCCGTACCAATACATCAGCGGCAGGTTTTGATCCGCAGCGTCCTCACCGCGAGTCGACAACGATTCGGCTAGTGGCCAGCGGTCGGCGGGAGCCAAACGTTGCAGTGCACTGGCAAGGGACAGCCGAACGCGGGGCGAAGGGTCCGCGTGGGCCATTTCGATGAAGCGTTTCAAAGCGGGCTGGCCAGGTTGTCGGTCTTCGCACAGCAGCGTTACCGCCCAATACCGTATATCTTCGTGGGAACTGCGGAGCATCGTTTGCAGATCATCGTCGGAAAGCCCGCCGGTAACCCACAACGCCCAGTGCAGACGGAGCTTTTTAGCGACAGCCGATTGCTGCGGAAGCATCTTTTTCAAACCGGCGTGAACACTTTCCATCGCCTCACCGGCACTGGCCCGTTCAGCAAGCAATCGGCGAGCATGACGAACGTGCCAGTCGTTGTCGTGCAGTTGCAGGTTGACCAGTTCCGCGCTGGAAAGTCCGCGTAGGTCAACCGGATCCAGCTGACTTGCCAAGTAGGTCAAGCGGTAAATGCGCCCGGTGCTTTTCCGGGTATTGCGAGTGCTATGGCATTCACCGGTGTCGGACCAATCGCTGACGTAGATTTCGCCCCCCGGACCGTAAGCAAGAGTGACGCCCATGAACCAAGGATCGCTGCTGCGCATCAAGTCGGGCCCGTGCGTGGCGACGTAGCCGGAACCGGATCGTTTCAGCAGATCGTTGTTGATGCGGCGGCCGTGAATGTTGTTGGTAAACAATTGGCCCCGATAGGCGGGTGGAAAGTGATCGGCAAGGTAGACCATCGTGCCGCAATGCGCATGGCCGCCTCCCGCGTCGTCTTCCGCTTCCGATCCGATCCCGTTACGAACATTTCCCAGCCCGACAAAATGCAAGTGGTCGGCAATCGTATCGATTCGCTGATACGCGAACTGGCTGCTTTTTCGGTTGCGCCATGGTTCGTAATGGGCGCCTTGAATGACTTGAAACAGATGCGGATTGACACAGTTGCAAACGAAGGCGTCGCCGACGTCGTTCCAGTCGATTCCCCAGGGATTGGTAGTTCCGTCAGCGTAGGGTTCCCAAACGTGGCGGACAGGATGGTAGCGATAAACACCGCCGTCAAATCGCACGCGTTGATCTTCGGGCGTTCCCGGTTTTCCGATCATCGACCAATTCGTGCGTCCGTGTGTCCCGTATAGCCACCCGTCGGGTCCCCAGGCAAAGCCGTTGGCCAAATTGTGGGCGTTGGCATGATTGCCGAAGCCGTCGAGTAAGACTTCTGGTGGGCCGTCGGGAACATCATCACCGTCTCGGTCGGCGATGAAATACATGTTGGGAGGCGACATCACCCAGGCGCCGCCGAAACCAACTTCGATCCCAGTGACATAGTTCAATTGATCGTAGAAAACAGTTCGCTGGTCAAACCGCCCGTCACCATCACGATCTTCCAAAATCACGATTCGATCGCCGGGCCGGTCGCCATGTTCGGGATAGTTGTAGGCTTCGGCGACCCACAGCCGGCCGCGGTCATCGATGCAAAACCCAATCGGCTGCATCACATCCGGTTCACCGGCAAAAAGAGTGACTCGGACTCCTTCGGGGACGCGCATCGTGGCGGCGGCCTGCGAAGGAGCGAGCGGCTGCTGGGCAGTATGAATTTCCCTTTTCTGCGCAGACAGCCCACCGCCGCCAATGGCCAATGCAAACAAAACGCCACGAAATGTGTTGGCAACAAGACCGCTGGTTGAATCGCTTCGCATCGCCTGTTCTCTTGCGCGGACAAAACTTCCGGGTCAAATGATAATCGATGGCGGCCCGTCGGCGATTTCTCCAAAATCGCTTCTCAACCGACCGTCGGCAATTTTTCCAAAATTGCTTCGCAGCTGACCGTCGGCAATTTCTCCGAAATTGCATCGCAGCCAGTTCGGAGAACTGGCCGACAGTCGCTTCGCAGCCAGGAGCGGAGAACTGGCCGACGGTCGCTTCGCAACCATTCTTACCCGGCTGGGCACAAGGCTGGACCAGATCGTACAGTGATGCGGCCTGTCGTTTCCCCGGTACGTTGCAGTTTGATCCTTCATGCCCGCCAAAAAAAGAATCGTCGTCGTTGGCTCAGGCCCCGGAGGCAGCTCCGCGGCGATGCTGCTTCAGCATCATGGCTTTGACGTGACGATCTTGGAAAAAAACTCCGTCGTGGGGGGACGCAATGCGGAGCTGAAAATGGGGGATTTCAGTTTCGATACCGGGCCGACCTTTT
This sequence comes from Rubripirellula sp., assembly GCA_965222745.1. Lineage (GTDB taxonomy): Bacteria > Planctomycetota > Planctomycetia > Pirellulales > Pirellulaceae > CBDCUW01. The sequence continues at coordinate 2,612,803 of CBDCUW010000003.1, forward strand.
TGCACGTGCCATGGGTCGTTGAAGAAACGTTTGCGATGGCGGGCGAGCGGCTTTCGGATCACCTGCAAGTCGTGCCGATCGATCCTTTCAATCGAATCGTCTATGAAGACATTGCGATCGATTGTTGGACCGATCGGGCGAAGATGAAGGCGGAGATCGCCGCCAAGTTTCCCGGTTCCGAGGACCGTTACGACGAATACTCCGAGAATGAAAGAAAGCTGAATCGCGCGATAGGCGAATGTCTTAGCATCCCCTACCACTACCCGTGGCACTACCTTCGCCCCAAGGTCTTGAAAGCTGCGCCGCACGTTTTCGGGCGAGATTCGATCTACACCAAGCTGGGACGGTACTTCCAGGATGAACGTTTGCGGATGGCGATGAGCTTCCAGTCCAAATACTTGGGAATGACTCCCTGGAAGTGCCCCGGATTTTTATCCCTGCTTTCGTCGTGGGAATATTTGTACGGGATCTATCACATCCAGGGAGGGCTCTGCCAGCTTTCCAAAAAATGTTGTTCACTCGCGGTGGAAAAAGGTGCCACGCTGCGCTTGGACGCTCCGGTGGAAGAGTGTGTGCAACGAGGCAAACGGATCGTCGGCGTGCGGCTCCGAACAGGAGAAATGGTGGAATGCGACGACGTGGTGATGAACGCCGATTTCGCCTATGCGATGACGCAATTGATGGGGGAAAGAAATCTTTGTGCCGAGCGGATCAAGAAACGACCGATGTCATGCTCGGTGATTCTGTTGTACCTGGGCATTTCCAAGATCTATGCCGACCAGCCGCACCATCAGATTCTAATGCCCCGCGACTATCTCGGTTGGACGCAAGCGATCAACGACAATCGTGAAGTACCCGATGACATGGCGGTCTACCTGCGAAATTCCTGCGTGACCGATTCCACGGTCGCGCCGGAGGGAAAATCGGGCCTCTATCTGCTCACCGCCGTTCCCAACAATCTTCATCAACACGATTGGGATGAGATCGCGCCGGTCTATCGCGAAAAGATGATCGACCGGGTGGTGCAGCGAACAGGAATGAAAGATCTGCGGCAGCACATCGAAGTGGAAAAAATGATCACGCCCAAGCACTGGGAAGCCGATTTTAACGTCTTTTTAGGAGCGACATTCAGCTTTCGCCATACGCTCAACCAAATGCTCTACTTCCGGCCGCACAATCGGTATCGGCGTTTTTCCAACTGTTTTCTCACCGGCGGTGGAACCCATCCCGGCAGCGGGCTGATTCCGATCCTCTATTCGTCCCGAATCTCAAGCGGACTGATCTGCAAAAAGTACGGCGTACCGTTTGAAGAAATCGACCTTCATTCCGACAAACTCTAGTCGGCCAGTTCTCCGATCCTAGCACGTCGGAACAACCAGATTCGTTCTAATCTCTTATTTGTACTCGTACTCGTACTCAGCGCTAGCGGTACTCGTACTCGATTCACGCGATAGCGATGCCTGGGATGTGGGTTGCTACGAGTACGAGAAGGATTTTTCTTCTTAAAAACCTCCCTCACGTAGCCCGGTTTCAATCTCCCGGCGGACGATGGAATCGATCTGAACGTCGTATCGTTTTTCTGGCACTTCACCGCGGTCGGCAACCAATTTGGCTCGCAACACGACTTCGCGAACATCGTCGTCGGCCAGCGTCGAATTCATCCGGCGGCCATTGGGGGATTGTTCGTCCACGATCAACACCGGTTTCAAAACCTCCTCGACATCCAACGAGATTGCTTCACCGATTTCGACTGCTCGGCGCAAACGCGAGATCTGGTCCAGCGAGTCTTCTTTGTCCTCGGCATCCGACTTGTTGATGAACGCTTCGATTGCCGACAGTTCGCCCCACTGCAACACCGGCAGCCTTTGCAGGCGTTGCATCACGCCGGCCGATTGCCAATCTTCGTACTTGCCCCGCTCCATCTCCTTGGCCAATTCATCGATTTGGGCCAGCACTGCCGATTTTTCTTCGGGTTCCAGCAAACTCTGTTCGATTTCGGCAATGTAGGAACCGCGCAGTGTGCGGATGGCCAACTCCGTTCGCTGTTGATACAGCACCCACGTTGACACACCGCAGCAAATGAAGCCAAAAATTCCCAGCAGCAGCGTGCCGGCAAGAATAGCGGGCATCCAACCGGGGCCCTCATCTTGATCCGCTTCATCGCTCATCGAAGGTGTCGATCCTCGGTAGTATCAATCAAGGAATTCGATTTTCAAGATTTTGAATTCCAGCGTCCCGGCGCCCCCTTCGACCTCCGCCGTCTGGCCCACTTTTTTTCCAAGCAGTCCTTGGCCGAAGGGGCTGGTCACCAGGATCTTGCCATTGTCGTAGTCCTCGTCACCGGCGCCGACCAGCGTGAATTGTTCTTCGTCGCCGTAAGCCAGATCTTCCACCGTGACGGTGCATCCAAAGACCACTTCGTCTTTGGGCAACTGAGACCGATCGATGATGGAGGCGCGAGCGAGCTTGTCTTTCCGCTCGGCGATTTTCGCCATCAGCATGCCTTGGTTCTCACGTTGAGCGTGATATTCGGCGTTTTCTTTCAAATCACCTTCGGCTCGCGCCTCGGCGATTTTTTTCGTGACCACGTCGACCTGCTGTTCGAGTTCTTCGATCTCCGCCTTGATCTTGTTGTAGCCCTCGCGTGACATCGGTACCGATTCGTGCATGGTACGTGTCCTCTCAATTCAAATGTCCGAGCAAACAAAAAAAGAAACCTTTCCCGCTTTCGCCGAGAAAGGCCTAGTCGTTCAAGTGCAGCCCAACAGTGTGGTGTTTTTCACACGGCGTGTAAAGAGATGGCCAAAAACCAGCCCCCTCCGCCTCTCCCTAGCTCCCCACTCCTCACTCCCTTCTCCTCACTGATGATCCGCCTGGTCCCGATATTCGACCGGGGCCTCGCCCGGATCCCCTTCGTGAGGCACGCCGATGTCCTCATCCAGCCAGCGGCCCAAGTCGACCACTTGACAACGCTCGCTGCAAAAAGGGGGCGTCTCCGTTTCGTCCAACCAAAACCGGCGTCCGCAGGTGGGGCAAACGACCGCTGCCGGGTTGGGCTGCTTGGTGTCGGGACGAGATTTCATGGCATGGATCCGCGGGGGAGCAAAGATGTCGGCGACTGATGAAATATCCGGATGAAAACCTGGAGAGAGTGGGGGGTTAACGCAGCGCCGTCAACAGATCTTTGATCTGCTCGTGGACATCGGTGGTCGCCCGAACGACCAGGACGCGGCGGATGGCAAAGTAGCGAATGGAACCAGGGCCACCGCGACTTTCCCAAAAATCAGGGGCCACAATTCGCTCGATCAATTCTACCAACCGCCAGCCTTCGTCAAGCAGAGCTCCCCCGCCACTGCCGGCAGGTTTGGCGAAACCTTTTTGGTCGTCATCTTGGCTGGCAAGGGCCGACTTGATCGCCGAATCGACCTCGGAGGCCAGCGAACTGGGACGTGGAATGCGATCACGCCGGAGCTTGCTTTTGCGGGCACGAGCGATGGTCAGCAGCCGTCGCCGCAGCTTCGAAGCGTCGCCGCGGAGCATTTCGCTGGTCTGGTATCGCGAGTCGTAGCGAAGAATCACATACATGTCGCAAAGTGCTGCAATTGCGGCATCTTTTTTGTCGCCTTTCGGCGCAATCGCTTCCTCACGCAATAGGTCTCGAGTTTGTGAGCGAAGGGTCGTTAGCGGGGTCGGGTCGGCTTGTGCCAGGTTCGTCATCGCGACGATTCCCAGCAAAATCGATGGAACCAATCGGCCCAGTGGCGCGACAAATAGCCGGCTTCCGGTCGCCCCCCGAATTGCGGCGGAGCGTAAACTGAGGGTCGGCTCCGGACCTCCGGTAGACCTGTTGGGGCCGAGTGTGAAAAGGGGATTGCCCATGAACATGCCTCCACAATATCCACGTCAAAAAGTGGCTGTCCTCTCATTGCGCCTTTTTCAAGCCGCAATTCTTATACCAACGAGTCTAACGTGGTCGCCGCTGCTGGCCCAAGAGCCGCCGGCCAAAAAATACAGTCCCGAAGTGGTCGCCAAGGCTGAATCGATCCTGAAAGGCATTGGTCTGCGACGCAGCGGCAAGATGATCCAAGCGACCTGCACCTCCGACGTCGCGCGGGCCATCACCAGTTTGAACCGAGAAAAGCGGGAACTGCGATTGGTTCATCAGGAGTGGAAAAAAGTCGCGGATGAAATCACCGCGATCCGCCAGGAGTTGCGCCGAATCACCGCCCAAGATGTGGAGTTGAATTTGCAATTGGCTCGCGTCGCCGATGGTGATGTGAAATCCAACAACCGGATCGTTGCGCTGATCAATGCCTCGCGTTCGCGAGCCACTGGATTGATCGAGCGCCGGGGCCTGCTGAAGGAGGAACTGGCTCAGCGACGCGCGAAATTGAACGAAGCCGAAACCAATTATTCCGAAAAGGTGTTTGCCATTCGCCAAGATTTCTCCGCGATCCGCGACCAGGTCGCCGAGTCATTGTCGGACGAACAAGTGGGCATCGCGCTGCGGGTGTTGAACGTCAATTTTGGTTCTCCTCCCTCATTGACTGCCGGAAAGATCCTCGCGGCGCTCGACAAGCGAATCGCAAAAATCGAGCGGGAGGTTTTTCACGAGACGATCAAGTTGGAGCCCCAGCGCGGCGCTCTTTACGTCGAGGTGGTGGTCGGCAGGAAGTCGGTCAAAATGGCCGTCGACAGCGGCGCGTCGCTGGTGACGCTGCCCGCCAGGACCGCGGCCGAGCTGGGCATCAAGGTGCCGATCGACGCTCGCGAGATGAAGTTGGTTTTGGCCGACGGACGCACCATCCCGGCTCGCGGCGTCACCCTGCCACGAATTCGAGTCGGAGGTTTCGAAGCGGTCAACGTCGAAGCAGCCGTCCTCGATTCCGTCGCGATCCAAGCCGAACCGCTGCTGGGGATGAGCTACCTGGGCAACTTCAAGTTTGAGATCGATAAGACAAAAAAGAGCCTGAAACTGTTAAAAGTCGCGGCGGAGTGACTGTATATACCTATTCGATCGTACTCGTACTCAGCGCAGCGGTACTCGTACTCCACTCGAAACGAACCTGAACCCCGCACTGGACACCCCACCCTGACCGGACAAGCCAGCATTGCAGCCCATGATCCTGATTGCGCCGCGGATTGAGTACGAGTACCGCTGCGCTGAGTACGAGTACCGCCGCGCTGAGTACGAGTACGATGGTTTAAGCCCGATGTTGTAATGGGTCAAATGAGCGATCTATCGAGTTGGATAGTGACGTGTACAGGAGGACGACTTGCCAATGGAACCATCGATCGACGTGAATCTCAGGTCTCATAGAAAGACCGATTCACAAGCAATTGTGCAACTCTTTGCATCGGTATTTGGCGATTCCGAGGGGGAATCCGAAGGGGCGCTGATTGGCCAGCTAGCCAAAGATCTGTTCGCGAAGACGGACGAACGTGATCTCTACAACTTTGTCGCCGATAGGGATGATCAGATCGTTGCGTCTATTTTCTTCAGTCGGCTCGGCTTTGAAAACCGGAAAGAGGTATTCATTCTCGGACCGGTCGCCGTGCACAGCAACCATCAAGGCAAAGGTATCGGCCAATCTCTGATCCACCACGGACTGAAGGAACTGAAAGGCCGGGGAGTGACCGACGTGTTGACCTATGGAGATCCGAAGTTCTATCACAAGGTGGGATTTCGCCAGATTTCCGACGAGATCATCAGGCCTCCCTTTGCGCTTTCACAACCAGAGGGTTGGCTTGGTCAGTCGCTCGTTGGTGATCCGATCAGCGCTCTATCCGGCAGTTGCACCTGTGTGGAAGCATTTCGTGATCCGGTGTATTGGTGAAGGTACGAGCCGATATTCGAGGTTCTGTTCAACTCGGCGATTTTTTCCGAACTTCCGGGCCGGTTTTGTGCTCTCTTCGGGCATGTGGACCGATCCTCAAGAGAGCCGACTTTTGTACGAAATCGAGCGTGTTCCTGATGACACGCAGCGGCGCTTGATTTACGTCGATTGGTTGGACGAACACGGTGATCCGAAAGTGGAGTTCGTGCGCTGCGAGATCGAGGTGGAAGCATGCGCGGCCGCCGGAAGCAGAAAACGACTTGTTCGCGCCGTCGATGAGCTGATTCGGTCAGGAAAACGGTTCGACACCGACTGGAAACGCAGGTTGATGCGCTATCGAAGCTCTGAGATTTTGGTGGCGCTGTCGCCGTTGGATTCCCGCCGTCGTCGGTAATGGCGCTTCGTCGGCGATTTCTCCGAAATCGCACGCTGATCAGAACATGTCTTCAGATCGCCGCTGGCGGCAATTTACCGTAGGCCGACGGTGGACTACGCCAACACCTCTTCGACCACTCGTCCGGCCACGTCGGTGAGCCGGAAGTCTCTTCCGGCGTAGCGATAGGTCAGCTTTTCGTGGTTGATTCCCAGCAGATGCAGAATCGTGGCGTGCAGATCGTGCATGTGGACGCGGTCGCGCCGGGCGTAGTATCCGTAGTCGTCGGTTTCGCCGTACGCGTAACCACCTTGGACGCCTCCGCCACCCAGCACCATCGTGAATCCTTGCGGATTGTGGTCTCGTCCATTCGAGCCTTGGACCACCGGCGTGCGTCCGAATTCGCCGCCCCAAACAATCAGTGTTTCGTCCCACAGTCCTCGCGCTTTCAGATCGGCGATCAGCGCTGCGATCGGTTGATCGGTTGCCAGTGCATTTTTGTTGTGGCCCGATTCCAGTTTGCTGTGTTGGTCCCAGACCTGGCCACTGCTGACAGAAATGAATCGCACGCCTGCTTCGGCCAAGCGGCGAGCCAGTAAGCAACCGCGTCCGTACGAGTCGGTCGCCTTCGTGCCGATACCGTAGCTGCGATGGGTCGCCTCGGTTTCGCGGTCGAGATCAAAGATTTCCGGTGCCGCCAAACGCATTCGCGAAGCGAGGTCGACTGCCTCGATCGCCCCTTCGATCTCGCGGTCAGGGCCGGCCGATTCCAGGTGTCGGCGGTTGAGTGCTTGAACGAGCGAAAAACGGCGCTCGATCCGAGAGGATTCGACGGGTCCGTCCAAGTTGGCGATCTTGCCGTCGCCGAATTTACCGTTGCTGCCAACGACGGTCGCCTGATGCGCCGCCGGCAAAAACGCGGCGCCGTAGTTCCTGGGTCCGCCGTGGGCGGTTGCTGGTGAGATGGCGACGTGCGCGGGAAGATCGGGATGGCCGCTGCCCAAGGCATAACTGATCCAGGATCCGACGCTGGGCCGCACGAGATTATCGCTGCCGGTGTTGACCATTCCGACCGCCTGGCCGTGAGATTGTCCCTTGGTGTGCATGCTGCGGATCACGCACAACGAATCGGCGTGAGAGGCCATGTGGGGCAACAGGTCGCTGACCCACAGTCCCGATTGACCGCGCTGCTTGAATTTCCAAGGCCCATTGAGCAGCTTGGGGACCGCGTCGATGTTGGGCGGCAACGCAAAGGGGAGTTCTTTTCCGTCGTCTCGCTTGAGCAAAGGTTTGTAGTCGAACGTGTCAACGTGGCTCGGCCCGCCATGCATGAACAGAAAGATCACCCGCCGCACTCGCGGCGCGACGTGTAACGTTTCCACCGCCGGACCGGCAGAGGTCTGCCTTGCCGGAGAGAGGGCGGAAACGGCAAGCGATCCGAGCGCAAAACTGCTGACCGAACCAAATTGCCGGCGAGACAACGAGGGAGGTTGATTCATGGTGTCAGTTGTTATCGGATGAAGGTTTGAATGGACCTCGTTCCCACGCTCCGCGTGGGAACATCGTCTCAGCCGCTCCGCGGCTTTCTGGGTCCGCGGAGCGGACGGAGTGCGTTCCCACGCGGAGCGTGGGAACGAGGTTCAAGGTTATGCGGTTGGTTCAATGGCTTCACTCTAGCAGCCGAAACTCAGTGCTGGCGAACAACGCGGCGATAAACTCGTGCCACGAGGAGAGGGAATTTTGGTCGTTCTCTTGGAAAAACGATTTGGCCAAATCAATATCGCTTGCCTCCGGTAGCCGGTGAAGGCAACGCAGGTAGGTTCGTCTCAAGCGATCATCAAAATCGTCTGTTTCGGACATGATTCGCTCGGCCGCCGCCTTTGCCCAGTCGTTCACTTCCGGCCCATTGACCAGCACCAACGCTTGTGCCGGAACATTGGTGGTCGGACGCCTGCCGACCAACAAATCAGGCTCGGCAGCATCCAGCATGGTCATTAGCGGAGGCAGATAACCGCGCACGACAGGCAGGTAAACGGAGCGGCATGGTTGGCTGACGTCGTCAAACTTCGCGCTGCTGTCGGCGCTGTTGCTGGACACCAGTGTACCGCGACCTTTCATCGGATCAATGCGAGGTTGCCGATCCAGGAGACCGGCAGCCGCAAGCATCGAATCTCGGATGGCTTCGGCCGGTATACGGCGGCGGTGCATTCGCCACAGCAAACGGTTTTCTGGATCCGCCGCGATCGCTGAGGCATTGTATCGAGACGAACGTTGATAGGCGGCCGAGGTCACGATGCGGCGAATCAATCGCTTGCTGCGCCAACCGTCGCGTACAAACTCCGTGGCGAGCGTGTCCAGCAACTCCGGATGGCTCGGCCGCTGGCCCTGCGTTCCAAAGTTGTCGACCGTCCTGACCAACCCCTCGCCCATCAGGTGCATCCAGATCCGGTTGACCAATACTCGCGCCACCAACGGGTTGTCGGGATCGGTCAGCCAATCGGCAAGTTGGATTCGGCCGCTGCCGGTGGGACGACGGATGGACGGATCACCGCTGCTGTAGACCTGTAAAAAACCGCGCGGCACGACTTCGCCCAGATTCTTGACTTCGCCCCGCACATGCACGTGACTGTCGCCGGTCTCATGGGTGGCGCGGTCGCCCGGCGCCATCGCTTCGGGCAGCGGTGGCGGGGCCGATTTCTTTTTCTGCTCCAGCTGTTCCTTCAAGGACTGCAGTTGCTGCGTCGCCAGATTGATCCTGTCGGTGTTTCCGGCGCCGGGTTGATCGCCTCCATCTGCTGAGTCCTCGGTCGAAAGAAATTGGACGGCATCGGCAATCACATAACCGCTGGTTCCGTCGTTGCGGATCGTCACTGCGGCATCGGCGTTGGAAGAAAATTCAAAGGTGCCCAGCGAGGTCCACATCGGTTCGATCTGAACTTTTCTCATGTCCACGACGATCGACTGGATGCCACCAGCCGTCTCCAAGCTGACGGGAATGGCCGAGGCTCGGTTGGAACCGGGGGAATGCGACAGCCGGACTTCGTAGCGTCCCGACTTGGGAAGTCGCGCCGAAAACCGAATCGAAGCGTTTCCTTTTTGAGTGTTGTTGTCGTGAATGTAGCCGTCACCCACGAAATGCTTGTACAGCGTGGAAGCTTTCCACTCGCCCGTTTTTTCCGCTTGGGCGTCATCGACCACGATTCCCGCCAGCCGGTTAGAATGGTTCGACTTGGCGGCCTTCAGTTCCGCCTCGGCGCTCTTGATCTTCGCTTCCAAAGACTTCACGTCGGCCTGGTGTTTTTTCACTGCCGCAACATGTTCGTCACTGGTCGGCAGCGGCACTCGGTTCCACGTGCTGACGTACTTCTGGCTCTCGCCGTTCAGAGTGACGGTGCTGCGAAAGATACCCGCCAGCGCGTAGTAGTCTTCGGTCGGTACCGGATCGAACTTGTGGTCATGGCACCTGGCACAACCGAGGGTCAGACCCAGGAAGGCTCGGCCGACGGTGTCGATTTGTTCGTCGACCACATCCAAAGTCAACTTGGCTTTGTCCCGTTCGCTCAGCATCTTGGTGCCCAGCATCAAAAAGGTGCTGGCCACCACGTTGTCATATCGGCGGGCGTCATCGGCGGCGGGCAGCAAGTCGCCGGCAATCTGTTGCCGGATCATTTGGTCGATCGGCTGGTCACTGGCAAACGCGCGAATCAGGTAATCGCGATAGCGCCACGCTTCGTGATGAGCGGCGTTGAAGTCGGCGCCGTTGCTGTCGGCGTACCGGGCAACGTCCATCCAATGCCGCGCCCAGTGTTCGCCCAGTGCGGGCGAGGACAGCAGGTTGTCGACAATTTTTCGCCAGCGTTTGGGGGACGGATCCGCTATCCACTGCCGCATCACATCGGGATGGGGCGGGAGCCCCGTCAAATCAAAGGCAAGGCGGCGGAGTCGAGCTTCAGGCGAGGCGATTTCGTTTGGCCTGATTCCAGCCTCTTGCAGCCGCTGACCCAAAAACTGATCGATCATTCCCCGTGACTGCGGCATCAACGTCGAGGGGGCGGGGCTTGCTTGAATCGGCCGGAACGCCCAAAACTTGCGGCCCGCTTCGATGTCAATCTGCGAAGGACGCTTGGCAGACGCGCCTCCGGAACGCGGATCGATCGCTCCCGCATCGATCCATCGCTGGAAATCATCAATCACCCGATCAGGCAGCTTGCCGTCGGGCGGCATCTCCATCGATTCGTATCGAATCGCTGAAATCAACACGCTCGCTTCGGCATCACCCGGTTCGATCGAAGGCCCGCTGTCTCCGCCAGTCATCATCGCGTCGGAAGAATCCAGCAGCAGCGACCCGCCCACTTCTTCGGAGTCGGACGAATGGCACTCGTAGCAACGATTGACCAGGACGGGGCGAATCCGATTCTCAAAGAAGTCCACCGACTTCGGATCATCCGCGTGGGTGCTGGTCAGGAAGACGCATGTTGCCAGCCAAGCCAGGCAAGCACGCGGAGGCAGGTGCAGAAGCATGGGGTGAGCCGGTGACTCAGGTGGGTGGGAGCGTGAGAGTCCCTAGCGTAACACGTGCACCTGTAAAACGCACAAACCGAAAGTGCCGAAGTCGATCAAATTGGGGGCAGAATTCTCGAAAACGCCCCAAAAAAAGAACTTAGCGGCTCCTCGGAGTAAGCGAAAATCTGGAGGGAGGCTCAAGCGTTTGGCATGTCACGACTTCCGTGAATTACCCGTGAGACTTCGATTCCACCCCTGATCGCTCGGAAGAACACGACGTACTGCCCCACGCTGAACGAACGGCAACCTGGCACGCCGAAGCCATCACGCTCTTCTCCCATCGCAGGGTGCGTTGCAAGGGTTTCGCATGTCTCCCGGATTTGGGCCAACCATTCGCGAGCTGCTGCTGGTTTGTCGTGGGCAATGTAATCGACGATGGATTCGAGATCGTCGTCGGCCTCCGGTGCATAGACGACGCTTGCCACTATCGCTCTCCGCGTTCGATTTCTGCGATTCGCTTTTCAGCCCTCGAATATGCTTGTTCTGCTGAGATACCTTTCCCTGCATCCAGGCTGGCGAATCCTTTCGCAACTTCTTCTCGCAACGTCTCGCGAGCCTGAAGCATGCGTAGGCCTTCGGTCACAACATCCTGTTCGCTTAGGTATCTGCGTCCGTCAACCATTCGTCGTACAAATGGCTCCATGTCTTGAGGGATTCCGGTGCTCATCATGGGTTCCAACTGGATTCGCTGTTCCACCGGTTGAATGAAGGTACAAGACCTCCAGGAAGACCGGTTGCTCAACTTGGTTTGCGTCTTGCCGCCAGGGCCTTCAGCACGCCTTCCATTGTAGATTGCATGGACTGGCGTGAGTAGAATCATTGGTCCCAAGCTCAGTAATCGATCGCTTGAGGTGGGCCGCTGGCGACGCTTGGTCGGGCGCGAAAGATCTTTCGGGTTCGGCTTGGTTTGTAAGGTGCTTCGGCGGGGCCAGCTTCCACGATTTCAGCTGCTGGTGTCGGTTCTCCCGTGACGTGAAGCACTTCACCTCCTGCCTGGCAGCAGGAATCGCAGCCGCCGCATGACGGGCCACAACCGCCGCCCGCGGCATGGTCACAGCCGCCGCAAGAGGTGTCGCCGCAGCCGCAGCATTCATCACCACACCGGTAGCCCCACAGGCTCGCTACTCCGGAGAAGATCGAGCGGCATTTGCCGCAAGACTGCCCGTTGTAGTTGCCGCATCGATCACACGGGTCACAAACGTCTGCGGGATGATTGAACCAGGGGTCCACATACAGTTCACCGCAACCTTCGCACTCGCCGCAGCCGTCGCAGGACGAGAAGGCGATCGGTCCGCAATCGCCAGTAGGTCCGCATGCCATCGGTCCCACGCAACCGGTCATGCCGATCAGCAGCAGGGCAGCCGCCGCGCAGGAGCCCCGAACAATCCAAGATACAACAGCCATGATCGAGATCCTGTGGAACCGAAAGGAGGGTAGACAGAACCGATATCGGCACCCTAATCGGCAAAGTTGAATCGAATTGCGCAATCGGAAAAGTTTGACAGGGCAGACCGGTTTGTCCCAGTGTCGGCTTACCCCAAAAACTCGGCCGCCACCGAATCGGCAAACAGGATCCCTCGTTCGGTCAGTTTCACGCGGCCTCCAGCGATTTCGATCCAGCCGTTTCTCACTGCCGTCTCGATCTCGGCGGTGCATCGGCGCTGCAGATCGATTCCGGTTTCTTCGGCCAGCAGATCGAGATCGATGCCATCGATCATGCGGACGCCAAAAGCGGCTCGTTCCCGCGCGTATTGCTCGGTCGAGATACTCTCGGATTCCGCCGTCGGCGTTTGCCCCGATTCGATGCGTTTCAAATAGGTGGTCGTGCTGCGATGGTTCACTTCGCGACGACCATCGACAAACCTTGCCGCCCCCGGTCCGGCGGCAAACCAGCCTCGCCCTTGCCAATAGGCCAGATTGTGACGGCACCGAAATGGGTCGCGAGCAAAATTGGAGATCTCGTAGTGGTTCCAACCTGCCGAGGAAACCATCGCCCGAGTCAGCTTGTACATTTCGACCTCCAGCGACTCGGTGGCCCCTTGAAGCTGTCCGCGACGACGACGATTCCAGAACTGCGTCCCTTTTTCAAAGGTCAGCGCGTAGGTCGACAGGTGAGCCACTGGCAGAGAGATCGCTCGCTGCAGATCGCTACGCCAATCGTCCAAGCTTTCACCGGGAGCGGCAAAGATCAGGTCGATCGAGAGGTTTTCGATCGAGGCGGCAACTTTGCTAATCACGTCGGCCGCGCCGTCGCCGCTGTGTCCTCTTTCCAACATTTTCAGTTTTCTGTCGTCGAACGATTGCACACCCAGGCTGATCCGATTGACGCCGGCTGAGGTCAGCAAGGCGAGCTTTTCATCATTGATGTCCTCCGGGTTCGCTTCGACGCTCCATTCGCAATCGGACGCCAGATCCAGGCGATCGCTAACACAATCAAGCAGCTGTCGTAGGCGATCGGCGGGCAAGTGCGTCGGTGTGCCGCCGCCGATGAACAGCGTATCGACCGGCGGCCGACCGAGGTCGCGGAGTTCGACGTCGATGGCGCGGAGAAACCGGTCGGCAAGATCATCGCGACCCGACACGACGGCGAAATTGCAGTACCCGCATCGATGCCGGCAAAACGGGACGTGAACGTAGGCGGCTCGCGGACGCGGCCAACCGCCCGGCGGCACAGAACGTGATGCGTCGCAGCTCACAACCAAAGCTTCAATCGGCCATCCAGCATGTTCGGCAGCGCCTTGGCGACAAATCGCTTGACCTGGTTATCGTTGTACCGCGTGCTCAGGTGCGCGGCGATGACCAATTCATTTTTGAAGCGATCGGCACGCTTGCGGTAATCGTCGACATGCATGTGACCATGTTTGTGAATCTTTTCTTTGCGATGTTCGGGCGCGACAAACGTCAGTTCGCTGATCAGGATCTTGGACTCGTAAAACACCGGGTTCTCATCGAGTCCCGGCGGGGAGGTGTCGCCGGTGTAGGCAAAAACTGGAACGCGAATTTCGTGGGTCACTTCGGTTCCCGACATTTTCAAATCGCGAATCTGATCGCCCGACAGTCCCTGGAACTCTTCTTTCAGTTTATGTCGCCGCTGGTGCACGACAAAACCGACCGAATCGATCGTATGTCGGGTGGGAAGGGCGGTGACCACGTATTCGCGGCTGATATCGGTTTGGTCACCTGGCAGCAGCCCGATCAATTCACACGGCATCGCGCCACGGTCCAGGCGGCGAAACATCTGCAGCATGTCCCAGGCGGTATCGACCGCCGAATCGGGCAAATAGATCACCGGCGGATCCATCTTCATCATCCGCCGCCGCGAAACGTAGGCGGGCAGGCCGGCGATGTGGTCCAGGTGGGCATGAGAGATGAACATGGTCGAGGTGCCCATGAAATCCCAAGGCTGGACACCGACGTCAAACAGCAACTTCAACTCGTTGACTCGCCAGCAAGTCTGGACCGCGGCGCGCGAATAGCCCTCGATCGTCAGACCGTCGTGATGATGAGACAGAACGGGGACGTTTTCGATCATCGTGATCCACCAATACCCTCTTTTTCCCGCAGCCGATGCGAGGCCGAAAAGCTAACCGACAAGACGGCGGCTTGCTACCGTGGCCGGCCGGGCATGTTGCTTGCCTCAAGTTCTTCGGCGCCGTAGTTATCCACTTCGTTGACGCTCAATTCGTCAGAATAGTTCGCGGAGCGGACCACGTAGATGTCTCCGTGCGAATCCTGTTCGACCACCGCGCCATGATGCCGGGTCAGTTCCAGCGTTGCCAGGAACCAGCCGATCAACGACGACTTGTGGATGCCCCCTTCGATCAGGTCGAGTAGTGGGAACCGATCGAATTGGCCCAACCGGTTGTGGATCCGCTGCATGTAAACATGAATCGGCGTATCGTCGTAGATCACCTCGGTTTGCGGCGGACCGGCGGCTTCTCGCATGATTCGGCCAAAAGCGCTGACCAAATCCCAGATCTCCAAATCGGCAATCGGCTGATCGCCCAAGTCGACTCGCCGTTTGGGAAGATCATCGGACATCCGCTGGTAACGTTGTTGCCAGCGATTGCCCATCTCCTCCAGCACTGCGGCCGCATCACGGATTTCCCGGTACTGCAGCAGCCGTTCGACCAGTTCCTCCTGAGGATCGGTGATTTCTTCCTCGTCGGCCGGATCGACCACCTTCGGAAGCACCGCCTGGCTCTTCAATTCGACCAGCGTGCTGGCCAGATCGATGAAATCTCCCACGTCACCCAAGTCCAGCTCCTTCAGTACCTCGATGTAATCGGCGTACTGGTCGACCACTTTCGCCAGCGACATCTCGGTCAGATTCACCTCATGCCGCCGCACCAGGTACAGCAGCAGGTCCAGTGGACCTCGATAGGCGGGCAATTCGATGCGAAAGGCGGACATCGCGGATGTGCGGGGGGAAAGGGGAAAGGGGGCATCGGAATGGGGGAAGGAAGAGGGCGCGAACCTCGCCAGCCACCCTCGCTTCCACAACAGAAATGCCGGCGTCGGCCCGTTCCTGTGGCTCGTAGCGATTTCGGCGAAATCGCCGACGGTCAGCCAGTTCTCCGAAACCACGCACCTTGTTGGATTTCGGTCCCAAAATTATCATGCTTCGCTTCGTCTGTTGTACCAACCCCAAATCTGATTTTCCGCCAGTTTCTCTGATGCCAAACCCCAGCCAGCGACACGTTCTTTCCGCCCTGGTGCAGAACGTTCCCGGTGTGCTTGCTCACATCTCCGGGATGCTCGCCTCGCGAGGATTCAACATCGACTCGTTAGCAGTCGGTGAAACCGAAAACCCACACCTGTCGCGCATGACGTTTGTCGTGGTAGGGGACGACAGTGTCTTGGAGCAGGTCGGCAAACAGCTTGAAAAGATTGTCACCGTGGTGCGCGTTCTGGACGTCAGCAGCCGGGATTTTGTCGAGCGTGATTTGTTGTTGATGAAAGTCAAAGCACCTGCTGGAAATTCGCGCAGCGAGATACGCGAGCTGGTGGAGATCTTTCGGGGTCGCATCGTGGATGTCGGTCCGGAGGAGGTCATGGTGGAAATCAGCGGCCGCGAAAATAAAGTGCAAGCGTTCATCGAAAGAATGCGTCCCTACGGAATCACCGAACTGGTTCGTACCGGCAGAATCGCCATGGTCCGTAGTGCTTCAGCCGTTGCCGCCAGCAGCGATGGCGACGCCCGAGCGGCGTCCTGACGTTGCAGAGGCGGCAGATAACCAGGCCGGCGACCATCGCGTCGATCGGTTTTTCGTCCTTCCATTGATTGCCCAAACCCAAAGGGCCGTGGCGCTGCTGCTGTCGGCTCATTCCCTTTTTGACCGAAAGACATTGATTCCATGGCCGCTACGATTTACTACGAGAACGACGCTGATCTCTCTCACTTGAAAGGAAAGAAGGTCGCGATTCTTGGTTATGGCTCGCAAGGTCACGCGCAGGCACAGAACTTGAAAGATAGTGGTTGTGACGTCGTGATTGGCCAACGTGCCGGTTCCGCGAACTACGATTTGGCGGTGTCACACGGATTCCAGCCTCAATCGATTGCCGAGGCGACTGCCGCCGCGGATGTGGTCAACGTGTTGTTGCCCGATGAGGTCCAAGCCGATATTTATCGCAACGAGATTCGTGACAATCTGTCGCCCGGCAATGTGTTGATGTGTTCTCACGGGTTCAATATCCACTTCGGCCAGATCGAACCGCCCACGGGGATCGATGCGCTGTTGGTGGCTCCCAAGGGTCCCGGTCATCTCGTTCGCAGCGAGTACGAAAAAGGGGGCGGTGTTCCCTGCTTGATCGCGATGGGCGACGGTGCGGCCGAATCGACCAAGCAAATCGGACTGGCTTATGCCAAAGGAATCGGCGGCACGCGCGGCGGTGTGATCGAAACGACCTTTGCCGAAGAAACGGAAACGGATTTGTTCGGCGAACAGGTTGTGCTTTGCGGAGGTGTCAGCGAACTGGTCAAGGCCGGTTTCGAAACGCTGGTCGAGGCGGGGTATCAGCCGGAAATGGCTTACTTTGAGTGCATGCACGAACTGAAGCTGATCGTTGACCTGTTGTACGAAGGTGGCCTCAGCTACATGCGCTACAGCATCAGCAACACTGCGGAATATGGCGACTATGTCAGCGGACCGCGGATCATCACCGACCAGACCAAGGCCGAAATGAAACGGATCCTTCACGAAATCCAGTGTGGCGAGTTTGCTCGTCGATGGATTTCCGAAAACCGCGCCGGCGCACCCTTCTTCAAGGCCACTCGACGCCGCGAACGGCTGCACGGTGTCGAACAGATCGGACTCGGACTGCGCAAGATGATGAACTGGATCGACGAAAAGGAAGTGTCGTGAGGGAAGGATTCATCCTTCGGCGCAACAGCCCTACAACTTTGCGGTGCTGATCAGCACCCGCGACCTACCCAAAATGGAGTTGGATCATGTCGGCGGTTACCGCGATTCCCCCGGTTAGCGAGATCACGCAACTGCAGATCGATTCGGTCGATCTGTGGCACCGACAGCCGATTGCCAATGACCATGAAGGGTTCAAGCAACTGGTCTGCCAACAACACGAGTTCAACTATCGGCTGTGGCATGAAGAGGACGTTGCCCGAAGTCCGTCGGCAACCGATGAAGAAATCGCCAACGTGAAGCGGGCGATCGACAAGCTGAACCAGCAGCGTAACGACATGATCGAAAAGGTTGATGATGCGTTGACCGACAAGCTGCACCAGGCGGGCGTGGTGGCGGCGGCCGATGCGCCGATCAACACCGAAACACCCGGCAGCGCGATTGACAGGCTGTCGATCATGTCGCTGCGTTTGTATCACTATCGCGAACAACAAGAACGGGCCGACGCCGACGCCGGGCACAAGCAGATGGTCGCCGACCGCATCTCGTTGTGCCAGCAGCAGCATGCCGATTTGTCTCGTTCGTTGCAAGAATTGCTTGACGACATCTTTGCCGGCAAAAAACAGCACAAAACGTATCGGCAGATGAAGATGTACAACGATCCGTCACTGAACCCGGCGATCTACAAAGCGGGTTCCTAGCTGCGCAATTGATTCGGAAGACGCGGCGTTGTCGTCATTCTGTCCGGCAATGTGTCGTCATCTTGGCTTAGCAGAAATTTGTCTCAAAAAAGCCATTCCGAAGAGCTTTCGAAAGCGTGATAATTGGGAGATCGAGACACCCACTTTTGAAGATCAACATTTGACGGAAGAGACCATGCAACGAGTGCTTCGAACGGTTTTGTTGGCGCTGACAATCATCAGCGCGTCCGCTTCGGTTGCGACCGCGGGAATCATCATCCCGCCCGGATTGAATCCGGGAGACCAATTTCACTTGGCGTTTGTCACGAAAAACGACATCGCCAACGCGTTGAGTTCGGACATTGATTTCTACAACGACTTTGTCCAAGCCGAAGCCGATGCGGGATCGGTCACCGGCAGTTTGGGGCTCACTTGGAAGGCGCTTGCTTCGACCGATACGGTGGCGGCACGCGACAACGCTCCGGTATCGGCACCCGTTTTCCTGGTCGACTTTACCACCCGAATCGCCACCGGTTTTGCAGATCTTTGGGATGGTTCGATCGAAAACGAGTTGAACGTCGACCAGGATGGCGTGGAAAGGCTTCATACCGCCACCAGCACGATCACCATCTGGACCGGCTCGTTCGCCAACGGCCTGCCGTACATCACGGTGAGCGCTCATCGTACGCTTGGATCACCGCTGGTCTACGTCGGATCGACGATTCGTACTGGCCCCCGCTGGATGGAAGAAGAACCCTTCAGCCCGACGCAGAACGATCACGGGCTGTTTGCATTGAGCGAGCCGATCACCGTGCCAGGCAATGCACCCGTTCCGGAACCCGCCTCGGTGATCGTTTGGCTGTCTCTGGCGATGGTGGGAGTGGTGAGTGCGAATGCTCGTCGAAAGCGACGTTCGCGCTAACCGGATGGGTTGTGCCGGCGGGTTTGCTGGACGTCCTACACGCTCGTTCGACAGGTGGAGTGTCCGGCGGTGCAGGCCTTTTTTGGGCCAAAGGCCCAGCACTTTGCTTAGCCCAGGGTGAGGCAACGTGAGTTTTACGAACGTTGACGCTACCCTGGGTGAGCGATCGCCTCTCGTCTCCCCGCTCCCCGCGAGCATGGCGGCTTTGCCGCCATGCTCGCGGGGAGCGGGGATCGGGTTGCCCCAGTGACCCCAGGGCAGCGGCGTTGCTCGCCAAGCTCGCAATACCTCGCCCTGGGCTAGACAAACGAATGCACCTTCGGTGCGTTCCACACGAGACTCCTTTCCAAGGTGGGTGCCCGTTTGATACTCCACCGGGCGGCTGCTAAATTGCGGTGTTGCTGCGCGAAAGATCGCGCTCCCCGGAAGGCTCAACTCACTGCTCTTTGCAAAGGTTTGTCAATGTTCATCAGACTCGCCCTCGATCTGCGTCGGAGGAAGTGGACGGTCGTTGTCGTTTCCATGTTTTTCGTCACTTGGAGCGCCAATGGTTGGGCTCAGGAAGCCGACAAAGACAAACCGGTAGCGAAAGCTGATTCAGATGATTCGCAAAAGGCGGATTCGTCCAAAGAAAAAGAAGAAGAGGAAAAAGATCCGTTTGCCGTTCCCGAAGGGGCCGATGCCGAGGAACTGTTTGGTTTCATTCAGCGCGTCAAGTCGCTTCGCGGTCGAACATTGCAATCGGTGATGAAGTCGCAGAAAGCGGTGGTCGCCGGCGCAGCCGCCATTCGCGATCTGGAAGATGTCAGTGACG
This sequence comes from Rubripirellula sp., assembly GCA_965222745.1. Lineage (GTDB taxonomy): Bacteria > Planctomycetota > Planctomycetia > Pirellulales > Pirellulaceae > CBDCUW01. The sequence goes on from CBDCUW010000003.1 coordinate 2,632,354, forward strand.
AAGATGATACGCGGGCCATCAAAGAACAGGTCGGAGCGTTGGGGTTTCTGACCCGTTTCGATCGTAATTCGCGCAATGAGATGAAAGCGTTGATTGAAGAGTTGAAGGACGATCCGCGTCCCGAGATCGCACGGATTGCGGTGGTGGAAGGATTCAAGACAAAGATCGGCGACGCCTCCTCCGCTTCGGCCGAAGTTCAGAAGGAATTGGTCGCCGAACTGCGTGGTTTGATCGGCGACAATCTTGATCGGGAAGGTTACTTGCTGGCTGCTGGTTTGGCCCGTTCGATCGGCTACTCGGAAAACACCGAGATCGCTGCCCAGTTGTACGAGGAAATGTCGACTTGGATGGCCCAGTCGGAAGAGTCGATGCTCAGGGAGCGGGCAGAGAAGATGGTCGGAGCAGCGCGGCGATTACGCTTGCCCGGCAATTTCATGGAAGTGATGGGACAGACTTCTGATGGCGAAGACTTCGATTGGGGAGCCTATCGGGGCAAGGTGGTGTTGGTCGATTTTTGGGCCAGTTGGTGCGGACCCTGCTTGGGCGAACTACCGAATATGAAGCGAAATCTCGAAGCGTACGGCGAAAAAGGCTTTGAGATCGTGGGCGTGAACATGGATCGGACGGTGGCGGCGTTCGAGAAATGTGTGGATCGAGAAGAGATCACCTGGGTCAACTTGATCAGCGAGAACGAAGAGGAACGCGGATGGGACAATCCGCTCGCCAGTCACTACGGCATCTCCGCCATCCCGACCGCGATCCTGGTGGACCAGGAAGGCAAAGTCGTCTCGCTGGCCGCCCGAGGCCGAGAGCTGGATCGGTTGCTGCAAGAGTTGCTTGGCGAGCCGGAGCCGAAAGCGGAGGAGAAAGAAGAAGAGGAAAAGGAAGGGGAGAAAGAGGAGTAGAGCACGGGAAGAGGCATCGTCGGCGATTTCTCCGAAATCGCATCGCGTAGCCAGGAGCGGAGAACTGGCCGACAGAGAGAGTTTCGCTACCTACCTACGCCGTCGCCGCGACTGGTGTGTCGGCGATCTGGTAGGCCCTGGAGCGGAACAGGAAGTCGATGATGTTGCCTTCGTGAGGCTGCAACCAGTTGAGTCGATTGGTGGGAATCGGCCCGATGTTCAATCGATCGATCTCCACACACGCGCCGGCGGCATCGATCAGCGATTGGTCCTGGGTCAACACCGTGCCAACCAGCGTCGGGCCGATGCGGCGCAGCATTTCTTGCTGCGGGCACTCGACCACACTGACGAACGGGAACATGTACTCTTTGGCTGCGACCGCGCGGTCGGGCGAGTCGGCGTGAACAACCATCGGCCGCAGGTAGGCGCAGTGCTGACGTTCTATCAGCTTTTCACCGAACTCGGCCGTCAAATCGGTCACGCCCGATTCAGCCAGGTCTTGTTGAACCATGGCGTGGGTGCCGGTTGCCATCGCGGGAACGGTGAAGGCGGCCAGTTGGGCCTGGGGGTCGGTGGGCGGTGTCACGTCGACTGGACCGATCCGCTGAGCGATGGCGGCAGCGATCTCGCGGGTGTTTCGACTGGCCCAAATCCCGCTGCAATTGATGCAGCTGCGGCCGGAGTTGCTGAGGACGCTTTCTACCATCAGATCAAGGTAGTCTTCCCAATCGTCAACCACATCATCGCCGATCAGGATCTTGGAAAACCCGGGGCCGTGCGCTTGGACTTTGGGATTGCCGGCGTGTTGAGCCACCGTTTCGGCGCTACCGAAGATCATGCTTCGTGATGTCTTGGTCATGATCGCACCGCCGGCATCGTGTCCGCCCGGATACAACCCGAACGCTTCGGCGGGAATCCCCGCTTCGATGAAGGCGGAAACCATTCGATAGGGCGTCCATGGTTCTTGGGAACCCGGTTTGAGCGCCAAACCGATTTGCAGGGGAACGGCCGGCAGCCACAGCGTATGAACACCGGGCGAATTGTTGGGCAAAACCGCGCCCAGAATCGGTGTTTGAGCCTGGTAGCTGACAATCACTCCGCGGCCCTCCTCGCCAAAACCGCGCGAGAGAATCGACAGATCGAGGCCGCGCGTCAGACAATCCAGAATCTGATCGATGTTGCTGAGCACAAAGCTGTTCTTGGACATGTTCGATCGGCACATGTGTTCGGGCAAACCGGTGCTGGCCGATTGCTGATGAACGAAATCGTCGACCGATTGAGTCGAATCGCCAACCTTCAATTCCGCCGACTCGAACAACACCGCGGCTTGTTTGCACCGGCTGATCAAGTCATCGATCGACAACTGCAACAAGGCGTCACGCGCCTGTTGGGCTTTTCGCATGTCGCGGCCGACGATGCCGCCGCCGACCGTGCCGATCCGGGCGATTGGCTGTCCGGTGTCAAAGTGGACAACGTCATTGAGGTCAAGAGATTCGTAGGGCTTTCCCCAACGCAGCGGACTGAGAGTGATCATGAATTGGATGGAATGGAATTCGGTGAGAAAGAGGGGGCTTTGTTTCGGGTGGTTAGCGGTTCGGCTAGTAGACGCCGACAGTGGTGGCACTTGCCAATTCGTGGAATGGGCGAACACCACTGACGCCATCCCAGGGATACATTTCAAACGGGGCTTCGCGTTCGCCTTCGTCTCGTTCCATGAATCCCGGCACGAAGAACTCGTCGGTCAACGTGTAGAGTTTTACTCGTCCTGTTTCGCCATAACCGACCACTTGGTTGTAGTCGTCAAACTGAACCACCTCGGTCGCCGCGCGGGGCTGCGGAGCGTAGTAACTGATTTTGTAGCCGTCGGCGGCGCTGATCGGCTTGCTGCATGCCAGCCCCATCAGTGTGTTTCCGTAGGTCGGTGTCATGTAAACACCGCCTTCCTCGGGCGGTCCGCCCAACAGCTCTTCGACACAAAATCGAGTCCACTGCGGGGTGAACTCGGTACCGCCGGAGAAAATGCCGGTGATTCCCACCTCGGCCAAACTGGTACCGCGTTCCTCCAACGCTTCGCCAAGCGATTCAATCAACTTCGGCGTGCCGAACATGCACTTGATATCGTGTCCGGCGGTCAACACCGTGATCGCCTGATCGATGCAGTGCTTTTTGTACTCTTCCAAGTGTTCCATCCACCCTTTCTTGATCAGCTTGACGACCCAGCGCGGATCGAGGTCGATGCAGAAACAGATTCCGCCGCGATGCTGCGCCAGATGTTCCACTGCCAGCCGAAGTCGCCGCGGCCCACTGGGGCCGAGCATCAGCCAGTTGGAGCCCTGGGGAAAATACTGGTCGGGCAGCGTTTCACTGAACAACTCGTAGTCCTTCCAGTGGTCTTCGATCACCACGCGGCTTTTGGGGATACCGGTCGTTCCACCCGTTTCGAAAACGTAAGTCGGCTTTCCGGCGTGTCCTTTCGGCACCCAGCGGCGAACCGGGCCGCCCCGAAGCCACTCGTCCTCAAACAACGGAAACTTCTTCAAATCATCGAAACACTTCACGTCGGTCAACGGATCGAAATTCAGCTCCTGTTTTTTTTCGAGCCAAAATGGGCTGCCGGTCTCCTCGCTGAAGTGCCAATGGACGGTTTTCAACGTGTGCTCGTCCAGACGCTGCCGCGCCTCGGCGGCCTGTTTGGCGACATCTTCTCCGAGGGGACTGTCGACCGTGCTCATGATCTGTTTCTACCTAGGTTGCTGATGAAAGGGCTTTGCCGGCATCGAAATCGTCAAGATTCCGAAGGGAACGCGTTCGCATCATGATATCACGATTGGAATCTTTGGCGACGCAGGGTGGCGCTGGACTGGCGGGAAGGAGCGAAGCGCACAAAAAAAGCCGCGACACAACGCCGCGGCATGGAAGGAGTAGCGAAAGTCGCCAAGACTGTCGGCGAGCTCTCCGAACTCGCTCGGTATGGGACTTCGTTGCGAGCTCGGAGAGCACGCCGACAAAATTTCTAGTTGGCCACGGGGCCGGGAACGACGTTGCTGGCCGCTTGAGGAACGAAGAGATCATCGCTGTCATTGCTGACCGCTGCGGCAACTCCGGCGATCGCCGCAATTCCAGCTGAGCTGCCCAGTCCTCCGCTGCCGCCTCCGCCTCCGGCGAAACCGCCGCCACCGCCGCCGCCAACGAAACCACCGCCGCCGCCACCAGCAAAGGGTGCTCCGACGCCGTCCAGTGGAACGTCGCCCGTGGCCAGCGGGTTTCCGAGGTCATCGAACATCACCAGCGGATCGTCGTCATCTTCTTCCTCCTCTTCCATCTCCTCGACACCGATGACCTCTTCAATTTCTTCCTCGGTCATCGGAATCACTTCCAGATCGAGCGTCGCGTCGACCGGCGGTTGCTGAAGCAGAGAGACGAAGTTGGGGCCGCGGCGGTCGACTCGTGCGGTTCCAGCCACTTGTTCAACAAGCTCGAACCCCACGGCCGCCAACCCATGAGGACCGACGGCAACCAGCGAATAAACGCCTGGCTGCAAGTCTTCGAATTCAAATCGTCCCTTTTGGTTACTGATTGCCCGACCGATGACCTTGCGGTTTTTGAACAGGAAAACATTCATCTGCTCGGCCGCTTCGTTCGTCGCCGAACTGAGATGTCCAACCACTCGGCCGCTGGAAAGAACCACTGGATCGGCCGCCTTTTGAAGGCGATCCATGTGCTTGACCAAAACGCCGTCACTGGTGGTCAATTCATCACGGCTGTGGTGCGAGGCGACGTAGGGCATCACGATCGTCTCGAATTGCCTGGCGTTGACCAACGCACAAGCGATCTCTGCCTTGTCGGGGCACTTCTGGTCTCCGCCCGGTTGCAAAACGTGCATGGAGTAGCAGGCAAAAACACCATCGGCCTTCGCAGTCATCGCATAGACACCGGGGGCCACATCCGAAAGGGTCACGTCACCGTGAATGTTCGTCATGCCGTGATGGATGGCACCTTTCTGACCGTGCAGCGTCACTCGGCTGTTCGGAACTGCCGTCACACCGCTTTGAAAGGGCATCACCACGCGTGCTTTGAACTCGCCAGGCTGCGTGGGAAGCACGCATTGGGTAATCACCACCTGGTTGGCGGGACTTTGAGCGTGAACCACCCCCATTGCCGAGGTGGCAAGGAGCAGCGTCGTCAAGAGTTGTCTCATCGTGATCCTCGGCAGAAAAGCGCTGTTTCTTCGTACAGCGTGCGGCGAGATCGCCTGCAAAAATAGGTAAACCGTTGGGTCGATAGTAGGTAAAGGAGATAGGGATATCAACGGGTTTAACGGGAAGATTCACGAATCGAATGTCTCAGTGGACAAAGTTTCACCACCATTGGTTTCGTCGTAGGCGATCTGGCCCAGTTCTTCGGGCCAAAGGCTGAGGAATTGTTTGGAAGTAACTTCGTCATTTGACAACACTCTCCCTCTGGGCCCTCTGGGAGAGTCGGGCGAGTCGGGCTCTCGAGCCCGGAGAGGGTTCGCACACCAATGCCCTCCCCGACCGCTACCGCGTCCGACCCTCCCGGAGGGAGAGTGATTTTGCAAGTGGTGTCATTCAAACAACGAAGTTGTTTCCGAACAAATCCTAAGCATATGACTGCACCTTCGGTGCGAAACAAGCGAGACCGCCCGGCACGCTTCCCTTGACTCTTGGCTTGCACCTCCGGTACATCCCGCTTGTCTGCACGACCGCTGATGAAAGGATGGAGCCGGTGCGTTTTCTGACCCAATTGTTGCGCAAGCCATTTCGACGCCTGTTGATGGCCAGGGAGCTGCGTGATCGCGTGGCGACCGCCGACCAACTGCGTTTGATCGTCGGCGCCGGCGGCACCGACATGGAGGGTTGGATTCCGACCGAGCAGTGTTTGGTCGACCTTTTGCAACCCGAAACCTGGGCGACCTATTTCCAACCGTCAACGGTTCAGGGAATCCTGGCCGAACATGTTTGGGAACATTTGACCGAAGAAGAGGGGCGGATTGCCGCGCGAACCTGTTTTCAATTCTTGGAGCCAGGCGGTTACCTGCGAGTGGCGGTGCCCGACGGCAACCATCCCTCGCCCGATTACATCGACAAAGTCCGCCCCGGCGGCACGGGCATCGGCGCCGATGACCACAAGGTGCTCTACAACCATCAGACTTTTAGCGAGATCTTTCGGGCCGCCGGTTTTGACGTGCGGCTGATCGAATACTTCGATACCGAAGGCCAGTTCCATTGCGCCGCCTGGGACGTCTCGCGTGGATTGGTGCGCCGTAGTCTGTTGTTTGATCAACGGAACGTAGAAAAGCGGTACGCCTACACCTCGCTCTTTCTGGACGCCATCAAACCCGCCAACCAGCCGGCGGCAAAAGCAGCGTAGCGAGTCTTCCTTCACACTTCCACAACGACTCCTCTTGGCCCGGCATTGACAATTCGGCTGGGGCCGAGGGTCATTTGTTTTTCCCAGTCGCTGTGGATGTGTCCGCAGACCACCAGCTTCGGCTGCTTGGTTTCGACCGCCGTGCGAATGGCCTGGCTGCCGCGAATTTTTCCGGCCCCGTCGTGATCGACCGTATCGATGGGTGGTGAATGAACGACAAGCACCGCTTCGTCCGGACAACCTGACAGCAAGTCGACCGCCTGGTCTTCGTCAAAGTCGTAACTCCAATCGCCAAACGGCGTGACGGGAATTCCGCCGCCGACTCCCCAGAACGCAATCCCGTCTAGCTCACAGCCACTTCCGTGCAAGACGTTTGCCGACGGCCAACCTGCTACCGCTTCGGCAAGCTCCTCTGCCGACTCTCCGTTGCCGGGTACCAGGACGGCCGGCTTTTCGATGGCGGCCAGAATATCGAGCGTATCGGGCAGTCCGCCGCGACGGATTGCAAAATCACCGGCTCCGATGACAACATCCACATCCCCGGCGGCGGAAACCAGCCGCTGGGCTGCTTCCTTGTCTCGATGCAGATCGCTAAAGCAAAGAAATCGCATGCTTTCTGTTCCCCCTTGGTTTGGATCAACGGTGGTTTCGGGTGTCAACGATAACTGTCATCGCCATGGTGTCCAGTTCGGATGAAGGTTGGTGATCGCCGATTGTCTTCGCATCGATTTGCCTCGGACTTTTTGATGCTCTACGTTGAAATGAGCGGGCTGGGAGGCGACTGGTCGGAGGGCGACTGGTCGGAGGGCGACGAGTCGGCAATGGCAAATGGAAGTTCCAGATGTAGCGGGTAGAATTCCAGCATCGCCGACTTAGTTCGACTTTTGCACTTTTTTGGAGTGTGGTGACTTGTCACCGCTTTCTTTTACATACGGACGACATTTTTTACGTTCCCTTACCCACTTTACCTGTCAAACAATTTGCCCGCATTGTTGATGAAGGCGTAAATAAGGGAAAGCTCCGACAAGTCGAAGCACTCCAAAGTGCAAAACTCGAACTTGGGACAAAGCGGCCCCACGAGGTTGAATCAAGCTGGATGACAAGCGATTCGCAAGAGACACCGCTAGCAGATTTCACCGATCAGCTGCTGCAAGAAGGCCGCGCGATCACACGTGGTGATTTGCATCGACAGGAGGCCACAGAAGCCGATCAGGCCGAGGCCGCGAAAATCTTGTTGGATGCGGAAAAGTTTGCTGGTCTGGAGGCGCCACATCAAACACCGGTGTTCAGCGTCGCAGCAGCCCTTTGGGCCGCCAAAGCTTTTGCCTGGGGAGCCGGGATGTTAGTCGATCGGGCAGAAACCGATGTGAAGCTTCCCACTTGGATCGAGTCGAAAGCACCGGATGCGCTAGTTGTTTCCCACCATTGGTCGGTCGATTTGGTTTTTCGCCTCGGCCATCATCTCATCGATCGCTCGCAAAAAATCGCCCCCTCCGATCCGTTGCACGAAGAACTCCGGCGGCTGTTGGCACCATGGCCGCTGGCTTGTGTCGGCACCGACATCGAGAACCCGCAGCAGAATATCGGTGTCGTGACGGGCGATGAATGCTTGCGAGCGATCTATGTGGATCGGGTGATGATGCGACAAGACACTGGGCGAGCCACTTCGGAAACAATGACGCGCTGGATCGCCAAAGTGGCCGGGGCGCACCCTGAGCTCGGTATTTCTAGGCAAGGCGAATGAATTTGACTCCCATCAATCCTGATCAGCCCGCCGGGGCGAGGTCAGAACTGGCTTCCCTGGCAGCGCGATTGCGCAGCGACGTCCTGGAACCGATCAAGCAGACGCTGGTGGGCAAGGACGAGATCGTCGAAGTGCTGGGCGTTGCGCTGGCCGCAGGTGAAAACGCGTTTTTGTTGGGGCCGCCAGGGACGGGAAAAAGTGCGCTGGTTCAAGAACTTGCCGCCCGCCTGTCGGGAAGATCGTTCGATTACCTGTTGACGCGGTTTACCGAACCGAGCGAATTGTTTGGCCCCTTCGACCTCCGCCGGCTCAAAGAGGGCGATTTGGTCACCAATACCGAAGGGATGTTGCCGGAAGCCGACTTCGTGTTCTTGGACGAATTGCTGAACGCCAACAGCGCGATCCTCAATAGCTTGTTGTTGGCCCTGAACGAACGGGTTTTTCGGCGCGGTCGACAAACCGTTTCGCTGCCGATGTTGTTGGCGGTGGGCGCGAGCAATCGATTGCCCGACGACGACGCGTTGGATGCTCTGTTCGACCGGTTTTTATTGCGAGTCCTGTGTGACAACGTCGATGGCGACGGGCTGCCCGCTGTCTTGGACGCGGGATGGAAGCGGGAGAGCAAAGAGCCCATCGAAGTGAAGATACAAATCGACGACGTCAAAAACCTTGCCCGCTATACCAGCCAGGTCGATTTGCAACGGGTGCGACCAGCCTACTTGCAGTTGATCAAGCGGCTTCGTGAGGCGGGGATGCCGCTGAGCGATCGTCGCGCGGTCCGTTTGCAACGCGTGGTGGCTGCTAGCGCGGTTTTGTGTGGGCGAATGGTTGCCGACGTTTCGGATCTGTGGATCATTCGATACATCTGGGACGCGCCGGCACAGACCGAAATGCTTGCGGCCCACGTGGCGGCGGTGACCGAAGAGTTCGCCGATGATCTGAAAGCGGAACAGCCGCAGCGGCATCCTTTGTCGGATGCCGCCTCGGGCGCCGATCCCCAGCGATTGGCCGAAGCGATCGACACGATCGTTGCCGACGCCGCCGCACCGGCGGCAGCCGATCAGCTTTCGCTGCTTGCGGCGCGGGTCGAATGGGTTGCCGAGGAAGCGGCTCGAGACCACTTGCGCGAAAAAATCCTCCGCGCCCGCGAGACGATCCAGCAACAAAGCGGTTCGTCGTGATGGGTGACGCCATGACCATCGTGATCCAGGTGGACCGGCAGGCGGCACCGTCCCAGCTTGTCAAATTGACCGGCGTGGGCGCACAGATTGCCGAAGAATCTTGCGGACAACTGTGGTTGCGAATTGATGTCGCCGATCCCGATGTCGCGGTGCGGACCGATTGCGTCGCCGGCAGACGTTATGTTCTGCAGGACGACTGGCTGATTCAACACGGCCGGCAGGTCGCTTCGCATCGGCTCGATTCGAACCTGGTTTGGAGACGACTGGATGATGTTTTGCCGATCCAGTTGCCGCCAGCGTCGATGGCGGGATCGGTATCGAGCGTCCAAAAAATGGAACTGCGATTGGTTCGCGGAGGACAGCCGATGCCTCCGGCCGCCGCGATCATCTCGCTGCCGCGGCTGAAGGAATGGGCAAGCGGCGCCAGCGAGTTGCGGTTGCGAAGGTTGAGATGGGCGATGCGGGAAAACGAAGCGATCGTCGTCGGATCGCCTTTACCGCCAGTGGAAGCAACCTACCTGGTGGCGATGGATAGCGTTTTGATTCCAGCGGGTTGGAGGTGGTCGCCCGCCATCTCCGCATCGGATCTGTGCGGGGTATTCGGAGTCGCCGGCGGGCAGTGGCTCGTATGGCAAGCGAATCATGTCTGGAGCATTGTTGCCGACGATGTGCTTGTGACGATGCGGCGGGCAAGTGTCCGGCAGGCGCTGCCGACGACCGGTGATGCGGCGACCACCTGTGCGCGAGAGGGAAAGTGAGTGTGATGGCTCGAGTCGCTGTCAGAATTCCGGATTACCTTCGACCGCCCTGTGCCGACTTGTGGCAGTGGGAGGATGGTGGAGATGCGATTGTTTGGACCGGGAAGGCGGAACTGCCTGACGCCGTTTCGACCGCCGCGTTTCATTCGCAGTTGCAGCCGATTTTGACGGCTCTGCTGGAGCAGTTGGAAGGACTGCCGCCCGTCTCTTCGCTGTTGTTGGTTCTGGATGCCTGCAACGACAGTTGGAGCTCTGATCATGGTTTGGTTCGCACCGCGTCGCTGTGCCAGGCAGCTCATCGATCGTTGCGGCCAAATCTAGGTGGGCCGGTTGCAGGTATTTCGAATTGGCTATCACGCATTCGCGAACTTCCCAAGGAACTTCGTCGCGGTACCGACAGCCAGATCGCGATCCTGTCGTATGTGACGCGTACCATGCGGCCTTGGATGATGGAATCGCGCGACGAGGAAGCGGCAGCGGTCTTGGAATGTTTGAAAGTGCCGGTGATCGATCGGGCGGTGAGCTGGTCGGAAATGGCTGCCGGTTTTCGTTCGGTTGCCCGTGCCCGAAAAGCCTTTGATGCGCTGCGGCACATGGCTGATCACCCGGTCGACGCCGACTCGCTGCAGCGGTGGCGTCGCACGTTTGTGGCGTCCGAACCGACGGCGGCGGCGCCAATCGAACTTCCCGCGCGAAACCGCGTTCAGCAGGTCCTGCGCCAACTTCTTGCGGACGACAAATGGTCGTCGGTGGCCCGCGCCGCGATGGATGCGGCAAGCGTGTTGTCGCTGCCCCGCCGCCCCAGCGATCCGGACGTCCTGCCGATTGGAGGTGTCTCGGACGTCACCAACCGCGGCGACCCGGAACGGTTGTTGATGACCGAACTGGCTCAAGAACCGTTGGTGATGCTTGCCAGGATTGCCAGTGGCCAGGCGCTTTACCTGCGCCGCGAAACGCCACCGGGACCTTCTCCCGATTACCGACCGGTGTTTCTGGAGTGCGGCATTCGTACCTGGGGAACCCCACGGCTGAATATCGCGGCGATCGGCTTGGCGATTGCCGCGTCGGAGGAACAACGTGGCGAATCGTCGGCGCGGTTGATGAGTGTCGCGGGTGACCGTCTGTTGGAAGAGGATTTTTCTAGCCGCGAGGGTGTGATCTCGCATTTGGAACGCTTGGAACCGGACGAACATCCCGGCGATGCGATCGCGCAGTGGATGAGTCAAGCGGTTGAGGACGACGAAAGCCTCGCTGCGCCGATCGTGGTGGTCACGGCGGCAACCGATGCGGACAAGCGTTTTCGCGGGGCGCTCGACAAGATGCCGCCGGGCTACCTGATTCTGCGTATCGAAAGGGATTCGTCGGCCACGGTTTTGCGCCGCACGCCGCTGGGCGACGAAACGCTGCAATCGATTTCGTTGAAAGCTGGCCAGCAGGCTGAACAGCCGACTGGCCCACCCGCTGGTTCGCGCAGGTTGCGGACGTCCGATTCTTCGCTGGCGCTTTTCTTGGATTTGGATCCCTGCCCGCTGCGGTTTTCCGATCACTTGGACGGGAAGTGGTTTGCCGCGACCACCACGCCGGGACTGTTCACGATCAGCCGCGACAAGCGGTTGTTGTGGTTCGACCGCGAAGGAGTCGGCGCCGTCCAACTCATCGACCGCGTTCCGTCGCGCAACGTGCTCGCTCACGAAATCGACGGGCACCGATTGGCGGTGGTGGTCGGTTCGCAAGAGGAAGAGCATTTTTTGATCGAAGCCGACGCCGTGGCCGGACAAGTTCATTGTCACCATCTGGAATCGGGCGGCTCGCGGGCGGCCGACTATGTTTTCGATCAAGGTTCACTGTTTCGAGTCGGGCGGTGGATCGAACTGTTTGACCGGGCGACCGGTGAGTGCATGGCTCGTTGCGAGAACCGGGTTCAGCACATCGGCGGACCGATGTTACGCGATTCGCTTGTTTTGCGTTGGTTTGCTGAGCAAGCGGGCGAAATCGTGCTGCACGAAATGACCGATCCTTTCGGCGCCCGATCCCGAGCGGCGCTGGCGTTTCGTGATCCGGGCGGTGCGCTGGCACTGGTCGACAATCGATTGGTGGAACTTGCCGTGCTGGATGGAACGTCATCGGCTAACACGCTGCGCACCGATGTTCCAGTGATTGCGCCGCGGCTGCGCAAGCCTGTCGTCGGCTACCGCAGCGCCGACCAAAGAACCATCGTCGTCCACGATTCGTCGGATCACCTTGGCTCGCGGAATTCGTCCTCCACCGTTGCCTCGCGATCGTGGTACAAAATCGATTTGGAAACCCGTCAGATCTCCGAGCAAGTTCTTCGTTCTCCGCAACAGTTGTTGGCCGACCACGACCCCGACGTCTATCGGTTGGTCCAACCGCGCAACCTGCTGACTCGGATCATTGCCGTCGCGTTTTATCACAACCACCTTCACTTGGTGATGAAAGGGGAACGTCACTGGGGAATTCACCGCAACCAGACATTCGGATGTTTGCAGCTTTACCGCTCCAAGCCGCCCATCACAACGCGTCATGTTTTGGGGCAATCCGTGCATCCTTCCACGCCCGTTGGTCCAACACGTTGGAAGCTCAGGCCGGTGCAGATCGGTGTCAATCGGGCCGTTGTTGACTCGCGAGGTCTGTTGCATCTGCGCCGCGGCGACGACGGAACGGAGCTGACGTTGGTGTTGCACGAGCCGCATGTCAGTGGTTGGGCCAGTTGGGGAATTCGATTTGGCGATCCCTATTTCACCGGCGATGACGCGATGCGATGCGTTCCCGATGAGGTTGTATCGTGGCTCGAGGAGTATGTCAGGCAATGCAGTCGATTGAACTGAAGCTGGCGCCTGCGCCACAAGAGACTCGGAGTCACCGCTGCGCCGCGTTTGCGGTGTTTGCTGATGGTACCGCCGCGGCGGAAGATCCACTGCTTCAGCAACTGGCTGCTTTTGCCGGCCAGGATCACTTGCGGCAAGGTCGTTTCTTTCTATTGCCGCGTAGCCGCAGCGACGTTCGCGCAAGCGGCCTGTTTTGGATATCTCGCGATCCCGCTTCGGTCGTACAGTGTCCGGCCGGAGCGATCGCATTGCGCCCGGCGGCTCCGGGCAGCGGTCTATGGATTCCCTGGTTTTCCAAGCTTGTTCCAGAGATCGCTCCGGCGATGTTGGCGGAGATCGCGTCGGTTTCCACGCTGGTTCGCGTTTGGTTACCGAGTATCGGCTTGATCGGATTTGCGGAGGATGATGAGATTCGGCCGGCCGACTGGCTGGTGCCCGATGACCGATCGCCCGAGCAAGGTGTCTGGTCGCCGCCGCCGGAGACCTGGTCGCCGCCAGGGCAGTTGATGGAACTTTCGATGTTGGTTCCGCCCACGCCAGAATCGATTTTCCAAGACATCGGCAACGAAATCGGTTTGCCACCGAAGTCTCTGCTGGAAGTCGATGATCGCGGTGAGGAAGAAGAGAAAACGGGCGCCGGCCGGCGAGCCAAAAACTGGCTGCTGAAAAAGCTGGATCGAATGGCCCAGCGGTCGAAACGATCGCCCCGGCAGCGGCAACAACCGCCCGGCAGGACCCAGCCGGCATCGCCGGGCAGCGGTGTTGCCGGTGGAGGTGGTCTTGGAAGTGTGATGGGAAAAATCACGGCGCCGATGGCCGCGGCGATGTCCAAGATGATGCAGGGCGAACGGGAACGGCAGATCCAGAAGCTGCTGAACATGATGTCGGCCAACCCAGATGAAGCGCTCAAGTACGCAATCCCGGTCTCCGGAATGAACGAGGCATTTCGTGGGTTCGCGATTCCAGGTTCACAGCTGCTGTCGCGGTTGACCGATTTTTCGTTGGGCGGACTATCCGGCGGTAGCGGTCCGGCCGATTTCTGGTCGATCAACTATCGGTTGCAAGCGCAATTGCAAGAGAAGTATCGTCAGCAGGCCAATCGCGAAATCGCCGCCGGCAGGTATCGACGCGCGGCCTACATTTTCGCGCATCTGCTTGGCGATCTGCGAGCGGCAGCGTCGGCTTTACGGCAAGGAAAGCAGTTTGCCGAAGCGGCGGTGTTGTACCGCGACAAGCTGCGTGACAAACCGTCGGCTGCCGATTGTCTTGCCGAGGGTGGTTTCTATGCCGAGGCGTGTAGCCTGTTGGTGTCGATGAACCAATTTGAGGCGGCGGGAAAGGTTTGGCTGAACGCGGGCGAAGCAGAAAAGGCGCGCGAAATGTTCGAGTGCGCTTTTGAGATTCATCTCAACAAGGGGGCTGTCGTTTCGGCCGCGACCATCCTGAATGATCGACTGGACCAGCGTGACCGGGCGATCGAATTGCTGCGCGACCAGTGGCCGGCTGGAAATGACGCGTCGCGAGCGTGTGAGATCGCCGTTCGCTGGATGGGCGAGGATGGCCGTCATGACGATACGCTGCAATGGCTACAGCGAATGGCCGATACCGCTGGTGAGTATCATCGGGCGGCCTTTGCTCAGCTTTCGTCGCAAACAGCAACAACCTATCCCGATCAACGAGTCCGAATCGCGGCTGAAGATCATTGCCGCGTCGCGGTGTCGCGGTCGTTGGCCGAGTCCGCGCCGATCGAGATCGATGCGGCGCTATCGACGATCGCTAACCTGGAACCTGCCGATCCGCAGCTTCGCCGCGACAGCGTCGGTTATCGTCGCCGTCTGGATGCCGCCAGGACGAAGTCGAAACCGCCCGAAACCCGACCTGCCGTCCGGGCGGAGCAACCGCGAGAAATGGTGCAGCTTCCGCCGATCCAGTTGCCGGCCGGACCAAACTATTTTGCGTTCGGCGTTTTACCCAGCCGCCTTCCAGACGGTTATCAGCTGTTTGCCGTTGGCGTCGACGATCGTGGAATACGAGTCTATCGAATGCCCAATTGCAAGCGATCGTCCCGACTCGATACGACGTCTCACGCAGCACTATCGGGGGCGAGCAAGAATCCTGCGCGGAAAAGCATCAAGATGGGGCCAGCGGAGTCCAGCGGCATGTTTCTCGTTGTTGACGTGTACGCTCCGATCGGTGAGGAGGAGATTTGTTCGTCCGAGCAAGGAGCTGCCCTGACTCAAATGAGGACCAAGCTCCTTGGCGACATCGTTGCCGTTGCGGCGGCACCCGGTGACGAGGCGTGGGAGTTGAGCTGTGATCTGCATTCGGTCGTGCTGCGGCACAAGCATCATCAGACTTACGATCTGCTTGACCAGTGGGTGGAGTCCTGGGAACAGGATGCGGTCGAGATCTATGAAACAAGGGAATTTTTCGAATTGACCGTGGTGCACGGTGCGCCGGTGATCAGTATGAATGCGGCGCTGTTGACCGTGCGACGTGGCAGGGTGATACCGCTTGGCTCGTGCACCGGTGTGATTCGAGACCTGTCGCCATCGTTGCCCCGTAGCCGCAACCGTGTTGCCGTCGCGCACGATGCGGGATTGGACGTGTTTTACCTGGACACCGGAGATTCGGTCTCGGTTTGTCGCGAGCGTCCCTACACGAAATGCGTCTGGGGCGGCAACGGAAAGCTGGTCGCTTGGAGCGATTCGCGGTTGTACTGTTTCGAGCTACGCGGTGGCTTCATCGACCGGATCGCCGAAATGGAAGTTCGCCACGACGGCTCGCCGGTGGGGCTTTTGCGGCTGGAGGCCGAAACGGTCGGCATCACCTGGACCGACGGAACGGTCACACGCTATCGTTTACCGAGATGAATCGACGCGAAAAATCTGATCAACCGACCGACCATCGACGCACCCTGGTGGCGATCATGGCGGTCGTCTTGTTGTCCGGAAGCGTTGCCTTCTGGTGGTTTGGCGAGGGCGGATCGGGAACGTTTGCCACAGCGGCGATGGGACGAATCGGTTTGGTGCTGGTCGCCCTGTGGCTTGCCTGGCCATCGCTACGCAGGCCCGCCAGGTGGTTGCCTCCGGGGATGGCCGTGGCGGGTGTGATCACGCTGGCTGTGCTGGCTGCCCAACCCAAGCTGATGGTCGTCGTCATCCCCGCCTTCTTTGGCTTGCTGACGCTGGCAACCATCGTCCGAGTATTCAAGGGTCACTAACCCGGATTATTCGTGTAGGCCGGACCGGAGGTCGCAAAACTGTGCCGTAACAGCGCGGGGCCGGTTCGTGCTTGCGCGCAGCGCGGGAGACGAAAAAACTTCCTGCAGGCGACCGAGGTTCCGGCACCGTAAGGGTTTGCTTGTTACGTCTACGATTGTTGTGAATAATCCGGGCCGACGGTCGTCCAGTTTTCCGCTCCTGGTCTGCGTTGCGACTTCGGAGAAGTCGCCGACGGCTATTGGATCAGACGCCAATTGAAGGGGTATTGATAGTGCTCGCCATCTCGGACAGCGAGCGCCGCGATGATGCCATAGACAACTTGCAGCACCATCGGCACAAAGATCACTGGGAACAGCATCCCGCAACTGGCCGCGGTGATGACCACGCAGATGATGGCAAGCAGGAACAGCGTGATCTGAAAATTGAGCGCTTCCTTCGCCTGGGCTTCGACGTAGGGCGAGGAGTCCTTTTTCATCAAGTAGATGACCAGCGGACCGATGAAACCGACGAATCCGCCGACCAGGATCCCGGCGCACCCCGACAAATGGGCGATCAGGGCCAGGTTTCGATCGTCGTTGCTGGGGCTGAATTCCAGGTCGTTGACTGGATCATGTTGCGGCTGGGTCGGATCATAGGGATTGGACATGTCGTTTCGCTGGTTTCCTCCTGTCGGTTCATTTTGCCGGGGACTCGTCTTTTTTGCCAGGCTCGCCTTTTCAATAGGCCCCATCGGTCTGATTGGCGGGCGCTTGCTGGAGAAGTTTGCCGATTTTCGGCTCTGGGAGTCGCCGTGAAACACGAGTTCGGACGTAATCAGCGACAAAATCCGAAAAAACCTACCTCCACTGCCTCGTTACGACCGAAACAACCAACAACACCGGTCTGGTTGGACCGTTCGAATGAGAATCACGCCCCGCGGTGATACCGTCCTTTCGTGACGTGCGAATGGGATTTCGGATGGCGTCGGGCCCAGAGTGATTTAGGACTGCAGGGAGGCATATCGATGCGACGCAAGTATTTCGGATTAGCGATTGCCGCGTTCGCTACCCTCGGGCCGATGCAGGCCTGGGGTGGTGACCGTGAAATCGCCGAACAAATCATCAAACGATTGAAAACCAATCGTGATTCCGGCGCTTTGAAGGACTTCACACTCGACATGAAAGTCGACAAGGGTGTGGTACTGTTTCGAGGCAACGTGAGTCAGGATCAACAAAAGGACTTGGTGCTCGGTGCCGCAAAGGGCATTGAGGGAATCACCAAAGTCGTCGATGAGGTCTCGGTCAAATCGGCCGAAGTGGTGGAAGCTCAGGTGTTCAAGCCGAAAGCAGCCGTTGCCGTAGCGACCGAAGAGGCCCCGACCGCTGCTCCGGTTGCCAGGCCGAGCAAAGAGAAGTTCTCTTTCCGTGAAGCCTTGGCCGCGCAGGCGGGCAAGATCCAAGTGAGCGAGCCGTTGGAAGTGATGCCCGGTGAAATCCGCCGCACTGCCGCCGTCGAACCGACCAACGATCAAGAAGTCGTTTCGGCCGTCGTCGCCGCGCTTGGAAAGGCTCGTGACAACGGTCAGCTGAAGGGATTTGGCGTCGATGTTAAAAGCCGCAACGGTGTGTTGCAGTTGACCGGACGAGCCAGTTCGCCCGCCCAACGCGACACCATCATCCGAATTGCCGAAAGCATTCCGGGAGTTTCCGGTGTGCGTGAAGCGATCACCATTCCGACCGCTGCTCCGGCGCTACCGCCCCTTCCCAAGCCACCAGTGCTTCAGGAAGTGGAAAGGCATGGTGCCAGCCTGAGCCCCGTTTCGGTGGCTCATCGACAAGGCACGCCCGCCGTGGCCGCCTCGGCACCGATCGGCGTTCCGACTCACGTCGCGCCCTATCGGATGCAAGGCGGTCTGCGAACTCAAGCCGCAAGCACAGGCTACCCGGTCGCCGGACAGCCCGTTCCGATGGCACCTTACGCCGCCGCCGGAGCTGGGCCGCGATACGACACGCCCAACTTGCCCAACTACGCTTGGCCCGGCTACGCTGCCTACCCGAACTACGCTGCTGTCACATACCCGCAGCAGTACAGCCCTTCGGCTTGGCCCTACATCGGTCCGTTTTACCCCTATCCGCAAGTTCCCCTCGGATGGCGCAAAGTCAGCCTGGAATGGGATGACGGTTGGTGGTTCCTGGACTTCACCGATAAATAAGCTCCGCTGATCGACACATTCAACAACGCAGCCCGCGGTCGCTTCCCAAGCGACCGCGGGTTTTTCGTTGGATTGATTCATCGGGCCAAAGGCCTAGTGCTTTGCTCGTGGTAGGCCGGCTTGTCCCCAAGTCGGCGATCCTGTACTCGCCCAAGAAGCGATGTTTTCTGATGTCGACCCGATGGTGTGAAACGGATAAGCTTTCGGTGTGAAACTTGTGGTGGGCTGCCTGTTGGGACCCAAATGGGGAAAACGGAAAACTACAATTCACCCGGTTCTCCGGAATTATCCGCAAGATCCGCATAAGTTCACACGATACAACATCTAGACAAGGCGCCGATTCTGTCCACCGCTGGCGCAAAAGTTATCGAAACCATGGAAGGTTGCTCGGATGACCAGCACGCATCGCAGTCGCACGAATGATCCACAGGCGACGGCCGCTCCGAAGAAGCAATTCATTTATTCTGTTGCCGGCAAGTTGACGTTGGGAGCAATGGCTTTGCTCGCCGTCAGTTCCACCGGTTGCTACGGAATCGGCGGATCCAACTTCAACATCGGATTTCTGGGGTACCCGCTTCCCGTCAGCCCGTACTTCCAGCACAAGCAAGAAGAGAAGTTCTGGAAGAACGAGCGGTATGAACGGGTGCCGATTCTTGGACCGACGACACAGGGCGGTCCCGCTGTCGCGCTCGACCCGCCCACCGACGACGAAGTGATGCACGCGCTCGAATCGGCTCGACCCGTTCAAGGCGGAATTCCGCTGATCTGGGAGACGCAACGGAACAACGTTCGCATCATCAAAGAAAAGATTGCCGACTACGTTGACCCGCCGCGATTCTATCCGCTGATCGGGCCGGCTCAATTGCACCACGCCCACTACAAGTGCACGATCTACTTTGATGAGGAAACGATCATCGGCTATCCAGTTCCTCATACTCGACAAGACAACGAAGTGATCGAAGTGGTGTACATCGACCACAACCACTACCACATGGTCGGAGACGTCGAACCCTACACGACGCCGAACCTGTAGCGAACTTTTCCGAACACACGTGTGGGCACCGAAAGCC
Organism: Rubripirellula sp.; assembly: GCA_965222745.1. Taxonomy (GTDB): domain Bacteria; phylum Planctomycetota; class Planctomycetia; order Pirellulales; family Pirellulaceae; genus CBDCUW01. Next base: position 2,651,664 of record CBDCUW010000003.1, read on the forward strand.
GGCCTCATCCGAGGCCGGCTTTTCTCGTTTTCACATCTTCAAGTAGGCCGACTTGTCCCAAGTCGGCGAACCCTCCCCATCGCACCTGTCCCTTCCAAGCCTGCATCTTCCACCTTCCGATCAGTCGTAGCGACGATTCCAACCACCGTTGACTTCGATCGTCTGCCCGGTCAGAAACGTGTTGGCGGGATCGGCGGCATAGAGCACAGCTTGCGCCACATCCTCGGGCCGCCCCCAGCGATTCATCAACGACTGATGTTCCGCTCGTCGGTTCCAATAGTCGTCGGCTGAATCACCCCACGAGGTTCGTATCCATCCTGGCGCCACGGTGTTGACTCGGATGTAAGGCGCCAAAGTCTGTGCCAGGCTGGCGGCATAGGCCATCACAGCCCCTTTTGTTGGGGCAAAGAGTTGTCCCGCATCACCCTCCATGCCGGCCGGCGCCTGGTCCCATCCAATGAACACCATGCTGGTGGGCCGCTGCAGGCTCAATGCAAGCCCCTCGGTGAATTGCGCCGGCCAAGACAACGCGCCGGTGCCGGACGGGTCCGTTTGCAGCAACATCCGTTTGCCTACCTCCCGCGCCAGCATGATCGTGCCGATCACGTCCACTTGAATCAGCTGTTGCAGCTTGGCGTCGAAGTCAAGTTGGCTGGCCGAACCGGTCAACACATCGGCGCCGGCGTTGTGAACCCAGGTGTGGATCACGCCGAGTCGATCGAAGGCGGTTTCCGACAACTGATGAATGTCTTCCTTGCGACTCAGGTCGGCCGCGATCGTGGTCGCTTCGCAGCCAAGCTCCTGGGCTGATGCGGCGGTCTGCTCGGCGCCGCGGCGGTTGCCGCGATAGTGAATCAGCAGCTTGTCGGCGCCCGATTGGGCCAACGCGATTGCGATCGCTTGCCCGATTCCGCTGGAGGCGCCGGTGACCACGCCGTGAGTACCGGCGTGGCGGCGATCTCCTGGAGAGTCCGAGGCGTCCGAGGCCGCTGATGGATCCGCCACGTGCGATCAACCCTTTTCGTACTCTTTCAGGAATCCAATGAACTCGCGGCGATGTTGTTGTTCGTCAGCAAGCAGGGTGATGCAAAGATCTTGGGTGACAAAGTCGAATCCATCACACAGTCGAATGATCTTTTCGTACTGGGCGATCGCCCCCTCTTCGGCATCGATCACTCCCTTGATCACCGCAACCACGTCGGTGCTGTCGGCTGGCGGTTGCAGCGTTGCTTGAGACGCCACGAACTTTTCGCTACCCGGAACCCTACCGTCGATCGTCTTGATTCGATTGGCCAATTGGGTTGCGTGCAACATCTCCTCCGTCACGTCGGCGGCAAGCGACTTCTTGATCTCCTCGGCCCGAACTCCATCCAGATTGATGCTGTTGGCCAGGTAGTTCAAAACCGTCTCCAGCTCCATCCAATAAGATTTGGTTAACTCGGTAATGATCGCTGCTCGTTTGTCATCATCGCTCATATCGCAAACCCACATGCTCGGTGAGGAAAATTTCTCGGCTGTCCGCTAACAATATAGCGCAGGGGCCAATCGGCCCAACCCTCCCTCCGATTCTCCCCGACTTCCTTCCTCTTACCTCGTACTCGTACTCGTGCTCGTGCTCGTGCTCAGCGAAGCGGTGCTCGTACTCGTCATCGACTTCTCAAAAACCGGGTGATTGTTGAACGAAACATCATATTAGGAGTGCTGTTTCGCTTGGTTCGAGCACGAGTACGAGAGGGGGCGATGGCCTACCATCCCACCCATGATGGGGGCCAGGCTGTGGTCTCTCACCTTGTCGGTTTTGGGCTTCTGCCGGTAGGCTGACAGGAGAAGATCCGCACCTTCGAGCGGGGAGATCCGATTTCGTAGCACGACCGTTTCGGTCCTGACTGACGGCCGAGAGTGCCGCGCTACGATGGAAAGTTGACAAACCGCTAGAGATCAAAACAGGCCATGATTAGGGTTCGATGTCGGCCGGAAGGCTGGTTGGGGTCGCTTTGCCCGTCGCGGCAGCGCACCTCCAAGCTCGGTGTCGGTATGCCGGGCGGCGCGATCGAAGTTGAGGATCGCTTTCGAGCTCGATAGAGGAAAACGAGAGAATATGTCGGAATCAAAAACGGTCGCGCAAGCCGAAATCGCGAAGCATCTGGGCGAACTGGAAAAACCTGCCGCTGACGTGGATGTTGACGTCGCCGAGACCCAAGAGTGGCTCGCTTCTTTGGACTACGTTCTCAAGAGCAAAGGTCCGGATCGCGTCCGATTTCTGATCGATCAGCTTCGCGACCGAGCGGCGGAAGAGGGAATTCAGTCGGCCGAAGACACCAGTACGCCCTACGTCAACACGATTCCGGTCAAAGACCAACCGGCCTTTCCCGGCAATCGCGAAACCGAACGGCGGATCAAATCGATCGTCCGCTGGAACGCGATGGCGATGGTGGTGCGTGCGAACAAGCGTGCCGGCGGCGTGGGCGGACACATCAGCACGTTTGCCTCCAGCGCGACGCTGTACGAGATCGGCTACAACCATTTCTTTCGCGGCCGCGGCGAAGACGGCTATTCGGGTGACACGATCTACTTCCAGGGTCACGCGTCACCGGGGATGTACAGCCGCGCTTTTCTGGAGGGACGGCTCAGCGAAGAGAATCTCGAAAACTTCCGCCGCGAACTTCGCCCCGTTTCCGGTTTGTCCAGCTACCCACACCCCTGGTTGATGCCCGATTTCTGGGAATATCCCACCGTGTCGATGGGGCTGGGGCCGATCATGGCCATCTACCAGGCACGCTTCAATGAATACCTGAAAGACCGCGGCCTGAAAGATACTTCCAGCCAACGTGTCTGGGCGTTTTTGGGTGATGGTGAATGTGATGAACCGGAAACGCTGGGCGCGATCGGATTGGCCGCCCGCGAGAAGCTGGAAAATTTGGTCTTCGTCATCAATTGCAACTTGCAGCGCCTGGACGGACCGGTACGCGGTAACGGCAAGATCATTCAAGAATTGGAGTCGATCTTCCGTGGTGCGGGTTGGAATGTCATCAAGGTGGTTTGGGGAGACGACTGGGATCACCTGCTGGCCAAAGACACCACGGGATTGCTGGCCAAGCGGATGAACGAAGTGGTCGACGGACAGTACCAAAAGTACACCGGCATGCCGGGCTGCTATATCCGCGAGCACTTCTTTGGCAAATATCCCGAACTGTTGAAGCTGGTCGAAAACTACAGCGACGAAAAACTGGAAAGAATGCGTCGCGGCGGACACGATCCCGAAAAGGTTTATGCCGCCTACAAAATGGCGACCGAACTGAAGAACGGAAAACCGACCGTGATCTTGGCCAAAACGGTCAAGGGTTACGGTCTGGGGGAAGCGGGCGAAGGCCGCAACATCGCTCACAATCAGAAAAAGATGAACGAGGACGAACTGCTGGAGTTCCGCACTCGTTTTGGGATCCCGATCAGTGATGAAGAGGTCGGTAAAGCGCCCTTCTACCGACCGTCGGAAAACAGTGCCGAAATCAAGTACATCCGCCAACGGCGTGAGGCATTGGGCGGACCGGTTCCCAGCCGTCCCACCGAGCATCCCACGATCGAGACGCCCAAGCTGGAGGAATTCCAGAAGCTGATCGATCGATTGGGAGGCAAGAGCATCAGCACCACCTTTGCGGCAGTGCAGATCTTGATCGCGCTGTGTCGCAACAAGCAGATCGGTGATTACATGGTGCCGATCGTGCCCGATGAGTCGCGAACGTTTGGTATGGAAGGGATGTTCAAGCAGTTTGGCATTTATGCGCACGCTGGCCAGCTGTACGAACCGGTCGATTCGGCGAACAAGACATCCTTCTACAAGGAAGCACAAGACGGCCAGATCTTGGAAGAGGGAATCACCGAAGCGGGTTCGATGAGTTCCTTCAACGCCGCCGGTACGGCATACAGCCTGCACGGAATCAACATGATTCCGTTTTACATTTACTACAGCATGTTCGGATTCCAGCGAATCGGTGACCTGATTTGGGCCGCTGCCGACATGCGGGCAAAAGGATTTTTGGTCGGTGGAACAGCAGGACGCACGACGCTCAATGGCGAGGGATTGCAGCACCAAGACGGCCACAGCCTGCTCAATGCAATCGCATTTCCCACCGTGCGTGCCTACGATCCGGCCTTCGCCTACGAAGTGATCGTGATCGTTGTCGAAGGATTGAAGCGGATGTATCAGGATGGGGAAGAGTGCATTTACTACATGATGGCCGAGAACGAAGAATACGTTCACGCCGAAATGCCTGAAGGCTGCCAGGAAGGCATCATGAAGGGAATGTACAAGTTCCGCAGCCAGGAAGTCGAAGGCGCTCGCGCCCGCGTGCAACTCTTCGGCAGCGGCGCGATTTTGAATTGTGCACTTGCCGCCCAACAATTGTTGGCCGAAAAATTTGGCATTGCCAGCGACGTGTGGAGCGTGACCAGTTACACCCAGCTGCGTCGCGAGGCCGCGTCGTGCCAGCGTTGGAACATGCTGCATCCCACCGAGGAGCCGCGAAAGAGCTATCTGGAAGAGATTCTCGATGGCGTCGAAGGCCCGTTTATCTCGGCCAGCGATTATGTCCGCGCTTTGGGCGAGCAACTGACGCCGTGGATTCCAGGCGATTACTACGTTCTGGGAACCGACGGCATGGGCCGAAGCGAGACGCGGGAAGCGTTGCGACGGCACTTCGAAGTGGATGCCGAATCGATCACCATCGCGGCGCTCAGCCGTCTGTCGGCAGCCGGCGTGTTTGATTCCAAAGATGTCGAAGACGCAATCAAACAACTCGGATACGATGCCGAAAAAACCAATCCCTACTTTGCATAAGGACTTGGGCTAACGATTGCCCCAAGCTTCCCTGGAAACCGTTCACCGTTCACCGCTAACCGCCAGCACAACACCACCTGAATGTCTACCGAAGTAAAACTCCCCAATCTTGGCGACGACATCGAATCTGGAGATGTCTTGGATATCTTTGTGTCTGTCGGCGACGTGATCGCCGAGGGCCAGGATATCGTTGAATTGGAAACCGAGAAGGCAACCGTCACGGCGCCGGCTGACATCGGCGGCAAGGTGGTCAAGATCCTGGTCAAGGAGGGCGACACCGTGCCGATTGGCGGAGTGTTGTTGGAAGTCGAGGCGGCCGAGGGAGCTGCGGCGGAACCTGCCGCCCCGCCGACTCCGGCGCCTCAGGCTGAAACTCCGCCTCCACCAGCTCCCCCACAACCGCCCGCTCAGAGCGAACCAGCACCGGTTCCCGTCGAAAGCACTCCCGCAGCTCCCGCGCCACCGCCGCCACAACCACAGCCCGCATCGGCCCCCGCGGCGCCGGTCGTGGCGCAAACGACTGCCGGGGTGATTCCAGCCGGACCTGCCATTCGCCGATTTGCTCGCGAGGTAGGCGTTGACTTGAGCCTCGTTGCGGGAACCGGGGACGGCGGGCGTATCACCCGAGAGGACGTGTTGGCGGTGGTGCGATCCAGCCAGGCCATGAACGCCGGAGCAACCTCGTCGGCCAAGCCAGCAGCTACTCCTGCGGCCAGCCCACAGTCGCAGGGGGCGACGGAGGTGGACGACCACGGTGCGATTCACGTGGAGCGGATGAGCAAAATTCGCAAAACGATCGCCCGGCAGATGCACGCCAGTTGGTCCGCGGTGCCACGCGTGACCAATTTCGACGACGCTGACATCACCGACTTGGAACGCCTTCGCCAGGCAAGCAAGGAAGACTACGCGGCGCAAGGTCTGAAGCTGACGACGATGCCCTTTTTGATCAAGGCGGTCGCCACGGCGCTGCGCCATCATCCCACGATCAACGCGGTGATCGACGAGGCCAATGAACAGGTGGTCTACAAGGATTACGTCAACGTGGGAATCGCCGTCGATACCGAGCGAGGCTTGGTGGTGCCAGTGATGAAAAACGCCGATCAAATGGGAATCCCCGAAGTCACTCGATCGCTTGCGGAGATGGCGGGGAAGGTGCGAAGCGGCGAGTTTGCGCTGAGCGACCTGAAAGGAGGCACGTTCACCATCAGCAATCTGGGCGCGATCGGCGGACAATACTCGACGCCGATCGTCAACGTGCCGGAAGTCGCGATCCTGCTTGTCGGTCGAAGCCGAAAGTTGCCGGTGGTGATGCCCGACGACTCGATCGCACCGCGGTTGATGATGCCGCTGAGTCTTTCCTACGATCACCGCCTGGTCGACGGGGGGACCGCGGCAAGATTCTTAAACGAAGTGATCGAATACCTCGAAGCACCCAGCCGCCTACTGCTGGCGCTGTAAGGACTAACGCTGATTTTCTTTGGTGTCCCAGTACCTGCCGACTGATCGCTGCTGCGCCGGTACTTCGCTTCCTGAAATCCGCTGAGCGCCTTTGTACAATCATCGGTGATGATTCCTACCCACCGGCCTGCCTTCCCGCGGAAACCGAATGATTCCTGCTCGCATTTTGGCGTTGTTGCTTGTCGCTCCCTGCTTTGCCGCTATTCCTGTATCGGCGCAAACTCTGGAAAAAAGTCTATTGGCCGAATCGGCGGCCAAACTTGCCGGTGATGCTCGGCAGTTGGGCGATGCGAAACGTGGTGCGATCGTTTTTCATCAGCCTTACATGTCGTGCCGCAAATGTCACGACTCGGACGATCCCGACCAACAGCTCGGTCCCGATCTTTCTCGCTGGCCTGACAAGCCGGCAACCGACGAGCAATTGGTCGATGCGATTTTGCGGCCGTCGAAGGAAATTCGTGACGGCTATCAGTCGCTCACTGTGTTGACCGACGACGGCCAAACCGTGGTCGGCTTGATCGTCCAACGTGGCGAGCAGATCGTCTTGCGCGATCCGTCTCAGCCGGCGCGGCTTCATCGCTTTGATGCCGACACCTTGGAAGCGGTACAGGAAAACAAAAACTCGCTGATGCCCCAGTCGTTGGTGAATCAACTTTCCAGCCGTCAACAATTTTTGGATTTGATTCGATACCTGGTCGAAATTCGCGACGGCGGACCGCTGGCAGCTCGAAACCTCAAGCCCGCGCCGCACCTTTATGCTGCCAAGCCCCTGCCGGAATACGAAAAAACGATCGACCACGCCGGCATGATCGCCGACTTGGGTCGAGAAAATTTCAAGCGTGGCGAAGCAATCTATCGCCGACTTTGCGTGAACTGTCACGGCACCGTCGACCAACCCGGTTCCCTACCGACGTCGCTGCGGTTTGCCAGCGGCAAATTCAAGAATGGTTCTGATCCCTACACGATGTACCAGACGTTGACGCGTGGTTTTGGGATGATGCAACCGCAGACCTGGATGGTGCCTCAGCAGAAGTACGACGTGGTCCACTACATCCGCGAAGCGTATTTGAAGAAGCACAATCCGTCGCAATATTTCGCTATCGACCAGCCTTGGTTGGCGTCGTTGCCGCGCGGCGATTCGCGTGGTCCGAGTCCACAGAACCTTGAATCGTGGGTGACGATGGACTACGGCCGCACGTTGGTCAACACCTACGAAGTGGGAAGCGACGGAAGCAACTTCGCCTACAAAGGAATCGCGGTGCGATTGGATCAAGGACCGGGTGGAGTATCACGCGGCCGACACTGGATGATTTTTGATCACGACACGTTGCGAATGGCCGCGGCATGGAGCGGGGACCGGTTCATCGACTGGAAAGGAATCCACTTCAACGGCCAGCACGCCATCCATCCTCGCATTGCCGGCCAGCTTCAAGTCGAAAATAAAACCGGACCGGGGTGGGCCAATCCGTCAGACGGTTCCTGGGAAGATCCCCGCATCATCGGACGCGACGATCGCCGCTACGGACCGCTGCCGCGCCGCTGGGGGCAGTACGAAGGGATGTACTACCACGGAAACGAAACGGTGATTCAGTATCGCCTGGGCGCCACGTCCATTCACGAACGACCGCAACTGCTGGCCGAATCGCCTCGGCCCATCTACGCCCGGCAAATTGATTTCGGTTCTCGCCCGCAACCTCTGACGCTGCAAGTCGCAGACGTTGCCGGAGACGATCATCGGCTGAACCGATTGTCTTCGGCAGCAGTGTTGTTCGGTTCGCAGGCCGATTCGGTGACCGCCGAGGCGTCACCGCCGCTTCGTCTGGACGGATCGTCCTACGCCCAGATCGATCAGGCTGCCGAATTCGACATGACGTCCAAGAGCTTCACGATCAAAGCTCGCATCAAAACCAGAAAAGGAGGCAGCCTGTTTGCCAAGACGGACGATGCGGCCCAGTGGGTTCCCGATGGAAAAGTGTTTTTTGTGCGGGGAGGAAAGCTTTGTTATGACATCGGATGGGTCGGCGCCGTTCAATCCAAGGCCAGGGTCAACGACGGGCGATGGCACGACGTGGCACTCACTTGGGATCGTCCGGCGGGTGTCGCGACCCTTTTTGTGGATGGAAACAAGTCCGGCGAAAGACAACTTCGCCCCAAAGCGAGCCAGGAAAATCAGGTGGTTCGGCTAGGGTTCTGCGCGACGGATTTCCCCGGTCCTCACAGCCATTTCGAAGGCCAAATCGAGTCGCTGCAGTTCTTCCCCGCGAGACTATCGGCTGGTCAGATCGCTGGCAGAGAGGATTCGCCGTCGCCGTTGGCCGATTGGAACCTCGCCTCATCAGAGTCGGTGGTGCGCAATCGAGCCGCGGACAAGCATCACGCCAGGATTCTGCGAGGCGAGTCTTCGGCTGATTCTTCGTATCCGTTGCTGGTCGCTGGAATCACTTCCGAGGTGAAAGATGTGGAGTGGACCCATGAAAAAGGAAAGCTCCGCCTGACCGTTCCGGCCGGTCGGCAGCCGGCGTCGGTGATGCTTTGGTTTGCGGCGGTCGATTCGGCCGACGAAGCCCAGAACGTCGATCAAACCGTTGCCGGCCTTGCAGGCGGCGCCGAAGGAAACGGCAATCTGCTGGGCGGCGGTGCGGCCCGCAATCCGGAAGTACTGACGACCGCTCCGTCGTTGGGTGGTGACGAAGGTCCGCTGGCCGTCGATGTGTTGACTCGCCCGGAGGCCAATCCATGGCTGGCAAGAGTGCGATTGACGGGGTTCGATTTCTTTGCCGACGGCGATTCGGCAGCCGTTTGCAGTTGGGATGGTGATGTTTGGCGAGTGACCGGAATTGGTTCGCTGGGATCGAACCTGCAGTGGAAAAGAATGGCTACCGGGTTGTTTCAGCCGTTGGGCGTTCGCATCGTTGACGGAGACATCTACGTCACTTGCCGCGATCAGATCGTCATCCTGCGTGACAAGAACGATGACGGAGAGACCGATTTCTTTGAGTGTTTCAACAACGACCATCAAGTGACCGACCACTTCCACGAATTTGCGATGGGATTGCAAACCGATGCGGAAGGAAATTTTTACTACGCAAAATCGGCTCGGCACGCACTCACGGCGCTTGTGCCGCACCACGGTACGCTGCTGCGAGTCAGCAAGGATGGGAAGCGAACCGATATCGTCGCTAACGGTTTTCGCGCCGCCAACGGAGTCTGTTTGAATCCTGACGGCTCCTTCATCGTCACCGACCAGGAAGGGCATTGGAATCCTAAGAACCGCATCAATTGGGTTCGTGAAGGCGGGTTTTACGGAAACATGTTCGGTTATCACGAGGTGACTGATTCGTCCGATTCGGCGATGCAACAACCACTGTGTTGGATCACCAACAACTTCGACCGATCGCCGGCGGAACTTCTTTGGGTCCCCAAAGATTGTTGGGGGCCGCTGGGCGGATCTCTTTTGAATCTGTCCTACGGATACGGCAAGATCTTTGTGGTCCCTCACGAGGAAGTGGACGGGCAGATGCAGGGTGGTATGTGCGAGTTGCCGATGCCGCAATTCCCGACCGGCCTGGTGCGTGGACGCTTTCACCCGACCAACGGCCATCTTTACACCTGCGGCATGTTTGCCTGGGCGGGCAACCAGCAGCAGCCGGGTGGTTTTTATCGCATTCGGGCTACCGGTAAACCGATGCATTTGCCGATCGGGTTGAACGCGCGAAAGGGAAGTGTCACGCTGCGATTCACCGACCCGTTGTCACCGAAATCGGCCCAGCAGCCGAACAGTTACAACGTCACTGCTTGGGATTTGAAGCGGACAGCCAAGTACGGATCGAAACACTACAACGAACGATCGTGGCAAGTGCAAGACGCAAGACTTTCGACCGACGGCAAAACAGTCACGCTAACGATTCCTGAAATCGAGCCGACTTGGGGGATGGAAATACGCTGTTTCTTGCAGTCTCTTGACGGCAAGAAGATCGAACGACGAATTCACAATACGATTCATCAGCTGAAAGACAAAGGATGATGTTAAGCATCGTAGGCCGACTTGTCCCAAGTCGGCGAACCTGTCGGCCAGTTCTCCGAACTGGCGCGTACGCGAAGCGACTTCGGAGAAGTCGCCGACGGATGCGCGCCGACTTGGGACAAGTCGGCCTACTGTTGTTGTTGGTTGCTTCGGCCAGCGCTTCTGCGCAAGAAGCGTCCCCTTCCTGGCCTCGTTTCCTTGGTCCCACGTTTGACGGCGTCGTTGCCGAAGGTGACTTCCGTTGGACGGAGGAACCGAAGTTGCTATGGTCACTTCCGGTGGGAGACGGTTACGGAATCGGATCGGTCGCCGACGGAAAGTATTTCCATTTTGACGCCGCCGGCTCCGCACCGGGCGAATCGGCCGAGCGGCTGCGCTGTGTCGATCTGGACGATGGAAACACCGTTTGGTCGAAAACAGTAACGCTTCAGTACAACGATTTGCTGGGATACGAAGACGGTCCGCGGAGCAGCCCGACGATCGCCGGCGATCACGTTTACACGTTGGGGGTGGCGGGAAAGCTGACCTGTCGCAAAGTGGCCGATGGAAAGGTCGTCTGGTCGGTCGATACGAATGAGAAGTATGGCGTGGTGCAAAACTTCTTCGGCGTTGGCTGTTCACCGTTGGTGCTGGGTAACGAGCTGATTGTGATGATCGGTGGAAGTCCGCCGGAAGACCAACGCGTGGCGCCGATGAGGCTCGATCGCGTTTCACCCAACGGATCGGCAGTGGTCGCGTTTGACCGGGCGACGGGCGACCAGCGATGGAAATGCGGCGATGATCTGGCCAGTTACAGCAGCCCACGGCCGATTGAAATCGACGGGGAGACCTATGTCCTTGTCTTTGCCCGCGACAGTTTGATGTTGATCGATCCGCGACTGGGAAAGGTACGGTGGAAATTCGATCATCGCGCTTCCATGTTGGAAAGTGTCAACGCGATCGTTCCGGTTGTTGTTGGAAATCACGTGCTGATCAGCGAGTGTTATGAAGTGGGCAGTGCGCTGTTGAAGATAACGCCCGATGACCACGAAGTGGTTTGGAAAGACCCGCCACGAGATCGCCGTGCTCAGTCGCTTCGTGCCCACTGGTCGACGCCGGTGGTGATCAACGGTCAGTTGTACGGATGCAGCGGCCGGAACTCGCCCGACAGCGATTTTCGTTGCATCGATTTCAAAACGGGCGAGGTGAAGTGGACCGATCCGCGGCGAATTCGTTCCTCCGTCACACGAGTGGGAGACCGCCTGCTGGTTTTCGAAGAACGGGGGACGCTGCAAGTCGTTGAGCCTCAAACCGAAGGATTGAAAGTGATTGCCGAGTGGGAACTCGATTTGTCGTTTCCCTGTTGGGCGGCACCGATCGTTGTCGGCAATAAGCTGATCCTCCGCGGCACTTCGAAGGTGCTGTGTCTGGAACTCACACGCAAGTAGGCCGACTTGTCCCCAAGTCGGCGCGCATTCTCCGTCCCCGTTTCGATTACTGTTTGGTCTTGGCGACTTTCGCGACGCCCCTGCCCGCCGACGACAAGTCGGACTACGGAGCAGCTGTCACGTCGGCAAGTGACATGTCGGCGGCGGCGGCCCGTTCGGCTCGTTTCAGATTGGCCAGTGTTTTCCAGGCGGGATGATCGCCGGTGCGACGGGTTCGATGCGCCAGGGCCAGTATTTCGGCAACCTCGATCTTTTCGGCTGGCTTGGCAAGCGTCAGCGAATCCTCCTCGCCCGCCCCGGCGGAAACTTTGCGAAGCAGTTGCGCGGTGACCAGTTGGCTGACCATCTCTTTCGTCACTCGGGCGGAAAGCTCCAACCGATCGGCCAGTTCCTGGTTGTCGATCGATTTGCCCAGTGAAAACGCACAAGCCACCTCGGCCATGATCGGCAGCATCCAGTCGGGATCCCCCGCTAATGTTTTGCCGGAAACGTAGGAGCGAACCACGCGGCTGCCTTTGAGCGTTTGCAGTGTGTAGGTCAGGATCAGCCCGAACAGCACGATCAACCAGGTGACGTAAACCCAAAACAGGAACAGCGGGATCAGGCCGATCGAACCATAGATCGCGGAATAGGGAACGGCCTTGGTGACATAAATCTGAAATCCAAACTTCGCCGCCTCCCAGAGCAAGGCTCCCACCAACGCCCCGGCCGCTGCCGCCTTGACCGAAACGTGCGTGTTGGGCATCAGCGCATAGAGCAAAAACAACAGCACCCAGCTTGCGGTGATCGCGACAAGATGGCTGAGAAACCAGCGGATATTCGATCCGGCGCCCATTGTGCCGAACCAATCGATCACTTGGCCCGACATATAGAGGCTCATCGCCAACAAACCGCTGCCCAGCGTGATGATCGACCAGTGGATGGCGACGCGGATGTGGACCGGGCGCTGCGCCGGTGCGTCGTAGATTCGATTGAACAGATGTTCGGTCGAATCGGCCAGTGCCACGGCGGCGTAAACGAACAGCAGCAGACCAAAGACACCGATCGATGCGAAGTCGATGGAGGAAACCTTGGCGGTCACTTCGGTCAATGTTCGTCGAATGTTCGCCCGCGCCTTGATGGCGGCTGCTTTCGCCGCGGCAGCGTTTTCATCGCTTGACGTGTCCTGGCTTTCCTTTTCATTAGTGCCCGCTGACGTTTCGTCCTCGGATTCATCTTCGCTTTGATCGTCCGCATCGCTGCCGGCTGGCCCCTGATCGGTGGCAGCGGCCGCGTCGCCGACCGGCGCCACGAGCAGCGTTTCGGCCGGCGCGCCGTCGGAATCAGCTTGATCCTTTTCGGGGTTTGCTGCGGCCGATTCGGGGATCAGGTAGTCGGCCGGGATCTCCGGAACGCCAAAGAACGAATAAAGCTGGTTTTCGACCTTGTTTTGGACTTCGGCCAGACCACCGAAAATTCGAAACATCACCAACGCAAGCACGACCACGGGGATCAGCGAGAAAATCGTGCGGTAAGTCAGCTCGGCCGCCATCCCTTCGGCACGATGTCGTTGCAGTTGCCTCGTGCAGTGGACAGCCAGGTCCCAGCAGTAACGGACGAAATGCTGCCCGCGCGAAAGCTGTTCTCGCGGACTTCGAACAGCATCGACGATGTACTCGAAAACTTTGGGCATCGGACGTTTTGCACTTTCGATCGATGGGTGAAGTATCGGACAGTTTCGCTGGTGACGCACCAAAGGTGCAGCCATTCGCATAGCCCAGGGCGAGGTTTTGCGAGTCTGACGAGCAACACCGCTGCCCTGGGTCTTTGGGCGCGGGCAACTTGATTCGCGATCCTGGCGAGCACGGCGGCTGTGCCGCCGTGCTCGCCAGGATCGCGAAGATGGGAGACGTTGGCAAACCCCAGGGTAGCGTCAACGTTCGTAAAACTCACGTTGCCTCACCCTGGGCTAAGCAAATGCTGAACCTTTGGCCCCAAGAACAGACCCTGATCGCGTCACCAATTTTCGTGCTCCAGCAGCTTCATTCAATTAGCGTGCCTGCACCCTATCGTCTGAAGTGCCTCTTTCCGATCAGGCCGCGCGGCGAATTTCGTCGTCCGATTGCGGCTGGTCGGAAGATTCCACTTCGTCCGGACGGATCGGAAGCACTTCCGGTGCATCGACGGCATCGATTTCCTCGCCGGACAGAACACAGACCAGCTTTCCGGCGTCGTCGTAGACCTTCAGCTCATCCTCCTCCAGGAACCAGACGGCGCGGTGGTTGCCCAGGTCAAATCGTCGTCCGCAGTAGAATCCATCACGAATCAGGATCGATTCGGAAACGATGTGTTGGCGATCCTGCGGTCCGCCTTCAGAATTCTCACCGCGGGCCGGCTTGTCCCCGGTTGGCGAATTCTCGTCCCGCTGATCGGCCAGCCACCGAATCAATCGGTCGCGAACGGTCGCCAATCGCTGAGAATTCGTCATGAATGATTCCCCGCAAACAGGCCTCTGTTGCCTGTTGCTGTTGGGTGGGGCGGCTGGTGAAAGATGCGATATGATGCCTACTGGGCGGGACTCCCGGTTACGCCGCAGGGAGACCTTGGTAATGCTGTAATTCGGTTTTTTCGAGCGGGACCGTTCGAACGATCTCGATTTGTTCGCAATGAGCACCTAAATTCCCCAGATTGCCGCGTCGGTCTTTGACTGGTCGTTCCAACTGGGGCAAGCTCTTTTCGATCGATTGCCCGAAACCGTCCTCCATCCCCGTTTTCAAGCGACCATACTGGCCGAGTACCTGATGCGAATTCTGCTGAACGAATCACAGCTCACCGACGGAGTCGAGCGGCTTGCCGAGGAGATTGACAACCATTACGGCAACCGGCCATTGACCGTGATTGCCGTCATGACTGGCAGCCTGGTGTTGTTTGCCGACCTGATTCGACGCCTGTCGATGCCGCAGCGAGTCGGTGTGATTCGCGCTTCGAGCTATCGGGGTGGCACGAGCGCGGGTGAATTGAAAGTGGATGCCGAAATGATGATCGATGTCGCCGGACGCGATGTGATGTTGGTGGACGACATTTTTGATACCGGCCGCACGTTGGACCGATTGACGGGAATGATGGGAGAGTTCGGTGCATCTTCGGTGAAGACAGCGGTGTTGTTGCACAAGCAGCGAGATCACGATGTCGAAATGCGGCCCGATTTCGTTGCTTTCCAAATTCCGGATGAATTCGTGGTCGGTTACGGGCTCGATTACTTGGACATGTACCGCAATCTGCCTTACCTGGCAGTTCTGGAACCGACCGAAATTGAGGCGACGGCGGCGGAAGCAAGATCGTGAAATGCCGATTGCGAGTGTTGTTGGTGGGCCGTCACTTTTGGCCGCACGGATCGATTGATTCCGCTGCGCTGTTGTATCAGTTGGCGGTCGGTTTGCACCGCAGCGGTGTTCACGTCGAAGTCATGTCACCCCGCTATGCCTCGTCGTGGCCCGAAGAATTGGTGCTTCGCGAGATCCCCGTTCATCGGCCGGCTGCGGCGCCGCGCAGCGACTGGTCGATGGGGCGTTATGTTCGCCACCTGACCCATTGGCTGCGAGATCACATCGGTGGGTTTGACGTGGTGTTGGTCGATTCGATTCGCGAAGAGGCGATCGCGGCTGTCGATGCAGCACGTGGAACAAGTTGCAAAACGATCGTGCGTTATGGTGGATGGGGACCTCATAGTGACGCGATCTGGTGGCAACGCTCTCGAGCGGCCAAACGCTGTGCAGCCTTTGGCAAAATGGCCGACGCCGCGGTTTGCAGTACCGCAGCTGGCCACCGAGCACTGTTGACCGAAGGATACATTCCTTCGCGCATTCATCGGATCGGGGGCGGCTTTGCTGCCGATGCTGCTCGCAGCAGTGCCTCCAAGCAAGCTGCCCGGCAGGCGCTGGCAAGTATTAACTCCGATTTGAGTGCCGATGACGGAACGATCGTGATAGCCGCCATTGGACCGATGACTCGCGACGGTGGCATCCACTTGATCGCACAATCGGCGCGGCTGTTGATCCAGCGATATCCGAAGTTGCGATTGTGGCTTATCGGCGACGGTCCTTATCGTGATTCCATCCACGAACTGCTACGCGGCGACGGAGTTCGCAAATCGGTGGCGATGCCCGGTTCGTTTGGCGAAGTGGAAGATGTGTTGGCGGCGGCTGATGTTTACCTGCAAGCGGACGAAGTTGGCTTGGACTACTTCTTGCCCGCCGCCATTTCAGCCGAATTGCCAGTCGTCGCGATCGACAACGAATCGACTCGCAGCATCGTGACGGGAGCAAACTCGCAAGATTCCGCGTCGATCGAAGCGGTGTCCTTGGTGAACTGGTACTCCGTTGGCACATCAAAAGCACTGCGGACCGCGGTGCGACAAGTCTTGGATCAACTGCCGGAACGACGTGATCGGGCGGCGGCGCTTCGCCGGTTGATGCTTCGCACGGTTCCGCAAAGCGAATCGGTGGCTTCCTACGTGACGTTGATGAAACAGCTGGCCGGCCAACCCGCCGATTGTGATTCGTCGGCCGAGGCGGTGTCATGACGATTCGCCTTGCTTTGATCATTCCGACCATGGATCGTGGCGGAGCCGAAAAACAGCTCAGTCTGCTGGCTCGCAATCTGCCCCGCGATCGATTTGACGTGCACGTTTTGTTGCTGACACGGGACGGTCCGCGAAGTGATCGCCTTCGTGAGGCTGGGATTCCCGTGACGGTCATCGGCAAGCGGTTCAAAGCCGATCCGAGCGCGCTGTTTCGGCTTCGCAAGGAATTGGTTCGGTTGCGCCCCGACATCGTTCACACCTGGTTGTTTGCCGCCAACAGTTTCGGACGCGCCGCCGCCAGGTGGGCCGGCGTGCCACGAATCATGGCCAGCGAACGTTGTGTCGATCCCTGGAAGACCGACAAACACTTTTGGATCGATCGACGGCTGGCGCGTTTTACCGAAGCGATCACCACCAACAGCGCGGGAGTGAGAGACTTTTACGCCGATCGCGGCATCGACGCCGATCTGTTTCGCATCATTCCCAACGGGATCGAACCGCTTCAGGCCGACGCCATCGATCGCGCCGATGCGTTTGCCCGCCTGGGCGTCGATCCCCATCGCAAGCTGATCCTTGCTGTTGGCCGTTTGTGGCCCCAGAAGCGTTACCGGGATCTGATTTGGTCGGGCGAGCTGATGGGAACTTTGCGAGAGGACACTTCGTTGGTGATCATCGGCGACGGGCCACAACGAGGTGAATTGCTGAGGCATCGAGACGCGGTGACGGTCCCCGATCGAGTTCGGTTCGCCGGTGCCAGAGAAGATGTGACCAGCCTGCTGCCCCACGCCGATCTGTTCTGGATCGCTAGTGAATATGAAGGCCAAAGCAACGCCGTGATCGAAGCGATGCAGGCGAAGGTCCCGGTGATCGCTTCGGATATCCCGGGCAATCGGGACCTGGTCATTCACGACCAGACCGGGCGCCTGGTCAAGCTGAGTGACACGGCCGATTTCGCTCGCCAAAGCAACGATTTGCTCGAAAATCCACAGCAGGCTCAGCAGCTGGCCGCCGCGGCTCAGCAGCGAATCGCAGCCCAATTCACGGTCCAAGCGATGGTCGATGCCCACGTCAGCCTGTACGAGTAGGCCGACTTGTCCCCAAGTCGGCGAATTCTCCCCGTAGCCAGTTCGGAGAACTGGCCGACATGTGGCGAATTCTCCTCGAAGCCAGTTCGGAGAACTGGCCGACATTCGGAAAATGGGCCGGAATTCAGCGAAATCACCGGTCTCCGGTGCGCTCGCCGACTTGGGGACAAGTCGGCCTACAGCGAAATATTGATAAAACGTTCCGCTCGTAACGATCAGGAGATGGCCGGGGTCATGAATTTCTTACCAAACGACCGTTTTCGCTCAAATCCTCGTTGAGCAGGCTGCCGGGACAGATACGATCGAAAGCGTGACTGCAGGCGGCCCGATCGCTCCCAAGGCACATTTGGGCCCTCAGTCGATGCACATTCCATTCCCCAGAGGCGCTCAGAACACGATGGACAACGCGAGCGAGACCAGCCGGCGCAGCGTCGACGAAGTCGAATTGATGTTGGCAAACGCCCGTTTGCGAGACGAGCTTGAGCCGTATCGTGACGAATCCATTGACCCGTCGATCAATCGCATGCCGCTGCGCGCCGAGAATGAGTATCTGGAGTCGATGCTGGCGTGGGAGCGTGCTCCGGCGCTGCCGATCTCCAGCTGGTTTTCGCCGCCACTGGAGATTCCCGCCCCCGATTCGCTGAAAGATGCCGAACTGGGCGCGATCCTTTGGGAAACGATCGAGCGGCTCTATTCTAAACGCGTGGTTTTGCGTTTTACCGACCACCTCTCGGACCGAGAACTTTATAAGATCATCTATCGAGACATTTTGCCCTGCTGCGAAAAGAAAGTGGATATTCCCAGTAAAATCCTGCAGTGGCATTGCGTCGAAGACAACGACACTTGGTTGCGTTATTACGCCAATGCGATTGAACGTCGCCGGTATCAAGAAGAACGCGAGGTCGACTTGCCGCCTAGCGAAACGCCCAAGTACAAGCGGAAACTTCCCGGCTAAGCGTCGGAGTGCTCTCCGAGCTCGCCGACGATGATTTGCCGTCCAGTCCTCCAAAGGCTCACTCGCGATGTCGATTGGCAACCGAGATCACACCCGTTGTTTGTACGGCTTGCTCGGTTATTCGACGATGAACCTGGGCGACGACATTCAGTCGTTGGCGGTGCAGCAGTTTCTTCCCCGCACCGACTTCATCATCGATCGCGATTTTCTTTCCACGCTAGATCTTCGCGTGCCAGCAAAAATGGTGTTGAACGGTTGGTTCTGCCACCACTTTCGCCAATTCGAAGGACGGCATGTGCTGGATCGTATCGGACTAGCGGAATCCGATTCCAGTTTGCTGCAACTTCTGGTCACCAGTTTCAATTGTGACTTCATCGTCAGCGGTCGGGACATGGCGTTCGGCGGGCAAGTGCTTCAATTCCTGCAGCGCCATCAACCGATAGGCTGCCGCGACAGCCGCACCGCGGAGGTTTTGGCCGATCGTGGTATCGAAGCGTACTTTTCCGGATGCATGACGTTGTTGCTTCGGCCGCGACAAACCGAATCGCGCGAAGGTGTGTTGGACATCGATAGCCGCCTGAACGTCGAAGCGGCTTTGGGAGCCAGCGGGCCGCGCCAAGTTCAAAAAGCGACCCAGTTTGTCGACCGGCAAACACCTTTTGGGCGACGCTTTGAACTCGCCTCGCTCAGGCTATGGCAGATTGAAAGAAGTGAATTGGTGGTCACCAGCCGGCTGCACGTTGCGCTGCCGGCGATTGCGATGAACGTACCGGTCGTGTTCACCAGCACCAATATCGCTGCCCGGTATCGCGTCGAGGACTACATCGAACTGTTCGACTACGTGGTTCATTCACAGGAAGAACTCACGGCGGTCTTGAACTCGCCCATTGTTTGCAAGCCCAAGCCTTCGCTGGCACCGATCCAGCAGGCGCTGCGATCATCGCTGGAAAGCTTTTTGGCCACCGACGACAGTTCCACGTAGGCCGACTTGTCCCCAAGTCGGCGCGCACTCTCTCTTCCGGGCTCAAACGCTTTCCTCATGCACGCCGACTTGGGGACAAGTCGGCCTACAGTGAGCCTGCGCCTATTCCGACGCGCCACCTTCGGCATCCGCGTCGGTCATTGCCGCTTCGTCAGCGGCAATCAAGGCGTCGTAATCAGCCACCGCCGATTGATCGACTCCATCCGCGATGTTTTCAGGTTGGTCCGAATCGCATCCAGCCATCGTGATCGAAAGGAGGCCGACCAGCGACGCAACCAAGAATCCTCGTGACATTATCTGCTCCGATGTAATGATTTCTTCGAATTGAGAATTAAAAATCAGCCGCCACGGGATTCCCGGCGGCTGATCCGTGTCCAAACAATACCGACCCCATGCCTCGGCTCATCCAACGAGAGCCGAGGCGTGGTGAAGGAGAGAAGAGAACCTACTGATTGAGTTCCTCTTCGATCGTTTCTTTGGTGGCCCGCGTACCCAGCGCACCCCAAAGGCCATAAGGGCTCATCGATCCAGGAATGGCAGTCCCTGTTCCGTTTCGCCAAACCTGCGGATGTCGGGAGTTGCCCGCTTCGATCGAGTCGGTGATGAAGATCACCGCACCGTCGGCCATCAGGATATGGCAGCCGCCTTGGTGACGGCTAGATGGTGGACAAACCGTTCGGCCTCCGGGGAAACGCTGCGCACACAGTTCACTATTGGGCGGCAGGATCGTGTGCATGCCGGTCATTTCCATGCGATGGCTGGCCCAGCGATACCCACGACCGTTGGCCACACCCCAAACCGGCGTGGTGGGTGCCCAGAAACGAGGTCGTTCCGGATCGATCAGACCTTGGTCTTCACAGTACTTCGGATTGTCGCGAATCTGGTTGATCCACTGGCTCGTTTCATTGTCGGCACGGGTACGCTTGTCTCTGTCGCCCAAGTCGGTGGCGATTTCACCCATCATGATGGTGTTGGCAAGGCCATCGAGAATATCGCGGAACTTGGCTTCGTCGTGTACGACGAAAACGCCACGATTGGCGGCTCGCGAATGCTGAGCCCAACCGGAATGCTCCTGCCGTTTCCACGGCGGTGCAGGAACTCGGAATCGTTTGGGGCCTTGGATCGACCAGTAGAACGAATCGCCAAGACACGCGGCGTAGTTGGTGCGGCCCAGCGCCGGAAGTCCCTTGCCCGGATCGCTTGGGCAGCGAAGGGTTGGGATCTCCGAAGACCAGGGAATGTAACGAATCTGACTGGGAACCGGACCCATCGGCGGCCATGGTGGGTTGTAGATAACCGTTGGGTCGGTGGCGTCTTTTTGGTTGGGTTGGGAGATCATTTCCCAGATCGCCTGTTGCTCCATGAACGGAGTGATACCGACCAAGACGCTCAGTCGCCAAGAATTGGAGTGCGAATAGTTTGTCCACCAATTGTCGCTTCCGCCGGCATTACCAAAAGGTGGTGCCGCGCCACCGGCACTGTCGGTACCGGCACCGTGCATCGGCAGCTGCTTGTAGGCGGAATGGTAGTTGTGAATCGCCAAACCAATCTGTTTGAAGTTGTTGCTGCAGCTCATTCGCCGCGCCGCCTCTCGAGCGGCCTGGACGGCGGGCAACAACAGTCCGATCAACACACCGATGATTGCAATCACAACCAACAGTTCAACGAGCGTGAACCCGCTGGATCGAGCATGGTACTTTCTCACGATCAAGTCTCCATTAGAAAAGGACGCGGTTAAGAATCGCCTAACGCATTTGCGATAGCATACAGGCGCGCGCCATCGGACTGATCAGAATCGGTCCGAAGATGAATAATTCGTTAATACCGGCATGAAAAACGAGAAGCGGCGCGCCCGATGATACCGCTTGCACGTGACAATATGACCCAGTTGGAGAGGGTTGTCCATTGGTACAGGTCTGTCCAATCGACGAGTGGTCTTGTTGGGGGGGGGGCTGAGTCTCCCCAAGACGGCGAGCAGGAATGGTAGCGAAAGTTCGTGTAGGCCGGACCGGAGGTCGCAAAACGATGCCGTAACTGCAAACTGGTTCGTGTTTGCGAGCAGCGCGAGAGACAAAAAAACTCCCGCAGGCGACCGAAGTTCCGGCACCGTAAGGGTTTGCTTGTTACCTCTACGGTTAGCGATACAGGAGTTGCAAAAATTCGGGCAGGTAGTCTCTCCAGACGCCCCAATTGTGGGCACCTTCGGTTTCCAGATAGGTGTGTTGGATGCCCAGGCTTTTCAGCTGTGCCGTGAATTGTTGGTTGCGCTCGAGAAGAAAATCATCCTTGCCGCAGGCGATCCAGAAAAGTTTTCGGCTGCCGTGACGCGATGGGTCGTCGCCCAACAGACGCTGGTGTACTTCTTTCAGGTCACCTTCGGGTGCTGAAGCGCTGAAGGCGCCGACCCAATGAAACAGTTCGGGATGCAGCATGCCGATTTCGATCGATTGGCCGCCACCCATCGACAGCCCGGTGATGGCTCGATCGGCCGGATCGGTCGAAACTCGGTAGTGATCTTGCACCAACGGCAGAACTCCATCGACGACGTCCCCTGCCATCGCGGCACGATTGCGGTCGCGATAATCGCTGGACCATTGGTGTTCGGACAGCGGCACCGGGTGACCGTTGGGCATCACCACCACCAGCGGTTTGATTTTTTTCTGAGCGATCAAATTGTCCAGGATGTAGTGGGCACGGCCCACTTCGGTCCATGCCGTTTCGTCATCTCCGTTACCGTGACACAGCACCAGCAAGGGATAAACTTGTTCGGCGTCATGCGAATAACCGGGAGGCGTATAAACGATCGCGGCGCGCTCGCTGCCGGCTGCTTCCGACTGATAGAGGTGGCGATGAAGCGTTCCGTGGGGCACCGTCTGTCTCTCGGTCAAACGAGGCGGATCTCCCGGCACTTCCAATAGGCTTGCGCAAACCTTCCATTTCTTGACCCAGCGGTTACGTGGATCGGTGACACGAACTCCGTCCACTTGAAAGGTGTAGTCGTAGATTCCTGCTTCCAGCGGATCGGTGGTGAGACTCCAAAGTCCCTCTTCGCCACGTGCCAGGGGAAGGTTCTTGCCTTTCAAATGGACCTTCACCTCTTTGGCATCTTTGGCGGTGAATCGAAAAGTCACGCGGTGGTCTGACAACACGTCGGGTGACACTGGCGGTTCGGGATCCGTCAAGGCGGGCACGGTGTGGCGATCGACGACTTTCTTGATTTCCGCAAATTCAACTCCTTTCACGTCGGCAGGAAACTCATGAGGCACCAACCACCACTCTTCGGTGAAGCTGGCCTCTTGGCCTGGCGAAAGATCTTCGGCCGGACCGATCGGTTCGAGTTCGACCATGTCGCCCTTCGGATACCAAACCGACAGGGTCAAGCCAGCGAATTCGTTGTAGGCACGCTCCGGGTAGGTTTTGTATCGCTTGACGAACATCTGGTCGTTGGGTGCCAGGTAAGCGAGCCAACCTGCGTGGGAATCGAAGCCAAGTTTTGGAAACTGGGGCGCCCCGGTAACGATCACCGACTTGTCGGTGACTTGGATCTGCGGATCCTCCGGTTGAATCTGAATGTTGCTGCCGGTTTCGTACAGGATGTATCCCACCGGAAAACGGCCTCGTGGTGACCGCGGCACCACGGCGACTCCGCCGCCGACAGCGAAGGTGCGGCTCCAATGACAGAGGCTGACTGGCCGGTCCGATTCGTTGCGGATGGTTTGTCGGCAGCGAAGTCGAGTGGACGATTGATGAAGCTGGAAGTCTCGGATCAAACGAACTCCCGATTGCGGATCGAACTGGCTGGTCATGCGCGCCGATCGGTCGCCGGTGATCTCACCTTGCCAAGCTCCCTGCCAAAGAACGCGGCCGCGCGTCACGACTTTTTCCGGCCCGATGTCAAATCGTCCGGCATGCATCGGAGCACGTTTTTTTGATCCGGCTGAATCGCGGTATCCTTCATTTCCGGCGGGCAAGTACATCATGTTTTTACCGCCGAGCGAATATTCCAACACTCGCCCCCCGGCAGCCGGACAGAGTGTGACGCTGGTGGTTTCATTGGAAAGTCGAATGCAGTCGTCATAGCCGTAGTACGAGACAACCGAAGCACCAACCTGGCCCCAGGCGGCCGATGAGCCGCCCAGCAGCGTCCAGGCGACGATGATGATCCGATGTGAGTACCTACTGCTGAACATCGAAGCGACTCCCTCAAGACTTGCGCGGAACACGGGGGAAGGTGAGAAACAAAGAGATCGGTTGTCCGAAATGATAGTCCAGCGCGATGCGCCGGGTACAAATCCTCGTCCGACTTTCGCACTTTTGGAGTGCTCCTGACTTGTCGGAGCTTTCTCTTATTTACGCCTCCATCAACAATGGGAGTGAATTGATTGGCAGGTGAAATGGAGAGGGGAACGCTATAAATGTTGTCCCGTATGTAAAAGAAAGCGATGACAAGTCACCGCACTCCCAAAAAATCACTTGCGCGACCGGCGCAGCGGTTTGTAGGGAATCGCCGGCAGCGCGACCGCTGCGAACACGATCGCCGCGGCTACCGGGATGGGGGCAACAATGAAACCGATCACTCCCATGATGCCCAGCCAAAATGCCGGGTGAACGATGACGGCGTCGGCGTACCGCCGGGCTGGCCACAGGCAGGCGAGCAATCCGCCGACAAGCAGCAGCGTCAGCGAGTTGATCAGCATGGTGCGAAGCCCCTGGCCGTGAGTCGAGGTGGGCTGGATCGCCTGGGCATGATTGGCTGCCGAGAGTTTCGTGACTCGCCGCAACGAGTACCCATCCAAGTTAGAAAGGTGAAAGAGCGTTCTGCCGCCGCGTTGATCGGGTAAGTATTGGGCGATGTGCATGGCAAGCCGATTGTCCAGCGCTGCCCATTCCAGCATCATCGGCGACTGCGGTGCCGGCGCAGAAAGCGAATCAAAACCTTCCGAGTTCACTCCGGATTCGTCTTGCAGCGAATCGATCGTCAGGTCGGCCGTACGGTGGATCGACGCGGCGATTTGGCGATAACGCGAAACCCAGGGAGCCAACCAAATGGCAATTTCATCCTTGGGACGTTCCGCAAGAGAATCGATCGAATGGTCCACCGATTCGACCACCGACCTGGCGATGGCAAAAGCACGTTGTTCTCCCAGTGGCACGTCGGTCGCCTCCAGTGAGCCCGATGTCGAGGAGGGCGTGTACGTTGCCAGCCAGCGCTGCGTCACCGGGATCTTCAATAGTTGCGGCAGGTAATCCGCTTGCCGCGCCTTGGTCACCGGAACATGGATCAGCACCTCGACCGGCTGCGCCAACCGGCTTAGCGAAAGCGGCACGCGAACCAGGTTGTCGGGTCGGTCGTCGCTGCTGGTGTCGACCGACTCGGCGATCACCGCTCGCCCGGCCGTCCAGGCGCCGAGACACCGGGCGCCCTGGGGCAATTGGATATCGACCGCGTCCAGGCCGCCTGGAATCAGGTCCCATCGACCGATCACCAGCGCGCCGTCAGGTCGCGAAAAGACCTTGGCATCCAACGTCACGGCGACCGCATCGAAATCGATTTGAGGAAGTGGGGCAAGTTCGACCGACCATTCCGGATTGGCAACTGCAAAGGTGGAACGACTGGAGGCCGATACCAATTCTTCTTTCCACCGCGGATCCCGGTTGGCTGCTTCCACGGCGCTCGTTCGCCAACTGATCGGTTCATTGGTCAGCTGGTTGGGAACGGAGATCTGTACCTGCCGCTTGCCTTCCCCGAGCACTTTGACGTTGGGAACAGCGACGCGCCCGTTTTCCGGAACATCCAAACGCCCGCGAATCGTCAGCGTGTTGTCGGGCAGGGAGCCGGTGTCGCAATGAATCCGCACGATCTGGAATTCGGGATCGACCGCCGCGCGACGCGACCAAAGGTTACCAGGACTGACCTCCAGCGAACTGCACCAACGCGTTGGAATTTCGAGATCTACAAAATCGGGGACGACTCCCGACTGGAATCGCACCCGCGCGTCCATCGACCATTGGCCGTCGATCCAGGATAGCGAAATGAGCTGTCCGCAATCGAAACGAGTGGGGCGGAGGCTGACACGAACTCTGCCGGAACCCTTTTTGGGGTTGGCCGAATCTTCCGCGGTTGTGGTCCACGCAGCGACCGGGATCCAACCGCGCGACAAGGTACCTTCGGACAGCAACGATTGCGACGGATCTGGTTTGATGGAACTGGGTAGCCGAACCAGTACCCCACGATCCCGCGAAATGGTGTACAGGTCCGACGTTGCCACCGCCGGTGAAATGCGGATTTGGGGAAGCTGAAACTGCTTGTTCCGCTCCAGCGGCATGACAGCGGTCACGTTGATCGCGACGGGCGAGTCGTTGTCAAAAACGCCCAGCGCAATCTCGCTTGAACCGCGCAGCTGGGTGACGGGATGGCTGACACTGGTACCGTTGATTTTCACGTCCAACAGTCGCATGCCCGGCGGCAATTTCAAAGTATGCGGATTGCTGGTGTCACCACCCGGTTCCAGTGAAACGGTATACCGCAGCTGCAACTGGCCTGCGGTGACGTGCAGGTGATGGCGTCCGCTGGCTTGCGGTTGGGTCTTGCTCTGCAGTTGCAGCTCGATCTTCGGCAGGCGGCTGACGGCGATCATCGCCCGGTCCGGCTTGTGGCCGCGATATCCCTTCCACTTGGCAAGGAAATGGTCGATCGACAGCGGTTCGACCTGTTCGCCAATCGTGGGCGCGACCATGATGTCTCGATCAAAATCGAGCGCGATCCAGGCTTCCGCGTTTTCGCCGAGTGCTGGCGCGATGACTTCGGGGATCTCCAGTTGCCAGGCCGAATTTTCGTCGCTGGAAGGAGTTTCAAAAACGGGGCGAGTCCACAAGAACCGGATCGGACCTGGCGAATTGTTCAGGCATTCCAGTGTGACCAGGCGACGCGTGGCGCTAACCATTTCACTGCGCTGCAGACGCCACGATCCGGAGGTCAGTTTCGGCAGTTGGCTATCACGAACCACCAATTGCATCACCTGACCGGCGGCGATGCTCACGGGCGGATCGACTTCGCAATCGATGGCCGCTTGCCGCTTGGAGATGTTCAGCCAGTACCTTCGCTGCAGCGGCTGGGCAGCCGTGGCAGCTTGACGACTCGGCCGTTGGAATTCCACTTCCAACGAATCGACCGGTCCGATCTCTTCCACCCAACGCCGCAAATCAACCTCCTCCAACAATCGTCCCGACGGCCCGCCGACTCGAATGGCGGCAATGTTTTGGTCGGCCTCGACCGTCAGCCGCGAGGAGGCTACTGGCGGAATCGACAGGAAAAGCTTGTCCCATCTTTCCGAGTAGCTCATCGCCGGTATCAGGGTCAAACGCAACCGAAACGCCTTGCCCCTGGGCAATTTGGCGATCACCTGGCCGGCGGCGTCATTGCTGAACTGAAGGATCTTATTCAGTTCGCCAATCATTTCGATGCGTCGCACCGAGGTGAAGGCAAAGGGGAGCTTGATGGAGTTGGTTTGGCGATCTCCCTGGTCGATGTGCACCAAAAAGTCCGCCTCGACTTGCGGCAGGGTCTTTTCCGATGACTCGCGCCGCGGGTCGAGTTTGATTCGATAACTTGCTGATTGAAACCGAGCGTTTTGCGGCAAGCCCTGGTCGCGGCTGCCAAGCAGGCTGCTGTGCACCGAGCCGGGTATATAAACGATCTCGCCCGCCATTTCTCCTTCATGCGTCACCGGTACCAACACGTTGACGTGGCCGGCTGGTCGATCGGCTGGCCGAGCCTGCCGCAGGCCTGCTTCTTGTCCAGCGGCGATGGCGATGATGCTGCCGACGATCAACAGGAACAAGCCAAGCGTACGAGCGATCGAGGCCAGGGAAATCGCGTGCGAATCGCGTTGACTTCGGCTCGAAGCACTGCTGCGGTCTTCCTCTTGTCGCTGCCGCGCTTGGTCGGATCGCAGCCGGTTGCCCGCGTTGTTCCATGCCATCGACACGACCAACAGGACCGCCGCCACGGCCGGCACGATTGCCCAGCCAATGATCGCCAAATGCCAGGGCCACCACAGGCAGGATGCCGTGACCATCAAGATCACCCAGACGGCAATCAGGATCGGACTTCGCCTGGAGACGTACCAGGACACCGCGAATACGATTGCCGACAAGAACCAGCCGATTGCCAAGGCAATATTGCGGCGTATCAGCGTCGCGACCTCACCGGGCGGCATCGCGATGGCCTGGTCGGCAAACAGGGAGGGAGCTTGCAGCAGCGCCACAGGAGCAAAGGTGTCCGAAGAGGCGAGCAGGCGGTACTGCGATTTGACCTTCACACCCGACACGTCGATCCGCGGCATACGACAGGTGCGATACCAGTTGGAACTGATTTGGTTGCGATTCCAAGTGATCTGGATGGTTTCGGTTTTGGATGGAGGCGAAAGGGAGATGGGCCGCTGCAGGATCGATGCCAAGTCCATCGGGTGACCGTCGCGCAAGACAGAAACCAACTGCAGTTCCGGATCATGATCGATCACCAGCGGACGCGTCGCAGAAACGTCGTAGGTCGCTTCGATGCGGTCGGTCCCGCGGCTGGAGGCGATCACGTTGATTTCCTCTCGCCAAACGATGGTCAGATTCGGATCGACGTCGGTTTTGGCGACCACAATGCTGGGCTGCTTGACGGCGTCGTATCGCAATCGCGTGGTGCCGTCGGCCGACAGCAGATTCTGATCCGATTCAACGTCCGCAGGTTCCGCCTCCGCCGCTACGACGGCGGGAACCTTCAGCACCGAGGGAGCGTTCTTTTTCAAGATCAACCCGTTGCCCAAGTGAACTTCCGAACTCTGCGACGCCGCCTTGGGAACGCTGGGCAATTGAATTCGCATGTCGCGATCGAGCGGATAGCGCCGCCGGGCGACCAGTTGTCGGTCACGCAGGTTGCGGTCGGACAAATCGATGGTGTATTCCCCTTTCTCTTGATCGACCAGCACGGCATCCGAGGAGGGCAGACTGATGGGAAACGAATCATCGACCCCGCGAAGCAGCCAGCGATAGGCAGGCCGCCGGCCAGCGGCGCCGGTTTGCACGGTCAGGTTCGGCAGCACCTGGCTGGCCGAATCGGTTTCAATCACCAACGACTCAATGATTTCGTTGCCGTCGCGCCTGAGTTCCAATACCGTCGCGACCTCAAAAGAAACCCCGGGCGATTGCAGGTTCAACTCCGGCGTGCTGCCGGTGTCGGGTTGGAACAACAACGAATCGTCACCGGCGCCGGCAAAGAATTCCTGCTGCTGCTCTGGCAACTGGTCAAGTTCGATGCGGTCGATCTTTGCGGCGCTGTCGCCGGTCCAATTCAAATCGGCCGGCGCGACGACGGCCACCGTCATTCCGCCACGAACGTCGGCTGCCCGCAAGAACCATGTCGGTTGCAGGGTGCGACCGTTGAAACTGACTCGCGATGATCCTGTCGCCTCGATCAACAACTTCGAATCGACGACGTCATCAGGTTCCGGCCAGATGACCAGGCGGCGACGATAGTTATTCAAGTCGGCGATCTCGATGTCTCGACCCGACGCGGGCAGCGTGACCGAATCGAGCGACCAGCCGCGCTGAAGTTCCAACTGAATTGGTTCAAGTCGGTCGCGATGGAAATCGACTTCCAGTTGAGATTTGGACTGCAGCAACCCCGCCGATACGTCCAATCGCAACAAAGTCTGGTAGGAATCGAAGGCCGATCGGCGAGACAATCGAATCCGCGAGCGATTCCCCGCCGCGGCTCGAGCGACGGGCGGCTGCGCTAGCGGAGGTCCTTCCGCCGAGTAGACAACGGCGCTATCGATCGGCTGATGCGTCTGCCGCCAACCAGTGGGCAGTTGCCACGACAACACCTCCAGCGAATCGGGAACCACGATCTGAAGATCGTGCGTTGGCGAGGCTTGGGCGACCTGGTCGCCAACGAATACCGGCATCGGCAAGTCACACCATCCGCTCGGTGAATCCCATGGTCCTTTTCCAGACAGCGTGATGGTGGTCGCGGCCGCCGGTTCGGTATAGCTCTCGGCAGGGACGTCGATCAAAACCGATTGCCGCCACTGGTCGACGGCGCTGGTGGAAAAACTCGTTTCGATTCCATTGACTTTGACCGAGGTGACCGTGGTGGGACAAAGGACAAGGGGCGGCAACTGGAGGCTTGAAGGGAGCTGCAAAACGAGCTGGCTGTTCCACGTCAATCCCCCGGCGTCGATTTCGTATTGAGCGGAGCTGTGTCGCACCACGATCGTTTCTGACTTGCCTGACAGGTTGGCATGACGAGTTCGAATGCGCAGGCTGGTCAGTCCGCCGGCGTCAATCTCATACCACCGAGCGTTGCTGTCGGCCAAAAACTCACCCGCATCGGGCGGCGGTCCAACTCGGCGACGCAGAACGCCGTCAAGCGAATCGACGCTCAGCTGGCTGGGAGCCGAAAGGACGATTCGCGTTTGTGGGCAACGTGGCAATCGCATCAGGAAGTCGTGACCCGACCCGACGTTTTGACCGCGCAGTCGCCATTTGAATTCGATTCCCGATTTGGTGTTCGAATCGGCATGAAAAACAACACTCAAGTTGCCGTCGGAATCCGATTCCAACCTGGGCAGTGCCGCCAGCGCATCGGCGCTGCTTCGCCGCTGCGGGTCGTCAATCGCCAGATTGATTTTTCCCAACGAACGTCGCACGATGCCTTCCCGGTCGGTTTCGATGTCGATCACCGATCGGTCACTGACCAGCGTTCCGTCGACGACTCGAATCCAGTAAACCGAACTTCTCAGCCGACTCGCTTGATCGTCGGTCGCCAAGTTGGTCATTTCTGCTAGGGCGTCGTTCAGCCGGGTGATCGAGATGGGGCGATAGTCAGCGGGAATCAGCTCGGCCAGTTGAGACTGAAAAAACGCGATCGGGCGAAAGGAACGTCCGTCGGGCAAGCGAGGCGGAAGCGGCAAGGTCAGCGCGCTGCCGCGGTCCGACGTCGATGTCGCCTGGTCGTCCGTCTGGGCGGTCGCCGGTAGCGCGGCAGTGATCGCCAGCAGCCAGCACATCGCGACCGAGGTTCGGATGGAAGGGCGGGCAGCTGCTGGCCGACGAAAAACGGAGGCTAGACGGAACGTCCCGCTCACGGAGATGCCTCCGTCGGTGATGGCAAAGCCTGGGTATGACTGACGCTCGATCGGTGATCTTGCGACGTCGTCACCGGAAGAGATTGAGTCGACGCGTCGGTGCGCCGTTTTGCTTCCCGCGAAATTAGGATTCGATCGTTGCGAACGGGTGTCACCAACGAACGGACTGCGATCATCACGATCACCAGCACCAGAGCGATGATCGACAGCTGCCCGACTAGCACTGCGGCGTCGGGCGCGATCGCCAGCAATCCGGCGAACAACACCGCACCAACCACCGCCGTCAACGGATGTCTTGTTTGCGGAAGGTAAGTCAGTAGTACCGCCGTCAACAGCACCAAGGATCCCACCACCATCCACAACACCACGCGGGAGACGGCAAGCACTTGAAACGATCGAACGTCCGAACCGATGTAAAGATAACTGTGACCGGGAGGCATGGCGTAGGGCGAGGCACCAATCATCGCGGTCAGCGCTCGGTCATCGTGACTCGGCTGGCGATCGAGTTTCCAACGGGCAAAGTTCCATGTCATCGAACGGCCCAAGGTGGGAGAGGCCCACAACGCGTGGCTGTCCTGCGGAACGACGATCTGCCAATAAAAGACTCGGCCCACACCGATCGGCAATCGCAGCGCTGGCCGGATGTTGGCGATCGAAGCTTCGGAGGACTCGGGAAGCCAGACACGCAGATCGACCACGTGGCTTGACTGGTCCCCCGGCAACGAAATCAACAGGGTATCGCCGTCACGTTGCACCGATAAAGTTTCTTTTTCGTTGTCGATGTACGCTTCGACCGAAACGTCAGAACTTCCTTCGGGTAACCCGACTTGAAACGAATCGCCCCCTTGGATTTTGGCCAACAGCTGTTCGTGCCGAATTTCGCGTCCGACGGAGGTTCGCAAGATCGCCTGGCTGACCGACAGTTCCTCACGAGCGGTTTGACGAGCCCGCATTCGCAGACGTACAGGATCGGTTGGCAGCGAATGCAGCATCAAGTGGTTGGTTGCCGAGACCGCCGAGACCAATTCGGTTTCGTGACTGTCTTTCAAAGAAATCGTCACGGGACCGCGGATGGTGACGTCGTCGATCGCCGGCCGGGGAAGTGCCAATGATTCAAAGGTGTCACCGACCGGCGCGGGATCGATTTTTTGTGTGCGATACCAGCGGATGGACATCGTGCCTTCGGCCAACCGATCGGAAACAAGATCGAAACGCCCATCGCCTAGCGGATGAAGCGTCGCTCGTACTCCGCCGATCGTCACATTCCAATCTTTCGCTTCTTCGACCGGCGTTGCTTGTGAACCGTTGGACAACAACCCGATCGCATTTTGAAGCAAGCCAGAGGGCGGCTCTTCGGCGGGTGCAGCCGGTGCTTCGGCAAGGATCGGAAAACGAATCGGCAGCCGGCCTTCCAGATCCAACCGCGAGGTGACGGTCCAGTTTAACGTCGTTTTCAATTCGTCGCCGTCCAACACCACCGTGCCGTCACTTGCCAAAGTGATTCGCTGTGGTTGTTCGACCATTGTGCCGACTAGCACCGCGCCGGCTTCGTGCGATTCGATCCGAAAACTGCTGACCGTTGCGTCGTTGGCTTCTTCGGTAGCCGAAGCCGAGATTCGTTCCAGATTTTTGGAGGCTTCCAAGTCGACGACCATCAACCAGCGGCCGCTGCTGACCACGTCCACCTGGGACGTCGGCACCATCAATCCGTCATCGGTTTTCACGATCCGCGGCAGGCGAACCGAAATGGGCTCCTGCACTCGATCGAACGCTTGTTCAGCACGAATCCGAATCGGCGGTGGGTCGCCCGAACCAGGCGGAAAATCGATTTCGGGATAGCCATCTCCCTGAAACGAATCGACCGGCTCGCCAGTTTCGTCGTTGATGATCGATTGCAGTCGCCACTGGGCCATGTCGATCTGTGGTCCCCGCCCGTCGGCGGCGCGGCCGCTGGAACGAATCAGCATCTCCAGCGTTGCGGTCGTTTCGCGAAACATCACCGTCGAAGCAGTGTCGATGCGAACCTGCCGCTCCTTTGCCGAAAGCCACAACGGCAGCTGGAACGTGCCTCGATCGAATTCGAAGGAATATCGCCGAGTCATCTCCGATTCATCGTCCACTTCTCCCAGCACACTTCGCACCCAGGGAATCGAGTTCCAACGCAGCCGATATTCGTCGCTGGTTTGGATTGTGATCTCGCCGCGATGCCGCAAGGCTCCGACGACTTCGGGAACGCGAAAACCAAGCGGGTTGGTCGGTGACACGTTTCCACTGGGAAGCGGCATGGTGAAACTGAAGTTCAAATCGATCCGCCGTCGCTGTTCCTCATCGGGAATCAGCACCATCCGGCGTTCGCCGCGGTCGTCGGCTTGAGGCGGCTCAAAATCCACCGACAAACCTCCCGTTCCCAGCGTGGCGGATTTGGGGAGCACCGCGCCCGAAGGCAACAGTATCTCGAAACCAACGATCGAACCTCTTACGTTGCGAACCGTCAGCTGCACGGCCGCCCGCGGCGCATCCTGGGGCGAATCCCAGGAGACATTGATTCGGCTGTCCACTTCCAGCAGCGGCACATTGTCTTGTTCGCTTTCCAGTTGCCCCCATCGCAGCGTGAAGCTGCCGCCGCCACTTTCCACGACAAACTCGCTACGACCACCAGCAACTTTTTTGGTTTCGATCGTTTCGTACCCCTGCCCAAATACATCCCCGGTCACGTCGGCACCGGCGGCGACGATCCGGACGGTCGACGGAACGTCGGGAAGCTGAAAATCGAGCGACTGGGTGGACGCCGAATCGACCCGCGCCGAAACTTTCATCTGCAAAGTGACCGGGCGGCGATTCTCCGTTCGGACCCACAGCAGGTAACCGCCTCCGCCGGGCGCCAGTGCCATGAAGTAGTCTTCCACGCCGGTGACATCCGGCGGCGCAAGCTGATGAAAGTTTCCCATTCTTAACGGTATCGGAATCAGCTTGTTGTCGGTCGATTCGATCGACAGCTTCAACGTCACGTCCATCTCGGCTCGCCTTTCGGCGGCCGTTCCGACGATCTGCAGTTCCTGGTAGCTGTAAGCTTCGCTCTGCACCTCCGAACTCTGCAGCCGCTGAAGTTCTTCCCAAGTCATGCCCGGCATCATCACCGGACTTTCCGCTTCGCTCAGGAAAAGGAAAGCTTTGATCGGCAAGCCGCCAGCTTCCGATTCGTCGTCTCCGGAATTGCCCGAAAAGATTTCAACTGGTGGAGTCGTCCCCGGACCCTGAGCGACCGCGATACATAGCGTCGTGCAAAACCAAAGCACCATCCCGCCAAACAGCCGAAGCGAACTTGCTTCGGCGGCACGATGGTCCATCGGCTGGAATATCGAGAATCGCATTCGTGAGGACTGTGGTTCCAAGGCGATTAGGAGGCAACGTGTCGCTTTGTCATCACAGTGTCGTCTCTTGGAATCCGGCCAACCGTTGAATCTGAATCACCGGCATCTTGCCGCATCCGCACGAAGTCGTTGCGATAACAAAAGCGCTCGCCCGCTCGCCTCTTTCGACTCTCTGGTGAGGAAAAGGGAAAAAAGAGCGTGAAAGACGGTTCGGCTCGACCGCTCACTCTCAACTACAGTCTACGCAAACACCGCAATCGGAAAAAGCAATTCATCCTCGCTCCGAGAGCGAATTCCACGACGAATCGATAAAACCGGCAAATCCCGCAGAATCGCTACGACCCAAGTCGTCGGCCAGTTCGCACTGTCGTCCAGTTCTCCGCCCCTGGCTACGTGTACTCCCGTTGCGATTTCCGAGAAATCGCCGACAGTCGGCAAGTTCCCCGCTCCTGGCTACGTGCACTCTCACGGCAATTTTGGAGAAATCGCCGACGGTATAATTCCCCTTCCACATCTCCACCCCCAGGCCGAGGCTCCGAATCGACATGAATCGCTACACCTTTCTCTGCCGGACGATGGGGCTGTTGGTCGCTCTGTCAGGGCATTCACTGCTCGCCCAACAGCAGCCGCAGGAAGCTGATCCTTCGCAAAAGCCGACCAATCGTCTGGCCAAGGAATCGAGTCCCTATCTGCTTCAACATGCTCACAATCCGGTCGATTGGTATCCCTGGGGCAACGAAGCGATCGCCAAAGCGAAACGCGAAAACAAGATGATCTTTCTGTCGGTCGGTTACGCCGCTTGCCATTGGTGTCACGTGATGGAACGCGAATCGTTCGTCGATCCCGAAATCGCCCAGTTCATGAACGAGCGGTTCGTGTGCGTGAAAGTGGATCGTGAGGAACGTCCCGATGTGGACCAGATCTACATGACGAGTGTTCAGTTGGTCAGCCGCGGTCACGGCGGTTGGCCGATGTCGGTTTTCTTGTTGCCCGACACCCGTCCTTTTTGGGGCGGAACGTACTTTCCACCACGCGATGGTGATCGCGGTTCGGCGGTTGGGTTCATGACGGTGCTGAAACGAATCGACGATGTCTGGAAAAACCAACGTGAAGCGGTCGATCAGCAGGCCGCGGCGCTCACCGCCGCCATCAAGGCCAATCAGTCGCCCGCTGCAAGTGACGACCCCGACGAACCAAAAATCGAATTGGGCAGCCCACTGGTAGAGCGTGTCGCCGTCGCGTTGGCCGACCAGTTCGATCCGCAGTACGGCGGTTTCGGCTTCTCCGAAGCCAATCCCGATCGCCCAAAGTTTCCCGAACCGTCGAACCTGGTTTTCTTGATCGACCGAATGAATCGAATGTCCATTCCGAAGCCCCAACGCGAATCGGCAAAACAGATGTTGCTGAAGTCGCTGGACGGAATGATCGCCGGCAGCATGCTCGATCATCTTGGCGGCGGCTTTCACCGCTACAGTGTTGATCGCCGTTGGCAGATTCCGCACTTCGAGAAGATGCTGTACGACAATGGCCAACTGGCGTCGGTCTATGCGATCGCCTATCGCGATACCGGCCAAGAAGAATACCGGTTCGTCGTCGAAGGAATTTGCGATTTTGTGCTGCGAGAACTAAAAGCGCCCGGCGGCGCGTTCTACAGCGCGCTGGACGCTGACAGCGAGGGCGAAGAAGGGAAGTTCTATCGTTGGACCGATCAGGAGATTGCTGAACTTGCAAAACGCGTGGAAGGATTCGAGCTAGCCGGCCAGGTCTATCGGCTGTCGGCACCGGCTAATTTCGAAGGTGAGTTTCATGTGCCCGATCCCGGCAAGCCTCTTTCGGTGATCGCCCAAGACCGCAAGACAACGTTTCCCGATTTGATCAAACAGCTTCAACCGCTGCGGCAGGCGCTCCTGGAGGCGCGAAAAGAACACACGCGGCCGATCACCGACACCAAGATCCTGACCGCTTGGAACGGCCTGATGATCGCGGGATTGGCGGACGCCGGACGTTTGCTGAAGCGAGAAGACTACACCAAAGCTGCCGCCGCGGCCGCCGAGTTTCTGCTGGGCAGCCTTCGCGATGACAAGGGCCGTCTGCAGCGCAGTTTCGCAGCGGGCAAGGCAAAGTTGAATGCCTACGTGGATGACTACGCTTTCCTGGCCTCCGGGCTGATCGCGCTCCACCGCGCCACCGGCGACGATCGCTGGCTTGACCAGGCACGTGAGTTGACCGATCAACAGATTGAACTCTTCTGGGATCCAGCGGCCGGAGGATTCTTTTTTACCTCCAAAGATCACGCCTCGCTGATCGTCCGCGTGAAAGATCCCGTCGACAGCGCGATTCCCGCCGGCGCCAGTGTTTCTGCCGAAAACCTGCTCTACCTTGCCCGCCGCACTGGCCAGCAAGAGTACTCCGATCGGCTCCAAGAAACGCTGCAATCACAGGCGGTGATGCTCAGCCGAGCTCCCGCCGGAGTACCCCGCACCGCCGCCGTCCTGGCCGAGTATCTGGATAAAAAAGAGTAAACCGTCGGTCGGTTCTCCGCTCCTGGCTGTGCGCTCGGATGCCAAAGTGCAGTCGAAGAATTCCAACACGTTTATTAGTGAGGCTGCAGTCTTTGCTCATCCGACTAACGTGTTTGGTTTCACTGTTTCGCCACGATCCAGTCATTTAATAAGGGCTTCGTAGCTAGTTGCGAACAAAAGACATTTGGGAAAGGGAATAGCCAGTATGGTGAACTTGGGAACACTGGGTTGTGAGGGGCGACTGGGGTGTTAAGATGTGTTCGGTTTGTGAGAGAGGCATACATGTCACGGTAGGGTACGCCGATGTCAACTCAGAGTTCAAAGAACCCACAATCTGATCATCGGCTCGCATTCGTGAGTACTCTTCTCGGTGGTCTGATGACTCTGGTAGGTGCCTCGGACCGGTTCGGGTTGTCCGGCGCGCTCATACTTGTCGCGGCATTATTTCTTGCGGTTGGATTGCTCTATCTTAGTGAGTCACAGCGTTTTGCGAAGGTTTGGGATAGGGCGAAAGTGTTCGGCCAAAGTCCACAGCACTTCTTTGTTGTGGCAGGTGCGGTTTTAGTATTGGGTTTGGTGCTCTACGTGAGTGATGTCGCCTCCATCCGACTAGCACGAAAACATCTACCACTGTTGATTCCAAACCTTCAGATGAGGGATGTGAAAATTCTGGAGGACCGGTTCCCAATGCAGCTGACGGGAATCGAGAAGAGCGGGGAAGATGCTGAACGTGCAGAACATGCGTCCGCGTCACTGCTGAAATGGGCTGGAGTATACAAGAATACAGATAAGCACGAACAACTTTACTACGTTGAGTCGGAGTCGATTCCAGAAAACTGCGATGATGTACGTGTTTCGTGCGTCGTGCCTGAAATGATTGTCAGCGAAGTTGCGGCTTATTTGGTGTCGCCCGCACGTGGTGCGTTACTGTGGCAGCGTCCCAATATGCGCAAACAGTTCCATTTTCTTACTGAAAACCGCATCGTTGTGTCGCTGGACCAGCCTAGCCAAGGTGATCGGCTGGTCCTACTCATACATGCGTTGTCGTACACGCCACAAACGAAAGTACAAGGCATGAAGGACGCGGCGGAACCAGACGACCTGTTCAAGAACAGCTACTTTGAATTCGAATGAGAAAAGGGGACTTGTCATGCGTGGTTTTCTCGTGCTTATTTTCGTTGGTTTTACTGGTGCTGTCGCCCAATCTGCCAATTTGCAATTGGAACTCAAGCGACTAAGTGGCTTGGCGATACCTGTTGCCAACATTAATTATACGATCGAGGAGTTTGACCAAAACGGAAATCGCTTGAGTCTTACTTCAAAAAGAGCAAATTTTTCTGCAGGCTCTGCCTCAATTCCTCTGGGAGCTACAAAAAATCCGTTGAGAGTAACGGTTACGATTGGCAGCTATACTCCGATTGCGCTAGAGCCGCTAGATGCCAATCGACCGCACAAAGTTGCGATGATTGTGAATCGCACGTTTACGCGACAGCGTATGGTTACCGAGACTGTTGAGTCAGAAAGACGCGTACTAGGAAATGGTAGCCTACGGTTTCATCTCGCTGGCAATGCATCGACGGTATTTGATCCAAGATCGAATTCTCTCCAGGTAATAAGACCAGTCCAGAGTGCCGACACGACGTACGATTTGTACCGCAGCGAAAAAGGAGGCAAGTGGGCGGTTGGCAAGAATGTCCATGTCAAGTGCGTGATAGTCGACGGAAAACCGTGTTGGAAAACTCTTGGCGTTCCGGTGTGGCAAACCGATATCACACGGCGAAAGTGGATTTTCCGCGGTTACATGCAGCAGCGTCACTCAAGCATAGTTGTCGAGGAAATTGCGACGCCCATTACTGAAAATGTCACGAAATTTGACTGAGCTTTCGTTTGTAAAACGATGCTTCAGTTCATTGGAGTCGTGTTTGTCAGGCACTTGAACAATCGTACCTGCGAAAACGGAGTTCTGTGTCGTTGGCCTGATAGAACCCCCAGTTTTTGAGCTCGTAGCGATTTCGGAGAAACTGCCGACGGTTTATAACCTCAGTTCCACGCCGACGCTTGCTCCGTGAAAGACCGCGCCGCCATGATCATCGCTGCCAACGTTGTTGAAGAAATCGCTGGCGGCGACTTGATCGCTGCCGATCGCGACGCGTTCTAGAAACAACAAACTGTAGCCGCTGCGAAACGTGACATGTTTTCCGAGACGCAGTTGCGCGGTGATGCCCAGTTCGCCGACGATCGCGGAATTGTCGGCCGAATCTTCCACTCGAAGCGTGGCGGCGCCGGTCGAGAAGAAGCTTTCGTGTTCCGCATCGTTGCCGTAAATGCCGACTTTCACAAACGATGTCGCTTGCAGGCAACCGAAAAACCAACACGGCACGGTCGCTGCCCCAATCTGTCCGCCATACAGATCGTTGCTGGCGGCAACGTGGTAACGAAAGGTTTGCGGGGCGGCGTCCAACACAGCTCGCAAGCGATCATCGAATGAAACGTATCGAAAGCCCGCCAACACCGATGCATAACGATACAGCGGGTAGTGATAGTTCAACTCGAATCCACGCAACTCGGTGGTGTACGTGGCGGCAATGGACTGAACGTTCGGCGCGAAAAGGGGAGGCGACGAGTTGACTTGGATGAGAGAGCCGCCGATATCGATGGTCGCCAGCGAGTCGAGCTGTCCGAAATCCAAGTAGCGGAGTTCGATGCCGCTGTCGTCCCAGCACTGCCGGATCAGCGAAACATCCAATCCCGCATCCCAGCTGAAGTCAAAATCGCTGGCGTTCAATTGCAGGGATGTGTTGGTGGTGCTTTGCAGCAGAACGTTGGAATCTTCCGTGATGCGGTCGACGTAAACAAAGCTTCCTTGCATCAACCATCTTGGACGAAGCGCTTCGCCAATCACTTCGTAATGATTCGGCGTGCACACCTCGGCACATTCCGACGGCGCACCGTGAGCAACTGCGGCTACCGGGCCGAAGCTTCCAAGACCCAGCCACAGCGCAAGTATCGCTGCTTGCCATGGGGTGGGTTTCCGGCAGGTCGACGATCGTGGCAAAGTAGACCTGTCTCTTCACGTCGCAGCGGCAGTGGGGTTGCTGCAGAAATAGGAGGCTGGACCACCCAACCACGCTTTCATCATCCATCGGCACGAATAACCGGAATAATTGTCAGACTGGCGGTAATCGGAAAAGTCGTCGCAAAACTCCTAATTTACCGTCGTTTTGCCAGCTTTGACGGCAAAGGTCGCATCAGAAGTGCCGACTAAGATGGGAAACGCTCCGTGGCTGATGAAACATCATTGTCTTCCACACGTCCAAGGTGCGGCTTGGTCCGACGACCGACCTCTCTTTTCCAATTTTCCAGTTTCATGATGCCGCGATCCCGACCGTCCCGACAAAAACGCAGATCGCGACGACGGTGGCTTCGCTGCCAATTGTCGTTGGAGGGCCTGGAAACGCGACGGTTGCTGGCGACGCTGAATGTGACCAGCACCAGCGACGCAGTCGACTTGAATCCTGGAGACGGTATCTGCGAAATCAGTGCCGGCGGCCCCTGTACGCTGCGGGCAGCGATTCAGGAAGCCAATGCACTTGCCAATTCGGGTGGACCCGACACGATCAACATTCCGGCGGGGACTTACACGTTGTCGTTGCCGGGAATCGACGATCAACAATCGCTGACCGGCGACCTGGACATTTCACAAGATGTCCTTTTGCAGGGAGCCGGTTCTGCCGTAACGATCATTGACGGCGGCGGCATCGACCGCGTGATCGATATTGTGCGCGGTACGGTCACGATCAACGGAGTCACCGTCAGTGGCGGATTGATCGACGTCGACGACGATCCGGTGGAAGGCAGCGGCGGTGGGATTCGAAACGAAGGTGATTTGACGATCGCCGACAGCACCATCACTGGCAACGTCGCGCCGTTCGGCGCGGCAGTAGGTAACTACAACGGTACTCTCCGCATCTCTCGCAGCATCATCACGGGCAACGGCGACGACACCACCATGCGCGGCGGTGGCATTGCCAACTATGCCAACTACGACCCGGCGACCTTGGAGCTGACCGACACCACCGTTTCCAACAATCGCGCTGATATTGGTGGTGGGATCAACAACCGCAGCTACGACTCCGTCGCCACCGCAACGATTTCTCGAAGCACGATTTCGGGCAATTCCGCGACCAGCGGCGGCGGCATTTCTAATCGAAGTGTTTTTTATTACTCCGACAACGTTGCCTCGAACCTGACCATTCGCGGCAGCACGATTTCCGGCAACACGGCCGATTCTTCTGGCGGCGGCGTCCACAATCAAGCCGACACCGACGCCAGCGCGGTGGTCAACATCACCGGCAGCACGATCACTGGAGGCACCGCTGTCACGGGTGACGGCGGCGGGATTGTGAATGTCGCTTCATCCGGCGCCTCGATCGCTATCGAAAGTGTGATCATCGCCGGCAACACCGCCGGCGGCACAGGACCCGACCTTGCCGCCGACCAGGTTGTTTCGTCCTTCAGCCTGATTCAAACCGCGGCGGGACACTCGGTGGCCAGCGGTTCGGGGGGCAACATCGTCGGGCAAGATCCGTTGCTCGGTCCGCTTGCCGACAATGGCGGCATCACCGCAACTCACCTGCCGGCCGACAACAGCCCCGCGATTGACCAGGGTTCCAACCCCGACGCTTTGACCAGCGACCAACGCGGCAGCGCGTTCGCGCGGACGGTGGACAATGTGAACATCAACAACGCCGCCGACGGGACCGACATGGGGTCGGTGGAAATCGGGCAGGAAGCGGCGACCCACGATTTCGGCGACGCGCCCGAATCGATCACGGTCGGCGGACGGTTGAGAC
This sequence comes from Rubripirellula sp., assembly GCA_965222745.1. Lineage (GTDB taxonomy): Bacteria > Planctomycetota > Planctomycetia > Pirellulales > Pirellulaceae > CBDCUW01. Next base: position 2,692,874 of record CBDCUW010000003.1, read on the forward strand.
GATATCCGACGCAATTGGCCAGCGATGGTGCGCGACATCAAGTGAGCGAAAACGGGCCCAAGCTGGGCGGTCTGGCACCCGATGCGGAACCCGACGGCATGCCGACCGCTACCGCCACTGGTGATGATCTGGTCGGATTCGACGATGAAGACGCTTTTGGTTCCGCTTCGCTATCCCTGACACCGGGACAGCCGCTGACTGGACTGAGTATCGGCCACGACGGCGGTGCAAGCGGCGCATTGCTCAGCGCCTGGATCGACCTGAACCTGGACGGCGATTGGGACGATTTTGGCGAGCAGATTTTGGCTGATGTCGCGGTTGCTGCCGGCGCATCCAGCACCCCGCTGGACAATATCACTCTCGCCTCGAACACGCCGTCGGGGACCACCTTCATTCGCGTCCGGCTCAGTACTCAAAGCGGCCTGAGTCCGCGCGGGGATGCGATCGACGGCGAGGTCGAAGACTTCGCGGCGACGATCGGCCCGCCACCGCCCCAGTTTGCCGATCTGTCCTTGGCCCAAGTGGTCAGCGATCCGAATCCGCAACTGGGTCAGGACGTGACCTTCACCGTCACACTCGCCAACGACGGCCCGGACCCTGCGACCAACGTCGAGGTGACCGATTTTCTGCCGTTCGATTTGATCTTCACCCGTTCGACCGTTTCGCAGGGCGAGTACGACGATCTGGACGGAATCTGGTTGGTCGGCAATCTTGGCGTCGGAGCGAGCGCCGTGTTGACGATCACGGCAACTGTCGATTCCACCGATCCGATCACCAACACGGCCGAGGTGACTGCGTCGGACCAGACGGATCCCGATTCGACACCCGGCAACGGGATCAGTGGCGAAGATGATCAGTTTTCATTGGCTGTCGGCACTTGTCTTACCAGCGGACCGCTTCACGTTGGTCTGAACCAGTTAACTTACTCGTGCGCGAGCCCCGGTTCGTTTTCGGCGTTTGTTCGTGGCAGCCAGCGAGGCCAACGGACCTTTTCGCAGTACGGCATGACAGTTGATATCGCCGACGCTCAGGAGGTGTCGATCGCGATTGCCGACGCTGGTGGAATTGCAGTTGGATTTTTTCATCTGACCGAGGAAGAACTCGGTCAGACGGTGTTGGTTCAAGCCTTCGAGATGGTTCCCGACCAAAAGAAAAGCAACACGCTTTCGCTGGACGCGGACACTCAGATGTTGAGGGCATCCACCATTGGATCCGGCGCAGCGGCGCTCGATGTCGACGTCCTTCCCGCCGTGATCGATGCAGCGATTTCGTATTGGCAGGCGACGGGAATCTCTGCTGCCGAGGTCGCGTTGTTGCGGTCGTCGCGCGTGCGCGTCAGTGACTTGGCTGGTGATGTCGTTGGCCGCTCGGTCGGAGGCACGGTTGTCTTGGATCGTGATGCTGCTGGTCACGGCTGGTTTGTCGACGCCACTCCTCGATCCAGCGGAGAGTTTCGGTTCGATCCCTCCTCGGCCACTTACGTTGCCGACATCGCTGCCGCGTCGGGGCGGTTGGATCTTGTCACCGTGATGGTTCACGAATTCGGGCATCTGCTCGGATTGCCGGACTTGGACGATTCACATCACGTCATGCACCACCAGCTTGATGTTGGCATCCGCCGCTTGCCCACGACCGATACCAACCCAGAGAACTCGCTGGATATCAATGGTGACCGAGTGGTCTCGGCGCTGGATGCTTTGATCGTCATCAACCGTTTGGACCGCGATCGCCGATCCGACCTGCCGGAACCGTCGGTGTGGATTGGGGCGAACGATGGGTCGTCGTTCCACCTGGACGCCAACGGTGATTTTCGCGTTTCCGCGGTTGATGCACTTTTGATCATCAACCATCTTGGGCGTTCCCCCACCGCAAGCCGGATTGCCCAAAGTCCTGACGCACTGCTGGTTGCCGATTTGCCGACTTGGGACAGCTCGGCCTACGAATCGAGCCGCGACGAGTTTTTTGCGCGTCTCTTCTGAAGCCCTGGCGGTGGGCTAAAATCAGGGAAACCTTCGGCGAAGGGAATCGCGCGACTCCCGTTTTGGTCGAACGCCGGTGCATACCTCCCAAAAGCCCTCGCTGAGCCACAAGACGCTGCGGCGCGACATCATCGCCCAAATCAAGCGGGCGACCGACGAGACCTGGAAGACCGAATCACCGAGCGACGAAAGAATTCACTGCGTGCGGCGGCGATGCAAACGAGTGCGCGCCCAGTTGCGAATGTTGCGAACGGTTGCACCGCGAAAGGCGCGCGAGGCTTCGATGCATGTTCGCGATGCTTCCCGATCGCTTTCGCCACTGCGCGATGCTCAGATCCTTCCCGCGGCGCTGGGCCGAGTGCGCGGCCTGCTGGGGGACGATTTCGATCAACAGGCCCTTGGCGACATTGAAAATGCCCTCCAGCGGACCGTCGCGGTGGGCGACGATCAGGCATCCTTTGAACAGAAGCTGTCGTTGGCCATCGATCATTTTTCAAAGGCAAAAAAAGTCGTCTCCTCGGTGAAGCAGCGCAAGGACCAAATGCTGGGCGCTGATTCGCTTGCACTGATGTACCGAAGCGGGCGGCGATCTCTCCGCCGTCTGCTTGCCGGCGACGATGACTCGTTTCATCAATTGCGGAAAGATGTCAAAACGCATCGTTATCAATGCCGGTTTGTAAAGTCCACCTTTCCAGCTCTGGAAGAGCGCATCGATCTTTGCAAAGAGCTGGGAGATTTGTTGGGCGAGGCGCAAGATATCGCGGTGCTTCAGCAACACGGCCGGGTGATTTCCGGTGGCGTCGACCCTGCGGCGCTGCAACATTTTCTGGACTGTAGTCAAAAGCTCGCCGACCAGCTCAACAACCGAGCAACCTTCCTGGCCTGCCGTGTCTTCTTTTTCAGCACAAAGAAATTTGTAGAGAGTCTTGAGGAGGCGACGTAGCGCAGGGAGTTGTTCTCCGGGCCAAAGGCCCAGCCGTTTGCATAGCCCAGGGCAGCGGTTTTGCCCGTAAGACTCGCAAAACCTCGCCGCTGGGCTAAGCAAACGAGAGCGTCCGGCCTTAGGAGTCGGAGTTTTCTCGTTGTTTTCGGAGATTGTGGAGTCGCAAAAAGGAAGCGACGGGCTAAACAAAAAAGCCCGAAGGGCTGATACAGGCCTTGCCGGGGTCGCCAGGCCCCGGTTTCTAGCAAATCGGTGCTCGAAGCCACGAAGTGGCGACACAAAAAGGAGGCGGGTGCAGATGCTGACTTCGCAAATTCTTTGTGTCGCCACTTCGTGGCTACTGATAAACGGTGCTTGCACACCGGGGCCTGGCGACCCCGGCAGATGTTGTGTCAGCCCTTCGGGCTTTGCAGCCATGCTGAGCTTCTCAATTTGCTGCCACCTATCTGATTCCAAGTCGCAGCTAAGCCGGACGCTCTCAAACCGCTGCACCTTCGGTGCGTAAGAAGCTTCACCTACTGCAGGAAAAAGCGGCTGCGCACCAATACTCCGCCGGTCAGATTTCGGACGTTTTCAAAGCCGGATGATTTCAGCAGGCTTGCCGCCACGTGCCCGCGTTTGCCGCTATGACAAATGGTGATGGTGGGAAGATTCGGGTCCAGTTTCCCCGTTTGGTCAATCAACTGGTCGATGGGTAGGTGGATCGATCCTGGGTCGCCGGGAATCGGCAGCGTTTCTCGTTCGGCCGCTGTCCGCACGTCGACCACTTGTTGCCGGTCCAATTCGGCATTCGGTGGAATGACGGCGGGACATTCCTGCAAGTCGTTGGCGGCCACGAACGCGGCCATGTGCACCGGGTCTTTGGCGCTGCCGTACGGTGGGGCGTAGGCAAGGTCGAGTCCGGTGAGTGATTCGACGTTGCCTCCGCAGCAGATGGCCGTAGCGATCACGTCAATTCGCTTGTCGACTCCGGCGCCGCCAATCCCTTGCCCGCCCAGAATTTTTCCTTCGGGTGAGTAAACCAGTTTCAAGGTCATCGCTTCGGCGCCGGGGAAGTACGAAGCGTGATCGGTCGCTTCGATGTAGACGGCGCGCGATTCGATTCCGGATGCTGCGCACTGACGCTGGTTCAATCCCGTGCTGGCCGCCGTCATTCCGAACACTCGTACCACGCTGGTCCCGATCACGTCGTGCATCGGCGGCGAGGAGCCTCCGGCGGCGACCGTTCCGGCGACGCGCCCAGCCCGGTTGGCAGGACCGGCAAGGGGAACGAGCGCTGGGCCGATCAGCCCGTGGTTGTACTGGGCGCAGTCGCCGACGGCAAAAATGTTGGGATCGCTTGTACGCATCGACGAATCGACTTGGATGCCGCCAGAAGGCCCGATTTCCAAACCGGCCTCGGCGGCAAGCTGAGTGCGCGGGCGGACGCCGATCGCCAGCACCACCAGGTCCGCCGGTAGCGTTTCGTCGGCAAGTACCACACCGACTGCGCGATCGCCGTCGGTTTCGATCCCTTGGACTTCTGTTCCCAGTCGAACGTTGACTCCGCCGTCACGCAGCGCGCCGGCCAGCGGAAAAGCCATCTCCGCATCGAGCGTCGACAGGACTTGCGGTATCCGTTCGACCAGCGTGCAGGCGAGACCGCGGTGAGCAAATTGCTCGGCCATTTCTAGCCCCACGAATCCGCCGCCGATGACGATCGTTTTGGCTTGCGGTTTACCTTCCAGTTGCGAGATGACTCGATCCATGTCGGCAAGCGACCAAAGAGTCGTCACGTTTTCAAGCGGTCGGCTGACAAAGGGAGGACGGATCGGCTGGGCGCCAGGCGAAAGGATCAAACGGTCATAGCGAATTCTTTCCTGTTGGCCTTCCGCATTGGTGACGACAACCTGCCTCGAACGACGATCGATCGCGCTTGCTTCGGTGTTGACGCGTACGTCGATACCGAATCGTTGCCGAAACAGATCGGGCGTGGCGACCAACAGGTCGTCGCGCGATTCGATCTCGCCGCCGACGTGATACGGGAGTCCGCAATTGGCAAAGGAAACGTCGGGACCTCGTTCGATCAGCATAATGTTTGCCGAGGCGTTGACGCGTCGTGCGCGGGCTGCAGCCGAGGCCCCGCCTGCCACACCGCCAATGATCACAATTTGAACCGGTTCTGTTTGCGACATCAGCCGTTTGACTCCGTTTTTGGGTGACGTTTGGAATGAAGGGGGCAGCGGTGGTTTGGGAGGAGTGGGCCGGCAGAACTCGCCGACTTGGGATGGAACAGTGTCGGTGTACAGGCTCGCCGACTTGGGGACAAGTCGGCCTACGAGTCGATCGTGGGCCGCCGATTCCAGTAAGATTCTGCGTGCGTTCTCGCTTCGGCGGCACGATTGGTGTCGCCGACAGCGTCAAGGATATCAGCCAGAGCCCGCAGGTGGCTAGCCATCGCTTTGCGCCCAAAAACGGAGTTGGGGCGTTCGTTCAAATAGACCATTTGCTGTGCGATCGCTTCCTCCAAAACACAAATCGATTCTTCCGCCTGGTCCAATCTCTGCAGCGTCATCGCTTGTTCTTTCAACGCGGCGGCGATGAAGGCGCGGTAGGCCGGAACATCGGGGAAACGGTCGCACAGCTCGCGCAGCAAATCGGCGGCTCGCTGGTGGTCGCTGCTGGCACGCTGGGGCTGAGAATCGCGCAGCAAGGTTGCTTCGGCGGTCAGCGACTTGGCAAGTGCGACTTGATATCGGGGAATCGAGCGAAAGTCCCGATTCAAATATCCGGCCAGCTGAACCGCGCGATGGATCTGATACCGCCGCTGCGTCAGGTCCGAATCCGATTTCTGCGCCGTGATCGTCAGCATTTCGCTCAATTCACATCGGTAATCGGGAACGTCGGGGAAGTCGGCAACGAGTTCTTCCAGGATCTCTGCCGCCAACCGGCGGATCTCGTTGGAATAAACGCGTTCTTTGCAGATCGCCGCAATCGGATAGTAGTTTCGGTAGGCGCGAGCAAGCGAGAGCCGGTATTTCGCCTCAAACGGCTCCTGTTCGACCAGGTTCTCCAGCAGCCAAATCGCTTGCCGATGTCGCTTGGTGCTCTCTTCGCCCTGATGAAGACGCCACAAGACGAGTCCCAGGTTGCTGTTGGTCAGGGCGAGTTCGTAGGTGCAGCGCGTGGAATGTTCGTTGCCAGTCAGTTCGTCCGTCAGCAGCTGCCTGGCGTGATCCAGTTCCACCTTCGCCTCGGCGCTCCGGTCGACTCCATGCAAGACAAGGGCAAGACGGTTGAGCACGGCGGCGGCCTGGGCAACCAGTTCGGCATCGTCGTGATGGCTGTCGATTTGGCTGAGCAACGCTGCCGCTGCGCGGCGATAGGCTTGTTGAGCATCGGCATATCGTCCCAGACGGTTCAGAATATCGCCCGCTCGCCGGTAGGCTTTGGCGGTATCTCGTTGCAGCTTGGGACTGTTGGCGTTGGCCTGGGCAAAGCGATCGTAAAAGACCAACGCCTCTTCCAGGATCGACGCGGTATGATCGGAAACCACAAACCTCAATTGCGTGGATGAATCGCCGCTTCCCGATTCGGGGACAACCGGATGTGACATCCAGTCCGATTCGAATCGTTCCAGCAGGCGGTCCATCGAACTGAGCGCCAACGTCAGGTTGTTTTCGGCGCGAGTGCCCTCGCTTTCCGCTTTCTGTTTTTCCTGAACCGCCTGATGCCAGTTCCAGCTTACCGCGGCTAGCGAAACCACGGCACCCAGAGCCAACGCCAGGCTCATCCCAGCCAACGCCGGATTGCGCCGGCTCCAACGACACAGGCGTTCGATCGGTCCGATCCGTCGCGCCCGAATCGGCTGGTCATCACGGAACCGCCGCAGGTCGTCGGCAAGTTCCTTGGCCGACCGGTACCTGCTTTCCGGACTTCTCGCGATTGCTTTCAGGATGACGGTCTCAAGATCTCTGGGAATCTGCGGACAAACACTGCGAGGAGCCGGCGGTGCCGACTTGGATACCTTGCGAATCAACGATCCGCGGTTTTCCCCCTCAAACGCCGGCCGCATGGTGAGCAGTTCGTAAAGCGTCAGCCCCAAGGAATAGACATCGCTTCGCCGGTCGGAGTGGCCGTTCAACTGTTCGGGCGACATGTAGCGAAGCGTTCCCACCACGTCACCCGAACGACTCAGCCGTTCTTGTTCGGGCGAAACCGCTAATCCAAAGTCGGTCACCCAAACCAGCGAATCGGCGCCTAGAATCAGATTGCTGGGCTTGATGTCTCGATGCATCACCCCTCGCGAATGTGCGTATTGCAGCGCGTCGCCGACCTGGATGCCGATGTCGGCGATTCGCCGCCAATGATCGGGCCCAAAGTTTTCCGCTCGTATCGTTGGCTGTTGGCAGTCGACCAGGTCCGATTCGTGCAAGTCGATGATACCCTGGCGATCGCAGGCGGTGGTCTCCTTGTTGTCGGCGGTCGAGGCGCGACCTTCCGCGGCCGCCTGGGATTCTCGTCGGGCGACGACGTCGTCGAACACGTGTTGCAAGTAGTCGTTGCAACGGAGATCGCGGGGCAGGTTCGCCAGGCCGTGGATCAGCACATCCAGCGATACGCCATCCAAGTATTGCATCACGAAGTAGTGCAGTCCGTCTTGTTCACCGACTCCGAATACCGGCACGATGTTGGTGTGGTGGAGCGCGCCGGCGGTTTCCGCTTCCCGTTGAAAACGCGTCAGCTGTTTCGAATCACCGATCGCCTGTTTCGGAAAAACCTTCACGGCGACTCGGCGGTGCAGCGATCGCTGTTCGGCTTCGTAGACGATGCCCATGCCGCCATGGCCGATCTCGCGAATGATGCGATAATCGCCCAGCCGCTCCAACCGATCGACGTGCAGCCGGATCGGACGATCGCCGGACGATTGATTCTTGCTGACCTTCAACTCCTCCATAGCGATCATCGCCGGAAAGAGCTCGCGGATCTGTTTGGCGTACTCGCCGTTGGCGGCGATGTACTGGTCGATTTGGGGATTTTCGCCGCGCCGTCTTCTGGCCAAGAACTCCTCACCAAGGACCTCGACCGGATCGCGATTGGATAGCTCACTCGTCATCGAAAAAGTCCGGAATCTTTTCAAGGTCTTTTCGCAGTCGCGACAGGGCGCGAACATATCGATTGCTGGCCGCCGCTTCGGAGATCCCCAGCACCTCCGCCACTTCGCTGTTGCGCAGTTCCTCGAAGTGCCTTAGCGCCAGCACTTCGCGATCGATCCCATCCATCTCCTCCAACGTCGACTCCAGCTGCGCGACCATCTCTTGCCGAATCGCATCCTGGCTGGGCGAGACCATGCGATCGACCAGTTGTTTGGCGATCACGGCCGAGGTTGCGGCGTTGTAGTGGTTCGCCCCCAGCCGGACCTCCTGGCGGACATCGCGCTTGTCGGCCAACAGATGTTGGCGATGCAAGTCGATCAAACGCTGCATGGTCACTTGCCGCAGCCAGACGTAAAACGACAAGCCTGGTTTGCGATTGAAGTGATTCAGCCGCCGGTACGCCTCGATGTAGGATTCCTGCAACACATCGGAAAGATCCGTACGAGACCGTAGCCGCGGATCCATGCGGAAGGAAAGCATCTGCTTCAACCGCTCACGGTGCTCGGTGAATCGCCGCGCAAAATCACGCTCGTCGTCTTCGGCGACCGCAGCGTCGATGTCTTGGGGATCAGTCATGGATAGTTAGTTGGCCAGCCGTCCGGTTCTCCGCTCCTGGCTACGTGTGTTCCCGAAGCGATTTCGGAGAAATCGCCGACGGTCCCTCCAGCACTAAAACGGCTTACCGCCGCCTTATCAACCGGAAAAACGGGGCCAATCGAAGTTATCGGAAAATCTCTCGTAAATATCAGTTTACTCCGTTCCCCGATCCCGTTTCTGACTCTAACGGCTCTTTCCACGTCGGTCGGCGCCGAACAGCACCGCTCTACCAGGGTACTAGCATGATCGCATTCGACCCTAGTTATGACGAATCGAGTCTGGATCCCGATACCGAACGAATGACTCGTGTCGCCGCGGGCGATCTGCAGGCGTTTGACGAGCTGGTGCGTCGCAACTTTGCCTCCACCGTCCGGATCATCTCCGCCATGATGGGTTCACCCACCCAGTCGGAGGATCTAGCCCAGGATGTTTTTTTGCGGATCTTTCGAAGTCGCCAGCGGTACGTTCCGACCGCGAAATTTTCCACCTTTCTGGGCACGGTGACTCGGAATGTCGTCCTGAATGCCAAACGAAGCTTGGCGCGAAACCGAGTGGGCACGACCCAGTTTGTCGATGACCGCTCGCGGTGCTCGGCCGATGCCTCGGCCACCGCGGTCCCCATCGTCCAGCAGGATCTGGCCGGTGAATTGGATGGGCGCCGCACGGCGATGAAAGTTCGCCAGGCGATCGGCCAACTGCCGCCAAGGCAACGTCGCGCCATCGAACTGGTTTATTTTCACGGCATGACCTACGCCGGTGCCGCAGAAGAAATGCAGACGAGCTGGAAAGCAGTCAAATCGCTTCTTGGTCGAGGCAGAGGAGCCTTGGGTAAGTCACTGCGAAAAGAGTATCACCAGCAACCACTGTAGGCCGACAGCCGGCCAGTTCTCCGCTGCTGGCTACGTGCGTTTCCGAAGCGGCTTCGGAGAGGTCGCCGACGCTACCCCACTCGCTCACTCATTCTGGCGGCGAGCTGTTTGAGTGTGTTGCTGGCGTCGCCTTCCATCAACTTGGCGTGAATCAGGTGCGGTCTGCTGCGGTCGTCCCAGGCCTCTTCCAACGCTTTATCAAACTCGATCTCGGTTTTGACATGGTGGCTTTCACCGCTGCCGTAGACCTTCAACAACTTGCCGTAGTTCCAGGGCAAAATTTCGTTGTACTTCCAGTCTCCGGCATGAAGATAACGCTCCGTTCCGTAACCGTGGTTGTCCAACACGATCACGATCGGCGCGCATCCTTCGCGAACCAACGAACTGAGTTCCTGACCGGTCATCTGGAACGCTCCGTCACCCACTAAGACCACAATGCGATGATCGGGCCTGGCGGTCGCCGCACCGAGTGCGGCCGGCACGCTGAATCCCATCGACGTGTAGTAAGCCGGGCTGAGGAACTCGCCCCGTTCGTGAATCGTCAATTCCGTTGCCGCAAACAGCGAATCGCCCACGTCGGCAATCACGATCGTGTCGGCATCAAGCCGCCGGTTCAGGGCGGCCATCATCCGGCTGGTACTCAGCCCTTGATCGCCCAGCGGTTCAGCCTCCAAGTCAATTTTGTTGGACTTGCGAAGCGATTTGGGAACAGACCGTCGGTTGGTTTTCGGGTTGGCTTCGTTCAGGCCAACCAGGAACGATCGCAGGTCGACACCATGATAATGATGATGCGAAATCTGCAACGATTCACTCGTCGCATAAACACAGCGATCAGGATCAAGCCGGGCGGTAAAGATGCCCAAGTTGATGTCGCTCAGAAAAGCCCCCATCAACAAAATCAAATCACTCTGTTCCACAAAATCGGTCACATCCTGGTCGCCCATGCCCCCTTCGTAGAGGCCGACGAAATGAGGATGTCGTTCGCTGATCACACTTTTGCCCAAAATGGTCGCAGCGATCGGAATACCGGCGCTCTCGGAGAGTCGAAGCAATTCGTCTTGCAGCCGGAAACGATGCATTTCGACTCCGGCAAGGATGATCGGCTTTTTTGCCTTGGCAAGCCGGTCGGCTGTTTCCGCAATCGCTTCGGCAGTCGCTTGTGGGTCGTTTTCGTGAACGTAGCCGCTGTAGCCATGAGCGATCGGTGGGACGGTGTGGACCAGGTCGCGCGGCAATTCGATGTAGACCGGCCGCTTGAACCGGTCTGCGGCATCCAAAACGCGATCGATTTCCGAAAAAGCGGTCAACGGGTTGCTGATGTCGGTACCGGCGATCGTGAATTTCTCAAAGACATCCAGCTGCGTGCGGAAATCGCGCACCATGTGATGCAACAGCGCTCCGCCCTTGCGTTCCTGAAGTCCTGGTGATCCCGAGATGACGACCACCGGTGACTTTTCCGCGTACGCGCCGGCAACCGAATTGCAAACGCTTAGCCCGCCCACGCAGTAGGTCACACAAAGGGCGCCCATGCCTCGAATGCGCGCATAGGCGTCGGCCGCAAAACCGGCGCAATCTTCTCGCGTGCACCCCACCACGTTGATGGGACTCTTTTCCAGCTCACTGTAAAACGACAACACGTAGTCGCCCGGGATCCCAAAGACATCTTCGATCCCGTAGTCGCGCAGACGTTGAATCAGGTATTGGCCAATCGTAACGTTGGCCGTGCTGCGGCGAGGCGGACTACCCGGTCGGTTGTTTTCCATGTCGGCCATGCTGACACCTTGCTGCCGCGGCTATCGGCGATTGCTTGACGAGGGGGTTCCAAAGCGACGCTTGAATTTCCAGAGCTACCCTTCTTTGACTGTACGCATTGTCGGTGGTATCGCCAAGCCGGACTCTCGCGAAGCGACTTGTTATACTGAAACAGTCACTTTTCCGATCGTAGCGAGACTTCCGCCGATGAATCTCTCTCCCACCTTCCGTCTTCTGGGCTTGCTCCTGCTGGCCGCGATGATTCCGCACACTTGGGCTGACGAGCGGCGGGCGCCGGCTCCGGAATACTCGGACCAGGATTTAAACGGTGTTTTTTTTGAGGATTTGTCCAAGGCCTTTCGTGGCCAGCGGCCGACCCTTTCGGACGTGCGCCGCTCCGCCGCCGCGACGTTGGCCGTCGCGGCGACTCCGGAGAAAGCAGGTCCCAGCGAATCGGGTGGCGACGACGTTTGGTCAAAAGTCATCACGCCCGTTTCTTTGGAAGACGAAGTCAAGAGATTGAAATTGGCGTTCGACGGCGTCGTGACCACACCGGGTGCCTTCAACAGCGGCGGGTACATGGAGGCGCGGATCAACTTGACCGCTTTGGCAATGATGTTTGCCGTGATCACCGAACACAGCGGTGACGTTCGCTGGAAGAAACAGGCGCCGGCGGCCCGTGACCTGTTGGCGCGTACCGCGTTCAATTGCAAAGCGGGTTCGACTCAGGTTTACAACGAAGCCAAACTGCGGAAGGCAGACTTGCAGGACCTGGTGTCGGGATCGGGATTATCGGCGCGCGACGCCGAATCGGAAAACGATTGGGGAATGGTCGTCGATCGGTCGCCGTTGATGGAATACGCCGAACGGCTGATCGAATCGTTGGAAGATCACAGCCGAGATACCAATTCGGTCAAGGCGAACATCGAAGACATCCGCCGCGAAGCGGAGTCGCTTTCGGTGTTCGGCGAAGTGTTGACCCGCGAAGGACTCGATGAAGCCGACGACGAAGACTACTGCAAAATGAGTCTCCACATGGTGGAGGCGTCCAAGGGAGTCGCCACTGCGCTCGAGCGAGGCGATTTCGATGCGGTCCGCAAAGAAGTTTCCGCCGTCCGCCAACGTTGCGACGTTTGCCACAACCAGTATCGTTAGTTCCCGTATGTAAATGAAAGCGGTGACGAGTCACCGCACTCCAAAACCCGTCGACTTTCGGATCACTTTGCTTGGCGGTTGATCGGCTGATCGACCACCAGTGACTTGGGGAAATCGGCGGCTTGGTTGCCGCCGCGGTCATCCCATCGCTTGTTCTGCGAGTTCCCTTTGGGCTGGTTCATGGGGATATCCATTCCGCCGGCGTCGCCCAGCATGGCGTAAAGACGGTTTTCCATCTCCTCGACAACGCTTTTGTATTGCGGATCGTGGATCAGGTTTTTGGTTTCTCCCGGATCAGCTTTCAAATCGTAGAGTTCGTCGACGTCCCACAAACCGTAGTAAGTGATGTACTTGAACCGATCGCCGCGAAGCGCAAACTGGGTCGGCGATTGGGGAAAATTCTTTTCCCAGTAATAGACGTACAGAAAATAATCGCGCCATTTCATGTCGGGTTGGTTCGGCAAATCCAGAAAACTTTGCCCGTCCATGTAACTGGGTGTTTGCAGACCGGCGGCATGCATGATCGTTGGTCCGATGTCGATGTTGCCGATCACTTTTTCAACCACCTTTCCCCCTTCGTACCGATTGGGGTATTGCATCATCATCGGCACTCGAATCGACGCTTCGTAGGAGACCCGTTTGTCGATCAATCCGTGTTCGCCCCACATGAACCCGTTGTCGCCCATGTAGATCACCAGTGTTTCGTCGTGGACGCCCATCTTTTTCAGCTGGGCCAGCACGCGTCCGACGCTGTCGTCCACCGCCAGCAACGATTCGCAGTAGCGGCGATAGAGGTAATCGAGTCCGTTGTTGCTGTGGTAGCTGAAGTCGATGCCATGCCAGCTGTTGCGTTGATCACGCACCCAGCGCGGCGCATCGTTGCCTGCCGTGATCTCTTTGCCCCTGGGCAGGAAGCTCAAATCGGCGTCCTTGTAGCGACCTGCGTGACGCTCGGCAGGAGTGAAGTTGGAATGGACAGCTTTGTGGGACAGGTACAGAAAGAACGGTTGATCGGAATTTTGTTGTTCCATCCACTCGACCGCATAGTCGGTAAGTTCATCGGTGATGTAACCTTTTTGTTTGACCCGTGCGCCGTTGACATTCAATGTGTACTTGGGGCCGGGAGGAAGGTAATTTCCCTGACCGCGGAAGCTGACCCAGTGATCGAATCCGGGACGCGGATCGTCATGATGCCCGCCCATGTGCCACTTGCCGACGAAGGCGGTGGAGTAGCCGGCTCGTTGCAGGTACTGCGGAAAAAAGATCGTTCCTTCGGGCACCAGGCGGTTGTTGTCGATCACGCGATGCTTGTGGGTGTACAGTCCAGTCAGGATCGACGCGCGGCTGGGCGAGCACAAGGAAGTGGTCACGAAAGCGTTCTTCAAGTGCACGCCGTTGGCGGCCAGCGAATCGAGGTGTGGCGTTTCCAGAAACGGATGACCGGCAAACCCCATCGCGTCGTAACGATGGTCATCCGTCAGAATAAAGACGATGTTTGGACGATCGGTTGATTCGGACTCAACCGCCGGTGCACCAAAGGTTTGCGGAAAGGCGGCTACAAGAGTTTGCGGAAAGGCGGCTATAAGCGTCCAAAAGGCGAGTGTGGCAAGGAACTTGGACATGTTGAATCCTCTTCTCCTGATGGCGGATGCTGATTGGTGGGTGAACCAAGAGCATCATTCTTTTGCCCGTGGTCGCTGCGCATAAAAAAACCAAGAGATACTCGGTCGGCAAACCGCATGTCGATCCCTTGGCGGTAAGGAACCAAAACCGGTTCCCCAGCACAGTGTCTTCTCTGTCCACGGACAAGTCAATTCCCGGCGGAAAACGGTATCCACGGTTCCGGACTTCAAGAAGAAGCTTCTCCACGCTTGGCTTCAAAAGCACAAGACATGGAAGGGCAACAGCTTTTTCAGTGTTTTGTGATCGTACTCGTGCTCAGACGTTTCGCCGGTACTCGTACTCCTACTCGATAGGACCGTTTCACATTGAGATCGAGTAGGAGTACGAGTACGAACTAGAGGTGTTCGGCCTGAGCGACGGTTCGTTCGATGCGATTGATCTGCCATTAAATTCCAAAAAGAACCCCGTAAGGTTTGGGTTGAAGGACTCACGGTACATTATTGACAGCGGCTAAATCGTCGGTTCACATATTTGGATTGACAAAGGTCTGCCAACTGGGGAGCGAAATGATGCAATGGCTGGGAGAACTTTGGCGCGACGCGTCTTCCGCGATGCGCGGTTTCTTACGAGACCCGGTGTTTGCGGGCACACTTGTAATCACACTCTCACTGGCGATTGGGGCGACAACGGCGGTTTTCACTGCCTTCAAAGTCGTGTTGTTGGATCCACTTCCGTACCACGACGCCGAGCGTCTGGTGATGCTATGGGAGAAGAGTCCAAATTCTCAGGCCGATCAATGTGGGTTGGCGACGTACGAGTATTGGAAAGAAGAGAATACGGTCTTCGATTCGATTGGCTACTTGGCGAACATGAGCGCCCCCTACGACCGAACTGCCTGGTCGCAAGGAGGCATGAGAAACTTTTTGATCAGTTTCAAAGACGATGTTTCACGCGTGCGCGGACGATATGCGAGTTCGGAGTTATTCAAGGTCTTTCGGGTGGAGGCGATCCTTGGTCGCGCGTTGGCTCCAGAGGACGATCTTCCCGGCAACTCGCCGGTCGCAGTCATCAGCTATGACTACTGGCAACGGTTTCATCAGGGTAGCAGCGAGGTGCTGCAGGAATCTGTCAACGTGACCGACAAAAGGGGGCGGAACTACACGCCCTACCGCATCGTTGGCGTCATGCCACCGGGAATTAAGTTTCCTCCCGATGCCGATTTCTGGCTTTCTTATTCGGGTCTCGTTGATCACGACAAGAAATCTTTCGCCCCGACTTGTTGGGTCATTGGCCGATTGAAGCAAGGTGTCACGATCGAGCACGCGAAACGGGAAATGAATCTCGTGCAAAACCGGATTTATGATGCCCACCCAGAGGCTCATCATGAACTTGGGTCGCGAGTCGAGCTCGTTCCATTGCTCACCCAAATGACCGGTCGGGAGAGCCAAATCGTGCTGACCATGACTCTGGTGGGCGTGCTGTTTGTGCTGTTGATCGCTTGTGTTAATGTCGCGCACCTGCTGCTGGCACGTGGGTTGAGTCGTCGGCAGGAGACCGCGATTCGCATCGCACTTGGCGCGTCTCCCTTTCGGATACTCCGGCAACTCATGACCGAAAGCTTGATGCTGGCATTGGTAAGTTGTGGTCTAGGAATTGCCCTCGCTAGTTTCGTTTGCCGGGTGCTTCCCAGCCTTGACGTTGGCCAAAGCCTGGGGGCTGGCCAGTTTCGCTACAACCGCTTGGCCGAAATGCAGATCGACACCAATGTTCTGCTCTTCGCGTTGCTGGTTTCTGTCGCGACCGCAATGATCTTTGGTCTGGCTCCGGCGCTGCAATCGCTGCGGGTTGATGTAAACAATAGCCTGAAGGCAGAAGGCCGTGGTGGCGGTGGCACACGATGGAGCCGGGCGATTAGCAGCGCCATGGCTACCACCGCAATGGTGTTTGCCGTGGTGCTGGTTTCTGGAGCCGGGCTGATGGTCACAAGCCTCAGGAATATGCTTCGTGTGGATACCGGCGTCGATGCCGAGAAGGTGATGTTTGCCGAAATCGACTTGCCCGTGGCGCGCCGACGATATTCCGGCAACAAGCAGGAGGTGACCGAGCGAATCATGATGGAACTGCAGGCTGTCCCAGGGGTCCAATCCGTCTCTGCGTCGAGTGACTTGCCGTTTGTCGACAGCCAGTGGGCAACCCGCTTTTCTACGGAACAGGTGATCGAAGATAAAAGCAGCCTGCCCGAAGTTTTTGGCAGAACCTACACGCCTGGAGTTTTCAAGACGCTGGGAATCGACATGCTAAGCGGGCGCGACTTCAACGAGTTCGACAACTGGTCCACCGAGCAAGTCATGATCGTCAACGAAGAGTTCGCGAAGCTTAACTTCCCCAACGAAAATCCCATCGGAAAGGTCGGATATGTTGGCGACCCGCGCGAGCGAATCAGTGAAGAACTACGAGATCAACAGAAGAGAAAGATCGTTGGAATTGCCAGTAACGTCAGGAGTCCTCGCCTGGCTGGAAAGGTCATGCCCGAATTTTACGTTTCCTACACGCAAAACTACTATTGGGACGGCCCCGAAGTCGGCCCGCTGCTGCTCATACGGACCAAGTTAGACCCACTCGATTTGATCTCAGCTGTGCGCGACCGCGTTGAAAGCGGTGAAAATCGCGGCAAAACTCTTGTCCGGTTCAAGACCATTCCGAAGTTGTTGGCCGATACCACCGCCGAGACGCGATTTGCCAGTATCCTGCTGAGCGCATTCGCTTTCCTGGCGACCCTGTTGGCTGCCGTCGGTTTCTATGGCGTGTTTTCTCACGGAGCCAAGGAACGTAAACGTGAGATTGAAATTCGGGTCGCCGTCGGCGCCAGCCCTTTCGATATTCTATCGATGTTCATGAAGGAAGCACTTCGACTAGCGCTGTTAGGAATCGGAATCGGAGCGATCGCGGCGGTGGCGATGGCGCGGGTCCTGTCTTCGCTGATGGTTGAGATCGCTCCTTTTGACCTGAAGGTCTTCTTATTCGTCACCGGCATCTTGCTGGCGATCGTGTTTCTATCAGCTGTATTGGCAACCAGAAATGCGTTCCGTGTCGACGCAACCAACGTGTTCAGGGAAGGTGAGTGACAAGGACGCGGAGTATCGTTGCGAATCCAGTATGTAAGCGCCCGAGGAAACCTTTGTGGACGTGGGCTATCTGTGACAGTTCACTGGGCGGGAGGCTACACGAGTCAACACGAAGCAAGAAGAACCGTCGCAACATTCGACGAACTCGAAGATTCGGCTGCGTTGCTCAAACGAGCGCAGCAACTTTACGACTCAGGCTGTCCGCAAGCCGAACTGATCGTGCGAACTGGGAATTAAGTCCGACACGTTGACTGGTTGGCGCCGTAGAGGTTGGGTGCAGGCATGAAGTTCAGACGCCGACGGACGTATTGGGCAAACGACGTCGATCTGGCACGACTCAAGAAGCTGGCGGCGCATTCGCCCAGCAGTTCCACGCTCACGTCCAGGAAACTGACTGTTCCGGCGGCCATTGCCGGCCAAAACACTTTGATTTCGACCAACCTGGATCACCGCGCCAACGTGACCGCGCAATTGCCGCCCGCCGCAGAAAACGCCGAATTTCAAAAGGCTGCTAAGCCAGGGCCTTGTCAGTATCTGAGTGCTTCATTTCGCGGAATCGCCCACGGTTCTCCCTTGCCGATTCTCTCGCAAACATCTCCTAGCTTCCACTGTATGTTCCTAAGGTCTTCGCGTGCTGATTTGTACGCGTCAACCAAACGCTCCTCATCCCTAGAGATATGATTCTTTAAGGAATAATCGATATAGTTTAGAGCAGAAGCGACCATGCGCTTACAGATAAGCGTTGGCTTGCTGCTGTGGGTTTTCTTGACTACGACAAGATCGCAGTACGACTGGTGTGCGTCTTTAAGTGAGTGTCCTGCAGCAGCCTGCACAGCCTCGATTAGCCACGTCTCTACCACGACAAACTTCGCAATCCATTCAGAGAATTCACGGATTACGTCGGGTTCGACTAGACCACGCTGAAGAAGTCGCTTATTAACGGCTCTGTCATGTTGTTTGTGCGCATTATATCTTCGCAAACGCTCTGCTAAATAGTTGAACATGTAGATTACTTGTTGCAATATCTGCCGACACCGATCAGTTGCAACAATTCGCTCGTCGCCGTTGATTCGGTATCGCCCTTCTGAGATCGCGTGAAAATGGTCAATGTCGAAAAACCCAGCAAAACGAGCACTTACCGTACTAACCGCGTCGTTCAAAGTGTCGTAAACGACAAGTTCTTGCAGTCCGAATTCGCCACACTTGGCTGCAACGCCTCGAGTGTGAATGGCTTCCTCACTCCAATAGTCCACAGTATTGCCACATGCGTTATGCACCGACATCATCACGAGCATTGACTTGCACTGCTCCGCCACAAAGTCAGCATCAATGTTGTCCGGCAATTTTCGACCGTGCCACCCACAGGAGAGCGCCGATGCAACTGGGTCAAATAACCTGGGGTCAAACACTGGTGGTATCGGGTCGTCGGCCTTGGCAGCTCCCAGGAATCTGTAATATAGGGACTTGATTGCACTTCCCCTGCAGTTGCGTTTCCTGTCTCTGTCCATTTTCTGCCCCGTTTTTCGTGTGCCTATCTTTTCCCATTCCAAATCTAAGTCTCTGGTAACGTACTCAAGAAAGTTAGCTACCCCGGAAAGCAAGATTCTTCGGTTTCCATTGGACTGCATGCAGATGTCGCGAGCGACAACAAGGATGTTAAGCACCTCTTTCGCAGCATCTGAAACCGCCTTCAAGTCGTTTACGGTAACGTCGCCTAGATTTCCAGACTCAATCACCTCTGCAATAAAATCAAAACGCTTTGCATGAACCATGTCATCAAACACGATTCGTTGTTTTTGATCGGGACTGAGTTCTAGGGTGTCGAGTTCGTCAAACTGATGGTCGAAATACTGGCCCTCCAAATGACGCTCCCACATCTGGAGTGTCTCGTCGGTGACATCGTTATCTCCGACGGACAGCTTAAGCATGGTTGTGCCATCATCACCCCAGAGCGCATTGCTCTCCTCAATGAACTTGTCCTGGAACGCATTGAGATTCTGAGGACGGATGCAAGATATAAAGGTAGCAACTGCCGCGTACGAGTTAGAAGCCTTGGCCATCCATCCAATAAACTGATCTCGTAGCTTCAGATCGGAAATAGCGTCAATATTATCGAAAGCTATGACTAGTTTGTGGAATCGCTTCCGACCTTCGCTGAGTCTGACAAACTCGCTTACTGCAAATGCACATTCGGCGAGCGTGATTTCTCTAGTGTAAGCCTTAATACAGACAGCGACGGTTGCGTGAGATTCATGAGCCCTGTCGTCCAAGATGAGGTCCAGCCACGCGTCGAAGGGCATTCCCTTTTGTTTCTCGATTGAATGGTCGTATTCGGATTCAAGTGTCCTAGAGTAGCTTGAGTTCTCTGCACTAACAAACGCCCGATTTTCGGATTTGAGTATAATCCTCGCCAAGTCGGCGATACCAGGTTGGAGTTGTTCTGGACGTGGGTTGCCCCAATTATCACGGCGGTACGTCTTTAGAAATCTCGCGATCTGGCTGATGCCATTCGCCTCCATCATTTCGTCAAATTGGTACTTATCGGGATTGCGTTGTGCGAGGGTTTTGAAGTCGATAAGCAGAAACGGCAATCCAAGTTCTTTGGAGTATTCCCGAACTGCAAAGTGAAGCAAAGTAGTTTTCCCGCATCCAATAGATCCAACAAGGAAGGAATGCAGCGTCCCAGCTTCAAATTGGCTTTTGATTTCTGCTTCCGTCAGTGGCCGGGAGACATACAGCTTGTCGAAAAACACGTCTGAGCTAAGTCCAAACTGCCCCAGGACAGTCGTTCGAGAAACCAATTCACTTAAACCATCAACACCGTAGCTAAGGACTGCCTCGAGCTGTCGAATCCCTCGTCTTAAATTTGGTTTATTCAATGGAGTCCCCCAGACCATAACCAATAAATTCACTACGGCATTATCACTTAGCTAAGATGTTAAGCTGGCAAGACCAGGAAAGCCAGGGGGCGCATGCTCATGGCCTGGCTACAACCTTCACCTACACAGACTTTGATATACCATCGTCGACTGGTTGGCACTCGTGAGGACGAATTCCAAACTGAGTTAAGCCGGTCGCGTTGGAGGTCCCGCGTCAGCGTACCTGTACCGACTTTGCTCTGAAATGCGAGTCAATCATCCAAATTTCATCCGCAACTTTGTGTGCCTTTGCAGGCAGTGCCCTTGACTGCGTCGGTGAAATCTACCGCCCATAGTTCTGAGATTGTCATCGCGGAATTGGTTGGATAATTCTCTGTTCCGAAAGAGTCGCTTGGCAAAAAGGCGGTGCAGATGACCGGTGCGATTTTACGGTTTCGATGCAGCGGTGTTTTTCACCAATGCACTGAACGGAAATTCAGTCGTGCGTTCGGCCCGATGCAACCCAGTGGAATTGCAATTTCTTCTTCCTAGCATCGGGCGTAGTCCGACGCATTAGCTGACTACCAGCACATGGCCACGCGTTCACTAGGAATGGGAATCGCTGTCTAGTGTCGTCGCTTGGGTTTCTTCTTGTTCGTCTTCGGCCGGTCGTCCTCTTCGACAGCCTACTCGATACCCTCGCGTGCGTCATCGACCCCGTCTTGCTCGGCGAACTCAAGTGTGAGTTGATCGAGACACTCGAACCGTTCGCTCTTGCCACCGAAGACGCGACGGCTGGTTACCTCCAATACACGCGACAAACGCTGGGGGTTTTCGAGTTTTTCAAACAATCTCCAATCAAGCTTCGCTTGATCAAGGCCTAGTAAGCATTTCGGTCAAAAGGGCGAAGCGATTGCATGAACAGGATTTCGAGATCAAACCAGAGCGACCAGTTTTCGATGTAGTAGATGTCGTACTGAATTCGTTTCCTTAGAGACGTATTTCCCCGCCAGCCATTGACCTGTGCCCAGCCTGTCATGCCTGCCTTCACGGATGTTCTAAACATGTACCTGGGAATCGAATCCTTGAATTGCTCGATGAGCTCCGGGCGTTCTGGACGGGGGCCAACAAGCGACATGTCTCCTTTGACGACATTGAACAGCTGAGGCAATTCGTCCAGATTGAATTTGCGCATGAAGCTTCCCCAAGACGTGACGCGTGGATCGTCGCGTTTGGCCCAGACCGGCCCGCTTTCGCCTTCAGCGTCGGTGCGCATGGAACGGAATTTGAACATGTCAAAGTTGCGGTGCCCAAGCGCCGTCCGGCGTTGGATGTAAAACACAGGCCCTCTGCTGGTGAATTTGATACCGAGCACACAGATCAACATCACGGGAGAGAAAATAACCAGTGCACATAACGCGCCCACGATGTCGATCATCCGCTTCGCCACAGCGTTGATGCCGTGTATCGGGTTCTGGCGTACCGCGATCACGGGCAACGAGCCCAACATGTCAGCCGACATGCATAAGGCTGAGAACGAGTAGTCGTCGGGCACAATGTTTAGCTCGACGCTCTCGACCACCAACGTCTCGATGACATCCCGAATCCGGTCGGTGTCCTGTTGCCGCATCGCGACGATCACCAAATCGATCCCCCTGGAGTTGATCACCACATCGATCTCATCAATCTTGCCCAGAACAGGACAGCCTTGAACCTCGCCGGTACTTTCGTCATCACAGAATCCGACAACGTCGTATCCCATCCAACTCTCCTTGCGCAAGCTATGAAGCACTTCTTGCCCGAGGCGACCGGCACCAATCACTAGAACGTGACGTAGATTCAAACCAAGACTTCGGATCTTGCGCATGATCGAACGAACGATCAGATGATTGCTACCGACAAGCGTTACTTGCAAAAGAAAGAAGACGACAATTTGGAAGTGGGACAACCGAGTGTCGCGATCCCAGGACAAAAGGACCGCGACGAACATCGTTGAGCACAAACACGCCTGCAGAATGTTTCTCACTTCCAGAATTCGAGATCCGGCGCGGCGAGGGATATAGAGCATCCAAATGTGAAAACTGACACCGCAGCCAAGAAGCACCCAAGGCAATGCATGGATATGGTTCGGCGACAAAGCAACCCGAACACCAGCCTCGGAAGATCGCTGGAGATGAATGTACGAAGCGAGCAGAAAGGACGCCCCTGCGCAAAACAAATCGGTCAAGAGAAAGACGACGCGAAAGAATTGAGCATGGGTTCTTAGCACGGACTACCCCCTTGAGTCCGATTCATCACTCTCTGGCTCCGTTTGTCCATCGGCAGGGAGCGGACTGGCGGAACGTCGCGCATCGGTCTCGACTGCGGCCATCCAGAGCCCTAACCAAAGCCAACGAGGCATCAGGTTGAGCGAATGAAAGCTGTACATATCAAGGAGATCCGTGACGGCATAGCAGACCAGCGCGGCCGTCAATCCCAACGCCCACGGCGACAACTGATCTCGCTGGTGCAGTCGCCAGCCAATGACCGCCGGAGCAATCATCACGAAACACCAGATCAGCCCTGCGCCAATTCCCAGTTCGGCTGATACCAAAATGGGAAGATTGTGAATGCGCTGGATTGGAATTCTTGTGATCTCGCTCCAGTCGGTTGCCTCGACTGCGTTTCCCATGCCCACGCCAGTCAACGGACGCTCCGCAATCAAGCCGATACCAATTTCGTATTGGACGAAGCGTTGCTTTACCGGTTCGGAGTCCAAGACTCGCGTGGTGATCATCTCCCATTGCGTCTCGAGCAAGTAGGCGGAGAGCGCACAAACGATAAGGGCGGGCCAAATCCAGTTTCTTCGAAAGGTCAAACCAACTCGTCCCTTCAATGCGCAGGCAACGATGAAGAGGGCACCCACACCAAATCCCAGCCACGCGGATCGAGAAAATGTGGCGATCACGCCGCCAAGCGCTATCGTCAAACATCCCCAAAGTAAGAGACGGAAACGGCGCCGAGGGGCGCTGAGCATACCTGCAGCCGTTAGCAACAGAGCCGCGATCACTCCTCCCGCGATGTTGGGATGGCCTGTCAATCCGTACCCACGAACACGCCGATTGCCATCCCATTTCACGACCGCGCCGACGGAGTCGATATCGCGTTCACCCAAAAACGTCAAACCGACTTTTTGTTGCGTTTCGAGCTGATAAAGCGCAATCGTTGATTGAAATAACATGGAGACAATGACCGCACCAAAAATCACCTTAAAATTCGGTGGATGGACGCGTATGGTGGCTGCCACGACTGACGCAAGCAGCAACCTCGCAGCGGCAAGCAAGGCGATCTCGCTATCGATGGCCCACGCGACGCTGGCGAATGCAATGGCGGGCAGCACAAACAAGGCTGCCATGATCCATTTGGTGCAACCAGCCTTGACGCTGGGGCGGAAGAAGCAAGCCAGGCACCACAGGACAAGAAAAGCGTCAGAGGGAAAGAGCTGGAGACTGCTTATTCCCAGCGGCGTGTAATCGCTGCGGTGCACAATGGCGATCCAGCGGAGTGGCCACGGTGCACAAATGAAGGCCGCAGCGAGTAACAGATCCTGCAGCCAACTCAAATGCTTGTACAAGGCAGGACGGTCCATGATGCCACTCTAGGGTCGACATGGTATCAACACATAAGAGGGAAGCCACCTAAGACTGCCCCAGCCGCCTGTGTTGCCTGATGTAAGTCGCGGCCAATAAAAAACCGACAACCACCTAATAGGTCTCGCTCCATGATACTACCCCAGCAAATTTGAGGTGTCAACGATTGGCTGGGGAGGTCACGGTACGGACCGGCGGTGGACAGCAAATATCATTTCACGGCTTGTATCATTGTTCGTTTTCGTCGGCCTGTGTTCGGATGGTTCTTCCGGGAATTTGGAAGCCGTTATTCCCATTCGTGCTCGTGCTCGTGCTCGTGCTCGTACTCGTACTCGTGCTCGTACTCGTACTCGTGCTCGAAAATCAGAAACAGAAATTCGAGTACGAGTACCGCTTCGCTGAGTACGAGTACGAGTACGAAGATGAGCACGAAGATGAAGATGAGTACGATCGGGAACAAAAGGCATTTGGCCTGAGGGACAGTTCGTTGGATGCCATTGATCTGCTACTCAATTCCATGAAGAACCGTTCGGATACATTCATTTAAATGCGGACGACATCTTCATGGTCTTGCGGTGGATAGCACTGCGCTAGAAGTTTCACGAGAGTCGGTAGGTTTTCCTGAAAGTCAAAGCGACTGCGGGCAAATTCAATGGCGCTGGATGCAACGTGATTCCGCAACGTTTCGTCTTCCAACAACTGTTGAAGATTGTCAGCCATTTTTTGCGGCTCGTTCATCGGTCCCAACATGCCAGTGACCCTGTGCTGGACGACTTCCGGGATGCCACCCCCGCAGCTAGCCACGATGGGAAGGCCCCTGATCATTGCTTCCAGCACAACGTTGGGTATGCCGTCTTGGTCGCCATCGGGCGCAACGCGACAGCCGATCAGCATCACATCCGACTCGGAGTACAGCCGATCAACTTCAGCTGCTGTCTGCGCGCCGAGGAACTCGACCTCCACAAGGCCGAGGCGATTCGCGAGCGCCCTGAGCCGCGATTCTTCCGGGCCCGCGCCCGCAATTCGCAGGCGAAAACCCAATCCTTTCCGCTTCAACACCTTGAGTGCTTCGAGGATGACGTCGATTCCCTTTTTCGGGACAAGTCGACCGACGGTGATCAACTGCCAACTTTCGGAAGACACTCGCTCCCGGCGGGCCCGCGACTGTCCGGTGGCGACCGCAATCCCGTGATAGCAGAGTTGGAGCTTGCTCTGGCAGTTCGCTGGAAGCTGTTGCGCAAGCCGTTCCTTTGCCAACTCCGAACAAACGGCGACAAACGCGGCTTTCTCGCAAAGGCGACGGAGTTCAACCTGTGGGACAAAGACGTCTCTGGCGTGTGCCGACAAGCTGTAACTCGTCTTCAAACGGTGCGATATGAGTTGCCCAACCAGTCCTGGTCGATCGAGGAAGTGCCCATGGATATGAAAGGTTTTCGTGCTGGCTAGCTGCCTGGCGTGATGGCTGGCGATGAAGTGTGAAGTCAGCGCCATTCGCAACCCAGCAAGCGACAGCGGCGTCGCGAGGCATGCCAACCAAAGTGTCTGTAGCGTACTAAGTGGGCGAGCGGCGAGTCCCAAAAAGAATGAGACCGCGAGGCGGCGAATCGTTAGTGGAGGGGGATAGACAACATCGAGTTCCGTACTGGCACAGTAATCGTGATCAGCCGTAGCGCGAGGTTCGCAGGTCGCGACGATAACGCGAAAGTCGTTTTCCGCGAGTCCGATGATTTCGTTGCGAATGAACGTTTCGGAGAGGCAAGGAAATCGATTGACAACGACCACCAAGAGTCGATCGGTCCTGCTGCACGATGTGTCCAAAGATGAAATTTCCAATACGTGTCGCGAGAACTCAGTGGTCGATTCACACAGGCGACGCTACAGCGATGAAACTGATTCGTCAGAAAGAACCCAGTGATCCATCTCGCTTCGCTGCACCCACCGCTCGGCTGCACGCGAAGAGCGCCAAAGGCAACCCAATGACCGAGAACGCAAGCAGAACAAGTAGTTCACCAGCCACGTCCGAAATACCTCCCCCTGTGAGCAACGTAATTCGGGCGCCACGATAAGCGTAAGTCATCGGGAGCAGCCGTGGGATCCAGGCGAGCCATCCCGGCAGCATTTCGATCGGGAAGTAGGCGCCTGCGACCAGCGCTGACGCGTTCATGAAGGCCCACGCAATCGGATCGCCTCGCTTGACGATCAAAATAATGCTGGCGGACAACAGTCCAAAAACACTGTTTGATGTGAGTGTTAGCAGCAGTACCAGTGCGCAGGCGTGAAAACTTGACAGGTTGATCTCGGCTCCGAACAGAAACACTCCGAAGAAGATCAACACCATCGCTCGCACACCTTCAAAGAGAAAACTCCAGACGCAGGGCATGATCAGAATCCAGCCCGCACTGACGGGAGAAACGAACATCATCTCCAGAGAACCTTCGGTCATGCTGATCCGCAGCTTTTCGGCGAATCCAACAACACCAACGTGCAAAAAGCCAGTGGCGGCAACGCCGATCAAGGCAAAGGAAAAAAAGTCGGCGCCGTATTGTTCCTGGAGAGATTCCAGGGCATCGGTTTTCACGAGTTTTGAAACAAAATAAAAGATCGCCAAGATAAAGACGGCACTGCAAATGCTAACGAGAAACTGCAGCTTGTAGCTGGAGGCAATGCAGAAGTCGCGGCGGACAAAAGCGGCGATTCGGCGAAAAAACAGCATCATGGCGTCGTGACCTCCTTGTTTTCGGGCGCTGGTGAAGGAGGACTTTGCTGCTCTGACAAATACTCAAAGGCCTGAGCCATCGTGGGGCGGTTTCGTTCGACCGTATCAATCGAAACTCCTAGGTCCAACAGAGCCCGCAGGATCTCCGAAATTTCATGTTCCGATTTAACACGCGGAATCTCGATGGTCGGCCGCGCACGCGAGTCGCCTACTGTGCCGTTGATCGACTGGATATACAAATTCAAAGCATCACGATCATGAGGAAGGCTTGTGACGCGAATCCGATAACTGGGCTCGGCGTCGCAATGGCTCAAGAATTGGTCGACGGACTCGAAGTAACGCAAGCGTCCGGCAGTCAACACTGCCACGGAATCACACAGTTCCCTGACCTCCTCCAATCGATGCGTGGCCCAGATGACACACTTTCCTTCGCATTCAATCTGGGTTCGAACGAGGTCAAGCAAATCCTCGGCGCCATGCGCGTCGATGTTCGACGTCGGCTCGTCCATCAGCAAAATCTGCGGATTGTGGAGCAAGGCACGGGCGAGAGCTAAGCGTTTTTTGGTGCCGGTCGAATAGGTGCGGTAAAGACGGTTGGCGTGGGATGCCAACCCAAATCGCACCAGCAATTCCTCTGACCGCTGTTTGATCTCTGATCTTGATAAGTCGTACAACGCCCCAAAAAACTCCAGGTTTTGTCGTCCCGTCAGTCGCCAGAAGAAACTACGGTCATTCATGCTCACCAACCCGATATGACGGCTGGCTTCACGGGCCTGCTCCGGAATAGGTAGGCCCGCCACCCTGACGGAGCCGCGATCGGCTCGCACCATATCGCAGATGATGTTGATCAGGGTTGTCTTGCCGGCGCCGTTGGGGCCCAGCAACGCCATCGCTTGCCCGGCGGAAGCAGTGAAGCTGACGTCATCGAGTGCTTGAACCGCCAAGCTCGAATCACGACGAATCCAGCTACGCCAATTCTTCCAGACAAACTTCTTGCTTACACCTTGCAGACTGAGTAGCTGTTGCGCCATGAATGAAATCCTATGGTGTAACGATCTATTTCTGGGTGAGGGATCGCGGCCGTTTCTCCTTGGGAATGACAGAGTCATAGAGTCTGGCAATCTCGGCCGCCGTTCGCTCGACGTTGAAATGCTCCAATGCTCGCGTTCGGCCGGACAAGCCCATTTGACGTCGCTCTTCTGGGTTCTGAGCCAAGTGAATGATACAAGAGGTCAGCTTTTCGGCGTTCCCCACGGGAAAGAGGAGCCCGGTTTCGCCGTCAACGACGATCTCCGAAAGTCCATCAACGTCCGACGCAACGACGGGACGCTCGGCCAGCATCCCTTCCACGGCAATCCGTCCAAATGGTTCACGAGTCGACGGAACGACAACCATGTCGGATGCCCTCAACAGCGCCGGTATATTCTCGGTGAAGCCAGCGAAACGTACTTGATCCGCACAGCCCAGTTGCTCGACGCGCTTGCGCAGCTGTGACTCCGCATCGACTTCATGCGGCGAGTTTCGGGGATAGGCCAAAACCAATCGTAGTTGCGGCGCTGTCTTCACGGCGCTGGCCAGCGCCGTGACAAGTAGGTCGACTCCTTTGCGCGGAGTCAACTGGCCGACCGCTGCGCAGACCACGCAGTCGCGATCAAGATTCAGCTCCGATCGCCGCGCCATCTGCTCTTCGGTCGAATAGACAAAGGCGGGGCGGTCGACCAGGCCGTTCATCACCAATGCGACCGTCGCTGTTGAACCCAGTTGATTTTTGGCGAAGCGAACGACGCTGCGTGAAATTCCGACCGATACCGAGGTTGTACGCGCCAGTGCTCGGTTGAGCCGGGGATAGTCATAGAAATCGCGCCAATGCCAAACAGAAGGAGTTCGCGTCCACCAAATCGCAGCAGCGCACCAGATCTTTGCGATGGTCGAATTGGTATGCACGAGATCGATTTTGAGCCGGCGCAAGAGTCTGATTGTCTGCCGAGTGTGCCACACGTAGTTCGGCAAAAGAAAAACGCACCCGCCAAAGAGCTGCCTTCGTTTTAAGCCCCCAATGTTTGCAGGGAACACTTCGAACGAAAGCGACTGCAACTGTTCGGCGAGCCTTCCCGGCGCGGGACAGAGAACAAACACTTGAAAGCGCGTTCGGTCCAACGCCTCAATCAATTCTAACATGCTCCGCTCCGCACCGCCCAACTCCCCAGAGTGAGAGACGAACAGTATCCGCTTCGCGCTTGCGCCAACGGGATGATTCATGCTTTCATCATTCTTTGACGGCGGCTTGCGCAGGTCATTGCTTCGTAGGTGTCTAAAAGCACCCGGACCTGCTGTTGCTGCTGGAAATGGTGACAAACCCGATGACGACCTGCCTGTCCCAATTCAGTTCGCAGTGATGGGGCTTCCACCAACCGAGCAAGTTGCTGGGAGAACGATTCAAGGTCATCGTCGGGAACCAGAAAACCTGTCGATCCGTCCATCACCACGTCATTGACGCCCACGACGTCAATGGCGACGATTGGCAACTCGTAAGCCATTGCATCCAGGAGCGTGTAGGGGAGCCCTTCATACTGCGACGTCGCGGCGAAAATATCCAGAGTCTCCAGGAAGCCCGGCGGGTCGTGTATGTACCCTTGAAAATCCACCTCGCCTTCCAGATTGAGCTCCGACACAATCCGCTTGCACTCTTCTAACAGCGTTCCTTCACCACCGATCGACAATCGAAAATCGACCCCGCGATGTTTCAACAGCGCGGCGGCACGGAGGATAAGCTGGGGTCGCTTTTGAGGTTCAAGTCGCCCCAAAAAACCAATCCTTACGGGATGCGCGTTCGGCGAGTGAACAGATTGTTTGGAAGGCTTCACACTCGGTAGTTCGCCAAGCCCGTTGGTCGCGGCGACGACTTTGCCGGCGCCCACATGGAGCTTGTTGATGGTGAGCGTGCGTTCGCTGTCCGATACCGCGATGAAGGCATCCGTGATGCGCGCCAAGAGCCATTCAACCGACAGGCTAATCGCCCAGCGGAATCTCCTTGGTCGAGCCAGGAACGCGTAGGCATGGGGAGTGTAGGCCACCGGCCTCTTGCCAATCAGGAAAGCGGCCACGCGGCCAATGGCTCCAGCCTTCGAGCTATGGCAGTGTATGACGTCAACATCTTGACCGCGCAGGAGCCGACACAGCAGAAACAGAGACTTCATGTCGCGCCAGGGATGTATCCCCGGCGCCATGTCGCAGCGAACGACTTCGACACCCAGTCGTGTCAGATTTTCTCGAAACGCTGAATTCTTGCGCCAAGGACAAATCACGGTGACGCGCATGCCAGCCGCAATCAATTGTCGCACGATGCCTGACAAGTACCGGCCAACCCCTTCCGAGGTTGGCTCCACAATGTGAACTACTCTTGGTTGATTCATCGTGCCCCTATTGCTGATGAGACTCTATCGGGACGATGCTACTGCCGCTGCTACCCGGATCGTAAAGTTTTCGCCTAGCTGGTTTTCCCCCGGCAACTTTCTGAACTGACTCCGAGAAGGCGTGGGCGGACCTGTCCCAAGAAAAATCCAACGCCCTCTGAAACCCCTTGGTTCGCAGTTCGGAAGCCAAGGATGGGTCTTCGATGACGGACCGTACTGATGCAACGAACTGCGGCAGATCTGTCGCGGGGACGTGAATGGCGGCGCCGCCACAGACTTCAACAAGTGCCGGCGCGTTGGAAGTGACGACGGGAGCGCCACAGGTCATCGCCTCCAAGACCGGCAGTCCAAAACCTTCAATCAGCGATGGAAATGCAAACACCGTGGCGGCCGAATAGAGAAGACTCAACTCGGCAGGGGAGACGTATCCCAGGAAGCGACAAAGTGAATCGGCCTCTCCTTGCGTGATCGACCGGCTATTTCGCTCTCCCCATCCATGGCTTCCGGTGACCACCAAGGGAACATCCAGTTTGGTGGCGGCTTGGAGAACCTGCGCAACATTCTTCTTGCGCTCCAGTTTCCCCGCAAACAGGATAAACGGAGTTGTGATGCCAAACCTGTCTTGGACGATCTGTTCCGCTTGAGATCGCTCCGTCGGCTCGATTTCTGAGTCTGCGGCCCAAGGCACAACATGGATCTTTTCTTCAGGCACCTTGAATCGATCCAGAATGTCGTCGGCGACAGCGCGCGTCGGCGCGGTGACGCAAGCCGCCCGTCGAATGCTATGTCCGAGCATGGTCCACATATGCAACGCATTGGCGGGATGGCACACGCCAGGGCGTTTCAGGGCGATCAGATCGTGGACAGTGACAATCGTCGGCAGAGGACTGAATACGGGAACGGTGTAGCAGGGGCAATACAGCATGTCAGCGGAATAACGGCTCAGCATGCGCGGTAGCCAAAGCTGCTGCCAACACACACGGCCGCCTCCCTTTCGCCATCCACCCCTTACAAGTTCAACATTCGACGCGTCTTGAAACTCGGCACCAACAGCCTCGTCGGTCAGGAACACGGTGAATTGATGTTCCGGATGGAGTTGAACGAATCGGTAGATGAGCCTGCGCGTAGACACGGCCACCCCCGTTTCTTTCCCGCCCCAGATCGTGCCGTCGATCGCCAAATGCATGCCTAAGCCGCCGCTGCATGGGACTGGGCGGCTGCCGCGGTCGGTGTGGGCTTCTCGCGAATCAACAAGGCAACTGCGATGACCGAGCCAATGAACCCCAGCCAGCCGCATGCGATCTGCGCACGAGACATTTTCGGATCAAGCCGATCGATCGCGGCCTCCGCGGAAACGATTGCGGCCTGCACTTGCTTGCGGACCGCCTCGTCTTCCTCGCCCAGGTCATTCATCGTCTGCTCCAGATCGACGATGCTTTTTTTCAGATCATCAACGACAGGCTCGCGATCGGTTCTTTTGATCTGCTTGGCCAGGATGTCAGCCGCCAACGCACGGTTTCTATACTTGGCGTCCGTGAGAAGAACATTTCTCACGAGGGGGATCAATTCCCGATCAACGTCCCTGCGGGTCTTCAATGTTTGCAGGGCTGCGGTACGCAGCCAGGGTTTCGGGTCTCGTTCGATGATTTCCTTGAATTGCTTCGT
Source organism: Rubripirellula sp. (assembly GCA_965222745.1). Classification (GTDB taxonomy): domain Bacteria; phylum Planctomycetota; class Planctomycetia; order Pirellulales; family Pirellulaceae; genus CBDCUW01. The sequence continues at coordinate 2,724,333 of CBDCUW010000003.1, forward strand.
ATCATCGACTTCCGTTACCGTCAGAATGCGTCGCAATCTGGCGCGGATGTCGCTGTCATCCACTTCGTCGCTGGCCAAGTAGATCTCCCGAACGACTCCCTCCTTTCGTCTCAATACTTCGACAGCCGGATACCAAATGTCCTCCTCCGGATGCTGGGCCTCCTTCAGTAGTCGCTCGATATCCGGGATCGTTTGCGACGATAGAAGAAATGGGTCAAGTTGCGTGATCGCCGCCTGTGCAGAATGGAGTGCGGCCAGCGCTTCGGCGTGAATTTTCTGGTCACCGTCAGCGAGATCCTCCACAGATTGCGTCAGGTCAGCGACGGTTTTTTGCAAATCAACGATGACGGCTTTCGTCTCAACTCGACCCGCGTTCTTGCCGAGAATCTGTGCAGCCAAATCACGGTTTTTGTATCGAGGGCTGGTCAGCAGGACTTTGCGTACCACAGGAAGCAAGTCCTTGTTGATTTGCCTGCGGTCCCTCAAGACCGCAAGCGCCGAGGTGCGTATCCACTTTTTCGGTTCCTGTTCGATGATTTGTTTGAATTCGTCACTATCGATGTCCGTCATCATCATCAGGTTGCGCCGCAGCCGCGGGCGGAGCTTTGGGTCTTTTATCTTGCTGATGGCCAAGAGAACTGGCAGAGCGATTCCGTCCATGGTTTGCAATTGCGCGATCGCCGGTTTCCATACGCTCTCATCGGGAGATTGAGCATCGATCAGTAGTTGCTCAACCTCCGGATTTGGCGTTGTCGATGGATTTGGCGCTGGCGATGGTTGCTGTGCGCAAGCTTGTCCGAGCGTACTCAAGCCGATTGTTAGGCACATCATCATCGTGATGAGCCGCCGCCAGGGTGAAAGATGCCGGCGAAAACGACCGTTCCCCCTACAAGTGGTTGCTCCACTCGCTTCGTATAAGATGGGCCATGTAAATACCATGACGTCCCCCGTCCATCTTTCTTCGTTGCCAATGAGTGAGCAGCTTGCCTCGGAATCCCCTTGGCTTTGCCGCCCGTGAAAGTGGACAAGAAAGGCCTGGCCCGAAGCCCCAATGTTCACGCGGATACGCGTTGTCGGGTGCTGCACTGAGGCTCGATTGTACTCGATTGGTCGGCGCGGTGAAACTATTTGTCCGACGTTTGCGCACCAACACAAGTTTGTTGGGTGAACGAAGCTTTTGCTTGTTGATCACCGGTATTTGGTTTACTCTAATACTTGTACCGAGTCTGGTGAGAGATTCGGAATTCAAGGCGTTTCCATCTCTTACGCCCTAAACTAGACGATGGGGTTGATCTTCTGGGGAGCAGTCGGAAAAAGGAGTCGATGCGCTAGGGCGTGAGGTCGAAACAATTCTCACGAGAGATTTGGGTAATTCTTCTCAGCAGGCAAGTTATTGGGGGGCTTCCTTCGCGATCAAGCTGTTCGGGCTACTGACTGAAGCTGATTGCTGAAGCCAAGGGACTATGGTCGACGTCATTCGAAAAGAGTCGAAGACACGCCGGACCTTCCGCACCTCAATCATCATCGTTGTCGTGACCTGTCTCGGTGTTGGGACAGCCATTGGATTGTCGTCCCTCGAGCCGGCCCTTCCTACCTTCGAGCGTTCGGCAGTCATTCTAGATACCGTTACTCGCGGCAACCTCATCCGGGAAGTCGATGGTTCCGGAACACTGGTTCCGGTCGAAGTGACTCTGGTAACTGCCGAGGTTGGTGGACAGGTGCTGGAGGTCTGCGTCGATCCTGGTATCGAAGTCACTCCCGACACAAAATTGTTGATGCTTCGGGATCCCCAGCTGGAACGCGCCGTGCGGAGCGCTGAACGAGATCTGGAAGCCGCCAATGCGGAACTGGAACGGTTCAAACTGCAGCAGCAATCGCTTCGACTTGACCTACGGGTGTCGATTGCCAGTGCCCGCGCCAATTATGAGGAGGCGCGTGAACAGGCTGAGTTGGATGAGGCGATGTCGCGTCGGGGCGTCAAGTCGCTCCGGCAATGGCGGTTGTCCGTCGACAAGGCCAAACGCAATCAGATGCTGTTTGAAGTGCAAGTTGAACGCGCAGCCAACAGCTTGAAGACGAACGAAATCCAGTTGGAGGGGAAGCAGGACGCGATCGAACGAGCGCAAGATCGTCTGGCGGAACGCCAGGAACAATTAGAAGCGTTGCTCGTCAAAGCAGGAACGTCCGGGATCCTTCAGCAACTCGGACCCAACGGCGGAGGATTGGAAGTCGGACAGCGGATTTCGCAAGGGTCGGTGGTGGCGAAGATTTCTAACCCGCAGGAGTTACAGGCGATTCTGGCCGTCTCGCAAGTTCAAGCTCGCGATGTGGTCGTCGGGCAACCGGCGACGATCGACACCCGCAGCGCGATCATTGAGGGCAGTGTCAAGCGGATTGATCCCGCGGTCCAGAACGACCGCGTCGCCGTCGAAATCGAACTCCATGGCGAACTGCCCAAAGGTGCCCGCCCTGACTTGAGTGTTGTGGGGTTGATCGAGACAGCGCGACTTGGCGATGTACTTCACGTGCGAAAACCGCTCTACTGCCAAGAGAACAGTCACATGGAAGTGTTTCGACTCGGCGCTGACGGCGAGACACTCTTTCGATCCACGGTGGAGCTTGGTCGTGGAACGATGCATTCGATCGAAGTGATAGCCGGACTCGCCGAAGGCGACCAGATTGTTGTGTCCGATACGATACGATGGGAGAACTATGATCGCGTGAGGCTCCAATAGCCAAGTGGGAGCCGTTTTGGTAGAGCGTTTGCCCATGGATACATTATTTTGATTTCATGGTTGGGATTTGTTCGGAAATAACTTCGTTGTTTAAATGACACCACCGCAAGATCACCCTCCCTTTGGGCATTGGTATCTACACAAGTCATTGCGATTTTGTAAACCCGACTGGATGGGATAGAACTTCCGCCGTTGGAACGGCGACTACAGCTACGTTACGTGCAAATCGTGCAGCAACACATGAAATCTGCCAACAGAAACGCTGCTGGCCCCGCTTTGCTTGCTGGTGATTGCCAGTCTCAAAGCGCGACGCAGGCGGTTTGGCGATTCCTCAATAATCCGAAGATATCATTGTCGGATTTGGTGGAGCCGCTTCGGGAGGTGGGCCGCAAGAGGGCACATCAATCCGAGTCCGATTACGTCTTGCTGGCTCATGATTGGTGCAAGATCGACTACAAGAGCCATGAATCGAAAAAAGACTTGCGGCAAATTACCCACAAGAATGACATCGGCTACGAAATGTCGACCTCACTTTTGATTGACGCCGCTGATGGTGCCACGATTGCTCCGATGCAAATGCACTTGAAAACGTCTAACCGAGTCCATTCAACAGCCGAGAAGAAGCCTAAGCGAAATGCACATCGCCTGGATGAGCTAACGCCGACGATGCAGGAGTCCGGCCAGTGGGGGCTCCAGCGCAAGGTCGTCCATGTCATTGATCGAGAAGCAGACACGCTCGGGCGAATGCGACAATGGGACGATCAGGGCCATCTCTTTCTCGTTCGGTGTGATGATCGGCGAGTGAAATGGAACGACGAGTCGATTCTTCTCTCGGAGATCGCAGATCAGTTCGACTCGGAAATGCTCTTCGAACCAGCCGGTGACGCACTTCATCACGGGAAAACCGTCTCACAAGAAGTTGCTCAAACGGAAGTCGTCTTGCATCGTCCGCACAGCGAGGTCATTGATGGCGAGAAAACCTCTGTATCTGGACGCCCGTTGACGATTCGATTTGTCGTTACGCGACTTGTTGACGAGCAAGGCTTTATCGTTGCTCAGTGGATGCTATTGACGAACGTCTTTGATGACGCTGTTTCCACAATTCAGATTGCCTTGTGGTACTATTGGCGTTGGCGGATTGAAACGTACTTCAAGCTCCTCAAGAGCCATGGAATCGAGCTTGAGCAGTGGCAGCAACAAACCGGTGAAGCGATCGCCCGTCGGATATTGGTTGCTTCGATGGCCTGCGTTGTCGCGTTGGACCTTCAACAAGATGACTCGGAGCAAGCGTTGGAAAGTCGTAAAATCCTGGTGCGATTGAGCGGACGTCAGATGAAACATGGCTGCCTCAGCACCGCGCCAGCACTGCTAGCCGGCTTCATGGTTCTTCTGTCGGTTACCGACTTGCTGACCCAAGACGACATCGACATCGGAAAACTCAAGCGAATTGCAAAGAAGTCGGCAGCAGCCGGATTTGTGTAGATACCAATGCCCTTTGGGAGGGTCGGACGCGGTAGCGGCCGGGGAGGGCATGGTGTTGGAAACCCTCTTCGGGCTCGAGAGCCCAACTCTCCCAGAGGACCCAGAGGGAGAGTGTTTTCAAATGACGAAGTTATTTCCGAACAATTCCTAGTGACGCCGCATCGGTGTTTTTGTTCCCAGTACATCAGCCTGTCGGAGGAGTTTAATGTCCACTCAAGAGCCCGTCATCAGCATGCAAGGACTGAGCAAAGTGTTTTTGACGGAGGAAGTGGAAACACACGCGCTCGCCTCGATCGATGTCGAGATCGATAGTGGTGAGTTTCTTTCGATCGCAGGCCCTTCCGGATGCGGAAAGTCAACGTTGTTGTCGATCATGGGTTTGTTGGATTCACCGACCGACGGAACCTATGTGCTAAAGGACACCGAAGTCAGCGAACTTTCGGTCCGCCAGCGCAGCCAACTGAGGAACCGCGAAATTGGGTTCATCTTTCAATCGTTTAACTTGATCGGGGATCTAACGGTTTGGGAGAATATCGAGCTTCCGTTGACCTACCGGCGTCTGCCAGCGGCGGTGCGCGAGGAGCGAATTAACGAATCTCTCGAAAAAGTTGGAATGGCGCACCGCATGAAGCATTACCCGTCGCAACTTTCCGGTGGTCAGCAGCAGCGGGTGGCTGTCGCCCGAGCCCTGGCTGGGAACCCGGCGATCCTGCTGGCAGACGAACCGACCGGAAATCTGGACTCGCGGAACGGGATCGCCGTCATGGAACTCATGCGAGAATTGCACAACGAGGGGGCCACCATCTGCATGGTGACGCATGATCCTCGTTTCGCCAGTTTTGCGGATCGTACTCTGCACCTGTTCGACGGAAAGGTTGTTACCGCAGAGGAAGCGGCAGAGCTAGCCTCCACGGAGGCGGAAGCGGGAATGCCAGGTGCCTCGCCCGTGAAACTAGCTGGGTCGTGAAACTAGCTGGGGGGCACCAAATGGAAGCTGTGGGATAGTCTGTCGGCCAGTTCTCCGAACTGGCTACGCGATGCGATTTCGGAGAAATCGCCGACGGTGCGCACCGGTCGACGCACCAGCAATCCGATTAGCGCGCCCCCACCTCTGGCTGACCAGCAGATGGCCTTGCCCCTGGGAGACGACGGTAGGTAGATAAGACTCGCGCCGACGTGCCTAACTCCTCTCGTTCGGCTTGTCTTGTTGTCACACTTGGGGTTTGTCGAGAATCGCTTGGAATTTGTCGTATGAACAACAATCGGGGCCCCAGGAATGCGCTGCAATGCGCTGCGCTGGTGTGGATTGGATTGGTTGTTCTGCTTCCAGGTTGCTCACGGTGGCATTACGTCCATCGAGCCGATCGAGATGCTTATTCGATTCTTGGTACCCGTTCACAAGTCGACACGTTATCCAGCCCAACCGACTTGGGCGTTCTGCCATCGCCCGACTCTCGCCTGTTTGACCCAACCCCTGTCGAAGCTCCGCTGCTTCCCGATCCCGTACCGCGACTTCATACCTACCAGATTCCGGAGGGAATCGGACGGCCAGCGGAGGAAAGAGAGGAGTTGCCCGCCCCTTCCCCCGAACCACAAGTTGAATTCGCGTCCGGCAAATTTGTTCCCCCAGAGAACTCGCCCAAAGACGCTCGCGCCGAGTGGCCGATCCTGCTGACCCGATTGCTCGTCCAAAATGAGATCTCTCAAACGGACGACGACTTGGAAATCGTATCGGTAGCAATTCCAAAATCCGCGTGGGAATCGATCGCGACGAAGTATCGCTCGCGCATCTTTGAATTTGAGAACATCAGGAACGAATACGAGAAATCGTATGGGGCACCCCCACCCGCCTCTGAACGAGATGACTCTCGTCGACTTGATTTCGACGACATCGTTCGACTGGCCCTGCTCAACAGTCGGGAATATCAGACGCGTAAGGAACAGTTGTATCGCGTTGCGCTGCGGCTATCTTTGCAGCACTATGACTACCAGCTGAAGTTTGCGCCATTCGGAAACCGTACCGGCGTGGAGTTTGAGGTGCGCGACACTTCGCGGCAATCCTTCAGTCAACTGGCTGTCCCATCGCAGGCTCAGTTAGAAGTATTGGCGGGAACGGGAACCGATGTTTTGTCGCGATTCGCCAACGACGTGCTGCTGACCTTCAACGGGCCCAATGGATTCGCCGGCGAGGTCAGCTCCGAGCTGCTGTTTCAAATGACACACAGTGTGTTCCAGAACGATATCAGATTCGAACCGTTGACCCAGGCCGAACGCAATGTTGTGTATGCCGCGCGCAGCTTTGCCCGCTTTCGGCGTACTTTCTACCGTCAACTTGCCTCGGATTACTATGAACTGCTGAATCGCTACCGACAAGTTGAAATTGACGCACAGAACTACCTTAGCCTGGCCCGCGTCTACAGCCAGCGCGAAGTCGAATTCGATGCGGGCGAAGTGGCCCGAGTGCAAATCGATCAGATTGAACAAAATACATTGTCGGCGCGCAGCAGTCTGATCGGTACCTGTAATAGTCTCGCCGATGATTTGGATCGACTCAAACTACGGATCGGACTTCCCAGTGAAACTCCCATCAACCTGGACCTTACCCAACTAGATGCGATCACCCTGGACGATCAATTCCGCGTAAAAATGCAACTCGTGCAGCGTGCCCAGGCGAGACTCGAAACGGAGCTGTCTCGAGAAAACCGAGATGATGCGGCGGTATGGAATTTGGCCACACAATTGGTCACGCGTATTCGAGAAACGGTGGAGCTGCGGCAACAACGCCAATCCAAGGAGTTGGCTGTATCGGCGGAGACAGAGATGTCGCTGGATGACGGGCAAGGCGAGTCGGATGAAACCATCCAGACGCTGATTGCACTCCAGTCCTGGCTGCGGGTTTCCGAGCTTCGCGTTGTTTCTGACCGCCTGTGGGAGACTTTGCAGGAGACCGCCCGTGATCCGAACACCATTCCCATTCATATCCCGATTGCCTCACTCGAATTTGCCCGCTCGGTTCTCCCCCTGTTGAAAGGGGAACGAGAGCTTTCCGTCACTCTCCGTGCGCTGTCGGATGAAGATGCCGAGATGGAACCAGGCGAATTCACCGAGATTGACCGGGATTACGCGACGTTGGCGGCGCAGGTGGAAGACTATGAAAAGGAGATCGAAACGATCTTCCTTGACGTGCAGCTTCAACAACTTACTGAATTCAGTAATCAGGGTGATGCTCTCGCCAAGACCGCGATGCAAGCAGCCGGGCGCGCTCGGACCGCGAACGTGGCGGGAATTCGGGAAATGGGTCTGAACTTTGAAGACTACGGCGACAACACCATACCGCAATTGCTCGATCGTGCTCGGCAACTGAAGTCCACTTCTGAAGTCAGCTTGCCTCCCATCGATGTCGATGTTGACGCGGCTACCTTGGCGGCGTTGGTTCGACGTCTTGACTTGGCCAACGTTCGCGGGGCCCTTTTCGATGAATGGCGTGGTACGAAACTGGCGGCCGACGACCTGAAATCAATTTTGGATCTTCAAGCTCGGCAGCGGTTCATTTCGCAAAACCAGTTTAGCCAACCAGCCGATTTTGACTTGGACGAAAGTCGTACGGAGCTGTCCATAACGATCGACACTCCCTTGAATCGGCGACGCCAGCGGAATGTATTCCGCGAACAATTGCTCAACTACCAGACGGCTCGTCGCGATGTGATGGAACTGGAGGACGAAATCAAGCGGAACATCCGTGCCGAATTGAGAGCCATCGAACTATCACGAGAGCAGCACAAACTAGCCGTCGACGCTGCCGCCCTGGCCTCGGAACGAGTCATCAGCACGGAACTGCAACTTCGCCTGGGCGTACGTGGAATCGATGCGTTCGATTATCTGCAAGCTCAAACTGCCTACGCGGCTTCGCTCTCCGCGGTCGCCAATCGCCACATCGACTACATCCTCGGCCGCATTGACCTCTTCACGGACCTGGAACAATTGCAACTTGATGCAGACGGCCGCTGGCCAGCGCTACACGACCTTGCATCGGTTCCACAAGTCGGACTGGAAGACGAACGCTCCTACGGCTATGGCAAGCTTCCCTGGAATGTGCATTACTCAAAGTATTTACGACGTCGACTCAATAAGTTCTGGAGTGTCCAGCAGCAGCCTGTCGAGAACTTGGGCTTGGAGGACCTCAATTTCGAGGATTCCGTTTTGGAAGACTCAGGATTCGAAGACCTCTATTTCGAGGAACTACACTTCGAGGAACTACACTTCGAGGATCCAGTTTTGGAAGACTCAGGTTCGGAAGACGCAGGTCTGGAAGACTCAGGCTTAAGCGAGTTGGACTTCTTCGACTCGGTCCCCGCAGATTGAATCGTCAACGATATGCACGAATCGAAAGCAGTTCCCAATCTTAGCTTCGCCTTGCTCGCCAACCAATCACTGTAGGTATTTCTTCCACCAAGATAGAATCTGTCGTAAACGATGCACACGCAGATCGGGTGGTCCGTGACGGCAAAGGCCATGGTTCGTTGAACCTGGATAGCGAACCAGCCGGGTAGGAATGTTCCGAAGTTGCAAAGCGCTAAAGACTTCCTCAGCCTGTGAGATGTTGCAACGCAGATCACCCTCACTGTGGAGAATGAGGGTTGGTGTGTTCACGTTTCCGAAGTACTTTAGCGGACTCTGCTGCCAAAGTTTTTCAGCTCGGTCCCAGGAGTTTGCCGGCCAATAAATATCTGGTGGTTCGAGGATATCGCTGCTGCCGAACATGCTGACGAGGTTCGAGACACAACGATCGGTGATTGCAGCCGCAAAGACGTCACTGTGGCCGATCGCCCAGTTGACCATGTAACCGCCATAGCTACCTCCCATGATGCCCACACGACGGGTATCGACATAGCTTTGGGACATGACAAATTCGGTAACGGCCTGGATGTCGGTCCAGTCGTCGCTGCCCCAACGTCCTCGAATGGAAGCGCAATGATCCCGACCGTATCCCTTACTGCCTCGTGGATTGGAGTAGAAAACCGCGTATCCCGCTGCGGCAAGCACCTGAAATTCGTGAAAAAAGGCCACACCGTATTGCGCGTGGGGACCACCATGGACGTGCAAGACCGCCGGATATTTCCGGTTGGGCTTGAAGTCAAACGGCATCATCGACCACACCTGGACTTTGGTGCCGTCGGTCGTCCGGATCCATTGAGACGACGGCTTGGAAAGTTCAACTTCGTCTAGCAAGGCCTTGTTGAACTCCGTCACTGGCTTTGTGTTGATCCGCGCGCACTTAAGCTCGGCCACATGTATTTCGTCAAGCCGCGTGGTCTTGCCGACAATCATCGCGGCTAGGGAAGATGTGGAGTTGATGTTGCCCAGGTTGTGCACACGCGCGCCCCGAGTGTGGAACGTCATCGGACCGCCGCTGAGCTTGACCGACGCCAAATGCTTCTCACCGTGCCAACCGATCATCATGTAGATTCGCTTCGCGTCTCGACTCCACTCGAACGCGGGCTCCGAGTTCACCGTTGAAATGTCGGAGGTGGGCGCTGACATCAGGCAGTAGTCTTCGCGTCCGGTTAAACTGCGCGCTTCACCGCTGTCGGGATCGCAAACCCATAACTCCAGATTTTCTGTGCTGTCTTTTCCGTCCACACCCTCCCGGCCTGCGTAGGCGATCCATCGGCCATCGGGCGACCATTTCACAGAGCTCTTCGGTCCCTTCGGCAAATTCGCAATGGTCGTTGTGCGGCCAGTCGCGATGTCGATGCGCACGAGCCGATCGTTCCATGCTTTGAGGCCGGCGCGGCGATCTGGGTTCGTCGCGACCACGAGTTCACGGGAATCTGGCGAGAAACCAAAAGTGAATGTGCCCAGGGTATCCTTCGTGTAGAAGACTTGATGCCTGCCGGTTTGAGTGTCGACAAGATAGAGTTGATAGCGGTGCTCGTTGAAATAACCTTCGCCGTCAAGCCGGCACCACCAGTGATCGAGAACGCGTGGAGGGTCACTGAATCCCCGTTCGTCACGCTCACTGATTGCCCTTTTGGTCCATTCCGGGTCCTGGATGCGAAAACTGATAGCGATCCACTTACCATCCGGGGACCAATCGAACGACCCAATCGATCCCTCCGGTAGCTTCGTCAGGGGCGCTGCCTCGCCTCCGTTGGCATGAATCGAGAATAGCTGATCGTGGTGCTCCTCGCTGGCGCGTAGAAAAACGATCTGCTCTCCATCTGGTGACCATCGAGGATGACTATCTTGTCCGCCGCGGGTGAATGGACGCGGTTGTTCCCAATGGTTTCCGGCACGCCGCTTGCCCGAGTGTGTTGTGGTACGACTGATCATCCAAAGGTTGAGGATGTATTGGTTCTTGCTTCCGATATGTCGTTTGACGAAGACAACATTGCTGGCATCAGGTGAAATTTGCGGATCCAGAACGTTTTGAAACCGCAGCAAGTCCTCCGGCACCATCGGCCGCTTCGTGGCTGTCCGGTTCCCAAGCGTTGTCCGTTTGCTGTTGGATTCTTTGGGCATCGTCATCGTAGCGGTGGTCGGGAGCCAACGTAGCGAACTGTATCGTTATACAACATCGCGTTTTTATTGGTTTGAATGGATGCGAGCATGCCGAAGGGATTGGAAGTGCGATCATCCGACGCCGAACAACAAGAAAACAATGCCACTGAGAAAACCGATTGCGGACGCGTTCAACACTCAGTGAGCGATCACGCGGCTTGATTGGACGCCGTTATCACATTTGGCTATGATCATTTTCAGCACCAACGGCGTTCCCTATGCACAACGATCCACTCAACCTGATCTTGGGCGAAAATCTGCGTCTCGACCTATTGGGCGAATTGATGGAGCCGCCGAAACCTTGGGAGCCGGGGGAGGCGCGCTACTGGGACGACCCTCACATCGCCACAGAGATGCTCAAGGCGCATCTCGATCCCAATACCCGCATGGCGAGCGCACCGGAGGCTTTTGTCGACGCTAGCGTCGCTTGGATCATGAAGCGGCTTGGTTTGACAGCGGGAGACACGATCATCGACCTCGGTTGCGGACCCGGTCTCTATTCACGACGCTTCGCCGAACGCGGGCTCGGCGTGGTCGGCGTTGACCTTTCACAGAACTCAATCGATTACGCTCGCGCGCACGACCCGGCTTCCACGTATCGATGCATGAATTACCTTGAATTGGCGGACGAGGCGGCCTATGACGCTGCGGTGATCATTTACGGCGACTACAGTGCGCTCCAAGACGCCGATCGCGCCAAGGTGCTTGCAAACGTGCACCGTGCACTCAAGCCAAACGGATGGTTCGCGTTCGATGTCCCGACAAGAGTCCACCACCAGCGGCACAACTGCGGGAACAGTTGGTCGGTGGAACCCAATGGCGGCTTCTGGAAGCCCGGCCCATACATCTCTTTAACCTGTCACTTTGCCTACCCCGAACAGGATCTTGCTGTCGAGCAATATGTCATTGTTGAGAACGACGGGACGATCAGCGTCTATCGCAACTGGTATCGTAATTTTGATGCCGGCTCGATCACTTCGGAACTCAAGGAAGGTGGTTTTGTCGTGCGCGATCTCTATTCAGTGCTCGCTGGAATACCGTTTGATCCCGATGGCGAGTGGATCGCCGCAGTGGCTCAGAAGGCGTAGCAGATTCGAGTCATCTTTCAACGACCGATGGTTCGAATCATGTCGTCCGGCTGAGGCGTTTTTTTGTCAGTTTCAGCAAGTTCGGCCTTCAGAAACTCCGTCAGCTCATCGATGCACGGGTAGTCGAACACAATGGTGGACGGCAACTCCATACCGGACGTAGCTTCCAGTCGGTGATGCAACTCGACGGCGGTCAACGAATCGACACCTAAATCGAAGAAGTCGGTTTGGCTGTCAAAAACGTCGTCGGGAGTTAGTTCCAAAACCGCCACCAGGTGGTTGCGAACTTCGGTTTCGAGGGATTCACTTTTCCCATCCGGCCGGTCGTCCGAAAGACGGCGCGATCCGACAACATCCGCGAGGCTCGCTACGTTCTGGTCGAACTGCTTTTCGCTGTTCACAAGCACGACTTTGCCGACATGTCGCGTTTGCTGCATGAATCGAAAGGCGGCGGTTGCCTCGGCCATCGGAAATGCCTTGACTGGCGGCGGCGGCAACAGCCCTTTCGAGAACTTCCTGACCAATTCGCCAAACATCGGTGAAAGAGTCTCTGGTTGATCGCGAATCATCTCACCGAGATTAAAAGCAGAATACGATACGTCCGCTCGCGCCGCCGCGACTCGTTCCGGTAGCCAAATGTCGGCTCGCCCCAATTCGATGAACTGGCCTTGAGGCGACAGTACCGAAAGCCCCTTCGGTACAAATTCGCCCGTGAACGAGTTCAACACGAGATCCACACCTTTGCCACCGGTGGCGGCGAGTACTTCGTCCGCGAAATCGAGCGTTCGTGAATCCATCACGTGAGCGACGCCGCATGACTTGAGAAATTCCCATTTGCTCACGCTGGCAGTGCCGAAGACTTCAGCCCCGATTGTTTTCGCGAGTTGGACGGCGGCGAAGCCGACACCTCCTGCCGCGGAGTGAATCAAAACACGAGCCCCAGCCTGCAGGTTGGCGATTTCACTCAAGGCATAGTGGGCCGTGAGGAAGGCGATCGGGATCGCCGCCGCCTCCTCGATCGACAGTGCAGGAGGTTTTCGAAACACCAACTTCTCGGTCGTTGTGATGTAATCGCCAAAGCAACCCTCGCCAATGCCAAAGACTTCATCGCCGCAACGCGTCGAATCAACGCCAGAACCGGTGCGAGAAACGATACCTGAAAACTCCAGGCCAAGAGGAACTTTCTCCGGATACCGTCCCAATGTATTGAGGACGTCACGAAAGTTCAGACCGGCGGCTTGCACTCGGACTTCGACTTCACCGGTTTCCAACGAGCCACGATCGGAAGGTTCAAACTTCAGGCCGTCAAGCGAGCCGCGTTCCTTTACCTCCAGTCGCACCGGCGCTGCCGACGGTCCGTCCCGTTTTCCACGCTGAAAATCCGCTTTGGTAACGGACTGGAATGTCAGTCCATCTATCGTACCGATCATCTCGGAATCCAAGTCGAACACGCAAATGTCTGCCACGGGAAGTCCCCCGGTTTCGCGCAGTTGCGCGCAACTCCAAACCGCGGTCGCTGGCCGGTCTGGTAGCGTCACGGCCTGCACTCGGATTGGAACGTGAGTCACACCTGGATACTCTTGTGAAAACGCCGCCAGTGCAACTTGCATGCAGCCATCCAGTAGCGATGGATGAGAGCCGTGGGGATCCGATACCGATGAAGGCAGTTCAACTCTGCCGACCGCAGTGCGTTCACCGGTCCATAACTGCCGCACCGTTTGAAATGTCGGGCCGTAGTCGAGTCGCAGATCGCTCATGCGGGTATAGAATTTTTCTGACGCGATCTCATTCGGGCAGCGTTTACGGAAATCGGCCAGAGACGACCGTTTGGGTAGTGACGATCGGAGGCGCAGTGTGCCCGATGCATGAAGGATCCACTCGTTTTGTTTCGACGATGGAACCAAGCGGTGAACCTCGAATCCTCCGCCGGTACCATCGGGCCGGAAGACGGTCTGAATGATTTCAGGATTTTCGCAGCAGAGAACCAAGCCCTGTTGCAACGACAAGTTTTCCAGCGACATCGTTGTGCCCGGAGATTCAGGCGACAAAGCCAGTGCCATGTTGACATAGGCGGCCGCTGGCAGGACGACAGAATCGACAGCGCGATGATCCGCCAGGTAGTGAGGACGGTTTGCACTGATTTCGTTTTCGAAGATTCGTTCTCGTCCAGCCGTCAAAAGCTGTCGACCGAGCAGTTCGTGAGCTGCTAGCGAGGACTCCCTGCTGATCACGGACTTCGATGGAGGTTCAACCCAATGCCTGCGCCGCTGGAACGGCTCATGAACCGGAGTCGAAGTTCGCGGTGCGGCGGGCGCGTGCTGTTCGAGGATGACATGGACATTCGTGCCGCTAATGCCGAACGAGCTAACGCCGGCTCTGGGTTTCGCTGAGTTCGGCCAGGTGTCGAATTCACTCGCCACTTGGATCGGCAAGTCGGCCCAAGCCAGATGCGTGTTGGGCTCTTGCAGGTGAAGGTGTGGTGGCAGTTTGCCATGGTGCAGAGCGAGCGCAGCTTTGATCATTCCCGCAACGCCAGATGCTGCCTCCAGGTGCCCGATGTTCGTTTTGACCGACCCAATATGCAGCGGCTGGTCCGGCCGTCGACCTTTGCCGAGAATCTCCGCCAGCGCCTGCACTTCAACGGGATCGCCCAGCGGCGTACCTGTTCCATGTGCTTCCACATAATCGATATCGGTCGGCTGCAGGTGAGCATCCTTGAGCGCCCGAGAAAGCAATGCTTCCTGGGCCAGTCCGTTCGGCGCGGTCAATCCGTTGCTTGGCCCATCATGGTTCGCCGCCACGCCGCGAACAATCGCCCAAACGAAATCGCCGCTATCGACGGCGTCAGACAGGCGTTTGAGGGCAACCATCCCGCACCCTTCACCGCGCACATATCCATCGGCACTGACGTCAAACGTATGGCAACGGTTCGTCGGCGACAACGCCCGCAACTTGCACAATGCGATGGTATCTTCTGGGCGCAGCATCAAATTGACACCGCCCGCCACAGCGAGATCACAATGACCGAGCCGCAGCGAGTTGCAAGCTTCAACGATGGCCATCAAGGACGAGGAGCAGGAAGTGTCCAGTTGCACAACCGGACCGTGAACTCCGAGCACATAACCGATGCGTCCCGCGGCAAGCGCTCGGTGCGCACCCAAATAACCGAACCCATCCACTCGGGACGTTTCACCGGAGGAGATGTGTTGGTGCCGGTAATCGTCCGATCCGATCCCGACAAAGATCCCTGTGTTCGATCCCTTCAGTTCACGCGGATTCACTCCTGCATCTTCAAGCGAGCGCCATGTCGTCTCTAGCAGCAAACGATGCTGAGGGTCGATGGCCGCTGCTTCGCGCGGACTGATACCAAAGAATAACGGATCAAATTGGTCTACGTCCTCGATGAAGCCGCCTTGGCGGACATACATTTTGCCCGGTGCATCTGGATCTCGGTCGTAGTATTCATCCATGTTCCAGCGGTCCGCGGGGATTTCGCCAATCGCATCTTTACCGTCACGAAGCAAGTCCCAGTAGGTCTCGGGCGAGTCGGCGCCGCCAGGGAAACGGCATCCGATTCCGACGATTGCAATCGGTTCATTGGCGGGCAATCCTGATTTGGCTTCGCGCGGCGCATCACGAAGTTCCGCGCGTACATCAGGGGCGGTGTCCGCTTCGTCGGGCGATGACATCGTCGTTGCCTGAACGTCGCAGCCAGAGGCCGCGATGCTGGTGTCGCTGACTTCCACGAGATAGTCGACGATGGCGTCAGGCGTATTGTGTTTAAAAAAGAACGTAGCGTCGATTTCCAGTTGGAAGCGGCGGGACAACTCAGTTCGCAGTTCAAGCAGGTCTAGCGAATCCAGACCGATGTCCATCAGAGCGCGAGAGGGTGAGTACGAATTGGCTGACGCTCCACTGAGAATCGGACGAATCACGGACGAGACAACGTCGGCAACCGCCTGGCGTGACGTGGGCGCCGAAGAATCCGATACCGCCTCGCGAACATCGCGCCGATCACGGTTCTGCAAGTCATACTCAATCAATACCCCATAGCCGTCGTTTTCGTGATCGCGTGGACGATACCCGGAAAGTGGTTTTCGAATATGCGCGCCGTGGAGCTCATGAAACCGAAGCAGCGGATCGATCAGGTTTCCTTGTGGGTCGCGGGAGCGGATGTATTCGGGCATCGAAACTCCGGAGTTTTGACGATAGTCTCGACACCGAGTTACCCCAACAACTCGCTCCGTTCCCGCTTGTACCGTAAAGACTTGCAATGCGAACTCCAGGAGCTGATCTCCCAGTCCTTGTTGTTGCAGATCCGGTGCAATGTTGGCTGCCAGAAGCTGAGCGAATCGGCCCGAAGCGATGTGCAATTCTTCCACATTGTCATCACTCGCTGCAGCCAGCATGTCGGGATCGTCGATTCGTTGCGAATAGATGACGCCGACGATCTGCCCGTTCATCTCCAGCACGAATTGGCCCTCGGAATATCGCTCGATCCGTCGCCGCAGCCTTTCTTTGGAGGTACGTAGTGCCTCAGGCCAACACTTTTCCTCAAGGATTTCCAGCGCCGGCAGATCTTCCAATCGCGCGTGACGAACGGAATAAGGCCGCCGCTGGAAACGATTCAACGTGATCCGCGTGAACGGCAACAAACGCGGATAGCGACGGAGCTCGCGGGGGTTTGCGAATAATCCGGATACTCCGGCGGCTTTAAGAAACACCTCGGGTTCAACGAGCTGCTGTCCGGAGAATCCATGAAAAGCGTCATAGTGAAGGTTCTCGCATTCGCTAAGGAACTCGCAAACCACCTGCGGCGGCAGACAGTGTACTTCCAGGATGATCAACCCAAACTTGCTGGTGATGGATGACCATCCCTGTAGGTATTCGACCAAACTCTGAGTTGCCGAAACCCCATCGATTGGTTGTCCGTTGCGATGCGTGTAAACGCCCAACCCCTTGATCGTGGCGCTGCTGGCAGCCGAGGGCGATCGATAAGAACGATCGTGATCGAGAAAAGAACGAACGTGCAGAATGCTTTCGGGATCCGAGATCCCAAGGTTCGCAAGTTCGGTGAGCAAGCCTTGGGGATCACCGATATCTCCTTTCACCACTTGATGCGGAAGCCCCCGCAGGTTTTGCTCAGTGGCATCCAAAGCTGCCTGGTTGCAGTCGATGCCAATCAGCGTGAGCGGGTAGCGATCGAGTGCTTGACCACGAATCGAGCGCTGGCAGATCACGCGATAGATCCGTTTCAGCAGAGTACCATCTCCGCAGCCCATGTCGGCGATGTACTTCGGCTGCTCGTCAAGGGCTGTGTTGTTGAAAATATCAACGATGATCTCTTCGAGATCACTGAAAAATTTTCCATGCTGAAAACCGCTGGATTCGACATTCAGCCGCCGGTCGATATGGCTTTCATCTCCCTGCTGATCCCGCTGAAACACTGCGCCGGCGTTGCCGAACAGCAGATCATCCATGCGCGCGAACATGGGGCGATACGAAGCCACCGTACCGGTTATCGGGATTCGGTCTACAAAACTCTGCCCAAGTTCCGTCAGGTGGAGTTGTTGGCCTTGGTGACTGGCCCAGCCCCTGTCGACGAAGATCATCCCTAAAGACTCGCGGGCCTCGTCCGAGCAGCTGAGTATCGTACGTCCCTGATTCGGAACAAACCCTCCAGCACTCTTCAGCGATAAGAGCAGCGGCACCGCCAGCGCGCCATCCATCATTTCCGCGAATGTTTCATCGGAGATACCCCAGCGGTTGCGACAACGCTCCGCCAATTGTGAGAACCTGTCCACGCCGACTTGGGCCAGCCAAGTATCACCAACTGGAAATTCAAGCAGCGTTGCAAGGTCCGCTGGCACTAAATCATAGGGGCGATGATCAACGGTCAGGTGTACTCGCTGTCTGTCGTCGACAGCGCACCATCCAAGTGACTCGAACACTCGCAAGGCCACACGTAAATGTCCGGCGTTGGCCGCCATCTGTTCGACAAGTCGATCAAAGGGAAGAGAACTCTCCGCCTCAAGATGTTTGAATCCTCCTCGCCCGCGAAACGAAACCGTAACGGGTACGAGTACATAGCCATTGGCGGCCCGGGTAAGTAATTCAAGCATCCTGATGCCCCACAAAGCTCGGTCAACCACGGTGAAAATCGCAGGTCGGAACAACGATAGCGCCGCTCCGATATACTTCTTCCGTTATTGTAACGTCTGATGTTCTACCGACGTCCGGCTTCATTGAAGGTCCTTCACGGAAGCAAGATTTCTTTTTCTCCAAACAGTCTTTCCGTCGTCATGTTCCGGGATTTGCATTCCTCAATGACCCGATTGGAATCAACGATTGGTCGTGACTGATCGGTGTACTGCAGCCGAAAAATGTAGTCCAACCAAGGTTCCAGCCCCATTGCGTACACATAAACCTCTTTGAAGTTGAACCGACTTACGATTTCCATCGCTTGGTCATAGTTTGAACCCGACAGCCGCCTCGCCTGATCCATGTTGTGTTGGAGTGGGCGAAGCAATAACGGCCCGTAGATCCAGCTCAGCGGAGCGCCCACACACTCCATGCCAAGGAACAGAACGTCAACATCGCCTAAAGCGTCGTGCACGTGCTGGTAGAGGACTGGCTCGATGTTGCACGAGTCTGCCGCGAAGAGAATCGAGTGACGGCCAAGACGGACGATATAGGCGAGTTTCGTTTGGATATCCAGATCGGCGTGCTCACCGAAGAAGGGAATGCCGGTGATCGAACCATCCGGCAATGCAAGCTCGTCCATTTCCCCGATTTCGACAACGTTATCGAATCCCAAAGCTCGCAGTGCAAGTTGAAGCGACGGATCCTGAAGAGAACCGCAACCACCGCGAGGGACGACAAGGGTGCCAATCTTATGCCGGAGCTGCAACACCGTTTCAAAGAGAATATGGTCGGTATGGTTGTGCGTGATGAGCACGTAGTCGATGTGGTCCGGCAGGTCGTCGTAGGTATAGCGGGATATTCCACTTTCGTAGGTATAGCTGAGAACAGGATCCACCATGATCGATACACCTGGTGCCTCAAGCAGGATGCAGGCGTGACCGAAATAACGCCACCGCATTCCGCTTCCCTCGTAGGGCTGGTAGGGCTCCGGCGGTTTCGACGTGAAAAAGCCGGCGAACTTTTCCTTGTCGTCCGCTTCGACCCCCAAAGCTTCCGCCAAAGCGTCCACGGATTGTGGAATTCTTTTGGCCTGAAAGAGGCTGTCAATTGCCGGCTCTTTGAAAGCGCAGCGAACATGAACTTCATCGGGTCCCTGTAGTCGCGGCGTGCTGAAGATGAATGGACGGTGGTCATCGTGAATCAGTGATAGCATCATGCTTTGCGAGTCGGGCCGATAGAATTGGCTACGGTAGAGTAGTGGTTCGACCAATCGAAAAGAGGCATGGTTATTGAGGTCGTACACCAGTTCCACGTATCCTCGCAGGATCTCCGGAATGCGGCCGTAAAGAGGCGTAAGCGAATAGCCAAGAGCCTCTTCTCGAAGCAGGTCATCAAGCTGCCCGAGGGCCTCGCCAAAGGCGATCAGATCCCTCTCTTCTTGCAGCGTCCTCTCCATCAATTCATGAATCTCATCACTTCGCTGCCCGCCGTAATCAATGAAAGGTCCGCCTGCCATTGCTGGGTCTTTGCACGCGGCGGCATGAATTTGAGGATTCTGTACGTAAGATCTCATGATCTTCATCTGCCGCTCCGCCACATTCCTTGACGCTGTGGCTGGCGGTATCAGGTGCGTCCAGGCATACCACTGACGCACAAGAGGTTCAACGACGACGTTCGACCTTAGGTATTGTTTTTCGTTCCGCACGAATGTGCCCTCCCCAAGTTGATGATGTAGAGCTCCCTTCGAATTGACATCAGCGTCCTCAGGCATCTAACATACTTTGGGCTAGCTCAATATTGCTTTGGCGTTTCAGCTACCTTGTGGAAGACGAGAATGAGTAAGCACCGCTAAGTGATGAGTGATGAAGATGATCGATCGCGTGGAAAAACTCTCCGTAGGCGACTTCCGAAAGCTCTACCTTGCAAATTCAAAACCGGTGATCATTCGCGACATCATCGAAGACTGGCCCGCGCGAAAGCTGTGGTGTCCCGACTATTTCGCTTCAAAATTTTACCACGTGCCACTGCGCGTTGAGCGTCTCGATGAAGACCGTGGGAGCGACGCGGAGTATTTTCTTGAGAATGTTCGCAGTGATTCGACAACGATCGGCGAGTTCTTGGAAGCCGCACAGTCGACCGAAAATGATGGACGGCTCTATGCCGCCATGCTTGCGCTGGCAGATGTCCAACCCGAACTGCAAAACGATGTTGGCGTTCTGCCCTATTACTCGGACAAGCTTCGACGTCTGGCTGGCCAAAAAGCGAATTTTTGGATGGGGCCGGCGGGCTGCGTGGCGGCTCTCCATATCGATCCGCTGCACAATTTCGCCGTCCAAGTCTACGGTCGCAAGAAATGGATGATTTTTCCGAGCGCTCAGCTGAATGCACTCTACATTCCCTCCCAGCTCAAATCCCCTCACTTCAGTCCGGTCAACGTGGAAGCGCCGGACTTGGACCGATTTCCAAACTATCGCGAGGCGACGCCGATGGAGTTCACTCTCGACGCTGGCGAAGTGCTGTTTTTGCCTCGTGGGTGGGGCCATCACGTCCGGTCAATGACGTTCTCGATCAGTCTCAATTTTTGGTGGGTGACGCTTGGTTGGCAGGACATCACCAGGATCGCCAAGAATCGCCTGATGCGTTTGCGCCGCGGCTTGAAGAAGTAGATCGATTTCGTGGTGGAGATTAGCGAATCTGGGCCAGGTACCATTCGACCCACCGATCGAGATGAGCCTCCTGCTGCGAAAAAGGTCCGGGGACGTAATGCCGAGAGCCAACCCCTTTCTGCTGCTGGTCGACGATCTTTTGATCTTGTCGCATCGTCGCGTCCCACAGCCAAGTAAGCCGATCTAGTTGGTAATCGCTGCCTTCCTCGGCGTTTGACTCGACAAGCCAAGTCATCATCACGTCCGTACGCCGCGGCGAGACAGGAATGAATTGGATCAGGATGGCATGATCGCTATCCGCGACGCCGTAGCTTGTTGGTCCAACCGAAAAATAAGTTTGGCCTCCATCAAAACCTTGGAGCGATCCCATGAGTGGCGCAATGGGCTCACCATCGCTGCTGGAGGTCTTGTAGCCTGGGCCCAGCGGTACTCGAGCGACACCAAAATCCTGTTCCGTGTTCGAAACGCCCGACCACTCTTTGCCGACTCCGCCGACCTGGTGTCCAAAAGATTGGGCCTTCTCGATCCATTTCAGCATGTGTTCTGCGTCGTCATCGCCCATCTCGGGCATACCCACTGTGTCGGCCCTGGGGTGTACCGCGGCAAACTCCGGATGAGCCGTGAGGCAGTGGTAGCATTCGAGGTAGTTTTCGATGGCAAGCTTCCAATTGCCTTTCATCGGAAACTGGGCCTGGTGAGCAATTTTGGCGTCGGCAAGCCCATGGTCAACCAAGTAAGCGGAAAACCCCTCAACGACCTGGCCAAGATCAAGCGGCTCTTCTGCCAAGCTGATAAAAATCATGCCCTCGATGATTCGAACAGCGACGCTGTGCAGGCCATGGTCCGCGGCATCAAAACCATCCGGCATGCTTTTGGCCATCCGCAGTTTTCCTGAATGATCGTATACCCAAGCATGATAAGGGCATACAAAGCTTTTCGAATTGCCTTCTTGCTGCGTGCAGACCAGGGAACCACGATGTCGACATACGTTGACCAAGGCGCGTACATGTTCGTCGCGTCCTCGGACAATGATCAGCGGCGTGTCGCCCACGTTCACGACGAAGAAATCACCGGGCTTTTTGACTTTGGCCACATGCCCCACCAACAGCCAGTTGCGATGGAACACTCTTTCCGTTTCGCGCTGGAAGATCCGGTGATCGCAATAGAATGGCGACTCCAGCGTGTATCCGCTACGTCGTCGCGCGATCAATCGCTGTAGCCATTGTTCGTCGTCCGGGCACATGCTACCAGATTTCCTTCAAGTACTGGTCGATCCAGCGCCGCGTCACTGATTCTGTCCGTGAGTACGGACCAGGTTCGTAAAACGTTGAGTGGACGCCTTGTTGATTGTGATTGATGATGACCCGGTCTTGCTCAAAAGTGTTCCTCCAAAGCCATGTGACCCGATCGGGATCGTAGTCAACGCCTTGTTTCGCGTCACGGTCCACAATCCAGGTCATTTCGACGGAGGTTGAGCAAGGTGCGAGCGGCAAAAAGCGAAACAACACGGCGTGATCACAATCCGCGACCCCGTAACTGACAGGGCCCACCACAAATTGCGTTTGCCCTCCGTCGTATCCACGGAGGCTTCCCATCAAAGGAGCAATCGATTTTCCATCCTCACTGGACGTGGCAAATCCGGGGCCGAGCATCTCCCGGTTCACACCGTATCCTTCCCCTGACGCATCCCCTTCTTTGCTGATCCCGCCGACCTTGTGGCCCAGTTTGCGAACGCCATCAATCCAGTTCAATGTCTCCTCGGCAAACTCAGCGTCCATGTCCAGCCCCAACTGATGGGCGCGCGGATTGACCCGCGTGTATTCGGGGTGGGCCGAAGGGCAATGGTAGCACTCCAAGAAATTCTCCATCACCAACTTCCAATTTGCGTCAACGATGGATTCCTGACGCGCGGCAACTTTGGCGTGGTCGAATCCGTGCGGCTGAAGGAACGGGGCGAGGTTTTCCGCCGCCAAATCAAGGCTCAACGGTTCCTCAGCCAGGGAAACAAAGATGAGGCCGAACACGACACAAGCGCGCCCCAGAGCCAAATGGAACTCCGAAGGGTCGAACTCCGAAGGCATGTCTCGCGCGTGAACCAGCTTGCCACAGGTGTCGTAGGCCCAAGCGTGGTAGGGACACACGAACGCCTTTGTGTTTGCTTCCGGCTGTGAGCAGATCGGCATGCCTCGATGGCGGCATACATTGCTCAGGACTCGAATATGGTTGTCCTCTCCGCGCGTGACAATGAGCGAACTTTCCGCAAGGTTAAAAACGAAGTAATCTCCGGGACTAGCAACCCTGCTTTCATGGCCAACAAAAAACCAGTGTCGATGATAGATCCGTTCGATGTCGCGCTGAAAAACCCACTCATCCGTGTAGATCGATCGTTCCAAAGACCAACCCGATCGATAACGCTCGATCTCCTCGTGAATCCAAAGCTCCTTTTGCTCGTCCGACTGATGTTCGTTCCAAGGAGGCCGCATCAATTTGCTACCCCTTGATCTCGCAGCCCATAGTGAATGCTGGCCGTTCGAAGCGCCCGCAATCGCTCGCGCCATCTGCGACGTTCTTCACTTGGAAAGAACCAGTTCACCGAGATGCTCATCACTTCATCAATCGCGGCGACCGAATGCAGCCACAAGTAAGGTACGAAGAGCAAGTCGCCCGCTTCAACGACACAGGTTAGCGGCTGGGCGCCGCGGAACCGCGGATGCAACTCGTAATCGGGGTCGAAGCCGTCGACGCTAAAGACATTCAGGAACTTGAAGGTCTTGAAGGGATTCAATAGCCAAAGCGGTTGACGACAGCGTATGGCAACGGTTTTGACCAGCGAAGGAGGTCCGAACCGCACGGGATAAGCCAGTTTCGCTTGCGATGGAGACAACAGTACCCAGCGTTTCTTTCCACGGACTTGGCAGAAAAGATTCGGCAGCGGATCCCAGTGAAAGTGAGTGTTCGTCTTGCCCGGTCCAAGCCAAAAGTAGGGACCGTCGGGCTTCTCGTTCGGCGGCAGGTAAGGAAGCGGGTTCAGATCCCTCATCAGGCCCATTTCACTACTGAGGTGGAATCTCCGTACATAGTTCATCTTGGTGTGGTCCGATTCGTTTGCCACCACATCGATGGCGTTGCCAAAATCGGTCATGTTCTCCAACACGCAGTCGCCGCTGCCCAACAGCTGCGAGCCTTCTTCGTCGTAGTCGGTGAAGCTTCGAAGCGGCACTTGAAGGTCGCCAGCACGCTTTTTCAGTCGTTCGTTGTCGCTCCAAATGTTCACCGCCGGCCAATCGGCGACAGCTTTTTTGATGATCACGGGGCGATGTTTCGCCAAGTATTCCTCTCGGAATTCTTCAACCGAAAGCGCTTCGCGCGTTTCGACTTCTGTGCAGTTTTCGATCGCTGCCATACTTCGCTCCCGTTTGTTCGTCCTGCCTAACTACCAAGCCATTGAGCTATTCGTCACCCTGTTTCAACCTGTCGCGAATGTGCCACCTGAACGACCTCGGCGATTCTTCGTCAGATTTGCTAGGGGAGCGGTGAGGTAGTCGTCTCACTTGGTTCCACTGGTACAAGATGCCCCTGCCCGGCAAGTGTTTCGAGTTCAATGTCCGCAATACATCGCAGGCTGACGGAGTCCAGCGTTAATGCGCCTTCCAGGTGAACTGTCCCCGCCCCTTTCTCGAAGTCCGCTTTGCTGAGATCGCAAGCATCGAAGTTCAATTCCATACCCAGTTCCGTGCCTCCCTTTGTCCGGGTGAACTTGATTAGCACGTATCGCGAATCGATTCTCTCCTTCAAGGCGGCAGCCGTTTTGTCTGGTCTCAGCGATAATTCAACGGGATGCCGCCCGCTGACGAGTCTTTCTACAAGCGACGGCTGATCGTTTGCCTCGTTCAATACCGATACGTCGTCTTGCTGTAGCTCGCCAGCGGATCGCTTGCGATCCATCTCTTCCATGTGCTTTCGCAAGCTCAGCGGACGCATATCGGTCCAAACCTCCTTCACGTATTCCAAACACTCCTCTCGCGATCCTGTTTTTCCAGAGCTGATCCACCCGTTTGGAATCTCTCGATCCACGGGCCAAATGGAATACTGCTCCTCGTGATTCACTACAACGCTATAGACTTTCAAGTCTTTTTCATCGTCATCGCTGTGCATCGTGAACTCCTAAAAAGAACAGCCGCGCCAACCAAGCATTTCTCGAATCAAACCCAAGGATTTCCGTACCATTCAGGTACGCTCAAAGCCACTCGCCCAACACTTCGGTGCTTCGAATGTCTCCACCCGGCGATTTCCCCAGCCAACTTCTCGTTCTCATTCGATCTCCATGGTCTTCTACGCGGATTGCTATCGACATGAACCACGGCTAACATCGCTGAATCGGTTCAGCTCGTTTGCCCCTTTCTTCATTCTCACTTTTCGAGGGTAGTTGAATGAATCCGATCGAAACTCCTCGCCTCATTTTACGGGAATTCTGTCTCGACGACTTGAATCGCTATTGGGAGATACAACGCGATCCGGAAATGACACGCTATACGGCCGATGGCGGAGTGAAGTCTATCGAAGCTATAGAAGATGCGATCCGAAATCAAGTCCTGCCGGACTATCAGACTCATGGATATGGACGTTGGGCTGTCGTGCACCGAGAGAGTAATCTGCTGATCGGTTTCGCCGGCTTGAAGTATCTGACGGATCGTTCTGAAGTAGATATTGGATATCGGTTGTCGCCCGAGTATTGGGGGCAGGGGCTGGCCACGGAGGCCGCCAGCGCCGTGATGAACTATGGATGGAACGTCCTCGAACTGTCACAGATTATCGGCATGGTCCTACCCGAGAATACCGCATCGGTTCGCGTTCTTCAGAAACTGGGGATGGAATTCATTCAACACGAATACGAAGACGGATTGAAAATAGCAATCTACGCTGCCGATTCTCCGACCCAAGAAAAGTGATTACGCTGTCCCGCGACTCACACTGCGTGCGTGGAAAGCAGGGTGTCCAGTTGTTGCCGCAGCGGCAGAGTGTACATCTCCTTGTCCCACATGTTTTCAAGATCTTCGGGGACGTGATACTCGTGCTGGAGCTGCTCTCCCTCGAACCAGCGAATCACCGGATGAATGAAGGTGCTTTTGGTGCCGTCGGTGGGGTACCGGACGATGTTAAACGGATCCATTTCCTCGCTGATGTGCCCGTACTCCATCGTCAAGAACATGCGCAGCGTATTTCGAAAATCCTTGTGCTGCTGAACATAATCTACCGGCAAATCCCGGTAGTGCTGAATCTGGTCACCACTTCCTTCCAACAGAAAAACATCTGCTAGAAAGCCCGGTTGCTGAAACAACGACGAGGATTGATTGACTCGGTCAATCACGCATCGCGCCAAAGAGCCGACGTCAAACGGGAGCGAGGAGGATGGCAGCGATACGCCTTCGAATCTTTCCTCCAGTATCTGATGCAACGCCCGGATGTTGTACCGAAATCCGTGTACAAACCCTGAGAAACTTTTGCGGTAGTCTCGCCCATGCATGAGCACCCCAGCAAAGTAAAGATCTTGGACGCTCTGTGATTCCCAGCTGCTCGTCATCGCTGGAAATTTTTCGCAGGGCGTCCGCTCAATGGGCATGGTCTCTGGGCAAAAAACCTCGTCGTCAAACTCGAATCCTGTGCAGGTGATCACACGGTCAACAGAAATCTGAATTCGCTGATCGTTGGCATGGGTGTAATGGATACTGACCAGTAACTTGCCATCATCTTGCCGTTCGATTCGTTCGACGTCCGCGTCAAGAATCGTATTCTGCGATTTCAGCTGATAGGTGTCCAGAAAGTCATTGTTGACTGCACGCAAGTCGCCGACGTAATGAGTCTTCCATGCCAGTCGAAGCGGGTTGCGGCTCAACAGGTGAACGACAGCTGCCGAATTGATGAGGTTGTCCGCGGTCTCGAGACCGGAATTCCCTTTGCCAATGACCAAGACGCGCTGGTTCTGAAATTCCTTTGGGTCGACAGAGACATCGGCATACGATTCGCAATGTTCGATCCCATCGACGTCAATGACACGAGGCTTGTACAGGCCGGTTGCCACAATCAGCCGCTTCGCCTCATACACCGAGCCAGATTCACACCGGAGCGTAAACCCATCCCCCTTTTCAATTTGGGTTGCGCGCTCATTGAACTTGATATTGAGTTCATACTGTTTCGCAAACTCAGCGAGGTACTGAACGAAGCCGTCTGCTTCGGGAAAGTAGCAGTCGCTAAAACTGGTGAAAGAAAGCTTGTTGTCGTCGGTCAACAGCGAATTCCAGTCCCACCGCAAGTTCGTGTCGGGGTCATCCATCCCCGTAAATCGCTTGTTGATCGAGATCAGACGCCTGTGTCTTGGATACCTCGCGAAAAACGCACCAGGAAATGCGTTTTCATCGAGTATCAAATAATCGCGTCCGCTTTGTTGAAGGTAGTAGCCGAGCTGCAGTCCCGCGGGCCCCGCCCCCAGAATGAAGTAGTCTATCAATTCTGTCCCCCCGGTACTTGCCATGCTCGTTCACAATCCCTGGGATGTCTTCAAAACGCCATCACGAATTGTCTTCGCTGTTGAATGGGGTCAAGACATTCCGACAGGAATCGCTGCCTTTCCGACTAGAATCGCTGCCTTTCCTTCAAGAATTGCTGCTTTTCGATTTACGTACGAATCGAAAAGCAGAATCACTATCGGTCTACAACAAGAGTGCCCCTTCCCCGTCATCGCGTCTGTCAATCGGTGCCAGGTGGTGAGCAGCTGCGCCGTTGGGACGAGTCTACAGGATGGTCTTGCGGGCGTCCACTATTTCGTGCGAGCCGACTCGAAGCAGTCGGTCAAGTTGGCAAACAGTTGCAGCTTTCAGCGATATTCATCATTTTTGAATCTCGATACAGGACACTAGGAAGAACGAACCTTATACGGTCGTTCAGGCGAGCACTCCTACGAGACACGAGAATCGATCAAGCATTTTTGACCGCGCTGGGGTCGATCGGCTAGACTAATTTTGGGAATTGAGGGTTTGGGTCTCGCAGTACCTGGAACTCTTGGTTGTGCATCCCTTATCGAGAATCTTGTCCAGGCGGCATCTTGGACACTACTTACGGGGCGTGGGGCTCTCATGTGCCTCTCGGTCCACGCAACCACCGTGAGCAAACATGTCGCGTCTCCATACCAATAGCGCCGACGACGCCACGACTAGCGCCGGGGACGCCACGACGCTTGTGGGCATGTTGCGGACCAGGGCGATGCGGCAAGGCGATGCCCTGGCCTATGCCTTTCTGGAAGATGGTGAACGCGAAGTGGCTCGCTTCACGTTTGGCGAACTGGATCAGTCCGCCCGCGCGATGGCAGCGGATCTGCGGTCCCGTTTTCCACCGGGTTCGAGGGCCATCCTGCTTTACCCTTCCGGGGCCGAGTTCATGTCTGCCTTTTGGGGCTGTCTGTACGCGGGAATGGTCGCGGTACCGGTGAATTTGGTGCGGGGAAAGGGGCATCTGTCGCGTCTCAAGTTGATCGCCCAGGATGCTCAAGCGGTTGCAGTGCTTTCGACGTC
The DNA here is from genome assembly GCA_965222745.1 of Rubripirellula sp. GTDB lineage: Bacteria > Planctomycetota > Planctomycetia > Pirellulales > Pirellulaceae > CBDCUW01. Next base: position 2,752,574 of record CBDCUW010000003.1, read on the forward strand.
CGAGATCTGTCAAAGGTTAGAAAAGTGGAAAGAGTCGCGCGATGGTATCTTTCCCATCCCGCTGATTGCGACCGATGAACCATGGCGGTCTACGGCATCGGACTGGCAAGAACCAGATCTCGATTCGGATACCCTGACCTACTTGCAGTACACATCTGGATCGACCGGATCGCCCAAAGGAGTGATGGTTAGCCACGGCAATCTGTTGGCAAATTTTGACGTCATGACACGGTTTTGGCCACCTCGGCCAGATGACGCTACGGTCACTTGGCTTCCGGTCTTTCATGACTTGGGTCTGATTTTCGGAATGCTACTGCCGACCTACTGCGGAATGCCGTGCTATCAGATGTCGCCAACTGCATTCGTGCAAAAACCGATCCGGTGGCTCCAGGCGCTCTCCCGATATCGTGGAACGCATAGCGCCGCGCCAAATTTTGCCTATGACCTGTGTATTCGAGAGACGACATCCGAGCAGCGTCGAGGAATCGACCTGAGCCATTGGCGTGTTGCACTCAACGGCGCCGAACCCGTCCGCGCATGCACTCTGAAAGACTTTGCGAAGTGCTTCGCGCAAAGTGGCTTTTCATTCGAGTCCCAATGTCCGGCATACGGATTGGCTGAATCGACTCTGATCGTTTCTGGTACTCCCGATGACCGAGAACCGCAGTTCCTGGAACTCGACCCCGATTCGCTGCAACGAGGAGAAGTGGTCGAGTGTCCAGGCGAGAGCCGAGGACAGGCCGCGGTCAGCTCGGGACGAATCGACGATGATTCAAAAATGGTCATTGTCGACCCGGAGACTCTCCAGCCCTGCCCACCCAATCGCGTCGGCGAAATTTGTGTGTCTGGACGCTGTGTTGCTCAAGGTTATTGGAAAAGCGAGGAGGTCACGCAATCGACTTTCCAAGTCAAGATCGACGGGAACGACGAGGGGCCGTTTCTGCGCACCGGTGATCTGGGTTTCTTGCAAGACAACTTCCTGTACATCACGGGGCGATGCAAGGATCTGATCATCATCCGAGGCCGCAACCACTATCCGCAGGACATCGAGTTTTCGTCAGAGACAAGCCACGCGGCGGCGCGAGCCGGATGCAGCGCCGCGTTTTCGGTGGATGTCGGTAACGAGGAGCGGCTCGTCATCGTCCAGGAAATCAATCGTGTTGAGGATCTTGATGTCGAAGAGGTCATCGGCAACATTCGTCAGGCGGTCGCGGAAAAGAATGACTTGGATGTTCATGCGGTCTCCCTCATTCGACGCGGCACCATCTGCAAAACAACCAGCGGAAAGATCCAACGGCGGGCGTGTCGCGAAGCGTTCCTCCACTCAACGCTGAAACTTGTTGGTCAGTGGCGAGACGCAGCGCTGGAGTGGACCGCGACAGCTGATGGGTCGGCGACCTCCACCGTGACTCGAAACCATCCCGCAAAGGTTCCCAGCGCGGCGGTAGTGCAGCGCTACTTGCAGGAACGTTTTTCATCGGCTCTTCGGATTCCTGTCGAAGACGTCAACGTTACCCAGTCTTTCTCTCGCTTTGGCGTCGATTCGTTCGCCGCGGTGACCCTGGCTGAAGAGCTCGGACAATGGATGGGAGTCAAGTTGAGTGAAACGGTCACTTACGATTTCCCCAACATCCAAGCCCTTAGTCGTCACCTGGTGGCACTCGCCGAAGCTCAAGCCAACCACCCGTCCAATCCGCTGACGTCGGAAGATCGACGAAAACAAATCGAAGTGCCCGCCCTGCAGTCCGACGCGATTGCCATTGTAGGAATCGGCTGTCGATTTCCAGGCGCGGGCGATTTAGAAGAGTACTGGCGAATGCTGCGTGATGGCCACGACGCGATAAGCGAAGTGCCGGATTCGCGTTGGAATCCCGATGGCTATTACAACGCCGTGCCGGGTACGCCTGGGAAAATGAACACGCGTTGGGGAGGCTTCATCGAAAACTTCGACGCGTTCGACCCGGAGTTTTTCAGTATTTCGCCTCGTGAAGCCCATAGCATCGACCCGCAGCAGCGATTGCTCTTGGAGGTCAGTTGGGAGGCGATTGAGGACTCGGGGCATGCGCCCGATTCGCTTCGCGGTACACAAACAGGAGTCTTCATTGGTATCAGCACCAATGATTACGCGCGGCGGATTGCTGGCCAGCCGCTTCTTCAGACCGCGCATTCTGGCGCGGGCTCGGTGCTTAGCGTTGCCGCCAATCGGCTCTCCTACCTGTACGATTTTCGCGGTCCAAGCTGGGCCGTCGACACCGCCTGCTCTTCTTCTCTGGTGGCTTTGGCAAACGCGTGCCAGAGTCTTCGATTGGGAGAATGCAGTCTCGCACTTGCCGGCGGTGTCAACCTGATGTTGTCGCCCGATTTGACCATCGCCTTTTCGCAGGCTTCGATGATGGCGGCTGACGGTCGCTGCAAAACTTTTGACGCTCGAGCCGACGGATACGTACGCGGAGAGGGATGTGGTGTCGTTGTACTCAAACGCCTGCAGGACGCGCTGGGTGACAACGACCAAATTTACGCGCTGTTGCGCGGATGGGCGGTCAACCAAGATGGAAGCAGCAACGGCCTGACGGCGCCCAACGGTCCGGCCCAACAGCAGGTGGTGCAATTGGCCCTGGAAAGAGCTGGCGTCGCCCCGGAGGCAGTTCAATACGTCGAAGCACATGGAACCGGAACTCGATTGGGAGACCCCATCGAGGTGAACTCCCTGCAATCGGTTCTGATGTCCAACCGTTCCCAAGATCAACCTTGTTGGTTGGGATCGGTCAAGACGAACATCGGACATCTTGAGGCTGCGGCGGGCATTGCAAGCGTGATCAAGGTCGCTTTGTCGCTTTCCGAAAAGCAGATCCCTCCGCACTTGCACTTCCGTTCGTTGAATCCCGAGATTTCACAAGACGGCGTGTCGCTCCGGATTCCGACGAAGTTGATGCCTTGGCCAGATGGCGATCCAAACCGAATTGCCGGTGTGAGTTCGTTTGGCTTTGGAGGCACGAACGTTCACTGCGTGCTGGAAGAATCGCCACAACGCGAGCCGCAACCCGCCTCCATTGGTCGTCCAACGCACCTATTAACGCTCGCGGCCAATAGCGAATCGGAACTTCACCAACTCGCCGATTCTCATCTCCGTCATTTGGTTTCCGCGCCGGAGAAGTCGGTTGCGGACATCTGTTTCACGACCAATGTCGGCCGCTCCCATTTGCGACACCGCCTTGCTGTCGTGGCCGCCGACCGCGACGAACTTCAGGAGGGCCTCGCCGGTTTTCTCTCGTCGCAACCTGCTGCCAACGTTCAAACGGGAGAATCACCGCCCCAGATCCAGCCGACCGTTGCATTCGTCTTTGCCGGACAGGGGACCCAGCTGCCATGGATGGCGCAACAGCTCTACCAGAACCATGGAAGGTTTCGCGAGATCCTTGATGGCGCCAACGAGATACTGCGTGGAGTCATGCCTGTATCGCTGCTGGATGTGATGTATTCAGCATCCGATCGTGATCACTTGAACGAGACGGCCTACGTCCAGCCGGTGCTGTTCGCGTTGGAGTGGGCGCTTGCCGAGCTTTGGCACAGTTGGGGTGTGAAGCCGGACTACGTTACAGGACATAGCCTTGGTGAATACGTGGCGGCTTGTGTGGCCGGCGCATTCAGTTTTGAAGATGGTCTGAAGTTGGTCGCCCATCGAGGCAGGTTGATGCAGTCGCTGCCGCTCGATGGTGGCATGGCTGCCGTCTTTGCTGACGTTGCGCTGTTGAGAGAAGCGATTCGGGAGTACCCGGATGTTTCGGTAGCCGCGATCAACGGCAAACAATTTTCGGTCTTTTCGGGCAAGCGCGAACGAGTCGAAGAAATCAGCCAGCAGCTGCGTCAGAAAGGTTTGCAGACGGTTCCACTCAAGGTTTCCCACGCCTTCCATTCACACTTGATGGAACCGATCTTGGACCCTCTTGAGGATCTGTTCAGGACGATCGACTTTCAGCCACTGCAAGTTCCACTTGTCTCCAATGCTGGTGGGCAGGTTTTTCCAGTCGGGCATGTTCTTGACCCCATCTACCTGCGCAATCATACGCGCGAAACAGTCGACTTTCACGCCTGTTTGACGGCGCTGGCACAGGAAAATTGCGGTGTGTTCATCGAAGTGGGACCGCGTCCTACTTTCTCATCCTTCAATCGCGAAATCACTGAAAATCAACCAGCCAAGTGGTTGGCGACTTTGGCCCACAATCGTGACGATTGGTCTGTGCTTCTTGAGAGTCTAGCGACGCTCTATTGCAGCGGTTCTCGAATCGATTGGAGCGGTTTCAACCAAGGTTGCGGTGCCAGCAGAGTAACGCTGCCCACCTATCCATTCCAGCGGAGCAGGTTTGTCTTGCCCGCATCAGCCGAGTCGGAGAAAGCGGTGAAAACTGATCCACGTCCCACTTCCATGGAAACGTTTTCGTCATTCTCTACGGAGAACCCGAACGAGAAAATTCTCGAACAGATTCGTCACCTCACTGCAAGCGTGTTGCAAAAAGCATCCGTAAGAACCGACACCCCCTTTCTTGAAATGGGTGCGGATTCGCTGCTGCTTTCCCAAGTTGCAATGAAGGTCAGCAATGTGTTCGGTATCAAGATCGAATTGCGACGCTATTTCGAAGACTTGAACACGATCGAGGACGTCGCGAGGTACATCGCGTCTCGTCAACCCGCGCCCGTATCGACGAAGAGGGAAGACAGCGAGTCGATGGGAGCGTCATCGTCGATGCCATCATTGGTTTCGTCAGTGCGACGCCAGCTATCTGATGGATCGCTGGAAATGGTTTTGAGTAAACAGCTGGAGGCTGCTGCGCAGGTCGCATCCGAGCCGGCTTCGGCGGCGGTGACCGATGTGGTGTCGCGTCAACTCGAATTTCTCAAGGAAGGTAACTGGAACGCAACGTCCCAAACGCCCAGCGCTGCGACCTGTCGTCAAGCACCCAGTAAAGCTTCTGGCGAGGAGACGAACAAGTCGAACTCGTCGGGCCCCGTGATTGATATTCCGTTTAGCGTTGGACTGACGCCGAACCAGCAGCCGCACGTGAGTTCAACCGACGCGAAACAGAGCATTGAACATCTACGTGCTCGCGGGCTCAATGAAAAACAAAAACAGCATCTTGAGGCTTTGATGAATCGCCTCAATCAAAAGATGCGCAAGTCCAAAAACTGGACGGCCCAGTACAGGCCACACTTAGCGGACAATCGGGCTTCCGTTGGCTTCCGCTTTTCGAACAAGGACATGCTTTATCCGGTTGTCGGCGTTCGATCGAAAGGAGGAAGGATCTGGGATCTGGATGAGAACGAATTTGTCGATATCACCATGGGCTTTGGCGTGCACCTTTTCGGTCACGGCGCGCCTTTCCTACAGAATGCATTGCGCGATCAACTGGAAGCAGGCATTCAATTGGGACCGCAATCAAACCTTGCGGGAGAAGTTGCCGAGTCGATTTCAAGACTCACCGGAATGCGGCGAGTCGCATTTTGCAATTCTGGAACCGAAGCGGTGATGCTTGCCCTGCGGCTAGCCCATGCTGCGACAGAACGTGACAAGGTGGCGATCTTCAGCGGCTCTTATCATGGCCATTATTGCGGCACTCTTGCCAGTCGAATCGCCGAAGACGCGCACGAGGTTGCGCCGTTGGCCGCTGGAGTTACACCAAACAAGGTCGCCAATCTACTGGTACTTGATTACGGCGAAATGAATTCCCTGGAGACATTGCGGGCACACGCGTCAGAATTGGCCGCCGTCGTCGTCGAACCGGTGCAGAGTCGCCGTCCGGACTTGCAACCAAGAGCCTTCCTCCAGGAACTACGCCAGCTGACGCTCGATCAAGGCATTGCGCTGATTTTTGACGAGATTGTCACTGGCTTTCGCGTCCACCCGGGCGGGGCGCAAGCTTGGTTCGATGTGGATGCGGATCTGGCGACCTACGGCAAAGTTCTCGGCGGTGGAATGCCGTTGGGCGTTGTCGCCGGCAGTTCCCGCTTCATGGACGGTATCGATGGTGGGATGTGGGATTTCTCTGACAGTTCCTATCCGGCTGTCGAGACCACGTTCTTTGCCGGTACCTTTTGCAAACATCCCCTGGCCATGGCGGCAGCCCGAGCGGTCCTCCAAGAGCTGGAGACGAGGGGACCGGAGCTGCAGGAACAGCTGAATCAGCGCACGGAACAATTCGCGAGGGCACTCAACGATTACTTCCAGCAGCAGGGTTTCGCGATTCGCGTGCCGCACTTTGGTTCACTCTTCCGCTTCGTTGCCCCGGTCGACCTCGAATTGTTTTACTACCATTTGCGGGAAAAGGGTGTGTATGTCTGGGAGGGTCGGACATGCTTCTTGTCGACCGCTCACACCGAAGCGGACATCGACCACCTCTTGAACGCGGTCAAGGAGAGTGCACAAGAGCTTCGGGAGGGAGGATTCCTTGGCGCTGAAGACGACGTCTCGGATGGGCCACCATGGATGCACACACAGGCGGTGGATGAAATTGCTCCATCATCGGACGAATTTCCTCTACTTCAAGCGCAGTGGCAACTTTGGTTTGCGTCTCAAATGGGCGACGATGGCTCGGCAGCCTACAACGACCGGCTGTGCCTTGAGTTGCGTGGAGCTCTGGACATCGATGCTCTGAAGCTGGCCGCTCAGGATGTCGTGTCACGGCATGAAGCGCTGCGCACCATCATTCGGGAAGACGGGCAAGGGCAGCGTGTGCTCTCTGAATGGGATGTCGATGTATCGTTAGTCGATATTGCCGGCGATTCCGCGGATGTTCGTGAAACCGTGGCCCGACAGTGGTTGGAGGCAGATGGTCAAGAAACGTTTGACTTCGCCAGAGTTCCGCCCTTTCGCATTGGCGTTCTTCGACTGGCCCAGGACCATCATTGGCTGGTGCTGAAAGTTCATCATATCATTGCCGATGGCTGGTCCATCGCCATCATTCAGCGGGAATTGCACGAAGCTTATTTGGCGGTCCGCAAAGGCGAGTCGCGGGCAACCAAATCGCCTTTGCAATTTCGAGATTATGTGCAGTGGCATGCGGGGCAGGCTGATTCCATGGCGATGAAGCAGCATGAGAAATATTGGTTGGATTTCTTCCAAGACGGAGGGCCCGAGCTCAAGTTGCCACTGGACCGGCCGCGGCCGAAAATCAAAACCTTCAACGGACAACGACATAGCGTCAAGCTTCCACGTGACCTGGTGGAAAGACTCACTCAGTTTAGCGCGCAACAGAAATGCTCGCTTTTCATGACGCTTTACTCAGCTTATGCCATCCTGATGCATAGGCTATCGGAGCAGGCGGAGATTGTCGTCGGTACGTTGACGGGCGGACGTTCGCTACCAGGTGGTGATGGGCTCGTAGGATACTGCACACATGTTTTGCCGCTCCGAAGTCGTCTTGATGAGGACATTTCGTTTGAAACGTTCTTAAGTGACACCAGGCAGCACTTGCTCAGCGCATACGAACACCAGTCGTACCCGTTTTCGAGGCTGATCGAGAAAGTCGGCACACGACGCGACATCAGCCAGTCGCCACTGGTTTCGACCGTCATCAACCTGGATCGTTGGATCGATCCGCCAAAGCTGGGGGATCTCGATACACGTTGGTTGTCACCACCGATCAGCCATGCGGTTTTCGACATGAGTATCAACGTTACTCAGGTAGATGAACACTCGCTCGTTTGCGATTGGGATTACAACACAAGTATCTTGGACGGTGGGACCATTGAAAGTTGGGCGAAGGATTTTGAGAGTTTGCTTCGTGAATTCGTCGACCAGCCACATCTCAACCTAGGCGAAACTCTTCGGGCCATCAGGACCGATCCTTTGTCGCTATCGAGTCGACATAGCACCAAGGATTCAAGCGGCGCGCCTGACACAATCGATCGGCGTTTTGTCGCACAAGTCAAACATTCGCCAGACGCGATCGCCGTGATCTGGCAGAACGATGACGGCGAACTCGACGAAATCACCTTCGCCGAATTATTGCGCCGAGCCGATCGGGTTGCAAAGCATCTTCGAACGTTGGGAGCTGGGCCCGAAACGCGGATTGGCGTCAGCATCGACAGGTCCATCGAACTCATCGTTGGCGTGTTGGGAATCATTCGGTCGGGCAGCGCCTACCTTCCGCTTGATCCGGCCTATCCGATGGATCGTCTCCAATTCCTGTTGAAGGATTCTGGTACACCAATCGTCTTGACGACCGAGAGTCAGAAACATCGACTGCCTTCCAGCGATGCTGTCATCGTCGTGCTTGAACAAGGAGGATGCCCGCTGGATGACCGTACCACTCGCGGCCTTGGCGCGGATCGTGAAAGCGTTCGCGTTCGAAGCGAGAACCTGGCGTACGTCACCTACACGTCCGGATCAACGGGCAAGCCGAAAGGGGTTCTTACCAGCCACCGGGCACTGGCCCATCTGTGTGACACGGTCGCTCGCGAATATGAACTGACGCCCGGGGATCGCGTGCTACAGTTCACCAGCGCGTCTTGGGATGTGTTTGCCGAGGAAGTGTTCCCCACTTTGTTGTCGGGAGCGTCGATTGTGATGATGCATGCGGAGGTGGCGAGTTCTATTTCGGACTTTGTCGACTACGTCGCCCGCCATCAGATCACCGTGGTCAACGTTCCCGCGTCCTATTGGGAGCAGTGGACCTTGGAAGTTGTTGGGCGGCGTTCCACAATCCCCAGCTGCCTTCGCCTTGTCGTTGCGGGCAGTGAAGGAGTTTTGGGTCAACGTTTGCAGCAGTGGCGCGACCATTCGGGCGAGCAGCCTGTCTGGTTGACGGCCTATGGTGCAACGGAAACGACCGTGACATCAACGCTGTACCACCCTGACGGTCCCGCGGACGAGAATCGACTGGTTCCAATTGGGCGTCCGGTCGGGCAAGCCACGATCCATCTTCTCGATGCGGACTTAGCGAGAGTGCCGGCCGGAGAAACAGGCCAGCTGTACGTTGGCGGACCAGGTTTGGCACGCGGCTATCATCTTCATCCCGATCAAACGGCGGCGAGCTTCCAGCCCGATCCATACGGCCAGGCCGGCGGCCGGCTGTACAAGACCGGTGATGTTGCGCGGAGTCTGCCGGATGGCAGTTTGGAGTTTCAGGGACGTGTTGATCAACAAGTCAAGATACGCGGATTCCGAATCGAACCCGCGGAAATAGTAGCCTCGCTAACGCAACTGCCCGAGGTGGAAGCTGCACACGTCGTGGCGGTACCAAGCGGGGAAAACGAAAACAAAGCCCGCCCTAAGGATCGAAATGGCGAGTCGGCAACGATACTTTCCTTACTCACTCGATTGTCGACGCTGGACAAATCAAACGCCGATCGTTTACTTCGAGACATCGAGGCGCCGCCAGATCAAAGCCAATCCGACGAACGAGCAGAGCTTCGCATCGAACCGCAGAATGTCATCCATCGCGAGTTCCCCGATTTCGATGCGACCCTGCGGATCAAGAAGGCCGGCTTCGTTGCTCCACCCAACGACCATCAACGAAATTGGCTCTTGCAACGCACGGTCGACGAATTTGCGGACGACGTGAAACAGCTGGATGCACTCGCAAAGCAATTGGTCGTCAGCTCACCTCGACCTGAAATCCAGAGTGACTGGCAAGAGAGTCGGGCGACACTGGATGAATCGGATCTTTCGATCAACGGCCAACACGTGATGCAGGAATGGGAGCGGCCTTTGATGCGAAGAATGGCCGAGTTGGTCACAGAAACCAAGGGCGATGTCCTGGAACTCGGATTCGGCATGGGGATTTCAGCGACCTACATCCAGGAGTTCGGCGCACGGTCGCATACCATCGTCGAGTGCAATCAGGACGTTGTCCAGGCCGCGACAACCTGGCGTGAAGAGAGGATGCGAAAGTCGAATCAAAAGATTCATATTGTCGGCTCCAAGTGGCAAGATGTGATTCACGAACTAGGTGAGTTTGACGCGATCTTTTTCGACACCTACCCGCTCAGCGAGGAAGAGTACACGCAAAACGCTTTGCAGAGCATCACGTACGCGGAACACTTCTTGCCCGCTGCCGCCAGTTGTCTACGCGACGGTGGAATATTGACCTACTACACCAATGAGATTGATTCCTTTAGCCGCAGGCATCAACGCTTGTTGTTCAAGCATTTCCGCGCCATCACGCTCGAACTTGTCGAATCTTTAGACCCTCCGCCAAACCAATATTGGTGGGCTGATTCGATGGTCGTGGTCCGCGCCGTCAAATGATCAAACGGAGGTAAATGTGAGCGAGCTGTTCTATGATCGGTTGAAGCAAATGAATGCGGCCCAAAGGGAGGCCCTTTCTCGCCGTCTTGACGAACTTGGCGTGCCGACGGAGACGGAGACGACGAGACGCGATCTGAATCTGGTCGCCTACGTGGTCCGTGCGCCCGGGCACACCGTCACGGCAGCGGGGCTTCGCGGCAAACTCAAAGAAGCATTGCCCGCTTATCTGATTCCAAGCGACTTCCATGTTGTTGATTCCCTACCACGCTTGCCGAACGGAAAATTCGACGCTTCGGCGTTGGCGAAAGCTCATTCTGATTCAATACCTGATTCGCGTCAGGAGCTCGATGACAAAGCGTCGCAACAACCACCCGCGCTGCTCAGCGTGAACGAGAGCGAGTCCGGATCGCGACCGGCAACTGACGACGATACAACACCCAGCAACACGCCATCGCTTGATAAGATGCGCGAGATGCTGATCGAAATCTGGAAGCAGGTTTTGGCTCGCGACGAGGTCACGATCAACGACAACTTCTTTGATCTTGGCGGTCACTCTGTACTCGCGACACTCGTGGTTTCTCGAATCCATCAGATCCTCGATACCGACCTGCCCTTACGGGCGCTTTTCGAGAAACCAACGATCGCCGAACTCAGTCTTCTGTTGATCGAAGAAATGAGTTCCTCATCAAAGAAAAGCGGCGAAAAGAACGACGACGAACCGCAACTGGTCGCAAGACCGCGACGATCTCGCAAAGAATAAACTGGAATGGTCCCAGACTAAGGGCACAGCGATGCTAAGAATATGCTTGTTGAACATGCCTTTCGCCACGCTGAATCTGCCCTCGCTGGCGCTCACCCAGCTCGCCTCCGTGCTGCGTTCGGAATATCAACAGCGTGTTGCGGTTGACATCATCTACGCGAATCAAGAGTTCGTCAATCATCTGGGATTTGACCTCTACCAATTCGTGGTGGAATCGTTGGAGGCCAATAACACAGGACTTGGTGAATGGTTGTTTCGCCAGCAGGCCTTTCCCGAATTGGCGGACAACAGCGAGGAATACTTTCGCCGATTCTTTCCTTCGACCAACGAGGAGACGACGCGTCTGAAGCAGGAGTTATTGGAAAAACGCGCCAACCTCGATGCGTTTCTCGATGGGCTGGTCGATCGCCACGAACTGGATCGGGCGGACGTCGTCGGTTTTACTTCCATGTTTCAACAGAATGTGGCCAGCTTCGCGCTGGCGCGTCGGCTGAAGGACCGTTGCCCGGATTTGATAACCATCGCCGGTGGCGCCAACTGTGAGACGCCAATGGGAGAGGAGGTCATCAAGCATGTGCAGGCGCTGGATTTCGTGTTTTCCGGACCGGCACTTGTGAGTTTTCCCGCTTTCATTGGCAACGTTCTGGAGAACAATCTCGACGCCTGCCACTCGATTCGTGGCGTCTACTCCCGAAAGAACATTCTGGATGACCCGATCGCTGGGGGCACGATTGGTGAAGAGCTGGGAATCGATGTGCCCGTTCATCTTGACTACGATTCGTTCCTCGATGACCTGAGTGTGCGTTTCACGGATCAACACGTGCCTCCTCGGCTCAACTTTGAAACCTCGCGAGGATGTTGGTGGGGTGAGCGGGCACACTGCACCTTCTGCGGTTTGAATGGAACCACCATGGCGTACCGTTCCATGGCGCCGGATCTGGCCCTTCAACAATTTCGTTCTCTTTTCGACCGATATTCCAAACGTTGCAACCGATTCGAGGCGGTCGATAACATCCTGCCCCGCAGCTACTTCCAAGACGTGCTGCCCCATCTCGATACACCACCAGGTGTGTCGCTTTTTTACGAGGTGAAGGCGGATCTACCGGAAGCCCATGTCCAAATTCTAGCCGATGCCCGGGTCACCGAACTGCAGCCGGGAATTGAGTCACTCGCTTCCAGCACTTTGAAACTCATGAAGAAGGGGACAAGTGTCTTTACCAACCTGAAATTGTTAAAGCATTGCCGAACCTACGGCATCTTTCCTCTCTGGAATCTGCTGATTGGATTTCCAGGCGAGGGCGAGGAGGTGTACGAAAAATATGAACGAGATCTGCCGTTGCTCACCCATCTTAGTCCGCCGGACGGCGTGAACCCGGTAAGGTTCGATCGTTTCAGTCCCTACTTTACCCGCGCTGGCGAGTACGGTTTGGACCTGCACCCTTACGATTACTACGAGTACATCTACCCGTTCAGCGAGCAGAGCCTTTCGAATCTGGCCTACTATTTCATGGATCGCAACATCCATGCGAAGTACTTCACCGACATGGCGAAGTGGATTGATCGTCTGAGCGCTCTTGTCGATCGTTGGCGCAGCTTCTGGGGCGACGATGTCTCGTCGCATCCCCGATTGAGTTTCAAAGAGGATGAGGATGACGTGGTTGTCGATTCTCGCGACGGAGAATTGCGTGAGCACAAAATCGGGCCGGTCGCTTTGCATTTGCTGAAAATGATGGACACTCCACGGCGCGCGACCGACAAGGCACTGCAACCCGAGAATGCTCCCGGTATTGATGTCACCGAGGAGTTTGAAAAACTCCGGCAACTGGGGCTTCTCTTTCAGGAAGGGGATCGATACTTGAGTCTTGTGCTTCCCAAGGCTCCTGAATCAAATCGAGGCCGTACGCTTATCTACGGCCTTGATGTACTCGAAGCATGAGTTCTAGTGAGATGACCAAGACGACACTTAACATCGCAGATCTTGACGTCTTCCCTCTTTCATCGGGTCAAGAGGGACTCTGGTTTCTCAGCCAACTTGAACCGACGAATATCGTTTACAACGTAAGTTGTGCGATTGAGCTGCAAGGACCGGTGGACGTTGACGCCTTGGAGAAGGCGATCAATGAAGTCGTGCGACGACATGAGATACTTCGCACGACGTTCTCCGAAATCGAAAATCGCCCGATGCAGATTGTTGCTCCGGCGCAAGATCTGTCTCTAAAAGTGGTCGATGTCCAAGCGTTTCCTCCAGCGGAGAGACGCATGGCTGCTTTGAAGATCGCGGCGACGGACTATATGCGACCATTCGACTATACCAAGGGGCCGCTATTGCGACCGTTGTTGGTTCGCATGTCGAACCGTACCCACGGTCTGTTCTTCGCGACCAATCACATCGTGTTCGACAATTGGTCTCTTGGGGTTCTGTACCACGAACTTGCGGCCTTCTATTCGGCGAGCATAACTGGTTCGTCACCAGATCTTCCGGAGCTTACCATCCAATTTGCTGATTACGCTCACTGGGAGAGTGAACGCCTGAAGACCGAGACTCAGGTGCGGCAGCTTGATTACTGGAAACAGCAACTGGGGACCAACCCACCGCAGGTTTTGAAATTATCGTTCGCTCGTCCACGCCCCGCCCAACGGTCCTTTTCCGGAGGCGCGGCCAGCATCTTTCTGGACGCCGAACTGAAAGAGGGGCTACGGGCCCTGGGCCGAAGATCGGGCACAACGCTTTTCATGACGTTGGCGGCGGGATACGCCGCACTTCTTGCCCGTTGCAGTAATACGACTGATATCGTGATCGGGTCACCGGTCGCCAACCGTGATCGGCACGAAATCGAACAGTTGATCGGCTATTTCGTCAATAACCTGGTCCTCCGCATCGACGCTTCCGGAGATCCGAGTTGTCTGGAATTGCTCAAACGCGTGCGGCAAGTCGCTCTGGAAGCGTTCGCCCATCAAGACGTCCCGTTCAATCGAGTGGTGGAAGCGATACGGCCCCAGCGCAGCCTCAGTCATTCTCCGCTCTTCCAAGCTTGTCTTGATCTGCATACCGAACCGACCGAGCTATTGGATCTTCCCGGCGTCGTGCCAAACCCGCTTCTGGTGGAAGGTGTCGCCGCCAAGGAATTGGCGGGCAACACCGTTGATCTGAATCTTTCGTTTGGTGAACGCGAAAAGGACTTGCACGGATCGTTGGAGTTCAACGCGGAGCTGATTTCTTTGGAGCAGGCGGAGCATCTTGTACGACAGTTCAAGAGCTTGGTTGCCGATATGGTGGCCCACCCGGAGAAACGCATTTCCGAGTTGAACGTGCCTTCATTTTCGAAAATCGACCGTGTGCCGGACGATGGGGGTCACCGGTCATTGTCATACCCTGATCGCACTTGCGTTCACCATCAATTCGAGATCCAAAGCGCAAATTCGCCTGACAGCATCGCTGTTGTTTGTGGCAGCGTTCAACTGACGTACGCGGAGCTCAATGCTCGCGCGAACCAACTTGCACGCCACTTGCGTGAGCTCGGGGCGGTCACGGAAAGCCGGGTCGGTCTCTGCGTCCATCGGTCGATCGACATGGTTGTGGCACTTCTTGGCATCCTCAAGGCGGGCGCGGCTTACGTGCCGCTGGACCCATCGTATCCCGCCAAACGCTTGAGCTACATGCTCGAAGATTCGCGTGTCGGATTGTTGGTGTCGCACGCGGAACTGGATATCCCGGTCGACTCCGCTGTTCGCGTTGTGTATCTCGATCGCGAGCAAGGCGCGATGGGCGCGAAGCCCAAAACGAACTTGCCCGTTGATGTGCACCCGGAGAATCTGGCGGCAGTGATCTACACGTCGGGTTCAACGGGCAGGCCCAAGGGAGTCATGGTGCGTCACCAGGGGGTCTCCAACCTTCTGTTCGGCCAGCGAGAGGCGCTCGCCATGAAGGCCGGTGATCGCATGTTGCAGTTTGCTTCCCTCAGTTTCGACTCTTCGCTATGGGAAATTTGCGTGGCGATCGGAAGCGGCGCGACACTCGTACTCGCCAAGGCGGAATGGGTGGCGTCGGGGAATGACCTCCATGACTTGATGCAGAATTCTTCGGTTACCGTGGCGGCGCTTCCACCCACGATGCTGGCCAACCTCAAGCCGGATCTTCCCTCCCTTCGGGTCCTTCTGTCCGCAGGCGAAGCGTGCAACGAGCCGCTGGTCAACACGTGGGGTGTGGGAAGACGTTTCATCAATTCCTACGGCCCTACCGAGACGACGGTTATCGCGACCCAAGCCGAGCTGGTTCCTGGTGAAGGCCGACCGCCGATCGGACGTCCAATCGCCAACGCGCGGTCCTACGTCCTTGATTCAGAGCTTCAAATGGCGCCCGAGGGAGCGTCAGGCGAATTGTACGCGTCGGGCGACGGACTCGCCCGCGGAGACTTGGCTCGACCAGAGTTGACTGCTAGCCGGTTTTTACCAGATCCTTTCTCGGCCCAACCGGGGGCCCGAATGTATCGGACTGGTGATTTGGCACGTCATCGCGAGGATGGTCAACTCGAGTTCGTTGGCCGAGCCGACCACCAGGTAAAGCTGCGAGGCATCAGGATCGAACTGGGGGAAATCGAGGCGGCACTGCGTCGACACTCCAGTATCAAAGATTGCGTGGTCATGGGGGATGCCGATGGTTCGGATGCCGAGAACCCGACCCAACTGGTCGCTTATCTCATCGCCACGAAATCAAGCTCGCCACCAGCCGACCTTCCGTCCTACCTTCGCGGGGAAATCCCCAGCCAGATGATACCGTCACGGTTCATTTACCTTGACCAGTGGCCCTTGACCGAAAACGACAAGGTGGATCGACGTGCACTACAGAAAATGGGCGCCGATCAGCCTCTGCATCAATCCGATTTCTCGGCGCCCGAATCGAAAATTGAGGCGGATGTCGCCAAAATCTGGGTTGAAACTTTGGGGGTCGAACGTGCCGGCCTTGACGACAGTTTCTTTGAATTGGGAGGCAACTCGCTGCTTGCCGCGGCCGTGGTGGCGGGAATACGGGATAGCTATGGCGTTGAGGTTTCACTGGGCGATTTGTTCGAACGTCCCACGCTCCGGGCGCTGGCGGCCAATGTCGAGCAGGAACTAGGAAACGACAAACAGTCCTCGCCGCAGACGCCGCAGACGATGCAGTCAGTGCCACGGGATCGTGAACTGCCGCTGTCATTGGCACAGGAACGAATTTGGTTTCTGGATCGATTGTCTCCGCTCGATGCCAGTTACAACATTCCGCTGGCATTCAGGCTTCATGGACCGATAAGCATCCAGAAAATCGAAGAGAGCCTCGAACAGCTAACTCAGCGTCACGAAATTCTTCGCACCAGTTTTCCGTTGTCTCAAGGACGCCCTATCCAAAAGATTCATCTCAAGACCCCCTGTCGACTGCAGGTGGTCGATTTGAGTGGTAGGCCCGCGGCGGAACGCGAACGCCTTTGCCACGAGGTGCTGATGGAAGGTGCCAGTGTTCCGTTCATTCTGGAGCAGGGACCGCTATGGCGCACAACACTCGTCCGATTGAGCGACGACGAGCACGTGTTGCTGTTGACCGTTCAGCACATCATCGCCGATGGCCCATCGATGGTGCTTTTGCTGAACGAGTTCGCCACCATGTACCAGGCTGCGATCACGGGGACGGCAATCGATCTGCCGGCAGTTCAGTCGCACTATGCCGATTTCGCGTTTTGGCAGCGCAATCGGCTTGAAGACGAGAAGCCGGACGATCAACTCGCATACTGGCGACAAAAGTTGGCCGGAGATTTACCTCATCTGGATTTTCCTCTGGAGGGTCATCGTCCGCGAGTGCGTGCTACCAGCGGCCGACGGTTGCAATGGCAGTTCAGCCAATCGATGTCAGAAGAGGTTCGCGCGTTGTGCGTGCGCGAAGGCGTCACGCTGTTCATGATGTTTGTCGCCACGTTCAAAGCGCTGCTCCATCGCTACACGGGGCAAGACGACATCATTGTGGGGACACCCATCTCCAACCGCGGCCGAAGCGAATTCGCCAACCTCGTCGGGTTGATGGTAAACACCGTTCCTCTGCGGACGAGTCTCGCTGGTGAACCAACCTTTCGAGACCTGTTGAAACGAGTGAAGGATACCGCGGTCGGCGCGTTTGCGCATCAGGATCTTCCCTTTGAAAGACTCGTCAACGAATTGCAGCCGCGGCGCGATCTCAGTCGAAACCCGTTCTTCGACGTCTTTTTCGTGATTGATGACGACCCAGCCTCCAGATGGAAGCTGCCAGGTACTACCACCGCCCTGATGGACGTTTACAACGAGCGCACCAAGTTTGACCTGACGCTTTGGGTGCGGGAAACGCCGGAGGGACTGGCGGGCGAATGGGAGTACGGCGACGATCTGTTCGACGCATCAACGATCGCTCGCCTCCAGGACCATTTTCATCGAATCGTTGAACGAGTGGTCGCTGCTCCCCAGCTGCGCGTCTCCGAACTTTCGCTCGTTTCGTCAGCCGAAAAACAAACGACGCTCGTCGAGTGGAACCGGACATCCAACGATTTCCCCGGCGAGCTGTGCATTCATGAGCTATTCGAAACGCAGGTGCTGCGTACTCCCGACCGCGTGGCACTGGTTGTCGGTAATGAGCGATTGACTTTCGCGGAGTTGAACAGGCGTGCCGAACGTTTGTCGCAGGAATTGCGCTCGCGTCAGATTGGGCCCGAGGTGCGCGTCGGAATCTGTCTCGAGCGAGATGCCAATTTGCTTGTGAGTCTGTTGGCGGTTTTGAAGGCGGGGGGTGCTTACGTTCCACTTGATCCGGAATACCCCGACGAGCGTCTGCAGTTTTTGATCGACGATTCTCAGGCAAGCTTGGTGCTGACCAGTCGCCGTTTGAAGGAACGTGTACCTGGGAGTGACACGCGGGTGATTTGTTTGGACGTCCCCTCTGAATGGAGCGGAGGCGCGGTCGCACATCACGGCCATCGACCTACGTCCGAAAACGCTGCGTACGTTATCTATACGTCCGGCTCCACCGGGCAGCCCAAGGGTGTGGTCATCACTCATCGAAACGCCGTCAACCTGCTGACCTGGGCTCAGGTCAACTACTCGGTTGACGAACTGAGCGGAGTGCTTGCTTCCACTTCGGCTAGTTTCGATCTTTCGGTGTTTGAGTTTTTCGTTCCGTTGGTTGCTGGCGGCAAGGTTATCCTCTCGGAGAATGTTCTTGCGGTGGACAAGCTGCCCGCAGCCGAAGAAATCACGCTGATCAATTCGGTTCCCTCGGCGATCACCGAACTGGTCCAAACCAACAGAATTCCGAACTCGGTGAAGGCCATCAATCTTGCTGGCGAACCTTTGAGTCCTTCGCTGGCTCGAAGCATATTCGATGCTCCAGCCGATTGTCGGCTGATCAACTTGTACGCACCATCGGAAACCACAACGTATTCAACCTTCGCCGAGGTTCCAAGTGAAGACAATCGCCCGCCAAGTATCGGGCGTCCACTTGCGAACACAGAAACGTTTGTGTTGGACCGGTGTTTTGAGCCCATACCGATTCGTGTCATCGGTGAGCTGTACCTTGCTGGCGAAGGCGTCGCGCGAGGTTATCTCAACCAGCCCGCGATGACGGCTGATCGCTTTCTTCCCCACCCTTATTCAGGTGTTCCTGGAAGCCGCCTTTACCGCACCGGAGATCTTTCCCGCTACCGCAAGGATGGTGAACTGGAGTTCCTGGGCCGGCGCGATCATCAGGTCAAATTGCGAGGTTTTCGCATCGAGCTGGGAGAGATCGAATCTGCGCTGGAGGAACTCGAATCGGTCAGCCAGGCGGTGGTCCATGACTTTGAATTCGCTCCGGGTGACCGGCGATTGGTCGCATACCTTGTGATGAATCATGGCTTCATCGGATCAAGCCCCGAATTGCGTCGCTACCTGGGGAACAAACTACCGCACTTTCTGATCCCATCGATGTTCGCATTTTTAAGCGAGTTTCCACTGACTCCCAGTGGCAAGATCAACCGTCGAGCCTTGCCGAATCCAAGCAATCTGCTTCCGGAGGAAGATGTGATGCCTCATGAGAGCCCGCAAGGCTTGTTAGAGGAGAGGCTAGCGGAAGCCTGGCAGAAAGTACTTGGCACAGAAAAGGTTCGGCGTCACGACAGTTTTTTCGAAGTGGGAGGCGATTCGCTGCTCGCGGTACAACTTCAAACGCGCATCGCGGACTCTTTGGGAATCACTCTCGAACTTGTCGACATCTTCGAAGCGTCCACCGTGGCTTTGCTCGCTGAACGAGCCGAGAGTGTACTGGTCGACTCCATCGATCGTTTAAGCGACGCCGAGGCCGAGCGGCTTCTTCGAGACATGAACGCGACATGACCAAGTCAAAGAACCTTTCCGGGGCCAAGCTCGCTCTGTTGGAACGTCATCTCAAGGGGGACCAGGTCAAGTCTTCGACCCGTTCGAATCCCACACCGCGTGCCCAACCTGGTCCAGCTCCGCTGTCGTTCGCACAGCAGCGCATCTATTTTTTGCAGCAGTTGGATCCACAGAATCCCTACTACAACATGCCCTTTGCGTTGCGTTTCGTGGGCAAATTGGACGTCTTGGCGTTTGAGCGTGGGCTAACAGAAATTCGACGACGTCACGCGGCGCTGCGTACCGTATTCCGAGAGATCAACAGCGAACCTGTTCAAATCGAGGAAGACACACCCGAGGTGATCTTGCGGTTGTTCGATTTGAGCCATCTTCCAGCCGATAGGATGGAGATTGCCTCGCGCGAATTGGCGACGACATTCGCATCCGAAACCTTTGATTTGTTTCACGGTCCCCTGATACGCGCTGCTTTGGTTCGTTGTGCGTCAGATCAGCACCTTGTTGTCGTCGCACTGCACCACATCGTCGGGGATGGTTCGTCGATCGCCATTCTCCTTGACGAACTTTGCACCCTCTACCAATCCTTTCTCGCCGGTCAAAGCAGTCCTTTATCGGATTTGACAATTCAGTACGCTGATTACGCAACCTGGCATCGACGAATGGTCGAGGACGGATGCCTCGAAAAACAGCTAGCGTATTGGAAAAACGAACTTGGTGGTCAATTGCCAACTCTACAACTACCGGCTGATCGGGCTCGCCCACTTCGCTTGCGGTATCAGGGTGGTTGCGAACCACTGGAGATTCCCTCCGACCTGGCCATCAGGCTTGTCGAATGGAGCCGCCGTCAGTCCGTCACGCTCTCCATGACACTGTTGGCATCGTTTTACACGCTACTCCATCGTTACAGCGGGCAAAACGACGTGGTAGTGGGCGTGCCCGCGTCCAACCGGAATCGCGCAGAAATAGAACGGTCGATCGGACTATTTCTAAACACCCTAGCGATTCGCATGGATCTTTCCAGCGATCCCCCTTTCGAGCAACTGTTGACACGCGTTCGAGACCGGATGTTAACCGCCTACGCCAACCAGGACGTTCCATTTGAAAGGATCGTCGACGCGATTCAACCTCAACGGGATACCAGCCACACTCCTATCTTCCAGGCGATGTTTTCGTTGCGAACGGAGACTTCGGAGGAACCAAGATTCCCCGGTCTCCGTGTTGAAGAATACGAACTGGACCTCGGCAAAGCAAAGTGTGACATCAACCTTTTCGTGGAGGTCGCACCCGATTCGATTCGCGGTTCGTTCGAATACAGTTCCGAGATCTTTGATCGTTCCACGATTCGCAACCTGATTCAGTCATGGCGAGAGTTGCTGGAGGGGATCGTCGCGGACCCCAACAAGTGCATCTCGCAATTGCCATTACTGTCTCCGCGGCAACGCGAACCTATTCTCGATCACGATCAGACAGAAAGGGAGATTCCGGCGTTATGTCTTCATGAAATGTTTCGGCGCCAAGCGACAAAATTTCCGGACCGAACGGCGGCGGTATTCCAGGGAAAGCACTTGAGCTATCGAGCGCTTGATGATCGCTCGAACCAGCTTGCCCATCACCTCCGTCGTCTTGGCGTCGTTCCCGAAACGCCGGTGGGTCTATGCATCGATCGATCGCTAGAACTGGTGATCGGTATTCTCGGGATTCTAAAAGCTGGTGGTGTCTATGTGCCGCTGGACCCGGCATATCCACAGGCACGACTGGACCATGTGCTGCGCGACTCAGGTATCGCCGTCGTCATCGGCCAGAGTTCGATGAGCTTTCAAGTTCCCGAAGGAGTACGAGTCACCACCGTGGAACAGAGCGCCGACGAACCGAGCACGGCTTTTGATGTGCAGAGTGATCTCCGGCAGCTTGCTTACATCATCTATACGTCGGGGTCGACTGGAACGCCCAAAGGCGTGGCGATGCCCCATCGGGGGCTCTCCAATTTGATCGAATGGCAGCACAGCGATTCGGCGCGCGAGGAATGTGTTCTTCAGTTTGCTTCGCCAAGTTTCGATGTCTTCCTGCAGGAGCTTTTCGCGACTTGGCGCGAGGGAGGAAAACTGGTCCTTGTCCCCGATGAGGTGCGAAGGGATCCGACTTGCCTTCGCGAAGTTCAGCGACGCCAGGCTGTGGAGAAGTTCTACGTTCCGTTCGCCGCATTGGAACAGTTTGCGGCCGTGGGGCTGACCAGCGGTGTCCCTAGTCTTACCGATGTGATTACCGCGGGAGAGCAGTTGCAAGTCACCGACGCAGTTTTGGAATTCTTTGAGAAACATGACAACTGCCGACTTCACAACCACTACGGGCCAGCCGAGACTCACGTTGTCACAACGCATTCGCTTTCTCAGGATGTATCGACATGGAACACGCTTCCACCGATCGGTCGGCCGATTTCCAATGCTCGGACCTATGTGCTTGATCGGCACCTTCAGCTTCAACCTCTTGGCGTTCTCGGTGAGCTCTTTTTGTCGGGAGCCTGCCTGGCTCGTGGCTATTTCGGTTCGCCACAACTGACCGCCGAGCGTTTTCTGCCGGATCCGTTTTCCGATCAACCTGGCGCCCGGATGTATCGGACCGGAGACTTGGTCCGATTGCGACAAGACACGGGACTTGAGTTCTCTGGTCGCATCGATCAACAGGTCAAGATCCGCGGTTATCGCATTGAACCGGGGGAGATCGAGACGGTCATCAAGCAGCATGCGTCGATTGACGAAGCCGTTGTCATGCCTCACCAGAACCACGGACGTCAGGAGTTGGTGGCTTACGTCACCAGTGCAGACAGCCAAAAACCGACGGCAACGGAACTTCGCGTCTTTTTGGAGGACCAGCTTCCACCGTTCATGCTTCCGGCCGGCTATGTGTTTCTCGACCACATTCCTCTGACACCCAGCGGTAAAGTATCACGCAAATCGATTTCAGATCTTCAAACGCCGGAACGCGCGAGTGCTGAGAACTATGTAGCGGCTTCCAATTCCATCGAAGAAACTCTTGCGGCCATCTGGGCCGAACTGACAGGGGCACAACGGGTCGGCATACACGACAACTTTTTCATGCTCGGTGGGCATTCCTTGATGGCGACACAGGTCCTGGCCCGGGTTCGCCAAGCCCTTGAGATTGATCTTCCGCTGATTGCTCTTTTCGAGCATCCGACCGTGGCGAGTCTTGCCGACCACATCAACCAACAGCGGCAAAAAGACGACCGTCTTGCCCGACCGGCAATCGTGCCCAATACGAATCGGAATGTCTTTTCCTTTTTGCAGCAGCGGCTGTGGTTTCTCAGTCAACTCGATCCGGACAGCGTCGACTACAGCATGCCAGTCGCGTTGCACATCGTGGGTCCCCTTGACGTTTTCGCGATCGACCAGAGCTTGCGGGAGATTCTGCGACGACATGAGGTTCTGCGCAGTCGATTTCTTTCCGTCAGCGGATCTCCCCAATGCATTGTCGATCCTGTGCCAGAGAGCGTCGTCAAGGTCATTGATTTGACTCATCTTCCCGCTTCGGAACAAGCCTCACAGATCGCTCGTTGTCGAACACATGAAAGCAACAACCCTTTCGACCTTGGTGCACGACCGCTGTACCGAGCCCAATTGATACGGCAAGAAACAAACCAGCACATCCTGATTTTCAACCCGCATCACTCCATCTTTGACGGAGAATCCACGCGTGTCTTTCTCGACGAACTAGCAACGCTCTACGAATGCTACGTGCGCCAGGTCCCTTCTCCGCTGAAAAACCTGACCGTTCAGTACGGTGATTTTGCCCACTGGCAACGAGAATGGCTGCGGGGCAATGCACTTGAAGAACAGATGGAATATTGGTGCCAACAGCTTCAAGGAGCCTCGCCGCTCAATCTGCCAAAAACCTCGCCGCGTCGCGAGCTGACGCGAATCAGAGGAAGCCGTCACGATCTGTGTCTTTCAGTCGAAACGAGCAACGGAATCCAGGAATTGGCGCTCCGCGAAGACGTGACGCCATTCATGGTTCTGCTCGCGGCCTTCCAGCTAGTCCTTTCACGGCACAGTGGACAAACTGATATCTGCGTGGGCTGTCCGGTCGGCGGCAGAGAATGGGTCGAACTGGAGTCCATGATCGGGCCCTTCGTCAATACGCTCGTTTTGCGGACAGATCTAAATGGCAACCCAACTCTTCGCGAACTACTCAAGCGAGTGCGAGAGGTCTCGATTGGCGCGTTCGCCCACCAACACGTTCCTTTTGAAAAGCTCGTGGAGGCATTGCAACCTGAGCGAGACCTGACCCGAACGCCTCTGTTTCAAGCGATGTTCAATTTCACACAGGAGGATCCGATTCCAACTGGATTCGCTGGACTCAGTATCACTGCGCTCGATTCGCAAGACCTGGCATCTAAATTCGATGTCACTCTCTATGTGACCAAGGCGGACGGCGTTTTCGACTTGTCGCTCGTCTACGACGAGGACTTGTTCGACAGTTCAATGATGCTGGAAATGCTCGACCAGGTCGAACTGATCTTGACCGCCTGTGTAGCCGACATCGACCAACGGACCAGTGATGTTTCGCTGGTCACCGATCGAGCGCGGGAGATTCTGCCTGATCCCTTGCTCAAGTTTGGCGAACCAACCGACGGATTGCCCTACGGTCGTCTCGCACAGTTTGCTGAGAGTTCGCCTGAGAAAATCGCTGTTGTTGATCACTGCGGCAGCTTGACCTACAGCGAGCTTGATCGGCGCAGCGACGAAATCGCTGGGATGCTTTCAGGGAAAAGTGTTTCGCAAGGCGACGTCGTTGCTGTCTATGGCCTTCGCAATGCGGAGATGGTGGCGTCGATGCTGGCAGTGCTCAAAATGGGAGCCGCATTTGTCATGCTGGATCCCGAAGCCCCACAGTCCTATTTGACCAGTCGGATACACCAGTCGAAATCTTGTTTGGTTGCCATCCCCTCAAGCGACTCTGACTCATTTCCCGAATTTGAATCACCCGTGCTGACGACACAGACTTTTCAGGGGGCACCGGCAAAGTGGCAAGCCGCCCACAGTCCAGGGGACGTCGCCTATGTCGCGTTCACGTCGGGCACCAGCGGACAACCCAAGGCTGTCTTCGGGTCGCATCGCCCGCTAACTCATTTTCTGAAGTGGTATGAGCGAACGTTCTCACTCGACTCTGAATGTCGCTTTGCCATGCTTTCCGGAATCGGACACGACCCCTTGCTGCGAGATATTTTTGGGCCTCTCTGGCTCGGAGCAACTCTGTACATTCCAACGAGTCGGGACTTGCGTTCACCGAAACTCCTGGCAACGTGGCTACTTGAACACGAAATCAACGTGATTCACATCACGCCAGCCATGGTCAGAATCATTCGGGAAGGTTTCGATACCTTGGACGCCACGTTTGACCAGCTTCGATTTGCATTCTGTGGTGGTGACGTGTTGCCCGCATCGGAGGCGGAGGCGTTTCACAACCGCACACCTGGGGCGCGGTTGGTTAATTTTTATGGAACGACGGAAACTCCCCAAGCCGTGAGTTGGTTTGAGTTGCCCAGCGAAGATCCAGCGCGGATGCAGCAGATCTCCACGTCCGTACCCATTGGTCGCGGGATCGATCACGCCCAACTGCTCGTTGTGAATTCGATGAACCAATTGGCCGGGATCGGCGAGGTGGGTGAGATACAGGTCCGTACTCCGTATCTGAGTTTGGGGTATCTCGACGATGAACAGGAAACGGCGAAGAGGTTTTTACGCGACCACGACCGAGCCAGCATTCAAATCTATCGCACCGGGGATAGGGGGCGTTATTTGCCGGATGGAAACGTTCAGTTTGCTGGCCGTCGCGACGGACAAATCAACCTCCGCGGCCATCGTTTCGCACCCGAAGAGGCGGAGTCTGCTTTGCTTGGTCACGACTCGGTGCGAGACGCGGCGGTCGTGCTGCACGGTGAAGCTTCCGACGTGCTGGTCGCACTGATCTCGGGCATGCAATCGGTTTCAAGTTTGACGTTGCGGAAATACTTGAAGACAAGGATTCCCGAATACCTCATCCCCAGTCGTTTTGTATGGATCGACAAGCTGCCGAGAACAGCGAGCGGTAAACTCAACCGACGAGAGCTATCGCAATTGGTCGTTGACCTGACTCGGGCGCCCAGCGCGAAGAGTACTCCCGTTTCCGCAACAGAACAAACGCTCGCTGACATTTGGCGCGACGCATTGCAGATCAGCAACATCGGACGTCAAGACAACTTTTTTGACTTGGGCGGCCATTCCTTACAGGCACTTGTTATCATTGACAAGATCGAAGAGAAACTCGGTTCCAAGTTGCGACCACGCGACCTGTTTACTGACACTCTTGGACAATTGGCCTCCCGGTGTGACAACATGGTTCATTCATCACAAGAAGATCGCGAGAGATAAATACCAAGGAGTGTGAAATGCCGGAGTATTGTAAAGCATACTTGTTAAAGGAGCTGCGAGCATTTCCCGGCTGGTACGAGCGACCGCTGGTCGCAGAGAATTCAGAAACCTCCCGCGACTCCTCCACCCCACAGAAGCTCGACGACGATACGGTCGTGTTCCTCCAAGAAGATCTCAGCGTTTCTTCGCGGGGAGTTGACGGAGGCCACATCCTTTTTTCTCCATCGGTGGAGACGAATGAATGGGCAGTATTCTGCCGCGAGGTGCTGGGTTTTGAGATTCCAGACTGGCAACAAGAATCGGCTCGAGTACGCGAAGAATTGGCCGCCTCGAAGGAGTTGGAGGAACCAGAATGACATCTGGGGCATCTGGCTTGAGTCGAGGTGTGTTGGAACCTTTCTACTTTGGCGTTCACGAAGAAATTTTCGGGGCTTATCAAGCACCGCCACCCAATGTTGATCGCGGCGTTGGAGTTGTGCTGTGTTATCCGATGGGGCAGGAGTACATTCGCTCGCACCGTGCCTTTGTCCAACTCGCTTTGCGGTTGGCCGACGAAGGATTTCACGTGCTGCGATTCGATTTCACGGGGTGCGGCGATTCATGCGACGTTGTCGACGGTGAAGTCTCGCTGGAGCGCTGGCGAGCCGATATTTTGACCGCGGTCGCGGAACTCAAGGAAGCCGTTGACGTTGTCTGTTTGTGTGGCCTCCGTATGGGGGCAAGTCTGGCGGCCACGATCAAGGTGGACGCAGATCAGATTGGAGCTCTCGTACTATGGGACCCGATCATTTCCGGAAATGAATACCTTGAAGAGGTGCTCCGGCAACATCGAACATGGCTTGGAGGCTCGTTCGCAAAGTCCGCAGCTCGAAAGGAGAAAAGCACTGCGCAAGTAGAGACGCTGGGATTTCTCCTCAACGAAAAACTTGTCGATGGAATACGAGAGTTCGACCTCGCACGCGTCACTACATTGCCCGCCGACAATGTAGTGGTCATCGACACCCAGGAATCGAATCGGCTTGATGAGACGCTTGAGGTCATGAAAACGCTCAGCGCCAACGTACGGGTTCATCGCCTCGATGGACCACCGATCTGGGAAAAACAGGCCGACGTCGACGGTAACACGTCGGTACCGATTGGTGTCCTCGACTCCATTGTCGAACAGTTAGACGGATTGTACTCGTGATACAACGTGGGGTCGTGTTTGGTCGGGGACTCGTTGGGGTGTTGACGCTCCCTGAGCAGAACGAAGGAACGCTTCCAACGATACTACTTCTCAATGCCGGGATGACCCATCGCGTAGGTCCCCATCGGTTGTATGTCCGATTGGCGGCTCGTTTGACAGATTTGGGTTTTCCTGTCCTCCGGTTCGATTTCTCTGGCATTGGCGATAGCGCGACGTCAGAGTCGACCGAGCCGCTATCGGAACGGTCGTTGCGCGAAACCTCCGCGGCAATGGATTTCGCGTCGGACCAATACGGCGCAACTCGTTTTATTCCCATGGGAATCTGTTCGGGTGCGGACGTCGGGTTTTCTTTAGCGATTCATCGTCCTCAGGTCGTGGGGGCGGTTTTGATCAATGGGGGATTTGCCCCGGCTGACGTTGACCCTGAGTTGCTTCACGCGGCACAAAAACGAATTCGCGCACGGTACTACAAAGGTCGTGTATTCGACCCTGAATCCTGGTCCAAACTTCTCGGCTTGAAGAGTGACTTCGGAGCCATTCGCGAAACGTTACTGGGCGTCCTGAAACGTCGCTCCATCGCCGCCGATTCAGCTCAGCCATCACAGGAAACATCCAACTCTGACTCCGACGTCCAGCAGCTCAATCATCGAGGCGTGAAGTTACTTGGCATCTATTCGGAGGGGAGTTTTTCTTGGGACTTGTTGCAGCTGCTGCATGGTCCGAGAGCAGAGCGGCTTCGAGAATTCGAAAATACACAAATTGAATTCGTCGCCAGCGCGGATCACATCTTCACACCCCTTTGGGCACAGGCCCGTCTGCTTGACGTTATCTTCTCCTGGTCATCCGAAATGAAAATGCGACTGGCCGATGTGTCTCCTTGAAACTACCGCGCCGAGAATGGGACAGGCGGCACAATCCAGTGCGCCGACAGAAGGTTTTCGCATAGAATTTCTTAACGCAATGATCGATCGAATCGGAGGCCATCTCCGTCGGAGGCAAAGATGAGAGAGGTGTATTGTCGTGCCAACTTGCTGATCGGAATCGGCCTTGTCCTTGCGGGAGTCGCCTTCAACCCATGGCTGGTCGGTACCCTCTTCACATCGGACGGAGGCATTGATGATACCTTGACGTCATTCGTTATCGTCATCATCGAAGTCATCGCTGTGCTGCTGGGCACCAAGCTCATCCTTGCTCGCAATCGCGCGCGTGTACTCGATTTTCTTTTTTGCTTCGTGGCGGGCTTCCTGTTGTTCCTGTTGAGCCTCTCTTTGGATGCCTGCTTGGGGCTGCTTCAGTTTCCAACCGACAACTACCACAACTATACGAATCCGGCGGGCGCCGAATTTCGTATTCACTCGCGGGGCGAGTTTGACGCACACGTCCGCTACAACTCCCTGGGGTTCCGCGACAAAGAGTTTCCACAGAAAAAGGACGACTCTTCGAAAAATAGGATCTTGGTCGTCGGCGACTCGTTCACGGAGGGATACGGCGTGGAACAGGCCGGAGCATTTCCCGCTTTGCTCACCTCGCGATTCGACGGCACGCACTTCATCAATGCTGGGAAATCAGGTGCCGATGTGGAGACGTGCGTGAATATTGTTTTGAAGCGTGGCATCAATTTGGACCTCGATGGCGTTTTGTTTTGCGTTTACGCCAACGATATTTGGCAGACCCGATCGGACGCCGGTTACAAGCCCAGTCTAACGCCTACCTATTTTGGTTTGCATCGAATTCTGTATCGCCTGTACCCAAGGATCTACACTCAATTCGCGATCACTCGTCATCGATTCACCGAGACACAATCTGCAAAGGCGGGGGCCGAAGGAGTCCTTGCTGACGTTCGGCGCCGAGTTGGCGATGAGCGGTATCAAGAATGGCGTTCTAAGATACCAGATCATTTTTTCGAGGACGCATTGACTCAGTACCGAGGCGAGCATGCGATGAGTGTGTTAACGCTCGGACTTGCCGAGCAGGATTACTTCACCACCACATTTGAACTAGAAACGACCATCAGTAAGGAGAGATGGAGGAATGCGCAGGCGATGCTGAGCTTTCTGGTGGAAGAATGCCGCCGTCAGAAGGTGCCTGTTTTCGTCGTTTTTATTCCAGATCCGGTTCAATACGACCCGAGATTTTTCACTACCGAGTGTCCATTGTTTGTGGGTGGAGTCGACTTGGATACTTCTTGGCTCACGTCAGACACAGACATTCAAGCGGCTTTGCGAAAGTGGTCGCAAGAATCGAATGTACCGTTCTTCGATCTCACGCATGCATGCCGCGTTGCACTGGCCGAAGGAAACGCTCCGCTGAATTATCTCCATGACACACATTGGAATGTTCGGGGGCATCAGGTGGCAGCCGACGCCATCAGCGACTGGTTAGAGCAAACGCCTTTTCCGTGCCTTGAAAAATCCGCAAGCACAACTCCGTAGGCCGCAACAAGCGCCCTTTCAGTGCCAGAACTTCGTTTGCCAGTGGGACGTTTTTTCGTAGCGCACGCTGCGCGCAAATACGAGCCGGCCCTGCGCGCAGTTACGGCATGGTTTGGCGACCTCTGTCCGGCCTGCCCGAATAATCTGGGCTAGCCGTCAACATCGGTCCGTCAACTCCGGCGTTTCCTCCCTCCGCCTCCTCAACAAGCGCCGGTACCGATCGCGGGCGTACCCCGAAGGGAGAAAGCACCTGTCCGAGGATCGTCTCTGGTAATTGTTCTTCCGCACCAAGCCCGAACTCCCACGTTTTCGAATCACCCCTGGGGACTTCCAATGTTCCAAACAGTGCATCGACAAGCGGAAAGACTTCGACCAGGTTCGCACCGCGACGGCAGTGGATCGTGTGATGCCAAGCGTGATAATTTGGCGTCGATACGATGAAGGCCCACCACGGCCAGCGACCTTGAAAACGCGGAAAATCGACGTCCCAGTGATTCATGCAACTGACCGTCCCGCGGATAAGCCCGGAATAGACAAGAACGTGAGGAGCCACCCCCACCGCATACGAAGTACCAAGCACGGCGAAGAAACGAACGAAAGTAAACCAAGGGTGGTCTCTGTCGGTGGCAAAAACGTTGAGCGATACCGGCGCGTGATGGAGCTTGTGGAATGACCACAGCCATCCAATGGTGTGATCCATCCGATGGATCCAGTACACAACGATCTCCTCGAACAGCATGAGGAGCGCCAGCTGAGCAATCAGCGGGCAACCGAGCGAGTCCAAGCCCCACCAAGATGGATAATAACTGTACGCGCTGCCAAGCGCCATGACGCGGAGTATCGCGTAAACGGTTGCTCCGAGAAACAATAGCGTTACGCTCTGAAACACTTCTTGAGTGAGCCACGCTGGGTCACCGCGTCGCCAATACCGTTGGGCGACAATGGCCAACAGAATCAGCGTGGGAAGGTAGTAGTCACCCGAAGCGATGCAAAACGAGACAAGAGTCATGACGGCTAACAAGGCCATCCCGACGTAGAATAGAGTCCCTCGGTAGAACCGCGAGGCGATCAAGTCGGCGATTACGAACAGCAGACTAGCCAACACAGGCAGCAAGTACAGCACGTAAGACACCTCACCAACTTGGTTAAAACGAGTTTTAGTGGATCGACGGACCTGAATCATCCTCGATCCACTGCGTCTCCTTCCTTGCAGTGCCGACGGCACAAACTGCCGCTTCGTTACTGTGCGTCATATTCCACTGCGCATCATACCCCGTGCAGAAGCTTTCCGTAAAGCGATCCGAAGCTGTTCGGAGTCGAAATGACTTTAACACGAAGCACAGGATTGGCTGAAATGCAAAGCCGTTGTTTTGCGCCCCTGTCTCTGCCGTGTGAAACGGGAAAGGATTTATTTGACATTCGCGTTCCAGCATTGGTATTCTACCAGGAACGGGGCCTCTACCTGCTTCGCTAACATCAAAAGAAAGTAGGTATTGGGGGTGTCTAGGGCGCAACGAACGGAGCATCAGAAAAGTCTGGGAACTTCCTGGGTAGAACGGAAGGACCAGATGCATGGGGAAGCGACAGTCGTCTGATCCACGCGTCGCTACCACAGCGCTCTTCACATAACGCCATGGGCGTTCCTTTCGATCATGTGGGCGTCTCGCGAGGAGGATGCGGACCGCGACCAAACTTAGTCACAACTCCAATCGAATTGTCAATGCGTCATGTCGGAGGGAAGGATGAAAGTTGTGCATCGTGGCGGCAATTTAACTGTCGGAGTTTCCTTGGTCGCGTTTGGAGTCATCGCCAATCCCTGGGTGCTTGGCGCTTTCGTCACGTCGGACGGGGGCATCGACGATCCGTTAACCTACTGGACTCTCCTGATCGTCAATGCACTGGCCATATTGATCGGCGCAGCGCTCATTGTTCGCAGAAATCACATTCGCGTTGTGGATTACCTGTATTCCGCGCTGGCAATTGTGGTTCTCTTTGTTTTGAGCATTGTTGTGGACGTCTCCCTGGCGTTCTTCGAGTTTCCAGCGGAAAACTATCATAAGTACACCAATGCTCCGAACACGGAGGTTCGTGTTCGTTCAGACGGAGAATACGACACACATATCCGCTACAACGCTCAGGGATTTCGCGACGAGGTTATCCCACTCAAAAAAGAAACGTCATCGGAAAAGAGGGTCCTGATCGTTGGGGACAATTTTGCCGTGGGATATGGCGTGGAAAGAGAGGAAGCTTTTCCAGCTTTGCTGACATCGCGATTCGATGGAGTGCATTTCATCAATGCCGCAAAACCAGGCACTCACATCGAATCGTACATGAATGCGGTGTTAAAACGCGGCCTGCGTTATGACCTCGATGGAGTCCTGATATGCGTCTACATGTCGGATATCTGGCAGACTCGGCCGGATCCCACTTTCACACCCAGTCTGAAACCCTCCTATTTCGGTTTGCATCGGATTCTTCATCGTCTGTACCCACGGATTTACACTCAGTTTGCCATTGCCCATCACTTTCGCGTCGTGAACCAGACGGAGGGAGGAGGCGCAGAAGGTGTGGTCGAAAATATTCGACGCCAGGTAGGCGAGAAGCGGTTTCAACAGTGGCGTTCTAACGTACCCGACGAACTCTACGAGGACGCACTTCGCCAGTATCGGGGCGCTCACGCCATGAGCATTTTGATTCAGGGACTGGCTGACAAAGACTACTATACGTCAACCTTTAGACTGGACACGCCCACGTTTAGAATCAAGTGGGCGAACGCAAAGGCGATGCTGGACTTCACGATTGGGCAATGCAACCGCCACAACGTGCGTGTTGGCGTCGTGTTCATTCCTGATGCCGTTCAGTACGATCCGAGGTTTTTTACGAACCAGTGTCCTCTGTTCGCCAGCGGCGTCGACTTGGACCCAGCTTGGCTTGATTCCGATACGAATCTTCAGACCGAACTACGGCAATGGTCTGAAGAGTCGAACGTTCCGTATTTAGATCTCACCGATGCGTATCGCATCGCGATAGCCAGCGAAGGCCCGCCGCTGAACTACATCAAAGATACGCATTGGACACCGCAGGGACAGCAAGTCGCTGCTGACGCCATCGGCCAGTGGCTTGAGGATACCGCTTTTCTGGACTTTGGCACGGAGTGACGGTAATGTGGTGAGTCGAGATATTCGCGATAACGAGTCGTGACCACGATCGCACTTTTATCACGTCATCATCTCTCTCTTTTGGGGTCATCGATGAGACGTACCGTTGAATGGCAAGCCGCTTTGTGCCACTTCGATTTGTCAATTCGTCCGCTGAGATAAGGCAATGACGGCAATACTGGGCTTGTCTGGGTTCTATCACGACTCTGCAGCGGTGCTCGTCATCGACGGCAAGATTGTCGCTGCTGCTCAGGAAGAACGATTCACACGAATCAAGCACGATGCATCCTTCCCTCGTCACGCCGTTGAGTTCTGTTTGCAACAGGGCGGGATTTCGCGATCAGAAATCGACCACGTCGGCTTCTACGAAAAGCCACTTTTAAAATTCGAGCGTCTGCTGGAATCTTATCTGACGTATGCTCCCAAGGGGATTCGCTCCTTCATGTCGGCGATGCCCGGATGGATCTCGCAAAAACTGCATCTTCGTCGTGAGATCCGCCGTCAGCTGGATGGTGTTTTTCGGCGGAGAATTGTGTTTTGTTCTCATCACCAATCGCACGCGGCGAGCGCATTTTATCCGTCACCCTTTGACAAGGCGGCCATCTTGACGGTGGATGGTGTCGGCGAATGGGCGACGTCAACCATGGGGGTTGGCAATGGCAACCGGATACAGATCCAGCGGGAATTGAGGTTTCCCCACTCGCTTGGCTTGTTGTACTCCGCGTTTACCTATTACTGCGGATTTCGGGTCAATTCCGGGGAATACAAGCTGATGGGATTGGCTCCCTACGGCCAGCCAAAATACGTGGACTTGATCATGGACTCGATCATCCATCTGCACGACGATGGATCGTTTCGATTGAACATGGAGCACTTCGGTTATTGCGACGGCTTGAGGATGATCAGGCCAAGTTTCCACCGCTTGTTTGGACGTCCACCCCGAGAGCCCGAATCGGAAATCACCGAGCTTGATAAAGATGTTGCCGCGTCCATCCAACAGGTAACCGAAGAGGTGATGCTACGCAGCGCGAATCATTTGCACGCGACAACGGGGCGCAAGCAACTCTGCCTGGCTGGAGGCGTTGCGCTGAATTGCGTCGCCAATGGTCGAATCCTACGCGAGAGTCCGTTTGAGCAGGTTTGGATTCAACCGGCAGCCGGAGACGCCGGAGGGGCCCTGGGTGTTGCCATGCTGATTTGGCATCAGCTTTTGGGCAACGAACGTTCCACAGCCCAAAGCGACGAGCAACAGGGTAGTCTCCTGGGGCCATGCTATTGCCCCGATCGTATTCGGGAAACGCTCGATCAACTGGGCGCGTCCTATCAGTGGATTCCCGAAGAGTCGAACCGGAATGAGAAAGTCGCCGAGCTTTTGGCCCAGGGCAACATCGTTGGACGCTTCGCGGGACGGGCCGAATTCGGCCCCCGCGCTCTAGGCAATCGAAGTATTCTTGCCGATCCACGTCCTGGGCAGATGCAATCGAAAATCAACATGAAAATCAAATTTCGCGAATCGTTTCGACCTTTCGCGCCGGCGGTCTTGAAAGACCATGTTTGGGATCATTTTGACATGCCCGACGGAACCGAGAGCCCCTACATGTTGCTGGTTTGTCAGGCCAAGAGCGATTGGCTTTCCGCGGTGACCCACGTCGACGGAAGCGCTCGGGTGCAAACCGTTGACGGCGATCGAAACCCCGAATTTTCTCGATTGTTACACGCGTTCCATCACAAAACGGGCTGTCCCGCACTGGTGAACACCAGTTTTAATGTTCGCGGAGAGCCGATCGTTGGTTCACCGGAGGACGCTTACCGCTGCTTTTTGAAAACGGGAATGGATGCTTTGGTGATCGGCAACTGTCTATTGCAAAAAAGTTTGCACAACGCGGATTCTGAAATTGAAGACCGGACGGTTCGCGACGAATGAAGACACACCCCAGTCAACCAGCAAGACCGAATCAATCGCTCTACGGAATCAGTATCGGCGCGGCGTTGCTATTGGTTGCCGCCGCAGTCTATCAGGGTCTTGAAAGTGGCGTGGTTTCCGGCGCAATCGTGATGGCCGCCATTGCGTTTACGATCACGTTTTATGCCGTCCCCCCATTGCAACCCACACTCATTGAGGGATTTGATCGGGCAACCTATCCGATTCGCTGGTTCGTCGTTCACGCTGCATTGGCGATGGTTTACTATTTTGTTCTGACGCCAATTGCCGTCTGGTTTCGCATTTCGGGAAAATCTCTTCTGCGGACCAGTGCCGACGAAACGTCCGCTTGGACTGATGCGCAGAGTGCCGAAGACGACGATTGCTACTTCCGAACTTTCTAGGGCAGAACGATGGCAGATGAAGAAAACAGCGACGCAGATCGGTTCAACTCGCTTGCTGAGCAAGACGATCCTGGCATCATCCGTGAGTTCATTTGGTTTTTACGTTACAACAAAAAATGGTGGTTGGCACCGATCGTACTAGCGCTGCTCACGCTTGTGGTTTTTGCCATCTTCAGTTCCTCGCCGGTCGGACCATTCATTTATACGTTGTTTTAGTAACGAATCAGTCCAGCGGGTCATTACGACACAGGACGTCGGCAATCCACTGCAGCAAAGCTGATTGGGAGTCGATTAGAAAAAAATGGCCGCCGGGGAAACGGTCCAAGGAAAAGTCTCCGCTGCTATGATTCGCCCATGGAGCCAGCTCCTCGTGGCGGAGAACGTCATTCTCGCCCATGAGGACATGGATCGCGGTGTGTAGCGGCGGTTCTTCATGAAACCGATAGTTCTGCAGCAATTCAAGGTCCGCGCGAAGCGGCGGCATGAACAGCTCCAACAATTCGTTCTCCGACGCGAAGTTCCGCGAACAGTTGACGAGTTCTTGATAGCGGGAGGATGCTCGTAACATCCACTTCAATGTTTCCGGGTCAGCAAGGTCGACATGAACATCGCGGAATTCTGGGGAACGGCGCGCGGCAACGAACAAGTGCTTTGGTTGTGGCCAGCCGCGGCGGCGCATTTCGCGAGCAACCTCGAAAACGACCGTCGCCCCCATGCTGTGTCCGTAAAATGAGACAGGCATCGTCAGTAGCGGCCCGACCGCATTGCAAATCGCCGACACCAAATCCCGCATGTGGACAAAAGGCCGTTCGCTTCTGCGAGCTTCTCTGCCGGGCAATTGCAGTGGAAGGACTTCGATTGCATCGGGAAGTAGTTTGCCCCATTGGTGATACAATGACGCGCCGCCGCCGGCGAACGGCATACAAATAAGACGCTGCGAAGTGGCCGGGTGCGTTGTGCGCCGCGGAAACCAAAGGTGCTGATCATCACTGCTGGATTCCGCTGGCGTCGGTCGTGAGACATCCGCCTTCGCGGTGGCGCCTGCATCGAGTCGACGGTTGGGGGGATCCGAACCTGTTTTTGAAGGCCGAGCCAAATTCGCTACCGATGACACTTTGAAGGATTCGCCAGATTCGACCTTGCCTTGATAGGACGGAGCGGTGGTCGACGGCTGTGATACGGTTCAAGGAATAGGAGACCATTCTGTAGGAATCGTTATCCGCTCGCAACTGTTCCGTGAGCGTAGGGAGGAACGGGGCGCAGGTACAGGACCGCCGACTTGGGACAAGCCGGCCTACAATGGAATTGGAAGACACGCTCTTAACGGGGTTAGATCAATGACACATGTTCCGGATAAAGATTCGTCGTGGAAACCACTCGCTTCGGTACCTATGCCGTTGGAGACACCGCAATTTGTCATGGAGCCACTCGATGCAATGCATGCTGAGTTGGACTTTGCAGCACTGATGTCGTGTCGAGCCAGGCTGCGTGAGGAACTTCAGTGGGGCGACTGGCCGACCGAAGATTTTACATTAGAAGCCAACCGGGCTGATCTTGAGCGTCACCATGCCGAATTCATTCGAGGCGAGGCGTTTGCTTACACCGTACTGCGTCATGATCGTACTCGTTGCCTCGGCTGCGTTTACCTTGAACCTTGCCCCGAAATCGAGGGCGCCCAACTTGCGTTTTGGGTCATCGATGATGCTATCGACCTTGAAGAGGTTCTCCTTTCCGACGTGCTGCGATGGGTACACGAGGATTGGTGTATCCCGCGCGTGTTGGTTCCGATTCGCGACGCGAATGCGCGTTGCATTGCATTTGCGCAACGGTGTGCATGGAAAGAGAAACTCGACGTTCAGAATAGCTCACTCTCCGACTACCGCTGCTTTCTTTCCGAATCGAATCTCATGAAGCCGGGTGCTTCCTAAAATCGTGTCTAGCAGCCCAACATCCGATCATTCGTACTGGCTTGGTCCCAGGGCAACGTTCTCGGTGTAGCCGTTTTCAAGCTGGAAGGTGACCGATTGGTCCGATTCGATCTGCACCACTTCGTCACCACTGAGTGTTTCTTCGACCTTGCGCCGATTCAGTTCGACATCCAGGTACTCGATCGCCAATTTGGCGGCGCCTGCCGAAATGATCAGTGTCACGCCGATGATGCGGATGGCGGGATGCGGCAGGAAGATCACTCGCTTGCCAACTTCCCAGGCCACGATTTCGAAGCCTTTTAGGGCGACCAATCCCTCCTCGATCGTTTCAGTTTCCACGTTCGCCGCGGCATCGGAGATCACGTCGGAGACCGTTTCCGATTGGCAGCCGGCTGCTGCCGGCAACCCGATCGCGGCGGCGGAGACGATCATGTTTCGTCGATTCATACGGCGCATCGCAAAAAACTCCCAAGCAATTGGCTGGCTGTGGTGGCAGGCGGGCGGCAGCGCAAAATGGTAAAACGGTCCTCCGCAAAATCCTAGCCGGAAACAACGTTCGGCTGTTCTTGGGAGAGTTTCCTCATGGTGATTCGTCGATATTCGGTACTTCTTGGTTTTTTGGTGACCATGGCGGCCGCCCAGGCCCAGGTTCCGCCAGATCGTCCTTCGCAGGTTTCGGCCGAAAAGGAGCCGCGAAAACCTAACATCGTTTGGATTGTCGGTGAAAACTTTGATCTCGATTTTGGCTGCTATGGCGCCAAGAACGTGTCGACCCCCAACGTGGACGCGTTGGCCGCCGCCGGTGTGCGTTACACCAACGTCTACTCCACCTCGCCGGTGTGTGCTCCCAGCCGATCGGCGCTGATGACCGGATGGTACGCCACCACCACCGACATGCATCACATGCGTTCGCATCGTGAGGACGATTTTCGTTTGCCCGTCGGTGTGCGACCGATCACCCACCGTTTGCAAGAAGCCGGTTACCAGACTGCCAACATCACTCACATTGGCGACAAGGAAGTTGGCACTGGAAAATTGGATTTGAATTTTGTCAATGAAGGACCGCTGTACCAAGCCAAGCTTTGGTCCGAATTGGATGTCGCCCGTCCCTTCTTTGCTCAGATCAACATGCCCGAAGCCGAATACGATATCTATGATCGCAAGTCGGCTGAAAAACAGCGCGTGCCCTGGGTCGGTGAACAGTGGCATCCGAAAATCGCCACACCCGAAAACGTCTCACCACCACCCTACTATCCCGATCATCTGATCGTTCGCGAGGAATGGGCTCGGTATCTGAACTCGGCCAGCGGAATGGACGTTCGAATCGGCTGGATCCTCGATCGTCTCAAGCAAGACAACGTCTTCGACGACACGGTGATCATCTTTTTTGGGGACAACGGCCGTTTGGAGGCGCGGGGGATCCATTGGTGCTTTGACAGCGGTTTGCATGTTCCCATGGTGATCCATTGGCCAAAGAATTTTGATCCTCCGCGGCATTTCGCGAAGGGAAAGGTCGATGATCGAGTCATCAGCCTGATCGATCTGACCGCCACGACGTTGATGATTGCTGGCATAGAGGTCCCGATCACGATGCAGGGGCGTCCGTTCTTGGGTGATTCGGCGGGGCCGCCGCGCACTTACGCCTTTAGCGCCCGCGATCGCATTGATGAAACTCAAGTGCGACAACGATCGGTACGGGGAAAGAGATTTCACTACGTTCGCAACTTCACGCCGGGAGCAGGTTTTGCGACTTTGAACCGCTACAAGGAAAAGTGTTTCCTGGTCAAACCGTTGATGCGAGACCTGTTGGTTCGCGGTCGCCTTAGCGGCCCGCCGGCCGAACTGATGCAGCCGTTTTCAGGCGAAATGTTGTTTGATACTCAGCAGGATCCCTATGAGATCCACAACCTGGTTGACTCCCAGGATCCTCAGCAGCAGGCGGTGCTGAAGCAGATGCGCGTGGCGCTGAACACTTGGATGATTGAAACGCGAGACCGCGGGCACATCGAGGAACCGCCGGAAGTCGTTGCACCCTTCCTGAAAGAAATGCACGACTGGTTTGGAACACCTCCCTGGGCGGTAGCCGAAAGTGACCAAAGCCGCTGATCGCCCGGCAATCGCAGTCTCCGACAACGCAAGGTTTGTACAGCGGTCAGCGCCCGTTGCGGAATCCCGACGGAACTGCAGGCCCCGGCGGTAGGAGTTCGTCCCCGCTGTGCCTATACTAGTAGCTAGGCGGGACTTTCATTCGACACCCTTATCCCCCGTCTGACGAAGAAAAGAGCCACCTTTTCCAGGAAAGCGAGGAGGTTTGCATGAGCCAGTACGGCGCATTCAGTGATGATTTCTATCTGAACATGAACCTGTCTACTGAGATGGAGTTACCCCAGGGTCGCGAATCCATCCTGCATTTTTTTGAACAGGTTCGGCGTCGATACCCGAAAATGCAAAACTTTTATTCGCGGGACAAAGGCGAGTTCATTCTGGAGGAAGAAAAGGACGCTGGTGCCTATCGATGGGCGTCGTGTGAACCGAAACGGGTCAACAGCGGTGTCGTCAATCCGGAGACATTCGAGTCGGCTGCCGAACAACATCGCGGCATTCTGGAATTGGTTCCTTTCGAGCTTTCGATCAGCCCGTTGGACTGCGAATCGATCAGCGTGATGCTGGGATTCGACTTCGCTTATCGAGGCAACCACAACGAAATCTTGGCCGAGGCGATCGGCGTGGCTCCTGGCCTGGAGCGGTTTCAGCAAGTGCCCTACGGAAAGCTGCTGTCGCACGAACCGGCGATCCAGTTTGCGCTGGACGAGGAGTGTCGGACGCAGTGCCGAGTCAGTTTTGAGTCGCGAACGAATGCTTACCAGGTTCGCACCGGCGACTTCGGCGAGGATCAAATCAGCGTTTACCTGACGGTGCGCCGATACGACAGTCTGGGAGTGGGAGAAACCTACGTCAGCGAATTCGATCGTCTGGCAGGTTTGTGCCGAGATCTGGTGGACGAGTATCTGGTCGGCAGCGTCTTGCGTCCGCTGCAAGAAGCCATCTCGCTGCGCTGATCCTAGTTTTCGTTTTTCCGTTTCTTCTTGGTGACTTCGTGCCTTTGTGTGAGCTTTTTCGCGCGCACCGACCGCAGCCGTAAAAAGCTCACACAAAGGCACGAAGTTACCAAGAGGAGGGAAGAGAGGAAGATACGAAGGGGCATGGATCGAGGGGCAGAGTGAGTATTTCTTCCGGTGACGTGGAAGCACGCGGCCTGTCGAGGCGGTAAGATGGACGGGATCCCACCTCCCTT
This sequence comes from Rubripirellula sp., assembly GCA_965222745.1. Lineage (GTDB taxonomy): Bacteria > Planctomycetota > Planctomycetia > Pirellulales > Pirellulaceae > CBDCUW01. The sequence continues at coordinate 2,792,684 of CBDCUW010000003.1, forward strand.
TGTCGCCCTGGATTGGGGACTCCTGCCGTGATCCGTCGCCCCCATGTGCTGCTCGCCGCTGCCGCGATCTTTGCCGCGGCTGCCTCGGTCGTGGCCTGTGAGATTCGAGTGCGTGATTCGGCTTTTCGCACTGCTCGCGATATCCACAAGTTGTGTGTGATCGCAGATTCGTCCGACTCGCCGGGTGATGAAATGGTGCAGCGATTGCAACAGTGGCTCGGCGATACCGAAGACGACGCCATCAACCTGGAAATCGTGCGCGTCGATGCGGATGATCCCGATACGAATTGGCGTTCGATCGGCATTCCCTCGGCTCCGCCGTTGCTGCCGGTCACCGTCTTGGTGGGACGCGACAACGGCAGCGGTGAAAATTTTCTGATCGACCATTGGGAACCGGCGCCGACGGAGGATGAATTTCGGGCGATCATCGATTCACCATTGCGTCGCAAGCTGGCCGCGGAACTTGCCCGGCACGTTGCCGTCTTGATCTACTCGCCAAGGGATACCAGTGCAGCTTCGCCGGTTGCCGATCAACTTCAAACCATCGTGGACGCGGGAATCAAGGATGAACGCATTGGATTGTCGTGGATCACGGTCGACCGAAATGACCCGTCCGAACAATTGCTGCTGCGGTTCATGGGGCTGCGCGGCGATTCCGAAGATACGGTTTGTGTCGCGTTCGGTCGCGGAAAATTGATGACACCGCCACTGGTCGGAGAAGAAATCAGCGCTGACAACGTGGCTCAGTTGGTGCACACGATTCGTCAAGCTTGTTCGTGTTCCAAGCCTCTGCCGACGATGGGTGTCGATTTGCCATTGATCTGGTCCGGTGACGTCGATTCGACCGTGGTTCTGATGGACCAGGAAATCGACTTGCAGGATTTAGACGCGGAAGTTCAAAACATGTTGGCGTTGAAAGCGAACGACTCCGCAGCGGGGCCGCCAGTAGCGGTGCCGATTCCATCGGGGCAGACGTCGGTTGCCGATGCCCTGGTTACTGGCGACAGCATGGATGATTCCAAGCGAAGCCCATCGTCAAATTCGTTGGCGGTGATCGGGGTGACGGTCGCGGGGTCACTTGTCTTGGCGATGATTCTGCTGTTGAGCCGGCGGTCAACCACAAAAATCACCTAGTATTTCCCCACCTTCCCACTGCAGCGAGCAAAGTCATGCTTCCCACGCGAGCGTTGGTTTTTTCTGTCATCTGCCTGATGCCAACGGTGATCCTGGCCGACGATGCGCCGTCGGCGCCGCCATCCGTGTCGCCTTCGGATACCGCGTCGAACCTGTTGCAGGAGGTCGGTATTTCGCGGGGCATTTGCGTGGTGGTGGGAGGCGAGGCGACGCTGCCCGTCGAATTGGCTCGATCCAGTGACCTGCTTGTGCACGTTCGCCAACCGGACGCGACGGTGGCGGCAAAAACGCGCGAGATCGCCGATCAGGCCGGCTTGGGAATCGAACGGTTGGCCATCGACGTTGGTCCGATCGACCGGCTCCCTTATGCCGATCGGATGATCGATGTTCTGGTGGCTGCGCAGATGAATGACGAAAACCTTGAGGAGCTGCCGGTTGCAGAGGTCGTTCGAGTGTTGCGGCCCGAGGGGCGGGCGATGATCGGTAACTGGTCGGGCGGTTCCGGAAAGTTAACGGAAAAGGGATTGCGCACTTGGAACGATGGTTCGATCGAAGGGGTGCGCATGGAAGTCAAGTCGAATCCGTTTGGCGTCACCGCGGATCTTTTCACGCCCTCGCTAGAAGGCGCCGGTGATTGGAGTCACTGGGAGCACAGTCCCGACAACAACCCGGTTTCGGAAGACTCGATCATCAAGGCTCCCTACATGACACAGTTCATGGCCAAGCCTTATTACATCGCGATTCCATCGATCACCACTGCTGCCGGCGGCCGCACGTTTTTGGCGATCGGGCATATCGCCCATCATCGTCGCGAGTGGGACAACATGAACCAATTGATTGCCCGCAACGGATACAACGGATCGATTCTTTGGCAACGTGATCTGCCGGAAGGTTATCTGGTCCATCGTTCGGCCTTCATCGCCACGCGCGACGCGTTTTACATGATCGAGGGCGATCACGCGTTGATGTTGGATCCGCAATCGGGCCAGCCTCAAGGGAAGATCACCATTCCGGGCGTTTTTGGCGATTGGAAATGGATGGCGATTCAGGATGACGTTCTTTACATGCTGGCAGGCAAACGCGATTCCGGTGTAGAAACGACCAAGGGTGATCGCGAATTCGGAGGTTGGAGTTGGGCCGACCTGAGTACCGGTTACTACGCGAAACCACGCGTCCCCTGGGGATTCGGTTCGGTGCTGGCGGCATACGACCTGAAGCAGAAAAAAGTGTTGTGGAAACACCAGGAACAGGAGCAGCCGATCGACGGTCGTGCGATGGCGCTGCGGGACGGAAAGGTCTACTTCTATTGTCCCGAAAAGTACCTGTGCGCAGCCGACAGTCGAACGGGCGACATCCTGTGGACCAACAATGACCAGGCGACTCTTTCGCTGATCGAACAGCCGGGGCAGGGACTCACTTCCACGCCCGGATTCCGGTCGGCTTGCCTGGCCGTTGCCACGCCGCAAGCGCTGATTTTGCAGGGGCAAACTCGGATGAATGTGGTCGCGGTCTCGACAAGCGACGGAAAACAGCTGTGGACCAAAAAGAAAGTCACCAACAATCCCAACGCGATCTTTGTCGACGACAAAGTGATCTTGGGGGTCGGTGACGGCGGCAATCACGTCGCCATCGATCCAACCAGCGGCGAGGTGTTGCAGGACCTTGGTTTTCGTAAACGAGCCTGCACGCGATTGACCGCCTGCAGTGATTCGTTCTTTGTTCGCGGCGAAGGCACGCTGCGTTACGATCGCGATGCCCAGAAGGTGATGATCGATGGCGCGGCGCGGCCGGCTTGCAATGACGGGGCGCTGCCAGCCAACGGATTGCTGTACGTCGGTCCTTGGCAGTGCGATTGCAACCTTTCACTGATCGGTCGAATCGCCAAATGTTCGGCAGGAGACTTTCGATTCGATCAGCAGCCGAAAGAAAGCGAGCGGCTACAGGCGGCTGCCGATCTGGAGCCCTCGGGCGACTTCGAGGTCACCGACCGCGATTGGCCGACCTACCGAGGCAATCATGATCGCAGCAGCAGCAGCCGTGTGCCGGTCGTCAAATCGGTCGTCGAAAAATGGCGTTATCGTCCCGATCTGGCTCACACGCCGACCCCCGCCGTCTCGGCCGGTGGATTGACGCTGGTCGCCGGGTTTGACGGCAAGACGCGAGCGATCGATTCTAAAACGGGAACGCTCCGCTGGCAGTTCAAAACACCCAGTACGATTCGAATGTCGCCAACGGTCGCCGACGGCCGAGTCTTCGTGGGTTCGGGGGATGGACATGTCTATTCCCTGGACGCTTCGACGGGACGAATGTTGTGGCGCTATCGCGCCGCGCCGGTGGAGCGGTTGATCCAGGTTTACGGCGCGCTGAGTTCGACGTGGCCGGTCAATTCCGGCGTGCTTGTCGAAGATGGCGTCGCCTACTGTGCGGCGGGGATCATCGATCACGACGGTACCTACGTGTACGCCCTCGACGCAGCCACCGGAGAATTGCGTTGGCACAACGATTCTTCGGGGCATCTCAATGACGAATTGCGGAAAGGAGTGAGCGTTCAAGGCAACCTGACGATCGATGAAGGTCGGCTGTTGATGGCCGGCGGCAACCAAGTTTCGCCCGCTCCCTATGACCTTCAATCGGGGGTTTGTGACGCGGGTCCCATTGGTCAGGGGCATCCGAAGAGCAACAACGGGAAGTTTTGCGGTATGTTCCTGGGCCGGCATCCCGTCGTTGGCGGACGTATTTTGCTTTCGGCTGCCGACAATGTATCAACCAAGGGAAGCTTCACGCTGACCGCCAAGAACCGTTCGCTGACACTCAGCTTTGGCGGCATTCCGCCGGCGTGGGACGATTCGACCGTGGCGCTGGTCAATTTTTTGCACGGCAGTTTGACCTGTTGTGATGCCGAAAAAGTTGCCACGCTGATCGATCAGCCGCCGGCGACCAACCCGGCTGATCGACGCGCGCGTCGTAGCCTGGTAGACAGTTTCGCCAGTGGCGGAGCGGTTCGCTGGCAATCAAATTTGGGAGAACCCAACAAATTCGAAGCGGTGTCGTTGGTGGTGGCTCCTGGTGCCGTGGTCGCCGTCATCCAACAACAACAAAAGTTCCGAGCCCAACCGCAATGGTACGTCGTCGCGTTTGACAAACAGAACGGCAAGCGATTGTGGCAACACGAAATCCTCGGCGAGCCGCTTCCCGACGGACTGCTGGTCGATCGCGACGGCCAAGTCGTGATCACGATGCTGGACGGAAGCCTGATCTGTCTGGGCAAACGCGGATAGTGGTTCGAGAGAATCGAGCTCGACTGTAGGCCGACTTGTCCCCAAGTCGGCGAGTTCTCAGTTGTTTTCGGAGATTACGGAGCCCATCGTTGCACGGCGGTCCCCGCCATCGGCTAAGCCGCGAAGCCCGAAGGGCTGACACAGGCCTTGCCGGGGTCGACAGGCCCCGGTTTCTAGCCAATTTGTGATCGAAGCCACGAAGTGGCGATACAAAAATGAGGCGGGGCAGATGTTGACTTAGCAAATTCTTTTGTGTCACCACTTCGTGGCTACTGATGAACGGTGCTTGCATACCGGGGCCTGGCGACCCCGGCAGATGTTGTGTCAGCCCTTCGGGCTTTGCCGCCACGTTCGGAAAACGAACGTTGCCTCACCCTGGGCTATGCAAAGTGCCGGACCTTTGGCCCGAAGAACCAATCCTGATTCTTCATCCAGCGGAATTTTCTTCGGATTTCTCGAACCCATCGCCCGCGCTGGGAGACTATGTAGGGTGTATGGACGAGAATCCTTTCCTGCCGGAAGACCGAATCGTTGTACTGCAATGCCAGAATGGTGATTCCGACGCGCTCGATCGGTTGATTTCGCGGTGGCAAAAGCGGCTCTGGCAACATGCCTATCACTTGACCGGTACCTCCGACGGCGCCTGGGACGTGACTCAGGAAAGCTGGCTTGGCATTGTCCGCGGTCTGCCCAGGCTTGCCGATCCGGAGCGGTTCAAGCCTTGGGCGTTTCGAATTGTCACCAACAAGGCGAACGATTGGATCCGCCGACAACTCAAACAGCCGCAAACCGGCCGGGACGATTCGTTGGCGGTGGCGGACAAGGAAACCACCGGCAGCAGTGAGCTGTCGAACGATCTTTACGCCGTTCTGAAACGACTGAAACCGAAATCTCAGATGATGCTGAGCCTGTATTACCTGGAACAGTTCTCGGTCGCCGAAGTTGCCCAGGTCCTCGGCATCGCGGAAGGAACGGTGAAATCGCGACTGTCCGCTGCGCGAGCTGAATTCAAAGAGCATTGGCAAGACGACTCAAACGATAATCGACATCCTGACCTGTAAGGGAGACTATCTAAATGTCTGACGAGATCATCCGCCGAATCATCAACGAGACCGAGTATGACGTGTCACGGGAAGATTCGCTCCGTTCGATCGTCCGGGAACCGTTTCGGAAGCAACATCGATCGGTGTTGTACGTCGTGGTGTTTTTTCTGGTCTCCCTTTCAGTCTTGGCTGTTTGGGTATCCGTGTTGTTTTTTCAGGCAGCTGAAACGTGGGAGATGATTTTGTACGCCACGTTGTTCAACACGTTGATGCTGGGAATCGCGTGCACTCGATTGTTTGTTTGGCAGACGATTCACCGGGGTCATGTTCAGCGCGATGTGCGCCGAGTGGAAGCGAGGATCATCGAGCTGGCAAATCGGCTTGCACTGCAAGAGAAGTAGATCGTCGGCCGGTTCTCCGAACCGGCTACGTGCATTTCCGTAGCGATTTCGGAGAAATCGCCGACAGTCAGCCGGTTCTCCGAACCGGCTACGTGCATTTCCGAAGCGATTTCGGAGAAATCGCCGACAGTCGGCCGGTTCTCCGAACCGGCACGTGCATTTCCGTAGCAATTTCGGAGAAATTGCCGACAGTCATTGATAGCGGCTGAGTGCCGTTACGGTGACGGTGCACTTGGCCACGTTGGGATCGTCGGCGAGTAGTTCGTAGTCGCCCGTTTCGGTGTCTTCTTGCGGTTGTTCGGGATTGACTTGACTGTAGTAGTCCGTTTCGATGTTTGCACCAAACGCAGCACTCACCGGCAGCGGGTCGGCGATGTCGGTCTTGGTTGCTTCGGCGATCGTCTTGATCTGCTGTTTGGCGCGATCGAACGCGGTGGCCACCGAGTCACGATACTGTTTGCCAGGAATACGGGCGACGAAACGAAATGCCGGCTCGCCGACCTTGGTTTTTTCCTCACCGTAGCTGTATTCCTCCATCATCGCCGTCATTTCAACGGCCAGTTCTTCTTGTGCCGGTGATACTGGCTGTTTGTCGGCGGCGCTGGCGATATCTCTGTCACGAATTTTTTGGGTCAGCTTTTTTGTTTCGATCAATCGCTGCATGTCGTCGCCGCTTGACAGTGGCCAGCGGGCGGTAACCATCTGAGTGATCGATACACTTTGAGTTTGTTCCAGCATCTGTTTGCCGCGCTGGCCTCCGCCGTACTGCTGCATCATCATCTGCATTTGTCTCGCCTCTTCAGGCGAATCGGAACCTTTCAACTGCGGGTGTCCGATCGCCACACTTTCTTCGACGGCGCCCAGTTCTTTCAGCCGTTGCTGGGCGATGTTGACACGTCGTTTCAATTCTTCAACGGCTTGCGGCAGATCGCTGCTGCGGCCTTCCACTTCGACCGTCATCTGCAGGTAATCGGGGCGCGTGGTGATGTCGACCGAACCGGTTGCCCGCAGGCCATTTGAACTGCCGCCCCAATTGAATTGGGCATGCGATGGGGCGGCGGCGATAACGGTTGTCAAGCAGGCAAACAGGATCAGTCGCATTGAATTCTCAGGCGGGTTGAAGAACATTTCACGTCAGTTGTTTGATGCCCACGTCTTCGCGAATTCGTTTGCGAAGCGCGAGTGCTCGGGGGCCGGTCATGATTCGGATTTTCCAGTAGAACTCTTTGATGTAGTAAGTGTCATCCACACTCATCAAGCCGTAGATCTCTTCTAAAATCGCGACTTCGTCGTCGTGGTTTCGATAGGCGATCGCCAACACCAGCAGGTTGGTCATTCCATGGACGTACTTGCTAAACCCGTCGGACTTTGCCTGGCGCAGCAGCGGTGTGATGTCGACATCCTCGCCCATGACCGCGAGCGCGTAGGTGGCACGAGCGACGACGCTTCGGTCTTGGTGTTGCAGCAAAGGGAGTAGCTTGCCCCGGCGGACGAGCGGCGAGATTTTCGGGACGGTCAATTTGCCGTAAGAATACGACATGTCTCCGACACCGGAAACTTCCACTGATCCAGTCTCGGTCGACGAAATCCCCTCGTGGCCTTCGGTGATGAAAGCCAAAGACACTGGCAACAGGACGTCGTCTTCCAACATTTTCATCGCCAGCGGTATCGCCTGCTGGTCACCGCGGCTGGCGATCGCCATTCTTGCCCAATCACGGCGGAGCGTATCGTCGAGAGATTTGTCGGCGTAGTCTTCGCCGACCAGTTCGGCAACCTTCTGAGGCGCCAGTTCTCCCAGCACCGACAGGCCGAGCAAACGGGGTGCCGGGGCGCTGACGAGCGTCAAGCGTTGGGCCAGTTGCTCGGCGACCGGTTGCAGCGTGTCGGTGTCGGACGAATTCAAATACTCCGAGCCGACCGTCACCAACATCAATTTGCGGCGCAGATCCCAGGAGCTCTGCAACGCGTCGGTGTTGATCCGGTTGAGCGATTGCCAATACGAACCCTTGGCATGTTTGGGATCATACCGGCGGGCGTTCTCCAGCAGGTTGGGTAAGATCGTCGCCGACTGGTCGGAAGAACCGGAAAGCTGAAAAAGTTTCCGCCTGGTGGCAGGTTCCAGCCATGGATACAAGTTGCCCAGCCGCGCGGCGGCACCGGTCGTCTGGGTCGCCAACTCCAAAATCCGCTTCGCATCCAGCGAGCTGCCCAGACGCAGCGCTGCCATCATGGCGTGCATTTCGGTTTCGCCACCTTCTTTAGCAAGTTCTTCCAGGCGGGGTCGCACACCGGCGAACCACGGAATGACCGCTTCGGGTGATTCTCGCCACTGCTTCAACCAACCGTCGTACTTCGCCGCCGCCTTTTCCTGGGCGGTCGGCTGCGATTGCCCGGCCGGGGTGTCGTTTGCAGGGGGTGACTCCGCCGCGTTTTCTTGCTCGACGGCCTCCGTTTCCGGAGCGAAGGGATTCTCGAAAGGGGACACCTCGGTCTCCGACGCCTCGATCGGAACCTCTTCCAGCATCGCTTCGTAGACTTCGATCGCTTCGGCCGTGGCCGCCTCGTCGTTGTTTCCTCCGCCGCCAAACAGGTTGCCCAGCGTGTTCAGCAGTCCGCCGGGCGTCGCAGGTTCGATCTCGATCGTTTCTTGTGCCCTGACTTCGATCTCGACATCCGAAGTAATGATTTCGGGGAGAATGACTTGGCTGGAGATGCCGCCGAATTCGCCTCCAAAAGATGCGTTGTTTGGCGGTGTCGGCGGCACGGGCGCGATCGTGGCGCGTTTCGCATCCAGCCAAGTGACCAGCGATCGGGCAGCGGCCAAACGTACCTCGGTGCTGGAATCTTCAATGCCGCGCCGGATGTAGTCCTCTTGGTCGGCGATTCGGAACCGGGACATCGCTTCGAGCGCAAAAGCGCGATCGGCCGGTTGGTCCGATTCGAATCGGGCGATCAGGAACTTGGCCGAGTTCTTTCGGCCGGTGCTGTGCGTCAACTTGGGAAGAATTTCGCCGCGGATGTTTTCGTTCTTCCAAGCCGCTTCCAGCAGTTTGGCAAACGATTCTTGCTGGTCGCCTGCCAGCAATGCGGGGACGATCTTGCTGATCACGAAACTGTCTTCGTCGCCGAGCAACTGGCGGGCAGCGGTGCGCAGATCGTCGGGAAAGGGGACTTTTCTCACGCCGTTGACCATCGGTGCGTCGTCGGCTGCTTCGGTGATGCGATGCGAGATTGCTTCGGCAACCGCGGCCCGCACCTGCCAGTCGGAATTGCCGGCGAGATTTCGCAGCGCCGTGAGCGATTCGGCGGAGCCGCTGTTGAGCTCTTTCAGCAATCGCACGTAGTAAACCAACAGGCCCGAATCCGTTTCGCGCAGTGCGTGCTGACTGACCGGTTTGACCAGCCTTGAATTGGGTTGGTCCAACCAAAGTTTCAACACAGCGGCCCGAACGTTCTTGTCGGGATCCTCCAGCAGCTTTGCTAGCCGAGTGGTGTCGCCACTGCCGGCATTTTGCAATCCGCGTAGCGCCAACTCGCGAACCAACGGGTCGCTGTGACCGAAGAGCGTTTCCAGCAGGGGCAAGTCTTCGCGGCGAGCCTGTTCGGAGAGTTTTTTCGCGGCGGCCCGCCTGGGATCGGCGTCCAGCGAAGCGAGTGAATCGGTGACTTCCGGTAACCGGATCGCCAGTGTCGGTGCGGCAACCAGGCGATACAGAACCGATGAAAGACGTTCGCGAGCCGTGTCGGTGGTTTCCGTTTTCAGACGCTGGTCGACCGAGGGGCGAAGTTCCTGGCCGGTCAGTCCAAGCGATTCAATCACTCCCTCGCGCACCTCGCCGCGCCGCACCAGTCGGTCGAGTTCCAGTTCCGCTTCGACGTGCGCTTCGGCACTCAATTTGGCATGAAGCTCTTTTTGGTTCTGAAACGTCTCGGTCCATTCTTTCAATTGGGCGATTCGGCGATCGGTGATCGTATCGGGTTGCCATGGATCCAGGCCATCAATCGGCGCGGTCCAACGGCGCAGGACGTCCAGTGCGGCGATCCGCGTGCGAAGTTTCGGTTTTTCAAACGCCTCGATCACGCTGCTGGCGACTTTTTGGGGATGGGCGATCAACAGGCCGGCTGCGGCGGCCCGTTGCCGTGGCGATCGATCGGCCAGCATCTCCAGCAGCACGCCGGTTTGTTGGTCATTCAGGGGGCCGCCCGTTCCCAAGCTGCGCACCAACCGCATCGCAGCCCGCTTTGCCTTGTACTTTTCCTGGCCGTCTCGAAGCCATGCCATCAACGCGTTGCCTTCGATGAACCCGACATGTTCCCCCAGCACGTCGCCGGCGGCCGTCATCACTCGCATCGTCGGCAGCGCCGAAACACCTTCCACTGGCGCGTCATCCGGCGGGCGGTCGACGTCAATGCGAACCGTGTGCATGCCTTGCAATAGGTGAATCGCTTCGGCATCTTTCAAAGCTTCGGTCAACTGTCGGCAAGGCCCGCACCACGACGCTTCGAACTTGACCAGGATCGGTTTGGAATCATCTTTTTCCGCAGCATCGATCGTCGCCAACCAATCGTCGCTCCACTGGTCATCACCATAGCCAGTCGTCGCCACCAGCAGCACAACAAGAGTGGCCAAGATCGCAGGCCTACAGGTGTTATTCATCATTAGCCTCCGCGGCGCCGTGAATGATTTGTTCCCAGTAGGGATCGTATTCAAATTCGGGGCTGTTTTCGTGATCGTGGCAGACGCGGCAGGATTGCGAAGCCTGCCAGGGAGTTTTCGTTTCGGGGTCTTCCACGTGTCCGCTGCTGGGTCCGTGGCAGCTTTCACAGCCGACGTCGATGCGGTCCATCGTCTCACTGCGATTGACGAACCCGCCGGCCAGCCCGTAGCCGGTGGTGTGGCAGCGTTGGCAGGAGGAATCGACATGCGCGCCGACCTCCTTCAACGTGTCCCAAGCGTGAGAGTGAGTGGTGTTCTGCCAGATCTCCGCATCTTCTTCATGACAATCCACGCAACTCTGCGAACCGGCAAACGTGTTCTCATCCTCTTCGGCCGAAGCGATTCGCATCGAAACAAAGCTGGTCTCGAAAGCCGAAAAGTCAAACTCGTTCAATCGGTCGCGAAACGCCTTCAGGTTTGCTTGTTGCGTTTCGTCTTCATCCAACTGGTCGGCGACTTCATGCAAGTCGCCCGACCAGGCGATTGCCGGAGCGGTTGCCGGTTTCGTGGACCGGGTTTCACCGGTCACGCGAGCGATGAACTTGCCCTTGCTGGAAACGGCCGTCAACAACGTTTGGCCGAATTTTACCGGGGCGATACTTTGGCCTGTTTTGCCACCGAGGATGACGTCGACTTCGGGTAGGTTTTCCGCCAGTTTTCGCAGTGAATCGGAATCCATGTAGGCCAGCACGACCACGGCGTCAAACTGCCCCCGCTGGGACTCGACCGCTTGCAGAATCGCTTTTTCTGGATCTTCAGCCTCGGTCCTGTCGGTCAAATCGGGCTGAATGACGCCCAGTACCAGCAGACGCCAGTTGCCACGAACAACCGTCAACGATCGTTCGGCCGACAGACAATCGTTGGGCTGAGTGTTGGTCGAGATGAACTTCATGTCGCCGGCTGATCCGGCGATTCGGTCGATCCCGATCGCGATTTCTTCGGGCCCCAGGTTGTGAACGGCGTAACCCATCGCTGCTTCACCGGAGACAATCGCGCGAAGCTTTTCCACGTCGTAGGGACTCGATCCGGAAGTCGCGCCTCCGCCGCTGACCAACAACGCCTCACGACCGTCGGTAAGTTGCCTGGTCAGAGTGGCACGACGGCTCAGCCCGCCCGATTGACCGCTGGCGCAGCCACACGGTTCGATCCAGCCCTGAGTATCGCAACTAGCAAGGATCACAAAGTCACTCTTCGGCGGCAGCGCAGCCTCCTTGGTCTTGGACGAACTGCATCCGCCGGCGCCGATCAAACACCAAGACACCAGCAGCAGAAGCGGTTTTTGCGGTATCGAATTCACGTTTGCCTAGTAACTTAGCGAGTAAGCAAGGATGTTCACGTTGACGACTTCCGCGTTCGTGATTTCGTTGCCGCCGCAACAACAGCAACCCTGGGTATGGGCGGTGTCGTTGAGCCCGTCTTGGCTGTACAGGACTGCCAGCCGTGTGCCGATCGAAATTCCTTCCAGCGGTCGGGGCGTGCCACGTTTTGCCGTCAACTTTTCGATGTCATAAACGGTATGAAAAACCGGATGCGATAGATCGAGCTGCTGCATTTTGATTTCATCAAACAGCGTCGCCATTTCTCGTCGAAACGACCGGTCCCACTCTGTGGATGAACAACCGGCCGACGCTAACAAGAAACCTCCGCGACGAAGGTAGGCACGCAGGTTGGTTCGTTCGGAATCACCCAACACAAACTCACCTTCGCCTGTCATGATCAGCAGCGGATAGTTGTAAATTTCTTCGCTGCTGAGTTTGACGGCGTGAAAGCGGCGGCTGGTGGAAATCGTTGAATCGTTTTCGGTACGGACCAGGAAATGGTCGGCAAAACACTCGCTTGATTTCGATCCCGCGTAAACCAGGTTGGCAACTTGCACGACGCTGCCCGATTCGCCGCCGACGTGGGTCGGGTCGGGAACGACTTTGATCGTGTCGCTGTCATTCGGATCGGCCGCCAAAGCCACCATCGATACCGCCAGGAGGACCAGGACTTGGGAAGAACGCGCGAAGGCTTTTCGGAACCCCGCTCTCGCTCTCGTTCCCACGCTCCGCGTGGGAACGCAGTCGATGTCCGCTCCTGCGGACCCAGCGGAATGACCGCGGAGCGGTCGGGCGGTGTTCCCACGCGGAGCGTGGGAACCAGGTGTTGGTATCGTAACGAACGGCGATGTTTTCGATTTTTCAGGAATCATTGGTCCAATTGCTCGGCGATTCGTCGTAGGTATTGTTCGGTTCGTTTTCGATAGCGCAGCGGCACGTCGCTAGCGCTGGTGCGGGCCGTTTCCGGAAGCTCGGCAAACCGCTGGTCGTCGGCCCCGGCATTTCCTTCAGCGGTATCGCTGTTGCCGCGCGCCGGCATCATCCGGCTGTCGTTTCCGCGTCCTCCGCCACGTGGCTGGGCGAAGGGCTGGTTGCCGTAGAGCCCGACGTTTTGCCCTGAATTTCCGCGCATCGAGTAACCGGAGTTGGGGCCGGAATTGAGACCCATTTGGTTGAGCATCTGTTGCAGCGTGTTGCCGCCCTTTTGGCCCGGCAGGCTGGGAGCAAATTTTTTCTTCAAGCAGCTACCCGCTTTTTCACCGTTCGATTTGCACTGGCCAAGAAACTTTTCCATCTCCTCCAGCGCCGTCAGTGCGTGGCTATAACCGCCGGCACCGTTGAACCGGCCCAGGTCCTTACGGGCATCGGAAAGTTCCGCGTCAATCGGACTGTCCCCCACCGCCAGGACGAAGTCGAGCGATGATTGTTTCAGCTCCTGCATTTCAGGATCATCACCGAGCGCCTCGGCATGATTGGCGATCTCTTCCATCAGTTCGGCAAGCGAACGTCGAATGGCCGCCTCCTCTTCGCGCAGCTGGACGATCTGTTGACGATCGGCTTCGTCGCGAACCGTTTCGTCTTGCCGGAACCGATCCAACTCGTCGACCACGGCCCGCTGTCGCTGCACCAATTGAACGAACTTGGATTCCGCGGCGATCAATGGTGCGATTTTCCGCAGCGCTTCCATCGGCTGTCCGATCTGTTCTTTCTGTTGCTGGCGAAGCTTTTCGATCGCTTGCTGCATTTCATCGGCCTGCTCTTGATTGCTCTCACCGTCCGCTTTCATTGCCTGGGCATTTTTGGCCGCTTTGCGCAGCGCGTCGGCCTGTTCTTTCAGCAGCTTGTTCCACTCCTTGTCGACTTCCAAAGGAAGCTCCTGGTTGGCCAATTTTTCCAGCCCTTTGGCAACGTCCTGCATCTTCCTGCGCAACTGATCGATCTTCTTCTGCAGCTCCTGCTGTTGCCCGGCATCGTTTGGATCCGATGCGTCCAGCTGCTGCTGCAATTCGGCGGCTTCGGTGGCGAGCTCATCGAGCATTCGCCGCGCCTGACGAAACTTGTTTTCGAGCATCTGTTTGCCCTGGCGGGCGGCGATGATCCGGTTGAAATCACGCTGCGAGATGATGTTGATTTCTGCCAGCGGGCTTTCGCCGCCCTGGGATGCGCCGGGCCGGGTATCGTCGACTCGGGCAAGCAGCGTGATGCGGTCACCCGGTTCGACTCCCAGCGCGGACAGCGGCAAACTCGATCCGCCCTGAACAGTACGTCTTGGTTTGTCGATGGGAACTTCCAACGGAATGGGACGCGAGCCGTCGATGATTCGATACAGTCGCATGCGAGCCACGCCGTAGTCGTCTTCGCCAATGGCCGCGATGGGAACGCGCGTGGTGGGCGTGGCGTAGGATTGCGGTCGCGGCTGGGCGATGCGGGCGATCGGCGGACGGTCGATCAGCAGTTCGACTTCCAATCGAATCGGCGACTCGCAGGGAACACCGTTTTTGCCGGTGACGGAAATCGACCAGTTGCCGGCACGCCTCAGAGTGACTTCGCCGACCGCCCGTTGCGGATTGCCGGGCGATACCTTCAGAGCCACCGTTTCGGATGTCGATTCCTGGTCATCTTCAGCCGGCTGGATCGTAACGGTCCCCGATTCCAGCGGCCGGTTCGCGTCGATTTCAAATGCCACGCTCGTTCCCGAAAGACCCGAAATGCGATCTTGCGGATAACGACCTTCGCGGGGCGGAAGGTGCGTGTAGGCCGGCGCCGTGATGGTGAAGGTCGCTGATTCAATCTGAGGAGTTTCCAGGACCTGCAGGTCAAAGATTCGGCTTCGTCCACGTTCCGCCGTCACACAATAGACCGTCGACTCGGTGACTCGTGGAACAACTGCCTGCCAACGGCCGCCGCCGCGAGGAAACATTGCAACGCGCTTGCTGGCAGGTTCGCTGGGATCGCCCAACACCAACGAAGCGCTGTCGATCGCGCCGCCGGCGATCTGGGCCGTCACTTCCAACGGCTGGCCGTAATGGAGTTGGACGTCGCCGGGGGTGACCTCGAATACCAACGGCGAATAAGGGGGAGTATCCACCGAAGGGGTGACAAAGCGATTCCACGACGTGCCGAATGCGCCCGGTGCGATCAGTGCAAAAAGAACCATCACGGCGCCGACGACGGCGGCCGAAATGCTGCTGCGGCGCGATTGGCTCCAGGGTGCGGCATCGGACGGTGAAACGTCAGCTGCCTGGCGGGAAGCCTGATCCACCGCGACCGAGGCGATGCCACGCGCCAGGGACGCCGTGGGGCTAAAGCGGTCCGGCGTATCGGGTTGGTTGCCTGGCAACAGTTCCCAACCCGACAAAATTTGTCCTCCCGTTCCACCCACTTCATCCAGGCGTCTGGCGATTCGGTCTGCCGAGGCCCGTTTCCACGACCTGGCTGCCAGCAGGCCGAAACCAATCAGGCCCGACAGCAGTGCGATGGGAATGATCGCCTGTCGCAAACCGGTCGGCAGATGCCAGATGATGTCCATCCAGGCGAGCAGAAAGAGTGCGACACCTGTCACCGCCACCGCCCACAACAGGGAATCGACGGCGCCGATCAGGCGCACCCGCCCCGCCACCTCGGCCAATTGTTCTCGCAGCCGCTGGGCAGGTTCGCGATCGCCGGTGCTTTCATGTGCGACGGTAGCCATTTTGCTTCGCTCTGCAGTTCACGAGTTGAAAAGGTTTCCGATGGTTCATTAGATCAATCCGCTTCGCCGGCGTAGAGTCCAAGCGGCGGTCCACATGCCAAGAATTCCGGCCAGCACCCACCAGCGGTCCCAGGCGGGCGTGCGGCGAGTTTCGATCGGCAGCCCAGCAGTGATTTGCTGGTCAATCGCCGCCGCGATCTCCTTGCCACTGTCATCTGCCAGTAGCTGGCCTCCGCTTTCTTTGGCGATCGTGCCTAGCAGATCGACTCGCGGGTTCACTTCCAACGCTTCGGCGATGGGACGGCGCACTTCGAAGGCGGCGACACTGCGGTCGTTTTCAGCGGCGTTTTTGAGCGTAGCGCGATAGTTGCCCGGTGGAAGCTTTCCAAAACGGGCTTGAAAAACACCCGGTTGGTCGCCGGCCGGTTCGCAAATCACTTCGGTCGTTTTGTCGTCCCCTTCGCGAGCGATCACCACGACCGGCATGCCGTCGATCGATACCGTTTCTCGAACCAATAACGTTGCCGAAGCGGAAACGTCGGTGCTGAAGCGAGTTCGGTCGCTCTGAAGCGCGCGGTCCTGGCCAGGCGTCAGCGCCACGCGAGAGACCAGCCATTGCAGCAGCCCGTTCCAAACACTGGGATAAGTCGAATCGGACGCCGCGAACTCCGGCGGCAGCAGTGCCCAGCGCCACATCCCCGCCCCTTCGACCACCACCGTGCGACCGGCTCCGTAAGGTTGATACGTCACGATCGGAACGGCATCGGAAGCGTCACCGCTGGAAACCAGCACTCGCGGTAACCCGCCTCTCTTTTCAGGCGACGCGGCAGTGACCAGCGACGGCATCGCGGCAAGCGGATCGGCGTCGCCCGAACGAATCAGCCACCCTTCACTGCTGGACGCTTCGGTGACCATCGCGCGAAACCTTCGTTCGGTCGCCCTGGTCCAGCGGACCGGCAGCATTCGTCCCAGTTTTTCTGAGAGCGTCGATTGAGGTGCTCCGCGAGCGCAAACCAGCGAACCACCTTGCGAAGAGACCCAGCTGCGAAGCCGTGCGACCGTCGTGTCGTCCAAGTAAGCCTCCGCGTCTCGTCCCAACACGATCACTTGGTACTTCTGCAACGACTGGGCCGATCCGATCACCGAGCGGGGCGAATCGAGAATCTGCCAGGGAGGTTTCGCCTCTTCTTTTTCATCCTCGCTTTCCGTGTTGGGATTTCCATCGCCGGGCTTGTCCGAATCAAACGATTGGCGACGATGCAAGAAGCGATCGGCTCGCATCATCACCAGGCTTTCCAGTTGTACCGACGGGTCTGCCGCCAGGTTGCGGGCCAGGAATTTGCTGTCCCAATACGGTTTGCCCTCCAACAACAAGACTCCGATCGGCGAATCGACCACGCGGACCAACAGGCTGGCCGAATTGTCTTCGTCGGTCGCCTCGGCAGGCAGCGATCCGACCGCGATGGAATAGCGGTACAAGCCCGGCTGTTTGGGGTTGGCCGAAAAGACAACTTCTTGCGACCCGTCCCCTTCGATGGTGACCGATTGGGTTTCGACAACTTCACCGTCGCGCATCAGTCGCACGTCGATCGGTGCCGCACCAAATCCGCGATTGGCGACTTCCGCCGACAGTTGAACCGGTTGATCCACGAACGCCAGTCGGCTTGCCGCGCTGGTTTGCACGGCAAGGTTCTTGACGACCAGCGGTTTGGCGACCTCGATCGGAAAAATCGGTGCCCCTCTTCCCCGGGCTCCGCGCGCAGCCGTGATGACTCGCCGCACCGAACCGGCGTTGTGAATCCCGTCGCTCAGGACAACCACCGCCTGGCCGCGCGGACGGTCGGAATCGGCGGCAGCAGCGATCGCGCCGGCAATGTCCGTTCGCTGACCAATCGTCTGCGGATCTTGCCCCAAGGTTCGATCGGGCGTCGAACCGGAAAGTTGGTCGATGTCGCTGCCCCGAACCGTAGCGTCAAACGCAAACAACCGAGTTTCATAGCTATCATCCAGGGACGATGTGATCTTTTCGGCCAACTTCGCTGCGCGATCCAGCCGTGTTTCTGACTGGCCGTCGACGTCGGCGACGTTCATGCTGCCGCTGGTATCGACCAGGATCGTGACCAACGGTCGGCCTTCGGGCGGCGGCAGCGCTTCGACCCAGGTTGGGTTCAGCAACAAGACCAGCGGAACGCTGCCGGCAAGCAGCATCAGGCCCAGCGTCCACACACGCCGGCTTTTGGAAATCGCTCGACCACATCGCCAGGCGTAGGCACCCCAAACGCACAAGAACACCGTTGCCAGCGCTAACCAAAGCGGCAAGGAGACTCGTGGTTGCCAATCGAGCCAAGCAAGAATCATCGAAAGCATCCGATCGTTTTCATGACTTGAACCAAAACAGGGTGGTGATCTCTCCCAACACGCAGCCGAGCATCGCCAGTGTTGCCCAAACCCATAGCGAATCGGTCTGCCCGGCCGACTGGGCGGTCGTTTCGTATTGCAGCGTTCGCCCGCCCGAAAGTCTCTGTTGCAACACTTCTTGGGAGAGCGAGCGGAGGTCTTGTTCGGACCGGTCGCTCCGCACCGCTTCGGCCCACAGCGTCCGATCCTTTTTGTCGATGACGCGATAAACATCCGGCGTGTGAGCCGCCGGCCAACTCCAAACCAACGAACCGTCTTGAGATTGAATGCGTCCGTTGGACAGTTCGTCGTCGGATGCGGAGACACCAACGATGGTCAGTTCATCGGGGCTTCCGGCATCGGCGGGCAGATCTCGAACCACCGGCAATCCACTTGCAGTGGCCGAGAGTGCGCCGCCGGAATCGGTCAGCCGGCCGATCGTTTCGACCAACATCGGCACAAACCCGGCTTGATACGCGATGTTGCTGACCGCCAAGTCGGCGTTCAACACGGCCAATCGGCCGGCACCGACATCGGTAAAAAACAGCAGCGCCGATCGGTCACTGAGCGTTGCGGCAACCGCGTCGACGACCGCGCCGTCCAGGGCGCGAGTGGGTGATCCGCCGCCGATCCGCCAGGTCTTTGCAGTCGACCGCAGCGAATCACCAAAAGCATCGAAAGGGGCACTTTCTTGATCGAACTGTTCCACCCGCAAATTTCGGCGGTCCTCCGATTCCAGTGACGCGATCAATTCCACCGGCGGCTGCATCTCGGCGCCCAACTTTTCCTGCAGCGCCTGCAAGTTGTTGGCGTCAGCCGGTCCACGGGCGATGTACAAAACAGCTTGTCCACGACGCAACCAGGCGGCCAGTCGCGGCGCCACGGTTTCGTCCCATGCTTCGACGTCGGTGATGATCCACAGCCGCGCCGTTTGAGCGGTGGGCGTGTCAAGCATTCCCGGCGTGACCATGACCACCGGCGAATCCTCCTCGACCACCTCGCCATCGACCGAAGACGATTTGGCCAGCGCTTGCTTGATAAAGAACGAACCGTTGCCCGGACGATTCTCCGCTTCGGTGACGATCGCGATTCGAGTTTCGGGGCGGACACCCACCGCGATCGGCAAGACGTCATCGGCGGGAAGGGAATCGTGCGTGTCGACCAGCCGAACACTTCCCCATTGCCAACCGGCGCCCGGCCAATCGACCGTCATTTGCAACGTCGCCGTGGACTGCGGATCGATTGTTCCTTCGACCGCGCGGGTGATCTTGCCGAGGTTCAATTCGGCTTTGACCGGTCGCGCGTCATCGCTGTGATTGGCGACGTCGACCAACAGCGTCACCGGTTTGCCGACCGTCGGGGTGGCCGACAATCGAACTTCTTCGATTGCCAGATTTGCCGGCGTCGTCTCGGCCGCCATCGAAATCAAACGAACTTCGGTATCCTCGGGCAACGTTGAAAAGTCGGCTCGTGCCCAACTGGATCGCTGAAAATCGGCGATCACGACCAACTCACGAATTGCGTCGGCACTGGAACTTGCCAGTTGCCGCGTCACCTCCTCCAGGGCACGCGATGCGTTCAGTGACGATGCCGACACCTGGGATTCGGCCAACCGGTCGCGCAGCAATCGAAAGTTGGCACTGGGCGATTCAAAGACGGCTCCCGCATCGTGGGATGCAATCAGAAGATTGGCGGCGACCTTGGGTTTGTACTTCAGTTCGGCTGCGGCCGCGGCCCGGGCACGATCAAAACGGGTCGATGCTTCGTCGATCGCCGCCATGCTTTGGCTGGCGTCCAGCAACACAATCTTTACTCGATCAGCGTTTTCGCCAGCGGCGGGCCGTTGGTCGCCTTCCAAAAGCGGGCGAGCGATTGCCATCGCCAACAGCGCCACCGCCAGACAACGCAGCAGCAGCACCAGAAAATCTCGCAGCCGATGCCTGGCTCGCCGCTGGTGCAATGCGTCGTTGACCAGTCGAATAGTCGATAGCGGCATCCGAACCGGCCGGGGCCGCGTCAGCCAATGGACGACCAAGGGGATCGTCGCGGCGGTCAGCCCAATGGCAAACAGAATCGGATGCATGAACATTGCCGCGTCACCCCGCCCGTTGAACCAGGAATTGGCCGAGCGTATCCAGATAGCTGGTCGCCGTACTGATTCGTCGATAATCGGCGCCCACCGCGGTGGCGATGTTACGAGCCTTCTCCAAGTGGTCTCGCCAGCGGCGCAGGTACAAGTCACGAATCTCGTTGACTCGGCAGCGGACGTTGCCTTCGCCTTCCAGCCCCTCGAATTGATACGCCACCCCTTCGGGAAGGTCTTCTTCATCCGGATGAATCAGATGCAGAATGACGATCTCCCAGCCTCGATGTCGAAAGTGCCGAAGCGCGGCGGTCAGGTTGCGAATGTCGTCGACCAGCAGATCGCTCAGCAGCAACATCACGCCGCGACCACGGACTCGGCCGATGATCGATTCCAATCCGCCGGCGATGTCCGACTGGCCGGCCGTTTCGATCGACTCAATCGCTTCGTATAAACTTCGGGCGTGCGACTCGGTGCTGCCGGGAGAACGATACAAATGCAATCCGTCTCCGATCAGGCCCAATCCGGTTTGGTCGCCACCGCGGGTGACCAGGTGAGTCAGCGCGGTGGTGAAGTACTGGGCATACGTCAGCTTGTCGGGCGCGGCGTCGTGAGAGACCAGCGGAATGTTTTTGCCCAGCCAACCGGTGGCGGTCGTTTTGCTCGGTTGCCCATCGAACAGCATCGACCCGCTGCAATCGATCACCGGCAAACAGGCCAGGTTCGTGTCTTCTTGAAAACGTTTGATGTAAGCCCTGCCGGTGCGTCCCAAAACTCGCCAATCAAGACGCCGCAGATCGTCGCCGGGCGTATACGGCCGATAATCAGCAAACTCGCCCGAACCGCCCATCGCGCGCGAACGATGCCGGCCGCTGTAGGGTCCGTCGACGCGATGGGGCGTGACGAACCGCATGTGTTCCAGCGCCACCAGCTGGCGCAGTTCCAAAAAGCGATAGTTTGCTTCGGCGGTTTGCACGGCACTCACTGGCGCACCTTGTCCAGCAGGTGATTGACGATTCCGTCGGCATCGATTTGATCGCCAATCGCGCGGTGATTGCCCAACACGCGGTGTCGCAAAACCGGCAACGCGATCTTGCGAACGTCATCGGCGGTGGGCGCGGCGCGACCCGAAAGCAACGCGTTGGCCTTGGCCGCCATCGCCAAGCACTGAGAACCACGCGGCCCGGCACCGAAGGCGACGTATTGTTTGACAAAGTCGTCCGCTGAATCCTCGTCAGGACGGCTGGCGCGACACAGCTGCACCACGTAGTCGACCACGTTGTCGGGAACCGGTGCCGCGGTCACCAATTCTCGCAGCTCGATGAACGATTCTCGCGTCAGAGTCGATTCGGGCAGCGCGGGCGTGGCGCCGGCGGTGCGCCGCACAATGTCTTTTTCCTGGTCCGAGGTCGGATAGCCAACGTGGATCTCCATCATGAACCGGTCCAGCTGCGCTTCGGGCAGCGGATAAGTTCCTTCCTGTTCGATCGGGTTTTGAGTGGCGACCACCAGGAACGGATCTTCCATGGCGTGAGTCACCCCGGCGACCGTCGCGTGACGTTCGGCCATCGCCTCCAGCAGGGCCGATTGAGTCTTGGGCGTGGCGCGGTTGATTTCGTCTGCCAAAACCAGGTTGGCGAAAATCGGTCCGCGGCGAAACACCATCGACCGTTGCCCGTCACCGTTGCCGCCGCCCATCAGTTCGTAGCCGGTGATGTCTGACGGCATCAGGTCGGGAGTGAACTGAATTCGCGAAAAGTCCCAGGCGAACGCTGAAGCCAGCGCTTTGACGACCAGCGTTTTGGCCAATCCCGGTACTCCGACCAACAGCGCGTGCGATCCTGTTAGCGAACAAGTCAACAGCTGGTCGATCGTTTCTTCTTGACCGACGATGACTTGGTGCAAGGCATCACGGATCGTTTGCACCTGGCGGCCAAAACTCTCGATCCGCTCGGCAGCATTTGCGTCGGTGATGTCCACAGCCATAACAAGAGTTCCCGCGCAAAGAGTTTTCTTTTCGAATGTTTGATGGTCGCTACGAACAACCAACCGCCAGCTAGACACCCCGTCTTATGATAAGGCCGCCAGGAAGCCGCAGGCAAATCGATGCCATCCACTTCTGAGGGAGGCTGGCACGAAGACAACGATTTGAGGGCGTTGAACTTAGGAAAAAAGTCCAAACAGTAGCGAAGAGCCCACGGAGTGAGAATTTTTGCGCTCGGTGCCGACACACCAATTGGATTGGTTATGCGTCGACTGATTTCTTGGACAAAGCCCGGAGGGCTGACACAACTTCTGCCGGGGTCGATAGGCGCCTGTCGACCCCGGCAAGGCCTGTGTCAGCCCTGCGGGCTTTGCCGCCATGCTCGGCAGGATCCGGAGGATGGGTGATGGTCGCTCACCCTGGGCCAAGCCATGTGTTGGGCCGTTGGCCCAAAGGACAAGTACTTGCCGACTTGGGACAAGTCGGCCTACTGCGCTTCGCGGCGTTTGATGTCGGCGGTCATCAAGCGGGCGATTTCTTGCAGACGCGTTGACAAAACATCGGGATCGTAGGCGGCACGGAGAGGCAATTCCTTCGAAACGCTTTCTGGATAGATGAATTGCTCCCGCCCTGAGGGCAGGGAGAGATCGACGCCCGTTTGGCCCGGTCCGATCTCCGGTGGATCCAGGCTGTCGATCAGCCGTACCACGTTGCCCGTCGCTTCCACTTGGGCTCCCGCGGCCTGCATTTCGCTCTTGATCACGTGCATCGCCCACATCAGTTGCCGCGCCGCATCGTAAGTCAGCAGCTTTTCCTCGGGCACCAGCGCGATCACGCCAAGAATCTTGCGGGCGTTTTCTTCGCGGATCGGTTTCGACTCGGCCACCTTGATTGCCTGGTCGATCGCTTCACGAAGCTCTCTGGCCTGTTGAGCGACACGTTGGGGGTCGCCAAACGGTTGTTCGCTGAAACGGAGATGCAGGTCTCGTTCGCCCAACATCACCGCTTTTCCATTTCCAGCAAACAACGAACCGGCATACAACAGCAAGTCGGGCCATTCCGATTGGCGAGGCCTGCCGGGTGCGCCGGCGTAGCGGCCGTCCTTTCCCGGATAGCTGACAAACAACGCCGGGTTCATCCGCTGCTGCCGTTTGCTGTCGGACTTCAGTTCATGATGACAGGCGGCGCAGTCATATAGCGAGTAGTCGGCCCAGGAATGGTTTTGCGCGGTTTCGATGATCAGATCGAGCGTCTTTTTGCGAGCGGCCAAAGCGCCGATCAGCATCTTGCGAGTTTTCCAGTAAGTCTCTTCGACACCCGCTTGGCCAATGACGCCCGGATAGTTCGTTTCAAAGTACTGGTCGCGCTGCGGGTACCCTTCCAGGGACTTGTACAGCTGTCGAGGTGTTTGCCAGTGTTGAGGCATCTCGCCGCAAAACGTTTCCAGTTCGATCGACGGTAGCGGCGGGTGTCCGGCGGCGTACATCTCGTGATTGACGAACATGCCTTTGGACCGATTGCCGACGTGACAGTCAAAACAAAGATCGGCTTGGACAGACGTTTGGACCAGGTTCCGCATGCCGGCGGTGGTCTTTTCAGCCGGGGCTTTCAACCGCCATTGCTGGGGATCGGTGTGATCGGCGACCCAGCTGCCTTCGGATTGTTGATGGCAATAAAGGCAATCGATGCCCAACTGGGCGTCGCCCTTGTCGGCCAGATCAAACCCGGAATCTCCATCCTTATATCCGCCGTGGCAGGTCAAGCAGTTGTCGCGAAAGTCCTGGTAGCCCCGTTCTGTTTCGACGTGGCCGTCACCCCACAGCTTGTCGCAGATCCGCCGGCTTAAGAAATTGCTTTGGCCGATCCACTGCTTGGGAAATTCGGTCAATCCGACCTGCGAAAGATCGACTCGAAAACCTCGTTCGCGGAGTGCTTCGGCTGATGTCCTTGCCAGCGCGTCAAGCTTGACGATCAGCGCGTCCAGTTCTGCCTTGGTACTGCTTTCGGCGAACGGTTCCACGCGGCGACGGGCGATGGTGTGCTTGTCCTTGGTCAACCACTCTTCGAGTTCTTCGCGGCGGCTGAAGGCGGTCAGATTGCTTTGCTGGCTGACCACCTGCAGCAGGTTGGGACCGTTGTAGTGACAGTCGACGCACTTACTGACCTTTTCCTGGGCACCCCACGAAACGTACACGGGGTCGCTCAACCGCTCCTCCACGGTTGGTGCTTGCCCCTGGGCCGAAACGGCAAATAGCGATACCAGCAATGCTGCTTGTAACTCGCGTCGCGATATCAGTCCCATCGTACGTCCCCAGATCACACTTCGAATCTGATTTATGGTGCTTCGTCGGTGTCAGCGTCGCCGTTAGTATTGCCGTCCTGCCGTCGTTGCTCAAGCAACTCGTCGGCGGTTTTGGGCCGTCGCGGTGGAGCCTGCGGCTGGACATTTGCGTCGGCTTCGGCTTGCAGTTGTTGGCGGCGCTGCTGCCAGCGGCCGTTGATTTCGTTGAACAATTCTTGCAGTCGGCGGTCCACTTCGGCGGGATCATCGTCCGCTTGGATCGCTTCCGGCTGCCAGGTGACCGGGCCCAGCCAACCGGCCAGTTCGACACCCAACAATGTTGCCTGGTGGCGGCTGGCGGTCGGACCGCTTCCCGTTTCTCGCTTGGCAAACCGGCTGATGTCGATCATTTCGGGGTAACGGAGCCCGTATCGCAACCGATCGGCAACATCGCGAAGCGGACCGTTCCATCCGCCCGGCCAACTTTCCCTTGCCGCGACCGCTGCTAGATAGAACTGTACAGTTGACTCCCAAGACCCGAAGGTGCTCGGTTTACCGGCGGCCGAGGCGACAACGGCGGCCAGCCGATCGCTGCGAAAGAGGCTCTTTTCCAGCCCGCCGGCGCCACCGTCCATCCAAGTGGCCAACATTCGCCTGGCGTGGCCCGATGCGACCATCACGTCGGATTGGTCCGGTTGGGGGCGGGTTTCCATCGCCCGCTTGACCTCGTCCAGCGCGGCGATCAGCTGCGAATCCTCCTCCGAGCCCTGACCTGATTGTTGCCGATAATCGATCAGCCATCGCAAACCCGCGTCGTTCCACTGCGAATACATCGCCGTTGCCTGACGAGTCGGATCGATCGGATCACGGTCGTTGTCGAGCCCCAGGTTGTGGTGGCAGGAGGCACAGTTGTAAGCGGCAAACTCCGGCCACTCGCTGACCGAGTGAGCGTTTGCGGCGCGAGTCTCCAGCAGCGCTAGTGACGCATCGGTGGCAGCCACCTGGCCAGCAAGCCAAAGTTGGGCTTCGTAGAAACCGTTGTCGGCCGCTTCCGGATCGCGCCAATGTTTGGGTTGCCAGGCATGGAAGGTTGCCAGTTCGTATCGAAGCGTTGGGTGCCCGGCGGCGATGATATCGTGATTCATGTCACGATCCTTGTCGCCGACGTGGCACGAGGCGCACATGCGAGCCCGCGAGTACAGATCGCCGGCGTTGACAAAGCCCTGCTGGTTGGCCAGGTGGGGCGACCAGTGATATTGAAAATGCTCGCTGCCCCACTGCCCGGCCGGACCGTGGCATGCCTCGCAGCCGACTCCTTCGCGACGATCGACCATGGTCCGTGGTTCGTCGAATCGCATCGTCGTGTTGTGGCAAGCAAGGCAATTGTCAAAACCTTGTTGGTCAACGATCTGGTTGCCGTCCATGATTTTCAGACGACGCATCATCTGGACGCTTTCGTCACTGCAAATCGTTCGCCACGATCGTGCGTGCGGATCGTTCTCTTTCCACAGCTGGTATTCCGAACCGCGGCGAGCCCACGGCTGGGCGACTCCGGGGCGCGGGCCGCCATGGCAATTCGATACCGCGCACGATTGCGCGCCGGTGATCCGCAAATCACGCCTCAGCAGCGGCGCGTGCATCCGATCCAGAGTCCCGGCGGTGACCATCGGAAGAGCATGGATGATGGCAGCCGAGACATCGCCAGGGCTGGCTTCATCGGAGAACGGGTCCGATGCGTGAGGATCGATCGTCGGCCGGGGCGACGGAATCTGTTCCTGTCCCAGCGCAGCTTGCCAGGCAGCCGGCGACCACAACAGGGCCAGCACGACTGTACAACGATACAGACAATTCAATCGAACGGTTAATGTCGACATCACACGGCTCGGGGTGAGACGGGAAGCGATAGGATACAGCGGACAACCCCGATCGCCCCCCACGATAGTCGCTATCGTCCACGCAGCTAGATTATCCGTTCCTTTTCCCACCGGTTCGCGAAGCTGGTTTTTTACGGTGCCAATACGGCCATCCCGACCAGCAAACTCATTGCCGCGCGACAGCGGCGGGATTCATACCGGACGGTGAACTGTATCGATTGTGACGATTGTGTTGTTAATTTGACTTCGCCAGCCGGGAACACTAAACATTGACGCTCGCGTGGTTGGTACCATCAAGGTTTTTCAGGTGTTGTGCCCATTCCACATGCCAGATCGCAATTGAAGTGATGTTACCGTGTTGTTGTTGCAGTCGACCAAGCTCCATCTTTTCATTGGTGTTCCCATCCTTGTTGCGACCGCAGCGCTGGTTGGATGGTACGTGTCGGCCTCGACGGCAGCGGGTCATTGGCTTAGCGGCGGCAGCGCGGCGGGGTTGACCTGTGGAGTCGCCGCCGGGTTGATCATCGTTTTTGAAATGCTGCTGAGTCCCAAGAAGTGGCTTCGGCGGCTCAAAATCCTTGGCCCCGCGAAGGTTTGGATGGCCGCCCACCTCTGGTTGGGAATCGCCTCGCTGCCATTGGCGATCGCTCATAGCGGCATGGTGCTGGGCGGCTGGTTGCCTGCTACTTTTTTGATCCTGTTTGTGCTCACGATCCTCAGCGGCGTGTATGGCTGGATCGTGCAAAACATCGTGCCGCGATGGATGTTGCGACACCTGCCGTCCGAGACGATCTATGGCCAGATCGATCATGTTTCGGAAGTGACGGTCGAAGACGCCAGGCGAATGTTGGTCGCGGTGTGTGGATCGCAAGCCAAAGACGAATTGGCGGTCGATACCGAATTGGAACTCGTCGGCGCTGGTCCGATCATCGTCGGTGCCCAGCGAAACGTTGGCCGGACGGTCGGCCGAACCGCACAAACACGCCGGATCGACAAATCGCCTCAAGACCGACAGCCACTGTGGACCGCGTTTGGGGAGATCGAGCCGTTTTTGAGAAGCGGCGCCGCGGTCGCTTCGCCGGTATCGGATCCGCAGAAAGCGGCCAGGTGGTTCCAGAAACTTCGTAGCGTCTGCACGGAGGGAAGCGCCGATGTGATCGATATGCTCGAACAAATGTGTCACCAGCGCCGGCAGTTTGATACACAGCAAACGGTGCATCGAATTATGCACTGCTGGCTGCCGGTTCATATCGGATTGTCGGTTGCGGTCACCGGATTGTTGGTGGCACATGTTTGGACAGCCTTGAAGTATTGGTAAACCGCCAAGAAAGTTGAGTTTTCATGCCTCCGGTAGAAACGGGAAAGCAGAGATCGCAGCGAATTGAATTGGACTACTACCGCCAGCGCGGTGGTCTGGCACATTCGAAAGTTGCGCTCTCCGGGGTGGCTGCGGTGTTTGGAATCGCCGCGATCGTCTACTCGTCGACTCATGGCAGCGTTGCCAATCCGGCCCCGATTGCCGAGGCGCACGCGCATTTCGAACAAGATTGTTCCAGTTGTCACACGGCGCTCACTCCGATCGCCAAGGATTCGGTCCGCGAGCTGTCGATCCCGCCCCTGTTGGACGTCAATCACGCCAAGTCGGTGCAAAACACTTTCACCAAGTGCACTGCCTGCCACCAGGGTTCCCATCCGATCGACAACCACTACAAGGACAAGATGGTGGGGGATTGGCATCTGGTCGATGAAAACTGCGCGCTGTGCCACGCCGATCATCAGGGCCGCAGTTTTGATCTGACCCACGTCGCCAATGACAGCTGCGTTGTCTGTCACGAAAAGTTGTCGGAGGTCTGTGACGGATCGAAACAGGTGGTGCAGAAGCAGCAGACCAGCATCACCGCCTTTTCCAAGTCAGGACACGGTGACTTTCTGTCGCTGGCAGCTGGGGATACCGGACGCATCAAGTTCGATCACGCTCAGCACCTGCTGCCGGGACAATCCCGGCACGGCGAAGCGGGAAAAGACGCGATGAAATTGGACCGAATCGATCCGGAATTGCGGCCCTTTTATCGTGCCAATGAAAATGGATTTGTGGTGCTCGATTGTGACAGCTGCCACCAGCTTGATGGGGCGGCTTCTGGCAGCACAGGTTCCCTTGCTTCGGCCAGCGAACTGGGCAAGTACATGCAGCCCATTTCGTTTGACCGGCACTGTTCCGCCTGTCACCAGGCCAACCCGGCCGGCCGGGTCGAAGGAACGCTGCCGATTCCCCACGCCGCTCCCTGGTCCGAGGTCGATCGTTGGATCGCCACTCGGTTGTTGATCAAAAAGCAAAACGAAATTGGTAATCCGCTAAAAATCGGCCCTCAAGCGGAAGTTCCCGACAGCTCGGACGTTCCCGATGAACCATCGGGCGAATTGACAAGTTTGACGCTGGCCAGGCAGTGGTTGGATGGAAACGATAAACCGACTTTGCGGTTGGCGCTCGAGAAGCAATGCAGTACTTGCCACGTGGATGACCTGACCACCGACGCGGCGATCACCAAGGTCCGAGAATCGGGCTCGCCGATGGTTCCCGACCGTTGGCTTGTCCACGGTATCTATGACCATGCGGCACACCCGGCGGTCGCTTGCGTTCATTGCCACCAGCAAGTTGGAAAAGGGGATCCCCTGGACGACCCCAAGGATCATCAAACGTTGATGATCGGCGGCGTCGAAACATGCACCGATTGTCATCGGGCGGCCGATGCGCTGCCGGAGAACAAGGACCTGGCAACACACGGCGGACATACCCAGTGGGCTTCCGATAGCTGCGTTCTGTGTCATCGGTATCACACCACGCCGGCGGAGGCGACGCAATGAGGGCGGATGCGGCGCGAGGATCGGTTAGCGGGGGCAGCAGCAGGATCGCTACTGCCAGCCGATCGATCGTCCAAGCAACGATCGGTGTTTTCGCTTATTGCGCTTCGCTTTGCGCGACCGCGCAACCACCGCAACCGGCCGCTACGATCGCTTTGGAACGCGCTTCCTGTGCCTCGTCGACCTGTCACGGCGGAGTGATCGATCGCGGTGAACATTGGAGCTTCGCGTGGACGCTGTGGGCCGACAGAGATCCGCATGCCCAAGCCGGATTGGTGCTGCACAACGATTTGTCCAATGCGATCGTTTTTTCACTCGATCCGTCGATTGCTCAAAAACGCGTTGATGGCGATGAGAGCTGGACTGTCGACCGTGACAACTTGCTTCGCCGCCGATGCATCAGTTGTCATGCTTCGGTGACGCAGAGCGATTGCGAGGTGCAGAATCGACCGATCGATCCGTTGCTTTTGCGTCAGGGCGTTTCGTGCCAATCGTGTCACGGCGATTCCGAAAAGTGGTTGCACCAGCACTACGCGCCCGATTTCGCGGTCTCTGAAGCTTCCGAGCCGCATGTGGCGCAATCGGAGATTGTTGCCCAGAAGAAAGCGGTCGGCATGCTCGATACCGAATCGATTCTCGGTCGAGCGTCGGGTTGCGTGCGGTGTCATGTCGGTTCGCGGACCGCTGACGGCTTGGTGCGCGACATGAACCATGATTTGATCGCGGCCGGTCACCCGCTGCTGCGGTTCGATCTGCTGCACTACGACGCTGCTTTGCCAAGGCATTGGGCGAAGAAAAAGGGCACGCTTGATTTTTACGAATCATTCGTTCGCACCCGTAAAGCGGGCCGCGCTTTGACGTTGGCAGCTGCCGCTAAACTAGCTGCCGAAAGAGCGGCTGACCATCAAAAGGAATCGAGTCTGGATTGGTCGCAGCGAAAGGTTCCCTGGCCCGAATTGTCCGACTACGACTGCTACGCCTGTCACCAGGTGCTGTCGATGGATCAGTATCTCTTGCCTACGAGCCAGCCGGGGCCGGAACTGCAAGTCAGCAGTGGTCTTCCGATCTGGAACGCCTGGCACTCGGTGGGCGAGAAGAAATTGAGCGAAAAGGCGTTGCGAGCTCTTTCGCCCAATCAGATCGATCCAGCCGCGCTTGCCCAAGGCGGCCAAAAACTTGCCAACGACTACCTGGAAGAAGCTCGGCAGCGCGCAACCACCACCGACGTGGACGCGGCTGCGTTTTTGCAAGCCGCTCGCGCGATGCTCAGCCAGCCTCCCGAAAGGCAGCCGCCGAAAGAACGCCCGCCGCGAAGTTGGAACGAAGCCGCCATCGTTTACTTGGATGTCGAAGCGGCGCTTCGTCAGCTTTCTGGTTCCGGCGGCGACGAAAGTGACCGGTACCGGAAAATGCACGACGCGCTCCTTGGTAACGTGCAACCGCTGTTGCAGTTCGACCAAGGATTCCATTCGCCGTCGAACTTCGACCACGACGCAGCCGCCGCTTTCACCAAGAAACTTCTCGAAATCACGGAATAGTTGCCGGCCTCGGCCCTACTTGATGAAACGATCATGAGCCTAGTAATCATCCCCGCACTGAAAAAACGTCAGAAGGCCCGCGGCGGCTACCTCACACCGCCCGACCTGAAGGCGGTCGCGGAAGAGTTTGACGTGCCGATGCATCGCGTCGAGGCGCTGGTTACTTTCTTTCCCCATTTCACCACCGAACCGCCGCCCAAGGCAGAAGTTCATGTTTGTCGAGACATGAGCTGCCACCTCCGCGGCAGCGTGGAGACCGCGGAAAAGGTCGGCAAGTGGGCCGCCGATAAGTATGGAGATCAAGTTCGCGTTTGCGGAGTTTCTTGTTTGGGACGTTGCGATCGCCCGCCGGCCGCCATGGTTCACGCTCCCGGCGTGACGGAAGAAGAAAGGCTGCTGGCCGCAACGGACCCGCAGGGCCTTCAAGAGGCCATCGATGCGATGATGAACGGCCGCGAACCAAAGTACGATACCGACACCGATCACGCCGCGACGCATGTCGGCAATTGGGAAATGGACACCTACGAAGGTGCCGAGGCGAAGTACACCGTGGTGAAGCGTTTCGTCCAGGAAGGGATGGATTCCCAAAAGGTGCTCGAAGCACTCGAGTTTGCCAACCTGCTGGGAATGGGCGGTGCCGGCGGCCGGGCCTATCGCAAATGGGGCGACGTGATGCGGGCCGAGTCCAAGAAGTCGGGTACCAAGTACGTGGTCTGCAATGCGGACGAAAGTGAGCCGGGAACTTTCAAAGATCGCGATATCCTGCTCGCTGCGCCACACACCACGATCGAAGGAATGATCTTGGCGGCGCTGGTGACTGGGGCGACCGAAGGTTGGATCTACGTTCGCCACGAATATCCCGAACAGATCAAGAAATGCCGCGAGGAAATCAAACGCGCCGAATCGCTGGGGGCCTGCGGCAACAATATTTTCGATAGCGGTCGTTCGTTCCAGTTGGCGGTCTACGAAAGCCCCGGTGGATACATCTGCGGTGAACAGACTGCCCTGATCGAAGCGATGGAAGACAAGCGGGCCGAGCCTCGTATTCGTCCGCCGGAGCTGATGACCAACGGACTGAACGACCTGCCGACGCTGCTTTCCAACGTCGAAACCTTTGCCTGGGCACCGACCATTTTGAAGGATGGCGGGGAGTGGTTTGCCAAGCAGGGACGTCGCGAAGGAATGCTGGCCACCGGTAGCCAGGAGAAGATGAAAGGAAAACGACTGTTTTCGATCAGCGGCGACGTGGCCGAACCAGGTGTGTACGAAGTCGAAACCGGAATCACTCTGGGCGAATTGATCGACAAACGCTGCGGCGGCATGGCCGGCGGAAAAAAGATCGTCGCCGTGGCGCTCAGCGGTCCTTCGGGCGGCCTGTTGCCGGCGAAGATTCCAGTTCAGCATCTGAAAAAGCGGTTTGTCGAAAAGAACGTCCCCGAAGGGATCACCGAGATCGATGTCCGCGATTTGCCCCTGGATATCAATGTCTCTCGCGCCGTCGGCTACATGGTCGGTGCTGGCATGGTGGTTTACGGCGAAGGATGTGACGTGCTTGCCGAAGCGGTCGCCAACAGCAGGTTCTATCGCAACGAATCGTGCGGCAAATGTGTTCCCTGTCGAATCGGTTCGCAAAAGATCACCGAAATGGGCGAGCGTCTGTTGGCCGGCGAGGTGACGTTGCAAGAATTGGGAACATTCGGTGAGACCGCCGCGCAGCTGAGCAAAGTCATGGAAGGGACAAGCATCTGCGGTCTGGGGGCGGTCGCCAGCAGTCCTTTTAGTAGTTTTTTGAAGTATTTCCCCGAGCTGGCCCGTAAGGCTTGTGGTGCATAGACGGCAGGAGCCTCCCTACGATGAGCAACGCTTCCGACCCCATCGTCAATTTCGACGTCGATACTGAAGTTGTCAGGCCCGACGACGAAGGTCTCTTTGCACGCGACGTCGACGGCCAGCTGATTCGTGTCGAAAAGGCGACCGCCGACGAATTAGAGAAAACGGTGACGCTCAAGATCGACGGCGTCGAAGTGAACGTCAATCAAGCGGTTCCCGAATGTGATGCCCAGGGCAACATCAAACAGGACGAAGAGGGCAAGCCGATTCCGCGCCCGACGACGATCTATGACGCGGCCTACAAAGCGTTTGTCAAAAAACCGGGGCAGCAACATCCGATTCCCGCGCTGTGTCATCGCGAACATTTGCCGCCAGTGGGCGTCTGCCGAGTCTGTGTCGTTGAACTGTTGGAGGAAGGCCGCGACGGTTCGATCCGCAGCAAGTTGGTTCCCTCCTGCAAACAAGCGGTCAAGGATGGCATGATCGTTCACACGATCAACAGCAACGATGCCAAGGCGGCCACACGGGTCAAGAATGCCAGCCGCACGGTGGTCGAACTGTTGATGGCCGATCACCGACCCCCAGAGGGAAAGGAGACGCTCGGCAACGAACTGACCAAGATCGCCAAGCGGCTTAGCGCCGACGAAAAACGCTTTTCACCACTGCCGGTCCAGCGGGGGCATGATTCCAGCAGTCACATGATCGACGTCGATCACGACCAATGCATCCTTTGCGGTCGCTGCCAGCGCGGCTGCAACTGGATCAAGGGAAACAACGTCATCGGCCGCGGCGGAAAAGGGTACCAGTCGCGGATCGTGTTCGACCTCGACAACACAATGGAAGAAAGCACTTGTGTCTCCTGCGGCGAGTGCGCCGTCAGCTGCCCCACGGGCGCCCTGGAGTTTCAAAAAAAATTCATCGATGCCCAGGTCAAGCGTGTCGAAGACGAACTGAAACACGAACGAAAGGATGGCGACATCGTCAAGGCGGACGAGCTGATCAAGTACGATCTGTTCAAAGACATTCCCTACAAGTTTTTGCAGTTCAACGGTGCAGCGGTCGTGCGCCGCAAACTTCAGCCCGACAACGAACTGTGCCGGCAAGGTGAATACGGCGCGACGGCGTTCATCATTTTGGAAGGTGAATTCGAGATCAAGTTTGATGTCGAACGAGGCAAGTTGAAAAACAAACGTTCCGGCGGGTGGTTCGGAAAGTGGTTCGGACGGATCGATACCGTTCGCGAGGATGCCGGCAGCAGAAAACCGACCCTCGGCGACGTGGGCGAAGTGCGTTACGAAAGTGGCAAACCGATGTTGCGGGATGCCAGCGACGTGATCCTGGGCGAAATGACTTGCATGAACCGCGGCGTGCGGTCGGCGACCGTTGTGGCGACCAAACCTTCCCACGTCTTGGAAATTCGCCGCAACGTGCTGTACATGTTGCAGCGCAATCAGGTCAGCCGCGAGATCTTGGACCGGCTGTATCGGCAGCGGGCATTGCAAGGGCAACTTTCATCGTTGCCGCTGTTCGATTCGCTCGACGATCAACTCAAAGAACAAGCTGCCAAGTTTTTGACCGACAAGGCTTCGTATTCCCTGGTCGATCCGGCACAGCCGATCTTCAAACAGGGCGAAGTTGCCGATGCCTATTACGTGATCAAATTGGGGTCGGTGAAGGTCACGCAAAGTTACGGTCAAAACGAACGGGTGCTGAACTACCTGGGACCAGGCAGCGGTTTTGGCGAGATCGGTTTGTTGAGCGGGATTGATGATCAGCTGGATACACAGATTGGCGGCGAAGCGAATCGCGGCAGGCGTACTGCCACTTGTTCGGCTTTGGATCACGTCGAACTCTATCGGATCGACGGCAGCGATTTTCGCGATCTGCTTCAGCAGTATCCGCAGATCCGCAGCGAAATGGTCGGTGCCGCCCGCAAGATACTAGAAAAGGATCGCGAGGCGCAGTCGCGACTGCAAGTGATCGAAGCGGACAGTTTTCTGGAGCAAGGCCTTTACATGGCCCAGAGCTTGCTGGTGTTGGACCTGGAACGGTGCACCCGCTGTGATGAATGCACCAAAGCGTGCGCCGATGCCCACGACGACGGTGTCACGCGGCTGGTTCGCGAGGGATTGCGATTCGACAAGTATCTGGTGGCCAGCAGTTGTCGTTCGTGTTTGGACCCGCTGTGCCTGGTCGGTTGCCCCGTCGATGCGATCCACCGCGACGGCGATTCCAAAGAAATCGAAATCGAGGATTACTGCATCGGTTGCGGGTTGTGTGCCAATCAGTGTCCCTACGGAAACATCAACATGCACGGGTTCCCTGTCAAAAACGGTGGCCCCAAAGCGGTGGTGCAGCAGCGGGCAACGACGTGCGATCTGTGCCGGGATGCGGGCGGCCCCAGCTGCGTCCACGCCTGTCCCCACGAGGCCGCTTTCCGCATGACCGGTGAAGAGCTGAAGAGCTTGGTGAGCCGCTAAACGTCGGTGATTTCTCCGAAATCGCTGCGAACTAGACTGTCGGCGATTTCTCCGAAATCGCAACGAACTAGACTGTCGGCGATTTCTCCGAAATCGCAACGAACGTTGCCGGTTCGGAGAACCGGCCGACGATAAACCGGCCGACGATGTACTGACAACGACTTTCCGTTTTTCCTACCACTGAAAGAGGGCATGATGAAACGTGACTCGATACGAAACCTGACCATCGCATTGTTGCTTGCCGGTTCACCATTTGCCATAGCCGCCGATCCGAGCAAAACCGCTTTTACGGATGCCAAGTCTGCGGGGCCCGATTTCGCTCTGCAAGGTGAATACCAGGGAACGGCAAGAACGAGAGATGGCGACAAAGCTTTCGGAGCCCAAGTGATCGCGCTAGGAGACGGTAAGTTTGAGATCGTCGGCTACCACGGCGGCCTGCCCGGTGACGGTTGGAATGGTGACGGCGAAGTGCATCATCTGGAATCGACCGCGGTCGACGGCAAGATTTCTACGGTAGCGGAAGAAGCTGATATCGAAATCGCCGACGGAAAACTGGATGTCATTGTCAACGGAGAAACGGTTGGAACGCTGAAGAAAGTCCAGCGAAAGAGCCCCACTCTGGGCGCCAAACCGCCCGAGGGTGCGATGGTGTTGTTCGACGGAAAATCGACCGACGCCTTCGAGGGTGGCAAGCTGGTGAACGAAAAGTGGTTGGGCGCCACCAACTGCGCCAGCAAGAAGAAATTTGGCGATCACCAACTTCATGTCGAGTTTCGTACGCCCTTCATGCCCACTGCTCGTGGCCAGGGACGCGGCAATAGCGGGGTCTATATCCAAGGACGCTACGAATGCCAGGTGCTCGATTCGTTTGGCCTGGAAGGCAAGAACAACGAATGTGGCGGCATCTACTCGATCTCCGAACCGGCGGTGAACATGTGCTTTCCGCCGTTGTCGTGGCAAACCTACGACATCGATTTTACCGCGGCGAGGTACGACGATTCAGGAAAGAAAACCAAGAATGCCCGAGTGACGATCAAGCACAACGGCGTGGTGATTCACGACGACATCGAACTGACTCACGGCACGCCCGGTTACCACGCCGAAGGTCCTCAGCCCGATTCGCTGTTCCTGCAAGACCACGGTAACCCGGTTGTCTTCCGAAACATTTGGGTCATCGAAAAGTAGCCCAGAACCATGTAGGCCGGCTTGTCCCAAGTCGGCGATCCTGTACTCGCTGACTTGGGGACAAGTCGGCCTACATCAACTGCCGCCAGCGGCAGTTTGAAGCACGCTCTCAGGCTGTCCTACGAGATCAATCCCACCACCACTGGCCGGCTTCCAAGCCTTGGGGGCCGGCTGCCTGCTTGGCTTTCAGATTTTCGCCTTTGCGATCGACGTCCAACCGATCGCTGCCCAGCGCGATGCGAGGCTGCATGTGAACGCCTCCGCCCAGAGGAGTCATCAGCGTGTTGCCTCGCCAAATGGCGTTGACTGCCGTTTCCACCTTTTCTGGTGTGGTGTAGGTCTCGACCGAAACCTTCGACTCGTCCAACAAGATCGGCATCGACCAGCCGGCTTGTCCATAGAAGTCACGTTCTTGGATGTAGGCGGCGGCAATGGCAACGTCGATCAACTGACCAAGCTCGGCATAGATTCGCACTCGCTCAGCGATCAGCGGATAATTCTTGGTGAAATCCTGACAAAACGCCTGGCTCGCCTTGTTCACTCGGCCGCCGGCGATCCGCTTTCCGCCCGCGACTCGTTCGTTCGCGCCGACCAACTGAACTCCCCGCTCATTGATCTTCATCGCCAGCCCGTCTTCGCTGACAGCGATGCCGTCGTAATTCGGTTGGAAGTACCAGCGTTCCATCGCGTTGGCGGCCACCGCATTGGGGTTGGCTCGATCGACATAGCTCTGCATTCGGATGGGCAGCTGTTCCAGGCCGATTCCGATCAGCTTCATTCGATAATCGGCTTCCACCAACACGCGAGCGAAGTGGGTGGAGGTTGGAATGCCTTTGATGGTGACCGTTTGCAAACCGAGGTTCTCTTTCAACCCCGTCGCCAACCTTCTCGCGTCACTGGGACGAACACGACCGCGTACCGATGCCAGGAACTGTTGCATTTGCTTCAGCCCTTCCGGAGTCGGGTCGATCGACACGCTGATGATCGGTGTCGGACGGGCACCGGGAGCGTAAGCTCTCAGCGCGGTCACCAGGTCCTCCAACAACACCACCGGGCGCCCGCTTTGCATGCCGACAAATCGGTCGGTCGGATCGGCAACAAAACCCTCGGCAGGTCCGGCGATCACGATGTCACGAGTCTGGGGATAGAAAAAGACGTATTGAACCGACGTCAATCCGGCCAGCGCTTTCATCTCCTCACTGGGAGAAAGTCCAGCGTCGACGCGCTGCCCGATCGCAGCTTCCAATCGATGCAGCGAAATCTTTCTCAGCTTGCTGGGACGCATCAAGTCGTTACCGCGTTGCTGACGCGCCGCGGCCAAACGCTGTTGGGCGACTCGCGGGTCAAACTGCCGAACTTTCAACACGCCCTTGGCATCCACATCGACTCCGGCAATCGGGTCGGCAAAGATATTGGTGTCTCCGCCGTTGTCTTGAGCGAAGGCAGCTGGAGAAAGGGCAAGCGAAATCCCGCACAGGAGAAGGAGGGCACTGAACCGAAAGATTTTGCTCATGGGTCGGCCAAAGGTGGCTGGAAACGATGGAAAAGGTCCGCGCAGCTTCTGCGCAGGTGCACCCCCTGACGATAATCGGCTCAGCCCGTTTCAGCAACAAACTACCCGCCCGTCAGCCCAGAATCGCCAAATCTGTTTCGGTTATTCCGATCAAGACGAACAACCCACTCGAAAGAGGGGATACGGTCGCAAGTTCCCCCGTCGTCGGCCTGTTCTCCGAACCGGCTGTTCACCTACCGGCCGATCACTTTTCCGGACTGGCTGCCTTTCTCGGAAGGACGACCCACGGTCGCAGCGATTTCGGAGAAATCGCCGACTCTTTCCCCCGCCCTTTTCGTTTTCAGTCCAGAGCCTAGAATCCGACCCTTGATAGAAGAATTCGAAAAACCCCCCTCAACTTCGGGAATATTTGATGAGCGGCGACTGCGATTTTGGGCTGATTGGTTTGGCGGTCATGGGCGAAAACTTGGCGTTGAACGTCGAGAGTCGCGGCTACAAAGTGGCGGTCTACAACCGCACCACCGAGAAAGTGGATGAACTGATTCAGGGACGCGCCGCCGGCAAAAATTTCGTCGGAACCCATTCGATCGAGGAATTTGTCAGATCGGTCAAGCGTCCTCGGAAACTGATGATGTTGGTGAAGGCTGGACCGGCGGTCGACGCGATCATCGATTCGTTGATCCCGCTGTGCGAGCCGGGTGACATCATCATCGATGGTGGCAACACGCATTACGTCGATACCGAACGCCGCACCAAAACGGTCGAAGAGGCCGGGTTGTTGTTTGTCGGTTGCGGGGTTTCTGGCGGCGAAGAGGGAGCTTTGAAAGGGCCCAGCTTGATGCCCGGTGGCAGCAAGGAAGCCTGGCCACACGTCAAAGAGATGTTTCAAGCGATCGCCGCCAAGGTCGGCCCCAATGACGACATTCCCTGCTGCGAATGGGTCGGAGCGCGCGGTGCCGGTCACTACGTCAAAATGGTTCACAACGGCATCGAATACGGCGACATGCAGCTGATCTGTGAAGCCTACCAGCTGCTTCATGAACTCGGTGGGCTCGACAACGACGAACTCTACGAGGTGTTTGAGACCTGGAATCAGGGTGACTTGCAGAGTTATTTGATCGAGATCACGCGGGATATCTTCAGCGTCAAAGACGACCAGGGTGGCCAGGGACATTTGGTCGACAAGATTCTGGATGTGGCGGGAGCCAAGGGAACGGGCAAATGGATGAGCCAGCTTGCTTTGGACTTGGGCGTCCCCAGCACTTTGGTGACCACCGCCGTTTTTGCCCGCGGACTCTCGGCCCAGAAAGAGGCTCGGGTGCGGGCCAGCGAAAAGCTCAACGGCCCCGCCGATTCGTCCAACCCGCAGTTCACCGCCGTGGCCAAACAGCTGGTCGGGAATCGGGCGGCGTTCATCGAAGCGGTTCGCCAGGCGCTCTACGCTTCCAAGATCGTCAGCTACGCCCAGGGATTCGTGCAGCTGCAGGCCGCCTCGGCCGAACACGATTGGGATCTGGACTACGGCAATTCGGCGCTACTGTGGCGCGGCGGCTGCATCATTCGCGCCCAGTTCCTCGACCGCATCAAGGAAGCGTTTGACGAGCAACCGAATCTCGAAAACCTGCTTCTCAATCCGTTCTTTGAGCAGGCGGTCGAAAACGCGCAGGAGTCGTGGCGAGCGGTGGTGGCCGCGGCATCGCTGTTGGGCATTCCCGTGCCCGCATTCAGCGCCGCACTCAACTACTACGACGGCTATCGGCTTGCCCGCCTGCCGGCCAACCTACTGCAAGCCCAACGCGACTACTTCGGCGCCCACACCTACCGCCGAGTCGACAAGGAAGGAACCTTCCACAGCGAATGGCTCGACCTGCGAAAGCAACCGGCCGAGGCGTGAGGACTTCCCGATGGGAGTTGAACGGGGCGAGATTGCAAGGGCGTTGCGTCCTGGCTCGGGTGCAGGCACGCGAATCGTGAGCTATCCAAGCACGGGAATAGGGGAAGAAATCTGGGCTCGTTCTTCGGGCCAATGGCCCAACAATGTTGCTTCGCCCAAGCCTGATTGTCTAAAAATTCGGCATTGAAAAGAGAGATCGCCTCGGCAATCTTCAGTCGCTTCCAGGCCGGAGCACCTGCCTTCTTCTGTTGAATCAGAAAGGCAATGACACGCTTGGAACCAAAGATCCAACGTCTTTTGGCGGGGATGTTGTGAAATCTCGCCAGCTTGGATTGCCAGATCTTGGCCCAGTCGAGAGGAGAGAGTCTCTCTTGTCTCTGAGAACGCCCCATTTCGATGCCCCAAGTTCGTGTCGGCGTCGAACATGAATCTTTGCATACTATCTGGCGGACGGGTCAGGCAACGGACGAAGAAATTGAGAAAACTTCGTGAACCGGGGATAAGTCTGGAAATAAGAATCCGGCAACCGGCAATAATACTGGCGATATGGTCTTGTCCCCGGTTGGAACCGCATATACTCAAGTTATGCCGTAGTGGTCGTGACCGTTCCCGTCGGAGAATGATTGATGCCTTCTCTGAGGTACATTCACATTTCGTTGAAAGGCACGATCGACACCGTGGATGTTGTGACACAGCTCCATTATCTCCTAACGCCCGGGGAAGTGCCGAATCCCGATGCCAAGTTCTGGGATCTGACTATCGGTGGGACGCTCATCAAGACTGGCGATGGGAGTCACGATCTTCACTTGTTGACCTGTCAACAGGTATCAAATCTCGCCGATGCACTCCGGAAGGAGTCATGGGAGAACCTCGAACGCGTAGCGGAAAACAACCACGATATGATGCCTGGCTGGCACCACGGCTTGCGGCCAGAATTCGAGAAACTCCGAGATTTCATGGCACACGCAAGTAAAGACGGAGATGCCGTCCTACGAGTTTCATTCAGCGACGGTTTCTGGTATCGATAATCAAGTGTGCTAATGCAATAACGGCATAACAAATCGGTGAACCGGAGTTGGCTCGCCTTTCGGGTAGTGGCAGACGAAGTGCGGGGCCGAAAAATTTTACCCCTTCGTCCGCGCCCCGCGAATCACGAGGCGCAAAAATTTTCCACTAAAAATCGTCAGTCGATACCGACGATTTCCCTGATCTGATCACGGCCAGCCATCGGTTGAGTCTGTATCAACACGATCAGTTCCTCGATTCCGGCGGTCGCACTAGCATCCAGTCCAAGGACGTTTTCAAGCAAACACTCAACGATCGCTCTTGCCCGTCGTTCACCGGATGACGCCGCGGGGTGACTGCCTTTCTCCGCAAGATTTAGCAGGTGTTCCAAGTGGTCCATTGATCAGCCCTCCAGAACTTCGCGAAGCTTCCAGGGCCGATCCGCCAAGCCGCTTGCCATCGCTGGAGTTTGCTTGATCGTCGAGTGGCGGCGGCACCAGTTGTACCACGTGAACATCAACGATTGCATGGCACAGTGATGTTGCAGAGACTTGGAAAACGCATTGGTCAGTCGGGTGAACCTTCGCAGCTGCATCCGCATCGTTAGGTTGAACCTCTCGATATGGGAAGTACAGATTCGTGGGTGGTCGGGCTGGCCGAACTGCGGCACTTTCTCGGCACGTATTATTTGAGCCGGGCTGTAGCGAGTGACTTCCTGTTGGGCCGCGTAGGACTTGATCAGCATCCCATAGTCGATGTTCGAGCCCAGACCAAATGGGACGGAATACTGATAGGCTTGTAGGCCGTCCGTGGTCACTTGGTAGCGGTGATCATCATTGACTGCGTGCCGAACCTTCGCCATGAATTGATCAGCACTTTTTGAGTCACGCTGGCCAACGTGATGGGCGAGCACAAGTTTCGTTTCGCGTTCAATGGCAACGAACGTCCAACTGTCGCCGCGTTCGGGGCCGTATCCATTTCGCTTGGCGATCTTCGCCTTGCAGTTGACGAACGACCAGAGTTCATCAATCTGAAGATCGTTGACGGTGACGTTGATCACCCGTCGGTTGTGGAACTGTCGGCATCGATCGCCGGCAACAAGAATCAAGTCACAGATAGTGTCGCGGCACATTCCGGTGAGCCGCTCGGCCGATCGAATCGACAGCCCTTCCAGGAGCATGTTTAGAACCGTCATGGCGCGGTCGGTGTCGACACGCATGGTTCCAATTGGTCCGGGCGGAACGAAGTCGTCAGAGAAGCCAGCGCCGCAGTCGAGGCACTTGTATCTTTGGCTTCCGTTTCGGTTTCGACCGTTCTTCTTGCTGTGTAGATGTTCGCATGAGGCAATCATGGGTTCGGCTTGTCGGTAACGGCACACCAAACCTAGAATGCAGTTGCGATGACTGGCTCTGGGTGTTGGCGCACCTAGTGTCACGAGCCCTGCATCGCTGTTGGCGCAGCGGTGCAGGATTTTTTAACGCGCACGCATCATCGGGGAATGAAGTGACACGGATGGTCACTGGTGCTCAGAGTGAGCGGAAAGCGGCGGAGTCGAACCGATCCGTGTGAACGAATCCCTAGCGCAGTGTATAAAGCTGCTGCCTCAGCCGAGAGGCGGGACGCTCTCCGTCACGCCAACGCTGTCTCGTCACTTGTAAGCTGAGAGCAAGCCTTTTCATCGATCGGACCGTTTTCAGGCTCTTCGGTTTCAAGGTAGAACGTAATAAAAGGCTTGCCGTTTTCAGGATTCGATGGCAATCTTCCTGCATTATCGATCAGCATCTTGTTGAAGTTAAAGAAGGCCTCCGCATAGAACGAGGCAATTCCAGACGCGATTGATTCATCCTCACCTGCTAACTCCGCTAGTTCTTCTAGCTTCCGCTTAATGCCGATCGCCATCACTTTGATTTCATCAACTAATGACCAGCTGTTCTTTTTCCCACCGACGAGCATTTTGAGATCAAGGGCGGCCATGTATTGACGAACATCTCCCAGCGCAAGATCGTCATCCAGGCTGTGTTCTAGTTTGGAAATTCGACTTTGGGAGCAATCCATTTTTTTTGCAACATCACTTTGCGATAGGCCAGCGCTGGTGCGCAGCGCGATTAGCTCCTTGATCAATGTCCTGCTGTTAACACAGCGATCAAAGTCATCAGCAGAAAGTGTTTCGTTAGTGTCGGCAGTATCCCGAATCATTTCAGAAACGCTGCTATAGTTCTTTTGCTTATTTGACATTGGTTTCTTGCGCATCGGTTGGCGTGACTGGGCTCTGTTGCTCCGCGTCCGTTTCGGCACGAAGCGATTTAACGAACTCCTTACACAAAGCAATATCGTTGCTTTGGCTTGATTTGTCGCCGAGCGTAATCACTCGGACAGTTCGCGTGTTTACATCGGGAAAGATGTAGAGTCGGGTCTCCTTGAGGCCCTGCCCTCCACCTTTCTGATCAATGGCAAGCACACCGAGAGGTTCTGGGTGAACAAACCCAAACTTTGCCTGGATAGGACAAGCTCCAGCGATCAAAGCCTTCAAAAACGTGTCCAAGTTGTCATGAACTGCCTCAAGTTCGCGCTTGTGCTTCTTGGGCCACTTCTTGCGACGATGTAAATACTCGTCTTCTGGTGACACTGACCACATTAGAATATACCCTTTCGGAATAGGAGGCAAGCTTTATGCGCCAGATTGTCGCAATAGTATTCCAATTCGGAATATTCGGCAAGCACCTACTTTGGGGGATTTCCGGGTTATTTTGGCTCTTTGACTGCGATCGGAGCTGCCAAGGTCAGATAAAGTGACCACCGTTCGTCGTTGCACCGAAACCGCTCGTCTCCCTCCATCGCCCGACTAACGCCTTCCACAGTCTTTCTGGGCTCTGCCTCCGACTGATAGCCCATCTCCGTCATCCTCACCGCTATCTCGGTGGGTGTCAGCGGCCGATCACTTGCGCGCAGAACTTCTTCCGCCCAATCCGCCAGTGGCCGAACCGGCTCAG
This sequence comes from Rubripirellula sp., assembly GCA_965222745.1. Lineage (GTDB taxonomy): Bacteria > Planctomycetota > Planctomycetia > Pirellulales > Pirellulaceae > CBDCUW01. The sequence goes on from CBDCUW010000003.1 coordinate 2,836,180, forward strand.
CATCAAATTCCGGCAAGCAGTAGCCCACCCTTCGGTCTGCCTGGGGGTGGTTCACCTTCTTGATCGTGCCCTCTTTGACGAGGCGGTGAAGCGTGGCGCGGATCGTTTGGATGTTCGGACTGCGTTCGGGATCGGCGGCAGTGATCAGTCCCCGAATGTCGTCAACCGTGACGATTCGGTCGGGTGGAATCATAGCCGCCACCAGCTACAACCTTCCGCCTCGTTTCACCCGGCAAAAACCGGGTTTTTTTGTACAGCGACTTGATCTCGTCAATTTTGTACCCTACAATGATGTAAATTTCAACCCCTGTAGGGAGCAAGATTTTGGACATCGAGCAGCTTCTAATGCCCTGGTCCCCCTGGAGAGGGGATGATCCGCTTTCGTGGGAATCCTTGTTGCCCCAATTCAAGCGACCCGTCTTTGAGCAATTGCTTCATGACCTCGGAAGTCTGAATCAAATGATTTCCATTACGGGACCAAGGAGAGTTGGCAAGTCCACGATCCAGAAACAAATCATCCACCACCTGATCAACCAGCAGAACGTACCGCCGTCCGCGATCGCGTATTTTTCTTTTGACGATCCGGCATTATTCCGTGGCGAGACATCCGGTGGCGAGATGTTCGAGGGGCTTATGCAAATGATGCTCAAACACGCCAAGGAAAGTGGCGGAACGGCTTATTTGATGCTCGATGAAATCCAGACTCTTGATCGCTGGGAGCAATACCTAAAAAAGTACTACGATCTTGATTACCCATTTAAGTTCCTGATTTCGGGTTCTGCATCAAGCCCGATTTTCAAAAAAAGTCGAGAAAGTCTTCTAGGGCGAGTTAAAGACTACCATCTCCTTCCTTTCTCGTTTCGTGAATATGTTCAGTATGAAGCGGAGAAAGAATGTATCGATGTAGCAGACGAATTAATCGCTATCTCAAGATCAGGCGAACAACTGAAAGGGATGTTTGCGCGAAACCCTGAACATCTGGATGTTGAGAAGGTTCTATTAAATCCTGTATCAGATGCTCTTTGGGATTTTTGCAATCGAACATTTAATTCTTTCGTCGTTGAAGGCGGGTTCCCCGAAGTGTGGAACATCGAATCCAAAGGGCAAAAAATTGACTACTTATACGACAATCAGGTAAAGAAAGTCATCATGGAGGACTTAGTCCTTGCAACAGAGCTAAGGAAACCTGAAGAACTGAAGCGGTTTTACATATCGCTGCTGGAAACACCCGGGAGAGAAGTAAACAAGTCTAAATTATCGCAGGAATTGGGGATCGGTGTTAGGCAGATCGACAAGTATCTGCCGCTTCTTGAAATGACAGACTTAGTCCGCCATGCAAACAAGTTTCGCAACTCGCCAATGAGAGTACGAACTGGAAGTCAAAAATTCTTTCCGATCGACATGGCGTTAAGAAACGCCGTACTGCGAATTGGTGACGAGGTTCTCGACGACGATAGTGTGCTGGGACTTTACGCCGAAACTTTTGTGTTTAACGCACTAAGGAAATGGGACGGCGTACTTGCTGTTGACTACTATCGCACGAGCGCACAAGTTGAGGTGGATTTCATTGTACACGTAACGCCCTCTAGATACATTCCTGTCGAAGTCAAGTACAAGAGATCGTGGAGAGCAAAGGAATTGAAGGGGGTCAAAAAGTTTACTTCGCAGCATGAATGCGCTAACACTCTTGTGGTCACGAAAAACCGCGAAGATTTTGGGTCACTCTCAAACATTAGAAGCGGTGATGATTCGGGCCTGGGTTGTTTTTGCATTCCACTACTGCATTTTCTTCTGCTGATGGATTGAGCCCAACAAGATGAAAGATGGGGCCTTAACTTATCGCAACGACCACTTGCCGTCATCGATCAAAAATCGCTTCCGGTCCTTCATTATCGCCTGGGCCAGATGTGGCACAGCGTCGGCCGGCGCGGCTTTCATGACGTATCCCTGCTCGGTCATCCGCACCATGATCTCTGTGGCCGTCAGTGGCTCACTAGATTCGGACAGAATCTGCTCCGCCCAATCCGCCAGCGGTCGCACCGGCTCAGCCTCGAAATCCGGCAGGCAATACTGCACTTTTTGGCCATGCTGAGGGTTGCTGATCTTTTTGATCGTCCCCTCGGTGACCAACCGGTGAAGCGTGGCGCGAATCGTGGGAGCGTTGAATTGCCGGCCAGGATCGGCAGCCCGCAGCAGACCGCACACATCATCATTCGTGACGGCGCGATCTGCCGGCATCAGCGCCGCAATCAAGTCAACGAGCTTTTCATCGGTCTTGCTCTTGGGCCGCTTAGCTACTGGCTTGCCAATCAACCGCTGTTCCATTTCGGCAATGTCGGCGATCGTCTTGCCGTATTCGTCGCGGATTTCGTTCAGCTTGCGGTTGCGGGTCTCTTCGGCCGTGAGCGTTGCTTGAACCGCATCTTGCAGTGTGGTTTAGGTTCGATGGTTTTCTTCCCTCGAACCCTTGGAGCCTGGGTATGGCATACCAACGATCTGCGGAAAAAGAAGAATTTTGGCGTCTGGCCCTCGCCGAGCAGGACAACAGTGGACTGACCGTGAGCGAGTTTTGTCGACAGCAGTCACTCTCGCAGCCCTCCTTTTATGCCTGGAGACGAAAGCTCCGGCAACGTGACCAACTCGTCGCCGGCGACACGCCACTGGTGCCTGTCACTGTGGTCTCGGCTCAAGCAGAATCTCTCGCCGACAAGCCGAGCGTGAAAATTCGGCTGCCTGGCGGGATCGTCATCGATGTCTTTACCGGGCAAGCGTCATGATTAGCCTCCACGCCAACACGCGGATCTTCATCGCCATCGGAGCCACCGATATGCGAAAAGGATTCGATGGTCTTTGTGCAGTCGTGACCAGTGTGCTCCAAAAGGATCCGCTTTCGGGCCACTTGTTCTTGTTCGTCAATCGAAGACGCGACAAGCTCAAGATCCTCTACTGGGACGGAGACGGTTTGGCCATCTGGTATCGACGTTTGGAACAGGGAACCTTTCAAATGCCAAGCCGACAAGAGGGCTGCTCCAATGTTGAAATCCGCAGCGACCAACTGACGATGTTGCTGCGGGGAATCGACTACGAGGGCGTCAAGCGACGCAAGCGATTTTCGCTCGCAAGTTGACACCGCCAACTGCTTGCTCAGGCCAATCACACCCGCATCGAACGATCGTTCGATGCGGGTGTTTTCTTTTTCATATTTTTTGCTCTTGAGGGGAAACGATTTTCGCTTTGGCGCGTACCACCAGTATGGACGCCAAGGACCTGCTCATCGAACAACTCAAGCGTGAAGTCAAACGCAAAGACGACGAGCTTGAACGCAAAGACGACGAGCTTGAACGCAAAGACGACGAGCTGAAACAAGTTCGCGATCAACACGATGCGGCGAAAGCACAGCACGATGCGGTCACCCAGCAGTTCACTCTCTCACTGGAAGAAAAGGATCGCCAGGTCACCTCGCTGGAAAAACAGATCGAGCGGTTGTTGCTGCAGCTTCGCGGTTCACGACAAGAACGAATCGATCCCGATCAGTTGCTGCTCTTTTCCATCGATGAACTTCGCGAGCTTGCCGAGCAACTTGGCAAGGGGGCTCCCGACGAAGACTTGATCGATGATGCTCCGCCGAAGGGGCAGCGGAAAGGAAAATCACGCGGCCGTGTTGGCAAGCTGCCCGAACACCTGGAACGTGAAATCGTTCGGCATGAACTCTCTGCAGCCGAGCGAGCTTGTCCCTGTTGCGGAGAGCCCCGACAGGAGATCGGCACCGAGACCAGCGAACAACTGGAGATCATCCCGGCAAGATTGAAAGTGATCCAGCACGAGCGGGTCAAATACGCTTGTCGCAGTTGCCAAGAAAACGTGGCGATTGCCGACAAGCCGCCGCAACCCATCGAAAAGGGCCTGCCGGGACCGGGCTTGTGTGCCCATACCGTGCTCTCCAAATTTGGTGATCACCAACCGCTTTACCGCCAAGAAGACATCCACTCCCGTCTGGGGATGACCATCCGCCGCAGCACGCTGTGTGGTTGGCTGGTGGCTCTGGCCGAATTGTCGCTGCCGCTGGTGATGCGGATGAAGCACTTACTGCTTCAATCCTCCGTCATCCATACCGACGACACGAAGATCAAGATGCTCGATCCGGGAGGCGGGATCGCCCGGGAGTGCAAGTTCTGGCCCTATCTGGGCGATTGGTTGCATCCCTATGCAATGGAGTCGAACCGTTCGCCTGGCTGCAGTCGTTGTTCACCCAGTTGTCGTATCACCGTAGCGGCGATGCGTTCGCGCAAGCCGCATCGAACGAGGCGGTGACCAGTGCTGAGCTTGACGGGCTGCTTCCTGACCGCTGGCTTCAGGCGAACCCAGATCACCAGTGGACGATCGACGAGATTCGTCGCAAAGAACGCCAGCGACACCAACGCCGCCGCCGCAAACGGCTCAAGCGCAAACGCCCCTAGAGAAAACGCAAGCCTCAGGCAAGATGCGGTTCACCGAACGCTCACGACAGAACGACGTTGTAATTCACAACGATTCAACCTTCGCGATCAATTCATCTACGGAATACTTGGTGCCCGAACTACCGACGCGGGTTTTTGCGTATTCGATTTCTGCTTCGGTTGGAGGGCGACGCACCACCCCAACACGATTGCCTTTGTCATCAACCAATTCGATTTGACCATCGGAACGACGAATCTGTTCGGCAACATCAGCTTGCACTACGATTCGGATCATTTTAGTTCTCCATACGAAACTACCACTATTGTAGCATGGATGGTGAACCGTAAAATCCGTAGTGAGAAGTGGCGAACCATGGGTTGCAACCATGGGTTGCAACGAAGCCAGGCTTGCGCGATTCTACGAAATAGAGAGTCAAAGTCCCGGCTCGTCATGCCAGCCGCCACGCCGACGAACCCGTACCTAATCTTGCTCGCCGACAAAGCACTAACGTTTTCCGCACATGACAATCTATGGCTAAGAAACGTCGACACGCATGGCCCAAACAGCGTTTCCTTGTTTCTGGGGAGATACCCTCACGGTCTCTCGGACGGGTCGCGATGGGGCCTGTATTCCATCGTCGGTGATTCCGAGTTCGCCTACCTGTTTGCCTCGGCCGTCTACGGAGGACTGTTGGCTGAACTCTACCGTTATTCGGCCGCCAAGGCGTTTCGGAGATACCCTCACAAGGGTCGCGTCGTCAGCATGGTGCTCGCCCTATCCTTGTTCACGACGTTCATCCTCTCCATCGCGGCCGTGCAGTGTATCGCGTAACGTCGCAATGTGCGGCAGGTGAGCGGCTTTCCATCAAGAAACCAGCATCGCCAGGTAGTTGACGAACGGATTGGGGGCTTCTTGTTGAGGGCCTAACGAGCGGTGTTGGGTGGATTGATCCAGGAGCTGTTTGATCGCAGTGCGAAAATCTCGCATCTCCACATCCGTTCTCTCGGCGATCTGCTGCAGAGAACTGAACAGAATCGATGCTTCGTCACCGCTGGGCCGGTTTCCGTTGACACAGCCGCGGAGTGCCGCCACCACCACGGCGTCCTGCAATTGGCTCGTTTTCTTTTCGTCACCGACAATGGCATCGACCACCAGGCCAGTGACATCCACCGGCGGCGGGGACGGATGAGCCAGCTGGGCCTGGGGAACGGGCGTGGGCCGTCGCCGACGCCGGCGATCAGACGCCTTGAGCTTGCTCTTGAGGGAATTCCGCTTGGCCATGAGTCGTTCTCGGCGGACAGCGCGAGTCGATCGATCTGTCCGGTAAATCGCCAACAACTTCTCCGATCCGTCACCCACCAGCAGCGACGAATCGCCCGCTGAGTTTGACGAGCAGGCGATGGGCAAAAAGGGAAAAATCGGCGGTGGCGGTCCTGTTTCTTTCAGAACCGTCACTTTAGACCGCGTTGGGTGGTGTCGAAACGCGCACCGAAAAAGCTGCCAGAACGGAAAGATCTAGCCCCCAAGGTGGTTCGCCGGAGTGCAGGCATGTGAATCGGGAAAAATCGGTAGCGAATGTCGCCAAGACTTTCGGTGAATCTCAGCCCGCCGAAACTCTTGGCGAGTTTCGCTACCCGAAGGCCCCTTGCTGCTTGCTACTTCGCCTTCACCAGGGCGGTCAGCTCGTCATCCAGCTCGGCAGCCCGGACGTTGTGTCGGACCACCTTGCCTTCCTTATCGACCAGCATCATCGTCGGTAGCGTCTGGACGCCGAAGGCCTTGGCAAGCCGGCTCGATTCGAGACTTCCCTCATCAAACAACTGTGTCCACGGCAGCGGCGTCTCCTTCAGGAAATCGGTGGCCAACTGCCGAGTGACATCGACGTTGACGCCGACGATCTGCAGGCCGGCGCGGCGATAACTGGCTTGTAACCGCCGCAACAACTTCATGTCCTGCTTGCAGGGTTCGCACCAGGTCGCCCAGTAGTGCAGGATCACCGGTTTGCCGCGCAGATCGGACAGTTTGAACGGTCTGCCGTCGATCGTTGTTCCTTCCAATTCGATGCGGCGGCCGACCGATTCCAGCCGCCGTACGGCGCCGGCGGCCTTTTCACCCGCATCGGTATTGGGGAAAGCACTGGCCACCTTCTTGTAGTAGCCCAACGCCTCGCGTTCCTCGTCCTCGAACTCCTTGCTGAGGGCCAGCTGCAGGTAGGCCTGCGCCGTTTCGGGGGTGCGAGGATAGCGTTCCACAAACCCGCTGAGCGAATCGAGGTACCACTCTTGGACTTTCGCGAAGTCGGCGTCGGGAGTCTGGCGAATCGCGTATTCCGTTTCGATCGCTCGGTAGTCGGCGTAGGCTTTCAGCGATTCGTCGTCCCCGGCAAACTTCCTGGAGACCTGTCGCAGCCTGGCGGCACCTTTGGGATAAACGCCGCTTTGAACGGCGACGCTCAGGGTATCCACCAACTGCCGAGTCCAGGTATCGCGTTCGGTTCGATTGGCAGAGGACTCGATCAACTGTTCCACGACCCCGGCGCGGCGGTCGTGCAGCTGCTCGATGTCCTTCGGATCTTTGGCTTGGGCCAGTTCGGTGTCGATCGACTCCAGCTCGCGAACCAGCTCCTGAGTCTTTTCGCCGAGATTGCCGGCAGCGGTGCCGGCTGCCAACGAGGAACCTCCGGGAGTGAAGAAGATGCCAGTCGATTGAGCAATCGCCTCGCCCTCACCTCCCACCGAAGGAAGCTCCACCAGCCGCCACGCAGTGCCAACTTGGACCACCGTGCCGACCAGCAGTTGGCCGCTCTTTTCGTTCTCCTCGAACATCGCCACCGCGTTTTCGTAGACGACCACATCCTTGGTGGAACCATAGGTACCCTGCGGCACCACGCCGGGTGGCGAGGCGGCAAACTGGACCCACCTTGCCCCACTGCCGACCGCTTCTTGACGCCCGGCAAGGGCTGCAAAATCACGTGCCGCTCGCGACACTTTGACCGCGATTTCCTCCTCCTTCGCCTTGCCCAGACCCAGCGATTCCAGCTCGCGGTCGGAGATCAACAGTCTGGAAAAACGGACCGGATCGGCGTCGCGCAAGGCGGCGACCAATTCGGCCGTCACCTCTTCGGCGGAAATCTGTTTCCAGCGATCGATCTTGCCGTCCTCGTCATCATCCAGGCCCCAGCGAGTCCCTCCGGTACTGAGCCAGCGGTACTGATCGGCCTTGCCGTTGAAGTTCGCGTCGACATCGCGATAGACCTCCACACCGAACTTGAAATAGCTCCAAAGATCGATCTTCTTGTCGCGGTTGGTATCGGCAAAACGGCGCAAGATCGAGCCATCGGGAGCGATCACTTCCCAGCCCGACCAACCTTTGATGGCCAGATCTTCGACACTGCAATCCTTGACCACGTCGTCCGGCACCCGCTCGAATTCGACTCCCGCTTGAACCGGTTTCAAGGCCAGTGCCGCTTTGGCACTGGGAGTCGCCGCGGCAGCCCACGAGGAGGCTGTCAAGGTGGCGAAGGTGACGGCCAAAGCGGCCGATAAACGGAGGCCAGTGATTCGGCTTGGCAAGCCCCCAAGACCGGCAGAACGCAGATGAGCAAGCAGATGATCCATCATGATGGTTGTTTTCCGAAGTGTGTTGAAAGCGAGCCGGCAGGACCTCGAACACCGAATCCGTTGGCGGCCAAATCGAGGTCGATGATAGAGGCAGGAGGAAGTGTGCAACCATGGGAAAAATGGTTCTCACCGCCAATCCTGCATCGCCCTCATTTTGACCGAACCTCGCCTCCTGAGAGAATGTCGATTTTGGGGGCAAGGGTGGTCGATGGAAAAGAAAATGGCATCCCGCACTGGCCGGCCGGCACAGCCCTGGGCGGGAAGTTCTCGTCGCGTGGAAATTCCACCTTTGACAGCGGAAAGAGTTTGCGTACACTCTTCCGCTTCGATGGTTGGGCCAGCGGCGGATGTCGCTAGTGATCGGCCACGAAAGCACGGGCGTGTAGCTCAGTTGGTTAGAGCGCGTCGCTGATAACGACGAGGTCCCAGATTCGAATTCTGGCACGCCCACTGGAAGAAGTGAGGAGAAGGGAGTGAGGAGACAAGGAGAGAATCCGTTAGCGTTTTCTTCTTGTCTCCTCACTCCCTTCTCCTCACTTCTTCCTCCCCCGGGGGTGTAGCTCAGTTGGGAGAGCATCTGCTTTGCAAGCAGAGGGTCGTCGGTTCAAGTCCGTCCACCTCCACTTTTACGGTTCGCGAGACGATTTTTAAGGATTCACCCGAAAGAAATTTAGATTAGGTGTTGACCCCTGCAGCAGGGACGCTACATTTCTCCCCTCGCAGCAAAACAAGCGGCGACACCGGCTCGGCGGAAACCCACCGAGCCCCCTTGCCTGGGCCCGTCGATTCGCCGGGAAAATGGCAAACAAAGCAGGCGAACCCGTTGACCGGATCGACTGTCATTTGATAAGATTCGCGACTCGCCTGAGATCGTCCGCCGAGCCAGATTCACTGGCTCGACGGCTGCTCTCCGGCAGCGTCCCTTGCACCAGCCGATGGCTTCGCGAGGCACTGATTTTTGACAATTTGGTTGTTTGGTAGTTGGCATCTGAAAGAGCAACGTGGTGACGCAGGGCGAAAGTCGTGGGGAACCATGTTTACAAGTTCTTTTGAAAGCGTTGTCGGCTTTGACTCGGCTTGCTCGATGGCGGTTCTCACCTGAGGACGGTTGGAGAGTGAGGCAAGGCAAGGTCGATGAATGAATTCTGATTAGGATTCTGTGCAACGTGACTGCTGCTTGATCCGAAGCGATGGTTCCCCTTGGGAACGGTGGTGGACGAAGGTGGCGGTCAAACACATGTGATATCGTTAAGTAGATGACTTACGAAATCGTGTTCTTGGGCGTTGGCGGCTTCGGCCGGCAGCACCGAGTTCGGGATTTCGGTGGCCAATCTACTAAGGGCGCATGGGGGATGTCTTGGCGTTGAGAGATAGAAGGGCGTGGAAGTCTGCGAAAAGCCTGGGGGAGTTGACAAACAAGCGATGATCCCGGGGTGCCCGACAGCGGCCAGCTGAATTCATAGGCTGGTTCGTAACAACCTGGTGAACTGAAACATCTAAGTAACCAGAGGAAGAGAAAGAAAAATCGATTCCGTCAGTAGCGGCGAGCGAAATCGGAATAGCCCAAACCGAAAGGGTTTCCCTTTCGGGGTTGTAGGACTCCAATGTTGGATTGTGTGTTGTTAGTGGAAGATTCTGGAAAGGATCGCCACAGAGGGTGACAGTCCCGTACGCGAAAATGAACACACACCATAGGAGCACCTGAGTAGGTCCAGTCACGTGAAACCTGGATTGAATCTGCGGGGACCATCCCGTAAGGCTAAATACTCCTCAACGACCGATAGCGTACCAGTAGCGTGAGTGAAGGATGAGAAGAACCCCTGCTAGGGGAGGAATGTGAACCTGAAACCATGTGCCTACAAGCGGTCGGAGCCCTATGACTCGGTTTACCGGGTAACGGGTGACGGCGTGCCTTTTGCATAATGATCCGGCGAGTTGTGGTAAGCGGCTTGGTTAAGTTCTTACGGAACGAAGCCCAAGGGAAACCGAGTCTGAATAGGGCGAAATTGTCGTTTGCTGCAGACGCGAAACCTGTGTGATCTACCCATGGGCAGGTTGAAGCGCGGGTTAAACTGCGTGGAGGACCGAACCCACTTAGGTTGAAAACTGAGGGGATGACCTGTGGGGAGGACTGAAAGTGTAATCAAACCAGGAGATAGCTCGTTCTCTCCGAAATATCTTGAGGGATAGCGTCGAGCCACTACTTTACGGGGGTAGAGATACTGAATCGGATGGGGGCCCTTCCCGGGGTACCTCACCGAACCAAACTCCGAATACCGTAAAGATTATCTCGGCAGTCAGTCCCTGGGGGATAAGCTCCAGGGTCGAGAGGGAAACAACCCAGATCGCCTGCTAAGGTCCCGAAGACATACTTAGTCACTAAGGAAGTTGAAGTGCCGTGACAGCTGGGATGTTGGCTTAGAAGCAGCCACCATTTAAAAAGTGCGTAACAGCTTACCAGTCGAGCATTTCTGCGCCGATAATGAACGGGAGTAAGTATGACACCGAAGCAGCGGGTTCTAGTTTTCTTTCGGGAAAGCTAGAGCGGTAGGAGAGCGCCGATGATCAGATACGAGCCGTACAGTAATGAGCGGTGTTGGGGTCATCGGGTGATTATGCCGGAATGAGTAACGATAAAACAGGTGAGAATCCTGTTCGCCGAAAGCCTAAGGTTTCCTGGGGAAGGCAATTCCGCCCAGGGTTAGCCGGTACCTTAGTCGAGGCCGAAAGGCGTAGACGATGGATAGCAGGTCAACATTCCTGCGCCGGCTGTGTATGCGATGTAGGGACGGCGTCCGGAAAGTGAGCGGTACGACTAGAAATGTCCGTAGCGACCACTGAGGTGGCCGGGGTTAAAAGACCGGTCGTAAGCCAAGGTATAGCTCGAGAGCGTTTAAGTTCTCGAAGTCATTGGAAGGACGTCCAAGAAAAGCTACTAGCTTAAGCAGCTGACCGTACTAAAACTGACACAGGTAGGCGAGAAGAGAATTCTAAGGCGCTCGGGAGAACGGTGGTTAAGGAACTCTGCAAAATGGCCCCGTAAGTTCGCGATAAGGGGCGCCTTCTTTGGTTCACGCTGAGGGAGGCCACAGAAAATCGGCTCTAACGACTGTTTATCAAAAACACAGGTCTCTGCTAACACGCAAGTGGATGTATAGAGACTGACGCCTGCCCGGTGCTGGTAGGTTAAGGAAGACGGTTAGCGTAAGCGAAGCTGGCGACCGAAGCCCCAGTAAACGGCGGCCCTAACTATGAACCTAAAATCGTAGTTGTAAAATTTGGCTATATGCTGGAACACCTGAGTATCCAGAGGTACTCGTTCGCAATTCAGATTAGCGTTGACGAAAGTTGATCAGCGTTGACTGGCGAGCAGTGACAATCCTTTTGGTGCAGGCAATCAGCAGGAAAGACAGTTTGAGATGCTTGTAGTAGATCGAATCGATCCCGCAATAGGTCATTACATTGCGGGGTTCGTCGATGGCGAAGGAAGCTTCATGCTGAAGTTTCGCCCTCGACCTGATTTCTCCACCGGCTGGAAGGTCTCGCTGACCTTCAATGTGTCTCAAAAAGACGAAGTCATCCTGGCTTTGATCAAAAGGCACATCGGCTGCGGGACGATGTTCCAAAAAGGTGGTGGCGTTTGGATGTATGAGGTGAATAATCTCCATGCCCTACGCGATCATGTTGTTCCATTTTTCCGGCGATTCGGATTCCTTTCGGGGAAGAAGAAACGTGACTTTGCTACATTCCGGAAAATGCTTGAGATGTTTTTGGAGGGAGATCACAAAGCCCCCGAAGGCATTCGAGAGTTGTTGCGTCTGCGACGTGACATGAACGACGGCGGCAAGCGAAAGTACTCCGAGGAGTTTATCCTCGAATCACTTTTATCAAACTGAATCCTCAGAGACTACATGCCGAACACGTGCGTAGTGACCACGTGATGATATAGTCCGAGCTGCATGGCGACATGCAGAGCCGAGCAGAAATGACTCGGCCCGTGTTGGCACTCGTCTTCCTCCGAAGTGAGTGTCGTCAAGCGGTAACAAAACTGGAGGGTCCTAAGGTAGATTAGCTGCCTCCCTGTGGAGTAATTCACAGGTAAACACTCGGCTGTATGCGGGAACATCCTAAGAGCCCGGCCTACGTTTCCATTTCTTCGGAGATGGCGTAAAAATGGATCGGGATTGGACAATCCGCAGGAAACTCGGTTTTGCGACCGAGGATCCTCAGAGACTATACGCCGAGTATCCAATTAGTGAGTGTTTTTGTGGAACTGTCCCCAGACTGGGTTGTCGGATTCGTCGACGGCGAAGGCTGCTTTCATGTAAGCCTGAATCGTCACGAGGAGATGACCACAGGTTACCAAGTGTTACCAGAATTTGTGATTGTTCAGCATGAACGTGACATTCAAATTCTTTACGCACTCAAACGATTCTTTGGCGCTGGCGTAGTGCGAAAGAACCATGGTGATCGACAATGTCTGCGGATTCGAAAAATCGATGCTTTGACGAAGGTGTGTGAGTTTTTTCAGGCTCACCCACTGAAGACGAAGAAAAGCGTCGATTTTGTTAAGTTCCGGAAGGTCATTCATATTATCAACTCAAAGCGGCATCTTCAGTCCGAAGGCCTACTTGAGATCGTGGAACTCGCCTCGGCGATGAACACGGCTCAACGGCCCGCGTTGGAAGAAATTCGCAAAGAGTTGGTTGGATAAAGATATAGTCCACGCTGACATGAAAGTGTCAGGTACTTCGTGAGCGAAGTTCCTTGTCGGGTAAGTTCCGACCTGCATGAAAGGCGTAACGATTGGAGCACTGTCTCAACCACCGACCCGGTGAAATTGTAGTTGTGGTGAAGATGCCACATACCCGCGGTTAGACGGAAAGACCCCGTGAACCTTTACTGTAGGCTGATATTGGGTTGAGATATGTCTTGTGTAGGATAGCTGGGAGGCTTTGAAACCGGCACGCTAGTGTCGGTGGAGCCGTTGTTGAAATACCAGCCTGGTCATATTTTAATTCTAACGTCGATCCCTTGAATCAGGGCGACGAACAGTGTCAGTCGGGCAGTTTGACTGGGGCGGTCTCCTCCCAAAGAGTAACGGAGGAGTGCAAAGGTACACTCAGCCTGGTCGGCAATCAGGCGTAGAGCGTAAAGGTAGAAGTGTGCTTGACTGCGAGACCCATAAGTCGAGCAGGTACGAAAGTAGGTCTTAGTGATCCGGTAATCCCGAATGGAAGGGTTATCGCTCATCAGATAAAAGGTACTCCGGGGATAACAGGCTTATCGCATCCGAGCGTCCACAGCGGCGATGCGGTTTGGCACCTCGATGTCGGCTCATCACATCCTGGGGGTGTAGAAGCTCCCAAGGGTTTGGCTGTTCGCCAATGAAAGTGGTACGTGAGCTGGGTTCAGACCGTCGTGAGACAGGTCGGTCCCTATCTGCCGTGGGCGTTCGAATCTTGAGGGGATTCAACTTTAGTACGAGAGGATTTAGTTGGACGTAGCTCTGGTGTACCAGTTGTCGCGCTAGCGGCACGGCTGGATAGCTAACTACGGAAAGGATAAACGCTGAAAGCATCTAAGCGTGAAGCCCGCCCCGAGATAAGGGTTCGTAAGTCATTTAGACGAAAGCCCCCTGGAAGACTACCAGGTTGATAGGCTGGGCGTGTAAGCACAGTAATGTGTTAAGCAAACCAGTACTAACGGGCGAAGGTTTGGCCATCGATATCCCGCACTCGGATATCTAATCAAGAATTCCAAACCTTGCAAAAGAATTTGTTGGAAGCCCCCCACGCCTCGGCGTGGGCTTGGCAGCCGTCCCAAGGCTGTTCTTCCAACGTCGACTGCCAAACAACCGGCCCGCCGGCGGTGAAATACCCGTCGGTGTGGTCTTTCCGGCGACCATATCGGAAAGGTTCTACCTGTTCCCATCCCGAACACAGAAGTCAAGCTTTTCGAGCCGATGATAGTGCACACCAGCGTGAAAGTAGGTATTGCCGGATTTTTCAAACAACAAAAGCCTCTTGTAGCTTCGGCCACAAGGGGCTTTTTTGTTGGGTGTGCACGTCGCGGTTTGCAGGACATTCAGCCAGCAATGAGATTTCGCAGCACGACCGTCCCGGTCGTGCTGCGACGGCGGGGACCGCCGAGCTACGATGGGAGCAGGTGTCTTGCGCAGTAGCGGAAGTCGCCAAGACTTTCGGCAATTTTCTGGCCGGCCGAAACTCTTGGCGAGTTCCGCTACCCTAAGTTCAACTTTTGCACTTTTTTGGAGTGCGGTGACTTGTCGCCGCTTTCTTTTACAGACAGGACGACTTTTTTTGCGTTCCCTTAACGTTGGTCGTGTGGGCGGCCGCTACGCCACAACGGTGATGTTTTGTGTTGGCAACAGCCCCCGAATGTTTATGGCCGAAGATGGCGGCGTGGCGATCCATGGCCTCCATACGCCGGATATGTGCCGCTTAAAGGAGAGACAGAGGGGTACTCAACGGTGAATCTCCCCTTCGATTAACAAGGACGAGTGGCGAGACCGCCGAACCGTTGATTCTCGCAACTCGCCTCAGAAGGATTCGGCGGATTCAGCCGTGACTTGATCATCGGAGGTGGTCCTGCTCGTCCGATTCTCTCTCGATCAGCAATTTCTTTCGCTCCAGTCCCCAGCGGAAACCTCCCAGCCCGCCGTCGCTGCGTTGCACGCGGTGACAGGGAATGGCGATGGCCAGCCGGTTTGCCGCGCATGCCCCGGCGACGGCGCGGACCGCCGTTGGTTTGCCAATTTGGTTGGCGATGGCCGAATAGGTCGATGTCGTTCCGGCGGGAATATTTTGAAGTGCATCCCACACACGTCGCTGAAAAGCAGTACCCCGGATATCGAGCGGAAAAGTGACCGCGGCATCGGTTGCTTCGACGAATTCCACCACTTGTTTGACCGTTGCTTGAAACTCTGCGGAATCTGCCCACCTTGCGTTGGGAAGCCGAGCTTGGCATTGTTCGATCAACGAATCGGGATCCTCGCCAAATTCAATCGTGCACACGCCTTTTTCGGTGGCCGCCACCAGCATCGGTCCCAGCGAAGTGGATGCGATGGCAGCCCAGATTTCGATTCCCGCTGCTCCGCGACGGTATTCTGATGGCTTCATTCCCAGTACCTCTTCGGCTTCGTCGTAAAAGCGGCTGCTGGTCCCGTAACCTGCCGCAAACGCTGCTTCCGCGACACCTTGTTCGCCAAGCAACTGGTGGCGAAGCCGATTGGCTCGCCGCATCGCTGCGTATGCCTTGGGTGTGACCCCCAGCGATTGCTTGAACAGACGCTGAAAATGAGCAGCGCTGTAGCCTGCCGCCGAGGCCAGTTGTTGCAACGTCGGCGGCGCGTCTGCCGCGTCGATCATCACGCAAGCTGTCCGAATCGCGTCATGGAGAGGCGTTTCGGGTGAATCTTGGTCGGGCTGACATCGTTTGCAGGGGCGAAATCCGGCTGCTTTGGCTTGCCGGCCATGATCGAAGAATTCCACGTTTTTTCTCCGTGGCAACCGCGAGGGGCAACCCACGCGGCAGTAGATTCCCGTCGTTCGTACCGCGTAGACAAACGTCGCCGCCGCGGATCGATCACGTTGAACCACCAGGGCCCAGCGCTGCGTCTGATCCTCGATCGAAGACTGCGAACCGAGCATTTTCTTGCCTCTGGCAACGAACGTGGTGTGGGAATTTTCCAGAAGTTTACCCGCTCGGCCGATCTGCCGCCTCCAGTTTCCTGCGCTGCAACTCGGAACACAAATCGCCATTTTACGAAGTTGGCTTCACCCGCACTTCGACCGGTTCTTGAATCATCGAACGGTTGATCGCTATGCTCATTCGCTTGCGTCCCAGCGCCTCCAGCCCGGCGGATCCGTTCCATGAAGATTATCAGTGCCGAAGAAGTTCATGCTGCTTTGAAGTATCCCGACCTGGTCGATGCGCTCCAGGAGGCGTTTTCGAAAGAATTCACGATGCCTCCCCGAAAGGTTTTTCTGCTGGACGACGCCGAAGACAATCACGACGCCTTCGCGCTTTTGCCTTCCTGGAACGATTCGATGATCGGCGTCAAGGCGTTCACCTATTTTCCCAATCCCGATCCGGGATACCAATCGCTCTATTCCAAGATTCTGCTGTTCGATCGCCATCATGGGCAGCCGCTGGCCTTGGTCGACGGAACCACCGTCACTTTTTGGCGCACCGCCGGCATCTCTGGTTTGGCTTCGCGGCTGCTGTCACGAGAAAACTCGGAGTGTCTGCTGTTGTTGGGCACGGGCAATCTTTCCACCTACATCATTCGCGCCCAAGCAAGTGTTCGTCCTTTGAAACGAGTGTTGGTTTGGGGACGCACTCGATCGAAGGCGGAAGCGGTGGTCGGACAAATGTCGGATGAACTTCCGGGGATCGAGTTTTCCGTTGCGGAGGACGTTCAAGCGGCGTGTGGGCAAGCCGACATCGTGGTCAGCGCCACCGGGTCGCATGAACCGGTGGTACAGGGAGATTGGATTCGCCCCGGCACCCACACCGATTTCATCGGCAATCACCACGCGACCAAGCGAGAATGCGACACGGCTTTGGTGGTCAAATCCAAGCTCTACGCCGACAGCCGCGACAATTGTTTTCGCGAAGCGGGTGAAGTTCTGGTTCCCATCGACGAAGGTGCCATTACCAAAGAAGCGGTGGTTGGCCAGCTGACGGAAATGTGCTCCGGTTCGGTACCGATGCGAGAATCGGAAGATGAGATCACGTTGTTCAAGTCAATCGGAATGGCGCTCAGCGATCTGGTCGGAGCAAGTTGTGCTTACCGGGCGGCGAGTGGATCCTAGACGACCGAGCAGCAAGCGCGGCGCGACTCGCTGTTGAGGTCAGACGCGAAAGGGCGTTCTTGATGGCCGAAAAACACAACGACCTGTTCCCCGAAGAAAAGAAGCTGTTCTTGCTGGACGGCATGGCGCTGACTTATCGCGCCCACTTCGCGCTGATCCGAAGCCCGCGATACACGTCGGCGGGATTGTGCACTTCGGGCGTGTTCGGCATGGCCAATACGGTGATGGAGATCCTGCGGCGGGAAGAACCCACGCACATTGCGGTTGCGTTTGACACCCCCGAACCGACTCAGCGACACATCGACTTTCCGCAGTACAAGGCGCAGCGCGACGAGATGCCCGAGGACATCGGCCTGCAACTGCCGTATATCGATCGGTTGTTCGAAGCGTTCAATATTCCCGTGATTCGAATGCCTGGCTACGAAGCCGACGACGTGATCGGCACGCTGGCCCATCAAGCGGCCAAAGAGACTTTTCAGACTTGGATGGTGACACCCGACAAGGACTATGATCAGCTGGTCAACGAAGCGGTGTTCGTCTACAAGCCGGGACGCCGCGGCGGTGATTCGGAAGTGTTGCGGGTGGAGGAGGTGCTGGAAAAGTGGGGCGTCGAAAATGTTGACCAGGTCATCGATATCCTGGGATTGATGGGGGATTCCAGCGATAACATTCCGGGCGTTCCCGGTGTCGGCCCCAAAACCGCTCAGAAGCTGATCGCCCAATTCGGATCGATCGAATCGCTTCTCCAGCACACCGACCAGCTCAAGGGCAAACAGAAAGAACGGGTCGAGGAGAACGCCGATCTGGCTCGTCTGTCAAAAAAACTGGTGACGATTCAGTTGGATGTGCCGCACGACGTTTCGCTCGATTCACTGCAGCGGCGGTCGTTTGATGACGAGAAACTGAAGTCGTTGTTCATGGAGTTGGAGTTCGATACGCTCGGCAAGCGGCTGTTCGGAAAGTCGTTTTCGTCGGCGACCAATCGCGCCAAGGTGATTCGCGAAAAGCGGGAATCGGAGATCCAGGCGACGTTGTTCGACGATGAACCGGTCGAAGAAAAGACGATTCACGATGTTGCCCACGATTACCAAACGGTGCGGACGGCGGAGCAGCGATCGGCGCTGATTGCCCAGCTGTTGAAACAGTCGACGATCTGTTTTGACACCGAGACGACGGGGCTGGACCCGCGCGAGGCGCTACCGCTTGGGATTTCCTTCTCGTTCCAGCCGCACACCGGTTTCTATGTGGTCTGTCCCGAAGATCAGCAGGAATCGCAAGCGGTGATCGAGGAGTTTCGGACGGTTTTCGAGAACGAAAAGATTGCCAAGGTCGGACACAACCTGAAATACGACGTGACGCTATTGAAATGGCACGGCATCGATGTGCGCGGCGAGCTGTTCGACACGATGCTTGCCCATTCGATGAAAGAGCCCGAGATGCGGCACGGGCTCGATTACCTTTCCAAGCTCTACCTGGGCTACAAGCCGATTCCGACCAGCGATCTGATCGGCGAGCGGGGTGAGGATCAGAAGAGCATGCGCGACGTGGACGTCGAAACGGTGGCCCAGTACGCTTGCGAGGACGCCGATGTGACGTTGCAAGTCGCCGACGTCATTCGTCCCGATATCGAAAAACGGGGTGTCAGCCAGGTTTGTTATGAAGTGGAGTGTCCGCTGATCCCCGTTCTGGTCGATATGGAACACGAAGGGATCCGACTGGACACCGAGGCCCTGGCGAAGTTTTCAGGGAAGCTGGATGCGGAAATCGAGCAGCTGGAAGCCGATATCTTTGAAGCGGCCGGCCACGAGTTCAATATCGATTCGCCCAAACAGCTTGGCGTTGTGCTTTACGAAGAACTGCAGCTTGAAAAGAACCCCAAGCGTACTTCGACCGGACAATACTCGACTCGTGAAACCGAGCTGGAACGTCTGTCGGCCAAGCACAAAATCATTGCCGACGTGCTGGATTATCGGAACGCGCGAAAACTGAAGTCGGTTTACGTGGACCAGCTTCCCGCCTCGGTCAACGACCGGACCGGTCGGCTGCACACCCATTACAGCCAGGCGTGGACGGCAACCGGGCGAATGCAGTCGAACGATCCAAACTTGCAAACCATCCCCGTCCGCAAAGAACGAGGCCGCGACATTCGGGCGGCGTTCGTGGCCCGAAACGACGACTTTTTATTGCTGAGCGCCGATTATTCACAGATCGAACTGCGGGTGATGGCCGAGTTGAGCGGCGATGAAGGGATGATGCAGGCTTTTCAGCAAGATGAGGACATTCACAATGTCACCGCTGCGAAGGTTTACAAGGTAGACCCCGCCGAAGTGACGCGCGAAATGCGCGACAAAGCCAAAACGGTGAACTTCGGAATCATCTACGGGATTTCAGCATTCGGTTTGCAGCAGCGTTTGAACATTCCCCGCGGTGAAGCCAACGAGCTGATCGATAGCTACTTCGACAAATATCCCGGCGTCCGGCGTTACATTGACGACACCATCGCCTTTGCTCGTGAGCATGGTTACGTGGCGACGCAAACCGGCCGCCGTCGATACTTGCGAGATATCAATTCGCGTAGTCGCACTTTGGCCAATGCGGCGGAACGATTGGCGATGAACAGCCCCATTCAAGGCACGGCAGCCGACATTTTGAAGCTGGCGATGATCAAGGTCCATCGCGCGCTGGCCGAGGGCGGTTTTCAGACGAAGATGCTGCTGACCGTTCACGACGAGATCGTTTTTGATATGGCGAAATCGGAGCAACAACAGGTGATGCCGATCATCGAACAAGCGATGAAGACGACGCTGCCGATGAAAGTGCCGATCGTGGTGGAGATGGGAGTGGGTGAAAACTGGTTGCAAGCCCACTGACAACTGCTAACGATCCAGAAAGGCCAGCGGTTTCGCGTCAATGGTCTTCGTCGGCCCTTCCAGTTCGCCAGCGACCGGGGTTGGCTGAGTGATGGCAATCAGTTTTGCCCATTTCAGATCCCAGACAAGAACGGTTCCGTCGTTGCACCCTGCTGCCAGCCACTGGGACAACGGATCGATCCTCACCACGTTGACTTGCGAACTGGCCGAGAGTCTCACGGCGGTGTGTTTCGATGCGGCGGCGTCCCACAACCAGACGCTGCCGTCGAACGATCCGGCGGCGACCCAGCGTCCCGAAGGCGACACGTCGACCGAAGCGATGGCGTTTGCGCTGAATGGACGACTTTCCTTTCGCTCCGTCGCTCCCGATTGCCACCAATGCACCGTCCCGTCGCTCGATCCACTGACGATCACGTCGGTGGTGCCGGGTACGATTTTCAAGTCTTCGACAATCGCTTGATGCGCGTTGCTGCGGGCGATCAACTTGGGTTGTCCGGTCAGTTCGTAAAGGGAAATGCTTCCTCCGGCATCCGCCACCGCTAGGACCGCGGCATCCTGGTGATCGCCGGCAAACGCAATTTTTCTGGCCTCGACATTTTTGTTGCTGACGACGATCGGCTGCGGCGCTGCCTCGACCGACAGTGTACCGATCACATCCTGCCACCGAAAAACCATCGCCGCGGGCTTTTCACCCCCACCCACCGGATCACTGATGGTCGCCAACCACCTTCCCTTGGCATCGATCATCGCCGCCTTCATCGTTTCGGTCGTTGGGAAGCGATTGGACTTGGCGACCGTCCCATTGGGCTCTTCCTCGCTGGCGCGACCCAGCTGCCAAACACCGATGGTCGGATCGGCCGAAGTCGTGACCACGATCATTTCGTCGGGATGCCAGGCGGTTGCCAAAACAGCGTCCGCATGGCCGATCAGCGGAAAGGATGAATCGACGACATCCGTTCGGGATAGATTCCAAATCAGCGGTTTGAAGTCGTAGCCGGCGGTGATCATCCGCTCGCCGCCGGGGTGAATGGAAACCGATTCCACCAAGTCGGTGTGACCGGCCAGCGCCATCGGCTGGATTTCGGCCGCGGTCATGTTCCAAGCGATCGGCTGATCGGCCGCGGTCACCAGCCATTTACCGGTCGATTCCGCCTCGGCAAACATCACCGAATTCTTGTGTCCCGACAATTCCTTGGCCGGAACGATCGACAATCCCGCATCGGCTTGGGTTGCCCGCTGGAACAACTCAACCGCAGCCGCCTCGTCATCACCGAGTAATGCGAGCGCTTGTTGCAACCATTGATTGGCGTCTTCCAGGCTAGGCCCTTTTTCGTCTGGAGGTATCGTGTCGCGACCCGAATCTTCTCGAACGATCGGATCGGTCTTTTCAGGGGTGTCTGGAGGTTCGTCGTTGCCGCTTGTACCGATGGCAACCGCGAGAATCAGCACCAGCACTCCGCCAACACCCGCCAACAATTTCGGTTGTCGCTTGATTCGCTCCAGCAACGAGATTTCGGCGGCACCATCGCCGCCGGGTGATTCCTGCAGTTCCGGCAGAGTCTCGTCTAAAAAGTTATCGCCGGTCTGATGTTCCGCTTGAACGAAGGGCTGTGTCGCCTGCATCGCCTGGTCCGGCGGCTCTTCGTCAGACGGCGTTCCCGAAGGGCTGTCGGGAGCCAACATGGCGGTATCGATCGTGGCGGTTGGATCGTCCGCGGGCGAAACCACTTCGGCGGCAGTGGCCGCAGTGGCAGTCGCGCGGCCCGCTGAAGCCCCTCCGCCAGTCGGCAGGAAGCTTGGCCGAGTGTGTCCTTCCACTCGCAACGCTTCGCGCAGCGCGTCGACCATTTCTACGTTCGATTTAAATCGGTTTTCCCAATTCAAGTCGGTTGCTTTGCGGAGGACTTCCTGTTCGGTTTCGGGCACCAGGCCAAGTTTCAGTCGCCCCATTCGGTGCGCGTCGAGTACTTCCCACAACGATCCGTCGTTGACCGGAAGAGCGCCAGTGCGAAGGTGATAGTAGGTCACCGCCAAAGAATATTGATCGCTGGTGCGCGACGGTTTTCCGGAAATCGCTTCGGGCGCCATGTACGCGGGAGTGCCCGCCGCGCTGGTCGCGGTGACTTGATTGCGAGTCAGGATACGAGCCAATCCAAAATCGCAGACAACCGCCGAGGAACCGATCAACACGATGTTGGCAGGCTTGACATCGGAGTGTTGGATCGCGATCGGTCCTTCGCCTAAATCGTGTTGCGGAGCGTTCAGGAAATCGATTCCCTTGGCCGATTCGTCCATGTAGGAAATCAGCTCTTTGGGAGGAATGCCCGGCAAACCTTCCTCCACGCACTCGCGGAGCCGTTGCTGCAGACTCTTTCCGCCCAACAGCATCGACACCACCAGCCAACTTGGATCGACTCCTTTCAAGATCGCCGATTCGCCGCGCGGTTCGGCCACCGAAAGATCGATCGTTTCGATCGCTTCGTCGGGAGCCTCTTCGATCACTTTCCCTTGAGCGTCCAACAGCCAGATCGCGGTGATCGGCATCAGGTTGGCATGGCGAATCTGTTTGACCCGCTTGATCGCGTCGTATTCTTTTTGTCCCTGGCCGTCCGACAGATCGATGAACTTCACTGCGGCAGCGGCACCGCCCGGCGCGGTGGCTCGCCAAACCTGGCCAAACTGCCCGCGCCCCAGGAACTCCTGCAGCCGATAGCCGGGGGCAAATTGAAAGCCGCGCTTGAGCATGGGTTCGGGTAGCCGCAGGAAAGGGTGGAGGGATAACCAAAAGTGGGGGACTACAGGATTGTAGCCGACTGGCGGATGTTAGCCGCTTGCGAGGCCC
This sequence comes from Rubripirellula sp., assembly GCA_965222745.1. Classification (GTDB taxonomy): domain Bacteria; phylum Planctomycetota; class Planctomycetia; order Pirellulales; family Pirellulaceae; genus CBDCUW01. The sequence goes on from CBDCUW010000003.1 coordinate 2,858,789, forward strand.
TTCTGAAGGCGAATTCAACCATTTTCGGGGTAGTGATCAAACGTGTCGTTGCGGTTGGTCGGGAGGTGCCGATCGGAAACCATCGACCAGTTTTCCAAACTGGCATGCGCACTCGCGATAGCGATTTCGGAGAAATCGCCGACAGTCGGCCAGTTTTCCAAGCTGGCGGCGCACTCTCGCAGAAATCGCCGACGCTCACTCATCGGCCAACGTCAACGCTCGCACGGCGCGGATCATTCGGGCCGACGCCTTGTCCACGACGTACAAACCGATCGCTCCGAAGACAATCAGCGCGATCACCAATTGTGTCAAGTTCTTGATCTGGTAGCCGCGGTCGACAACCGTCTGAGCGGCCTCTTCCGGAGGCATGCTCCTGACCATGCTGGCCATGATCTCGATATCGGCTTCCGATGGCAGGTTGATCACGGACAACAACACCGCCGCGGCAAGCGGCAACGTTCCGGCCAAAATCGCCAACCACTCGATCTTTCCTTCCATGTGTGCCAATTCGTAGCGAACTCGGTCACGATAGCGAGACGCGGTTTGCCAACATGCCCGGTAACCGTGACAAACGACGATGTACAGCACGATCGAATACGAATAGGTCGTCGCGATCAGACCAGCGATGGTCCAGGAAATGAAAAAGTGAAAGCGGTCCTTGGCCGGCAGCGCTTGCCCTTCAAAAAATCCGACCAGGTAGGCAAACAAAACTGCACCGGGAAACCACCCCACCGCCGACACGATCATGAATTGGCGAGGGAGTTTTAGCAGTCGCCCCCGTAGCCTGCGCACCTTTCCCCGATCGATCGGCTGGCCGTTGAGCAGTTGCCGATAGCCGCTGCGAAACTGGTACAGATTCCAAGCCAACCATCCGATGCAAGCTGGATAGACAATGATGTTGTAACTGATAAACGCCTTTTTGAACGCATCGCCACTCATTTCGATCCAGGCGTCGTTGTAGGCGGTTTGGAAGACGCTGGCGGCGAAGTGTGGGAACAACCCGCCGACCAGAATGATCCAGAAAAGATTGCGGCGGATGAACTGCAGGTGCCGGGCGATCATCGGGGCGCGGCGCCTGGCGCGTTGAAGTTCCGACAACCCGCGCAGTGCCGTCGCCATTGCTGCTGCCGAAGGATATCGGTCGGCCGGATCGGGCATCATCGCTCGGCGAAGCACCATCGCCAAGCCGATCGGGATTTCTTCTTCACCCGTTGTGCTTTGCTGACGCCGCAACTTCAAGTATTCGCCCAGACGCTGACCGCTGCTGGACGCCTTCACACTCGATTCTGCGTTGGCGTGAGGCCGTTGTCCGCAAGCCAGTTCCCACAACACAACGCCCAGCGAATAGATATCGCTGCGGGGACCGACAGTCGGTGCGTCACGATCGCCCAGCAAACGCGCCAGTTGTTCCGGCGGCATGTAGGCGATCGTGCCACCGCTACTTTGATCGCTCGACTCGGTTTCTTCGGCCAGGTTGAAATCGGCAAGCAGCGCCGTGCCGTCGCGGTCGACCAGGATATTCGCCGGCTTGATGTCTCGATGAGTGATCCCAGACTCGTGGGCGTGGTCGAGTGCCTCGGCCAGCTTTTCGCCCAAACGGCTGATGCTTTCGGTCGATCGAATCGAATCGCCCTCGCTGTCCAATTCGATCAACGAGGTCGTCATCAATCGCCGCAGATCGTTTTCGCTCCAGGTCTCCTGCGCGCCTCGATGCAACTGTTCGATCAGCCGGGCCAGGTTGCATCCGTCGACAAATTGCATCCACAACAACGAGCAGCCGCTTTTGGGATCTTTCGCTTCGCCGAACACACCGACGATGTTGGGATGCTTCAGCCTGGCAAGATTGCGGCCCTCGCCCGCCGAGGCACGTTGGCCGTCGGGCAAAACGACCTTCAGCGCGACCAGCCGGTCCAGCATCAGTTCGCGGGCGAGGTACACGGCGCCAAAACTGCCTTGGCCCAGCAACCGTTGGATTCGAAAATCGCCGATTTGGTCGCCGCGAACCAAGGCGTCGTAACGGAGCTCGCGCCGCTGCGGCTTTTCCAGCACGGGCGAACCGATCGTGGCGTACTCGTCGTCCGACGTGACCGTCTCTTCCGGATCCGAAAAACGAGTCGCGAATTCGTCGTCCGGAGTTTCGTCACGAGTGGGAAGATCAGCCATGCGTCAATTGTCGCACGGCACGCGCGCCGAAGGTAGCAGGCAGCGCGGAACGCGGCCGAGTTGCTTGGGGGCTAGTGGCCCAATCCCAGAATGTTGTGAGCTTTCTTCACGAATTCCGGTTCGCCGTCCGTTTGATAGGCTCCCTCGCCGCCTTGTTTTCTTCCACGGGTGTAGTTCAGCCAAACGTTGCCGTGTCCAAACAGACCGTCGTAATCCAATCCCCATGTGCCCTCGGTCGGTTTGCGACAGCGACCGAGTCTGAACGGCGAGCCGCCTCCGACAAACCAGGAACTGTACTTGTCGCTGACACTGCATTTTGCCCACCAGGCGACGCAGTGAGGGTTTCCGGCGCGTTTGCAATCGGCAATGCAGTAACGTTTTGGCGGACAATCACCGCGATCACGATCGCCCGGTTTTTTGATCTTGGGCTTCTTGGGATGTCCGGGATCGGTGCAAACACCGTGACATTTCTTCTTGCCACATTTGCACTCGACGGTCACCTCCTCCATTTCGATCGGAGCAGGGTACGGTTCGCCGACGATCGCTTCGGGATGAACGTCGGATTCGACCACCGGAGCATGCTGCCATTGGGCATCGCTGATGTAGCGATGAGCCGAGATCGTTTTTGGCACGGCAACACGTGGCTGCTGGGCGCTGGCGACGCCTGATGCCAACAGCAAGCCGGCGGCCCACAAAAATCGAAACGCAGTCATCATCGGCCATCGGTGTAAGCGGAAAGAGACGTAACACCGGAAAGATCGACACAACCCCCAACAGCAGCCAAGCTCGGCGCCCACAAGCGGAAAAACCAAAACAACCGCTACAGATTAACATCCCAGTAGGCCGACTTGTCCCCAAGTCGGCGCGCACTCATCGAGGGATCGCCGACTTGGGGACAAGCCGGCCTACTTGTTATGACGTGACGGCCCGAAACTCGCTGATCCGCGATTGTTCGGAAAGCTGCCGCACGACTTCGCTGGGCTTGCCGGTTTGCTTGCAAATGTTGCGTTGCCGCATCGACCAATCGTCTCCGGCGGCGATGTCGTTGACGAACAACAGCTCCGATTCACAACCCAAGTCTTGGGATACGTCGCGCAGGTAATCAACCAGGTCGCCGACGATGTCTTGGACGGAGCGAACCGAGTAGGTCCGCGCATCGACCAACCGGGCACCCAATCCGAACCTGGCGGCTCGCCATTTATTTTGGCGGACCATCATCGGATGGCAATCGAATTGGTAGGTGCCTTCGTCGATTTCATCGCTCAGCGCCTTGACCAGGCATTGGATCAGCGATGTCAGGGCGCAGACGTGGTCCAAGTTGCCGGGCATGTCGCAAACACGCACTTCGACCGTTCCGAAATTGTGATGAGGCCGCACGTCCCACCAGATCTCACGGATGGTGTTGATGAATCCCGTTTCGACCATGTGGTTGACCAGCCACACGTATTCGCTCCAGTTTCGCATCAGCGTCGGCAGTCCCGCCGTCGGCAGTCCCTCCATCAACTTCGAACGATGGGAATGCAAACCGGTATCGCGGGTCTGCCAATAGGGACTACTGGCCGACAGCGCCAGCAGCGTGGGCAGATGCTGCATGATTCGATCGCAAATCATCACCGCCTTGTCACCGGTGTCGACACCAACATGCACGTGCAACCCAAAGCAGATCATCCGACGGGCAAGTTCCTGAAGCAATTGCACCAGGTCCAGGTACCGTTGGTTATCGGTGACTTGCTGGTGTTCCCAAAGCCCGAACGGATGCGTCGATCCCCACCACAATCGCATGCCCAGCGAATCGGCAGCCTGTTCCACCTGCCGCAGTTTTCCTTCCAGGTCATCACGAGCCTCGGAAACCGTGCCACAGACACCGCTGATCACTTCGACGCAGCACTGCATCAGCTCGTGCTTGACCTCGGCACCCATATCGTCAGGCAAACGTCGCAACAAGTCGCTGCAGCCACTGACAAGCTGCTGACTGGTAGCGTCGACGATCCCCAGTTCGAGTTCCACGCCGACCGTGTGTTTTGCGTTGGGGGTGAACTGTAGTTTGGCCATGAAAGCGATTTGTGGTTGAAGGCGTATCGAGTGGCTGGCGATTCGAGGTTGGTTTTTTATAGGTTCTTCATGTTCCTGCTCGTGCTCGTGCTCGTACTCCTGCTCGCCAAAAAAATGCCGCGAGTAGGAGTAGGAGTAGGAGTAGGAGTAGGAGTAGGAGTAGGAGTACGAACGGTTACAACGGTAACCAAGTTCCCGGAAGAACCTTTTTTTAGTCTGAGATCTCTCGTCTCAAGCCTCAAGACTTACTCCGCCGATCGGGGTCGAAATAATTGATCACGGCAGCGGCGAATACTTTTGCACCGATTGCCAGGGCGCGCTGGTCGATGTCAAACACTGAAGTGTGCAGCGGCGCACTGCCGACTTGGTCGCCGGCGACACCAAGCCGAAACATGGCGCCAGGTATTTGCTCCAGGTAGTACGAAAAGTCTTCGCTGCCCATGCTGGGTTGGTCGATCCATTCGATGGCGCCAGCCGAAAGGGTTTGGATCACCGAATCACTGATCAGTTCGACCATTTTTGCATCGTTGACCACGGCGGGCGCGGACACTCCCAAACTCATTTCGACTTTGCAGCCCGTTTCGCGGCGAATGGCTTCGCAAACATCTTCCAGTGTCTCCAACGCCACACTTCGGCTTTCCATGTCCAGTGATCGTAGTGAAGCGCATAGTCGCGCCGTGTCGGGGATCACGTTGGGGCTGTGCCCCGCTTCCAGCTGCCCGACCGAGATCACGACCGTTTCGTGAGGATTCGCCGATCGTGCCACCCTGCGGTAGGCCGACTGTACCCAGTGAGTGCAAGCGTCGATGGGATCGTTGGTCAAATGAGGACGCGCGCCGTGGCCGCCGCGGCCGGTGAAGTCCACCTGCACCATGTCGGCTGCCGCGCACAACACACCGCTCCTCAGACCAATGCAACCGACGCTGCGAGTCGGGTCGACATGCAGCGAAAGAATCGCGTCGATGTCGCGCAAGGCGTGATGATGAATCATGTGCCGAGCGCCGGTGCACTGTTCTTCGGAGGGCTGCAAAATGGCCCGCACGGCGATCGGCCAGGGAAGTTGGCGGTTTTGATGCATCGCGACAAGGATTTGCATCGCCCCCATCACGACGGTCGCGTGAACGTCATGGCCACAGGCGTGCATCACGCCGTCGCGCTGGCTTCGATAATCGACCGTCTTGGCGTCGGTGATCGGCAGCGCGTCGATGTCGCCGCGGATCGCAACCCGTTGGCCCTCCGATATTCTGGGCGAGGTGATCAGGTCAGCAGTCACACCGCGACCTTCACCCGCAACATGGATCGGCAGTTCGAGCTTGCCCAACGCCGAGGCAAGGTATTCGGTCGTCAGGTGTTCTTGTCCCGACAGTTCCGGGTTCTGATGCAAGTGCCGGCGCATGGCGACCCACTGACCGTTCATCTGATCGGTATGGGCGTCAATCGCCGCGATCCATTCGGCAGATTCGTCGCTTAAGGTGTCAATCGTGTCGATCTCGGCAGGCAAATGGGGAGCGAAATAACTGTTTTCCTATCTTAACGAGATTGAAAAATGAGGAGTAGACAAGCTGCGGCGACAATTCCGCTTGCTTGGACAACGTACCCGGACAGCTCAGAATAATCTCGTTTCCTGGTAAACTGACGAATTGTTCTAACAACGAGATCCAGATGGAACAGCGGCGCATTCAATTCACTACGGCGCGACTACTTTGTGCCATGGCGACCGTCGCGGTCATTCTTGCCGTGCTGTTTGCCATCAGTGAGCGATCTGCCTACGCGTATACCGTTCCTCCACCACGTTGGTTTGTCGTTACCACCAATTGGCTAACCTTCGTTGGTTTCAGCGGGTTGATCGGCGCGACGATTGGCGTGCTGTGGAGGGGAGAAGAAGGATTCGTGTTGGGAGCATTCTGGGGCGTGATCGCGAGCGTTTTTTTTGCACCCGTCGCGATGTTTCGGGTCTTCTGATGTTCTACTGCGACGTCCGACTGACACCGGGCCAGCCGACCAGTCCGGGGCTCTGTTGAGAAAAAACCACGGCAATTTTGGGCGAGGTGTTGTTTCGACGAAACACCTCCAGCGGATTTCTGACCTAAGCTTTTCCTTGCAGCTCCCCCCTTTTCTCTTGTCTGTTCTCGTCACATCGATCTGGGGCCGATCATGCGCTATGGCAATTCGCGCACCCCTCGACGACACAAAGATCTTCGGAAGCGTTGCAGAGGTACCTTGCGGCGCCTGGTGGTCGAGAGCCTGGAATCGAGGCAGTTGATGGCTGCCGACGTGGCGCCCGAGCCCGATCCGTTCGTCAGCCTGTTTGACTATGACGGAAGTTTGCTTGACAACTGGAACACGCTTCTAACCAGTGTCGAAACACACGATCACCACGATCACCACGATGCGGATGATGATCACGTTGGCGGCCAGTCGGAAGATGAATTCAACGCCAGGTACCAGTGGCCGCAACCGGGTGGGCTGGGTTCGTCCCTGACGATCACTTACAGCTACAGCAACTTGCTGGACGGCAACCTGGGTGGATCGCTCAGCGAGTTGCAGCTTCGTAGCTCGGTCGAAGAAGCGTTCGGAATTTGGGCAAATTATGCTCCGTTGAATTTCGTCGAAGTCGTCGATGCAGGGCCGCCGGTTAGCGACGATACTTCGTACCGGGCAGCCGGAACGCCCGACATTCGCATCGGTCATCACTTGATGGATGGTCGATCGGGCACTTTGGGGCACGCTTACTATCCCACTTCCACTTTTTGGGGAATCGCCGGCGACGTTCACTTGGACACTGCCGAGACCTGGAGGCTTGGCGCTGGCGGCGGGATCGACATCATCGAGGTGCTCACGCACGAATTCGGCCATGCACTCGGTCTGGGACACGAATCGTCGGCCAACGCGATCATGAACCCCTACTACGGCGGACGGTATTCGGGATTGGGGACCAGCTTTCTGCTATCGGATGACATCGCCGGCATTCGTGATCTGTACGGCGCCGGTGCCGGTTCAGTCACGCCGATCGCGACCAACACCGCACCGATACTCAATCCGATTGCCGATCAGACGATGTCGACAGCGGCCGACAGTATACAAGTGACGTTGGATGCGACTGACCCGGACAATGACGCTTTGACTTACACCGCAACGTTGATTCATGTTCCCCATGCAGATGTCGCTTACCAGCTTCAACAGCAGGAGCAATTCATCGCGCCGGCAAGGAATTACTACAACTATCGCGGTCTGAATGAAAAGTACCTGCAGAATGCGCAGCGACAGTGGTTTTACATGCTGCCTGATGGGCAGCTGTATCGCTGGGGCGGGAATGTCCAGTCGAGTCAGCTGGTTGGCACGTTGAGCGCCGAGTACCACGCGGACTTGAGCCTGTTGTACGACGCCCAGCCACCCACCGCGGGTCCGGACGATGTGACGCTGAGCCTGGCAGGAAACGTGGTTACCGTCGATCCAGTTTCTTCTTTCGCTGGAACCATTCGTGTGCGCGCCACGGTCAGCGACGGTTTGGAAACTGCGAGCCAGACCTTTGACGTCGTCGTTACCAATCACGCACCGGTGATCGAATCCATTGCCGATCAAACGATGTCCTACTCCGACGATTCGATCACCCTGTCGATCGTAGCAAGCGACGAAGATGGCGATCCATTGTTTTACAGCGCCGAGGCGTTTGTGGTGGGTGCGTTACAAGCCCGTGCTTATCAGTTGCAGCAGCAGTTCCAGTTCTATCCGGCTGCCAGCCAGTATGAGAACTATCGTGGCTTGGGTGAGAAATATTTTTTAGCCACCGGTGCTAGTTATTTTTACATGCTGCCCAGTGGCGAGATCTTTCGTTGGGGCGGCAGTGTCGATGCCAGCACTTCCGTCGGCCAGCTCAGCGCCGCCTATCACAACGATTTGTCGTTGCTTTTCGAAGCCGAAGCACCGGCACAAATCGTTGCTGATGCGGTGCTGAGCTGGTCGGACAACAATTTGACGATCGATCCGGCAGACGGATTTCTGGGGACGTTTCAAGTGAACGTGACGGCCAGTGACGGTTTCGAATCGGCAACGACTTCGTTTGCGCTGGCCGTCGCCAACTCGGCTCCTGTGATTTCCGAGATTCCCGACCAGCAGGTTTCGTACAACGCCGGGTCGTTGAGTGTCACGGTGGATGCCACCGATGCCGATGGTGACGCTCTGTCCTTCTGGGGTGAAGCGTTCCAGTTGGACGCGATGCAGGCAGCTGCCTATGCATTGCAGACGGAGCACCAGTTCTTCTTCGGTCCTCGAATCAGCGAGAACTATCACGGTCTGGGCGAAAAGTACTTCCTTGGTGACACCAACCAGTGGTTCTACATTCTGCCCAGTGGAGCCATCTATCGGTGGCGCGGCAGTATCAACGCCAGTACTCTTGTTGGAACGCTGGACTCGACTTACCACGCCGACCTGACCCGGATTTTCGACGCTCAACCTGCGACCCCCAACGCGTTGCCGTTTGACATGACCTGGTCGGGTAACCGGTTGACGATTGATTTTCCCGACGATTTCGTGGGAACATTTGACGTCAACGTCGGTGCCAGAGATGCGGCAGAGAGGACGACCGAGTCGTTTTCGGTCGTTGTCACCAACGTCGCGCCGGTGATCGTCGACGTCGATTCTCTGACGATGTCCTATGCACAAGATTCGGTGGAAGTTCCGATCGACATCACCGATGCCGATGGTGATGCTTTGGCCATCACGGCGACGGCCGAAACGATCGACCCGGTTGCCCAGCTGGCCTATTCGCTGGACCAACAATATCGGTTCCGTCCGGCGGCGCACGACTATCTGAACTATCGCGGACTGAACGAAAAGTATTTCTACGGAAATGGCTCCCAAGTGTACTTCATGCTGCCCGATGGGGAGTTGTATCAGTGGGGCGGCAGTATTGACGCCAGCACGCTGGTCGGCGCACTTGATTCCAGTTATCACGCTGATTTGAACCGGCTGTTTGATGCCCAGCCGCCATCGGTCGCCGTTGCCGACGTGGCGTTGTCTTGGTCGGGTCACCGATTGACCATCGATCCGGCCGACGGATTTTTGGGAAGATTCATCGTGACGGTCTCCGTCGCCGACGCAGTCAACACCACGTCGGAAGTGTTTGATGTCCACGTCACCAGCAGTCCTCCGGTGGCCGACGATATCGAGGACCAGACAATCGGGGCCAGCGACGACTCCATTTCGATTCGCGTCAACGCGTCGGATGCTGACGGTGACGACTTGGAGTTCTCCGCGGAAGCCACCCAGTCGGATTGGGTCCAGGAAGAAGCGTATGCGGTCCAGACGCAGCATCAATTTCACCCGGCCGGTCACGGTTACGTGAACTACCGCGGTCTGGGTGAAAAATATTTCTACGGCGACGGTTTTGCCGTGTTCTATATGCTGCCCGAAGGAGAAATCTATCGTTGGGGAGGCAGTATCGCGGCGAGCACGTTGGTGACGACCCTGGATTCCAGCTACCACGCTGATCTCAGCCGGCTCTTCCAAGTATCCGAGCCGACGCCGACGACGGTGGAAGCCAATCTGAGGTGGCACGGGGACTTGCTGACGATCGACCGGCCCGCCGATTTCGTGGGCACGTTTTTGGTCACCGTCAACGTTTCGGCTGGTGGGGAAACGACGACCACTTCATTCTTGGTCGAGGTAGCACCGAGTGCCGCTGGATTGCTGGCGCTGCCGAGCGACGAGAGCACTCGGCATGCCGACGCGATCGGCCAACTGGTTGACGAAATCGATAGCATTCTTGCGTCGGCGTAGATGGACCGTCGGCCGGTTCTCCGAACTGGCTGCGCCCATTCGTTGCGATTTCGGAGAAATCGCCGACGGTTGGCAAATTTTCGAGGGCCATCACGCCCGGTTGTTGCACTATCTTTGCATGAAGTGCGGAGGACCTCATGCAATTTGACTGCCCTGAAACCGAATCGGCCACGGACGCCGATTTGCTTTCCAGATTCGTATGCCATCAAGATGACCTGGCGTTCACCGAATTGGTCCGTCGCCACGGCCCGATGGTACTGGGAGTATGTACTCAGATCCTTCGTCAGCATCAGGATGCACAAGATGCTTTTCAGGCCACGTTTCTGATTCTGGCGATGCGAGCGCACTCGATCAAACAAGAGAACTCGTTGGGCAGTTGGTTGTACCAGGTTGCCTACCGCACGGCGATGCGATCGGCCAAGCAACGCCAGCAGTCGCTTGCCCAACTGGTGGTTGACGATACCTACGTCTCGGACGATCCGCTGCAAACGATTTACGAGCAGTCGTTGCAGACTGCTTTGCACGAAGAACTGACCAAGTTGCCGGCGGCTTACCGAGCCCCGTTGGTCCTTTGCTACATGGAAGGCAAGACTCGCAACGAAGCGGCAAGCGAACTGGAATGCACTGCCGCGTCGATCAAAGCGCGGCTGGCAAGAGCGAAACGAATGATGCGAGTTCGGTTGTCACGCCGAGGGATCGCGTTGTCGGTTGCCATGACGGCGGCCTGCAAAGGAATCGAATCGGCGTCCGCGGATGTCAGCTGTGATCTGGCAGCGGCTGCCGTGCAAAACGCCGCCACCACCATCGCCTCTGGCTCCACCGATCATCTGACCCCTGACATTGTTTACCTCATCACCAAAGGAAATGCGCTGATGTCTGTTTCAACTTCCGCCAAAATGGTTGCCTGCGCGGCCGCGTTCGGTTTTGCAGTCTTCGGATGGACATTGCTTGCCGGCGACGGATCGAACCGAGAACCTGCGCGGACGGCTCAGGTGAGTGAAAAGCAGTTCGCTGCTGCCGAGCAAATCCATTCGGGCGGAGAGGCGATTCCCGTTCAGTTGGTCGCGGATGAAGCGGGCCAGGATGGTGCCTACCGCGACGCGGCTCTTGGCGGCGAAACTCATGTCAATTTGGACAGGGTCCTCGTCAATACCCTTTTCGGTCCGATCGACGCCTTCGCCAAATCGCAAGAGGAATCGGAGCGGTTGAAGTCGGACCATGAGTACGCGAAAAAGAAAGCCGAAGCATATTTCCTGCTGCGTGATGCGCAGCTAGAAAAGGCGCGTGTTGCTACCGATCAGGCCAGCCGGATGGAAGCCAAGGCGATCGCGCAGCTGCACGAGGCCGAAGCGGAAAAACTGACTCGGGATGCGGAACGATTGCAGCAGGCATTGACGAGTCTTGGTCCCAGGGTAACCACTTTCAGCTTCGGCGAACCGATTCCTCCGACGCCCTGTTGCCGCGAAAACAACCTTGCTCACGGGAAAAGCGTTCGAGCGAGCAGCGAGGAGGAGATCGTCAACAACCTGGCGCCGATGGCGGTCGATGGAGACTTGAGCACGCGATGGTGCGCCGAAGATGACCAGGCAGGCCAGTGGGTGGAAGTCGATCTGGGCCACGTCCAAAGCATTCAGGAAATTCGCATCCACTGGGAGATGATGGGGACCAAATATTCGTATCGCGTCGAAACTTCTGTGGACGGCAAAGATTGGGCCGAGATTGTCGACACATCGGGTGACCCCCAGGAGGGCCACATGCCGGAGCATTCTTTTGATGCGGTCGAAGCACGCTTTGTTCGGGTCACCTTCCTGGGGTCGGATCAGGAATACTGGGCCAGCATTCGCGAGATCGAAGTGGCGGAAGATAAGCTCGCCGACCCGCCGACGGAAGCTTGGGAAAAGATCGAGCCGGACGCGGTTTGGTTCGACTTTCCTTTCTATTTGGGTACCCAGCGCTGAACCGTCGGCGACTTCTCCGAAGTCGCTACGAACGAGCGCAGCCAGTTCTCCGAACTAGTGCTGGAACTTGGAAATGACCTTTACTTCATAACCCGAAGCGTCAGCGAGCAAACGTCGTGTTTTGCGGCCTCGCTCACGCTTTTTGAAGTTGCGCTTTTTGAGCGTCGAAGTGTGATTGTCATTGCAAATTGCGGCACAAATGCAAGTCAGACAACTTCATTCTCCCTCCGGGAGAGTCGGGCTCTAAGGCCCGGAGAGGGCCCTCCCCGGCCGCTACCGCGTCCGACCCTCCCGCTGCGCGGGAGAGTGACGTGAATAGCGCAACTTCAAAACTCACGCTTCGGGTTATGATTTTGCCCGCGTCATAATCAAGGTTATTTCCGAAATCCAGCACTAGCTGACAGGGTTCGCCGACTTGGGGACAAGTCGGCCTACGATGGAATTGAAAAAAACAAAGACAGGGCGGAGTTTGACTCCGCCCTGCCGTCATTAGAATTGTCGTTGGAAGGCTTGGGCCTACGGAATGTTGATCACCGTTTCGCCGTTGATCGCCGAATCTTGGCCAGCACCGCCGTCCAGGAAGTCGATGTCAGCGCCGCCGTTCAACGTGTCGTTACCGTCACCGGCCAGCAAGATATCATTGCCTCGTCCGCCGGAGAGGACATCGTTTCCGTCGGCTCCCAGCACCACGTCGTTGCCGTCACCAGAGATCAAGATATCGTTTCCGTCGCCGCCCGACACGAAGTCGTTGCCGTCGTTGGCGATGATGATATCGCGTCCCTCGTCGCCAATCAGCACGTCGTTGCCGGCACCGCCGAACAGGATATCGTTGCCTTCGCGACCGCGAGCGATCAGTTGAAAGACCGAATCGGCGTTGGTCGCGTTGACGACGTCATCTCCATCACCGGCATCGACGACGATCGTTTGCAAGTTGGGGACATTGCCCAGGCCGTTGATCGTCACTCGGTCGTTGCCTCCGCGGGTGCGAAGATCGATCACCTCGGTGGCACCGACGTTCAGCGTGAAGGGATCGAAGTTCGTTCGTTCCACTTTCACCACTCGACCGGCGGCGTTGAGTGTGATTTCGTCGCCGCCGTCGGCAGCCGAGGAGACCTGGAATGCCGCCGTTGCCTCGTTGGCTACGGCTTGTCCGCTGGCGGTTCCGTCATCTTCACTGTCCTGGCGTTCTGCGTCGACCGACGCCAACGAATCGACTCCTGCCAAAACTTCCTTGCTGGCGGTGTCGCCCAAGCCCAATGCGGCCAGTTCTTTCAGCACTTCTGCTCCGTTGTCTTTGCCTGTGTTGGCCGCTAAACGGTCAATCACGGAAGTCAGATCGACCTGCACTGGTTCGGCTTCGGTGCCGCCACCAACCCTGCTGGGGTCCTTTGCCGCGCCATCGTCCACCGGTGCGAAGCTGGCGTTGGGGTCGACTTCCGTGGGAGCCAACTCGCTGGTGGTCGTGTTTTGCACGCTGGGACCAGTGCCGTTGGACGTCGTGATTTGAACGGTGTCGCGTCCGAGTCCACCTTCGATCAAGTCGCTACCGTCGCCCTCGTTGACGATGATCAAATCGTTCCCGTTTTCTCCGAACACGAAGTCGTTGCCTCGGTTGCCGATCAGTACGTCGTTGCCATCACGGCCTCGCAGCAAGTCGTTGTCGAATCCACCGTCCAGACGATCGTTGCCATCGCCACCGGTCAGGATGTCGAAACCGAGTCCGCCGTCAATGTCCAGCGAGATGAGTCCCGCCAAACCGTCACTGCCGGTGACCGAGTCGTTACCAGCAAGGGTGTTGATGTCGAGCGTTTCTGCCGAACCGATGTCCAGCGTGAACTGGTCCAAATTCGTTCGTTCGACGAGGACTCGTTCGCCGTTGGGCGAGACCAGGATAACGTCGCGATCGGTGTTGGAACCGTTGACTTGGACGGTATCGTTGCCTTCGCCACCTTCCAGGAAGTCGCTGCCGTCACCGTTGTTGACGATCAACAAATCGTTGCCGTCTTGACCCAGCACGACGTCGTTCCCGCGATTGCCCAGCAGCGTATCGTTACCGGCACCGCCGCGAAGCGTGTCGGCTCCGTCACCGCCGATCAACAAGTCGTTGCCTTCGCCGCCATCGAAGTCCAGCGAGATCAAGCCATTGAGGCCGACCGAACCGATGATCACGTCACTGCCGCCTTGGCCGTTGACATCCAAGTTTTCGGTCGTCCCGATGTCCAGGGTGAACAATCCAAGATTGGTGCGTCGGAATCGGACTCGTTCGCCGTTGGGATCGACGCGGAAGCTGTCGCCGGCACTGTTATCACCGTTGACTTGCACCGTATCGAGTCCCTCGCCCCCTTCCAGGAAGTCGCTGCCATCGCCGTTATTGACGATCAACAGGTCGTTGCCGTCTTGGCCCAGCACGATGTCGTTGCCGCGAGTGCCCAGCAGCGTATCGTTGCCCGCACCCCCGCGAAGCGTGTCGGCGCCGTCGCTGCCGATCAGCAGATCGTTGCCTTCGCCACCATCGAGGTCCAGGTTGGTCAAGTCGGCCAATCCCGCGGAGGCGATGATCACGTCACCGCCACCCTGGCCGTTGACGTCCAGGTTTTCGGTGGTGCCGATGTTCAAAATGAACTGATCCAGGTTGGTTCGTCGGAAGCGTACCCGTTCGCCATTGGGATCGATGCGGAAGCTGTCGCCGGCGGTGTTCGATCCGTTCACCTGGACGGTGTCGATGTCTTCGCCACCTTCCAAGAAATCGCTGCCGTCGCCGTTGTTGACGATCAACAGGTCGTTACCGTCTTGGCCCAGCACGATATCGTTGCCGCGATTGCCCAGCAAAGTATCGTTGCCGGCACCACCGCGAAGCACATCGGCGCCGTCGCCACCGATCAACAGGTCGTTGCCTTCCCCGCCGTCAAGGTCCAGCGAGATCAAACCATTCAGGCCGACCGAACCGACGATGATGTCGTTACCGCCCTGGCCGTTGACGTCCAGGTTTTCGGTGGTCCCGATATCAAGCGTGAACAGGCCCAGGTTGTCGCGTTGAAAACGGACGCGTTGTCCGTTGGGCGAGACCGAAAAATCATCGCCGGCGCCGTCGGCACCGTTGACTTGAACGGTGTCCGTGCCCGATCCGCCTTCCAGGAAATCGCTGCCGTCGCCATTGTTGACGATCAGCAAGTCGCTGCCTGCTTCACCAAGAACGATGTCGTTGCCTCGGTTACCAAGCAGGGTGTCGTTGCCGGCACCGCCGCGAAGCACATCGATGCCGTCGCCGCCGATCAGCAAGTCGTTGCCTTCCCCGCCATCCAGGTCCAGTGAGATCAAGCCGTTGAGCCCCACTGACCCGACGATGACATCGCTGCCACCCTGGCCGTTGACGTCCAGGTTTTCAGTGGTGCCGATGTCTAGTGTGAACAGGCCCAGGTTGTTGCGTTGAAAACGAACCCTTTCCCCGTTGGGATCGATCGAAAAATCATCGCCGGCTCCGTTGGCACCATTGACTTGAACGAAGTCGTTGCCCTCGCCCCCTTCCAGGAAATCGCTGCCGTCACCATTGTTGACGATCAGCAAATCCGATCCGCCTTGGCCTTGGACCGAGTCGTTCCCGCGATCGCCCAGCAGCACGTCGTTGCCGCTGCCGCCGAAGATTCGGTCGTCATTGCCGGCACCGCGAATCGTATCGTTTCCGGTGCTACCGGAGAGGAAATCTTGGCCCGCTCCGCCGATCAGCAGGTCGTTCCCCGAACCGCCAAGCAGGAAGGCGCGAGGCAGGGCACCGTTGAATTCATTCAGGGCGATCTGGTCGTTGCCACCCAGGCCGAGAGCGAAAATCGTGTTGGTGTTGTTGACGTTGGGAGTCCCGCCCTGAACCGCGACCTGGCCGTTGTTGATCAGGATGTCGCCATTGTCGGCGCGGGAAAAGTTGATCACGTTGTCTGCCTGGTCACCGACCACCTGCAACAGTCCGGTCTGAGCCGAAAACGACGCGGTCACTGCCAACAAGCGGCGACCTTCCAGCGATTCCATGCTCAATCGCCTTGCTCGCTTGCGACGTGAACGTTTGTTATTGTTGTCCGTCCCGCGGTTAAACCATTTTCGTCGTGACATCGTGATTCCCCGATTGCTCAGTGTTTTTGGGTGGGTCAATCGACCTTGCCGGCCGTTTGACAGTTCTTTCCCGTAAAAACTGGAAACCTAACGACAGAAATCGAAAAAAAGTTTTTTCTCGTAAAAACGGCCCGTGGCCCCCGCACCAGCACCGCCAAGGTCTTTCAGCAGTGCCGATCTGCTAGAATCGCTCGGTTGGACCCACGCATCCGCCGAGAGCCACCGATGACAGATGCCGCCGACAACCGGACCAGTCCAACACTTCTTGGCAAGCTGCAGGCAAATCCTCGTGATCAGACTGCCTGGAGCGAATTCGAGCTGCGGTACAGCGAGATGATTCGCGGTTGGTGCCGACGCTGGGGCCTGCAAACTTCCGATGCCGACGATCTGACTCAGGATGTGCTGTTGGCGCTCAGCAAACAGATGGAGCAGTTCCAATACGACCCCTCGCGCCGTTTTCGTGGTTGGCTCAAGACGATTGCCCACCACACCTGGTGTGACTTTTTGGAGAAGCAACGGCGGCGAGCGATCGGCAGCGGAGACACCGCCATGATTCAGCTGCTGGAACGTCAGGACGTCCAGGATGATTTCTCGGCGCAGCTGGAGCAGGAGTGGCGGCGCGAGCTGTTGGAAGAGGCGATGAAGTTGGTGCAACAACGCGTTCAGCCTCATACTTGGGAAGCCTTTCGGTTGCTCACCCACGACGGGCTCTCCGGTGCGGAGGTTGCCCAGCGAATGAACATGAAGGTAGGGGCGGTTTGGGTCGCCGGCAGCAAGGTTCGAAAGATGATTCAGCAAGAGATCCGTCGTCTGGAGTCGACGCAGCAATCGGTTGAAGAGGTGTCATGACGACGCCATGCCCCACGCCTGAAAAGCTCAAGACGCTGCTGGCCGCCGAGGGTGACGCGACACTCGACGAAGGCCTTTTGGAGCACCTGGGCCAGTGCGAGGTGTGCCAGCAGCGGCTGGTTGAATTGTCGGTTGACGACGATGACGACTGGCAACCGTGGCAGTCGTTGATCGAATCCGATCGGTTGGATTGGCCCACGGAAGTAGGCTTGAATTCCCATCCCGATTCTCCGCATCAAACGATTTCCGAAAGTTCGCCGACGATCGATGCGAAGACGGAATTTCAACCTCAGTTGGACGAAACGATCGCCGGTGATGACGGGGAACATTCACAAGCTACCCCCATCTTTACCCGACAAGCGCTGCGCGGCGAGTTTGCTGACTACGAGCTGTTGGACAAGCTGGGTGCGGGAGGAATGGGCGTGGTGTATCTGGCGCGGCAGAAAACGGCCGACCGGATCGTGGCGTTGAAAATCATTCGACCCGAACAGCTGGAATCGCTCTCGGCGGTCCGACGCCAAACGTGGCTCGATCGATTTCGAAGCGAAGCACAAGCGGCTGCGCGGCTGGAGCACGATCACGTCGTTCGCGTCTACGACGTGGGCGAGTACTTCGGCACGCTGTATTATTCGATGCAATACATCGACGGCAAAAGCCTTGGCGATATCGTTCGCGATGATCCGATCGAAAACCGCCGCCTGGCCCGCCTGATGCACGACGTCGCGTTGGCAGTCGACCATGCGCACCAACACGGAGTATTGCATCGCGACCTGAAACCACAAAACATTCTGATCCAACAATATCGACCTGCCCCGCGGTCCGGTCGAACGAACGTACAAGACCTTCGGCAGGCTGGGCGCACTGTCGGCCAAGACCCCAAAGCGGCCGGTTCGACGTTGGACATGGCCAGCGACAGTGTGACGATGATCCAGCCGGGGCAGGAACGTCCTTATGTCACCGACTTTGGGCTGGCCAAGAATTTTGAAGAAGGACAACAGGGATCGACTCATACCGGCGAGGTGATGGGGTCGCCTTCTTACATGTCGCCCGAACAGGCGCAAGACGCTTCTCGCTGCACACCGGCCAGCGACGTCTACAGCTTGGGCGCCACTCTCTACGACGCCTTGACCGGTCGGCCTCCGTTTCGCGCCGCCTCTCCGGTCGAAACGTTGCGGCAAGTGATCGACCAGCAACCGGTTGCGCCGCGCGAACTGAATCCTTCTATCGATCTGGACCTGCAAACGATCACGCTGAAAGCTCTGGAAAAAGATCCTTCGCGGCGGTACGAGTCGGCTCGGCACATGGCCGATGACCTGGCCCGATACATCAAAGGCGAACCAATCGAAGCGCGTCCGATTCGCCGCACCGAGCGCTGGATTCGCTGGTGCCGGCGGAATCCGACCGTGGCTCTGTTGACTGGTGGTGTCGCTGCACTGCTGGTGATCGTTGCTGTCGGGTCGGTGATCGCTTCCAGTCGTCTTCGCCAGCAGGCGGAACTCGAATCGGCAGCCCGCGAAGAGGCCGAAGGGTATTTTGTGATGTCGTTGGGTGTGATCCGCGACATGCTGGCCAAGTTTGGCGATGAATCACTGGAACATGTGCCGCAGATGGAGCAGGTTCGCGAAGAACTGCTACAGAAAGCACTGGACCTTTATTCGGAACTGTCCGCTTCCAAGCCAACCAATCCCAAGTTGCAAGTTGAATTTGCCAGGACGCAGTACCAGATCGCAAATCTGTATGACTTGTTGGGAAAACATGACGAGGCCAAAGATGCTTACACCCAAGCGATTGGTCTGTTCGAAGAACTGAAAGAACAATCACCGGGTGATCCTCAGCTTCAATTTCTGTGGGCAAACAGCCACTCGATGTTGGGAGAGACGCTGCGAAAATCGTCTCCAGATGAAGCGCGGTTTCATCTGGAAACAGCCATCGCGACGCAGAAACAGTTGCACGATCGGCTGCCGGATCAGCCACAGTACCGAAAGGAACTCAGTCGAACACAAAACAATCTCGGTTTGCTGCTGACCGAAACAGGTGATTACGTGGCAGCCGAACAGTCGCTTGCCAGCGCGATCGTCCATCTTCGCCAACTTTCACGCTCGGCGGGGCTTTCTCAAGAAAGGCAATCGGGATTGCTTGCGGATCTAGGCCGCTCTCAAATCAACCTCGGAGTGCTGCTTCGTAAGCTGCCCGCCCGATCGACAGAAGCCAAGCCGGCTTACCAGGACGCAATGAAGAATCTTGAGCGGGCTGGCGAGTTGGCTCCGGATAACCGCGAATTTCGTTTTCGGCTCGCAGTCGCCATCGTCGACCTGGCCAACGTTTTCTTGGCCGAAGGCGATGAAGGAGTGAAACAGGCTCTGGAGTTGGCGAGGCTAGCCACGAAGAAATTCTTCGTGCTCAGCGAAGAGTTTCCAGGAATTCCGGTCTACCGTTATGAACAAGCCAACGCAGGCAATACCACGGCGGTGGCGCTGGCCACCTTGGAAAACTACGAAGAAGCATCGGCGGAGTTTGAACTCGCCGATCAAGTTCTTATCCAGCTTCAGGAAGACTTGCCCGATTTCTCCAGGGCAGAAGCAAGATTCCATGGTTTGAAAGGACGCATCCTGGGCGGCCAGGGGTTCGTCCAATCGGCTCTGGAGAATTGGGATCAGGCGCAGCAACTTGTTCAGCAAGCCATCGAGTGTCAACAAGCAGCCGTCAAACTCCACCCAGAGAACCCAGAGTTTGCTAGCTTCCTGCGACAACACCGTGACTTCCTGGAAAAGCTCCAACAGCAAAAGAATTCAGCAGACCAACCGCAATGATGTAGGCCGACTTGTCCCCAAGTCGGCGATCCCTGCACCCCTGTAGGCCGACTTGTCCCAAGTCGGCGATCCCTGCACCCCTGTAGGCCGACTTGTCCCAAGTCGGCGATCCCTGCACCTCCCCAAAACGGAAGCCCGCACACCGCCCCACCACTCCCTCTCCGCCTCGAGTCGCCAGGAATTGTTGAGGCCGGCGCGGCGGGAGGCCGATATCTCCAACGAGTGTGATGGTACGCATGCGAGGTGGCTAGAGATGGACCGGTCGAACGAACGCGCAAGACCTTCTGAGAGCAGGTCTACAATTTTCAACGCCAACCGCGCAATCTTGTTGGCGATCTTTTTTGCCGCGCTGCTGCCGACAAACTCTTTGTATGGCCAATTGATCGTTGGCGACAGCAACGTCGGCTACATCGACTCGGCTGTTCTAGCGTCCCAGGTACGAGTTCGATTCGACGCGGCTTACGATGGCGTGTTCCCTGACCGAGTCGAGTTTGTGTATGCAAAGTACGGTCAGCCGGGTGCGCCGTTGGTCGAACTGGGGATGGACCATCAGGAGTTGATGACGTACCTGGAGCACAGGACGTTCGAGAACCTGTCGTTCTTTGTCGAAGTCCCGGTGCGTTGGATCAATCCGATCGTCAACGACAACACCGGCGGTCTTTACGACATCACCGCCGGCGGCAAGATATCGCTATTGGAACGCGATGATTCGCAATTGACGACTCAGCTGCGAACCTACATACCGACCGGTGACACCGATTCGGGTTTGAGTACGGGGCACGTGAGCCTGGAACCGTCGATTCTGTATTTGAAAAAGCTCTCCGATCGCCTGACGTTGGAGGCGGAACTTCGGGATTGGATTCCGATCGGCGCGTCCACCACTGGCCCCGGCGGTGGCGGTGGCGGCGGCGGTGGAGGCGGCGGCGGTGCGGGCCGAGGCGGCCAGCGCGAATTCGGCGGCAACGTGCTGCGTTACGGCGTGGGGCTTGGTTACCTTGCTTTCGATACTCCGCAGTGGACCGTTACCCCGGTTACCGAAGTCGTCGGATGGCATGTCTTCAGCGGACTCAAAAGTAACCCGGCCGGCCAACGAATCTCCGCGACCAACGACGCCATCACCAACTTGAAACTGGGGCTTCGTTTCGGCTGGAAGAAATGCCGATCCGATTGTCGGCCCAGCGATACACTGTTCATCGGCTACGGAACAGTTCTGACCGACAGCAACTGGTACGACGACATTCTGCGATTGGAACTGCGCACCCGGTTCTAAAGTTCGACATCGCCACCGAGTTGGTTGGAGACGTAGGCCGGCTTGTCGCCAAGTCGGCAGGTACGGGATCGCCGACTTGGGGACAAGCCGGCCTACAACGGGCTTTTGGCGTGAAGATCGTGCCCTGGCATTGCATTGTGCGCTGTGCGGCTAAACTATCTGCCGATACAGCCTCCGCAGTTGTGGCAGCCGCTACTCCAGCACACCGAACACGAGAAACCGACGATGCCTCTTTCAGTCGATTGGCAGGGTGTATTTCCTGCCGTACCCACGCAGTTTCAAGAAGATTTTTCGCTTGATATTGCTGCCACGCGCAGTCACGTCGAAGCGTTGCTTGACGGCGGAGTGCATGGGCTGATCATGCTTGGCACGATTGGCGAAAACTGCTCGCTGTCGTTGGAAGAAAAGGTCGAAGTTTTGAAGATGACCGTCGATGTGGCCGGTGGAAAAGTACCAGTGCTGAGCGGTGTTGCTGAATTCACCACTCAAGGTGCTTGTAGTACGGCCCGCGCCGCCGAGCAGGCGGGAGTCGACGGTTTGATGGTGATGCCGGGCATGGTCTACAACTCCGACGGTCGAGAGACGGTGCATCATTTCCGCAGGGTGGCCGGCGCCATGCGGTTGCCGATCATGTGTTACAACAATCCGCCGGTTTATCGAGTCGATATCACGCCGGAGATGTTCGACCAGATGTCGGACGTTGAAAATATCGTCTGCATCAAGGAAGCGTCCGGAGACGTGCGGCGCATCACCGATCTGTTCAACGCGTTGGGCGATCGTTATTTGATTTTTTCAGGACTGGATGATGTCGCGTTGGAAAGCATCATGTTGGGATGCACCGGATGGATCTCGGGATTGGTCGACGCGTTTCCACGAGAAAATCGTTTGCTGTGGGATGCGGCGACAAGCGGGGATTACGGCCGGGCGTTGGAAGTTTATCGCTGGTACATGCCGCTGTTGCACTTCGACAGTCATCCCAAGCTGGTGCAGTACATCAAACTGACTTGCAGTGAACTGGGTTACGGCACCGAACGGGTGCGGGCGCCTCGGTTGCCGTTGGTGGGCCAGGAGCGCGAGCAGATTTTGAAGATCATCCGCGATGCGGTCGCCACCAGACCGTCGTAGGGAAACGACTGTCGGCGCACCAAGCGAGTTCGGAGAGCACGCCGATTACCGCTTGCGAACCTGGCGGACGATTTTGAGTGCTTCCTGAAGCACTTCCTCGGCTGTCATTCCGTCACTTTCAATCACGACGGCATCTTCGGCCGGTCGCAGTGTGCCGACAGGCCGCCCACGGTCTTCTTGGTCACGCTGATTCTGGGCATCGAGGATATCTTCCAGCGGCAGATGGCGACCTGCATCGGCCAGCTGTTGTTGTCGCCGCCTGGCACGTTCTTCCGAGGAAGCAGTCAGGAAGATTTTGCAGTGGGCGTTGGGAAAGACCTCCGAGCCTTGGTCACGTCCCTCGGTGACAATGTCTCGACCCTCGGCAATGCGTCTTTGTTGCAGCGACAATTGCCGGCGGACTTCCGGGATATCGGCCAGGTAGCGAATCGCGGCGGTCACGGTCGGCGTGCGGATTTCGTTGGAGACATCTTCGCCGTTGAGAAAGATCTTTTGATCCTTCCAAGCAAGTCGTGCAGATCCGGCCAGCTGAACCAGCGCCTCGGTGTCGTCCCAATCGATTTGGGCCCGGATTGCCCCCAGCGTGATCGCTCGGTACATCGCTCCGGTATCAAGGAACTCAAAACCCAAACGCTCGGCAACCTGCCGGGCGATGCTGCTTTTTCCCGCGCCGGCAGGTCCGTCGATCGTCACGATCACTGTGGCGGCTCCTTGGTGGTCGTAGGGGTCGTCATCAGGTCGACCATTCTGGTTAGATCGGCGAGAGCTTGTTGGACTTCGCTGCCCGGATCGGCAGTCCCGGCCGGCGGATCGCCGCCAAACCGAGTTTGATAAAACGCCGACGTCAGGATTCCCAGGGGCCCAGAAACCGGCGGACAGGTTGGGTGGCTGAGTTCTTGCGATGCTTGCCCGGCCAATTCAGCGGGCGTTTGGGCGATGCCGCGGCGGATTCCCACCCGCGCCAACTGCTCCAACGTCGCTGCATAGAACGACACCGATGACCGAGCCGACCGGGGCGACATCTTGCCCTGAATCTTGCGTTTGATCCAGCCGGGGGCGCGTATTTTCATCAGCGCAAAGACGGAGATCGACAGCACGAAAAAGATGATCGCGGCTGGCCAGGAGAAATGTTGACGCGAAGCGAGCGAACCGCCGCCCAACTCTCCGGCTCGAATTCTCGCGATCCTGTCGGTCAACGTGGTGATGAAGCGCGAGTACGATTCGCTCATCGGAGTCACGCCCGACGTGCTAAGCAGCGCGTCCTCCTGCTGCCCGGCGTCCATGTCGACCACGTATTCGTCCCAGATGTTTTTTGTCAAATGGATCAGCTGGCCGACACCGCCGGTACTGGCGCCGGCGACACCGCCACCGCCGGGCGTGGGATCCAAACGCAACCAATACTCGTCATTGGGCCATTGACCGTAGGCCACGCGAGTTTCAGGCAATTGGCTCTTGTGGATCAACGCTTCGACCCAAGCGTGGGCGTGCAATTGCCGAGCTACGAAGTAGCGTCCCAGGTCGTTGTACTCTTCGGTCCGGTATCCGACCACAACGCGGGCCGGGATTCCTTGGCTGCGCAGCATCATTGCCAATGCCGACGCGAAGTATTGGCAATGCCCGCGCCGGTCGACCGAAAGGAACTGCTCGATCGCATCGAGTCCGGGGACCGGTTGGTGATTCAAATTGAGCGTGTAGCCGAATCTGCCACTGACCGCCAGAAAACGTTCCATCTCCTTGGCCAGCTGGTAGTCGGTTCGTTGATCGGCGGGAACCTTGCGGACAACCAGCTTGGCAAGCCGATCCGCCGTCGGGATGGCGTCAATGTCAAAATCGGTCAACGTTTTCAAGTAGTCTCGGTGCCCCGATGCGTACCGGGCGCTGGCCATCACCGCATGCTCGTCGGTCGTCATTCGTCCGATCAGATCGGTTTGCATCCCTTTGGCAAAACCGTGAGTGCCAAATCGATACTTGATACGAGGATGCACCCAATCCTCGCTGTTTCGCCGCGACAATGTCCAGCGATCGGCGTTGTGCACGACGTCGGTGTGGCTGCCGCGGCGGTGATAGGGAGCGATCGCGAACAGGGAAGGACTTCGCATCGATTCGCAGGTCACTTCCACGTCGACGGAGTCAAAAAAATTGCGGTCGTTGGAACGAGTCGAAAAAAATTCGGTCGGCAGTTGCCGCAATCCTCGCGAGGATTCGGCGGAAATCGACGTCCAGATTCCAGCCGGTCGGCCTCCGCCCAGATGAGGATGGTATCGTTCGAGCACTCGTCCGCGCAAATAGAGGCCGCCCACGACGTCGTAGGTTTGCCCCGTACCATGATGCTGGATCGAGATCCTCAGCGCCGATTCGCTGCTCTGCATCATGTGGCCGATCTGTTCCAGCTGCATTTGATCGGAAAATCCGACCAGCGCGTTGCCGCGCGACGTCATTCGAGCCGCGTCGGTCGTACGCGGCAGGGCATAGAAAAAGATGAACCCGACCAGCAACACCGATGGCGCTAGTGTCAACAATGCGATCCTTGGCAGCTGCCGCGCCGACAGAGCCATCGATCGGACCGATTCGCGGGAGGTGACGGTGATTAGCGGAGGTGTGTTTTTTTCTCGGCGGTACGAAAGCGATTCGTCGCCCGACAGGTATTCGGGTTCTTGCAGTCCGTCCCAAGCAGCAACCGCCGACAACAGGCTGAGTGCCCAGGCGCCGATCACGCCGATCGGGATCAACAACAATCCGTAGTTGATCGCATTGTTGAACACCGCCGCGACAATCAGTTCCAGCAGACAGAAAACTCCCAGCTGTTCGAAGATCCGACGCGACTTTCGCTGCAACATCAAGATTGCCTGCACGAAAACCAGCAGCTCGGCGACCGCAACCATCTGCCGGTTGCCCGGTGAATCGAGATCGGAAAAGTTTCCCACGCAGTAAAGCGCCGCGACGGCCATCGCCGCATAGGCTGCGATCGGCGGCAGGGCAAACAGTTCGTGCCGGTCCACAAACAGGTAACCGAATACGGCAAAGAATACCGCGATCACCGGGATCGATTCGGTATCACTGCCGGTGGCAAGCACCAGGCCGCCAAGACACGACAGGATCGCGAAATAGAGTTTCAGCCGCGACGCGACTCGCCTCGATTCCAACTCCGCCAGCGCGTCACTTCCGGTTGTCCCCACCGACTCAACCGTCATGGCTGGACTCCCGAAGATCTTGGGCAGTTTCCGCGACGAGCGTTTCGGCCGGAGCCGTCTCGCCCCCGATCCGGTCTCGCCCGACCGAAGCAGTTTTGGCGGCAAGTGGCTCGCGAATCACCCAACGGTCGAGGTCACGGGAGCCGACATCGATCCATCGAAAGGCACTGCGACGCAGCCAAGGCGCGATCGCTTCGACGAACTTGGGATTGGTTTCTTTCACCCGCTGGAAAGAACGGGGACTGATCACAATCAAGTCTTGTGTCTGACCGACAATTTGCATCGCCTGTTCGGCCGCCTCGGCAATCTTGGTGTCGACGCAGGGCGTCACGTCGGCAAGCATCGACAACATCCGCCGTTTGCCCTCGCTGGAACCGCCGCCAACGACCGCGTCGCACTCGATCGCTCCCACCGCGAGGACGACACGGTTTGATGGTGAGCCCACCAGGTGAATCAAAAAGGTCGCCGCCAAGCTGATCGCTGTTTCGACATCTCCCTCACTCTGCCCCGTCGGCTCCGAGGGACCGGCGTAACCGTCGACCAAAATACAAGTATCGAAACGGCGTTGTTGTTCAAACTGCCGCACTGCCGGTTCACCAATTCTTGCCGTGGTGCGCCAATGAATCCACTTGGGATTGTCGCCCGTCTGCCATTCGCGCAATCCAAAGAAGTCGCCTTCGGTGGGGCCGCTACGGCGAGCGGTGACGGTGACGCCGCCACTGCGGGTCAACAGCCGGCGCTGCCAACGGGCGCGCAGCGACAAGAGCCGCGGATAGACGTGAAGTTCGGCTTCCGTGTCGACGGTCTGCCGCGAGGTGAAGAGCGAAAAAGGAAAAGTGGTCTGCAAAATGGCGGGACCAAATCGATAAATGCCTCGCTTGGCAACCACGCAATCGAAATGAGGAGCCACGGTTTGTTGCGGCGACACGACGCCCACGCCGCAAACCGCCGTCGTCCGCTCGGATTCACCCGCCAGCCGAATGGAATCTTCCACCCGCATCATCCAGGCGGGCATCAGTCGGCTGTGATTGCGAAGCCGAAATCGAACGCGAAAAGATTTTCCCGCAAACGCCTCGGTGGGAAGCCGTCTTTGCACCGAAACCGATTCGACACTGCGGCGAGACCATCGCCATTGCATGATCAATGCGCCGACCAGTAGCCCCGCCAGGACCAGCAACAAGTTGAATCCCCGCAGGGCGCCCCCCAACATCGCGAACGCACCAACAAACAAAAAGTGAAAACCGAGCCGAGTCAATCGGTGCGAGCGACGAGATTCGGTGGAGTGGTATCTGCTCATGCCAGGCATTCTCGCGAATCGATCCGATCACCCATGTTCCATCATAGCGGAACGGGGATCTGCTGCAGGAGATCGGCGATTTGAGTTTCGACCGCTTCGCGGCTGGCTCCCTGAAAGATGCCTTCGGGCAACACTCGGTGCGACAGTGCCGCGACCGCCAACGACTTGATGTCATCCGGCGTCACAAAGTCGCGTGACTCGGTCACCGCCCGCGCCTGGCAACCCCGATAAAAACTGAGCGCACCCCGCGTGCTGACACCGACTTGAAAACCATCGTGTTGCCGGGTGGCTTCCACGACGTCCAACAGGTAGTCCACCAGCGACGCTTCGAACTTCACTTCGCGCACCATCTCCTGCGCCGACTTGACAGCGGCTACGGAAACGACGGGCGACAACTGATCGACCGGTTCTCCCTGCCGATGTGTCAACATCACTTGCTGTTCGATGGCGCGGTCGGGGTATCCGATCGAAGTACGCAGCAGGAAACGGTCCAGCTGGCTTTCGGGAAGCGAATAAGTTCCCTCGAACTCAAACGGATTTTGAGTAGCGACGACGATAAACGGTTCGGGAAGCGGATGGGTCTTTCCGTCGATCGAAACCTGACGTTCGCTCATCGCTTCCAACAATGCCGATTGGGTACGCGGCGGTGCGCGGTTGATTTCGTCTGCCAGAACGACGTTGGCAAAGATAGGGCCGGGACTGAATTCGAACTCGCGAGTGTCGCTCCGGTAGATCATGCTGCCGGTGATGTCGCTGGGCAACAGGTCGGGCGTGAATTGCAATCGCGAAAACCTGCCGTCGATACTTTGCGCCAGCGCCTTGGCTGCCAGGGTCTTGCCGACGCCGGGAACGTCTTCCAACAAGACATGTTCGCCGGCCAGCATCGACACCACCAGCAACTGAACCACATCGGGCTTGCCCAGCACGACCTGCTGAATGTTTTCTCGCAGCAAACGCGAAGTTTCAAACGCTTCCTGCGACATGGGCAAATTTCATCCGAGCGAACGAGGAGAAGATTTTGGGTGCCTGGCGCCACCGGTGATCGGTGGATGGGCGACTGACATATCGTATACCCACCACAGGCGTGCTTCTATCCCTGCAGGGCGAGGCGGAAACGTATTCCACCGCAAGGTGGTCTGCACAGCTTGATTTTAGGGTAGCGGAACTCGTCAAGAGTTTCGGCCGCGCCACAGAATCGCCGGATGTCCCGGCGACTTTCGCTACCGTTCAACCCGAATCACCGTGCAGCTCCAAACGCACCGGTGAAAAGGGAACGTGGCGGATCGCGGCGCCGCCGTTGTGGAACTCGATTCCCTGCACTCGATAGCCGTTGATTCGCCGATGGGTATGTCCGAACACGATCCGCCGCACTCCCTGGGTCGATTCGTCGGGTTGTCGATGCATCCAACGCATCAATCGCAAACAGGTCGAACGGCGGCGATGGACTGCGATCGCCGCAGCACGATGAACTCGCGTGGCGATCGCCAGGTCATAGACTCCGCTGGCCATGTTGCTGGCCGGCCGCCGGTCGCTCCAGCGATCGCGATAATCGGCAAAAGCATCGGGCGTGCCGCCCCCTTCGATCACGTCCCCATGAAGCAACAACGTGTCTTCGACTCGCAGACAATCCAACCCGCACTGGAATCGGTCGCGGGCAGACGACCAGGCCGACAATTGTTCCGCAAAAGCAGTATGGGCATCGTGGTTTCCATCCAGAAAAACGAACGAAGTGGTTGGAAACTGCTGATACCAATCGTCCAGCCATTGCAAAGCACGCTGGATGGTGGCTTGTTCGTCCCGGAGCCGGCTCCAGCGAAAGTCAAACAAGTCGCCGCCCCAGACGCACAAGTCCGATGTCGCGATCGACCGCCGAATCAGCTCATGATGTTCCGAGGCGTTGCTGCGGCTGCTGAACAGGTGCAGGTCGGAAACGAATGCCAGCCGGCGGACGCCTTCGGTGGTGGGCCATTTTTCAATCATTCGGATCGACTGTCAGCATGCCGGGAGGACCGGTCCTTTCAGGAGACCGTTACTTTGTATCAAATTGCTGACAAGAAAGTGAAGCACCGGACGAATCACCTTCCAGCGCGATGCCAGAACTGCGAATCGATCCAAACCATTCCCTGTCCGAAATGAATACGACCGCTGCTAACGAGGAACCAACACCTGCCGAGTCACTCGCTGCGGTAGCCCACAAACACCCCAGGCGGCTTCGCCGTGCGATGATCGGGTTGCTGCTGGGTGCCGGATTGATCGCGGTGATGCAGCTGGCTGCTCCTCATACCGACCATCAGTTTGCCAACATGGGTTCGATCCTGGTCGGTTTTCTCACCACGATCTACATCGTGTATCAGCTTCACCGGTTGGTGGCACAGCACCACCATTGGATGCTCGTGCCGGCAATGTCGGTGGTCGTCGTTGCCGGTCTAATCAGCAATTTTCAGTTTGACGGGTTCAGCGGCGAGATGATTCCGCAATTCAAATCGCGGTTTGGTGCCAAGCGATTGGAAACCAAAAAGGTCGTTGACCTCCAACAGCAGAAGGAGGTTACCCTTGGTGCCGAAGCCGCCACCGCGGCGGCGCCCTCCTCTGGGTTTCTGGCATCCGATCGAACCGGCGTCATCCCCCGGCGGTTGTTTGGCGTTCCCCGTGACGGGCAAGTCGAAATTTTGTGGAATCAGGGCATCGGCAGCGGATGGTCCTCGTTTGCCGTATGGGGTGATCGCGCAGTTACTCTGGAACAGCGCGACGACCAGGAATGCGTGACCTGTTATCGGCTGGGTGACGGAGAGCTGCTGTGGATGGAAAGCCACGAAGCGATCCACCAGAACACACCAGGAGGTATCGGCCCGCGGTCGACACCGACAATCGAGAGCGGGCGCGTCTATGCCCAAGGTGCAACCGCGCGGGTTTGGTGCTTGGATTTGGAAACCGGCGAGCCGATTTGGACGGTTGACCTGGTCGATCTGGCCGGTTGGACGAAGGAATTGTCAGAAGCGGCAATCGCCTGGGGACGCGCCGGTTCGCCCCTGTTGGTCGACGGCGGTCCGACCGGCGATCAGAGTCTTTGCGTTTTGCCCTACGGCGGCCCGGCCAACAATGCGGCAACCGGTCGGACGTTGATCGCGTTGGACGCGGAATCTGGCGAGGTGGTTTGGACGGCGGGCAAATCGCAGATCAGCTTCGCTTCGCCGATGGTGATGACGCTGGCCGATACCCGTCAAATCGTTTCGGTCAACGAAGGAACGATCTCGGCACACGCGCTTTCCGACGGGAAAGAATTATGGTCGATCGATTGGCCCGGCATGTCCAACAGTGATGCCAACTGCGCGTCAGTCATACCGGCGGGAAAGGATCGCTTCTTGATCGGCAAGGGTTACGGAGGCGGCAGTGTGCTGATGGAGGTGACCAGCGACGAGGAGTCGATGAAGGTGGAACCGGTGTGGAGATCGAATCGTGTGCTGAAAACAAAGTTCACTCATGCCTGTGTCGACGGCCCGATCGCCTACGCGATCAGCAACGGTTCGCTGGAATCGGTCCAGATCGAAGATGGCCAACGGCGTTGGTTGCAGCCGCGACGGTCCAGGTTCCAACAAGGTCAAATTCTGCTGGTTGACGACGTCATTGTCGCGCAGGCGGAATTTGGCGAAGTCGCCTTTGTCGCTGCCGATACCGACGAGTATCGAGAGTTGGCGAGGATCGAAGCGCTCGATTCCAAAACCTGGAACATTCCCACTATCGCGGGGAGACACCTGCTGGTCCGAAACGACCGGCAGGTGATTTGTTTCTTGCTGCCAGCCCGCGAGACGCCCTAACCGTCGACCAGTTCTCCGATGCGATTTCGGAGAAATCTTCCACTGTCGGCCAGTTCTCCGCTCCTGGCTACGTCCTACGAGCGATGCGATTTCGGAGAAATCGCCGACAGTCGGCCAGTTCTCCGAACTGGCTACGTCCTACGAGCGATGCGATTTCGGAGAAATCGCCGACAGTCGGCCAGTTCTCCGCTCCTGGCTACGTACGAAGAGCGAAGCGATTTCGGAGAAATCGCCGACATACTAGCGGGTTCCGGGAAGCGGGTATTGTTGCTGCTGCGGATAGTATTCCTGCTGCTCAGTCACTCGACTATCCTGCTGCGGCCAATATTGTTGCTGCTGCTCGTTTCCGTATTGAAAACGATTCTCTTGCGGATTCGTTGAACCTTGTTGCCACGGTGGTTGCCTGGCGATCTGTTCTTGGGGTGCATACGAATCCTCAGTCGGATACGGCTGCTCCGTCCAGTTGTTGGAATCGTCCTGGTTTTGTTGTTGTTGGCGATCCAAGAACTCGCGACCGCGATCGATTGCGTTTCGGGTATCGTTGCGGATCTCGCCGCGATTGATTTCGATGGTTGTCCGATCACCTTCTCGATTGATCGTGAACCATCCCGCCATGAACGCTCCACCAACCATCACACCGATGATGAAAAGATTTCGCATTTGCCAATCCGTTGGTCCAAAGGGCCCGCTGTGCTCGGTCGTCACAACTGTCGTACGGTTTCCGTTTGCACCGCGATCTTAGAAAGACCCGGTCGTCGACAGAAGCTCGATTTTGGCTCACAGCGGAACGAACCATGCAAAAAACGTCGCTCTTCAAACTGATAGCAAATCGTCGGTCTGACGGGGGACAGCAACAACGGCCAACTTCCCTGAAATGGGCTCGTTTGCGTGTTTTCGATCGTTTCGATCTAATTCTGGATTCCCGATTGCGCCACCCTTCCCATTTGCTTCCCATGCAGCTTCCCGTCATTTCGGATACTCCGGCAGCCAACCCCAAGCAGCGGTCTGCCGATGACGATGCGCCGGGCCGCGGGAAGTATGCTGTCGTCAGCTTGGGCTGCCCGAAAAACCTGGTCGATACCGAACAGATGCTTGGACGGCTGGATGACGATGGTTATCAAATGGTCGACACGGTCGATTCGGCTGACTTTGTCGTGGTCAACACGTGCGGCTTCATCGATTCGGCTCGCGAAGAATCGCTCGGCGCGATCGACGAAATGCTGGACTTGAAGAAGCAGGGGAAAATCCGAGGCGTCGTCGTTACCGGCTGCCTGGCCGAACGACAGCAGGGAAAATTGCTGGAAGCACGTCCTGAGATCGACGCGATGGTGGGGGTTTTTGGACGCAACGAAATCGTTTCGGTGATCGATCGATTGCGATCAGGCGTGCAAGAGCAGCAACGACTTTTTCGGCCCGCGGCGATTCGACCGCTGTCCGATGCAGTGCGCAGTCCGGTAACTCCGCGTCACTTTGCCTATTTGAAGATCAGTGAAGGCTGTGACCGCCTGTGCACGTTTTGCGCCATTCCCAAAATGCGCGGCAAACATTACAGCAAACCGATCGAACAGGTCGTCGACGAAGCAAAACGATTGGGCGATTCAGGCGTGCGCGAAGTGGTCATCGTCGCGCAGGACACCACCTACTATGGCAAGGATTTGTATGGTGAGCCGCGGCTGGATGATCTGCTGGTTCAGCTGGACAGAATCGAGTCGATCGATTGGATTCGTTTGATGTACTTCTATCCGATGTACATCGACGATGCGCTGGTCGATACGATTGCCGGGGCGACACGGATTTTGCCCTACATCGACATACCGCTTCAGCATGCTAGCGACACGATGCTGCGACGGATGTCGCGCAAGACGACTCGGGGCAGCCAAGAGGAGATTTTGGAAAAGCTGCGCGGCCGAATCAAAAATCTGGTCCTGCGGACAACGATGATCACTGGATTTCCGGGGGAGACCGATGACGACTTCGCGGAGCTGGCCGATTTTGTCACCCAGCAACGCTTCGAACATCTGGGCGTGTTCACTTATTCCGTGGAAGAGGATACGCCGGCGGCGAAGCTTCCCGATCGTGTGCCGGTGAGTGTTGCAGGTCGGCGGCACGACCAGCTGATGGCGATCCAGCAAGAAATTGCGTTTCGATGGAATGAGAGCCGAGTGGGCTCGATCGAAGAGGTGATCATCGATTCGCCGCTGGCCGAACAACCGGGGGTCTGGATCGGACGCAGCCGCGGCGAAGCGCCCGACATCGACGGGATCATCTATGTCTCGGCTGTCGATTCGGAAGCACCCCTGGACGTTGGTTCGATGGTCCGGTGCGAGATCGTGGCGGCGGGCGGGTACGATTTGGTCGCGGCACCGCTGGATTGATTCCGGCGAGCGCAAAATTGCCGCGTTGGTGGGCTCTTGCCTGGGATGGAAATCGACTAACCTTTCCTTCCGGAGGCCCGTGGCGATGGAATCGTCGGCCAGCGAGCTTCCCCTCTCGAAGTGATCCCGTCATGACGACTGTAATGAGCACCACGCCTGCATCTGTTTATAACGTCCCCAACGCGCTGACGAGCATTCGTTTCGCGCTGGCCATTGCCGTGATGGCGCTGATTCCCTACGGGTACTACACGTCCGCGCTGGTGGTTTTCCTCATTGCCGCTTCGACCGACTGGATGGACGGCTATTGGGCGCGAAAGTACGGGCAGGTGACGAAGTTGGGGCGTATTTTCGACCCCTTCGTTGACAAGATCATCATCTGCGGAACCTTCATTGCCCTGATCGCAGTGCCAGATGCCGGCGTGGCTTCCTGGATGGCCACCATCGTGGTCGGTAGAGAGCTGTTGGTGACGAGTCTGCGAGGAATGATCGAAGGCTCCGGTGGTGATTTTTCCGCCAGCCAGTTGGGCAAATGGAAGATGGTGTTGCAGTGCGCCGCGGTGGTGGCCATTTTGTTGTGCCTGATCGCCGCACCGGCTGCGGCTTGGCTTTCCATCACGGCGCAGGTTCTGCTGTGGGGAGCCATCGTGCTGACGGTCTACTCCGGGTACGACTACGCCGTCGCCGCTTCCCGCGTGATGCGCGACCAGCCGTCGGAAAATTAGTCGGTCGAACTCCATAGAACATCATGACGCAGGCAGTGAACATGGCGCTTCTCGGTCTGTTGGGGATCGCGGTTCTTGCCAGTTTGTCGCTGTGGTGCTGGTTGCTGTTTCGCCGTTGGGTTTCGCCCGGCGATCGTGCGGCGCTGCTGCCGGTTCGCCGACGCGAGCGGCCTTTTTGGGGCGCCGGTGATTTCCTTGTTCTGTTTGGACTGCAGTTGCTGTTGTTGATTTTGCTGCAGCAGACGTTCATTTCACGAGGCTGGATCGTGATCTCAGGCGCCGACGGCAACAAGGCGCCCGATGGCATCGGTTCCATGGTGGCGATGATGGCTGCCAGTTCGATTTCGGCAGTGCTTGCCATGATCGCTTCACTTGCCTGGTTATCGGCGGGCGACGGCAGGCGGCTAAAACAGATGGACTTGTTGCCCTCTCTGGAAGACGTGTCTTTGGGTTTGCTCGGTGCGCTGATGATTCTTCCGCCGGTGCTGCTGATCAGTGCCGCGGTGTCCTACTTCCAACCGTATCATCATCCGGTTTTGGACAGCATGGCCCAGTCGCCGACGCCAGCGATGTTCGCCGCGATGTTCCTGACCACCGCCATCATCACCCCGATCATCGAGGAGTTTACGTTTCGGGTCTTGCTGCAAGGCGGATTGCAAGGGATCGCCGATCCGGAAGTCGACGAAGAGGGTGATTGGGTCCCGAAATCAAATTGGCCAATCGTTGTGACCAGCCTTTTCTTTGCCGGCATGCACTTTGGCCAAGGGGCAGCCTACATTCCGCTTTTTTTTCTGTCCGTCGGACTCGGCTATCTCTACCGCCAAACAGGCCGATTCGCAGTGCCGGTCGCGATCCACATGATTCTCAACGGAACGACGTTGTGTGTTGAGTTCTGGAATCTGAGTACCTGATCACGAGGGGGGAATTTCTTTCCTTTTCTCGTACTCGTACTCAGCGTCAGCGGTACTCGTACTCGGAATCCGACTTGATCTTTGTTGTTGGAGGGGTTTTGCTGCTTTTCGAGCACGAGCACGAGCACGAGTACGAGTACGAGTACGAGGAAGAGCACGAGGAAGAGTTCAATACCATTTCATTGCGTACTCTTGAAAAGTTTCGATCGCGATTTTTCTCTTCACCGGATCCCAGAATTCGATCCACTTTGATTCGTTTTGCTTCAATCGCTTTTCCAGCAACATCGTGGAGCCTTGAAACTCGGTCCAATGGGTCGGTGATGTTTCTTCCAGCTGGATCTGCCGCTCGGCCAACAGCGCCAGGACACCATCTCGGATGACCGGGTCTTCGCATTCGGTCAATCTCAGCAGCGGAAAAACACCTTCATCCATCGTCGGTTTGACGGCGATCATCACCGACGGATGCAGGTAACCCGATTGGACTCGGCCGGCGTTGTAGCGGTGAACCACGTAATCGACCGGAAACAGGCTGTAAGCGATCACCGTTAGTACCAGGGCAATCAGTTGGGCGCGAATCAACCACCAGAAACTGCGCTGCCGTCCGATCTTGTACAACACCAATGCAAATCCGACGACGACCACGGTGATCCCAAAGAACCCAACCGTCCTCATCCGCGTCATGCCGTTGTAACCGACGTAAATCGCCAACCGATTGTAGACCGCGGCGGCGAGCAGAATGTTTTGCGCCGACCAGAGCCAGGCGAGTCGACGTACCAGGCCCAGCCGATCGTCGCTGAGCATCAATCCACTGAAGATCACCGACAACAAAGCCGTCGCCAACGCCAGCGCGTAGGTCAGCCAGGCGGCTCCTTGATGAGCGTAGCCGGCGTAGTAAAAACCGTCGGGAAACTCCCGCTTCCACAATGTCACAAATTCAAAGACCAGGTAGACGGCGAACAGCACGATCAGGGTCAACAACGTATTGCGAAACGCGTTGTAAAAAGGCGATCGAACGGTTTGCTCGTGGCCGGTAACCGAACTATCTTGCGGACCGATCCGAACCATCGGCAACACCGGTCGCATCAAGCCTGCGCCGACCAACATTGCGGTGACACAAAAGGGCAATTCCCAAATGGACATGCCGACCAACCACAAACGAACTCGGTCGGCAAGCTGCGACACTCGCCCCGACACCCAATCGAACAGATCGGGATTCGCAAATACAAAAATCGCACCGAAGACCATCGCCGCCACCACCGGCAGCGTCAAGGCGGCAATCTTTCCAGCCGATCCATCGCCTGACAGGTTCCCCGAAAGCCCCGCAACTTCGCCCGATCCGCCGTCATCCGCGGTCACGGAACCTGCATCTGGAAAGCCATGATCGCCAACCGGGCCAGGAGTTAGGCGGTACTTGGCCAATCGTTTGGCGCCGTCAACGATGGCACGAGCGGCCAAAACAAAACCTTCCAACACGTACGGCATGTACCCGGCGGCTGACATCGAAAGAGCGACCACCAATACCACGCCGGAAAATACGGCCAACCCCGTGCCCGACCAGATCAACCGTACGGCAACCAGAGTGATCAATGCCACGGTCAGCTTTTTGGCTGGCCCAACCTCGGCGGAAGCCTCCGGACGAGGCTGTCGGTCTGTTCGTCCCGGATAACCGACCAGAAACAACAGCGGTACCAAGGCAAAGAAGAGTCCCGGTCCGGTATAGCCGAAGGTGCGGAAAATCAGCAGATCGGCAAGCACCGTCCAAATGACGATCGCCAAAACCTCTCGGCGCAGCACCGGAGCCGCGAGGTCGGTTTCAATCGATGGTTTGCTGTTTGCAATTCCTGAAAAATCACTGGCCACCTACGCACCTCCGACCAACAGATGAAGAGAGACCACCGCATCTTGCTGGTTTCCCTACGTGAAACGATCGTCTTCGGTTCATTCTACCCCGCCGATGCTGCCGCCGGATGATCGGGCTGCTAAGCTAGTGCTCTGGTTCATTAGCGAGGTTCCTCACCATGATTCCACGTCTGCTGGTTGCCTGTATCGCCAGTCTTCTTTGCTGTAGCGGTGTGGCGACGATCGCCGATGCCGCGCCGCGAGACCAACCCAATTTCATCGTCGTGTTTTGCGACAACCTTGGTTACGGTGACATCGAACCATTCGGTTCGACGCTGCATCGTACGCCGAATTTGAATCGGATGGCCAAGGAGGGACGCAAGTTCACCCACTTCTGTGTGACGGCGGGTGTGTGCACGCCTTCGCGAGCAAGTTTGATCACCGGCTGCTACGCTCAACGAGTCGGTATGCACCACAATCCGCGCGACGGATGGGTGCTGCGCCCGGTTTCACCCTATGGTCTTCATCCCGATGAAGCGACCATTGCCGAGGTACTCAAAGAGCAGGGGTATGCGACTGCGATCATTGGCAAGTGGCATCTTGGCGACCAACCGATGTTTCTGCCCACACGACAGGGATTCGATTGGTTCTTTGGCGTGCCCTATTCGGACGACATGACCGAGCGGGTTTGGAAGAACGACGGTTCGCAGTGGCCGCCGCTACCGCTGATGGAAAACGAAACCGTGATCGAGGCGCCCTGTGATCGCAACGGTTTGACAAAACGCTACACCCAGCAGGCGATGCAGTGGATCGAAGAACACAAGGACGAACCGTTTTTTCTGTACTTCCCACAAGCGATGCCCGGCAGCACGCGAACTCCTTTTTCCAGCCCGGCATTCAAAGGCAAAAGCGCCAATGGGCCGTGGGGCGATTCGATTGAGGAATTGGATTGGTCGATCGGCGTGATGCTGGATCAACTGGTCGAACTGGGCATTGCCGACAACACGCTGGTCCTTTGGACGTCGGACAACGGCGCGCCGATCAATCGCGATCCGGCCGATCTGACTCGCGGGTCGAATCTTCCCTTGCACGGTCGCGGCTACACCACCAGCGAAGGAGCGTTCCGCGTACCAACAATCGTTTGGCAGCCCGGAAAAGTACCCGCCGGCACGGTGTGTGACGAACTCGCCTCGACGATGGACCTGCTGCCGACCTTCGCCAAACTTGCCGGAGGCAGTGGGCCAAGCGATCGCAAGATCGACGGACATGATATCGCGCCGCTGTTGTTTGGCGAAGAAAACGCCCCCTCGCCGCACGAGGCCTATTACTACTACCACCAGGATCAGTTGCAGGCCGTTCGAAGCGGACGATGGAAACTGTTCTTGCCAGTCGACGCACCACCGGGGCATCCTCACTTCGACAAGAACCATCCGCCCGAAAATCTGTTGTTCGATTTGGTTTCTGATGTCAGCAGTAAGCAGAACGTTGCCGCGGAACATCCCGATGTGGTCGATCGTTTGAAACGGCTGGCCGAAAAAGCACGAGCTGATTTGGGCGACAAGAACCGTCGTGGCAGCGGCCAACGCGATCGCGGCAAGATTCCAGCCGGCGATCGCCCGCAGCCGCAACTGCTACAAAAAAATGCATTGGAGGTGATCGAAGGGATGCGGGGCGGCCGACATTGGGTTGACGCGAAGACCGCGCCGCCGAAAGAACCGGCCGATTCGTTGGCAACACTTCAAGTTGAACCAGGTTTTGACGTCCAGCTTTTTGCCGCCGAGCCGCTGGTCGTCGACCCGGTGGCGATCACTTTTGACCGTCGCGGCAGGATGTTTGTGGTGGAATATGGCGACTACCCAATCGGTCCTGCCGAAGGCCAGCCGCCTCTTTCCAAAATCGTGATGCTGGAAGATGTCGACAACGACGGCACTGCGGACCGCCGTCATGTCTTCGCCGACAAGCTCGACTTTGCCCATAGCTTGATGGCTTACAAAGACGGGCTGTTGGTCGGTGCGAAAACGAAAATCCTGTTTCTGCAGGATACCGATGGAGACCACGTCGCCGATGTCCAGGAAGTCTTGTATGAAGGATTCACTCCCGCCCATCCTCAAATGCAAATCGGCAACCCGCGGTGGGGAATCGACAATTGGGTTTATCTGAACTACGGGCCGGGAAAAGTCACTTCGAGCCGCGACCCGGAAAGTCCGGTCGACATTCCACGCAAAGATTTTCGGTTTCATCCGCACACGATGGAATTCGAAGCCGACAGCGGGATGGGGCAATTCGGAAATACCGTCGACCGTTGGGGCAACCGATTTTATTGCACCAATCGCAACCCGATCATGACGACTTTCCTTGCGCCGCCGATCTTGGCAAGGAATCCCTATCATGTGGTGGCCAAGGCGCATTACGACGTCGGAAAAGCGGGGGGTGAAACTCGCGTTTATCCTCTTGTCGACATGAAAAGCAACTACCTTTCTCATGCCGGCACACACACCTCGGCTTGTGGTACGACGGCCTACACCGGCGAGCTGGGCGATGTCGATTTTCGTGACAGCGTTTTCGTTTGTGAACCGATTGGTCACTTGGTGACACGTTCGATCGTGCGGCCGACGGGATTGCGGTTGTCGGCGCGTCGCGCACGACCCAAAGCCGATTTCGTTGCGTCGACCGACACCTGGTTTCGGCCTTCCAGTCTTGCCAGCGGACCCGATGGTGCTCTTTACCTGGCAGACATGTACCGGCTTTGGGTGGAACATCCAAAATTTTTGCCTGCCGAGATTGCTGCCCGGCTCGATTGGCGCGCTGGTGACGATCGCGGCCGGATCTATCGAATCGTTCCCAGTGGATCCAAGAGACGACCGTTTGTTCCCCCGAAGTCGATTGACGACCATGTCGCGCTGCTGGCAGACCCCAATGGATGGCGGCAATTCCTGGGTCAACGGTTGTTGGTTGAAAATCGCCAAGTCGAAGCAACACCGCGGCTTCGATCGATGCTGGCTGGCAACTCCAACGCGACGACTCGGCTGCACGCGCTTTGGACGCTGCAAGGATTGTCGTCGCTGCGACCGGACGACGTACTGGCGACAATCGACGACCCAAACGCTTCAGTGCGAATTGCGGCGCTTCGGTTGGCTCGGCCATGGATCGACCAGCCGGAAGTCTTTCGCGCTGCCGGCGGCAGGACAGAGGACGCGGACGTTCGAGTCCGATTTCAGCTCGCGCTGACCCTCTCTGCGAACGATTCGCCGGAAGCGACGAAGATACTGGCCGACCTGGCGCTACGAGACGGCCACGATGCAGCGTTTGCCGATGGACTATTGACTTCGACCAAAGAGCGATCGGGCGTGGTATTGGAGAACTTGATTGCGGCCGATTCCTTCGTCAGCGCGGGTTCGTCCGGCAAAATGGACCTGGTAAAACGGCTTGCCGCCGCGATTGGTGCTCGCGGTGATTCGGGCGAAATCTCCAGCTTGCTGGACAAACTTTCCGATCGTGGTTCGGCAACGAACTGGTGGAAAGCGGCGACCCTTTCCGGACTTGGGCAAGGACTGCCAAGATACCGCGGCCAATGGGGGCGTTTGTCCCTGGCCAAGTTGATGTCGGCTCCGCCCCAAGGATTCGATCGGCTGAGCGGAAAACTGGAACAGATTTTGAATGCCAGTCAACAAATCGCGCTCGACCGTGGCGGCGCTGTGGCTGATCGCGCCGCTGCGGTTGAATTGTTGGCGTACCAGCCGTTTGCCAAGGCGGCGCCGGCTCTGGACGAATTGTTGGCCAACGATCAGCCGGTTGAAGTGCAAACCGCCGCGATCAATGCACTGTCGCGCAATGGAACCACCGCTGCCGCGAAAATCGTATTGGATCGTTGGCCAACCCTTGGACCCGCCGTGCGCGGCACGGCATTGAACTTGCTACTTCGACGAGTCGATTCGACACGTTTGGCGTTGGAGGCAATGGCCGCTGGAACGATGCAAGCGGCGGCGCTGAGCATCGATCAACGGGTGCGGCTATTGAAACATTCCGATACGTCGATTCGCAATCAAGCGGTCAAGTTGTTTGGCGGCGCGGTCTCTTCCAATCGCAAGCAAGTGGCCAAAGACTATGAATCCTCCTTGTCGTTGAAGGCATCGGCTGCCGAAGGCGAAAAAGTTTTCCTGCGGATCTGTGCTGCCTGTCATCGGATCGACGGAAAAGGACACGAAGCGGGTCCTGATTTGAGCGACGTGCGAAATCGTTCCAAGCCCGCGCTGCTGTATGACATCTTGGATCCCAACGCGAAAGTGGAACCTCGATTCACTGCCTACTCGGTGTTGACGCTTGACGGAGTCCTTTACAACGGTTTGATCGTTTCGGAAACCGCAGATGCTGTCATTGTGAAAATGGCCGAAGGAAAACAGCAAACGATCGGAAGAGCCGAGATCGATCAGATCAAAGTCA
The DNA here is from genome assembly GCA_965222745.1 of Rubripirellula sp. Lineage (GTDB taxonomy): Bacteria > Planctomycetota > Planctomycetia > Pirellulales > Pirellulaceae > CBDCUW01. Next base: position 2,899,485 of record CBDCUW010000003.1, read on the forward strand.
GCAATGTTTCGCTGATGCCCGAAGGAGTCGAAAAGGACATCTCACGACAGCAAATGGCGGATCTGCTGGAATTCCTGAAGTCGCGCCACTGAACCAGCCGCAAACCACCCGCTGCGGATTCCCGCAACTGCTGGCAGAAGTTTTTGCGCTTTGGCGAGCTCTTAGATAGACTCAACTTCACTTCTCCATCGGGCGACAGGACGTCGTTACACCTTTTAGCGACTCATCCTATTTTCTTATGCTCGAAATCCTTGAATTCCAGCATCTCGATGCTGGGCAGCTGTTTTTGTCTGGCGGCAACATGTATCGGAAGACGGACGACCGATCTGCCCAATTGATCCGGTTCGCTTCCGGAGACGAACCCGAATCGGAAAGGGTCGACACGTTTCCGTCGAACATCAAAGTGGAATTGATTCCGGTCGACCTCGCCGGAGACGATGCGAAGTAGTTGAATGGACGAGGAGGCGGGTTAGTTGACGACGTTGCGCAGCATTTGGCCGGTGAGAGCTCGGCGGCACGCTTGGGCACCTTTGCGACGCATGTCCAACAGACCTTCTTCGCAGTAGAAGGCGGAGTGTGGATTGACGATCAACCGTTCATACGCTGGGTGCTGCGGATCGCGCCATGCCTCCAGCAACGGGTTGTCCAGCGATGGTGGTTCTTCGGCCAACACGTCGATCGCGGCGCCTGCCAATCGGCCGCTGGCGATGGCATCCGGGATCGCCGCTGTATCGACCACATCGCCGCGCGCCGTGTTGACCAGGTAGCTTCCCTGCGAAAGCCACTGCAAACTATCGGCGTTGATCATTTGCCGAGTCGCCTCGGTTAGCGGACAATGAAGGGAGAGGACAAACGATTCGTTCATCAGTTCTTGCAACGTTTCGACCCGCTGCACGCCGACTGCCTTGTCGTAGCCGTCCGGTTTCAGCGGATCATAGAATCGCACGTCCATCCCCATCGCCAGCGCGCGGCGGGCGGTCGCCGTCCCGATCCGTCCCAGGCCGACGATGCCAAACACGCGGCTGCGATGTCGGTACAGCGGGCTGGCGACGTGATACATCCAGGGGTCGGGTTGGCGGCGCATCCGCTGGTTGTAAAAGTGAATTCCGCGAGTCAGGGCAAGCGTCATGCCGATCGCCGAGTCGGCGACCTCTTCGGTGCCGTAATCGGGGACGTTGGCAACGGGAATGTCCAGCTTTCTGGCCAGTGCGTGATCGACGTTATCAAAGCCGACCCCACAGCGAACAATCAGCTTGCACTGCGTCAGCCGCTCGATCGTGGCGGCCGACAGCGACAGATTGTGGTACAGCATGATCGCATCGGCTGACTCGATCTTGCCGACCAGTTCGCGTTCGTCCAAAGCGTCCAGCGCGACGACATCGGCAATGTCCGCCAATTCCTGGCGCTCCACCTCCAACGAATCGTGGATGAAGTCGGTGATGACAACGTTGTATCTGTTCATGGCAAGTGGTGTTGTTGGCTTTGCCCAAAAAGGGGTCTGACCCTTTGGAGGGCGGCGGTTTTCTTTGACGATGGTTGTGCCCGGAGAGGGTCAGACCCCTTTTTGGGCAAGCTGGTGTTGTTGTTGGTTAAAGCGTCGGTCCGACCGTCCACGGGACGAATTCGTGGTCGCCGATGCCAAGTTTTTCGCTACAAGTCTTTTCGCCGCTGGCGACGCGGAGTGCGAAATCAAAAAAACGGTTCCCAACTTCCTGCAAGTCCTGGCCGTCAAGCACCGTGCCGGCATTCAGGTCCATGTCCTCGGTCATCGAATCGAACATCGGCGTGTTGGTAGCGATCTTGATCACCGGAGTCGGCTTGCAACCGAAGCAGCTTCCGCGGCCAGTTGTGAACATGACAAGGTTGGCACCGCCGGCGACCTTTCCGGTGACACTGGCGGGATCGAAGCCCGGTGAATCCATCACCACCAAACCGCGGCGATCGATCTGCTGGGCATATTCATACACCTCCTCCATCGCCGTCGATCCGCTCTTGGAGACGGCGCCGAGTGATTTTTCGGTGATGGTGGTCAGGCCGCCGGCTTTGTTTCCGTGAGACGGATTGTTGTTGACCGTTCCACCGTACATGCCGACGTAGTCCTTCCACCATTGAATACGATCGAGCAGCTTTTGGGCCACCTGGGCATTTCGGCTGCGCCGCACCAACAGGTGTTCGGCACCGTACAACTCCGTCGTTTCAGAAATCACGGTTGTACCACCACAAGCGACGATGCGATCGGCGACCACGCCAACCGCCGGATTGGCGGTGAGTCCCGAATATCCGTCGCTGCCGCCGCATTCGACGGCCAGATTCAAATGCGATGCATCCGCTTCGGATCGACGATGGTTGTTGGCGCGGTCCAATAATTGTTCCAGGAGTGCGTCGGCTTTGGCGATCGTGGCCCGCGTGCCTCCTTCGGTTTGCATGGTCAACATTGGGATCCCACCATCGCGAGTCAGCTGGCTGCCGTCGGGAGCAAACAGCGATACCACACCGTGATGTTGTTGCAAGTAGCCGGCGGTCGTCTGTTCGCATCCCAAACCGATGATCAGGCATCCGCCGACATTGGGGTGATCGGCATAACCTTTCATAACTCGTCCCAGCATCTGTTGCTTGATGCCGTGAAATTCCATCGCGCAGCCCGTCGTGTGGGTTGCCGCGAAGACACCGTCGACATGGGGCCAACGTTTCATTCTTTCCGCATCAAACTGTTGGACCAGCTTGTGGCAAACCGACGCACTGCAATTGACGGTGGAGATCACCGCGACGTAATTGCGCGTACCCACGCGACCGTCGGGCCGATGAAATCCGGCAAAGCTGCGCTGGATCGGCGGTGGAGCGTCGGGCGGCCTTAGATCGCTGAGGTCTTCGGAGATGACATGATGATCGGCCAGGTTGTGAACGTGAACGTGGTCACCCGGGACGATGTCCGCAGTCGCCATCCCGATCGGCTGACAGTATTTGTGTACGAGCGATCCGGCGGGAATTTTTTCCAATGCGACCTTGTGACCAGCTGGAATGGCCACCCGAGCGACGATGTCGACCCCGCCGACCGAAACCGGTTGCCCGGCAGAGACTGCCGTGGTCGCGATGGCGACATGATCGCTACTGTCCAGGCGGATCAAGCCGGAGGCGGGTCGCTGGGTCATCTTCTCTCCTGTGGTTCCTCACGCCGTGGCCGACGCGTATATTCCGGCCTTCAAGGTAGCCCTACGAAGGGCCTTCCGCCTACGCGAAAACACCTGAAATCGAATTCATGAAGATCCACGAATATCAAGGCAAGCAGTTGTTCCGCCAAGCGGGCGTGCCGGTTTTGGAAGGAATTGTTGCCACCACGGCCGACGAAGCGGTGGCCGCCTACGAGAAATTGGGTGGTCCCATCGCCGTCGTCAAGTCGCAGATTCATGCTGGCGGACGCGGAAAGGGACATATTAAGGAGAGTCCCGACCAGAAAGGCGTGGTGCTCTGCCGCAGCAGCGACGACGTGCGGTCTGCCGCCGAAGGGTTGCTGGGAAACACCTTGGTCACCATCCAAACGGGACCCGAAGGCAAAACGGTCAACCGGGTGTTTGTCGAGGCGGGTTGTGACATCGCCCGCGAACTTTACCTGGGAATCGTGCTGGACCGGGCGGCCGCCAAACCGGTGTTGATGGTCAGCACTGAAGGGGGCGTCGAAATCGAAAAGGTCGCCGAAGAGACGCCCGACCTGATTCACAAGGAACATTTTGACCCGGCGGTCGGCCTGGAGCCGTTTCAGGTTCGCAAGCTGTGCAAAAAACTTGGCATCGCCGGTGCGGCGGCGAAAGCGGCATTTAAGTTCATGCCTGCGATCTGCCGATTTTTTGTCGATTACGATTGTTCGTTGACCGAGATCAACCCGCTGGTGATCACCGGCGATGAGCAGATGATCGCGCTGGACGCCAAGATCACGTTCGACAGCAACGCCTTGTTCCGGCACAAGGAATTGTTGGAATTGCGCGACCTTTCCGAAGAGGAACCGAGTGAAGTTCGAGCCAGCGCGGCGGGACTGAGCTACGTCAAGCTGGATGGCAACATCGGCTGCCTGGTCAACGGAGCGGGTTTGGCGATGTCGACCATGGACATCATCAAGTATCACGGTGGCGAACCGGCGAATTTCTTGGACGTGGGGGGCGGCGCGAACGCGGAACAGGTGACTGAAGCGTTTCGAATTCTGTTGTCTGACCCAAATTGCAAGGGTGTGTTGGTCAATATCTTTGGCGGCATCGCTCGCTGTACCACAATCGCCGCGGCGTTGATCGAGGCGAGTCAGACGGTCGGCTTTACCGTGCCGCTGGTGGTGCGGTTGGAAGGCACGGAGGTCGAAGAGGGACGACGAATGCTTGCCGAAAGCGACGTCGACGTCATCAACGCGACCGATATCACCGACGCAGCTAAAAAGATTGTCGCGGCGACCCAGTAAGCGGAAAACCGACCGAAACGTTTTTCACCATTCAGACACTTTCCCACGTATCCACTCGATCGGACATGAGCATTCTTGTTGACGGCAACACCAAAGTCATTTGCCAAGGAATCACGGGCAACGCCGGCACGTTTCACTCGTTGGGCTGTCGAGAATATGGCACTCAGATGGTCGGTGGGGTGACTCCCGGCAAGGGCGGCCAAAACGTGGAAGGTATTCCGGTATTCGACACGGTGGAGGAAGCGGTCGAGCAAACTGGCGCCGACGCGTCGATGATATTCGTGCCTCCCGCCTTCACCGCCGATGCGATTTTGGAAGCGATCGACGCCGGAATCAAAGTCATCGCCGCGATCACCGAAGGAGTACCGGTGATCGACATGGTCCGCGTTTACGAAAAGGTCAGAGCAAGCGATTCGGTTTTGATCGGCCCCAACTGCCCCGGTCTGATCACACCAGGTGGTTGCAAGATCGGAATCATGCCCGGCTACATTCACAATCCGGGCAAGATTGGGGTGATGAGCCGCAGTGGTACGCTGACCTATGAAGCGGTGTGGCAAACCAGCAATCTGGGACTCGGCCAAAGTACCTGTGTGGGACTTGGTGGTGATCCGATCGTCGGCACCAGTTTCATTGATTTGCTGCAGTTGTACCAGGAAGACGATCAGACCGAAGCGATTCTGATGATCGGAGAAATCGGAGGCTCGGCCGAGGAAGAGGCGGCCGCCTTCGCAAAGGAGCATGTCACCAAGCCGATTGCCGCTTTCATCGCCGGGCGAACGGCGCCTCCCGGCAAACGGATGGGGCACGCCGGTGCAATCATCAGCGGCGGAAAGGGAACCGCGGAAGAGAAAGTGGCTGCACTCGAAGACGCGGGGATCGTCGTCGCACCAACGCCGGCCGAAATGGGCGACGCGGTGGTCAAAGCGATTTCGTAGCACGACCGTCCCGGTCGTGACCGGCGGCGGGGACCGCCGCGCTACGATGGGCTTCCATTTGGTTTCAGTCCTTTGGGCCGAAGGTCCAGCACTTTGAGAGCGTCCGGCTTAGCTGCGACTTGGAATTAGATAGTGGAATTAGATAGGTGGCACCAAATTGAGAAGCTCAAATTGAAGCTCAGCATGGCTGCAAAGCCCGAAGGGCTGACACAACATCTGCCGGGGTCGACAGGCCCCGGTGTGCAAGCACCGTTCATCAGTAGCCACGAAGTGGCGACACAAAGAATTTGCGGAGTCAGCATCTGCACCCGCCTCCTTTTTGTATCGCCACTTCGTGGCTTCGAGCATCGATTTGCTAGAAACCGGGGCCTATCGACCCCGGCAGATGTTGTATCAGCCCTTCGGGCTTTTTTGTTGCTGCCTTTCTGCGACTCCACAATCTCCGAAAACAACGAGAAAACTCCGACTCCTAACCCGGACGCTCCCCTTTGCATAGCCCAGGGCAACGGTATTGCTCGTAAGACTCGCAAAACCTCGCCCTGGGCTAAACAAACGACTGCACCTTCGGTGCTTCGGCGTGGCCTAAGAAGGTTAGAATGGAGGTTCGTTTTGGGAGACCGACCTCGTTCATGGTGGAGCGATCGTGATGAAAACCAATCGGAATCGATCTCGGTGGTTTTGTTTGCTGCTGCTTTCTGCGTTTTTGGGGGCAGACGTCTCTGCTCAGGATCCTGGTCGTGTGGCCAACCGGCGCGACGGTGAAACGTTCACGGTGCGCACCGCCGAGGGCGAAATTTTGCGTGGCGGAGTCGTTTCGATTTACAAGTACCAGCGCACGACCATTCAAGCGGAAGGCAAGACGTACTATCCAACCGATCCGGCATATTGGGACGCGATGAAAAAGGAAGGGTTGAACGCGGTTCGGCTGGTCTTTTTTGATCCCTGGCAGCGGTCACATGGCGATCCCGGTTCCACAAAGCCCTATCCGCACGCCAATTTGGAACGGCGCAGCGAAGCTCGTGTGATGCTGGAGGAGATCGATAAGATTGTTGACCTGGCGGCTCAGCGCGGGATGTACGTGATGATCAACTATCACGACACCGGCGGCTATCGCGATCCCAACTATCGGCAGCCGGCCGGCGAAGATCGAAAGTTTTCTTACCGTATGTCGATGCGATACCTGACCCGTTTTTGGGATTGGGTCGCGCCCAAGTATGCCGGGCGAACGCACGTTTTTTATGAGTTGGCTAACGAACCGGTTCGCTGGCACCCCGACGACTACAAGGCGGAGCACCTTCGCGACTTCGCCAAAATCTACCAGCAAATTCGCCAGGCGGCGCCCGAAACTCACGTTGCCCTGTGCACCTTTCCGACCGTGGCCGGTTTCAACCGATCGATGTTGGACGTTGCCAATGAACTGAGTGAACTGGGAATCGATTTTGACAACGCGTCCATTGCGTTTCATCCTTACAAGATTTCAAAACTTCCTCATTCGACCGAACCGATTCGCCAGTTGATGACGAAGTACGCCGTGATCAACTCGGAACAAAACTTTCCCGCATCGATCGATGACGGTTTTGACGACCCCGACGCGGTCGGTTTTGACGGCGACCTGATGGGAGTGCAATCGATGGAACGGTTGGGAATCAGTTGGTTTCACTGGAACGTCGCCGGACCAGAAGAATTTCAACGAAACATGAGAGGGATCTTGATTCCCGATGCCAAGGAAAAAGGTTACGCGTGGTAGGGAAAGAGCGTGATTGGCGAAACGGGAATCGCTCCGTGCTCTATTCGGAAGATTGCAGACGTTCGCGTCCGAGGTAGTATCGCAGCGCTTCGCCCAGATCCGTAAACCGGTACTTGTAATTCGATTCGGCGAGCCTGGTGGGGGCCACTCGCGCGCTGGTCAGCAGCAGTGAGTCGGCCATTTCTCCCATCACCGCTCGAAGCAAAAAAGCGGGCGCGGGGATCAGCGCCGGCCGACGCACCACTTCACCAAGGACCGATGCGAAGTCGCGGTTGGTGCATGGTTGCGGCGATACAAAATTGACCGCTCCCTGAAGGCCTGGCGTGGTGATTGCGTGGTAGATCGCGCCCAGTGCATCGTCCAGCGCGATCCAGCTCCACCATTGTTGGCCGCTGCCCAACGATCCCGCCGCCAAATTTGCCGGCAACAACATCTTGGCAAGCGCTCCTCCCTGGGGCGACAGCACGATGCCCAGCCGAGCGTGGACGACGCGAATGCCCGCTTCCACAGCGGGCCTGCAAGCTGCTTCCCACTGGCTGGCCACTTCCGCCAGAAAGCCGCTGCCGACAGCCGATTGTTCGTCCAGTAGCTCGTCACCGCGATCACCGTAGATCCCGGTTGCCGAGGCGCAGACCAGCACCGTCGGTTTCCGCTCGGCCGACGCCAGCGATTCGCACAGCTGACGAGTCTTCCGCACGCGGCTATCGACCATTTCTTTTTTCGAGGCTTCGGTCCATCGGCCTGAGGCGATCGACTTACCGGCTAAATGAACCACCGCGTCGACTTCGCCAAGTTTTTTTGCGTCCGCTTCGCTGTTCCAAGCGGCGATGGTATCCGGCAGCGGCGAGGGTGATCGGACGATCGGACGAACTTTGTGCCCCAACAGGGTCAGCAGCGAAGCCAGTTGGCCGCCGATCAATCCGGTCGTGCCACTGATCGCCACGGACATCGGATCGCAGGGATGGTCGGCTTGCAACGTCAAGTCGTCGCGGGTGACCCGATGTCGAAACGCGAACATGGCTTCAAGCGTTTTCTGCACCTTTCCGCCGCCAAAAAAACGGCCCGCCAGTCCCAGCGGGATGCGGTAGGTGATCGAATCTCGCAGCAGTGAATAGCTACCCGCCTGCTGAAACTGATGAAGATGATCCCAAGCGGCAAAGGGGCCGGAGACCTGGGTGTCGGCGAATTGATGGGGCCGATCGTATTGAGTGTGCTGGGCAACCCAGCGGATAGGAATTCCGGCGATCCGGACTTTCATCACCACCTGGCTGCCGACCACCAAACTCTGGTCACTCGATTCGATCTGCACCGATTCCCAAGGCGGAATCAATCGCTCCAGGGCACCGCGGCGATCGTGGTAAGCGAACGCCTCTTCGACCGAAACGGGCAGCGAGGAGCAGGCTACGTACTTCTCAGTGGCGCTCACGTGATTGGCGATTGCTGTTCAATCAATCCTTTTTGTTTTTCTCGGCCTGTTTCGTTTCCAGCTCTTTCAACCGTTGTTCAAGCTGTTTGATTTCTTCACGCAGCTTTTCTGCCACGCCATCGTCATTCTTTTCGTCCGTCAAGTCCCGCTCGATCGGTTCGGCCTTTCCGGGTGGCAGCTCAAGCGATTCTAGCGAAGGTGGATCGTCCTCCAGTTTCGTTTCCACATCTTCTCGGACACGGTCGAAGGGGTTGACGATTTTGATGCGTTCTTCAAATCCAACCTGTCGAATCGGCTCTTCATCCTCCAACGCCATTTCATCCTTTTCAGACTTTTTGGCCGAATTCGCGTTTCCGCCACCGAACAAGCCGCCGATCGCTGATCCGATTCCTTGCAGAGTCGATCGGTCGCCGGCTTCCGGATCGGCCGACGGTTGATCGGTAACACTGTTGTTCAAGTTCCCGATCGGTGGGAGGTCTGCCGTGACAAGCCTTCCGTCGCGAACCAGACGCAAGGAAATTTCTTCGTTGCTCGTTCTTCGCGAAAGTTCGTCGATCATCGTTTGTCGGTTATCGACCAGCATTCCATTGATCGCAACAATTCGGTCTCCCGCTTTCAGTCGCGTGTCCGCAGCGGGTGATTTCGGACGAACAGCCTTGATCACTGCTCCCCGAACATCGCTCGCTCGCTCGAATTCAAGTCCGAATTCGGCAGCGATTTTTTCGGCTGAATTCACTTGCGCCGCGGGCCTTGTCGCAACCTCTTTGCCCGCACCCGGCACGGCTGGTTTGGCAACAGCATTGCTGTAACTGACGATCGGAATCAGGACGTTTCTTGATGTGTTACCCCGAACCACTCTGGCGTTGATCTTCTGGCCAAACCGTTTTCCGGTCAGTTGATCGGTGATCGCCGCGGTGGTGGGCGTTGGCTTGCCGTCCACCTCCACAATCAAATCCCCCAACCGAAGTCCCGCTTCGTCGGCAAGCGATTCCTCGCGAAACTTCACCACCTCCAAGCCGGCAATCCTCCCGCTCGACTCGTAAACCTCGATCCCCAGGGTTGGTCGACCCGGATCCTGGAAGTCTTGCAGCTTCGCTGGACCGGTTTCCCGTGGATCTTGATCCTTCGCTGGACCGGCTGGAGCGAGGATCGAATTGCCGTAACCGCCTTTGGCTGAATCGGATCGACCGCCTTTCTTGGGCGAAGTCGCGGAATCGGCCGGACGAATCGGTTGCACACGTTTGGGCTTCGTCGAATCGTCGGACCGATCGTCGTCGGCCTGATTCGCCTCGGCCGGCGGTGTAGCGGGCGGCACAGCGAGTCGAGATTGGATACGGCCTCGAATGCGGCGAAGCAATCCTTGAGCGTCCGCGGTCGACGCGTCCAAAGGGACAACCGACGCAGCGAACAGAATCGTCAGCGCTGTGGCAATCGGTCGGCGGTACATCTGGCATCATCCTTTTGCAAGTGTTTTCGGCCCACTTCTTCAATCGCCGACTTTGATCGTCACGATTGATCGCCCATTCAAGCCTGGTGGGTGGGATATGGTAAAACTGAAATCGTCCGACCGGAAAACCTTCGGCGGCGGGCTGGTTACGGCGCGCGCGTGCGGACAATTCCCTACCGATGCATATCATAGAGCCGCTGGCCCCGTTTGGAAAACCGGCCAATTGCGGGTTTTGGGGCGTTTTGCATGAAGGATTTGACAGAGCATTGAATCGTCTCCGATTGCAAAACGCGCCGCACGCCCAGCTGGAGAGCGTTCTGCCGCCCTTGCTGCAGAATCTGTCCATCGCTCGCGGTCAGATCGCGTTGGATCAAGCAAGAATCGCGACCACCGATCATCCCGATTCGATCCTGCTGGTGACTGCAAGCGAATCGGACGATTCACCACCTCTGGCCGCCGCGCTCGTTCTGAAAACCGCTGGCGTCGATCCGATTTCATCACCCGATTCGGCCACTGTCGTACACATCGGTCCACTCGTTCCGATGGGGCCGGCGATGATGACGATGGTGGCGACGCAACTTGCACACTTTTTGGATCGATTGCTTCTGGATCAGGGTGTTCGCTTTGTTCAGTGGAGCACCGATCCGATGGACGACAGTGATATCACTTGCGATTGGTGCAAAGCGATGGGCTTTGCACCAATCGCCCAGTTGGAATACCTCAGCGGTTCCGTTGCGACATCCCACGATGATTCCCAGCAGGAAACGGAGCTCCGTTGGACACCTGTCGACTGGTCGGATCCCAAGCAGGCGCTGATCGAATTGGCAAAGTTGGTGGAAAGAACCTACATCGATACCGAAGACTGTCCGCAATTGGCTCAGTATCGGTCGGCTCTGCAATCTTTGGACGGCTATCGGCAGTCGCCAGCATTCGATCCCAACCTGTGGTTTCACGTCCATGATCGCCAGGGATCACTTGCCGGCTGCGTCGTGTTGTCGAGGCACCGGCAAGGCAAAGATGACGATGTGATCGAACTGGTGTACATGGGATTGGTTCCCGAAGCTCGCGGAAAAGGGCTGGGGCGCCTGCTACTCGGTGGAGCGATCGAAACGTGCCACCGCGTCGGAGTCACCCAGATGATCATGGCGGTCGATCGCAACAACGTTCGGGCTCGCGGAATTTACCACCAGGCTGGATTCCAACCGATCCTCCGCGAACGGGTGTGGGTCAAGTCGCTGGGGTGAAACGGGCGACCGCCACAGTCGTAGCAAGCAAACCCTTGCGTGCCGGAACTTCGGTCGCCTGCGGGAAGTTTTTTCGTCTCCCGCGCTGCGCGCAAGCACGAGCCGGCCCCGCGCAGTGACGGCATAGTTTTGCGACCTCCGGTCCGGCCTACACGAATACTCCCAGCTAGGGTAGCGAAAGTCGCCAAGACTTTCGGTGAATCACGGTCCCGCCGAAACTCTTGGCGAGTTTCGCTACCGGAAAGACCACGTTGCCTTGGCCGTCAAATTCCAGCTATCCGCAACAGGCGTTACGTAACCTCTTACAGCCAAGTCTCTTAGAACAATTAGCGGTAAATGAAGAACGAATGACGTTTCTGTTACCGACATGTTTTCCACACCATGGTAAAGTCTACGCGAAGTGGGAAACCGATCGGCCGCCCGATTGCCCGGCGGCAGAATCGGGAGAAATCGCGTGACTTTCCGGTGCGTCGGACGAGTGTGAAAAGAAAGTTGATGTTGCTGTTGGAAAGGCCGTTTGACTTGGATGCTAGCAACTCTAGAATCTCTCGTCTCGCTGAAAGGAAACCTGTTCATCGAAGGCGAGTAAATGCGTGTTGGGAGGCCACGTTGCCGCCCAGCGGAGCTAGGTTGGCGACCACTCATTGCCAACGCTTCGGCGGCCTGACCCATCACACGCAGGTTCGACAACATCGACTTGGCTCGCACTCGCACTCGCATGATTCGCTGAATCGATGTTTTGGTTGCATCGCGAAACATCCATGAAGGAGGGTTGCGCTACCGGTATGTCTGCACAGCATGGCTGCAACGACAACAAGGCTGTTGTCGAATCCTTCAAGGAGGCGCTTGAACAACGCATCGGTGCAGATCATTTCCGAATGTGGTTTTCTCATGGTGTTCGGTTTCAATTTGACGGCGCGGTGGCGGCGGAGGAAGCGAGCACTGCGACGGTGGGTGCAAGGCCGGGGGACCGGCTGATTGTTCACGTGCGTGGTCAGTTCGCACTCGATCGGCTCCGCAATAAATTCATGCGTGAACTGCGCGCTGCCGCGGCGCAGGCGTGTGGGCCGCGCGCCCAAGTGACGTTGGAACTCGATTCGGTCCAAGCGGTCCAGGCACAATTGCCGCTGGACGTTGCCCAGCCGGAGCAGGAACAGCAGAAGGAACCAGCAGATCGCCGGCGACGTTCTTTGGGTGGTCACCGGCAACGCGGTCAAAAACCGGGCAACACAAAGTCGTTGTCGAGGTTGATGTCGGAAACTTCCGCGGTGAAAAGTTCGCGCCGATCGCCGCGGGCAAAAGTGGCTTCCAGGCACAGCCAGCCGTCGCTGCCGAACTTGGATCGCAGTAGCCATTCGGATTCGACAGCAGAGCGTGCGCCGGGCAAGTCGTCTCCGTCGGCCGAGATGACGGGGGCAAACTTCATTGCCGGTCCGTGCAACCGGCTCGCTTACACTGCGATGACGATGGCTTGCCAAGCGCCGGCGTCGGCAAGTCCGCTGTTTGTGTGTGGACCTTCGGGAACCGGAAAAACCCATCTGCTGACGGCGATTGCCGACCAGTTGCGCAGGCGTCATCGCATGCGGCGCGTGATTCACATGTCGGCCGAGCAGTTCACCAACGACTTCATCTCCTCGGTCGGCAACGCCGGCATCGCATCGTTCCGCCGCCGGTATCGCGACGTCGACGCGCTGCTGGTCGACGATGTGCAGTTCCTGGGGGCGAAGCGGGCGACGTTGCGAGAGATGCTTTACACCGTGGAGACGCTTGCTGGTGCGGGGCGAACGATGGTGTTTTCCGGCAACCAGGCGCCCACCGAGATCCCCGGATTGACTCGCGAACTTTCCGGACGAATGGCGGCCGGATTGCTGTGCCCGATGCAGCCGCTGGACCAGGTGACGCGCGAAACGCTGCTTCGTCGCGAATTGGCCGCTCGCTGCCAGATCGAAGTGCCCGATGCGATGATTCAAGAGATCAATCCGCTGCTGGCCGGTGACGGGCGATTGATCCAAGGGGTCGCCAATTTGATTAATACATTGCAACGAATGCATGGCCGGATGCCGACGATGGACGAGATCCATCAGTTCGGCGGCGAACTGCTGCGGGCAGGCAAACCGGTCGCCACCCTGTCGGCGATTGAGCAGGCGGTTTGTCAAACATTCCAATTGCCCGATCAGTCGCTTCGTGCCGCCTCGCAAACGCGCGCTGTGTCCGAGCCGCGGATGTTGGCGATGTACCTTTCACGACAACTCACCTCCGCCGCCTTCGCAGAGATCGCAGGACACTTCGGCCGATCTCATAGCACGGCCATCGCCGCCGGTAAGAACGTCCAAACGTGGTTGGAGGATGGAAAATCGATCGGTCGCGGGCAGGCTGCCATGACGGCTCAACAAGCAATCGACCGAATCGAGTCGCTGTTAAGAAGCGGGTAATGGGATGTTTGGGTGGATAGGGTTGTTGTTGGCCAAAAGCGAAAACCAAGTCACTCTCCCCCCGGGAGCGTCGGCCTCACAGGGCCGGAGAGGGTAATGGAAAGTGCGCGTCTATCGGAGAGTGTGATTGTCGCGCGCTTTCAACTTGTAAACTGTAACGATTGAACTTTCATTCCACGGATTGGAATTCCATTTTGATTTCAGAACATCGCCCCCACTCGTTTGGCAAAAAAAAGCGAGAACCGAGTGCTGCCGAGATCCTTCAACGCCAACCTCCGTACGATTTGGAAGCGGAGATGGGAGTGTTGGGCAGCATCCTGTTGTTGCCGGAAGTTTGTGACGAGATTGCGTCGCTGAAGGCTGACGATTTTTACGACGACGCCAACCGAAAGATCTACGACAACCTTCGGGAGATGCATGACGGCGGCGAAAAGATCGACGTCACGCTACTGGCAGCTCGGTTGAGGACGGCGGGCGATTATGAAAAGGTCGGTGGCGCGCCCTACCTGGCACGTCTTTCCGGCGCCGTGCCCAATGCCGCTCATGCCGTCTTCTACGCCAGCATCGTCACCGAGAAAGCGGTCTATCGCAAACTGATTGAATCGAGCACTGAGATTCTTCGCGATGCCTACGACCAGAACAGTCCGGCCAAGGAGCTTTGTGCCCAAGCCGAACAGAAGGTCTTTGCGATCATGGATGGCCGCAGCGGACAGGCGGTCCATTCGATCAGCGACGTGCTGCATCAGGCGATGGACCGCATGGAAGCGCGGATGCGCGACGAGTTTCTTGACGGGGCGGCGGAAACGGGGTTTTCGCGTTTTGATGAAATGACCGGCGGGCTGCACAACGGCGAACTGATCATCCTGGCGGCCCGGCCGTCGATGGGCAAAACCGCGCTGGCGATGAACATCGGCGAATACGTTTCGATCGAACAGCGTTCCCCCGTATTGTTCGTCTCGTTGGAAATGTCGGGAATCGAACTGGCCGACCGAATGCTCTGTTCCCTATCGCGCGTCAATGGGCACCGGCTGCGTAACGGCACGATTTCGCCGGACGATCGCGACCGCTTGATTCATAAAGCGAACGAAATCAGTCAGGCGCCGTTGTTCGTGGACGATTCCCCCAGCCGAACGGTCAGCGAGATCGCCGCGGCGGCACGGCGAATCAAGCGCCGCGAAGAAAACCTGGGGTTGATCGTGATCGATTACCTGCAGCTGATCGAACCAGACAACTCCAGGGACCCGCGGCAGGAGCAGGTGGCCAAGATCGCTCGGCGGCTGAAAGGTGTGGCGCGTGAATTGGATGTGCCGCTGCTCTGTTTGTCGCAGCTGAACCGACAGGCCGAAGACAGCAAAGATCATCGTCCCAAGCTGAGTCATCTGCGTGAATCGGGGGCGATCGAACAGGACGCCGACGTGGTGATGTTTGTACATCGCGAAGAGTACTACCATCGCGGCGAAGATCGGGCGCAGTACGCGGGCCAGGCCGAGATCATCATCGCCAAGCAGCGAAACGGACCGATCGGCGACGTGGAACTGACTTGGGAAGCCGACTTCACACGGTTCAGCGACCGTGCTGCCGAACGGCACAGCGAGTTTGACGACTACGCCGAATACAGCAGCGGCTTTTAAAACGTCGGCGACTTCTCCGAAGTCGCAACGCAAAGCCACGAACGGAGAACTGGCCGACGGACGACGCTGGCTGGGGTGCATTTTCCTTCGTTTCGGCTATCATGTTCAGGCGAAATTCCCACCCCTGCATCCCCCCTAAAGGAGCTCGTCGCTCATGAAGCCGTCACGTCGTGGATTTTTGAAAACTGCTGCTGCTGGTTCAGCCGCCGTCGCTTGCGCACCCGCCGTCGCACAATCGGACTCCAAGAAGTTGCGACTTGGAGCAGTGGGAGTGGGTGGCAGCCGAGGCCGGTACAACCGTGGCGGGCAGATTGCTCGCGAGGCTTCGCAGCATGCCAACATGGTGGCTGTCTGCGACGTCGATGATCGGCATGCAAAAGAATTCAGCGAAAAGCACTTCGGCGGCAAGCTGAACACCTATCGCGACTATCGCGAGATGCTGGAGAACGAAAACCTTGATGTCGTCACGATCGGAACGCCCGATCATTGGCACGTGCCGATCGCCATCGCCGCGCTTCGCGCCGGCGCCGATGTCTACTGCGAAAAACCGTTGACACTGACGATCGACGAGGGCAAACAGATTCGCAAAGTGGTCGAAGAAACGGGACGAGTTTTTCAGGTCGGCACGCAGCAGCGAAGTTCCAAGGACAAATTTCTCAAGGCGATCGCGATCGTACAGAGCGGCCGGCTTGGCAAGGACGTCAACGCGTATGTCGCCATCGGCGGTGCTCCCGGCGACGGACCGTTCGAGTACACCGAGGCTCCTGAAGACCTCGATTGGAACATGTGGGTGGGACCGGCGCCGCAGGCGAAGTACTGCGAGGAGCGTCGTAAGATGTTTCGTTGGTACTTCGAATACTCCGGCGGCAAGATGACCGACTGGGGAGCCCATCATATCGACATCGCGCAGTGGGCGATCGCTCCTGGCGAAACCGGCCCGATCAAGGCCGTCGGCGAGGGCGAATTTCCCAAGTCCGTGCCGAGCGATTTCAACTGGAACGCGTTTCTAGATGGCGATGCTTCCTTGCCCAACGGTTACAACACGGCCACCAAGTTCCACATCGATCTGACTTTCGACAATGGATCGGTGATCAACGTCAACCATCACTACAAACGCGAAGGCGACAATGTCGACTTTGGCAACGGCATCCTGTTTGAAGGCGAGAAAGGACGCATTTTTGTCAATCGCGGCAAGTTGGAAGGAAAGCCGGTCGACGCACTGACCGACGCCGACAACGCCGAATTGGACAAGGCCATAGTGGAGCTTTGCAAAGGCAAACAGCCCGGCAATCACATGCGGAACTTCTTTGACTGCATTGAAGATCGCGGCAAGCCGATTTCGGACGTCTGGTCGCACCATCGTACGATGACGTCCTGCCACCTGTGCAACATCGCCATCATGCTGGGGCGAGAGCTGAGCTGGGATCCGAAGGCAGAACGATTCATCGATGATGATCAAGCCAACGCGCTGATGACCCGCAAAAGCCGCAAGGTGTAGGTTTGTCGTTGGCTCGTTCTCGTTCTCCCTCTCTCCCTCGTTCCCACGCTCCCGCGTGGGAACGCACTGCCTGTCCGCTCCTACGGATCGGGCCGGGATTGACCGCGGAGCGGTCCAGCGGGTGTTCCCACGCAGGAGCGTGGGAACAAGGATGGGGCAGGAGCGTGGGAACAAGGATGGAAACTCACCAAGAGTTTCGGCGAGACCCAAAAGCATCTAAAAATGTATGTCGACCCAGCGGCCCGACCGGTCGCCGGCCGAGAGCAGTCGTTTGCACCTGGCTTTCAACGCGGTCAGCAGCACACCATCGAAATCCAGATCGATCTGTCCGCGCCCGTTGCCCGGCGGCGATACCATCACCGTCGCGTTCTGCTTCCTTGACTTCGGCAACAGACCGTCCAAAACTGCCTGCGGAAGTGTTTGGTCGCCCAGGTGGGTGACGGTCAGGAAATCGACCGGTTGGAACTGCCGCTGGCACTTTTGGTCGATCATCTGCCAGCTTTCGATCTCCGCGCTACCGGACAGCAACAGTCGCCGTCCGGCGACTTCCAGCATCAGGACCAAAGACGAATTCTTTGCCGTCTTGTCGATCGATCGCACCGCGTCGGTTGCCTCGTTGTAAACCAAATCGTGCAACTGGTTCCAGTCATGCGGCAGCAGGTTGGGCGGTGTGCTAACAGTCGGTTCATCGGGGAACTGCCAGAAGTCTCTTGTGCCGCCGGAGCCGCCCGATGCGGAGGCCAATGATTTTTCGAGCGACGTCAGGTAGCCCATCCAACCGTCGAAGTAATCGCTGAGATCCCGTTCGGGCGCGAGCACTTGTACCTTGATCTTGCGCGAAAAAGGTTTGCCGGCAACCGAATTGCCGCGGCGCAGGTAGTGCAAGTTGTCGCCGGCCAGGCCAGATGCGTAGTGGATTCGTTTGGCATCACGAAGGTTGTTCGCCATCATGGCTTCAAACGAAGGTGCCAGGGTGACGCCTCGTGATTGCATCGTCCGGCGATAATTGCCCAGCCGATCTTGAAGACGCTTTAGCGGCTGAGCATCGGTGAAATCGTTGTAGTAGTTGGGCTGGGCTGCAAGGCTGGTCCAAACGTGGTCGACCTGAATGTGTTTGAAGATCGAGCGTAGAGAATAGAAGGCGGCCAAATGGTCGTGTTGCTGGTTGGAGAGCACGACCACATCCAGGCGGCCACCGGTTTCGTCGCGAATGTTTTCGGCAATCTCCTTCAGCAGACTGCTGCTTTCGCTTTCACCGGGGTGGAGGCCAAAATTGACCAGCATGTGCCGCTGCCTCTGACCGTCGGGAAACGACACCAACGAGCAATGGCCGCAGCCGGCCAGGTAGGTTCGAATGCGAAAAACGAGGCTCATTTCCGTTTGCCCTTTTTCGCATGCCTGCCTCGGGACCGATGTTTCAGGGCGGGGGTGCGATGCATTCGGACTCTTCCGTCGACGACCCGCGCAGTGACGACATGATCGCCGCGGCCACGAGCCCCCAAGCCTTCCTCTTCTTCGTCCAGGCCGATGTAGCCTTCGTCGATCAAGTACTCCAGGTAACGAACAAAACGTCGCCGACGCACTGTCGTTTTTCGCTTGAGCACGTAGTGCAGTACGTTGCCGTCGAAGTTCATGACGATCGTTCCGCCACACCACAAGGGAAACGTCATGCCGCGAAAATCACCGTAGCGAACTCCCCGTAGCATCACGTCTTCGGCCCAAACAAATTCGACCACCAATTCTCGTGGCGGCCGATAGCCGTTGGCCGACAGTTTTCGTGTCTGGTAGACGTGGACCAATTCCAGGTTCGCTTCTTCGGGGATCTTCAACACGCCGCGGTTGGAATCGACAAAATCGTATGCGTCGGTTTTCGACGCGCCGATCTTGCTGACATCCAATCCTCGGAAAACATCGTTTTTCAAACGGAACGTGTCTTCGAAATCGTCCATGCTGGAAACGATGCCCCGTTTCAAAAAGACTTCTTTTGCTTGCTGCGCGTATCCGGCGGGATCGCGCGGGTAGGCGATCGAGTCGGCTTTGATGACAGCGCGGACG
Organism: Rubripirellula sp.; assembly: GCA_965222745.1. Classification (GTDB taxonomy): domain Bacteria; phylum Planctomycetota; class Planctomycetia; order Pirellulales; family Pirellulaceae; genus CBDCUW01. Next base: position 2,918,341 of record CBDCUW010000003.1, read on the forward strand.
TAATCCAGGTAATTCAAGTCGACGGGCGGGCAATAATCGAGCGCCCGTAACATCATGCGTCCCGTCACCGCGGCGGCTCGCAGGGCAGCCGAAACTCGCAGATCTTTCGGATCCGCATCCCGTCCCTTTTCTTTGCGGACCTGGCGGCGAGCGATCTTGTGAACGGCCAGGAAGACGTCGTAGTAGGCGCCGGTCAAGACTTCCGAATAGTCGTGCTCCTCGAAGTTGTTCTCTTCCCTCAAGTCGTGCATCGTCCGCTTGTTTCGCGCCGTGCGCAGATAGTTTTCGGCAAGCGGGCTGTTGGGATCCTTGGGGCGCCCGCTTCCGAATTCGGCGGCGATATTGTTGAGGATCCCTGGGGCGCTCAGGTTGACGTTGTCCCGTTTGACGATCTCCTTGAGGATCCCTTCGTGGTGCATCGCGGCGGTCAGCGCGATGGCGTCACCAAAGTATTCGTGAAAGCCGGCCGTGTCGGGAGACGAATGTTCGTAGTAGTACGGCTTGAGGCCATCCAGGATCGCGTGGCCCAGTTCATGGGTGATGATGTCGTGGGAAAGACAGGTGTAAACCGGATGACCGTCCTCCCCCTCGAAATAGAAAAAATGCAAAGCGCCTGTTTCGCGGTCGTAGTAGGCGTTGTCCATGTAGCCGGCGTGGGGCAACACCATCAGCCGGCCCTTCCCGAACGCCCAGGGAATACGTCGTCCAAGAAACCGCTGCGATTCCAGCATGTTCAGCGTGTGAGTGATCACGGCCCACACGTTGACTTGATGGAACTGCATCGAGGCGACCGCGCCCGACTGACGACCGACTCGGAAGGATTTTTTGGAGGAAGTGAGTTGGGCCGGCTGGAAGATTTTGTCCAGATCCGCGTTGTAGTCGACCACTGCGACGCGCGAGGAGGTGGGGCCGACGCCCAGGCAGGCTTCGCCATCGAGCTTGATGGAGGCGATTCCGATCCGCCGGTCGCGCTGAGCCACCAAGGGATCTTGAAGAAAGATTTTGGCGGTGATTTTCGGCAGCGGCTGCTCGTACGATCCGACGTTGCGGATATGAAAATCTTCGCTCATTCAAGTGTGCCTCAGCGCAGGTCGGGGAGGATGCCTCTTTCGCAGCAGGCCGTTCCCCCCAGACACCCAGCATGGACAGACCGCGAGCAAATTCAAGCTGGAAAGTCTGTACCGTCGGCCGGTTCTCCGAACCAGCTGGTGCGCACCGCATGCGACTTCGGAGAAGTCGCCGACGAATGCGCGCCGACTTGGGACAAGTCGGCCTACTTTTCGTTCTTTTTTGCTGGTTTTCGTTTTCGCGGCGGGCGTTTTCCATTCGGTTTTTCCGGGTCCATGATGGGCGAATCCCAGCCGGCCAGGTCGGATGGTTTGACGCCCAATTTGTGGCCTCCGAAGCTGAACGTTGACGGGTGGTAGGGGCCGACGAAAGCGATCTCCAGGTCGGGCGTGATTTTTTCCTCCAGCCCCATTGCCCAGAAACATCCATTGACCATCATCCGTCGAAAGCCGTCGTTGCGCATGTCTTCCGACGCGCCGTAGGTGGTGGTGAACACTCGACCCTCACTGCCGCTGGTGCTTTTGTAAGTGCGCACCCACGCACCGGGGCACGGCTCCTTGTCCTCGGCGGGTGGCGAGTCAGGTTTCATTCCTTGCAGCGGTTGGGCGTTGGCCAAAGTCACGCTGCCGGGAAGCGGATCGACCCAATATCCACCCGCTTCGACCCAGGGATCTTTGACTCCGCGAAGTACCGGGTGATCCTTTTGCTCGGGGACGATGTCCAGCCGAGTGCTCATCACGTGGTTCCTGCCATAGTGGCTGACCCAGGTCTCGCCGAGAACCTGACGGCCGAAACCTCCTTTCATTTCTTCGCCCTTGTACTGATGATCGTACTTGGCGAATGGAGAGTCGGCGGGAATTTTGAACGCGTGAGTGCTGGTGCGGGTACCAACCACCGGACCACCTTTGTCCAGGTAATCGACAATCGGCTGCATCTGTTGGGCGGGAAAGTTTTGAAACCTCAGCCCGAAGACCAGTAGGTTGGCTGTCTTGATCACTTCCGTATGAGGCATGTTGCTGTTGCCTGGAACGATTTCACCCGTTTCCTTGTCAACGTTAAACAGTACGGTGCATTTGAATCCATGATGCTTGGCAATCAAACGGGCCAGCGCCGGAAGTGCTTCTTCGGAACGATATTCGTGGTCACCCGCCAGGAACACGATGTGCTTGCCCGCGCCCGGACCGGCGTCTCCCTGGTAAACCAAGGGGCCGTCGCCGGCGTATGCTGTGGAGGTGCCGGCGGCGAGGAAAAGAATCGTCCAAGCGATGAGATAGAATCGTGTCGGTCGTGTCATGATGAAGAAAACCATAGGCCGGCTTGTCCCAAGTCGGCGCATCAGCCAAGAAACTGCCGACTGGGGACAAGTCGGCCTACTGGAAATCGCCGACTGGGGACAAGTCGGCCCACGAGATACTACCACAATGTCGATGGAGATTCCGCTGATCCGACGTGATGTTTCTGCTGATCGTCCTTACGCGGTGATCGATGAGTGGGAGCCGGGCGATGACGGAGCGGCCGCGCCAGTGACAACGGTCTTCTTGACGGCATCGCAGTGCCCGATCGGGTGCAATATGTGCGATCTGTGGCAGAACACCCTTTCTCAGCCGACTCCCATCGGCGCGATTCCTCGGCAGCTTGATGCTGCTGGCTTGCCTGCTCGGAAGGCTCAGTATTTGAAGCTCTACAATAGCGGCAACTTTTTTGACCGGCGAAGCATCCCGCCGCAAGATTATCGGCAGATCGCGCAGCATTGCGTTCCCTACCGGCGAGTCATTGTCGAAAACCATCCGAAAGTGGGCCGCGATCGTGTTGCATCGTTTCGGGACATGATTCCGGGGCAGTTGGAGGTCGCGGTTGGATTGGAGACGGTCCAACCGCGTTGGTTGGAACGGCTCGGCAAGGGGCTGACGCGAGATGACTTTGATCGCTACGCCGATTGGTTGGCGGCGGCCGAAATCGATCT
>CBDCUW010000004.1:0-2858917 GCA_965222745.1 Rubripirellula sp.
TGCAGTCTGTTTGGTTACCTGGGTCATCAAGTCGATTCGCCGCAAAAACTCCTCGGCAAGATGCGTGAAGAGGCGACAGTGCCCATGGTTCGGCCGATACTCAAAAATCGTTTGCCCTTGATTGGCTCCTTCCGGGATGTTCACAGCCAAGGGAATTTGAGTGGTAAACAGGCCCCCTCCCCCGTCGGCCCCGAATGTTTCGATCAGATGATCCTTCACGGCCTTCGCCAAGTTTGTGCCAACCCTTGTTCCCGACAACAGCACACCGATGAGCAGCAGCGGTAAATTCATCTTCTCAATGCAGTAGGAAGCGTAGTCGACTAACTCATCCATCGCGTCGAGCGAGTCTGAATCGGGGTACACGGGAATCAGCAACCAATCGGACGCATAAAGTGAACAAGTCAAGTGAAATCCCATGCGCGGAGGGGTATCGATCAAGACGTGGTCAAAGCCCTGGTTGGCTAGGCTTGCCAGAGATTGATTCAAATGCACCAGCCTCGCACGTTCGTGTTCTTCTGCTGTGATCTGGGCCTGTTGGGATTGGGGCAACTGATAGTACTCACCACGAATCAGGTCACCAACGTGCTCCAGTGCATCCACAGCCGGACATAACCAAAGCTTGCCATCGAATTTCGGATGGCAAACCGCAATCTCGGTCATTGGGGTACCGTTGGTGATCGCATCGAGGCTTGAAAAGAAGTCCTGGGAACCATCTTCGGGAAACTCGAATCCGAGCCGCTTGGAGGCGTTCTTTTGTGGATCGAGGTCAACGACAAGAGTTTTCTTTCCGAGTTTGGCTAGCGCCGCAGCCATGTTCACCGTAGTTGCCGTTTTGGCGACACCGCCCTTTCGTAATGCAATGGTTGTCACATCCATGATTGCCCCCGTCGTTATTACCCCTTCTGGTTCCATACACGACAGCAGTGCATCCGACAAGAAAAAAATGGCCCAGTGGCCCGATGGCTCGCTCACCCCTTGGCCCAAAGAGCCACTGGCCCAATGGCGCATTGGCCCCCTGGGCCAGTGGCCCTTTTTCGACAGCACGATTTGGTTTGCCAGGCCGCGACCGACGATGGCCAACCCACCCACATCTTGAATTCAGTTGGAGGTGGTCGCTTCGTTCGTTTGTTCGATGGAAGATTCTCTCGTAAGCACCCGGAATCACAGGCTCAAAGAGTATTGGCCCAAAGGTCTGCCTTGGGGGATCCCACTGGGCCAGTGGGCCACTGGCCCAGTGGGATCACGATTTTTTCGTTGCCGTAGCCAGGAGGCTGTGTACAAGTGGTCAACGATGATTAACGAGAAATAACAAGGAGGTAGGGACGACAGGCAACCACGAACGTCAAAAGAAAAGACCCGGTCACTCGCGGCAACGAATGATCGGGTCTTAGAAGTCCAAATGATTCACAGCTGCGCCAAGAGGCTTGGACACTGCTAACCGATCCGAGCTTACCAAACCGTCGCGCGCTGTCAATCATTATTCTTAGACTGTGTACTTGTGTCGTTTGGCACGGCCAATCAGCGAGGGCCAATGGGGTTTCTGCGTCTCGAAAAGAAAGGCGATGGCGAGCAGATTTCGAGGAGGGTACGTCTTACTGTCGGTGGGAACAATCAGTAGTTTGCTATGGCGAAGGCGAGTAGGGGAGCTCTCTGCTGCCGGGCTGAGGGTCTATCTTTCGCTGCACGAGATGCAGCATCGCCGCTGCGATTCACATCGAAAACCGCAGTTTTTAATGCGCGAAATCTGCGACCTTACTGGACTCAAAGAACGTTCTATCAGCGCCGGTCTGAGAGAACTGAGGCCATTTGTATTCTTTGATCAACAACGAATCGAATTTCTGAGTCACTTCGACGGGCGGGCAGGGGAGATGGTGGCCGAGTTGGGAACGTCCAAAGATAGACTCGTCCCTGTCCCCCGTCGACTGCTAAAAGCACTGGCAGGCCATCGAAAACCTTCAGAGGTGATTGCTTCCCTGGTGATGGCAGCTCGTTGTTTGTTTGTCAAAAACGGCTGTATCACCAACTACGGGTTTGTCAAAGCTGGCTGGATAGCAGAGGTGTTCGGTATCGCCAAGCGAACCGTTTTCTCTGCCACAGCTTGGCTGCGGTCATTGAGGCTGTTGAGACGACGCAATGTGCATTGGCGGGTTAGAAACAAGTTTGGCCAGTGCTACGAAATCCTTACCGGACGAGGAAAGAAACGACAACGAAGACGCGAATCTGCACCCCCATGGAAAAACAAGAGAACTATTTCCTATGGAAATACCAAAACTGGTGTTTCTATTGGAAAGATTGCTCCAGGTGACCTGAAAAGAGTTTCCAGTGTGAAGATTCTCTACGAGCAAGCCTGTGGGCTTGGCTGGATGAAGCCTTCCGAAGCGAACTTCCTCAACGTTGTGGCTGCCGCGGTGCGCGCAACCACGCTGGGAAGGAACCCGGCCGGGATGTTCGTACAACTGATTCGACGAGGACTGTGGGAATTCATTACTGCGGAACAGGAGAGGAGGGCTCTCAGAGCAGTGAAAAAATGGAGGACCAAGCAACGCTTTCAACCGTCCCGCGTTCCAAGCGGCTGCCTATCGGCTCCAGCCTCGCGGGCAACGGCGTCGAGATGGTTTGCTGTTGCCTGCGATCGATTCCTATCAGACTGTTCAATCTTTTCTTTGATCTTGTTCAGGTAGCTGTGCTACTATCGATCCATGGCACAATCTGACAAAGAACTCGAATTGTTCCACCGCTTCATCGGGCGACAACTCACAAACGGAGGTACCTCCATTTCGCCTGACGAGGCCTTGCGAGCTTGGAAAGAACAGACTGAATCTCTGCTGTCCATTCAGCGAGGGCTCGATGACGTGGCGGCTGGGCGAACAACGCCATGGAAAGAATTCGATCGAGAGTTTCGTAAGAAGAACAAGATTCCACTCGATTGATGGAATTCCGAGTCGAGTTTTCAGCCGAAGCGAAGTCGAATATCGCAGAGATTTATCGGTGGATTCGCGAGCGATCGGTACAGGGTGCCGATCGTTGGTATCAAGAACTGCTAGATGCCGTTGCATCCCTTGAGTTCGCCAACTCCATTCCAGGTTCGATCGCTCCAGAATCAAACGAATTCCAGGTGGAGATGCGTCACTTGGTTTTCAAGGTACCTCGCGGCCGACCCTACCGTATCGTCTTTCAGGTAGAGAAGGGGAAGATCCACGTAATCTCAGTACGCGGAAAGGGCATGAACTACGTCGAGCCAACCCAGCATTGAAATCCTCGATTTGGTGAGGGCGCTGTGTTGCAAATTGTGACAGTGATGCTCTGCAATCGAGATCTCAACGCAGAATTTTCGCCGCAGGTTTTGAATCCTTTGCGCAACCGTGGTAGTTCAAGACCGAGCGCCAATTTGCGGCGAGAATGTTTTGAAAAACTCGAATAGGAGCAATGCGATGAGCAAACCAGTTCACGAAATCAGACTCGGTTCGATCAAGGTTGCCATCTGGGCCAACGACACCGAACGAGGAAAGCAGTACAACGTCACGCCAAGCCGACTCTACAAAGAGGGGGACGAATGGAGGAGTTCGAATTCCTTCGGTCGTGACGATCTGTTGCTGCTGTCCAAGGTTGTCGGCATGGCCCACACGTGGATCTTCGAAAACGCGGACTAGAGGTTAAACCCGTCGTCAACGAGCGTTGTCCCGACGAGAGGCGGGCACCGCGTCGGCACGATCGTGCCACGTGGGAGCCTGCCTCTGGGCACTTGACGTCAGCACGTCGACACCCAATGCGGCGCTCGACAGAATTTTCTTGTCGTGAGTTTGAAGGCGTCGTATGGTTCATCAATGATCAAGAAAGCTAGCCGTGAATCGACCAGTCCCTGGGAGGTCTTGCACGTTCGTTCGACCGGTCGAACGCTCCTAAACGGTCGTTTTCTCACCGCAGCTTTGCTGGGATCGCTGACTGTTGCCTTGGTGAGTGTCTTTGCAGGCATGCCGGAGCAGATTTCAGTTCTCGGAGTCATTGTTAGCAGCGTTTTTGGCCTTCAGCTCGCCTATTTGGAGTATGCACTGGAGAGAGATCGGCATCAGGCAACTCTGCTGGGTGCCTTGGGGCTGAGAAGAGAATTGGTGGTTCATCCGGAGTTTTTGTCGATCTATCACCGCATCGCGCTTTCACTCGGTACACTCGCTAGTAGTGAGAACGCGACATTGCAGTTCCAGGCATTGTCGCGATTGATTGAATTGGACTCCAAGATCAGTGAAATGGCCGACGGCAAGCTCGTCTTTGAACGAACCGAAACTTGGCGAACTGTCTACGAGCAGCTGTTGCGCAAACCGGAAGTAAAGCAGTACCGATCCGTCGCATGGTTTCGCACAGCTGAATATTGGCAAGACACACCCGGCAAGCAAAGTCTTGAGCTCAACTGCGAGTTGGCAAAGGACGGGCTGTTGGTTCATCGCACAGTCATTGTGCCCGAATCGCTATGGACAGCTGATTCCAATCTGCCGGGTCCTCCCGTTTCCGAGTGGATCGAGCATCAGCACGTCCACGGAATCCTGGTCCGCCTTGTCCGCGAATCGGACATTCGCGATGAACCCGACCTGCTTGTCGATTTTGGGCTTTACGGTGACGTAGCCGTCGGTTTTCAAATCGTGGACAAAAACGGCCGAACCTCACGATTCGAGATTGATTACCGCGCCAGCGAGCGACAAGCGGCCCAGCGGATTTGGGAGCGTCTGAACTTATTTGCAACTTCGTATCCCGATCTGCTGGATCGGGAACAGAAACTTCCGTAAGCTCTCAGGGTACGGAGAGTAACAATGACCATTGTTCACTATCTCGACTCAGCCCGTCTGGGCCTCATGACGCCTACCGCCCGCGATCGGCACCGGGATCTTGTCGAGTTCGCAGGAAAAAATGCCGCGTCCGCCGAGATGGACCGACTGATTTTTCAAGGGGGAGCCCATTGGCCGGTTGATCTGCAAGCTGAGTTCCCGCAATTGGCGTCGTTTCCGGGAGTGCATCAACTCCGGGACAAGCTGAAGTTGCAGTTGGGTTGCGAGCAGTGGCAGTCCATTCTTTTTGGGTCTTCATCCGACTCCCATATTCGAATCGCGGCACTGCTGCTCTTCGGTCCCTGCGAACGCGTCCTCACCACCGATCTTTCGTGGCCCGTTTATCGGAAAGTCCTGCAAGATTTTGCCAAGGGGTTTGGCCGTGAGCTGGTCGTACTGCCGATTCGCAGGTTCATTGAAGATGATCGTCCGACGATCAACGACGTCAGTTTGTACGTTGCCAACAAGTTCGTGCAGCACGGCTGCGATGGACTGTTCTTGACGGCGTTGAGCCACGATGGGGTCTGCTTTCCCGCAGCTTCCGTTACTGAATCTATCCGTGAGAAATCGGAATTGTTCTTTTCGGTGATCGATGGGGCTCAAGAATATGCTCAGGTCGAGCATGGGGCCTCGGTGATCGCTTCCGACCTCTATCTCACCAGTAGCCACAAGTGGTTGGGCGGCTATTTTCCACTCTCCCTTGCCGTTTACGGACGTCAGCGGTCTGCATCGCGGATCGAGCACATTGTTGCCGAGCTACTTGAATCAAGTTCCATTGACGACCCTTTGCTTCGCCTCGCTTGGCGGGCAATATCAGGCATTGACGTGGCATCACAATCGACTGCAAACGTTGCCGCCTTGTTTTCCTGTGACGGGGCGTTGGATGATCTGCACTCAGAAATTCAGCAAACGGGTGCGCCACCACGTCCGATCGATCATGCAGATATTTCCTTTGTCCTATCACAGCTAGAAAACACGATCTGGACGGTAAAAGAACTACCAGAGGCGTACCACTCGAGGACGGTTTTGCTGGAGGGTAGGGGGCTTTCACCATCAATCGACGGCACGGTCATTCGCAATGCTTTCGCAGAATGCGGGCTCGCGGTAACAGCTTACGACACGGGGCAAATCCGCCTTTCTATTCCTCGCGACAACTGGACCAGCGAGTCCCAGGAAGACGTTGGACGCCGCGTCCGTCAAGCAACAAGCTTGCTGCTTCAATAGCACACAAGTTTGCCTGACGTGACACCGCGTGGTTCCCTTTGGGAATCAACGAACAGGAACTGTCGCTACCGACATCGGCTATACAGTGGCAATGGTCCCAAGCAACCAGGAAGACGTTTCCGGTTGCGCCCGCTCATCGTCGGATGCCGTGCTGCCTTGTCTTTTTTGAGGCTTTGTGTCATCGATGCAAACGTGACAGCGTTTGACGCCAGATAGCAGGAGAGATTGACAATGAAGGCGAGGAAATGAATCGAAGCTTGAACTCCATGGCGACCGCTATCGGCGAAGCCGAGAAGCGACTGGCCAGGGAGTATTCCGATTCACTGGTCGTCAATCAAGCTTTGGATCGCAAGCTGGTGAGTTTCCAAGCGAACAAGAACGCCGGCGAACATCGTTGGTGCAAGTACCGGGAAGCGTTCTCGGCAGACTTGATGCGTTATCTGTTCCGGGAAGTGGGAATGGACCGGGGAAAGGTGCTGGACCCGTTTGCCGGTTCTGGAACGGCACTTTTTGTCGCCAGTGAATTGGGTTTGGATTCCCTGGGAATCGAGTTGCTTCCTTGCAGTGCCGAGATCATCGAGGTGCGGCAGGCCCTCCGATACGCCGACTCTCCAAAGGTCGCTTCAGCGATTCAGGACTTCTGCAACTCCCGCGTCTGGGAAAGAAACGGCGAGAAGAAACCTTTTCAACACTTGCGAATCACCGCAGGAGCCTTTTCTGAGGAAACCGAAAAACATCTTGGTCGTTATCTATACGAGGCAGAATCAATCTCCGACCCAACCGTCAAGCGAGTGCTTCGGTTCGCTGCAATGTGCATTCTGGAATCGATCAGCTTCACCAGAAAAGATGGGCAGTATTTGCGTTGGGATTGGCGTTCGGGGCGAAGGGGAGGAAAGACAAGATTCGACAAAGGAACGATTCGAAGCTTCTCAGCGGCGATGATCGACAAACTCTCCGAAATCGCGTCCGACCTGACGGGCAATCACCCGTCGCAACGATTCTTGTTTGGAACTCACCCGCCGCCTGATCGGCCTGGAGAAGTCGAACTGCTGCGAGGAACCTGCCTAGAACATCTTCCCCGAATCAAAGGAAGAACCATTTCCGGCATCGTCACCTCGCCGCCGTACTGCAACCGCTACGACTACACGCGGACTTACGCGTTGGAGCTGGCCTATCTGGGCGTTGGCGAAGATTCGATCAAGGAACTGCGTCAAGCCATGGTCAGTTGCACCGTCGAAAATCGAGACAAGACGGGACTTCCCTCGCTCCTTTCCCGTGGCATCTATGCGAAAGCGAGAAAAGCATGGGAGGAACAACGGATGCTTCAAATCGTGCTGGAGTACCTGGATGCTTGTCGCCGCCAAGGTGAGCTGAACAACAACGGCATTGCCAGAATGGTCAAGAACTATTTTCTGGAAATGTCGATGGTCATCTTCGAATGCGCTCGCATCCTGCGACCGGGCAGGCCACTGGTGATGGTCAACGACAACGTCCGTTACCAGGGCGCCCATCTGCCGGTCGATCTGATTCTTTCAGACTTCGCACAAGCAGCTGGATTGGATGTCGAAACCATCTGGGTATTGCCGAGAGGAAAGGGCAACAGCAGCCAGCAAATGGCGCGTCATGGACGCCAAGAACTGCGAAAATGTGTCTACGTTTGGCGGAAGCGGTCGCAGAAAGACCGATTGCCCGCAAAGACAAAACCAGGGTCGGCGGTTGCCTTCCCCCTAGCATTGGAAGTCAACGAACCAGCGGCCGGCCCCGCCACCAATCCCTGAAACACTTCTCTGTAGGCAGCAACAGGCCGGCGTGGAACGAGTATGTGAAACAGAATGGGGCTCTCGACACCTCCTCAAAAAATGACCGGTGGCCGCGATCTCCTTGACTTTGCCGCTCGGCTTTGGAAGGCCTGCCATCGTTCGTTCCCGTCGTTCTTCTTTCTGCCACCCCTATTGGAAAGAATGTCGCAGGTGGTTGTGAGGTTTTCAGAAATTCGATAGCGTTCGGGGGGTGATCGGAAACCACCGATCCAATGGCGTGAGTCGCCTAGCACGTGGGACGGACTTCTTTCGGGGCCAGTCGGCCCGTTCTCCAGGCTAGATCGTCAGCCTGTTTTCTGAATTGATTGCGCCACTGGACCAGCTGTGTCACGGCTGCCGGCAAGACTCTGTCGGTGATCGGTTTGCGCTTCGATCCCGTTTCTTTGATTTCACTTCCCCAGTTTCCCATCGAGTTTGGTGATGACGCAGAAGCGACGTTCTTGGCTTCGACGTGTTTTTCGACGTAAGCATGGTTCGTTGCCTCGGCATCGGCGACATCGGCGGATGTTGACCGAGACGCTCGAAGCTCGGCAGCTTTTGGCCGCCGGTGATGCGGTGCAGTTGGTCGATGATGCTGATGCGGACTTCTCGACGACCGGGACGTTCAATCCCAATAGCGGTGGGTTCAATTCGGGTATCAAGCAGTCTCATTTCAATTGGACCGCTTCGACCGCTTCTTGGACGTTCGATGTTTCGCCGGGGACTTATGAGGTGGCGGCGAGTTGGCCGGGGAAATCGAATTCGGCCAGCGACGCTCCCTTTTCGGTACTCGATGGTGTCGGTGGGTCGGTGCTGGGGACGGTCTCGATGGATCAGACGGCCGAGCCGGATGATTTTGTGGATGAGAATGTCGGTTGGGAGAGTTTGGGTTCGTTCACGGTGACCGGCAACTCGATCGAGGTGCAGCTTTCCAATGCGGTGACCGCCGGTTATGCGATCGCCGATGTGGTGCGGATTCAACGGGTTGCCCCGGTCAGTTTGTCGGAGGCTCAGTTGGGCGCGGTGGCCGATAAGGCTCACGTTGGTTTTGGGATCACCGGCGTGGGGCAATTGGTTGATAAGGCCTTTACGTTGACGAATGATTCGGCGGCGGCGATCACGCTCGATCCGATCGTTGCGCCGCAAGGGTTTTCGATTGTTAACAATTTCACGGCCGGCCAGACGCTCTCTGCCGGTGCGTCGGTGAACTTTACGGTGCGGTTGGATGCGAGTGCCGCGTCGAAGTCGTATGGGCCGCTGTCGATTGTGGTCGACGATGGGGCGGAGAGTCTGCTGGAGTTGACGATTTCGGGCACGACGCTGGCTGCCGGTAGCGCGGTGCAGGTCGTCGATGATTCCGATGTCGGGTTCTATCATTCGGGGACGTTCTATTCGATCTCCGGCGGTGGTTTGAATGGGGCGATGCAGCATTCGCATCCTTCCTGGCGCGATTCGCTGGCTCGCTGGGTGGTCGACGTGGAGCCGGGGACGTATGAAGTGGCTGCCACTTGGCCTTCTTCATCAGCGCGGGCGATCGATGCTCCGTTCACGATTTACGATGGGGTTGGTGGCAGTGTGCTTGCCACTTCGGTGGTCGACCAGACCGACGCGCCGCGGGAGTTTGTCGAAGCGGGTACCGCTTGGGATTCGCTCGGTGAAGTGACGGCCACCGGCAACACGTTGGTGATCGAGGTTTCCAACGATTCGACTACCGGTTATTCGATCGCCGATGCGGTTCGGGTTCAACGTTTGGCCGGTGTGTCGGTTTCGGAAGCGACTCTGGGGAATGTTGCGCAGGGTGACCACGTTGGTTTTGGGGTGACCGAAGTTGGTTCGCCGGTCGAAAAGACATTCACGCTCAGTAACGATTCGGCCGATCCGGTGTTGCTCGCCCCGATCACCGCAGCGACCGGTTTCACGGTGGTGAACAATTTCCAAAGTAGCCAGTCGCTCCCTGCCGGGCAGACGATCGACTTCACCGTGCGGCTCGATGCCGGGGCCGATGCCAAGTCGTTCGGGCGGCTAGAGATGGTGATCGAGGATGATGCTGCGGCGCTGTTCGATTTTGGGATCTCCGGCACGGTGACTTCTTCGGCGGTGCAGGAGGTGGGCCGGTTCGATGACGGTTTCGTTTCGGCGGGCAAGTTTCAAATGGTCGCCGTCGGCCATTTCGGCAGCGCGATGAAGACGCACGTTTCCTACGAGGGTTCTCGTGTTTACTGGGTCGTCGATGTTCAGCCGGGTGAGTACGAAGTGGCGGTCTCCTGGCCCGGCTTTTCCGGCAACGCCCCGGATGCTCCCTTTACCGTTTACGACGGCGTGGGGGGCGCGGCGCTGGAGACGATCGCGGTCGATCAAACGGGCGATGCGAACGATTTTGTCGATGGCTTGACTGGCTGGAAGGTGTTGGGCGATTACACGATCACCGGCAACACGCTGATGATTGACGTGACCAACGCGATCGCCAGCGGGTTTGCGGTGGCCGATGCGGTGCGGGTTCAGCGGCTTTCGGGGGTGACCCTCAGCGATGCTTTCGGGGTGCCGATCGGGAATGGAAAGCACTTTGGGTTTGGAGCGGTTGAAGAAGGTCGGATCGTCAGCAAGACGTTCACCCTGACCAACGACAGCGGCGATTCGATCGAGCTTTCGCCGGTGGCGGTGCCGGCCGGTTTTACCGTCGTCAACAATTTTACCGCCGGCCAGGTTCTCTCCGCCGGCAGCTCGGTTGATTTCACCGTTCAGTTTGACGGAACCACCGAAACGAAGGCTTACGGTGAACTTTCGATCGAGATCGACGCCGGCGGGCCGAGCCTGTTTTGGAACACGATCTCCGGCACGTCGCTGGCGGCGCCCGGCACCCTGCAGTATCTGGACAACGACGAAACCGGTTTTTTGAAAGCCGGTTTTTTCACCGTCGGCGCGGGCGCCTACGGGACCGATCAGAACCATGCGCTGGCCAGCTGGCAGGGTTCGCGAGCGATCTGGGTGTTCGATGTTCAACCGGGAACTTATCGAGTGGCAGCGACCTGGCTTCCCGCGTCCATCTATGCTCCCAATACTCCCTTCACCGTTTACGACGGCGTGGAAGGAGAGCCGCTGGGCACGGCCACGTTCGACCAGACAGTTGCTCCGGACGATCTTTCTGATGCCGGTGTCGATTGGGAGCTGATCCTGGGCGAATTCGACATCACCGGCAACACGTTGATGGTCAACCTGACCAACGTCGTCGCCAACGGTTACGCGGCGGCCGACGCGATTCGGATTGAACGCATCGAGGATCCACCCGGCGACCGCCTCGATCAAGCCAAAGTGGTCTCTTTGCAACCGAATGTTCCGGCCGAGGTGACCGCGACGATCGGCAACGGCCTGTTTGGTGAAGCGGACGTCGATCTCTTCGAAGTCAACTTGACCGCCGGACAGATTCTCAAGGCCGACGTCGATGCGTTCTACCTGGACGACGGCACGTGGGGTAGTCTGCTCGATTCTTACCTAAAAATCTTTGATGCCAGTGGAACGGAGCTGGCGGTCAGCGACGTTGGTAGCGCCGCCGGTGATGAGACGAACGACTTGGATGCTTACTTGTCGGTGACTGCGCCGGTCACTGGCACTTACTACGTCGGCGTGACGGGAGCGGGTAACGTCACCTACGATCCGAACCAACAAGGGACCGGAACCACCGCATCGACTGGCGATTACACGTTGCAGTTGTTGGCGACCGACACGGCGACCACGCCGACTGTATCGGGGCTTGCCGATCTGACGATCGACGAAAACTCCGGTTCCCACAACGTCACCTTCACCGTCGGCGATCCCGACACTCCGCTGGACGATTTGACAACGCGTTACATTTCCTCCAATCCAGCGCTGATCGACGTGCCATCGGGCCTGTTTTCGGGCACGACCGCTTCGCGAACCGTGTCGATCGCCCCGATCGACGATCAACTGGGCACGGCAACGGTGACGGTGATCGTCGCCGACGGCACGGAATCGATTTCCGATTCGTTCGTGGTGACGGTCGATCCAGTGAATCCCGAATCGGAGATCGCCAGTGTACGATTGGCTCACGACAGCGGCACGCCCGATGATTTGTCTACCGCGATCCCGATTGTTGACGGTCACGTTCTGCGGCGGGCGTCCGAAGCGGGATTGCAAGTGGAGTGGGATCACGACGACAACGAGATTGCCGAAGCGACCGTCGACGTCGATCCGGTAACCTTTCAATTTCAGTACGATCCGCGGGTGACCGAGCCGACGTTTGCGGCAACAACCGGACCGGTCGAACTTCACTATCGTTTGGCTCTGCCGCGCGCCGGGATGACGACTCTTTACGGCGATTGGCAACCGTTTGACTTTTCGATCGAGGTTGCGCCTCCCTCGCCACTATCGACCGACAACGTGGAAGTCGATGTCTTCCAAACTTCGGCGACCGATCACGGCTTGACCTACCGCGGTGAAATCAGCGGGGATGAGAACCTGGGTGAGAGCACAGCCAGCAGCATCGTCGTCGAAGTCGACACCGACGGCGATTTCCAAAGTGACGATTCGGTGGCGGTGGCCAATCTTGCCGACGGGTTCACCTACACTCCGGCATCGCCCAACTTCGCGTCCCACACAATCTCCTTCCGGCTCGTTCACCAAGACAGTTACTACCAATCGCAGCGAGCCGGCAGTTGGAACTCGTTGGTCTTCGATCCGGAAGAAGTTCCCACGATCACCGACGTTTCATTGCGCGAAGACACCGGATTTTCGTCGACCGACGGTGTGACGGCCGATCCGGTCATCGTTGGCAGTGTTTTAGGACCAGTTCATTCGTCGAGCGTTTCGGTGGAGATGGATGTCGATGGTGACGACGTCATCGACTTGACCGCGACGGTCGACAGCGCCGGAGCCTTTGAATTCGCTCCCTACCAATTCACGATCGGAACGGTTGACGTTCGGGTGCGGGCGGTCGACGGGCCGGTGACCGGCGACTGGACCGATTTCAGTTTTGACTATCAACCTCATGATCCACCGGCATTGTCTTCGTTTGGATTGCTGGTCGATGATGGCGTGGCCGATGACGATGCCATCACCTCGGTCGCGATGGTGACGGGAACGTTTACCACTTCGTTCGGGGATCCGCAGGAAGTGGAAATCGACCTCGGAAATGATGGTTCGATCGACGCGACCGCCGCGGCGACCGATGGTCTGTTCTTTTTTGAAATCCCCAGTCCCGCCGCTGGTACGCAGACGATCGGTTATCGTCCGGCGCGGTGGAACCCGTACCTGGCACAAACCGAATACGGCAATTGGGAAACCTTTTCTTTTGAGTACGCTCCGGTCACCACCCAGCTCGTTGGGTTTGAAAGTCTCGGTTTGCGAAACGACACGGGAGCCGACGATACCGACTTGGTAACCACCGATCCGACGATTGTTGGTCGCGTCGATGTGGAGGAGTACACGACGGTCAAGATCGATCTCGATCCAAACAATCCCGATGTTGCCATCATTCAAACGGGTGCCAACGGTGAATTCACTTTCACTCCCACCGGGCTGGCCGCGGGTCTGCAAACGGTTCTATTCAGCGTGTCGACTTACGACCATCTGACACAGTCGGTCGTCGATAGTGCGTGGGTTCCCTTTACGTTCACGCTGGAAGATGCGGTCAACGAAGCGCCGGCGATCGATTCGCTGCAGCTGCTGAGTGATTCGGGCACGGGCGGTGACGGCTTCACGGAGAACCCGACGGTCTTCGGCTACGTCACCAACGACGGTTCGGTCGACGGGCTGGCGGTCGAAGTGGACGTCGATAGCGACGGGATCGGTGATCAGGTGGTCTTTGCGGATGCCGATGGCCGCTTTCAGTTCACGCCGCTGCAGGCGCGATACGGGCTGGTCGATCTTTCAGTCTGGGCAGTCGAGTATGACGCTTCGACCCAGTCCAACCTCAGTAGTACCGTGGCAAACTTTTCGTTCACTTACGAAGATCAGGTTGACGAACCTCCGAAACTCTCCTCACTCAGTTTTGACACTGGCGAGGTGCTTTATGGCGTCGAGCCGAAGTTGATCGGCCTGGCGACCGATCAGCACCTGGTCGCGGGGGTTCGAGTCGAAGTGGATGCGACCGGCGACGGCATCGTCGATTACACGTCGGTGACCGATGACGAAGGTCGATTCGAGATCGGTTTGGCGGAACTGACCGATGGAACCACATCGATCTCGGTTCGCGCTTCGGCTGCCCACCCGATCGCCAAGCAGCTTCACGCAACCAGCTGGCAAACCTTGAACGTCAACTACCAGGTCTCCGATGTTTCCACCCTTCCGGCGGTGGTGATCACCGAAATCGGCTTGGCCAACGATACCGGCGATGACGACGCTGACCTTTTGACGACCGATCCGCGGTTGGTCGGTTTGGTCGATCGGTCGTCGGCCGTGCGGGCGACCTTTGTCGATTTTGAGATCGCTGGTGTGTCGGTCGGTTCGACGATGGTCGATGCCGACCTTCGCTGGTCGTTCGTTCCTGCAGGACTCGCCACTGGTTCGGTCACGATCGATGCCAGGACCAGGGAGCTGTTGATTGATGGTCAAGACGTGCTGGGCGATTGGACTTCCTTCACCTTCACGCTCCAGTCACCGGTCGATCCAACGGCTCCAGCTGCGCAGGCTGGTCATCAGACATCGATCCAAGCAGCCGACACACAGTGGCAAACCAGCCGCAACGGGGCCGACACGACTTACACCGGCGCCATCGACATCGCCAACACGAACCAAGACACGGCCAACCAGGTTGCCGACGCCCAGTTCCAGCAGGGTCTGCGAAACGCCGATGCTGCCTTCTCCAGCGGTCTGAGCACTGCGGCGGCCAACTTTCAAACCGCGCTGAACAATTTTTCGGGCGACACAACCAGTTTTGCATTCGAGGCTATCGAGTGGCCCGACGCGCCGCGAATCCACTCGGTGCAGATTCCCGACGACGCCGATCAGGCCACTCCGCCGCGACAGCGCCCCGACTACGTCGGACCGCAGTACGATTTCGATTCGGACCTGATCTACCAGGTTGCCAGCGCCCAGGCGAAAGCCACCTACGACTTTGGCGTCGAGCGGGCTGAAGAAGTGCGAACCGCCAAAGATTCCGACGCCACCGCGCTGTACGACCAGCAGGTCGCCGCAGCCGAAGCGAAAGCGGCTGTGGATCGAGGTGTTGCGGCGGCGATCTATTCATCCGCTGTCCAAGCGATCGATGCGCGAATCATTCCGTCGGCTCAAGAACTCGGTGCGTACAACGATGCGATTACCGATGCCAATGATGACTACAACGATGCGACGGCGGAGGCATCGCTTGGTCCGGACGGGTTGAGCGGGGACTATAGCGATGATATCGAGCAGGGTTACGACGATGCGGAAGACCAATATTTGATTGACCATCTTCAGGCCATCCAAGATCGTCTCGACGAAATCAATGCCGACCCGCCACCGACCCCCAGCGAAAGGGAAGCAATCGATGAGTTCTATGGGGAACTTCAACTGGAGTTAAAACGAATCCGCAGTCGAACGGTCAACCAGGTGGAGCACGAACAAACGCTTCGCCACCACAACTACACCCTTTTCCGCTTGTCGCGAATTGCAGCGGCGAGCCGAAAAGCGGCGATCGCGATCAGCACAGCCGACCGAAAAATTCGCGAATCGACCATGATCGCGGAATACCGGCAAGCAATCGATCGCATCGACGCGGCGATTGCGTGGGAACGAACAACCGCGACGATCGACCGAGCGCTCGCCAAGGAGCTCGCCGACGCCCAGCGTGATCTTGACAAAAGCCTGGCCGCTAACGAGGCAGCCAGCCGCGCCGGCACCACCAAGGCACTCACCGCCTACGACGTTGCCGAAGCGACGGCCAAGAAGGAGGCGATGGCACGTTGGAACACCGCGGTGGCATCCCCCTGGACTCAGTACCAACTTGACCTGGCCGCCAACGAAGTCGACTACTTCGTGCAGGTGAAATCGGCTAGCGACCAGCACATCGACGAAGTCACCGACGCACAAAAGCTCCATGACGAAAGGATCGCCGATGCGGTTCATCAACATGCCTACGACATGGCTGACGAACAATACACGCTTTCGGACACCTCGATCGACGCCAGGGAGGATTACTGGACTTCTTACGCTGACCAGCTGCATGCCCAACAGCTTGCCTCTTCTGCATCCACCGAACAGTACGAGCGGAACACGCACAACGGCAATTTTTCTCACAGCAAGCGATCGATCGATTTATCGTACGACTATGACAACGAGCAGACCGATGCCGAACTGGATCGCCGCATTTCGCGGATCGACACTCGCCAAAGATACTTTCATTTTATCGTCCTTCCTGGACTCGAACGTGACTTCGGCATGCAGTACGTGACGGTCGCCGATCATGAGGCGAATCGGAATCCGGTGGGAGAAATCGGGACGCTTGCCGAGGATTTCAGCAACCTGGTGACAGGACTCATCGAAACTCGCGCCATCGAGCAGCAACAGGAAGAAGAGTTCGACGCCCTGAACACCGATTTTCAGCAACAGTCGGCCGAGACGCTGCGGGTATTCCAGAAAGCGGTCGCCCAGGCAAAGCGAGATCACTCGGTCGAAACGACGCGGATCGAGGGAGACCTTCAACAAGCCTATGCCGCCGAGCATACGATCTATGTTCAGGCAACCACGCAGGATGACAAAGAGTTGTTCGACGCGGAAGTCCTGCAGCTTGGACTCCGCGCCATTGCCGATGCCAATTCACTGAAGGTCTTTCAACAAGCGGAGGCGTCCGAGTACGCCAGCGCCATGAACCAGTGGCACGTCCAGGTTGATTCTCCGTGGTCGGCACTTCATGTCGCTCAAGGCACGATCGAAAACAGTTGGGCAACTGCCAGCGGGGATGCCGAAGTCGACCATGCGACGGCGATGCACTTGGCCAACCTCACCCGGCAACAACAAACGTCGGCCGAAAGCCGTGATTACCGCATTGACTTGGCGACGGCCGAGCAAGTCAGAACGGACGAGATCGCCGACGAAACCGATCTCTATGCCGTTGCGATCGCGGATGCCAAACTCGTTTACGCCAAAGCGGTTGCCGATCATGAATTCGACTACCGGCAAGCCCAGGCGTCCACCGAGGCAAGCCGACGCGAGGAGGAAAGAACCTTCTTGGGTAGTCGAGAAGCGGCCATCGCGAGCCGCGAGGCGAGTTACCAGGTCGATTCCGAATCAACCGAAGGTGACTATCTTTCCAATCAAGCGGACGCGGGCTCCAACGCCTACGTCGCCGTGGAGAGCGCTCAGGAGGATTACTGGTGGGGCAACATCACTTCCGCCGAGCAGCTGGCGATCGAAGAGGCCGCCCTGGTGGAATACAATCAGGCGAGGCGGGCCGCGGTCAACCGTTACAATGCAACGGGAAGCCAGCAATGGGATTTGATTCAGGAAGCGCGTGCCCAGTTCTACGCCGCCGACCAAGCGCGGCTGGCGGAAATCAGCCGCACCTCCGACCTTGGGGACGCCGCTTCGCTCAGTGCCGGTGATAACGCGGCACTGACAGGCGACCGAAGCGGTGCCGAACAAAACCTTGCCGACAGTATTCTCGCTGCGACGATCCTCTATGCTGGCGCGGTTGGCGATGCGGAGAAAGCTTGGATCACGACCACCTCCAATCTCGATTCCGATTTCACGATCGCCGGCGTTCCGATCGAAAACGGCTATCTGCATTCGGCCACTTCCGCCGCCGGCAACAAGGCGCTGGACGAGGCGGCAGCGGCGGCCGGACGCCGTGAGGGTGAGATTGCCGCCCGCGGTCTCTATGAAGCGGCGATCTATGCCGATCATGCCGCGGCGAAACAGGCGATCTCCATCGCTTCCCCTTCGCCTCTGGCGGTTGCCGACGCCGCGATTGCTGCCGCCGACGCGGCCTGGTTCGATTCCGTCCGAATCGCCGGTGACGCCTATCAAGACGCGGTCTCCACGGCAGAATCGAATCGAATCACTCAGAGGAACGCCGCCGACTTGAATCTTGTCGCCACCACCAACCTGGCCGACTTGCAACACATCCAGCAAGTTGCTCCCCAGCAAGCGATCTATGACCGAACCGTCTCTCACGCCTCGGTCGATCTGACGGTCGCCGAAACAATCGCCGTGGCAACTTACGAAAAGGATGTGGTTCACGCGGAAGCGAACTTTGAAACGAATGTTGCCGCCGCGATCGAGTCCTTCTATGCCGACGCCGGTGTTCATGCAAAAAACCTTGCCGCCGACTTGCTGCCGCTGCACCGGCAAGGCTACATCGATGCTGCCGGCGACTGGCAAGAGACGACCTGGACCGATGCCACAGCATTGGGCCCCTACAGTTACGACGGTCTTGAAAACGGTCACTGGGCCTTTGTATGGGACTGGAATCCGAATAACAACAGCTTCCCCCTGTCGTATGCCGGTTCGGGCGCCGGACTGGGAACGCCTGGTCACTTTCCTGCCGAATTCCCCTACGTCGATCACTCCTCTCCAGCCCAGCAACAAGCCTATCAAGACGACATCGCTGCTGCCGAAGCGACCTACGACAGTTCACTCGCCGCAATCCAAGCCGATTACACCACGACGTTTGGTGACGAAGAGATCGCTCGCATCACGGCGCTGGCCGATGCGAAAGTCACCCTCGCCGACGCCCGCGGCGCTGCCGGCCAGTCGTTTGTGACGACGATCAACACCGCTGAATCGGCGCTGTCGACCGTCGAACTGGCCCAATTCGCGGTCCAGCAAACCGCCATCGCCGACGCTCATCAGGTTCGTGCCGACGCGGTCGCCGCCGCCACCAAGAGCCAGCTCCTGGCCGGCGATACCGCCTGGGTCGCCTATCGCGATTCGGAAAAGACAGCCGGAGTCATTCGTGATACCTCGGCGGCGACCGCCGAAGCCGCTTATCAGCAAAGTGTTTCTGATGCCGAAGCACAGCGGGCCCTGGCGATCGCCGTTTCCTCTTCTACAAATCCTTTCGACGCTTACCAGGCCGCCTACACCCAAGCCAAAGCCGACTGGATCGACGATGTTGCATTGGCCTTCATCACCCACGCCACCGACACTGCTTCGGCCCAGTTCCAAGTTCCCTATGACCTCGCCGTGGCTCGTCAAAATGAAAACACCACCAAGGCAACTGCCGACGAGACCTTTGCGAAAGACTTGGCCCAGTACGATCGCGATCGGGCTGTCGGCACCGTCAATGCCGCCAACACCCGTACTGCATCACTGCTTTCTCATCTGAACACCCGCCGCACCAAGGCTGCCGAAAACATGGCGGCCTACGAGCACGACGTCGCGGTGGCAGAGAAACAGTACGCACTCGACCTGGCCGCAGTGCGGAAGTACACCGATTTGAACGATTTCACCCACGGTTACGCGAACTACTCCGAAGGAGTTGCCGACGCCGACCTGGCTTACGCCACCGCCATCGCCGATGCCGCGCTCGCCTGGCAGCTGTCCGAAGGAACTGCGATCGTCAACTACTCGTCCCCTGCGGTCACTCTGCAGCACACATTCGAAACGGGGATCGCCGGTTTGGAACAGACCCGGTCCACCAACATCGCCACCGCCGACAAGACCAGGGGCGACCTTCACGCCACCGCCGAAGGGGTCTTTCGCACCGCCGTCACCGCTGCCGAAAACGCGCGGCGAAGCTCCCTCACAGCAGCCGACGTCACCCTCTGGAACACTCAAGAGACCGCCCGCGTCACCGCCCACACCTCGATCGACACCGACTTGCAATCCGACTGGTCACAGTACCTGGTCGATGCCGCCACCGCGCGAGCCTCCTGGTGGACGACCGCTTCGGTCCACTACACCAACCAGGCGACCGACCGCAACTCGGCCAACTCGGTCTACGCGGGCCGGATGCAGACCGCCCAAGTCGATCGTCGCCAAGCCGACGTGCTGGCAACCAAGATCCATGCAACCGCCGCAGCCGATGCCGTTCATGACCGGGCAGTAGCCAGGGCCGACTCCATTCGAGACTTCCACGTCGCCTTGGCACTACCGGCCGAAACGTACGCCGACGGCACTGCACAAGCGATTCGCGATCGCGACGTTGGCAATGCGCAGGCCGAACGAGACTTTGTCTTCAGCGGCGACGCCACCCAGCACGCCGCCGACTTGCAAACCGTCGCGGATGATTTTGCCGCCGATCGCCAAACGCTCGAATCGGATTGGCTGGCCGCCGAAGCAAACCAGCAAGCCGACAAGTACACCGACCTTGCCACCTCCAACTTCGACCAATCGCTCGACCTAATCGCCGCCGACATCCAATACGAAACCACTCTCACCAATTCCGAAGCGGCCTACGCCGACGAAGAGTCCAACGCCTCCCTGCAAGCGACCACCAGTTGGGCTGCCGTTGACGCAACCTATCGCCAATACGAAGCCAACACCTTCGCAACGACCGCCACCGCCCTGTCGGGAACCAACGGTAGCCCCTGGGCCGCCTTCGACGCCGACTACTACGCCACCCTGGCAACCCGCGTCACTTCGGTCAGCGGTTCACATCAAACCCAAATGGTCACCAAAGCGGGCGCGCAAAAGGACGTTGAAATCGCCCACACCGGCGCCGAAACCACCTGGCACTTAGCCAACGTCAACGGCAGCGGCGCCCGCGCTACTGCCCTTCCAACGGCCGACCAAACACTAGCCAGTCAACTGTCGGCCGACTACGCAGCCACTGGCGGCGTCGGCAACCCACTCCCTGAATTCACTGCTGCGCCCCAACTGCAAGACGAATACACCCTGCAGGACTCCGCCCGCCTGTACTTCGACTTTGCACAAGGTCCCGCTTCATTCGGATTTCTTGCCGTTCCCTTCACCGACTTCTCCGAAACCGGCCTCTTTAACAACCTTCCCTACGATCCATCCCTGACTGCCTGGACCGTGGTGCAACTCGACGAGACCTTCTGGACCGGCGAAGTCGAAATCGTGGAAGATCAACTCTATGACCTCTCGCTCGAATACCGCTACAACTGGCTCTTCGACAACGAGCTGGTCAGCGAATCAACACCAGCAGACGCAATCACCGCCGGTTACGACGATTCGGTCAGCACTAACCCCTTCGACGCATCAGCCTTCGACACGCGATCCACCGGCAGCGGACAGGCAAACACAATCTCCGACGGCTCAGCGGAAGTCACCGACGGAACCGAATACCGGCAAGACGAAATCAACCAAATTCTCGCTGCCGGACGCCCCGGAGAAGCAGCCTCCTGCAACCTGCGCGAGTGTCTCACCGTCCGTTCAACCATCTCCGATCGTCCTGAGTTCAGCCTGAGCGTTTATTCCGACGTCTACACCCCACAGCTCGCCGAAATCGCCGCCCTCGATCACCTCTCCGAAAGCGAGCGGGAAAACAAGTTACGGCTCGCCGATCTGCTGAAAGAACAACATGAGAAACTTAATCCATCCTCCCACCGAGCCCATCGACACACCGTTGGCGACGACACGTCGTCACTTGCAGCAACCGCTCAAATCACCGGCTCATCGAATGCGTCCAGTTCATCGATCACCGATGGAAGCAATCAGAACATCGTACTTGACATCGTTGACGGTGGAGTGGGGGCTGCCCAAGGCTTCGTTAAGGGCTTCTTCGGTGACGGCCTCAAAGGCAACATTGAATTCGCCGGTTCGCTTCTGAACTGGATCTACACGACGAACCTGGTCGGAATCATTCCGAACAATTACTACGCCGCCTATGCAGGTGGCCCCCACGGTTATCAGCAAGCCTGGGATGCCTATGCTGCACCGGTCAAGGCGATCAAGAAGACGATTGACGCCGCTCGCCAGTACGGTCCCATCGCCATACGAACGGCCTCCGATATGGCCCGACTCTTCTCGTCAGACTATCTCAATGCACTCGCTGACGGGAACCACTCAAAAGTCGCTGGTCTGACCGCCAACTGGTACCGAACAGCATCACCTGAGACTCTGCTAGTGCTCGACATGGTCGATCCGGTGGTCAAGACGATCGTCGAGGAGCTCGACTCGCTGACGATCAAAGAAAAGGCACACTTGATCGGTCGCGTCAATGGTCTGGTCACCTTCGAGGTGCTACTTTCGGTGGCCACCAGCGGTGCTGGTACCGCCGTCAAAGCGGGCAAAGTGAGCGAATTCTTGTACGACATGTCCAAGTTCAAGTTCGTCACGAAATATGACAGCACCGGCAAAATCACCGCAACGCTGCAGAAGTTCGCTGATAGACTGGCGATTGTCCTCAATACACGAGTCTGTTTTGTCGCGGGAACGCTGGTGTCCACTGCAGAAGGTTTCAAGCCGATCGAAGAATTGAAAGTGGGCGATCTCGTCCTAACCCGCAACGAATTCGCCGACGGAGAAGAAACCGACAACGACCACCAACCGGTCACCGAGCTGATCACCACGCATCCGAGCGAATTGCTGGAACTCACACTCAGCGATGGTGAATCTGAGGAAACGCTCACCACCACTGCAAACCATCCCTTCTACTCACTCGACACCAAGAGCTTCGTCCATGCCGACCAGCTAGAAGAGTCAAGCCGTGTTGCCTCAGCCGACGGCCAACCTTTGACGGTCACCGCGATTTCACGACGCGCGGCGTCCGAAGGAGAGACCTTCACCACCTACAACATCGAGGTCGCCGGTTCACACACCTACTTCGTTGGCCGCCAGCGCGCCTGGGTGCACAACACGTCCACCCCGTGCAAAGTTGCGATGAAGAGGTTCACCGACGTTCTCGATGAACTTGGGGAATCAGCCGACAAAACGAAAGCAGCGGAGGAAATGTTCGAGCTATTGCGCTCGATGGAAAAATCGGGTGACATCCAACCGGGCAGCGTTTCCCAACACTTTAACGATGCCCTTCGAGAACTCGCCAACCCTAAACCACCCGCAACACCAAAGCTAACCGCGAATGAAGTTGTCGAGTTTTCGAAACTCGCACCCAAAAAACTGCTATCGGGCGCTATCAGAAAACTCGCGGAGCAAAACATCCGCAATAGCGGAAAATCAGTTTTAGGACCTTTCAGTCCACTAGAAGTAAACTACATCAATAAAGCTGACGTAAAAAACGCAAGCTACTTTGATATCGGCAAAGCGTGGAACAAACTAAACGCCAACGAACGCTGGGCGGCAAACCAGCACTTTCTTGACATAGTCGCGGATAGTGGAGACCAAGTGTATCTCTCTATCCCAAAAGGTAAAATTCGACCGGATTCGTACTTGAAATTAGAAATTGACCACTTAACCAGAATCCGGGGATACGTGTGGCTGAACCAGTGGTCGCTAGTTCCAGGAAATTAGCATGAGAAAAATATTAGACTTTTTGGCAACGGACGGTGCTTTCCTTTACGAGGACTACGACTGCCGCATTATTGATTCACGTTACACTGAATCTTTTGGCGGAACAGGAAGTGTGACGCTTCGAGCCAAGGATATTGAGCTCAGGCTCTGGCTTGATCGAGATCGACTTTTCATGGACGTGCGAGGTCACGGCCAGAGAAGGCAAGAGTCGTGGTTTTCAATAGATATCGTAAAGGAACTAATTACTGGAGAACTTGCGGAATGTGCGATAATGAATGCTGAGAATACTGTTTTTTTGAAACACCATTTCCAGGAGTTGACGCACCTTTTTTCGATGGCCAATTTATCTCAAACCGAGTCAACGTGTCGGAAGCTGGAGAAACAGAGATCAAAGAGAATGTTTGATTAATCTGTTGCCTTGTCACTCAAAAAACTGGGGTTTACCCACTTTGAAGTCCTAGAGGTTAGCGGCGAAAAAATCTTGATTGCGACACGACAAGGCATTCAGCAATGAAATCTGGAAGTAAGTTTAGGACCGAGCGGAAAATTAGTGTCGGAGAATTTGGCCTAACCGACTAGGATTTGTTGCTCCCTTTCGCTCCCTGATTCTATACGAGGCCAAGGATGGCAATGCCACTGATGGATTCTCCGGCAATCGAGCAGTCCTTGCGAGAGTTTGCCGACACGCTGACAGAGAAGGATCGCCGTCGATTTGCTGCCATTGAAGCCAAACAGAGAGGTCACGGTGGAATTCGCTACGTTGCCACGGTGATTGGCTGCAGTGAAAAGACCATCGAGCGTGGCTTGGCGGAACTCGATCAGTTGACAGATGATCCGGCTGCCGGGCGCATTCGTCGGCCTGGCGCAGGTCGAAAAAAAAGATCGAATCGGAGTCAGCCGAAGAAGAAAACCTGATCGCTTGCTTGGAAGTGAGGACCGCTGGAGACCCCGACAAGGAAGATGTCTTTTACACTCACATGACAACTCGCGAACTTTCGTCTCGACTTGCCGAGATGGGAACGCCAACGGGACGGGACTCGATCGCAACTTGGCTCGATGACGCTGAGATTCGCCATCGGCAAATTGCCAAGGTGCTTCCCGGCGGAGAACACAAAGATCGCGACGCGCAGTTCTGCCGCATTGGAGAGTTGATCGAGCAATACGAGTCCGATGGGAATCCATGGTTTTCAATGGACACCAAAGCCAAAGAGCACTTGGGGACACTGTATCGCAAGGGCCGCGTCCGTTGCAGTTCGCCTTTCGAGGCGTTTGACCACGACTTTCCATCGTGGGCCGATGGTGTAGTGATTCCTCACGGGATTTACGACCGCCGGGCAAACCGGGGCCACCTCAATCTCGGCCTCTCGCACGATACAAGCGAGTTTGCCTGTGATAGTTTTCGGTGGTTTTGGAACCGAATCGGCAAGCAGCGTTACCCCGAGGCGAGGTCGATTCTGTTGGCTTGCGATGGTGGCGGCAGCAACTCAGCGACCAAATACATATTCAAGTACGATCTGCAACAACTCAGCGAAGCGATCGGAATCGAGATCCGTGTTGCGCACTACCCGCCCTATTGCTCAAAGTACAATCCCATTGAACGTCGATTCTTCCCGCATGTCGGCAGGGCGTGCAGCGGCATGCTCTTTGACACACTCGATCGGGTGGTTGAATTGATGCGTCGAACAAGCACCAGCAGTGGCCTGAAAACGACAGTCAACGTGATCCGCCGAGAATACGAAACCAAGCGAAACGCGACAAAGCAGATGAAACAAAGCCTACGAATCAAGTTCGACGACTTCCTGTCAAAATGGAACTATGTCGCATCACCGGAAAGCGGACACTAATTTTCCGCTCGGTCCTTAGCTACCAAGAAAATCACCCAGGTGTTACTGTTTATTCTGATGCCGTGCTACCGTGCTACCGTAAGACATGAAAGAACACACTGCAAAAAGCAGCCGAATCATCATCGAAAAAAACGAATCTGAGAAACTCAGTTTGCCACCAAAAACAATCGAGTTATTGACGAAAACTGGCTTGCCTTCATCGGCCCCGTTGGGCGTATCGTTTCAACGTTGTGATACGGCAATTGCCGTATCAACAAATTCAGCAGGGAAAGAACTGTACGCGATTGGAAGCGATGAAGGCTCAACGATCTGCCTTAAAAGTGATGAAGGCACAGTTGTTTCAGTTGATCAATCTGGAGAAGAACTGCGAAAGATCAACTCGGAATTATCTTACTTCCTGATGCTGCTTGATATGTATTCAAAGTACGCTGAGAAGGTCCAGGCAATGAATGAATCTGCTGCAGAAGCCTATTCAATTCAGGTAGGAAACGAGATGAAAGAAGTTGACCCGCCTGCATTCAATGATCCTGATGACTGGTGGCCTTCAATCACGCAGCAGATGGAATTCGGAATGCTGTAGGGATTAATCCCGGAGGAAGGTCTGCTGCTCTTGCTGACGAATGCCTGGCAAGAAGTCATCGGTGTCGAGCCGATATTCTGGCAGTCTTCCGAAAGACGCTTGCTCTTGGAGAAACCGAGTGCGGCGATTGGAGTTAACACTCGCGATGATCTGCTCAATGAAATCCATGCAGTCTTGGCGACTGGCGAAGTCACGACTGCCGCGTAGCAACAGCGCCTGATCGATTCGGTCCTTCAAGTGTCCGTTGGATGACTCGACGTCACCATTCTCGTTGGCGCATCGGGCGTTGGTGCGTTCCGCTTCGCAGTGGTAATGATCCATCAGCGCTGCATAGCGATCGGTAAGCGTCTTTCGACTCGAGTGATTTCTGACTGCCGCGCTGAGCGAGTCAGTCCGATGCCGCTGAGGCACGCCGCCAAATTCCCAAAACGCTTTTTGAATCCCTTCGCTGAGCGCCTCGAACGATTCGGAGAAACACAGTGATACCGACTCGACGTTGCTGTAGATCAGCACGCAGTGAAATAGCGTGTGATCAAATCGTGTTCCGGCGATCCGGACACCGAGTTCATTGCAGACGGTGAAATCGCTGGCCACCAGGCGGCCAGCGTGGTGTTGCTGCGGGAAGAAGACCGTCTTGCCAGGTCCGTGCAGACTTCGCCATTTGGCAACACGTCGCTCGAAAGTCCGCCGTGTGGAATCAGGAAACTTGCCGGGATAGCACTGCTGAAGCCACTCAGTTGGACGATGCAAGATCATTGATCGGGGCCGTCTGCCATACCATGCATGATTCCGGTGTCGGTAAGTTCGTTGTTTCGGGATTTGGTGATGAGCGATGGCCTGTCGATGTCTTCGCTGACCTTCCCGTTTTTCTTGAACAAATCCCATTGTCTTTACAAGCTGTTGAATCAAATGCGAATGAATTTCAGATTGACTTCTACGAGCAAGGGGTTGAACGGATCATTTGTTTCAAACGAGTAGTTGAGAATGAAGTTTCCCTGCGTCGGTCGGGTGACGTCAATGGAACGGGAGCATCGTGCAGACATCGCTCTATGCCGCGAATTGCAGTCGTTCGAGTCATGGCTTCAACGTTTCGGAAATCGAGGGTAGCGCGATGTAGCTCAACAAAGCCACGCATGATCCGGAAAACGCGAAGATGCTGTAAATGAATGTCCGCGTGAGGGGCTCTGAGAGCAATCCTCCGGCCTCAAAACCGAACGCGGCAAGAGCAAATGCAATCAGCGTCGTAACAAAGCCCGCTATGATGCCTCCCCAAATAGACCACAGTTGTTTGCTGAGCATTCCAAGTCCGGTAATGAAGTACGTCGCGAAGCCAGCTGTGTCTAGGCACGCGAGAAACAGTGCGCTGGCAAAATCCGCATTGATACTCCAGCCGAAGATAATGGCACCCAAGGCGGCTGTGGCGCTGAACCCGTAGAACGCTGCGAGCATCAGTATCATGACACCAACGTGAATAGCCCTCTGAGGATGCCTCGTCCAATGCACGAGGATTCGGCCGTAGGGCGTCCCTGCAGAAGCCAAATTGAGTGCTTCACCACTGCAAAACTTCCTCAGGTCATCGGCCAATGATGTAGCACTTGCGTAACGATCAACGATTCGTTTTTCAAGACACTTGAGACAAATCGCCTCTAAATCACGCCCAACTTTCGCGTTGATTGTACGCGGCGGTTCCGGCAATTCTTCGACACATCGCCTTAAAGTCTCACAAAGTGACATCGCCTGTAGAATTGGCGGCCTGCGAGTGAGCATTTGGTAAAGAATGGCTCCGATGCCATACACATCTGTTTGCACGCAAATCTCGTGTTGACGTCCTTCGGCCTGTTCCGGGGCAAGGTAGCACGGGGTACCCAGCACAACACCATTTTGTGTTAGCTGCAAGTCATTGTGGATGTGCTTTGCGAGCCCAAAGTCTGTGATTCGAGGATTTCTCTCGGTGTCAAGCAGTATATTTTGCGGCTTTAGATCGCGGTGAATGACGCCCCTTTCGTGCGCATGCGCTACCGCTTCGGCAATTCGCAATGCGATGCGTGCGGCCTCAGAGCGTGTCTTCAAATTAGGAATCTGCCTGTTCGAGCCGCCGCAGCATGAGCGCGATCATTGTGATATGAATCATCGTCTCGCTTGTTTCCGGATTTCGCTCGTAGTCTTTGGCGTTCCGACGACAGCGGCCAATCCACCCAAATGTGCGTTCAACAATCCAACGTTTCGGTAAAACAACGAAGCCCTTGGCTGCCACTGGTCGGTTGACGGTTTGCAGTATCCAACCATACGTATCTTTTACCCATTCCGGCAGTTTGTTTCTTCCATATGCTGAATCCGCGAAGATCACCTTGATGCGTTTGAACGTCTGCTTCATTCTCGCGAAGACTCCGCAGGCACCATCGTAGTCTTGCCAATCTGCCTGATGAACGATGACGCACAACAACAGTCCCAATGTATCGACCGCCAAGTGGCGTTTTCGTCCGCTGACCTTCTTTCCCGCGTCATAGCCACGCAAATCTCCGCCTACTTCGGTAGTTTTCACACTTTGACTGTCGATGATAGCGGCGGTGGGAGTCGATTTCTTTCCCTCTTGGACTCGAACTTTCTCACGTAGCCGATCGTGAATTTTTTGCCAGATGCCCGCCTGACGCCATCGCCAGAAGACGGTGTACACCGACTTCCAGTTTGGAAAGGACTTTGGCAAGTACCTCCATTGGCAGCCTGTTCGGTTTACATACAGAATCGCATTGATCACTTGACGACGATCCAATGGTGGTCGGCCGCGTTCTGCCCGTTGTGGAAGGAGCTGTCTGATCTTTTGCCATTGTCCGTTTGTCAAATCACTGGGATATTGCGTTTCCATCGCTGCGGCTCCGTCTTCCTTGTGGAGAAATTAGCAACGGGGTCGTAGCGATTTTCTATCTCACACCGCAATTCCTATTTTGAAGACACGCTCTCAAAGGCACTGACTTCTGACTCATCGAGAAACTGATTGACTGTGGGGCCGGCAACGTAGTCCATTACGTAGTAGGGCTGACCATTGTGATCACCAACGTCATGTATCGACACGATTCCTGGATGGTCTAGACTTCCGGCAGCCCTGGCTTCGATCGCGAATCGTGCTTGACTGCTAGCCGACTCATGCTCAATACACAGCATCATCTTGAGTGCTACTTCGCGATTCAATCCGCTCTGGACGGCCTTGTAGACGATGCCCATGCCGCCCTTACTGATGGTCTGTAAGATCCTGTAGGGGCCTACTGAGTAGGGAACACCTGATTCACCCTTCGTTCGGTTGGAATCAGAGACGAACTGCGGGACAGGATGCCTGCCTTGCATGGGTTCGATCGTGCGCAACGGATCGATGTCGTCGGCGTGCTTAGCTAACCGGACTTCAACGTATCGCCGTTGCATGAAATGTAGTCCATCAAGAAATCGCTTCAGATCTGCGCCCGAAAGGGCTCTGGCCTTTGCGACCAAATCATCAATATTCGACATCGAACGGAGTCATTTACGTCATCATTCTCAATTGACACTTCAGTCCGCGAATTGTACACGATGATGATGAGTTCGTTCGCGCAGGCGGTGTTTCCGGCAGGTTGTGGAGCAGATTGACGATCGCGGGTGGAAGCCGGAAACAAAACAATACCAGCCGTATATACTCGGTTGGGTGCACAGACATTCTCGGAAAAACACCCCGAACGCTTTTAATATGTGTACAGCGCCGAAGTTGGTGCAAGCGGTGAAAACGACCGACGCGGCGGCAGCCCCAGATTCGCCCCTAGGGACCTTGTCCGGCGTCGCCCGAGGAATTAACGGAACTTGGCGAAAATTTTTCCTGAAATTTTTGGGGCGTCGAGAACGACACTGATGGATCTGAGAGTAGACGAACAAAGTAGTCCAAAAGTAGTCCACTGTTGGTCAATCCAAACGCTCTACGAGTGCAATGCATCTGCGATGCTTCGAAGTAGCTTGAGCAAGGCAAACCCCACTTAATCAACATATTTGCAGGCTTTCAGCAACATGCTTGCAACGTCACCAATCAGATTCGGGACGTAGAGGTCGCTGGTTCAAATCCAGTCGCCCCGACTCGCAAAACCCGCTGTAAACGAGATTTACGGCGGGTTCTTTTTTGCTCGGATAGCGCTTTGTAGCACAAAAGTAGCACGCGATTGGACTTACATGGCGCTTGCATCGCTGGCGCTCTTGCCGCCTGATGCGTACGATTCGACACCAGCCTCCCCGGAGTCGAAATCGTGGCCAGTCTCGAACAACACCCGAAGTCCAAGGTCTATCGCATCCGCTTCCGATTCGGCGGTCGCCAGTTCTTTCGTTCCATCAAGACCAAAGACAAGAATGTCGCACGATCGATTAAGGGGAGAGTAGAGGAGACACTCCGACTTATCGAGCAAGGTCGCCTCGAAATCCCACCCGACGCAGAACCAGGTGCATTTATCCTCAGCGACGGCAAGCTAAAACAGAAGCCGGCATCGTCAACCCTCGTCTCGCTCAAGAAGCTCTTTGAACTGTATAAGGAGAGAAGGGTTGCCGGAGCAAAAGAGCCAACAACCATCAAGACCGAGGAGACCCATATCAAGAACTTCCTTCGGCTCTTGCCAGTGACCAAAGCCGCTCAGGCAGTTACCCACAGTGATTTACAACGCTATGTTGAAAAGCGTCTCAAAGAGAAGAGGGGAACGCGATTCATCAGCCCAGAAACTGTGAAGCGTGAAATGGACACCTTCCGAATCATCTGGAACTGGGCGAAGAAAGAGTACATGCTTGGCGAGACGCCAACACAAGGGCTCACCTACGGCAAACGAAACCAGAAACCACCGTTCATGACCTGGGATGAAATCGAAACACGAATCGCCAGAGGAGGGCTTACCGACGACGAAGTCGCTGACCTCTGGGAGTGTCTTTACCTCACGACCGACGAAATCGCAGAACTGCTTGAGCACGTCCGAGAAAACCCAAGGTACCCATTTATCTATCCGATGTTGGTACTCGTTGCTTACACCGGTGTGCGAAGAAGCGAAATGATGCGGTCTCTGATTGACGATTTTGATTTGAAGAGCCGCGCAATCCTGGTGCGAGAAAAGAAACGAAGCAAAGACAAAGCGATTACCTTCAGACGCGTTGATTTAGCCGAACCAGTTGTTTTAGCCATGCGGGATTGGTTTGCTATCCATCCCGGTGGACAACACACGTTTTGCATGCCAAGTAGCCTGGCTGACGTACCAAGGGGACTTACCGTTAATCAAGCACGAGACCAATTCAAGCGAACGTTTAGGAAAACCAAATGGGAAAAGCTGAGGGGATACCACGTCTTTCGACACTCGTTTGCCTCAAACCTGGCATCAAGGGGCGTTGACCAACGAATCATCGACCTCTGGATGGGACATCAGACGGAAGAGATGAGGGAACGATACCGTCACCTTCACCCCAACACTCGCAAGTCAGCAATCGACCTGCTCGCCGAGTAGCCTTCCCAGGGATTGTGCAGACCAAACGCAAAAAGGACACTGATACCTGCGGGCACCCCAGGTAAAAGCATGCGTTTTGACTGCAAGTTTCGATACTACCCCCATGTGACTGAACCGGATGATTTTATTCGGCCATACGTCATCGACATCATCTGTTCATCCGAGACGGATGAGGAAGTCATCGTTGCAAAAATCGCTTTGGACTACCTGGACATTGTCCGGGCGGAAGTCTCAAGGCAGCATCTTTACGAAGTTTGTGATGCGGACTCAGCCGGCTGGGAGCACGTTTACTCGGCGATCATTGAGCCAGGAGTAAACAGTGCAGAGATTCGGCGTGACTTCGGATTTGACGAGCCAGTCCACAGCATTCTCTTTGTCTACCAATCTGTATTTCACCCTTGTCTTCGCGACTGGCAGCGGTACATCCTCGATCATGTTTGCGGATTGTTCGGAAATGACTCGGCGACGGTAATGTGGAAAGGGGAGACCGATTTGTCCGACAAAGAGCTCGCAAGCTTGGGGTTTCGTATTGTCGCCGGACACGACCTTCTCTTTCGCCCGAATATGCTCAAGAACGAATATGATTCGCTGGAAGACAGGCGAAATCCGTTTGATATTGAAGTCGAGGATGACGTCGGCGAGTACGTGCTTGGAGCTTGGAAGAAACTCGAACCCGATGACACGGACTAGCCCAGATAGAGGGGCTCTCCGAGCATCACGCTCGTTTACGGCGTTCCGGTTTAGAAATGTCCCGGTATTTATGCCAGAAATAGGTGTACAACTGCGTTCGGTCAATTCGACCGACGTGATCTGAAGTCGGAGCCAGTTCACGGCGGACGATGCAACCCCGGTATCGAACGAATCAGTGCAACTTGCGTCGGGTGTGCCAAGAAGTTTGGGAAAGGGGAATGAAATGTAATCTACATATCTGAAACCTTTCATCGGAACCTTGCGGGTGAAGCCCCGTCCAGTAGAGCCTGACCAGCAACTGGAAGCGAGTCTTGCGTGGTGTCGGGTGACCGGCCCTGCGAAGCGTAGACAGCGAGTCCGAAAGCCATGCTATTGAGCGTCGAAAGGGTGGATTGTGGGAGCCTCTGCCTTCCGATGATCAGGGGCCACGCTGCTGCACTTGATGGTCTGGTGCAAGCAGTCCTGCCGGCGTCAACTGGAACATGGCAAACGGACAACCGAGGTTCTCCGGCAGTTTCTTCAACTGAGGGTGCGTGATGGCGTGTTGCGACGTCTGATCGACAAGTGGCTCAAAGCGGGCGTGATGGAAGACAGTAACGTGAGTTATCCTGATTCCGGGTCGCCCCAGGGTGGTGTGATTTCACCTTTGATTTCGAATGTGTTCTTGCACTACGTGCTAGACCTGTGGTTCGAGAACGAGGTGAAACCGCGCCTTGCCGGCCCTGCCTTCCTCATCCGCTACGCGGATGATTTTACGATTGCGTTTCGCGATCAGCGAGACGCAGAGCGTGTCATGGAAGTCATTCCGAAGCGATTTGGCAAATATGGTTTAACCGTCCATCCCACCAAGACGAAAATGATTCCGTTCCGTCCCCCGTCGTCAAAGACGAAGGATGACAACGGCTCGGATGATCGTCCTGGTACATTTAACTTTCTGGGATTCACCCACTACTGGTCTGTGTCCTTGAGAGGCTACTGGGTGGTGAAGGTTAAGACCGCTGCCGATCGTTTTACCCGAGCTGTTCGTAGCATCGACAAATGGTGCCACGACAATCGCCACTTGCCGCTCTCGGAACAGCAACACAAGCTCAATCAGAAGCTGCGTGGACACTACGCGTATTATGGAGTGACGGGTAACTCAGATGCGATGAAACGGTTCCGCCAGGAAGTCGAGAATCGATGGCGTAAGTGGCTCAACCGCCGCAACAACATCCGCTCGATGCACTGGCAGAAATTCTGCGCATTGCTTCGCCGTTATCCGCTCGCTCGCGCACGCGCGATGCGTTCCAAGCTACTGCACGCAGCGAAACCATGATTTGAGGAACCGTATGCGCTAATGTGCGCACGTACGGATCTGTGGGAGCCCTGGGTGAGCAATCACCCAGGGCCACCCGATTCGCCAGCACCGAGTTCGTTTCGGATCCCGCGTACGGCGCGGAAGATGGTCCAACCGAATGGAGTTGCGGCGAAGTGCGGTCTCGCGGTTTAGGGCGAAACTTGGACCCGTCGACGCTGGGGGAAACTGTCATCAGGCGCTTTCAAAAGGCCACCAATGGGCGCTTTCGCTCAGCCACCAACCCCCCAAGCATTTCTTTTCGCACCAGGTCCCTACGCCAGTCATTTACGGGATTTGGTGTGAAAAGAAATGCGGGGCGTCCCCCAAAAGGTGGAAAGGCCAAAGCGCCTATCGCTGGCTGAGATTCAGCGCTCGGTGACAAAACGAAGGATTTGATCAACGCGCCAATTCTTGGCGCAGCCGCAAATTCGTGTCGATTTCGCCGTAGCTGACACGCCGTACGCTTGGACCTAGAGCTCAAGGCGTCGGCTGCTACCATCGCCTCAGTCGATAGTCACCACGCCCCGCCTTATATGCTTCCATAAAGTATGGACCTGGCGAGAACACGTAGATCTTATCTTTGAGGACCCATCTCCTCTGGTTGGAATTCCAAATCCAAAGTCGAACACGATGCGTACCCGACGTGTTTACGCTCCAGGCCGTTTCACCAGGTTGAAGGATCCGCTTTCCATAGGAACCTCCTGACCAGTAGCCGAGGTGGTCGTACCATCTCTCCGCTTCGACTCTGACCTCTCGACCGGTGTTGTTCCATATTTCGAAGTTGATGTCCCAGGTGTTGGTTTGTGGAACGAGTTTCTCCAATTCGCCCCACAAGGTTTGCGCGGCTGACTGTTGCGGTACAACCGTCATCGCACAAGTCACAACCAGCATCGCAGCCATCAGTTTCGCAATTTGTCGCATCGAGATTCTCCTTCTTGGTTCACCCGTTTCAGGGGCGGGGGATGAGTTGATTTCAGGCTCGCTGTTGCCTGCCTCACCCGTTTTGGCGAAACTGGATCTCCTCGTATCCAAATGAATCTGAAAAAAACTTCTGGGACGTCGCAGCGCTCAAAGTTTGGCGAGCGCCCTCGCACCCTGCCTGCGGCATCATCAATGAGCGAATCCTCCGAAAAACGCGACGAAACCTCCTGGCAGCAGTCGATTTACAATCAGCTCCATGAGATCGCCCAGCGGGCCCTGGCCCGCGAAACTCCGGGCCATTCCCTGCAACCGACGCTGCTGGTCAACGACGCTTTCTTGAAGCTGCTGGAGCAGAAGAACGTCGATGCGGCGGATCGGTCCCAGGTCATGGCGGTCGGGGCAAACATTATCCGACGCTTATTGGTCGATTATGCGAGGACTCGAAAGGCAAAAAAACGCGGCGGCGCGGATGGTCGCGGAATTCCGTTGGAGATCTCAGTCGCCGATTCCGCCAAGACTCTTGACGTCCTTGAGCTCCATGACGTTTTGGAGCAGTTGGCTGAGCGAAAGCCGCGGGCTGCGCAAGTCGTCGAGCTACGTTTCTTCGGAGGCCTCGAGGGCGAAGAGATTGCCGAACACCTTGGAATCTCGATTGGCACTGTCAACAACGACTGGCGCTATGCCAAAGCGTGGTTGTATCGCGAGATGAGTTCAGAGAGCGACGATGCGTGAAAGTTCAAATCAGGACCGAGCGGAGGAACTTTTCCTGGCGGCGATTGACATGCCGGCGGAAAACCGCGATGCCTGGTTAGTTGAGCAATGCGATGGTGACGGAGCATTGCTGCGAGAGGTGCAATCACTGCTGAAGCACGGCAACCCGGAGGATGATCCGCTGGAACGGGGATTGGATCAAAAACTGCTATCTAACGCAGGGATTGCTCACGATCGCGGAGCGTTGAAAGTGCGCTGCCCGAACTGCCACCATCCGATCGAGCTCGTCGACGATGCTGAGCTAGCAGAGGTCCATTGCCTGTCGTGCGGCAGTAGCTTCAGCATGGTCGGCGAGCAAACGGAGCCGCATTATCTTATCCATAAGAAGATTGGGCACTTTGAACTTCTCGATCGCGTCGGCATCGGCCAGTTTGGAAGCGTGTGGAAAGCGCGCGACACGAAGCTCGACCGCACGGTCGCGATAAAGATTCCCCGACGCGGACCATTGGACGATCGGCAGACAGAGTTCTTTCTCCGCGACCCAGCTGAAGCATCCCAACATCGTCAGCGTTCACGAAGTCGGCAAGCTCGACGGAACAATTTATATCGCCAGCGATTTCGTACAGGGCGCGACGCTGAAAGAGTGGATGAATGTCAAACGGCTCTCGCCTAATGAAGCCGCCGAGCTGTGCATCAAGATCGCGGAAGCGCTTCACCACGCGCATGAAGCCGGTGTGATTCATCGCGATCTCAAGCCCGGCAACATCATGATGGACGAGGAGGGGCAACCGCACATCGTCGACTTTGGCTTGGCGAAACGAGACGCCGGCGAAATCACAATGACAGTGGAAGGTCAGATTTTGGGCACGCCTGCCTACATGCCCCCGGAGCAGGCGCGTGGGGAAGGACATGGCGTCAATCGCCGTGCCGACATCTATTCGTTAGGCGTGGTTTTGTATGAACTGCTTACCGGTGAATTGCCATTCCGCGGCGACAAGCGAATGTTGATCATGCAGATCTTGCGCGATGAACCGCGACCGCCTCGCAACTTCAACTCCAGCGTTCCTCGTGATTTAGAAACCATTTGTCTGCGTTGTTTGGAAAAATCTCCCGAACGCAGATTTCCAACCGCAGACGAGCTGCGTGCAGAACTCAAGCGATTCGTTGATGGCGAGCCAATAGAATCTCGCAAGATCACGTCAATGGATCGAGCCTGGCGTTGGTGCAAACGGAATCCTGCCCTTGCCGGTATGACGGCTGCGGTCTGGCTGGTCTTGATCGTGGGTCTCTCCGCGACCATCTGGCAGTGGATCCGGGCAGAACAGAATGCAGTGCTGGCAGGTGGACAAGCGGCCCAAGCCAAGCTCTTGGCTCAGCGTGAAAGACAAGCCAAAAACGAAGCGCGGCGGATCCTGTACATCGCGGACATGAACGTGGCGGCCGCGGATTGGGAAGCGGCAAATATCCCGCGAATGCGGAACATACTCGAGCGGCACATTCCTCAACCAGGTGAGACAGACTTGAGAGGGTTTGAGTGGTACTTGTGGTGGCGATTGTCACACGGTTACAGGCAGGCCATCAAGGCCCACGAGGACAATGTCACCTCGCTAGCTTTTTCTGCTGAAGGATTGCTGGCGTCAAGCAGCAGGGACGGCACCGTGAAAGTTTGGGACGTCAACAGCGGAACGCTCCAAACTACCCATCGAGAGCACTCCGGTGGAGTGAAGTGCGTGGCCTTCTCACCTGACGGACTGATGCTGGCATCGGGCGACAGGGAATCCAGCGTCGTGTTGTGGAGTATGGCTACCGGCGAGACCTACAAGGAGTTCCCAGGGCATGAAGGCCATGTGAACTCGGTTGCGTTTTCCCCCGATGGAAAGACGCTCGCAACGGGAAGCCACGAAATCAAGTTGTGGGACATTGCCAGTGGTACGTGTCAAACATTGGAAAGCCCACGGCCGAGGCGTGATAGTACGGTGCTCGCGTTCTCTCCTGATGGGCACCGCCTGGCAGTGGGTGGAGAAAACGCGGATCGGATCAAGATCGTTGATGTGAAAACTCGCGAGATTGAGCTCGAATTTCCTGGGCTCGACCGCGTTAAAAAGAGCCTCGCCTTTTCGCCGGACGGCAATACGCTGGCGGTTGGTGAACATACATTTGCCGGCATACTGCGCGATCCCAAGTTGATCTTGTGGAATCTCGCAAGTGGGAAACAGCGACATTTGGAATGCCCCAAGAGCGGCGTCAGCTCGTTCGCCTTCTCACCGAATGGCAACTATCTCGCAGCCGCCGGTAATTTAGGGCAGATCGTAGCCTTGTGGGATCTCAGGTCAGGCAGCAGCGAACCGGTAGCTGAATTCAAAGGACACGCGGGCACTGTGAGGACGGTGGGATTCTCACCCGACGGACGAACGCTTGCGTCTGGGGGCCACGATGGCACGATCAAACTCTGGCCTATCGAAGGAAATCCGCCAGTAAGTACGTTTCGGGGACGCCCGGGTGAACGACACAGCGTTGCGTTTTCCCCAGATGGCCGAACACTTGCATCAGTAGCGTCTGGTAGCGCAGACAATTCGGTCATTCTTTGGGACGTTGCGACTGGCAACGCGAAAGAGACGCTCAAGGGACATAAAAATGGCATTGGGTCAGTTGCCTTTTCACCCAATGGCAAATACCTGGCTTCAGCAAGTCAAGATAAGACCGTGATCCTTTGGGGGATCGGAGATGCAAAGCCAAAGAGAGTCTTCAGCGATCACACTTCGAATGTCCAGTCGGTTGCTTTCTCGCCTGATGGCCAGACTTTGGCTTCAGGCGATTCGCGAGGTATCGTTGTTTTGCGGCAGCTGGAGACCGGCGAGATTCTGCATACGCTTCGAATGCATGGATCTACCGTTGTGTCCGTTTCGTTCTCGCAAGATGGAAGCACGATCGCAGCGGCAAGGTGGGACCGTGCCGTCAAATCATGGGACGTCCGAACGGGCGAACTTAAGAGTGAACTATTTCCCAAGATGGGATTGCGCTCAATCGATTTTTCGTCTCATGGAAAGGTCATCGCGATTGGGGGCTGGCGAAGCGATCTCCAACTCTGGGACCTGGAGAAGGAGCAACCAATAGACACTCTGATTGGCCATACAGGGAGTCTGTACTCCGTTTGCTATTCCCCCGACGGTAAGACATTAGCCTCGGGCAGTGAAGACGGTACCGTCAAGCTTTGGGATGCGGTGTCGGGCGAGTTGAAGACAACATTGACAGGAATGCCCGGAAAGGTCCACTCGGTGGCGTTTTCACCAGACGGTACGATTCTGGCGACCGTTTGTAGCAACGGCATCATCAAACTCTGGCGAGCCGCCACCGAGGAACAGGTACTTTCGCAAAGCAGCCCCTGAAATCACTAGGGTCAACGCTCTTCCCTTGAGCGTCTCAGCGTATGGCAGTTTTCGTGCGTGAAGTTGCATCGCTTGCGCCAAGAAGCTTGGGAAAGGGGAATGAAATGTAATCTACAACTCTGAAACCTTTCATCGGAACCTTGCGGGTGAGAACCCCGTCCAGTAGAGCCTGACCAGCGACTGGAAGCGAGTCTTGCGTGGTGTCGGGTAACCGGCCCTGCGAAGCGTAGACAGCGAGTCCGAAAGCCATGCTATTGAGCGTCGAAAGACTCAATTGTGGGAGCCTCTGCCTTTCGATGACCAGGGGCCATGCTGCTGCGTCGCAATGGTCTGACGCATGCAGTCCTGCCGGCGTCGGTTTGGAACATGGCAGACGGATGATGAAGGTTCCCCAGGAACTTGGGAGATCCTGTCGTCTCCTCAGCGAAATCCCGGCCGGAGATACCGGGTCACCAACTCCAGGCTTCGGCGGTGCACTCGTCCGCTGAGGAGCGAACATAACGAGTGAACGTTGAGGTACCGCCAAGCGAAGGAAACGAAGTGCGGCGAGTTGGGCAACAGGAAGTCATAGCGTCTTGATAGTACCGATGAAGCTGGCGAACTTCACCCTGTTGGAGCCAGTGGAGGGAAGCGAGACGTCGAATCATGGAACCGTTACCCGAGAAACACGACGAATGCCTCGAAATTCGATCACCGTGTCCACGAAACAGGAACGGATAGCAACGTTGGCGAAGCAATCACCCGAGATGGCTTTCACCTCGCTAGCCTATCTGATGGACATCGACTGGTTAAAGGAAGCGTACCGACGCACCCGTAAGGATGGTGCTGTTGGCGTGGATGGAGTGACCGCAGAACAATACGAACAAGATCTGGAGGGAAACCTTCAAAGCTTGCTCGACCGCGCGAAGTCCGGCACGTACAAGGCTCCTCCTGTGCGGCGAGTGCATATTCCCAAGGGTGGCTCAAGCACTGAGACTCGCCCGCTCGGAATTCCGACGTTGGCGGCATACTGCACCTCCTTCAATAAGCATTCGGACTCTGGTGGC
Organism: Rubripirellula sp.; assembly: GCA_965222745.1. Taxonomy (GTDB): domain Bacteria; phylum Planctomycetota; class Planctomycetia; order Pirellulales; family Pirellulaceae; genus CBDCUW01. Next base: position 39,147 of record CBDCUW010000004.1, read on the forward strand.
TGATAAAGACTACGGGGATTCGATTCGTGAGGACCCTTGGACCCACTTTTCAAGCTGTTTTCGCTTCGAATCGGTGATGGTGATCCAATAGGGAGTCCCCTGATTCAGGCGACGGGCAGGGATGATTTTGCGGGCAATCCAGTAGTAGACAACGCCTTTGCTGACACAAAATTGCGCGGCGATCTCCTTGACGGTCAGTTCCTCTGGCTTCTTCTTATCGGCTGGCGGAATCCGGTGCTTGTGGCGAATCCATGAGATGCTCGAACGAGTGAAGGCGTTACCTTTGTTGCTCTGGAGCCCCTCGGCATTGAGGATGTCGGCGATTTCCGGGTCGGACTGTGTACGGGCTAGTTCGCGCACTCGCTCGACTAACGCGTCGCTGTGTCGCCAACGTTCAGCTGACGGACGTGGCAGTTCGACGTGCAGATCCTCGCACAAGCCACCTTGCCAACGCACATGAAGAACAGCCAAAGAACGTTGTGGCTTCTCAAGTGTAATGTCTTGGATGAGAAGACGAAGAATGCGTTTCTTATCTTTTGATGAAACCCCTTCGCTTTTCCAAAGGCGCGGTAGATCCTCAGAGAGTTTTAATACCTCCTCGCGCTGCCAAGGTTGAATCAGTGTGTTCTGTTGTTGCAAGTCGGCGATCTGATTGCGGACGTCTTCAAGTTCGATCAGTGCATCGTTCCAGCGTTGCTCAAGCGTCGAAGCAACGAGACGATTGGACGGATCGACTTCTTCGTAACGTCGCTGCGCCAATTGAGCTTCATATTCCGCTCGTTCCAGTCGCAGTTTCCACTGACTGTCAATCTGCTGTTGACGCTGTTGCACGATGTCATACGCATCCAATGCCAAATTGAGCTGTTCTTCATCGATCGCTTCCATGACCCGTCTTTCAATCGCGCGATCCACGTGTCCGCATTGAACCAACAGGCAGGAAGTCTTCGAGAGCCCTTCTCGCTTTCGCCAGTTGCACTCGTAGATCGGATAGATTCCACCGTTCCCTCGATATCGAACCGTTAACCGGCGACCGCAGCAACGACAGATCAATAAGCCTTGCAGCAGGGCAAGTCCTTCGCGTGCAGGTCCACTCAAGACGGCTTCCTTGGGATTGGTTCGGTTACGCTCAAGAGTATCCAAGTTCTTGAGATGTTGTTCAAACGATGTGTAGCCGTCGTGGTGGTCAAGAATCTCGACGAGCCATTGGTCGCGCGGCATGCGTGTGATCTTGGAACGTACTTCGCCGTCCTCGAGTATCTCTTTGACGCTCTGGTAACGGCCAAAGGCATACACGCCAGCGTAAGATGGATTCCTGAGCATGGACAGAACACGGCTGTCGGTAAGACGCCCCCATTGCAGTTTGCCGGCCCACGCGCCACCGTAGCTGCGTTTGGGAAACAGCAGTTTTTCCCGGGCGAAACGCTGCACAACGGCGTAGGCTGAGCCGGTCTGTTGAAAAGTTTCAAAGACGAGTGCAATGGCAGAGCGAACTTGAGCATCCGGATCTTTTACGATTCGATTCGCCTCGTCGCAAACGTAGCCCACTGGCAACGGAAACCGCAGTTCTCCTTTCTGGGCTTTGTTCAGCTTCCCACCTTGCAGCCGGCTACGAATGAAGTGCAATTCTGCTTGAGCCATGGTTCCCTTCAATCCCAAGAGCAATCCATCATTGAAATCACTGGGGTCGTAACAGCCATCTTCATCGATGATCAATGTTCCGGTGATGCCACAAATTTCGATCAAGCGATGCCAGTCAGCATTGGATCTTGCCAGGCGTGAAGCTTCTATCGCAAGCACCGCGCCCGCCTTGCCGAGTGACACATCGGTTACGAGGGCTCTGAAGTCGGACCGATCTGTCGTTGATGTTCCTGATTGCCCAAGGTCAGCGTCCAGTACTTTGATTCGATTGGAATGCCAACCCAGTGATCGTGCCGTTTCTTGCAGGGCGTACTGTCGTTCAGTGCTTTCTCGGTGATGTCTCACTTGCCCCATGCTTGACTGCCGAATGTAGACGAAGGCTGTCTTCTGCGTATGGGTGTCGGTGATCTTGCTGGTCGTCGTCATGAAAGCGATCCTCCGGTAGTTGTGCGATTGGTTCTCCACAAGTTGTCGGTGCCCGCAAGTGATCTTCGAGCATGTTGGCGATTAACATGGCCAACTGTTGGACCTCGGCATCGTCCAAACGAATGCGTTGTAACTGTGCAGAGGACATCGTGGTTCCTCGCAGTTTTTGAAGACGCGATACTGCGCGCTCGATCGCGGCGTGCCGATGGTTGCGACATACGTGAGAAGGTCGTATTGGCAATATGACCCTTGTGTGATTCATGAATCAATCTCATTTGTCTGAACGGGTGTGATCTGCGTAATGCGCCTGATCTGACGGAGTGATTGGTCTACACAAAAAGAGGCTTCCTCAAGGAAACTGTTTGTTCTCAGGCAGACAGCTCAAAAGGAAACCTCATGGATGCTCAAGTTAAGGCAGGAAGCCTTGTTCGCACAATCGCAGAGAAAGAAATTTCAAATTCGGTAACCGAGTTCGCTGCCGAATTGACCTCCAAGGTCGTTGAATTGGTCCGCGATTTTGTGTCCGGCGCCGTCTCGGCGGCCAGAATGTTTACGTTGGAGAATCGGCTGGCCAACTGCGTGCGGGAATTTGCTCGAAAAGTCATCGGGTGGCTTGTTGCGAGCCTTGAACCGGAAATCGAGCGGATGCCGGGTACAGTGAAGCACAACGGCAAGAATTTCCGACGATTGGCTGCCAAGAGCCTGCGGAGCAACATTGTGACGTCGTTCGGCGAAATCTCGTTTCAACGTGCTCGTTACCGCAAAGGGCGTGACGGCAAATTGCTCTTTCCTTTGGAGCAACTGCTGGGAATTGAACACGGATTTACGCCCGCGGTGGCGAACCTCATCGGTAGGCAATTTGCTACCGCTGGCAGCACACAAGGCCGTACGCGAGAGATGATTCGGGATCGGTTTGGAGTTTCGATCGGCAATGAGAAGTTGCGCAAGCTGACGCAGACGCTTACTTGCTCGCTGGAACCGCTGCGCGAGGAAGCTCAGGTAACCAAGTTGACCGAACTGATCGAACAAGCACGCTCTGGTGGCGGCACTGCCGTCCTTTCGGTCAGTCGCGATGGTGTTGCCCTCGGCCTGGCTCCGTGGAGTTTCTTTGAAATGGCCGGTGTTGCTTGCATCAGTGTCTTGAGCGATGGCAAAAAGCTAGGCACGGTGTATCTGGGACGAACACCGGAAGCGAATCAGGAGACACTTTCAAGCGATTTGACTTCACTTCTGACGGCGGTGGTAAAAGCGTGTGGCGACGATCTTCCCGAAATCGTTTACGTGACCGACGCCGGCAAAATCGAGACCGCATACTGGAAGAATGTGCTTCGGAAATTTTTCGTTGATGGTAGTCGAATCAAAATCACGCGTGTCGTTGATTACTACCATGCCAGCGAGCGTCTGACGATCATCGCTGATGCCCTGAAGCTCGAGAAAGAATCCCGAGCAGACTGGCTTTCGCGAACGCGAGCGTTGCTGCTTGAACCAGGCGGGCATGGTCGTGTGTTGCGTTCGATCGCGAAGATGAAATCGGAACACGGTTACAAATCGTCACACGCCAGTGATGCAGAGAAAGCCGAGAAGTACCTTCGCCGGTACAAGCGATTCATGGATTACGCAGATGCCCGTACCCACAATTACCCGATCGGTAGCGGGGTAGTCGAATCGGCATGCAAGCAGATTGTCAGTGAACGGATGAAGCTTTCGGGAATGCGATGGCATCGCGAAGGAGGCCAGCAAGTCATGACACTTCGTTGTATTCTGTTGAGCAAGATTTGGAGCAAAGTGTATGAGAAATGGCTTCAGTCAAAACCGACTGTCGCTGACCTGATGCCCCGCGGAGACCGCTAAAATCACTGTGTTCACCGCGCATCAAGCGGACCGCACCCGTCTGAACCGATTTGAGTAGCTCGACGAGGAACACGAGGCATTCCAACCTGAGGATGGTTAGTGGTGCATCCGCATCGACGTACGCATCGGGCGCGGCGTGATTGGTCCAGTCACGAGGCACGGCAAATGTGCCTGACTCGGAACCTTTGAGAATGAGACATTCCACTCCTCGCACCCGACGCGACTTCAGGATCGGGAATCGCTTTGCATGCAAAGGATGGTAAGGATGGGTGATCTCAGCGGATCCCGAAGGCGCGCTGGGCAGGTGTGCTGTTGACTGGTGACGTCCCCACCCTGGAGGATAAGTGTCTCCAGCGAGCGGTGGTCATGCTGCTGGAGCCGATCTATGAACAGGACTTCTTGGACTGTTCGTACGGCTTTCGGCCTGGCCGATCAGCACACGATGCGCTCGATTCACTTCGCGACCAGACGATGAGTTGTCGGCCCAAGGGCGGTACAGTTTTGGAAGTCGACATCCAGAAATTTTTCGACAATCTGGATCACTCACATCTCCGGCAGTTTCTTCAACTGAGGGTGCGTGATGGTGTGTTGCGACGCCTGATCGACAAATGGCTCAAAGCGGGCGTGATGGAAGATGGTAACGTGAGTTATCCTGATTCCGGGTCGCCCCAGGGTGGTGTGATTTCACCTTTGATTTCGAACGTGTTCTTGCACTACGTGCTAGACCTATGGTTCGAGAATGAAGTGAAACCGCGTCTTGCCGGTCCTGCCTTCCTCATCCGCTACGCGGATGATTTTACGATTGCGTTTCGCGATCAGCGAGACGCAGAGCGTGTCATGGAAGTCATTCCGAAGCGATTTGGCAAATATGGTTTAACCGTCCATCCCACCAAGACGAAAATGATTCCGTTCCGTCCCCCGTCGTCAAAGACGAAGGATGACAACGGCTCGGATGATCGTCCTGGTACATTTAACTTTCTGGGATTCACCCACTACTGGTCTGTGTCCTTGAGAGGCTACTGGGTGGTGAAGGTTAAGACCGCTGCCGATCGTTTTACCCGAGCTGTTCGTAGCATCGACAAATGGTGCCACGACAATCGCCACTTGCCGCTCTCGGAACAGCAACACAAGCTCAATCAGAAGCTGCGTGGACACTACGCGTATTATGGAGTGACGGGTAACTCAGATGCGATGAAACGGTTCCGCCAGGAAGTCGAGAATCGATGGCGTAAGTGGCTCAACCGCCGCAACAACATCCGCTCGATGCACTGGCAGAAATTCTGCGCATTGCTTCGCCGTTATCCGCTCGCTCGCGCACGCGCGATGCGTTCCAAGCTACTGCACGCAGCGAAACCATGATTTGAGGAACCGTATGCGGCAATGTCCGCACGTACGGGTCTGTGGGAGACGTGGGTGAGCAATCACCCACGTCCACCCGGTCCGCCGCGCCGAAAGAATTTCCGTTCAGTGCGGAGGTGGATCAGACCGAAGCGTCGAAACTGACAGAAGATACATACGCAAAAAGCGTTCCTTTGGGCGGCAGTGGTCCCACTTCGTACCTTGACTGGTCATTCCACCATGGACGGATCCCCGATACCAACCCCAGAAATCAAACCGCCAAACGTTCGAATCGGACGTTGCTGAACGCGAGAAGTGAGCACGTAGAATCTTGCTTCAGCACGCGCGCAGACGGAACGAATTTTCACTGGCTTTGGCGCCAAGCGTTCTCCACTCGACTCCAAAAAGAGTCCGATGCAATACAACAACGGAGCAGCATATCCTCTTGCTACACCATGACTTAGAGCTTCTCGGCCCTCACGGAACCAAGGCCACGCTCGTGCTTCAACCTGCGGGCTACCGAAAAGCTCCCGATGAGCGGCACGAGAGTCTTCGCGCATCGTCGTAGCAGAAGTCAGACGCTTGCCAGTGCAGGTGGGTGCTCGGCTTAGACGTTAGACCAGGATTTGGTCAACGGTTCCTTCGCTGTCGCCGAAGCTTTCTGTCTTAACACCAACACGTTGCAAGAGGGTCAATAGCAGGTCATTGAACGGTCGCTCTTCCTCGAATCGATGGAATGCACCATGTTTCAGTCCAAGATTCTTGCCGCCGGCGAGAATCAGCGGATAGTTTCTGCCGACATGCGTCTTACTGGTGCCACTTCCGTAAAGCACAATCGTGTTGTCCAGCAGACTGCCTTCGGCCAACGGGTCCGGAGTTTCGGTCATTTTTGCCAGGAATTCCGAAAGTCGTTCAGCCATGTATTGGTCAAACCTCGCCCAGCGTTCCCATCCGCCTTCATCTCGTGCGGCGCTATGACTGAGTTGATGGTGATGCAGCGAAAGACCTGCTGCGTAGGGAAGTTTATTGCCTCGACCGCTACCACCTTCAATGGCAGTTTGATAGGTCACGACTCGTGTGGAATCGGTGAGGAGTGCCATATGGATGAGGTCGAACATCGTCCGCACATAGTTCGTTCCCAGCTCGCGTGTCGGCTCAGCGTCGAAGTCAAATAAATCCGGGTCCACTTCGGGTTTCGGAACGTTTAACCATTCGTTGGCACGTTCGAGTTGCCTTTCCAGTGTTCGGGTTGCGGTTAAATAAGAATCAAGGTGAGCCTGGTCCTCTGCTGCGAGCGTCCCTTTCAAGCCCGACAATCTTGAACTCACCCGATCCAGAATGCTCCGGTCACGGGCGATGGCGCGGGCACGAGCTTCCACACCACCCGCGTCAACGACAAATAGGCGGTTGAAGATCTCTTGAGGTTCCGACATTGCCGGAATGAGGGCGCCATCGCGGTTTACCGAAATGGTTGCAGGACGGCCTAAACTACCTGTACCGCCGGACGCAGACAGTGCAATGGACGAGAATCGTGTCATGCCGTCAATCTCTCCGGCGAACACCTGGTCGTAGCTGATCGAATTCTTGTAGCCCTTTGACTGGTCGTCACCAGTCAGGAACTGCGCGCTGCAGGAATGGGTGATACTCGTGCGCAGATGCGGATGAGAAAAACCGGATAGGATCGAAACATCGCCCCGGAGCTTGACGAGCGGCTGGAGCGGTTTTGTCATCACATAATCTGAACCGGGCTGATGAGGGAACCAGTGCCAGTCTTTAAAACTACGGTGCCCCTCGGGCGGCAGCGAAACACCATTCGGGAAAAAGATCGTGACGAGTCGGGTTGGTCTAGCCGTCGTGGTGGCGTGAGCTACATTTTGCGCCCCGATCAGCGAAGCAAGCGGTGGCAGGGCCACGCCAGCCAATCCACGTTGCAAGAATCTACGGCGGCTGTGACGAGATGAATGTGTCATTTTTTTCCTCTAATCAGAGTTGCTGCCAGGACGGTTGTTTACCCGCTGAGTATCGGCCCGGTCCATCGTTGGCCCATCGGGCGTGGCCTGAAAGGCGTCACTTTGCACGATGGCTAAAACGAGGGCCGGCAATTTGTACCCGGACGTCCGGAAGTGGCGGTGAATCGCATTCAATTCGAATTCATCGCCAAGATTTGGCGCCCGCGCAAGTGCGTAGGTCATCATGTGCCAGGTCAAGGAACGCGTGAACTCTTCTTCTCGCTGGCCAATCAGGTAGGAAACAAGGCCTTTCGAACCTTCAATTTCCTCCCCGGTGGGCAGGACGGTACTGTTATCGATGGGCGAAAAGGACCGAGCTGCCGTGTCCGGATTGATCACCAGGGCTTGTTCACGCCAGGCGCCGATTGCATCGAAGTTTTCGAGTGCTAGTCCCCATGGATCGATTTTCGCGTGACAGGCCGCGCAGGCACTCTGTTCACGATGACGCTCAATCTTTTGCTTGAGTGTCAGCGGACCGGAATCTGCCGACGAAGCTTCTAAGGGCGGGACTGTTGGAGGAGGCGGAGGAGGAGGATCGTTTAGCAGACGTTCCAAAATCCAAACACCGCGGTAGATCGGATTTGACTCAGCGCCGTCAGCTGTCATGGTCAAAACGGCGCCCTGATGAAGCAAGCCCCCGCGCGTTCGGTAATCCGGCGCGGCAACAGCTTGAAATTCGCCGCCCGTAACCGGCGGCAATCGATAATGACGAGCCAAGCGTTGATTGACGTACACCGTATCCGAGGAAATCAGCTCTCGCGCATCTCTGTGACCGTGAAAGATTTCCTGAAAAGTGGTGATTGTCTCGGCAACCATGGCATCTCCGAGATCCTCATCGTAGTGAGGATAAAACTCGGGATTGACGGCTACCAGAGCGTACTTGTCCAGACGTAACCACTCACGTGCGAATCTTTCGCTGAAGCGACGAGCGCGACGGTCACGAAGCATGCGGCCAACCTCAGTCGCCAGCGTGGCAGGATCGCTGAGCTGGTTTCGAGACGCTAGTTCGAGCAGACGATCATCTGGCGGACCGCTCCAAAGGAAGTAGGAAAGGCGAGATGCAAGCTGGGTACGCTCTTCCTCTGAAATGTGTTGATGATCTTCCGTCGGAACCGGCGCAGCAACGTACAAGAAAGGGTCCGAGATCAACACGGTGCTAAATGTTTCTTTGAGAGCATCCGCAAAGCTATCCCCTTCGCTACGAAATTGATCGTAGAGCCCCATCATCGAGTCCAACTCTGCCGGCGAGATGGCACGGCGATAAGCGCGCTCCATAAAAGCCTGGAGCGATTCGGCGGCAACGGTACGTGAGGCGGCGCCGGCATTCAAATTGGCGCGTTGTGCATCGATTCGCCAAAGATTTGCGCTGACATCCAAGCCGAACGGCACAATATCGATTTCGATTGCGTCGAGGTAAAGCTCGTTGACGCCGGCTTTCCGCATCGCGGCTTTGCTGACGATCGAATCCGCAAGCGTTTTCCGGTAGCGCGACATCAGCCCTAGCTTATCGGGGGCGAAGTTGTAGCCCTCGGGAACCACGTCGTAAATCGCATCGCGATCATGTGACACATTGGACAGATGAAGCGTCAGCGTTGTCTCCTCCTCCTCTTCTTCCATCGCCTCTGCGGGGATGTGTCGAAACGGTATCTGAAACGTACAGATCTGCGGTTCTTCCATGGATGCAGTGACATCACATTCGCCTGCAACGGGCGCTCCGAACTCCATGCCCAACGTGTTGCCGATCCTGAAGCGAAGCCGAGGCGCCGAACCATCGTCACCTAATTTTGCAGCAACATGCACTCTGGCGACCAATTCACCGGCTTTGTGAAGCTGGTGGCTCTTGAACTTGGCAAACTGTTGGTGGAATTTTTGCCGATCCGACCGATTCAATTCCTCGGAGCCCAGATCGAGTGGTCCGTCTGGCAATGGGAATAAAGTTCTGTTGGAGTAGATGACCGATCCCGCATCCCTTGCCTTTTGTTTCTCAAACAGTTCCTGTTCCGACAACGGCTCACTGACCGAGTATCCGCCGGCCACGCCGGGGCGGTATTCAACGTCTTCAAACTCGATGAGATAGTGCTCGCTATCCGGGATGTGCTCTGTGAAGATGACGTAGTCATCAACGCTCTGACGAGCGATGCGAAGAAAGTACTCGAGCTCAAGCGCGGACACGCTTAGCAAGGACGCATCACGCGAATACCCATGCTCGGACAATGGTGCCGCTGGAAGACTTTTTCCGAAGGCGACAGCCGCGCCGAATAGTTCTTGCAGAGTGTTTTCATATTCGGAGACGGTCAGACGCCGCATCGGAGAAGCTCGATTGGCCCGGCGTCGCTGGGCAACTTGCTCAAAAGACTTGTCAATCCAGTCCACGATTTGTCGTCGTTCTTGCTCGCTTGGCTGACCCTCCTCTTCGGGCGGCATTTGATGGGAGTTCAAAGCATCGCGAACGGATGACCAGGCCGAAACATCACGGTCTAGCGACATAGCCGGACTTAGCTCATCAAAACGCAGACCGGCTTCCTGCTCGGTCTCGCCGTGGCACCGACTGCAGTAGCGTTCCATGATCGGCGTTATTTTTTCAGCAAACGACGCTAGCAGGGTATCGTCCCGCGTCGACAACGCCTCTGCCTGTTCCGCCGCCTCATCACCATATGAAACCGATCCTGACATCCCGGCGGGCGGCGACAAAAACGCCCCAAGGATAGCCAAAGAGATGGTTGGCGACTTCATCATTGTCATTTGAACGTATTAGGCAAGATTCATGGGTGACCGACGCAGATCAACTCTTTGGCAGTGCGGTGATACAGCTTGCCGCCGGCGAACGTCGGCGTATTCAGTGACCAGGTTTCACCGCGCGGACCCAAGGGGTTCAATTTGATGAAGGCAGTCTGCTCAAAGGGCTTCAAGATCGTCAGGAACAGGCGGTCAAACTGTGGATTCTCAGGAGACGCATCAACTTCAAGGTCACGCTTACTGATTCTTACCGAGCCCTTGGAGTTATTGTTTCCCTGCCAGCCGAATTCCAGAGCGACGTTGGGAACAAGATTCTGTTCGCTGGATACTCGCCAGGCACGGTTCTCGCTAAGGGGGCACTGCTGTCAGTAAATTACCCCACAGGGGTCTCGAGTTGCATCCTGTATTTACAGGATGCCTCTATTCCTCTTGCGGTGCATCGGATCTTGGCCGCACTGGCGATGGGGGATGCCTGGGGACTCTCCGTGCTCTGTTTACCAGATTGGTCTATTTCCAGTACTTGTTCAGCAAATACTGATTGTCCTTTTCATGCTCCAGCCATTCATCGTATTCTGCTCGTGAGCGAAAGGGTGGAATGTGATGTGGTTGTAGTTGTTCGGAGGTTTTTACCAAGGGAGCTGGCGATGACGGGATCTTCGCTGCCAGGCCGTTCTTGATCTGCGAAAACTTCGGGTCTTGCGCAAGGTTTTGCCACTCCTCTGCATCCGAATGAAGATCATAAAGTTCTTCGCTGCCATCGATGTATCGTGTGTATCGATATCGCTCGGAACGAACGGAGAACTCACCAAAGTCGTAGGTCGTCAACGCGACGTGATCCCATTCTGCCTCAGGCATCTTGAGCAGAGGCACCAGACTGCGGCCATCGATCTCGTCGTTTGCGGGTAGCCCACATACATCAATAAGGGTTGGATAGATGTCTTGCAACGAAACGGTGCGATGGCACAGCTGACCATCTGCCGAACCGCCAACCAACCCAGGAGCGTTCTCCGGAACATGGATCATCAACACCGAACGCACGACGTTGTCCCAGAGCGCAAACTTGCGCCAATGCATTTTCTCGCCAAGTTGCCAGCCGTGGTCGGACCACAACACCACGACCGTGTTATCGCGCCTGCCGCTTTCGTCGAGACCATCCAGCAAGCGACCAAACATTGCATCAGCAAACGCAATCGACGCCAGGTACCCCTGAACGGCTTGCTTCCACTGCCCCGCTGCAATGACGTGTTGGTGGTAACCTCCACCGCGAAACGCGATGTCCCTCGCTCGTGGACCAACATCGGCCAGATCGTTCTCCAATCGCTTGGGTAGGACCACGCCGTCTAGCGGAAACAGGTCGAAATACTTCTTGGGCACATACCACGGCAAGTGCGGACGATAAATGCCGCAAGCCACAAAGAGCGGTTTGTCTCGCGGCTTGTTGAGTTGCTGCAGCACGTAGTCAACACTCTTGAAGTCTCCCATCTGTTCATCGTTGATGTCGAGGGGCGACCAATCGAACATGCCATACATCTGGTCGAAGGCCGGCATGCTCATCGTCTTTGGCGTTGGGTTTTCCGTTGTCGCCAGCGTGGATTTGGCAAAATCAGGAAACGCTTCTTCAGGCATGTTTTTCTGCTGCGATGGCCAAAACTCGTCCCAGCATTCGGGGTCGACCATGTGGTAGTGGAATATCTTTCCCGCACCGCAACTGAAATAATGGTGCTGCCGAAAAAAGGCCCCGATCGTTTTGCGCTTCGGGATGACCTCGCGCCAGTCCTGGTAGTTGGAATAAACGCCCGACGTGTAGGGAGCCAACCCTGTCATGATGGCTGTGCGCGACGGGTTGCAGCCAGGGCTCGGGCAACTTGCGTTTGTGAAGCAGACCGACCGCTTCATAAAACGAGTGAAGTTCGGCGTGATAGACTGAGGATGGCCTTCCAGCGGCTCAATCCAATCGTTCAGGTCATCGACAGACACGAAGAGGATGTTGGGGCGCTGTTCCTGTCCCGCCGCTAGAGAAGTTGCGGACAACAGAAATAGGCAAGCGAGTAAGGTTCGCATCGATCGAGTCATTTCAAAAAAGAATACAAACGGGCCTCGACGTCAAACAACTCGACAGGCTTTCCGCCCAGGGCGAGCAACTTCCACTTCCCACGCATCACCACTTCGGTCGCATAAGGCTTGGGCTTCGGATAGTGGCGCCGGAGCTTGTTTCATGATCTAGTAGTTGAGCTTTCCAAAGAAGCCATCCTGTAAAAACAGGATTTTACCCGACGCTGCGGAGGGGTATACTGCTTCGGCAAAAGTGCGGATATGGGCCGTGCTCCCCGAGAACGGGAATGGATAGAATTGTCCACTACCGTCAGACAGACACCAACACGAGCTTACTCGGCCTCGTTTTGACCGGAACTGCTGTCGGCTTGGTGTCGAAGCATCCAAGCTGAAGCACTGCCGTACGGTCCGGTCTAAAATGAACCAGACAATCGACCGCCAATCCCTCCAGAAGATCTGTCATGCTGAACCGTAGAAGTTTGCTACAAGGAATCGTAGCCGGCGCCGCCGTCGGCCCGTCACTTGCCCTCCGAAATGCGCTGGCATCACCGGCGCCGACATCATCTGCGGGCAACTCGCCAAAGCGAATCATCTTCTTTATGCAGAACCAGGGTTTTGACCCTCGAACCTGCATTCCGGAAGGAATGAAACAGAGCGGCTCGCTGGCGAAGGCCAAACTTCCCGAACCGATCAGCGCCCTGGAACCTTACAAAGAGCGTCTGCACATCATCAACGGCCTGCACGGCATGCACACCAGCCCCTCGCACAGCGCCTTCTTTGGCGCGCTCGGCGGCTATCGTGGCAGTGACGGCGTGCCCCCCAGTGCGCCGACGATCGATTATGAGTTGAGCAAGGTCCTGCCGCAGACGCTGCTGCCTCACCTTTGTATCGGCATGGACTCCTTGGGGAACATGAAATCCAAGCCCACGATTGCGACGCTTTCTGCCAGCGGCGCAGGTCAGCCGATCTTCATGCATTCGAATCCGAACTATCTTTATCAGATGCTGTATGGTGGCATTTCCTCGGGCGATATTCGACGCCAATTCGAAGCGCGCTCGAACGTTCTCGATCAGGTCGAACGGCTGGCCACCGCAGAGGGCCAATCGCTTCCCGCCGTGGATCAGCAACGTTACGGTCAATACATCCAGGGGTTCAAGGATGTCAACGGTCTTCGCGATAGTCTCAATACGGTTGCCGAACACCTGCGCAAGTTCGCGCCCAAAGTGGACGAGCGATACACCCATCCGGAGTTCGAAACGGACTGGCACGATGTCAACTTGGAACTCGGCATCTCGGCGCTCACGTCAGGAATCACCAATACGCTGACCATCGGGTCAGGTCGTGGTGAAATCTTTGGTTCGTGGAAGGGACTGGGCGTCGAGAAACAGGGGCACGACCTGGGGCATATGGATCAGCCGGGCAATCCGATCTGGATCAAGATTCGTCAGTACAACAGCCGCATGTTGGTCCGGATTATGGAATCGCTCGAAAGCGTGCCTGAAGGCAGTGGCACGATGATGGACAACTCGCTGATCGTTTACACCAGCAACAACGCTGACAAACAGCATACCAAGGGGACCAATTGGCCGGTCATGCTGCTGGGCAATTTAGGCGGCGCCTTCAAGAGCGGCTGTTTCACTCAGCTCGACGGTAAACGTCCGATCAACTCGCTTTACACCGCTCTACTGCGGGCTGCCGGAAAGAATGTCGAGCGGTTCAACATGAGTGAAAAAATGGCACTGAAGTTCGACTCCAGCACCGGCCCACTCAAGGAAGTGCTGGCATGATCAAGGCTCAACTCGTTCTGGCGCTGGTACTTTGCGTCGGTTCGTTCTCGGTCGTACATGCCCAGACTTACACTCCCGGACAACTTGTCGACCGAGACTTCGACGACTTTGCTCGCGTGTTCCTCGACACCCATTGCATTGACTGTCACAGCGAGACAGATCCCGAAGGCGCGCTATCGCTTCATGAGTTGGGGCCGGTCGACGAAGTCAATGCGGCAATTTGGAAATCCGTCTGGGCTCAGGTCGCTTTAGGAGAAATGCCACCTGAAGAGGCTAGCGAGGTTGAGGTTATCGAGCGGCTCCAGTTTTCAGATTGGATCGTTCACCAGCTGAGCCGGGAAATGAAAGACAAGGGCGGATTCAAGGCCCACCGCGATCCCAACAAAGGTAACTACGCCGACCACGACTTGCTCTTTGGCCCGCTCCCTGATGGAATCGAACTCGCACCAACTTCTTCGCCGGCGCGGATCTGGCGTGTGACACCACAGGAACACATCACGCGTCTCAATGAATTGATTAACAGGGAGCCAGACTTTGATCCGGAGAAACCGGGCTTGCGCACGCGCGGTGATGTCGTTCCCACGAATCATGGCGGCGAACTCAAACTGTACTTTGGCACCGATCGCATCATTGATTGGGTAGGTGGAACCGTTGCCTATGCGACCGCGGTCAAGAGTGCGCCCGCCGTTCTTTCCACAGCCCGCAAGCATGGCTTAGAAAACTACCCCGACTTCTACACCGTTAACAGTGCTGAGGCGACGCAAATCCTGGGTCTGGCGGAGGACATTCTAAAATACATGGCTTATGGCCCACTGAGCATCGTCGGCATGCCCGAACAAATTACCGATGATCCGGCGACCTACAATCGCGTCAAACCCCGGGGAGATATCCGCGGGCTGCCGACGGCGATCACCTATAGCACAAAGATCATGCGTCCGTTGACGCCAGTCTATGAGTTGATGAAGGAAGAAGGTGTCACCGACGAACGTCTGCGGGCTGCGGTGGACTATCTTTTTGAAGCGCTTACCTTCCGGCCATCGAGCGAAACTGAATCGGACCAGTACATCGCGATCGTCAGACAATCGATAGAAAAACTTGGCAAGGAAGAGGGAGTCGTTCTTGGCCTTTCGGCTATTTTCCTCGACCGTGACGCACTCTTCAGGCCGGAATTAGTCGAAAACGGCAAACCGGATCGCCATGGTCGTGTCATGCTCCAGGACTGGGAGCTCGGCCTGGCCGTGAATCACGCGCTGCGATATATCAAGCCAGATGAAGAACTGCGGAAGGCAATCACCGAAGGCCGTATGCGTACCCGATCGGATGTGAGACGTGAAGTCCAGCGCATGCTGGCAGACGATAGCATCCGAAAGCCGCGCATTCTCCGTTTCTTCCGAGACTACTTCGACTACGACCTGGGAGGTTATATCTGCAAGGACACGGGCGCGCTGGCCCGTACAGGTGTGAACGCAAGATCTGTGCAGCACTATCGCGCCATGTTTGACGCGACAGCGAGCACCGATCGCCTGATTGAACTCATCCTGCGGGACGACAAGGATGTGTTGAAGCAGTTGCTGACCACCGACAAGGTCGTGGCCTACCCGACAGACAGTATTTATTTCGGACGGAAACGCACCAAGGAAGAAATACAAACGCTGGAGGTTGAGGCGAAGAAAGACGCGGAAGAGCGAGCCAGGAAGGAAGGGGCCGAAATTGCGACGCTGGTGCAAAAGGTGGCCGACCTGGAGGCGCGATTGAAGGCCAACCCCGAAAGGAAGGGGCTCCAGAGGGAGTTGGAGCGGACGAAAAAGACGCTCGAAGCAATGCGAAAAAGGTCGTCGCAAGCGAATAGAAGAAGATCGATTAGCGTTCCCAGCGTTGCTGAAGCAAGTTTGTCGGGCCCGAAGATCTATGCGCGCGTGAGCCGCCGTAGCTTCGGCCGCCATAACAGTTTCAGCAATGGGTCGATGAAACCGGAACGAGTGTTGGCCAGGGCACCAGAAGGCCAACGCCTGGGCATTCTGACCCACCCCAGCTGGCTCGTTTCACACTCTGATGCCATGGACAATCATGCCATCCACCGCGGCCGATGGATTCGCGAACGGCTACTTGGTGGCGGCATTCCCGATGTGCCGATCACTGTTGATGCCATGCTTCCAGACGAGCCTGATAACACGTTGCGAGAACGGATGCGTGTAACCAGGGAAGAGTACTGCTGGACGTGCCACCAGAAGATGGATCCTCTGGGGCTGCCGTTTGAAATGTACAACCACGCGGGATTGTTCCGAACGACTGAATTGGACAAACCTGTCGACACGACCGGCGAAATCATCGATTCCGGTGATCCCACCCTCGACGGCCCCGTCGAGGGCGCCAGCGACATGATTCAAAAGCTCGTGAAAAGTAAGCGTGTCGAACAGGTCTTCGTCCGTCACGCCTTCCGTTTCTGGATGGGACGCAATGAAACCCTCAACGACGGCCCCGTTCTTCGCGAAGCCTATCGCGCCTACAAGGATGGTGGCGGAAGCATGAAGGCGCTCATCACGTCGCTACTCACCTCCGATGCATTCCTCTATCGCAGCAAGGTTGACTCCGGACTTTCCCACGCGAATTCGGCGGTACCTGATCGCTAATCATCGGTCGCCCCTCAGGGGAGGTGACGTGTTACCGACGCGTCATCAGATCGCTTGTCGCAATCCTGATCACGAGGTCGCCCAGTTTGTAATCGCCGCTCTCGGTCGCCGATAGGATGGCTTCGACTGTGGAGTAATCTGCTGCAACGAGCTTTCGGCCTTTGGCGTATTCGGCGATACGAATGATCAGGTTTCGGGCGAACGGGCGGATCTCGCTGGACAGGATTTGCTTGAGTTCGGTTACATCCGCGAAGTCTTTGCCAAGGTAATTGCCGTGTGTACTGACGGATTGCCTCTTGGAATACTCCGTGCGCAAACGCCCGATCGGGTCGTAGGCTTCGAGAGCGAATCCTAGCGGATCCATTCGTCGGTGACATTCCATGCAGGCTGGATCACTTCGATGCTTCTCCAACATCTCGCGGACGGTCACGGCACCAGTTAAGTCCGGTGTGAGCGCGGGGACGGCTTTCGGCGGCGGTGGTGGTGGAGTGCCGAGCAAGTCAGCCAGCACCCAGACTCCGCGTTCGATCGGTGACGTTTCGACGCCGTTGGCACTGAGTGTGAGGATGCTGCCATGTCCGAGGAGCCCGCCGCGTTTTGCACCGCGTGGAAACTGAACGCGCTGAAACTCCTTGGGGTCTTTGGCTTGGAAGGGTACTCCGTAGAGGTCTGCAAGGGCCTTATTCACGAACGAATAGTCGGAGTCGAGAAAATCCCGAACACTTCGATTCTCGTGCAGCACGTAGCGAAAGAAGCGGTGAGTTTCCTCAAGCATTGCCGTCTCAAGACGCTCCCTGTAGTAAACCCTGAACTCGCCTTTCGCGTCAGGCGGCATCGTCCCCAGTTTGTCGAGCGCCAGCCACTGCTCGGCGAAGCTTGTGCTGAACTGCTCTGACCGCGGGTCTCTGAGCATTCGCGACACCTGCTCGTGCAAGACCAACGGTTCTTTGAGCTTGCCCGATTCGGCAAGCCGGAATAATTCGCCATCCGGCATGGTGCTCCAGAAGAAGTATGACAGCCGACTGGCGAGTTCATACGCATCGAGTTCACCATGTTCCTCGCGTATGTAGAGGAAGTCCACGGAACTCATCATCGCAGCAAACGTCCTGATGGTCGCTTCATGCCAACTCGCGCCGCCGCTACGTTGCCTGTTCATAAAAGCAAGGTAGGGAGCAATCTCTTCTTTCGTCACGCTACGACGAAACGCTCTCTTTGCAAATCGAAGGACGACTTCCGGTCGAACCTCCGGGGCAGCAAGCTTTGGAATCTCATCCGTGTCATACGTGGTCCGGATAGACGCAGGCGGCCACTGGTCAATGAAAGGTCCTTCGACTCGAAAACTGCTGATCCGAATACCCGGTCCGCGATACGGATTGTTCATCTCAGAGCGATCGATTTTTCGCCGTCGAATATTGGCGCGAACCTGTGTGATGGGCTTACTGGAACCGTTGACGAACGAGAAATAGGGAAAGTGGTCTTTGTCGATCCACACATTGAACGAAAAGGTCTGATCAACTTCGTCTTTCAGTTCAAACGTCTTCAGAACTTGAGCCTTGGTAGAGACGCTCGCCTCGACATCCTGCTGAACGCCAAAGCCCATGATGACCGGGCCCTTTTCGGGTGCGAAACGAATGGGATAGGTATCTCTGTCGATCGCAGCCGCTGTGACCGTGATGGCGTATCGGCCGGGAATCGTCATCGTGCGAGACGACTGCCCGTCGTAGACCATGGCTTTGCCGCCGCTTCGACAGATGATGTGATCCCTGTGGCTATTGATATACCTGCTGCCGCCGATGCCTCTCATTCTTCCGACATTGACGTCAATCACACGAACGTCCGGGCGTGAAGTTTCGCCAGTCAGCAGCGCATGCCGCAGGCTTTTGTCCGCCGCTTCCATGTACTCCATCAGCAATTCGTTGGAAATGACGAGTGACTCCGCGGCCGTATCGAACCCTTCGTCGATCTCGTCATCGTAGATGTATTCACTCGGGTCGAAGATCCCACTAGTCAGACCCAGCAGATCCCGGACGGTGTTGCCATACTCGCGTTTATTCAGCCGTCGCAGCCCCGATCCGGTAGCGACAGAATCGTTCTGCGCCAGTTCAAGCACTTGCTGCATGAGCATTCTGCGTTCGGCCGATGACGGTTGCCGCTGATCGTCCGGCGGCATCAAGCCGTCAGCAAGCTGTTCATAGACGGCACCATGTGCCACGGCATCAAGGTCCGTGAAACGATCCAAACGAATATCACCCTTCTGCTTCTTCGGTCCGTGGCACTGGACGCAGTAACTGTTGAAGAACAACTGATGCGACGCGATATCGTCAGCGGCCGACGTAAGCGTCGCAGTGCTGAGGCAGAGTAATAGCCCGATGATCTTCATGGTGATCAAAGCCTTTGTGTCGTGGCTACAGTTCAACCGTGCCGGTGGCACTGTTGAAACGGTCGATTTCGACGCCGAATCGCTGCAGCATCGTCGTAAAGAGGTTGTTCAGCGGCGTCTGCTGACCGCTCCGCTGCATTGCATTGACGTGCGAACCGTGCTTGAAGCCGCCACCGGCAAGAACGATTGGCAGGTCGCGGTTGGAGTGACGCGACGCATCGCCCAGACAGCTTCCAAAGAACACCATTGTTTCGTCCAACAGGTTGCCGCCCGCCGTCTTCGTGCTCTTCAGCTTCGCCAGGAAGCGGGCCATCTGCTCGATGTAGAAAGCGTCAATGATACGAAGCTGCCTGAGCCGATCGGGCAGGTTGCCATGGTGAGTGATCCCATGGTAGCCATCGGTAATGCCGTCGATTTCGATCACGTGATTATGCATTCCGAAGCCGGCGGTGAAGACTCGGCTGCTGTCCGACTGAATCGCGAGTAGCAACAGGTCGAACATCAACGGCGAGAGCGTCGGGTAGTCCATGTTCCCGTGTGCATTCACCGAATCGTCAAAATCAACCTCGGGCTTGGGAATGTCCTGCCAGCGTTTGATTCCCTGAATGCGCGATTCAGCTTCGCGGATCGCCGTCAGGTATTCGTCGAGCTTTCTGCGATCGGCAGCGTTGGCGCTCTTTTCCAAACGCGCGGCCTGAACTCGTACAAGGTCGAGGACGCTGCCCTGCTGCTGGAGTTCCAGCTTGCGGGCTTGTCTGGCGGCAGCCGGATCGTTGACGAACAGTTTACGAAACAGGTCGAGCGGATCGGATTGCTCGCGCACTTTGATGCCGGATGCTGTCCACGATGATCCTTGACTACCGCCCAGCGAGATATGCACGGACGGAAACCTCGTCCGATACCCAATGTGCGCCGCAGCCACTTGATCCATCGAGACGTTTTCGCCAGCGGCCGCCTTCTTCGCATCAACACCGCTGAGAAGCGAGTTCATCGCTCCGTGCTTGGTGAAGATGCCCGGATGATCCATGTGCGAAAAGACCGTGAAGTCCTTTCGCAACGGCGCGAGCGATTGCAGTGTCGGTGAGAGTTGAAAGTCCGGCTCAAACGACTTTGGAAAGAAGGCTTCCGGATTCATGCCGAGAGCACTGGCAATACAGACCATACGCATGGCTGGTGTGTCAGCACCACGGGCTTCTCCGGCGAGCGATTCCAAGCACGGTAGCGTGATCGAAACGCCAGCGGCTCTGAGAAACCTTCGGCGGGATGTGTCCTGTACAACATGTATCATGCGAATTCACAACTCCAACTTGATCAACGGCAACGCAAGCCTATTTCATGCTCAGCACTCCAGGGCATCATGTGTTTGTAGGATGGCTCAGGATCGCAGAGACTCTTTAGTATGATAGGCCCGATGGTCTTGGATTCACAGTGAACTCAAGTACGCCGCCAAACTGTGCAGGACTCTGGGAGATGGCAATTGTTATGCAGGAGACAGCTCCGCAGTGAAGTCCGGAAACATCTGGCTCGATTGAAAGACTCCCAACAAATAGCGAATCACAAGCGATTGGCAGAATGAAAACTATTCAAACGAAATTTGTGGCCGTTGCATCGATGCTGATGCCCATATCCGTCTCAGCTTCAACGCCTGTTGGGCAAAGAAAAAAGCTAAACTCCCTCATTCAATCTCTGTGCCTGTTCCTGCTCGCGACCTGTTCGACGCTCGCAGCGGATCAGCCGCCCAACGTCGTTCTGATCTTTGCCGACGACCTAGGATACGGCGACCTCGGTTGCTACGGCGCGACGAAGGTTGAGACACCGAACATCGATCGTCTGGCCAGGGAAGGACGCCGGTTTACGGACGCTCATTCGGTATCAGCGGTTTGCACGCCTTCGCGATATGCGTTGCTTACCGGGCAATATCCGGTGCGAGGGAACGGAGGCAGCGGTGTGTGGGGACCCGCTCCGATCACTTCGCCGCTGATTGTCGACACAGAGAAGACCACGATAGCAGATGTCTTCAAAAGCCGCGGCTACGACACCGCCGTCGTGGGGAAATGGCATCTGGGATTCGGCAAGGAAAGAAACATCTGGAAGGAGCCGCTGCGTCCCGGGCCGCAGGATCTTGGCTTCGACTACTACTTTGGGATGCCTGTTGTTAACAGCGCTCCTCCCTACGTCTATGTCGAAAACGATCGCGTCGTGGGTGGCGATCCCGACGATCCGTTGGTTTATCTAGGAAGGAACGCGAAGGACGCAACGCCGATCACACCCATCCCGCCAGAGGCTGCGAATCGCAGTCGCAACGCGTTCGGTGGCGCAAAAGAGGCTCACAAGCTGTTTAACGACTACCAGGTCGGAACGACGTTCGCGAAAAAGTCGGTCGAATGGATTGGCGATCATAAAGACAATCCTTTCTTTCTGTATCTGGCGACAACCAACATTCATCACCCATTCACTCCCGCCAAACGTTTCCAGGGTACTAGCCAGTGTGGGCTTTATGGTGATTTCATCCATGAACTCGACTGGATCGTCGGCGAGGTTCTTACCTGTCTCGAAGACAACGGATTGAGTGACAACACGCTGGTGATCTTTACCAGTGATAACGGCGGCATGTTCAACTTCGGCGGACAGGCTGCGTTCAAAGCCGGGCATCGGCAGAACGGCGATCTCCTTGGTTTCAAATTTGGCGTCTGGGAAGGCGGTCACCGCGTTCCGTTGATCGTCCGCTGGCCAGGAAAGGTGAAGGCAGGGACGATCTCGAACCAGTTGATTGGCAATGTCGACATGCTGGCGACGTTTGCCGCGTTGACTGGGCAGAATCTGGACGACACTCAGCAGGCAGACAGTGTCAACATGCTTCCCGCTTTTGTCGACGAGCCAAAAACACAGCTCCGCGACCATCTGGTTCTCGCACCAAACAAGGGCACGCACCTTTCGGTCCGCAAAGGCAAGTGGATGTACATCCCGGCCCGGGGCAGCGGTGGATTCGGTGGCAGAAAACCCAGTGACCATACCTTCGCCGGACCGGCAGCAGCCAGTTTCGTAGGTAGCGTCAACAGCGACATCGAAAACGGAAAAATCAAACCCGATGCACCGCCCGCTCAGCTGTACGATCTGGAGGCCGATGTGAACCAGACGCAGAACGTCTACACAGAACATCCTGAAGTCGTGAAGGAATTGACAGCGCTGCTGGCGAAGTACAAGCCCAAGCCGGGAAAACCAACTCGCCGCAGAGGACCGGGCAAGCCCGCGAAGAAGACAGCGGCGATGCAAAGTACGCGTAGTGCATCATTCGACTTTGAAACGGGCACGCTGGAGCCATGGAAAGTGGTTGAAGGTAGTTTTGGACATCTTATCGGAAGCCGAGATCGATTCTTCCACAACAAAGGTGACTACAACAAGCAGGGCAAGTATTACCTGACAACACTTGAACCATCGGCAGACGCAGAGAGAGGCATGGACAGCCAGACTGGCGTGATCGTGTCGCCTCTGTTCGTTTCCCAAGGCGGAACGATGACGTTTCGCGTTGGCGGTGGAGGAGGCCCGGATGTCTACGCGGCGCTGTGTACTGAGAACGGCCGAGAGGTCCGATTCGCCCGAGGTATTGATGACCAGGTGATGCAGGAAGCGGAGTGGGATCTGTCTCCGCACGTCGGCAAAAAGATGTTCATCAAAGTTGTCGATCGCTCCAGAGGCGGTTGGGGGCACATCACGGTTGATGACTTTCAGTTCGACGCAAAAGTGCTGAAATCGTTGCCGGAGGGAAACTCACTCAGCAAACCCAATGTCACCCTCCCGCTTGCGGGAGGGTCGGACGCGGTAGCAACCGCGACTGGATCGCCACAAACCAAGGCACCTCGTGCAACAATGGCGAAGCCGAACTTTGTTGTGATCTTCGCTGATGATCTTGGCTACGGAGACATCAGTTGCTACAGCCCCGGCGGCGTCAAATCTCCGCGTCTGGACGCCTTGGCTGAAGAAGGATTCCGCAGCACTGACTTCTTCATTCCGGCCAACGTGTGTAGCCCATCACGAGCCGCCCTGCTGACAGGCCGCTACCCGATGCGCTGCGGCCTACCAGTGGCTCGCAACGAAAACCTGCCGAAATACAAGAGCTACGGCTTCGCGCCCGAAGAACTCACGATCCCCGAACTACTCAAACCGGCTGGCTATCGATCGCTCATGGTCGGCAAGTGGCATCTGGGAATGGAAATCGACGGTTCTCACCCGCTGGATGCCGGCTTTGACGAACACCTTGGCATCCCCAGCAACTACGAACCAAAGCGTGGACCAAACTACAACACGTTGTATCGAGGCAAACAGGTTGAACAAAAGAACGTCCGCTGCCAGGAACTGACTCGGCGTTACACGGATGAAGTGGTCGAATTCATCGGCCGCCAGAAAAACAATCCGTTCTTCGTTTACGTTTCGCACCACATCGCGCACTCCCCTTTGTTACCCAGCAAGGACTTTGTTGGCACATCGATGAAGGGCAAGTACGGCGACTTCATCAAAGAACTGGATCACAGCACCGGTCGCATCATGAAAGCGATTGGTGATGCCGGACTCGATCAGAATACGCTCGTTGTCTTCACGTCAGATAACGGGCCGACTCGTGCAGGATCGACCGGCGGGCTCGCCGGTGGCAAGTATTGCACGATGGAAGGCGGACATCGCGTCCCGGGTATCTTTCGATGGCCGGACAAAATCCCCGCTGGCCAGGTTTCCAGTGCAACGCTCTCCAGTATGGACCTGCTGCCCTTGTTTTGTTCTCTGGCGGGTGTCGAGCTACCCACGGACCGCAAAATCGATGGAAAGAACATCTTTCCAATTCTGCAAGGCAAAGAAACCGAAACGCCGCACAAAATGCTCTACTATTACAACGGCACAAACCTGCAGGCTGTGCGCGAGGGCAACTGGAAATTGCATTTGCCTCGTACTCCGCAGGACCAGCCGTTCTGGTCGAAGGAGCCACGTCACAAGTGGAAAGGCTTTGTGAAGCTAGACGAGTTTCAACTATTCGACCTGAACAATGACTTGGGTGAAAATAGGAACGTTGCAGATCAGTATCCTGATATCGTCGCCCGTCTCAGAAAGCATGCCGAAGACATCCGAACGGAACTCGGTGACGTACGCACGACCGGCTCGGATCAGCGAAAGATCAACCTCGTGGATCCACAGGAGCGATAGAGAAGATTTGTCATTTGTTGTTTGTCGTTTATCATCTGTCATTTGTCATTGAGGAGGAAATGAACCGTGGATGCGAATGACGTGGAAGATCGACTGATCGATTTTTCGGTTCGCATCATCAAGTTGGCCGATGCGTTGCCGGAGACGCCAGCTGGCAAGCATATCGGTTGACAATTGCTGCGTTCGGGGACATCACCCGCGCCAAATTACGCCGAAGCACGCGGCGGGGAAAGTTCCGCCGATTTCGTACACAAGCTGAAAATCGCTTTGAAAGAATTGAATGAGACCTCGGTCTGGCTACGGACAATCAGCCGAGCCGAACTAATGAAAACGGATCGTCTTGCAGAACTCATCGACGAAAATGTACAGCTCTGCCGAATCCTCAATGCTACCGTCCGAACGGCTAAGCAAAACAAAACTGAAAGTGACAAATGACAGATGATAAACGACAAACAACAAATGACAAATCGTTCCCAAAGCTGCTCAACCTGCTTCAGCGTATCTATCTTGGCAGCGGATCGCCGGCTACACCCCGATGGATCCAAACATGCTGCATAAGATGATCCTTGCCGTTCTGGCTGCCGTTTTGGCAACGAGCGGAGCAACAGCTCAGGAAGCGCGGAATGAAAAGAAGGCAACACGCCGACCTCAACAAACGAAATATCTTGAAACTGGTGGAGAGCGGAAACTAGAAGTCGTCTACAAGACCATTTCAGGGCGTGACCTGAAGCTAGACTTGTACTACCCGACGGCACGGCGGTCGAAGAAATGCCCGGTGGTTGTCTTTACTCATGGTGGAGGATGGGCCGCAGGCAATCGATACAAAGTGGCAAGCGGGTCCTTTGAAGTCGTGTTCAAGCGGTTGGTCCAAGAAGGTTTCGCGGTCGCACCAGTGACATACCGCCTGGCAAAAAAGGACAGCGGCGTCGCGATGCGTGACTGCGTTATCGACTGCAAAGACGCCATTCGATACCTGGCAAAGAACAGTGAGTCCCTTGGCATCGACCCCATGCGCATTTGCGTGATGGGGGACTCGGCAGGTGGCCACATCGCGCAAATGCTTCTCCTGGCGTCACCCGAACAATTGTCCGGCGACAAGGATTTTGCCACCGTCCCCTACCGAATGCTTGCCGGTGTTTCCTGGTACGGCCCATGCGACTTCGAGAACATGGAACTGTTCAACCACGATGACCGGCCGGACTTTCGGGATCGATTTGGCCCGCGGATCCTCGGGTCTGATTCCGGGCCGGCGGACAAGCTGGAACGTTATCGGGAAGTCAGCCCGATTCACTACCTGAGCGAAGACAGCCCGCCACTGCTGATGATTCAGGGCGATCAGGATACGACGATCCCGGTGAAACATGCTTACCACATGAAGCAGAAAGCAGATTCGGTCAAGGCACCGGTCGAAATCATGATCATCAAGAACTCTGGTCACAACTGGCGCAAAGTCGACGCCGACATCGATCCGTCACGAGAAGCCATCATTGATCGCACCGTGAGGTTCTTTGTTGAACACGGGCTGGGATGAATTGATTTTTCAAAGTAACTCGCCGTGATGCTGGCACCGAAGCGCGATCGTGGTTGGGTGTGAGACAGCGTGGATTCAGGGAGTCGATCTCTATGCAGCCCTGGACAATCGGCTACTGCAAGCGTTTGAGTACACAGCAAAGTACAACCTCGGATTCGACGTGCCCTATGAGCCCCTGATCTGTTCTCGACGCGCCTCTTACACTGGGCCCCCGATACCTCGCTAATGAGGTTTCGTACCGTCCGGCGGAAACAGACCCAGGCGATGGGCGCGGTTTACCGCCGACGGTGCGTTGGAGACATTCAGCTTTTCGTAGATGTGCGCGACGTGAGTATCGACCGTGCTGTAGCCAATGCGGAGCTGCTTGGCGATCTCCTTCTTGACCAGACCTTCCGCAAGCAGTTGGATGATTTCCAGCTCTCGCTCGGAAAGCTGAGGTTGATCTTCATCCGTTGGAAGTCTCGTCTGGAGGCTTTCCAAAATGAACCTGGCGACGCCTTTGTCCAGCGGAGCTCCGCCGTTCATGACGGTTTGGATGCTTTCGGTAATCTCGTCCAAGGTCGCGGATTTCAGGAGGTAGCCAGATGCCCCGAGAGCAATCGCCCGCAGCACGTCTTGCTCTCGATCAGACTGTGTGAGAATGATGATTTTCGTGTTCGGTACGAGTTCGCGGAATCGAGGAAGTGCATCGAGGCCGCTGATACCGGGGAGCCGCAGGTCGAGTAAAACCAGATCGGGGTGCTCACTCAGCGAGGCGTTTCCGAGTGTGCGCAAAGCGATCTCTGCCGTACCGAATTGTCGGGTTAGTTCCACGCCCTGCGATTGCTCTAACGCCAATCGGACCACTTCTCGGTATTCCACGTTGTCTTCGACCAGCATGATACGGACGTTTTCGTTCATCGATTTTCCCATCACCACAACAAGCCAAATCTTTTGGTACGCAGCCTCAAGGTAATGCTGGTGCCTCCATCACCAAGTCGATCGGATGAGACCTTTGCCCCAGCGAGGCGGGCGCGGCGACTGAGCGAGCTTGGCGTTCGCTTCATTTGAGTATCATTCAAGCCGCAACCATTGTCGGTCACATTCAGGATCAGCCTGTTTCGATCAGCGGTTAGTCGCGTGACCACTCGGGTTGCGCCTGAGTGTTTCAAAACGTTGGTAAGGCATTCCTTGTAAAACAAGAAAAGATCGATCCGAATGCTTGCTTTGAGTTGCCGAATGAAAGGCTCGCCTTCGAATCGAAGTTCGTGATCCAAGTCCGCCATCAGGCTATCAGACACTCGCCGCATGTCCTCCATCAGATCACCGAACAGCCCTTCGGATTCCAGCATGTTCGAACAATAGCGAGTAGCGGCACCACTACGCTCGGTTAACTCGCGCGAACGCTGCAGAAGAAGTTCTAGTCGATCGGGCGAGTCGGCAGCGGCTTGCGCAAGATCGCCGAGCAATCCGATAGCATGCAGATTAGCGCCAAGTTCATCATGTAAGTCCGCCGCGATCCGTTCGCGCGTCTGAAGAATGGCTCGTTGCCGGATGGTGCGTTCGACCAAAACCGTGCAGACGGCGATACTTGCCAGCAGACCAGTCAGCCAGCTTAGTCGAAAAACGATTGCCTTCTGACGCTGATAGCGGTGATTCAATTCTGCGGCAACCAATGGACGCTCCGTTTCCAGGTCGTGTCGCATGGCCAACTCGGCAAGCCAATCGCGGAGCGGCAGAATCCTGCCATACAAGTTGTTGCCATCGGTGAGTGTTGACGCCGACCTCGACGTGAGGTCGGGCTCCAGATTAACGCTGATCGGCGCACCGAGTGCAACATTGAGTCCTTTCGCAAAAACTTCGATCTCCGCGAAACCAACTCTCGCTTGCGTCTCTCCGCCTCCGGAATGAACGTTCGGCTCGGTAACGATCAGCCGGACGTAACGGCAAGTCGTTTCTGGAAACCGACGCATGATGATCGGCCCCGCGTCGTAGATGGATTCCATCTGATAGTCGCAGAGTCGTGTCGCATCTGAGAAATCCGGTTTCGTCGCGCCTTCGACAACAAGCGATCGCGGAATTCCAAAGTCATCGGTAAGGGCTTGCGGGACGTTATCACTCAATTCCGTCGCGTGTAAATGAATGCGGCTCAGTGGCTCAGGACTGCCCAGGTCGATTGCTAGAATCGGAGTCTTGCCAAGACAATTCCTGCTCACGAACGCCAAACTTTGTTCCCCGTCGTGCGCGTCCATCAAATAGGGTACGAATCCATCGACCAAGTAGTCTTGGTGCCGGGGAAGTCCACGACTTGTCTGATCCGATGAAGAAACTTGAACGGATTGTTGAAGGGCAACGTTGTCCGGGCCACTAAAAATCAGAATCTCGGACAGTTGCAAGATGTGCATGTCGTCCCAGCCGCGTGGCGAGAGCGTGGTCGCCTCGAGTCGCACCCAGGAGGCTTCTGTCGGCGGGAATGATGCGACGACAGGAGCCACCCGCGGCAACAGAGCATCGTCCGCGCCAAATTGCGCGACCACGGTGCCCTGTTGGTCCGCTCCCTGACCGATGCGGATGCAAAACTCGAGCGGAAAGCCATCGGCCTGGAATCCGTTCACCGTGTCGCGCCAAATTGTCGGGACCAGCACCACCTGGTCGATGGATACCGTCTCCGAAAGGGTGATCTGAATCCATTCCGGGTGAGCACAATTGACCTGCGGAATCGATCGGAAGCCAACCGCTCCAACTCCCGTCCGCATGCTGGGTTTGGCGAGCAATAACAACTGTTCATCAATGGTCGCCAGATGCCGTTCCAATACTGTCAGTGAAAGTCGTTTCAGCGGCGCATCGCGCTTGGTCGTCGCAGCGCTAGTGACAAAGATCACCGCTGCACCCACAAGCGAACCCACTGCAACGAGAGCCAATAGAAGCCGTGGAACAGGGGTCATG
Source organism: Rubripirellula sp. (assembly GCA_965222745.1). Lineage (GTDB taxonomy): Bacteria > Planctomycetota > Planctomycetia > Pirellulales > Pirellulaceae > CBDCUW01. Next base: position 67,640 of record CBDCUW010000004.1, read on the forward strand.
ACCGAGATGGTCCTCTACGCAGACGTGACGATCGGTTCATATCACCTCATTCAAGCGGCCCAAAACACGGCTCCTATCCTGTAAATACGGGATACGACTCAAGAGGCGGAAGGCGTACATTCTACCTCATAGTCGGCCCATTAGGGACTAAACCTGTCCGTTGGCCATGACGGCCGGGTGTACTTCTGGACTCATTTTCGCGTTGGTAAGTCGCATGAATCGATCAAAGCACAACCGCGGTTTTACGTTGGTGGAACTTCTTGTTGTCATCGCCATCATTGGAGTGCTGATTGGGTTGCTGTTGCCAGCCGTGCAAGCCGCACGTGAAGCGGCGCGGCGAATGAGCTGCAGCAACAATTTCAAGCAGATTGGCTTGGCCATGCACAACTATCACGCGGCGTACAAGCGAATACCTGCCCAGGGTATCGGTACGGTCGCTACCCCCAGTCACGGTAGAGCCTGGTGGCAAGAAAGTGCCGCCGGAAACGGTACGCTCTTTGTCAACAACCGACGTCTTAGCACGCTGGTTGGAATTCTGCCGTTTGTTGAACAGCAGTCGATCTGGGAGCAGATATCCCAGCCGAACGCTGAGCGAACAGACGGCAACGCCAGTGCCCCCGTCGGTACCCCCACCACCCCTTGGGCTCCCATGGGGCCAACACCAGGTACGATCCAGTACATCCCTTGGACCCTCGAGATTCCAACCTATCGTTGTCCGAGTGACCCCGGTGTCGGATTACCGGCGCTTGGACGAACGAACTACGCCGCCTGCTTAGGCGACAGTCACTACTTTACGATGTGGGGTCCTTGGAACAACCAGCGTACGATGCGCAATACAAATCGCGTCCTCCATGCCAATGCGGCTCATCGCGGCTTCTTCAAGCCATTTGATGACGACGGCCGTTTTCGTGACTGTCTCGATGGCTTGGCCAACACGATCGCAATGGGAGAAATAGCGACGGATTTGGGCGACAACAACATCTCGACAAGTCCGCCGGAAGATGGTCGGGGACTGGGCGGCAATCTCGGCACGATTCGCGCGGTCCGTGACGATCCGGGCATTTGTGACCAATTCATCAATCCGGAAAGGCCGCGTTTCTGGCTCAATGGTGGTGCAAGGTTAATCCATGCCCGTGGATTCAAATGGGCGGATGCCAACCAGATGTTTTCAGGCTGTTTCACGATCTTGCCACCCAACGACGTGTACTGCGGAAGACACAATTCCAATCACTTGTCAGGCACCGCACCCATGTCTAGCCGACACCCGGGTGGTGCTCATGTCTTGATGGGCGATGGAGCGGTGATTTTCATTACGGATTCGATTGAAGCCGGCAGCCGGAATCAAGGCGATGTTTGGTTGAATGGCACAGGCAATCGGGTGCCTGGCAGCGAAAGTCCCCATGGACTTTGGGGAGCACTTGGAACTCGCGCCAGCAGCGAAACGATCGAGGAAGAACTCAACCAATAGTCGCGCTTACGGCTACGAATACTCGGAGGCGTTGAGCTTTGCTCTCGCCTTCGAATTCGCTGTTGCCGATCGTCGCGCCGATACCGCGTACAACTCTTTGATTTTGTCCGACTTTATGAACCTGGAACTCGCTGAATCATGAAGACATCGTCCTGGTCTCTGCTGATCCTTTTCTCGTTTGTCACGATTACTTCCTTAACGGGCTGTGGAAAGCCCGAACCGAAATCGATGACAGAAGGTGTTCCGCTAAGTGAAATTGAAGCTTACGAAAAGGCGGTACTGGAGATGGAGGCGGAAGACGCGGGTGACATGGAACTTGACGAGCGCGAAGCGGAGCCCCCCGCTGAGTAGCGTGTGGCACCTTGGTAACCCAAGGCGTCACAAGGCAGTGCTGATTACCTCGCTGACGCTTCGGGTTAACCATTCCTCACATGATGCAGTTTGGATTCGGAAGGAGTATTCTGTACCACAACCGCCACCTCAGGGCTCATTTCGCATCGGGTAATTTGATGATCCAGGAAAAGTTACGTCGCAATCCCACCTTGTCGGAATTCGTTGTCGTCGCCATTTGTCTGTTCATCTTGCTCTCCGGCAATGCGGTCGCAGCCGCAGACGACAAACCGCACGTCGTCGTGGTCGTCGGCACCTTGCACTATTCGCCTGAACTGACGATGCCCGTCTTCGCGAAAGAGTTGGAGCGATTCGGGTTTCGCACTACCGTCGTGATGGGTGAGGGTAACCCCGAGAAGAAAACGGAAAACGTCCTGCCGGGCATCGAAGCTTTGGGCGAGGCTGATCTGGCGATCTTTTTCATGCGTTTTCTCAAGTTACCCGACAAAGAGTGGCAGCCGATTGAGGACTATCTCAAGTCCGGCAAGCCGGTCATCGGCCTGCGAACTGCCAACCACTCCTTCAAATATCCCTCCGGACATTCCCGATTCGCGTGGAACAACGACTTTGGCCAGCGAGCATTGGGCACTCCTTACGTCGTGCATCAATCCAGTGAAACCCAGATCACCGTTGTCAAAGCAGGACTCGCGCACCCCATCATGACGAATGTGACCAAGACAAACTGGGTGTCGCCGGGGACACTCTATCTTACGCGTCTTGAGCAAGGCTGCGTTCCATTGGTAACCGGATCGGGTGAAGGACGAAAACGCACCATCAAGAGGGCGTTTGGGACGGTCGAAGTGAAACCTCACGAGACCGATGTGGTTGCCTGGGCTTGGGAAAATGAGTGGGGCGCTAAAGTGTTTGGAACGTCATTCGGTCACCCCGGCGACTTCGGCGAGGAATCGTTTGTGCGAATGTTGATCAACGCGGCTTGCTGGTCCGTCGATCGGCCGGTGCCGGGTGCTGATGCAAAGATAACGACCTGGGATATCCAACGCGTTGACAAGAAACCCCGGAAGTAGACGGGATTCATTTGTCTTTCGTTATCTGTCATCTCTCATTTGCCATTCAAAATCCAATGTGACCGGATCTGCAGTCGCGCACAATAGAATGAAACGCCTCCCTTTCATCGCAGCGTTCCTACTCAGTTGGCTCGCTGTTTCCAGTTCGAGCGCAGATTCGCCGATCCAGCCTGGCGATCGCATTGCAATCGTTGGCAACACATTCGCCGATCAATTGCGGATCCACGGATACCTCGAAACGCTGCTTCTGCTGCGGTGGAGCGAGAATCCTGTCTCGATCCGCAATCTCGGTTGGGGCGGAGACATGCTGAGTGCTCGCGATCGACCAACGAATTTTCCCAGCGAGGAGTCGACCCTCACTGCGCACCAGACAGATGTCATCATCGCGTGCTTCGGCATGGGTGAATCCTTCAACGGCAAGGAGGGCCTTGATGACTTCAAGAGCCAACTAAGTTCGTTTATCGCGTCACATGCAGGCAAGAAGTACAACGGCCAGTCCGAGGTGCGTTTGATTTTGGTTTCGCCGATTGCCTACGAAGACCTTGGGCAACTGACCCCACAACTGGAACAAAGGAATCACGATTTGGAGGCGTACACAGGCGCAATTCGAGAGGTCGCGTCTGCCGCAAAAGTTCCTTTCGTGGATCTGTTTTCATCTTCGCGATATTTGATGGACGAACCCGTGGGGCCAAGCTTGACAACGAACGGCATCCACCTCAATGCCTATGGACATTGGGCAATAAGCCGCACGTTCTGCGATCAACTTATCGACAGCGACACGGCGGCAAGTCCTCTCCCCTGGCAACTCACCATCGATGCCGCTGCGTCGACTGGTGAGAGTCGTGGAGTGAAGATCTTCGATGTTTCCGCGAACGAATCGGGCCTCGCGTTTCAGGTAACAGAAACGTCGTTTCCAAATCTGGCGCCGCCCACTGACGCGACACCTCCTCCGCCATTGCAGCTTCATCGCGATACACTCGTCGTTGAGAATCTCAAGCCAGGAAGATACCGGCTCACCGTGGATGGAAAACCTGTCGCTGCGGCGGATGAGAAGACCTGGAGCGAAGGAGTGCCCATCGATTCGTCGCCAACACACGTTGCGTTGGAGGCGTACCGCGCTGCGGTAAACCACAAAAACCTGCAGTTCACCTACAGCTGGAAGGCGCTCAATCAGGTTCACATCGTGGGAGAACGAAGGACTTCACCTAGCGGAAGAGCGTTGCCAAAGGAAGTCATCGAATTCAACAACCTCGCGAACCGGAGCGACGCGGCTCTACGAAACGGGATCGAGCTCAAGACTCGACTGTGGCGTGTTGTGCGTGTTGCACATGACAAATGACGATTGACAAATAACCAATGACAGATCTCCTCCATCCACCCTGCCTGCAAATGCGTTTCGCGTGCAGGTTCGTTCTCACCGCGATCGGTTGTGCTTTTCTGTTAGCAGCGCTCGCGGGGATCGCGGTGGCTCAAGACGCAACCGGGATCAAAGCCAAGAACCTTGAAGGCGCCAACCTGGACTTGATGAACAATCACGATCCAAAGTCGCAGCTCGAGAATTTTGAGCTTCTGCCGGGTTACCAAGTCAACCTGTTCGCTTCGGATCCCATGTTAGCCAACCCTGTTCACATGCACTGGGATTCAAGAGGTCGACTCTGGGTCGCTTGCTCGTGGGCCTATCCACAACTCAAGCCCGGCGACGTTGCTAACGACAAGATCATCATTCTGGAAGACACGGATGATGACGGCATGGCGGACAAGTCGACTGTTTTCGCAGATGGTCTGTACCTTCCAACTGGATTGGAACTGGCCAATGGCGGTTGCTACGTCGCCCAGTCACCGGATGTGTTCTTCCTGAAAGATACCAGCGGCGACGACGTCGCAGATGTGAAGGAGTTGGTTCTGACCGGTTTCGGGATCGAGGACAGCCACCATTCGATCAGCGCGTGGCGTCGAGGACCGGGTGGTTGGATCTATTTCCAAGAAGGGATCTTTCTTCATTCCCAAGTCGAAACGCAGCATGGAGTGGTGAGAAATTTCAACGGCGGCGTTTATCAGTTCAACCCGCGGACCCAGCAGCTGCGAGTCTTTTGCACAGGCACAGGTGGCAATCCATGGGGGCATGTTTTTGATGAATGGGGCCAGTCGTTCATGGTCAACAACCCGCGAATCATGTATCTCTCTCCAGCGACAGGAAACAGTGGTGAGAAGATTCGAATCCCTCCGTTGATTAGCACCGAGAAGCAATGTGGCGGTGATCTCGCCACGGGCACGCACGTCGGCGACGACATTCGTGGAAATCTTCTCAGTGGGCGTTTCAAAAGCCGGACAATCATCCGCTATGAGTTGATCGAACAGGGTGCCGGATTCAGCGCCAATGTGCTTCAGCCGTTGATATCATCTAAACACCCAAACTTCCGCCCGGTCGACGTGAAGATCGGTCCGGATGGCGCGGTTTACGTTGCGGATTGGTACAACTCAATCATCAATCACGCGCAACACGATTTTCGCGATCCGCGTCGCGATCACGAGCACGGACGAATCTGGCGGATCACGCATAAAGATCGCCCGCTCGTGGAAAAACCGAAGCTGCATGGCACCTCCCTTTCCAACCTTGTCGAGCATTTGAAGAGCCCCGAAGCATGGACACGCCACCAGGCGAGAAAGGAACTGAGCGAACGGGATGCTGACGAAGTGTTTGTTGCACTTGAGAACTGGGTCGAAGATCTTGATCCTGACGCGCCGGCATACGACCACCATCTCGTCGAAGCGATGTGGGCTTGCCAAAATGTGGAACGCCCCAGCGAAAAGATTCTTCGCCTTGTCTTGAATGCCAAAGATGGCCATGCTCGCTCTGCTGGAGCTCGAATCATTCGCTATTGGCACAACGAACTGTCCGACCCAATTGGAATGATCGCGAAAGCATGCGGCGATCCCTTCCCGCGAACACGAATGGAAGCAGTCCTCTCTGCGGGATACATCCCCAAAGCAGAGGCATATGCGGCAGCCCTGAATTCCGTCGATCATGCGAACGATTCCTTTCTCAATCAGGCGCTTCCGCAAACAAGAAAAGCTCTGGAAAAGTATTGGCGTCCGGCACTCGAGGCTGGAACGCTTCGATTCGAGAAAGAGTCTCACCGAGCATTCGCAGAACAAGAGGCGGGAATCGGATTCGAAGCGAGGCTCGCAGACTTCTTAAGCCAGAACTCTCCAAGCGAAAAGGAGATCGCCGGGGTCTGTGAACAGCTGAAAACGGTTGGTACCGAGACGGACCTGCAACAAGTTGTTTCCGCGCTCACCAACAGAAACGGAATCAGGTCTCCCGACGCCGCGATCGCGCTGTTGGAAACGATGAAGGGACTGGCTCGCTCTCATCGTTCGAGGTTACTGCCGCGGCGAATGCAGGGGCTGAGGAGATTACTCCAAAATGAAAACGACGCGGTCGCGGTTCTCGCCGCTGACAATCTTGGTATTTGGGGCGTCCCCAAATCCGCCGGTGTGCTGACCGATATTGTGTCTGATGCCGAGCGACAACCTGGGCTACGGCGATCGGCCGCAGTTGCTCTTGCAAGAGTCGGTGGGAAAGATGGACTTGAAACACTGGTCAGTATCTCCAAGGAAGGTGATCCTGAATCCCGCTACGCCGCGCTTACCGGATTGATCACCACTGACTTGGACGGTGGCGTGCCCCTGGCCGCCCAATTGCTGGCCGACGACCCTGGCCAGACCAATCCTGTGCCGCTCATTCGTGCGATCATCAAGCACCGAAAAGGCGGCAAGCTGCTGGCCCAAGCCTTACAGGGTGTCGAGATTCATCCAACGGTCATGACCGGCGTCAGTGCGTTTCATCGCGATTCCGGCATGCTTCCTAAGGAGCTTGTGCCGATGTTTCAACCTTTGTCAGGCTCCCAGTCGCTTAGCACTTTGCTGATGCACGAAGACCAGAACAAGCTTTCCAACGACGTCGAAGAATTCGGAGACGCAGCCAGAGGCGAGATGGTTTATCGGCGCAAAGCTCTCTCATGCATGAGCTGTCATGCAATTGGTCCCGCCGGTTCACCGATCGGCCCAAACCTGGTCGCGGTCGGCGCAGCGGCAAAGACCGGATACATCATCGAGTCGATTCTCCAGCCCGATAAGGCGATCGCAGAGCACTACGAGAACCGGATGTTTGTGCTTGATGACGGGACAATCCAGAAGGGGATCGTCACCTTCAAAAGTGAAAAGGAAATTGTAGTTCGGGATGCGGCGCTCGCGGGCAAGGAAGTGAGGCTTGCGGTGGATGAGATCGTTGCAGAGAGAGGAGCGGCGTCGGCGATGCCTTCCGGATTGGCGGATCAACTGAGCAGCCGTCAAGAGTTTCTCGACCTCGCCAAGTTTGTGTCGGTTCTAGGAAAGCCAGGAGACTATGCCAACAACGAAAGCCCCGTGATTCGAAAATGGCGCGTCGTGGCAATTCCAACAAGCGACAAGGCTCCGGGCGAAGACGCGCCGTGGATCCCGGCCTATAGCAAGGTCAGTGGAGAACTGCCCAGCGAGGATTTTCCAACCGGGGATCGCGTGTTCGTCCAGGGAAACCTGATCGTGCAAGTTGCCGGACCCGTAAAATTCTCGCTCAACAGCCATACGGGGCTTCGAGTTTGGATCGATGGAAATGAGATCCCCAATCCGCTGGGCACAATCGAACTTGCGAAAGGCCGGAGAACATTGACCTTTGCGATCGATCGTACCCAACGAGGTGACGTGGGGTTGAGAGTTGAACTGGTACCTACATCGGGATCGCCAGCAAAGTATCAACCCGAAGGCGGGATATGATATGTATCGCTCGCGGGAACAGCAACGTATTGTCGGAGCCGATGGCGACACTGCGATGAGGCTCTCCTAAGATGACGGCGCAAGGGGACAATGCTCCTGATACCTCCGAGTTCGATTCCAAGCCACAACCCAAGTCTGGTCAGCCCGACGATCGATTCACGTTCCCGGTCAGGCCGTCGTTACGATCGTTTCACGAGGAGTGGGGGCGATATATCGCCAAGGACGCTTCCTCTACTGGGCTGGACGAGTGGTACCTCAGCAATGCACTCGCTTCGTTACCTGGTTGACCACAGGCATCTTTCCCAGTTCCCAGGTGGCGTCAACGAGCAGGAACTGCGAGTTGATGACGCTGCCCGACTAAGAATGGAGACAACCGCGAAAGATACGAAATTGGCGAAAGTTAGAAATGAAGATGGCGTAATCCTGCGACAATCCTTTTCGCGTATTTTGCATCTTTCGCGGTTGTATTACGGAGCGTGGCAGTGGACGTTTTTTACAAAGACGAGTGTTATCGGATCATGGGAGCATGCTTCGAGGTTTACAAAGAGAAAGGCTGTGGGTTCGTCGAACCGGTCTATCAAGAATGCTTGTCGCTCGAATTGGCTATCCAGAGCATTCCGTTCGCCGAACAGGTAGAGCTGTCTCTCGACTACAAAGGTCGACAACTTCAGCAAACGTACAAACCTGACTTTGTCTGCTTTGAAAAGATCATTGTGGAAATCAAAGCGGTCTCCAACCTTGCAGATGAGCATCGGGCACAGGTTCACAACTACTTGAAAGCAACTGGGTACAAACTCGGATTACTGGTCAATTTCGGCCATTACCCAAAAGTTGAGTGGGAGAGAATCGTTCGTGACCGAAAAACATAGGAAGAGGAGGCTCGTTTTGAACAACCGCGAAAGATACGAAATTGGCGAAAAGAACATCTGGATTCGCCTATCTCTGAACATGAATACTTTCGCGTATTTTGCATCTTTCGCGGTTGTCTTCGCTGCATCGCCGTCCGTCGTGGAACATCTGGATGATTCCACATTACACTGTCTACCCAAGAGACTTGTATCAACCGCGTTGAACCGACCGCCACAATGAACTTCAAAACACTCACTTCGTTGCTTGCTTTGGTCCTGGTTTCAGGCACGGTGCGCGCCATTGAGTCTCCGCAGCAAGTACGTCCTGATCACGAGCAGCGAATGAAGCTTGGAACAGAGTTGTTCCGAAATTCCATTCGTCATGCACTCTCGGTCCATTGCCTGAAATGCCATGGTGGCGAGAAAGTGCGTGCCGATTTCGACATCTCATCGAGAGAGTCGTTGATCGATTCGGGACACGTGGATCTCAAGGACCCGGAATCCAGTTATCTCTTGGGGCTAGTACGGCATGAAGAGGAGCCCAACATGCCGCCGTCGGGCGACAAGCTTCCGGAGCCGTTGATCGCTGACCTGAAACGCTGGATAGAACTTGGAGCACCCTACGACAAACCGCTGATTGAGAAAGCAGGCTCGGAACCGGCCGAGATGCAAGTCACTGAAAGCGACCGCGAATTCTGGTCGTTTCGTGAGTTGTCCGAGACGGAACCACCGACTGACGGCAGTGGCTGGGCGCAAACCGATTCCGATCGCTTTGTGCTCGCCAGGCTAATGCAAAACAGTCTCAAGCCCAATCCACCGGCCGACGACCGGACCCGCGTTCGCAGAACCTATCTGGATTTGATTGGGTTGCCTCCGACGCCAGAGCAGATGGACGCAGCGTTGGAATCTTCGCACGAGGATCTGGTCGACGAGTTGCTCGACAGCCCACACTACGGCGAACGTTGGGCCAGGCATTGGCTGGACGCTGCGCGGTTTGCCGAAAGCCATGGTTTCGAACAAGACTATGACCGCAAGTTCGCCTATCACTATCGCGACTTTGTGATCAAGGCGCTAAATGCTGACATGCCATGGGACCAATTTGTTCGCTGGCAGATTGCCGGAGACGAAATCGCTCCCGATGAACCACTCGCCATGATGGCGACCGGCTTTTTGGGAGCGGGAGTGTTTCCCACTCAGTTGACCGAGAAAGAATTCGAAAGTGCTCGCTACGACGAACTCGACGACATGGCGGCGACAATTGGAACGGCAATGCTTGGGCTGACCGTTGGCTGCGCAAGATGCCATGACCACAAGTTTGATCCGATTCCATCGACCGACTACTACCGGTTTGTCTCAACCTTTACCACGACCATTCGCAGCGAAATCGATATCCAACTCGATCGCCAAGTTCACCAAGCCAAACTGGCGGAATGGAAAGCCGATCACGATGGCCGTGTCGCCGCTCGTGCCAGCTATCAAAATCGCCCCGAATTCACGGCACGATTTGAGACATGGCTCGAAAAGGATGCTCGTTCTGCAATCGCAAAAAGCGAGTGGACGGTTCTCGATGTTTCCGATTCAACCTCTAGTCAGAACGCCACGACGCTGACACCTCAACCAGATGGCTCGATTCTGGCAAGCGGAAAACCACCTAGCAAAGAAACGTACACGATCAAATCGAAGACCGCGTCCAGTCCCATTCGTTTCATCAGAATCGAAGCGTTGACAGACGAGTCGATGAAGCGGTTGGGGCCCGGTCGAGCGAGCAACGGCAATTTCGCGCTCAGCAATTTGAAGCTCTTTTCAACGCCGCCGGGTGAGAATCCCATTCGAAAACAAATCAAACTGGTCTCGGCGAAAGCGACACACCAACAAAATGAAGGCAGCCTTTCGGTCGCGTCCGCAATCGATCAGGACCCAACCGGCACCGGCTGGGCAGTTGACTTCGGAGGCATCGGCAAGAATCAAGCCGCCGTGTTTGAGTTGGAAACGCCGCTTGAAGTCGAAAAGGAGATCCGGCTCGAATTCCAGCTTACCTTTTCCAATAATGCTCAGCACAGCATGGGGCGATTTCGTCTGTCGGTCAGCGGCTCAGCGGATCCTCCAGTCGTGGTGGACGATGGGCGATCGGAGGCGTTGAGCAAGGCGCTCGCCGCGCTGGAAAGCGGCGCGTTGAAACCCGCACACCGCGAAACCCTTTTTTCGATCTTCGCGTCGCAAGATCCGGGCTGGAAGAAGCTGGACCAAGCCGTGCAATCCTCACTTGCGCAGAAGCCACAACCGAACAAGGTGAAGGTGCAGGTATCTAGCGAAGGTTTTGCACCAACCAAACATCACGCCGACGGACGTGGGTTTCCCCACTTTTATCCCGAGACGCATTTCCTTGGTCGTGGTGATCCCAACCAGAAAAAGGGGATCGCAAAATCGGGATTCCTACAAGTCTTGATGCAAAGCGGAAAAACAAGCGCCCATTGGCAACAAACACCGCCGCCCAACTGGACTCGCACGAGCTATCGCCGAACCGGAATGGCGAATTGGATCACCGACACCGAACACGGCGCTGGGCATCTGCTCGCCCGAGTGATCGCGAATCGAATTTGGCATCATCACTTCGGTCATGGCATCGTGACCACGCCAAACGATTTTGGGCTGCAGGGCTCTCCTCCAACTCATCCGCAGTTGCTTGACTTCCTTGCCCGGCAATTGATCGCCAACGACTGGAGCATCAAAGCGCTGCATCGTGAGATCCTGCTCAGCGCCACGTGGTTGCAGAGCAACTCGCCTTCGTCAGAGAAATCCAAGATTGATCCGGAGAACAAATGGTTGTGGCGGTTTCCGAGGCGACGACTTGAAGCGGAAATCGTGCGTGATTCCATGCTGGCCGCTTCCGGCATGCTCGACACGAAACGATTCGGTCCTGGGACACTCGACCCGAATCACCGTCGCCGCAGCATTTACTTCATGATCAAACGCAGCCGACTCGTTCCGATGATGCAGATCTTCGATCAGCCGGAACCGCTTTCCAGCCAGGGTAGCCGCCCCAGCACGACGATCGCGCCTCAGGCACTGCTAGTCATGAACAACCCGCAGGTCGTGCAATGGGCATCAGCCTTTGCCGAAAGCGTGCGAGAACAAGACACCGATGACGCGATTCGTCACATCTATCGCCGTGCGTTGGGACGGGAACCAAACCCATCCGAGCTGAAGGAGAACCGCAGCTTTGTTGAACATCAGGCAGCTTCTTATGCGGAATCATCGAATCTGGGTGGGGCGGACGGCAGGCAACTTGCTTTGACTGATCTCTGCCAAATCGTCTTTGGGCTTAACGAATTCATTTATCTACCATGAACCATCCATTTCAACTCACGCGTCGTCAACTTCTTCAATCAGCCGGTGCCGGTTTCGGTAGCCTGGGACTCGCGTCGTTGCTAGCCCAAGAAGGCTTGCTTGCCTCCGAAACTGCAGATCCTCTCGCGGCGAAGCGGGCCCACTTTGATGGCAAGGCCAAAGCGGTCATCTGGCTGTTTATCAACGGTGGCCCAAGTCACGTTGATACTTGGGACTACAAGCCCAAGTTGGAGAAGATGGATGGCAAAGAGCTCGAGGGGTTCGACAAGCAAACGGGTTTTTTCGCCAATGCCGTTGGCCCCTTGATGAAGTCTCCATTCCAGTTCACTCCGCGCGGCGAGTGCGGCAAGATGGTCTCGTCGCTGTTTCCCAAACTGGGCGAGCACGTCGACAAAATGGCTTTCGTTCATTCCGGGCACACCGAGAGCAACAATCATAGCCCGGCGTTGTTCATGATGAATTCGGGCCAACCTCGGATGGGGCTGCCGTGCGTTGGCTCGTGGGTGACTTACGGGCTTGGCAGCGAAAGTCGTGACCTTCCCGCATTTGTGGTGATGTCCGATCCGCTCGACCGCGGCCTGCCCAAGGGATCAGCGGCGAACTGGGGCGCCGGTTTCCTACCCAGCGTTTATCAGGGCACGTGGCTAAAACCCAAAGGCGATCCGATTGACAATCTCAATCGCCCTTCCCACATGAACGACGTCCAACAACAACGCCAGCTTGCGTTGCTGAAGCGACTCAATCAACAACACAGCGAAAGTCATGCTGGTGAGTTGGAACTGGAAGCGCGAATCAAGAGCTTTGAACTCGCTTACCGGATGCAGAACGCCGGCCCAGAAGCCTTTGATGTGGACCGTGAACCCGAATACATCAAGAAGCTGTACGGTCTGGGCGAAGAACAATGTGACCACTTTGCCCGTCAATGTTTGACCGCACGTCGAATGGTCGAACGCGGCGTCCGTTTCGTTCAGATTTATTCTGGCGGGATGGAGAATCAGCGCAGCTGGGATGGGCACAAAGACATTCAAGGCAACCACAGCCAATTCGCCGGCGAAACCGATACTCCCATCGCGGGGCTTCTGACCGACTTGCAACAACGCGGGTTGCTGGAGGAGACGCTTGTGATTTGGGGTGGAGAGTTTGGCCGGCTTCCGCTGTCGCAAAAGTCTCAGAAACCTGGCCGCGATCACAACCCACATTGTTTCACAACGTGGATGGCAGGTGGCGGGACGAAGGGCGGTGTCAGCTACGGCGAGTCCGATGAAATCGGTCATCACGCCGCTGTCGACAAGGTGCACGTCAACGACCTCCACGCAACCATCCTGCACCAACTTGGCCTTGACCACGAAGAGCTAACGTACGTCTACAACGGGCGACGCTTCCGTCTTACCGATGTTGCCGGAAAGGTAATCCGGCCGATCCTCGGGTGATTCAAGATGGAAACGAAATCGAAGCTTATCGACGTCGCAATCATGCAGGACGGTTGTCTTCACAACAAGGTCAATGTGAGCTGGTTGCTTAACGCGTTGAACGCAACTATTGAGGGAAGAAACCATCGATGTCGACCACCAAGAAGATCCTAGCTGGCCTTTCACTCCTGTTGCTGCCTGCTCAACTGCTGCGCGCCGATGAAGCGAAAGCACGCAACGAGACAAACAAGAAACCAAACATCATCCTTGTCATGGCGGACGACCAGGGTTGGGGCGATGTTGGCTACAACGGCCACGCCTTTGTCCAAACTCCAGAATTGGATGCGATGGCCAGTGATGGCTTCGTGTTTGATCGCTTCTACGCCGCTGCTCCCGTGTGTTCGCCAACGCGTGCCAGCGTCATGACGGGGCGCAATCCGATACGAACCAAAGTGCCCAATCACGGGCGATACATGCGTCCCCATGAGCAGACCATCGCCGAATCACTCAAAGAGGCTGGCTATGTCACCGGAATCTTCGGCAAAGTCCATCTGGGTTCAGGACAACCCGACTCGCCCTGCAACCCGAGCGGCATGGGATTCGACGAATGGGTCATTGGGTTGAATTTTTACGACAACGATCCCTACCTCAGTCGCAATGGAAAAATTGAACACCGCCAGGGGAAAGGTTCCGCCCTCGCGATGGATGACGCCCTCGCGTTCCTGAGCAAACACAAGGAAGGCGATCGACCGATGTTCATGGTCGTCTGGTTTCCGTCGCCACACGACCCGCATCAGGAAGTGCCCGATGGCCCGTCACTTTACGACGGCAAAAAACTGGCTGGCTACTATCGCGAGATCACTCTGCTCAACCAACAACTTGGACGACTTCGCCGCGAACTTCGCAGCATGGACATCGCTGACAACACAATCCTTTCATGACGAACATCGAATCCGCAAAGACGTCGATGAATTCCCGCAGTTTGCCGAAGACACCTCCCAAGGCCACGCCGCGTGGAACGATTGGCCATGGAAGCTTCATCGCATCAACGGCAAGAAATATGAGCTATACAACCTCGCGGACGATCCAATGGAAACGAACGATCGCGCGGGCGACCCTGAACAAAAAGGTCGACTCGATCGCATGCGGAAAGAACTGGATGCTTGGATGCGCTCGGTGGTCCGCAGCATCAACGGCAAAGACTACGCAAACATCAACACAACCAGCCAAATTCAGCCCACCCAAGCAGACGAGAGTCGCCTGGCGTTCTACCCGGATCGCTGAAACCCCAAAAGAAGAGTGTCGGCTGGTCCTGAGTCAGTCGGGCCTCCTTCTTCCGCACCGAAGGTGCAGTCGTTTGAGAGCGTCCGGCTCAACTGCGAGGGTTGCTTGCAAAAAGCCTGTCGGCCAGTTCTCCGAACTGGCTACGCGATGCGATTTCGGAGAAATCGCCGACGTCCTGGGTGTTCGTAGCACGACCGTCCCCGAAGAACGAATCCTGGTCGCTTCACCGGCAGAGATCGAAGCGAAAACCCTTCATTGACCAGGATTTTCGTCGGTACCTCTGTCAAACGCCGTACCAATCAAAACCCGAGAGGTGCACTCATCGGCCGCCCCGATTTCCGTTTGACGTGCCAGTCGGCCATGGTATATTGAGCCAATAGTATTGTGCAAAAGTAAATGGAGGGTTCATGAGCAAGGGCAGGCCGGCAGCAGAGACGGGGGCGACCGATGTCAGCTTTCTGATATTGCGGGCGTTTTACAATCTTCGCAGTCTGCTTGATCGCTTGCTGGTCGAACACGAGTTGGATCAGTGGGTGCAGGCTGGCATGGGGCCGATTCTTTATGCGCTCTACGAACAAGACGATTGCACGATCAGTGACGTCGGCGAACGGGTCAAGCTGGCACCTTCGACCCTGACCAACACGATCAAGCGGATGGAAAAGAATGGTCTGGTCAAGCTGAGCAGGGATGAGCGTGACCGACGCGCTGTGCGTGTCATGCTCACCCAGCGCGCTTGGCGTCTGGAGAAGAAGATGTGTGCCATGCGCGATGAAGTTCGTTCCGTATTGCATGCCGAAATGTCCGACCGACAGGTGCAGCAGACAAGGTCGCTGCTGATGCAGATGATCGAGTCGACGGATGTGCACGAGTGGGAATCGAAACATCCAAACAAATCAAAAAGTGCGTAACCGAGAGCGATCACGGTGAAGTAGCGAGGCAACCATGATCAGACACATTTCTTTTCTGACTTGCTTCCTGCTCGCGACGGCATGCCATCACAGTGCATCTGCCGACGATTCATTCGACTCAACGATCGTCCCCTTCCTGAAGCAACACTGTGTGCGGTGTCACGGGCCCAAAAATTCGGAGGCTCGTTTGAGCCTTCACAAAATGACATCGAAAATCGGCCCGTCGGAAACCAAAATTTGGGAGGCGGTGTTGACGCAACTGGTTGACGGCACGATGCCGCCGGAAGATCAGCAACAACCGGGCCGGGACGATGCAACGCCGGTCATTCGCTGGATACGTGAAACACTGAGCAGCGCCGCGGCTGGACTACCGGCTCAGGAGATGATTTATCCGGAGAACGGCAACCACGTGCCGCATGAGCTGTTGTTTGCCACTGACAGTCAGGCGGTGCCTGCCACACACGCACGCATCTGGCGGGTACGTCCGTCGATCTATGAAACGTTCATCGAACATGCGTCGCGAGAACATTTTCATCATCCTTTCCGGCGCGAGAGCCTCTATTCCACTCCTTGGGGAATCGAAGGCAACGGCTTCAAGGATTACTCGGCGCTTTACTGGATCGGAGAAGCGGAAACCGAGTTGCTGATCAGCAACGCGATGCGGGCGGCCGAGATGATGAGCCGCAAACGGGAGCAGCTTCGTGGTCACCTGCCGCCACGAACAGACAAGTTCACTTCGACAAACGAGAAGGAACGCCTCCAAACGCAGTTTGAACTGGCCGCGACGTCGCTGATCGCTGGTCTGACCAACGTGGTCACGATCTGTTCGGGACTGTGCAATCCGAACGGCAACATGCGAGGCATGGGCGTGAACATCGGCTTGCATCAGGTCGGCCATCGGGAAGGGGAAGGTGATCGCGACTACCGCCAGCTGTACACGCTGCTGCGAAAACAACACCTGGAGTTCATCGCCGGTCTAGTCAAGCGACTGGAAGCGGTACCGGAAGGGGCCGGAACGATGATGGACAACACCGTCATCGTTTACACGTCCGATGCGGCCGAAACCCATCACTCCACCGGCAACGAATGGCCGTTTGTGCTCGTTGGCAATCTCGGTGGACGACTTCGCTGCGAAAGATTCATCGAGTATCCCGCGTTCGGAGATCACGGAAATCGCTCGATCAATGCTCTGTATTGTTCCCTACTGCATGCGGCGGGCAAACCGCGCGAACACTTCAATCTGGAAGGAACCACGAAGGAAGTCGACAAGCCCGGTCCGTTGGGTGAAATCCTTTCATGAAATCAAACATGACCTCCCACCCCAAGCGAAACGTCTACCGAAGCGCCGATGGGTGCGGTCTCTCTCGGTGGGCCCTGTACTTCAGCGGCTTCCTCTTTTCCTGCCACTGCGCTACCGCGGAGGATTGGCCGCAGTGGCGAGGCCCCAACCAAGATGGCGTTTCGCTTGAACGCAACTGGTCACACGACTGGGACGACGCTGGCCCCAAACGGCTTTGGGAATTCAACGTCGGTAGCGGCAATAGCGCCGTCTCGGTCGTCGGCCGGCGGCTGTACACGATTGGAACCAGCGGCCAGGCGGATGAAACCGACACGGTGTACTGCCTTGACACCGATTCGGGCAAAGTCGTCTGGAAACACTCGTACGCTCGACCGCCGCGAAAGGAAAAAACCGCAACGCGTCGCGCGGGCACCAACACGACTCCGACGGTTCATCAAGGCAAGGTCTATACCTACAGCGGCGATGCCCAGCTCTTTTGCTTCGACGCCCAGGAAGGCTCGATCCTGTGGAGCCGCGAGTTGATGAAGGAGCTGGATGTTCGGCATCCGCAGTACGATCACAACTCGTCGCCAGTTATCGTCGATGACCTGGTCATCGTGCTGGCTCGGCTTCCCGATGCGTCCATCATTGCGCTGCACAAAGAGACGGGGAAAGAGATTTGGCGAGCGTTCCACGAAACGCGCCGCGGGGGACTGGGGGGATTCTGGTCGACACCGGTTTATCGCAACGTCGACGGAAAGCCCTGCCTGGTTTACCTGCCTGGGCTGTCGGTCGTGGGACTCGATCCCAAGACAGGTCAAACGCAGTGGAAATACGACTTCATCAAACAGGGGATCGAAAACGCACAGCGGGGAGCCGTCGCGGCGTCGCCGATCGTGGTTGGCAACCGAGTTTTCTTTCCTTTTCATCCCGATCACGGCCGCGGATTCTCGGCCTGCATTGAAATCAACAATGCAACAGTGAAGGAGCTTTGGAAATCGATGCAACTGGCACACTGGTGGCACAGTCCGGTCGTATGGCGCGACTGTGTCATCGCTCTCGATCAGGGTCCCGCCGCTGAAGGGAGCAAGGCTGGAGCTTTGTATTGCTACGACATCGCGTCCGGCAAACAGAAGTGGTCGACCTACGAGATCGGAGCCAGGAGTCGCGGCACCTTGGCAAAAGGAGCGAAGCTGATGATTGCTGGCGACCGGTTGATCGTCTTCAACGACTCCGGCAGCCTGATCGTTGCAGAACTGACCGACGAGGGGCCGAAACTGCTTGCCATGACCAAGCCGTTCCGTCGGCTCGGCAAAGACTGGACCGTTCCCGTATTGGCCAACGGCAAACTCTATTGCCGGAGCGGTCGAGAACGAAAACTGGCCTGCTTTGATGTCTCAAAGTGAAGGCCGCGCGGCCGAATTGGCGGCCTGGGGCCGATGTCGCTTGATGGTCAACGGGCCTTGCTGAATGTAAGGATGATCCTTCTTCATCTTGGCGTAGTGAAGCCAACCGTTGGCCGTGTGAATTTTCTCAGCGTCCTTTGTCTCGTAGGCGAAAAATAGCGGCTTTTGGTGGACGACGATGCGATCCGGGTAAACGTCGAAGCTGCACCATCCGGTGGAACCCCCTTTCACCAATGCCGTGCCTCCCAGTGTCAGGTAATGCGTTTCCTCTTCGCGAGCGTGCCACAACGCGCGATGATAGTGGCCGCTGAGACTGAGCAACACTTTGTGCCGCTTCATCAACTCTCGTAGTCGCTCGCGGCCCTTGCCGATCTGATTGTACTTGCCTTGACCACGCTCGTTGTTCTGCCAAGGTGAGACATGCAGAGCGATGACGATTTCTTCTCCCCCTTTTTCGGCGGCAATGAACTCGGATTCGATCCAGTCGAGTTGTTTCTCGCTCATCCCAACATGGTTACCTTCGGCGTCAATGATGACGAAACGAACACCCCCGTGAACGACGGAATAATGCAGGTCGCGATAAAAGTACCGCAAAAACAATTCGGGGATCTCGTGGTTTCCACGCACATAGTGGTAGGGCTTGTCAAATCCCTTGACCAATTTCTTCATCGCTTCGTATGCATCGAAGTCTGTTTTGACATGCACCATGTCGCCCAGCATCAATGTCAGATCCGCACCTGCGCGATTGATCTGTTGCGTCGCGTGGGCGAACCTTGCTTTGTCGGTTTCGATCGAAGTAAAACCGAGCTGCGGATCGCCGATCGCCGCAAAACGAAAGATCAAATCATCTTCGGGCGCCGGCAGCAGTGCAGGATCCATGAAACCTTCGGGCGCGTCGCGACTGACGGTCAAATTGTCGATCACAGCCGGATCGTTAGCAGTTCCCGCGATGCCAACGTGCAGTTGTGTCAGCGGTGCTTGGCTTGCGACGGGAAGTTCTTCGCCAAGCGTCTGATCATCGGCCCAACAGGCATAGGTTCCACGGTGAAAATCGAGACGAGCGGTCAACGTATGCCAGCCGCGGTCGATAGGTGTCTTGGTGTACAGCCGCCAGTAAGCACGGGTAAAGATCGAGTGCCAACGCAACTGTTCCACTTCTGAATCTTTCGCCCTGAAGGGCGCGGCCGCGATTCGAGCAATGACCTGATTCGGCTTCTCGCCACGCATGTCGAAGAACAGTCCGCCCTGCCACTTTTCCGGAAACTTGACCGCGCACTGAACCCAGACAACACCATCGGAGACGGGCTTTGGTAGTTGTCTTCTTAGACCCCAGTTGTCGGTCCGGTAGGACTCGGTATGCGAAATCGCCAGACCGGTTGACCCATCCAATCCCACCGACTCACGCAGCAAAGCGATCGGCTTCGAATCACCTCGAAAACCCTCCAAGCCCCTCCAACTGGCGTCTTGCAGAACGGAACTACCCGGCTCCGAAGAGTCAAACGTGTCAAAAAGAAGGGGTTCCTCGGCGATCAAGGTGGTAAAAGAAAACCCGACCAGCATCGCCAGCCATACGAAAACAGGTCGCAACGCCATTTCATCAACTCGCCTTTGGGAAACTCACTGCGCTTTCAAATAAGCTTGATCTTCGTCGCTGAGCATCGAAATATCGACGACGATCTTTTTTCCGTCCTGTTTCTGCAGCTGCACTTTGCCGGCAGCCTGTTGCAGGTATTTTGCGGTGACTGAAAAGTTGCCGTTCCGCGCCGTCCACTTGCGAAACGCTGCGGTCGGTTCGGGCGTCTCCGATTTGGTTTGCAAGATTTTGGCTTCCGGCTGAATCTCCGCCAGTTCCGCTCGTGCCATTTCGTCGACGCGCGTGCCCGGAAAGCGGCGAATGACGGACGTGTACGCCGCCGGAGCACGGCTGCGAAGCCGCGGATTGGCCGACGACGCCATCAGGCGAGCCTTCACCAGACTGTCGGCTTGACTGAGCGTTTCCGCATAGTCCGATTGTTTCTTCAAGTTGCGTGTCAACGTACTGGCTTTGGACTTCAGCTTGGGGAACAGCTTGTAGGACGCCTCCGCTTCGTAGATCGCGATGACGTCGTCCAAAGGATCGGTGTCTTCGGTCGTCACCGACAGCTTTGTTTCCGCATCTTCCACTTGTGCCTCGATCGCCGACAGGAGTTGCTGATAAAGCTGGCCAGCAGTGATCGCCGGTTCTGCGAAGCTGCCCAGGTCATCGGGCGAACCGAATTTGGTGACCGCAAACAGTGCAGCGGCCGCGCCCAAATGATTCCCTTGATCGAGCATCGATTTTGCGCCGCTCACCGCGTTTTTCAACAACGCTACGTCGGCGTCACTGAACGGCCGACCAGCTTGTTGAAGCGTCGCCTGCATCATTTGCGGAAGCTTGTCACCCGAGAGCGAACCGACCGAGGCGTACAGCTTTTCGCCGTCGGCACGAATCACATAAAGCCTGGGGATGCCGTTGCCGTCGACCGGGTACATCCGCGTCCACTTACGCCACTGCGGATTGTTATCGGTGACAATTTTGAGCGGAACAAACTGTCCCGCGAACCGCGCTAGCGACCGGTCGTTTTCCAACCGGTCCAGCAACGCCGCACACGGCGGTCACGTTTCCTGGCCAGCCATGGCAAAAATGGGCCGGCCCGTTTGGGACGAAAGCTCCAATGCCTCATCCACCGTGGGCAGCTTGATTTGAGCTGGGACATCGGGCGCAACCAACAGCCCGATGGCAATGAAACCGAATGATCGAAGCATCGTTTGTTCCTGACAAGACCAATGGACGTTCGACGGTTATTCTAGCAGGAATGGGCCATGACTGAACTGTCAGAGTGTTTTCCGATTCCACCGTAGGCCGGCCAGTTCCCAACCCGGCCAGTTCCTGGATCGCCGACTTGGGACAAGCCGGCCTACAGAGAACTGGCTCATTGGCCGATGGGCGATTCCAATTCACCGCGTTTGGTAAAATAGGGTTCCGTCGGATCGGTGATCTGTCGACCAGAGATCTTGGCAACTCGCCAGACTACAGCGCCCTCAAACTTCGCCTTCAGCGAACAGTTGCTATTGAAGCGGACCAGCGCGTACTGCC
Source organism: Rubripirellula sp. (assembly GCA_965222745.1). Lineage (GTDB taxonomy): Bacteria > Planctomycetota > Planctomycetia > Pirellulales > Pirellulaceae > CBDCUW01. The sequence continues at coordinate 88,935 of CBDCUW010000004.1, forward strand.
ACTCGTGTTGTCCGCTGACACTCGCTCGCGATTCGATGAGCAAGATTGCGTCGGGATCCGTTCCTTTCACGAAAACGAACATCGCGCCATCTCGCAGAAGTTCTGCAGCGATGTACTCAGTAGGCTACTGCGACGGCATGAGAACAAGCCTGGCTCGCAGGCCCAAGTCCCGGACGGGCTGCTGAAGGAAAACGAATGGCTGGTGGCTGGTTTAGCCCGGGAACTGGATATGCCGAAGAACACGCTTCACGCCTGGATCAAGAATGGTTGGCTTTGTGTGGTCCGCCAACTTGAAGGATATCGAGGGCGAAAAATCTGTTGGGCCGACACGGATGAACTTGATCGTCTCCGACGGCTTCGAGAGTCAAAACATGGTTGGTGGGATCCGCCGTTGCCAGACGACTTGACGACCCCGAAAGAACCAGACAACGACTGATATCGGGCAGGCTCATGATTCGCAAGTTCTGTCAAGAATTTGATTGACAAGTCCGCATATTGTGACGCAATGAAGGGACGACGAGCGTTGTATTTGCTTTTCACATTCGAGGTCTGGTATGCTTCAGATAAAGTGAGTTTTCTGAAGCAAAACAACAGCGACGAATCGAATGCAGCTAAGGAACGACTGATCTTTTAGTGGCGCCTTGTTTTGACGGTTCCGGTAAACTGTTTGGACCAAAACACCCGTCTACACACCAAGGACGCCACGGATGGCCAGCAAAACCAATCGAGAAGCCCTGACTGACGAAATCGAAATTCGCGTTCGGGATTTTGCCGACTCGCTCAGTGAGAAGGACCGCAGGCGTTTTGTGGCAATCGAAGCAGAACGTCATGGTCGTGGTGGAGTTGCCTGGATTTGTCGTGTTGTTGGCTGCTCGGCACACACAGTTGAGCGAGGACGAGCTGAACTTGATTCGCTTGACAAGGACCCGGCCGCTGGCAGGATTCGCCGGCCGGGGGCCGGTCGAAAAAAAAGATCGAATCGGAGTCTCAAGCCGAACAAAACTTGATCAGCCAATTAACTGTCCGAGTTGGCGGCAGCCCTGATGAAGAAGATCTCATCTTCACCGACCTCAAGCCGCCAGCACTTGCCGACGCAATGACCCGAATGGGAACACCTGTCTGTGCAAAGACGGTCGCCAGTTGGCTCGCCGAGGCAGGGGTTCGCTTGCGAAAGATTGCCAAGTCGGTAGCTGGAGGGGAGAGCGTCGATCGTGAAGAACAATTTGATCACATCACTGACTTGATTCATCGGTACGAAGCGGAAGGGAATCCTTGGTTTTCGATCGACACCAAGGCCAAGGAGCACCTGGGAATGCTGTACCGCAAAGGGCGTGCCTACAGCAGCGCATCCTTTCAAGCGTTTGATCACGATTTCCCCAGTTGGGCCGATGGCGTTTTGATTCCTCACGGGATCTACGACCAGCGTTTGAATCTGGGTCACCTCAATCTGGGTTTGTCCCGCGACACAAGCGAGTTCGCTTGCGAGAGTTTTGGCAACTTCTGGCAGCGTTTGGGAAAGAAGCGATACCCGCACGCAACATCGATCCTGTTGACCTGCGACTGTGGCGGCAGCAATCCAGCTGGGAAGTATCTTTTCAAGTGGGATCTTCAACGATTGGCCGATCGCATCGGTCTTCCGATTCGCATCGCGCACTTTCCCAGTTACTGCAGCAAGTACAACCCAATTGAGCGTCGATTCTTCCCTCACGTCAGCCGCGTCTGCGAAGGGATGCTCTTTGATTCGCTTGCCCGCGTAGTCGAACTGATGCGAAGAGCAACAACCCGAGGCGGTTTGCGAACAACGGTCCACGTGATGAAGAAGGTCTATCAAACAGGACGTGAGGCGACTGATTGGATGAAGTCGTCTCTGCGGATCAGTTATGATCGAATCGTTCCGCGTTGGAACTACATGCTCAAACCATCATGCGCCACTAATTGATTGCTCGTTCCTAAGCGGCAGATGGTGAAAACTGTCAAGCAGCAGCCGATCCCCGCATTTGACAAAACGCTTGACATGGGTGGAAACAATCTTCGACACCTGTTGCGTCAGGCCGTGCGTAGTTGGCTTGCCAAGACGCCATCGAAATTGACACGTGTCAACTATCGGCGCGATCTAGACCACTTCATGTCGTTCGCGGGTATTGAGACTGGTCGGCTGGAACACTTGCTTGCCGTCTGCCCCGAACACGTCGCGGCGTGGCGCGATGAGCTTCGCGATCGCGGCCTGAAGAACTCCACCATACGTCGCAAGCTGACCGTGCTACGATCGCTTTTTTCGTATCTACAGACGTACGGATATGCGGGCGCCAACCCAGCACACGGCAAGTTCGTGAAAGCCCCATCGGTTCCACGTGATGGCAAGACGGTTGGCCTTTCCCCTGCGGACTGTCGTCGTCTACTTGAGGCGCCTGATGAGACACCAGCCGGAATTCGCGATCGAGCGATCTTCAGCGTACTCGCCTATTCCGCTTGCCGTGTTGGTGAGCTGGTCGCCCTGAAAGTTGGAGACTTCCGCATCAGCGGCGAACCCCGCGTCCTGTCGATTTTTGGCAAGGGCGGCAAAGAGCGCTTGGTGCCACTTCACTTGGAAGCTGTCGAGCGTCTTGTCGACTGGATCGACACCGCTGGCATTGCCGAGGACCGTAGCGGGCCGTTGTTCCGTCCGGCGGCATCGCCGCGTGGTCGAGGCCACGATGGTTTCCTCGCATCCGGGCTGACGACGCGGTCCGTGGATTTCGCCGGCGTGAGGCATCAGACTCCCAGAGAATTGATATACTCCTTGATGATCCCATTCGGACGCGAGATGTTGATTGCACGAGGTCTTGCTCAGCGAATCGGAGTCCAGCTGCAAGAGGGGGCCTACTTTTCTCTGCGCATCAGTAACTGTGACGTGAGATCCCGCCATGCGAAACTCATCGACGATAGCGCTTGCCCAATGCATGAGCAATGGTCGCATGTCGCCGAGTCGCAAGCAGTTGCGACTAGCGATCGAAGCTCTTGAACAGAGACGCGTACTTTCGCTCGACGTTCCGCCGTTGGTGGATATTAACACGAGCCCCAATCTTGGGAGTTCATCGGTAGAAGAATTCGTCGATGTCAATGGTGTGACATTTTTTGTGGCGTCTACACCGCGAACAGGACGTGAGCTATGGAAGACCGATGGGACGGCTGATGGCACCGTCTTAGTCAAGGATATTTCTGCCGGTTCCTCTAGTTCCTTCCCCTCCCCCAGATATCTTACGAATGTCGGCGGCACACTCTTCTTCAATGCGATGAACCAGCTTTGGAAGAGCGACGGGACAGCTGAAGGGACGGTGTTGGTGAAGGATATCCACCCCAGTGGTGAAGCATCGCCTCGATATTTGACCGATGTAAATGGAACGTTGTTTTTTCAAGCAAGGGACCCTGTGCATGGATCGGAACTGTGGAAGAGCGATGGTACAGCAGAGGGTACGGTTTTGGTCAAGGACATCAATATTCACGGGTCATCGTCCCCGCACGAACTCACGAACGTCAACGGAACGCTATTCTTTGTCGTTTCTTCGCTGCCTGATGACGAATTGTGGAAGACGGATGGGACGGTAGCGGGTACCGTTGTTGTGAAGGATAGATTGAGTGACGGGTCGGAAATATCAGAACTCACCAATGTCGATGGAACCTTATTCTTCAGTGCTATCAGCTTCGATCATGGCAGAGAATTATGGAAGAGCGATGGTACAGACGCGGGAACGGTTTTAGTCAAGGACATTCGTCTTGGCAGGGACTCCTCAGTACCGAGCGACCTCACGAACGTGGGCGGGACACTGTATTTTCGTGCGTATTCGGAGTCGTTCGGTGGGGAGTTATGGAAAAGTGACGGTACGGAGATCGGCACTGTTTTGGTATCCGATATTCGCGAAGGGAGCGAATCGTCGAATTTATTCGAACTTACGGACGTGAACGGAACTCTGTTCTTCGTCGCAAGCGATGACGGTCAGACAGCTGCCGTATGGAAATCGGTGGGTACAGAAACGATCATCGTCAGTGACCCTTTGCCGATTCGCGGAAACCGCGCGAGATGGCTTACGAGCTTCAATGGGATGCTGTACTTCACGCAAGACGATCGCGTGTCCGGTACCGAGCTGTGGAAAAGCGATGGCACGCAATCGGGTACAGTTATGGTCAGGGATATCTTTCCGGGACCAGGCCAATCGAGGCCGCGTTACCTCACGAACGTAAATGGCACGTTGTTCTTTCGAGCGACTGATCCTGCGCATGGCTCGGAACTGTGGAAAAGCGATGGCACGGAAAATGGAACCGTCCTGGTAAAGGACCTTGTCGGAAGCAGTTCGGATCCTCGGTTTCTCACCGAGGCTGGCGGAACGCTGTTCTTTGCCGCCAATGATGGGAAAAACGGTGAAGAGCTTTGGAAAAGCGATGGCACGGTCACCGGCACAGTCCTCGTGAAAGACATTCATAGTGGCATCAATTCATCCGAACCGAAATATCTCACCAACGTGAACGGAAAACTCTTTTTCGTCGCGAACGATGGCTCAAACGGCAACGAGCTGTGGACCAGCGACGGAACGACCGAAGGAACTGTCTTGGTGAAAGACATCTTCCCTGGGAACGCGTCTTCGTGGACGAAAAATCTAGTCGACGTTAGCGGAACTCTGTTCTTTACGGCTGTGGCCAACAACCGCGTCGATATCTGGAAGAGTGACGGAACAGCTCTTGGCACGGTGCCGGTTTGGCAAGCTGATCAAGGCCAATTGTATGCTTCCGACGGATCATTTGCTAATGATAATGGAACGCTGTTCTTTCGGGCTAGTGATTCCGAACATGGCATTGAGTTGTGGAAGAGCGATGGGACTGATTCAGGCACAGGATTAGTAGTGGATATCCGGCCAGGAATCGAGAGTTCTTCTCCAGCAAGTTTCGTGAGTTTTGATGGAACATTGTTCTTCTCGGCTATCGCTGACAGCATTGGATATGGGCTTTGGAGGAGTGACGGAACAACCGAAGGCACGAGGCTAGTCAAGGACACCCCCGGACGCATCCATGAACTCACCACCGTGAACGGTTGGCTGTATTTCCAAGTACCCGTCGACGCCAGAACCTACGAACTTTGGAAGAGCGACGGCACCACGGAAGGCACTCTTCTCGTGCGTTCATTTCGACCAGGCCACTACAATAGTTCACCGCGTTCCTTGACCGATGCCAACGGCACGCTGTACTTCAGTGGAAATGATGATGACGGTGATGACGTCGGCGGTAGCGGCGATGAGTTATGGAGGAGCGATGGTACGTTCGCAGGCACAGCGTTGATCAAGGACCTGTTCCCAGGCAACAACAGTTCCGGACCGAATGATCTCACAAGCAGCGGCGATTCGCTTTATTTTAGCGCCACCGTTGATGAAACTGGACGAGAGCTTTGGAAGAGCGACGGGACGGCTGAAGGAACGGTGTTAGCTCTCGATATCGCTGCGTATTCCGGTGCGGGCAATCCTCGTTCGCTCGTCGTCATTGGCGATTCGCTATTCTTCGTCGCAACGACGGATTCCTACGGAACTGAACTCTATGCTTTACCGCTTGACGCTCCGTCGAGAGATCATGGCGATGTCCCTATGCCCTATCCTGAATCGTCTGGTCATGTGTCCACAGGGCCGCGACTAGGTGACTCGCGTGATTCCGAGAGAAACATCACCCGTAGCCCGCTCGCCGATGGAGATGGGGCGGATGAAGACGGCGTCTTGTTTGGCACAGTCAATATCGACAGCGGTCTCGCTGCAATGAATCTCCACCTACAGAACTCCGAGGGTGCATTTGCCGACGCATGGATGGATTTTAATCGAGACGGAGATTGGGACGATCATGGTGAACAGATTCTTGATACCGTGCCGGTTATCAACGGCTTACAAACCCTCAATTATGCTATTCCTTCGGACGTCGCTTTGGGGCTCACGTTTGCAAGAGTACGCGTAAGCAGTGACGGAGGCCTGAGCCCGTGGAATGCAGCGGACGATGGGGAAGTGGAAGACTACGCGGTCGCCATCGGATCGAATCCGGTTCAAATCACCGGGACCAGCGTGAACTCAGGCATACCATCCCGTTCCGCCATAACCTCCATTGAGATTCAATTTGACTCCTTGGTACCTGTCAACCCTGCCGACTTTGTGCTGACGAACCTGGATACGGGCCAGATCGTGTCGGGAATCGCTGTCGCCACCGACGGTAGCCAAGGTAGCACGCGAGCGACACTCACGTTTACCGGTGGCGACTCGGTCATCGTCGGAAACAACCCAGAGATCTCACCAACGCTGTCAAATGGGGATTACTCGCTCCGCTATCTTCCGATTGAGGCTCAAGATGATCCAGAGCCCATTGATCATTTTTTTCGAAAGTATGGTGACGTCAATGGAAACGGATTAGTCGACCTTCTAGATTTCTCACGACTACGTTTAGCCTTCGGGCACACTTATGGCGAATCAGAATACGATGATGGGTTGGACAGTGACCGGGATGGGACGATTTCGCTAATTGATTTCAGTGCCTTCCGGGCTGGGTTTGGACGCTAACGACATCGATGAATAGGTGTTTGGAATTGTCCGAACGTACGGGAGAAGTCAGGTCGGGGCGTCGTTCAGCTGCGATCGGTTGAACATTGGTGGCTAAACAGACACTCAAGTTTCTCACGCCCCTTACCGAGGTCGCGAACCACCCGCCACAGCTCGGACAGAGCCGCACCACCGCGCTAGATCTTTCGGTTCCTCGACCAATAGATTCGCCATCCGCTCGCGGTCACGGGTAATTCGAACGGCCGGATGCTCCGTGCTACACTGAAGAGGTCTCTCGCGACCCCTTCATAGATATCGTCAAAGCCCAAGGCAGAATAGTTTCCGACCAAGGAGTCAATATGGCTGGTCATCGGAAGACTCGCCACCATGCACCACGTATTGCCGGGCAGTCGTCCTGGCAAATTCTTTCGCTTGCTTCGATTCCCCACTATCGCTTTGCGAAATCTGACCGCCAACGGCTACCAAAATCATCCAAAAAAACACAGCCGCTCTCCCACGGAAGTAACCGACCCAAGCCCTGACCACGCTTGGGCAGTCTATTTTCTGGCCGGCCCGAAATCAAGACGTTGCGTCTAAATTGACGGCTCGCGGTTGTGACGGATTCACTTTTTGGATGACGACTGTCGACGGGGTTGGCGCTTACGAGGAGCCGGAATGGGCGGTTTTGTGGGACGGGAATCCACCGAATCAAAGAACCGCATGTTCTCGCCAACTCGATCGTAGTCGCCCAGGTCCCCACGCATCGCTTTGGCCAGACCGAGCAGTCGCTGAACTACCCGAGGATTTTCGGCGGCGACGTTCTTCGTTTCGCCCAGGTCATGGTTCAAGTCGACCAGGAACGGCTTGTCGAAACCGACTCGATCCGCCGGGGCGATGTGAGTGTTGCGACTGAACGGAGCCGCTCCGACCGGTTCCTTTTCTCTGGGCAAATGCAGCTTCCAGTGTCCCTGGCGAACGGCCTGCAGGTGAACTCGCAAGTAATAGAAGTACGCCTTGTCAGGATTGGCCTTTTCGAATTCGCCGTGAAACAGATGCGTGATGTCTTCGCCGTCGATCACACGGTCTTTCGGAACTTTGGCGCCAGCAAGTGCGGCGAAGGTTGGCAGGACATCGAGAGTGCTGGCGAGTTTGTCGCATGTCGTTCCCTGCGGAACGCGGCCCGGCCCCCAGAGAATCGTTGGGACTCGAACGCCCCCTTCAAACGTCGATACCTTGCCGCTCCGCAATGCTCCGGCAGAACCGCCGTGGTCGGTCGAAAGTTGACCATCCGCGTGGTCTTTGTTCTTGATCAGCCAAGGTCCATTGTCGCTGGTAAACAGCACATAGGTCCTGTCCTCGATCTTGTGTTTTCTGATCGCATCCAGAAGACGGCCGACGTTGAAGTCGATTTCTTCGATCACGTCACCATACAGACCGCGCTTGCTCTTTCCCTTGAACTGTGGTGACGCATCGAGCCTGGTGTGTGGCATCGTGTGCGGAATGTAAACCAAAAACGGCTCGTCGATGTGTTTCTTCATGAAGCCGATGGCTTCGTCGGTGTACCGCCGCGTCAGCGTCGACATGTCGGACTTTGGTTCGATTAATTCTTCATTGCGATAGAGGTCGACAAAGCCGTCGTTGCTAGTCGGCGTCCCAAAGAAATAGTCAAAGCCCTGGTGGTTCGGCAGTAGGTCAGGATGAAAACCCTTCTGACTGTGCTTCGCCAGGTCCCACTTGCCGAAACATGCGGTGGCGTATCCGCGCGTCTTGAGCAACTCAGCAACGGTGATTTCTTTGCTGTGCAAAATCGGATGGACCTGTTTCGTGTTTCCCCGTTCGGCAACGCGCATTGGATAACAGCCGGTCATGATGGCCGCTCTTGATGGGCCACAGATGGGTTGAGCGTAAAAGCTGGTAAACTTCATCCCTTCATCGGCCATCGCATCGAGACGCGGAGTGCGAATGTGCGGCGATCCAAAACAGCCGACGTCTTCGTAGCCCTGATCGTCGGTGAAGATGATCACGAAGTTAGGTCTGGCATCCTCCGCTTGCGAATGCGCAGCAGTTGCGAGAGTGACGATCGTGGCAACGAGCAGGAGCCTGTGCGGATGGCGGCGATCCGCGTTTGCAGGGTTGAAAAGGTTCATAGCGAGGACTTCAAAGAACAAGCGGTGGGGCTTTGCCCAAAAAAGGGGTCAGACCCTTTGGAGGGCGGCGATTTTCCTTGACGATTGTTGTGCCCAAAGAGGGTCTTACCCCTTTTTTGGGCAAAGCCGATGTCAGCCGATGATGTCGTGGATGACGTGGCCGTGAACGTCGGTCAGCCGCATGTCGCGGCCGCTGAAGCGGAATGTCGATCGGGTGTGATCCACGCCCATCAAGTGCAGCATGGTAGCATGCAGGTCGTGCATTTCGGCTCGGTTCTCGATCGCTTTGTAACCCCATTGATCGGTCGCGCCGTAAATCGAGCCCGGTTTCACGCCGCCGCCGGCCAACCAAACGGTGAAACCAAACTGGTTGTGGTCGCGACCGTTTTTACCTTGCGCGAAAGGTGTGCGTCCAAACTCGCCCGCCCACACCACGAGCGTTTCATCAAGCAGACCACGCTGCCGAAGATCTTTGAGCAGTGCGGCGATGGGCTGGTCCACTGCTCGGGCATTGTTCTCGTGACCCGATTTCAAATTCCCATGCTGGTCCCAGCGGTCACCGCCAACCTTCGGACAAGTCAACTCGATGAAGCGGACTCCCTGTTCGATCATTCGACGGGCGATCAGACACGGGGCGGCGTAGATGCGCGTCGGTTCATACTTCGACTCCATTCCGTACATCTTCTGAAGAGAAGCCGATTCTTCGGTCAGTGACATCACTTCTGGCACGGCCATCTGCATCGCGTAGGCGAGTTCATAGTTTCGGACGGCGGACTCCAGGCTGTCGTGCTGGCCAAACTGTTTTGTCGCCAGAGAATCAAGCTGACTGATCAGGTCAAGCTTCTCCCGCTGCTCCTGTGGAGTCGCTTCCCTAGGCGAGATATTTGCAACGCCGGTGCCGGAGGGCTTGAAGACGGATCCCTGATAACTGGCGGGTAAAAATCCGCTGCCAAAACAGTCCAATCCGCCGGGCGGAATCAGTCCGCCGTTGAGCACGACAAAGCCCGGCAGATTCTGGCATTCGCTGCCGAGTCCATAGTTGACCCAAGCGCCCATGCTGGGACGACCTTGCAAAGCACTGCCCGTATGAAGGAAGTAGTTGGCGAACGTGTGTTCGGGAAAACCGGATGTCATGGAGCGAACGACGGCCAGTTCATCAACGCACTGGGCAACATGCGGAAAAAGTTCGCTGACGGGAATTCCCGACTCACCGTACTGGTTGAACTTCCACGGACTGGCCAGGACCGTGCCGTTGTTATTGAACTGAGTCGGTTCGACGTCAAAAAGCTGACCGGGATCTTTGCCGTTGTACTTATCCAACATTGGCTTGGGATCGAACGTATCCACTTGGGATGGCCCGCCATCCATGTAGAGGAAGATCACGTTCTTGGCGCGCACTTCATGGTGGGGTCCATGGCCGGCGTGTCCAGCACTCGATAACTTCGCGTCGTCACGGGCAAATGCCGAATCCGAACGCAGCGCCTCCAGTGCGAGCGCACCGAAACCACTGGCGCACTTCGCCAGCATTTCACGTCGGGTTGTCGGTTGCGGCCGAAGTCGCTGGCAGGGGTAGGGGTTCATCGGAGAAAAATAAACTCCTTGGTATTCACGAGGACGTGTGCGAACTTCGCCCAGAGTTCGGGTTCTTCGGTCGTGACCCCGCGTTTGGTTGCCTGTGAGGTTAGAAAGGCGGTTGCCGCCTCGATTTCCTCGCCGGTCGGTTGTCGCCCGAACCCGGACAGGTACATCCAGGTAACTCGCTTGCTGATAACTTCAGCACCAGTATCGGTAACGCTCTGCACAGCGCGCTCGCCCCACTTGCTTGACAGGTCCGCGACAAGCGGGTCGTTCAGGAGAATCAGCGCCTGAGCGGGCACATTGGAAACATTGCGGCGTCCCATCGAACTGAAGGGAACCGGTGTGTCGAACGTCAACATGAATGGCGAAAGGAAATTACGACGCACGGCAATGTAGATCGAACGCCGACCGTCGCCGTCCAGCGGTCCGCTGTGCTTTGGTCGACCCCGACCATCCATGAACGATGTGAGGTGAATCGGCACTGGCGGACCAAACAACTTGCGATCCAGACATCCCGACAACGCCAGCAGTGAATCGCGGATCGCTTCACCCTGCAGACGCCGAGGTGGACGGTGATGCCAAAGCATGTTCTTCGGATCGGCTTTCATTGCCTGCGGACCGCCGTGGCTTGACATCTGGTAAGTTCGGGACAGCACGATGTACCTGATCATGCTTTTCACACTGCGGCCGTCGGCCATGAACCGGGTAGCCAGGTGGTCAAGCAATTCCGGATGCGTCGGTCGCTGACCGAGGAATCCGAAATCATCGACGGTCGGAACAATTCCCCGTCCCATGAGATGATGCCAGATGCGGTTGACGATGACGCGTGACGTCAAAGGATTCGCCGGATCATTGATCTGCTCGGCCAGTTGCAAGCGACCGCTTCCGGATGGAATCGGCATGGGTGAATTACCAGAGACGGCCGTCAGAAAATGCCGCCGTTCCACTTCGCCCGGTTTGGATGAATTGCCGCGGATCAGCACCCGATCGTCTTCGCCCGTGCCATCCATCATGGCCAGAGCGACCCGTGACCGGCGAACAATCTGTTTCCTGAGCTGCTCGCGTTCCTGCTGCCATGCTTGAACGATGCTGCGTGCCCGGCTGCCGTCATGGAGGATGGTTTCGGCGGCCTCCGCGTACTCTTCGGATTGCTTGTCCGACGCGGCCAATCGTCGGTCGAAATCGGCGAGTTCCTGGGCATCGAGTCCCTGTGTCACCATGCGTACCGAAAGCTGAGCATTGGGCGCCGGAATGAATTCAAGATGCAGGCGATGGCCGACGTATCGTTCCAGGTTCAAAGTAACCCATCGCTCGCCAGCCTTGATCGGTCGGATTGTCTGCTTGTGAAGCGGTCCTGCAACCAACCGGTGCGAATCGACGCAGGCAACAATGTGTCCGGTGCCTTCAACGAGACAACTGACGCGACCCTGTTTCAATTCGAACGTCGGCGAGCGGAGCGTGCGACCACTCTTGGGAAGTTTCGCGATCTCGCTTCGGTTCTGAACGAGCCCCTCGGAAATCGACTCAAGTCCCGACCAAATCGAGTCACTGACGGCGGCCCCAAACCTCGCGATTCTGACCTCAGGTTCCGAACCAGTTTCCAGGTACGCCCGGCCTTCACGTCGCGGCTGGCGGCCAAAGAGGAAGCCGTCCTGCAGATACTGGTTCTGCGGGATGTTTCCATAATCGACAACGATCGCCTCGTCGTCGAGACTGTTGGTTTGAGTCGGCGGCCGGATGCCTTGGCCCTGCAACAGTTCCAGAATCTGGCGCTGATACTTCGCGTCGACTTGGGCGAGTCGATCCGCAACGCGACGGTTCTGTTGGATCGACTCGAAACGCACCTGCCGATAGTCGCTGCTCTGCAGAAATCCGGACAAGGAGTAGTAATCGGCGGTCGAGATCGCGTCGAACTTGTGATCGTGACATCGGGCACAGGCGACAGTGACGCCAAGAAACGTTTTGGACATCACGTCGAGCATATTGTCAAAACGATCCGCTTCGTCTTTGCGGATATCAACCGGTGAGTGGACCCATTCACCCAGAAACCAAAAGCCTGTTCCAAGTACCGATTCGTTGAACTTCTGTGTTGGGTGCAAACGCGGCTGCGACAACAGGTCTCCCGCGATGTGTTCACGAACGAACTGGTCATACGGCACATCCGCATTCAACGCCCGAATCACATAATCGCGATACTGGAACGCGTTTGGCGTGTCGTTGTCGAACTCGTGTCCGCGCGATTCCGCATAACGCACCAGATCCAACCAGTGCCGTCCCCAACGTTCTCCGAAGTGCGGCGAGTCAAGCAGCTTGTCAACGACTCTTTCGACAGCCCCCGTATCCTTGTCCGTGACAAACGCTTCCACTTCTTCGGGGGTTGGCGGCAATCCAATCAGGTCGAAATGGAGTCGACGCAGCAGTGCCGCCCGATCAGCGTCACCCGACGGCTTCAGCCCCGCCTTCTCAAGATGGGCAAGGATGTGACGATCCACATCGTTTCTAGGCCAGGTCATATCTTTGACGGCGGGCGGATCGGCAGCGGCAATCGGCTGCCACACCCAGAAATCCGCCTTTCGATTCTGCAGATCGAACTCTACCCGATCCGCGTCTGTGGTCGGAGCAGCTTCTTGGGGCCACGGGGCTCCCATGTTGACCCAGCGAACGAGCGTCTCGACATCCCGATCGGGCAACTTGCCTTTGGGGGGCATCTCGTAAGATTCATAGCGCACGGCTTCGATCAGCAGACTGCCCGCCGCATCGCCAGGGACAATGGCCGCACCGGAGTCGCCGCCGCGCAACTGCGCCTCCCGACTGTCAAGCAGAAGATCAGCCTCAATTCGCTTCGCGCTGGAACTGTGACATCCGTAACAGTGGTTGGCCAATAACGGACGCACTTCTTTTTCAAAGAATTCCAATTGCTCGGCCGTGTCTGCCCGTTCGTCGCCGTGCAACGAAGCCCCCAAAACCAGGAGCAGCAAAACCGGCATCAAAATGAAAATCAGGAGTCGTCGAGAATCGGTCATTACGCTTTCGGCCGAACGAACTGCGACATGGAGATGCAATACCAAGACGTGTTATTATCTCATTATGTCCTTCTAGAGCCGGCTGTCGAGGATGATATGCGACACGGCACTAACGATTTGCGACACCACGAAACGAAATGAAGCGATGCCGCCCAAGGTCAGAACTCGTCGCAAAGTCGCCTTGTTGATCGAAACCTCTCGATCCTATGGACGTGGTCTTCTACGAGGAATCGCGCTTTTTGCCCGAACTCGGAACAATTGGTCGTTGCTACATCAGGAAATGACGATTGATGCTCTGCTGCCCGATTGGATGAAGGATTCCGCAATTCATGGTGTGATCGCGCGCGTCGACACACGCACGGTGGATCCGCTTCGTCAGCTGGGCGTTCCTTGTGTCGACGTCCGGTGCAGCCGAAATCACGCCGGCATCCCCCAAGTGGAAACGGATGATTCGGTGGTCGCCGAGCTGGCGTTTGAGCACCTTTGGGATCGTGGATTCCGCCGGTTCGCTTTTTGCGGTTACCAATTCGCCCATTTTTCGGACGCGCGACTTCGATCCTTCCGCGAACTGGTCTCTGCCGCGGGATGCCGGTTGTCGGTCTACGAAACACCAGGGCAACGCGATGCGCCGATCACCAGCATCGAGCAGTTTGGAATGGTCGACGTGGAAGCGATGTCCACCTGGCTTGCCTCGCTCGCGCCACCCACCGGGATTTTTGTCTGCAACGACATTCGGGGGCAACAAGTCTTGAACGCATGTCGGGGTCTGGACCTGGCCGTGCCCGACGACGTTGGCGTGATCGGAGTGGATGACGATGACGCAATCTGTCCGCTGAGCGATCCGCCCTTGTCCAGCGTTCGTCCTGATGCGGAACAGGTGGGTTACCGAGCTGCCGAAATCCTGGATGCCATGATGAATGGCAAACCAGCACCCATGGATGTCGAATACATCCCGCCGACATCCGTGGTTCAGCGGATGTCGACTCAAGTCATCGCGGTGGAAGATCGCGAACTCGCACGCGTCTGTCGATTTATCCGCGAGCACGCGTGCGACGGCATCGACGTGGGCGACGTTGCTGAATTCACTTCCCTTTCGCGCCGTCAGCTCGAACGCCGTTTCCGTAGTGAGCTGAACCGTACACCTCACGAAGAGATCACCGCTGCGCAAATTGCCAGGGTCAAGCAACTGCTACGCGAAACCGACATGACACTTGAGCAGATCACCGCTTTGACCGGGTACAGCCACAAAGAAAGGCTGGGCGCCGTTTTCAAACGGGAGATCGGCGAATCACCGGGAGGATACCGGCGAAAAATGAAGTCACGTGAGCAGTAGCCTGACCCGCGATTGGAAGTCACATCGAAGGATCACCTGCGAAAGAAACCGAGCCCGTGTGCTTCGCGAACGGTGGTTTCGAGCTGAGAATTGATGATGGAATCTTTCGCCTTCGCACGGGCGGTCAACAACTTCTCCAGTTCGGTCACGCGTCGTTTCACCGCTTCCAATTCGGCCTGGCGAACTTTCATGTCGCGATCGAAGTACTCGGTAAGGTACGATCGAATCTTGCTCGTCACGGCATCACGCTGCTCTTCGCCGGTCGCTTTTGCCAGGTTAGCCTTCAGGGCGTCCAAGGTGCGTCGGGCGTCGTGGAAATTCGGATTTTTCAGATCAACGGCCACCGCAGTGCCAGGTTGCCCAGCCGGCGACGACATGAACAGCTCTTGAACTCTGGCCGCAGGGCTCATCGAGACGGCCGGTCCCGCAAACGGATTTCGGCCTTGCAACGGATTGGAGCGTTGGCTGGGGCTCGGACCGCTACTTCCTGGAAGGGGCTCCACCAACGAGCTGCTGTCCTGAGCCGGCGATGGGGTGGCTGTGACAACCACGATCAGCAAGACGAACAGACCGATAGCTCCAAACGGAAAGTGAGTTCTCATTGAGATTTCTCCTGAGAGTGCAAAACATGAAAAGGGACAGACGTTATTCGGGCAGCATTCCTTGCTGTACCCAGTCAAGTTTTTTGTGAAGCAATTTGATTTCCGCCGACCACTGGGAATCGACCTGATCAGCATCCTCTGAGCTGAGTGCCGCTTCAGCCTTGAGCAGTTCTTCCTGCACGCGCCTTGCCGCCAGCGTGCTGTCGGTTTCGGCCACCTGATGATCGGCGGAGGTTTCGTTCGATTCACCGGTCGCCTGTGGGGATGATTCTGACGCGACGTCAGAATCGGGAACGGACTGGTGGAGTGTGACCATCGCCAAACCCAGTGTCACCGCAATGATCCCTGCTGCCACGGCAATCTGTTTCCACTGACGCCGAATGCTTCGATGCAGACTGTGAAACCTGCCTCGATGCCGCCCCGATTGCAGGTCGGCCAACTGATCGGAAAGTCGCTGCCGAAGCTGCGCCGAACTGTCGATTCGATACCTCGCTTTTTTCTCCAGCAATTGATCGATCAAATCGGAAAGTTCATAAGGGACGTCGGTGTTGACTTCGCAAGCGGACCGATGCCGATCGTGACAGATGCGATGCAGCACTCCCATCGCCTTGTCGGCTCGAAATGGCGGCCGACCGGTGGCCATGAAGTACAAGACCGAGCCCAGGCTGAACAGATCGGTTCGATGATCGATCGCTTCGCCACCCGCCTGTTCGGGCGACATGTAGTGCGGAGTGCCGGCGATCATTCCGGTGTGTGTCAGGCTGGCGTCGTCCACGGTGCGAGCCAATCCGAAGTCGGTGACCAGTGCTCGGCCCATGCCGTTTTCCAATAAAATATTGGCGGGCTTGATATCACGATGCACCACTCCCTGTTCGTGTGCTGCTGCCAGACCAGACGCTGACTGCATACCGATTCGCAACACTTCCTTTGCGGGCAAAGGACCTTCACGTTCCACACGATCCTGCAACGATTCACCCGGCACGAATTGCATCACGATATAAGGGGTGTCGTCGTCGGATTCGACATTGTGAATCGCGACAACGTGTTCGTCAGCGACAGCCGCCGCCGCCCGAGCCTCTCGTTCGAACCGCTTTCTCGCCGGACCACTGCCGCAAAGGTGATTCGCGAGCACCTTGATCGCCACAGGTCGGTTCAATTCACTATCGAACCCCTTCAGGACAATTCCCATTCCGCCGGAGCCAACGACGCGTTCGATCTCGTAACGCCCCAGCCGACCCAACATTTCCGGGTGGCTGGGAGCGGCCAGAAAATCAACGTTCACGTGCACCGCAGGTTCGCCTGCAAACGACGAGTCATTCGCGGACAGGTCTGAAAATGTTGCGTCGGTCGACGGCGATCCTGGAAAGTCACTCAGCAAATCGCTGATATCGGACCAGGCACTTTCTTCGCCAGCGAGTTTTGTGAGCGACTGTTGACACGACGGACAGGTATCCACGTGCTCGGCAACTTGCTGAAACTCGTCGCTCGTTTCATCTCCGGTCAGCAGCAGGCTCAGTTCCGCCGCGTCGCAATTCAGCTCATTTGTTCCCATGACGAACTCCGTTGATTTGGTTCGACAGGTTTTCACTTGGCTCCGAATCGGGGGACGACTGGTCGAAGTCGGCCGCCGCGGCGCGCAGCTTTGCCAGGGTCCGGCTTCGAGCGATGTAAACGGCTCCGACCGTCATCTCCAATTCGTCGGCGACTTGTTGCACCGGTCGCGACTGGACCGTCGTCTGCCAGAATGCTGTCCAGGTCTTGGTTCGACTTTGCTCCTTGACTTGTCTGGCCGCCCAATGGAACACGGCGCGGCGGTACTCCAGATGGAACAGCGACGACTCACGGCTCGCCCGTTCGCATTGATTCTCCAGCACGGCGGCAATCGCGCTGTCGCCGCTACCGATGGGGCGGTGTTTCGGGCGTGTCAGGAAGTTGATCGTCATGTTGCGAGCAATCTTGAACAACCAGTCGCGAAAGCGCCCTTTTTCCGGCTCCCAGTGATCCACTGCCCTGGATACCGCGACCATCACTTCCTGAGCGACTTCCTGAGCATCGGCGTCCTGCAACCCCTTAGTTCGCCCCAACCGATAGACCAAAGGCTGGTAGATCGCGGAAAACTGTTCCCATGCCTCGACGTTTTGCCGGTCAGACAACCGGGCAATCAGGCTGTGTCGCGTATCGGGTGTTGGCTGGTTCGTCACTAAACATGCTCTCCGCTGCTCACATGCTATTACACCTCACCACCGAAAACCTTTCATTTCATTTTCATTTTCTTACTCGTGCTCGTCGTCGAACTACAGCTCTCTACTGCGGAATCGATTACGAGCACGAGCACCGCTAACGCTGAGTACGAGTACGAGCAAGAAAGAACGTACGAAAAACTCAATCACTGTTTTTTGACGACTGGCAGCCAACACGCAAAACCTTGGCCAACTTCAGGACTTGGTATCCCTGGCGTTGATCGCTGCGCGGTATTCGCTGGGGGTATCGACGTCGTCCACTGCCAGGCTTGCCTCGAACGAGACGGCAAGCTTGGGATGTTGCTGCACGATGCGGTTGATTCCTTCGTCTTTGTCCAGCTTGAAGATCTCGGCGGTGATCGGCCAAGGCAGCAGTGCCGGATGACCTTGGCGGCCTCCGAAACTGGGGACCACGATCGTTTCGCAATCGGCGGGGGTATCGACCAGACGATTGACGATCTCGCTGCGAAGGGTTGGCAGATCCGCTGGCGCAACGAAGCAGCGATCAGCAACCGTCGGGCGAAATCGGGTTTGCAAGAACTGAAGGCCGACGGCGACCGTGGCTTTCATGTCTGCGGTCGACTGGTCGGGATGCACGATGTTGACCGGCCAACGCTGACAAGCTTCGGTTAACGGGCCGTCACTAGCGCGAACCACGACGACAACTTCCAAGACTTTGCTGGAAGTCCAAGCATCCAAAACGCTATCGATCACCGTTGCATCAGGGTTGCCCGGGATCGGCCAGGGCAACAACAGTTTCGCACTGCCCATCCGCCGGCTGAGACCGGCTGCCGGAATGACCGCGTAGCAATTGCTTGGAAGTGGATTCACGCTGCGACCATTTTATCCCAACAGTGGTCTGACTACTTTTCCATGAATGTCAGTCAACCGAAAATCGCGGCCCTGGTACTTGTAGGTCAAACGTTCGTGATCGACGCCCATCAAGTGCATGATCGTCGCGTTCAGATCGTGAACATGGACCGGATCGGCAACGATGTTGTAACAGTAATCATCCGTTTCGCCGTGCGTGTATCCGCCGTTGACGCCCGCGCCGGCCAGCAAAGTGGTGAAGCAACGGGGATGATGATCGCGGCCGTAGTTGGTCTCCGTCAAACTGCCTTGAGAATAAATCGTCCGACCGAACTCGCCGCCCCAAACGATCAACGTATCCTCCAACATTCCACGCTGCTTTAGATCCTTGATCAGCGCCGCGGTTGCCTGATCGGTGTCGTTGCACTGGCCGCGAATCGCTTTGGGCAAACCGCCATGGTGATCCCACCCCATGTGGAACAGCTGCACAAAACGAACATCACGTTCAGCCAATCTTCGCGCCAGCAGACAATTCGACGCGTAGCTTCCCGCCCGATGGACGTCCGGTCCGTACGAATCGAGCACGTGTTGCGGTTCGTCGGAAATGTCGAGCAATTCGGGGACGCTTGATTGCATCCGAAACGCCATTTCGTACTGTGCAACACGCGTTTGAATTTCGGGATCCCCGACTTGCTGCAATCGCTGTTGGTTCAGCGCTGCCAGGCGGTCGAGTGTGCTGCGCCGCAGTTCCGCGGAAATTCCAGCTGGATTCGAAAGGTACAAGACCGCGTCACCGGTATTGCGAAACTTCACTCCTTGGTGTTTCGACGGTACGAAACCCGATCCCCACAAGCGGTCGTAAAGCGGTTGGTCATCGGGACGTCCGCTGCCAAAGGAGGTCAAGACGATGTAAGCCGGTAGATCGCTGTTTTCACTGCCCAGGCCGTAACTGATCCAGGAACCAATGCTCGGTCGTCCGGCCAGCTGCGATCCGGTTTGAAAAAAAGTGATTGCCGGATCGTGGTTGATTGCTTCGGTGTGCATCGAACGAACCATGCACCACTGGTCGGCCAGGGAAGCCATGTTTGGCACCAGCTCACTAAACCACATGCCCGAATCACCATGTCGATCAAACTTGAAGATCGACGGTGCCACCGGAAACGATTTTTGGCCTGATGTCATCGTGGTCAGCCGCTGTCCCTGGCGAATGGAATCGGGAAGATCCTGGCCATGCTGAGATTCCATCTGCGGCTTGGGATCAAAAAGATCCATCTGCGAAGGCGCACCCGATTGGAACAGGTAAATGATTCGGTTCGCTTTGGGCCGATGATGCGGCAAGCCGGGTAACATCGCTGCTTCGGAGGCCGAAGCCTGCTGGCTACCAATCAACCAGGCAAGGGCGGCCGAGCCGATCGCCGACGTACCGCGGCGCAAAAACAACCTGCGGTTGATCGCGTCCTGCAACTGAAGTATCGGATCGTTTTTCATCGTGTGATCGCTTGCTACTCTCGTGTGACAAATTCGTCCAAGTTCAACAGGACGTTGGCAGTGACGGTGTAAGCCGCCCACTGGGTCGGGTCGAGTTTCGTTTCGGGATTCCACTTTCCGACCGACAACAATTTTTCCGCCTCTTCGCCGCGAGCGGAAAAGTGTTTCAGATCGTCTTGCAGTCCCTGTTCCAGCACCAGCAATTCGTCAGGAGTCGGCTGGCGGGCCAACAGGTTCTGGAATGCAAAACGGATTCGGTCGCGCGGGCGATCTCCGCCTTCGATCAACATCCGCGCGGCCAGTCCGCGAGCCGCTTCGACAAAGGTCACTTCGTTCAACAGCGACAGCGCTTGAAGCGGCGTGTTGGTACGAGATCGCTTGACAGTGCAAACCTCGCGATTGGGAGCATCGAAAAGCAACATCGTCGGCGGTGCGGCCGTGCGTTTCCAAATCGTGTACATCGTGCGGCGATACAACCCGTCACCGCTGTCGGCCTTGTAATTTCGCAGGTTGCCGTACTTGCTGGTTTCGTCCCAAACGCCCGCGGGCATGTAGGGCCGGACACTCGGACCGCCGATTCTCTGCACAAGCAACCCACTGACTGCCAGCGCCGAGTCGCGAATCGTTTCGCCGGGCAACCGAAAACGAGGCCCACGGGCCAGCAGGCGGTTGTCGGGATCCCGGTCCAGAAGCTCCGGCGTGATGCGCGATGATTGCCGGTAAGTGGCACTCATCACCATTGCTTTGTGAATCGCTTTCATGTCCCAGTTTTGCGCCGGCGTGCCGGCCACCGGTGGCAGCACGGTCGGACGCATGAATTCGACAGCCAACCAATCGAGCAATTCGGGATGGCTGGGGAAGTCGGCTTGCGAGCCAAAATTCTCGGATGTTTTGACAAGCCCCATGCCGAAAAAATGTTCCCAGGCCCGATTCACCCAAACGCGCGCCGTCAGCGGGTTGTCAACGTCGACGATCCAACGGGCAAGCCCCAGTCGATTCATCGGCTGGCTGGCCGGCATCGGAGGCAGAATCGTCGGCAACCCGCGCTGGACCTTTTCGCCCGGCTTGTCGTACTCGCCCCGCGTCAAAACAAACGCATCACGCGGTTTGCCTTCGCGCATCACCATGGTCGATGGAATACTTTTGTCGACGTCGGCGATCGACTTTTCCAATTTCTCCTGGTCCTGTTTCAGCTGCCGAATCGGAGCGTCGACGTGATCGCGAAAATGCGCCAACAGCGTCTTCGATTCCTGCTTGTTTCGGCGATCCGGCAGTTTGCGAAGGATCGCTGAAATCTCACTGGGCAGATTCGATGACTTTGCGGCCAGGGAATCGGGTGCCGCATCGGCGATCGACAACCGAAAGCGACCAATGTTGTGCCCGGCATAAGGTGACGCATGTTCCAGCTTGATTCGGATGCCCGCTCCAACGGGAATGTCGACCGGTTCCTTACAAGCCATGACCAATCGGCGGATATCTCGTTTGTTCTTCAAGTGTCCGTCGATCGCCCAGCCTTGCCGCGACTGTCCCTTCAACTTGGTTGGCTTGCCGCTTAGCAGCGAGTTGGCAGTCCATCCAGCTTGCTCGTAATTGGCCTCGGCACGAACAAACTCAATCGGTTTGCCACTTGCTTCATCATCGCCGGTGATCTCAGCTGTCAAACGGGTCAACACGATGTTACCGTTGCCCGAACGGCCGAATCCCTTGTTGGCCAATCGATCATCGGGAATCAATTCAAGCATCAAACCGCTGAAAGATTTCAAGCCAACCGGCGCGACGAGCGTGTAGTCATCAAAGGCCGGATTCTTGCCTGAAACAAGCAGTGAACCATCTTCAAGCTTCTGAAAGTCGGCGCCACCTTTGGACGTCACTTTCCAATCATTCATCGGGTGCCAAGGGTCGTCATGCTCGGCACCTTCCTGTTGCAGGCCCGATTCCCACTGGGCAAGTCGCGTCGGCAACCCGCTTTCCAACTCTTCGCGGCGCCGTTTCAACTCCGCCAACTGATCTCGCAATTCGGCCAGTTGAGCCCGCTGCTGTGGTGTCGGCAATTCCAAGACAGGCGGAGTGTTGTCGCCATTTTTGCCGTTGGGTGCCAACACGCCCGATTCATCCACGGAATTGAAAAAGGCGAAGAGCTGGTAAAACTCTCTCTGGCTGATCGGATCGTATTTGTGATCGTGGCAACGGCAACAATTCAGGGTCAATCCCAACCAAGTCAGGCCGGTTGTCTCCACGCGGTCGATCACCGTTTCGACAAACCACTCCTCGACGATTCGGCCTCCTTCCCCATTGAGCCGGTGGTTACGGTTGAATCCCGTCGCAATGATCTGGTCCTGCGTCGGATCAGCCAACATGTCGCCAGCCAGCTGCTCGATGGTGAAACGATCGAAGGGCAAGTTTCGATTGAGCGCATGGATCAGCCATTGTCGCCAAGCCCACAAGTCGCGGCTGCCGTCGCTTTGATACCCGTTGCTGTCGGCGTAGCGTGCCAGATCAAGCCAGCGGATGGCCATCCGTTCGCCATACTGCGGCGACATCAGTAATCGGTCGACCAAATCCTCGTAGGCGGTCGGCGACGTATCGGAAAGGAAAGCCCGCACCTCTTCTTCTGTCGGTGGTACTCCCGTCAGGTCCAAGGTCAAACGCCGAATCAGAGTTTCGCGGCTCGCCTCGGGCGAAAGCTGCAATCCGGCCTGTTGTAGGCTGTCGCCGATGAAGCGGTCGATCGGAGAGGCAAATTCAGCGGTTGTCTCGGACGGCTGCGGTCGCACCGGAGCGATGAACGCCCAATGCCCGTCATAGGGAGCGCCGCCGGCAATCCAATCGCGGAGCAGCTGAATTTGACCAGCGGTGAGCTGTTTGCCGGAATCGTGAGGCGGCATCCGCTCGAATTCATCCTCGCTGCTGATCCGAGCCACCAGCTGGCTCTGCTGCACATCCCCGGCGACCACGGCAATCTCACCCGAATCGGCTGCGGCGACGGCAAACTCGCGAACATCCAACCTCAACCCGCCCTCCCGGTTGGAACTGTCGGGGCCATGACAAACAAAACAGTTCTCCGAAAGAATCGGCCGAATATCGCGGTTGAACGAAATGGTTTCTGACGCTGAAACAGTTCCCGATGACGAAATGATCGTCAGGGCAACGAGCAGAAAAATCGGACGGGCGGCGAGCCAACGATTCATAAAACTATCCCAAGTCACCATCGGAATCGGAAACGAACATTCTAACCTCGAACGGAAAAAGAGTGTTCTTAGCTGGACAGCGTCGCTTTGAATTGAAATCGCAGCTTTTTTCAAGCGTTTTGTGATCGTACTCGTGCTCAGGCGTTTCGCCGGTACTCGTACTCGACGGGACCGTTTCACATTGAGATCGAGTAGGACCGTGTTAGGTTCTGGATCACAGTACCCGATTCAGTGGGGGGCTGCTCTTCGGCGAGTTGTCGGTCGATGTCAATTCGATGTCTTTCCTGCCAGCCAAGATGCATTCAGATCCGGAAAATCGTCGGGATCAACTAGTAGCAGGTACCGGTGCCGAATTTTTCGTTCAGCGTCTTGATCAATTCCGAGAGTGGAACGCGAGGCTCTTCGGGATGCTTCAAACTGAGCAACCTACTCTGCCGGGTTGTTGTCGCTAGGCGAAGGAGGCGAACAGGTCTGATTGCTTTGAGGAGTCGTATTATTGACGGGTGTTCGGGCACTGGAATTGGTTGGCTGTGAGCTATGCACAAGAATATTGCGTTTCCAGGCTGGCCATGTTTGCACCTCTGCCGTCGCGCGCTCTATCTGCAGGCGAATTTCCTTGTCCGTCACGACGCGCCTCCATCGTTTGAGTCCATTGCAGTCTTCTTGCCAAAAGCTTGGCAAGCAAGCAACTCCAATCCCAGATAAGAAAGTGGCTTCACTTGTAACCGAAGCTGGGCTTCTTCGATACGCCACTCTTTGATTTCTCCAGTTTCTCTAACTTTTCGGGCCAGTGGGTAGCTTGACCCCAAGTTCATCGAGAAAAGCTCAAAAAATCGTCGCGGTCCAACACCTACGAAGGGCTCGAAAACCACCATTGGCTTGTCTGCTTTTCCTGCTTTCTCAGCGGGAACGATCGAATCGTCGTGAAAATCAAGTGCTCTACTTTTGGGGTAGGGTTCGACGTAGACAACGCTCCTCACGCCCGCTGCAACGATGTGTTTCGCGCAATTGTGACACGGAAAGGTCGTGCACAGCAACGTCGTTCCGCGTGTCGAAATTCCATTTCGGGCGCAGCTCATAAGCGCTTCCATCTCTGCGTGAACCACTCGTCCAAATTCCGTCAAATCTCGGATGCCACTCTCTTTGAGTACCGCGCGAAGCGTTGTCCCATCGAACTCGGGATCGAACGCTGTCGTTTCATCGATGATTCTGTCGATGATGTTCAATTGCTCCATTCGGTTGGAATCGCCTCCACGTTTGTAATCACGCCCACGTTCGACGTCTTCGATACATCCAGTCTCCGGATTGCGTTGGGACCAATAAAGGCCTCCACCAGCCGTTGGGCATTCATTTGCTCCAGTCGCAAGTATTTCTCGATCTCTTGTGATGACCGCACCGACTTGCCGAGAAAGGTCAGCAGAACGTAGAGCGGCTGAGAACGCCATGAACATTGCATATTCATCGAAGGTTGGCGTGATGAACGGATCGCCGAACCACAAACCGACGAGACGTCGAATGTCATAACGAAGACGGTCGTGACTGTCGGTAACTTGGACGAAAAAATCCGCCAAATGAAATGTAGCGTTGACCCGCTGTCCGTGTTTTTTGTCCCCTTCCAGGCGATCTCTCTCGACTAGTTTGATCGCTTTTTCCTCTGACATTCCTTTGTTATCAATCAGATGCCTTTTTCGCCGAGCACTTCCGCATGGATCCCCAGAAGAACGAATCCGGAAGGATAAATGATCCGCAACTTTTCAACCTCTTCCGGACGCTTCAATGAATCGATGACGAACGCCGTCCGTGTCAAAGGTTGGCCTTCACTACCAAAAGTCTCGTCTACATCTCCCCCCTCAGATTGCGACAACTGATTTCGACGAGCAGCGATGTGTGTCGCGACGCCCAGAGCCAAGACCGCGTCATCCGGACGCTTCTCTACATCTTCGTCGTCACCAAGCCCCAATTCACGACATTTGTTTCCCGCATCCATCAGGTCGGAGTAACGCTTGAACTGGTTGTCACCAGGATCTTCAACGTCGTACAACTGCGGGATGACATCGGCCGATACCTTGACGACTTCCACGCGATAACCAACACGCTCAAGTCGTTCACGCAAGAGATCGATCACAAGGCTGGTTTCAGTTCCTACTGCACACACCAAGCCGATGATCAGTTCCGAATCAAGTTCCTTGTTTGTCAAATAATCACTCATGCCCCAATCTCTTGTGTTCGATGCCTGGGTTCGGCAAACAAGTCCAAAGCTTTGTTTGGGCATACCCTAAAGATTTCCGGTTTCGCTTCAAGCACACCGAAGCGATGCCAAACTTCACAGAACCTCAAGCATTCCGTTCCTGGCCGACACCAACGAGTGCTGCACGATTCTCATTTGGCTCAGCAGAAAACGGCTTGTCGATCGCTTCGTTTCGCGAGCCCCCAAGACTCGAAGCAAACGTTTTTCATAAGACAAAATCAGTTATTGAATAATTTCGCACGGACTCCTGGGCAAATGGATGAATAGCTATCAAGCCAAGTGCACTATTTCAGGAGAAGCACAAGCAGATTTCGGAACTGCGGCCTGGGAGAACTCGCCGACGCTCGACCGAACAACCGGAAATTCCTGAACATTTATCCTCAATTACCTTGACTTCGCCCAGGCGTGACACATGTTTCCGGTGGATGCGTGTGACCGAAGCACGCCACATCCGTCGGTTTACCAATTCGACCCTGCGCCGCTCACTCAATCCATGCGGCTGGTCAGGACTCCGAACGGGTTTGCCGAGAAAGGCAAACCGATCGCGAGATCGGGACGCAAAGTCACGGGTCTCTCCGAGACAGCCGGGCTACCGAAGCACGAATTTGCCCAACAAGCAGTGCAATTGTCCCTTGCCGTTCGTCACACAAGGCCGCAATTGCAGGAGAGTCCTATGCATCAAGCCAAGATACTGGTTGCAGACGACAGCCGCACGATTCGTGCGCTCGTTCGCAGGGCGCTTACCGATGCCGGCTACGACGTCACGCTGGCAAGTGACGGGCTGGAAGCAGTGCAATTCGCACGACGTGATCATCCCGACCTGGTGATCCTTGACATCCAAATGCCGCAGATGGACGGATACACCGCCTGCGAGCAAATCTTGGAATTGGGCGAGGCCAGCGACGAGTTGCCGATCATCTTCCTGACCAAAGATTCGGCAAAACATCTGAGCGCACTTGGAAATGAACTTGGCGCCTACCTGCCCAAGCCGGTGCAGGAAGAAACTTTGATCTCCACCGTCCGCACATTGTTGCAGCAGCGCACTGCTTCGCCCACTTGCTAAGGGACAGGCGGATGACAAGTCAAAATCCCAAGTCCGCGTTCGGCGCATCGAGTGCCGCCGGTTGGCGGACAGAATTGGAACAGTTCGTTTCGCAGGTCCAATCGAGATTGGATTCTCTGTCGAAATCCTTGGCGGATTGTCAGCTTCAACGAGTCCCCGACGAACCTGCCGAAACGCAGCAGCAGCAACAGACAACGATCCCTACCTTTCAACCGGAACTGTCAGAAGAGACAGGCGCGGCAGACGATCACCGCTTCGATGACGACGTGGTGACGCCGGAAACAGAAACGAAAGCAAACCGAACGGGCCACCCAGAAAACTTACATACCGAACCGCGGCCCGAACCGGCTGACGAGGCCCGCGTGCCGGCGGTCCTGGAGCGAGCAGAACCGGTACTTCCTGAAACCGGATCACCAACGGCTGCCGCGCCGGCCAATGACGAACATGATCCTACCGATCGGCTTGCCGCCATCAAACTTCGCTTGGCGAAGCAGATCGAGAACGCCTAGAGACTACTTCGAGAGCAACGGCAATGGTCACCACTTCCACCGAAACGCATTCACGCCTGGCGACTCCGGCGCTAAGCCAGCTGTCACCGTCGGACAAGCATTGCGTGTTTCGCTGCGGCCGCTCCTGGTTTTCCGTGCCGGCGATTTCCGTACGAGAGATTTCGATCGCACCGCAGCTGGTGCGCGTGCCCGACTGTCATCCGTCTCTCGCGGGACTGTGTCACCTGCGAAGCGAATTTGTTCCGGTCATCTCGCTGGGCGCCTTGCTGGATATCGACGAGACAACGTTTGATCCTGCGGATCTGTCGCACGGCCAAGATCGGTTGTTGGTGATCAACAGCACTTCTGTCTGGTCATTGCTGATCGCCGAAGCGGCGGCACTGGAGTCATTGGAAACAGTTGTCACTCCGGAAGTTCGCATGGAGGACGCCAACCTTGGCGCGGTGATGGGGACGGCGATGTTTCGCGACAAGATCGTTCGAGTACTCAACCCGAACAGCCTGTACCGGTTGGCTCAACTGGCATTGGAAGATCTTTGGGGCCGGGACCCCGAAGGTCTTGCACCCAGGTTCGACCACCAATGACCGCTCATTCACCACAACTCCTAGCGACGTAAGGAGCCGAAATTGAAACTCCAATTCCTATTCTTGATGACCCACGGCGTGGCAGCCTTGACCACTGCCGGGTCTTTTGTCGTCGCGGTACAGTCAGGAAACGTGATCGCGATCGCCGCTGCCTGCGTGGTGTCCCTGCTCGCCCTGGGCGGAGCGTCCTGGTTCGTGGTCACCCGGATGGAATCGGGACTGGCAAGCCTGGAGTTGGCCGTCGCCGACCACCAGAAGTCAGAGTCGATGCAGACCGGCATGGAGGAGTTTGACCAGGCGGCACGAAGGATTGGAAAGTGCGCCGCCCACTGGGAATCGATCGCTGCCGATACACGCAACCAGGCTCGTGAATTTCAGGAAATGATGTCGCTGCTGAACCGCCGCGACAGTTCGGGCCAACCCTCCAGCCAGCAGCTGCGCGTCGTGTTGGCCGGACTCGGAAACAGCCTGCACACGCACCTGTCACAAATCGAACGTGGCACCAGTGAGATCGAAACCTACGCCAAGGCCATCACCGAAGGGGCCGAATCTCAGGGGCACGCTGTCATCAAGACGACCGCCTACGTGGAACAACTTTCGTCCACCATCGACACCGTATCGACCAACGCTGTCTCGGCCCAGGAGGCGATGCAACGAACCGGCCAGTCGGCTTCCCTGGCGATGGGATTGTTGAAGGAACTGAGCGAGGGAATGAAACGGGCCCGCAGCGAATCGCAAACTTGCGAAAAGAAGCTTCGCGGCTTGTGCGATCCGTCGCGACAGATCAGCGCGATTGTCGGAACGATCAGCGACATCGCCGCGCGAACCGACCTGCTGGCCCTGAACGCCTCGATCGAATCGATCCGCGCGGGTGAACATGGTCGCGGGTTCGCGATCGTTGCCGAAGAGGTCCGCAAGCTCGCCGAACAGGCGACCGACGCC
Organism: Rubripirellula sp.; assembly: GCA_965222745.1. Lineage (GTDB taxonomy): Bacteria > Planctomycetota > Planctomycetia > Pirellulales > Pirellulaceae > CBDCUW01. The sequence goes on from CBDCUW010000004.1 coordinate 117,226, forward strand.
ACTCGTGAAATCTCCAGCCTGCTGGATTCGATGCAATTGGTGACGCAGGAATCGATTCGTGGCATCGAACGAGAACGGGAGCAGGTGGAATCGGAAGTCGAACGCGCGGCCGCGGCCGAACAAGCGCTGCAGCAGATCTGCGGCAATTCGGAAGATGACGTTCAGGCCGTTCGCAAAATCGCGGATTCGTCAACCCAACAGTTGCAGCTCGCCCAGGACGTGGTGCTGGCGGTCGAGCAGATCTCCAGCATCGCCAAATCCAACCGCGGCGGTGCTGAAAATGTTTGTTGGACGATGAAATCGTTGGCCAAATCGAATCCTCAGTTCAACCGCGTCATCGATAGCTTGCGGAATTGCGACGACGGATCGACCGACCGTTTCCCTGAGGCCGAAAACACTCCCGTCGCCCCGGCGGCAGCTGTCGCCGCGTCGATGCCGGCAGCCGAACTGACTCCGGTGGGTTGAGAGGCATCCAGATGAATCCCGAAAACAATACCGATTGCACCTCCGGCGCGGACAATGATCTTTCGCTGGACGAATCGCGCGAACTGCTGACCGAAGTCCGCTGCGCTACCGATCCGCAATCGGGGCTGCACGGTTTCGCCGGTTTGCTTTGCCAATTGATCGAGCTCCACGATCGTATCGACGACGGTGACAGCGACGAAATCGCAAAGTTCATCGGCCAAGGCTTGGACGAGGTCCGAAGTGTGATGGCCGATGACGCGCCGACGTCCGATAAGTTGCAATCCTTGCAGGAGCACGTCGTCGATTGCTGGGGCAGCCAGCTGGAACCGTTGGAACCAGTCGGGGACGATGCTTCGGATGACATCGACGCTTGGGGAAGTGAGCCGAGCGAAACTGATTCGCAAGATTCACACGACGATGGCGATGAGCTGGACAACCTGGTCGCTCCCAGCGCCGACGAAATCAGTTCGCTGCTTACCCAACTGGGCAATCCCGCCGCACCGCACGAGTTGCCGGTGGAGAACTCGGCCGAAGAAAATCAAACCACTCCGCCCGCTGCACAACAGAGCGACCAGCCTGCTGAGGGTCTTGCACGTTCGTTCGACCAGCCTGCTGAGGGTCTTGCACATTCATTCGCTCAGCCGACCGTGACGGTCGATTCGCTGGATCCAGAATTGCGAGAGGCGTTCCTGGACGATGCTTCCGGTTGCGTCAGTTCGATGGAAGACGCGTTGCTTCGGCTGGAATCGGATCCGACCGACGGTGAATCGTTGAACCAAATGTGCCGCGAGCTTCATACGCTCAAGGGTGCTTCGGCAAGTGTCGGCCTTTCCGATTTGGCCGACCAGCTTCATCACCTGGAAGACAGCCTTCGCGATGATCAGGCCGCCGGACGAGCCCCCGAAATCGACGCCTTGTTGAAGTGCGTCGATTCGGTCCGAGCACAGATTTCGGGCCAAGACGATTCTGCCGCCCAGCACGAACCTGCGCCGGCCGAATCGCCATCCGCCGCGGAAAACGCCCCCGCGACCGAAACACCCGTCCAACCGGCGCCGGCAAAAATCAATTCGTTTGCGGAAGGACCAGCCGATGACGAATCGGTTCGCGTGAAGTCTTCGCAGCTGAACCGGCTGATGGACATGTTAGCCGAACTGGTCATGTTGCGCAATCGCCGTGAAACCGAACTGTCGGAACTGCAGGGGGTCTATCACGAACTGATCGGCAGCGTCTCCAAGATGCGTCTGCTGAGCAACGAAGGGCAGTTCGAATCGACCGGCAGCAAGTCGCTTCAACTCTCCGAAGTCGCCAACGATGTGCTGGAAGCCGCCCAACACCTGCGCGACTGCGCCCGGCCGGTCGCCGAGGGCAACACCGCCGTGTCGGCTTTCATCCGCCAGTTCCGTCAAGAATTGGTGGAACTTCGGCGAACTCCGGTTTCCGGATTGTTTCGGCGTTTGCAACGCGTCGTTCGCGATGCCGCGCAGGCTGAATCGAAACGAGTCCGGCTGCAACTGGTGGGCGAGGACGCGGGAATCGAACGATCGCTGCAACAACGGTTGTACGAACCGATGCTGCATATCGTCCGCAACTGTGTCTGCCACGGAATCGAAGATGCCGCGCAGCGCGCACGGTTGGACAAGGACCCGGTCGGCACGATCACGCTGGAAGCGAAGTCGGGCCCGGAACTGTTCATGATCGAAATTCGGGACGACGGAGGCGGCCTGGACTACGACGCGATTCGCCGCCGCGGTGTCGATTCGGGGTTGATTTCCGCCAACCAGGTACCCAGCCGCCAGGAACTCGCGCAGCTGATCTTTCAACCGGGGTTTTCGACCCGCCAAACCGCCAATCAGGTCGCCGGACGCGGCGTGGGGATGGACGTCGTCGCCTCCACTTTGCAGCGCATGCGAGGTTGGTTGGAAGTCGATTCCGAGCCGAATCAAGGCACGCGAATTCGGTTGAGCTTCCCGCTGCCGTCAGTCATCCAACACGCGATGGTCTTCCGTTCGGCGGGCCAACTGTTCGCTCTTCCCATGCAGTCGGTGCAAACCGCGGGCGAGGTCACCAAGGATTCGCTCTGCCTGACCATGTCCGAACTGTTGGGAGGCCAGCCGGAGACGGCCAGCGAATCGTACCAGCGAATCGTGCTTGCCCGCGACAGCGCCGCGGCACACGGCAAAGAAGAGGGAACAGCGCCAGTGACTTTGCTGGTCGACGAAATCATCGGCCCGGAAGAATTGGTTGTTCGGCCCCTGCCGTCGTTGTTGAAACAGCATCCGTTCTGCGGCGGTGCCACTTTGTCGGGGATGGGTCAAACCGTTCTGTTGCTTGACGCGCACCGCGTGATCGAATCCCAATCGCGCCGGCTGCGCAACGTAGAAACCGCATCGCTTGGCAGCGACGAAGAGGGCGGCCGGCTGGCGAAACCGCGAGTTCTGGTCGTAGACGATTCGCTGAGCGCACGCAAACGGGTCGTGCGTTCACTGCGGCGGTATCCGGTCGACATCGTCGAAGCGCCCGACGGGAAAGATGCACTGGAACTGCTCAAGCGAGAGCAGTTTGACGCCGTCTTCAGCGACATGGAAATGCCTCACGTCAACGGCATGGAGCTGTTGTCCGAACTCGCCTCCGACCCGCAACAAAACACGCCGCCAGTGGTAATCATCAGCAGCCGGAATGAAGAAGAATTCACAGCGCGAGCTCGTGAACTGGGTGCAAACAACTACTTGATCAAGCCACTTACTGACGAAGCACTCGACGAAGCGTTGGCGGGGCTCGCTCCCCTCCAGCATCTGCAAACTACTTCCGCGTCCACACTCCAACCTATCGGAGAGATTCAATGAGCGACAAAACGGTTCTGGTCATCGACGACAGTGCCACGATTCGCAAGCTGGTCGATACCCACCTTAGCCCAGTCGGATACCGGGTCGTCCTCGCGCCCAACGCGGAAGATGGCCTGCAATTGGCCTCGGAAGTGAATCCCGATTTGATCCTGCTGGATCATCAGCTTCCCGGCACAACTGGCTACGACGTGGCATCGCAATTGGCTGGTTCACCCGAGCTGGCTTCGATTCCGGTGGTGATCAGTTCGACGCTGCGAAAAAAGGCTTACGCCGAATACATCGACTTGGACAACGTGGTCGATATGTTGCCCAAGCCTTACACCGAGGAACTGCTTCGCACGACCGTGGCCAACGCGTTGGAAACGGCCGCCATGATCGTCAACTCGCAGTCGCAGGGAACCGCCGTTCCGGAGGTCATCGACCAACTGGACGAATCGGCGCTGACCGGATCGCTGACCTGCTTTGGGTTGCGCGAACTTCTCGATTTCTTGAACAACGGCCGCAAGGTCGGTGTGTTGGAAGTCGAAGCCGAACGGACGCGAATTCGATTCCACTTGGAAAAAGGACGAGTCCAAGGCGTTTACGCGACGGGAATTGGCGAGGAAGAAATCGACGACATGGTCAACAAGTTGCCCAAATCGCTGTCCAACCTTGCACCGGTGCTGAAGATGACCATCGGCGGGCGGAGCTGCGCGGAAGTCGACGGGTTTGTCCAACTGCTGGACCAAAAAGTTCTCGATCCCCGGCTGATGACCAAGCTGCTGCGTTACCAGGCCGCGATGCTGATTCGCGCCGCCTTCACACGAAAGCTCAGCGCTTTCCAATTCGAGTCGGGACCTGCCGACAACGCGCTGCACAAAAACCTGCCGCTGGACATCAGCCTGCTGGCCCTGCTGGTCGAAGGCGCGATTCACGCCGACAGTTTCTCCGACGAACAGTCGCGGGAAACGACGACTTATGTTCGTCGCGCAATCCGCGGGCAGAATCTGGATCGGGCCGGACTGTCGGCGCGGCACATGAAAGTGTTGAACTTGCTATCGGATCCGAAAGATACCGACGAACTGACCGAGATCCTGGGATGGGAAGCGGAAGAAGTTCACCAGGTGCTAAGCGGTTTCGAAATGGCCGAACTGATCGAACGTCGCGCCCATGCGGTTGCTGGCCAGTTTGTCGTCTTCGAACCGAACTCGGCCGCCGCCCAAAGCCTGCGATCCTCACTGGAAGATTCCGACAATCGTTACAGCGGCAAAGTGGTCCGGGACAAGTTGGCGATGCAGTTGGTGCTGAAACGATCGGTACCGCACACACTGGCTTTTGCCGGCGATGACGACGCGTCCTGCGAATTGATTCGGCAACTCTTCTCGGTGGACAACCCCAATGCGTCGCGAGTCAAGCGAATCGCGTTGGTCGCCGAAGAGAACCACGAGATCGATTGGAACCAGCGTGTTGGTTTCTGTCCCGATGAAGTGATCGTCAAACCATGCACGGCGGAGCTGTTGTTCCGCGCCATGGATCGGTTGCTCGACGAAACGTCGCAGCAACATCACGACGGCGCGATCTTGGGCATCGTCGGCCAGACCGACGAGATGAACGCCAGCGTCCCCGCAGCAGCAGGAGCTGAATGATGATTTCGCAAGAAACACAGTCGACGACCGTTTCGGTAACCGCCAGGCACAAAAGCGGTGCCACGCGACGACATGAATTGAACGCCGGCCAGGGTGTCTTTGTCGGCACGTCGGACAATTGCGGGCTGCAGCTTGACGGGGCTGGGCTGTCCGAAATTCATTGCCGACTGGAGTACAACGACGGTGAATTGCGGGTGCAGGATTGGATGTCGGACCAGGGCACGCGATTGAATGGACAACCGGTCGACGGCAACCAGAAAGTCGGCGCCAGCGACGTGATTCAAATCGGTGACCATGAAATCACGATCGGCAGCGGAGAATCGGTGACGAAGGCCGCCGCCGAAGAGACAACGGAGCAAGAAGCTGCCGAGGAGACCTGGGAAGAACCCCAAGAGGAACAGTCCACCCAGGCATCCCAGCACGCCGAGCCAGGGGAAGATTTTCAAGCAGTCGACAGTGCGCTGCAGGACGAACCGCTGCCAGTTGAATCGTCGCCGATCGATTCTTCCGCGGACGACGATTCGCTATCGATCGACTTCGCCGCCGATTTCTTCGACGTCGAGGAAGAGGAAACTTACGACCGCGAAACGGTCGCGCTACTGCAAGCGGAGATCGAAGACTTGCAGGCGCAGCTGGCCCAGCGAGACGCCGAAGCTTCCCACGAGCCGCTTCAGCTGGATATTCCCGACCACGAGCCGGAAGAATCCGACCAGGTGCTCGATCGGATGCAGGAGTTGATCGAGGAGGCTAACCGAAGCGACGAACGTGTCGCGATTTTGGAAGAAATGCTGTTGGCCGCCGAAGACGCCAGCCGCTCGGAGGTCGAAGAACGGAATCAATTGGAAGCATGGGTTGGCGATATCGAACGACGTATCGGCCAGCGCGAAGAGGAACACGCTGCCGAACTGAACGCCTTGCGCCAACGGCTGGAGGAATCGGCCGACGCGCAAGCGCGTTTGCAGCGCCAACTCCGCCAGGCTGCCGCCGGCGGCAACGCTCCGAAACACTATGAAGAGACGCTCGATCAGTTGCAGCAAAGCAATCGCGAGCTGCAGGAGAAATTGGCCGAATCGGAAAAAGAATGTCGCCAGCTACAACAGCGGACTGAAAACCAGTCCGAAGAGATCGAGGGCTCCCTGCGAGCCGAACGGGCAGCGATCGCCAAGGAACGAGCGAAGATATCGCGGATGAGGTTTGAGCTGTCCAACCAGCTGAAGGAAATCGATGAGATCGATGAGATTCCCAAGAACGAGAATCAGGCCGACAAAGAGACCGCCCATCGCATCCAAACTCTTCGCCAACACCTGCGGGAAATTCACGAGCAGGAAAAGCAAGAAGAACGCGATGCGCCGCTGACCGCTCGCCTGAAAAAACTTTGGAAGCGAGTCGAATACTAACAGAGAACAGCTCGGTTTTACACTGAGTCTTCGGGGGCAAGCCGAAGTCTCACGACTTCAAATAAGAATTCAAAAAAATGAAAAACTACCAGCCAATCACTCCCCCAACCGAACTGGCGCAAGACGACGTTACTCCGGAAACGATCGTCGCCGCGTTGGAAGGTGTGATCAGTGACGTCAACGAGTTTTTATCGGAATTTTGTCAGCGAGTCGATCAGGATTTCGCCTCACGAAAATCGGCAACGATTTCCGAGGCGGAGCTTCGCAAGAGGCTGGAAGAGTTCACGGCTGAAAAGAACCATTGGGAGGCCAACCGCGAGCGCGACGAGCAACGAATCAACCAGAAATTCGAACAGCTGACCGAGGCCTGGCTGCGGCTGGAGGAAGAACAGCGAAGCTTCCTGCGAACCAAGAACGGCAGCGCAACATCGGCTCCGCAGCGGACCGCCGACAGCCGACCCGACAACTTGGCCGCCCAGGCAGCTGACGAATCGGATTCCATCTCAAGCGAAATGGGCGACTCCCTTCGTCACGACACGGCAGAACCAAGAAACAGCACCGAACGCGAATCGAGCATGATCGAACAACGCGTGCCCGTTCATTCCAGTGCCAGCCTAAGTAAGCCGCGGGAATCGGCGATTCGCCAGTTCCAACGGCTCAAGAAAGAAATCGAATCCAGTCGCTCGAATTCGGGACTTCACTAAGTCACGCCACCACCCACTGAAAGAACTGGGAGAATTGATATGCCGCTCGCAAACCTTTTTGCAGATGCCGTCGGAAAGTGGAAACATCAGCCATCGGCCGGACCCTCCGACAACGCAGCGTTTCCCGATGTGTCCGCTGCGCCACCCGATAGCCGACGCCTGATTCGCGACCGACGGTATTGTCGCGTGCTTTCCAGCGGCGGTGATATTCCGTTTGATGATGTATCGACCCAGTGCGCGTGGAAGGCGTTGGAGTTCGAAATGGCGCTCGTGCCCGGCGGCGAAGTCAGCCTGGCAAACGACGCCTTCGTCGACGGCGGCGGCTTTGAGTTGTCCGCGGCAACCAGCGAGCTTGTGTCAGTCGATTCGCTCTATATCGATCGCCACTGCATCACCAATGCCGACTATGCCAGGTTTGTTCAATCCGACGGGTACAGCAACGTGCAATTGTGGCCGGAAGAAATCCTGCCCAACGTGCTTCAGTTTGTTGACCGCAGCGGTCATCCCGGTCCTCGATTCTGGTCCGACGGTAATCCTCCGGACCAGAAGCTTGACCATCCCGTGGTCGGAATCTGTTGGTACGAGGCCAATGCCTACGCCACCTGGGCCGGCAAAAGGTTGCCGACAACAGAGGAATGGCAGCGCGCGGGAACGTGGCCCAAGGGCAATTCCGGCGACGCCACCGAACAGCGATATCCGTGGGGCAACGCCTTTGATCCCAGCAAAGCCAACGTCTGGGCTGCCGGTTTGAGAGACACTGCGCCGGTCAAATCGATCGCCGCTGGCAACACGCCCAACGGGGTCGGCCAGCTGATTGGCAATGTCTGGGAATGGGTCGACGCCCAATTCTTTCCGGCACTCGCCGACGGACTGGCGTTGTTTTTGGACCAAACGATGGCAGAAATTCGCGGGGGCGCTTTTGACACTTACTTCCATTCCCAAGCAACCTGCCAATTCCGAACCGGTCAACCGCTGCTGTACCGCGGGACCAACGTCGGGTTTCGATGTTGTGTCGCCGCCGCCAGCCTGCCCGCTCATCCTGATTCCGCCAATCCGTCCCCCGCTCCAAGTGGAACCGAACAATGATTACGACTCCCAACCAACTGGTCGACGGTTTTCCGCCCATCGCACTGGACTGCGTCTGCTGTGACTATCGGCTGTCTGAACGTGACGAATACTGTCCGGAATGCCAAACACCCGCATCGCTTTCGCGAACCGTCGCGACACGATTGGGAGCGCAAAGCTTCACGTCGGTCTTGGGTGCCAGCAACGCCGGAAAAACGGTCTACCTGGGCCTGCTGCTTGATATCCTCAGCAAGGGAACCGACGAATTTCGCGGCATGGCGACCAGCGCTTTTTCGGTCGACCTTCAAGAACAAGTCATTACCGCGCTGGAACAACGCAGTTTTCCCGAAAAAACTCCCTCCGAAGCCGACGCCTGGAAGTGGCTGCATTGCCAGGTTTCGATGGCGGGAAAAAAGGAATCGAAAACGGTCGACTTGATCTCCCCCGACTTCGCAGGCGAAGCTATCGCAATGGAAGTCAATCAGGCGGGGCTCTACCCGGCGATCAAACACGTTGTCAGCAAATCCAGCGGTGTGATGATCCTGTGTGATTCGATGCGAGTTCGCGATCAGGGTTCGGGAGAAGACTTGTTCGCTATGAAACTAGCGTCCTATATCGCCCAGTTGCATGGATTGACCAGCAACGGATCGCACGGTGCGGGTCCCGCTGTCGCAGTCGTGTTCACCAAGTGCGACAGTTGTCCCGAAGCAATCGACGATCCCACCAGCTTCGCCGCCAACAACACGTCTCGCTTGTACGAATTCTGTCGTCGCACTTTCATGCGACACGCGTTCTTTGCCGCCGGCGTGGCGGGAAGCTCCGGCGTGTTGGCTGACGAAGGTGGCCTGCAAATGCAAATTCCATTTCACATTCAACCTCAAGGTGTCATCGAACCATTGCAATGGATCGTGGCTCAAAGTTGATCGGCGGGGCATATGTCCGAATCAATGATTGTCCAACAAGCCGTGTTTGCTTCGTCTGATCTTGGCAAGGTCAAGGGATACCAATTGGTTGCCAAGTCGCTGGGCATCGATCGCACGTGCAGCCAACAGCTGTGTCTGTGGTCTCCTACCCAGATGCCAAGCGACGATCCAGCGGACTGGAGCATCAACTATTTTCCGGTAACGGAAGATTCGGTTGCCGTGACCCGAACGGTGCTGGGCGGTCCCGAATATAGCAACCGCGGTGGCACCCAAGTGGTCACGCTGATCCTGGTGCTCAGCAATGAGCAGTTCGCGGTCTACGGTTACAACGCGATGTCGGTTGCAGCAACGGCGATGGCAATGGGCTGGCTCCGATTGCCGCTGGACATGTCGCGTGGGCAACTCGAACCGATTTCGCTGCCCAGCCGGCCGATTGTCGATCCACCCGATCCGCATGCCTTCGAAGACGAACTGCTCACCCACGTGATGGAATTGGTGCAGGAAGCGAGGCGGGTTGCTATCCTTGGCGCCAACGATCCCAGCGACATGGTTACTCGCCTGATTGCCAAACTATCGGGCGAAGCGAGGCGGGAATTCAGTTTTACCACGGGACTGCTGCCGGCCGTGCGTCGTCCCTTCCAGGCACATTTCCTGCCGGCAATCGACAATGTGACCAGGCGAACGCTCGATTCGCAAAACATCGTCTGCGTCAACGGTTCTTAGTTCGACTTTTGGAGTGCTCCGACTTGTCGGAGCTTTCCCTTCTTTGCGCCTCCATCAACAACTGATTGACAGGCAAAGCTGGAAAGGGAACGTAAAAAATGTCGTTCCGTATAGAAACTGCACTTTAGGCGAGAACATACAGAATGAGCATTCTGGAATTGAAATCTTAGGTGTGATCGTTGCGTGAGGGTACGATAGCGGTCAGCCCGCGAGGCTCATGAGTGTGTCGAACATCGCTTTCCTTTTTCGCTTCTCGGATCGGTTGGGTATGTCCACGAAAAATCGTTGGGTCAGCATTTCACCGGCAACCCACCGTCGACGGTCCGCGTGAGAGGGCCGTCGATCAGGATTGTCCCAGGGACGATGGCTTCGGTCCACCAACACATGGGCTGATCTGTCCCAACACTCCAGTTCGACAAGCGTGTAGAGCCACCCGCAGACGTTCCAGCAAGCGATGTTCGACCAAACGTTGCGAACTTGCTGCTGCCCAGCGCCCCATACTTCTTTCACATCGTGGAAGTGCTCTTCGATCGCCCAGCGATCCGCGGCTGTTTCCAGAATCATTTGCGCGTCCATCTCAGTATCGGTGCTGAAGTATGCTGCCCAACCACCGTCGTTGTGGGTCACCAATACCACCCGAATCTCGCCACCGACCATTTCGCTGGTGGCAACAAAGCTCTTGTAGCGGCAGGTCACTTCCTGGCCGCGATGCTCATAGACCAGGGCTTGCCAACCCTTGCGGTGTCCAGCACGCTTGGAAAGACTGATCCGGTTCTTGCCGTACTTTCGAGGACGCCCACGCTGACCCGGCTTCCGCGCCTGCGGAACGTCAAACAACTTGGCATCTTTGCGCAGTCGGCTGACCACGGTCACTCCCAATTCCTGCATCGGCAGCAGGAATGGCCGAGCCGCGTACGCACCATCAGCGACGACCAAGATCTTTGCAAGAGAGCCCAACCATCGGATGTGGCCTACCAGCTTCTTGACCAACTCGACGGCTAGTTCATGTTTCGTGCGAAATTCCCAACCGTACTTCTCGCTCAACTGATCGACATCACACATTCGGACGTAGAGAGATGAGAGAATCGGCAGCGCGATGGTGCCCCAAGATAGATGCCGAATCAAGATCGCCAGACAGACCCAGTTGTGTCCATAAAGCCACTGTCCATCGGCTGGCCCGGGTGTGGGATTGTGATGAACGTTGGCTCCTTCAACACAGCGTCCGTAACGTTTGGTAGGGCTGTCATCGAGGCCCAGTTTCCAGTAGCCATCAGGCCCCGGATCGAATCGGGCAACGATGCTCGATAGGATCGGTATCATCAGCGATGCAACTTTTGGGCCAATCGCGGCAAGTTGATCATAGAAGAAATCCCAATCATCACGGACGCCGGCAGAGCGAAACCAGCTACTGACGGTCCGTCGCGACTTCGCCAGCATGGCGCCCGCCATGATGATTGGCAGTCGGAACGCACTCCGCGAATCGAGTAGGCGTTGCATCTCCGCGACCAACTTCGCGATGCCTCCAACTAACGGTACCTGGGCTTGGCGAGTCGATCGCCGATTTTGATTGCGCTGATTGAGCCGTTTCCGTTTGTCGTGTTGGGAACGCTTCGCTTTCTTGCCATGTCGAGCTTGTGTTGGTTTTCGAGAACGTTTACGCTTGGCCATCCTTGGCTCTCCGGGAACTGGTGTTGTGTAGTTACCACCTAAATCCCTGAGGGCCGTTTTCGTTGCAAGACCACTTCACGATCTTCTAAGATTTCCCCTAAAGTGCAGTATAGAAAAGAAAGCGGTGACAAGTCACCGCACTCCAAAAGCCGCTTTCGGACCAGTGGTGCGATGAATTACGATTGGTAGCCAATCGTATTTCCTGCCGCATTCCCACTGTCCAGAAGAACTTGCCGCGATGATTTACCTCCCCACCAGACTGCCTCTGTTTGTCCTTGCCTTGATGATCGTGGGCACCTGCCAGGTCTCCCTTTGGTCGCAAGACGTGATCGAATCGACCGCCCGTGTGGAACCGCTGGGCCGAGTCGCCTTTACCGAAGGACCGGTTTGGCATCCGAGCGGAAATGTTTACTTCAGCGACATCGAAAACAATCGGATCATGCGAATGGATCCGGGCGGCACGTTGCACGTCTATCGAACTCCATCGGGACGCACCAATGGATTGACCTTTGATACCGAAGGACGATTGATCGCCTGTGAAGGGAGCCGCGAAGGGGGCAATCGAAGAGTGACTCGCACCGAGCACGATGGAACCGTGACAGTGCTTACCGATCGCTACCAAGGCAAACGATACAATTCGCCCAACGACGTCGTGTGCGACAGCCAGGGATACCTCTACTTTACCGATCCCCGTTACGGAGATCGCCGCGATGTGGAAATGTTTGACGATCAGGGAAAGTCGATCGAAGGAGTCTACCGAATCGATCCCGATGGCAACGTCAAGCGAATCCTCGCCCAAGAAATCCAGCGTCCCAACGGTATCGCCGTTTCGCCCGACGGCCGGCATCTGTTTGTCGCAGTGAACACCAACGATGAACAGGGTGACTCCAGAACATTGTGGCGGTTCGGTTTGTCGGCAAATCGCGACATCGTCCCCGGCAGTCAAAAGAAACTTTTCGATTGGGGACGTGATCGAGGCCCCGACGGAATGGCGATCGACACCGCTGGCCGGTTGTACGTCACGGCAGGATTCAACCATTCTGCGCCGCCGCTGCAATTGGCCAAAAAGTATCGTGCGGGCGTCTATGTGATCTCTTCGGAAAGCGGCGAGCTATTGGAAACGATCCCCGTACCGATCGACATGATCACCAACTGCGCCTTTGGCGGTGACGATGCAAAAACGCTGTACATCACGGCCGGCCACAAACTCTGGAGCATCCCCGTCAAAACGCCCGGCTACACCGCCTGGCCCAAAAGATGATCGTCGGTGTCCATAGTAGGCCGACTTGTCCCCAAGTCGGCGATCCTGTACTTGCCGACTTGGGGACAAGCCGGATCTGATGTGGACCTCCCTTGCGGCATGGTTTCGCCTGTTTTGTCTTTTTCGCGGTTGTTCGTTCACGCGCGTCATTCGCGGCGACCACGAATGTGCTCTGTCGCTTGTTCACTCCCTCACGACTCCAGAACCAGATCGCTCAAATTCAAATGTAAACGATGGTTGACCGAACGGAGGAATTTGACAATCGCGTCCCGCTGCTGCAGCGGCAACATGGACCGCGTCGGCCTCAGCTTTTGACGGCATTGTGCTAGCCTCGATCATGCTGAGGCAATTCAGCCCAAGGTTCGTCAAGACTATCACGTTGCCAAATACGCCATCCTCGATCGAACGCATGCTCGATGTAAGGCCCACGTAGAACGGCAGCAACTCGCTCGGTTCCCACATCCGTCCCGATCAAATAGATCGCGTGGGCCCAATGCCGTACACGAACATGTGGCAGATCAGCCAATATCGGATCAACCAAATTGGCAGCATCCTCGACGGAAGGCGCGCGAACCAAAAAGCACGTATCAGGTCCGTTCGGACCGCCGCTGAACTCGTCGGTCGAGTCATTGCCCCAGCGAATGACTTCGTAGAGATTCAACGGTGTACTCTCCAGGAGCGGAACACTGGTCGACGGTTGCGATTAGCCGAAAACTCCGTGGGCTACTTCTCCGGCGACGTCGGTTAACCGGAAGTCGCGGCCGGCATACCGATAGGTTAGCCGCTTGTGGTCCAAACCAACCAGATGTAGCAGCGTGGCATGAAAATCGTGGATGTGCATCTTGTTTTCTACCGCGTAGTACCCGTAATCGTCAGTCGCGCCGTAGCGCAATCCCCCGTTGACGCCTGCACCCACCAACCACATGGTGAAACCTTCGGGATTGTGATCGCGGCCGTTCTTACCCTGCATCACGGGAGTACGTCCGAATTCGCCGCCCCAGATCACCAACGTATCTCGCAATAACCCGCGGCGTTTCAGGTCGGTCAGGAACCCGGCAATCGGCTTGTCGACTTCGGCCGCATTTTTCGTGTGGCCTTCGATCAGGTTGGCGTGTTGATCCCACTGCACATTGGAATCGCTGTGAGTCACTTGGACAAACCGCACCCCATGCTCCAGAAAACGACGGGCAAGCAAACATTGTCGCCCAAAATCCTCGGTGACCGTTTCGTCCAACCCGTAAAGCCGCCGAGTCTCCTCGGTTTCATCGGAGATATCGGCCAGTTCGGGCATTTCGGCTTGCATCCGAAACGCTAACTCGAACGACGCGATTCGGGCTTCCAATCCATCGTGAGACCCCGCCTGTTGCAGATGTTCTTCGTTCATCTGACGAAGCAAATCCAACTGTGTTCTTTGCGCTGCCAGCGGGACGTTGCGATTGCCCAGATGCTTCAGTCTGGCCTCGGTCGCTGGCAGGCTGGCGTTTCCCAACGGCGTGCCTTGAAAGTAAGCCGGTAAAAAGGCGCTGCCCCAATTCTTGACACCGCCGTGAGCCAGGGTGGGACAGATCGTGATGAACGCGGGCAAGTTAGCGTTTTCCGTTCCCAGGCCGTAGGTCACCCAAGATCCCATGCTGGGACGAACAAAACGGTCGCTGCCGGTATGTAGTTTCAGCAGCGCGCCGCCGTGGGCCGGATTGGTGCCGTGAACGGAATTCAAAATGCAAAGATCGTCGATGTGCCGAGCGACGTTGGGAAACAATTCGCTGACTGGGTTTCCCGATTCCCCGTAGCGTTTGAATTTCCAAGGCGATTTCATCAGCGTGGTCGTCTTGCCGAATTGCACTCGCGGCTTGGCAAACGGCAACTCCTTGCCGTCATCGCGATCGAGCGCCGGTTTGGGATCAAAGGTATCGATGTGCGATGGCCCACCCTTCATGAACAGAAACACAACTCGCTTGGCGCGGGCCGGGAAGTGGGGCGATTTTTCGGCCAGCGGGTTGGTGTATCCGCCGCCCGCATCGGCAGCCGAATCGGACAGCATCGACGCCAACGCCAAACTGCCGAAGCCAACCGCGCTTTGACGCAACATCTGACGGCGGGAATGTAGCAACACGACAGGACTTTCCTTCAACGCACAAAACAAAATTCGTTTGCCGCCAACAAGGCCTGGCACAACATCTGCCACGCTCGCTGGCGAGATTCGCCGGTACCCTCCGGTTGCTCGGAGAACAACGCCAGGTACTTCATCGCGCGATCGACCTCCCGTTCGGTGGCGGGCCGCCCGAAAGCCAGGCGATGGGCGCGATCGATGGTCGCGCGATCGGAGGCCGGATCGCTGGAACCTTCACGGGCCAACCGTTTTGCAAAATGTTCGGCGGCCCTGGCGACTGCGTCGCTGTTCATCAGGAACAACGCTTGCGGTGCAATGGTGGTGGTCGGCCGATCGCTTGTCATCACGCTCGCTTCGGAATAGTCGAACAGCTGAAAAACATCGGCCAGGTGGTTTCGGATCACTGGCAGATAGACGGCGCGGCGAGGAAGTTCGTAGGTGGTGTTGTCTTCGGAGGTGTGATTGAACACCAGCACCCGGTTTTCCGTCTTCAACAGCGAACCGCCCATCTGGCGATCCAGTAAACCGCTCACTTCATACATCGAATCGAGCAGCTCTTCCGCTTCCAGGCGTCGCAGGTTGAACCGCCACAACGATTCGTTGCTCGGGTCGATTTTCAAGTTTTCCGCATCTTCGACACTGGCCAATTGGTAGGTTGACGAAAGCATGATGCGGCGGTGCATTGCTTTGACAGACCACCGGTCGCGAATGAACTGCCCGGCCAGCCAATCCAACAATGCCCGATTGGTTGGACGATCTCCTAACAATCCAAAGTTATCGGTCGATGGGGTGATGCCGCGACCAAAATGCCATCGCCAAATCCGATTCACCATCACTCGCGCCGCCAACGGATGTTCGCGGTCGATCAACCATTGGGCAAACTCCAGCCGACCACTTTTGTCAGCGGGAATGGAGTGTCGATCGGGCTGTTGAAACGAAACCAAGACGGTCGGAAAACCTCGCGGCACCACGCCGGCGGGAGTGAGGTGGCTGCCGCGAATCAGCACCGCCTGATCCGCTGGTTTTTCGTGATCGACCACGGCCATCGCGGCCGGCAGAACGCTCAGATCGGCCTCGGCGGCCGACAATTGTTCCCGCAGCACCGCGAGCTGTTTCTGGGTCGGCTCGTCGTATTGTTTCTCCGGTTCCTTGGGCAGCTTTGCTCCCTTTTCCAAGGTGGCCAGCAGTTTCTTGTTCGCTTTGGCAATGAAATCATCGAGGCTTTTTTTGGCGGCGGCGACTTCCTGGGTCTGTCGCTCGTGCTGGGCGATCTGCCCGGGCGTGGCAACGGAAACTTCATTCCACTTCGCAATCCGTTTGTAACTTTCCATCGTCTTGGTGCTGCCAAAGATACCCGCCATCGCGTAGTAATCTTCGGTGCTGATCGGATCGAATTTGTGGTCGTGACAACGCGCACATCCAAGCGTCAGTCCCATGAAGGCGCGTCCGACCGTTTCGATCTGTTCGTCGATGATGTCCATCTCCATCTTTTTCTCATCGCCTTCGGCCAACACCTTGGGCCCCAGCACCAGCATGCCCGTGGCGATGATGCGGCGGCGGCGGACTTCATCTCCATCGCTGCCGGAGATCATTTGGTCGCCGGCAAGCTGCTCCATCACAAAACGATCGTAGGAAAGATCTCGATTGAAAGAATCGATCACATAATCACGGTAACGCCAGGCGTTTCCGTGAGCGGCGTTTTCATCCAACCCGTTGCTGTCGGCGTAGCGAGCCACATCCAGCCAATGGCGGCCCCAGCGTTCGCCGTATTGAGGTGACGAAAGCAGGCGGTCAATCAACTTGGCGTAGGCAAGCGACGAAGGATCCGAAACAAAACGTTCCACCTGCTCAGGCGTCGGCGGAACGCCCAGCAAGTCAAACGTCGCCCGGCGAATCAAAGTGCGGCGATCGGCGCGGCGGACCGGTCGCAAGCCAGCTTCGGCATACTTGGCGGCAACCAGCAAATCGATCTCGTTTCTGGCCCAACGATTCCAAGTGGGCTCGAGCTCAGGAAGCTCCACTTGGCCCAACGGTTGAAAGGCCCAATGCTGTCTTCCTTGTTCCAAGTCGATCCCGCTGTCACCGGCCGGCGCGACGGCGGTCGACTTGCGCGGATCGACGGCGCCACGACGAATCCAGTTTTCCAAATGACCGATTTCGACGTCTGTCAGCCTGCCGTCGGGAGGCATCTGCACATCATCATGGGTTTGCCGGACCGCTTGGATCAGCAAACTTTCGTCGGGCTGACCGGGAATAACCGCTGGCCCCAAGTCACCTCCGGCTATCCAACCCGATCGGCTGTCCAGAAGCAGGTTGCCGCCAATCGAATCGGAATCGGCGGAGTGACATTTCAAGCAACGATCAAGCAACAACGGGCGAACGTGCTTTTCAAAGTAGGCGACGTCAGCATCGAGCGATTCTTGACCGACAGCCCAACTGACCGACAAGCTGCAAGCGATTGCGACGAGGACTCGTGTCGACAATGACATGGGAAACCGGATCGGAAGATGGAACGCAGGCGGCGGGAAATCGGGCAACGGGCGGGAAGGGGAGTTGCCGAGATCGAATCGATTTTCGTTAGACCAGTATATTCGATACGGCCGCGGCAGGGCCAGCATCAAAACATACCGACAACGGCAGGAAAAGCTCACGCGAAGGCACGACCACACCAAGGGAAGAGAGACAAGTAAGCACAATCTCGCAGTTGGGATGAGCCGAGGTGCGAGAGAAGGGGAGTGATCGCCGACTTGGGACAAGTCGGCCTACGGTGGGGTCAACAGTTGGATGATGGTTTCGTGGCGGCGGCGGTTTGCCCACTGCAAGGGTCGCGCCCAGGGAGCGCCGGCGGCGTTTTTGTCGGCCCCTTGTTCAATTAGAAACTGAGCAAGTTCCGAGTTCCCACGCCGCGCCGCCCAGCCCAATGGCGTCGATTGATGCTCGCCATCGATCACGTTGATGTCTGCTCCGTGAGCAAGCAGTCGCTTCGCCGTTTCTATATCGTTGGCGTGATGCAAGGCGTGAACACCATGCCAATCCGTTTGTTGAATGTTCATTCCCTGGTCCATCATCCACGACAGGATGTCTTCCGATTGGCCGGCGCAAGCTGGCATGCGTTGCCAAAGGTCGCTTTGATACTTCAAAAACAGATCCACGATCTCCCGATCTCCGCGCTGGGCGGCCAACGCGAATGCGGAAGCGTTGTCGGCTTCCTGCGGATTTCGCTGGAAACGAACGGCCAAGTCGTCCGCGTGACCACCCTCGTAGCAACAACCGTATAGATCCCAGATCGCGCCATGATCTCGAAGCAAGGTTCGAACGGATTCGTCTGCACGATAAAGACAGCTTCCGGACGATTCGACTTCCTGGTTTGGATCGGCGCCATGTTCCAACAACAAATCGATCAGTTCGGTGTGGTTGCCTGCCACGGCTTCGTAAAGCGACGCACCGTAGGGAGCCAACCCATGTTCCTGATGGTTCGGATCGAACCCATGTTTCAGCAGCAGCTTGACGATCTGGGTATGGCCGGCGGCGACAGCGCTACGAAGCGGATATCCGGAATACCAGGTGCAGTAGGGAGTCTCCGCCTTCGCAGCATCGGGATCTTCATCCAACAGATGACGTACTTGTTCGATGTCGCCCAACCGGCAAGCGGTGGTCATGTCGTAATCGGCTCCCTTGGCGATCAGAAAACCGACCACCACCCAATGGTTCTTGATGGCATCGGGATGAGAATCGCGCCAGCCGCGATACCAGTAGTCGCCGCCGGTTAAATCGAGCGGTCGTGCACCGTCGGGCCGCTGGGCATTGATGTCGACCGCTTGCCGCAGCAAAAACCGAATCAAGTCCATTTGTCTTGTCATCGTTGCCCAATGAATTGGCTTGTTGCCTCTGGCATCGGCGACGCGAGTGCCGTGTTGTTGGATCAACTCTTTCACTCGATCCAGCTCGCGCTGGCGAATTGCCTGAGCGATCGTTTCACCTTCCTGGCAGATTCCATACTGCTCTTTCAAGTGATCATCCAGGTAGGCGACCATTTGGTCGTAACCCCGGTCGGCGGCCAGTTGCCGCGGGGCGTCGTGCCAATCTTGACCGGATCGGTAGGTGGCATCGGCGCCGCGTTCGATCAGCCACTGTGCCGCTTCCAACTGGTTTTCGCGAACGGCGTAGTGCAACGGAGTGCGGTAGTCGCACATGCATCGAATCAAATCGTCGTCTTGGGCGACCAGTTGCTGCATGCGGGCAACGTCGCCCCCGGCAGCCGCCTCGAACATGGCCCAAACGGCATTGCCGCGACCCCAGGCCCAGGGAACAACGTCGTCGGTTTTCAGAAAGTCGGGTTGTTGCATGGATTTTTTCGCCCACCCACAACGCGTCAGGGAAGCAGGTGTCATGGCAACGGGTTCGAGTTGTCGGTCTGTTTTTATTCTATGGCATGCGGTATGGCTTGCCGAATCGCGTCAGAAAACTGCTCGGTCAGCCCCGCTTTTCTCGCCGCCGCGTCAATTCGAGCTTGCTGTTTCAGCTGCCCGAACTCCTGCTCCTGGGAACCGATCAAACCGTGAGCGTAGGCAACGCGGTCGGAGTAACCGGGCAGGACGACCCTGGGATCCCACCAACGGATCGTTTCGGGGGTCAAGTCGTAGGTGTGATACACGATTCCGTTGGTGCAGTTGTTCAGCAAGGTGTGATAGAACTCCGGATGATCGCGAAGCCGATTGACGCGCCGGGCGATATCCAGAAAGAGTTTTTGCACATCTTCGCTGGAGGCGTTGACACGATACATGTGCACGCGGTCGCTGGGACGCATGACGGTTCGCACACCGATCAGATCTCGTTCATCACCAACGACGTAATACAGTTCGAATTGCCGATAGAGCCCTCGCAGCGGCGAATAGATCTCGCCCCGTTCGCGCCGGATTTCAACAGACACGCTGAAATATCTGACACCTTGGGGCGTCCGATAGCCAAAGCTCAAAAAAGTGTGAGCCATGCCCTCCAACGGCGAAAACTTTTGCACCAGAAACCACACGCTTTCCAATTGATCGAGCTGGAAGGTGAGTTGTCGAAAGTGGGGATCGAATTCGTATTCCGTTCGATAGACGCAATGGCGATAGTTCTTGATCGTGACGTCGTTTTCAGAGACAACGATGCTGGGGGCGAGAGTTTGAGCTGGATCCCAGTCCCGATCATTCGAGGGACGTTGGAACAATGTCGCCATGTAGACGACGATGATCGACGCGGCGGCGGTCGACAGCCAGGTTGTTTTGTTGGGCAAACGAACCAGCAGGATCACGCCGCCGATCAAATAGGTTGCTGTCAGCAAACCGGAGATCACCGTGGGCAGGTAGGTCAGGTAGTAAATCGCGCCGGCTGACCAGGCAAAGAAAATCAGCACGCTGGTCCAAGCGAGCGTCAGAAGTGCTTTGTAGATTGCGCTTTTCCATGCAATCATGACTACAATCGTCCGCGTTGGGATCGCGTTTTCCAAACCAGCTGAGGTCAACCATTGTGACAAGAATCCTGCTTGCGTTGGGGCTTGCCGTTTTTGTGACATGCGGCTCCTTGGAGGCCCAGCCCAATATTTTGGTCGTCCTGGCTGACGATTTGGGTTACGGAGACCTCGGTTGTTACGGGCACCCGAAAATCGCCACGCCGAATATCGACCGGTTTGCCACTGGCGGATTAAGACTGACCGATTGTTATTCCGCCCATCCCAATTGCTCGCCGGCGCGGACTGGATTGATGACCGGACGGACCCCTTTTCGAGTCGGCATTTTCAATTGGATTCCGATGTATTCGCCGATGCACGTGAAGCGGTCGGAGATCACGGTGGCCACGATCCTGCGCAACGCCGGCTATGACACCTGTCACGTCGGCAAGTGGCACCTCAACGGCGATTTCAACTTGCCCAGCCAGCCGCAGCCGTCCGACCACGGCTTCAATCATTGGTTTTCGACCCAAAACAACGCGCTACCCAACCACCGCAATCCCGACAATTTCGTTCGCAACGGAAAACCGGTCGGTCCCCTGCAAGGCTATTCGGCCCAATTGGTCGCATCCGAAGCGGTTGATTGGCTGCGGCGAGGACGTGATGCTGACAAGCCGTTCTTTATGTTCGTCTGCTTTCACGAACCTCACGAACCGATCGCCTCGGCGCCCCAGTTCACGAAGCTGTACGAATCGGAAGATCCCAGTTTGTCGGCGCATCACGGCAACGTGTCGCAATTGGACGAAGGCTTCGGCCAACTGCTGGACGCGTTGGAGGAACTTTCGCTTCAAGACGACACGTTCGTTTTCTTTACCAGCGACAACGGACCCGCGATCACCGCCATGCATCCGCACGGTTCGGCCGGACCGCTACGAGACAAAAAGGGAGCGATTTACGAAGGCGGCATTCGAGTGCCCGGAATCATTCGCTGGCCCGGACATGTCACGCCCGGCGGGACCAGTGATGTGCCGATCAGCGGCGTTGACTTGTTGCCGACGCTTTGCGATTTGGTTTCAGTCGATGTACCGGCCGACAGGGCGCTTGACGGAACCAGCTTTCTGCCGCTGCTTCGCGGTGAAAAAATCAAGCGAACCAAACCCCTTTACTGGCAGTTCAATCGCGCCAGGAGCAAAGCAAAGGTCGCCATTCGCATGGGCCCCTGGAAGCTGGTTGCCAGCCTGGATACGCCCGATCCCAAACCGAGCGGCGGGATTCCGGCAGACGAGATGCAGTTGATCAAGACGGCGCGGCTCACCGACTTTGAATTGTTCCATCTGAAACGCGATATCGCCGAATCGAAGAATGTGTCGCGCGCAAACAAGGCGATTTTTAACAGCCTGAAAGCAAAGATGATGGCGATGTATTCCGAAGTCCAAAATGAGGCTCCCCAGTGGCCGGCGTGGGAGTGGCCGCGGTATGAATCAAAGAAAATCAAGTGGCCCGACTATTGGCTCAACCGTAAACGCAATCGATAGCTCAGCGCGACGAGCCGCCGGCCAAAGATCGACACGGATGTAGGCGCGTTGGAGGAGACCACGAATAGCACTAATCACACGAATGAAAAAAACAGACATGGACTGGAAAGTATCCTGCGTTTTCTTTCTTATTCGTGTGATTAGTGCTATTCGTGGTTAACTTTCTTCTTCAGGTGCCTCGGGGTTTACTTTGCTCTTTTCCATATCCCCTCGGATCAATTCAGATCGCCTTTTTTTCGGGGTTTCTGAGACGTTCGAATCTCGCGTTGAGTGCGAAATCTGCGTGGATTTCGTCTGAAAAACTTGCCCGAACATCACGCACGGCAGCTGCTTTGGCTATGCTACCTGCACGCATTTTCAGCCAGAGTTGTCGCCCGAGAGTTGATGCCAGATGACAGAGATTAAGAGGTTTGTTAGACCAACGCTGTTACTTAGCCTGCTCCTGTTCTGCGGCCTTGTGACCGCAACTCCTGTCTTGCAGGCAGGCCTGATCGTGAATGGAGACTTTGAATCTGGGAACACGGGATTCTCAACAGATTACAGCTACATAACTTCCCCATTCATTGATCCCGGCGAATACGCGATCGTCACGGAAACCAGCAGCCTGAGCCGCATTCAGGGGTTTAGCGGTGACCATACATCGGGAAGTGGCTTAATGATGATGGTTGATTCGTTCTATCTGCATTCTGGAGATTCGCCTTTGCTAGTTTGGTCACAGACAGTCAACGTTCGTCAAAACGCCAGCTATGACTTCTCGGGCTGGGTCGCGAGTTGGACGAGTGCAAGCGACCTTAACCCTGCAATCCTTGACATACGGGTCAATGGGACATCGCTTCAAAAAGTTACTGCTCCATCCAGCCGTGGGAATTGGATTGAGTTCACGGCGTCTTGGAATTCCGTTTCGGCCAGCTCTGCTGTACTTGAGATCTATGAGATCGGAGGCCAAGACGAAGGGCAGCCACCTTTCGGAGGCCATGATTTTGCCTTGGATGATTTGGTCTTCGAGGGTCCTGCTTCGGAAGTTGTTCCCGAACCCAGCTCCCTTGCCATCTTCGGCATCGGTGCATTAGGCATGGCTGGCATTGGACGCCGACGCAAGCAAAAGCAAGCCGCATAGCAAGTTTCGACTATCGACCGACATCACGGGCATCCGTTTTTCGTTGGACTCTCATGGCTGAATGAAATTGGGGCGTAACTCCAAGTAAAACAATCAATCCGCGTACTACCTCTGGACTGATTCCTCCACTGTCCGTCGCTGGGACATCAGATGGCCGAAAAACTCAACAAAAAGGGGTGATTCTGGTACACCCTCCGGGTTTACCGCCAACTACTGATAGGCCGGCTTGTCCCAAGTCGGCGATCCTGAATTTGCCGACTTGGGGACAAGTCGGCCTACAGACACGCTTTCAGCTACGCCGCTTTCGACGCCACTCGGGTGGTCCGAACTGGCCAACGGTCAACTTGACGTCCGATTCTCGGTGATCCCTGGCGTTTTTCAGGTAGTCATGAATGGTTTTATCAGCGGCCTTGACGGTGTCATTGAAATGCTTGCGAGTCTTGATCCCAACCCGCTCCGCACCGTGGCGAAGAATCACCAGCGCAATGACGAAATCGCGATAGTCACAACGCCCGTTTTGTATTGCCGCAATCGCCAACCCGCGGCGAAACCACTGCAAGTCGTCTTTGTCGGCGATCAAGATGGCGAAGCGGTGAATGCAACAAAGTAACGGCTCGGCCAAGTCAGGATCGATCTCATCGCGGATTCGTTGTTGTTGAGTTTCCGAAACTTCCCAATAGAGGTCCGCGAGCTCGGTCAGATGCGAATCCAACGTTCGAATACCGGTCTTGGTCCTTTGACTCTTGCGGTCACATGCTTCCAGCGCGGTTGTTAGTTTGCGGAATTTCCTAGTAAAGGTCGCAGCGTGCATTGCACCGCCTAGTGCTTGGTTCGGAAATCACTTCGTTGTTTGAATGACACCACTCGCAAGGCCACCCTCCCTTTGGGAGGGTCGGACGCGGTAGCGGCCGGGGAGGGCATGGTGCGCGAACCCTCTCCGGGCTCGAGAGAGGGCCCATAGGGAGAGTGTTGTCAAATGACGAAGTTATTTCCGAACAATTCCCTAGTTTGGATTATTCGCGACCATCGTAAACGTCATAAGCCAGCCCTTACGCTGCCGGAACTTCGGTCGCCTGTTGAAAGCTTTTTCGTCGCCCGCGCTGCGCGCAAGTACGAACCGGCCCCGCGCAGCGACGGTATGGTTTTGCGACCTCGGCCCGGCCTACGCAAATCAACCGAGAGCAACAAAACCCTCGGCCACAAAACGACTTGCGACCGAGGGTTTTCGATTGGATTTCGGGAAAATCGCTGACTACTGGTTCAGCTCTTCCTCGATCGTTTCTTTGACGGCTCGCGTGCCAAGGGCACCCCAAAGCCCGAATGGGCTCATGGAACCCGGCAGCAATCCGCCCGCTCCACCAGGAGTTCCATCGACGACCTGAGCACTCGTGCTGTCTCCAGCCTCAATCGAATCGGTGATGAAGATCACCGCGCCATCGGCCATCAGGATGTGGCATCCACCTTGATGTCGGCTACTGGGCGGATAGATGCCTTCGCTGGAGACGCCATTCCACGCGCAAACTTCGCGATTTGGCGGCAGGATCGTATTGATACTTGACCAGAACGGCAAACCGTGCGCCCAAGCGTAGCCACGCTTCGCTTGAGCACCACCGGCCAACGTCGCCGATGGATCCCAGAACCGGGGACGGACTGGATCCTTCATTGGCTCACATTGAATGGCGGCACCTGCTGCCCACGGTCGCAGGCCACCTGCTCGTACAGAACCCAAATGAGTTCGGACATCTCGATCACCCAGGTCGGTGGCGATCTCACCCATCGCGATGGTGTTGGCCAAGCCGTCAAGAATGTCTCGGAACTTGGTTTCAATCTTGCGCGGAACAAAGACGCCACGCTGACTGGCGCGGGATTGTCTCGATCGGCCCGTACTGATCGCGCCTTGCGGATTGCGCGGTCCGTTGTTGCTGAATCGACTCGAATCACCAATGCACGCCGCGTAATTGGTTCTACCTCTCGCCGGAAGGCCTTTGCCCGGATCACTGGGGCAGCGCAATGTCGGTATTTCGGTCAACCAAGGTTCGTACGGTTCGGTTGCATGTCCATTGGCCCCACCAAGTCCCTTGTCAGGCCGCGGGCCCATCGCCTGGTAAGTGCCGACGGGCGTGCCAGGCGGATTTTCGCTCTGGTAGGGATTGGCGATCAGCTCCCAAAGCGCCTGTTGCTCCAAAAATGGCGTGATGCCAACCACCGCGCTGAGAAACAGGTTGTTGTGACCGGTGGGCGGCCGTAGCTCTTCCGCACCGGTTGTATTTCTCCCGTCACTGGTCGTTCCACCCATGTGAGTAGGGAGTTGTTTGTAAGCCGAGTGGTAGTTGTGCAACCCCAAGCCGATCTGCTTGAAATTGTTGCTGCAACTCATTCGCCGCGCCGCTTCACGAGCGGCTTGCACGGCGGGCAACAGAAGCCCGATCAACACACCGATGATGGCGATGACGACAAGGAGTTCCACGAGTGTGAAACCTCGCCTTAACTTTGGCTGTCTCATTAGAAATCCTCTTAACGATCAACAAGGAACAAGGAACAAGGAACAAAAAAGTACGAACAAGACGGTCGCACGAGCCAAGAGAGTAGAGAAGCAAGCGATCAATGAGCCGATCATTCAGCCAAATCGACGTCCTGCGTCTCGTCCTCCAAGCCGTCGACATTCTGGTCCGGATTCTCGGCAAGGTACTGGTCGATCTCACTCATGTTGGTGACTGGTTTGGCCGCTCCAGTGTCGGGTCCGCAGCCAGCGAGACTCAAGGAGAGGGCAAAACCGAAAACAGCGCAGAGTTTCAAACAACGCATCAGAAGATCCTGGGGCGAGTGCGATCCATGAATGAAAAAAAGGGCGTGAATTGACTCTTTAGACCCGATCTGGTGCGCCAATGCAAAGGATTTTTATGGGGAAGTAGAGTCACGAGCAAAAAAAGCGGCTTTTTTATCCGAAAAGTGAGTTCAAATCGTATCTCGGATCATCGTCACTTCGCGTCCAGATGGGCCTTGCGAATGAGCCAGAAGGAGTAGGAGATTCACGGGCTGTCGACGATAGGGCTTTTCCAGATCCGGCAGATCGGCTGTGGTGAACGTCGGTATCCCGCATCCTCCAGCTTCTCATCCGTTGAGTAGCGTCGTATGCCACCGTCGGCGACGAATTCCCACAGCAGTGTCGTGGTGTCCGGCGGATCGGACGTCGTCACCGGAAGTGCATGAAAGAGTGGCTGGCGATCGCTGGATCGAGCGTCTTGCACGTTCGTTGATGATTGGCCGATGACCAGACGGAAGTTTCCATCGGGACTTCGTTCTGCGAATACGGGCACGGAAGCTTCACTCGGTCGGTCCAACGCAAACCAACCGATTACACCTTGCCGATCGCTGGGGGCCAAATGGGTGCCGGTGACCGGCAACGCCACACCGTCGTCGTTGTCCGCGGCAGGATCATAAACCGGAACCGGCAGGACAAGCCGGCGGTCAGCCAGATCCAGCTTGTACATGATCTGGTTGTAGTTGTAGCGGGGAGTCTGTTCGGGATTGCCCGAGAACATGTTGGTGTAAGTGCCCTCAAAGAAAATCGTTCGACCGCCGTCTTTGTCAAACATCGGATGCTGCTTCGGGTTGTAGAAGCTGTACTTGTCGTGCGTGACAACCTTGCGAGCATAGACCCACGGCCCCTGTGGCGAGTCGGCTTCGGCATACCAGATTTCGCCCAGCAGCGATGAACCAAACGATTCCAGAATGATCGCGACCCAGCGCTTTCGGTATCCATTCCAATAGACCGACCCGCCATGCGCAGCGACTCGTTTTCCCGTTTCGACATCCTGCAAGTGAATCAATCCTTCGCCTACACTCAACTTCTTCTGCTGAATGAGTTTTTGTCGGAGCTTTCCCACCACGGGCGGCGTGTCGTGCTTCCAACTGAAACGCAGGTTGCCGTCGTCATCGCGATCCAGCTTCACGGAATCCTCACGCGAACCCTGCTTCAGGCAGGTCCACGCTTCGTACTTCGACAGATCTCGCAAGCTTTCCGCTGTCGCCGGCACGCGCACTCGCGGATAGGGATGACCGAAATAGACATACTCCACGCCCCCTTCGACATGTTTCATGGGATGCCCGGTCGGCTGCAGCGGAGCGTCCAGAGAGATGGGTCTTCGATTTCCGAACTGCTGTTTCTGATCATCAAACTCGATCAGTCCGCGCTCATAGACTGACATCGGCGGCTTGATTTTGACGTACTTTGCAAACAGTCGCTGCCCGCCATCCCGGTCGTTGGCGACGACCAATCCGTCGATCCAGGTCGGCCCTTCGCCTGGCATCCGTGCCGTTGGTTTGGCAAACCCGTCTTTGCCAATGAAGTACTTCAAATTGACTCCCACTTCGGGATCGAGCCCGCCGGCCACTGGCAGTTCGGACGTCGCTCCGGGCACGTGGAAGTTTCCCAGCGGATACGACGGCTTGTTGGTATCGCCCCAGAACCAGTGAATCTTTCCACGGTAGACCGCATTGACCACGCTGTCCGATCCCAGCACTTGTGCGTTCAATAGTGGTAGCTGCGTGGGTGGTTTGTCGCCAACGAGAACACTGTCGCGATAGATCCCCGCACCGGTCATCCGATACAGCCGCTGGGCAATGTTGATGCGGCGGATCTTCAGTTCGGCCGAGCCGCCCGGTGTCACCTGCAGCTGAACTCCTGGATAGCCAAATCCGTCCTTGGCGAATTCGTAGCCGTGGCTGGCGACACGAAAGAACACGCGAGTGTTCATCAACCCCGGTTCATGAAACGCCACCACCCCGGCTGAATCTGTATAGAGCCGAACATTGTTGACCGTCCGCAACTCGACCAACGGCACACCCCGCCCGGTTTGCCGGTCCACGACGCGGATTTTGAAATAGTCACCTGAACCGGGAACTGCCGTGACGACCGCCGAAGCGAGGAGAGCAACGAGGGTGGCAATCATGAAATGCAGCTCCGAATACTGGCTTACAGTTCCAGGAACAGTCGCGCCGGATCTTCGATCGTCTCTTTGATGGTTCTCAGGAAACCGACCGCCTCGCGGCCATCGACGATGCGGTGATCGTAGGTCAGGGCGACGTACATCATCGGCCGAATCACCACGTTGCCGTCGACGGCAACCGGACGGTCCTGAATCGAATGCAAACCGAGAATACCGCTTTGAGGCGGGTTGACGATCGGGGTACTGAGGAGCGAGCCGTAGACTCCGCCGTTGCTGATCGTGAAGGTACCGCCGAGCAGATCTTCGGGTTGCAAGCGGTTTTCGCCCGCTTGTTTGGCAAAGTCACCGATCGCTGCTTCGATACCTGCAAACGACATCTGCTGGACGTTGCGCAGCACCGGCACGACCAATCCTTTGCCGCCGCCGATCGCGATCCCAATGTCTTGATAGTGGCGATAAACGATGCTGTCGTCACGGATCTCGGCATTGACCGCCGGATACCGATGCAGCGCTTCGACGGCGGCTTTGGCAAAGAACGACATGAAACCAAGTTTGACACCGTGCCGCTCGATGAATTTCTCTTTGTATTTTTTCCGAATCGACATCACCGGTTGCATGTCGATTTCATTGAAAGTGGTCAGAAGAGCCGCCGTCTGCTGAGCATGAACCAACCGTGATGCGATGGTGCGTCGCAACATGCTTAGCGGCTTGACCTCTTCGCCACGATGCGGCGATGCGTCGGTCACCAGCGACACTGCCGCGGTCTTCGGCGGCGCGGGGGCCGCGGGCAGCGGCGGTTGGACTTTGGCGGGAACAGCCGGTGCCACGTTCGACTGGTCTGCCGCAGGTCTTGCACGTTCGTTTGACCGGTCCGCCAGATGGTTCAACACGTCCTCTTTCAGAAGCCTGCCGCCCGGACCAGTTGCTGGAACATCCGACGCCGCCAAATTGTTTTCTTCCAACAGTCGCCGCGCGGCCGGCATCACCAACGTTGCGGCAGCGGGCGAGGCGTCGGTTGGACGCGGCTGTTGCGCCGGTGAAGCGGGCGCGGCGGCCGGAGACGGCGAATCCCCACTGGGTTTGTCCGCGACGCGGATGGTCGCAATCACGTCTCCCACCGCAGCAAATTCTTCCTCGGCTTTGGCGATCCCCTGCAAAAAACCGGAAGCTGGTGAAGGTATCTGCACGGACGCCTTTTCAGTTTCGATCTCCACCAGGTCGTCGCCCGAGGCAACCCAATCCCCCTCTGCTTTCAGCCAGGCGCCGATTTGAACTTCGCTGATGGATTCCCCGACGTTGGGGATGGCAACTTGGATGATTTCGTTCACGACTTGGTGCTGACAGAAAGGGAGAAAGATGGACGGATCGAAAAGGTTGTCAGGATACCGCGTGAGGGCGGAGCCTGGCAGGGCGGGAAGCTGCCCAGGCGAGTGCACCTCGTGGTTTGCGTTTGGCATGGCGTTAGATTTTGATCCGGGGGAGAATCTCAGTTTTCCAGTTCAAAACCGGTAATTCACGAGGGCTAGGATGGCCATTTCACCACAGGATCGTACTCGAGCCGAAGAGCTTGCCAAAGAAATTCTCGAGCTCACGGGAGGGAGGTACCGTCCAGACGGCACTCCCAAGACCTTTGACGAACTTGAAACCGAAGCCGGTTTCGTCGCTGACCTTGCCGCGTCGATGGCTGTCAAACAGGCTGCCAAGGATTTGCCTGAGGAGGAGAAGTGTGTTCGTTGCCCCAAATGCAAGGCAGTTCCACGGAAACACGAGCCTGACGATGACGAACCGATGATCATCCAGACCACTCACGGCGAGGTAGAGTGGGTTACCGAAGGCTATTTCTGTCGCCGGTGTCGCCGGTCTTTTTTTCCCTCGTCTTGCTGAATTGGGACTGCGTGTCGAAACAACGATGAGCCCCAAAGTGGAACGGAAAATGGTCTACGCCGGAGCGAACAGCCAAAGCTTCCAACAAGCCAGCCGTGATCTGAAGGAACTTGCCGAGCTGGAAATCAAGAGCGAACGCGTGCGTCGAACAACGCTTCGAAACGGTAAGAAATCGGGTGGCCCTGGGTGATTGCTCACCCAGGGCTCCCACAGATCCGTACGTGCGCGCATTAGCGCATACGGTTCCTCAAATCACGGCTTTGCTGCGCGAAGAAGCTGTGAACGCAGAGCACGAGCCGGAGTAAGCGGGTAACGGCGGAGCAAAGAACAGAATCTCCTCCAGTGCATCGCGCGGCGGCCGTTGCGGCGATTAAGCCACTTACGCCACCGATTCTCGACTTCGTGGTGGAAACGTTTCATCGCATCCGAATTACCCGTGACCCCGTAATACCCATAGTGTCCACGTAGCTTCTGGTTCAGCTTGTGTTGCTGTTCAGCCAGCGGCAAGTGACGATTGTCGTGGCACCACTTGTCGATGCTGCGTACAGCCCGAGTAAAGCGATCGGCTGCGGTCTTGACCTTCACCACCCAGTAGCCTTTCAAGGACACAGCCCAGTAGTGGGTGAAGCCGAGAAAGTCAAACGTACCAGGTCGATCATCCGGACCATTGTCGTCCTTCGTCCGAGACGAAGGGGGGCGGAACCGAATCATTTTCGTCTTGGTGGGATGGACGGTTAAACCGTATTTGCCAAATCGCTTCGGGATGACTTCCATGACACGTTCGGCGTCACGCTGATCGCGAAACCCAATCGTGAAATCATCCGCGTAGCGGATGAGGAAGGCAGGACCGGCAAGACGCGGTTTCACTTCATTCTCGAACCACAGGTCCAGCACGTAGTGCAAAAACACGTTCGAAATCAAAGGTGAAATCACACCACCTTGGGGCGACCCGGAGTCTGGGTAACTCACGTTACCATCTTCCATCACGCCCGCTTTGAGCCACTTGTCGATCAGACGTCGCAACACGCCATCACGCACCCTCAGTCGAAGAAACTGCCGGAGATGCGAGTGATCCAGATTATCGAAAAACTTCTGGACATCGACTTCCAAAACTGTGCCGCCCTTAGGCCGACAGCGCATCGTTTGGTCACGAAGCGATGCAAGCGCATCGTGTGCTGATTGGCCAGGCCGGAAGCCGTACGAGCAGTCCAAGAAGTCCTGTTCGTAAATCGGTTCCAGCAGCATAACCACCGCACGCTGAAGACATTTGTCCTCAAGAGTGGGAATTCCGAGCGGACGAGTCTCAGTAGTAGAGCCGCCTTTGGGAATATGCACACGCCGCACGGGAGGCGCCTTGTACGTGCCAGACTTCGCGCGGTCGAGCAGGCTCCGGAGGTTGCCCTCCAGATCCTGTTCGTATTCTTCCGCGGTCACTCCATCCACGCCAACTGCGCCGTCCTTGCGAGTACGTCTATACGCTTCCTTTAACCAATCGATGTCCATCAGATAGGCGAGCGAAGTGAAAGCCATCTCGGGTGACTGCTTCGCCAACGTTGCTATCCGTTCCTGTTTCGTGGACACGGTATTCGAATTTCGAGGCATTCGTCGTGTTTCTCAAAAACGGTTCCATGATTCGACGTCTCGCTTCCCTCCACTGGCTCCAACGGGGTGAAGTTCGCCAGCTTCATCAGTACTATCAAGACGCTATGACTTCCTGCTGTCCATCTCGCCGCACTTCGTTTCCTTCGCTTGGCGATACCTCAACGTTCACTCGTTGTTTTCGCTCCTTGGCGGACGAGTGAGCCGCCAAGGCCTGGAGTTGTTGACCCGGTATCTCCGTCCGGGATTTCGCTGAGGAGACAACAGGATCTCCCAAGTTCCTGGGGAACCTCAATTCTCCGTTTGCCATG
Source organism: Rubripirellula sp. (assembly GCA_965222745.1). Lineage (GTDB taxonomy): Bacteria > Planctomycetota > Planctomycetia > Pirellulales > Pirellulaceae > CBDCUW01. The sequence goes on from CBDCUW010000004.1 coordinate 148,833, forward strand.
TTCCAACTGACGCCGGCAGGACTGCTTGCACCAGACCATAAAGTGCTGCAGCGTGGCCCCTGGTCATCGGAAGGCAGAGGCTCCCACGATCCACTCTTTCGACGCTCAATAGCATGGCTTTCGGACTCGCTGTCTACGCTTCGCAGGGCCGGTCACCCGACACCACGCAAGACTCGCTTCCAGTTGCTAGTCAGGCTCTACTGGACGGGATTCTCACCCGCAAGGTTCCGATGAAGGATTTCAAAGTTGTTGTTTACATCTCATTCCTCCTTCCCAAGCTTTCTTGGCACACCCGATGCGAGTTGGCACGCCGGTTGACCGCTGCCTTTCTCGCCAAGTCGATTCCGAATCAACTTCACCAAGGGCCCGCGGATAAAGAGGCTCCACCGCTGGCAGTTGTCATGAGTGACGGAGGTCGTTACCAACGCTTCGATCGCAAAGAAGACAGTTCTCCGACAGAAAGCTTTTGGAAAGAAAGCCGGATTGCCGTGCTGCTTTCGATGCAGGGCGAAACGCATTCAGTGGATCCGGCCCCGGAATTACCGGACTTTTTGCAAAATGTCGGCATTGCCAAAAAGCTTGCCGACATTGGTAAGGTAGCCGGTGAAAACGCGAAGTGCGACCAACCCGAGGGTGATCAAGAACCTTCCTGGTCGCGTCCAGAAATGCTTCGAAAGGAAGTCATTGCTAGCGGCAAGAGCTGGAAAGAGTTTGGCCCGCTGGCGGCCAGCTCGGCATGGTACGCCGGCTTTTTCAAGGCTCCGGAGAAGGTTTTCGTCTCGGACGGTTCGTCGTCGATTGAAGAGATGCAGGGCGAGTGGTTCTCAAACTTCACCAGCATTTTGGATTTGATGCATGCGTTGTCTTACAGTTTGGCTGCGGCACGAGCGATCTTTACCACGACCGAGGAGAGCTGGACATGCTATCGTCGATTCGCAACCGCCATTTGGCAGGGCAAGGTTGATTCGGTGATCGCGGAGCTTGACGAACACCAAGAACGACTTGGTATGCCTCCCCAAGATGCCAGTGAAGGTGATCGTCGCGAGGTTGTCCGGCGTGCCCGTGTTTATTACCAGAATCACCGTGGCCGTATGAACTACCCCGAATACCGTAAGAAAGGGTATCCGCTGACCAGCTCGATCATGGAATCCACGGTCAAACAAATCAATCGTCGCATCAAAGGCAGCGAGAAATTCTGGTCGACCAGCGGCGGAGAATCATTGCTGCGTTTGCGCGGCGACTACCTTAGTGATAGCCGCCCGATGGACAACTACTGGAAAATGACCCAGCAAGCCGCCGACGGCTGCCGCACCTACGGTCTATCCGTCTGAAAACGCAAACCGCGAGGTGCACTCTGCCCAGGCCGGTGAAACCGGTGCCATGACAGGGCGGGTTGAGAAATTTTGGCGGCTGTGGCGGCTGGGCCGACTGAGACGAACGCTCGACCGGCCAAGCGGACAGAACGGACAAAGCTTCCATCGTGACTGGCCCACCGACACCCGGCAGCTCGATAGTTGCACAGCGGGAGCGGACTGGTGCGACAAACCGACTCGCTGGCCGATCATCCAGGTCTGCCTGACCGCTACGACCGATCCCATCTTGATCCTTCGACGAAACCATGTCTGATTCTGTTGAACGCGGCAATCCGATCCAAGCGGCAGTGGTCGTGCTGCTGATGATCGGTGGCGGTTGGTATTTCTTTCGCCACTACGAGATTGACGGTTTGGATGAAGTTTCGGTTTACGCCAAGGGAAGCGCCGAGCCGGAGCAACAATCCTACATCAGCTATCGTGACGTCCCCGCCTCGCTGGACTCGGTCAACATGCTGCCCAACACCAATGCGGCTTTGGCAGCCGAAAGCGAGAACCCGTTCGACCTGGCCCGGCGATCGACTGACCAGCCGGTTCCGACCCAACCGGTGAATACTCGCAACTACAAGAACATTCGAATCGCTTCCTGGGCACTCGATGGATTCGGGCCAACCAAACTTGCCAATCCCGAAGCGCGGCGAAACGTGGCTCGCGTCGTCCGACAGTTCGACATCGTCGCGCTGCAACAGGTTGCCTCCATCGAACGCGATCTGGTTCCCAGGCTGGTCGATGCGATCAACGAGGGACAGAACCGTTTTGACTATGTGATCGGGCAGCCGGTTGGTCCCAGTGATCGGCCCGAACAACTCGCCTTTATCTTCGACACGACACGCGTTGTGGTGGACCGGCGTCAAACGTACACCCTTGCCGATCCCAACGAACAGTTTGCGTTTGATCCGCTCGTCGCCTGGTTTCGAGCCGCCAGTCCGCCGGCCAATCAGGCCTGGACATTTTCGCTGGTCAACGTTCGCATCGATTTAGCCAAGGCACCCGGCGAAGTCGCGTTGTTGCCGGAGATGCTGTCGGCCATTCGCCGCGATGGTCGCAACGAAGACGACGTGATCGTTACCGGACTCTTTCAAGCCGATGATGCCTACCTGTTGCCGACCGTGGGAGGCCAACAGGTCAAGGCCGCCGTACGCAGCTTGCCGACCGACATCTTTGGTCGATATCAAACGAGCAACATTCTGTTCGATACCGACACGACCAGCGAATACCTTGGCCGCGGCGGCGCCTACGATTTTCCGCGAGTGTTGGACCTCAATCTTGCACAAGCCGAAACGGTGACCAGCCAGTTGCCGGTTTACGCCGAATTCACCGCGGTCGAAGGCGGCTTGTAGGCGATTGAACGTCGGCCAGTTCTCCGCTCCGGCCCACCAATAGCACCCCGTGCATTATCGCGGCGGTACCGTATAGGTCGTCCGCGTGGGATCACACGGGGACACACTAACGCTGAAATTCCATACCGTCACGAGTCGAGATGGAGGTAGCCGTCACTGGAGCTCAGCTATAATCGTGGAACTGCATGTTCGCTGGCGTAGTCAGCCGTTTGATGCAGCCCCACCTCGTTGATTCAATGGGGCGTCGTTCTAGGCGGCGCCCGGCTGGAACTTTCGCCATGCGACAATTCACGGTTGCATTTTTATTGGTCGGAGCAGTTGCTACGGTCAATGCAGCGGAAAAGAGTCCGTGTCCCGCAACAGACGGAACACAGGTTGACCCGTACTTTACCACCGAAGTGTGGCCAAAGGTTGCTGAGTCGGAATGTCTGAAATGCCACAAGCAAAGTGGTGACGCTGAAGACACACGGTTGGTGCTCCGTGACCTGAGTCGAATACCGGAAGCAGAGCGTGTCGAAGCGATGCGACACAATCGTGATGCGTTTGTGCGAATCTCGCTCCTTGAATCCGATGATCAGTCACTGTTGCTTGGAAAGGTAATCGGAGGGCTGGACCACGGAGGAGAAGTCGTCCTGGAAAAGGATTCCGCAGCCTTTCGCATCCTGGAGGGTTTTGTTCGGAGGGTCAAGTCACCTGGTTCCGTTCGCGAAAGCCATTCGGTCGATCAACACGCGGCACGCTTTTTTGACGACGTCACGATGTTGGATGATCGCCGGCTGCTCCGAAGGGCAACGCTATCGCTGGCCGGCCGGCTACCAACCAAGACGGAAGTCGACGCAATCAGTGCACGGCGGAATTCCCGGGCTGGCGAGAATCAAACGAAGCCCATCGACGGGCCGGATGTCCGTGCTGCGGGAATGTCGCCGGCTCAACGTGAGGTGTTTGCATCGATTCTCGACGGAGTCATGCAGGAAGACGCATTTTGTGTCCGTCTGCGTGAAGGCTTCAACGATATCTTTCTGACGCTGGGAGTGGACGGGAACCCGGATCAGACCGTCTTGTCCTATGAGCACTTTGAAAAAACGAGAGGCTGGTACCAACGGTTCGATCTGAGTCACATCGAAGATGAAAAACAGCGGCGGCAAGCCGGCTACAAGTTGGCCAACGACTACCGAGCGGCACTGCTTGGCGAGCCGATGAAGCTGATCGAACACATTGTGAGAAACGATCGCCCGTTCACGGAGATTGTCACCGCGGACTACATCATGGTGTCGCCTTACACCGCTCGTGGCTACGGCATCTTTGATGAAGTCAAAGACGAGTTCGACGATTCCGAAGACCCGTTTGAGTATATCCCGGTCACGCTCAAGGCGCTGAAGGGACGCAGCTCGCGTGAAGATCAGGAATCAGCGACCGGGCTGTACCCGCACGCAGGACTGCTCAGCACATTCCAATACCTGAGCAGATACCCGACGACCGAAACGAATCGCAATCGCTTGCGCGCACGGATGTACTACGAACATTTTCTGGGAGTCGATGTGCTGGAGTTGGCCGCTCGCGTTTCGGATGCAGCTGCGGTCACGGCGAAGTTCGAGATTCCGACAATGCAAGCTTCCGAATGCGTCGTGTGTCACAAGACACTCGATCCAGTGGCCGGCTTGTTTCAGGACTACTGGCGGTTCGATAGAAACTTCGCCATCTATGGCCGCCGCAAAGAAGGCTGGTTTACGGACATGTTTCATGCCGGATTCGAGGGTGAGGACTTACCATCGGAGGATCGATGGCGAGCATTGCAATGGCTGGGCGAGCGTACCGCCAAGGATCCTCGCTTTTCCACAACGATGGTCTCGCATGCGTACTACTTGCTGACCGGACGCAGACCCTTGTTGCCACCGAAGGATCTGGATGACCCTCATTACGACGTGAAACGCCGGGCTTTTCATGCGCAGCAACGCGAGGTCGATGCGATCGCGGCGCGTTTCGTTGAATCAAATTTCAACTTCAAGCAGGCGATCAAAGATTGGGTGCTCAGTGATTTTTACCGCGCGGATGGATTGTCAAATGCCGCCGTGACCGCCGAGAGATTTGCAGAGCTGGAAGATATTGGCGTTGTGCGTATGTTGTCTCCCGAACAGCTCGAGCGAAAAGTGACTGCCGTGTTTGGACAACCATGGGGACGACTCACCGAACAGACCGCAATGCTTTATGGCGGGATCGATTCCAAGGCAGTCACCGAGCGCGCCGCCGATCCGAGTGGCGCGATGGGGGCGATTCAACGAACGCTGGCCAACGATGTTGCCTGTCGCAACGTTGCCCTCGACTTCAGCCGGCCGGCAAGCGAGCGAGTTCTTTTTCCCGGCCTCGAACCCGATGTGCTGCCCGGTTCATCGCCGGAATCTGACAGGCGAATTCGCTTGGCGATTGTCCATCTTCACGGGCGCGTGCTCGGACGCTACGACGATCCGAATTCCACCGAAGTCGACCGAACCTTTGATCTGTTCGCGGGAATCGTGGCTGACGCCAAAGTGAGGGGTCGATTTGACGAACGGGAAATCTGGAGTTGTCGACAAGGACTGGAATCTCCCGTTCCTGATCCCCATTACACCGTTCGAGCGTGGCGCGCGGTCGTGACTTATCTACTGAGACAACACGAGTTCCTGTATGAGTAACGAATCCAGTATGCGTCGCGAGTTCATGAAGAGGCTCGCCTTCACCGGGCTTGGCTTGGCCGCTCCCGCGAATTTCATCGAGGCAACCGGGAAGCAGGAATTGCCGCCCTGCGACGGGCCTTACTACATCGTGTTCAACGCGTCGGGCGGTTGGGATACGACCTACTTGATGGATCCCAAAGGCGTCGGAGGCATCAATCGCCTGTACGAAGAAGGGGAGATTCTCGCTCACGGAAGTCACAGGTTTGCTCCAACCGCGAAGCGCAAGAAGGATGGTCTGAGTAATGAAGACTTCTATGCCGAATTTGGCGACGAGTTGCTGGTCCTGAACGGACTCGATTATTCGGTGAACAACCACTCGCCATGTTCGCGTTACATGGCAACGGGCAAACTCGATAGTCTTGCTTACCCGACCTTTGCCGCGCTAGTTGCGGCCTGCCAGGGGCCCGCATGTCCGCTTTCTTTTCTGACCTTCGGCAATTACTCCGCGACGGGAAATCTCGTCGCCATGTCGCGCGTGCCGTATTTGCCGTCGCTAAAACGCATCGCCAACGCTGATGCCATCGAGGGCAACGAGCGTGCTCCCTACCACGAAAATTTCGCCCTCGACCGGATCGAGCAAGCATTATCGCAGCAGAGATCGGATCGTGCATCACAGCCCTTGCTTCCTCGCAAGCAGCGCGCCGAAAGCATGCTTTATGCTGCCCAGATCAACTCAAAGGCTTTGCGGAGAATCACACCGCACATTCCAAAGGAGATCCCCAAACAACGTCTTGCCCAACAGGCCGAGATCGCATTGGCTTCTTTCAAGGCGGGCGTGTGCGTTTCCGCGAACCTGTCGATTGGCCAATTCGATAGCCATGCCAACAACGACGCGGACCAGATGAAACTGATTCCTGAGTTTCTGGAAGGGATTGCCTACGTGCTTCACCGGGCCGAGGAGCTTCAAATTCGGGACAAGCTGATTGTGATCGCGCAAAGTGAAATGGGTCGAACTCCCGACTACAACAAGGGCAACGGCAAGGACCATTGGTCGATCGGTTCCATCATGTTCCTTGGCCCTGGCATTCAAGGCAATCGCGTGATCGGCGCGACCGACGAAAAGCAGTTTGCCGTTCCGCTAAACCCTCAAACGCTGACGAACGTTTCCGATCAAGGAATTCGTGTCCGTCCTGAACATATTCACGAATCGTTGCGACAGCTTGCCGGCATCGACGATCATCCGCACAGCAAAACGTTCCCCCTGGGCGTCAAGCCGGAAGAAAAACTTCAGGGATTATTCATTTAGAATGGACAACTTCAGAGAAGATCATGTCGCCGGCGGCAGTGTGGGCGAATTAACTCGAACGGTTTTGTTGGAACAGTTCACGGCGCTGCGAGACGGAGATCGATTGTGGTATCAGAACTTGTTCAGTGGGCGACAGCTTCGTGAGATCGACAACACTCGGCTGTCCGACGTGATCGAACGAAACACCGAATTGACCTCGATCCAGGACGACGCATTTGTTGTCCCAGGGGAGCGAACCAACTGGCCTGGTGACGATCGGAACCGGCCGCGACCGCCGCGTGACGCGGCGCCGATCGATCCGTCGGTGGCGTCACCTGGTGACGAAGTCGACGACGGCGACGCGCAGCCGCCCGACGATACTCTTCCGCGGCCACCGGTGCCACAACCAGTCGGGGACAACGATGACGGTGGCAATCGACGCGGACCTCGCCCACCACAGCAAGCACCAGTCGACGTCGAAAATGGAAACGGGGAAGACGAAGAGGAAGGAGGACGCGGTGTGCGAGGCATGAGTGCGACAGGCGTCGATCAAATCTTTGCCGATCTCGGCAACCGGTGATTTCGCCGTTTGCCCCGCGGTTGCCGGATCGAGTCCAACCCCACCCCACTTGGTCCGGCAACCATCTCTTTCAGCAGCCGAAAGCCCTCTACAAAGCACAGCTCTCCTAGCTGCTCGTTCTGGCGATTGTTTTCTTCTTCGTGTTCAGCAAAAATGCAGCCGAAAGTACTGCGGCACTAGACGGACTGCGACGGACTTTGTGCAATACGGCAATCGTTTCTGATCCTCCCTGAATGCCAAAACGCCAAAGCGGACTTCATGAGTCAACGATATCGAGGGATCATCCCCCCTGTTGTGACACCCTTGGAAGATCGTGACCGTTTGGATGTCGAAGGATTCGAGAAGCTGATTCAACACGTGCTCCATGGCGGCGTTCACGGCATTTTCGTGCTGGGAACGACCGGAGAAGGGCCTTCGCTGAGCCATCGCCTGCAGCGTAAAGTCGTTTCGCGAGCATGTGAGACGGTTGCCGGTCGTGTACCGGTGCTGGTGGGGATTACCGACCCGTCGTTCTTCGAATCGATCAGTCTGGCAACCCACGCGGCCGAAGCGGGCGCGACTGCCGTGGTGCTGGCACCACCCTACTACTTTCCCGCCGGGCAAGAAGAGTTGCTGGAGTACCTGGAGGAGTTGATCCCGGCATTGCCGCTGCCGGTCATGCTCTACAACATGCCAGCGATGACCAAACTGTCCTATTCACCCGAAACCATTCAGCAGCTGGCCGATTGGCCGCAGGTTGTCGGGCTCAAGGATAGCGGCGGTGATATCGAATACTTTGCCGAGGTTCGCAAGGCGACGCGGGAGGTGAAGGACTTTGCGATGTTGGTCGGCCCCGAACATCTGCTTGCCCCGGTCGTCGGTTTGGGTGGTGACGGCGGAGTATCGGGCGGCGCGAACGTTCGGCCGGAACTGTACGTACAGCTCTTCGAAGCTGCCGCAGCTGGCCAGCCGACGGAGGAGCTGGCGCGGCAAGTGGCGTCGCTGGGGCGGCTGTACAGCGTCGGCAACAACCCGGCCTCGGCGATCGTCAAAGGGATCAAATGCTCGCTTTCGCTGATGGGAATCTGCAGCGCGCGAATGGCCGAACCGTTTCGAGAGTTCGAGCCGGCCGATGTTGAAAGAATCCGACAATTGCTCGCGGAGATCTTGCCACAATGAATCGGTGGTAAAGGCAGGCGAGTTCCCGTTGACCCGCTGCAGGAAGATTTTTCGGTTTTTTTCTCGCGCTGGCTGAACCGCCGCCCCGGTGTCGGGCACAAAAGAACGTTGGCTAAGCCCAACCGTTCGTTTTGACAGTCAAACCAACCGATTGCGATCCACGCACCGTCATGACTCCAGCCTCGCCCGACCAGGTCCGAGAGCCGTCGAATGACTGGATTTGTCGGCATTACGCGCGAATCCATCGTGCCGCTTGGGTGATGACCGGTGACGCTTGGGAAGCCGAAGACCTTGCGCAGGAGACCTTTGCGGTCGCCCTGGAAAAGTGGAAGAGTTTCCAAGGGCGGTCCACCGACGCGACTTGGTTGTTCGGAATACTGCTGAAGCTGCGGTCGCGAAGGGAACGTACGTTGGTGCGAATGAAACGCCGGTTGCAGGAGTACGTCGATCGAAACCGAAACACGAAATCATCGGAAGATCCCCAGCAAGCGTTGAGTGAAAAGAGGTGGAAAGAAAGTGTCTGGGCGTCCGTTGCACGCCTTCCGAAGCCTCAGCGTGATGCCGTCACTTTGCGGTACGCCGAAGGGCTTTCCTACGACAAAATCGCCGACATTGTCGGTTGCCCGCCCGGAACGGCAAAGACAAGAGTCCACCATGCCATCAAACGTCTGCGTCTGGACATGGGCGAAGAGGACCGACTTCAAGAACTGCCAATGATGGAAGCAACTTTTGACTCGGTCGTCGAATGCGAATCAGAGAGAACCACGGTGTCATGAGCGAACATCAAGAAAACGTTTCCGCCGAGCAGCTGTTGTTGGAAGAGATCCCCGCTGCGCCTGCCGTCACGATTCCTGACATGGACGTGATTCGGGGGCGGATGGTCAAACGAAGGCGAAGGAAGCGGATCATCACCACCTCGCTGGCAACCGCCGCCGTGGTCGCGGCCGTGGCGATCCATCGTGTGTCGGATGTTACCGATCCTGGTTTCGCCGATTCGTCTCAGCCAGCAGACATCGAATCTTTCGCCGACGGTGCGACCAATCGAACCAGCGTGCAAGACTTTCAAGAGGCCGTGGTCAAGAAGCCCGATGCCGGCGGCCCCGACATCGTTGTCCTGCCCGATGACGTGCGTGTTTTCGCAAGGGTGCGCAATCAGCTTCCCGTCTTCGGTGTAAGCCGAGAAACACAGAGGATGCAGCATGTCGGATGGTTCGAGTCAGAGAGCACGATCCCGGTCAACCTGAACCGGTTGCCGGCCCGTCAGCAACAAAGTATCCGCGCGGTGCTTCACGAAGGACAAAGCAGCCGCCCCCATCCCATTCAAACTCCCCATACGTTCAGCCTTTAGACAAGAGAGGAGAGACCTCCATGTTCAGTCGTTTCACGATCGCGATGTTTTGCGGAGTGATCGCCGTCGCGGCCCAGGCACAATCGGCCGTTGATTTTCGTGATGCCACGTCGGTTGCTATGCCGGCGACCATTTCGGTGAAAGTCGACATTGGCCCGCAGGACAACTGGAACGCCGCCATGCGCGATTGGAATCGCGGGGCCTGGCGAGCCCGCAATCACGTCGACGCTTGGGTCTTCAACGAACTGTCGCCTCAAGATTATCCGCTGCGAAGCGGATTTGCCGTCGGATCGGACCTGGTGATCACGTTGAACATACCACCCGATTCCGAAGAATTGGAAGTTCTCACCGGCAATGGAAAAAAGTTGACCGGCAAAGTGGTCGTCCGTGACCTGGTGACCGGCTTGACGGCGATTCGGGTGGAAGGCGCCGACCAGCTGCCGACGCTGAAGGTGAGCGACGCCGATCCGACCGCCGGCATGCCGGTTGCCGTTTCGTGGATGCGTGGCGGCGAGCATGTCGCGGTCGATTCGGCAACGGTCGCCAGCCAGGCCAAACCGTTTCTGCCGATGCGCGGCTTCACCTGGAAGCTCGACAGTGACGTCACCCACGACGCTCTTGGCGCGCCGGTGGTCGATGTCGACGGGGCGCTGCTGGGCGTCACTGCCTTTTCAAGCGAGGGCGACGTGTTGTGCATTCCCACGATTCACGTCGTGCGGCTGATGATGGCCGCGTCGGAGCAAGATGCAAAAGACATTCAGCGCGGCCGCCTCGGAATCGTGTTGACCCAGAGTGGTGTGTCATCGGTCACCGACGTGGCCGACAATACTCCCGCCATGGAAGCGGGTCTGTTGCCGGGGGATCTGATCAAAAGGATCAACGACTACGAAACCTCGACCCAGGACGACGTCTTGGCGGCGGTCGCCATGGCCCGCGGCGGCGATGAAGTGACGGTCGTGGTGGAGCGAGGAGACGAGTCGATCGAGACGAACCTCGAATTGGCGGCGCTCACCGCCAAAGAAGATCCTCACGCCTACAAACCCCAATCGAATTCGCAGGAGGTTCGCAGAGCTTTTCGAATCGAAGATGGAAAGCTGGTTCCGCTGGATGGCAACGCCCTGCCACTGCAAGACCTGAGAGATTTTGAAAGGTTGGTTGTTCCCATCGATCCGATTCCACCTCGGCCGTTGGGAGGTTTTCAGGTCGAACGTTCGGGTTTGGAAGAGGCGCTGCAGGCACTCGAAGCCGACATCAAGACGCTCAATGAACGAGTCAAATCGATGCAGTCGGATGACGAGTGGAGGAAGCGGACTGATGCGGAATTGAAGCGAATGTCCGAGCTGACTGAAAAGATCCTCAAACGCCTCGAAGAAAAAGACGAATAGCCGCCACGACTGTCAACTCGGCAAATCATCAAGCCTCCCTCGCAAAAGCGAGGGAGGCCAACCTTCACCCCCACCTATTACTCTTCATCCCTCACTCCCTCACTCCCCCTCTCCCTTTCTCCCCCTCTCTTCCCTTCCTCAAGCCGTCTTCCGCACCGTCCCCCCGCAAAGGTTTTGATAGAAACGATTGCGGGCGATCAGCTCCTGATGTTGGCCGCTGTCGGAAACGCGTCCCGCTTCGATCACCACAATCCGATCGGCCATGGCCAAACTGCTGGGCCGATGCGTGATCATCAGTCCGGTTCGATCGACCAGGAATTTTTCGAGCGCTTGATGAATCAGTTGCTCGCTTTCCAAATCGATTTGGCTGGTCGCCTCGTCCAAAATCAAAATGTCGGGTTCTCGCAAGAACGCGCGAGCCAACGCGATGCGTTGCATTTGGCCCCCGGAAAGACGCATTCCACCGATTCCCAGAACGGTCTTGTATCCTTCGGGAGTTTTCCGCCGGATGAATTCGTCGGCAAACGCCAACTTTGCCGCTCGCACCACGGCGTGGGAATCGGCGCCGGGCGATCCGTAGCGAATGTTGTTTTCGATTGTGTCGTCAAACAGCACGGTCCGCTGAGTCACCAGGGCGATCCGCCGTCTCAGGTCTCGAATCCTCAATTGATCGATCGCCGCGTCATCCAGGCAGACGCTGCCGCCTTGTGGATCGTCAAATCGGCACAGCAGGCTGATCAGCGTGCTCTTTCCGCAGCCATTGGGGCCGACCACCGCAACCGTTTCGCCATGTTCAATGGAAAGGTCGATGCCGCGCAGAACCTTCGGGCCAGACGGGTACTGGTACGAGAGATCACGGAAGTGAACGTGACCGTGCGGCCGAGGTGTTGTGATCGGTTGCTGGGGATCGCGCACCCGTACCGGCTGGTCGATCACTTCAAACACTCGCGTTGTGGCCGCGATTCCTCGCTGCAAACCGCTCCAAACGTCGGTCAACTTTTTCGCGGGGTCCGAAGCGCCGATCAGAAAACCGAAAAAGGCCAACATCTTGCCGTCGCTTAGTGGCTGCGCGCTCATCCGAATCCCCAGCAAGTGCGTCTGCTGGTTGACGACCAGATAGCCGCCCGCCAGGATCGCCAGCCCCACGGTCACCATTCCCAACATTTCGCTGCTGCTGCGAGCCAGTGTGTTGTAGAAAGCCATCTTCATCGATTTGCGATAGTAGGCTTGAGTTCCGCGATTGAACTTCGCCCGTTCGAACGCCTGCGTGTTGAAGGCTTTGATGACACGAATCCCGGCGAACGAATCATTCAGCATGCCGTACAACTGGCTCATCTCTTCCATCGCCCGTCGGCTTGCCCGGCGAATGGCGCGGCTCAGGTGATGCATCACCAGTGCCACGACCGGTGTCACCACCATCACCAGCAACAACAGCCTCGGGCAGACATAAAAAGCACACGACAGGCAGACCGCCATCTTCAAAGGCTCGCGGATCAACCTGCCCAACATCACGGTCAGGCCGGCCGAAGCATGCGCGATGTCGTTGGTCAATCGCGCCGTCAACGCGGCCGATCCGTTTTCACCGAACGAATCGAGGTCCAAGTGCAGCGCTTTGCGGAAAAAGATCGCCCGCAGTTCGACCGATGTACTTTCCGCAACGTATTGCACCAGCATCAGATTGATGATCAGGGCAACCAGCTTCAGTGCCGTACCGCCAACCAACACACCGACAATCAAACACAGCGTGCCGAATCCGGTGCGCGGCGCGTGCTGTTGAATGACCGGTTGGGCACGCTTCAGGTAGTAAACCGAATCGGCAATGATTTTGCGCTCGTCACGAGCCGATTCCAGCTCTCGTTTCAATTGCGTCAGGGCGGCGCCCTTGGCGTCCGGCAATTTTCCGGTCAGCGAGACAATTCGCTGATCGATCTCGGCCACCTTCATGTCGGCTTCGGAGATCTTGGTCTTGGCGTAGTTCGGCAAGTTGTCCCCGTGAAAAACCACCTCGACCAATGGGTAAAGCGTGCCGATGTTGGCGCCCCACAGCACGGCGATCATCAGCGACGTCAGCAAGATTCCTACGAGCGACCAGCGCCGGCGGATAGCGATTTTCAATACGCGCGAAAAGTTCTTCATCGGCGGCGAGAGGTCCTTGAATCTATCTGGGTCGGTCGGACAGGAGTGCGAATCCGCAGAACGACCTTGGAGTTACCGAGAATCGGCTGTCGTCTTGTAGCGAAACTCACCACGGCCAATCCACCCGAATTCATTGCTAGCGTTCGGCACCAAAAAGGGGTCGCACCAAAAAGGGGTCAGGACCCTTTTTGGGGACTTAGGCAAGAGAGGAGAGCGTCCGGCTTGGAGTTGGGATTAGATGGGTGGCACCAAATTGGGATTAAAAAGGGGTCAGGACCCTTTTTGGGGACTTAGGCAAGAGAGGAGAGCGTCCGGCTTGGAGTTGGGATTAGATGGGTGGCACCAAATTGGGATTGCACCAAATTGGGATTCAAATTGGGATTATGGGTGGCACCAAATTGGGATTCGTAGCACGACCGTCTCGGTCGTGACTGACGGCGGGGACCGCCGTGCTACGATGGGCACGATGGTTTCCAGTGATGTGGTTCGGATTGGGCGGATTATTCGGGCTGGCGGCGAATTTTGGTATCTCCAGGCAGTTGCCTGAATTTCACCGGTGTCGAATTGTGATCTAGAGTTCTTCGTATTTCGTCTGCGGCGGATTGGTTCTCCAGATGGGGAACGCCGCGGCGTAGTGTGGACACAAGAAAACTCGCAGCAGCGGTACCACGGGGCTTCAATATGAGTCGATCGGACAATCCATCCGACGGCAGTTCCAGTCAAATGCTGCGAAAAGGGCTGGTGTTTTTTGTGGTCACCTGCCTGGTCGCGACGGTCGGTTACGTCCTTGCCGGCTGGAGCTGGATTGACGCGGCCTACATGGTGACGATCACGATTTTTGGGGTCGGTTACGGTGAGGTCCAACCGATCGAATCTCTGCCGCTGAAGGTCTTTACGATCGGCGTCATCTTTGCCGGATGTTCTTCGCTGATTTACGTGATCGGCGGAGTTGTGCAGATGTTAGCCGAAGGGGAAATCGAACGAATGATGGGCACACGAAATCGATCACGGGAAATTGAATCACTCTCGGACCATACGATCATCTGCGGCTACGGCCGAATCGGCCGGTTGCTGGCCGCGGAGATGAGGGCCCTGGGCCAACCGGTTGTCATTTTGGATCGGCAGGCCGAGCGAGTTCAGCAAGCGATCGACGAAGGCTACTTGGCATCAACTGGCAACTGTGTGGAAGACGAAACGCTGCAACGAGCCGGCATCTTTCGGGCTCGCGTGTTGGCCACTGTGCTGCCCGACGACGCGACCAACGTGTTCATCACGTTGACAGCCCGCGGAATGAGCGAATCAATTCGCATCATCGCCCGTGCCGAATCACCTTTCACCGAAAACAAGCTGATACGCAGTGGTGCGACCCATGTGGTGATGCCGGCGGCGATCGGCGCCATTCGAGTCGCACAGCTTGCCGTTGCTGACTCGACCGATTCCGCGGCGCTGCCTGAGAACCGGTACCGCATGTTGCACCCCACCTCACGCAACGGGCGACCCGATATCGTCAACACAGAGGCGGAATCCAAAATCTTGAAAGACCTGGACCAACTTGCCGAAATGGCAACCGATCTGACTCGCTCGGTCGCCAATCGTTCGGCCGATCAGATCATCCAGCAGGAACAAGCGGTGGAGTAGCGTCATCGTTGCTTCCTAGGGACCGCTGATCACTGTGCGGCGACTAACTCGGATTATTCGCGTAGGTGTGGGTGTGGGATGGTGGCGTCACTTCGTCGCAATTGCGGATGTTTGGGGGGGTGGACTATGATGACGTTGTCGCGATTGCATCGCTTCCACCCACGGAGAATCCTTTCCGTGCGGCCCCGCCTCCCCACCAGCATGTGATTTCATGCCCCGTCTGATTTTGTTGATTTTTGTTTCGGCGATCTCCCTCCCCGCCGCTGCTGCTCCGCCGCGCAATCGTGCTGGCCTGGATTTGTTCGAGAAGAAGATTCGTCCGGCACTGATCCAATACTGCTACGAATGTCACGCGGCAGACTCGGATGACGTGGGTGGCGAATTGTTGTTGGATTCGCGGGCCGCAGTTCTGGCCGGTGGCGAGACCGGGCCCGCGGTGGTGCCGGGCAAGCCTCGCGACAGTCTGTTGATGCGGGCGATCGAGTATCGTGATCTGGAGATGCCTCCGGATGAAAAACTGCCCGACAATGTCATCGCTGACTTTCGTCGTTGGATTGCGCTGGGCGCCCCCGATCCGCGTACGGGCAAGCCCGCTGCGACTGAACAGGAACAACCGCGGCAACCGGTCGATCTTTGGTCGTTCCAGCCTGTTGTTGATCCGGCCGTTCCAGCGATCCAATCCGATTGGCCGCGAACGGACGTCGATCGGTTTGTGTTGACGAAACTTCAGCAACAAAACCTGACGCCCAATCCCGATGCGGAAGCGGCGGCGTTGATTCGGCGAGTTTACTTTGACCTGATTGGGCTGCCTCCGTCGCCGGAAGAAGTAGCCGATTTTGTCGCGGACCCGTCTGAAGAACATCTTCAGTCGATCGTCGATCGCCTGCTTTGCTCGTCGCAGTTTGGCCAACGGTGGGGACGACATTGGCTGGACATCGCTCGATACGGCGAGTCGGCGGGCAGCAGTCGTGATGTGTTGATGTTGTACGCTTGGCGCTACCGTGATTACGTGATCGATTCGTTGAACGATGACGTTCCCTTTGATCAATTTGTGACCGAGCAACTGGCGGGCGACTTGTTGTCGGCTGATACCCCGTCAGAGCGTCAGCGCCAGACGATCGCTACCGGGTTGCTTGCGATCGGTTCCAAATCGCTCAACGGCGGCAATCTTACCTACGATGTGATCGACGATCAGATTGACGTTGTTTGCAAAGCGGTGTTGGGACTGACGGTTTCCTGCGCCCGTTGCCACGATCACAAATTCGATCCGATCCCGACGAAAGATTACTATTCGCTGGCCGGATTCTTTCTCAGCACCGACACGCGGTATGGCGGAAGCACCAAGCGGCCCAAAAGTGCCAAAGAAAAGTCAGCTGTCTATCTGACCTTAGGGCCGGAACTTGACCCGCAAGCAGCCCAGACGCTGGAGGAGACACAGAAAAAGATTGATCAGCTTCGCAAGCAGGTGGCCTCCAGCAACAATCGCATCAAGAGCCTGGAGCCCAAGGTGCCGGCGGAATACCGCGGTGATGCGAAGAAGGAACTACAACTTGCCCAAGATTTAAAACCGCAAAGCGCCAAACTCATTCGCCAATACCAAGGCGCACTTCGCATCTTGGATCAACGCAAAGCCGACCTTGCCGCGGCCGAGAAACAATTGGGTCCGGAGCCGGAGTACGCGATCGGTGTTCGGGACGCCAAGAAGATTGCCGATGCGAAGGTTTTGATTCGAGGTGAAAAGGGCCAACCGGGAGAAGACGCGCCGCGTGGATTTCTGTCGGGGATCGATGATTTTGCCGACCTGAATTCGAGCGAATGTGGGCCGATCGATTCCAGCCAGAGCGGTCGCCGGCAACTGGCTCACTGGCTGGTCCATCCCCAGAATCCGCTCACACCACGAGTTGCCGTCAATCGAATTTGGCAGCACTTGATGGGCAGCGGGATTGTTTCGACTGTGGACAATTTTGGGATCAACGGCACACCGCCGTCTCACCCCGAACTGCTGGACCATTTGGCGCATCGGTTCGTTCACGTCCATCACTGGTCGACCAAGGCGATGATCCGCGAACTTATTCTTTCGCGAACCTACCGGATGTCCAGCGACTTCAGCGAGGCGGCGTACACTGCCGATCCCGACAACCGGTTGCGGTGGCGGATGCCGCGACGTCGTCTGGAAGCCGAACAACTGCGCGACGCGATGCTTGCCGTCGCCGGTTTGTTGCGGACCGAACCGCTGAAGGGTTCCCTGGTGATGCAGATCGGCGAGGGTGAAGTCGGCAGAAACATCAACACCAGCGTGCTAGAGCAACCTTTCGACTATCGCAGCGTTTATCTGCCCATCATTCGCGGGATCATTCCCGAAGAGTTACGATTGTTTGATTTCCCAGAACCCTCGAACGTTCAGGGTTTGCGTGACGCCAATACCACTGCAACACAATCGCTGTTTTTGATGAACAGCCGTTTTGCGATCCGCGTTGCCGAACACTTTGCCGATCGCCTGATCGCCGATGAATCGCTCGATTCGGATGCCGATCGAGCTATCGCCGCCTACCGAAGATGTTTTGGAGTTTCGCCCAGTGAAGCGGAAATTGGCCGGGCGACGGACTTCTTGTCGGGAATGAAAAACACGGCGGCCAAAAATCGCAAACGCTCTGGCGAAGGTCTTGCGCCTTCCTTCGACGAGTCTCCTGAAGGTCTTACACGTTCGTTCGACCGGTTCGCCCTGGCGGCTTATTGCCAATCACTGGTTGCCAGTGCTCGATTTCGATTCATTGACTAACCCGCTTCACTTTTGCAATCGACCAGCCATGTTTCTTTCCCGCCGACAGATGCTTCACGCCGCCACCTGCGGATTCGGTTCCCTGGCACTGATGGACATGCATCGCCGCGGCCACGCCGCGCCGGGCGCGGCGGTCGATCCGCCGGGACTGCTTCAGCCCAAACAGCCGCACCACACGGCTTCGGCAGACAACATGATTTTTCTGCACATGCGGGGTGGACCTTCGGCGATGGAGTCCTACGAGCGCAAGCCGGAGTTGGACAAGCAGGCTCAGAAGCCGGGCCAGAAAAAGGGCCGCCAGCTCACTCCATCGCATTGGGCCTGGAAGCAGCGCGGTGAAAGCGGGTTGTGGGTATCGGAACTGTTCAAACACACCGCTCCGCTTGCTGATGAATTGTGTGTCCTGTCGGGAATGCACACGGACATCGGCAACCATACGCCGGCGATGCTGCAACTGCACACTGGGTCGTTCACCTTCACTCGTCCGTCGATGGGATCCTGGTTGTTGTATGGCTTGGGAACCGACAATCAGAACTTGCCGGGCTTTGTCAGCATCAGTCCGCCGGTGATCAACGGCGGTTCGAAAAATTATGGTTCGGCATTTCTGCCCGCCGTCTACCAGGGCACCGCCATCGGTGATGTCAAAACGCCCGTTCGCGACGCCAAAGTCGGAAACCTTTCCAATCCCAAACTCTCTCGCCGGCAACAACGCAAACAACTCGATTTGCTGCAACAGTTCAATGCCGACTATGCGGCGGAGTCGTCCGAGGCGGATACGGCGGCTATCGAGGCAGTGATCGATTCCTACGAACTCGGTTTTCGAATGCAATCAGAGCTGCCCGAAGTGATGGACCTGTCGGGCGAGACGGCTGAAACGTTGCAGCTGTACGGCATCGGCGAAGGACAGGCGTCTGACAATTTTGGACGACAATGTTTGCTTGCTCGGCGTATGGTCGAAGCGGGCGTTCGCCACATCGAACTGTGCGACGAATTCTGGGATCAACACAGCGGGCTGGTCAAAGGCCACAACGCCAGGGCGGCGGCGACCGACAAACCGATCGCCGGCCTGCTGATCGACTTGCGCCGCCGCGGTTTGTTGGACCGCACGTTGGTGCTGTGGGGTGGCGAATTCGGACGGACGCCCGACACTGCTAAAAAAGATCTGGACGGACGCGACCACAATCCCAACGGGTATACGATGTGGCTAGCCGGCGGCGGAGTACGTGGTGGCTTTCAACATGGGGCGACCGACGAACTTGGTTTCAAAGCGGTCGAAGGGAGAGTCCACTTGCACGACCTGCACGCCACGGTGTTGCATTTGATGGGACTGGACCACAAACAACTCACCTATCGTTACGCTGGCCGCGACTTTCGATTGACCGATGTTCACGGCCGAGTCGTGGACGAAATTCTTGCATCGTAGCGCGGCGGTCCCCGCCGACGTTCACGACCGAGACGGTCGTGCAAAAAAGCTGACCCTCCAAAGGGTCAGACCCCTTTTTGGGCAAAGCCCCGAACCACTACCGCCTGCGACCAGGTTCCCAGATCATCATGCCGATGATCGCCGCGAAGGCCAACACCATGGCGGCGGCAATCGAGATGACCAGCGTGATTGCTAGAAACATGTTTTGCCTCCTTTCGGTGGAAAAGTACGTACATCGAGAAGCGAACATTTGTTTAGGCACGAAGGGGGCGGGATGGGGGCGCACCGGTGCGATTTCGGAGAAATCGCCGACGTGGAGTGAACGTCCGTGAAGGTGATCGGGATCCAACAATATTAGTTTGTGAAATCTCCAAAAACGGATAACGTTTGGCACGTCAATGCAATCATCAAAAATGCACTCGGATGATTGCTAGCCCCCCCCGCATACCTGTATCAATACAGTTGGCCGGAACTTTGACTTGCATGCTCGATTGTCCCAAGCCAACTTTCATTCTGATCAACGAACCAGTCGGGCACCGAACGTCGTGATCAGCTTCGGAAGTGTTTCTTTACTCTCTTTGCAAAACTGCACTTTAGGGGAAATCTTAGAAGATCGTGAAGTGGTCTTGCAACGAAAACGGCCCTCAGGGATTTAGGTGGTAACTACACAACACCAGTTCCCGGAGAGCCAAGGATGGCCAAGCGTAAACGTTCTCGAAAACCAACACAAGCTCGACATGGCAAGAAAGCGAAGCGTTCCCAACACGACAAACGGAAACGGCTCAATCAGCGCAATCAAAATCGGCGATCGACTCGCCAAGCCCAGGTACCGTTAGTTGGAGGCATCGCGAAGTTGGTCGCGGAGATGCAACGCCTACTCGATTCGCGGAGTGCGTTCCGACTGCCAATCATCATGGCGGGCGCCATGCTGGCGAAGTCGCGACGGACCGTCAGTAGCTGGTTTCGCTCTGCCGGCGTCCGTGATGATTGGGATTTCTTCTATGATCAACTTGCCGCGATTGGCCCAAAAGTTGCATCGCTGATGATACCGATCCTATCGAGCATCGTTGCCCGATTCGATCCGGGGCCTGATGGCTACTGGAAACTGGGCCTCGATGACAGCCCTACCAAACGTTACGGACGCTGTGTTGAAGGAGCCAACGTTCATCACAATCCCACACCCGGGCCAGCCGATGGACAGTGGCTTTATGGACACAACTGGGTCTGTCTGGCGATCTTGATTCGGCATCTATCTTGGGGCACCATCGCGCTGCCGATTCTCTCATCTCTCTACGTCCGAATGTGTGATGTCGATCAGTTGAGCGAGAAGTACGGTTGGGAATTTCGCACGAAACATGAACTAGCCGTCGAGTTGGTCAAGAAGCTGGTAGGCCACATCCGATGGTTGGGCTCTCTTGCAAAGATCTTGGTCGTCGCTGATGGTGCGTACGCGGCTCGGCCATTCCTGCTGCCGATGCAGGAATTGGGAGTGACCGTGGTCAGCCGACTGCGCAAAGATGCCAAGTTGTTTGACGTTCCGCAGGCGCGGAAGCCGGGTCAGCGTGGGCGTCCTCGAAAGTACGGCAAGAACCGGATCAGTCTTTCCAAGCGTGCTGGACACCGCAAGGGTTGGCAAGCCCTGGTCTATGAGCATCGCGGCCAGGAAGTGACCTGCCGCTACAAGAGCTTTGTTGCCACCAGCGAAATGGTCGGTGGCGAGATTCGGGTGGTATTGGTGACCCACAACGACGGTGGTTGGGCAGCATACTTCAGCACCGATACTGAGATGGACGCGCAAATGATTCTGGAAACAGCCGCGGATCGCTGGGCGATCGAAGAGCACTTCCACGATGTGAAAGAAGTATGGGGCGCTGGGCAGCAGCAAGTTCGCAACGTTTGGTCGAACATCGCTTGCTGGAACGTCTGCGGGTGGCTCTACACGCTTGTCGAACTGGAGTGTTGGGACAGATCAGCCCATGTGTTGGTGGACCGAAGCCATCGTCCCTGGGACAATCCTGATCGACGGCCCTCTCACGCGGACCGTCGACGGTGGGTTGCCGGTGAAATGCTGACCCAACGATTTTTCGTGGACATACCCAACCGATCCGAGAAGCGAAAAAGGAAAGCGATGTTCGACACACTCATGAGCCTCGCGGGCTGACCGCTATCGTACCCTCACGCAACGATCACACCTAAGATTTCAATTCCAGAATGCTCATTCTGTATGTTCTCGCCTAAAGTGCAGTGCAAAAGTATTCGACAACCAACTGCCGCTGGGCGATGCACTGAGTTGGTTGTCGAATCTTACGACCACATCGGTAGGGCGCCGTTGGGGTCGTGTCTTTGTTTGGGCCACACACACTCCGAGTACTTTCCTGCTGCGGTAAGTGCAACGCGTCACCTCCATGCTGAGAGATCCCATGACACGCAAACGCATGACCGATACTGGCCTTCTTCGATTTCACCGTCGCCTGCAACGTCGCCGTCACCTGCAGTGTGAATTGCTGGAAGACCGCCGAGTGTTGGCGTCAATCTTGTTCGAGGATTTTGAAGACGCGACGATCACCTACTCGCCGAATCCGACAGACAGTCTGGCTGACATTGCCAACAACGATTACTACGGACGAGTCGCCTTTTCTGCGCTGCCGGCCGACAAGGTCTATGCCAACCAACAGGGCTCGTCGTTTTACGGCGCGCATGACATCGACGGTGCGCTACCGACGTCGACCAGCACGATCACGCTCGACTGGACCGGCGTGAATATCGCCGGCTTCACCAATCTGGACCTCTCGTGGTTCGTTGCTGAAGATGACGATCCCGGATTGGAGGACTGGGATTCCACCGACTCGGTCCGAATCTCGGTGCAGATTGACGGCGGCGGGTTCACCGACGTTTTCGCGATCGAAGCCGAAGAGAATCCCATCGGCGACCAGATCAACAACGCGCCACGTGTGGACACGGATTTCGATGGCATCGGTGACGGAGCTTTGATCACCAATTCGTTCACACAATTCAACACCGCGATCGCCGACGGATCGACGCTGGACATTCGTTTGACGATCGAGCAACTCAATGCTGCTGACGAAGACATCGGTTTTGACAACTTGTTGTTGCAAGGTGACGTCGCTGACTTTCCGCCGGCGCTGTTGAGCTTTGTTCGCAACACACCCGCAACTAGCCCAACCAATGCTGACTCGCTGACGTTCCGCGCCACCTTTAGCGAAGACGTTCAAAATGTCAGTTCGGGCGACTTTGACGTCAGCGGAACGACTGCGACGGTAACGACCGTGACTCCGGTCAGCGGCAGCGTTTATGACCTGACCGTTTCTGGCGGCGATCTTGCCGGGCTCAATGGGACGGTCGGGATCGATTTGGCGGCGGGGCAAAACATCACCGATACCACGGCAAACGCACTTCCGGCGGGTGAGCCGGCGACCGATGAAACCTACGTGGTCGACAACACCGCTCCGGCGACGGTCTCTTTCCAACGCAGTAATCCAGCGACCAGCCCGACTCATTCGGACACGTTGGTGTTTCGGGCGACGTTCGGTGAAGACGTCAGCAACGTCGATCCGGCCGACTTTGCGGTCACCGGCACCACGGCAACCATCGCCGCGGTGGCTCCGGTCAGCGGCAGCGTTTACGACGTGACGGTCGCTGGCGGCGATCTACCGGGACTCAACGGGACCGTGGGGCTTGATTTGGCTGGCGGACAGAACATCACCGACCTGGCCGGCAATGCGCTTCCGGCGGGTGAGCCGGCGACCGATGAGACCTACACCGTGGACAACGTTGGCGCACCTGTGACGCTGTTGTTCGAGGACTTTGAAGACGCCATCCTCACTTACACGCCCACACCGGCCGATAGTCTGACCGATCTCGCCGTCAACAATTACTTCGGACGAATCGCCTTTTCGGCACTTTCGGCCAACGTGGTCTATTCCAACCAACAGGGCACATCGTTCTACGGTGCCCAGGACATGGATAATGCTCAGCCGACCGCCACTGCCAGCGTCGTGCTCAATTGGACCGGCATCAACATCGCGGGATTCACCAACCTTGACTTGTCGTGGTTTGTGGCCGAAGACGACGATGGCGCGCTGGAAGATTGGGATTCCACCGACTCGGTTCGCCTGGCCATTCAGATTGACGGCGGCGGATTCAACGACATCTTTGCGATCGAAGCCGAAGAATTTCCTATCGGCGACCAGATCAACAACGCGCCACGTGTCGACACCGACTTTGACGGTATCGGTGACGGAACCGAAATCACCGACGTCTTCACTCAGTTCAGTTCGGCGATCGCCGACGGATCGACGCTGGACATTCGTTTGACGATCGAGCAACTCAATGCCGCTGACGAGGACATCGGTTTTGACAACTTGCTGTTGATCGGTGACCCGGTTGACGTTCCGCCGGCGCTGTTGAGTTTCGAACGCAACACTCCCGCAACCAGTCCCACCAATGCCGATTCGCTGGTGTTCCGAGCTACCTTCAGCGAAGACGTTCAAAATGTCAGTTTGGGTGACTTTGACGTCACTGGAACGACCGCGACCGTGACGACGGTGACTCCGGTCAGCGGCAGCGTTTATGACCTCACCGTTTCCGGCGGCGATCTTGCCGGGCTCGATGGGACCGTTGGCATCGACCTGGCTGCCGGACAAGATATCACCGACACGACCGCCAACGCGCTGCCGGCTGGCGAACCGGCGACCGACGAAACGTACCTGGTCGACAATACTGCTCCAGCGACACTTTCTTTCCAACGCAGCAATCCGGCGACCAGCCCGACTCATTCCGACACGCTGGTGTTTCGAGCCACCTTTAGCGAAGACGTCACCAACGTCGACGTCAGTGATTTTGCGGTCAGCGGCACCACCGCGTCGGTTGCCGCCGTCGCCCCGGTCAGCGGCAGTGTTTACGACGTGACGGTCGCTGGCGGTGACCTGCCGGGACTCAATGGCACCGTGGGGCTTGATTTGGCAGGCGGACAGGACATCACTGACTCCGCCGGCAACGCGCTGCCGGCGGGTGAACCGGCGACCGATGAAACCTACGTGTTGGACAATGTCGGTGCACCGGTGACATTGCTGTTCGAAGATTTTGAAGACGCCGTCATCACTTACACGCCCACTCCGGCCGATAGTCTGACCGATCTCGCCATCAACAATTACTTCGGACGAATCGCCTTTTCGGCACTTTCGGCCAACGTGGTCTACTCCAATCAACTGGGAACGTCGTTCTACGGCGCCCAAGACATCGATAGCGCTCCGCCGACGGGAACCAACACCGTCGTGCTCGATTGGACCGGCATCAACATCTCCGGTTTTATCAACCTGAACATGTCGTGGTTCGTGGCCGAAGACGATGACGGCGCGTTGGAAGATTGGGACTCGACGGACTCGGTTCGCCTGGCCATTCAGATTGACGGCGGCGGGTTCAACGACATCTTTGCGATCGAAGCCGAAGAATTTCCTATCGGCGACCAGGTTAACAACGCGCCGCGCGTCGATACGAACTTTGACGGCATCGGTGACGGCACGGAAATCACCGACGTCTTCACTCAGTTCAGTACCGCGATCGCCAACGGATCGACACTTGATATCCGGCTGACGATCGAGCAGTTCAACGCCGCGGACGAGGACATTGGTTTTGACAACCTGTTGGTGACCGGTGAACTGCCCGATACCGATCCGCCGGTGCTATTGAGTTTCGAACGTCAAAATCCGCCGACGAGTCCTACCAACGCGGACACATTGACGTTCCGGGCGACTTTCAACGAAGACGTGCAGAATGTCTCCGCCGCCGATTTCCTGGCCAACGGGTCGAACGCCAACAGTGTCTTGGTAACGCCGATCAGTGGCACGGTCTACGACGTGACGGTTTTTGGTGGAAACCTGGCCTCTTTCAATGGCACGGTTGGGGTCGACTTGAACTCTAGTCAGAACATCACCGACCTGGCGGGTAACCTGCTACCCAATAGCGAGCCGGCGATTGACGAAACTTATGAAGTCGACAACGTTGCGCCGGTATTTTCGTCGATTGTCCGCTGGGATCCGGCAACCAGTCCCACCGATTCGGACACGTTGGAATGGTTGGTCACCTTCAACGAACCGGTGTCCAATGTGTCCGCCATCGATTTTGCTGCCACCGGTGCGTCGCCGACGACGATTTTGACGACGGTCGTTTCCGACCAGGTTTACCGCGTTAAGATTTCTGGTGGCGACCTGCCATCGTACAACGGGATCGTGGGCCTCGATCTGGCGGCTGGCCAGGACATCACCGATAAAGCGGGCAACCCGCTGCCGAACACGGAACCGGCGATCGATGAAACCTACCTGCTGGACAACACGCCTGCCGGACCGCCGACGCTATTGAGTTTCGAACGTCAAAATCCGGCCACCAGTCCTACCAACGCCGACATGTTGACCTTCCGGGCAACTTTTAGCGAAGACGTCTTGAATGTCTCCGCCGCCGATTTCCTGGCCAACGGGTCGACCGCCAACAGCACCTTGGTATCGCCGATCAGCGGCACGGTCTACGACGTGACGATTTTTGGTGGGAACCTGGCCTCCTTCAATGGCACGGTCGGGGTCGACTTGGGTTCGAGCCAAGACATCACCGACTTGGCAGGCAACCCGCTGCCCAATGGCGAACCGGCGATTGACGAAACTTATGAGGTCGACAACGTGGCGCCGGTATTTTCGTCGATTGTCCGCTGGGACCCGGCAACCAGTCTCACCAATTCGGACACGCTGGAATGGTTGGTCACCTTCAACGAACCGGTGTCCAATGTGTCCGCCATCGATTTTGCTACTACCGGTGCGTCGCCGACGACGATTTTGACGACGGTCGTTTCCGACCAGGTTTACCGCGTTAAGATTTCTGGTGGCGACCTGCCATCGTACAACGGGATCGTGGGTCTCGATCTGGCGGCTGGCCAGGACATCACCGATAAAGCGGGCAACCCGCTGCCGAACACGGAACCGGCGATCGATGAAACCTACCTGCTGGACAACCTCGCGCCCACTCTGCTGGCTTTCGAGCGTCATGATCCGGCGACCAGCCCGACCGACGCCGACGTACTGGTATTTCGCGCCACGTTTGATGAAGACGTCAGCAACGTGAGCACGGGCGACTTTGCCGTCAGCGGCACGACGGCAACTGTAAGTTCGGTCGCTCCGGTCAGTGGCAGCGTCTACGACGTGACCGTTTCGGGCGGCGATCTGCCTGGCTTAAACGGCATCGTGGGATTGAACCTGGCCGCTGGGCAAGACATCGAAGACCTAACCGGAAACCCACTGCCCCTTGCCGAACCGGCGATCGATGAAACCTACGAAGTGATCAACCCGAACGTCGTGTTTGTCAGCAGCGATACCGGGGGAACGGTCGCGGGCATCGATTTTGATGACGAAGACATCTTGGCCTACAACATCGATTCGGGTGGGTGGGCGATGTACTTTGACGGCTCGCAAGTCGGGCTGTCGTCGAAAGACATCGACGGTTTTTTGGTGCAAAGTGACGGCAGCATTCTGCTGAGCGTTGACGCGGCGATCAGCAGCTTTGCTGGACTGGGCCGAGTCGAAGATTCGGACGTGCTTCGATTCATTCCCACCGCCCATGGCGTCAACACGGCGGGCAGTTTTGAGTTTTACCTGGACGGTTCGGATGTGGGATTGAGCCCAACGTCGGAAGATATCACGGCGATTGCGCTCGATCCAACCGGACGATTGGTGGTCAGTACGGTCAGCAACCATACCGTTCCCACTTCCACGGGAACGGTTTCGGGAACCAGCGACGACCTGATCGTTCTCAATGCGACCCAGTTGGGTGCCGACAGCATCGGTACCTGGGAAACCTATTTCGACGGATCGGACATCGGGCTCAATTCGACCAATGTTTATGGCGCGTCGATCGCCGGTCTCCCCGCGACTCCGACAATTCACCTGACAACCAAAAACAGTTTCTCGGTCACGTCGGGTACATCGCTCAGCGGTGATCACAACGACATTTTCTCGTGCAACACCACCACCACGGGCGATTCAACTGCCTGTGTGTCGATCACCGAGCTGATCGACATGGGCAGCGTCGGATTCGGCAGCGAAAACCTGGACGGTATTCAGTTTGGCAACCTGACCGGAAACGAAGTGTTCGGTAATCAACATTTCTACTTCAGCAGCGATGGCGGCGGCACGGTCGGCGGAGTCACCTTTGCCGATGACGACATCATCGTTCAAGACACATCGACCGGCGCCTGGTCGATGCACTTTGACGGCTCGGACGTGGGCATCAGCAACGACGTCAATGCGTTTCATATTGAACCCAGCGGCGATATCTTGATGAGTTTCCAATCGTCGCAAAACGTTGCTGGCTTGGGAACGGTCACTCCTCAGGACATCGTGCGTTTTTCTCCCACGTCGACCGGTGACAACACCGCCGGAAGTTTTTCGTTCTTCTTTGACGGTTCGGACGTTGGCCTGACGACCTACTACGAAAACATCGACAGCATCGGAGTCGATCCGGTGACGGGCGACCTGGTGATCAGCACCACCGGCAATCACGACGTGCCAGCGTCGGTCGGCAACGTCACCGGCAACAACCGAGACCTGATTCGCTTTTTGGATGTCGCATTCGGGTCGAATACGATCGGGGTTTGGGCCTCGCAGTTGAGCGGAGCGTCGGTTGGACTCGATTCAACGTCGGAAGATATCTCCGGGTTGTGGTATGACAACACCAACGGTGAAACGTACGTCAACACCAAGGGGTCTTATTCCATTCCAGGACTGGCTGGGACCCGCGCCGACATTTTTGCACCGGCAGTACCAACTCTGCTGTATGACAGCCTGGCCAGCGGGATCAGCAACATTTTGGTGGATGGAATTTTCGTGAAGCAATTGCCACCACCACCGGCCCCACCAGCCGCCATTGGATTTGCAGCGTCTGGTCCGCAAATCGAAGACGTCGTCATCGATAACGGTTCGGCACAACGAAGCACGATCCGATCCATCACGGTCAACTTCGATTCGGCAGTGACGATCGACGACGGTGCCTTCGCGGTAACCTCGGCCGAGGGTGTGGATGTCGACGTGAACGTGGATGTGTTTGACCTCGGCGGAAGAACACAGGCGGTGCTGCAATTTGGCGGATCGCTTGCCGACGGCCGCTACCAGCTTGAAGTTCGCGACGCCTTGATCCGTGATGCCGCCGGCAACCGGCTGGATGGGGACGGAGACGGAATCGCCGGCAACGATCGTGTCGACGAGTTCTTTCGATTGTTTGGCGATGCTGATGGCAGTGGTGCGGTGGACCTGCGAGACTATTCGCAATTTCGTTCGGCCTACGGAAATCAATTTGCTAGGTCATCGGTAAACGCTGCGTTTGATCACAACGACGATTCGCTGATCAGTCTGTTGGATCTTGTCCACTTTCGAGAGAACTTTGGCCGGCGGTTGAGTTAGGCGTTGTCGGTGAATGGATCTTGAATGTAGGACGGGAATAGCGGAATTCGCCAAAAATTTCGGCAGTTCCTTGTAGGCCGACTTGGGACAAGCCGGCCTACAACGGAATTTGAAGTCACGCTCTCAGACCATCGAACCAAAGCCGATGGCGTTCGTAACAGGAGTATCTGATCGTCGGTGCCGAAGAGGTCTTGTCATGGTGTCCGATACCGAGCTTGTTTCGCAGGAGAACGTCCAACCAACGCCTGACGATTCCGCCGCTGCCTGGTTGATGCGTGGGTTGGTCGTTGGTGGGTTGATTTTGGGTTCCGCCAACGCGTTGTCGTTCTTCTTTCGTTCCAGCGGTTGGGGCAGTCTGTTGGGCAGCCGCCAACCACACGACGAGGCGATTGGATTTCCGCTCATGCTCTGGGAAGAGGGCGTGGGATACGCCTCTCATCCGCTACTGGTCGGGCCATTCCTTTTTGACGTTGCGACAGGCTTGGTGCTGGGGACCGTGATCGGTGCGGTCGCCGTCTGGCAGCGGCCGACATTGAATCAGATCATGGACCGGTTTCGACGACAGTCTGTCCATCAAGTTCGTATGCAGTTTTCGCTCCGTGGCTTGATGATCACCACCGTGCTGGCGGCGATCGCGGCGGCGCTGGTCCGATCTTTCACGCCGCGAATCGAGGTGTTGGCGGCGATTTACGTCTTCGGCCCGCTCGCGCTGATTGTGTTGGCCTACCTGCCGCGGCGGCTCAGCTGGCAACAACGAGTCACGATTCTGACGCCGGCGACGATCGTGATGATCGCCATCGCCATCACGCTGGGCAGTGTGTTGGATGTGGAATTTGACAAAGTACTGATGGGAATCTTCATCTGCTGGACTCCCCAAGCCGCCTTCGGCGCCATCGCGCTGACCGCGTGGATATTGTGGAGAGAGTATCGCCGTCTGGCGGATGCTGGTAGCGAAGGTTGAACTCGGTTTGGTTTTTGGAGGGAAGGTGCCGACAGTCGGCCAGCTCTCCGAACTGGCTCGTGCGCTCACGAAGCGATTTCGGAGAAATCGCCGACGGGGTCTCTTGTTGTCCGTTTCGCGGATGTGGAGTACAAGATCGGCTTGCCTGTCAGCCCTCTCGTCCTGGAGTCCCACAGATGGCGAAACGAAAGAAACGTGCCGAGCGCGACATCGAAAAAGAGTACCCCAGAAAGAAATTCATCGAGAAACTGCGGCGGCTTGCTGACGCCCTGGAAAACGACAAACGATTTCGTATCCAGGTGGCCGGCGAGCGGGTTTCGGTTCCACCCGATGCCGTGATCAACATCGAACACGAACGGGAAGAGGGTGTCGAAGAGATTGAATTCCAAATGAAATGGGAAATCGAACAGTAGCCGTCACACGTGCGATCTATTTCAAGCGATCGAGAATCGTTTCCCAGACGGGTTGGTGATTGCTGCCGACGATCGGCCGGATGATTTCACCGTGGGATAGATCGAAGGTCACGATATCCGCGACACCTTCGATCGTGGCATGGCGGGCCGCGACGACTCCGTCTCCTTTGCCCCGCACGATCTCGTCCCATCCTCCCAGCATCGGTTCGATTCTTGGCCGCACCAGTCGAAAGAGGCTGCTGCGTTTGTCAATCGACTGCAGCACGCGGCTTAGTTTCTTGGCTTGCGAGTCGGACACGGGGCTTCCCGTGCCAACGATGGTCGTGTAGCGAATATCGTCACGACGGCGCCGCGCATTCATGCGATTCAGTTGCCGGGAACCGGGCGCTAGATCTTTTAGGCCGGCGGACGATGGCTGATGCAAAATCAGATCCACCACGTCGACCTTGTCAAAATCGCCGGAAGTGACCAAATCCAGCAGCGGCGGCATGCTGGCCCAACTGGATCCTCCATGAGGAGTGGCAACGGTGATCACACTGATGATGCGCTGTCCGCCAAGGCGATCGTTCTCTGCCCATTCGCGAGCGATCAGGCCGCCCATGGAATGTCCGACCAACGCCAGCTGCGGTGGTTGGGGTGGTCCAGGCGTTTCGGCTTGCTGGGTAATAAAAATTTCCTCGACAAGCTGAGAAATCTGTTTTGCTGAATCGCCAATCGACTGTTCATCGTCATATCCCACCGCGGCGGTCGCGAACCCTTCGACGCGTAAGAACTCGCGCAAACCGTCAAAGACTTCGGGGCGGCTCCGCAAACCGTGAATGCAAATCACCACTGGTCGCTGTGTACTGCGACCTGCCCAATCTTCATCCAACTGGATCGTCGCCAAGTGAGACTTTTGTGGTGAAGCGATTCCGAATGCCCTTCGATCACAGCGCAAACGCAGAGCGCGGTTGTTTTGGTCGTCACGAACCACGTCGACCACCAATTTGTCTCGTCCGGCCAGGTTGATTCCCAACACCGCCAGGCCGATCCAATGTGATCGGGCGTCGATGCTGCCGCTGGGAAACATCCGCTCGACAGTTTCCACATCCAGTGACAAAGATTGCGCCAGGGATGCGGCAACTTCTTTCCACTGGATGCGACCGTCGTTGGCGGGAATCAACAATTCGATGTGATCTGCCGGAATGATGGAGTCAGAATCAGGAATCTGTCCGCTCGCAGTTGGAAAGGTCAAAAGGGTCGCCAGCAGCAATGTCCAACCGATTCGCGTCACCGGAGCTCTCCTTTCGTGGGAGGTGTGTCCCGCCATGCGGGCAGGGCAATTCGCCGCACTCGATTCTGTTTCAACTTCCCACAATCGGTGGATCGAGTCTAGAATAAGGATCCCACCTCACCGCCGGGAGTCAACTCGATTCCCGCGCGTCTTCCCGCCTCTGTTGACCGGTGCTCATGGCAACTCGTGTCGTTTCCTTGTTCGGACTGGTTCTGATTTCAGCAGTCACCAGTGCCGCTTCCCCACCGCAATCGGTTCAACGTTTCCTCCAACGCCATTGTCTGGATTGCCACGACGGAAGCGGGGGAGAGGGCGATTTTGACTTGCAATCGCTGGTTGCTCCCGATGAAAGCGACGCGTCGATGCAGCGCTGGGTACGACTATTCGACCGGGTCTGCGAGGGAGAGATGCCGCCACCAGATGCCAGCGACGTTTCCGCTGAGGAACTTGAATCTTTCTCGCAGGCTGCCGGAGATTGGCTGGGACAGTTGCAGCGCGACGAGCATTCGAGACGAGGGCGTGTCCGCGCCCGTCGGCTGACCAACACTCAGCTGGAGCGGACACTGCACGATCTGTTGGCGATCGACATTCCGCTGTCGGAACTGATGCCCGATGAGCAGCGGACCGCCGGTTTTTCAAACATTGCCGACGGCCAATCGATGTCCCACTTTCAGCTGGCGTCGCACCTGTCGGTGGTCGATGCGGCATTGGACGAAGCGTTCCGTCGTGCCGCGGATTCCGATGAAACATCGACCGTCGAGTTTTCGGTGCGAAAACTTTGTCGCGACAACCCGCGGCAACGTTGCCGAGATCCTGAAATGCTGAACGGCAGCGCGGTGGTTTGGTCAAGCAGCTTGATATTCTACGGACGCATCACTTCCACAAGGGTTCCCGAAAGCGGTTGGTACCAAATCACCTTTGCCGCCTCGGCAGTGAAAAAGCCGAAAGATCGCGGAGTGTGGTGTACCGTCCGAAGTGGCCACTGCAGTAGCGGCGCACCCTTGATGTCGTGGATCGGGTCGTTCGAGGCAACCGAGCAGCCGATCGAGAGAACTTTCAGGGCCTGGATTCCGGCTGGCCAGATGTTGGAAATTCGCCCCGGTGATGAAACGTTGAAGCGGGCAAGGTTTCGCGGCGGACAGGTGGGCGCCGGAGAAGGCGGTCCGCAAAACGTGCCGGGAGTCGCGCTGCATGGAATGACGATCCAGCGAATTCATCCGGGCGGCGACGTGGCAACCGTGCGGCAGCGGCTGCTGGGTGAAATGAAGGTCAAAGTCCAACGCGGCAAGCTGGTTTCGGTTGATCGAGACCCCGCTTCGGCTGTGGCGCAGCAACTAAACCGATTTGCGCGCCGGGCCTTTCGTCGACCGGTCGAAGAGAAGCAGCTTGCATCCTACGTCAACATGGCAACCGACCTGATCGCAGGCGGCAGCGATCCAATCGACGCATTGCGAGCCGGCTATCGAGCTATCCTGTGTTCGCCACGCTTCTTGTATTTCACCGAAGCTCCCGGCAAGCTGGATGATCACGCGGTTGCATCGCGGCTTAGCTATTTCCTTTGGAACAGCATGCCCGATCAGGAGCTGTTCGAACTGGCCGAGGCTGGAAAACTCCGGCAACCCGCCGTGCTGCGAAAGCAAGTCCGGCGAATGATCGCGCAGGAGCGCGGCGAACGTTTCATCAAGGATTTTGCCTCACAGTGGCTCGATCTGGTCGACATCAATTTCACCGAGCCCGACCGCAAGCTTCATCGCGATTTTGACATCATCGTCGAAAACGCAATGTTGGCGGAAACGCACACGTTCTTGACCGATTTGTTAAACAACAACAAGAGCGTGGCGGCGCTGGTCGATTCGGACCATACCTATCTGAACAGCCGTTTGGCAAGATTCTATGGCATGGAAGGAATCGAAGGGGAAGCGGTTCGCCGCGTCCAGCTGGATGCCAAAAACCAACGCGGTGGGCTGATGGCTCACGGATCGATCTTGAAGGTCACCGCCAACGGCACCAATACCTCGCCGGTGTTGCGAGGCATTTGGGTATCAGAAAGAATCCTGGGCGTTCCCATTCCGCCGCCGCCGGCAAGTGTACCGGCGATCGAGCCCGATATTCGCGGTGCGAAAACGATTCGCGAGCAACTGCAAAAACACCTTGCCGACGCCCAATGCGCCAATTGCCACAAAAAGATCGACCCACCCGGTTTTGCGCTGGAGAACTTTGACGCGGCCGGACGTTGGCGTGAAAACTACGTCGCCGTTGATCGCGGCCGTCTTCATCAGGGCGCCGCGGTGGACGCCAGCAACAAGTTGGCGGACGGCCGAACTTTCAAGGATTTTCAAGAGTTTCGCCAACTTTTGTTGGATGACGTGCGACCGATCGCCAGAAACGTCGCCGAAAAGATGTTGATTTACGCCACCGGCGCACCGATCACTTTTGCTGACCGTCAAGTGGTCCAGCAGATCGCCGATTCGGTTGCCGATGATCACTATGGAATGCGATCGCTGTTGGAAGCGGTCGCTTGCAGTTCCACCTTCCTTAGCAAATGACTTGGATGACCATGATTGACCAACGAGTTCCTCATTGCACTCGTCGTACCCTGGACCGCCGCAGCGTTTTGCGAGGCAGCGGGGTCGCGATGACCTTGCCCTGGTTGGCAGCGATGGGCGATTCGTTTGCCGGCGAAGACCAGGCAAAGGCTTCGCCCAAGCGATTTGTCGCCATGACGTTGGGCCTGGGACTGGTTGCCGACAACCTGTTTCCCGCCGCCGGTGGACGTGATTACCAGGCAACGCGCTACCTGAAACCGCTGCAAGATATCCGCGACCGGGTCACTGTGGTCTCCGGCGTGTCGCATCCGGGAGTCAAGGGAGGCCATCGCGCCGAAGCAAGCATCCTGACGGCTTGTCCGATGGGAACTTCGGGCCGCGCCAAGAACACGATTTCGGTCGATCAGTTGATGGCCAAACATCTGGGCGATGCGACACGATTCCCCTCGCTGGTGCTTAGCACCGGCGGCAGTAGCAGCCCATGCTACACCGAAAACGGCGCCATGATTCCGCCGGAAGACCGGCCGTCGCGATTGTTTGCCAAGCTGTTTGTCAATGATTCCAAGAAAGAACGGCAGCTGCAGGCTGGCCGCGTGCGACAGGGCCGCAGCATCATGGATCTGGTCGGCGAAGATGCCAAGTCATTGCAACGTGAATTGGGGACCGGCGATCGCAATCGTCTGGACGCGTTCTTTACCAGCGTTCGGCAATTGGAACGCCGGATGGCCGAATCGGAAAAGTGGGCCAAGCGTCCCAAGCCCAAAGTCGGCGTGGCCCCGCCGCTGGACATCAACGATCCAAGCGACCTGATTGCCAGACAAAAAACGATGTGTGACGTGATCAAGTTGGCGCTGCAAACCGACTCGACGCGTTTCGTAACATTGCACATCCCCGGTGCTGGCGGCGTGATTCCGATTGAAGGAGTCGATCAAGGTTATCACAACCTTTCTCATCACGGCTTGGACGAAACGAAGCTGGCCCAATTGGCGCTGGTCGAAACCGCCTTGGTCGCCCAGTGGGGCGAGTTCCTGCGCGAACTGCAAAGCGCGGAGGATTCGGGTGGCTGTTTGCTCGATCACACCACCGTCTTTTTGACCAGCAACTTGGGCAACGCCTCCAACCACGACAATCGCAACATGCCGGTGTTGTTGGGCGGCGGCGGATTTGGGCATGGACAGCATCTCGCCTTCGATCGCAAGAACAACTATCCGCTGCCCAATCTGTACGTCTCGGTGCTGCAGGAAGTGGGAATGGAAACCGACCGCTTCGCGACCAGTACGGGAACGATGACGGGGCTGTCTTGACAGTAGGCCGGACCGAGGTCGCAAAACCATGCCGTAGCTGCGCGGCGCCGGTTCGTACTTGCCCGCAGCGCGGGTGACAAAAAACTTCCCACAGGCGACCGAAGTTCCGGCACCACAAGGGCCTGCTTGTTACGTCTACCATCGAATACGACTTCGGAAAAATCGCCGACGGTTCAAAACTCCTTCTTTTCTCCGAAGATCACTCCCGGCACATAGACTGCCACGCCCACCAGTGCCGAGACCATCCACGGCTTCAATGATTCACCGATTCCCGGAATACCAAACGTTGGACCCAGCAGAATCACCAACGTCGCGACCACTGCAAAGGGAGTCA
The DNA here is from genome assembly GCA_965222745.1 of Rubripirellula sp. GTDB lineage: Bacteria > Planctomycetota > Planctomycetia > Pirellulales > Pirellulaceae > CBDCUW01. The sequence continues at coordinate 184,215 of CBDCUW010000004.1, forward strand.
TCCGCCAACCAGAAACGAATGCCGACATGGCCAGCAGCAACCCGGCAATTCCGATCGACCAACTCCTTCCCGAATCGCTGTCGGCACCTGCCGCGGTGGATTGCAGCGCCGCGACGTCGCTTTGATCGATGCTTCCCGATTGGATGCCCGACTCGGCGATCGTTTTGACCTGATCCAGCAAGCCGGTCTGCTGCGCCCAGATCGCAAAGATGCCCAGCAACACACATCCTGCCAGCAATCGGGTTTGTCCTCCCAGAGCAAACCGCAGTACTGCAAACTTGTCTCGTTGCTTCTTGTACTTTCCGCTTCGCGCGTCGGCCAACATCGCCTTCATCCGTTCTCGTTTGGCCCTGGCTGCTGCGTCGGCGTCGGTGTCGGGCGCTGAGGAAGCCTTGGCGTGATCCATCACGGCGGCCGCCATTTGCCAAGCGCGCTCGCGTGCCTCGGCAGCGCTGAGCCCTTCGCTTTGCAATCCGCGCTGTTCGATTTTTGCCAATCGTTTGTGATCACGAACCTGTTGGTTGGCGATGGCTTTGCCGGCAAGGCTTTCGCAGACCTTATCGCGCAGCGTGCGTCGCCGCGCCGAGGCCGACAAATTCGGGTCGCTTTCCAACTGCTGTCGCAGGTTGCATAGTGCCTGGTAGCCAAACAAAGCCTCGAACAAACCTTGCCAACTTTTGCCACCATAGCGAGCCGCGAATAGCCGCACGCCGTCTTCGTCGGCACCTTCGATGCGCAAATTGCGGATGAACCGTTCGGCCTCGGCAACGGCATCGGCGCTCTTGCGACGCGTCGGCGCGACCAACAGAAAGTGATAAGCGGCCCCGCAAACGGAGCCCAAGATCGCGCCCACAACGACCCCCACTGCCGCTCCCGAAACAAAGCTGACCAACAAAAACACGACTGCCCCCAGAATCCCCACGGCGTAGTCGAACCAGGAAAGGGAGCCGATCCAACGGCGAAAACCATTGACCACCGCACTTTGGCCTCCGCCGGCACCCAGCAACAACGATGTCGCGGCAGCAGAGACCAACAGCAGCGGGCCAAACAACAACCAGCTCAGCCCGACAAAGGGCATCACCACCGTCAACAATCCGCAAAGGGTCGCAAAGCCGACAAAGATCGGTCCAGTCAAACGCAACAGGGGCGTGGCGGCGGCATATTTGCCGGCCAGTTCCTCCCACTGGTCGGCCTGCCCCGCCGACGGCGAAAACTTTCCTTCCGCGTTGACTCCCAGAAACCGTTCCAGGTCGGCGATCATTTCCGCCAGCGAACCGTATCGATCTTCCGGCCGTTTCGCCATCGATCGTTCAACGACTTCCTGCAGCGGATTGGGCACGCGTGAATTGATGTCGGCCAGGTCTGGTATCGGCTCTTTCGCATGCTGCTGCATCACCTCGGAAACAACGCTGCCATCGAAAGGGGGTCGTCCGGTCAACAGAAAAAACAGCGTGCAGCCAAGCGAGTAAATGTCGGCGCGATGATCCACTCCCGCCGCGTCAACGCCCTGCTCCGGAGCCATGTAGGCGGGAGTCCCCACTGCGGTGCCCTGCATCGTGACTTGCGTGCCACTTTCCAGACCGCTCATCGACGATGCGCCGACGTCTGATTCGGGATCCATGGGGTCGGGGATTTTTACCAAACCGAGGTCGGCGACTTTGACGACACCCTCATCGCTGAGCAGCAAATTGGCTGGCTTGACATCTCGGTGAACCATTCCGTTTCGGTGCGCGAACTGCAATCCCCGCGCCGCCTGCAACGTATAACCGGCAGCCAACCGTGGGTCGATCGCGCCCTTGTCTTGGACCACGTCACTGAGCGGTCCGCCCCGCACCCATTCCATGGAAAAGAAATGCTTGCCGTCGTCTTCGCCGAAATCGTAGATCTGAACCACGTTGTGATGGGTCAGCTGCGCGGCGGCGTAGGCTTCACGAGTGAAACGGGCGAGCGAAGAGGCGTTGTCGGCCAGCCGGCCCCGGATGGTCTTGAGCGCCACCAATCGGTCCAGCGAAATCTGTTTTGCCTCATAGACCGCTCCCATCGCGCCGCGGCCGAGCAAACGCAGGATTCGGTAGCCGCCGAGTTTTTCAGGAATGTCGCTATCCTCGCTGGATTTCGACGCGGCATCGCGACCAGCGGACGGACCCGCCGAAACGACCGGAGCGGCCGAAGAACTCCGGTCACTGCCTGCACTGCTGGATACCGATACGCCGTCGACCGCTTCGTCCACTGTCGAATCGACGTTGCCCACCGTCCGAGCGGCGCCGTGCTTTCGGCTTTCCAACATCGTTTGGTCGGTACCGGCCGCCGTATCGATCGTCGCTTGAGTTTCGGAAGTAGCCGTTTCCTGGATCTTCGCGTCCATCACTGGTGTGGCTGCGTCGGAGGCATCGACCGTTGCATGGACTCCGCCGGCTGCTGCTGCCGCAGCTCCACTAGCACCAGCAGATACGGTTTGCGAAGCCTTGACGGCAGCCTTTTTTGCCGAAGCTGCTTTTTGCGCTGACTCCGGCGACGCTTTTGCGTCTCGTCCCACGGTGACTTTGGGCGGGTCTTCCTCACTGACCTTCAGGCGAAACCGTTTGCTGCAACGCTTGCACGTCGGACGATACAGCCCCGGTTTGGGTTGGTTTAGCGAAAGTACCGATTCGCATTCCGGGCACTTGATTCGCATGACGTTGACTCGGCAATGGCAATGGAAAACAACTAAAAACGATGCATGAAAAAATGACAGTCCGCTGGGACAAAAATGTTGGATGCAAATGATAATGTTTCTTTGCCGCAGCGAGTGTTTTAGCGACGACTTTGACTTTCAGTCGCTGGCCGAAAACCACTGCCGGAGTCTCTTTCGCCACGGAAAACGATCGGCAGTTTTTTCAGCCGCTGATCTGCTTTCGCCATCGGATTGACGAATCAGCAGTTCGCCGATTCTGCCGCACGCTTCGGACGGATATTTCTCGGCGATTCCACGAACATCGGCGGTGATCTGTTCGGACCGATCCGATGCAGGTCTTGCAACTTCGTTCGACCGGTCGCCAGCCCAATCGACCGAAGCCACCACGATCAACTTGATCAGGCTTTGAGTGTCTAAATCGATTCGCGCCGCCACCGAGCGCGGTGCAGCGATCCCTTCCCCGCAGCGCAACCAGTGCGAAAGGCCGTGCAGGTTGCAGATCGCATCCACGACCTGAATCTGCCCGGCATGGTTGACCAACAGGTTTTCAAACTGGATGCCGCCATGGGTCGCTCCCGCTTCGTGAGCCGCTTGCACGGCGAATGCGACCGATGCCAAGTCGCGTAGTTCAACACGCCGGCCTCGCGATTCGCACTGTTGCCATGGCCGGGCGAAAATCCAGGGACGAACCACCGCCAGTCGCCGACTTTGAATGGCCGCAACACGGGGCGCGATCCAGGCACGATTGCGAACCTTTGCCGCCGCCTCGCAGGCATCAAGAACTTCTTCCTGTTGTGCGGCAGTAACGTGGGAAGGCAATTCAACCACTTTGAGCGCCAACTTGGTTCCCCGATCGGCGTCGCGTCCTTGAATCAACCAACGTCCCGGACTACAGGCGACCGACTTTTCAGCGACAAACCACGGCGGCACGTCAACCGGAAACGCGATCTCCAGACGACCATCGGCGAACTCCGTGGTCGGTTCGATCGAAAACTCCGCAGAACCAGTGGTCGAATCCTCGCTGGCCCGCCGCGAATCCCCCAGCCCAATCAGCGCTGACGCCATCGCCGCCGGTGTGACTCCTTCCAGCTGCACCAGCTCGCGAATCGGTGCCGCTAGATCAGGAAACCGTTTCACGTATTGTTCGACGTCGACCGCCACTCCCAATTCATTGGCAACGCAAAGTTCGGCATCGATCAAATCGAGCCGAGTCGAATCGGCTGACAGATCGGGAAACTCGTCCAGATAAGTTTCGACGCTGACCGTGTGTCCCATCCGCCGCCTCTGGATCAAGTCGATGCAGGCCAGATCGACCAGTCGGCTTTGATCGAACTGATGGCTGGCCAGCAGCTCCGCCAGTTTGGCGCCGGGTTGGCGAACCCGTTTTTCTCGCAGCCAATCGATCAATCCGTCGATAGAAACCCGGCTCGGATCGATGACGTCACCCATTTGCGAAATCCTCGTTGCTAAGACCGATGTCGTTGCGCACGCGATCCAGCGCGCGCTTGACCCGCATACGTACCGCGTCGGCGCTCAGCCCGAGCGCTTCGCCAATTTCGTTCCAGTCTCGGTTCTCCAGCATCATGTCAATCGCCTTGGCGTCTTGCTCATTAAGCATGGCGCGGATACGAGTGATCACTTCGCGCCGCAAAGCGATCTGACTGGGCGTGGTTTCTTGGTTCGCAACGGTCATGTCTTCGACCGGCGTCGCTTCATTGCGACGAAAGTCACGACATTGCCTGGCGAGTGTGCGGAAGGTATCGAGGACCTGGTTGTCGATCGCCCGCATCACATAGGCCAACACATCATCGGGGCTGACCACCTGGCTGCCGTAGCGGCGGACCAGGTCGGCCATCACGTCGTTGCAGATGTCCATCGATTCGGCTTGCCCGGTCAGCCCGTACTGCCGCAACCGCGTGCGGGCTCGTCGACGCAACTGGTCACCGAATCGCCGCCAAACCGCCTCGATCGGCTGAGGCGATTCCGCGCGCCGGCCCGTTGCCGAGACGTCGTGATCCGAGCAGGCGGGGTCAGCAGGAGGAGGATTCGGTTTCATTTCGCAGTCTCAGTTCACCGGCCAGCACACCGCTCGATTCGATCGCCGGGTCTACCACGACGATAGGCGAGATCCGTGCGGCCAAACGAACAGAATGTGGCAAAATGCCTAGAATCTGGCGTGAAGGTATCGATACCCGTCATTATGACACGGAACCGTCGACGATTTCTGCGAAATCGTATTCCAAGGTAGGCCGACTGTCGGCGATTTCTCCGAAATCGCTACGCTAAGACCATCGTAGGCCGTAACAAGCAGACCCCTACGGTGCCGGAACTGCGGTCGCCTGTTGGAAGTTTTTTCGTCGCCCGCGCGGGCAGGCACGAACCGACCCCGCGCAACTACGGCATCTTTCCGCGACCGCGGTCCGGCCTACTCGACTTCTGACTCGGCCGATTTCGGCTCGTCCCTTGGGTCTTCCATGGGACCGTCGACCTCGAAATCGGTTTCTTCGTTTTCCGACGCGATCAGCCGGCGCTTGGCTTCGCCAAAGAGCTGCCAGCCCTCGTGGATGCAGATGCCTGCAACCACAATGGTCATGGCGACCGCCAGGAATCGAACGGCGCCAGGAATGAAAATGAAGCAAGCGACACCGCAGACCAGCGCCACGGCTGCAAAGAAAAACTTCAGGATTCCCTTGACCTGCGTGTCACGCGACTGGACTCGCGCGCTGCGATTGATGGCGCTGCGAGCCGATTGGTTGGCCAATTCCCTCATCGCCGACAGGTTGCTGTGTTTTTCGGGTGCTTCCGATCGGGGCACCAGCGGCGCGTTGGGATCGGCCGGCGGTTGGGACTCGCCCGACTCCAGCGGTTCACCTTCCGGAGCCAACAAGCGAGATTCAGCCATGTCGAGCGAACTGGTGGATGCCGTCAGCGCGACCGTTTCCGGTTTTGAGCCGTCATCCGGTTCTCCCTGAACGCGTTGCAAGAGCCGGTTCATGTAGGCTTCGATCGAATCGTCGTCCGGTTCCGAACCAGTACCCGGCTGCGGCTCCTGCTCCACAGCGACCGGTTCATCCTGCGGCTCGTTGTCGGCAACATCCTCTTCTTCGGCACCGAAAGAAGTCTCAGACTGCTCGGTCGAACCGCCAAATTCGCTGATTGATTCTTCGCCGAGTTGGTCACCTTCCTCAATGGACTCGGTTCGATAACCGTCCTCTTCGTTGGTCCAAGAGCTTGCCAAGGCTTCTTCAGGATGCTCTTGATCCCAAGAATTCCCCACACTCTCGTCCATCAAGTAGGTTCCCTCCTCCTCCTGAGGATCTTCAGCATCAGCGCTGAGGTCCTGAATCAGCATGCTGGCCAGAGAACCGTCGACGACATCCTCGTCTTCGTAGTCCGTTGCCGGCGGCTGAGAATCAGCTTCGGAAGAACCTGCGTGAAAGCTTTCTTGCTCGGACGTATCGGAGTGGTCGTCCAACAGCTGCGTTTGAGAAACATCGTCCGATTCATCATCCTCTGACGAATAGGCCGAACTCCAGGGATTCTCCGCCTCCGCTTCCAGCTCTTCGGCCGCCGTCCAGGGTGACGTTACATCGGTGGGATCGTCCTGCTGCAAATCGACGTTGCTGCCGGCGTCTTCGGATTCTTGCAAGTGATTGTCGTCGGAAGTGTTGGACCACGAATCGCCTGCTTCCGGCAAATCGTACGCACTCGATGCGTCGGACGGTGCATCGCCCCAAGCTGCCGACTCTGACTCACTTGACTCGGCAACCGACCACGACGAATCCTCCGCCTCCTCCGCCGGCTGGGGAGCCTCGGAGGGTTCCGATTGCCACACCGACGAAGACTCAGCCCAGAGATTCTCGGACGATTCGGCGCCACTCTGCTGGCTGGTTTCGATGTCGTTTGGAGTTTCGACGGCGCCCGACTCATCCGTCTCAGCAGCGCTTGGCCAGTACGAAGCTTGCTCGGCTGACTCTCCGGCGTCGGATGGCTCGTCATCGCGATTGTCAGTGGACTCCCATACCGACGAAGACTCACCCCAAGGATTCTCCGGCAGAACACTATTGTTCAAATCTTCGGTATCGGGTGACTGGTCATCGTCGCCAGCGTTGGATTCCCAGACCGACGAGGACTCGCCCCAAGGATTTTCCGGCAGAACGCTGTCGGTCAATTCATCGGTATCGGACGACTGGTCATCGGAGTTCCAAGCGATGGTGTGCTCGTCCGATTCGGCGACCGCCGTGGAATCATCCTCCTGTGCATCAGCCAGCGAAGCAGCGTCTTGATTCGATTCAGATGAGGGAAGCAACTCCGATTCGTCCACGCTCCATGTCGGAGAATCCAGTTCCGAATCGGCTTGCTCGACTTGCGGATCGGAAAGAACATCAGCCGGATCCGCGCCATCGACTTCCATCGCCGACTGATCCGTTTGATCTGTCTCCAAGTCGGCAAATTCCACCGGCTCGTTGACCAACGATTTGGGCTCTTCGTTCGACAGGGACGGTTCATCCCATGCCTCGACCGCCGGCGACGCTTCCGGTTCGATCAGTGGTTCGGAGTCAGACTGTTGGGCCTGCGAATCGTTGGAATCGTAACTCGGCCAAGCTTCATTGGCATCTTCATCGGCGGACAGTTCGGATTGAACTTCACCAGCAAAATCGTCCGCCCTGCCATCGGAATCTTGTTGAGCTGTCGACGGGGGTGAATCGTGGCTGGCCGATTCGTGCTCCGTCTGTTCGGCAACATCCAACTCTTCCAGACGAGCCAACGTGGCGTCGTACTCTCGTTTCATCTCGGCGAGTTGACGATTGGCGCAATCCAATTCTTCGCGCAGCGACTGCCATGCTTCGTCACTGGGCCGTGAATCGGCGAGTTGCCGCATCTCGTCCTGTTGGGCCGACAGTTCATCGCGATCGGCGCTGATCTGGTCACGTTCGCTGCGAAGTTGTTCACTCTGCTGGCTCAGTTCGTCACACTTGTCGCGCAGCTCGTCACACTGCGCGGTGATCTGTTCGCACTGGGCGGACAGCTGGTCGCGCTGCAAGGACAGCTGGTCGCGTTGGGCAGCAAACTCGTCACGTTGGGCAGCAAACTCGTCACGTTGGGCGGTGACTTCATCGCGAGCGGTCGCGATCTCATCGCGTTGGGCGCGCATCTCTTCGTGCTGGACCTGTATCTCTTCCAGACGCGAATTCAGCGAGTCGTTCGCTTCCCGAAGCTCGCTCAATTCGCCGTTAGAACGGGCCAGATCGACCGACAACTGCTCCACCGTCTGCCGCAGCTGTTCCGCTTCTTCCGCCCAACTTTCACGATCGACGTTCCCTTTTTCTTCGCCCTGACTGATCAGGTGCTGCAGATCGCGAACCGTCTGGCATGCCTCTTCGTAATCGGACTGCAGCCGGCCCGATTCCTCGCGAGCCTCGGTGACCGATTGCTGCAGCTGTTCTACCTGCTGGCGAAGCTGGTTGGCAATCTCTTCGCTCTGTTCGATCCGCTGCTGGTGGGATTGAATTTCGTCACCCTGATTGGATCGCAGCGCTTCCAGCTCTGCCGAAAGCTGTTCGACCCGCGCTTCGGCCTGATGGCGCAGCGCGTCGCTTTCGGCTTGGGAATCGATCGCCTGATCCCGAGCCTCTTCCAACTCATGCCGAATCCGCTGATGTTCTTCGCGCTGCTGCGATTCCTCCAGCTGGAGCTGTTCCTGTTGTGTGGACAGTTCGTCGATTTGCTCGTTCAGTGAAACGAACTGTTCCCGCATACGCTGCACCGCATCGCTGGCCGCTTGGGCTTGTTGTTGCGATTGTTGAAGCTGCCGCGTCGCTTCCTCAATCTGTTTGCGATAGGCGTTTTCCTGCTGATGAAACTGGGTTTCCAAGGTGCGAATTTCATTTTCGCGACGTTCGTAAACCCGCTTTTGCGCGTAACTCTCTTCGCGCAGTTGAATCAGCTCCTGCTGTTTCTGTGCGTATTCCTCGTGGATCTGAATCGCGGCGGCCTCCTGCGATTGCAGTTGAGCCTCGCGGCGATAGAGGTGCTCGGCCCTGGCCCACAGTTCTGACTCTCTGCCCCGCAGGTTTTCTTCGCGATGATCACAGCGCGATTCGCGGCGATCACACTCCGCTTGCCGCGTCCGCCACTGTTCGACTTCCCGGCGAAGCCTCTCTCTCCAAACCACTTCTTCCGTCGCTGGTAGTTCGCTCCCCTCTTTGTCGGCCGGTGTCGGCTGTGACGAAAGGGCCGACGCCGGGGGCGATGCTAGTGCCGATGGCAGATTGGTGGGGGCCGACTGACTTGACGTCGACAGTAGCTCGAACCGATACGATCCCATCCGCAAGATGTCGCCGACCTTCAGGACGGTTTCCGACGTGCTGGTGCCGTTGACCTCGACAGGCTCCGAATAGGCGCGAATCAAAATCTGCTGGACATCGCGGATCAACACCGCGTGCATCGGACGGAGCGTTTGGTCGCCCAGGCGAATCGAGCAGCCCTCGGCGCTGCCGAACGTGTAACGGTTTCCGGTCAGCCGGAGACGCCTGACAGGGGCTCCCGGTCGAAGCACACGAAATTCAATGGCCCCGTTATCGGTGCCACGATCCAGATTCAGTGGATCAGCAGCATCATCGCCGGCGGCCGGATTTGGCAGATCGGGCGCCGAGGCAAAAGTCAAACCTGCGGGGTTCCATGCATCCGGACTCGCCTGGGTATGGCTCGTGTGATTCATACTCACCCTCACTGTCCCTTCCGTTTCAACGTCTTCAATCATCAATGGGTAATGTCTGCGACCATCGCCGGGCCGGCTGAAAATGATCGCTCCGAGCGCGCGCAACCATCGTCGGTGCGACGCAGCGATACCCCATGTCCCTTTTCGGACACCCGGAGCCTTTCCAGTTAGTGAATCTGCGAGGGATGCGTCGCTTTTAGCAGACCTTGACGGCATAACCGCCAGTCCACACAAGCAAACCACCCAAAAGAGTGGCGTCAATTCGGAAATGTCCAGGTTCCGATCGAGGAGATTTCGACAGGAAGTGAGGCCCGCAAAGCCTTTGCATTCCCTACTTTGCGCACCGGCGGTGACGAAAAAAAAGACGATTTGTCAGCCAGAAGGGGGATTTCCCTACCCTCGTTTCTATCATTGGGCCGGATCGAGTTTCACTCGCCCGTTGCAAACCGGATCGGATCGGTCTGCGTAGCAACGGTGTGTTCGGCGGAAGAGGCCTCTCCGGCCCGTGTCCGTCCGAGCGGCCCGAATCGACGTCGCTGTGGGACGTGATGGGGATGAAACTTTGTTGTTTCAGGAGTGAAAGTGCCGGTCTTGTACGCAAGAGCAGCCCCGATTGAAGTGCTTCCAATAAACAAGGTGATGCGATGTCCAGAAAAGATGCCATTGAAAAACTCCGAGAGACGCTGGTCCGCCGACGCGATGCGCTGCGCCGCGCGCTGTCGGGCGACTTGAGTCTGCTGCAAGAACTGCATCAAGCGAAAACGGGTGACGTTCTAGATGCTGCCGCCGATACCGTCCAGGATGAACTGAACAGCCAGTTGATCGAGGCGGAAAGTCGCGAATTGAATGCGATTGATGATGCGATCGCTCGAATCGAACAGGGCGTGTACGGAAAGTGTGACGCTTGTGGCAAGGCGATCCCTCTGTCACGCCTGCGCGCCGTTCCCTATGCCACCGACTGTATCGGTTGTCGTCGAAAAGCGGAAAGCCGCAGTAATGCCGCCGGCGTCGTTTCGTGGAACCGCGTTTTTGACAACGCGGAAGTCGACTCGATGTAGCCGCCCCGACATCACGCGTTTATCTTTCGGAAGCACCGTTTCAGCGCAAACGGCCGGCCAATTGTCCGGCCGTTTTTTAATGCGCCATCCATGCCGGTTCTGACAAATGACCGGCTGAGGGATGCCGCAACCATCAACCAGCAAGCTGGCCCGCGGTGATGGTCGATGCCTAAGATTGCACCATCTCCCACCACGTCCCACTTGGTGCAACAGAGAATCCTCCTCCCCCAGAAAATCACTCGCGTCCATGGTTTGTGCATTCGATTCAACACTCACCGGAAACCGTTTCCGTTTGCGGAAAAGCGATCGTGCAATGCAATCCCGGTGTGCCTTGGCCATCATCGCCCTCGTGCTGGTCGCTGCCGGTTCTGAAAGTAACCATGCGCTGGCGCAAAGCGTTTCTGATTCTTCGACCGTCCTTACCCCCACACAACCTGCAATCCGGCCAGGCGATTCAAAACAAGCGGTCAGTGTCCAACGACCCTCTTTGGATACGCCTTCGGATTCGATGACGTCGATCGATCTGCAACGAGAACGATTGTTCAACGAGCTGAGCGAGGAATTCAACACCTTCGATCGCTTGGGAAATCTCGTGCGACGCGTGTCGCAATTGGTCAAACCAAGTGTCATTCATATCGAAGCGCACAAGACGGAACAGAAAGCGGGAAGCCGCCAATCGTACGACGAGGCAGGCAGCGGCGTGGTGATCAATCGTGGTACCGAGCAGTGGGTGCTGACCAACCGCCACGTCATCCTGGGCGCATCGCCCCGAGAGATCTTGCTTCGCACCGCCGACGGCCGAGAGTTCTATCCGACAAGCGTTTTGTCGGACGCCAGCACCGATGTTGCGGTGATGAAAGTGGAGAACCTGCATCTGCCCGCCGCCCGGCTTGGCAATAGTGATCGGGTGGACATTGGCGATTTTGTCATCGCCATCGGAAGTCCTTTCGGACTGAGCCATTCAGTTACTTTTGGCATCTTGAGTGCCAAAGGACGTCGCGATCTGTCACTGGGCGAACAGAAAATCGAGTTGCAGGATTTCTTTCAGACCGATGCCGCGATCAATCCCGGCAATAGCGGCGGTCCGCTACTGAACCTGCGAGGTGAAGTGGTTGCCCTGAATACCGCGATCGCCAGCAGCAGCGGCGGCAGCGAAGGGATCGGCTTTGCCATTCCGATGAACATGGCGATAACGGTGGCCGACCAGCTGATTCACCATGGAAAACTCCGTCGTGGCTACCTGGGTGTCACGCTCGATCCCGACTTCACCTCGGCTGACTTGGCCTCCGCCGGCTACGACCTGCTCAGCGGTGCGTTGGTCAAAAACGTACGAGGCGGTTCGCCGGCCGAGAAAGCGAATCTGCAACGGGGCGACATCATCGTCGAGTTTGACGGCAGATCGGTCGATAACGACGACCACCTGGTAGCCCAAGTCGGCCTGACGCCGATCGGATCGAAGATCCCAATGATCATCTACCGCCAAGGCCGACGGTATCGCACCGAAGTGGTTCTGACCGACTTGGCCGAGTAGTCGTTTCAGCGCCCAACAGAAACACGAAGGTCCGGATACACGGCTTGGTTCAACCAAGCCCTTGAACATCGCGCGATGTCAAAAACTTATTTGTTCTGTGGCCAAGTCAGTTCGAGTCGCCCATGACTTTCCTGCGGTACGTGTCCCAGTCGCCAAAGGCTGGATAAATGAGCTCAGCAATGCCGAGCGAATCGTCGACAACATGAATCGTTGCATTTGGCTCAAGAATGTTTGCTGCCGCAGCGGATGCCGAAGCCTCCGCTGAAGTAACAATGCATGGATTGTCTTCCATAATCGGGCACAGGACGTAGTTGCCAGCGTCAGCAAGTTGATACATGAACAAGAAAACTCCCGGAGTCACGTCGCGAAGAAAGATCATCCCGCCCGTCAGGTCATCGTCGAGACTGATTTCTAGTTGAAAATCCACGTCCACGTGTACCAGCCCGGAATCGTAATCGTGCGCCGCAAAAAGAGTGTTTACCGCAGCGAGCTCCTTCGAATTGAGCGGTCCGGATACGGGAACGGCAACCGTTTCGCCGGTGAAAGGATTTGTCTTCTCTTCCGTCCCTGACGTGCGACAGGACATGAAAGCAACGTCGAAGCTCATGTTACACCGATCTCCTGCTGTGCCGCATAACGGACGACGTCACCGAGGACGCGTGAAAGACTCAACCATTGCCAAACCGCTCGGCTCGCCTCCTTCGGTGGAGGCCATGGTTCTGGCTCCCTGCCTTCATCGCACTCGTACTCAGCATCGCGGTACTCGTACTCGATTGCAGTATTGTAGCTGGTTTCCGGTTCAGCAACGACGCGAAGGCGCGAAATCGGCCGAGTCAACATTGCAACAACACGATGAAGTGATCGTTTCAATTCGAGATGGCGATCGCCTTCCAGTCCACCGGTCACAACAAGCATATCTTGAATCGCAGCGCACTTCAGAGATGATCCGCGCGCGGTATCCAAGAACCGGCGATGCCCAAGTCCAACGGTGCGGAAGAACAACTTTCTCTGCGCTGGCGCGGATTCGAGTAGGAGTACGAGTACCGGGCTGCGCCCTGAGTACGAGCACGACAGCACCTCGTGTCAGAACGCCAGCGGTCACCGGACCGCCGGAGTGATCGTACCATTTGCAAACGCGCGGTCGGCGGCTCCACGTGCATCGCATGTGTACGCCCGGCATGGGCGTGATTGTTGTGGGGTGAAAGTCCCCTGTACGAGACTGGAAACTTTCGAGGATCAGTATACCAAATGACCACCACCGAAAGAGAAGTACTAGACGAGGGCAACTGCGGAAGGGCGACCGACCGTGGGGAGGAAGCCCGCGATCGTGTGCGTAAGTGCCGGGTCTGTCTATCGCCACCCGGACGCGAGCCCGTCAAAGCTGCGAGGCTACGAACAGAAACGTCATACAAGGCCGGTTCGACCAGGCGAGCATGCACAACAATGCGAAGCCGTTCTCAGTCGGTCGCTCAGGTAAATGACGAGCTTGTGCAGCGAAGCATCACGCTCTTATCCGGGGAGATCTGCACAGGCGGCATGCGTGCCGTCGTCGCTCCAGCCAGTAGGGCTTGCCCGAAACCCTGGAACGCGGTGAGGCAACTCATCGCGGCGGTGCAGAAGTCAGCAGAGGCCATAGTACGAACGCCACTAGCGTTTGGAAGGGCCGAACCATGAACAACAAGGAGGAGCTACGAACGAACTCGGTGCGAGGATATTACTCCGACCGGAGTGGACCGGACCGGCGCGCGTCAGCAAAGCCAGCCTTGAGCCAGTCTTCACTAGAAGACTCCGAAGCAGAGCTTGCTTCTGTTCATGGAACCGCCGTATGCGGACCCGCACGTACGGTGGTGTGGGGGCCGCGGTCAGAGATGGCCGCGGCTACCCGATTGCCCGTCAATTCCGGGGCGACTGAAATGTGGGTGTCATTAGGACGGCCCTTGCGGAAAATGCAATCGTTCGGGACCAGCCATGCCCTCGTACTCCCAGTGCATGAATCTGCGAAGTTGGTCAACAACATTGCACCATTCTATACCCTCGATGCCATTGATCCGGTCTGTAAGCGTGTCGACAATCAATTGTGGCGAAAACGGATCAACAACCACGCACCGCGAATCGGTTGATCCGGCAATAGCGCGATGCCGTGCGCGAGTTGTTGTCACCAGACATTGAAATGCGTCCTGGCCATTCATGTCAGTTGTCCCAACGTCCACGCTGAACCACGCGAAGTCGTCCCACGGATCGATCGGTTCGTAGCGAAAAAAATCGATCGTGTGATCATTCGACCGAATGGAGTAGACCTTTGCTTTTAACATGGGTGTAGACATGCTTCCATTTCTTCTCTCGTGGCCAGTCGTCTTTGCTCATGCTGTTCTGTGGGATAACGAATTGCGTCACCGGGGCTGTGAGTTGAGCATCCATTCGTGCAACCGAAGACTTTGATTTCAGTTACTGCGAGAATGAGTGCTCCAGTTCACGGCATTGTTCGTTGGTTCTGGAAGTGGCGAGAAAGCGAATGTCGCCCCAAGCCGTTACCCAAAGTCTACCGAGCGCATCTACACGCGGCAAATTGACCGAGCACCCTTTCGTCTGTTTCGTTTCTTTCGCGGTTAATCATTCCACGGTGCACGCTTGCTGTGTCCGCACGGATGAGAACCGCGAAAGAAACGAAATACACGAAAGTAGACGTGAAGAAGTTCCGTGATGACGTTCAGCGCTAAGCTAAGAAATCGCAGTGCAGAGGATGCCGAAATCGCGAAGGCGACAAAACGTTCGCAACAACCTGATCAAGATTGCCATCCGATTCAACGCTGGCAAACCAACGCAAACACATCTGTCTGCAAGCGAATCTCTCCTCATCCAACGAACGCCCGCCTCACCGGGGCTCGTGAGTTGACGTGGAATTCAGAAAACGCCCGGCCCGCAACTCCGGCGTATTTGTTGTGTGGCCAGCGTCGCGGACATCAATCCTGCCAGAACCCACACTCGATCCCACCATGGATAACAATCGCGAACATGCCATGCTCGGGAATCGGCGTTGGTGGCATCGCGATTTCCGCTCCCGCTTCAGCGGCAGAATCGACAGCGGCTTTGATGTCATCGACAAGCACGTACGGCCGCACAACTGGTGTTTCCGTATCACGCAATGGACCGCGAATGCCGATCAAGCCGCCGCCATCTAGTTTCGCAGTGCGAGCACCACCAAAGTTGGCATCGGCTTCACTGAAGGTAAGGCCATGGGTTGCTGAGTATTGGCGGCACAAGGCATCGACTTCCGGTGTCACAATCTCCAGATATCGGACTTTCATCAGTTCTCCTACCGCAGGTGGATTTGCCTCTTGAGCTTCACGGTTCACCTCATCAGTGGGCTCCGCCTGCTGAGATGGATCAGTGCTGGATTGATTGCATCCAGTGATCAGCGTCAGCATCCCCGGCGGTATCGCCAGTGCAATGCCTGAGAGGAGTGCGTTACGACGAGTAATGGAAGGCATGAGACTCTTGCACAGAACGAATTGCGTTGACCGGGCCGCCGCCGGTCCGTCAACCATTCCCAAAACGCGGGACTGCCGGCTCCGCGTTCACCGCTTTGTTCAAGTAAGCCGCTGGCGCGGCGGGTTTGGATTGGTTGAGTTCAGTGTACTGCATGAGTCACACCGCGGCGAATTCTATCGGGAATCCTTTCTTGTTGATTCCTTTCCACCAACGGTAGCGAGTTCGGATTCCAGATGTGAGAAATCGTCTGCAGTCCATTCGATTCCAGTTTTACCAGTCGGCGAAAACGAATTGCGAAACGACCAAGGTAACCGGGCACGCGGACCAATGCGAGTAGATGTTGAACGACCCGAAAGCGTAAACGAACGAGCGGATGTCGAAAGCTGAGAAACGAGCGTGCTCCGGTTCATCGCTTGGGTACGCCCGGCATGGGCGTGGTTGTTGTGGGGTGAAAGTCCCCTGTACGAGACTGAAAGCTTTCAGGTGTTAGCATACCAAATGTTGACTTCAAAGGTTGACTTCAAACGACAAGTACTAGAGGGCAACTGCGCCAGGGGCGACCGGCCGTGGGGAGGAAGCCTGCGATCGTGTGCGTAAACGCCGGGTTTGTTTCGGGTTCTCGTGTCCATTGCTAGAACAGAACATCTATCTCGTTGAGAGCGGACGCTTTGATCTGGTTCTTGCACCTGCTGTCTATTGTTGAAGTTGCTTGAGGCGTTCGGCGGCCCACTTGTCTCCGTGCTCGGCAGCTTTGAGGTACCACGCAATGGCTTCTTCGCGGTCGCGCGGGACAGCGCGTCCGTTTTCGTAGATGTAGCCCATCAGCCGTTCTGCAGTCGCGTGCGGGCGAGCGGCTGCTTTTTGAATCCATTTCAAAGCCGCCGCGTCGTCTCGCTGAAAGTATTTTCCGTCAAGGATCATCGCGCCGATGGCCGCCTGGGCGTTGGGGTTATTGTCGTTGGCGGCGATCAGGTAGTTTTCGGCTGCTTTTGCAAGATCCTTTTCGACGCCATAGCCGTGTTCGTAGATGATTCCCAGGTTCGCGTTGGCCAGGGTGTTGCCCGCTTTTGCTGCCGATTCGAATAACTGTTTTGCCTTTGCGAGATCCCGCGAGACGCCATCGCCGTTTTGATACATCAGGCCCAGGTTGTTCCACGCCATGACGTGACCCTTCGCGGCCGCTTTTTCGAACCATTCGGCCGCCTTTGCCGGGTCTCTATTGACCGCGTATCCGCTGTAGTAAAACACACCAACGGCAAACTGCCCGTGGGCGTCTCCCAGTTCGGCAGCCTGCTGATAGTGACGGAACGCTTCCGGATAATTGCGAGTAACACCTCGGCCATATTCGTGTGCCTGCCCGAGGGTTACGTGAGAATCGACGAGGTTGCCGAGTTCAAGTGCTTTGCGAAAACAGGCTACCGCTTTTTCGTCGTTGCGTTTGAGATAGTCGCCATTCCAATACATGACGCCCATGTTATGCCACCCCAACGGTACATCCTGCTGCGCCGCCTGCTTGAAGTACTCCGCAGCTTTGGCTGGGTTTCTTGCGTCACCCTTGGAATCAAAGTACAGGATAGCTCCGATGCCGATCTTTCCGTAGACGTTGCCACCGTCAGCTGCTTTCTGAAACCATTTGAGTGCCTCGTCCAGGTCTCTTTCTACGAGAATGGCAAAGCGATATTGCGTCCCAAGTTGTAACTGGGCTTTGGAAAAACCCTCATCAGCGGCGCGTCGCAACCACTTGAGACTCTGCTCACCGTCTACCGGAATCCCTTCAGGACCCAACCGGTAGATTGTACTCAACACCAACTGTGCGTCATGATTGCCTCGATCTGCCAGGTGCGTGACACCTTTGACACGGTCGGCAACCGAGACATCAAATAACTCACACTCAAGCGTCAGGCGTTCCTGCTTACGGGCGATCTCCAACGACATGTTGTGACCCACCTCGCATTCACTGAGGTAACGTTTCAGGTCCTCCGGCGAGTGCAGTGTCTGACCGTCGGCGCGGAGCAGAATGTCGCCCTCGCGAACTCCGGCTTTCGCCAGAGGAGCGTCGGGAACGGTCATCAGAATCAAGACGCCGTCGGTTGACGAAAGCCCAGCGTTGCGAGCCGCCTCATCGGTAATGGGGCCATGGATGACACCGGCGTAGGGCTTCGACGTGTCGAGGATCGAGTATTGCGCCCGCGCGTCCGAGCACAGGACACCGAGGCACAGGAGCAGCGCAACGGCTGGCATGCGAAAAGCCTTCAATTGCGGAAGCATGGCGGACTTGATCACTTTGTGGCTCCTGTTTTGGTCGTGGGTTGAAGTTCACGGAGTCGTGCAATGGCAGACTGATCGCCTTGGTCAGCTGCTTTCAAATACCAGGCGATGGCTTCCGCACGATCTCGTGGCACAGCCCAGCCGTTTTCATACATCATGCCGAGTGCGGACGCGCCTGCTGCATCACCTCGTTCGGCCGCAAGCTGAAACCACCGCAGCGCCTGTGCCTGGTCTTTTTTGATGTGCGTTCCATCCAGATACGAGAAGCCCAGCGATACCATGCCTTCGCTGAATCCCAGTTCCGCTGCAGCCTGATAGTGCTTGAAGGCCTTGTCGGGATGTTTGGTGCCTGCGACTCCTTCGGTGTACAAACGGCCGAGATTGAGATGTGCTTTGGGTTCGCCATTTGCGGCAGCCCGCTCGTAGAGCCCCACCGCTTTGGCACGATCTTTTTTGAATCCGAGTCCCAGTTCGTACATGCCGCCGAGATTATTCAGTGCCACCGGGTCGCCCAGATCCGCGGCTCGTTGGTACCATTCGCTCGCCTGCGAGATATCCTTCTCAACAGCGAATCCGTACTGATAGAAGATGCCGATACGCGTCATCGCCGGAGGCCAGGCGCGGCGTGCCGCCTGACGGTAGAGCTTCAGTGCCTCGGGATAGTTTCTGGTGACGCCACGGCCTTCTTCATGTGCCATGCCAAGGTGGAAGGAAGCCGTGGGGTTGTCCAGGTCGTCCGCTCGCTTGTAACAGCGAAACGCCTTCTCGTAGTTCGATTCCACCACGTTGTCGATGCCAGCAGTGTAAACGTGACCGAGATGCACCCAGGCCCAGGAATTGCCGTGACTGGCCGCCCGGCTGATCAGCTCCAGGCCTCGGTCGATGTCCCGCTGGACAGCCGTGCCAGCAAGCAAGATGCCTCCCGCGTGATACAGCGCACTCGCTTCATCCTCATCGGTGCTCTGGGGGTCTGCGAAAGCCCGCTGGTACCATTTCATCGCTTCGCGGTGATCCGGTTTCCCGGATCGGCCATGATAGTAATATTCGCCAAGTCGCGTCATCGAACGGCGAAATCCGGATGACGCAGCGCGACGATGCCATTCGACCGATTTTTTGTCGTTACTGACTTCGTAATACCTTCCGAGCGAATACTGGTAGAACGGATCTCCTTGTTCGGCGAGATGAGTCATCTCGGACAGTTGGGCCGATTGATCGGGAGCCATGAATCGATGTTCAAGCTCAACTTCGCCGCCGTCTCGGAAGACCGTCAGAGCCACGGTGTCGCCAACTTTGCGGTCGAGCGTTAGTTTTCGAAAGGTGTCGATGTCTTGGATGGGCTGACCAGACTCAAGAAACACAATATCGTTAGCACGAAGGCCGGCTTTTTCCGCCATCGATTCCGGCGCTACTTTACCGACAAGCACTCCCATGGCAGCGGGCATTCCGAGTCGTGCCGCGATCCGATCGTCCACCGCTTCCACCGTTACGTTGAGAGACGGTGCGCCCGGAGATGCGACCGGTGTACCAGCCACCGCGCTACCGCTCAGGCAGAACAGCGTTCCCCATCCAAGGATGGCCAGGACCTTCATATTCAGGTACTCACGCTTTCGAGGGACAACTACGGATAATCGGGGAAATAACTACGGACAGGTCTCAGAAACGGATTGTCGCCACGCGGTCGCGGATCGTAGTTGGGGCCTAGTATCGTGCCATCCGATGGCGGTCCCATGGGTACTCTCGGAGAACGCATCTGCTGCTGCTGCGCCTGTTGCCTGAGCCAAAGTTGTTGCTGCTGCATTGCCGCGACATTCCGCGCGTATTGCTGTTGCCTCCAGATCTGTTGCTGCCGTGCCAGCTGCTGTTGTGCTGCAATTTGCTGCTGACGCTGTCGTTCGCGCTGCAGTGCGAGTGCACGCTGACGATTGACTTCCTGCTGCCGCGCATACTCTGCTTGTGCGGCGCGGCGCTGGTCTTCTCTGGCTCTTTCCACGGCGACCAGTTGGTTATTGATTTCGCGTGCTCGCTGTCGATAAGCGTCGACACCCGAATTCCCAGTAGCGGGCCTGGTGTTGGATGTTTGAGTTGACGAGTTTGCCGCCAAGTCGTCTTTGTCGAACGTCAGCAAATCGTCGAGTAAT
This sequence comes from Rubripirellula sp., assembly GCA_965222745.1. Taxonomy (GTDB): domain Bacteria; phylum Planctomycetota; class Planctomycetia; order Pirellulales; family Pirellulaceae; genus CBDCUW01. The sequence continues at coordinate 204,094 of CBDCUW010000004.1, forward strand.
GCCGGATCCGTTTTGCTGGACGAACCATTGGACCTGCCAGTGGTCAGCACATCGTCTTTGTCGAATGTCAGCACATCGTCTTTGTCAAACGTCAGCAAGTCATCGATATCAAATCCGTCACGTTTTCCCGCAGCGCCGTCTTTGCTGCGGGTGTTCAGCAGTGCATCCATCTGATCATCCGTCGATCGCACATTTCTGTGACCAGTGTTGCCTGCGACCTGGGCAGTGTTCGCCGCTGGAGAATCTTCTTTCGGGTCAGGGTCATCCGCCAGTGTGAGATTCAGGAGATCCTCGACACTTCCAGGTTCGGGGTCATCCGACTTTGCAACCGCGCCGGGACTCTTGGGTTTGGGGCTGTCGGTGGTTGAAGATGATGAGATGCGATCTGTCATCGGCAGACCATCGCGTCCGTCATGTTCGGCCGGGCCAATGGGAGACTTGCCGCGTAACAGCAGGTCGTCGTACTCGTTCTTTGCTGCAGCATCGCCTGCGAGGTCGAAGGTCTGGTTTTCGAACTCAATCGAATCGATTGGCTGCGGACCGGAACGACGGCTTTGTGTCGCCGCCGCAGGATTCGTTGAGTCGGGTTTCAAAGCGGTCAGCCGTTCTAGCAATTCCTCACTACCGTTTTCTCCAGGCTCGATTAGACCGTGAACACTGATCAAATCTCCGTCGCGCAACGCGGCAGCGACGTCGACCGTTCTCACTCCGGGCTTCAATTGGATGCGTCCTTCACGAAGTGCACGCCAGTAAGAAGATTCGAGATCCTGCTGGCGGCGTTGTTCCGCCATTTGTTCTGATTCGCCTCCGAAGTACTCGGTAAGTGTGGATCGGGCACGATCAACGGCCTGCCCGTGCCGTTGAAAGTACTCTTCCGTCTTACGATCGATCCGTCGACCGGTTTCTGTATTCTCAAGCACGTACCTGGTGCCGTCATATCCAATCGTCCAGCCACCTACGACCGCACCCAGAGCGGGGACAGCCTGCGTGGCCGCTCCCATCGCGCCTGTCTTTGCCAGACTAAGTGCAGCCTGTTGGGCTCGACGAAAATGCTCATCGGCTTCTTGGTCACTGAGATTGGGATCCATGGCAGATTGCAGATTGGAAACGTAGGTCGTCGCGTGTAGCGCTACCTCGGCCGCATCAGCGACGTTGCCCAGCGTTTCGAGCCGATCGAGCTGCCCCAGAGCCTGAGATGCCATTTGATTGAGGCCACGTCGCGCGCGAGTCATGTCGGCAAGATCATCGGAAATCCCCAGACCGCTGCGGATGGCATCGTCCAGGCTTTGAGTCATCGAAGAGCCCGGTCTGATCCCTGCTGGGCCACTGCCCACCGCACTTGTCGGTGACTTTCCCGGCCGCTTCCGCATCTCCGTTGCGACGCGTCGAGCGAAAGCATCGGCATCGCCCTGATCGACACCTGACCATTGATCGCGGATCCGCTCCAGCAATCGTCCCTTCGCCTCGGCGGACATGCGTTCTGTCACTTCTGCAATCCGAGTCGGGGCATCCTTCCATTTTTCGGGGTTCTTTTGAGCTGCCTCGGTCATTGCGTCCGCTAGATCGCCGAGCGCTCGTTCAACCGAGTTGCCAACCACCGCACTGGATACGATGGCCGCTCCGCGGTTCACGCGAGACCGTCGCGCCCCACGTGCAGCGATGCTTTGTGTATGTCGTGCCCTTACTTTCACCTGACCATCAGGCTGTGTTGTTAGCTCGTAGACCGGCGGCCCTTTGTCGATCTCACTGCCCGGCAGCCACTCTTGTCCTCGAAGCGTTGCTGCGGCTTCTTCGATCCGGCTGACATACTTCGATTCCTGAGCCATTAAAATGTGCATATCAGCCATGGCATCGGGATCAGCCATCAGGCCAGGATTCTCACGAAATTCACTGAGCAGACGTTCCTTCTTGTCAACAAAGTCCTGCATCTCGGCAGCGTAGTCTGAGAATTGCTGAGAGGTGATCGGAGGCTGGTTCTTACCTCGCAAACGGCGTTCGTATTCCGCGGCACCTCGACGCTTGTACGCATCGTTGTTCAGCTTGGCGATCTTCCGAAACTGTTCGTCGGTGATGTCAGTCGGATCGGCCATGAAATCGACGTCCAGCCGATTGAGCCAGTCATCTTTGGGGACGTGGTGCATCCCTTCAGCACTCAACGCCTGGCTGAGATGCTCGTTGACCAGCTTGTTGTAGTTTTGCTGAATCTTTTCGATCTGGCCGACGGGATTGTCCGAAGTCGTTGTAACGATGTAGTCTGAGTCTGTTCCGGGGGAGTAAGTGTCGTTCTTACTGACCTGGGTAGTGAACTTGGCACCCTCCATCTTCGCAGCCTTTTCTGCCAGGCGCGAGTTCAGCTGAGCATATTCACGTTGCGCGGCCTGATAAGTCCGGTCAGGGATCCAGCCATTGAGAGCGGCGCGATTGATGACATCATTGTTCTGAAACAACAGCGCCTTTTGCCCCGGTGTCGCCTGATTCGTCCGCGCCGCCTCCAGGGCTTCCGCAAGCGGTCCCGGAAGCTGTTGTGCTGTCGCGATCACAGGCCCGGGAATCAGGATAACCAGAACAGCGATGGCAAGAAGTTTCCGCATGACCACAACCCAATGACTTCGTGAGATTCGCCCCACACAATAGGATGGCTCATTCGAGCTCGTTTTTCCAACGAAAACGCTGGCGATATTCGGTTATCGATCTGAATGCCCTGCCTCCTGAGAGGCATGTTGGTCCATTCAACCAGTACATCCATCACGGTCTAGCGTGGGTAGAGAGCTCCGGAGCTCCCCCAGTAGAAAAAGACCGCTGTCTTGTCGTTTTCCACGTTGCGATAAACGAATTGCGATCTATCCGGGAACTTGTTGACGGATAGATCGTGCGTTGTGTTTGGCCGGTCCGGGATACTGCCGGCCTCCTGGGATTTCAATGACCACGAGCCATCAAGCATCGGACAAAAAGGGCACGGTGGCGCTCCTGGCCCCTTTTTTACGACCGCAGCCATCGTGTTCGGCATCATGACTCATTCAAACACTTCCAGATCAGGATGCTCTTTCTTCACCGCTGCTATGCCTTTACTTGTAACTTGCGTCCTCGCCACCTCAAGGTGTCGTAGCCTTGGCAAAGCTGCCAGCTTCTCAAGCCCCTCATCGGTTACTGCCGTGGCACTAATGTCTAGTTTTTCAAGGGTTTCCATTTGGCTTAGAGTCTCTGCTCCCAAGTCGGATACATCCGCAAACGTTAGGATCAATACCTTCAAATGTGGCAGCTTGGAAAGCGTGTTTATGCCCTCATCGCTCACAGTCGTGCCGGCAAGGTCTAAGGACTCGATATGTGGAAACGCCAAAAGGTGCTTCAGGCCGGCATCTGTAATCTGTGTCAGGTTGAGTCCGAGGCCCTCGGCGAGATGAAAGCGTTTGAGAACCTCCAAATGTGAATTCGTCAGCTTTGCGCCACCGAAGTGCAGGGCAAACGGCCTTGGAGGTACTGGCAGCGTAGCGAGTCTATCAAGGTCGAATTCGTCGTTACCCCAGAAGGCGGAAATTGCTTTGCCCTTCGGTTTCTCGTCCAGGTCACAGAATCCGCTGTAGTCCCGACCATACCAGCCTGGCGTCGCGCCGGCGGATTCCCACGCGTCCTGCACGGAACTCCCACCGCAGCCAGCGATTGTTGTCAGTGTGAGGATTCCAAGTAGCGTTTTCATTGCGACCAGCCTTCACTGCACAAAAAGTGGTTGAATTATGCCGCGGAGCTGCGGCGAGAGAAAAAGGGGACGGGGGTGAATGGCACTGTCTGGGATTGTTCGTTGGTTCTGGAAGTGGCGAGAAATCGACTGTCGCTTCAAGCCGTTATCCAAAGTCTACTGAGCACATCTACACGCGGCAAATTGACCGAGCACCCTTTCGTCTGTTTCGTTTCTTTCGCGGTTATTCATTCCAAGATGCACGTTTGCTGTATCCGCACGGATGAGGACTGCAAGACACACGAAAGAAACGAAAGTAGACGTGAAGAAGTTCCGTGATGATGTTCAGCGCCAAGAAATCGCAATGCAGAGGATGCCGACATCGCGAAGACCGGGCCGCCGCGATCCATTGCTAACCGCTCGGCTCGCGTCCTTCCGTGGAGGTCATGGTTCTGGCTTCCTGCCTTCATCGTACTCGTACTCAGCATCGCGGTACTCGTACTCGTACTCGTGCTCAATTGCGGTATGGTAGCTGGTTTCCGGTTCAACAACGACCAAGAACCGGCTATGCCCAAGTCCAACGGTGTTATGTAGCTGCCGGCTAACGTCCACGGTCACGCGGCACGAGCAGCAGGGCAACCACTGCCCAAGACATTTTCGAGTGCTCGCGTGCACCGAGTAGTTCGTCGTATTGTAGCGAAAGGTTTGGTGTCGAACTAAGAATCAGGGTCTCAGCGACGATGTTTGAAATACCGAGGGACGGAGATCACAGAGAACCAAGCGGCGGCAGTCGTCAGCGACGAGCTTCCGGTTCGGTGTCGGCAAGCGATCGGTAACACATCAATCATCATCCGTCGACCAAATCGAACTGAGACCATCCGGCAGCGGTGGAACACACCGCCTTCGAAGTCGTTGGGGCTCACGCCGAGATGTCAGAGCATTTCAGCTTGGTGCAGCAGTGGACAAACCGATCAAGGCCACGCCAATCCGCGCTCTCGCTGTAGACCCTGCTGTCGCCAATCACATCAGCGTGAATCAGCGTCCATTAGTGTTCAACAATCCTGCGCAGGAAGAGGAACACTGATCTGCACGAATGAACGCGAATTGGGCGTCCGCTGTAGTTCACACGACGACTTGGTTGGGGCGTTTCGGTTTTCTACACCATGGTCATTTTCTTCCAGCGTCCGTGCAGGAATCTGGCCACCATGGCGATCGCTAGTAACCAGACCCATAGTGTGACCATCCACCACCACCAGTTGAGTGCGTTTTCGGTCGGTTCCCAGACCAGGCCGATCGTCAATGCCAGGGCGGAAGCAGTGAAGCCGCTCAGCAACACAAACCAGGTGTCGCCCGCGCCGCGGAGCGCTCCGGCGACGATCAGCTGGGTGGCATCCAGCACGACGTAGATGGCGACAAAGGTCAACAGGCCTCGGGCGATCGCGATCGCTTCGGCGGATCCTTCCGAATCACCTCCCGCCTCGGTATACAACGACATCATCAGGTCGGGCAGGGCAAGGTATCCGACCAGCCAGATGCCGGAATAGACCAGTCCGATCGCCAGCGCCGCGTAGACGCTGCGAGACGCCCGTGCCGGTCCGCTTTGCAACAGGTGCCTTCCCACCAACACCGACGCGGCAATCGACACGCCGACCAACGGAATGAACGCGACCATGTTGAAGTTGATCGCCATCGTCGTGGCCCGCAGCGGGATATCGCCCAGTCGGCCGATCCGCAACACGATCACCGAGAATCCGCCCGCTTCGGTCAGGTACATCAAGCCGGTGGGAAACCCAAAGTACAACAACTTTCCCAACAACCGGACATCCAGACTGAAGCCACTGCGGATGTGATAGCGGGCATTGAACCGCGGCCGCAGCAGGATCGTTGCATAGCAAACCGATTTGAACCAGAAGGAGACGGCGCTTCCCAGTGCCGCGCCCGCGATTCCCATCTCCGCGATGGGGCCGAGTCCAAAGATCAACACCAGATCCAACACCAGGTTCAGCAGCCCCGAAGCCAGGCTGACCCACATGATCACTCCGGTGCGCTCGGTGCCGCTAAAGAACCCGCTCAGCGCCGTCTCCAACACCAGGCCGGTCGCGCCAAACATCATCAGGTGACCCATGTAGGTTGCTTCCAGCGGGATCAGCGATTCCGGTTGCCCGGTAACGCGAAACAACCACGGGGCGATCATCGCTAGAGTGACAAATAGGGGAATCGCCAGCAGCGACATCCAAACCGATTGCCAAAGGAAGCGGCCAATCCGATCTTCCTCATCGGCGCCGACATACTGGCTGACAATCGCTCCGGTCATCGAAGCGATTCCGACCGGCAGGCAGACGAGCACCCAAAAGAGGTTTCCACCGGCCATCGACGCGCTCATCGACGCGCCGTCATAACGAAGCAACAGCGTACGATCGGCAAACAAGACCAGCGAAAAAGTACCGGCGCTGACCATCAACGGCAGGGCGACGCGAAAAACTTCGCGAACCGCTTCCATCATGGATTCGCCATCGGGGGGCTGATGATTGGACACGTCCGTCGTCGCCTTGTTTTCGGGACTCGCGCTGCGTCAGTCATTGCTGGTTGCTGAACAGACGGCCCCGACCGCCGATCGGTTCACTGTTTGCGGGGCAAGATCATCGCCACCAGGATCCCTGCCATCAAACCGCCCAAGTGGGCTCCGTTGGCGACGTTTTCCACAGCGGGAGTCATGCACAGTACCAGCCAACCCAACAGGACCACGATGTTGATCGGCGGCAGGCGAACTGGATAGGCCGGATCGAGGGCCGGTCGAATCCACAGGTAACCGAACAGGCCGTAAGCCGCGCCCGAAGCGCCAATCGCCAGTGGCGATCCCTGCAGCGGTTCCGGCAAAAAGTCCATCCCGGTCGTGCCGACTTGCAGCGCCATCCCCGCCGCGTGGGTACCCAACGTCAGCAAAGCCAAAAACAACGATCCCTGCAATCGTTCAATGGCGGTACCAAGAAAATAAATGCACAACATGTTGAATGCCAAATGCATCATGTCGCCATGCATGAACATTGGCGTGATGAACCGCCACACCTCTCCCTGTCGGACTCGCTGGTAGGGATCCCCGGTCTGTCGAAACTCGCGGCGATCGACGAACGATAGCGAGAAATAGACCTTTTGTTCCAGCGTGAGCTGTTGGCCGCGCGAGCGAGGACTGCCAAAATTCGTGGCGAAACTGGCGACCACGGACAACGCGATGATGGCAATCGTCACCGGGATACTTTGCTGGCGCAGCGTCGTGCCCATCATCGGGCCCATCCCACCGTGACTTGGGGCCGGCATCGCCTGAACCATTTTGCGCTGCTGCTTCAGCCGCCGCTGCTGCTGGGCGATTTGTTCATCGCGAATCTTCGCCACCTCGCTTTGCACCTGATAGCGCTGCTCATCGGGCGAGGCTTGAAAAGTCGTGAGCTCCTGACGCGCCTGTTCCACATCCTTTTCGTCGCGTATCCAAATGTTCCACGCGGCACCTTGGCCGTCGCTGTCCGCCTCGGCGGTGGAATCGATCGACAGGGTCACCAGGTAGTCGCAGAACCGGCGGGCGAGGTTTTCGTCGGTCAGGGTGCCGATTCGGCGCATGAAGGGGTGCCGGGGGTGAAGTGGTCGAAACGCGGGGCTTTCGGCAGCGCCACGGGGCACCGTTGTACGATGATGACGTCGATCACGCTACCGACTCGCCCGACAGTGAACCGGTTTTTCCGCCCCCGGCTGCCACAATGTCTGACAATCGGCGAAAGTCGTCTCTTGCCGCAAACCGGGCGGCGTGAATAATATGATGGTGATCGAAACGGCCCCAACCACAGGCCCCGAAGATAGATTTTTCCAACATTCGTCCCCGACGAAAAGGCTGATCCGACGATGGCAATCAAACTGACCGAACGAGCCGCTGAAGAAGTCAAGCGATACCAGAAAGAACATAACTTTGACGAAAAGATCGTACTGCGAATTGGTGTCGCCGGCGGCGGTTGCAGCGGCTTCAACTACACCTTGAATTTTGACGAAAACTTCGACGAACAGGTCGACAGTAAGTACGATTGCCACGGCGTCGCCGTCGTGGTCGACAAGAAGAGCGCGCTCTACCTGAACGGCACCACCGTCGATTGGTTCGAGAGTCTTGAGAAGCAGGGTTTCACTTTCGAGAATCCCAACGCCGTGAAGACTTGCGGTTGCGGCAGTTCCTTCCAGGCCTAGTGGTTTGCCAAAGCTTGACCGGGACGGTCGTGCTACGAAATGAGCGCCGCAACCAGATTCGTTGGTATTCCACTTGAGTGCCCAATTTGACAATGCGGCGTTGTACGGGATCCATCGCTGGGGTGATGACTATTTTCACATCGGTCCCGACGGCCGATTGCTGGTTTCGCCCCATCGCGACCCGGCCAAGTCGATCGATCTGAAACAGCTTGTCGATCAACTTGGCCAGCGGGGTGTGGAACTGCCGGTCCTGATCCGCTTCAACGGAATCTTAGAAGACCGATTGCGGCGTTTGAACGCTTGCTTTGATCGCGCCATCACCGACCATGGTTACCGCAACCAATATCGCTGCGTCTATCCAATCAAGGTCAATCAGCAGCGAGAAGTGGTTGAAAAGCTGATCGAACATGGCCGGCAATTCGGGTTCGGCGTGGAAGCGGGCAGCAAACCGGAGTTGCTGGCGGTCATCGCGACAACCGACCCGCATACGCCGATCATTTGCAACGGATTCAAAGACAACGATTTCATTCGCCTTGCCCTGCTTGCCCAACAGGTCGGACGCACGGTGACCCTGGTTGTCGAAAAGGTCAGCGAACTCGATCTGATCCTCCGTTATTCTCAAAATCTTGGCATTCGGCCCCGCATCGGCATGCGAATCAAGCTGGCCACGCGCGGTTCGGGCCGTTGGCAAGCCAGCGGCGGATACCGCAGCAAGTTCGGACTGACCGTGGCCGAAATGCTTGGCCAGTTGCAACGGTTGGAAGAGTTGTCGATGGCCGACTGTTTCCAATTGCTGCACTTTCACGTCGGCAGCCAGATCACCAACATTCAGCAATTGAAATCAGCGATCCTGGAAGCAGCCCGCGTCTATGCCGACCTGCGTCGTCGCGGCGCGGGATTGGAAACGCTGGATGTTGGCGGCGGGTTGGGAGTCGACTACGACGGCAGCAGCAGCGACAGCCAGTCCAGCATCAACTATTCGATGCAAGAGTACGCTAATGACGTCGTCTACCTGGTGCAAACCGTTTGCGATGAAGCGGGTGTGCCCCATCCGGAACTGGTCACCGAAAGCGGCCGTGCCATCGCCGCCCATCACAGCGTGCTGATCATCGAATCACTCGGTGTCACCGCGCAGGGCAACGTTCAAGAACTGCCCACCGAGATTCCCGCCGACTATGAACAGCCGGTGCACGATTTGTGGTCGACCTACCAGGAACTTTCTCTGGCGAACCTGATGGAATCGTTTCACGATGCCCAGAACTCGCTGGACTTGTCGATGAATCTGTTCAGCGGCGGTTACCTGCCGCTGGAACAACGAGTGGTAGCGGAAAACTTATACTTCGCGATTTGCCATCGCGTCCGCGACCTGGCCCGGTCCCTTGACGAAATCCCCGACGATTTGAAACATCTCAACCGCATGTTGTCGGACATCTATTTCGCCAACTTTTCGCTGTTCCAGTCCGTGCCCGATTCATGGGCTATCCAGCAGGTCTTTCCGGTGATGCCCATCCATCGGCTTGACGAACACCCAACTCGACACGCCGTGCTAGGCGATATCACCTGCGACAGCGACGGCAAAATCGATCGCTTCATGCACCACAGCAAAAGTAGCGAAACACTGTTGCTGCATGAAACCATCGACCAACAACCTTACCAGTTGGGTATTTTTTTGGTGGGCGCCTACCAGGAGATTCTGGGGGATCTTCACAACTTGTTCGGCGACACGCATGCCGTGCATGTCGATTTGGACGGAGACTGCGTGGCAATCCAATCGGTCGTCAAGGGAGACACGGTCAGCGAAGTGCTCGGCTACGTTCAATACGACGATCGACAACTGATCAAACGGCTTTTGGATTCGATCGAATCGGCGGTACAAAGCGGCCGTATCACCAACCGCCAAGCGGGTGACATGATACGGTTCTACGAACGAGCCCTCGATAGTTACACCTACCTGACCGGCAAAACGGAATGATCGACAGTCGGCAGCTCAGTCGGCCAGTTCTCCGCTCCTGGCTACGAAGCGATTTCGGAGAAATCGCCGACGGTCACACTTCAAAAATCTTTACTTCCGCCAACGCCAGCACGTCGTCCACACCGACCGAGTGTTCCCGCTGACGTCTGTGGGGAGGGCGCTACTACCGCAACCTGCGACATGCTAACGCAAGCAGCCTGGGCGATCTAGCAACCCAAGTGAACATGGGATCTGTGGAAAAAACACGAGCTTTGAGTGTGATTTACGGAAGTGCGGGCAAGCTAATCTCTCTTACCTAAGGTCCCAAAAAGGCTCCTGACCCCTTTTTGGGAGTGGGTCATCGACGTTGACCTGCGTTGCTGTCGCCTGCTAATCGAACCACAACGCGATCGCCCTTTCGGAAAACACTTCCGTGCCAGCTCCCAAATTCCCCTCCATCCAGCCGGTTTGCCGTTCGATTGATTGGTCAACGATAGTGGTGATCTGCGCGATCGGCAGTGGATTGGCGGGTTGTCGTAGCAAAGCGCATCAGGATCTGTACCAACAGAAAATGGTCAGCGAAATCCGGGTGCTGGAGGACCAGTTGTACGACGCGGATTACCAAAACAGCGTGCTTCGCGACAAAGTACATCGCCTGGAAAGCCAAGTTCAGACAGGTTCGGCCAAGCTACTTGTTCCCTCGAAGCCGAAGGCTGCTGACCAGCCGAAAAGATTGCGTGAGCCCGAGCCCGAACCAGAACCTCTTTCGGACATGTCGTTGGATGAAGGTTTCGATCTTGGTATCGAAGAGGGGACGCCGACTGGTCCTGAAAATTTGTCACCCGCCGTACCGGGCGCCACTGACCAACAACCGGAAGGAGAAACCGGTCAAGAAGCTCCGCCCGGTTTGCTTCCGCCGCCGAGCGGACCGGAACCTCCGGGCGCCGACGACTTGGAACTCCCCGACATCAGTCCCGGTGAACCGATGCCGCCCCCGTCCGATCGTGAAGCGGATGATGACGCGAAACCGGATGGGCAGATTCAATTGCCCGATTCGCTGCAAGCCAAGGCGGTCGCCACCCCCAGCAGCCTTCGTATTCACCAGGCGTTATCGGGAGGCCATCGATTTGACGGTGATCCACCGGCTGAGGGAATGTTTTTGGTCATCAACGCGGTGGACGATTCAGGCCGACTGGCCGATCTGAGCCAGTTTGATATCGACGGCGAATTGACCGTGGTCGCGCTCGATCCTTCCCTGGACGCGTCGGAGGCGAAGATTGGCCGTTGGGAATTCAGCAGCAAAGAAATCCAGAAGTTTGTCCGCCACGAACCGACCAGCGGAATTCACCTGCCAATTCGCTGGACCGGCACCAAGCCAAGCGGCGACGAAGTGATCATCCATGTTCGGCTGCGAGCCGAAGAGGACGAAATGCGCTGCCAAGCGAAGCTGAAAATCAACGCCAAAGCAGCGATCGCCGATTGGACCCCCAGAGGATAAGTCGGCGATTTCGGAGAAATCGCCGACGGACAGATTCGCCGACTTGGGACAAGTCGGCCTACGGAGTCATTTCAATCGTCGTGTTCTTGACCGCTGGGCGGGGAAGTGAACTCGCAATTGCGGAACGGAATCGGACTGCCCATCGGAACTTGACGCCACCGCTTCGCGTGTTTCCTCTTCCGCCTGCTCCGTTTGGTCTGCACCGGAATCCTCCGGCTCGTCCGATGGCGGCGAAGGTTGCTGGGCCAATTGCTTCACCCGATGCAGCCTCGGTTTGAACCATCGACCGGCAGGACCGGCAAGCAGCGCCGGCAGCAACACCAAGTCACCGATCAAGGCGGCTGACAACATCACCAACATCAAAGTCCCAAACCGCTGGGTGGGCGTGAAAGTAGACAGCGCGAAGACGAACAGTCCCAACCCGCCGACGATGGTCGTTTGAGTCATGGCGGGTCCGACGCGACGATACGTTTCGATCACCGCCTCCACACGCCCCAGGCCACGGTCCAGGTTGGTGCGGAACCAAGACAGAAAGTGAATGGTATCGTCCACCGCGACGCCCATTGCTACCGACGCAGTCATCATCGTGCCGATATCGATCTTGATTCCCGCATGGCACATCACTCCGAAGACCAACAACACGGGAAAAACATTGGGTACCATCGATACGGTGCCGGCGGCGATCCCATTTCCAAGATTGCCGGGCCGCAAAACGCCGAAGGGAAAACGGCCCGGATTCAACAGCATGATCATCACGCCAGCGATCAGCACAAAGGCCAAACCGATCGAGTTGGCAAGACTGGTCAGCAGCGTCCGTTGTGCCTTGTAAACGACGGGAATGACGCCGGTATAAACCACTTGCAGCGATCCGGAACCCTCTGCATCCGGAACCCCCGATGCGGTCAACGTCGGTTGTACTTTTTTGTTGACCAAATCACGAGCGTCAATCAGCCGCTTGGTGCCGGCGAAGTGTTCTTCCTTCACGCCATCACCGCCCAGCCAAACAACGGCATCGGCCCGACCGCCAATCCACTCATTCCACTTTTCACCACCAGGTTGCCACTGTGGATCGTCGGTGGCCGGATCGATCCATCCGGGCTTGCGTATCCGTTCGCAGGACAAGATTTCGGCCAGCGCGCCAAGGAAGATATTGCCAGAGTGAATTTCCTGGTCCTCGCCGGAGACCAATTCGATTTCGTCCAGTGTCGGTGGCCGCTTCGTTCCCACCACGATGATCTGGTCTTTACCCGAAATCTTGATGGACTCCCCCGCATCGTCTTTGGCTAGCTGTTCCATCAAGACGTCACGTGTCTCGTAGGCGCGCATGACCGGTTCCACCGCAGTCCGCAGCGTGGAGATGAACAATCCGTAGTCGACGTCGGAAAGCGCGCCCACGCGAAGACTGATTCGCCATAGTTCGCTGCCGGCATACGGACCTGCTGCTTCCAATCGCAGATAGTCGGTGGTCAACAGGTCATCGCGCCCAGCCGTTAGATCTTTATTGAATTTCGACCGTGTCATCGACCAACCGTTGCTCGGTTCGGGCAACTGCGGCAGGAAGGTTTCCGCGCTGATCGATTGTCCGACGATGCCGCGACCGGGCTCGCCAAGCGTGCGACGAACGACCGTGGCGACTCGCGAAACCGCCTCCATGCGTTCGAGCATGTTCAGCGGCTGCTGCTGCGTCGGTTGGTCGCCGTCATAGGTTTCAGCTTGCATCGACGGCGGTACCCGCACCACCAACTCCATCGGCACCAGCTTGCCGAAGTTATCTTCCAACCAGGCGTAGTCTTCGATGATCCGCGACTGCGAATCAAACAGTTTCAGCAGCTGGACCGACGTTTCGATCTTCATGAGCCCCAAGCTGCCGACCAACAACACCGCCAAACAAGTGGTAGCGACCAAGCCATGGTGTCGCGTGATCCAGCGTCCCACCGCCGCCCAACATTCCGACAACCAGCTTTCTTTCGGTACCTGCTCAGGGGCTGGTGAATCGGTGTCCCGGCCGCCGATTCCCGGCGGGAAAATTTGTAGCGCCGCCGGCAGGTACGAAAACAGAATCCCCAGCGTGGTGATGACCCCAATCGCGGAATACAAACCGAAGTTGCTGATCGGAGCCAGGTTGCTGGTGAACAACGAAACCAATCCGATTGCCGTGGTTACCGAGGCAAGCGTGCAGGGCAACAGGGCATGCCGCAGAGCCCGGCCGGGTGCGCCGCGCTGGCCTCGGGCCCGCACTTCGTCGCGATAGTAGTTGATGACGTGAATCGCGCCCGACAATCCCAACACATAAACCAGCGACGGCATGCTCATCAGGATCGCATCGACTTGGCCGTCGGTCCACCAAACCATCGCCATGCTCAACATCGCCGAGCTTCCGCCGACGATAAAGACCATGACCGTGATCTTCACGCTGCCGAAGCACAAAAACGAAAGCACGATGCCAATGATGATGCTGTATCCGACCAATCGGACCAGCGTGACGGTGCCTTCTTCATCAATCGCCACGTTGTCGACCGGAGGTCCACCCAGACGCAGCGGCGGCATTCCAGCCAACCGCTCCACCGGCTCGGAATCGAACGGTGGCGGTGCCAGTGACGGAGGCGGCGCGGCGGAGATCCCCGCCTCCTCGGCAAGCTGCAACAGCCGGCCGCGCGGGCCGCCAAGAACGCCACGGCCAAGCACATAGGGAAGGTTCTCTTTGGCGACGTCGGTCAAAGTCACCAGCACACAGGTCGCCCGCGGAGGTGGCGGTACACCGGCGGCATCAAAGATCGTGTACCAGGCATCCGCTTTCGCCGCTGTCGATGCCGATTCCAGCGCCGGCAAAGAACCTTCGTACTGCTGATCGACAATTTGCGTCAGCGATTGTTCCACCAAGAAGTCAAAATCTTCGGGCAAACCGTCGCGCTGTTGCTGCGGAATCACTTCCCGAAACGCCTGCGGTGTCCAGGCAAAATCGCTGGGAACCGCCGGCGCAAAGAGCGTCCCGGTGAACCGCTCCATCGCCAACCGCTTGGCAACGATGTGGCGGCGATTTTCTTCAGTCAGATCGATCGGCCAAAGAGGGCCGTCCTCGCACGCGAGTTCGGCAATCAGCGTGTCGCCCGTTTCGACCGTTTGAAAAAGGGGCGCGCACAGCAACGACGGATCGTTGTAGAAGGGGTTGGCGATCTTGGAAACTGGCTGATCACCAAAACCGGTAACGAATTGCCCCTGCAATTCCAGTTTGTCCAACGACTTTTGTGCCGAACGAATCGCTGCATACGGAGCATTGCTGGGCTCGTCCCAACGGTACAGCCGACCGTCGGGAGTGATGTAATACCATTTGCCGCTGGCCGATTGCAGCCACTTTTCCTGTTGGCCGCCCCAATTGAAGTGATCGTCTTCACCGGCACGAAGCAGCTGAAGTTCCTTGCCGACCTGCCGCGCCCGGCGATAGGTTTCCACCATCTCTTCGGGAACGTCCACGGTCGGATCGTACGCTTCGCTTTCATGCATCAGCTTCTGCTGCAGCAGCCTCAGCCGGTCATCGCCGCTGGTGCAGCCCGGCCAGGTTGCCAGCACAAAGCTCTCGCCGACGAAGTGATCGGCAAACCAGTTGAGCTCGGATGTTTCCGGAAAATCCTTCGGAAGCCAATCCTTCACGTCATTTTCTTTCCGGTGCAGACTCTGCCTGGCGCCGCGAAACGCGAAGGGGAGAAGAAAGAAAAAGACGACCAGGATGAGAAGCGCATACGAAATCCACACCGGGCTACGTCGCTCTAGCAGGGGTGATTTCATGCGAGGTCTGGTGCCGTTTGCGAGAATTGGCGGTCAAATGCGAGCTACGGATTGCCAAAAACCACCGGTAAATTACCGCTCGACGGCGTGGTGGTCTACTTCAAACGGCCAGGGACCGGAAGTCAGCTTGCAGTCGCTGTGCCGGTCGTAACGATAACGCTCTCTTTGACGGCGCAAGTCAAGCGGGCGCTGTCACCCCAATCATGATCCAACGGGACGAACTGTACACCCCCAACATTTCGCCCGCCCCCTGGAAGAGCCGGACCGTGTGGCTTGGTGATCTCGCTTCTGATGCACCTTCGGTGCGTAGATCGTGCCTGCACCTATTGTGAAAGGAGAGAAGAAATAGACGCCTGTTCACTATCCCGCCGAGCCGGGTTAATGTTTCGCCGCGTTGCGGGTAAAAAGCGGGATATCTCTTGTCCGTTTCCCCTCGCAGGAAGCTTTGATGTCTGATTCGTTGAAATCGCTGATCGCTACCGGAACGAAGCTCTATCTTGACTCGGTCGAACCATCAGAAGTCGATCAGAACCTTGCTTGGGGAGCGGTCGGTGCCACCAGCAATCCAGCCATCATCTCCGGAATTGTCAAAGCAGGCGGGTTGGACCACCAAATCGAATCCCTGCTGGCCGCCGGCAACGACGATCTGGCTGTTGCCTGGGCGCTGACCGACCAGCTGGTCAGTGACGCGGAGCGCAAGTTTCAGTCGATCCATGCTGACTCCGGCGGCAACACTGGTTGGGTCAGCTTTGAACTCGATCCCCTGCTGGAAGATCCGACGCTGGAACTTTCACACGAGCAACGGGTCGAGCAGTACGTCGAATCGGGCAAAAAGTGGAGCCAGGGACATTCGAATCGAATGATCAAAGTGCCGGCAAGCGAAGCCGGTTTGTCTGCGTTGGAAGAATTGGCTGCCGCCGGTGTGACTTTGAACGTGACGTTGATTTTCACCGACGATCAATACCTGCGAGCGCGCGAAGCGGTATGGCGAGGAGCTCAGCGGCGCGGCGATCTGTCCGCCTTCAAGAGCGTCTATAGCATCTTCATTTCGCGAATCGACGTTTTCACTCAAAAACACGTCGCCAGCCTGTCCGATGATGCCCAAGGTCAAGTCGGTATTTTGAACGCCAAACGCATCTGGCAAGACAACCGCCAGTTTTGGGCCGACAAGCCATTGCCGCTCGATCAAGAACTGATCTTTGCCAGCACCGGCACCAAGGATCCCAGCGATCTGCCCTGGAAGTACGTGCAAGCGCTTGCCGGAAGCGACATTCAAACGAATCCGCCGGCCACCAATGACGCCATTGCCGCCAGCGACGTGGTCTTCACTCGTACGGTCGATCAACTTCCCGACGATTCCGTCATTCAAGAGATTGATCAGAAAGTCGACGTCGCCCAGATGCACCAAGTCTTGATGGAAGAGGGAGTGGCAAAGTTTGTCCAGCCGCAACGTGCCCTGTTGAGTTTGATTGCGGAGAAACGCCAGCAGCTTTCGCCGACGTGATCCGTATTGATTTCGCGGTAGCGAAACTCGCCAAGAGTTTCGGCCGCCTCGCGATCCGCCGAAAGTCTTGGCGACGGATGCGCAGTGGAAGTGACGCCGCGGATACGAAGCGATTTCGGAGAAATCGCCGACGGTCTTTACGACTGAATCAACTCGGCGTTTCCAGCAAGTCTCTCGCGCAGATACTCACTTTGCGTGGACCGACAAAGGTCCAGTAGCTCGTGCGTATCTCGTAACAACGATAGCCATTGGATTTCTTCCGCCTTGGCTTGCTGTTCGATCTTGTCAGCGGCCTGGGCGATCGCTTCGATATTGCAACTGTGAGCGAAGGTGCGCAACTGAGCTGCCAGCGCCTCCAAACCGTCGGCATCTTGGGCGTCGATCGCGTGCGCCAATCGCTCCACCTGGTGGCCGATTTCCAGCGTCGTCTGTTTGCGCAGCGAATAGGCTCCTTTGGTGGTTTCCGCTCCGCGCATTTCGATTTTTTCGGCGAAGTGTTCCACCAGATTGGGATCAAACTGCGTGCCGGCACAGCGGCGCAGCTCCTTGATCGCTTCGTCATGGCTACGGCCTTTGCGGTAGACCCGGTCCGACACCATCGCGTCGTAGCTATCGGCAATGGTCAGCAGTCGTGCCCCAAGCGGAATCTCCTCACCCACGGGCAAATCGGGATCGCGAGCCGCACCGCCATAAAAAGCGTGGTGCGTGGAAATGATCTCGGACAGTTCGGGACAGTCAAACGCACTGGCGATGATCTCCACCCCGATGCGGTCGTGGCGTCCCATCAATTCCCATTCATCGCGGGTCAGCGGTCCGGGTTTCAAGAGGATGTGATCGGGCACGCCGATCTTGCCGATGTCGTGCAGCAGAGCGGCGATTTCCAGCACGTAGGTTTGTTCAGGATCAAAGATTCCGTCGGCAACCCTGGCGCACAAATCGGCAACCCGGCGAGAATGTTCGGCGGTATTGATGTCGCGATAGGACAGGGCGGAGATCAGCGCGGTGACAGCCTGGTAGGGGATTTCGATCCGCTTGACCGGTTTGCCGTCGTCGGCGGTTTCGACGATGTCCGCCATGGCAGGGTTGTACGAAATGACTCGGTTTCGCCCTTCGCGTTTGGCAACGTACAAACAGGCGTCGGCCTGATTGATCAAGTCCTGTGGATCACTGGGATCGAAACGCAATTCCGAAACACCCATGCTGGCGGTCAAACGCAAATCGGGCGGATCCTCCAACACGATTTCGGCGATCGCCAGTCTCGTCCGCTCCGCTTCGGCACAGGCGCGATCGACTTCAAAACCGGGCAGGACGACGCAGAATTCCTCTCCGCCGTAGCGGCAAACCAAACCGTGATCCTTGTGCATGTCGCGGATCACCCTCGACACCCGGCGCAACACTTCGTCACCGGTATGGTGGCCGTAGGTGTCGTTGACACTCTTGAAGTGGTCGATGTCGATCATCAAACAAGCCAGGTGGGAACCTTGGCCTGCCGCCTCGATCCAACGTCGTTCGTAGCGTTCGAAGAACGCGCGTCGGTTCAGGCATCCGGTCAGCGCATCTTGCGTGGCCAAGATTTCCAGTTCGCCGTTTTTGCGTTTGATTTCGTCGCGGCTGCTGCGCAACAGGCTGAGCATCTTTTCGAGTTCGGCCCGATGTTCTTCCACGTGCGTGACGTCTCGGAACGTGGCCAATGCTCCACGTTGTGAGCCGCCTTTGCCCAGTGGCGCCGCGTTGACCGAAAAGATCCGCTGTCCGCCGTCGCGTTGGCGATAACGAAGCATCTGGTCGGATTGGAGCTGTGAATTGTTGATGGCCAGCGACCACGGGTAGGTGTTTTCACCCTCTTTGCTAGCAACCCAAGACAACTCGCAAGCGAGCTTGTAGGCCAGATCTTCTGCCGGGATGCCGACGGTATCGGCAAACGCCCGATTGGCAAGTACGATCCGCCCTTTTTCGTCCAACACCAACAGTCCTTCGGCCAGCGTATCGAGGGCTTGTCGCACTCGTTCGGGTACCACCTGGGTGCTGTTGAACACCCGCAATACCCGGACGACAAAAAACGTGTAAACGAAGACTCCCGCAACGATAAAAAAGGTCAACAAACGGACCAGCGGATGGTGCATCGTCTTGGCCAGCCCGGTGACGTGCGGTTGACGAAAGCAAAGTTCGACATTGCCCCAGGGACGCCGGTTCAAAGTGATGGGAACCTGCATCGCGTCGACTCGGCTGGTGTCCTCGGCTCGAGTCGGCCAGATTTGGGCGTGGTGTCCCGTATCGACACGCAGCGTACCGAGGTCGCTGCGAATTCCGATCGACAACAAATCGGGATCGCGATCGACCAGCGTTTGCAGCGTCGCCGACAGATCGGTCCACTGTTGTTTGCGGACGTGGGCAGCGACGTTCACCGCGATCGCTTCGCTGAGGGTTTGGCGGGCGCGCATCGCCACCGGAGTGGAATCGGGCAACAACCCGAACCAGTGTGCTCCCAAAATGAGACTGGCACCGACGCACACCAGTGCGATGGCCAACCTCAGCGATGCGAAATACATTTTGCCCAAAACAACAGCTCGGCAAAAACCTGAAAATCGTCGGCTCCCAAGTACGGAATGAGCCTCATGGAACTTTTGCTCACCACCAATGAGAGCGAGTGAGTTTTTGGCCACTGCGGATTAACGCATCCGAAACCCTCATCGACGCTGTCAATCTTGATGGTGGTAACGATTGCGCAAGCTAGCTGGCAAAGCGGCCCGTTCAGGCAAACTTTGACGGCTCTATCGAATGCTCCAGTGACTCCTCTTGCGCCACCGAATTTTCGTCACAGTCGCGCGCATCCCTACCACCGATTCGTCCGATGATCGAAGCGAGGGACTGTGGTTCCGGTACGGCTGTACAACTACGAATTGCAGGAAGGAATGAAACGTAGCCGTTTGTGCCGATTGACGCGAAACCATCACATTTTCGCCCTGGCGATGATGTGTTTGGGGATCGCTGCGCAAACATGCGCCGGCCAACAACGGCTTCCCGAAGTCCCCAAACCGGTCAAATTGCCGGCCGTAAGACCGTCAAGCCTGCCGCCCGCTTCGCCCAGCGACCAAACATCCGACAACAACACTCTCCCTCCGGGAGAGTCGGGCTCTCAGGCCCGGAGAGGGTACGCAGACGATGCCCTCCCCGGCCGCTACCGCGTCCGCCCAAAGAAGAACGTTTCACACCTCGATTGGTGGAACGACAAGGTCTCGGGCAGCATGCTGGATCAGCCGCAGTGGGTGACCTTTGATCTGCAAACGGTTCTGCTGGATACGCTGGCAATGAGTCCCCGGATTCAAAGCGTCTCTCAGCGCACCAGCGTGGCACTGGAAAGAATCGTTCAACAAGATGCGGCGTTCGATCCGTCGGTGCTGTTCGAATCACAACTGGGCCGCACCAACGACCCGGTAGGAAATTCGTTGGTCACGGGAGGCCCGCCGCGGCTGATCGAAGAATCGCTGACCATGCGCGGCGGCGTGCAGCGGACCGGCCGGCGCGGCACGGAGATCAATTTGGGGCAAGAGTTGGGATTGCTGGACAGCAACAGCAACTTCTTCGAACCCCAGCGCCAAGCCAACGCTCGCCTGAGCCTCAGCTTGACCCAACCGCTGCTGGTTCGCGGCGGCAGAGTTTACAACGAACGGTTGCTGACCCAGGCACGGATCGATAGCAAAGTCAGCTGGCAGGAGATGCGTGGCGAAGTCGAGCAGCGGATTGCCGACGTGATCGAAGCCTACTGGACGCTGTACGAGCTTCGTTGCCACTTGATGCAACAGAGCGAGCTACTCAAGCGAGGCAAACGCATCGAAGACATCCTGGTTGCCCGCGGTGACTTCGACTCGTCGCGAATCGAGATGGCCAAGGCGCGGGGCCGAGTCGCCCGACGGGTCGACCGGCAACTGCAAATCGAGGCCGAAATTCAGAAACAGCAAGCCCAGTTGGCAGCCATCGTCGGTTCGGAAGAGCTTGCCATGGCTGACGGGAAGTTGGAGATGATCCCGCTGCAATCGCCCACGGCTGCCGCCATCGGAGTCAGTCTTCGAGACGCGGTGCTGCAGGGGATCGAGAATCGGCCCGAAATTCGCGCCGCCACCGCCGAACTTGAGTCGGCGGCACTGTCGATCGAAGTCACTCGAGCGGAATTGCTGCCAGAACTTACCGGCATCGTTGACACGTACCTGCAGGGACTCAACGGCAGGTACAACGTTGCCGAATCGTTCACCGACCAGTTCACTCGCGGCGGCCCCGGAGTTTCAGCCGGCTTGCAGTACCAACTGCCTTACGGCCGCCGGGCAGCACGATCACGCCACCGCGAAGCCCATCACCTGTATCAGCAGCGAAGCGAAGAGCTGCGCGAGGCGATTCAGCTGACGCGCGCTGAGATTGAAACAGCTTTGATCAACGCCAACCTCGCTCACGCCCAACAACAAACCAAGCGACGGTTGCTGGTCACCGCGATCGAGGAAGAGGCGGTGTTGAGTCGGCGCTGGGAAATGATGGGCGGCGACGGAGCCGCTGTGGGAACGGTGCTGGAAAACCTGCTGGATGCTCAACAAAGACGCACCGATGCGGAGCGTGAATGGACTTCGGCACAAACCAGATACCTGACGTCGTTGGTCGAACTTCAGCGGGCGATGGGAACGCTGCTGATGCACGAAGGAATTCAGCCCCTTCGGAATGACTGCGACAACTCGATCCAATTCATTCACTCCGCGGCCGAACAGGGCTCGGTCAGCGGGCCCCTGCCGCAACTCACACCAGAACAGTTCGAAGCTCTGATTCGCCAAGAGGTCAACCCATGACGCTTGCCAACATCCGTTCCTTCCGAATCGCTTTGGACAAGGATTTGCATCGAGATTCGAACGACCGCCGTCGCGCTGACGTGCGAGGAAACGCGTCGAGGGTGTTCGGCGTGGCTGTCCTGCTTGTGACGACCATTCTGATGCCCGCAAGCGGCCAAGCACCCGACATGTCCGGTAGCGCCACCATGATTTACGAAGGCTTCACCGAGCCGCGTCACAACATCATGGTTGCCGCCGCCGAAATCGGCCGGCTTGACGCCGTTGATGTGAAGGTCGGAGACCGGATCAAGGCAGGTCACGTGATCGGCCAGCTGGAAGATTCCCTGCAAGTCGCGTCGGTCAAGATCGCCGCATTGCAATCCACGTTGACCGGCGAATTGGAAGCGACCAAGGCGGAAGCGGAATTGAACCAGGCCCGAGCTCACAAGCTGCGACAACTCGCTTCGGAAGGCATGGCGCGACCCGACGAATTGCGACGAGCCGAAGCGGACTTGCGAATTTCGTTGGCCCGGCAACTGGCCGCCGAAGAACAACTTCGGCTGCGCAGCGTGGAACTGGAACGATACCAGTTGCAGCTGGAACGCCGGAAAATCCGCAGCCCGATGGCCGGTGTTGTCTCCCAGGTTTTTCATCAACCGGGCGAATACATCACTCCCGGTGATCCCGCCGTCATCCGTCTGCTGGTGATGGACAAACTGTTCGCCGTGTTCAACATCCCGGTCGAAGACATCATCGATACCAAACCGGGGGCGCCAGTCCGCGTCTATCTGCGCAGCAGCAGCGCCACGCTGGATGCGAAAGTGACCTCGATCGCTCCCGATATCGATGGGGAAAGCGGCACAGTTCAGATACGGGTCGAACTTGATAATTCACACGGCAAACTGCTCGCCGGCGACCGTTGCACGCTGAAGCTGCTGCCGCATCGCGATGCTACCAACACGGTCCTGTTGCCAGGCCCAACCAAGGGAGCAAGCCGCCGATGAGCGTCAACCCGCCCAACGCTGATTCTTCCCTGCACGTCTCGCTGGTCGGCAGCACCGACGTGGCGATGACCAATGCGCTGGACGACGCGTTGGAAAAACTCGCCGAGATATCCGCGCCTCCCCCGCCGCACCCGGAACTGTCGGCCAGCCAGCAGTCCCGTGAGACCGAGCAGGATTTGACGCAGCGGATTTTGCCGCTAATCAATGACCTGCTGCTGGCCACTTGTCGCACCGACGCAGCCAGCCTGCTTGTCAGCCAGCTTTGCAAACATTTCGATGGCGCTTCGGTGCGATGCGGTATCGGTACTTCCAAGCTGAAACGGCTGGTCGACGCGCGGCTTGGCTGGCTTGGCCCCGAAAGCGCCCTGCGCGAGGAAGCAGTCGATCGTTGGCGCATGCTCGAATCGTCAGAACATGACCAACTTCGAAAAGACTCGCTCCAGGCGCTGATTGAAAGCTCGAATCTTCGCTCACGCCCCGACCAGGACGACCAACAACACGACGCTAACCGTGCGTTTTGCCACGTCGCCGAAAAGAAAATCGAACTCTGTTTGCCGGGACCCGCAGGACAAGGACAATGCGTTGTCTGGGTCGAGGGTGACACAGTCAACGCCAAGTCGGGTCGATGGTTGTCGGCGCATGCTGACTTGATCGCGACCGTTTTCTGGAGCCGGCCGGCGCGCAGTTGGCCCAACGTGCTGGCGAAAATCGGCCAACGTTCCAAGTTTGTCATTGCTGCCGCCATGTTGCTATTGGGATTGGTGGCGATCTGGCCAGTCCAATACCGCGTCTCCTGCAAAGCGCAAGTCGATACGCTGAAAAAGCGGTTGATCGCGACTCCCTTCGAAGCGTCGCTGCTGGAAACGAATGTGCAACCGGGGGATGCCGTCAAAGCGGGCGACGTACTGGCCGTCCTGGACGGCAGGCCGCTGCGGCTGGAACGCGAATCGATCGAGGCCGAGATACAGCAGGCCTCCAAAGAACACAATGTCGCGCTTGCATCCGGCCGCATCGCCGACGCCCAGCAAGCCAATCTGAAACGACGCCAACTTTCGCGGCAACACGAACTGCTTACCCAGCGGTTGAAGCGTTTGGATGTGGTCAGCCCCATCGACGGCGTCGTGGTCAGCGGCGACCTGGAGCGGCACATCGGTTCGCCGCTGAAACTGGGGCAGACACTGATGGAGGTTGCCCCAATGGATTACATGCTGATTGAAGTCGAGATCCCCGAACATGAAATTGGCTACGTCCAATCCGACGCCGAAACAAGGATCAAGATCGACGCGATTGGCGGCAGGTCGCTGCAGATGCGATTGGACGAACTCTTTCCGGCCGCCGAGGTGCGCGAGGACCGAAACGTCTTCATCGGCCGCATCAAGGTCGACAATAGCGAACTGAACCTGCGGCCAGGCATGCGCGGTGAAGCGACAACCTACGGCCCGCTTCGACCCTGGGCCTGGTCCTGGGTTCGCGGCGCCGTGGAAAGAACTCTCTGGTGGATCGGTTACTAAGAGGGAACGGTGGTGACGCAATCCGTGACAGATTCGACAAACAGCCCATCGCCTCCGACAGTGCGAGTGGTGTTTGACCGCTCGATCACTTTCTCTCGCCGCAACGCCGGAAATCAAACCACCTACGTCGCCCACCATCCGGCGCTGGGAAAGTTTTTCCAGTTTGGTATCGAGGAACATCGAATCGCCGGCCTGCTGGACGGCGAACACAGTGTCACCGAAATCGTGCAGCAACTGGAATCCGAAGGGATCCATTGGGAGCCGCGCGACGTCGCCGAGTTCATCTCCAAACTGGTCGCCGGAAAACTGGCCACCGCGATCGAACCGGCGGCCGGTTCTTCTGATCCACCGGAGCCCGATCAGAAACGCGGTGGCCCCGATTCACCATCGGCAACCAATTGGCGAGCCCACTTGCCCAAAGCGCTGTCGTTGATGATCAGCCAGCGGATCCCGCTGTTTGGCGGACATCGATTCGCCACGATTGTCCAGCAACGGGTCGGGCCGCTGTTGGACGGAAAAGGGATGCTGTGTTGGTGCTTGCTGGTGGCCAGCGGATTGGCGATCGTCTACGGCAATGCCCGATCCTTTGCCGACGAACTCCAGCGGATGTTCGATCCCAGCCTCTGGTTGATGCTGATCGCAATGTGGGTCGTCGCCAAAATCATCCACGAAACAGGACACGCGGTCGCGGCCCGGCATCATGGCGTCCAGGTGGGCAAAATCGGCATCATGTTTTTTTTCATGGCGCCGCTTGCCTACGTCGATGTGACCGATGCCTGGAAGTTGAAAAGTCGCTGGCATCGCATGCAGATCGCATTGGCCGGTGTTTATTTTGAATTGGCGATGGCGGCAATCGCCGCCTGGTTGTGGTGGTTGCTGCCCGAAGGGTTTGCTTTCGGCAAACATTTGGCCGCGCAGTTCTTTTTGATCGCCGGCCCCGCGACGCTGCTGGTCAACGCCAACCCGCTGCTTCGGCTGGATGGATACTATGTCCTTTCCGACCTGACGGAGATCCCCAATCTGCGGATGCATGGGCGCAAACAATTGGCCGGTTGGCTGCAGTGGTGGCTGCTTCGCATTCCTCAAGAACGTCCGCTACTGACCGGTTGGCGGCGGCCGTTTGCAACCTGGCATGCCGCGTTCAGTGTTGTCTTTCAAATCATTTGGATGGGCGGACTGGTCGTCGCTGTGTCGATGTGGGCGGCCGGTCTGGGAGTGATCCTGGGGTTTGCCGCCGTCTGTTTGTGGTGCCTGTTGCCGCTGGCTCGTTGGTCCCGCAAGGTTTGGATGTTGCAGCCGGGAACAGACCGATTGGGTTTGAACGAACATCGCCGACGGATGTTGGGGTGTGCCGCCATATTGTTGTTGGTCGGCCAATATCTGTGCACGGCAAGCTCGCCGTTGGATCGCCGAATTCCGGTGATTGTCCAGTTCCGAGACGAACAGGTCGCGCGCGCCTCGGCCGATGCGTTCGTTCGAGGCGTCTTTGTGCGGCGCGGTCAGCGGATCGCCAAAGGAACGCTGTTGATGGAATTGGACGATCCCGAACTGCAATTGCGCCGAGACAAAAAAGCAGACGACCTTCGGTTGGCCGAGCTACGCGAGATTCAGTTTCGGCGCCAGGGCGAACTGGCTAAAGCGGCCGCCGAATCAGAAAACGCCGTCAGCCTGCGCCGGCAACTTGCCGAACTTGATTCACAGCTTGACGGTCTGCGAGTGGTTGCCAAGCGGGACGGATTGGTTATCGGCCCGGACTTTGACAACTTGGATGGCCGCTTTGTCAGCAAGGGAGAAGAGTTGCTTCGAGTTTCCGATCCGCAGGAAAAAGAACTGTTGGCGTCGGTTCGTGAGCAGGACATGCAGGCTTATCAGAAAGTGGTCTCGCAGCAACTGCCCACCGAAGTGCGACTTCGCGGCGGAACGGTCGTTCGCGCCATTCCCGCCTCCCTGCGCCCGCGCGCTCGGCGCAGCCTGCCGCATCCCGCACTGGCCGCGTCGGCCGGCGGTCCGCTGGCCGTCGAATCATCGCCCAACGAGGACGAGGAAGTTCGTACCGTGCTGCCGCATCTGCAAAGTGTCACCCAGCTCGATCCAGTCACCAGCACCGAGGTGCACGCCGGCCAAGTCGGTACAATGACCATTTCCGACAATCGTTCGCTCGTTTCTCGCCTGGTCGATTCGATCCGCCAATGACTTGCACGCTCGCCCCGCCCTAGACAAAATGTCTACCTGCAAGAAAGGGAACGTGAAGGGGATGCCCGATGCGAATGATTCTGATCTGCCTGCTGTGGCACGGCGCGATGGCAACCGGCTTGGCCCAATCAACGAGCGATGAGGTATCCGCGGAGGACAAGGCAGCGGAGGTTCACCGCTGGGCCGATCGTGTTGCCGATGAAATTCAGATTCGGCCTGTGAATGCATCGACGTTTGGTAAACGAGTGCCAGGTTCGCTCATCCGCTGGTCCAATCCCATCGCCGATGACGTGTTTGGGGATTGCTATCTGTGGACCCAGGATGGCAAACCATCGGCGTTCCTATCGGTCTACGCCTTCTACGATACCGTGGACAACCGTCGCCTGACGTTCCAGTCGCTCAGCGAAAAACCGCTGCTTGCCCAGCGAAACGAATCAACGATCTGGAAACCGGAACTGCCGGGGATCCAATGGCTGCAGACCGTCCGGCTGCCCGAACCTGGCCAGACACCCGTGATCCGCACGCGGCAGCTGAAGATCATTGCGAACTCTTGTGTCGCCAAGATCTCCGAGCGCAACGATCCATCATCGTTTCGTCAATTGCGATTGTTGGCAAAACCCCTTTACCGATACACCGCGGCCTCGGAATCGATATTGGACGGCGCGGTGTTCGCGTTCGTGGATGGAACGGATCCCGAATTGCTGTTGCTGATCGAATGTGTCGGCGGTGACCAGCCGAAAATTCGCATCGCGCCGGCTCGCCAAAATCATCGCCGGTTGCTGCTGTATCGAAACTCGAACCTGATTTGGGAAGCCCTTCAAATTGCGCCGCCATTTCCCAATCCCAAGATCAGCGACCCGGCAGGCGTCTACTACAACACCGCGTGGCAAACGATCGCGGCGGCAAGTGATTGAGCTAGGCCGGATTATTCGCGTAGGCCGGGCCGAGGTCGCAAAACCATGCCGTAACTGCGCAAATCGGTTTGTACTTGCGCGCAGCGCGGGAGGCGAAAAAACTTCCCGCAGGCGACCGAAGTTCCGGCACTGCAAGGGTTTGCTTGTTACGTCGGCCTACGATGTTCCTGATTAACCCAGGCTAAGCGTGGCTTGGTAAGTTGGAGCCGTCAAACGCGTCGGGCAACAGCTGGGATAGCTTTCGGAGTTTTCTTGAACCGTCCAGGACATCGGCCATGATGACCGTGATATCAGTTCCAAACTCGGAAAGAAACTGCCGACACGCGCCACACGGCGACACGCCGCCGACGCTGGCGATCGCGATTGCCCGCCATGTTCGGTGCCCCGAAGCAACCGCCGTCGCAGCGGCCACCCGCTCGGCACAAAGGCTCATCGAGTAGCTGGCGTTTTCGACATTGCAGCCCACCACCAAGTCACCACTGGGCAGTAGCAACGCGGCACCCACATAGAAATGGCTGTGAGGCGCGTAAGCCTGGTCGCGCACATCGATCGCCGCCCGGATCAATCGGTCAGCTTCGGCAGACTTCAGTTCAGGAGCAGACATTCCATCCTACGGCGACAAGGGGCAATCGACACCGGATCCTTCACCGGTTTGCAAGGATCAATGGTCGCGGTGAGACCGAATCCGCCACGATCTCCGCTGCGTTTTCCAACACTTCAAGATAGTTGCAATCGGCGTCGGAGTGGTAATGAGCGGTCAAGATTCGTTGCCCCTGCTCGATCGGATCACCGACGCGGACATGCAGGGAGATGCCAACGCTGGGATCAATCGAGTCGTCAACACGACGGCGCCCGCCACCCATTGCCACCACGGCCCTGCCGATCGCGGTGCAATCCAAGCTGCGCAGATACCCACTGCGGTGAGCGATCACTTCGTGTGTCGGCGCCAGCTGCAGAGGACATCGAAGCGTTCCTCCCTGGGCATGAATCATCTGCTCAAACTTCTCCATGGCCAGCCCCTTGTCCAAAGTCCGCCGCAGTTTTTCGCATGCTTGTTGGTGATCGCCGACCAAGCCAACTTCCAACAACAACTTGGCCCCCAGCTGAACTGTCAGCTCGCCAACCTCCTCCGGCCCGCTGCCTCGCAACACGTCGACTGCTTCATTCACCTCGATCGCGTTGCCGACAGCGGATCCAAGTGGCTGGTCCATATCGGAAACAATCGCCGACGTTGGCAAACCTGCCTGTCGACCGACGCGAACGATCGAATCGGCAAGTTGGCCGGCACGATCAGGCGTCTTCATGAATGCGCCGCCTCCTACTTTGACGTCCATCACCAGGGCGTCCAAGTTTGCCGCCAGCTTCTTGCTCAAAACGCTGGCGGTGATCAACGGAATCGACTCCACCGTTCCGGTCACATCGCGCAGCGCGTACAGTCGGCGATCGGCCGGAGCGACGTTGTCGGACGCACCAACGATGAACGCCCCCACCTCCTGCAAAACTTTGCTCGATGCGTCCACCGACAAAGCCGTTCGAAACCCTTCGATCGCCTCCAGCTTGTCCAGCGTACCGCCGGTCAGGCCAAGCCCCCGTCCGCTGATCATGGGAACGTCGACTCCGCAACATGCCAGCAGCGGTGCGAGAATCAACGAAACCTTATCGCCCAAGCCACCCGTGCTGTGCTTGTCGACGCGGGGCCGGTCGCTGCGAGGCCTTGCACATTCGTTCGACCGGTCGCCACGAGCAAGACGCGGCAGGACTTCACCACTTTCCAACATTGCTAACGTCAGCGCGGTGACTTCGCCTGGCTCCATCCCTTTCAAACAGACCGCCATTGTGAAAGCCGACATCTGATAATCGGCAACTTCGCCGCGGCAAAACCCATCAATCAAAAAACGGATTTCTTCGCCAGACAAGGCTTGTCCGTCGCGTTTTTTTTCCAGCAAGGTGGCGGCAAGCATGAGAAAACGGTGTTCCAAGGATAGGATGCCAAGACGAATCGCCGCCAAAGACGAAGGTGTCGCTACAAATCGGTGACTTCTCGTTATATTGCATTGTTGCTTCCCCTGCCTGCTGCTAACAGCCAATGTTTGAAATTCGGCCCATCCAATGAAATTACTCGTTCGGATGGGAACTCCAGACATCTCGCGCCCCACTGCAAAGAAGATGAACCCAATCCTGAAAAACCGTACCGCGATTTCCCTGGTCTGCCTGCTGTTGACGCCCACTTTTTCACTCGCCGTGGTGCCCGATGACGATCAACCGCAGGATCAACGGCCCGCCGAGACAGAAAACGGTCAGGCCCAAGCCGGCGCCCGAGCGCTCTCGCGGGCGTTTCGGTACGCGGCGCGGCGCGCGACTCCGGCGGTCGTCACCGTGCTGTCCTACGGGCAACCGGTCGGCCAACCGCGAGGTGCTTCCCCCAACCCCAATGTCGATCCCGCCAAGCAATTGACCGGTTTGGGGTCGGGCGTGATCGTCAGCGACGATGGCATGGTGATCACTAACAATCACGTGATCACCGGCGCCAAACGGGTGGTGATTCAGCTGTACGATGAAACAGAAATCGAGGCGACCGACGTGCATGGGGATCCCGACAGCGATGTTGCCACGCTTCGAATCAAGCGAGATCAACCGTTTGATTGTGCCGAAATTGGTGATTCCGACGTGTTAGAAATTGGCGATTGGGTGCTGGCAATCGGCAGCCCGTTCCGACTGGAAGCGACCGTCAGCGCAGGCATCATCAGTGCCAAGAATCGAACCATTTCGCGAATCAAACGAGTTCGCCTGTTCCAAACCGACGCGGCCGTCAATCCCGGCAACTCGGGCGGACCGCTGATCGACTTGGATGGCCGTGTGATCGCGATCAACACCGCCATCGCGACTCGAATCGGCGGTTACCAGGGCGTTGGGTTTGCGATTCCCATCAATCACGCCCGATGGATCGCCGACGAACTGTCGGAACATGGTCAGGTTCGTCGCGCGGCGATCGGTGTCCGCATGGCCGAACTGAACCCCAAGATCGCCAACCGGTTCAATTTGCCTGCCGCGTTGGGCGTGCTCGCCTACCAGGTCATCAAGGATTCGGCGGCCGATCGCGCCGGCATCAAACCGCTCGACGTGATCCTGGAATTTTCCGGCGAACGAGTTCGCGATCCAGGCCAGTTGCAAGAGGTGATCGAACGCGAACCGGTCGGTTCGATGCAAGAGGTGAAGGTCTACCGCAAGGGCGAAGAGATCACTCTGAAAGTCAAACTCGCACCACTAGAAGATCCGACCGAAACGGACGAGAAGGAGAAGGAGAAGGAGGAAGGCGAGGACGACGAAAAGAAGGAGGAGAAGGAGCAACAAGAACCGGAGCCGCAGGAATCCGAGGACAACAACGAACAGCCAGCTGGCGACAGTGCCTCCTAGAAGGGGTGCAGACGCGAAAATCGGATTGGCTGCGCGTCGACCAATGGAGCGTGGGGCAGTCTGGTTAGCGAAGCACCAAAGGTGCAGCCGATTGCATAGCCCAGGGCGAGGTTTTGCGAGTTTTACGAGCAATACCGCTGCCCTGGGGCATCGGGTGCGGGCAACTCGATTCCCGATCCTGGTCGCATCACCGATTTCCGTACAGCGAAAGAAGTTTTCCGCGACTTGGTGAGTGACCAGTGACCTATCAAGTCGTTTTCTAGATCTCGATCACTCGCGACGACTGAGTTGTTGGTCTGTCATGCGTGAATCTCGTATTCGTAGGCCACGGCGACCCCCGCCCCACACGGAAGGTTACCCCAGATGCGCTGGAATTTCAGCGCATCAGACATGCCAATATTTGGCACTTCAGAGAATGGAGTATTGATTGACAGTGAACGTCTTCGACTTCGTGCCGATGTCTTGATAAAATAAACCCCATCGAACGCAACGCGATGTGTAAGACGGGAGAGTGACGCATGTCACAAGATTTAACGGCGCAAGACGTGATCGCATCAGCACTTCGCCTCCCCCTCAAAGAGCAGGCTGAAGTCTTGAACGCACTGTTGATGAGCGTGGAGCAATCCGAAGCTATCTCTTCGGAAGAAATGGATGCGGCATGGTCCGACGAAATCAAGAGCCGTCTTGACGACATCGACAGCGGCCGGGTTGAAACGATCCCGTCGTCGGAAGTATGGAAGCGAATCGGCGGCAAGCCCAATGGGGACGTCTAGACAAACCGAGCCGGACTATCACCCAGAAGCCGCCAGCGAGGTCGAGCGAGCATTTCTGGAGTATTAGGAGGTGAGCCCGAAGGTTGCCGTGGGGTTCAAGCTGCAACTTGAACGCGCTGAAAAGCTCGTCATTCGTTCACCCAACTCTTGGCCCGCGTACCATCACGGCACAAGAGGATTTCGTTTTCGTCGGTACCCGTTCGTGATGGCATACGTCGTTCGAGATGGAAGAGTGCTCGTTGTGGCGGTTGCCCACACACGCCAACATCCCGACTATTGGCGGAATCGACTCAGCGATTGAGTTGCCCTCAACGTGACTCTACCTACTGTTCGTTTTCTAGATCTCGATCATCTCGCGAACGAACGTTGGCTTGGGGTCGCCTTTTCCGCGGCGATCACACTTAAAGAACTCGCTCACGTATCGCATTGGCGTTTTCTTTTCTGGCACGGTGAAGCGGTCGCCTTTTTGCAACACGGGTCGGTATTCGTCCATCCGTCCGAATTGGCGGGTGCCGGCGGCCTGGCAGGGAAACCAGTGGCCGTTTCCATCGCCATCTTCCAAATAGAATTCGGGGTAACAGTGATCGGGAATCCAAACCATCCTGGCGGGAATTCGCGAGTTACGGCACAGGGCGACAAACAGACTTGTCATCTCCTCGCAATCGCCTTTTCCCTCCTTGAGCGCGACGGAGGCGTTTTTGAGAGACCCTTCGACGTACTGAACATTGTCGCGAACGTAGTCATAGATCTGTTCGACGCGATCCCAATCGTTGTCGGCATCGCGGCTGGCGAGTTCTCGCGAGGCGATTTTGATTCGCGCGTTGGATGCATCGATAAACGGGCTGTTGCCCATGTACAGCCGCAGCTCGCGAGTCGGACGCTTGGGAATTCGCAAGTCATCGGTGACTTCGGGAGCCAGGATACGACTCCGCTGGACCTCGAAGTGAAACATCGCCTCCACGGTCGAACCGGCCGGCACGCGCGCCATCTGCAGCACCACCTGCTTCACGCCGCCGGGCAACTGACGCATTGCCCACCGGCTAACCGCCGGGCTCAACGTCTGGTCGACCAAACGAACCTTCTGCTCCGGCCAATCCATCGGAATCGGAAAGGTCGCAATCACGTTGCTGCAGGCCACCGGTGTTCGCAGCACCAATCCGATTCGCCAATTCTGAACCTGCGGCGACTGGTAAACCAATCGCGACGGTTCCGGTGAACTGTCCTCGACCGCATCTTCTTCTGCCAGCAGCAATCCGGGCAGTGTGCAAGTCGCCAGGGAGCCAGCAAGCAAACATCGTCGCGAAAAGGATCGCGAGACGGATTGCCGACTTCGATCAGCAAGGTTTTCGTTTTGCACCATGTTCGACCGGTCACAATCCAAGAAATATTGGCGGGAATATCAATCGAAACGGCCGGAGCAACGATCGGCAGTTTCCGCCGATGCCGCTCCGACCGTCGCTCGCTACGGTACAGAATCAGTCTAGTAACTGAGGTTTCCGAATTCTCGGAAAATCTCCCCCCGGAGTTCCGTAGACAGTTCTTCTATTTCCTGGCGTCTCACTGGGAGATCCGGGGTGAGTCCTCGCTGATGATCAGGTCACCCTGCGAGTCATACCTTCTGGCGTGAAAGTCGTCTTCCATGATCACGCCGTTGCCAACCGCACCGTCAACAATCGTCCCGCCCGAAAGGTAAGGATCGACGGTGTACTGTCCGGCCACCCCGCAACCGCACGAACCGCCGTAGGCCGAACCGTAAGTGGTTCCGCAGCTGCCGCATGAATCGGTGACACATCCACAGCCGACTTGCGGGCCGGTCACGACATTTTGCGGAACCGTCGTACCGTAGGTCGGGCAAGTGGATCCGCAAGGTGCCTGTTGCACGGTGTCATAGCTTGGTGTGGAAACATCAAGCCGGTTGCACAAGCCGCATCGGGCACCGCGTCCGAACAGGAAGTTTCTCATGCCGGAGCAGCCGGTTGAAAGTGTCAACAATGTTACTGTCGCCACAACCGAACAAATGCGTGTGTTCATTGTGATTTCCTTCATTTGCATAGCGAGCGTATTCGGTGATCTCGCATGTGAGACCGCACAAAATTAGGTCGCTATCTTTGTTGTGCAAACGCAACATCGTTTTTTTTCTGCAACAATTCGTTGAAGCAAATCAGCAGGGCGGTGCAGGTATACCCTGCCCACCCGGTCCGCTGGTGTCGCTGTCAAGATGTTTTGGAATGTTCCAGGCAGGCAACATCGAATCGCCGAAACGACTGTCATCGCCCACCCGTTCTTATGCTGTATCAGTGATGTTCCCACCTTTGTGCGCAAGAAGTTCTGTTGTCACGGTTGTGACGATGATGCTGTTGACGTCCGTTGTAGCGCCGGCAGCGATTGGTCAGGTGGTCTTGGAATCGAACGTCGATCATGCGCCAGCCGATTTTGATGCGTTGGTCGCACAACAAGGAACCCAGTCGACTTTCCCGTCGACCGGCCAGCATGGTGATCGATTGTGGCTGATCAGTACACGGCGGCTGACCAGCGAGGCGTGTCGAGCCGACTTGGATCACCCGGCGATGTCTTTCATGCGGTTGTACTGCGGAGCTCCCTGCCAAAAATCATCGGTGGACGAATACCTGCAAACGGTCGGCCGCCAGCGGTCGCTGGTGGTTTATGTGCACGGCAACCGATTGGATTCCAAGGACGCCATCGCCCGTAGCTTCAGCATCTACCGCCAGGTGCGGGCAAGATTGTGTGGCGGACCAGTCGACTGGGTGTTGTTCAGCTGGCCGAGCGCGAAACAGGGAGCGTTGATCCGCGACTTCCGTGAGAAAGCGGAACGCACTGACGCCCAGGGGCTGTACCTGGGTTGGTTGTTGCGAAAGCATGCCGAGGCATCGCTACCGACGGCGTTGATCGGCTACAGCTTCGGCGCTCGCGTGGTCACCGGTTCGCTGCATGCCATGGCGGGCGGAAAGTTGGGTGGACGCCGGCTGCCGGGGCCAGCGGTCGAAGGCGCCAACTTCGATGCCGGCCTGGTTGCTCCAGCGATCGAGAGCAACTGGATGACTCGATGCGGATACCACGGCCGGGCGACCAAGAATCTGGATCGGCTGGTTGTACTTTTCAATCACCGCGATGCCGTTCTGAAACGATATTGGCTGCTCGACCGGGTGCGTGGCAGCGTCGCGCTGGGTTACAGTGGTCCGCGATCCTTTGGCCCTCGCGCCGACGGATCAAGGATTTCCCTTCGCGCTCGTGACTGTGCCCCCTTCGTTGGATTGCGGCACGACGAAGTGGACTACTACACCTCGCGCTGCTCGGCCGGCGCCGAAATGGCATCTTTGATTCATGACATCGACATCACCCACTGATCATCAGCCCGAAACCGGATTGCTCGCCGGTCGTTGGATACCTCACCAGGAACTTCGGCTGCCCATCGACGACGTCGGTTTTCGCCAGGGCGCCGCGGCGGTGGAACGCTTGAGGACCTACAACGGAAACATCTTTCAGCTTTCCGCCCACCTGGACCGTTGGCAGGAGACGGTGGAAGTGCTTGGCCTGGAAGGGTTGCCGCTTCGATCCGCTATCGAAATTTTGTTGGACGAACTGATCGGTCGAAACCGGGCCTTTGCGGAAACGGCCGGTGATTTTGGCATCACGATGTTCGCCACGCCGGGCCGACCACACCAAAACAACCCCTCGCCCACCTTCGGGATGCACCTGAACCCGATTGACCACGCGGCGAATCGTCGGCGCGGACGACAAGGCCAGCCGCTGGTGATCACCCAAATCGCTCAACCATCGGACAGGTGTTGGCCACGTCATATCAAGGTTCGCACCCGTCTGCATTACTATCTGGCCGATCAGATTGCCAGCCAACAGCATCCCGATGCCCTGGGGGTCTTGGTGGATGATGACGGCAGCATCACCGAAACAAGCGTCGCGAATCTGGCGATGGTTCGCGGCGGCAGTATTCTCTCACCGCTGCCAGAGCAAGTGTTGGGCGGCATCACCCAGCAGATTGTTCGGCAGTTGGCCAGCGAACTGTCCATTCCCTGGACCACCTCTTCGATTTCATCCGCCCAGCTTGCCGATGCCGACGAAATTCTGCTGATGGGAACCGATGGTGGACTGTGGTTCGCTCGTTCGGTCGACGACAAACGGGTCTCCGACGGAGGGCCGGGCGAAGTCTATCGGCGGCTGCGAGCCCGATTTGACGAGTTTACCGGTTGACCAGACTGGGTGTTCTATCGGCAGCCGGTGGGTTGTGCTGGGCTGCCTCGCAAGCCAACACCCGTGGCGAAAATCAGCCGTCGGCCTTTTCCCTTTCGCCAGCAGACCGGTTAGACTGATCGCCGATGGCGTTTTTCGATCTTGCCTGTCTGTTTCTCAAAAGGGGATCCAACACCGTGAAGAGTGTTTCCCAGTTCCTTGTCACCTGTTGCGTTGCAGCCGCATTGCTGATGCCGGCGGGATGCAGTTCATCCTCCACAACTTCGTCAAATGGCTCGGACCAACCGGCAGCCGAGGGCGGTAAAAAGCTGCGGATCGCGGTCATCCCCAAGGGTACCAGCCACGAATTCTGGAAATCGATTCACTACGGCGCGAAACAGGCAGCCCAGGAAATCGGAAACGTAGAAATCATCTGGCGCGGCCCGGTCGTTGAAAGCGACACCGGCAGCCAGATCGAAGTGGTCAAGAACATGGTCACCATGCAAGTGGACGGAATCGTCCTGGCACCCAACCAGAAAGGCGGATTGGTCGATGCGGTAGACGAAGCAATCGGTGAAGGGATTCCAGTGGTGATCTTTGACAGCGGCTTGGATAGCGGGCCAGAAATCGTCAGCTACGTGGCGACCGATAACTTCAAAGGAGGCCAGTTGGCGGCCGACGCGATGGCGGGGGCGATCGGAGAAAAAGGGAACGTGATCTTGCTGCGGTACATCGCCGGCAGCGAAAGTACCGAACAACGCGAAAACGGCTTTCTGGAAGGGATCGAAAAGTATTCCGATATCAAAGTCGTCTCCAGTGACCAGCGGGGCGGCGACAATGCGACCGCGTCAAAAGAAAAAGTGGACCAACTGCTGCAGGTCCATCACACCGACGAAAACAAGTTGGCGGGTATTTTCGCGGTCTGTGAACCGAACGCCAACGGCACGCTGGAGGCACTGCGCAACGCCGGTCTGAACAAAGAAGTCAAGATGATCGCGTTCGATCCCAGCGACGCGTTGATCGGAGGCCTTCACGACGGCTCGGTCTCCGGAATCGTGCTGCAGGATCCGGTCACGATGGGATACACCGCCGTCAAGACGCTCGTCGAATCGATGGAGGGTGGAACTCCCGAAGCGTTCATTTCGACTGGCGAATACGTGGCAACGCCGGAGAACATGAACGAGGAGCGATACCAAGAGCTACTAAAACCGGCGATCGAGGAATAACGCCTCCCCCTTTCTAGGCATCAAAAGCCCGACAGCAAGTTTGCAATTCTTGCTCCAGAAGGTGCGATGGACAAAGTTTTGCTTCACATGCAGGGCATCAGCAAGCGGTTCGGGCCGACCCGCGCTCTGGAAGATGTTTCCTTGACCGTTCGCGCCGGCACCGTGCTGGCGCTGATCGGAGAAAACGGCGCGGGAAAGAGCACGCTGCTGAAAACGCTTAGCGGTGCCCACCGTGTCGACGCCGGCACGATGGAGATTGACGGCAAGCCTTTTCAGCCGCACGGTCCCAGCGACGCTTTGGATCGCGGCGTGGCAATGATCTACCAGGAGCTGAACCTGGCGCCGGACTTGAGCGTGGAAGACAACGTGCTGCTGGGACAAAAGGGAACGGGCGGCGGTTTGCTGTTGCGGGGACGCCAACGCCAGCAGGTCCGCCGCGCACTGGCCTCGGTAGGATTGGACCATCTGAACCCCAAAGCGATCGTTGGTGACCAGTCGGTCGCGACACAGCAACTGATTGAAATTGCCCGGGCGCTGGCCAGCGACGCGCGGATCATTTTGTTCGACGAACCAACCAGTTCGCTGCCGCAAAAAGATGTCCGGCGATTGTTCGAGATCATTCACAGCCTGAAGGAAAAAGGAATTGGCATTGTCTACATCAGCCATTTCCTGGAAGAGGTTCGTGAAGTCGCTGATGAATACGCAGTGCTGCGCGACGGACACAATGTCGGTACCGGTAAAATCGACGACGTGACCGACCAGCAAATCATTTCGGCGATGGTAGGTCGCGACGTCGATCATCTTTTCCCGACCGTTCCGCACCAGCCGGGCGAGCAATGGGTGTCGGTTGCCGCCTTGAAAGGCGCGCCCTATCCGCGCGACGTCAGCGTGTCGCTAAGGCGCAGCGAAATTTTTGGCATCGCCGGTCTGGTCGGTGCGGGACGAACCGAACTGCTGCGCGCCATTTTTGGACTGGATCACATCCAAGCCGGTGTGGTCACTGTGGAGGATCGCAAGATCGGAAAATCGGTCGGCGCTCGAATGAAGGCCGGTTTTGGTTTACTGTCGGAAGATCGCAAAAACGAAGGACTCGCCCAAGACCTGTCGATTGTCGAAAACACCACCTTGGGAGCGCTGCAGCACTACACCTCGTTGGGCATCATCCACCTGGGCCGTCGGTACCAGGCGGCGACCGAATTGATGCAACGAGTGGAAGTCAAGGCGCACTCGGCAAGCCAAGCGGTCTCCGAATTGTCGGGCGGCAACCAACAGAAGGTCGCTATCGCGCGAATCCTGCATCAACGTGCCGATATCTTGATGCTTGACGAACCGACCAAAGGAATCGACGTCGGCACGAAAGCGGAGATCTATCGCATGATGGGAACGTTGGCCGCCGAGGGAAAGACGGTGGTCTTCGTCAGTTCTTACTTGCCTGAACTTCTGGCGGTGTGCGACCGAATTGGCGTGATGTCCCGGGGCGAACTGCGGGAAGTGCGTGACGCGAAGGACTGGACCGAAGATGAAGTGATGGCCGCCGCGATCGCCATGGACGATGCAGCCACCACGGTGGCTTGAGCCGAAGAACGAAACGAGAACCGAAGTTTTTTCATGACCGAGCGAACCGGCAATCCTCTGACCAAAGCCATCTTGTCCCAGCTGGGCCCTGTGTTCGCCTTGGCGTTCATCGTTTTGTTGTTCACCATCGCCGACAAGGCCTGGGGGCAAGACGCCTTTTTTTCTGTTCGCAACATGCGGGTGATCATGGGTTCGGCTGCCTTGGTGGCCGTTCCTGCCTTAGGAATGACGATCATCATCATCGCCGCCGGTATCGACCTGTCGGCCGGCACGGCACTGACGTTGTGCGGCACGGTGTTGGCAACGTTCCTGAAGAACGCGCCGGTCACCGCGGACGATCCGGGCTTCGCAACCACCATGGTGATGGCGCTGCTTGCCACGATGGCGACCGGATGCGTTTGTGGATTGATCAACGGGTCGCTGATCAGCGCGACCCGGGTGGTTCCGTTCATTGTGACGCTGGGGACGATGACGATTTTTTTGGGGCTGGGGCAGATCATCGCCAAGGAATCGACGGTCTACGCGCCGCAGGAAAACATCCCCGACTGGCTGAGGTACCTCTGCTACACCGGTTCCAACGAGGCGAACTACTTGCTGGGCAGCTTAAAAATTCCGACCAGCGTGATCATCGCCGTCGTGCTGGCGATCGCCGTGGGATTGTTTCTGCGCTACACCGTCTTTGGCCGCAATGTGTTTGCGATCGGGTCAAGCGAATCGACCGCTCGGCTTTGCGGAATCCATGTGCCGATGATGATTGTGGCGGTCTACACGTTGGCCGGTTTTTTTGTCGCGGTGGGCGGATTGCTCTATTTCGCGGACGTCAAAAACGGCAACCCTTCCGATGGAACCGGCAAAGAACTCGAAATCATCGCGGCGGTGGTCCTGGGTGGCGGCAGCCTCAGTGGAGGACGCGGATCCATTTTGGGCACGATCGTGGGCGCCTTGATCATCACCGTGATCCGCAATGGCTGCACGCTGCTTTCCATCCCCAATACCTACACCCACATCATCATCGGTGGCATCATCATCACGGCGGTGATCGTCGACCAACTACGTCACGGTTCGCCCGAATGGTTCTTCCGGCTGCTGCCCAGCCGTGACGAATCTTGAATTTTTTTGCGCAGCGGTGACAACGCGCATACATAGCCGATAGCTGCTTCAGTTGCCGCTGATCGGCGCCTTGCTTGTCGCTAAAATGGGCCAGTAGGCTGGGGCGACGCGGTCAGCGGTTCAATACTGCAGGTTTCATGAAGAAAAAGATACACCTCATTCTCGGCATTCTGTTTTGGGGCGTTGTCGTGACTTGCGCGCTGGTAACAGCAAGACCACGTCAAGGCGAAACGACATCCGATCACATTTCGCTGGTTCGCTATTTTGCCGGCCCAAGCGAATCGCTGGAGGTGCAAGATGCGACGCTCCGTTTGCGGCGACACGACCCGGTCTTCTTTCAAGAACCCGGCGGCAATTGGCGACAGGTCGGACATGTCAGTCGCGGGCATGGAGGTTCTTCCGCCGAGACGATTCAGCTGGATTGGTACGCCCCCGACGTCTCGCCACAACAATGCCAGTTGACTTTCTATCGCAATACCGGTCGGCTGGAAGAAGTCGTGGCGACCATGTTGCCCCCGCACAAACGTCGCCAGATTCAAGACCGGCTTGCCAAAGTGATGACGGCGCACGGCGAAGAATTGTCGGCGGCGTTCGTACCACTTGTTCAGAAAACGCTGCAACAATCGTTACCAGTGATTGAGGACGAGTTCCGATCGGCAACCGATCGCCATCGCGGTGATATCGATCACTTGGCGGAGCGTTGGAACAATGAAGTGGTATCGAAGCGTTTGATCCCGCTCGCCCGTCGCGAAATCCTGCCCGTGGTGCGCGAGCATGGTGAACCTGTTGCCGAAAAGATCGGCAAGGAACTTTGGGATCGCGCATCGATTTGGCGGTTCGGTTGGCGAGCCGTTTATGACAAAACACCCCTTCCTCAACGGAATCTGGTGCAGGGAGAATGGGACCGTTTTGTGGAGCGCGAAGCGGTACCAGTATTCGAAGCGCACATGGACGACATCGTGGTCGTCGTTCAACGAATCCTCACCGATGTCGCGGCGAATCAAAAGGTGCGTCACGAACTGGCCGACGTCGCCGACTCGCTTTCGACCGATCCGGAAGCACGCCGGTTGGTTCGCAAAATCTTGCAAGAAACGCTGATCGAAAACCAGCGGCTTCGTTCGGTATGGACGCAGGTGTGGACCAGCGATGAAGCGCAGCGAGCCTTGCAAATGGCGGGCGATCGGCTGGAACCAGTCGTTCGACAGATCGGCGACGACTTGTTCGGGACGCAGGAGACAGGCATCAATCCTGACTTTGCCCGTGTCTTGCGAAACCAGATTCTTGGCAAAGACCGCCAGTGGATCGTGGCTACCTTGTCCCAACAAACGTCTTCGCAAGCGATCCGGCTGGCAGATGCGACGATGCCGTATCCGATCGTT
Organism: Rubripirellula sp.; assembly: GCA_965222745.1. Taxonomy (GTDB): domain Bacteria; phylum Planctomycetota; class Planctomycetia; order Pirellulales; family Pirellulaceae; genus CBDCUW01. The sequence continues at coordinate 244,840 of CBDCUW010000004.1, forward strand.
TACATGGCCGACCGCGCCGCTGGCGACGAAGGCGGTTCTCCGTGACCGCGAATTCCACTACAGGCCAACTTTCCTCGGAGTCGGCGAATTCGGAGTTGGACCGCCGCGCACTGCGTCCGCTTCGATTGACGGACGTTCATATTGAAGTCGCCGATCTGGTGTTGCTGCGCGACAGCTCGGTGACCATTGCTGCTGGAAAGATCACGGTGATCGTCGGTGGCAGCGGCGCCGGCAAGTCGGTGTTGCTGCGAACCCTTGCCGGATTGATCCCCCGTGACGGTGATCCCGTGTCATGGACAGGCACGATCGATTTGGGCGAATCGGACGACGGGCCGGGAACACCTCGGGTGGGAATCGTGTTTCAACAGTTCGCGCTCTTCGACGAACTCTCGCCGACAGCCAACGTGCAATTCGCGATCGATCACCGCGGTACAAGACTTTCGGGAAAAAAGTCCAAGCCGCCCAGCCAAACCGCCCAGCAATGGTTGGACGAACTGGGTGTGCCCACCAAAACAAAAGTTGCCGGATTGAGCGGCGGACAGAAACAACGTTTGGCGATCGCTCGAACGTTGGCTGCCGATCCGGACATCCTGTTGTATGACGAACCGACTTCCGGACTGGACGCAGCCAGCGGTCGCAAGGTCGCGGAATTGATTCGCGCCACCCAACAGGCGCATCAACGCACCAGCGTCGTGGTCACTCACGACTACGAAACACTTCTGCCGATCGCCGACGAAGTGCTACTGCTTGATTCGGCGGCCAAGCAGTTGGTGGTGGTTCCCAAAGACCAGTGGGACAAAATTCCCGATCGCATGCAGCCGGTCGTTCGCGATCGTCGGCCGCGCCCCGACGTTTCCTCGCCCGCGGCGGTAGCGACCTCGTCGATCGGCGAGTTTCTATCAGCGACGGGCCGGGCGGTGGTGGCAACGGCAAGATTGCCGCTGGACATCCTTCCCAACTTTCCGCGTCCGCGCTGGGGACTGCGTTTCCTGTTGCATTACCTGCGTTTGGTGGGCGGCCCTTCGGCCTGGCTTTATTTGATCCTGGCGGGATTGATAGTCGGATTCACCGCCACCTACTTCACCTTTCGTTTTCTGCCCTTTCGGCTTTACACGCAACCGTTATTGATTGACGAACTGTTGGCGTCGATCGGCTTTGCGCTCTACCGGATTCTGGTTCCGGTTCTGGCGACGGTGCTGATCGCCGCCCGCTGCGGCGCGGCGGTCGCGGCCGACGTCGGTGTGAAGCAGTACGGCGGCCAGGTCGATGCCTTGCGAACGCTGGGGGTCAAACCACGAATTTACTTACTGGTGCCGATCGTCATCGCTTTCGTGATCGCCACGCCGATGCTGGAATGGCTGGCCTTTACGGCGGCCCGGCTGATCAGCCTGGTGACCTTTACCCAGACGCACGAATCGATCGGGCCGTACTACTGGGAACAGCATTTCTTTCGAAATCTGCGAGTCGACGGGGCGGTCACGCTCGCCGGATGGGGCTGGGTGACCTTCAAAAATATCCTTTGCGGTGTCGGCACGGCGACGATCGGGTACTATCGAGGCATCGCCCCGAAGGATTCCGCCAGCGACGTCAGCAACGCCATCACCTCGACCGTTCTATGGACGACGCTATACGTATTGGTGGTACACTTTGCAGTGGCGCTGCTGGAATTCTGATGCGGTGGCGATCCTCTGCAATCTCGTTCGTAACCTACCTCCGTGAAAAAAGCCTGAATGGACAAAAAATCTAAAAAGCGATTGGACGTCATCAACAAAAAACTGCAGTCCTTGCGGCCCCGGTTGGCTGGATCAAGACAGCAGGCCGACGATCCCGAAGAACTCAAACAGCTGGAAGACGAAATCGCCAAGTTGGAAGCGGAAGCCGCCGAAATCAAATCTTCAAAATGACCGACCGTCCCCTACAAGTATCTTCATGAATCGGAGCATTCCCATGCGTTTTCTTTTCGTCACCGCCTTCACTCTGTTCATCTCTGCCGGCGTCTTCGCGCAACAGATGCAAAAACCGACCAAGCATCACGAGTTCTTGAAAGATGACGTGGGAACTTGGACCGGTACGATGTCGATGGTTCTTCCCGGTTCCGATCAAGAAATCAAAATGCCGGTGAAGGAAACCGCCAAGTTGATCGCCGGCGGTTTGTGGCTGGTGTCGGATTTCGAGACCGGGCCGTTCGTCGGGCACGGGCAGTTTGGCTACGACGTGAAAAAGGAAAAGTACGTCGGCACCTGGATCGACAATTCTTCCTCTCACCTGAACGTGATGGAGGGCGAATTCTTCAAAGACAAGGGCGAAATGGTGATGACGTTTCAAGGTGTCGACGGAGCGACAGGAAAGATCGAAGAGATGAAGTCGGTCAGCACGCGCGACGGAAAGGATAAACGGAAGTTCGTCATGTACACCAAACGAGACGGTAACTGGGTCAAGTCATTCGAGATCAACTACCAACGCGTTGAGTGACCTAATGCTCTTCCGAAAGCTGCCTATCGTTTTGCTTCTGCTAGTCGGTGTTTTCAGCGGCGGAACTGCGCCGGCCGATGACACGCAAGCGATCAAGCCGATCGCGGTGTCGGGACGAGTCTTAGGCACCGACGGGCAGCCAGCCGCCGATGCCAAAGTCACGATCCGAACCCATTCGCCTGACGGACCAGTCCAAACGGATGCGACCGCGGGCGATGATGGCCAATTCGAAGCAGTGATTCGGGTCAAGCAAGAATTGTTGCCAAGCGTCCGCGTGCAAGCTTCCAGTGCTGATGGATCGGCGATCGGGTACTTTCGATTCCCCTGGAACGGCGAGAAGGAGGACGCCGATGCGGTCGAAATCAAACTCGAAACGACCAGACAGGCGGCCGTCAAAGTCGTCGACGGCGACGGCAAACCGGTCTCTGGCGCCCGCGTCGCCATCCAACTCGGCTATCCCATCACCATCCCAGAAATGGCCACGGATGAATCGGGCCGGGTCGAACTGCGGTTACCGGAATCGGAACGAATCGAAGCGGCGATCGCGTGGAAAGCGGGAGTCGGTTTGGATTTTCGGCTCTACCGGGTCTCGCGATATCAGCGAGCCGACGTGAACGCCAAGCCGCCCGAATTTCCTCCAGAAGGCGAGACGTTGACTTTGGACGGCACCTCGCCGCTGACCGTCCGTGTCGTGGATGACGACGGAAAACCCGTTTCTGGAGTCCGTCTGTATCCTTGGTTGTTGAGGAAAGACAGGATGTCGGACAGTCTGAACCTGAGTTGTTTTTCGGAAAGTTTTTCACAACACAGCGACGAAAAGGGAGAAACAACGTTTGCCTGGATGCCCAGTTGGCAGCAAACGCCCCTGACGGTTTGGCCCACCGCACCGGGGTTTAGCCGGCTGAGAGGTGACTACGATCCGCAAACCGGATCGGGACGACTCGAAATGCAGTTGGATCGGCTGGTACCGATTCGGGGCCGGGTGGTCGACGCCGACGGGAAACCTCGTGGCGACGTGACGATCGAAGCGCGCGGTGCCGGCTACGCCATGGACAGCGGCAGCGCATCGACGCTCACCGACCAGGACGGCAGATACGAATTGCTGGTTCCTCCCGACCAGATCTACCTGGTCATTGTCCGAGACGACCAGTGGGCCGCCAGCCCGCATGATGGATTCGCTGTCCGTAAGAACGAACCGATCGAACAAAAGGATTTTGTGCTTCGCAAAGCAACCCGCGTCTTCGGAACATTGACCGACGAAAAGAGCGGCAAGCCACTTCCGGACCAGCGGGTCATCATTTACCAGTACGGGCAAGACTTGCATTCGATGCAAGGCGTCACGCTTCCCAATCCAGAGAACTCTCGCAGCTACGTACGGCCAACGCAATTTCATAACGCGACTACTGATGAACAAGGGCGATTCGAGTTTGCTTTGGGGGACGGCGAGTTTGACATCCGGCCGCCCAGGCAAGAGAAGGCTGATAAGTTCACGATCAACGGACAGCCCGATTTGGAATTGCAAGTCACCACCAAGATTCGGCAAGAAGTCGAACTGGTCGGGCTGGTGTTGTCGGCGGAAAGCCAAGAACCGCTCGCCGGTGTCCGCGTCAGCGGTGTACCCCAGCGTTTTTCGTCGCGCGATTGGCAGGCCGAAACGGGGGAAGACGGAAAGTTTCGTGTCAAACGGTTCCGAGAGCCGACCTACGTGCACGCGATCAGCGCCGACGGCCGCTGGGGCACAATTCAGCAAATCGGTGAAGAGCAAAACGCTTTCGTCATGCAACTACAAGAAGTTGGTTCAGCGGCGGGCCGGCTGCTGGAAACCGATTCCGACGATCCGGCTGGAAAAACGAAGATTCGCTATGGGGTTCGTGTGCCTGACGAAAACGGCCGAAGCTGGAGCTATCGATTCGGCGGCTTGATCGCAACCCAATCGGACGGCACGTTCCACTTGCCGGCGATGGTTCCTGGCTGGGAGTACACGCTCAATCTTGAATCGCGAGCCGACGGATCGATTCCCACGCTGACCCGCGTCACCGTCGCCGCCAAAGAATCGGCCCAGCTGGGTGACTTGTCGATTCCCGCACCGCGAGCCAGGCCGCGCCCACTGACGCTGGAAGACCGAATCCAAGCCGCGTTCGACGTCAAAGGAACGCCGATCGAGCGGCATCGGCGGGCGCTGGAAACCGTCGACCTGGTGAACCAGAATTTGTTGGTCGTGTTCGGGGTCCCGGATGACTCGCGAATCCATCGCCTGATGGACATCCGGTACAACGACCGAGACTACCGCCAGGTGCGAGACGACTATCTGTTGATGGCGATTCCCACCGATCCCGAACATCACCAAGACGCCACCGCGCTGGGTGAAACACTCGGTGAATCCTTGGAGAAGGATCGCGGCGAATTCCTGTTGGTGATCGTCGATCGAGAAGGCAACAAAGTCGACACCGCCGATCACCGTTCCCTTTGCATCGACGATGAACTTTCCAAAGAGAAGCTGATCGATTGGCTGCGCTCGCATCAGACCGAACCACTGGATGCCCAAGAGTTACTTGATGAAACGCTGAAGAAGGCGGGCGAGGAAAGGAAGCTGGTCATCGTGCAGGAAACGGCAACCTGGTGTGGGCCTTGCCACCTGTTGTCAAAGTTCCTTCGCAAGCATCGCGTGTGGGAAAAGGATTACCTGTGGGTCAAGATCGATCAACGCTGGAAAGGTGCTCGCCAGCTGATGGCCGAAATTCGAGGAGATGCCGATGGAGGAATTCCCTGGTTTGCAATCTTGGATCCCGACGGTGAAGTGCTAATCACTTCCAACGATCCCAAGAGCGGCAACAACATCGGGTATCCCGCCGAGAAAAGTGGCCAACTCCATTTCGCAAACATGCTTCACGCCACCCGGCTGCGAATGTCCGAAGACGACGTCGACACGCTCATCCAAGCGCTAGAGGAATAGCCTCTGCCCCCTGTGTGTTGGGCAGGGTGCGGGCACACGAATTGGATGAATTTCAAAAGGGACCACAGGCGCCCACAGCTGGTCCCTTTTCAGACGCCCATCGACAGGGCTGTCATAATCTGATGATTGGAAAGCCCTGATGGATGCAACGTCTCTGAGCCTCCTGGATCGATTGCAGCAAGCCGAAACTTCCGAGCATTGGGATCGGCTCGTGACTGTTTATGCGCCGTTGCTACGCGCGTGGATCCGGAGATATGACATTCAACCCTCAGATGCCGATGACCTTGTGCAGGAAGTGCTTGTCGCCGTCTCCAAAGATGTCTGCTCCTTTGATCACAACGGGAGGCCGGGTGCCTTTCGGACTTGGTTGCGAACGATACTCGCGAATCGAATGCGGAAGTTTTGGCGGGAGCGCGATCGGCGACCACAGGCCCGCGGTGACTCGGATATCGAGCGTCGGATCTCGCAACTAGAAGATCCAGCCAGCGAAATGAGTCAGCTATGGAATCGTCAACACGATCGGCATGTGCTCCGGCAACTTTTGGCTTTGTCCGAAGAGCAGTTTGCCCCCAGCACATGGCAGGCATTCTGCCGAGTCGCCATTGATGGCGAAAAACCGGATTTGGTCGCGGCCGAACTGGGAATTTCTCTCAACGCGGTCTTTATCGCTAAGTCGCGTGTGCTCAGCAGGTTACGGCAGGAGGCCCGCGGGCTTGTGGAATCTTCTTCGGATTTTTCGGCGAGTTGCTGAAAGATCCCGGCCCGAGCGGGACTCACTCATCAGAGAGGTTCGCTGCCTGTCCGCCTGAGGGCGGCTCGGCGATACTAAGAAATGGTGACAATCATGCAGAGGCCCGACGTGACCGCGAACAAAGAACATCCAAGTCCGGAAAGGCTGACCGCCTTCAGCATGGGGCAACTCCCACCGTCGGATGCAGCCGAGATCGAAAGTCACATTACAGAGTGCGAGCCGTGTTGCGAAACGCTGCTGAACCTTTCGACCGATGACACTTTCGTCGATCAATTGAAGGATACGAAACGAGTCGATGATGGCATTACGTTAGACCAGCATGGCGGTCAATCTGAAAACGCTCCATCGGGGATTCCTCCGTTGCTGCTAGACCACCCGCGTTACAGAGTCTCAGCGATCATCGCCAAGGGCGGGATGGGTGATGTCTTCAAGGCGGAGCATCGCCTGATGGAACGAACCGTCGCCGTCAAAGTGATCCGTCGTGAATTGATGCGCAATCCGGAAGCAGTCTCGCGATTTCACCGCGAGGTCAAGACGGCCGCGAAGTTGTCCCACCCGAACATTGTGACGTCTCATGATGCCGAACAGGCTGGTGACCTGCATTTCCTGGTGATGGAGTTCGTTGACGGAGTCGACCTCGCGCGACGCGTAAAAGAAAGCGGCCCGCTGCCCGTCGCTGAGGCGTGTGACTACATCCGGCAAGCCGCCGCAGGGCTGCAATACGCGCATGATCAAGGCATGGTCCATCGTGACATCAAACCGCATAACTTGATGGTGACGCCCGACGGTTCGGTCAAGATCCTCGACTTTGGTTTGGCATCTCTCGCGGCCCAGTCGCTATCAGCACAAGATAGCGATTCCCCGCAGTGTTCCGATTTAACGACCACCGGCACGATCATGGGCACACCCGATTACATTTCGCCCGAGCAGGCGGGAGATGCACATCAGGCCGACATTCGTAGCGATATCTATTCACTTGGCACAACGATGTATTACCTGCTGTCGGGACAGGCACCGTTTGCCGATGGTAGTGTGATGCATAAGTTGCGCAGCCATGCTCAGGCCGACCCTGAGCCGATTGAAGTATTGCGTGATGACGTCTCCTCGGAACTTGTGGCCATCATGGGTCGCATGATGGCCAAAGATCCGGCAGACCGCTTTCAAACGCCGGCGGAAGTGGCGAGTGCGCTCGACAACGTGAGGCAGGTTACCGGTTCACAAAGCGGCAAGCCTGCTCCAGTAACAAAGGCTGCGCAACCCCCAAGGCAACGCGGGCTGCTCTTGGCGATCGGTTTCTGCGGATTTGCCGCTTTGCTCGCCGCGACATTCTTTTACGTCCAATGGGGCAAGACAACACTTCGATTCGAGATCGACGACCCGAGTATTGCCGTAAGTTTTGGAAACGAGCGAGTGGACCTTCGGACCGCGGAAGGCAAAACATTTCGGATCGAACCCGGGACTGAGCAAAGATTCATTGTTTTTCAAGATGGAGCGGAGGTCGAAACCAATTCCCTCAAGCTACGTCGAGGACAAAAGATTGTTCTCAAGATCGATGTCGTTGATGGGCAGATTCAGGTTGCCTCCAGCGATCCTGGTACGACGCCGACTCGGTCGCCAATCATCGTGAAAACGAAAGAAAGCGAGGACGTAATTCATGTTGCAAGAACAACGAACGACGATCAACCGAACAAGAATTTCGCTCTCCAGTTTGATGGCGATAGCTCAGCCGTGTCACTGCCGATTCGATACGACGGGTCGCATCCGATCACATTTGAGTGCACGGTGCAGGTTTTGGAACCGATCCGTGAGAACAACACGATGCTGATCACCGATACGCATGATGCAGGGATTTGCCTTGCTATTGGCCAAAGACAGTACCTATGGTTCTCACCGCGATCGGAAACGCAACACGAACCCCTCGTGCGTACAAAGCAACCTCTGCCCACAGGCCGGACGGTTCATGTGGCGGGTGTTTTTGCACCAGACGAAGTACGCCTTTATTTGGATGGCGAACTGCAGGAATCGATCAAGATCACGAACGACTTCCGTTACCAAAAGTCCTCGATGCGTCTTGCAATCGGAGCGAATCCGGATGGAGCAACGAGCTTTCGAGAGTCACCCAAATGTCGGATCGACGAAGTGCGGATCTCAAGTGTAGCTCGCTATGAAGGAAACTTTTTTCCGGCGCGGCGTTTTGAGCCAGATGAAGACACGCTTGCTCTGTATCACTTCGACGAAGGTGTCGGCGCGATTGCGCGGGATGCGTCGGGCAACCGACTCGATGGGGAGATTTTTGGTGCAAAGTGGGTCTCGTGGAAACCATATGTTCGCACCAATGTCGCGCCGACTCGCGTCATCGACCACGATGCAACACACTCGTCACTGGCCTTCTTGCCAGATGGAACGATCGTCACTTCCGCACCGGATTTGGACACGGAGAACAAAGATTGGAAGATCTACTTTACCAATCCCTCAAGCCAGCAATTGGACAGAGGCATATCTACGGGCAGCGGAGGCATTAACCACATCGACACGACTCCGGATGGCAGATGGCTTGCACTTGCCAAGCGAACTGAAAAACAAGTCCAGGTGTGGGATGCGGTGAAACGTGAACTTGTTCATACGTTTGATGCATCGGGTCTCGTTCATAGCGTTTCGCTATCTCCAAACGGAAAGATGGTCGCCGCCGCAAGCTGGGATGGATCAGCGAAAGTCTGGAGCACCGAGAGCTTCGAGTTGCTTCAAGAAGTGGGCGAATACGGACGCGTTCATCGAGTTCTATTTTCACCCGACAGTCGTGTGTTGGCTGCTTCGGCGTCTCCCTCCGGGCAAACCGATCTGTACGACACAACAAGCTGGGAACAGATCAGCGGATTCAAAAACGACTACGCGGTGGGACAAATGGCATTCTCTGCCGACGGCAGCATGATCGCTACGGGCGGGAATGGTCGAAGGGGAGCGGAACCGTGGAAGATGTGGGTTCGAGTCTGGGACACATCATCGGGCGAAATGATGATGCAGTTCAAAGAAATGCAAGGCGCTGTTTCGGCCGTAGCGATCTCACCCGATTCACGGTACTTGATCGCGGTCGGTGGCGATTGGGGCAGAACTCCCAATATGCCCGAACCGATCCGGATTTGGGATCTGCAAACGCGTCACATGGTTGCGGAGGTCAACGGTCACGCGACCTCGGTTCGCGACCTGAAGTTTGCCCCCAATGGAAAGCATTTTGCGACGGTTAGCAAAGGCTTTAAGGTTTGGGACCTCGGCCAATTTTTTTCGGATGCTTCCAGTGCGGGCCAAGCGCACGCGGCGAAAGACTTTCAAGCCGTGGAGGAGCTTGGCATTCAGTGGTGCAACATTCCTGCCGGTGAATTCCAAATGGGAACAGCTGTCCAGGATTTGGATGCCGTCGCTGCTGAACCTGGTTGGTTCTTTTCCAGCTTTGTTAGCCGGCGACGCCAGGCTGAAACACCACGGCACCGGGTTGAAATCGCTCGGGGCTTCGAGATTTCAAAGCATGAAATCACCGTCGATCAGTTTCGGCAATTCATCGCCGAAACGGATTACGTGACGACCGCCGAGCGGGATGGTGAAGGATTCGGTTGGATGAATGGTCATTGGGAAGAAGGAGCCGAGTTCAACTGGCAGAACCCGGGATTCCAGCAAAATGATGACCATCCCGTCTGCAATGTTAGCTGGGAAGACGCGGTCGCCTTCTGCAAGTGGCTCAGTAAGAAGGATGGACGCAAACACCGGCTACCCACTGAGGCGGAATGGGAATACGCCTGCCGCGGCGGCACGTCAACACTTTTCTCTACGGGGGATGATCCCACCAGCCTCCAAGGCGCCGCCAACTTGGCGGACGCTTCCTTGCGCAAACAGTTCCCGCATATTGATTGGGCGGTTGAGTGGAATGATGGCTTTGCCGCAACATCACCAGTCGGGAATTACGCAGCCAACGCGTTTGGCTTGCACGATATGCATGGCAACGTGTGGGAATGGTGCCAAGACGACTACCAGCCGTACGGGACACCAGACGATACGCCGGAACTTATCGACAATCGCGTCTTTCGTGGCGGTGGTTTCGACAACTGGCCTGGATTCCTGCGAAGTTCTGATCGCTACAGCAGTCACTCGCCTACTATCCGCACACGGTGGGCAGGCTTCCGCATTGTCCGTGAGTTGCCGAAAGCGGGTCCATCACCGAAATTCGCAGGCAAGCCAACACTAAAACGCGTCGGCGCATTTAACGGTCATCTCAGCGGCAAATTGAACGATCTTGAAATCGACCGACAGGGGCGGTTTGCGATTTCGTTTGGACGGATTCAAGGAATAGACGCCCCGGCAGAAAAAGCTGCTAAGGGAGTGATTTGCTGGAATCCCAAAACGACGGAGAAGATCATGTCGTTAGCCCCGCAAGCGAATCCAGGACAGTCATGGATTCGGACCATTGCGATCAGCGATCGAGGAATGGTCGCCGCATTGGGAGCAGCGGATGGACAAATCTATCTGGTTGATCCGATGACGGGTGTAGAAATCTTGGAGCCGCTTGTGGGCAATGGCAAAGTCAACGGGCTCGACTTCTCCGACGATTCACGAACACTGGTGTCAGCACATAACAGCCGTGATGTTTGCTTTTGGGAATTGCCCAGCGGCAAGTTGATCCATCAGATACGTGTGGCGAAACCAGCTTGGCAAGTGAAGCATCTTACCAAGCCAAAGACTGCCTTGGTCATGGCTGCTGGTACGGGACTGATCAAGATCAACGGTGACCAAAGTGATATCGCGATGGAATTTACCAGTCACCCGTTTCGATTCGATCTGCTGCCCGGCGGCCATCAGTTTGTGGTAAATGTTGAGCGAGACATCTTGCTGATCGATTCGCAATCACTTGCAACCATTCGACGATTCAGCGGCCACGAATCGTTTGTCCGCCGTGTTACGACCTTCGACAAAGGTTCAAAAATCGTGTCAATCGATGACTCGGGAAAACTCATTGTCTGGGATACCGAAACCGGCAAGTCACTGGCGGCAGCCGATGCCGAAGCACCACTTGAATACCTGGCAGTATCGGAAACCGGCGAATTCATCGTGACCAGCTATCAAGCCGATGAGGAAGACCGCGATCAACTGTCCGTTTGGCAACTATCGAATGGACTTAAGATTCCGAACTCGGAATAGACTTTCGAGACGCACAATCTGCCAATGGTGCACCCGCCGAACGCAGTTTCCAGAAGATCGCGTGCGATGCTCCGCTGCGCCTCCTCACGAGGAATGGCGGCAGAATAGAGAAACGTCTGTCCCACTGAGCGGTGGCTGAGCCAACCCTTCTCCTCAAGACGAATCATCATCGTCTGGACCGCACCGCGCGACATGCTGCGCCGTTGCTGGACGGCATTCCAGACGTCAGTGACGGTCACCGGAGCACCAAGTACGTCGGCATGCCCGAGCTCCGCAGTAACCCGTTCAGCGTCGTTTCAGCGTAGCGATGTACTGGCTGGGGGTCATAAAAACGCAACCTTCGTTTCTTAGGAAGTGAATGATTTGAACGAAATTCTGAAAACGGGTCGGATCGCTTGCCCAGCTCTGGGGATGGCCCTGCAAGACGATGCAAGGTCCAAGGTCACCCATTTCGTAGCGCTGCCGAAATGCCAAGTAATTGGGGTGGTGCACCGGTTTTTCCAGATCGATCACTCGAGGTAAAACGTTGCCGCTGTAGCCACCTTGCCGTGCCATGCGAGCGTTGCCGTAAAGCCAGATCGTCAGATCGTCGTTTGACTCGAGTGCGGTAGCCGTGTGAGCATTGATCGCATTAAAAGGCGCTCCGAATGCGGTGAAGGTGATGCCGAATTTTTCTCTTCCGGCATCCTGTGTCCTCTTGAGTGACTCACGTTGTGCGCTGAGCTGATCTTGGAACTCCGCCACATCCTGTCCGTCGATCCTGGTCTTCCCATGCGTGTAGCCGTGGTTCCAAAACTCAATCAAGCCGGATTCGTGCCGCACGCGAACCCAGTCACAGAATTCCTGATTAGCGCTGACAATGTCCTTTCCAATGCAGCCGTAGGACGACTTGATCTGACGTTCGGCGAGAAAGTCGCTGGTCATCTGCCAGCCATCAGGAAGGAGCTTGCCTCCCGGTCGAAAGTCGTCGAGTTTCAGGATGACCACCGGCGGTTCGGCAGCGCCCGAGACGCTCGGATTGACGCATATGCAAGCCGCGAACAGGCCAATCAGAAAGGTGTGAATCCGGGGTGGTTGTTTGCTCATCGCCACATTATACGGCTTCGCCGGAAAAATAGAGAACCGGTTCCATCGATGAGAATCCAACTGTCCCACCAGCAGTTCAAGCTCATCGAAAACACAATCACATTTGCCACCGATGTCATCGTGATAATCAATAGAGACCAGATCGGGCGCAATCTGGCCAGTGGGGATCGACTTTGTCCACTTTTCCGTTGTCCACTTTAGCCGGTAGTAAATGCAAAACGGTGGTGGTGAATGACTGCGGCTTCGATGGCCTTGTTTGCAGTTGGTGACATTAGAAACGACGAATCGCCTGGGCGCGGTACGACACTGGTTCGCTCAGCTAGCTTCTTCAGCAACCGTTCATCCATTCTTGCTTCCTTCAACCACCTCGCTAGGTGACCAATGGCGTGACGACATCGCTAACCCACTGAAGAGCGTCACGGACACAATCGGTCAAGCCAAAGAGAATGGCCAAGGCCGGGAGTACGACGATGCAAATAGACAACTTCACATGCCCCTTATTCCATAAGTCAGCCTTCGCCTTAAATCCCGACCCTACCGTGCCAACATGCTCCTTCAACTCGCGAAACAAAACGATCAATCCAATCATGGAAATATCGAAAGCAATGATGTCCTGAGCTGAGGTTCGATTCCTGCAGGCTAAGGCCAGACCTATCGACATCACCAACAATAGCAGTGAAATCCAACCTCGATTCAAGAGCTCGTCCCAACCTAACTGTTTCGGTTCCTGAGATGGTGTACGAAATGGCAAGGGATAAGTCCCGACTGGTGGCATTTTCTTTCGTGACGGGAACTTAGACACAATGTCCCAGACGAAATACAGTGCAAAGATAACGGGGACGCAGATTGCTTCAGGCACGAGCGAGATTGCGATGCTAGGAGTGGTGCCTGCTGGCGCGTTCTCTTCCGGGACCTCCGACAGATGTACCAGAATGAAATACACAATCACCATGACGACATCCAGCACAAGCTCCAGCCTGACGATCACGGATTTCTGCGACCTGCACGAAATTTCGCCCGCGTCGTTCTACCAGTGGCGACGAAAGCTTCGAAGTCAAGCTGACCGGCGCGGCGAGTTTCTTGCCGTCGAGGTCAGTCAGCCGCGGAGTCCGACTCGCGACGTCAGGGTACGCTTCCTGAGTGGCGCACAGATCGAATTGGATGCCGGCGATAAGGAACAGCCAAACGCAGGTATTTTCCAGACGCCACGGCCAGCGGCGCTGATCGCCGGCGATCGCTACGATACGTCGTTCGCCGCGGCGGTGATCGCCAACCGGCTCGGCTATCACTTGCCGATCTACCGCCAAGAAGACATGTTCGCCGAGTGCGGACTCCATCTGTCTCGTAGCACGCTGCTAAACCTCCAAGAAGCAGCCGAGCGTGTGCTTCGCCCGTTCGCGGCGTGGCTTGCCGATCTGGTTCGCACTGACCGTTGCCTTGGCAGTGATGACACATCGATTCGTTTAGGGCTTGCAAGACAATAAGCTACCGTATTGATCTTGCCGTTGGGCAGGAGGATTTCCGATACTTGCGGGATGCCGGATGCAAATGTTGTTGAATGGATTCGCGAAAAGTATACCGCATTGATCGGTGACCTCGATGAAAGGGGACGTCGAAGATGGGCGGCTGCCGAAGCGCGTTCGCTCGGACGCGGAGGAATCGCCGCGGTCGCCGCGGCGACTGGGATGTCGGATCGAACGATTCGCAACGGAATTGCCGAACTGGATGACCCCGAAGCCGCAGCGAGCAACCGACAGCGACGTCCAGGCGGAGGTCGCAAATCGAGGGAGGCCGAACAACCCGACTTGATTGACGCCTTGGAGCAACTGGTTGACGGAACTACTCGCGGCGATCCGATGTCTCCACTACGTTGGACCTGCAAGAGTACGCGAACACTTGCCAAGGAGTTGAACCGTCAGGGCTATGAGATCAGCAGCACGAAGGTCGGTGAGCTTCTGCGGTCTGCGGGCTACAGCTTGCAGGGCAATCGGAAGACGATCGAGGGCAAACAGCATCCTGACCGCGACAGTCAATTTCAACATATCTCCGATCGAGTCAAAGCTTACCAGCGGACCGGCCAGCCGGTCATTTCGGTCGATACGAAAAAGAAAGAACCGCTGGGAATGATGAAAAACGCGGGCCAGACGTACCGCAAGTCGGGTGACCCGGTCCGCGTAAAGACCCACGACTTCCCGGACAAAGAACTTGGGAAAGCGGTTCCCTATGGCGTCTACGATGTAACGCACAATGAGGCTGGAGTGTCGGTGGGGATCAGCCACGACACGGCTGAGTTTGCCATCGCGGCGATCCGCCGTTGGTGGAAGAAGATGGGGCGAAAGCGTCACGCCAAGGCGAAGCGATTGTTGATCACGGCGGACTGTGGTGGGAGCAACAGTCCGAGAACCAGATTGTGGCGTTGGGTACTGCAAAAGTTTGCCAACGAAACTGGCATGAAGATTGAACTGTGCCACTATCCGCCTGGGACCAGCAAATGGAACAAGATTGAACATCGATTGTTCTGTCACATCACCCGCAACTGGCAAGGCGTTCCGTTGGAAAGCCATGAGGTGGTTGTCAACTTGATTGGCGCGACCAGAACAGAAGAAGGTCTGGAAGTTCACGCGTGGCTTGATGAGTCCGAATATGAAAAGCGGAAGAGAGTCAGTGACGAACAGCTTTCGGAAGTAATCATCAAACGCGACAATTTTCATGGGGAATGGAACTACACGATCCTCCCCAATAAACCTACTAAGATTCGGTAATCAATTGTCTTGCAAGTCCTAACCCAGAAAACCCAGAAAAAACCCAGAAGGTGCCATCCACCTTCTCCCCCAAAAGGTGCCACCCACCAATAATCAACTCATAAGGTGCCATCCACCAAGAGCAATCTCAAAAGGTGCCACCCACCAATTGCTTGATGTCTTGAAGGATCGCTGGTAGATTTGGTGAATCAAACCGGGATTCATGGGGGCAGTGATCATGGGGCGGGCGCTTCGGGCTGAGCAGTTTGCGGTCGATGAGGTTTCGATTGTTCATGTCGTGCAGAGATGTGTGCGACGTGCGTTTCTAGCAGGAATGGATCGCGAGACGGGGAAGGATTTTGGGTTTCGCAGAGAGTGGATCCGTAGACGGATGGAGGCTCTGGCCTCGGTGTTCGGCGTCGATGTGCTCACCTATGCCGTTCTCTCAAACCACATGCACTTGATCCTTCGCAATCGGCCCGATGTGGTTTCCGCATGGACCGACGAAGAGGTGGCGATTCGTTGGCTGAAAGTCTTTCCAGGACGTAGGCTCGAAGAACACCTGGGCGAACCGACCAAGAATGACGTCGAAACGTTGGTTCGTGACCAAGAGCGGCTGCAGGAAATCCGCTCGCGTCTTGCCAATATCTCTTGGTTCATGCGGGCATTGAGCGAACCGATCGCCCGAATGGCCAACAAGCAGGATGAATGCACCGGTCGGTTTTGGGAGGGACGATTCAAGGCCCAGCGATTGGTGGACGAGGCTGGTTTGCTGGCCTGCGCGATGTATGTTGACCTCAATCCGGTGCGTGCGGCGATGGCGGAAACCCCCGATCAGTCCGAACACACTTCGGCGTACGACCGCATCAAGGGAGCGAAGGGACACGAGATACCCTCAGCAGCTTTCGACTTGATCCCGGTACCCACCGAGCAAAGGGGCGAAGAGACTCGTGACACGCCGGTGGACCAGTTACGTGAACAACGTCGGGCCAAGAAACGCAATCCGACCGGTCGGAAGATTCGACGTGACGGATGGCTTGCACCGCTGCGTCTGAAACAGAGAGCCGAAGACCCGGAGGTCCACCGGGGTGGCGTGCGAGCAAGCAACAAGGGCTTTCTCGGCATCAACCTGGATGACTACTTACGGCTGCTTCGTTGGACGGCCAAGCCGACCGCCGAGAGCGAGCCGTCCCAAGTGCCTCCCTCGTTGCAACCGTTGTTGTCCCGTCTGGGCATCGACCTATCGATGTGGCGAGATCTGGTATGGAACTTCCAGCGTTACTTCGGCCGAAGTTGCTGCGCCGGCTCCCCTGATGAGATGACGGCGTTTGCCGAATCGACCGGGCGCAGTTGGCCAAGCGGATACCGCGGCGTTGCCGCGTGTTTCGCATGACTGAGCCGGTCACGGTCATGAACAGCATTGTTGGATGCTCTCGAAGCCTATCAGTCGATTTCACTCAGATCGCTGTTCTGTGCTGAAGCCCCTTTGACGGCTTTCGCGTCATTTGTGTCGCCACTTCGTGGCTACCGATGATGAGTGTCTCGCGAACCGGCGGCTCTCACCGCCGGCAAAGCCTGTGTCAGCCCTCCGGGCTTGGTTGAGCAGCCTGATTTCAGAAAGTACCACCCACCGAATTGTGATTCTCCGGGCTTGGTTGAGCAGCCTGATTTCAGAAAGTGCCACCCACCGAATTGTGATTCTGGGCGAAAGAATTTTGGGAAAGTCGTCAATCGGATTGACCCGTGGAATCTTGCTAGTCGATTTATCCGTTAAGGCCTATTGACGGTGGTGCCGCGCAATCTCCGTTTTAACGATCGAAATGTCCCAAGCCACGTATCCAGAATTACTCACGCCGGTCTCCTCGGATTCCCCCACGGGTGCGAATCTTGAGTATGACCCTCGTTTTGTGGAAATGATACGGCTTGCCGAGGGGACTCGCGAACAGCAGTACGGCAACACGATCGTCGCGGCACAGCCGCCCGATTGGCGAGCCATCAGCCCGTTGGCGTCTCAGCTGGCTTGTGAAACACGCGATCTGCGGCTGGCGGTGGTCTTTGTGGAACTGATGACCTGCAGCGAAGGTTTGCCCGGTTTGGCGGGAGGCTTGGAGCTGCTTCAACACTGGGTTTGCCAGTTTTGGGATGATGTTCATCCTCAATTGGAAGAAGAGGACGGCAACGATTCTTTTGTCCGTATCAACGCCTTGGGGCGGCTTTGCGAATCGGACCGGCTGCCCGTTTTGATTGCCAGAATGCCGCTGGTGGAAGCACCACCGCACGTGACCGTTCGGCTGGAAGATGTTCAGTGGGCTCAAGGCAGTGCCCACCCGTCACCCAAAACGGAACGCCCCACACCGATGGAAATCGAGGCGGCTTTCCTGAGTCTTTCGCTGGCCGAACTTCGCCAGCGATACGAAACGGCTCAACGAGCCGAATTGGCTTTGGCGGAAACGGTTCGCTTTCTGGAACAAACAGCCGGCCAGGGAGTTTGGGACGCCGGCGCACTCGTCGAACAGCTATCGGGTTGCAGCGGCGTTTTGAAGGAACACCTTCGCGCTCGCTTGTCGGCCTCCGACTCGGTCGTCTCCAGCGTGGCAGCTGCCGAATCGGCCGACGATCCAGCGGTCACTCAGTGGGAACACCAGACCGTCGATCAGTCGATCACCAGCCTGTCCAAAATCCGCGTCGAATCGCGCGACGAGGCTGCCCAAGTGATCTCTGCAGCAACGCGTTACTTCGAACGACACGAACCCTCCAGTCCCGTGCCGTTGTTGTTGCGCCGTGCAAAGCGGCTGATCAATCAAGATTTTGTTGACATCCTGCGCGACTTGGCGCCCGACGCTTTGGTGCAGGCAAAAAATCTATCCGGCGAAACCGACGAATAACACGGATCGCCATGTTTGCGTATCGCTTACCAACCGTCGTCTGTATTGAAAGGTAACTTGATGTCCGAGAGCAGTCAAAAATTCATCTCGCGCAACCGCCCACCACGTGTTCAGATTGAGTATGACGTGGAGACGTACGGGGCAGAGAAGAAGGTGCAGTTGCCGTTCGTGATGGGTGTGTTGGCCGATCTTTCCGGAGATCCCGCCGAGCCACTTGGCGACGTCGCTGATCGAAAATTCTTGGAGACCGACGTCGACAATTTTGACGACCGGCTCAAATCAATGAAGCCTCGCGCTGCGTTCCAAGTGGAAAACAAGCTGACCGGCGAAGGCAACTTGAGCGTCGATCTGACCTTCGAGTCGATGGACGACTTTGAGCCCGGCCGCGTTGCTCAGCGAGTCGAACCGCTGGATAAGCTTCTGAACGCTCGCACCCAACTGGCACAACTGGCCACCTACATGGATGGCAAAACGGGTGCCGAGGAATTGGTCGCTCGCTTGATCAGCGATCCAGCACTGCTCAAGGAACTCGCCGAAAAGCCACTGGAAGTTGAATCGGCCGAGCCCGACGCCGAGGCAGCGTAGAGCTCCCAAGCGACCGACAATCGCCGCAAATGTCATTTGCCAGTTCAATTAAAACCATCATCAACACCGAAACAAAGACACATCACAACCAGCGGGGAATTCAAGGATGAGTGACACCCAATCGGATACGACACCGACCAGTGCCGAAGCTGCCGAAACCGTGACCCTGGACAACCTGGCCGCGTTGATCGATGCCGAGTTTCGGCCTCGCAGCAGCGAAGCGACTCAGGCAGTCGCCACGGCGGTCAATACGCTTGCCCAACAGCTGGTGACCAGCGACCTGGTCGTCAGCGACGACGCGATCAAAACCATCGAGGCGCTCGTCGCCGAGATCGATCGTAAGATCGGCGAGCAGATGAACGAGATTTTGCATCACGATGCGTTTCAAAAGTTGGAAGGGGCGTGGCGCGGTCTGGCCCACCTGGTCAACAATACCGAGACCGACGAGATGTTGAAGATTCGGGTGTTGAACATTTCCAAGAAGGATCTTCACAAGACGCTGAAGAAGTACAAAGGGACCGCTTGGGATCAAAGCCCGATCTTCAAGAAGCTGTATGAAGAAGAGTACGGGCAGTTCGGTGGTGAGCCCTACGGTGCGTTGATCGGTGATTACAACTTTGACCACACGCCAGTTGATCTGGAGCTGTTGGGCGAAATCGCGAAAGTCGCCGCCGCTGCCCACGCACCTTTCATCACCGCCGCCAGCCCGACGTTGATGCACATGTCTTCCTGGCAGGAACTCGCCAACCCGCGCGATTTGACCAAGATCTTCCAAACCGCCGAATACGCTACTTGGAGATCGCTGCGAGATGACGAAGATTCGCGTTACGTCGGTTTGACGATGCCGCGGTTTTTGGCGCGTCAACCTTACGGGGCAGCGAGCAATCCGGTGGAGGAGTTCGCTTTTGAGGAAGACACTGCCGGTCCGGACCACAGCCGTTACGTTTGGGCCAACGCGGCTTACGCGTTCGCGGTGAACGTCAATCGGTCCTTCAAACTGCACGGTTGGTGCTCGCGAATTCGCGGCGTCGAATCGGGCGGTTCGGTGGAAAAACTGCCGGTCCACACTTTCCCAACCGACGACGGCGGGATCGACATGAAGTGCCCGACCGAGATCGCGATCAGCGACCGTCGCGAGGCGGAACTGGCCAAGAACGGATTGATGCCGTTGGTTTACCGCAAGAACAGCGATCTGGCCTCCTTCATCGGCGCCCAATCGCTGAACAATCCCGCCATCTTTGAAGACGACGACGCGACCGCCAACGCTCGTTTGTCGGGACGTCTGCCCTACCTGTTCGCGGTCTGCCGTTTCGCGCACTACCTGAAGTGCATCGTGCGGGACAAAGTGGGATCGTTCAAAGAACGAAACGACATGCAAATCTGGTTGAACAACTGGATCAGCCAATACGTCGACACCAACCCTGCGACCGCGTCCGAATTGGACAAGGCGCGACGTCCGCTGGCCGGTGCGGAAGTGGTGGTCGAAGAGGTCGAAGGGAACCCCGGCTACTACAACGCCAAGTTCTTCCTGCGGCCCCACTACCAGTTGGAAGGACTGACCGTCTCGCTCCGCCTGGTTAGCAAGTTGCCCTCGGCCAAGGCCGCTTAGTTTTGTCGCGGTCTTACCTCAATCGTAAACATTCGCAGGGAGTACACTGATGATTCTGTTGAAATTCAAGAAGGAAATCAAAGGCGACGCGACCGCCGCTGGCTTCGAGGGCCAGATCAAGTTGTTGTCAACTTCGTTCAGCGCTTCGCGTATGGTTTCGGTTGCCGCCGGCAGCGAAGCTCGCGAAACGGGCACGCCCGTTTTTTCGGAAGTCAATTGTGCGAAAGAATTCGACATCGCGTCGACCGAGCTGTTCATGCAAAGCGTCTCGGGCGCCAGCCTGGAAGAGGCCACGCTGACCTATCTGCAAACCGACAGCGAGGGAAATCCGCAGGTTTACCTGGTCGTCACGTTGACCGACCCGATCGTGACCAGCTATTCCCACAGCGGTTCGGTCGGTGACAAACCGAGTGAAAGCTTCACGTTGAACTTCACCAAGATTCAACTCGCTTACACTCAGTACACCGGCGAAAAAGCGACCAAAGCGTCGCCCAAGGGCTGGAACCTGTTGAGTGCCTCGGCAGCGTAGCGTGACGGCATGCAAGCCGATTCCCAAGTTGATCGTCCTACTTCGTCGCTGCTGGATCGTTTGATCAGCAGCGACGATTCCGACGTATCATCCGTTTCGGGTGCCCCCGGTGTCGCTTCGCCCGGTTTGAAAATCAACCGTCGCAGGCGGGCAAGACAGATGTCGATTCTGCGAGCCCAGATCGAACGTGACCTGCTGGCTCTGTTGGGAACCAGGCAGATGATGTCGGAGGCCGAGCTGAAGGCGTGGCCGCTGGTTGAATCGAGTGTGCTGAATTACGGCATTCCCGATCTTTCGGGAACGACCGCCAGCAGCATCGATACCGGCAAGCTGCAGAAAACGCTGGCGCGAATCATCCGACGGTTCGAGCCGAGGTTGCATCCCGACAGCGTATCGGTTTCGTGCCGCGTGGGTTCTCCAGCACGCAACGATGTACGCGTTGAGATCGAAGCGTTGTTTGGACCCGAAGATGCCTTGGAGTCGTTCGCGATGGGAGTCTCGATTTGCCTGGGTAGCGGCCATTGCTCGGTCGATGGTCGACCAAGCGCCGCTTGAGGGCAGTTTCGAGGAGGGGCTTTGCTCAAAAAAGGGGTCTGACCCTCTCCGAGCACAATAATCGTCAACAAGAATCGCCGCCTTCTAAAGGGTCAGACCCCTTTTTTGGGCAAAGCCTCGTGTAGGCCAGGAAACGCCGACTTGGGACAAGTCGGCCGACAGTTTTCGACATTCACCACGGTGACCGATCGCATGGAAGCCCAATTCCTGGACCACTACAACCGCGAACTCGGCTACCTCCGTGAACTCGGAAGCGAGTTTGCTCGTGAGTATCCAGCGGTCGCCGGCCGGTTGGGATTGGACGAGTTTTCCTGCGCCGATCCGTACGTGGAACGGTTGTTGGAAGGGTTCGCGTTTCTTGCCGCCCGCGTTCATCGGCGGCTCGATTCGGAATTCCCACAGCTGACGCGAGGATTGTTGGAGTCGATTTATCCGCATTACACCCGACCGATTCCCTCCGCGGCGATCGTAAAAGTCGAGCCGGACGAGGACGAGGGTTCGCTGGCCGGCGGCTACCGCTTGCCTCGCGGTTCGCGGTTGCAAGGACCGTCGAGCAACCAGTTTCCGACGCCCTGCCGTTTCGAGACGACTCAAGATCTTGACCTGTGGCCGATTCGCGTCGTCGACGTGGAATTGCTTGACCGCGATGCGACCCATTCGCGACCCCTACCGGATATGGTCACGGCGGCGGGTGTGCGATCTTGCTTGCGGATCACTCTGCAGACGACCGCCGGGCTGCCGATGTCGGCGCTGTCGCTAAAAAAACTTCCGATTCACCTGCGCGGCGGCGAGGTGGCTCACCAGTTGCTGGAACTGTTGGTCGCCCACACGCGAGTGATCTGTGCCGGCCAGGGCGATCAAGGCCGTTGGCAGAAGATCGATTCATCCTCGCTGGTTGCCGGAGGATTCGAAACGGACGAGTCGTTGTTGCCGGGCGAACCACGTTCGTTCAGCGGATACCGGTTGTTGCAGGAGTACTTCCTGCTTCCCGAAAAGTTTCTCTTCGTCAACTTGTCGGGATTGCAGCCTTCGGTCGCCTCGGCAGCCGGAAAGCAACTTGAAATCGTCATCGGTTTTGACACGGTCGACCGAGAACTCTCCGGCCGGCTTCACCGCGAACATCTCGCCTTGCATTGTGTTCCCGTTGTCAACTTGTTCAAGCAACGGGCCGATCGGGTTCAGATATCCGATACCAACCCTGAGCATCATCTGCTGGTCGACCGAAGTCGTCCGATGGACTTTGAGATCTGGTCGATCGAACAGTTGTTTGGGCATGGAAAAACGCCACAACAAGAAATCGAGTTTTTGCCGCTTTACGCACCGCCGGCAAACATGGCGGCGCGGCAGAAGCATGCAGCGTACTACACCCTGGATCGTCGTCCCCGCCAGCCTTCGACCAACCAACGTGAATACGGTCATCGGTCACCCTATCTGGGTACCGAGGTTTTCGTGACGCTTACCGATTCGCAGCAACATCCTTTCCGCCATCAAATTCGTCAGCTGTCGTCAATCGTTTACTGCACCAATCGCGATCTTTCGCTGTTGAAACCAGAATCGGGGTGGCGCGACGCGCTGACAATGGACGGTCCCGGACCGGTATCGGCGGTGGAATGCCTGAGCGGTCCGACGCCGCCTCGTGTGCCGCTGACATCCGACGACGGCGAGACCTGTTGGCGGCTGGTCAACCATTTGACTTCCAACTTTTTGTCGCTTTGCTGCCCACACCAGGTGTCCGATGACGACTCGGATCAGCAGGATACGGCCAGTCGTGCCGCCGCGACGCTGCTGCGACAAATGCTCTACCTGTATTGTCCGCCTGAGGCGCCTTGGACTCAACGGCAAGTGGACGGCATTTTGTCGGTTCAAAACCAACTGGTCACGCGCCAATTGCCCTTCGACGGCCCGATCGTTCACGGCCGCGGCGTTCACGTTGCCGTCGAAATGGATGAGTCGGCCTTCGAAGGAGGCGGTGCATTTTTGTTGGGAAGCGTTTTGGACCGGTTCATCGCCAGGTTCGTGACACTGAATAGTTTCACCCAGACTTCGATTCATACTCCAAGTCGCGGCCCCGTCCATCGTTGGCCTGTGCGTGTTGGCAGCGGACCGTTGGTTTGAGGCAAGGGCGATGTCAAACATCAAAGAACCGTCAAGCAAGCAAAAACACGATGGGGCAGATCGTTTGGCCGCCGAATTGAGTGGTTCGGCCAATCAGTTCGACTTCTTTCAAGCTCTGCGCCGCGTCGAGTCACTTGCCGGCGACCTGCCACGACTGGGGCATGCCCAACAAGCGCAGCAGGAGAGGGTCAGAATCGGTCAGGCCGCCGCTCTTGATTTCGCGCCGGCAACGATCGATCAAATCGATTTGGAAGAGGATGGAACGGCTTGCCTGGTTCAACGTTTTTTCGGATTGCTCGGACCCGGCGGACCGTTGCCGCTGCACATGACTCAGCAAGTCAGGGACCAGGTTCGCCACGAAAACGACGAGACGCTTCAGTCGTTCTTGAATCTGTTTCATCATCGCATGGCAATGCTGTTCTATCGGGCGTGGAGTAGCAGCCGTGGCGCGATCCAACGCGATCGTCCCCATGAAGATCGCTTTGCCGTCTACCTGAGTGCCCTGTCGGGAGCCATGCCTCTTGCCGACGGATCGGTGCAGCCAGATTCAAGTTCAAATTCGAATTCAAAACACCTCTCCGCGTCGGCGCTACAGGAAACGCGCTGGCATTTCACTGGTCGCTTCGGTCCGATGCATCGCAACGCCGAGGGATTGGAGGCGGTGGTGACGACGGCGTTGGGAGCCGATGCCAAAGTCCGTTCTTTTGTGCTACGGCTGCTTCGATTGCAACCGGAAGACCGAACGCTTCTTGGCGACATATCCACTGGCAGGCCGATCCGCAGCGAATCGGCGCAGTCACCGGCGGGCCGGGGCGGGCGTCTTGGCCGCAGCGTCGTGTTGGGCAGCCGGGTGGCCGACCGGCGTTCGATGATCGAGCTAAAAATCGGGCCGATTGTGTTTTCGATGTTCCGCCGTCTGTTGCCGGGCGGTTCGCTTCACCAAAACTTGCGCGAGTTGCTTCGTAGCTACCTTGATCCGGGCATCGACTGCCGAGTCCGCCTGATCCTGGATCGGCAGACGGTACCTCGCATGTCGCTGGGACGCCAAGGTTCCTTGGGCCGCAACGCGTGGGTGTACAGCCGGTCGCCGAAATCGCATTTGGTCGACTGCCAGTTCCTCGTTTGACAGGTGGGACGCCATGGCCGTCACCCAAACCAGCCGACCACTCGCTGTTTCGTCGCCACTTGGCGACGACGGCATCGCGCTATTGCGAGTCACCTGGACCGAGCAACTTGGACGACCGTTCGTGGCGTCGTTGGAACTCTCTAGCGACGATGGCGACATCGATCCGCTGGATGTGCTGCGACAACCGATGTCGGTTCGCATCGGCGAAGCGGACCAAAGCCCAGCCTACCTTCACGGCTACGTCTCCGAATTCGGGCAAGTCGGTTTGGTTGGCGGCTTGTATGGTTACCGCGCCACGCTGGTGCCTTGGATCGGTTTGTTGAAGCATGTTGGTGGATCGCAGATTTTTCAGCAACAAACGGCGGTCGAAATCGCCAAGGCGGTCATCGAGGCTCGTGGGTTTACTGGCGAACTGGATGATCGACTCACGCAAACCTATCGGCAACGATCCTATTGTGTGCAGTATGGTGAATCCGACTTTCATTTCCTGAGCCGGCTTTTTGAAGAAGAAGGAATCTACTACTTCTTCGAACACTCCGAGGACAAACACACTTTGGTGCTGTGCGATGACGTCAGTGCCCATCAACCGGCCGAGGGCATGAAATCGCTTCCCTATCACCAGGTGATAGCCGATGGTGCCGAGCCCTGTGTTTCACAGTGGACTTGCGAGCGGCAATTCGGAACGGCGTCTTACGTGCTGCGCGATTACGATTTCCAAAAACCTCGCGCCGAAATGACCGTTCGCCAAAACGCGTCGGAAACTGCCAGCCAATGGCAGTGGTACGAATTTCCCGGCCGGTACTTTGAAACCGACGACGGCCAGCACTATGCCCGCGTTCGTACCGAGGCAGCCAGCGCGAATCAGCAGAGAGCGACGGTCGATGCCAGCGTGCCCGGTTTGAGCAGCGGTGCTTTGTTGACCATCACGGACCATCCTCGCGACGAAGTGAACCAGGAATATCTGATCACGGCGGCAGAGACCTCCGCGTCGGCGCCACGAATCTCTGCTGGCAGTGGCGGTAGCGGCGGATTCAAGTTTTCTTCGAAACTCGCCGTGCAGTCGTCGGCGACCGCGTTTCGCGCACCGCTGTTGACCCAGCGGCCGATCATGCCCGGTCCCCAGATTGCGACGGTGGTTGGGCCCGATGGCGAAGAGATTTGGACCGACTGCTACGGCCGCATCAAGGTTCAATTCGCCTGGGACATGGACGGCCAAAACGACGACAACAGTTCGTGCTGGATTCGTGTCACCCAGCCGTGGACCGGCAAAGGCTGGGGCGCCGTTTCGATTCCCAGGGTCGGCGAGGAGGTGATTGTCGAATTCCTGGACGGCGACGTCGATCGCCCCATCGTGACCGGACGCGTTTTCAACGCCGATCGAATGCCGCCGGAAGATTTGGCCGACGGACAGGCCAAGACGGTGCTTCGAACGCATAGTACGAAAGAGGGCGATGTCGAGTCTTTTCATGAGCTGACGTTCGACGACACCAAAGACGCCGAATTGATTTACCTGCACAGCGAACGCGACTTTCAACGGGTTGTCGAAAACAACGATTCGTTGAAAGTGGGGTTCGAGAAACAGGACAGCGGCGATCAGGCCATCGAGATCTTCAATGACCAAACCCTGCTGGTCGGAATCGGTAGCGAAAGTGGTAGCCAGATCGTCGAAATCCAAAACAATCGATCGACCACCATCCACGACGGCGACGACACACTCGTGATCGAAAGTGGTGACCAGAATATCACCGCCAACCAAGGTGCCGTCACGATCGAAGCGCAGACTTCGATCACGCTGAAGTGCGGTGAATCGGTCATCGAAATCAAACCCTCCGGCATCACCATCCAGTCGACTCAGATCGACATCAACGCCGATGCCCAAGCCAACATCGGCGCCCCGGAGGTCAATGCCCAGGCCGATGCCGCCATGCAACTTAGCGGCGGCGCTTCGGCGACTTTGCAATCCGACGGCAGCCTGACGGTCCAAGGCGCTTTGGTACAAATCAACTGATTCGGGGAGAGTGACCTGCGATGCCATTGCTACTGACCGCCCACAGTGCTGCTGCCGATCGCCGCATGCTGCTGCGCGCCGGCCAAGAGGCCCGGGTCGGTCGCAGCGAGTGGGTGGAGATGAGTTTTCCCGAAGATGCGTCGCTTGCGCAGGAACATTTCGTTGTACGTTGCGGCAACGATGCCTTGGTCGAAGTTTTGGACCAGCAGCACTCGTTGGTCGTCGATGGCAACCCGGTGAATCAATTGTCGATTTCTGGCCAGCGCGATGATTCAATGCAGTTTGTTGCTGGGTGCACCCACTTCGCAGTGGTTTGGTCGGCTGAGATTGCGCCGGCTGAGATTTCTTCCGACCGCTGTTGTCGAGCCGATGCCGCCGATGTTTCGCTAGATCACTCGGAGGCGATCGCCGACGTGGTGAAGAAAATGGCCCTTTCCAAAGATGCCGCGGCGCTGGCGGTTTCGCCCGACCAAAGGGTCCAATTCCTGGAACGCCTCGTCGATGCGAAACTTGACGACGACGCGTTGCGGTTCATCGCTGGCATTCTTCCGGTTGCAGAAGCGGTTCGCTGGGCAGCCACGTCTCCGTGTGCCGACCAAGACGAATCGGAGCCACTAACGAGCGACATTTGGCGTTGGATCGAATCCGGGCAGCAAACCGATCGCCGCCAAGTGCACCGATCGCTCGCCGCCGCAGCTCCTTCCAAGCGTCTGCAGTGGCTTGCCGAAGCGGTCGTCTACAGCGGCGGAAGCCTTGCCCCCGACGGTCAGCCTGTCATCACGCCGCCGCCACATTTGTCAGCCATCGCGGTGTTGACTTCGATTCGCTGGGCGCTTGCGGGCCAGCAGGATCGGTCTTCGGCCATCCAACGCTGGATCGATGCCGGCCGCCAATCGCTGGCCAACATGGAAACCCCCACCGAGGAGACGGACGATGCCACCGGCAGCACGGTTGTCTGACATGCACACCTGTTCTCAAGTCACCGGGACAATTCCGCACGTGGGAGGTCCGATCACCGGCCCCGGCGCGCCGACCGTGTTGATCGAAGGACTTCCCGCTGCCTGCGTCGGTGACGAAGTGACCTGCGTCGGCAGCCCCGATTCGTTGATCGTCGGTTCGGCCACCGTGCTGATCGGCGGCAACCCGGCTGTTCGAATCAGTGACCCGACCGAACATGGCGGAACAATTGTTGCCGGTGCAGCGACCGTGATGATTGGCGACTAACCGACTGTTTTTCTCGATCGAATATCAAGGCAAGGATGCCACAAACAGGACCACTAGCCGATCCAACAACCAACCACTTGCGTTTGGAGAGTTGGCGCCAAACCGCGACCGGGGGAAGTTGGTCGCTGCGCAGTCGACTGATCGGTGCCGCGCTGGTCGCCGTCGTGATCGTGGTCTTCTTTCTGGTTGCCTGGCGGCCGCTTCGTACTCCCGCATTGACCGTCGTATCGATCGGTCCCGCCATTTCTCAGAAAAGCGACGAACCGTCGAAGGCCCACCTGCAGACGGTTGCCGCCGCCTCGCTGGATCGCTTTCGTGACGTCGCAACAAAGTTCCCCGCCGCGCGAATCGAAACCCAATCGTCCCTAGGAACTGCCCTCACCGATGCAAGAAGATCCTGGTTGGGGCTGCGAAGTCAGCCAGGGCAGCACACCTTGATTCACGCCGTGGGAATCGCCGCTGCCGACAAGCATCGAGCTTTATTGGTGTCCGAACATTCTCCACTGACGGGGCGCTGGCGATCATTGGATGTCTGTCGCCTGCTGCAAGCCGTCGGTGAATCCGATTCGCCCGCCGTGGTGGTGATTCATCTGTTGGAAACGAAGCAAGTACCGATCGGACACCTGCCCGAGATCACCGCGTGGCGATTCGAACAAGCCATCGATCGCACGTTACGTCAGCTCCAACAAAGCCAATTGGCGGTGGTGTTGAACCGTTTTACGGTTGGAGATGAAGCCGAGTCCGATACGGTTGCGAAGATCAGCCAACGACTGATCGACGGATTCGGCGAACAGGCAGATACGAACCAGGACAAAATCATTTCTGCCGGCGAACTGATCCGTTGGACCACAACAACCGGCAAGGATGATCGCGGTCCGGCTCCCAAACTGCTTTCGACCACGGCGACATCCCATTGGCAACGCGTCGCCTTGACGCCGGTTGTCAACGCCGAAACGCCAGAATCGCCCGAACCGGAAGAACCTGGTGATCTGGTCACCGCCGGCTCTTCAGAATCGCCAAGCGAATCTCCTGGCGATCAGCGGAAACCTGCGGAATATCAAGTCACCGCCCCCACGCTCGCCGCCGCCCTTGCTCTGGCAGAAGCGGGGATCGAAACCAGGCGATGTTCCGATGCCAAGAAAATCGAACAACAACTTCTCGACCTTTTGAACGCCGAGTCTTTGGAAGAGTCGGCCATCGATTGGCTTGCCACGCCGATGGTCGCCAGCACTTCCTGGGACGAAGTCAACTGGACGCGAGTGGTGCTGGATTCCAACGTCGATTGGTCGGCGAAGCAAGACTTGATTCGATGCCGAGTGCTGGCGAATCGTTTGGCCGCCCAGCCGATCACGCGTCGATGGTTTCCGAAGCGCTGGGAATCGGTGCAGTGGACGCGGCTTGATGCCGAGCGAAGCTTGACCAGCCCGGTTCGCAGCAACCATTCCCAGCACGTTCGCGTTCGCGTGGAAGAGGCGATTCGCCAATACACCAAGTTGCAGAAAGAAGCCGATGCGATCCTGCAGGCAAAGCGACTTTGCGACCAGATCCGACGGCAAACTTCTCGCCTGGTTGCTTCGCCAGTTCGATCCCGTTCGTCCAGCGATGACGTCGCCAGCAAACTTTTTCAAGATACCTTGGCGCTCTCCCACTGGCTCCGCAAAGGAAATGCTGAATCGATTCATGAATGCGAATCACTGGTGGATTCGATCGTCGATCGCAGCGCCGCTGCTCATTCTGCTTTGCAAATGAAGTCGGAGTGGTTGGATCCCGATCCGGCGTCGATGCAGTCGGCGCAATTTGGACCGACAGATCGCTGCGTCAATGTCACGCGAATTCGGATCACCCGATCGGCTCTGGCGGTCGAGTTGCAGTCGGATGATGGTGACGCAGAGGCCGTGAAGAACCTTCGCGCTGCGGCACAGCTGGCAAGCAACGTGCTGATCAATTCTTCCTCGGGCGACAACATCGGTACCGCCATCGCCGCCTTTCAACAAGCGACACGCGCGGTTGCTCAGCCAGGCGTAGAACGCCTGGCTGAAGATTCAGGGCAACCTTCTTGGCCCACCAAAATGCTTCGGGAGATTGCGGCCGACACCACTCGATTTTGTTCCGACGCCACGGCGGATGAACGTAAAAGATTGGCGCAGATCGCCGACCGTTGTCGGCGTCTGTCGATGTCACTTGGCGAAACGATCATCGACCATCCGGCGCAAGATTTTCAGATCGACGTGGTGGCCCACGGTTCACTTGCCGAGGCGGAAACTGCATCACTGGAGATCGTTGTCCGCAAGCTGTCCGACACCACGATCGCCGGCCGATTAGAAATCGAGCTGGATCCCAAGAACGTCACGATCGATTCAAACCACACGCCGCAACCGTTCGATGTACGCCGAGTCAGCGACCAGGCTTACCGCGAATTGGCGACGCCCCAGCTGCCAGCTGGACCGCAACGTCTTTCCGCAGAGAAGCAAACGCAGCTGCACGTCGATTTGCGACGAACGGCCGACAACACGTTTGAACAAACCGCGGTCAACGTTCGCTGGATCACGCCGCGCGGTATCTATCGCGCTAGTGTGCCGCTGGAAATGCCGCTACCGCCTATCGCTCGAGTCGAACTTGCCGGACCTGACGGTGCCGCTGAGGAATCGTGGACGATGCACCCCAATCGAACCGAGTTCCGAAACCTGTTGTTAGAACCGCTCGATCGAGCAACACAAAACGTTCAAGTTCGCCTGTTGGCGTGGTCAACCACTTCCGTTTCCCCGCCACCGGCAATGTCCAAAACGCGAGCAGATCGGTGGTACTCACAACAGCCTCCGCCGACCGTACTGGCTAGCCATCCCAAACTAGCGGTCCGTTTCGACAACGTGGCACAAGTCCTATTCAAACCTCAGAAAGTGGATCCCAAGAAGCCGCCAACACCTGTCCGCTGGCTGTTTTGCGAAGTCACCGACCTGGATCGGCAGATCGTTCAATGGATTGATCTCAGCCCCACAGTGTTTCGTCCCTCGGCGCTGGTCGCTCCCCAAATTGCGTTTGATCACGCTGCCCAGGTGACCACCGTCACGCTCCGCGATCCAGCGGCCCAGATCGGTGGTCCGCGTCACAGCGACCAGTCGACTCGTGCCGAAGTTGAACTTCGCGACAATGCCAGCCGAATCGTCGCTCGCGGAGACATCCATCTTCCGCCGGGTGAACAAAAGACCAAAAAGTTCAGCTCCGCCGATGCTTCCACCGGCCCCGTCACGTTGCGAATCCACGTCGACGGCTGGCCCAGCGCCTTTGTTTATCGCATACCGACCGATCGTAGCAGCAGCGACATCCAACCAGTCGACAATCACGCTTCGGTCTCGATCCTGCAACCAGCCAAAGAAATCGTTGCCAAGAACGGGCAGAGTCCGATCAGTGCACAGGTTGGTGTCGACGTGACCGACCATATCTTTCGGTATGGAAAAGACACCGTCACGCTCGGCCTGGATCTCAACGGTGATCGCTACTTGCAAGACGAACCGGCGGTGACGATGACAACGCCGGTAGCGATCGGATTCACGTGGAATGGAATCGGTGAACAGGGTGAGATCGGACTGAGCAGTCGTGTTGCTCCTCATCACATGCCGGTGCCGGTTGGATGGATCCGCGACCGCCGCAGTCAGTTGATCGCGCGATTGCAACGAGGAAACGCGGTCACTTGGAGCCGGCCGCTGGCGGTTGTGTTTGACGGCAGTCCACCCGAAACTCAGGACGTTCAAATCGTTTCGCCGTTGCCGGCCGTCTTGGGCACGGCTGTCGCAGCACGAGTCAAAATCAACGACGCGGGATTGAGCGGAGCTGCTTCGCTGGCCGCCGGTTGGGCCACGGCTGGGCAACTCGAATTCACTCCCGACGTCAAACAGATCGTCGGCCAACGGTTGGAAGATGGCTGGTGGATGGTTCAGGTGCCTACCGATGGCCTGGTCCCAGGAAAACATCCGCTCCTTTTGCGGCCCACCGATGCCGCGGGCAATCCTGGCAAAGTCCATGCCGTTTCGGTGGCCGTTCAAACCGCCGGGCAGCTGGCGGCTCTTCGTCGCCAAGAGTCAACGGCCGTGCGAGGCAGCGTGGCTTACGTCAAGCTGCCCGCGGCAGGGATGAAGGTAGCGCTCGTGCCGCAGGCGGAGGAAGAAGATGAGGCGAAGGAAGCGAAAGAAGACAAGCCGCAACCACCGCCGCTGGAAGCCCTGACTGATTCCAAGGGACATTTTGTTTTTCCCAAAGTCACCGCCGGCGATTACGAATTGCAGGTGGAAGGATTGTTCCGAGGCATGCGGCATCGCAAGCGTGTTCGCATTGCCGTGACCCCGCCGGAACCCTCCACCGTTCCAACGATACGAATTGACTGATGAAAACAACACAGCCACATCCACCGAAAACAAACCGAACGAACCCGGCGCTCCTAGCGATGGTCGCGCTGGTTTGCATTTTCGGCGGGACGGGATGCGCAAGCCTTGCCGCGTTGGACCGATCCGCGCAGAATCATGTTCCCCGCAGCCACGGCATTCCGGTGGAAGCGAAGCCGGCGCCGATGACCCTGCCCCGTTTTCTGGGAGCCGACGTTGTCATCCGGCGCACCGTGTTGCTTTGCCAGGTGGTTCGTGAAAAGGCCGCGATCGCCGTTCCGGCATTGGAACCCAAGCCTCTGGCGCTGCCCCTTTCGCATCCCGCCAGCGCCGATTCGCCATCACCCGCGGTCGCTGGCGCCCACAAAACTCAAAAGGCCAAAGCGGCCAAGGCAGCCAAGGTCAAAGCGATCGCGATTCTTGCTGGCGAAGATTGCGCTACCAACCCGCACGTCGAGGAGGGATTGCTTGCCGCCTTGGACGATGTTTCCTCCGACGTTCGCATCGCTGCCATCGAAGCCGTCTTGCGGTCACGGCGCAGCTGCGAAGTCGGATGCAACGACTGCTTGGGCGGCTGCTGCAGCCCGGCGATTCGTGCCAAGCTGACCACGATGGTCTTTGAAAAGAGCGGTCCCAATTGTTGGCTAGAACCAAGTTCGAAAGCGCGGCGACTAGCAAGGCTCGCTTTGGACGCTTGCGGCGGACCGGTCGACGCTACTGCCTGCAACTGCCAATCCGACAACGTGCCGCTGGAAGTACCGCCACCGGAGATTGTCAGCCAAGTCTCCGGCTCCGAGTAACGAATCAAACCGATTTCATTTTCGCCGCCAGCAACTCGGTCGCCACGTTCGGTTCGCAACAATCCCGAATCCAGACCATCGATTCTTCGTCGTACAGTTCCACCACGACTTCTTCGGCAAGCCGACAATCGCCGATGGTCAGGTGAGTCGCCAAAACCTCGGCAAAGAAAGTTCGTTTCTTGCCGAGTTCACCTTTGTGCTTTTTCCAGGCCCAATTGCCGACAGCGCGAATCGATTCCAACAGTCCCACGCAGGGAATAGCCTTTTGAACTCGGCGATCTCGTTTCGTCTTCTTCTGATCGATCAAGTAAGGCAAAATGCTGGCCACGATCGCCTGGTGCCGCATCGCTTCCCCACCGCACTCACAGCCCAGCGCCGACGCCCTGGACTGGATATCCTCCAGCCCCTTCATGTGGCGATGAGATTTCACGGCGGACACGGTGTTCTTCCCGACCCCGATCACCTGCAAAACACCGCCGGCGATCACCAATCCGACTCCGGTCGCCGAGACAGCCGCGGTCCCCCCGGCCGCGATCACGCCCAGTTCCTTGATATCCTGAACGCGAGTCGTGATCGTGATAGCGTGCTTCGCGGCGGTGGTCGCCACATTGCCCACTCTTTTCAGCTTCGTATGATTATTTTCAGCTCGGCTAGTCATCGATTCGCTCCGTCGGCACCTCTTCCGCTTTTATCGACAAATCACAAACAACCGGAGCAGTCATAATCGACGTTTCGACCCAGTTTTCGCAGTATCCGCGGCAATGCCTCAGACCTGAAGGGAATCGCTCTTGGTTGGTAGCGAAAGTCGCCAAGACTTTCGGTGAATCTCGGCCCGAAACTCTTGGCGAGTTCCGCTACCCGAAGCTGAAGGCTTGATCAGTTGCCAGCCACGGGGACGTGCTGCTTGATCGAGTACGGCTCATTCATTCGATCAAACGGGTGCTCGTGTTCAGCAGCCTTCCAGATTCTCTGGCCGTCCAGTCTGACCCTCCGAGTCCCGTTTAACGAACATCAGCGATCGGTAGGGCCGGTTCCACCGGCCACAAATCTCGGCCGGTGGAACCGGCCCTACTTCACTACTTCACTGAAGTGGTGAAATACAACAGCAGGAGTTGAAATGGGGAAGGTGTGCTGTCCAAATCCACAGGATCCAACGACCAGCTCCGTGGTACGGTCCACGACCGCCCAAGAGCCCCAACCGCGCTCCTTGCACTCAAAGATCCTCCTTTCCAATTCGTTTTGAACCGCTTCAGGAGTCACGTTCTGACCAAAGCCAAGAAACTTCCGGATTCGTTCATCAGTAAGCAGATCCGTAAACGCCGCAATGTCTGACACCTTCCAATGCCGAAGGATCAATCGTTCGGTTTCACCAACGACCATAGGTTGTAGCTATGCCCGGTTTGATTCTGATCGAGGCTCTGAGCGTTGCATGTGATGTTGTCGCTCGGACTAAGGGTTATTCTATAGCCGGCGTCTCGCATTCTCCAAGGAAGGGAGTGCAGGATTGGCAAATTCGCGAGTCGGAATAGACGACGTTTCAAAACACGTGAACGACGGATCGAAACGGAACGAATCTCAGTCCCTCGCACACGTGTCGGGTTTTCATCCGAGGTTTTCGGACTGCGTCCGGCGAAGTAGAAAGGGACGTAAGATCTTGGCGTGGTAACGATCGGTGTCTGAGAAGAGAGATGGATCGATGAAACGGTGTCTGACCAAGCAGTTGAGAAAACGACCTATGAGAATCCCAGTTCGTGTGACTCTGTTGTTGAGCTTGTTCT
Source organism: Rubripirellula sp. (assembly GCA_965222745.1). Taxonomy (GTDB): domain Bacteria; phylum Planctomycetota; class Planctomycetia; order Pirellulales; family Pirellulaceae; genus CBDCUW01. Next base: position 279,617 of record CBDCUW010000004.1, read on the forward strand.
TTAGCCTGAGCGTTTTTACGCCCCAGGCGCTTGCTTCCAAAGTCCTCTGGACCCAGTACTGCCAGCATCTTGGCAAAATGAAACTGATGGTTCACTTGGATACGGATCCGACAGCCCCGGTCCAAGGAGAGCCGGACACGGTGAAACTTTGGTTGCGTGAGGATGGGGGCCGCCAGTGGAAGTTGGCGGCCTCCCTGCCCGTCAATCACACCACTGCGACCGCTTTGTTTGAGATGGAGTCTTGGCCGCGTCACACCAAAAGTTTTTTTAAGGTGACCTGCGGTGATTCTACTTGGGAAGGCACTTTTCGCGCCGAGCCGAAAGAGGGTTCCATTCTTAAACTGGCCGGACTCTCGTGCCACAAAGACATCGCGTGGCCGTGGAAAGAAGCGATTGCTGAAGTGATCTCGCACGACCCCGACCTGGTGTTTTTCTCCGGCGATCAGATTTACGAGAACGATTATGGCAGCCCGGCGTTTCGCGCGTTGACCAAGGAGGAAGTTCCCAAGGGAATGAAAAACTACCTCGAAAAATGGCGCAAATTTGGCGAGGCGTTCCGCGAACTGATGAGAGATCGTCCCACGATCATGATCACCGATGACCATGATGTGTTTGCCAACGATCTTTGGGGCAGAGGTGGTGTGCGGATGAACGGCAAACGCACAACCGGCGGCTACCCCACCCATCCCGATTGGGTCAACGCGGCCGAGTTTACCCAGACCGGCAATCTGCCCGATCCGGTGAATCCGGGGCCTCATGGGGACGGCGTGTTGGCTTACTACACCGCTTTGGAATATGGAGGTGTGCACTTCGCCATTTTGGAGGATCGGAAATTCAAGAGCGCCCCTTCGGAAGTCATCAAAGAACTCATTGCGCCGCCAGGTTTTCGGTGGCCCAAGGAGCGCAAGACCGATTTCCAAATCGAAGTGGTGCTGGATCCCGACTACGACTGCACCCAACTCGACCGTCCGGATCTGCAACTGTTGGGCAAAGAACAGGAAGCCTTTCTTGCGCGCTGGTCGAAAAAACTGGAGCAATCCGGCGGTATCGGCGCCGTATTGTCACAAAGTCCCTGGGCGCACGTGGCGATGTATTCTCCCACGTCTGCTGACACCGATTCCAATGGCTGGCCCCAGTCCGGCAGAAACCGTGCCCTGAAAGCGATTGGCGATGCTCCGGTCGTGATGCTTCACGGCGACGTTCACCTCGGAACCCTTGGCCGTCACGGTGTGGAGAACTTCAACGATGGTCCCGTTGCCTATTCTCTGCCATCGTTTTCCTCCAGAGCCAGCCGCAAATGGGAGCCGCTTGAAGCAGGCAAAAATCGAGAGCCCGGTGCCCCTGATCATACCGGCGAGTTTCATGATCGTTTTGGAAACAAGGTCACCATGTATGGAGCCGGCAACGGACTGAACGGCTATGGCATCATCTTGTTCGATACCAAGAAGCGGGAGATCGAACTGCAGTTTCATCCGATGAACGAGGAGCGCAAACCCATCCAAGTCGAAGTGTTCGGCTGGCCGCATACCGTGAAGTTTGCTCGGTCAGGAGAGACCGTAGAGGCCGCTCGCCCTGAAGAATTGGGGCGTGGAGGCCGTGATCAGTAGGGTATTTGCCATGGTTCTGTTTCAGATCTTTCCCGCAGCCTTCATGTCTTCGGCCAGTCTGCGTTGATAGGCCGCGTGGGCCTCGGCGTCTTCGCGAGCCCGCTTGCTGTAGTAGATGAAGCCAAGTGCCCGTCGCGCGTGTGTGGGGGAGCGGTTTCCATCGGCGCGATGAATCGTCAACGCGTGATGCACGAGTAGATCACCGGGTTTCGCCGGAAAGACCCGTTCGTTTTTCCGGTCCGCCACCGTCGGGTAATCGACGATGCCCTGACTGAAGCCCAGCGTCTGGGTTCGAGCGTGCTTGCGCATGCCCTTCTTGTGTGAACCTGTGACGTAGCGAATGCAGCCGTTCTGCTCATCCACGTCGTCCAGTGCAAACCACATCGTCACGGCTTCGCATGGGTCGAGCATGAAGTAGTACCCGTCCTGATGCGGTGGAGTGGGCTGGCCGATGCCCGGCGGCTTGTTGAAATACTGCATGTTCTTGGGCACGGCCGGGCCGTTGAGCAGACGTTCGGCGACTTCACGAAAGCGGCTGTTTGTAAACAGCTCAAAGAACCACGGATCGTGGTCGCCCATCTGTTGAATTTGCTTCAGCGTCGCTGCGTCATTCCTGTCCTCATAGAAGACGTGTTCATCAGGCAATCGTGGAACAACATCCTTGATGAAACGCCCCACATTCTGGATCAGTTCAGTCAGTTCCTCACCGACGACAAACTGTGGAAATGCCACGAAGCCGTCCTTGTTGAATTCGTGCAACGCGTCGATTGTTGAGTACCTTTGGGCCATGATGTCTGCTACTGACCAACAGAAGCGTCAGCGTCGGACGCTTTCTGAGCCTTTTTGAACATGTCGAGATGAGGCCAGCGGAAGTCGGGCCTCTTGTAACGCTTGGTCAAGTACTCTTTCTGCTCGGCGATGAAGGTGGCGACGTTCTCTTTGCTGGCGAACGGATCCTTGATCTCGCGTTGAAAGTCGTGCATGGCTTGGAGCAGGCGTTGTCGGATCGGTTGATGCTGCTCGTTGTCTGCCAGGTTCTTCCATTCGTGAGGGTCTTCCTGCAGATCGAATAGTTCGTATTCGGGCGGGTTCAGGAAGCTCTGCACGTGCTGGTCTTCAGGGAGCTTGCTGTTGCGATAGCGGGACTCGCCCAGCCGATTGAGCGCGCGGTCCGGGTTGTAGACCAGCTTGTAACGCTGGTCGCGAATGCCGAACTGCATGTACAACAGATTGGGCGACGAGCCGGTGGTGAAAGTATGGATGTACTTTCGCGGCGGAACTTTGCCGGAGTCGATGTCCTGAAGAGCGAAGCCCGGCAGGTTGTCGGGAATGGGCATGCGGGCGGCACGCAACGTGGTCGGCAGAATATCGGTCGTCGATACCATCCTGTTCTCGACCTTTCCCTTGGGAAAGCTCTTCGGATAGTTGACGATCATGGGAATCCGTGTGCCGTTTTCGTAGATGCTGCCTTTGCCTCGCGGGAAATCCGCACCGTGGTCGGCGATGTAGATCACCAGCGTATCATCGCGGGTTCCCGTTTCATCGAGCTTGTCGAGCACCATGCCAACGCCCTCATCGAGGCGGTTGATGCAATTGAAATAATCTCGCAGTTCCTCGCGCAGATACGGCGTGTCGGAGCCGATCCAAGGGAACGGTGCAATCGGTTCTTCCACCATGGTCGTGGGAAAACCGTTCTTTGACTTTCCAACAAAACGGCGGTGGGCATCGGCGTAATTGATAATCAGCAGAAACGGCTTGTCTGCATCCGCGGCCTTCTGCATCACAACCCGTGCTTGTTCCGCATACTTTTCGATGCTGGTCGTTTTGCCGAAGTTGGAGTCCTTGATCGCGCGGTGATCGACGTAGTCCTCGACAAGCCGTTCCGGATTGACGTGGGTTTTGCCAAGGAACCCGGTGTAGTAACCCGCTTGCTGGAAATACGCCGGCATCGTTTTGAAATCGCGGTACATCGAGAAGCGGTGGGTCGCCAGTCCGATGTGTCCGGTCTGCCGTGTGTAGAGTCCGGTCAGAAACGCGGCCCGTGATGGGCTGCAGACCGAATACGGCACGTAAGCTCGCGTGTAGCGGACGCCGCCCGCGGCAAGCGCATCCAGATGAGGCGTATGGACACGCTGCTCGCCGTAGCAGCCAAGGTGATCGCTGTTGTCTTCCGAGACAATGAACAGAATGTTGGGGCGTTTTGATGCAGAGGTTCGTCGGGCGAATACCGTCTCCGTGCTCTCGGTCGTGAACGGCGATGCCGGCAGACCGGTTCTGTTGAAAAGGTTGACCGCGGGATTCGGATAGGGCAGCCATGCGTAGCGCACATCGCGTGGCTGGCCAACCTTGGGATTGGAAACGGCAACAGTGTTTTTGCCAATGATTCTCGCGCTGGCCGGGTGAAAGACACCGTCCTTCCCGGAAATTTCAAAGTAGCGCAGCGGTTTGTCGTCGGCTGACTTCAGACCGTCGCCGACATGGTTGAACGAGACGACCATCGAGTCGCCTTCCCGCTCGGCGACATCAAGTAGCGGCCCTGAGTAGGTCGCGTGTGACTTCGATTGATAAGTTGTCCCCAACGCCCATTTCGCCAGCCGCTCTCCAACGGGTTTCTTCAAAGTGGGATGCACGTTCGACGGATGACCGGTGTCGATCGTGATCGCCATGCCGACGTTGTTGACTTGATCCAGCATGCGCCGCTGGCCGTCGCGAAACCACGGCCACTCGGGGCGGTTTAGCGCCGGGAGCTGCACGTAAAGAAAGGGGAAGTCGCCCTGTCCCCACCTCGCTCGCCACTGATTCACCAACAGCGGGAACAGTTGCCCGTGTTCACGCACCCGCGCGGGAGTCTCGGCGTTCGATTCGCCCTGATACCAGATGGCCCCACGAATGCCGAAAGGAATCAGCGGCTCGATGCCGGCGTCCCACATGAAGCCGGGTTTGAATGAGTGATTTGGTCCAAAGTCATCGCCGGGAATTGACTCGCCTGCTTGAATGGCGGCCAACAGATTCTGCTGGCCCCGCGTCCGGCAGAACTCGCCAAGCCGCGAGTTGTCGAGCCAGTTGCCCGCAACGAGCCCCTTCAGGTCGGGATCAGCCTGGAGCGCCTCGCGCGGAATCCATGTTTCTGCCGGCGTGCCGCCAACGGCTGGACAGATCAGGCCAACGGGCACTTTGAGCTGCTGCTGTAAGTACCGGCCAAAGTACCATGCGACGGCAGAAAACTCTTGGGCGGATTCCGCCGATGCCAATTCCCACTGACCTTCGCAGAACCTCTCTGGAGTAAGACGGGCCAGGTGCTCGGCCCGATAGCTGCCGGAACTCCCACGAGCACCGCCGGATAGATGAAGCAGCCGGATCGTCTCCTTTCGCTCTGCGAAAGATGCGCTACTTTCGCGGCCCGAAAGGCGAGCAAGTTCTTCGTTGCCGTTGGTGGACTGCTGCAACATCCATTCCATGTTCGACTGCCCGGCGCAGACCCACACTTCACCAATGAGAATGTCTTTGAGTTCAATCCGCTCATCAGACGATTGGATCAGCATGGTCGATGGTTTCGCGCTGGCGGCGCGCGGTTTCAGCCGAACCTGCCACTGGCCCGCTTGATCCGCGTCGGCCGCCCAAGTTTCACCGCCAAAGGTGACGGTTACCTTCGCTCCGGCACTGGCATGTCCCCACACAGGAATCTCGGCTTCGGCCTGCAACACCATGTGATCGCTGAACACGCGGGGCAGGCGGAGGCTGGGAAGATGGGAATTCTTGTCTGTCGATCTGTCAGAGGTGGGATCGACGGACAGGGAAGTCCGGCGTACAGACTGCTTTCCCACAACGTCGCTCAGCGGAATACGCTGAAACGTCATGTGTGCCTGGCTGCCTTCGTAAAGGATGCCGATCGTCTTGTCGTCAATCATCGTCATGCACGAATAGCCCGCGCTGTTGTGCTCGTCCAGCAGCAGCCGATGCTGCTTCGGCCATGTCAGGCCGCGATCGGGCGATGCCTTGATCGTGATGTGATTCCGGCCGCGAATGCTGTCTGGATTCGAAAACAACAGCCAGCCGCCCGCGTTCCCGCCGACTTCGCGATCCACATCGATCAGGCTCGCCATGCAGGCGCCCGGCTCGATCAACGCCCGCTGGGAAGTCGTATGTTGCTGCCACGTCTTGCCCATGTCACGGGTGGTCATCACCACGCGCACACCTTTGCGGTTGTAGCGGCAGTTGAGCATCAACACGCCCGGTTCGATCTCCACCACCTGCGATTCGGTCGTGTCGTCGAACGCTCCGGTGCCAACTTGCCAGGTCTTGCCGTGGTCTTTCGAGTAGATGATTGTCGAATGTGGCAAGCGCCGTTTGTCCGGCGGATCCTGATACTGGGCGGTGAACACGATCGTGCCGTCGCGCATGGTGATCCCCTTGCCGGGGCCTTGCAGAATGAAGCACCATTCAGGTTTCTTGACTTGCTTGGTGATGTTGATTGGCTTGGACCACGTGACGCCATCGTCGTCGCTGCGGACCAGCATCAACTGGCCTGTCTCCTCCGGCTTCAGCCCCGGCCCCGAACCGCGCCACGACCGATTGCCGTGACTCCAAGTGGCTGCCACCCAGATCGTGCCGGTGTTTGTGTCAACCAGAACAGCCGGATCGCCGATGCCGTCGTGTCGCCAATCTGGGTCGTCGCCCATGTCCATGATGACCTTCATCGGCTCCCACGTTCGTCCGCCGTCGGTCGAGCGTGACATGCCAACGTCGACGTCGCCGGGCAAGTCCCCACCTCCGCGTCGTCGCACGTCGTAGACGCCGATCAGCGTGCCCCGATTGGTCGTTGCCAGGCCAGGGATGCGATAGGTGTGAACGCCATCATCGCCGCCTTTGCGAACCGCGACACCGAGCCGTTGCATGGAAGGTGGGGCGACTTGAAAGTTAACCGCGCTATGGGAGAACGTGACCTGCGAGATTGCTGCGCCGATCTGCTGGTCGATATTGGAGTCCTTCTTCAATCGGCAGTTCAGCCAGACAATGTTTTCGCCTTCGGCCAACTTGGCCGACGCTTGGATGGTCTTTGCACTGGGGACTTTCCAGTCCGTTGCGTCGACCGCCTTGCCCGGCGCAACGGGAAGTCCGCCCGGCGGGGTCGAGACGTAAACCGACTCGATTGGCGACTGGTCCACGGTGCCGTTGAGTGTCGCCGTTACCCCCGTCAACAAGATCGGATTCAGACTTCCTGTGGTCGTGATCTTCAGCTTTGCGAGTGGGCTGGATTTTGCGCCCACCAATGCCGGCAGCGTGAACGGCACGACTTCCGCGCTGACGATCTTCTGCGGCCGAGCCGGGGCGATGCGGATGTCGTCGATCAGAATGCCGGTGTTCGGCGGGCTGGTGACGGTGAATCGCAGTTGTTTGATAGTGGCGTCACCGAGCGGAACCTTGACGTGATTCAGGAATGCCCGCCCAACGCGGACTTTGGCGTCGCCGTTGTAGATCTCCTGCCAGCCGTCGCCCGCCTGTTTGTCGATGCGGAACGAGAACGGTTTGCGGACCGTCCAGCGTTCCGCCCAGAAGCTCAGCAGTCCCGACGTGTCCAAGTCGCTGGCAATCTTCAGGGTCACGCTGGTCTTTTCACCACCGGTCAGTTGCAGACAATGCTTTCCCGTTTTGGCGTGTTTGTTATCGACAATGGTTCGGCCGACCCCTGGCGTCCACGTACCGATTTCTGTTTCGAGTTTCTCAAACGGTCCGGGCTTTGCTTCTTCAAAGCCAACTGTAGCTGTGCTTGCCGCAGCGCGGTCGGTGTTGTCAATGCCGCTTTCCGCAGGCTCTTGCTCTCTGGCGACGGCAGCGATGGTTTGCCACTGCGCCGTGAGCCGCTTGACCACCTCCGGCTGTTTGCTGGCAACGTTCTCCGTTTCGACCAGCCCGCCGGCGTAGTCGTACAGCTCGGTCGCACGGAGTTCGCCGGATTTCCGATGAACCCACTGAGTCAAGCGGTTGGTCTTCGTCCGTATCGAATAGCCCATCAATCCGCCGCCCCGCGGATACTGACTAAGCGATGCCGTCTTCGTGGTCGCCGCCGGATCGTTCAGGATCGGTACAAAACTCTTGCCTTCGAGCTGCTTGGTGATCGGCAAACCGGCCAGCTCAGCGAGCGTCGGGTAAAGATCGACCAACTCGACCAGCGACGATGTCGGCTTGCCCGCAGCTTTCATCTCTGGCGTTCGCACGATGAGCGGCACGCGAGAATCGAGTTCAAAGTTCGTGGTCTTGCCCCACAAGCCTTGTTCGCCGAGGTGATAACCATGATCGCCCCACAGCACGACAATCGTGTTTTCGCCGAGCCCCAATCGGTCCAACTCACTCAGCACTCGGCCGATCTGCGCGTCGATGTAACTGACGCAGGCGAAATAGGCCTGACGCACGCGGCGCTGATTCGCATCGGGAATCGCGCCGCGTTTCGGCTGATCGGTATAGCGGCGTAGTTCACCGGAGCCGTGCCCCGCAAAGCTCGGAGCGTTGCTCGGAAATTCCGTGTCAGTCGGCAGCGCGACATCTTTGTAAAGGTCAAAGTACTTCTTCGGCGCGACGTAGGGCGAGTGAGGCTTGATGAAACCAACCGCCAGAAAGAACGGCTTGTTGCTGTCTTTTCGTTCGCGCAGCGCCACCACTGCGGCATCGGCAACCTTGCCGTCGTAAAGCGTGCTATCGGACACGTCGGGGGCTTCGCTCGCCGGTCCGAACACAAGCTTTTTCGTCCAGTCGTCGGGCGCTGAATTCTTCGGCTTGTACACCTTCAGATAGATGGATTTCGCCGCCGCGATGCCCTCCTCGGTGTAGTAGTAACGCGGTCCAAAGCGAATCGCCGGCACGGACCAGCTTTCTGGGTCACCCATCGTGTCCCACTTGGTGATGCTTGCGCCCTCAGGAAACACGCCGTGATAAATCTTGCCGATGGCCGCCGCGTGATACCCATGATTCTTGAAGTGCTGCGGCAGCGTGACGACGTCAGGGTGATTGGCACGAAAGTGAGAATGATTCCCGGTTACTCCAATCGAATCGGGACGCATGCCGGTCATCAGACTCGTCCGCGACGGATTGCAGACTGCCTGTTGACAATACGCTCGTTCAAAAAGGCGACCACTTGCCGCCAACGCGTTGATATTGGGACTGTGAATGTGTGACGCGCCGTAGCAACCCAGTTCCGCCCGCAGATCATCAACCGCAATGAACAATACGTTCGGTCGTGCCTCGGCGGCGTTGCTTGGCAGCGAACCTAGCAGCGAACCTAGCAACGCAACGATCGCAACCATCACTTGACATGTGGTCCATCTTCTGAGCACTGATCGGAATCCTTCAAAGCAGGACGGGGCACGGAAACTCGTTCGTCAATGGTGGTGGTCCGACCGCATGTTGCAGCTTCACGGACTCTTGGCTCGCTAGAATTTCATCACCCATGGCTCCGTTCGTGGGGAGCACACCAGTCCTGGCCAGCGAGCTTCTGGGTGCTACTGCTTTGCTTTGGCGCGCTTCTTGGCTGCCGGTTTGTCCAGCGGGATCAGCGGAAACAGCTCCGAGGGGGTGCGAGCGGCCGCCATCATTTTTGCCAGCCTGGTTACCAGTTCGGGATGTTGGCCGGCAACGTTGTTCTGTTCGCCCATGTCGTCGGCAATGTTGTAAAGCTCGATTTCCAAGTTGCCTTTGGACATGTTTTGACGGACCGCCTTCCAATCGCCAACGCGTATGGTTTGTTGGCCGCCGTAACCTGAGAATTCGCGATACAGGTAAGGTCGCAGCGGCTGTTGCTTGCCCAGCAGCGTTGCGACCATCGAGATCCCGTCGATTCCTTCGGGCAACTGGGAACTTTTTCCTCCGACGATTTCCATCAGCGTCGGCATCCAGTCTTCGAAACCGCTGATTCGATCGCTGGAGGAACCTGCTTTGACTTTTCCCGGCCAACGAACCAGGGTTGGAACACGAACGCCGCCTTCGTAAAGCGATCCTTTCAATCCCCGTAGCTCGCCGACACTTTCAAAGAACTCGTAGTCGACTTCCTGGTCCAAGTGGGTCGTGCCGTTATCGCTGCTGAACACGACAACCGTGTTGTCGGACAAATTCAGTTCGTCCAACAGCTTCAGGATGTTTCCGACATAACGATCCATTCGGGTGATCATGGCGGCATAGGCGGCGCGAGGGGTGAAGTGAGGCGTGTAGCCGTATCCCTTTTCACGTGTAAAAGGCGGATCGTTCCAACTGAGTTGGAGATACGGTTTCAGCTCTTCGTCCGGGACATGAAGGGCAACATGAGGAATGACCGTTGGGTAGTAAAGAAAGAACGGCTGGTCTTTGTTGTCGCGAATGAACTGCAATGCCTGCTGGTTGATTCGGTCGGGCGCGTAGTCGGTTCCTTTGAAGATGTCGTAGCTGCGCGGATCGTTCTTGTCGGCATCCTTGGCAAGCGAAGCGTGGCCGGGAACCGCTGGATCGTTGTCAAGTTGGATGTGTTTGTCGTCGTCCCAGAGATAAGACGGGTAGTAGCTGTGGGCGTGTGCCTGGCAGTTGTATCCAAAGAAGCGGTCCACACCTTGAAGCAACGGTTGGCCGGCAGAATCGGGCCCGCCCAGACCCCACTTGCCGAAAGCACCCGTCTTGTATCCCTGGGCCTGCATCAGTTCGGCCAACGTGACTTCGCTGGCTGGAATCGGCTGCTGGCCTTCGGGAGGTGTCGAGCGGTTGTTGCGAACGTAGGCGTGTCCCGGATTCTTTCCGGTCATCAAGACACAACGAGACGGCGCGCAGACCGCGTTGCCGCAGTAATGCTGTGTCAACCGCATCCCTTGCCGGGCGAGTGCATCCAAGTTGGGTGTGCGTATTTTTTTCTGTCCAAAACAGCCAAGTTCGCGGTAGCCCAGGTCGTCGGCCAGAATGAACACGACGTTGGGACGCTCGGCTGCTTCGGCGCTGCGTTGGCCGCTGCCGAACATGACAAGCAACATCGCGGCGGCCAGAATCGCCACTGCCGCACGTCCGATTTGCCAGGAGGAAACGGTTGCCTGGATTGGTTTCATCGTTGACCTTTCTGGATACATTTTCATGTCAAAGTGTGTTCATCACCGCAGCGGGGCTCGGCAGACACTATACTACCGCGCGATCACACTTACCGCCGATTACGTCGTTTGGCCCCGTCGGAAGGTAGATGTTGACCCTGTCTGGAGGTAAACCATGAATGCTGCGATGAACCGTCGACGATTCCTGCACTTTGCCTCTCTAGCGGCGGTCGGCGTGACCGGGGCGGTTGCCCAGGAGAAGACCGCTTCCTCCGCGGTCGCCTGGCACGATGTGCAGCAGTGGGGCGTGGAAGGCAAAGGTTGGTCGGAGGAGGAGACCGAGAAGTACTTTGATCGGCTGCCGGCCCGTGCAAAGGGAGTGGTGCGCGGTCCTGTCTGGAGCTTGAGCCGACATTCGGCCGGAATGTTGGCGCGATTTCAGACCGACGCCCGCGAGATCTGGGTCGACTACACCGTCACCTCGCCCTCGCTGGCCATGCCGCATATGCCGGCAACCGGCGTCAGCGGAATCGACTTGTACGCCCAGACCGACTCCGGACAGTGGCGGTGGCTATCGGTTTCGCGGCCCACAAAGCAAACCACCAAGGCGAAGCTGATTTCGGGAATCACGCCGGGCAAACGAGCGTATACCGTTTACCTGCCACTGTACAACGGAACGGAGTCATTGAAGATCGGTGTGCCAGCCGGCGCCTCTTTCACACCCATCGAACCTCGGCAAGAAAAGCCGATCGTCTTCTATGGAACGTCGATCACCCACGGCGCCTGCGCCTCGCGACCCGGCATGCCGCATCCCGCCATCTTGGGCCGCCGACTGGACCGGCCGGTGATCAATCTGGGTTTTTCCGGGAACGGTCGAATGGAACCGGAGGTAGGGAGTTTGTTGGCCGAACTCGATCCGGCGGTCTACGTGATCGATTGCCTGCCGAATATGGTCGGCAGCATGGTGGCCGAGCGCGCCAAGCCGTTGGTCGAACAACTTCGCCAAGCTCGGCCGGATACTCCCATCTTGTTGGTGGAAGATCGTACCTACGCGAACACGCCTTTTTTGCCCGAGCGCCAACAGCGTCACGAGCAAAGTCGCCGGGCCCTTCGCGCCGCCTATGACGCGCTGATCCAGTCAGGAGCAACGCGGCTTGGGTACGTCGACGGTGATTCGCTGTTGGGCGAGGATCGAGATGATACGACCGACGGATCGCATCCATCCGACCTCGGTTTCTTTCGCCAGGCCAATGCGATCGAACCGCAGCTGCGGCGTTTGCTGAAGGCTTAGTTTCACTTGGTCCTGGCCAACACCGCCATCTTCACCAAATCGGCCAGTGAATCGGCTCCCATTTTTTCGAAGACGTCGTGACGCCTGCTTTCGACGGTTCGAATGCTGACGTCCAATCGTTTGGCGATCACCTTGTTGGCGAGCCCCTCGACGATCAGGTCCATCACAGTTCGCTCCTTGTCATTGAGCGATTCGATCTTCCCCAGTACCTCCTGCCGTTTCAGACTGTCGGCCCGTTGGGTCTGGTCGCGGGCGATCGCCTCGCGAATCGCGTCCCACAGGTCATTGTCTTCGTAAGGCTTCTCCAAGAGCGTGACGGCACCGTGCCTCATCGCGCGGACCGTCAAAGGAGTTCGGGGGTGAGCCGTGATGACGATCACCGGCAACGTGATGCCGCGGTTGATCAGTTCTTCCTGCAACTCAAGACCGCTCATGCCAAGCATCCGCAAGTCGGTGACCAGACACCCCGGTTGATCAACAGTGTAAGCGGCCAGAAATTCTTCGCCTGACGCAAACGATTCTGCGCTGAGGTTCATTGATTGAATCAGGGCGCAGACCGAGTTCCTCGCTTGATCGTCATCGTCAACAACAAACACCGTTGAACTTTCAAACATGCTCTGCCCACGCCAAAGACAAGCGGACTCATCTCAATGCTGGTTGATCATACATTTTCTGCGATCCTCATGTTTCACGGCGGTTGATTTTCCGCCTCCTCGTTCTGCGGAAAGGAAGCTTGCGGAACGATCGATGATCGTCAAAATCAACCTTCGTTACCTCGGCCCACTTAGGAGTCTGTTCGGAAATAGCTTCGTTGTTTGAATGACACCACTCGCAAGATCACCCTCCCTTTGGGAGGGTCGGACGCGGTAGCGGCCGGGGAGGGCATCGTGTGTGAACCCTCTCCGGGCTTGAGAGCCCGACTCTCCCAGAAGGAGAGTGTTGTCAAATGACGAAGTTATTTCCAAGTCGGCGAATGGACGTCAGAAATGAGTTTCGGCCGTGTCATCGTGAGACTTTTGTGTCAACGTGAGATGCGAACGCGATGCGACTCTAATAATTAATTAGGTTCCCGATCAGTTGGGGGGGGATTTCGGTTAGTCTCCCACCAATGTTCTCTCCACAAACCACCCATAAGGTATTGGTTGTCAAAGTTATGATGTTTCGCAATCACCTTCGTTGGTTCTCATTTGGCACCTTGCTGATTCTTACGAGTGCCGGATCGACCTGTCATAGTGACGACGATGCCGCTGTTCCGCTGCGGCGAATTCAGTTCGGTTCTTGTGTCAAGCAAGACCAGCCGACGCCGATTTTTCGGTCCATGGCGGCTGACAATCCGGACCTGGTTCTCTTTTTGGGTGACAACATTTACGCCGACACCGACGACATGACGCTGATGCGCAAGAAGTACGACACACTTGCGGCAAATACTGATTTTCAGAATCTGCGGTCGGTTTGTCCGGTGCTTGCGACCTGGGACGACCACGACTACGGGAAGAATGACGCCGGCGCAAGTTTTTCGCCCCGCAGGGCCTCGCAGACAGAGTTTTTACGTTTCTGGAAAGTCCCTGCCGATTCGCCCCGGCATCGTCGCCATGGGATCTATCACGCGGAAGTCTTCGGTCCGCCGGGACAGCGTGTGCAGGTGATCCTCTTGGACACTCGGTACTTTCGATCGGAACTCAAGCGGGGCGATCGGCGCACTGGCGGGCCTTACGTTGCGGACGATGATCCGGTCAAAACGGTTCTCGGTGACCGGCAGTGGCGGTGGCTCGAGCAGCAGCTCCGTGTTCCAGCCCAGTTGCGGTTGATCGCCAGCAGCATTCAATTCATCGCCGAAGCATCTGGACAGGAAACGTGGTCGAATCTGCCTGCCCAAAGGAAGCGAATGATGGAGGCGATCGAAACCACCGGCGCCGCTGGAGTGATATTCGTCAGTGGTGATCGTCATTGGGCGGAACTATCGTCCACGGTCGAAGACGCACCCTATCGGCTGTACGACTTGACCTCCAGCAGTTTCAACCAGCTTCATGCCCGTGGAACGCCGACGAAGAACCGTTACCGGCACATCGATACGACTTATCATCGTGAGAACTACGGTGTCATCGAAATCGACTGGGAAGCCGAAGATCCCCGCATCACGATGGCCATTCGGGATATCGAGGGTGAGACGAAGATCGAGAAGAGTGTTCGGTTGAGTGAATTGCAACCGTAGCACTGTCGGCGACCTCTCCGAAGTCGCTTGCGGTGCCGGTTCGGAGAACCGGCCGACACTTGCCGACTTGGGACAAGTCGGCCTACTGGGTTATGCGGCGCGTAGGAGTTGGCGTTTTGATTCCAGGTCGTCGATCGCGGTACAGACGTGTTCGACCTGGATGGCTCGCATGGCGGTGTTGTCGGCATTTCGGCGGTGGCGTCGACTTCCCCGCTCGTAAGCTTGCTGGATTGCGATTTGTCCGTACGGTCCACTGTCGCCGGGCCGCGTGGCGCCGTACAAGCCGATGGTGGCGGTGCCGACTGCCACGGCCATGTGCAGCGGACCGGTATCGCCGCTGATGAACAAGTCGGCCGTTTCAATCAGCGACGCCAAGTGATGCAAATCAGTATCGGGCGCAAGCACGGCCGATCCGTGGGCGCGATTGACAATCTGTTCTGCCATTGCCCGCTCGTCGGGTGTGCCCCAAACCACTGCGCTGCGATACCCGTAGTGATCTTGCAGATAACGGGCCGTGACGGCAAACCGGTCCGCTTCCCACAGTTTCGACGGCCAGGTACCGCCCGGATTGAGCACCGCCAGCTGATTGGCAGAAATCGTCCGCCGCCACCGCGCCGCCCAGTTTCGGGCGACATCGGGTAGCGGCAATTTCCAGCGCACTTTGGGGCTGTGGATTCCTAGCGGAATGAGCAGTTCGAGCGATCGATCGGTCAGATGGTTGAAGACCGGGGTGACGCGGGTATTGTTCAGCAGCCGGCTTAGTTCGCCACCATGCCGCCCCGCGTATCCGATTCGCTGCCGGGCACCCGAAAGCCATCCGGCCAAGGAGGATTTCGTGTTCCCCTGACAGTCGATCGAAATGTCGAAACGATGTTGGCGAAGCAACTGGCGAGCCTCGCGGACTCCGCTGGGCGAGGTGAACCAACCACGCTGCAGCTGGATCACCGCGTCGAGCGTTTGATGGCCTCGTACCATCGGTGCTGCTTTCTCTTCCACCACCCAGGCGATGTACGACTCGGGCATTTCGTCGCGCAGCGCGCACGCGACCGGCAACGTTAAAATCGCATCCCCGATGGCGCTCATCCGAGAAATCAGAATGCGAGGGCGAACATCACTTGTCATCACGGCGATCCTTCGCTCGAGAAGCATGAAAGTTGCCCGCAGTCTACTGGGCGGGGAATCGAAAACGCCAGATCGGTTGCCCGGTTCGTGTTGACAAAGTCGTCGCCGTGACCGCTACTGCAAGCGGGGAACCACTGCCGCTGCGAGAAATTGCTATCATCATCGTGACGGCGGGCCTCCGCTGGATTTCACTCACGTTTTCCGAATACACCCACTGCATCTGACTGCCCATGAGACGTCCACTGGTTGCTACTGCAATGCTTGCATTTCTCACTTTCCACACGTCGCCGCTGGTGCTGGGTGACGAAGGCATGTACCTGTTCAATGACTTGCCAGCCAAACTTCTGCAACAGCGTTACGGATTCGAACCGACACAGGCCTGGGCGGACAGCCTGCGATTGTCTTCGGTGCGATTCAACAGCGGCGGTTCCGGATCGTTCATCTCCAGCGACGGCTTGGTGCTGACCAACCATCACGTGGCCAGCGATACGTTGCACAAACTGAGCACTCCGGAGCGAAATCTGATCGATGACGGCTGGCTTGCCCAGACGCCCCAGCAGGAGTTGAAAGCGCCCGATTTGGAATTGAACCAGCTGGTTTCCATCGAGGATGTCACGGCCAGGGTCAACGAGGCGGTCAAGCCGGATGCGTCGGCGGAAGAGGCCGCCAAGCAACGCCGCGGCGTGATTTCGACGATCGAAAAGGAATCGTTGGAGAAAACGGGTTTGCGGAGCGACGTGGTGACCCTGTTTGGCGGTGCGAAATACCACTTGTACCAGTACAAGAAGTACACCGATGTACGGCTGGTTTGGGCGCCGGAGACCGCGGCCGCTTTCTTTGGCGGTGACGCCGACAATTTTGAATACCCTCGTTACAACTTGGACGCGACAATCATGCGCGTCTACGAAGACGACAAGCCGGCAAAGTTGGATCACTTTCTGCGTTGGAACGATCAGCCTCTGAGCGAAGGGGAACTCGTTTTTGTCAGCGGCAATCCCGGTCGCACCCAGCGCATCTTTACCGTCGCGGCGCTGAAGTTCTTGCGCGACGATCGGATTCCCTATGTCTTGAATTACTTGCGCCGCAAGGAAATTCTGATGCAACAGTTCAGCCTGCGAGGTGTCGAGGCGACTCGACGCGCACGCGATGAGTTGTTTGGGTTGCAGAACGCCCGAAAGGCGTACACGGGAATGTTGGCCGGTTTGCAAAACCCTTCGACCTTTGCCACCAAACAGGCGCGAGAATCACATTTGCTGAAACAGCTCCAGTCGAATGACGACCTGAAAGAACTTGCCGCCGCTTGGAAAGAGATCGAAAAAATCCAGGAGGAAAAGCGGGACATGTTGGGGCAGACGGTCAGCTTTCGCTCGACTTTGTTTGACCTGGCGCTACAGATCGTGTTGATCGCCCAGGAGGACCAGAAGCCGAACGACCAGCGATTGCAAGGTTATACCGATTCGGCGCGAGAATCGTTGTTGCAGCGGCTGCTCAGCCCGGCGCCGATCTACAAGGACATGGAACAAGTGAAGCTGGCCGACGAACTAGCCAGGATGGTGGAACTGCGAGGTGCTGATGACGGTTTTGTTGTCGCGGTGCTTGGCGGAAAGGGACCCCGGGATCGGGCGGCTGAGTTGATCGGGGGAACGAAACTGGACGAAGTTTCCCAGCGCAAGCGGCTGATCGACGGAGGCCACCGCGTCACTTTGGATGACCAGGATCCGATGATCCGTCTGGCGATGGAGGTGGAAGAGGAGTACCGCCGGATTCGCAGCAAGAACGAACAGATCGAAGAACGTCAGCGGCAAGCATACGCCCAGATCACCCGCGCGATTGCGGCAGTCGAAGGCACCGGCGGTTATCCCGATGCGACGTTCACGTTGCGGCTGGCCCTGGGCACGGTGAAGAGTTATGTCGAGGACGGCGCAACCATTCATCCGACCACCGATTTTGCCGGAGCCTACGATCATGCCAAGGCTCACCAGGGACAAAAGGATTTTGATTTGCCCGATTCATGGATGAACGCCAAAGACAAAGTCAAACTCGACACGCAGTTGAACTTTGTTTGCACGGCCGACATCATCGGAGGCAACAGCGGATCGCCAGTGGTCGATCGTGACGGCAAGCTTGTCGGGCTGATCTTTGACGGCAACATTCAGAGTTTGACCAGCGACTACGTCTACTCCGACGAACAAGCAAGGGCGGTCAGCGTCTCCGGCGTCGGCATCATCGAAGCGCTCCGGTCCATCTACGGAGCCGGCGATCTTGCCGACCAGATAGGCCGCTGAGATCTTCGTTGTCGGCGAGTTCTCCGAACTCGCAACGAATTGCCGCGTGCGTAGCGAGTTCGGAGAACTCGCCGACAGTGCGTAGCGAGTTCGGAGAACTCGCCGACGTTAGGGCGATCGTGATTGTCGTTGCAGCGCTCGTTGTTGGGCCTCGAAAACCGCCCGCTCTAGCGGCGAACCGCCAACGGGTCGCTTTTCGGGTGCCAGGATGGGTGCGACGGTGCCTTGGTTGCCGCTTTCGATCGCCGTGCGAAAGACGTCGATCGGGCCTGATCGAAGCAGGTCACCCGGCGGTAAAGGAAAACGTCCGAGCCCTTTGCCTTGAAAGTTGACATCTTCAATTTGGCTTGGACTCTTGCCGGTCCGATCGATGGCGATCGACTGCATCGCCCATTGGTGAACCACGACTTCGTAGCGGATCGCCGGTGGGATCGGTCGAATGATTTCTTTGCTGACGAAATCGCCCAGCGGTGTGATGGTTCGGAAAACGTTAATTTGTTTCGCTCCCGAATCGCGTTCCAATTCGACCTCGGTTGCCTCGCCGGGACGAATCCGCACCGAACGGGTGCCGGATCGATTTTTCAGGTCGATCACACCAACCTGAATTTCGCGCGGCCCGCCGTTGTGAAGTTGAACTCGTGCCGGAGCCAATGGCGGATTGGGGACGATCCTGGAGTCGATCAAGACCGATTGTGGATATCGAAACCTGTTGCTGTAGCGATCGTCCAGCGGCCAAATCGAATAGTCGCCTGGCGGTGTGAATCGGGCATCCGGCGTCCACTGGTACAGTGGGCCGAAAGCCGGCGGTCTTTCCAAAACCGGCCCGCCGTAGTCGTTCCCGCCGATCCACCTTCTTACCGTGCGGCGGGTGTAACGAAACCTCGGTGAGGCGTCATTCAGGCTGGCAACCTGCATACGTCCCTGGCCGGACCTGGGAAAGCGCAAAACGCTTTTCTGTTCGAAGTGGAAGTAACCCAAAAAGAGGCCGTCGGGCGAATCGTATCGCTGTTCACGATGAAACGTCTGTCGACTGCCGGGCGGCTGGTGGATGATCAGGCGATTCCGTTCCAATTGGATGGTCGCGGCGACCTCGCCGCTTGGCTCCACCAACTGGAAAGTCTGAGCGAAGGAAGATGAAACGCACAGCAACGATACCACTGCGATTGACCAGCGCATGAACACATCCCCCTGACAGAAACCAGTGCAAAGCCGCAGCTTGGATTATAGGGGAATCGGAGAAGTTCCGTTGCAAAAGCAATTCTGCGAAGCCGGCTTTGTCTCCCAGCCGGCAATCTCTAGCTTGCCGACATCCTGACCGCGTCGCGCCGTTCGACCCGCCGGCTGATCGCGCCGACGACGGTGGAACTGCAGATCAGTCCGATCAGCCCCAGGAAGACAAGCATACCGACGGCGCCCAACCGTTTGCCCACTTCGGCATTCTTCGCTGATGCGGCGACTTCCGCCCGGATGTCCTCATCGAAGTACAGCTCCACCGCATGTTCGTATTGAGTCATGCCTTCATGATCGACCTGACCTTCGTATCGCCGAGTGATCAAATTCTCTTCGATCCACTCGTCGGTGATCGGATAAAAATCGGACTGGCCGTCGGCGCCGGGCAGCCGTCGAAAGTAGTTTTCGATTTCACCTCGGACCAAAAATGCCAATTCCTCGGTACACTCTTCGGGCGTGTCCCAGGGCATGGAAACGACGACCAATCGATGAGGTTCCTCATCCGGATCGGGAAGTGAGGCGACCCATTGTGGACGGCTGCCCGGATAAACAACGTGTTCCAGTGGCGCAACGGACAGGGGCGCCGCTTCCGCATCCCGGTCAGCCGGCGGGTCTTTGTCTTGGCCACGGGTGGTCGCTGGGACCAGCAACAACAACACCAGGCAGGCCGAACCGGTTTGGACAATTTTTTGACTCATGCCACACTCCTTGCACCGACGGCTTGTCCATCAACTGGTGCTCGATCAGAAGGATTCGTTGGTACCGCGGCGCGGGGGTTGATCCAGGGCGACGCCATTTGGACGGCGATGGCGATGCCGCCAGCCATCAACATCCCCGACGGCTGAGGAATCGGCAGGAGTTGGTGCACGGCCCATTCGGCCACGACGGCTACCGCCACCGACCATAGACTCAAGCGAGTACGACGAAGCGGATCAACCGGTTTCCACCAGCGAAGCGCCGCAAACAACAGCGCGAAGTGAGCCATCATCGCCGACGCCAGCGGAGTTCCGTCGGGGGCGTACCAGGCTTGCGGCAAATTGGTCGTATCGACCTCGCGCGCCACGTTCACATTGTCCAGCGGAACCATCAGGAAGTCACCCAGGCCGTAGGCGGCAAGGCCGACAGCCGCGCCCACGCCCGCCAAAACCAATCGTCGCGGCAGCCCTTCGCCCTCGTCCCGTTCCCAAAGTTTGCCCATGCCCAGCAGGCCCAAAGAGGCCAGCAACACAACCGTTGCCATCCAGCCATAGGGAGCGAGTGCCATCGCGTCGACGCTGGCGCTGCGCAAACCGATCACACCGGCACCGACCGCCATCGCGATCGCAGTGAGCGTCGCCGCGATCCAAGACGTGTTCAATTCCGCAACTCGGTGAATCGATCGCTTGGCCCGCAGACCGGTTCGCATGTGACTGCGCCACTGCCTCCGCGTGACCGGTCGCCGCGGTACTCCGGCGGCGGTCGCAATTCGCTGCGCTTCGGCATAAGTGGGCTGTTGGCGAACATGCAGCACCATCTGCCGCACGATGTAATAAGGAACGTAAAAGAACGCGACCAGCGAAAGCAGCGGCAACAACCAGTGTGTATTGACGATCAACACAAAGGCCGCAACGATCATCAAAAAAGCTTTCGCACCTGGCGAACGATCCAGCGTGGACCACCAGTGGTTGAGATCGGCAAGGCTGTGCCGAACGGCGCGAGCAAACGGTTCGTCACTGACGGCCCCGCGGTTGGTTGGCGAGTGGTGGCCCGGCGAATGTTGACCGGGCAAGGGTTGATGCTGAGCCGAGCCGTTGGCTGCCGCGACGGGAATCGGCGGCGGTTGGTGATGGTGTTCCGGCGACGCGGCGGGTTGAGCCGTGTTCTTGCCCGATTCATCAACGCGTTCGGCGACCACCACCTCCGCGGAATTGCCGTCGGTCATGCCCAGCGAACGTAGCATTTCGGAGACTGTCGCAAAGCGTTTTCCGGGGTCCTTTTCCAAGCATCGCGCGATGGTCGACCGGTAGGGCTCGGCGATCCCGACCAAATTGGGCGTGGCTGTCAGGTGCTTGACGATGATTTCGTGGCAGCTTTCGCCGTCAAAGGGAACCTGGCCGGTCAGCAATTCGTAAAGCAGGATCCCCAGGGCGTAGATGTCAATTTCGCGACCGTACTGGCCCCGTCCGATTTCGGGCGCCATGTAGTGGAACGTGCCGACGCTTTCGGTGTGGCCGCCGCGATGCGAGGCCGAAATGAACTTGCTGAGTCCGTAGTCGCCGACCTTGATGATTCCCAGATCATCAAAAACGTTTCCTGGTTTCAAGTCGCGATGGACCAAACCGGCCGAATGCAGATGATTGACTCCGGAGGCGATCGCGCCGAACCAGCGGCGCACTTCCGCTTCGGGCAAACCATCGGGGAATTCGTCCAAAACCTGACGCAGGTTGGGACCGGCGACGTATTCCATCACCACCCAAGATTGATGGTTGGGGTCACGACAGATATCAAACAGCGCGACCAGGTTGGGGTGTTTCAGATTCAGGCAGTGGGAGACTCCGCGAAGTTCGACTTCCAGGTTTCGCTGGATTCGCTTCAAGGCAACTTCTTTACCCGCTTCGCTGACCGCAAAGTAAACCTCCCCGAAACCACCGACTCCGATGCCGCGACGAATCGTGTATCGGGGCAGCGGCTCGGAGCCTGGCGGATAGGTAAACGTCAACGATCGCGCCGGCGCGTCGCTGCCATGCGCATCGCTGGCGTGTGTATCGTCTAGCGCTCGTCGACGGGAGGAATCGTCCATGGGATTGGATGCAGTCAGAAAACCCTTGGAAGGCTCGGCCTGGGAATCCGGCTGGCCGCCCGTGTTGCCTTCTCTTTCGGCCGGAACCTGTTCCTGGCCGTTCATCTTTAGTTTATCGAGAAGTGCGGTCATGAATCGAAATTTCCGAGGAGAAAGATCGTCGTTGCTGGGGTTGACCGTTTCGGGCACCCGTGAAGAAGAGGCACTGGAAAGTTCCGGCCGGGGCGCGGAAGTCCCAGCCGGCGCTGCCGGTTCTTCGTTTGCTGCGGGTTTTCCTGGCTCATTCATCCCATTTCCAACGTCATTGCGAGGTGTCGCAGCGTGATCCGGTTTCCCGGCGGGAGTTCTTCAAAGTCCGCCGCCAAGCCAACTTTTCCCAACCATCGCTCGCCGCGGCGCGTCAGCACTGCTCGCTCGGTCGCCTGGCGGCAACGAATGTGACAGTCGGCTTGGGGGCCAATCAAAAGTGTTTCGTCTACCAGCACCACACCGTCGACATGGTCATCAAAGCGATGGGGCGGCGCTAGGGTTAAGGTTGCGGAATTGCTCAGTGGACTCGCTTGGTACAGGGTGACCGAGGCGGAACCTGGAATCGGCAACCGGCGGTCGCCACGGATCAACACACGGCTGTCACTCGATCGTGGACCCTGCCAAAAGTAGTCGCTACTGTGCCGCAGAATCCTTCCCGCTCTTCGTGGCCAATCGGCCCTCACACAAATGTCGGCTGGCTTTTCGGGGCTTAGTCCACCCACACTCCAGCTTTCTCCGCCCAACAAAAGAAATCCACCACAACCGTCAATCCAAAGCCTCCAGCGATTTGCTGGAGGCGGGTCGTTCGGTGAGGTGGCATTTGCTGACACGGAATCAGCCTACTGTGTCAGAGTAAACTTACTGCCAATGGCTTCTACTCAGTCGAGTTGAACCGCGACGAGCGCTTCGGGTTGTGGCGTCTCGAAGTAGGCGGAGATCTCGTCCAGCAAGTTCTCCTCGCTCGGTTGATCCAAGTCGATTTCGCCAAAGTATTCCACGTCGATCGCCATCGTCTCTTCTTCCACGTCGATCCGCGTCGCGATCGTGTCCAGCAGGTCGCGAGTACGCGACAGCTGGCTGTCGTCCAAGTTCAGCTCGCTGCTGGTCTGGGCCACGCGCAAAGCAGCCAAACGTGCTTGCAGGTTTTCGACTTCCACTTCCAGCTGACGCTTGGAACTGAGCATCACTTCCATTCGCTCGTGTCCCGCTTTCAGCGATGACTTCCGCGCCGCGAGCATCTGCTGTAGTTTTTCGGCAGTCGCTTTGCGGGTCTTGAATCGCTTGAAACGGTTGCTCAAGTCGTGTTTGACTTGGGCCGACGTGTAGGTGCGATCACCGTAGGTGTAGTAGCTGTTGTCGCTCCGCAAATCTTCGCTCAATCGTTCGATATCCGATTGAGTCTTCGCCAATCGCTGGTCCGTCTCGTCCAGTTGTTCTTCCAGACGGGCGACTTCGATTTTCTCACGAGCGATCCGCTTGGCGTTGACTTCGATTTCCGGTTTCAGGTCCGCGATCATCTGCCGCGCCCGTTTCAGTTCCCACTCCAACGGCATGGCATCGCCGGCGGAATCTTGCAACCAGCTGACGCCGCAACGCGCGTAGCTGAACAGCGGCACACCCAGAGTCACGGTGGAAAGCAGCGCCAAAGCGCCACCAGCAAGGATCATTTTCTTGACCATGGTTTCTCTCCCAATTTGGCTGATTTGAAGCGACATCAGGCCGCGTCACACCCATCATTTCGCCGGCCACCGGGAAATCTTGGCCCACCGGTCAAAAATTTGACGCCGCAAAAAAGGGGTCAGGAGCCTTTTTTGCGCACGCAGAAGACTTTTTTCGGGTTTACGAACGTTTTGGTCGTTCTTTGGCCGAAAACTTGGGCTAATCGCGATCAGCGGCGGCCAACGCTGCGTAAACGGCTTTAACGGGGCGAATTCTCACTTCATTTGCCATTTAGAGGCATATGATTACACTGAGGTGGCAGGAATAGCCGATGACTAGTCTCTGGTGTCTGTCTGGTTGGCAAAATGCGACAGGATGTTTCCAAGATGCGACACCATCGGATTGGCGAGAAATGGATTGGAATTCCCCTAACTGAAGCGTCGCTAACGACTTACGGCTACTGCGGCGATCGGCAATGGTGTTTCGGCACGTTGCTTGCAAAATGAACCTTTCTGTCGGTATCGAGTCCTCATTTACGGGAAAGATAGCGGGCACAGATTGACGAACTGAGCATTAGCACGCGGGATTCGTTTGTTCCACCACGCATCGCAATGGATTGCTCACTAAACGGAGACTTCTCCGATGACGACCTCAAGCGATCACCGAGTACCATCGATTCCGTTCTCTCACGGCGATCATTGGTTGGATCTGACCGCGACCCTTCCTCGCGAGTCGACCGATGAATTTGGCGACTGGCTGGGCCGCCAGCTGTCACTGATGGAGAAGGAACTCTATTCCTATATCACCCCCCAATCGCTGTCAGGCAGCAGCCGGCAACCCGCCGTCGTCTAAGCCGAGGTGATCCGGGATCGGATGCGATCGAGCCGATGTGCAGTTAAGATTTCTCGCTGAACCCCTCCTCCCACTCCGGCGCGGTCCAGCGATGAAATTGAATTGGCTCTCGAAGGTTTTGCCATTGGCAACGATGTGTGCAACGTTCTCGGTTGCCGGCGCTCAAGCGATTGTTCAAACGATCCCCGCCCCGCCCGAAACCGATTGGCACAAGGCCGGGTTTTGGGAAACGATGGACGGCAAACCGGTCGAAGAGAGTTGGCAGTTCGCTGATTCGGAAGTCCGGCTGATCCGTCCACGGGGAGCGAAAGGCAGCTTGATCAGCCGGCCGCTGACCCCCCATTTCGAGCTTTCCTGGCAATGGAAGATCGAAAAGAAGACCAACACGGGATTGAAGTATCGTGTTCGCCAGTTCGGCGATCGCTGGCTGGGGGTGGAGTATCAGATCATTGACGAGCTGCCCGGCAAAGGAACAGGGAAAGGTGCCACTGCTTCCATCTACGATCTGGTCGCCCCGGTGGAAGAGAAAACGCTTCGGCCAGCCGGTCAGTGGAACGAGGCTCGCGTGGTCGCCGTCGGCGAAAGGATCGAACATTACCTGAACGGCTCGCTGGTCGCCGCCACCACCACTCGTGGTCCAAATTGGGATCAGCAAATCGCGCTCAGCAAGTTTTACGGAGCGAATCGATTCGGGCAGCCGGAAAAGGGTGATCGATTCATGCTGACCGATCACGGCGGCAAAGCGGTTTATCGCAATTTCCGGTTCGTGTCGCGCGAGCCGGATGAGGTGCAACAAGTCGATCGTCTTGCCTCCCCTTACCTGGGCAACGCGATTCGTAACAGCTGGGCCGATCACGAATCGATTGTGCTGTGGACGCGAACAACCGCGCGGCCGGAGATGATCACCGACGGACCACGCTTTCACGAAATCAGCAAGTCGGAGGTCGGAGAACTGACAGGTATCCGCGACGAAGCCGAATTGCATCGCGCTCAGATTCCCGCGAAAGCAGAATTGAAGGAGATGTTTGGAGCTTGCCCCGGCGCAGCGGGCGAAGTTCGATTGACTTATTTTCCGAAGCTGCAGCGGAATTCGCGAACCAGCACCGATTGGCAAACGACCAGCTCCGAAAATGATTTCACGATGCAGTGGAAACTGCCAGGACTGAAACCGAACACTCAATATGCAGCGGTCGTCGAGGCGCGGCCGGTTGGAAAGGACCAGTTGACCGCGGTGGTGCGAGGGCACTTTCGGACCGCGCCAGCGCCGAAACAAAAGAAGGACCTGAACTTTTGCGTGACCACCTGCCACGACTTCATTCGCAGGGACAACGACATGGCAGGCCACAAGATCTATCCGACGATGTCCAAGATGAAGCCCGACTTTGTGGTTCACGCCGGCGACATCGAATACTACGACAAACCGAATCCGTGGGCGCTGACGATTCCACTGATGAGGTTCAAATGGGCACGGATCTTTTCATTGCCCGACAATCGAAATTTCTATCGAGAAACAACCAGTTATTTCTTGAAAGACGATCACGATACGCTGCGCAACGATTGCTGGGCCGGCCAGAGCTACGGCGCGGTGACTTTCCAGCAAGGCGTCCGGCTGTTCAACGAAGAGCAGTTCCCTTCCCACTCGCCCCGTTACAAAACAGTCCGCTGGGGACGTGACCTGCAAGTTTGGTTTCTGGAAGGACGAGACTATCGGAGTCCCAACACCATGCCCGACGGGCCCGAAAAAACCATTCTGGGTGCCGAGCAAAAGAGATGGTTGTTCGACACGCTTGGCAATTCCGATGCCAGGTTCAAGTTGATCTTCAGCCCCACACCGATCGTCGGGCCCGATCGCGACAACAAAAAGGACAACCACGCCAACGCGAATTTCGTCTATGAGGGCAATCAAATCCGAGACGAACTGGCCGGGCATGAAGGCGTGATCGTGTTGTGTGGCGATCGGCATTGGCAGTACGCGTCGGTCGACGGGCAAACGGGGCTGTGGGAATTCGGTTGCGGACCGGGCAGCGAAAAACATGGGCTCGGTTGGAAGAAAGGTGACCAGCGGCCCAAGCACCAGTTTCTCCGAGTCGCTGGCGGTTTTCTGTCCGGACAACTGACTTATCGCGACGACGGTTCGACGCTGACGCTGCGACATCACAAAGTCACCGGAGAGCAAGTCAGCGAGTTTGTGTTTCCGCAATAGAATGTTTTTGCATTCGCTCGTTACGAGACGTGAGAAATAGCGAACCTTTTCAGCCGATCGCGCCGGGTCAAGCGGTCAAAAGGTCTTCTGAGGCTCGGGCGTGCATTCGCCACACCATGAAGCGTCATTGACGACGAATCCTGTGTTCGAGCCACCATCAAAGATTGCGCTTCGTGTCTTTTTTCCGTATCCAAGAAATAAGACGTGAGACCTACGGTGGGCAATGCAGATTGCACGCCCACAGAATTGACACACGGCACGGGCGTCATCGTCGCAACTGAAGCACTTCATCGAATCGCCGAGCGGACTTTAGTGGAATGGATTTCAGTCGGATAACGAAATGCGATCTATCCGGGCACAGGACGTGCAGGGTAGATCGTGCGTTGAAGTTTGTCGCCTATCACTGACGGCTTTCACTGGCCCATTAGAACGATTCAGCGTAGAAACCGCCATCTTTCCTGTGGTCGATTTCCATCCCTGGGGACTTGCCCACCAGAAAGCGGCTAAGCTGGGTTGAATCTGGTTAGTGCCATGTCGCAGCTTGATCTTCGGGTAGCGAAAGCAGTCAAGAATCATGCAGGTGATAGATGAATTCCACGCGTTGCGGTTTTCGGCGTCGATGTTTTCTGTTGATTTCAGTTGCGCTCTTTGTTCCAACGACCGTTCTTGCCGAGGACGAAAGTTCGACGACCGAGTATGTTGTGGCCGGACGAGTCGTCGATGCGGAGACGGGTGAGCCGGTCAAGCTTTTTCGCGTCTTGCCGGGAGTTCCCTTTCGGTCTTGGCGAGCCGAAGACGAAACGTTGGCGGTTTGGCAACCGCACCTGGTTCGCGAAATGAAAGATGGCGTGCTTTCTTGGCCTCGCAAACGGGGATACGAAAAGTTTTGTTTGCGGATCGAGGCGGAGGGGTATCAACCGGCGACCTCTCCGTGGACCGGCAGGAAGCAGCCGCAGATCACTCCGGAGATCCGTCTTCAACGAGCGAAGTACATCAAGGGTGTCGTGTTGAATTCGGATGGGCGCGCGGCAGCCGGCGCAACGATGTCGGTGTCGCTACCGAATTCCCCTGTGCGATTGGACGGTTGCCGATTTCAGCGCCAGGAAGAGGCGCCGGAGAGTTTGAGCGATTGGTGGCGCATTCCACGGATGATGAAGTGCGACGAACAGGGACGCTTCGAGATCCCGATCGAAACGGATCCGACCGCCGTGCTGTGTATGGTTCATGAAGAGTGATACTTCGAGCGACTGTTTTCCGATTTTGTCGCGGAAGGTTCGGACAATCAGCCCATGACGGTCAAACTTGACAAGTGGGCTCGCATCGAAGGGAAGGTGACCTGGCTGGACCAGCCGGGTGAAGGCGAAGTGATCAGCTTGACCGTCCACAAGGAATTCAAGTATCCCGGCATGATCGAAACTTATCCTCAAGTAACAGCCGATGCGGAAGGCAACTATGTGTTTCCCTACGTCCCGCCCGGTTTCGTGATGGTCAATCATCGGGTCAAACTTCCCGCAAACACGAAATTGAGCCCGGTTGCAGTGCGATACGACTACCCGTCGTTTCGCCTCACCCTTTCGGCCGGCGAATCGAAGCGGATCGATTTTGGCGGCGACGGGATGACAGTCACTGGTAAACTTGCCGGTCTCGATTCGTACGAAGGCATTACCCTTTCGATCAAGCCGCCGATGCCCGAAACCTTCAGCTGGTTCAAGATGGGAATGCCCGGCGGTGGTGAGGATTTGATGAAGGGTTATCGGGCGCTAGCCGATGCCTCCTACGGACCGCGTTATTTTCGTGATAAAATCCCCGTGGCCAGTGACGGAACTTTTCGAATCGAGCAGGTGATGACCGGTGAATATCATCTGAACGTCGTCGGCGCGGCCGGATCCACCAAGTTCACGGCGAGTTCCGAAAGTGAAAACCCCATCGACCTGGGAACGATCGATGTTATCGGGGTGAAGTAGGCACGAGTCTTTTACTTAGCGGGCAACCGGCCTGCGAACAATTTGCTGATTTTGATTCTCGGCCGTCCAGGGTTCGATCACGATCGGCTGGGATGGCTTGAAATCTTCCTCGCTGATTTTTGCGATCCCCTGCTGGTGCACCACGACCAGGTAAAAGGGTTCCACCTCCGGCGGGAATTTGAAGTGGCCTGCCGGGTCCGTTTTGACATGACGGCACTTCTGCATCCCACCAGCCACTTTGCCGTCGCTAATGACGAAGGACTCAATGGCGAGATAAACGTCGGCGTCAGCCAGTGGTTCACCGCCAGTGCCCAAAACCAGCCCCGTCAATGGATCGGCCCGGTGGAGCTTGAAATCGTAGGTGATCTCTCCTCGGTCCGGGTTGTTTGGTCGAAAGAGCTTAGAAATCGCCGGCATGTAACCCTCGGCCTCGACGCGAAACCGATACAGAAAACCCTCTTGGGTGATCGTCGTTTCGTATCGCCCGTTGACAATTGTCTTTGCCATGTACGATTGCCAGAAGGGAGCTCGGCCGTCGTCGTAGTCGATTCCCTGGATGAACGAAAACTTTTTCAGCGGCTTGCCGGTTTCGGCATCCACGACCGAGCCGGCGATCCGCAACGGTTGTTTCAGCGTTACCAGAAACTCATTGGACGAAGGCGACATCACATAATTCTCAACCAACATGTATCCCTTTTTCCCAAAGTCGTATTCGACCTGGTCGGTGGGTGCGTCGGTCAAACGAAATTTCCCTTCGGCATCCGACTTGGTATGCAGACGAAGTCGGCTGCGCTTGCCTCGCCACCGGCTGACGCTCACGGCAACTCCCTTGACCGGTTTGCCGTTTTCGTCGACGACTCGTCCGTGTACGGTTTGGCCGGGCTTGAGTTGAATCTTCAGCGGCAGGGGAGCGCCGGCGACATCGATCAGCTCGGGTGCATACCCGGCGGCTTGGACGGTCAGATGCATTGGTCCCGATTGGAGGCCGATGATGCTGAATTTTCCATCTTCGCCTGTCTTGGCTCTCGGTTTGCCAGGCTTGAACCAGTAGTACTCACCGTCGTAGATGGAGACGTTGGGGATCGGCCGGTTGTCGCCGTCGATCACCTGGCCGTGGATCGTTTCTCCTTCGCGCATCGTCATCACCGCGGTTCGGCGGTAGAGACTTTTCAGCGGCGGTCTCACCGTCACCGGAAGGGGAATGATGCCTCGCTTCAGGTGGTCGCTGATGTAATCTGGATGGTTCAAAAAGATCCGCAGTTCGTTCTCGACGATTTTTTCCGGCATGACATTTATCTGCCAACGACCCTCCTTGTCGCTGGTCGTTTTCGTGTCGATGTTTGCCCTGATGTGTGGGTTTTTCCCCGAACCGGGGCCCCAATAGTGAACCGTGACCGTCACACCGGCAATCGGGTCGCCCGCTTCATTTCGAATCGTGCCGCCAAACGCTTCTCCCGGCTCCATCGGTATCGTGATCGATGGGGGCATCACCGGTGACGGCTGGTCGGCCCAATAGACACGCAGAGGAACAAAGCCCGGTTTGCTCGGATAAACGCGAACGGCATTGGGGGGAAGATCCGGCAGCTTGATCGGTGAGCGTCCATCGGCATCGGTCGTCTGAACTTTGACGTCTTGAAAATTGATTCCCTTCCCCGCGTTTTGAAGTTCCAACTTCACGCCCGGAATCGGCTCTTGCGTTTGGCCGTTGATCACGCGGAAGTCCATTACTTGGCCAGGTTGCCAGTCGGCAGATTGCTTTGCATCGGCCTGCGTTTTTGTCGCGCCGCCCGTTTCGTCGCCGTGAGCCGTCCAAACGAATGTTGTGGGAAGAACGTTTGTCGCGACCAACAACGACGCAACGAATGCTGCCCAGCAGGGGCGCTGGGCAGTCGGGATGGTAGTCACCGATTTCACTTTGATCTCCTCGCCCAGATTCACTTGTCGGGAAGGGTAACTCGGTTGATCGCCCGGAGCCCGAATGAATGATACACTCGAACGATCAACCCTGAAACCAATTTCGACCTCGAAAGGAAACCCGTGAGTATTGCCAGCCAAATCAAGAACGAATTGAACCTGCCCGCTTTTGTCGTTCAAAGCTACCTTCAAGATCTCTCAGACGAGGACTTGATGCGTCGTCCCGTGCCCAACGCCAACCACATTGCCTGGCAGCTTGGCCATTTGATCGACTCGGAACACCAACTGAACAACATGGTGTGTCCCGATTCGATGCCCGCGCTTCCGGATGGGTTTACAGAAAAGCACAACAAGGAAGCGGCGGCCAGCGACGACGCAAGTGCGTTTTGCACAAAAGACGAGTATCTAAAACTGATGGAAGAACAACGCGCCGGTACTCTGGCGCTGCTGGACAGACTCAGTGACGAGGAACTTGAAAAGCCGTCGCCGGAGCCTATCCAGCAATTCGGGGCGACGGTCGGCGCGGTCATTGCCGGCAACTCGGCCCACTGGATGATGCATGCCGGACAGTGGGTGATCGTTCGCCGTCAACTTGGTAAAGAAGCGATCTTTTAATCCGCCGGTTCGAGTTGGTTGAAGCATGATTCGAAAAAGACGTCCAGTGGTTTTTCACTGCCAAAGATTGGGGCTTCGCGGTAGCGCAAGTCGCCGAGACTTTCGGCGATTGACGACGCGGCCGAAACTCTTGGCGAGTTTCGCTACCCTGAGATCGAGATGGAGTTTTCTCGGTTGCTATTTGGTATTCACGTTGGTGCTGGCCACACCGATCGCCGATGCCGGATCGCCAGTGCAGGTGATTTTCGATACTGACATTTCAGGCGACGTGGACGATGTGCTGGCACTGGCGATGTTGCACGCTCTTGCCGATCGTGGCGAGTGCGAGATCCGGGCGGTGACCGTTTCCAAAATCAATCGGTTGACGGCGCCGTTTGTCGACGCCGTCAACACGTTCTATGGACGTGATCGTATTCCTATCGGTGTTGTACAAGACGCGCAGCAGCGCGACAGCAAGTACTTGAAGCTCGTCAAGACACGCGATGGCGATCGGTTCCGGTATCCGCACGATCTACTCTCCAGCGACGATGCTCCCCGCGCGGTGGACGTGCTTCGACGGGCGCTTTCGCAGGCCGAGGATCGCTCGATCACGCTGGTTCAAGTTGGTTTGGCGTCGAACCTGGCGGACCTCGTGGAATCGAAGCCCGATTCCATCAGCCAATTGACCGGAACGGAACTGATCCAACAAAAAGTCCGCATGGTTTCGGTGATGGCGGGAGCGTTCGCGCCGGTGCGCGGCAACGAACATTACCTGGAAGCCAACGTGAAGAACGGGATCGGTTCGATGCGGCGATTTGCAGAGAACTGGCCCGACGATGTGCCGGTCGTCTGGAGCGATTTTCTGATCGGCATCGCCGCTCCCTATCCGCGTGAAAGTATTCAGCGCGACTTTGGCTATCGAGAACATCACATCGTCCGCGAAGCATACCTGCTGCACGGCGGTCCAGATCATGATCGGCCCACCTGGGATCTAACCAGCGTGCTCTACGCAGTGCGGCCGGACGAGGGTTACTTTGGTCTTTCCCAGCCGGGGCGGGTGACGGTGGCCGAGGATGGATTCACGACCTTCACCGCCGAACGTGGCGGTCGCGATCGTTTTTTGACCATGGACGATCGGCAAACCATCCGAGTGGTCGAAACGCAGCGAGCTCTGGTCAGTCAGCCTCCACAGCAGACAGCAGCCAAGTAGTCACCGCTCCTTCGGGGCTTGCGGATCGTTGCCCCACTGCGACCAGCCGCCCACGTAGACTTTGACTTTCGGGTATCCGATCAGTTCCAATGCAAAAGCGTCGACCGTGGCCCGCCCACCGGTTTGACAGTAACACACCGCCGTTTCCGCCGGCAAAATTCCTCGCTGCTGAAAGAGTGCCTTCAACCGCTGGGGAGATTTGAATCGCCCATCTTCGGTCAACAAATGCTTCCATTCCAAGTGAACCGAATGGGGAACGCGACCCCGCGCGAATTCGCCATCGCTTCTTGTGTCAACCAGTTTGACATCTTTGGCTGTTAACAGCTTTTTGACCGAATCGGTCTCGACCATTCGATCGGCTTGAAACTTGGGCGTGAACGAGGACGGTTTGATGGTTGGAGCCGTGGTTTCGACGGGGCGATCTTTCTTCGTCCAAGCCTGCCAGCCGCCATTGATCAGCGAAACGTTGCCCACGCCGGCGTACTCCAGCAGCCACCAGATTCGGGCGGCGTTAGCAACATTGTTGCCGTAGACAACGACGTGAGTATCACTTTCGATACCCAGCGATCCGATCCGCTGTGCCCAGGCTTCGGAATCGTGCAGCCCACGATCGGAAAGCGCCAGAGTTTTCCAATCGCCCAAGTCGACCCGAACCGCGCCGGGAATGTGCCCTTGGTCGTATTCGTCCTCCGAACGCACGTCGACGATGCGCAAGTTTTCCTGTTTCAGTTTCTTTTGAAGTTGACCCGGTTCGATCAACATCGAAGGACCAGCTTGGACGGCGTCATCCGCAACGATCGTGCCACCGAATGTCAGCCAGATGGTTGCAAGGACGAGTCGAAAGGAAACGTTCATCGTTTTGCTTTGAAAAAAAAATGGATGGTGCCGTCGGCGATTTCTCCGAAATCGCATCGTAGCCAGTTCGGAGAACCGGCCGACTGTCCGAGAACCGGCCGACGAGTCAACTACCAAAGTTATTACGGAAGGCGGCGAAATCGAACAGGTTCACGCTGCCGTTGCCTTCGTTATCCAGCGGTTCGAGGTGATCCGGGTGGGCGACCGGCAACAAGTAGGTGCCTCGGAAGGCAGCAAAGTCAAACAGTTCCACCAGGTTGTTCCCGTTCATATCGCCGTACTTGCGGAAGAACTTGTCGATCGCTGCATTGCCGAAGACGTAGTCGTTGGCCATGTTCGGACCACCGCCAACTTCGGCAATCTGCGACGCCGCGATGTCAAGTTGGTAGTCGCCGTCGACCAGGGAATGGTTGCCGTTGGCTCGCGTTTGCACCGACGTGCCGGGGGCGAACGTCAGTACCGTCACTGTCTTGCCGCCAACCACCGAAGAGTTGACAACCAGGCTGTTGACGACGGTTGCGGAACCGGTGTTGGTGATCGTGAAGGCGGAGGCCGGCGCGGTGACTTCGCGATCGAACGTGACCACCAACTCGGTCAGCGTCGATCGTTGCGTGTCGCCACCATTGAGGACGACGCTTTCGACTTCCGGTGCGGATGCCAAGATTTCGACTTGATAGTCTTCCACTTCTCCGTCGGCTGCCAATCCGGTCGGATCGAGATCCCCATCCGTGCTCACTCGCACCCGTGCATAAGTCGTACCGAGTGTAGCGCCGGCCGGTACGGAGAAGTTCAACGTTTGCAATCCGCCGGTGACCGGCACGTTGTCAAGAATCTGATCGGTCGGATCCCAAACACCGTTTCCGTCGAAATCCAGCCACGCGTCCACACGGGCGTTGGCCGCGTTTTGCAGATCGATGTTCACACCCGCCATGGTGTCGCTGGCGCGGACGACTCCGAACATGACGCCGTCTTCATCATCGCCCGCGTTGTCGTCGCCATCGGCATTGGCCGTCGGTTGTCCGTCAAATTCCGCGTCCCGACCACTGCCCAGGCGCGGCCCAACCGTTTGGTGGCGGGCACCGTCGACCAACAGCGTCGGATAGGGCGCGGGAGCGTCGCCAAAATCGAGCTCCGTGGCGGTCAGCACAACGTCGTTGCCGTCGCCGCCTTGATAGGAAATGACCGCGGACAATCCCGAACCAAGAAAACTACCGATCGAAGCCCCTTCCGGTAAACCGGCAAACGTTCCCACGATGGCATCGGCCAAGTCGTTGTTGACGATGACAAAGGAATCGCCCACGGCAGGTGTGAAACCGTTGAACGAAACGGGCGCCAAGGAGACGTTGGATCCGATGGCCACACTGCCGATCACGTTCACTTGATCGTGATTGTTCGCGGCTCGGCCAGGAGTTGTTCCACCGATTTCGACCGCATAAGTATCGCCACTATCGAACGCGAAATTGTTCCCGTCGACGGTGAGAATTCCAGGCGATTGTCCCGGAGCGACATTTCCGGTCAACGTCACCACGCCACCGGTGATGTCGGGTCCCGACGATTGGTTGGTGATGTTCCCTGTGCGGGCGATCAAGTGAACATCGTTGCTGCCGGCATTCAGAGCGTTCACGTCGATCGATCCGCCGACGATCGTGACCGGATCGTTGAAGGTGGCGGTATCCAAATCAACGGCACCCGTTCCCGCGGTCGCATCGCCGATGGTGATCTGGCTGAGTCCGTCCACGATGTTGGAAAGTTCCGTGTCGTTGATATTCAGTGTGCCTGGTCCGCCACCCAGACCGATGGAGGTGCCGGAGGTGCGAGGCTGAAGCACCAGATCACCGGCTCCTTGAATCGCCAAGATATCGTCGAAAGTCATGATGTTGGCGGTCAGCGTCAGCGTACCGATGCCCGAGGGCGAACCCAACGTCGACAAACCGCCAGTGGCGAAAAAGTCGCTCGACGTTCCCGACCGAGTGGCCAACAGGGTGACGTTGCCGCCGGCGGTTGCTTCGACAGCCGCTTCGGTGAAAAAGCCGATCCCGTTGCCGCCGGCACCATCGGCCGTTCCGGTCAAGGAAACGTCGGCCTGTCCAGTCGATTGAATCAAGCCGGTAAACATCGCGATCCCGTGATTGAAACTTGCCGCTCCGTTACCACCAAGTCCGGTCAGGTCGATGTTTCCGTCAATGCTGGTGACACCGGGCATGGAATCGGTCGCACCTGACATTCGAATGCCGCGATTGCTTTGATTGGCATCGCCGCCCGTTCCGTCGATCGTGATCGTCGCCGCACCGCCGCCCGTTCCCGTCGACTGCACCCGTACATTCCCGCTCAGCACCACGCCGGAGTTGAAATCACCGCTGCCATTTC
Organism: Rubripirellula sp.; assembly: GCA_965222745.1. GTDB lineage: Bacteria > Planctomycetota > Planctomycetia > Pirellulales > Pirellulaceae > CBDCUW01. Next base: position 314,823 of record CBDCUW010000004.1, read on the forward strand.
CCTGACCGATGATCGAGATGTTGCCTTCTGGGGAGGTGATCGCCGAAGGACCGATCAAGAACACGCCGGCGTTGGAGCCGACACCTGCGCCTGCCGATCCGTCCAAAGTGATCGTGGCGGCATCGGCGCCCGTTCCTGTCGATTCGACCACCCCATCAAAGAAGATGATTCCCTGGTTGAATCCCGCTGTACCATCGCCACCGGTACCGCTGATGCTGATATCTCCGTCGACCGAGCTGATCCGCGTGCCTGCCGAATCGAGCTGGACACCTCGATTGCCATTGGCCGCATCTCCGCCGCGGCCAATGATCGTGATCGTGCCCGCGTTGGGACCGGTTCCGGTCGATTCAATCTTCGCTAGATCGGAAAGGTAAACGCCGCGGTTGAAACTTCCGCCCACTTCGTCACCACCGCGGCCCGTCAACAAAACGTCGCCGTTGACCGTCGAAATCGAAGCATGGTCCAAAAAGATGCCGTTGAAATCACCCGTCGCGGGTGTGACCCCCGTGTTGGCAGTCAGCGTGATGTTTCCATCGACCGTGACCAGCCGGGTGTTGTCGTCCAAGAAAAGGTTTCGCTCGGCCGTGACAGTGATCGACCCGTTGCCATGGGTCAAAAAAGCAGCTCCGTCCATCGTGATCGCGTCGCCAGTGATATCAACGCTTGCGCCGTCAAGATCAAAGGCACCCAAGATGTTGATCGTATTGTCGCCAACGTCACCACCAAGGATTACCAACGATGCGGTGGGAGTCGGAAAGGAGACGTTTTCCGCGGCGGATGAACCAGCATGAATCCTGCCCAGCGATTCGCCGTGGGGAGTGATCCAAATGGTTTCTGCGGCATCGGTGTAGTTCAACACAACGTCTTGGACATCAAGATCCGAATCGATCGGTTCCAACCCGGTGTAGGTGATCGTTGCATTGCCGGTGATGTTGATGGCGCCGCTGTCGGTACCGGTGAAATCGTAGGTGGCCGTGGTAAACGTTCCGCCACCGCTCAGTGCCAACGTGTCGCCTCGACCGGTCGCCGGATCACCGCCGTTGTATTGAATCTGTTTGGAAAAATTGCCGAGATCAAAGTCGATGGTCAAGAGGTCGCGGCCACCCAGAGTATCGATGATGATGTTCGATCCAGTCACCTGGCTGAACGGAATCGTCACCACGTCCGTTCCGCTGCCCGTTGCCCCGGCAATGCCGGTGGTGATCGTCTGGTCAAACCCGGTGATCACAAACTGATTGCTGCTGGTGTCCGACTGGATCATCAAGTCATCGGTTTGATCGCCGCCGGAGTTGCTGATCACAAGATTGTTGGAGCCATCCAACGTAACCGTTGCTTGGGCACCCGTGGCGATCAATCTTTCGCTGGCATTGTCCAGCAGCCATACGCCGCGGCCCATCGTTCCCGCCACCAATACATCGTCGGCAGCGTCGTAGTCCAAGTCGAACACCACGGCATTGGGAAGACCATTGCCGACGGCAAACCACGTGCCCAGGGAAGAGACCAGTGATGCGTAAACACCGACGTTGGTACCCAAAATCAAGGCGTCGATCGCCCCGCTGACATACTGCAACGAACGGAAACCTGAAGCGCCGATCGAAGCCAGATTGCCGGTAATATCCGACCACAAGCCGCCATTGTTGGTGGTGGTGAAAACCTGGTTGAAGTCGATCGCGAAGGCGGTTTGCCACTCGCTTGGATCCATCATCACGTCGACGATGTTCTCAGTCGAACCGCCGGACGGATTGGAGCTGGTAAAAGCTCCGCCCGAAGTGGTCCGTACATGAACGTTGCCGTCAAAGTCACCGATGTACGCCACATCCGGATTGTCGACACCCGATGATCGGCCACCATAATCGATCGCGTTGCCCGATGTGCTGCCGGTTGTCACGATCGTCGCGACTGCCGCGATGTTTTCACCCTGGTCGGTCGATTCGTAAACACCGTTGGCCATACCGAACAGCAAACGCGTTGGGTCGACATGGTTCAGCGCCACCGGGGTGTTGAAAAATGGACTGGGGTTTGCGCCCGCGGTGACGTTCAAGGCTGGGAAGGTTTGGTTGAGCAGGTTTCCCGCGCCGTCCCAGGTCGTCTTTCGGAACGAACCGAGATTTTGAAAACTGGTATACCGGATCGATTGATTGCTGGCGGCCAGCGAAACGTCATCCACCGCCACGTCGCCACCGTCGCCGCCGGAAAGAATGTTCCAAAAAGTCGCGCCGGCAGCCGGTTGGTAAAGCGTGCCGTTGTCTTGCAGACCACCGATGATCGTATTGGAAATGGTATCGTAAGCGACATCGTGGAATTCGGTCGCGGCAAGATTGCCGATCAAAGAAAACCAGTCGCCGGTATTGTCGGTGGGGCTGGTGCGTTTGTAGATGCCGCCATCGTCCACTTCAATCAGATTACCCGCCGCGTCAAACACCATTTCTCGTGAATCGGCGTGCGGCGCACTGCCGCTGGCTGTTCCGCCGGAGGGATCAAAATCGACGATGTCGTGAGTCAGGTGATCCCATTGGGGCGAGGGCGCGACGTTGGGATTGGAAGGCAGGCTGGCGTCCCCGCGGAAAATCGCTCCCGAAATCGTGGCCCCGCCGATCAGGTTGGGTGAATCCTGGCGGTCGCCACCAAGGTAAACGATGTCTTCGTTGTTGGGATCGACAACGATGGAAAAGTGGGTTCGACCCTGAGCGCCGCTTTCCGGTTCGTTCTTGGGTGTTGGGTTGGGGCCGGCGACTTTGGTCCAAGTGCCGCCGCCGGTGTAAGTTCCGTTGCCGGTGGTTCCGGTCAGTTCAAACGTATCGCCGTCGATCACGTTGATGCGATGAAAACCGTTGGCCGCCGTGTTTCCGGTCACGCCGTCGATGACCACAAAGTGCACGCCACGGTTGGGGTTGGTCAACCCGTGACTTGGCGAAGTGATCACGATGGGCGACGTGTTCGAGGCGCCGCTGATCGCCACGCCGCCGCCTTGCGGCAGCACGGGAATGTCCATCCGCGTCCAGGTGGGGCTGGCCGAGGATGCGTTGTTGGTGTGGTAAATCGCTTCCGGCTGAGAGCTCAACAGTACGGCGACGTACAGCCGTCCTGTTTGCGGCGAGACAGCCATTTCGATGTTGTTCGAACTGGCGACCAGGCTGTCCATTTCACTGTGGATCGCCGGCCCGGTGATCTTCGACCAGGTCGCACCAAAATCGTCCGATCGATAGATGCCGCCGGGACCGCCGGCACTGTTGGCCGCATACAGCCGATTGGGACTGGTGGGATCTTCCACCAGGTCACTGAAGTTGTCGTTGTCAACAAAATCAGCGTCCGCGATCACGTTGAACGTCGCGCCGCCATCGGTACTGCGAAGAATACCACCGCCGAAAGCCGAAGAAGTCAACACGATGGTGTTTCCGCGGACTGCAACGCCGGAAAGATTCTCGCCGAACAGACCCACGCTTCCCGGATCGGTCCACGTCGTTCCGCCGTCGGTCGTTCGATAGACCGCACCGCGATCACCGCCCACCCCGCCAAAGCTACTGTATCGCGCGGTCGCCGCGACCAACGTGTTGCCGCTGAGGTCGGTGGGATCAAACGCCATCGCACCGATCGACAGCGACGGCAGGAAATCGGTTTGAGGTTCCCAGATCGGCAAAGGATCGGTTGCGTTGGTTGTCTTCCAGATTCCGCCATTGACCGTGCCCACGTAAAGAATGTCGGCGTTGGTCGGATGAGCAAGCACGGTATGCGTCGCGCCACCGACCGAATTTCCCGGCGAAAGGTTTTCCAGGAATCGATGATTCGCGCCAATCGGTCCCTGGTTGATCCACTCGCCGCTATTGGGAGTCGGCGTGACGGACGAGACTTCCGCTTGTACCACGACATCGTCCACGTACCAGCCTTCATTGACCACGCTTCCGTCGGAAGTGAATCGAAACGCAACGCGAATCGATTGACCCACAAAAGCTGTCAGATCAAACAAGGCATTCTCGAAACCCGTGGTCGCAACTGGCAGCGAAGCATTCTCGCTGGTCGCGATTTGTGTGGTCGAAGAGTCGCCGATGATGCTGACCGTGGCAAAATCGAAACTTGCTTCGGATTCCAGGAAGTGGTTGAACGACAGCGTCGCTGAGATGGCGTTGGTCAGGTCGATCAGCGGAGAGGTGATCGTTCCATCTGAGTTGTTGCCATGGGTGCCGCCACCGGCAGGTCCTTCGCCACTGCCAAAGTAGAAACTGTCGTCGGCGGTATGCCCGGCGTCATTTCCCCGTCCCGTCGACAAGTGCCACTCGTTGGCCGGCCCTGAAACAGCGAAGCCTTCATCAAAAGGATTGTTCTGGTCATCGGAAAAATCGGCGACGAAAACGTCCTGCAAATTGACGTTTGGAATCACCGCGCGGACAATCACATCGTCGATGTACCAGCCTTCGTTGGTCACACTGATATCAGAAGTGAACCGAAAAGCGATTTGAATCTCTTGGCCGATAAAGCCTGTCAAATCAAAAGTCTCCGATTCGAATCCTGTCGTTGCGACCGGCAAACTTCCATTGGAGGAGGTGGCAATTTCCGTGGTACTGGGGCCATGGATGATGCTGATCGAAGCGAAATCAAAGCTCGCTTCCGATTCCAGGAAATGATTGAAGTTGAGTTCGGCCGATACCGCGTCGGTCAAATCGATTGGCGGAGAAGTGAGTGTGCCATCGGAGTTGTTGTTGTGGGTACCGCCGCCAAAGGGACCTTCTCCACTGCCAAAGTAAAAGCTGTCATCGGGGGTGTGGCCCAGGTCGTTGGCCCGTCCGGTCGAAAGATGCCACTCGTTGGCTGGCCCCGATACGGTAAAGCCCTCGTCGAATGCGACGCCGAAGTCATCGGTGAAATCAGCCTGCAGCAAGTTGATAAAGGATTGGAAAATCGCCGTGTCGGTGGCGACCGCCGGATTCCCGGTTCCGTCATCGGCGTCGTTGTAGGTCACCGTGATCTCTTCTCCGGTGGTCACTTCCAGCGATCCGTTGGATGTCACCACCGCGCCACTGCCGCTGGCAATCGTTCCCGTGAATTCGCCGCCCCCTACTTCGGCAAGCGTGACCGTTTCGCTATCGCCGCCGGTGGAGGTCACACCGACATTGACTGGGCCCGAACCGACCAGATCACTATCGCGCAACGTGATCGTGATCGTGTCGCCGACGCCGTAGACGGCAGAATCGAATTCAACGATGCCTGCCGGACCGGCTTGCAAAATTCCGCGGCTGACGAACGCCTGCAAGATGGCAGCCTGATTCGCGCCAGAATTCAAATTGACGTCGGCTGTCAGGATCGCTTGCGCCGCATCGGGCATGGTTGCCGCAGCCGGCAAGGCGAAATGATGCTCCAGCACAAGCTGGTCCGTGGTGAAGGCCCCCAGCGAGGCGCGAATGTCCCACAGCGCCGCCGACCAGATCTCGCCATCGGCATGCACCTGGCCAACAAGATCATCGGGATAGGTCTTGCTTCCATCGACACGCCGCAGGCAGGGAGGATTGGTTCCGCTGTACGAAGTCGCATCCCATTCGCCAACGCATGCCGCATGCGACGATTGATACGCGGCGTTCCCGTCACCCGCATAAAAGCTGGCCGCCAGGTAGTCGCCAAACCCTTCGCCCATCGCGCCCATTTCACCGCCGCCCCAGCTGGCGTTCTGGTCATGTTGTATCGCGTGACCATATTCATGAGCGATGATGTCGGCGTCTTCGCCGTCATCCACTCCGCCGTCGCCAAAATGAACGGCGTCGTTTCCGGTGGAATAGAACGATTGATCGTTGTTGTCCCAATGGGCGTTGGCCAGGGTGGGGAAATCGCGAATTCCGTTGGGCACGCCGGTATCGTCGTCAAAGCCAAGCGTATGAATGTATGCTTGAATCGCATCGATCGAATGATAAATCACCACCTGTTCAAACCGGGCGTCATCACGAGTGTATTGATAAACGCGACTCGGTTCGTTGGCGTCCACGTCGGCAAGCGTGGGACTGTTCAACGTGGATAGGTCGACCCACTGGCCCTTGATCAACCCGGTTCCCGAATCAAGTCGTTGCAAGGTGACGGTCGTCAACTGGGCATCCAGCGCGGCGCTGGTTGCATCCCCATTGTCGGATAGACCGGTGCCGCTGCCTTGAGTTTGATAGGGATTGGGTTCGTAGACGTCGCCCGTGCCGGTATCAAAGACGGCAAGATTTTTTTTCGACAGCACTTTGCCGGTAGCCGCGTCGACAATCGTCTGAAAATCGCCCACCGGAGCGATGGAGGCGACCATGGTTTTCCAAGCCAGTGCAGCATCGCCATCGCCAGTGGGATACCAGATCAATTCGCCCTTGGGGTCGCCCAACGCCGCGGTGATTTCGTTTGCGGTGGATGAAATCGCGGCTGCCGCGTCAAAGCTGACGGCAGGATCGATCGATGTCAGGCTGTTGAGTTCGCTGCGTGCGTCGACGTGCAACGTTTGGACCGCGCCGTCTGGGCCCAAGTGGACCGAAGCGGTGGAACCAAAAACGGTGACTCCGTCGACCACCTGGTTGAACCGCGCATGGCTACTGGCCAAACCATGCTTGACTTCGATCAATCGATACTCGGTGCCCGGATCGACCACATCCAACAGGGCAAAACCGGTAGCAGCCGGATCGTTCCGATCACCGGTCAATTCCATTTCGGTAAACGTGGCACGATTACCGGACCGCTGTACGAAAAAATCGGCCGCAGCCTCGCTGAGAGCCTCGTCGCTGGCGGTCAACACGCTGAGTCCACCGCCGCCGGAGGCGATGTCGATCAAGTCCAAAGCGAGCAGCTCGCGACGTTCTAGCGATTCCAGCCCCAGGGCTCCGCGACGACGTGATTGTTTGCGGGGAAGATGGTCGGTACTTCGTGTACTGGGTCGCCGCTTGGCCATAAGTTGTCTCGTCAGGTTCGTTTCTCGGAAGGTGCGGTTGGGGCATCGTACTCCCGGTGCAGAGATGAATCTACAAATCAAGCCGGAAAAAGCCTGCTGTGGGATGGAATGCTCACGACCAACCGTCGATCACGGCAGATTCAGCACCGCTTGATTTAAGTACGCCGATCTCACCTAGGCAGTACTCAGTGAAATCTCGGGATCGCCGACATGGGACCAGCAGGCTCCGCGCGATTTCAAATCTTCGTGAACCATGCTTCAGCGATTTGGACTGGTAGTCGGGTGAACACGTCCATGGACAAGCGTTAAGGAAGAATGAGGGAACCGCTTTTTTCAATGGGAGCAGTCATCTGTTATGCTGATCGCCGCATGGCACACCGAGTTGTGGATTGCGAGATTTTGGTGAGATCGCCATGCGATTGATTTGTGGAGTCAGCCGGAAAGATCGTCATTTGTTTTCTTAGAAGCTCATCCAACACAGTGGGCACCAGAGGTGTTTTATGGGAGTTCGCAAGACCTTGAATGTTCTCGTGGTCGGTGGCTTTGCCGATGGTGCTGGCCAGGAGGAAATGACTTCTTTCGGGCAATCGCTCGGCGCGGAAATCATCCGACAGGGACACACTCTGGTGAGCGGAAATCGCTCCGAGTTTGATCAGGTCGTTGCCGACGCAGCGAAAGAGGCGTGTGGTGAAGCGGATGTGCCGGTGGATGAAAGAATTGTGAGCTACGTCCTGGCCGACCAAGACCCCTTTTTCGCCTTTGGCCGACAGCTCAAATCGCAGCTGACCAGTTGGGATCCAGGAAAGGGAATCGATTTCATTCCCGAGCCGGTTCAAATGGCGGACGTCATTTTCCTGGTCAAGGGTGGTACCGGGACTCGTCGGGCGGCGCACTGGGGACAGTTCACCAATCGACCCCTGCTTCCCATCACCTACTTCGGAGGCGCGGCGGCCGACATCTACAAGAGCGAGTTTCAGAAGTTCGAAGGCAAGTATGCTGACTTCGTCGACAAACTGGCCTATCAAACTCTCAACGAAATCGGAAAAGACTGGGATCTGCAATCGAAACGTATCGTCAGTCTCGCCGAAGACCTGACGTCTTCCGAGTCCGTGGTCGTTGCCATGTCTTATTCCGGCGACCAAGAAACGCTCACGCAACTGGATAATCTGTTTGAGTCGTTCCAGATCGTGTGCCAAGAATTCCGTTATCGGTGTGAACGGATCACCGAACAAAACACCAAGGATCGAATCCTGCCGACCATTTTGCGGAAGATCGAACTATGTGGATTTCTGATTGTCGATCTTACAGATTTGAAACCCAACGTGTTTTACGAATTGGGGTTCGCAAACGGCTTGAACAAGAACGTGGTTGCCACCGCGCGGAATGGAACGGAGCTGCCATTCGATGTGAAGGACATTCCAGTCACGTTCTGGGATCCGATCGATCAAAAGAAGTTGAGGAGCGATATCAAAGAGCGGGTGGAGTTGATTGCCGAATTGCAGGGCAAGGCGATTTAGCTTCATCGTGCGGGGGCACTGCGATCCGTTCCCCGTTGCCAACGCCAAAGTCCCTCGTATGGTGAGACGTGCGTCGTGAATGATCAGCCGCAAAAGCGATCGCGATGGCGACCACGGTTATCGCTTCGTGTCCTTTTTGTACTCACGCTTGTCGCCGGTGTTTACTTTGCCTGCGGAAGGTTGACCCAGTCGAAGGGTTCGCGCGACGTTGCGGCGTACCTTGCGGAGATCAACGATCGCCCTTCGTTCCAAACGCAATTTGTGGCTCCTTTTGTTTATCGGACTGATTCCATCGTCGATTCCGATCATCAGTCGCGTCAGGAAACCATGCGACAGACGTACTACTTTTGGATGTTCGGCTTCATCAAAAAATTGCCGTTTGAAACTCGTCAAACCCTGCCCGTGACGGTGGCGGTCGAAGAAGAGTTTGAAGAGACCTATTTCCCGGTCCGTTCTTCCAGATCACCACACAGGACCGCTGTTCCCGTCAGTCAGTGGCGGTCGCAATACGGCGATTGACACGCTTGTGGCGTTAGTGGGGCAGTTCGCGGATGTACAGGTTTCTGAAAAAGAGTTCGCTGCCGTGGTGTTGCAGTTCGATCTGATCGGATCGGACCAGCGGCGTTGCGCCTGTTTTGTCCCAGTAGTTTTCCAACGCGACGCGATCGACGATCTTTTTTTCGTTCAACCAGATCGTCACTTTGTCGCCGACCATGCGGATCAGAAACGTGTTCCATTGGCCCGGCTTGTTGTCGGCAAGCACGGTTGGGGAATTGCGCCAACGTTTGTTGTTCCACAATCCCCCTGAACCCAGGTTGCGACCATTTCGATATTGCGTCACCCACTGCTCGGAATCACTGGGCGGACCATCGCCACCGCGCATACGAGGATCCCAGGGATCCCAGATTTGGATTTGCGGCGTACCGCGCAGGTAGATGCCCGAATCGGCGCCGGGCGGAATTTTCCAATCGACATACATTTCAAAGTCGCCGTAATCCTTGGCAGTGCACAAACTCTGCCCCTCACCGTCGTAGGTCAACACGCCGTCGACGACGCTCCAGTGGCTTCGCATCACTTCATCGGCGGCGGCTTGCGCTTCGGAAAGTTCCTTGCCTCGGAGCGCCCGTCGCTCGGGCGCTTTTTTGTGGGCGAGTCCTTTCCAGCCGTCCAGGTTTTCGCCGTTGAACAGTCGGACAAATCCCGGCGGCGGCGTGTTGTCGGCCGACGAGTCGGGCTTGGCGGGCGAGGGCGAGTAGTCGGCGACGCGAAGGTTGCGGAATTCGACGCGGTCACTGTGGCCCGCCAACATCAAATGCCCTGAACGGTTTCTCATTCCGGGATGGTTGCCGCCATCGACAGGCCTGGTTTGATCTAAAAACGCATCGACGATCAACGCTCCATTCAAAATCACCATGATGTGATCATCAATGGCAATGATCGTTTCCGAATTCCACTGGCCCGGCGGATTCAGGTAACCGGTTTTTGCCGGCACGATGCCGTAGATCGATCCGTGATACTGCCACGGTTTGAGCCAGCTGAGTTTGCGAGTCTTGCCGCCGCCCATGTCGGCGGTGCCGGTGTACTTGGTGCCGTTGTGATCGAGAATCTGGATCTCCATTCCTGCCGAAGCGGGATGTCCTCCCTTGGGCACACGAATGCCGACGCCGTTATTGCCGCTCTCTTCCAGTTTGAATTCAAACTGAAACGCAAAGTCGGCGTACTCTTTTTCGCTGACCAGGTTTTTGCCGCCTTTTTTGCAAACCAGCTTCCCCTCTTCGGCAACATACCCATCTGCATCGCCGGTCCAACCGGCCAGGTCAGTTCCGTTGAACAGCTGAGTCCAATCGGCGGTCGCCTCCAGAATCGCGGTAGCTCGTTGACCGGCTTGAACGTTTCGGTCGGGTTTTTTGTTCTGTGCCCACAGAGTGGTTGGCATCAAGGAAACCAGGGCGCCCAGGCAAACCGTCGGAAGGATGTGTCGAATCATGTTGCACACACGCTGCAAGGAAGAATCGAAAGTTCAGCGGACATAGGATACACCGTGATTGGCCGCCATGCTTCCATTCCCCTCCTTTGTGTTACCGGCAGCGAAAAGCTTTTCACGTGCACAGATTTCTTAGCCACAAAAAACGCGAAAAATCACGAAGAGGTTTTTGTGTCTTTTGGTGCTTCTTGTGGCTATCTCGTCAGGCTGCTTTGGCCCGCGGCTCCGCCGCGCCGTGTTTCTCAAGACCCTATTTCATGAAACCGCTGCGGACGGCGACTTCCGCACTCAGCTTGTCGTTCAGCGGGTCGTCCAGCGCCAACAGTTCTCGCAGCGCGGGCGAGAGTGATTGTTGGACGCTGTCGCTGAGCAGTTGTTTTTGGTACTGCTGCTGCGGTTTGTCTCGGCGGCAGTAAAAGGCGTGAAGCGCGGTGCGGGCGCAAGGGGTTCGGTTTTCCATTCCTCCATGCCACAGATGGGCGTTCATCACAATGACGGTGCCTGCCCGGCCGGTAAGCAGGACTTCATCGGGATGCGGCTCACGGGGATCTGGCAAAACCTCCTGTGGAAGCATTCCCGATCGATGAGATCCCGGCACGACCCTTAGCGCACCATTCTGCTGGGTGATATCGGTCAGCATCCAAACAGTGTTGCAGACCCAGTAGCCCGCCGCATCGGCAGCGGCCGCCATGTCGGCGTGCAGCGGCTGACGAATCGAACCGTGTGGATCGACGCTGCGAACGTTCAGGCTGCTGAGCTTGAAATTTTTCAGCACGTAACCGACCAGCGGCAGCACGCTGGGGTGCGAAATGATTCGGCGGAAAACGTCCCCCTTGTTGACAAGATTGGCCAACCGCCGGCAGCCCGTTTCCTGTTTGAACTCTTGGCCGGCCGACTCGCCTTCCAGGCGAAAGAGCTGATCGACACGACGGGCTGCCGCATCCAGCAGCTCTCCCGTCATCAGTCCGGGAAGGACCAAATAACCCTCATCGTCGAGTTGCCGTTGGCGAATATCGATCATTTTTCCGCGACTGACGGCCGGTTTCCGGGTAGCGAAAGTCGCCAAGACTTTCGGCGGGTTCCCGAAGGAGTCAACCTCTACATGATAAGCCTTTCCGTGTAGAATGTTGGCAGCTGATCCAGGTCCTACCTCCGCACGATTCAGCCGTGCACCTGCCGTTTGCAGTCATTCAAGCCTGCTGGGAAGCCGAATTTCAGCGGGGAATTCACGGTCACCCACATGCAGATGTCTGCCTTCCGTACGGTCTGTTGCCGCCCAGCTGCCCGACTTGGCGCGATGTCGATCGCCCTGCTGGCGATGTCGGCAGTGCCGGCGATCGGGGAGGAGCCCGAGGCGGCCGGCAATCGGTTCACCGACGTGATCGTGCCGTTCCTTGGCAACCACTGCACCGATTGTCACGCCGGCGACGAGGCGGAAGCGGAACTGGCTCTTGATCGTTACGAAGATTCAGCCAACATCCAAACGGACTACGAAGTCTGGGAACGTGTGCGGCGGATGTTGGCCGAAGGGCAGATGCCGCCGTCGGACTATTCGCAGCCTTCCCAAGAAGAGGTCGTTGCCATCATTGAGGCGATCGACGCGGAGTTGGACGCCTTCGATTGCGACGCATCCAAACATCCCGGCCGAGTGACGATTCGGCGGCTGAACCGAGTTGAATATGACAATACGATTCGCGATTTGATCGGTTTGGATCTTCAGCTGGCCGATGACTTCCCGTCCGACGACGTCGGCAACGGGTTTGACAACATGGGCGATGTGTTGTCGATCTCCCCTATCTTGTTGGAAAAATATGTCGCCGCAGCTCGCGAGATCGCCGAAAAAGCTTTTGCCGACTCGGAGGCTCGCGGCCGGATCCTGGTCCACCGTCCGGCGGATGACAAGCAGAAAGTGGAAGTGGCTCGGCGGAACATCCGGGGGTTTGCCGAGCGGGCTTATCGGCGGCCGTTGAAAGAGGAGGAGGTCGAACGTCTTTTCAAGCTGATGGTTTTTGCCTGGCAGCGAGGAAGCGACGATGACGAGATCTTCAAGACTGCCGTGACCGCCGTGCTTGCCTCGCCGCAGTTTCTCTTCCGCGTCGAAACCGATCGATCCGATGGTGACGACGGCGTCGCAAGGTTGAACGATTTCGAGATCGCTTCGCGGCTTTCCTATTTTTTGTGGAGCAGCATGCCGGACGAGCAGCTTTTTGATTTGGCTCGTGAAGGCAAACTGCACCGGCCCGAAGTCATCGCCGACCAGGCCAAACGAATGTTGGCCGATCCCAAAGCGACGGCGCTGGTCGAAAACTTCGCCGGCCAATGGTTACAGCTTCGCGACGTCCAACGAATCAACCCCGATCCGCAGCAGTTCACCGACTTTGACGATTCCTTACAAGCGGCGATGCGTCGCGAAACGGAGTTGTTCTTTGAATCGGTGATGCGTGAAGACCGCAGTGTTTTGGATTTTCTCGGCGCCGATTATTCCTTCGTCAACCAGCGATTGGCTCGGCACTATGGAATCGCCGACATCAAGGGCGATGACTTTCAGCGAGTGAAGCTCGACTCGCGGCGGCGCGGCGTGTTGACTCACGCCAGCATCCTGCTGCTGACTTCCAACCCAACACGTACCTCGCCGGTCAAGCGTGGCAAGTGGATTCTGGACAACATCCTTGGTGAATCACCGCCGCCCCCACCGCCGTCCGTTCCGGAGTTGAGCGAAGATGCGGAGACCTTCGGTTCTTTGCGCGAGCGAATGCAGCAGCATCGAGACAACGAAAGCTGCGCGGTCTGCCACCGAAAAATGGACGCGCTGGGATTTGGGTTGGAAAATTTTGATGCTGTCGGCGCGTGGCGAGAAAAAGATGGCCGCTTCGACATCGATCCCTCGGGGCAACTGCCGGGGGGACGCCAATTTGAAAACGCCGCCGAGTTGATGACGATTCTGGTGGAAGAGAAGAGCAGCGAATTCTGTCGCTGTTTGACCGAGAAAATGTTAACGTATGCGTTGGGACGAGGCTTGGGGCCGTACGATCGTTGTACGGTCAAAGATATCGTCAAAAAGCTGCGTGAGAACGATTACCGATTCACAACGATTGTGACCGAGATTGTCACCAGCCCACCGTTCTTGATGCGCGAAGCTGCGAGGGAAGAATGAATCCAAGCCAACCGAAACTTTCCCGTCGAACCGTCCTGCGCGGACTCGGTTTGTCGCTGGGGCTGCCGATGTTCGATTCGATCGCTCCGGTAGTAGCCCATGCTGCTGAGGCGGCCAGTCCGACGCGAATAGCCTTCATCTTTGTTCCCAACGGCGTGCATCTGTCTCAGTGGATGCCGCGGCAGGAAGGTTACGGATTCGAATTGCCGTACATTCTGCAGCCCCTGTCGCGAGTGAAGAACGAATTGCTTGTGCTGAGCGGTTTGACGCACGACAAAGGGCGTTCCAATGGAGACGGTCCCGGTGATCATGCTCGCAGTGCTTCCGTTTTTCTGACCGGCGCCCAGCCGCGCAAGACCGATGGCTCGAACATCCGTTCGGGAATCTCGGTCGACCAGTGGGCCGCCCAGGCGATCGGCGATCAAACCAAGTTCGCCTCGTTGGAACTCGGTTGCGACGAAGGGCGCAATGCGGGCAACTGCGATTCGGGTTACAGCTGCGCCTATTCCAACAACATTTCGTGGTCGTCCGAAACCACGCCTGTCAGCAAGGAGATCAATCCGCGATTGGCATTCGAGCGTCTGTTTGCCGGCGGCAAGCCTCGCGAAATCGACGAAAGCCAGCAGCGCAGATCGGCGCTGGACAAGAGCATCTTGGATTTCATCGCCGAAGACGCTTCTCGGCTACAGAAACGACTTGGCGGAAACGACGTTCACAAGCTGGATGAGTACTTGAGCGGCGTTCGTGATATCGAGCGACGGATTCAGCGCAGTGAGGCGGAGTCCAACCCTGAAATCAACGCCAATGTCGACTATCCGGTGCCGGCGGGAACACCCAATGATTATGCCGAACACATTCGGTTGCTGTGTGACATCATCGTGCTGGCGTTTCAAACCGACACCACTCGGGTTGCTTCGTTCATGTTTGCCAACGCCGGCAGCAACCGAAGTTATCGCCAGATCGACGTTCCCGATGGGCATCACGATCTGTCGCATCACGGTGATGATCCGAAAAAGCTTGGCAAGATCTCCCAAATCAATCGCTTCCACGTGACGCAACTTGCTTACTTGCTGGAACGTTTGCAATCGATTCCCGAAGGGGATGGAACGCTGTTGGATCATTCGATGATCTGCTACGGCAGTGCGCTGAGCGACGGAAATCGGCACAACAATGAAAACTTGCCGGTTCTGCTGGCTGGCCGTGGCGGAGGCACGATCGATCCGGGACGCCACATTCGATATCAGCGAGAGACGCCGATGTGCAATCTGTTCCTGTCCATGTTGGATCGAATTGGAGCACCGGCTGATTTTATTGGCGACAGCACCGATCGGCTTCGCGGTTTACAGATTTGAGTGTTTTGATGAGGTTCCTTGGTGCCTGCTCTTTGATTGCCGCCTTGGCGATTGGCGTTTCGCTGGACATGGTCGTCGCGGCCGATGATGAAGGGCCCGCGGTCGACCAGCTGATCCAGCAATTGCAGGCCGACGACTTGCAAACGCGCCGTGACGCCGCTTACGAATTGGCCAAGTTGGGGCCGGAGGCGGCGCCGGCTGTGCCAGCACTGATCGAGTCCTTGGCGGACGATGACGACCAGTTGTTCAATCAATCGGCGATGACAATCGCCCGCATCGGGCCGGCCGCCAGTGACGCGATTGAAATTTTGATCAGGCACTTGGCGCATCCCGAAGACCAACGGCGTTACCGGGCCGCTTTTGCACTCGGAAAGATCGGACCGGATGCTTTGCCTGCCCTGCTCGATTCGTTGCAACATGAGTCGTCTCGAACTCGCGCCGGTGCCGCCCAATCGATTGGCTGGATTTCGACCGACTCGGATCATGTCCTGAAAAAGCTGACCGAAACGCTCGGTGACGATGACGCGGCGGTACGCAGATCTGCTGCCGGCGCATTTGCCAGGATTGGTGGAAAGTCCGAAGCGTTTCTTGCCGAAGCAATCGATAGCGATTCCGAAGAGGTCCGTCGTGCCGCCGCGGAAGCACTCAGCAGAATGTCGGTCAAATCGGAGCAGACCATCGAGCAGCTTCGGCGCATGTTGGATCGATCGCAAGAGGAGACGCGCGCCGTGGTGGTGATCGCGCTTTCCAAGTCGAACATGAACCGCGGCGACCTGGTTCCAATCGTCGCCGCGGCACTGGCCGACGAGCATCCGGCGGTGCGCGACGCCGGTATCCTGGGGCTGCAGAAACTTGGTGATGCCGCGTCGGCCGTGTTGCCGCATCTGTCGGAAATGCTTGAATCAGATGACGAAAAGACCCGCCTGTTGGCGGCAAACGCGATCGGTGTGCTCGGTCCGTCGGGCGCTCCGGCGCTGGGCGGATTGTTGCAGGCGCTCGAACGATCCGATGATCAGGAAGCGATCATGCGGGCGATTGCCAGGATCGGACCGGCGGCTGTTCCAGCCCTCTTGAATGCATCGGGAAACGATCTGCAACTCGCCGAGTCGTTGGCCGCTATCGGCAGTCGAGCTGCCGAGGAACTGACCGAAGCGGTGAAAAGCGACCGAGAGGAAGTACGTGTTCGGGCCGTGCGTGCACTCGGCGCGATCGATCCGATACCGACTCAGGCGATCACACCGATCACCCAAGCGATCGCCGACCCATCGCCCGAAGTTCGCGCCGCGGCGATTGCTTCCCTGGGCGGTGCTGGGACAGTGGCCAAAGAGGCTGCTGAAGTGATCGAGAAAGCGGTGATTGATGAACATCCGCAGATCCGCGCCGCGGCGGTGGTGGCGCTGGCAAAACTGGTGCAAGACGAATCGAAGCTCAAAACCCTTCTTGCCGGAACGTTGAAAGATCCCGACGCGGTGGTTCGAGCCAGCGCGATGGAAGCGGTCGGCCGTCGAGCCGAGGTTGCCAAGGCGTTGGTACCGCAGCTGGCCGTCGCGCTGAAGGACGAACAAAAGGAAGTGCGGAGGGGCGCCGCGGTTGCACTGGGCGCAGCCGGCAGCGATGCCCAAGAGGTGGCGGCGGAACTGCGATCGGCGTTGTCCGATTCGGATCCCGGAGTTCGATCGGCGGTTGCCCAGGCGATCGGAAAGGTCGAAGTCGACGATGAAAAAACGGTCGCTGCGCTGGGCAAGCTTTTGAAGGACGATGAATCGTCGGTGGTTCTTGCCACACTGGGCAGCCTTCAGCAAATCGGTTCGTCGGCCGGCGATTCCGTTTCCGACGTGGCATCGTTGATCCAACACGATTCGCCCGAATTGAGATCGGCGGCGATCGCGGCGATTGTGAAGGTTGCGCCTCGTCCGCCGGAAGTCGTGCCCCATCTGGTCGGCGCTCTGGATGATCGGCAATGGGCGATTCGACGTGATGCCGCGGTCGCGCTGGGTGACATGGGTTCCGATGCGAAGGCTGCCGTTCCCGCTCTGTTTCGGATGTTGGAAAGCGAAGAGGATCGTGACGCCGCTCGCGGAGCTTTGCGAGAGATCGATGATGCCGACGCCAGCGCAGTGCCGGTGTTGATCGAGGGACTGAAATCGGATGATCGCCGACGCCGTTACTATGCCGTTTCTCTGCTTCGCAAAGTGGGCCCGGATGCGAAAGAAGCGCTTCCGCTGCTGAAACAGATTTTGAAGGATGACGAAAGCGGCCGGATGCGAGATTTCATTCGCAATGCGGTCGAAAGCATCGAAGGTGACGACGACGATTCCTAACCAGCAGTCACAGGTCCCATCATGTTGCGCTCGCTTTCACCTTTTTCCCGCCGGTTGCTGTTGGTCGCTGTCGCGCTGCTGTTTGTCGGTGGAACCGGCACGGTTGCTCAACGACCCGATCTGCCTGTCGGATACCAATTGGAATCCGACATCACCTACGAAACGGTCGGCGACCGCAAACTTCCGCTTGACCTGTACTACAGCGAGCAAGGCAAAAAGCCGATGCCGCTGGTGATTTGGATCCACGGGGGCGGTTGGAGGAACGGTTCCAAGCGGGGCGGTGGCGCAGCGATCGCATGCTTGCAGCGCGGATATGCCGTGGCATCGGTGGAATATCGGCTCAGCGGCGAGGCGATTTTTCCGGCGGCCATCGAGGATTGCAAGGCAGCGGTCAGTTTTCTGAGGCTCCATGCCAAAAAATACAACCTCGACCCTGAACGTTTTGGTGTTTGGGGATCTTCGGCGGGCGGTCACCTGGTGGCACTGCTGGGCACGACCAATGACGTCGATGACTTTGACACCCACCCGGTGACAAATCAAGCGTCGTCTCGAGTGCAAGCGGTTTGTAACTGGTTTGGGCCGACTGACTTTCTGCGGATGAATGACTTCCCCGGCCGCATCGATCACGACAGCCCGACCTCTCCCGAATCAAAATTCATCGGTGGGCCGATTCAACAGAACAAATCGAAAACGCAGCGAGCCAGTCCAATCGCCTACGTCAGCAAGTCGGATCCGCCCATCTTGATCATGCACGGCACCGACGACGCGGCAGTGCCCTACAACCAAAGCGAATTGCTTCACGATGCGTTGATCAAAGCGGGCGTGTCGTCGCGGTTGGTGAGAATTGAAGGAGGCGATCACGGGTTCCGTGGCGCCAAACAAAGCCGCGAAGAATTGGTCTCGCAATCGATCGACTTCTTCGACAGTATCTTTCAATGACCGTCGGCGACTTTTCCAAAGTCGCTACGCACGGCGGTTTGTAGCACAACCGTCTCGGTCGTGATCGACGGCGGGGACCGCCGCGCTACGATGGGCTTTCATTATCGAGGTCCGCCGAAAGCGTTGGCGAGTTTTGCTACGTTGCCGGTTCGGAGAACCGGCCGACTGGCGCCAGCTTCAAAAAACGTCAATCGTATAGGGATAATTGATGCCGTAGCTCTGCTGGGGTTGCCAACTGGGACTGGCCCAGACACGCGTCGGTGCGTTGTCCATCGGGGCGATGGCTCGGCGTTCGGCTCGGGGGTCATCCGGTATCCCGCGACCGTACTTCACCCGCGATTTTCTCGCCGCCCGACCGTCGACTCTGCCGTCGGACAGAAACACCAAGGGTTCCCATTCGATCACGCAGCCCGGCAGAGCGTCCGAAAGCCGCTTGACCGCGGCGGCCGAAACGGGAGCCCGTTTCAAGTTCAGGTAACGAAGCTGCGACATCGAATGTAGATGTTTCAGCCCGTTGTCGCTGATCGCGGTGCGTTCCAAAAACAGTTGTTGAAGTTCTCGGCAATGAGACAGGTCATACAACGCACGGTCACTGAGTTTGGTATGAGAGGCGTTGAACCAACGCAGCGGTTTGTCTCGCAGCCACGGCATGGCGCCAAAATCAAGGACGGTGTGGGAAATGTCCAGCGACTGCAACTGGTCAAGGTCCGCCAGGGCTCGCAAGTCCGATGTCTTCAGTTGCATGTTCACCAGCCTCAGCCGCTTCAGCTGCGACAATGCGGAGAGTGAATCGATGACTTCGGTTTTACTCTGATGCTGATCCACGGTGGGCGAAGACTTGGTGGAAACGTTCGTCACGGCTCGAAAAAAATCACTGCCCAGCCAGTCAACCAGGATCGCCGGCGGACTCTTCAAATCACCCGGCATCAGCGCGACCAGGGGGCTTCGGCGCGGCGAATGCATCACGAACACACCTTCGCCGATCAACCGATCGACCGCGGCCGCTTGCTGGCGAGATTGATGGTAGATGTTGCCGAACCAGGCAAACAACAAGGCGAACGCCAGGAAGGCCGTCAACATGAAGCGGATCGTGAACTGGCGGCGACGACGTTTTCGTGACACCGTTTGCTCGGCCAACAAATCGGTCAGCCTGCTCAATTGCCGTTCCAGGTTTTCCAGACGCTGGGACAGCCGATCGGTTTTTCGGCTTCGATTGGGATGGGGCGGGGCATCCGAGGCAGCCATCGGCGGAGCCTTTCAGCAGAGATCGTTTGGCGACAGACAATTTATCTTATTCGATATCCGATCGGCGGGTGGGGCAACTCCATCGCAAAAGTCTCAAAGAAGCTGCACATTGTGGCTCCCAAACTTCTTCGGATGAACCCGCCACCCGCACGAAGTCGATCCGCACAGGTGCTGCGGAGACCGCTGTCAGCTAGCGGTTGCGGCGCAGTTTCCTCTCGATCTGCTCCAAGATTTCACGAACTGTGCATCGAGGCAATTTCGCTGCGACGCTGAAGCCGATGTAACCGAGGCGAGTTCCAGAATCGCGAAGCGATGGTAGGCGTTAGCCTCGGACGCGAGTCCGAGGTCAAAATAGCCAAAACACATTGAGTCGCGCAGCGACGGCAGGAACTACGCGACGATCTCTTCTGCAAAGACGTATCGCTCGTCGAACTGCCCCTGTCGTCGCTCCGCGACTTCCGCAATCAACGAAATCCCCACATGGGACTTGCGTCCCATGCTATAGCATATCGTTGCTTCGCAACTGCTTCTCGTAAAAGACACAAACTCGCGTCGGCTGGACAAGCCGAACAGACTTGCGAGCTTGGTGGCGAACCATCGGTGCCGAAGACCGAAGTGAACTTGTTTTTGATCCGTTTCCCGGAGGGGCTCTTGACGCAAATCAATTACTCTGATCTGACACGGTTCTCGCCTTCAGAGGAACTCCAGCTTGAGATTCGGTCACCTGATAACGATCCAGAGTCTCTCCGGGACGATCCCGGAAACCAGTCGAGAAATCTCTGGGGCGGATTTCAAAGAGACTTCGAATACCGTGTTGTGCAGAGGACGTCGGGAAAGACAGTCTGGAGTCGGCTCGCCGACCGCGAGAGCTGGCTCGATGCGCCCAACGATGCGTGGGTCAGTGACAATGGCCACGTTGTCGTGATAACGCGAGAGCCGTTCTCCAGCCACTTGGTTGTTCTAGATTCAGATGGTGGTGTTGCGTTGCAGTGCGATGTAGGTAGTGAGCTTCTTGACGACAGCGAGCGAGAGCTTCACTGGACTTCTGCAGGGCCACATTGGAACGAAAGTGGTATTGGACTGTTCTTTGAGGCCAACGGAAGGAAGCTCTGGTCGTTCCGAACAAAACTCGGTCGTCAGATTTTGATCAATCTTGACAGCGCTGTCGTGCACGAGGCCTCCGATGCCAAAGACCAGCTCAAACAAGTGCAAGTCGAATTCGCATTGTCAACATTGCAGTTTGCCTGCCGCGATGAACGACTCTTCGAGCCCAACGCCGGATTCCTCGACGATGACAGAAAGGAAGACGACGACCGCGCTTTCGACAAATGGTTCCAGTATATGTCCTCCATCTGGGCAGCGGTTACCTGGTCTGGCGCAGATGGGCTCGACGCTGCGTTGCCATTGCTTCGGAAGATGGAGGAGTCTACTGTCTTCAATAGCTATACAAGCGGGTGGTCAACTCCCGAATCCGACAAGACGACCCTCGTCCAACTGCGATTTGTCTCCGCTGCCCAAATGGCTCTACGGTGTCTCAACCGTGAACCGGCTGGAATCGCGGGATACTGGCTGTGCAGAGCAGATGGTTCGGAATGGACGCAACCCACTTGGTCGTCGCGGTTGAAGATTCCCGATCGGATAGACGACCGAAGTACGCGAATTCAGCAAGTCCGACCAGGGATGACGCCGCACGAAGTCACGCATTTAGTCGGCATGCCGGATGTCGAATGGCATCAATGGGACTACGATCTACTGGCGGAATCCGTCACCGTGAGGCTGAAGTGGGACCTCCATACCGAACACGTTGAGAGTATCGAACGACATCCTCCTGCCTGGTGCAATCTTGCTGACCGGGCTGCTTGGATATAGGTCTTTGTTGTTGCTAAACAGAAACAAACCTTGTGCGGACGATTCTTGATGTTTGAGCCGCCAGGATGGACCGAGTACGTCGCTACGGGTAAAGAATTCTCTGACCCCAGACGCAATAGCAACGTTTGACGGATGCTCGGCATTTCGGTCCACGGGCTGGTCGGCGTCACTTGCGCTTGTTTCTTCGACCGACGCGGCGAGCCGAGAATCGAAATCCGCTGAAGTTGGACAATCTTCCGCGCCGTACGCGGGATCCGAAACGAACTCGGTGCTGGCGAATCGGGTGGCCCTGGGTGATTGCTCACCCAGGGCTCCCACAGATCCGTACGTGCGCGCATTAGCGCATACGGTTCCTCAAATCACGGCTTTGCTGCGCGAAGAAGCTGTGAACGCAGAGCACGAGCCGGAGTAAGCGGGTAACGGCGGAGCAAAGAACAGAATCTCCTCCAGTGCATCGCGCGGCGGCCGTTGCGGCGATTAAGCCACTTACGCCACCGATTCTCGACTTCGTGGTGGAAACGTTTCATCGCATCCGAATTACCCGTGACCCCGTAATACCCATAGTGTCCACGTAGCTTCTGGTTCAGCTTGTGTTGCTGTTCAGCCAGCGGCAAGTGACGATTGTCGTGGCACCACTTGTCGATGCTGCGTACAGCCCGAGTAAAGCGATCGGCTGCGGTCTTGACCTTCACCACCCAGTAGCCTTTCAAGGACACAGCCCAGTAGTGGGTGAAGCCAAGAAAGTCAAACGTACCAGGTCGATCATCCGGACCATTGTCGTCCTTCGTCCGAGACGAAGGGGGGCGGAACCGAATCATTTTCGTCTTGGTGGGATGGACGGTTAAACCGTATTTGCCAAATCGCTTCGGGATGACTTCCATGACACGTTCGGCGTCACGCTGATCGCGAAACCCAATCGTGAAATCATCCGCGTAGCGGATGAGGAAGGCAGGACCGGCAAGACGCGGTTTCACTTCATTCTCGAACCACAGGTCCAGCACGTAGTGCAAAAACACGTTCGAAATCAAAGGTGAAATCACACCACCTTGGGGCGACCCGGAGTCTGGGTAACTCACGTTACCATCTTCCATCACGCCCGCTTTGAGCCACTTGTCGATCAGACGTCGCAACACGCCATCACGCACCCTCAGTCGAAGAAACTGCCGGAGATGCGAGTGATCCAGATTATCGAAAAACTTCTGGACATCGACTTCCAAAACTGTGCCGCCCTTAGGCCGACAGCGCATCGTTTGGTCACGAAGCGATGCAAGCGCATCGTGTGCTGATTGGCCAGGCCGGAAGCCGTACGAGCAGTCCAAGAAGTCCTGTTCGTAAATCGGTTCCAGCAGCATAACCACCGCACGCTGAAGACATTTGTCCTCAAGAGTGGGAATTCCGAGCGGACGAGTCTCAGTAGTAGAGCCGCCTTTGGGAATATGCACACGCCGCACGGGAGGCGCCTTGTACGTGCCAGACTTCGCGCGGTCGAGCAGGCTCCGGAGGTTGCCCTCCAGATCCTGTTCGTATTCTTCCGCGGTCACTCCATCCACGCCAACTGCGCCGTCCTTGCGAGTACGTCTATACGCTTCCTTTAACCAATCGATGTCCATCAGATAGGCGAGCGAAGTGAAAGCCATCTCGGGTGACTGCTTCGCCAACGTTGCTATCCGTTCCTGTTTCGTGGACACGGTATTCGAATTTCGAGGCATTCGTCGTGTTTCTCAAAAACGGTTCCATGATTCGACGTCTCGCTTCCCTCCACTGGCTCCAACGGGGTGAAGTTCGCCAGCTTCATCAGTACTATCAAGACGCTATGACTTCCTGCTGTCCATCTCGCCGCACTTCGTTTCCTTCGCTTGGCGATACCTCAACGTTCACTCGTTGTTTTCGCTCCTTGGCGGACGAGTGAGCCGCCAAGGCCTGGAGTTGTTGACCCGGTATCTCCGTCCGGGATTTCGCTGAGGAGACAACAGGATCTCCCAAGTTCCTGGGGAACCTCAATTCTCCGTTTGCCATGTTCCAACTGACGCCGGCAGGACTGCTTGCACCAGACCATAAAGTGCTGCAGCGTGGCCCCTGGTCATCGGAAGGCAGAGGCTCCCACGATCCACTCTTTCGACGCTCAATAGCATGGCTTTCGGACTCGCTGTCTACGCTTCGCAGGGCCGGTCACCCGACACCACGCAAGACTCGCTTCCAGTTGCTAGTCAGGCTCTACTGGACGGGATTCTCACCCGCAAGGTTCCGATGAAGGATTTCAAAGTTGTTGTTTACATCTCATTCCTCCTTCCCAAGCTTTCTTGGCACACCCGATGCGAGTTCCGAGTTTGGATGCGGAGGTGGCTCTGACCGACGTCAATCTGCGCTTCGGCTTCGCCGCAGCGAACGATGCAACCGCTATCTCGAAGGAAACGACTTGAGCCGCGGCGGTCGCCGTCACCTCTATCAGAAAACGCAATGTCGATCTCACGTCAGAATGGCGGTGCCACAGCAATCAGCTTCGGGTATTATCCTGTCCATGTCCGACGATAAGCATTCACACTATAAATCCCCTCAGTTTGCAACAACCCGCTGGAGCATCGTCGTTTCAGCGGGACAGCAAGCTTCGCCTGATTCTCAGCGGGCGTTGGAGTCATTGTGCGAAGTGTATTGGTATCCACTGTACATTTACGTACGGCGGCGCGTTGCGGACACCAACGAGGCTCAAGACTTGACCCAAGCATTTTTCGCCAAGTTGCTGGAGAAGAACTACGTTGGTTCGGCATCACCAGATCGGGGACGCTTCCGAGCCTTTCTCTTAACCGCGTTGAAGCACTACCTGTCGAAGCAATGGGAGAAAGGCCGGGCACAGAAACGAGGCGGAGGTCACGTTCCCGTCTCTTTCGATTTTCAGGCCGCCGATTCTAGCCTCACCATTGAGCCAGCATCCGGTCTAACTCCAGAGCAACTTTACGATCAACAGTGGGCGATCGCGCTGCTCGGTCAGATCATGCAGCGACTCCGAACCGAATTCGAAGAGTCCGCGAGAACAGATCAGTTCGAAGAGTTGAAGGGCTTCGTCATCGGCGACCACTCCGGTAAGACTTATGCAGAGGCTGCCGCCAAGCTGAACATGACCGAAGTGGCAGCCAGAAAGGCGGCTTCTCGTATGCGAAAGCGCTACCGGGAGCTGCTTCGGGAAGAGATCGCCCAAACCGTCTCGCGCCCCGAGGAAGTCGATGATGAAATACGTAATCTCTTTGCCACGTTGAATTTGTGAAAAAGCGACCAAAAGATCTGTCACATTCCTCTCAGTTTCCGTCAGAAGGAGGTAGTGAAACGTATCGAAGGAGACAGCATTGATGAGTGAGGCCAAGTCTTGTCCCAAGTGTGCAAGCGACTTGCCAGCGAACGCGCCCGAGGGAATTTGTCCAACCTGTCTGTTGCAGGCTGGGTTACCGGGCGACTCAGCCGCCGGAGCAGCCTCGGAGCTAGAGCCGACTTTAGCTGCCTCTTCAGGCTTTGTGCCGCCCAAACCGGAAGAGTTGGGAAAACAATTCCCTCAACTTGAAATCCTGGAGTTATTGGGAAAAGGCGGGATGGGCGCGGTCTACAAGGCGCGGCAACCGGAGCTCGACCGACTGGTGGCTGTGAAGATTCTGCCACCTGAACTTGGAGCCAATCCCGACTTTTCGCATCGGTTCACGCGCGAAGCCCGCGCTTTGGCGAAACTGAGCCATCAGAACATTGTGTCAGTCTTCGAATTCGGCCAAATCGACGGTCAATACTATTTTGTGATGGAATTTGTGGACGGGGCTAATCTACGCCATCTGATGGAAACTGGTGACATCGAGCCAAGCGAAGCATTGGCGATTGTTCCACAAATCTGTGAAGCACTCCAATTCGCTCACCATGAAGGTGTTGTTCATCGGGATATTAAGCCTGAGAACATCCTGATTGACAAACAAGGCAGGGTGAAAATTGCGGACTTTGGCTTGGTGAAACTGCTCAACAAGACGACGGAAGACGCCAAGCTCACAGGCACAACTCAAGCGATGGGGACGTTGCACTACATGGCTCCCGAACAGATGAGAGGAGCCGCTAATGTTGATAACCGAGCCGATATCTATTCGCTGGGCGTCGTCTTTTACGAGATGCTGACCGGAGAATTGCCGATTGGACGATTTGCTCCTCCGTCAACAAAGATCCCAGTTGACGATCGATTGGACGAAGTTGTCCTGAGGGCATTGGCAAACGCACCGGAGCAAAGATATCAACAAGTCAGTGAAGTAAAAACGGACATTGACTCGATCACCGCCAACCCTTCGGTTGGAACTAGCAAGGTGCAACCGCCTCAAGCCTCCGACGAAATCACACCGTCCCGCTTTTCCCGCCGGGCAATCCTGGGTGCGGTATGGGCGGCATTTTTCTTCGTAGCGATTCCTCCAGCATCCATGCTCGTGACGGCCCGCTCGGCACCAGAGAGGGGTTTGTTCTCAGAAGGCTCGCCGCTTTGGTTCTTAGCGGTGTATCTCCTCCTAGCATTGCTTCCGTTTGGGGCCACTGCTCCCTTCGGCACCACGATCCTGGGAGTGATTTCCGTCAGCAATATCCGCCATTCCAAGGGGCGTCTGGTTGGTCTACCGTTGGCTCTGGCCGATGCATTGCTGTTTCCACTGCTATTGATCAACGTATTGATCATTGCCACTTGTGTCTATCTTCCCGTGCCTGTCGCGACACCGTTCGCGTTCGTCGTTGGTCTGCTGCTCTGTGCAATGGCTGATGTACCGATCATCCGCCTCGCTTGGAGGCAGACGAAGGACGACCGCAACGGAGGAACAAGTGATGTAAAACCAAAGCAATCTCTTCCGTCCAACTCGGCGATTGAATGAACTGCGTCCGGGATTCGGAGCCCTTAATGGCATCACCAATCGATAGCGGCGCATCGGTGCCGAACACTGACAGCACTTTCGTGCCACGCTAAATCCCGTCGGCTGGACCAACCGACCCCAATTTCGCGAATTGCTAAACCGCAGAGGTGCAATAGACCGACGCACTTTCGGGGCCCTTGAGCGTAAATCTTGTTCGGATTCGATCCGAGACCAAAATCGCCCACAAACCCTGTCATGCACCCCGGCGGTTCCAGGGAACCGATCGCAATTCCCATCGGTCGACGCCTCTGTTACGCTGGTAGCGTTCTTCTCGTTCGTCCATGGATCGCAAAAATGATTCGCATGACTCTTGGGATCGCCGCCTGTTTGTTGTGGTGGAGCCACGTCGTCGTTGCCGGCCAATACAACCAGGTGCTTGACATTGGCGATGACGCACCGGTCTGGAAAGATTTGCCGGGAGTGGATGATCAACAGCATTCGCTAAGCGACCTCAAAAAACACAAAGTGGTCGTCGTGGTCTTCACGTGCAACAGCTGTCCCTACGCGGTCGATATCGAGGACCGTCTGATCGCATTTGACAAAGAATTCTCGAAGCGAGACGTGGCACTGGTCGCCATCAACGTGAACAAAGTGAAAGAAGACTTGTTGCCGGCGATGAAGGAGAAAGCGACCGAAAAAAGTTTTCCGTTCACTTACTTGTTTGACGAATCGCAGCAGATCGCCAAGGACTACGGCGCGAAGTACACGCCCGAATTTTTTGTGCTGAACCAACAACGAAAGGTCGTCTACATGGGATCGATGGACGACAGTCCCGACGGCAAGAAGGTCAGCAAGCGATACGTTCAAGCGGCTGTCGAATCGGCGCTGTCGGGAACCAAACTGGAAGTCACCGAAACCGTTCCCATCGGATGCAGGGTGCGATTTGAACGCCAACGGCGGTCGCGCCGAGCCAAGTGACGCGGCGGTCCGGCGGTGTGTCGGACGGTCCCCAGGAATCGCGGCAAAAAATCGCGGAACATCGCCGCAGCAGCGGTGTTCCAGCAACAGTGGTTGTCGTCCGGTCATGGCCCCAAAAGGGGTCTGACCCCATTTTTGGGCATGTGTACCTCTTCTTCTCTGGGAATCTCCGATGCTCCGAAAGCTGTTTGTTCTAAGCATTTCCGCCTCCTGCTGCTTGTTCGCCTCTACCTCCCAGGCCGATTGGTTGCGATTTCGCGGACCCAACGGATCGGGAATCGCCGCCGATTCGGCAGCAACTCCGGTCAACTGGGGCCCCAAGCAAAACGTCAAGTGGAAAGCGAAGCTGCCCGGATCGGGTGTCTCCAGCCCGATTGTGGTTGGGGATCGAGTGTTTGTGACCTGCTACTCCGGCTATGGGCTAGACCGCGGCAATCCAGGCAACATCAACGATTTGAAACGACACCTTGTCTGCGTCGATCGAAACTCCGGTGATGTCCTGTGGGACAAACGTGTGAAGGCCGCCCAACCGGAAGACCCCTACTCCGGCATGGGAGTTCCTTCCCACGGCTATGCGTCGCACACACCCGTTTCGGACGGCAAACACGTTTATGTGTTCTACGGAAAATCGGGCGTCATCGCCTATGACTTGGAAGGCAACCAGAAGTGGACTGCAAGCGTGGGTGCCGGCAGCGACAACAAACGTTGGGGCTCCTCTTCCAGCCCGATTCTTTATGAAGACCTGGTGATCGTCACCGCCAGCGCCGAAAGTCGCGCGTTGGTCGGGATCAACAAAGAAACGGGTGAAGAAAAATGGCGCCAGGAAACCGACGGGTTGACCGACGTTTGGGGAACTCCGTTGTTGGCAAACGTGGATGACCGCACCGACCTGGTGATCGGCGTTCCGTACGAATTTTGGGGCTTGAACCCGACGACCGGCAAACTGCGTTGGTATGCCGAGGCGATGAACACCGACTCGTACAACTCCAGCGTCGTCGAAGCTGGCGGCGTGATCTACGGGATCGAAGGGCGCGGTGGCGGATCGGCGGCGATCAAGGCCGGCGGTAAAGGTGACGTGTCGGATGCCAACACGGTTTGGACCGGAAACGATTCAGCACGATTCGGTACGCCTTTGGTTTACGACGGTCGTATCTATTACTTCTCCAATGGCGTCGCCAATTGTATCGATGCCCAAGACGGCAGCTCGATCTTCAAAGGCCGCCTGCCGGGAGCTGCCAGTTCGTCCGGTGGTGCTGGCGGCGGCGGGCGCGGAGGAGCTGGTGGACGTGGTGGAGGACCTGGCGGACGCCCCGGAGGCGGGGCTGACGGCGGGCGCGGAGGATTTGGCCAAGGTGGCGGATTTGGCGGGCGCGGTGGCTTCGGTGGACGAGGTGGCGGGCGCGGTGGATTCGGATCGATGGACTACTCGTCGCCCGTGGCCGCCGATGGAAAGATCTATTACGTCAAGAACAATGGATCGACGATCGTGTTGAACGCCAGTGATAAGTTTGAGTTGCTGTCGACCAACGAAATCACCACTGAGAAGGAAGTGTTCAGCAGCACGCCGGCGATCAGTGACGGACAGATCTTCCTGCGGTCCAACAAACACCTTTACTGCGTCGCCCAATAGATTTCGTAGCACGATCTTTCTTGGTCGTGACTGACGCCGGGGATCGCCGTGCTACGATGACCATCGTAGGCCGTAACAAGCAAGCCCCTGCGGTGCCGGAACTTCGGTCGCGTGGGAGAAGTTTTTTGGTCTCCCACGTTACGCGCAAGTACGAACTGGCGCCGCGCAGCTACGGCATGATTTTGCGACCTCGGTCCGTCCTACGCGAAAACTTCGCGGATTGCCTGTCCGCCGAAGACGGTCGGAACTTCATCGCGACCGTGGTGTCGGTAGGTCAGTCGATTCGCGTCGATGCCCAGGGCGTGTAACACCGTGGCATGAAAATCGTGTGGCGAAACTGGCCGCTCAGTCGCCACGTAACCAAGCGGATCGGTTTGCCCGATCACTTGTCCGCCTTTCACGCCGCCACCCGCCATCCAAACGGTGTATCCCGCCGGCGAATGGTCGCGCCCGTTCCCGCGTCCCTCCATGGTGGGCGTGCGCCCGAATTCGCCGCCCCAAACCACCAGGGTCGACTCCAGCAGGCCGCGCTGTTTCAAATCGGTCAGCAGCGCCGCGACCGGGCGATCGGTGATCTGGGCCATTTTGGTATGGTTCGCTTTGATGTTGCCGTGCGCGTCCCAGCCACCGACGCGGATTTGAACGAACCTGACGCCCCGCTGGACCATCCGTCGGGCCAGCAGGCAACTGCGGGCGAAGGTCTCGGTCGTTTTCTGATCGGCGCCGTACAGCGAAAGAGTCGCTTGAGATTCTTCGCTCAAATCAAACAGCTCCGGCGCGGAAACCTGCATTCGAAACGCCGTCTCGTACGACTGCAATCTCGCCTCCAATTCGCCGTGGTTGCCGACGGAATCGAGATGCCGGCGGTGGAACCAATGAATCAAATCCAACTTGGCCCGACGTTGTACTGAAGTTGTTCCTGCGGGCATCGCAACGTGCCGAACCCCCTGGGTCGGATCGACGACCGTTCCCTGAAACCGCGAGGGCAGAAAACCTTCGCCCCAGCCGGCTGCTTGGGGAAACTGCATGCCGTCAGTGTGCAGGTTCATTGCGACAAAGGCTGGTAAATCCTCCGTCATCGCGCCCAAGCCATACAGCGACCACGCACCGAGGCTGGGCCGATCGCCGAGTCCCGTTCCTGTCAGCGCCACACATTCGCCCGGACCGTGAACCGGGTTGCGATGTTGCATCGATCGAATCACGCAAAGATCATCGGCGTGCCTGGCGACCTGTGGCAGCAATTCCGACACCTCCAATCCGGCTTCGCCGTGGCGATCGAATTTCCACGGCGAGGCCATCAGGTTTCTGAGTCCGGCGCGTTTGATGGCCGGCACGTGGCGGGCGATGCTTTCAGGGACATCTTGCCCCGCCAGCTTGCCCAGCAGAGGCTTGGGATCCAACGTATCAACTTGGCTGGGGCCGCCCGCCATGAACAAAAAAATCACGTTGGTTGCGGTCGGTTGGAAATGCGGCGTCGCCACACCGTCGTCGGCATGCAACATCGACTGCATCGCGATCGCACCGGCTCCCAAACCAGTGTGCTTCAAGAAATGTCGTCGATCGATGGCTGTCATGGATGGAGTCGATGGCTTAGTGGATATAAACGAACTCGCTAAGGTTCATCAGGGCGTGGCAGAAATCTTCCAGGGAATGCGCCGACAGGTACTCGCTTCCTCGCTGCACTTCCTCCGCATCCGGCTGGCGTCCCAGTGCTAGCCGGATCGCCAAAGTGACTTGATCGGCCTGTCCCGCCGCGTCAGCTTTGACGCGGCGGGCGAAGTCGATTGCCAAATCATTCATGAAGGGGCTGTTCAACAGATACAGCGGCTGCAGTGCCACCGTCGACGTCCGCCGGCGCGAACAGCTGGTGATCGTACCGGGCGCGTCGAAGAGGGTCAGCGATTCGGGAAGGAGGTCTCGTTTTTGTTGCAGGTAAACACTGCGCCGGCGGCTCTTGGCGGACTCACTTCGCGGCACGCTCGGCCCACCCGTCTTTCGATCCAGCTGCCCGGCGACCGCCAAGGCGGTATCTCGAATTGCCTCCGCTTCCAAACGCCTCGGTTGCCAACGCCACAGCAGTTCGTTTTCCGGATCCGTTTGATGGTTCGCTGCTGAAAACGCCGGTGATTGTCGGTAGGTGTTCGAACGCAGGATCAGCTCGTGAATATGCCGGGTGCTCCAACCGCTATCGATCAACTCACTGGCCAGCCAATCGAGCAGCAGTGGATGAGTCGGCGTTGTTCCCTGGGTACCAAAGTCCCCAGACGAACGGACCAGTCCGCGGCCAAAATGCCACTGCCAGATGCGGTTGACCCAAACGCGAGCGGTGAGCGGATTTTCAACCGACGTCATCCACGCGGCCAAAGCGGTACGCGGTTTTTCCAGGCCGCTTGGGGTCGCGCCAAAAACGGCTGGCCAGGCGGGGTCGACTTGGGGGCCGGGAGATTGGACGTCGCCGCGAATTCGCAAATAGGTTTTGACTTGAGAGATCACTTCGGGCTCGCGTGGCAGCGGCCAGCGCATTTGGTGAGGCGCGATCGCGACTTCTTCCTGGCCAGAGGCGGGCGAATACCAGCCCCAGGTTTGTGGCAACTTGCCGATCTCAGTTTCCATCCGATCAAAGTATTCGCGTTCTACCCCTTTCATTCCCGAAAAGACACTCTTGGGGATCACCAGGATTGGATCGGGATAGCCCTTCTTTCGCCGTGCAAGGACCAGTCGTGCGTGCACGTCGTCAAACATTTTCCAACGAGCGGCGATCAGCGTTTTGGCATCGCCAGATTGTCGGCGAAGCACCAGATTGCCCGGCTGGCCGTTTGCAAAAAACGCTTGAAATTGATAGTAGTCGCGAATCGAAAAGGAATCGAATTTGTGCGAGTGACA
Source organism: Rubripirellula sp. (assembly GCA_965222745.1). GTDB lineage: Bacteria > Planctomycetota > Planctomycetia > Pirellulales > Pirellulaceae > CBDCUW01. Next base: position 346,443 of record CBDCUW010000004.1, read on the forward strand.
TTGGGCACATTCCAGCGTGATTCCCAAGATTGATTTCGCGGTCGTGTTCACCACGTCGACCAGAATATCGTTTCGCTGAATCTCGGCATCCAGTTCGTTGCCGCTGTAACGGGCGGCGGCAAGGAAACCGGTGGCAATCAACGCCTCTTCGGAAAAAGGCAATTCGTCGCCCGCGATCTGTTCTTGAATGAAACGATCAAACGGTTTGTCGTGTTGAAAACTTCGAATGACATAGTCGCGATATCGCCAGGCATGGGGCCGATCGCGATTGTGTTGGTGGCCGTTGCTTTCACCCCAACGAGCGAGATCCAACCAGTGTCTTCCCCAGCGCTGACCGTATTCGGGAGAAGACAATAATTCTTGCATCAACCGATCTGCAAAAACGTGGCCGTCCGACGGCTGCTTGGACAGGTCGCCGAAGTAGGGCAACCCGGTCAGGTCGAGCGACAATCGACGTGCCAGCGCCATCGGCGAGGCCGCCGGTGCCGGTTTCAAACCTGCTGCTTGATGACGGCGAGCGACGAAGGCATCGACCGGTGTTCGTACCCAGCTTGAATGTTTGACCTTCGGAATGGCCGGCCTGGAAATCGGTTGAAACGACCAATGATCGGTTTGCGGTGCCGGGGTCGGTAGCAGCTGCTCGTTCCACGACAGTCCTTCGATGATCCAACGCCTCAGCGTCGCGATCTGCTGGTCCGACAGCGCTTCGTGGTCGATCGGCGGCATCCGCTTGTTTTCGTCGGTGGTAGAAACCAGTTCGATCAGCCGGCTGGCTTTGACGTTTTGTAGCGACACCTGGTTCAGCACTTCGTCCAACACGTCCAACCGTAGACCCGAAACTGCTTCTGCGCCCGAATGACAACCAAAACAATGTTGTTTCAAGATCGGCAGCACATGTTGCTCAAACTCAATTGTCCGCTTGACCGTTCGGGGCGTCGGTTCGGGTTGGTGATCGCTTGGCAGGGGCGTCGGTTCGGGCAGACCCAGCATCTCGCGCCACGTCGTCGCCACGCGCAAGTCAGAAACGGCGATCCGGTCCGCCTGTTCCGTTTTGCGGCCGGTCGAAAACCCGATCCAACGAATCTCTGCCGGCGCTCCGCGGCTACTGACCGAAACATGGGGTGAAGACTCCATGTGCGGTGCCGGATCGATCCACAGATCCAGGCGATCGAATGGCTCGGCCGCACCGGTGACTGTTTTTCGCAACCGCGCCGCCACCTGATAGGTCTGGTCGCCGCGCAACGCAAGCTTGCTGAATTGTTGGTCGCCGGCGTGATAGCGAACCATGAACCGGTTGTCCCCTTCGGCGACGTGAACACCCACGTTGGGAACTCCGCCAGCATGCGTCGCCCGATCACCTCCATCGACCGAGTCCATCCAAAGCACGAAAAATTCACCGTCGCCGTTGCCGGGAGTATCCACCGATGCGGCGTGGTAGTTCAATCGAAACTGCACGAACAGTTCATCGCCCGAAAACGGTTCGGCCAACGGTCGGCGGAGCGGATTGTTGCGGTCGCCGGTACCGAAGATCGTGAACGTCTCACGCACACCTCCCAATTCCGACTTTGTCCAACGATCGGCAAACCCAACCGGCTGATCCCCGGCGGCGCGATCGGCCGTGAAGCCTATCGCTGCGATCGCCAAACACAGCAGCGTTGGCAGGGAGGATCCGAGATGCATCGATTCCACGGGTTGACCAAGTGGGCGAAAAAAGGAGCGGCGTTGTATCACCAAAGGATGGTAAGGTAGGAAGTTTCTAATATATCCACGACCACCTTGATTTGCCGCCCCGCTACCGCGTTTGCCCCGAGGATATTCCCCATGCGATCTGCCGCTGCTGCTCTGTTGATTGCCGCTGGCATCTTTGTTTTGCCGGCGCGGGCTGCCGAACAGCCGAACCTGGTGCTGCTGCTGGCCGATGATCTTGGCTGGACCGGGCTGAATTGTTTTGGAAGCGATTTCTACGAAACACCCCATCTGGATGCGTTGGCGGCCGAGGGTATCAAGTTCACCCATGCTTATTCGGCATGCACGGTTTGCTCGCCGACGCGAGCATCGATCATGACGGGAATGTACCCGGCTCGTTTGCGATTGACCGACTTCATCGCCGGGCAAAATCGTCCGTTCGCGAAGATGAAAATTCCCGATTGGACCAAGGGGCTCGATTCAAACCACACCACCATTGCCGAGAAACTCAAGGCAGCCGGCTACCGAACGGGTCATATCGGCAAATGGCATCTCGCCGCGAAAGGGGAAGCTGCCGCAGGCACCGAACCAACCGATCAAGGATTCGACGTCTCCTTCAGTAAGCCGCCGGGAACCAAAGGTTACTTCTTGAAGCAACAGGTTCGCAGCGATTCAGGCAGCGATTACTTGACCGACTTGTTGACCGATCGCGCTTGTCGTTTCATCGACGAATCCAAGACCGACCCGTTCTTTCTTTACTTTGCCTACAACGTCCCGCACACTCCGATTCAAGGCCGCAAGGATCTGGTGGAGTATTTCGAGAAGAAAGTCGACTCGAACGCGGTTCACAAAAATCCCACCTATGCCGCGATGGTGGCGAGCTTGGATCAAAGTGTGGGGCGAATCGCCCTGACGCTTCGAAAGCACGGTTTGGATCGACAGACGATCATCGTTTTCACTTCGGACAACGGCGGGTTGACTCAGCGCTACGGAAAGCATGACGGATTCACCGAGAACCTGCCGCTTCGTCGCGGCAAGGGTTCGGCATACGAGGGGGGCGTGCGAGTGCCGACGATCGTGCGGCACCCCGGTCTGGCAGGCGGACAGGTTTGTGACGAACCGATCATGACGATTGACCTCTTTCCCACTTTGTGCGAGATCGGCCGAGCCGATCTGAAAGGTGATTCGAGTATCGACGGACGCAGCATCGTTCCGCTGTTGAAAAATGTCGACGCCCAACTGGACCGTGATCTTTTTTGGCACTATCCCCACTATCACGCTGGAGGAGACGGACCCTACAGCGCCGTTCGCAGCGGCGATTTCCGGTTGATCGAGTTTCACGAAGACAACAGCATTCGGCTGTACGACTTGGCCAGCGACATCGGTGAACAGACCGACCTGTCCAAAAAAATGCCCCAGAAGGCGGCCGAATTGCGCCGCAGTCTGCACCGATGGCGAGATTCGATCCAAGCTCAAATGCCGACGCCCAATTCCGATCACGATCCCCAGCGGGAAACCCAAGTCGGCAAGCGGACTCGGTAGGGGTGCAAACGCGAACAAAATCGCTGTAGTCCGATTTGTCCCCAAGTCGGCCAGTACAGGATCGCCGACTTGGGACAAGTCGGCCTACTAGTCCGACCCACCGGGGGTGGTGCGGAAAAGAATAGCGTTGTCATCACCGCTTCTTTCGGTTTAGTATCCGCGACGGTCATTCGATGGAGCGTGGTGATGCAACGTCGATCATGATAGCAATAGGCGCCCCGGTCGGCGGCGCGTACCAGCAGCGATTTGCCAAGGAAGGTGTCGCGGTGTCTGCCGAAGCGAGAATTCAACCTAGCGGTTCCGCCCGTTTCTCCGCTCCCGCCACGCTGATCGAGCGGTTGCGGATGTTGCGCGAGATGGTGTCGGCAGAAGGCCGGGCGGTGCTTGCGGCCGCGGCGGCGCTCGGACCGGAAACGGTACAGGCGGCCGAATTGACTGCGAATTGTGACGGCAGTGTCATCGTCACCGGTGTCGGCAAGGCAGGTTTGGTCGGCCAGAAACTGGTCGCCACGTTGGCCAGTACCGGTTCGCCGGCTCATTTTTTGCACCCTTCCGAAGCGGTTCATGGCGATTTGGGCCGGATCAGGGAAACGGATTTGGTTTGGGCAATCTCCAATTCCGGTCGCAGCGAAGAAGTCGTTCGAATCGCGTCGCACCTCCGAGAAAATTCAAGCGGGTTGATCGCGATCACGGCCGATCCGGAAAGTCCGCTGGCCGATGCAGCCGATTGCGTGGTGACGATCGGAAAACATGACGAAGCGTGCCCCAACGGATTGGCTCCCACTTGCAGTACCGCGGTGATGATGTCCGTAGGAGACGGGATCGCGATGTTGGCCAGCCGGCTGCGATCGTTCACGCCGCAAGATTTCGCTCGTTTTCATCCCGGTGGATCTTTGGGGCAGAAATTGGCGAGCGTCAACCAGATCATGCGGCCGCTGGAAGCTTGTCGTGTCGCTTCGGAGGAATCGACGATCCGTGATGCCATGGTCGCGGCCTCCAAGACAGGCCGCCGAACCGGAGCGATCATGTTGGTGGACGGCGAAGGTCGACTCGCGGGGCTGTTCACCGACAGTGATTTGGCGCGATTGTTAGAAAAACGCGACGACGCGGCGTTGGACCAATCGATCGCGTCAAGAATGACCTGCCAACCGGCGACGACCTATTCCGGCACGTTGCTGCAAGAAGCGGTTGCCACGATGTCACACCTGCGGATCAGCGAGTTGCCGGTCGTCGACAAAGGGCATCGCCCGATCGGATTGCTTGATATCACCGACGTGGTTTCGCTGGCAGGCCCAAGTGGAAAAGCCGATCCACAGGACAACCAACCGAGTCCATCGCCGGCGGAAAATCCGACGACGATTCGCTTCAGCACACGACGGGTGAACTGACCAGCGGATGCCAGCATTGACACGATCCGATTTTGATATTGCCAGCTCCATCACCTGCATCTTGTCGGATGTGGACGGGGTGATGACCGATGGGCGGATTGTTTATGACGAGGCGGGAATCGAAACCAAGCGATTTCACGTTCACGACGGACTGGGAATCAAGTTGTGGATGAAAAGCGGATTCCACTTCGGCATTCTGACCGCGCGCAACGGCGAAATCGTCAAACACCGCGCCGCCGAACTGGGAATTCAGCGTGTTCGTCAGGGATACGAGCAAAAAGGAAAAGCGGCCGAGGAGATGATTGCCCAGTTCGGATGCACACCATCGGAAGTCTGTTACATCGGCGACGACCTGCCCGACGTTCCGGTCATGCGATCGGTCGGCCTGGCCGCGGCCCCGGCCGACGCGGCAACCGATGCGCGCCGCGCCGCTGGCTGGGTGCTGCAGCGCCGCGGCGGTGAGGGTGTTGTTCGCGAACTGATCGAACGGTTGCTTCGAGCCAAGAATCGTTGGGAGGAGCATTTGCCGTAAAGGCCAGGCACTTTCCGATCATGTGGATTCGAATGACGCATTATGTTACTGCGCTGATTTTTCTGTTGGCGTCGTCGGTGATTTACGAAAACCTTCTTACGCCGTGGATGCGGCCCGAAGCGGTAACCTCGGTGGCGCCCCGCAAGCCGTTTGATCCACAAACCGGCAACGATGCGCTGGCCGACCTGTTTCCCGATGCCTCCGCCTGGCAGCGCGGCCCCTGCAAGCAGTTGCAGTCCTCCAGCGGCATGTTGCTCTTTGCGAATTGGAAGCAGATCGCCGACGACCAATGGAAGCTTTGGCCAGTCACCATCGTGATCGGTCGCGGCATGTCGGGCGAAGCCAAAAGAGATCCGATCATCATCGACTCGCCCGAAGGAGCCGAAATCATCTTCACCGCCTCCTTGGATGTGATGAGCGGCGGTGCTCCTCCGATCAAACGCGGACGAATGATCGGGGAGGTGAATATTCGCCGGCCAGCGGCAGAGTCATCTCCTGGAGGCCAAGCTTCGTCCGATCCGCCCAAGCGGCCGTTGAATATTCGGACATCCAATGTCGGCATCGACAATCGAAAGCTTTGGACGACCAAATCGATCGAAATGGAATTCGGTGACGCCCGGATGGTGGGACGTGACTTGACGGTGCATTTCGCTGCCCCCGCGGGCAGCGGTGGCAGCAGCAAACCGGCCGCCATTCTGGATCGAATGGAGCTGATTTACCTGGACGAGTTTGTGATGCCGCTGAAGAAAGGCGGACTGAAATCCAAACGGCCCGCTCAATTGACGCTGCATTGTGGCGGGCGAGTGGAATACGACTTTGCCGTCGATCAGCTTTCGCTACGAGATTCGGTGTCGCTGGTTCATCAAGTCGGCGATGCGCCCGCGGATCAATTTCATTGCGAGACGCTGCTGCTGAATCTGCTTGACCCCACCAATGACTCCAGGCCACGCGATGGTCCGCTCGATTGGTTGGTCCGGATCGTTGCAACCGGCAAACCCGCGCGCGCCGTGCTGCCGACATTCGCTGCACAGATGGAGGCGGAGTCGATTGACTTCGATGCCGTGGCGGGGTTGATTCGCGCCAGCGGTCAATCGGGCATTTGGGTCAAGCGAGGTGGGATCGAGGCGAGTTTGGCGCAGCTGGCCTACCAGTTTGATCCCAACAATCCCGAAGCGATCGGCATGATCGATGTTCAAGGTGCCGGGATCGTGAAAGTGAATGATCCGGAAATCCCGGTGCTGAGAGCCCAATGGCGCCAACGGTTCAAGTTGGAACCGACCTCAGCAGCCACCGCGAAAGACTTTGATGCCGACGTCTTGCTGCAGATCGACGGTGATATTCAAGCCACGCTCACCGATGGCGGCCAGTTTCGGTCCCAATCGGTCGAAGGCGTTCTGGTGCCTCGAACAGAACTCGATCCCCAAACCAAGAAGCGAAAGACCTCGCTGTTTCCGAAGGAGGTTCAAGCCAACGGCGACGTTCGCATCGACACCTCCGCCATCGCCGCCGAAACACAACAGCTGTTGCTCTTTTTTGTTCAGCCGACCGATTCACCCGTGCGAAGTGTCCGTTCCGACCAGACCGCCAGCTCCACCCCTTTCCGCCAGTGGGTCATCCAACCGGGAACGGGTGACGCCGTGACAGATCCAGTTGCCAGGCCGCGGCCGGTCATTCGCGGCGATCTGATTTCGGCGCAGTTGCGACTGGATCAAGAAGCGGTCAGCGTCAAAGACATGAGCGTTACCGGTTCGGTCATCCTCACCCATATTTTGAAAGCGGGTGGCCAGCTGTTGCCGGCAAAGCTGACCGGAGAGCGTTTGCGGCTGATCGACGGCGGTGGCGAAGATCTATTGCAGCTTGGCAGCGGTGTTCAGTCGCCGGCGCGGTTTGAACTGGGTGACGGATTCTTTGTCGGACCGATGATTCAAATACGTCCCAGCGACAACCTGGTCTGGATCAACTCGGCAGGCGAATTTCAGATGCCGACCGCGGCGCTGCCCACCAGTTTGACGGCAGACGGCACGGCGACGTTTCAATGGACTCGCCCGCCCCATTGCCGTTGGCAGGGTGAAATGGTGTTCGACGGCCAATCGGCAGTGCTGACCGACGGCGTTCGCATCGACGCTTCTTTGACCGAAGGAAGCGATGCTTGGGACATTCAGATGCTGGGCGACCGGCTGCAAGTCGATTTGCAGCAGGGCGTTCAAGTCAACGACGTGCAGACGATGAAAGACGCGACCATTCAGCGCGTGTCGTTGATGCAGTCCAACCAACGCCCGGTGTTGGTGCGCGCCTTTCGCCGCGCCGGTGACGGTGTGTTGGAAGCCAAGCATGAACTGCACGCGTCAAAGTTGACTCTGATTCCCGGCAGCAAGGCCGCCGGTGGCGCGATCCAGGGACAACTGATCGGTGACGGCCCAGGATGGTATCGCGGCTGGATGGTTCCGCCCCGCGGCGGCATGTTGGGCCGATTCTCCCGCGAGAAGAAAGAAGACACATCGCGACGCCTGCTCACCGGAATCCATTTGGTCTTTCACGATTCGATGCAGGGCAATCTGCTGAACAAGAGCCTGGAGTTCCTGCGCGGTGTTCGAGTCGGTGTGCGGGAAGTGGAAAGGTGGGACGATACCTTCGACGCCGCGCTGATGGATTCGATCTCCATGGGTGATTCGACGCTCGATTGCGATCGGTTAAAGTTCACGGTTGCACCAGGACACAAAACGGTCCCGGGCATCCCCACCCCATGGGAAATGGAAGCGACCAGCGGCGTTGTGTTCCGCACCCGCAGCGATCGCGGGTTGTTGGAAGGCACGGCAAGCCGCGCCTCGTACTCTTCCGAAAAAGACCTGTTCACGGTCGAAGGGGCCGCCAACCGCCCCGCCATTTTCCGGCAAACACTTCCCAACGGCCAAAAGGGCCCCGAAGGAGCGGTCAAGTCGATGACGCTGCGACCCTCCACCATGGAAGTGCAAAGCATGCAGCTGCAGCGGCTGAACATCGCCACGCCGCCAAGTCTCGGTACCCGTTAGGGCTTTTTTTCTTGTTTTTCTCTTGACTTTACTACTGACGTCGTAAAACAATATGACAACGGTAGTAATTCAGGAGAAATCGATGGCGGCTCGCAAGGGAAACACAAAACTGACCAGCGGTGAAGTCGACTTGATGGATCTGCTTTGGCGGCACCAGTCGCTCACATTGGCTGAGGCTCATGAGGCGTTTGGCGCCGATCGAATTGGCTACACCACCATGCAGACTCGGCTGAACCGGCTGGTCGAAAAAGGTTTGGCGCGCCGTTCTTCGGATCGCCCAGCCGTCTATTCGCCGCGGGTTGCCCGCGAGGCGGTCCAGGCGGGGCACTTGGATGACATGTTGGCGCGGTTGACCGACGGCAGTGTGGTCCCCTTGGTGGCCCACCTGGTCCGCGACCGCAAGATCGATCGCGACGAATTGGCAGAACTGAAGCGTTTGGTCCGGCAAGCCGAGCGCGACTTGAAACAATCCGAACCCGACGAAACGACGGAGTCTTCGTGATGTTGTTTGCACTGGCTGGAGCAACGTTGATGCTCACCGTCGTCGGGGCGATCATTGCGATCTTGCTGCGTAGCATCTCCGTCGATTCATGGCGGCTGAGGTCGTGGTTGATCGCCGCAGTGTTGTTGCAAGGACTGATGTTGTATCGCGCCCCGATTCACTTGGATTGGGGCGGGCCGATCGCTTCATCGCCAGATCCGTCGGGCACTTTTTCTGCTCGCGCCGAACCGTCAAAGCTGCGATGGCGCGAATCTTTTTCGACGACGGAAGAGCCGACGATTTCGACGTTGCAAGATACGTCGCTAAATCGTTCGCCTGCGGTCGCTGTGCCCAAAATACCTTGGTCGATTGTTCTGCCGTCGATTTGGTTGGTTGTCTTGTTGGGGCTGATCGGAATCGCCTGCACCCGGTATATGCGACTCTTGATGCTGCTGCGACGGATCGATCGGGCACCACACCGATGGCAACAGCAATGGCAAGCGGTTCTCGATCAATCATCGCGTCGCGGCTGTGGCAGAGGAGCGGAGATGCTTGTGTCCGAAACGGTCGGCCCTTTGTTGGTTCGCCGGCCGACCGGTTATGCGTTGATCGTTCCCGAAAGTTATTGGCGACAGCTCGACCCATCGCAGCGGCTGGGCGTGATGCTGCACGAGCTGTCTCATTTGCGGCGTCGCGACGTGTGGCGGCAACTGGCGGCGCGGGCGATCGCGGCGGTGCATTGGTTCAACCCGGTCGCCTGGTGGGCGCTTCGACAATACGAACATGCCGCGGAACTGGCTTGTGATCACCTGGTTGCCAGGCAAGGCAAAGCGGCTGCCGCCGGCTTCGCGTCGGCGCTGGTGGAACTGGTGCAGTGGCACGATCGTCGTGGAGCGTCGTCCCAGCTTTCGCGCGGAGTTGGATTCCAAGCGATGGCCGCTCCGCCACTGAGTCATCGAATCCATCGTCTACTGAAAACATCCTCGCACGGAGACTCCCTGATGAAACGTATCGTTTTGGCAAGCGTGGCGATCGCGCTGGTGGCCGCCTCGTTCTTCCAGGTCCGGTTCACTCCGGCCCAGGATTCGCAAGAGCCATCGCAACAGCAGGTCGCGCTGAAAGTGATCGACGAAGATCTCAGCTTGGAACTGTTCGAGATCACCGAGAATTTGGATACCAGTGATCCGACCACCCAGAGGCTTGCCTCGCTGACCGAGTCGGTCGAAGGCAAGATTGCCTTGGTCGGAATCCTGAACCAACTATCCAGTGCCGCGCGTGACGAAGCTCGCGCCGATGCCCTGCCGCGGTTTGTCCGGGCGCACTTCGACCGATCGCAGGAAGGGAAGTTGGCGATTCGCGACCTGCACGGCGGCGCGATCGAGCGCTGGAAAGTCCAATCAAAACGTCTGTCAGAAAACATGGCCAAGTTGTCGGCGACCACCGAGGAGCTGTCGTCGCGGATCGACACCTCGACCGAAACGGGTGGACTTTTTCAACGGTTGCTCAAGGACAAACAGGTTCCCGCGGCAATCTTGTTGTTCGAGATGGAGGGTGGCGGCGATGTCATCACCCGTTTCGTTGCCGACGCGTTGGATCAGATTTTGGTCGAGCGAGCGGACGGCAAGTTCGAGGTCGTTCCGTCGCGGCGCAGCGAGGCCGAAAAGCACGTCGAGCGTTTTGAGATGGCTGGCAAAGTCGCCGAAAAACTTCGCCGTCAAGTTCCGATTTGGGCGGAAGAGATCGATGATTCCGATTCGCAGCATCGACAACTGGTTTCCTACATGAACAACCCGTTGATGGCGACGGTGGTTGCACTGCATATCACCAAGGACAACGATGTCCGTTCGCCGGCTGCTGCAGTCAACGCGTTGTTTGAACAGTTGGAAGAAACGGCGGACGAGACCGCCGGCGGGTTGCGAATCAACAACGACAAGACATGGGAAAAGTTTCAAGAAATTTTTCGACAGGTCGATCGCGCCTCCGAGATGACGCCGCGGGTGCAACAACGGTTGTTGGAACTGGCCGAAACGCTGTCGACCTCCGATCCGCTGGTCCAGCGGTTTGCAGCGCAGCTTCGTGAAGCTCCCATCGCCGTGTTGATGGCGGTCGAGTTGCCTTATGCCGAGGCCGATCCCGGCGAAGAATTGCGTGCTATGTTGGATGAAGTGTTGGCCGAAACCAGCGACAACAAGTTAAAAATTGTTCCGCAGCGCGAAGCGGAAGTCGGCCAAAAGGCGAAAGAATTGCTGCGGGTGTGCCGAGCGATTCGCAGGCACGTTGCCGACGTCGACCAAATGCTTAGCCAGTTGGACGATCAGAAGTTTGTCGCGGAAATCGGTGACGCCGGTCGCTACCTGATGCTCAGCGAAGTTCACAAGTTCGCCGAGCGTCATCGTCCCCATCCGATCGATCTGCTGAAGGAAAAACTGCTCGTCGAGACCGATTCCGGAAAGCTGCGTGTTCAGCCGCAACGACGTGACGTGATTCGACGCCTGATCGAACAATCCGAGAAGGTGCGCCAAGAGGCGGCGAACGATGATTTTTAATCGGCTCGGTAGATATTGGGTGGCGTCGTCGTTGTCGATCGCCTTCGCCTTGCTGGTGCCGATGGTTGCCCAGGCGGTAACGATTGACGCGATGCTTGCCCAGGCACACGCGGCGGCAGCAGTCACGCCGACCGGTGTTTGTGACGATGCAACGTTCCTGCGGCGATTGTCCCTGGACCTGATCGGGCGAGTGCCGACGGAAGAGGAGTTGGCAAAATTCTTGGATCATCCCGATCGCCAGTCGGCCGTTGATCGTCTGCTGGCGGAGAACGAACATCCGCAGTTTTGGTCGCAGTTGTGGACGTCGATGTTGGTCGGACGAGGCCAGCAGCGATATGTCGAACGAGAACTCCTTCGCGACTGGTTGCAACAGAGCCTGGCGGATCGCCAGCCGATTCATCAGATGGTTTTCCAGTTGATCACGGCCGAGGGGGTTACGTCGCTTGACGGCCCAGTCAATTACGTCGCTGCCAGCCGCGGTGATCCAGTGATGCGGCTGTCGCGGGCCTTTCTTTCCGTGCAGCTGGATTGTGCCCAGTGTCACGATCATCCGCATGATCGATGGACCAACGACGACTACCAATCGATGCAGCGGTTTTTCAGTTTGACGCAGTTTCGCGAAGTCTCCGGCGGCATCGCGGTCGCGGAAAACGCGCCGGGCGATCGAGCGAATCTGCCGGTCTTTTTGACGGGACGAAAACCTCGTACCTCCGCCTGGCGCCGCGAACTGGGGATGATGGTGGTGACGTCCAAACCGTTTTCAAGAGCGATGGTCAATCGCACGTGGTATTGGTTGATGGGGCGCGGAATCGTCGATCCGGTCGATGCACTCAGCCGTGAAAATCCCGCGGTGATGCCAGAATTGTTGGAAACGCTCGCCGCGGATCTTCGCGCCGAGCAGTTTGGTTTGCGGTCGTTGATTCGTCGGATCTGTTTATCTGAAGCCTATCAACGAGCGGCCGAACATGATCAGTCGACTGAGAGCGAGCGGAGGCGAGAGCTGTTTGCGGCGCGCACGGCGCGCCCGTTGCTTCCCGAACAATGGATCGCTTCGGTTGCCATCGTGCTGGATCGACCCGCTCCCACGCCGGAAGAATTGGCCCGCCAGTGTCGTCAGTGGTTGGGCATCGGCAGACAAGTCACTCCGGCAAGCGACCCGTTTGCTTGGACGCCGACCACCCAGACATTGATCCGCCAGTTGTCGGGTGAAATACCGGTGCCGCTGCGGGATGTCGATTCGTTGTTTCTGGCCACACTGGCTCGAAAGCCGACCGATCAAGAACGAAAAATCGTTTCCGACCACACCGCAAGAGAGACCGTTTTTGCGCTGGTGCACGGCAACGAATTCATGACCAACGATTAGGCGGTATTGTTCCATGACCACGACCAATGTCTCCCGGCGTCGCTTTTTATCTTCCGTTTCCAGCTTTGGTTTCGCGGCCACGTTTGGCCATCCCGTTTGCCAAGCACTCGATCAACAGTCGCCGACCGGACCGTTCAAACGGTGTCTGATGTTGTGGATGGAGGGTGGGCCCAGCCAGCAGGATACGTTTGATCCCAAAGCTTCCGTGGGCGGCCGCCCGTCCATCGCCACCAACATTGCGGAGGTGCATTTCGCCGAAACGCTGTCCCAGCTGGCCGGCCGCGCCGATCAACTTTGCATGGTTCGTTCGGTGGGAAGCCGCGAGGGAGAGCATGCTCGGGCGACCGAGCTGATGCACACCGGGTTTTCGCCGCTACCGTCATTCCCCCGCCCGGCGCTTGGATCGATGATCGCCAGTGACCGCGAGGATCCGGGATTCCCTCGTTATGTCACCTTGGGTGGCGTTGGCTTCGGCCCCGCTTTCTTGGGCAGCCCGCACGGTCCCTTCGTGATCGAAGACCTCGATTCGGCAAAAAATCAGCTGGAACGCGTCGGCAGGCAACGACGTTCGCTTCATCTGCTGAACCAGCTGAACCAACTTCAGACGCCGCTAAAAAACTCCGACGCGTTGTCGGCACAATCGGCCGCGATCGATTCGGTACGACAACTGCTTGATACCCGTTTTCCGGAAGCGATCGATTTGAATGCGGCGTCACCATCGGATCTCAGCCGTTACGGCGATCACCCGTTCGGGCGCCGGGTCTTGGCGGCACGTCGGCTGCTTGAACTGGACGTGCCGTTTGTCGAAGCGCAACTAAGCGGCTGGGACACGCACATCGACAACAATCGTCGCACCGCGTCACTTTGCAAGTCGCTCCAGCAGCCCTGGATCGCGTTGATGGATGACTTGCAGCGAACCGGTCGGTGGGATGACACGTTGATCGTTTGGATGGGCGAGTTTGGGCGAACGCCAAGGCTCAATGGAAGAGCCGGACGAGACCACTTCCCCGAAGTCACGCCGGTGATCTTGGCCGGCGGCAACTTGGGTGGCCGAGTGATCGGGGCAACCAATGATGACGGTTCCGCCCGCATCGGCGAAAAACACTCCGTGAGTGATCTGATGGCAACGCTGTTGGAGCTGTTAGGACTGGATCACCAAGTCGAATACACCACCGATTTCGGCAGCCCCACCACCGCCACCGACAACGGCAAACCAATCAAAGAAATCATCACAATCTAACAACTCCCACTCTCCCACTCTCCCACTCTCCCCCACTCCCCACTCCCCACTCCTCACTCCTCACTCCTCACTCTCTTCTCCCCCATCCGCTGGGCGATCCAGGAAGCGACTTGCTGCGGTTGCATCGGCTGACTAACCGAAACGAATTCGATTTCGGCGAAGGAGCGAAACCAGGTTTCTTGGCGACGAGCTAACTGGCGAGTGTGCGCGGCGACCGCCTCGATCGTTTCCTCCAGGTCGCCGCCGTCACGAATCCACTCTACCACTTCTCGGTAACCGACCGCCTGCACCGCGGTGCGCGACAGCTGGCCGAATCGGTCCAACAGCGATTGAACTTCCTGGGTCAAACCATCGGCAAACATCTTGTGCACGCGGCGGTTGATTCTTTCGTGCAACTGATCGCGCGGCCAGGCTAGTGAATAGACGTGACAGCTTCCGGCGTCGCGATGATGATCAAACTGCGTCTGACGATGGCTCAGCGGAACGCCGGTATGCCGGGCAACCTCCAGGGCGCGAATCATCCGTCGCACGTCGTTGGGGCCGATACGATGGGCGGCCAGCGGATCGACCTGCTGCAACCGCTGGCGAAGCGCCTCGACACCGTGCTGCCTGACGTCCGATTCGACGGCCTGGCGAAACTGCCAATCGGCGGGCGGTCCGGGATCAAATCCTCGCAAAACACCCTTCAAGAACATGGGTGTGCCGCCGACAAAGATCGACCGCCGCCCGCGCGATTGCACCTCGGCAACCGCCTGGTGTGCTGCCCGCAAGTATCTGGCAACACTGTATTCTTCGATCGGGTCGACCAGGTCGATCAAATGGTGGGCAACCTGCCGGCGAGCGTCGTGGTCGGGTTTGGCGGTACCGATGTCCATTCCACGGTAGACGGCGATCGAATCAAGCGAATGGATTTCCGCATCCAGCAGCTTTGCCAACGCCAACGCGACTTCGCTTTTTCCCGATGCCGTCGGTCCGGTCAACACAATGACATCGTCGATGATCGGTTCAAGGGACTCGCCGATGTTCCCACCCAGATCTTGTGGCGTTGACGTTTCGTCGTGCATCAGTCTCCGGTTTCCGGGCGGGCGTGAGCGGTTTTCATTCTGCGCCGAGCGATCAGCCGCGAGAGCAATCCGTGTTTCAGTCCAAACAGCATGCTGATCAACAGCACCAAGGCGGCAACGACGACGATGATCGCGCCGGTACTTAGCTTGGGCACCAACGCGCTGGCGATCGCTCCCACTGTAGCCGACAGGGAACCGATCAGCGCCGAAATCCAGATATTGGGTCGAATCGAATCGCTCCAGAATCTTGCCGCACTGGGGGGAATGATTAGCAATGCAACCATCAAAAGCAACCCGACCGCCTGCATTCCCGCCACACAGACGACCACCACCAACGCCATCAACAGGAAATCGAGCAGACCGATTGGGTAGCCCAACACCCTGGCCAGCCCTTCGTCAAAGCACATCAACGCCCATTCCTTGACCAGCAGGCTGCCGGCGGCGATCGACAGCGCCGCGATGACGGCGATCAAGTAGACATCGCTTCGCCCGATCGCGGCGGCTTGCCCGAAAATGAAATCACCAACGCCCGCCTGACTGCCGCTTGGCGAAGCCTGAACCACCGACAGCAGCACCACACCGAAGCCAAAAAAGGTGCTCAACACTATCGCCAGTACCGCGTCGTCAGGCAGCCGGGTATAGCTTCGCAGCCACAGCACGGCCAACATCCCCGCGCCGGCGGCCAGTGCCGCGCCGGTCAGCAAAATCGGCATGTTCTTGGTCGCGGCGGGAAAGAGTCCCGCGTGAATCAGAAAAGCGAGCGCTACGCCGGGAAGCGCCGCATGGCCGATCACGTCGCCCGCCAAAGAACGACCGCGAAGCATCAGGAAGGTTCCCGTGATTCCCGCGGCGATCCCCAACAACATCGTGCCCAACAATACAACTTGAGTGTTGTAGGCAAAGATCGTGTCCCAAACCGTCGACGCCAACATCAATCGGCTCCGAAAATCAACAGATTTCCGCCGTACGCTTCTTTCAGCAGGTTCGGTTTCATCACTTCTTCCACCGGGCCATCGGCGATCACGCGGCGGTTGAGCAACAGTACGCGATCGAAATAGTCGGCAACGGTATCCAGGTCATGATGAACCACCATCGCGGTGCGCCCCTCGTCTCGCAATGACCGCAGCGTGTCGATGATCGTTTTTTCGGTTGAAGCATCGACACCCGCTAGCGGCTCGTCCATCAGGAACAACGTTGCCTGTTGCACCAACGAACGGGCCAGAAAAACTCGTTGTTGCTGGCCGCCGGAGAGTTGGCTGATCTGACGCCTGCTGTAATCCTGCATGCCGACACTTTCGAGCGCCCGCATTGCCTGGCGGCGATGTTTGCTGCCCACCGGACGGAACCAACCGATCTTGCGGTACAGTCCCATGCAGACAACATCCAACGCTGTGACCGGAAAGTCCCAATCGACGCTGGTCCGCTGGGGAACATAACTGACTCGGCCATCGACGTCTCGGAACGATTTACCGAAGAAACGAAATTCGCCGGCAACCGGATCGATCAAGCCAAGCGAGGCTTTGATCAGTGTGCTTTTGCCTGCACCGTTGGGACCGACAATCGCTGTCAAACTGCCCGGCGGCACAGCGAAGCTGACATGTTCCAACACGGGGGTGCTGCGATAGGCGATCGTCACATCGATCGCTTGCAGCGGAACAACGTCGGCAACAGTGTCGGTTCTTGGTGACGCGGTGGCGGCAGGCGGATGGACTTTCTGCTGATCGGCAGGTGGATCCGGGTGATCGCTGATCAAGTTGCTGCACCCTGGTTCGACTGGCCGGAATCGGTGCCCGGCGACTTGGTCGTGGCTCCGGTGTCATCGGTTCCTTCGTCGGCATTGCCGCCAAGCGCCGTCGTGATGGTCCGAAAATTGTGCCGCATCATTCCCATGTAAGTTCCTTCGGGCGTGTCGTCGGCACCCATGCTGTCGCTAAAGAGTTCCCAGTCACTGGAAACTGTCACGCCGCGCTGGTGGGCGCCTTCGACAATCACTTCGACCTGACGCGGTGACACACTCGATTCAAAAAACACCGCCGGAACTTTCCTTTCGACAATCAAGTCGACCAGGTCGTTGATGTCTTTGATTCCTGCCTTGCTTTCGGTCGATACACCTTGAACACCGTGCACTTCGATACCGTAACGCTTTCCAAAATAGCGAAATGCGTCGTGCGCCGTCACTAGAATACGTTGCGACGGAGGGATGGTATCAATCGCATCGGCCGCCCAACGATCCAGTTCGGCCAATTCTTTCTGGTAGGCGTCAGATCGCTGGCCAATCGCGTCGGCCTGGTCAGGTAGCGCCGATGCCAACTCTTCAGCCAACAAACCTGCCGCCTCGTTCCACAACGACACATCCATCCAAATGTGCGGATCGTGAGTCCCGGCATCTGCATCCAGCAATTTGCCGGCATCCAGCAATTCACCAACGGCAATCGTGACGCCACCCGACCCCGATCGACGTTCCAGCAGTTCCCCCAATCGACCTTCCAAGTGCAGGCCGTTGTAGACGACCACGTCGGCCTCCAACAGCTTGACCGAGTCGCCGCGGTTGGGCTGGTAGAGGTGAGGATCGATGCCCGGCCCCATGATTGCGTGCACGTTGGCATCCGGTCCCAGCATCGCCGAAACCATGTCGCGGACCATTCCGGTCGTGGTCACCACCTGGGGAGATTTCTTTTCGGAGACACTTTCCTGTTTCACCGTGGACGGTTTCGAACGGTCGCAGCCGGAGACGGAAATGACCGTCCAAAGTAGTGTGATGAGCGTCAAAATGACGACAAGCAATTGGTCCACGGGACGGGCAGCAGGCCGAATTCGACGGGACACAGCTAAAGCTCCAGGCAGCAGGGAAAAAGGGAAAATGGGCCACAATCACAGTTTGCGGCTTATCCAACATAATTGTTTGGCTAGCCAAAAACCAGCCTGCTTCTCGGAGATGCTAATCTGGAGTCATTTCTGGGGCAGACACCGCCGCTGGCGCGGCACGAACTTGCGAATCCGCCTGACCGCATCCGATCACCGGTGGTCCCGATGGGTCTGACCTATTTCAAACGTTTTCGAATGGAGTTCGATTTAACCGAGCCGTTTCCCCAGGCTCGGACCGTTCCGGAAGGCTATCAGCTGGTCCCATTTTCGGAGCATTTGATTCGGGAGCACGCCACGGCCAAGTACCAGAGTTTTCGCCAGGAACTGGACGCCAACGTCTTTCCCTGCTTGGGCCGCCGCGATGGTTGTTTGCGGTTGATGCGAGAGATCGTCCATCGCGCCGGTTTTGTCGCCGAAGCGACCTGGTTGCTTCGCTGGTACGACCAGGAAGTGGGAAGATGGTTGCCGATTGGAACGATACAGGGCCTGCAGATCGAAGGATGGGGCGCGATTCAAAATCTGGGTGTCCAACAGGATCACCGGGACCGCGGGCTGGGGTCAATTCTATTGGCGCATGCCGCCAACGGATTCCGCTCGGTCGGCCTGAAACGAATGCACCTGGAAGTGACAACCGACAACACCGGGGCGATCCGTCTGTACGAGCGGATTGGATTCAAGCGGGCGCGAGTCGTTTACAAAGCAGCCGAAGTCGCCGGTGTTGGGTAGGGTCGGCTAGGAACTGTTCGGAAATCACTTCGTCATTTGACAACACTCTCCCTCTGGGCCCTCTGGGAGAGTCGGGCTCTCAGCCTACCTACTTCCGTCGCAACACCACCAACCAATCTTCCTGGTCATCGCCCGGCGCGGCGACGGCAACCTTTTTGCCTCCGCGAACCGGTGGCTTGGAACTGTTGGTGACTTCTCCCGTCCGCGGATTCAACCAACTCGTTTGGAAGTCTCCGTCGGCCTTCCTCAGGTCAAGCTGGCACTGGCCGCCATCGGGCAGGTAAACCAGGTACAGCTGTCCGGGCCACGCCATGCAGTAACGGCTGTTGTCGTGCTTCGGGTTGTCGACCAATTCATCGGCCGGCTGCATTTTTTCGATCGCGATATCTTGAAAGAACTCCAGCGCGATTCGGCAGTAGTCCCAACTCTGATCACGCGAACGCCAGTCCTCGCAGACCAGGTCATTCTCGGCGAATTGATAACCGAAGTAATACTCGACACCCGCGCCGCCGCCCATCAAATGGCCCCACAACGTTTGCCGACGTACCGCGTGTTGGTCGTAGATCATCTTTCCCGTTTTGTCGCGTCCGTCAAAACCGCGGTAGCCAAGGTCGGGGCATTGCCCGTGAGCGGCCGAGCCCGATTCGTCAAAGGCGACGATCCACGGCTTGCCGGTTTGCTGAGACATTTCGACCCACTTCACCGTTTGCCAATGAGTGTCCTTGATGCCGCTGTTTTGCAGCGACGTGCCGGTGAGTCGCGAGGCGTCACCGAGCAGTGGTCCGTACACCTTGTCCTGCTGGCCGGGGAAGGTGTGGATGACGATGTTGTGGTCGTAGGCATCCAGCTTGGCGACGTAGTCAATCATCGCCATCTGCTGCTGGTGCGTTTGAGTATTCTCCTCGCCCAAGTTCCAGTTCAGGGCAAGGTTGTGGCCGAAACGCGCGATCAGTTCGCGGCAGTAGAGCTTTCGTTGGCGGCCCAAATTTCCGCCATCAAGGCTTTCGGGAACATTCTTGGCTCCTCCCTTGCCGCCCGTGTGGTCATCGTTCTCGGTTTCCTGCATTTTGAAGTGCAGGTACATGCCTTTGGCCGTACCGTGATCGAAAACGATCCCCCATTGGTCAAGCTTGCTGCAGTCGTAGTGAAGTTTGTCGTCGCGATGGATGAACGGCCAAACGTTGTCCCCGTCGCCGCCGGCGTTGTAGGTCAAGAACGAAAACGCGTTGCAGCCTTTTCCGGAAAGGTAGTTGATCGCCCCGATCAGACCTTTGCCTTTGCCTCGCTGCCAGGTCGGGTCGCCCGGTTGCCAGTCCCGGACGTGAGGCTGCCATTTCTTCAGCGGCGTCTTGGGCTTGCCGGCGATGGTGTTGTCAAAATCAGCATAGCCGAGCAGCGTTTCGGGCGCGTCGGCGCCCGCCTTCAAAAAGAATCGTTTGTTGCCGGCGTGCTGCAGGTATCGCTTGCCGACGTATTGCAGCCGTCCGGCGGCGCGCATGTCGCGGCCGGTTTTGTCGCTGGCGCCGACCGATAGTTCACCCGTCTTGCCGTCAAAACCGGAGATCGGTCTGGCGATCACCTTGTCGTCCAGCGCGCAGTCTTTGCCGGTGTTGAATTCAACCAGGTAATTCCATTTTCCTTCGCGGTCGGGCGCAAAATGGGCTCGCCACTTCGTACCCGATTGCGCGCTGCTGTTGGCGGCGTCGCCATCGGCGGCAAAGTAACCGGGCACTTGGAAAGTCGTTCCGTCGGTATGCCGGAAGGTGGCGGTCATCCGATGGTCGGTAAACGGGTTGGGGAAGTTGTCCTGTTCGTGTGCGTACGGACCGTCCAACGTCAGCGTGATTTTGTGCCATACCTTCTGCTCGCCTGAAACATCCACTGTCCCATCGCCATCGGCCTTGCGAGGCAAAATCAGCGGTATCTTGCTAACCGATTGAGTGGGGCTGCCTTCGGCGACGCCAGCTTTGTCGTCACGATCTTCCGCTGCGGCAACCAGCGGAAACGTTTTGGGCATCGCACCAGAGTGCACCAGCGACTTCGGACCTGCGTCACGGGGACGATCAAACTCGCGCTGCCTGGTCATCAACCACTTGTCGAACTCGAACCCGTCCTCGCGCATCGAGAAAGAAATCGTGTGGTTTCCCGGCTGCTCGACATCCAGGAAGATCTTGTAGGGTTCGCCGCAATGTTCCTTTTCTGTTCGTTGCTTGCTTTCCCATCGCCAGGTTCGTTTGCCTTCGCACCACTGAAGTCGTTGTCCGGTTTCGGGCCACTTTCCGTCGATCCCGACATGCAGCCCGTTGTCTTCACTGCCGGTCGAATGGGCTCGCACCCAAACGTAGTAGCGGCCGGGATGGGTGAAATGAACCTTGTAATTCAAGATCGCCATCTTGCCCGGTTCGGGCGAAAAATTGGTTCCCCGAATCAGCTTGTCGCCATGCGTGCGGCGGGTGTCGGGTAAAATTTCCAAGTAGGCACCGCCGCTGGCGCCGGCAACGTGCGGCGGGTCACCGTCCGGTTGGACCTCCGGCTGGGCCTCGGAGGTGACCAGGTAAAAAGCTCGCTTGTCGGTCTTGGTTTGCGAGTGATAGTGCTCTGCTTCCACGGCGACCAGGCCGTCGACTTCCGCGAACACCACCTCGGAACCAAGTGGCTCGTCCGCATGGCAAAAACCGACCAGCGGCAAGCAACCCAGCAGCAGCCAGCGACAGGAAAACGCGCAAGAATTCATCGATGGTCCACGCAAAAAGGGGAGAGGAGAAAGAGAAACGGTCTCCCGCATCGGTCGCGGGATTCAAGAAGTATAGCCACCGAAACTACAAATGAAACGTCGGCGATTTCTCCGAAATCGCTACGAAAACGCGCAGCAGAGTGATCCGCATGGGGTTTGCTATTGACGATCCACGATCACATCAGTCTTCCACTGCGCTTGCACCTACGAAGCTGAAGTCTGGATGCTTCAGTACCGCCTTGAACGCCTCATCCAGAAAGCCCCCTCACCCGATGCGAAAACAAAAATTGAATTTCCTCACCGGCCGCCTACTCTGACTCAGAAAGTCCTAACTTGGCCAGCCAGCGACGTGACGTGCCACCCGCTGTGCCCTCTTCGGCTTGGCGGGTTTCGCGTCGCAGGTGTTCCAGACGCTCCTCCAATTCCGAATTCTTTCGCGCCAGTTCCAAACGTTCTCGCGAAATCTTCGCTCGCTCCAAGGACGCCTCGATTTCGCCCTGGCGAAACTTCTCTTCCCATTCCTCCTGCAGTGTCTGCAGGCGCTGGCGTTCTTGTTGTACTAGTTCGTCGGAGTCGACCATTTGGGCGATTGCCGCTGCGCCCACTGCGACGCCCCCTTCACGAGTTCCCGATTGCTGATCCAGCAGACACCTCAGTTCGCGAATCTCCTCGTCGCGGCGCTGCAGATCCTCCTTCATCTTCTCATGTTCGTCATGCAGCTGTTCCATGTAGGCGGCTGGATCGAGGGGTTCATCGGGCGATGAATCACCGCTCAAGTCGGCCACGAACGCTTCGGCGTCGAACGAATCCTCTTCCATCTGTTCGAGCATCTGTCGCTTCCGATCTTCCCACGACAAAGCATCGTTGCTGCCCGAATCGGAGCAGGCGACCGCCTTGCGCACGTTCGTGCTGGCGACCCGCCCGGCCAGTTCTTCGTTTTGCCGCTCCAGTTCGGCAATGCGATCCTGGTAGTCGAAAATCTGTTGTTCGAATCGTTCTCGCTCCGCCTCGAAAGACGGCTCCCCTTCGGAACTGCTATCGGCACCCGATTGCGTCGAGGCGATCTGCTGGCGAAGATCGGTGATCTGTTCAAGCAACTGCTCCAACAACCATCCGTTCGACTCCACCTTGCTGACCAGCGACTGCTCAGTATCGGCTGCGTTTCGATCTGTTTGCGTGTCCTGGTGCAATTCGATTTCCCCATCGGATGCAATCGTCATAGAATCGCCTTCGCTGGAATCTTCGCCAGATTCCGTCGCCTGCTCCACCTCCGTTGTGGTGGCAGCGGCAGCGCCGGATGTTGAATGACTGTTCGATGTGTGTTTGTGGTTTCGTTTCTTCCTGGCCATCGTCAACGCTTGGTGGGGACAAGCCAACTGGGCAACCGCTAAAATCGTTAGAATCGACACCAAGACCGCGAGCCATCGGGTGCCGAAACAACGCTCTATCTATTCCTTACGTCGCTCCTTCCCAGGTGTCAAAACAGAGTCATGGCGAAAAAGAAGTCGTCTCCCTCCCGAGGCGAAAACAAAGCAGCCGAACCGGAGGTTGATTTCGAATCGGTATTGGCCGAGGTCGAGCAGATCGTGCACCAACTGGAAAGTGGCGAATTGGACCTGACCGAATCGCTACAGCAATACGAACGAGGGGTACGGCAATTGAAGAATTGTCACGCGATCTTGGATGCAGCCCAACGGCGTGTGACGGTCCTTTCCGGATTCGATGCCGACGGAAATGCGGTGACCCAACCGTTGCCGGAGACTTCGGCTCTCCCCTCCGGTCACCATGACGGTCAGGAAGACGCCCTTGGGGGAGGAGAGGCCACCCAGCCTTCCATGGACGATCCGCCCGGCCTCTTTTAAACTCCCTGTAGGCCAACCATCGCAGCACAGCGGTCCCCGCCGCAAGTGGCGACCGAGACGGCCAGGAGAATTGCCGAAAGTCTTGGCGACTTTCGCGACGGTTTGAAGACACAACTCGGATCGACTGCAGTCCATCTCATTTTCTCACCCACCAGCCGCCTGCCCGTGACCCAGCCTTCCGCCCCGTCTGCCACCGATTCCACCCAAAAACCTTCGGTGGACGGTTCGGGCTTGGATGGCCTGTTGGAACCGATCAACGCCGCGCTACGCGATGCCTGCGAGTTTGCCGACGGTTGTCCGCCACGTTTGGCCGAGGCGATTCGGTATGCCTTGTTGGCGCCGGGAAAGCGGTTGCGACCGGCGCTAACGCTGATGGCGGCCGAGGCCTGCGGAGGCGACTTGTCGGTGGCGATGCCGGCGGCGGTGGCGGTGGAAATGATCCACGCCTATTCGTTGATTCACGATGACCTGCCGGCGATGGACGACGATGACTTACGAAGGGGCCGGCCGACCGTTCATATCGCCTTTGACGAGGCGACGGCGATCCTGGCCGGTGACGCACTGCAAGCCGAGGCGTTTGCCTACCTTTGCAAACACGTTCCTGACGCCGCCATGGCCGCCGAATCGGTTCGGGTCTTGGCCGGTGCCGCAGGCGCCGCACGGCTGGTTGGTGGAC
The DNA here is from genome assembly GCA_965222745.1 of Rubripirellula sp. Taxonomy (GTDB): domain Bacteria; phylum Planctomycetota; class Planctomycetia; order Pirellulales; family Pirellulaceae; genus CBDCUW01. Next base: position 370,177 of record CBDCUW010000004.1, read on the forward strand.
AGGCCGATGATCTGGCGGCCGAACAGGGGCTTGATCCGGAAGGTGGGGAGGTGGAGGAGGATGATGAGGAGGATGCCCAGGGGCCAGTTGCGGCGGCCGATGCGCGCCGACTTGGGGACAAGTCGGCCTACTTGGCGGCAGACGACCGGAAACTCAAGCACCTGGAATCGATCCATCGGCGAAAAACGGGAGCCTTGATTGCGGCCTCCCTCGACTTGGGAGCCGTCCTTGCCGGAGCCGATCGAGGTTCGCGGCAGGCGCTGAGCAATTACGCTGGTGGCCTGGGGCTGGCGTTTCAGGTCGTCGATGACCTGCTCGATTACACCGCCAGCTCCGAAACGCTTGGAAAACGGGCCGGAAAGGACTCTCAGCAGGGAAAACTGACCTATCCGGGGTTGCTGGGCGTCGCGGCGGCGAAAGAAAAAGCGGACCAATTGGTAAACGAGGCAAAGAGCCACATTGCTGTTTTCGGCACCGCCGGATGGCGGTTAATGTGGTTGGCCGACTATGTGTTGAAGCGAGAGCATTGACGAAAACAGCAATGAATGAACCATCTGCGAAAACCCCTAAACATCCGTTGCTTTCGAGCCTAAAAGATGCTCGGCCGCTGCGAGATTTTTCGCCCGAAAAACTTGCCCAGGTTGCCTCGGAGATCCGCGACGTCCTGTGCAACCTGCTGGCGACCCGTACGGCACACTTCGCCTCCAACCTGGGCGTGGTCGAACTCTGTTTGGCGCTGCACTGCGAATACGATTTTCTGCACGACCGATTGATTTGGGATACCGGGCATCAGATCTATCCGCACAAGCTGGTCACGGGTCGGTACCACGAGTTCTTTGACATTCGCACTCGCGGCGGATTGATGGGATATCCCAATCCTCAGGAAAGCCGGTACGACCTGTTCATGACTGGCCACGCCGGTTGCAGTGTCAGCACGGCGGTGGGGTTGCGGAGCGGCGACTTGCTGGGCGACCAGGCCGATCGCAGGACGGTGGCCGTGATCGGTGACGGCGCCTTTCCCAGCGGTATCGTTTTCGAAGCGATGAACAACGCCGGCGAACTGGAGGACGACCTGACGATCGTGCTGAACGACAACAAAATGTCGATCTGCCCCCGAGTCGGCGCGGTTGCCACCTACTTGGACCGGCTGCGCAGCAATCCCTACTACAGCGGTCTGAAACACGAGGTCGTCAAGTTGCTGGAACATGTGCCGATGTTCGGCGATCCGGCAGAACGCTTTTTGGCGCAAATGAAAGAAGGCGTCAAAGCGGGTTTGTTGGGAGGAATGTTGTTCGAAGAATTGAACATTCGTTACGTCGGGCCGATCGATGGTCACGACGTCGCGCTGGTCCGCAAGTACTTGGCAATGTGCCGCGAGATGAGCGGGCCGGTGTTGCTGCACGTGGTGACCGAAAAAGGACACGGTTACAAACCGGCGGCCGAAGACCCGGTCTTCTTTCACACACCGCCCGCCTTCGAGGATCGAGGCGGCAAGCCGGTCACCAAGGGCAGCCAAGGGAATCCTCCCTACACTGTGCACGTGCGCGACGCGATCAAGCGACAGATGGCTGCCGATCCGCGGATCACCATCATCACCGCCGCGATGTGCCAGGGAAACAAGTTGGAACCGGTTCGCGAGCAATTCCCAGAACGGTTTTTTGACGTCGGTATCTGCGAATCCCACGCCGTCGCATTCGCCGCCGGCCAGTGCAAAACCGGGCTGCGGCCGATCGTCGATATCTACAGCACTTTCTTGCAGCGAAGTTACGACCAGATCTTCCAGGAAGTTGCCCTCCAGGATCTGCCGGTGGTCTTCATGATGGATCGGGCCGGGTTGACCGGACCCGACGGGCCGACCCACCACGGGCTGTTCGACATCGGCTACATGCGCGTCTTCCCCAACGTTGTTCTGATGGCACCCGGTTACGCGGCCGAAGTGGAATTGATGCTTGCTGCCGCGCTGGCCCACGACCATCCCTGCGGCATTCGCTATCCCAAAGCATCAGCGTTGGAACTGCAGCATGATCCGGCGGCAGTGGAAATCGGCAAGTGTGAAGTCATTCGCCAGGGCACCGACGGAAACATCATCGCCTACGGTGCGATGTTGGAGCAGGCGATTGCCGCTTCTGAAATGCTTGCCGGCGATCTGGATGTCGGCGTGATCAACGCCAGGTTTGTCAAACCGATCGACACCGCCATGGTCTGCGAAACGCTTGCCGGCGGAAAGTTTGTCGTCACGGTCGAAGAAGGGGCCGCGATGGGCGGATTCGGTTCGGCATTGATCGAATGTGCCGTCGCTCAGCGGCTCGATACAAGATCGATTCGCACGCTGGCACTCCCCGATCAGTTCATCGAACATGGTGATCGTAACGATCTGTTAAACGATCACGGCCTCAGCCCCGCGGCGATCGCGCAAACCTGCCGCGAAGCGTCCGTCGGCGATTTCTCCGAAATCGCAACGTAGACCGCCGGCGACTTCTCCGAAATCGCTTCGAATCCACATCGTCGGCGACTTCTCCGAAATCGCTTCGAATCCACATCGTCGGCGATTTCTCCGAAATCGCTTCGCAGCCAGAAGCGGAGAACTGGCCGACAGTCTCCCACGGTCACCCTTCATCGTTTCGATCGAGGTCGTGGTTGATCCGATGCGACCACCCCAACGATTCCAGATCGTTTGAATCGGCCCAGCGGCTGCTTGAGTGCCACAGCGGCTTGCTACAGACCGGGCATCGGGCATCTTCGATACTGGCGTACTGATGATCGGAAGTGAGATCGGGTTCCAGCCAGATCGCTTCGCATTCATCGCAAACCACTAGGCCGTGAGTCGCGGTTTCCTCCACCTGTGACGACGAATCGGAAGGGAGACCGCAAATTCGCACGCCGCACAATCCGCCGCCGCAAATGGGACAAAAATCAATCGAATGTTTTGGACTCACAATCTGCTCACTTCTGCAACAACATCACGATGAAACAACTGGATGGTCGAGCCGCCACTTGTTCAGAGTGGGTAGGCGGTGATCACTTGCGTGCCTTCCAGCACAATCTTGACGCGCCGCGCCATTGGATTCCGCTTTCGCGCACCCGCCGACCCGCCGACGTAGCCAACCCGCCCGCCCATGTCGACGGTATAGATCGTTCGGTCGTCATCGACGTTCTTGGTGGTGCGTTGTCCTTTCTTGGCGCGCTCGTACGCTTTGTCGATCGTTTTCAAAGCGCCTTCCATCTCGCCGTCAAACACACCGTGGCTTCCGGGGCGGCGAGGTTGGTCCTTGGTGTGCCGACGAAGATGCTCCAATCGATGTCCTTCCTGGCTGCCGGGTCCGTAAATCAATCCAGCGGGTGAAAGGTACCGTTGGGGCGACACCTCTTTCAAAATTCCATACAGCAACTTCTCTTCGGCTGGGGAGTCTGATGACACGCTGGAGGAATCGGCCGAGACCTCGTCGAAAGTCGCCGGTTGCGCCTTTTCGGAGGATTGGTCGGTAGCCGGTGGAACCGCTTTGGGGCGAGAAGTTTCGCTGGGCAGCTTGTCAGCCGTTTCGACCTGGGCGGCAACCTCGGTTTGCGACGAGACCAGGGAGGGCAACTGCAAGCCGAATCGGTCATTCAAAATCGGCTGCAGGAAGGCATAGAGGGCTGCCAGGACGACGAGCGCCGCACCACCGACTTTGGACTTCTTCCAGGCGGGTTGCCTGCCGGAGTGCCTTGCGTCTCTTTCTGATTCGTCGCGGGCATCGTCGTGTGGCCGTTCGTTCATCCCCAAAATACCTCCCAAAACTGCTGACGATGGAGTGCGAGACTCGCGCGGATGGACCGATAATTCCGCCGCGGGGGCGAAAACCTGCGATTCAATTCGGTGCAAATCGGCCGAATTGGGTAGACCTCAAGATACAATTTCGTTTCCGGATCCGCAGGTCGAACCGGTCCAACCAACGGCAAGACCTGCAGGAGACCGGCCAGAGTATCCCATGGTTACCCGATGCCCGGCAGGGCTGTTGCGGGGACGAGGCGGCCAGCAATGGGCTGTTTGGGGGCGATTGGCCACCATTTTGGCCCGTTTCGCCTTCTCTCCTCCCGCTCCGGCAAAGGGTATCCCACCCACGGTGACCTCCAGGAGCAGATTTTCAACCCGAGATGAACATGAAAAAAGTTTGCGTTGCCCTGTTGTTTTGCGGTTTTGCTGTTTGGAATTCTGGAGAGAATGCTCGTTGCGAGGAGCCCGGTTGGTCGTTTCGTGTGATTGCGACTGGCGAGTTTCGGGATCAGATCAAATCGACGCCGATTGAATTGCGGCCCTATCGGCCCTTTCATTTTTACGGAAATGCGGTGCGTCGTAGGTATTACCGTGGAACCGCATTACCATTACCTCGTGCACTGACTCAACCTCAACGGACACGACGGGGCGTCTGATCCAGTCGGTTTGATGGGGCGGTCGCGGAATCACCCGTTTGCGCTGGGCAACCCAATCCAGGCGGTCTTGTCGGGCCAGTCCTGATCGGTGTGACCCACCGCCTGTGCCGGCCTGATGGTTGAGTTCGCAAAGACACTTGTAACCGTTTCCGAGGTCAGGCTTTGTCGATGTTGGCATCGACACAAGCGGACCACTTCACGAGATATCATTCGGCTATGCTTACCACCGCTTCGTCCGCCGAGAGCACGCTTCCACAGTGGCTTGGCCAGCGAACGCGGCAACACGGCCATCGAATCGCCGTCACCTTTGTCGGCGATGATGGGAGTGAGCATTCATGGACGTACGAGCAGCTCTGGGCGCGAGCCTGTGTGTTGGCGCGTCGGTTACCTGCCGTGGATCAACGGTCGCCGCGAGCGCTGCTGTTGTTTCCGCCGGGGATCGAATTCCTGGCCGGTTTTCTCGGTTGCCAGATCGCTGGTTGGATTCCCGTTCCCACCTGCTACCCCAAACCGGGGCGCGAGATGCCGCGGCTCGATTCGGCCGCCCGCGATTGTGCGCCCTCAGCGATCATCGGCGATCAGGCCACCATCGACGGAATCGATACCGACAAGCTGTGTGACGCGGCGCGGCGGTTGCCCTTGATTGCTACCGATGTGGAATCGATCCGCCCCGACGAGGTGATCGATCCGCAACAGCTTTCGATCGACCCCGATTCGCTGGCGCTGTTGCAGTACACCAGCGGCAGCACCAGTGAGCCCAAAGGGGTGATGGTCGGCCATCGGAATTTGATGGCTAACTTGGAATCGATTCGTCGCGGCTTTGGCATCGAGTTTGCAGATGACCGGAGCGATCCTGAATGCGGTGTTTTCTGGTTGCCCTTTTTCCACGACATGGGATTGGTGGGCGGCATTTTGGAGCCGCTTTACCTGGGCGGTCGCACGATCTTGATGAGTCCAAGGTCGTTCTTGCAGCGGCCGATTCGATGGTTGAAGTACATCAGCGATTACCAGGCGGTGATCAGCGGCGCGCCCAATTTCGCTTACCAACTTTGCGTCGATCGCATCACGCCCTCGCAGACAGACGACATCGACCTGCATCGCTGGAGGGTTGCGTTCAGCGGTGCCGAACCTGTCCTGCCGCGTACGCTTCGTGATTTTGCCAATCGATTCGCCCCGTGCGGGTTTTCTTCTTCCGCGTTTTATCCTTGCTATGGGCTGGCCGAATCGACGCTGCTTGCCGCCGGTGGCAGCGGTCCGGCCGAACCTGAAGTATTGACCGTTGACCGTGATTCGCTGTCGGCCGGCAAACCGACAGTGACCCAGCCGGGACGTCGCGGTCGGGACGGACAAGAATTGGTCAGCTGCGGCCAACCCTCTCACGGCACACAACTGGTGTTGGTCGATCCCGAATCCTGTTGTCCCGTGGGCGATCGCGTTGTCGGTGAGATTTGGCTGCGAGGAGCGAGTGTGGCGCAGGGATACTGGAATCGCGAGGAGGAAAACCAGACGCGGTTCAACGCCGAAATCGCCGGCGGCCAAAAAGGTTACTTTCGCTCTGGCGATCTGGCGTTCCTTCACGAAGGCAAGTTGTTTGTCACCGGACGTATCAAAGATGTGATCATCCTGCGCGGGCGAAACCTGTTTCCACAAGACATCGAAACAACGGTGCGAGAAACGGTCGGCAGCGAAGGAGGACAGTGCGCCGCGTTCGCGGTCGATGGTGTGCGGGGCGAAGCACTAGCATTGGTGGCGGAAGTACCCCGCCGCGCCGACGAATCGTCCTTGCCGGACTTGGTCCGTTCGATCCGCCGCGCCGTGATCGATCTGCACGAGGTCGATCCCCGGCATGTCCTGTTGGTCCGACAGGCGACCGTGCCGCTGACCAGTAGTGGAAAGGTCCAACGAAGTCGCTGTCGAGAACTTTTTCATCAAGGTCAAATCAAAACCAAGTATCGCTACGATCGCGCCAGCGGCAGCGAACAGACGCCGATTGCCATTCCGGTGTTGCCGCCGGTTCCCACTGCCGCCGACCGGCAGCCGATGACAGAGACCATCGAACAGTGGATGGCGGAATGGTTGGTGGTCCGAGCCGGTGTGGCCCCGTCGGATGTCGATCTTGAAAAACCGTTCGCCGACTATGGACTCGATTCGTTGACCGCGGTCGAAATGAGCGGTGAAATCGAAGATTGGTCGGGGGTCGAATTGACTCCCGTGGTTGCCTGGAATTACCCAACGGTTTCTCGATTGAGTAAGTTCATCACCGATCAGCTTTGCGAAAAGGCTGGTTCGGAACCCGAACAAACCGAAGTCCCCGACGCCGAGTTGGAAGATTTGCTCAGCGAGATCGAGCAGCTCTCTGACGACGAGATCGAACATGCCCTCGCCGATAAACGACGACCCTGAGCCTTCCCCAAGCGAGCGACTTAGCCAGCGTTTGGCCAGTCTTTCGCCTGCGCAGCGCGATCTGCTGAAACAGCGACTGGCCGGACGGGCTGCCAAGCGTCCCGCCGATTCACCCTCGGGTCAGCCCGGTGAAGCGAAAACTGATACCGACTTGATCGCCGTGGTCGGCATGGGATGCCGATTTCCGGGTGCCGCATCAATCGACGAGTATTGGCAACTGATTCAGCAGGGACGCGAGGTCGTCGGTCCCATTCCCGGCAGTCGGTGGGATCGAGAACGGTACTTTGATCCCAGCGGCCGGGCTCCCGGAAAAATGTCGGTCGATGCCGTCGCCGCGGTCGACGATGTGGATCGTTTTGACCCTGCTTTTTTCGGAATCGCGCCGCGCGAAGCGTCACGCATGGATCCTCAACAACGTTTGTTGCTGGAGGTCGTGTGGGAAGCGTTTGAAAACGCTTGCATCCCCATCAGTTCGATGGCCGGCAGCAACACCGGAGTGTTCATCGGCATTGGCGGTACCGATTATTCCAAGGTGCCGGCCAGATACTCCAACTATTTCGAACACGTCGACGTTCATATCGGAACGGGAAATGCGCTCAGCATCGCCGCCGGAAGGATTTCCTACCTGTTCGATTTTCACGGGCCCTCGCTGATCGTCGACACGGCTTGTTCCTCTTCGCTGGTTGCCGTTCACTCGGCGGTCGTTTCGTTGCTTCGCGGCGATTGTGACGCGGCGGTTGTCGGCGGAGTCAACCTGGTTCTTTCGCCCGAAACGTCGGTCGCCTTCTCGAAAGCAAAGATGCTCAGCCCCGATGGGCATTGCCGTCCGTTCGACGCCGCCGCCAACGGATACGTGCGTGGCGAAGGTTGCGGTGTGGTGTTGCTGAAGCGGTATCGCGATGCCGTTGCCCAAGGCGATACGATTTCCGGAATCTTGCTTGGCAGCGCTGTCAATCAGGATGGGCGGACCAGCGGGATCACCGCACCCAGTTCCGAAGCTCAAACTCGCGTGATCGGCAAAGCGATGCAGATGGCGGGGGTCGACATCAATGACCTCACCTACATCGAAGCACACGGTACCGGGACTCCACTGGGCGACCCGATCGAATTGGTGGCACTGGGCGAAACGTTTGGCCCGCGATCGTCGGGCCAGCAACCCATTCGCGTCGGCAGCGTCAAAGCGAATATCGGGCACACCGAGACCGCTTCGGGAATTGCGGGACTTCTGAAGGTGTTGCAGATGTTTGCTCACCGCCGCATCCCGGCGCAAGCGAATTTTCAAAGCCTGAATACGAATGTGAGCTTGCCGCAAGATTCGTTGCGGATCGCCGATCGCAGCGAAGACTGGCAGCCCAACAGTGACGGAAAGTGGATTGCGGGCATCAGTTCGTTCGGGTTTGGCGGAACCAATGCCCACTTGGTCGTTCAGGCTCCGCAGTCGGAAGTCAAACCGAACCAATCTGTTGAACCACAAAAAGGATCGCTACCGCCTGGTTTTTGTTTGCCGATTTCCACTCGCGATGAATCGGCGTTACGTGAATTGGCGTCGCGTTACAGTGCCAAGATTGCTGATGTGGATGCGGTTGGCTTGCGCGACGTGTGCGGAGCTGCCGCGGCTTACCGTTGCGAATTGCCGATCCGCGCGGTTGCCCTCGGCGACTCGGTCGCCGAGATGCAGGCGGCGCTCGATCGTTTTGCCGCCGACCAGCCTGCCGCGGACGTTATCACGGGGCGAAAACATGCCGGTCGTCGTGCTCGTATCGCGATGTTGTTTACCGGCCAGGGATCGCAGTACGTGGGGATGGCCAGCCGGCTGGAACAGACGTTGCCCGCGTTTCGTGATTCGCTTCGCCAGTGCGGCGAAATTCTTGACGACCTATTGCCGATTCCGCTTCGACATTTGCTAGGTGGGGCATCCGACTATCCCATCGATCACACTTCAATTGCGCAGCCGGCGATCTGCGCTGTTCAATGTGCCCTTGTCGACGCGTTGAAAGCACAGGGCATCGTCCCCGATGTCGTCGCCGGACACAGCATCGGCGAAATCGCGGCGCTCTATGCCGCGGGAGCATTCGATCGTCGCGAGGCGTTGTTGTTGGCTGCTTATCGCGGTCAAGTGATGGGAGCGTTGCCTTCGGGTGGCGCGATGGCTGCGATCTTGACCGACGCTGACACTGTCCATCAATGGATTGACCAGCAAGGTTCATCGGTGGTGATCGCGGCGTACAACGGCAGCGACAACACCGTGATCGCGGGACGCCAGGATGACGTCGACCGAATGGTCCAGTTGGCTGGCCAGCGTGACGTGGCCGCTCGACCGCTGGCCGTTTCCCACGCTTTTCATTCGCCCCTGATCACCGACGCCGTCGATCCGCTGCGCGAAAAACTTGAGACTTTCCTGAAGACGGTCGAGCTACCGGCGTCGGTGAAGTTTTTGTCGACCGTGTCGGGCGATCATCACGGCGATCCCGTTACCGTTGACTATTGGCTTGATCACCTGGTCCAGCCGGTTCGATTTACCGACGTGATCCAAAAGCTGGCGGAGATGCAGTTGGATTTGGCGATCGAGGTAGGCCCCAATCCGCAGCTTTGCGGAATGATTCGCCGCACCAAGTCGCCTGACGGTCAGCCGCTTTCACTGCCCACGGTCGCGACACTCGATCGCAAACAGGACGACCATCGGAATTGGCTCAAAGCGATTTCCACCGCCTGGTGCGTTGGTGTCGGTGTCGATTGGAACGCCGTCGGTGGTGGAGACCAATTGAGCGCCGGAGAAAGACCAGCAGAAGATCGGCCGCCGCGAATTCCGTTGCCGACGTATCCCTTCCAAAGGCAGATGTGTTGGTACGATCCGCCGAAAGCCGGAAACCACGAAGCGAAAGGCCCGATTGCGCACCCGCTGCTGGGGACGCGCCAGCCGCTTGCCGGTGGCGAAACGATCTATCAGGTGGCGATCGGCAGCGATGATCCCAGCTATTTGGGCGATCACGTCGTTAGCGGTTCGGTCACCGTGCCGGCAGCAGCTTGGATCGAGGCGATTCGTGCCGCCGCGGCCGCCGCGTTTTCCGATCGCAGTTTCACAATCAGCGACATCGAAATCGAGCGGGCGTTGTTTTTGGAACCGGGCAAACGTGTTCTGATTCAAATCAATGTTCAACCGGTTCGGGGCGGACGTAGCCGCATCCGCATCGACGCGTTGATCGATCCGCAAGAACAACAGTGGCAAACGTGCGCTTCGGCCCAGGCAATCGAGGTGACAGCTGCCGCGGTGGAACAGCCGCTATCGCTGCCCCAGCCGGCTGCGAAAGATGTTGATCGAGACGATCTCTACTCGGCGATGGCCGAAGTGGGACTGGAATACGGCGAGGACTTTCAAGTGCTCGACCAAATCACCTCCGATGGCCAGACCGCCGCCGCCACTTTGATTCCCTCCAAAAATATTCATCCGCTGATCATTGCGGGTGGTTTGCATCCGACATTGCTTGACGGCGCCATTCAATTGATTGCCACCGTCATTCCCACCACTGACGAAAAACAATCGACGTTTTTGCCGGCCGGTGTGAAACAGTTGACGCTGGGGCAACCCGATCGGATCGCGGCAGTGCGAGTGCGGCGGCGGCATCCACAGCAATTCCAAACGGACGTGGCGGAAGTGGTTGCCGATGTTGAATTGATCGGCGCCGGCGGTGCTGTTGTCGCTCGACTTGATGGCGTGCGATTGAAAGCCCTGACCCGCGACCAATCCAGCAGTCTGCAGGATCCTGCTTCGTGGATCTACCGAGTTCAGTGGCAGCCTGTCGCGCATCAAGGTTCGGCCAGCACCGATCGCGATGATTCGGCGCTCGGCAAGGCATCGATGCCGCTACGGCATTTCGGATCCAAACGGCTCGATTCTCTGATCGCTTCCTCCTTCGAATCGGACCCGCATCAGCGCGAGCATTGGATTTGGACTGCTTCCGAAGCTGCCGATGTTTCGGAAGATCTTTCCGTCCAGAACGCAACCGAAAGTTTGTTGGAGATGGTGCAGGCGGCCGTCACGGCCCATCGTGTGCCGATGTTGTCGGTCATCACGCAGCATGCAGTTGCTGTGACCGAGGAAGAGGAAGCGATCGACCCGGCCGCGACCGCGGTGGTTGCGATGGCCCGGGTCGCGGCCAATGAACATCCGCAACTGGAGCTTCGCATCCTGGACGTCGATCGCATTGACGAATCGTCCGCTCCGTCGATCTGCAAGTGGATGGATCGGGAGGATAGCGAATCTGAACAGGCGATGCGCGACCGGCGGTTCTTTTGTCCACGCTTGACTGAGTCACCGCAGCTGTACGGTGCTACCGGCCAGCAGACGGAACTTGGATTGCTCACCGGCGGCAGCTATCGCGTTCGGCTTGACGGCACGAATCGGATGGAAGGACTGTGGGTGGAGCGAATGGCGCCGCCGGCGGTCGAGCCGGGCGAGGTGATGATCAGCACTCGCGCTGTGGGACTAAATTTTAGTGACGTCCTGAAATCGATGGGATTGTATCCGGGGATCCGAGACGACGTGGTGCCGATGGGGATCGAAGTCTGCGGTGAAGTCACCTCGGTCGGCCCAGGTGTCGACGGCCTGACTGTCGGTACCCGCGTGATGGGCATTGTGCCCCACGGTTTTGCATCGCACGTAGCGACCAAGGACTACTTGATCGCACCAGTTCCCGATTTTCTTAGCGATGAAGAAGCGGCCAGCATTCCGATTGTTTTCCTGACCGCGCATCACGCCTTGTTGAACATCGGGCGGTTGTGCAAAGACGATTCGGTGTTGATTCATGCCGGGGCGGGAGGTGTCGGGCTGGCCGCGATCCAGGTTGCCCGCTCCGTCGGCGCAACCGTCTACGCCACGGCCGGAAGTCCCACCAAGCGACAGTTGTTGGCTTCCATGGGCGTCGATCCAGAAAACATTTTCGATAGCCGCGACATCGGATCGATCGAAGCGATTCGCGACCGAACCGGCGGCCGAGGCGTGGACGTGGTTTTGAATTCGTTGCCCGGCCAGTGGATCGACGCGTCGATCGGACTGCTGGCGGCGCACGGCCGATTTCTGGAGATCGGGAAGACCGACATCTATCAGAACCGCGCGATCGGACTGCTGCCGTTCCAAGACAACCTGACCTATTCGGCGATCGACTTGGACCGCATGCTTCGTCACCGCCCGGCCGAAGTGCGGCAGTTGTTCGCCGAAGTGGTCGACCGATTGCAACAGGGCATCTACGAACCGACCCCGCTGACCTCCTTTCGGTTGGACGAACTGCCTGCCGCGATGCGGTTCATGGCGGCGCGCCGCAACGTCGGTAAGATCGTGCTGTCGCCTCCCGCTCCGGCACCCGATTCAGTTCAATCCAAGGGGGCCTACCTGATCACTGGCGGCAGCGGCGCGATCGCGTTGGCGGTGGCGCGGCGATTGATCCAGCGCGGCGCCGGCGCCGTTGCCCTGGTCGCGCGCAGCCAGCCGAGCGACGACGTCAAACAACTGCAATCCTGGGCCGCCAGCCGCGGCGCGATCTGTCTGTACCAACAAGCCGACTGCAGTGATCGCCAAGCACTGCGCGGTGTGGTTGACACCGTTTCGGATTGCTGTGGCTCTGTCGTCGGCGTGATCCACGCAGCCGGTTTGCTGGACGATGGACTGATTCACGAAATGACCACCCAGTCGCTGCACCGAGTCCTAGCGCCCAAGGTGGACGGAGTGATCGCGCTGGATCGCGTCACGCAAGACCAACCGCTGAAATCTTTCGTTTTGCTCGGTTCGGTCGCTTCGGTATTTGGATCTCCCGGCCAAGCCAACTATGCTGCTGCAAACGCGTTCTTAGATGGCTTTGCGTCGGATCGCCGTCGCAAAGGACTGCCTGCATCCCTGGTCCACTGGGGGCCGTGGGCATCGGCCGGGATGGCCGATGACCCCACGCGGCTAAAAAATCTTGCCGCCCGAGGCCTGCGGCCGCTCCGATTCGACGCCGCGGTCGACCTGTTGATCGACGCGGGGGCAAGCCAGGCGGAATCGGCGGTGATCGTGGATGCCGATTTCGGCCGCATGCTCGCCGGCGTATCGAGCGACTCGGTTCCATCGCTGCTTCGATCTCTGAAAACCGAAAACGCCGATGTCGTGACCAAGTCAGGTTCAACCAAAGACGTGGTGCTGTTGGCCGAACTGGAATCACTTGATCACCAACAATGCAGCGGCCGGCTGGCAATCTACTTTGCCGAACAGCTTGGCAGGATCATGTCGATGGATGCCGCGTCGATCGACCCCTCCCAACCGCTGGGCGCCCTGGGCCTCGATTCGCTGATGGCGATCGAACTGAAAAACACCATCGAGGCAAAGTTGGACATCACGTTGCCGATCAACCGCTTTATCGACGACCCCACGTTAGAAAGCCTCTCCGAAGCAGCCTCCGAAATCCTCTCGCCCGCCGAAGCAAAGGCGTAGACGTAACAAGCAAGCCCTTACAGTGCCGGAACGTCGGTCGCCTGCGGGAAGTTTTCTCGTCTCCCACGCTGTGGGCAAGTACGAACCGGCTGTGCGCAGTTACGGCATGGTTTTGCGACCTCGGTCCGGCCTACAGAGGACTGTTTTTGACATGCTCTTTCGGCTGCACGTGGAAGTACCAGTTCTCATAAAACCTCTTCGAGTAGTCTGATTTCTTGCTCCAGACGACACGATGATCCAGGTAGATCGATGCGGCATCGGACGTCATGCCGACAACGCCGTATTCCCAACGCCGGACTTTTGGGTTTTCGCCACTTTCGCGCAGTGCGATGATGACAAACGCGGTTGGGTTGGTTCCGCTGATAGAAAATGCAAACATCGCTCCATCGATCAGACCCGTCTCCGGAGACGAAAAGCGGTGAATGGGTCGGGGCATCGGACGCATCTTTTCGCCTCGAGGCGTCCCCGCCTGAAAATTGCCGCTGAAACGCCGAGCCTGAGATTTCATGATCAGCATTCGTCGGACCGGCGTTTCGACAGCCGTGGGCGCACCGGCAATGGGCTGAAACGCAACGCCAGGCCCTCGTGATTGCCACGCCGGCTGTCCGGGGCGGGATACGGCGATTTCGTCTTGCGATAGCGAGGCGACGCAATACTGCCATGCTTTCTTGGCATGCAGATCCTCCACCTTGGCCACGGCAATCGGAATCCCTTTCAGTTCCCAAACCCATACCGCGGCATCCCGATACCCGTTGGGTGCGTCGCTGTAGCGAAGCAATGGTGAATCGCACAGTTTGGGACGACCATCATCAGCGGCCACTTTCGATAGGGTGAACTGGCTGGCCTGTTGCCGTATCCGCGACAAACTCGCGGCGCTCTCCGTTTGGCCCAGGTTGTTCTCTTGCTCCTGGGCAAAAACCGCGGTCGGCACGACCATCGAAAGCGCGAACAACAAGCAGCTGCGCCGTACAAAGTGACTTCCGTCGGAGGCCAATTTTCTGACCATGATTTCATCTCCGAGCAAACGACACGTGGAGGGGAGGTCGCCGGCATTCCAGCCTACCACGTGCTCGCCAGAAAATCCAGACGTAGTGTCTTTGTCGGATGGTTAGTAGCGAAACTCGCCAAGAGTTGCGCTGCCTGGAGGCCTGCCGCCTACATGAAATTGGGAGTGTGCAGGTCGGACAAGCGCTCTGCTTGTTCCGCGGTGAAACCTGCATGTTTGAGTCGCTTGACTCGGCTCAAATGCATCGTGCCCAGCAGTTCGCGGAAAGCTTCGTGACCGCGGGCGATCGCTTTCGAGTCCGTGCTGCCGGCTGCCAGGACGGTGAGTCCGTCTTGCAGCGGTTCGGGGGCGCCGCTGACATTGGACAAGGTTGCGGCCCGCCGGCCGACGGCAGCTTCGAGCCGCCCGTAGAGCGTGCTGTCGTGAGCCAGGGCGTGGCGTACGTGGACCAGTCCAAAGTGAACGTGACGAGTTTCGTCTTGACGGGCGCGGCGTACGACCTCGGCAGTCACTTCGTCCGGGGCGTGATCTTCGATAAACGTCAGCAGGTCAACAAACGTGCCCTCGCCCAGGACGGACAGGAGGAACGCTGCCTCGGTGAAGTCTTCTAGCTCCAGCAGCGAAAGCAATGACTGTGACGTTGTCGCCGAAGAGACTCCCAGGCCGCCACCGCCGGCTCGTGCCCGCTTCAGAAAGACGTCGATGTGTCGAGCTTCGTCGGCCATCTGTGTTGAAAGGAACATCGCCGTTTCCGCGTACGCCGGATGGATGCGAGAGATGAACTTCGAGGGCAAGTAGAGTGCGGATAGTTCATTCTCGGCCAGAAAAGTGAATACCTGACCGAGCGCTCGTTCGACAGCGTCCGGCAACTTCGGCACCTTGTTCCAGGGGATGTCCGTCATCGCATTCCATTGGGAAGAAACCGCCTGGTCGTAGAGCTTCGCGACTTCCGGTGGGGCGACATGGTCTCGGTCGAGCAACGTAAACGGGTAGCGTGGTCCGCCCGGTTCGACCCGTGCTCCGCGCGGCGCAAAGCCGCTGGAGGGATCCGCCTGCTCCGGCATCGGAATCGATTTCAAAACATCTTCCGCGGAAATGTGCCCGTCGCGCCCAGGCAGCGTCTTGCCTGACTGGTGATCACCCCGTGGCAGCGAGAGTGCTCCCCGCGCGATCAGATGCCGATCGTACCCTTGGTCGCTGACCTGACGCTCCAGGTACTCGTGGTGTTGCAGTTGGCACCAACGCGGTAAATCATCTCGTAACGCGTGATTCACCGAATTGACGGCCAGGACACCGCCAGGTTCCAGAAGGTCCAGTGCTGGCCGAACGAGAGCCAGCAACCCACCTCCCAAAGCCAAGTCACCCCCATCGATCGCTAGCGCTGCGTTTTCGTTTTCCATGACGAAGTTCAAGGAGTTGGGTTGGCTAATGCGGCTCTCAAACTGTCGTATCCCTGTTCGCGCGGCGGCATCCAAACTTTCAAACCTTCCAACTCCAACAGACGCCTGTGTTCAGGATTGTCCCACTTCATCCCAAACAGGGCCTGCCCAAATCGTTCCCTCTTACCGGGGTCGAGATTGGGCAGCGCATCGAACATGCAGTGATCGAAAGGTGGCGTCGTCCAAAGTGATTGAATCAAGCTAGCGTCGACGTGCCCCGCGGCTTGCTCGTTGACCCAAATCAGATCTCCAATGGCTCCGGCATCCGCTTGCCCGTCGCTCAGCGCTTCCAGCACGTCTATCTCGCTCGTGCCCGTATCGCCGTGTTTGCCGACATCCGTGTCGAACTTCAGCAACCTCACCTTTTCCAAGTCGACTCCCTCCTGGCGGAGGAAATGCAGCGGCAGAATGCGGGCTTGGGTTGAATCGCGGCTGCCGACAGCCAGTGTCTTGCCTTCGAGGTCTTGGAGGCTGTTGATCCCTGAATCGCTGCGGACAATGATTCTGGCGTGGAAGTCTTGATCCGAATCACGCATGCCCAGCGAGAGCGATTGGTTGTCGGTGTGCTGCCGCACTCGGACGTGCGCCAGCGGCGTGTTCCAGGCGATGTCGATGTGCCCCTTGAGCAACAGTTCGACTTGGCGCTCGTAGTTGGAGAAAAGAACAAAGTCCATCGGAGCGCCGTTGTTGTTGAAGTGCTCTCGGATGCCTTCCCAGATGGTGACTACTTTGGCGTCATAGGCTACGGCACCAAGCAGAATCGTTTCGTCAACCACGATGATGAAATTCCTTGGAAGAGTTGCCAGGAGGTGGTGTCCACATCCGTTAGGCGTTAGTCGCGATATTCACGATGACAGCGTGTGCAAGCGCCGCCGATTGCTGCAAGCCAGCCTGACCACCGATCCGTGGTGGCGGCTGCCGGTGTCGTCGAAGAATCGCGGAGTGCGTTTTCTAACGACTCTGCCTTGCTGCGGCTGAGTTCGAGCATGTTGCGAAACGCTACCGGCCGGGCGAGAATTTCCTTCGTTCGCAGCAGCTCGGTGAAGTGTTCTCGCAGCAATAGGGCTTCATGCGCGGGGCCCAAGTCTGGATGAGATCTGGGCGCTTTCCAGCCGGATTGCTCGACTTGCTTCAAATGGTCAAACGTCCGTTCGATCTGCACCATGCTGGTGGCCAACGGAGGCACGTCGACCGTTTCGCTGAACTCGACTTCGATGGAGGCCAGATGCGGCACGCGTTGGGATTGGGCGACGACCTGGTGTAGTCCGCGGTAGTCCTTACTTGTGCCTGCGAGTTTCAGCAGCCTTTGCCCGTCTGCGGGGGTCATCAAGCCGGCACCGATGCAAGCCACCGCCGCAGCGGCCGGACTGCGGTGCTTTCCATGATGGCAGTGAATGTAAATCGGGCCGGGTAGCTCACCAACGGCCTTGGCCAATTCGATCGCCCGCTGCGGCGAAATGCCATCGTATCCATGCGGCAGATGCACGTAGGCAAGACTGAACTGCTTGGCAATGGCAAGTTCCGGCTTCGCGCCATCCACGCTGATTACTGTCCTGACGCCAAGTTGGCGAAGCGCCTTGAAGCCCTCTTCACCAGCCGGCTGCCCGCCCGAAAACACTTGGTCATTGAGGCAAAACGCGTTCGGCAATGCGGCAATGTCCAACCTGGCAGCGGAGCTGGAATCGGCGCACTGTGGCTCCGCCGAATCGCCCGGTTGCAAGTTTCCCAGCATCACGGCAACCAAGCAAATCATCGCGGCGAATCGCTGCATTCCGACAATACCGGCAAACGCTCTCATGAAGTCATTCTACCGCCCGTGTGATGGAGGGCCAATCAGGTGAATCATGCAACTTAGAACAACGGCAATCCCGTTAGGGCCCGGCCGACAAACTCCCGTAGATGATCGACCGTGGGGGCCATCACCCATCCGGCACGCGCGTCGCGAAACATCTGCTCGACACCAAGATGGCGCGAAAACGCGGCTCCACCACACGCTTTCATGGCGAGATCGGTCACTTCAAGCGCCGTTTCCAGTGCGGCCATACGAGCCTGCAGGACGAGTAATGGGGTCTGCTGGTCGGGAGCAAGCATCTGGCGTGTCGCAAAGCCCAATAGCGCGCGGCTTTGTTCGGTTCGGCAATTCATCTCCGCCAAACGCGCTCGCAGATTCGGAAGATCGCGCAGCTTGGTGCCGTCGAGCGAAAAGCCAGCACCGGAGAGATGTTTTTGCGTGGCGCCAACAGCGGCAAGGCAAAGACCGTGCGCCATCGCGGAAGTTCCCACGACGAACCAGGGCAACACCACTTCCAGCATCATCGCTGCCCCTTCGCCCGGTACGGTCAGCAAATCTCCGGCGCCAACTGCGAGGTCGGTGATCTCGACCGGTGCCGAGTCATTGCCTCGCAAACCGAGACCGTCGAATTGGCCCGACACTGAAACTCCCGGAGAATCGCGGCGAACGAGATACAACGCCGATTCCAGTGGCGAGGTAGCGCCCGGTTTCTGCGCGCTCGAAACGTAGGAATCGGCGTGATTGGCGGAAGTCACCCAGGACTTGCTTGCCGACGTCACGAATCCGCCGCTACTGTCGGCGCGAAGTTGCGAAACAGGAGCCCAAAATTGAGAACGAGAACCGCGTTCCGAGAAAGCAAGCGTCGTCAAGTGTTTTCCCGCTGCCATATCGCCCAACAGCGTTTCCCGATCCGCCAGCGTATTCGAAGCGACCAGCGCTTGCGCTGCCGTGACATGCATCACGTAAATCATTGCCGTTGACGGACAACCCTGCGCCAACTGCTCGACAACACCCGCGAAGACGCCGGGCGTTTGTCCTTGGCCGCCGCAGTCCGTGGGGATGCACAAGCCGAGCAACCCCTGTTCTGCAAGCATCGCAACGGAGTCCTGCGGAAAGGACGCGTTCTTATCGACTTCGGTCGCGTGTTGCTTGATCTTTTCAGAGATCTTTGCCGCCGCGCCAACCCACTCCAAACCGGAATCATCCATGCCGTAGATGTGCATCATGTTAAAAACGTTTTTGAAGGTGTTCGAAAATGGAAAGGAAAATAAGGATTTCGCAACAATTACTCTCCCTTTGGGCCCTTTGGGCGAGTCGGGCTCTCAGGCCCGGAGAGGGGCACATTCGATAAATCGCCACGGAAGAGCTTAGCACGAAATCCCTCCCCGGCCGCTTCCGCGTCCGACCCTCCCGCGAGCGGGAGGGTAACGTCAAGTTTAAAACACGTTCTGCCTTCGGACCTTCGGGTAGCGTTGGTTTCCGCAGAGGGGCGCGGAGGTGGACTAGCTGTGTCGCAGCGCTTCGATGGGGTTCAACCTGGCCGCCTGCCTGGCAGGATAAATCCCAAACACAATGCCGACCGTCAGCGACACGATCGAAGCGATCGCCACCGACCAGAGCGTGATCACGGTGTTCATGCCGGACAAGTAAGTCACCATGGCGGGCGCGGCCAAACCCAAGACCACGCCGATCGCCGTTCCGAATAGCGAAAGTGAAGCAGTTTCGATCAGGAACTGAAAGATGATATCCGCTTGCTTGGCGCCCAGCGCCCTGCGGATACCAATCTCGCGAGTCCGCTCACTGACGCTGGCCAGCATGATGTTCATGATGCCGATGCCGCCGACCAACAATGAAATCGCCGCCGTCGCACCAAGCACAAAGTTGAAAATCCGCTGAGTCGCCTGGGCCTGTTCCAACAGATCCAGCGGAATGGTGATCGCGTAATCATTCTTGGGGTGATACTTGGCCAGCAGTCCTTCCAGTGCGGCGGCGACCGATTTGACATGGTGGCGATCGACGACGCCCACCGTGATCTGACTGATCTCCAGTCGCTGTCTGGTAAAACTCCCCTGTTGGCGCCGAGTGATGACGTCGCCGACTCGGCTGCGATCGGTCGTCAGCGGTATCACAATGTCTTGATTGAGGTCCGAGGCGGCGAGACTCGATCCGACACCCGCCGAGGGCGTCTTGTATCCCTGAACGCCGACCACTCGAAAAAAGTGCGTGTTGTCGACTTGAATGGATTGGTTGATCGGAGACTTGCCGCGAAAGACTTTCTTGGCGATCTCCTCGCCGATGACACAGACGTTGGAGCGAAGCTTCAGGTCGGCCGGTTGAATGGGTCGGCCCAAGACAATCTCGATTTTGTTGGACTCGAAGTAGCTGGGATACACGCCAACGATCCGCGCGTCGATCGCCTCGGCACCAAAGCGGGCTTCCTGTCGAAATTCACGCAGCGGCGTCACGCTGGTGACCGACGTCAGCGTGTCTTCCATTCGCCGCAGGTCATCGTAGGTCAGGCCGTAGTTCTGCTCGAAAGAGCGATAGTTGATATCCGATTCGGTGCTGCTGGGTTTCTTGCTGTGCACGATGACGTTGTTGACGCCCAACGCTTCGATCTGCTTCTGCGCTTGTTGGCTGGCACCTTCGGCCACGGCCAACATGACGATGACGCTAGCGACACCAAACACAAGGCCCAAGACCGTCAGCATGGACCTGAGCTTGTGCATCAGCACCCCGCGCAGGGAAGTCCCGATGATTGCCCGATATCGTCCCCAGAAACGAAAGATCATGCCTGGGGACCACCGGGAGCATCGGAAACGGGCGACAGCTGAGCCTCCTGCTCCGCGTCGGCGAAGTCTTCAATGCCCCGCTGATAAGCATCCAGCGCGACCACGTCACCTTCTTGAAGTCCTTCGGTGATTTCAACAAACGAATGGGTTGAACGGCCCAGCTTCACCGCCTTTCGTTGGCTCTTCGATCCTTCCATCGGGTAAACGTAGGATCGTTCAAAGTGTTCGGTTACGGCTCCCACCGGAACACAGATCACGTCTTTGTAGGTTCCAACCAGGATGTCAACGGCCGCGGTCATGCCGGGTTTGATCGCCAGATCCTCGGGCAGCTGATCAATGGTGATGATCGTTTCGTAATTCTGCACGCTCGAATAACTGCTGGCTGCCATCCCCGCCACGCTGGAAACGGTTCCACTGAGCAATCGTTCGGAGAAAGCATCCAATCGAATATCGACCTTTTGTCCCAACTCGATCTTGTCGACCACCGATTCGTGAACGTTTGCCTTGACTTGCATTCGCGTCATGTCGGGCAGGTAGTAAACATCGCGTCCGGAATACATCTCGGTGCCCTCGCGAATCCGTTCGGAAGGGTCGTACCATCGCTCGTTGGCATAGGCGACCGTGCCATCTTGTTCGGCAATCAGCGTGCATTTATCGAGCAGCTTTTTTTGTTCGTCAAGTTGCTGTTCCAGGATCTTCAGGGCCGCCTCGGCGTTGTCGATGGCCGCTTTCGCTTTCGCAGTTTCAGCGACCGCCGTCTTTTTGGCACGCGAGTATTTCAGATCGGTCTCCTCAACCTTGCCGCGATATTCGATCAACTTCTTTTCACGGTCGTACGTGACCAGCACTTTCAGTTTTTGCTTGTCGCGTTCGACCTGGAACTCAAAGTTCTGCTCGCGCAGCGTGTATTCCAACAGTTGCTGCGGCGTTCGGTAACCTTTTCTCACCAGGATCTCGATGTTGTTTCGTTCATCGCGGACTTTCTCCAGTTCCGCTTCCGCTTCCTTGATGGCACGATTCAAATCGGCCTTTTCCGATTCGAAATCGCCTTTTTCGTATTTCTTTAGTTCAATTTTGGCGATGTCGAAAGCCAGCTTCGCGGCGGCGATGTTGGTATCGTTTTCGTCCTCTTTGATGGAAGCGAGTTGAATCGCCTCTTCCAGTTTCCCCTTGGCCTCATTGACCTCGACTTCTTTTTGCTTGATCTCTTTGTCGATCTCGGTCGTTTCAAAGGCCGCGACGCGCTCGCCCTTTTTCACTGCCGTGCCTTCGGGCACGATGAACGTGATTTTGGTACGTCCTGGAATCTGGCATTTCCCGTAGACGGTTTTCTGGCTTTCGATCGTTCCCCGCTCGACCACTCGATCCTCGATCGTTCGCCGCTGCACCACGTGTGTCGCACTGATCTCCGAATCGGCCGCCGATCCGCCCAACAACCCCGGCATTTTCAAAACACCAAACACGACGGTGCAAAGAATCAGCCCGGTAAATGCAAAGGTCAGGAACTTCTTCATCGTTGCAATCCCACGAGTCGCAACAGGAATGGGGAAAACCAGATTCTACCACTATCCAGTTTAACCCAACCGGTGCGTCGTCAAGTCTTCATTTCGGGACTGGATCGAGCCACAACCAATCGTAGCACGGCGGTCCCCGCCGGCCGTCGCGACCGAGACGGGCGTGCTACTCAGATTCGACGAACTGTGAATCGACCTGGATCGGTTCCAATTGCTCGATTTCAACATTCTCTTGCCGGCTGGTGCCAAACCACTGCGGCGGAAAGTACTCGGGGTCAATCGCTTGATATCCCTCGATCATCTCCAGACCAGTCTGTTCGTTGATCCAAGTTCCCTGGTCGTCCAGGTAGAGCATTTCCAAGGCGGCAAAGAGCCTCAGTTTTTGCACACGATAATCGACCCAGGTGACGATCAGACTGTCTTTGGCACCCAGCAGTCCGTCGAGTGCCTGCAGCAACACGATCGTGAGGTTGGAATCGGCTTGCGAGCTTCTGCGAAGATCGATTTGTGCCTGGTCGACCTGTCGCGATGCCACCACGACTTGTTGTCTGGCAATCTGAAAACTGATGCGACTGAACTCCATTCGCCGCAAGATCAACCTGATTTCGTTGGCGATCTGGTCCTTGGTCGCCATGTAGTCGCGGCTGGCCTGTTGATAAACGATTTGCGACGCGCGATAGATGTTTCGTTCGTTCAGCCGGTTCAGCGGACCGTCAAATTGAACAGTGACGTTGTACTGGTTGTTCTTCGAATCGAGCTTGAAAGGGCTGTTGGAATTGGCATCGCTACCGACGATCACTTGTCCCGACACGTCCAAGTCGCTTTCCAAGGCGTCCGCCGCTACTTCCACTCTTCGAAAGGAGTCCATCACGATCGCCTTGCTGTTCATCAGGTCAAGACGATTGTGATGCGCAAAGGAAATGGCGGTTTCGGGAACGATTCGTCGGGGTTCGATATCGATCAAGAACAACGTGATTTGAGTTTGCGCCACGTAGAGCTCGGCGATCTCTTCCCTCAACCGCCTGCCAATCGCTCCCTCCATCTCTTTCCAAGCGGCGATGGCGGTATCGTCTTTTTCGTCCGGAAGGATGTCCTCCAGCGTGATGTCTTCCAGCGACTGGGCGCTGTCGAGTATCTCTTGTAGCGTTTTCTTGTTGTCTTCCTGGTTATCCTGCGGTGGATTTTTTTCGTAGTCGTCAAGCTTGCCAAGCACTTGCTTGTTGAACTCCTGACGCGATTCCAGACTCTTCCTTAATTCGATTAGGCTGGATTCGATTTGCGCGGCGAGCACTTTTTGCTGCTGAAAATCCAATCGATCGTCGCTGTTGAGCCGTGAGGGATCGGTCTCCTGCAGACGCTTTTGCCATCGCTGTAAATCGGCTTCCACGCTCGGTAGCTTCTCCGCCACTTGGTCTCGAAGCTGCACGTACTCTTCGTAAAACCCCTTCAACGCTTCGGCGGGAGCCCGCCTGGGCGGAAGGAACTGAACGAGCGCTTCGTAAAGCGATTGTGTTTCGTCTTGCAGGCGAATCAGTTGGGGGTCCACCAGTTCGAATGGCTTCAACAGCGATTCGTCGATGTCAAAGGAGACCCACGCCGGCAGGCCGAGCGAGAATTTGTACTGGTCCTCGGAGGTCATCCGGGCCTGTTGTAGCGCAAGCAGAGCTCGCCGGCCATTCTGGTATTGCTGAAACACCTGGTCCACTTGAACTTGTGAAACGAGCTTCAGCTGGGAATAGAATTGGTGCTCTTCCAAGTTCTGACGGAGGTTTTCGACGTTCGTCTCCGAGTTGCGAATGGCTTGGGACTGAGTCAACAGGCCAAGGTAGGCCTCGATGATGTCAACGTAGAACAGCCGTCGAAATCGAGCGAAGTCGCGAACTTGATACAGCAAGTCACGCTCAGACTGTGTCAGACTTTCCAGACGCACGTGGCGAAAAGCGCCACGAAGCAGCGGCTGTGTGAAGGTCGAAATGATCGCCGCTGAACCCTGCTGAACGCCGCCGGAACCGAAATCCCACGAGAGCCCGTTCAAGACTTCGGTTGCGAATTGACCGCCGCCAGCCAGGCTGCGGCTAAACCCGAAGCGGTCCGACAGTTCCAACAACCGGGAGCCTCCCAGGTCCGAGCCGGTCGCCGTGAAGCTCTTGTCGAATCCCCAAAACCATTGCGTATCGAATTCGAAACGATCGCTCGACAGGGCCAATGCCGCGAAGTAAACGTTCTCGAATTCCGATTGATATTCACGACTGTTCAACAGACCCAGGTCCACCGCCAACGGTTGCGTGAGCTCGATTTCACCCTCCGCGTTACGCGGCAACAGATCGATCCAGGCGGGATTTTCGACGCTCGACCGCGTTGCCATTCGGCAGTAGTAAGGATTGCACTTTCGATCCGGCTGCATCATGTATCGATGCGCAGCAACATCATCAGGCGGCTTGGGACCGCAGTCCTTTTCGTTCGCCAGATACATGCGAGAGTTTTGATCGGGCTCCACCGGGCGACGGGGCAACGCCCAGCGCGGGTCCGACTGGCGGCTTTGAATCAGCCGATAAGATTCGGCGTCTGCCCGACGGCGGTAATGAGACCGCGAACATCCGACGGCCGATACGAAAAACGAAGCGGCGACTATCAGTTGCCCAGCAGCCAAGAACCCTGTGCGGAGCGATGGTCGATGCTCCATTGTTCCCAGGTCCCTAATGCTTGCAATTCCCGCGAGTCGCTATTCGTTCTCTCTATTATCGGATGAACAAGCGTTGACGCTCGACCGATCGGCCTCCTCCCCTTCAACGGAACCGTCCCCACGACCATCGTTTCGGTTGACTCTGTGGATTGAGCAAGATGATCCGTCCTGCCGCCCGGAAGACTTCGTTGAGCGCGTCGGCTGGTGCTGGTGATCATCGCGTGACGCCCGCTTTCATCGCGTCCAACTGCTACTGGCTACTGGCCGGATTTGGCTGGTGTGAGCATTCCGATTCGCCACTGAAACTGACCGTACCCTTTTCCTGATTTGTGTTCATCAAGCATCCCCTGGAACACAAACTTCAGGTTTTGTGGATCCACGGTCATGGTTTGGTCAATTCCGTCTCGAATCAGCTCGCCATGACTGACGTTGTCGGTCCATCGCTGCACGCTTTT
The DNA here is from genome assembly GCA_965222745.1 of Rubripirellula sp. Taxonomy (GTDB): domain Bacteria; phylum Planctomycetota; class Planctomycetia; order Pirellulales; family Pirellulaceae; genus CBDCUW01. Next base: position 395,131 of record CBDCUW010000004.1, read on the forward strand.
TGCCGGACGAATGTTTCTCCAGCTCGCGAAAGGTCGATCCGCACTGTTCGCAATGGGCGTCCATTCGCCGCCAAGTCGATCGGCGATGAATGCCTTGTAATAGCGACGGCCATTCTCCTCCACGACCGTCAGGTACTTGTTGATGCCCTTGAGCCGGTACGTGTGGCTGGCTTCGAAAATTTTCGCTGCCAGGGCAACCTCGCAGTGATCGAACCCCGTTGGGAAGTCATCCAGTTCCGTCCACAATCGCCACATCTTGCCGTTGAGACTTGTGAAAAAGAGATAGGCGCGATCATCGTCGCAAATGATCCAATAATCGAGACCGCCCTCTTCACGAGGGTCGTTCTCGCCGCCATCGAGAATCGGCATTGCTTTTGACCAAGAATCCGGGTCGTCGATCGATGAAGTTGTCGAATAGGCAACCCACATTTTCTTCTGCCCCGGGACTCCCATCTGATAGATGAGATACCACTTTCGATGAGGACGAAAGTAGAACACCTGAGGAGCACAGTAGTAATCGCTATCGCTGACATCGAGAATCGTGCGTTTGGAACCGTTCGCATCTTCCCACCGATCAAAGCTGCAGTATTCGATTGCCGAGCGTCCGGGAAGCTTGACGGTCATGAACACATGCCATTTCCCCTCGTGAAAAACGACCGTGGGATCCTTTTGCGCGCGGCTGGGCTCGTTGTCGCGTTTCTCTGGTGCAATCAGGGGACGACTGCAATCCCACATCGCCGGAATCGAAAAAACGGGGGACTCGGCTGCGAGCGACCGCTGCGAGGACTTGCTGGAACGTTCCTGCGCCGCGAGGCGATCGCAACATTGGCTGTGAACAGCGACGACGAAGGCACAATGCCAGATGATGTGCTTCACGAGATCACCTTTCTGAGGAATCAAGACACGCTTGGACGACGAAACCGGGAGTGCAGCGTCACAACGCGAGTGAACCGGAACGGAGCAATGTGTATAAAGGAACGACCGGAACAAACAACCGCGAATTTCTCCAGCTCCCACTTTCCATCGAGCGCGATCCAAGAGTTGTCGTCATGGTTTGGCATTCTGTTTTCAAGTATTTCACCTTTCTCGCGTGCCTGCAAATGGGACCGTTTTGGCATGCGAAAGTCAACGCGGATCCGCTACCGAAAAATGTCCTGTTCATTGCGATTGATGACCTCAATACCCGGCTTCATTGCTATGGGCACGATCACATCATTTCGCCACGAATCGATTCTTTGGCGGCCCGTGGCGTGCGATTCGACCGCGCCTATTGTCAATATCCATCGTGTGGGCCAAGTCGCGCGTCGCTGCTAACCGGATTGCGTCCAGAATCGACCGGCGTGCTGAATAACCAAACCAGTCTTCGCGACAAACTACCCAATGTCGTGACGTTGCCGCAGCAATTTCGTCAAAACGGTTACTACGCTGCCCGTGTTGGAAAAATTTTTCACCAGGGAGTGCCGATTGATATTGGCACCAGCGGATTGGACGATCCGCAGTCGTGGGACGAAGTGTTCGACCCCCGCGGCCGCGACAAAGACGAAGAGCACCTACTGACCAATTACACTCCCGAATTGCTGCTACAGGATCGGATGTCGTACTTGGCAGCCGACGGCTTGGACGGAGAACAGACCGATGGCAAAGTGGCGACTGAAACCATTCGTCTGCTCCGGCAGCATCGCGATCAACCGTTTTTTATCGCGGCCGGTTTCTATCGGCCTCACATTCCCTACGTCGCGCCTAAGAAATACTTCGGCTTGTACGACGTCAGAAAGACGTTGCTTCCGCAACTTCCCGCTGGGTATCGCGACACAGTCCCTCCCGCCGCACTCGCCTCCACACGAATCTGGCCCAACTTCGGTACGACCCAGTTGCAATCGCGGGAGTGCATTGTCGCCTACGACGCTTGTGTTTCATTCGTGGACGCGCAGGTGGGAAGACTACTGGACGCGTTGGATGAACTCGAATTGACGGATCGCACAATCGTGGTGTTGTGGGGCGATCATGGCTATCACCTCGGCGAGCACGGCCTGTGGCGCAAAAACAGTCTGTTCGAGGAATCGACTCGGGCCCCTTTGATCATGGTGGATCCTGGGATCGAATCAGACGGTCATGATTGCGCTCGCGTTGTCGAGTTCGTCGACATCTATCCAACTGTCATGGAGTTGGCCGGATTGACCGCGCCGGGCGACTTAGCAGGCAAGAGTTTGGTGCCGTTGTTGCGAGATCCCAAATCGACATGGGACGGCGCAGCTTTCACGCAGGTACAATTCGGCAAGAATGAACAAGCCTTTCCCGGTCGCGCCGTCCGCACTGCTCGCTGGAGATATGTGGCGTGGGATGGTGGCCAGCGTGGCACTGAACTGTATGACCACAAGATCGATCCCGAAGAAATGCATAACCTGGCGAACGATCCCAAGCACGCGAATGTGATATCGTGGTTGCAGCGACTGATGAAGACCGGTTTCTGAACCGGACATCGAAACAAGCGAGACCCAACTCGCGTCCAACACTTCTGCGCCGCGAACCGGTGGTACCTTCGATACCACCGGTTCACCAGTCCACTGCTTTCGTTTTCTGGCACGCCATACCCGGCCAAACTGGCCAGTGACCGCCAAGGCTTCCTGTCCGTATGCCGAGCGGGTCGCCTAGAAAGATAGACTTCGCAACTTCTTCATCTCGACGATCAGCTCGACCGGTTCGGCGTCTGCCGACTTCAGAACGGAAAGCAAAAGCTGTCCGTCCGAGGCGGCAATTGCCTCGCCCATGGTTGCCTCATCGATCACCTCGCTACCGTTGCATCGCGTGATCACCATGCCAGAGCTCAATCCCGCCATGTCCGCGGGGGAGTTCGCTTCCACGGTTTCGACGCCGAGTCCTTTTCCAGGCAACACGATTCCGCCCAGGCCCAAGTACCAGCGAAACATCACAGGGACCTCGGCTGCAACGGGAGGTTCAACAATCGTCAAGTCGACCGGCTGGTAGCAGGTGGGTTGGATCAACGGAGCACCGACGGGAAGCGTCGCAAAGGGCGCGTTGGGAAGTCGTGGTGGGCAGTAGTCCCGCCACCACCACGTGACGCGCGGACGCGTCCCTAGCCATGGGTGGTGGTTTCCGTAATGGCCATGGTGGCCGTGATGACCATGATGGTCGTGTCCGGTTTCATCGTGATGGTTGTGGTCATCACCTGGCAAAGGCGGAAGGTCGTAAGGGACGTCGGGGCGCGGTGCGGGCGGACCATGACCAGGTCGCGGTCTCGGAGTCACTGTTCCCGGTCGAGGTGCGGGTGCGCCGTTACCAGCCTGAGGTCGTGGAGTTACCGTTCCCGGTCGAGGTGCGGGTGCGCCGTTACCAGCCTGAGGTCGTGGAGTCACCGTTCCTGGTCGCGGTGCGGGTGCGCCGTTACCAGTCTGAGGTCGTGGAGTTACCGTTCCCGGGCGAGGTGCGGGTGCGCCGTTACCAGCCTGAGGTCGTGGAGTCACTGTTCCCGGACGAGGTGCGGGTGCGCCGTTACCAACCTGAGGTCGTGGAGTCACCGTTCCTGGTCGCGGTGCGGGTGCGCCGTTACCAACCTGAGGTCGTGGAGTTACCGTTCCCGGGCGTGGTGCGGGTGCACCGTTGCCGGGGCGCGGACGTGTCACCGTACCGATCGATGGTCGAGGCTTGGGGGCCATGGTCGGTCCACGTGAAGGAATTGGCAGGCGCGGAGTCGGTCGCGCGGTTGCCGTTTCCCGCGGCATCGTCACGGCAGGACGTGGAGTGGGACGACTGGAGAAGGGCACGCGATTGATAGAGGTAGGATTTTTCTGCGGTCGCCATGAGTTCGTCGATGACGGTTGTCGATGAATCGTCGATGGACGTTGCGCCGGACGTGTCGTCGCTGTCTGACGAGGCATCGTCACCGCAGGTCGACTCGATGAGTACCGCGATCGAACCGTCTGCTTCGGCATGGTTACCGAAGGACGCGACGGACGCGTCGAGGGAACGGTCCGGCTGGTCGTTCCAGTTGGACGTCGGTTCATCGTCGACTTGGATCTCATCGAGGACGGAGACATCGTTCGCCGGCTCGTGGAAGGAGGAGTCGCACGGCTGGTGTAGCTTGACTTTCTCAGGGAGGAACCTGTGCTGCGTCTCTGCGACGACGAACTTCGTTGGGCCTGAATGGTACTCGCGGGCAACATGACGAGCACAACGAAGGCGATTGCTATCTTGCTGGTGCGGGTCATCGATTTTCTCCTGTGTGAGGTGAGCGGACACCGGCGAAAAGGACCGGCTACAACAATGCCAGCGAGAACTGGCGTGCAAAAGGCTCATTTTTTTCGGGAGAATTAGCCGCAGCGACCGGGCAAGTTCCAAGGTGGCTGCCAAAGTCACCTCCAGCTTGGCAGAAATAGCCATAGACAGGCTGCTTGGATGATGGTCACCGCTGGCTCCGCCGAAAGCTGAGTTTTGTAGACGCTACGATCGACGAATCTAAAAACCGACGGAATCGGAGCGAGAGCCAACACTCGTTGTTTCACAGCCCCGGAATGAGAGCAGACGGTGAGGAACGCGATCAAGCGTTCGATGGAGGCGGGTATGTGGGATTAGGTTTCGTTGAGTTTCGCTCGCAACCAGGTTCTGGCGGTATCCCAATCTCTCTTCACCGTCGCGATGGAGACATTCAATGCGTACGCGATCTCGATATTGGACAATCCGCCGAAGTACTTCATCTCGACGACTTGCGCCTGTCGTGATTCTTGTTCGGCAAGATCCTCCAACACCTCATTGAGCGCGAGTAGATCCTCGTTTTGCTCGTCGCTCACGGTCATCGTCTCGTCAAATGAAATCCGCTCACGATTACCGCCACGGATTTGCCGTCCTTTGGATCGAGCGTGATCGATCAGATGGTTTCGCATCGCTTTGGCAACGTAGGCAAAAAAACGACCACGGCTTTCTGTCGGAAAGTTACCGTCTCGGAGCAGCCTCAGGGAAACCTCGTTGACCAGTGCCGTCGACGACAGAGTGTGGTTATCGCGTTCGCGGGCCATTCGTTTACCGGCGATCCGTCGAAGTTCGTGATGAGCAGCTTCAATCAGCTGAACGCGGGCGTCGGGGTTGTTTGACTTCACTGTTTGCAAAATTTCAGTGATTGCCACGGAAAACTCCAGAGGGGAAAGGGGGGAGAGGTCGCGGAAAAACGGAGACGTTTGCCGCTCTATGGACTCACCCGATCGAAAGCACGATTGCGCCACAACGAATTTCAGAAAAATTCCAAATTGGCCGCAAGCAGCGCAGTTACCATTCCAGCCCCATTTCCGCTAGTTGTTGTCGCAGGTCCCTCAGATCCCAAATTTCGAAGCTGTCCTGAAGGGTGAGTGCCAAGCGAGTTCCATCTGGAGAAAACGTCGCAGACTCGATGGTTCGGTGCTCACCGGCGCCAAGCAGGACGCGTGATTGAAACGTCTCGCGGTCCAGCAGATTCACATGGAATCGGTTGTGTGTCATGGCAATCATGCGGCTGTCAGGTGAAAAGGCAACAGCGCCCGGATGGCTGACCGGGTGATCGAGTTGATGAACGGTTTCCCAAGTTCCGACCCTCCAGAGGAAGGACCGGTTCTGGCCGCTGCCACCCAACCACCGTCCATCCGGGCTGAAGGTGATGTTGGTTCGGCACCCGGGGGCGAGTTTTGCGATCGGTTTGCCGGTGTCTGCATTCCAGATGGTCAGATCGGCCTCCGATTCCCGCGACGCGACAACCCATCGTCCGTCGGGACTGATTGCAACTTTGACCACGTCGGACACGCCAGTCATCTCGGTCCGCTGCCCCGGATTGTCGGAATCGATCACATACGCCACTTGATCGTACTTTTTCACGTACGCAATACGATCCAGATTGGGTGTGGTGTCGATCCTGTCGGTGTCGAATCCTTGCACCAGGAATGCTTCCTGCCACTCCAATGTATCTGGCCAACGGTTCTGGTCTCCGACCGAGATCTGCCAACGACGGAGCCCGCTGCGGCCGCTCGACACCAGATCTCGGCCATCGTTCGAGAACCGTGCGGCAAACGTTCGCCTGCTACCCAAAAGACCGACAATCTTCCGCTGCTTGAGGTCCCAAAGTTCAACGTGATGGCTACTGGCAACGGCCGCCAGCCGTGGGTTGACCGGATGAAACGAGATGTCGTTGCGTCGAGGCAGGTCTCGGTTGCTGAAGTACTGGATTTTGGGAGCATGTCTTACGATTCGATAGACGTCCACTTGATTGTCCGGATCGGAGAAACAAATGTTCTGTCCATCGCGTGAGAATCCGCAAAGAAGTCGATTGTGTTCCAGTCGCTTGAATTCCAACTCGCCTCGCACTATCCACATTCGCGTGGTGCCGTCCCAGGAAGTCGAAGCGAGTAGTTCGCCGTCGGACGAGATCGAAATCGTATGCACCGAATCTTCGTGCCCGATCAATCGGAACCGGCTGGCTCTGCGGTCCATGTCAAAGATTTCAATCGTGCCGTTCTGTGCTCCAACAGCCAACTGGTTCGTTTTTGCGCACCAATCAAGCGCCGCCCACTTGGTCGTTGTCGCCAGCGACTCGGTCGTGTCAGATTCTGCGGACCAAAATTCGATCGCATTCTTTTCACCGACGACCGCGATCGTTTGATCGTGGTTCAAAAACTGGACGTCTTCCAAATGAAACCCGAAGTCGCGCGACTTCGGGTTTGACACGTCACGCAGGTTGTAAATGGTGACGATGGAGCCGTCATTGATGACGGCCAAACGCGGAAATCCGTCGTCATCGGAGTCACCGGAGAAGCAGAAATTGCTGGCGGCCGTTTCAATATTCAAAACGGATACATCGTTCTCACAGTCCCAGACTCGGAGGTACCTTTTGCGGAACGAGCTGTGCCAGTGAATGGCCGCCAGGTACCTGCCATCGAAACTAAACGCTAATAATCTCGCCGGTATCTCGGTCTGTGGAATCTCAAGCAGTGAGCCATCATCGCTGGTGCGGCGGACGTCAATGACGTTCATGCGGGAAACGGCATATTTTTGATAGGCGTAGTCGTACGCCACGACGGCGGCCGTATAATCGGCGTCCAGATCTGGATTGATCGTAATGTCGGTCTTCGCCAGCACCGCAGTGGCTTCGTTACGAAGCCGTCGCCGTTGGCGATCGAACTCTTCGGGCGATAGTCGCAGGGACGGAAGCAACTTGGCAGCCAACTTCAAGGCATCGAGGCCTGCTTCGCGCCGGCCGGTAAGGCGGTTTCTGCGTTCGGCCTGTGCCCGTTGAAAATAGGCTTCAAAAAGGTGTGAATTGGCGGTGTTTCGGGCGATCCTCTCATCGTTGGCCGACTCGACAGCAATCTTTTCGGCAAGCACGGCACGTCTTGTTTTTACGACCAAATCATCCGCGTAATCTTGGGTGTTGATCGCAAACACAATGGTCCCGACAAAGATAACGGCAAGCAACGTTGCGATACACCAAAGCATGGCAGCGACATAGGGATTGCGCCGGCACCATCGCCAACCGTGTTCAATCACGGAGCTTCTTCGCGCCCGGATCGGTCGGTCATCCAGGAAGAGTCGCAGGTCTTCTGCCATCTTGGCTGCTGAAGCGTACCGCTGAGACGGTTCTCGGGCGATGGACTTCAACACGATCGTTTCCAGGTCCCGCGGAACTTCGGCGTTGACCGATCGCGGTTTTGCCGGCGTTTCGCGCGTTACCTGGCGAACCAGGTCCGCACGGTCCTCCCGGTCAAACGCATATCGAAGCGTACAGAGTTCATACAACGTCAATCCAAGGCTATAGACGTCGCTTCGCTGATCGGCATTGCCTTCAAAACGTTCGGGTGCCATGTACCGTAATGTGCCGAGAATATCACCGGTCAGCGTCAGATCCTCGTCCTCCGACCGGGCCAGGCCAAAATCGGTAACCCAAACAGTGCCGGTCGTATCGAGGATCAGATTGGCGGGTTTGATGTCGCGGTGCAGAACACCTTGATCGTGGGCGTACGCCAATGCGTCGGCAACCTGAAGCGCAATCCGCGCAACACGGTGAAAATAATCATCCTGTTTTTCACCCACTTCCGATAGAGAATCACTTGATAGATTGGCCGATTTCACGTCCGCCTCAATGGACGGCAGTTTTGTTCCGACGGCTGGAACCGCTGCAGCGTCCTCGATCAGTTGCGAATGGTTGTACTGACCGGTGAGTAGACGGTGAGCAACACTTTGCGAACATTCGCTTGACGGCGTTTCGGAAACGGGACCGTCTTGAAATCGTCGCAGGTCATCAATGACATTGTCGAGGTTCTGGCCTCGAATTCGTTGCATTGCGTAGAAGTGAGTGTCGGCGTCTGATCCAACCTCAAAGACGGGAACGATGTTTGAATGGTGCAGCCTCCCCGCGGCCCTCGCCTCGCGGAGGAACCTTTCCAGCACGAGGCCTTTTCCGGTGTGAGGGAACAAGACCTTCAACGCCACGCGGCGGCGCATCGTCGAATGCTCCGCTTCATACACAACCCCCATCCCGCCGCGCCCCAATTCACGCACGATTCGGTAATCACCGAGTTGCCGAGGCGGCTCGAACACATCGGGAGTATCAAACGCGACCCCTTGCGAGTGACCCGGCGCAAACTCCTGCATCAACGAAACCGCACCAAGCACTTCACGAAGTTCGTCCGCGACCTCGGGGTGGCTTCGCGTGTACTCTTCCAGCTGCGGACCGTCACCATTTCGCAGCCGTTCCAGGTACTCTTCGGCAATTCGTTCGACGACGTCGGAACAGGTGTCCATCGAATCGGGCCGGTTGTGCTGGTCTTTCATCTCTCGCCAACAGTATGGATTGCGTGCTTTTCCGCGGCGCCATGCCCGAAGCTACACTTATAGCAAAGCCTCTCCATCGACGCCGCCTTTTAATTTCTTCAGTGCCCTCACGAATCGGTTGCTCGCCGTCGATTCTTGGACGTTCAGTATCCGCGCGGTCTCCTGGTTCGACAGCATTTCAAAGAAACGCAGCACCAGCACTTCCCGGTCAAGCTCATCCATCGCATTGAGGGTTTCTTCAATCCGCAACTGCGTCTCTATTCGCATTGCAGCCTGACTGGGGCTGGTTAGCTTGCCGAGTAACTGCGCCGCGATGACGGCGGAGGTGGCTTGCGGAAGGGGACTGGAGAACAAAGCGACCTCCCGTCCGGCCGCTCGTGCTTTCACTCCCAAGTGATGTCGATGGGTATCGGCCAGTTTTTGCAGAGTCACCATTCGCAACCAGAGAAAAAACGGGATCTCGGTGTTTCGCTTTTCTTGACCGATCCGTTTTGTCGCTTCCACGAAAGCATCTTGGACGACATCGGCTGCGTCGACTCGCGATCGCAATCGGCCGTCCATTCGAAAGGAGACGATTTTTATCAAGCGGTCCCGACTACGCTCCAACAGCTCACCCAACGCATCGGAATCTCCTGCGTCAGCGCGTTGCACCAGGTCGATGGGTTGTTCACTCATTTTCACCCGTTTCATCACAACCAACAAACACTCAATGGTAAGGTCTATCAACGCCCCGGAGGGCGCCCCAGCTGTTTTGATCAAGTTTGAACCATTCGCACCACAAAGATGGTCATGCCGGCGGAGATCTGATCGCCATCGTGGACCCGAAGTTCGCTCACACGCATTCCATTGACGAACGTTCCGTTGGTGCTGCCAAGATCGTGGACCACCGCATGATCCGACTCGCAGTGGATTGAGAAATGCCACCGCGACATCTTTTTGTCCATCGGTACCGGTTGGTCGCATCCTTTCGCTCGTCCGACCGTCATTTGTTGGCCCACGAGCAAGACTTTTGACGTCAGCGGCCGGAAGGAGGTTGGCGTTTCGAGCACCAATCCCTGGATTTCGGAGTTGTCCGATTCGACCGTATCCCAGCGATCGACGGTCGCACTTTCGTCAAACCGGTTGCCGACGCCCGAATGGAGATCATCACGACGGTCAGAATCGGTGAAGGGAAACCGGCACATGGCAGAGTCCTATGATCAGAAATGTCGGTGGATGGTTGGGGGTCATGACGCTCCACAAGTACAGGCGTCAACGGAGGAAAAAGTGGCTCATCGGCGGCGCCAATGGAACGTTCCAGCTGCGGAGAAGCGGCACGTCAGCGCATCAAAAATGCCGGATTTGCCAGTGCCCGGACGCTCGGTGGAGCGCCGGCGAACCTGGCAAATCCGGCAAATGAGATTCACGGCTCAGTCTTACACCGGGAGGTGACCGTGGTTTCCGAGATAAGGAACGCCGGTAGCATCCCAACCCCACGGATCCATGTAGACCACCGTTTCGCCGGATGACTTGTCCATCAACTTGTCCTCGCCGATGTTCCAGAATCCGTAGTCGGCAATGACGAAGGTATCGTTGCCGGTTCCACCGAACAGATAGTCATCGTCGTCGTCCTCGGTATCGTTGACGATGTCGACAGGACCATAACCCTGTTGGTTCGGGTTGAAGTTGATCGTGCCGGCGATCAGTTTGTCATGTCCCCCGTCACCATACATCAAGTCGCTGCCTTCGCCGCCGATCATGATGTCGCTGTTTTCACCGCCATACATGTCGTCATCTCCGGTTCCTCCGTGCATCAAATCAAGGCCCCAGGCACGAATCATGTCGACAAGCCAGTTCGGCGACAATCCACTGGATGACCTGGAACAATGGGACGAAGATCTTCGCCGCAGGTATCCCCAGCCCGAAAAGAAGCAGAATGAGTTCCGTAACTACGGGACGGATACGCGTCCCGGCGTACGAGAATTCTATCGGCTGAACCATCGGTATCAGACGTATGATTTCGTCCAACAGAAGCGAGCTCAGTTCTTGCCGCCGCGGTCACGACGAATGGGCATCTGGGAGGCGATGGAGTTTCTCAATACGTTGGTTGACGACAGCGATCCGGACACCGACCTATCGCAGATCGAACACTTGATGCAGACCGCCGAGGCGATTCGCAGTGACGGTCATCCGCGATGGTTCATTTTGGCTGGGCTGATTCACGATCTGGGCAAAGTGCTGTGTCTTTACGGCGAACCACAATGGGCCGTTGTCGGTGATACCTTTCCGGTGGGTTGTGCGCACTGCGATCAAATCGTCTTTCACGAACTGTTCGCCGACAACCCCGATTACCATGATCCCAGGTACGCGACCAGGTGCGGCGTCTACCAACCGAACTGCGGGCTCGAAAACGTGTTGATGTCGTGGGGGCACGACGAATACCTGTATCACGTGGTGAAGGATCACCTTCCCGACGAGGCGTTGTACATGATCCGCTACCACTCGTTCTATGCCGCGCACCGGGAGCGGCAGTACGAGTTTCTGATGGATAGCCGAGATCGGCGGATGTTCCATTGGGTGCGAAAATTCAATCCGTACGACCTGTACACCAAAAGTCACGATCGCCCCGATTTGAATGGCCTTCGTCCGTATTACGAAGATTTGGTTGACGAGTTCTTTCCGAGGGAGCTGGAATGGTAAATCGTTGTCGCCTTTTGGCGATCGCACTGGCGTGCTTCGTTGGCGCCACGAACCTGTGTGGGCAGCAACCGGAATTGTCGACCAAATTGTCAGATCCGGCGTTTATTGAAGCGGCAGGAGTATTGGAAATGATCGCACGTAGCCCACGAGAACGCGAGCAGTACGAATCTCGCCTGAAGATGGAGCGGGATGAGCAGGCCCGCCTGCAAGCCGCCAGGGACCAAGGAGAAGCGAAGGGACGCGAGGAGGGACGTGCCGAGGGAGAGCTGGTTGGTCAGATTCGGATTCTTGAGCGATTGTTGGCGGGTGAGCCCAACGACGACGCGACCCTGGCAAAGATGGACATGGAAGCCCTCAAGAAACATTTGTCGGACCTTCAGCGTCGCTTCACCGAACGTGGCTAGTGTTTCGGTACGTCCCCTGAGAACCTGCTCAAGGCCTCGCCCGGTCTGATTCGGTGAGAGCCGAGGTTGACGGAGAAAATTTTTTGTGGCGGGTTGCCCCAGGATTTTGCGGGTTAGATGTAGGTCTGGTATCGCGTCTTGGGGAGTTCTGTCATGGTCAACAAAAAACTGAGATTTCGTCCCCGCGTTCAAATTCTCGAAAAACGCGCTTGTTTGACGGCCGCAGTCGCGGTCTTCACACCTGATAGTCTGGCGGTGAGCCGTCCAGTGGACGAAGTTGGCGAGGTCGCAGATCGCCCAGAGGCAGGAGCCAGAAACTCGGCCAGCGCGGCTGGCGTCACTTTCGATGGCACGAACGTGACGTTGGACATTTCGTCCGTGTCGAACAGCGGACCAACCGGCGGCGACCATGACATCGTTCATCTGCACCGGCTCGCACGGCCAGAATCCCCCGATGCAGCCTCCCCCTCCTACAACCCTTACATCACGATCGATTACATCGAGGATATCGGTGGTCGCAACAAGGAGTCAACTTCATCGCTGTCCGAATTGCACCGCGGAGGCGACACCTACATCAACGTCCACTCAGAAAATTAGGACGCCACAAAAGCTGTACAAGCCGATTCCTCCAGCGATGGGGTTCCAAAAGAGTGTCCAGCCGCCAGCGCCCTGATAGAATGCGCTGAACCTCAAAACTCGGAGACTCGCCATGAGAAACATCGCTATCGTATCGCTCGCTCTGTTGGCATCCAGCGCATTGGCCCAGGAATTGCCCAAACACGAAGGTTCGGATGAACTGAAACTCATCAAGGGATTGGCCGGAACTTGGACAGGTGAAGTGGACCACGGAAAGGGACCGGAGCCTGTCACTCTGGTCTACCGTGTGACTGGCGGCGGCAGTGCCGTGGTGGAAACCTTTAATCCGGGCAAGCCGATGGAGATGGTCACCGTCTATCACGATCGCAATGGAAAGCTGGAGATGACCCACTACTGCATGCTGGGCAATCAACCCCACATGAAGCTGACCGATTCGTCCGAGAAGTCGGTGTCTTTGGAACTGGTGAAGAAGTCGGGCATCAAGAAGAATGAAATGCACATGTCTGCCTTGACCATCGAGTTTGAATCGGCCGACAAGATCAAGCAAATCTGGAGCATGAACAAAGACGGCAAGTCCACCAAAAGCCCGGCCATTGAATTGACGCGCAAGCGCTGAGTGACCGTCGGCGACTTCTCCGAAGTCGCTACGCGTTACTATCCCGGATTATTCGTGTAGGCCGGACCGAAGGTCGCAAAACGATGCCGTAACTGCGCGGGGCCGGTTCGTGCTTGCGCGCATCGCGGGAGACGAAAAACTTCCCGCAGGCGACCGAAGTTCCGGCACCGCAAGGGTTTGCTTGTTACGTCCTACGAGCTTGCTCAGGCGATGATTTCGTGAATGGGTTGAACTTCTTCGACACCGACGAGTTTTTGGTCGAGGCCGCTGTAGAAATAGGAGAGGTGATTGGGGTCGAGGCCCAGTTGATGCAGGATGGTGGCATGGAGGTTTTTGACGTGCAGCGGATTTTCCACCGCTCGTGAACCAAGTTCATCGGTGGTTCCGTAGCTAACGCCGCCCTTGATGCCGCCGCCGGCCATCCACATGGTGAATCCGTAAGCGTTGTGATCGCGGCCTGATCCCTTGGCGTATTCGGCGGTCGGCTGCCGGCCGAATTCGCCGCCCCAGACGATCAACGTCTCTTCCAGCATTCCACGTTGCTTCAAATCGGCGAGCAGCGCGGCGATCGGCAGGTCGGTATTGCCGGCATGTTTGTTGTGGTTGACTTCCAGATCACCGTGGGCGTCCCAGTTGTCGTCGTTGTGGGCACCGCCGCTATAAAGCTGTATGAAGCGCACGCCCCTTTCGACCAGCCGGCGGGCAAGCAGACATCGTGTGCCAAAGTCGCGGGTGCGATCCTGGTTGATGCCGTACATTTCGATCGTCTTGGCGTCTTCTTGCGCCAGGTCCACCGCTTCGGGAGCGGTCGTCTGCATGTTGTAGGCGAGTTCGTAGCTGGCGATTCGCGATGCTAAATCCTCATTGCCGGCGCGGGTCGCCAGGTGTCGATGGTTCGCTTGTTGAATCGAGTCGATCAGTTCGCGCTGCACACCCGCGGGCAGGTCTTTGGGCGGAGCCAGATCGAGGATCGGCGCTCCTTCGCTTCGGAACACCGTGCCCTGGTAGGTGGCCGGCATGTAACCGCTGCTCCAGTTTTTGGCGCCGCTGATCGGTCCGCCGGAGGGATCGAGCATGACGACGAATCCCGGCAAATTTTCATTGACCGTTCCCAGCCCATAGTTGACCCACGAACCGAGCGCCGGCGAACCGGAGAGAATTTTGCCGCTGTTCATCATCAACATTGCTGAACCATGAATGGGCGAATCGGCCGTCATGGAATGTAGGAAAGCAATGTCGTCGACATGCCCGGCCAGATGCGGAAAGAGCGTGCTGACCCATTTGCCGCATTGCCCATGTTGATGAAAATCCCAGCGTGGTTCGACAATTCGTCCCGAATCTCTGTGCCCGCCGCGGCCGTGCGTCTTCACCTTGACCGTTTTGCCGTCCATCCCTTTCATGATCGGCTTGCGATCGAAAGTATCGATGTGGCTGGGTCCGCCGTACATGAACAGAAAGATGACCGACTTGGCTTTGGGGGCAAAATGAGGCGCTTTGGCCGCCAGCGGACTTTTGTGCGCGGCGTCGGCAGCCGATGCGGCGGTGCCGAAAAAACCGTCGCCGGCAAGCATCGACGTCAGCGCGGCGGCGCCAAATCCACCCCCGGTTTGCCACAGAAATTCTCGCCGCGTGCGTCCGCAGAAATCTCTTCGTCGTTGTCGTTTGGTCATTTTGGGGTCTCGGTTCGCCGAGGTTTTACTTGGGAGATGAATGGGTTCAGTCAAGGAACAAAAACTCGTTCCAGTTCATCACGGTCATGCAATAAAGTTGTGCCGCCCGGTCTCGGTCGATGCCATGTTTCGATTCCAACTGAGCAATCAGCTTGGCACCGTCGGCGACCTCCTCCTCGGACGCTTCCCGCGACAAGACGGCTTGTACTGTTTTGCGAACAATCTGATCGTTGTCCGACTCTTTGGCGCCAATCGATTCGGCCAGCCGTTTGGCTTGCTGGTGAATGAAATCACTGTTCAGCAGCGACAATGCCTGCCCCGGCTGAAGCGTTGCGAAGCGGTCTTCACAGGTCAAATCGGGATCAGGAAAATCGAACGCTGTCAGCAGCGGCGTCAGCAAGGATCGTTTGACATGAATATAAACGCTGCGACGGTTCTGCTCTTGTTGCGGTGAATTCCCCCAACCTGCACCCGGGCGCGATTGCCCCGCCAATACCTCGCGGGAAAGCGTCGGATAAAAGCTCGGACCGTAAGTCTGCCGATTCAGCGAACCATTGACCGCAAGCACCGAGTCTCGAACTTCCTCGGCACTAAGACGGCGCGGGTTGAATCTCCAGAACAGGTCGTTGCCAGGATCGATCTGCATCGCCTCTTCACGACTTTCCGATGACATTTGGTAGGCGCTGCTGGTCATGATCAGCCGGTGCATCGCCTTGAATCGCCAGCCGCCTTCGATCATCCGGTGTCCGAGCCAATCGAGCAACTCGGGATGAGTGGGCGGGGTGCCGCCGTAGCCGAAGTTGTTGCTGCTGCGCACGATGCCGCGGCCAAAACGAAATTGCCAAATCCGATTGGCGATCACACGAGCGGTCAGCATGTTTTCGGGACTTACAATCCAATCGGCCAACACCTTTCGCCTGCCGGCCGATCGAGCGGAATCGCCGGGAGCCGGAATGTCGGGAACGTCACCGCCAAAAATTCCGGGAAACCGCGGTTGCACTTCATCTCGGGGCGAGTGCGGATTGCCGCGGTAAAGCACGTGCGTCGCCCGCGGTTTCGGTTCGCAGCGAGCAAGTCCCATCACCATTTCTCGCGGCGGCAACTGTTTTCTCTGCTGCACGATGTCGCGAAGTTCTTCCTGCAACCGCCGGTAAGTTTCCCAATCATCGTCGCGGAGGTGATCTTTCAGTTTTTCCTTCAGCACTCGATTGCGATCTTTCTTTGGACCCTCGGTCGCCCGCTGGTCGGGGGCCGACATCTTGGCGATCCCCGATTGCTCGATGTCGCGAATCTCCTTCTCCAAACGACGTTGCTGCCGATCGTTCTCCTGGTACTGTCGATTGATCTCTTCGGACGAAACATCAATCTGGTTGTTGTCTCGCTGGTTTCCACGCGTTCCCCACGGCGTGACGTCGGCCATGAATGCCAGCAAGCCGTAGTAGTCTTGCTGCGGAATGGGATCGATCTTGTGATCGTGACAACGAGAACAATTGAGTGTTAGGCCCAGAAAGACCTGCCCCGTGGTCATGATGATGTCGTCCATTCCGTCGTACAGGGCAAGCAACGGGTCGGCCGGTTCATCATCCCAAATCCCCAGCCGATAGTAGCCGGTTGCGGTCAGCGTTTCTTGATTGACCTGGTCCAGTTCGTCGCCGGCTAGTTGTTCGCGAATGAAACGGTCGTACGGCTTGTCCTCGTTCAACGATCGAATGACATAGTCGCGATATTTGTAGGCGTTCGGCTTCGGGCCATCGCGTTCGTAGGAATTGGTTTCGGCGTAGCGAACCAGGTCCAGCCAATGACGACCCCAACGTTCGCCATAGTGCGGCGAATCGAGTAGTCGGTCGATCAACTTCTCGAATGCCTGCGGATCAGGGTCCGTGACGAACTGGCGAACCTGATCGGCCGTCGGCGGCAAACCGGTCAAGTCATAGTAGGCGCGGCGAATCAACGTCGCTCGATCTGCCGGCGGGTTGGGTTTCAGGCCAGCGCGAGAAAGTTCGTTGTAAAGGAAAGCGTCGATCGGATTTTTGTTCCACGATTCCAACGAGACCTTCGGCGGGTCCGCCTTCTGCATCGGCTCGAACGCCCAATGCTTGCTCCACGGGGCGCCTTCGCGAATCCACTGACTCAGGATCTCGATTTCCTTCGCCGGCATCGGGTCGCCTTCGGGTGGCATTCGTTCAAACTCATCCTCGCTCGTGATGCGAGCGATCAACATGCTGGCCTCGATGTCACCCGGCACGATCGCGAAATCACCCGAATCGGCTTCGGCAAACGCCGAGTCACGATCGGAGAATCGCAAACCACTTTCCGCTTCGTCGGGACCGTGACAGGCAAAGCATCGCTTGGCAAGAATCGGCTGAACTTGCTTGGTGAAGTCGATTTTGCGGTCGGAGTCCGAGCCGGCTGCCAACACACTGCCCACACCACTGAACAAGAAAACCAACCAACCAACGAAACGAAGCATGGTTTGGGCAGGATGTGAGATTTGGCTGAGATTCATTGCACGCTAGGCGATGGAAGTCACCGTCGCAGGTGGGATGTTCGATGGCTTGGAAGGAACGCGACAATCGGTTTGGTGAAGGCCTTGCACCCTCATTTGGCCGCCCACCGACCGGCAAAAACGGAAACCGGCAGCTGGAAGCATCGCAGAGTCCTATCATTGTTGCACGGCTGCGAGGCAACGCCAATGAGATCCATCGCACTTTCATTGAGAAATATTTCGGCCTCTTGCCTATCGGAGAGCAAAAAAACACTGCGTTTTCCAGATGAGTGGTGGTATTCTGATCGGAGTCGGCACGAGTGGGTTGAGAATTATTCTTTCCCCACGCATGCGGTGTATTGTCCTTCTCCCACTCGATCGCTTCCCACGCCATGTCCACCTCTCGTCGTCCTCACGTTTTGCTGATGGTCGAGACCACGATGTCATTTGGGCGTGGCGTCCTGGAAGGGATCAGCCGATTTCTCGTGGAAAGTCCTCCCTGGTCGGTTCAGTTGGACCTGCGGGAACTGCAAGTGACGGCGCCGGCCTGGTTGGATCGGTGGGACGGCGACGGGATCATCACTCGCACCATGACGCCGGAAATGGCCCAGACGATTCATCGTCTGGGGATCCCCACGGTCAATTTGACCGACATTTACGGACAACGGATTCTGCCATCCATCTGGAACGACCACGACGCGATTGGCCGAATAGGTGCCACCCACCTATTGGAGCTCGGACTGAGGCAGTTCGCTTATTGTGGGTTCAGCGATCATCATTGGTCCGAACTTCGTCAAATTGGTTTTCAGGCCAAGTTGGCTGCTTGTGGCTACCAGGTGATGTCCCATGCTTCCGATTGGGCGCTTGCGAGGCGAACCGGCTGGGAGGAGCAGCAAGAGAAAATCGTTCATTGGCTTCGGTCGCTTCCCAAACCGATTGGGATCATGGCGTGCAACGATTTTCGGGGACAACACGTGTTGGAAGCATGCCGAGCGGCAAAGCTTTCGGTGCCCGAAGAGGTGGCCGTGATCGGTGTCGATAACGATCATGTCATTTGCGACTTTTGCCAACCGCCCCTGACCAGTGTCATTCCGGCAGCCGAACGGATCGGTTATGAAGCCGCGTCGATGTTGGATCGGTTGATGCGCGGGCTATCCCCCCAGTTGGAACATGTCACGATCGCGCCGCTGGGAATCGCGTCGCGTCAATCGACCGATTTGCTGGCAATCGACGATGGCGATGTGGCTGCTGCGCTGAAGATCATTCGCGATCGCGCCTGCCTTGGCCTGACGGTCGAGGAGGTGTTGCGGGAAGTCCCCATTGCCCGAAGTTCACTGGAACGCCGATTCCGCAAGTTCGTGGGGCGATCGCCGCAGGCCGAAATTCGTGAGGTGCAACTCAAGAAAGCACGTCGGCTGCTGCGCGATACCGATTTGCCACTTGCCCAGATCGCGACACTGACCGGTTTCAAGCATGCCGAATATTTCAGCGTGGTGTTCAAACGCGAAGTCGGGACAACACCCGGCAGGTATCGGTCAACGGTTCGTTGAGATTCACTCAAGCGGCTTGGCGGGAAGGGTTTCTTCGCCACTGCAGCGGCTGGTAGTGATCGGGGTGGTACTTGGAAAAGAGCTTTCGGCGCAGGGCCCGCACGTTTCTTTCGGCTTGCTTGCCGATTCGTTTCCAAGCGGGCTGCTGGTGATTGGGCAACGAAGGTGGACGGTGATCGCCCGTTTTCCAATCGACCACGTAATCACTTTGCTGTGGTGTGGTCTGAAAGATCTCGGTCTGGTGGGTCCGCCGGGCGATGACGGTTAAAAATGTTTCGCGATTGGTTTGCGCCATCACTCGGCCGCCCACATCCTTGGGGTCTTTCACAACGTAGACCGTGCTTCCGGCGTACCGCTCCCAGATCAGCATTTCAGTTACTTCGAAACCGTTCTCGGGCGATAGGACTCGGTACATCAATTCGGGGCTGAACTGATAGAACCCGTGGCCGCTGAAGTTGTTGGTGCCGTTGATCGAAAAGAAGTGGCCGCCGACATCGACCATTTCCATGCAGTTCTTGATGGCGGTCGGAAAAAAGAAAATGTGTTCCAGTGATCCGCCGTCGATCACCAACGAATACTTGCGATGCAAACTGCGATCGATCGGATGGTTCATGTCGGCGATGATGTTGGCGCCTTCGTAGTCGGAGACATCGATCGAATCGATTTGGTTAGCGCCCATTGCTCGCAGCAGCGGTTCGGCGTACTGATCGGCCTGGCGATAGATTTCGTCGGTCAATGAATCGACGTTATCAAGCTGGCACCAGCGGGCCGTTTTGCGAAAGTCGTCAGCCGGCAAATGCAACTGCTGGCGGCCCACCATCACGGTGCGATCAAAATCAACGCCGCCCAGGCGCGCGTGATCCAAAACTTGAATGATGCGGCTATCCAGTCCCATCGTTGGTCTTCCTTCCCTGGTGGCGAAGCGGCTACGCGTGGTCTTTGCGAAGCGACTACGCCTTGCCTTTAGCGAAGCGACTACGCGGCGCGACGCGGTTGATTTCGGTAGCTGGTGTTGAACCGACCGGTGTGCCGAACACCGGCGTGGTGAATGCCAATTCGGCCGGTGTAGTCCAGACGGTTTAGCAGCATCGCAATCTGGTGATGCTGAAAGTACTCGTCCACCGCTCGGCGCGCGCCTTGCCAATGCCCGTAATCGTCGATGATCAACACTCCGCCATCGGCCAGTCTGGGAAACAAGTGTTCCAGTTCGTGACGAGTCGATTCGTACCAATCGGTATCCAATCGCAGCAGAGCGATCTTTTCCGGTGCTCCCTCAGGAATGGTCTCTTCGACCATGCCGCGAACAAAGTGCATTCTTTCCTTTGGATAGTGGGTGGAATGCATGTGGCGGCGAACTTCATCCAGCGACGAGTCGCACCAGCGGAATTCGGGATCTTTTGATCGTTCGTTTTCCAGCGTGTTGGCCGCCGCGTCACCTCGGAACGACACATCATGTTCGGTCGGTTCAACCATCCCCTCGAACGTGTCAAACAGATAGAGCTCACGTTGGAAATCGCCAAACCTTCCCAGCATTTCCGCGACTGCCATCATGCTGCCCCCTTTCCAGACGCCGCATTCGACCACGTCGCCTTCGATCTGGGCCGACGTGAGGTAACGGACTGCTTCACACAATCCGTTCAGGCGTTCCGGGGTGGTCATCGTGTAATCTTTAACCCGGGCAATGGTTTCGACACAATCGTCGCCCATGTCCACCGGGTAGCCGTGTTCACCAAGGAATTGGTTTTGACCGCGCCGACGTTGCCGGCGACGCCGGTTCCACTTGCGAATACTCTGAAACACGCTGATGCCACTCCCTGGCGGTGAGGATGATTCCGCGGGGGTTTTCCACGAATTGCTTGCGGCTTATAGGAACAGGTCGCCCTGCCGGTCAACTCTGATCCAAGTGCTATCAAAGCCGATTCCCATCCCCAAGAATCAAGAAATCATCAGCGCATCCCGGACCGACAAGACCCAACCGGGAACCACCTCACCCGCATCAAAAACGTCATCTGCGTGCAGGACGTCGATGGTGTCTGAGTTCCGATAAGCCCGTAACGTGCTGGTAGACGGGTCGGCCACCACGACGATCTGAGTACCAGCGGTCAGCCAACTTGCCGCCTTGGCCTCCACTTCGGAAAACGTATCGGTTGGCGAAACGACCTCGACAACCAATTCGGGCGCGAGCGGCAGATAACCTGCGGTATCCTTCACCGCGGCCAGCGACTGGTGACTGACAAATGCGGCATCGGGAGCTCGAACCGTATCGGGATTGGCCGCGATTCGGAATCCTGTTTCCGCCGCAAAGGTGTGTCCCAGGTCATTTCGCTCGACGTGATCTCCCAGGCGGCGCGAAATACGATCGGCAATCCTGCCGTGGCCACTTCCTGCCGGTGACATTTTTTGCAGTTGCCCCATCACCAATTCGTAGCGGTGTCCGTCGTCCTTCATCGCCAGCAGGTCATCGGCGGTCACGCGTCCGATTCGCGAAATCATCGATGAACCTCCGACCGTGCAGAACGCCCACTTGTACTTTGGATTTCCATGGCAGGCCGACTTGTCCCCAAGTCGGAGCCGTCGGCGACTTCTCCGAAGTCGCTACGTATCGGGAAGCCAGTTCGGAGAACGGGCCCACAGTCGGCGACTTCTCCGAAGTCGCTTGCTACTAGCCGGTTCGGAGAACCGGCCGACATTTGCCCTACCGAAGTCCATTCTAGACGTTGAAGTTCAACCGTCCAATCGTTCCCGAAACAAAATCGACGTAGAACAGCGATCCGTCAGCCATCCGCATCACGTCGGTGATGAAACCGAGCGACGTGGAGACGGGAACCACATCAAACAGCTGGCCGTTTTGGTCGACTCGGCCAGCGCGTAAAACTTGATCGCCGATGTCGGTGAACAAGAAGGCCCCTTGCAGGCTTTCGGGATAGTCGCCCCCTTGAATGAAATCGCCCATGATGATGGCCACGCCGCCGGCGGCGTGGCTGCGCGTCCAAATCGGCGGCGTGATCTCGGGATTGGTGGCCAGGTAGGCTTGTACTTCGGGCAAATCGGCATAGCTTCCTCGATCGCCTCCGGTCAATCCGAGACCCTCGTAGGCGGGCCAACCAAAATTCTTGCCGCGACCGGTGTTGATCTCTTCCCAATTCAGCCAGCCGACATCGGCAATGAAGACTTCACCATCATTCGGATTGATCGCAAATCGGAATGGATTGCGAAGTCCGTAACTGTAAACCCGGCTAGCGTTGCTGTTCAGATCGCCGTCATAGAAAGGATTGTCGGACAACCCCAGCCCGGTCACCGGATCGACTCGCAAGATCTTGCCGTTCAGGCTGTTGACATCCAAGGCGCGAAGATTGATTGGATCGACTCGCCCGTACGAACCGCCGTCGCCGGTGGAAATGTACAGCATCCCATCGGGACCGAATTCCATGTCGCCCACGGTGTGGCTCAATTCATCGCTGGCGATGAAGTCGGGAATGAAATCGCCGTTTTCATCGACTCCGGAGGGCGGATCACTCAACAGCGGACGCCGGTTGGGTTGTCCGATGTTTTCATAGGTGCTGTTCTTGCCCACGACCACGTACTCGCTATCGCGATCGGCCTCGGTCCACGACGAATTGACGGTGAATCGCGACACACGCGCCACGCGTCCTCCTTCACCGTCGGGACCGCCGTCGCCGGTTTGTCCTTGCACTTCCGGCGGATCGTAGGTGTAGGCGACGTAGATTTGAGGATTCGTGGCAAAATCGGGACCGATGGCAATGGACATCAGGCCGCGGTCGACGCCGACGCGATTGACGATGTCGTTGATATCCAGAAATGGTGTCGATTCGACGCTGCCATCTTGGTTGACCAATCGAATGATGCCTTCGCGTTCGGCGACCAACATTCGTCCGTCGGGAAGCTGTTCGATCGTGGTTGGCTGAAAGAACCCGCTGGCCAGAACATCTTGGGTAAAGAAACCAACAATGTTGGGCGGCGGTAGCGTTGCGCCGTCAATCAAGTTTTGGACTTCCGCACCGCTGATCACGCGGTCGTACATGCGGACTTCATCGATCAGTCCGACAAATTCCGTGTTGATCTTGCCGATGCTCAGCTGCGACACGGCATCGGGAGGCAAGTCACCGGCAAAGTCGGCATTGGTCGCCACCACCTCGCCGTTGACGTACAGCTGCATGGTGGTGCCGTCGAAGGTCACGGCAACGTGATTCCAAACGCCCACCGTGATCACGTCGTCGGCGATGACGCCTTTCCAAGTGTTTCCGCCCGTTCCAAAGCCGGCGTAGATCGCGTCATTCTTGGTGTAGATGAATGGATAACGGGTGCCGGCAAGTGGGCCGACCTGGTAACCGATCACGCCTCGGAACATTTCGTCATTGGCGGTCGGCTTGATCCAGACCGATTGGCTGTATCGTCCCTCGGTCAGCCGAAGCGATTCGCTTGGCCCCACTTCGATTGCGTCGCTACCGCCGTCGAAGCGGAACGCGCCCGGATTGAACGTGTCCGTATCGGGGGCATCGGTGCTGGGGCCACCCGATCCGGCAAAGTTGACTGCCTGTCCATCGTTACCCTGCCCAGATGAATCGGCGATCGGTCCGGCGGTGGATGTCTCGTTCAGATTCCAATAACCGATCAGTCCCGATCCTGATTCGTCATCGACAATGGTCACCGTTGCGGTACGCGGTTCGCCTTGAGCGGCACCTTCGACGCGGAACAGCGAAACCTGGAACGTCTTGTCGCCGTCATCATCGCCGTTGTCAATGATCGGAATGTCGATGGTGGCGAAGTCTTGCCCGTCGGCAAACAAGACGCTGCCCGAAGCGGTGCCGACGTAATCGATTCCGTTGGTCGCCGATGCATCTTGAGTTTGATAGAAGACTTCGGCTGGGCCGTCGGTGCCGTCGACTCGCTGCAAGCCGATCGAGGCGATCGACGCGTCTTCATTGACTGTGACTTGGGTGGTGACCAGTCCGATCATTCCGGGGCCGGTTACTGGCGGATCGGGATCGCCCGGCTGGATCAACGATTGGACTTCTGCCTCGGTCAGCGCCCGGTCGTACATTCGAACTTCGTCAATCAGGCCGATGAATTGAGTGTTGACCCGGCCGATGTTCAATTGCGCATACTGCGTCGTCGGCAACGATCCGGCGAAGTTGCTGTTGGTTGCGACCAGGTTGCCACCGACAAACAACTGCATCGTGCCGCCGTCGAAGGTGACTGCCACGTGATTCCAGTCACCGGTGGTGATCACACCTTCGGCGACGACGCCTTTCCAAGTATTTCCGCCGGTACCAAAACCAGCGTAGATCGCGTCGCCTTTCACGTAGACAAACGGATATCGAGTGCCGGCCAAAGGTCCCTCTTGGTGCCCGATCACGCCGTGGAAAAGATCATCGTTTGCGGTCGGTTTGATCCACAGCGCCTGACTGTAAGTTCCATTGGTCAGCCGCAGCGATTCATTTTCGGCGATGTCGATGTAGTCGCTTCCCCCGTCAAAGCGAAACGCGCCTGGGTTGGCGCCACTGGTATCAGGTGTGTCGGCGACGGGACCGTTTGGCGGTGCGAAGTTCAATGCCTGGCCGTGGTTACCCAGTCCCGAAGAGTCACCGATCGGACCGAACGCGGATGTCTCGTTGAGATTCCAATAGCCGATCAATCCGTCCGGTTCTGGCGGAGGCGGATCGTCATCATCTTGAATCGTGACGGTTGTGGTTGTGGAGGTACCAAGGTCTGCACCGTCGACGCTTAACAGATGGACTTCGAAGGACTCGGCAGGCTCGTCTTCACTATCGTTGGTGATCGAGATTTCGATGGTTGCCGTGTCTTGTCCGTCGTCAAACACCACACTGGCAGAGGAAACAGGGGTGAAATCGCTGCCGTCATGCGCCGAACCGGCTACCGTTTGATAGAAGACTTCTGCGGCGCCGTCAGTCCCGCCGGTTCGCTGCAGTACGACCGATACCGTCCCCGCGTCCTCATCGACGTCAACTTGAGTCGAAGCGACGGAGATCGTGCCGTTGTTGACGGTGCTGCCATCATCGACGTACTGGAAGTAGCCGTCGGTATGCAGAAACTCTGTTTCCCAGTTCCCCGGTTCAATTCCCAGTCCGTTGATCCAAGTTCCGGTGGAGAACACGCCTGGTGCCTCCGTTTCGTATTGAACGCCATCGACACGAATCCAATCCACGCGCAGGTTTCGATCGATTCCCTCTTCGGGGATGTACAGGTCATTGGTATAAGCGACGCGGATGCGATCGACATCGATTCCATCGATGTTCGCGGTGTAGGTGTCGAACTGGCCGGTGTAGGCTCCGTTACCCGTGATGCTCCAGGTCGCCACCACCGATCCGTCGATCAGCAGTTGCATCTCCTCTTCCGCGGTCGACCCGGCCGCGTGAATCTCAATCGCCAAGTGTTGCTCGAACGCTTCGATCGCGTGATCGGTTAGCGCGATTTTCGCTTCGATCGATCCGACGTGATACTCAAGGTCCCAGTCGCCGTGATGCCGGTCGTTTGCAGTGCGGTCGGTGGAGGCGGCGACGTCGGCACCGCTCAGCCTTGCGATCTCGCCCAGCAACCGCTTGCCGGAAGAATCGGAGGCCACATCGCAGCCATAAAAGAGAAGATCAGCATCGCCAGCAAGTGCTTCCGACCAGCCACGAATTTCTTCAACATGTTCCCCCAACGTTTCACCCGACAGGATGGTGGCGCCCAATTGAATTTGCCCCGCCGATCCGTGTGACACAACGTGAACCGATTTCACGTCGCTGCGCTGTTGGAGGTGGCGACTGATCTGCTGGATTCCATCCGTATCAGAATCGATCAAGATCAACTCGGCGCCCGCTGCAATCGGCCCAGCCACGTCGGCGATGTCACCGACTGCCGCGTCAACAAAGACAATCGCTACGGGCAAGTCGCTGCGGCTTTCCAGCATCCCGGAAACTTCCGCTGCGCTCGTATCGGGGGCAGCAGCGCTGTCGGCCACCACCGCGCCGGCGTCACCAGCCAGCAAGATGCGAGGTTCCAGAGAAGTGACCGACCAAGGATCGTTTTTGTGGCGATTGCGGTGTGCGAGTCGACTGCGAAACATGGCACTTGCCAGAAAGGGGGATTGGACGTTGTGACAATCGGTGTGGGTGAGCGCGTCCTGCGAAGGCGCCAGTGAAAAGGTGTCATTCCCCAAAGCCGCAGCGAGCCCCCCTTGGACAGTTCACGCTTTGAGTTTGCCCCGTTTCACCGCGAAAAGACGCTTGCCCCGCCCACAAATCCGATCGTAGTTGCTCCCCGGTATTCCGCAAATTTGCCTTGCCAAACATCCGCAAATTGGCCTATACGGGCGAACGGTTTTTCCGACAAACAGGGGCTTTGCCCAAAAAAGGGGTCAGACCCTCTTTGGACGCAACGATCGTCAAGGAAAATCGCCGCCATCCAAAGGGTCTGACCCCTTTTTGGGGCAAGCCGACAAACAGGACAAGAGACGATGACCGAAGACCCGACCCGCGGGGCGAAGACCGGCGACGACGTATCGAGAGCTGAAATCGCGTGGTTTTATGACGAATTTAGCGATCGATTGGTCAACGGCTACGTCACCGGCAACCCCCGGATCGAACACGCCCTGGCCTTTGCCGCCGCCCAGCTTCCCGAAACAGCCGGCTCTCTGCTGGAAATCGGCTGCGGCGTGGGCGAAACCACCCACCGATTGTGCACGATTCGTCCCGATTTGCGGGCCGTTGGGGTCGACATCAGCTCTCAGAATATCGCCACTGCGACGCGACTTTTTGGCGCATCGATCGCGGCGAATTTTCTTGTCAGCGACCTTACCCAACCGGTCGACGGAGGTCCGTTTGACGTGGTCACACTGTTGGATGTCTACGAGCACATTCCAGCCGACTCCCGCGCTTCGTTCCACGCCAACTTGCGGCGGTCGATGTCGCAGCAATCGCGGTTGATCGTCACCTGCCCCAGTTACCTGCATCAGAATTTCTTACGGACACATCAACCCGATGGATTGCAGATTGTGGACGAAACGATTGGTCCGGCCGAATTGTTGCAACTTGCGGAGGATCTGGGGGGGCAACTGAGCTATCTGCATTACGAGTCGGTGTGGCGCACCAACGACTACTTGTACGCTACGATCGACAAACAAATGGCCTACCGCTGGAAAGACAAACCGCGTGGATTGCGGCGGCTGTCAACGAAGCTGCAGCGATGGGTCGATCGCACACCGATCGGCGGTCCCGCACGCCGTCAACGAAACGTACGCCGCAGACTGGCGGCGTAAGTTCGACTTTTGCACCTTTCTGGAGCGCGGTGACTTGTCACCGCTTTCATTGTAGGCCGACTTGTCCCCAAGTCGGCGAGTACAGGATCGCCGACTTGGGGACAAGTCGGCCTACAACGGAATTTGAAGACACGCACTAAGAGCCGAATGCTTCGTTCAACTCTTGGTTGCTGAGCGTGATGTTGCATTGCGGCCCGTCATCGGCGGCAACTTTTTCTGCCAGCAGAGGTGTGATGGGAGACAAGATGTTGAAGTGATCGGCGCCGTTGACCAGATGTAGCTTCACATGGTCGCTTTTGGGAGCAAGTCTCATCGCAAAAATGCAGCTCGAGTTGCCTTGGGAGCCTTCGATGGCGAAGGTAGGGGTCTCGATCGCGTGAAGCCATCGAATAGGATCGCGCAGTTCGCATTCCCGTTGATTGCGAATGTTGTAAGGAAGACTTTCCTGGCCGTAGCCGCTGAGCCGGTCGACCGGTCCGAAAGCGAACACGGCGCGAAACTTCTTTTTGGATGCGGCGGCGCAAAGCAGCGCCAGTGAACCGCCGGTGCTGTGGCCGCCAAGATAAATGCGGTTCGGATCGACACCCGGCTGGCTGGCTAGAAAATCGGCAGCCGCCAGCACGTCGTTCACTTCGCCATAACATCCCTCGAAGGAACCCGGTGCGCCGCAGCCGCCGCGCAGTGCCGGGTACATCATGATCAGTCCCGCTTCGCGAAACGCACTTGCCGATTGATCATTGCTGGCCGGCGCCGCCTCCCAGGCGGTCGAACCGATGCCGTTGCTGAATCCGCCAAACAACCAGATCATCGCCGGCCCGCGAGCCGCTTGGTCTTTGGCGTCCACGCCCAGGTAAGCCGGCATCGGTCCGAGATCGGTTGAGTATTGCACCAGGTCAAACAGATCGACCGGCGGTGGTTCGGGAGGCTCGGCATCGCGAAGGGTTTCGATCAATCGTGTCTGGTGTCCCGCTCGCGCGTCCAACAGCGTCTTCCCTTCAAAGCGAGCATCGACTTTCCCAGCGCGGTTGATTGCCAGGGCGACCAGTCCTGCGCACATCAGGAAACCTAGGAACATCGCACCGAAGAGACCGCCAAGTATCCAGGCGATCAGCGGGATCTGACGTTTTTGTTTCGGCTTCGTTGTGCTCCTTTGCGGCGCCGCTGGGCGGGGAGGAGACGAACGAAACGGAGGTGTCGGCGGCAGTGGTGTGGCGGGAGCGGGGGGCGAAGTGCCTGGCAACGAAAGCACACCACCGCACTGCGGACATTGGACGCGGCCGCCGCTGAAATTCGCTGGAATCCGCAGCGGCTGTTGACAATGAGGGCAGGTGACAGTGGCCATGTTGCAAGGTTCCGAATCGATCCGCGATATTTCGCGAACAATAGTGATAAAAAAGGGCGGTGAAGCAGTATACATTGGGCCATCTGATTGACTCGACACTTCGGCGCTAACGAAAATTTTGCTGTTGCGGGCATTCTTCCCCCTGTACTTCTCCTCCAATCGCGCAGTCTGGCTTCATGACGACAACCGCCACCGCACCCCGCCCGCTTGCCATCGTGGGCGGAACAGCTGTTCTTGCTGATCGGCTGCTGAAAGATGCCGTGGTCGTTTTTCGTGGCGACAAGATTCGTTACGTGGGCAAGAGCCGCAAACAGGTTCCCACCAGTGCTGAAGTGATCGATGCCAAGGGGGGGTATGTCACGCCGGGATTGATCGACCTTCACATTCATGGTGGTGCCGGCGCTGACGTGATGGACGGAACGGCCGATGCCGTGCGCACGGTGTGTGTGGCTCACGCCCGACACGGGACCACGACCATCTTTCCGACCACCAGCACCGGATCGGACCAGCAGATTCACGCGATGCTGCGCAGTTGCCGCGAAGTTCAGCAATCTTGGGATGCGAACAGCGGGGCCGCCATCGGCGGTGTTCATCTTTATGGACCCTACTTCGCGCCCGACAAAGCGGGATGCCACAGTCAATCTCATTGCCGCAATCCAACGGCTGCCGAGTTCAAGCGTTATTTTCAATCGGGCGTGGTCAAGATCGCCACCTGCGCGGCCGAACTTCCCGGCGCCGTCGCGTTTTATCGAGAGGCACATCGTCACGGCTGCCTGATCACTTGCGGTCATTCCAATTCGACCTGGTCAGAAATGCAGGCCGCCTTCGACGCCGGCATGAGACACGTCGATCACTTCTGGTGTGCGATGAGCGGAGTTGCGTCGATCCGAAATCGATTGGGCGTTCCGATGCAGGGCAGCATGTTGGAGTTTGTGCTGGCCAACCCCGAGATGAGCACCGAGGTGATCGCCGACGGCATGCACCTTGCCCCCGAACTTTTGCGTTTCGCCTGGCAGATGAAATCACCCCAACGTCTCTGTTTGGTCACCGATTGCAACCGCGCGCTCGACATGCCGCCGGGACGATACCGGTTTGGTCCGAAGAAGGGTGGTTCGTGGTTCAAAAGTGACGGCAAAGTCGGTTGGGCACCTTCCGGTTCGCTGGCCAGCAGCGTGATGGGAATGGACCACATGGTCAAAACCATGCACAAGCTTGCCGGCGTCCCGTTGGAAGAGGCGGTGCGAATGGCAACACTCACACCTGCCCAGCGAGTCGGGATCGACGACCGTGTGGGGAGCCTGACCAAAGGCAAGGACGCAGATATACTGGTGCTGAGCCGACAACTGAAAGTGCGCAGCGTCTATTTGAAGGGCACGTTGTTTTCGTAACGCGTGCCGGTGCAACTGCAGCCCAAAATCGATCCACATCCGAATCGAAGGAATTGCAACGTGATTCGTGCCACGATCTTGTTCGCCGCTGCGTGCGGTTTGATCGCTCCCTGGCAAAGTGTGGCGGGCGAACCAAAGGAGATCGAAATCTGGCCCAGCGGTTTGCCGGCCGGCTCGGTGAAGCTGGATCCGGAAAAGGTTGCCAAACTGAAGGCCGAACGAACCGAGGAACGGATCAAGTACGTCGATGTTCCGACATTGACCGTGTTCCCAGCCGATGACGACGTCGCAACCGGCTGCGCCGTCGTGATTTGTCCTGGCGGCGGTTACAACATCCTGGCATGGCCCAAAGAAGGTACCGATGTGGCCCGATGGTTCAATTCGATTGGTGTCACTGCGTTTGTGCTGAAATACCGCGTACCGCGGCGGATTGCCGACAAGATTCACTGGGAACCGATGCAAGATGTCCAACGTGCAATCCGTGTGGTGCGTCATCAAGCTGACAAGTGGAACATCGACGGCGATCGTGTCGGCACGCTCGGTTTTTCTGCCGGCGGCCACCTGACGGTGATGTCGGGCGTGCAGTACGAAACGAAGTGCTACCCGCCGGTGGACGGGGCCGACCAGTTGAGTTGTCGTCCCGATTTCATCTGTCCTATCTATGCCGCTTACCTGGCCGACGACTACAAAGACGACGTTGCCCAGTTGGGATCGTTGGTCGCGGTGACCAAAGAGACGCCGCCCGCGTTCATGGCGGTGACGTGGGACGACAAAATGCGCGGAGCCCAAGCCGCTTTGCTGTTCGCCCGGTTGAAAGAACATGGCGTTGCAGCGGAATTGCACGCCTACACCAAGGGCGGCCACGGCTACGGTATTCAGCCGTCCGACCATCCGGTATCCACCTGGCATCACGATTTGCACGCCTGGCTTGGCGTGATGAAGTTCCTCGACAAAAGGTAAACCAGCATCATGCTGTCGGTACTATTGGCCGCCGCCCTGGGTGTTGTTTCGCAGCCAGGCGAATCGGATTATGCGATCGTCGTTTCGGAATCCACCTTCGCCGACCCGTCGTGGCGAAAGGTGGTGGTGGCGCTGGAGCAAAAGCACGACGGCACGGTGATCACCTACGATTCGATCGAATCGTCGCTGGAACCTTTGCGAACTCTCTTTCCGAAATACACCTGCTTCGTCGCCAAACCAGAAGAAGCCGGCCGCGAATTTGTTGCCGCCGTTCACCGTCTGACCCGACAGATCGACGACGACCCCTACACCGATACGCTGTGGGGAATTCTGACCGGCTATGATTCCGACGATGCGCAGCGAATCGCCAGCCACCGCGATCCGTTGACCATTCGCAAAGTCGCCTCGGGCACCGAAATCGCAATGGAGATGGTGGATCAAGGTGTTTGGTATTGCGAATTGAAACAGCACCGAATGGTGCAAAAAGTACCGGGTGGTAAAGCGACGGAAATGCGCGGTCCAGCCGACACCACCCAAGCGCTCGTTGACACGTTGAATGATTACCAGGCGGACCTGTTCGTCACTTCGGGACACGCGACCGAGCGGAACTGGCAAATTGGATTCCGCTACAAAAACGGCACCTTCCAATCGAGTGGCGGTAGGTTATTCGGCAAAGATACTCGCGGCGAAATCTATCCCATCGCTTCACCGAACCCGAAAGTCTATTTGCCGATCGGAAATTGCTTGATGGGAAACATTGACGGTTCCGATGCGATGGCGCTGGCCTGGATGCACTCGGCGGGCGTGCATCAGATGATCGGTTACACCGTACCGACCTGGTTTGGCTACGGCGGCTGGGGCTGCCTGGATTACTTTGTCGAACAGCCGGGCCGATACACCTTTGCCGAGGCGTTTCACGCCAACCATCACGCTTTGATCCATTGCTTGGAAAACGGCATCGGCAATCAACGTGGCATGCAGTTCGATCGTGACGTGGTGGCTCTGTACGGTGACCCGGCCTGGCAAGCAAAGATGGCGTCCCGTGCCAAAGCGTACGATCAGCAGTTGCAACAGCGCGATGGGCTATTTTCGTTGACCATCACCGGCAACCGCGGCAAAGAATCGTTCCATCCGGTCAACACCAACGGCGCCCAGCGCGGTTGGCGACCGATCGTGCAGTTCCTTCCTTATCGCGTCAAAGACGTTACCATCATCCACGACAGCGGACTCGATCCTGTAGTCACCGACGACTTCATTCTGATCCCCAATCCACGCGACTACGATCCGACCAAGTCCTACACGATAGAATTCAAGGCCGCGCGAGCCGACTAGCTTCATTGATGTCGGACCACAACGATTACATTATTCCCCACGAACGAATCCTGAATCATGCTTCCATCTCTTCTGCGTCTGGCCATGGTCACGTTGATCGTGGTCGGATTTTCACTGTCGCGACCACCTGCGGCTCAGGAGCCGTCGGCGGGTGGTTCTGGGATCGGCGATGGCTACGTTTTGATCGCACCGCTTGGCGGCGACAACGCGTACCTGGTGAACTCGAAGAAGGAAGTGGTTCATCAGTGGTCTTGTGGCAGCGGCCCTGGCAACGCGACGTACTTGCTGGAGGATGGAAGCTTACTGCGGACGGCGAAAACTCCGACCCAAGTCTTCGAGGCGCGCGGCGGTGCGGGTGGAAAGGTAATGAAAATTGCTTGGGATGGAACGGTGTTATGGAACTACACCGTGTCCGATTCCAAGTATCACGCCCATCACGATGTGGAGCCGATGCCCAACGGAAACGTGCTGGTCATCGCTTGGGAGTATCACAGCCGCGCCGATGCGATTGCCGCCGGACGCGATCCGCAAACGATCGCGCAGGGCTCGATTTGGCCCGAGACGATCATGGAAATCAAACCAAAAGGCAAAACGGGCGGCGAGCTGGTTTGGCAGTGGCGGTTGTGGGACCACCTGATTCAACAGTTTGACGAATCCAAGGCCAACTACGGTGACGTTTCGGAACACCCCGAATTGGTCGACATCAATTTCGCGATTCGGCGAGGCGGCGCCGATTGGATCCACATGAACTCGGTCGACTACAACGCCAGCCTCGATCAGATTGCGCTAAGTGCCAGGTGGTTTGACGAGGTCTGGATCATCGATCATTCCACCACCACCGAAGAAGCTGCCGGACATACCGGAGGCAAACGGGGCCGCGGGGGTGACTTGCTGTATCGCTGGGGCAACCCCGAAGCCTACCTGGGCGGATTCCCGTTTGATCGTCGTTTCTTTGCCCAACACGATGTGCGCTGGATCGAGGCGGGATCGCCGGGTGCAGGAAACTTGTTGCTATTCAACAACGGTGACGCCAGGGCCGGCCGAGCGTTTTCGTCGGTGGACGAACTGAAGCCACCACTGAAGCCGGATGGGAGCTACGAACTTTCCAAATCGTCCAGCTTTGCTCCACAAGACTTTGTCTGGAGCTACAGTGACGAAGCGAATTTTGTTTCCAATCGAATATCGGGAGCCCAGCGTCTTGCCAACGGCAACACGCTGATTTGTTCCGGTGATCAAGGCTGGGTGTTCGAGGTCGCGCCCAATGGCCGGCGGGTTTGGGAATGGTCGCTCCGTGAACTTGGCCAGCGCGGCGGTCTTTTTCGAGCGCCCTATTATCCTGCCGATTTTCCCGCGTTTGCGGGTAAGAAGCTGAAGCCGCGCCGTTAGAGCGTCTTCAAGTCGGCGGTGCGGGCGTGTTCGTTGGATCGGTTGTGTGTCGGCCAATTCAGGATTGCCGACTTGGGACAAGTCGGCCTACAGTAGTGCTGCGGATCAATCGGGCGTATCCAGATAGGGATCTTGACCGATTTCTCGCTGCATCTTCTTGCGTTCTTTCTCGTGGTGCAGCAACACCATTCGGTCTCGAAAGTGTTTTCGTTCGACCTTCCGCTGTGCGCGTCGAAACATTTTGGCGTAGCGGTCGACCGAACCTTCTAGCGTCTCGCCCTGTTCCTTCATCTTGTCCGACTTTTTGATGCCCAGACCGCCTTTGAGAATGTCGTCGTCCAGTGACAGGTATTGCCGAAAGGAACCTTGATCACCCTGGCGACCACAGCGGCCGATCAGCTGCCGGTCGATACGGGCCGCGTCGTGCAGCTCGGTGCAGATCACGTGCATTCCGCCCAGCTGCTCAATTTCATCTTCCAACTTGATGTCGGTACCACGTCCCGCCATGTTCGTGGCCACCGTCACCTTGCTCGATCCGCCCGCGGCGGCAACGATTTCCGCCTCCTGTTCCACGTTGTTGGCGTTGAGAACCTGGTGATCAATGCCGATTTCGGTCAGCATCTTCGACAAGATTTCGCTCTTGTCGATCGATCGGGTGCCGATCAAAACGGGGCGTCCCTGGCGATGGACTTCTTGAATTTCGTCGACAATCGCCTCGAACTTGGCCAGCATCGAACCGTAAACGCGGTCGGCGAGTCTTTCTCGTCTTGGTGGTCGGTTGGTGGGCACGCGGATGACCGGAGTGCGATAGATCCGGCGAAGCTCACGAGCGCTCGTGGCCGCCGTACCGGTCATCCCGGCCAGATGAGGGTATCTCAGAAACAGGTCTTGAACGGTGATCCGAGCGGCCTGGCCGGTGGGCACGCTGATTTCAATCTCCTCCTTGGCCTCAATCGCTTGATGAATCCCGTCGCGCCACTTACGGCCTTCGGCAAGTCGGCCGGTGAATTCGTCCACGATGACGATTTCGTCCACCCCTTGGTCACCGGGACGGACGACGTATTGGCGATCCAACAAGAACTCGCGGTAAACCTTCACCGCCCGTTCGGTGTACTCGTACAGATCGACCAAGCCCATCGTTCGGACCAGGTCGGCTTTGGGAATCGATCGAACCTTCTGACGTCCGCGGGCGGTCAATTCGTATTGCTTGGTATCGGGATCGATCGTGAAATGTTCATCCAGTTCGTACCCGTCGGCATGCTCGGCAGCCCATCGGTAGGTTTCCACAATCTGATCGCGGACGGTGTCTTCGATACTTCCGATGATCAGCGGAGTCCGCGCCTCGTCGATCAGGATGCTGTCAGCTTCGTCGACCAGGCAGAAATGCATGCCCCTCATCACGGGTTGGTCACCCGCGCCGGTGAATCCGCCTCCGCCGTCGCCAAGCATTTCGGTCTGCAGTCGGTTCTGCGCTCGCAGCAACAACCGGTCCCGTAAAAAATCGAACCCGAATTCCTTGGCGGTCCCGTAGGTGATTGCCGCTCCATACGCCTTGCGGCGGCTTCCCTGGTCGTCGGGTGTTTGAATGATGCCGACGTCGACCCCTAGCAGTTCGTAAGCTGGCCGCATCCACTCGGCATCCCGTTTGGCCAGGTAATCATTGACCGTTGCCAAGTGGGCCCCTTTGCCGACCATCGAATGCAGGTACAACGGCAGCGTCGCGGTGAGCGTTTTTCCCTCCCCGGTTTGCATTTCTGCAATGTAGCCCTCGAACAACGAGATGCCGCCGATGATTTGCACGTCGTAGTGGCGCATTGACAGCGTCCGCCAGCCCGATTCGCGAACCAAGGCGTAGGCTTCCGGCAGCAACACGGACAGCTTTTCGCCCGCCATCGCACGATATCGCAGCGCTAGCGACCGCTTTCGCAAACTCACGTCCGATTCTTTGCGAAGCGTTTCTTCCAACTCGTTGATCTGCGACAGCTGGCGACGCCAACGCACCATTCGCGGCCGAAAACCTTGTCTGGACAACAGGGATAGCGCGCGGCTAGTGTCCCCGGAATGTCGGGAAGCGGGTGCCGGGTCGGCTGTGGGATGGGCCGCGTCAGTCTTCGGTTCGCCCTCTGGCTCCGGCTGGGGCGGGCCGCCGACAGGTTGGGCCGATGCATCGAGCTGGACAGGTTCGGTGACCGCCGCCAGATCGGTGGATTTGGAATCGGAGCCTGTGTCACCTGCGGAGGACATGGAACAACTTTGGAAGATTTTGGGATGGGATTGGCAAGGGAAACATCGTGATCACAACGTGAAACTCCATTCTAACGCTCTTCGCTGGGACCATAGAGAAAGTTGAACGGTTTCCGGCATGAAGGTGGGCAATCTGGAGGACATATTCCTGGAGTGACGGCAGTTCTGCATCTGCCGGTGAATTCAGTCGATCGTCTTATACCAGTCAATCAGTGTTCCCGGACTGTACGAGACTTTCCATGAAAACGAAATTCCGAGGCCTCACACTGACGGCACTGTTGCTGTCTGCCTCCAACATGACATTTGCCGAGCAGGGAGCGACGTCTGCCGTGGGCGATCTGCCCGGCTACGGTGAAGAAGCATACTTTGCTGAAGAGGCAACGTACGCTCAACCCAACCCGGTTCAAGCAGTAGGCCACTCCGGCGACAGTGCTATAGCACAATCGTACGTCGGAAGCGAACCAGAGCAATACGAACCGGTGGGAGTCGGCGATCTGCAGCAGGTCGGAC
Organism: Rubripirellula sp.; assembly: GCA_965222745.1. Taxonomy (GTDB): domain Bacteria; phylum Planctomycetota; class Planctomycetia; order Pirellulales; family Pirellulaceae; genus CBDCUW01. Next base: position 431,380 of record CBDCUW010000004.1, read on the forward strand.
ACCACTACGGCGGAACAGCTTGCAGCAGCGGTTACTGTGACGGCGGCTGCGATAGCGGTTGTGATTCCGGATGCCGCTCCTCCTGCCGCCGCCGGCCGCTGAGGGCTTGGCTGGACGATGTCGAGGACGCTTGGGCCACCACCGAATTGCTGCTGTGGTTCGTCCAGGATCGCGACATGCCGCCGCTGATCACTACCGCTCCGGCTGGCCAGGCACCGATTTTGGGACTTCCCAACACGAATGTTGTCTTTGGCGATGACATCAACGGCGAATTGTCAGCCGGTTTCCGGCTCGATGTCGGCAAGTACTTGTCGGACAACATCGGAATCGGCGGTCGATTCTGGATACTGGCTGAGAACAACGATTCGTATTTCGCCAACAGCGACGGAACGGACATGTCGATCGGACGCCCGTTCTTCAACACCGACACCCGCGCCGAAGACGCGCTGTTGGTCTCCGCCGCTGGTGTTTTCACCGGAGCGATTGCTGCGGAGAGTTCGTTGGACATTTGGGGTGCGGAAGCCTACACCCGAATGCGATTCGGATGCACCAAGGACTGCAAGCTTGACTTCATCGGCGGTTACTCGCACTTCGAGGTCGATGACGAGCTGCGAATCAGCAGTACGACCGTGACCAACGCGACCGCCCGCACCCGTACCTACAACGACCTGATCGATGCCGAGAACAAGTTCGACGGCGGCCAACTCGGTTTCGAGATGGCGATGACACGCGGTCGCTGGCGAGCCAGTTCGTTGACCAAAGTTCACTTGGGGAACATGAACCAGCGAGTGCGATTGTTGGGCAACGCGTTTGACGAAACGCCTCCGATTGCCGGCACGACCACCGCTGGCGGTCTGCTTACCCTGGATAACCAGGTGGTTGCCGAGCGAGACGTCTTTGCCTTCGTTCCCGAAGCCAACTTCAAGCTCGCTTACCAACTGCGTTGCAACTTGTTGTTCAGCGTTGGATACAGCTTCCTGTACTTTGACAACGTCGCGTTGGCCGGCGACCTGGTCGACCGCTCGGCCGACGCCACCGCGCTGAACACCAACAACGCCGCGACTCGTCCAGCATTCAACTTCGATGATTCGAGCCTCTGGGTCCAAGGCATCGATCTCGGATTGGTGTGGGACTTTTAGTTGACGGTGACGTCGGCGGTCGCGACGCGACTTCAAAGTCCGGAACACGGCGTCGCATCCCGCCGGTCGAACAACAAAAAAGCGTGAAGGGTCTCACCCTTCACGCTTTTTTTCGTAGGCCGATTTGTCCCAAATCGGCACACACTATCTTCTATCTGCTATCCCCTACAGCCTATCCCCTATCTCCCTACGATGGTGCATCATGTCTACTGATTGTCCTATCGTTCTGGGGCTTTGGCCGATCGCCGGTATCACTTCGGTGGGTGTCACCGAGCAGCATTCCCGAGCGACGATTCGCGCCGCCATCGACGCCGGCATCACCCGTTTCGACACCGCCTTCAGCTACGGATACGACGGCGGATCCGACCGCTTGCTGGGATCGTTCGTGCGCGGCAGCCGCGATGATTTTCAGGTGATCGGCAAAGTCGGCCAGTATTGGAACGAGGAGAGAAAACGTCTGGTCGACGGATCGGCAAAGAGATTGACCGCCGACGCGGAAACGTCGCTGAGGCGAATCGGGATCGAACACTTTGACCTGTTGATGCTGCACAGCCCCGATCCCAATGTGCCCATCGAACAATCGGCGATGGCGATCGCCGATCTGAAGCGACGCGGTTTGTGCAGTCAGATCGGCGTCTGCAATGTCAATCCACATCAGCTTCGCAGGTTTGCCGGCGCGGTCGATTGCGATGCCATCCAATGTCCGCTGAATCTGCTGCAAAGAAATAGCCTTGAAAGTTTGATTCCCGACTGTGCCGATGCCGGCCGCGAAGTGTTGGCGTTCTGGACATTGATGAAAGGTCTGTTGGCCGGCCGTATCTCACGCGATCACCAGTTTGCCGAAAACGACGTTCGCCCCCGTTACGACATCTACCAGGGCGCAGCCCGCGATCACGCGCACGATGTACTCGATCGAATGAAGGTCCTTGCGGAGGAAACGGGTCTGACGATCGCACAGCTATCGATCGGCTGGACGCTTGCCCAACCCGGAGTCACCGCGGCGCTGGTGGGAGCCAAACGCCCAGAGCAAATCCAGGAAACCGCTGCCGCCAGGCCGCTTGCCGAGGACGCCGTCAAACAGATCGACGCGATGGTGGCGGGGTAGCGAAAGTCGCCAAGACTTTCGGCGATTCACGACGCGGCCGAAACTCTTGGCGAACTCTTGGCGAGTTTCGCTACCCCTTTCCCGCCCACGAATCTTCCCCAACATGCGGCGACGGGCATCGCTGGGTCGGTTACCATGGAGGTTTGCTGGACACCCCGATTTCCGTTGATTCATGTCTCTTGGGAAACGTGTTGAAATGAATTTAGCTCCGATTCATCGCAGTTTTGCTTTCCTAACGATCTGTACTTCCGCGTGGTTGGCCGCGGCCGCCGACGATCCCGTCTTTTCAGGCCCACAGCCGGGCGAGAAGCTGACGCCCTTTAACGTGGTGTCGGTCTATGGCGACAGCGCGGGCCAGGAAGTCGATCCCGTCGCGGTCGCCAAAGGCAAACCGATGTTGTTGATTTTTGTTCACAAGTTGACGCGGCCCGGAATGGCGCTAACGCGGGGGCTGACCGCTTACGCGAAGTCGAAAAGCAAGCAGGGCGTTGCTTCGGGAATTGTTTGGCTTGATGACGACAAGGCCAAGGCGGAGGCTTATTTGAATCGTGCCAAGAAGTCGTTGAACTTCGTGGTGCCGGTAGGCGTCTCAGTCGACGGTGGTGAAGGTCCCGGTGCCTACGGTTTGAACCGCAACGTGGAACTGACGATCTTGGTTGCCAACGACAATACGGTCACCGCCAATTTTGCTCTCGTTCAACCGTCGGTCAGCGAAGCGCCCAAGATCGCATCTCATCTTGCCAAGTTACTTGACCAACCGGCACCGACTGCCCAAGAAATACAAAAACTTGCCTATCCCGGACAGCGGATGCAGGGACGCCCGAACATGCGGCGCGGTGACGACAAACCGCCGGCGCGCGACGAAGCGGCGCGACGACCTGGAGAGCTGCGCGGCTTGATGACCAACGTGATCGCAAGTGACATCAGCGAAGAAGAATTGCGGGCCGCGGTCAAAGCAGTCGACAACTGGGTGGGCGACAAAAAGGAACGCCGCGCTCAACTGGTCCGGATGGCCAACGCGGTACTCCAGCGCGGTCTCGGCTCCGAAATGGCGCAAGACTCGCTCAAGGCCTGGCGGGATAGTGCTAGCTCTGGCGAGAAGAACGTCAGTGATGACAACAACGAGAGTGACCAAGACGAATAGGGTGCATCGTGCTGCGACTGTTGTGCATGTTGGTGGCTTTGGCGATCGTCGCTCCGACGGCAACCGCCGCCCTGCCGATCGACTTTGACACTCAAATTGTTTCGATTCTTACCCGGCATGGTTGCAATGCCGGTTCGTGTCACGGCGCCGCGGTGGGCCGAGGTGGTTTCAAGCTCTCGTTGCTTGGTTCGGATGCGGCCGCCGACCATGATATGATCGCCCATCAGCTAGAAGGGCGACGGATCAATCTGCAAGATCCCGACCTGAGCTTGCTGCTTCGCAAGCCGTCCGAGCAAACCGGGCACGAAGGCGGATTGGTGCTGTCGGACGATTCATCGGCGTACGAGTTGGTAAAGAATTGGATCTCCCAGGGCGCGCAACGTCTGAAGAGCCGAAAACTTGTCCGTTTTGAATTGCACCCCAACCAAGCACGGCTGGAAAAAATCGGCGAGACGATTCCGCTTTCGGCGACCGCGACGTTTGATGACGGTTCCAGCCAGGATGTGACCAACTGGACCGTTTTCAAGGCGGACGATCCCGACGCGGTACAGATCGATCTCGAATCAGCAACAGTCACGGTTGCCCGCCGAGGCGTTCATGTGGTGATCGCGCGATATTTGGATCAAGTCCAACCGATTCGGCTGGTCGTGCCGCTGAGCGACAGGCCGCTTGCCGAAACACCGCAAGTGAAAAACCGAATCGATGGTTTCGTCAACGCGCAGCTGCAACAACTGAACCTTCCCGCATCTCCGCCCGCCGACGACTACGCGATGGTGCGGCGGCTGACGTTGGATTTGACCGGCCGATTGCCAACTCCCGAACAATCTCGCCAGTATGTCGCCGACGATTCGGCGGACAAACGATCCCGGTTGATCCAGCATTTGATGTCGCAACCATCGTTTTCCGACTACTGGGCACTGAAGTGGGCAAACGTTCTTGGCATCGACTCCAAGCAACTGCAACCGGAGGGCGCCGATGCTTATCATCGATGGCTCGCCGAACGCATCGCGGCGGACGAACCGGTGGACGAGTCGACTCGCACTCTGTTGACAGCGACCGGCGACAGCTACGTCGCTGGAGCGGTCAATTTTTCACGGACCGGTTCCAGCCCTGGCGACTTGGCCGAACATGCCAGCCGCGTGTTCATGGGAGTCCGTTTGCGCTGCGCCAATTGTCACAATCACCCGCTGGATCATTGGAAGCAAGACGATTACCACGGATTGGCGGCAATCTTCGCCAAGGTCAAACGCGGTCGAGTGGTGACGATTTCCCAGCGCGGCGAGGTCACTCATCCGGTCACCGGCCAACCGGCAGTGGCCAGGATTCCAGGTCAACGGTACCTCAGCAATGACCAGGATGGTCGAGAAGCGTTGGCCGATTGGCTCACCTCTCAGCAAACTCCCTACCTGGCCCGGGTGACGGTGAACCGCCTGTGGCAGCAGCTGATGGGACGTGGGTTGGTCGAACCGGTAGACGACATTCGTGTAACCAACCCAGCGACCCACCCCGAATTGTTGGAGTGGCTGGCCGCCGATTTTGTACAACACGGGTACCGAATCAAACATACGATCGCGCTCCTATGCAATTCCGCTGCTTACGGACGCGATTCTTTGACCGTTGCCGGCAACCAGGCAGATACCCGGTTTTATTCCCACGCCCAGCCGCGGCGGTTGGAAGCCGAGGTGATTGCCGACGCGATCGGCGATGTCACGGGTGTCTCGTTGGAACTGGGAGATTCGGACCGAGCGGTGCGGTTGACCGACAATCGTTTCGATGCACCCAGTTTGGATGTGCTGGGACGCTGTGACCGCGCCGAAACCTGTGGCGGCGCAGCCGATTCCTCCGTTTCCCTGGCCCGTTCGCTGCACCTGATCAACGGCCCCCTGATCAATCGCCGGTTGAACGACTCAAAGGGGCGGTTGGTTCAGCTGTTGAGATCAACGGCCGACAACAACCAAGTTTTGGATGAGCTGTATCTGTTGACCATGTCCCGGCCCGCGCCGCGAGAGGAAGGTTATTGGACGCGGCAAATGAATCAGGCCGATTTGTCGACTCCAGAAAACCGGCAAGAGTTTTTTGAAGATGTGTTGTGGAGCTTGATGACAAGCGATTCTTTCGCCACGAATCACTAACCGTCGGCCAGTTCTCCGAACTGGCTCCGAATGCACGCGCAGCGATTTCGGAGAAATCGCCGACCGTCGGCCAGTTCTCCGAACTGGCATCGTGTACGCGCGTAGCGATTTCGGAGAAATCGCCGACGATCTAACACGCATTCTGCTTGTTGACGATCTCTTGTTTCAATGCCTCGATTGAATCCAGCAGCGCCGGCATCAATTGTTCGGCCTGCTGAAAATCTTCTTCCGCCGCGGCTTTTTCGACCGCGTAAGCTGCTTCGGTCGTTTGGACGGCGGCGATCGCTCGGGCAGCACCTTTGATGGTATGCGCCAGGCGATGTGCAAGGCCTTTGTCGCGAGCGTCAATTGCTCGTTGCAGCTTGGGCCTGAGTTCATTGATCTCAATGATCGCCGAATCGATCAACGATTGATGAAACTCTTCGTCGCCTCCCAACAGGTCGGTGGCCGCTTTCCAATCGATCACTGGCACCGAGGGCTTGGCCGCTTTCGGTGGCGATTTTTTATCGCCCGAATCGCATGGTGGGCGATCGACACTGGTCGGCTTTTTGCACAGGTGATGCAGACAGCGCAGCAGTTCCAGCTTGCGAACCGGCTTGGAAACATAGTCGTCCATTCCGGCGTCGAGGCATCTTTGGCGGTCGCCTTTCATGGCGTGAGCGGTCATGGCGATGATGGGCGTTCGCCAGCCGTGGCCGGTTTCCAATTTGCGAATTCGACGCGTTGCTTCCAGCCCATCCAAAACGGGCATCTGAACATCCATCAAAATCACGTCATAGGAATCGCTTTTCCAGCGGTCGATCGCATCGCTGCCGTTTTCGGCAACGTCAACCCGATGTCCCCACTTGGTCAACAGGCCAACCGCCATCATCTGGTTTGTCTTGCCATCCTCGGCCAACAGAATCTTCAGTGGTGGAAGTTGCACTTTCTGCATCGGTGAAAGCGGCAACGAATTCTGCTGAACCATTCCAATCGCTTCCGAAACAGCATCCAGCACCTCGGAATGCTTCACCGGTTTGATCAGCTGGGCGCACACGTTCAATTTCTGGCCCCGTTGGAAATCGTCGCTACCGACTCGGGAATTCAGCAAGATCACATCGGCGTTGCGAAACGCATCGATTGCTCGAAGCCGTTCTGCCAGCGCGAATCCGTCGGCACCGGGTCTTTGCAAATCACAGACCAAAAGGGGCAGCGGCGACTGTTGTTCGATACAGTGGGCAAGGTGTTTTAGCACCGCTTTGCCGTCACCTAGCGGCGTGGCCCGCATTCCTTCGTTGCTGAACAACTCGGTGAGGTTGTGACGATTCGTTTTGTTGTCACTGACCACCAACACGGGAACATTGCGCAAATCCGGGTACTTGGAAGCTTCATGCGATTCGTGTCCCAACCCCATTTTCAGCTGGAAAAAGAAGGTGCTTCCTTCGCCAAGAGTACTTTCGACCCAAATGCGCCCTCCCATCGTTTCGACGATTCTGGCAGTGATGGCCAGGCCCAGCCCTGTTCCTCCGTAGGCGCGCGTTGTTGACGTGTCCACTTGTTCAAACGCGGAAAAGATCGAGTCGATTTTTTCCTGGGGAATACCGATGCCGTTGTCGCGCACGCTGAATTTCAATTCGACGCCCGTCTCGCCGCCTTGATCCGATTCCACCTCCACAAAAATCTCGCCATTGTCCGTGAACTTGATCGCGTTGCCGACCAGGTTGACCAGCAGTTGCCGCAGGCGGGCCGCGTCACCATGCAGCCAGTTCGGCACACTCGGATCGACTCGCCAGGCAAGTTCGGTACTCTTGGCGTGCGCCCGCGACCCAAGCGACTTGAGTGTCTTGCCGATTTCTTCGCGCAGATCAAAATCGACCGGCTCCAGTTCCAGTTTTCCCGCTTCGATCTTCGAAAAGTCGAGCACCTGGTTGATGATGGACATCAACGATTCGGCCGACTCGGCAACCGTATTCAGATAATCTCGCTGCGTCGCATCCAGTTCCGTATCCAGCACCAGTTCGGTCATCCCGATCACGGCATTCATCGGCGTGCGGATCTCGTGGCTCATGTTGGCCAGGAAGTCGTTCTTCGCACGATTCGCTTCCTCCGCCGCATCGCGAGCGCGACGAAGTTCTTGGTTCGCCTCCTGTGCCACATCTCGCGCGTCGGTCAAGTCTCGCTCCGCTTGTTTGCGCCGCGTGATGTCGGTGATGCTGGCCTGCAGCAGCTTTCGCTTTCCCGCCGGCAGCGGCACCAGGCGAACTTCACAAGGAATGTCTTCGCCGGCCGAATTCCGATGCACCCAATCGAACACCATTCGCTCGCCCGCCAGCGCGCTTTCGATCATTTCTCGGGCGAGCTGCTCCGAGGGAATGCCGCCGGGTTGTATCGGCGGGCTCAGGTCGACCGGATGTCGTTTCAGGATTTCTTCGCGAGGCAGCTGGAAGAGATTTTCGGCATGGACGTTGGCGTTGGTAAAGCGGCCCGCGTCGATATCCAACATGACCATCGCGTCGGGGGCATGTTCGACCAACAACCGAAAACGGGCTTCGCTTTCACGCAAACTTTTTTCAGCCTGCTCCAGTTGCTCGATTCGCTGCGACGCTCGACTGGGAATGTGCTTCCGCGTCACAAACAACCAACCGCTCAGCGCGATTCCGATCAGACCTGCAAAGCCGGCCAGCCAGACGTGAACGGGAAACTGCCCCCAACGGGTGTCGGGAAAAAAGATCGCCGCGGCCACGACCGCCACCATGGGGATCGCCAGCAACAGGTAGCTGCCGGGTGCGATCCACGATAGTCGTGATCTGAGCGACATCGATCACATCCCGACCCACGGGTCACAATCGAATACGGCGGTTTCCTGAGACAATCGGGTCCACAGCGTCATCTTTCCCCTCCCATGGCCATTATACCGTTAGAATGGGTTTGGGATTTTGACTCGGCATCAGCTACATTGGCTGCTTGCTGCACTGGCTTTGTAGTTACCTTGCAACTGAGTTTGTGATGAATCGCACAAATCGTTTCGAACGTCGATGCGACGGGTTGCTGCGCCGAGACATCCTGCACGTTGGCGGTCTGACCGCGCTGGGGCTGAGCGTCGCCGACTTGGTTCGCTTTCGGCAGGCTTCTGCTGCTGGGCCGTCGTCACCGGCCCAGTCGTGCATTTTGATTTGGCTTGACGGCGGACCGAGTCACTTGGAGACTTTTGACTTGAAGCCCGATGCGCCCAAGGAAGTGCGCGGGCCCTTCGATCCGATCTCAACCAGTGTTCCCGGCATTCAAGTCAGCCAATACTTGCAGCGGACTGCAAAAGTGATGGACCACATCGCCGTGATTCGGTCGATGACGTCCACATTGGGCGAACACAATTTTGCCGCCCACTACTTGTTGACCGGATACAAGCCGACGCCGGCACTGGTTTATCCCGGAATCCCGACAGTGGCGACGCACTTGCGCGGCAGTCAAAACGCGTTGCCGGCCAACATTGCCTTGCAACGGCCCAATCCGATGGCCGGCTACGGATATCTGGACGCGGCGACGTCGGCCTTTGTGGTTGCCGGTGATCCCTCCAAGCCCGATTTCAAGGTCAAGGATCTTTCGCCCGCCGCCGGCGTTTCAACGGACCGTTTGAAGCGCCGCAAGTCGATGCGCGAAGCGGTCGATGCGCTGGCGCGGTCGACCGAGCAGCAACAACAACAGCAGGTGGCAACGGATCCTTCCTTTGAACAGGCCTATCGATTGATTTCGTCGTCACAGGCGCGTGCCGCGTTTGACTTGTCGGAAGAATCAACAGCGACACGCGGCCGATATGGTCGTCACCAACTTGGGCAAAGTTGCTTGATGGCTCGCCGTTTGATCGAAGCAGGCGCCGGATTTGTCACGGTCACTGACCGTGGCTGGGACACTCACGAAAATCTTTTCACCCGGTTGAAGGAAGGTTTCACCGGCGGATCGGTCGGAAAGATCCCCAAGCTGGATGTTGCCTATTCGGCGCTGATCGATGATCTTGCCCAGCGCGGTTTGCTCGATTCGACGCTGGTGATTTTGATGGGTGAATTCGGCCGGACGCCGAAATTGAATCCGCGTGGCGGACGTGATCATTGGCCTCGCGCGTTTAGTGTCGCTTTGGCCGGCGGAGGAATTCGTGGTGGCCAGATCGTCGGTAAGTCCGATTCGCACGGGGAACGACCCGCCGACCGGCCCGTCACTCCCGCCGATTTGGCCTGGACGATCTATCACTTGCTGGGAATTCGGCCCGATCGCGAGTTGCACACCAGCGATGGCCGACCAGTGCAAATCAATCGCGATGGTTCGTTGATCGGCGAGTTGGTCGCGTGACGCTGAAGTTGCCACGACGCGCCGCCATCGCAGCAGCCTTTGCCGGCTCGGTTCTGCACGCGGCGCCAGCGACCGGCAGGATGCCGCCCATTGCCGCGGTCGTGTTTGCTCCCGACGGCAAGTCGGTTCTCGCCGGATCTCAGGCGGGTGTGTCGGTTCGCGATGTCGAATCGGGCCAACAGCTTCGGCACCTTTCCACCGGCGTCGAGAACATTCATCACTTGCAGTTTTCACCCGATGGCAAGAGCCTGGCGGTGGCTGGTGGAATTCCGGCGGAATCGGGAGTGATTGAGTTTTTGGATTGGCCCAGCGGAAACCGCCGCAGCCAGCTGCAATTTGGAAGCGATCTGATTTACGGGTTTGACTATGCACCCAACGGCTCACGTTGGGTTTCCGCTTCCGCCGACGAAGTCTGTGCTGTTTTTGACAAGGATGCCCAAAAACCTTCCACCCGGTTCACCAAACACTCCCGCGCCGTACTCGCCTCGATCTTTCTTCCCGACGGCAAGACAATTGTCAGTGCATCGCGAGACCAAACGCTACGAGTTTGGGATGGGCAATCGGGCCAGAGCATCCGAACGTTACACAATCATTCGCGCGACGTTCACGCGCTGGCATTGAAACCGCTGAAGAGCGGATTGCCGATGGTTGCCTCCGCTTCGGCGGACCTGACAGTCCGTTTCTGGCAACCGACCATCGGGCGGATGGTGCGATTCATCCGCTTGCCAAGCGAACCACTCTGCATCGCCTGGCTTGCCGACGGCGAGAAAATCATTGCCGGTTGCCGAGACGGAAAAGCTCGCCTGATCAACCCCGTTACCGTCCAAGTGATCGACACGATCGAAGTGACCGACGGCTGGCTTTACGCGGCCGGCGTCCATCCAACCAATCACTCGGAAGTCGCCTTCGGTTCCACCGACGGTCGGTTGCACGTGATGCGGATTTAGCTTGTCGCATTTTTGTCGCGGATCATCTTCCGCACGCTGGCGATCGCTTTGTCGACGTCGGACGGTGGAATCTTGCCGCCAAGTTCCTTGATCGGTTCAAGATCGCCCAGCGTCACGCAGATCGCGTCCGTGCCCGATATCGCCAGCGAAAACGACTTCACATCGTTCCACTGAATCGGTTCGTCTTTTCCGTGCAGTTGCACTTGCCCACTTTGCGTCATGATCGAAACACCGGCAACGAAGCGATAAAAGAACTCGTGTGTTGCTTCGTTCAACGGCTTACCGGTCAGGTGGTCCAAGACACATTCATAGATCAGCAGTTCATCCTCGGTAAAGTACAGCGTGCTCACCTCGGTGTGCGAAAACCGAACCACTTGATCGCGACCTACCCGATAGTACTGATTCACGTCCAAATCGAGCGCTGGTTGCCCATAGATCAATACTTGTTTTTCGCCAATCAAATCCGCCTCGGTGATGCCTGATTTCTGCAGCCCACGTTCGAAGAGGGCATCGCGATCGAGAGCGTACCAGCGATCGATCTTGCGATGCGAAGGGGTGCGAAAGTAGATGCCGATCCTTGCCAAGATCGCGTAGAGGCTTGTGGTAGCGCCAATGGCTCCCACCCCCAATAGAACCAGGCTTGGATCCACCGCCCCGCTGGTGCCTTGGCGAACAAACTCGAAAACCGAACGCCGAAGTTCGGGGAGCGCGGCTATCAAGAAAGCAACGAGTAAAACCGACGCGCCGATCCAGAAGATGCCTCGGTAGCGCCGGCTGGGCCCGATGAAATAGTATTTGATTCGAACCCGATTCCGTTTTGACAACATTGGCGACGTTCATCCTGGTTGCGACAAACCTGTTTGCAGATCAATCAAAGCTTCCGTCGATTTTTAGCAGCGAGTAAAGCTCTTCCATCTCTTCCGTCGCGACCCCTTTTCGCTGGGCCGATTCCAGCAGCTCGTCCGCAAAGGGCGGGTCGCAGCGCAGTCCGTGTGTTCCGTAAAAGTGGTGTCGGATCGCAGCCAACAGCAAGTCGAATCGGCCTTGGCCGGGTGAAAGCTCTTGTGCCTCAACCGCCATCGCTTCGGCTTGCCGCGCGGTCTTCAGCGTTGCCGACTGCGGCGGCTTTCCCTGCAGCAGACAAATCGCCCCGTAGTAGTAAGCTTCCGGGCAATCTTCCTGTTCTTCCATCAGACGCAGGAATGTTTTTTGAGCCAAGGAATAGGAACCTTGTCGCAGCTGGCGAACTCCCTTGGTGATCGCCGGATTGGTTTGTCGGCTGGTGGTTGGGGGAGCTGCGCCTGCTGTGCCGGCCGAGGGATGACCGGGAGACGATCGAATCGCCTGCACCAACCGGGCCAGGTCGTGTTGCCAGGTGGCTGACGTGAAGAGATCGATTGTTTGAAGTCGGTCCAGCGATCGGGTGGCATCGATTTCGATCGGCGGGATCGTGCAATCGGAAAGGCGAACGGGAATCAGAAAAACGCTTCCCGGTGCGTATTGGCGATAAGCATCGATGGCATCCAGGATCTCCGAGTACATTCCCGAAGTCGTCCGGGACTCGGTTTCGTGAGAGATGCAGAACAAAACGACATAGGCTTTCTGCATCGCCAGCCGAATGGCCAATTTCCAATCTTGACCCGGCAGAATATCGCGATCCCACCACACCGATTCGCCACTAGCGACCAAAGCGTCTCGCAATCGCGATACTTCGGGCGAGTTGTCTCGGCAGTAGGAAAGAAAAACATGTTCTTTGCGCATCCGATTCTCCCGCAACCAGTGTACCGACGAGTCGGACTCGGTGGGTGAGAGAGACGCCGCTACGACTAGCCCGGATTATTCGTGTAGGCCGGACCGGAGGTCGCAAAACTATGCCGTCACTGCGCGGGGCCGGCTCGTGCTTGCGCGCAGCGCGGGAGACGAAAAAACTTCCCGCAGGCGACCGAAGTTCCGGCACGGTAAGGGTTTGCTTGCTACGGCCTGCGACTCGGTGGGTGAGAGAGACGCTGCTACGACTGGCGGCGCTGCAGGCGAAGTTGCTCGATTCCCTGGTAGGTCAGCAGCAGTGCACCGTCGGCAGCGAAACGGTCGAAGATCGCTTCGAAGAAATGGTGTTCGCCTGGCCAGGGGAACGCAAAGAAGAGATCGAAGTCGACGATCTCCATCTCCAATTCGTCGTAACCGCTCGGACTGTCGGTCTCCACGTGCTCGATCTCGCGAAGCAACTCGATCGTGTCTTCGCCCCTATCGGGGATGAAGCTACCGCAAGCAAATTTCGCCTCGATCTCGAAATCTTCGGCAAGCTGCTGCGATTGCGTGACCAGATCCTGTTCAATCTCCACCCCGCAGGCGTCCAGGTCGTGCAGCGCTGCCAGCAGCGTGGCAACGCCAAACCCACTGCCCCACTCACAGAAAGACTCGCCACACAACAGGTCCTGGTCGACGATCCATCGTAGCGCCGAATCGACCAACGAAAAATCGCAGACCACGAAATTGTCGATTCGAGGGCGATGTGACCGCGTGAACAACTCCACTCTCTGGTGGGCTTCGGCAATCAGTTCGGCGGCAAGGCCCGATGGCTGCGTCGCCAGCGAATCGGGCATGGGAATGTCGATAAGCATAGACAAGCAAGGCTCGTAGCACGACCGTCTTGGTCGTGACCGACGGCGGGGACCGCCGCGCGCTACGATGGCTAGCCTTCGACTTCGATGCCCATGCTGCGGGCCGTTCCCTCGATCATCCGCGCTGCTTGATCGATACTGCGAGCATTCAAGTCAGCCATTTTCTTTTGAGCGATCTCTTCGCACTGGGCGCGAGTGACCTTGGCGACCTTGTCCCGGTTCGGAACACCGCTGCCTTTGGCGATTCCGGCAGCCTGCTTCAGCATCGATGCGGCCGGCGGGCTCTTGGTGATGAAGTCAAAGCTGCGGTCGTTATAGACCGTCACGATGACAGGAATCGGAGTGCCGTTGTACTCCTTAGTGCGGTCGTTGAACGCCTGAACGAATTGTCCCAAGTTCACGCCAAACTTACCGAGCGACGTACCGACCGGAGGAGCGGGAGTCGCCTGTCCGCCGGGAACTTGAAACTTTGCCTGACCAGTTACTTGCTTTGCCATGATGGTGAAAAATGAGTTTTGATTTCAGTTTTAGTTGTTTGCGTTATCCAGTCGATACTGGGACCCTTCACGCCGCGGATCACTACAAAGGTTCGACCTGCCAGTGATCGAGTTCCATGGGCACGCTGCGGCCAAAAATGTTGATGATCACCGTGACTCGGCCATTGGCTTCGTCCACAGCGTCGACATCGCCTTCCTGGTTCTCGAAATTCCCTTCCTTGACGCGGACTCGATCGCCCACTTTGAACGGAATGGCTGTTTTGATGGGGGCTTCTTCTTCGTCTTCGACATCCGGTTTCTTCACGAACCGTTCGATATCGGACGGTTCCATTGGCATCGGCTTGCCGGCGGCGCCGGTGAAGTCACTGATCCCGTTTGTCTCGCGAACCAGGAACCAAGTGTCATCGTTGATGATCATGTTGACCATGATGTAACCGGGCAGCAACTTGCGTTTGCTGATCCGGCGTTTTCCGTCGCGGGTGAAAGTCGCCACGTCTTCGGTCGGCACGACGATTTCACCAAAGAACTCATCCATCCCTTCCATCTTGACTCGCTTGCGAAGCGCATCGGCGATCGATTCTTCGCGGTTGAAGGCGACCTTCAAGATGTACCAATCCATGACCGCTTCGTCTTCCTCTTCAGGAGCGGTAGCAGGGGTGGCTGGCGCGGGCGCCGGAGGCGGCGGTGCGGGAGCGGGGGGCGGTGGCTCGACCGCGGCAGGCTCCGGTTCGGTTTCGGTTTCCATTTCCAAAACCTCGCCAGCATCCGATTCGGCCTCGGCAGGTTCGGAAGCGTTATCTTCGGTCGCTTCCGCCGACACGTCCGCATCTGCCGATTCATCCGCGCTTTCAGACAGAGGCTCAGCGGCCGAAGCAGTCGCCTCCTCGGCTTCCCTTGCTTCGTCGGTGACCAAATCCTCAGTTGCGGCTTGCGGCGCGGGTTCTTCAGGCTTGGGGGTATTTTGGGAAGTGTCAGCTTGATTCACGTTTTCACCGAGTGCGGCAAGTGAGGTTGAAAGTCGCGACGGTCACGTCAGCTTGTCACGCCAATCGCGTTGAAGAAAGCTTGCCAAATGATATCGAACAAGAACAAAGCGGATGCCAGGAAAAAGATCGTGAACATGACGACGATGGCTGCGCGGATCAACTCATCCTTGCTGGGCCAAGTGACCTTGTTCATCTCCGCTTCGACGGCGATCAGAAAATCGGCGAACCGCGGCCAGTTGACGACTCGATAGCCGAACCACAGTCCGGCGGCCAGCAATACGGCGGGAATACCGGGGATCATGTACGAGTCGGCCTCGAACACCCCGCGAAGCGAGCCATACAGACTCCAGCAACCCAGCGCGACAATGACCCAGATCGTCAGCGCGGTCAGCTGACGAACAATCCGTCCCTGGTTCGGTTTGTAAACGGAAGTTTGAAACAGTTCCGATGTCAGCGGGGCGCTGTTAGATCCTGCTATGTCTCGAGACACCCGTCCGCTCCTGTTCAGTACACAAAAAGTGATTTCGACCGCCGTCCGTAACGGTCAAAGGTTGGTTGATCTTGTTCGGTTTCGTTCCATGGGTTTGCCAAGCTCGCGCGACTTTGGGCCACGTATGAGCGTCGTTTTCTTTTGCCGAGGCTCACTCGGTGGGGTGAAAGCAGGGGCGGAGGGACTTGAACCCGCAACCGCTGGTTTTGGAAACCAGTGCTCTGCCAATTGAGCTACACCCCTTGGTGGATGGGAAAACCTTTCCTTACCTTCAGAGCTTCGTGCTGAAGACGCGACTCTTGGTTGAATCCCGAAATGGTACAGGAATTGCCCAAAAAAACCAATGACCAACGGGGACTCCGTTTTCGCCGTCGCCGAAAGTGGCTCAGGAAGCACTTCTGACTCGAAAAAAGGCAGTGGTGCTCCGGCCCCGACGTTGCTGTGGTCGGGGCTCCACAATCGTTTCGACGGGATGGGGGTCCCGCTGGCCATGGAAAAGTGGGTAACTTTTTATTGAGATTTACTCGACAATCTTGGAAACGATGCCCGATCCCACCGTGCGACCGCCCTCGCGAATCGCGAATCGGACTCCATCGTCCATCGCGATCGGCTTGTGCAGTTCGACGCTGACCTTGACGTTGTCACCCGGCATGCACATTTCGGCGTCGACCAGGTTGGCCGTGCCGGTGACGTCGGTGGTGCGGAAGTAGAACTGCGGGCGATAACCGCTGAAAAACGGCGTGTGGCGTCCACCCTCGTCCTTGCTCAGGCAGTAAACCTCCGCCTCGAACTTGGTGTGAGGCGTGATGCTGCCCGGCTTGGCCAGCACCTGACCGCGCTCGATCTCTTCACGTTTGATACCACGCAGCAGGCAGCCGACGTTGTCCCCCGCCTGGCCCGACTCCATTTCCTTGCGGAACATCTCGACGCCCGTGCAGGTCGTCTTGGCCGATTCCTTCAAGCCGACGATCTCAACTTCTTCGCCAACCTTGATGACACCGCGCTCGATTCGGCCCGTGGCAACTGTACCACGACCTTCGATCGAGAAGACGTCTTCGATTGCCATCAAAAACGGTTTGTCGTCTTCACGCACTGGATCGGGAATGTTCTCGTCCAGCGCATCCATCAACTCGCTGATGCACTTGCTGGCTTCCGGATCGGCGGGATTGTTGTAGGCCGGCAGCGCCGAACCGTGAACAACGGGAACGTCGTCGCCAGGGAAGTCGTACTTGCTGAGCAATTCGCGAGCTTCCAATTCCACCAGTTCCAGCAGTTCCTCGTCGTCGACCAGGTCGCACTTGTTCAGGAATACCACGATGTAGGGGACGCCGACCTGACGAGCAAGCAGAACGTGCTCCTTGGTTTGCGGCATCGGACCGTCGGCAGCCGAAACGACCAGGATCGCGCCGTCCATCTGGGCGGCACCCGTGATCATGTTCTTGATAAAGTCGGCGTGGCCGGGGCAGTCGATATGAGCGTAGTGACGCTTATCGGTTTCGTATTCGACGTGCGCCACAGCGATCGTCACTGTTTTGGTCTCGTCACGGACCGTGCCACCCTTGGCGATATCCGCGTAGCCCTTTGCCTCAGCCAGTCCCTTGGCGGCTTGCACCGCAAGGATGGCCCCGGTGGTGGTTGTTTTGCCGTGGTCAATGTGGCCGATGGTGCCGACGTTAACGTGGGGCTTGGTCCGTTCAAAAGTTGCCTTAGCCATTTCTCTTTTTCACCTGCAACTGACCGTGCCGCTACTGAACAGAGATACGCTCCGTGTCAGCCCAAGTAGCCGGCGACCGCGTTCACACCCACGGTTGATTCGCCAATCACTTGGCCGCAATGGTCAAAACTCGTTCAACAAAGAATCGAAACGATAGGAAACATCCAATTCCCACCGCGGGAAAGGATGGTATGTATTGTGTTCTCGCCAAATCCCGATGGCAGCCCCACTCCCGAAGGGCGGCCTTGTCGCATGGCGAAACGTAAGTTGTTGCCGAATGTTTCCCGGCTTGCAATTGGCCAGCTCAAAAAAAAGCTGCTGATGGGACTTGAACCCATGACCTCATCCTTACCAAGGATGTGCTCTACCACTGAGCTACAGCAGCCTGTCCAGCGGCTGGGAGGGGGAGCATTCTAGGACGAATCTGCTCCGCTACCCGGTCGCAGGCAGCTCAATTGCATTGGTAACTTCGGCAAAAAAGCGGGTGAAGGGAATCGAACCCTCGTATTCAGCTTGGAAGGCTGCTGCTCTACCATTGAGCTACACCCGCGAGCGGACTTGGGTGGGGGAGTGAAATTTCTTTCTTCACCCTGCTCACATCCAATTTCCAAAGTGGGGGCTACAGGATTCGAACCTGTGTAGGCGTAGCCAACGGATTTACAGTCCGCCCCCTTTAACCACTCGGGCAAACCCCCAAAAATCCAGTTCCAATGGATGCGAATCGGCTTTTCTGCTTTCTCTCCTGATTGTGCTGTTTTTCGCGGATCAGAGCCAGCGGAGGGATTCGAACCCACGACCGGCTGATTACAAATCAGCTGCTCTGCCAACTGAGCTACGCTGGCGGCGTCCTATCCGGTCTCATCTGTTGCATCGAGGACGAAATTGGACCTCCCCTGATCCAAGATTTCTCCCCGTTTATTCCGGAGGCTCGGAAGGGCAGAGTGTAGCGATCCGGCGGTCTGCGACAAGACGGAATTGCCCGCTTTTTCTGCACCAGGCCCGAATTACCAAGCCCGAAATCCGCAAATCAGCCGGCACCCGTTCTGCCTTGCTGCTTGTGACACCTTGGCAACCGATTCGGTTCAGCCCACCAGAGCTTGGTACAAGACGTCTGGAAAACCCTTCAAACTCGTTGCCGCTACTCGGCCGATTTCTCAGAAATCGACCTCCCGACCATCCTCGGCCAGGATCACTTCACAGCCGACCTGCCGCCGAATCGAATCGAGATCGACCGGGTCTGTGGCATCTTCCAGAGGATTGATGTGGGTGACCAGCAGCTTCGCCGGTTGCGACAGCCCCGCAACCTCCGCGACTCGGCCGGTCCAGCTGTGCCCGGTCTTGCGAGCCCAATCTTCGGCCGAGTCTCGAAAATAGCACTCGTGCATCAATAGATCGGCACGCCGAGACCACTCCGCATGGTCGGCCGAGGTGTCGCCCCGCGTGTCGGTCGCGTAGATCAACCGCTTCGGATGGTCGGGCCAATCGAGCCGATAGGCGACCGACCCGCCAGGATGATCCTGAGGCCGCCAGGAGACGGTGGCATCCCCGATCTGAAATTCGGGCTGCCGGTCGATTGCGATCCACTCCGCCTCCAGCGGCGAAGGAAAAATCAGCTCATGAAAAAGATGATGACGAACCGCATCGATCTTTGCCGATTCGCCCCAAATCCGCAGCTTCTTCACCGAACACTTGTAAAGCACGTCCAGAAAGAAGGTTAACCCGACGGTGTGATCCAGATGGGCATGGCTCAGCAGCACGTCCAGCCGATCGGTCCGAACCAACGGCGCCAGCCGATAAATCCCAGTGCCGGCATCGAGCACGATTCCCGATTCGGGAAGAAAGTAGCAAGAGGTATGGCGTGAATCGTTGGGGTGGTATCCGACGGTGCCTAAACAATGAAGTCGCATCGATTTCCGCAATTCGGGGAGAGCTGCCACAGCGAGTAGTCTGACGCAACCCAAGATTTCCCGCAAAGCCAGTTCAGACCGGAGGCACCCGAATCGGTTGGTTTTGTGCTGGGCCCCAGGGTAGCGAAACTCGCCAAGCGTTTCGGCGAGCGCCGAAAGTCTTGGCGACTCTCGGCGACTTCCGCTACCACCCAGGAATCAACTTCTTCCCGAGCCCGGCCGCCAGCCATCCTTGCCTCGATCCATCCAAAACCTTATTCTTCGCGATGTCTACTCCATCAAGCTGGCAACCGGAGAGAGCAAGGCAGGTGAACCCCACCACCACCATCGGTTTCTCCTAAGACAGACAAACCCCAGCCCACCGATGGAGCGCAAAAGCGGATGTGGCGGAACTGGCAGACGCGCTAGATTCAGGTTCTAGTGTCCATTACGGACGTGGAGGTTCAAATCCTCTCATCCGCACTGAAAAAAACCGTGGTAAATCGAGATTTGCTGCGGTTTCTTTTTTGCCCTGACCGTGCGAGATAGCACAAAAGTAGCACACGATTGGGCTCACATTGCGCTTGCATCGCTGGCGCTCAAGCAAGCAGATGCGTACGATTCGACACCTACTTACCGGAGTCGAATACGTGGCTAGTCTTGAGCAACACCCAACATCCAAAGTCTTTCGCATCCGCTTCCGTTTCGGTGGTCGGCAGTTCTTTCGCTCCATCAAAACCCAAGACCGAAAAGTCGCTCGTTCGATTCTCGGACGCGTTGAAGAAACACTCCGGCTCATCGAGCAGGGACGCCTCGAAATCCCAGCCGATGCAGAGCCTGGTGCATTCATTCTCAGCGATGGCAAGCACAAACAAAAACCTGCGTCTGCCAAGAACCTTGTCTCACTCAAGAGGCTATTCGAGCTTTACCAAGAACGGAGAATCGATGGTGCCAAGGAGCCATCGACTATCAAGACGGAAGAAACTCACATCAAACATCTCCTCCGATTGTTGCCTGTCAACAAAGCCATCCAAGCGACTGCTCACGGAGACCTGCAACGCTACGTAGGGAAACGCCTGAAAGAGAAAAGGGGAACTCGCTGCATCAGTCCAGATACCGTCAAACAAGAAATCGTCACGTTTCGCATCATCTGGAACTGGGCAAAAAACGAGTTCGCACTCGGTGAAGCTCCCACTCAAGGACTTATCTTTGGCAAACGCGACCAAAAGCCGCCATTCATGACTTGGGCCGAGATAGAAACACGAATCGAACGAGGCGGGCTCAGTGACAATGAAGTCGCCGACCTCTGGGAGTGCCTTTATCTCTCGACTGAGGAAATTGCCGAGCTGCTCCGACATGCCAAAGAGACTGCAAGATATCACTTCATTTATCCAATGCTGTTTTTCGTTGCATACACCGGTGTGCGACGAAGTGAAATGATGCGGTCTCTCATCGATGATTTTGACCTGGAGAGTCGAACGGTCCTGATTCGCGAAAAGAAAAGAAGCAAAGACAAGTCCATTACCTTCCGACGAATCGATTTAGCGGAGCCCTTGGTTGATGTGATGCAAGACTGGCTCGCAAATCATCCCGGTGGGCAGCATACCTTTTGTTTGCCAAGCACCGACGCTGCTCCGAAAGGTCTCACGGCAAATCAAGCTCGTGACCATTTCGAACGAACGCTTCAGAAAAGCCGATGGGAGAAACTGAAGGGATACCACGTCTTTCGTCATTCATTCGCATCTAACTTGGCCTCCAAGGGAGTCGACCAAAGAATCATCGACCTCTGGATGGGACATCAGACGGAAGAGATGAGGGAACGATACCGTCACCTTCACCCCAACACTCGCAAGTCAGCAATCGACCTGCTCGCCGAGTAGCCTTCCCAGGGATTGTGCAGACCAAACGCAAAAAGGACACTGATACCTGCGGGCACCCCAGGTAAAAGCATGCGTTTTGACTGCAAGTTTCGATACTACCCCCATGTGACTGAACCGGATGATTTTATTCGGCCATACGTCATCGACATCATCTGTTCATCCGAGACGGATGAGGAAGTCATCGTTGCAAGAATCGCTTTGGACTACCTGGACATTGTTCGGGCGGAAGTCTCAAGGCAGCATCTTTACGAAGTTTGTGATGCGGACTCAGCCGGTTGGGAGCACGTTTACTCGGCGATCATTGAGCCAGGAGTAAACAGTGCAGAGATTCGGCGTGACTTCGGATTCGACGAACCAGTCCACAGCATTCTCTTTGTCTACCAATCTGTATTTCACCCTTGTCTTCGCGACTGGCAGCGGTACATCCTCGACCATGTTTGCGGATTGTTTGGAACTGACTCGGCGACGGTAATGTGGAAAGGGGAGACCGATTTGTCCGACAAAGAGCTCGCAAGCTTAGGGTTTCGTATTGTCGCTGGACACGACCTTCTCTTTCGTCCGAATATGCTCAAGAACGAGTATGATTCGCTGGAAGACAGGCGAAATCCGTTTGACATTGAAGTCGAGGATGACGTCGGCGAGTACGTGCTTGGAGCTTGGAAGAAACTCGAACCCGATGACACGGACTAGCCCAGATAGAGGGGCTCTCCGAGCATCACGCTCGTTTTCGGCATTCCGGTTTAGAAATGTCTCGATATTTACGCCAGAAATAGGTGTTCATATTCCTAGCGGCAGGACCCGGACCATTGGTTGTCACCCGCGATCCGCCACCCACGATGGGCGTTGGCGGCCAGTAGGTCTCGTCGTCTTTCAGAATGATCGTTTCCGGTAATCCGGCTTTCAAAAACTTCATTCTGATATCCGGTACTTTTTAAGAGGGGCCAGGTTGATTTTAAATGATCGTTGCTGATCGTCAGGGCGCAGTGCGGGGCTGGTTCGACTGAGTGCGAAACTGACGTTCGATCGCTTTGAGTCGCGATGCATCGTTGAGGCTGTTGCTTTCCGAAGGATCCTTCGTGAGGTGAAAGAGTTCGACGCCATGGGCCTTGGCTTTTCCATGCGGTTGGCGAGTGTTGGTTTCCAGCACTCCCTTCCACAGATCGATCGAATCCGACGAGGGTTGTGTGGCCTGGTAGGCCGCCCAGGTGTTGTTGATTTTCTTGTTGTTCTGTTCCCACGGTCGGTTGGATTGGATGAAGAGAGAGGTGCGGACGAGCGGATGATTGGCCGCTGGAGTCTGCCAGACTTTGGAAAAGTCATAGCTGTCATGAGCTTGATCTGCGTCCACCTTCGCGCCCGCGATCGTGGCGATCGTGGCGAAAACATCGTGCAACGCGATGAGCTGATCACGCACCACTTGATTTGCTGGGATCCCCTTATCCCAGCGGACAATGAAGGGAATACGGTGCCCGCCTTCGTAGACGAAGCCCTTTTCACCACGCAGCGGACTTCCATCGTCCGCGACACCTTGCGCATCTCGATGAATCAGTTGGGGATTCCGCGCACTCACCTCCAAACGATTCCCCCCGTATGGGATATCGTCTTTGACGTCCCGGTAGATCGGATTCGACCAGGTCGAACTGGGGCCAACCGCTGCGCCGTTATCGCTAGTGAACAGAATCAGGGTGTCTTCCAAAATCCCTAAATCCTTAAGTTTTTCGATGAACAGACCCAGCGCGACATCGCCTTCCAAGATCATGTCCGTCCGCTTGTTGACCGTCTGTCCAGCGATAGCAATTGCACCGGGGGCAGCGAGTTGACTGGTGTTCAGTGGATCGTTCGGATTGAACGCGACGGGAGGGGCGTAGGGTGAATGCCCTGCTTGCGAGCAGTAATGAATGAAAAAGGGTTGTTCCTGCCCCTTTTCGGCAACGTGACGATCTATAAAGCCAAGAGCGTCACGCAAGAGCAGCGGTCCGACCGTCTCGGTGCTCCAGTTGTCCATCGCGTACACCGATTTTTTCTTGCCACGTTTTTCCCTGCGAAAGTGTTGTCGAGCCTCCGTATCGTTCTCAAAGGATTCCCACGTCATGCGATCATTGTTCCAACGCGTCAGCCGATCGTTCTGGAAAAATGCGTAGGGTTCCGACTGAATGCCCGCTGGCAAGGTGAGTGAATAGTCGAAGCCGTGATCGCGGGGGCCATCTTGAAAACGCTGCGAGAGATCCGCGTCGCCGAAGTCTTTCGCGGGTGTGCCGTCCTCTCGGAGAAAGGTCGAACCGAGGTGCCCCTTTCCGAAGAAGGCAGTGGTATATCCCACGTCTCGCAACCGATCTGCGATCGTCTGCTGTCCTAACAAAATCTGGCTCCCCTCGAAATGAGACCAGGTTCCGCCCGGCAAACGCCCCCGATAAACGTGGTTGCCCGTGAGCAACGCGTAGCGAGTTGGAGCGCACACCGAAGCGGACGAATGAGCTTGCGTAAAGGTGACTCCCTTTGCCACGAGCGCATCCAGGTTCGGCGTGGCGAAACCGGCCCCACCGGGGTTCAAAGCGCGCACATCGCCGTAGCCCATGTCGTCCATCAGAAAAATCAGGACGTTGGGTGGGCGGTCCGCTCCGACTAGTGGCAAGGCGTTTGCAACGAGAATCAGGGAGGCAAGAAGGCAATGGGCTTTCATGACGGTGACACTTTCACATGCTCGAAGGCAGTGGACCTGCGCGGCTGCTCGCAGGAGATAAGTCGACTGCGTATCTATCTCGACCTCGTCGGATTCTTTTCCCGCTTCGGTTTCCAAGTTCCGTCCGAGGCGATTGCCAACGGTGCTGCGGCAGCGGCTCCCACCTTGCTCAGCATGGCGCGACGCGAAATGGTAGAAGCAAACGCTCGCGTGCTCCTTGTGCCACGATCTTCTTGATGTGTTTCCATTATCGATCTTTGTGAACCCCAGCCAGAGTGAATGATCTAATCCTCTAGCACCTTTCAATTGTAATGGAGGGAACCACGCCACAGTGATGTTCCCGAAAAACCAAATCAACTGACAGCGGTTGGACCACCCGAACTCAGAACATACTGCCCATTCGCTGCATCGGTGTCATCACCTCAGTAGATTAGCGAGCAGATGTCGCTCCAAACGCGAAAGCCCCGGCAATCAGCTTCACAGCGGCTCGATATCCACTACGAGCATGGAATGGTCACTTGCTCGACTCGTTGGTGACGGCTCTTGGCGGAGCTGATCTAGATGCTCCGAATTGATCACGAAGCCACCCATCGGTCTCAGCCGTTCAGTGTCTACGGTCGCATAGTCAAGGCGGCCTGGCCAGAAGGATTCTCTTCCAGTGATGCCCATCCACGTCATTGCGGATCCGTCAATTGGGGATCTGAGCATCAAGTCCTTGAGCCCGGCCTCATTGACCATGTCGAGTGGCTTTCGTGATCCAACCAGATTGAAGTCGCCCAAGACAACAACGCCCGCCTTTGCCGCATCCCGACCAAATTCGCCATTTCGTATCCGCTTGAGGTCAGACAGAAGCAATTCGACCTCCTTGAGACGCGTTTTATCTTCGTCACTACCAACAAATCCGCAGCACTTGAAGTGCACGGAGACGACAACAAGCTTCCTATCTCCCGGTAAATCGATCAATGCGGCTGCCTCCTGGCACTTGAATGCGAGCGGGGTTAACGGAAAACGAGAAACGATGCCACACGTTGCAGCCCAGTGGACGTTGTTGGACTTGGCCAGCTTTGCTGGAAGTACGTCGTAACAAGTCGTTCGGAAAGTGTCCTCGCGGAGTGCTTCATTGAAGCAGTACACATCTGCGTCCGCGAAGTCGAACAACTTCTTGATCGAAAGAGAGCGTTCGGGCGAAGCACAACCTTGGTTGAGAGTGTTCAAGCTGGCAAGGCGTATGCTATTGGAAGGTGAGCTAGTGTCGACAGGTGGGATCGTGCGCGCATTCCCACTTTCCATCGTCAACAGAATTGACTCAGAGAGCTCATCAGAACCCTCGAAACTAAGGCGTATGTCATCCCCTTCGCCGACACCAGTAGCGCTAAGGTCCAGCCGCAGTTCAAAGTCAGTCGCCGCGTATGTCGGCAGTGCTGCGAAGCGAATGTCCCGCCAAACCATTGTGCTGGTTGAGTCACTCGTGGTGAGGAGGGCCTGGCGTTTCCTAAGGTCCACGACCAGTCGGCGGTCATCGTTCAGATCGATCTGTAACCGCAATGTGCCGTCGGCGCTTGGTCCACTCTGGAGGTTGAGTGGCTTCTGCGTGTCGAACCGGACGTAGATCGTTTTGCCATCCACGACTGCCGACACACGCGACAGATCAAACGCACCAGTCGCATCGTCGGTTGGATCGCTAACGGTAGCGGCAGTCAGGGTGTCCCAGTCCCCGAACTCGCCGTCAAGATGAATGGGTGCCTGGGCGAGCACCGTTGTGGGATCAGCGAATGCTATTACGCATACGAGTACGGAGGAGCATGTTCTCATTTCTAGATTCCACACGATGACGGATTTGTGTCCTGGAGCGTAGTTCTCCAACGTACGCACAACCATGGCTCCGCGGCACCTCAGCAGATTCGCGCTAAGATGCCACTCGGAGGCCAATGATTTTACGCTTGTGGGAACTTCCGGCGACAGCATGGGCACTCGCCTTCAAATCCTTGTGCCAGTGCGTTAAACGCCGTGGGCTGCGGGAGTGTCATGATCGCTTTGAAGGCCAGCGGATCGCGATGGGCGTAATGCCGGTATGTTACGCCGCCAACTGAGTGCCCGAGAATCTCAATCGACGATTCCGGCATGTGCTCGTCGTAGTAAGTCGCACACGTTTTGCGGAGATCCTTCAAAACCCAAGGACGTTCATCGCCGGTTTCCACATCTTGCTTTGGCTTGACGCCTGCCAAATCGCATAGGAGCTGAAACTGCTGGTTGGGTCGAGAAGTGCCGCCAGCGAACACTGCGGCATCCGGCTGAGCTGAGCCTGGTCGAATACTCTTCAGGTGCGTATGCACGACTCGATTCATCGGTCGATAAAACTGTTTTTGAGTCTTCACACGACGATAGTAGAGCCAGCCGTGACGAGATTCGTTGCCCTGACCGTTCGGCGGTTCTGGCTGCCAAGTCACGTGTCGCCACAAGATCGGTTCATGAAATCCGGCACACCGAAAGACTGTTCCTGTATCAACGCCGTAGTTGAAAAACACAACGAGTGCAGCTCGCCAATGATGGCCGACGGTGACGGCATGCTTCCAGCCACGTGGACGCGGAAGTTGATAAGTGGCGAAATACAGTGCGTTGAGATCGGATTTGGTCAGATAGTGACGACCGGCCACATCCCGTTGTGGCTTCGGCTTTGGAAATCGCGGAAGTTCTTCAATAAAATCCTGCTCCCATGCCCAAGACAGAATTGCCCGCAAATGCTCGCGTGCTTTGTTTGCTGTTCGGCCTGGATTCGTCCCGCCATTCTCAACTGCCTTGTCGTAAACGTGATCCAGAAATTCCCGAAAATGCGTTCTCTCGATCTTGTCTACGTCGACGCATCCTTCCCAGGTGAGCCACTTTGCAAGAGTGGATCTATATTCTTTCCGGGTTCCACCGGACAGCTTCTTGGCTTCCAGGTAGTTCACGACGACAGTTTCGAGACTGGTAGACATGGTGACGACTCCTTAGCCGTCGACCTTCTGCATCAATGCGGGCTCCCTCACCAGCCGACAGCCGGTGAAAGTGGCTTCTTGCAGGGCCTCCTGCCGCTCGAAAATTGGGAATGCAGCCCGTTGGCCGCCGCTCGAACCGGCACTTACCGGTCAGCGAGCAACAGCAGAAACTGAACCAAAAGCTACGCGGGCATGACGCGTATTACGGTATTACAGGGAACTCAGCAGCATTGACACGATTTCACCGCGAAGTGGAGCGACGATGGCGAAAGTGGCTTAATCGCCGCAATCGCATTCGCACACTGACGTGGGAGAAATTCAAGGCAATACTGCGACGTTACCCTCTGGTCCGTGCGCGCGCCGTTCGCTCCGAGTTCAGACACGCAGCGAATCCATGATTCGAGGAACCGTATGCTCTAGTGCGGGCACGTACGGGTCTGTGGGAGCCATGGGTGAGCAATCACCCATGGCCACCCGGTCCGCGAGCACGTACAAAGTCCGAAGAAAGCCATCGGTGCAACTCACCGCCGCAGCCTCCGTGAGAGTGGATCTCGCGCCTCGAATGGAGAATGGAGCAGCAAGAAAAGCCGTACCTACCGGGATTTGCGAGGGTTTCTGGTCATCGAAGATCCTCGTGTGTGCCGTGGGCTCATCGATCTTCATGACCGCTGGATCAATTCTTGGGGAGCATGCCAGTTTGTCGAAGGCGGCCTGCGATCATCGAGTTTCCGCCGCCAATGATAGAAGGAAGCTTGCGAGATCTGTTCAGATTGACAAAACTCGGCCAACGCTCAACTTGAATTGACGAAAGCGTCCCAACCGCTGCCGCCAGAGCTTGAGCCTGCGGGCATCCAAACGTCTTGCCATTTGATTTCTCCTTGAGGAACGAGACAAATCCCTCAGACTAATCCCCGCGCCAACAACGGTTCTGGCGTACGTCTACGCTTGTCCAGCTAAACTTGCGAAAGTAGGGGGCGGCTAGCCCTGTCGCTTTCGCCAAAATTCAAAAAGCAACTCAGCCTCGTCGATTGAGCGAATCAACGTTTCTGTTGAGAATGGTTTCTCCAAATACATCGACCCTCCTATTCCTTCTGCAATAGCCCTCGTTTCATCATCGCCGTGCCCAGTTACGAAAACAATAAAGGGCGGCGGGATATTGTTCCTTGCGGCCGAAAAACGAAGCTTCTTGGCAACATCGAAACCCATTCTGTGATGAGGCCCAAATCGAATGTCGAGAAGAACAATACCGGCGTTGTGTTCAATAGCCATAGCAATGCCCACCTGGCAATCACAGCTAAAGCCAGCAACCTCCCAGCCAGCTTCCGCCAAAGTCATTTGCGCGAGAGATGCGTGCAAGAACTCATCGTCGATGACGTATATTCTTGATGGACGGGTAGCATCGTTATCAGTCACCGTTGTAAGCCCCGCGTTCTATCGGCGAGGGATCAGAAAAATGTGCAGAAAAACTTGTACCCACTCCCGTGCTATCAAACCGAGCACTTCCATTGAGCTGCCGCTCTACAAGCCCAAAGATTAGCTTCATGCCCAACGTCGTAGGACTCTCTGGTTGAAATGGCATGCCCACTCCGGAGTCGACAACCTGCAGCTGATACTGACCGCGGGTACTCGCGTGAGACAGATTGATCATAATTGATCCGCGCCGGGTATCACGATGCGATCTCGGAAAAGCGTGTTTCATTGCATTGGATATCAATTCCTGCAATACAAGGCCAATCGGGATCATCGCGTCGAGACTAAGGTAGAGCTCATTGGCGACGGTTACCCTTGTATTGATATCCTGCCATGACTGTGCGTACGCTCGGACCAGCTTTCGCGCTAAGCTCCGTACGTAGTCCGCAACGGCTACGTTGCTAACTCGATTTGACCGGTATAGTTGTTCGTGAAGATCAGCGATCGCAAGCACCCGCATTTGGCAGTCTTTTAGCACTTGCGCAAAGCTGTTGTCTCGCACAGCGTTTTTTTCTCGCTCAAGCAACACATTGATTGTGTGCAGGTTATTCTTCACGCGATGATGTACTTCGCTCAACCGACGCTGCTCCGCTTCAACACGGAGAGTCAAATCACGGACGTAGCCGATAATCCCAGCTGGGCGCCCATTTCGCATGAGTACTCGGGAGGTCAATTCCACTGGGATTCGTCGATTGTCTACACCTAACAATTGAAGTTCGTAAGTTGCCACGGCCTCATCCGGTCGCTCGCTAACGAGTAGCTCGCTCACGTGGTCGCGAGCGATGGCAACGTAGTCGGGATCGACTACATCGAACAAGGTTTTTTGGAGGAGTTCTGTCGGCAGTCTGCCGATCAACTGGACTGCTGCGTCATTCACAAACGTAAAATTGCCCTGGGAATCGTGCTCGTACACAGCGGTAAGGGGTGAGCTTAGCAACTGTTTATAGCGGCCCTTCTGAATAAGTCCTTCGAGATCGTATTCAGGCTCGGTGTGCCACGCGAATCTTTCAATTCCAACAACAGTGTGGCCATCAGCTGCAAACAACGGCACCTTTAACACATGCATATCGGAGATAACGCCAGAGAAAGGTGTGCCCGTTCTCAGAACGTTTTCATCAGTCTGTTTGTGCGGAGCGGAAAACTCGCTGTCATAGAGAATCGGCTCAGAGTTCGACGGAGCGCACAGTTCGTCGAGAGTCACAACTTCGGCTTGGCAGAATGCCTTGTTTGCCCACACAAGCTGCAGGTTGAGGTTTTGCCTGGTCACAAGAATTGGAATCGAATCAAGAATCGTATCCAGCGAATCTTGCGACCGCAGAGGCCCAACTATCTCTGGTGCTTCAGAAGCGTTAATGACGAATCCTTCATACGCCACGACCGTGTTCGACACCCGAATCGCACGACCTACATCCTTAACGCGTATCAAAGTTTGGTCAGCTCGTCGCCATGTGGTCTTGAACTCTACGAATGTCCCTTCACTCGTGGATCCAAGTAGTTCTTGCCAGGCCTCACGGTCGGCAAGGTCCTTATAAATGTGACGGGAGTTGATGCTGAGCAAATGGTCAGAAGACTGATACCCGAGTAAACAGGCGATCGCGGAATTTGCGTACTCGATACGCCCATTTGGCGTTGATCGGTAGATTCCGTATGGGAGGTCAGTCAGGAAATCGTCTGAGATCATTGGTAAATGATTGACTCCCGCGGGGATTTATCTATTGGTGACCGACGTTTTCCAAATTCTTTCTACGCGTGAGCGTTGTGCCAGTCTCGACTGGTCCAGCGTCAGATATACGCAAAACCATCTTAGGCAAATAGTCGATTGGAAATTTTTTGGATCAAGAACTCATTACGGTTTTCGCTACAAATCATGTCCCAAACGTCATCGCGTGAAAAGGTCACGATTGTCGTCGCCTCCTTCGCGATGCGATCGAGTTCAGTCTCAAATGTTGATGCAACGCCATTCATGCTAACAAAGAACCCTAGCCTGCAATCGTCAGGGCCGCGTCGGCATATCTTCTGATAGAAGGCATCGAACTCATTGCGTCCGGGGACGCGATCAGTCGTCCAATATTTGCATTCGACAAGAATGAACGACGGGTAGCGTCGCCAAAACTCGGCCGTCGATTCGTTGACGACCACGAGGTCCACTTCTTCCGTTTTTGTCGTTACGCGACTTTCAATGCGCTGCCATCCCGGGATAGACCTGAAAAGGGAAGACATCAGACTTTCAAGTGCGTAGCCCTTGTCTTGGTTGGTGTGCGCTTCGCCAATTGCATTCCAGTCAGCCAAAATCAATCGCTCTGCGAGTGAGTCACGGTCTATGATTGAACTTGCGATCTCTACGGCTTGGTGCGCGGAACGAATGAGACCATCTTTGTTCGCTCCTTTCTGAATAAGATCGTAGCAACCTGCGCGGATGCAGCGGACTGCTAAATCTATGGTCGCAAAGCCCGTATAGACGATGATCTGAGCTGAGGGGTTCTTCCGCTTTGAGACGAGCAATAACTCGTAGCCCGCGTGACGCTCGTCGCCAAAACGCATGTCGGTGATTATGAGATCGAATCGCTCAGCCTTTACGAGTTTAAGTGCTTCAGTGGGATCGCAAGTCCCGACGATTCGGAAAGTCGGGAAAGACCTACTTAGCGATTGTTCTAGGTCTTCTAGGTGAAGGAACTCATCATCTATGATCAATATCGACTTTTGCGCCATGTGCGAACCGTTGGATTGATGTCCGATGATTACAGCTCTAGCCGGATTATTTCAGGTTTGCCGTCAGCGTGCAAAGAAATCTGTTCGTCGAACTCTTATTTTACTAGCGGTTCACACCGATGCTCAGAATGTGACTCGGTCAAACGCTACGCGGTTGCATCGTTCGTCAAGTCGAGGAGGTATTCGTTCGTCCGCCTGGTGAAACCGACTGGAGCGACTTGCGTTAACGCGCGCGTGCTGAACCGACCTCTACGATGTCGCCGTAGCGATCGTTTTGGCTTCCTGCTTTGTTGCCCGCACCTCGTTTTTCCGGTCACCTGGGTGAAGTGAATCCACGCACGAGCCCCATGAACCTTTCGCGCTCCTGCAGGCGGTGTATCGCACCGAACGCAATTCGGCGTGTTTTTTCACAAGGGAGGTTGGACATCTCTGAAAGAGGCTGAAGCGTCAAGTAGGTTTCCACCGGTTTTTTCTGGGGTCAGTGCATACGTCTATCGGTCACAGCCGAAGCTGCGTTGTTCGTGTAGTTGATGAAGCGATTGTTTGGCGGGTTGACGGTGGTTCTTTCTCGGGTTCGGTCGCAAGCGTTCTTTTGAGTTTCCGATTGCACCCCAAAACATCTCTCCGTGGATCCTGCTCCTGCTTATGAGGAGTCACCCGACCCTTTCGGTCGGCACGTAAACATTCGTTATTCGACCACGCTGTGGAACATGGCTCGTCTCAATCAAACTTGCGTCATCAATCGTTGGGGAACCAACACAGGATCCATTGTCCAACTCAGACTGAGCCAAGCCCACAGCAGTCGCTGCCAAAGCAGCGAACAGTGCAACCGTTACTTCACAATTTGCTTTTGATCAACTTATGTGTTTTCCTTTCAGGCGTGGCTTTGTTCCCTGGAGCTATTCTCGTCGCCGTCGCCGTGGTCGCTTCGCCAATAACCGCAGTCCCCCCATAAGTCGGTGGGTCAATACGTCGACCATTTTGTTCAGTCCTCCAGACCCACGACTTTGGTGGGGACAAAGGTGGCGAGCGATCCACGGCAGAGGCTGCCGAAGCGAACGGGAACAACCCCTGGGATTATTCTTTGAGCCTGAGTCGGCGGGAGTGATTGCGTCGGTGTTCATGCGGCATCACTCCGAGCGGATTGTTGATCCGACGATCGCAGTCGAGTTGGACCGCCAATCGAATAAGCTTCTTCGCGTTTGAGCATGTGCCAAAAGATCGTCGTGATCCGACGCATCACCGCCACGCGAGCGATCTTCGAACCGCGACGTAGCTTGATTCTCCGATACCACTCGCGCATCTTGGGGTCTTGCTTTAGAAAGTGCAAAACCAGTTGCCCCAAGATGAACCGCGCAATCTTGCTGCCTTCCTTGGTAATTGAACCAAGGCGGTCCTGAACATTGCCCGAGTTGCGACAGCCTGGAGTCAGCCCGAAGTAGTTCGCAAGGCTTCGAGGACGAGGAAATCGCTCGATCGGCCCGATACGGCTGGCCAATGTCAAACCGCTATAGTGGCTCACGCCAGGAGCTGTCATCAGAACTTGAATCGCGCTGAGAGCTTTGCCCGGATCGGGTTGACGTGCTCGCTCAAGAATTTTTTCGTCGACTTGAGTAATTTGATCGTCCCAGGTTTTCCATTCTTCGAGCAGCATGTTCATCTCGAGCCGATCGATTTCCGGCAGCTTGGCTTTTTCGAGCCAACGACGACCGGCTTGCGTTTGAAAGGACTTGGTCGGATAGTCCCAGATCAGATTGTGGCGGTTGATGATCCGGTGAATCTTGTTCAAGGTGCGGGTTCGACGTTGCCCCAGATTCCTGCGGAGGGAGGTGAGTTGTCGGTCTTCGCGTTCTTTTTGGGACACCATGTAGACGCGGCGCAAGCCATGAACGGTTTGTCCGGCCGCCAACCGCTCGCGATTGAGCCACAACAGATCGGCCAGATTGTGAGCATCGCGTCGATCGGTTTTCTTCTTGGACGGCTTCTCGGGGTGGATCAGTACGATCTCTCGGCAGTTTGCTTTTCGCAGGCGCTCGATCAGCCAGTCATTGAAACCGCAGACTTCAAGGATCGCCATGAACTCACTGTCCATTACGCTGAGCTGCTCAAAGAACGCTTCGATCTTCTCGGGCCGAGTGCTAACTTGCCGGCGCAGGACGGTGTCTCCATCGGCATTGCGGACACAGATCGTGATTTGCTTGGCGTGTTGGTCGATTGCGAGGTACAACATTGAGGGGTTCTCCTGGATAGGTTGGCGAGCCGAAGGCTACGCCGTGATGATTTAAACCAGGGGAACCCTACTTTTTTTCTAAGACGTTGCCTCTTTCATAGAATCAATCTTCCGCGCCGTACGCGGGATCCGAAACGAACTCGGTGCTGGCGATCGATGCGAGTTCCGAGTTTGGATGCGGAGGTGGCTCTGACCGACGTCAATCTGCGCTTCGGCTTCGCCGCAGCGAACGATGCAACCGAATGGTTCAAACGGATGTCGAAACTCGCGTCGGTCGGGCGTGGCCACGAATGAACCGACTTGCAGGAACAGGAATGTCTAAGAGCCGTAAAACAAGTCAATAAGTCATCGGTAAGTCACCACGCTTGGCTTGCTCAGCAAAGCTCTCTGAAATGCCCTGGGGACGCGTGTTTTTCTTGGGCCTGAGTTGGCGAAGATTGGGTAGATCGTCTGGAAATCCCATAAATCGACCATAGACCGCAGGCTGGGACCGAGCCATCGCCACAATCCCGACAAAAAGCGACCTGAACTCGCGATAATCGGCGTGGTTCAAATCGAGAATCGCGATTAGCCTTTTAGCCTCTTGGGTCATTCCATTTATTCGACCATCCTCATCTACGACAACCGTTGTTGAAACCAATGCAGACGTCGGATCGGGGATGATTTCGTCTCCTTTGCCAATGTTGCAGGAGCAGCACGAGTACACGAGATTATCATATTCGAGCGCAGAATTAGGATTAATTGACTGTGGTGCGAAATGATCTAGATGGAACTCTCCACGGACAGGGGTCCATTTTTCCCGTCTTAGGCAGTACACGCACCGAAAACAAAACTCGTCTCGCAGCCACGGCCTGTAGCGACCATACATCGTGTAACCTTGCGGTCCATGGCGACGTGTATGGCGGTCTGCTGGGTAATCAAATGGTTCCATCACTTGAAAGATTCTGATTTACGGGACTGTAGCTCTTCAAGCAATCCTTGATGGATCCGACGAGCGTGCTCTAAGGGAATCGGGGCAACCCGTCGACGGTGTTCACGCATCTCCCTCTGTAGTGTTTCTAATTCTCGCTTCTCCGGTCCGCTCAATTCAGAAACAATATCCTTATCAACAAGTTCGCATCTCCGACGATTTTTTTGATTGGACCATTCAGCTTGGTGCGTCGGCGCGAAAGCTTCTTTACTTTGCTCGCCAACACCTTCTTCGATTCTCGCTCTCCTTCCCACCGGCATTTCACCGTTTTCAATCGACTTCACGGCTCCCCTAAACAGTGCTAGAGCCTGCTCCCTACTTGGGCACGTCTCCGCAATTGCCAGTAACAGAATAACGTGGTCACTGAAAGTCACAAATCTCGGATCAGCAACGAGTGCTTCAACGGCCTGCTTGAATGTCGCGTCCATTTTCTCGGCACATTTCTCGGCCTGATCCGATATCCAATCCTCGGTTGAGTCACTATTCATTTCTAGCTTTCCGTGTTTTCAGTTAGCGGTGGCGAAGCGAATTGTGCAATCGCGTTGCGAACTCATTCGAGCCACACTCTGACTTCCAGACGACTTGTGCCACTACGCCCCTGGAAATGAGATCGGCCACAGTCCCTTGCTGACCCAATGAACCCTCTTGGGGAACGATATTTGAGAGTATCCAAATTGGGATGTTCGCGTACATTCCATGGATTTCCTCAGCTAGGACGTAGCCAGTTCGCAGCCCACCCGCGGTTGTTTCCAAATCAAATGGAGGACGATTGAGGTACGGCATCATTACGTCGAGAACGATTACATCGAGATCCGATGATACTTCATTCAAGACATCAAGAGCTTGATCCACACTAGTAGCCGTTAAAACATTGAATCCGATTTCTTCGAGAGCAAGAATGTAGTAACCAATAACACCGATTGGATCTCCACTTTTACTCCCATTGGTCGCCCCTAACTCTGTGTCCGGGAAATCACCCGGATCAAAATCAACGATGCTGTCATCTACGAACAACAGATTTAGCATTTCCCTGTCCCCTCTGGGTCTATCAAGCAGTGCTATTCGTCGCTTGGCGCGTCAAAGTATAATCAAGTCTTCTCTTAGAGCCCACTGATTGACCGTCGTTGATATTGAACCGAGCGTGGAAGACGCAACACAATCTCTGTGGGGCCTGCCAAAGACCGAACCTCAAGAGTGCCGCGATGTCTTTTAGCTACAGCGGCAGAGATCCATAGACCGAGCCCCTCACCAAACGCGTTCGCCCGGATATTACTTCCACGACCACCGTAGCTGAATATGTGTTCCAACTCCTCCCGGCGAATGCCTGGACCATTATCTGAGACACAGATCTCAAAATACTCAGCCGTGATCCTACCATCGACTTTGCATCGAAAATCTCTTGGTGTGCCATCAAAGTGCTTGATGGCATTGTCAAGCAGGTTGAATACAACCTGAGTGATTAGGGCCGGGTCGATCATCAACTTTGGAAACCTCTCAAACCCACTAGTTTCGAACTGCCACGTTGCCATCCTGCGTTCACGCAGCAGCAACTGCGTAAAGCGCAACGCGGGGAGCACAACTTCTGCTTGCATGTTCGTGGCTGAATTACGAAGCGGGATCTCGCTGGGGCCGTGCCGTGCCAAATCCATTTCCTGCACGAGCCGCTTCATGAGATCTACGTATATTGCACCTTCTTTGAAGTGATCGTGGCGGAATCTGAAATCCTGATCTTCGCACTCCCTTTTCATTCGACTCAGGATTTCTCGAAAGGCAGACACAGGGACACGGAGTTCGTGCGTAATTTTCTGCTGAGAAAAATTTCTTTTCGCCGCTGCAAGCAAGGTTTCGAGAGGTTGGACGAATGCCTGCCCCATTGCTTCAAGTACTGCGATATGATCATACGAGAATCGCCAGAAGTGACTCCGTTCCGTTGGGTTTCTTACGCATGCAATAACACCGTGACACGCGCCGCGAATGTCCTGCAGTGGCACGAAAATACCACTCGCGTCTGGCAGAACTGATCTCCGCGATCCCAGAAAAGAGGGCACCTCGTCGTCCTCATCGTCAAAACTTGTCACCAGGTATTCACGGTTCAACTGAGCGATCTTGGCAATATTAGGGGGGGTGACATGTTCGCTGTTCCCAAATCGTTTTTCCAGATCAATTGATCGCCCACTGCGAGCGCTCGCTTGTTCCATCATCCTGTCGGATATTGAATCGCGGACGTACACAACTGTAAGATCGCCACCAATCGCTTTGCAGACAGCTTTGGCGAGGAAAGAGCATGCCTGGGAGATCGTTAACCGATCTGCATTCTCATGGCTTGCCAATGCCTGTCGCAGCAACATCGACGACCGAAATGCTCGCTCACGCAAGTTGCTTTCAATAGAGCTTGAAAGAACCGTTGAAATGGTTTGTAGTCTTCGAAGTTGTGACTCCGTGACCTTGTGCGAATCGTCCTGCGTCAAAAAATTGAGTACGCATAGAACATGGTTAGGGTTGCTGGTATTGAGAACAGGTACGCTAAGCATCCCATTTGGAAGAACACCACGCAGGGATTTCACTTCAGAGAACTCGGGTCTATCTCGAAAATCGGTAGTATCAAAGGACGTGATTCTTCGTGCCGCGACGGCCGTTCCCATCAAGCTCTTATTCAGACGAAGTAACTCAACTTCGTGAGGGGCACATGCATCCTGATACCTCGTTGCCGCCAAGATCAATCGCCCCCGTCGTGGATCAACTGACCAAACATCGGCAAATAGGCAATTGAATCTCCCTAATCCATACTCAAGCACGGGCTCGCACACTTCAGGCGTTGCCATCGTGCCAGACGTGACGGACCTAGCCTTCGCGATGATCTGCGCAATCAACTCTGAGTCGCGTTTAGCTACCATGCGAGTATCACTTACCAAAGAGACTTGGCGGAAGATGTTGCTTGAGCCAACTCATGGATGTGTCAATGCTTCGGTAAGGATGGACCGCCGTACCTGTATCAACGACAAGCCAACCACCAAAAGAGCGTTTCCACAGAACATCGAGCGCCGATGTAAGTGGAACACTACCAGCGCCAAACGCACAGAAGCCAGATGCATAAAATTGGTAGCTTCTTCCGACACTCGGGTCCCAATCCTTGAGGCGGACGGAAACGACTCTTCCGAAATGTTTCAGCAGAACGTCCTGGACGTTGTCGCCAGCAATCGTTAGATGTGCGGTGTCGGCGAGCAAGTACAAGTTCGGGGAATTGTTGCCATGGAGAATTGCATTCGCTTCTCGTTCGGTCTGAATCTGCCGAAACATATGAGGATGAATGCAAACTCGGATATTGTCATTCAATGCATACCTGCAGCCATCATCCCATTCCTCTACGCAGATATACGGCGCACGGACATCATCGGTACTACATCGTAGCAAGGTCGAATATTCACGGACAAACTCCACTCGCTCGGAGAAAGATCCGGACATGATGCCTACCAGTGAAATTCCTGCATCTTGGCAACTATCGAAGACCCCTCGTGCACCGCCCACAGATTGAACGTCCTGGAACAACTCGACCCCTTGGTAGCCGCAGGCCGCGGCGCATCGCATGATTTCGGATATATTGGTCTGACTTGGTCCCCATGCAACCGTCTGCACTGCAAATTTCATTGCCGTTCACCTGGTGTTCTGCGTTTCGGCGTTAGCGCGTTTCGCAAGATCTATGTTACGTCAGATCTAGCACCAATCCTAGAATCAACCAGCAAAGGAAGTAAGCGATTCGCAACCAGGTCCCGATTCTCCCGATTCGACGGCGATGACTCCGACAGGTTGGGCGGGCTCAATCGGTTGCAGACCCGCTTGTAGCCGGTGCTCTTCGGCGCTTCGGTCCTTTTCACCGCCTGCAGAAATTCCGAACGCTTGCAGCGTTCGGTCGATGCAGCCGACGCGTCCAAGCGGTTCATTGATGCTGCATCGGTCATTTTGGCCGATGCAGATTCGCAGTTGCCTCAATAGCAGCTGGCACCAACTAAATGCCACTGAAGAACGAACCGTCTTTCGCCCTAAAATCCAGTTGCCATCCGTGCTCTGTTGCTTTGGCTTGAAGCTTACGCCACAAGAGAAGGGGGTCGCAGCCTGCGGGGACGAAAAGGTCAAGCTCTGCCCGCCCCCATGTAGTGCCATCTGGACCCGTCTCGGTTCTGATGCTAGTTAGACTGCACGAGTCAACTAACGCAGGCAATAAGGAAGATAGAATTCCGGGCTTATCGTGTTCAACAAAGATTGATAACTGATATTCGCGAGCCGAGGATTCTCCCATTGTGCTTCGAAGACCGAATACTCTAAGCAGTGCCTGGTGCTTGCCCACGTCACACTTTACCGACTCTTCATCGAGCAAGAACGCATTCAGCCGCTTAATGAGCGTGGTCTCTGAAACACGTAGAATACGGGCTGCCTCCTCACACGATTGAGTTGGGTTCGTCTGTATGTCAAACGCCGCCAACGTGTCGAGGAGCAGGCTTACAGACTTCGTGTGGGACATTTTGAAGGCTTTGCTTCGCGCGACAAAAATGAGCTTCTCTCCTATTCTCATCTCAGCTCCGCAGTTCGTTCAAATAGCCCAATGTCGCCAAGAATGTCGTCCAAGTCCTTAGTTCTGAAGTCTTCTGTTTTTAGCCCGAGCGATTCGATAAGTCGATAAAGGCTGGCTCGGCCGATATTGAGTTGCTCAGCAGCGACGCACGCCGAGCGTCTTGGGTTGTTGCTGTTGAAAGCTTTGAAGACCTCGTTGACCTCGATCGCTCTTCTCAAAACTTCTGCTGACCTTTGAGCTTCCGGCAACGAGGCGTCAAAAATTGACCGAGCGAGTAAAGCAGCACTGATACCCATCTGCGTCATCCCTTATGTGAGAGTAACTCCATACGCCAATTCTACCAAAGGTTACCTGCTTAGGCTTCTCAAAATTGAGACAGGTTGTTGCATCTGTGAGGAAACTCCCGATGGGACATCAACGTACAATCCAGACAGTCCTTCCTCGTTCCAACTTGGAGTTCGATTATGGATCTAACTTTATTGGCGTTCTTGTTGTCGCTCTGGGCGGCGATTGTTCCCCCAAGGACTACCCGATTTATTGCGGCCGACTTCCTCAAGCAGTGTCAACTTCTTTGCATCAAGCTTTTACTAAGGTTGGTGGGTATCGTCTTAGTAGCTTGCCAGCTACTCAGTTTCGTCGAACGAGACCAGAGGGGAGAAGCAACCTGATCACTCAAGCTATTACGCGATGCTCGGCGACGATGCCAGAGAAATTGGCTTGCTGCCTTCGGAGTGAAACGCCGAAGGCACAACGGACGATGTCTTGTTCAGTTCGGCGTTCATTCCAACAGGGACCGCTAATGTTGGCTGCGGTCCCACTTCGTTCCCGACCAGTTGCGAATAACGCCATTCTGGTCGCATGTCATGCAGTGCCAAACAATCTCGTCGC
The DNA here is from genome assembly GCA_965222745.1 of Rubripirellula sp. Lineage (GTDB taxonomy): Bacteria > Planctomycetota > Planctomycetia > Pirellulales > Pirellulaceae > CBDCUW01. Next base: position 470,730 of record CBDCUW010000004.1, read on the forward strand.
TCGATTCACGATGGGCAAGTATCTGTGCGGGGCAGCCTGTTGAACGGCATCGCAAACTCAGCTCATCCGCCTTCGACGAAACGACGCTGCTCGCACCATCGACTATCAACGCCAGGAAACTTGCCAACTGGCGAGCTTCCACCGGCATGTCGGATACGATTTCGCCATCGTCGTCAAGATAATGCCGGAGGTCTGTGACGTAGGTGGACATTCGCGAATCCATCGGGTGCTGCTAATACAGACAAAGATGAACGCTTGAAGCTTTGAAAACAGGTTCTTCCGGGAATTTAGTGGCAAGCTAAGTCGGGCATCAGGTCGAGCTTGCCGCAGTAGAACAGGATTCGCAGTCGGTAGTTCTCGAAACAACGAAAGCCTCTTGCCGCTGATTTGATCGATTGGATACGACTGTTGAATCCTTCCGAGACCGCATTGGTCACTCGGTGCCGGAAATAGCTCAGTAGTCCGTCGAGATGATTCTTGAGCATCCGCGCGACCTTCTTGATCGGGTCGAGTTGACTGCGGATTGCCCAGCTGTACCAGCGATCGAAGAATCCCTCGGCCGAGAACGCATAGACGTAGCTCCAGAAGTGCCGAAAGTTCTCTTTGATCGCCCATGCCCGACTTGTCTTGAGGTCGTTCTCCTTGAGCACCATCAGTTCTTCCCGGCGGCCTTCATCCAAATTCGCCGGATCGTACAGCCACAACTGACGACTTCCCGTCAGCCGATCATCGCCATCCTTGAGAAGCTGACGTTGCTCACCACGCCGCACCTTGTCGACGGCCTCGCCCAAGTATTTGCTGACGTGGAACTTGTCGTGAACGACTTCCGCGTCGGGCGCATTCTTTGCCGCGCTGGTCATGAATGCCTGCCACATGTCGATCGATACCGAAGCGACTTCTGAACGCTGTTTTCCCGATAAAGTGGCCCATAATTGATCCGCCGCCTCAATCGTTCGATCCTTGGCAACATCGAGGACCCGGTGATTGTCCAAGTCGGTCATGAGCGAAACGTAGCTGTGACCCTTCCCGAAGTTTTTCTCGTCCATGCCGACGTGATGAACGCCTTCGAGAGAGCGGCGATCGAGTCCCCGCTCGACTGCGCGCTCAATGATTCGGTGGACAGCTTCCCAACTGATCCCAAGCAAAGTCGCAGCGCGCGAGACGTTCGCGCAAGCCTTCAGCACTTCGATGGCGAACGCCTCAAACATGAGAGTGAACCGAGAGTGTTTGCCAGACCAGGGAACCTGAATCGTCTTGACGCCGCATTTCTCACAGCGGCAACGTGGAATCGCAGCCTTCAGTTCGGTCTTGAATTGCATGGTGTCGAGATGTCGCCACGTACGCTCTGGAGCAGTGTCGGCCCGAGAGCACTCGGCTTGGCACTCAGGACACGTCAGTTTGCCGCCTGCGTGAGAAAGCTTGATGACGACTTGATTCCCCGGCAGATCGAGATCGACATTCTCGACAATCCACATGTCATCCAGTCCAAGTAACTTCCGGTAGTGTTCGTTGAGATCGTTCATCCCAGAAAGATAACGAAACACAGCACCCCAGGCGATCAGCCACTAAAATCCGTGAAGCTTTGAAAACAAGGCGAATGGGACTTGTCGAGCGATAGTTTTCTGAACCCTGGCGAGCAGTCCGCGAATGTTCGTCGGTCGATGAAGCCGAAGCACATTCGGCCAGAATTCCTACTACACCCTGATGGTGGACGCCGTCCGGACTACGATGTCCGAGATACGCTGGAGACTCGTGCATATCCGCTTAAGGTTAAACGATGGGTCATACTCAATGCGTCCTGGACCCCAGGACCGAAATGGAGACTTTCAGGGGAATCCAAGATGACCATCGCTTGCCCAACCACCCGTGAGTAGATAAATGAATGTGTTCAGTTCCTCGACAAGCTCTTCCAACTGTGAGTTGGATGAAAGAACCTTGCTAATGGACAGGAGGTCGCCTACGTACTTCCTTGAATGCCCGTATTCGTAAGTGATGGCTCTGAACTCATCATCGTCCTTTATGCTTCCTGCCTGTGCGATGAGAGCAACTACCTCATTGAACCAAGCGTTGGCACGGTCAAGCATTGTTTCGAGCAAATCGGACAAGTCTCCATCGACAACCGATAGAACTTGCAGTGACATCGAATCCAAAAACTGGTAGAGAATCTCTCGATACCATTTGACTTCATTGATTGTTACGCCCTTGCTTTGGCTCGTTGTGGAATCGTAACAGTCATGGTGCTTCAAGCATAAGAACGCGAGATTGTCTTCTTTATTGTTTGCCGGGTTTCCATCAAGATGTGCAAGTTGTCCACGTTTCTCAGCCGAGTCATGGTCAAGTCCGAAACAGACACAACAGCGCCGTCGGCTCTTTGTTAGGACAGCGAGTTCGACATCACTAGGGACCTTTTTTCTACCAGGCACGGTGTTGCTCCAAGTATCGACTCGACTGAAATCATGGGCGTGTTTGGTTATTAGAACATACGGTGAGTGGGGAAACAATTTCGCCGTCGGTCGCCAGGTTGCGGGTATGGGAGGTTGTGACCGGTGTACGCAAGCTGGGCCGTAACTTGCGTCGGAGTGAAACGCCGATGCAGGGAACGGCGACCGGCTTCGAGATGGCGGTTGCATCGACGTCGCAGATTTCGTGCGTCTGTTTCGAAGCAGCGGTCACCCAGGACGGTACACACCGAAGTCGGCCGCCGGAGTATTGAAGCGTTTGACTTGGAGTCCTGTCGAGGGGCGCTGAAAAGGGACCATTGATGGGCGCTTGAAAGTCCTCCACCTTGTGAGGGGCAAGCTGATCGGAGACGTGCCCAGCGCCAGCGCGATCTTGGATCGCTTCCTGCAATCGGCCGAGATCATGAAGTTCAGCGGCAAGAGCTACCGACTCTCGGGCGGAAAAAAATCAAAAGGGACCAAAGCGCCCACCGGCTCGGATGCCGACAAAAAGAAGTAACCGGGGGAATCCCCCCGAATGTTCAGTAACCACCAATTTCAAAAGGGACCACAGGCGCCCACAGGTGGTCCCTTTTCAAGCGCCCACCGACAGGAGTCCCAAAGGTGTGTGCCACCGACATCAATTGGGCGTGCCAGGAAATCGTCTAGGGATGGTCCAACGTTTCATAGACACATTCATGGGCCATTTACCTCGTATGCACTTCATCGCCGTAGGTCTGGGCCAACGCCAGAGTGCTCACTCGCTGCAGAGAATTCCGTCCACTGGCAGGTCAAACACAAACGAGGTAATCGATTCATCATCTGTCGAAAGCGATTGGGCTTGCCCCTGAAGCAACTGGCGGACCTCTGCTACCGTCCGCTTTCTTGTCTTCCCTTTCCGCGAGTCGGACTCAGGCCATTCGTTGCACAGGAACCAAGCAACGATATAGATTCCATGAGCGAATCGCGCGTTTTTCATGTAGCGATCATGAAGCTGATCTTGCATCGCAGCGAACACGTCCTCGTGCCAACAGCCCTTGACCTCGACGACAACTTGAAGGACCACCGGTTCTCTGTCTCGATCGCCGACCACGGCGACGATGTAGAGGTCTGTTCGTTCGCCCTTGCTTTTGTGGCCTCGACGTATCTCAACTTCACGGAGTGAAATGATTCCCAACGATTCGAGGTCTTGTTTCAGATGTCGTGCGATGTAGTCGGTGAAATCGTTCTCGTCGATTGGCATCCAGGTCTTGGACTTTCGCTGGTAATCCCAAACATCACGAATCGCTGGTGTTTTGCCTGACAGCCGTTCTTGCAAACGTTCAAGCGATTCCAAAACGACTTGCTGCAACTCCAGATCTGTCCGAACAAGCCGGTTTTGGCTGCGTCTTAGGAGTTCCCTCAATCCGTCACACGTTTGCGGCGACCAGGATGACTGTAAATGAACTCGCCGTGCCGACCGCATGTTCCACCGGAGAAAAGTCGGCTCAGGAAAATCATTGACCAACTTCGCAAGTTCGTTGCACGCTTCGGCCGTACCAGCTTGCCGGAGCTGTTCGAGAAACCCATCGCGAAAACGACCGACTTGTTCTCGAGTTGTTACGGTGTGCGCTCCATCGTGTTGTGGATCCTCGTGGTAGGGAAACTCTTTCACCATGAGTCTGTAGAGATCAGCGACTTCGGAGGGCTGCAAACCTTCAGGTTGGGTACGACTGAAACCATGTCCATCGACTAGCTTGGCCATCACGGATCGCAGGAAGTCTCGGTCTTTGCGAAACACACTGATCAACTTCTTAGCCCCTCGATCGGGAGCCTGAAACCAGAGCGCGCTGGCGGCGTTGCGAGCCAGCTCTCCGTGCCACGAACGATCAGCGACCAGTTGTCTCGCGAACGCCATCGCAGGCGAATAGTCGCGGCCGATGAGTATCGAGAGAACGGTCTCCATCAATTTCGGACGTAGCCGCCTGTCGGCGGCGGCCGTTTTATCCCCCAAATAGTGCGGAATTATGAGTCGTTGATCAAATCGCCGAATTGGTAGAACGACCGCAGCATCCCGTGACTTTGAAGACGGTTTTCCCAAACGATGGCGATTTTGATGCGGAGGCGTAGTAGGAAATGGCCGTGAACGATAGCTCTCCTTTGCTCGCGCAAAAATGGCACGCATCAGGTTGGTATCCCAGCAATCCCTCAAACGATTCAAAAAGGGGACGTCCCAGCCTCGATTTGACCGATTCCTGGATTCGATCAAGTTCAGAACCATTTGGATGACCGACTCTGGCGCTTGCCGATAAACCTCTGCGACCAACCGAAGCTGTCTTTGGAGTGACGCGTTTCCCTCGCGCGAGATCGTCGAGTAGCAGAAAACGACGGACGACAGATTGGCCCATCGCTCTTGCGGCAAGCCGTCTATCGCACTTCGGTTGAGTTCATCGAGTAGCACCAGTGCTTGGTAGCCTGCCAAGTCCGGATAGAAGTCAACTTCGCCGGAGAGCCAACGATCCGGTTGTGCGACCCAGCTGTTTATATAGCGTTCCGCTGCACCAACGATCCGATCTCGGGTTGCCCCATCGGTAGCATGCCAGCAGGGATAGGTCGTTAGATCGTCAAGCGATTCTCGATCCTCCTCTTCCGCGCCTGCAAATTGACGTGTTAGCTGCCACCAAGCATCCAGGTCGCCCTCCTCCGATCTGCGCAGGTAATCTTCCAAGACCTCCACCGCGAATTGATTTGCCTCGTGCTGCCGCCTTCGATCGGCCAATGCTCTTTCCCGCCGATTGAACTCTTCTTCTCTCTGGTATCTTTCACGCATTTGCTCAGCTTCGGGGGAGTCAATTTCGACCGCACGGAAATACCCCTGAAATGCATCACTCACCGCCATCTCATCGATGGAACACTTGATAATGGCATCGCGATGCGTTTCGTCGCTCTGCCGATAGACCTGAAACAAAACCTGCGCCCAATCGCTCTTTTGCGATTCTTCGCCTAGCTCCGTGATCCTACTGATTAGCCATGGAGTGTCCACCTGCCGGAACAGCAATGCGCAGGCTAGGTGCACGTCGTACCAATTCTCCTGAACATCGGCGATTTGATTGATAACCAGCGTGCCAATTTCTCTTCGCCAGTTGGCGTCCACTTCGTCAAAATGAGACGACTGGAAGGGAACGCGGCGTTCTGGACGCAATCCAGCATGAATAAAGCCAGCCAATGCGGTTCGGACTGGTTTGAGATCTAGATGATCCAACGCTACTTTTGTGATCGCCTCGATAACGTAGTGATAAACATGAATCTTGTCACAGAAGCGGACATGCTGTTGGGACCACTGTAGGGCGATGGGGATGTCCTCTTTCGCAAGTCCTTCCGAAAGCTGCGTGTGAAGAAAGTGCGAGTAGTCACCGCCATAATTATCCCGCTTGGGCTCCGTAATGAACTCGGTAAACATCGATTTCGCGTTAATCAGTGAGGCCGACCACAACGCTGCCAGTGCAACGCCACGCAAATCGTCGTCGGGATCTTCGCCCGCATTTCCTCTCGCAAGCGGGAGTAGTCGACGAAGTTCTGTTGCCAGAGGCTTGGTGGCAACAAAGGCGTGGGCTGCGTGATGCCGAATCTCGTGGATGTCGGATTCGTCCAGCGTTACACGGAGGAGTGTTTGTTGTAGTGTTTGCAATCGACACTGTTCGGCGACGTCGCAGGCAAACCGGCGAATGGTCATTTTGAGCGAACAGTCGAGCAAGACGGGCTCAATTTGCTGATGTAGACCTGGATGATCTAGCTTTTGGTAAAAGCCACGATAGCCCCAATCCGAATTGTCTACTTCTTCAGAATGATATCCCGCCAGCAACCGTTCCACCAAGCTCGCTTTGACGGCGTCGTCGGCCAGAGCAAAATCGCCTCGCAACAAGACTTGCGGATCGCCCTGCAAAATCGAGCTTCGGATTTCAGGCGACTCCAAGCTGTGCCATGCAGCCACTTCGCCGAGTTGCGGAACGACTTTTCGCGGATCGGCCGGATGAAAAAGTAGGCTTTTGCGCTGCTCGATAGAAAGCGATGATTGTGCTAGGTATTGGGCTGCCAAGAATTCCGCGTAGGTTTGGTGAGCAAACCCAAATAAGTCTGTACCGCGAGCGGAGAACAACGCAGTGGATACCGTCTCGCGAATCATGTCTTCAGAGACGATCAGGTCATTGTCTCGGAAGTCTTCCTTTCCGCCAGCCAAATCCGCGAACGTTAGCGCAGATTCCAGTTTGTCGTTCTCGACACCGGTATAGACGGCACTCTTGCCGCAGAACAACAGATAGAATGCGATTCGCGCCGCGAGAAGCACGCGTTGATCTGGCTCCAAACGACCACGTTGCCCCGCTTCCTGACGCGACGAACTCGTTTCCGATGCCAGCCACCGGCATCCTCGATGGTACAATTCCTTTTTGGAACTCGGCATCACCCCAGTCGCTCTGAACTCATCAAGCAGCAACTTTAAAGTGACCGGATTCATCGCGAAGGCTTCCACTTGAAGCCTGCTTACCTCGGTAGTGAACTTCGCTGGGTCGACTCCTTCGTCGGTTGCCGCCAGCCGCACATCGGCAAGTCGCAGTGGAGCTAACTCGAGAATCTCGACTAAATCGGAGTCCCATATTTCTTCGGCCACTGTCTGAATTTGTGATCCCCAATCGGTAGTTCGGCAAGCAATCCGTAACCGTACTCGGCTGGCGCATTCACCGAGTCGTTTAAGTTGGCCCGCCATCACAGCATTCAGGGTGCGGACTTCGAGCAAGCCTTCGTCAAGACTATCGAGATAAACGTGGTACTCGTGATCACCTTGACGCCATGCATCGACGTCGGCGTTATCAAACACTTGAGCGATTAGGGCTTGAGCTGAATCACACTCACATAGGTCATAGTCCACAACGAGGTGCCCCTCCGATTCAGCGTGGGCTTTCGCGCTGCACAGGGCCAGCTGGAACTCATGCGACTTGCCGATCCCAGGTTCGCCAAGCAGAGCCAGAAACGATTTCCCCTGAAAACTCGACAACGCTTTGACTTCCGGATTGAGTGTGTTGCCATACTCCCCCTCCGGATCACTCAAGTAACCGCCGAATCCGAGATTGACAGTACTTCCGAGTCGGCACCAGTATCGCTTCCAGTTGTAGATCTTCTTCGCCATACCATTCATTCTCGTGTCTGGTCGATCAGTCGTTTTGCTTGTGTCATGCGGTTTTCGAGTAGCTGGTCGATCATGTCGAGACATCGATTGCGTGTCGCCTGATTCGCATCTCCTTCGGCCTGTTCGTACAGCCGGAAGAGCACCGGGTTGAGGAACAGGTCATAGGGACCGAGCCTGCGATCTGACTCGGCATCTGGCTTCAAAATCACCTTGATGGCCTGTGACACGGTGTCAATGACCAGATCCGAGCAGGGAAGCAGCGACTCCGGCATGTCGTGGAAAGCCCGAAGCATGTCGGTTGGATCATCATCGAACGCCTGGGTTTTCAAACACGCCTTCACAGGCTCTAGGCTGGCGGGATTTACGAGAGTTCGATAACTGCATAGTGCTGAACTAGCCTCATCTCGAACTTTTTTCGACTCGTCATCGCATAGGTCGATCAGCAGCGGCCAACACTTTTCGGCGTACTCCGGTTTCTTGACGAACGTCGAAACTACTTTGGCAACACCAATTCGCTGATTCTCAGTTCCAGCCGCACATGCTTCGACGAGATCGGAAAACAGATCAAAGAAAAGCCAACGTGCTGTCGCTTCCTTGGCGCCTTCTTGCACAACCTCATCGTTGGACGAGTCACACATGGCGTGCACTGCGGGAGAGAGTTGGTCGGCGAATTCAGGGAATGCGCAGTTGAAAAAGCGCTGTGCATGTCGTCCGGCGACGGGCCTTAAATCGTCTTCAGAGACTCTGAGAAACCAATCGACCGCTAGGTTGCGATCGATGTTCCAAGCAGGCAAGCACACGGTCATCATCGCCATACGGACGGATGGATGAGGGTCATCCAGCAAGTTCTCCAGAGATGGCCTCACCTGAGGCAACAACTCTCGATTATCAAACAACAATGATGACAGTGCCGAAGCCGCGAGGCACCGGACTGTGTTTAGCGTATCTGTCTCCAGGTCATGCACCGTTGCCTCGGAGGCCGATTTGTTGCAGTTGACGACGAGCTTTTCTGCTTCGGGATCCGAGTGGGCGGTGAGTCGAATCAGCTGTTGGACAGTTTTCTCTGATGGCCGTAGGTCACTACGATCTCTCACTAACCAGCAGAATTGTTTCATCGCGTGGGTGTCATCGGGAAACACTGTCGATTCCAGGAAGAGTTCGACACAGTCTCGCGAGGCAGAGTGCCACGTTTCATGGCGTTCTTTGGGGACGTCGATGGAAGGCTTGCTCAAGGCCAGCGCGCTCGTGACTGCGGCGAGATAATCCGGTGAAACGTCTTTCGGAAACTTTAGCGCCAGCCTTCCAAACCGTTCCGGTTCGGTGTGCGCCGCCTTCCGAAAGTCTTGAGCGAACATCTCTACCGACGATTCAATGACTTCGCCAGGCAGACACCGACGAGTCTGCCAATCACCATCCCGCAGGGGAATATCTTGGTTATTGATCAGTCGCAGCCACTGTTTGTCACTGACTCGACTGGCTTGTTTGTTGAGCGGTGATCTGACAATGCCGCCGTACCCGTGCCTGGGTTGAAACCACTCTTTCGGGTAGTCGGCGAACTTTCGGTCCAGAACGCCGATTCGACCCGTGGTTTCTGATCCACGCCGCGCCGAGTCCAAGGCAGGCAGCAAGAAATACTGAGCGACAAAAAAGCCGTTTCGATAATCTCCTTCCTTCGCCCACCTCAACCACGCAGCGGCATGCTGTTTCTCGACGGGGTCTCGATAGGACAACAAGGCCGTTTCAAGGTGTTCGAAAACACTGTCCGAACAGTGCGGTGACATTGCTCGAATCAATTGTGCCGCCTCGCGCCAGCGTGGACCACGCCTTCGCGAACCGCAACGAAGGCGAGACGGTCTGGCCAGAAACCAAGTGATCGCCTGGTTGGCATAGCGGCTAGGCATAGCTGCCCAGCCACGAACCAGCAACGCTTGGATCGCTCGTGAAGACCTACTGTCCAATCGTCGACAAAGACCGCGAAAGCAGGCGGGTGCGGTCCGGGCGAGTGAAACGATTGCGTTGCGGGCGAGCTCGATCGCCACTCGCGGGATCTTCGTCCGAGGATACTGAACGGGTTCTGATGACGATTCCCGATTTCGCCAAGCAACTTGCTCCCGATGCTTCTGTGCTGCGATGGATTCAAGCAGGGGCACGAGCAAGCGAAGCGTGCCTTTCGGGTAACGCCGAGCAACCCCGATCAGAGCCCGCAAGTCCTTGCTGTTGTTCAACTCAAGTCTGCGACGCGGTCGAGAATTCCTTTTAAGACCGCACTTATAGATGGCGGTGACAGCTTGAATAGCCCGCTTGGGTCTTGCTTCTGCGATCTTCTGCCAGTCAAAAAACGGCCCCTCGCCATCCCAATCAAGCGTTGCCAAGCGAAATCCAAAGACATCGTCCGGCTCTTCGTGAGCGTCGAAATAGAGCAATAGCCCGTGCAGCGACTTTCTCAGCTGGTCCATGCCTGCCGAAGCCTCCAAACCGATTGACATCAAAGAGGGCAATTCTTTTGCCACTGAGATAATCAGCCATAGCGCGTGCCCTTGGCGAGGTTCGTTTTCCCCCATCAACCACTCCAACAGCTTGCCTTGCGAGTGGAAAAGCTCGATCCAGGCCGCATTACCGTGAAAGACTTCTGCGATAACTTGAATACGCCAAATTTCATCCTCAGCTAGCTGAATCATCCGCTCCACGAGAGCGGGAAAAGGCCGCAATTGCCCGACGGCTTCAAGGACAAGCTGCTTGATGTGAAATCGAACTTCCTCAGAACCCAACAGATGATTGATCGCCGAGAGACAATCGCCTGGTTTCTCGTCAGCGAGTAAGAAGAGAACCTGTCGAAGCTGCTCGCGACGGAAGAGCGACTGGCCACTCTTGTCTCCAAGCCAGCGCGCGACTGAGTCGCCACCGGGTTGTAGCTGGCCGACAATTCGATCTGCGATCAGAAAGTCCAGATAACTTTGATGGCAGAATGAAACCGTACGGCGATCCACTTGGATGATGTTTAGCGTTTGTAGCTGTGTGGCGAGTCCTTCGTTTCGTTCGATTAGTCTGACCGGCGCGCACAAGGTTGCATGCGATTCCATGTGTTGAACCAGGCGGTCCAATAGTTGGTCACGGTTCGTGGCTGCAAATCCTGCCTTTTCGATCTCACGTCGCCGATTTGCCCAGAATTGCCTCATCAAGTCCGTTCCCGAATCAAACTCGGGTGACGAATCCTCTGCCTGCACCACTTCAGCCCAGATGGCCAAGTTGTGGACGGACCGCAGCAATTCTTGTCGCCGGGAATTTATCCTGTCGTAGTTGACGCCTCGCGACTCAACGAAGGAGCGAACCGTAGTTTCAGCAAGCTCCTTAACGACGACCTTGTCGACCTTCACTTCCTTGGAAGGCTTCAGCCAAGCGCGAATCTGGGGATCATGTTCCAGATCGAACGTCCGGCAACAGATCACGATGGACATCCGCTGCCCAAATAATCGCATGGCCAACGCCTCGCGAACCATTTCTTTGCAAACGTCTAGTCCTTCGGTAGCGTGCGATGAAGTCCAGCGGAGCGCGTCAAGCTGGTCCAGGATCAGAACTGAGGGGAGGTCACCCGCAATAGCACGAAGACAATGAACGGGAGACTCCTGCAAGCCGATGTCTTCGCCAAACTTGCGGGAGCTGCCGATAGGCGTTTTGCGGTCAAGTCTGACCGGCAAGAATGGAGTGCCAGCTTCCGCAAGCTCTCTCGATAGCTGATACAGCACGCCACTCTTGCCGTGGCCGGCCGCGCCGTGCAGTACGACCACGTCCGGTCGGTCAGAGCTGCACAGTTTGCCGATCACTTGATCAGCTTCATCGCGCTGGATCAACGTTCCACCGGCCAGGTGAGGCTTGATCGAGCCTTCAAAGTCCGCTTGCAATTGCTGAACCCTTGGTGCAATCCGCTGGTCAGCAAAGAGGTTTCTTACTTGGAATCCCGTTTGTTTGAGATGACGCCATACATCCGCCGCGACAATCGTTTTGCGGGGATTATCCGTAGCAAAATCGGCCAGCACGGCAATCGCGGCATCGGCGTCGCCGACGATCGCTTGTTCGGCCATCCATCGCAACGACTCTCGTTCTTCGTGGGTGTCAGAGAACAAGTGGAAAGCACTTCGTCGCAGTAGGTCAAAAGCATCGGCGCGTCCTTGATCGGTCGTTTCCGAAAACCCAAGCAAATGGCACCAATCGGTGAACCTTGCTTGGCGATCTTGGCTGCCGGTGCTAATTTGATCTTCGTAGAAGGATTTGGCCGATCCAGTCGAATCTTGGGCACTGCGAGACAAGTCACGCAGCCCGGGAGCTGGGCTGCTGGAAACAAATGTAAAGCGATGTCGATCTTGGCGGTCCAGTTGAGCCCTGAGATGCCCAAGTACGCCACGCCGGTTCAGATCCTTCAAGGACCAGTATGACCTGCTGCCGTTTTCCGCTTTGCACTGCTGGGCCTCTCTTGTGCCATCGTTCCGCTCGACCCACAGATCCACGCCTTGTTCGTCATCGCCAACGGCTTCCAAAGTAAGTGACCGAATCCTCTCGTTCAGTAGAAGTAGGAGTTGACGGACGACCCAACGTCCTTCATACCGATTGCCCAGCTTGTCCGCGTATCCGCCTGGCTCCAATGCCATGTCGACCCTCAAATCTGATGATTGCCCAACTTGTAAGAACCAATGGTTCCTTTTCCGCCCAACTACATATATTTACCATGCGAGGTCGGAGAAACGCCATGCTTGCGAGCTCGTTGCAGCCCGATCGGGTCCGCGTCGTGTGTCGCAAGTTTTGCGGAATGCGGTTGCTCCTTCAACCGCAGGAAAACGGAGTCGATCGTCGTCTAGATCATCCAGCTGCGTGGACCACGAATTGGATTGCAGACCTCGACCAGCCCGTTCAGCCGCAGTGAGGCCTTCGACTTACTGTCCCGCCGATGTAGTCGCCACGCCGCGAGTGACCAGCCCAGCGCTGATGTTTCTGGAAGAAGATCCAAAAACCGCCTCACGTCGGGAATCCAGCGAGTTCGATGCAACTCGACTGTGCGACCGGCCCAATCGCAATTGACAACCATTTAGGGCAGGCCGCAGCACCGATGAAAACGCAGTGGCTATTGTCCTCCAGGAACGGAGTGAACGACATGACGGCGAACCGCTAAGTCTTGTCGTCGCGAATCGTCTCGTAGTTCACCTTCAACGCCAGCAGCAGGAACGTGGAGCTCGTAGTTCAGCGCGCGAGCAACGATGCTTGGCTGCATCGTAGGCTGGTCTGTTTTAGGGAGGCAACGATTTTCCCGTAATGGAAGCGAATGCTCAGCGGAAGCTTCCGAGTCGCTTGATATCGGCAACGCTCCGGTGGCCGACGCCGGTTTCATCAACCGAGGCAGCGTACAGACTCGGAGACCGGGGGATTTTGGCTCAGACAATCTGCTTCGGAGGCATCCGCCTGGCTAGCCAGCCACGGCGGCGATCCTTGCTGTGATTCAAGCATCGTTGCTCCACAACGCGGACACCGCACCGGTTGAAATGGAGCAAACCATTTGGCCGTGCAAGAACGGCACGCGGTATACCACCAGACTGCAACAAACTTCGGATTCTCTGACATCGATTCACTGCCCATGGTTCTGTTGATAAATCGCGGATAGACGCGCAACTCAACCACGAATATGACGCTCAGAATCAATAAGAGAAGCGTTTGCTTCGTTTGCATTGGAATGCTCAAGCCGACATAACGCCGAGGGACGGACTCAAGGAGTTCGATACATTGGTTGCGAATTGGCGTTTGTTCATTCTTCCTTCCGGCCGGGTCGCTTCGCGAGGTATTTCCGCTTCACGGAAAATACCCGTCTTGGTTTCCGCTCCGCGGAACACACAAGACGCCCTCTGCCACGTTCGAGAACCTGCGTCAAGGTCCGCTCGCAAGCTCACTCTCCACCTTGACGCAGAACCCTCGACCGCGACATCCGGCAGGAAGAATGAACAAACGCCGTGTCCACGTTGGCACGACAATTAAATAGGAGAAAAACCATGGAAACACGAAACGATTACGAAAACAACATTGCAAACCTCACCGCGGATGAATTTGCAGGGGGATACTTGCGACAAGAGGACTTTTCGCAGCCCGTCGTGGCAACAATCACCCACGCTCAGGCGGAACAGTTCCCAGGGCAAAGGAGAAAAAAGCTGGCGATTGTGCTACTCGGCTATGACAAGCCACTGATTCTCAATTCGACGAATCGAAACACGCTCAAGGAACAACTTGGAAACCGAGTCAGCGAGTGGATCGGCAAGAAGATCTCGGTCTACGTCGACAGAACGATCGTCTACGCTGGACGTCAGACAGGAGGCATTCGCGTTGCAGTTAGCCCCGATGATGTGGCTGCCAACGCTGCGGACTCAGACGCTGCGACTGCCGCATAATCAAATCACTGTGAGCTGGCGGTTTCCGCCAGCTCACATTCCGCGGCGAAAGGACTCGCCTTGCGAGACTGTTAGCCTGTCGCTCGCCAATTCCCCTGAGCAGAGCTTCTGGGAGATTGGCTCGCGAGGCCGCCTCCACGGAACCGATGAATTCCCGATTGCGTCGCAATCAGGAGATTCACATTTCGGTTCCATTCCGGCGGCTTTCCGTGCGTAAAACTGAACGAGTACTTCGTAAGCAAAGAACGAACTCTTGTCTATCAGTATCTTTCTGGTATCGGCAGCAATCCCTCGTTTTGAATTCTCACCAGCTCGTCGTGGCTGACTCGCCATTCCTCTTCGCAGCCGCGTCCGCACATAGCCTTGTACGCGTTGATCCGCTTTAGCCGGCACCATTCTCTCACCGTATACGGTTTGCGGCCAAGAATCTTGGCGACTTCCTTGGTGTCGTAACTCTCTTTGATCGTCTTCTGACTAACCAACAAGTCGCGAAGTTCAACGATGGTTTGCTCGAGTTCCTTGATGTGGTTTTGCAGCATCACCACTTCGTTGACCAATTCCCGATCGTGCTGCCGTCGGTTCTCGGCGCGAAGTCTCTTCCTTCCGTTTGTTTCGGAAGAGGGGAGATCGCCGAACAGGCCGAGTTGTTGCGAGACCATGCATTCCCCTTGGTTGAGAGTAAGACGCTACGAGTATAGCGCTGGTCTTTGCTTTTGAAAGTCTTTGCTTCCTTTGGATGTACTTACCTTTTTGCAGCAGAATAAAAAAACAATTTTGGCACCTCGGCATGCGCCGACCGTGTGCTTTCGGGCTCCGCTAAACGCTCGGTAGCAATCGCTACGGCTTCGCCCCCTGTCTCCCACTGGTGCAGCGCCTTCGGCTTAAAGTCGAAGCCTTCGGCTCATCATTTATCACGAGGGGGACACCCCCAGTGCCGTCAAGGCTCAGGCCAAGCGACTTTGTGGCTGCCTCCCCAATCTTCCGCGCTCGCTGCGCTCACTTGTGCAGACCGGGTGCCCCTCCACTTCAGTCGGCCTTGACTACACTTCCCCCGAAGTCTTCGGGCTTTTGGCCCCGCTGCTCAAAAAAGAGCGCGGGGCTCTTTCCAACAAAAGAGCAAGAGCAGATTTCTTCAACGTCGAATGGGAGTACGATCAATGTCCACCACAGCAACACGCAAACGCCGCTACAACAAGAAGTCACGCAAAGACATCTACCAGAGCGTTACCGATTCCATCATCTCTCAACTTGAACAAGGGGTTCGTCCATGGCTCAAGCCTTGGAACGCTGAGCATGCTGCCGGCAGGATCACTCGACCACTTCGACACAATGAAGAGCCCTATCAAGGGATCAATATTCTGATGCTCTGGGCTTCTGCTGAAGAAGCGGGATTCGCTTGCCCGATTTGGCTCACGTTTCAGCAGGCGAGGCAGCTTGGCGGACACGTTCGGAAGGGAGAAAAGGGCTCTCCCGTCGTTTACGCGTCGACTTTCAAGAAGACCGTTGAAGACGACAGTGGCGAAGAATCTAAACGCGAAATCCCGTTTCTAAAGCAATACACCGTTTTTAACGCTGAACAGTGCGAGGGCCTGCCAGAGCACTTCTACCGGCTCAAGCAAGAGCCAAACGAACCAATCGAACCGATCGCAGCCGCCGAGCAGTTCGTGAGCCACACCGGTGCTGATATTCGCATCGGAGGAAACAGAGCGTGCTATGTCCAAGCAGGTGATTTTGTCCGAGTGCCCCGCATCGAGACCTTTCGTGATGCTGAGAGCCATGCGGCGACGCTGGTTCACGAACTGGTTCACTGGACAAAACACTCAAGACGGCTTGATCGGGATCTTGGCCGCAAGAAGTGGGGAGATGAGGGCTACGCGCTGGAGGAACTCGTCGCAGAACTGGGAGCAGCTTTTCTTTGTGCCGATCTTGGGATCACTGCCGAAGTTCGCACCGACCACGCCGACTACATCGGCAATTGGTTGCAGATTCTCAAAGCCGACAAGCGTGCCATTATTACTGCTGCAAGCATGGCTTCCAAGGCTGCTGAGTACTTGCACCAGCTGCAACCATCGTAGCTCGGCTCCATTTTGACTTTCAGCACGATGACGTGGTACCGTTGGAGCATGGATGCAAAAAACGAAGAAATCACACTTGAGTGCTGGCAGCTTCTAGAAGAAAAATCAAAGCAGTGGGGCGTATCGAAAGCCCAACTGGTTACCGAAGCGATCAACGCCTTCTTCGGAATCGAGGAACCGGGCCCTTAACCGATGAATCAGGGCTCTTGATTCTGGCGATAGATAACTAAAGTCCGCGCCGCGCATTTCCGCTTCGCGGAAAATGCTCCCAGCGCATTCCCGACTGCTCTCGCAGTCAGGAGATGCTCCCCTCCATCGGCCTCCCCAAGGCTCGGCCTTCCCCTTTTTGAATCGGGCTGCGCCCGATGCTGTCTCTGTTTTTCCTTCGGAGTGAGGGGAACGAGCCTTTCTCAGCAGGGGCGAAGAAAAACTCGTTCCCCTCACTCCGAAGGAATGTGCTGACGCGGGTGGGGCGAACGCACTGATAGGAGAAAAGCCATGAATAAAACACGAATAATAGCGGGAGAGAATCCTCGCAAAACTCGACGTCCGGACTACGTACGTCTGCCAAAGACGCCAATAACCAGCAGCCCTATTCCAGATTTGACGAGCGTTCACGGTTGGGAAGGTCGTGGGCAATACGGAGATCCAAAGTATCCGGGAAACTGCTCCGGATTGCTGATTAGGGACTTGTTGCGTTTCTTCAGACCGGATCGTGTTCTTGACCCAATGTGTGGAAGCGGAACATGTCGTGACGTTTGCTCTGAGTTAGAAATCGAATGCGATTCGCACGACCTCATCCAGGGATTCGACGCGACCAATAAAGAGCAATTCGCCGGACTTGGAAAGTATGATTTTGTTTGGCTTCACCCGCCGTATTGGAAAATGATTCGATACAGCGATAGTCCGAAGTGTCTTTCAAACGCTCCGACCTTGCAGGTGTTTCTGGAACGCATCCGCGACGTTCTAGGAAATTGCATGTCGGTATTGTGCGACCGTGGAGAAATCGCATTGCTGATGGGAGATGGCAAGTACCGCGGCAAGTATCTGGGGCTTCCTTTCTGGACACTCTGGGTTGCAAAGAGCCTCGGCTTATGGCTTGCCAGCCCTGAAATCATTCGATTCGGACACGAGTCGTCATCGGCGAGAAAAAGATACAGCGGAAGCTTCATCCCGCGCATTCACGATGTTTGCCTGGTCTTGCAACGCAGCAACCAGCCTAAACCTCGTCAGTAGGGGAGGTGAAGCTATGTTCATGCTTAATCGGAAGAAAGCTCGATGGGGGCTCAGGCCATCAAAAAGAATTGTCATCGTTGATAAACCAGCCAAGCAATATCAACTCGGCTCGGTCGTCGTCCAGGTCTGGAAACGGAAGTCTCGTTGGGGCAAGACATACCGGACCATTTCCATCGCACGGTGGCTAACCAATGGAAAAAGACTGTGGCTATCCAAGCACCTTTATCCATCAGATTTTGAGGATTTGATTGAGCTGCTTTGCCGTCATCAAAATGATCTAGTCAAACGCTGAGAAACGAGCTCGGCTGGTGTAGTCCGGGCATTGCTTGGGCTGCATCTTTTTGCCGGCGCGCAATTTCCGCTTCGCGGAAGATTGCCCAGCATTCGCGATTTCCCAGTACTCTCGTACTTGGAATATCGCCCCCGCCTCCCCCTTTTCATGACTTGGGTTTGCCGCAAGCACCGTGCCAACTGCGTTGTCACGCCGCTTGCAGCGGCAAACCCAATCCCTCTTTTTCTTCTGCAATTCTCCTGCTCTGGGGAGCAGAAGAATTGCGGCACCTGCGACGGTGCCTCCGTGCCAAGCTAGGCCGCTTGGCACCGTGCTGTCCCTGCTAGGGCAGGGAGCAGCACGCAGTTTGCCTGCACGGCAAACTGCCGCGAGTTTGCTTGGCCGCAAACTCGCTCGTCCGGGCCTGAACGGCCCGGGCCGCCGCCCGGAAACACTAAATCCACCCAACTGATAGGCCAACTCATCAATGCCTTGGATGAAATGCCCGGTGAAGTGGGGGCTAAACCTGTTAGGCGCTCGCGGCTGGCGGCGATTGTTACAATTCCCATCTACCAACCTCATGGTGTAGGTATTATTTGATCAAATACCGGCGGGGGCAATGAATTGAATGGCAAATCCAAACGTATCCAGCTGACATCCAGGGACCTCGAAATCGTTGAGGTGCTTTCCCAGAGAGTCCGCATGTTGTCAATGGAGCAGCTTGGAGAATCTTGGTGGGGTGGAAATCAAAATGCGACCGCCGATGCCACCAAACGGATGAGGCTTTTGGAATCACATGGAGAGATTGAAATCCGCTCCGTGCTTTCCCATCCGGTTCTGCAACTGGCCCAACCGCTGGTCATCTGGTCTGACGGCCAGAAATCTGCTGATTTCGCGAAACTGGCCTATCAGTTGGCCAATCGATGGCCCAATCCACATCGTCACACGTTTGTGGCGACAGCGTCGAAACGAGCTGGAAACCGATTCGGTGGCCACGGTGGTCGAGTGCCCAAACGGGTTGAAATGACGCATGACCTCCATGTTGGCGCCGTCTATTTGACTCTTCGCCAGATCCGTCCAGACGATGCCAGCCGATGGATCTCTGAGGACGAGTTCGATGCCCGACGACAGAAGAGGCCAGGGGACAAACTGCCTGATGCAGTACTTGATTTTGGCGATCGATTCCACGCGATCGAAATTGGCGGAATCTATGACAAGCAGAAACTCGCCGATTTCCACTCTTGGTGTGCGGCATCGGGAATGAGTTACGAGATCTGGTGATGCCTGGAACCAATACCCGAGACGAAAAGATTCTCGAGCATCTTGGACGGTACCGCATCAGCCTGCGGCCAATCCTGGAACGGCTTTTCTTCGACGGTCGAACGTCGGGAAATGTGATTCAAAGATTACTCAAGTCCGGACGAATCCATTCCCGTGAAGGACTGCCAAACCGGATTCGCTATTACCAGCTGACGATGTCCGAGGCTCGAAAGCGATCCATTCCGGTTGGGAGATCAGAACCCTACGCAGCCCAGGCTCTCAATGTGCATCTTGGGGTTCTTTGGCTCTGCTGCGTTGAAAAGGCAAATTGTCATCGTGTTGAAGAAAAGGCACTCAAAGACCGTTTCGAGCAAACCCTACGCGGGCCCCTGTGCATTGAACGCGACGGAGATAGCCACAAGATGCTCCATGTTCGCGTCGCAACCGCTGACACCGAAGATACAAATCTGCTGCGCAGCCTGCGCGGTGATATCAATGATGCACTGGATCGTCCAGATTTGGCCAAACCAATGACAGCCGGTCAGTTTGCATTTGTTGTTTTGGTCGACACTCTTGCTCGCAAACGCTCGCTTTCAAAAACTCTCGCCGAGCATGAACTTTCAGAACTAGCAGACATCCAAATCCACTTTGCCCCAAGTCACGAAACTCTCGCCCAAGCTCTTCGCGAACTATGACGCCTGAACACTTTTCAACACCACAAGACTCAAGCTCGGTAGCCGGATATACATTCAATTCCGATACCAACTCGCTTGAAAAAGTTGGCCCCCGACGAATCATCCGCTATCCAATTCGATATGCAAGGCCCTATGGAAGCGACATCAACCATGAGCGTCTGCCTCCACAGGGAGAAATGGCGTACATGGAGTTGGCGTTTCGTGAAGAAACCATTCCGCTGGAAGCTCGTAGTGAATACGCGTCGCGATGGCTCGTTTCGATCCTTTGCGTAACGACATTTGTGGCGTTGGTTCTTGGAGCCGGATACCCATTTGTCAGACCGCTTGTATTGCAGTACGGCGTGATCGTACCGGCGATCCTGGGATATGTGGTCGTCGGGATGCTTGCCGTGACAGGAAGGTTGACGTTTCAGCGACTGATTTTGCTCGTGACGCTTCCGGTTTTGGTCGGAATGATATTCGGGGCGATCTTTTTCCTTTTCGAGTTTCGATTTCTTGCCGGCTGCATCCTCGCTGCCTTGACACTTGCTGGTCTTTGGCTGCTTGATAGCCGAATGACCAAGTTTTATGAGGAGTGGCTACTTGCCGCGCCGCATCTCACACCGTTTCAGCGTCGTCAACTCTGGGCTAGCTGGAAATGGAGTCGAAAAAACGAACTCTGGCGACCCGCTACGTTTGCCACTTTGCTGATTGCGATCATTGTTCCGTTCCTTTCGTTTACCCTCGCGATCGTTGGTTCGTTCGTAGCAGTTCTGGCTGGGGTGTTCATGTCACTGTCAGACAAGTCTTCCCCACGGAAGATTCGTGAGACATACTTCCAATTCCTCGAAGTGCTCGGAGTCAACGCGCTTTACGGAAAGGTCTCGTCAAAAGCTCCGGGAATTTGGCACCCGGAAACGCCCCATCGCTTCAGTCATATTGAGCTTTGTACCGGGGCCGTTTTGGTTGCCACAACTTTTGCTGTCGCACTTGAGGGCAGCTGCCCATGGGATTGGCGGCTTGGACACGCAACTTATCAGGCCGAATTGCAGGCAGTTGCCAACAGCATGTCGCACGGTTGGTCGCTAGCATCAATGCAAGCAATTGCGAATGGAGAGTTTTCCTATGTTTGGCACTTCCCCGTCTCAGTTCTGCTGTCGGTGGCGTTGTCGGCGTTATTCTTGATCGAGTTTTTTCTCGATAGCACCCAGCGGCTTCAGGCACGCAAGGAGCAAGTTGAGTCAATGCGAAACGACCAACGCACAGTGTGGCAGTGGCATGTCGATCGCATAAGAGACTCACCTCAGTACGCTCGCGACCCAATCCTCGACACTTACATTGACGAGAGGAATCACCTGTTTCTTGGTATTGAGCCGAGTGCAACACATCCAGTCTTACTAGATCGAGTAATTCTCTCTGAACACCTTCATGTCACCGGCGAATCAGGGTCGGGAAAGACGAGCCTTGGTCTGATGCCAATCCTTCTCCAGTTGATTCGTGGACACACTGATGGTGCAAACTACGTTCAGCCAGAAGCCGCCGTCGGTCGTCGCCGGAGAAAACGCGAACACGCCACAATCGATGGCGAGTACTGCCAAATCTTGTGTCAAGCTTGTTTCGAGCCGTTTAGTGTTTCGATTCACACAAACGATTCAGATTCAGTCCTCTGCCCAAGCTGCGATTATCGGGCAAAAGGTCTGCCACCAATTCTTGAGCATTTGAACCAACGTTTTGAAACGCCTGCTCCTCCGATCGTCGTCATCGATCTCAAGGGTGACCCGGCCCTCTTTCACACGGTACGTGCCGAGGCAGAAGCTCGAAATCCTGGATCGTTTCGGTGGTTTACTCCCGAACCACATTTTTCTTCGCACTACTTCAATCCCTTTACAAGCCTCACGAGCGGCACCAGAAGTTTCGCGCAGGTTTGCGAACTTCTTCTTGAATCACTTGGGCTTTCGCACGGGGAGGGCTATGGACGTTCGTATTTCACTCGCCAAAACCGGGCAGTGATCCTCGAAGCGTTGAAAACGGAGCCCGCTCCACGATCATTCGCAGAGCTTTACCAGGTGATCATCGAAAAAGCGAAGAGCAAGCCAAAAGACTACGAGGACGTCGGCGAAGTCATCTCGACGTTGCAGATGCTTGCCGAGTACGAACAGCTTGCCCTGTTTCAGCCACTCAAAAACCCTGCCGATGCCATCCACATGCCGTCGGTACTTGAAAATCGGCAAGTCGTGTACTTCTGGCTACCGGCGGCTCTCGAAAGTGTAAGTGTAACGGAGATCGGTAGGCTTGCTCTCTATTCCTTGCTGTCATCAGCCATCGAGCGTCAACGCCGAGGAAACGAAGTTCGACAGTGTTACCTTGTGATCGATGAGTTTCAGCGGATCGCTGGTGAGAATTTCAAAATCATTTTGGAACAAGCAAGAAGCTTTGGAATCGGTGTCATTCTTGCCAACCAAACCGCAGCGGATTTGCAAACGCCATCAGGTGATCTTCGGCCAACGGTAAACACCAACACCCGTGCCAAGATGATCTTTTCGGTCAGTGACCCAATTGAAATGCGAACGCTGCAAAATCTTTCCGGGGAAGAAATTGTCGAAGCCATTAGCCGCGAGATTACTGATGTCAGCGATAGTTCGTCGGGCGGCCTTGGGCACATGCAGGAGTTTGTAAAACCGAGGCTCTCAACGACAGATATCCTGTCAGTGAACGACCATCCACTCGATTTCTTTCTCCAAGTGAGTCGCGGAAGCGGCTATACGCAATTCGGAGGTTTACCAGTGCGGGTTCGAGCCTCCTGGCCGATCGACAGAGAACTGTACGATCACCGCAGCCAAGATGAACCTTGGCCTGAACTCGAACCTTACCAGTTGGATGAAGGACATGGAGTGTATGGAGAGCAGGAACCAGAGGAAATCGACCGCAAGCGGGAAGCGTGGTCGCGAGAATTTGAGGAGATGCTGAAAGGCGTTTTCGAAGAATACGAATCGCAAGCTGAATCGGCGGACACGTAACTGCAATGTAAGTCCAACGCATTAGCTGGCGGCGATTGCTCATTTTGAAATTTGCCACAAACGACGGCGAGTAGTTACTCTCGCTTCCACTTCGAAGCCAGCCACGTTCTCGCGAGAGAATCTCCTCGCCTGAATGCCACAGATGCTTCGCCGCCATGCTCACCAGTGCACTTCGCGCCTCGTCATCATGGCGTCTTCGCAAAGCGGACCGGCTTTGCCGCCAAATCTCTTGGGGAGGGCCACCAGAATCAGCTAAACAAAGCAATCAGTGTCTCCACGCGCCCCTTCCTCCGCAGTCCCTACTCGCTTCGCCCGTTGGTGAGGGCCATGCGGATGAAGGGAACGAAGCAACCGTCGCGCACTCAAAATTGCTCCGCGATTTTCATGTTGCCGCTGTCGCAATTCGTGACATGCAAATGTGACTTCCATTGGCTGCTGTGTTAATGGCCTTCAGTCGTGATTTGGTTTCGACCGATGAGGTTTTAACATGGCAATGAAGTTTGATCCGGGTCAACTCGGTATTACACCCGGTGCCCAAGCAGAGATCCCAATGGCAGAAGTGGAGACGGCACTGAACCGCCACGTGCAAGGAGATTGGGGAAATGTCTCTAAGGACGATAGAGCCCAAAACGAATGGGCGTTGAAGAACGAAGCACGGCTGATGTCCGTCTACGAGTCAGCCAACGGCGTTGTGTTTTGGATCATCACCGAAGCAGATCGTTCTTCGACAACGATTCTTCTGCCAAGTGAATATTGAAGGTTTGACATTGGGCTTGCATTGGCTTTGCATCTTCCGGCTCCTGGTCCGAGCATCGTTTGTGCTTTGACGTGAACTTGCAACCCATGGTACTATCGAAGCCATGTCACGTCCGAACCCAAACGCAATTGCGAGCCGCTAAGCAGGATGCTCAACAGACAACGCGCCCTTCTCGAATTCCTGAAAGTCGCTGCAAAGCCGGTCACTCGATTGGAGCTTACGAAGTGGAGCTTCCTCCTTCGAATGGAAACGGAGTCTGAGGGTGGATCCGCGTTCTACGATTTTCTGGCGTACCGCTACGGCCCATTCTCATTTGCACTTTTTCAGGAACTCGACAAGCTCGCATCCACGAACTTTGTGGAGGCAATTGGTGACCGAGAAGTGAGTCTCGGCAATGAAGCTCGGGTGGAGAGGGGAGTCGACCAGAAAACACAGGCCGACATTGCGAGGATACACAAGCAGTTCGGGAGAATATCCCACACGAAGCTCATTGACTACGTCTACGAAAACTATCCAGCCTACACCTTTAACAGCGAGATTCGTCGTCTGACATCCCGTCCCACCGTCAAGCCAAAGGTGTACACGGCTGGGTACGAAGGGCGTTCAATCGATTCGTTTCTTTCACTGCTGATGGAAAACGGCATTCGCCGATTGGTGGATGTCCGCATGAATCCGATCGCGCGGCGCTACGGATTTCACAAGAGCACGCTCGATCGACTCTGTGGGCGCCTCGATATCGAGTATGTCCACGTTCCAAAACTCGGGATTCGTTCAGAAAAACGACAAGAGCTTGATGGTCTTGAATCGTACGAGCGGCTTTTTGCCGACTATGAGCAAACAACCCTTACTGAGGAAAGCGAGGCAATTGACGACGTTGTTCGGCTAGCGGCGGAGAAGCCAAGTGTTCTTGTTTGCATGGAAGCAGACCATTACTACTGTCATCGCTCCCGGTTGGCAAACGAAGTGTCACTGCGCTCAGGCCTTCCCATCGAACATCTTGGTAGTCCGAGTTGTGGCTAGCTCAAGGATTCTCATCACGGTGATGACTTACCCGCATCCCTCGAAGGGATACCAGGAACTGGTTTGCACAGCGGGAATCACCGAAGAGGGAAAGTGGATTCGGCTCTATCCGGTAGATTACCGGTATCGACCGAGTTGGCAGCAGTTTCACAAATACCAATGGATCGAGGTCGAACTCGAGAAGGCGGCCAAAGACAATCGACCGGAGAGTTATCGCCCAAACCTCGATTCGATTCGGTTACTTGGCGAACGAATCGACACTGCGGACAACTGGCTTGAGCGGCGAGCCATCGTTGACCAAATGCCTCATCGCACGCTCAACGAGTGGAAGGCCCAGCACGAGGTCAACAAGACGTCGCTTGGGATTGTTCGGCCAAAACGTGTCATCGATCTAGAGATTCGGGAAGCCGACCCTGAGTGGAAACCTGAATGGCAAACACTCTTTTCTCAGTTACGGCTATTCGGTCCACAGCAGAAGGAGCTTCGCAAACTTCCCTACACGTTCCACTACGTGTTCGAATGCGAAGACTCGGAGAAACCCCATACTGCGATGTGCGAAGACTGGGAACTTGGAACACTATTTCTTCGAGAAAGCGAACGCCTAGGATCAGACGAAGCCGCAGCGCAGAGCGTTCGCGACAAGTTTCTTGGTGAGCTTTGCCGAGACGACAAGGACACTCGGTTCTTCATGGGCACCAAATTCCCGTACAACGTATGGCTTGTCCTCGGCGTGTTTTGGCCACCGCAAGTATTGCAGCAAGACCTATTCTGAGCAGCGACAGACTGTGCCGGCGATGTGGTCGACTCCGAATTCACGCATTCGACGTAACACGTACTCTGTTTCCGATTTTGTCCACGGCTTAACCGTTTCCTGAATCTCGAATCGGAGTAATTCGTACTGTTTCTCAGAAATGGGCGGATAAACTGCGCAAAACGCCGTTTCGATTCCAAGTTCACGAGCAATATCGTAACGCCGATTACCGTCGATGACGCGATATTCGCTTTCACTATCGTCGACACGATGCACCACCAATGTGGCAAGTAGCCCCAGCTTTCTAATGGAATCTCGTAACAGCAAATCGTCACGGGAGCCCAGATACCGTGATGCGTAGCGAGGGTGTTGCCGCATGTCGTCCAGCGCAAGCACCTTGAATTCGGGTGTTAGCTGTTCCATTTCCTCTACATGCCATAACGACAATGAGAAGGCAAGCGCTTCGAGACGCCAGTTGTTGAATTGCGTTCCGAGTCGTGATACAGCTACGAAATGAGTACCGAATTGCGCCGCTTTCACGAGTTCATAGGACAACTGGTCAAAGTTGGTGATGATTCCACCCCATGGCAAGCGTATGGGCTTTGGAAGAAAGAGAAAACGAAGAAGGAAAAGGAACGGAAACGACAGAAGCGAGCCGAACCGCACAAACCAGCCATCGTTTACTCGCAGGAAACGCGAGGACGATTCTCATCGGATGATCAAGACGCTCTCGATCGCCTGCGCAGTGTTTTGCCACAACACTGGCAGTTACGAGTCTCCGATGTGCCAAACACTCCATATTGGTTGGTCATGGCCGATGATTTGATGGCTGAGCCGCTTGAACGAGACGTTACCAAGGCCGCTGAGCGTCTTGCCGATGCCGCAGGGTTTGTCGTCGAGGAGTTTTTGGAACGCTATGCAGATGACGCCGAATGCGACTCAACTTGACCGATAACTGTTCTTATCAGTCGTTGCGAGCGGATTTCCGAAGAACCTGACTTTCTGGCCATCAACTGGCACGGAACGCGCACGATCAGAAGATCTCTCTCCGAGATTTTTTTGAAAAAAGAATGTCAATCTCGGTTATCTCACCATTGCTCGTGGCCAACCGAAACATGATCGGCACAGTAATCTCGTCACCACTGGCGCGATTCCGAAGCCGGTCCATACCATAAACCAGAATCTCGTTCTGTTGCTCATTTGCGGCAACGACGGGCGCAAACGCCCCGTCGTCAATCCGTTCAAACCGCGTAAGCAACTGCGTCCGGAACACCGAGAACGCTAGCGTTTGATGGGAGATTCCGAGTTCCGCCGCTGGCCCCAGCAGGCGGCAAATTACGCCATGAGCCAATCCGTCAACAGAGGATCGCCCCGTTAAGTACAAGGATAAAAACCCAGATACAATTTCGTTGTTGCCAATGACAAGGGCGTCGAAGTTGACGTCCTCTCCGCACGCGCAGAGTGCTGTCACGATCTTGTGAATCGTAGCGGGTCCCATAGTGTCTGACGCTTCTGCCTTGGTAATTGTTCGAAGCTTCAGCCCGGCTTTTTCCGCGAGCTCTTCCTGCGTCAACCCAGCCTTGAGCCGCTTGCTCGCCAGCACGGGACCATTGCAGCGCACAGATCTTGATGGGGATCGAGTCTTCCGGAGATCCAACGATTTTTTCCATTAATACAAAGCTGGTAGACTGCAGGAACGCTCCTGCCCCAACTTTTCAAAGACGTCTTGATGCAACACATGACAGGAAAAATGGACTCCGTTGTGGAAATCGCCGAAAGTCAATCGTCAGCGCAGAGTTGTCGCTATGCTTCCAATCTATTGGTTCGACTCTTTGACGGAGACGACGAGGCCTTCGCTGAGCTGTTCTGCCGGTTTCGTGATCGCTATCAAGTAGCGGCTGACCGAAAGCTAAGAAACTCGCCAGTTAGACACAGAGACGGTGAAGACGCGATCATGTCGGTGTTTCGCTGTTTCTGGTTCAACGTAGCCGACGGCCAATACCGCAACCTTCGGGATACCGAGAACTTCGAACGCGTGCTGCTCTCGATTCTCAGAAACAAAATCCTCAGCGACATCAAACAGGAATCCCGCGATAAACGTGGGAGCGGCGACGTCGTCAATATCGCGACCGTCGACGAGGATTTTGATTTGGAAGACTACAGGGAGACCGAAGCCAAACTCAACATTGCGATGGTGGAGATTTTGGAAATGATCTCCAACCCTCTAACGCGCCAGATCATTCAGCTAACACTTCAAGGAAACAGCCGAATAGAAATTGCGGCCAGATTGCAACGGTCTGAACGAACAATCCAACGTCACCTGGAAGCTGCAAGACAAAAACTGCTGGAAGTCTACTCTTGAGTTCTCACACCAATGTTGCCCTCGCCCTTTGACGACCCGGAACGACTTACTTCTGATCAGAACGATTTGATAAACCGCCTGATAGAAGAGTACGAAGATCTAGCAGAGTCCGAACCGAGGCCGGAAGTTGGAAACCTTTTGAGCAGTTGTCCCGATGAACTCCGCCCGCAACTACTGTACGAGTTCTGTGGGGTGGACTTTCATCAGCTTGTTCAACAACTAAAACTTCGTTTTCCCAACGACCACGACGTGGTGACCACAGCACTACGTGATCGTGCGATGTACCTCGCACATTCTTGGTCACAGTCGGCAGACGAACCTAATCTGCGTCTACATTCGACCGTTGACGCCGAACCCGAGATCAACGGGTATCGCATTGAACGAATGATTGGTGAGGGGGCAATGGGGCAAGTATGGCTTGCTGAGCAACTTCTGGGCGTACGCCGGGAAGTCGCCATCAAAGTCATAAAACACGGGATGAATTCAAGAGAGATTCTCGCCCGCTTTGAACAGGAAAAACAAACGCTCGCCAAACTAGGCCCCGATGGTATTGCCTCAGTCTATGACAGCGGCCTCACGAAAGACGGTCGCCCCTACTTTGCGATGCGCTTTGTTGACGGAACTGCACTTGACCAGCATTGCGTCAACCATGACTTGAGCGTCAAAGCGAGACTCGAACTCTTTCTATCCGCCTGTCGGGTAGTCAGACACGCTCACCAGAACGCGTTCATTCATCGAGATCTCAAGACTTCCCACTTGCTTGTGACGGATCACGACGGTCAGACATCAGTCGTCATCATTGATTTTGGTCTGGCCAAGGATATCAGCAAAAGATCTTCCTACGTCGAGACTCAACACGGGCAACTCCTTGGTACATATCACTACATGAGCCCGGAACAAGCGACTCCTGGTAGTGTCAACATCGATACACGGTCGGACATCTACTCACTGGGCTGCGTCCTGTACGAAATCCTGACTGGTCAGCCGCCCCTAGAACCCGACTATATCGACAAGCACGGGCTACCCAAAACCATTGACAGGATTCTCGGCACCCCTCCGCCCGCACCAAGTTCGATTTCAACAATACCCCTCGATGCTGATATCGACTGTATTGTGCTCAAGTCACTCGAAAAAGAGCCCGACCGTCGGTATCCAACCGTTGATGAATTTGCGAAAGACATCAAGCGTTACCTGAATCGAGAGCCAATTGAGGCGCGCCCAGCTTCTCGATTCTACAAGACTCGGAGATTCGCGCAGCGCAACCCAGTTCTTGTCACTGCCGGAATCCTTGCTTTCGCAGCCTTGGCGATGGGATTGATCGTCGCTCTGCACTCGTCTGCCAGGTCAGCACGTGCGGAGAAAATTGCCAAGGAGCAGAAAGCAAACGCTGACCGACTTCGAGTTGCCGCCGAACAAGCCGCCCGAAAGTCGCAATGGCAAACCTATGCCGCCAAAATCCAACGAGCGGGCACTGAATGGGAGCACGGCGATGGCTTTCAAGCCAACGAAATCTTGTCGACGACGAAGCCGGAATTTCGCGACTGGGAATACCATTTTTTGAAAAACGCACTCACGGCTCACGATCTTTCGGTCGCCCACATCCACGAAAGCATGATCGCCGATATGGCGATCTCACCTGACGGCAAATTCCTATACACGATAGGTGGGGATCCGTGGATTGGAGTCTGGAGGAGAAATGATTCTAAATCTCCGTTTGTCTTCAGCAGGAAGATCCCGTATCAGGCCGCATTTGGAGCCAGAATCCACGCCACTAGTAATGGCAAGTACTTAGTCTGTGCTGGACACACCAATGTATACAGGATCAACCTTGCGACAGATAAACAAGAACTTTTCGTTGCTTTGCAAGAGCGAATCAGGGACATTTCTGTTCATCCGACCTGCGAGCGACTCGTTGTCGCGGCTGGCCGACGGGTCTTAGCGTTCGACTTGGAATCAAAACAAGCTTTTGTTGATGAGCTCTATCAACTTAGCTTTGTGCCTTGGTGCCTTAGCTATTCGAAGAGTGGGCACTATCTAGTGGTTGGCGGCGAGCGACTTGCGCTTTGGGAACTCAATGATGGTAGGCCGACATCAATTCAGCCAGTCCGACTGACTTCTCAGTTCCTCAAGGGCACAGTCGTGTCAGTCGCTATCAGTCCGGACGAGCAGAGAATCGCAACCGGCGACAGCAATGGGTTTCTCGCGATTAGGAGTGCAGAAGATCTTGCACTTGAATCGGAAGCCAACGGGCACAAAGGTTGGATAGAAAGTGTTCGGTTCAACGCCGATGGCGCAAAGATCGTATCCACAAGTCGCGACCAAACTGTAAAAACGTGGGACACTGTAGTGGGCACTATCGATTCATCCATGAAAGGCCATTCGCGACGAGTATCACGAGGACTATTTATTGGTGAGGGAGAACTCGTTTCAAGCGGCTGGGATGAGGATTTGCGATTTTGGAAAAGTAGACCAAGGTCTTTCGTTGAAAAGCTTGGCAATCATACCAGAGTTGTAATGTGCGCTACGATCTCACCCAACCAGAAGTATCTTGCGAGTGGCGGCTGGAATAAGACTGTTGAAATTCGGTCGTTGGAAAATGAAGCTCCACACCAGGAATTGCCGCATGACGAATCCATATCTTACCTAGCGTTCTCCCCCAATAGCTCGCTCTTAGCGGTTGCAAATGGGCCAGCAATTCACATTTGGGACTTTTCAACAGAGACGATCACAAAGGTGCTTCGAGGGCATGGACACAATGTCACGTCGCTTTGTTTCAACAGTGATGGGACAAGACTTGCCAGCTCTAGTGCAGACAAGACGGTCATGACCTGGGACTGCGATGATTGGTCGGAGGCTCACCATCCTCTCGAGCATCCAGCAGCCGTGCGCCATGTTTGCTTTGACATTCACGACAAATCAGTGCTCACCGCATGTGCCGATGCCAACGTGCGCAAGTGGGATCTGTTGACCGGAAAGCAGATTGTACTACACGGTCACAAGGCCCAGGCTGAGCACATTGCCATGTCTCCGAACGGCGAAACGTTCGCCAGTTGCGCTCTTGATGGAACAATCATCCTTTGGGACAGACGATCCCTCAAACAACTCCGCACGCTAACTCTTCCTGTCAAAGTGATACGGAGCATCGCGTTCAACCATTCAGGTTGTCGTCTCCTCTCGTCCGGAACTGATGGGACAGTTCGCGTTTGGAGTGTAGAGTCTGGCGAGCAAGTCTTGGCACTCAACGCCAGTGTCGACTCTATCACTCATGTCGAATTCGCTAGGAACGGCAAGTCCTTCGTAAGCAGTGGAAACGACGGTAAGGTAATGCTGTGGAAGACCGAGCGTAAAGGTCAATAACGCAAGCCGCCGTTTTTGAGCATGCGCATTGCGTGCGTGTTTCTTGCATTGGCCTAGAGTCTGCCTAGACTGCGGCTCAAGGTTTTAATCGCTTGGGCGAAACTATCGACCGTTTCGCCGTTCGCCAATAACAAGCGCCAGCCGGCAATGTCGTGAACGGATCTCAAAGGTCGTCAATGCGTCGCCCGATGACTGCAACTCATCAGTGAACGAGCTCCTTCGCTTTTCCAACGCTGACTCACCGGCTCTGTGCAACTAGGTTCGTTCCTAAACAGGGGCTCAATGAAAACAAAACGCAAGATCCGCCGATCTCGATACGAGATTCTAGAAGCCCGAATGTTGCTTGCTTCCGATCTGCACAACCAAGGGAACCCATATGACGTCAACCTTGATGAGCGAGTCTCGGCGCTTGACGCGTTGGTTGTGATCAATGCTCTAGACCAGCAACCCAATGGAGAAGCAGAGAGCGAGTCTGGCGCAGCGTCTCCGACGATGATGGTCGATACGAATGACGATGGCAAGATTTCGGCAATTGACGCACTGCTGATTATCAACTACCTCGGTCGTGAAGGCGAACAAGTTGTTCTCGACAAGCGAGTTGCTCACGTATCCTCCCTCGACAGACTGCAGGGAGGTATCGGTGACGAAGTCACCATTCAAGCCAAGATTGACGCAATCTTCGAGGGCGTGCATGAAATTGGTTTGTACCGCGTGGCAGAAATCGAGGGCGAAAGGGCTCCGGCAATGACTACCACGGTTGATGCTCTGGAAGCCCGTCGACCTCTCTTCACTGCAAACGATGCAGCTGGCCAGATTCGCGAGGCGGAATTCTCAGGTGGAGAGACGTTAGGGCTCTATCTCGTTGCTGAAGAGACACCGCAGCAGGACCAACTCCGAATTAGTCAGGAGAGTGACGGTACATGGCATATTGAATGGGAAGAACATCTGACCGTTTGGCCGGGTCTCCCGACGGTAGGTGATCGTGGATACGACGACGGATCGATGACACTGACATCGTTCTTGTCGCTGAGTAACCTCCCTCCTCTATTTCTTTCAACTCCAAACGAATCAGGTGTCGTCGGCGGTGAGTATGTCTACGACTCTCTCGCTGAGGACCCCGATAACGACGTAGTTTCGTATTCAGTTGTTGCTGGACCTGATGGACTTGAGATTGATCCCTCGTCCGGTGAAATCACCTGGATACCCGAGGCAGAGCATGTTGGATCGCACTCTATCGTTATTCGAGCTGAAGACGAACCCGGACTTGCGGATATCCAGGAATACGATCTTAAAATCAGTGAATTGCCAAGCAATCGCCCACCCATTTTCACAAGTGAACCGAAACGTCTTGCGACGCTTGGTCAGATAGATGGGGAAGAGGAAATCGCTGTCGACCTTCGCACCTGGGAGGCATTTACATTCCCTGGCACGGCAGGAGGAGAAGGCGCTGGGCAATGGAATGTTTCAGCTGATGGAAGTTTTGTTGAGCAAGCGATCAACGCCGACGCGACGGTGTTTCTCAGTGATTTCAACGTCGAATCCGCATCAATTGAAGGTGGATTCCGAGTAGTTGACACAGGACAAGGTCGAGGTGACGGACGTCTTGATGACGATTTCATTGGCTTTGTATTTGCCCATCAGGACGAGGGCAAGTTCTATCTTTTCGATTGGAAAGCGTCGAGCCAAACAGAGGGAGGTGTGTTAGGAAGACGAGGGATGTCTGTGAAAGTCGTCGATGTCAAAAGTCCGTATTCGTTACGCGACTTTTGGCGTACGGATGGCGACGGAGACAGAGTTACGACGTTGTATCGAAACGACATCGGATGGAGGAACTTCACCGACTACAGATTCCGGCTAGATTTCCAGCCAGGAGAGTTTCTCATCACAGTGATGCAGGGAGATTCTGTTCTCGAGACAATTGAAATCGAGGACAGCACATACACGTCAGGCAAATTCGGTTTTTACAACTTCTCACAAGGACAAGTTCAATATCAACGATTCTCCCAGCGCGCAATTACTAGCTCTCGATACTTCTACGATGTCGATGCGATCGACCCAGATGGCGACTCATTGCAGTACGAGTTGGTCGATGGCCCGGACGAGATACAGGTCAACGCGACAACCGGGTTTATGTCGTGGGTTCCCACTGAAGCTGACTTAGGCAACCACCCCGTCTCTGTGCGAGTGACCGATGGGCGTGGTGGAGAGGCGACCCAGAACTACATTCTGTGCGTGCACTCGGATCCCCGTAACAATCCGCCGGTGATTGTCTCAGACCCACTAACGTCGTATTTGCCGTCCCATGCGATTGAAGCCGCAACAGACAATGTCACCCCGCAAGAAATCGCGCTATCCGACAATATTGCGGATACGACTGTTTCGATCACGCTTCCTGATAACAGTGTAGCAAGCAACGTCGACGTTTTTTTGCTTTTCGATGACACTGGAAGCTTTTCGTCCTCTGCGCCAATCGTGACACAAGAATTTCAAAATGTGATCGCCGATTTGCAACGCGACTTACCCGATGTCGACTTCGCATTCGGTGTTGGACGTTTCGAAGATTTTCAGTTTTCTGGCGCACGACCAACTCCCAGTGACCGTCCATTCATTCTTAATCAGCCGATCATTCGTGCGTCAGAACCTGGTTTTGACGATGCGATCATTGCAGCTCTCGAACGCGAGGCTCCCGGGTGCCGCGCAGGTGTTCGTGCCTGCGACTTGCCAGAATCAACTTTGGAGGGGATCTTTCAAACCGCGACGGGAGTCGGTTTTGACGGAAACGGAGATGGAGACCTCTTGGATTCCGGTCCGGCGGGTGCGATAACGACTCAGACCCAACCTGGCTCCTCGGGAGACGTCCCGCCGTTTTCGTCGTTTGCAGCTGATCCAGACAACAACGTATTGCCGGCTGCGGGAACTCGCGGAGGCGTTGGGTTTCGGTCTGACGCGCTTCCGATCATCCTGGTTGCCACGGATGACGGAACGGCCTACCAGCCTGGATCTGAAACGGAGATCACAAATCGTGATGGCGTTTCACTTCCGGTTGGCCTGTTGACCGATCGCGGAAGAGGTTCGACTCCAGGTGGGCGAGGGGCAACTTTCCAAGAGACTGTCGATGCACTCAATGATCTCGGGGCTCTGGTAATCGGGCTGGGTACGAATGCAGACGCTAACAGCGCTCCCAGGCAAACGCTCGAGTCATTGTCATTATTGACAGACGCCGTCAACCGTTCAGGAAACTCGATTGACAGTGGGATTGATGCCGATCCTATCGAAGAGGACGAAGCGCTTTACTTTCAAGTGCAAGCAGGATCGGCTGACATACTTTCGACAGGAATTCAGTCCGCGATTCGCTCGGCGGTAGGTGACACCGCGATTGACATTGATCTTGTGCTGCAAAGTGACTCGATTTCATTGGATAATCAAACAGGCGTTGCGGCAGGCGTGCAGCCAAGTGATACCGCGTCATTTGACATCTCTCTCTCGTCAACCGATCCAGTAAGCGCAAGCGGCACGTTGAATTTTGTGCGAAGAGGAACAAGCACGATTCTTGGTTCCATCCCGGTCGGAGAAGTTCGCCCTTACATGTACGATGTTGAAGCCGTTGATCCTGACAACGACCAGCTCCGTTTTTCGCTCATTGAGCACTCCGATCGCATGACGATCGATTCAGAGACCGGCTTGATTGAATGGATTCCGGTCGATGCCCCCGCAACGACAGTGGTTACCATTGCCGTGACTGACGGGCGCGGAGGACGTGATGAACAATCATTTGTGATTGAGCAAGAGCAGTTCGGGACGGGCGAAATTCACGGAATCAAGTTCAACGATCAAGTTGGAAACGGCGCTTCGCGTACAACGTCCATCACCGATGGAGAATTCGAAAGCACTGCATGGGAATTCACGGTCAACACCTTTCCCCAAGATTCAACCCAGCAAGGCAAAGTGACCCGTCAGACGACAGGCGGCAACGACGGTGCTTTTCGTGAGGTGACGCACACGATCAACGTTGGTGAGTTCATTTTCACTGACCATCTGTTTCTGGGGGAAACGTACGATCCGAGCCTGGGAGGTTCTGTTGAGTCGATCGATTTCTCAATCGACCTGAGACACTTCAACGGAGGCTCCACGTCAATCCAGCTACTGATTGAACAAGATGGGAACCGGTTCTACACGATTCCGTACGACGGGTTCTCCGGTTTGGACTGGGAAACATTCTCGCTGGATCAAGTGAAATCAGATTGGTTCGACACGAATCCAAACGTGGGCGAAAACTCTCCCGGCGAAGTCCCTACCGGAATTCAACCTGATTTTTCATCGCAAGGCGGTCCGATGAGGTTTGGATTCGCGCTGGGCAATACTGCATTTGGGTTCGGCACTTCCATTACTTCTGTCACCGGTGCTGATAACTGGATCGTGACGATCAATCCAACAGGCCTAGGGCTAGAGGGTTGGACCGTTTATCTCGATCAAAACCAGAATGGCCGTCGCGATTCAGAAGAACGGTTCACGAACACTGACGCTAATGGTAACTACGCATTCACTGGTCTCCCCGAAGATACGTACTACGTTCGAGAAGAACCGCAGCTGGGTTGGGAGCAAACATTTCCGGGAACGAGCGGCTCCTCGGCTGGTGATGGTTTCGCTGACCTGGTCCTCGACTATTTTGCAGCTGGTAAATCGACCAAGACGAACGTCGAAGAACCTTTCGGACGGAATGCAGGGGGCAATGCACCAGAACCAGTCGATCCGTCCGTCGTTCTCGGCCCGCCCCCTCCCTCGCCGATCGTCGGCGGGAATTCGACGACGGACTGGCTCTCCCTGCCAACGGATTCCTACGTCACGCTGGGATTTGTTGACGAGACGATCATTGATGGCGATGGAAACGACATCTTCATACGTAGCTTAGATCCGAACGATTCCGCCGGCGAAAGTGCTGACGTATTTGTCAGCTCCGATCTTGAGAACTTCGTTTTATTGGGACGGGCTCCTCAGGGCGGAAACGTTGGTCTCGACTTGAGTACGATTAACTTCACAGAGCCCGTCAAAGCCGTTCGTGTGGTTGGTATCGACGAGCGTGGGAGTTCGCCGGGATTTGACCTCGTCAGTGTTGAAGTGTTGCCCGGAAGCGTTGGCCCCGGAGACGGCTCCTATGTCGTTGCTCTGGCAGATGGCCAAACTATCGAAGGCATCGATTTCGGCAACCGAAGAATTGAGGGGTTTGTCCTTGATTCACCGGTCTTCACCTCAACTCCACGAGAAGACGCTTTTTCTGGACAGCTCTATCGATATGATGCACTGGCAATTTCAGACAACCTGCCTCTCACCTACTCCCTTCCGCTTGCCCCAATTGGTATGTCGGTACACGAATCGACAGGAACTGTTGTCTGGAATCCCAGACTAGATGACGTCGGAACCCATCAGGTGTTGTTGCGAGTTGACGATTCCAACGGGCTCTCAGCTCTTCACGAGTTCCAAGTCACTGTCGGTCCACCAAACGAGTTACCGCAATTTACCTCCGAGTCACCATCCGCAGTCGGTGTCGGACAGACACTCTCCTACGCCGCTTCTGCAGTTGATCCAGATGGCGACTCCAGCAACATCACCTATCGAGTTGGTGCGAGCAGCCCAGCAAATCTGGTTGTTGATTCCGAGAACGGGATTGTCACTTGGGTAGTGCCAACTAGTGCGGATAACTCAACCACGGTTGAGATCATTGCCACTGACGAGCGTGGTGGAATGACCACACAGTCGTTTGCAATCGACATCTTGACCGGTGTGAATCGCAATCCCGAGTTCTTAAGTAACGCTAGAACAAACACGGCAGTTAATGTTCCCTGGATCTACTATCCAAGAGTGAAGGACCTTGGTGGGGAAACGACCAGTGTCATCCTTGTCTCTGGACCAACTGGAATGGCTTTCAATGACAGTGGGATTCTGGAGTGGCTGCCGGCGGCGACAGGTTTTGCCTCAGTGACGTTGCAAGCAACAGACGCTCGTGGAGGCAGCACCGAGCAGACGTTTGAGCTATCAGTTGGTCTCGATGTTAACAACAACGGTCCAAATATCGTCGAAGAGTCTCTGCCGCGCCATGCGTCATTTGATTCCCCACATGCATTCCATCTTGAGGCGATCGACCCTGATGGCGATTTTTTAACGTGGTCCCTTTTGGACTCTCCGCGTGGAATGATGATCTCCCAACGAGATGGCGTGATTCACTGGACTCCAGATGAAACTCAGCTGGGCCCACAGGAGGTGACGCTGGAAGTTAGCGATCCGTTTGGTGAGTCTAACCGGATGACGTTTACGATCGACGTTAGCTGTGTCAATGCTTCTCCGTCAATTCACTCCTCACCGGTTACAGACAGTGCTGAACGAGAGATCTATGCATACCAGGTTGAAGCACGGGATCCGGAGAACGATCCGCTGAAGTTTCAGCTAACAAGTAGACCAAATGGAATGATCATTGATGAGCAAACAGGTGAAATCACCTGGGTGCCTCCACTCGGCGCAGTCGGGCTGCAGCACGTTGAGGTAGCAGTCGTCGATAGGCGTGGCAATGTGGGAATGCAAATGTTCGACATCGATGTCGCCCCCCTTCCTCCAGGTCAAGATCCAGCAACCACAACGCCGAGAAACCAGCCGCCCCGCATTACCACGATCCCAGTCTTCTCAGCTGCACCGGATGCTGTTTACAGCTATCTAGTCATTGCCAATGACCCAGAGCTTGCAAGTGTCACCTACTCACTTGATCGCGGGCCTGTAGGGATGCAAATCGACCAAACAAGTGGTCTGCTAACTTGGACTGTTGGTGCTGACGAATCAGAGGATCAGCCGATACGAATCTCTGCGAGCGACGACAAAGGCGCCACCGCGTTCCAGTCTTTCACGCTTCGGGTCACACCCAACATCGAGCCTCAGATCACTTCGCTGCCACTAGATTCAGTCTCGGCAGGCAGCGAGTACCAGTACCGTGTCCGTGTTAGCGATCCAGATTCAAGCCGCCTCTCCTACTCTGTGGCGGGTCCAACGGGAATGTCAATCGCTAAGGATGGCGTGATCACTTGGCAATCGGATTCCAGTGACGTCGGATCGACAAATCCTGTGACGGTCACCGTCTCGGATGAACACGGTGCAACGGATGCACAAGCGTTCTCGCTGAATGTCACAACGGATACCACGGCGCCAACGGTCGAAATCAACGTTGTGCGTCGACTCGAAGATAATGCCGGAAACTTCTATCTAAACCTCGATGATGATACGACGATCCAGGTTACGGCGATGGACGACGTTGGTGTCGAAGATCTCTCGCTGACAATCAACGGTCAGACCGTGCCTCTCAGCCCGGGCGGGATCGCCATGTTCACAGCCACAAACCCAGGGACCGCCCAACTTGTCGCAACGGCCACTGATGCAGCTGGCAACAGTGGTTCCTCAAACGTAGTGATCAACATCATTGATCCCAACGATCAGACTTCCCCGCGTGTGCGAATCACCTCACCACTGGATAGTGACGGGTTTTCATCCGAATTGTTCGAGGTAGGAACAACAGTCGACATCATTGGCACCGTTCAGGACGACAATCTGGTTGGTTGGACGCTCGATTACGCCCGAGCCGACCAAGTGGATTTGGGCCGTTTTGATATGCCAGGTCCACAATGGAGAACGATTGGCACAGGAACAACGAACGTTACCGAGCAAGTCCTTGGGGTTTTTGATGCGACCGTGATCGCTAACGACAACTATGTCGTGCGGCTTACGGCAAGCGACACTGGGGGACTCATCAACTCACGAGGAATTTATCTAGCCGTCGTTGGGCAAGCCAAGGTCGGAAACTTCAGGCTGGAGTTCACCGATCTACAGATTCCGCTCGCGGGAATCCCGGTTGAGGTGACGCGTGTTTACGACACGCTCGATGCAAGCATCTCAGGAGCATTTGGTCATGGTTGGACAATGGGGCGTGCAGATCCGTTGATCTTGGAAACTGTGCCCGATGGCGCGGAGTTCATTCCGAATGTGACCAAAGTTTATCTGACGAACCCGGATGGTCAGCGCGTTGGATTCACGTATACCGAGACAGCGGTTGCAGGTGGGCTTCTGGGCGACACGACTTTTGCGATTTCGTTTGAACCCGATCTGGGCGTGTATGACACACTAGCAATTGATCAAGCCTCGATTACGCGAGGTGGATTAAGTGGCATTTTCGGTGCCATTGCCACCGAATTGAGTGGAAGCCCATTGATGAATCCGAGCGAGTACACGCTCACAACCAAGGACGGGATTGTCTATCGGTATCACGAAAACGAAGGGCTGCGCTCGGTAACCGATTTAAATGGCAATGTGCTGACCTATTCAGAAGACGGCATCAGCCACTCATCGGGTGTTGAGATCTCGTTTGTCCGCGATCCACAGGGTCGTGTTGATGAGATTCATTTTCCTGGAATGGACAATGCAGGCAATCCGACGATCGAAGTCCTGGATTATCAGTACGACGCTAATGGTGACCTCGTTTCATTCATCAATGCTGCCGATGAAACGATCCGCTATGAGTATGAAGACGACCCAGCTCACTACCTGAGTCGGGCGATCAATAGCGCGGGCGAAACAGATTTTCGCGTCGTCTATGAGTTCGATCCGACAACTGGAGTTCATCGCTTCCGGCATGTTGAGGATGCAAACGGCAATGTCCTGCAGCTTGCCGAGCGTCCTGATCTGGCGTCACGAGAAGCGGTAGTGCGTGATGGAAATGGGAACGAAACAACGTTGAAGTTCGATGAACGCGGAAATGTGCTAGAGGAGATTGATGCTCTAGGAAACGTGACGATTCGGAAGCATGAGGACCGGGCCAATCCAGACCTGGAAACCACAATCATCGATCGTCGCGGATTCGTTACGACACGCGAATACGATGATCGCGGCAACGTCCTGTTTATTCGTGTGATGGGTCATCAAGACGATCCGTTTGATGAGCCAATCGTAACCGGGTTAACGTACGATTCAGGCAATCGAGTTGATTCGATCACCAATGCCGATAACCAGACGACTTTTTTCGATTACGACGCGAACGGGAACCTGGAACGGATCGTCAATGCCGTGGGAGATAATGCCCGCTTTGCTTATGACCGCCAAGGTCGTCGCGAATCGTTTATTGATTTCAATGGCAATTCCACCACGTTCCGGTACGAGTCAGGTGATCAGCCGTCTCGCGTGACGTTTGCGGATGGAACTTACCAGACCTTCAGGTACAACCAATATGGGCAGGTAACGGAGGAACGGTTTTATGAGGCCGATGGAGGAGCGCCCGTCGAGCAACAGCTCACACTCTACGACGAGATTGGGCGTGTGACACATGAACTAGACGGGGAGTTCGTCGGTGATAAATGGAACAGCGTTCGCAAATCGTATGACAATAAGGGAAATCTTGATTGGGAGGTCATCGTTCATCCAGAGTCAACAACGAATACGGGAATCCGAGATGAATTTTTTGGCAATTTGATTGCCGATCTGAACAGCTCGAAAGAAGAACTGATTGCTGAGGGAAAAAGCCGAGTCACGGATTACGAATACGATGATCGAAATCGATTGATTCGGCAAACCGACGCCGAGGGCGGTGTCGTTCGTTTCCGCTATGACAATGAAGGAAATCGAGTTCTGCTCCAAGATCCAGTCGGAAACATTACCGCCTGGACCTACGATTCACTGAATCGAGTGGTTGAAGAACGCGATCCTTTCTACTGGGAAAACGTGAAAGCAACGGATGCCGCGTTGGCTGCCTTGTCCAATGATGATTTGCTGGAAATGATTGCGCCCATCGATCCAGGTAGTTTGGCGGATCCGCTCTACGACGATCCAAGTGGTGCGAGTTGCGAATCAAATACGGGGGCCGCTCATGTTCGGTTGACTTGCTATGACGCCGAAGGCAATCAGTCGAAGACAATCGATCGGAATGGCCGCCGGCGTGAATTTGAATACGACGATGCCGGGCGACTGCTTGAGGAAAACTGGTTTAGCTCGACCGGCAATTTGGTCGATACGCTTTCGTTCACTTACGACTCGCTTGGCAACATGCTGACGGCGGTCGATCTGAACGTGACGGGCAGCGATTCCGAGAGTCGATTAACGTTCACTTACGATGCGCTGAACCGACTCAAGACGGTGGACAACGCCGGAACTCCGGGGGCTCCGAATCTTGTTCTGACGTATGACTATGATGCTCAGGGCAACGTGATTCGTGTGCAAGACAACTTTGGTGTCACCGTCGAATCGGATTACGACGCCCGTAATCGCCTCTCCGTCAGGGATTGGTTCGATGCTGATGGCTCTGGCGATGTCGATGATGCAAGAGCCGAACTCGACTACAACGCGGCTGGCCGCATTGCGGAGATGCGTCGTTTTGCCGACATCCTCGGCAATGTCGACAAATTGATCGGTCGGACGATTCGCACTTACGACCTCTCTGGTCGGTCCGATCTTCTGAATCACCAGGATTCAAGTGGCGGCAATATCTCGTCCTACGACTACGGTTACGATTTTGCGGGCTTGTTGACGAGCGAAACACGAGTTCATCAACTAACCCAGTTCAGCCAGGACATCGTTTACGAGTACGATCGAACGGGGCAGCTAAGGATCGCGAACTACTCCGGTCAACCGGACGAGAGTTTCACGTATGACGCGAACGGCAACCGCGAAAGCTCATCAGCCCACGGAAGCGACTATCGAACGGAAGCTGGAAACCGCCTGACGACCGATGGCCAGTACACATACGAGTACGACGGTGAAGGAAACTTGGTTCTCAAGACCAAGCTCACCACTGACACGGACGGCCAAGCTGGTGAAACGACCGAATACGTCTACGATCATCGAAACCGATTGGTCGAAGTCACCATCCGGTCAGCAGGCGGCGTAATTCTCGATGCTGTCGAATATCAATACGATGCCCTCGATCGTCGCATCGCTCGCACGGAAAACGGCGAGACGATTCACTACGTCTACAACGGAGACAATGTCTGGGTCGACTTCAATGAAGCCGGTGAAGCCGTAGCTCGCTATCTCTTTGGCAACAACATCGACCAGAACATCGCTCGATTCAGGGTCGGTGAAGGAACGGTTTGGTATTTGCCTGATCGACTTGGATCAGTTCGTGATTTGGTGAACGCTAGCGGTCAGCTCGTGAATCACACTGAGTATGGCGCATTTGGCGGGATCGCAATGCAGTTCGACAAAGCTCTTATAGACCGTTTTGCATTCACTGGGCGTGAATTCGATTCGACGACCGGCAATTACTTCTATCGCGCACGATTCATGAATCCGCTGATCGGACGATTTACGTCGAATGATCCTTTGGGCTTTGATGCAGGAGACAACAATCTGTTCGGATACTTGGCCAATGCCCCAACGGTTGGATCTGATCCGACTGGATTATTGACTTTGACTGAAACTACGGTCTTAACAACGCTCATTGGCGCTAGTGTTGTAGGGGCATTTCAGACAAGCCAGTGCTTTTACGACTTGATGGGCAACGACGATTTGTCTGCGCTGGACAAGACGGTTAACCTCCTGATTGCCGGGCACTTCAACGTTTTTGTTGTGCCCTTTGTACTTGCGTCGATTGTAATGTTGTTCCCACTGTCAAAAGCCGGTGTCG
Source organism: Rubripirellula sp. (assembly GCA_965222745.1). Lineage (GTDB taxonomy): Bacteria > Planctomycetota > Planctomycetia > Pirellulales > Pirellulaceae > CBDCUW01. The sequence continues at coordinate 513,175 of CBDCUW010000004.1, forward strand.
TCGCAGGTGGAGCCGCAACGACAGGTGTAAGCATTGTACAGATTCATCTTTCTTGTCCAACATTTGACTTCAGTTGGCCTAGCTGATCCCATGAATCGCACGCTTTTCCAAGACTCAGAATGGTGAAATACGTTGCCCAAACCACGATCGCCAATAAGAATCTACGTTTTGATTTGTCCATTGGACCATGGTTTCACAATCCAACGACTTTGGCAATAAAGCCACCAGAGCAGGCTCGGCTAGACGCAGCAGACTATCGTCATTGGCGTATCGACCGTTTCGATAAGGAAGCTATCTGCCGCTGCCAACACTGATGATTGTTCTGCGGTGCAATTCGTTTGCGACAAGCCTGGCTGTACAATCGCGATTTCCACCCTCAAATCCTTGAACCGACTCAGACGTAAGAAGTGGTTCAAGGTCTTTGCGTCTCCCGCAATGAGTCTGGTCGGTCGATGCGGCTTCTGCAATCGCTTCTCACGTCCAAGCAGGTGACGGCAGAGCTCTCGGAATCGCCACTTCCATTTGGCTGATCGCACCGCCTGCGAGCAAAGTTCGACCACATCCTTGAGCCGCTTGCCCGCGTCTTCGCTACCACGAAAGCGATTCGCGGTATTGAGGACGACAAATCCCGACCAATCCAGCGCTACTCGAACAGTCATCGGCTTGGCTGACATGACGGCAATGTTCAAATCGACTGGGAGCACTACAAGGAGTTCAAGGTGATGTTGTTGGGCTACAGAATCATGAAATTCTTCGCTTAGTGAACGGTATTCAAGGAACTTTTCTGGCCTCGTGCTTTTCGCTTGAATCACAAGTTGTTTGCTCACAATGGTTTGGAGTTAAATCGTAGTGCCCAAGCCGTCTGGAACGAATGGGGTAGTCCGCGCATCAAAAGAAGTAGCGTGGAGGAATATATGTTCGTGCGATTGAAGACCAAATCTTATTGCGGCGATGCGTTTCGCCCGCCCCGGATTCACATTCGAGCGTACGTTGTCGAATCGTATCGACGAGGCGGTAAACCGAGGCAACGTCAGTTGTGTTACCTCGGCAGTACTTCGTTCACTGTGGGGCAATCAAGCGTGGGTGACGATAGCTCGCTTTATCACGAACTCGTCGAACAAGCACGAGCACGAGTCAAGGAATGGAAGCCATCAGTTTGGCAGAAAATTCGAACCACACTGCTTACGAAACTAAAGTCAGAGATTGATCGCGCGAGAAATACTGATCGCATGTACCGAGTCGTCTGCCTTGCACCAGATGCCTCGGTACCTGACTCAATCCTGACGAATGTGCTTGATGCAATTGACCCAAAACGGGCCGTCAAGGGTGACCGCGATGATCAAGTGCGATGAATCAATTGTCCATCCACAACAAAAACTCTGCCGGCCTGCGTAAATCAAAAACACATGTGCCTCCCAAACCATTATTTTCCCCTCGATTGAGAGAAGTCCCCAATGCTAGCATTGAGCAGAAGAGCAACTAGTTCCGATTAACTGAAAACAAACCGTTGAGTTGCTCCTTGTTGGAGTCCAGGCCATGCGTAAAAATCAACCTAATCTGACCGACGCTGAGAGAGAGCAAATTACCAGCGTATTTGTAGGGCACATGCTTCATCTTCAGGGAGAAATAGCCAGTATCAGACGCCGAAGCAACTCGCTTTTTCGGGCTGGCCTTGTCTTTTACAGCATTTCCATTTTTATCCTCACGATTGCGTCGATACTTTATGTCGCTGAACTTAACTCAAGCACAAGTATGCAACCTTCCTCACTTAGTCTAGCGCATATTGTTGCCTCTGCTTCAGTGGGATTGATTGCGACATTTTTGATGTGTCACCATTGGTTCTGCAGAAGGGAAGCTCGTTACTACAACAACGAGCTTACAAACGTTGCGATGAAGTTCGTGGGGCTGCGAGCTGCAATGTTTGGTCAGGAGCCGGACGATTTCACGTATGCGGCACGAACTCTCGCTTCTACGGAGAGAAATTTCATCCTTGAAAAGGAACAAACAACAGTCGACTTGGCACAGGCTCAGTTGGATCAAGATTCATGGCATGCCATCTTCAAGCTCTTTTCATCTGTAGTATCCAATGGAACTGTGGAGGCAAGGCAAGAAGCTGTGAACGACATTCAGCAGGCCCTCAATTGACCTGTTGACTGATAGGAAGGGGCGCTGTCTCATTCGTATCGGGATGGCCATTGGGTTTGTGGCTGGGGTCCCAGCGAACATTGCGGCGAATTGGCTCTACGAAAAACTGATGACCAACAAGGATGTCACCACGATCAAGATCAATGGTCACCGCCTAAGCTAAGCGGTAAGACGCTTGATGAGTTGACGGCCCACATCGAAAAGTTCTATGAGCCGGAAGAATAAAGTCAGCTCAGCGCGCCTACCAAATTGACTCTCGTATGCGCACGGTAGGCGCACACTGTTGGGCAAAGTTTTCCGATTCTTCCGGCTGTGACACCTGTGCCGATCGAACGCCCTGAAATACCGGTAAGACCGGCACAGTCACCCACTCTTGAGGACGAATGAAACTGCGTCGCGGCAGAATTCTCGCGACGAGTCGCTCGTTTGTCCCAGGAGTCGTTCCAATGCGAATAGTTCATTTGACAGTTGCTTTGCTCGGCGTTGTAACTCTGCTTTCCTCCCTGACACTTGGGCAGTCCGACTGCGATGAAGCCTGTTGCTATTCATGTGTCGCCGGAGATGGTCATTGCGAGCAGCTACATCGGGAATTCGCCAGGGAAAAGAACTGTCAAACCCTGCTCGATCGAACACCAGCAATGATTGGCGATTTCTTTGTGGGAGAGTCGACCAGCTTTTCTGGCTCGATGGTGACTGATCGGCTGATGGTCGTCGCTAATGATCTTGATGCCCCCAATCCGCTGCCTGGCGGAGGCTCGACGTTGGTGATCACTGAGCCAGGACCGGTCGGCATTTTCAGCACATCGCTTAGCTCGATTCAGGACTTGCAAACACTCCTAAGAGCCGGTGCTCCACTTCCTGCCGCGACTCTCGAAGGCACGATTAGCGACAACGCTACGATGACGACCATCGCGACCGTTTCGCAGATCCAGGCTCTGCTCGCTTCAACCCCCGAAGCGTTCGATATCGTCGCCTTAGCGAATCCGCCCGGTACGTACGACTCTGTGGTAGCCACCCTTTTTGCTGCAAGAAACACGGGACCGGGAAATACCATTTTGAACTCCGCCGCATCCGGCGCTGTTTTGCAAGGCGGCGTGGACACGCTAACTGGCGGCGAGGACTTCGACGCCTTCTACTTTTACGAATACCAATCCGCCATCCGATTGCTCGTTCCGCAGGTCTCTGGCGGAGGTGTGGGGCGTATCAAGCTTGCCGAGGGTGGAAGCGTCATGCCGCAAGACCGCGTATTCTTCCGATACAGCTACATCGACGATGTCATGTTTCGCACCAACGGGGTTGGCCTTAGTCGATTCACACCTGGTTTTGAACGGACCTTCTACGACGGATTGTTTTCGTATGAACTTCGAGTTCCATTTGCAAGTAGCACTGTCAGTGATGTCGCAACCAATGGTGCACAGATTCTTGGAGGAACGGACGCCCAATTTGGAAACTTGACGATGTATTTGAAAGCGCTTCTGTACTCACGAGAAAGCTGCGCGTTCACAGCCGGGCTTGGGATTGAAGTGCCAACGGCAGACGGCATTTCGATGTCCCTTGGCGGCACACCGATCCTTGATGTTTCGAACGATGTCGTACACCTACAACCGTTCTTTGGCGTCCTGCACTACATGAACGAACATGTATTCGGACAAGGTTTTCTGCAGTTCGATCTCGCAGCAGGTAGCAACGATGTGCGAATGAACACATCCGGCACGGGACTTACCGCGGCAGGAACGATTTCAGACCGCGACTACGTATTCGTTGACTACGCCATCGGGGTGTGGGCAATGCGAAACAACCGGCGTGAGGGTCTAACCGGGATCATTCCCACAGTCGAGTTTCACCATATGAGTTCGATCAGTGGTGCGGACATTGCATCGGCAGGCGGACTAACTCTCGGCGGATCTGGTGGTGTAAGTCAGACGAACTTCGTCGCCGGTACAACATTGGAATTCGGTCAGAACAAGCATGTGTCTGTTGCCTACGCTGGAGAGTTGGACAATGAACTGCTCCATGGAGGAGCGTTTCGCCTGATGGTGAACATGTTGCGGTAGACTCACATCAGAGGCATTCCTGACACAACCAGTTCAAAAGCTCATCTGCGTGGCCCAGCAATCGGGGCGGTGGCGTGCCCGAGCAACCTGGATCAAAAACCACTCGATTCTGTGCGCCGCCAAGAGACACCCCGGTCACGCACCAGCACAACCCCGAATGAACCACCATTTGCGGTGGTTCTGGTCCAGTATCCTTGCTGGCTTTACTGATCGAAAATCGAAGAGCCAACCTCTCAGAGGTTCTTGACGTTTGCCTGACCTCTTTTAGAGAAAGCACTGAAAAACGCCCCCACTATCCAGTGGCTGGATCGGATCTCCGTTCTAGCGGTGGAAGTCCAGCCGCCTGCCGAACTTCCTGGCACTGTTTTCCGCCTGCGGGAAAAAGCACGCAGACTGTGGGGCGTGTCGGATAGATGCCACATCGATTTTCACCGTCGAGGAAGGCACAACTTCCATCACCCATGCAGTTGAGATAGGCGATCTCGCCATCGAATCCTGGCTCTTTGAGAGCCAGCATCTTCTCACTGATTCTCGGCTCACGAAGAACATCTACTTCAAAAACGTCAACCAGTTTGCCGCGACAACAAACGCCGCAGCCGTCACATTCGTACGCATCACTCATCTGCCTGATACCCTCACGCTGCCAGTGCAAGCAAGCTCGCCGCTTTGAGGTCGATATCCAGCCGCTCACCAGCATTGATAACTTTGCTGGTGATTCTGGTTAAAGCGTCAACCACTGCGAAAATGGTGAATCGCCCCTTCTTCCCGGCAATCTCCAAGGCTTCCTTCGCAAGCTTTCGAGTCAGGCCGTGATCGGTCAGAACACTCAACACCTCGTCGGCGTCATCGCCTAACTTCTCCTGCATTGCACGTTTGATCAGCCGGGCGAATCCGTCGCGGCGCTCATCACGCTTGGCGACAAGCGATTCGATAATGCCACGAATGTCGTTCAGACAATCGCGAACACCCGACGTGTGTTTGCGTTTGAAGTCAACGATCTCGACTGCATCCCAAACGATGTGGTTTTGACAAACAGCCTGAAACCAGAAAGTTTGAATGCCCACGCTTCTGCGGCCGACTTCGGAATTCCAAACAAAGAACCCCGGTGCGAAGGCTTCGCCATCGACTTCCGCCCAGCCAGTCGGATCGATCAGAAAACAAAACATGTCTTGCTCGCCGCAGTAGAGTCCGGTTGCTCCATCGGTTCCCTCCTGAGGTGGCTGAAAATCCCCCGTGAAACCACTGACGACATCCAGCAATTCAGTGTTCCACAGTCGGGTGTACGTAACACCGTGGACGCTGCGAACGGATTCCTCTGTGGTCAGAATCTGAATCGGCTTGTTCGTGGCCGGTATCGTTTCCTCCAGAACTTTGCTAGCGGTCTTATGCGATAGTCGATTCAGCGTGTCGCGACTGACTCTCGCAAGGCGGCACAATTGGGAGAACGACCAATCGTTCAGCGAATACTCCCCGCTTTCCAATGCCAGTGTCAGGTTGCTGGTGACATTCAAGCTTTGGGGCAACTGCCAACGGTCGGTAGACTGCTCCTGAACGTCGTAGCAGTGCCGTGTCAAACATTCCAGTGACGAGAAACACTCGTCGGGTGTGCGACGAAACAGCTCGTCGCTGGCTTGGGTTAGGTTTGCCATCAGGCCAGGTTCCAAGTGCGAGTAAGAAGCTAAAACCAAAGAACACACCACCGGTGCGGACCAGACACTCTTTGAGCGCTTCGTCAGACACCGATTGATCGGCTTCTACCCGTATTCGGTTTTCAGGCGCCCTTTGGCGCGAACCTAGTTTCGCGACCGACTCAGCAGTCGGTACAAAATGAAACACAAAACCGAGCTTTGATTCTCCGGTCAAGCGATAGCACCGGCCGAGCCAGCATGTACGCTGAATTGCTATTCAACTTGTTTGCCCCAGCCGCGTTTCGTACCACCACTTTCCAAGCGGTGACCAACGCTCCACAACCACATTCGGTTCATACACGGGAACCGAATACGATTTCATCGGAAACGATTCCTTGGGGATGAGAGAAAGTCCTCGCCGCCGACGGTTTCGATTGACAAGTGCCCGAAGTCCAGCGACCTGCCTGCGAACCGGAGCATAGGGCTCAAACGGAAGTTCGTAAAACAGCTGCACGAGTTCCGTGGCAGACCGTTGGCAGGAGAGTCCATCAAACATCGCCTTCAGTTCCTTGTAGTGCTCCCAGTCAATCTGCACGTGAGAGCGGTACTTTGCTTCACTTCTCCCCTTTTTCGTTCTTCCTTCGCGGCGGCGGCTAATCGAGTAGTTTCCAATCCGAATCGGCGTTGGGCTTTCTACTTCTGACTGTGAAAGACAGCGGATGCTTCCCGACTCTTCATCGTAGAACCGATGCCTGCCCTTTGTCGCGAGAAGAACGTAGTCGCGGCCAAAACGAAGATATTGAACGTTGGCGATGCCAAGCTTCTTCCTTCGCCACCTGGTCGTTTCTGCGATGTCAATTCGATACTTGTTCACAATCTTCGTGTCAATTTGTTTCTTGTCCTTGCCTTCCGGGATTCGTCCCTGGACGAACCACCGATATCCCTTCGTTAGGTAAACAACAGCCACCTGCTGAACAAACCCCTTCAGCGAGGTTGCCTCGCAGCGATAGTTCACTCTCCCCTATCTCGCCTCTCTGTCTGTGGGGCCCGTTCATCGGCACGGGCCCACCAAAGCCGAAAACAATCGAAAAAACGGAACGCCTCCTGCGTGCAATCCAAAAGAAACCGCGTCGGAAATCCGCCGCGAAAACCATATTCTTATTGAATGCTTTGCAATTCATAATGCCTTTCAGGCATTGATGAACTGCTCCGCATCTTTTCCTTTCTTGAGTACAAAACCACACTTTTGAACCGGCCCTTTGGCACCTCCTTCCGGAGGCGCCTCGGGGCCGTTTCTTTTGGCTCCTCCCGGAGCCTCTCTTCTTACAACATGGTCGAGTAAACTCGACCGTCCGTCAGTCCTTTCGTCGTTGCTCTCCGAGGCACCACCCACGGATCCATCGCAAACGGGACACGACTGCCTTGCCGTGCACCAACGATGTCGTTGATGTAGCCGCCTTCGCGACCATCACCGCTGAATCACGCGAAACGGTGATTCACTCTCTACTCAGACCACACTCCCAGTCTTGAGAATTTTTTCCGAAGAACACCTTTGGCTGCCAAGCCGTGGCACCGGTGACGATTCCGGCATCTCAAGACCTTCCCGCGTTAGCTGTTGTCTTCACCTCTTTGCTCCCGTCGCTAGCTCAATTCTGAGCAGACACCGCAGCCGTATGTGAAGCGTTCCCGCTTCCATACTTTCACTTGGCCAGTGGCCAAGCATTTCAGGGGACCGAACATGGAAGCATCCCCTTACCGACCGACTACGGGTTTTCGCAGTTTGGCACCGGCTTCAAAGAGATTCACTGGCAAGCGAAGGCATTCACCTACGCCTTTCATGGTTGAGCTATTCACCGCCTTGTTTCCAAGGACGCCGAGTTGGCAAACCCGGTCTGGCCTGTCGCCAGGCTCAGAACTCCCCACGCCAGCTAGGTTGGCGAAGTCAAAGACTCTCACCGCCCCTAGGCAGGATTAGCATGCCGAAGTTGGCAGCTTGCTCCGTTTGGATTGCTCACAAACGGGATTACACCTGCTTTGAACAACAACGGCTCTTCACTCCAAGAGAGAGAAGAGTTTTTCCGCGTCGCCCACGCTGAACTCCCATCATGGGCCATCGAGTCGAATACCAGGATTACTCCACAGTAACTCACTCCGATACAAATGGAGTGAGTTCGTTCCGTGGGATTACTCTGGTAAGCCCTCGTCGAGCTGGACAAGCTACTCTCGCAGCGTCCAGCTCTACGGACCGATGACGGTATGCGCTGCCGCATACACTTTGAAGGGCAGTCAACTCCCCTCCCCTTTCACCTGGTTGGTAGCCAAGCTATCCGGGTGTCACCGTCTGCAAGAAGATTTTTCACTGCGCGCCGGTACTTCTGGCTAAATCATCTTTCAGTGTCGGCGTGTACCGTACAGGGCGCCAGCAGGGAGTACGCTTTCGGACTTGTACACAGGAAAATTGAACGGCAGGTAACAAAGTCAAACAGCTAAGTCTGTTACAACGCGATCACGCAGAACTCCAGTCGTGTCATCTCGCGATCTTCATTTTGCCAAGAATCACTTCTTTGAGTTCCTCTTCGTTATCGACGATTTCGATGTCATCATTGTCGAACAGTGACAACACAGCGTCGACGCTGGCTCGAATGAACGTGTTGCGTGTGATGATCTCTGATGTCTTCACCTTCGGTGAACCATCGCTGCGGGCACGCGACTTCTTTTGCATCAGCACCTCCGCGAGTTTTGCGGTTCGGTCCAGTTGCCACGCCGTGTAGTACATGTGCCTGCGAATCAAGTCTTTTGTTTTTGACACTCTGGGGTGTGTTTCCACGGGAGGTGGCTGTGTCACCCGTGCGGGACGAGGAGGCGGAACGGAGTTTCGTTCGCGTGACAAACTTCGCTTCGACTTTTCTGTCGCCGCGTTTTCAAGATAGGTGTTGACGTTGGGCACGGGCGGAGTCTTGGCCGGCGTCGCCTTCTGCTTCGGTTGCATCAAGGGCGAGTCCTGGATCCCTTGGTTCTTTTTGCGACCGACCAGATTAGCCACGGCTTCCTGCAGTCTGTTTGGTTACCTGGGTCATCAAGTCGATTCGCCGCAAAAACTCCTCGGCAAGATGCGTGAAGAGGCGACAGTGCCCATGGTTCGGCCGATACTCAAAAATCGTTTTCCCTTGATTGGCTCCTTCCGGGATGTTCACAGCCAAGGGAATTTGAGTGGTAAACAAGCCCCCTCCCCCGTCGGCCCCGAATGTTTCGATCAGATGATCCTTCACGGCCTTCGCCAAGTTTGTGCCAACCCTTGTTCCCGACAACAACACACCGATGAGCAGCAGCGGTAAATTCATCTTCTCAATGCAGTAGGAAGCGTAGTCGACTAACTCATCCATCGCGTCGAGCGAGTCTGAATCGGGGTACACGGGAATCAGCAACCAATCGGACGCATAAAGTGAACAAGTCAAGTGAAATCCCATGCGCGGAGGGGTATCGATCAAGACGTGGTCAAAGCCCTGATTGGCTAGGCTTGCCAGAGATTGATTCAAATGCACCAGCCTCGCACGTTCGTGTTCTTCTGCTGTGAGCTGAGCCTGTTGGGATTGGGGCAACTGATAGTACTCGGCACGAATCAGGTCACCAACATGCTCCAGCGCATCCACAGCCGGACACAACCAAAGCTTGCCATCGAATTTCGGATGGCAAACCGCAATCTCGGTCATTGGGGTACCGTTGGTGATCGCATCGAGGCTTGAAAAGAAGTCCTGGGAACCATCTTCGGGAAACTCGAATCCGAGCCGCTTGGAGGCGTTCTTTTGTGGATCGAGGTCAACGACAAGAGTTTTCTTTCCGAGTTTGGCTAGCGCCGCAGCCATGTTCACCGTGGTTGCCGTTTTGGCGACACCGCCCTTTCGTAATGCAATGGTTGTCACATCCATGATTGCCCCCGTCGTTATTACTCCTTCTGGTTCCATACACGACAGCCATGCATCCGGCAAGAAAAATGGCCCAGTGGCCCGATGGCTCGCTCACCCCTTGGCCCAAAGAGCCACTGGCCCAATGGCGCATTGGCCCACTGGCGTATTGGCCCAGTGGGCCAGTGGCTCTTTTTCGACAACACGATTTGGTTTGCCAGGCCGCGACCGACGATGGCCAGCCCACCCACATCTTGAATTCAGTTGGAGGTGGTCGCTTCGTTCGTTTGTTCAATGGAAGATTCTCTCGTAAGCACCCGGAATCACAGGCTCAAAGAGTATTGGCCCAAAGGTCTGTCTTGGGGGATCCCAGTGGGCCAGTGGCCCACTGGCCCAGTGGGATCACGATTTTTTCGTTGCCGTAGCCAGGAGGCTGTGTACAAGTGGTCAACGATGATTAACGAGAAATAACAAGGAGGTAGGGACGACAGGCAACCACGAACGTCAAAAGAAAAGACCCGGTCACTCGCGGCAACGAATGATCGGGTCTTAGAAGTCCAAATGATTCACAGCTGCGCCAAGAGGCTTGGACACTGCTAACCGATCCGAGCTTACCAAACCGTCGCGCGCTGTCAATCATTATTCTTAGACTGTGTACTTGTGTCGTTTGGCACGGCCAATCAGCGAGGGCCAATGGGGTTTCTGCGTCTCGAAAAGAAAGGCGATGGCGAGCAGATTTCGAGGAGGGTACGTCTTACTGTCGGTGGGAACAATCAGCAGTTTGCTATGGCGAAGGCGAGTAGGGGAGCTTTCAGCTGCCGGATTGAGGGTCTATCTTTCGCTACACGAGATGCAGCATCGCCGTTGCGATTCACATCAAAAACCGCAGTTTCTAGTGCGCGAAATCTGCGACCTTACCGGACTCAAAGAGCGTTCTATCAGTGCCGGCCTGAGAGAACTGAGGCCATTTGTTTTCTTTGATCGGCAACGAATTGAATTTCTGAGCCACTTTGACGGGCGGGCAGGGGAGATGGTGGCCGAGTTGGGAACGTCCAAAGACAGACTGGTCCCTGTTCCCCGTCGACTGCTGAGAGCACTGGCAGGCCATCGTAAACCTTCAGAGGTGATTGCTTCCCTGGTAGTGGCAGCTCGTTGTTTGTTTGTCAAAAACGGCGGCATCACCAACTACGGGTTTGTCAAAGCCGGCTGGATAGCCGAGGTGTTCGGTATCGCCAAGCGAACCGTTTTCTCTGCCACAGCTTGGCTGCGGTCATTGAGGCTGTTGAGACGACGCAACGTGCATTGGCGAGTTAGAAACAAGTTTGGCCAGTGCTACGAAATCCTTACCGGACGAGGGAAGAAACGACAACGAAGACGCGAATCTGCACCCCCATGGAAAAACAAGAGAACTATTTCCTTTGGAAATACCAAAACTGGTGTTTGTATTGGAAAGATTGCTCCAGGTGACCTGAAAAGAGTTTCCAGCGTGAAGATTCTCTACGAGCAAGCCTGTGGGCTTGGCTGGATGAAGCCTTCCGAAGCAAACTTCCTCAACGTTGTGGCTGCCGCCGTGCGCGCAACCACGCTGGGAAGGAACCCGGCAGGGTTGTTCGTACAACTGATTCGACGAGGCCTGTGGGAATTCATTACTGCAGAACAGGAGAGGAGGGCTCTCAGAGCAGTGAAAAAATGGAGGACCAAGCAACGCGGGCAACAGCGTCGAGATGGTTTGCTGTTGCCTGCGATCGATCCCTATCAGTCTGTCCGATCTTTTCTTTGATCTTGTTCAGGTAGCTGTGCTACTATCGATCCATGGCACAATCTGACAAAGAACTCGAATTGTTCCACCGCTTCATCGGGCGACAACTCACAAACGGTGGTACCTCCATTTCGCCTGACGAGGCCTTGCGAGCTTGGAAAGAACAGACTGAATCTCTGCTGTCCATTCAGCGAGGGCTCGCTGACTGTTGCCTTGGTGAGTGTCTTTGCCGGTATGCCGGAACAGATTTCCGTTCTCGGAGTCATTGTCAGCAGCGTTTTTGGCCTTCAACTCGCCTATTTGGAGTATGCACTGGAGAGAGATCGGCATCAGGCAACGCTGCTGGGTGCCTTGGGGCTGAGAAGAGAATTGGTGGTTCATCCGGAGTTTTTGTCGATCTATCACCGCATCGCGCTTTCACTCGGTACACTCGCTAGTAGTGAGAACGCGACATTGCAGTTCCAGGCCTTGTCGCGATTGATTGAATTGGACTCCAAGATCAGTGAAATGGCCGACGGCAAGCTCGTCTTTGAACGAACCGAAACTTGGCGAACTGTCTACGAGCAGCTGCTGCGCAAACCGGAAGTAAAGCAGTACCGATCCGTCGCATGGTTTCGCACAGCTGAATATTGGCAAGACACACCCGGCAAGCAAAGTCTTGAGCTCAACTGCGAATTGGCAAAGGACGGGCTGTTGATTCATCGCACAGTCATTGTGCCCGAGTCGCTATGGACAGCTGATTCCAATCTACCGGGTCCTCCCGTTTCCGAGTGGATCGAGCATCAGCATGTCCACGGAATCCTGGTCCGCCTTGTCCGCGAATCGGACATTCGTGATGAACCCGACCTGCTTGTCGATTTTGGGCTTTACGGTGACGTGGCCGTTGGTTTTCAAATCGTCGACAAAAACGGCCGAACCTCACGATTCGAGATTGATTACCGCGCCAGCGAGCGACAAGCGGCCCAGCGGATTTGGGAGCGGCTGAACTTATTTGCAACTTCGTATCCCGATCTGCTGGATCGGGAACAGAAACTTCCGTAAGCTCTCAGGGTACGGAGAGTAACAATGACCATTGTTCACTATCTCGACTCAGCCCGTCTGGGCCTCATGACGCCTACCGCCCGCGATCGGCACCGGGATCTTGTCGAGTTTGCAGGAAAAAATGCCGCATCGGCCGAGATGGACCGACTGATTTTTCAAGGGGGAGCCCATTGGCCGGTTGATCTGCAAGCTGAGTTCCCGCAATTGGCGTCGTTTCCGGGAGTGCATCAACTCCGGGACAAGCTGAAGCTGCAGTTGGGTTGCGAGCAGTGGCAGTCCATTCTTTTTGGGTCTTCATCCGACTCCCATATTCGAATCGCGGCACTGCTGCTCTTCGGTCCCTGCGAACGCGTCCTCACCACCGATCTTTCGTGGCCCGTTTATCGGAAAGTCTTGCAGGATTTTGCCAAGAGATTTGGTCGTGAGCTGGTCGTACTGCCGATTCGCAAGTTCATTGAAAATGATCGTCCGACGATCAACGACGTCAGTTTGTACGTTGCCAACAAGTTCGTGCAGCACGGCTGCGATGGACTGTTCTTGACGGCGTTAAGCCACGATGGGGTCTGCTTCCCGGCAGCCTCCGTTACTGAATCTATCCGTGAGAAATCGGAATTGTTCTTTTCGGTGATCGATGGGGCTCAAGAATATGCTCAGGTCGAGCATGGGGCCTCGGTGATCGCTTCCGACCTCTATCTCACCAGTAGCCACAAGTGGTTGGGCGGCTATTTTCCACTCTCCCTTGCCGTTTACGGACGTCAGCGGTCTGCATCGCGGATCGAGCACATTGTTGCCGAGCTGCTTGAATCAAGTTCCATTGACGACCCTTTGCTTCGCCTCGCTTGGCGGGCAATATCAGGCATTGACGTGGCATCACAATCGACTGCAAACGTTGCCGCCTTGTTTTCCTGTGACGGAGCGTTGGATGATCTGCACTCAGAAATTCAGCAAACGGGGGCGCCACCACGCGCGATCGAACATTCAGATATTTCCTTTGTCCTATCACAGCTAGAGAACACGATCTGGACGGTAAAAGATCTACCTGAGGCGTACCACTCGAGGACGGTCTTGCTAGAGAGTAGGGGGCTTTCACCATCAATCGACGGCACGGTCATTCGCAGTGCTTTCGCAGAATGCGGGCTCGCGGTAACAGCTTACGACACGGGGCAAATCCGCCTTTCTATTCCTCGTGACAACTGGACCAGCGAGTCCCAGGAAGACGTTGGACGCCGTGTCCGTCAAGCAACAAACCTGCTGCTTCAATAGCACCCAAGTTTTCCTGACGTGACACCGCGTGGTTCCCTTTGGGAATCAACGAACAGGAACTGTCGCTACCGACATCGGCTACATAGTGGCAATGGTCCCAAGCAACCAGGAAGACGTTTCCGGTTGCGCCCGCTCATCGTCGGATGCCGTGCTGCCTTGTCTTTTTTGAGGCTTTGTGTCATCGATGCAAACGTGACAGCGTTTGACGCCAGATAGCAGGAGAGATTGACAATGAATGCGAGGAAATGAAGCGAAGCTTGAACTCCATGGTGACCGCGATCGGCGAAGCCGAAAAGCGACTGGCCAGGGAGTATTCCGATTCACTGGTCGTCAATCAAGCTTTGGATCGCAAGCTGGTGAGTTTCCAAGCGAACAAGAACGCCGGCGAACATCGTTGGTGCAAGTACCGGGCAGGCCACTGGTGATGGTCAACGACAACGTCCGTTACCAGGGCGCCCATTTGCCGGTCGATCTGATTCTTTCAGACTTCGCGCAAGCGGCCGGATTGGATGTCGAAACCATCTGGGTATTGCCGAGAGGAAAGGGCAACAGCAGCCAGCAAATGGCGCGTCATGGACGCCAAGAACTGCGAAAATGTGTCTACGTTTGGCGAAAGCGGTCGCAGAAAGACCGATTGCCCGCAAAGACAAAACCAGGGTCGGCGGTTGCCTTCCCCCTAGCATTGGAAGTCAACGAACCAATGGCCGGCCCCGCCACCAATCCCTGAAACACTTCTCTGTAGGCAGCAACAGGCCGGCGTGGAACGAGTATGTGAAACAGAATGGGGCTCTCGACACCTCCTCAAAAAGTGGCCGTTTGCCGCGATCTCCTTGACTTTGCCGATCGGCTTCTGTTAGGAAGAAATGGTGTTTCGTCGGTGATTCTCGCCCTGTTTCTTTCGTGTTTTACGGCATTTCGATGTATCGATCGTCAGGCGAGCCCAGAAGTCTTGTGCCTTCTCGTGATTCCACAAGAAGTCGTATTGCTGGACTTGTGATTCATCATCGGCAAGCAGTCTTCATTGGAGCCATGGTTGCGGGTCTTGTGGCATCTGGGCTGCTGAGAGCACAACCGCCTGTCGCAATCGTGCCAGGTGGTTCCGAAGAGATGGTTCAACTGAACTTTCCACAAGAGATCGAAGTCGAAACGCTCGTGGAGTACGTCAGCGAGCGGCTGCAAATCTCGATTTTCTACGACGAAGCGATCTCAGGGAAACGAATCACGGTGAGGGCGCCAAAGAAGATTCCCGTCTCCTCGCTGCTGAACTTACTGCAGAGCGCCCTGCGCATGAAAAACCTTGCTCTCGTGGATGCTGGAACTCCGAATTGGTACCGAATCGTTGAAGCAAACCAACTCACCGACGTTGCCGAAGTGGGGCTCGCTAACGCCCCCAACAACGCAGTAGCGATCACCGAGACTTTTGTTCTTCAGCACATCGATATCCAGCAAGTTGATCAGATCGTCAAGCCGTTCCTAACTCAACCGGGTGCCAACAGTGTCATTGTGCCGGGAGAGAATCTGCTGATTGTGACGGACTATGCCGGGAATCTTTACCGAATTCGCGAGCTGATCAAATCGCTTGACCGACCCGATGCGAAGCTCATCACCGAGTTCTACACTGTGCAAAATCTCGCTGCCGACGAGATCACCAAAACGGTCACGCAGATTTTGACTGCCAGTTCAAGTGGTGATGGGCAGGGACGTATTCAGCTGTTGCCGGATCAACGCACCAATCAAATTGCCCTTGTGGGCCTGGAACAAGACGTTGCCGACGCCAAGGTACTTTTGGAACGATTTGACGTGGCGCTCGGCTTGCAGACGTTTGTTTACCAGTTTGGAAATGTGTCAGCAGATCGGGTCAACACCATCTTTCAAGAACTGATTGACCCTCTGCAACGGGAGACGCTCTATCAGGCTACCGTTGACGCCGAAGCCAATCTGTTGATCGTTCGAACCACAGAGCAACTCCACCAGAGACTGGAGCGGCTACAGAAACAGTTGGATGTTGCACCGAGTCGGTCACGCAGTCCCGTTCGATTCGTTCGGCTAAAGAACGCCAATGTGAATGAGGTTTTGCAGACACTGCGTGATATCGGTGAGGCCCAATCGCAAGAAGCAGCCGAAACTCAAACGTCTGCTGCTGGCGATGGAGAGGCAACCCCCAATGCCGCCCTACCAGTCAGCCCCTTGTACACCAACCCGCTTGTTGGAGCGATTCCTGTTCAACCGCTTCCGCTTCCTTTGATTCCCGACGATGGTTCGAGTATCTACTCGGACAATGAAAGTCCGATTCGCCGATCGAGTGGTGGCGCAAACCTGCCCGGAGGCGTCAGAGTATCAGGCGACCCACTCACCAACAGCGTTGTGCTGGTCGGAAATCCGGCCGCGCAAGCCGCCTACCTGGAGTTAATCGAGCAACTGGACCTTCGCCGCCCCCAGGTGATGATCGAGGCCCACATCGTGGCAATCGACACCTCCAACAATTTCTCTTTGGGGGTTGAGATCTCTGGTGGCGATCGTTCGGGGTCCAGGCGTCTATTCAGTTTTACGTCGTTTGGATTGAGCGAGGTCGATCCCGTTACCGGCGCCTTGCAGATCATTCCGAACATCGGTTTCAACGGCACACTCGTGGACCCGGAAGTGGCCGACGCGGTGGTTCAAGCGTTGGCCAGCAACACCCACGCTCATGTGCTCGCGTCCCCGAAAATCCTGGTCAACGATAACACACGAGGCCGGCTCGAAAACGTACTCAGCATTCCGTTTCAGAGCGTCAACGCATCTCAGACCGTTTCGACCACGAGCCTGGGCGGCAACCAGCAAGCTGGAACAACGATTGACGTCACTCCGCATATCAAGCAGAACAACGAGCTGGAGTTGCAGTTCAGCGTCGAATTCAGTTCTTTTGCCGGTGACGGGAACGCTGCCTTACCACCACCACGCCAAATCAGCAGCACCGAGAGCACGGTAACCATCCCCGACGGCCATACGGTGATCGTAGGCGGATTGAAGCAGGTGAGTACTGCCGAAACGTATGCGGGAGTGCCTTACCTAGAGAAGATACCACTGATTCGCACGTTGACCGGCTTGCAGACCGAGACATTGCAGACGACATCGTTTTTCTTGTTCATCAAACCGATCGTGATTCGAGACGACCAATTTGTGGGCCTGAAGCACCTGTCAGCCAAAGACATTGAACGGTCTGGCGCACCGGCAAGGTTTCCCAAAAGTGCACCGTTGATGTATCGCTGCCACGAACACGCCGATACACCTCATACCGACACTTGGCAAACGCCAAGTCAGGTCGACATCAACTCCGTCATCGACAATACGGAGTCTGTGTTGATCGATCCGATTTCTGATCGCAGCAAATAGATCATTGTGCGTTGTGCGACTCGAACAATTCCGTCCGTGTCCCCAACCCAAGGCGTGACGCATGCGATTCATTCCCTCTCGCGAAAGTCAAGGACTGCTCAGGTTCAGCGACCATGTAGAATCACGATCGATCAGGCGCCTCAACTGGATCACGCCAGTCTTGCTACACCCAGTCATTGGCTGAAACGTTGCCTTATCTTTGAGTTGATTCGGTCAATTACGACACCCGGGTCAAACACCAGCTGGCCGAAAACGTAGGGATGATCCGCGTATGCCAACCCAATCTCTCGAACGAGATCGTCATTCAGAGTTGACACCTGATCACCAAATAATCGTCGCATGTCCGCGTAATAAGTCAAACACCTAGCAGCCAACGACAAATCATCCGTCGCCATTCCCTGCATTGCTAACTTGCTGAAATTTGCCTTCTGTTCGTCGCCAAGTGACTCGCCATTTTCGTGACCATATTTCAGCGCATCAGCCAACAGCTCTAAGTAGAAATTCTCCCAAGATTTTCGCGAGAAGGAGCTGCTTCGCCCCATCCAAAAGGAAGTTAACAACTTTTCCGAATTAAAGGTAAGTTGCACGTCATTTAATTCGCCCACTACTGCATCATTCAAGTTGACAGTTGAAACAAACTCCACGTGTGGCAACGATTTGGGCATCCGAAATGGGGGCTCAAGAAACTTCTGAGTTGAGGCGGACAAGGATTTGGTGATATCCAAATGAATGTCTGACGGCTTGCTGGTTTCGGCCAAAGCTGAGTTGTTCTTTGCCAGGAGAACCCGGAGGTGAAAGATTGCGGCAAGAGTCCCCTGTTTTTTTGTGAGCAGTGCCTTCCGGATGCTGTCGTGCAGTTTCGCTACATCTGCAAACGTTCCGCCGGTTGAATCCTTTGAATCGTGATTTGCGAGGTAGTTGCTCGAAACGACTCCAGTCAATGCCAAAGCACGCACGGAAACGTTCGCCGATAGGCCAAGTTTGCATGCGATTCGCAATCTCGCTGGACAATCGTCGTCGTGCAAAATTTTCGACAAGAGTTGCGATACTTCAATGATGGCCAAATCACTTGTGCCAACAGGTTGAATTTCCGAATGACTGGCTAGCAGAGCCTCGTCGAGGGGAGAGTTTTGCTCGCTCAACACTGGGTAGAAAAGAATTTTGAACTCTTCAGAGCGTCTTGTTGACGGCGTCGTTCCGGCAATGAAATCTTCAAAATGCCCTGCTTCGAGGCGCCCGGAGGAATCACCAGACAACCACGATTCAACCAATGCGCCGCTGAGTACAACAGGCGGCTCACCTGCACACTGCAGCGGCAAGAGCGATGCAGTAAAGGCTGTGCACGCAATCAGAGCTCGAACCATCATTCGTTTCCTTCAGATCCTTCAAAGATTGCCTTGACATCTATTGCCCGTGGTCTTTGAAACTGCTTCGCAGAAAAAGACGCTACGTCTTTTCGGCTCCGTTTCCTTTTCTTCACCGGCACCTGACACGTAGCTGTCCATGCTGTGATTGATCTCGCTGAAAAGGCCGAAATCAAGATCAGTTTGTTCTTCGTCGTTTGCCCAGACTGCCAAAGAATTGATCTTGATTTGGGCTCAAAACACCGTTTTGTTCACAGAATGGACAGCTACCTTAACACTGTTTCCTCCGTCGGCCTCTTAGGTATGACGACAAACACGAATGCAAGATCAAGAGGGTGCAGTCAGTATGGTAACGCGTTTTTACGAGGCTTTGGCTGACTGATGTTTCGGGTTTGCTGAGTTATCGGTGGTAGGCTTTCGGGCGACGCGATGATTCGTTGCCAGATTCCCGCCCACAGACCGCTTCGATTCGCAGTCCGCAGGTCGACGATGTGCTGGCCCGTTTCGCGATGCCAACGCATCCCCGACTGCTTCATTCGTTGATTGAAGATCACCTTGCAACCGGCCTCGGTGATTCCGCTGCCGATCGGTTGGCCCACCGCGATGCGGGCAGCGAAGTCCATATGCTCTCGGTATTTCTTGAGGTAGTTCAGCGCCGACGTGTAATCCGTCTTGGTGCCTTTGAGTCCTCTGCGACGCTTTTGCTGGGCGGCACTCTGAATCACCCGCGAAACGCCGCCCCGCTTGGTCCGCATAATCTTGCGTTGCTTGGCCGCCCAGTCGCTCGCCGCTAGGCTGTTGCCCAACAACGCTCCAGCCAGTTTGGAGACGTACTCACAGGCATGAAAGAAATCCACGCCCCAGCTCCACTTCAACGGTTGCCCCGTGATCGGATGCTTCATTTTCGACAACACGTCTTGATAGTACGCTTGCGGGTGACAGCCCGCGTCGGTCACGTAACGAAGGGTCGGCACTTCGTCACCGATCCGGCTAAGCACTGCTGTGATCACGGTGGTCAACCGAGCCGTCATCGTCGGTTGCTCGCTTTCGGGCATCTGACCCAGGTAGACCGTTTCCCCGCCGTTTCCCACTGCGATCGTAAACCGCCAACGTGCCGCAAGCCGCTTCTTCCCAGCAAGGTCGCGTCTGCACATAGACGCCGTCACGTCCCACCTGCAGCAGAACATCGCGTTTCCCTTCACTTTCGCGAGCCAATTGAATCAGTTCACGCAGTTTTTCGATCGCCACTTGATCATGAACCGTCCGTACGCTTTCGGCCAAGTCGGCGATCACTCGACGAAGCGTGCCGACCCCAGGCCGAATACTGAAGCGTTCTTCAAGCACAGCCAAGACGGCACTCTGTGGCATGTCCGCCGCGAGCCTGCCTGTCACTTCAGCGACCCCCGGTGTCACGCGACCGGCGACCAGGCCTAGTCGCACGTCCAGCGGCGCCAGGTCGGGCTCGCCTGATTGATTGCTCTGGTAGAACCATCGCTGCAATGTGATCGTCCCAAACCGTGTCTCGATGGTCTTACTTGTCCGGCGGTTGCGGCGGAATGTTTGCTCCTGCCACTGAAACTTTCGGGTGACCTGATCGGGTTGATCGGATTCAATTCTTCGCAGCGTCATTTCCAGAATCATTCGCCCAATCTTTCGCAACGTGATCTCTAATCGCCGTTCAAATCGCTCCATCGACTGGGGTGTGATCTCGTGCGTGGAAAAAAGATCGTACCGCGGCGACCAATCGCCAGATCAGTGGGATCAGCCCTGCGAGCCATTTCGGCGCTGGAAGTTCGACGAGCTGTTGGAGTTGCTTGTTGGATTCGTTAGTCTTTTGCATGGCGTCCGTTCCGATTGAGATGTTTGGCGTCCAACCAAAAACGGCTCATTTGGACACGGACGCCGTTTTCAACCAATACCAATCGTGGCCTCAGCCACTCAACACGCTGTTACCACGCTGACTGCACCCGATCAAGAAATCCGAGCCTTAGCAATTTGTCGCTTGAAATAGAGAACTCCTCAGTGTCCCTCAGTGTCCCCATATTCATTCGTTGAAAGAATGCAGCTTAAGTTGGTTCGTCACAGCCTTGTTGAAGCAAGACACTACGAAGGTGAAAAGCTCCTATTCGGACGATGATTTTGATGCGATCGCCGTGGCTTACCCTTTCCCTTCGTCACCCCTGAAACTCAACCGGGGATAATCACCACCTCAAAAACGAGATTAAGAATAAATACCGATGCAACTGAAAGCAAAATCGCCTTTAGAGAGGGCTGACTACCATTCTTGCTATCTATCATGAGCGTGAGCATTGCTACAAATCCCACGAAAAAATACTTTACTACGCGGAGCGAACTAAAGTCGCCATTTAATCCGATTGCCAATCCGATGATTGCCAAAAAAAAACCAATCCAAAATGAAATTGCAAGCAATGTCCAAATGCGATTATGCATATGATGACTTCCAAATTACCAGCCCATATACGGATTAAAATTGGAATCCGGGCTACATGCCAAGCGGATAATATTCCAAGCCTTCCCCTTCTTCTTCCGTTCAGCAATTACACAAGCGTAGTCAAAGCTGCACGTTTTCCAAATTATAGAAAAATCTTCTGATCTAACACTGACACAAATTGCTGCAGGGAAAATCCAAGGATTGCGGCAGGCGACTCTCGCGATTTCCCTAGGTCCAATTGGGGCGCGGGGATTGATGGGGGTTCGAGGTGTTGGTTTTGGAATGGGTTTCGGAATAGGTGTCGGCTTCGGAGGCTGATACGGGTTTACAGGTCCGCCTGGATTCCATCGAGAAGATCGGCCGTGTGGATCCAACAGCAATAGTGGTCTTCCATCAATGTATTCATAGAGATTCCACTCACTCCCCTCAAACCCGATTGGATCTCTGGAACAGAAGCGGCCAAGGCCAGAATGGTAGTAGCGGGCGCGGTAGTAGTGGATTCCTGATTCGGCGTCGAATTCGCGTGAGGTGTAGCGGTATTCCCAGTCGTAGTCCGAGACGCCGTCGCTGTCGGAGGTAAAGTCGGCGTCGAGAACGGTTGACGTGCCGTAGGGGGCGTAGTGAAATCGTTCCGACACCGTTCCCGAAGCGTTGACAAGAGCCATGACGTTCCAGTTGGCATCCTGCAACGCGTAGAGCGTTTCATCGAGTGTGCCGTTGCCGGTTGTGTCTCGCTCTCGAAGCACGAGATCATCAATGTAACGGGTACCCCAAGTGAATTGCTTGTGAGGATCGGTGTCCGAGTCGAGCCTCACCTCCAGCAGTTGGTTTTGGTTCGAGAGATAGTGGTGCTGAGTTTCATCAAGCGTGCCTCCGTCGTAGATCTTCTTGACGATTCGGCGGTTCTTTCCGTCATATTCGTACTCTGCGATGGTGGTAGCGCCGTCGGCGACTTTGACTAGTCGGTTCCAGGCGTCCCAGGTGAGGCTGTAGTTGGTCGACCAGGAGCCGGGCTGTGGAACGGTGGTCATGTTGCCGGCGGCGTCGTGGCCGACATGGGTCGAGGAGGAATCGATGTCGGTGATTTCGTTGGCATCGTTGTGAGATCGGTCCTGGTCGAGATCGTCGGTGCCGTTTCCATCGCTGTCTTCGGTGAAGTTGGACCAGTTGCCGAGCTGTTCCAAGGTCCAGGTCTGACCGAAAGTGTCGGAAGAGACGGTGTTGTAGGTGCCGTTGATCTCGCCCCGCTCGATGCTGGTCAAACGATCGAGGGCGTCGTAAATGTAGAGTTCGTCGTGGTTTTGGGAGTTGTTTTCGGCGATCACGTCTTCTCGCCAGCTGCGGTTTCCCGCGTAATCGTGGCCGTATTTGATCTGCACTGCATCGGAGGTGGAGTTGTAGCCATCCCAGAGATGGTCGATCGTACGGCCAAAGCGATCCAAACCGGCGTAGGTGCCGGAAGTTCCGCCGTATAAATTCAACTTCAAGTCGGGTTGCTGGTAGTCGGTGACGACTGCTTCACCGCCTCCTGTGTGAGAGTACTCGACCAGGATCGTACCGGTGCCGTTTGTTTCGCGGAGGCGGTAGGTGCGAGAAAGGAGATCGTCGATTCCGCCGCTTGTGCCATAGTCGTGGAATAATACTCGGCCGTCTGGATAGGTGATCTTTTCTAGTCGAGCACCATCCTCGAATAAGCCGCTGGTGGCAGATGTGTCGTAGCTGTACTGAACACTGGGAGTGCTGCCGCCGACCACTCCGGAGTGGGACTGTTCACTCTTGGTGACCCGGCCAAGATCATCGTGGGTGAAGACGATCTGGTTTTTGACATCGGACGTGTTGTCGGGATCGTCGGTTTGGTTGCCATGAGAGGTGATTTTGGAAACCCGGCCGAGTGAGTCGTAACCGCGGGTGATGGAACGGATTGCTCCGTCGGTGCTTCCCCCCAGCGTGGTCACCTTCTGGGATTTCCTTCGCCGCAGGTCGTCGTAACTGTAAGTAATCACCGTTCCACGCTGGTCGGTGCGCGTGTCGAGTGAACCATCGGCGTGATAGGCGAATTTCACCTGATCGGTTCCACTGGAGGTGGTGTCGGAGGAATCGGGGTAGATTTCATTGGTCAGCAGGCTGGCACTGACGCTATCTTCGTAGAGGTAGATCGTCTCCTGCTTGTCAGTGCTCGAACCGTTGTAGGCGGTTAGCTTGGTGAGTTTCCCTAATCCATTGTACTCATTTTTCACGACGCGATCTTTCGACTTGTCGGTAGCGTCGCCAATTGTCGAAAGGTTCGTCTGCAGGAAGTTGTCGTAGTTTTCTGCGACCCAAGTCGTGCGGCCGAGGTCATCAAAGAAAGTTTTTGTACTAGTTCCCGCTGGATCGGTGACCTTGTTCCGCCGCCCAGTTTCTTCATCATAGAAAAAGAGGGTGACCAGCACTGTGTCGCTACTTGTCGTTGGAGCTGATGCTGGTCGTGTTGGAACGGCGGCGTATTTCCACTGGCCGGCACCAGCAGCAGTGTCGCCAGAGCCGTAGTAGCCAGTAGTCTTCTGTCGGTCAGCTTCGTCATACCAGTGGTTGACGGTGCCTCGAATGTAGTCGTCGTTGGCCGTCAGATCGATGCCATCTGTATCGTCATGCAACGCCTCGAAACTGTGTTGCTCGGTGGCATTGCCGGCGCTGTCGAAGACGTAGTGTGCAAGAGTCAAGACTTTGTCGTCACCACCGGTCATCGAGGAGCGGGTTGGATGGGGTGTTGGCGATCGGTAGGCGAAGGCGCCCGAAGAGTATTTGGTGGCTTCCAGCTCAAGGACGGTGCGACGTTGATACGCTCGCCCCACACCGTCATAGGCCGTCTCGCTGGCTGCAGAATTACTCGGTGCTATCGCCACCTGCCGACTGTTGCGGTCGTAGTACATGTCGGTTTGCAGTGCGTCGCCCGCCGTGCCGCTCGAACTGACGGCATAGGTCTTCGTGCGGTAGGCTCGGCTGAGATCATCGTAGTCGGTTTCGGCAAGGGAGCGCCGGTTGGTGGTAGTTGACGTGTAGTCCGAATAGCCATCACCAGTCAACACAGTGCTCCAGGTGGGATTGGAGGTGTACTTTGCCGAGGCGACCACTTTTCCCATCCAGTCAACGTCTTGAACCGAGAATGGGCCGGCAGCGGTCTCGCTGGAACCGTTGTGATAAAACGGCTCGGTGCCGCGCGGGTGACCGCGGTAGGTCAGATGACGATTGACACCGGTGTAATCGTTCGCACCACTTCCATGGAACGTTTGCGTTTGTGTGGCCAGGCTGTCGCCGACACCACCGTCGTCATAGACCGTTTTGCTGCGGGTGGTGAGGGTTGGATAGGTGTCGTAGTCGGACGTCATGTCATGGCTGGTGCTGGACACACCTGTTTGAATCTCGGTGACGCGGTTCATGACGTCGTAGAGAAGACGATTGACCTGCTCGGTAGCACTACTGGAACTCGTGCCCGAAACGACTTGAACGGTGTATTCCTTCCTGCCTTGATCGTCGTAGCGATAGAGGGTTCGGTAAAAATTGGTCGACAGCGTTCCAGCTCCCGAAGCGGGGATATCGTGATAACGATCGACGTAGTCAAGTTGGCCGATGAGGTCGGTGTAGGCGCGTTTGGTCCAGGCGGTGTAGTCACTTTGCGAGGGTTCAGTCGAAAAGCCATTGGGGACACCATTGGCAGACGAAATGCCGCTGAAGTCGCCTGCCACGTCAAAGGTCTCGGTTTCTTGCCCCGCGTCGTTGTATACGGTGACTCGAACTGAACTCCCGCATTCATCGCCAGACAGGTCCCAATAGGGAAAAATGATTGTGCGATCCGTTTCGTAGACGGTGTGGTGTTCAGCTCCACTCGCCTCGGTGTATTTGACGATTCTGCCTTGATCGTCAAACTCTCTGGTATCGACCAAAGCGAGAGCCGTCGGCAGACCGCCGCCACGAGACGGTTTGGCCGAGCTGTCGTAGGTGCTGTTGGTATCGCCATCGTCATTGGCGGAGACCCACTTGGTATCGTTGCCGGTGGCGGAAGAGGGGAGAGAACTGGGATCCACATCGCGTGCGGCGTAGGCCAGGCCACCTGTATCGGGGTGGTAGCTGTAGTAGTGGACGTAGCCTTCACCATCCTTGGTCCATCGCAGCCGGCCTAAGCGATCGTAATACCGCTCGCTCGTGGTCGCCGTCCCGGAACCGTTTTGGCTGGTTGCGATCGAGGGAAGCGTGATGGTTTGTTTCTTGATTTGCGTCTTTCCAGCGTCCCAGAAGGTGTAGGCGATCGTCGTCTTTTTTCCGGCCGATCGTGTGGCCGTTTTGTCGGGATAGGCGTAGGTGGCGGTGCGAAGGTATTTCGGTGCGTCGGTGCCGTTGCCGTAGTCGGTAGCCGAGATGTAGTAGGCGGTGCCGTTTTCTCCCTTTTTGACCTTCATACCAGTGGGACGTTTGTCACTGTTGAATTCGTAGAGCGTGATCAATCCGTCACTGTCGTTGAGCGTAGCCGAATCGTTGCTGACCGTGGTTGGGTCGAGAAAATTTTTCAGTTCGCTATCGGTGTCGACCAGCGTATGGGCCGAAGGACTTCGCCGCTCGGTCACGCGGTGGTCGCTGTTGACGATGATTGACTTGCACCAAACGGTCAGAGTTGCCGCCATGGGATCTTCGATTGTTGCTTTCCGCAAGACAGTGCCACCGTCACTGAGGCCAAAGATCTTGCGTGAGACATCCACTCCCTGACTATCGGTGGTGTCTTCGATCACGATTCGGACCACTTCGGCTGGATCGGTACTGCTGCCGCCGTTGAGATCCATGTAGTAGTAAGTTTTCTTGATGCCGCCGCCTGCGCTACCTCCGCCGCCGCAACTGGTGCAGCTGCCGTTGATCGTCTCACTCTTAACGCGGCCGTACGCGTAGCTGTCGTATTCATTCAGGTTAGTACCGCCATACTTGATCTTAAGATTTTCGCTTCCCCAACCGGTGGTGATCGCGCTGTCTGTGTCGAGATCACTGGTGTAGTAGGTGAAACTGCGGCTGAAATAGTCCTCGATATCATTGCTGCCGGTGACGGTGTAAGAATCACCTTGGGTGAGGATTTCATCAGCGGTATCGACCGCCGTGTTACCCGCTGAGGTGATGCGCAGCACGGCGTCCGGTTCCAACACCGCTTTGAGCTGATGCGGTTTTCCGTCGGCGGAACTGGAGTTGTAGTAGCGATACTGCGTGGTACGGGTAGTCCATCCGGTTCCGTCCGAATCTCGGCGTGAAATCTTGACCTGCACCAAATCACCATCGGAACCAAGATCGGTTGACGGACTGGTGACGTTGCCGTAGTAGGTGTACTCCACCTTGCTGGTCACCGTGCTGGAAGCGTTCTTGACCTCGATCTTTTCCAGCCTGTCTGTTTCAGTGCCGCTTGCGTAGTAACTGTAATCGATGATCCAAGACTGGGGTTCGGCCGTCGTGACCTGGTCGACATAGCCACTGGTGGTGTAGGTGTACTCGGTGCCAGACAATCCCTCGGCGTCGTACTGGCGAGTTGTCTGTTCCTTCAATCTGCCTCGATTTTGCAACGCAATTGCGGTATCGCGACCGTAAAAGATGAGAATGCGATCGTTGTCGGTCTCTGTTAGCGTGAAGATCTCGGTCGACCCACTGCCGCTTTTGACGAGCGTGGCGGAATAGTTCTTAGGAGCAATGTAGTCGCTGCCACTGATCGAGAAGACTCGTTTGCTGGAAGCAGTGACGTGCAGCGTCACATTGCCGCTGCCGTCGACCGTCAAGTAAGGACCACGACCGCCTCCCTTCCATCTCAGCCCGCCCGGCGTCACCATCTCCGTGTTGCCAGAGTTGAGCCGCAGGCTGTCGTAAGTTCGTTGATGAGCCCAGGGGAAGCGCGACCCGGAAAGTGCCAGGTCTGTCGCGGTTTCAATCACCGAACCTCGGTACAAATAAACTGGATCGCTGGTCATTCCTGGGTAATCTGCACTCGTTGATGCGCCACCGATAAAGAATTCGAATTCCCGGGACTCAATAGCAATCCACGGAGGTTGATCGGACCGGGGATCGTAGTAGCCGGGATACGGAGGCACGGGAGAACGAGGAACAGGAAAGTTACCGAAGAACGTTCCAGGTGGGTTTGGGAAGGCCGGATCTATTTCGCATACCGGATCCTTTTCTTCTTCGTCATCAGGAAGAGGAGCATCCTCCTCATTGCCATCCTCATTATCCGTAGCCACCGCAATCGTCGGCCAGGAAATCGCCCCGACAAAAACGAAAGAACACAAACTCAACAAACAGAAATTTCTGAGCAGACCGAATGAACGTTGCGTTGTCGAATGTTGGCTCATGATTCGTCTCTCGAATGGATGGTCGATGAACGGAGCAAAGAAAAGACGATGGGGTGATCCGTGAACGTGTGAAACACTCTTGCATCAGCAAAAACAGGTTTCCCGACCGGATCTGAACCGAGAAACCTTCTGCCGCTCACTCCTGCGGCGGAGTGGCCTGGCGAATCATTTCTTGGTAGCGACTCACAAGAGCCGTGTCGCCGCGCTGTTCAGCACGCTCCAGTCGAGCCTGGATCGTCGCAATGTGACGGAGCCGGCGTTGCTCCTCGAATTCCGCTTTCCGCTCCGCGATGTGCTGCTCCAACTCCGTTTCCAACTTGTCTGCGTTGGCCCGCCACTGAGCGATCGTTTCTTGCTGCTCCTGGCTAGTGAATTGATCATCCCATTGGTCCAGCAGTGCCCGCCCCTCGGCGAAACGGCCCAACGAAATCATGCGGGGCACAAGCTGGCCGATGACCTGAAATTTCATCTCGTTGCTCGTTGCCACCAACGACGCTTCCTGCAAGGGGGCAATTGCCAGTTGTGGACGCACCGGAATGCCGGCAAGAGCCTCTTCGACAAAGGCCAAACCAATCAACCAACTGGCTCGCGCGTCACCGACCAAAGCATCATCAGCAAGACGGCCGCGAATCTGCTCGCCGAACCAGCCGCCCCGCTCCAGTACCGAAGCGTGCGCGGCGATCGCTGCCAGTTCAACGCGACAATGCCCGTTGGGTTTGGACAAGTCGTTGGCGACCAAATCATCCAGGTCACTTGAGTAGGGACCGCGTAGCCAACGCCCGATCTGCCGGTGCCGTTTCACGTTGGCCAGTTTGTAGCCATCAGGATAGAAGGCAATGCTGCACGGAGGCACGGGGCGATCTTCGGACCATACCCGTAACAACTGGGTTCGTTTGTTTCCGGGGAGTACAGCGACCCGAATGAACAGATCGCCAAATGATTCCGTATCCGCAGCGGCCAACAGTTGCGGGCGCGCTAGAAGCCAATCTCGCAGCTCCACCCGCTGCTGGACACTGCCGTAGGCAACGAGCCGATGGATCGATGTTTGCCGCAGGAACTTTGCAGCGTTGGCTCCGGAATACTTGTTCAAAAACGCTGTATCATCCAGCAGGCTGCGGCAGTACTGACGCACCGTTTCACGATCGCCCAGATGATCGGTGCTGAAGTCGACGCGAGTCATCAGATCCATCGACGCGTCCCGACGTGTCAGCAGCGGCTGCCCAAAAGCGACATCCGAAAAATACTCGGCCTTGAGACCATCCGTCTCCGTCGATTCAAACCCGGTGGGCAGACTGTACGCGCCGGCTGGAATCAATTGTTGAGGAAGCTGATCCGATTCCCACAGCAGAGCCGCAGTGGGCTGTGAAATGCCACGGTCGACATCCAGTTGCGGCGGCAACGTCTGCTGGCCGCGAACGAACTCCGCACGAAGCGCAACGGGTTGACCGCCGACCAGCGATATGGGGCCGCTTCGAGTCGGAACAGTCTGAGGACTTGAGTTTGCCGTTGAATCGAGGACCAGTTGTTCGTCTAGCCAAACGCGAAACACTCCGCCATGGGCGCGATAGCTGCGAAGCTGCTCGAAGTGGTAATCTCCGTCGGCAGGGGCGGTCAAAAAGCCAGTCCAGCGAACCGCAAACTCCTGGTCCGCCCCACCGCGGCGATCCAACCCACGCAACAATCCCACCTGCTTTCGAAACGGCAGCGACTGCCAATCATGTGACGTCATCCAATCAGCAAGAGCTTGCGCCCGCTGGGCAGGATCGTCCGCGTGTTGCTCCAACAGACTATCGAGCGACGCCTTTAATTCCGCTTGCTGTGACCAGCACAACCGAGGAATACCGACAAGTCCGATCAGGAGTGTAAGAAAAAGCACTCCTTTGCGTTGTAGCGAGAGACCTCTACAAACGCCGCACCCAGAAACGGATCGCATTGCACCCACCTCTACGATCAAGAGAAGAAACTTCAACCGCTCTCCTGTCAAAGACAAGAGAGAGAAAAGAGTTCAACGTGTGCCTGAGAGGGGGCGTGATTGCCCCGTCAACCACAACGTCGAATTCTATCGCACCCACGAGAGCCTGCAAACTAATTTTGAATTCCTTTTCGAACTTCTTTTTGTCTAGACATCAAGAATCACGGTCTCAGAATATTTCTCGCTGCATCAACAAGACACTTGGTACGCATTCAACGTGTGCGTCTTCGCACAGTCGTGCACCACGGTTGTGAAGCGAAGCGTTGTCGGATGATCTCAATGATTTGCGGTGTGTTAATTGATCGCACAGAATGAAGATTCGTGATTGGGAATGCTGTTGCTAGAACCCGAAACGCTCAAGCTGTCACACAGCCGGAACTTCATTGGAACCAGGAAAAGCGGTCATGTCGGTTGCCGATCGAAAGGTGGATTCATCGACAGCGACATCGTTGCAGCCACCCACACTGGCCGAGATGGCGAAACAATTCGGTCGCCAGATCGTTGACTCTCTTCCCGAAACAGCGTGGCGAGATTACGTCAGTGAGTTTCCCATCGCTTTTTCTCGCAAACACTGTGCCTTGGCATTTGAACCGGATGAATCAGGGAAGGTTCAGGTTGCAATCGGCGATCCGCGAGGATTGCGAACACTTGATTTGATCCGTCGCCTCTTTCGGTGCCAGGTCGAACCCATCTTTGCTGAAAAAGACTGTGTTTTACGAGCAATCAATGCTGCCTATGAGCAACATGGGGGTACGGCTCGCGAGGTCCTCGACACGTTGGATGTCTCATCGGAGTTGGAAATCTCCAACGAAGAGCAAGACCTGCTCGATTCGTCCGGCCGAGCCCCGGTGATTCGATTGGTCAACCAGATTCTCTTTGAAGCGATCAAGGCACGCGCCTCGGACATTCACATCCAACCTTCCGACAGCGACGTGGTGGCCCGATTTCGGATCGACGGTGTGCTGTTCAACTCCGTCGAAATTCCCAAGAGTCTGCAAGACGAAGTGGTCAGCCGTATCAAGGTTCTGGGAAACATGAACGTCGCCGAAAAACGTCTGCCGCAGGACGGGCGAGCAACGGTACGCATTGCCGAACGAGTGATTGATTTGCGAATCGCCTCGCTTCCTACCAGCCACAGCGAACGAGTGGTCATTCGTTTGCTGGATAAGTCGGCACGACTCTACACGTTGACCGATCTTGGCATGCCCGATGAAACCCTTGCCCGGTTCAAACGGCTTATCTCTTTGGAACACGGTTTGCTATTGGTCACTGGCCCGACCGGAAGTGGCAAAAGCACGACCCTCTACGCGGCACTTCAGCAAATCAGCACCACCGAGCGAAATGTTCTCACCCTGGAAGACCCAATCGAATACGAGCTGGACGGGGTAAGTCAGACCCAGATCAACGAAAAAAAAGGGCTGACGTTTGCTCGCGGACTGCGGAATGTGCTTCGCCAGGATCCCGACATCATCATGGTGGGAGAAATCCGCGACCGGGACACGGCCGTGATGGCAATTCAATCTTCCTTGACCGGCCATCTTGTCTTTTCGACCCTGCACACGAATGATTCGGCAAGTGCTGTCACACGGATGCTCGACCTGGGGATCGAGCCATACCTGGTTTCGAGTTCGTTGTTGGCCGTTTTGGCTCAGCGCCTGGTGCGAAGAATCTGCCACCGATGCAAAACGGAGACTGAGCCGGAAGCATCGCTGCGAGTTTGGTTGGACGCCCAGCAGGGATTTGTCCCGCGCAGACTCTTTGAAGGAAAGGGCTGTGAGACCTGCCGAGGAACAGGTTTTCGGGGGAGAGTGGGAATTTTCGAGTTGTTGATCGTCGACGAGAAGTGTCGCGAACTGATTCAAAATCGAGCAAACGCTTCCCAAATTCGCACCGCCGCACTCGAGGGAGGAATGACCCTGTTGGCCCAGGATGGACTCCGTAAAGTCGAATCAGGCCAGACGACACTGTCCGAAGTGGTTCGTGTCGCCCAGCGGTCAAGTGACTGACAACACTACGATCAATCTCAACGTCAAATGACTCGTTCGACGATCTCGCAGACGCACCACAGAGTGGGAAAGAGAAAAACAAGCAGTTCCTTGCAAGCACCTTGTTTTCACTTGTCTTCCGAAAACAAAATGCTTTCTAACTCGGCTTGCGATTGTTCTGACGATACCTCTGTTTCGATGTCGTTAAGTGAATATCGATCGCCGGCAACCTCTATTCGCACTCCGCGACCACCTCCCCAATCACGATGTTGGATTTCGACTGTTCCTCCGCCTTTCATTGAAAGAAGGAGAATCGCAAGGTCGACAACGGCATTATCCCCAGCCAATGGCATTGCATTCAAGCAGGCTCGGATTGCCATATCGCGTTGCCGCGGGCGCCAAGCATCGAGGCGAGATTCTCGGTCAAGCAGGAGATGCTCCAGATGCTCGTACATCACCAACGTAGGGTCGTTCAAACGTTGGACGATTTGTCGAAACAAATTCGGATTGGGATTGCGACGAATTTCATTCAGCTGACGGTAGTAGAGTTTCCTGTCAGGATCATCAGATTGCCGGGCCGCTG
Source organism: Rubripirellula sp. (assembly GCA_965222745.1). Taxonomy (GTDB): domain Bacteria; phylum Planctomycetota; class Planctomycetia; order Pirellulales; family Pirellulaceae; genus CBDCUW01. The sequence continues at coordinate 545,045 of CBDCUW010000004.1, forward strand.
TCACTAGCTCCTTGAGTGGAGAGGGGTATGGCTTTGGCTTCTCTATGGAGTTCAGTTGCTCCTCGCGAAGCATTGCCTCGCTGGTTGGGTACTCCTCTCTTTCCTGCTCGGAATCCATGTCTGCGGGGCGTAGCACTCCGTACCAGACGATCATCCCATCAATGTCAGCGTCGCTTTGCTGAGCAAGGTCCAGAGCTCCCGATACCCGTGCGAATAGGTGCATGTATCGGAGACGGTTGCCCGCTTCACGTGTGAAAGACGTCCAGCCAACCGTCCAATGAAGGCGCCCTGATGAGCTCCAAGAAGTGGTGAAGGCATCGGATCCGCCAAATGCTGACGTCAAATTGCCTAACTTCGTGTATCGCAAGATCTCGTCGACATCAGGTAGGCGTTCAACATAGACTGGTGCTTCTGATGGCCGGTACGAATCGTGAGCTGGTCGATAGAGCCGAATTTCCCCGTGTCTGATAACACCTCTTTCCAGCCGTAGTTTGATCTCTCGACTACCAAGCTGCTCGACATCCCCCACGCGTCGTGTAGTTACATCGCCAATCCAGTCATTTTTTAGCACTCTTGACGCCATGTTTACATGTTCATGAGCGTCGCGAATTGCAATCATATCCGAAAGAGTAGTGGTTTCTTCGCACTCGCCGATACCCACACTCAATAGAGTTGTGAGAATTCCTAAAAAGCACCGAAACAGCATTGCATTTCCACCCAAACAGTATTTTGAAGGGGTCCGCTCAACAAATGAGCAACAACCGTGGAATTAGCACGAACTTTCCGGGCACAATGGGACCTTGAGTGGCTCAGGGTCTCGAACCCTGTGCTTGATTTTAATGCCGTCCATAAGTCCCTCAGGCGTGTAGCGAATATTACCCGGAGTTAGATATTCATTGTCAATTGCCGCATTTTCTTTGTCGGAGTATCGTATGTACTGGCTCAAGGCAATCTGAGTGAGTTGGTTGATCCAGTTTTCAAGCGCGGACTTTGCCTCACCTTTTTCCATGCGGCAAACAGGATTACACGAACTTAATTCCCTAATCGCTCCTTCCAGGTAGGTATAGTAACCAATGCGTCCTACCCTCACTCGCCTCATTTCATGATCAAACGTATCCTGCCACCCACGATCGGTCATCAATAGTTCCGTACCTGTTCGCCAGCTAGGTGGCGGAAGAATCCTTGTTTTGAGGAAAAGGTGGGCTTCCAGCTGATGGCTATCGGCTACAAAGGCGCAATAGCACTCACTGCAACTATTGTCCTTCTCCTCTACTACGTCAACGGCGCCTTCAAATCCGAGTCTTACTTCTTGCGTAAAAGCCCTAGCTCTGATTTGTCTCCCTTCTCGCATTATATCTCCGAGAGGGACAATTTTGAGATCTAGGTCGAATCGCAAACCAAGCGGATCAACGCTTCCATTTGCGAATTGATTTGCCGCGTATAGGTTCGTTCCGCCTTTATACCCAATGGGGTCCCTGGAGCAAAACCGACCGAGGGCTGGATGATAAAAGCGCGCACGGTAGTAATGAAGATTTGACTCCATATCGAATTCACGTGACGTGAATCGAGTCGCCCAAGCATGATCGGAGACGCCATCACTATCTAGCGTAAAGTCAGCATCAACGACAGTTGGTACCCCAAAGGGGTCGTAATGGAATCGTTCGACAATGCTTCCGGCTTCTGACGCTAGTGCTAACACGCTCCAGTTTACGTCGTGTAACGAATAGAGTGTTTCGTCGAGCGTCCCGTTACCGGTTGTGTCACATTGACGCTGAACGAGTTCGTCAACGTAACGAACTCCCCATGTAAACTGTTTGTATGGGGTGGTGTTCGAATCGAGTCGTACTTCTAAGACCTGATCTTGTCCAGACAGATAGCGGTGTTGAGTTTCGTCTAGCGTGCCTCCGTCGTAGACCTGCTTGACGATGCGGCGGTTCTTTCCGTCATATTCGTACTCTGCGATGGTGGTTGCACCATCAGCGACTTTTACAAGCCGGTTCCAAGCGTCCCACGCTAAAGTGTAACTGGTTGACCATGAACCGGGCTGCGGAATAGTGATCATGTTGCCGGTTGCGTCGTGGCCGACGTGGGTTGAGGAGGAATCGATGTCGGTGATTTCGTTGGCATCGTTGTGAGACCGGTCTTGGTCGAGATCGTCGGTGCCGTTTCCATCACTGTCCTCGGTGAAGTTGGACCAATTGCCGAGTTGCCCCAAAGTCCAAGTTTGACCAAAGGAGTCGGAAGTGATTGTGGTGTACGTGCTGTTAATCTCACCTCGCTCGATGCTGGTCAAACGTTCGAGTGCATCGTAGATGTAGAGTTCGTCGTAGTTTTGAGAGTTGTTTTCGGCTATCACATCTTCTCGCCAGGTACGGTTTCCCGCATAGTCGTGACCGTATTTGATTTGCACTGCATCGGAGGTGGAGTTGTAGCCGTCCCAAAAGTGATCAATGGTGCGGCCAAAACGGTCCAAGCCGGTGTACGTACCGGAAGTACCACCGTACAGATTCAACTTCAGATCGGGTTGCTGGTAGTCGGTAATGACCATCCGTCCACCGCTAGTGGAGGAGTATTCAACCAGAATTGTTCCCGTGTCGTTTGTTTCGCGGAGCCGATAGGTTCGAAAAAGCAGGTCGTCAACTCCACCACTTGTACCGTAGTCGTAGAAAAGGGCTCGACCGTCAGGGTAAGTGATTTTCTCGAGTCGAGCACCATCATCGAACAGGCCACTGGCGGCCGACGTGTCGTAGCTGTACTGGACGCTTGGCGTGCTGCCACCGACGACTCCAGAGTGAGACTGTTCACTCTTGGTGACCCGGCCAAGATCATCGCGGGTGAAGACGATTTGGTTTTTGACATCGGACGTGTTGTCGGGATCGTCGGTTTGGTTGCCGTGAGAGGTGATTTTGGAAACCCGGCCGAGCGAATCGTAACCACGAGTGATGGAACGGACTGCTCCGTCGGTACTGCCGCCCAGTGTGGTCACCTTCTGCGATTGCCTTCGCCGCAGGTCGTCGTAACTGTGTGTAATCACCGTTCCACGCTGGTCAGTGCGTGTGTCACGCAAGCCATCGGCATGATAGGCGAGTTTCACCTGGTTGGTTCCACTGGAGGTGGTGTCGGAAGAGTCAGGGTAGATTGCATTGGTCAGTAGGCTGGCATCGATACTGTCTTCGTAGAGGTAAACCGTCTCCTGTTTGTCAGCGTTCGAACCGTTGTAGCAGGTCAGCTTTGTGATTTTCCCAAGTCCATTGTATTCATTTTTCGTCACGCGATCTTTGGAAGTGTCGGTGGCATCACCAATTGTCGAAAGGTTTGTCTGCAGGAAGTTGTCGTAGTTTTCTGCGACCCAAGTCGTGCGGCCGAGGTCATCAAAGAAAGTTTTTGTGCTAGTTCCCGCTGGATCGGTGACCTTGTTCCGCCGCCCAGTTTCTTCATCATAGAAAAAGAGGCTGACCAGCACTGTGTCGCTACTTGTTGTGGGTGCTGATGCTGGTCGTGTTGGAACAGTGGTATATTTCCATTGGCCAGCACCGGAAGCAGTGTCGCCAGAACCGTAGTTGCCAGTAGCCTTCAGTCGGTCAGCTTCGTCGTACCAGTGGTAGACGGTGCCTCGAATGTAGTCGTCGTTGGCCGTCAGATCGATTCCATCGGTATCGTCATGCAGCGACTCGAAGCTGTGTTGCTCGGTGGTGCTACCGGCGCTGTCGAAGACGTAGTGCGACAGAGCCAAGACTTTGTCGTCACCATCGGTCATCGAAGAGCGGGTTGGATGGGGTGTTGGCGATCGGTAAGCGAAGGCGCCCGAAGAGTACTTGGTGGCTTCCAGTTCAAGGACAGTGCGACGTTGATACGCTCGGCCCACACCGTCATAGGCAGTCTCACTGGCCGCGGCACCAGAGGGTGCACTGGCTACCTGCCTGCCTTTGCGGTCGTAGTACATGTCAGTTTGTAGTGCATCGCCCGCCGTACCGCCTGAACTGACGGCATAGGTCTTTGTGCGGTAGACTCGGCTGAGATCGTCGTAGTTGGTTTCGACAAGCGAGCGTCGACCGGTTGTTGTTGACGTGTAGTCCGAATAGCCATCGCCAGTCAGCACGGTGCTCCAGGTGGGATTGGAGGTGTACTTGGCCGAGGCGACTACTTTCCCCATCCAGTCAACGTCTCGTATTGAGAAGGGGCCAGTAGCGGTCTCGCCGGAGCCGTTGTGATAAAACGGCTCGGTGCCGCGCAAGTGGCCGCGGTAGGTCAGATGACGATTGACGCCGGTGTAGTCGTTTGCACCACTTCCATGAAACGTTTGCGTTTGTGTGACCAGACTGTCACCGACACTATCGTCGTCATAGACCGTTTTGCTGCGAGTGGTGAGCGTTGGATAGGTGTCGTAGTCAGACGTCATGTCGTGACCGGTGCTGGACACGCCCGTTTGGATCTCGGTGGCGCGGTTCATGACGTCGTAGAGGAGACGATTGACCTGTTCGGTAGCACTACTGGAACTCGTGCCCGAAACGACTTGAACGGTATATTCCTGCCTGCCTTCATCGTCGTAGCGGTAAAGGGTTCGGTAGAAGTTGGTCGACAGCGTTCCGGCTCCGGAAGCGGGGATGTCGTGATAGCGATCGACGTAGTCAAGTTGACCGATGAGGTTGGTGTAGGTGCGTTTGGTCCAGGCGGTATAATCACTTTGCGAGGGTTCAGTCGAAAAGCCATTGGGGACACCATTGGCAGACGAAATGCCGCTGAAGTCGCCTGCCACATCAAAGGTCTCGGTTTCCTGGCCCGCGTCGTTGTATACGGTGACTTGGACTGAACTCCCACATTCATCGCCAGACAGGTCCCAATAGGGAAAAATGATCGTGCGATCCGTTTCGTAGACGGTGTGGTGCTCGGCGCCGCTTGCCTCGGTGTGTTTGACGATTCTGCCTTGATCATCGAACTCTCTCGTATCAACCAAAGCAAGAGCTGTTGGTAGGCCACTGCCACGAGATGGCTTGGCAGAGCTGTCGTAAGTGCTGTTAGTATCGCCATCATCGTTGGCCGAGACCCACTTGGTATCGTTGCCGGTGGCGGACGAGGGGAGAGAACTGGGATCCACATCGCGTGCAGTGTAGGCTCGCCCGCCTGTATCGGGGTGGTAGCTGTAGTAGTTGACGTAGCCTTCACCATCTTTGGCCCATCGCAGTCGGCCCAAACGATCGAAATACTGCTCGGTGGCGGTCGCCGTACCAGAGCCATTTTGACCTGTCGAAATCACTGGCAAGGTGGTTGTTTGTTTCTTGACTTGTGTCTTTCCTGCATCCCAGAAGGTGTAGGCGATTGTCGTTTTCTTGCCGGCCGATCGTGTGGCCGTTTTGTCGGGAAAGGCGTAGGTGGCGGTGCGAAGATATTTCGGTGCATCGGTACCGTTGCCGTAGTCGGTAGCCGAGATGTAGTAAGCAGTGCCATTTTCTCCCTTCTTAACCTTCATTCCACTGGGGCGTTTGTCACTATCAAACTCGTAGAGCGTGACCAGTCCGTCGCTGTCGTTGAGCGTTGTCGAATCATTGGTTCCCGTGGTGGGATCAAGAAAGTTCTTCAACTCACTATCAGAGTCGACCAGCGTGTGAGCTGAAGGGTTTCGTCGCTCGGTCACGCGTAGATCGCTGCTGACGATGATCGACTTGCACCAAACGGTGATCGTTCCGGCAGTCGGATCTTCGATTGTTGCTTCCCGCAAAGCCGTTCCATTGTCGCTGAGTCCCAGGACCTTGCGCGAGACATCCGCACCCTGACTATCGGTGGTGTCTTCAACCACCATCCGAACCACTTCGCTGGGATCGGTGCTGCTGCCGCCATTAAGATCCATGTAGTAGTAGGTCTTTTTGATGCCGCCGCCAGCACTACCTCCACCGCCGCAACTGGCACAGCTACCGTTGACGGTCTCGCTTTTGACGCGTCCGTAAGCATGGCTATCGTACTCGTTTAAATTGTCACCGCCGTACTTCGTTTTCAGGTTCTCACTGCCCCAGTCAGTGGTAATCGCGCTGTCCGTATCGAGGTCGCTGGTGTAGTAAGTGAAGCTGCGACTGGAGTAGTCCTTGATCTCGCTACTGCCGGTGACGGTGTAGGTGTCACCTTGGGTAAGAATTTCATCGGCGGTATCGACCGCTGTGTTACCCGCCGAGGTGATGCGCAGAACTGCGTCTGGTTCCAATACCGCTTTGAGCTGATGCGGTTTGCCGTCGATAGAACTGGAGTTGTAGTAACGGTACTGCATCGTGCGAACGATCCAGCCGGTACTCGCTGAGTCACGGCGTGAAACCTTGACTTGCACCAAATCACCGTCGGAACCAAGGTCAGTCGACGGGTTGGTGACATTGCCATAGTAGGTGTATTCCACCTTGGCGATCACCGTGCTGGAAGCGTTCTTGATCTCGATCTTTTCTAGCCTGTCGGCTTCCGTACCAGTTGTGTAGTAACTGTAGTCGATGGTCCAAGATTGTGGTTCGGCCGTCGTCACTTCATCAACAAAGCCGTTGGTGGTGTAGGTGTACTCGATGCCGCTGAGTCCTTGGGCATCGTACTGGCGAGTTGTACGTTCCTTCAGCTTCCCACGGTTTTCCGCAACGATTGCTGGGTCGTGGGTGTAGAAGATGAAAATTCTACCTGTGTCGATTTCAGTCAGCGTAAAAATCTCAGTCGCCCCGCTGCCGCTTTTGACGAGAGTGGCGGAATAGTCCTTGGGAGCAACGTAATCACTGCCGCTAATTGAGAAGACTCGTTTATTGGAAGCGGATGGGTACAACGAAACATTCCCACTGCCATCAACTGTCAAGTACGGCCCGCGATCACCTCCGTGCCAACGAAGGCCATTGGAGGAGACAACTTCCGTATCTCCGGTCGTGATTCGTAGGCTGTCGTAGCCCCGTCCGTGCGCCCAGGAGGAAACTGGCCCGGATAGTTTTAGATCGGTTGCCGATTCAGTGACAGCGCCCCGATACAAGTAGATTGGGTTTGCACTAACAGATGGCCCAGCAGAACCATCGTCTGGACATCCTGGCAGAGGTGGACACCAATAACCACATTCCGTTGGGCTGTCGTCGACATTGGCATCTTCCACCACACTGGCGATTGCAGCGGGAAGCCCCAGCACAGTCGCGGCCAACGCTGCCGAAAAGAGAAGCGACTTGCAAAGGGTCGTGCGGCGGTCCAAACGGTGCGAATTTCGTTTCAATTCACGGCTCATGTCGTGCCCTCAAACGGTTGATGAGATTTCTTGAAGGGAAGCACAGCAAAGATGACGAAACAAAATGATCGTTGCCCCTGATCTAATCCTCCGGAGGAGCAGACTGCTGAATCATGTTTTGATACCGGGCGGCCAGTGCCGCATCACCTCGTTGTTGGGCTCTTTCCAAACGCTGTTGAAGCAAGGCGACCCGCTTGACCCGACTCTGTTCCGCAAGTGTCTCACTTCTCCTGGCAATATGATCCTCCAGGTTGATTTCCAAATCGTCGGCATCCATGCGCCATTGAGCGATCACTTGTTGTTGTTCCAAAGATTGAAACTGTGATGACCACTGGTTCAACAAAGCCCGACCTTCTGAGAACTTTCCCAACGACAACATGCGGGGCACATATTGGCCAAGGACCTGAAAACGCATCGGATCGGTCTCGGCCACCAATAGGGCTTCGGTTAAATAAGGAAACGCTTGTTGCGGACGAGCGGGAACTCCAGCCAAAGCTTCCTCAACCAACGCCATGCCCACCAACCAGCTAGCCCTTGCATCGCCCGTGGCCGATTGATCGGCCAATCGTGAATTCAACTGCTCACGCAACCACCCGCCCTGGCCACCTTGCAAAGCACCGTGGGCAATCGCCGCCACCAAATCGATCCGACAATGCCCATCGGAATGAGCCAAATCGTTGTTCACCAACTCCTCCAGGTCACCTGCAAAAGGTCCCTGCAACCAGCGGCCGATTCGACGGTGATTGACGATGTTCTCCTCATAGAGATCGGGGTAGAAACGAACCTGTGCCGGTTGCGGTTCTCGATCCTCTGCCCAACCCCGGATCAGCTGCAATCGCCGCTCACCCGGCAGCATGGCAACCTTGGAAAAAAACTTTCCGAAAAGCTCGTTGCTCGCTGCCGACAAAACCTCTGGATGCTCGATCATCCAGTCGACCAACTGCGCCCGCTGCCAGATCGTCGCATACTCGGTGAAAACAGGAATGGACTTGTGTTCCCAAAAACCTGCAGCCGCCACTCCCGAAATCTTGCTCTCAAAATCTGGATTGGAAAACTTGCGGAAACTACGATTCCTTGCCGCAGAAAAACTGTCCCAATGATCCACCGTCACCGCAACTCGTGTCGTCAGCTCAACTCCCGTATCACGACGAATGAAGAGCGGTTGCTGAAAGAGCGGATCCGAAAAAAATTCCGCTTTTAACCCTGTCGTCTGTTCCGAATCTGGCTCGAAACCTTCCGGCGGAGTGTACGCATCGGGGGCAACCAACCGCTGGCTAAGTTGTTCCGATTCCCACATCAGCGCGACGACCGGTTGGACATTGTGGAAGTACCCGATCAACTGGGGTTGCAAAACATCGGGGGTACGCACGAATTCGGCACGCAACTCGACCGGTTGATCGGCTATCAGGGAGACCGGCAGACTACGGTAGCGGGATTCCGTGCCCAGCTGCTCGGCCTCTTCAGGTCTCGAATCGAGCACCAACTGGTTCCCAATCCAGAGCCGAAAATCACCGACGGCATAGGGATTGTGGAGTTGCTGAAAGTGGTAGGTGCCGCTCGCTGGCGCAGCAATGAATCCATTCCAACGAACTGCAGCCTGGCGGTCCCACTGGCCACGTTGTGCCAGCCCGACCATCAAATTGACCCGCCTTCTCAAGTAAAGCTTCTTCCACTCGTTGGATTCCATCCAATCGGCCAGCGCCTGTGCCCTTTGGGCGGCAGGAGACTCCGCATGCTGGGTAAGCAGACTATCGAAGGAAGTTTGCAGTTCTTCTTCGTCTTGCGCCCACCCTGGTACAGAGAGCGAGACGAGGACAAACAGGAAAACAACGCCCGAAAGAGTGATTTGCCACATTCGGAGTTGATCGGTGCAAGCCACCCGGAAAGAAAACGATCGCATGGTACCCACCTATCGTTTGAAAAGAACTCAAGTTTTGCTTTGGGAAAAACTCAAGTATTCATCAGCAAGGGATTGAGCGGAGACGCTCCGAGAAGTGCCCACCAGTCCCTCGTGTCTTGAAATGTATCGAAACCATTCCCGAAGCACAAACTTTTTTCGAGTCAAACGCTGTGATGTTGCAGATTCCTCCGCCGTCACCACTGGCTATCGCGGAGAACTGACTGTGACAGAGAGTCACAGACGTAAAGAAAGCTGGACACTTGGTTTCACTGGCAGCGCGACCCATTGCAGGTAACGTTTGCGGGAAGCGGACTATCTTGAATCCACGGGGCCAACCTCCATCCATCGTTTGCGGCCGATCAAGCAATCCACCAAAATGATGCTGCCAAGCAAGTTTGAAAGCCGAACGACGGAAATCCTTCCGCCCCAGACGCCTTATTGAAGCACTGGCCCGATGCCTGTTTTCGAGTACCACGCTTTTGATGGATCGGGAAACGATGCACATGGTCTGCTCGTTGCCGATAATCCTCGTAGCGCTCGAGACCAACTGCGGGCCGACGGCTTGATTGTCGAGGCGCTGAGTCAGAAGCAACAACGATCGAGTCAGCAATGGGGACTGCCCAATTGGAGTGGTGTGTCCCTTCGCTGGGCCGAGGCAGCCTATGAACTCGCTACGCTGCTGGCTGGAGGAATCCCACTGCTCAAGGCGATCGATACTGTCGCTGAGCAATCGTCGGGTTCGTTTCGCCGAACTCTGCTGCAAGTTCGCGAACGGGTCGCCGCCGGAGCAAGTTTGGCGGAGGCAATGGCGGAACATCCCCACGTGTTTGACGAACTTTCGACTCGATTGGTCGAAGTGGGGGAGAATTCCGGCAATCTGGAACAGGCACTGGATCGTCTGGCTACTTTCAAGCTCCGTTGGCACCAACTCCGAGACCAGGTGACCAGCGCACTGATCTATCCCGTTTTTGTGCTCTCCTTTGGCATCGCGGCAACTGTTTTTCTGATGACCTATGTGATGCCGCCACTCCTGGAGAACCTGGAAGAAACACTCCGTGTGTTGCCTTGGCCAACATTGGTCGTCAAATCAGGAAGTGATCTGCTGCTAAATCACGGGTTGGGGTTGGGGTTGGCAGCAATCGTTTTGGCATTGATTGCCGGCATGTTTTTTCGGTCACCGCCGGGGCGTCTTATGATCGATCGGCTGTGGTTGCGTTTGCCGCTTCTGGGCCCACTTGCGACCAAGCAGAGCCTGTCTCGCATGTCGCTGATTCTCTCCACGCTGCTGGAGAGCGGTCTGCCGCTGGCGGCGGCTTTGGAACTGGCCGCGAAATCGATGAGCAATCGTATTCTGAAAAAAGCACTCTTTGATTGCCGCGAGGCACTGCTAGCGGGGCGTGGATTGGCAGTGGCGCTGAGTGAAACCAAAGTGATGCCCCCCTTGGCCGTGCAAGTTTTCGCGGTCGGTCAAGAATCGGGTAAGCTGGAAGAGTTGCTCACTCGTCTCGCCAACGACTACGACCGACAAGTGCAAACGGCGACGGGGCGACTGGCATCCGTTTTAGAGCCGGTGTTGATTCTTATCTTGGCGGCGATGATCGGATTCGTCTTGCTGGCCATCATCCTTCCTATTTTGGAGGCTGGTAATGTTGCGATGTGACCAAGGTTCGATCACCAGACGGAAGCGGAAGGCTTTTTCGCTGGTCGAGCTGATCGCGGTGATCGTGATCTTGTCGATGCTTGCCGGGCTGGTGGCGTTCAAGACTCGCAGCTACCTGGTCACCAGCAAGCAGAACAGTGCGAAGGTGGAAATACGAAAACTCTGCGAAGCACTCGAAACCTTCTTTGCGATGAATGACCGTTATCCAACCTCGGAGGAGGGTTTGAAAATCCTGGTTACAGGAAACGAACGAATGCCCGATGGAATCATCGACAAAGTGCCGCTGGATCCTTGGCGTGTGCCCTATCAATACAACATGCCTGGCAAGCATGGCGCCTTTGACGTCATCTGCCTGGGAGCGGACGGACGAGAAGGGGGAACCGATGCCGATCGAGACATTTCCAATCACGACGATGAGTCGGCTGAGTAGATGAAACGATCCTCGCATCGCATTGGCTGGACGCTGATCGAACTGTTGGCCGTCGTTGCACTCCTTTCCTTGCTGATGGCCGGGTCGGTGTTTACCTTTCGTGCACCACTGGCAGTTGGAAGGCTGAAAGGCGATGTCGACCGTGTGTTGCTTGCCGATCGAACCGTCCGATCCGAAGCACGTCGATTTCATCGTACTGCACATCTGATGTTTCAGTGGAAACATGGTTCTAAGGCAACGTTGGAAAGGAATCGACAGCAAAAACCATCGGCAGAAATGCCGCTTGTCGTCGAATCGCTGACGGAAGTCCGCACAGCCGGATTGACGAATCGATCCAACAATCTGGTGATCCCCTTTGATGCAGCGGGCCGATCTCCCACCTACGCCTTGAAGTTCTTGACGCCCCATGCCAAGGAAACCTGGGTCGTGGTGGCCGGGGGAACCGGTCAACCGATTCTTGATCTCACGCCAAAGCAGGTCCATGAACTCTTCGCACTCCTCCGGCCTCCATCAACACCGTAGCATCTTGTGTCATGGCACGACGTTGGTGGAGGTTATCGCGGCACTGGTACTAGCAGCGACGGTGCTTGCAGGTGCATTGACCGCCTACGGGAGGGCTGTCCGTCAACAACGGGTTGCCACCGAGAGACTGGAGGCAGTTCACTTGGCAGACGAACTCCTTGCCGAGTGGTTTTCGCCTGACGGAGCGATGCCGGTCCCTGAATCCTCCTCTATGCCTGCAACGGGAGAAATCGGTGACGACGATCGATGGTCTTGGCGTCTATCGGAACTTCCCAGCACCCTCGGAACACGTCCCACTGAAAAAAATCCCTTTGTCGTATCCAGCTACCGACTGGAAATCATCACAGAAGCAAACGGGCAGATTCCGAAACGGACTTTGGTAACAGTGGAGGTGGCCGGGGCCATCGAGACAGTCAGCCAAGCATCGGCCGGGAGAATGCGATGAAAGGTATCTCTCGTGCCAAAATGCTTCACCGCCGACGAGGGCTCACACTCATCGAACTCATCGCAGCGTTGGTGCTGTTGGGTGTTTTGCTAACGGCACTGACCGGGCTCATCCCGAAATTCTCCGCGCGAGCTATCGATCGCGATGGTTGGTCGGAGGCAATGAATCGGAATTGGTCACGAGTGGCACTGGAAAGATTGGCTGACGATCTTGTCAATGCTCGCTCCGCCAACGTCGGTCCTGACATGCTGCAACTCACCGGCACACTTGCCCGCGATGCCAGTACCGGATGGATGACCGATCGAGATGATACCTGTACCTACCGGATAATCCCGTGGGAGGGTCAAAATCTGCTCATTCGAGAACAAGCAGAAAGCAAGGAGCTATTGGGCTACGGGCATGTGTCACTGACCGTCGAGCCGCCGGGCGATCAGACTGCTGGAGAACCGTTGATGCGTCTTCCGGCTCAGGAGCAAACACCAAAAACCATGACAATGGATCTACCTCCGCAACTGCGAGTCTCGATTCAGACCGAGGAAGGGGAGACGTTGGCATCCGTCCTTGTGGTTCGTCAGTCGATCGGCGGAAAAAGTTTACAAGCGAGGTCGACCAAGCCATGAACCAAAAAGGTATTTGCCGGTCGTTCGCAACTCGAAACGGATTCGCGTTGCTGATGGTTGTCGCTTGCATTCTGTTGATCACCGTGGTGGTGGTTAGCATCAGCCGTCAAAGCTTGTTGCTTGCGATGGAGAGTGCTGATGCCGCCGATCAATTGCAGAGAAAATGGGGACGAGTCAGCTTGGAGCGTGCAGGACTGATCGCGGCAGTCAATCTCTACGGAGGCGAACCTTCGCCTCTCGCCCCTCCATCATCATCGAATCCATCCGTTGACAACGAAGCGGACCGCCCAGTTTGGAATGCCGGCTACAAGATCCCCGTTGTACTGAAAGGGAAAAACTATCGAGTCGTTCTCGCCGACGAATCTGCCAAAGCAAATCTCGAAACGCTGCTGCGGTTGAAAGATGCCCAGACCGTCAACTCGGTGGTATCGACCCTATCGAACGGAAAGCTGCGCCGGATTCAGTTACAGAATCAAGTGCCAACCGCCGCGAGATCTCCAACGAGGACAAAGCAAGAGAGGCGTGAATTTGATTCTTGGGGTGAAGTTCTTTGGATCGGTTCCGCCGACCACCGAGCACACTCGATCGTCGATCTACCGTCGTTAACCGAAAAGCTAACGATTTGGGGAGACGGTAAAATCAATCTCCAACGAGCTTCCGATGAGACTCTCTTTGAAGTCAGCCGGCTGGTGATTTCAGATGGTCAGAGCCGCGACTGGATCGACGAATACCGAGATTCTTCTCCTCAAAGATCTTTAGAAATGGTGCTGAGAGAATTGCGGGCGGATTCTCGACAGCAGCGGGTCCTTTTGGGCCTGTTTTCCAATCGCACCACTTGCGTTTCGGTTTGGGTATTGGGTGACCAAGCCGCCGCAGGCCATTCGCTGTGTGTTGCCACGCGTAGCAGTACCAATTTGTGGGAGACCGAAACGACGCGCTATACTTGGTGAGGTTGTCTTTCTTGATCGTGGAACAAAACCCATGTCCATTTCACTCCTCAAAACCATAGGGCGACTGGGAACTGCGGCGTCACTGGTTGCGACCATCGCCATTGGCTATTGGGCTACTCTGCCACCAAAGGTAGCGCCGACCGCCTCCGCTTCATCAGTGCCCTCTCCACTCAAGAGTGTTCCAGCACCACCGGAGATTCCTCGTTACGCCACACTTGCCCCACTTGTTGACCAGCGACTACGAGGTCCACTTTACGATCCGCCTCCACCTCCACCGCCAGTCGTTCCACCCCCTGAACCGATACGAGTGAACTTGAAGTTGGTGGGCACAGTACTGGAAGCGGGACGAAACCAGGCTTTACTGGCCAATCCTCAGGGAAAAATACTGTTTTGCCGCGTGGGGGAAACCATTTCTTCTCATCCCGGTGACATCTTTCTGGAGAGCGTCAGCGAACAGGATGCCGTGCTGCGAGTGACCTCGCCGAGAGAATCGATGGTAACGCTGACAATCGAACGAAACAGGCGCAACTGATGTCACGTGCAAACGGAATTCTCGTTCAGTCGCACCAAGGTATGCGTCTGATCACATCTGACGGCAAGACCGTTGAGTCACTGGCGATCGACCTTGAAACGTCCGAAGACTTCGCCGCGGCGATCGTCGATTCTCTACAAACCGCCTCCCGCGGAAAATGGAACCTCATCATCGCCCCTTCGGCTGCCAGAACACTCGCAACCTCCTTGGTCACTGAGGACCTGGGAGGCGTCCAGCGAAAAATCACCGCCGCCAATCTAGGTTTCGTTTTGGAAGAACACCTTCCCTGGTCGGCAGAAGATTTCAGTGCCCGCCTCACATCGATCGAGAGCGAGCCACTGGGCCTGGCAATCGAGACGAATGAATGGGAACCGACGTTGCAGCGACTACGCCAAAAAGGGCACCGTGTCGTTGCCATCGTTCCGGCCGCGCTGCTGCAACATGAAGGGATTGCTCAACAACATCCATCCCAAACGACCGGCAGTAGTTGCCTGTTTCAAAACGAGGAAGGAGTACATTGGCTGAAGCTTGAGGAAGGAAAAATCGCCGACTGGCGCTTCTGGCCAAGCGATGACGGTTGCCCGGTCGATCCAGCGTTGCTGGCGGCGGAGATTTCATTTGTCGCGGCGAACGATGAACTGTCCACGATCCACGTGGAGCCAAAGATTGTCGCAGCAATCAGCGGCGCCGGTCTGAAAACAAGTGCTCTACCACTTACAAACGCGTCATGGGATGAACTACTTTGGCGGGGAGCACGCTCCTATTGGAAACGCCCCAATGCATCATTGAATCTGGCAGTCGGCCGGCTTGCCGAATCTTCGCCAGTAGATTCAGTCGTCGCCACTTCGCGATCGTTGATGGCAGCTTTGATGCTCCTGTTGTTGGTCACATCCGCTGCCCTGGGTTGGAAAGGCTATCGGCTTCAAACAATCGTCGATGATGCGCAACGTCAGCAAGGCGAACTCTACCGCAAAACCTTTCCTGAAACTCCCGTTCCTCTCGCCGTCGCATCACGTTTTGACAGCCAACACCGCAGTATCGTTGGCCAGCGTGGGGGCGCCGAACAAGTTCCTTTTCCGCACTCGGTCCTTAGCGGCCTGAAGTGTGTCTTAGCGGCGCACCAGGCTCCGCTGCGTTCTCGATTCGAAGAGATCGCCATCACGGACGAACTGGTGGAAATTGAATGCGAATTTCGCAACCACGAAGATGCCTCGCAGATGATCGAGCGGCTTGAGGAGACCGGGCTGAAGGTGGAGCCTCCTCAACTCCAAAAGCTGGACGACAAACGAATCGGCACCAGGCTGCGCGGTCGTCTAACAGACAGATCGCAGGAGCAAAGCTAATGTCAAACAGCGGCGTGATTTCGCGACTTCGCACTTCGTTCCTGCTGCTAGGTTCGGCGGGAATACTGACCTATCTTTGCTACAGCTACTACGGCTCATCCCAGCAAGCTGCAATCGCGGCGGTGAACAGTTTGGAGACGTGTCGCCGACAAGCAAGTGAGATCCAGGGAATTCGAGACCGTCCTGTCTTTGCGTCCACGGTGGTGGAGGAGGTGGGAGAGCTGACCCGGCGAATTGGATCTGCTCGGAAGATCGCAGCGATTACAGAGCAGGCCGTCGACCTGGTCGATCCTCAGAGTCCGGTTCGACTCGGTGATTCTTCCTATCGACAACGCCCAGTGGCAATTGATCTTCGCGGTCTGGAACTTGCCCAAATTGCCCGATTCACCGATGCCCTGACTGACCGCGAAAAAGGAATGTGGGTCAACGAACTCCGGCTCACTCCTGTTCGCAGCGGGACGAGTTCTCAGGAGCCCGAAACGTGGAACGTAGAACTCGTCTTGACCCAGGTGAACTATTCTCCGAAAAGACAGTGACCCATTCGATTTCCAATGATTGCAAAGCCCTATTCGAGCCAAGTATTGGATACACGTGGTCGCACGAATTTTGCTAGCGATCGTAGGCTGCTCTTTTGCGTCCGGGTGCACGCAGCTGCGCCGTCCCGAACACGAAATGGTCCAGGTCACGGTCGATAGCATTTGCGACCCTGCCGCCGTGGCAGAATCCGAACGACTCCTGCGCCGAGCTCAAAAACAGCTGGATCATGGGCGAATTGACGCGGCGGAGCAGACACTTCTCGACACGCTCGACCTAAATCCTGACCTTGGCCCCGCTCACAACAACCTTGGTCTCATCTACTACCAGCGGCGAGACCTGTACGACGCTGCCCGCGCATTCGATCAGGCGGCCATGTTGATGCCGGAATCGGGACTTCCCCACAACAACCTGGGATTGGTCCTCGAAACGGGAGGACGATTGGATGCGGCGATCGAGCAATACGAAATGGCCTATTCAATAGAGCCGCAAACCTCAGAGTTCCTTGGCAATCTGGCCCGCGCGAAACTGGCCCAAGGTGATTTCTCCGATGAAGTCGTTTACCTGTTGGAAGAACTCGTCTTTCTCGAAAAGCGCCCCGATTGGCTCGAGTGGGCCCAAGACGAACTTCAACTGATGATTCCAGCAGCACGGCATGCAGCGATGACCGAAAGCGAAACATCCAGGCGAGACATCGATGACGAAAAAGCATCGGTCGATGAATCTGAACGTTCATTGTCACCACCGGAAAACCTGCCACCTCCGGTCGGCAAAATCCAGCAGCATCAGTAGCCCCATTCACCAATCTACTGGTAAGTCCCTTTCGATTGTTGCGACAACCGTGAATCTGTGGCATGGTTGAAAGATGACAAGCAAAGAGCAGGCACTGGCTTCCAACGAGATATTGGAACTACTCATCGGCGGGAAGGCCGAGCATCTTGATTCGTTCATCTTCAACGCCAGGTTTGAACTTCGCTCGATTACCGAAACGGACATATTCGCCAATCTCGCCGATGATGAACTCAAGAAAGCGTCAACCCCGATGGGTGAAATCCACATCGGCCGAGACGGAGCGTCGCCGGTGGTGACAGTCTACTGCAAGCGGCCGGAGGACGAACCAGGGCGAGAGGCATTTGACAAAGTCGACGCCTCACTTCTCGCCAAGTGTGCTGAGACACTTCTTCGAACAACCTACTCGGCGATCGGAATAGACATTCTGCCAAAAAGCACGGACCAATCGGGCGGATGAGGGAATGAAAATCACCCTTCCGCGTCCGCCAACGATACTCCGGACATACACACCCTCCTTGGAACCCTTGGAACAGAGTGACGGCAACGAAGAACGGTGGGGCGATCACATAGCGTCAACGTGACGCCCACAGCACATTGTTTCAGGCCAAAGAGATTGTCTCGCACCAATAGGCGAGAGAGGGCAGGGGAGATCTTGGGTGCTCTTCGGCGCTTCGGTCCTTTTCACCGACTGCAGAAATTCCGAACGCTTGCAGCGTTCGGTCGATGCACCCGCTCGCACAAAGAATCCAAGTTTCGTGCGGTCGGTGTGTTTCAGGTATGCCTGACCGAAGCATGTTATGCACGCTCGAAAACCGCAGTTTGCTTCTCGGCTCAAGTTTGCTGGGAATTACTGACTCAGGACACGCCATCCTGAGCGCGCTGGTCGAATCAAGGTTGTCATCATATCGCCTAGATGATTGTGACATCCTCGACGCTTCGATCGACCTCACCGACTGGAAATCAGCATTGAAAAATGGACCCGGGTCGGCGCTGAAAATGTGACCACCTGGGTTAGGGTCAGGTCCTGTTACTGATTCCTGGACGACTTCGTTGTCGCCTGCTTCTTCCGTGACGTCCAACACGTGTTGTCCGTCCACAGAGTAGGACACGTGCTACATAGGGGGCGACTGGTTACCAATTTCCGGCCATTTCCGGGCTTCCACAGGATCGCCTCTTCTGAGCAAACAGAGAAAATTCGGCTCCCATCCACAAATTCTGTGTCAACTACTTCCTCCCGTGGGGCTCAGATTCCTTACGTCACTCCACGGATTCCCCGAAAACGTGAAACGCACGTGTCAGCCGCCGGAGTCGAAAAACTCCGCTACAAAAAAAGCATAAGCGGATTTAGAAGGCTACTTCTTTTGTGAAAAGTCCGCGTCAAAGCCGGTAATTGTCGGATTTGGACGGGGAATCGTCGATATCCGCCCCTCTAACCGAACCGACTGAGTTTTCATCGCGAAACTGGCACGATACTTGAATAGATGTAACGACGGTTCGCGTGCCGGGAGGGCCGCAAGCACAACTCACAAGTGGATCAACCAGCCCGAGACAAACCGTCAGAAGTAGAGGAGCAAGATAATGGCTCTCATGACTCGGATCCGCGCACCATCCGACGCGCGAGCAATCGTCTGTCATGATTCGAAATCGCAACCAGCAGATGACGCAAACTCCAGAGGAACTCGCGATGCCCCGTCTGCAGTGCCTTGGTCTTTCGGGACCCGTCGCAGTGAACGTTCGGACATTGAGTCTGCCCTGTTTGACGAGCCGGATGTATGCTACGAAGCTGCGTACTGTCTTTTCGCAAATGAACGGCGATGACCGGCAAAGTGCCTCAAGTGCTCATATTCCGGATGATACTTGTTTGGTCTACTACCTAACTCAGAATTCTCACACAAAGCGGTGACGAACTCGAGTCAAAAGGCACTGGTTCCGCTAGTTGTGGAATCCATACCTCAATTCGCCTGCCTCGAACTCTTGTCACAGAGCGTCGACATTGACGGAAGTCGTTTGCCTGCAACGAGTAAGGGTAGTATATCGCGAATCCTGAATCCTCCGGTACGTGTTGTGCTTATAGCATGCGGTATTGTGCGGTTGTCATTTGGATTTTGGACTAGGTAGCGAGCATGCAGCCTTGTTTGAGCATCGAGTCCAGCTTTCGAGCAGATCCCACGGGCGATCGAACAGCACTCGGTGGTGAGTTGGCAAGAGATCTGCTGGCGAAAACGAATCGGCAGACCTCCCCCACCGTGTTGCTCGTTTTATTCGCAACTCACGAATTTCAGGAATATGGTGAGTTGCTCGCGGGCGTACGATCTGTGTGCTTTGGAGAAGACGCAGACACAAGCGTGCCGTTGGTCGGTTGTTCGGTCACAGCGATCCTCGTCGATGGCGAACTTCAGGAACAAGGCGTTCTGCTCCTGGCATTTTGTTCCGACGCCGTGCGGGTCCGAACGGCCTCGGCTGCCACCATCACCGATGATCCGCGCGATTCGATTTTTAAAGTGCTGCAAAAGCTATCGTTAGACCATGCGGCGGAGTTTAATCCCGAGGGAAACCGGTTAGTCCTAATGTTTCAACCGGGCTTTAGAACCGACTCGCACGGGAAAGCGGTTTACAACGATTCGGAAATTCATCAACACTTCTGCGAGGCCACGAATTTCGAGTTGCCCATCTGCGGGGGAAGTGCGAGTGTTGCGCTTAGTGACCGCAGCGCGGCGTGGCACTTTCATAATGACGACGTCTACCAGAACGGTCTGGTAACGGCCCTACTAGACTGTGACACAAGAACGGGCGCTTCGATGCGCGCAGGACTCCAAGAAACGGGCGACTTTTTGCGAGTCAAGGATTTCGACGATGACGTCAACACCGTGCGGAGCTTCTACGAAGAAGGCGATCCGGTTTCACACCTGCGTAATCGCAATAACTTCGCAGTGTTTGGCGCAATGAACATGACTGGCGATCCAACGGTACTCTGGCCGACGCACAACAAGGATGGCAGCGTTTCCTTCCTGCGGAAGCTCGGCAATTATCGGCATCTTCAAGTCTTGGAGTTCGGTGCCAACCCGGCGTCCAACGGGTCTCCCTCGCAACAGGCGCGAACGAGAGCCGGCGTGTCGGCAGCCGATGTGGCCGCTACATTTGCGTTCGTATGCACAGCCCGTTTGAAGTCCTTCGAACAAGATCGTGAGTTTATTGGAATTGGCAATGGTACCGCCGAATCGGCTAACAAAGCTCCGTTCTTCGGAGTGTATTTGAACGGTGAGTGTGGACTTAATAGTAGGGGACGGCCTGACCAAAATAACGTACAGGTGTCCTGTGTCGTATTTGCACGCAACCTCTCCAACTCGGCTCAGCTGCGGCGCCACTCGAGAAGACTCGCTGAAACGAGCGAGGCGTTGCTTAGCTCCTTTACGGTTAAGGAAACGGTCAAGCAAGCGCTGGCAGGGATCGAGCGTGCGGGCTTCTCCGGTGGCATGCTTTCGCTTATCTGCTCCGAGGACGACGACGTTGACACGATGGGTGGTTCGATCGTTGCGCAAGATGCCTTTGGCGGTGGATGGAAAAAAATCATTGAGCTGACGCGTCGCCCGATAGGGGGCACGGATGTATTGGCGAAAGTGTACGAGTCCAAATCGGCGCGATACGTATCGAACTCCCTAGATCCCGATTCGCACTGCGATCGGGAGACGGCGTTGCTTGCAGGCGTGATTTCTCAGTACGTTGCGCCGCTGATCGGCGGGAAGGGTCAGATCATCGGCATTTTTCAGGTAGATCTGGGCGACCTTCGAGACCAGGGCCGTCTTCGGGACTCGTTGAAGCATTTCCTTGATTCCTATGTCAATCAGGTCGGAGCCGCGCTAAGCCGCGCCATGTATCATGAACGCGTGCAAATCGACCAGGCGTTGGACAAGGCGGTTGTGGCAGCCATTGCGTGCGACACGATTGAAGACGCGTGCGACGAATTTCTGTCGATCACCGCCCGAGCTTTTTCCGTCGATATGGCGCATGTTCGATTGCTGTCAGAAACAGGGAATCACCTGGACATGATTGGTGGTGTCGGACCGTACAGTCAAGCTGCGCGCAACGGCAACAGAAAGCGTATCTCCCGTCACAAAGATATTGGCCCATCGGCACTTTGCTTCCGCGAATACGTTCCGAAAAAGGTGATGATTGTAAACGACGCGGAAAACGACGTAAGAGCGCAACCGTTGCGCGACGCCAATGCTGATTGGTTGCCAATCGGTGCTGGCCTGCGTCAGCAGAAGGCGTTCGCCAACGCACCCGTGTTCGACGAACAATCGCAGCAGAAGATGGGTGTGCTGAGCTTCGCCACGGAGACACCGTGGGCATTCACACAACACAAAGTTGAATCGCTGCGCGCTGCTGGCAGGAGACTGGCGTTCCTGCTGACGACTCTTACGGCAAAGCACCGAGTCGCCGAAGAAATGAAATTCTTAAGTGCTGCGATTCCACGCATCAGCGTCCACGACGACGTCGGGGCAGCTCTGGATCAGTTAGCGAAGGGGCTTGGTGCCACTTGTCATGCCGACAAAGTCTCGGTCTTTCGGTGGGACGAGGAACGAAAGCTGCTTGTCTTAGCGGCTGAAAAAGGTTGGTGCGAACCGATGGTGGGGAAGGCGGTCTATTCATCTGGTCATGCAATGACAGGTAGCGTGTTAAAACACAACAAAGTACTCGTGGTCCAGGATCGCGAGAAGTTCGTGCGGGAGCATTCGTCCGCGCCACGATACGCCAAGGAGATGTTTGGGACAGTCGTTGAAACGCAGACTTTCGAAGTCATTGCATTCCGGCTCTTCGTAGGCAATAAGTTGCTGGGCGCAATTGCGTTATACAACTCCATCCCCAAAAGTGAAGTCGGCGATACTCGCTTCGCAATGACGGACCAGAGTATTTTGCAGAAACTGCAAGCAGGGCTTTCGTTTTATGTCTACAGCCTGATCTCGATGGATAACGACCGACAAACTACGAGAGACGAAAAACATCTTGGCGCGCTCAGCCAGGATCTGTTAGAGCCCGGCAAGACGCAGCATGTATTGGAAAACGCCTTGGAAAACCTTGCAAACGCGAGGAACGTTGAAGCGATTGGAGTACTCTTGAAGGAAGGAGACGAGCCGAGGGAGCTTAAGATGTTTGCCAGCTACGGCCACCCCGAGTCGTTGACCAATGCCAAGTTCCGAGCCGACGATAGTCCCGTCTTGAAACCGCTTGAGAGTGACAGCCCTGTCGCGATGCTGAAGAGCGCGTCAGGAAACAAGATCCCTTTGAAGTTCCTGAGGGATTTTGAACTGTCGCTTGCCTCGCATGATGTTACTTCGTATCTCGCAACTCCAATGGCGTCTGCTGGTGGTTCCGCGTTTGGAGTGATCAGCATTATCAACTTCGTGGACCCAAAGACAAATCGCATTCCGCGGTGTGAGACCGAGTTTTACCGGCGCGTAGGATCCCGCGTGGGGGCGTTTGTTCGAACTCGGTTGGTTCTTCAATACGAGGAAGAACAAGAGAAGACTAATCGATTGCTTGCAGATTTTGGCTTGGCAGCGGCGGGTGCTGTCCATCCTCTGCAGAGACCCCTGCGGCGAATCGCAGCAAAGGGCATGCTGTTGCAAAAAGACCTCGCTGGTGAAAACCCCGTAATGCCTGAGAAATTGGAAGAGTTTTTGGTGCGTGTGCAGACATATACCAGTGAGGGTCTCGGCATCTTGCAGAACTTCGTCAGGTACGTGGACGGTGCTCGGGAACGCGACACGGAGGATGTCAATTTGGTTGAGCTAATAGAGTATGTATTGGATAACCAACACGAAGCACTGGAAACCGCGATAAACAGAATTCAGATTCACAAAGAATTCCACTGTAAGCTTGTCGCCCGTGCTTGTCGGAGTGAACTCCTCGAGATATTCAACAACATCATTGCTAACGCGATTGACGCCATGCCAGACGGGGGTGACCTAACGATAACGGTTAACTACCGAAAACACGATAAGACAGGGCTAATCTCTTGCACAGACACGGGGGCGGGCATGACCGACGAAGAAATCGAGCAGGCCTTTCTGCAATTGCTGAGTCACAAGCCGCACGGTCTGGGGTTAGGCTTGAAACTTGCGAAGGAATATGCGCGACGGAACAGCGCAAAGTTCGTCCTTCGAAGAGGCGAATTGAATGGACTCATCGCGATTCTTGAAATCCCTGCGCGGAAACTGGAGGTGCAGCAATGAGCTACGTCGCGACAGCTCTAGTGATTGAAGACACACCGGAGGAGCGAGATCTGCTCGTCCGCGCTTTAACCGACCCCGATCCGGCGCTCGTTGAACATCTCGCATGCGATCCGATTCACGTGGAAGTCGCGGGATGTGCGGCGCAGGCTCGGAATCATCTGGCCGAGCGCATGTTCGACCTCGTCTTCCTTGACCTGTCCATTCCCGAAAATCCTGACGAACCGGATCAAGTAAGAATCGGCAAAGAATTGCTGAGCAAGATTCCGAAAACACCGACAACTGCAGTTGTGGTGATGACTGGGTATCCGAGCGTCGAGCATGCTGTCGACGTCCTTACGCGCGGTGCTGTCGACTTCGTGAATAGGCTGGGCAATCCCAACGAAACGGACTTCTTCAAAACCGCTGCACGGACATTGGATAGGCTATGTTCGGAACGACGCGTGTTGTGGGATCGGGCCACCGGCAGTCGCGCGGCACTCCGTGAAGCATGTCGCCTTCGAACGCAATCAGATGATTTCACGCGAATCGCGTCTCAAGTTCTTACGGTCGTCTCTGAATCTTCTGACAGCATGCGACAACTCTTGCGGAGTCGCTGGGGAATCGACTGCGAGAGCAACGAAAACGACGAATTCTGCATTGATCTAAATAACATCGATACGTCCGTTGAACAAGGAACCGAGAGCATTCGAAAGCTAAGGCACGATGTACAAATCGAATTGGAAAGACGACGAGTTGATGTCCGCGAGATTCTTGTCGGTTTGATCAACGACGCCGTCGTGCTAGCCGGTACTCGCCGTATGCGAATCGATAGTCAGTATAAAGGGGACACCGCGTGCGACGTGTATCTTAGGGATCTTCGGGACGCATCGAACGAGATGCTGCTTTGTGCTATACAACAGGGGGAACCTGATAGTGTAATTCGGACACAGGCAGCCGTGGATGCAAGGAAAATGATGTTTCGTGTTGAGTTTGTACCGTCAGAAGATGCAGCTTTCGTTGCGGGCGGCGGCCAGTATCCATTGGACGAAACAGTAGAACTCATTCGGACGCTCGTCCGGCGGATGGGCGGAACTTTGACTGCGAGAGCTAACGAACAGAGCACATTCGCAATTCAATTCGAGCTTCGCGTGGCATCATGATTTCCGCGATTGTCGCATACAAGGATCCGCCTGTAGGGGAAAGGGTCGTTAGTCTCCTGGCATCCGCCGGTGTTACAGCGCACTTGACAACCGGTATCGATTTGCAGCACCAACTTCGTGCGCGGCCTTGGAGCATTTTAATCTTCGGGTGGGAACTGCCCGGTGAAGTCACGGGGCTGGAGGCCTTGGGGCTAGCGAAGGAGGCGTTGCCCGACGTCCCAG
Organism: Rubripirellula sp.; assembly: GCA_965222745.1. GTDB lineage: Bacteria > Planctomycetota > Planctomycetia > Pirellulales > Pirellulaceae > CBDCUW01. The sequence goes on from CBDCUW010000004.1 coordinate 569,592, forward strand.
TCCTAATTCTCAGTCCTTTTCCCGATCTCGGCTATGCCAAACGCGCGGTTACCTTGGGTGCGTTTGATTATGTCGAGGTTCCGTTCTCGAAAGAACGCTTGCTTGAAGCCGTTACCGCCGCGCTACCCGGAACGAGAACGGAAGATCCAGTTGTTGACGCCGTGCTTAAGCGTTTCGTTGGCGAGTCTCGACAGGTGCAGGAGATTGCTAGGCTCATCGCTCGATATGCGCGTGAACCAGATTGTGACGTCATGATCACGGGCGAAACAGGCACTGGAAAGGATGTTGCCGCACGCGCGTTGCATGAGGCAAGCCACCCGGAGAAGAAACCGTTCGTAGCTGAGAACTGCGCGACTTTTCGCAGCGTGGGCCTCTCCGAACTATTTGGTCACGAAAAAGGTGCGTTCACAGACGCACATCGAGATCACATCGGGGCATTTGAACGGACCAAAGACGGGACGCTTTTCTTGGATGAGACCCAGGAACTGTCTTTGGACACGCAGGCGCAATTGCTCCGCGTGGTTGAGACCAGGACTTTTCGGCGGATTGGTGGAGAGAAAGAGTTACCGTTCCGGGGACGGATCGTTTACAGCACGAATCGCGATCTAGTAGAAGCGGTGAGCACGAGAGAATTCAGGCAAGATCTTTATCATCGAATCCACGCTAACCACATTGCCATTCCGCCACTTCGTGAAAGACGCGACGACATTATTCCACTTGCGGAGCACATGCTCGCAAAGCACAGCCAAACGTCCGACGTTCGGTTGTCGCGTGCGGTCGCAGTGCTGCTTAGTGAGTATTCCTACCCTGGCAATGTACGTGAATTGGAGAACGTGATTCGCGTTGCGCTGACAAATTGTAGCGGGCAAGAAATTCTCGCCCGCCACGTGCTAAGCGAATTGGATTCGGAAGTGCAAAGGAGCGGGCAGCATGATGAATCCACGGACAAGCAAGTTCTCTTTTCGCTACCGCTAAAGGAAGCGGCAAGTGAGTTAGAGAAAGAGTATTGCCGCGAGTTCTTGCCCTGGGTGCTTAAGTCCTGCAATAACAATCTCAGCCAAGCCGCCAAGGTTGCCGGCGTAGATCCGAAGACGTTTCGGCGCAAATGGGAGGAGTGTGGTCTGCCCAAGCTCACGACCCGCTAGACCTGTCTTGACATGTTCATCCTGGTACTCGACGAAAACGAAGAGCGACGCGCGAAGCTGACAAAGGTCATTCGCGAGCGTTGGCGTTTCCCGGTGGTAGGAAATCCAGGGCTTGACGTTGGAACTGTCGTCAGCCGACGTTTAGATCGCCTTCCTGGTGGCAAGGTCCTCTGGCGCTCGCCTTGTCGAGTGGATGAACTCTGGGAGGCGTTCGGCGACTTTCGCAGTGAGATCGAACTCGTTCGTATCGAAGAAGATCAGTCCCGCCTGTACGCGCGACTCGCACAGGTTGTAATCCCGCCCTCTGCCGATGAGGACGAGATTGAGCACGAACTGACAGACAGGTTCGGGGATCCCCCAGAACCGCCAGCGGTGCCGACACTTGACGAGTTAGCAGCCAGCGATTTGCGTCTGCACCGACTTGTGAAGAACCTGGGTCACGACGGCACTACCATCATTCAGGAATTGGTGTTTCAGATCTTTCCGGAAGCGCGCGGTCCAATAAGTTTGAAGTGGGTTGGCGAAGGATATTCTAGTTCTGTTCTGCTGCAACTCGCCTTCTCGGATCAAAGAGGCCACAAGCGCTACCGTGTTCTAAAACTGACGCCCGCCAGCGAACGTCCCAAATGTGTCGCCGAACTGAACAACTATCCGAAAACGGATCTTGATCAAGCGAAGATGAGTGGCACGCTTGTACCCAGCATCTTCTGTAATGAGTCTGGAGCAGGCACTGAGAATGGCGAGCCGGGAGTTGCAGAGTATGGTAACTGGGTCGCCGTGGCATACGACCTGATTGGCACGGAGGATCAAAACTTCTGCGATTTGGCAGAGTCCTATTTCGAGCGCGATGATGTTCGGAAGTCGGGGTTCCAAGACGCGGATGATCCCGCGCGTAATGTACTGGAGTGGTGTTTGAGCCGCATCAGAACGCAATGGTATGCTCTCGGAGAATTCACAGATCTGCAGTTGTGGACCGGTGAGGACAAGGCAAATATCAGCGACCGATATTGCATGCCTCCTTACGGCTTCACATCCGCAGAAAAACGACGCATCACAAAAGAGCTCCGTAGCCTCGGTTCGTATGGACAATGTGTGTTGCAGTCGTCGTATGAGCCGGATTTCGAAGTGGTTACTCGTGTCGTGTGGGACGGTTTGGCGAAATCGCATTTCGTGCCCGTGATGCTTTCCCGAATCCACGGGGATATGAACGGCGGGAATCTCCGTTGCAACATCGATCAGGGGCAGGGCTTCTTTATCGATCTTGCTCGCCACCATCCGTCGAGCCACACATTGCAGGATTTTGCGCGACTCGAAGTGGAAATCAAGTACGTGTTCATGGACGCCGGGCCAGGCAGCGGGAGCACCCATCGTGATTTGAACCCCACATCATTTTCGTTGTGGACATTAGTTGAGGAAGCAATGCTTCCGGATGATTGGAGCCGCAACTTGGAAGTCGCAGCTGATGCCAGCGGGTGTGTCCACCGCGCAGTCTCCTTGATCAACTACGTGCGCCGGGAGGCGTTTCAGACGCAGCAAAACAGACAGAACGAACTAGGGCTGAGCACATCTTCAAGCCAGTATTTTCAAACCGCTTATCGAGCAGCTTTGCTTTATGAGACCATTTGGGCCATCACATGGGGTGCGTTACCCATCGTCAAACGCCTGCTAGCAACACACAGCGCGGCAAGACTTGCCGAGTTTTTAGAACGCTAAACACCACGCATCGGGGTGTGCCGGACTAGATTCGCGTCGCTACGACCAGCTGCTTAAAGACTGGCAGATGTAACTGCACACGCCAAGTTAAAACCTCATTCGAAGGAGCTATCTCAAGTCGACTAGCGGATTCGGTCGCAACGAGGCCCGCGAGTTGTAAATCATCGGGAGTCATGGGAAACCGAGTCATGCATTCTTGTACATCGCACCTATTTCTCATGTGGTCCCCGAAGTGGGCATGTACCAATGCGCCAAGTAGATCATCTGTAATCCAACCGAGATCACGCTGATGCGCTGACAAGCTTTTTTGGAGTAGATTGTCGAAGCGACCGAGGCAAGCGTGCGCCGCCACGGCTCCAATCGCGGTGTCGTAGTTACGATACTGGGAAGCGGCGAAACTTTTGCTCGCACGCGAGCCCATCTGAAAAAAATCATAAATCGACGCTGCCAAATTACCTCTACTGAAAACTGTAAACGCCTCAACGGTTTTGAGGCCACGTGGTCCCAGTTTGCGCCCAGCTCTCTTCCATGCTGTGGTCCCGTAATAGCGGGCAATGCCGAGCGTGAGACCCCGAATGTCCGTAAGCATCAGACGAGGCATCTCGAAATGGGCACGCTGGCAGCTGGTTATCGGCCTCAGAGCTGCAGAAGTGCCACCGATCCTCGCGAAAGTATTCTGCGCTCTTGTGTTCTCGAGTCCCTCGTACGTTAGGCGGTTGTTAGGTTTCATTATTGCTTTCCGGATTTGGGGCGAATCGTAAGTTGAACCATTTCAAATATCGTGCCAAAGCTACCAGCCCCCGCGTAATTGCAGGGCCTTGGAGATTGGTCGCTCCGGCAATCCCGGGAAGAAGTACTGGCTCGAATGACAGAGTTCGACGCTAGAGGTTTGGGGAATGGACGCATTGTGGTAGGGATCTTGTGCCTCTTTGGCCTGACTCGGTTGCCCCAGTTCGGTTTGAGCAATCCAGAATTTGTAGTCCCGTTAGCAACTAGCCGTCAGTAATCGCATCGAAAACCTTGGATATTCGAAGGAATGGCACGCGACTTGTATAACGTCGCAAGCAAGTCGAATCCGCTGGTGTTGATGCCGTTCAAACTAAGAATGAGTTGGTATCGAGCCCATCGTGATTCACAGATCCTTCCATCATCCGTCGTTCTTAGTTGCCCATAAGAGTGCTCACCGTGGATTATGAATTTGAAATCAACGGCGACGATTCGTGGCTAGCTCCCGAACAGGCTCCTTACTGGGCTTTCAGTGACCAAACAGAAGCACGACGGAGAAACATTGCAGGCCAAGACTCAAAGGAATCAATAACCATGACGCTTACCCATCAGACTGGTCCCGTTCAAACTGATTTGAGGTCGATAATCCTGGATCTTTGTACGTCCATGATGGAAATCGCCAACCTTTCATCCGACGCCGTCAACTGGGAAGAGACGGGCGCGATCAATAGCTTTGATGAACGTCAAGTCGCGATTGATAAACTCAGTCACAGCTTGCTCGTTGGCCGTCTTAGTAGGAATCAAGCCATCAAGGCCTTGCTCTCCGAGGAAGCCGAAGCGATAGTTGAGGCCAACCATTGTGGGAACTACGTTGTTGTCTTTGACCCCATCGATGGCAGCCGAGAAGGCAGATCGAATAAGACACATGGAACGGTCTTCGGAGTCTATGAGTACCCGATTTGGGGAAAGACACCGCGATCTCAAGTAGCGGCTGGTTACGCTACTTATGGACCGCGCACAGAGTTTGTCTACACTCTCGGTGACGGAACCGGTGTTCACCGTTTCGTGTTGCAGAAGCATCGACGATTCTCATATCAAGGCGAATTGCCCAATCTTGCGCCGAAGGGGAAATACTTTTCTCCGGGCAATCTTGCTTCGATGACCGTGCCCACGTCGGTCTATCCGGAGCTACTGCGGCTTTGGGCCACAGAACGCAAGAGCTGTCGCTACACGGGGTCTTTGGTGTCGGACATTCACGATCTCATCTGCAAGGGTGGCGGTGTGTTTGTCTACCCTGGAGGCGGTGAACACGAGACCGGAAAACTACGTCTCGCTTTTGAGTGCGGACCGTTGGCTTTTGTCCTAGAACAGCTTGGAGGCGCAGCCCATTCCGGAATGGAGACAATCCTTGACACAACGCTGTCGTCCATGGAACAGCGTACCCCATTTATCGCAGGGTCGATAATCGACGTATCCAACGTGTTGGAACTGGTTCGTGAACCGTGGACGGACGTGAGCTCTCACTCTCGACATCGAGGAGACATTGCAAGCGAGAATCATTGAGTATAGAACACCGTCGCCGCGCGCCAATTTGGTGGCAAAATGCGAATTCTTAGACCTCAACACGAATTCAACACCAAAGCAAAATAAGTCCAATTCTCCTTCGCAGGTCTAAGGGCCTAGGGCGAGTCCGCCGTCGACATTCGGGCAGAATACTGCTCCAATCGGAACTCGCTACTTCAAGATTGAAACCTGTTGGTCTTGATGCAGTTGTTCGCGTCTCGACCTTGTTGATCCTGCCGAATCCGGCGGAGCGTGCTTTTATCAGACCACCAATGGCGGTTCGACGTTGGAATTCTTAGGCCCAAGACCGATGAGGCGTTAAGTGCTCCGCACGACAACACCTTTGGAAGATGCTCCGACGTCGTTGCGCGCTCAGGACTAACCGTCCTGAGTCGCAAAGGCTCAAGCTGACAATCTGCGTCGGTCACAGAGACCGAACGCAGTTTCAAAAACTCGTTAGGCGCCGAAGTTGGACAATCTTCCGCGCCGTACGCGGGATCCGAAACGAACTCGGTGCTGGCGACCGATGCGAGTTCCGAGTTTGGATGCGGAGGCGGCTCTGACCGACGTCAATCTGCGCTTCGGCTTCGCCGCAGCGAACGATGCAACCGACAGCACGAGCGAATCGACTTAAGTTGCGTCGGTGTCCGACGTGGTTCGGCCATAGACATCAAATTCGTCATCGACGGACGAGAATTCAAAGATGGAATCATGCAGGAAACGGCCGCCTAATTCAGCGACTCAGAACACAACAATTGACAATTGCTCCAGCTCCACCCATTCCAACCAATGCGCAAACGCCTCGACTGCCGTTGCGCCACCAATCGCAAACCTGATCGAATTGCGCCCGGCGCTGCCAAGCGCGGGCTCGCAGTAGAGTATGGACGAAGTAGCTGGTCGCGTTGCAGTTTGCCATGTTGACACCCCCTCACAAGACGATCCAGTAGTATGGGTGTGCAACTGTCGCTCAACAAGCTACGCAACGTGCCGTGCCGATCGACTCACCCTGAAATCGGACACACTGAGCGCTGCGCTCAATGCGTAAGGCTCGCAAACAAACTGGAGAATGTCTCCTGAATGCGAACGGTACGGATAGTGTCCGTTTTTGGCTTCCACATTCCTATTGAGCACATCGCTCGGCGGCGGCACTGCACTTGTCCGCCTCAGAAACAGCAGACGCTTGCCGGCAGAGTAGCGCCGTTCGGGTGAGCAATGCGGCGCATGCAATATAGTGCGGCACTATACCTGCCAATTCAGATATCTTGCGTGCGCATTTTTGTGCCGTCGCCTCGTCTTGGCAATTCAATGCAGCCACAAGACAGTCGCCAAGCAAATTCAACAGAGGAGTGGGTTCAAGGAAACCATGTGCACAGCGAATTGCTTCGCCATATTGGTCAATCGCCGATGTAGCGTCTCCGATCTCGCAATGGTACAAAGCAAGGCTTCGCCACCCGCGAAACTCAAGCTGTTGGTCGCCGTTCTTTTTGGCGTTGTTGATAGTATCCCAGAGAACTTTGCCGACTAACGTAGATCCCGGTTCAGCCTCAGTCTTCATGCATGGAATGAAGGCTTCGATGAACATCGGAAATCCGGTTTGCTGACTTTTTTCGACAATCTCGTGTAAAGGATACGAAACGCGAACTGCTTCTTCTCTGTCAGATTGCTTTTCAGCGAGGTAGGCAAGGGCGTTGCAAAAACTAAATTCGCCAGTGGCATACTTGATTCGCCGCACTGCCTCAAGGCAGATCTTGGCGACCATGGACGCCGGCACGTTAGCTACCAGAGCTTCCTCATATACATGGCGATGCAATCCAGTGAAGGAGTTGGGCCCAAACCATACGCCCTCACCACGCAGTGCTATCTGCCCCGACAATCCTACCATCGTTCCGCCAACGCCGAAACGTGCTGTGTCGCTGTTAGCGTAGGGCATTAGCTGGGCGGCGCGGACAAGTTCGATCGCTTGTTGCGCAGTCAATTCGCCGTTTCCGATTTTGACAATCAAAACTTCAAACGGCTGGCGGTCACCACGAATTTCGCGCATTAGGCGATCGGAGCTACTAGGTGCTACGGAGGCTTGCGAGAAGCCCCTGAACATTTTCTTTACGAATTCAGTTACATTCACGGATTCACTGTACGCGCAATCATGTTGCTTTTGCGTTTATACCGGGGGGTAGCTTTGTATCATAGGAGCATTGTACAAGATACAAGCCGTCGGCTGTGGTGGCATCGTCATCATCATGCGGTTGATCGATAACCTACAACTGCGGCGATTCATCAATCAGTCAGCGGCGGCCCTGAGGATCCATCTGCCCTACGACGAAGCCGATCACAGCTTCAACATCGCGATGAACTTGCTCGCCGGTGCAACATTCCTGGAGCACTTGGAACATCGACGCAATGACAATGCGTACCGAGCCATAGTAGGAACAAGCCGTCGACAGTACCTGATTTGCGCAGCGCAAGTCGCAACGTGTCGGCGTGAGTTGTTACAGTAGCAAGTACTCACCTACAATGTCATGAACTGTTTTCATTCATGACGGGCTGTTGGCGGACAGGCGGTACGATTGAGCACACTCGCCGTTTAGGACACGTGCGGTAGAGAACATCTAAGCTAATCGTCTTTACCGATTCAACTGATTTGTGTGGCAATCATGCTCTCAGGAGCGATCAAATGTCGTTATATGAAGTTTCTCGGCTTGTTGCGTTGTGGCAAAAGGAGTTTGACGAAGGGCAGGACAAAAGTATCGAGCACATCCTCGCAAATCATCCAAAGTTAGCCGAGTTCTTTGATCGCCATTCAGAAGCGATCAATCTCGTCCGAGAAAGGATTGAAAGACGAAGGAATTGCAACGTGCACGATGGCCCCTCTTCCACGCTTACGCTTTGGAGGGCCGATTATGAACCCGTATCCGGATACCGGTTGGTCGAGCGACTTGGCTGTGGCGGTTCTGGAGAGGTATGGCACGCAATCGCCCCTGGCGGGCGTCCAGTAGCCATGAAACGCGTCTATCTAAACCGATCCCTTGGACAGAAGGAGAGAGACTCTCTAAACAGGTTTCGCAGTATGTCAAGTCACGTTCACGTGCTCGAAATCCATGGTTTTTGGGAATTGACCGACGAACTAGTAATTGCTTCAACTCTTGCCGATAGCACCCTCAAAGACGAACTCAATCGCGCGCCTAATGGACTTCCCCTTTTTGATCTCCGCCGATTCATGCTTGAGGCGGCTGACGGATTGGACCATCTGAATCAATCTGGAATTCAGCATCGTGACATCAAACCGGCTAATCTGCTTCTTGTTGCAAACTCCGTCGTGATAGGCGATTTCGGGCTCCTAAAGATGATGTCGGGCTCTGTCGTTTCACACAGCGGTGCTGGAACACCGAGATATATGCCACCCGAGGCCCGCGGCGGACGGCTTGCTGCTAGCTCCGATCAATACAGTCTTGCCCGTACATACTATGAACTCAGAACAGGGTCTCTCAATGATGTCGTCGTTCTTGAAAACCATGACTTCTCTGCCACCGAGGCTCTAGGATTGCGCAGAGCCCTTGATGCGGACCCGGCAAAGAGATTCGAGAGTTGCCGCGAATTTGTTAGAGCACTCAGAATTGGTGAAACCGAACCATATTCTCTACAGGACGAGCGTCATGATGCAGTGAATCGTGTGTTCGTTTCGTGCGCCCAGGAGGACCGTCCATTAGTGCATGGTCTTGTTCAAATTCTACGGACTCTTGGATTAACCGCATTTGACGAGGTTGATAGTATCCCGCTTGGAAAACCACGCGTTCCGGCTATCGATCAGCTCATACGGGACGCGTCGGTCGTTCTCATATTTTGGTGTGTGCATGCGCAGTATTCCAGTGATGTTGAGCACGCATCGAAGCTGTCGGCGTTGCTGCAAAAGGACATTGTACCCGTGCTCCTGGATTCCACCCCTCTCAACGAGGAGCTGGAAGGTCTTCAGTATGTAGACCTACAACCGCTCCTGACGAATCATGACCGTGATCGGGATCGATTGGGATACGATCTGGAGATAAATGAACGTTATTCCTCGTACGCTATGCAGAAGGCGGCTGACCGTGTACTAGACGTCCTTCGGCAACTCGTTCATAGGGAGTTGCAATGACTGCTGAGTCACTGCGCCGCCTTGGCACTTTCGATCTCGAAAAAGTGACACTCTTTATTGGGAATCACAATGATCCGGCGATCGGGATCATCGCGAATACGCACGAAAGGATACACGAAGCGCTAACCTATAGGACGAGTTACGGCCTACTTACCAACAAGCTGAAGCAACTGTTCATTGATACGCGCGCGTCAGGCGATGCATCGAAAGCCGAGGAGTTCCGTCGTGCATTGATGTTCATGGTTGATAACGCTCGGGTTGTGCAAGAGGCCGCTGCAACCTACGTTGGATTGGCTGCATGTGAGCGGGAAGATTTAGTGCATGAGTTTCCTGCGTTCTACATTTCTGCTTTTGAGACGATTCGAGACGTAGCTGAGCGTTTTTTTCAAACACCACTCTTGCGTTGCCAACTTGCCGAAGTAGTCGCACGAATCTCACTGTTCTGTAAGAGACCCATCGAGATTCAGAGTCGGCTACTAACGAACCCCTCAGCGATAACAAGTCATTTTCAGCAACACGAACTTCCTGATCAAAAGTTCCACACTCTGGTTTCTTGTCTGATGCAGCGCGACCCGAAGACCCTGCGGGCAACGCTTCAAGACTGCTGGTTACCGGAGGCAATGAGCTGCAGGACCGAAGAAGAGTTCTTCACTACAATCTGTGATGGAAATGTTGATCGTTTAGCCGACGAGCTGACGCGGCTACAGGATATCCTTCTTTACGCACTTGACGAATTGGTGCGTCCGGAGTTTCCCGATATCGATGAGCTAGCATCTGAGTACCGTCAATATCGTTTGATCGATCAAATGCGTATGGTTCGATCTGAAATTGGATCAGAATTCCAACAATCCGAGTCCGGCGCGAAAGTTCTTACCGGCGCATACTGGGGAATATTGCGAGGCCTTAGTAGTCGTACGATATTGTGGGACGACGTCGATCCGCCAGTAGTCAATATTGTCGAGAAGGAGATGCCCAGGATCGGCGATATCATTTCTCGCATGAGTAAGCGACTCGATGTTGCCTACGCATACTTTGCTCGTTCAGAAGACACCTCCCGACTTTACCTTGCGGATTCGCCACAAGTGCCAGGTGTTCTTGATTTTTACTCGGTGTCTAGTAGCGAATGTGAACAAGTGCAACTTGAATTGGCACGAAATCGCGTTCCGTTGTTTACGGTGATGGAGGAACTTTCGCTCTACAATTTGATGTCACACTTGCGAAAAGGCACTGAGGTGCAAACGGACAAGGTCGCTTTGGGTGCGAGGGTCTTCATCCATATACGGGATCTTGGATTACCATTCATAAAGAGACTTAAGGACACCTTTTCCGTTCGCTGGACGGCCTACCAGCTTGGGTACCAGCAACTCGGGATCGGCAGCGACGGCGGCCTTTACATCGTGCTCTTTTGGCCGCGTGAGGATCCAAATTCGGGGTTGTTCTTTCAGCTGGCGAACGTCAACGTTGTAACCGCACTTAGGAACTACACTGACTACTTGAATCATAACAACGAACGCTTTGAGTACGCGCCAAGTGAAGGTGCGACGGATCCGGTAGATACGGGAACTCTAGCGAAGCTGGTTGATCACCCGGTTTTCAACTACTACTGGATCGACGTAATTCCCGAAGAGTTAGGACGGATAGATCGCTGACGTGGTGAAGGCAAATCCTGAATTCGGAATCATGTAATAGTCGCTAAGCGAATCGCTTGTCCGAGCAACACTTGTTCGCAGCGAATTCTCGGTAGGCATTTCCACAACGAGGGAATCGGGGAAAGAACCGACCCCTACGTCCAACGCGTAGAGATCGTGATAGACGTTCAAAGTTGCTTTGCCTCTGTCGCTTCTACAGCGCGTCGGTCGCCAAGACCGAGAGCACTTTCGGATGTTTCTTCCTGAAGTCGGTTGGACAAGCTTCTGTTCGGAAAAATTTGTCCAGCTTGCTGGCGGTGCCAACGACCGATGCTTGGTCTCGCTCAACTCACTTCGGTTGGATCACCGACGCACTGAACGGAATTTCACCCGACGCTGAGAGCGATGCAACTTCGGCAGCGAAGAAAAAGCAGTTCAAGCCATCGGTCTGAACGACCGCTGTAGGATGGCGAATCGAGCCTGAATCGAGAACGGTCGTTTGATGACGACTTAAGGCACGGTTTCCATGAGCAACAAGAAGAGAAGATGGCATTCAGCGGAGCAGATTGTCAAGAAGCTTCGGGATGCGGATGCAATGATCGCGGCAGGCAAGAGCATCCGTGAGGTGCAGCAAGCCCTGGAGATTAGCGAGGCGACCGAGCCGGTGGCGCGCCCAGTACGGCGGAATGAAGAGCGAAGAAGCCAAGAGGCTGAAACAGCTCGAAGAAGAGAGCGGTCGTGTCGCCGATCAAGCCCTGGACATCCAGATGCTCAAGGAGATCACCGAGGGAAACTGACGACCAAAAAAGTTGGCTTTCGAGTCATCGCGTACGGTGCTCGACATAGCTTTGCTACCAACGCTCTCATCAAGGGTGTTGATTCGGTCACGGTTGCTCACCTCATGGGGCACAAAGATGCGTCCATGGTTTCGAAAGTCTATTCACACCTGGCTACAAACGTAGAGTTTTTGCGCCAGCAAGCTAGAACAGCAGCTGGTGCAAACGCAAAGTCAACGAAATCATAGCGCGGCGTGGCGTCCCAATACCTTTCCAACTCGGAATCTCAGTTTTTACTACCGCGCTCTTGCGCTTCCATTGCCAACATGCGAACCATCGTCAGGCACTTGGGCAACGCCGAGTTGAGCAGATCTGTTTCGTGCGATCTTGCGTGCAACCTCCTCGTACCACGACGGAACTCGAAACGGAAACTCCGGCCGAGGCTTACCGGGCCCAATGAGACGCATGACAACGTTGTCCCAAGCATCTATCTGCATTTGGCGAGTAAACTCGTCCGTAGGTTCGGAACTGAAGAGATGCAGAAACGACACGGGGATCTCATAGAACTCCGCAATTTCAGAAAGGACTTTCGAGGAAGCGCAGCGTTTGCTCAATTCGATTTGGTTGTAGTGTGCCTTTGAAACGCCAATGGCGTCTGCAAACTCGACCTGGGAGTACCTTTTGAGCTCACGAAGCTCAAACAGGGCATTGCCCATGCTGTAATCAAGGTTCTTAGGTGACATTGCTGTTCTCAATATTTTTGTTGGACGGGTAGCGACCCGCCATGGATGTGTCGGAGAAAATGAAATCGAGGCCGTACGGTAGTCGCGCTTGTAGTTCTATCAGCTTCTCTTGTAAAAAGCCTAGTTGGACGCTGTGACGAATCCACTCGTCGGCATCAAAATCCAGTGAATCAAGTGCGTCAAACGCTTCACGCATTGCGTCTAGGTAGTATTGATATGAGGCCATACAGCTCACACATAAGTCACCTAGTTCAACATACGGGTTCGCATCGATCGGTTCGACTCCTCCGTCGAGAGACAAAGGTGGCAATGCAGATCGAGACGAATCTAAGTTCAATGATTGTTCAATGTCTGCAAGGCTCTGGCGAAACTCATTGCGACGTGATTCAAGTGTTGACAACAAGATCATAGTGATCTCCCCAGGGAAAAAGGAATGCGAAATGGTGCGTGCACCAATGAAGTATTCAGACGGTTGTGGTTGACTTGTCGGGGCACAAACCGAATGAGTCTGTGCATCCTAAATTGGCAGCGCAAGCTGCAGGGATTCTTCTTGAAGTGCCCATTCAAATGCTCTCCTTTCGAGTTTCGTTAATGAAAGTTGAATTAGCGACTCTCCGGTGATATGGATCGCTTTGGTTCCCGCTAGGTCTTTGGTTAGGTGTTTCTTTGAGGATGACGACGTGATCGTCGTACGACTCAAATCTGCTGATATATCGTTCAAGGTTCTCGTCATCACTTTGCCGTACGATATATCCCCTGTTGATGGCGACGCGGCGTTTATCCACTTCAACATCACCTGGTTCACGCGACATGATCTGATGCCATCAATGGTCAGAGGATCTGCCTGGGTGCGCATCGCGAACTTGGACGCGATAGGTCGGAGGACCCAAACAGAAACGGATCGCGGGCAGTCGATCGCGGTACCTCCCGCATACTTCAGATTGTTCAGTCTCACACACACGTTCGCTCTCTCGTTCTCTAACGCAAAACTAAGCGTTTGACTCGCGTTGGAACGGATCGCGCATTCCGAATACTTAATCGAGTCCTGTCCCATGGACTCGGCGCTCACAAGAACTGTGAATTTTCCCGGTGTTCGTTGACTCGATTGCCACTCTTCGACCGAATGCGAAAACAGAATTGACTTGGCCGGTTCGCCGCATCCAATCTGAATCGCACCGCTGCATCTAACTCCAGCCCATTCCGCACTCGCGTTACTCGACGTGCACACACACGCAAGAACCGTTAGGTAGCAAATGTTCGCTCTCATCGTTCTCAACCTTTCTTGAAACAGCTTCTTCGACCATCCTTGTGAGGACTTGATAGGGCTTCCCAGCCCTTTCGTTTCAAGCAAACTACCAGATTTGGAAACCGTTTTGTGGGAAAAACAGCAAAAAAACCATGGTGCTATACTCTGCAGAGGGGCATTGCTTGCGAGGTGCTTCGGCGTTTAGCAAGGTCTAGCGTTGATGGGCTTGGTCGTGCAGATGCTCAACGCCCTCCGCTCAACGGAGACTCATCAGTGCAGCAATCGCAAAAAAAATGCCTCTGCCGTTGTGAGTGGCAAAGGCGATCGTGTGGGAGCTTTACTGATCAGAAATGCCGCCCCTCGTTTTGCCAGGTGCTTGAATTTCTTAGCTTTGGTCTGCTCCACGTACGCTTGCAACTGTTCTTCGCTCACGCGGATCGATGAAGCAATGCGATGGCATTCGAGCTTGCCTGAGTTGATCAGCTTATAGACAGACCAGACTAAGGCTGACGTTCAGTTTGCTGGCCACTTGTTGCGTCGTGAGCATGAGCCTGCTCCTTAAACTGGAGTAACTTGCGAAGCATGGCCCAACTCAGCATTTGACGCCGAATACTGCCATCGTGAAACGAAACGATTGCACCATCGCAATTCTTGCCGCTAAACCTTTCATACAGGAAACTGGGGCATTCCAGAACGATCACCTGCTGACTTCGGAACAGACGGTTGCCGACATCTCTGAAAGAGACTGAAGTGAAAGTTCGCGTTTTCCTGGTTTCTGATTTTGGACGCGCGTTCGTTCTTCGTCCGCAGCCGAAGCTGTGGTCGTTCCGTGATGAATGACGCCTTTGCGCAATGGATTGATTGCGGTTCTTTCTCGAGTTCGATCGCAAGCGTTCTTTTGATTTTCCGATTGCACCCCGATACATCTCTTCGTGGAACCTGCTCCTGCTTGTGAGGAGTCACCCGGCCTGTTCGGCCGGCACGTAAACATTCGTTATTCGACCGCCCTGCGAGCATTGACGCGTCCCAATCAAACCGACGTCGCGGTCGGCTGGTAAGCCAATACCTGGATCTATTGTCCAACTCGGACTGCGCCAAGCTCACAGGAGTCGCCACTGGTGGCGGCGACCAATGCAATCGTCCTCTCGCAATTAGCGTGAATTCATCTTTATGCTTTCCATCGTTCGTCGTCTGCCTGTTACTTCATTTGCATCTCGCCATGATCATGCGGCGCGACCGGATTGCTCGCGCAGACGCAGTGGCGGTCCTCCTATCGTGTAGGGCTCCTCGTGAGTCAGCATGTGCCAGAAGATCGTCGTGATTCGGCGCATCACCGCCACACGAGCAATCTTCGAACCGCGTCGCAATTTGATGCGTCGATACCACTCTCGCATTCGCGGATCCTTCTTGAGAAAGTGCAGAACCAATTGACCTAGTAAGAAGCGAGCGAACTTGCTTCCTTCCTTGGTAATCGAGCCGAGTCGGTTTTTCACCTCACCCGAATTCCGACTGCTTGGTGTCAGACCGAAGTAGTTGGCCAAACTGCGCGGACGCGGGAACCGTTCGATCGGGCCAATGCGACTGGACAGGCCCAAGCCGGTGTAGTAACTCACGCCCGGAGCGGTCATCAGCATCTGTGTGGCGCTACGCAACTTGCCTGGCACGCTACGACCTGCACGCTCGACGATCTTCGCATCGACCTGTTTGATTTGTTCCTCGATGGACGCCCATTCCTCAAGAAGTAGATCGACCTCGAACCGATCCATCTCCGGTAGCGACAATTTGCCGAGCCAAGCCTTGCCGGTCAGAGTCTGAAACGATTTGGTGGGATAGCTCCACATCATGTTGTAACGGTGCAAAATGCGTTGAATCTTGTTAAGTACTCGCGTTCGACGCCGCCCAAGACCCTGGCGCAACGCAGTGACTTGGCGGTCTTCTTGTTCCTGTTTGGTCGCAATGTAGATTCGACGCAATCCGTGAACCGGCTTGCCTTCGGCGAGCCGCTGGCGATTGAGCCACAGCAGATCACACAGATTGTGGGCGTCGCGCCGGTCAGTTTTCTTCTTCGATGGTTTTTCGGGATGAATCAGCACGATCTCGCGGCAACTGCGTTTGCGCAGTTCTTCGATCAGCCAGTCATTGAAGCCACACGACTCGAGGATCGCCATAAACTCGGCATCCATAGCGACAACTCGGTCAAAGAATTCGTTGATCTTCTCGGGGCGAGTACTGACTTGCCGTTTCAAAACGTCCTCCCCCTGGTCATTGCGAATGGCAACGGTGATTTGCTTTGCGTGTTGGTCGATGGCGACGTACAACATGAGATGTTCTCCTGGTGGTCAATGTTTGGCGAGCCTCCGTGGCTGCGCCGTGTTTTCAACTACCAGGAGAACCTTTTTTCAAGTCGCCGTCTCTTTCATCGAATCAATTCGAAGAGATTTTCGCATCGGTCTTTGTCTCTTCGGTGCTTCAGAGCGATGCGAGTTGCGGCTCATCAGCGGTAGCACAGAAGTAGCACGACGTTGGTCCGTTCAATCCCACTTCATTACCAATGCAAATTCGACGTGATGACCCGCCAAACCGAGGATTTGCTGGACTAATCCAACATGTGTCCAGTGCGAATGCAACACTTCTTTATCAGATTCAGGTTCTAGTGTCCGTTAAGGACGTGGAGGTTCAAATCCTCTCATCCGCACTTGCCAGAGAAGGACTTACGTCAAATCGGCGTGAGTCCTTTTTTCGTGACATTACCCATCGGTGTAACATCCGTGTAACAGGAATTCAAGGACATTGCATGGCAATTGCCCTGCAATACGACGCATTGCCGCCTTGCGCTATCGTCCAACTGCACCAGGCTGTCCCAATAGCGTGATGAAACGCCTAGCTTTGACGAAGAACTTCGTCATTGTGCCGACCCATGCATCGAACTCGATCTCGATGACGGTGTCAAAGTTAACAATGGATAGTTCGGCAATCTGCTGGCCAAGGTGAAGGCCATCACCGGCAAGAAACCCAAAGTTGAGATCAACACCCAATGGCACTCAACGCCCCGCTAAACGATGAATTGCAGGCCCTCGCCGACGATCATCGACACTGGCTCTCGGCATTCGATGCTCGTTACTTGGCGAACTGGGAGCGGCTACTTGCTGCCGACAACGAAGCCGCAATGGCCGAAGTCTCCGTCCGCCAGCGCCTTCAGAACTACGGCGTCGATGTCCAGCCGAACGAAGACCTCGAAAACGGACAGCAAGCTCCCGACTTCCGGTGTCATCGCAACGGTATCGAGTTCTGCGTCGAGGTAACCTGCATTCAAATTGCCGCTGCAACCAAGGCCACGGGCATCCCGCACGACCGACCCTCCATTGGCGGTGTCGGTTTTCTGAACGAGAAAGTCTTCCACAAATGCATCCAGAAGGCACGTCAGGCAAGTTCGGTCGATCTGCCAGTCCTTGTTGCCATCGGTACATGGCACGGCTTCGCCGCCATGCAGTTCAATCAGCGGCCCCTCGTCAACATGCTGCTCACAGGCCGAACCAGGATGACATGGGAAATCAATATCCAGACCGGACAACAAGGTGATTGCTATGTCACAACTGAACTCGGCGCAGCGATCTTCCTGAAACCCGATTCCACTACAAACAATCCCACGTCAGCACGGGAACCGATCTCTGGAGCACTTTTGTGCCCGATGGGAATGTCCACCTGGGAACCGTTCATCATTCAGAATTCAAACGCCACTCGCCCATTCAACCCAGCCGCCTGGCCAGAACTCGAATACGGCAGCGTGACCATCGATCAAGCCCAACAACAACTCTGCGTGAATTGGCAACGTGGATCAGCGATCAGCGGAACAGCAATGCACACGGGGCCGACCGCATGACCGCCACGACCAACATTCCACAAGACGACCTAAAGCGCTTACGGGCGTACGAGCGCCAAGTTGAGTGGTTGCGAAACAGCAAGCTACTTTCAACGGGCAAGGTCTCATTCAAGTTCAACACAAAGTATTCGTTCACGACCGGTGAGACATCGTTGGAATTTGAAGGATACGACGAGACGGAGTTTCTCGCCGTTCTTCCTGTTCTTCGGCAATTCGTTCTTCAAGGTGAACCTGTCACGTTGTACGGGATTCACGACGTCATCATGAAGCACTGCGAGAGAAAGGAACTCACAGATTGGGTCAAGTTAGCTCGCCGTCAATGGAGCGAAACACTCAACAAGTTACCAAGTGACAGGCTGGTGTTCTTTCACAAGTCCAGTTCGGTTGACGATGTGATCGAGCATTTGTTCTACGGCTTTGGCGGGCTCTTTCACGTCGATTTGGACAAGCCCGAAAATGATGAGCAAACAATCGTGCTGCTGAATGCAGCACTGCAAAAAGCATTTCCCAAGATGGTGAATTCAATTTTCAACATCGACGCCGTGATCCACATGTGGCTCGACGATCCAAGCAAAACTGTCCCAAAATGCCCAGCCACCTGAACAAACTTACCTGCCATTAGAAAACACAGTTCGACCCATGTCATATGTTTGCGAAGACTGCATCGTCGATTCCGAACTGCGAAAAGTAGTGCGTGAGAACCTAATCTCTGAAGAATGCGACTACTGCAAAAAAGAAGCTGACGTGCCGATAGCTTGCGAATTAGACCACGTTATTGAGCGGGTTCGGTTTGCAATTGAGCAGGAGTATGGTCCTCCAGACGAAGAAACACTGTATGACCCCGAAGAGGGCGACTACCACGGCAATGTCCTCTATAACACGGAGCTTTTCTGGGAGTTCGACTTTCCCATCGAAAACGAGAAGTTGCAGGACGACATCATCGGTTGTTTTTGGGATGAGAGGTTTTGCAAGAAGGGAATGCTGTCAGGATCACAAAGTGAACGACAAATGGATGGCTGGCACGGCTTCAAGAAAGTCGTAAAGAACCAACGTCGCTACACATTCTGGACGATGGATGATGGAGACGATGGTATCTATGAACATCCACCATCGTTGATGGTGCGCAATGTTGCTCGGACGATCAGCGAGTTTGATCTAGTAAAGCAATTAGACATCGGGGCGGCGTTCTGGCGAGTTCGAGTTCACGAGAAAGCGAAGAGTTACACCAAAGCGAAGGAATTGGCGGCCCCCAATTGTGATCAAGCGATTTATTCCAACCGAATGAGCCCGGCTGGTGTGTCAATGTTCTACGGCTCCGATGAATTCGATACAGCAATTCGAGAAACGGTTGATCCAGATGAAGTGAAGGGGAAGTTTCTGACAGGCTGCGCTTTCAAGAACGTTCAGCCGTTGATCATTTTGGATTTGCTCGAATTGCCGTCGTACAACTTCTTTTCGGATTGGCGAGAGCACGAACGGGAAAGTGTTGCCTTCTTGGAGGCTTTCCAGCGAGATATCTCAGCACCAGTCAAGAAGGACGGAAAGCAGCACATCGAGTACGTGCCTACTCAGGTTTTCACCGAGTATGTTCGCTATGAACTAAAGACCAGTGATGGTGGCCACTTCGACGGAATTCGTTTCCGAAGCTCAAAAGACGGCAAAGGGTGCTACGTGTTGTTCTGCGATCAAGCTGATTGTTTGCCAGATTCAGATGTTGAATTTAGGCAAAGAGAGCAGCATCTTGAGTTTGACAAAACCACACTAAAGCGGCTCGATGCCGAAGCATGGGTTCGGAAGAACGTCAAACGCAAAAAAACGTCCACAGCAAAATAGGAGCGATCTTCCAATGGCATTTGGGGTCAGGTGGACAGTCAGATTCCATAGCATCACTGGCATGGCAGCGATTGATGAGTTGATCACGATGCGTGAATCTGTCGAGATCGATTTCGAGGTTTGGCCGCAGTAAACGTTCAAGCGACCGGCGACAAACATGTCCTGGTTGAGAGTTACCCATCGAACTGCCCGAAGCTGGATGACTACGGAGATTGTCGAGACGAGCATCAGCGAGACGCATGAAACGTGTTGCAGTTCCTGATTGCCGCAAGGGAAGCCAATGCGCTCGCTGGCATGTTCGAGATCTCCGAGCAGCCGTGCGGTCGGATCAAAGAAGTGACTTTTGAGGATCAGGTGCAGTTCGAGGGATTCATCTGGGCTGCGATAAACATTACAGTTAATCAACAAAGTTGATCTTCAGCCAGAATCGACATAAGGAACTGACACGCCCGCCTCGCTTGCTCGGTGGCCCTGCTAATGTACGTCTCGTCTCGGCTAATCTCCCACAGCCAACGTTCTAGCCATTTGTCGTGGCTGACTCGGCAAGGACAAGGCGGACAGCCAAGTTTGCTTGCGAGCCAGCCACTTCCAATCTCGGCGACTAACTCCCTCATCGGCATTTCGTCGATCCAGTTCGTGCGAACTTCCGACCAGTGAACAAGTTCATGCAGAAGCGTGTGGCAGTGGGACGCCAAACTTAATCGAAGCTCTGGTCTTTGCAGTAAGATGTAATCGCCCTGCGTATGAAAAGGAAATGCGACCCAAGGATTTGGAGGAACGTACCAATCTTCTAGGGCGCTGTGATTTGCATCTCCAACACCGATCCGTACATCAGCGCCGCCCGATTCGACAAGCTCTTCGATCAACGAACTGTCAGTGTCGTCCGCATTTGTGATCGAGTCGTCACGGACTCGATATCCATCGATCCTTGCCCCAGAGATTTGATCGACGCAGAAGACTTCAAGCAGCGACCAATTTGCATTTAAGACAAACGTCGGCCAAGTCGATTCGTCGATGATGCCACCAATTTCTTGCCATTTAGATCGAGTTCCCCACCAGCGACCAGCGAAACCCTGTCTGTGAGAGGCAATTTGAAGCAATAGCGTGTTGATCGGATTAAACGGCTCTCTTGAGGATATGCTGAGCGGTAGCCCGCTGTTTTTGTCGTTTACGATCTCGTTCTTCCAAGGAATCACCCCACGTCGCAATGTTGAAGAGATGTGCTCGCTTGTTGCCTTTCGAACAACGCACTGCTTGACACGAATTGGTCGATGATCAAAACCGACAATAGACTTGTACTTGTTGGCCGGGGAAGAAACGCTCATGAAGGAGTCCCAAGAACAGTAAGTGCAATGAAATGTCAGGAGGGGTGTCGGGGGACCGGCGTCAGATCTTTTTGGAAATAGTTGTTTGATTAACAACTATGCGACACACATATTCTTGCGTCCTCTCAGTTCATGAGTGCGTGCGAACGAAGTCGCTAAGACGGATCAACGGCGTCAATTCCCATGCCCACAACAATCAGCGTGTGCTCGATGTGTCGCAACTGGTCGCAAGACGTCTCATTGCCGATCGCCCTTGCATCCTCAGCAGATGCACGATGCAGGTCAGCGAGCAGGTGGAGCACACTGCCTGTCGTGTAGCGGTCGAGTAACTTAGCAAGTTGTTCCCTCGCAGCTTCATCATCAAGTGGTTGGCTCACGGTCGCCTCCAAGTAGTCTGTTTGAAGCCGAAGGTACAACGTAACTGTCCACACAAAGGACAGGCCCCGCCCTTGCAGGGCGGGGCCTCGTTCATCCAAGTCAGAGCAAGAATTCAGTCAGCCTCGAACGAATGATAGAGACGGGGAGCGTGCTGGAACTTGAGGCTCCCTTTCACACCATCGCTCTTTCGACTCACGATGATGTACGGAGCCAAGAATCCCAGGGCGTCGAAGTCTTCACGCATTTGATCGGTGTCCCAAACTTGGCCGTGTTCAGCTTCAAGGGCTTCACGGCTACCAGGGTTCGCATTGATCTCGGCGACTTCTTGGCGGCGAATGTTTTCGGTTGGATCGGGCATGCGATTCCTTGTGAGTTGGTGGTTCAACTCGGAAGGTACAAGGTAACTGTCGTGGGCAAGACAAAACCCCGCCCTTGCGGGCGGGGCGCTAGCGACCTGGATCAAAGGCTTCACCGACCCTCCGTGGTCGGTGAAGCGGGCACTGGATTCAGTTTGCCATCGACAAGGCGAGGTCGAAGGCATCTCGCTTCAGCTTTGCTCCGTCGCCAGTCATCAAACTTGTGAAGCGGGTATCGTTACCACGGAAGGCGAAGACATTGGAATGATCAACGGCAAACGTGACGGCGTTTGCCAATTGATACCAAGTGCCGGACATGTCTCCCAAGTTGTTCGTGTCGTCGGTGAACGCATCACGTACCGCTTGAAATTTTCGCTCACGAATTGTCTTGCTTCGCTGACTTGCGGGGTCGGAAAGTGAAGGAAAGAGCCGCTCAACGAAGTGCTTTGCTTCCCCCTTGCTGTACGTGGCAGAGATCAGCTTTCGGCAGTCTGCGTTGTACTGCTGGAAAGCCTGCTTTGCATTGATGATCGCATTCCGAGCCGCTTCAAGCTTGGAATCCATGTCACCACTGTGCCGGACACCTTGAAACGAGTTCCGATCACGTTCACCTAACGCAAGAGACAACGTGTTTGAACACTCGACACGAGTAGCGCAGGGGAACCATTTCAGCGATCCACCGCCATCGTAGCGGTCGGTCCACAGGACGAACTTTTTGTGTCGCTCTCCATTGATCGTCGTTTCGTCGGCATCAGGAATCACTCCGAGAATCCAAATCTCTTTACCGCCTTTCAACACACCAGCGCTGGCATACTTCATCACGCCATCTTGCATCAATGAATCGATCCACTCGAATGCTTTGCGTGGCTGGACAAGCTTGTAGCGATTAGTCAGACCGCAACCAACTGTTGCGCCAGTGTCTGTGCGCACCGTACGAAGGTAGCCCTTGATCGGACTTCCCGTTTCATCGTAAACCGGTCGCATGGCGTAGTCGAAATTGAGCACGCCACGATCGCCCCAGACTTCCTCGCTCGTCATGTGATGATCGACGCAGTATTCACCGTCTCGATCCCACCATGCGGGTGTCATTGATGTGACGGCTTCCGCTTTACCATTCTTCGTGCTGATGTTCGCAACCATGTTTGTGTCTCCCAGTGCGTGTTGTGATCGTCGCTTCGAGTTGCGACTCACTGCACGAGGTACAGGGGAACTGAGAGACAATTGTTGCTTGCGGGATGGAGTGAAAGTGTTCCAGGGCAATTTGATGAAGAGTTGCGTTGTACGTTGTGGCCTGAATAGAGGGAGGGAGACACGCAATCTTGAGATCTTCGAATCCTGAATTCAAGTT
Organism: Rubripirellula sp.; assembly: GCA_965222745.1. Lineage (GTDB taxonomy): Bacteria > Planctomycetota > Planctomycetia > Pirellulales > Pirellulaceae > CBDCUW01. The sequence goes on from CBDCUW010000004.1 coordinate 592,381, forward strand.
GCGCTGGTCGGCGAAAGCAGAGAAATCTTCCGGTCGAATAAAGAAATTGATTGCCCTCGGCTGTGACTAGCCAATAAAATTGGGCGTTACCCTTTATCCTTTCATGGGAATCAGTTGCATGATCAACCTTGGTTCGACGATCGCCAATGGAGGTTTCGCCACCGTCAAGAGAACGGAATTTGACGGGCGTCCTTGTGCAGCAAAAGTTCTTGTTGCAGATCAAGACGATGATGATGCTCATATGCGTTTTCGTCGGGAGGTGCGACAGATGCTCCACCTTCAAGGAAATAGATTGATCGCATCCGAAGATGCGTACGACTTTATTCGAAGAAACAAAGTCGTTCCGATACTTGCTCGAAACGTAAGGAAAGACAATGACGAGCCGTGGTTCATTATGCCGCTTGCAACCGAATCGGCTGCGGAATATCTATCCAGAACTCAGGGTATGTCAGCGATTTGGCTATTCAAGGAAGCTTGTCTGGGCGTCGAGTATATTCACACCAAGGGGAGTGGCGTATGGCATCGAGACGTTAAACCCCAAAACATCTTACTGTTTGAGTTGGACGGCCAAACCTTTGCTGCAGTTTCAGATCTCGGGTTAGGGCGTTTTGCACGTCGTGACACAGTCACTTTGACGCAACCTGGCATGTCATATGGCACAGTAGGCTATATGTCGCCTGAGCAACAGGCGGGTGGTGAAGTGGATCAGCGGACGGACATCTACTCGTTGGGCAAATTGCTATATCAGATTTTGACTGGGCAGGCACCGACAACTATTGTCTTGGCCAATGTGCCGAGCGAGTACGCAAGAATCATTGAGACGGCAACGGAATATGACCCGAAAAACCGTTATTCATCAGTCAGGGAGATCCTTGACGCCTTACCATCCTAGATCTTCATCAATGTTGTAATTCTTCATGCCAAATGTAGATGCGCTGTTTAATCAGATTTTGGGAGAGTTGACTCAGAATCGAGACAATGCTACGCAGGCATTACTGGGCTGCGTGCACTCACTCGTTGACGTTCTCCCAATCGCTGCCACGCTACGTCCTATCCAAGACTACAAGCTGCTTCAGGGGCTTCTTTTTGCACAATCAGAACTTCAATTTTTCAATCGGCTAATAGTGGAAGCGGAGCAGAAGCAGTCGCTGGCTAAATATTGCTTAAGCGAATGTGAATTGGACGCACAAGTCAGGCATTTTCTCGACAACGAACGACCTACGTTGCGACGATTCTTTTTCGAAAGCGGATCAACAATTGCGCATCCAATTGGCATGTTCGCTGACCGACTCTCGAAAGCTCAGCAAAAAAGGAAGTCGTCAGCTTCGGAGGATAAATCGCTGCCGACATTGGACAGCACGGTTGTTACAAATAATCTGACGGCCGTTACAGCGTTGGCAGGGCTTGTTGGCAATCTCGAGCCGGTTCAAGGTCGTTTAAGCATGAAGTATTTTGGCTTCTTGCCATTTGCGGAAGACGATGCACTCAGTAATTGGCAGGTTGAAGGGAAACGTTTCAATCTGCTTGCCGACGATGTCGAGTCCTGTGAGGCTGTATTTGCGACATGCTCCAATTTTAGCCTTGTTGCTGGGCCGATCGTGGGCGGGCGAGACAATTGCTTGACAAAGCGAGCTATGTATGCTGGTGCAGAACGCTGGGGTGAAGATGTTGCCCGTCAGTTTTACGTTCTTTTTCATTTTCAAAAACTTGTACCGGTTGTTGACACATACAGGTTGTCAGTTGAATTCGAAAACCCGCAACCGACTTGCGGATGTGTATTTGCTCCTCCCAGTATCGGAATCGGCCAAGCAATTACGAAGTGGAAGAATCGCCACGATGAGGACAGTCCAATTAGCTCAGAAGTGTTTGATGGGTCTTGGCATGACCAGCTTCGAGATTTAGCGGTCAATGGTCGCCGACCATCACACAATAGCATTCGAATACCAGTCGAGAGGTTTGACGAGGCAACCTCAGCGGATCGTGTGCGGGTTCCGCATAAATTACGGACCTCTTGGGTCGAATGGATTCAGTCTTCCATTGGTCTCAATATTTTGATCTCACTTCCGCAGCCAATAGCCACGAGTGCCTTCGAATGCGTGCGAGATGAGGTCAAGAGAGTGAACGAAATATTTAGCATTGCTGATTGCGGGATTGAGTTCACGATACGGAACGAGGACAAGGCGGCAAATGATTGTGTCGTGCATATTGTAGCTAATCGGTAATCGATTTCATGGCACTACTTCAGGTAGCTTTAGTATCTCATCTTCTCAGAAGAATCCGCCAATTGTTGTTTTGACTTTTGCACGTATCGTTTTGTTGTGTTCAGGTTTTCATGTCCCAGAATTTGAGCCAGGCCAACCAGGTCGCCGGGGTTGTCCTCCAAGTATTGGTGCGCCATCGTGTGACGGAGTAAGTGTGGATGGATGTGGACGCCGATGATTGCACTGTACTTGTCACAAATCTGGCGGATGCCGGACTCCGACAGTGGCCCACGTTCACCAATGAACAACCCGCTGCTTACAACAGGCGGTCGAGTCTCCAGATACGATTGCAACGCACGTCGAGCAGGCAGTGGTAACGGTATCCATCGTTCTTTGGCTCCCTTGCCGAATCGAAACGTTCCACTTCGTTCGCTCAATTGCAAGTCGTCAAGTTCAAGCGATGCGACGTCGCCTACTCGGCAGCCCGTGTATAAGAACAGGTGGAAGATCGCATTCGCACGAACGTCTTGGCGTAGTTCCAGTTCACGAAGCAATCGCCGAACATCTTTTCGTTCCATACCCTTGGGTGCAAGCTGTTGTCGCTTCAGTTCTTTGACCGGTTGAGCGACGTTGGCTTTCAAATGCGTTTGATCGACCAGCCAGCCGAAGTATCGGCGTAATGTGACCAAGCAGCGATTGACCGTGTTGACGGCCTGGCCTTTGGTTCGACGAAGGTGATCTTTGAAGTCAGTGACGTCTCTGGTTGTCACACGCTGAGCGACCAGTGGCTCTTTGTTGGCGTCTACAAACCAGTAGGCAAACTTCTTGAAGTCCTGAATCATGGCTTTGCGGCTATTTGCCGAAAAGTCGTTGGCATCGAGAAAACTGGTGAACAGACTGCCTTCGTCCTTTCCAATTGGAATGCCATTGAATTGCATATCGCTTGAGTTGTGACTGCCTTGCAGACGGGAATTAGACATCTTTGTGCGCCAGGTTCGGGTGAATTCAATAGATAATGACAGTTACTTACTGGGTTTATTGCTTCAGTTCTTGCGTTGAATCGATAGGAAGACGGTGCGAATGACCTCGCCAGAATCAACCGACTCGATTCCAGCAGGGAATGACTCTTGGATCGCAGCGCTGACATCGGAATCCGTCACGACTAGCCCCAGCGAACGGACGCCATCGGCAATCTCGACGTGCTGAGTTTTGACAATTGGAATAGACTTCGGTCGCCGCTTGGGGGCTCGGATTGAAGCGATCGTATTACGAGGTGCGTAAAACAGGATTGGTTTTCCGTCAACTCCACAGTTGCGACGACGAACTTCCAGAATGGTTCGCTGCTGCTCTTCATCAAAATATGGACGGCCAGCTTCATCCCTACTCGGCTTGGGAAAAGCTGTTCCCATAAGTTGATACATTCTTGCTCTGGATAGCCTTGCCATGCGTGCCATCTCGGCAACGGTCACGGCAGCTTTCAGTTCGGTGTTCATTCGCTTGCTTTGTTTGAGTAGTGGCGGCTAGTAAACGGAAGTTGCACGGTGATATGGCGCTATCTTGACAGATGTACTCGACCAAGAGCCGTGAGTTGGCGTCGGCCTTGATCATCTTTTTCAATCATGCCCGAACGGATCAGAAAGCTCTCCGTGACTTCCGACACGGTACGTGTCGGAAGTCCAATGCGGGAGGCAATCACGTTCAAGCGTGAGCTACCGTCAGCAAGGATCGAAAGATACTGTTGTTCGATGGGACCAAGACCAGATTCGTCGATTCCCTCAAGCTCACATGCTCGGGTGAGATGCTCCAATGTGATTGTGTCGGCACCCAACGAACGAGCGACACGACGACAAGAGCCAAGTAGGCGAAGTGAGATACGAGGGGTTCCACGACCACGACTTGCGATGTTGGCGATGACTTCTTCGGATACGTCCCAACCAATCGCTACGGCACGTTGGTAGGTCAGCTTTGCAAGTTCGGCGTCGGAATAGAATTGAAACCGCAATGTCAGCTTCATGCGATCACGAAGCGGTTGCAGTAAGCAGTATTCGTCCGTGGTAGAGAGCAACAACGTGAAGTTGGCAATCGGAATACCTTGTGGAGTTCTTCCCCGCCCGCCGATGAATAGCATTCGTTTATCGATCGCAAGATACAGTGCCGTTTGGATCGACTTGTCGAGTTCGTGACACTCATCGATATGGACCACTGAACGATCGGATGCTTGGAGCAACAGAGCATTCAGGTCAGCAAGGCTGGAAAGCGACTGCCCCAGAACTTCGTGGCAGTCTTCCGCCATTTCATTTGCGATGACCGATGCAACTTGACTTTTGCCGCAACCAGGAGGGCCGACCAATAGTGAGTCATCAAATTTCTTGCCATCGATCTGCGCTGCATCGAGAGCAACGAGAACTTGGTCGATGACTCCTGATTGACCGCACAATTGAGAAATCGATTTTGGTTGCGCATCAACGGTTTCACACATGGAATGACTTTCAATGAGACGATGGATCGAGAAGTTGTACGATTGATGCGGATTAGTAATCCGAAGGGAGCAAGCAGCAAGTTGAGCTTCGATCGCTTTCAGTGATCACATATAGCTTCTCGCCTCTCGACGTGTGATAGATCGAGAATATTCGCTCCTCATTCCAAACTGCTTCGTTGTTTGCTTCAGCGTCTTCTGTGCAACATTCACCCCAGTCACCAGAAGCGTGGCGTTTGATGAAATCAAGTGGCGTTTGATTCGACTCCTCTAGGGCATTCAAGGCCGCTGGAGTTGAGACCAACTGCCCCAATGCAAAAAGCTGTTCTGTCATGTTTCTCTCCGGTGTCTTTGAATACCGAGAAGAACCGTCGAAGCACTGGCGAGGACGGTATTTCTGAGATTTGAATTCGCAATTTGTTAGGCCACGCTCAGCCACAGAGTGGGTGAACGAAACTTCTGATCATCGCACTACATACCTCTATGCACACCTTCATCGAACACGTACGCCTAGATCGAATTGCAACATCAGTCCGACGATTGCGAGAGAACTTTTACGGATTGGATCACGAAGCATACGATCAGTTGTTTGCGACCGAACTAAAGCGGCTTTCGCTGCAAGCGAAAGCTCCAAAGTCAAAGGCGCACCTCGAAGATATGGCCAACAACTTCAAGTTCACGGCGTACGTTGCATCGAGCATTCGGCAATCGGGCGTGCAAGATGAACAGGAACGAAATCAACGTACGCACGATGTCATCAGCAAGCTGCTTCTTGGAAGGCTGTTCGAATTCGACCCCGACGTGATCCCGTTCATCGCTCGCTTCAAAACGAGTGTTGCAAATGCGATTCGCAACCAAAGTGCAAAGCAAGCCAATCGAAGTCGTTTGCTTCCATCAATTCCGATTTTGAATGAGCCAGGCGTTGGTGTTTCGCCAGATGAAATTCCTGGACGAGACTTGTCATCACTCGACGACAAGCTGATCGACGAATTCCGTAGCCTTGTTGACTCACGAATTGGTTCGCTCGGTACTGCCGTATTTAATCTGCGACTAAACGGGGGCGACACGAAGTCGCTGGTCGGTTCTGACGAGCATGGACAGCCGACATCGTATCGCATCAAGCAAGTAGTGGTTGGGATCAAGCAGATTGCTCATGAGTTTGCGCAAGAGCGTGGTGACGATGAGTTTCTTCGCCAAGTGACGAGGGCAATGGATAGCGAGCAAAGAACGGTGGAGAAGCGGTTTGGGACGGAGTAAAACCGTGGTGTTGTCGAGTCAGAGACATGACATCCTGCGAGAGTTTTCGCTTCGTCAAAGAATGCCTACTTTGCGGCTGTTCGCTTCTTACTTGCCTTCTGGGGTTTCCACGGTGGAACGATCCCACATTTCAGAAGTGCGAGCGTTTCGTCGTCGATAATTCGTTTCTCTTCACCTTGGACAAAGAGGACCGCACCTCGTCGTGCTCTAGTCACGGCGTTGTACAGAAGTCTTCGGTTTTGCGCCGCATCCGCACGCACGGTATACGGCCAGAGAATGAAGACGAAATCAAATTCACGGTTCTTGGCTCCGTGTACGGTCATACCAATTCGGCCATACTGAGACTCTGACCGATACGCACTGATGCTGTGCGCTGACAACTCAATAATCTGTCTCATTTCCACGTCTGAGAGAGCCTTCACACCTCTCAAGGACACGATCCGAGTTGCGGTGCTTGCAGCTTGTCGAAGAATCCGGTCTTCATGATCGGTCAAGAGTTGAAGGGCGTCTTTCGAGTACCTGCCCTTGGAATCCGAAAACTCTGTCGCCATGCTGGCGGCGGCGTCGCACCTATCATGCTCATTGGTTTCCCATGTAAATGGGATAGCTGGCAATTTCTTTTTCTTGCCAAGTTCTCGCTCTAATGAATTCAGGATCTTCTGAACCCAAGGCGAGTTTTCGGGACGACTGGGGCAGATTATCACATGAGATTTCGCACCGTTTGTCTTTCCCCACGCAATTTGACTGGCGAGTCCGTACGCAACCAGTCCCGGCGCAGGCTGTGGCATTACATCGATGCTTTGCTCAGCACTCAGACCTTCCCGCAATGCACTGGATGTCGCTAACAACTTGTCATCATTGGTACGATGATTTGATGTAAGTTCAGTTGGCGCTCGTTTACCAGATCGCACCCAATTGATTGAATCTGAACTGCCCGATGATCGCAGGTTTTGAAATTCGTCGGCAGCAACTAGCAATGTACTGAATTCGGACAGAAGCTTCACGACATTCAGCAGATCACCTTCACAGTCTTGAAATTCGTCGATCAACACGATCGGATATGTCGCCGCAATCGTCTTCTTGATTACTGATGTCGTTAACAATTCAACGGCGGCAGATCGGATTGTGGCGAAACTAGATGCATATCCGTGCTCCAATTCCAGCCAACCATCATCGTTTCCAACAACACTTACTTTTTTTCGCTTGTTGATATGACTTCGATAGCGGTTTACCAACCGCAAGCAAAACGAATCGATCGTTTCGCATTCCACTGGAATAGCTGCTGCGACTCCCTTTGCAAGCCGATCTGAGATTCGTCTTCGAGAGCCATGCATAAACGTCAACGCAAGCACGCTCTGATGGTCGGCAAAGTCCCTGTCAGTACAAAGCTCTTCGAGTTTCTCGATCAGCGAGAATGTTTTTCCTGAACCCGCAGGGCCGAGAAATGCATAGATAGATTCCATTTCGCTAGGACCCCTCATCAGGCGTCCAACGCCAATGTCTTGTCGGCTTGTCGCTCGTATGTGTTGTATCCTCTCGCCAACACGATTGCTCTGTCTCTCCGGTGATGGCGAGATCGCAGAGTCCGTCGCAGAATCGATTCAATCTGCTGATGGATTCGGCATTGCAACTCAAGACACCAAGCAACTCCTCATGCGCCTTCCAATACGTTTTGCAGTCATCAAGTGCTGCCACCAGACTGGCTTCGTCTCCAGCTTCAACATCCGGCAGGATTCCCTTAATTGCTTTCCAGTGGTCTTCGGAGGAAGGGGCGAGTAGCCATGCGATTGCGTCTTCGAGTGCGAGATCGTCGTCCAATTGCAGGATCACCGGAGGCGGATTTGCACACTTGAGAAGTTTCTTGCGGTAACCATCACCAGCTTTGTCGCCGTCAACGATCGGCACAGCACGAGGCACCAGCGGCTCAAACTTCTCGAATATTTGCACAACATGGGAGTCCGTTGTTGGGACAATTCCAACAGCCTCAGTCTTTGGCGCTGCTTGCCACCCGCCCAAAGTGACTCGCAAACGAATCAAGGCTCGAACCCACTGAAATTCGGTTCGACCCTCGGGGATAAGAACGCACTGGTGCATCAGCGCCTCGCATATGGAGGCACGATGGAGTGTGTAGAGTTGCTGGAGGGCATTCTGCGGAGGAATTTCACCGTCATGAGATACAAGCGGAACCGCATTCATGTGCCCATCTGCGTTGCGAATGATCAAAACATCTTGCGGGGAGTAGTATGCAGCGATCTCAGGTGAATGTGTGGTCGTGATCGATTGATTACTTGTGCCGCAAATGCGTGCGACAAGCCTACTGTGGTGGCCAGGGTGCAAATGCAACTCTGGCTCTTCGGCGGCAAGGATGAAGTTCTGTTGCTTCAAGTGACGAGAGCGACCGAACTCGAAAAGCAGCAACAGCGTCTGTAGGGAGATGACACCTGAACCGTGCTTGCTCAGTGGCAGAACGGTGTCACCCTTTCCTGGCAAATGAGGAGTCATCGCTTGCAGGATGCCCTCGATGTCACCGCTCGTGGGACGGAACTGAAGGCCAGAAGAATCCTTGCCAATGAACCCGTCAATCTCAGTGTTCAGCCTACTGACAAACTCCTTAATCTCGTCATCCTGCTCTAACTTGACTGATGGATTGCGCAGAAGATTTCGCAAACCAGTAACCGAGTTAGCCGGGATGGCATCCTGAAACCGAAGCACCCGACGAAAGAGTTCAGAACCGAACGAGACAATGCGGTCCCACGTTCGTTGTGATGGTAGAAGAAAGAAACCAAGTTCTTTCAGATGGCTTTGCCTTACCTTGCAAACATTCTCTTCAAAGGGATCGCCGTCACCATCTAAGAAGTACCGGATGGCTTCCACCTCCAATTCGTCTTCATCGAATCGGGCAACGAATCCTATTTGAGCGCATAACTGACAACCTTCAGGTCGTTCACCCGCTTTGACCTCTGCGCCATTCCACCACATCGGCACTGCGCCATTCTTGGTGTTAAACCAGTCGAACTGTTCGTCGAGGTCGTCCGGCTCAAAGCCCGTGATCGTTGCGACGATACGAATTCTTGATGCGGCTGACGGGAGGCCACCAAAAAAGTCGTAGTCGCCAAGCTGTCGAACAAGCCTGTCTCGCCCTAGAACGAGCCCTAACGCATCGATGATCGCTGATTTACCGACATTGTTCGTTCCCAGCAGCACACAGTGCTGACCTAAGGAGATTTCGGCCTTCTTAATTCCACGAAAGTTTTCAATCGAGAGATGGCAGACGTACATCCGTGTTACCCCAAGCCTCCTGAAGGAGTGTCAACGACAACATTAAGCGGGGCAGTGCGAACCACCCACCTGATTGGCAATGATAACAAGTTTTGGTAAGGTTGGCCAAGGATGCACATAGCCCTATTCGTGGCAGGTGGAGACCAAAACCATGCACAAACTGAAAGACTTTCTTCGCATTTCTGAAGCGGCGGAATACCTCGGGGTTTCGCCCAACACGCTTCGCAATTGGGAGAACGCAGGCAAGATTGCGGCTCATCGACATCCAGTGAACGGTTATCGATTGTTCAAACAACAAGAACTTGATGCTGTTCTCCAACAGGTGCAGCCGGACGATCCAAATGAGATTGCGATCAAGAAACCTCGGTAACGTTTCTGAACGATCGGTAAACACGGGGCAAAGGTATGACACCCGAACAAAAGGCACGGCATGAAATCGACCGCCAGCTAATCGAAGCTGGTTGGGTTGTTCAGGACTTTCGTGATCTCCACATCACGGCGGGTCTGGGTGTTGCTGTGCGTGAGTTCAGGCTAAAGAGCGGATTTGCGGATTACTTGCTGTACGTCGATGGGCAGATCATTGGAGTGATCGAGGCGAAGCCAGAGGGACACACGCTTACGGGCGTGGAAACTCAGTCAGCCAAATACAACGCTGGCTTGCCCGAAGAGTATCCGCATTATCAACTGCCTCTTCCGTTTGCCTATGAGTCAACCGGAACGGTTACGCAATTCACAAACACATTGAACCCCGATCCGAGAAGCCGAGAAGTTTTCACGTTTCATCGGCCCGAGGAATTGCTGAGGTTGGTCGAACTTGAAACACAAGTCCGTGGACGCCTTCAGCGAATGCCGGAACTCAACACCGAGCGACTTTGGCCGGTTCAAATCGAAGCGATCAGAAAGCTGGAACAGTCGCTGTCGCAGAATAGGCCACGAGCACTGATTCAGATGGCGACGGGTAGCGGTAAAACTTTCACTGCCGCATCCTTCATTTATCGACTGATCAAGTTTGCAAGAGCCAAGCGAGTATTATTTCTCGTTGACCGAGCAAACCTGGGGCGGCAGACGCTACGTGAGTTTCAACAGTATGTAAGCCCATACAACGGGATGACGTTCACTGACGAATACAATGTGCAACACTTGCGAAAGAACAGCATCGACCCTGTAAGCCGTGTTTGTATCAGCACGATTCAGCGAGTGTATTCCGTACTTCAAGGCGACTCCGACTTTGAAGAGGCCAACGAAGAGGGATCGATGTTTGAAACGGCGTGGGTCAAAGAGCCCGTGCCTGTCGGATACAACCCTGACTTTCCCATTGAGTCGTTCGACTTTATTGTTTGCGACGAATGTCATCGATCAATCTACAACCTTTGGCGACAGGTGCTGGAATATTTTGATTCGTTTGTCATTGGGCTAACAGCCACCCCCAGCAAACAAACGATCGGATTCTTCAACAACAACCTGGTCATGGAGTACGGCCACAACGACGCCGTCGCTGATGGCGTCAATGTTGGATTCGACGTCTTCCGCATCCGCACCAAGGTCACTGAGAAGGGCGCAACCCTCGAAGGCGAACCCGGTTTGTTCGTTCCCCATCGTGATCGCCGAACACGCAGGGAACTCTTGAAAGAGGTTAAAGCGGAATACAAGTACGCTGCGCAGCAACTCGATCGGGACGTCGTCAACAAGAATCAAATTCGACTGGTTGTCCAGACATTCAGAGATCGTTTGTTTCAGGACATGTTCCCTGGACGAACAGAAGTTCCGAAGACACTGGTATTTGCCAAGGATGACTCTCACGCCGATGACATCACCAAGATCATTCGTGAGGAATTTGGCCGTGGTAACGACTTCTGTCAGAAGATCACCTACCGCACAGGATTCGTCCAAGTGACTCGCAAGGTTAAGGACGAAGACGGCAACGAAGTAGAGAAGACGGTTTGGGAAAAGACCGCAAACCTTAAACCCGAAGACGTGCTGACCGAGTTTCGCAATTCATACAACCCACGCATCGCTGTGACCGTGGACATGATTTCAACCGGCACGGATGTAAAGCCGCTCGAATGCGTGATGTTTATGCGAAACATCAATTCTTTGAACTACTACGAACAAATGAAGGGGCGTGGCGTTCGCATCATTGATCCTGACGTCCTTCAAAAGGTAACGCCAGATGCAACACGCAAGACACGTTTCGTGCTGGTGGATGCAGTAGGCGTTACGGAGACGAGCAAATCGGATTCGGCCCCAATCGATCGTAAGCCCAGCGTGTCGTTGAAGAAGGTACTGGAAACGGTGGCCAAGGGCGTGATCGATCCCGATCTCTCGTCAACGTTAGCCTCACGCTTGATCCGTTTGGACAAAGGATTGACTGACGAACAAAACGACAAGCTGACCGAACTAGCTGGCGGAAAGACGATCACGACGCTTGCCAAGCGAATTTTGACAGCGCTCGAACCAGATGAACAAAAGAAGCATCTCGTCGAAATTGGAACGCTCACTGAAGAGGACGATCCGACAGAGGAGCAGTTGAACAAAGCAGAACGTGAATTGCTCAAGCCGGTAATGAAGCCGTTTCTTGACCCGAAACTTCGTGATGGAATTTTGCTGGCACAGACTATCAGCGAACAAGTCATTGACGAAGTCACCCCCGATGAGTTGATCTCGGCAGGTTACGACGAGGCAGCGATGAAGCGGGCCAAATCGCTCGTCCAGAGTTTCAAACAGTTCATTGAAGACAACAAAGATGAATTGGATGCTATCAGAGTCTTTTACAGCCAACCTTACCGGGCGGGCTTGTCATTCAAAGCTGTGAAGGAACTGGCGGAAGCGATCAAAGCCCCGCCATTGTCAGCGAATCCAGATAAGCTGTGGGCTGCTTATCAAGCAGTCGAACCCAAAGCCGTCAAAGGCAAGTGCGGAAAGCTTGTTGATTTGATCGCCATTCTTCGTCACGCCATCGATCCAGCACAGCCGCTGGTGCCTTACGGACTTGCGGTTGAAGAGAGGTATGCCGAGTGGATTGAAGAGCAGGAAGCGTCTGGTGTGACGTTCACGACCGATCAGCGTAAATGGTTGGACGCCATCAAAGACCATATTGCGAATAGCCTTACCATCGAGCAGGACGATTTTGAATACGCACCATTTTCTCAACTCGGTGGGTTAGGGAAGGCGTACGACCTCTTTGGTGATCGGTTGAATGCTCTCCTCGTCGAATTGAATGCGAGGTTAGCGGCGTGAATCAAATTCATCCATCTTGGGCTTCAATCGATCTTGGTACGCTGGCGACGGAAATGTGCCTCGGCAAGATGCTGGACAAGGCAAAAAACACCGGAGAGCTTCAGCCGTATTTGAGGAACGTCAACGTTCGCTGGTTTTCGTTCGACTTGACCGATCTCAAGGAAATGCGTTTTGAATCTGGAGAGGACATCCGTTTCGGTTTGTTGCCGGGAGATCTCGTTGTTTGCGAAGGCGGCGAACCGGGGCGAGCAGCAGTTTGGAGAGGCGAGGCGAGCGATGCCAAAATACAGAAGGCACTGCATCGAATTCGCTTTGGCGCAAACGAGTATCTGCCACAGTTTGCAATGTATTTTGTCTACTATGCGACGATCACAAATCAGCTTGCTCGATCTTATACAGGCTCGACAATCAAGCACCTTACAGGTAGAGCGTTCGCCAAAGTTGAGTTCCCATTACCGCCCTTCGAGGAACAAGAGCGTATCGTCGATAAGCTTGACGAGTTGTTCTCGGAAATAGATGCGGGAGTAGAGTCGCTCAAGCGGGTACAGGCGAACCTTAAACGCTACCGAGCGTCTGTATTGAAATCGGCTGTAGAAGGCCAGCTAACGGAAGACTGGCGGGCCGAAAATACACCCGCTGAATCTGGCCAACAACTTCTCGACCGAATACTTAATGAGCGGCGCAATGATTGGGAGGCGGATCAACTAACAAGCTACGAACGCAAGGGCAAGAAGCCGCCCAAAAACTGGAAAGCTCGTTACAAACGTCCCGACGATCCTGATAAATCAAAATTGCCAAAGCTTCCCGATGGTTGGGTTTGGGCGACTATCGACCAACTTAGCAATCATGTCAGATACGGTTCGTCGTCCAAGACTTCTTCAACTGCAAACGGTGTTCCTGTTCTTAGAATGGGTAACATTCAAGATGAAGGTCTGGACGTCTCCAAATTAAAGTACCTTCCGACAGACCATAGCGAGTTTCCTGATCTTCTTCTTCAAGAGGGCGACCTGCTATTTAATCGGACGAACAGCGCTGAACTTGTAGGAAAGTCCGCCGTCTATCACGGGGCACCATTCCCTTGTTCCTACGCCTCCTACCTTATTGGCGTGCGATTCTTTGCCGGTTGTCTGCCAGAATTCGTCGCCTACGTTTTGAATTCGACATATGGAAGGAATTGGATTTCTAGCGTTGTTAGCCAGAACGTGGGACAAGCAAACGTCAATGGGACGAAGCTAAAGGCGTTTGCTATTCCGTTGCCGCCATCAGACGAGCAAAGCGCAATCGTAGCAGAGGTTGAAGCTCTAGCCTCGGCAATTGAGCAGGTCGGCGTGGACGTTAAAAAGGGATTAGTTCGGGCCAGCAGGCTTCGGCAAAGCATTCTCAAAGATGCTTTTGAAGGAAGGCTCGTTGCCCAAGACCCAGCGGATGAGCCTGCATCTGAGTTGTTAGCACGTATCAAAGGCGAACGCCAGCGATCCGCAGCTAACGGTAGGCCGAGACCCTCGGCCAATGGCTCTGGAAAACGTTCCCGAGCTAAGTCAAATGAGTCACCGTCCTCGAAAAACCGTGCGAAGAAACAGAACAAATTGGGAGGGCAGAAGTGAGTCTCAAAAATCTAAAACTAACCGGACCAGCTACAAAGCGACAAAGTAATCCGCTCAAGATATTTGACAAAATCACACTCAGAGGCTCCATCAAGAATATTTGGGGACCACAAACTGAGGCGTTGAAGGAATGGCATAAAAAGCGCACTGAGAACGATGTTGTCGTCCAGATGAATACTGGTGGCGGCAAAACACTCGTCGGTCTAATGATCGCACAGGCGCTCCTGCACGAACTCAATCGGCGGGTTGTCTATGTCGTTGCAAACAACCAGCTTGTTGAGCAAACAATTGAACGGGCGAAGGAGTTGGCAATCAAGCCAGCATCTCGCTACCTGTTTGAGTGGGAAAGAAAGGAAGCGTTTCAATCTGCTGAGACGTTCTGCATCACGAATTACGCCGCCGTTTTCAATGGGTTCTCGACGTTCAAAGACAAAGACGTAGGAGCATTGATTTTTGATGATGCTCATGTTGCCGAAACAAATATTCGAGATCGCTTCACCCTGACGATTGCTCCCGAAGCAGACGAGTTCGATCAGATCATCCGTTTGTATCGATCGCATTTCGCTAACACAGTCGGGGTATCCAAGCTTGAGGACATCGAAGAAGGCAACCCCAATGCGTTGCTTTTTGTTCCAATGTTTGCAGTTTGGAAGCATGCGCAAGAACTACGGACAATTCTTGTTGACGGTGGTGTGGCCAAAGACCGAAACTTGAAGTGGGTCTGGAGCCACCTATCTGATCACCTCCAACACTGCTGTGTAATTATCAGCGCTCGTGGGATTGAGATTTCGCCGCCAGTGATTCCGTTGCACACGCTCCCTTACTTTCAAGGAGACGTGCGACGTGTCTATCTCACGGCGACCTTGCCGTCCCAAGCATCGTTTGCAAGAACATTTGGGTTGCTTGACCCTACTGTCGTCTCACCTGGTGGCAAGTCTGGCGATGCGCAACGGTTATTTCTCTTCGCATCGGGCGAAACGGACAAGGATCAACGAAACTCGACGTTATCGCTGATTGAGGAAGAAAAGGCGTGCGTGATTTCGCCCTCGACCGGAAAAGCAAAGCAATGGAAACCAAAGTCAGAGATTTTTGATAAGGACGAAGGTCACGAAGCGATACAGGAATTCGCAGATTCCGAAGAGGCTCGGCTTCTCGGACTCGTCGCCAGATACGATGGGATTGATCTTCCTGGTGACGCTTGCCGAGTATTGATACTTGACCGTTCACCCAGAGGAGAAGCTCTGTTCGACCGATTTATCGACGAAGGAATCAACGTCGATGCAATTCGGGTCGGGCATACTGCCACCAGAATCGTTCAGGCAATTGGACGTATCTTCCGAAGTAACACGGACCACGGCGCAGTGATTCTTGCTGGGTGTGATCTCCACGATTGGATAAGAAATCCAAAGTATCGATCATATCTTCCTCCGCTTCTCCAACAGCAGATTAGCCTTGGGATCGCTCTCAACAAAAGCATACAGTCCGGTGAGGTTACCGAAGAAGAATTGTTGAACGGTGTTCTTGATGGCGATGAGGACTGGGACAACGCCTACAAGAGACACATCGAATCGATGGAGAAGTTGCCAAAAGTCGCTACCGATGAATGGTATCCCGAAATGCTCTTAGAAGAGCGAAGTGCTTTCAGTGCAATTTGGGACGGCGACTATGACTCAGCAATCGGCACACTAACGGAACTTGCCGAAAACGCAACCGCCAAGGATAAACGGCTCGGCGCATGGTACAAGCATCTGGAAGGCTTGGCGCACCTGTGTTGTGGTGATCAACAAACGGCCTTGCAGGCTTTCGCCGACGCAGCCTCGAATCGCAACGAGTTGATTCGACCATCGGAAGACCGAGACAGAATGTTCAAGCCGCCGAAGGCTGATTCTGTTGGATTCCAGGCTCATGCCCTCGCTGCTCTTTATCGCAAGAAGAAGACGAAAATGACATCGTGGATGAAGACTGTAAAGAAAGACCTCATCTACGGTGAAGAGTTTACGGATGAAGCTGAGAATGCAATGCAATTACTCGGCAAATTGCTTGGACTTGAATCCACTTGTCACGACAAGGAAGGTGGGCCAGACAATCTCTGGATTGGAAAAGAGGGAGAAGTACAGGCGTGGGGCTTTGACTTAAAGACTGGCAAGCAACGCACATCGAAGTATTCCAAAGACGAAATTGGACAATCGCACACTCATGCGCAATGGGTAAAACATAACCACCGGAAAGTTTCAAGGCGTCACGCTATTGTCGGGTACGAATTGAAAGTATCGAATCTCGCCAGCCCATCGGCAGTCCTGGACGTCATTGACCTTGCCGGATTCAAGGACGTCGCAACGAGAGTCTCCAAGATGCTGGATTCGATTGAAACAGGAAACAAGGATGACTTGGAGTCTGCTTTTGAGGGCTGGCTGCGACATCACGGCCTGACATGGCCGAACGTCGCATTGGCGCTGCCAAGCCGCAAAGCTCAAGACCTAAAAGAAGATTAGAGATTCAGTGGCGAACGACACAAAACAATACAAAGCGAAAGGCTTCGAGGTAATCCAACGTGGCAGGTGATTCCGCTGACACCACTGGTGACGAGTTTGCACTGTTTCTTGATACGAACAGCTTGTTGCACTACCCAGCATTGAAAGAGACCGATTGGAAGGCCGTTTGCGACTGCAAGCGAGTTCGGCTCGTGTTTTGTCTACAGGTTATCAGTGAATTGGACAGCAAGAAGGATGACTCTCGACTTGGTGATAGGGCTCGAAAGCGAATCAAAGAGCTTCGAGAACTGAGGCGTTCTGACGACGAACTCCAGGACGGAGTATCCGTTGAGGTGTTTAATCAACCGCTGCGATCAGAAGATTTTCAAGCGACACTCTCTTACGAAGCAAAAGACGACCGGATCGTTCATTGCGTGCTGTTATTTGGACAGCAACATCCGCAAGTGTCTGTCGCAGTGTATTCCGAAGACATGGGCATGGCTCTCCGTTGCGAGGCTCATTCGATCACGATAATCGAACCAGATTCCGACAAGCGACTGAGTAACCCAGAATCTGAACAACAGAAGAAGCATCAACTTGCTGTAACAGAACTTGCCGAGCTTAAAAACAGAGTGCCGGTGGTCGAGCTAATTGTGACGGGCACTCATGTCACGAACCCGGTGAAAGAACTCACGGCATTTGAGGTTACAGGTGACTGGGAAGAGCACGACGTTGCTACCGAATTGAAACGATACGTCGCCGAAAACAATTTGGAGCCAATGCAGAAGAAGGAGATCGCCGGTGGTGATGGACTAATACCTACATTACCAGCGAACAATGATGCGGTGGAACGCTACAACGACAAGCTAAGCGAACACATCAAGGAATACTCTGAATGGTTGCAGCATCGTGCATTGCTTGAGAAGGTTCATGCGCATGTCTTCAAGTTTCAGATATGGCTCAAAAATACGGGCAAAGCGCCCGCTGACGATCTCGATCTCGTGATTGATGTACCAAGCATCATCGTGTCGCTATTCCCAGAAGACTGCGACGATGCGGATCAGCTTTCGATTTTTGATCCACCAGTACCTCCGAAGCGTCCAACTCAGTTTTTTGGCGATTTCGGCAGGATCGCTGTAGACCGCATTCTCAATCCTGAATTGACTATGCCCAACATGGACCGAATGTTTAACCGCCAAGCAACTGTCGAGAAGGGTGAGGACGGTCAGTCGTTCCGTATTCGATACTCGACAAATCGATTGAAACACCATGAAGTCGAGGACTGCGGGACGATTATCGCAGTCATTTCGCCGGACTCTATTCGTCCGTTTGAAATGTCGTATCGCATGACGGCCGCCAACTTGCCGACACCGGTGCAGGGAAAGATCCCAATGATTGTTAACAAGTCAGCTAAACCTACGTCATGACGAATCCTACACAACAAATCGTAAACAAGGCTTGGAACTTCGCTCATGTTCTCCGTGACGATGGATTGTCGTACATGGGGTACACCGAACAAATTACGTTCTTGCTGTTTCTCAAAATGGCTGACGAGCAATCGAAGCCACCCTACAACCGAAAATCGATCGTTCCAAAGAAGTTCAACTGGGAAAGCCTGACGAAACGTGATGGTGATGAATTATTGAATCACTACCGTCATATGCTCGAAGAGCTTGCGAAAAAGCCTGGGATGGGTGCGGTCCGCTTGATGCGCGGTGAACACAGTGATTTTAGCGGTCTCCGCGGGGCATCAGGTCAGCGACAGTCGGTTTTGACTGAAGCCATTTCTCATACACTTTGCTCCAAATCTTGCTCAACAGAATACAACGAAGTGTCATGACTTGCTGGCCTCCTTCGCGATGCCATCGCATTCCCGAAAGCTTCATCCGTTCACTGACAATCTGCTTGCATGCCGATTCGACTACCCCGCTACCGATCGGGTAATTGTGGGTACGGGCATCTGCGTAATCCATGAATCGCTTGTACCGGCGAAGGTACTTCTCGGCTTTCTCTGCATCACTGGCGTGTGACGATTTGTAACCGTGTTCCGATTTCATCTTCGCGATCGAACGCAACACACGACCATGCCCGCCTGGTTCAAGCAGCAACGCTCGCGTTCGCGAAAGCCAGTCTGCTCGGGATTCTTTCTCGAGCTTCAGGGCATCAGCGATGATCGTCAGACGCTCGCTGGCATGGTAGTAATCAACGACACGCGTGATTTTGATTCGACTACCATCAACGAAAAATTTCCGAAGCACATTCTTCCAGTATGCGGTCTCGATTTTGCCGGCGTCGGTCACGTAAACGATTTCGGGAAGATCGTCGCCACACGCTTTTACCACCGCCGTCAGAAGTGAAGTCAAATCGCTTGAAAGTGTCTCCTGATTCGCTTCCGGTGTTCGTCCCAGATACACCGTGCCTAGCTTTTTGCCATCGCTCAAGACACTGATGCAAGCAACACCGGCCATTTCAAAGAAACTCCACGGAGCCAGGCCGAGGGCAACACCATCGCGACTGACCGAAAGGACGGCAGTGCCGCCACCAGAGCGTGCTTGTTCGATCAGTTCGGTCAACTTGGTTACCTGAGCTTCCTCGCGCAGCGGTTCCAGCGAGCAAGTAAGCGTCTGCGTCAGCTTGCGCAACTTCTCATTGCCGATCGAAACTCCAAACCGATCCCGAATCATCTCTCGCGTACGGCCTTGTGTGCTGCCAGCGGTAGCAAATTGCCTACCGATGAGGTTCGCCACCGCGGGCGTAAATCCGTGTTCAATTCCCAGCAGTTGCTCCAAAGGAAAGAGCAATTTGCCGTCACGCCCTTTGCGGTAACGAGCACGTTGAAACGAGATTTCGCCGAACGACGTCACAATGTTGCTCCGCAGGCTCTTGGCAGCCAATCGTCGGAAATTCTTGCCGTTGTGCTTCACTGTACCCGGCATCCGCTCGATTTCCGGTTCAAGGCTCGCAACAAGCCACCCGATGACTTTTCGAGCAAATTCCCGCACGCAGTTGGCCAGCCGATTCTCCAACGTAAACATTCTGGCCGCCGAGACGGCGCCGGACACAAAATCGCGGACCAATTCAACGACCTTGGAGGTCAATTCGGCAGCGAACTCGGTTACCGAATTTGAAATTTCTTTCTCTGCGATTGTGCGAACAAGGCTTCCTGCCTTAACTTGAGCATCCATGAGGTTTCCTTTTGAGCTGTCTGCCTGAGAACAAACAGTTTCCTTGAGGAAGCCTCTTTTTGTGTAGACCAATCACTCCGTCAGATCAGGCGCATTACGCAGATCACACCCCCTGGGATGCTTGGTGAGATCTTTCGTCGAGCAAAGCCAGAGGTTCAAAACCCTGCGATTCTTCGTCGCTTAATCGTCGATCTAATTGACGGCGAAGACTGGTCGAAGCTTGAAGCTGACGTCAAAGGCGACATCTACGAAGGAATGCTGGCTCGTAGCGCCGCCGAATCGCCTAAGGGAGCCGGTCAATACTTCACACCCCGTGAACTCATAAAAGCCGTTGTCGATTGCGTTCAGCCAAAGCCAGATGACATCGTGGCAGATCCAGCCGCAGGAACGGGTGGATTCTTATTGGCTGCACACCAATATGTTCTCGATCATCACAAAGACCTTGACCGAGATCAGAAGAAGCATCTGAAGTCGGGCTTCGTGAAAGGTTGGGAGCTTGTCCCCAACACTGCTCGCCTTTGCATCATGAACTTGTATTTGCACGGCGTAGAAAGCGACCCCAGTCCTATTCATTCTGGCGTCGATTCGTTGGCCACTGAGCCGAGTGAAGAGGATCGTTGTACTCTGTTGCTGACAAACCCACCCTTCGGCAAGAAAAGCAGCATCGCCATCGTCAATGAGGAGGGGGATCTGGAGAAGGACGATTCGACCTATGAGCGAACTGACTTCTACACCACGACCAAGAACAAACAACTCAATTTCCTTCAGCATGCAAAGTCGTTGTTGAAGGTCGGTGGGCGTTGTGCAGTAGTCGTGCCTGACAATGTTTTGTTCGAGGGTGGCTCTGGTGAAACGGTTCGCAAGAAGCTCCTGCAACAATGCGACGTTCACACACTGCTACGCTTACCCACCGGCATCTTCTATGCCCAAGGGGTCAAGGCGAATGTTTTATTCTTCGATGCAAAGCCTGCTCAAGAGAAGGCATGGACCAAACGCCTGTGGGTTTACGACCTGAGGACAAACATGCACTTTACACTGAAGACTAACCCTTTGAAGCGGAGTGACCTAGATGAGTTCGTCAAGTGTTACAAGCCGGGTGAGCCACGGGACAAGCGACGAGCGACCTTGACCGAGAAGAAAGCCGAAGGCCGCTGGCGATCTTACACGTATGACGAACTTATTAAGCGAGACAAAATCAACCTCGATCTCTTCTGGCTCAAAGACGACAGCCTCGAAGACTCAGCAGATCTGCCAGCCCCCGACATCCTTGCTCAAGAAATCGCTGATGACCTTGAAACGGCGCTGGAACAGTTTCAGTCAATTGCATCTGCGTTGAAGGATTAGGAGGGGCGTTAAATGTTGAGCAGAATCGCAAAACTGTTGCTGGTGGCCAGTTCGCTTGCTCCCGTGCTGGCTGCTTTCGCTGTACGGGAAATTGCCAATGGGAAGTCTGTTGGCTCCACTTGGCCACTACTGGTCGGCACGGTTGCGCTGCCACTTATCTGTTTCCTTGTGATCTATTACGCAAAGACGAATCTGGAACAGCAATCGCTTCACGTCAAGAAGATCAAGAGCACAGACAAGGAAGTGCTTGCCTACCTTATTGCGTACCTCCTGCCGTTGTTGGCGACGGATGTCGTTGACTTTCGTGACAACACGCTAACGACAGCATTTGTCTTCGGCATGATCTTTCTCGCCATCTTTCACAGCAACGCATTCCACTTCAATCCGCTCCTTGGATTCGTAGGGTTCCACTTCTACGAGGTTGTTTGCGATGACGACATGACGTACCTGTTGGTGACGAATCGAATCATCCGAAAGCAAACTGGAGAAAGCACCGTGGTTCAGCTTTCCGATTACATTTTCTTTGAGCTTGGGCACAAATAATGGCAATACACTTCTTTGTCGTCGTGGGCAACACCGTGAAACGTATGCGTGTAGACAACGCTACGCAACAAACTCTCGCAGAGATGTTCACAGGGCAGTACGACCAGCTTCTCGAAAAGAGAACACGAGTACCCTTTGACGGGAGCTACAACATCGACGAAACGGAAATCTACGAGCTTTCAAGGTTCGACATCGACGCACCAATGGTCGGTGCGGTCAAGCAGCCGCAAAGTCCCGATGACTTCAACCTCAAAACGGACCAGCACATCAAATCGATCTTTGCTGGCGAGTTTGACCGCAAGGCCAACAAGGCGACGATCTATTTCCAGAGCTTCAACAAAGGCCGCTTACTGAAGCAAGGGTTTACGTTGCTGGGCGACGGCAACACGCTCAAGGAAAACAAGAAAGCCGGTATCACGCTCGACACGAAATTGGCAGGCGCAATGGTGGATGGAAAGCTCTTGTTCCGCAATTACCGTACCATGAACAGCATCGTTGACATTAGCAAGTTCTACAACGAAGCAACAAACGAGCAGATTGACCAAGTGCTGGAGCATGATCGCTTGCTTGTCGAAGACGCCGACGCCGTTCGAGGTCACGTCGATTCATGGATGAGACGACGATTCACTGCGATCCTACAATCAGGCGTTCTGGACACGGTGACACCACGAAAGATCTCAGGAAGGGCGAAAAAGTACGGACTGGCTGTAAACACCAAGAAAGTGGACGACAAAGACACAATCGTGTTTCCTTCCGACAAGAAGGAAATCAAGAGTCTGCTTACGTTCTTGAATGAAGGGTATTTTGAAGGCGAGTTGACGGGCACGCTGTTCCAAACGAATTCGCAACGCAAGGTGACTTAATTCAAGTAGTTGAAATGAATCAGATTTTGGAACAACTCATTAGTGCCGAAGCGAACAACTCCGTTGTCCCACAAGGCGACGCCGACAAGCTAATCGGCACCGCATTGGAAAAACTAGAGTTTGCTGATGCGGCGAGGGCGGCGTTGTTTGTTTGGATTCGCACAAATCTAGTCCACCGTAAAAGCGATGAGTTTGATTTTGAGAGACAGCTTACGGATTACGACCGCCAATTCATCTGGTTCAACGACCTTGAGTATGGTTGTGACTTCCCCGAAAAGCGGCTTTACATATTTGAAAAAGCAAGTGCTTTCATCGGGAGAGAATGTCTTGGGGAGAGATGTGCCAACCGGTGGCTGATTAAGTCAATGCCGAGAATTTCGACTGACGTGAACTGGAGTAGTTCTGGTAGTCCATTCGACGAGTTGGCAACATCAGGTTCAGTTTCTCGGTTCTACGACATGGTACTGCACGACGTAGATGTAGGGTCATTGTCGGTTGATGTTTTCGTCAGGCAATTTGCATCCGTGGTCGAGAATATTCACCTCCGACCGTGGCAAGGATATCGCAACTCGTTGAAGTCGTTGTTGCTCAAGTGTGCAGAGAAGAATAGCGAGGTGTTCGACACGCAAAGCGAACTTGACTGGTAGCTGTCTATTATGGGGGTTGGGCTACTGCCGTTTATGTGTCGGATGAACACCGACAAGCTTGTAAGCTGCCTTCGTCTGCAATGGAAGAATCTCAGCGGTTGGAAGTCGTCAATCGTCGACAGCGATTTACGGGAGTTGATCCCACAATCACCGACTCAGGTTGTAATGTCGCTAGAGACAGAAATCGCTTTTGAAGCTGGTAAGTTCGCATTCGATAAGAAGATGGACCCAGACAATCACTTGATTGCCAAAGAGTTGCTTGAATCTCTGCGAATCGAAGCTGAACCTTGGGCAAGGCTTCTAGCCAAGACACGATTGTGGGCAGCACTAAGGAAATTCGCCGATCTCAATAGGTCGTTTCGACGCACTGACACGCTTGGAATTTCCCAGTATGTGGAGGAGTTGGTAAGCGAAGATCCAACGACATGGATTGACTCAATTCCACTGATAATGTCCGTTAAACCGGATATCGAACCATTGGCAGACGTTGTGACGCTCATGGTGCGCCAACAACTACCCAAAGATGTGGATGCACGGCTGGTGGAGTGTATTTCGTCGGACAATCCCGATGTGCGAGACCGCAGTCGAGGATTGTTGGCGAAACTGACAGGTGGGGCTGTGTTGCAATCGGATCAAGCCAAAGACTTGATTTCGTTAGGCGTGCGCCAACTCGATGGTAAGCCAGCGTTCCCAAATCCACTCGACATTCAATCCGGTATCTGGATTGGATCACTTGCACTCGAAAAAATCTTGGCTGACGCAATCGATCAGGCGGCATTGCGTTTTGGCGGAGGCTTTGCCCATAGCCCACGCATGAGGGAAGAGAACCACGTTGAGAGGCTCTTGAGCCACTTGGAGTTCTCGTTTGAGTCGGTAAACACACGAGTGAAGACGCTTGTGGAGGATGGTCTCCCGAAGGGCGCAATTCACTACGCACACCGATCCGTTGACCCACAGATGGAAGAACCCGTTTATGGCTGCGACGTTGCAATCTTGGTGAACGGTGCCGTCAATGAGTGCGTGAAGTTTACTTCTTGTGAATTGGTGCAAGTAAAGAAGCCGGAACGAGACGCCTCAACAGATGAATTCAAAGAGAAATGGAAGATCGACATCCAACAACTGAAGAAGTTGCTCAAGCACTCGCAAGGAGCGGTCTATTGGTTGTTCGGTACATCCGGTGAGGTATTTGTTTGCCCAGCGAAGCTGTTATGGGCTTTCGCAGTCGGTCAGGAAAAAGAAACGCAAAGCTCTTTCATCATCCACTACTGCGACATCCGGTCTGCGAGCGTTCCGCTGAGGCAGTTCATGGTTCAGCTTGTGATGGGACTTTGGCTGGGATCAACCGACGAACAACTGTTGCGATTTGTCCGTGGCGAAGAGGCAGGTATCCGTCCACGAGAGATCGTTGAGATAACAGTGAGATCTGGTGGTGAAAATGGATGAGCGACAAACAGGACTGAATCTGCCACGGAAGACGACGAATGAGTGACTACGATTTTAGCCAGCTTTCGCCTTCGGACTTTGAACGCCTAAGGACGCACTGAGTAGGACGAGGAATTCATGCCGCCCCGTCCTTCCAAAAATTTCAATGGCTGCAGACGCCGGTACAACAACTCGTATCCGTCGTCGGTCTCGTCAACGTCAGGTTCAACAGAAATGAATTGCGACTCAAATTATAATTGTCTTTCACCAACAACATGTTCAGTTGCTTCTTCAGTTGATCAACTTTCACAGACTCGCCCGACATCTCTCCAGCCTTCGTTTTGACAATTGGCAATAGCTTTTGACAGCTTCGAAACCCAGGTAGTGTCTCCCGTTCAACATCGCATGCTTGGGAACGGTCCCCGCTCCTGAGAAGACATCAAGGACGACCTCACCTGGCTTTGAAAAGCTGATTATCAAGTCTCGTGCAAGCTTCTCATGCATTGGCGCTGGATGAGCTTTTGCCTCCTTATCTTCTTGTCGTCGTGGGTTGTAACGCCAAACGCAACCACGCACACCGTATTCAGCGATCACCGATCGCTTAGTCTTGAAAAGACTGCCGTCTCGCCGCCGCTTGTAATACGACTTCACCTCCCCGGCGTGCTTGTTGGACCGATCCCTGAGCAAATTTATTGAGTTTGGTTTCCCCTTCGACAGCACAAACATATATTGAATTGAAGAGCCATATCGACTGCCGTGAGTGTGACCAGCCATCGTTTCAATCAGCATGGTCTGCCACAATCGAAACCCGATGTCCCGAAAGTAAAGTCGCTGTTCAGACGACGTGCCACTCTCAGAGCCGTCACGGATTTGTTCTCCCACATGCCAACAAACAATTCCACCAGGTGCGGTGACTCGCCAAAGTTCATCGGCCACTTCTTGGAATACTTCATCGTTCCAAGCAGTGCAGACCCCGTCGCCGTAAACACGAACATCGTCCCAAGGCGGTGACGTAACCGTAAGTGGAATCGAATTGGACGGAAGCGAACGAAGTCCAACACGATTGTCGCAGTGAATAATCTTGTTCATCGATGTTTTGGATATTGTTGTCATGGATTGTGCCTAAAAAAGAAAGCCTCCCCTCCTTCGTCGGGGAGGCATGCCATTGGGGAATGGAATATGTACAGTTACGCAGACACAAGATCTGCCGAAAGACTGGAGCGAAGCTCACCGATATGCTGTTCGGCGATGTCGAGTTGTTCAAGCAATGAACTCCGTTCCTCTTCGCCAAGTGCTTCCACACGCTCCTGAGCAGCTTGAAGAAAGTTCAAGGCCGTGACCACTTCGTGAATCGCAGTTCGATCTTCGTTGGGGGACACCGGCTCAGACGGCTTCGGTTCACCATCATCACCCCCCAGCAGTTGAGCAGCAGTTTCAGCGATCAGCTTGGCCGTGATTTTTTGCCCAGACTCGACAACTGAGTTCCACACTTTCAGTTGCGGCTCTCGGTGCCGTAGCTTCGCAAGTTCACGACATTGAGCTTCGTTGGCTGGCAACTTCTCGCAGCCATCAAGGTTCTCCAAAACGACCCCAGCGTTTCGATATCGACTTACATCGCAATTACCGAAATCAAAACGGACTGCTGCGTACTCGACGATCGACGTGAAGCTAGGCTTCCAGAGTTCTCTTCGATCAATTTCCAGCAAAGCCTTGGCTGCTGCGAAAAACGCTGTTTGGCCTTTGCGGATGGTGGCTTCAAGCTTCTTCAAATCTGACATTTCGTGTCTCCAGTGCGGGTTTCTTGTTTGATCGCTGCTTGCGATTCGTCGCCTCAAAAGGTACAAGGTAACTATGTTGGTAACTGTGCCTGTAACCATGCTTAATAGGGTGCAAGTCGTTACAGTCAAATATCTTGCTGTTCCTTGTCAGTGGCGACTAATCAACCCGCAAGGTACACCGGAACTTACATGTAACCGTGTCTGTAACCATCGTGATTTAGAGTGAAACCTGATAAATCTGACCATATTCGCAGGTTGCTGGATGAACAGCCGAGCCTGACGCCAAGAGAGATTCAGGCCGAGTTGGCCAGCCAAGGAGTGGAGGTAACCCGCAACCTTTGTAAGGTTGTTCGTCATCGGGAATTGAGGAAGAAGGCTGCGCCCGATAAGTCAGCGAGAGTTGCCAAGAAAGCTGGCCTGCGAAGCGATGAGCGAGAGCCAACGGGAAGAATCAATCGGACTCGTGCGTTTCGCATCACCAAACGGGATATGAAGATCTGGCGTCGGATGAAGGCAGAGACAGATTCGCTCGATGATCCCTCGGAAGAGCTTCACAAATTCGATGGTCAGAATCTGGTAACTATCCCAGAGGTGCAGCGTTGGATTGAGTCTGCCCAGACTTGGAGAACCAAGCATCGTCGCAGGGACATTTGCAATCAGTTTATCCAAGACTTAATGCGGCTCTATCCGCCACCTCGGGAAACCGACCCGATGGAGCAATTACGAAATGAGAAGTTGCCTTTCCCACCGAAACGAATCGTCGAGCAGCAGGACTCTACCAAGAAGCCATTGAGCAAGAATCGACGAGCACGACATCTGCGGCTTCAAGTGGAAGCCAACGAGCTTCGAAAGACACACGATCGTGTCGATTCAATCGTTTCTCAACATGATCGAATGCTCGATGTGTTTCTTGCTGCCGACAACGTCGAATACCTACTCTCTTGCGATGCATGGCATCGCTGGGAATCGCTAAAAGCAATCGCAAATTCCTACTCAGTTGTTTCGGCCTTGAATGACCTACTGGCGCTGCCCTGGGAGCAATCGATGCTGCCGGAGTTGCCCGATGTATTGAGCGAAGTGTTTCTGTACGAACCAGGTGAGGCAGACGGCCCTTGGATGAAACGCTCTGATCTTCCACAACTGCTGTTTCTGCTCGCCTTGTGGTGCGTCGATCGAATCCGAATTTCAAAACTCGATGAGAACGGTCAGCGCCGTTTGACAATTGGAAAAACGGCAAGGCTTTGATGACACAAGGAGATGGAAATTGTTCCAGTCATCAGAGCCTCACGTCGGTTTGGCCCGCCGCCCGCTTCGCAGGGCGGCGGACTTGCTCAAACCGGTTCTGACTACTCGCACGGCCCCACGTTCGCCCGTCGAACGATGAATTCGTCAAGGTCATCAGGTTGTCCAGCGTCGATCCACTCTCGTAGAACACGCCTGTATTCCATGCCTCCAGCACAGTCACACTTGCCATCGTCAGCGAGCCGATCGTATGCAGCAAAAAAGTGACCAACGGGAATAACATTGCTGTCGTCGGTCACGACGACCAACGGACCACTGACGTTTTCCAAATGCCAAAGTCCATCGTAAAACTCGGACTGACCTTCGCTTGGATTCTCTGGTTGACCGGGAATCTTTTCTGCCCACGAAAAGTAGGCTTCGCATGCCTCTTGGTAGCTCATTAGTGCATGGTGATGCGACAAGCGATCAACCACCCTAAAGAAGGAAGCAACA
The DNA here is from genome assembly GCA_965222745.1 of Rubripirellula sp. Lineage (GTDB taxonomy): Bacteria > Planctomycetota > Planctomycetia > Pirellulales > Pirellulaceae > CBDCUW01. The sequence continues at coordinate 620,422 of CBDCUW010000004.1, forward strand.
TTGCTCGCTTCCGTAATCGCATCACCAAGTTCGTCGCTCGTGACTTGTTTCTCGCCACAGCACGAGCAAGTGATGTACGAATCGATGATCTCATCGTCGCCGAGCGAGTCAATGATATTTAGATCGACATGTGCTAGCTCACGCTGGCACTGCCGAAGTTCTTCTGCTAATTCTGTCTTGTGCATTCTTATCTCCATATCTAACGCCTTCCCATCGTCCTTGATAGGCATTTCCAGTTCTTTTTATGCAGGCATCGGCGCAACTTCGCCTGCTGGTCGTCATCCCGCCTTGCTCCAATTGTGAAGGGGCGGGGCGGCGACTACGCCGACAACGATTCAGCGACCATTCCTTGGTTGTAGAATGCCACCCTAAATGTTGTACCGGCCACGTCGATGTCACACCAAACGGAGCCAAACATTCCGATTGCCCAGACCGGTGGTGACTCTGGGGCAGGAAAACTTCCACTGGATTTCGGTTTGCGTTTCGACCTCAACGGCAACACGATCGATTTTTGGATCGCCTGCTCTATTCTCTCCCTGACCGCCTCTGGGCATTCGATGAGAGGCGGGTCTTTGATGGCCTTTCTAAGCTTCTTCTCGACCTGACGATACTTACCGTCAGTCATGATGTCGCCCATTGTCACTTGTCTTGCATGGAACATGATTTACTTCCTTGTAGTCGCCCCCTCAATGCATCGGGGGGATTGTGTCTTCTTTGTTGCTGGGCGCTTATTACGCCCGCTTATCGCCGTTTGTGCTGTCGCAGGATGTTGACGGCGAAACTGACCGCCGCCCATCCTGGGCGGCGGTCCGTGCTCTGCTTCTATTCAGAGTGTTCTTCCAGCTTCCAACCGAAATCATCTTCACTCGGCGTGTTGCCAATCAGGTCACTTGCCGGAAATCGTTCCAGGAACATCTTGTTCCGAAACTCTTTCATGCAAAACCCCGCTTGCGCAGTGAGCGGGGTTAGCGAAAGCAAATGTTTACTCTGTGCCTTCTTCGATTTGCAAGACTTCATGATCGACTTGATCCACGAAATCGATCTGGAAATCAAAGGGTTCCTCTCTTATTTCCCAATTCTCACCGCCGAAATACCAAGATCGGCAACCGTCCCACGTCGGGGGTGGACCAAAGTTACTGTACGCTCTATCGTCAGCGTCATCTTGGTTGTGTGCATCGATGAACAAATTGGCCTCGTACGTCAACTTCATTCTGACGCAGTAGGGTTTCACACCCGTTTCATTTTTCTCTTCAATCGTCATTTTTACGCTCCTTGTGTTACGCCTTCCCTCCATCCTTTGAGGGCATTGGATTCTGATTAGCAGGCGTCGGCGTCTTCACCTGCTTGATCGTCGTCTCGCCTTGTTCCAATCGTGGAGGGGCGGGAGGACAAATCTCAACTCATTCCGTATGTGGATAGCAGAGACTGATGAGAAACGCACCGAACTAGGCTCATACGGAACCTAGCCGATGCGCCACCACCTTGGGTCTATCCTGGAACTACAGCCCAGCCAGCTTTGTGCGTTGCTTGGGACAACCGTTTGCTTCGTTCGTTTGTTTCGCCGACCGTCATCTGCCGGACGGTGTCTTCGAAGTATCGAAACCAGTCGCCGTTGACCTGACCGATCGCCTGAATCACTTGTGCTGTAATCTCACAGTCGCAACGATGAAGTTGATCACTTTCGCCATCGAGCAGCATTCCGATGTTCGCATCGGATCGATACTGATCTGAATCGCCGAGGTGACTTGCGAAGATCCAAGCACAGCGATCGAGTAAACACTCGATTTTGGCCTCGTCTCGTACCAAGCTGTTAGCCTGCTTAACCTCTTCCCAGAGCCGTGAAGTCTCTTGCGATGCGTTATCCGAAGCTTCGTTGAAATGTGTATCAGCGTAGTCCTCAGCCAAAGAGAACGCCTCGCTCCAATCTAGCCGCCATTCAAATCGCTGATCGAATACGATCGACACCTCATTTTCGGTGTAGTCAGTCCAACTTTCGAGTCGGCTGCTGTCAGCTATTTCCAGACACCAGTTTTCTTTGGTAACCTCTGATCTGGTAGCAAGTGCCTCAATAAGCAATTGCCCAAGTAGATGCATCTCTTCTTTCGTGCCGGAAATTGTTCCTCCACAAAATCCAGCGGCATTCAAATTGAAGGGGCCTGATCCATTGGGTAATTCATTTTCTCTCAAGAACATGTTATCTCTCTTCGTTTCTGAACCGTGACCTTCACGATCCCATGTGTTGATGCATAACCGAATTGGTTGCATCGCCTGAACTTTGAATGCAGATCAGGCTGGTTGAGGCAGCACGAGCGACGTCGTCGATAGCCTCACTTACTAACATCGGACAGACGTCAGTTTTGTTTTAGCGACTTGATCAGATTGTTGGACGCATCGTCTTTTGGGCCAATCGTTTTCGCTTGTTAATTGACCAGTTGGTTGTAGCCAATCTTGATGTGTCTGAAATGAAGCTACCAGTCGCAGCGAAGCTGCGACTGGTTCGTCTTCACAAGTCTGTATCAAGCTTGCGTAACTGCGATATCGCCGGATAGCGTCGGCCAAATCACAGCATGTTCTTCCTCATCTTTACCGTGACTCTTCGCAAAGAACTGAATGAGTTTCCCGCCGTCAAACTCCTCGATAATCTGACAACGATTCTCGTCGTAGCACAGATATCCGTCCTTGCGACAGAGAGTGGTTGCTTGGCCGTTTATCCTTACCTGACATCCGCAACTATCGAGCAACGGAATGTCAATCTTTTCAATTGCAATTGAAAGCATCATGTCCTCCTGACATGTTTCGTTTGAGAATGGATCGACGCACGAACCTGCGCTTTGGCCGTGCCGAACGAGCGGCATAATCGCCGCAGAAGCCACCTCAAAGAGTAGAGACAGTGGCTGCCGACTCGTGATCAATCGCCCGCAATCAAATCCTATGAAAGGGGCGAGATCATCGCTTAGTGTTAGCTGCTTGCCTCGATGATCTGCACATTGTATCTGATCGCAATCCTTAAAAGTAGGCCGACTTTCTGTGCATAGATTTGTGTGACAACAACGTTCCTGGCCAAGCGGTCAATACACGAAAGCGCTGATGACTCTTGGTGCTTTTGCGTGATGACTGCCGGTGGTCGGAACACGAGTGAAGTTGGATTGAACACAACAACGCCAGCGTAGGGTGAAGTTGATCTACAAGGGTAAGAATAGCGAGAATCGTGAACACTGTAGAACACGTTATTAACTCAGGTTCAACGCTCGCCTTCGGCGGGCGTCTTGCTCCTTGAAGTTCTTGCCATGATCAACCAGCGAGAACAAGATCCTTGACTGACTAGCTTCCTCCACTTACCACGCCCCCGCCGCCTTCGAGGGTGCAATTGTTCCTCGTGTTCCTACCGTTCCTGGCATTCTCTATTTCTTTTCCATCTTTATTGAACTCAAATTTTAATTGTGATTTAGGAATCGGAATTGGTAGGAACAGTAGGAACAAATCAGAGGGACATGCTGAGAAGTCTGCAAAAAGCAGGTCCAAGAGTTCCTGGCAACGTTACCGTTGCCAGGAACACCCTTCAAACCGTGATTACATTCCGCCTGACTGCCGTCGAAGAAGGCGCAGATGTTCAGCAACATCCGGCTTGAGGCTGATCCCCTTGTAGTGCCAACTCAGTGAGTTGCCATCTCGAACTCTTTTCTTGTCTGAGTTTGGAACGACCGCTCGAAGCCGGATACCAAAAGACGAAACGCTTCCCGCCTCATGTCGGTTTTGATCACACCAATTGTCCCAAGCAGATTGAAGCAGGTTGGTCGGAATTGATTGATCACTTCCGATTTCACAACAGTCGTCAATGAAGGCACGAATAGGGGAAGAGAACCGAACAAAGTCGCCTAAGATCGCTTGCCCAGATTTCGGTTGAACGAACTTGCCTACCTGACGGAGGCTACGCAATCCGTTCAGCGCCCAGTTGGTGATGCCAGGGATCTCTTTAATCAGTTTGTCGAAGAGGAAGACATCCTCTCGTCCCTCAAAGCTCTTATTAAACGGCAAGAGCAAAAGCCTCGACCGCAGAGCGGCCGAGGCATCGGGAAGTCTTGGGATCTCATTCACTGACACCGTGAACCGGGCGTTAATAGTGACGTTAGTAAGCTCGCTACGGAATTTTCGGGCGATGTTCTGTGGATCACAGCCGACGATCGATTTCAATCTCTCCAAGACGGCAATTGAGTCGCTGTGCCTTCCTAAGTGGCCATCACCAACGATGGCGGCCTGCTTTCCTATTAAGGAGGCTAAGCCGAACTGGTTGCCCAAACTTGTCAGGCTTGGGTTGGCGATATTGTCTTGACCCAGGACGTGGGCCAGAACTGCCATCGTCGTTCCTTTTCCACTTCTAGGTGGACCAACAAGCATGGCAAACTTCTGTTGGCGAGTATCTAACGTCAGGTTGTAGCCGAACCACTGAGCCAAACTCTCGACCCGATCCTGATCACCTTCAAAGACTTCGTCAAGGAAGTTCAGCCATACTGGACACTCGGCAGTGGAATCGTATCGATGCGGTAAGCACGTACCTGAAAACCAACTTGGCGAGTGCTTCAGAAGTTCCGGTTGTCCTGATTCCAGAAAATCTTCGACATCAAGAAGCCCGTTGCGAAATGCGACGATGGACTGTGAATCAGAATGTCCGTCGCCGGACAGCCAACATGGCATCGCATAATCCTTCGATAGGTTAGCGACCGAGTGTAACGCATCGATTGTTCCTGTTACTTGTGATCGATTGGGCACAAATGGAATCAGCTTTGAATCCTCAGTCTTAGTTGCCTTCGACCAGCAAGAGCAAGAGGCGAGCCATCGCCATATTTGTGCTCGGATGTCAGCATCACTGATCTCAACGTACTTTTGGCCGTCCCAGCCATGCCAACTTCCGTCGTGAAAGAATAGCGTTGAACGCCCTTCAGTTGTCCGTAGTTCATCGTGAAAAGTTGTCGCTGTCTTGAACGGATTACTTGGATCAATTGTGGAACTGTCCTTCCCGAACTTTACTCGGCAGTGAGCATCAACCGCATGCTTGTCGAATCGCTCTAAAAGAGCCTGTAACGAACGTCCACTGCAATGATCGTGGAAGCAGTGAAACGCTGGAAACTTTACCTCCGATTCACTTCCTTCCTTGATCGTTGCTGTAATTTCGCCAGTCGTATGTTGCTCTGCCCAAGGACATTCGATCTGACACTCACCATCATTTCCGACTGATAGATCGAACCCCTCCGACTCCAGGAGTGAAGCCAAGTCAAGAGATCGCAGGTCGCCCTTATACTTCAACCACCAGTTTCCTCCTGCTTTGCCTGGCGTTGGATTCCCGCTTGGGCGTTGTGACTTCGGTGGTTGAAATCTGCTCGCTTTTTTTGGAATCAGATGAACACTGCTACTTCGATTTCCAAGGATCAAATCAATGGCTTCTCTGCCGCCCACGAAAGTCTGGCCGTCCCACACTTTGGTGTAGAAGCTTCTTTTGTGATGCTTTCCAAATACACGCACAAAGTTCCCGTACTTTCCATTGATGCTGTCTTGCTTGGGAAAGACTTCAGGCTCTTTGAGCCCGAAGTCCTGATGATCTCGGACGAGCCATCGGCCCAACGATCTAACGTGTCGTGCTGGAACTGGCTCGGTGAAATGGACTAGAAGATGGAAACCTCCTTTACCGCCGCTGTCCAAAAGCAGCGGAGCAAAACCTGATTGTTCAAGGTCACTGTAGAGCTTTACGGCAAACTGATGGTTTCCCTTTGCAACTTGCGAGTTCCCGTCGTGGCAGTCGATGTCGATTACAAGAAACCGACAGAGATCATCGACGGATGTTGTGAACACGCCGACGATCGGATCGGATTTGGAAAAGTGCCGCAACAGAACCGGACGTTCCAGCGGCTCCTTTATTATGCAGCGGCCAGACGCCCCGTCCTTCCGAACGTAATGCTTGCCGTACACGTCAGTGCGAATGGCGAGGTTTGCCAGAACCCAATCAGCAAGCTGTTCGGATCGATCGATCCACGCTTGCCGCTCCTGTCGATACGCAACCACCGTTGGGTTGGCGACAAGGTTTGAGTGATTGTCTGTTGAAACTACAAGTCCGTCTTGCGCTTCATTTTGAGTCGTACTATCATAAATAGACATGGGTCAACTTCTCTTCTTTTCATTTTGATGTTGCCTTTGAATTAAGTCGAACTTCGCCAAGTGGCCCACACAGCCAACGGCGAAATGTCCGAGTTGAGCAAGATCGCCCGCCGCACGGCGGGCGATTGCATTTGCTGGTTAGTTGTGCTCTGGATCGAACACACCAGCCATTTCCAGTACCTCGCACGTCTTTTCCACATGCCAGGTGTACTGCGATATCCACGGCTTGCCTTCGATTGGATGGTGTTCTTTCACCATTCCTTCAGACAAAGCCAGTTTTGTTGGGGCACCGTTATGCGAACGGTAGCCCCAGTCCTTCAATATCCGTCCAATTCGATGCGATGTCGTGCCGGACATCGCACCAATCTCCTTCATGATCATGAATTCCTCTGCGGCTTTCATGGTGATTCCTCCCTTGTTTGTATTTGACGTGTATCCCATTCAACTCCAAGTGCTTTGGCTATCCGGCTAACGTCGTCGGTGCAAAAGACTCGGCGGTTTCCCAGTCGGGACACGTCTTCGATTTTGTGTGCAGAAAACAGATACACGATCTTGTACGGCTGCACATGGAGAAGTTCAGCGACCTCTCCGAGCAAAAGCAGTTTTTCATCCATGCGTTGATCCTCCACCATTTATGTAGTGAGGGGATTCTATTTCTCACGAGAAAAAGAAGAGTCGGCAAAAAGAAAATCGCCGTAACTCGATTCTGAACTTGGATGGCCGTGGGCCAGAAGTCGTTTTCTAATGAGCGGCTTGTTGCGTATTCCGAACAAGCTGACCGCAACACAGAGGCATCCTGCCAAAGGTCACGAGGAGGAACAGGCTACGCCCAATGCGATTGAAAGGCAATGCCGACATTCGCAACCACTTCAGTGAATCAGAGAATGCAAAGAATGATTCAATGTAGCATTGTAGATGGTGGTGCGTGGGGATTCTCACAATCGCAACGACATTCCCAGACCGTCATTCTATAGCAGGACCGCCATAAGCAACTACGTCGCCTGTTTTCGATCGTACCTCTTGCGAGACTTGTGTACCGCCTCCAAGTTCTCTCGTCCCCATTTCTCGATCGCTTGAGCAACCGGTGCTAATGACTGAGCAATCTCCGTTGCGGAATATTCGACTCTTGGGGGAATTTCGGGAAAGTGCTCACGCTTGACGAGGCCATCTCGTTCAAGGTCACGAAGTTGCTGTGTTAGCATGCGTTGTGATACTTCGGGGATCAGCCTCCGCAACTCACTAAATCGAAGTGTGCCTTCCTGTTCGAGATGGAAAAGGATCGCCGGTTTCCACTTGCCGCCAAAGACGCTAATCACACGTTCAATCGGGCAAGGTCCATCATATGCTTGTCGCTTTGACATCTAATGTTACCTAGTTACCTAAATGTACCTTGTTGACAGAGTATACCAACATTCAATAATGTACGGCAACAACTGCTCAGCAAAAACAACTCAGTGGAGTCGAGAAGTTCATGAAGACACTAACTTTGCCTGAAAGGCAGGGGCCACGCCCAAAAACAGGCGACCAAGTTCCTCATCTTCAGTTTTCTGATCAGAGTCCACCAGAATACGTTAGCGAGCTAATGGACTGGGCATTGAGTGCATTTGCTGACGTTAGAGAGGAGCCAACACGAATTTCAGTGGCTACGACGAGAGCACTTTGGTTGGACGAAAGCGTGCCGCCAGCACATGACGATGCGTTTATGCCTCCACTTGGAGGTCGAGAGTTTGCCCACGTTCATGCAGATGGCAGCATGCACCTTTGCGTCTCCGACAAAGCTGCCAGAGAACTCGTTGAGAAACGTTGGGGAGAGCCACATCCCATGAAAGACCAGGGCGTGAACGAAGTTCTTTGCTATGCCCCAAGATCTCTTGAGGAAATTGAGATCGTAAAGTTAGCGTTGATCGAGTCCTATCAGTATGCCACTGGCCAACAGTTTGAATCTTAGACCAAAGGAAATCTCATGCAGAAGCTTGATCTATCACGCCGTCAGTTCGTAAATATGACCATTGCAACAGGAGGGTTGTTTGCGATCTCTGGATCAACCAATTTGATTCTGGGGGAAGAGCCCCAAGAAAGAGATGGACTTTCAAAGATCCTTGGTGAGGGAGACCGCAAGGTTCCGTATATTGGAATTACGGAAGATGGTCCTTTGTATCCACCATCCGAAATCCCGTGGTTGCAAGACCTAACCTCGGTCGGTGGACGGGAACAGTTAGCGACGGGCGAGTCGATGTACCTGTTTGGTCGAATTCTTGATTCAACGGGAAGGCCAGTCCAAAACGCTACTGTCGAAATTTGGCAGGCCGACAACAACGGGCTCTACAAGCATCCACGAGTCAAGGGACGACTCGATCCCAATTTTGGATACTTCGGCAAAGTAAAGACTGCACAAGATGGGACGTACCTTTTCAAAACCATCATACCTCGATGGTACGCCATGTTTGGTATCACCAGAGCCAATCACATACACATCAAAATGCGACATCGTGACCACGGTGTCCTGACGACAGAAATGTATTTCGCTGGCAAGGAGCAAGACGAAATCAGGGAAAAAGACGATGTCTTCAAAAGCCGTCGTGATCCAGATCGACTTATCGTGCCCAAGCAAAATCCAGCCAAGTATGGAGACCTTGGGATCAAATTCGACAAAGGATCAGTCTGCTGCAATTACGATTTAGCGTTCCTGCTCTAACGCCAGCCCGACAAACATTGCGTCCAATTAGCCGTAAACTACCTTTCTGATCGACGAACGGAGACCAGCCAGAATGTCAAAACCGAGAATTCTCGCCTTTGCTGGAAGCTCACGTACGGGTTCTTTTAATCGCCAACTTGTTCAAGTTGCTGCTGAAGGAGCCCAGGCAGCAGGTGCTGACGTAACATTGCTCAACCTCAAGGAATATCCACTTCCGCTGTTCGATCAAGACCTTGAACAAAAAGACGGGACGCCCGAAAACGCAACGAAATTAAAGAAACTGTTTCTTAATCACGACGGGTTGCTTATCTCATCACCAGAGTACAACAGTTCGATCACGCCACTACTCAAAAATACTATTGATTGGGTATCCCGGCCAGCAGACGGAGAGCCAATGCTCGCTGCGTATCAGGGGAAGGTCGCTGCGCTGATGGCGGCATCGCCTGGTGGACTAGGCGGATTGAGAGGACTCGTCCACGTCCGTTCGATTCTAAGCAGCATCGGTGTTGTTGTGTTGCCCGACCAGGTTGCTGTCCCTCGTGCCTTTGAGGCATTCGACGAGGATGGTCAACTGAAGGACGAGAAACAGCGAGTGCAAGTGCAAGGACTCGGTCAATCAGTTGCCAATATGCTGAGCAAACTCGCAGATTGAATTGAATAAACGGATAGAAAATGAACAAACAAGTGATCGGTTACTGGCTTGTGACAGTGCTGTTTTGTCTTGCGATGACTGCCGGCGGTTCAATGAACCTGATGCGTGCTGACGTGCAGAAAGAATCAATGATCGCTCTTGGCTACCCCGAGTATCTCATGACGATTTTGGGAGTAGCGAAAATACTGGGCGTCGTCGCATTGCTCATGCCCGGTGTTCCATTGCTGAAGGAATGGGCGTATGCCGGTTTCACATTCGACCTCCTGGGGGCAGCGGCGTCTCATGCTTTTGTCAGCGACCCGATTATCGAAACCGTCATCCCACTTGTGATTCTCTCAATTGCTGTCGCTTCCTATTACTTGCGACCAGCGAATCGACGACTGCAACTTGCGAACGGCCCATCGAGTTCGCCAACGCAGTGAGCTATGCGAGAATTCCTACGGCCTCGGAGGCTTGGCCACTTCAAACGGAACAAGCCGGGACGCATTTTTGATGGTTCAGTATCGAATAGCGTCTGCCAAACTCATGTGAATTCGACGGTCGGTAGACACCGGGATGATACCCGGTGACACGCTGCTGTCAGAGCTTTCAGCAGCTTCAGGCAATCTCTGCCAAAGCAGGTTGGTGACATCAGTTGGGGCTATGTCCACAACGCACGATGACTTTCGAGCAAACCTCGCTCATGCTACGTCGGTAAGCACGGCGATCACACAAAAATGGTATCGATCGCAATTCGCATCAGATGCCGAAAGTGAATGCTTCGAGGGACCCACCAAGTTGTGACTTGGATAGTCAAAACCCGCCGCCGAAGGGCGGCGGGTTCATGAGTACGAAGCAATTCGCAAATTTTCCGAGAATTTCGAGATTGTAGATTCGTTTTTCGCATCTCACGACTTCGCAACGACTTGCGTAAATGAGTTCGCAAGCGCTGATTTCTCATGGGCTTTTTGAGTTCCTTGTAGAGGCGTTTTCGTCTCCTATTGCGATGCGAACTTCAATGCAATGAATCGTGCAGCAACCTGAACTGAAGCGATCGGTCTTCAGTACCTACAGGGAAAGCGAGGAGTGTTTTGTGCCTTGTAGGTCGTGAGGAATGTCGGTGTTGAACTTCGCTGCCCTATCTGCATGATTCTCATTCAGTCGCTGAATGCCCAGAGGAGCCGAGAATGTCAGAAGAGGAATTCACAACCGTTTTGAGTCGTCTGCTCTCGATGGAAGAAAAGATCGATGTCGTACAGGAGTTGCTCCGTGCTCAGCGAGTCGAGAAAGAATGGTACACCTCTTCGGAACTTGCAGATGCAATGAACGTCAGCCGGTACACCGTTCAAGAACGTTGGTGCAACCAAGGGCGAATCGAGTGTGAAAAAGACACCGACACCGGAAAGTGGCGTATTCCAGGTGCCGAATATCGTCGAATCGTGGAAGGCGGAAAGCTTCGGCCCAGAAAGTAGCTCATTTCAAGACGCTGATTTGTTCTGGGCCATCTTGTGGAAACAAGTGCTGATATAGCTTGATCATTTCTTCCGTTGTGTGCCCCATCCATGATGCGATCACATCACGAGGCACTCGACCTGATCTTGCAAGATTTGAACCGAATGAATGACGCAGCACATGGAATCCTCGAATGACCTCCCACTTACTGCCTTCGAGGGCTTTGTCGAAATGACAATCAGCTTGTGAGACCGTGGTTTGCCTTACCGTCTTTCGAGGTTTGCGACCACGCATTTTCAGCGGTGCCGTGATTGTGTATTGCCCACCAGGATGTTGATCAAACCAATCTAGCATGACGCTTCGAAGCTTCGGATGCATTGGGACACACCGCTGGCTTTCTGACTTTTTCTTGCATCGCTTCCGTTCTCGAATAGTGATCTGCCCCGTGTCGAAATCGAAATCACCAATTCTGGAGCGACAAATTTCGCTTCGCCGTGCGCCCGTATATGCGGTGAATGCGAACATCGGATAGATAAATTCATAGCGAGCAGATAAAGCTACGTGATCCAGTAATTCGACAACTTGATCTTCATCCAGAAACAAGCTTTTCCAAAGCTCTTTCTGTTCGTCGTCTGAGAGTCCGCCAAGCGAAATCTGCCTGGTTATCTGGCTCCATGTTTGAAATTTGGTTTTTTCCTTTGACTTTGGAATGCTTACAGCCCACTTGCAATCTTCGTCGTAGACTGGGCAGTTTTTCGTGACATAGTGCCGCTTCTTCGCCCAATTCCAAATTTGTCGGAACGTTGTCAATTCACGGCGAATGGTTTCACCTTCAACGGCACGATCACCGAACTCTGAACTATGTCGTTTGTTCACGTATCGTTGGATATCAGCAAGCACAATACCACTCAGTCGTTTCCGTCGCCCGAAAACTCGTATCAGATGCTTGATGTGGGTGCTTTCTGTGCGCAACGTGTTTTCCTCTTTTGCTTTTTGGTCGGGGAGATACGCTTTGCAGATTTCATGAAACAGGGTTAGCTGTTTGCCGTCATGAGTCTGTCGTTGACTCACTCTCCCTTCGCTCAAAATCCAGATCCCGGCGTCTGCATTGTTGGGGATCACCATGCGTCCAAGCTTTAGCAATCGAATCGTATCCTCGACCCTTTGCTTTACACTTTCGGCCTGCGACTCGCTTGTCGTTCCACAGGATCTTCTGATCTGTGCGCCGTCCCAACGAAACATGATGATCCAATTGCCAGTACGCTTGTCTCTGTGAATACTCGCCATTTCGTACTCCAGTGCTAGGTGAATTGAGGCTAGCTCTGGCAGGCGCAGATGAGAACATTGCGGTGTAACATCCGTGTAACACTGTTGCCAATTTCGGTTCCATTTCAATGACGTTACAAACGCATTGCCGATTGTTGGCGTGAAGCTTTTGACGGCGGTGTGCAACGGGTAGTTCATCTCCTTGCGATGTTGTTGCAATGACGAAGAAAAGCCAAACTTTCACCTTCAGGTTCTAGTGTCCGTTAAGGACGTGGAGGTTCAAATCCTCTCATCCGCACTACGTAAATTACGGGGATTTCGCTCAAACAGCGGACTCCCCTTTTTTTGTGCTTTGCTCAGCAGGTGAAGTAACAGGTGAAGTCATTGGGTTCACATTGGAGTTGTGTCGCTCGTCAGAGCTGACGGACGGCCCGTAAGCTCTGCTCACCCTTCACCTGAGAGAGCCCTGCAATGGCATCCCTGCAACAAGTAGCAACCGGCACGTATCACATCGTCATCTTTCACGGTGGCAAGCGGCACAAACGCTCGCTTGGCACTAAGAAAGAATCACAGGCCTTGGTCCGCAAAGAAGAAATCGAGGAGACGCTCGATTTGATCAAGCGAGGTCGAATATCAATTCCAGAGAGTATCTCACTCATTGATTTTGCGATGGGCAAAACCGAGGCTGCTGAGCCGCCGGTGCCGCCAAAACCACCAAGCACTCCCCCACCTTCACCGGAGCCAACGCCGTCGCTCACGATTGAACAACTGCTGAACCGGTTTTTTGATTCAATCCCCAGTGACAGCTTGGAAGAAAACACGCTCGCCACCATGGGCACACACCGTAAGCATCTGCTACGTTTGTTGCCCAAGGGCCTCACCGTCGCTGTACTCACCGGCGAGCACCTGCAACAGTACATCAACAAGCGAGCCAAAGAGCCAACACAGCGGATTAGAGACAAGACAGTAGCGAAGAAGAAGCAAAAACGCGTACCAGTTTCTGCCACCACCATCCGCAAAGAAATTGTGACGCTGGGTTCAGCTTGGCGTTGGGCCATTTCCATTGACTTGATTCAACGCACATTCCCAAACAAGGGTTTGCGTTGGCCAAAGACGGACGAAAAACCACCGTTCCAAACCTGGAGTGAGATCGAGCGTCAACTTGAACTGGATGACCTAACGACCAGCGAAGTTGAATTGTTGTGGGACTGCTTGTACCTACGGCATGATGAGATTGCGGAACTGCTTACATACGTAAAGGGGGCCGCTCGGTATCCGTACGTATTCCCCTTCTACGCCGTAGCCGCCTACACCGGTGCTCGACGCAGTGAATTACTCCGTTCACGTAAGTCAGACTTCAACTTTGACACAAACATCATCACGATTCGCGAACGCAAGCGGGTACGAGGCAAGCGTACTACTCGTCGTGTACCCATTTGCCAAAAACTACAGCCCATTCTGGCTGACTGGTTTGCTGAGCACCCAGGTACTCAATGGACGTTCAGTCTTCGTGAACGTGATGGGCATATATCCAAGGTGACTGGCAATAAAGTGCAAAAGCAGTTCATCAGCACGTTGAACAAGAGTCGTTGGAGTGTGATGAGCGGCTGGCACTGCTTGCGGCACAGTTTCATTAGCAACTTGGCCAGTGCAGGCGTTGATCAACGGATCATTGATGACTTTGTAGGTCACACAACTGAAGAAATGCGTCGGCGGTACCGCCACTTGTTTCCAGATGTAAAGCAAGCCGCATTGGATGGAGTGTTTGGTGACGCTCTGTGATGAACGAAGTACCTAATCGGAGTTTGTATTCAATCCTCTCTCTGAGAAGTACAACTCATCCGTAGCATAGTGGACTCCAACATGTTGCGGAGCAGAAATTCCAAAGGTGACGTTGCCGGTCTTCCCCACTTTCAAAACGCGGATGTGAGTGTAAGGGTCGTTGGTGAGTACAACTGGTTCACCAAACACCATCAGCGTTTCGGATTTGCCTTGAATGGAATCCAGCTTCACTAAACCAGTGAAGTCTTCTCTGGCTGCACTTTAGGGGAAATCTTAGAAGATCGTGAAGTGGTCTTGCAACGAAAACGGCCCTCAGGGATTTAGGTGGTAACTACACAACACCAGTTCCCGGAGAGCCAAGGATGGCCAAGCGTAAACGTTCTCGAAAACCAACACAAGCTCGACATGGCAAGAAAGCGAAGCGTTCCCAACACGACAAACGGAAACGGCTCAATCAGCGCAATCAAAATCGGCGATCGACTCGCCAAGCCCAGGTACCGTTAGTTGGAGGCATCGCGAAGTTGGTCGCGGAGATGCAACGCCTACTCGATTCGCGGAGTGCGTTCCGACTGCCAATCATCATGGCGGGCGCCATGCTGGCGAAGTCGCGACGGACCGTCAGTAGCTGGTTTCGCTCTGCCGGCGTCCGTGATGATTGGGATTTCTTCTATGATCAACTTGCCGCGATTGGCCCAAAAGTTGCATCGCTGATGATACCGATCCTATCGAGCATCGTTGCCCGATTCGATCCGGGGCCTGATGGCTACTGGAAACTGGGCCTCGATGACAGCCCTACCAAACGTTACGGACGCTGTGTTGAAGGAGCCAACGTTCATCACAATCCCACACCCGGGCCAGCCGATGGACAGTGGCTTTATGGACACAACTGGGTCTGTCTGGCGATCTTGATTCGGCATCTATCTTGGGGCACCATCGCGCTGCCGATTCTCTCATCTCTCTACGTCCGAATGTGTGATGTCGATCAGTTGAGCGAGAAGTACGGTTGGGAATTTCGCACGAAACATGAACTAGCCGTCGAGTTGGTCAAGAAGCTGGTAGGCCACATCCGATGGTTGGGCTCTCTTGCAAAGATCTTGGTCGTCGCTGATGGTGCGTACGCGGCTCGGCCATTCCTGCTGCCGATGCAGGAATTGGGAGTGACCGTGGTCAGCCGACTGCGCAAAGATGCCAAGTTGTTTGACGTTCCGCAGGCGCGGAAGCCGGGTCAGCGTGGGCGTCCTCGAAAGTACGGCAAGAACCGGATCAGTCTTTCCAAGCGTGCTGGACACCGCAAGGGTTGGCAAGCCCTGGTCTATGAGCATCGCGGCCAGGAAGTGACCTGCCGCTACAAGAGCTTTGTTGCCACCAGCGAAATGGTCGGTGGCGAGATTCGGGTGGTATTGGTGACCCACAACGACGGTGGTTGGGCAGCATACTTCAGCACCGATACTGAGATGGACGCGCAAATGATTCTGGAAACAGCCGCGGATCGCTGGGCGATCGAAGAGCACTTCCACGATGTGAAAGAAGTATGGGGCGCTGGGCAGCAGCAAGTTCGCAACGTTTGGTCGAACATCGCTTGCTGGAACGTCTGCGGGTGGCTCTACACGCTTGTCGAACTGGAGTGTTGGGACAGATCAGCCCATGTGTTGGTGGACCGAAGCCATCGTCCCTGGGACAATCCTGATCGACGGCCCTCTCACGCGGACCGTCGACGGTGGGTTGCCGGTGAAATGCTGACCCAACGATTTTTCGTGGACATACCCAACCGATCCGAGAAGCGAAAAAGGAAAGCGATGTTCGACACACTCATGAGCCTCGCGGGCTGACCGCTATCGTACCCTCACGCAACGATCACACCTAAGATTTCAATTCCAGAATGCTCATTCTGTATGTTCTCGCCTAAAGTGCAGTTCTCTGGTGAACCGCAGGACAACGCCATCGTCACGAACCTCACGGATTCGGCAAAACACATCACCGACCTGCAATGCAATGCCGATTGAAATGCATGGTAGTAATTCAGGTGTTTTGTTCATAATTCGGTGAACTCTCACTTTGATTCGTGCATAGCGTAAGCCAACTTATCGGCCCGCTTCCATATCAGCGATGCCTTGACGAATAGCGTCCTCATCGTCACGAGCCCGCAGAGCATCCATTGCCTGCATGTGGATTTCTTTCTCCACCAACACGTATTCACGGTTGGTTGTTGGGTCTACAAAGCCATTGGCAAGAAGGTCTTTAATCTGATCAGGAGAGTTTTGCAGTCATGTGACGAGTCTACCACAATCCGATTCAATTGAAAAAAGCTTGGTAGAGCTTGCCCCCTATCATTGCCCGTTCAATATTCATCACGCAGAATCAGCCCGGCCCTGATTTCTATCTGGTCACCGTCATTCATTTTGAACAATCGAACTGTTGCCCTGCCTATGTCGGTTTTTCCAACAATCGATGCACCTTCCAATGCAAAGTGATCCGACCACACGTCCTCTCGGGGATGAAACAGTCGAACCAAATCACGCGAGCCATCAGCAAACGTCGAAACGTTTGGCCCCTTGTGCAGATTGCAATGAGGGCAGGCCAAGCAAAGATTGCTCAAGCTATCGTCGTCTACGTGCTGCTTTGCATGCACGTGTTCGACATGAAAGGTTAAAAAGGGAGCGGACGATTGTGGTAGGCGGCAATACTCACATCGGTTTGCAGCCCTTTCACGAACGGCACGACGTGTTTGTGCATCCATTACACAGGCTTGATTAAGTTCCTGGCCTTTATTTGCAGCAATGTTACGAACTGCGAGAACCTGACATATTGCTCGTACTCTGAACGCTCATCATCGGTGAGTGTCCCTTCATTCGATTTGTCAGCCAGCTCGTCAACACGGTGCTGCAACTCCGCATCAGCTCTTAAAGAAGCGATACGTTCAGCAACCTCCGGGGTCAAGCACTCCCCTACTGGGCTCATCAGACGATCGATAACAGATGTGTTCATACGTCGATTTTACCACACCCTTCAATAAAAGTCACGCTAATTGGGCGGGCAGTGCATTGTCACGTGAATCACACGTTGTTCCCGTTAGCGATATAGAACTTGAGTGCTTTTTGCTCTCGGTCAAAACGAATTGCTGGCCCTGACCTAATCCATTTCCGCAAAGAGCGGCGTTTGGTGTTTGTCGTCGACTCAGGTTCGTTCGTCGTTTCTTTTTCCGTTGGCTCGTGAGAATCAGTCTGCATAACAACGTTGGCTTCGACTACGTCTACCGGAATATCGGTCGAAGAATCGTTGTCAGCTTCAGCGGTCTTGCTGGCTTGCCAATCCCCAGCCGCCAAGCCCAATTGCTCTTGGTAACCTCTCATCAGAACATTTGCTTCGCGTTGGCGTTCGTCCGATTTTTGTTGCATCGTTCGATTATGTTCGCGTTCTCTTTCCAGGCGTTCTTCAGCTTCGTCCAATTTTCGCCGAAGGCGTTCTAGCTCTGACTCCCCTACTCTGGACTTGGGCTGGCTTGTGGTTGAATGATTCTGTTTTAGAAATTGCTGTTCGATCAGCCGTTTGTCGATCTTCCAAATGAGCCTGCCTTTGTTTAGGCGAAGTTCTCTCTCTTCATTCACGGTTGGGAGCACTTTCGACCGATCAGGATGTGAAGAGTTGGCAGTTATTTCGCTAAGCCAGCGTCGAATCGTTTTGACGCTTTTTTCTGCAAGTTCTGCTGCATCTTTGACTGTGATCATTTGTGACATCAAGGCTAGATTGCCACACTTGTCCACTCAATGCAAACAAAAGATGCCCAAGATTGTCCAACTGGACAAGTAAGTGCATGGCCACGTCCATTGCTGTCTAGACAGATTCTGAAATACGCAGTCCCCCACTTTGTTCTTACTGGACAAGTACGTGCCAACTGGTTGGACATTGGATAACAGTTTGGTGCTTTGGCAACCTGATTTGTCCATTGAACTTGTCTGGCCAATGTCCATTGAATGTCCATCAGAACACTTCCTCAATAGTCCAGCAAAAATTGTTTTTGATAGCCGTTTATATTCTCTCCTGAATCTTTTGTCCGTGGACAGTGTCCATGAAAAGTCCAGTACATTGTCTAGACAAAAAGCAGCCGTGTCCTAGTGGACACTGTTGGACAAGTCCACAGACATGCGTGTAGACTTCGTCCACTTCTTGTCCTATGAGTAACAGTAAGTCCTTCGATGGCTTTGAGCACTACAGTGCGACGTTTGTATTTTGCCCAAATGCGTACCTTGACTACTGCGTGAATCACTTCGATAGGGGAGTAGTTCGTCTGGTTGGCCACGTTCTCTACCAAACGTTACGTTGCCTTGATAGTGAAGGTAATCCGGTTGCTCAAACAATCGCCTGTAGCACAAGCAGCATTGTTGCAGATGCCGGTGTTAGCCGTGGTTCATTTCGAGGCAGCATCGATCGAAGCCTTACTGCAAATTTCGTCGAATGTGTAACGCAGCCAGAAAAGAAATCGCACGCTTCATCAGGCAAAGTAGGGGAGTATCGCTTGTGCTGGAGTGAGGTTGATCCTAAATCGAACCAAGAATTCTCTGGCTTCTACAAAGGCAGTGGGTATCGAACTCCAATGCCACACGCTTTCTATACGCAAGTGCTACCAAATGAATCACTCGCAGTGATTCGTGTTGTCACCGCGATCATCCGTAACACTGTTGGGTATGAGAATCAATTTGGCGGGCGACGAATCGAACACAGACTCTCGTATACCGACCTATGCCGCATCACCAACCTCTCACGTAAACATGTGCGATCTGCCGTAAAACGGGCAACAGTGATGAACTACATCGAAGCAGACCCTGCTCAGGGAGGCGCTGCAACAACCTATCGTATCAAATGGCTTTCAAATGACAAAAAGTCAGCTATCAGTTCAAAAAGGAACCCTGGCCAAAACACAATCGGATCAGTTCAAAAAGGAACCCAAGAAGCGTTCAAAAAGGAACCCTTCATCGGTTCAAAAAAGTCTCAAGATGAGTTCAAAAAGGAACCCTCTACCTATAAAGAAGAACAACTCTCTAAAAAACAACAACCTGCTGTTGAGAATTCAGAACTGTATCTGGCAGTGATGAACATTGGCTTTGAATCAGCAGTGGCTGCACGCATTGTCAACGACCATCCAGAAGAAGTCATCAAACGCCAACTCAAGTATCTTGGCAACCGCCGAGTGAGCGACAGCGTCACCGGCCTATTCATTCGAGCGGTCCAGGAGGATTGGGCACCGCAAAGTACGACGCTCAAAAAGCCGGTCTCACTTTCACCAAAGAAGCCCGCAGCTAGGAAACGTGATGAAGCTGTCATGCACGAACGTCAACAACGTTCAGACCAGCGGCACCAACGTCTGGCAGAGTGGGGGAGTCAATCACCAGAATTTTGGAGACGATGCCACGAGCGTGCTATCCGCAGAGCAACTTCGCAATCCACTCGAATTCGTTTGCAACGTCACCGAGACCTTTCTAAGCCACCAGCGGAAACACTAGCCGTGATGACAACACTATTGGCTGATAGCACCGCCAAATAATCTTCCCTTCTTTCGTATGCCAACCCTTCAATCCGTTTCACACAGTACCAATGCCGAAGAGAGCGTATTGGGAGCAATCCTCCTTGATCCCGATGCCGTCCACTCAGTAATCACCCTGTTGCAACCATCTGACTTTTTCGACCCAACTCATCGAGCAATCTATTCTGGCATTTGCGACCTCTATGCCAGCGGCACCGACATCGACATTGTCACGCTCAGCACTCACTTGGAGCAAGCACCAGAGTTGATACGAGTAGGTGGTTCTTCGTTCTTGGCTGAGTTGGCGTCAAACGTCCCCACTTCTTCTAACATTCATCAGTACGCCGATATCGTAAAGTGCCGTAGCACTCGCCGTGATCTGGTTCGATTGGGCAAAAACATCGTAGGCATGGCGGAAGATGGTGAGAAAACGAATACTGAGTTAATTGAAACCGTAGAGCAGTCAGTCCTCGACATGCAGTACGCCGCTGTACAGCACAAGTCAGTGTCTATTGGTGAAATGAGACATGAGCGATATGAACATTACGCGATGGTGCATGAGGCAGATGATCCTACTGCGTACTACGGTATTCAAACAGGTTTCCAGGGTCTTGATGACCTCATGGTGGGCTTGCGGCCCGGCGACCTGTGCATCGTGGCGGGCCGCCCCAGCATGGGAAAAACAGCCATCGCCCTTGAAATTGCTCGTTGCGTTGCCGAGCAGCAAAGTAAAAACGTAGCGTTCTATTCACTCGAAATGAACAAAGAACAGCTCTTCAATCGGCTCTTTGCCGCGTGGCACGGGGTTGATGAACACAAGCTGAGTCGGGGTGAATTGTCGGACGCTCAGATGGAAGGCATGGGCACAACGTTTGACCAAATAGCTTCGATTCCGCTCTTCGTCGACGATGACCCTGACAAAAGCATTGCCAATTTACGCAGCAAAGCTCGGCGGCAAAAGATGGAGCAGGGGATTGATTTGCTCATCATCGACTACATGCAGTTGATCGAAGTACCGTCACACGTGAGCCGTAACAACAATCGAACTGAAGAGCTTCGGTACATTTCAGGCAACGTCAAAGCTTTGGCTCGTGAAATTGAAGCACCGATCATTGCCCTGTCCCAGCTCAATCGTGAGGCAGACAAGCGAGTTGATAAGCGGCCTCAACTTTCTGACCTTCGTGAGTCAGGAGCGATAGAACAAGATGCTGACTACGCCGTCATGTTGTACCGTGAAGCGTACTACGATGAGGACAGCGACCGTCCGTACGAGACTGATTTGTATCTCCGAAAAAATCGGCCACATGGCAAAACGGGCGTGGTTGAACTGCACTTTGACATCGAGCGTGGGCGGTTTGCTGAAAGCAAGAGGGGATAGCAGGAGTCGTTTTGGCTTCACAAAATCTCCTGAAAACTATTTCTGAATTCTGTCAAGCGAATCACGATACCAACTTGGGATGAGAACAAAAACGTTCGTCGTTCACAGCCATTGTTCAATACCAAAAAATGACTCCGGAAAAAATCAAGTATCGGATAGTAGCTGAGCGGCCAAAGAGAATCTGGCTAGCACTACGAATGCTTGGAATCGGTTGGCGAAAAAATGTGTACTTCCTGGTATGGCGTCATGGATTCACGTCAATATCAAAGTGCAAACTGATACGCGAAGATTGCAACTCGGGCTTACTTGAACCAAGGCTTTCTACTTCGGTAGGCTGATGAACAAGGATTAGTTTTGACTGTCGGCACTGTGGTTAAAGCCCACCTCGAATCGTTCTGTCGAACGTGTCTAGGAGACTGTCTGGCAACCTGTCTGTGAGGTTGTCTTACTGCTTGTCATCAGCAGACAACTTTGATCCCACAAAATGAGCCAAACTCGGCTCCCTGACTCAAAACTCTTTCAGGTGTAGACACCTTATTCTGAGAATCTCCTATGGAGATACCTATTTCCTTTCCCATTCATAAATGACTGCTGTCTGTGAAGTCCTCCGCAATCGTGCTACCGGTCGCCAAATCGTTACCAAATTCGGCTCCTCACGCATCAAACTCCAACCTCAAGACAGTATCGCTCTCGCACTTTTTTCCAAACATCGATATCTCAACCACTCACTGCTCCAGCAATTCCGCTTCGATGTCTTCTCGTATGAAAACAAAGCCAAACGTTGCCTCGATCGCTTGCTCGAACTTGGATACATCACGCTTCACCGTACCAGCAGCAAGAACTCGTCTGCTGAATTCGTGATCAATGAAAACGGTTACCTCAAGTGCCGTGATCTTCCTGAGATTGACAACAACCGCATTCCCTATCGGTTTGTGACTCCAAAAGGGGATCAAGCAGACCACGACATCCTCACCACGTACTTTGCAGCCACGCTGAATGAAACAGTCAACACATTACCAGAGTTTGCCATCGTTGCCGATGGTCGATACATGAACGATCAAGTGTTCGATCAAGTCATTCCTGACTACTGGTACTTAATTGCTTCACCCCACGGTTGGCGACTGCGATTTGTCGAGGTCATTGTCAACATCGAGTCTAGCCGGGATTTGCACAACACCTTGCATAAATACGAGCAGTGGGACAAACAGCCAGAGGTAGGCGAGTACATCAAGAATATCTACCACCGCTGCGGTGCCCGTGATCCAATAGTCGACTATGACGTTCAGTGTGTGCTCTACAGTCAAAGCGGAAATCCCAGCGATGCCTTTAAGGAGCGGCAACTGTTGCAATGTCACCGAGCGCTGAATCTCAGCCAGCGATAGGCGCTTTGGCCTTTCCACCTTTTGGGGGACGCCCCGCATTTCTTTTCACACCAAATCCCGTAAATGACTGGCGTAGGGACCTGGTGCGAAAAGAAATGCTTGGGGGGTTGGTGGCTGAGCGAAAGCGCCCATTGGTGGCCTTTTGAAAGCGCCTGATGACATGCAACAAACTCTCAATCTATCACCGTACATGCAGGCTCGGGTGATGACCACAACCAACGACCTGTTCTGCTATCTCACCGCCGAACGCTACGGGCTGGAATATCCCATCTGGTTGCGGGCGGCAGACCTGATGCCAAAGCGTGACCAGTGGTTTGAAGTGAACCAAAAATCACCTTCGATGCGGTCCCGGTTCATAGACCAGTGTGTGCAACAACTTGATCGACATTCGATGCTGGCATGAAACCGAGCACACGTATTTTAATGGCAACGGGAGCGTTACGCTTTTTGGTCGGTGGTTTACTGCTAGCAGGTGTATTCCAACACTGGCTCGTGCTCCCACTTCTTCTCGTGTGGATGCGTTGGTCGAGGCCGCTGGTTCGTCGGTATTTGTTGCCTCTCATTTTTCATTACGTGCTGTGCCTGAATTGCCGCAACTATATTGCTCTAAAGCAGCGATGGGGTAAGGCAGGCGGTGGCTCCAACGACTACAAAGAACGCCACGCCTGTGCTTGGCATAGTCGCAATGGCGGTGAGGAAATCGGTTGGTTTAATTGTCCAACGACAGATTGTGGAGCAACCATTGAACTCCAAAAGTCCATTGATGCAAAAGTTGTTGCAGGCGTGTTCTTGGGCGATACGTATCACTACAGTTCTGGTGAACGTCGACCAAGTCGACTTCTCCAATTCCGAAGACAGTTTCGGTTTTGGAGTGATCGACCAGATAGCCAGTCAATTCACCTTGGAGATGAAGTGCAGGTTGTTCCAATGAGTCTAGCGGTGCGGCTGATACGCCGTTTGTGCAAACTCAAACGAGAACGATCAGTTTATGCCAAACCAGAAGACATAGACCGTCACATGTTCATTGTCTGCACTTTAGGCGAGAACATACAGAATGAGCATTCTGGAATTGAAATCTTAGGTGTGATCGTTGCGTGAGGGTACGATAGCGGTCAGCCCGCGAGGCTCATGAGTGTGTCGAACATCGCTTTCCTTTTTCGCTTCTCGGATCGGTTGGGTATGTCCACGAAAAATCGTTGGGTCAGCATTTCACCGGCAACCCACCGTCGACGGTCCGCGTGAGAGGGCCGTCGATCAGGATTGTCCCAGGGACGATGGCTTCGGTCCACCAACACATGGGCTGATCTGTCCCAACACTCCAGTTCGACAAGCGTGTAGAGCCACCCGCAGACGTTCCAGCAAGCGATGTTCGACCAAACGTTGCGAACTTGCTGCTGCCCAGCGCCCCATACTTCTTTCACATCGTGGAAGTGCTCTTCGATCGCCCAGCGATCCGCGGCTGTTTCCAGAATCATTTGCGCGTCCATCTCAGTATCGGTGCTGAAGTATGCTGCCCAACCACCGTCGTTGTGGGTCACCAATACCACCCGAATCTCGCCACCGACCATTTCGCTGGTGGCAACAAAGCTCTTGTAGCAGCAGGTCACTTCCTGGCCGCGATGCTCATAGACCAGGGCTTGCCAACCCTTGCGGTGTCCAGCACGCTTGGAAAGACTGATCCGGTTCTTGCCGTACTTTCGAGGACGCCCACGCTGACCCGGCTTCCGCGCCTGCGGAACGTCAAACAACTTGGCATCTTTGCGCAGTCGGCTGACCACGGTCACTCCCAATTCCTGCATCGGCAGCAGGAATGGCCGAGCCGCGTACGCACCATCAGCGACGACCAAGATCTTTGCAAGAGAGCCCAACCATCGGATGTGGCCTACCAGCTTCTTGACCAACTCGACGGCTAGTTCATGTTTCGTGCGAAATTCCCAACCGTACTTCTCGCTCAACTGATCGACATCACACATTCGGACGTAGAGAGATGAGAGAATCGGCAGCGCGATGGTGCCCCAAGATAGATGCCGAATCAAGATCGCCAGACAGACCCAGTTGTGTCCATAAAGCCACTGTCCATCGGCTGGCCCGGGTGTGGGATTGTGATGAACGTTGGCTCCTTCAACACAGCGTCCGTAACGTTTGGTAGGGCTGTCATCGAGGCCCAGTTTCCAGTAGCCATCAGGCCCCGGATCGAATCGGGCAACGATGCTCGATAGGATCGGTATCATCAGCGATGCAACTTTTGGGCCAATCGCGGCAAGTTGATCATAGAAGAAATCCCAATCATCACGGACGCCGGCAGAGCGAAACCAGCTACTGACGGTCCGTCGCGACTTCGCCAGCATGGCGCCCGCCATGATGATTGGCAGTCGGAACGCACTCCGCGAATCGAGTAGGCGTTGCATCTCCGCGACCAACTTCGCGATGCCTCCAACTAACGGTACCTGGGCTTGGCGAGTCGATCGCCGATTTTGATTGCGCTGATTGAGCCGTTTCCGTTTGTCGTGTTGGGAACGCTTCGCTTTCTTGCCATGTCGAGCTTGTGTTGGTTTTCGAGAACGTTTACGCTTGGCCATCCTTGGCTCTCCGGGAACTGGTGTTGTGTAGTTACCACCTAAATCCCTGAGGGCCGTTTTCGTTGCAAGACCACTTCACGATCTTCTAAGATTTCCCCTAAAGTGCAGTGACGAAATGAATACCAGGGTATTGCGGCACACTGAAACCTGCTCCTTCGGTAAGGATTATTGGGACAATGAAGTGTTCAACCACTCGGCCATCTTCAGTGATCACAATGAACTCAGGGCAGGGTTTACCATCCGCTTCGTGAGCAGCAAGCGATTTTGTTAATTGTTGCTTTTGGTCTTCAGTTAAGACGCTGCCTTTCTCCAAATTAGCGGAAGCTTGTGAACTTTCATTTTACGGTGTCCGCTGGGGTGTCCACCGCCTGGCCAACCCCGGTCACTTGGTTCGTTGACGTAAGTTCGATATTCAGCAGCATTTAGGGTGCAGCGGGCTTGCTTCGCAACCCCTTGCCCAATAGCCGTCAGGGCGGGTACCGCTCAACAAGTTCGCGGACGCCCAACACTACGTTACGACCATTGGGCAAGGGCTTACTCACCTACGGTTCGCGTCGCCCCTGCACCCTTGAAAACTCCGGCCATCGAGGCCGTCGTCTTCATGCCATCGCAAGCTCGGCAAAATGCTGCTGTGTACATAACCTTTATGGATGCCTCAAATTCTAAATCGAATTGGTGTTTGACGGTTGTTTTCCAAGCGGCAAATGGGAGAATAACGGTTCAAGCTTCATTTGATTCAGCTTCTCACGACACAGGTGGATTGTTGAGAGTGTTGCTTGTTGCCGCGTAAGCGGTTTTTGTCACATACCAATCACGATTATGCAGACCATTTTTTCATGGATGAAATTCGCCATTCATTTGAGTGGCAAAATGATTCGCTTTACGTACCGAGTGCTACTGCGAATCTATGGTTGGCTTGAAGAACCATTTCGAGCAAACAAAAGCCCAGGGTTGCCTGGACCAATGTTTGTGCGTATGCTTTGGACAAGTCATACCGTGGTAGGAGTTGCAAACATTGCTTTGCATTTCCTAGGTTGAGACAAGACTGCCATTCAGTTGCTTCTGTGTCAAGCAACTCGTCTGGAAGCTGGGCGAACTGGCGATGCGACTTCGAGTAATCGTTGTACCTTGCTTTTTCACTAGCCGATCTTGAGCGTCTTCGTGACGCTGACTCCAGTTAGAGCGACGTTTCCGTCGCTCTACTCCTTTATATTGCCAATCTGTTGGCACGAGTCAGTTGTTTTTTCGATAAGACGTTTTGTTATGGAAATCTTGCCGCGTGACCTCAAGGCTCTCACTTGCCTGAGTCGCTATCACATTCTCAATTCGAAGCAGCTTCGGGCTCTCTGTTTTCAAACCGACAACACAGGTCGAGTGGTTCGCCGCCGCATGAACCAAATGAAGCGGGCTGGTCTCATTCGCCAGCGGCGAATGCAAGTTGTCAATGAAACCAATGGATCACCAAGTCCAGTATTTCATCTCACCAAAGAGGGGCGAGAGTATTTAGCTGGTCACTTTGATGACCCGTCTTTTTTACTGAAGCCGGTCGATGTGCAGCAAGCCATGCACTTGGCCCATTACGTAACGGTCAGTGACGCACACATCATGCTTGACCAAGCAATTGAGCAACAGTCCGTAATCTCGATGCCACGGTGGGTAAATGAAGATGAATGGGTGAACGTCGACGAATCAAATCCAAAAAACAGGTTTCGCTTGTTCACCAAGTTTGACAAGACGGTTTGTGCACCAGACGCCGCCATGATTTTGGAGTGTGGTGGTGACCGGGCAGTGATGTACATCGAGTCGGATCGAGATAGCTACTTCTACGAACGTGTGGCAGCAAGAAAATCACCGGCTTACAAGACAGCCCTCGAATCTAAGCAGCATCAAATCCACTTCGGCAAAGACACGTTGCCACACTTCTATGTGATCGTGTTTTCTCCGACTGAAAAGCGTTCACGGCAACTACGTGATGCTTTTGCAAAGAAAAACGCTGATTCACCAGTGTTGTCAGCGTACCGCTTTGGGGCGTTTGAAACACTGACACCTGAAAATATTTTGACGGCACCGGTATTCCGATGCTGCCACAAAGACGAGTTGGTGCCACTTGTGAAAGTGCCCACAACCGACCACACGGTAGATTCTAGTGAAACAATGCAACGTTCAGGGACGTTGCCGTAGCAGGGTCTACCGCTTGGATGCTTTACTTCTTTCCAAACACTGCCATGAAAAACCAGGAGACAACCAACAAGCCCGTCGAAAGCTTCCGCTTGCGCGGGGTTTCTGCAAGCGTGTTTCTTAACGAAACCGAGCAGGACGGACGACCATTTTTTAAGGTCAGCCTTCAGCGTTCCTATAAGACGAAGGACGGATTCAAATCAACGAACTCGTTTTCGCGTGATGACCTTCCTCTGGTTGCAGAGGTAGTCAACGATGCTTGGCGGGCAATCCTAAAACGGGAGTCCGAAGCCTCTACCGATAAGTAGAGGCACGAAAGTATTTGGGGTCGTTCCCTGGCGACCTCTATCTGCTTTCGAGTCTGTTCGAATTTGTGAGCAGTTTATGGATAAGAATTGATGCACGCCTTTTGTGGACATCGTTCACATTTGGAGGTTGGGCGAATGCAGTCTGCGATGCCAGCAACGGCATACCTGACGTAGTCACCAACTGATTTTGGCTCTTGATTGAGCAACTCTCCCGAACGTCTCGTTTCCCAGGCGTTCACTCTTTTTTCTCCAGCCGCTGTAACGCAGCGGCTGTTTTCAACCTACCTGGAGAGTTCAATGAAAGTCGTATTGAGTGGTCGCAACGAGACCGCAACCTGCAAGTGGTGCAATAAGGAGCGTGAGTGTGTTGAAACAACATTCGCGGACGGATTATTGCCGCCAAAGTCAAATCTATGTTGGCGGTGTTTTGCAACCTGCTATCGCGTGCGGTGTCAGGGTGCAAACCAATCTTCCGCTCCATCGCAGGCCGAGAACCCGAGTTAGTCCCCTACTTGCTTTTCAATGACAACGAATTGGCGGCCCGACAAACCGTTGGGCCGCCACGCAACCAGCCACCACTTATGCTCTGACCAACCCAATGACCGAACAAGAACTTCATCAAAGACTGGATAAGATTGAAAACCTGCTTACGTCGCTCGCGTCTCAAGAGACGCCAAAGCAACTTTACAGTACCGCCGAAGTGGCAGAGGCACTTGGCAAAGCCGAGTTTACCGTTCGAGAGTGGTGCCGACTAGGTCGAATACACTGTGAGAAGAAGCAGTGCGGCCGGGGGCGGCACCTAGAGTGGGCGATTTCTCACGAAGAGGTAAGACGAATTCGCAACGAGGGATTGCTGCCTCGGTCATGACTAGAACAAATGAACTGCCGCAAGGAACCGAAGTTCGCTAATCAGAGATAGAGCCTTTAACGATGATTTGCGGATGAGATGATTCTCCGACGTAACAAGCGACGCGTATACTGACGAGTGCAACAGGCGAACCTATGCTGGTAGGAACCGTCATTTCGGTGGACAAAGGGGGGAAACAGGAATGAAAAGTCATGAATGGGGCAAGGATTCTCTTAGCGAATACTTGTCAACGTCAATACACAATGTCGAAGCCTCCGTTGAAAATCTCGCCGGGCCGTATCAGCGATTATCAGATATCGATGGCGTTTTTTTGGACGTGCTCAGCCATCGGCCATCCGAGGAAGATTTGGTTGCCGGGTCAATGTGTTTCCGTGCTCACTGCTCTTACCGTTCAAGCGTCCAGCTTGCCCTTTGTGGGCAACTCGCGGAATCACACATGACTTTGCGAGGTGCTCTAGAGAGTTCCCTATACGCGTTCTACGTAAAAGGCAATCTTACCCGTCAGGAGCTTTGGATTCGTCGCCATGACGATGAACAAACTAAGCGGCAAATGAAAAATGAGTTTACCGTCGGTAAAGTAATGTCCCACCTAGCCCAAAGGGATGTGACTGTCCATCGCGTGGCGAAGAAATTGTATGAACACACCATCGACTTTGGAGGGCATCCGAATCATCGAGCAGTCGCGTCACAGACGAAAGTAGTCCCAACCGGCCCAGAGTCATTTGATGTACGCAATGAGTACTTTGAAGTGGGAAGTCTCGCCCACGACTTAGCAATCAAAACCTGTGCTAGAGTGGGGGTCTGTTGCGTTGATCTGCTGAAACTCGTGTTTTGGGAGCGTGTTCGACTGCTTGGAATGGATGATCAGATTTCGCATTTGCGAGCAGGCTTGTAGTCATGATTTATCTCTTGGTAGATACATGTGTCTGGATCGATGCGGCCAAGGATCCCGAGCAAACGCAATTGCTGGGTGTCCTAGAAGATTTGATTGAGATGGGAGAGCTGCGGATTATCGTGCCGCGACTGCTGCTCGATGAGTTTTCTCGCAATAAGCAACGGATTATTCAAGACAGTGCCCGCAGCCTGTCAGCCACATTCAAACGTGTGAAGGAGGCAGTGCGTACGTTTGGAAACGATGAAGAGACGCAGGCGACTCTTGCAACCTTAAACAACGTAGATCATCGCATTCCCCAATTTGGCGAGAACGTCAATCAAGCTATTGCTAGAATCGAAAAGATTTTGGTTGCCGGGTGTATCGTTGAGATCGAGGATGCGGTCAAGGTCCGAGCGGCACAACGAGCCATCGAAAAGACCGCACCCTTTCATCGCCAGCGGAACAGCATTGGCGACGCGATTTTGATCGAAGTCTATTCAGATATCGTGCGAAATTCGAACGCCGGAGACCGATTTGCATTTGTGACTCACAACCATCAAGACTTTAGTGATCCCAATGGCGACCGAAAAAGGCCCCACCCGGATCTTAGTGGTTTGTTTACCAAGATTAAGTCTAGGTACTGCACTTCGTTGGCGGAGGCCGTCCATCGAGTTAAGCCAGAGCTTGTAGCCGAGCTTATGTTTGAGCACGAAGAATGGTTCGACCCTCCTCGTTCTATCAGCGAACTGACGAATGCTATAGGTTGGCTCACAGATCTGGTTTGGTACAACAGGCACAAAGTTCTTGAGGAGCGAGTGGCCAATGGGGAGCTCTCTCTCGTGGAGAAGGAAGAGTTTCCAATAAAAGACCCTATGAATCGACCAATGCAACGAGATATTTGGCAGCGAGCACAGCAAGCCGCAAAGCGAATGGAGGAAAAGCACGGCTTGGAGAAACTTGGCCCCTGGACAGACTTTGAGTGGGGCATGATCAACGGAAAACTTTCCGCTCTTCGCTGGGCACTTGGCGATGAATGGGACATGCTAGACACGTGACCAAACTGCCTTCCAATTGCATCTGTTTCTGTCTTTTGGCATTTCGGCTTAGGTTTGAAAACGAACGCGAATAATTGCCGAGATGCCTGTCCACAGGAATAAGGAATAATGGAAGAGGAACTAAACACCGAGGCAAGCGATAAGCCGCCTAAGATCCCAAAACCGAGCGAATACATGCGGTCGAATCGACCGTACCTTTTCTCGGACTCTGAACCCGTAAGATCCCAAAATCTTGAGCGATCCGAGCTTGAGTACTTCCTGGAAACACTGACTTCACGGAAGCAGGAGTACGTGTTCGAGGAGTTTTGCCGTCGGCTTGCCGAGGTTGAGCTTTGCCCGAATCTGCGAACTCAGACTGGGCCTCTGGGCGGCGGCGATAGCAAGATGGATACATCAACATACCCGGTAGCAGTTAGCCTCGCGGAGCGATGCTACTGGGGAAGCCCAAACCAACCAGTCAATGAACGGTGGGCATTTGCGTTTAGTTGCATGAAGAAGTGGACGTCAAAGGTGAGGAGCGACGTCAAGAAAATTGCAAAGTTGGATGTAGAGTGGTCAAAAATTTTCTTTATCACAAGCCAGTTTGCTCGTGATAAAACCAGGGCAAGAATTGAAGACGAACTTGCAAGAGAACATGGAGTTGAAGTTTGCATTCTGGATCGCGAGTGGATCATAGACCGCGTCTTTTCACACAAGAGAGAGGAGATTGCAGTAGAAGTTTTGGGGATAAGCAAGTCACCATCAATCGATACACGAATGGGGCCGGCTGATACTGCACGAAGAAACGAGTTGGACGATTTGCTCATGAGGCTTCGAGAGCCCCTGAAGTACTTCAACAGTGACTATGGAATTGCTGGTGCGTATCTTCGTGCTGCCAAACTTGCTCGTGGACTAGAACTTCCTCGGCATGAGGTTGATGGCTTCTTCGGTCAGGCTAGGCAAATGGCAAAGAAGACGAAGTATGCTCCGCAGATCGTGCATGCTGCTTACGAGCACGCGTGGGCTGACAACTGGTGGTACGACGACACCGAGACCGCCGTACAGGTTTATGACGAGATTGAAACACACCTCGATGCGATGACTGAGGCATCGGAACTAGAGATGTTTGCAAATCTCCAATCTTTGATATGGGTAGCTGGACTGCGTAACGAAGTTGATACAGTCGACGTGAAACTCGATGAACGCAGAGGCCACTTGAACGCTGCTTTACAGCGACAAGCCGATGACCAGACGCGGCCAAACAATGCACTGCAAGCCGAGACGATGTTGCGATTCATGGAATTGCAGCCTTGGAACGATGAAGCAGGCAGGCCATTCGACGAAGTATTCCAAGATATAGCAAGTTGCTTTGAGCGGTCCCGAAAACTGAGTACATACCCTTTAACACGGTTTACAGATACAGTTCTTGGGCTGGCAGATTTTTTTGATCCCACGCAGGGGCTAGACGACCTGTTCGAGAAAATGCGGACACTAGTTGCCGAAAGAGACGGTGAAATAGCCGTTGCCCGCATGCTCTTGCAGCAAGGGAAGCAACTGCAAAACGCCACCCGATATAAAGAAGCGGCATTGGTGTTCGTCGAAGCATGCACTAAAGCATCAAAAGAAGAATGCTTGGAACTTAGCGTTGACGCGGCGTTCCTAGCGTCCACGTCATTTACAGGTGAAGGGTTGATTCTGGCGGCTCGATTACCAGCATTGTATGCAGCGAGTTTGTCATGCACGTGGACTGGTACTCATTTTCAGTCCGCGTGGAGTGGCTCACGTGCTAGCCGACTTCTTGCATGGTTTAGCCTGTCGCATGGTCGTATGGCTCCGTTTCTACGTTGGATGGGTTTAGCAACGAACTGCCTGCACGAACTATTGGAGGATGGATTGCAGCTAGAGAGCCTTGCAGCATCATATCATGATATTGAGAAGCATCTCCTAGAGCGACTAATGTGCTTGCCAGAAAGCGAGATAGGACTGTTTCTTGGGCTCTCAGAGCCATTTCGTTGGATGGGGTTCCGCATGGCATACTTCGCGGTCATGTATCGCACCGGGCACGCCAAAGAGATAGAGGCAGAGTGGACATCTACGCTTGAGACTACACCAGATCGAATGGCCGAAGTGTTTGAGTCATGGTCGAAAGAAGCGGCATCTCAAGATATCAAGACTCACGTCCGAGACGACGTGTTCAGTTCAGAAAGCAACATCACGCAGTTTAGCGTCGAGTATCATTGCGATGCCGACCTGGTTGTAACAACCTTCGCAGATGACGTACTCGGGATTCTTGAGGCTGTGCTTGCAACCGGTGAATTCGATGCTATCAAATTTTATGATGCACGTATCAAGCTCGTGTTTCAACGCGGTGCATTGGAATCTGGAAGTTCACCCATATCGGGAGTGTTCAACAAAGATAAGCCAAACACCCTCCGGATTGTTCTGGCTGAAGAGGCTGGGGACTGGCTCACTGAGCCTACGAACCACATCATGCCAATGGCTTACCTTCGAATCTGCACAACGGTCGTTCAAATGGCATCAGAGGACTCAAATGACATCACCAACCAGTGTTTCGAAAATGCCGTAGAAAAGATCGGTCTGGATACTTTGTTTTTGAGCATCCCCTCAATAGGAGTGATCGCTGGGCTAATTGGGGCAGACTGCCTTGAATTCTCCGATCAGATGTTTGCAAATGTGGAGCATTAGAGACGAAATCGGCAGCTGTTTGCAGTGCCAACGAAACGACGGGCAGAAGAACCTTGAGAATATAGAGCTTGTTAGTTAAAGAATTTTTCAGCATTCATGTGGACTCAATTCAGTGGCTCGAATTCTATTTTGGAACTTACAACGCAAAGACCTGAATGGTTTGCTTGGCGAAACGGTCAAATCCTACAATGTTGACTTGGTAGCGGTTGTTGAAAACGACCAACAAGCAGTTCAAACTCTTTCATCGCTGAGGGCACTCGTCACTGATGAGTTCTACATACCGACAATGACCACAGGTCGGTTTCAAGTATTCTCGCGATCGGCCGAGCTAACGCTTGCGGAAGTGTATTCCGGCAATCGAATCAGCATTTGGCGACTAAAAGCAACCAATGTTGATCTAATGCTTGGATTTGTTCATCTTTGGGACAAGAGGAACTGGGATGAGTTGAACCAAGCTGCTCAGGTCCAACTCCTGGCATCGGAAATTCGAGACACAGAAAAGAAGATTGGTCATGATCGCACAATGCTGATTGGTGATTTTAACTTGAACCCCTTTGATAAAGTCATGAACATGGCTTTGGGTTTAAACGCGATGATGACTCAGAAATGCATCACAAAGGAAAAGCGAAAACAGCAAGATCAAGATTATCCATTCTTTTACAACCCAATGTGGGGCTTGTTTGGTGATCGCACGACTGGACCTCCAGGAACGTACTATCACACCTCCGCATCGACGGGAATGTACGGCTGGAATATGCTAGATCAATTGTTGGTTCGGAAGTCTGCACTGGACTTCTTCGGCGATGTAAGGGCTTGCAAGACAATAAGCTACCGTATTGATCTTGCCGTTGGGCAGGAGGATTTCCGATACTTGCGGGATGCCGGATGCAAATGTTGTTGAATGGATTCGCGAAAAGTATACCGCATTGATCGGTGACCTCGATGAAAGGGGACGTCGAAGATGGGCGGCTGCCGAAGCGCGTTCGCTCGGACGCGGAGGAATCGCCGCGGTCGCCGCGGCGACTGGGATGTCGGATCGAACGATTCGCAACGGAATTGCCGAACTGGATGACCCCGAAGCCGCAGCGAGCAACCGACAGCGACGTCCAGGCGGAGGTCGCAAATCGAGGGAGGCCGAACAACCCGACTTGATTGACGCCTTGGAGCAACTGGTTGACGGAACTACTCGCGGCGATCCGATGTCTCCACTACGTTGGACCTGCAAGAGTACGCGAACACTTGCCAAGGAGTTGAACCGTCAGGGCTATGAGATCAGCAGCACGAAGGTCGGTGAGCTTCTGCGGTCTGCGGGCTACAGCTTGCAGGGCAATCGGAAGACGATCGAGGGCAAACAGCATCCTGACCGCGACAGTCAATTTCAACATATCTCCGATCGAGTCAAAGCTTACCAGCGGACCGGCCAGCCGGTCATTTCGGTCGATACGAAAAAGAAAGAACCGCTGGGAATGATGAAAAACGCGGGCCAGACGTACCGTAAGTCGGGTGACCCGGTCCGCGTAAAGACCCACGACTTCCCGGACAAAGAACTTGGGAAAGCGGTTCCCTATGGCGTCTACGATGTAACGCACAATGAGGCTGGAGTGTCGGTGGGGATCAGCCACGACACGGCTGAGTTTGCCATCGCGGCGATCCGCCGTTGGTGGAAGAAGATGGGGCGAAAGCGTCACGCCAAGGCGAAGCGATTGTTGATCACGGCGGACTGTGGTGGGAGCAACAGTCCGAGAACCAGATTGTGGCGTTGGGTACTGCAAAAGTTTGCCAACGAAACTGGCATGAAGATTGAACTGTGCCACTATCCGCCTGGGACCAGCAAATGGAACAAGATTGAACATCGATTGTTCTGTCACATCACCCGCAACTGGCAAGGCGTTCCGTTGGAAAGCCATGAGGTGGTTGTCAACTTGATTGGCGCGACCAGAACAGAAGAAGGTCTGGAAGTTCACGCGTGGCTTGATGAGTCCGAATATGAAAAGCGGAAGAGAGTCAGTGACGAACAGCTTTCGGAAGTAATCATCAAACGCGACAATTTTCATGGGGAATGGAACTACACGATCCTCCCCAATAAACCTACTAAGATTCGGTAATCAATTGTCTTGCAAGTCCTAACGGTGTTGGCCTCGACAGGAATTACGGACCTTTGCACTCGTTCTGGCCGACCCGATAAGACGAAAATATCAGACCACCTTCCCATTTTGGTTGAGTTGAAGATAGAGGAACGAAAATGAATTTCTGGTCAAGTGACCTTGCCGCTGATGAGGTAAGGTCACCAAAAGAGATACTGATCAATGCTGCGGAAGAGCTGAAGCAGCTCAATCACAAAATCGATACTGCCGTACGATCAACCGAGGCAAGCGATAGATTGACACTTTCATTTTTGATCACTCATTTGGAGTCGGGCAGCACGCTCAACCTATTTGAAGTTTCGCACGGAATAAAAGATGCTTACCCTTGTCGAATCTACCCACCAGAGTCCAATATTCCTGAGTTTTTAAAAACAAAGCAGTATGTTCCTGGCAGGCCAGCAACCTACCCTGGACTTGGGGCGGTCGTTCAGCAACAAATGTCAATCCAAAATATGTTGGCAGCAGCAGGAGTGCGACCAGCAACTGAAGGTCATTGGATTGAAATTGAAGGGATTTGTTCAACGCCGTCTGAATTGGAAGAGAAGCTCAAAGAACTGTTTTCACAAGAATACATCAAGGCAAAGATTATCAGTTTGCTTTCGACACAACCCACTCCTCCTGCTGGTAAAGAGACAGGAGATAGCCCGGCAACACAGGATTCGACAGAATCACAACCGGAGCAGATTACAAAGGATAGCGATGATGCTCCAGGAATTGAGTAGTTTGCGAAGCCACCATGACTCTTGCCTGGTGAAGTATTAACCCGAAGGCACTATCCCTCATGCAAAATACGGTTCTTCCACGAGTTTAGTGGCAGCTCCCTATTTATGGTGTATGCATGGGTAGGACTCCGCTATCGCTCGGGGACAATAACCTAACCTCACCCAACCGCTACCGTTCGATGCCTTTTCCATTATCATGCACGATCAATTGACCTAATGATGAGCTTGGTGGGAATTGAAATGAAGCAATACGTTAACTGGATTTGTTTCCTTGTCCTTATCTCTTTCTGTCCATCGGTCTCGTCTCAGGAAACAAAGCTTGCATCCTCCGAAGACACAAAAAGAGCAATACGCCTAGAAGCAGCCGCGATTCGGAACGACGCCATCAGAAATCGACCGGTCTCTGCCCAATTAGGTTGGATCGCATCAGTTAACCTCCTAAAAAAGGGCTTCGACCGACAGCACGCACATATAGTTGGTAATCTCGTACGGCAGAGTTACTCGGAAACAAGGGACGATGAGCGGCCACTCAGCTATTTGGAAAACCTACAGAAAAAGTTTGGCGAGCTTGATAAGGGTAGTGTTGGTTTTTCAGGGGGTGGTGTCGGTGTGGCTATTTCGATCGAAACGTTATTTGCGCTCCCAAACCTCTTCGAGGATACTCTATCTGATCCCGAATTATTCACCAAACAGTGAACAGGAAAAGAGAACCATCGCGTGATCTCCCGCGTTTAACGGGTAACCAACACAAGCCCACAAGCACGGAGAGGATCACGCAATGGGTGAAGGTCAAGGTAACGTTTTTGAGCCGGAATTCAATCGCGCTTTCAAAGTTCAAACCACCGATCATCGGCTGACTTCCAACTCGGGTGTCATTCTCCTACGCGAAGCCGACCATCGCTTAGGGTTGCTCGCCTCGATCGCTCAGCAAGTGGATGATCCCCGGCGACAGGATCGAATCCGATACACGATGACCGAACTGCTGCGAGAACGCGTTTACGCAATGGCCATTGGTTACAACGCCCAGGACGATCTCGATCGACTTGCACACGATCCTGCTTTTCGGGCAGCGGTCTGGGATCGACCTGGCCAAGATGTGGTCTGTGAGCGTTTGGCGAGCCAACCAACTCACTCACGGTTGATCGATATCTTGGCCAGCAGCAGTGGCAATCTCAACGCCATTCGCAATGGGCTCAGTGAGTCCGTCGAGCGGCACCTCAAAGCATCCTCTGGCAGCAGCAGAGTGCGGCATGGCACGATTGACATCGACAGCTTTCCGATCGAGGTTCATGGTTCACAAAAAGGCAGCAGTTACAACGGCTATTATCGGACAACGGTTTATCATCCGTTGGTCGCGTCGTTCTCAGTTGCCGGTGATTACGACAGCACGCGTGAAGGCAAACGACTTGGCAACGGATATCTTCACGCGACGCTTCGCCAGGGCCAGGTTCACACCGCCAATGGAGTCAATCGCTTCATCAGCAATGTGGTGGACAAGGCACGCCGAATCGCTCAGCACCTCGACTTTCGCATCGACGCGGGCTACACGATCGCTCCGGTGCTGGACTACCTGACCAACGAAAACCTGCGTTTTGTCGGGCGATTGAAAACAAATCCCCGGCTCGAAGCACTGGCAGCCGAGCACGTCACTCGCCCCGTCGGTCGTCCCCCCGCCGGAGGCTATGAGTACACTGTGGAGCTTGGACAGTACCAAGCTGACTCGTGGGAGCATAGCCAGCGATTGGTCCTCGTCGTTGTTGACAGCCCTGATCCTGTGACGGGCCAACTGCACTTGGCACCGCGCTACTTTTTCTTGGTAACCAACTGGCGCGAAGGGCAACGCAGTGGTGACGAGCTTCTGGCTCACTACCGTCCTCGAGGAACGTTCGAGGATCGATTTGGCGAATTCAACGCTGCAATTGGGCCGCACTTGTCATCGCAGTCGTTTGAAGAAAACGAAGCAACCATGCTGTTGGCATTGTTGTCTTTCAACCTCAGTTCCCTTTGCCGCATCGAACTGGAGGATGCAGTCGGCGGCTGCTGGGACTTAACTCGATTTCAGCTTTTTATCTTGAAGGTTGGCGGTGAGATCATCAAACACAGTCGTCGTGCGATGTTGCGGATCGCTGAATCTGCTCAGCCGCTTTGGTCAGGTTTGATTGAACGTCTTGAATCTTGGCAGTTACCGGAGTGCTTCTCGCAGCCGACGGCGCGACGGCGTGCTTGGATGCCGCCGCCATCTCATTCGCATCTAAATGAAGTGCTACGACTCTGAGCTGTTCAACCGCCGAAAACACCGTTGGGGGAAAGGGGGCTTTGTGCGCCGATCAGTGGCCAACACCTTCACCGCCGCCGCAAATGCCTTCAATCGAGACAACTCACAGCTAAGCTAAGAACCTACACTGCTTGGTGAATAATTCGGGCTGATAGCTACGGTTCCAAAATGAAATTGGAATTTGCGACCATTGAGCCTCCAACCAATTTCGATTCGCGTCAACTAAACGCAAGCGAAGCGAATATTCACAATCGTCGCTTTGAGCATCATGTAGTGAAGAATTTCATGGGTTATCTACGCGAGTTTGAAAACGATTCAGATGCACGTGCGATTCTACGTGATCTTTTGGAAGCAGACAAAAATTCAAAATACAAACCGCCTCTTACTTCTGAAGATTCGCTTACGGAAAAGGACGTACGTGAGAGCAACCCCGACTTAATCGATAAATCGCTGAAGCTCACCCCAGATAATGTAAAGGAGAAGAACCGGGATCTTATCGACAAGGAAGAGGAAGTACTAATTGAGAAAGTTTCTGGTCTATTCGAATCGGAGGACGAAATTGACGCTGACTTACTCGAGCAATATGCGCGTGAGCACGTCGATGCGATTAAGGCGAGGCAAATAGATTTTCAGGAACGCCAGCGAGCCTATTCATCAGCAAGCATTTTCTTACAGAACCTGGCAAGCGTTTCAAGTAGCGACACAAAAAAGATATTCGTAAACGCAAGTAGAGGGATTCATATTTGGCAGCAATTTGAACAGCTATCGAATCAAACCCAAGGCTTCTCAAAGCTTGGTAGCTTTGGAAAAGCTGCTTTGACCATGGATTGGATCAATTTCGGCTTCGCCACGATAGAGATGTTTTCGAGCGATCCACAATCAGATCCAAATAGACTTATTTTAGATGCAATCGGTGGTATCCACGAACACCTAGAAGAAATTGAAGCCCAGATTTCAGATGTGCACGACGACGTTATTAGGAATGGCGAGTCGATAAACAAACTGTTTGTAGCATTCAAGAACGACATTGGGGAAATTGCTGACGGGATCAAAGACCTGGAAAAAGGAAACAGAAAGATCTTGGGCGAGTTGGATAGTATAAAGGGTGATTTCGCTGATTTGTCGGCTCAGCTCGACAACGTTCAGGCAGACATGAAGGATCTATTTACCGAAGAAATGTGGGTTGATTACTCATTCCTTTACAGCAGAGCGATAGCCACTCCGAATTCTCAAAAAGTTCCAATAGATAAAGATGACTTCACAAAGTACACAGGCGATTTTTTCAACTGCGCCACAGAAGTCTCGAAGCTCGAGGTACCCGGCCACATCATTGGCGTGCCTAACTCACAACCGACATCAAAAAAGGATCTTCTGAAGCAGAGAATTGCGATGCTTCGTGACATCAAACGAATTCCTCCCGCTGAACGCACGGACTCAGTAACGAAATTTGCACATATTTACCTTGGTGCAGGAGTTATGAATCGTTCGCAAGCGACCGTGCCCACGCGGCACCTGGAACTCTGGAGTAAATCTGCGAACTCATTCGCCGAGCTGGCTGAACGAAACTTGGCGTTTTACGGACACACCAATGATTTAATACCCCAGCTTGAATCGCTGATCAAACAAGGAGAGGAATTGCGGTCCCGTCAAGTCTGGGCTTCCACTGCAGTCGCCGCTCGTTGGGAGACTGCCATTAACCAGTACACGTCTGAGTTGAGCAATTCCTTGAAGCGATTGACTGATGAATTTGAGTCGAATCGACTTCTTGGGCTTCCTACGACACGAGACAGATTTGACATCCTTTTCTCTGAATTACGTAAACCGCTTCGGTCGGGATCTGAGCGTGAGCGATATGCCACGGCTAGATTCGGAAATCTGAGCCATAAGCGAATACCAGACAGACTTGAAGTCAAGCAACAGAATGGACCACTCGAGTATAAGACCGTGATCGTTGGAACGCGGAATTTCACGCCGTTTGGCTCTCCAATCTCAGTTGCCCGAAAAAGTCAAACGGTTTTTCTTCTTGTGACGCACGGCAATGTGAAAGATCCCAAGTATAAGTACGTTCGTCATCGGGCGAAGTCTCAAGTTTCGGAATTGGCCACTCCGAACTATGCGAAGTTGTTTGTGCCCGCTGCTCTACGTTGCTACGCCAAGTTGCGTTCCGATTTGAATTCCGATCTCGAAAAGATTAAGTTGCGTTCGACTGTCGCGTGGAGCGGACCGCATTTAGAAACGATTGGATCGACGGTGAAGCAAAAGGACGAGTTCGCCAAAGCGGAAGATATCTATTCACAGATTCTAAACCTTATTTCTCCGCACTATAAAGGTTCTTTCGATGAGAAGAAGCTACCGAAAAACGTAAAGCAGAAGTACGACGCACTTGGTAAACAGTACAAGGCGGCATACATCGACGAAATCGAGTGGCGTTCAAGCCTGCAACGGGACTACCGACGCTTTGGCAAAGAGTCGGCTCGTAATCCCGTCGGCATGTCTTACCTAGGATACCCCACCATCACGTTTGTAGGATCAATCGTTCACAACCAGAGAGAGATCCCGCTATTCACGGCGAAAGTGCTTATCAACCATCGATATCCAGTTGCGACCAGTGATACAAGAAAGAATAAGCCCAACACGTACACCTCTCCGGTGTCGTACTTCGAGAGCCACAAAGAAGATTTTCTTACCTCTCCTTTCCCAACAGCAAAAGAAGCGGAGGCATTTCAGCGTGAAACGGATGCAGTCAAGCGAAACAACAAGGCCAAAATAGAGGAGCTATCAGATGGTTTTTATAAGCGATCTGGCACCCGGGTAGATCCAAAGCTTATTAGCGAAGACATAGCAGGTGACATTGAAACAGAATTCAAAGAGATTGCCGATCAGGTAATCAAAAATAATGCCAACAAGGTGACTGATAGTGATTATTGGAAATCAAAAAGAACCGGCACCGGCGAGTCCATAGCATATGTCGAATCCAATCCAGAAACAGTGAAAGCATTTGAGGAGCCACTCTGGAAACAATTGGAGTCTTCGCGACAGAATTTTGACAAAGAGCTCATCAACATCCTGGAACGCAAGTCACAGAAATGGGATCAACCGTACATTAGTTACGATAAAACTGAGAGCCTTAAATTACGTGTTGAGGAACTAGAGTTGCTCGCTGAAATAGGGCGTGATCTGCAAGTGCTTTCTAACTTACCAGGTGCGCGAACAGACAATGCGGACATTATCCCATGGATCGAAAATGTTAAGGGGACTCGTCACGCCGAAGCCACGCAGGTCGTTCCGATACCAAAAGACTGGTTAAAATCGAATGGTGCCGAAAGTAAAAAACCGACTGATGCTAAACCCAAACCCGAGCGCTCATATGCATTGAAAACAGCGGTCTTACAATCGGATCTAAAGGCAGTGCACCCCGATTTGACGAATGAGGCTAGAGCCAAAGGGATTCGTCCAGAAGATTCAGCCTACTTCAGTATCTCAACTCCAGTCGACGCAACACTAGTTCGACTTCGGATGGTGAAAGAAGATTACGAGATATTGACCCGAATTATTCACCAAGCAGTGTAGGTTCTTAGCTTAGCTGTGAGTTGTCTCGATTGAAGGCATTTGCGGCGGCGGTGAAGGTGTTGGCCACTGATCGGCGCACAAAGCCCCCTTTCCCCCAACGGTGTTTTCGGCGGTTGAACAGCTCAGAGTCGTAGCACTTCATTTAGATGCGAATGAGATGGCGGCGGCATCCAAGCACGCCGTCGCGCCGTCGGCTGCGAGAAGCACTCCGGTAACTGCCAAGATTCAAGACGTTCAATCAAACCTGACCAAAGCGGCTGAGCAGATTCAGCGATCCGCAACATCGCACGACGACTGTGTTTGATGATCTCACCGCCAACCTTCAAGATAAAAAGCTGAAATCGAGTTAGGACTTGCAAGACAATTGATTACCGAATCTTAGTAGGTTTATTGGGGAGGATCGTGTAGTTCCATTCCCCATGAAAATTGTCGCGTTTGATGATTACTTCCGAAAGCTGTTCGTCACTGACTCTCTTCCGCTTTTCATATTCGGACTCATCAAGCCACGCGTGAACTTCCAGACCTTCTTCTGTTCTGGTCGCGCCAATCAAGTTGACAACCACCTCATGGCTTTCCAACGGAACGCCTTGCCAGTTGCGGGTGATGTGACAGAACAATCGATGTTCAATCTTGTTCCATTTGCTGGTCCCAGGCGGATAGTGGCACAGTTCAATCTTCATGCCAGTTTCGTTGGCAAACTTTTGCAGTACCCAACGCCACAATCTGGTTCTCGGACTGTTGCTCCCACCACAGTCCGCCGTGATCAACAATCGCTTCGCCTTGGCGTGACGCTTTCGCCCCATCTTCTTCCACCAACGGCGGATCGCCGCGATGGCAAACTCAGCCGTGTCGTGGCTGATCCCCACCGACACTCCAGCCTCATTGTGCGTTACATCGTAGACGCCATAGGGAACCGCTTTCCCAAGTTCTTTGTCCGGGAAGTCGTGGGTCTTTACGCGGACCGGGTCACCCGACTTGCGGTACGTCTGGCCCGCGTTTTTCATCATTCCCAGCGGTTCTTTCTTTTTCGTATCGACCGAAATGACCGGCTGGCCGGTCCGCTGGTAAGCTTTGACTCGATCGGAGATATGTTGAAATTGACTGTCGCGGTCAGGATGCTGTTTGCCCTCGATCGTCTTCCGATTGCCCTGCAAGCTGTAGCCCGCAGACCGCAGAAGCTCACCGACCTTCGTGCTGCTGATCTCATAGCCCTGACGGTTCAACTCCTTGGCAAGTGTTCGCGTACTCTTGCAGGTCCAACGTAGTGGAGACATCGGATCGCCGCGAGTAGTTCCGTCAACCAGTTGCTCCAAGGCGTCAATCAAGTCAGGTTGTTCGGCCTCCCTCGATTTGCGACCTCCGCCTGGACGTCGCTGTCGGTTGCTCGCTGCGGCTTCGGGGTCATCCAGTTCGGCAATTCCGTTGCGAATCGTTCGATCCGACATCCCAGTCGCCGCGGCGACCGCGGCGATTCCTCCGCGTCCGAGCGAACGCGCTTCGGCAGCCGCCCATCTTCGACGTCCCCTTTCATCGAGGTCACCGATCAATGCGGTATACTTTTCGCGAATCCATTCAACAACATTTGCATCCGGCATCCCGCAAGTATCGGAAATCCTCCTGCCCAACGGCAAGATCAATACGGTAGCTTATTGTCTTGCAAGCCCTTAAGTCCCAGCAGCCGCCGACTGCATCCTCCAGTTCGATGCGGCAAAGGGAACTGAGGTTGAAAGACAACAATGCCAACAGCATGGTTGCTTCGTTTTCTTCAAACGACTGCGATGACAAGTGCGGCCCAATTGCAGCGTTGAATTCGCCAAATCGATCCTCGAACGTTCCTCGAGGACGGTAGTGAGCCAGAAGCTCGTCACCACTGCGTTGCCCTTCGCGCCAGTTGGTTACCAAGAAAAAGTAGCGCGGTGCCAAGTGCAGTTGGCCCGTCACAGGATCAGGGCTGTCAACAACGACGAGGACCAATCGCTGGCTATGCTCCCACGAGTCAGCTTGGTACTGTCCAAGCTCCACAGTGTACTCATAGCCTCCGGCGGGGGGACGACCGACGGGGCGAGTGACGTGCTCGGCTGCCAGTGCTTCGAGCCGGGGATTTGTTTTCAATCGCCCGACAAAACGCAGGTTTTCGTTGGTCAGGTAGTCCAGCACCGGAGCGATCGTGTAGCCCGCGTCGATGCGAAAGTCGAGGTGCTGAGCGATTCGGCGTGCCTTGTCCACCACATTGCTGATGAAGCGATTGACTCCATTGGCGGTGTGAACCTGGCCCTGGCGAAGCGTCGCGTGAAGATATCCGTTGCCAAGTCGTTTGCCTTCACGCGTGCTGTCGTAATCACCGGCAACTGAGAACGACGCGACCAACGGATGATAAACCGTTGTCCGATAATAGCCGTTGTAACTGCTGCCTTTTTGTGAACCATGAACCTCGATCGGAAAGCTGTCGATGTCAATCGTGCCATGCCGCACTCTGCTGCTGCCAGAGGATGCTTTGAGGTGCCGCTCGACGGACTCACTGAGCCCATTGCGAATGGCGTTGAGATTGCCACTGCTGCTGGCCAAGATATCGATCAACCGTGAGTGAGTTGGTTGGCTCGCCAAACGCTCACAGACCACATCTTGGCCAGGTCGATCCCAGACCGCTGCCCGAAAAGCAGGATCGTGTGCAAGTCGATCGAGATCGTCCTGGGCGTTGTAACCAATGGCCATTGCGTAAACGCGTTCTCGCAGCAGTTCGGTCATCGTGTATCGGATTCGATCCTGTCGCCGGGGA
This sequence comes from Rubripirellula sp., assembly GCA_965222745.1. Taxonomy (GTDB): domain Bacteria; phylum Planctomycetota; class Planctomycetia; order Pirellulales; family Pirellulaceae; genus CBDCUW01. The sequence continues at coordinate 664,707 of CBDCUW010000004.1, forward strand.
TCATCCACTTGCTGAGCGATCGAGGCGAGCAACCCTAAGCGATGGTCGGCTTCGCGTAGGAGAATGACACCCGAGTTGGAAGTCAGCCGATGATCGGTGGTTTGAACTTTGAAAGCGCGATTGAATTCCGGCTCAAAAACGTTACCTTGACCTTCACCCATTGCGTGATCCTCTCCGTGCTTGTGGGCTTGTGTTGGTTACCCGTTAAACGCGGGAGATCACGCGATGGTTCTCTTTTCCTGTTCACTGTTTGGTGAATAATTCGGGATTGAGTCAACTTCGCGAATTTGAAAAGCAATTTACAGAGAAATTTGAAACTAACTGATCTCCACCATTTAGCAATTCACAGTCCGATGACCGAACAAGAACCGGAATAGCTTTTGCTCAACCTCATCGAAGGCTGCATCTAATGGCGTCATACGGCCAGCTTCCGCTTCCGCGTCAGTGATTCCTTCACGAAGAGCTTGCAAGTCCTCTTTTTGGAACAAGGCTTCAATAGCCTGCTGAGGCTTTTATGGATCGATGACCAAGTACACATGGTTGGTGGTTGGATCAACCACAGACAACGCCGCGTGTAAGGTATCTGTCAATTCGGGAGATAGCTTTGGAGTCATACCTCAGTCATACCACGAATTAATATTGCAACCAAGAAACCTTTCGCACCCCCTTGAATGACACATGCTCTGCACGGTTGCCAGACCCAATCAGTCACTTCAAACGCTCGATTCCCATTAGTCCATTTGTGGATTGACATGACACAGACTGCTTGTAACTAGAAAGTGGTGTGCAGGTGAATAAACAGGTGAAGTATTGCCCATTTGAGCCCAAAGTGAGTACAATTCAAGCTCGACACGCTTCGAGTAAGAACAAGTGGAATTTACCGTACAGAAGTGCGACCTGAGCGTGAATCTAACTTGCACCAAATGTGCAGCTGACCGATTCAGGTTCTAGTGTCCATTACGGACGTGGAGGTTCAAATCCTCTCATCCGCACTGAAAAACACGGGGTTTTCGAGCTGCCACTCAAAACCCGCTGTTGCCACTGAAAACAATCAGTGGCAATTCAGTGGCACCATTTGTCTTAGGTGGCCGTAGCATTGCTGGCGCTTTCCAGCACCTCGCAGTACCTTCCGAGTTCACTCGTTGGAGCTACTGTCATGGCTTGGCTACAAACCGACCCTTCCGGCACCGACGCGCCCAAACGAGATTTCTTCGAGCGGCAGGTTTGTCCATCCGCTGCAAGTTTACGTTGGCCTCCCCGGTGTGTGTAACGGCGACTTGCTTGCCCTTGGATGACGCCCGACTCGTCGTCTGATTTGCCTTCCTGAAAGACTAAGAGCCGATCCTAAAACCGATTGGGGGTGCTTGTTGCGTTCCTCCATTCCACATGGCCGAACTTAGAAGATGGCGATGCAGACCCACCGAGGCTCGGGGACGCTGATAACGACGCGATTGATCACGCGATCGCCAAAGCAGTGCCCTGTGCTCGTGGCTGCGAGCGTGGATCTCTCGGCACGGTGCGCCGATCGTCTCGAATAACGAGTCGTGCGCCCAACAAAAACACACGACGCCGCCAGCGGAGATTCTCCCGAAGTGATCGGGAAATAGCGATGTGAATGTCTGGTGCCAGCGAGGATCGCACTCCCCCTGCTGTTCGGAAATGCCCCGTCCCAAACCGATTGAGCACGATTCTGAGGATAGAGGAAGAACCATCGCAACTTCGTGAGTTACTCAACGGATCACATTGTCGAATCACTAGCGTTGGAGTATTGCAGGCTGAGTTGAGTGAGACCGGGAATTCGCTTTGACAAACCGAATCCAATGCAACGATTCCGTAGGCGTTTCATTGCTGATACTCTGTGTACGGAGCCATCGATCAATCGACCGATTGAGCCTGGGTAGCTGGAGGACAGTTCCGTGCCAAGTTTACCAAATGATTCATGGGTGGAGAAAATCATCACTCGTATCCACGCTGCCGCCACCTCGCCTGAAGAAATCGTTGGTGTTGCTGAAGAGGATGTCGCTACGCTTGCTGAACGCTACCGTTGCAAGTTTCCCCAGGAGTATTGCTATGTCCTTCAGTGCATCGGTCGTGGTGCTGGCGCGATTCTTGATCGCAATGAGTTTGAGTTCTACTACGACCAGCTGATTGAACTGAACGACTATGTCCGCTTGGAGCACGGGCAGTTTTTAAGCCAAGCGGGATTTGATGCGAGCGACGTGTTTGTGATCCGCGGTCGCTACCGCGAACAATTTGAATTTGTTCTCTGCGACGGAAGTCGAGATCCACACGTGCATTACTTCAATACTTGGGATCTGGTGGTCGTGGACGCATATCCCTCTGTCAGAGAGTGGCTTCAGCAGGTGTGTGCAGACGAACTTCGACTGTGATGGTCATCGCGGATGGATTGGACAGAGCGGGGCCATGGGGTTTGGCAAGAACGGATTTGCAGACTTCAGCTTGCTACAGTCGTGCACCGCCTGGCAAGGCAAATAGAACTGAATGAAGCAGTTGATGTAGCTCTTGATCATCCGAGGAGTCATTAAGTATCGTGGAAAGTTGCACCCAATTTCTCCTCTTGACGTAGAGGGGAGCTAGTTCCTCTCGTCGCTTCTTGGCATTTCGAATTGCGGACGCCTTCTCGATCGCGGCGGCGATTCCAGGAGTCGCGATAAGTTCATTTGCGGCATTGAGCGAACCTTGACGAAACCCGCTGTGGGATTCCTTCGCCCCTGCTTCGACCGCAAGCCCGAGCAGTTCGAGGGCTGCTTCAGGACTGTCAATTTCAGCGAGTACTTCGGCAAGCATAGTCAGGGCACCCGAAGTGGAGAATCCGCCGAATAATCCTGGCCACTTCGGAAGCTCGCGGAGCGCTCGTTTGAGAAACCTCGCTGCCGTGGCTGACTGATCTGTCTGTATGAAAAACCAAAGCTGCGAGCATATTTCATCGACCCGGAAATGGACATTCGGATCGTCGTCGGCCTTGAGTTCATTCAGTTTCCGGGCAATGAGTCTTTCCGCCCGCTTGTTTGCAATCGCGGGCAGTCCCATCGCTGAGATCGCGCCGGTGTCCAGAACGTTGGTGTAGTGGTTGCGGTCAATCCAACTCACATACTTCGCTATCTCTTCATCCTTATCAAGTCGGTGATAGGCCTTAATCGCGCTCAGAATCAGTCCGCGTTCAATGATGAAATCATCGACTTCTGGGATCAATTTGGTTGCACGTCGAACTGCGGCCAACGCGTTTGCATGGTCCCCGCCGAGAACTGAGAGTCGGTATTGACTACGATACTTTCCAAGCCGGCTTAACGCGCCGGTGTCGTTCGCTTCATCCGCAAGTCCATTGCGTTCACGGAATGCCTCGAGGAAACGTGTAAGAAGTTGTCGCTTGCTGGGGCGAGCATCTGGCAAGCGGGTATTGATCGCTGCCAAATACTTCTCAGCACGCTTTGGGTTGGGGATCTCCAAGCAGATTTCCGCTCCAACCAACGAAAGCCTGACAAACGAATCGACATCCGCGGGGTCTAGCAGCGCCAAAAGTCTACTCAGTCGCCTGAGTGCTTGAGTCTCGAATCCACACTCTGCCAGTTGTCGCAGACTCACGCCCGCCCTGACCGCAGACCTCGATATCGTCGTTGCACGCTCGCAGGAATCGAGATAGCGCTCGAGCCAGGGTTTCAATGAACCAGTACGAGGCCACTTCTTGCGTGTTTGTCTTGAGCGATTGGGTGACACGTTCTTCGATTTCGCCATGACATACTCAAATCGTTTCAGGTTGGTTCCGTGTTGCCTCAACTCCGACTGTGATAGTCAACGGGGATTGTGCCGATGAGCTTGGCGAACGTTAGTCACCGAAGTTTGGCAAAATAAAATGCGTACACCACTTCGGTTTCTTTGTTCGAGGAGAATCGCCGAGTGCGGACCTTCAAGCCTTGTTTTGTCAGACGGGCCTTGAGCTGTACTTTGCCTCGTTCGTTTTGATATTCGCCCTGGAGGCTTTTGACTTTCAGTATGAAAGTTCCAATCGCCAGGTGTTTGTGCTCTCGCCGGAGCCATCGAGCCACATCCTTGACAGATCCGCTTCCGCTTACCGCTGCGCAGACGAATTCGCCATCGGGGTAGAACCTTAGATAGTCGCCACCACCACCAAGATCGTTGAAATACAGACCATCAAACCGCAATTCTCGACAATCGAGATTCCCTACGAGGTTCGCGGGCGTCTTTTCCCGACGCAAAATCGTGCCGAGTGTTTTCCACGATTCCCAGGGATAGACTTCTTCTTCGTACCCCAGAAAGTTGTACTTGGTCGTTGTACCTTTACAAGCGTCTGCCATTCCCCGATCCAATTGGCGTATGAGGTCTGGGGTCGTCTTAGGAACCTTGACAAAGATGTGCTGCAGAATTTTCTTTCGATCGGATGGTGTTTCGGTTGCAGCGCGGCAGCGTTTCCCGAGTTGCTCCGCTAGTTGCTCAAGTTTGTCCATGCGATAAAGCTAAGAAACTCTCTCGGTGGCGCAAGAGCAAATTGCCATCGCTGAGTAGCTGTCCATTCTGTGACTGATCTCGCTGAAAAGACCGAAATCAAGATCAATTTGTTCTTCGTCGTTTCCCAGATTGCCACAGAATTGATCTTGATTTGGGCTCGAAACGCCACTTTGTTCACAGAATGCATTTTGCCGAAAATAGAGGCGATTGGGCAAAAAAAATTCCGTTTACCGAGGGTGGCTGAAATCGAGCATCGGCCCACTCGACAACCGCCGCCGCTGGGTGGAAGATAGGTGCCCGATGTGCCCCACAACCGCGACCCTGTAGTCAGCCATGCGTTTTCTTCTTTCGTTTCTTTGCGTCAGTCTCTTTCCCGCAGTGGTTTCGGCGCATGCAGGGCATGGCGAGAACAAATCGACACTGATGCACTACGTGACCGAACCGGTGCACTGGATGCCGGTAGCATCGCTGGCTGTTTTTTTTGCGTTGGTAGCCACTTTGGTTCTTGCTTGGCGGCGAAGTGAAAAAGGCCGCTGGATCTAACGCGGATTGTTTCTTCTTCAGGCGGCGTCAAAACTGGGGATCGACCTGGTGATCTGAACCGAGGTCTCCTCTTGCAAATTGACGATCGACGGTGTGCCACCCAGGTCATCCGACGACCACATTTCAATCGTCGGCTTGTCGTACTGCGAACCACCCGCTCGAATCACTCGCCCAATGTGCTGGTTTGACAAATCGACGCAGCTGCCGATCGGATAAAGCGACGTCACTCTTAGCAGTGCTCGAACGACGCGCGGATCGAATTTGCCCTCCTTGGTATCTTCCAGCAACTGCTTGATTGCATAGTAACCTTGGATTCCCAGCCGATGCGGCCGCGGTGACAGCATGCCGACCAGCGAATCGGCCACAGCCGCAATGCGAGCCAACGGATGAATCTTTTCCGCCGGACGGCCGCGCGGATATCCGCTGCCGTCAAGCCGTTCGTGAATCTGGTAGGCAACCATCCTGGAGGAAGTCGAAATCTGCGGAGCAAACTTGCCGGCGATTTCCACCGTGTGCACGGGATGATCGGCAAGCTGCCGCAGATGCCCCGCCGTGACCGTCGAACGATTCTGGAATTGAGCGACTCCCACCTTTTGCATTCCGATGTCGTGGATCAGGCAACCGATGCCAAGGTCGATCAGATTCGGCTTGTCCAGGCCCATCTCCACACCGATCGCGATCGCCATGCTGGCCACGTGAACCGCGTGTCGCGACGGATACTCCGACTCGTAGGGCGCGCCGGCAAGGCAGACCAGCGCATCGGGATCTTCGCTCAACCGATCAAGAATGTCTAAACAGTGCTCTCGCAAAGGTTCGACTTGCGCGCCGGAACCGTTCACGGTATCGTCAAAAAACTCGCCCAGTGTTTCGACTTGGCGATCGTTGTCGGCGGCCCATTGGTTCGTCAATCCATCGGCGTAGGGACAATCGACCGGCCGCTGAATCTGCTCCGCCAGCGGCGACTCGATCTCGTCTATTTCCAGCGCGCCGTCACTGTGAACCAGTTTGTCGATTTCTTTGGTGTGATCGTTCACCCGCAGCGACTGAACATAATGATGTGGCGGAGGAACTTTGGTTCGCCGGCCCTGTGGCTTGAAGGTGTTCATGATGGCCAGATCGCGCTGACTGACCACCACTGAAGTGATGCCGCGCGCCGCCAGCTTTTCCAAGAAAGAGGCGGTGATGGTGACGCCGGCCGTTAGCAACCTGACATTCGGATTTTGAGGGTCGGCGATCGGCGAGCGAAGTTTTGCGCCGATGGGAAGCTTACTTGCCGGCACCTGTCTGCATGCTGCCATGACGTTGCCCCCGTCGATATAATTGCGCGAAACGGTTTCAGGTGGGATGGGCCAGCGATCTGCTGGAAATCGCTTGGAGTGATCGGTTCGCAGCACACCAGTCGCTACGGAACGTTCGATCGAGTTTATATCTCGCTGCGTTCCCGGCTCGCAAGACGATTCGGCACTCAGTTGTCTTGGCGCGGAACAGTTAGAGTAAACGACGCCCCCCCATCGCGTGCCTGCTGATACTTCAATCGGCCCCCCAACGCAGAGGTGGTTTGCCGCGCCAGCGCGAGCCCCAGTCCGACACCCGAAGCGGTTTCCGCAGCGCGCTCCGCCGATTTCGAAAAAGGTTTGAACACATTCGACTGCAGGTGGTTCGGCACCCCCGGCCCATGATCGAGTACGGTGATTCTCACCATCGATTCGGTCATTTCCACGTTCAAGTGCACGCGCCGGTCGTCGGCCCGCGCCGCATATTTCGCCGCGTTGTCGATCAGATTGAAGACAACTTGTTCCATCGCCGCCGGGTCGGTCTTCCACTGGCCGTTGCCCGATTGAGAGACGATCAGCTCCATCGCGGCCGACGAAAGCCGATCGCGAAGCCGCGGCGTGATGCGATCGACCCATTGGGAAAGCTGGACCGATTCCAGTTCGGGACACTTGGAAGTGCGTTCCAATCGAGAATAACGCAACACGTTGTCGACCAGATGAGTCAAGCGATCCGCTTCGCGGCGCAGCGTCTGCAAATACTCCTGGCGGTCAGCCGGATCGGCGACCATTTCACGGGCCAACAGGTCGCTGTAGAGACGAAACGTTGTCAGCGGCGTACGAAGTTCATGGGTCACCGCGGACACGAACGAAGCGCGACGTTCGCTCAACGAAATCATCCGGCTGAGTGCTACAGCGGCGATCAGCGAAGCGGTCAACAGCGCTAACCAGGCAAGCGACAGCGCGGTATGCGTCGCTGACCAGGCGGAATTCAGCCGTTGGATCGGGGCGGGAACGATCATCACCGGCAGCGCAGCTAGTGTCCTGGATGGATCGAACGTCTCATCGGGAAGCACCGAGTTCAAAGTGGCAGCGGGTAACAGATCGGCAACATCGGCCAACAAAGACTCCTGCAAAGCCTGCCAGTCGACCCAAACACCATCCAACGTCCGGACGAATCCGCGCGGCCCAATTCGAACGATCACCAGTTGGCCGTCAACCCAAACCGGAATCAACTGCGTCGGACCGAGATCGGGAAATGCGGTATCACGAGAAGCCTGGCGAAGCTGTTGTTCGGGGCTGTTCGCCGCCACCTGCCGCTGGACGACGATGCTTCGGTTGTCCAATTCGCGTCCGCTCAGCTCATCGGCGGCTTCCGGAAAGCCTCGATAGTTTTGAACCAGCGATTGGCCTGGTTGATCACGCACGATGGGCTCGAACGCGTCTTCGGGATGAAGCTCATTGACGACCGACATCAACTGCTGAACGGGAATGGACTTTTCCAGCTGCTGCCACTGCTGGTCGCTATCGGTTGCCGATGAACGTGGAACAACCTGGTCGGCTGGGGTCGTGACGGGCCCGTAACTGAACTGCGTTCCCTTGGTTCCAGATTCCTGAAATCCTTGCACTCGAAATCGTTGCAGAACAAAGACCCCTTTCGCGCCCTCCGGCCGCGGCCCGCCCGACAGATCGTGAATCGTGGCCACGTAGGGCGCTAAACGAGAATCGAGCCGCCAAAGTGCGACTCGGATGTTCTGTTGGATGTCTTCTCGCCGAGTGCTTTCGCTTTGCTGCCGACTTAGACGCAACACGTGAAGCGACAGTGCGGCCAACCCCAAAGTCGTTAACAACACCACGCACGCGAAGCTAAGCCACAGCGTTGACGGTCGAGTCAGCCGCTGGGTGATGGAGTAGGGAAGCTTCATGGTCCGGCTTTCTGCGGCGAAGGCTCGCTGCCGCCGGCTTGTTGGCAAACCAGACTTGGCTCGATGGTGTAACCTCGGCCGTGAATGGTTTTGATCACCTCGATCTGCTGGCACACTCGCCGCAGTTTTTCGCGAAGCCGAGCGACATGCATGTCTACCGTCCGAGTGGAAATGCCTTTGGCATCAATCTGCCACACACCGCGCAGCAGTTCGTCACGATCGATCGTTCGTCCCGGGTGTCGGGCCAAATAATCCAGCAACGCCAGTTCCCGTTCCGAAAGTGTTTGCCTATCACCGTCGCAGTGCACCACCTCGCGAGTGTTCCAATCGATTTCTCCCTGCGGCAACTTTAGCATCGGCCGCACGGTCGCTCTGGCGGGTGAACGGCGCAGCACCGCTTCCACGCGAGCCAAAAGTTCGTCGACGCTGAACGGTTTGACGACATAGTCATCGGCACCCAACCGTAAACCGCGGACCCGGTCATTTTCTTCACCACGAGCGGTCAAGATGATCACCGGTAAAGTCGGTTTCTGTTGCCGAATCTGTGTCAGCACCTGCATCCCGTCACCGCCGGGCAGCACAAGGTCCAACAGTACCAGATCGCAAGGGCGCCCGACCGCCATGTCGGCTCCCAGGTCGGCGCGATCGGCTTGCCAAACGACATACCCGCTTGCTTTTAAAGAATCGACGATCCCGCGACGAATGGCGGGATCATCTTCGACCGTCAAAATGCATGGAGGACTAGTGTTCATGCCAAACCGTTGGGATTTCGGCATCGTCGGCAGCGGGGCTCTGTTCACCCTAAACCGCGGCGGCGGTTATGGGTGTAACGTCTTTGTAACGATCAGCTCCGCCTCAACCGCATCACTCATCCGATTCTAGCAACTGCTGATCGATCGGCATCGGGTCGACGTGCACCGGACTGGGCAAAGCCCCCTCGTACGAATCGACCGGCGGCGGCAATTCTTCCGCGTCAATCACCTCCGCTTCGGTCATGTCCCCGTCGTCTTCCCCTTCATCGGTGTGGGAAACGGGCAGCAGCCCGTGATTGAACGTCGGTTCGGGCGGCAACGGATTGTAGGGCAAACCGCAATCGTTGCAGTTGCATTCGATCATTCCGTCGGACGTCGTGCCCGGCAGCATCAACAAGTTGTCGGGTGAAATGGCGCCCGGATCGATCCACAATCCTTCGGGAGACAGTTCCATCGTGCCCAGGTCGAAGTCCAAGCCACGGCGGATCACTTCATAGTTCACAAAAATGTTCAACAGATTGTTTTGGGCGTTCAGCAAGTCCGTCAACGCGTCGATGGCATCACGGGCAGCGGTCGGACCAGTCGCCCGTCCGCGCGCCTCGTTCAAAGTTCGAATGTCGCCGTTGAGTTCGATTTGGGCGGCCGCGATACGAATCGCCTGGCGTCCCAATTCAAAGTTGTAGCGGTTCGCTTGCAACTGCCGGATCTCCGATCGCAACAACTGCCAGATGTCGTCTTCAAACGCGTAGTAGGCTCGCCGATCTTGTTCGTATCGAATCAGCTGCGCCCGATAGTCGTTGCGTTCTTGGATTCGCGTGATCGGTGCGTCCCATTCCAAGCCGACGCGCAATCGTCCGTTCCTGCGGAAATCAAAGGGACGATCGCCGATGCTTTGCAGGTCACCCTCGAAGACAACGTCAAGCCTGCTTTCCAGCTGGTCGGCGACCACTTCGATGGCCCGCCAGGAATCGACCAGGGCGGCGCGAGCGTTGGCCCAGTCGCGGCGGTTCTTGCGAGCGATCTCGAACGCGGAAGCTGGATCGATGTCGACTTCCGGCAGCAACACGCCTTCGGTCCTGGCGCGGGCCTGGATCAGCTGGACGACCAGCACATCATCGCTGAGCGCGGCCAACAGGTCCTGTGAAAAGAGAATGATATTGTCGCGCAAGGTGTCCGCCAGTTTGACCGGGTCCGTTTCCGACGGTCCATCGGCCATCAGTTGGTTCAGCCTCTGCTGGAGTTCTTCGATCTGGCCCTGGTAGGTCTGCAGCCGCATTTCCAATTCGGCGTAGGTACCTCTCAGTTCATTGCCCAGCTCGGTCAGTTCGCTCAGCTCGAAAATCGATTCGTCGATATCGGTAACCCCGACCAACGCGCAAACGCTTTGCCGTTCGGTCTGATACAGCTGTTGCAGGCCGGCGTTCTGTTTTTGGCGTTGGGGAAGAGACTCTTCGAAGGATTCGATCGCGGCGGCGACGGTGGGCAAATCCTGTTCGGCCAGCAAGCGGTTGAAATCGCTAAGCGGTTGTAATTCGATCTGCAACTGTTCCAGCAATTGCTGCAATTGGGGCGTCCAAGCGATCGCGGTTTCGGGAATACCCGTTTCGGGATCCTTGGTCGTTTCGCCAAGTTCCAGCAGTGCGACATTGATGCCGCCGACGCTGGCCCGCAGGCTGCTCAGTTGCTCGCGTCGCAGCAGCAGTTCACGATCGATCAACTGGAATTGGTCCAGGATGGGATCTTGCAGTTGGGCGCAAATGTAGGGCGGCAGCCCCAGATCTCGCATGAACGCATCGAGTGCGCGGCGGTAGTTGGTTTGTTGATTGACGAGCGAAGTTTGCGACGTCAACAGGCGGCTTTGCGCCTGGGCGATCTGCAGCCGTTCGCTGATGATCTGCCCGGAATCGTCAGGGATTTTCGTCAGCAGCTCGATCAAGTTGTCTTGTTGCAACAACAGGAATTCGGTTTGGCGAGCAATGTTTTCTTCCTGGTTGCGAATCTGAAGTTGAGTTTGCAGCAAACCGAGGTAGCCGCCTGCACCGCCGACCACTCCCGTATTGACGCGGACAATGCCGTCGGCCCCCAGTTCGAGCCCTCGGCCGGTTGTGATTCTCAGGAAGAAGCTACGTCGAAACCGTTCGAACGCCCGCACGTCCGCCAGCAACGTGCGTTCGGATTGGGTCAGCTGCTCCATGATCCGATCGCGTCCGGCACCACGAAGCAGCGGTTGCAGCAGTGAAAAGTCGATCACCGTCGACGTCAGCGGACTGCGTGTGTCAGGTCCGCTCAGTTCCCAAACAATGCTGTTGGCAAAATTCACCACCAGGTCGGCGCCGTTGACAAACGCGCGGTTCATCGACACTCCGCTGGGCCCCAGCTGGTACTGCGTGCTGCTCTGTCCGCCGCCTCGTTGTCGGCCCAGTGCGGTCAGCGAGTTTGCCAATCCGCCGTTGAACTGGGTGTCAAACTGAAATCGCTGAGTGCTGACGTCCAGAGCCGAAAAGTACAGCTGTTCCACCTGTCGCTGGTAGTCGGCCGAATGCAGCAGCGCGATTCGCACCGCGTTTTCGGCGTTCAAGACCAACACGCCATCGTCGTCCAGCGGCAGAAACTGCCACCAGTCGGGGCTTTCGGCGGTGTTGGTCACGCCGGCCGCTTCCCACATTGGGTACCCGCGGCGGCCGTCCACGCACTGCATGTATTTCCATGACGCCGGATCATCCAGCGGCATCGGCTGAAAGTCCAAATCGAAGGGATTGAACATTCGGCTGCGGCGGTCGACTTCGATCCGCAGCGGCGTATTGGGCGGCCGAGCCACGTGGCTGGATTTCTCGTCCAACAACGAGTAGGCCTCGCAGTCAGCCTGTTTGCGATAGTACTGGCGATGACAACCAGTGATCGCGACGGCAGTCATCACAAATACGATCGAAAGAAGCGCCGGCCGGGTGTTCATGGACTGTGCAATCGCTTGGAAGTGGGAAACTGCGGAAGCAGGGACAATCGGCACAAGGGGCACTGCCGATTCCATCGGTATCGACTTCGGTGCTCCGCCCGGTCGGCCTTGACCGGTATGTCGGGTTACACCAGCAGGTAGCCCGGAGTGCGGGTCGGTTGGTAGCGGTCGTGCCGGTCGTAGCGCCAGAGCGACTTCGCCGCGAGGTGGTCTTGCACCTTTGTTCGACCGGACAAGCGGATGTCGCCAATGGGGGGTAGAAGGGGCGAATTGCCCGACTTTAGGCGTGAATCGCGAGAAAAGCTTGACGGTACAATTTGCCCAACTTAATATTCATTTGGGTATTTTTCCTGCTTGTCTGAAGCCCCGGAGCGGCCGACGAAGGCCGTTCCAGCTGCCGTATCCGGAGGACGTTTCCTCCACCACCAGTGGTAACACAAAACGATCATGAAGTTTGCAATTCTCGGTTTGCTGGTCGTTTTGGTCATCGCTTTCTTTGTGCTCGTTTGGAAAGCGGCCAAAGATTGGCGCTGGTACCAGATTGTTCCCACCATCTTCACGATGCTGCTTGCCGTCGTACTGATCTTTCCCACCGCCGGTGTGTTGGGCAGCCGCTCCGCCTGGCACAAAAAGAAAGAGGAATTGGAAGAGCGGGTCGCCCGCATCAAGGTGGAACACAAAGTTTTGAAGTACGGTGATCCATCGGATGTCAATTCCGAAGGGATCACCCAATTGACTCAGCGGTTGTCCGAGATCGCGCTCGAGGCGGGTCGTCGTTGGCGCGACATGCGGATGACCAACATCAACGGCAACAACATCACTTTGGTGCAGCAGCAACAACCCGCTGCTCAGGATCCGGCGCTGGCTGGATTGGCTGGCGACGATGCAGACGCCGACGCCGCGGCCGCACCACCCAGTCCGCTGATTCCGGAAACGTTGGTCGTTTATGGTTTCGCCGAGCAACCTGATCCGAGCATTCAAGCGACAGTGCCGACAGTTTTCCTAGGTGAGTTTCACGTCACCGCCAGCACGCCGACCCAAGTCACCATCTCGCCGACGTCGCCTCGTAACCAACGACAGATGGCGGTGATCCAACAAGCTCAAAGCTGGTCGTTGTACGAGATGCTTCCGTTGGACGGACACATGCCGTTCATTGCCGAAGGAAGTGTTCCCAACGACGATGCTTATTTCGGACGCGTCGACGAAGACCTGGTCCGCCGCGTGTTGGGCCAGGGAGTGAAAGAAGAAACAATCCAAAAGTACCTTCGCGATGGCAGCCGCGCGACGCAGGACGATCCACCACTTAGCCGCTGGGTGAAGCTGGAGTTCACGAAAAAACACTCCATCGAAGTCGACAGCCCCGAACAGCGCGGCGCACTCTTCGAAGGGTTCTTTGACGGCAACGGCCGAGCTGTCGATAGCCGTTTGCAACGAGGCGACATGGCTTCTTTCAACGTGGGCGATCAGGTGTTGTTGAAAGAGGAAGCGGCGAACGAATTGATCGACGAAGGCATCGCCCGATTGATCGACCAATACTACATCCGGCCGCCAAACGATTACCGCTACATTCTCCGCCGCATCCGCCTGCGTCTGGCCGAACTGGAAATTCGCAAAGAGGAATTGGCGTTTGAAAAGCAGGTTCTTGACGAAGCGATTGCCAAAACGGTCCAGATGATCGGTGTCAACCAAGACGCGAAGTTGAAGTTGGAGCAGGACTTTGCCCAGGTTCAGGTCGAAAAGAATTCGATTGAAAAATACGCGAAAAGTCGCGCCGATAATCTTTCCGCGATGAAGGCCGAAATGGTACGGCTGCACCGCAAGAACCTGGAGCTGGAGCAGAAGCTGCAGCGCTATCATCTGGAGATCGAACAGCGGCTGGAGACGCTGGAAGATTCGGTCCGTCTGGATCGTCCCGCGGTACCGGTAGGCGGGCTCGATTCGTAGGCCGCGTTTCTTTGCGTACAGGCTCGCCGACTTGGGACAAGTCGGCCTACTGGTTGGCGGCGATCCATTGTGCCAGTGTTTCTAGGCGGTCGATGAACGTGGCGCTGCGAATGGCTCGGTCGGTCGGGTCGTCCTGGCCGTGATAACGCAGCTGCCCCTGTTGGACCCAGGCGCCGCGGTCATCCAGCGAATCGATGATCTCCCCAGCCCGTTTGCCAAGGCTTCGCGAAGCGCTCGGCGGCTGAACCCGGCGAGGACTCCAAAGCTTCTCGACCGGCGTACTGCGAACTTTCTTCCACTCCGCTTCAATACGATCCAGCTTCGAGCCAACGATGAACGCGTAATGCGTCGGCAAATCGTTCGGTGAATAACTGAGCTTGTAATCCTTGGTCAAAAACAGCGGACGATCGGTGCCCAGCTCATAGAATCTGGCCAGGTTTCCATCCTCCAGCAGCAGACTGCGGTAGTAGCGAATCGCACGGGGGATGGGCTCAAGAAATCGCTGGGCGTTTTCACTGTGAGCGGCGGTACGGCGATAGAGCAAGATCAACGTTCGCATCACGCCTTGGGATTCACCGCCGGTCACTGCGGGCGGTTCGAACTTTCGCGCCCAAGCGGGATGCATCTGGCGATTGTATTGTTGCGCCCAACCCGGTTGGGGTTCGGGCAGCTGGGCAAGCAACAGAAAATCGCCTCCCCGTTCCGCTGCTTTCAGATATTTTTCGTCACCATAGATCTGCCACGCGTCCAGCGCGGTGACGATCAAGTCGGCCAGGGTGTTGTCGTTCAGCGTGTAGTAGGCAGCATACTTTTCACCGGAGAACTCGCGCGGCCATTGATCGGGAATAGAAGCCTTCAACACGGGATACTCCGCCGGGTCGGGAAACTCGGCGTAGCGTTGAGGCCAGGCGCCACTGGGATACTGCGACTTCAGCATTCCATCCAGGGCATACAGTGTCGCCTCATGGATCGCCTGGTCCTCGAAATTCAACTCTTGATCCAAACGCATCAGGAACCGGATGACGGACTGTGACTTGTCGTCGTCAAACGTCGTCGTGTTGCGCAGTTTGTCGCCCGCGGTGTCATCAACACGGTAGGCGTACCTTCGCCGGTCTTCGGGTGCAAATTCGATTCTGTTGTCCCAGCCTCCCGAACGCAGCTGTCCCCGTAACAGCGCAGCGGCGGTTTCTTTGGCGGCCTCGATCAGCTGCGGGTCGCCAGTCAAATGATAAGCTTGCAAGTACGCGTCGCCGACACTGGGAGTCGCCGGCGGTTGAATCCAGGCGGTGGTTCGTCCAACTTTTCCTTCCCCTTCGCGGCGAGAAAGATCATCGCTCCACTGGTAAACATATCCGCCCTCGGCGGCGCACTGCTGGCGAAAAAAATCGACCGCGCGGTGCATCGCATCGACAGCCTCCTGATGGGATGGCTGGGCAAATGCCGGAGACATCCAAAGAAGCAGTGCTGCCAAAACGAAACCGATTCGAAGATTCATGTTGATACTCGCGGGCCGGCGGGAGTGGCGGGCTTGTGGGCCGTGATCGCACGGAAATGAAACATCATTGTATCGCCGCAGGTGGTGTCGACGGCGGCTATGATAGAAGTGGTCTTGCCATCGAATTTGATCCTTGCCAATCAGGATGAAAGCAAACGTGGATTCCAACGCTTCCACTCGAATCGTGATCGCCGAAGATAGCCGCATTCAGGCGAAAATGCTTCAGAAGCGTTTGGTCAGTGCTGGATTCGACGTGCGACACGGCGCCGACGGCAATCTGGCGCTGGCGCTGATCCAAGAGGATCCTCCCGATTTGATCATCAGCGACATCGAAATGCCGAACATGGACGGCTACGAACTTTGCCGGGCGGTAAAGGCCGATCGACAATTGCGGCAGATTCCGATCGTCCTGCTCAGCACGCTTGCCGATCCCCAGGACATCATCGAAGGATTGCAGGCGGGGGCCGACAACTACGTCACCAAGCCCTACGAAACCGAATACCTGTTGTCGCGGATCGACTCGTTGCTGCAAACGCCGATCGACCATGCCCACGTTGACGATTCCGCCGCATTGGAAGTCACCCTGCGCGGCAAACGATATAGCGTTCAATCGGGCCGGCAACAAGTTTTGAACCTGTTGATCAGTACGTTCGAGAACGCGGTAGAAAAGAACACCGAACTGATCCGGGTCAACCAAGAGTTGTCTCACAGCAAAGACAAACTGGCTCGGCAAAACGAAGTCTTACAAGACCTCAACGCGCAGTTGGAAGCCAACAACGCCAGGATGAGCCGCGATTTGGATGCCGCCGCCCGAATTCAACATTCCCTGTTGCCGGCCGGCGATATCGAACTGCACAACGTCGAAGTCGCCTGGCGTTACATCCCCTGCGACGAACTGGCGGGTGACTTTTTGAACTTCTTTCCGCTGGATGATCGGTACATGGCGTTGTACGTCGTCGATGTCAGCGGACATGGCGTGCCGTCGTCTTTGTTGAGCGTCACGGTGGCCCGATCGCTGACCGCCCAAGCCACCACCTCCAGCATTCTGGTTCGTGTTGACGATCAAGACCAAACGACCATCGTTCCCCCGCCCGTGGTTGCCGGAGAATTGAACCGACGTTTTCCGATGGAGGACCAGGGAAATTTGTACTTCACGATGTTCTATGGAATCTTGGACACGATGACTGGAAACCTGAAGTACGTTTCCTCCGGTCATGTTCCGCCAGTTCGATTGCCCAGTGGCAAAGGCGATCCGGAAGTCCTTCCGGCCGAGGGATTTGCGATCGGATGGATGGAAGACATCGAATACGATGAAGAATCGGTTGCGCTGGATGCGGGAGATCGGTTGTTCATTTTTTCCGACGGCGTTCCCGAAGCGATGAATGAAAACCTTGAAGAGCTTGGCGAACCGCAGATGCTGGAGTTGATTTCCCAAACCCGTGGGATGTCAATCGATGACGCGGTTGCGCATATCAAGGAGGCGGTGGACCAGTGGTGCCGCGTTCACGGACCGAAGGATGACGTCAGCATTCTTGCGCTGGAGTTGATTGAGCCATAGAGGTGAAAGATGGCCGCCAGCATCGAGACGACACACCCCGCGCGGCCGACGATGAAGTTGGCGGCGTTTTCGCCCACAGCAATTGCACATTGGGTCGCCTGTCTGTCGCTGCTGGTTTGCCTGTTTGTTCCGCAGACGGCGGAAAGTGGTAACCAGCCGGTGGGTCCGATGACCGTTGCGGCCGAAACGGCTCGACAGGGCCAAGGGGCGATCGCCTTGATCGTTTTGTGGCCTTACCTCTTTGCGTTGGTAACGCTTGCCCTCACCACGGCGCTGGTGATTGGGCGTCCTGCGCGGCTGGACCGTGTGCTGTTGATGTTGCCGATCGGATTCTCCTTGGTGCTGTGGGCGGGCTGGGTCGTGATGCTGTTCAGCGATTCGACGGCGAGTGTCGCAGCGATGGAAATCGCGGCCATCGTCGTCCCGCTTGCAACGATCGTGGCGCTGCGCATGTTGTGGTTGTGTCAGGACGGACTGGTCACCTCGGCGGCCGCCTGGGGACAAGGATTTCTTTGTGTGCTGGCGATCTTCTCGCTCGCCTGGTTGGGAGTTTCGCCCGATTCCCAGTGGCTCGTTGGACGCTGGATCGCGATCGGGTCGGCGGCGGCGATGATGCTGGCCTCCTGGACCTGGATCACTCGCGCCCGACACGATCTGTTGGACCGGGAAATGCCCGCGGATCCGTTTCAAATGTCGATCCAGCAGCTCGTCGCGGCGATCACCATCACCGCTGTCGCGCTCACCTATTGGCGAATTTTTGGCCAGTCCTAGTGGGCCTGCCGGGTCGCAAAAACGTCCATCCCTTCCTGGCAGGCCACCAGCCCTATGCCTCAGGCAATTATGCTGGTTACCGCGACGGGGGAGATGTTTCGGGGTTGTTTGACGGGGGTGACCGATGGGGGATGGTGATCGGGGATGATAGATACACGGATTCTGGTCGCGGTTGGGTTGGCTTGTTGCTTTGCCGCGGAGGTTTCGGCGCAAAGCCAGGTTGCGGCCGAGCCGATTGTCGGCCTACGCGAGAACAGGCCGCGAGACTACGCGCTGGTCGGTGCCCGAGTGGTGACGCGGCCAGGGCATGCAATCGAGAATGCAACGGTTTTGATCGCCGGCACTTCGATCACCGCGATTGGCACCGACGTCGAGATTCCAGCGGGGGCGATGTCGATCGATTGCACCGGTCGCTGGATCTATCCCGGCTTGATCGATGCTTGGGGCGAGGCCGATGTGCCGTTGCCCGAAACAGAATCAGCGCATTGGAACAACTACGTCACGCCGCATCGATCGGCACGATCGGTGGCTGCCGGCGCAATCGAGTCGGCCACGAAGCTTCGGTCGCAGGGGATCACCGTTCGCCTGGTTGCACCGCGGGGCGGGATCGTCAAAGGAAGCAGCAGCGTGGTTTTGCTGAGTCAATCGAGTGGCGGCCGCGCCCTTCTTGAAGATCACGCCTGGCACCACCTGCAATTGACGGTGCCTCGAAACGGACCGCGGTCTACGTACCCGAATTCGCCCATGGGTGCGACGGCGCTGCTGCGTCAAACACTCTACGACGCATTTTGGTATCGCGACGTTTGGACCGCCTACAACGCTCGCACTCATTTGCCGCGTCCGGAATCGAATCTTGCCTTGGCCGAATTGTCCGAAGCGATCGATCGAGACACCTTCGTGATCGATGCGCCCAACGAACGGATGGCAATCCGAGCCGAGAACATCGCCCAAGAGTTTTCACTGAAAATGATTTTGCGAGGTTCGGGACGCGAGTATCGGCAGCTGGATGAGATTGCCGCAACCGACCGGCCGATCTTGTTGCCGGTGAACTTTCCCGATCCACCCAACGTCAAAACAGCTCGTGGCGCGGGGGCGACGTCGCTGCGCGATTTGATGCATTGGGATCTTGCCCCGGAGAACCCAGCGCGGCTGCACGCGGCGGGAGTGCCCATCTGTTTGACCACCGACGGACTGGAGGATGAAGGTAACTTTCTTCAACAAGTGCAAGTGGCAGTCGATCGAGGATTGCCGCGTGATGCCGCCCTGGAAGCGCTCACCACGCAGCCAGCAAGTTTGCTTGGGATCGATGATGTGGCCGGTCGGATTGAACCCGGAATGTTGGCCAACCTGGTGATCTCCGACGGAGAACTGTTCGCCGAGGAAACAGAGGTGATGGAAACGTGGGTGGCTGGCGAACAGTTTATCGTCACGCCGCGAAGCGATATCGGTGTGGATGAACTGACGGGTGATTGGTCGTTTCGTTTTCGCTCCGGCGGCCGCGGCACCACCCTGGTTTTGGAATTCAAGCGAAGTGATGATCGCCTCATCGGATCTGTCGCCGACCCAACCTCATCTGATGTTCAAGACGACGGCGAGGAAAGCGAACTGCCCACCGCGAAGTTGACCGACATCGTTCGCGGACGAGATTTCCTAACCGCGTCGGTCAATCTTCACGAAGCCGATCCTGCGCTTTCCGAAGGCGTATCGCGTTTGCACTTGGTGACCGTTGTTGACGAAGACCAAACCCTAACGCTGTTCGGTTCCATCGTGCTGCCCGATGGTGAAACGGCGAAAGTACAACTTGGATTCATCGAGGATCCATCGCCCGAAGATACGGAAAAGGAAGAGGAAGAAGATTCCAGTGAGGATGGTGATTCGGAGCCAGTTGATGAAGCGGCTGCGGACTCGGAGCTCTCCACGCCGATTTTTTATCCGCTTGGTGCTTACGGACGATCGCAACCCTTGCCGGAAGCAGAGCACATTCTGTTTCGCGGCGCCACGGTATGGACCTGCGAGGAAGCGGGAAAAATCGAAAACGGTGACGTGCGAATCAACGAAGGCCGGATCGTCGAAGTGGGCCAGGATCTGGAAGTACCGCCCGGTTGCCGCGTGATCGATGTTCGTGGCAAGCATTTGACGCCCGGCTTGATCGATTGCCATTCTCACATGGGCACCGACGGAGGTGTCAACGAATCGGGCCAGGCCGTGACGGCGGAAGTGCGTATCGGCGATTTCGTCGACAACAGCGATATCAACATTTTCCGCCAGCTGGCTGGAGGTTTAACAACGTCCAACATCCTTCACGGTTCGGCCAATCCGATCGGAGGGCAGAATCAGGTCATCAAGTTGCGTTGGGGCGAAACGATGGATGGGCTGCGGATGAAAGAGGCGCCGCCCGGAATCAAGTTTGCCCTTGGCGAAAACGTCAAACGCAACACGTCCAGGTATCCCAACACGCGAATGGGAGTCGAACAGATCATTCGCGATCAGCTGTTGGCGGCGCGGCAGTACGATGCCGCGTGGCGGCGGTGGCGTGGCGGCGACAACGACTCACTACCGCCGCGAACGGACTTGCAATTGGAAGCGTTGGCCCAGGTGCAACGTGGCCAGCGGTGGATTCATTGTCACAGTTATCGCCAGGACGAGATTGTTGCCACATTGGACGTGCTGGAAGAATTCGGTATTCAAATCGGCACGCTGCAACATATTTTGGAAGGTTACAAAGTGGCCGATCGGATGGCCCGCCACGGCGCCATGGGATCGGCCTTTTCGGATTGGTGGGCGTACAAATTCGAAGTCTTTGACGCCATTCCCTACAACGGTGCGCTGATGCACGATCGCGGAGTCATCGTCTCGTTCAACAGCGATGACCGGGAACTGGGCAGACACTTGAACGCCGAAGCAGCGAAGGCGACCAAGTACGGCGGCGTCTCCGAAGAGGAAGCATTGAAATTTGTGACTCTGAACCCGGCCAAACAGCTGCGCATCGATCAACACGTCGGTTCCATTCGACCCGGCAAGGATGCCGATTTGGTGATCTGGAGCCGGCGGCCTCTGTCAACGCTAACGCGTTGCGAACAGACTTGGATCGACGGCCGCCAATACTTTGACTTGCAATCGGAACAGGAATTACGGCAGCGTGATTCTGCTTTGCGAGCTCGCCTGATTCAGAAGGCACTGGCAAACGACGGCGCATCGAGCAAGAAAGAGGAGGAAGTCGAAGAGGAAGACCGCTGGCAACGTCATGACATCTTCTGCGCCGCGCACGGCGACGCGGGACACCAACACACGGGGCAAAGCCGATGAACCGAACTTCACAAAACCGATACACAACCATCACTGTTGCTGCCTGGATCACCTTGGGATGGATGACGGCTGCCGACGGCCACGATCAGATTCCCGGTGCGCCGCAGACGCGGCCGATCGTGATCACCGGGGCGACGGTTCATACGGTGGACGGTCCGGTGATCGAAAACGGTTCGGTGTTGTTTGAAAAAGGCAAGATCACCGCGGTGGGCAAGAATTTGGATCTACCCGACAAGACGGTCGAGATTGATGCCGGTGGAAAACATGTCTACCCAGGGTTGATCGAATCGATCTCGGACATCGGGTTGCGGGAAATCAGCGCGGTCGACGCCACGGACGATCGCACGGAACGAGGAGACGAGAACCCGAACGCTCGATCTTGGGTCGCGGTCAACCCGGACAGCGAACTGATTCCGGTCGCTCGCGCCGGGGGTGTGTTGGTGGCGATGACGGCGCCTCGCGGACGGTGGTTGCGAGGTCAGGCGGCGGTGCTACAGCTGGATGGCTGGACCGCTGCCGAGATGGCGCTGCTGGCTCCGGCCGGATTGTACGTCGATTGGGGTGCAATGCAGCCTAGGGAAAACGACGACAAGGAACTTGCCGAGCGGCGTGAAGAGAAGTTTCAGCAACTCGACGCGCTGCTTGACGAAGCTCGTCGCTACGGCCGAGCACGCCAATCGGACCCTGAAACGACTCCCACCGACGTTCGCCTGGAAAGTCTTTTGCCGGTGATCGCAGGAGACCTTCCCCTGATTGCCGAAGCGGATCTGCAAGAGACCATCGAATCGGCGATCACTTACTCGCAAAGTCAGCAACTGCGATTAGTCATCCAAGGAGGTTACGACGCCGAGGCATGTGCCGATCTGCTGAAACAGTATCGTGTTCCCGTCATCATTGACGGGATCTATCGGCTGCCCAAACGCCGTGATGATCCCTACGACATGCCCTACACCTTGCCCGCGCGACTGCATCGGGCGGGAGTTGCATTTGCGATCGCCGGTGCGGGATCGGGTTCACCGGGCGGTGCCGCCGCGACTCGAAATTTGCCTTATCACGCGGCCAACGCTGTCGCCTACGGCCTATCGCACGAACAAGCTCTTCGCGCAATCACACTGTCGGCCGCCGAGGTTCTTGGGGTGGCCGGCCAGATCGGTTCGATCACCGTTGGCAAAGACGCCACCTTGATCATCGCCGACGGTGACATTTTGGAAACGGAAACCAACGTCACCGCAGCGTACATCCAGGGACGAGTGGTCGATTTGGGAAGCCGACACACGACGTTGTACGAAAAGTACAAAATGAAGTATTCCTCGCGACAATGAATCGATCCCCCTCACCACTTGCCTCTCGTACTCGTGCTCGTGCTCGTACTCAGCGCCAGCGGTACTCGTACTCGACTCCCCCCATCTCACGTCAAACACCGACAAAAAATCTCTCTGTGAATCGAGCACGAGTACGAGCACGAATAGCGAAGGCGTAAAAAAAGCTCGCCGACTTCCCGGCTAAGCGCGACTAAGCGGGCAGCGTTACCGAAACCAGCGCTAGCAATGCCAGCAGCATCAGCAGTGCCACCATCCGTGGCGCCCATCTTGCTTTGGCTGGCAACTTTCGATCCGCTCGCATGCCTCGCGCCCACAAGATAAAAGACGAACCGATCATGATCGTTAGCACGTTGACCGACACCAACAACAGCGGTCCCAGCACGGGTGTTTCGCCCCGTTGAGTGCGCCCCCATTCTCCGAAGGCGATTTCCAATCCCGCCGTGGCGATCGGCGGCACCAGCGCAGCGGCGATCGCGGCGCCGGCCAGCGCGCTGGATAAATGACTTCTTGTCCTGGCATACGATGCCGCCATGCCACCGACCAGCCCGACACAAAAATCGAGCGGAGACGGCCGGCAGCGAGCCAACATCTCTCGCGTCGAGGCGAGCTCTTCCATGAGCGGAATCTGAAATCCCTCCTGCAAAAGTCTGACCAACAGCCCGAACGCCGCGCTGGCGATCAGGGCGCATAAGAATCCCATCGATATCGTCACCAGCGCCGATTGAAACAGCGGACGATTGCCATGAGTCAGCGCCAGACCCGCTCCCAAGATCGGTGTCATCAGCGGCGCGATCAGCATCGCTCCGATGATCACCGCGGCTGAATCTTGCAGCAGCCCAAAGGCGGCCAGCATCGCAGAAGCGGAAATCAGCCCCAGGAATTCAAGATTCGGTTTCGAGCCTTCCTCCAGGTCGATCGACAGCTGTCGGCGCTGCTCGCGAACCATCGGTGGTGCGACCGAGGCGGCCCAATCCTGAATCTGCGCCCCCAGCGATTCTTTCAGCGATTCACCATCGTGAACCAGCGCCAGCGACGTCGGACAGTTGTTTTCCAACAGCTTCAGACCAACCGCGTACACCGGATCTTCGCGGCTGGGATTGTCGATGCCAACCAGCACCAGGTCGCCCAACTGATTGGCACTGGCATCGATTTCCGCGGTCACTTTTTCGACGACCTCGCCGACAGGCTCCTCGTCACCTTCAAACGGATCGGGCAAGACGGCGGGCGGCTCGAAGCCGAACAGTTTCTCCGAAACCGAAGAGGTGGTGGCATTGTTGCGAGCCATCGCGGCAAACAAGCGGGTCGCCGTCGCCGGAGGCGGACCGCTGACCTGCAGCCAAAGCGCGGGAGCGCGGCAACTTTCGAACAACGGTTGCTGCAACTCCGAGGCGTCGGACCCGTAAACCATCACCAGGGTGCTGCAACGCGCGGCCTTGGTTTTCAGCAATACCGCCTCCAGGTCCGGTTCGACCGCTTCCACCGCCAAACTGTCGATCGGCTGGTCCAGTTCATCCGACATTTTTCGGCGGGTATGTTCAAGCAGGACCTTGCTGTCCCTGCCGACCACCAGGGCATGAATCGATGCTCCGGAGGTTTGGGCGATCCTCTTGCACCATGGCATGCCGCTGCTGAGTTGATCTTCCGAGCCGACAACAAAAACGATACTCATGACAGCCAGGAAAAACGAAAACGGCGGACGGCAAACTGCGGAAAAGCATAACGAATCAGACAATCGCTGGGCGAAAGGGCGATTGCCTTCCGTTGCAAGCCAAGCCGCAAAAAACGATAATCGGGTAGGTGAACAGGCGACCGCTGCCGGCCGTAAACCAAAGATCACCAACCTTTTTTTGAAGTGAATCTTCTTTTCAAGAGGACGGCTTTGCCCCAAAAAGGGGTCGGACCCTTTGGAGGGCGGCGGTGGCGGTTTTCTTTGACAAATGTTGTGCCCGAAGAGGGTCAGCCCCCTTTTTTGGGCAAAGCCCAGGAGGACACGTTGGAGCGACGTCGCGAGTATTTGCCGTTCGGCCGTCCCGACTTCACCGAAGAAGAAATCGATGCCGTTGCTCGCGTTTTACGTTCCGGATGGGTGGGAATGGGATCGGAGGTGTTGGCCTTCGAGGAGGAACTTGCCACTTACACTGGCGCGTCCCATGTCGTTGCGGTCAGCTCCTGCACCACCGCGCTTCATCTGACGCTGGCGGCTTTGGGAGTCGGTCCTGGTGACGAAGTGATTTGTCCCAGCCTGACCTGGTGCAGCACTGCCAACGCTGCACTTTACCTGGGCGCCGATGTTGTTTTTGCCGACGTCGATTCGCAGTCTCTCTGCCTGAGCCATGAAACCGTGGCGGCCAAAATGACGCCGCGAACCAAGGCGGTGATCGTTGTCCATTTCGGAGGATTGGCTATCGATACGGCACCGATTCGCAGCGCGGTCCCCGATGCAACCGCGATCGTGGAAGACGCCGCCCACGCCCTGGGTGCAAAGTATCCCGACGGTGGCGCGGTCGGTTCATCGGGCGATCCTACCTGTTTCAGTTTTTATGCCAACAAGAATCTTTCCACCGCCGACGGGGGCGCCGTTGCGCTTGCGGATTCCTCCCTGGTCGACCGCTTGCAGACGCTTCGTCAACATGGCCAGGCGGCCAACGCCTGGCAACGGTTTCGCGATCCCAAAATGGTGATGTGGACACCGTCAACCGAGCTTGGATTCAAGGCAAACTACACCGATCTGCAAGCGTCGATTGGCCGAGTTCAATTGCGCCGGTTCGGGCAGTTGCAGCAGCGCCGGCAGCAGATCGTCGATCACTATCAGAATCGTTTGAGCGATCTGACGCCGCCACTGGGCTGGCAGCGGAGCTGTTTTGACGCGGCACACGCCCATCATCTGTTCTCGGTGCTGCTTCCGCTGGAAAAACTCCGGGCAACCCGCAACGAGATCCTGGCCCAGTTGCGGCAACGAAACATCGGGGCAACGATTCACTACGCCCCTTTGCATCAGATGCCATACTATGTTGGGCGGCTGGGAGAAACTCGCTTGCCGGTTACCCAGCAGATTGCCGATCGTATCATGACCTTGCCGATCAGTCCGAGTATGACATGCGAAGATGCAGATGAAGTCTGCGACCATCTTCAAGAGATATTGGAGCAAGCTGCCCGATGAACCAACCAGGTCAATCCGCCGCAAAGTACGGATTCGGTGGTCGTTTGAGCGCCGCGTTTCCCTCGCAAATCGTCATCGACTCGACCGAGTTGTGTAATTTGGAATGCGTGCATTGCCCCCACCCACAGTTCAAACGCTCGGAAGTTTATAGCGGACGGCGCCTCGATCCGGACTTGAGCAACAAAGCGATTGACGAAATCTCGCAAGCCGGCAAAGGTGCGTGCCAGTACGTTCGATTCACCGGCGAAGGCGAACCGCTGCTGCATGTCGATATCTTCGAGATGCTTCAGTACGCGGTACGGAACTCCGGGACCGCCGTGACCGTCACCACCAACGGGACACTTCACCAAGGTGGAAAACTGGAAAAGCTGATGGCCACGGAAGTCGACATCATCGACGTCAGCATCGATGCGTTGCTGCCGGAAACGTACGCACAAATCCGCGTCAAAGGAGACTTGAACGTGACGCGAGAAAACGTGCGGCGGCTGATTCAGATGTCGAAGTCACCGGGTTGCAAAACGAAAGTCGTCGTCAGCTACATTGAACAGCCGCAAAACGCCGACCAGACCGATGACTTTGAACGTTTCTGGAAAGACGAAGGGGCCGATTATGTTGTCATTCGCCGCATGCATTCCAACGCCGGTTCCCTGGTCCAGCTTGCCGATCAAATGCGCAGCGCCAACGATTCGCAGCCGCGCCGTGCTTGCTTGTACCCCTGGGAACGAATGATCTTGAACCCCCGCGGCATGTTGGCGTTCTGCCCAGTGGATTGGGTCAACGGATCGGCCATTGCCGACTACCGCGAAACCACCATCGCCGAAACGTGGCAAGGGGAGTTTTATCGGCGATTACGCGAAGCCCATTTGACGAACTGTTACGGTGATCACAGTTTCTGCGAGCAATGTCCCGACTGGAAACAGACGCGATGGCCGGAAGACGGACGCAGCTATGCCGACATGGTTCAAGACTTCAAGGACCGCGAGTGAGTTCGCGTTTGGCAGACGATGCGCGTTGGTGTGATTCAAAGCTGTTACCTTCCCTGGCGCGGATATTTCGATTTTATCCAAAGCGTCGATCTGTTCGTGCTTTACGATGTCGTTCAGTACAGCAAAGGCAGTTGGCGCAACCGCAACCAGGTGAAAACGGCCGATGGGTTGAAGTGGTTGACCGTCCCCGTTTCCGTTCACGGCAAACCGGCAATTGACCGAGTACCGATCGCGACGAGCCCTCCCTTGTGGAAACAGGATCACCTGGCACGGTTGACCGAATCGCTCCAACCAGCTCCCTACTTTGAAGACGCGATGCAGCTATGGAGGGAGGGTGTGAACGAGGATTCTGGGCGTCTGAGTCCGTTGAATGCGCGGCTGATACGAATGATCTGTGATTACCTGGACATTCAAACGCCGATCGTCGATTCTCGTCAGTACCACACCACCGGCAGCAAGACCGAGCGATTGATCGCTTTGCTGACGCAGATCGGTGCAACGGCCTACCTGAGCGGACCGGCGGCCCGCGATTATTTGGACCAGCAGCAATTCCAGCAACATTCCATTCGCCTGGAATTCAAGAGTTACGACTACTTGCCCTATCCACAGTTGTGGGGCGATTTCATCGGTGCAGTCAGCGTGCTGGATTTGATCGCCAACGTGGGTCCCCAATCGGGACAGTTCCTACAAAGCCAGTCTCCTGACCTGATCGCCGTTCCATGAAGATTGGTTTCTTTGGCAACACCAACAATTTTCCCTTCATGTTGGCAAGGGCGTTTCGAGAATTGGGACACCAGGTGGTGTTCGTCGTCAATCGCAGCGAAAAGTTACATCGGCCTGAATTCCGATACGCCGACGTCGACCATCCCTATCCGGATTGGATACACGAGATCGCCATCACCGACGCCGCCGATTTTGTTTCGGCCGGGTCGAAAAGGCGTCGCGTGATTCGATTGTTGCGGGATTGTGATTTCGTGGTGTTGAACGACCTGGGAATCAGCCTGGCCGGCAACATCCGCTGTCCCTACTTGGCGCTGATCACCGGCAGCGACCTTTCGTACTACTGCCAGCCCGATAGCGGTCGCCGGGTGATCGCCGACATGACCACGCGCAATCCCCTGAAACAGTTGTGGGGACGTTGGGTTTGGCGGCGAATCTTGCACCTTCAGCGCCAGGGAGTGCGGCGCGCCGATTTGGTGTTCCACTTTGCCCGCGGTTTGATCCCCAGCAACGATGCGCTATTGGATGATCTGGATGTGAGCGACGAGCGGCGGATGTTCTTTTTGATGGCGGATGTCCAGGCATTGCCGGCCAAACCGTTTCACTCCAATCCCCGGCCCAGAACGTTTTGCGCCACGCGGTTGACCTGGAAAGGAAGAAAGCAACCGGGCGACTCTTCGCTGGACTACAAAGGTTCGGATATCATGATCCGGGGGTTGGGCGAATTCTATCGGCGCAGCGAAATGCCGCTGGACATTCACCTGGTGCGCAAAGGACAACACGTCGCGGAGACGGTCGACCTGGTGCAGGCCGAAGGGCTCACGCCGCTGGTTACCTGGCACGACGAAATGACTCAAGCCGAAGTGTGGGACCAGTACGAGCTTGCCGATGTGGTGTTTGAACAGTTTGGCCAGGGAATCGTTGCCATGGCCGGATTGGAAGCGATGGCGGTGGGCCGGCCGGTGATCGCCAACGGACGGCCGGAAATTTTCGAGCCGATGTTGGGCGAACCCTCCGCCATCTGTCAGGCAACCAATCCTCAGGAGGTCTGTCAGCAGTTGCAACGGTTGCTGGGGGAAGATGCTCAGTGCCGCCAAGCCGGAGCCGCCTCACGAGCATGGGTCGAAAAACACTTTGCTCCCCAAGTCGCAGCGGAAAGAATTCTGACGCGTTTGGGATTCAAAACTCAAGGCAAAGTGTAGAAAAACGGGGATGCCGGCGACGCTGTCAACGGGGCGCCGTTTCACCTGATTTTCGTCTCGAAGTGGCCGACTATTTGCTGGGGCGTAACGAAAATTCGGAGCAATCCGACTGGGAACAGGATCGAATCATCGTTAGCCTGGGGGTATGGCTGCATCACATTCAGATTCCGGCGAAGCCGATTCGTATCTAGTCGAAAGAATTCGCGACGGAGACTCCGACGCCTGGCAAGCACTGATCGACCGCTACGAAGGTCGATTGATGGCCTACACCGACAGCCGTATTCGAAATCGTGCCACCAGCGAAGACATCGTCCAAGAGGCGTTTGTCGGTTTTCTGATCAGCCTGCCGAATTATGACGGTGCGCGATCTTTGGAAAGTTACCTGTTTTCGATTTGCGCCTACAAGATGACCGATCATCTGCGCCGCGAAGGGCGCCGGCCGTCGATCCAGATGCATCGCCGCGGCAGCAGCTCCGGCGGACAGATGGAACCGGTGGGCGGCGATCGGGTCGCCAGCAGCATCGCTCGTAGCGTGGAACGAAAAGAAATCGAAGAATCGGCCGTCCGGGAAGCAATCGCCGAACAAATCCAACGTTGGAAAAGTAGTGATGGTTGGACCAAGCTTCGGGTGATCGAATTGTTGTTTGTGCGCGGATTGCCCAACAAAGAGGTCGCTGCCAAGACCAGCCTGACGGAACAGCAGGTCGCAAACTACAAGAGCGATTTTCAGATCCGGCTGCGGTCGATCGTGCGCCGAATGAACTTGGACGAGGGCGTGTTTCCTGAACTCGCCGAGTGATCGGTCGGCTACCTTCCAACGTGATGCTTCGCAAACTCGCCGAACGTATGCAGCTGGACAGGCCGCTTGCCTACGCGCTTTCTTCGCGCTTCTGGCAAGCGGTGTCGGGCCCCATCACGATCGCCTTGATCATTCGGGCACTCAGCGAGGATGAACAGGGAATCTACTACGCGTTCATCCCGGTCATTGGAATCCAGGCGTTTTTTGAACTCGGACTGCTCAATGTTCTGATCAGCCACGCCGGTCATGCCAGCGCCGCCCATGACGCGGCGGCTGGATCGCAGGACGAATCGGCCCAGGCGTCGGCCGATGGCCGCATGGGCGAACTGATTCGCGCCTCGAATCGCTGGTTCGCCGCGGCCAGTGTGTTGTTCGCGCTGTCGGCCCTGGTTTTCGGCTGGTACACCTTTTCCAGCAGCGACCTTGCCGGCGGTTGGCAATGGCCGCTGGTTGTTTTGGTTCCCCTTGCCGCGATTTCCGTTTTCTTTGCACCGTCGCTGGCAATTCTAGAAGGGGCGGGACATCGCGAAATGATCTACCGCTTCCGATTCATCCAGATGGTTTGCGGAAGTGCCGCGGTCTGGATTGCCCTGGTTGCCGGCGCGGGAGTCTGGGCGATCGTCATTGCCACCGCGGTTCAAGCAATCTGTTCGGCCTATTTGGCTCTGGTACACATGGCATCGTTTTTCTCGCGATACCGCACCACCACCTGCAGCGAACATTTTTCGTGGCGGCGCGACGTACTGCCGTTGCAATGGCGGGTGGCAGTCAACGGAGCAGCCTATCACCTGGCAACCCAGTTTCTGGTGACGGTGGTGTTGACCTTTCACACCGCGGCGGAATCGGGCCGACTGGGAATGACATTGAGCGTGACCATGGCGATCCAGATGTTGGCCCTGGCCTGGACTCAAACGAAGTATTCATTGATTTCGTCGATGCACGGCAAAGGCGATCGCGAACAAGCGGGAACGATGTGGCGACATACCGCGGTGGTTTCCAGCGGATTGTTGGTGGTCGCTTTCGCACTGCTAGCCGCGGCCGTGGCGGCGCTGGCACTCTTCGAACGAGGCTGGGAAAACCGCTTCATCGCGCCGTGGCAATTGATCGTGTTGGGCATCGGCTGCCTGGCCAATCACCTGGTCGCGCTGCAGAGCTTTTATGTTCTGGCGCGGGGAGCAAAACCGCTTGTCGCCGCGTCACTGCCTGGACTGCTGATGACGGCGGCAGCCGTTTGGATCGCAGGCTATTACGGCGCGACATCAGGAGTCGTCATCGCCTTCACCGCCGGCATGGCATTGATACTGCTACCAATGCACACCTGGGCCTACCTGCGTTTTCGCGCGCAATACTCTTTTTAAGTCTCAAACTGCTCGAACATGGCTGCAACGAAGGCTTTGACCGCGGAGGTCATTTCCACTTCGATTTCGGGTGGGATTTTTGTCTTCGTCATAGCCAACCCAGACCGAATCCACCCCGGTCGTGTCGAGACAGATTCTCCATTTCCCCAGTCCGGCCCGTGAACAGTTACCCAATCAACCTGTGCTGTCACCGGCCTAACGAGATACCCGACTTAATCTTCATTCCCCATAGTCCTTTTCCCTGCTTAGGTAGTTGCAACCGAATTTTGTGGTCGCTATGGTTTCATTGGCGGAGGGCTTGACCTTGCCAATGTGGGGGTTTGTGGCATGGGGAGCGGTCGCAAGTGAAGCAGTTAGAACTAACCTTTCGTGTCGTGACACCTTCTTTCTTGGGTGGCGCCCAACACCGCGTGGAATTCCGTTTGGCCAGTTTCAAGGGTGCGTTGCGATTCTGGTGGCGCTCGTTGCACGGAAATCTCACTACGGCGGAGCTACATCGAAGAGAATTTGCGATCTTTGGTTCCAGCAGCCAAGGCACGGGAAGGTCGCGGGTGAGGCTGCGTCTGGTCGATATCGATCCGGCCGAGCCCCAAGTGATGAAAGCCGGTGATATACTTTGGAAAGAAGGTGGCAGCAACAAGCGGTTCAAGTCCGCTTTCTATCTCGGTTACGGATGCCTCAAAGCGTTTGACAGTAACCCAGACAATGGTCCTGCTACTAAATCGGGCCAGCTGGAACGCGAGTGCACGATGCCTCATACATTTACGGTCCGTGTTTCGTTCGCCCCAACGCTTTCACGTTCTCAAGTCGAATCGGTCGAAAATGCTCTTCGGTTACTTGGAACCGTCGGCGGGCTGGGCGGCCGAGCACGTCGTGGCTGGGGCAGTCTAACCTTGATTGGCTGGAAACGACCGGGGGAATGTGATGGTGCGCAACCGCAACTTGTCTCGGATAACGACCCCCTGAGTTCATTGCGTCGTCTGACCGGCAATGATCGATTGAGTTCGCAGCGTACCGAATCCACATCCGCCTGCGACTCACGTCTCCCTGCGTGGACTGCATTGACGAGCCTCTCGCGTGTCATCGCGTTGAAGACGTCTATCAAAGATCCTCGTCTCGTGATGAAACACCTGGGCATGGAGTTCGTCCGCTTCCGTGGCTATGGGAAGAAAGGGATGGTAATGGACGGACCTCGCGAGCAAGTGTCTGGCAAGGCACGCTTCCAAGATGATCACGACTTGTTTCGTCGGACGCAGTCTGTCCCGATCGATCATCCCCGGCGTGTCGTTTTTGGATTGCCGCACAATTACGGACAAGTCCCCTCGCAGCATTGCGAGCCGATGGATTTTGAACGCCGTGGCAGCCCACTCTTCTTCCATCTTCATCAGACGCAGGAGGACCAAGGTGTTACAGTGGTGCTACTGTTTTTGCCATCCCTCTACCTGCCAGCGGGAAAAGGTTCAAATCCTCAGTTGAAGGCCTTTGGACGAACAGTCGGCCTCGCCACTTCGATCAGTTTTTGGGACCCCGTTCACGACTTCCTGGACCGGATGTCTGGCAAAGGCGGTCAAGACAATCACGCCTGCACGGAGCTGAGAAATGCGGAGGTGGTGTCATGACGCAGAAGTTCGAAGACGTCTTTCGATTGTCGTTCGCAGTCGGTCCAGTTCAAACCTTTGTCTCCCAGTCGCGACGGACGCGAGATCTCTGGTCCGGCAGCTGGCTACTCTCCTTCCTGTCGGAAACCGCCTTGGCAAAAGCGGAACAGACCGGGGGACATGCGATCATTCCGTACCGGCACGAACACGAACGGTGCAGGTTGACTTCCAGCCGTTCAGCGATTGGGGGAATCCCGAATCGTTTTGAAGTCTCGTTTGGGAATCAGCAGCTCGCCGAACGGACTGGTCACGAGTGTGTTGCTACGTTTAGGCACAGCTGGGAAACGATTGCAAACTGCATTTTCGAGAAGTACTTCCACAACGATGTATTGGAAAAAGGGAGCCAAACCAAATCAATATGGGATCGTCAAATCTCTGATTTTTGGCAGCTATCGTGGATCGTCTCCAAAACACCGGGCCCACGCAAATTAGCGGGACTGCCACTCAGTGAACGAAAGCACTTTCGCAACGTGCCAGCATCAAACGAACCTGGCACAAAGTGTTCAATGGTCACGAGCCTGCAGGAACTTTCTGGTTGGTACGGGCGAGGAAACTGGACAAAACAAAGCGAGTTTTGGAGACAGCTAGGCGGCAAGCTCAGCGGCCTGGATCTGGGGGATCGCGAAATGTTGTCCGCGGTCGGATTCGTTAAACGCATGTTTCCCGAAGTCGTTGATCTTTGCCTTCGTCGTTTTTCAAATGCGTTGCCTGACGGAACTCGTTTCGAAACGATATCACCGGAAGGTGATCAGGACGCGCTTCGCCATCAGGCACGCTGGCCGTCGCTTGCATTTCTCGCCGCTCTGCCGTGGATGCAAGATGTCAATGCAAATCCTGACACGGCTGGCGAAGCGAAGAGAATCACTGCGAAAGCGATTCGCAAATCGCACAGAGATGAGAATGGTTACTGGGAATCCGAAGAGATTCCCAAAAACGACTTCGGCTTGGGCGATTGGGCGCGCATTGATGCCCCCGTCTGGTTTACGAGCGGATTGAACGCCAACAGTCCCGGATTGCCTGAGAATCGACTTTCCGAGCTGAAGAATATTCAAATCCGTTTGCACAGTCTGGCTGGCTCGAAACCAGTGCCAAGCTATGCCTTGTTGCTGGCTGACGGTGACTCCATGGGGAATTTGCTCGGCGTGATGGATGATCCCACACGACTCAGCGAATGCCTGGGCCGGTTTTCGACCGGGGTCAGCAAGATCATCTGCCCCGAGAACCGAAACGGACGAGTCGTCTACGCTGGCGGCGACGATGTCTTCGCACTACTCAGTGCGGAAACAGCGCTGGCGGCGGCCGATCAACTGCGCCACGCCTATGCGGATGCCTTTGTGGACCAAGGCGTTGATCTTCAAGCGACCCTTTCGGTGGCTATTGTTTACGCTCATTGGCGATACCCGTTGAAGCAGGTCATCCGTTTTGCTCATCAATTGTTGGATGACGTCGCGAAAGATCAGACCGGCCGGGATTCACTTGCAGTAGCAGTTTTGCAGGGCGGTGGTCTTCGTTCGATTTGGTCAGCTCCCTGGAATGTGATTCGCGGCAAACGTGACGGCTGTGTTTCATTTGATAGCCTGATCAACCGATTTGCCACTGCTGACGATGAACTGTCGCAATCAGAGAGTGCTGCAATCAACAGCAGCTTTCTTTACAGCCTTCGAAAGCAGTACTCCGCGTTAATGCCTAACGCTTCGGATCTCCCTGGGAAATACCAATCCGTCGCGGAAGCAACCAAGGGGAGCGTAGATGCAATCAATCTGTTGCAGTCCATTGCCCATAGTGAATACCGACGACGACTGACACCCTCTGGGCGTTTGAGCAATCACCGCGAGGCAACCGAAAAATATATCAACGAATTGATGACGCTTTGCCACCCCTGGCAAAGGGACAACGAAGGCGCCAGCCATTCCGACTCAAACAAGTTTAGTTTTGACGGTTGGAAGATTGCTCGTTACTTGAAACAGGTCAAGGAGAAACAGGTAGTGGATCATGAGTGCTGAGCAATGGTGCCAGATGCGTGCCGTTGATGCGTTGTTTTTTCGTGATGGCACGCCCTTCAATCGCGGTGAAGATCATGGTGACATCAGCAGTGTGTTTCCGCCCGTGCCGCATACACTTTCGGGAGCGATGCGTTTCGCGTTGGCCCGCGCCAACGGTTGGAGCGGAAAAGGATCATGGTGTGAACAACGTGACGATGCTGGACGCGATTTTGCCGAGACTTTAGGAGACGGGCCCGACGACCTTCGTCAGCTAAGATTCTTCGGCCCACTGTTGGCGCTTGATCGTGAATCCGATACCGGCACGTCACGACGGTCTCTCCGGCTGTTCTTTCCCATGCCTCGGCATGTGATTGGTTTCACCGAACGATACGCGGATGGATCTGCCCCCACCTTTCATCCAGATGATTGGTTGGTTCCTGGGGAGCCCCGATACAGCGATGCCTGCGACAAGCCCGTTGCATTTCCAACACCGGCGACCCGACGCGAAAAACCTCCTTTTGCAGAGCCCACCGATGAATTTTTTGTCGCGATGGAGGGCATGCAGCAAATCGCTTCAGGATGTTTGCCCGCATCCGACGAATGCCTCCACCGCGATCATCTCTTTCAGTCGGAACCGCGCGTGGGCATCGCTAGGGAACGTGGTCTGCGTACCGCCGAACATGGCGCGCTTTACAATCCGAGCTTCATTCGCACGACCGACGCTCTGTCTATTCTCTACTGTCTCCGCGGAACACCGGACGGATGGAGAGTTCCATCAACGATCGCGCTCGGGGGTGAGTCGAGAATGGCTTCACTTGAAAGATTACCCGAGAGTGATGATCCACGTATTCCGTGCTACCAACCAGCCTCGTCGGATCGTGTCGCGTTGGTCTTGTTGACACCGGCTTTGTTCGAATCGGACGCCACGAACCAGCCAGACGATAAATCCACCCATTGGTTCGGTGCAGGCCCCGGCCAATCGGCCAGGCGGCTCGACCCCGCGTTTTCGGGAAACGTCGTCACAACGTCGATCAATCGCCCGCAATTCATTGGCGGTTGGAATGCACTGACCGGTGGTCCTGAGCCGTTACGCCCCTATGCGCCGGCGGGAACCGTGTGGTGGCTGGACAACATACCTGCCAAGCCAGGACCATTCCAAATCGGACGTCGCACCGAACACGGCTACGGTTTGGCCATCTGTTGCAAGGTATGAGAGCGTGGAAAATTGGACCTTATCGTTTGACAATCACGATTAAACATGAAAACAAATCTGTACGGATTATTAGCCGAAACCGCAATACATCCCGGCGCCGGACAAGACGCCGGGTTGATCGATTTGCCCGTAGCCCGTGAACGTATTACCGATTTCCCGGTCGTCGTTGGGAGTTCGCTAAAGGGGGCGTTACGAGACCAATTGTTCTGGCAAGATTACAAGGACCCCACGTCGCAACCTGGGTTCAGTCAGTTGGACGAAGAACAACAGCACCATCAAAAAGCGGATTCCCGACGTCAAGTCGACCGGACGCTCGCACCAATATTTGGGGCCCAGGGGAACGAATCGGCTGGCGCCGGAGGTATCCTGGTCTCTGATGCACGGTTGCTTCTCTTGCCGATCCGAAGTCTGACGAGCCACTATTATTGGATCACTTGCCCTTTGATCTTGGAAAGGTTCGTTCGAGATCACAAACGAGCAAATTTTGGTGATGTGGACATTCCAGCATTGACGCTTTCACCACAACAATTCGCGGGGCTGACTACCGACGACTCGCCTGCGATGATCTTTCTGGAAGAGCTTCAGTTTGCGAGGAACGCTGATCATGATCAGGAAAATACAACTTCTGTGAAAGCAGCGATCGAGCTGATTCGGCCATTGATTCGCCATGCAGCCACCGCCCAGCGTTTGGAAAGCCAATTGGTCATACTTTGTGACGAAGACTTTACGTGGTTCGCGCGATACGGTTTGACGGTCACGGCGCGGAACGTGCTAGATCGAGAGACGAAGGCGAGTAAAAACCTATGGTACGAAGAAACCTTGCCAAGTGATTCCCTATTCTATTTCAGTGTCTCGGAGCGCAATTCTGGAACGTTGAGTGATTTCGACGATCGGTTTTGCCGGTCTCACTATCTTCAGGTTGGAGGAAATGAAACGGTTGGGCAAGGTTGGTTCGTCACTCAACGCGTTGACTTCAATCAATAGGCAGGATTCCGATGCAAACTGTTGAACAGAAACGTGCCGCCGACGCGGTGCGTAAGATCCAAGGAATGATCAATAGCAATCGCGACTATGGGCATTATGTTTCGTATGCATCCGCGCTTCCCGCGCAGATTGTCAACAATGGGCTTGGCCAAGCGATCACGATGCTGTGTGCCGCCGCGGGCCGAAAGACGATCCCCCACGAGGATCCACACTACTTTTTGGCCGACCACGTCGCCAGTTGGTTGGCCGAACAGATTCAAGAACTGAGACCAACTGATGGCGTGAACCATCCCGTCCAAGTCGTCCAGCGTCTGGCCGAAGGCAATCAGAAACAATATTCGCGCGCGACGGCCGAGGCGGTTGCGTATCTGAATTGGCTCAAGAGGTTTGCACGCGCCATGCTCACTGAGCCAGGGGAAACCCCGGATGGATCGGAGAATACGAATGTCTAGCGTTCCTTCACGCCCCATCTACCGTACCCGAGGCGAAATTCCCCAGTTGACCAAGATACGGCGAAACGGAAACTTCGGGTTGTTCTTCAACAAGTTTCCCGATCACTGGGGAATGAAAAAGGATAATCAAGTAGACAAAATCGCGTTCGATCCGGGAAAAACGGAAAGCAACAAAAAGAGTTGGTTGCGAAAAATCGCGGGAAACCATCCGCGCGATCGCAAGGCGGACAGCCCATCACAGGCAGTTGGAAACTCGGACGCGATACAAGAGTCTGCGGAACGGCTTTATTGTTTGATTGAAAGTCGGGGGGGCAAAGTCTTCGCCATCGAAAACCGGTCTCGATTCTTAACTGGTGCTGGGCTCGAACACCCAACGAGAAATGGGATGCTGTTGCATCCGACGCTGGGTGTACCCTTCATCCCCGGCTCCACCGTAAAAGGAGTTCTCAGCGCATGGAATTGGCAGACACTGTGGGCAGACCACGTCGGAGAGGACGGAGAATACGACGATGATCGACGCAGAACGCACGACGCGGCGTACATCAGTGAATTCGGCCGTTTATTGGGAACGACGGGGCAGGTCGGCGGAATCCAATTCACCGACGTACTGCCAGTCCGAACGGTCGAATTAGATGTCGAGATTCTCACCCCGCACTACGGCAAATACTATGCATCTAACATTGAAGCAGCGGATGGAACCGGCCAGGAGGCGACCTCGAACAATCCAAACGCATCAACAATCCCCAGTCCCGGCGACTGGCATAGCCCCCTTCCGGTTGAATACCTGGTCGTCGCCGCCAAACAGGTTTGGGTTGGCGGAATCATTCCCTCCCCTCGCACAAATGCACCCTCCCTTAACGAAGTGCTGGATCTTCTCCGACAAGCGATCGAGGAACTTGGCATTGGAGCAAAGACGGAAATCGGTCTTGGGGTTTTTGAATTCTTGGAAAATGCGACCGACCATCGTCCCGACTTCTTGAGCAAGGCGGCGAACAGTGCTAGCGCTAGGCCGATGGTGGAGAACCTTCAACAGCCTTACGACGATTCCGACCTACAGGTAAAAGCCATCATTGGGGATGGGGGCGATGACCCCAACAGTCGGCCTCAGGCGATTCTGCGGTTTTACGATTTACTCTCGGAATCGGGCGACACGTTGTCGATCGACGCCGCACGTTGGATCTGTTCACAGTACCTTGGGGACGCAGTGATTAAGGCATTACCCCAAGGTGCCGAAACGGCAGCAAAGAAAAAGAAAAAGCTAAAGCAAAAGAAGGATTTGCTGGAAAAGTTTCTGCCCGTCATTGAGGCGATCATCGAGACGGCGTCACGGGAATAAGACATGATTCAGCGACGAAGTTTGTGGCAACACAATCGAGGCTGGATTCTTTTTGCAATCCATCGGCAGCGAATTCTGCTGGTCGCCAATGCCGTTGTCATCTTGCTGGCAGTGATTTTCGTTCGAACATCCCCTGCATTGGCGCAAAACGCCCAACAATGGTGGTCTTCCGTCAATACTGTGTTGGGAATCGGCGCGTTATGCGGAACGCTGCTTGTGTGGCAGAACCAGGCCCGGCGCGAGTGGCGTGAAAGCTTGCCCCTTCGGTTAACGGTGGTTTACTTTTACGAACCTGAAAACCACCTAGAGACCGACGGGAACGGGCAGCGCCCCGTGATGGCGTGCGTCGACGCCCCACTGGTTGACTCAAGCGATATCAGGGCGATGGCGCAACAACTCGGTTCCCAATTGCTGTGGCCCAATTCGGGGCATTCGGAATCAACGTCAAACAATGCGACTCGCCGGTTGTCTCTCAAACCAAAGTATCATGTCAAACCGTCGGTGATCGACTATGACGAGCAAGTTGTTCGGCACTCCATTGCGATGTTCATTGATCGCCTGCCCGAGGGCTGGCCAATTCCGCTGCCAGAGAATCATGGACTGATTCGCGACCCGAGCGTCGCGCAGTGGGAAACTCAGCTTTGTGAGGATATGCCGGAGTACATGAAGAAACTAATGGACAAGAAGCGGTGGAACGATGTCGACTTACACGATTGAAGTTGAGGTGCAAACAGATAAAGAAGTGTTGCTCAAGGTCAGTTTCAGCGAACAGGCTGACAACACGCAAATTGTCGTCGATGCAAAAGTGGCCATCGAAGCACTCGGGCTTCAAGGTGGCAGATTGGTAAAGTTCAACGGTGCGGCATCGTTGCCGGTGGCGATGGTGATGTGCCACGCGGTGGCGCATCTCTTTGGTGCCGTCGCGGTTTACGATCCCAAACTCGCAGGATACGTGGTGTGCGTATCGCATTCGCCCGAGCACAGAGTGGGTGAGTTGATTGATTGACGGAAATCAGCGATTGGAGTTTGTTTTGCGCGCCCGGTTGGGTTTCGATTCGAGCCCACATCTATAAGTCGCGAGACAGCAGCCCGCCAAAGTGGGGCGCGTCGCGAACCGTCTGATGCTTCGAAGGGAACCACGACCGCAGTCAGAGTTTGACGCGGTGAGAAATTCGAAGCCGTTTGCCACCGGCAGTGTCAGGCTGGAGTGGGGTCTAAACCAACTAACCAATTGCCTTCACCAAAGAAACAGCCATAAATCCTTTTCCAATATCGACTTCCGCGATACACTACGCATGTGCCCCCTAAATAGGCGGTCACAGAATGAGGGTCAGCTGACTCGATTGAAACAAAAAAAGAACAAAAAAAAAGAAAAAGTTCACTGGTTTTTGTCACAGAATGAGGGTCAGCTGACTCGATTGAAACAAGCATGTTGCAAGGGCGGAGATGGCCGAAGTCACGTCACAGAATGAGGGTCAGCTGACTCGATTGAAACGCACAAACTGGCTCCATCAGAATCGACAAAAAGTCACAGAATGAGGGTCAGCTGACTCGATTGAAACCTCAAGAGCCAGGCTCAGAACACGGGCCATTTCGTCGTCACAGAATGAGGGTCAGCTGACTCGATTGAAACTATGGTCACCCAAATCTGATTCCATCAGCTCTCGGCGGGTGTGTCACAGAATGAGGGTCAGCTGACTCGATTGAAACTATTTATACTCTGTTGCCTCTTTCTCCTTGGTAAAAAGTTTCCGTCACAGAATGAGGGTCAGCTGACTCGATTGAAACAGCCGAAGCCAGAACGCCATTCCATCACTTGCCGAAAGAAGTCACAGAATGAGGGTCAGCTGACTCGATTGAAACCTTCCCCGAGACCATGGCTCCAGCACGTCCACTGCTGGATGTCACAGAATGAGGGTCAGCTGACTCGATTGAAACCTTCAGGCGTTGTGCCTTCAGACTCGGTCAAAATCCCTCGTCACAGAATGAGGGTCAGCTGACTCGATTGAAACGTCAACCCGCTTGCGAGCATTGGCAAGCATGCTCTCAAAGGTCACAGAATGAGGGTCAGCTGACTCGATTGAAACAGCCCACTGGGCACCAGGATGACCGACATCGCCGTAAAGGCAGTCACAGAATGAGGGTCAGCTGACTCGATTGAAACTCCTCTTTTTCCCAGTGAAACCCTCTGGGGGAAATTGGTCACAGAATGAGGGTCAGCTGACTCGATTGAAACCTTGGATGACTCGCTTGCCATCCATACTTTCTTTTTCTGTCACAGAATGAGGGTCAGCTGACTCGATTGAAACCATTGCGGTCAGACGGAGACTCCTCCGAGACACGCTTGTCGCCAGCGTCACAGAATGAGGGTCAGCTGACTCGATTGAAACGTTTTTTCTTTCGCCTTTTATTTAGTTTTCTTCGTCACAGAATGAGGGTCAGCTGACTCGATTGAAACTTCTTGCCTTCGCCCCAAGTTGCTGGATCAATCTTGTCGAGTCACAGAATGAGGGTCAGCTGACTCGATTGAAACGCCTTCCTGCTTGTTTACGCATGTAAAGTCTATTCTGCCGTTGTCACAGAATGAGGGTCAGCTGACTCGATTGAAACCGACGGGTACGCAAGGGGATATGGTTCTCAATGAGAGACCAGTCACAGAATGAGGGTCAGCTGACTCGATTGAAACGAGCAGAAGCAAAACCTGTCGGGCTTCCGCCAGCTGGAAGTCACAGAATGAGGGTCAGCTGACTCGATTGAAACAAG
Organism: Rubripirellula sp.; assembly: GCA_965222745.1. GTDB lineage: Bacteria > Planctomycetota > Planctomycetia > Pirellulales > Pirellulaceae > CBDCUW01. Next base: position 705,645 of record CBDCUW010000004.1, read on the forward strand.
ATGTGCCTGACAATCATTCTCACCGTCTTGATGAGAGTCACAGAATGAGGGTCAGCTGACTCGATTGAAACGTAGTCTGATTGACCCTGGAATAGATAAGCAGCAGGTCACAGAATGAGGGTCAGCTGACTCGATTGAAACTCGAACTGTGTGTTCCATTCATCAACTGTAGAGTAGGGGTCACAGAATGAGGGTCAGCTGACTCGATTGAAACGAAGGGTTGCCATCTTCTTCCTTTGGGGTGGAAGTCACAGAATGAGGGTCAGCTGACTCGATTGAAACCCAGGGGTTTTCGGTGGATGGCAGATCTCGTTTGCCGGGGTCACAGAATGAGGGTCAGCTGACTCGATTGAAACCAACGGAATGTTCATATTTTGCCAAGACATCTGCGATGATTGTCACAGTAGTAGATCACAAGTTGCAGAATCTCGATAAGTTGGCTCCACTGTATGCTCCCACCGCCGGTTTTGCCGGGGAAGCCTGGCCCTACGTTGGTTGGACCGCTGATATTCCTATCAAACTTTAGCGAAGATCGTTGGTCGTGATTCGACGATTGCGAATCTGATTGTAGCTTTGGCGACAAGCAAACGCGCCAGGCTCCCGAATCTCGGCATGGTGCGGCTCGCTACGATCTGGTTTAAATTGGGTAGCGTACCAGTCAACACCCACCACCTGTAACGGAGGAGGAAATGCCTGAATACGTGATCGCCTATGATGTGCACGATGACCGCCGAAGAGAACGGATCGCGCGAGTCTTATCGCGATATGGGGAGCGAATTCAGCGGTCGGTCTTTGTCGCTTTTTTGGACAGCGAAGAGCACCTGGAGCTTCGAATTGAATTGGGTGAACACCTGCGGGTTAACGATCAGCTAGAATTCTTTCCCGTTGACGCTCGTGCAAAGGCAAAGCACGTTTCTTGGCATGATGATCCTCACGTCGGACTTACCGTTCGAGTCGTCTAGCCTCGTTTCCGCGTTGCGCCATATTCTACTGCTCGAATCGATCTCGACGATTCCACATCCATTTGCCATGCCTGACCAAGCAGATTCCGACACCCGCCAAGCAGACCCCCCAAAATCATCTGGCGATCAATCCCTGAACTCGGGATCGGAAACGCGTCACCCGGAGATCGTTCCATTTGAATTGAGTTCTGAAAATGCAAAATCAGGATTTCCTCGATGGTTCGCAGTGTATTTTTTGATCACGTTCACGGCCGTCCATATCGTTGCATTTGAAATCTGGCACCTCTTTATCCAGCCACATCCACTCATCGCGTTTGGGTGCTGGATCTGCGCTTTGGTCGTGTTTGCGTCGGTGGCATATCACATGTACGTCCACCGCTTTGGGCATCAAACAATAGCGAAAAGAATGTGTCTGAGCCTATCAATCGGCGTGGCGGGTTTGTTCATCGCTTTTGGTTCTCATGACGGCATGACGTTTTGTTCGAACGCGTTGTTTGCCAATCACTCTCAGCCAGAACACGAGGAAGTGGAGAGCAAAAACGACACCGAGATACTTCAAGAGCCTGGGGAGAATCATCAAGATTCATCTCACGAGACACACCATGCGCCGGGCTTGGCGGAATGGACGCGCCTTGTGGTTGCGATTTGTATTGCGGTGACCGGCTTGTGCTATCTTGAAAACGAGCACCATCACTTACCCGAAAAGCGTCTTGTGGAGCATCCGGCAATCGTCGATGGCGTCCGGAAGCCGGGTAGCGGCGAACCAATCAAGCATTTGGTGATCCCACTGACAGCTCCGAATTGGGTGCCAGATTGTCGAGAGGGAAAAGCTGGTTTTCCAACCAAAGACAAGAACGACAAACCCCTCTATCTGGAGTGCAAAGATATTACAGCCGACATTGCGCTCCTCAACGAATTGCCGTTCAATTGCAATTGGCAACAACTCTTGCGGGCGATCCAGCCTCACCTTGGGTCACTAGAAAGCATTTGGTTGTTTGGCTCCAACGGCGAGATGGATCAGCAGACCCGCGTGCCTGGCCCTGTGCCCTACCGAGAGTCTGTTGCAGGCGGCTCAGCTGGATACGTCCGGCTCGCCACATCATTCATTGCCCCCTATCTGCGCGACGAGACCCAAATTTTCGTCTTTGAGAACCAGGGGGCCGAGAAGTTGCGATTTCAGGATTACGCAAATGTGGATCAAACGATCCGACTTATCTTAAGGGAGATAAACTCACGTTTTGCTGTTAGGGAGGCACAGATTGCCATTGATGCAACGGGCGGGCTGAAAACTGTTAGTATTGTGGGTGCCGCCGCGACGTTCAATCGAGAAGCTTGTTTTCAGTACGTTGATTCAACTGCTGGCCAGCAAAGCCGAGTCTTGATCTACTCCATTCGTAATGAGCATGACCCGAAGAGCGACTGGAGTGCATGACCAGATGGGGCCTCTTTTGGACGGTGAATTATGCAGCTTTCCAACAGTTGTCATGCGGATTGGGCTGCAACTGCGATTAAAGGCACCGCGCCGCATCGCACCGCATCAGGCTGCGCTGGTGTACGCGCTGTTGTGTAACGCATACGGAACTCGCAACGATACCAAACCGGGCATGCCCGATGGAATCCTTCTAGATGCGCCGGACCAGGGATTGCGTCATCTAGGACCGGACAGCCCACTAACGATTGGTCTAACCACTGCATGTCCCTCCATCATTCACGCTCACCAAACACTAGAGCATCTAGTCGAAGGATTGCGGATGATCGGGCGACGGCCGACACCGGATCAGCGTTTGGGAAAGTATTCAATCGATTCGATCGAGGACTTGATCCAAAGAAAGGCCATTCAAACGGCACAGTTGGCGAGGGCGCTGAGCGACGATCACCTTCAGGAAGAATTTCGCACTTTGGGGAACGACTCCAGGTTAACGCTAAGATTTGTCACTCCACTGCGCTGTTCACGACCAAAGACCAAGAAACGCGAAGGTCACGCCTTCTTTGACGAAACTTATTTCTCCGCGACTTCTTTCCTCAGTCGGACCAAGAGGCGGTTGTGCAATCTCGGTTGGCCGATCGAACAAAAAGAACTTCAAATGTCCAAACAAAGAAGTTCCGCCATCGTTGAAGAAAATCGTTTGGTCTGGCTTGATATCGGTTATGGGAAAAAGGGAGGCAAGAAGACACTTGGGGGTGCGGTTGGCGAGATCGTTCTGGGCCAGGTGAACGAGTTGGAAAAGCTTGCGCTCGTTTTGGGGCAATACTGCCGGGTTGGGGAAGGCACGAGGTTTGGTTTTGGCCACTACCGAATTACTGAATTGGGGCCGGACCGATACCGCGTTCAAAGGAGCCAATCGCTCGTCGAACGCGCCATTGGTGAATTGACCGCAGCACAGTCTGAGAAAATCGCAACCAAATTAAATCTTGGTTCCGGAATTTTGACCGCAGCACTCCAACAAGTTCGCTGTGGTCAATACGACTGCCAACCGCATTACCGCGTTCGAATCCCCAAGCACGACGACGGGTTTCGCGTCCTGTCCATCCCAACAGCAAGAGACCGTGCCACACAGCAAGCCGTGTTGCCCGTGCTCGCAGACGGGATCGATGGATTTTTGGAATCGTCCGCCATGGCGTACCGCAAGGGTTTTGGACGTCAACAAGTAACCAAACGCATCAAGTGGGCGACGCGAAACGGGTTTCTTTGGGGAGTAAGAGCGGACTTTCTGGGGTTCTTTGATCACGTCGACCATGCTTTGTTGCGTCGTCGGTTGGAGGCCTACCTTGCCGATCCGGTAACGGTTGACTGGATCATGGACTGTGTTTCGGCGGGCGCGCCGACCAAGGACTGTGGATTGCCCACCGGATCACCACTGTCCCCGGCGCTAGCCAACTTATTCCTGGATCAATTTGACGAACAGCTTTGTCCGAACGGTTCGATACTGATGCGCTACGCCGACGACTTGTTAGTCCTTTGCAAGTCAAAAGAGCAAGCGGCGTCCATCATGCGACGTGCAAAGGAAGAGGCCAGTCACCTCTTGCTGGAGCTGAATCATGACAAGTCTCAGACGTTTGGCGCCGAAGATGACTTCCAGTTCCTCGGGTTTCAGTTTTTCCGTAGTGCTAGGGCTGATTCAAACGAGGCTTCTTGGGAAAACAGGTGTCAGCATGACGAACCCGCACTGGTTCACGACATCATGTGGACGACGGCAAAAACGGAAGTCAAGAAATCGAATTCACGTTACGCACTGCCGGGCGAAAGTGAACTTGATACAGCATCGCGGCAGGCGCACCTGATCGCGGGTCCGGATGTTTCGGAGGTCGCACGTGACGGAAACTCGATTATCTTCCACAAGCGTGTCGGCCCTTCCGATCGAATCAAAGTTGCTGGTATTCGCGATATGACGATTATCGGAAAACCAAAGATCCATTTTCCCGGATTGGACCCAATCGTGAACGCAGGAGGGACTGTCTGGTTTCTTGAAGACACCGGACGAGTTCACGCTCAATTGGCGCCGAAACCGTCCTCTGCGGATGCTGCGGGATTGCAGGCTCAAGTTGGACTATCTGACGACATAAGTCGCAAGCTGCGAATTTGTCAAACTCTCATTGCCAGCAAGATTTGCAACTACGCCGCGTTGTGGCGCATCCTTTGGACGCACCAGCATGCTTCCGAACGCAAGCTTCAACAGTTGGCAACAAAGGTGCTGGAGGCAGATTCCGATCAGGAACTGTTGGGTTATGAGGGTGCTGCAGCAGCAATCTGGTATGGACAATTTTCATCCTGTTTGGGCCGCGGATTCGAATTTAAACGGCGGGTTGCGCCCGATGCGTGTGACCCGGTCAATGTGCTGCTCAATTTCGGCCAAACGATTCTGCACAGGATGTTGATTCACTGGATCGAACACGCGCGGTTGTCACCGATGCTGGGGATCTTTCACCACAATCGTTCAGGACATGCAACGCTCGCCTCGGATTTACAGGAGCCATTTCGCCACTTGGTCGATTTGGTTGTGATTGAAACCACCCATGAGCTACGCCAGTCGGACTTTTTGCATGATTCCGACGGGCCCTATCCGCTTCGAATAAGGCCTCGGGCACGAACCACTTTTCTCACCAAATTACACCGGCGACTGATGCAATCCGTGGCAGGACAGGATCAACATTACCCGGCAAATTACCATCATCAGATGAGATCACTCGCTCGTCAGCTAAGACGCTATCTGATGTGTACGAGCGAAGAGTTGATTGGATTTTGGCACCCTGGGAGTCTTGCCCAATTGTGCTTGGAGAAGATTCGCAAACGCGCACCCAAATAGGTATCTCTTTGTCCTTAAAGGAATGATTCGCAGCCGGACACAAGTGTGCATTATTTCTCAAGGTCCGGTGAAGTGCGCCGCCCCGTGACCAGGATCGACGTTCGAGATAGACTCGGACGCAATCTGGTAGGATTACCAAGGGTTCTCCAGAGGTACGTACGCCGCCATTTTTGACGAGGTTTGGAAGTTGAGGCTCGAATTTGGATCGCTAACGCATCTGTTCATCGCTGTCACGGTCGCTGTGTGTTGCGACTCGGTATGCGCCCAGCAGCAGCCGTCGAATCTCAAAACGGATGAGACGATTTTATTCTTCCCCACGTTCGGTCGCTTTGAACAGCCGGCAAACGTGTGGCGATTGAACGTCCACGGCAAGGTCTATGAGCCTGAGTTCAGCTCGACCAAGCGCGATGCCTTGATCGCGATATTGCAGCGTTCGGCAAACGTTAGCTTCTCCATCGGCAATGAAGCCCCGCTGAATGATCGACTCCGCCCATTCTTGGTCGATAACGAGCGCGGCAAATCAGTCACAATCACTGTCGCGGGCAAAAAGTTCGCAGCCGGAATCTCCGCGGCCAACGGTCACTTTTCCAAGACATTGGTGCTCCGTGCAGACGTTCTTGGGCCGATCAAAGGAAATCACCGCGTTGAGGTCATCGAAGCTGTGTTGCCACGCGGCGATTCACGAAAGCTGACCGGCCAAGTGCATTTGATTGCTCCCCAAGGGATATCGGTCATTTCTGATATTGACGACACCATCAAACATTCACAGGTGACTGACAAGTCAGAGCTAATCCAAAACACGTTCCTGCGACCATTCCGACATGTCGATGGCATGCCCGCGCTGTACACGCGATTGTCGAAAATGAACGTCTGCTTCCACTACGTATCGGGAAGCCCCTGGCAACTGTACAAGCCGTTGCGGTCGTTCATTGTCAACGCCGGTTTTCCGACCGGGACGTTTCACCTCAAGCAGTTCCGGCTTAAAGATTCCAGAGCGCTCGAGTTATTTGCGTCGCAAGAAGGCACCAAGTTAGCCGCGATCACACCGCTACTGAAGTCGTTTCCAGATCGCCGCTTCATTCTGATCGGCGATTCGGGAGAGCAGGATCCCGAAATCTACGGCCGAATCGCGCGCGAGTACCCAGATCAAGTGATCGGCATCTACATTCGTAACGTGACCAAAGAAAAACGCGGTGACGCAAGGTTTATCACGGCGTTTGAAGATGTACCTTCGGATCGTTGTGTGCTTTTCGATGATGTATCGGCAATCAGCGATCGGCTGCTCCACGTAGCACGGACTTCCCATCGATGAACGATCGGGTGACTGCAGCGTTGGACATGCATCATTCAAGCAAAAAGACATCACGCTGGTCGCGGTTTTGCATCAATTCATCGATTCGCTGAGAATTCAGAACTCCGTTTTCGTCAATCAACAGCGCAGGGTTGGCGGGAAGTTTTGTCTCCTGCTTGACTTTGTCCAGCTCCTGGTTGATCCGGTGATGCCGGTCCATGGGCAGAGCAAGGAAGTCGTAACCGGCAAGCGGGGCGCCGAAAAGAGAAGCGTACACTCGTTGCGCAATCAGCCGAATCGCTTCGTAGGGATCGTCCATCCCAATCAACAGATAAGGGCGCAACCAAGCCGTACCCGATGCCTGATGAGCATCGGATGATTCAAACGCCGCGATTTGGACGGCACGTTGTCCGGCGTCACCCTGAAGCAACGACAGCACCGATGCCGCGACGCTAGATTGCAGGTTTGTCAGCTTCGGTTTGCGATGGCCGAACCAATCTGCCAGGTGATTCGATGTTTGCTGCAACGTGTGATCGAGGTGGCACAGATTGCACGCCGTGGGACGGCCGGTCCGTAGCGCCGATGCTACCGATGGGCTGCTGATGCGATGCGAGCGAATGGTTTTTAGCAGGCCATAAACCGTGGCAGGCATGTGGCAGTTCATGCAGCGGCTTCCGGACGATTGCGGCAGATGATGGGTATGTGCCGAAGCCAGGTCTCGATATTCGGCGTGACACTGCAAGCAAGCCGCATCGCCTCGCATTTCGGGTTTCAATTGGTCGTCTTTCCAGGCGGGACGCAGCTGGGCATCCTGCTGATGCATTGTGTGACAAGACATGCAGGAAAGGTCACCCTGCTGGTAACATGCCGATTCGATCATGCCGTTGTAATCTCGCCCCGATATTCTCACTTCCCCATCCGGCCAGAAGTGGCTGCGCATCATATCGGGCGCCGTGTTCCATCGTGCAAACAACGTCGTTTGTTGAAATTCCGGTATCGCGCGAATGATCTGATGAAAGTGATCCTCGTCGAGCACCTGACCGGGGCGAAAGGGCGAACCGTGCTGCGAAAAGTTTTCTTTGCTGGTCTTGGAAAAATCGTACATCGAGATGCTGTGGCATTGTCCGCACAAGTCCGATCGGGAAGCGGCGGGCAAGTCCAAGGGATTGACGATCGGATCGGCGCCAACATTTTCTTCGTTGCGGTGAAACTGGATGTGATCCTGGCCGGGGCCGTGGCAGGCTTCGCAGGCGATTCCGAATTCAACAACCCGCGTCTCCCAAGTCCTCGCATCAGTGTTGGGACGCAAGCGGGGATGAGTCGAATGGCAGCGAGAACAAGTGCTGTTCCAACGACCCATTTCGTTCTCGCCAGGCGTTTCGTCAGGTGGTCTCAAGAATGCGGATCGGCGGGGAATCCATCGTTGCTGGTCACGCAGATAGATGATGGGCAATTGCGCCGGTGTACCCTCGATTTCCGACTGGTACCAAAACACGTGCATGTGATGCGAACCGGTCATCATCAACAATTGGCGCTGGCGGCGCATGCCGCCAGAAGTCGGGTCGTTCAACTCGACGTAGTGGTTGTCACCATCGCGGCGAAAACGGTACGTCAGGCCTTCGACCGTGACGCTGGCGTTTTCGATCACATCGGGCGCCGATGCGGGGGAAATGACCTGCGTCATCGTACGATGATAAGAATCGTGCCACGACCGATAAAAATCCTCGTGGCACTCCTGGCACGACTGCGAGCCAACGTAACCGTTTTCGGAAACCTCGTTGGGCCGGGACCGCACCAGTGTGCTTGGCGGCGGCGAAGCTGGCGAAGTGTCTGTCGCAGCCGTGTTGTTTTTCTCCGGCTGAGTTGGTTGACCCGACAGCAGCACCCAAGCAACCGCCGCCACGGCCACCGTCAGGACCACCAACGCGCCGCCAATCTTGTTCATGCCAGGTCAGTTCAATCACATTCGTAAACAACCGCCCACGTCGGCGATTTCTCCGAAATCGCTTCGCGTAATCCAGTTCGAAGAACCGGTTTACGTTAGTCCATCCGAACACCCACCGTCAGCAAAATATTCGCATAACGCTGTTGGTCGGCAGTTTGTATCGTGAGGACGTGATCATCGGTGCTGACCGCCTCGTAGAACGCCCATTTGTCGATCGGTTGAAGCTGCAAGTCAAGGTTTGCATCCTTGATGGTTCGGCGATAGTCGTCCCAGACGGGTGGGTCACCATCCAACGCGTAGGGGCCGCTTGTTTCGGTTTCCATCGTTTGGATCGCTTCGACTGGCACGGCGGAAAGGACCGCTTCGAGCACCTGGTTGCAAGTGGGGATGCCAGGCATCAAATTCAAACTGATCAGCTCGGCCCGGGGCCCTCGTTTGCTGGCGGCGGGGTAGTTTCCATCGGCGATCAGCACCGTGCTGTGGTGTCCGGCTGCGGCCAATACGGCACTGATCTGCGGGTGAATGAGTTTGTGACGAAGCATGTGGCAGGTTCTCGCGGGAAAGGGGCGCGGTGCAATTTGACGGTTTCCGATAGGATGCAGCATCAAGCCAGCGAATCCCGACCCATTGTTACATTTTGACGGAACGATACGAAGGTGGGTTCCCGACAGCCAGTAGCAAGCAATGATGTGATAGGAAAACGGACTTGACGGAAAACCCACTCGGCACACCATGCTAGATCGACGACTGAAAATCGGCACTTTTCTGGGCATTGGGCTGTACGTCCACTGGACCTTTGCCCTGTTGATCGGCTTCTTTGCCTACCAGGCTAGCGGTCAGGGAATCGTTGCAGTCGCGTTCAGCGTCGCGATCGTGCTAGGCGTTTTCTTCTGCGTTACCCTGCATGAATATGGTCACGCGTTGGCGGCACGACGATTTGGCATTCCCACCATCGATATCACGCTGCTTCCCATTGGCGGCGTGGCGCGGCTTCAGCGAATGCCGCGAATCCCTTGGCAGGAACTGGTGGTTGCCGTCGCCGGTCCCGCCGTCAACGTGGTGATCGCGTCGCTGCTTGCGCTCGGATTCATCGTCGTCGGTGGCGTCAAGATGTTCATGGGCGCCTCGTTGGAAGCCGAAGCTGCCGTGGCGGGCAGTTCCATGTTCGGCAGGCCATCGTTTGAGCAGTTTGCTTTCTACATGATGTTGGTCAACGCCACGTTGGTGTTGTTCAACATGATTCCCGCCTTTCCGATGGATGGGGGACGAGTCTTTCGAAGCATCATGGCGATGCTGATCGACTACCGAAAAGCGACCGTGCTGGCCTCTCGCGTGGGTGTGGTTTGCGCAGCACTGATGGTGGTGGCGGTGTTGGCATCTGGAAACCCCAATCCAATTCCGATTTTGATCGCCGTCTTCATCGCCTTTGCGGGAATCGCCGAAGCGCGGCAGGTGGAAGTGATGGAGTCGGTAAGAGGTCTGACCGTCCGGCAAGTGATGGTGAGGTCGCATGAATCGTTGCCGATGGACATGCCGCTGTTTGAGATCGTGCGGCGGTGGCAGATGACTGGGGCGAAAGCGATTCCGGTTGTGTCGGTTGCAGGGACGGTGGTCGGGATGCTGCGATTGCAAGATGTCTGCGGCGCGATCGCCAGCGGCAAGAATTCGCTGACCACGGCCGGTCAGCTGATCGACCACGAGGAAACGGACCATCCGGTCGGGTTGGAGGATGACCTGGAGTCGGTGGTGCTGCAGGTGGGACATCGCGGCCGGCAACTGGCGGTGGTCGATGCCAACGGACATTTGGCCGGCATTTTGGACCTTGATTCGATGCTGCTGCGTGGTCGTCTGCCGAGCGACCTTGATGAGGCGACTATTCCGAACGATCGATTCAACGCGATCAGCTAGCCCGGTCGGGAAAGTTGGCCGCGATTTCCCGGACCCTGGCTCCGACCCCGATCGTAAACGTGAGCTACGTTCTGGTAGGACACGTTGTTCTTTCTAGAAAAAACGGATTTGTGGCATGGGAAAGCGCCCCGCATGGGGGAGAAAATTCGCCATGCTATTACCTTGGACGAGCCTTCCTTTCTCCCTCTCGATGCAGTGGCCGGCGGATCGGTGCCAGAATCACTCCTTCAAATCGCCGAACGAATGTTTGTCGGTCCGTTGTGGCCGGCATCGATTCTCGTTTGCCTGCTGGTGCTGTACACGCTCATTGCGCTGATCGGTTTGGTCGACTTCGGGTTCGATGTGCCCGACCTTGATCTTGATGTCGATCCGGGGGTGGACCTGGATGTTGATTTGGGGGTGGATGCTCCCGACGTGGACGCCGGGGCGCACGTCAACGCTGATTTTCTGGGAGGCATTGCCGGGCTGACGGTTCGGTGGACCAATTTTGGACGAGTCCCGATTGTTTTGTGGGGCGGGATCTTTTCGGTCGCGTTTTGGGCTGTGTCGTATTACCTGTGGCACACGTTCGATTCGCGAAAATACGATCCCGTTTTATTACCCAGCGTGTTGCTATCGATCCGCAACCTGGTGATCGCCACCGGCATCACCAAAATGATCACGCAACCGATGCTGGGCCAGTTCACTGAACCACCGTCGTACGATCAACATAAGTTGTTGGGTGCGACCTGCGAAATCTGTACCACCGAAGCGACGCCCGAATTTGGCCAAGCCAAGTTTCGCACCAACGCTTCACCGCTGCTGTTGAACGTCCGTACCGACGGACCTCACATCCCAAAGGGAACAGAAGTTCGCATCATTGGTTTCGATAAAGAAAAACGAATTTACAAAGTCACTCATCTTCAACCGGAGACACAGTCGTGACATCTGCTTTACCCATTGCGTTCATCGACCCAACCGGTGGACTGGCGATATTCCTGTACTTTCTTTTCGCGCTGGCGTTGCTGATCGTCGTGACGTTCAAGAAGTATTACATCGTGGTCGGCCCGGACAAGGCGATCGTCAAAACCGGGCTTGGCGGGCTGGATGTCAAATCGGCTGGCGGCAAGTTCATCGTTCCGATGCTGCACCGGTTCGAGTACATGGATCTGACACTGAAGAGTTTCGAGATCAGCCGTCAAGGTAGCGAAGGATTGATTTGCCGCGACAACATTCGCGCCGACATCAAAGTGGCCTTCTTCATTCGCGTCGACAGCACCGACGAAGAAATGAAAGAAGTCGCTCAGTCCATTGGCGCACGTCGTTGCAGCGAAATCGATACGCTTCGCGAATTGTTCGACGCGAAGTTCTCCGAGGCGCTCAAGACGGTGGGCAAGCAGTTTGACTTTGTGGACTTGTACGATCAACGCGACAAGTTCAAAGATGAAATCTTGAAGGTCATCGGAACTGACTTGAACGGCTACCGGCTGGACGACGCCGCGATCGACTACCTGGAACAGACGCCGCTGGAGCTGCTCAGCCCGTCGAACATCCTGGATGCCGAGGGGATCAAGAAGATCACCGAGTTGACCGCGGCCGAAAAGGTCAAGGAAAACCAGTTCACCCGCGACAAAGAAAAAACGCTGAAAAAGCAAGACGTCGAGGCTCAGGAAACCATCCTGGCGCTGGAACGGCAACGCGTCGAAGCGGTCGAAAAACAACAACGCGAAATCGCGGAAGTGTCCGCGCGTGAGCAGGCGGCTGCCGCAAAAGTGCAGGAAGAACAACGCCTGGAGTCCGAACGAGCTCGCATTCAAACCGAAGAAGAAATCGGGATTGCCGAAGAAAACAAAATGCGGCAGGTGTTGGTCGCCCAACGAAACAAGGAAAAAACCGACGCGGTCGAATTGGAACGTGTTTCCCGCGATCGTGACCTGGAAATGACCGAACGCCTTCGCGTGGTCGGTGTCGCCGACGTGGAAAAAGAAAAGGCGATCGAAGTCGAAAAACGAAACATCCAGGAAGTGATTCGCGAACGAGTCGCCGTCGAACGAGCGGTGGTGGAAGAGGAAGAACGGATCAAGGATACCCACGAAATCGCGCAGGCCGAACGAACGAAGAAAGTTCAAGTCACCGCCGCCGAAATGAAGGCGCAAGAGGAACTGATTCGTCAAACCAAGCTGGCCCAGGCCGAGAAGGATGCCAGCGAGTTGCTGGCCGAAAAGGTCCGGATCGAGGCGGATGCCAAGAAGGATGCGGCGGAAAAAGAAACGGCAGCAACAAAGATGCTGGCCGAAGCCGAAGCTGCCAAGGCCGCCGCGACGGGGCTGGCCGAAGCAACCGTTCAAGAGGCCAAAGCCGTCAGCTTGGAAAAAGAAGGCGCCGCCGAAGCGACCGTGCTGCAAAAGCAAATGACCGCCGAAGCCAAGGGAATCGAGGCCAAAGCCGAAGCGATCGAGAAACAAGGGCTGGCCGAAGCGAACGTGACCCGCGAAAAGTATCACAGCGAGGCGACCGGAATTACCGAGAAAGCCGAAGCGATGAAACAGCTGGACAGCGTCGGCAAAGAACACGAAGAGTTCAAGCTGAGCCTGCAGAAGGAAAAGGATGTCGAAATCGCCGCGATCGATGCTCAGCGCGGTATCGCCGAAAGCCAGGCTGGCGTGGTGGGCGACGCATTGAAGGCGGCGAGAATCGATATCGTCGGCGGCGACGGCGAGTTCTTTGATCAGATCACTTCGGCCGTCAAGGGCGGAAAGGCGATCGACCGATTCGTCTACAACTCGAAGGTCGCCACCGACATCAAAGACACTTTCTTTGACGGTAACGCCGAGTACTTCCGTGACCAGCTGACCGAACTGATTCAGCAGTTCAACTTGGACACCGACGGCGTGAAAGACCTGTCGATCGCAGCGCTGATCGCAAAAATGATGGGAATGGCCAGCACCGATGACGTTCGCAGTCAGCTGACCAGCCTGTTGTCGGTGGCTGGAACTGCCAACGTTGCCGACCAGAAGGCGGGCCGATTACTGGCCGCCACGGCGCCGGCGGCAAGCAACGGCAAGAAGAGTTAGGCGGGACATGTTGTCGGGGAAAGCCGCGCCAACGGCGCGGCATTGCCCTCGGCTTGAGAATGAAACTCAAACCACACTTCACCCGCCGCCACCTGTCATGTCAGAAACCCAGCTTGCTGCCGGAACTTACGAAGTTCTTCGCAATCGATTGCGGGACGCATCGTCCGATCTGCGCCAGCGGCTGGCAAAGCTGAATGACGCGCGCGCCGAGGTCTTCGGCAACATCGAAACGTCGTTGATCTCGACCGAACGGGTGACGACCGACCACAACTGCGTGCCCCGCGACCTGGTTTCGATCGGCGACCAATTCCTGTTCGGTTACAACGTCCAATTCGGCCTGAAAACCGATATCGCACTCGCCGACGTCTTTTCGGTCTATCGATTCGCCGATCACCAGTTTCATGCCGCGTCGTTGGACCTGATCGGTGACGAACGGTTTGACAGCGATTTTCACGAGCTGTATCGGTTCTACAAGGACACCACTTTTTCGCGGTTCTTTCGCGCCGGACCGATGTTGCACATGGTGTTTCAGGTCGGCAAGACCACCCGCGACATCAAGTCCTTCAAGTGGCGCGTTACTCCCGACCATATCGAGTATCTGGACAATCGCAGCGAACACGAGGTGCGCGATCCGCCGCAGCACGAGTTCCGCTGGGCCCGTACCACGCGCGACCAGCATCACTACGGTAAGCATCCGCACATTTCGATCGAAGATCGCGTGTTTGTGGAAACCGTTGGCGGTGATCTGACGGTCAAGGTCGAAAACAACACCGAAACCGGCGAAGGAATCTACTCCGAACCGGTCGATCATACCGATCAAACTCTCGATGATGCCGAAATCCACTATGCCGTGGTCGGAAACCTGGTGTTGTTGAAGATCAAGCCGTACCAGGAAGATGGCACGCGCTACCTGGTCTTCAACGGCAAGATCGAACAGGCGATGCGGCTGGACGAAATCAAACACTCCTGCGTGATGTTGCCGGGAGATCATGGATTGATTTTTCCGGGCGGCTATTACCTGCAGACCGGCGAATTCAAGCGATTCGACCACGGGCTGAGCGACATGCGTTATCAGCGCACGATTGCCTCGCCCAACGGCGAAGACTACTTGTACATTTTCTACAACCACGAATCAGGAACCTACATTCAGCTGCTGTACAACCTGATTCGTCAAACGGTGGAAACGCCGCTGGTCTGTCATGGGCAGACACTCTTTGAGCGGGGCGAGATGGTTTGTTTTCGCGGCCAGGATGACCCGCAGAAACATCATGCCATTCAGATCTGGCAGACGCCCTTCACCAGCGCAAATTACGTGCCGGAAAACCAAACCGATTCTCTGCTGTTCAAAATCGGCAACAAAGAAATCGTTCGCGGCATGGCCGAATGCAGTGAACTGCTGCAGCTGATCGAAAAAGATGATAGCTACGAGGGTCTGTATCTGGACCTGGTCAAGAAATCGTCCGACGTCTTGGATAGCTATTTCTGGATCGACAAAGAGGAAACGCTGCACCTTGCCGATCCGCTGCGAAAGATTCGCGACGCGGCAACTGCGGCGGTCGAAGAGTTTGACAAGGTCGTGCGTGTTCGGCGCGATACAAGCGCGCGGACCAAAGAGGTGCAGCAAGCGATCGAATCGCTGATCAAATCGATCGAACGGAGCCGGTTTGAATCGATCGACGATTTCGTTTCGTCCCTGGCGCAGCTTCGCGAGCAACGAGGCCATGCCCTGGGACTAAAAGAACTGCGCTATGTCGACGAGTCGATTGTTCAGCAGCTGGAAGAGGTCACGGCGGAGCGGAGCCAAAGACTAAGCCGGCGCTGTGTCGACTTTCTGCTGACGCCCGGTTCTTTGGACCCGTATGTGCAACGCGTGCAGGAGGCTGGTGACCAGGTCGGCGTTGTGACGACCGTTGCCGAAGCGAAAAAACTGGAGGAAGAAATCGACGCCGGCGCTTCGCAGCTGGAACTGCTGACCGAGACGGTTAGCAATTTGAAAATCGACGACGCCACCAAGCGAACGGAAATCATCGACGCCATCGGCAACGTCTACGCATCGCTCAATCGGGTGAGAAGCTCGCTAAAAGCCCGCGTTGGCGAGTTGATCAGTGTCGAGGGAAAAGCCGAGTTTGCTTCGCAGTTGAAGCTGCTGGAACAAACCACGTCGGGTTACCTGGACGTCTGCGATTCGCCCGAAAAGTGTGACGAGTATCTGACCAAGGTGATGGTCCAGTTGGAGGAACTGGAGGGTCGGTTCGCGGAGTTTGACGAATTCGTTGTCGAATTGGCACAGCGCCGTGACGATGTCTATGCGGCTTTCGAATCTCGCAAGGTGCAACTGGTCGAAAAGCGAAATCGCCGCGCCGAATCACTCGCTGCGGCAGCCGACCGAATTTTGAAAGGGATCGATTCGCGGATTCGCAAGATGGAATCGACCGACGAGATCGCCGCCTATTTTGCGGGCGATTTGATGGTCGAAAAGGTGCGCGACATCATCGATTCGCTCGGCCAGCTCGATGACGCCGTCCGCGTGGAAGACCTGCAGAGCCGGATGAAGACGATTCGCGAGGATGCGACGCGGCAGCTGAAAGACCGCCAAGATCTTTATGAAGAGGGCGGCGACGTGATTCGTCTGGGCAGCCAGCGATTTGCCGTCAACACCCAGCCGCTCGATTTGACCACCGTGCTTCGCAACAGCCAACTTTGTCTCCATTTGACTGGCACTCAGTTTTTCGAGCCGCTTGCCCATGAAGAGTTGATCGCCGCCAAGGACCTGTGGAATCAGGAACTGGTTAGCGAGAATACCGATGTCTATCGTGCCGAATACCTCGCCGTGGACTTGTTCAATCAGCTCAAATCGTCCGAAGGCTATTCGGCAACGCCCGTTGAACTGTCTTGGGTTCAAGAACAGATGGGCGGCAGGTTTGACGAAGGATATGCCAAGGGAGTTCACGATCATGATGCCGCCGAAATTTTGAATGGCTTGATCCAGCTGGACGGATCGATCGGGTTGCTTCGGCACGGTCCGACAGTTCGCGCCGCCGGGCTGCTTTGGTTCTACAAATTGCTGGATGCGAAAAACCGCAAAGCGATGACCGACTGGATGGGCGGATTCGCAAAACTCGCCAAGGCTTACCCCGCGGCCCGCCCGGCAGTGGAGTTTCGTCAACGGCTGGCCGTTTTGGCGGAGGCCGATCGGGAAAGGTGGGGGCCGCTGTTCGCGGGCGATACCAAGCCGGAACGAATCGCCGACTATTTGTTTGACGAACTGACCCACGGGCCCAGGAAGCCAATCGTCAGCGGCCGCGCCGCCAACCTGTTTGCGGAATTCACGGCCGCTGTGCCGGAGGCCGAACGGGAAAAGCTGTTGACCGCCGCGATCAAAACGACCGAATCGGACGCCGTTCGCGCATTCATTCTGGCTCGAAACTGGGCCGACGCGTTCCTGCAAACCCATGCCAAGGCTGACGACGCCGACCCCGCCAGCGAACATCTGGACGAATTGGCCTGGTTGGTCATGGTCGGCGGTCCGGGGTCGATGCGAGTCGTCGACGCACCGGTCGCCCTGCACGTCGAAAACCTAGCCGGCAACCACTCGCGAATCAGCAAGGGCGCCGCACCAGTTCACTATCACGAGTTGCTGCGCCGCGTGCGCCGTTATCACGACCAGGTGGTGCCCCGTTTTCGCCGGCTGCACGAAACCAAAACACGTGTCGTTGACGAAGGTCGTCAGGAAATGCGGCTGGACGAGTTCAAACCTCGTGTGCTGACCAGCTTTGTTCGTAACCAATTGCTGGATGAGGTCTACTTGCCGCTGATTGGTGACAACCTGGCCAAGCAAATGGGATCGGCGGGCGAGGACAAACGAACCGACCGAATGGGGCTGTTGTTGTTGATTTCGCCGCCCGGTTACGGCAAGACGACGTTGATGGAATACATCGCCAACCGGTTGGGCATTGTGTTCATGAAGATCAATGGTCCGGCCATCGGCCACGGCGTCACCTCGCTGGATCCGGCCGAGGCGCCCAATGCGGCGGCGCGCGAAGAGATCGAACGATTGAACCTGGCCCTGGAAATGGGCGACAACGTGATGCTGTATTTGGACGACATCCAGCACACCAACCCGGAATTGCTACAGAAGTTCATTTCGCTGTGTGACGCCACGCGAAAGATCGAGGGTGTCCGCAATGGACGCACGCGAACTTACGACTTGCGTGGCAGGCGAGTGGCTGTCGTGATGGCGGGCAATCCGTATACCGAAAGTGGCGAGCGTTTTCAGATTCCCGACATGCTTTCCAACCGCGCCGATGTCTACAATTTGGGCGAAATCATCGGCGACTCGGAAGATGCTTTCGAGATGAGCTACCTGGAAAACTGCTTGACCAGCAATCGCACACTGGCTCCCCTTTCCACCGCCGCGCCCGAAGACGCACGGGCGATCATTCGTGCCGCCGCGCGCGACTCGCTGGAGGGAATCGAGCTGCAAAGTAACCTGTCGATGGATCAGGTTCGCGAAATGTTCGAGGTGATGCGAAAACTGTTGCGGGTCCGCGATGTGGTGCTGCGAGTCAACCGCGCCTACATTCGCAGTGCGGCTCAAGCTGATGCTTACCGCACCGAGCCGCCCTTCAAGTTGCAGGGCAGCTATCGAAACATGAATCGGATCGCCGAACGCGTCGCCGGCGTGATGAACGAATCCGAATTGCAAACGCTGATCATCAGCAGCTACGAACAGGATTCGCAAACGCTGACGACCGACAACGAAGCGAACTTGCTGAAGTTCAAGGAAATCATGGGAATCCTGACGCCCGAAGAAAAGGAACGTTGGGATTCGATCAAGTACGCTTTTGTGGAAAGTGTCCGGATGTCGGGGCTGGACAGCGAAGATCAGGCGGGACAACTGATGCGCCAGCTGGCTTCGATGCGCGACGGCCTGGAGTCGATTCGGGCGGTGATTTCGCGAGCGATTGCGGCCAGCGGTGACGGCGCGGAAGAGAGAATGGACGCCCGCATCGATTCGATTCGCCACACGCTGTCAGCTTCGGGAGCACAACTGGCCGAGACACTCAACGCCACCAGCCAGCAGTTGGAGAAAATCACCGAGCAACAAATCCTTCAGCCGCCTGACCAGAAGGTATTCGTTCAGCACAAAGTCCCCCGCGTCCTGGCCGACCTGGTGAAGGGACAATTCCATCTGATGCAAGAGTGGTTGCGGCCGATCCTGAGCGAATCGATCGACAACGGCCGAGACCTGGAGCGGTTGAAAACACAGCTCGAAGCAATGCTGGAAAACTACCAGCAAGTCGAAACCTCCTTCCAATCCGCCGACACGTCCGACAAACCGCAATCCTAATTGGCTACGCGGCGTCGGTGATGACGACCGAGGCATGGTTCCGCGCACCTCACTTCGGTGGCCTCACCGAAGTGCTGAACGGAATTTCACCCGCAACTTCTGTCGATGCATCCGAGGGGAGTTTACGAACGCAAGGACAGGAGCGACGAGGGTCTGTTTCATGTCCTTGCGATTTATGCCCGTCAATCTGTCCTAACGAGGCGCGAATCTAGGTTTGCAGGGTCCGGAGGGCAATGTTTCCTTGGATTCGCTCCAGTCGCAAAACCAACTCTGCTGCGCTTGGACGCATGGAAGGATCATCGTGCATGAGCTGGAGGATAACTTGCGACAGCGGCGCCGTGATGCGGCCCGCAAAGTCGGCCTGAGAGGGTTTCGAGTTTTTCTGGCGAATCGAGAGGACTTCAACAAGGTTCGGATGCGAGAACTCCGATGCCCGCTCCGCCGACGCAATGATCCGTTCTTTGGCCGATGCGATCGGCCCGTCGGGTTTGAGGCGGATAAGTCTTGCCGGTGTTCCAGAGTCACGGTGAGAGGCAATAAAAGCTTCCCAATTGCTCGAAGAATATATACGCTCTCCGAGCAGCCACTGTCCGACCGCTTTGAGTGTATCAAACTGATGGGGCGTACAACTGTCGCCGGTCGTTGCTGTTGATTGAGGTAGTGACACCGGGGATTGGGACTGACACGTCCCCAGCACAGCGATCACCTCCTCGATACTGCCAGGGCGAGACTTAATCTCCCTCGCGATCATGCGCGTGATTACATGGCTCAGCGGTGATGGCAGGTCGCTGCGGAGATCGGAGATCGGGAGCCGGTCCATGGCGCAACACCAGCGCCGGATCTCCTGAGGTGTTGCGCGCCGAGGATACGGCGTCTCCCTTAGAATCATACAGGCGAGAGTCATTCCCATTGCGTACAGGTCGCTCGATGGTGAAAATCTTGGCGGGGTCTCGAACAACTCCGGTGCCATGAACGGAAGCGTACCAGCGAAGTCGTGCTTGGCAACGTCATGCCAGGTCGTTGCGAGTCCGAGATCGGCCAGCTTGACGCGAGAGTCAGGAAATGTGTGATATTATCTATCTTCATGGATTTGGCGTAAGTGATCCTTCGCGTTGCCATGTCGCGATAGCGTTGGAGGCTGCTATACGATCAACGCTTATTCATCGGCCACACTATCATCCGGAAGGCAGCGTCTTCGAGACACGACTTGCGCACACACTTAGCGAGTGCGAAGACATCATTGAACGATCGAACTCTAGCAGCGTTCATTTGGTTGGATATTCCTTTGGAGGATTACTCGCCGCGATTTTGGCCGAGCGTCCTATTGACAAGATCGGCAAGGTGTTGCTGCTCGCTCCAGCAATCGACAACTACGATCGAAACTACGCACACAGCGAGCCGCGGCATTGGCGTATGCCAGTCGATTACGTCGAGGAGTTGCGGAGGTTTCCTGCTCGACCAAGCATAGTACGCCCGACAACGCTTGTTCATGGCATGCTTGACGGGGACAAAGGAGGATCACACCCTCGCCGCATCG
Source organism: Rubripirellula sp. (assembly GCA_965222745.1). Lineage (GTDB taxonomy): Bacteria > Planctomycetota > Planctomycetia > Pirellulales > Pirellulaceae > CBDCUW01. Next base: position 725,995 of record CBDCUW010000004.1, read on the forward strand.
AGGAATGGGGCAAGGTGGAGTCTTTTGCTGACATCTACTTGGTCGACCGAACGGGCCACTCACTTGAACCGTGGCTGTCAGCCAACAACTGGATCAACGATAATGGGCAGCGTATTCCGACGTTTCGCCGTCTCATCGAGCAACTCTTGTCCTAAGACTTGCAGGTGGCCAACAGACGCGTCGCATTCGGCAAAGCCTCATCAATGTGCCGTCTCAAGTTCGCAAGTCGATGGCGGCTGAAAGTGGCAATTCGCTCAATCTACTGTTTTCTTTCCTTCTCAGAACAGATGGTCCGTGGGTCAAAAAGGAGCTAGAGCGAGCTCTTGCGAACGGGCCGGGTCGTGTCCTTCCGATCCCGCGAGATTGATGAGTTCCACATGGCTCTTGATCCAGTGTAGTTTCCAATCACCTCGGCGGACGGCCCATTCGTTTTCCGGTCCCTTGCTCCAGAACAGCGTGTCGTGATGTCGTGTCGATTCGCCGGTCAACAACGGCAAGATACTTTTGCCCGCGAAGTCGTGCTTGGCCGGCATCGCATCCACGGCATCCAGCGCGGTGGGGAGAATGTCGAATGAAATGACCGGGGTATCGAGCGTTCGGCCTCCCTTGAATTTGGCGGGCCACGACACGATGAATGGTGTCGGGATTCCGGATGGACCAGCTAGTTTTTTCGGAGCCGCACGATCGGTCGTGGCTCCTTTGAGCTTTCAGCGTTCTGCTGGCTGATTCAGATTGATCCATCCGAGGCGTTCGCGTGAGGGAATTTTGGTTCGCCAGGCCTTCAAGTCCTTCGCGAGATCGGCGACAACTTCCGGGTGGTCGTCATGGACGTTTTTGGCAAGCCGACGGGGAAGGCACGCGTCGATTCTCGCATTCGTTGTCGGCTTGCGGAATCGGTCCGTATGCGGGCTTAGCGGCAATGAACAATTGTCCATCATTCGTCGTGAGACCACGCCAACAATCGCGCCCACCGCAGCGAGTGCCAAAAAGGATACTTGGTAGCGGGGTCATGAAGAAAATACTTCTCAACGGAGAAGCAACAGACCCCTTGGCATCATTCAAGTGGTGCGGGCAACGGTTTCTATCCTGCAAATACGGGATGCAACCCAGGAACCCAAGGGTTGTATATTAACCGTAAGTGCGCCGATTGGGACGAGTTCAACCCACTGGTCGGTTCATGGTTGGGGTACCGCACCGAATTCATTCTCACATTGGGTAGTTCAATGAAACTTTCTAAGGTCAGTCGTGGTTTCACTTTGGTGGAACTGCTGGTTGTCATTGCAATCATTGGTGTCCTCATAGGCCTGCTCTTGCCGGCTGTGCAGGCGGCAAGAGAAGCTGCTCGGCGAATGAGTTGCAGCAACAACTTCAAGCAAATTGGCTTGGCGATTCACAACTATCACTCGGCATACAAACAGCTTCCCAGGCATGGAGGGGGAACTCTGCCGCATGTGGGTGCGTTTGCGCCGGGACCTTGGTTTCGTCCTTCCGACTTCGGCACCCGTTTTCGATTGAGTGTTCTTGTTCCCCTGACGCCATTCATCGAGCAGCAGCCTCTGTGGGAACAGATCTCTGTCGAGAACCAGCAGCGGACCGATGGCGGGATCCAGAGTCCGCCATGGCCGCCAATGGGACCAACACCCGATCGGATTCAGTACGTTCCTTGGGTCAATGAAGTCCCCACCTACCGTTGTCCGAGTGATCCAGGCGTTGGATTGCCGGCTTTGGGACGGACCAACTACGCGGCTTGTCTCGGCGATTCGATGTGGCTTCTTCATGTCGCTCCCTACAACAACAATCGCACGATGATCACGACGGGCCGCTCACGTCACGCTCGAGCTGCGCATCGTGGATTCTTCAAGCCGCACCAGGACGCCAAGTTCCGCGATACACTCGACGGCTTGGCGAACACCATTGCGATGGGCGAGATCATGACTGCTCTTCAGGACGGTGACATCCGCGGCAACGGCGTCGCGAACAATGGTGGCAATTCGGGTCCATTCGGGTTTGCTGCGCTGCGGAACAACCCCTCGCTCTGTCAGGACAACGGCTACATCGATCCGGAACGGCCCCGATTCTGGCTACCGCAATGGCGACAGCGGAACCGCATCAACTTTGGCCGAGGTCATCGCTGGGCAAGTAGCTATCCGATCATGTCCGGAATCACCACCATCCTGCCCCCGAACCGGGAAGCGTGCGGTCGGTACAATGCGCTGGGGACAACCTTGGTTGCACCGCCGTCAAGTCGGCATCAAGGTGGTGCCCACATCTTGATGGGGGACGGAGCGGTCATCTTTATCACCGATTCCATCGAAGCGGGTAATTCTCGCGCGCCGATGGTCTGGCTAAATGGCACCGGTACCGCCACACCAGGCTCAGCAAGCCCCTATGGATTATGGGGTGCCCTGGGAACGCGGGCTAGCAGCGAAGTCATCGAAGAGGAGCTAAACCAATGAAGTGTTTGACGTTGATCGTTCTACTCTGCCTACTGACCACGGCTGGCTGCGGGGGGCCAAAAGAAAACCCGCTTGCGACCGACGGTGCCACGGCCGAAGATTTCGCCAAGTACGAAGAAGAATTAGCCGCCGTATCAGGCGGCGAAAGCTATGAAGACGCCGAGGGTGGTGATGATGCTGCGGAGTAGCTGTATCTGAGATTCTTACAGCTGTGTTGCCATTCGTCTGGATGCGTGCTGCATGACAGTACGACGACAGTTTCTGAGCGTCTTTCTGGTTCTGGTTCTTTGTACGAGCTGTGACCGTGGCACGTCGGAAGTTGCTGTCGACGATCCAACCACAGGCCCGCAGATTTCGATCGAGGGCCTGGACGAAGCACGTCGATTGATCGCAACTGGTAAGTTCGATGCGGCTCGGGGTGTGCTCGAGCGATACCTGCAAGCACACCCCGACGATCCAGATGCTTTGGAAATGGCCGGTGACGGCGCGATCCAGGCAAACGACTTGGCAAAAGCGATCGAGTATTTCGAAGCGGCGGTCAAGGCGACGAACGCTCCTGCCAAAGAATTGTGGTTCAAATGGGCGGGGGCAACGATCACCGCGGAACATCCGTTCGACACGATCGCCATCTTGCGAGACGCGGTCGAGGACTATCCCGATATTTTCGAGATACGGCAGAACTTGGCCACTCTCCTTGCACGAGTGGGACTGCAGAACGAGGCTGCCGAGCACCTTCAGTGGTTGGTACAACACAAGCATGGCAGTCAGAGTATCTTGCTCCAGTTGTGCGATTTGACGTTTCCGCAAACGCACGATGCGACTTGCCGATCCGCACTCCGCCGCAATCCGGACGACCTTCGACCGGTTTTTTCTTTGGCCCAACTTGACGTTTCGGAGTCAAATTGGCAGGAAGTTGAAAAGGCGCTCGTGCCGGTCGTCAGGCAACACCCCGATTTCTTGCCTGCGCTGGCGCTGTATGGCCGGGCACTCGTGGAACTTGACAAGGTCGAAGCGGTTGAGAAATGGAGTCAATCGTTGCCACAGGGAATCGAGGCGTATTCACAGTACTGGATGGCAGCCGGAAATTGGGCGTACCGCCATGGATCGGTGGAGCAGGCCGCCCGCGCCTATTGGTCTGCCGTGCGATTGAACGAAAACGATCCCGAAGCGCTCAATCGGCTGTCGACCTCGCTGAGCCAATTGGGACGAACGGAGCAGGCGGAGCTTGCCGCTGGTCGCGCTGAGAAAATTGCTACGTTGCGGAGTCACGTTGCGACGTTGACGACGTGGGACTTTAGCTCTCAAAAGACGGTCGTGGATCTCGCGCTGACTCTGCAGAAACTCGGACGCCAGTGGGAGGCAACGAATTGGTTGATGATCGGGTATTCGATGAAACAGCATCCCGATCCCAGGTTCGACCAGACCTTGCGTGCGATTCACAGTGACCTGACGGGCACCACGCCTTGGCAACTGCCAGAACAATTGGTTTCCACGAAGATCGATCTGTCCTCTTTTCCATTGATTGCTTGGCGTCAGTCTCCCCCAATAACTTCGCCGCCGATTCGCGATCGTTCCGGAGGAATCTTTCAGTTCCGTGACGAAGCGTCGGCGCGATCGCTCCTTCACGTTTGTGCCATCGGCAAGACTGACGATCAAGAATCGGGATTGATGATTTATCAATCGGGAGCAGGCGGCGCCGGAGTGATTGATTTTGATCTTGATGGCTGGCCCGATATCTATTTGACCGTGATGGATGGGACTCCGCGCCGGGAGGATTCTGGGCCCAATCGCCTGCATCGAAATTTAGCGGGCAAGTTTTTCGATGTCACTGACAATTCGTCGCTGATCGATCGCGGTTTTTCACAAGGTATCTCGGCCGGTGACTACAACGCCGATGGTTGGCCAGACGTGTACGTCGCAAACATTGGCAAAAATCGTCTCTATCGAAACAATGGAGATGGGACGTTTAGCGATGTCACCCAGCAATGCAGACTCGATGGAACCGGATGGACCACTTCGGTCGCGATCGCGGACCTGAATGACGATGGACACGCCGACATCTACGAAGTCGGTTACTGCCGTGGCGAGAAACCATTGACGCACAAGTGCAACCTGCCATCGATCCGTTCTTGCAATCCCATGGCCTTTGATGCCCAGCCGGACCGGATTTGGGCTGGCAATGGCGATGGAACGTTTTCTGACCGGGCCCGCTGGCTAGGGCCGCACCAAGTGGGCCGTGGATTTGCCCTGGTGATCGGAGATTTGGATCGTCATTCCGGTTTGGAAACCTATGTGGCCAACGACATGACGGCCAATCATTATTGGGCCAGACCAGCGGATGCGAGCGAGTTCGGACTTTCCGAGCAAGCTACCATTCGTGGATTGGCGTTCAACCGTCAATCCAACGCCCAAGCCTCGATGGGCATTGCCGCCGCTGACGCCGACAATGACGGTGACATCGATTTCCTGCTGACGCATTTTGTCGACGAATACAATACCTACTACCAGCAATCCCGCGACGGGATTTGGTCCGATGAGTCACACGTCGCGGGCTTTGCGGACTCCTCCAAGCCAATGCTCGCTTATGGCACTCAGTGGATCGACGTCGACAACGACGGCTCGTTGGAAGTGTTCATTGCCAACGGCGACATCGACGACTTTCAATCCCAAGGACGATCGTATCGGCAACCTGCACAACTTTTGAAACAGGTCACGCCTAGCCGATGGCAGGCGATGCGCGCCAATCAATTGGGCGACTATTTCGCCAAGGATCGACTGGCCCGCGCCGTCGCGACTCTGGACGCCAATCGAGACGGCCGATCCGATTTGATCGTCACCCATCTATTCGACCCCGTCGCCCTACTGATCAATCGATCCGAAACCTCTGGCAAGCAAACGCGATTCTTCTTGCGGGCCCGATCGACACATCGCGATGCAATCGGCGCACGCATCCGTTTCACCAGTGATAAGCAAATGTTCGAGCAACAATTGCTTGCCGGAAACGGATTCCATTGTGTCAACGAACCGTGCATCGTTTTCGGAGTGCCGGAAGCAGAGAACCTTGAAGAAGTCCAAGTGATTTGGCCCCGCGGTACCAACGAGTCGCTAGGCAACCTGGCAGCCGGCGGCGATTATCTCGTCATCGAAGGGCTGGGCGCCTCGGCACTGGGACCTTAACCCGGATGATTCGCGTAGGCCGGACCGGCGTCGCAAAACCATGCCGTCATTGCGCCGAGCCGGTTTGCACTTTCGGTTCAGAGGGTGATCCGACCGGCGCTCGAAGCCTGTGTATAATTCAACGTGATCAAACACTCATCTGTGTCTAGCGCCGATTCGACTAGACACAACGTGTGGATCCCGGTGTCGGGTTTGGTGTTCTCGTGTCTACCGCAACTTCTGCAGCCTGGGCGAATTGTTGGGAGCCTTAGAGGATTACGGCGTGCGGTTTCAATACTCGATTCGTTTCTTGCTCTTTGCCACAGCTATTCTTGGCGTGCTCGCTTTGGGGCTCGGGTGGTGGATGAATCAAATGACACTCGAGGACGTCGTGGCGGAACTGAATCGCGCGAACGCGAATCCCTACGTTTGGGATCACTGGAACGCCGACGCGTTCCTTGAGGACCGGGTGGAAGTGGCCCATCTGACAGGGGCAATTCCCTGCGTCGGACTTCACTTTGACCAACTCAAGTCGCGAGAGACACTGATCGCCGCTTCTAGAGTGACCCAGGCGACAGAACTCGTCATCGGCAACATCGATTCGTCGCTTTCCGTAAACGGATGCGATTTCACGCACCTAACCGATTTGCACTTGGGCGGGGGGACTGTGAAACAGTTAACGGAATGGCTGGGGGTAACCGGGCGACTGGAGGATCTCAGTCTCGCACTGAAAGAAGAGATGGCGAAGCCGGATTACTCACGTATTGCCGCGATCAAGTCGTTGAAGGTGTTCCGATTGAGCAACGCCAAGGTTTCTCCAGGCGACCTGTCCGATCTGCGGCGACTTCCACGGTTATCTCATATTTCGTTCTATTCGTGCGAAATCGAGGATGACGTGTTTGCCGAGCTGAAGTCGTTTCCTGCGCTGAGCAGCCTCGAACTCTACGGTAAGACCTGCGACGACCACACGGTGCGCCAGTTACGTGAACTGCGGAACATCGATTCGATCGACCTCTCGTCATCACGCGTGACCGATCGTGGTGTGAGCATCCTCTCGGAAATGAATCACCTCAAAAGCCTGAGCCTATACGACTGCCAAGACATCACGCCAAGCTGCGTCGCCGACTTGTCGAAAATGGGATTCCTCGATTGGCTGAATGTCCTGAGGACAGCCGCTGAGAACGACGAAACTCTCAATCGGGATCTGCCCACGCAGCTGGCAGTGTGGATTGAGTAATGATCACGGCATCAAGTCGAGGTGTCGCCACTAGGTCGATCCCCAGGCAAGTGGGAAACTGGTAAAGCGGGTCATTGATCCAGGCCGCCGTAGAATTGGGGGCAGCGGTCGTTGAAGCGGTCAATCACGTGGGCGCCGGCTTTGCGCTCGATTCGTTTGTTGCGGGCTTGTTGTGGGTCGGCTTCGGCATAAAGAATCGTTTCTTCATCTCCCTGAGCCTTGGCCAATACAATTCCGTCGGGGCCGCAGATGGAACTGCAGCCGCAAAAGTCGAAACCGTTTTCACTGCCGATTCGGTTGGCGGCGACAAAGTACAGGTGATTCTCCATGCTGCGCGCCGGCGGCACGATGTCGGCCGTGTGAGCGGCGCCCACGGGCCAGTTAGTTCCCAGTGCGATCACGTCGGCTCCCCGCAGCGCCAAAATTCGCATCGGTTCGGGGAACGAGCTGTCGTAGCAGATCCCCAGCCCTATTCTGGCCTCGCCCGCCGCTAGTACTCCCAGTGGAATATCGCCCCGGTCGACAAAGCGGTCGATGCCCAGATGCGGCAGGTGGATTTTGCGGTAGTGTCCGACGACGCCTTGCGGACCGACCAGCGCCGCCGCGTTGAACAACCGCTCGCCATCGCGCTGAAGAAAACCCAGGGTGAGATGCAGGTCGTGAGAGGCGGCCAATTGGGTGATGTCCGCAAACAGCGGATCATCGAGCGATCGAGCGTGTGGCAGAGCCGACTCGCGGCTGTCGTAGGCATAGCCCGACAACATACATTCGGGAAAAACGACCAGGTCCGCACCGCGACGGCCGGCCCGACCCACGGCGTCGGTGACCCGATCGAGATTCGCCTGCAGATCAGCAATCGTAATATCGGTCTGGACGCAAGCGATCAACATCGTAACATCATCCACGCGTTGTTATGGTTTCGGTGGGCTTTGCCCAAAAAAGGGGTCAGACCCTCTCCGGGCACAACATTCGTCAAAGAAAACCGCTGCCCTCCAAAGGGTCAGACCCCTTTTTTGGGCAAAGCCGTTTCGGTATTTCACAAAGGTCGCGCAAGGCATTCCAGATGAACGATTCAAACTTCGATTACGACTTGCTTGTTATCGGCACGGGGCCCGGCGGGGAAGGGGCGGCGATGCAGGCGGCCAAGGGCGGATTGCGCGTCGCCGTGGCTGAAAGATACCAGCAGATCGGCGGCGGCTGTACCCACTGGGGAACAATTCCCAGCAAAGCGCTCCGCTTTGCGATCACCAGCACCATGACGGCGCTGAAAAATCCGACCTTCCGCGAGATCGGTATCAACGCCAGCCCCACACTGGCTCAGCTGCGGCGGGGAACGGCGGCCATCATCAGCCGGCAGGTCACGATGCGACGATCTTTTTATGACCGCAACGACGTGCCCGTTTTGCGGGGACACGCGGAGTTTGTCGACGAACATACAGTGACGGTCGACCGAAAAAAAGTCCGCGCCAAGGCGTTTGTGATCGCCACCGGCAGCCGGCCATATCGTCCTGACTATGTCGATTTCAACCACCGGCGGATCTACGACAGCGACACCATTTTGACGATGGAGGACAAGCCGTCGTCGATCTGCATCTATGGCGCGGGAGTGATCGGAACCGAATATGCCTCGATGTTTCGAAATCTTGAAATCAAAGTCAACCTGATCAACACTCGCGATGCGCTGCTGGAATTTCTGGACGACGAAATCACCGACGCTCTTTCCTATCACCTTCGTGACCAGGGCGTGATCATTCGGCACAACGAAAGTGTAAAGAGCGTCGACGGCATCGACGACGGCGTGATCCTGGACTTGAAGAGTGGAAAACGAGTCAAAGCGGAAGCGTTTCTATGGGCCAACGGGCGATCGGGAAACACCGATGACCTGGGGCTGGAAAACATTGGCTTGGAACCGAACAACCGAGGCCAGCTGGTTGTCGACGATCAGTTTCAAACATCGCTCGAACACATCTATGCGGTCGGTGACGTGATCGGATTTCCGTCACTTGCCAGCGCCGCGTACACCCAGGGGCGCGCCGCCGGCATGCATCTGCTGGGCAAGAAAGACGGCAACTTGCGGATTCACGACATTCCCACGGGGATTTATACCAGCCCCGAAATCAGTTCGGTGGGCAAAACCGAACGAGAACTCACCGCCGACCAACAAGCCTACGAGGTCGGCCACAGCCTGTTCCGCAGCCTGGCTCGCGCCCAGATCACCGGACAAACGACCGGCATGCTCAAGATCCTGTTCGACCGCAACACGCTTGAAATCCTTGGCATCCATTGTTTCGGCGCCAACGCGTCGGAGATCGTCCATATCGGCCAAGCGATCATGAACCAGCCGGCGCCACACAACACGCTGAACTATTTCGTCGAAACAACGTTCAACTACCCGACCATGGCCGAAGCGTACCGCGTCGCGGCACTCAACGGCCTGAACCGGTTGTTCTGAGTGGTGAAAAGACCCGTCGCCTAAACCGGATGATTCGCGTAGGCCGGGCCGAGGTCGCAAAACCATGCCGTAACTGCGCAAACCGGTTTGTATTTGCGCATAGCATGCGCGACGAGAAAACTTCCCACAGGCGACCGAAGTTCCGGCACTGTAAAGGTTTGCTTGTTACGGCCTACGATGGTCATGAATAATCCAGGCTAAGAATCGATTTCGACTCGTTCGCCCGCCGAATCGCGGCAATCCATGTCGAGGTGTTCCGGGAACAGTCCTTCGCTGCCGAGGATTTGGACGGACATCTTTCCGGCGTCTTCCATTTCCATCACTTCTCGCCGTTTCTTGTTGTTCAGGTGCGCGGCGACGGCATCGTTGACTCGAACGGTGACTCGTTTGATGTGTTCGTTCTTGACCGCGAGCGCCAACATGCGGACCACTTCGATCGACATGCTTTCGGCGGTTTTGACCAGTCCGCGGCCGTCGCAACAGGGGCAGTCGCGATAGATGCTTCGCTTCAAGCTGGGGCGAATCCGTTGGCGGGTCATTTCAATTAGCCCGAAGGGACTGGTGCGCAAGATCTTGGTTCGCGCGCGGTCGTTGGCCATCGCGTCGCGTAGCGCCCGTTCGACCTTTCGCCGATGGCTTTCCTTGCGCATGTCGATGAAGTCGTTGACGATCACTCCGCCCAGGTCACGCAGCCTCAACTGCCGAGCGATCTCTTTGGCGGCGGCCAGATTGAGACGAAACGCGTTTTCTTCGGCCGAGTCGTTCCCGCGGAAGTTTCCGCTGTTGACGTCGATCGCGACCAGCGCCTCGGTGGGATCAATGACGATCGATCCCCCTTCCTTCAATTTCACTTGCCGCTGGTTGATCTTGATGATCTCGTCTTCCAAGCGGTACTTGTGAAACAGCGGTTCGCGGCCGTCATAAAGCTTCAACCGGTCGACGACGCGCGGCATGACCATTTTCAAGAAGTCACGCGCCTTTTCATACGACTCCGGCTGGTCGATCAGGATCTGGTCGATATCGTCGCTGTAGATGTCGCGGATGGTGCGAATGATCAAATCGCTTTCTTCGTAGATCACCCCCGGTTGCTGAGTATTCTTGACGCGGCGAACGATCGCTTTCCACAACCGCAGCAGGTATTCCATGTCGCGCTGCAGCGCCGCTTCTTTTCGTCCGGCCCCGGCGGTGCGAACGATGAAACCGAGTCCCTTGGGCGGGTTGAGCGACAGCAGGCAACGTTTGAGCCGTTTGCGATCATCCTCGTCCTCGATTTTGCGGCTGACGCCGACGCGAGCCAAAGCGGGCATCAACACCAGGTAGCGGCCGGGAATGGAGATGTAAGTGCTAAGCGTCGGCCCCTTGGTACCGATCCCTTCTTTGATGACTTGAACCAGAACCTCGTCACCGCGTCGAAAGATCTCTTGGATCGGCGGTTTGACTCGCGGGCGTCCACCCTTGAAGGCACGTTTTCCGCCGCGTCCCGATTCGCGTGCTCGGCGAGCGGCTGCTTCCGCCATCTCGTCCGATTCACGCATGATTTCTTCAGGGTCATAACCACCCTGGCGAAAGTATTGCGGTTCGACGTCGCTGATGTGCAAGAAACCGTTTCGGCCGACGCCAAAATCGACAAACGCCGCCTGGATACTCGGTTCCAAATTGACGACTTTTCCCCGATAAATATTTCCCGCGAACGCTTCCACGCTCTTGCGTTCGATGTACAGCTCGTCAAGCCGCCGGTCTTCCAAAACCGCGATCCGGCTTTCTTCGGGCTGCAACACATTGATCAACATTTCTTTCTTCATTGAAAAGCACCTCTTCCGGGTGTTGGGCCAGCTTGATGCGAGCAACAATCGCTGCTGCATGGACGCCGGCGTAGTCAGTGTTCGGTTGGTAGCGGCGGTCAGCGCTATGCATCGCGATCCTCCGCTGAAATGGTTTCTGCAGTCGCGACCCACTGCGGGTCGTCGCTTTCCAGTTCGCGCTGCAGCACAACCTGTGTTCGAGCGATCATCGCTCCTTTTTCAATCCAGTCGCCGATCCCCAGCAAGTCCAAAACGTCACCGGGACGAAGCGAAGCGGATTGGGCCGCGGCAAGCGACAGGTGGAGCTTGCCGTCGCCGATCCGCAGCTGGGGAATCTGCGCGGCGACATCGACGGTGAGCGTCTTGCCTTTGCGAATCACCGAGACCGTCTGCTCGGCGAGCAAACGGTCGATCGACTGCTCGATCGCGGCAATGTCGGCCGATTCGATGATCGAGATCTCATAGTCGCTTCGCATCAGCTGCGCCTTGCCAAATCGGTCGGGAAGACGCTGGACACTGATGATCGACAAGCCCGGTTGGTTGTCGCTGGCCAGGCGGTCCAGCAGCTGGGCGGGCGAAAGTTCCTCGGCCAGTTCCAATTCGACGACTTCGTCCCAGCCGTCCACGCCCAGGGCCAGGGCGGAGGGAAATCCGATCCGCGGCTTGGGGTGAAACCCTTCGGTCATCGACAACTTCAACGAAGCGCGTCGCACCAATCGTTCCCACAGCCGGGCCAGATCGCGATGGCTGATCCAGCGCAACAAATCGGTCTTCGAAAAGCGGATCCGGTAGCGCAGGCGAAGCGCGGCTGGTGGAGAGCCGGCTGCTTGCTGCTTGCTGGGGAGGGGCGCTTCGGTCACGGACATGGGGAACAGGGGAGGGGAATTAGTTGACGATCAGCTCCGGTGCTAGGTCTCCGAGTCGGTCTAACAAATACATATCGACGTCGCGGGCCGCTTCCAGCTTCATCACCCGATCGGCAATCTGGCGACACTGCTCGATCGACACACTTCGAATGGCCTTTTTGACTCGCGGCAATGCCGACGGCGGGACGCTCAGGTTGCGAACGCCCAGACCCAACAGCAACAACGCCCTGCCCGGATTGCTGCTCATCTCACCGCATACCGCGATCGGCGTCTCGCTGGCATCGGCAACTTCTACGCTTTGCTGAATCAATCTCAGCACCGCCGGATCACTCGATTGATACAGATCGGCGACGTATTCGTTACTGCGGTCCACCGCCAGGGTGTACTGCGCCAGGTCGTTGGTGCCGATGCTCAGGAAATCAACCTCGCGGGCAAAATATTCCAGCATCACGACCGCCGCGGGCACTTCGACCATCATTCCTACTGGAATATCACTGCGGAAGTCGATTCCAGCTTCGCCAAGATCCTCGGCGACCACCTTCAACAACATTCTTGCCTGCCGCAATTCCGCAATCGTGGTGATCAACGGAAACATGATTCGAATATCGCCGTGAACCGCCGCCCGCAGCACTGCCCTTAGTTGAGGACGAAACAGGTCAAGATTGCGCAGCGACAAGCGGATACTTCGCAATCCCAAGAAGGGGTTGTGTTCGTTTTCTGCTAGCGGCCGATGCCCCATCTTGTCGGCACCCAGATCGAGTGTGCGGATCACGACGGGGCGGCCGTTCATTTCCTGGACGACTTGGCTGTAGGCCCGGTAGTGATCTTCCTCGCTGGGCTCTTCGCTGCTGGCCAGATACAGAAACTCGGTGCGGTACAGCCCGATTCCATCGGCACCATGCTGCAAACAGGACGCCGTCTCGTGAGGAAACTCGATGTTGGCGCTCAACCGGATCCGCACGCCATCGGCCGTTTCGGCGGGCAGGTCACGCAGTTCGGCCAGTCGAGCGGTCAACGATCGGCGTTGTTCGAGCCGTTTCTGATAGCTTTCCAAAGTCGCGTCATCGGGATCGATGATGACTTTGCCACGATCGCCGTCGACGATCACTCGCGCCGAACCGCCGACCGAATCAAGAAACGCGCCGATTCCGACCACGGCCGGCAATTCCAACCCCTTGGCAACGATCGCCGTGTGGCCGCCCGGACCGCCGGTTTCGGTGCAAAAACCGCGGACGTAACGACGATCCAAATTCGCCGTCTCACTGGGAGTCAGCTCGTGCGACAACACGATCACCGGTTCGGTCAAATCGGACAGCGGTTGCCGGGTCACCGCGCCAAGTTGCAACAGCAACTGCTTTTCGATGTCCAAGACATCTTGGGCACGGTCGGCAAACAGCGGATTGTCCAACCGGCGGAACGAGGCGGCGAAATTGTGCAACACTCGGCTGACCGCATAGGCAGCGGAATGATTCTGTTGGCGAATGCGGCGACCCAGTTCCGCATGCAGATAAGGATCGTGCAGCATCTGCAGCTGGGCAGCGAAAATGTCACCGGTATGTTCGCCCGCCACAGCGGCGGTTTCCAACCGATGTTGTTCCAGCTTTTTGGAGACTTCGTCGACCGCATCGCGCAAGCGCGCGTATTCGTTTTCCGCGTCTTCGGCGGCTACGATGCAGCGGGGAATTCGATAACCATCGGCGTCCAGCACTAATGCTGGACCGATAGCGACTCCCGGCGAGACAGGAATGCCTTGCAGTTCGACCATCGTCGGGCGAGGGATCGAACTTCACGGTCGAAGCGGACCATGGTGACGACCGAGGTGGCTCGGCAATCGCCCGGTTCGTCCAACAAGGGCGGCGGCTCGGCCAGCCCAAGAGTTGTGAAACGATCCATCAAATTTTTTTGTATGGGTTTTGGGTGTGATGAGGTGCGTGAAGTGCAGCGGTGACACCTAGGACAGGGTCCGCCTCCCGGCGTTCGGGACCGTTCGCTTCACAAACGCGTCGGCTGCGCTTGGTCAATCGAAGGTCTTGCACCTTCGACTGGCCGGTGGAATCGGTCCACCTTGGTTCAGCGTCCGTCCGCGCCTTGCACCTCATTGGATTCGTCAAAACCCGCTTCGAACAATTCACTGATCGATTGAAGAGCTTCAGCGGCGTCGCTCCCTTCGGCTGAAAGAGACAGTTCGGTTCCCTGAGCGGCACCGAGTGTCAACAGCTTCAGGATGCTCTTGCAATCCACCAATTCGCCATTCGATCCAATCAGAATCGTCGACTCGAACTTGCTGGCCAATCGGACCAGCAAATCAGCCGGGCGCGCATGCAACCCTTGCGGATTGCGTACGGTCACTGTTCGGGTAAGCGGGGAAGTACTCATTAGCCAGAAACAAACTGGTTGTCGTCGGCCTCTTGGAGCAACTGGTTGATGTCCTCGGCAGTCTTACTCTGCTTGAGGAACCGGCAGAACGTTTCGTCTCGCAATTGCCGCGAGATATTTTCGAGGGCCCGCAAGTGATCGCCTGGACGTTCGGGTGGGCTGATCAGCAGGAAGAACAGCTGTACCCGTTCGCCATCGAGCGAATCGAAGTCGACGCCTTCGGTGCTGACACCGACCGTGCCGACCAGCTTCTGGACGCTGGGATGTTTGGTGTGAGGAACGGCCACACCGCGGCCGATCCCTGTGCTGCCAAGCTCTTCACGCTTCATGATCGCTGCGATGATGTCCTCGCGTTGGTCGGCATCAATTTGACCCGAATCCAACAACGATTGGACCAGCTCTTCGATCACCGCGTCTTTGGACGCGGCTTGCAAATCTGCGCGAATGGCTTCGGTGTTGATAAAGTCTGCGAACTTCATTGGGGTGCGATTCCTTGTGATGAATCAAGGTGTGAAATCACCCGCCCGTGGAAGCGGAATCCGGATTCGATCTCTGGCCGAAACGGCGAAACATTCCTGCGTCGCTTGATCCGATCCATTGCGTCCGAGGCAAAACGCGTCGATCACAATCGTCACCAGAATGGCCGGTTGTCTCCCACTATGTGGGCGGTGGTCACTGGGATGCCAAGGCGTGACTTGTCAGCGGTTGGCAAAGTCAGTCTTCGTCCGCAGCGACCTGCGTGTCCATGTGTTTGTGTCCTGTGGCTCGGTGGCCGGTTTTTTTCTCTTTCAAACGCCGCAACTGCTGCTCGACCTTGGGGATTGCCGCGTCAAGTGCGGCAAGCACCGTGGTCGATTCCGCCGTCGCGACGCAATCTTCGGCCTCCTCGGCCGAAACACGAATTTCAACGGAAGGTTTGTCCAAGTGTTCCAGGTTGAACGTCACCTCAATGGCGTTGATGCGATCATAAAGTCGACGAAGCTTCTCTGATTTTTCTACAATGAACTGTTGATCGCCCGGCTGCAGATTGCCGTGACGCGCCGAGACGCTGACCTGCATGCTGTAACTCTCCCTCCGATGTTTTTGGGCCAAACCGACCCGGAACCAAACGTCCAGCATAGGCGACAAGCCGCCTCACGAATAGCGATCCTTTGCAGAACTTCGACTTGCAGTGATTTACGCCGATTTGAGCATCCGACAGCAGGGTGTGGGGGGCGAATCACCCCGTTGTCAGCCTGCAGAGGCTGGGGCTTTCCGGTAGCCAAACTCGCCAAGAGTTTCGGCGGATCGCAATTCACCAAAAGTCTTGGCGAGTTTCGCTACCGCCTGAGAAGCGGTTTTTCCAAATTTAGCGGGCAAAAGGCATGAACTCTCACAAATGAAGGCACTCCGGTTTGCCTCCCCTGACAGAATTCTTCCAACCGTGGTAACCTGCTGCCAACAGAGTGATTTTCGCATTTCTTCCACCTAACCCCCTGTTCGTTTCATGGCCCGAAAGGTCGTCAGTCGCAAGGCAAAGGCCGCCGAGGCCGAGGCAGCAGAAAAACTGGCAAAGGTAAAGAAAAAAAAGGCTGCTAAGAAGAAAACCACTAAGCGGAAAACGAAAAAAGAAGCGGGTTCCGTCCGCTTGAAACTCTATTGGGGTGTTTTTAGCCAGAACCTTAAACGGGTCGCCGTCTTCGAGTTTGACCAGAAGAAAGAGGCCCAAAAGCGAGCCACCGAGCTGAGCAAGGGAGGAAAATCTCCTCACTTCATCCAGAAGGTCAAAGAAGAAATCAAACCGGAGTGATGAACACCCGATCAGGATTTCGTCGGCCAGCCTTGGCAGCCGGGATCGCGGTAGCAGTGATTTCCATGACAGCTGGCGGGCAAGATCCAAAACCGGCCAGCGAACAGGAAACTTCTTGGCGGTCGGCATACGAATCGGCCACCTTCCAGTCGGAATCGGGCCAGACGCTTCCTTACCGGATGCTTCGGCCAGTGGCGCCGGACTCGGGGCAGCGTTATCCGCTGGTTCTGTTTTTACATGGCGCCGGTGAACGGGGCGATGACAACGAAAAACAGTTGGTACACGCCGCCGAAGAATTTGCTCGCCCCCAACGACGCCAGAAGTATCCCGCCTTTGTTGTTTTTCCCCAATGTCCCGCCGATCTGCGCTGGGTTGAATCGGATTGGAACCTGCCGAGCGGACGCGGACAGATTCCGGAAGAACCATCGGTAACGATGAAGCTGGTGTTGGAATTGGTCGACAAGCTGATCGAAACGCAGCCGGTTGACCGACGCCGAGTCTACGTCACGGGGTTATCGATGGGCGGCCAAGGTGCATGGTTCGCCGCTGCTGCCCGGCCCCAGCGGTTTGCAGCTCTGCTGGAAGTCTGTGGCGGTTGTGATCCCGATTGGGCGCCGCGCTATGCCGGTGTTCCGATTTGGGCATTCCACGGACAGGAGGACACCGTCGTTCCGGTCTCTCGCGGCAGAGAGATGATCAGTGCTTTGGTTCAGGCAGGCCATTTTCCCGATCTGCGGTACGTGGAATATCCCGGCGTCAAGCACAACAGCTGGACGCAAACGTACGCTCGCGATGACGTGTTCCAGTGGCTGTTCTCTCAACGCAAATGACGGAGTGGGCTGGTGAATGCGGCTGCCGCCGATGGCCAACGGCGAATATCGGTCGAACCAGGTTCGACCAGCCGGTTTCGGTCCCCTGCGCCCTGGAAATCACCAGCCGCCGTCTGGCTAGCCTGGCCGCACAACCGTGAAACGTGGCCCGACCGCTTTGACGCCATTCCAAAATTCTTTCGCCGCTGGGTGGAGTTGATCGCCGAATCGACCCCGGTGCGAGTTCTGGCTTCCGGCCAAGCGATGGAGTCGGCTCGGTCGATGATCGGATCGATCAATAACGTTGAACTCGTCGACATTCCCACCAACGATTGTTGGATCCGCGATTTCGGTCCCACCTTTATCTTCCCCCAAGAAGGTGATGCGGTCGAAGCGGTCCATTGGCGATACAACGCCTGGGGCGGCAAGTATCCACCGTGGGATTTAGATCAAGCGGCAACTCCGGCGCTCTGCGCCCACGCAAACATTCCGTGTCACACCAGCGAATTGTGTTTGGAAGGGGGCGCGATCGAAACGGATGGTTCGGGCCGGTTGCTGACCACGCCAGGTTGCTTGGTCACCGCGACCCGCAATCCAGGTTGGTCGGCCGACGACGTGGCGCGAGAGTTGTATCGCTGGTTGGGAGTCGAAGAGATCCTTTGGCTCGATGGTGGGCCTCTGGAGGGCGACGACACCGACGGACACATCGACCAGCTGGCTCGTTTTATCAACTCGGAAAACATCGTGGCAGCAGTTTGTGACGACCACAGCGATCCGAATCACCCTCGCCTGGAAGACAACTACCGGCAACTTCATCTGTGGGGCGACGTGACCTCGCCTCACGTTCAAACCCACCGACTGCCGATTCCGCCGGCCCGCCACGTCCATGGCCAACGTGTTCCCGAAAGTTATTGCAACTTCCAGTGGCTGGGACGCGACCGATTGCTTGTCCCGACATTCGACGCTCCCTCCGACGACGCGGCGCTGGGCCTGCTGAAAGAGCTGACCGGAGCCGACGTGGTCGGTGTTGACTGCCGCGATCTGGTTTGGGGACTGGGGGCTCTGCATTGTGCTAGCACGGAGCAACCGGCGGGATAGCCGATCGGTGGCAGTCTGTCGGCCAGTTCTCCGAACTGGCTGCGCGTAGCGACTTTGGAAAAGTCGCCGACGGAACTGGCCTTGCGACCAAGTGTGGGCAGCTCCTACTTTCCGAAACACTGGCTGTCGATGCGCCGTCATTCAATCCAAGAGCCCCGCAGATGTATTCTGTGCCCCCACGATCGATCGCACCTCATTGGCTGCTTTTGTTGGCAAGCTCGCTGATGGGGATTGTCGTCGCGCCGGGTTGCAGCCGCAATCCGTACTACGCGGCCCCTGGAGGCGCTGCCTGGCAGGTGCCGGCGACCGCATCGGTCAACTCCAATGATGCGGTCGTGGCGGAACTGAATCGTCGCGTCCAACTGCTGGACGACAACAACCGACAACTGACAACGCAGCTGGCTCAAAGCGAACAGCAGTCGCAAGTTTATCGCGACGAAAACGAACTGTATCGCAAGCAACTTGCCGACATGACGGCGCAACTGGAATCGGCTACCTCGCTGGCCCGCAATGCCCAGGATCAGGTACGTGGCTTTCAAGCGTCGTCCCGTGTTCGCGGCGGCGCGTCGATTCAAGCCAACACCAACCTGGGGCAACTTGCCGCTCGGTTGAATCTCGGCGGCCTGGCGGCGGAACAAGATGGCGAGGTGGTGCGGATCCTCATTCCTGCCGATCGTCTGTTTCAACCCGGTTCTGCTCAGTTGCAACCCCAGGCAACCGCCGTGTTGGATCCTCTTTCGGCACAACTCAAAAGCGTTTTTGCTCGGCAACGAATCGGCATCGAAGGCTACACCGACAATGCACCGCTGTACGGTGGAGCGGCGGGGACAAGTCATCAGCTTGCCGCGATGCAGGCGGCTGCCGTGCTCGACCTGCTGACTCGCCGGGCTGGCATGCCGGCCCAACAGCTGTTCACGGTTGCTCAAGGCGCCAACAACCCGCGGCAAGACAACGCAACGCCAGCCGGCCGGGCCGCCAACCGCCGCATCGAATTGGTGATCTACCCCGACACCTTCTAGCCCGGATTATTCACGTAGGCCGGGCCGAGGTCGCAAAACCATGCCGTAACTGCGCAAACCGGTTTGTACTTGTGCGCAGTGTGCGCAATGAAAAAACTTCCTACAGGCGACCGAAGTTCCGGCACTGTACGGGTTTGCTTGTTACGGCCTACAGAAAGCCAGCAGCGAAATGCGTGGCGAGAGAAGTTATGCTTGAGGGCTCCACTTCGCTCGCCCGCAGGAACTGTTTTTGTGAACGTCCGATCCCTTTGTTGCCTTTGTCTGTTGTTGGTGGTCGCCACAGTGGGCCATCCGGTTGCGTCTGCCGACGATGCTGCCCCCCAGGAACAGAAACCGAAGCCGTTTGTTTTGAAGGACGAGGTCCGCGATGCGCTCGTACCACTGTTTTCTAAGATCGCTGGAGCCGATGTCTCTCGGGTCACGGCAGCCATGTCGGCCGAATCGGCGGTCGATGGGGCGATTGTGGATCGTCAAGAATCGACCTACCAGATCGCTTCACAGCAACCCAATCGTTTCACGGTCTATTTGAAAGAGCCGGAACAACGAACACGAATCTACAGCGACGGCAAGTCGATGGTCGTTGCCCTGGCTCCCGATGCTTACTTTCGATTACCCGATGCCATGGGAACCCAGGAAGCCTCCGTGGCACTGCCCGTGCCGATGGGACCTTACCCCGAACCGATCATGGCGCTGTCGCTGGCCGGTGTCGATCCAGCCGTCTCCTTTCTGGGCGGCATGAAATCGGTGGAGGTGATCGATCGCAACAAGTTCCGCGACAAGACACCCGCGATCCATTTGAGAGGTGTTCAACATGACCTGGTCTCCTGGGACCTGTGGATCACCGCCGAGAAACAACCCAGACCGCTCCGCCTGCTGGTCGATATGACGGCGATGCTGCGGGCAAGCGACCAAGTGCAGATACCCGATAACTTTTCTTATCAGCTGCGAGTCGACTTTCATTCCTGGCGGATGGCCGGTGAAGTGGATCCGAAACTGTTCACCTACACTCCGCCGAAGGATGCCACCGAGTACGAGTCGTTGGATGATTACTACCAATCGATTGCTGGAGTCGTTTCCGAGCATCCTTTGTTGGGCAAACCGATGCCCACTTTCCAGGCTCCGACGCTGACGGGTGACAAACTGGAATCGAAGCAGCTGGCCGACAAGGTGGTGGTGATTGATTTTTGGGCGACGTGGTGCGAATCGTGTGTCGTGGCAATTCCCGAAATCAAGAAAATCACGGACAAATTCGCCGACAAAGACGTCCTCTTCTTGGCCGTCAACGTGGGTGAAGAATCAGCCAAGATCAAAGGTTTTCTTGAATCGCAAAAGTGGGATGTCCGCGTGTTGGTCGATTCCGAAGGAAAACTCGCCGACGCGTTTGGTGCCGAGGCGCTTCCGCAAACGGTCGTTGTCGGCAAAAGCGGTGTCGTCGAATCGGTACACATCGGCTTTCTGGGCGCCGATCAACTGCAACAGCGGCTCACCGACGAACTGCAGGTGCTCTCGGCCGGCGGCCGAATCGCCTCGGCAGACAGCGACCAACGGCAGTAGCCCTTCTGCAGGGTGGTATCGAATCGTCTCTGGCCACCGGAATGCGGGATTGTTTGGCTCCCGACGCGTTTGTTCTTGGTGCTGCTTCTCATCGGACTATTCTGAACAGACACCGACAAGTCGCTCTTCGCGGCAACCTTGAATCATTGACAGGGGCAACTATGACGCCTTTAATTGAGGTTGCTTGGGTCATTGCGCCCATTTTGCACTTGTTCCTTTTCTCGTTAAGTTTTCATGAGGCTCATAACATGAGTAGACTCTCTTCCCGGCGACCGGGTTTCACCTTAGTGGAACTGCTGGTTGTCATCGCAATCATCGGCGTCTTGATAGGCCTGTTATTGCCTGCCGTTCAAGCCGCCCGTGAAGCTGCCCGCCGCATGAGCTGCAGCAACAACTTCAAGCAAATTGGCCTGGCGATCCACAACTACCACGCGGCCTACAAGCGGTTGCCCCGCTACGCCGCTGGTACGGACGGTCTGGGTGACAACAAGAGCGGACCTCCGAGCGAAGATGGCTGGGTGCGTTCGGTCATGCACAACTCGCAGGCGCTGAGCATTCGTGTCGGCATCACGCCGTTCATCGAACAGCAAGCGGTCTGGGAGCTGATTTCGCAACCGAACGACTTCAACAACAACGGCATCATCGACTTTCCGGCGATGGGACCCTATCCAACCATCCAGACTGGACTGGCCAATCCGATTGGTGATTCGGCCGACGGCACCGACTATGTGCCTTGGGTGACTCAGATTCCTACTTACCGTTGTCCGAGCGATCCCGGCGTCGGCGTTCCCGGTGCCGGCCGCCACAACTTTGCCGAGTGTCTTGGTGATGGAACACGAAACCTCTTTACCGGTCCGATCAAATGGAGCGCTCCCGGTTTTGAACCCAACAACTGGGCTGGCCGGGTGACCCGTTCGGCTTGTCGCGGCGCATTCGTTCCACGCACCGACGCTCGGTTCCGCGATTTGCTGGACGGCTTGTCCAACACGATCCTGATGGGCGAGATTGCGACCGACTTGTCCGACAACGACAAGCGTACGCGTTTGAACCGGCTGTTGGACAACGTCGAAACCGACATCAAAGCTTGTGAAAACGCGATGCACATCGATCCCACGCGGCCGCAGTTCTGGTGTGACGGAGCCGACTGCCCCGTGCCGACCGGACCGGGAGCTTTCCCAGGCCCAAGTTCGCTATGGGCCCGTGGAATGCAATGGGCCTGGGCGATGCCGTTCAATAGCGCCTTCACCACCACCACGCCTCCCAACTCCGAACTTTGCGTGGACCGCTGGGACGAAGGTGGCGGATCGCTTTCGGCCAGCAGCCGTCATCAGGGTGGCTGTCACATTCTGATGGGTGACGGTGCGGTGATCTTCATTACCGATTCGGTGGAAGCGGGTAACCAGCAAGCCGAACCGATCTGGATCAACAACCGCGCCGGCGCGAAGAGTCCCTTTGGATTGTGGGGCGCACTTGGCACCAAGGCGAACAAGGAAGTGATCGAAGAGGAACTGAACCAGTAGCTTCACGCCTGACCCAAAAGATCGATGTACCCCGCCCGGTCCTTTCCGAGCGGGGTACTTTTGTGAACGATGAACAGCTTGTCGATCGAATCAGGGTGGCTTAATCTACACCTTGAAAACGCTTTCCCCAAAAAAAAGAGGTCTGACCCTCTTTTTTTGGGCAAAGCCTCCCCGATGGCAACGCTTACTTTTGTATTTCGGTTTCCACAGAACTTGGTAACACTCAAATGAATCGGTTCTTCTTTTCAGTGCTCTCGTTGGGATTGGCGCTCGCGTTGGTTGTCGGCTGTGGCGAAAGCACGCGGGTGATCGAGACCGAGGTTAACAGCGAAGACCAGCAGCTCGCCGACCAAACCGCTCAAGAATACGACTCGGAAGACTACCAGAACTCGTTCAACGCTCAGCAGAACGAGCAGTAGTCGCCCTCCAAAGGGTCAGACCCCTTTTTGGGACACGCTGGGGCCGGTAGAGGGAAATGGAATGTCGCTCGAAAAAAATGGCTCGCCAGCCGCTTTCCTGCGTCGCGCGCTGCATGATCTGAACAGCCCGGTCAGGCACATTCACCTTTTCACGGACATGCTCCGCGAATCGCTGGCTGAATCGCAGATCAGCGATACCTCTCAAGAATACCTGGACGTCATTCAACGGGCTTCCGCCCAAATGAAAGGCGTCCTGGAATCATTGGGAAACTTCCTGCGGCTGCCTGAATCGGCCGATCAGACGGCACCGATCGACGTCGCATCGCTGCTGCAGCATTGTTGGGAAGAAGCATCATCGCAGATCGACGGCAGCCTTTCAGCCAAAATGGAAACCGACGGAACAGCCGGCATCGCCAGTGATCCCAAGTTGCTGTCAAAAATGGTGGTCGAAATCTTTCGCAACTCAATGCGGTTTCGCAACCCAAGCCGGTCGCTGCAAGTTGGCTGTCAGGTGCGGCAGGAGCACGACCGTTGCCGCATCCAAATACGTGACAACGGGATCGGAATCGAACCCGGTTTTCTGGACCGCGTGATCGAACCGTTTGAGTCGTTGCCGGCCGAGGGTGTTCAACGCAGCGCCGGTTTGGGGCTGGCACTATGCCGGAAAGTCGCCAACCTGTTGGATGGATCGATCTCGCTTTCGTCCGACGGCAGCAGCGGAACGACCGTCGAGGTTGAATTACCACTGGAACGTTGAAACAGACAGGCGACGTCAATCGCCCTTTTCTGACTTCTGGGCACCGTGATTGGGATCGATCGCGATCAATAGTTTCAACAAGTCCACTTCGTTGGCGATGTCCAGCTTATTGAACAGGCTGCTGCGATGTTTGGAAGCAGTCTGGACGGAGATCTGGAACTCGGCGGCAATTTCTTTCAACGTTTTGCCATCGGCAAGCAGGTACATCACGTCCTTTTCGCGCGACGAAAGCAGGCCCAGCTTCTCCAGGAACAAATCGCGTTGCTGTCTTTGTCCCACTTCCTCTTGGTTTGCCTGCAAGGCGCGTTGGATCACGGCAAGCAGGTCGTTGGGGTTGAAGCTCTTTTCCAGAAAATCGAACACGCCGTTGTTGAACGCCTTGCGACAAGTACCAGCGTCAGCGTGACCGGTCACGACAATGATCGGCATCGTGACCCCCTTTTTCCTGAGATTGGAAAAGAGTTGCAGGCCGGTCATCTGGGGCATCAGCAGATCGACAACCACGCAGCCTCGGCTGTCGCTATCGACATCGGTCAAAAAAGTGGTGGGTGATTGGTAGGTGCGAACCGGCAGACCAACCGATTCACACTGCTTGCGGATCAGCAGCAGTTCGTCGGGATGATCGTCGACGAGATAGACGATCGAATCGGTTGGCAAAGACATGGGTCACTGCGTGGGGCAAACAGGTAATCAATGAAAACGCCTCTTGCTCATCCAAGCACGCCACCCCAGCGATTTCGCATTTCTACCCCACGACGCGAACCATCGGCATCATGAACAAGCGATTGGCACAAGCCCCAGCGTTGCCGCTTTGCTTCTGTTGAAAGCCCAGAGCGCAACATTCATCCTCCTCATCGGTTGGCCGCACACCCCCAATTCAGCCTTTTGCCCGCTGAAAACGGAGAAGACAGGCAGACCGAATCGATTCTAAGGGTCATCACAATTCGATCACCCAGCTCTACTCTCTACTCTCTACTCTCTACCCACTACTCTCTACCCACTACTCGCTACTCTCTACCCACTACCCACTACTCGCTACTTCGCGGCCACACTCGCCTCGATCTTCGGAAGCTGTTCGGCGACATACCGCGGCAGCAGCATCAGCGCGCGATCACTGACCGGATCGATGGTGATCCGGAACGCGTCGCGCTCAGTCATCACGCTGGCGACACGTTTTTTGAACGAGTCGGCACCGACACCCAGCGGTTTGGTCCACACCACAATGGGTGCACGGTCGTAGGTCGACGGAGCACCGATCCACCAACGTTTGGAATCAACCTGGCGAACCTGCAGATCGAAATCGGACAACACCCGATGCATCATCGAAGCGGCATCTTCGCCGGCATGGGGAATCAGAATTCGGACTGGCGACAATCGCCGCCGCACCGCATCGTTCCACTGCACGACAGAACTGGCGTCGTTGCGTTTGGCCGTACGACGAATCAATCCGGCGACCGAGATGGGAGTGATTCGCTGCGGCCCCGCATCACCACCGGTCAGCTCCGGCCAGGCGATCGAACGATCCTCCGTCGTTTGCCCCCAGTGGCCAAACAGGTCGTCCGGAACTTGCGGAGACAATCCTTGCATCCGCCGCAGTGAATCGACGGCAAGCACTGCAAACTGCTTTTCTTCGCGACTGTCACCGACCTGCAAGTCGGCGGCGCCCGAATGTTGTTGGCCGTGCAGAAATTCGTTCAGCGTGCCAACCGCTTGTTGGCGATTGCCGCCAAAGTCATCCAGCCGAATCACTTCGGCAAGCTTGGCGTCAAAACGTGCATCATTGGGGGTCAAGACCAACATCCGCTCTTTGACCTGAACCTCGGCGCTGAGAGAACCGGCTACCAATTCAAGCAGCTGCATCGCCGACGTCAATTTCGTTTTGGGCGTTTGTACCACCTGGTGAACGTCGACACCTGCCAGGTCGAACGATACCCAATCGATCTGGACGGGCACTCCCGTCATTTGGCTGAAAATCAGTACCAAATCGGCCAGCCGATAACCTTTCGAGTCGAGCGCAAACTGAATCGAAAAATCGGCTTTCACGTTGATTTTCTGGGGAGGATTGATTCCCGGCGCCGGATCAAACTGGTCTTGCGCCGCCGCGTCGATCTCGACCTCCTCCAAGGTCGGCGGTGCCTTGCCGGTCGGCTGCAGATCGACCGGGCCGAAAGGGACCAATACGTCAGCGAACTCGGCCAGCCCGTCGGGAATTTTTGTCATCGTTCCCACATCGTCTGCGGGTGGGTCTGGTGGATCTTCGGCAACCGGATTGACGATGGGTGATTGCGGCAGCAGGTCCGAAGGGACGCTTGGCTCCGCAGTTGTCTCGTCTGTGTCTTGCGTCGAGGTTGATTCGGCCGTCGCCTCAGGAACACTTGCCTGATCGGTCTGTTGCTGGTCGGTTGGGTCGTCCGGCGGGTCCGGTGGTGGATCGCTGGTTGCCTGGTCGGTTTCTTGCGGAGGAGTCTCGACTGATTCCACTTGTTGCTCGGCTTCCGATCGGTTGTCCAAACTCTCCGTCGGATCGGTTTGCGCAACGCTCGGTTGATTCCACTGTTTGACAAACCAGCCGAAAAACAGCGCGGCGGTCAGCAGTCCCGACACCGACACCGCAACCACCAGGGCGATTTGACGTGAACGATGGGTGCTGTGGCTTTGCCATTGCGGAGGAATCGTCGTAGTCTCACCCGGCCGCTCGGACTCCTCGGTCGCCTCCGGTTCCGTGAAGCTGCTGACCGGCTGGCCAGCGTCGTCGGGCAATTCGTCGGGCGAGGAAATGGCCTCTTCGGTGATCGCCTGGCTATCGACGTCGGATGCCCCCACCGCGACCTGGTTTGCGGCCGATTCAATCTGCACCATCGAATTGCATCGAGGACACGCCGCGATCGTCCCGACAAGCGACGCGTCGGTCACTCGCAGCTTGCTGCCGCAGGTCAAGCACTGGACGGAAAAGGGCTCGAATGACAAGCCGAACGCTCGTGGTGAAAAGGGGGGTGGTGGGCCGATCGGCCCTCAGGGCACCTGCCAGCTTACTGCATGTCGGACCGATCCAGGGCCGGAATTCCCGGGAATTCTGCCGTCGGGCGCTTCCCCTGGGGCAAGAACTTCGGGTTGCGACAAACGTGCCAGACGAGTTGCCATGCGAACCGCCACAAGACATAATGTCTTTTCGAGACCACCCACCCCTTCGATCAAGGCGGTCAATCCATGGCCAGAAAAGCACAAGATGTCACCGATGCCGAACTTGCGATCCTGGAACAGCTCTGGAGTTCGGGACCGTCGAGCGTCCGCAACCTTGCGGAGCTTCTTTACGGCAGTTCGTCCACTTCCAACACGGCGACGGTCCAGAAACTGTTGGGGCGTTTGGAGACGAAGGGTTTTGTGGTTCGAGACCAATCGGTATGGCCGCGTCTCTTTCGGGGCGCGATCGAGCGGGCCGAACTGATCGGACGGCGTCTTCAAATCACTGCGGATGAGTTGTGCGAAGGGTCCATGGGGCCGTTGCTGACACACCTGGTGCGAAGCGGCGCACTGTCGCGCAACGATCGGGCAAAGCTCAAGTCGCTGCTGGAAGACCTCGACCAGTCCAAACCCAAGGAGGACTGAGACCGTGTATGCGCTTGAAACTTGGTGGATCGTCAGTTGGATCATCAGTAATTCGGTGGTGGCGGTACTGATCGCGATTTGTGCACTGGCTGCGGACCGGGTTTGGCGGCGTCCGGCGCTTTCCCACATTTTGTGGGTGTTGGTGTTGATCAAGCTGCTGACTCCCCCGATCGTCACCCTGCCCATTCCCATTGACCCGTCCCAGTTGGCTTGGTTGCCGGGCCAATCTTTCGTGGGTCAGGAATTGCCGGATGCTCGCGACGCGGTCCGCCTGTCTGCCGTCACCGTGGCGCTGTCGGGCCAGCCTCAACCGGTCCAGCTTTCGATGTTGTCGTGGGTGTTGGCGCTGTGGGCTGCCGGGGCGGCAATGGTGGGAGTTTGGATCTGGCGAACGGCCAGGCGTGTTCGTCGAGTGATCGAAACGACCGGCTGCCAAGACCCGGACGCGACCAGGCGGGCGCAGAGTTTGGACCACCGCTCACCGCCGGTCTGGCTAGCCGACGCGGTCATTTCCCCGATGTTGGTCGGAGCGGGCAGCCGAGCGAAAATCGTCTTTCCGCTCGCGTTGTGGAATCGCCTGGACGATCCCTCGCGACGATCGTTGTTGGTCCACGAGGTCGAACACTGGCGCCGGCGCGACTCGCTGGTACGTTACCTGGAAGCGACTGCTTGGATCGTGCTGTGGTGGCACCCGTTGGTGTGGATCGCCCGACAGCAGATCGAAGATTGTGAAGAGCGATGTTGCGACCTGGTTGCCTCCAACCACGCCGGTACCACCCCGCGGATCTACGCCGAGGCGATTTTGGCAACGCTTGACTTTCTATCGGAACCGGCGGGATGGCAATCGGAGGTGGTGCGGCGGCCGATCGCCAGCACTCTGGGACGAGTTCCACAGATTGAACAGCGATTGCGTGAAATCATGGCGACCGATTCCAAACGGCCGTTGGGCAAAGCGGGCCCAGTCGTGATCGCGGCGGCGATCATCCTGCTGCCGCTCCATCCGGCGCTGGTTTTTTCTCAAGCCACGCAGCCTGAAACAACATCGGTGGTGTCGCCCTTGTAGTGCCGCGAGAAGTAGGTAACGTTTTCACTTGGCTCAGGCTGGCAGGCCTGAAGGCATTGCTTTCTGAAAGTTCTTCTCATGGATGACACGCGGCACATCAGCGACGAAACGGTTCACCTGCAAAGGGGAATCGACAAGCTGAACGCGGGTGACGCCTCCGTCCGCGGCGAACTTCTCAACATCGCTTGCAACCGGCTGATGCAGTTGACGGGCCAGTTGTTTCGCGAGTTCCAGCAATGGGACGACGAGGCGACTCTTTCGCAAAAGTCGCTGGACGAGGTGTTTGCCGGGGCATCGATGCGGCTGTACGAGGCGTTGCATGATGCGCCGCTGAAGAATGTTCGCCATTTTTACCAGTTAGCGTCTCTTCATATTCGTCGCGAACTGACCGATTTGTGTCGCAGCCGCGGTGTTCCCGCCAGCGGCGAATTGCGGCAACTGGCCCAATTCCACGACTCGGTGGACAAGTTGCCCGGCGATCAGCGCGAGGTGTTCGAGCTGATTTGGTATCACGAGCTGACGCGCGACGAGGTGGCCGCATTGTTGGGGTTGCCGGTTGTGAAGGTGAAACGATTATGGCGATCAGCGCGATTAGGACTTCATGAACGGTTGCAGGACGATGGGGCAAGCGGTGGCGAGGAGACAAAGTTTGCGGGTGATTAGCCGGTACACCGTTTGTGGAGTATTCTGAATACTGCAGGTCCATGGGGAGCGTACTCTTTTTTTCTTTCAAAGCCGGGCAATGAGTCAATCGCCGCGTCAAGACGAAACTTCGGCGGGGCCGCCTTCCGACAAGACGCCGCCGAAAGAGGATGCGCAGCAAAAGCAGATCGACGATTTGCTGGACCAATGGGAAGCGACCTACGAAGCGGGCGATCCCCTTCCTGTGGAAACTCTTTGCGAAGGCCAACCGGAACTGATTCCCGAAATCCGCCAGCGCGTCGCGGCACTCAAGGCAGTCGATCAAAAGTTGGCCAAACGGAAGAAGAAAAGCAAACGCCTGTCGGCCATTCCAACGCTGAAATTTGAAACGCTGATCGATGACATGGAGTTTCTTAGCTCCGGCGGTCTCGGCGAAGTTTTTGTCGGCGAGGATGATGATCTGCATCGTCGCGTGGCCATCAAGTTCATGCACAAGAAGCTGTGCGGAAAAGAAGAACGCCGCGGGCAGTTTGCGCTGGAAGCGGAAATCACCGGCCGGCTGGAGCATCCCGGAGTGGTGCCGCTGTATGGGTGTGGAAGCACCGCGGACAACCGGCCGTTTTATGCCATGCGTTTCATTGAAGGGGAAACGCTGGATGAAGCCATCAAGAGGTACTTCAAAAAGCTGGAGGCGGCCGGCGAACATCATGCGGTGAAATCGCACGCGGCCAGTGCAGGCAGCAACTTGTCGCTGGAGTTTCGGCGGCTGCTTACCAGTTTCGTTTCGGTCTGCAAGACCATCGCTTACGCGCACAACCGCGGCGTCGTTCATCGCGACATCAAACCCGCGAACGTGATGATCGGCCGGTTCGGTGAAACGATCGTCGTCGATTGGGGGTTGGCCGTTCCCGTGATGCGCGACGAACGCTTTCGCAGCAGCGGTGAAGAGACATTGGCGCTGTCACCAGGAACAAGCCAAAGCGGCTCGAATTCGGGACGCGGTTCCGGGACCCCCGCTTTCATGAGCCCCGAACAGTTTTCGGAATTGGCTCCTACGCCGGCCAACGACATTTACAGCCTTGGCGCGACACTGTTTGCTTTGCTGTGCGGAAAGCCGCCGATTCGCCACAAAACTTTATCGGAAATTCGCAACGACCGAATCGAAGGCCGATTGCCCGAATTGAACGAAATCCGCAAAGGCGTGCCCAAACAACTGCAAGCGATCGCCTACAAAGCGATGCAAAAGGAAGCGAAAGACCGCTATCCGACCGCGTTGGAATTGGCTCGCGACGTGGAGCGATACCTGGCTGACGAACCTGTCACGGCCTGCCAGGATTCGGTCGGCTTGAAGGTGGCTCGAATGGCCCGCCGCCATCGCTTCGCGGCGCAAACCGG
Source organism: Rubripirellula sp. (assembly GCA_965222745.1). GTDB lineage: Bacteria > Planctomycetota > Planctomycetia > Pirellulales > Pirellulaceae > CBDCUW01. The sequence goes on from CBDCUW010000004.1 coordinate 756,011, forward strand.
CGTGCTGGGGTTGTTGGGATGCCTGGTGATCGCCGGAGTTTCGACGCTGTGGATCCGCAGCCAACACAACACCGCCCAAGTGCTTCGCGATCGAAACCTTTCCACCTCGGCAACGTTCATTGCCCGAGCCTGCGGTTACGAAATCGATCGCGTTTGGAGGGTGCTGGAGTTCGAGGCGAATGCGCCCCAGCTGCGAGAGTTGGTGGTGGCCGCGAATCAGCAGATGACCGATGGCCAGCCGATCACGTTGGACAGTCAAAAGGATTTGCAATACTACCTGCAAGACCGGCTGGATCTGCTGGACAACGTGCCGACAGTCGACCGATTGTTCGTCCTGACTCAAGACGGCACCCAAGCGGCGCGAGCGCCCAAGCCCAAAGAACCTCAAGTCGGCCAGAATTTTGCCTTCCGCAATTACTACACCGGACTGGGATTCGACCTGGAGCCCGGTTCAAAGTTTGCCGAGCAAATCGACCAGCCTCTGACTGGCCCCAAGGTTTACCCGTCGGGTGTCCACATGACGTCGGCCTACCTGAGCACTCAATCGGACGAGCAGTTTTTGAAGGTCACTTTCACCGTGCCGATTCGCCAGGAACTGGAAAACAGCAAGTCGAAGTTCATCGGAGTGATCGGCACGTCGCTGAAAGTGGGCGATTTGATGACCGCCTCGCGAATCGACGACGCCAACGCCTACACCTGGATCGCCGACCTGCGCGAAGACGTGCTGGAGGGACGACGTCGCCGCGGTTTGATTCTTCACTATCCCCAACCGGTCGGACTGGCCGAGCGGACCGAGACGCATCGGTTGTCGAACGATTTGGTGGAGGAGCTACGAAACTCGAACTACGCCTACGGCAGGGAGTTGTCCGAACCGTGGTTGGAGGAAGTCGACGGGATCAACGAACACTATTCGATTCAACCGATTCGAATCAGCGGCCGCGATGCCAAGCCGTTTGATCTGGAATGGATCGTCATCACCGTCGAACCGAAAAAGTAATCTGTAGGCCGACTTGTCCCAAGTCGGCGACGGGTACAGGATCGCCGACTTGGGACAAGTCGGCCTACCACAAATTTCATCACGGCTGCTTGCTGATTGAAATCTGCGCCGGCCCATCCAGCCACTCATAGAGCTTCTTGGCGTTGTCTTGGGCAAGGTGAATATTGCCGCGGGTCGGTCCGTCGTTCTCTTGCAGGTTGTCGGGACCTGAATGAATGAACAGCCCGTGTTCCCATCCCAGCAGAATGGCTTGCTCGATGTTGGCATCCAGTTCGTTGCTGTACAGTTCGGGAAACTTCTGTTCACCCTCGGCGCCACTGTTGGTGACGTTGGCCGGGTAAAGCGTTTCTGCATTTCCCAGGCAAGGAAACTCGCCAAGTCCTTCACACGACAGCGTCCCTTCGCCGTTGGTACGCAAGATGATGCTGATTTGCCGTGTGGTCATCAAAGAATGTTCCTCGTGCGCGTCTTGCGTCGATGGCAGTGGAATAGCACCACCGAGTGTGTACCCGGTGGTCAGGCCAAAATGATAGCGATCCCAGCGGTGCCGCTGTACCGATTGCCAAAATCTTTTGGCTCAGCCGGTTCCACGCCATCTTCGTAGGCCGGCTTGTCCCAAGCCGGCGATCCTGGAAATTCGTTCCCACCTGACTGTGATTCTACGGTAAGCTGATGGCTCTCGCAGACATTTTGTCTTCACCACTGGGGAGTCCGAGAATATGAAGGTTTCGCGAACGCTTTGGAGAGATTATCGCCAACTGATCGAGGAATCACCAAGCCAGTTGCCCGCGGAGACCACGGGTGCTTTTCAGGCAGCGCTGGGTCGTTGGCAGGAGATTACCGAGACCCATTTTGTCACGCCGCAGGTGTTCAGCCCTTCGCTTCAGCGGCATGGCGGCATCTGGCTCTATCGTCGGCTGGCTCGTTGAAAGCGGCGCTGATCGCCCAACTTCAATACAATGCGCCGTCGGTCGGTGCCACCGGATCGGGCAGTTCTGTTTCGCCGATCAATTCGCGGAGGTTGATTTCGATCATCCGCGCTAACGCGTCCATGGGAATCACGTTGCGATTGTTCGTGAAAGGATTCTGCATGTAGCTGCCGATTCCTTCCACCATCAAAAAGACCCAGCCGATCAAGAAGATCGCCGGAATCAACGAATAGTTGGCGTTTTCATGAAACGGCAGACTGAGTCCCAGCAGGACCAGAAAGATCCAAATGAAGACGCGAGTGAAGTAGGAATAGTGAACCGGAAACACGGTCGATTTGATGCGTTGGCAACCGCCGTAGTGATCGCAGAGCCGGCTGAGCGTTTCCTCGCAAAGAACGCTTTGGCGAACATCGATCAGCCCCAACTGCAAAGCTTTGCGGATCGATTGCCCCTGAGCCGCCAGTAATTTCAGCACCGGGTCCTGTGCAAGATCGACGTTTTTTAGGTCCTCTTCGCTCAGCAAGGGGGACAGGTCGCTCATCGGCAACTCTTTCAACTGTTTGTTCAACAGCTGGGCCCAGGCGATCTGGCGATAACAGATCTCGCGAACAAGATCGTCGCGTTGATCACGATCGGCGGGCTCGATCGCGCCGAACCAATCGACGCACAAACGAACCAGATTTCGGCTATCGCTGACCACGGCGCCCCACAACTTCCTCGCCTCCCACCAACGCTCGTAAGCCGAATTGGTCCGAAAGCCCAACAGGATCGCGATGGCGGTGCCGATCACGACGGGGATCGTGGCATTGATCGCGTACTCGTCCAAATGAAAATAGATCAACGAAGTGACCGTGCAGGTCGACACCAGCAGGATGCCCAGAAGCTCTTTCCAGATGATGCGAAACAGCCGCAGAAAGGAAATTCGTGTCTCTACAATCATGTCAATCCGCTCGGTGATACCGGCCTTTTTTCACGTCAGCGGAAGACAGTATCCAGCTTGCGCCCTCTACCGGGCAAGCCACCCGCAATTCCGCCGAAAGATGGTGGCACTCCGTCGCATCACAGCGAAACTGACTGGGCAAATCTTTCACCTCGTCCACTCGCTAGTAAGATAGGGAAAATGTAGCGAATATCTGTCGGCGAATTCTCCGAATTCGCTCCCGTGTTGATTTGTCCAGTCCTCGCAAGTGCGATTCAAAAGTTCCAGACGAAAACAGAGCCATGAAAACCTCATTTTCCGCAGCCACTGTCTTGCTTACCTTGGCGATCACCACCAATGCTGTGGCTGGCGACCGCTGTCGTCGTGTGGTTCGTTGTTGCCCACCTCCGCAACCAGCTTGTTCGACTTCGACCAGCTACGCGATGGACCAGCCGAGCGACTTGAACATCATGTTGACCACAGAACTGGTGGCACTCCGCAAGCAGCTGGAGGAGATGAAGGCCGCCGCTGTCGAAAAAGACCAGGAACTCGAAGAAGCCAAACAGCTTGTTAGCAGTCAGCAGGACGAGGCGAAACAACAATTGAAAAAGTTTGCCCGTGAAAGCAAACGCGCCAGCCAGGCGGAGCAGGCTCTGGCGAAAATGAAGCAACAGCTAGCCGAGGCAAACAAGAAAATTGCCGAGTTGAGCGATGCTTCCAAGGTGCAGGCCGAACAAGCCAAGCAAGCCGAAGCCAAACTGAAACAGCAAAACGCTCGCGTGCGAAAACAGCTGAATCAGGCGCAAGCCAAGTTGGACGAAGCGAACGAAGCGTTGAAAAAGCAGCAGCAAGAACAAGAGGACCCGCAACCTCAGGAAAAAGCGGTCGAAACCGCGCCCGCCAAAGAGGAAGATGGCGAGGAGTAGCTAGTAGTCTGTAGCTGATAGTCACGCACCATCTATCAGCTACAGACTACAGACTATTAGCTATAGACTATCAGCTACTGTCTTCTTCCAGCAGATGGCTACCAGTACGCCCATGGCTGCCATGATTCCGCCGTTGATCATGCAGACGATGCTCACGTCACCGATCCCTAGCAGAAGCATGATGACGGTGATCGCCAGTTGCACCGGCACGATCGTCAGTCCCACCTTCGCTGCGTGGTGATTCTTCCGCACCAGCAGCACGATCCATAGGACAAAGGGGGGCGAGTTCAGCAGGAACACGACTCCCGCATTGAAGTCGATGCCGCTGCCAGACGTCAGCAACATGAGCGTGAATCCGTGGAAAGCGATCGCTCCCACGATGGCCAACACCAACGACATTCGCCAACTGCCGCGCGGTGTGGGACGAGGCAACGGATCATCATTGGTCGCCGGAGGAGCCTGGTAGGGATTGATAGAATCGTGACTCAACGAACCATGGCTCTCACGGCAAACAGGAAATCCTCGTAGGCCGGCTGGTCCCAAGTCGGCGATCCTGCGATATCGGCAAGCAAATCGCAGAGCGGTAGGCCGGCGCGGTACAATCTTTGTTGGTACCCGCTATCGGTTCCCACAGCAACCTCCGTTGTAATCGCTTTCGCAAGCCCACGTGCAGTGTCACCTGCTGGATCATGAATCACTTGCCCGACCGAAGAGAAATTCTTCGCACTGCCGGCGGCGGAATCGGCATGATCGCGCTGCAATCATTGCTGCTTGACCAGCAGGCACGTGCCGGTACCGCCAAGTCGCCTCATTTTCCGGCTCGCGCCAAGCGAATGATCTGGCTGTTCATGCATGGCGGCCCCAGCCACGTCGACCTTTTCGATCCCAAACCGGAACTAGAAAAATTTGCTGGCCAACCGGTTCCGGAGAGTTTTGGCGAGGTGATGACCAGGCGCCAGGTGGCCAAGAACCCCTTGCTTGCGCCGATCAAGCCCTTTCGGCGCCGAGGTCAATCGGGGCTGCCGATCTCCGACTTCTTGCCTCACACCGCCGAGGTCGCCGATGACCTGTGCGTGATCCGCTCGCTTCATGGCGACAGCGTGAATCATCCGCAATCGGTCTATCAGATGAACACGGGCAGCATCTTGATGGGGCACCCCAGTTTCGGCAGCTGGCTTGCCTACGGTCTTGGATCGGAAAACGAGAACATGCCAGCGTTTGTGGTGTTGCCCGATCCGGGCGGCGGGCTCAAAGGAGGCCCTTCGGCTTGGGGCAGCGGTTTTTTGCCGGCGACCTACCAGGGAACAACGATGCGCCCCGGCAAAACCCCCATCCTGAACTTGCGGCAGCAACCGGGGATCTCGGATGACCGACAACGATCCACTTTGCAGTTTTTGCAACGGATGAACGCCCGGCACCGCGCCCTGCGCGACATGGACGACGAACTTTCGGCGCGCATCGATTCCTACGAGTTAGCGTTTCGAATGCAGGCGTCGGCACCGGAAGTGGTTGACTTTTCCTCCGAGTCCGCGGAAACGCTTTCCATGTACGGCTTGGACCAGCCGGCGACTCGCGATTTTGGTGAACGATGTTTGTTGGCACGCCGGATGATCGAGCGTGGTGTCCGCTTTGTGCAAGTTTATTCCGGAGACACCAACGGCTGGGACGCCCACAAGGATGTCGCCCAAAATCATGGTGAATATTGTGCCAAGACCGACCAACCGGTCGCCGCACTGATCAAGGATCTGAAACGAACCGGATTGCTTGATGATACGTTGGTCGTGTGGTGCGGAGAATTCGGACGCATGCCGATGAGCGAACAAGGGAAAGGCCGCGATCACAACCCGTGGGGTTATTGCGGATGGATTGCCGGGGCGGGAATCCGCGGCGGACGGGCTTACGGTGCGACCGATCCGATCGGATTGCGGGCGGCGGAAAATCGAGTGCACGTCAATCGTTTTCATGCCACGTTGTTGCATTTGCTGGGATTGAATCATCGCGAACTGACTTTTTCTCACAACGGATTGGACGAGCGTCTGACGGGACCTCAAGAGGTTGACGTGGTGGAGGAGTTGGTCTCGTGAATCGTGGTTTCTGTAGGCCGACTTGTCCCCAAGTCGGCGATCCTGGACTTTGCCGACCTGCAACAAGCCGGCCAACATGGATTCCGATCCTGACCGCCGCACTGATGATGGCGCTGGGCGCCACCGTCTGGAGCGAGCAGCCACCGGACAGCGACAACGACTCCGAGAAGTTGCTGGAAACACCGATCGACTCCTTCGATCGCGATCACTGGTCCTTTCGCCCGATCGTGATCCCCGAGATTCCGAAGGTTCAGCAAGCATCTTGGCCGACTACGCCGATCGATCACTTCATTCTTCGCAAGTTGGAAAAGAAGTCTCTTGCGCCGGCCGCCGCCGCGGATCGCGCCACCCTGCTTCGCCGAATCTGTTTTGACCTGACCGGCCTGCCTCCCACCCCGCAGCAACTCGATTCGTTCCTGGCAGATGATCGTCCCGATGCGTACCGGCGATTGGTCGATTCGCTGCTGGCATCCCCGCAGTATGGCCGTCGCTGGGCGCAGTTCTGGTTGGATCTGGCCCGCTTTGCCGAAACGGACGGGTTCGAACATGACAAGATTCGACCCACCTCCTGGCAATATCGCGATTGGGTGATCGATGCGTTCAATGGCGACTTGCCCTACGACCAGTTCGTTCAGTGGCAGATTGCCGGCGACGTGTTGGCGCCAAAGGAACGATCACGAGAAGGAAAAATCGCGACCGCTTTCTGCCTATCGGGGCCCGATATGCCCGATATCAATTCGCAGGAAGAACGCAAACACGTTTTGCTCAACGAAATCACGTCGACTGTCGGGTCGGTCTTCTTCAGTTTGCAGATGGGTTGTGCCCAATGTCATGACCACATGTACGACGCGATTTCACAGGCCGACTTTTATCGACTAAGAGCTTTTTTCGATTCGGCCGTGACGCTGGAGAAAAACAAGTCGGTCACCACGTTGTCGCCGTCGGCCGATCGGGTCACGGCAAGCCACCTGATGATCCGCGGCGATTGGCGCCGCAAGGGCCCGCAACTTTCTGCCGCGTTTCCGCGAATCGCCAACCACAACCAGGTTCCGGTGACTGGCGAGGATTCCAGCGTCCGGCGCACGCAACTGGCGCGTTGGACGACGGCGCCCGATCACCCGCTGACCGCGCGGTCGATTGTGAATCGAATTTGGCAACATCATTTCGGCCGCGGTCTGTCGACGACTCCCAGTGACTTTGGGGTGATGGGCGACGAACCAAGCCATCCCGAATTGTTGGACTTCTTGGCCGGAGGACTGATCCGGCGGGGATGGAGCCTGAAACAGCTGCATCGCCAAATCGTGCTGTCATCGGTTTATCGAATGCGCAGTTCCCCGCCGGCCGCGGCCGACGGCAACTGGCGCGCGGCGATCGAAATCGATCCGCACAATCGGCTGTTGAGCCGGTTTCCACGCCGGCGGTTAGACGCGGAATCACTTCGGGATACGATGTTTGCAGTAAGCGGATCGCTCAATCACTGCGGCGGCGGTCCGGGTGTCCAACCTCCGCTGCCTCCCGAAATGATCAAGACGCTGAAGTCGGGTCAATGGAAAACGAGTCCCAATACGGCCGACCATTTTCGGCGGAGCATCTACATCTTCGCGCGACGCAATTTGCGCTATCCCTTTTTTGCTACCTTTGATCGCCCCGCAGCCAACGCCAGCTGTGCGGTGCGGCAGCCATCCACCACAGCGGTGCAGTCACTGTTGCTGCTGAATTCTCAGACCACGCTGGTCGCTTCCCAACGGCTTGCCGCCGACATTGGCCGGACCGCCGGGAATGATTTACGAAGAGGCTGCAATGAGATCTTTCGGCGGCTCTTTTCTCGACCCGCCAGCGAACAGGAGCTAGCCGATTGTGTGGATTTTCTTCACCAACAGACGAAGATGCTGAAAGAAGAAGGGGACGGGCAGGCGAGCCAAAATGCGCTGGTCGATTTGTGCCGGGCGCTGTTGAATACCAATCAGTTTCTCTACGTGGATTAGAAGCTGTCGGCCGGTTCTCCGCTCCCGGCACACGCGTTGCGATTTCGGAGAAATCGCCGACTGTTGGCACGCTCGTTGCGATTTTGGAAAAATCGCCGACTAGAGTGTCTGGCCGCCGTCGATGCTTAGCACTTGCCCGGTCGCCATTGTTGTTCCGGTTGAGAAAAACAACACGGCATCGGCGATGTCGTCGGGTTCGGAGGCCCTGGGGATGGGAAAATCGGCCACCATTTCGGCGATGTCCCAATCGGGATTCCCCTCTTTGATCCAGCGGCTGTTGATCGGACCGGGACAAACGGCGTTGACGCGAACTTCCGGCGCCAGCACGCGAGCCAGTGACTTGGTCATGGTGTTGAGTCCCGCTTTGGTAGCGCAGTAGGCGATCGACGATCCGCTGCCGGTCATCGCCGCCACCGAGCTGACGTTGACCACGCTTCCGGCACCGCTGGCACGCAGAAGATCGGATGCGGCGCGAGTGACAAAAAACGCGCCCTTCAAATTCACACCCAGCATGCGGTCCCACATCTCTTCGGTCAGCGCGTCCAAGTTGCCGTGTTCGATAAACGAGGTGGTTGCGGCATTGTTGACCAGGGCGTCCAGGCGGCCAAATTCGTCGTTCACCTCGGTGATCATTTGCCGCACGCCGGCGTTGTCGGCAACGTCACAGCGAATCATCATCGCGGCGGCGCCCAGCTCTTCGGCCTCGCCAGCCGTTTGCCTGGCGTCGGCTTCGCTGCGGGAATAATTGACCACCACGTCGTAACCGCGACGCGCAAACTGCAGCACACAGGCGCGACCAACGCCTGTCGCCGAACCGGTCACCAACGCGACGGGGCGGGAATCATCGGACATGACCAATACTCTCCGTGTAGGCCGACTTGTCCCAAGTCGGCGATCCTGAAATCTAGAGACATTCCCCTGAGGTCCGACCGCAACCTATCGCCCCGCCTCTGGCATGCCAAGGCGACGTCACTTTCCGCCAATTCGGATGACCAGCTTGGAGACGGTGCCGTCCAATTCAAACGGTGACGGATAGTTGCCGACGTTTCCACCCGCATCACTGCCGACGTCCAATCCATCCTGTGGCTGCTGCTTGAGCAGTTCGGGCAACCGGCCTCGGGCGGCCTCTTCCTTGTCAACGGTGATCGTCACCTCTCCCGACTTGGCAACGGCGACCGAAACACGTGACACTCCGTCAGCCTTTTTTCCACTGGGAATGACCGTTCGGTGCCCATTGTGGGTGGCCGCGAAACGAAACTCGGAGTCTTGAATGTACAACGCCCAACCATGGGTCACGCCACCCTGAGCAACGATCACACCGTCACCCTTGGCTTCGATATCCGCTTGGACAGAGAATGCTCGCTTTTCGACAAACGGTGCCTTCTCTCGCGGCAACGAATCGCCCATCGAAAGATCGAATCGTTTCTGCTTTCGATTGAAAGCGACTTTTTTGTTCTTGTTGCTGCCCGGATTCAGCGGCAATACGTTCGCCCGTTCCGCGTAAGCTTGCCACATGTCGGCCAGCTTCTTGGCGAGTTCCGGTTGTTGCTGGGCCAAATCGTGTTGTTCGCTGCGGTCGTCGGCGATGTTGTACAGTTCCCACTTTCCGCCCGCCCCCTTGGCGACCAGCTTGTGGTCGCCGACGCGAATGGCGCGATTGCCTTCATGTTCCCAATAGATCGCCTCCCGATCGATGCTGCGGCCAAGAAAAACCGGCAACAGGCTTTTACCTTCCATCGGTATGATCGTTTCGCCACCGTGAAACGTGGTGGGATAGTTGGCCGAGGAAACGTCGACCGCGGTTGCCATCAGGTCGATCAAGTGACTTGGAGTTTGTTCCAGTTCGCCGTGCCGCGTGATTTTGTCGGGCCAATGGGCAATCAAAGGAGTCGAAATTCCTCCTTCGTGAGTCCAATGTTTGTATTCGCGAAAGGGCGTGTTCGAAACGGTGGCCCAGCCACGACCGTATCCAATGGCGGTATCGGCCGGGCCTGCCATCGAACCTTTGCCGGTGCGCATCGGGTATCCGTCACGCGTCTGCTTGGGAGTCATATCGGGTTGCAAATAATCGGCCGGCAAGACAGGTAGCGTCGGTGCATCACCGCGCGGACCTCCCACCCCGCCACGTCCGTAACCTTCCGCACAACCGCCGTTGTCCTGAAAGAAACAAATCAAAGTGTTTTCGAACTGCCCAGTGTCCTTCAACGATTCGACAATCCGTCCGATTCCCTGGTCCATGCTGTCGACCATTGCGGCATAGACTTCCATGTTTCGTTTGTCCCACTGCCAGTATTCCTTTTCTTTCCACTCGTTGGGAATGGGCCAGTTGACCGTGCTCGCTTCGTCGATCAGCCCCAGTTCGATCATTCGCTTGTAGCGGGCGTTTCGGATGGCATCGTATCCGGCGTCGTACTTTCCTTTGTACTTCGCGATGTCCTTTTCCAACGCGTGCATCGGCCAATGGGCCGCGGTGAAACTGACGTACATGAAAAACGGCCGATCATCGGATTGATAATGATGTTCGGTGATGAAGCGGACAGCGTGATCGGCGATCGCATCGGTGTAGTAAAATTCACCGTTGGCCATCTGCTGGGGCTGATACTCCTGGTCAGTCAGCGGCGAAACGTACTGATTGTCTCGCGTCAGAGTGTTGGGATCAAAAAAGCTGCCCGCGCCGTGGATCGTTCCGTAGAACCGGTCGAATCCGCGTTGCAGCGGCCAATTGTGTTTGTCGGCATCACTTTCCGGTTTGATCTCCTTGGTCACGTGCCATTTGCCCGACATGTAAGTTCGATAACCTGCCGTTCGAAGCACTTCGGGGATCGTCACGCACTGCCGATTCAAGTCGCCACGATAACCGTCGTGGCCGCGGTCGCTCATCATGTGCCCGACACCGGCCTGGTGAGGATACAAACCCGACATCAAGCTCGCCCGCGTCGGGCAACACCGCGCCGTGTTGTAGAACTGGGTAAAACGCAGTCCTCCGGCGGCGAGACTATTCAGGTTCGGTGTGTCGATTTCACTTCCGTAGCAACCGATATCGGAAAAACCCATGTCGTCCGACATGATGTAGATGATGTTCGGCTTGGCGGCGACACCGACGCCGGCAAGTACCGACGAAAGCAGCAATGCAATCACAAAACGCATGATGTTTTTTTTGAAAAGTGGTTGATGTGGAATGGGGCGAGTCTAAACCAAAAATCACTCCGCCGCTTCGGCTTCGTCCAAGATTCGGCGATAAATCGCCTCCGCCTCGTCATACGCTTTCTTGGCCGCCGCGCGCTCCGATTCTCGAATGTTGTTGCGTTTGGCTTGCCAGCAAGTTTGAACAGCGTCCACACACCACTTGGCGCTTCGCGCACTGGCCCGAATCGGCTTGTCATCAACATGCACAAAAATGGGATTGGTATGAACCGAGGGCAGAATCCGCACGGCGATCCAAGATGATTTTTTGATCTCCACCGGCAGGTCGAACGACTTGACCGAGCCATCGGCAGCGAGAGTTCGAGTTGCGGCGACTTCGCCATTGACGATCAGCTCGATCGGAACATCTCTCGTCTCACCAACTCGACACCGCTCGATGTGCCAATACGGTTTTTCATCCAGCCGGGCGCGGCGAATCCGCTCGGTGGTCTCGCTGGTCGATTCCTCCAGCAGCGCGGCGGCGTCGAAGGTGACATTCACTGTTGCCGGTTCGTCCAAATCAAGCCGGCTGGGCGCCGAATCGGCCGAAGCTTTTGTGCCGACACCGAATCCGTTGACCGTAAAGTCCACAATGTGGCTCAGGCCGTCCCCACAATAGCTTCGCCCGTCCTTCAATCCGGCGATCCAATTGTCATAGTTGAGTGCCTGGTCGTCATCCAGTTGGACATAGATTCGCCCCAGACCAACACGGTCGCCGTAGATACACGGAAAGTCGGTTTCGCCGCTGATCCGCGAGGTCATTCCGCAGTTGAGTGTGTGGTACCAGATGTTCAACTCCCAGATGGCTGGCGTGTCGACGGCGGAGATGAAATCACATACGTCATGCGCGGTGGTGACGATGTATTCATTGGCGCCAATTCCATCAAACGGCGGCATCGCGTAGTCGGGCAGCTTGCTGGCGGCGACTCCCTGCCACTGCTGCGGTGCGCCGCCCCAAGGTCGACCATGGAATTTGCGACTGCCATCGGGCATCAGGTCCGGTAGCGCCAACCCCCAACCGCTGTGGCTGTAACCGACGACGCCTCCTTGCTCCTTTCCCCATTTCAGGACCGGCATGGTCCAACTGGGCCACTGTTCAATCAGCTCCGTTCCCGGATAGTCGTCTTCGGTCAGTTTCAACAAGCACAAGTGACCGGCGTGAGACGACGGAAAACCGCTCACTTCCACGTCGTATCGCATCAAGTAATCGGGGGTCGACAATTTCGACGCACGTCCCTCGAAGAAATTCTTTTGCGTGTACCAGCAGGGTCCCCAGCTGAGGACACAACCGACATTCAGGTCCTCGCCCAGAATATGTCGCATCATGTCTTCGGGACCGACTCCTTCGGTGGGGCTGTCGTAATGCGCACATCCAGCGGCATGAACATGATGATCCCCCGAATACCAATGTCGCTTGGCGATGTGTATCCATCGTTTCAGTTGGACATCAACAACATGCTGTTTCTTGTCGGGAACGGTCACGTTCATTTTGATTGGCAGGTATTCGGGGCCGCGGGTGACGGTAAAGGTGTAATCACCCGGTGGCAACGAGACCGTTTCTCCGTCACTGCGATAGATTTGATGGTGAAAAAAGAAATCGGGGGCAAGCCGGCGAGCCGGGTTGGGGAAGACATCGCCATGCGAATTCTTGATCACAAACGCGGCGGTGGTGCCGCTTCCGTCGATATCCTTGACGTTCAATGTGACGCGAACAGCCGGCTCGCAATCAAACAAGATCGGTGCGGCATTGCGAAAGCCGATGTCTTGCGTCCCCTGGCCGATGTTGAATGCCAACGATGCCTCTCGTTTGCCCGCGTCACGGCTCCGCAGCAAGATGATTTTGTATTCGACCGGCAACCCCGATAGCTTGGGTTTCATCGGTTCGCGACGCATCAGGGAGACGTCCAGCCAGCGATTGGGAACGTCGGACGGGTCGACCAGTTGTTCGTCGGTCCGCGGTTGCTGCCGCGCGCCCTTGCCTTTTTGATAGACCGGCGCGGCGTTGGGGCTTTCTACGACCAGCGCCGGATTGATCCCCGCCTCGTTGTGCACTTTGACCAAGAAAGCACGGTAGCTTTCCTGCAACAATTTTTTCTTGACGGGACCTTCCTTCACCTTCACGCGACTTTCCGCGTTGATGTGGACTTCGACCAGGCAGAGTGGATCGAGTACGGCTTGGATCGCTTTGACCGCATCGACGTCACGTGGCAGTTTGACCGCCTCGTCCAACCGCCTGGCCGCGTCGTCACTGAGAGGCGATCCGGAATATTGCAGTGCTTCTCGCAGCCGCGCCGTGGCGGCGACCAACGGTTGGCGATCGACAGCCGTCACGACGGTCAGGTCGTCCGCAACAACCCGCTCCGATATCGGCAGGACCAACAAAATAGCAACGATGGTTTGGATCAGGTGTGTTCGCATCAGATCACCTTGGCCCGGAGTTTTTGAAAATCAGTTGCGTCGCATTGTAACGGCTGCCTTGCACCAATGCTCAGCTTTCACTTTTCTGCTTCTTCTCTCGTTCCCACGCTCCGCGTGGGAACAGAACAAGTCCGCTCCGCGGACCAAGCAGCATGACCGCGGAGCGGCCTGAGTGGGCGTTCCCACGCGGAGCGTGGGAACGAGGAAGGAGGAGGAGTCAGCGTTCACTATTCTGCTGGTGTCGCCTGACGGATCTCGTCGGCCAGATCGGTCCAGGCGTTTTGATCGGCGCAGGCAGCGGCGTCGTCAAGGTTTTGACCGATCGCGGCGGCAAGTTGATCCTCCACACCACAGCGACCTGCGTGCTGCATCACTTGCAACCACGATTGGTCGTCCAGCTTTTTTTCGCCGGCGTTGTTGACCGAACAGGAATCCCACGCGCTGCGGCCCTCCTGGTCCAACAACAGGTAGACGCTGCTGTGGCTGCCGGCGACGATATCCTCGTCGATGTCTTCCCAGTCATCGACCAGCCTCCAGGCAGTGCTGAACAATTCGATGATTCGGCTCAGATCACGTCCGGCGTTTTTTCCGCCCTCGCCGTGCCCGACTGCATACGGGATCAATGTCCAAGTGGCGATCTGTTTGCGAAAATGATCGCAATAACTGCTCAAACGATTCTTGGGGCAAGGTGTCGAGATCGATTTCTTGTACCGGGCAACATGACGATCGAACAATGTCGGCTTCACACCGGAAGTTTGTTGCAAAAAGGAGCACGTGTTTCGTTCAAAATGGCGCCACCCGATTTGCTGAATTCGTTGTCGCAGAGCGTTCTTGGCAAGCTGCCCGTCGGCAAGATGATCGTCCCACAAATGCAAGAACAGCGCCAAAGTGTGAGCTCGAACAGCATCGCTGGACACCCGGTTGTCAAACCAATGAAGAAAAGACCAAACGGGCTGATAGAACAAACGAAAGAAATCGTCGCTCCCGCCACAGTATCCTTCCAAGATCGACTTCGCTTGCAAGCGATCACCACCTTCCAGTTCCGAATCGATCAAAGTGAACAATTCGATATTCATCCGGAGCCTTAAACCGGTCATCGCGGCAGACGAAGCGGTGGGGCGGAAACGCAACCGCGAAGAGGTCACGTTTCGAGTCGATCGCAGCGGACTTTCAAAGGAATCGCTCACGACTGGTCTCGGCGGCGAAACTCGTAACGTCCCGGTGCCAGGATACGGTGGTGATCGGTCACATCCTTGATGTCGGCGAGCACATCAAGCGAATCGTCACCGACCGGCGGCAGCGCGTCATAGGAACAAGGGGGCATGCGGTAGGGAAGGATCCCGTCGGCCGCGAGTGTCCGAGTCAGTTGTCGGTGGCAATCGATCGCCGATTCATCTTGGCCAGCCGTGGTCCGATCGAAACAGATCGCCGCCATCAGATGACCCGCTCGCGGCGAGATGCATTGAAGCGAAATGGACGGTTCCAAACCAAAATCACCCATCACCCGGCCGATCACATCGCAGCAGTCGACGAAAGTGTCGCCGTCAAAAGGAATGGCCTGGGAGCACCAAAGGATTCCGCAACGGTCTCGGTCTGGATCAGGATTCTTCGGCGGGCCGAAGCGGCTTCGCCAATAAGCCACCGCGAGACTCGTTTCCTGCAAATCGTCGGTATAGGGATTGGGTTGGTCCGGATCCGCGTACGCGAAGTGGCTGGAAACCGAGGTCAAACGTTTCGCCAACGATTCCTGCTTTGCCGCCAGTTCCGCTTGACCGGCGGCCAGCAGACTTCCGGTGCCCATCCAGGACGCCAAACCGTACTCGGCCTTCAGCATTCGTAGTGCTTCGGTTGACATCGGTGTGACACCGCCCGTTTCCGCATAGGGATACTGCCGCAAGCAGGCGAGCACACGGTAGCAGTTCAGCAGCGTACAACACGATGACAACAATCCGTCCATTCGCGCCTGTTGCAACGCGTCGACCAGTGGCGGCAGTCGATCGGCATCGGAAACGTCAAACGAAAAGAAACTTGACGCGACCGGCTTGGGCGGAAGCCAGATGGTCATTTCGGTGACCACGCCAAAGTTGGATTGAAAAAACAGACCGTCCAACGAAGGCCCGACGCTGACTTGCGAGAAACCAGACCGACGCGTATCGAATCGGGCAGTGCCGGTGCGGATGATTTTTCCGTTGGGAAGGTAGGCTTCGATCGCCGCAACCTGCTGCCAACGATCGGCATCGGGGCCTTGCACCACACCACGTTCCAATGCGTTGCCAACGACGCTAGCCAGCGGGGTGCTGCCGGGACAACCGGCGATGAACCGCGATTGACGCGATTTCAAGTAACGTCCCAGCTGCGCGAAAGTGACTCCCGGTTCGATCGTGACGCAACCCAGTTTTTCGTCCACATCGATGATGCGATTCAATCGTTCCAACGACAAAATCGCGCAGCCATCTTGCGGCGGCACGCGGGAACCATAACCCCAGTTTTTTCCGCAGGCGATTGGGTAGAGCGGAAACCGAAAGGTGTTGGCGATCTCCAGGCAACGCGCCACCTCTTCGCGCGAACCGGGCCGGAGGATCGCCGGAATGTGTTGGCTGGTTGCGAAGGTCGCTTGCTGAGCCTGGCTGCATGCTTCCAGATCGCAGGCGACATGTTCGCTTCCCAGCAGACCGATCCACTGGCGAATCGCTTCGGCACGATCGCGGTCGCCGGGATGCTGCTGAGCATTCATCGTGTGGTCGGCATGGAGGTCATGGTTCATGTTGTCCAGGCACTTCGGACCCTTCATCCACGTTTCTTCTGGCGGGCCTCGCGAAGTTTCTTCTCCGCCGGCGCCTTCTTCTCGGCAGCTTCGACGTTTGCCTGATCGATCTTGCGTTTCTTGTCCGCCAGCGCCTTGGCTCGGTCGGAATGCGCCTTCGCCGTCGCGGCGGCTATCTTTTTGTCGTGGTTGTCATGAGCCTTGGCCAATTCCTTCCGCTTGGCATTGATTTTTCCTTGCGAACTTTTTTGCGCCTTGGCTCGTCTGGTGTTGGCGTCGTCTTGCTTCTGCTGCAGCTCTTTTAGCTTGGCTTGTTTCTGTGAATTGGCCTTGTCGTGTGCTGCGGCAATGATCTTCGCTTTTTCCGCAGCGGCAGCTTTCCTTGCTTCATTGGATTCGCTAAATGCCTCGTCGTGCAGCCGTTTTTCCGACGCCACCGGATCTTCAAAGAACAGGTGATGGAATTGCGGGCCCCTGGCAATCATCTCAGTCCCCGTTCCAACCGGCTGGACGGTCAAATCAATATCAGCAATTCCTCGATCGAAAGCACAGAAAACTCGTTTCCGAGGCAGATCCAACGTCAATCCATGGCCCATCACGTTGCCGATTTGCCGCTGCGCAGAACCGTTGGAGCGCATCGATCCCAGCGGGCAGAGCCGACGGGTCGTTCCAGTGCTATGAACGTATTGGATCCAATACAGAGTGTCGGACGCTTCGTCGTAGTTCATCGCCACCGGCCAGCGTCCAGGCACAGGAACGGTTGAAACCGCACCCGACGACAATTCCACTCGCCAAATTTTGCCGCGTCCGTTGATGAACATCCGGTTGCGAATCAAGTCGAGCGCCATCCACCAGCTTGTCGCCACGATGGCTCGGTTGTGGTAGTCGTGTTCGGGGAATTTTCCGGGAATGTCGGGCAGGAACACGTTGGCGAGATTCGGTTTGTTGAAGCCGTAGATTCCCGGCATGTGTCCTCGCCGGAAAGTTGCCACAACTCGCCGGCTGGTCAGATTATCTAGTGGATGAGCGTCGATCGTCTGCAGGTAGTTCCCTTGGGCTGGATTCTGGTCCCAGGTGCTTCGCAGGACGTAAAGAACTTCGCGGATCGGATCGACCGCCATCGCACCCACCACGCTGGACCGCCGGAGTTCGTCCGAGTAGATGTTGACGCCATCCACTCTTGCCTGGCTTCCATCCCAGCGTGCCGAATGAATATCGATGTGAGGCTTTTCTTCCCATTCATGTTGGCTTGCCCAATAGATCCGACGATCCTTGGCGTCGATGGCCATGTGCAGGGGAATCTCAACCGTGGTGTAACCGATATCGAATCGGCTGGATGTGTTGGCGATGAACTTTCGCGTCGGCGGTCCACTGCGCTGCATTTGAAACCGCACGATGCCGCTGTTGGTTGCGCAAAACAGGAACTGCAAGGAAGCGGTTGCCTGGGAAAGGGTCTCCTTGGCCGTTTGATGGGCTTGTTGGATCTTATCGTTGGCCTTTTGATGCGCCGTGGCAATCGTCGCGGCAGCCTTCTTCTTCGCCTGAGCCAGCAAACTGTTTTTCGATCCTGAATAGGCGAACAGACGAGCCGGATGAGGAAGAATGCACTCGGTGGTCGGCGGCACGACGATGGTCACGTCCAACGATCCCTGGTTCTGGTGCAGCGTCGACGGGTCGGAGTTGAGCATCAGCGAGAGTTTGCCGCGAACGTCGTGGGGCAGTTGAACCTGCTTGCCGACGGGCACGATTCGATTTCCCACGCGGGCGATCAAGGCGCCGGTCGGATGTCCGGGCAGCGGATGGTTTTCTCCGGCAGGCCGATTCAATTCGCCCGACGCGGAATGGACCGCAGCGTCAGCACGCCCGGTGACATCGCCCTCGGCCGTGATCGTGATCGGTTTCTTTCCCGCTTGAACGATCTCCACGTCGGTGTTCTGCCAACTTCCGCGGGCGAGCAATCGTTTTCGCAAAGTTCGCGCGATCGGTAAAATCTCTTCGCTCCAATCGGCCCGCGAATTGGCCGGACCAGAAATCGTTCCCTCCTTGGCTCGGCACAAATCGGCCACGCTGCGTCCTCGTCCTTCGTGAAGCGGCCAATACTGTAGCAAGCCAGGTTCGTCGCCGCGCATCTGGCGGTCGGCGATGCTTTCCACCTCTTGCCTGGACAGCGCACGGTTCCACAGCGTCACTTCGGCCACCGATCCATCAAACGTGCCGGCGCCCAGGTGATCGCTGCCGCCGATGCACATGTGGGTCAGCATGGCCTCCAGAAAACCATCCCGATATGGAAACTTCAATTCGCGCCGCGGACCGGCACTGCAATGCAATCGAATCGCCTTTTCTTCCACCACAAAAGCGACGTGCATCCAAGTATCGGTCGGGATCTCATCGGGCAGATAGACGTGGGGTTTCAGGCGCGCCTTTGGGTCGATCGGATCGTTGCTGCTGTAGATCGCACCCAGCGGATTGAGGGTCAGCATGAACCTTAGGCCCGCCGCATCGGAGCCCGATAGAACGGGAACCACCATGTGCTTGCGACGATCCCAATGGGCGCGAACCCAGGCTGCTACCGTTAAGATCTTTTCGCGGTGGGCGTGCGGCGTCACTAGAATCTTCGCACCGCCGCCCAGATGCATGCATGGTCTCGCACCGGCTACCGCAGCGGCGCCGGAGATCTCCACGTGTATCCGCCCACCAAGCACATGCAAAACTTTTCGGTCGGCGTTGATCGTCAATTTCAATTCACCTTCTAATCCGTCGGGAACTGCCGCACCCTCTGCCACCAGAAAAGATTTTCCGCCGACTTTGCCGACCAGCGCCCCCAGAGGTTGCTTGGGCATCGGGGCGCCTTTGCCGGCCGATTTGCCGATTCCCGCGGGGCCGTGCAGCGGAGAATCGGGAATGGCCGACCACTGTCCGCCGGTGGCTTGAATCGATGCCTGGTCGCGGCGTCCGACCAGAATGCCCGTGCTTTGCCAATCCTGAGAAGCTTTGACGGAAAATTCCGTGGCAAGCGATTCGACCTCGACCCGCAGGTGCCCCGGCTTGTGGCCTTGGCTGGGATCATCATCGTTGGCCATGAAGTGAAGCGGGCCCGCCGCGCCATGCGGTACGTGTCCCCCGCCACGACCGACCTGAAAGACCTTCTTTCCGATTCGGGCAATCAATGCGCCTTCGGGAGCACCCGGCAACGGAAAACCTTCGTCCCCGTTTTCCCCGTAGCCGCCGGCATCGCAGTATCCTTTGCCGGGATTGGGCATCCAACGTCCGCCGCGCGCCGAAACGGTCACTCGTTGGTTGCTTTGAACGGTCAATCCAGACGGCTGCCACTTGTCACCCGCGTCAACCAACACGATGGCGGTGGGCCAAAACGTTTCGACGCGAACCATCAAGCTGCCACTTGCCTTGGCGACGTTTCTGGGCGCATCGTTGATTCCCAACAGCAACTCGCCCACCGCGCCTTCAGGAATCGCAGCGGTTCCTTTGCGATCGACTTGGAACAGCTGCTGACCCACTTTTCCGATCAATGCTCCGACCTTCGCGCCCGGCATGATCGGATCGGCGGTCTTGCTCCCTTTTTTGCTGGGACCAGCGGTTTCCCACTTCCCGGAAAGGTAGGTGATCGAAACCTCTTGGCCTTCATTCACCATGATCCCTACCGGTTGCAAGCCGGCGGCGGCGTGAACTTCGACATCAAAACTGCGCTGCATGGTTCGGGTGTGCCTTTAGTAGTGTTTGACGACGTTCCAAACGGCCTTGGCGGCATGCGCGATCGCGCGACCAATCTCATCCAGAATCCGTCCCGCTTCATCCAACATCGCCTTGATCGCCTTTTCAGCGGCAGCGAACACTTGCTTCACTGCTTCGGCCGCAGCCTTGGCGATCTCGGCAACCACTTTCACGGCGCCGTCGATGATCTTCTTGACCACCTGAGCCGCCTCTTCAACCACCTTGCTGATTTCTTTGGCGACGGCGGTGATCACACGCGCTGCACCGTCAATGATCTTCTTGACATCGGCAATGACGACTTCTTCCACGTGATCGATCTCCAGCGCGATGCCTTCGACAACTTTGCTGCCCGCTTCCAGGATCGCCGCTTCGGCCACATGTCCTTCCCGGCGAAGTTTGTCGGCTTCCCGGTCGGCTGCCTCGGCCATCTGCTTGATTTCACGTTCGTTCGATTCGATGGCCCGCTTGGCTTCGTCCAGCGCCTTATCGGCTTGTTGGTCAGCTTCCTGGACGATCGCGGCGGCGGCTTGGGTACCCTCTTCGACCACGTGTGCCGCCGCGTCCACACCTTCGTCAAGCACCTTGCCCACCAGCTGGACCAGGTCCGCGAAAATCTCGGCACTGTTTTCGACCAAGTGGGCAACGATCTTTCCGGGCAGCTGTTCCAGACTGGTGAATTCCACGTCGATCTGAAACCGCGGCATCGTCAGGTGCAGGCCTTCAAAGTAAAACTCTCCCTGCAATCCCATCTCGAATTCGTGCGGCGTCACCTTCAGGTCCATTTCCAGATCGATGCCGGCGTGCAGGTTGATGTCGAAGTCGTGCCCCAGGATCGAAACGGAAAACTCCGGCAAATGCAGACTGAATTCGGCGTCCGCGCTGAAGCTGCTTCCGGCCAAGGAACAGTTCAAATGGGCGCGGGCGAAGTCGGCGAGTTGAACCAGGAAGTCAAAGTTGAAACCGTGATTGGTAACTTCCAGATGCATGCTGGAAGTGAGCGAAAAGAGGGCAACTTCGACGCTGGCATTCAGATAGGGCGAGTGCGAACTGCTGAAGCCGAACTGCGGGCCGTTGGCTTTGATGACCTGGCGATTGCGAATCTCCAGCGACGAATCACGAACCGGGCGATACTGGCCTTCGACTTTTTCCAGGTGACGCGGTTGGTCTTTGATCGGAACCCACTGACCGTTGACTTTCTGTTCCAACAATTCGATCGCCGGCGTATTGACCCCCGCCAGCTTGACGACTTTCTTGAGCTCGATCGGATCCATCTGCGCTTCGCCCGAAACGCCAGCGACCGAACTGGCTTCCAGGCGGGCATGAGCGTGCCAGCCGTAGATGTCAACAAAACCGTTGAACCCAAAGCCGGGAGTCGAAAGGGTTCCATCGGGCAAGACGACCGGTTCTTCGCACCAATACAACCACAGATTTTCAATCGAGATGTCTTGCAGGAACGCCGGCACATTTTCATCACGATGCCCCGAAACCGCGATGATCGCCGTTTCGACAGAAAGCTGTTCGATAAACAACGACAGCAGCAATGGATCGGGCAGCGGAATCGGTTCACCCGGCGGCGGTGCGACGATTTCAAAAACAAAAGCAAACTCGTTGGCACCAAACGGCTGGTCGCCGATTTGAAACTTGCCTTCCAAACCGAAGTTGACTCCGGGCGGTTCGAAGTTGACGCCCATTTCGACACCGATTTCATCCAGCTTGACACCCTTGAGGCCCATCGGAATCGGCAGCGCCGTCGGTTGACCCGATTCGGTGCTCGAAGCGGTGATTTCAAACGCGCATTCCGCTTCTGTTTCCTCGATCGCCAACCTGCCGGTCGCCTCTAGCGTCACATGTTCGATCGGAACATCGACCGTGCCCGCTACGATCAGCCCCAGCTCTTGCCCGATCGTGATGCTCAGCTGGCAATCGGAAAGCGACAGTTTGTCAAAGACATTGACGCTGCCGGCTAACAACGCATCCAGCCGGTTCAGTACGAACGGTTTGCCGATGTCGATTCGAAACACGACTTGGTCTTGACCGGCGATGCTGTGCAGGTTTTTGAATCTGCCCGCATGTTCGCCCTGGGAGCTTCCCGCCTGTTTCAAATCGGCGGCGATCGCCAGGGTGAGGCCCACCTGCAAGTCCATCGGGTGTCCGCCGATGATCGGGAAGCCGCCGGAAAACATCGGCATCGGCGGCAGGTGAAATTTTTTTGTTTTGCGAGTGGCAAACAGCAAGCAGATGCCGTCGAGCGGCAGGAAGTCGATTTCTTCCAGCTTGCGAAGCCCGTCGATGGTTTCCAATGCTTCGTGATCGACGGCGACCCCGAAAACGAATCCCCACGTTCCTTCGACTTTGCCTCCGCCAAAAAACGCTTCGCCGTACTTGGTCGTCTTCGCTCCGACGGCAAAGGAATCGTTGCTGATTTCCCAGTCAAAGGCGGCTTCTTTCAGTCCCAGCTCGATGTGCAGCGGCAAGTCACTCGGTGACTCAATGCCAATGGCCTCGCCAAGGGTCGCCAGGTGCAACGCGTCGCTGCCTTCCTTTTTCCATGACCCGGCAAGACGTTTTTCGCCCGCGGTTTCTTCGAAGTCCAATTCAAAGTCGACGCTGCCGATGCGAATCTGGCCATGAAACGACTTGTCGTATTTCCCTTGGTCTTTTGTCAGCGCGATCCGGATGGTGATGCGAGTCTGCTTGCCGTCGATCAGGTCAAAATCGGCTTCGCCGCTGAAGTGAAATTCGTGCGTCTCGATGTCAAACGCCACGGTCAGATCGGAAAAGGTGACATCATCGATCGCCGGATGAACCTTCGTATCGACAGCAAAGAAAGGCCCGATCTCGTTCACCAGTTCGGTGATGTGGATCGTTTCTTTGCCGGTCATCGATCCGGTGAACCGTTTCGATTCGGGTGAGAATTCGTAAGCGATCCCGAAGGTCAGTTTGCCGATCTTCAGTTGAGCAGACAGGTTTCCCGAAGTGGTCCGTTTCGGTTTGGATTGTTGAGAAGGAATCGAATCCGATTCAGCCTCTGATGTTTCGTCTACCTTCGATTTGTCGTCTCCCTCGATTGCGGCGGCGGCGGCTTCGCTTGTGGACTGGCCAAGCTGCAGACCGACCGGTTCTTCCGCCTCTTTGCCCGCGGGTTCGACAACCGATTGGACGGAAAAATGCAGATCCAGTTCTTGCTTGCTCTTGGCAATCGGCAGCGACCACTTCGCGGACGCGTCGCCCCCGATCTTGAATTCCTCGGTGTCGGTGTTCCAGTCGAGCTGCATGTCGGCGATCGACACCGACTGCAATTGCTTCGGCAGGGTGATGTCATCGGGAAGCAATTCATCCACTAGCTTGACCAATTCAAGTGGGTCTTCCAGCTTGCCATTGAATTGCCAGCCGCCACCCGCTTCGGGATGATCGGCGGTGACAAAGAAGTGGAAATCACCCACCGCGATGCCGCCATGAATCGTTCCGGTTGTCCCCGAAGCGCAGTGGTTCATCTCGAACCCGACACCTTCGAGTGTCAGTTGTCGATGTCCCAGCTCGATCACCATCGCCGCCATTTCGGCCGAAATCGTGTATCCCGAAACGGGTGGGCCGGTGACACGAAACCGCATCTCCTCGATCACCACATCGGGAGCCTTCCACTGCGACTGAGTGAAATGATCGACCACCTGGGTTAGATTCAGCGTGCTGCCCTCGCGCAGCGACGCGTTGACGACCAATTTTGGCAGCGACGCCGAGACGTCAAAGGGCACGCCGGCGACGTCGACCGAACCACGCAGCAAAATGTTCGCGCTGCGGTTTTCTTCCGACATCGGATCCATGACGTTCAAGTCGAAATGCAAATCTCCGATGCTGACAATCTTGGGAAGGATTTCAAGCTCTTTGCCCTTCAATGCCTGCAGAGTAAGACCGGCGTACTCCAACCGCTTTCTTCCCAGACCGATGCCGAACCGAAGCTGTGACAGCGTGACGCCGCTTCCGCCATGAAAATTACCCGGCAGCGATTTGCCGATCCGGTCGTCGCCAAACCAGTCCAACAACTCTTTCGGACCGGGCAGCGGCAAATCGGTATCCACATCCAACTGGGCAATGCCCATGCGGTCGGACCACAGCAGAGCCGACGCCGTAACGGGCTGGCCGCCGAGTTCGACGTCGGAAGAAACCAGCACGCCTGCCTGCGGATAGCCGGTTCCGGTTTCCGTCACCAAACTCGTTTTGACCGTCAGCTTCTTCTTGTCAAAGAGACCCGGTACTTCGTCTTCGGCGACTTGAATATCGATTTCGGGCAGCGTCTTTTCAGCGGGCGAAATCTTTCCCAGCGCCGCATTGGAACCTGCGCTGGGGTGCATCCACTGGACCTGTCGAAGCGGTCCCGATTCGGGATCCAGGTATCCGTAAAAATTCAATCCGGGCGAAAGGGTCACGCTGCGTGTCGGATCTTGAAAACGGTCCGAAACGGCCAGCAAAACCGACGGAGAACCTTTCTTTTCCAGCAACGAAATCGATTCCAGCGCCGTGCCGGCAAGTGTTTTGAACGAACTGTCCAACGTCCAGCCGGCAGGAAGCGGCACGGTCAATACCAACACTTTGCTGCCACCAACATTGACAAAGTCAAATTGGCTGGTGACTTTCGGCAGATGAAAGATATTGGCGCTGCCCGAAAAACTGGCCCCGCCCGAATCGAGCGGCTTCACGCCCGAACGTACGCGGCGAACGGTCAACGTGGTTTGGCCAAACAGCTGCGAAAACAACTGCTCGACCGCCGCGATCCCCAATACCGACGTGTCCAGCGTCACCGTCTTCGCGTCGGCGTCGAACATCCGATCACGGATCGTCGAAAAAAGTGCGTCCGACAATGCACTGGCTCCCCATCGGTGAAATCAAATCAAGCAGTCTCAAGCCATTCCAGAAATGTGGCTCACGTTGAAGTCGTCAAGGAACATCCAACGTGATCATGATTGGCAGGTGGTCGCTAATATGGTTGCGGTACACATCCCATGCTTCCGCCGTGTTTTGCGGAACATTTGGCACGGAAATGCTCGTTGCATTTGCGAAATAATGAGTTGCCGGTACTGCGATGTTCGGGACGTATTGTTTATTCAGGTGAGTTAGACCAGGCGGCTGCTTCTCACACAAATTGCTAATCAACGGAACCACCTGGGCGCTGCCGGCTACCGGTGTAATCGTCGCTGGCGTACTCGTGCCAACGTAGCCTTGCTTGACATAAAAATTGTCGTAGGTACTACGTCGCACGCTCTCAAAAGGAGCGCCCTGCTGGGGCGCGTCCGTCGTCGTGCTGGTTGCGCGACCAGTCAGTTGTTTCTGGTAGCCAGCATCCAAAAGCGGCCTGAACACCGTTGTGTACACGAAGGGATTGCGCACTCTTTGCCCGTCCGCTGCATAAACTGGAACAACCTGATTTGTCCATTTGGGATCCGAGTCATCAACATTGAAGTCCCCCATCACAACGCCATTGGACCATTGATGGACCTGAACTGGATTTGTACCCGGAACTGCTTCATCGCCATTGACCTTGTCGAAATAAGCAAGACTGTTGATGGCCATGTATCGCCAAGGGTTGCTCGGACCCGGAGCGTGGTAAAGCGTCACCGGCAATGGAGTGGTTTGGGTAGCCGAGGTCGACACAAGGAAGCTGGCACCGAACGCGGCGCGATCTCTTGATTTGGTGAGCCTTGGCTCCTGTTGATCTCTTAACAAGAGCTTTCGGACCTGGATTCGCTGGGCAATGCTGAGCCTTGTATTGAAGTCCTTTCCACCTTTTCCACTGGCATCCAAATCGAGCGGCGTCGTCTTAGGTTCTTGATTCACCCGAGTGCCGTGTCTGACGGTGTAGTACTGATCGATGTAACCAAGTAGATCGAGCATCCGCCAAAACTCATCCTGAGTTCCCTTGCCGTCGTCCATATCGCTGGGACCGGGTATTTTCGCGGCACTAAAAATGTCGTCGAACAGGTCGTCGGAGAGAACGCCTGTGAGAGAAAACGGCTGGAAGACGTTGCCGTTGGGCTTGATTTCAACAGGTGTCGGGGCCAAACGGGTGTCCCTGTACAAGTAGACGTAGGCCTCGTAGGGAGAAACCACCTGCTGCTCGCTGATCACAGCGCCCCACTGCGTTCCCGGTTGTTGCATGTTGGCCAACAGTTGCGCAACCGTGTTGTGCCACCCGTTACCGGGATCAGCGGTCACTTCCATGATTCCCAGAATGTCGATTTCGTAGTGATCGACCACGTTGGCGATGAGCTGCAGGAAGTCGCCGCTATTCGCTTTTTGATCCGACAGCTTTTGAATGTTCCACGACATCAGTCTGATCTGTGCCAAGACAAGTCCCCCAGTGCCCTTGATGATGCCTGAAACGTGTTCGACTTGTCCGCGATCGAGACAAGTTCGGAGCGCATCATAGTGCTCCGAGAAACCGATTGCCAACGATTTATCAATCACCCACAGATGACTTGTACAAACGTGCGCCCACTCATCTTTCAGACTTTCTCTCTGCCCCACTCCTCTTCGCTTGAGCTTCCTTTCCGCACCACCGCACTCTTAGAATGTCGAGAACCAACCGCTAACACCTCCTCGAGCGAAAACCATGTTGCTGATCGATGTCATCTCACGAGTGGTTCATGTCGGCACGGCGATCACGCTGGTCGGTGGCAGCCTGTTCACGTTGTGGGTGCTGATGCCGTCGGCAAAAGAACTCGACGATGGTCCACACAACCACTTGGCAACCGCCATCGGTTCGCGTTGGAAACGAATCGTCCATCCGGGCATCCTGCTTTTTCTGATCAGCGGATTCTACAACTACTACCGGGCGATCGAGCATCACTCCGGGGACTCGCTCTATCACGCCCTGGTCGGTATCAAGATCCTGTTGGCCTTGGTCGTTTTTTTTCTTGCCGCCGCGCTGGTTGGAAAAAGTCCCAAGCTAGAACCGATTCGGGCAAGCCGAGCCAAGTGGCTGAAGGTACTGGTGCTGCTGGCCGCGGCGATCGTTTGCATATCGGGATTCGTCAAGGTCCGAGGAACGGCCGGCGTGCCGACAACAGAGGCGCTGTCGCAGTCCGATTAGCGTTCTGTTTTTGGCGGACAGGGCGGCGGCGTGCCGACTCCGATTCCCAGCGGAACGCCGAATCAATTATGCTGATATCGAGAAACGAAGAGTTCTTGCCGCCTACCAACGGCAGTCGGCCGAAAGCCTCACAAGTTGGGCGTTTTGGAACGCGGCAAGGATGCTCGCTCTCACCGTGATTTTTCTGCTGACCACTTGGGGCGTTCGGTTGGCTTTCATCCACTGGTTTCGCTCCCAACTTTGAAGATGACATCATCCAGGTACTTGCGGTCACGGTCGACTAGGCGCGGAGGCAGTGTGGGACGCCGGCGTCTGATGGTGGAATCTCTGGAACAGCGTCGAGTGCTTGCCGGCAGCTTCGACTTGGAAGTTTCGATCGACGAGCAAGACGCCAGCTCCGCACCCGGCCCCGAGCTGACTCCCAACACCGCTTTTTCGAAGATCGTCAGAGTCACCAACACGAGCAATCAATCGTTGGCGTCGGTCGTGGTTACCGATGACCAGGGAACTGCAGAAGCTCCCAGTGACGATGTTGTTTTGCAGCAGGTTCTGCAGAGCTCCGGTGAAAACGTCGCGTTGGGGACGGTGGCCGAAACGTTCGATGTTGCCGGCGTGCGCCGATTCGTCCGTCATCCTCGGTTGCCCTACTTGTATGGGATCGCCGAAACAACCAACACACTGGCGATCTTCAATACCGACAGTTTGACTCTGGAAACAGAGATCGCCATCGGATCGAATCCGCGGGGGCTGACGGTCTCCGATGACGGCAGCAGGTTGTACGTTGCGATCGATCCGGAGATCGTCGTGATGAACACGGCGACCCATACGATGCTGCCCAGCTTGCCGTTTGATCAGGTTCGTGATCTGGTGACTGGACCGGACGGACATCTCTATGCACTGTCAGACGACCCGGAATCGCCGTTTCGTGATCTGGTTCGCAAAATCGACCCGGTAGCCAAGCAGGTCGTTGGAACCGACATCACCCTTTCGCACGGGAACCAAATGGCGATCAGTCCGGCCAAGGATCGGCTGTATGTTGGCGACTACGGATACTCCCCCGCCTCGCTCTATCAATACGACATCACGGTCGACCCGCCACAACTGCTTTGGGAAAGCCCACACGGTGGCTTGAGCGGCAGCAATGGCCAACATGTTGCGATCAGCAACGACGGTTCGTTCATTTCTTACGCGGCCGGCGCGGGACAAGGTGGATACAAGATCGCGAAATACCGCACGTCGGACATGGTCATCGACGGAACGTTTGACACTGGCGCGTATCCACGTGAAATCACCTTTAGCCCCGATGATGCGATCGCCTACACCGTGAACAATCGGGCCGAAATCAAAACCTGGAACACAACGACCTACATCGCCGGTGACGAGATCGATACGCGGTCGATTGGCGAAGCGCAAGAACTGTTGGCCGATCGCACTGGGCAATACTTGTTTGCAGCGTTCAGTGACCGTGTCGTGGCCTTTCACACGGGCCACTCCTTCCGCTTCAATGTTGGTGATGCGAATTCAAACGGCCTGTTGGATCCTGCCGAGCAATGGTCGTTTGAGGTCAGCGAGTTCGCGAAAGAAGGCCAACAACAATCGACGGTGAACGTGTCGGCGATCGATGACGAAGGTCAGTTGGTGGAAGGCGATGTCGCCAGTTACTACGTGGGTCGCCAGGTCATTGTGGATCCGCCGTCGATCGCGGATGTTGAATTGGCCGTGACGATCGACGGCCAAAATGCAGCCGATGCACCTGGCCCACCGCTGGAGTTCGACACTCCTTTCGAAAAAATCGTACAGGTCACCAATAGCGGAGGGCAGCCGCTGACGTCGATCGTTGCCATCGATGACGGTGGTACGCCAGCCGATTCAAGCGACGACGTGACGTTCCAGCAGGTACTGCAAAGCTCCGGCCAATCGAGCGGGACGCTTGGCTCGACGGCGCAGACGTTTTCGGCGGCCGGAATCCATCGATTCACCCGCCACCCCTGGCAGCCCTATTTGTACGGGATCAGTTTCTCCACCAACTTGTTGTCGATTTTCAATACCAGCACGTTGACCCTGGAAAAGGAAATCGCCATCGGCTCGAATCCGCGCGGACTGACCGTCTCCGACGATGGCAGTCGGTTGTATGTCGCAACGGATCCGGCAATCGTGGTGATGGACACGGCGACCCACACCATGCTGCCGAGTCTGCCGTTTGATCAGGTCCGAGATCTCGTCACCGGGGCTGACGGCCATCTCTACGCCCTGACCTACAAACCGAATTCCTTTTCTGGTGAGGTGGTTCGTCGGATCGATCCGGCAACGGGAGAAGTCGTGGGAACTGACATCCCCATTTCGCACGGAAGTCAAATGGCGATCAGCCCGGCCAAGGATCGGCTGTATGTCGGCGACTATGGTTATTCGCCGGCATCGCTCTATCAGTTCGACATCACCGTCGATCCGCCACAACAGCTTTGGGAAAGTCCGCACGGCGGCTTGAGCGGCAGCAACGGCCAGCATGTTGCGATCAGCAATGATGGCTCGTTCATTTCCTATGCGGCAGGCGCGGGACAAGGCGGTTACAAGATCGCCAAGTATCGCACGTCGGACATGGTCATCGCAGGCACCTTTGATACCGGCCCCTATCCGCGTGAAATCACCTTCAGTCCCGATGATACGATCGCCTACACGGTGAACAATCGGAACGAAATCAAAACCTGGGACACCACGACGTTCCGCGCCAGCGATGAAATCAACACAGGATCGCTGGGCGAGGCGGAAGAGCTGTACGTTGACCATACCGGGCGATATCTGTTTGCCGCATTCGCCGGTCAGGTGATCGCCTTCAACACCGGACGACCTTTGCAGACGAACATCGGCGACGTCAATTCCAACGGCATTTTCGACCCCCAAGAGCAATGGTCGTTTTCGGTCAACAGGTTCGCGGAAGTGGGGCAACAGCGGTCAGCGGTCAAAGTGACTGCAATCGGCAACAGCGGCCAACTGGTGTCGAAAAGTATCGACAGCTTTTTCCAACTTGCCGGCGCATATGTCGATGTGACCGCCAGCATCTCCTCGGAACGTTTGCGTGTCGGCGATGAATTCGTGATCGACTACAGCCTCACCAATTTGGGCTCGATTCATCTAGCCGACATCGAAATTGTGGACGACAACGGCACGGTCGATCCAACCGATGACTTCACCTACCTTCTGGTTGGCGAGGATGTTGGCGGCGACGGTATTTTGTCGCCGGGCGAAACGTGGCGATTTGAATCGACACAAGTAGCCGCCGTCGGCTTGAACCAACATCAAGGCAGTATTTCTGCGGTTGCCGTCGATAGCAGCGGCAGTCCGATCCCCGGACATCCCCCCGTCACCTCTTCTGCATCGGTTTCCTATTTTGGCGAACTGGCGGAGGTCACGCTGCAGGTTTCCAGCGACGATGCCCTTGATGGCTCGGCCAATCCACCGATTTTTGCCGACGGCCAAACCGCGACTTGGAAAGTGATTGTGGAAAACAGTGGCAACGTACCACTGTCAGAACCAGCCGTTGTCGACGACCTGGGTACAGCGAGCGAACAGGACGACGTCGTCGCCGAACCCGCTTTGCTGTTTACCCATAACGTGGGTGACATCAATCGAAACCAGTTGCTCGATCCGGGCGAATCATGGCGTTATCAGACAACCCGCCAAATTTTGCCGGGGCTCAACAATGGGCGGGTGGTGGTTCGCGCCACCGCCCCGCTGAACGAGCCGTTCACCTCGACAGCCCCATTCGAATTCATAGGAACCGACCATCATACGCTCAAGGAATCGGTGTCTGGTGCGGTTGTCATGTCCCCGGCGGACCTGGTCGACGGCATCGCTTTGTCGGACGAAAGATTTGAGCTTGTTGACGGAAACGTACAGCTGAAGCCGGATCTATACCTGAGCCACGAAGGTGACGATGGTTTCATGATCACCCTCTACGTCAGTGAATCAGGAGACATTGTTCATGCGTTGGTGATTCACGTTCAATCCAACCCACTTCCATGGCAGAACGATCAACTTGCCAAAGACACCAACGGAGACGACCAGGTAACCGCGCGGGACGCGCTCTTGGTGATCAACGCGCTGGGTATCACCGGCACTCGCGAACTGACCGTTCGGCCAGAGCAGGAAGAGTACTTCTATGATGCCAACGGCGACTTGCTGCTTTCAGCGCTCGACGCTTTGGTCGTAATCAACGAACTTGCCAAGATCGCGCCCGAATCGGAACTGGTGCACGGAACGATCGATGTCCGGATGGTCGAGTCGTATTCATCCACAGCGGAACAAGTCGGTTCAATCCCTTCGTCCGGCGGCAGGTGGGTTGCCGATCAACCGCCCATTGCAGACAACGGTCCCACGCCCATAAAAGGCAGGGAGTTGCTCGCGGAAAACGAATTCAGCAGCTCTTCTTACCACCTCGAACTCGACCACTCCCTGGACAAAACCAGCGTCGATCTGGTTCTTACCTCAAGCAACCTGTCGATTGAACTCACCTGATTTCATTTTTCCCGTTGGTACGACGGTCGTGACTCTGAAGGATGTTGTTGGCCAGAATGGTCGCACGCTGCATCCTCGTGGCGCAGTTGGTGTCGTCGTGAAGACGCCTGGTGATCTGAAGCACTCCTACCGTGTGCGATTCCCGGATGGAGTGGAAGAGGCGCTGAAGTCGGCCGATCTGACAACTTTGGCCAAATTCAAGGAAGGGGACATCGGAGATCGCAGCGTTGTGTTGGAGCGGAATGATCTGTTTGAACGAGTGATCTTTCAGTGCATCATTGGCTCACAGGCATACGGGCTGGCCGACGCCGAGTCGGATGTAGATCGACGTGGCATTTACCTGCCTCCTGCCCGGCTTCACTGGTCGCTGCATGGCGTCCCCGAACAGCTTGAATGTCACGAGACGCAGGAGGCCTACTGGGAGATTCAGAAGTTCGTGATTCTGGCGCTCAAGGCGAACCCGAATGTATTGGAATGCCTCTACTGTCCACTGGTTGAAAAGGCGACCCCACTGGCAGAGCAACTGCTGGCGATGCGCTCCATCTTTCTGTCTCGACTGGTTTACCAGACGTACAACGGTTATGTCATGTCGCAGTTCAAAAAGATGCAAGCCGACATCCGCAATCAGGGACAAGTCAAATGGAAGCATGTGATGCACCTGATCCGGTTGCTGATCTCAGGCGTTCACGTACTGCGAGAAGGAATCGTGCCAGTTCAAGTCAGTGATGAATTCAAAGACAAGCTGTTGGCGATCAAACGAGGCGAGATGCCTTGGGAGGAAACAGAAAGTTGGCGACGGAGTCTGCACAAGGAATTTGATCGAGCAATGGAACAGTCAAAACTACCCGAACGTCCGAATTACGAAGCGGCCAACGAGTTCCTGGTGACGGCTCGCAGGGCCGCACTGGCGGAGGAATTGCCATGAACATCGACAACCGACTTTACAAACAGGTCCAGCAGCATCCTTGCCCGCTTCTGTTTGCAACGATCAGCGGTGCGCACCTGTACGGATTCCCGTCTCCAGATTCAGATTATGACCTGCGAGGAATTCACGTTCTGCCTCTCCATGACGTTGTTGGTCTGGGTACGGGAGCGGAAACGGTTGAGAAGTCAGGCATTCATGACGGTCTGGAAATCGATTTGGTCACCCATGATGCGAAAAAGTTCTTCGGTCTGATGCTGAAGAAAAATGGCTATGTGTTGGAGCAGTTGCTGTCACCGCTGGTGGTTCACACGACGCCGATGCACGAAGAACTCAAGGCCATCGCTCCCAAGTGTCTGACCAAACATCATGCGCATCACTATCTTGGATTCGCCGCTACCCAGTGGAAACTGTTTCAGAAGGAAGACCCGCCGAGGGTTAAGCCGCTGCTGTACGTGTATCGGGTTCTGCTGACTGGCATGCATCTCATGAAAACGGGTATGGTGGAGGCGAATCTGGTTCGACTCAATGAAACGGCAAACCTGCCTTACATCCCTGAACTGATCGAAAGAAAGGTGAGCGGGGCGGAGAAAGGAACGCTCGATCAAGCCGACATGGATTTTCATGCTAGCGAGTATCAACGATTGGTCGTCGAGCTTGAATCTGCTCACAAGGAGTCTTCGTTGCCGGAAGTTCCAAGTTCGAAAGCAGCATTGAATGATCTATTGGTGAGAATACGACTCGAACACACCTGACCGGACAAATGGGCGAGGGAATTTTTTGCGAAACTTTTGCTCCTGGATAGCGGTAAGATGTTGAAGAGGAGCGTTCGCAAGCGACTTCACCCGCTCCGGACCTGAGAGTCAGGCTTTCCCAGGGGGATCGTGGCGAAGTTGTTTTTTGAATGATTCTTTCGTGTGGATGTGTTCCTTCACCCGACAATGATTCCATGCTGCCAACGTTTGCCAAGTTGATCATTCGCTGCTCGCTTGCCGCGGCTGGGCTGGCGGTGACTGCCGCTGGGGCTGAAGAACTGCCGGCTGAGCCGTCGGTTGCAAAATCGGCTTCGGGCACTCCCAAGGTGCCGATCAAAGTCGTCTCCAATCAACGTTTCAGCCAGGCCGAGGGGAAGGCGGGGCTTTGCGATGTTTATTCGCCAATCACCGCGCCGCCGAGCGACGGATACCCGGTCGTGTTGGTGGTTCATGGCGGTGGATGGATCAGCGGCGACAAGTGGACGCTGGAAGGTTACTCGCGGTTGTTGGCCCGCAACGGATTCGTTGCGGTCACGATCAACTATCGGCTGGCGCCCCAGCACAAGTTTCCGGCCCAGGTCGACGATGTTCGTGACGCGCTGGTGTGGATGGTGGAAAACGCTCAAAAGTTGTCGATCAACGTTGGTCGTTTGGGGCTGTTTGGTTATTCCGCTGGCGGGCACCTTTCGGCGCTGGTTGCCGCGTTGGCCGATGAACCGCTTGCGGAGCGGACAGCTGCCAGCAATTGGGCGGTGGACGATTCGCGGTGGACGAGACTGCCATCGATTCGGGCGGTTTGCGCCGGTGGTCCGCCGTGCGATTTTCGCTCACTGCCGATCGACAACACAGCGCTGGCGTACTTCCTTGGCGGTTCTCGTCGCGAGCGTCCGCAGGTGTACACGGCCGCATCGCCGACTGCGCACGTGTCGGCCTCCGATCCGGTGACGCAGATCATTCATGGAGAGAGCGATCTGCTGGTGCCCATCGAAACGAGTCGTGCGTTTCACCAGGCGCAGATCGCAGCGGGAGTCGACAGCCGATTCCAGACCATGCCCAAACAGGGGCACATGGTGACCTTTTTGAATCCCAAAACGGGTGACACGATGCTGGCGTTTTTCAACGAAGTGTTGAAACCAAAGCCAGCAAAATGACTGGCAAAACCAGCCGGGCCGCTATTCCAAGATCATGTCGTCGACGGTGTGACCGCCGGGAATCATCGGCAAGACGTGTTCCTGATAGGGCACTTGGACGTCCAGCAGGTAGGGACCCTTGTACTCAATCATTTCACGAAGAGCCGATTCCAAGTCGGCTTTCTTTTTGATCGTCGCGGCGCCGCAACCGTAACCCTTCGCGATCTGGACAAAATCAGGATAACGTTCGTCGGCATAGGTAAACCGATCTGCTTCGCTCTTACCGGTTGCTTCGTCGTGGTGAATCGGTCCCAGGTAGGTATGGGCCCGGTTGCGTTCCATGAAGCGATCTTCCCACTGCACGACCATGCCCAGGTGTTGATTGTTCAACAGCAGCACCTTCACCGGCAATTCTTCGCAGAAGCAGGTTGCCAGTTCCTGGATATTCATCTGAAAACTGCCGTCGCCGTCGATGTCGATCACCAGAGAATCGGGGTGAGCCGCTTGGACGCCCATCGCGGCGGGCAGGCCGAAGCCCATCGTTCCCAGCCCACTGCTGCTGTGCCAGCGTCGCGGCTGGTTGAACTTGTAGA
The DNA here is from genome assembly GCA_965222745.1 of Rubripirellula sp. Taxonomy (GTDB): domain Bacteria; phylum Planctomycetota; class Planctomycetia; order Pirellulales; family Pirellulaceae; genus CBDCUW01. The sequence goes on from CBDCUW010000004.1 coordinate 790,941, forward strand.
ACTGGGCCGCCCACATCTGATGTTGGCCAACGCCAACGGTGATGTAGGTGTCCATATCGGCAGTGATATCGCTTAGCGTCTTGATGGCATGTTGCTGCAAGATGCCATCAAACTTCTCGTCGTAACGAAACGGATACTGTGTTTTCAATTCGGCACAGTGTTGTTGCCATTCCTCGATATCGGGCTTTTGAACAATCCTGTTCAGCGCGGTGAGAACCTGTTTGACGTCGCCGCGGACGGGAATGTGTGCTTGCTTGTTCTTGTTCAATTCGGAGGCGTCAATATCGACGTGAATGATCTTGGCGCCTTTGGCAAACGCTTCAACTTTTCCGGTCACCCGGTCGTCAAACCGGACGCCCAATGAAATCAACAGGTCACAATCTCGTACCGCGTAGTTGGCGTAGGCCGATCCGTGCATGCCAAGCATGTCCAGCGAGTGATCAGCGTCGGCCGGATAGGCACCCAGCCCCATCACCGTGGTCGTGGTAGGAATTCCAGTCTTTCTTGCCAACTCGCGCAGCTCCTCGCTGGCGTCGCCCAAGACGATTCCGCCGCCGGCGTAAATGATCGGACGACGAGCAAGTTTGATGGCCGCGGCGATCTGCCGAATGGTCTCGCCGGGCACCACGGGTGCCGCCGGATTGTATCCCGGCAAATCCATCGCCGGATCCATGTCGATTTCCAAGTTGTTCAATTGAACGTCTTTGGGCATATCGACCAGAACGGGACCGGGTCGGCCGCTGGCGGCAACATGAAACGCCTCCTTCATGATTCGCGGCAAATCGGCGATGTCGGTCACCAGGTAATGATGTTTGGTGATTCCGCGGCAGACTTCGACCATCGGGGTTTCTTGAAACGCGTCGCTGCCGATCGCCTTGGTGGGAACCTGGCCGGTGATACAGACAATCGGCACGCTATCCAGCTTGGCATCGGCGATCGCCGTCACCAGGTTGGTTGCACCGGGGCCGCTGGTCGCCATCACCACCCCAACCTTTCCGGTGCTGCGGGCGTAGCCCTGGGCGGCGAATCCTCCCCCCTGCTCGTGCCGCGGCAAAATGGTGCGGATCGAGTCGCCGAAACGGGTCAGTGCCTGGTGCATCGGCATGCTGCATCCACCCGGATAGGCGAACAGTACCTCCACACCGTGGTCTACCAGAGATTTGACCAGAATGTCGGCCCCGCTCATCAGACGGGAATCAGTGGTAGAAGAAGCGGCTTTCGCAGTACTCATTTGCTCAATAAAACGGGTGGGAACCAAGGGAAAGGAAAAAGGTCCAGCCCCATCAAGCTGACGGGGACCTGTTGCGGCATCCATGTCCCCACGGACGCAGCCGCCGGGATTCTGGTTCGAACCGAGGCCATCGGGCCAAGATTCGCCGCCGGATCGCCAAAAACTGACATTTACGCAGAAGACGGAAACTCCGAACCTACTCGCTAACGTAAGTTCGTGCCGAAACTTAGGCAATGGTTAATTCGCACCTTCTGGCAGGTCGGCGGGCCATTCCCACGTCAGCGTACGAACTTTGTACCGCTTTTTCCGCTTAATGGTTCCCTGTTCCACCTAACCGCAATCGTGGTTGCCTGCGGTGCCGGGGGCCAAAACAACCGTTTCCCTCATCCCCCTTCGGCTGTGTCGACCGGCGGAGCCACCTTTTCATGTCTCACTGGGTCAATCTGATAGCAATTGCACTGGGGGGAGCCTTGGGATCGGTGTGCCGATACTTGGTCGCCTTGGGCGCAGCGGCGATTCCAGGTGGGTCGACGATGCTGGGCACCACCATCGCCAATGTCCTGGGTTGCGCGGCGATCGGAGCGCTGGGTGAATACGCGTTGGTCGACGAAACGATTTCCGAACGAGCCAAGTTGGCGATCCGCGTCGGCTTTTTGGGCGGCCTGACCACCTTTTCGACTTTCGCCGCCGAGTCGGCTGCGCTGGCGGGAAGCTCGCGATGGTGGGGCGCCGGGAGCTACGTTGCCGCCAACCTTCTTATCGGCTGGATCGCTCTGTGGATGGGAGCTGCAATTGTCAAAGGATGGATGACATGATCAAAGAAGCAAGCATCACGGTAGCGCGGAATCGATTTCCTTTGCTGGGTCGGCTGTTGCTGGGGTTGCTGTGGGGAGCGACCTCGGTGGTAGCCCAAACTCCGGAGCCGCTACCGCCGTATTCCGACGCTCGATCGCTTCGCGCCGACGCATCCCTGCATGCGGTCGAGTTCTGGAACGAGTCGGTGGGGGTGGCCGTTGGCGATCGAGGAACGATTTTGCGCACCGGTGACGGCGGTGAAAGCTGGAAGCTTCAAGAGAGCGGAGTGACCTGTCGTTTGCAGGATGTTCATTGGATAAGCGGTCGCACGGTGGTGGTGATCGGCGGTGCCTACGATCGAGTCACACGACTGAGCCGCGGTGTTGTTTTGAAAAGCGACGATGGCGGCACGACTTGGCAGCGAGTCGGCGACGAAGATTTGCCTTTTTTGAAACGTTTCACCGCACGCCCCGGCGCGCGGGAGATCGCAGCGCGGGGAGACTATTCGTTCATCGCGCTGACCGGCGACTTTGTCGGTTCCCATCAAGGACAAGTGTGGCAAGGAAACAACGATCCGAATCGTCCCCGTCTTTTACCACCCAAGCAGAGCCCCAGCAGCCTTCGAGCCTGGTCGGATGCGGTCGAAGCGCCGGTGATGATTCGCGGTGCTTGCCGTGTCGCTGCCGCTTCCGGCAACCGGTCTCCGGAAGGCCAGGCCGATTCACCTTTGGTTTGGGCCGTTGGCGACCATGGAGTGATTGTGCGAAGCACCGACGGCGGACACCACTGGCAGTTTCGCCGGGGAGAAAACCGCCGCAGCGCCATTCTGATCGTCGCAGCTTCGCCCGACAGCGTTGCTTTTCCGGTGATCGGCAACGAAGCGCTCGAAATACGACATCGGGTCAGCGTCGTGGTCGATGCTCAGATCGAGCAAGACAGCCTCGATCTGCTTCGCCAAGTCACCGTGATGTTGGGAGGAGCGGGCGCCGATGCGATGGGTGATGAGGAGATCCAGCAAGCGGCCGCCGATTGGATCGCGATTCATCGTCCGGCGGTGTTGGTTCTGGACGAAAATCTGTCCAGCGAAACCGAGACAGCGTTCAGTGAGGCGGCGATCCGCGCCAATGTGCCGCGAATCGTTTCGTATGCTTTCCAGGGACGCGGTGACACGATGCTGCACCGAAACGCGATGCTCCCGCGCCGCGGTGTGTTGTTGGCCGATTTGTGGGAAGACGCGTTGCAGCTGATCGCTCCCGATCGTCGCCCGTCCACTTCGGTCGCTTTGCGGCGACGCTACGATGCGACCGGGGCTTCGCAGTACGGAGATACCGTCACTGCCGGTTTGCCCATTGCTACCGGCTGCCGACTTTCCGCACCGACCACGGCAGCGACTCGGCGACAGCTGCAAGTCGTGCAGGCGCGAATGGCCCGGCCCAAGCAGGTCGATCGGCTGATCGCGACCAGCAAAACAGCCGATGGTTTTTCAACGTCGCTTGGCGCGATGCTTGACCAGACCTCCAAGGAGGACCGTTTTCGTTTTGCCTGGTCGGTGTTGCTTCGCGCGATCAACCCAAAAGAACGGTCGTCGCCGCTGAAAGCAACCACGCTAGAGGAGGCGGCTTTGCAGGTGATCGCCGAGCGGTTTCCGGAAACTTCGGCGGGCAAGTGGGCGCTGTTGCGACACGAGGCGCTGGCGCACAGCGTCGAATGGAATCATTTGCGCACTTCGGTGGGCAAAACGATCAAGCCGGATTCGGTCGCGGCAGCCGATACCGTTCCGGTGTCACCCTTCCAAGTCGACACCAACCCGTTGCAACAGGTCTCCGCCGTTTCACCCGTGGTGGTTCCGGAAGTGAAGCAGTACGAACTGACCCCCAAGAACCAGGCGGCCGAAGTCGACCTGGCATGGGAGTTTCACCCGCTGGTTCTGGTCACCCGCGAAGCGGCCCGACACCGCGGCGATGACGGTCCCTTGCAGAAAGCAGGAAACGGCTCGGCAAATCTGCGACGATTGCTCACTGGCGGCGGCGGTGCCTGGGGGCAGCTGCTGCGGAACGACGGAGCATCCACCGTGGTGGCAAGCCGAACCGAAACGCGTCCCCGGCTGGACGGAATCGCCGACGACCCCTGCTGGGCCGCCGCGCTGCCTCGCGCCACCGATTCCAGTTCGTTCCGCATCGCTTACGACGATGAATTCGTGTACGTCGCAGCCTCCTGGCCAGCCGACCGATTTGGAACCGACGCGGCAGACAGTCGCAGCGGGCGCAGCCGAGACCACGATTTGACCGGCACCGACCGGATGCGACTGCGAATCGATACCGATCTGGACCTGATGACCTTCATGGATTTGCAGGTTTCTGATGGCGGACGGACCCACGATTCGATCGATGGTCACAGCGGCTGGAATCCCGAATGGTACGTGCAAGTCGCCCGCACCGCCGCGACGGTGACCGTGGAAATGGCGATCTTGCGCCGCGATCTTTCCGAATTGCCGATCCACGCGGGACAAAGCTGGTTCGTTTCAGCCGCCATGCTCACCGCCGGAATCTCCGATCCCTGGCAACCGATGACCGACCCAAGTGATTGGCGAAGAGTCGTTTTTCGTTAAAACGTAGCACAGACTGTCGGCGATTTTTCCAAAATCGCTCTGCCCGCGAGTTCATCGATACCACCATGCAACGCAGCGACGCTTCGGACGATTTTCATTTCGGTCATGAGCTCGAGACCGGAATGGTCGCGCGTGCCAGAGAGTGGACCGATCTGTTTCCCTTTCTGCGTTTGATTCGGACATTGCGAACAGCCGGTTCACCGCCGTTGATTGTGATTGTGGCGGTGACGTTCGCGATTTGGTGGGCGGTTTTGGTGAATTTGCTGGGCTTACCGGCGGTGACCCATGCACCCGAACTTTCCGCCACACCGCCTCTGGGTGGCCACTTCGTTTCTCCACAAGAGGCGGCGCAATCCGTTTCTTCGCTTGTTCGTCAAACGATTCCCACCACGGTATTCGATGTTGCCATCGCTGCTTCGGCGGGTATTGGCTGGTGGGCCGCTTTGCTGGGCATTGCCTGGTCGCTGTTGGCGTGGACTCCCGCGGTGATGTTGCTGGTTCGTCAAGGCGCTTTGTTGACTGCCGGACGGCCGATGTCCGGTCTTCGCCACGGCGTGACCACAGCCATTCGCTTGGCACCAGCCGCCTGGTTGGTAGCTGTCGTACCACTGGTTTGCGTCTTGTCGATCGCGATTGCGATTTATGCGTTGGGATGGCTTTCACGACCGTTTGCAGGAATCTTCTGGGCCGAAACGACGATCGCCGTGATCATTGCGGTCGTTGCCGTTCCCTGTGGCGTTTTGGGGTTCGGCGCGAACGTCGCGGTACCGCTTGGTTGGGCGGCACTGGCCAACGAACGCGATCGCGATATTCTCGATTCACTCAGCCGCGGCTTTGAGTACCTGTTGCGCCGCCCGTTGCACCTGGTGTTTTACGGAATGGTGGTGATCTTGTTGCTGACGGTTATCGGCAACCTCGCCGCCGCGGTGACCGGCGCCGCGGTGGCCATTTCGATCACCGTGCTTCAGTGGGCTGGTTGCGAGCGAGGATTGATCGCCTCGATGGCTGACATCCTGGCTCATTTTCCGCTGATCGTGATCCTGACTCTCTTTTGGAGCCTGGTCGGGGGCGTCTATCTGTTGCTCCGATCGGATGCTGGCGGCCAAGAGGTGGAAGACCTGTGGCAGGGTGGTTTGCCGCCAAAGCCGTCGCTTCCTCAACGCGAAACGTAGTGTTTTGGGCAGGTAACTGCCGCAGGCAAACCACGTTCGCGATGATCGGCGAAACCAATCACTGGTCTTTCCGCTCGATTCTCATCAGAATGGTTGGATTGGCAGAACCTTCCTGGTGAACCCACCTCCAAAACGCCATGCCTTCCTTTCTATCGCATCGCATTCAACGTTCTACGCTGCCCCTTCTTCTTTTCGGGCTTACACTCACTTCGTCGGCGCCGGCGCCGGCCGCCGAGCCATCCGAAGGTGAAAAACTCTTTGCGTTGAAAGTGCTGCCGATTCTTCGCGAGAAGTGTTTCGGGTGTCACGGCGAAGAAGCGGAAGAGAAAGAGGGCGGATTCAACCTGCACAGCCGCGATTCGATGTTGGAAGGGGGCGACGCTTTCGGCGATTCCGTCGTGGTCATCGGCGATGCCCAGGCCAGCGCGCTGATGGCGATGATCGCCCGACAGGAAGCGGGTTACGAAATGCCGCCCAAGGAAGCCGAAAAGCTTTCGCAGCAACAGCTCTGGGCCGTTCGCGATTGGATCGATGCCGGAGCACCCTGGCCCGATGATCAACGTGTTGCGGAGATCTACCGCGACCATGCCGAAGGGATAACAGTTGCCACCAGCGGCGGATTGGATCCGCAGTGGACTCAGCGGAAATACAAACCGGAAGATCTCTGGGCCTTTCAACCGATTCGGAAGAATTTTACCGTCGATCTGCAAAGCGATCCCGGTGTTGAACCTGTCGACGCATTCATCCATGCGAAACTTGAAAAACTAGGAATCGATGCCGCGCCGATTGCCCAGCGGGAGCTACTGATCCGCCGCGCGACGTTCGATTTGATCGGTCTGCCACCGACCCCCGAAGAGATACAAGCGTTTTTAGACGATCCGCGCAGCGACAAGGATGCTTTCGCGGCGTTGGTCGATCGCCTGTTGGAAAGCGAACATTACGGCGAGCAGTGGGCGCGGCATTGGTTGGACGCGGTCCGTTACGCCGACAGCGCCGGTTTTGCAAACGACTGGGAGCGTCCCAATGCCTGGCGGTATCGCGACTACGTGGTGCGATCTTTCAATGCCGACAAACCGTTTGACCAATTCACCTTGGAACAAATTGCCGGAGATGAGTTGGTTGCGGCTGCAAAGAAACGCGGACAACCGCTCGGTGAAGCGGAGACGACCGAGAACCTGATCGCCGCCGGCTTTCTGCGGATGGGGCCGTGGGAACACACGGGAATGAGTGTCGCCAAGATCACTCGTCAGCTGTTCCTGGACGACATCACCGATTCGGTCGGCCAAGTATTTCTGGCTCAGGCGCTGCAATGTTGTCGCTGTCACGATCACAAATTCGATCCGATTCCGACCCGCGATTACTACTCGTTCCAGGCGGCGTTTGCGACCACGCAGTTTGCAGATGTCGATGCCTCCTGGTTGCCGAAAGAAAACCTGGACGGCATGGACCGGGACCGCCAGTACCATGATCGCCGAAACAAAGCGAACAAGCAGATGCTTGCCGAATTGAGTCGGCGTCATCGTGAGTACGAGGAACAATGGTTCCAGTCTCACAACATGCCCTACAAGAATCGTGGCGAAGCCAAACAGGCGGGGGTCAAAGAGGACATCTTGCCCAAGGGCAAGATGTTTCAGCAGCCCGATGAATTCGGTAGAGAGCGGATTGGCCGAAAGTGGCAAACTCGGTTCAGTTGGGAATACGACCGGTACAAACCGATCGCGATGACGGTTTACACCGGCAAAACTCCGCCTGCAAAAATACAGAATTCGCGGCTGATGAAACCGAAGGATCCGATGGGCAAAGGGGTGCTGGAAAAAACGGCCATCCTGACCGGCGGCAGCCCGTTTGCGCCTGGAGAAACCGTCTCGCCGGGTGTGTTGAGCGCTGTGCCAGGTTCGCAGCAGGTCAGCTTGCCGACCGATGTTCAGGGGCGGCGAAGGGCGCTGGCCGGTTGGATCACCTCTGCAGACAATTCGTTAACCACACGCGTGCTTGTCAATCGAGTTTGGGGTTTTCACTTCGGGCGCGGCATTGCCGGCAACCCCAACAACTTCGGCGCCACCGGCAAAAAACCGACCCATCCGCAGTTGCTGGATTGGTTGGCGGGAGAATTCGTTCGCGGCGGTTGGTCGATCAAGCATCTGCATCGCGTGATCATGAACAGTGATGCTTACCGCCGGTCGACGTCACATCCTGATGCCGAAAACCTTCGCAGTGTGGATCCCAGCGGCGATTCCTACGCCACTTTCCGGCCTCGGCGGTTGGAAGCAGAAGAGTTGCGGGACGCGATGTTGGCTGTATCGGGTGAACTGAACTCAACTTTGGGAGGAATTCCGATTCGTCCCGATATGAATCGGGAGGCGGCGCTGCAACCGCGAATGATAATGGGCACGTTCGCGCCCAGCTACGTTCCCAATCCCTTGCCGGCCGACCGCAATCGTCGATCGATCTACATCCACAACCTACGAGGGCATCGATTGCCCTTCATGGAAACATTCAACCAACCGGGCAGCGAAAAATCGTGTGAACTGCGCGACCAATCGAACATCACCCCGCAAGTCTTCGCCTTGATGAACGGGCAGGAGACCAACGATCGGGCGTTGGCGCTGGCGGCAAGAGTGCTGGAAGAGGATAGCCAAGACTCTGCGGCGGTCGACCGTTTGTTTCGGCTTGCCTTGGGAAGACTGCCAGCTGAATCGGAGCGAGAAGAGACGCTGGCACACTGGCGGGTCATGACGATCGTCCATGCGTCATGGCAACCTCAACGATCGGATCCGCCCCGCACCGTCGTCCGCGAAGCGATCGACGAAAACACTGGAAAACCGTTCCGCTTCACCGAAGAACTGTTTCCTTACGAAGACTATGTGCCTGACCTGCAGCCGCACCGCGTGGATGCCAAGACCAGGGCGTTTGCCGACGTTTGCCTGGTGATCCTGAACAGCAACGAATTCATTTACGTTTATTAACGGAGCTGCCGTTCGATGTTCCGTCGCGATTTTCTTTATGGTCTCGGTTCCAGTCTTGGCGCGACCGCTTTCACTTCGATGCTGTCGGGTGCCGAAAACTCGGCGGCTCACTTTCCCGATGCCAAGGCCAAGCATTGCATTTTTCTGTACATGGAAGGTGGCCCGTCGCACATCGACACCTTTGATCCCAAGCCGGAGCTGAAGAAACAGCACTTGAAGGAATTCCAACGTGGCGGCGCCGAACAGTCGGCGATGAGCAGCGGGAAACGGTACTACGTGGAAAGTCCGTTTGAATTTCGCAAGGCGGGTCAAAGCGGTGCCGACATGTGCGTGCTCTGGGAGCAGTTGGCCGGCGTAGCCGACGAACTTTGTTTTTATCGCGGCTGCCAGGTCGAATCGGTCAACCATCCGACGGCAAACTACCACGTCAACACCGGCAATCGTTTCGGAGGCGATCCTTCGTTGGGAGCGTGGGTGAACTACGGTCTGGGCAGCGAAAACGAGGACCTTCCCGGCTACATCGTGCTTCCCGAACTTGCCTATCCGCAGGGAGGTGCGGCGAATTGGTCCAACGGATTCCTGCCGACCGCTTTGCAAGGAACGCCGCTGCGATCGAAGGGTTCACCGATCTTGGACATCGCTCCCGCTTCGGGCGTCTCTCGACAGCATCAGCGAAAGAACTTGGACTTCCTGCAACGGTTGAACCAAAAACATGCCGATCGACATCCCCAGCACGATGACTTAGTCGCCCGAATGCAGAATTACGAACTGGCCTTTCGGATGCAGATGGAGGTCCCTGAGACGCTGAGCATCGATGATGAATCCCAGGCGACGCTGGACGACTACGGTGTTGGCGTCCAGCCGACCGACAACTTTGCTCGCCGTTGTCTGCTGGCTCGCAAACTGGTCGAAAAGGGAGTGCGATTTGTACAGCTGTATGCCAGTACCTGGGACTCGCACGACTACATCGCCAAAGCTCATGGAGCCCTGATCCCGCGGGTTGACCGGCCGATCGCGGCGTTGATCGCCGATCTTCGCCAACGAGGTTTATTGGACGAGACGCTGATTGTCTGGATGGGCGAATTTGGTCGTACGCCCGACAATGGTGTCCGGGGTGGGGGCGTGGCGTATGGACGCGACCACAATCCCGACGCGATGACGATCTGGATGGCCGGTGGCGGCTGCAAGGCGGGGCATACGATCGGTGCCACGGACGAAATCGGTGCCAAAGCGGTCGAAAACGTTCGGCATATCAGGGACTTTCATGTCACCCTGCTAAGGTTGCTTGGTCTGGACGACAACAAGTTGACCTACTATCACGCTGGCCGATTCAAACAACTCAGCCAATTTGGCGGCAAGGTCATCGAGGAACTGATCGCTTGAATCGCGGCGGCAATTTCGGCTGCGGTCGTTTATACTCCATGGGCGCACGGAAATGCGCGGGGGCACCGATCTTCTGAAGAGTCTGGCACGTTCGTTCGACCGGCGGACATGAATGCTCCGAATTCACTGTACAAAGATGATTCCCGCTCGCCTTGCTGTTGCCATTGCCCTTTCGGCATTGGCCGTCGTTTCCCCCGCCGATGAACTGTCGTTCAACCGCGACATCCGGCCGATTCTTTCCGACGCTTGTTTCTTCTGCCACGGTCCCGATCCGGCGCACCGCGAAGCCGACCTGCGTTTGGATGTTGAAGAAGACGCCAAGGAGTTCGCGATTGTCGAAGGAAGCGTTGACGAAAGCGAATTGGTCGATCGTATCCTTTCGGAAGATCACGATTTGCTGATGCCGCCGCCCGAATCGGGCAAGAAACTGAATCGAAAACAGATCGACCTGTTGAAACAATGGATCGCCGCCGGGGCCAAGTACGAACCGTACTGGGCCTACACATCGCCCCAGCCGCACGATGCCCCTGAGGTGAAATCGACATCGTGGCCGCTGGATCCGATCGATCAGTTCACGCTTGCCGCGATGACGCGCGCCGGGCTGCAACCGTCGGCCGATGCGCGAGGGGAAACCTTGATTCGCCGGCTATCGTTTGACTTGACCGGCATGCCGCCAAGTCCGCGATTGGTCCAGCAATACGTTGATGACCCAACCCGCGCCAATTACCTGCGAATCGTGGATCAGTTGTTGGCGTCGCCTGAGTTTGGCGAGCGAATGGCCACGTACTGGTTGGACCTGGTTCGTTTTGCCGACACGGTCGGCTATCACGGCGATCAAGATCACAACGCGTCGCCTTATCGCGATTACGTGATCGACGCCTTCAACGACAACATACCGCTGGATCAGTTCACGCGAGAACAATTGGCGGGTGACTTGCTGCCTGGTTCGACAACCGATCAAAAGATCGCCAGCGGCTACAACCGGCTACTGCAGACCTCTCACGAAGGTGGCGTACAACCGAAAGAGTATCTGGCGATCTACGCGGCTGACCGGGTTCGCAATCTATCGGCAGTATGGATGGGCGCGACTTTGGGTTGTTGCCAGTGCCACGACCACAAATATGATCCCTACACCTCGAAAGACTTCTATTCGATGGTCGCTTTCTTTGCCGACATTGATGAAGCGCAACATTTCAAGGTGGGCAGCAACGGTTTACCCACCAAGCGGCCACCGGAGATCAGAGTGCTCGCTCGCTGGCAGCGCCAGGTCGACGCAGCTTTGCAACATCGCATCGATGCGGCGCAATCCAAACTCGACAGCGGCTACGGTTCACCCGAACTGCTCCAGCAACAACTGGCCGATTGGACGGCCCAGCGGCAGCAGATCGAAAAGTCGAAGCGGATGACGATGATCAGCCAGGCGATCGAGCCGCGTGAAATCCGGGTGTTGCCGCGCGGCAATTGGTTGGACGACAGTGGCCCCGTTGTCGGGCCTGCCGTGCCAGCTTTCCTTGGAAGAATGTCGCCGCAGGACGATCGGCTGACGCGGCTTGACTTGGCCAATTGGTTGACCGATGACCAAGCGGGAGTGGGCGGGCTAACGGCGCGCGTCTTCGTCAATCGGTTTTGGTATCTGATGTTCGGACGTGGAATCTCCTCTTCGCTAGCCGACTTTGGCGGCCAGGGACAACCGCCGTCTCATCCGGAAATGTTGGACCAGCTTGCAGTCGACTTCATCGCCGATCGGTGGAACGTCAAGCGACTGATCCGACGCCTGGTGTCGACTCGCACTTATCAACAATCATCGATCGCTTCGCTGCAGGCGCTGCAGAAAGATCCCTACAACAGGTGGTTTGCCAGGCAATCGCGGTATCGGATGCCAGCCGAAATGGTGCGGGACAACGCGATCGCAATCAGTGGTCTGTTGGTTCGGCAAGTGGGTGGTGCCAGCATCAAGCCTTACCAGCCGGCTGGATACTATCGCCACCTGAACTTTCCCACGCGTGTCTATGCACCCCACACCGATTCGCGGCAATGGCGTCGCGGCGTTTACGTTCATTGGCAACGGCAGTTTCTGCACCCGATGCTCAAGGCAATGGATGCCCCCAGCCGCGAAGAGTGCACGGCGCAGCGTCCTCGGTCGAACACACCGCTGGAGGCACTGGTGTTGCTGAATGATCCGACGATGGTCGAGGCGGCACTGGCGATGGCGACGCGTTTGCTTGCCGAGACCGCGCCGGACCAATCCGATCAACAAAACGCCGACCTACTGCGACTGCAGTCCGCATTTCGTTTGGCGACTTCTCGACAGCCCGATTCGACGGAACAACAAACCCTTGCAAAGCTGCTGCGAGAGGAGCGATCGTACTACCGGGCCAACCCCGAACAAGCTGACAAGCTGGTGGAATCTGCCGGTCCGATTGCCGACTTCGATTCAGCCGATGCACAGGAACTGGCCGCTTGGACAGGAGTATGCCGAGCCCTGTTGAACATGTACGAAACAGTCACGCGGAATTGACCATGTCGATCGAATCGAATTCAAGCGTACACCGCCGCACTTTCCTGTCGCGCAGCGGGTTGGGCGTTGGCAGTGCCGCGCTGTGGTCGCTGTTAGCCGATGATGCAGCGGCCACGCCAAGTTCTGCCAATCCTCCCGGACGCGGCGGATTGCCTCATCACACACCGAAAATCAAACGGGTGATTTTTTTGTGCATGGCGGGTGGCCCGTCCCACTTGGAAACGTTTGACTACAAGCCGGTGTTGGAAGAGCTGGACGGCAAGCCGATGCCAGAGTCTTACACGGCCGGACAACCGATTGCACAGCTGCAGGGGCAGACACTGAAGTGTCAAGGTCCGCTGACTAAGTTTGGACAGTACGGCGAAAGTGGGCAGACGATCGCCGACTACCTTCCGTGGCACCAGAAAATGGCGGACGACATCTGTATCGTTCGTTCGATGGTCACCGAGCAGATCAATCATGATCCCGCGCATACCTTCATGAATACTGGCACTGCGATCAGCGGTCGACCGTCGATGGGATCGTGGATCACCTACGGCCTGGGCAGCGAGAGTGAAAACCTGCCCGGATTCGTGGTGTTGACCAGCGTCGGTGGCCGCAACCCCCAGCCGATCGCGTCGCGGCAATGGGCAACCGGATTTTTACCCAGCCGGTATCAGGGCGTCGAATTCAATAGCAGTGGCCACCCGGTCAACTACGTTCAGTTGCCACCGGGCGTTTCCAGGCAGCAACAAAAACGGCTGATCGAAACCGTCGGCAGCCTGAATCGTCATCGCTTGCAGACGACCGGCGATCCGGAAATCGAAACGCGGCTTTCTACATACGAAATGGCGTTTCGTATGCAAACGTCGGTTCCAGAACTGGCCGATTTTTCCGACGAACCGCAGCACATTCTGGACATGTACGGCGCCAAACCGGGCGACGGATCTTATGCCTCGAATTGCCTGCTTGCGCGGCGATTGGCAGAACGCGGAGTACGGTTCATTCATCTGTACCATCGCGGCTGGGATCACCACGGCGATCTGCAGCGGTACATGGACATCTGTTGTGGATTGACCGACAAGCCGACATACGCGCTGCTGAATGATCTCCGCCAACGCGGCATGTTGCAGGACACGTTGATCGTCTGGGGCGGCGAATTTGGCCGCACGCCGATGTTCCAGGGAAAAGGAGGCGCGGGGCGAGATCATCACATTCGAGGTTTTTCGATGTGGCTGGCCGGCGGCGGAATCAAGCCGGGGCACAGTCATGGCGCCACCGACGAACTGGGCTACAACGCGGTGGAGGATGTGGTTCACGTGCGCGACTTGCACGCCACGATGCTGCATCTGTTGGGTATCGATCACCAACGATTCTCTGTCAAGTTTCAGGGGCTGGACATGAGGTTGACGGGAGTCGAACCGGCCAGCCCCGTCCGAGAAATTCTCTCCGCGTAGGCCGGCTTGCCCCAAGCTTGCCCCAAGTCGACGATCCTGTAGTTTGCTGGTTTAGGCACCGCTTTTGGATCCGGAAGTGTCTATGACCGGTTTCTTTGTACAGCTTGTACCGTCTTTAGGGCGCAGCAGCGGAAAAAACCGTGCGTTGAATCTGGTTGGGCAGGTTACGTAAGGCGGCGACATTTGCCAGAGGCGAAGCCCCGTTGGTAAACTAGGGCGGACCCAGCAGGGATGGTCGCCGGAGTCTCCGATATCCATCGGCAAGACGAGGGGGTCATTCAATAATTCTATATTTCGGGTTCGTGGACCGAGCGTCGTGGTGAGCGCCGGGCCAAGCCGGTAAGGCGAATGATGACTTCTTCCGTCAGTGTGTGTGAAAAGATCGCGTGGAAAAACGTCGATCGCCTGCCGAAAAAGCTAGTACGAGGCTACGACGGAAATCCTCGCCGGGAAGCGGTTGCCGAGGTTTTTTGGAACGCCGTCTACGAAATTGTCCAGCGAATCATCTGGCCCGATTTAGGCGATCCCGACTTTCCTGATGAAATTCAAATTGGTTCGCAACATGTGCCGATTCCGTTCGATGAACCCTCTTGGGACGCCCTGCTTGACGAGCTAGGACTGTCACCCAGCGGATCGGCCGATCTCAATCAGCTCGAGCAGACGCTGCGCAAGGTGCTGATCCGGCAGTTCACCGTCGCCGCAGACGCGCCGCCGGCCAAAGTCGATCTTAGCGCCGCGCCGTTGTCGCTGCGGGGGCTGGTGGTGGTCTTGTGTTTCCTGGCCCATCTGTCTCGTCACAAGAGCCCCAGTTCCTACCGTTACGAGCTGAACTCGTTGACGCAGTTTGCCGGCCGGGAACTCGCCTGGGCTTCCCTGGATCTGATTGACGAGGGGCAATTGGTTCGCGAGTTCTTTCCCCGCGCCGGATTGGCGATGGACCGAACGGACAACCTGTGGCGAGTCCCCTACCTGGCCTGCTGTCGTCCGCTGTGGAAAAAGATCTCGCATCATCCGCCCGATCGACGGGAGCTGTCGACTCCGGAGGCGGTCGTCACGTCGCAACCGTCGCGCGACATGCCCCGCGATTTTTTGTCCGGACTGATGGACGAGAAGCCGGCGGAAAAAGCGACCAGCGATGCCGAACCCCTTGCCGACAACATTCGCTTGGAACTGCGTCGGCTGCGTAAGGAAAACGATTGCTTGCGAGCTCTCCGGGAAGTCGAACTGTTGGAATCGCTATTGCGTCCCCTGCTGGTCGTCGACGAAGCACCGACGGAGTACGACCGGGTATTGCGGATTGCGAAACTGCAAGAGGAAGTTAGCAGCAAGGTGGTCGACCTGCTGAAGTCGCCGACGGTGGATCTGTTTGGCGACGTTGGACAGAGGGTATCGATTCAGCTGCCGTCGATGGATTATGTCTTGGACGAAAGCGTGCCCAGCAAAACGACTTGTGACGGCCAGCAGTACGAGATTGTGCGTCGCGGCCTACGAGTGCTTGACCGCACGATGATTCCCGCCGTCGTCGTTCCTGTCGAACCAAACCGCGCCGGTCAGGGAGGATGACGATGTCGATGGAACAACCGCGAGACCTATCACAGCGTTATTGCCTGGGCATCGACCTGGGGACGACCAACACCGTGGCCGCTGTCTGGGAGAAAGGAGCCGAGGCACCCCGCCCGCTTCCCATCACCCAGCCGATGGGAGGATTCAGTTCGGCCGGGCACGGTCGAGATGAACTGCTGCCCTCGGCCGTGCTGCTCGAATCGGCCGATCATGCGTTTGTCGGTAAGGCGGTCAAGCAAGTCGCTCGCTTGCGCGAAGAACGTGTCGTCACCTCCATCAAACGATTCATGGGAAAGAGATGGAGGCCCTCCTTCGAAGACTTTGACCATGACTGGACGCCGGAAGTGATCTCCGGCTGTATCCTTCGCGCCATACGAAACGAAGTGGTCGAGTATTTTGGGCATCTGCCCGAACGTCTGGTCGTGGGGGTCCCGGCATCGTTTGGGGTCGAGGCGCGTCGATCCACGCTGCGAGCGGTCGAGTTGGCCGGCTTTTCACGCGAACCGACCCAGCTGCTGGACGAACCGACCGCTGCCCTGGTGCATTTGATACGGGGCAGCAAGTTGGACCTTCACGGTGGGCCGAAGCGGATGATGATGGTCGACATCGGCGGGGGCACGCTGGATGTTTCGATGTTGGAGGCTGAAGACAAACCGGAAGGCCTGGTGGCGGACGTTTTTGGGGCGTCGCGCTACAACGAACTGGCCGGTGATGACTTCGATCAGAACATTGCCGGATTGCTACTGCACCGATACGAACTGGAGACCAACAACGCCTACTCACGTTGCGAAGACGAAAATCTTTGTCGGATGTTTTTGATGCATCTGTTGAATCGGGCCGAGGTTGCCAAGAAAGAATTGTCCACAACCTACGCTCGGCACGCCAGCAAACTGCGGGCGTCGCGGATGCGGGTCACGGTGAGTATCGAAAGAGCTCCCCACGGTGGAAACTGGTCCCATTCGCTTTCGATGGACGATCTGAACAACGCTCTGCAAGAATTCTTTTACCTGGACAAATCCAACGTCGACGCCAATCGCAACAGCCAGGCGTTCTTCACCGCGATTCAGCAGTGCCTGGATTCCGCCGCCAGCAACAAAAGCAACTTCGTCTACAACCCGGTCAACAAACGATACCCCATTGATCACGTTTTCCTGACTGGGGGTTCCGCCAGCTTGCCGATGCTGGACCCGGCCATTGTCGAATTTTTGAGGAAGGAACCGATCCTGGTGGATGATCCGTTCCGAGCGGTCGCGATGGGAGCCGCCTGGTTTGCCGGGGCGACTCATTACGACGAGCGTCCGGTCAAGTTGATTCAACGGTTGTACGACGCTCTTTACCTGATGGACGAAAACGACCGTTTGAAACTGCTGCTGGAGCCACATCAGCTTGTTCCATTGAACGAACCGCGAGAGTTCATGCTGCGAATGCCTGAGAAGGAATTTCGCCTGGAATTGAACTTCTTTTCGGGACGTCCTGCACTGGACGGCACGATCGATGACATCTCACCCCTAGTCACGCGGGTTTTCGAGTTTCCCGATAGCGTCCCTTTTTCCAAGGACCACGAACTGACGCTCCTGGTTTCGATCAACGACAACCGTGAATTGCAGTTTGTGTTGAAGACGGAAGTGGACGGTCAGACGATCCAGCGGCGCGGCAAGGCGTCCGTTGGGATGGGGGCATCGGGCCGGATGCCGGAATCACTTCCCAAAGTGAATCGGCCCAAGGATGAACGCCGGCAGACCACAGAAACGACAGCCGAACTGGTGGGTAAGGAGGATGGCACGTGAATTCACGCCCGCAGGAACGAAAGTCCGTCGACATTCAGGACATCCAAAAGAGGTCGCTTCAGATCGCTCGAAAGCTGCAACTGCCAGCGGTTCGCGAGCGGATTCCGGGTGACCTTCGAAAGCGTTTTTACGAGTCGCTGCAAGGAGCGCGCGAGCGCGCCGAGGCGCTGGAACCGAACGAACTTTATCACCAGCTGGAATCGATAGCCAGAACGGTCAACCCCCGTTCCAAACGAGAATTGCACACCAGTCTGATCCTGATCGACCTGGCTTACATCATTCCCGCCAACCGCCTCGCCCAACACGATGTTTATCGGATCATCGGGCAGTTTTACGCGGCGTGTGAAGAGGAGTCGTATCGATGGAGGATCCGAGACCGGCTGATCGACGCGCAGTGGAGCGGTATTCCTTCGGTCAGACGGTTGGCGGCCAGCATCCGGCAATACGAGGCGGTAACTTCCGAGGAGGCGAAGGCATTGCTGGACGAAGATTGTCCCAGCGAGATCCGACGCGGAATCGCCGACCGCGTGCTCTATCATCGTCAATCGCACTTTGAAGTGCTGCTGAAATATTTGATTCGACGTACCCAAGATCGGCGTCTGAAGACGGCGCACTTGGGCGCCGAGGAGGCGCAGGAGTTCAAAAACGCCGGAGCGATGTTCAAACATCTTGCCGGTTTTCCCCAGAAAACCACGATCGAGCCGCTGTACAAGGCCTACAGCCAGCACCACAGCGACAACGACGTTCGCGGACGGTTGCTGGAAGCACTCAGGGAGTATCGTGAATATGCAATCACCGCCGCTGCCCATATCTGTACCGATGCCGCTTACAACGTCTCGTTGAAAAGCCAGGCACTGGACCTGCTGGCCTATCTCATTCTTTGGAGCCAAGAACAAGCCGTCGAAAAGTACATCGAAGCTCTCGATATCTTGCCCGGAGAAATGATGGAGATTTACTGCGGGCATTTGGAGCGGCACCTCGGCAAGATGTCCAGCTTTGATGCGGACCTGCGAATACTCGAACGCCTGGAAGATTTCGGCGGGGCGCTTCGCAAGCGGCCGGAACCGCGTTTGCAGGAGTTGGGGAATTTTTTGCTGAACCTGAGGTACAACAGCCAGATCGACGAACCGATGCTGGAGCGGTTGGCCAGAGGAGAGGCGACGCAAGAGGAAGAAATGAAGATTGCTCGTGGTGCAATCCGGGCAGTTCCCTTCATTGAAAAAGCGATCACCACCAAGTCGCGACCCGCCGCCGATCGCCGACGGCTGCTCGGCTTTTTGGGCAGCAAAGTCAAAGGACTGGAAAAGAGAAGCAACGTCTCGGTCGCGCTGTGGGACCTGTTTGAAAACGACCCCGAGATCGACGTCGACGCACTGCAGGTGCTGATTCGGATCCTAGGAAAGACGCAAATCGAATTACCGATCCCCAAGGAGCGAGTGCGAAGCGTGTTGGACAATCGGCTCCGAAGTGAGAACAAGGACGAGGTGCTTCGCAAAAAGCTGCTGGAGGCATGGAAACTGATCTTGCGGGACATCCCCAACCCGCATGTGGGCCTGGCAACAAAGGATGAAATGGCGGCAGACCAATGAGCAATACTTCGTCCAAGATGCCGGGACTCGATACTTTGGTCGATTTCGTCGCCAAGTTTGTCCACGGTTCTCATTCACAACATGGTCGCGCTCCCCGCGCTTCGACACTTGGGGTAGCGATCCAAGAGAAGTTTCCCGGTTGTTCCTACGATCGTTTCGGCAAAGGATGGAAACTGCGAAACGTCGTGGAAGCGGCTGCATCACGAGGGCTGGTGCACCTGATCGATAGCGACACCGGCAACTACGAGGTGTTGCCAGGAGCCGCCGAGAGTTCCGTCGATAGCGGTACCGCCACCACATCCAGGCCGTGGCAGCGGTCGGTGTCGCCGGGGAACTTGTCGAAACAGCCCTCCACCTCTGCGTCGCAAAGACCGGCGGTCAAGGAAGTGATTGAGGTGGCCAGGCAGGTGGTCGTTGCTTGCCGGCGGGCGGAGAGGGATGTTTCGATTTCTGAACTGGAGGCTGATCTCGATTCGCTTAGCGGTTGGCAGGCAAGCCATTTGCGACCGGCGCTGGAAGAGGCGTGCATGCACGGGTTGATCGTTTCGTGGCAGGACGAAAACGGAGTCGCGCGTTTCCGCCCCGAACCGGTTTGGACGTTGGGGGTAGCGGGCCGCGTCGGCACGCTGATCGATCTGATCGTCGCTGCTGCGCCCCTTGGTGCGGCTCCCTGCGGCCTGACAGCCCTGGCTTTGACCGAGGCGTGCGGCAGTCCCGACGATCCCGACACGGCAGTCAAGCGAATCGGTGAAGTGCTGGCGCTTGATCGCAACATGCTTCCCGCCTTCGATCGTTTGCTTGCCGCTTGTCTGAACAACGCCAGCGTCGACCGCTTGGAAGCGATTCTTTCGATCGGGCGATCGTTCAACCGTCCCGCGGCAAGGGAAATGTGCAAAATCGCCTACTCGCTTTCCAAGCAAGGGCGGCACAAACGAGCCACCAATGAAATGCTCTGCCGGCGGCTGGTGGGCAGAAATGGCGTCAAGTTTGCTCGGTCGACGATTCTTGGCTGTCTGCAAGGTGGACATGTCGATGACGCAGTGGACGCCGTCCAAAGCCTGTTGAAGGTACAAGGGCTTGATCGGTTCGAGGTCATACGTTGGACGATGGCCGCCGCCACGCGCTACCAGGTGCCCAAACTGGTCACCGCAACCGTCGCTGCGGCCGTCCCGCTCCGCGAGTGGCTTCCGCTGGGCCGAGTCCATTGTTGGGCAGCAGCCGGATTGTTGCAGTTGGGAGATGCCGAGGCGTCGATTGGCGAGCTGCGCGCCGCCCTGGATTTTGCCGACACACTTGGTTTACGCGAGCAGCGAGCGGTGGTCGAAGCGGCGGGCAAACGAGGCGATGTCGCCGCGGCGGCGCAGATCTTTGAAGCGTTTGAAGAATTTGGGATGGAACAAACCGAACTCTTTGAATGCTTTCCCGCTGCCACCGATGCGGCCAGTCATACCGACAATGCCTTGGCACGATTCCGGGCGCTGGCTCCCGATCTGCAGCCGTCGGTCGCGGCGATCTGCAGCGTACCGATTCTCTGCGCCCGACAGGGATTGATCGAAGAGTTCGAGCTGGCACTCAACAAGAGCGAGCATTGTGGCCTCGGTTTTGAGGAATCCGAGATCGAGGACATGCTGGCCACCCTCTTTGATCGAGGTATGGTCGACAGTTTGCGCAGCCTGCTTGATTGGGCCCGCGCGCAGGACAAACGCATTCCGATCGAAAGGCTGCTTGCCTGTACTTCGGGTGGTGGGGACGGCGAACGTTTGGCAGCTGTCCGATTGCTTTCCATCTTCGAAAACGACTTCGAACATTTCTGCGACGCCTTGCTGTCGGGAGTCTCCACCGGCAGTGTCGACGTGGAGCAGTGCGATTCCGTGCTGGATGAACTCATTCGCCTTGACCGAAACGACGAGGCGATGATTTTGTGGCAACGGCTGCTCGGCCACGACGCCAAACCTGCTCGCAAGCTGTGGATGTTGGCCGTGGATCTGCAGCGTGATCTTTCGGAACTATTGCAGGGCATCGGCGAAGCAGTTGACGAGAGCTCTGTTCTTTCCCCGACGTCACCGCTTCCGGCCGAACTGGAGCGGAAACTTGTCGAGGCGTTGGAGAGTCACAGCGACGGGCCGGAGCCTGATGACGATGCGGGCGGATCGATGTGGGATCAGTTGTTCGTCGCACCGCCCCCGTCGCAGTCCGACGAGGTCGATTTGGAAGAAGAAGCCGCGGTGGAGCCGGAGTCTGCCCTGCCGCCAGAGCAGCCGGTTGAACCCGGCATTGGTGACCAGGCGTTTCTTTCCGCAGACCTCTTCGGAGAACTGATCGACGGAACTCGCAGCAGTTCTCCAATGCAAGCCCCGGTCAGCAAAGAGAACTGGGATCGTGTCTTTGCGGATAGTTCTATCGGGGATCCCGTGTCGGGAACGGTGGAGAAAAAGGTCAATGGAGGACTGATCGTTGATGTGGACGGTTTTCCGGCGTTCATGCCGGCCAGCCAGGTCGACGTGCGCCGCCCCAACGAAATCGGCGAATATGTCGGCCGCGTTGTTCAATGTGAAATCGTCAAGATCGACACCACCCGTCGCCAGATCATCATCAGCCGCCGCAAGCTGATCGAAAGACAACGTAGCGAAGATGGCGAACTGTTGCTGCGAGAATTGGAAGTCGGCCAAGTTCGCAAAGGCATTGTCATGAACATTGCCGATTTCGGTGCCTTCGTCGATCTGGGCGGCATCGACGGTTTGCTGCACATCACCGACATGGCGTGGCAGCGAATCAGCCATCCGTCCGAATTGGTGTCGATGGGGCAGGAGATCGAAGTCAAAGTACTGCACATCGATTGCGACAAGGACAAGAAAAAAATCGCGCTCGGTCTGAAGCAGTTGGTTCGTGATCCCTGGGAAAACATCAAACAGCGATACCCAGACCAATCGGTTCACCGCGGCGAAGTGGTCAACGTGATGAGCTATGGAGCGTTCGTCAGCCTGGAACCGGGAATCGAAGGGCTCGTCCACATCAGCGACATGAGCTGGACCAAGCGAATCAAACACCCCAGCGAGATGGTCGCCATTGGCGACGTGATCGATGTCAAGATCCTGAAGATGGATCCCGAAGGTCAACAATTGTCACTGGGAATGAAACAAATCCACACCGATCCGTGGGAAGGGATTTCCGAGCGTTATCCTGACGGCATGGACGTCCAAGGCAAGGTGAGGAACCTGGTCAATTACGGCGCGTTTGTCGAGTTGGAAGAGGGAATCGACGGACTGATTCATACCAAGGACATGTCTTGGACGCGGAAGATCAGCCACCCCAACGAGATGTTCGAAAACGGACAAGTGATCACCTGCCGCGTGCTCAGCGTCGACGAACCTCGCCGCCGCATCGCATTGGGCTACAAGCAGTTGCAGTTCGATCCGTGGGTTTCGGGGATCCCCGATAAGTTCACGGTGGGAAGCCTGGTCAAAGGCACGGTGACCAACGCCACCAACTTCGGCATTTTTGTGGAACTGGAACCGGAACTGGAAGGGCTGCTGCACGTCTCGGAATTGGCCGACGAAGATGTCGAAGCCGACCATCCCATCTCGGTCGGCGACGAAGTCGAAGTGCGGATTCTGCGGATCGATGTCGAGGAAAGAAAAATCGCCCTCAGCCGGCTCACCGGAGAGCGGCAACCGCGGGAGATCGCGGAAGACGAAAGCGAAGAGTTCCTTCAGAAGTTTCGGACGCATGTTTTGGGCGTCGTCGGCGAGAGTGTGTCGACTTCTTCGGCTCCCACCGCCATCGACCTGGAAGCGGCTCACGAATTGGTGTTGTTTTGCGGCCGGTTCGTCAATCAAACATACGACGAGAAAAGGGGCCCCGTTTCGGTAGACGATTTGATCTCCGCCATCCATGGCCATTTTTCAGAATTCGATCCGCTGCATTTCGGACTTCCTGCCAAGAGGTGGTTGAAGAGCCTGGCGGTGTTGGCCGAAAACCGCGGTCTCATCAGCCTGAATCCGAACGTCAGCCACATGGAGTTTTTGCCGGCCGATTCCAACGGCAGTTTGCCATCCGCCGACGCGCTGGCGCCGACACCGCTTGCCGGCGACAACCAGCCGGAGATGACGGTCCCTTCGCTTTCGTCAAGAAACGATCCGTTGGAACTCGGTTTCCGGCGTTGGCTGCGTGGCGAAGAAGCGGGCTGGAACTGGGCCAGCCAAGCGGAAGCCGACTACCCGTTTGCGGCCAGTTGGGTGCGGTTTGTGGAAGATGATCTGATGATCGTGCCCGATACGCCCTCGCCACCCTCGTGGCAGTGCCTGCGCTGGTTGCTCCGGGCACGCCAGGTGGAAAGCCAAGGAAACTCACCGGCCTATGTCGATGCAGTGCTTCGCGCCCTCGCTGCCGACCCCTCCGAAGCACTCGTTTACGATTCCATCGGTTCTTTGCCGCTTTCGCCAAAAGCGTCTCGCAGTGCGGCCGATCCCACCGATGGTGCCGACCCGGCCGAACTCTTCGACCGAATCGTGCGTTGGTTGGACGGGGTGTCGGCGGGCCAGGCCCACCATCACGCCAAATTGCTCATGCAGCTGGCCGGCGCGCGCGGCGGCGAGGATTTCGAGGAAGCATACGACCTGCTGGGAGTGGCGCTACGCGATACGGCGGACCGCGGTTTTGTTCAACTGCGAAACGAAATGGCAAAGTCGTTCAACTTGAACCTGCAACATGGCCGCGTTCCGCCGGACGGTTGGAAGTTCTGCCCCGATCAGGAAATTCACAAGGGTGCGTTCACCTGCGTCTACCAGGTTCGCCCGCAAACCGAAGACGAAACCGGCGGGTCGCTATCCGATCGTTACGCGCTGAAACACCTTTGGCTGACGCCGGGAGACCCGTCGATCGATCACGCGATCGTGGCCGCCTTTGACAGGGAAATGGATTTGCTAAGCCGGATCAGGCATCCCAACGTCGCCCGCTTTCACAACCGCATCGGCCGCCGCGCGGCGCTGTTGGAGTGGTGTATCGGTCGCCGGTTGGACCCGAAGGTCGACAACCTGTTCACGCCCGGTACGGCCTGGGAAGCCGCCCAGTTGAAAGATTTTGCGCTGCGAATTGCCGATGGGTTCGCCCACGTGGCGCAAGTGGTGGATGTTTCTGGGTACGACCTTGCACCGCGAAATCTGCTAGTCGATCAGCAAGCGTTCGGAACGCGTCGCGATTGGGTCAAGCTGGTCGATTTCGGTTTGATCCCGATGGCCAGCAAGCAAGAATACACCCAACAACGCAGCGAATCGGGAAGTCTGCATGAAAATCGGTATCGCGATCCGGAAGTGGTTCGCGGCGCGCCTGCCTCGCACCGCAGTGCGATCTTCTCGCTCGGAAAAATCCTGCTTGCCATGGTCACCGCGGACGATCCGCTGAAAGACGCTTCCGGACCGTGGCGCCAGCAGACCGCCAGGGGAAGCATCAATGTGATTTCGCCGAAGTTTGCGGAGCTGATTGGTCGGGCGACCGACCCCGACATTTCACAGCGGCCGCGGCATTGGGAAGAGGTGATCGACACACTCAATGACATTCATCCATAGCGGAGCCTTACGGGAATGAATCCAGAAATTTACCCCGCCGCGACCGTACGATCGTTGCGCCTGCGCTCGGCCGACGTGATGTGCGATACCGGGTTGACCCTGGCGCGAGAGGATGGCCGAGCGGTGCTGTTGCTTCAAGGAGTTCCCAGTGCTTCTTCGTGGCCCAGACAAGAGTGGTTTGACTCCCTTGTTCCGCACTCGGATCAGCTTCTGGAAGGAGACTCAGCTCCGGCGGATGTGTTGACGGCGCTGCATGAACGGTTGATCGAAATGAGCGAGGGCCGTCTTTGTTCGGCTTTGCTGTGGCATTGGGACGTGGAAAACGGGGTGGCTTCGGTGGCCGAAGTAGGAAGCTGCAAGCTGGTCCGCTGGAGCCAACAGGGATGGTTTCCGGAATTTCCCGATTCGCGGCCCGCACTCAACGGCGTCCCCCGCGCACCGCTCGGTTGTTTCGCACCCAAGATTCACTCGCGAGAGCTACCGTTTCGCGACGGCGCGCGTTTAGCGCTGTTGACCGACGCCGCTTACTTCACGCTTCAACGCGTCGGCGCGATCGTCGATCCCAGTGCTGAAACCCCCGATGTCTCTCCCACAGCCGCCAGTGACGATCTGCTGGCGACTCTGGAAGCACATGGCAAAGGGATCACCGCAACCGCCATCGTTCTCTCCGCGCCCACCGCCAGTCCATCGATGTCACTGGCGTGACTTTGGAGTGCTCCGACTTGTCGGAGCTTTCCCTTATTTACGCTTCCATCAACAAGATGGGTGATCTGATTGACAGATGGAGTTGGTAGGGGAACGTAAGAAATGTCGCACCGTTCATAAAAGAAAGCGGTGACGAGTCACCGCACTCCAAAAAAGTGCGAAAGTAGAACTAACCCGGCTTCCTGGTTGCCGTCGGTTTCGATTCCAGCGGCGTTGCCGTCTGCGAGCGTCGGAGTGGCACCAACAGATCGGCTCGTTTTTCTTTTACCGCCCGTTCGGTCTGCTCCCTTCGCTGGCTGGCCATCGCCTCGATTGCGATCAACTTGTCAAAGGCTTCCCCCGACAGCACTCGAGTGTTTTCGGGCAGCAATTCCGGATCGTAGGTCAAGCCGGGATGATCCTGAGCGGTCGCGTAGGCCTCGACGGAAGAGTTCCGCCGGTCGAGTTCCACCTCGATCGCTTGCAAACGGGCGTCAGCGGTCGTTCGTTCAATGCCATCGGGTGCTTTGTTCTTGGCGCTGCCGAACGGATCGTAGTCATCGCCTGGCGAGGATGCACGATTCCACCAGCTGGGACGTCGACCGAAGATGCTGGTGACGATCCGGTCGGTTCGTTCCAACATGGAAGACGAAACGGCTCGTCCCCGCTTGAAAAAAGATGTCGGCAGCAGCGCCGAATCCCAAATCGATTTGCAGCGCCGAGCCATGTAGCGGATGTTGGCGATCAACTGGTACAGCAATTCCAAACTTTCGGCGTTCTCCTGCATCTGACGATAGGTCACACCGTAGTTGAGTGCCCGTTCGGCCAGGTAGTTCAGCTTCGGCAGCAGCATCCCAACGCCGCGCCGGCCCCAGGTCTTGGACCGACGGGCGGCGCGCTGTTCGTTGAACAAGTCGGTTAAGATCGATTCAACCAGTTCGTTACCGATCTCTTGGACCTCTTCATCCGAGAGCGGCCTGTCGATGTAGTTTTCTGAATAGCGAGGCAACTTTCTTTCGCTGACCAGGCGGATGAAGCGGTCCACTTTGTCCTCGAATTTCAACGCCAGAAAGATACCATGTTTGTTCGCCTTGCTGTTGATGAAGTTCTCATCGATCGCTTCAATCGAATCGACCTCGTACAAGACGACCGAACCCTTGGTGGTGTCGAGCGTACGTCGCACCTCCAGCGTTCCTACCTGCCGTTTGCGAAAAAATCCCCACGAGGTATCGGTTTCACCGGTGTCGTATCGGTGCACGATGATCCAGCGGTGCAGCGGATCCTTTTTGCGTAGTTCTTTCTGCAGATCTCGTGCGTGCTGCAGTAGCCATCGCTTCTTGGGTTGAAACAAAAAAGTGCGTTTGTTGATTTCAAATTCGTGGACCGCTCCCAGCGACACGTCGGCGAAATCTCGCGCGTCGCCCGTCACACCACCAACGACGTCGTGGCTGCGGCGAATGTACTCGTTCCAGCGGCCGATTTCTTTCAAGAACTCTTTTTGAGTCCGCAGAGAACTGGGCGACTTCTTTTCTCCGACGGGGATCAGCGCCGATTGCAACATCGCGGCGCCGCCGGTACGAGAGTCTCCGACGATATAGAAGTTGATGTCGTAATCGGCCGCAGCACGGAGGAATTGCGGCTTTGCTAACTGTTCAAACGCCACCGTTTTTCCGTTGGGCGTCTGGAAATAGTTGTTCGGAACAATCACCGTCATACCCTTCCACTGCTGAAGCAGGGACCGGTCGCGGTCGACCGCTCGGACAAAGTCCAGAAAGCCATAGTAGGAGATGTCCCAGACATCGAGGCTGCTGCCGAAGTAGTCGGCCAACTGCGTCCATTTTTCGATGTCATTCCTCTGCGTCTTCTGATTGGCGATCAACAGGAATCGTGACCCCTCCTGTTTGCGATAACGTTCCGAGATGCGGATAAAACTCTTCCGCGCATCGACTCGTCGGTACTCATCGTGCCGATCGCTGGTTTGCGGACGTTGCAGGTCGATATCGACGCCAACGCCGAATCCCTGGTAGGGAATGACGTCCGCCGATTCGCTGACACCAATCCGCGTTTCGATCACTCGCGTCTCGCCCGGCTGAAGCTCGTGAATCGGTTTTTCAAAGGGCCGATCGAGCAGGTCGTGCGGTTGGTCGGTGTCATCAAAAAAGACCAGGCACTGCGGGTCGACATCGCCGCCAACCAGACTCACGTTGCTGCGCACGGCGCGGTGCAAGTACTGGTGATCAAACGTTTCCGTGCCAGTATTGGTGACTGCCCAGATGACGCGAGTCGATTCACCGGGAGCCAAACTGCGAAGCGACGTGACCGCCATCAGTTCGACGGGAAAGCGAAAGCGGAGCTCCTCGCCATTTTCGAAATGGCGAAACGGTCGGTGGATGCCGCTTTCCATCTGCGCCCTGGGGCTGACGAAATGTTTGGCGGTGAAGGCTCGCCGGCGAGGTTCGTCGACCACGTAATCGCCGACCCGAAAACGAAGTCCGTGATCGCGAAAGGTGAAAGTTTCGCCAGGCTCGACCGAACGGTGCATCACCAGGTCGACTTTTTCGGAGACGATCCAGCGGTCCGATTCCAGGAAAATCCGCACCGTGAAATTGTCGGGCGTGGGCATGTCGCCGCCATTGCGAACCACGATTTGATCGACCGAAATCAAACTGTCGGGTTCCAAGACCTGGTATTCACTGGCGACGTCAAAGGTCACCAGTTCCAGGTCATAGGGCGAATCGTAATGTTGCGAACGACCTTGGGTGTCGACCACCTCGATTTGCAGCCTTCCCGGCTGTCCCGCCACCCCGTCTTTGGCACGATACGAAGAAGGGGCGCCGCTGCGTCCCGATCGGCCGCGGCTACCTCCTGGATTGGAATGGGAAACGTGGCGGGTGCGGCGGTTTCCCTGCGAATCGGTGTACCACTCAGTTTCGGTCCAGCGATAGCTACTGCCGCCTCGTCCGCCTCGTCCGCCCTTGCCGCCCCGACCCGGCTCGCCGGCAAACCCAAAATCGCCGCCCGCCAAATTGCCTTTGACCAGCATCAGCAAACCCAGGTCGCGATCGCTGAGCGTCAAGGAAACGTCTCCGCCCGATCCGCCGTCGGCACCATCCGATGGATTGCCCGCGTTGCCACCGTTTCCGCCGGGGCCGCCATTGCCGCCGCTGGAGTATCGTGTCGCATCGCGGCCGCGCCGACCGGCGCTGCCCGGTTGTCCGTCGCCGCCGCGTCCCCCATCACCGCCACGTCCGCCCGACGAGTTGATGAACAGGTACCCGGAGGTGCCGATTGGCAGCTGTTGCCGAATGTCACCCGTCCTCCGGCCTGCTTTCGCGATCGTTCCGTCGACCAACATCCCGCGGCCACCTGGGCGATCGCAAAAGGCAAGAGTCAATGACATGTCGCCACCTGCCTGGCCAGTCGCCGCCGGCGTTGCATCACCGCCGCGCCGGCCGTTCTTTCCAGCACCGCTAGGCGTAATACGGAAACTTTGTCCGTTGGCACCGCGCCGGCCAGGTGCGCCGGCGGCGTCGATCTGCGACAGCAGATCCAGTTCCACGTCCGAAGCGAAGCAACCGGCATCGGCAATGTGCCGCCGAAAAAGTGAATGTTCCAAAGGATCTTTTAAAAATGGAAAACAGTACCAAACAAATCAAACAACCTGCCCCGCCAGTTTACCCTACGTCCTGACTCTCCCTTCGGGCATCAACAAAAGGTTGGTAGCTGAGAACTTGGCCCGAAACGGCGGCCTTTCAGGGCGCTTCGCGACATCCTACACGCGATGAAGAACCACGGCACCATAGTCGGGAACGTTCAAATCGTGATGACGATGCAGTCGCGCGCTGCGACCTCCGTTGGCGTGTTCTCCTTCGTGTTCGGCTTCGATCGCGAACGCGGGCCAGGTCGAATTCCACAGTTCACGGTACTCTCCCCACGGCAGGTTCAGGCTTGCCAGAGAGCGACGGCCTGACCAACCGCCAAAATTCAGCAACACAAAAAAGTCATCGTTGCCGCCGCGAGTGAACGCCAACAGTTGCTCCTCGGCCAAACAAACCCTCAGCGGCGATGGTCCCTGAATACTGGGGTCTCGATGCAACCTCGCCAACTCCCGCCACCAGGCACGAATTCGGCCGCGATCCCGATTGGACAGGTACTCGTCCAAATCAAGTTGCTTCGAAGCTCCGAAATGAAACTGCCGGTGTTCGCCCGATTCGCAGCCCATGAAAAAGAGCGGTATGCCGCGCGACAACATCGTCGCCGCCCCTGCCACTTTGGACATCCGCCAACCTTGGCCGTACCCGGCAAGCCGGGCGACCCGGTTGGGAACGTTGCCGACCTCGTCGTGGCTTTCGGGATAGTTGACCACTTTGTACCAATCATCACAGGCAGTCTGACTCAGCTGCAAAGCGCTCGCCAGACGCGACATCCCAAAATCTCTCCGACACGCTTCCACCAATCGGTCGTGGTAATCGTCACACCACTGCGAATCCATCGATCCGCCGTCATTCGTCAAGCTCCATTCGTTGGGCAGATGCTCGGCTGTCAAAATGCAGTTGCGGCCCACCTTTTTCCGCACCGCGTAACGGAGCGCGTGCAAGAACTCCCAACCGCCGCCGGAACCAAGTTTGCGAACATGCAGACTCCAAGGGTCCCATGCTCCCGAATGAACGATGGTGGCGGTGTGATCGAGGCGAAAACCGTCGATGTGGAATTCGTTGGCCAGGTAGACCAGGTTTTCCGCAAAGAAGTGACGGCATTGTGGATGATCAAAATTGATCATCGCGCCCCAGGCCGTATCGCCGTCAAAAAAACTGTCGCGGGCAACGTGCCACAAAATATTGTCGATCCCTCCGGCATGATTGAACACAACATCCAGCAACACCGCCAAACCATGTTGGTGGCAGGTATCGACCAGGTATTTCAGGTCATCCGGTCCCTGCTCACCACAATAAGCGTTTTCGACGGCGTAAAAATAAGCCGGATCGTATCCCCAGGAATGATTGCTGCCGACTTCGTTGACCGGCATCAACTGAATGGCGGTGACTCCCAGTCGCCGCAGGTACCCACTTTGATCGGCGATCTCCTTTGCCACTCGGCGCAGCGGCGGCTCGTTCGGAAAGCGTGCAGAGAATCGGGCCGGATGAATCTGGTAAATGATCAGCGATTCCCAACCGGGGCGCTTCCAACGGCTGTCGTGCCACTGGTAGCGGTCGTGGCGCACCAGCCGCGATGCGCCCCTTTCACTTGATTTTTCCACCCAACCGGCGGCCGGGTCCTGCAGCCGTCGTTGCTGGTCGAAACGAAACTGATACTTGACGCCGTGATAGTCGGTCGAACCATCTGGCAGTCCGTCGATGATTTTGGAAATCGGTACGCTTGCCCACCAATAGGATCCGTCGCGAGTCGATTTCATCGCAACCGGATCGTTCAACCAATCAGTCCACTGGCCGATCACATCCACGGCGGCGGCGTGATCGGCGTGCACGACGAAACGCATGTCGTCGCCGTCGGCATAAGCACCGGGGCGGCGAATCGTAAAGGGTGGATCGGCGACCATGTCGGGTGCCGGTCGGTTTTCCAGCAGTGGTGGACGCTCCAGCACGACAAATCGTTTGGCCGGCGAATTGGCAGCCGTCAAATAGATCGGATGCCGACTGATTTTTTCCCAACGGTCTTCGTCATGAAATTTGATGGAGGTCACCACATCGGGATAAGTCTGCAGCGTCACCCGGCCCTGTGAATCAACCGGCACCTTTTCCAGCAACGGTCCACGGGCACGATGGATCCAAACGTGCGCAAACAGCGGCTCGCTCAGCCGACTCAGGTCGCTGTTGGCGATCTGCAAGTCAAGTTGAACGTTTGCCGACGGTCGAGCATCGAACAGCTTGCTGTCGCCTTCCAGCGTCCACCACTGGGAATCTTCGGTGATGGTGATGTGTCTTCGTTTTGCTTCCCGATGTTCCCATTGTTCATCCTTGCTCATGCCGGGATTCCAAAACAGGCACCCATACGGCAGATGCGTGTAGGCACTTGTTTCGTAAGTAGTCCATCCATCGCTGCCGGGCACTCCGGCAACATCGCTTTGGTAGTCACCATTTTCGGCCCACAATCGCATCGTTGCCAAACGGTCGAACTGCTGCCGGTAATGAATGGTCAACCGATGTTGATCGGGAAGGGTTCGAGAAACCGCGGCGGTCCCGCTGTGCATCCAAATTTTCGTCCCGTCATCGGCCACCCACCAGCGATTGGCGACGCCCGGTTCAAAGTCGGTGAATTTCCCCTTCTCTTTCCGAATGAACTTGAAGTTGAAAAACGACTGTTCGCCAGCACCCAGGTCCAAGTCGAAATAAGGTCCCAAATCGTCATCGATTCCCGATTGCGAAACGCGACGATTGTGCCCCGTGACCGGATCCCACAAATAGAGCTGGCCGGGACGATACTGCGACTGGGAGATCAGCTGCACTCGCAGTTTTGTTTGAGTGTTTTGACGAGGATCCTGGGCGACCACGCGGGAGGCACCTTCGGCAAACCAAACCGAATCGGGAAATTGTCCCGACGCAAGTGGCGGTAATTCACGCTGGTGGTTGTCGTTCTCGAAATCATCCGGCTTGTCGTTCTTGAACGAAAACAACATGAACCGAACTTGCTGGTCGGTCGATTGGTGCAGCTGGCACTGAAATTCGACCCACCCCGATCCGTCGGGCGTGGCGACTGGCTGCAAATACTCCCTCAGCGACGTCCCATCGCGCCAAACATGCAGGCCGGGATTTTTTCGATTGGTGTAAGCAAAAAAACGGTGTAAAGACATGGTCACCCCAACGGAAAGTTACTGCCTGACCCACTGCGCCTGTGATCGTCAGCTGTTTGTTATCTCGTAGGTCAACGCGCCGATGCAAGCACCCATCGCGCAGGACGGGACGCGACACATTCGTAGGCCGGCTTGTCCCAAGTCGGCGATCGGGGCACTTGCTGGGCTGGGGGCAAGCCGGACTGCAAACTCCTCTACTTCGGCACGCGTTTGGGGGCTCGTTTGACGAGGGTGATTTCGTTGCCTGGAGGAGTGAACGAAGTGTCATCCATGAACATCCCGATCAACACCAATCCCCGCCCCTCGCCGTCGGTCAGGCGCGAAGGGTCCGAAAGGACATTGGGCAGGCTCTCCACGTCAAAACCGGGGCCTTCATCGCGAACGGAAATCCTCGCTTCCTCCGGCGAGAAGACGGCGCGGACATGCACGCGCCGATCGCGATAGGGCATTTCCTGCTGTCGCTGAATCATGAATTGCGTTGCCGTGTCGGCATCCTGGCCGGCGAACTTCAGCTGGTCGAACGGCAATTCCAGGTTGCCGTGATAGATCGCATTGCGGATCGCTTCCATCACCGACCGGGAAAATCGCATTGCGTCGCTTTGATCGACCAGGCCCAGATCCATCGCCGAATGCAAAAACTGTTCGACCAGTGGTGGGATCAGTAGCGTGTCGTTTTCTAGTTCATAACGCAATTCGACATGCCGCAGACACTGCGCCACCCGTTTATGTGGCCGATCCAAAGCCGCCAGGGCCAACACACTTTCAAGTGATTCGGGTAAATCCGATGCCAGCCGCGACTTGGTCACGTAGTCGTCCGCGCCGGCCATCAAAGCCTCCAAAGCAATGTCCTCACTTCCATAAGCGGTCATCAGGATGATCGGCAATTTTGGGTATTTGCGGCGAGTCGCTTTGACCAATTGCATTCCGTCCATGTGCGGCATCTGAAGATCGGTGACCACCGCCAGAGGCAGTTTCGATTCCATGTGTTCGAGCGCTTCGATTCCATCCGACGCGTATTCCACGTGATGATGAGTTCCCTGCTCCAATAATCTTCCGGCGAACACACGCTCCATCGACGAGTCATCAACGACAAGGATATGGCTCATTTCAAGTACCTTCGGGCTCGCTACCTTCCGTGTCTTCAAATTCCCAGGTAGGCCGGCTTGTCCCAAGTCGGCGATCCTGTACTCGCCGACTTGAGGACAAGTCGGCCTACAATGAACTGCCGCAAGCGGCAAATGCTCTCAGGTTCATTATCGCCGATCGGGGACCGCGGGTGAGCCGCCGAAAGCCACAAAGTCGGCGCCGGCGAGACTTGGCAAAAACCGAAACACCAGCAGCGCTGCTAAACTGTCAGTTCTCGTTCCGGCCTTCCCAGCCTGCGAGTTTCAGTCGTGAGTGAAACGGAAAGTCAATCGAACCGCTGGTGGACCCTTCCCAACCTGATCACCTCGATTCGGATCTTGGGATCGCCGGCGTT
Source organism: Rubripirellula sp. (assembly GCA_965222745.1). Taxonomy (GTDB): domain Bacteria; phylum Planctomycetota; class Planctomycetia; order Pirellulales; family Pirellulaceae; genus CBDCUW01. Next base: position 824,525 of record CBDCUW010000004.1, read on the forward strand.
GATCATTTTGGCCGTTGCCGACCAACCGATCGGATTGGCTGCCCTGGCGGTGGTGCTCGTTTTTACCGAATGGCTGGACGGGTTTCTGGCCAGGCGGTTGCGCGTGACTTCGGCGATCGGCGCTCGGCTTGATACCATCGCCGATGCGATTTTCTACTCGGCCCTGTTGGCGTCCGTCGTGATCCTGCGTCCCGACCTGGTGGGCCGCGAGAAAATTTGGATCCTCGCTGCGGTGGCCAGCTACTTGTGCAGTTGGCTGGCCAGCTGGGTCAAATTCCGCTGTTTGCCCAGCTATCACACCTGGGCGGCCAAGGGAGTGTGGATCGTCGTCGGCGCCGGCATCGTCTGCCTGCTGTGCGACATCAGCCCCTGGCCGTTCCGTCTGGCGATGATTTGCGTGGTCGCAACCAACCTGGAGGCAACGTGCATCACGGCGGTGCTTCCGGAGTGCAAGGTCGACGTACCGTCACTTTGGCACGCGCGGCGAGTGGCGAGAATGGAATAGCGTAGTTCGGGAGAGGAAACACTAAATGTAGAGCGTTTGGTGGATCTCCTGTCAATATTGCCCTCGAAATTCCTGCACCCCCATCAATTTTCATACCCATCTCAGGCGAACCTTGTCCGCGTTCAACCTCAACGATACTTCAAGCGATAACTCAGGACGCAGCAATTGACAACTGCTAACGTGTTGCATCGTCCAACGTATATAGGAGTTCAGGTAGTGAACAGGTGCGAGGCGATGTTTGGTGTTTGTGTTTTTTTGCGGCGGCTTTGTTGAAATTGATATGAAATTCCGCTTGGCTGAAATGGATTTGATATACTTGCTGCGAACTTGAGGTGAATTCTCTTTGTCGATGCACACCACCCTCCATTTCACACACTTGCTGGGATTACGTTATGGCTGAAAAAGGTATGACTCTGACGAAGCAGGTTGAAGTACTGGCTCGTCGTCTGGAAAAATTAGAATCCGCACTATGTTCAAACGCCCATGCCGAACAATTAGCGGATCATGAGAACACCGATGTGGATTTCGCCAAAATGGGATTTTGCAGCTTGCCGCAAGTTCCCGAACGTGTGTTTTCTGACGGAGTCTCAGCTTATCGTGAAGGACTTATACGATACATCAGTAAGAAATGGGTCAATGGAACCAAACTTCGTTATTATCTTTTTGATTCGGGGCCTTTCCGCGGCGAGCGAAGCAATATGGACCTTGTTCGCGAAGGATTCGAGGCTTGGGCCGATGTTGGCATTGGCCTTGACTTCGAGGAGGTTGATAACATTGATGACGCCCAGGTCCGAATTGGTTTTTTACGAGGAGACGGCTCCTGGTCTTATGTTGGAAGAGATGTCGTGGACGTTCCAGGACGTATGGAACGAACCATGAATTTTGGGTGGGATCTGACTCAGGACCCTCGGGGTGGAGGGCTCGATACGCCCATCCATGAGATCGGGCATACGTTGGGATTTCCGCATGAGCATCAGAATCCTTTTTCGGGAATCGTTTGGGACGAAGAGGCCGTTTACCAGGCTTTTGCTCAGCCGCCGAATCGTTGGCCCCGAGAGACAACGTTCCACAACATCCTTCGAAAGCTAAATGCCAATGAAGTGGAGGGTTCGAACTGGGATCCCAATTCCATCATGCATTACTCGTTTGGTGCAGGGCTAATTGTTCAACCGGCTCAATACCGCAATGGATTGCGTCCAGTTGACGGGCTTACCGAGAACGACAAGGAACAGGTGCGGAAATTCTATCCTCCTCTCGATCGACGCACTTATCGTCAACTGAAATCGTTTGAGTTAGAGAAGCTGAATCTGGAGCCTGGCGAACAGGCGGATTTTGTCATTGAGCCGGAACGAACCGATGACTACACACTCCAGACCTTCGGAAATTCGGACGTTGTGATTGTGTTGTTTGAAGAGATCGACGACGAACTGGAGTTTCTTGACGGCGACGATGATAGCGGAACGTTGTTGAACGCGAAGATTCAGGTCCGCCTAGTCAAGTCGCGAAAGTATGTGCTTCGGATTCGGATGTACCTGAATTGGGCCAGCGGCGAATCGGCGGTCATGCTTTGGCCACAGATTCGCACGGAATCCGAGAACGCGTTAAGAAGGATGGTCGGGATCTGAGTGTTTTCTTTTCGCGATTCGGATTTTGACGAACCGTCACGATGCCGCAATTGGAATTCTCTGTCCTGCTAAGCTAAGCGACGCGACATCCTTAGGTAGTATAGGCGACCTTCCGTGGTTTCCGCGTGTAAACTGAGCATACGGAAGGTCGTCTCTTTTTGCCCATCAGATCAGCGCAGATAAGTCCATTCCGGCAAACGGCTTGCGAACCTCGCAGTGCAAAAAGCGACGCTGTCCAACTGGCCTGAAAGGCCCTGCTCTTTGCAGGCTGGCCGCCTATAGCCGCGGCGCGGGTATAGATCCATCGTCGATGGACGCAGCTGGGCATCGAACCTAAACTAAAGTGCGAGGTCAAACCGGTTCTTCCAAACGAGTCGAAGGAGACTCTTCCATGTTCCGAACAGTCATGTTGGGTTGTTTCGCGTTGGCCAGTGTTCCGTTGCTTGCTGCCAACCCGATCCGAGGCAAGTATGTCGAGGCGCGAACGTGCCAGGTCTACACCGGGCCCTGTTTCGCCAATGGCGAAGTGGGTTCGGCAGGCAAAAACGCGATCATGACTTGGATGATCGATCGCGGCAGCTATGACGGTGTCGATTTGTCGGGCCAGGCGGCCGCGGTCATCGTCAAAGCGTCTCATACGCTTGGATTCAACGGGTTTGACGACGCCGATACGACCAAAGCAGTCGTGGTCGTCGACGCCTCGGCAAATGATCGCCAGCAGGCGGCGCTGAAAAGTTTTGTACTCGACCAAACCGGCATCGATGAGGATGACGTTGCCGCGCTGCAAAAGGCCGACATCGAAATGCAGTTTGACGTTGATGAAGTCACCGCCTCGGTGAACGTCGGCGACGTCGCCCGCTTGGAAACTCGCAAAGCCCGCCCAGGTGATTGCATTTGTTCCAACGAATCGGCCTATTATCCACCGCTGACTCAATTGCTGGGTTGTGTACCTGGCGTGACGGTCGAAGGGGATGTCTCCGCGCGACCACTGGGAACTCGCTGGTCGATTCCCGACAGCCGCACCGCCTACCTGGGTTTGTTCAGTGTGGATGCGGCCGAGACGACTCCGCAGATTGCCGGGAAACTGTAAGAGGCTGTTTGGGCAAAGCCATTCAACGCAACAAGATCACACTTTCAGAGTAAACCATGTTGAAGAGCAGATTGGTCGGCGCCGTCGTTGTCTTGCTGTTGGTTTCGGTCGCAAACGGCCAAGACTACAGCGTGGAAAAGATCGATTCGGCTCCGGAGACCGAAGGGGTTTCGGAGGAGATCGCGAAGTTGATTGCCGACCACGGCGTTCGCGTCAAACGTGGATCGACGCGAACGTTTTGCGAAATCTGGTTGTGCAAACAACTGGAAGTGGAACCCAATTTCAAGGCAACGGAAGAACGGTTGTACCCGTTTTCGCCGGGACAGCTGATCGGGCTTCTACACTTTGGACGCCGTGGATCGGAGTTTCGCGACCAGACCATGTCAAGCGGCTGGTACACGCTGCGATTCGGATTGCAACCGATCGACGGCAACCACGAGGGGACCTCGCCCACACGTGACTTCCTGCTGATGTTGGCGGCCGAGCAAGACGATTTGCCGGAGGCTTGGAAGTCGGAGCAGGATCTTCACGAAGCCAGTTCCGAAGCGGCCGGTTCTTCTCACCCGGCGATGTTGTGTTTGCAACGAGCCAGCGAAGGATCGGAGCTGGCAATTCGACACGACGAGGCAAACGATTGGTGGGTGCTGCACCTGGTTGCCCCTGGAGTGGCTGAGAAGAAGCCAAAGCCGATTCCGATGGACCTGGTGGTGGTTGGCCATGCGGAGGAATAATCCCGCGCCGTTTTGCTTGTTGATGGCGTGGGTGTGTGCCGCGGCGGTGCTACAACCTGCTTTGCTTTGTGCTGACGAGGAAGTTTCCTCGCCACCGGCCGCTTCCTCGCCGGCAGTTTCCCGGGACAAAGCGGCCTCCAGCAACGAAGTCCTCCGTGGCAAGGTCGTTTGGCTGGCCGAAGCGTTGAAGGCCGAGTTCGGGATCTCGACCGTTTCCGAAGCGGCTGAAAACTCGTTGGCAATCCTGACTCACGACCGGCAGTTGGTGCCGATTGTGGAAAATCTTCGCGGCCGCGCATTCCGCAAGGACAAACGATTGCGGGAAATGGAAGTGGAGATTCTGGTCCGCCGGTACAAACGACAGCCGTTGGTTCAGATCTTGCGGCTCTACCAGGTTCAGGGCGACCAGCGGTACGAAATCGACTATTGGTGCGACATCTGCGCGATCGTGATGTACGAATCGGGGCCGTGCGCCTGCTGCCAGGACGACAATCGCCTCCGAAAACGCCTAGTGGAGAAAGGCGAACCGGCCAAGGCATCGCCGTAGCCCTCTTTTTCTAGAAAAGTTTGAATCTCGCGCCCAGATTCCTATACTCATCAGACTGTCTGGACGATTTGGGCAAACTTTACGCCCACCAATACGCTTCCTTGCTGACGGATTCATCATGTCCCAACCTACCTCCCAAGGCGTCAGTCGGCGTGCTTTCCTGAGGGGCTCCGGCGCGGTCGCCGCCGCCTCGACGGTCGCTTCGTCGTCCACCGTCGCTCAAGACACCGCGACCACGGCACGAGTCGTCGCGGGGGAAACGTCGATCTCCCTGAAGGTCAACGGCGAATCGGTGACGGCGAAAGTCGAACCGCGAACCACGCTGTTGGATATGTTGCGATACCAACTTGATCTGACCGCCGCCAAACCTGTCAGCAGCGACGGCAGCAGCGGAGCAAGCACGGTGCTGGTCGACGGAAAGCCGGTGATGGCCTCCACCACGTTGGCTCTGGCTGTCGCCGGCAAAGAAGTGGTCACCTGCGAGAATTCGGATGAATCCATTCTCCAAGCGTTTGTCAATCACGACGCCCAACAGTGCGGTTTTTGCACGCCCGGTTTCGTCGTCGCGGTGAAAGCCTTTGTGGAAAAGAATCCGGACGCGACCGAGGAAGAGATTCGCGCGGGGCTCAACGGCAATCTCTGTCGCTGTGGCACTTACGCCAACGTCCTTCAAGCCGTCATTTCTCTGGTGAAAGGAAATCAAAATGGCTGAGGTGCAATACAACTGGCCGGAAAACCACAAGTCAAGCCTGATTGGCAAACGGGTCAACCGCCTGGACGCCATGGAAAAGTCGGTGGGAACGGCGAAGTACACTTACGACGTCAACCTGCCCAAACAATTGATCGTTCACGCCCTGGGCTGCCCGCACGCTCATTGTCGGGTCATTTCGGTCGACACGTCGGCGGCAGAAAAAGTTCCCGGTGTGGCGTTGGTGCATTTCATCAAGGCACCCAAGCCGGGTGAACAGCCGGTCGAAATTCGAGCCGATGGAACGCTGCTGGTCGCGGTCGCGGCCGAAACCGAAGCAGCGGCTGCCGAAGGTGTTTCCAAGCTGGACGTGAAGTACGAGTTGTTGGAACCCTTTGTGGCCGACCACGACTTGGAAGCCGCCGAGGCCAAGGATCGCACCAAGCGCGCCGGTGGCGGAATCGAACTGGATGAAGCACTCGGTGAACCGGGTGATGACGAGGATGAGGAAGAGTGGGAAGAAAAGATCATTCAAGGTCTTTTCGACCAATCGAAGTACGTGGTGCATGGCAACTACGGGGTCGACGCGATCACTCACTGTTGCCTGGAACCGCACGGCGCCACGCTCTACTGGGAAGGCGACCGGCTGAAGGTTTTTCTTTCGACTCAGAATGTTTCGCGAACCGATGATGGATTTGCCGGGGCGCTGGAACTGACGGCCGATGACGTCGATGTCACTTGCCAGTACATCGGCGGCGGTTTTGGAAGCAAGTTCCAGCCCAACTACTGGGGCATCGCGGCGGCCGAGATCTCCAAGAAGACGGGGCGGCCGGTGAAGTTCATGCTGTCTCGCGACCAGGAACTCAAAGTCGCCGGCAACCGTCCATCGGGATTCATCGATGCCAAACTGGGGGCCGACGAAAATGGCGTCGTGCAAGTCTGGGATTCGCACCACTGGGGGACGACCGGATTCAACGGTTCGACCGTCTCGGTGGGAAATTTCCCCTACGTTTTCAATCCCAAAAACTATCGCCGCAAGGCGACCGGCATCATCACCGACAACGAACCGTCGGTGGCCTGGCGAGCCCCGAATCATCCGCAAGCCTGCGCGTTGACTCAGACCGCTTACGATGACCTGGCCGCCAAAATGCAGGCCGATAGCCTGGATATCTTTCTGCGTAATTTGCAGAACATCGATTCGCCCGACAAAGCCTCGGTGTATGCCGAGGAACTTCGGATCGCCGCCGATCTGATCGGTTGGCGAAAACACTGGCATCCTCACGGCAAAGGCCCCAAAAATGGGTCCGTTGTCGAAGGGCTGGGAATCGGTATCCACAAGTGGAGCGGCACAGCCAACAATTCCAGCTGCCTGTTGAAAATCCATCCCGACGGCGGTGTCGAGTCGTATTGTGGAACCCAGGATTTGGGCACCGGTACTCGTACCGTTTGCGCGATGGTATTGGCGGAAACGTTTGGATTGCCGATCGATGCCGTGAAGGTCAACATCGGCAGTTCGACCTATCCGCTCAGCGGTGCGTCGGGGGGAAGCACCACCGTGGGCGCCGTCAGCGAATCGCATCGCCGCGCCGCGCAGGATGCGCTGGCACAGTTGTTGGAGCTGGTTGCCAAAAAATTGGAAGTGCCCGCCGACCAGCTGGAAGTGTCCGGCGGCAACATTTCGGTTGCCGGCTACAGCGACAAGTCGATGTCTTGGAAACAGGCGTGCAGCCTGATCGGGATTCAGCCGCTGGAAGTCACCGCCAGCTACAAACGAGGCAGCGACAGCCCGCTTTCCAGTCAAAACGTCGCCGGATGTCAGATGGCGCACGTCGCGGTCGATACCGATACCGGTGTGGTCAAGATCAAAAAGATGGTCGCGGTGCAAGACATGGGTTTGATCATCAATCGCAAGACGGCCGAAAGCCAGGTCTACGGCGCGCTGATCATGAGCATCGCCGCGGCGCTGTTTGAACAACGCATCAACGATCCGACCAGTGGTGCGTTCATCAATGCCCAGCTGGATGACTACCGACTTCCGCGGCTGGGTGACATCGGTGACCTGGTCGTCCACCTGCACGAACCGGAAAGCGAGCGAGCTCGTGGAGTGATCGGGTTGGGCGAACCGCCCGTGATCAGCGGCGGTGCGGCGATTTCCAATGCCGTCTGCAACGCCACGGGCGTCCGCGTTCCCACCTTGCCACTGACCCCCAAACGTGTGCTCGACGCACTTCGAACTGCCAAAGGATAATTGCCATGAAGAGATTCGAGTACGCTCTGCCGCGATCCGAACGGGAAGCGGTCGAACTGTTGGTCGACGGCAAGAAAGAAGCCGCGATCCTTGCCGGCGGAACCGACCTGGTTGGTTTGATGAAACGCATGGTGGCCACGCCCGACCGGGTCGTGAACATCATGGAGATTGATTCGCTGCGAAGAATCGAACGTGATGCCGACGGCAACGTTTGGGTGGGAGCCGCCGTTTGTCTGGACCAGTTTGCCAGCGACCAGGCGGCAGGCGACGTTGCTGCGGCCAAAGAGGTGATCCAGGGGATCAGCAGCATTCAGTTGCAGTCTCAAGGCACTCTGGTGGGAGAACTTTTACGCCGGCCAAAATGTTGGTACTTCCGCGACGGCCACGGTTTGCTTGCCGATCGCGGTCAAATGGTGGTCGACGGCGACAATCGGTTCCACGCGATCCTGGGCAACCGCGGACCGGCGAAGTTTGTCAGTGCTTCCCGTTTGGCACCGGCATTGATCGCAGCCGGTGCGAAGGTTCGCGTGTTGGGACCAGATCCGGATGACGAAACGTTTTTGGAACTTGCGGATCTTTTCCAAACGCCGGCGTCCGATGACGACAGCGAGAACGTTTTGCAGCCTGGCCAATTTGTCACGCACGTGGTGATCCCGCCTCAGGGCAACGCCTGCAGCGCTGCGTACGAGGTTCGTCACGGTGAAGGCCCCGATACGCCGCTTGCCGCCGCCGCGGTGAGCCTGGACGTCCGACTGGGCCGAGTCCAAGAGGCTCAGATCGTGCTCGGCCAGGTAGCTCCCGTTCCCTGGGTCGCGCAGCACGCCGCCGGGTCGCTGCGGGGCAAATCGATCAACGAGGAAACCGCTGCGATCGCCGGTTTGGAAGCGGTCGCCGGGTCGATCGCGCTTTCCCAAAACGAATACAAGATTCAGCTTGCTCAGGTCGCCGTCCGCCGCGCCCTGCTCCGGGCGGTCGGGCTGGAAACGGGTGGCTTGGATCGCCCCGTCACGCCCGAACCTTCCCAATCCCAGCCTCTCGAAACACACATCGCTTAACGTCAGGAGTTCCATCATGGGTTATCAACGATCGTTCGATGACGGCAAACCGACTCCGTCACAACCTCCCTGCATGAATCTACGTAGCAAGGCGATTTATGTGACCGGCAATCCCGATCCGCAATCGCCAGAAGAAGAAGGCAGCACGAGGTTCAATTGTTGGTGCAATCGATCACAACACGTGATCGGACCCGATCAACAATTGGTCGACCGCAACGAGTGCGTCGCCGGAAGAACCTGTTTCGTCGCGCGAGCCTAGCTCGTTCCCACGCTCCGCGTGGGAACGCCCAGCCAGCCGCTCCGCGGCTCAGTTTTCCGGCGGTCCGCGGAGCGGACAATCGGCTGTTCCCACGCGGAGCGTGGGAACAAGGTACAAGGTGGGGTCAAAAACGTTTGGTTCGTTGCTGAATGATTCCCAGCCGGTCACGTTCTTGGATCAATTGAGACAGAATGCTGATCGCAATTTCCGGAGGCGTGTTGTTTCCGATCGGGATCCCCATCGGGCAAAAAAACGATTGCACCTTCTGGTCAGACAGCCCCATCTCGGTCAAATCGCGGCGCAGGATCTTAGCCTTTTGCAGGCTTCCCAAAACTCCCAGGTAGGGTGGATCGATCGTCCGCAACACCTCCGCCAACACCGGCAGGTCGGTGGCGTGTCCTTGCGTCATCAGCACAAAAAAGCTGCGCGGATGGAGGTTCTCAACTTCGTCCTTCAGGCAGGCGCTGCAAACCTTCGTCAGTTTCGGATGTTCGGGGATTCTTGATAGCCAATCGTCGCGCTGATCAAGCCAGGTGACGCGGCAGTTCATTTCCAGCAGGATCGGCACCAACGATTGAGCGATGTGCCCGGCTCCGAACAACGAAATCTGCCAATCGTTGCACAAGAACAACTCGAAGAAAAATTTGACCTCGCCACCACAGGTCATGCCGATGTCGGTTTGCAGGTTCCAGGTGACCAGTTCGCAGCTGCGTCCGTCGGCCGACTGCAACATTTCCGCCGCGTGCGAGATAGCGCGTGCTTCGACCTTCCCTCCGCCCACCGTTCCTTCGACGATTCCTTCCGCGGTCACGATTGCCTTGGCACCTTGGATCTGGGGCGCACTGCCGCGCATGTCGACCATGGTCACGGTGGCAAAAGGAGTGTTGCTTCGAAGCAGCTCGTTGATTCTTTTCCAGTGACGATGAATATCAAACGCCATGATCGCCTTTTCTTCGCGGTAGCTCAGGCTGCCAACCTGACGTCAGGATAACGTCTTCAGCCGCATTCATATACAGGCTGACCTTATTGCTTCGCTGTCATTCGACTGATGCGAAGATGACGGTCCCAATGGGTCGTGGCCAGGTGCAGCGAATCAGGATGGAGGTCAAGACCGCGGATAGTATCTTTCAGCTTGAACTTGTGAAAACTCTTGTCTTCCCCCGGATTCCAAAACAGCAGGAACCCGCCGCCCGATCCGCCTGAGGCGCCCAACATCGTTCCGTCGGCAAGATAGAATGACCGCCAGATCACACCGCGAACGGCGTCGGTCACATGAGCCCGAACCTGTTTTTGGTCCTCCCACTGAAAGATCAATACCAGCGGTTCATTGATCGCTCCCAACGGATTGGTCGCCTTGTGCAGTCCGCCGCAGGCCAGGTGTTTTCCATCGGGACTGATCGCCAACGACCGAACTCCACCGTAATGCACCTTCTGACCGGCGTTGAACGTGTGCAGGTCTTTGGCGTCAAACGTATGGACCAGTTTTCCGCTGGGCAATTCCCATTGTTTGACCTGTCCGTCCAGGTCACCCGACAGCAGGAATTGGCCGCCGGGATGGAACATCACGCTGTAAACGTGGCTTTGATGGCCCGATAGCGATTGCATCGCCGACCCGTCGTCGGCATTCCAAAGTTTGACAAGATGGTCGTTGCCGCCGGTAGCAATCGTCTTTCCGTCCGGACTGAGGTCGGCACAACGAATCCAACCTTGGTGTGCTTTGACTTTGCGAATCGGCTGCGGCTTGTCGCCGGCGACTGGCCAAAAAATCATCTGCTCATCACAGCCGACCGAGACAACCGTTTCGCCATCGGCAAGGAACACCAGGTCGCGAACCCAGCTATCGTGCCCTTCCAACGTCTTCAGTTCACCGCTAGGAAACGACCAGCGTTGCAACGAATTGTCTTCGGCGCTTGAAAAGACGAATCGGCCTTGCGGATCGAACCGGCAGCAGATCAGCGGGCTGGTGTATTTCCACTGATGCATGACGTGGGTCTGTTTCGGATCGAATCCGGCAGGCATGTTTGCCGTCGGTTTCGCAGCCGAATCATCCGCTGCATCGGGCGTGGCAACTTCATCGCTCATGCCAACAAATCCCAGATCGGTTCTTTGGAAGGATCGGCTAGCGGAAACTCACGTCCGCCGATGTCAAAGGTGTCGGTCGAATCCAAGCCGACTGCCGACAAATAAGTATGAAAGAGGTTGCCGTGATCGACTTCGTGATCGGTCACTTCGGTCCCTTTGTCATTGGTCTTGCCGATCACCGCACCGCCTTGAATACCGGCTCCGCCCAAGCAAACCGACCAGGCCGTCCCCCAATGATCTCGGCCGTAACGGGCATTGATCCTGGGTGTTCTGCCAAATTCCGACATCACCACCACCAACGTACTTTCCAGCATTCCTCGTTGGTGCAAATCCTCGATCAGCGTCGAAAACGACTGATCGAACTCACCCAACTGTTCCATGTGAAAATCGAAATTCTCATTGTGCGTGTCGTAGTTCGAATGGGATACCTGCACATAGGTGACTCCATGTTCCAGCAGCCGCCTGGCCAGCAGGCAGTGTTGGCCAAGTTCCGATTTTCCGTAGCGATCATGTTCTTTCTCTGCTTCTTTGGAGAGATCAAAGACATCGCGGCGGCGCATCAAATCTTGAGCCTGTTGATAGCTGTAGGTGTACAAATCCGTTTCGGCAGTGCGCCGCCGCAGTGAGAATCGATCGTTCATTGCGGTACGGAACGAATTGCGTTGTTGGTCGGCGTTTTCTGTCAAGGAACCGGGGCGGGCCGAATTCGCCGGTGGTTTACCACTAGCAGCTACGCTGGCGTATCGAGGTCCCAAGTAGGCACCGTCGCCGCTGCTGGCGCTGGGGATCTTGATGTGCCCCGGCAATGGATTGCCGCGGTCTTCCAGGCCCTTGGCGACGACCGCGCCCAAGTGAGGTTCATTGTCACCCGGACGCTGATTTCTGCCTCGCGTCATTTGGTATCGTCCCTTGCCATGATCGCCGTTTCGCGTATTGATGCTGCGAACGATCGCCAACTTGTCGGTGTGACGCGCCGTCAAAGGCAGCAGTTCGCAAAGATGGATGCCGGGCACCGCCGTGGGAATCGACCGAAACGGACCGCCGGTTTCCGTCTTGGGTTTGGGGTCCCAACTTTCCAATTGGCTCAGGCCACCCGACATGTAAACCACCAGCACCCGTTTTTGATCGGACACCAGTTTTTGAGTGACCTCGGGATTGGCCAGCGCGGGAACACCGCCGGCAAGGACTCCCATGCCGCCAACGATTCCGCCCAGGAACTCGCGCCGCGCGATGGTATGTTCGGCCGATTTGCATGAGTAGTCACATTTCATTGCAGTCTCCCGTGGAAAGGTTGCCCCCACGTCTGTGCAGTTCGAGCCATCTAGTGTTGAAACCGAAATTCGGTTGACGTCAGCAGCGCCCAAGCCATCTCCTGAACCGCGTTTCGTTTGTCCGTTTCGGGCAACGACAAGTACTTGGCAACTTCTTCCGATTCCGCGTCGGTCGGGAAGCGGGTAAGAATGCTCAGGTACAAATCTTCGGCCAATCTTTTCGTGTCGTCGGTTTGCAGCAGGCGATCGGTAAGATTGCCGCCGGTGGGGGTGAGCCAGCTTCGCAGTTCGCCGCCGTTGCCCATGAACAGAGCCTGTTCGACGGTAGCGAAGAAATCGTCTTGCGGCTGGCCTGCCGCGGCGCCATAGAGTTTGACGAATCGACCAACGATCGCGGCAAGCTTCGCCTCGGTCTGCTTGTCGATTTCTTTCTCCCTGGCGTCCAGTTTGGCTTGATCCTTCGCCTCTTCCGGTTTCAGCGGCGACTTCTTGTCGAGTGCGGCCCGAACACTGGCCCGCTGTCGCTGCGTGTAACCGGTGGCGTGCAGCATGCTCCAGCCGAGTTGTTCCGGTGTCAGGGGCTGGACAACGGCAATCGAAAATTGTTTGGACCAGGCCGCGGTCAGAGCATCGCGTTGACGTTCGACCCGTTGAGCGTTCTCGGCAAGCAGTCGCGATTTTTCGGCAAGCTGAACCTGCAGCGTTTTGCTCGTCTGCGTCACCGCCGCTAGTTTCTGCTCCGTTTCCTTGACCGTCTGGCGCACAGAAGCGACTTTGGACTCCAGTTCTTTGCGTCGCGAGTCTGCTTCGGTGGCCACTTTCGCCAGCGAATCGACTTTCGCGGTAAGAGCTTGGGAACGTGTTTGAAGCGTAGCGGCGACGGCGTTCAATTCGGCGTCGTCAGAAAGTTTTTGCGCAGCCTCAGTTACTTTTTCCAGCGATGCAGCCACGAGTCCAGCTGCCTGGCGAGTCGATTCAAGCTGCGAAGTGGCCGTGGACGATTCGGCGGCGGCGGTGGCTAGCGCCGATTCGGATTCCGGCAGCGTTCTTTTCAGTGTTTCCAGCTGAGGCGACAACTTGTCCAATTGCTCTTTGGCTGCGGCGATTCCAACATTCAGCTGACGCGTTTCTTCGGTCAACGTGTCGCGTCGCTGAAGTGATTCGCCGAAACTAGCCGCCGTCTGTACCCGCGCGACTTGCAAGGCGGCGTGAGAAGCGATCGTTCGATCCGATCGCTGTTTTTGAGTCGATTGTGCCAGCGTTTTCTTAAGCGAATCGATCGCGCCGGTTGCCGAAGCCAGGTTCTTTTCCGATTCGTCGGAAACACGCTGTGCTTCACTGAGCTTCGTGGCCGCCGTCTGATGTTCCGCCTGAAGTGCAGCCAAACCTTTCGAATCCTCCGCCGCGGCGGCGCTCAACGTTTTTTGCCTGGCTTGCAACGTCGACAGCGCTTTGCCTAGTTCTTGATCTTCGGCCAACACCGCTACCGCTTCGCCGGTTTTCGTAGCGGCATCGGCAAGCAGCTGCACAATCGCTCGTTTCTCCTTCAACTTCTGCTGCCGATCGCTCAGCGACTTGGTAGCGTCGTCTGCTCCTTTCTTGGCGGCAACCAACGCTTCGCCTGCTTTCTTTTCCGCTTCCAATAGCGGAGGAAGCGTCTCCTTTTTCTCTTTCAGCTGCTGCTGAATTTGTTCGATCCGCGCCAGAGATTCTTCGACCGCCTTGGCGAACTTATCCTGTCGCTGTTTCCAGTGATTCAACTGCTCGGTTGCCGAACGGGCATGTTGGGCGAAGTCTTGGGGAAGGTCGATACTGCGTTGATAGGTTCGCGACAGCGCCAACTCTCGTAGCATCGACCGAACATCGAAACCGATTTTGGGCAACTCATCGGCCAGCAAGTCGAGCAGTTCAGGATGAACGGGTGGATTGTCGCTATGATGCTGATCGACCGGGTGTACCAATCCGCGTCCCAACATGTGCGCCCACAGGCGGTTGGCCACGTTGCGATTGAAAACGCGATTCGACCCGTCGGTCGCTCGGCGGGCAAGTTCTTGTCGGCGACTGTATTTGGGAATGGGGCGAACGTCTTTCTTCTTCGGATCGGGCTTGACTTGATAGGCTTCTTCTTTGGCGAAGCTTGGTTCATCGATCTCGACGTCACCCGGAAGCCGCGGTCTTGTCGAACCCTCTTCCTCGGTAAAGACCGACTTGAACTTCGCGTCGCCTTCCGCTTTCTCGGCGAGCACTGCTGGCTTTTTCTTATCGGGCTGAAAGAGATAGCTGCGATTGACGAAGGCGAACAATCCGTAGTAATCGGATTGGTGATAATCTTCGATCGCGGGATGGTCGTGACACTGCGCGCACTGCAGGTCCATGCCAAAGAACATCCGCCCCACCTCGCGAGTGATCAAGTTTGGTTCCACTTCGCGTTCCAGGTAAAACTTGGCCGGCCCGCGCTGGGCATCGTCAACACCGTCGGCAGCGAGCATTTCGCGAGCCAGTTCGTTCAGCGGCTTGTTTTGCTGAAAGGACGCGAGCAGATAAGTCTTCCATTGGTCAGCCTTGATGTGCTTGTCCACCCGGCGTTCCATCAACATCACGTCAAAGACCTGGGCCATGTGCTTGGCATGAGCCGGGTCGGAGAGTAAGCGGTCAACAATCTTTTCACGTTTGTCCGGCGAGCGATCGGTAATGAACTCGCGAGCCTGGTCGCCCGAAGGAATCGTTCCGACAAAGTCCAGGTAAACACGCCGCAAGTACTCGCCATCGGAACAAAGCGGGATCTCCGGACCTGGATGAACCTCCGCCATTCGGCTGTCGATCCGATCGCGAAGCGGTTGCTCGGCACAGACGACGGCGAGCTGCAAGGAGGCCAGGAAGGCTACCAGTGACTTGGAAGCAAGCTTCATGGAGACAACTCTCCACGATTTGGGGGGTAGGTGGGATAATGGGGCGGGAGCGGCCGCAATCCTAGGGCAACGGGCGTTACCGGCGGCCGACTGAAAGTCTACTCGATTTCCCGCCCCATTTCACGGCCCATTTCGGAGTTGCGAAGCTCAGGCCCCCCGTAGCGAAAGTCGCCAAGACTTTCGGCTCTTTCCTGGATCAACCGAAAGCTCTGGCGACCTCGGCGAGCGCCGAAAGTCTTGGCGACTTTCGCTACGGGTTGCCGGTTTGCAGCACCTGCGAGTCACTTTCTTGGCCGTCGAAGGCAACCAGGATCACCGAATCGCCCGACGGAACATCGACCAAACCATCGATTGGCACGGTGCCATCGCCAAGACTGCGAGTAGCTCGAATTGGTCGGCCATCGAGGTAAGTGAATCTCACGTCGGCATCGGGCAACGTCTTCATCGGCGGCAACGAACATGTTGCGAGCCGGCCTGTTTCGGAAGCGAACGTTTCCAACGATCCTCCGCCCCGCGGCTTTTCGCTTGGCGCATCGACCAGGTTTCTCACTCGAAGCCCGATGCTGGGGTTCTTTTTGCGGGGATCGAATTCCATCTCCAGGAAATTCCAATAGAACGGATCACCCGGCTGGTGCTTGGACAATTTCGCGTCGGCATGAGTCTTGTGATACAGCGAATGCACTTCCAAGTCGCGGCCGTCGACATCCTTCATCGTCGCGCCAAAGCCGGGTATCACCGCCCGTCCGCCACTGCGTCCGATCGGGCCAAAGCTGCATTCGATCACACGATGTTGCGAGTTCTTCATGATGCAGCCGTTGTGGACGTCGCCATAGACCGTCACCACGCCGTCACGCGATCCGAGCAATTCCAACACGCGATCCGAACCGGCTTTTACCCATCCGGCATAGTCAGCGGCAACGCGGTCACGTTGGTTGAATTTTTTCGGATGGGGTTGGCTTTCAAACTTGCCGCCACCGCCGGTCCAAACGGTGTGCATGCCGTTGATTCCGGTCAGACAGATCAGCCGCGAGGAATCGGTGGCCAGCCACTCGGCCAGCCAGGCGAATTGCTGCTCGCCCAACAGGCTGCGAGTCGGATCGGTACGATCGTACAGGCTCTTGAAAGCCTGCCAGCCCGAATCGTCCCACATGTCGGTGTCCTGGCTGCTTCGCCAAAGCCGTGAATCGAGCACCACGAAGGTGAAGTCGCGATTGGGCATCTTCCAGGCTCGCCATTTCTTGGGATTGGCAAGCGGATCGACCTCCTCCGCCCCGGTGATCAGGTGATGAACGATCTGAAAGTTACGGCGCATGTAAGTGACGTCTTGTCCCAATCCTTCGACTCGGCGAATCGCCAACTGTTCGGGGCCTTTGACGTCGTCCATACCGTAGTCGTGATCGCCGGGATTGATCACGTTCCAGTGCCGCATCATCTGCCAGCGGCTGGTCGGGCCGCAAATGGATTGAGTGACGATTCCGTAGGCATCGTCGGTGCTGGGTGGGTAGAGGACCAATTCCATGTACCAAACATCATCTTCCCAAACCATCACTTGAAAGTCGTACTCTTCCAAGTGCTTGTACGCATCGACGGTCGGTTGATCACGGAATTGCCAATCGTCGCCGCCGCCGAGAATTCGATAACCGTCGGGACCTTTTTGCTGCAAACCGCTGGTGATCGCGTGACAGGAAAGACCGCAAAGCTTGTACGGCGCCTTCAGTTGGGGCAGCCGGCCGACATACCGTCCGCTGTCAGGCACGTCACCGACCACACCGGTACCAGGGCCGGTTGCGCCGGTTCCAATTCGCAAGTCGGCGGTGACGTCCACGCCATCCTTCCACACCGTGTAATACAACGTTGCGTCGGCCGGGTTGGAGGGCAGCTGCGCGTCGATGACCGCAGTGTTGCGGCGAAAATCATTGTTGACAATCTTTGCCGATCCAGCGACGGGAACTTTTTTCCATCCGCCATCGGGATCAGGCGAATCGGCGATGCGAAGTTGAACACTGTCACCGTCACTGGCAAACAGACCGACGAAGCGCACCTGCCATCGACCATCTTTGGACAATGTCAGCGTGTCACCCAGCGGATAGCAAACGAAACAGTCCACCGTTTCGATTTGCCCAGTTTTTGCTTCGGGTGCGTCGATGGTGATCGAGTTCACCTCGAAATCGATCAGTCCCCGGCCGACAATCCCCACGTATCCCTCGGTGGCTTTGATCGGCATCCGTTGCTTCAGTGTTGCCCGTTGATCTTCGATCGCCAGGGTCAACGTGACCTCCGCCATCTGGTTGTCCTGAGGCTTCACTTCCAAACGCAGAGAGAGCTTTTCGCCGGCGGCCAGTGCCGGGGCACCGGTGCGGCGGTTGCCCTGTTGGCGTTTGCCAGCGGTGATCAGTCGCAAACTGGCATCGTCCGACCAAACGGCTTGCACGGCGTGACGGATTTTCTGGTAGCTTTCGAAGATCGACTTGGCGCCAAAGGCGATCCCCATCAGACCGTAGCCATCCTTGTACATCGCCCATTGCGGGTCATCGCCGTCGCCTGGCGAGGGGCGGTCACCACGATAGGTGAACTCGGCCGTGATCGTGTATCGTCCCGACAACTTCTGATCGCGACGATAAATGATTCCCGACGGCAGCGACGGATCGTACTCCGTTGCCATCACCTGCCCCTTGGACATGGAATGAAACGGAAACCCGGTTCGCCGAGCGCGATCGCCGACGTTTTTCAATCGGCGTCTCAAAGCGCCTGCTTCGATTTTCCAGTAACCGGGATTCAACGATTCCCATCGTCGCGGCAGCACCAACGAATCCTTCCCCACAAACTGGATCGTCGTGGGTTGCGCGGCGGCTTCCGCGGCGACGGTGGAATCGGTTCCGGCACGCACCGCGCTGGCTGCGACAGCCAATCCGGCTGATTCCTTCAAGAAATGGCGGCGGTCCATATCGCAGTGCTGCCCGTTGGTATCGTCTGACATGATCGGAATCTCCGCGAGAAAAAACTTGGCAAGGCAAGTCGGCATTCTATCCCGAATCGTCCCCAAGTAGGCCGGCTTGTCCCAAGTCGGCGCGCATCATCCACCAACCTCCCACCAGCCCACCCTCCAGCTACACTGGGAACCTTTTGCAAAATACCTCGAACGGTCTGATCAACATGCAACGCTGGCCCACCACAATCGTTCTGCTCTTTCTGCTACTGCCGGGCAACGCTCGTGGTGACGACGCGGCCGAGCAGATCGTGCTGGCGACTTACAAGCTTGCCAACGACGGGTCGACGGCCGGCGGCTTCGTGGTTTGCATCGATTCATCCGACGGTGGCGAAGGCAAGTGCGTGGTCGTCACGGCACATCACGTGCTCGACCGAATGCGTGGCAATTCCTGCTCGCTGGTTTCACGTCGGCGGCGCGAAGACAAGATGTATCAGCGCCACGAGATTTCGATCCCGATTCGCAAATCAGGCAACCCGCTGTGGAAAAAACATCCCCAACACGATCTGGCCGTGTTGCCGCTGCCTAACAGCGTCAAGGTCGAATCGATTCCTCTGGACTCTCTGGCAACCGAGGATTTGCTGGCAGAGGTTCGAGTGGGCGATTCGATTCGGTCCGCCGTTTTTCCTGAACGGGTCGAGGCCAACAATGCGGGGCTTCCCATCATGCGAAGCGGCTGTATCGCCAGCTTTCCACTTGTTCCCGTGAAGCTGCATCCCGCTTTCATGATCGATACGACCTCGTGGACCGGAGACAGTGGCGGTCCGATCATTCACCAATCGAAGCGATCCCCCAGTGGCGGCCCGCTGGTGATTGGGATTGTTCGCGGCATGAGAAGCGTCACGGACACCGCTCGTGAATCGCGGTTTGTGGAGCGGCGAACCCACTACCCGTTGGGGCTTTCGGAGGTCATGCACGCAGCGCTGGTCTGGGATTTGATTCCAGGCGAGTGAATTTCGAGCTTGGATGCGTCTGGCCAACTTGGGACAAGTCGGCCTATGAGGGCGCCCAAGGTGGGTTTTCCGGCGGAATCAGCCGAAGGCTCCAGCAGGATTCCGAACTCCGATTACGCTGGGGAGGTGTGGATTCGCGTCCCCGTTCCACCAGGCACGGCTGCCTGTCGCTCTTCGGACCATTCTGATCGGCTCGTGTGCCGCCGTGAAAATCCTGCTTTGCCACAACTTCTATCGGCTCCCCGGTGGGGAAGATCACGTCTACCGTGACGAAGGCTGGTTGCTGGAGCAACATGGCCATGAAGTGATCCGCTTTGAACGCGACAACCATTCGATTGTCGATTCCGACCGATTCAAGGCAGGTCTCATGAAGACGGTCTGGAACCAAGGCTCGACAGCTGGCAAGACCGTTTGGAACCGCGAAAGTTACGGCCAATTGAAGCAGATCATCCAGGATCGCCGGCCCAATCTGGTTCATTTTCACAATACCTTTCCGCTGATTTCACCCAGCGGATACTACGCCGCCCAGCGTGCCGGCGTGCCGGTCGTTCAAACGATGCACAACTTTCGCACCATCTGCCCCAGTTCAACATTGCTGCGCGACAATGCGGTGTGTGAAAAGTGCATTGGAAAGACGTTTGCCTGGCCCAGCGTGATGCACAAGTGTTATCGAAACAGCCGGCGCGCATCGGCCGTGACGGCGGTTTCCGCCGGCATTCATCGCTTGCGCGGAACATGGGACCATTGCATCGATCGATACATCGCGCTGACAAATCACTCTCGCGAGCGTTTCATTGCCGCCGGCTTGCAGCCCGAAAGAGTATCGGTCAAACCGAATTTTGTTCGCCCCGATCCGGGGGCGATCCCTTCGACCGGCGACGAAGCGGTTTTTGTCGGCCGCCTGTCCATCGAAAAAGGAATCGACACCCTGCTTGCCGCTTGGGAAATGCTGGACCGAAGGGTTCCCTTGAAGATCATCGGTGACGGACCGCTTCGCGAAAAAGTGGTCGCGGCTCAGCGCTGCAGCGACACGATTCAGTGGCTCGGACAGCTGCCGCACGACCAGGTGCTCGCCGAAGTTGGCAAGGCGCGGATGTTGATTTGTCCATCGATCTGGTACGAAACTTTCGGAAGAACGATGATCGAAGCCTTTGCGACTGGCACACCGGTGATTGCATCCGACATCGGTTCAATGAGAGAATTGGTGACACATGGAAAAACCGGCTTGCATTTTCGCGCCGGTGATCCAGACGATTTGGCGGCACAGGTGGAAACGCTGTTTGGTGACCAGCAACGATTCGGCGAAATCTGCCGAGCTGCCCGCGAGGAATTTGAACTGAAGTATACCGCCGATCGAAACTATGACATCTTGATGAACATCTACCACCAGGCAATCGCGCATCGAGTTTGATATTCAGGAGCCCCGATCGGAAAAAAACTGGGCTTGAAGGTTCACTCGGTCAGTCGCGATCGTTGGCAGTCGCAGCGACTGGCGGAAGTACCCTTTCTTGCCGCCGATGCCAAAGGAGAGGACGTTTTCTTTCGCGGTGCCGAACCGCTTCTGGCTGGACGAGTGCTGTTGACCGGATACGCTGCCGGCGCCTGGGCGCGCCGTGAAAGACCGCTGACGGAACTTCTCCGAGCCGATCAATCCGGGTTGTCGCGGAGCGAGTATCGATTGTGGGCCGGTTTTTTGAATTTGCCGTTGCCGACGATGGGTCTGCGCAGCGGCGGAGATATCTATCGAGTCAACCTGTCGGACGACATGAAGAACTGGTATTCGGGCCGCAAGTACGACAAACCGTTTTGCCGGCGAGTCCTTTCGGAGGCGGGCGTCGACGATTCGATGTTTGGCGGCGAAAAGAAAGCGGCGTCGGTATTGATGTTCGATCGGCGAACGTTTCTGTCGCCCAAATCACTCGATGATTTTCACCAGTACATGGCTCAACTGCGCAGCCGCCATGGGTCAACGATCCGAAAGCACCAGTCAAGGATCTGGTTGCGAAGCGTCGCCACGGGCCTATCTGTCAGGACCGCTTCCTTCTTACCCGGAAAATTCTTCCAGCGGGTGCGGTCTTCGGTACGCTTGAACGAGACTGCTTTTCGATCGACCGAATACGATTATTTGTTCGGCTGGGCGACCAAACACGCTGTAGAACGATACCGCGACGTTTAAGCCGAAACGGCGGTCGGCGCGGCGTCTGCCGAATCGGTAGGCCGCTGGCGACAATCACCATCACCGAGAAACCAATCGCAAAAAGCCCCAGTTTCTCCGCCCCGGCGACTCGACCAACCATCACCGAGGTGGCAAAATTGGTGCCGCTGACAATGATTTGGTCGAATGTCGCTAGGATGCCCCTTCCGCGATCGCCCCGCAGCATCGGTTTGGACCGAGTTGGCACCACCAATAAAATCACCTTCGAGGTTCGAAACCACACGTTAGACGCGTCGATCCTCGGTGCAAGACCTGCCGGAAACCCGGCGAAGCTTGTCGCAAGACCCTTGGCAAGCCGGTCGGCTGGTGACGAGAGTAACGGTTATGGGGGTAAGGGTTGTCAGCGAAAGTATCCAGCAGAGACATGGGCGTTCTCTTTCCAAGACTGGCGGTTAGCATGGCATGATGCTCCGGCTGCTTTTCAACCATCGTGTGATGCAATGCAAACTTCGTTTTCTCAGTGGATCGATGCGGTCAAGAAACATTGGTTTCTCTCTTTCCTGGTGTTCGCCGCCACCATTGCCCTGACCGTGGCAGTGGTTCTGTACTACCCGCGAGTCTATCGGTCTCAAGCAAAACTGTTGCTGAGGGTGGGACGTGAAAGCGTCAGCCTGGATCCGACGGCAAGTTCTGTGGGCGACAAGCTGAACCTGTTGCAAACCCGCGAACACGAAATGCAAACCGCGATCGGTGTGATGCACAGCGCGACCTTGATCGAACGAGTGGTCGATCACGTCGGCCCGGAAATGGTGTTGGGAGGCGAGCTTGAAGAGGCAACCGTTGACGCTAGCAGTGAACAAGATTCGCCACCCGGTCTCGTTTCTGGCTTGCTTGCCCCAGTGAAACAGAAACTGGCTACCATCGATCCGATCCCCGACCGTGAACGGGCCATGCGGGCGCTTCGCAACGACATCAATATTTCGGCACCCAGCGAATCGAGCGTGGTGTCGATTGAGTATCGAGCCAAGTCGCCCGAAGCGGCCCAGGCGGTGGTGAATGCCTGGTTGGACAACTACCTCAGTCTGCACGTCAAAGTGAATCGAACTCAGGGCACCTACGAATTTTTTGCCGAACAAGACGGGACCCTGAAACAAGAACTCGAAACAGCTCGCGAGCAGCTTCGAGCCGTCAAGAGCGATTCGAATTTGGTGACAATCGAAGGACAACAGAAGTTACTGGAAAACCAGTTGTCGACACTTCGCGGTTCGCTATTGGAAGTCGAAGGCGAGCTGGCTGCGACTCAGTCTCGAGTCCGCGAATTGTCCGAGATACTTGCCGGTGCAGTGGAACCGAATATTGAAGAGGTGACGGGCAAAGCCAACGAGTCTTTGGACGAAATGCGGGCCCAATTGTTCGAAATGGAAACGCTGGAAAAGGACCTGGCCAGCAAGCTGAAAGAAGGACATCCCAAGCTGGAGGCGATTCAGCGCCAGCTCGCGCAGTTGCAAGAAATTTTTGGCGAGCAACAGGTGGAACGTGACGAGGTCACCCGTACTGTCAATCCGGCTTATCAGCGAATGTTGGAAGAAAGCTTGCTGCAACAGGCGTCTCTGGAAGCTCTGGCCGAAAAGAAGAAAGCGTTGCTCGTGGAACAAACCGACCTGTTGGGCGAGATCGCGTTGCTCAATACGAACGAGAAGAAGGTTCGGTCGTTGATGAACGACGTGCAGATCCTGGAAGCTCGCTATGCCCGACACGCCGAGAAGCTGGAACAGGCACGACTGGACGACGTTTTGGAGCAGCAGCGAATCACCAGCGTGAACATCGTGCAGCCGGCCAGTCTGGAACACCGGCCCGTCACGCCCGATAAAAAATTCTGCGCGATTTTCGGTGTTTTCGCCGCCCTGTTGGGGGCGGTTGGTTTTCCTTTGCTTCTTCATACTTGGAAATTGCATTCATCGTTGATCGCGGTCGACACCGACATCGGCGGCAATCACGTGGTCCAACTCGATTTACCGGCCGGTGAAACGTCAAGCCGTGATGTTGGTGTGTCGGTGGCGTCCAACGAGCTGGCCGAACCGGTTGCCGCAACGCCGGCTGCCACCGTCAAGCCTCGCTAATTCCTGATCGAAAAAAGCAATATAGCTGGGCTGGAGTACGACGCTCGCCCCAGAAACTCAAACAGCAATGTCGTCTCCAGCCTCGGATCTTGCCGCTCCTGCCGAACGATTGCCGTCGGAGATCAGCCACACCTTTTGGGCACGATCGGATCATGCCCGAGCGATGAAGCGATTTGCAGTGTTGGCAATGGCGACGCTGCCCGTCATGACCTTCACGGTCCCCGGCCGGCCGGTTCCTTCGGCACTGCGTTTCTTGGATGTGTTGGCGATCAGCAAGCTGATGATCCTAGCTTACGTGTGTGTCTACGGCACCTACCTGTTGGTTTCCTGTTTTCGACAACCGCTGTTTCAACGGGTCCTGTCGCCGCTGATGCCCTTTGTGATGTACTTGGCCTGGTCCATTTTCAGTGTTGTCTGGTCGCCTCTGAAGGCAGTGACCATTGGCCAGGCAGGCGGGCTGGCCGCTTTGCTGGTCTATGCCATCGCGGTTGGGATGATCTGCTACGACAACGAGATGGTTTCGCGAGTGTTGAAGGCGCTGGCGAATGTGATGCTGGCTTTCAGCGCCTTTGTACTTGCCATTCACTTGTGCTTTCCGGCGCATTCCGGATTGGAACGCGAGCTGGTTGATTCCGGCGCCGACGGGGTCGTGCATCCCACAGCTTCCGGATCCGCCGCCTCTCTTGGCCTACTGATCACGGTCATGGCCCGCGTGATCGGACAGCTTCGTTGGTCCACCCGGTTCTGCTTGGCGACCGTGGCGGTTCACAGCGCAGTGATGTACTACTCCAATAGTCGCGGTTCGACGGTGTTGGCGATCCTGATTTCGGGACTGGTCGTTTTTCTGTTCAGCGACAACCGCAAGCGTGCCATCGGGCTGGTGTCGGCCGCCGTGGTGCTGGTGGGGGTGATTGCGCTCGATCCCGGTTTGCAATGGGTGTCCAAATCGGCAGGCAGCGGCGCCCAGTATTTCGCCAGGGGCCAATCGCTTGACGAGATTCGTGAGGTTTCCGGACGTTCCGAAATGTGGTCGGCGATCTGGAACGAATACATCAAGTCACCGATCATCGGCCACGGATACTTCGTGACCAGCGAGGGCGGCGCGGTCGAGGTGTGGAATATCTTCACCAACCACACCGCCCACAACATCTATCTGCAGGTCCTGGCGTCGACCGGTCTGATTGGAATGCTGCTCTTTGTGGTGGCGATCCTCAGTCTGGTGATTCAGTTTCTGTTGCTGGAAGGGGGCAGCGGGTCGCCCGGTCGAACGAACGTGCAAGACCTCCCAGGGGCCGGTCGAACGAACGTGCAAGACCTCCCAGGGGCCGGTCGAACGAACGTGCAAGACCTCCCAGGGGCCGGTCGAACGAACGTGCAAGACCTCCCAGGGGCCGGTCGAACGAACGTGCAAGACCTCCCAGGGGCCGGTCGAACGAACGTGCAAGACCTCCCAGGGACCGGTCGAACGAACGTGCAAGACCTCCCAGGGACCGGTCGAACGAACGTGCAAGACCTCCCAGGGACCGGTCGAACGAACGTGCAAGACCTCCTAGGGGCCGGCCGAGTGGGCTGGATGATCAGTTTCATCGCCCTCTGGTATTTGGTCTGGTCGATGACCTGCGTTTCTTTTCTCGGCCCGGTTCGCGCCGAGTCGGTTGTGTTCTTCACCTTCATCGGGATTGGAGTCGGCCAATCTCTCCGCCGTCAGCCGATCCGCTGTCCTGCGGAGCCAGTCCGGTGAAGGTATTGCGGAGCTATATAAAATGACGGACTCACCATTTCAAGTGGAAGAGAAATCGGTTCCACCCACGTTGATCGCCGGCATCCGCATGAAGGGCAAGTACAGTGATTGTGGGAAAGGGTTCGCGAAAATCGGACGCAAATTCGGCCGTCACTTGTGTGGGAAAGCGATGTTGCTTTGCTATGACTCCCAGTACCGAGAGAACGACGCCGACTATGAAGTCTGCATGCCGGTACGCCAAGGGGAATCAACCGACGAAATTTCGGTTCGCCAGCTTCCAGGGGGCCGCTGTTTAGCACTCAAACATCTTGGCCCCTACGATCAGTTGGGCGGTTCCTATCAAGCCATCATTCAGTACGCGAACGACAATCAAATCAAATTCCAATCGCCGACGCGAGAAGTTTACCTGAAGGGCCCCGGAATGATCTTTCGCGGGAACCCTAAGAAGTATCTCACGGAAATCCAACTGATGATCGACGATTGACCGTCAGCGACTTTTCGCAAGCCAGTTCCGACGTCGGCGACTTTTCCAAAGTCGCTTCGTAGCCAGTTCGGAGAACTGGCCGACAGTCGCAGCCAGCTCGATTGAACTGGCCGACAGTTGACGTTCACTCATCGGATCGCACGGAAAACGGCGCGGGCCGGTTTCACAGTCGCGGTCGCGGCTGAGTCGTAGACCGGATAGTGATGAACGTGCGAAGTGTGCTGAGTCGGTCCGTAGTAGGGCCATCCGATGACGGGCCGCACGATCACGGGAATCGGCGGTTGCGGAACCCAACCTTGTTCAATCGCGATAAACGGTTTGACGTTCAATGCCGCCGCGGTGCGATAAACGTGCGGTCCCTTGTTGGCGTTGTAAGCTCGGCGAGCTTCCAGGGCGTAGGCGTGCCGCTGGGCGCGACGTTGTTTGTAGGCTTCAAATTTGCCGGGGTTTTCGACGGCGAAGGCGGTTGTGGGCAGGGCCATCAGGGCGATCAACATGAGCTTTTTCATCGTTTTTTCTCCGTGCAGCTTTTTGCTTGGCGAGTGGTATTTTTTTCGCCTGTGAGGTGGGTACCCTTAACCCGGAAGACAACAAAGCCGCCCGCCAGTTTTGGCGAAAATTTCCGCAAATGGCGGTTTTTTCGGGGTTTAGGGATGAGGTGGTCGCTGGCGCCACGAGGGTCCCGCGTGGCGGTGAAGGCCAAAGGAGCCTGGGGAGATCGCCACAAAAAGCACCAAAAGACACGAAAACCTTTTCGCGTCTTTTCTTATTTTGTGGCGAAGAAATCTGCGAAAGCTGACAGATCGAACATCGATCGGCGAGTATGTAACCGAAAGGTGCCGGGAATGTCCAACTATCCGACCACGCGACTCAGTCTGCTGATGCAGGTCAGAGACCACGACAACGCTGAAGCGTGGAATGACTTCGTGGCGATTTATCAGCCGGTGATTTATCGCTTTGGCCGACATCGAGGTTTGCAGGAAGCCGATGCGCACGATTTGTCGCAAACGGTTCTGGCGGCCGTCGCCGACAAAATCGGTGATTGGCAGCCCGATTCGGGCCAGGCGAAATTTCGGACCTGGATAGCGCGGATTGCCCGTAACCAGGCGGTATCGATGTACCGGCGACGCCGCGCCGACACCGCCCACGGCGGTTCCAGCATGGTTGCCCGATTGCAGCAGCAGCCAGCCAAGTGCGACGAGGCCGAGGAGTTGGACAACGAGTACCACCGCGAACTGTTTCGGCATGCAGCCAGAAAGGTGCGGCAACAGTTCGAGGAGACCACCTGGCAGGCGTTCTGGCGAACGACGGTCGAGGGTCTTTCGATAGGCGAGGTTGCCAGATCGCTGGGCCGCAGCGCCGGTTCGATTTACACCGCCCGCAGTCGCGTGATGCGACGTCTGCAAGAAACGGTTCGCGAGTTGGACTGCGACGGCGAGCCCACCACAACTTCTTCATCCAACGGAGACGAAAAGTGAAAACGGTCAAATCGGGTTGCAACCAATCGAGTATCACCGCGCTGTTGGTTGACGAACTTTCGCAATCTCAAACGGTGGGGCTGGAAGACCATTTGGAACAGTGTGAGAACTGTCGGTTCGAGTTGGTGGCGCAGGCGGCCAGCCCCGAAACGTGGCGGGTCGCCCACGACTACCTGCGCGATGATGAAGACGATTGGGACCGACTGGACGAATTCGCTCCTTCGTCCGCTTCGCCGGCCATGCCACCGGGGATTCACGAACTGATCGACGCGCTCGATCCGACCGACGATCCTCGCATGTTGGGCCGGCTGGGGCCGTTGGAAATTTGCGGAGTCGTCGGTGCCGGGGGAATGGGGATCGTGTTGAAAGCGTTTGATCCTGCTCTGGCGCGTTTCGTGGCAGCGAAAGTGCTTTCACCGCGCCATTGGCATGACGAGCCGGCGCAGGAGCGGTTTCGCCGCGAAGCGCGCGCCGCGGCGCCGATTGTTCACGAAAGTGTGATTGAGATCTATGGTGTGGCGGAGGTGGAATGGGACCGGCGAGGAGAAAACGTCCGCATCCCTTACTTCACCATGCCCTACCTGCGCGGTGATTCGTTGCAAAAGAGAATCGACCGCCGCGGATTGCTGCATACCAACGAGGTGTTGCGAATCGCCGGGCAGATCGCGTCAGGATTGGCCGCCGCGCACCGCCACGGTTTGGTCCATCGAGATATCAAGCCGGCAAACATCCTGCTCAATGATGGCTGCGAACGAGTGTGGGTCACCGATTTTGGACTGGTTCATACCGATGGTGACAAGCGGTTGACTCGTACCGGTGTGGTCGCCGGAACGCCGCCGTTCATGTCGCCCGAACAGGTGCGAGGCGACTTAGTGGACCACCGCAGTGACCTGTTCAGCCTGGGCAGCGTGATGTACGCGATGTGTACCGGTCGGCCACCCTTTTCCGCCGATACCGACTACGAGCTATTGAGCCAGATTGTTGCAGCATCGCCCATCCCGATTTCGGAGATCAACTCCGAAGTTCCCGATTGGCTGGCGGCAATCATCGACCGACTGCACGAAGCGGATGCGAAAAATCGCTACCAATCGGCCGAAGAACTTGCCGGTGATTTGGAAAAATGCTTGGCCCACACACAAAATCCTGACTCCCACGAACAACCGAAACACATCACCAAATTGGCCAAGCGGTACGACAAGAAGGTTCAAACCAGTCAAACGAATGTGCAAGACCTCCGGGAGACTGCTGCCATCGAGGTCTCGGCTCGGCAAACGCGAACCTCGTGGCTTACAGGGCTGATCGCGGCGGCAGGCCTGCTGGTGGTCGGTTTGCTTTTTCATGGGCCGTTGGCGCAGGCGCCAGCCGATACAAAATCGATCACGGTTGCGGGCGACGTCGTCGACGAAAACGACCGGCCGCTAGCGGGAGTGACGGTGCTGGCGATTCAAAAGACGTGGCCGAATCGACGATATCGTCAACAGTCTTTGAAAACGGAGACAGATCAGCAGGGGAGATTCCAGTTCGCCGATTTCGCGGGCGTCGGAGATCGCTACGCCTACCTGGTCGCCGCCGTGCCAGAAGGGAGCAGCATGGTGAGCCATTATCAGTTTGTGAAGGATGGTTCGCAGCAGGATCCGGTTCGGCTGAAGGCGGTTCGCACCAAGCCGGTCACCATTTCGGTGCGCGATCCCGACGGCAAACCGGTCGTTGGCTTGGAAGTACTGCCGTCTAGCCGCACCACTACCGACAACGTCGAACATTTCACCTACGCGATGCAGATCGATGACTTTGCCAAGAAAACGAATGCGCGCGGCGAAGTCACCTTCTCCTCCTGGTTGCCTGGCGAAACCGGCGTTTTGACGGTTCGGATGCACGATAAAGTCACCGAACATTCGATCAAAGTTTCCGCGGAGCGAAGCGTCTCGGTCACTTACACACCGCCGGAAAAGTCAAAACCAGCAGGACCGCCGGTATCGATTCGGGGCAAGGTGGTCGACATCAATGGGAAAGCCCTGGCGAACGTCCGCGTGATGGCGGTTCGCAAGACGTGGCCGGGGGGCCGGTTTCGTCAGGACGGATTGGAAACGAAAACCGACGACGAAGGTCACTTCGCCTTCGACGAATTCGCCCCCGGCAAAAGGCAATACGCGGTATTGTTGACCGTGATCGAAGAAGGTTACGCGATGGTCAGCGATTACCGAGTCGTCGAAGACGGCTCGGCCCAAGAACCGATCACGCTGCGGGCCGAGCCCGCCGAGCCGGTGACTTTTATCTTCCGTGATGCCAATGGCGACTTGATCGAGGGACTAAAAGTTTGCCCGAACGAGCGAGAGTCTGGCCGTGAAACTCCGTATCTCCATTATCACCTCCACATGAAATCGACTTACAAAGTGACCGACGCAAGCGGAGAAGTAAAATTTTCTGCCTGGAAAGCGGGCGAGAAAGGCGAGCTGTTCTACCAGCGAGATGGCCGAGCTCAGCAACTGCCATTCCAGGTAGGAAACGACAGAAGAGTCGAATTGACGCTCCCCTGATCGCCAAAACAGTAGGCCGGCTTGTCCCAAGTCGGCGATCTGTACGTCGGCGACTTCTCCGAAGTCGCTATCGCCTAGCCGGTTCGGAGAACCGGCCGACACTTGCCGAGGTTCAGACAAGTCGGCCTACGAAGGACCGATCATTCGTAGTTCCACTTCATGATCCAGGGATCGTCCATCTTCTTTTGCATGGCCTTGAGCTTTGCTTTGTAGGTTTCCAACACATCCTTGTGTCCTTCGCTTTCGGCCAGGTTGGTCGTTTCGTCGGGGTCGGCCTGTATGTCAAACAGCTCGAATTCAGGTCGTTGGACATAGCGATCGACCGTCATGTTTCCGTAGGACGCGTCTTTTCCCTTGGCCCATTGCGCCTGCCAGCTGCTGGCCGCCCACAAATCGGAAGCGAAAGGATAGGGCAGCGGGTGGGCGATATTCCAAATCAGTTTGTACTTCGTATCGCGAACCACGCGCATCGGGTAGTACATTTGAATTTCATGGAATGTATGCGAGGCAAAGATCGTTTCATGATGTGGCTGGTCGGGATTGGCCAGGCAATGCATCCATGATTTGCCGTGATACGATTCGAACTTCTTGTTGCCGTTTCGATTCTCTTTGAGCGCCTCACCACGCTCAGCCCAGAACTTGGCGGGGTTGATTGGATTTTTGGGGCCGTTGGTTTTCGGGTCCAGTCCGCCGGCAAAATCGAGCAGCGTCGGCGTGATATCGATATGGCTGACCAACGCGTCGGAAACCACACCACGTTTGGTCTGGTAAGGATCTCGAACCACCATCGGGACTCGCAAACCGCCTTCGTAGACCGTGGTCTTGCCACCGGCAAACGCCATCCCGTGATCGCTGGTGAAGACGATCAAGGTTTTGTCGTACAGGTCCGCCTCCTTCAAAATCTGTACCAGGCGGGCGACACCAGAATCGATTCGCGCACACGATTGGTAGTACTGCGCCAGCTCTTCGCGAGTTTCGGGCGTATCGGGCAAAAAGGGAGGGACGATCACGTCGGCCGGATCGAAAAAGACCTCCTTGACTCCCGTATGGGATCCGCGTTTTGGCTTGTTGCCAAACAGATCCGCTTTCAGTTCCAGCTTGGACGTCTGGTCCTTGCCACCGCCGCGATGCGGATCGGACGTCGCAAAATACAAAAAGAAAGGCCGCTCATCCGCCGCAGTGATGAACTCGCGGCTCGCCTCGGCCATCGCCACGGCGTTGCGTCCGTTGCCCTTCAGGTAAGTCTCGTAGTGATAAACCGGTTCAGGCGCAACGTGGTACTTTCCGATATGTCCGGTCCGGTACCCGGCGCGGGCCATCACTCGCGGCAGCGACAAGGCGACCACGTCATGAAACGATGCAAACTTATGATAGTGATGCTGGTGTCCGAATTGTCCATTGCGATGATTGTGCAGTCCGCTCATCACCACACTGCGGCTGGCGCTGCAAGAGGCGGTGGTGGCAAACGCGTTTCGGAAAACCAGGCCGTCACGGGCGACTGCGTCAATCGCCGGAGTCACCGCGGCGGTGTCGCCGTAGCAACCAAGTGTGGGGCTTTCGTCGTCGGTAATGATGAACAAAACATTGCGCGGGGCACTGCGAACATTCCCGCACAGTAGAATTCCAGTCACAATGGAGACGCAGATTGCCGGAAGCAGCCTTCGCATGGAGATGCCGTCGTGGTTAGAAGGAACGATGGGGAATTGTTCGGAAATAACTTCGTCATTTGACAACACTCTCCCTCTGGGCCCTCTGGGAGAGTCGGGCTCTCGAGCCCGGAGAGGGTTCGCACACCATGCCCTCCCCGGCCGCTACCGCGTCCGACCCTCCCAGAGGGAGGGTGATCTTGGGAGTGGTGTCATTCAAACAACGAAGTTATTTCCGAACAAAACCCAGCAACAGAATAGTCGCGGACACAGTGTAGTGGGAGTTGGAGCATGATGCAGAACATGAATCGATTCCTGCCCGCGCTGGTCGCCCTGGCGCTATTTTCGCAGTGTGTTGCCGCCGAAGACCCGTCGGGCGAAGCGGGTAGCCGGACCATTTCAACGGCGAAAGACCGCACCACTTGCTTTGTGCCCCCGGCCGGCGATGGGGCGAACGACGAGATCGCTCCGGCGGGCACGTTCGCCGACCAAGCGTTTGGAGAGGGAGCCGCAGCGGGCTGGAACGGCTACATTCGGCTGTGGCGAGCCCTTCATGCCGATCCGACCAGCGCCGAAATCCGGCGATATCTTGGTTTGCCCCTCCGGGGCGCCGCTAATGTGACGCCGCGACGAGGCCGATCGGCACCGTCGTGGCTCGGCTGGCGAGTTGGCAGCTATCAGCAAATCGAGACGCCCCATTTCACCATCTACACTCGCGCCGCCCCCCAGGCCGCCCAGCACGTTGCCCAAGACTTAGAGCGTTGTTACTGGGTCTGGACTCAGATGTTTTTTCCGCTCTGGGAAGCGGGCGCACAAGTTCAGACAAATCTGGCTGGCCTTTCGCCCGATCAATCGGTCGTCGAATACTTGAAAAGGCGGCCGGCACGAATCACGATTCGCCGCAAGTTGCGAGTCGTCTTGTTTCGTAATGCGGCGGAGTACCGACAGAAACTTTCCCCGATCATTCCTGGCATCGAGCGGTCGACGGGGTTTTACAGTGACCAAAACCAAACCACCTTTCTGTATCCGGCCGACGTTGACGATGCGGCCACGCGGAGACATGAAATGGTGCACCAGTTGTTTCGCGAGGCAACCCGCAGCGGACTGGGCAGGGGAATGCCTGCTGAACAGTCCGGATTCTGGCTGATCGAAGGGATCGCCGGATATTTTGAATCGTTGGATGTCGGCAGCCAGTTGGCAACCGTTGGCGGCTGGGATTCGTCGCGACTGCAATTCGCTCGCTATCGAATGTTGGTCGGGGGCGACATGATGCCGATGGACGAACTGACCAGGGACGGCCGAGTCGCCGTGCAACAACGCCCAGACCTGGCCCGATTTTATGCCCATGCGATCGCGCAGACTCATCACTTGATGGACGGCGGCGACACAGCGGCGCGGCGGTGGATCTATGGACAACTTGCCCAGGCCTACAAGATCAAGACAGACCTCCCCGCGGGCAGCCTGCCGGATCAACCCGAGCGGCGGCTGAATCAATTTCTGCGCATTGATGATGACCATCTGGGCGACAATCCCGTGCGCAGCGAACTGACTCGGCTGTGCCTGGCCGGTTGCGATGTCACGGCAACCGGTTTGCGAAAAATACGTCCTTCGTCATCGCTGCGATGGCTCGACCTGTCTCGGTTGGCGTCGGTCGACAATGACATCGTTCGCGCTTTGGTGCCCGAACCGACATCGATGCAGCAACTGTCGCTGGAACTGACCGCGGTCGATCGTGGCTTGAACGATTGGCTGGGCAAAGCAACGAATCTGCAGGAGTTGGATTTGAGCTTCACGGCGGTAGACGATTCGCTGATCGATGCGATTGCCGGCGGCAAGGAAATTGCCGTGTTGTGGTTGACCGGATCGAAGGTCTCCGATGCTTCCATCGAGCCGATTGCCAAAATGCCGAAATTGGAATCGGTCGACCTGCAGAGAACCAAGGTCACGGCAGCGGGGCTGGCAAGACTGAAAAAGCTGCGTCCCAACCTATCGATCAATCCACTGGAGCTTCGCTCGCCGTGACCTCACCGAATCCAGAATTGCCCAAGTTTTTTCGCGTTCGTCAAAAATTTGCCTCCCGCGCGATCGACGATGTTCCCCAGGCGGTGGAACAATCGTTGCGGCAAGCAAACCTAGCCGAAAAAATCGGCCGCGGCCAATCGGTCGCGATCACCGCAGGCAGCCGCGGAATTTCCAACATTGCCGACATCATCGCCACGGTGGTTCGTTTTGTGTCTCAGATCGGCGGATCCCCCTTTGTCGTCCCGGCGATGGGAAGCCACGGTGGCGCGACCGGTCCGGGCCAGGCCGCCATGCTGGCGTCCTTTGGGATCGACCAGCAATCGATGCACTGCCCGATCGTTTCGTCGATGGAAACCGTGTTGGTGGGAACCACCGATGACGGGATCGACATCCACTTCGATCATGCTTGCAGCCAAGCCGATCACGTGATCGTGGTCAACCGAATCAAGCCGCATACGCGATTGGCGGGAACGATCGAAAGTGGACTGTCGAAGATGATGATGATCGGACTGGGAAAACATCGCGGCGCGCAGACCTACCATCAAGCGTTTCCCGAATACGACTACAGCCTGGACCGTTTGTTGCCCAAGGTCATTCCGCAGATCGTCGCGAAGATGCCGATCACGTTGGGACTGGCGATCGTCGAAGACGCACTGGATCAAACGTCGCAGATCGAGGCGATCGAGCCTCGGGATTTTCTGAGCAAAGAACCCGAACTGTTGGAAATCGCCCGTGGGCGGATGCCCCGCTTGCCGTTCGACCGAGCTGACTTGTTGATCGTCGATCAGATTGGCAAAGAGATCAGCGGCATGGGAATGGACACCAACGTGATCGGACGCAAGTCGAGCGACCGCTGCGCCGGACCGAACGAGTTTCCGAAAATTCGCGAGATCTATGTGCGATCGTTGACCAAGAAATCAGCGGGAAACGCGTGCGGCGTGGGAGCTTCGGAGTATTGCCACCGCCGAGTCGCCCAGGCGATCGATAACGAAATCACGCGGATCAATTGTGTGACCAGCGGGCATGCCACCGCCGGCGCGCTGCCGATCAGTTTTGACTGCGATCGCGAAGTGTTGCAGGCGGTGATGTCGCAGGTCGGCCGGACACCGGTGTCGAAAGTGAAATGGATGCGGATTCAAGACACCCTGCACATCGCCCAACTCGGTTGCAGCGAAGCTTTCTGGCAAGAAGCCCAAGCGCGCGACGATCTGGAAGTGATCAGTGATCCACAACCGCTCGAGTTTGATCAGGCGGGCGATTTTTTTGAATAAGAAGGACGGGTGTGGTATTCACTCCCCAATCGGTGACCAGAGTCCGCGAATTTTCTGCAGCCGCCTTTCTACTGTTCGCGATGTGACTCCTAGTGCTTCGGCTGCCTCCTCGTTGGTGTAGCCTTGCAGCTTCAACAGCGCGACGCTGCTCAGTTCTTCATCGAGCTTCTGAAAATAGAGTTCGATTTGCTCTCCCAATTCGACAATATCTTGCGGTGTCGGCTCGGCGGTTGGCAGACCGGTTATCCCGAAAATTTCCGACGAATCATTCTGCTGGGTGTCGGCTTCACGCCAAACTTTTCCACCGCCACGTTTGGCTCGGTTTTCGTGACGCAATAGTTCACCGGCTTGCCGATGGGTCATCGTGGCCAGCAATCGCCACAGGCTGTTTCGGTCGGACAGCTGCGGATACCTTCCCTGCCGGACACCGTCGAATAGCTTTTGAAAGACACAGATCGCGGCGTCTTCTTCGTCGCTAGCGCCGCGCGGCCGGCCGCCGAACCGTTTTTTCGCAAGCAGGGTGACTCGGTGAAAATACCTGTCCCACAACATCCGTTCGGCCGAATCATTGCCGTAGGGAAGGAGCCTCAAACAGATCGACACGCTGCCCGGTGCTTGCAGTTCTAAAGTTTCGGACGGGCTGGGAAACCTCACCCGCAACTGGGGACCGTTTCGACAACACTGAAAAACGACTCCGTCGTGAAGCTGCATCGTCTCGAACGGCCGATCCTCAAAGAACGTTCCGTTACGGCTGACGTTTTGACAGTACCAATGTCCGCGGTCAAACGACAAAACGGCGTGTTGCCGCGAAACGTTCAAATCGTCCACCTGGATATCACAGACACTCGCCCGGCCGATGACAAGTTGTTCCGGAGGATGGACCTGCCAATGTCGCGAGGAATGAGTCTCCGATTCGAGCTTCAGCAACAGGGGAAACCCTTCAGACATCGATTCTTCTTTTTTTGCCTTTCGTCGATTTTGGATGTCTGGCTACCGCCGGATTCGCCCTTTGATTCGTTGAAAAGGCCGCAATTTAGCAGATCAACACTATCGGAGAGAGATCGGATGAACCTCAAAGCCATCGTATCGATCCTGCGCGCATTGGTCCGCACCAGCACCAAACGGCCAAAGTAATTCAAGCGATACTCACTTCAACTGCGACAAAAACTCAATCAAGTCAGCCAGCTCTTGCCCGGTCATCTGGGCGGCCAGGTTGCTGGGCATCAGAGATTGAGGTTGAACTTTGAAAGACTCGATCGACTCCTTGGCGATTCGTACGTCTTTTCCATCGGCAGTGCGCACGACGAGGAGTTTTGGGCTTTCCGATACTTTCAAGCCGGTCACCACACTGCCGTCGTCGATCAACACCGAATAGCTGCGGAAGGCTGGTTCCATTTCGCGGGACGGGTCCAGGATGCTTTGCAACAGCTGCTGCCGAGATCGTTTTTTGGCGATTCCATCCAAGTCGGGGCCCACCGACTGGCCGCCCCCTTGCAGACGGTGGCAATTGGAACATTGATTTTGCCGAGTATTCGCAAAAACCTCTCGCCCCCGTCCGGCGTCACCTTGGATCGCCAAAATCTTTTCCGCATCGATCTGGTCACCCAGCCGTTTGCGTCGTTGATCCGGCGGCAAAAAGCGTTCGAAGATCGCCGCGGTGACCGCGTTTTGCTGATCAGCAGCCGCCCGTGCCAGCGCCGTCGCTTTCGCGCTGTCGCGATCATCAAACATCAACTGCGAAAACAACCGCAAAGCTGATGATGTGTTCTCGAATGCCTTGGTCGTGGCAGTCTCCTGAGCAACCGAATCGCCTGGCGGAAGCGAAACGATCCAATCGTGAATCAATTTCAATCCCGCCGGATCGTTGTCTCGCAACCACAACTTCGGCATGTGACCGGCGCCGCTTGTCACCATGCGGTAGTACAGAATCGATCGGTAAGGATCGCCGGGCCGAATCACTTTGGCGTCATCGACGCCGAAGGTTCCCTGCATCGGCGCGACGTCGATCGCGTTGATTTGGTCAGAACGATTCGAATACAGCAGGTCCAACGGAACCGTTCCGCCGCCGCCGCGGCTATGGCAGTGGGCACAGTTGGCGGTCAGATAGGAACGGGCACGTTTTTCCAAATCGGCGGACCGATCCGCCGGATCGACCATGGCGGAGACGTTCCAGTTTTTTGGCGCGTGTCGATTCAGCACACCCTGATCAACAAACTGGTCAACTTGGCTGGTCGCCTGGTTGCCGGTGGCGGGGAGATCCAGATTGGCAAAGGTGAACCCAACTGCGCCGCCATGCTGACGCGAATGGCATGCCCGGCATTCATTGCGATGATGAATTCTCCAGCTTGATCCGTCCGGCAATTGCAGCGACGTTCCGGCTTCTTCCACCAACAGCGCGTCGCTCTGGTCCTTGTTCCAGGCGTAGGTATAAGGTTGCCAATCGATCCCGTTGAAATGCAGGATTTGAGTTTCCAGTTTTCTTTCCGATGTCGAGCCGTTGTGGGCCAATGGCTTGGAAAGAGTTTTGGCGAACACCGTTCCGGTCGGGTATTGCCAATTGCGCTGTCGCACATTGACCTGGATGGCTTCGGTACCCGGAAGTCCAACAACAAACTGGCTGCTGGCGGCATCCTGCCAAGCGGTGGCGGCAAGCTGATAAGGAATCACCCCGGCGGCGGGCTTGAGCGACCGAGTCGATTCGAACAACCCAGTCTCGCTCAACTTACGAGGAAAATCGCTCGGTTTGTCGGCGATCGGATTCTTGATCAGGCGATAAATGCCGCCGTCATAATCCACCACAAGCAATTCGTGATCGCGAGATTCCGCGATCGTAATGATTCGCAGACCTGTCTCGGCCAAGACTGGATTCCACGTCACTTGATCCTGGTTGTCTCTCAGCCCCCAAAGCAATCCGGTCACATAGTCGCCGTACAGATAAACGTCCTGAAGATCGGCATGCATCTTGCCGCGATAGACAATCCCACCGGTGACCGATTGGCCAACGGTGTGGGGGTAGGCAACCAACGGTTTGCTGATCGGAGTCGGCCCCGGCGTGATATCGCTGCGAATCGGCTGCGGCCCTTCAAAGATGCTCCAGCCGTAGTTGCCGCCGCGGCGAACATCGAACACCAACTCCCACAGTTCCCAGCCGACGTCGCCGCACAGCAAGCGATCGGTTTTGGGGGCAATGGTAAAACGCCATGGATTGCGGAAACCATATGCCCAGATCTCCGGGCGAGCGTTGGGTGTATCGACAAAGGGATTGTCTTGGGGGATGGCGTAAGGAAGTTCATCGCCCCGTCGATCGACGTCGATACGGCAAATCGTGGCTCGCAAATCCGACAAGTCTTGGCTGACGTCGTATTCGTCGGGAGGATAGGGACGGGCACCGTCACCGGCTGAAAAGTAAAGCAGGCCGTCGGAATCAAACCGGATGGCGCAGCCGTTGTGACCACCCGAAGGCCAGGTCAACAAAATTTCTTCGCTGGCCGGATCGATCCGCGGGGGCGAGTCGTTGGATAGAACGAACCGGGAAAGCCGAGTTCCGTCGGCGCGAGCGACCGGGCCGCCACAGTACGCAACGAAGATCTGCCGGTTGTTCGCGAAGTTGGGATGCACCGCAAATCCGAACGCTCGTTGAAAGTTATCGATCAACGGGAACAGGTCGATCGCCTGGTCGGCTTGGGAGCAATCCGGGTGGTCGTCAAAGGTGTACAGTGTGCCGCCAACTTCCAACAACATCATCTTGCCGGTACCTGCCAGCGGCATCAGTTCGACCGGTTGGTCAAACTGCAACTTCGGATAGACTCGCTGCACGTGGTACTCTTTGGGCGGATCGGGCGATCCCACGATGCGAGAGGTTGTCCACGGCACTCGCTGCGCCGCAACCGACGAACAAGAGGCAACGATCAGGCCGAGAGTGAAAAGAAAACGTTGCATGGTGCTCTTCTTTTGGTTTCCTGTTCGAATGGCGTGTGCCGCAATCGAGCCAAAGTTGGTTTCGACACGTGACTATGACGCTGCGAGTTCTTCCAGACGCCTGGCGACATCGGGTCTTTCTTTGGCCAGGTCGACAGTTTCGTTTGGATCGCGGCTCAAATCAAACAGCATGCCCGCTTCGCCTGGCGGGCGTACCCATTTCCAATCGCCTTGGCGAACGGCGTGCCACGATTTTCGATCCAGCAGCGCATGGGCGCCGGTCTTCCACACCAAAGTTCGCGACCGCTTGAAAACACCTCCCTTCAACACCGACAAAATCGAAACTCCGTCGGTTGCCTGCCGATCCAAGGGGGCGGCGACGATTTCTGCAAACGTGTCATGCCAGTCGACGGCACACGCCACCGCGTCGGTTGTCGCACCGGCCGGTACGACTCCGGGCCAACGCACAATGCAGGGAACTCGGATGCCTCCTTCGAACAGCGTCGCCTTGCCGCCGCGAAGCGGTTGGTTGGAACCTCCGTATGCCGGATCGCCGCCGTGATCGGTCATGAAGATGACCAACGTGTTGTCGGTCATCGATAGATCATCCAGTGTCTGCAACAATCGGCCGATACTTTGATCCATCCCGACGACTTTAGCGGCAAACGAACGCCGGAGCGGATCTTGGATGTCGGAAACCTGCCGCAAGTCATCCGCTTTGGGTTGCATGACGTTCTCTGTCGTTGCCTGCGCCTCGTTCCATCCTTTGCCGAAGTGCGGCGCGTTGTAAGAAAGATGCAGATACAACGGCTTGGTCGCCGGCCGCGCCGATCGCAGCACCTTGATCGCTTCCTCGGTGATCACGTCGGTTGCATAACCGTCGGTCGAAGCAAG
The DNA here is from genome assembly GCA_965222745.1 of Rubripirellula sp. Classification (GTDB taxonomy): domain Bacteria; phylum Planctomycetota; class Planctomycetia; order Pirellulales; family Pirellulaceae; genus CBDCUW01. The sequence continues at coordinate 863,737 of CBDCUW010000004.1, forward strand.
TTGATCGCCACGGTACCAATCGGGCCGATTGCCGTACTTGAGTGTGAAGAAATCGACACAGCCGCCGGTGTGTCCAAAGAAAGTATCGAACCCGTGTCGCGTTGGCCAAAACTTTCGGTCTCCGTGGCCGAGGTGCCATTTTCCCACTAGCGCAGTTTGGTAGCCAGCCTGGCGAAGCATGGAAACGTAGGTCGCCTCGCCGGGCCGAAGTCCACGATTCGCGTCCTCTTCCGCCAAGAACATCAGCGCGCCGGTCATCTTGTCCTGGGAGCGATGCGCGTAGCGCCCCGTCAGTAACCCGTATCGCGACGGAGTGCAGATGCTGCTGGCGGCATAGAATTGGGTCAACCGCAAACCCTGCCGGGCAAGCCGGTCGATATGCGGAGTTTTGATTTCGCTGCCGTAGCATCCGACGTCGTTGTATCCTTGGTCGTCGGTAAAAATGACCACAATATTTGGCAAGGTTTGTTGCGCCGCGGCGGCAAGATTCGCGGTTGTAACCACGAACAGGGAAAGGAGCAGAATGGATCGGAGCATCACGGGATGTTGCCTCAGTTCTTAGCGGCAGTTCATTGTCGGCCGACTTATCGCCAAGTCGGTAAATACAGGATCGCCGACTTGGGACAAGCCGGCCTACCATATTAGCTATCCTCTACTGTTGGGTGCGGGTTTCGACAATAGTATGGGTAGACAGATTTTGAGGCGAAATCTTGATTCGATGATACCCCATTCTCACAACGAACCTATCGCGCCAATCACACCAGCACAGCGGGACCACTGGTCACCACGCCGATCAAGCAGACTCATTGTTGCTTTGGCGGCGCTATTGTTGGTGGCGGTTGCCGTGACGGCCTGCTTGATGGTTCGCAGTTCCCTCCAGCGCCTGGCCAGTGAATCGTTGCGATCGAATCTGTCAGCCCGTGTTCGAACGCTGGAGACATGGTTGGCCGAACGTCGCGAGGATGCGGCTGAATTGGTCGTTGATGACAATATCCAATCGTCCGCCAAGACGTTGTTGCAAGCCGACGCGCAAGCACTGCTAGATCAAAAAATCGATGTCGCGTATCAAGATCTCAGCGGCCAGCTTTCATTCCAGGACCACCGGAGCGATTTTATTGGTTGGGCGCTGTTGACCACGGGCGGCCGAGTCGTTGCTTCCAGCCACGAGATGCTGATTGGCAAAACGCTTGCTATCCCCACCGACGCGCTCGATCAAATCCAAGGGCGCAGGCCGGCGGTTTGCAGACCGTTTCGTTGCGTCGTGCCGATTGCCACCGAAGGAAACTTTGCCCAAAGCGGTGGTGCCTTGATGTGCGCGATGGCGCCGATCACCCGTGGCGGACGCACCGAGGGTGCATTGGCCTTGATGATCGATCCGTTGGACCGATTCGCCGAGATTCTGTCTGTCGGACACCAGGGAGCTAGCGGCGAAACCTATGCCTTTGATCGACGGGGCATCTTGATCTCGCCAAGTCGATTTGAAGATCAACTTCGCGATGCCGGGTTGTTGGACGAAAGCTCGCAGGCGTCCAGCCTGCTGAACGTTTCCATCCGCGATCCCGGTGTTGATTTGACCGCCGGCGCCGCGGCTTCATCGTCGTTGGAGGAGCAGCCGCTGACGTTGATGGCCGATCAAGCAACGCGTGGTGCGAAAGGGGAAAATGTTGCCGGCTACAACGGTTACCTGGGAGTCCCGGTGGTGGGTGCCTGGCAATGGCTGCCCGATTACGGGATCGGCGTGGCAACGGAAATGGAGGTTGCCCAAGCGTTTGCGCCGCTGCACCTGCTACAGAAATTGCTTTTGATTCTTTCTGGCCTGGTTGCCGCCGGAGGATTTGCCGGGTGGTTTCTTTTGCCGATCATTCGCCATCGGCGCGATCCAGCTGGTGATGACGGGCCGGCACCGCGGCAGTTGGGCCAATATCAACTGGGTGAGCTGATCGGGCAGGGTGGAATGGGAGCGGTCTATCGAGGAAGGCACGATGTGTTGAAGCGAGACGTCGCCGTCAAAGTCCTGGAAGGCGACGAAGCGACCTCGCTGGCGGTGCAACGGTTTGAACGGGAAGTCCAATTGACCGCGCGATTGCGGCATCCCAACACGATCGCGATTTACGACTACGGCCGAACCAAGGAGGGTGCCTTTTTTTACGTCATGGAATACATCGATGGCATCACGTTGCAAGATCTGATCAACCGCTACGGCCGCCAATCACCCCAACGCGTCATTCACCTGCTGCTTCAGATCTGCGGATCGCTCGCCGAAGCCCATTTGCAAGGATTGGTGCATCGCGACGTCAAACCGGCCAATATCCTGGTGTCGGCGCGTTCTGGGCTGTACGACATGGTCAAAGTGTTAGACTTTGGTTTGGTCAAGGAAATTGACCGTGAATCGACCGAAGTGACCCTGTCCGATGCGATCACGGGAACTCCCATGTACATGTCACCTGAATCGGTGCGTGATGCGAGATCAGCCGACGAAAGGAGCGACCTGTATTCCATCGGTGCCGTCGGGTACACGCTGTTGACTGGAATGCCTACATTCGAAGGAGAGATCGCGGTTGATATTTGTTTGAAGCAGTTGGATGAAGAACCATTGCGCCCCTGTGACCGAATCGGCATGCCGCTTCCGGACGACCTGCAAAACGTTTTGATGAGCTGTTTGAGGAAGGATCCGCAGGAACGGCCGCAAAGTGTTGACGACCTGGCCGACGCGCTGCGGCAATGCAAGGACGCCTATCATTGGAGCGCCGGTGACGCCTATCGCTGGTGGGAAGAAGTGATTGCAACGGCCGAAAGCGAGTGGACGGCTTCGCCCGATTCTCACCACACCGAGCGCGACGATCCCGACATTTCGACGGAAACGCCGGCTGGGGGCCAAGCCGGGGCGGTGGGCCAGCCGCGCCGGCTGCAGAACCAAGATACGGCAAGGTGATAATGTTTGGTCTGCGTCGCCGTCAATCTGCCAAAACGATCGATTGGTCCAGCTTGTTGTCTCTGTTGGAAGACGACGACCGCCGCGCCGCCATCGATCGCGTTTATCCCAGCGAGGGCCGCGAGAGTTTTCTGAACTCGTTGCGTCGATTGGATGTCACCTCGGCCAACGACATCTTGGCTGCCGGCCGCCGGCTTCATACCGCCGAACGGCTAGTCGATTGGCCGACCGTCGCGGTGGCGGGAATGCTCAACAGCGGCAAGACCAGCCTGGTCGCGACCTTCTTGAGCCCGGCGGGAAGATTGCGAACCTTGCGCGGTGCGAACAACGACCAGGGAACTCATCGGTTCGTCTTGTGGCTTCCCAGTGCCTGGCAAAGCGACGTTGAATTGTGGGGCTTGTTGATGGCCCGCATCGGCGATGCGGTCGGTAAACCTCCCGAGATGCTGGACCCCGATCCCGCCAAGGCGCACCTGCAATACAACAATCGTGACGGCAGCGAACAATCACTGGCCGTGCCGTTGGTGGCAACCGATCCGGCGTTGGACGAAACCGGAATCGGCCTGCTGGATTGTCCCGACATCGTTTCGGATGAAGCGTTGGGGCTGGGATCGCCCGCAGTGCGCCGGGACTTGTTGGGCAGAGCGGCGACGCTGTGTTCCGCGTTTTTGGTCGTCAGTTCGGCGGAATCCTCTCGCGATGCCACACTGGGTGATTTGATGCGCATCGCTTCGGACTTGATGCCAGGTGTGCCACGGATGTTAGCGGTCAACAAAATCCGTCCCGCTCAGACGCCCGACCAGGTGTATGAAACGTTCGGTGCGTTGGCGCGGGCCCACGGGATCGAAACGATCTACGCCGCCTACGACTATGAAGTCCCCGCCAGCCACCCCTACATTCCTCCTTGCGACAGCGCCATCACCGCGGCGGTCGAAGGCGACGACGAACCGCTGCCGGTGTTCTTTTCGCTTGCCGAAGATGCGGACGACAACCCACCCGCTTCGGTTTCCGACGACCGCTTGCTGGCAGCCCTTCCCCAACGTTTGAACCGCGGACAACTTTTTGACAAGTTCCGGCTTGCTCTTGAATCAGGGCTGCGGCACACCGTTTGGGAACTCGGCTTTGCAGCGATCGATCGTGATGCGGATCAATCGATCGAGACGACCGAAAAAGCGCAGGACTGTTTGCTGCAGGCGTCGTTGGAGTTCTTTGCCCATCGTGAAGCGGGCGGGGAAGTGACCGAATTGCGATTGCATCAAAGTGAGCGGATCATTCGCCAACTTTCGGAATCGTTCGCGGTGACCGCGCCTTGGTACGCGCGATGGGGCGTTCGGATGAATGCCAAAGTTCGGCGTCTTTTTGGTGGGGCGAGCGATTTTGTGCGCCAGTTGGCACCTTCGGCGCTCGCTCAAAAGACAGCAGGCGAAATCAAAGATAAGTTTCGTAAAGGCGAATATGGTGGGTTGCTGTCACCCGATCGCCTGACGGCCGCCATCGATCGGCACTATGGATCGTTGGTCCTGCCCCACTGGGAGCAGCCGGCGGATTCGGAATCGGCGGAGCAGAATGCTCAGCAGGATCCGGCTTGCTGGAACGAGGCGGCCGAGGCAGCGATCTCTCGCTTTGAACGGGACGACTTCACGTCGCTGGACCCGCGCCGCTTGGACGAAGCGGTGCGGCAGATGTGGAGCGAGGTGCCGACGCATAAAAAGTTGACCGCGGGACTGACGCCGCTGGCGGCGATGTTGGCCGCTTGCGCGGGCGTGCTGACGATTCCGATCGATTTCGGTGCAAACTTCATGTTGCAGGCATCGATTTCCGAATTGTTCGCCGCCGCCGGCTTCACCACGCTGGCAACGCTTTGGTCAGGCGGTCAGAGCACTCGAAATGTCGGGCAGCAAGCAGCTTTGCAACAGTTGGCTGATTTTCACGCGGTGCTTTGCGATACATTCGGCGTCTCGCGCACCACCCAGCCGCCAACGATCACGGTGGGGGGGAAAAAGGAAACCCTTCCGGTGTCGCAGATCGTCACTCGCGACGCGGTCGGCCCGACGCTGGCGGTGTATCGCGTTCGCGACGAGTTTCGACAAGAATTGCAACGTCTCGTACCTCGCAACGGACCCGGCGCCTCGTGACCAATCCCATCCAATCAAGCCTTCCTGCCTCGGATGTCGCTTCGGGAGATCCGTCCGGTCGAACGAATGTGCAAAACCCTCGTGGGCCCAGTCAAGCGAATGTTCAAGACCATCGGGAGAGCGTTCCGCCGATGGCGCTGGGCGAACCCGGCCGCGTTTTTCTAGCCCGCGTTCGGCGCGCGGCAACCAGCGTCTTGGGCGATAGCCCGACCGGCCGCGAAGTGCTGGAACTGTGTGACGAACATGCCGAGGCGCGGCGAATGATTTTGGAAGATCGCAGCAGCGGCGCCAGCGTGATCGCGGTGGTCGGCGCGACCGGCCAGGGTAAATCGTGGCTGATTCGCCAACTGGTTCAGGACACGGCGGTCGCCGCCGCCGTTCCCAGTGGAAACAACGCCTCGCAGGCGACGGAGATGTTGACCTGGGTCGGTCCCATTCCGCCCGCCGATCTCGATTCGCGTCATGAACGGTTCGTCCATTGTGATTCGGCAAAGATGCAATCGATCGGTGCTCCCTACTTGTTGGTCGACGCGCCAGGGGCCACCGATGACCGCCGCGCGATTGTTGCCGTGGCGTCCCGCGCGCTGTCGCTTGCCTCGGTGTTATTGTTGGCGGTTCGCCGCGATCAACTGCGCAGTGAAACGGTCGCCATGTTGACCGAAGCAAGCGAGGGTACGATCGTCATTCCGGTGATCAACGTGATCCGACAACGCGACGACGCGCTGACAGCCGACGTGGAAGCGTTTGTGGCCCGAATGCGCGAAGCGGCACCGACCAGCCTGATCGTTTCGCCCGTGCTGGTCGACGATTTCGAGGTCGATGGGCGAGGTGAGAAAACGGTGGGCCGCGACGCCGCTGAAATGATCGCCCAGCGACTGCAATCGGAGATCGGTCATTCCTGGGAGGGTGATCGTCGCCGCAGCACGCGGCTTTCGGCGCTGGACGGGCGATTTCGAGCTGCGTTGCATGCGGTGCTAAGCGATCAATTGCCCGGACTGACCATCGCCGTTCGGCGGCTGAACGACGAAGCAACCAAGCTTCCCGCCGAGGTGGCCGAGATGCTGGTCGGCAGTGGCGGGCCGCTGCGCGCCGCGGTACGCAGCAGCTTGCGGCTGTCGCTGCTGACCGACACCGCGGCATTTTGGTTTCCGTACCGTTCGCTGTTGGGATTGTTGAATCTGACGCATGGTGCGTGGGATCGAGTATTTCTTTCCCTCTCCGGTTCCCTTCCGTCTCTGATCGGTGCCGTTTGGAGCAGCACCAAAAACCTGGTTGCCCAGCAAGGTGCCGAACAAGACGTTCGAGACGGACTTCAGCGTCGCAGCGCTGCGGCGGTCACCGATCGTCTGGGGCCGTTGGCCAGTCGGTTTCGTGATGAAATCGCCGAGTTGCGGCAACGGCGGCCGGCAGCCAGCACAATCGCCGGTGACGATTCCAGGTCTCAAGTCGCTTACCTTTCGGGCATCGATACACTCCAGGAACAGTCTCAACGTATCTTTTACCAGGAGGTGGAACGAGCCTCGGCGACACGCACAACCGCCGTCCTTTGCGGTCTGGCGGGAACGGCCATTTTCTGGTTTTTGATGGCAGGTCCCATTGTGGCGCTCTATCGAGGATACTTTGACGCCAGCTATACCACGCTCAGTCACCTGGCAGGCGATCTGGAAGAGTTTCCGCGGCCTGAGATGTCGATGATGCTGACTAGTTTGTTGCTATCGATTTTGCCCACCGCCATTTTTGCAATGTTCGTGTTGTCGTTTGCCCAAGGTCGTTCGCGAGTCGACCGCGTCGAACAGCAGATTCGACAGCAACATCACGAAGCGATCGCGCGGTTGCAAAGGGAAGGCGTTTTGAGGCTTCGGTGGGATGATCCGCTCCTGGCCGATGCCGAGTTCTTGTTGTCTGCCGGTGCGGCCGACGTGACGGAGTCATGATGGTTCCAGCGATTTTACTTGCCCAAGCCAACGGTGATTCGCCGCAGCAAGCGGCCGGGTTCTTTGACATCCTGCTCAGTGGCGGATTGGTCGGACTGCTGATTCTGTTGGTGCTCTTTGCGCTCAGTGTTGCAGCTGCCTACCTAGTGTTTGACCAGGTGATGACGCTGCGGCGCAGTGAAGTGTTGCCCGATGGTGTCAGCGACGCGGTTCGCCAAGCGCTGTTGACGGGACGTCCCGCCGAAGCCGACGCGGCATGTCGTCGTCAACCGAGCGTGTTGAGCGTGGTGTTGCTGTCGGGCCTGTCGGAATTTGAATTCGGATGGCGCGAGGTCGAAAAAGCGGTTGAGGATTCGTTGGCTCAGCAAGCGGCGCGGTTGATGCGGCGAATCGAATACTTGTCGGTGATCGGGAACATCGCGCCAATGGTTGGCTTGTTGGGAACGGTGACCGGAATGATCTTTGCCTTCCAGCAAGTCGCGACCACGCGGGGCGCGGCGGGAGCGGGTGACCTTGCCGAGGGCATTTACCAGGCGCTGGTGACCACCGTGGGCGGTCTGGTCGTCGCGATTCCGGCATTGGCTGTCTACGCGATCTGCCGCAATCGAGTCGATTCGTTGATTGCCGAAGTCGCGTACCAGGCTCAACACGCCCTGACGCCGATCAAACGGCGGCCGTCGCGCAGCCGCCCCGCAACGACCGCGGCACCGGCGGCGATTCCCAAACGACCCCCCGTCACCGGATCCGACTCGTAAACCAGTAAGCCGACTTGTCCCCAAGTCGGCAAATCTGTCGGCCAGTTCTCCGCTCCTGGCATCGCGCAGCGACTTCGGAGAAGTCGCCGACATACAAATCGGCCTACACCCGGTTACCGCGAGTGACGCTGATTTCAGTTGACGGCCCGACGGCAACTCGGGTGCATCATCTTGTTATCCGATCACTTCCAGTCTCTTTCGAGAATTCGTGTCACAGTGCGAGTGACGGGGTCTATCTGAAGGCATCCTGTTCGGATCCATTTTTCAACTGCCAACTTCTGATGGCCCCGTTCGAGTCGCCGGTTACGAGCGAAAGACCATCGGGGGCGAAGGCAACGCAGGTCACCCTGGTTGCATGTTTAAGTACTCTGACACGCGTGTATTCTCGAGGTTGGTCGTCCCGAGGAGCGATCGTCCAAAGTTCCACTTGCTGATTACCAATGGCGGCAATCGAACGGCCGTCTGGCGCGAACCGGGCGTCCCGGTATTCCCCAGTTAACCCGCCGACAGGCTGGTCTGTGTCGATGTCGAGTAACACAATCCCACCATCGCCATCATATGTGTAGCTTTGGTAGGCGAGCAGGTCGCCAGCCGGAGAGAACCCACAACACTGACCTCGGAAAGAGCAACGAAGCTTTCCCGTCATGACGTTCCAGACTTGGACATTCTCGAAAGAAACCAATTCGTCGTCCCAGAAATCGGTCGTGACTGCCAGGAGTTTTCCATCAGGCGAGAAGTCCATGCCAATAGTCGTTGGATCGTATAATCCCGTATCAACGCGGCCGGCTCCTGCAAACGGAGCCATTTCGAGATGACTCGCACCTGTCTTCAGGTCAACAACCCTTCCACGATCTCTGCGGTAGCCGATGGCGAGTCGTTTGCCGTCGGGGGAGAACGTGACACAAGTGGAAGCCGCCAGCACACGTTGCTTGCCCAGAGTCGGTCGTTCGTGATTTGCGCCCAGGACGACGATCTCGGCTTGGGACGATCCTTGAAGTCCGAGCAATTTACTATCAGGCGAGAAAGAGAATTTTTTTGTAACCGAGTTGTCGCCATTCAGAACGACTTGTGGGCTGCTGCCTTTGGAAGTCCTAAGCAATCGCACAACTCCATCACTCGCCCCCGTCGCGATGTATTTGCCGTCCGGTGAAAACTCAAGATCGGTGACTGCCACACGAACACGCCGCTCATCGAGCGGAAGTTGCAGCAATTCGCGTGAAGCATTCTGACTCACGAAATCCTGAGCGACCGATGACACCGTGACAGTCATCAAGAGTAAACAAAATGCGAGTTTCCACGCATGCATGCGAATACTAACGGGGCGCGGAGTGTTCACAGTCGTGGCGCTAATGGAAGGCATGCTCTGTTGGATAACGTTACGGATCACGGGGGACGACCCGTGTGGTCTCCATTTGTCGATGCGTCATGCCGTCCTCCCGTGCATCAAATGGTTCGCTGGTGTTTGATAGCAGTGCCAAGCAACCGTTGCCCCACGCGTTCATCAATCATACCGAGCGCCTCGTCACGCGCCAAATTCGACCGCGCATCGAAATCCCCAAGTGCACGTGTTTCGCATGTTTCAGTAATTTCGCGGTTGCCCAACTGGCAGCGCATCTCTTTGTGCAGCGGGAATTCAATGGAACCGCGAAAGACGCTAAATGTGCGAAAGTGAATCCCTTCAGAAGCGTGGCCGAAGATTGATCCCAACAACGATTTACGACAGCGCATTCGGTCACCACCAAAATCGGACCTTGGCAAACGTGGATCGCCGACCAGACCGAGTGGATCATCAGTGTCGATTAGTGCCGATTAGTGTTCCAACCTCGCGCGCATCTATAAGAACACTGATCGGCACCAATACACACGAATGAGTTGGAGACGATCGCCTCATCCAGCGAACGTCACCGATCACCGAGGACCGGCGGTTGATTCTCCATGGTCAAAACGCGACGCCCAGTCCTTCGGGTGCATCGGATTGTGTACGCCCGGCATGGGCGTGATTGTTGTGGGGTGTAAGTCCCCTCCTGTTTTCGCCGTCGGTCGCGTTCTCGTCAAAGCTGCGAGGCTACGAACAGAAACGTCATACAAGGCCGGTTCGACCAGGCGAGTGAGCCCATCATCACGAAGCCGTTCCCAGTCGGTCGCTCAGGTAAATGACGAGCTTGTGCAGCGAAGCATCACGCTCTTATCCGGGGAGATCTGCACAGGCGGCATGCGTGCCGTCGTCGCTCCAGCCAGTAGGGCTTGCCCGAAACCCTGGAACGCGGTGAGGCAACTGCTCGCGGCGGTGCAGAAGTCAGCAGAGGCCATCGTACGAACGCCACTAGCGTTTGGAAGGGCCGAACCATGAACAACAAGGAGGAGCTACGAACGAACTCGGTGCGAAGATATTACTCCGACCGGAGTGGACCGGACCGGCGCGCGTTAGCAAGCCAGTCTTGAGCCAGTCTTCACTCGAAGACTCCGAAGCAGAGCTTGCTTCAACTCATGGAACCGCCGTATGCGGACCCGCACGTACGGTGGTGTGGGGGCCGCGGTCAGAGATGGCCGCGGCTACCCGATTTATCGGCTATCTTCAGCTCCAGAAAGTGTGGATCAAAACTGAGCCCAGGTCGCCGTCAACCGTCACTTCGGCGTGCATCGCACCACCGCCAGGTTCTACAGTGTAAGTGCGAATGTTGCCGTCAACCGCAGGCTTTAGCTTGGACGTTCCAGGGGAATTGTTGAGCCAAGTGTTCACGTCATCGCGGGGGGCGCGGAACCGGATCCTAAACTCACGAGTGAACGGTCCGCCACGTGTTTCGACAGACAAACCAGACGCAGAATCAGGCAGCGGAGCCATTCGTGCCCACTCCTGCGCCGCCTCAAGTCCACTTGAGCGAACGTGAGACCAGTAGAGCATGTATCCACCAGTGGCGACAGCCACAAATGAAACAGCTACGCCGGTCAGGATCCACTTCGCGAGTCGTCGAACGTTCATGCAGCGGGCTTCCTCAGTCCGATAACGAAATGCGATCTATCCGGGCACGCCGCGTGCAGGGATAGATCGTGCGTTGAACTTTGTCGCTTGACAGCGAGCGACGTGGACGACCTGATTAGAACGAATCGGTACTGAAGCTGCCAGCTTGAGAACGCGCGGCCGACATGAATGGAAAGAAAAGCTGAGCTGCACGATCCGCTTGAACTCTTGGGCCCTCCCTTGCACTTTCTGTTGCCCCTAACACCTCGGCGACGTACCAGTCGTAAAAGCCGTCACCCATCGCTTCGTCCCACAACCGTTTTTCTTCCCTTTCTTGGCTCTCGCGGTACCACCATGGGCTACACTGCGAATCCAAACACAGTAGAGCCGACCAATTCGGCTTGATGTGATGCCCGGTCAACTGCAGCGATTTGCCACCACAGAATTGCAACTCAACGCATCGCACTGGGATGTCGCTTCGGAGTCTTCCGGCAGTGCTGCCAATGGCTGGAGCCGTGATCTCGTTTCGGTTGGCCGACTACTACTGGGCGAGATCGGAAACAGAACAAGCAATTCCGTCTACACGCGGCAAATTGACCGAGCCCGCTTTCGTCTGTTTCGTTTCTTTCGCGGTTATTCATTCCACGATGCACGTTTGCTGTGTCCGCGCGGATGAGAACCGCGAAAGAAACGAAACAGACGAAAGTAGACGTGAATAGGCCAGCTGATGTACGGTGCCGGTCTGCAACTAAGTGAGTGCCTCAGTCTGCGAGTGAAGGATATCGACTTCGACCAGAAGCTGATCGTGGTCCGTGATTCCAAGGGCAAGAAAGACCGGGTGACGCTGCTTCCCGAGGCGGTCGCTGCGGCGATCCGAATGAAACTCCAGTGGCGTCGCACGCTGCACGAGCACGAGGTTGATGAGGGAACGGCATCGGTCGACCTTCCGCATGTGCTGCATCGCAAGTACCCCAACACTCACCGTGAATTCGCTTGGCAGCATCTGTTCGTTGTCCAAGGACCCACGCACGAAGCGACTGCATCGTCACCACCATAGGTGGTGACAGAAATTACCAGTCGAGTAGAGGAGGGACGCTATTGGCGTCCCTCCCCCCTCCTCAAACCGGACGTGCGGATTTCCCGCATCCGGCTTACCGAAGGCATTTCGCCAAGAGGCACACGCAGGCTCAGTTCCGTCCCCGAAGCATCTTTAAACCCAGATGATGATAAAGATGTTCGTAGAGGCTGCGACCGCCGGGTGGATGACAACCACGTTGACTACGACGACGTAGGTGAGAGCTCAGTCGCCGGAGCGTCTGATAGTTCACCGCCGAAAACGCTCGTCGAGGGTGACCGTAGCCAAAATACTGACTCCAGCCCGACAACATACGATTGACCTCGCTGATGATCAGAGGCGATGGCTTGAAACACATCCGAGGCGAGGTGAGTTCGCGAAGCTTCATGCGAACTCGCTCCATCGCCGTGCGGCTCGGACCCACGTGAAGGTAGCGATCCGTATGCGGCAAGATGCTGCGTTCGTATCGCATCGTGAAACCGAGAAAGTCCAACCCTTCGCCGCCGATCCCTCCAAGGCAAACCACCTTGGTCTTCTCGCGGTTGATCGTTAGGCCAAAGCGGCCTTCCAGTGTCGTCTCGATCCACGATCTCAGACGCTCACCCTGATAGCGGGCGAGCACGACAAGATCGTCCGCGTAGCGGACCAACTCAGCATTGGCCCAGTTTGCTGGACCATCATGGCGGTAAAATAGCACCTCAAACCAGTGGAGATAGATATTCGCCAGTAGCGGCGAGATCACTCCACCTTGAGGGGTACCCGCTGTCGGCTTGAGCCGGGTCTTGCGACCCGTTTCGTCGGTTTCTTCGATCGGGCATTGCAGCCACATGCGGATAAGTTTTAGCACACTGCGGTCACTGATTCGGACCTCCAACGCAGCCAGCAACTTTTCATGTGGGATCGTGTCAAAGTAGCCCTTCAGATCCGCATCGTACACTTCCCGTTTCCCACTTCGCAGATGCGAACGAATCGCATCGAGAGCATCATGGGCACTGCGACCGGGTCGAAACCCGAACGAACTGTCCCGGAAGTCTGCTTCAAAGATCGGCTCCAGAATCAGCAATGTTGCCATCTGGACGACTCTGTCGCGGACGGTCGGGATTCCGAGCGGACGCATGCGACCGTCCGGTTTGGGAATTTGGACTCGGCGAACCGCATCGGGCTTGTAGCTCTTGCTGCGTAAGTCTTCTTGAAGCTGCTGCAAAAATCCGTCGACGCCTCCAGACGATTCTTCGACGTCAACGAATGTGACATCGTCCACGCCGGGGGCAGTCTTGGTCTTTCGCACCAAGCGCCAAGCCGATTGCAGCACATCCATCCGATAGATTCGATCGTACAAGGCGTAAAATCGAAACTTGGGTTCCTGCTTCGCTTTCTGGCTCAGCTTCATTCGCAAACGCGAGACTTTCAGAGGGAGACCGGTTCGACCACAGGGGTCAACCGGCTCGGCTTCGTCTTCCGTAGTGGACATTTTTGTCAAGCGGATCTCAAAACGTAATGGAACGAAACACATCCTTCGTCAGGCCCCTTCGCTCGTCGGGCATTACCCCAAGTCATCACTACTATGAGCCTGTCCGACTCCCGGACCGGCCGCAACGTGGTTATGGATTCCCACGAAGTGTTGAGCTGGGACTCACCGGCACGGGTCTCCCAGGTTCCTAGCTGATCTTTCGGTGCCCGCTGTCCCCTTTCACCCCGCCAAGTCGGATCGCTGCACATGTTCGTTGCTTGGCGACCCGTGATGGCTTCACTTCATTCGGCAAGTTGGCCACTTGGAAGTACGTGTAACGAGGCCGAACCGGGTTCACGCTGACGCATTACGGCTGACACCTTCGCTGGATCGAGGGCTTCGGTGACCAGGTTGCCCCGAGAACACCGCCTCGCCAGCTACACGGCTAACGAACAATTACCATGCTCAACTCCTTTCATTTGAGTAGATCAGCCAGACTTCGCCTGGCGCACCGAAGGGCACGAAGAACACGAAGAAGGAAAACAAGCTTTCGGCCGCTAGTAGCACGAGTAGGCTGGCGACAGAGATCGAAACGAACAGCGTTCATTGCCTCGGGTTTTCGCCGATATCTCAGTCGAACGCCAGCACCATTACGAACCGCGAGGTGCACTCCGGCCTAAAAAAAACGTGATCGCGGTTGAAACTGATGGTCGGTTTAGGCTTCAATGGGATCCGTCTGCTGACATTGACACGGCTCCGAAAAGGGTACCCAGGATGTATGACTACGGAAGATGGCTGATCCTGATCGCGATCATGGCGGTGACGGGAATTTTTGCTGGAATCACGGTTGGCATCGCGCAAACCCCCACGCGGGAAAACGCGGAGGCGTCGGCGCTGGAGGAGATCCGCGGCGTCCTGGACGGCAAGACACCGGCAGGCCAAACGAACGATCCGATCTTGAACGATGTGCTCAACGTCATCCGGCAGCAGGGAAGTGTCTTGGACGGCAGTTCGCTGGATCTGCCCTCAGGCGATGCGGCCGAATCGGTTGAATCGACCGATTCGCAGCGGGCCCTGGCGGCGGAGCTGTTGCTGCGAACGTCGCGGACACTTGAACAAATCGGCCCCGTGGATAAAACTCGTCAACAATTGGTTAAGCAGATGCGTGGCGAGGCGGTAAGACTATTATCGCAATGATGAGGTTCGCCCGCCGAATCTGAACTCACTCCTGCCGCCCGATATCCCTTTGGCCAACCAGCACCGATCTTCCGAAGCGAAACGCAAACGCTTGATCGTGGTTGCTGTCGCAGCATTTCTGCTTTTGGCTGGTGGTGTCTTTGCCGACTATTGGAGCGCCTTGCCGGCCGATGCACAGGCTCACTACGTTGGTCGCAGCGCCTGCATCGATTGTCACCAAGGCGAAGCGCAGGCCTACGCCGGATCGCACCACGACTTGGCGATGGACGTTGCCACCGATGCATCGGTCTTAGGCGATTTTTCTGACGCGACGATAGAACATGACGGAGTGGTGAGCCGCATGTTTCGTGACGGGAAACGGTTCATGGTGCATACCGAAGGCGAAACGGGCGAAATGGAGGACTTTGAAGTCAAGTACGTCTTCGGCTACGAGCCGCTGCAGCAGTACATGGTCGAATTTGATCGCGACGAAGGCATGCCCGGCGATCAAATCGCCCGGTTGCAAGTCTTGAGGATCAGTTGGGATACCGAAAAGCAGCGCTGGTTCTACCTTCGTCCGCCCGACGTGGATGACAAACTCAAGCCGGATGATCCGTTGCACTGGACGGGAATCGCCCAGCGCTGGCAGACGATGTGTGCGGATTGCCATTCGACCAACCTGCAGCGAAATTTCGATCCCGGTAAAGTGCGATATCACACCACCTTTTCGGAAATCGACGTCAGTTGTGAAGCTTGCCACGGACCGGGCAGCCTGCATGTCGAACTGGCCGGCAACAAATCGTTGTTTTGGGATCGCAATCACGGATTCGGATTGGCAAAGCTGAAAGGGGACGACGCGCAGCCGCAACTGCAAACCTGCGCACCCTGTCACAGCCGCCGCGGTGTGTTGGCTGGAAATTTCCAAGCGGGTGATCGGTACAGCGATTACTACAGCCTGGAACTGCTTCATCAAGACACTTACCACACCGACGGTCAGATCAAGGACGAAGTGTACGTTTACGGTTCGTTCATCCAGAGCCGCATGCATCACAAGGGCATCCGCTGCACCGATTGCCACGACCCGCATTCATTGAAGCTGAAGTTCACCGGCAACCAGACTTGCACTTCGTGCCACCAGCATGCCGCGGGAAAATACGACGTTCCCTCGCACCATCACCATCAACCGGGAACACCAGGGTCGATGTGCGTCGACTGTCACATGCCGCACACCACCTACATGGACGTCGATCCGCGCCGCGATCATAGCCTGCGAATCCCTCGCCCCGATCTCTCGGTCACCTTGAACACACCCAACGCTTGCAGCGGTTGCCATGTCGCCGACCAAATCGAATCGATCGATCCGGCAGTGCGAGAAACACTGATCGAATACGCCGATTGGCTGCAAACCAGGGACGAACAGGGAAGTGTCGACGCCGCAATCAAGAAGACCGATCAGTGGTGCGACGACGCGTGTGAAAAGTGGTACGGAGAAAAGCGAAAGAAAGATCCCCACTTCGGAGAAACGCTTCACGCGTTCCGCAGCGGTCACGACGGCGCGGTGGAAGAAATGTTGCGGCTATCACTCAAGCCCGATGACCTGATCCCGCCGATCGCCCGGGCGACCGCGCTCAGCGAACTCGGTAGCGCCGGGGTCGCCGCTGCTTATCCGACCGCCCGACAGATTTTGGACAACCCTGATGAGCATCCCATTGTTCGCGCCGCGGCGATCAACATCTTCACCGCACTGCCGGAGTTGGATCCGCGCGAAGGCCCCGAGCTTGTCCGCCGGGCGCTGATCAAGCACATCGACGATCCTTCGCGACTGGTGCGCAGCGAGGCGATTCGTGTGATGGTGGCTTCGGGCGCCTATCAACAGCTGAGCGGAACCGAGCAGACTCGCGTCGATCTGGCGATCGACGAAGTCCGCGACGCGTTGATGTCCGCTTCCGATCGTTCGGGTGCGCACATGGGCTGGGCAATGCTTTGCGAGGCCCGCGGGTTTGTCGACGAAGCCGAAAAAGCTTATCGGACCGCCATCCGCGTGGAACCTCATACCACCGGCCCACGTACCAACCTGGCGGGATTGTTGGAACGACGCGGCGAAAATTCGCCTCCAGACGTGGCGCAAGCTTTCGCGCAACAAGCACAACAATTGCGGGCCGAAGAACTGCCGCTGCTGGCTCGCGACGCGTCCCTGGCCCCCGACAATGCCAACTTGCAATATCGATACGGATTGGCGCTCTACTTGGGCGGCGATCTGCAGGGTGCTCGGAAGCAGATCGAACGCGCGATCCAGCTGGCGCCTGATATCGAGCTCTATCAGACCGCGCTGGAGCTGTTGAAAGAAAAGATCTCCGAAACCGAATAGAAACGGATTTGCAAAGGATTCATCATGCTACACGCCGTGATCATGGCTGGCGGAAGTGGAACGCGGTTTTGGCCGGCCAGCCGCAGGAAAACACCCAAGCAACTGCTGGCGCTGGCCGGCCAGCGGACGATGATCCAGTCGACGGTCGATCGTCTTGGTGACCTGGTGTCGCCCGATCGGCAACTGATTGTTACCAATGAAGTCCTTGTCGACGCAGTTCGGCAGCAGTTGCCCGACGTTCCCCGAGACAATGTGGTGGGTGAACCCTGCAAGCGAGACACCGCCCCTTGTGTTGGATTGGCCGCGGCAATGGTCCACCGGATCGATCGCGAAGGGACGATGGTGGTGATGCCGTCGGATCACGTGATCAATGCTGCGGAGGCGTTTCGCGACGCGGTCGTTGCCGGCGAAAAACTGATTCAGGAGGACCCCAGCCGGATCGTGACGTTTGGAATTCGTCCCACTTATCCGGCGGAATCATTCGGCTACATCCACCACGTCGATCCGATCGACGCGGCGGGCGTATCGGCCTTTCGAGTAAAAAAATTCCGCGAAAAACCGAACCGAGCGACGGCGGAAGAGTACTTGGCCGCCGGCACCTATTACTGGAACAGCGGCATTTTTCTCTGGCGCGCCTCGACAATTCTGGAAGCGCTGGAAAAGAACGTACCGGCGATGCATCGGCACATTTCGGCGATCGCCGATTCGATCGGAACCGATCAGTACGCCGAAACGCTGCAACGCGAATTCACGGCAATCGAAGGAAAATCGATCGACTACGCGGTGATGGAAAACTATCCCAACGTGGTGGTGATCGAAGCTCCCTTTCCTTGGGACGACGTGGGCAGTTGGCAAGCATTATCGCGGTTGCACCGGCCGGATGAGCAGGGCAACACCGTGGTCGGTTCTCATGTTGGCATCGATACAGAAGGTGTGATCGTTCACAGCCAGGACGGGCATACGGTGGTCACCATCGACGTGAAAGATCTGATCATCGTGCAGACTCCCGATGCAACGTTGGTCGCTCCCAAGCATGCCGAAGAACGAGTTCGTGAAGCGGTCCAGGCGTTGGAAAAACGCAACCTGTCCGATTTGCTTTGACGGATAACTGGTACATTCGGCACAACCAACGCACTCGTGTTGCGTTTGGTCAACAAAAGACGTTGCGTTTTTTCATCATCGGCAAAACCTGCGTGGTAGGGTTCAGCGGACGAATTGTGTCCAGATCGAATTCCTTACCTGATCGCGACGATACCGATGAACCCCCTTGCCACTGTCAGCCAGCCGACGCCGCGCGCCGCGCCGCTGCCGATGGGCAAGTTGACCGCGATCGTGATACTGCTGCTGACGGCGCTGGCCAGCGGATGCAGCAACATTCGCTTGCCCGCGATCGATTCAAGTGGTCAGTGCATCTTCGCGCCCCCCGGCACAACCACCACTTTTGCGCTGCCCGGTTCTGGCGGTGAAGACACGATCTGTTCTCGTACACTGGGCCAACTGAAACGTGGTCTGCAAGAACACAAAGAACGGTTTCATGGGCGTCGAGACCAATTCGCGGACGTGTTTCCGCCCACACCGGCATTTCCTGAACCGGTGCCGCCGCCGCCCTGCCAGGCGCCCAGCATCATCGCGGGCGCCGCGGGCGAACCTTGTGTACCGAGCGTGCCCTGCAACGGTTCCTGCAAAAATGGGCCGCCGGCAGTTTTGTATGGCTGCGAAATCGATGCCAAGAAAACCAAGTTGCCGCGCAAAGGCAAACGAGGCTGCATTCTGCTGTCGCCCCAGAAAATCGTTGCGCCCGTCGGTGGCGAAGTGGTGTTGCTTTCGGGGATTTGCGGTACCGACGGATACCTGCAAATGAACGAGCGGCTGGAATGGATGCTGACTCCCGACAGTGTCGGCACTTTCATACAGGTTGGCGATGATGCGCCGGGACTACTCACCCGGCTTGCCGGAGCCAAGAAAGAACCGAAAAAACATGACGCTTCTTACGCTCATGGTTTGACCAGCCGAAAACGCATGTTGATCACTCGTGGCAACAACGATCCCCGCGACGACGTCTCCTTGGAAAAAGGGCAAACGTGGATCTCCATCAGCAGCCCCAGTGAAGGCACCAGCCACGTGACAGTGCTGGCACCCGACAGCGAGTGTTGGGATCAGCGAAAAGCGACCGCCACGATCCATTGGATCGACGCTCGCTGGCAATTTCCCGGACCGCAACTTGTTCCCGCTGGGCAACCGGTGAGTTTGACCACGCGGGTCACTCGTGCCGACGGTTCAACATCAGCGAGTGGCTGGCGAGTTCGCTACGAAATTCTTCAGCCTGGTCTGGCCACGTTCGCCGGCACCGACAGTTCGTCGGTGGTGGAAGCAGTGGTCGACTCATCGGGCAACGCCACGGTCGAGTTGATTCCGGTTCAAGGCACCAGTGGAACCGCCACCATCGACATGCAGATCCTTTGGCCCCTCGGACAATCGGGCAACCTGCCGGCCATCGGTCGCGGACAAACGTTTGTGACCTGGAGTTCGCCGCAATTGGCCCTTCGCGCCGGCGCCCCACAAGTCGCCACCTTTGACGTTCCGGTGCAAGTGGTCGCCAACGTCTCGAATCCTGGTGATCAGGCAGCAACCAACGTGCGGGTCGAAGTACCAATCCCGGCGGGCGCCCGCGTGACCGAGGCGGACAGCTTCGCGCAGGTGTTGCCGGGTGCAGTGGTTTGGGAAATTGGCACCATTCCGCCGCAGCAGCAGTTGGACCTGTTCATGAGCGTCGCGACCCAGGCGCCGATTCAATTGCCCTTTGTCGCGATCGGCGACGGCCTGCGAGCCGAAGATACCGTTCGCATCGACGTCTTCCGTCCCTCGTTGTCGCTGGCCGTACAACCGCAGCGCGAGCGTTACGAATCGGGCCAACCGGTCACCTTCAACATCGACGTGACCAACACCGGTGACCGACCGCTTCAAGACGTCGTGCTGACCGCCAGGGGCGACGATGGCATGGAGCATCAGGAAGGCGGCCGGGGCATCCGAAATGATCGCGGAGCACCGCTGCAACCTGGCGAGACCTGGGCGAAAAGTGTGACTTTCGTGCCCACCAATTCAGGACAACGCTGTATCACGGTGGAAGCGACCGCCGCGGGAGGCCAGGTGACCAGCCAACAAAGCTGCGTCACGGTCATCAACCCTGCGCCACCGGCACAATCGCTATCGGCGATCCTGGAAGGTCCCAACCAAATCACCATCGGTGCCGCGCCGTCGATCGTCGCCGCCACGATCACCAACAACGGCGAGGTCACTCTGCGAGACATTCGCGTGTCGATGGTCAACGATCCGCAGTTGCAATTGTTGCAAGCCACGGAAGAAAACCGCGATCGCGCCAGCACGAACCTGGTCGTCTGGACCGTTCCCTCGCTGGCCCCCGGCGATTCGATTTTGCTGGAAGGTGAGTATCAAGGGACTGCCGTCAATCCCAGTGCGCGTGTTGGGCTTCGTGCCGAAAGTGTCGAAGGCGTTTCGACCGAAACCGATTTCATCTGCAATATCGTTGCCGCTGCACCATCGGGCGGTGGCCTGCCCGCGCCTCCACTGCCGCCGACAACGACACCTCCGACCATTCCAGGCGGACCGGGAACATCGCCGGCGCCGCTGCAGGGACCGCCCGGCGATGTAGTCGCACCGCCGGTACGATCGCAACGGCTGCAGGCTGACCTGTTTGTTCGTGACAATCCTGTTCGGGTGAATGATACGATCCGGTACTCTTTGACGATTGTCAATGATTCCGACCAACGCGACGGCCAGGTGTTGATTCAGTTTCAGCTGCCGGCCGGTGTCACGCTAAGACGAGCCAATCCGCGCACCAATCCGGAACTCGGCGAATACCAGAACAACGCGGGTTTGATTTCGTTGCCGCTCATTCGATCGATGGAACCGGGCGAGTCGATTGACTATCAAATCGAACTCATCAGCAATCAGCCTCAAACGTTCAACCTGGATGTGCTGATCCGAAGTCTGCGAGAGCAAGCCGGTATCACGGTGACGGCGCAAACCGACGTCCAATAGTCGGCCAACTGTCGGCCAGTTCTCCGAACTGGCTTCGCAAATCGTCGGCCAGTTCTCCGAACTGGCACGCTGCGAATTCGGAGAATTCGCCGACAGTCACTGCCAGTTCGGAGAACTGGCCGACAGGCCGGCGTATCGGTTATTCCGGGTTTCACGTTGACGTCCAGTGATGCGTCATCATCCGCTCGTACCGTCAAGGCGCGGTGAGACTACCGATGCGTGCTGTGATCATTGAGCGTGTAAATCGCGGTGCGCCGCCGACCGGCGGTTTATTCGACTGTGGGCTCTGCTGGCGACGAAGAAACCATTACACGACAACCGCTGGTGGCACCTTCCAACAGTGACCACTCTCCCGCTGTGAAGAAGAAAGCTGGCAGGGAGGGCGGGAGCGTCGACACAAATCAGTCCTGGAATCGAACGCCAAAGCGGCACCTCCCTCGGCCCGGTCGCGTTTTGATTTGTGTCTCCGCTTCGCCTCTCCGATCCATCCTCTTTTCCGAGCCGCCAAGTGTTGTTGGCCTTCCCATTTCCGGCCCACCCTTCCGAGCAGATCATGGCAAAAAAAGACACTTTTCGGATCGTTACCCGCGGCAGTGATGGATCGCTGTTGATTCGCGACTACCCAAGTTGTGAACCGATTTTCAAAATGCACATGCAGGTCGGAACCGACGACTGTAGCACCGATCTGGCTTTGCGAGGCATGCCGGTGTTTCGTGGCCTGATTGGACCGATGCCCGAAGGCAAGAACATCGTTCGCTATGAGTCGCCCGAGGTCTTTGAGACCTTGACCAAAGAGTGGGGCAGCGCGAAACCTCGACGACGCACTCGCCGCTCGAAAGCCGACATCAATCAGGCGGAAAATGCAGTGTCGTGATTGGGGTAGCGAAACTCCACAAACAACGCGATTAGCGTGCCTGCACCCAACGAAGATTCTCTCGTGACATCGGTCCGTTAGTTTTGTTAGTCAGAACGAATAGGGATGCTCTTGTTCACCAAGAGCGGCAATTCGTTCGACTAATCAAGACCAACATCCATGGACCATCAAGCGGCACGGCCATACACCAAACACACATCGGCGAACCTTCGACTAGTAGGAATCGCCTGCATCCTAACTGTCATCCTTTTGACTCCCTCCCGTTTATTGGCCCAGGGAGGAGAGACTGAGATTCCGCTTTGGCAGCAGGGCATTTCGACTTGGAACGGCACCAGTTATGACCTTCCCAAGCCGGCTCCCACCGCAACCTCCAATCCGGTCGTGGCCAAGCCCTACACGATGCCGGTGGAGCCAGGCGCCGCCAGAAGCAGCCAGTTTGTTCTTCCGGTCGCTGCGACCGACGTCCCCCTGACCGACCACAACGTGAACTTGTCGGCGCCCCAAACCGGCGGCGTGCCGGTACCGCAGCCGGTCGAGGAGCTTCCGCCGCCGGTCAAAACAAGTGGGGAAGGTGACGCCACAAAGACGATTGGCCAGGCGATCGTGGCCGGTGAAACCGCCGAACAACCGCCGCTGCAACAGGAGGTGATTCGCTGGTATCACTACCCGCAACGATGGATGAAAGGATGGGACAGCCACGCTGAGTTCGGGATCGACGGCAGTGATGGAAACGCGGTCACACTGGCGATTCAAACCGGTCTGGAGATGAAACGAAAAACCGATCGCTACACACTTGCCGTCGACATCGATTACCGGCAGGCCAGCAATCGCAACGTGGTGGTCGAAGACAACGGTCGATTCAACCTCGATTACGACCGGTTGTTGGGCGATTCGCGCTGGGCCGGTTTTGGAAAATTCGGTCTGGAATGGGACAAGTTCAAAGTTTTTGACCTACGAGTGAACCTGAACGGTGGTGTTGGCTATCACTGGATTCGTGACGACGACGCAACCCTGGTGACCCGGTTTGGTGCCGGTGCTTCTCAGGAGATCGGTGCTCCCGATGACGATTGGGTTGCCGAAGCGGTGTTTGGCATCGAAGCGGAACGCCAATTGACCGCGCGGCAAAAACTGAAAGGAAAGGTCGACTACTTCCCAGCTTGGGAAAACTTCAACAACTACCGCCTGGTCACCGACTTGGCGTGGGAGATCCTGTTGGACGGCAGCGAGAACCTGAGTCTGAAACTGGCCGTCACCGACCGCTACGACAGCACTCCCCAGGGAGCCAAAGCAAACGACATCTACTATTCACTGTTGCTGTTGTACAAGTTCTAGGGTGTCGGTAGGACGTATCAAGTCAACCTCCGCTGCACCGGAACTTCGGTCGATCGAAGCGAACCGCTTTGGCTAGCCCGGTGTCAATCGGACCTCCTTCTTACGCGCTGAAGGTGCAGTCGTTTGCTTAGCCCAGCGGCGAGGTTTTGCGAGTCTGACGAGCAATACCGCTGCCCTGGGACCACCTGCGCGGGGCACCTCAGTTCCCGCTCCCAGCGAGCATGGCGGCTTCGCCGCCATGCTCGCTGGGAGCGGGAAGATGAGAGGCGGTCGCTGACCCAGGGCAGCGTCAACATTCGTAAAACTCACCTTGCCTCGCCCTGGGCTAAGCAAAGTGCTGGGCCTTTGGCCCAAAGAACGAATCCTGGTCACTTCACCGATTTTCGTGCTCAGACAGTTTCATCCGACTAGCGTACACCCCGCTCAGGACGAATGCCTTTTGTTCCTGTTCGTACTCGCCACAGAATGCCGCGAGTACGAATGGGCAGAACTGCCACTAAAATCCGTGAAGAACCGTTGACGTCAAGTCAACCTCTACCCCGCCGGAACTTCGGTCGATCGAAGTGAACCGCTTTGGTTTGCAACGCGTGTTGGCCCATTCGAAGGTTGACGCAGCTACCGTGTGGATCTGTCGACCTTGGTCCGGCCTACGATTGATTCGACTGCTACAACCGGATCACTCGGCGCCGTGCCGCTGATCGCAACCTAAGTTTGAAGGTATCGCACCTCACTCGGTTGAAATCGATCGGCAATGACATCTTCCGCACCCATTCCGTGGAAACACGTTCGCAACGTCCTGGTTCTTTTTGCGCCGCTGTGGATCGGCGCCACACTGCTGTTCTGCGTGGCCGGAGGGTGTTATTCGATGCTCCGCCGCGACGTTTGGCAGGCTCGCCAGCCGCTGGTCGTTCGTGACGAAGCGACCAATTCGGTCGATCGCCTGGGCCGGTTCGTCAGTCAATCGGAATTGAAAGCTGCCCAAGAAACGATTCTGGAAATGGCTCAGAATCCGGAGGTTGTCGCGGCAGCTCTTCGGCAGATCGGTCCGCCCGACGGAGAAGACGAAGCCGATTGGCCGACCAACAAAGTGATCGATTCGGTCGCCGGAGGTGCGGTCAACATCGTCGCCCCCAAGGGCTCGGAATTCGGCAACAGCGAAGTGGTCTACCTGCAAGTCAAGAGCAGCGGCCAGGCGCGAGCGGTTGATTTTTGCAAAGCGATGTTCGATAGCCTCACCGCTCAACTGCGCAACGTCCGCCGCGTGCGGGCCGACAGTGTGATCGCCGAATTGGCCCACGCCCGCAACCTGGCCGCCAAGAACCTCGATGAGTCGTCGGCCAGAATGAGGGAAATCGAAGTCCAGTTCGGTTCCGACCTGGGAGAACTACGAAATCTCAACGACACCATCTCTGGCGATGGAACGAATCGCAGGACGCTTGAGCAAACGACGATCGAACGACAAACGGCCGAGCTGGAATTGGAGAAGCTCGAAGCGCTGCACGAATTGCTCGTCAACGGCGCCGAAAATCCTCAGCACCTGCTAATCAGCGGAGGTGATTTGTTGGCCAGCCAGCCGTCCCTGCAACGGCTCAAAGATGGCCTGATCGATGCTCAGCTTGCCGCCAGCCAGTTGTCGGGCATCTACACAGACCAAAATCCCAAACATCGCGCCGCGGTGGCTGCCGAGCAAGAAATCAGACGCCGAATGCAACAGGAAACGGCCGCCGTGATTCTGGCGATGCAACCGACTTTGCGGCTGGCGCGAGAGCGGGTGTCACGACTGGCAAAGCGGGAACAAGCATTGGGAGAGCGTCTGGGCGAATTGGCCAAGGCGCGGACGGACTACGCCAAGATCGATGCCGAAGTCAAACATCGGACTCGCCAACTGGCCGATGCCGAACAGGCACTCGCCGATGCCCAGGCGAGTCGATCGGCGGCATTGTCGACCAACCTGATCGCCGAACTCGCGCCCCCTCGAGTCAGTGACCGCCCGATCGGTCCGGGCGGTAGCGTGCTGACGGTCGGATCGACGTTGGCCGGTTTGCTATTCGGGTTGGGCTCAGTCTTCTTGATCGCTCCCGGTCCCACCGAAGCTCGCGGGCGACGGCGATGGAGCGACTACCTGGTGGGCGGACGCCGGTCGACCGATGCCAATCCCGCTGCCGATCGACGACAAGGCGACGCTTAATCGATTGGCAAAGCGATCCTATCGCACTTCCACTTCAATCGTTTGGCCCACTTCCGGTCGGTCGATCACCGCCTGCTCGAAACTTGGCGGCCCAGTGATCCCACGAGCACCGCGAGAATACCCATAAAGTTCCGTCGGCAATCCGAAGCCGTTGCGGTTCAATTCGCCGTCGCTGTTTTCGTCATGGTAGGCGGCGACGGCAAGTTTCTTGGGCAGCGATGCATGGGGAACGGCCCACTTCGCGCCGCGGTCCTTCACCGGCAGCGCCTGCAAGATCAACGCTTCTTCGGCCTGGTTGAAGCTGCCTGAGGCGCCGTAGATCGCGATCATCATCATCCCGGAGTTGCTGGCGGCACCGCGAACCGAAATGGTTACCGATTTGCCCTCATCCACCACGTCCGATTTCGCTTCGACCGTTTGAATCGCGCTGGAATCGGGGAATCGAGGTGGCACGAACCGATTTTGGCGATAGGCCAAAATGCTAGCACCAATGACCAAAATGGCCACGACGAATCCGATCAACAGATTTCCGTGGTTTTCTTGCCAAAGCGTGGGCGTCACTACCGCCTGACGATCTTCAGTTTCCAGGGACGTATCCTTCATAAACGTGGCACCCGTTTGGCCAGAGTGGAAAAGAACAACAATTATCTCTTGAAACCGGGTCTGCGTTCAACACGTCACCACACTCCTCTGGCGTCCAGCGGCCGAAAAAAGCGATGGTACCGGCGAGATCCTTTGTTGGTGGATCGCCAACGCGTTTCCTTTTGATCACATCGTTTTCGATTTCTCATGCCTGTTTCTGCCTGCCTACCCTTGGAAATCGCCGATCTTCGAAAGGCATTTGGCTCGATTCAAGCGATCGACGGTGTTTCTTTCACCTTGGCCGAAGGTCAACGGCTTGCGTTTCTGGGGCCCAATGGAGCCGGAAAGACCACGTTGATTCGCTGCTTGTGCAGACGAACCAGGGTGGATGCCGGTCAGATCCGATTGTTCGGCCAACCGATCAATGATGTCGGCGTGCAGCGATGGATCGGGTTGGTTCCCCAGGACATCGCGCTGTACGGCGACTTGACGACGCGCGAGAACCTGTCGGCATTTGGACGGTTTCATGGACTCACCTGGCGAGAAACGAAACAGAGGGTTGATTGGGCGCTGGAGTGGACGGGGCTGGCCGATCGCGCCGATGATCTGGTCGGCAGATTTTCCGGCGGAATGAAACGCCGAGTCAACTTGGCCTGCGGCGTGTTGCATCGGCCGCGCATTCTGCTGCTGGACGAACCAACCGTCGGCGTCGATCCGCAGAGCCGTCAACGAATCTTTGCGATGTTGGACGAACTGAAACAGCAGGGGACCTCGATTCTGTTGACCACCCATCATCTGGACGAAGCCCAGCAGCGATGCGACCGCATCCTGATCATGGACAAAGGCCGCGTGGTCGCCGACGGAAGCTTGAATGAATTGATCGATCGTACCGTGGGTCAATCACGCATTGTGCGGCTGCGAATTGACCGGCCGTTGAGCGAACCGATTCGACTGGAGCCCCAAGTTCGGCCCGACGTCGAAACGACGGCCTCGATTGGCAAAGCGGGCGAGAGAATCATTTCGACTCGCATCAACGACGTTTCCGATCAGCTCACGTCGGTCTTGGAATCGACTCGCCGATCGGGCTACGAGGTTTTTGACGTGGAAGTGCAGGCACCATCGCTGCACCACGTGTTCCTGCACCTGACCGGATACGAGCTTCGAGATTGATTGCGTGATGATCTGGACCGTATTTCAAGTCAACGTCAGACGGCTGCTTCACAACCGCGTGGAGTTGATGTTGACGTTTGTCGTGCCGATCGCGTTCTTCAGCATCTTTGCAGTCATCTTTGGCGGAGGCATCGGTGGCGGAACGATACCCAGCATCAAGGTCATCGCGATCGATCAAGCCGATTCGCCCGCGAGCCGCGAGCTGGTTTCGAAGTTGAAAGAAAACGCGGGCTTTCGTTTCCTGCACGGCGATTCGGCTTCATCGCTGACTCCGCAACAAGCCAGACAGGCTGTGCGCCGGGGCAAGGTGACGATGGCAATCGTCCTGCACCAAAGAGACCAGCAGCTTGGCGTCGATCTGCTGACCGATGCTTCAGATCGCGTTGCCGGACAGGTCGCTGCTGCTCTGGTCGGTCGATCATGGATGCAAGTCCAGGCCAGACAACGTGGCGCGATGATCCAATCCAAAAGAAACGCAAATTCAAACAGTGGGCCCATCGCGGCAACCGTCCACCGATACTCGGCCAATCCCGTTTCTCATCAGCAGAACGGCGCCGTGGAGATTGTGGACGTGATGGGCGAGGGGAAAGCCAATCCGGTCGTCAGCATGTATGCAGCCGGAATCGCGGTGATGTTTCTGCTGTTTGGTGCCACAAGCGGCGGCGGAGCGTTGTTGGAAGAACGCGAAAACCAGACGCTCGACCGGCTGTTGTCGACGGCACTTTCGATGGACCAGTTGTTATTGGGCAAGTGGTTTTACATGACCGCGATCGGCGTGTTGCAAGTCAGCGTGATGTTCGTATGGGGACAGATTGTCTTCGGCGTTGACTTGCTTGGACACTTGGACGGATTTCTGATGATGACCGTCGTGACCGCCTCGGCCGCATCTGCCTTTGGGCTGTTGTTGGCAACTCTCTGTCGGACCCGTGGTCAGCTCAACGGGCTTTCGGTGATCCTCGTGTTGACGATGAGTGCGCTGGGTGGATCGATGGTTCCCCGCTATGTGATGAGCGAGCGATTGCAGGAGTACGGGCTGATGACTTTCAATGCCTGGGCGTTGGACGGCTACACCAAAGTGTTTTGGCGAGATTTGCCGGTCGAAGCACTGTCACCGCAGCTGGCGGTGCTGCTCACTTGCGGCATGATCTTTCTGATCACAGCACGAGTTCTGGCGATCCGCTGGGAAACAGAATAAGTAGGCCGACTTGTCCCAAGTCGGCAAACGTCGGCCGGTTCTCCGAACCGGCTACGAGCAAGCGACTTTGGAGAAGTCGCTGACGGTACAGATTCGCCGACTTGGGACAAGTCGGCCTACTGATTGATAGCCGATGGGGAAATCAAGTACCTTGGTAGGCTCACCCCACATTGTTTTCGTCATCCTCAGAGCGCACAGGGTATAAAAATGGAACCATGGCCAATCGGTGTCTTTGCTTCGGTCGATGCGGGATTAGGCGTTGGCTGGGACGTGATTGCCGAACTGGGGGTGCCGACGATTCAGCTGCACACGCCGAGCGCCGGAAAACGGAACCAGGAATCGGCTCAGGCCTTGAACGCCCAGCTTGCGGAAATGGGGGTCAAGTGCACCGCGGTGTTTGGTGGATTCGAAGGCGAAAGCTACGCCGACATTCCCACAGTGGTACGCACTGTCGGGCTGGTTCCCTTGGAAACACGCCAGGGCCGTTTGGAAGAGATGTTTCAGATTGCCGACTTTGCCAAGTGGCTTGATTGTGACACCGTTGCACTGCACCTGGGTTTCATCCCCCACGATTCGGCCGCCGAAGGATACGACGACATCGTCAACGTCACTCGGCAGTTGTGCGATCATTGCTCGGCTAACAACCAATTCCTTCATTTGGAAACTGGCCAGGAAACGGCCGACGGGTTGCTTGAATTCATCAGGATTGTCGAGCGAGACAATTTGAAAATCAATTTTGATCCGGCAAACATGATTCTTTACGGCACCGGTCAACCGATCGAGGCGCTGCTGGCGGTGGGTTCGCATGTTCGCAGTGTTCACTGCAAGGATGGAACTTGGAGCGACAAGCCGGGGGAAACCTGGGGCGCCGAAGTGGCACTCGGCCAGGGCGACGTCGACATGCGAGCCTATTTGACGACGCTGAAAGAAATCGGCTACGACGGACCGTTGACGATCGAACGCGAGATCCCACAAGATCCTCAGCGCCAAAAAGTTGAAATCGGTCAGGCCATCGAGCTATTGACAGCGCTGCGAAGCGAAATTTTGTAACTGTCAGCCATTTCTCCGAAATCGCAACGCGGCCCCCGCCAGGAGCGGAGAACTGGCCGGCGGTCTGGACGATCACTACGGCAGCAAGTAGGCGGCGTAGGTTTCGTTCTCTTCAAAAGTTGTCGGATAAACTTTCACCAGCGGCAGATTCTTGCCGCTCACTCTTTGGTCGACGATCAAGTATCGAACACCATATTCTTCTCGCAGTTCCTTCAGAGCGCTGTACCGGATGGTGACGCGAACGGTTCCCAATCGTCTTGGGAACACTTGGCGAAATCGTCGATACCATTCCCGCAGACTTTCGGCATCTTGCGGTACGTCCTTCCAGTTGACCACTTCGGCGCGATGGGCGTACCACTTGAAGGTCTGCTGGTGACGGGGAGTCAAGAAAATCTCGTTCGGATCGGACGACCGGCGGGCCCATCGACAAACGGCTTGCCAATCGGCAAATGCGCGCTGCTGCTTTTCGGCGGAGGCATCGACATCCCAACCCAACAACGTGTTGCTAGCCGAGGGCGGAACGCCCAACGTGGTCTTGGTGTAAGAGGTTTGCGCCACAAGCAACACCGAAATGGCCAGCACCATCAGCCCGACACTGCGCTGAGAGAGGTTGCCGATCACCAATCGGACGACCAGCAATCCGAACAACAGCGGCACCATCGCATCGGTCAATCGAAACCAGTAATAGCGAAGCAATCGAGCAGCAAAATCGGGCATCACCGGGGGCAACATCCCGACGGCCAAGCCGGCGGCGGCAATCGCGACCGCCCCGACGGTGAACCAAATCACCCGGTTCCAGACGTCTGGCCGTGGCAACGCGAATCGGGCAATCGCAGCGGTCGCGGCGATCAATAGGCCGTGTCGCAAGTACCACCAGGGAAGAAAGTCGGCGGGCAGCAAATGGTGCTTGATTCGATAGTAAGCGTAAATTCGCGCCGCCGCCGTCGCGTCCTCGGCATTGGCGCCAAACGTCAGCGCCAGCGCCGGCACCAATCCCAGCAGCGAGATCGCACCGCCAAGAAACAACGCCGGACCTAGCAGTGGCACCCGATCGTCTCTGCCTCTTTCGGTCACCCACCAGGCAGCCATCGCGGCGATCACCGACCATCCGCCCGACAGCACGTGAAACGCCGACGCCGCACCCAGCAGCGGCCAAACTCGCGCCCAGTGGCGCTGCGCCAGTTCGGCCATTGCCAGCAGGATCAATCCATAGGCGGGAACTTTGGCTTCGATGCCGCCGACCACCCACTCGCCGGCCAGATTGGCATGTTCGATGCCGGCGATCCAAATCACGGCGACACCAAGCGAAGCAAACCTCGCGCGCAGCAATACCCAGCAAAGCCGCTGCAATCCTACCGCCAACAGCGTCCAACCGACGATTCGGCCGATCCAGGCGGTTACGTCGAGCGAGCAAAACAGCGTCGGCCAACCGAACAACGTGTAGAAAGTCGTGTGTGCTTTTCCAGAAGCGGCGAACAAATCGTGCTGGCACCATTGTGGTTGCCAAAAATTCTTCGCCTTCACCAGGTAATGCGCCTCGTTGACCATCGGCGCAAGATCGCCCGCGTAGATGAAAAACAGCGTCACCAACAAAATCACTTCGCCTACGGCGCGAGCCTTGCCAGGTGAATCGGACGTCGAATCATTCGAGGGCATGTTCAGCACAAATCGATCGCCATGTTGATGGCGGCCAGCATACTTTGATGGTTGGCAGTACCCTGCCACGCGAGATCGAGGGCTGTTCCATGATCGACGCTGGTTCGAACGATCGGCAATCCCAAAGTGACGTTGACTGCGTCGTCGAAGGCGAGAGCTTTCAGAGGAATCAAACCTTGATCGTGATACATGCAAACATAAACATCGGTTCGCGCTCGGCTTGCAGGTGTGAAAGCGGTGTCGGGAGGTAGAGGGCCGGAAACGTCGATTCCCGCTTGCTGCGCCGCTTCGATCGCCGGTGCGATGATTTCTGTTTCCTCGCCGTGAGAAAACAATCCGTTTTCGCCAGCATGTGGATTCAAGCCGCAAACGGTGACCCGCGGCGGCCGATCGCTGCGACGACCAGCAGCGTTGGCTGCCAGGCGAATCGCCCGTAACACCGACTGGGTCGTAAGTGACGACGCGACGTCGGCAAGTGGAAGGTGGATCGTTGCCAGGACGCAGGAGATCGCCTCGCTGGTCAGCATCATCGAATACTCGGCAGCTCCCGTTCGCTGGGCAAGCAGCTCAGTGTGCCCCGGAAAATCGATACCGGCGTCCCGCCATGCCTCTTTTTGAATCGGTCCGGTCACCACGGCATGAATGTCGCCTGAAAGTGCGGCATCGATCGCCCAGCAAACCGCTTCGTAGGACGCCCTGCCGGTTTGCGCGTTATATTTTCCTGGTTCGACTTTGCCTCCGTCCAAAGAGCCGATATCGGCCACTTGGTCGGGAACCGGCAGGCGAAGGTGGCTGGCAATTCGGCGAAGAATTTCCTCGGGACCGACTAAAATGGGATGGCAGCGGTCTCGAACCTCCGGCAGAGCCGCGCATCGCATCGACAGTTCCGGACCGACGCCCGCCACGTCGCCGACCGTGATGGCGATTCGAGGCCGCGGCGAATCGGGGGGCTGTGTCGAAGCGGGTGACATTGCTCTGGTGCCGGTGAGGCGAAACTGTAGAAAATGGGACCGACGTGAAGCTTAACGGATGAGCCGGCGAGATTTGAATGACCAAGAATCTTTTCCTTGTCGCTACCAGCCTTTTCTTATCGGTCTGGTCGTCCGGTTTCGCCGCCGCAGCAGACGTGTTAGTCGT
The DNA here is from genome assembly GCA_965222745.1 of Rubripirellula sp. GTDB lineage: Bacteria > Planctomycetota > Planctomycetia > Pirellulales > Pirellulaceae > CBDCUW01. Next base: position 895,764 of record CBDCUW010000004.1, read on the forward strand.
TTGTCCCGATCAATTTCGCCAGACGCTCCAGCCTTGGATCCAGCATCGTCAAGCCGAGGGTCTTGAGGTCGCCGTGATTCCCTCGGCGCGCGATGCGGGTGTGTTGCGAGAAGAAATTCGCAAGGCGGCAACCGACAGGACGACCTACGTGATGCTGGTTGGCGATGCACCGGTGATCGGTGCTCCCTGCAATTCGCTTCGGCAAGTTCCCATCTTGTACGCGGAAACCAAGGTGACCGCCGCCTGGGGTTCGCCACCGACGATGGCGACCGACATGTCGTATGGAGATTTTGATGGTGACGACGTTCCCGATGCGGTGGTTGGCCGCTTGCCTGTCGATCAACCCAACCAGCTCAGCGAATTGATCGGCCGAATTGTGGCCCACGAACAGAGTACCGATTTTGGCTCGTGGCGCGGCGAAGTCCAACTGACCGGCGGCGTGGGTGGCTTCGGCATGGTCGCCGATGCGGCGATTGAATCGGTCACGCGAACGGTGGTGACCAGCGTGCTGCCGGCTGAAACACGAACCACGATCGCTTACGCCAGCCCCGGCCATCGGTTCTTTCCGAACGGCGAGTCCTTTACCGACGCGGTGCTCAGTCGATACCAGCAAGGCGCTAGATTCTGGGTTTACGCCGGTCACGGCCGGGTCACGGCACTCGATCGCGTGCCGCAAACCGCCACTGGAATTCCGGTGTTGGATCAAAAGAGTGTCAAGAAGCTTCGCCGGCCTCAGGGTGGCTATCCGATCGCCGTGATGCTCGCCTGCTACACCGGCGCTCTGGACGCCTCAGAAGATTCACTCGCCGAAGAAATGATCTTGTGCGAAGGGGGGCCGATTGCGGTCTTTGCGGGCAGCCGAGTGACGATGCCGTACGGCAATTGCACCGCCGCGGTGGGCTTGATCAAAGGTGTCTTCGAGCAGAAACTGCCGCGTCTTGGCGATGCCTGGCTCAGCACGTTGAAAGAAATGCATAGCGAATCGGTCCAAGGTGATTCGGCATCGCGAGTGATGATTGACGCGTTGGCCAGCGTCGTCAGCCCCAGCGGGACAAGCCTGGTGGGCGAACGTCGCGAACACATGCGCCTTTACAACCTGATTGGCGATCCAACGCTGCGATTGCAACATCCGCATCCGATCGGATTGACTGTTGCCCCGGGACACGATGCCGGCCAACCGATTCGTTTGAATCTGAAGAGCCCGATTGCGGGGCAGTTGACCGTTTCGTTGGATCGTCCGCTTGGCGCAGTGGCCGACGGCGACCCCAATGAAACGACCGTGGCAACGATCGCCCGATCCATCGCCGCAGATGAAATCGCCACGCCGCAAGTCGTCTTGCCCGAAGGTGTGACCGGCCCGATCGTGGTACGAGCATTTGTGTCGGGCGAAAAAGCGTGGGCCAGCGCCGCAGCGAGAACGATCGTACGGCCCAGCCGGCGGTAGGGCAAAGCCCATGAGAGCGTCCGGCTTAGCTGCGATTTGAAATCAGATAGGTGGCACCAAATTGAGAAGCTCAATTTGAAGCTCAGCATGGCTGCAAAGCCCGAAGGGCTGACACAACATCTGCCGGGGTCGCCAGGCCCCGGTGTGCAAGCACCGTTCATCAGTAGCCACGAAGTGGCGACACAAAAGAATTTGTGGAGTCAACATCTGCGCCCGCCTCCTTTTTGCGTCGCCACTTCGTGGCTTCGAGCACCGATTTGCTAGAAACCGGGGCCTGGCGACCCCGGCAAGGCCTGTATCAGCCCTTCGGGCTTTTTTGTTTAGCCCGTCGCTTCCTTTTTTGCGACTCCACAATCTCCAAAAACAACGAGACAATTCCGACTCCTAGGCCGGACGTTCTCCCATGGTTGGTCACCCCCGCCATCATAACTGCGGTATCCGAAATCACCCACTACCGATTGCCGCGCCGGCGTGAATGATTACTCCGTTGCAGTTACATTGTGTCGGTATGCCTGTTCACAATGATCTTCCTTGACCTGCACGCTGAGAACGTGATGCTACGAACACTTCTTCTGATTCCGTTGGTTGGCTGGCTGCTACTGGGCAATCGCACCTCCAGTGCCGATGAAATGCCGCCTCCCAACGTGGTGATCATTTTCATGGACGACATGGGGTACGCGGACATCAATCCCTTTGGTGCCAACAAGTACCAAACACCCCACCTGGACCGGATGGCGCGAGAGGGCCGAAAGTTTACCGATTTCGTTGTCTCTTCCGCCGTCTGCTCCGCTTCGCGTGCGGCACTGATGACCGGTTGTTATCATCGCCGTGTGGGAATCCAGGGAGCGTTGGGACCGAAGTCGAACATCGGTATCCATTCGGATGAACTGACCCTGGCAGAACTCTGCAAAAGGAAAGGTTACGCGACCGCAGTCTTTGGAAAATGGCACTTGGGCCATCATCCCAAGTTTTTGCCGACCAACCATGGCTTCGACGAATATTTTGGGATCCCCTATTCCAACGACATGTGGCCGTTGCATCCGGGCGCCGTCGCCAAACGCCAAAAGGATCCGCTCGCCAAGATCTCTTGGCCAGCGCTGCCGATGATCCGAGCCACAACGTCAAAAGGCGTCAAAATCGTCAACGACGACATCCGACCCGAAGACCAGGCGGAGATGACGCAGCAGTTCACCCAGCGGGCGGTCGACTTCATCAAAGAGAACACCGAAAAACCGTTCTTTCTTTACCTGCCGCATCCCATGGTTCACGTTCCGCTTTATGCTTCGAAGGATTTTTTTGGCAAAAGCAAAGTGGGGATTTTTGGTGACGTGATGATGGAAATCGATTGGTCGGTCGGCCAGATTTTGGGGGCGATCGAGGATATCGGTGTGGAAAGAAATACGTTGGTGATTTTCACCAGCGACAATGGACCTTGGCTTTCCTACGGCACGCACAGTGGCAAAGCGACACCGCTTCGGGAAGGCAAGGGAACGATGTTCGAGGGCGGGTATCGCGAACCGACCATCATGTGGTGGAAGGGAAAGATTCCTCCCGGCACCACGTGTGACAAGCTTTGCAGCACCATCGATATTCTGCCCACGGTTGCCAAACTGATCGGCGCCGATCTTCCCGATCACACGATTGACGGAAAGGACATTCGTCCGCTTCTTTTTGACGCCGATGCCCGTTCGCCCCACAAAGCGTTTTACTGCTACTACAAGGGAGGCCAGTTGCAGGCGGTCCGAAACGAGCGGTTCAAGCTGGTCTTTCCGCACAAGTACAGAACGTTGAAAGGACATCCCGGCGGTTTTGGCGGCCGGCCGATTCCCTACCAGCAAGACGAAATTCGGCGATTGACGTTGTTCGATTTGGACAACGATATCTCGGAGAAAAAGAACGTCATCGATGACCATCCCGAAGTGGTCCAGCAGTTGCAATCGGCCGCCGAACGGGCTCGCGGAGACCTCGGCGACAAACTGACCGGGCGGACCGGATCGGGAATTCGTCCTGCCGGAAAGCTCGGTCCCGATGACCCGCAATTGCCGCTCGATTGGACCAAGTAAGGAAACGCGATCATGGATCCGTATTTGGACGCAGCGATCGCCGAAGCGAGAAAGGGATTCGCCGAAGGTGGAATTCCGATCGGATCGGTGTTGGTCATTGGCGACGAAATCGTCGGCCGTGGGCACAACCGCCGCGTCCAACAGGGCAGCGCGACCCTGCACGCCGAAATCGATGCGATCGAAAACGCAGGGCGACTCTCGGCCGCCCAGTACCGGGCCGCGACGCTCTATTCGACCCTGTCGCCGTGCGACATGTGCAGCGGAGCGACGTTGTTGTACGGAATTCCTCGGGTGGTCGCTGGAGAAAATCAGACCTTTCAAGGTCCGGAGGACTATTTACGGTCTCGTGGTGTCGAATTGATCATCGCGGATAGTGCGCAGTGCATCGACTTGATGCGGCAGTTCATTGCCGAACATCCTGAGATCTGGAACGAAGATATCGGGGTGTGACCGTCGGCGATTTCGGAGAAATCGCCGACGGTCTACATCCACTTGATGGCAGCGAATAATATTCCTTCCGGCGACTTTGCTTTCCGATACTCTCTGCTTTTCACAAGATGACCGACCCCAACCTGCCTTACGACTCATTTCTGCTCGTTTCGTTTGGTGGCCCGGAAGGGCCCGAAGATGTGATTCCGTTCCTGGAAAATGTGCTGCGCGGCAAGAACGTGCCGCGGGAGCGGATGATGGAGGTTGCCGAGCACTACCACCGTTTCGGCGGTGTCAGCCCCATCAACAAGCAGAATCGCGAACTGCTAGCCGCGATCAGCGACGAGTTCGCCGCCCATCAAATCGACCTTCCCATCTACTGGGGCAATCGAAACTGGTCGCCGCTGTTGCCCGATGCACTGCGGCAGATGCGCGATGACGGTTGCAAGCGGGCGCTGGCGTTTTTTACAAGCATGTTCAGCAGCTATAGCGGCTGCCGACAATATCGCGAAAACATCATCGCCGCCCGCGATCAGGTGGGCGAAGGGGCGCCGGTGGTAGAAAAAGTTCGCATGGGCTTCAATCATCCGCTTTTCGTTCGGACGATTTCCCAATCGGTCACCGCGGCGATCGGGTCGCTTGGTTGTCAGGCGGATCAGGCGTATGTCTTGTTCACCGCTCACAGCATCCCCATGTCGATGGCCGAAAACTGTGACTACGAAAAACAATTGAAAGAAACGGCCCGGTTGGTTGCCCAGGAAGTCGGTACCCCGAACTGGAAACTGGTTTACCAAAGCCGCAGCGGTCCTCCTGGGCAACCTTGGCTGGAGCCCGATGTCTGCGATGCGATCGCCGAGCGGGATGATGCCGAAAAGTTATCGTCGCTGGTCATCGCGCCGATCGGATTCATCAGCGATCATATCGAAGTGTTGTACGACTTGGATGAAGAAGCCGCCGGCGTTTGCCAGCAGCGTGGCATCGCCATGGCGCGGGCGGCGACCGCCGGAACGAGCCCCGATTTTGTGCGGATGATTCGAATGCTGGTCGAAGAACGTTTGGGGCGATCCGATGATCGCCAGGCGATCGGCACCCTGGGACCGTGGTATGACGTCTGTCCGGCCGACTGTTGCCAATACACGCCGCGGCGGCCCGGATGATTCGCGTTCGGGCTACGATTCGTTTTTCTGGTGCCGATAAGGATTGAACAGCAGATAGTTGAGGTGCCGGTACAGGTCGCTGTCGGCAAGCAGTTCGGCATGGTTTCCCTCGCCCACCAGCCGCGGTCCGTTCAACAGTACCACGCGATCGGCCGTGCGAAGCGTTTGTAACCTTCGCGGCAAAACAACCACCAGCGTTCCCGAATCGACCAGTTTCCGGAGCGCTTTCAGGCAGGGATCGTCGGAGAGGTGTTCTGCTGGCGGAGGCGGTTCCATCGCCAACACGATCGGCGGTTTGTGAAGGATCGCGCGGGCTACGGCGATGGCATAAGTCGTTTCCATGCCCAACATCGAATCACCGGCGGCAACGATCGTATTGAGCCCATCGGGCAATCGAACCAGCCGTTCATAAACTTCGACCTGTTCCAACGTTTCCACGAGGTTGGAATTGTTGATCGTTTCGTCGCCGCCCATCAAGTTCTCTTGGATCGTGCCGTCCCAGATGGGACCGTCCGGTTCAATCCACATCACGTTTCGGGCCAGTGCCTGCGGATGCACATCCAACAGCGGGATTCCGTCGATGGTCACGCGTCCTTCGGTCGGCCGGCCGAATCCCATCAACAGTTCCGCCAGAGCTCGTGTCGACACCAGTTCGGTCCCCAACAAAGCGACCAGCGATTGGGGAGTCAGTTTGAGCGAAAGATGGCTGAGAATGGGATCGGCGGCGTCACCCAGAGTAACGTCCTGAATTTCAACCGAATCTCGCAGACCCGCCAAACCGACGCGTTGTTCGCTAGGAACGATTTCGTCATTGGGTTCGAGATACTGATAAACCAGGTCGCTTGCTTCGCCGCTGTCGCGCAGCTGCGATGCCAGTGCGGAAAGCCGACCCATCGCTGCGACCGCACCGCCCAGAGCCAGTCCCAGCACCAGCGCCGCCGGCACGCTCAAGCCGCTCTCTTCGCCAAACAGGTTGACGCCCAAACCGAGCACCAGTACCGCGATGGCAGAGGACGTGGCAAAGAAAACCAGCGGCCAAACCCGTCCGCGCCGAGCCTCCTCGCCAGCCAATCGCCGATAGAGAATATCGAGTTCCGATCCGAAGGCGCGATCGGCCAACCCTTGAGTTTGCAAGCGGGCCAATAGCGGCGCCTGCCCCACCAGTTCGGCCATTCGCTGACGAGCTCGCGGGACTTCCCAGTCGACCAATTCCGATTCGTCCGAGTCGCGCAGCCGGCGAAACAGCTTCCAGAGCAACACACCGCTGACCACCGCCAACAGCGCCAGCCAGACGTTGACCAGCAAAGCGAGCGCGACACAACCAACCAGCGTGAACAGGCTGCGAGGAATCGAACGGTACCAAAGGGACAAACCCGATTGGATCGACGGCAACTGGTGTCCGATCAATTGTTCGGCGCGGACATGCTGAGCGGCTGCGCCTTCCAGCTCGGCACGTCGCAGGCTTTGGTGCAGCACCCGGCCGTGCAGCGACTTGACCACTCGACGGGCACGCGCGTCGGCTGCTCGGCGGTGAAACCAAACGGAAAGACAGAAGACCGTGGCCACCGCGAAGGTCACGGCAACCAACTGAGTCAACTGCATCAGCGCCGCCTGCCCGGCAAACGATTCGCTCAGCGGCACCTCCAGGTGCGTTCCAAGCCGCACCGAGTCATCGGTCAGGCCGCTGCTGGAATCCAGCAGCATGGCCAACAAGCCGACCAGAACCACCAGCACGGGGACCAGCAAACCGGCCAGGACGGACCAGATGTACGCAAAAAAAGCTCCCCCCGCCTCAGGTTCGCCACGTGGTCTGGATAGCGTATTGAATCGACTCAACCTCGTCGGCTCCCAAAAAGTTGAAGAGGGGCAGGCCGAAACTGGGCTCGAATTCAATCCGTTTGCTTTAGGCCAGGTCCCGGTCCTCGAAAAGTAGCATCGCGAGCATCCAAACGGCGACCGCAAAACACACAAGATAGTTGAAAGCACCGGCCAAGTAGATCGGCGGAATCGGATTTCCTGCATCAACCGCCGATTGGACGTTGAATGCGTACAAATTCGGCACCACAACGGCGATTAATTTGCCCACAAACCCGACCAGCTCGTTATTCCCCTCTGTCGAGGCAACCAGGGGGGAAGTCAGATTCCCGATCACGTAGATCACGAAACAGGTGATGAAATTGGCCAATAGCGGCAGCCGGGTCGCCAGGGCCACCGCGATGGCTCCGATCGCCATCGTCTGCATGAAATAGAGACCCAACACCGGAAGGGTCGTCATGATCTCTTCGTGACAGGTCTGCCAAGGTGGGACACCCTGGCTCGTTTCGCGGGCGTCGTAGATCGGCTTGTAGGCGATCATGATCAACAACACCGCGGCGATGATCGCGAAAAGCACCAACACGGCAAGCATGATGCCGGCATATTTCCCCAGAATGAACGAACGCCGGCTCACCGGTTTGCTGAGCACGGTCAACGCGGTGCGGCCTTCGATTTCGTCACTGACGCTGGTCCCGGCGCTCCACACCGCTTGCAGCATTCCGAAAATCATGATCAACGTCACGCCGCTGTCCTTCAACAAACGGATGTCGTCACCAAGCGTGTTGAAAGGATAGATCCCAAAAAACAACACCCCAAACACCCCCAGGGCCAACAGCAACAAGTACAACGGCTGGGCCATCTCATTGGATGCCGTGGAAAGGGCCAACGCCCAAACTCGCGGAGCTGCCTGGCGAAACGCGACGATGCCAGTGATGGTCAAGAAGAAGATAATGGCGATGAAAACGATCGATGATGCCTGCGGCACCATCGGCAGATTCGCGAACGTGAACACCACCGTTGCTGGGTCGAGTTCCTGATTCTGGATGTGCAACCGTGATGGATCTCCCGGAATCGGAGGCGTGTCACGGTTCTCGTACCGATAGCTCAGTGCCTCGCCCGGATCGACGCGAAACGGGGCGGTCGACAGGGTAGACGAATCGGCCGAGTCAGCCAGGTAGATGATCTTGTTACTCTCGATCGTCAGTTCGGCAACGTTGCGAAGTTTGTAGTCGACGTCGGCTGGATGAAACGTGGACTCATCCGGACTGGGCGGGATCGTGACCGTGGTGCGCACGGTTCCGTCATCCAGCAGATTGACTGCCGCGATGGAATCGATCGTATCCATCGGGTTGCTGACCAGCGGGGTCGCCGCAAAACCGATCAACGCAAAGATGCCGGCGATCGAGAGCAGATAGGGAACAACTCCCTCGCTCAGAATCGTCGCCCATTCGCGGCACGTTCGATTCCACGCCCCGTAGACCAAACCAAAGCCCAACACCAGGCCGATGCAGATCAAGGGCAGAAACAGCGTTTCGACATATTGCTCTTGCTGGGGCACGTACTGGTAACAAAGTGCCGCAGCGATCAGGCCGCCGACGATCAGCGAAGCGGTCACACCTCGCTTGGGATTGTCGGGCAGGTTTCCGATTCCCGGAATCACGGACAAGATCGCCAGGACACCGTAGACCGCGATCGACGCGATGGCACCAAGTCCCAGCCCGACGGCGACGACCCAGATCGGCGTCAACCAGGAGGGCAACCAACGCATCACCTGGGCGACAATCATGCCGGGGTGGACCACGAAAGAATCGATCAGGGCGGCAGCGGGCAGTCCACCCGATCCAATCGTTAACTCTGCAAGGCTTGAGGTCATTTCGTGCAACCGAACGTATCCAATGAGAACGGGAAGGGAGCAATGGGTGCCAGCTTGACCAAGCACGGAGCGGTGGGACGGGAAAAGCTGACTGGAGGAGCGAAGGATGGGGGATGTGCCCAAAAAAGGGGGTCAGACCCTCTTTGGGCACAACAATCGTCAAGGAAAATCGCCGCCCTGCAAAGGGTCTGACCCTTTTTTGGGCAAAGCTGGTCTTGAGGAAGCCCCTGACTTCCGGGGAAGCCCGGACCAGGGAGCTTGATAGGACTGCTACGCACGATGGAAGCAAATGGTTTGCCGATCAGAGATGTTTCGACAACCGCTCGCGAATCGTGTCGGGAATTGGGGTTTTCTTCAGGTGTCCCCCCGGTTCCAGCCGGCAGCAGACCGCCGTGACCCGCCCCTCGGCAATCAACTGCTCCTCCCGCTGAAAGCGAATTTCGTATTTCACGCTGCTGGTTCCGATCTTGGCGACGCGAACCGAGACTCTCAGCAAATCCTCGAAATGGGCCGCCGCCGAATAGATGCACGATGCGGCGACTCGCGGCCAAGTCACCGACGCCTCCTCATCGGGCAGGATGGAGATGCCCAGCGACCGCAGCATCTCGTGCTCTGCCGCTTCCATCATCGGAAAAAAAGCCGAAAAATGGACGATTCCGGCTGCATCGGTGTCTCGAAACTCGACTCGGCGCGTGGTCGAAAAAGTCATCGCTGGCTGGAAATGTATGGGCCCGGCTGTCGGCCGGTTCTCCGCTCTCGGCTGCGCGATGCGAGGATCGGAGAAATCGCCGACGGTACAGGCTCGCCGACTTGGGACAAGTCGGACTACAGGGTCTACTCGCCCACGTAGGGGAGCAGGGCCATGAACCGGGCTCGTTTGACGGCCGCACCTACTGCGTGCTGGCTGGCCGCCGTGCAGCCGCTTTTGCGACGCCCGACGATTCGGCCTTGTCGGTTGACCATTTTCTTCAGCAATTCCACGTCTTTGTAATCGACGTACATGGGCCGAGGACGATGGCCATCGACGAAAATGGGGTCTTTCTTTCTCGTGCGCGAGCGGACCCGCGATCGCTTGCGGGCTCGGCTACGAGTGCTCATGGGACGGGGAGGCATTCACAAACTCTTGGATTTTCAGGGCGAACGGTCTAAACGGCCGACGGATTGGCGATGCCCACCGAACCGGCATCCAGGTGATGGTGTCGATCGAAGGTGGTGGGCGGGTAGGTCGGCTCGCCGAAAAAATCGCAACCATTGCTTCGCGGATTCTTCACAAAAACCGGGAACAATCGTTGCGGGCCCCAAGTATGTCGGCCGGGAAAGTCGCTCGCAAGGGGAAATGGGACCAGGATTTGCCCTTTCGCTCACGGCAAACCTTTGCCATATTTCCTAGACGTTCCTCCGGGTGGGGAGAAATCGAGACTCTTGGCGGCCCACGGCTGAACATCCTTTCGGTTGAATCCAGCGTCTTTTGTCGCTCCAGCAAACTTCTCCGAACGGAGATTTTTTGATGGTCTCACAATCCACTTGCCCTGGGAAGCAAGAGAACGACCAAGACTAGCTGCCACGCTCCCCGCCCGGTGATTCCAAACTGTCCGACACGAGTGTTGATCGTGTCCGCCGGCAGGGGATGAGGTTGCCAGTACTGTTTAGGTGAAAGTTATGAGTCTGGAGAAACTGAGAAACATCGGGATTAGCGCGCACATCGATTCAGGGAAAACGACCTTGAGCGAGCGGATCCTGTATTACACCGGACGGATTCACAAAATCGAAGAGGTCCGCGGCGACGGTGACGGCGCCACGATGGATCACATGGAACTGGAACGCGAGCGCGGGATCACGATCACCAGCGCCGCAACCAGCGTCGAATACAACGGTCACCCCATCAACTTGATCGATACGCCCGGCCACGTCGACTTCACGGTCGAAGTGGAACGGTCGCTTCGTGTCCTGGACGGCGCCGTGTTGGTGTTGTGCAGCGTCGGTGGCGTGCAAAGCCAATCGATCACCGTCGACCGCCAGATGAAACGCTACCAGGTTCCCCGTGTCGCCTTCATCAACAAGATGGACCGGACCGGCGCCAACCCGTTCCGCGTGGTGGAACAGCTGCGCGAAAAATTGGGCGCCGAAGCGTTCATGATGCAGTACCCGATCGGGGCCGAAGAGAATTTCCAAGGCGTCGTCGACCTGATCGAAATGGTCTCGCTGACCCATGCTGGTAGCGAGGGCGAAGAGGTGGTCGAAGGCCCCATCGCTGACGACTTGAAAGACGAAGTCGAAGCGGCCCGCATGAACATGCTCGAAGCGCTGTCGATGTACAGCGACCAGATGATGGAGCTGTTGCTCAGCGAGGAAGAGGTTCCCAAAGAGTTGATCTACAAGGTCACCCGTGACGCGGTTCTTGCTGGTGCCACGCCCGTCTACATGGGTACCGCCTTCAAGAACAAAGGCGTGCAACCGTTGCTGGATGCGGTGGTTCGGTACCTGCCCAGCCCGCTCGATCGCGACATTCGTGGTTCCGATCCGAAAGACGAGGAAAAGAAGATCGAGCTGAAGCCCGATCCGGATGCCCCGTTTGTTGGCATGGCGTTCAAGATCGTCGACGATCAGTTCGGTCAGCTGACGTTCATGAGGATCTATCAGGGATCGATCAGCAAGGGTGGATCGTACGTCAATCAGCGTACCGGGCGCAAAGAACGCTTCAGCCGACTGGTCCGCATGCACAGCGACAAACGCGAAGAGATCGACACGGCCACCGCCGGTGACATCATCGCCGTGATGGGAATCGATTCGGCCAGTGGTGATACCTATGCTGGCGAACGCGATTTCTGCACGCTGGAATCGATGTTTGTTCCCGACCCGGTGATCAAGATCGCCGTCAATCCGGTCGCCCGTGGTGACGGCGACAAGATGGGCAAAGCGCTGCAACGCTTCCGAAAAGAGGATCCGACTTTCCGCGTTTTCAGTGACGAGGAGACGAATGAGATTCTGATCAGCGGCATGGGTGAATTGCACTTGGAGGTCTACATCGAACGGATTCGCCGTGAGTACGGCGTCGAAATCGAAGTGGGGGCTCCCAAGGTCAGCTATCGAGAGAGCCCGACCAAGACGGTGGAATTCAACTACAAGCACAAGAAGCAAAGTGGCGGTAGCGGACAGTACGCTCACATCGTCGGTAAGCTCAGCCCGATCGAATCGGATTCCGAGGACAGTTTTGTGTTCGAAGAACACGTCGTCGGCGGCCGCATTCCCAAGCAGTACATTCCCGCCATCGAGAAAGGTTTCCGCGATATCCTCAACAAAGGTCCCGTCGCGGAATACCCAGTCGTCGGTACTCGAATCGACCTGGAGGATGGTAGCTTCCACGAAGTCGACTCGTCCGAAAAAGCCTTTTACACTTGCGCCCAAGGCTGTTTTCGCGAGTACTTCAAGCAGGCTGGCCCGAAGTTGCTTGAGCCGATCATGAATGTCGAAATCGAATGCCCCGAGAATTTTCAGGGCACCGTCGTGGGCGACATCACCAAACGCCGTGGAATCATGACCAGCAATGACATCCTGGAAGGTGTCAGCGTGATCAAAGCAGAAGTGCCGCTGGCCGAAACCTTCGGTTACGCGACCGACCTGCGAAGCATGACTCAAGGCCAGGGGACGTTCACGATGGAGCTGGCGACCTACCGGCAGACTCCGTCGAACATCCAGGAAGAGATCATCGAGGAAAAGAAGAAGCAGCAACTGGTGGGCGCGAAGTAGGCTGTCCTTGCTTCCACCATCCAAAAACGGCGGCGTGACCGGTTCACGCCGCCGTTTTTTTGTTGGTTGTTGGTAGACCGCGAGTTCTTGTTCCTACATTTAATCGTGCTTGGTGCAGGCACGCTAGTCGGATTGTCTGTGGCGAGTCGGATGGGCTGGTTTGTTTCGCACCGAAGGTGCAGTCATCTGCTTAGCCCAGGGCGAGGTTTTGCGAGTCTGACGAGCAATGCTGCTGCCCTGGGTACTCGGGTGAGGACAACTCGATTCCCGACCTCTGCGAGCATGGCGGCAAAGCCGCCATGCTCGCAGAGGTCGGGAAGATGGGAGACGGTTACAATCCCCAGGGCAACGTCAACGTTCGTAGAACTCACGTTGCCTCGCCCTGGGCTAAGCAAATTGCCGGGCCTTTGGCCCGAAGTGAAATCAGCTTGGATGATGCCTGGCGGTGATCTCGATCATCACTTCGTGCAGCTTACCGTTGCTGGCGACGACGCTTGTCTTTTCCAGCGGCAGCGGGTTGCCTCTTCCGTCGGTGACTTTGCCCCCTGCTTCCTCGACAAACAGACGTCCGGCCGCGAAATCCCAGGCCGACAATTGATACTCAAAGAAACCTCCAAACTGGCCGCAACCGACTTGGCAGAGATCGAGCGCCGCGGTCCCGAACCGGCGAATTCCGTGAATGTCACCGCCAAAGAACTCCTCCACCGCCGCCAACGTGCTGCGCATCATGGCGCCCCGGTCGTAGTAGAACCCGCAGCCGATCAAAGTTTTGGCCAACGTTTCGGCATCGCTGACCTTCACTGGCTGGCCGTCACGATAAGCACCTTGGCCGCGGATCGCCGTGAACATTTCGTTACGAGCTGGATTGAGGATCGCGCCGACGACCGGCTGGCCGCGATGGTAGTAGGCGATCGAGACGGCAAAGTGAGGCAACTGGTGGGCGAAGTTGTTGGTTCCGTCCAGCGGATCGATGACCCACAGATGTTCCGCCTCGGCCGAACCTCCCGACAACGCTTCCTCCCCCAGCAACTCGTGGTCGGGGTAGGTTTGCCGCAGGTAGTCGGCCACCGCCTGTTCGCTGTCAATATCGGCGTCGCTGACCAGGTCGTAAGACTTGCCGCCCTGCGAAGACTTGTCGCGCATCTGAACGCCCTCGCGAAAATAACGCATCAGCACGTCGCCGCCGACGCGAGCGGCAGTGGTGGCACAGTCAAGCAGCGATGGGTGGTCAAGCATGGTTGTTTCTCTTGTGCTTTCGATCGTCGGCCAGTTCTCCGCTCTCGGATGTGCGATGCGATTTTGGAAAAATCGCCGACTTGCCGACTTGGGACAAGTCGGCCTACAATCATTCCTTGCCGGAATACCAGACGCCGCGCCGCCAATTGTGTCGCCTCAGTTGCTCCAGCAGCGGCTGGGACAGATCTTTTAGCTGGCTGGTGCGGGTGTTGGCTTCCGCCTGGCGAACATTTCGCATGCCGGTGATGACGGTGCTGACTTCGGGACGAGCGAGGGCGAATTTCAACGCGATGTCTGCCAACGTGTATTGATCTTGCAAACCAAACTGCTCGACATCCTGGCGAACCTGATCGACTCGCCCAGCCGCGCGGCGCATCCGGTCACCGTCAAAGTAATGGCGGCGAAAATCGTCTTCGGCAAAAACGTGGTCGGCGTGATACTTTCCGGACAACACGCCTTCATCTAGAGCAACTCGGACAATCACACCCGTGCCGGTTTCGGCCGCTACCGGTAACAATTGCGCCGCCGGTTCTTGATGGAACAGGTTGAAGATGACCTGGACCACGTCGACCAAACCATCCCGCATCAACTGCACCACACAGTCTTGATCTTGTTCGGGCGTGCTGACGCCGATCAGATTGATTTTTCCCTCTTCACGCAGTTGACGCAGTACCAGCAGCGGTTGGGGATCGTCGTTCCAGGCCCGAGTCCAGGTGTGCAATTGCAGCAGGTCAATTCGCTCGACACCCAGGTTTCGCAGCCGGGCGTGGACGTTGTCGCGCAGGTAGGCGGCCGAGTAACGATCCTGCCACCGGCAATAGGGACTTGGCGGCCAGGGACCGGCATCGGGAGGCGATTTGGTCGCGACGATGATCGATTCGCTACGATCGGCGATCACTTGCCGAATCAGCTGCTCGCTGTGACCGTCGCCGTAGCCGGCTGCGGTGTCGATGAAGTTCACGCCGCGATCGATGGCCGCGTGAAGCGAGGCGATGGAATCGGCGTCGTTTTGATTTCCCCACTGGCCGCCGATGGCCCAGCCCCCAAACCCAATTTCGGAGACGGCCGGACCGCCGCGGGAAAGTGTCCTGGTTTGCATGGGATAAACGGGCCTTGTGGGGATCAACGTCGAAGATCTTCGCGAAGTTATGCCGGATGGCGGCTCTGCGACTGTCAAATTGTGCCGATTAGCGAACCACTTCGCAGGGGGTTTAACCAAACTTCCTGGGTTTCCAATTTTCCCGCATCGAACGACTCAACATTTCGTACCGGCTATTCCGAAACGAAGATCGGGCGACGATGGGTCGCCCGAGGATTCATGATGGATGAGCGATCCGGTCATTTTGCTCGGACAGAGAACCAGGTCCTACCCCTGAGGGCCTTTTCAGTTGGGATGGTGTCGGTGCCAAAGTTTTCTCCGATTCCGCGATTGTCGATCGTCATACCGATCGGGCACAATCTGGCGGCCTTTGAAAGCACCCTGGTGAGCGTGTTGGAGAACCGTCCGGTTGGTTGTGAGGTCCTGGTTGCCCACGACGGCAGCTACGACGATCCGTTTGATCTGTGTGACGAAGTGGAGTTTGTGACGGCTTCGTCAAATCGCCAGGTGCATCTTGTCGCCACCGGTGTTGATCAGGCTCGCGGGCGATTTGTGCATATCCTTGGCGACGGCATTCGGGCAACCCCAGGATGGACCGAGGAAGCGCTGGAGTGCTTTGCGGAGCAAGGTGTCGGATCGGTCACTCCGCTGGTTCGCGATAGCGAGTCGAAGTTGATCGTGGCGGCCGGCTGGCGCGATACCTCTTGGCGATTGTGTGAGCCAGTCGGGCAAGGATCGACGAAGATCGACACGAGCTGTGCAGAGTCTTGCCAGGGCGCCTACTTGCCGGTTTCCTTTTGGCGCCGCGATTTGATTGGTTCGCTCTGTGACGCGTTCGATGCCGGCGGATGCAGCGTCGCGGCAGGATACGCTTACGGCAAGCTGCTTTCCCGTTCGGGTTGGCGAAACGTCGTCGCCGCCGAATCGGAAACGATCTGCGACGATCAGCACGATTGGTGCCAGCGGTTGTCTCTGGGCCAGGGAAGGCGTCTGAGGGCGATCCAGGGCGTCTGTGATGGCAGCGGTGGCTTTGTCTGGTCGCTGGCCGCAGGGGCGCGATCGCTACTCGCTGCAGCGCTGCAACCGTCGCGATATCCCGGTTCGATCGGCCAGGCCCTGGCACCACTGAGCCTGCGGAAGATCGCTGCCCAAATGAAGACCGACCGGGTCGTGCCCTACGAGCCGCGTGAGGGTGAAGCGGAGATCGTCAAACTGCCGAATCGCCAGCCGCCGGCAAGACGAGCCGCGTAGGTCGGATGATTCACGTTGGATTTAGCCGAATCGGACGTCGTCCGCCGGCATCACCATGACGCTTGGCTGCGCTTCTTGAGTGCGATAATAGTCGGGCGCCCAGCGGCGAAGTTCGATGAACATCGCGATCACCGCAATCAGTAAGAAGATCATGCTGAGAAACAGCATCACCGTGTAAATGCTTGGCGGTTGCTTACGATTCTCAGTCGAGGGTAGTGTCGACACGGTCGCCCTCCAGGATAAGCCCTTCGCTGTAGTCTTTCAAAATCTCGGCCACCGCCCGATTCGGTTCTGTCTTGCGAACTCGCAACTTTCCGATGTAGCGTCCTTTGCGGGTCACTTCCAAATAGTGCCCATTGCGAAGTCCGTCATCAAAACCGATGGAAACTTCCACCAGGTGTTTGGGTCGGTTGATCACCAACACGTTGCCGTTTCGTTCCGGCGGGGCACCGTCCAGCGGATCATCAACGTCGATTCCGTGATAAGTGATGACTTCTTCGAATCGAGTGACCTGAGCCATCAGTTGCTTGTTTCGCTCTTCCAGCATCAGCTTGAATCCACGCAGCTTGGTCGCTTCGTCGGTCAGTACCAACGTTTCAGCAAACAGCTTGTCGCGGTCGAGTTGTTCGTCGCGAATCTGTGCTCGCAGTCGAGTCGTTTCCTCGGTCAGTTGGGCCAGTTCCTGAGCCCTGCTGAGGTCGACCTGGGTCAGTTCGGTGATTTGGCTGGTCAGCTCCTGAACACTGTTCTCGCTCATCTTCAACAGCTCTTGAAGCTGATCGAGCTGGGTTTGCATGGCGCCGAGTGCTGTACGGCGGGCGGCTTGTTCGCGAGCCAGGGCGGCCTTGGTGCTCGCTTCGGAGTCACGCAGTTGTTCGTTGGTTCGTTCGATCGTTTCGATTTGAGATTTCAAACCGGGTTGCCCACCAACCCCTTCCAAAACCACGTCACGCCAATTGCGATGGGACGCGTTGACAGCGAGAGCCAAAACCATGAAGGTCAAGCTGAGGATGAGGATGACGACGGAGAAGGACTTCCCAAGTAGGGTCATTGCAGCGTTTCCCTGTACGTTCAGACCGACGAGATGGACGTGGTCCAGCCCCGGAGGTGAATCGCACCTGTCGGGACGGCCGTGGCGGCGGTTGCGACACCTGTCGCGACAAGAACCTGCCTGACACTCACCAAGGACGCCACGTCCATCGAAGTATAGTTAGGCGAAAAAAGGAGTGTCAACGAAATCGCCCCGAAAACCGCCAATCCCCTAGCTTGACGCAGCGGGGTTCGGTTTGTGCCGATTCGGGGAATCAGACCGCTTTCGGGGCAGGATTGCCGCCGTTTTCAGGCTCTGTGGGCCGGTTTTTGCGAGGTCTTGCACGTTCATACGACCGGTATCCCGCCCAGAATTAGTCGACAAAAGCGGTCTTCACCGAACGAATCGACTGCAAAAAATGGTCGATTGACTTGGTTCGCTCTTCGACTTTCGGATGAATCATATTCATGATCGACCGGGAAAGCCTCGGATCGATGTTGGGACATCGATCCGGCAGGTTGGTCGGCGGCGAGGTGTCATGGTGCAGGGCCGCCCGTCCATTGAGGATTTCTCCCTGCCATGGGTGCTCAAATGAACAGAGGCAGTAAAAGGTCACTCCTAGCGAAAAGATGTCGACTCGCTTGTCGGTATGCCGGCGGCGGACGATTTCGGGCGACATGTACAGCGGGGTTCCGGTGCGGTTTCCCGGTGCCATGAACGGTTCGGTGGCCGGCACGGTCAGTCCAAAATCGATCAACTTCACCCCGGTCGACTCCGGCAGGCAGATGAAGTTTCGCGGGCAGATGTCGCGGTGAATGAAATCCTTGGCGTGGACGTACTGAAGCGCCTCGGCCATGTCGCGAATCAGCATCATCCGTTTGCCTTGAACGTGATGTTCCTGCTTCTTGACGACGATGTTTTGCATGCTGGGACCGGCAATGTATTCCATCACAATCACCGGTTGGCCCTTGGTGGAGACCCCCACTTCGTACGTTTCGACGATCCTGGGATGATCCATCATCATCGCGATTTCGCCTTCGCTGGGCTTGCCCAGCCCTTTGAACCGATTCTCGAACGCCTCCATCTTTTCGATATCCAAGACCTTCACGCCGACCAGTTTGTCGTCGTTTTCGTGGTCTTTGGCGACAAAGAAGTGGGCCATCGTGCCGGTCACGCCGGTCCGCTGACGGGCAAACCGAGTCTCCACGTCGATTTTGTTCGGCGCACGAAGTTTCGACTTGAGAGAATCAAGGAAGCTCAAAAGAAGCCAGTTTGGGGTGTTGGGCTCGTTTACTTGCCACAATAGTCGATCGCCCGAGCGATCTCGGTCTTCAGATTCTTGCGGGTCACGATTCGGTCGATGTAACCGTGTTCGAGCAGAAACTCGCTGGTCTGAAACCCCTCCGGCAACTCGATACCGATCGTTGCTTTAATTGTTCTCGGCCCCGCAAATCCGATCAATGCCTTCGGTTCGGCAAAGACCAAATCTCCCAGTGACGCGAAGCTGGCTGCGACACCGCCCATGGTGGGATTGGTCAGGACGCTGATGAACAATCCACCCGCCTCGTCGTATCGGGCCAGCGCTGCGGACACCTTGGCCATTTGCATCAGCGACAGGATCCCCTCGTGCATTCGCGCCCCACCGCCGCTGGCACTGATGATGATCAGCGGCAGATCGTGCTCGGTAGCCCGCTCGATCAGCCGCGTCAGACGCTCGCCGACAACCGATCCCATGCTGCCCATGATGAAGGCGCTGTCGGTCACCGCAAAGGCAACACGGCGAGCACGAATCATGCCTGTCCCGGTCACCACCGCGTCGCTCAGCCCCGTGCGATCCTGCTCGGCGACCAGGCGATCGACGTATTTGCGACGATCGGCGAATTCCAGCGGATCGGTCGACCGCAACTGTTCGTTCATCGGCTCGAAAGTGCCCTCGTCCAACACCTGGGCGATTCGCTCACTGGCCGAAACGTAGAAATGATGCTCGCACTTGGGGCAGACGTTCTGCCGCTGCGAGACTGTTTTTTTGTAAACCGAGGCGCCGCAGCCGGGGCATTTCAGCCACAGACCCTCCGGCACGCCCCTTTTCTTGGTCGGCGCGGTGGCAGCATCGGATTGCGGCTGGCCAGCTTTGGAATCGACGGTGGTCATACGAAAAACTGAGGCGTGACAATCGGTCGGTGCCGGCCGGTTTGCCGCCGCGACACACAGAAGGAAGACCTTCTACCTTAGCTAAACCGGCCGATTCTCGCTGCCTGTCGTGGGAGCGTCAAGCTCATTCAAAGTTCGGACACAAACGCCTCGTACCGCGCCTGAATCGCCTGCACCGACGGCGAATCACCCTCGCTGACGATCAGCCGATACCGCATCTGCAGCGGCTGGCCTTCGGTCAATTTCGTTTTGAAATAAGTGCCAAATCGGCCGTAGGGACGCTCGGAAAAGAGCGACGGCTTGGGCAGATTCGGGTTGTCAAAGTATTCCACCGTGTAACGCTTTCCGCCGATCTGGTACGTGTTGGCGAACCAAGTCAAGTTGATGTGCGGCGGCGGATCGCCTTTGTCGCCCACCTGGATCGCTTTGGGCGTCTGCGGGAAATTCGCCGGACGAAGGTAGGTGGCCCCGTTGGCATCGGCCACCGGCTGGTCGGCTCGGAATTGGAATCCGGCATGTTGGCGATCGCCCGCCAACGTGATGTCGCCTCGCCGCGATTGCAGCTTGGTGGACCAGTCGATTTGCCAGCCGCCGGTGGCGGAGTCTTTGCGGACAGTGACCGTTCGCGTTTCCTGGATCACCGGTTTGCCGTCGGGATCATTCCAGTGGATCTCGGCCGTCATCGTGCCATGATCGGCATCCGCTTTCTGCTCGATGAACCGGATATGTTTCTGATGGGCTCCCGCCTTGCAGTGCCAGAAGTCCAAGGTTTTTCCCTCGAATCCCGTTTTGTTCCAACCGACAAAGATGCCGCGATGATGGGTGTATTTTCCTCCCGGTCCCTTGGTGATCCGCGCTGCGGACTGCGGACCGAATACATGATGAAAGACTTTGTACGTGTCGTGAATTTGCTGTTCGCTGGAGGTGTCATGGGCGAACATGTAGCGAATCACTGGCCGATCCCCCAGCAACAAGTCGGCGGTCCCGGCCGCCGAATCGGTTTTCCAAGTGAATGGATCGCCAGCGGCAACCGAACAGGCTGCCGTCGCCAGCAGGACCGGAAGAAAAAAGTTTCGAATCATCATTCGGCTCACAGGTAGGCGAATAGGGTTTCTATGCGCGCCGACTTGGGACAAGTCGGCCTACAGGTTGGGTCGTTTAGGATGTTGGTGTGTCTTTTGCAAGTGCTGGGGCAAATGGAAGCCGCCTGATTGCACGAGGGTCATCAGGTCGGCGATCTCTTCAGCAGTCAACACGTCGATCAATCCGTTGGGCATCGCCGAAACGGTCGATTTGATCTGTTGGTCGATTTCCTTTTTATCAACACGCGTCAGTTTCTTGGGGGTTAGCAGGTTGGTCATCACATCGTAATGACCGTCATGTTCCTGGGCGATCACGCCGGCAATGACTCGGCCGTCGGCCATCAAGAATTTCTGCGTTTGATACTTCTCGTTGATCTCGCTGGACGGTTCGATCAGCTGTTGCAGCAGTTTTTCGTCTTTGTACTGCTTGGCGACCTCTTTCAGATCGGGGCCAAGGTTGACTCCGTGTCCGGCCAGCACGTGGCATTGGTTGCAGTTGGCCTTGGCAAAGGCGGTCATTCCGCGGGCCACCGATTGGTCGTTAGGCGGCTCGGTTTTGAACCCCTCAAAATCGGCCATCTTCCATTGCTTGACGATTTTGGGCTTGGCCGCCGCCAGCATTCGATCGACATCTTTCAAATCGTCCGCCACCACCATCACCCCTTTCATCACCACCCAGTGGCCAGGGAACGTGCAGACGTAGGGATAAATGCCCGCCTTGGTTGGCGCGGTGAACCGCAGCACGTGAACTTGTGATTTGCGGGTCGGGCCGATCATCTTCGACGCATGAAGGATCAATCGGCGTTTTGATTTGGGGATGAAATCGGAGTTGGCGTTCTTCGGATCCTTGGCCATTTCGTTGGCGGCGATCCCGACCTCCGCGAGCGCTCCCGGCCGAACGATCACCAGGTTATGGTCGGTGGCGTCGGGATTGGTGAAAACGATCTTGACCGGTTGTCCCGTTTTGACCGCAAACTGTTCCTTGGTGTACCTCATCACTTCGGGCAAACAGGCGATCTTGATGGTCGCCAGATCGGGCTGCGAATCAAACTGGGCTTCCGGGGCACTGGGGGTCGGTTCGCGAAGCTGCGTTTTTCGCTTTGCTTCGCGCAGCAGTTTGGCGATGTTGTATTGGTCGTTTCCTTCCCAGTGCCGACGAAGTGTATGGGAACCGAGTGAGCAGCTGACGGCGTAAGCAAGGTGCCCTTCGCTGGGATGATTCAATACCTCCAACATCGCTTCCAACGCATCGCGTGTGCCGATGTAGCTGGCCACGATCGCCGCTTCCATTCGTACCATCGCCGCCGGATCGCCAGCCGCTTTGCGAAGCAGGTCGATCGCGTCGGGATAATGGGAGTGCCAATAACGAAGCTGCTGAGTCGCGGCGGCCCGCGCATGACGGTTCTCACAGGCGAGCAACTCGCGAAGCAGATCGGCACGGACTTCCCTGATGCCGCGGTAGACCCAAATCGCTTCGATCTGGTGATGCCGAAATCGCGGATCGTCGGCGGTCAGCCGAGCGGTCCAGGCGTCGAGCGACTTTTTGACGGCAACCGGATCTCGTTCCCGCAGCTCGCGCCGGATCCAGTATCGAATGCGAGATTCGGGCCGTTTCAGTTGGTCCAGCAATTCTTCGATCGAGGCGTCGGCGATTTTGGGCGGATCTTGCAGCGGAACGTCTTTGGCTTTGATTCGCCAGATCCGTCCCGAATGCCGGTCGCGACGCTCGTCACGCAGTGAGTACTGCGCGTGGCCTTTGACGGGGTTGTACCAATCGCAAACGTACATCGCCCCGCGCGGTCCAAATCGAATGTCGACCGGAATGAAGCTGAGGTTGGAGGAGAAAATCAGATCACTGACATACTCCTCGTCATACCCGAATGGTCCTTCCTTCCAGCGATGGATTTCGATTCGGTTGGTCGGCTTGTAGCGGGCCTTGATGTACCCGCCCTGCAATTCCGCCGGAAAGGTCGCGAAGTCGACAAACTCCTGCCCGCAAGTTCCCGAATAGGCTCGCAATCCCGCCGGTTTGGGATGCTGGTTCGGATAGGGTGGATCCAACGAGTGAAACGCGGCGGCAAAGATCGGATGGCTGGCAACGTGTTGCCCCCAGTCATCAAACGTCACTCCCCAAGGATTGGTACTGTGATAGGTTCCGAAATTGGTCAACCGCTGCGAATCGGGTTCAAATCGAAACCAGCCGCTGTTTTGCTGACGAACCGGACCATAAGCCGTTTCGACTTGGGAGTGATGAAAAATCGATTCGCGAAAAATCAGGTCTCCGTCGGGTGACCAGATGAAATCGTGCAGCGAGTGGTGGGAATCTTCGGTACCGAAGCCGCTCAGCACTTGTCGCCGATAGTCCGCCTTGCCGTCACCATCGGTGTCCTTCAAGAAAGTCAGGTGCGGTTCTTCGGAAACGTAAACGCCGCCGTCACCCAGTTCAAACGACAGCGGGATGTGCAAGTCGTCGGCAAACAAAGACGATTTGTCGGCTTTGCCGTCACCGTCGGTGTCTTCCAAGATTACCAGGCGGTCATTCGGTTCCTTGCCGGGATAAACGTGCGGATAGGTGGTAGAACAGGCAACCCACAGCCGACCGCGATTGTCCCAACGCATTTGAATGGGAGCGGCGATATCAGGAAATTCCTCTTCGCCGGCAAACAACGTCACTTCAAACCGCGGATCGACTTGAAACGCCTTGCGTTCGTCATCGGCCGACATCCAGCGGTTCGCTCCGCGGCTCTGCTTGGTTTCGGGCATCTCCGGAACGTTGGAATCGTCGACCTCGGCAGGCACTTCTTTCCCCTGGGCCATTTCCCAAATCCGCTTTTCGCGGTTGGCCGTCATGACGTCAAAGTTGCGCATCGCCGGCAGGAAGTCCAGGTAGCCGTACGTCTTGCTGCGGCCGCCGGTGTAGTAGAACGTGTTGAGCGGTCGGTAGCGTCTGAAGTACTGTCGGTTTTTGTCAATGATCGCGTCGCGAAGGTCGTCGCGCGGCTCGGGTGCCGTTTCACCAAAGAGCTGCCGGTAGACGATCGCCGCAAAAAGTGCGTAGCCTTCCTCGTTCAAATGCACTCCGTTGATCGTCAAGTCCGATCCGGGACTTTCCATCGCCGCCTTGGTGCCGGTAAAGGCGTCGACGAATCCGACTTGTTGCTGCCGGGCAACGTCCTGCACTGCCTGAGCATACATTTCGATTCGGCGGTTGTTCTGGTCGGCTGCCGCAACGCCTGGCACGTTTTCGTTGGCGATCGGTGAAAGCAAGACGATTTTTGGACCCGATTGGCCGTTGAAAGCCTTGGACTTCAAATCGGCGACATACTCGGAAAGAGATTCTCGAAAGGGTTCCAGACCCTGGCTGCCGGCGAACGATTCGTTGAATCCGAAGGCAGCAACAATGATGTCGGTCTGTTCGTGCCGCAGGTGCTGCTGCACATCGGCAAAGTTGTCGGGTCGAGGTTGAATGTCGGCGGTGTCCGCGGGCCAAGCCAGATTGCGAATCACCAGGTTGTGCTGGGGAAACCGTTGATGCAACAGTGCTTCGAAGTGAGCAAAGTACTGGGAACGTTCCAGCAGCATGTTTCCAATCAACGCGATTCGCGACTCTTTCGGAACCTCCAATGGCAAACGGGTTGCCACTGGATCGGCTGACTCGGCGCGAGCCGCGGTGGCTGCGTAGATTCCGTACTGTTGCAGCTGCGGGTCTTGGAACGGCTCCGGTTTTCCGGTCGATCGGTTCTTGGCGTCTTCCACTTTCGGCTGTTGAGAAAAAACGGGGCAAGCCGAAAACAACCAAACCGACAACAGGGCAAACCACCTGGCCGACAAGCCGCTTGGATTCATAACGTACCTTTCAGGATGCGAGAACTCGATTGGCAAGCATTGTAGTCGTGGCTCGCCGGCAGCAGGAGGTTCCGCAGACGCCTTTTCGATAGGGATAATTACCAGCGAATTTGTTGAAAGAGTTTCATGAGTTTTTTGCCGCGTGTGGGATTCACCGCGGCGACGTGCGAGATCCGGCCTCGCAGGGAGGCGCGAAAGTCGGGATGGCCATCGCGATTCTGCATTTGTGGACCGCTTCGCAGGCAATTGGTCAAAATCGCTTTGAGCGTTTCGTACTCGCCCCTTGGTGTGTTGATTTTTTGATTGACTGTCAGCCCCAGCACTTGTTGTCGGCTTCCACGCCGCATCGTTTGGGTTTTCCGAAAGTTGACCGAAAAACCTTCGTCCATCGCGATCGCGGCCGCCGAGGTTGCGAAACGCTCGGTGCGACGGGCAAAAGATGCTTCGCCGCTGAAGATCAGATCATCGGCGTAACGCGTGTAGGTGATGTCAAGCGATTGGCAAAGTCCAAACAGGCGGCGGTCGAGCCGAAAGGCGGCAGCGTTGGCCAATCCCGGTGACGTCGGTGCCCCCTGCGGCAAACGAGATCGTTGCAAGAGACGATCGTCGCTGTGGATCGGTGCGGCGGTACAGAGCATCGCCAACACGTTGGCGACCGACCACGAATATCCGGCGACTTGCATCAGGCTGCGGATCCGCGCTGTGCGGATCGACGCAAAGAAGTTTTTCAGGTCGATTCTCAGTACCACGGCCTTGCCGACATGTTCGCTGGCGCAGGTCACGATGCCGCGGTGTTTGCGGAAACCGTGAGCGGCATCGTGAATCGGGATGCGGTCAACAAGCTCCGATTTCAACCGCTGCTGCACCCGCTTCAAGACTGGCCGAGGGTTCTCGATCCAACGTGTAGTGCCGTCACGTTTGCGATACGGTGTGCGGAGGTAGTGATCGACCGACGTGGATCGCCGTCGATGCGGCAAAGTCAGCCAGTCCAGCGCTGCCGGAGAGGCCAGCGAGAGCCAATCGACCAATTGGCCTTCGTTGGCAATCGGCGGCACCGGCATGGGAGCCTGGCGGGGTTTTCCGGTCACGGCCGGCGACAAATCGATCGTCTTGCGATCTTTGAAAAGCTGGACAATCACCTTGTGCCGGCTGAGAAAACTCCGCAAGTGCTCCGGCGGAGTTTTTCCACGGCCGTGATGCCTGGCAACCAAATCGGCAACAAGCTGCCTGCGTTTGACGGTTCTGCGTCCGAATACGTCGGCGATCGCGCTGCTGACAATTTCGGGATCACCGTGGTAGCGATATTGCAGCCGCCGATACAGCAGGTTGATGAACTGATTCTTGCTGATTTCGCCCATGCGGTGATCGGCTGGCTGAAGAGGGCATTTACGGCGAATCGGCCGAGCGACCGAATGAAGAGAACATCGGCGCCAGCGGTGCCAACCGGTCCGTGTCACGCGCGAGCTTTTCAGCGTCGGTAGGCGCTGGGTTGCTCGTGCGGTCGATGCCGAGTCAAAATCGCAGTCGTGAGGTAACCTCACGGCAGCTGAGGATTGAAAAGCAAGCTTTCCGACCCTTCAGCCAGCTTGGTCCGTCGCTCGGCGCCGATATCCCGCTTTGATGATAAGCGATTCCGGCTGGCCAAGGCCAATTTGCAGCGGGGCGCATGCGAAACGCCCCGCGGGCAAGTGCCGGCGGGGCGTCTGGGTCGTTTGTCGGTGAGGGGCGGCAAGCTTATTCGCGGGGACGAATCGCTCCGGTTAGTCCGCTGTAGTCCACGCGGTCGGTCACATGCCAAAGAGGCTGACCCAATTCGACCCGACGGCGCAGTACTTCGATCTTGTCTGAACTGCCTGCTGGAGCATCCGTTGCTACGAATTTTTCATCCTCTTGGGGGACGAAGTCTTCGTCATGACCGTAGCGCAAGATAGCTTCGAAGACATTCTTGCATTGACTCATAAAATTAGTTTTCCGAATCAAGGTGGTACGCTGATCCAATCAGCCATACCGAAGAGAGATTTGACTTGGGTGGTACCGTCCTTCGTCCCACGTTTGACGTCACGCTGTGATTATTGACGTTCGCGTTTCTGAGTCAAGAAAATTGTGTTAATTAGCAGCGCCGTCGCTGCCGAGTGGTTGACGGAAAACCGATCGCGGTTCTTCGTCGCCGCAGCCCGGCCAGCTGCCAGCCAGAATCGACTGCGACGCGGGAAGCGGAGGGGTGGCGATCGTCAAGGGGGGAATCGCCAACATTGACACGATTTGACGGTGCAATGCGACACATGGCAGCGTGGGAGTAGACTACACGAAAACTGCGGAAAACTGCGGCGGGAAGGTTGTTGGCGGTTCGCGCCGGCAGCCCAGCGGCTACCCTTTTGGGCTCGGAAATTTTTTTCTTCACCTCGACATTTTTGGTCCTCCGGCGACCTGCAAACATGTGGATTCAACAGACTTTGCGGCTTCCACCAGCCCGACGCGGCTTCCATTTGGTGACCCAGGAGATCGTCAACGCGGTCCCGGAACTCTCCTCGGTCGCCGTCGGTTGGATGCAGGTTTTCATTCAACACACCAGCGCGTCGCTGACCATCAACGAAAACGCCGACCCCGATGTGCGAGTCGATTTTGAGACGGCCATGAATCATGCCGTGCCGGAATCTCTTCCCTATGTTCACACGATCGAAGGCCCCGATGACATGCCGGCCCACGTCAAAGCGTCGATGATGGGAACCAGCGTGATGATTCCCATCGGCCAGGGCCGATTGCTGCTGGGGACCTGGCAAGGGATCTACCTGTGTGAACATCGTGACCGGGCCAGCGGTCGCAGTGTCGTCATCACGATCACGGGTGAAGCGGCGTAGAACCGCTCCCTTCTGACAAAACGGATCCCGCAAGTGGCTCATTTGTGAGCTAGGGTTGACGTTGGGGACCGTCGGCCGGTTCTCCGCTCCCGGCTACGCGTAGCGATTTCGGAGAAATCGCCGACGAGAAGCACGCGGGCACCAGATGACGTTGGATGACTCGCCAGATGGCCCGTTGTGATGTGGGTGCTGATCGCCGTGATATTGATTGCCGTCTGCGCCGGATTGTCGGTCGCTGTGGTCGGCTTGCTGATCTCCCGCTCTCCTTTGGTGGAGGAGGAGGAAGAGAGTGGGGAGTGAGGAGTGAGGAGAGTGAGGAGTGAGGAGAGTGGGAGATGGTTACTCCCAGCTTTTGACGTTGGTCTGGCTGCGGATCATGGAGGCGACCAGCGCGGTCCAGCCTGTTTGGTGACTGGCGCCCAGACCACGGCCACTGTCTGCATGGAAGTACTCGTAGAAGAGCACCAAGTCTTTCCAGGCCGGGTCGTCTTTGTATAGCTCGTCTGTTCCGTGAGCTGGCCGAATGCCTTCTCGGTCGATTTCAAACAGTGAGATCATTCGTCGTTCGAGTTCGTGAGCGACTTCGATCAGCGTCATGTTGTTGCCGCTTCCGGTCGGACACTCCACTTTGAAATCATCACCGTAAAAGACGTGGTAACGCTTGAGCGATTGAATGAGCAGGAAATTGGTGGGGAACCAGATGGGACCGCGCCAGTTGCTGTTTCCGCCAAACATTCCACTTTCGCTTTCCCCCGGCACGTAATGGACCTTGTGGTGTTGGCCGCCGAAGTCGAATTCACACGGCTGGTCTCGGTGAGCCGCCGACATGCTGCGAATTCCGAAGGGAGACAAAAATTCGTGCTCGTCCAGCATCACCGAAATCAGTTTGCGAAACCGATCTTCCGATGGAATCGCCAGCAGTCGCCGGCAGGGCAAACCCGACCCCGGGTCCTCGCGTTCCATGTAGGTCATGTGGCGACTCAGCTGGCCGCGGTTGTCCAGGAACCAATTCATGCGACGTTTGAAGCCGGGCAACTTGTCGATGATCTGATCTTCCAAGATCACGCAAGTCATCAATGGCAACAAACCGACGAGCGAACGGACGCGGATCGGAATCGATTCGCCATGCACATAAAGATGGTCGTAGTAAAAGCCATCGGTCTCGTCCCATAGTCCCGAACCGTCCATCGAATTCATCGCTTCGGCAATGGCAACGTAGTGCTCAAAGAACTTGCTGGCCATGTCGCCGTAGGCCATGTGGTCCTCGGCCAATTCGATCGCCATCCGCAGCATCACGCCGCAGTAGAATGCCATCCAGGCGGTGCCGTCCGCCTGTTCCAGGTGCCCCAGCGGCAACGGTTTGCTGCGATCAAAGACTCCGATGTTATCGAGCCCGAGAAAGCCGCCAGCGAAAATATTTTTTCCCCGTGGATCTTTGCGATTGACCCACCAGGTGAAGTTGATCAGCAGTTTTTGAAAGGCGCGAGCCAAAAACACTTTGTCGCGCTGTTGGGGCGGGCCGGTCGCTTTGTAGACTTGCCATACGCCCCAAGCATGCACGGGTGGATTGACATCGCCAAGTTGCCATTCGTATGCCGGGATTTGGCCGCTGGGATGCATGTACCATTCCCGCAAAAACAGGATCATCTGTTCTTTGGCAAAGTGGATGTCCAGGTTGGCCATGGGGACCATGTGGAATGCCAGATCCCAAGCCGCGTACCAGGGGTACTCCCACTTGTCGGGCATCGAAATGACGTCGCGGTTGAACAGGTGCCGCCACTCGGCGTTTCGACCTTCTTTGCGATGCGGACTGCCCAGCACGCCGCTGGGATCTCCGTCCAGCCAGGTTGCCACGGAATAGTGGTAAAACTGCTTGGTCCATAGCAACCCGGCGCAGGCTTGCCGCATGATCGATTTTCGATCGTCGCTGGTGGTGGCCGGAATCCGCGAAGCATAAAACTCGTCGGTTTCGCGCAGTCGCGCGTCGAAGCAATCGTCGAACGATTCATCGAAGGCGGCGTCGTGAAACCGCTCCGGCTTGCCATCGCACTTTTCGGCAATGATCGGTTCGCCGATGTGCGCAAGTCGCAGGCGGACAACGTTGGTTTGTCCTGCCGATAGCCTCATCAGTCCGTAACAGCCACACTTGGTGCCGCGCTGGTCGGGGTTCACCTCGTGGGTGTCCCCCAGAACGATGTAGTTGTTCAGCGCATCCTTGTAAAACTCCGACTCACACGGCAGGCCGTGGTGACGCTGGACGTTGGTTTCGTTGTCCGTGAACAACCACGTCCATTCATCCGGTCGGTCCATGCCGTCACAGACCAACCAAAAGCGATCCAGAGATTCGTGAAACGTCTCGACCACGTCTCCATTCAACCGCATGGACGGACGAGTGGTGCAACCTTCGTCGGTGCAGTGCCAGGTCCAGGTGTTTCGAAAGAACAGTTGAGGCAGCAGGTGCAACACCGCCGGTGCCGGTCCGCGATTGGTGATCGTCAGTCGGATCAACAAATCATCGGGGCTCGCCTTGGCATACTCGGCCATCACGTCAAAGTAGCGTGATTGGTCAAAGGCGTTGGTATCAGGTAGTTCGTATTCGGGCTCGGTTCGGTCTCGTTTACGGCTGACATCGACCAATTCTTCGTACGGATACCGGCTCTGCGGATACTTGTACAGCGCCTTCATGTAGCTGTGAGTCGGTGAGCTATCGAGGTAGTAATAGCACTCCTTCACATCCTCGCCGTGGTTGCCTTCGGGGCCGGTCACACCAAACAGGCGTTCTTTCAAGATGGCGTCGCGACCATTCCACAGTCCTACCGAAAAGCAAAGTCGGCACTGGCGATCGCATACGCCCAACAGACCGTCTTCGCCCCATCGATAGGCGCGGCTACGAGCGTGATCGTGCGGAAAGTAGCCCCAAGTCGCGTCGCCTCCATCACTGTAATCTTCCCGCACCGTGCCCCACTGTCGCTCGGAAAGATACGGTCCCCAACGAAGCCAATTCTTTTCGCGACGTTGACTTTCCAGAAGTCGTATCTCTTCAAGCATGTTGGTTTTCAGTTTTTAGCAGGTAGGGGCTTTACCCAAGAAAGGAGTCTGACCCTCTCCGGGTACAACAATCCTCAAAGAAAATCGCCACTCTCCAAAGGGTCAGCCCCCTTTTTTTGGGCAAAGCTGCAAGTGGGTGTTGCCGCTTCTTTTTTACTCTTCGTCCAGCAGATCGACCGCGGCGAACGCTTTTCCTTCCAGCATCGCCAGGCTCGCACCGCCTCCGGTGCTGACGTGGCTGACTTGATCGGCGAATCCAAGTTGGTCGACGGCGGCCGCGCTGTCTCCGCCGCCGATGACGCTGGTTGAATCGCTGTCAGCGACCGCTTGGGCAACCGCCTTGGTTCCCTCGTCAAACGGCGGCATTTCAAAGACACCCATGGGGCCATTCCAGACAACGGTTTTCGCTCCAGCGATCACGGCAGCATATTTCTTGGCCGTTTCAGGTCCGATATCCAATCCTTCCCAGCCGTCGGGGATTTCTCCGGCGGCCACCGTCTGCTTGTTGCAGTCGCCGCTGAAGTCGTCGCCGCAGTGAGTGTCGACAGGCAAATGCAGCTTGTCGCCCCCCTTGGCGATCAGTTCACTGGCAAGATCGACCTTCTCTTTCTCGACCAGACTCTTGCCAACCTGGCCTCCCGTGGCCAACGAAAAGGTGTAAGCCATCGCGCCGCCGATGAGCACCGCATCACAAACCCCCAGCAGGTTGTTGATCACGTTGATTTTGTCGCTGACTTTCGCACCGCCCAGGATCGCCACAAAGGGACGCGCCGGATTGCTGATCGCATCACTGAGGTATTGAATTTCTTTGGCAACCAAGTGACCGACCACTCGCGGTTTTCCTTCCATCGCCTGGGGAACCGCGACCATCGACGCATCGTTTCGATGACAGGTTCCGAAAGCATCGTTGCAGTAAGCGTCGGCCATGGCGGCCAGCTTGGCGGCGAACTCCGGGCATCCCTTCTTTTCGCCGGCATTGAATCGCAGGTTCTCCAGCACCAACACTTCACCGTCGCCCAGGGCTGCCGCTTTGGCTTGAGCATCGGCGTCGACCGTGTCGGCCGCGATCGTGACCGGCTTTCCAAGCAGCTGACCAAGCCGCGCCGCGGCGGGAGCAAGACTGAATTTTTTCTCAAAACCTTCGCCTCCCGGACGGCCAAGGTGGCTCATCAAAATCAAACGCCCGCCGCGATCGACGACGCTCTTGATACTCGGCAGTGCCATCCGGATTCGACGGTCGTCGGTGATTGCTAGCGAATCGTCTAGCGGCACGTTGAAGTCCACTCGCATCAGCACGGTTTTGCCCGCAACATCAAGTTGGTCGATCGATTTTTTCGCCACGACAATTCCTTCCGGGGTCGCATCGAGGATGGAGGAGGTCATTTTTTTCAACCGGCGACGATGGGGTTGCCGGTGAGCTGGGATTATCGAGAAACGAGCCGAAGTGTCGAGTACGGCGGTTCTGAGGCGGGTCAAACGAGCGTGCGAGACCCTTCAGGAGAGCGGCTGGAGTGGTCGATGAGTATGCTTTTTCTTAACTTTCCCAGCTTCAATGGCCGAAAAACCATCACAAGTGTCCAGGCCGTCATCGGTCTTGATGGGCACTCCGTGGCCGATCCTCTTGATGGGATGGTTCACCACGTTTTGGCTTGGCCGAATGTCGACTCCGCAGGGTCGGCCGTCCAGCCAATTCGCTGTGAACACCCGACAACGAAGGGTTCGCGGGTCAAACCATTTGCAGGGGGACGCCGGTGGCGGGGGGACGGATCGACAAGATCGCAAAGCGATGTTGTGCTTGCGCGCTGCTGGTCACGTTGATCAGCGGTATCGGCACGTCATCGCAGGCGGCCCCACCCGGCAAGCCCAATCAGGCCCGCGGCAAGAGCCTGGGATTCGGCAGCACTTACGCTCAGCGCAAACAGGTCATCGATCGATTGCCGATGGAACGGCTGACCAATCAGGCTCAGCAACGAATCCTCTCCATCGCCAATTCGCCCACCATCTATCGGCGGCTGCCGACTCAAGCGATCCACTCCGATCGCGATATGTTCTTGTTCCTGACTCGCAATCCGGAAGTATTGGTTGGCATCTGGGACTTGATGGGAATCACGAAAGTGACGACCAAACGAACAGGACCCTATCAGCTGGAAGCCGAAGACGGCAGCGGTACTCAGTGCCAGGTCGATCTGGTCTATGGTGATCCCAACTTGCATATCTTTGTGGCCGACGGCAGCTACGACGGAAAGTTGGTTGCCAAACCGATTCGCGGACAAGCGGTCTTTATTTTGCATAGCAAGTACGCTCCATCCGCTTCCGGAGGCACGACGGTCACCGGCACGTTGGACTGCTTCATTCAGTTCGATAGTCTCGGCGCGGACCTCATCGCGCGAACGCTCAGCGGACTGATCGGACGATCTGCCGATAACAATTTCAAAGAAACCGCCCGGTTCATCGCCCAAGTTTCCCAAGCGTCAGAAAAGAACCCGGCCGGCCTGATCGACGTCGCCCAGCGATTGCCTCAAGTCACCGAGTCGACCAAGCGAGCGTTCGTCAACGTGATTGCCACGGTCGCCCGGCGGTCCGAACGCAAACTGGTCGCATCGCGTCCACAAGACCACGCGGCCGAATAGCGTTTTCGTCGTACTCGAAAACATGAAGGCGACTCAACTTGCTTACGTCTCTTCCAGCCTCTTCTTGATTTCGGCGATGTGAAGGGGGTTGGTTCCGCAGCAGCCTCCGATGATGGTGGCTCCGGCGGCGAACCATTGACGGGCGAATTCGGCATAGGCGACTGCTCCTGGCTGGGCCGCCGCGGTCCAACCGATCTTGTCGTCGGCCGACCCGGCGTTGGCGTAGGCTCCGATGGGAACACCAAGGTCTGCTTGGCCCAGGGGGCCAACAAAACGCAGCATATCGGTCGCCGGTACACAGTTGACCAAGACTGCCGCCGCGCCGGCGCCGACGGCCTCTCTTGCCCCCCGAACGATCTCTTGGGGACTCAGCAGATTCGCGTCCGGTCCCGCTGTGAACGACACCCAAGTTTCCAAGCCGGTTTCGACCGCCTCTTCTACAGCAATGATCGCTTCGCCGACGTGAGGAAACGTTTCGCAGAGCAGCAGATCACAATCGGTGTCGGCTAACAGCCGAGCCAGTTCGCGATGTTCGTTTCGTGGTTGTTTGGGTGAGAGGTCGGGACGATAACAATCCTCCAAAGGTGCGATGCTGCCGGCGACTCGTTGGCGGCCGACTGTCTGCCGCGCCAACTTGACGGCCCGCCGCACCAAACGCTGCCAATCGTCACCAACCGTGCGCCGTTTGGTGCGAAAGGTGTTGGCGGTATGAACGACCGCACCAGCGCTGGCGTAATCTCGATGAATCTCGGAAATCGTTTCGGGTGAATCATCGATGGCCGCGGCGCTCCACAACGGCAACTCCGTGGAAACTCCTCGCGCCGTCAGCTGCGTGCCGATCGGGCCGTCCAGAAGAGTCAGGTTCATTTTTCCAAACCGAGCAGGCTGGCGGCCACTTCACGAGCCTGTTTGAGGTCGAGTTTTCCCGTTCCCAGCATGGGAATCGTTTCCACCTTCAGGAAACTATCGGCCGAGGGGATGAACAGATTCGGCAGTCCGGCGTCACTGAGTGCGGAACGGATTTCGTCGATGCTCTTTTCGGTCGGCAAGTGCAACACAATCAACCGCTCTCCCTTCTTCGCATCGGGAACGGCGGTGACACAGACTCGCACTTCCTCATCCTGGTCGCCTTCGCAAAAAAGTTTGCTCAATTCATCTTCGACCTTCACATGCGGAACCATTTCACCGCCGATTTTCGAAAAACGACTCAGCCGTCCCGTGATGTGCAGAAATCCCTGTTCGTCGACGTGGGCAATGTCGCCGGTGACATACCAACCATCGCGAATCGCCTGGCGAGTCAGGTCGTCGCGATTGGCATAGCCTTGCATCACGTTGGGACCGGTCACCAGCAGCATTCCGTCCTCGCCCGCCTCCAATTCTTCGCCACTATCGGGCGAAACGATCCGCGCAGAGATCCCCGGCAGAGGGCGGCCCACCGACCCTTCGATACGATCGGGTTGATACTTGGCTGACGATCGAGTGGGCGGAATGTTGACCGATACCAACGGGCTCAATTCGGTCGCACCATATCCTTCCACCGGGCGAATCCCAAACTTTTTCTCGAACGAATCGAACAGGTCGGCTGGCATCTTTTCGGCACCAACCACAACAACGTCTAACGATTGGAATTGTTCCGGCGTGACGCGACGAAGGTACCCGCGCAAAAAGGTGGGTGTCCCCAGCAGCACCGTGACTTTGTACTTCTCCGTCAGCTTGCCGATCTGACGCGCATCCAGCGGATTGAAATGATAGACCCCCTTGGGGCCGAGCGCCATCGTGGCCCACAGCGTGACGGAATATCCAAACGAGTGAAAGAAAGGCAAGATACCCAAGACTGTATCGTGCGTGTCCAGGTGAATGGCCCGTTCGATCGCGTCGACGTTGTGGCTGATGTTGGCGTTGCTAAGCATCACCCCCTTGGGCATCCCGGTGGAACCGCTAGTGAAGATGATGGTCAACAAGTCGTCGCCGTGAACCCGGTGCAAGCCAAGAAGACGAGCCAACAGCCGCGCCGGAACGATCGTTGCCTGGATCGCGGCGATCACCTTGTCCATCGTTGTCACTTTGTCCTTCAGCGAATCAAGCAACACCACCTCGGCATCCAAGTCGAAGTCGAGTTTGCTGAGAAACTTTTCGCTAGTCAAAACGTGCTTGATGTTCACGTCGTGGATGCAGTGATTGATGACGTCGCTGCTGACGGTATAGTTCAAATTCGCCGATACCCTGCGGTCCATCGCTAGCGCGACGTTGACCGCCACGCCACCCACACTTGGCGGTAACAACACGCCGACGTTCACTTCGTCATCCGAGAAGACTTCGCGGCGAAGCACGCGGCGAAGCGCCAGCACTCGCATCAGCAATTGACGCCCGCCAGCTTCCTGGCCCAGCGAATCGGCTGCTTGTAGCCGCCGTCCGTTTCGCCTCCAGACTCGAATCACGCGGCTAGCCAGTACCGGATAGCGATATCGCTGATCGATCGTTGCTTGCGATCCCAGCGTTTGAACTTGGGTGCGGACCTTTTCCTGCGACGAATTTCCCTCCATCGGCTGGCCGATGTACAGAGTCAATGTGCGATGCAGACGTTCGGGCCATTTGAAAAAGAACTTGCCGCCAGAAAAACTGAACACACTGCCCCACATCCCTTCCAGCCACATCGGAACGACCGGCGCATCGGTATCCTTCAAGATGTTTTTGACTCCCGGTTTGAAGGCTTGCAGTTGTCCCGTGCGAGTGATCGTGCCTTCAGGAAAAACGCCAATCACCTCACCCGCCTTGACACCCTCGCGGGCCGTCTTGAGTGCGCGACCGATCGACTTGGGGTTGTTGACCATCAAGATGGTGTCAAAGGCTCCGGCAAGCCACTTCCCCAAACGTCCCTTGAAATTGCCGCCGTCAACCAGGAAGCGAACATTACGCGGCAGCATCCACAGGATCAAAATGCCATCGATCCAGGAGACGTGATTGCAGACAACGACGCAGCCCGATTCGGGAAGATTTTCCAGGCCAAAGACCCGCTTGCGGTACAACAGCGGCAGGAACAGGCGAAACGGGATGCGGACAAACGTACGCCGCGAGACCACCGCGATGACGGCGCCGACGACGATCAAGGCGGCAAAAACCGTAAAAAAAATCTGAAATCCGTTCACGCTCTTGTTCCGCTCCGCTGCTCTTCACCAGGATCACGGCCCATAAGGTAACGAATTGCGTGCAAATGCACCTGGGCAATTTCCGCTGGCCGACTTGTTCCAGTTGACAAAGACCAGCGTTTGTTGCGCGGCGATTTTCAACAAGTCTCTCCAGCTCCTCCCTTCTCGTTCCCACGCTCCTGCGTGGGAACGCACTGAACGTCCGCTCCGCGGACCAAACCGAAGGAGAGATAACCGCGGAGCGGTCGACCGAGGTTCCCACGCGGGAGCGTGGGAACGAGGAGGAGGGAGGCCGCTGATTTTCAACGGCTACCTGAGCCTGGGATCAGACGATGTCGGATGACGTTCCGGGCACTGCCACCGCGTACCGGCCGGAAGCATCGGGCCGGACTGGCGGGTGGTCGTGAAGGGAGTGCATCGCGCTGGTATCGGCAAGCTGCCGGGAGTTGCCGAAAGCTTGATCCCAGCGCACGACCTGTCCGCTGTAGGTTGCCATACGGCCCAGGATGGCCGTCATCGTGCTGTGGGCTGCGTACTCCACCTCATTGGGAGTTTCACCGCGCCGTAGCGCCGCAAAGAGATCGCATTGCTGCTGTTGCCACCCCTTGCCGCTGGTCTCCTTGGCATCGCTTTTCCACACCTGCTTGCCGCTCCGATCTCGGATCAGCGCATTGCCGATGTCACAAGTTCCGGAGCAGCCGTGAACGTGTTCTGCGATGGAATTCCAGCAACCGGGGATTTGCCGACATTGGCTGAAGACTTTGAAACCATCGGCAAAAGTGAATTCGATCATGTGATGATCAAAAGTCTGTCCGTACTGGCCGCCCCGGCGTACTTCCCGACCACCCTGGCCCTGCGCCGCGACTGGGTGAGATTGCTTCAGCCAATTGATGACATCCAGATTGTGGATGTGCTGTTCATCGATCGGATCACCGCCAAGCCAGTGAAAGAAATGCCAATTCCTTAGCTGGTATTCCAGTTCGGTTTGGTTGGACTTTCGCCGGCGCGGCCGGACACCGCTGCCGTTCCAGTAAACACGTGCAAAGATCAGGTCACCGATCGCGCCTTCCTGAAGACGGTCAATGCACTGCCGGTAACGGCTTTCGTGCCGGCGTTGCAGGCCAACGTGGACTGCCAAGTTTTTGTGCTTGGCCGCCTCGCCCGCCGCCAACACGCGGCGCACTCCAGGTGCATCGGTCGCGACCGGCTTTTCCATGAACACATGTTTGCCCGCCTGAACCGCCGCTTCAAAATGCAACGGACGGAAGCCGGGCGGCGTTGCCAGGATGACCAGATCGGCATCGCTCTGCATCACTTGCTGAAATGCATCCAGTCCCACAAACCGTGACCGATCGACGTCGACTTTGTCGGGATGCCTTCCCTTGAAGGTTCGATAGGCGGTGTGAATGTTGTTGGCAAAGACGTCCGCCATGGCGACCAGCCGAACATCACCGCCGGTTTCCAACGCTTGCATCGTCGCTGCCGTTCCGCGCTGGCCGCAGCCAACCAAGGCGATGCGGATCGTATCGGTACCATAAGCGTGGGCGGCACGGGCAACGGCTAGATTTCCGCCGACGATCGCCCCGCCGGCAAGCATCATTCCGCTGCCCTTGATGAAGTGACGCCTGGACGGACTTTGATCGTCCGATGGCAAGCAGGCTGCAGGGCGAGGGAGGTGGGGCTGGTTCATCACAGGCATGGGCTGGGCAGCGCCGGTACGAACGCTTTTCCATAGAATACCCGTCCTATCGGCGACTGACAAATCACCTACTCGGCAAACACTGGTTCTGGCAGCTGGTCAGGACGACGGATCACCTCTGCCGTGATGATGCGATCGGGCGGAAGAACCAACTCGTTTTTCTTTTTCTTTTTGGTCGGATCGATATGTCGCATCGATGAAATCACGCTCATTCCCTCGATGACTTGGCCAAAGACCGTCTGTTCTTTCGACACCGTGGTCATCGGCAAAAACAAGATGGCAAACTGAGTCTTGGCCGAATTGGGAACGAACTTGCCCGATTTTTCAATCGGTTGCTTGGCCATCACCAACGATCCACGAAACGCATTGCGGGCGTCGGGTCGAGTATGTTCGTCGACCAGAAAGGGACCGGGGATGGTGGTGCTGGTGCCATTGGCTGGATCTCCCGTCAAAGCCAGCAGGTGCTTGATCACTTGGTAGAAGTCCAGTCCGTCGTAAAATCCTTCGTCCACCAGGTTGATGAAATTGGAAACGGTCGACGGAGCTTGATCGAGGAACAACTCCAACACCACATCGCCGCGAGACGTTTCCAGTTTGACTCGCGGCAAGCGATCCTCGGCCGCCTCTTTTTCACGAATCGCTTGCTCTTGTTTGAAGTCCTCTTCCAGTTGATCGAGCTGAAGGAACATCGCGCGATCGACATCCTCCATCTGTTCGGGATCCATCGCCTCGTACAGACTCCTGGCCACTTGAAACTCTCCGGCGACAACCGCCGAACGCGCCGCGGTCTCGAACAGGTATTTTTTGTTCATGCCGGCGTCAATCAATCTCGCGCCGCCTTCGGCCGTATCGCGATCGTAGATGTCTCGTTCGCCTCGATGTTCGATGACCGTCATGATGTACTGCCCCGCCAACGGATCGGGTTGGTACTGAAAGACATTCATGGCGGCGATGTAGGTTTCATCGATCAACCGGCGAGATTCATCCCTCTGTTGGCGATACCTTTCCTGGGCTGCGGGCGTCCGATCCAGTCCATTCATGTAGCGAACGTGCGTGTCGCGTTGATCACCCAAAGACTGTTCCAGCTTGTCACGAAGCTGCATGAACCTGGCCACCGCTTTGTCAGCCTCGGCCTTCAGCTCCTCCGGCACCACGTATTCCTGAGACGTGATCCGTTGCGGCTGTTGCGAAACGCTCCCATCGGGCACTTCACCGGGCGGCAAACTACTCTCGCCGGGCGGCCCCTGCGATTGGGCTACTGCTGGAACAAGGGAGATCAACAAAATGCCGACCACCGTCAACGACGACCGATTCATGGAACTACACCAACAAGAGAAATGAACAGGAATGTCGGCATTCGGGGGTGCCGATAGCCGGGCGTACGTTTGGCACCACAGTGCGTTCCACCACATCTTAGATCATGTTGAATCGGCCGGCCATTGGAATAGCAAGCCAAGACGGATTGCAGATGTTGATGAAAATCCACGATGCACAATCGCGAAACACTTTCCGCATTGCGGGGAACTGCGAGCGACGGTGAATCCCAAAAACAACTTGGCGCACTGCTTCCGTTGCGCTCGGAACATCAACAACATCGACCTGATGATACTCAGCGGACACGACTTCGTCCCAGCGGTCACGATCCTGGAGGGTTGGCTAGCCCGGATTATTCGTGTAGGCCGGACCGGAGGTCGCAAAACGATGCCGTAACTGCGCGGGGCCGGCTCGTACTTGCGCGCAGCGCGGGAGACGAAAAAACTTCCCGCAGGCGACCGAAGCTCCGGCACAGTAAGGGTTTGCTTGCTACGTCTACGACAGTCGTGAATAATCCGGGCTAGAACAAAACCGCTCACAGCTCGGCGGCCCTGAGCGATCGGTCCCCCTGAAAACATCACACCGATCATGAGCTGAAGCGGCGCAACGATACCGCACCATCGTCGCCAGGAAGAATCAATGCGACCCCGTTTCCACCAAAAAGGTCGCATATTCTGTGCGCTGCCCAGTCGACTCGGACAGTGCGATCGAACGTCCGATCCCACATCGGCCAACCGACCCAAACAAGGCCAAAATCCCCTCAGTCACAAATCGGCCAAAAATGCGACATCAAGAAAGCCCGTAACAGGTGGCTGTGATCCCGTTATTGTACACACTGGAGGTCATCCGCCCGCCATCGTCATAGCTTCTTGTGTCAACGGTGGTGCTGTTGACCGTGGCCGTGGCAAGGGACAGTACGTCGTCAAGTTACCTATCCTGACAATTCGGCTCCTGACCCCTTTTCTCGCTTCAATAAAGGGTCTGTCGACTCCAGGTGGGTGCGACCGACTCCGCCATGGGCCAGGTTGCACGTCAACCATTTGGACAAATGCGATCTTATCGCACGCGCAACTTTTCTTGTCTTTTGGATGGAATTCTAAGTTGAAATGTACACCTACTATTGCATCGGGTCCTTCAACGGTACTATCCCAGGTGTCGAGATCGTATTCATCGACATTGAGCTTTCCAGGACAACCACACTTTGGATCCACTGGACACGTTAAATCGTCATCGGTTTTAAGGCCCGATGGATCGGTTGATGCAAGACCAACGTATGATGCATACAACGAGAATTCATCCCAATACCCAATCGGATCTCTCCCCAAGAACCGTCCGCTCAGCGGATCGTAAACCCGAGCACGGTAGTGATAAATCTCAGCAACCTCATCCCACTCACGCCCGGTGTAGGTGTGACGGATGTCGTAGTTACTTGAAGACCTTGCCGTGCCGCCACCGTCGAATATCGACAGTTCGCCGTAGGCGGTGTAGGCGTAGCGTTCCTTGATGCTGCCGCTTCCGTTGGTGATCGCTACGATTGAATACTGCTGGTTGCGGTGATAGTAATGCTCACCGCCACCAGTGTGACCGATTCGCATGATCGGTTCGTCGACGTAGCTGGCGTAGATGTAGCAGTAGGTCGGGCTGGTGGCCGCCGTTCCTGGCGCGTAGTCGAGGAAAGTTTGCTGACCGTTTTGCACGAAGATGGTCACGTTCGTGCCGTCGTCTCGTTTCACTCGTCGGCCTAGTGCGTCATAGCCGTAGGTGACATCGTCGACCGAGTCATTGTCGACATCAGCTCCGGTGAGCCGGTTGTCAAAGTCCCAGCTAAGGGCAAGCGGGTTGGAGCCACTGCGGAGAACGGCCGGAATAGACGTCATGTTGCCTTTGATGTGGTGGGTGATCGATTGGCTGGCGGCGGTCAGCAGTTCGTGGGCCGCTCCGTGGGTGCGGCTTTGGGTGGAGAGATTCTCGGTGATGCTGCTCCAGTCGCCGACCAAAGACAGGCCCCAAGATTGATCGAGATTGGTATCGTCCCGCTCCCAATTGACCAGACGGTCTTCGTCGTCATAGCCGCTTGATCCGACGGTGAAGCCGTAACCGCTCATCGTTCCCGTGATCGTCTCGGAGGTCTTGTATTATACACGCTGCTGGTCATCCGGCCGCCATCGTCATAGCTTCGGGTGTGCGGTCGTTGTGCGGTCTCGCCATCCAGCTGAAGAGGCTCCCGGGCATCGTGCCCCGCCGGGCTTTCAGCCCTCAGCCCGCGCGGGAATCGCGTTGGAGAGTCCAATCAGTGCCGACGAGCGTGGTCAATCAATCGCTTCGATCATGCCATCCGCGCCCGCCAGTTTTCGGTTGAAAACCGAAAACCGGGTCTGACCCCGGCGAAGTCTGACCCTCGCTGAGCTTCATCTGAGGAGCTTGAAAACGATCATGCAAATGGAGCACTTGCGCTGCAAGAAACCGCATCGCGTTCGCAACGAAATCCGGGCGCACATGTTAGCCTACAACTTGATTCGCCAAGTGATGGCTGAAGCGGCGATCGAAGGAGGAGTTGAGCCCTGGCAAATCAGTTTCAAATCAACCCTCACGACGGTGTCCGACATGCTTCCGGTGTTGGGACTGATCAGCAACGCCGATGAACTCTGCGATGTACTCTATAAATGCTGCCTCCAACACGTCGTTGGCAATCGTCCAGACCGCTACGAGCCACGTGTACCCAAGCGGAGGCAGAAGAAGTACAAGCTGATGCAGAAGCCCAGGCACAGCTACAAACCCGGTGAGGCATAGGACTTGCGCCGTTTAAGTGCCATTCCTTCCTGTCCCTCTTTTCCCTCCCTCTTTTCCTATGTCCCTCTTTTCCCATTTATTCTTCCCCCCCATTATCCTCGTTCAAACCGGTTTTATCCCGGCACACCCCGGCACCTTATCCTCTCCCGTTCAGGAACCCAAGAGATCTCCGCCTAGTTGTCTTCCTCGAGACGAACGCCACTGTTGCCAATCGTGTCCGAGGATGTTGATGATGCTTCGACAGATTGCTTCTCTGCGATCATGCCCGTCAATGTCGAAAAGCACCCGTGCACCTCGACATTGCGAGCTGGTACATATCGCGAGAAGCAAGTGTTCTGTACCGGGATACGAATGGCCAAGCAATTTAGCTTCTTCGCTACATCGACGTGATAGTTCCTTCAAACTTAGCAATGGAATGGGAAGTGATTGTTTCTTTGCCGAACGCTCAACGGAGATGATGCTAATCCCATTTTCAAGAAGTGCCACTTCAGCAACAGATCCTTTTTGCTCCAACATCGCCAATAAAATGTCAATTGTATCGGGGCCTTTATCAGTCCGGCTTGCCGCAGAAGCAACTCGTGCCAAAATTTGCTCGACAGGCTTAGTTGCGTCTGCAAAAGGTATTTCCTGTTTTGACATTTAACCAACTTGCTATTCACAAAAACATAATCGAAAAATAGTTGTTCGAATCGTAAACGGAAAGCGAACCTGCTCTGTTTCTATCGGTCCCCACCCTCGGCAATCGGAACGGTCCATCAACTCCGGACCACTTGGATCAACACTCGTAGATTGGTAGTTGTGATGGGCAAGATGCCCGAAGAGTGTCCTTTCCGAAATGATTACTGTTTCACACGAACACATGCATTTAGTAGGCAATGGATCACCTAGTTCTGGTGCCTCACAAATCGAAGGGTCTAACAAAACAATCCCTATTGGCCCCAAAATACTCTTCAGCGGCCAACGCCAGCCTTTTCGTCCAAGGCACGCTAACCTTGCGCTCCAGCATGCCGTATGTCTTACGAAATACGCAGACTCGCAAGCGATTCCCCCTCC
Source organism: Rubripirellula sp. (assembly GCA_965222745.1). Taxonomy (GTDB): domain Bacteria; phylum Planctomycetota; class Planctomycetia; order Pirellulales; family Pirellulaceae; genus CBDCUW01. The sequence goes on from CBDCUW010000004.1 coordinate 938,525, forward strand.
ATCAGCAGAACACTTTTGATACTCGTCCTTTGCTGCCTGAATGCACGCCCTGTAGTTTCGTCCGCAGTAAACCTTCAATCCTGTTGGATCTGTGTTCGTCAGAGGTGAACCGCTGACGTACCCATACAGATTCCACATACTCCCCTCGAACCCAATTGGGTCTCTGGAGCAAAACCGTCCCGTCAAAGGATCGTACATCCGTGCTCGGTAGTGATACAGTTCCGCTTCCTCATCCCACTCTCTTCCGGTGTAGGTATAGCGGTTGTCGTAGTTGCTTGACGTTCTTGCTGTTCCTCCGTTGTCGTAGATGCCAAGCCCACCGTAGGCGGTGTAGCTGTAGCGTTCCTTGACGTTTCCGTTTTGGTCGGTCAGGGCAATGATGCTGTATTGCTGGTTGCGGTGGTAGTAGTGCTCGCCGCCGCCGGTGTGGCCGATCCGCATGATCGGTTCGTCAACGTAGCTGGCGTAGATGTAGCAATAGGTCGGGCTGGTCGCTGCCGTTCCTGACGCGTAGTCGAGAAAGGTTTGCTGGCCATTTTGCACGAAGATGGTGACGTTGGTGCCGTCGTCTCGCTTGACTCGCCGGCCCAAGGCGTCGTAGCCGTAAGTGACGTCGTCGGTTGAATCGTTGTCGACATCAGCCCCGGTGAGCCGGTTGTCGAAGTCCCAGCTAAGAGCAAGCGGGTTGGAGCCGCTTCGGAGGACGGCCGGAATCGACGTCATGTTGCCTTTGACGTCGTGGGTGATCGACTGGCTGGCAGCGGTAAGGAGTTCGTGAGCCGCTCCGTGGGTGCGGCTTTGGGTGGAGAGATTCTCGGTGATGCTGCTCCAGTCGCCGACCAAAGACAGGCTCCAGGATTGGTCGAGATTGGTGTCGTCTCGCTCCCAGTTGACCAAGCGGTCTTCGTCGTCATAGCCGCTCGTGCCGACGGTAAAGCCGTAACCGCTCATCGTTCCCGTGATGGTCTCGGAGGTCTTGTTTTTGTTGTCGTCCCACGCGTAGCTGTAATTGCCGACCGAGCCGCCCGTGTGAGTGATGCTGGCCAGCGTGTTGTCGCTGTTGTAGGCGTGGGTGGCTGTGATCCCATTATTGTACACGCTGGAGGTCATTCGCCCGCCATTGTCGTAACTTCGGGTGTCGACGGTGGTGCTGTCGACCTTGACCGTGGCAAGCTGGCCGCGATCGGTGTAGCTGCGATCGACGTCGGTACCGTCGGGATAGGTGTAGCTGGCGACTTGCCCGGCCTCATCATAGGCGGTATCGATGGTGTAGGTGACGCTGGCAATGGTGAGTGCTTCGGACGCTTTGCGGCCGGCATCGTCATAGGTGTAGGTCACCGTGTTGCTGTAGCGGCCACTGACCGCGGTGAGCATCCGCCCGGCATCATCGTAGGTGAAGGTGTCGGTATCGGCGATCGTCCCCGATGGGCTGTTGGCTGACGTGCGGTAGTCGCGGGAAGTGAGCCTTCCAGCTAAGTCATAGTTGTAGGTAACGGTGTCGCCTGCTTGGTCTTGCTTGCGAAGCGTTCGACCGGCCGGATCACGCGTGAAGGTAACGATGCCGTAGGTCGACTGGCCGGGCGTACCGCCGGTGTGGTCGGGATAGGTTTCAGTCAGTTTGCCGCCGGCGTCGTTGTAGGTGTAGGAAGTAACGTCGTCTTCGGCATCGGTGAGTGAGGAGAGCTGGCCGGTTGCGGTGTAGGCGAATTCGGTTTCTCCGGCCAGCCGGTCGGTGGTCTTCACTCGCCGGCCGCGCGCGTCAAACGCGTAGGTGGTGGTTTCACTTTTGGCATCGGTGGAGGTGATCTTGTTGCCGGCGGCGTCATAGCTGCTGCTGGTAGCATCGCTGGCCGTATCGGTGCAGGTCAGATCGCGGCCCAACGCATCATAGGTGCAGTCCTCACCGACGTTGTTGGGATCGCGAACTTTGGTCTGGTTGCCGGCAGCGTTGTATTCAAAGGAGGTGATCTTGCCGAGTGCATCCACGCGTTGGATGACGCGGCCGGCGGCATCGGTGTGTTGTTTACGCACCTTGCCCAGAGCATTGATACTTTTGGACACCAAGACAGTGCCAAAGCCGGTGAGGTTGGTGGTAGCGTCATAGCTGCGGCAACTCCAACTCATCAAATCATTGGGGTTACTGCCGTCATGGGGCTCGATCACGCCGGTCATCACGGTGCGGCCGGTAGCATCGGCAATCACAAACCTTAGCTCCTCTTCGGCATTGATGGTCACGCGGGCACTGCCGGGAGCAATTGTGCTGAAGCTGATGCCCGCTCCACCGTTGGCTTCGGTATCAGCTAGCTTGGTCAGGGCGTCGGAAAGATTGACGCTGTAGGTGCCGCCGCCAAGCTGGTTGGCGGTCAGTCCGCCGCTGGTCGCATCCAACCCACTGCCGTCGGCCAAATTGTCGTCATAGAGATATTGGTTGGTCAGGCCAAGCGATGCGGAGACACTATCGAGTCCGGCAATCGGCGGATCATCCGCATCGACCACGCCGCGAGCGGTCAGCCAGGTGGTGCGAGCTACCGGTCGGCCCCTGCCATCGTAACGTGTGGTCACTTCCCGGTAGGTCTTGGCATCGACCGGATTGTCGAGTGCCGCCGTGTGAGCTGTATAGGTTTCGATCGTGGCCTGGTGCACCGTTCTTCCACCTGCATCACTGCGGCTGATACTGCCGTGACCGAGCGGGTTTTCTGTGGCGGTGACTTGGCCGCAGCAATCCTCGTGGTGGGTTTTCCAGACCTTGCCGGCAAAGTCGGTGTGTTGCGTGCGGCGGCCAAGCAGGTCATAGACAAAGGACTCGGTGGCCGCCTCGGTGGTGCCCGGAGCTTCGACGTGGGTTTTCACCAGTCCGCGATCGGTGTAGGTCCATTGCCGACGTGCCTTTTGATAGCCGCCGCTATCGCCTGAGTCGAAGTAACGCGGTGAGCGGACTTCGGTCACGTTGCTCCCATCGTCATAGTCGGTTTCGGTGCGCAGCGCCAGAGCGGTTGAAAGGTTCGATAGTATCGAGCGATTCGTGTAGTCGGCATCAGCAATGCGGGCCGTGAGCCGATTGCGGCTGTCATATTCATGCTTGGTGGCCATGTTGCGGCCGTCATGGATGCGTTCGATGTTGCCGACGGCGTCAAACACCGTGTCGGCGATGAGGTAATCGGCATTGGCGGTGAAGTCGCGTGTCTTGTTGATCACCGCATCAAAATCGGCCAGTGAAAACTCGGTCGTCGTGCCGGTCACGCTGCGGATCAACCGCCCGTCGGTGGCGTCGTAGGCGAAATAGGTTTTGCGTCCGTAAGCGTCTTCGCTGCTGAAGAGCTGGTTGTCGACATAGGTCAGTTCGCTAGTGAGCGATTCGCCGCTACTGGTATGGACGGTCGTTTCGACGCGGCGACCGCGATAGTCGTAGACGTAAGTGGTTTTGGCACCAGCCCGAACACTTTCGGTCGGCTTATTGGTGCCGTCGAGATATTCCCAAGTTTCGGTGAGTGCCAGTTCCGGCGTCGCCGTTTCGGTGGTGCCATCCATCTGGGCTGCGGCCGTGACCCGCTTGATCAGCCGATCGGCATCGTCATATTCATAGGTCGTGACCACGCCCATGCGGTCGATCGTCTTGACCAGCAGCCCGGTCGAATTGCCGGTCGTGCCATAGACGTTCTTGAAAGTGCTGCCATCGTCGTAGAGCGTACTGATCAGCCGGTGGCGGCCATCGTAAAAATACTCGGTGACGTGATCGGCCGGATCGGTCACCGTTTTGAGCCTTCCGAGCGAATCGTAGGTGAATTCGGTTTCCGGACGCGTGCCGCCGGAGGTGTCGGCCGGGCCGGTGATCTTGCTCAGCAAATCGTCGCCGTTATAGGCGTAGTCGGTTTCGTTGCCGAGCCAATCGATCACCTTGGAAAGCTTGTCGGTACCATTGCCGGAAGCATGATACTGCCACTCCATCTTGGCATAGTCGGCCGTTTGTACATCATCGCTCGCACAGCGATCGTAGGTGACCGAGCCATAGGGGTCGATCGTCGGCGTGTTGGAAGTCGAATCGGTCAAGCCGACTTCCACCTTGGTTCGCCGGCCCTTGCTGTCGTAGCTGAAAAGCGTCACGTTGCCGTTGCGATCACGGTATCGAGTCACCTGGTTGCGAGAGTTGTAACAATAGGCTTCCAGCGTATCGTCTTCGTAAACCGTCATTGTCCGGTTGCCGAGCGTATCGTAGGAGTGCGTTCGCTTGATGTCCCGCTCGTCGATCACCGAATCGGGCCGGCCGTGCAACAATTCGGTCATGTTGCCTTCGTAGCGGACGTAAGAAGATTCCACCGTGCCGGTGATGTCGTAATTCTCCTCTTGCTGGTCGTAAGAAATCGTCCAGCCATCCTTGTAGTAGCGTTTGGGGATGGTGTAAGTCGTGCCGCTTTGAGTGAGCAGGTGGAGTTCGGGCCTGACCATGCCGGCTCCTTCATAGACGGCGGCATAGACATCCCACGTTTCCGAATCGTCTTCAATGAAGGAGAAATACGACACTTCGTTCTCGCCGTTGCGCACCACGCGGGCCACGCCGACGGTGGTCGGCACCACCGTACCGTTGACCGTGGCGACCGAACCGACCAGGTTCACCTTCTTGTGCCGATGCATCGGCGGAGCGGCCAGATCGTCAATCGACATTTCGATCAAACCGTTTTGTCCGGCTGCATAGCTGAAGGTGCTGGTCGTTTGATCGGGATACTCCACTTCGCTCAAAAAACCGCCGCCATAGCTGTATTCAATATCGCCGCCACTTCCGGGAAGTGCCACCTTGCTGATCACCCAATTGCCCGCTTCCTGCTGCGTCTTGTAGGTGAAGGTCAGCGTGTTACCGAGTGCATCGGTGACGGTGTCGATCTGCCACTGCCTGGAGGGCGAGGCATCAATCTCAGTTTGCGTCCAGGTTTTGTAGGTGATCGTGTAGCCCGTGCCATCGACGTTACGTGCTTCGATCAATCGTCCGTCGGGCGGATGATTGTTTTGCACATTCCAGCTGGAATCGGCTTCGGCCAGGATCAGTTCAAACAGAAACCAGCTATCGTCGAAATTGTAGACCTTGGCGTATTTGGCTCCGGGGAAATTCAGGCTCGTATCAACCCCTTCGATACCGTCGGCCGGATCCATCTGATCATCGAGAATTTCGACGCGATCAACGTGCTGCCGCTCATCGGGCAGCAAGATATTGTCATCATCCCACTGGAAGTTGAACCGGGCCGAGGTCGAGGGCACGGTCAAAAACGCCCAGGTATGACCATTCAGATCTGATCCGCCCAATGCATGGCTGTCATAGGTGTAAACGCTGTTGAAGGCATTGGTATCCATCCTGAGCCGCAAATCGAAATTGGTGACCACGCCCTGGCCAAGCCCGCCGGCAACAAAGAACTCGCGGCTGCGGTGAAAGCGTTTCAGTTCCAATGTCGAAGTGGCAATACGCGGCACATCGACGCCCCAGTGAATGTAGCTGTGAAAGGAATCATCGATGTAGGAACCGGTGGGAGTGATGAAATCTTCGCAGACATCGCATGTCGGTGGATTGATGCTGGGTGGTGAAGGATCGCTACGGTTTTCGCCGCCACCGGCTTGATTCCCACCGCCGCAGGTGACGCAACTTCGATTGGCCCCAGCAAGATTCGGTGGGGGTGCCGCACCGCCGCCGCCGGACTGCCCGCCGCCGGCCCCGGCTCCTTCGCCAACGCCGAATCCACCCGCTCCGGATCCTTCGCCCACGCCAAAGCCCGAATCACTGGGCCCTGAAGACGACGACACATTGCCAGGGCATGGGTGACGTCCGAAGCAATGATTAAACGGGTCGTCGCTGGCTTGTTGGACCGCATCATCCGGATCGATATACGGACCATTGTCGCTTTGAGCGACATTGCCCACCAACATCAACAGGCACACCAAAACCCACGGTAATCGCCATCGGTTGCTCGTCATCTTCATCACCCCCCTATCCGCCTTCATTTGCCGGCGGCCGCGATTGACGGCAACATCACCGGCAAACGTATCGGGTAAGAAGCGTTCACGGCCCAGCATCGATTGCATCGACGCTGGAACGACCAGCAATACCAACGCAGCTGCATTGGTTTGTTTGTAGATCGCCCCTCACCACAACGAAGAATAAGTTGAAAAGTCGTTTGGCTTGCCGAGCGGAGGCAAAGAGCAGTGCTTGTATCTTGTAACCCCCACCAAGCAACTTCAATGCTATGGCCCACCATCGATCGGTCAAGCAATTGTCAAGGCGATTTTGACGAGCACAGACCAACTGAGCGGTTGGCCTCGTTTTGGCACACCGCCCTATCTCCTTACCGCAACATGAGTAAGGACGAAAAACGGGCCGGAAAATCAGGTGATAGCAACATCAAAAATTTATTCTTTTTACTGCTACTGCCGAGGCAGCTGTGACCACCATGCAAGTCGATACTTCACATCCGAACTCGCATTGCACCACTCTAGCGCGATACCAAGTGTCCAAACGGCGCGACTGACCAACGATGGATGAGTAGGCTCTTGAAGTTCTTCGTTTGCTTGACGGTTGGATTGCGTTAGTGCTGCGTTTGGGCAACGCGTACGCAGTCTCCGAAGACGGTAGGCTGTTTGTTGTATGTGTAAGCCCACCAAGGATTTACGGGGTGCCGGGGACTTGGCCGCAAGTCCTCGCCAACCCCCGGCTTCAGTAGTTCGTAGTTGCTGAAGTCGGGGTGGTCGCGTGTTACACCACTAAACCAGCAGGAGGCGGGATATACTGTCGGCCATGAACCGAAAGAAAAGAGTAAAAGTGAAGCCGACGAAGCTGCGAATCATCGGAGGCGACTTGCGCGGACGGGCGATCGAATACCACGGGGCCGATTTTACTCGGCCCATGAAGGACAATATTCGCGAGAACCTGTTCAATATTCTCGGCCGTGCCGTTCGCGGCGCCCGTTGCATTGACTTGTTTGCCGGCACCGGCGCACTGGCGTTTGAATCGATCAGCCGCGGAGCGCAATCGGCCACGGTGATCGAACAGAATCGTGTGGCGATCGGTGTGATTCGCAAAACTGCCCAGACGCTCGGTTTGGAAGATCGGCTGCAGATTTTGCACGGAGATACTTTTCAACTTGCCAGCCAGCTGCTTCAGCCGCCCGAAGACGATACGCCTTGGATTGTTTTTGTCTGCCCTCCCTACGCACTCTGGGAAGAGTCGCTCTCGCAATTGGGCGACATCCTTCGCAGGACGCTCAACCATGCTCCCCCAGGCAGTGTGTTGGTCGCGGAAACCGAGAAGAGGTTCGATCCCGCAGGTCTACCGCAGGGCGATTGGGATCTCCGTCACTACGGCGGAACGAGACTGGCGTTCATCGAACCGGCGATGCGCTGCGGAATGGAGTGATGTCGGCCGGTTCTCCGAACCGGCAGCGATGCGACTTGGGACAAGTCGCCGACAATTCTTCGAACCAACGATGCGACCAGCGGAGAAGTCGCCGACGGGACAGTTTTGCCGACTGGGGACAAGTCGGCCTACGGGTTTTTCAGGACCATGACCGGGCAATGGGCCATTCGGACGACTCGTTCGGCAACCGATCCGAGGAACAAGTGCTTCATGAATCCATGTCCGTGGGATGAGATCACGATCAGGTCCGCCGACTCGCGATCGGCATATTCAACGATCTGACGGCCGGGATCACCAATCATCGCATGCACCACCACGTTGGTGAGCTTTTTTTCTGACAGCTGCTGCTTCAAGTGCTTTTCAACATTTTCAATGCGAGTTTCGTCGGTGATTTCGCCGTACAACATGCCTGGTTCCATCACGCTCATCGGCAACACGACGTGAACGACATGCACACACGTTTGCTCGGTCGCGATCTCCATCGCTCGGTCCAACGCTTCGAACGAGAATTCGCTGAAGTCGACCGGGACAATGATTTTTTGAGGTTCGAAAGTGGACATGACAACTTGCTCCTGGCACGAGGATGGCTAACCAGAGGAAGACAGCAAATGGAGTGCCGGATCGTGTTCGCAGGCCGATTTGTCCCCAAATCACTGTCGGCCGGTTCTCCGAACCGGCTACGAAGCGACTGGGGACAAGTCGCCGACAGTACAGCTTTGCCGACTGGGGACAAGTCGGCCTACTTGGGTTTTAGTCGACGAATTCTTGCAGTTGGTGGCTACTGGCTTGGCAGCGTAGCTTGTTCAAGGCGCGACGTTCGATCTGCCGGATTCGCTCGCGGGTCACGTGAAAGATATGAGCGACGTCGGCCAGTGTGTAGCAATGACCGTCACCCAGTCCGAATCGCAGTTTGACGATTTCCCGCTCTCGCCAAGTGAGCTTGTTTTCCAACAGTTCGCTCAAGCGGTTGCCAAGCATCTGTTGTGAAATGCCACCGACTGGATCGAATTCTCCCCGTTCGCGAATCAGATCGCCCAAGTCGATATCGCCGTCGACAGCGGAGGGCTGATCAAGGCTGGTGGTGGCCCGGTTGAGTCCCAGTACAGTGCGCGCTTCCTCGGCAGTCGTTCCCGCGGCCCGCGCAAGTTCGTCGTTGTTTGGTTTTCGTCCCAATTCGTGAAACAAGCTGGCATAGATGCCGCGAACGCGAGTGATCTCGCTGGTCATGTGAGTCGGCACGCGGATCATGTGACTCTTTTCGGTCAGCGCGCGGGTGATCGCCTGGCGAATCCACCAGGTCGCGTAGGTGCTGAATTTGAAACCCCGCCGGTACTCGAATTTTTCAACCGCGCGCATCAGCCCGGCGTTGCCTTCTTGAATCAAGTCGGTCAGGCTCAGCCCGCGGTTTTGGTACTTTTTGGCCAACGAAACCACGAGCCGCAGATTGCCCTCGCTCAACTGCTGCTTGGCCCGGGTGTATCGGCGATGAGAACGCTTGAGACGCTGGACCAGTCTCGAAAAACTGGCCGGCGTGTGCTGCACCGTGCTGATCATTTCACGAAACTCGTTCTGCAAATCGGTTTTCGCGGCGGAACGAGATTTGGATTTGCCGTTGCTTTGCAACTGGCTGGTCAACGCCCTCAGCCGCTGATCCCACTGAATCAGTTGCTCCAAATGGGGTTCCAGGAAATCGATTCGCAACCCCAGTTCCTCCACCAAGGCGACCGCGTGACGACGACGCGTTAGAATCCGTTTCCATGCCTGCTGCTTGGCCCGAACGGATCGCTTGGCACTGGCCACCACTGCAAAGTCGTCATGGTTGAGCTGCAGGAGAGACTTGGCGGTGTGCAGGTTGTGAGGCATCCGCCCCAGGATTTTCGGCTTCTCCAAACCGTCACTGACCGCGACCTGCAAGGTCCGGTCAAAGGCGAGCTCGCGTCGCTGAACCTGCTCGATCAGACCGACCGCCTCGCGCAGTACATGGTCGCATTGAAGAATCAGTTGTCGAAAGGCGCGCCGATTCAACTCGATCCGACGGGCCAGAGTGACCTCCTGTTGGCGCGATAGCAGCGGAAAGGAGCCCATTTGTCCGAGGTACAGTTGCAAAGAATCATCCAGCGAACTGCCGCCCGAATGATCCGCCGTCACTTCGACTTGAGAAAAGGTGCTGGAGGACTCGTTGATCGCTATCATTTCATTCCATGCCGATTGCCACCTGGCACTCCACCGACACGATCGAAAAAGGATCGGCCTCGGTGGACTTCCGCGGCAACGGGTCTTGGTTGTTGGTCATTGAGAAAAGGAGAGATTCGCTTCAATCTCTTTCCTGATTTGCTGGGGTCTTCGGCGGGGAGCCGTCAGCGATCAGGGGTGGGGCGTTGGTCATTCCAACTTCAAAGGAATTCTATGCGTCAAACCCCGCCCGGCAACGGAAGGATCGTTGTGGCAGTCCAGAAGGTGGAGTAGAAACCCACCTGAGTCTGCGCAAGTAGCCACCACATCCAGCCGAAAAAGCAGCTCAGGTTGCCAGGTCTGTTGTCGGAATCGAGCCTTTTGCCACATCGTTGCTCCGCCTGGCAGCCTGAGCGACAAAGATTCAGCAGGTCGAATCATCCGCCAAAACAAACTCGACACTTTGGAGATCGACGCTTGCTCGGCAAGAAGGGCCGAGTTTTGTATCCGCTGGTATCCACACCAGCGACGCTGATACGCACGTTGCCTTGAAATGGTTCTTCAATTTGGGTTTCGAATCATCGCGTGGCAACTGACGCAGCTGATCGTCAGTTGTTGAAATCCCATGGCGGCACCTTCGATGTTGTCGGCATCGGCGTGGCGTTTGATTTCCGCATTGGCGAAGTCAAATGCCTGCAACTGCTCCTTATATCCCGGTTTGCCTTTTCGAATCCATCCTTCGACCTTGGACAGCACTCTCAATTGATGGGCTTTGGTGGCAACCAATTTTGTGTCGCCGATTGCCAGACCACGCAGTATCTCTTGTGAGTACTCCAGTTTCTTTTCCATCCAATAACTGATCGGCTTTTTTTCATCAACTTCTGTCTTGACTGCTTTGCTTTTCGCATCGTCGGCGATGGCCGGCAAGACCATCAAAATTGCGAGACCGATTCCATAAAGAGCACGCATCGGGGAGATCCTTTCACAAGTGGAGTCTTTCGCGACCACCCAAACAGCAATCGCGAGCCGCGGAGGGAATTGGGTGTGCAATTTTGATACCACCTTCCCGTCCTCGTTCCCACGCTCCTGCGTGGGAACGCAATTTCGTCCGCTCCGCGGACCAGCAAGAAGGAAGGGGGGGGGCCGCGGAGCGGCCGGAGGGAGTTCCCACGCGGGAGCGTGGGAACGAGGAAGAGCGTGGGAACGAGATGGGGAAAAAGTGTTGTGTGTGACGCTCTGTCGCGCCCGATCGATATCGCGGTGGCGGAGCTTGCCGGTTGGGTTGGTTTTTGCGATCCCGAGGCAGCTTCTTTTTTTCGGCATGCGATTCGCCCCATGGGTGTGACGGAATCGCTCGCCACGAACCACAACGGAGAAGAAAAATGAAAATTCTGCTCGCCACCGATGGTTCCAAGGATGCTGTCCATGCCGCGAAATTTCTGAGCCGGTTGCCTCATCGCGAACCGTTGGAGTTGACGGTGGTAACGACCATCGTCTTTCCTCATCTTCATCCCGCCGATGCCAGCACCACGTGGCCGCCCGAACTGTGGGATCAGATCAAGACGTCGGCGCAGAGTGCGCTGGATGAAATCACGCCGATGTTCCAAGGTGCCGACGTTACCTTGACGGAGAAAATCATCGAGGGGCACACGGGGCATTGCATCGTGGAAGAGGCAAAATCGATTGGAGCCGACTTGATTGTGCTGGGCGCCAAAGGACACTCCGCCGTGGGCCGTGTGCTATTGGGAAGCGTGAGCGATTTTGTCGCCACCCAAGCCCCCTGCAGTGTGATGGTGGTTCGGCCTTCCATGGCCCGCGATGACGCGCCGGAATTCACCGTGACCGTCGGGTACGATGGCTCCAGTGGTGGCGAGACCGCTTTGAAACAATACAACCAGTTTGAATGGGGGCCGGCGACCAAGACCGAAGTATTGACGGTCGTTCCCATCGTTCGATTCTTCGGCAAGGACGTTTTGCCCGAAAGTGTTTCGCGGCGAACCGAGCAGCACGAAATCGCTACCCAAGCGACCGCTGCCGCCGCCAGCAAGATCGCCGGCAGCGGCGCGAAGGTGGACTCTCACATTGTCGAAGCAGAACACATCGGCGAACAGATCGTCCAGTTCGCCAAAGATCAAAGAAGTGATCTGGTGATTGTCGGAGACACTGGACTGAGCGCCATCAGCCGCATGCTGCTGGGAAGCGTTTCGCGATACGTGCTGCGACACGCCGACTGCGGAGTCTGGATCGCCCGTTGATTGCAGCACCACAGCTCGTTGACCTCGCTCTCTCCCACTCTCATTCAAGTGGGGGAGAGTGGGAGAGTGGGAGAGTGGGAGAGTAGGAGAGTAGGAGAGTGGGAGAGTGGGAGAGAAGAGGCGATTAGCGCGCAATCCACACGCTGCACTCGGCGTGTCGCAGCACGTATCGCGAGACGCTGCCCAGCATCAATCGGCCGAGCGCACTGCGCTGGTGTTGTCCGACCACGATCGTATTGCAGCCTTGTTCTCCCGCAAAACAGATGATCGCTTCGCCGATATGCTCGGACTCGATCACCATCGGTTGCAAACGGGGCGCAGCGTCGTGCAGTTGCTCGATGGCCTCGGACACCTTTTGAGTCGCCTCTTCGCGTTGTTCGGCGCGCTGGGCGGTCATGTCTGGAAACAGATCTTGCCGAAACGTGCGAATGATGGGAACAACACTCAACACGTAACCGTCGGTCAATCCACCCCACTCGAACCGGGCAAACTGCTTGACCGCCACGTCCGAGTCGTCTGTGCCGTCGTGAGCAAGGGTCACACGAACCTTGTCGGCGGAATCGCTTTGCGGGGGCCGCACCACCAACACGCTGCACTTGGCATGGGTGGCAACAAAATCGCTGACGCTGCCCAACAGGATTCGATTGATCGTCGAATGACCTTTGGCGCCCAACACGATCAGATCGGCGCCGATTTCTTCGGCGGCGTCACAAATGCTGTGACCCACGTGCCCTTCACAGATCTTGTGTCGGACCTGGACGTCGGCGCCGGAGAACATCTTGGCAATGTTGGCAAAATGCTCCTGGGCCGTGTCATGCTGCTCCTGCTTGAAAACGGGCAACCATGCATCCGATGCAGCCCCGGCCGACGCGTCGGGAATGTACACCGTGGTGATCACGGTCAAATCGATCGGCTCGCGATGGGGAATCCGACTCAAGCATCTGGCCGCATGTTCAGCGTGGGTTGAGCCATCGGTGGCGAGGACAACTTTCATCAATTCAATACCTGTTGCAATGTCTACCAATCAACCCTCGGCACCGACCCGCGGCGGTGGCGGCAGGCATTATACGAGCCCCACCAGTTGATCGCCGCAGGCAGCGGCAAAACGGTTTTTCACGACGTTTCCGACGCTTGCTGCTCTTGCGACGATGACTCCGATCCTTCCGGAGGCGTTCGGCAAACCAGGATCGGGCAGGGCGAAATCCGCAATAGCTCGGTCACCACGCTGCCCAAAAACCAGCGAGCAATCGCGCCACGCGTATGAGTGCCGACTACCAGCAGCTCCGACCCTAACTCCGATGCCTTTGCGGTGATTTGATCCGCCGCGTTGCCTTGCAGCAGATGCCGCCGCACGTCTTCGTCGGGCAAGTCCACTTTCACCGCGTCGAGCTGCTCTTGCAGATGCAGCGGCAGGTCGGGATCGGTAAACGAACCGCCGATTCCCGACATGTCGACGGCAACCATGTCGGTGGGAAACCAAACATGGATGATGTCCAAAATCGCGTTGCGCCGTTTGGCTTCCTCCACCGCAACCCGAAGGGCTTCTTCACAGGCGTTGGTGAAGTCGACGGCACACAAAATCGAAGGCTTGCTCATCTCGGTAACCCCCAATGGTTCGATGGCGGGAATGATTCCTTCATCTCTGTCGATCGAAGAGACGCAACCGGGATGCCAATCGGAAAGATCGCCTCAAAGTTGGCTACAAAGTGTGTCAATTCGTACCTTCGGCACCGCCGGCCTTGCAATGCGCGCTAATTTGCACACCGGCGCGACGACCGGTCACGGCCCGAAGGCAGCGAAACTCTTGGCGAGTTTCGCTACAGGTGATAGATCAATGTCAGCGAGCCGAACACCAGCAGAATGACCAGCAACGCATCAGGCTCGATCAGCCAGTATTGTTTTTCGGCGCGGTAAAGAATCCCCAGCAGCGTCACGGCGGTGACCAGAATCACCGCGGTTGCGGCGACCAGATGGACATCGCCTGCCAGAAAGAACAGCGAGTGGGGGGTGGCGAAATCGATCGCCGCCAAAATTGTCAGGTTGAATGCGTTGCTGCCGAAGATGTTGGCCACCGCCATGGCGTTTCGCCCCAAGCGAATCGCTTCCAGCGTGGTGACCGCTTCCGGCAAGGAGGTCACCAGCGCCACCAACGTTGCGCCCAGGAACGTTTTTCCCAAGCCTGTCTCGTCTGCCAAACGATCTGCCGCTTCGGCTAACTTCGGTGCGGCAAGAAAGATGACGGCCGCGCACACCAGGTAGCCGACGACCGCTTTGACCAGCGCCGCCCGACCGGTCGAACGAACGTGCAAGACCTCCTGGAGACCGGTCGAACGAACGTGCACGACCTTCTGGAGACCGGTCGAACGAACGTGCACGACCTTCTGCTGATCGCCCGACGAGGTTTCTGGCGAGGAATCGTTGACCGAAACGTGATCTCGATAAACCAGCCGAATGCACAAGAAGTATCCGATCAGAATCGCCCAACTGAACGGGCTGGCACGTAACATCACTGCCGGGTAATCCAAAGCGAGTCCCGCCATGGCGATGGCGGCCAACAAGATCCCGACGGTTGCGATCAAAGCCTGCGCCGCGCTCTCACTGGAAAACATCCGCGCCGGTGATCGAATCGCCAGATCCAACGCTGCCAGCAGCAATAGGTTCCACAGACAACTGCCCAACAATTCTCCGAAAGCCAAGTCAGCGGAATCGATCCGCACGGCCGCCCAGCCGACGGAGAACTCCGGCAAACTGGTTGCGGCAGCCAATAGCAGTAGCCCGGCCAGCGAGTGTCCCATCGACGTGGCGTCGGCAATTCGGTCAGCGAATCGGGTCAGCGCAATGCCGGCTACCACGATCACCAGAGCCAGCAGTGCGAACAGTCCAATGAAAGAAACCACTTTGCAATCCGGGCGGGCAGGCTCAACTTTCGATTTGCTGGTCGATATCAGACATCGTCACAACGTAACGCAATTCGTCGCCTCGTAGTGGCTCTTGCATGGCGAGTTGACGTTCTAAAACAGCAGCATCCGCATCGGAAGCATCGGTATCGTGGGCCAATCGATCAGCCAATCGTCGTCGCAATGTCGCCTGGTCGGCTTGGAAGTCAAGGATCGTGAAGCTTGCTCCCAAAGAATCAGCGAGTGCCCGAAATCGGCTTCGCTGATCGTGCTTCAGAAAAGCGGCATCGACCACCACCGCAAATCCATCGTGAACTGCGTTGTGGGCGAGCCGATGCAGTCGGCAGTAGGTCGCGCCGGACGCTTCGGCACTGTACAGGCGGCGACGTTGCCGGGGTGTGGGACGATGCAGCACGTCGAACCCGTAGTGACGTTTTCGTTCAATGTCGCTGCGAAACCGAATTGCACCATGTTTTTCAATGGTGGCCTCACTGCCTCGTGTTTTGCCGCTGCCCGACAAACCGTGTGTGATCCAGATGGCCGGCTTGGCAGGGAGGGTGAAACGACGTGCCAGGTCGACGTGAGACTGGCAATCGGCGATGGCAGCTTGCCGATCCGCCGAGCTGACGTCACGGCCGGCCGATCGAATCGCCGCCACCTTGGCCCGCACCATCGCGCGAAAGACCAGGTACCATCGCAACATCAATAGCGACGCGTGGTCGCCGGTCTGTTCCAGGTAAGCGTTGATGAAGCTGCGTCCCAAATCATCTCGCCCACGAGCGGCAAAGTCCATCGCCAAAAAGGCGGCGTCACTCAGCACGTCGATCCAACGGAATCGGTCGTTGAACTCGATTCCATCAAACGGAACCATCGTGTCCCGCCAACGGATCACGTTTTCTAGGTGCAGGTCGCCGTGGCATTCGCGGATGAATCCGTTGGCGACCCGCTGCGAAATCAACATCTTGTTCGATTCGGCAAAATCGATCGTCCAGCGATGGAGAGCTTCCAAGTTTTCGTCGGTCCCCTCCATTGCTGCCGCTTGCACACTTGTCAGGTTATCGACGGCATCTTCCAGAACCATTTCCGGGCAGCCCCACGAGTGCTGCGGGTCGGACCGGCGGGCGGTTGCATGAACCGCGGCGATGCTGGCGGCCAACTGAAAGACATCCTCCCGCTTGACCTGGCCCTGCTGCAGCCGATGACTCATCAACGCGTCTTCCGGAAAACGCGACATCTTGACGGCGTACTCGATCGCTTCGCCCGATCCTTCCACCGCGATGCTTCCGTTTCGGTTCGCGATGGGCACCACTTGCTGATACAGCTCCCTGGCAAAACGGCGGTCCAGTCGAAGTTCTTCGTGACACAACGCTTCGCGGCGGTCGAGCGTGGAGTAATCAAGGAAATCGGTCTTGATCGGCTTTTTGACTTTGTAGGCCCAATCTCCCGCCAGAAATACCCATGAAATGTGTGTTTCGTGGACCACAACGGGCGAGTCGAAGGGATCGGGGTACGCCGAAGGGTCGCGCAGCGAAGCGACAAGCTGTGAAGAAGAAAGAGTGGGGGTAGCAGGGGACATACCAGGGCGATGGATGGAGGTACGGGCGGGCCGATTTCGTGCGAATGGCGTACCACTGCTCGCCGACCCGTTCGGAGAACTGGCGCGCAAACCAGATCGGGTACAGGCTTGCCGACTTGGGACAAGTCGGCCTACCGGCGGAGCTTTTCCAGGATGACCGCGAATCCGCAGTAGTCGGCGACTCCGGAGAAAATCAAGCTGCATCCCATGAACAACACCAGCCACTGGAAGCGGAGATCGAAGAATGCCAGCAAGGCGAAAACGAGTACCAGAAGGCCGTTGAGTATCCGGGCAATGCGCTGGTTCGACACGTTGGTTCCCGTGGTGAAAATGAGGCTTGCCGCAATGCCATGAATCTGGTTTACCCCGATGACGATTCAAATGCGATCTCGACAGCGCGATCGAATCTTTGCCGAAGCAAGGTCATTTGATCGCTGCTGAGTCCCTGCCCCACCATGCTGGCGACGTGCAGCAACACGATTGTCACCAGACCGACGGGGATCAGCACAAACGCCCATGGCGATGCCCCCAGAATCCACTGGACGTATCCGTAAACACCGGCGGCGCACATGCCAAAGGCGGCCAGGAAATAGACGAACATGAACATCGTCCAAATCTCAGGCCGCGGTGCGAACCGGCCAAACAGCTGAGCCCCCGGCCCCGATTCGACCTCGTAGACCTGGACAGAAAGGTGCGGCGACCAGAATCGCTGGTCATCCTTTTCAATCATGAACTCGACGCAATGCCCAGCCGACACGGCGTGGCCTTGCAGTTCAGGGGAACGGATCGCTCTTCGGATCTCACCGATTGCCTCGTCCGGACCCAACGGAACCTTCACCGAAAATGTCGGCTTCAACTTCAACGGTTTCATGGTTCTGACCCCATGATGAACTCGGAAGCGTTGCCGCAGCGACTTGGGTGGCTGCCAAAACAACACAACGCCATCGGCCATTCTACAAGCACCGATGACGCTGTGGTTATCGTCGGCCAGTTCTTCGCCCCTGGCTGTTGAGCGCGCCGCGATTTCGGAGAAATCGCCGACGGTCTTAGTATCGCAGGATCAGGTCGAACTGAATTCGATCGTCGATCACATCCTGGAAGCCGGTCAAAGGAAACTCGTAGGCGAGTCCCGCTTCGATGTTCCGGCGCGGTTTGACCTTGATTCCAACGTTCTGGGTCACTAGGTCGTTATCGTCGACGTTGGCAGCCGACAGGTTGAACAGGTCGTGCCCCGCTTCGTTGATGCCCAGGCCTGCTTCGGCCGAATCGATCCAGTGCCACCAAGCGACCTCGGTGACCAGGTAGACCTGGTCGGTGACGCGGACGTCAAAGTGGTTGGACCAGTGCACCGATTCGGTTTGCAGCTGGCCGTCGACCGGCTTTCGCCAGCCAAAACTGCTCAGCAAGTGGCCGTTGCCGTTCCAGAGACGCTGGCCGGCAGTTCCGAAGAGGTGGAATTCGCCGTCGGCGATGCCCTGTTGGGCGCGACGCGAACCAACCGGAATTTCGTAGGTGAAACCGACCGATCCGAGCGTTCCGGTGCAGGTGTTTCGCAGCACGTTGTACTTCAAACCCACCGAAACGTCGGCCCAGCCGTCATCCAACAGGGTGTCCAGCACGCCATCGTTCACTTTGTCGACGATGTAACCATCCTTGACCGCAATCAGGCTCAACCGATCGCTCAGGGCGATGCGGAACTGAGCGGCAAACAGCTGCACGGCTCCACCGGCCGAAACCGCACCTCCGGAAAGAGTGTTGGGCAGATTGTGATGAACGAAAATGGGCCGCAATTCCGTCAGAGTTCTCGGATCCTCGAAAAAGACGAAATTGATCATCGGGCTGATGAAATCATCAAAGCAACGCTCGCTGGGCTTGATGATTCCCAGCAGTTTCATCCGTCCCAAGCAATTGCACGACAGACCAGAATGGCCACACATCGCGCAAGAGTCGCAGCAATTCGTATCGCAGCAACCCACATCACATCCCACCGCATCGCAGCAGTTGGTTTCGCATCCGCCGGTATCGCAGCAGTTGCCCGCGACATCGCAGGGCGAGTCGCAGCAATCGGCCGCCGCTGGCCCGGCAGTGGTGAACGTCAAGGCCGAAATCACGGCGACCGCAAGCGTCAATCCCTTCATCGTATGTTCCTTCATGTGCTCTGTTTTTTTCGCCGTCCGCGCTGGGGACGCTATCCACGACTTGCATCGTCAGCTGATAACGCCCAATCGCATCCCGCCATCGGCACCCCGGATGACCGTCAGATCCCCTCCTTTTTCCAGACTGCCCCGTACAGATGTTGCAATGATGACGGTTTTGCGGGAGATAAAAGTGTGTAAATACGCACGAAACAGCAGGCTGTGTCGCTTCCGCACATCTGCGTTAGGATCGATGCGCGAAAGTCGACCAGCTGGAGAAGGGCGTGTGAGCTCCCTTCGCACAACAAGAGGTGGCAAAAGTGACCCAACAGTGCTTCCGCGACACACTGTCGCACAGTCCTGCTGCGATTGGCACCTTCATTGTTATACTCACCGCGGCACGGGCAAAATGAGACCCGGCCTAGGGAAGGTGTAAGACCTCCAGGGGATCGGTCCCGGTCCCTACAGTCAGCAGCAGAACTTGTGAAGAGAAGGAATGCAGGGTGGCAATAGACGCGGCAATTTCTGAGAGCGATGCCAGATCGGAATCGGTCGGGCCAGCCGAACGGGTGGGCGATGGCCCCATGGAATCCTTTTCTTACGACGACGACGTGGTGCGAAAGTTCGCCACGGCGACCATTGTGTGGGGACTTGTCGGCACGCTGGCCGGGCTGATCGTTGCCCTGCTGCTGGTCATGCCCAAGATGTTCGGCAGCACACCGTGGTTGTCGTTCGGCCGGTTGAGGCCGCTGCATACCAACGCGGCGATCTTTGCCTTTGCCGGCAACGGGATCTTTGCGGCGATCTACTACAGCACCCAGCGGTTGTGCAAGGCGCGGATGTGGAGCGACACACTGAGCCGCCTGCACTTCTGGGGATGGCAGGCGATCATCGTGGCCGCGGCGGTGACGTTGCCGCTGGGAATCACTCAAAGCAAGGAATACGCCGAACTGGAATGGCCGATCGATTTGGCGATCGCGGTCGTTTGGCTGGGATTCTTCGGGGTGAATTTCCTGATGACTTTGGTCCATCGCCGCGAGCGTCACATGTACGTGGCGTTGTGGTTCTACATCGCCACGATCGTGACGGTGACCGTGCTGCACGTGTTCAATAACCTGGTCGTTCCGATCGGATGGGGCAAGAGTTATTCGGTTTACGCCGGAGTTCAAGACGCGTTCATGCAGTGGTGGTATGGCCACAACGCGGTCGCTTTCTTTTTGACGACTCCATTTCTGGGATTGATGTACTATTTTCTTCCCAAGGCGGCGAACCGGCCTGTCTTCAGTTACAAGCTGTCGATCATTCACTTTTGGTCGCTGGTCTTCATTTATATCTGGGCCGGCCCGCACCATTTGCACTACACCGCGCTTCCGGAATGGGCCTGCACGCTGGGCATGTTGTTCAGCTTGATGCTGTGGATGCCTTCCTGGGGTGGGATGATCAACGGACTTTTGACCCTTCGCGGTGCCTGGCACAAAGTAGCCACCGACCCGGTGCTGAAGTTCTTTGTCGTCGGCGTGACCTTCTATGGCATGTCGACCTTTGAGGGTCCGATGTTGAGCATCAAAAGCGTCAACGGTCTGAGTCACTACACCGACTGGACGATCGCCCACGTTCATTCCGGCGCTCTCGGTTGGAACGGGATGATGACCTTTGGGATGCTGTACTGGCTGACCCCGCGATTGTTCCAAACCAAGCTGTGGAGCACCAAAGCAGCGTCGCTTCATTTCTGGATCGGCACCATCGGCATCCTGCTGTACATCGTGCCGATCTACGTCGCCGGTTTGACGCAAGGTTTGATGTGGCGGGCGATGGACGATCAGGGCAACCTGATGTGGGATTTTGTCGAGACGATCGCCGCGGTGTCGAACATGTGGTGGTTGCGGGTGCTGGGCGGATTGCTATACGTCGGCGGGGTTGTGTTGATGTTGGTCAACTACGTGATGACCTGGGCCAGCCGGCCGGAGAAATACGAAGTGCCCGTTTACGAGGCGGCGCGGCTTGCCAAAACACCGCCACCCGACGCCACTGCTCCCGAAAGCGTCTTGAAAGACGCCCCCGTTTTGAACGCCGCCAAGAACTTGGAAGTGTGGTCCAAAATGGGTTGGCACCGCCGCTGGGAACGACTGCCGGTTCGATTCACCGTCCTGACCACCGCGGCAGTGGTGATCGCCAGTCTGTTCGAGATCATTCCGACCTTTTTGATCCGCAGCAACGTACCGACGATCGCCACCGTCCAACCCTACACTCCGCTGGAACTGGCTGGCCGCGACATCTATGTTGCCGAGGGCTGTTACAACTGCCATTCGCAGATGATTCGCCCGATGGTCGCCGAAACGAAACGCTACGGTGACTACAGCAAACCGGGAGAGTTCATTTACGACCATCCGTTCCAATGGGGCAGCCGCCGGATCGGTCCCGACCTGGCTCGCGAAGGGGGCAAACAAAGTAGTTATTGGCACTGGCGCCACTTCGAGAATCCGCAGGTCTACTACGAGGATTCGGTGATGCCGTCGTTTGTGCACTTGCTGGACACACCGATCGACTTTGAAAAAGTGACCGACCGGGTGGTGGCGGCCCACATGCTGGGCGCACCTTACGATCGCGAGTTGACCGAAGCCCCCGAAATGGCTCGCCAGCAAGCCGAACGGATTGCCGCCGACATCGTTTCGCAAGGCGGAACAGTCTCGCGAGGTGAATTGATGACTTACGATTCGCAAGCCGTGGCGCTGATTGCTTACCTGCAACGGATCGGAACCGATTTGTTTGCTCCTCCCGAAGCCAAACCCGAAGAGGCGGCCGCCGCTCCGGCGCCAGCCGAAGGTGAAGCGGTCGAAGGCGAAGCGACCGGCGGTAATGCGACCGGCGGTGACGATTCGGCCGACGCCGACGCGCCGGCAGGTGAAAGTAGTGACTCGGCAAGTGAAAGTGAATAGGAATCCAAAATGCTGAAAGACGTGATCCGCGCGATCGACTACAGCGACTGTGCCGAAATCGCATTGTTGTTGTTTTGTGTCGCTTTTGGACTGACGCTGATGACGACGTTTCGTTTGTCGCGTCAGGCTACTGACCGATTTGCCTCCATTCCTCTCTCCGACAACGTGGAGGATCCAAGACAGTGAATAGTGACGAACCTACACTTCCCGAAGATGCGCCGTCTGATCCGCTGACCGGACACAACTACGACGGGATTCAGGAATACGACAACCCCTTGCCCGGATGGTGGAAGTGGTTGTTCATCGCCACGATTTTGATCGTTCCGCCGTACCTGATGTATTACCACGCCGGCGTCGAAGGTCGTACGCTGGAAGGTCTGTACGACAAGGCGTTTGCTGAACACATTCAGTTGCAGTTTGCTGAAATCGGCGAACTGTCGCTGACGCGTGAATCGGTGGTCGAGTACTTGTACGAGGATTCCTGGCTGAAGGTTGGCAAAGCGGTCTTCCGAACCCACTGCGCATCGTGTCACGCTCAAGACGGCGGCGGCGTGGTGGGGCCGAATTTGTGTGACGAAGACTACAAGAACGTCAAGGATATCGGCGACATCTTGACCGTCGTCCAAAATGGAGCAAACGGTGGCGCGATGCCGGCCTGGAAAACGCGTTTGTCCCCCAATGAGTTGGTGCTGGTTTCCAGTTACGTGGCCAGCCTGCGGGGCAGCGAACCGGCCAAACCGAAGGCGGCCGAAGGCCGACCGATCGATCCCTGGCCCGCAGCGCCGCCACCCGAAGAAGAGACGGAAGAAGAAAAACCTGAGTCCGGCGACCAGCCGGAGACAGCCAGCGAATAACGCGTCAGGGCGATTCGCTCGCAGGTCGACTTGTCCCAAGTCGACCGTCATGGCCGTCCACACCTACCGACCTGGGGACAAGTCGGCCAACGATAAGTCAATTCGGCCATGAATCGGCCCCGTGGTACTGAGCAAATTGCTGACCAGCCAGATGACGCAGCCGGCCCTGCTTCGGCAGGTCCGGATCTGCCGCTGTTGGACGCGCCCGAGCATGTCCTCAGCACGCTGGAGGGTGACGGCACGCGGCGCTGGCTTTATCCCCGTCTGGCGATGGGCCGCTGGTGGAACCGGCGGCGCTACCTGGCTTACTTTCTGATCATCTTCTTTGTGGTGCTGCCGCATCTGCGAATTGCCGGCAAGCCGGTCATCTTGCTGGACATCGCTTCTCGAAAATTCGTCTTTGGCGGTCACACTTTTTTGCCCACCGACACGTTGCTGCTGGCGCTGTTGATGTTGGGCGTCTTTGTGACGATCGTGCTGGCAACGGCGCTGACCGGCCGCGTTTGGTGCGGATGGGGATGTCCGCAAACGGTCTACATGGAATTCTTATTTCGCCCCATCGATCGCCTCTTTCAAGGTTCGGCCGGCAAAGGGGGCAAACCGAAACGAAAAACCACCGGCGTGCTGAGCGTGCTGCGGTTTTTGGTCTACCTGGTGTTGTGCATGATTTTGGCGCACACGTTCCTGGCCTACTTCGTCGGAACCGACCGCCTGGCGCAGTGGGTACGCAGTTCGCCCCTGGAACACCCGACGGCGTTTTTTGTGATGTTCGCCACCACCGGGTTGATGTTGTTTGACTTTTTGTTTTTCCGCGAACAACTTTGTCTGATCGCCTGCCCCTACGGGCGATTTCAATCGGTGATGTTGGATCGCCAGAGCTTGATCGTGGCTTACGATTCGGATCGCGGCGAACCGAGAAAGAAGGGAAAACATCACGAGGGCGACGGCGCGGGAGATTGCGTCGACTGCAATCAATGCGTCGCCGTTTGTCCCACCGGAATCGATATTCGTGACGGGCTGCAAATGGAATGCGTCAATTGCACGCAGTGCATTGATGCTTGTGACAGCGTGATGGAACGAGTCGGCTTGCCCGCCGGCTTGATCCGATACAGTTCGCAAGACGCATTGGCTGGAAAACCGCCCAAGTGGTTCCGGATTCGCACGATCGCTTACCCGGCACTGTTGGCGATTGTGGGCATCGCGTTCTTGACCGTGTTGTCAACCAAGTACGCGTTTGACGCGAAGTTGATCCGAGGCCGCGGAAACCCGTTCAATCGAATCGACAGGGGCATGATCACGAATAATTTCAGTCTGCGGCTGGTCAATCGCACGGACGAAGCGAGAACCTACCAGATTGCGATCATCCAGCCGGAAGGGGCGGCGATTCACTCCGACACCAAGCAATCATTTGAATTGTCGGGCAACGAAAATTCGCTCCAACCGGTCGTGATCCAGCTTCCTGCCCGAGTGATCACGGAGGGACAAACCGAGGGCAAATTGCGAATCACCGATGATGTTGGCAACGAACGAATCGTCTCCATGAAATTGCTAGGGCCGCACTGATGTCTGAAAACAAACCTGCCATCGATCACCAAGCCGCCAATCGCAGCGCCGCGCTGCGCTGGGGTTCGTTCGTTGTCGGTTTGCTCAGCTTGCAGGTCATCGGCGGAATCATCGCCATCATGTTGGCCACTGGCGATAAGTCGGTGGCGGTCGTGCCCGACTATCACCAAAAAGCTCTGGACTGGGACGAACATGTCGCGATCCGCGCCGCTTCGCAGCGTCTTGGCTGGAACGCTGAAATGACCCAGGCTGGCGAAGGTACCAGCACCGGCCTGCAACTCTACCTGCGAGATCAGACGGGCCAGTTGGTGCAAATCGAATCGGGTTGGATCGAAATTTTTCGTCACGCGCGAGCCGGTCAGGTGCGCCGCGTGCCGATCTCAGACGTTGCCGGCGCGATCACACTTCGCGATTGTTTTGACGCCGAGGGTCGCTGGCAAGTCACGTTGGATGTTCGAGATGCGAGCGGAAACCGCTTCGTCGATTCACAAGAAATCTACGTGGTCACCGCGTCGGCCGACGTTGTCCGGGGAGGGACGTGAATGCTTACCCTGGCCAGCGCCATCTTGATCGCCAGCCTGTTGGGCAGCATGCATTGTGTCGGCATGTGTGGTCCGCTTGCGGTTTGGGCCACTGCCGGTGGTAGCCGCAAGAGTTCGATGGTGGCTTACCATTTGGGACGCCTGACCACTTACCTTTCGGCCGGGCTCGCCGCCGGGGTATTGGGAAGCCTGGTCGCCATCACGGGTGACATCGCGGGTTGGCAGTCGTTGGCGGCAAGGGCAGCGGGCGGGCTGCTGATCTTTTTTGGCATCCTGCGGTTGATGCGTTTGATTCCCTCGCTGCAGCGTCCCGCGACCGCACCGCTTGCTCCATCGAAAATTGCCGGCTGGTTGCAGCGGGCCAAGCCTTTGCTGGCCGATCGCCAGCCGGCGGCGCGAGCTTACTTTGGCGGCGTGCTGACCACCTGGTTGCCGTGCGGGTGGTTGTACCTGTTTGTGTTGATCGCCGCGGGGACTGGTGGAGTCGTCACCGCGTTGGTGGTGATGGCCGCGTTTTGGTTGGGGACGCTTCCGGCGCTGACGGCAGTGGTCTTGGGGGCGCGAGCGCTTGTGCCGCGGCTGAAGAATTTTAATTTGGTGCCGGTCACCGCGGGTGTGTTGTTGATTTTCGTGGGCCTTTATACCGCCACCGGGCGCGCCGCGGCCGACCTTTCCACCATGCTGCCGCCCCGGCAGATTC
Organism: Rubripirellula sp.; assembly: GCA_965222745.1. GTDB lineage: Bacteria > Planctomycetota > Planctomycetia > Pirellulales > Pirellulaceae > CBDCUW01. The sequence continues at coordinate 963,545 of CBDCUW010000004.1, forward strand.
CCGGTGAACCGACAGTCGGTTCGCTGTTGAATCAGACCGACCAACCACTACCATGTTGTGTCGGAGCGGAGCAGCCGGTCAGCAAGGATGAAACGGAATCGGCATCGATTTCTCGGTGACACGCAGACACGCGTCCAACATTCATGCCGACCGCAACGACACCTTCCGATTCGCAATCCACCAAGGTTTGCTGCGCGCACTGCGGTTTGCCCGCTCCGCCACCGCCAGCCGATTCGGAACTCTCGTTCTGTTGCCGTGGATGTCGCGGCGCTTACGACCTGATTCGCGGTTGGGGTCTGGAAGAATACTACGATCTGCGCGACGCTTCGGGCAGCGATCTGCAAGTCGATGATGCATCCGTTTCCTTTGCGGATTTCGACGATCCGTCTCTGCTAGGACGTTCAGCCCCTTTTCCGATCGATTCCGATCGCGGCGGTCGATTGTTCAAATCTCGATTGTCCATTTCGGGGCTGCACTGTGTGGCTTGCGTTTGGTTGATCGAGCGGGCTTGCGAGCGGGTTGCTGGCTGGCATTCGACACACGTGAACATGAACTCGCGAACGATCGAAGTGGTCTTCGATCCAGCGTCGGTTCGGCTTTCGCAGATCGGCCAGTACCTGTATCGCCTGGGATACCGGATTTCGATTTTGCAGCCAGAGCAGATCGATCCACAACACGACGACGACAACGTGCGGATGTTGATCGACATCGCCGTCGCTGGTTTTTGTGCCGCCAACGCAATGTGGATCGCGATTGCGCTGTACGCCGGGCAGTTTTCAGGAATCGCGGCCAGCCACTCGCAGTTCTTGCGGATTGCCGGCGTCGTGCTGGGATCGTTGGCCGTTGTTTTTCCAGGACGGGTTTTCTTTCGCAGCGCGTGGGCTTCCTGGAGAACGCGAACGCCGCACATGGACCTGCCCGTTGCGGTCGGGTTGACGGCCGGGCTTGCTGGCAGCATCCATGGGTTGTTCGATTCCGCTGGCGACGTCTACTTTGATTCGATCGCTTGCCTGGTGTTCTTTCTGCTGGTAGGACGTTGGATACAGATGCGGCAACAGCGCCGCGCCGGGGAAGCGGTGACCGAACTGATCAGGATATCACCGACTGCTGCTAACCGAGTGGACGACAGCGGCAACGTCACTCGTATTTCGGTCGATTCGATTTCGATCGGTGAAATGATTCGTGTCCATCCGGGCGAAAGCATTCCCATCGACGGCGTGGTGGTGTCGGGTGCATCGTCGGTCGACCGATCGCTGCTGACCGGGGAAAGCCGGCCGATCGAAGTTCAGCAAGGAACCGCGGTGGAAGCAGGTACGGAAAACTTGCAGGCGGACCTGACGATCCGCGCCACCGCCGCAGCCGCGGACACGCGGTTTGCGGAATTGACCCGCGCGGTTGCCGAGGCGGCCGGTTCACGAACGCCGATCGTCCAACTTGCCAACCGGATCGGCGGCTGGTTTGTGATGGTCGTTTTCGTCTTGGCCGCGATCACCGCCGTGATTTGGATGCAGATTGATCCATCACGCGTCACGTCCAACGTCGTTGCCCTGCTGATTGTCGCCTGTCCCTGTGCGTTGGCACTGGCTACACCACTGGCCCTGGCCATCGCCATCGGCCGGTTGGCTAGAAGCGGTATTCTGATCCGTGACGGAGACTGCCTGGAACGGATCGATCGCGGCGGCACGATTCTGTTTGACAAGACCGGTACGTTGACTGAAGGACGCATGAGAGTCATCGATTGGCATGGCGATCGCCAGGTACTGGAAGCTGCCGCGGCGATCGAAGCGAAAATCCATCATCCAATTGCCCACGCGGTTTGTCAGTACGCCAGGCAGCAAGGCATCACCGCCGGCGATGCCCAGCAGGTTCAGCAACAAGTCGGCTCCAACGTTTCTGGATGGTTCGGCGGCCGGCACTACGTGATCGGCGGATGGAACCAGGTCGCCGAAGTGGCCCAGTCGCCCGCCGGCCCGGCATGGCAAGATCGCGCCGCGGCGATCATCGACGCCGGTGCCAGTCCCATCGCCGTGGTCGGCGAGGGCAAATTGGTGGCGGTGTTCGGGGTCGCCGACCCGCTGCGCGAAGGTGCCGATGACGTCACCGGCTATTTCGCCTCGCATCGATGGCGGGTCGGTATGTTGTCGGGTGACAATCAGATGACGGTCGATCGTGTCGGCAAATCGCTGGGAATGGATCCGGAGATGGTCGCGGGAGGAATGTTACCGAACCAAAAACTCGAAAGGATCGAATCGGCAGCCCGAACCGATGGCCCGGTCGTGATGGTGGGTGACGGGGTCAACGATGCCGCGGCGCTGGCGGCGGCCGACGTGGGAATCGCGATCGGCGGCGGCGCGGCTGCCAGCCTTCATGCGGCGCCGGTGATGATCGCCGACGGTCAGCTTGGCAAGATCACAATGCTGATGGACGCCGCGATCCGCACTCGCCGCAACATTCATCGCAACTTCGCCGTTTCGATTGGATACAATCTTCTGGCCGTGATGTTGGCGATGACCGGAACGATCACTCCGCTGGTTGCGGCATTGTTGATGCCGATCAGTTCCGTTTCCGTCCTTGCCCTGACTCTTTCCCGCCGGACCTTGGGTGGGCCGTCACCATGAGCGTCCTGTACATTGCACTGCCGATCGCGATCGCGCTGGGCGCGGCAGCTATGTGGGCCTGTATCCGGTCGATTCGCTCCGGACAGTTTGACGACCTGGAAACGCCGGCGGTGCGAATCCTGATTGACGATCAGCCGAAATCGGCCGAAGAGCCTCCTCAATCCGAGGCTTCCGAATCGTCGTCGTCACCGAAGTAGGACGATTTTTCGAACAGCTCGTCCTGCAATCCAACATTCAACTTCAAGTTGACGTAGTTGTACTCTTCCATCAATGGCAACTTCTCATCCTCTTCTTGTTGCCAGCCGTAGACCACCAACCGAATGGGAACGTTCAGCTTGTCGTCCACGTACAAGCTGGCCTTGTGAAAATCAAAGCCCTCTTGTTGTTCCGGATGAACCACTTGAATGTGCGTGCAAACTCGGTCCTTCACCTTGGCACCGCGGAAGTAAGAAACCTTGGTATTGTCGCTGTTTGGATCACGCTTGATGTCTGCGCTAACGCGTTGGATCAGCCGTTCCATGATCGTGTCAAAGCCGACGTCGGTGATCGAATAGTTGCTTTCGCGCCGAGCTGCCTTGCCGTGAGGGTCGATTTTCAGTTCGACATTCTTGAACGCCCCACGGCCTCCTTTACGGACCAGCGCCATGCCTTCGTTTTGGCCATCGACAAAAAGGACCGTTCGTCCCTTCAGGCTTTTGGGGGCTTTGAACTGCATCAACACCGCCATCGGATGAACCACACGTCCTTCGCGCTGGCGTTCACACCTCACCTTCACCGTGGCAAGCTGATAGGGCTGCAGCCTTCCGTCGATTCGTTCGCGTTTGACCAACTGGCAGGTGTAGTCGCGGACGTGACTGCGAATGTAATCGACCCGTGACCTGGCGTAGTCGACCGTTCGTTGCAAAGGATGCGGGTCAGCAGTCGCCGATGTTTTGGCGCTAGCCGTTTGGACGCTGGCCGGTTCTTCGGACCAGCCGGACGACAGCAGCAGCGCAACCATCAACATCCATGTGTATCGCAAACACCCGTCGATCCCATTCATGTCGTTCCGTCACCGATTCCCACGAGTTGCGTTGATCGCCCGCGCATCATGAATCTATAGGGACTTCAGGCAGATTCTGGCAACCCAGAAAACCACCTCTACCCGTCGATGCCGACGTCGCCGGTGATCTTGTCTTTGTACATGGCAAGCCGTGCCAGCGCCGCGTCGATATCCTGGGGATCGACCCCGAACGATTCGGCGGCGTCGGCAAAGTGTCCGCAGAACGCGGCGAAGTGTTGGTCGGTGATTCCACGACCTTTGTGAATCGCGGTCAATTCCGCTCCCGTGTAAACGATCGGCCCATCCAACGCCGACGCGATGAACTCGAACTGCATGCCGTGCAGCCGGTCCATCGACACCTCTTTGAAAAAGTGAGCCAAATCCGGGTCGGCGAGCACGCGATCATACATCGCGCGAACAATCTCGGCGACGCGTGAGGCGCCGCCAAATCGATCGAACAGCGTCGATTCGTCACTCATGGGAAAATCATCTCAGGTTGTCCGGCACATGGGCAGGAATCAATCGTACACCCCCGTGCGGCTGGTCGGCAATCCGGAGCGAGTCTCGCACGTAATCGTGGCAGTTGATGCACGTTGTCGTGATGTGCAGGTACGTGAAAGAAGCACCCTCGTGATTCGTCTTTTGGGCCAGGTCCTCCAGCTTGGCACATTGGCGGCGAAGCTCGGTGGAATAGTGTTCGTAGACCTCGTCGTGGGCACGAGGCCACTCGGCGGCTTCGCTGATCCGAACCATCTCCTTGGCACCTTCGGCGATCAACGTAAAGTTCTCGGCAAGCAATCCTTCCAAAACCTTTTGCGAACTGCTCAATTTGGCTCGCATCAGCACCTCGGTTTCATTGATTGCCGGTTGTTTGGGCACCGGTGGGTCGGCTGCCCCCAACATCAGCGTACTCCACGCCAAAACAGCGACGGCCCCACACCCGACAAAATAGGCGACATGACGTTTCATGGCTCCTCCTTCCAAACGATTTCGATGTCTACCGTGATTCTCTCACCGGGTCAGTAGCACAATCCGGCCAAACTTGCCAGACTGGCTGGCGGGCTCTGTTCAGGCTGGGTGCACCTCGCGGTTTGCAATGGTGCTGGCGCTCGACTGAGATACCGGCGAAAACCCCAGGCAATGAACCCTGTCTGCTTCGATCTCTGGCGCCATCCTACACGTGCTACTAGCGGCCGAAAGCTTGTTTTCCTTCTTCGTGCTCTTCGCGCCCTTCGTGGTGATTTCTGTCACTGCTTGTGATGACGCTTGGAGTTTCCTGACCGCTGGCCTGGAGTCTTGGAGCACGAGTTGTTAGGGCAGGGACATGATGTTCGTGTGATTGAAGATTGTCTGAACGGTCGCAGAACGGCGTGGGACGACCCATTCAAACCTGGACGAAACGGGCTCGTTGGCCTTGCGCAGAGAATTGAGATCAACTCGCCCCTCGCGCTGGTCATGATTTCGCTTACTCCCGGCGTTGACTTGACGTCGAGAGGATGTCGCCGGCCTACCTGTGTCCGATCAAATGAACGCGAGAAGGCGCAGGAGGGCTCAAAGAGCGCGGTAGAGCCGCGCTGGACTATTCGTGATCACCTCTTTTCCCGCACACCCAATCAGCGAACGCTAAATCGGTGCACCGTGACCTCTCGCAGCGTCTCGCCGGGGCGAAGCAGTGTGGTTGGAAATGTTCCACGGTTGGGGGCGTTTGGATAGTGCTGAGTCTCCAAACAGAATGCTTCGTGTTGCCCGGCGCCTGCCGAACGTTCGTTGCCGGGCAAATGATTCGCGGTGTAAAGCTGCATTCCTGGTTGAGTGGTTTCGATTTCCAGCACGCGACCTGAATCGGGATCGACCACCGTCGCGGCATGCCGCAGCGTACCCGGCTCTCCGCGGACCACATAGCAGTGATCGTAACCCTTGGTGTCGGGCAATTGATCGACTCGATCCCCCAGAGCAGTCGGCTGGCGAAAATCGAGCACCGTGCCGTCAACGTCGTTCAATTTGCCGGTTGGAATCAAGTCGCCATCGACGTCCAGCCATTGGTCAGCAGCGATGGTCGCGACATGGTCCATCGCCGACCCGCTTCCCGCCCCTCCCAGGTTCCAGTAGCTGTGGTTGGTCAGGTTCACGTGAGTCGGAGCATCGGTGCTGGCGGTGAACTCAATTCGCAATTCGTTGTCATCGTTCCAGCTGTAATCGACCGTTGCCTTGACGGTACCAGGAAAACCTTCCTGGCCGTCGGGGCTGGTCAGCGAGAAACGAACGCCGACGGCATCCTCTTTCCGATAGCTCTGGCCGTCCCAGAGTTGGTAGGTAAAATTCACCTTTCCGCCATGGATATGATGCTTTCCGGCGTTGGTCGTGACTTGGTATTGTTTGCCGTCGATCGTGAACTTGCCCTCGCCGATGCGGTTGCAAAACCGACCCACCGTGCTGCCGAAGTATGGATGTCCGTCCAGGTAGGGCGACAACGAATCAAAACTCAGGTTGACGTTGGCAAGTTTGCCGTCACGATCAGGAACGCGCACGTCCAACAAGGTTGCCCCCCACTGCATCAACGCGACGGAATGGCCGTGTGAATTGGTGAGCACGAAACGGGTCACTTCGTGGCCATCGGCAGTCTTTCCAAACGGTTCGGATTCGATCTTCATTTTTGACGATTCGGCGTGAGACAGGGTGGACAGGGTGATTGCCATCAAGAGACAGAAAGCAGAAATCCGTGGGCGTGGTGTGACCATCATGACGTTTTCCAAGTGATTGGTGTACCGTAGGTAAAAACGCGTTTTCAACATCTCACAAAACCGATGTCCGTTACTTTTCAATCCGCTCCACTTTCGATCGGAAATGTCTCGATTGGATTCCCTGTGGTCCAAGCGGCGCTGTCCGGCTACAGCGACCTGCCGATGCGAGTGATCGCGCGACGGCACGGAGCAAATTACGCGTTGTGCGAAGTGATGCTGGACCAGTTTCTGTTGGCGCTAAGCAAACGTCAAAAAACGAAACACTTTTTGGACATTCATCCTGACGAACATCCGGTGGGCGGTCAATTGATGGGCGCCCAACCGGAGCAGTTCTCCGCCGGTGCCCTGAAGCTGGTCGAAGCGGGTTTCGACATCATTGACGTCAACTTCGGATGCCCGGTGAAAAAGGTATTGGGACGCTGCCGCGGTGGTTTTCACCTGTCGCAGCCCGACGTGGCGATCGAGATCCTGCGGCGTACCCGCGACGTGGTTCCGCCGCAGATTCCGGTGACCGTCAAAATGCGCCGTGGCATCGATGATTCACAGCAATCTCGTGATCACTTCTTTCAGATACTTGATGGTGCGATCGACGCGGGCCTGGCGGCGGCGACAGTTCACGGCCGCACCGTGGTGCAGCGATACGTCGGTCCAAGTCGCTGGGATTTTTTGACCGAGGTAAAACAACATGTCGGCGAGGCGATCAAGTTGCTGGGCAGCGGTGACCTGTTCAGTGCCGACGATTGCTTGCGGATGTTGGACGAAACAGGAATCGACGGCGTGACGGTCGCCCGCGGCGCGATCGGCAATCCGTGGATCTTTCAGCAAGCCCAAGCACTGGCGTCCGGCCAGCCGCTTCCGCCGCCGCCAACGCTGCACCAGCAAGCCGAAGTGATGCGGGAACACTTTGCACTTTGCCAACAGACCTACACCGCCGAGAGGGCGCCGCTATTGATGCGCAAATTTTGCATCAAGTATTCGCAGTCGCACCCCGATCACGAAACGGTCCGCGTGGCAATGGCCAGAATGAAAACCAAAGAGGAATTCGACCACCTGCTGCACCTGCACTACGGCAACGACGGCCCCGGACAATACGTGCCCCGCGAAGTTCACCGCTCGCAGCAAGAGGGTTGAGTCGATGTAGGCCGGCTTGTCCCCAAGTCGGCGATGCTGGAATTCGCCGACTTAGGGACAAGCCGGCCTACTGTTTCTGACTCGAGCACGATTTTCCTCAGCGGATCATCTACAGCCTGAAAGACAACCGGCTGAAAGCGAAAATCGAAGGCGAGGTCAACGGCCAACCGCGATCGCAACAATGGTCCTGGGATGCCGCCACAAAGTGATTGGCGCTACGCCTCGTCTTCTTCTTTCTTGTATTGATCCAGGCGTCGGTAGAGTGTTCTAGCCCCGATTCCCAATACCTTGGCCGCTTCCTCGCGATTGTCGCCGGTCAGCTTGAGCGTTTCCTCGATCGCCCACCGCTCGATCACGCTGAGCGGTTGGCCGATCAAATTCGACTGGCCGGTAAGAAGTTGCGACTCCTCGGTGGCGGCGGCCGTTCCATCATCCAGTTCGGGGGGCAGGTCGTCCAAATCGAGCGAACCGTCGGTGTCCAACACCACCATCGTCTCCACGAAATTCCGAAGCTGCCGTACATTTCCCGGCCAATCGTAGGAGAAAAAACGCTTGGTGACCGCAGGCGTGAAATGGGCCACCGGTTTATCGTGGTGACGCAAGAACATTTTGCGGAAATGATCCATCAACGGAATCACGTCGTCGCGACGCTCGCGCAGTGCGGGCAACTCCACCGTGACCACCTTCAGCCGGAAATACAAATCGTTTCGGAACGTCCCCGCTTCGATCATCTCTTCCAGAGGCCGGTTGGTTGCCGAAATCAACCGCACATTCACCTTGATCGGCTTGTTGTCGCCCACTCGCGTGATTTCGTTCTCTTCCAAAACACGCAGCAACTTGATCTGAGTGCTCATCGGCATGTCGCCGACTTCATCCAAAAACAACGATCCGCCATTGGCATATTGAAACGCACCCACCCGGTCCGACACTGCGTCGGTGAACGCTCCTTTGACGTGCCCGAATAGCTCGCTTTCGACCAGCGTTTCCGATACCGCGCGCGTATTCAGGGCCACGATCCGCTTGTTTCGACGCGGGCTGTTTTGGTGGATCGCCTGGGCGATCATTTCTTTTCCCGTACCACTTTCACCAGTGATCAGCACCGTCGCGTCGGTCGCGGCAATGCGGCGCAGACGGTCAATCACCGTTTGCATTTTCTTGCTGGTGAAAATGATTCCCTCGAACCCAAAACGCTCGTCCAGCCTTTGCAGCAGTTCCGTGTTGCGGCGTTTCAGCCCCACCGATTCGGCCGCCTTCTCGGCGATCGCCCGCAGCCGATTCGGCGTGATCGGTTTCTCCAGGAAATTGAAGGCCCCTTTCTGCATCGCCTCGACCGCGATCGGAACCGTGGCGTGACCGGTGACCATCACGACCGCACAGTCGGGCAGCCGCTGAGTGGCCAAATTCAAGATCTTCATGCCATCGACGTCATTCATCACCATGTCGGTGATGATGATGTCGAAACTTTCCCTCTCGATCAGCTTGGCCGCCTCCGGTCCACTGGTCGCAACCTCGCAGTTGTAGCCGACCTTCTCCAGGCTCTCGGTCATCGCGCGGGCATGAGCCGCCTCATTGTCCACCACCAACAGCCGAAAATCGGCAGGTTGGTAAACCGATTCGTGCTCGCGTTGCGATGGGTCCGACGGTAGGGATTGTTTGTGATCTGAGGATTCGTCAGCCATCACTCGTGCCAAGTCAGCGTTGAATTGTGTTAAAATTCCAAACTTTCTGCGGACATCCGCAGCGAACAGCCGATTACTGCTTTCAGACATTCGGCCTGAGGGAGTACTGCCTCACCCCTAGGTAGACCGATATCGTTCAAGCTGGTGTGTTGTTATACTTCCGTGTAGTTGGTTGGTGAAAATCGCCCCATCTTCACCACACCAACTTCCATCCACACATGGAAAGGCTCTGCCCCGCTTTTCCATGTTGTTTGAGTTCCTGCGGGTCGCTGCCCCACCCGCGGGAGCTCTTTTTTTATGCGCTCACACAACGTTTCACCACACACGATTTCACCACACCTTCACCTTTTCACTACACCGTCACTGCGTTTCAGCATAGCGACGTTGCAGCGATTCCACTTCTAACGGCGCCGCCCTGGTCGCCTGCATCGCCCTGACCGCCGCTTCTGCCGCCGCCAGGGTGGTGATGCAGGGGACGCCCAACTGAACGGCCGAGGCCCGAATTTTTCCCTCGTCGGTTCGCGCCCCCTTGCCGCTGGGCGTGTTCAAAATCAACTGCACATCACCGTTCTTGAGGTAGTCGATCAAATTGGGGTGACCTTCGGCAATCTTCTTGACTCTTGTCACTTTCACACCTCCTTCAGCCAATCGAGCCGCAGTTCCGGCGGTGGCGATCAGGTCAAAGCCAAGTTCGCACAGGTTTCGGCCAATTTCAGTCGCGGCGTCTTTATGCCGGGCGGCAAGACTGATGAAGATCTTTCCGGAGCTAGGCAAAACGCTGCCGGCAGCGATTTGGCTCTTGGCGAAAGCGAGCGAGAACTTGTCGCTCACCCCCATCACTTCGCCGGTACTGCGCATTTCGGGGCCCAGGACGATGTCGACGCCGGCAAACTTGCGAAACGGAAAAACGCTCTCCTTGATCGAGACGTGCCGTGGGATCGGTTCTTCGCTGACCCCCAAACCTTTCAGCGTCTTGCCGGCCATGATTTTGGTGGCCAGATTCGCCACAGGAACTCCGGTTGCCTTGGCGACAAAGGGCACGGTGCGACTGGCGCGAGGATTGACCTCCAGAACGTAGAGTTTTGCCGCCCCGTCTTCGTTCTTGATCGCGTATTGAATGTTCATCAATCCCACGACGTTCAATCTCTTGGCCAGTTTGCGCGTCGCTTCGCGAATCTCGGCCAACACCGGCTGCGTCAGGCTGAAGGGGGGAATCGCGCATGCCGAGTCACCGGAATGGACTCCCGCCTCTTCGATGTGTTCCATGATTCCCATGATGACACAGTCTTGGCTGTCGGAAAGTGCGTCGACGTCGACCTCGGTGGCATCTTCCAAGAACCGGTCGATCAACACCGGTTGGCCGTCGGCCACCACAAATGCCTCGGCGACATAACGTTCGAATTGTGTCTGGTCGTAACAGATCTCCATCGCTCGCCCGCCGAGTACGAAGCTGGGTCGAACCAGGGCGGGAAAACCGATTTCCTTTGCTTCCCGCCGCGCTTCGTCCATGTTGCGGGCGATTCCGCTGGGCGGTTGGCGAAGTCCCAGTTCGTCGATCAGCTGCTGAAAAAGCTCGCGATCTTCGGCCGCTTCGATGGTATCAACACTGGTTCCGATGATGGGCACGCCCGCTTCCTGCAAACCGCGAGCAAGATTGAGCGGGGTTTGGCCGCCGAACTGGGCAATCACTCCATCGGGCCCGATCGCGTCGCAGATGTTCAGCACGTCTTCGATGGTCAGCGGTTCAAAGAACAGCATGTCGGAGGTGTCGTAGTCGGTGCTGACCGTTTCGGGATTGCTGTTGACCATCACACTTTCCACACCCATCTCGCGGAGCGCGAAACTGGCGTGGCAGCAGCAGTAATCGAATTCGATCCCCTGCCCAATCCGATTGGGTCCGCCGCCCAGGATCATGATCCGTTTTTTGTCGCCCTTGGCAGGCAATTCATCTTCGACTTCGTACGTGCTGTAGTAGTAGGGCGTGTAGGCTTCGAATTCCGCCGCGCAGGTATCGACGCTTTTGAAAACGGGCCGAATCCCTTGTTCGATTCGCCGGGCGCGGACTTTGCCTTCGGTGGTCGAGGTGATGGTGGCGATTTGGCGATCGGAGAACCCTGCCCGCTTGGCTCGCCACATATCGTCTCGCGTCATCGCTTCGAGCGAACCGATGGCGATCAGCCGATTTTCTTCCTCGACGATCTGGGCCATGTGATCCAGGAACCAGATGTCGATGTTGGTCAGTGCAAACACCTCGTCGATCGTCATCCCCGATTTCAGGGCGTATCGAATGTAAAAAATCCGCTCGGCCCCCGGCGTGCTCAATTTGGCCCGAATTTCGTCCTCATCGGGCTGGTTATCGGTACTCCAGGCATCACGATTGTCTGACCCCAAGCCAAAGGCACCGACTTCCAAACCTCGCATCGCCTTTTGCAGCGATTCTTTGAAAGTACGACCGATCGCCATCGTTTCGCCGACACTTTTCATTTGCGTAGTCAAAGTCGCGTCGGCTTCGGGAAATTTCTCGAACGCAAATCGAGGCATTTTGGTGACGACGTAATCGATCGTCGGTTCAAAACAGGCTTTGGTCTTTTTGGTGATGTCGTTGGGCAATTCCCAAAGCCGATATCCGACCGCCAGCTTGGCGGCGATTTTGGCGATCGGGAATCCAGTCGCCTTGCTGGCCAGGGCGCTGGAGCGGCTGACCCGCGGATTCATCTCGATCACAATCATTCGGCCGGTACCCGGGTCGATCGCAAACTGAATGTTGCTGCCGCCCGTTTCCACGCCGATTTCACGAATCACTGCCAACGACGCATCGCGCATCCGCTGATATTCCTTGTCGGTCAGCGTTTGCGCGGGAGCGACCGTGATCGAATCGCCCGTGTGGACACCCATGGCGTCAAAATTTTCGATGCTGCAGATGATCACCACGTTGTCGTCGTGATCGCGCATCACTTCCATTTCGTATTCTTTCCAACCGATGATCGACTCTTCGATCAACACTTCGGTCACCGGGGACTGATCGAGCCCGCTTTGGACCAGCGAATCGAAGTCATCCTTGTTGTAGGCGATCGCCGAACCCGATCCACCCAAAGTGAAGCTGGGCCTGACCACCGCCGGCAATCCGACAAGCTTCAGCGCCTCGCGCGCCTCTTCCAGCGTGTTGACCGTCTGCCCTTTGCAGACATCCAAACCGATTTTCTCCATCGCCGTTTTGAATTGATCGCGTTCTTCAGCCTTGGCGATCACGTCGGCCCGGGCACCGATCATTTCGACGCCGTACTTTTTCAGCACGCCGTTTGCTTCCAGATCCATTGCCGTGTTCAGGCCGGTCTGGCCGCCCAGTGTCGGCAGCAGCGCGTCGGGGCGTTCCTTTTCGATGACCTTTTCCACCATCTGCCAGGTGAGCGGTTCAATGTAGGTCGCGTCGGCCGAGGCGGGATCGGTCATGATCGTGGCCGGATTGCTGTTGACCAGCACGACCTCGTAGCCCTCCTCGCGAAGTGCTTTGCAGGCTTGCGTTCCCGAATAATCGAATTCGCAGGCTTGTCCGATCACAATCGGACCGCTGCCAATGAGGAGAATTTTCTTGATATCGTCGCGACGTGGCACAGAAGGGCTTCCAGCGGATGAAACTACGAGGAAAGGGGCGAAACGGCCAAATTGCGGCAGAGAATAGCAAAAAAGAGGCCGATCGTAGAGGACGCCGAATCTGGCCGGTTTCCCAGGGGGAGGCAATCTGGAAAGAACCGCTTCTTGGTTGGTCGCGAGAGTCGCCAAGACTTTCGGTGAATCTCGGCCCGCCGAAACTCTTGGCGAGTTTTGCTACCCGAAGGCCCCAGCAGAATCCCAAAACCAATGAGCGTGCCTGCACCCTTTCCCAGATTGGATTTCCGCCGCAAACTGAAAAGCAAAGAAGCCCGAAGGGCTGACACAGTCCTTCGGGCTTTGCCGCCATGCTCGATCTACTTGAGAATCGATTGGGGCCAATCGACCTGCGGTGCCAGAGATACCGGGGCGATGTTGGCGGCCGGCAATCGGCTGGGCATGTTGTGCCGCGGCAACCGACTGGTACCTTGATCCGACGAAATCGGCGGTTGTAGATCTCCCGTCGAATCCGTTTCGGGTTCCGGTTGTGGCACGGTGACCGGTTCAGGCTGAGCCCCCGGCAGCGTGTCGGAGTTGGTGGCACCCGGCAGCGTGTCCGAGCCAGTTTCGGTCGGCTGGTCGGTCGTTTCCGTTTTCTGCGGATCGTCAGGAGCCTGCCCCTTCAACGAGGCGTCTTTGTCGGATTGCGACTGGGACGACACGCTGCTACCGGCACCATCAGACTGTTGGCCTTTGCCTTGGGGCGCCAGGCTGCCGATCAATTCGAGCACCAAATCTGACGCTTCTTTGCTCATGTCGGGGCTGAAGTAGTTGCGGTTCATGTTGTGATGGGCGATCGGCGTCCAAATCATGCTGCCGTCTTCCGCTAGCTCCGGTTCGTAGACGGCGATCTCCGCGTAATTGAGCATCTCGCGAGGAACCATCGTTTGCGATTGCATGATCTTGGCGACCTGCATGACACGGTCAACGAACTTATCGCTGTCCATCGGCGCCCGTTCTTTTTTGCCCGCACCAGGTCCAGCAGCGGCGCTGGCCAGTCCCGATACCGAATCAAGCACATCCGCCACTCCGCGGCCGACGAACATCGACGCAACGCCAGCGGCCATGAAGTTTTGTGCCGAGGAGCTGTCTTTCAGGTAGAACGGTCCCATGCCGGTGTACATCCAACCGTTGACCAGGTTCATCGCGGCGCGGACTTCGCCAGGATTTCCGTTGATCGTCAGACCATACTTCTGACTCAAATCGGGAACGAAAATGATCTGGTAAGTAAAGAAACTATCGGGAGAAAGTTGATCTTGAACGCGGCCAGCCGGCGTCATCGCGCCTCGCCAACCGGTGGGGATTCCCGGCACGGTTTCGTCAAATTGCGCCGCTTTGGCGGGATTGCCAGTGTTGGCGGCGGCTTTCATTGCCGTGGAACCGTCACCGGGAGTCGTCACGTTGGCTTTGACATCCGCGTAAGAAGCTTGATCGTCAAAGGCGTTGGGAATCGGCGCTGGTTCGGTCAGCCCCACCTTCGCCTCGTCGATATGGCGGACGTTTTTGGAGACGACCAACAGCGGCTTGGGCAGATAGAAGGGCATGCCCTGCGGTTCACAACGGTTGAACGGAGAAGCCGGCAGAGCCGTGATTTCCGTTCGGTGAGTGCATCCAAGCAGCACGGACGTGGCGGCTAACATCGCCATGACTGGGTAACGCATCGGGAGACTCCGTTCTTTTGAATTGCTTTTTGTTCGGGCGTGATCGATCGGCAAAAAACCGGACGAAAATGGATTGCTGCAGGGTGATTGCGCCGGGTTGTTATCAGGGCTGGCTACCCGTCAGCGTGCCGGGGCTGGTGACGCCGCTGCCGATATTGACGTTGGGCGAGGCGATGGTGGTGGGACTGAGATCGAACAGCCGGTTGGCCCGCGATTCGACCTTCGGCGGATCTCGGTGGAACAATCCCAACAATCCCTTTCCAAAATAGCCCTTCCTCGCTTCGGTTGTCTCCGGAGCCATGTTCACGTTCACTTGTGTTTGCGGCGCGTTCTGCGAAGACGAAGCGGCATCGGCGATTCCGAACTGCTTCATCGCCGCCTCCTCAAAGACGCGCTTTGCCAGCGGTTGGCTGGCGACTGGCTGGGCAACCGATGATCCACCGCCAATTGCCGCGGGAAGCGCGTCGGGGTTGCCGGTTGCTGCGGGAAGCGCGTCGCTGGCAGCCCGTTCGATCTGCCCTCGCAGTATCGCGTCGGCTCGTGCCCGCTCCAATTGTCGTTGTTCTTTTTCATCCGCCCGTGCCCGCTCAATCTCTCCCTTTTCCTGCAGGGCATGTTGCCCGATGATGCTCTTGAACAACTCCATGGCATTCGGGTTCATCTTCGGTTGGAAGTAGTCTCGGTCGAAGTGGTGTTCGGCAATCAACGACCAGGACATGCTGCCGTCATCCATCAGCGTCGGTTCATAAATATAGATTTCGGCGTAGTTCAAAATGGGTTCGGCCACGACCGTCTCAGACTGCAAGGCCCGCGCGAGCTTGGTGTACTTGTCGATGATGTCATCCGCGTCCGCGGCGGCGCGTTCGGTAACACCCGATCCGGCGCCTTGCGGAGTGGCCAGCTGGGCCAAATCACCCACTTCGCTGATCACGTCGGCAACCCCTCGACCAGCGAACATCGCACCGACGCCGCGAGCCATCATGTTTTGCGCCTTGGAGCTGTCCTTCATGTAGTAAGGACCAAGGCCCGTGTACATCCAGCCGTTGACGATGTTCATCGCTGCTCGCATCTCACCCGCACCGCCCTTGATCCGAAGGACATACTTCTGGCTCAAGTCGGGAACAAATACGATTTGGTAGGTGAAGAACGAATCGGGCGAGATGTCGTCACCCAATTTGACCGCCTCATTGGGAGTCAACTGTTCACCCAAACCTTGAACGCTTGACCGCGCCGTACCAAACGCACCGGGCAATTGAGTGCCGCCCGCGTTGATTGCCTCCGTTCCTCCTGAACTGCTGGGAACGGTGACGTTTGCTTTGATGCTTCCATAACTGCTTTGATCATCAAAAGCGTTTGGAATCGGCGCCGGGGTGGTCAGCCCGACCTTGCTTTCGTCGATGTGCCGAACGTTTTTAGAAATCACCAGCAAGGGTTTGGGAAGGTAATAAGGGATTCCCTCCGGTTCACACTGATTTTGTGGCGAAAGCGGCAGCGCCGTCACGTGCACCCGCCCCTTATGGTGACAACCGACCGCGGCGACGGCGACCGAAACCAAACAAATCTTTTTCAGCCAATGCGATTCCACTTCAGGCACCGTTGTTGTTTGGAGAACTTAGAAGGGTCGCCAAAACGGTTACAGCTACCGGTGGACCACCCGGCGAAGCAAATGCGTGCCCCGCATGTTCAAGACTCAGAATCGGCACAAGCGAAAGATCCCACCGGAGTTTTCCGCATCTTGTAAGAAACTTTTAAAGCAGGTCGATCGTGATGTACGAGTTATGGAACCTGGCAAACAGGGCGCAAATGGGCAATTTGGGTGCTTTGGCCGCGTTTTCGAAGGTAGACTGTTACAGCCTTCCAACGGCCGTTCCGTTCGTCGTTTCCAATTGTTTTCCCATTCCCATTCCTACTCGTACTCGTACTCGTACTCGCCACAGATGCCGCGAGTACGAGTAGGAGTACGAACAAGAACAAGAATAAAAGTCGATCGGTCTTATCGACTGCTCGTTGGATGCTATTGATTTTCCAAAATTTCACGAAGAACCGCTCAGGCTAGCAGCCTGAACCACAAGAAGACCTCCCACGGCACGAGGCGGATACTTCACGGCCTGAGACAAAACGATGATGAAATCGGTCTGCAATCATTCGGCTCCCGACAACGCCAACATTCGTTTACGAGGATGGTGCGGTGGCTCACCACGACCTCAAGCCTCCGGCGATCAGCTGCTGCCCTACTTCGAACCGCCGCCGGCACTTCCGCGAACGGCTGATCGATCGATCGAGGATCTTCGTTACGGCAAACCCGAAAATGTATTCAAACCCGACAACCGGGTGCGGATCATGAATCCTACCGCCTACCCGTTTTCGGCAGTGTGTGGTTTGACCATTTTGAACAAACAAGGGGAACGATATTTTGGCACTGGTTTTTTAGCCGGTCCCAAACTGGTTCTTACTGCCGGCCACAACGTCTTCTACCATAGCGACGGCGGGTTCATGGATAAGATCCACGTTTTTCCCGGCCTCAATGGCGACCGCCGCCAACCTCCGATCGGATCGGTTGTCTCAACGCGGTTTGCAACGGTGGAAGCTTGGCAAATCGATGCGAGTTCTCAATTCGATTTCGGCGCCATTTTTTTGGATCACGACATGAGCCAGGCGGCGGGATTTTTGAGCGTGTCGAAATTCACGACTGAATTCCTGCACGGTTTGACACTGACGCTCACCGGGTACCCGAAGGATCCGCCGGAGAATTCCGGATTTCCCAACGACGGTTCGATTCAGTGGCGCGATTCGGGGCGAGCGAACGTGGAAGCCAATCGCCTGACCCACACCATCGATTCGTCGATCGGTCAAAGCGGTTCTCCGCTGATCGCGTTTTTTCCAGACAAAAACGAGTATCACGCGGTTGGAATTCACAACACCGCCTTTGTCAGCGATAACGCGGCGACACGCATCAACGATGAAGTGTTTGCCCAGATAGTTCAGTGGCGTCAGCAAAGTGACGCCAGCTAAAAGTGACGGCCTCTGGTCGCCCCCACGAAAACTCCCGCGAGGTTCCGCATGTCCGAACAATATCAAACGATGCCTGGGGCAAAGCCACTAAGAATGTCTGATGACCAGGTGGCAAGTTACCAACAGCGCACGTACGTACAGACTGGCGCGGCGGTGTCGTCGCAGGCCGATTCGTTGCCGGCCGTGGCACCGCCGGCGCACGTCGCGCTGCCGCCGCGCGCCTCGGCCGATACTCCTCCCGCATCCGCGCCAGCCAGCCCCGCGACAACAGCCGGCCTGGTTCCCAGGGGAGTTGGATTGGCGCCAAGGGGAGTCGGGCTGGCGCCCGTGGGAATTGCCGGCGACAGTCCGAGCCCAGCGGCGATCAGCTCTCCTTCCTCAGCGGCGGCCACCGTTTCTCCGCCGCCGACCGAGCATATTTCACCACAGCTGGCCGCCGATCGCGTCGCGGGCCTGTGTCAATTGTTGGACGCCGATCCGACCAGTCTGTCTCGTAGCCAGCAGGCGATCTTGCGAGCCGACGTGATCATGTTGGAAGAGCTTGCGAAGCTAGCCAACGAGCATCTTGCCGAACTGGACAAGGCCCGCAAGTCAACGTCCAGCAGGAGCAGAACGAAAAAGAAAGTCACCAAACGTAAAACGCGGAAACGGTCGTAGTTCGACGTTCGTACTTTTGGAGTACTCCGACTTGTCGGAGCGTTCTCTTGATTTCCGCCTCCATCAACCATTGGGGTGAATACTCGGTTGACGTAACTTTTGGTGGCGAATCGGTTGGGCTAAAGTAGCGGTTGCAGCATCTCCGCTGCTGGCAATGTCCGCCCGAATTGCGAAGATTCCAGGATCGCCGACTTGGGACAAGTCGGCCTACAGGAATTGCGATGACCGATTCCGAATCCCAATCTCCCCGCTTCTCTCCGTGGCTACTCAGGCTGGGGTTGTGCTTTCTGGTTGCGGTTGTCTTGATGGCCGTCACGGTGGTGATGCGCGGCAGGTCGTCTGCTTCCACCGCAGGACGCCCTATCGAGATGCTTACCGAGGACTTCGTTTCATCCGACTCGTGTCGAGAGTGCCATCGGCAGGAATATCAATCCTGGCATGCTTCTTATCACCGCACCATGACCCAGGTTGTCGATTCCGAAACGGCTCCGGAAGCGATTCGCAATCAGGAGGTCACCGTCGCCGGCGAGCCTTACACGTTTGAACAGCAGGGTGATCAGTTTTTTGTCACCTTCGCCGACCCGATCGCCCGTGGACAAACCCGCCGCCGCCAGATCGAGTTGATGACCGGATCGCATCACATGCACGTCTTCTGGTATCGCTCGCACTTAAAGCGATCACCGGGAATGTTGCCCGTGGTCTACCTGAAGGACCAGCAGCGTTGGATTCGCCGGGAGTCGAGTTTCCTGCGACCGCCGGTGGTTCCGATGCGGGACGAAATGGGAAGGTGGAACGAAACCTGTTGTGCCTGCCATTCCACTCGCCCGCGCCCGCGACATGACCCCGATACCGGCGATTGGGATACGCACGTGGTGGAATTTGGTATTGCGTGCGAAGCTTGCCATGGCCAAGGCGCCCAGCACATTCAACGACACCGCAACGAAGACGAACAGGAGGACGCCGTCGCCGCCGATCCAATCATCAACCCCGAATCGGTCGCCAAGGAAGTTTCCGCGGATGTTTGCGGACAATGCCACAGCATCGCCGGAAACAAGGCGGGAGCGTGGGAAGAGTTCCTGCAAGACGGACACCCGTTCCGTCCGGGCAGCCTGCTTGCCGATTCCAAGTACCGCGAAGTCATTCAAGCGGGCCCCAATCGCCCGGACACCGAAACACAGCGCAACTTTTCGCAAAAACGCAACATGAGTGGTTACTTCTGGCCCGACGGCATGGTTCGCGTATCGGGACGCGAGTACAACGGCCTGATCGAATCACCTTGTTACCAACATGGCGACATGACATGCCTGTCCTGTCACACGATGCATTCTCACAATGGCCAGTCGCTGACGCAGTGGCGCGATGATCAATTGAAACCTCAAATGCGCGGCGACCAGGCTTGCCTGCAGTGTCATGCCGAGCTGGGCGACGACATCGCCGCACATACTCATCATGCGGCCGATTCCGCCGGCAGCCGTTGCTTGAATTGTCACATGCCCTACACCACGTACGGTTTGTTAAAAACCATTCGCAGCCATCAGATCTCCAGTCCATCGGCGGCGGTAAGCAGGGACGCGGGCCGCGCGAGTGCTTGCAATCTGTGCCATCTCGATCGAAGTCTCGGCTGGACCGCGCTTCACTTGACCCAGTGGTACGGCCATGGGGAAGAAGAGTTCACCGACAACGACAAAAATCTCTCGACCGCGCTGCTACAGATGTTGACCGGAGATGCGGCCCAGCGAGCGGTTCAAGCATCGGCGCTGGGCTGGAAACCGGCACAAGAAGCTTCGGGCACCGAGTGGATGCAGCCGCTACTGCTGCAAGGAATGGACGATCCGTACGATGCCGTCCGCATCATCGCCACCCGGTCCTATCAAACGCTTCCAGGAAACGAATCGTTCGACTATGACCCCCTCGGCGATTGGCAAGATCGACACGCCGTGATCGAAGCGGAACTGGACCGCTTGGAACAAAACGCCGCACTGCCTCCCAGGCCGGAACTCTTGATCGATTCCAGCGGAACGTTCGATCGCAAACGTGCCAAAGAAATGATGCGAGACCGGGACAACCGGCACATCATTCTGCAAGAGTGAAGCAAACAAGCCCGAAGGGCTTTACAACTCCGGTTCCGGCTCGGATTCAGTGCCGCCAGACTTTGCGGCGCTCGACTTGTCCCAGAAGGTCATGAAGAACAAAACGGCAACAGCGGCTGCCAAACCAGCAGGCATGAGCCAGAATTCGGCGGCCTCCGCACCCCAACCCTCTTTGGTGGATGGATCGAGATTGATGTAGTCGCCCCACGGTCCGTGAATCAGATTTCCGACCAGCATCCCGGCTCCGTAAGTCAACAGCCCCAACAGCGCCTGGGCGCTGGTGCGAATTTCTTTGGGAGCAACGCGGTCGGTGTAAAGTTGGCCGGTGACGAAGAAGAAGTCATAGCAGATGCCGTGCAGGATGATCCCGATCAACAACATCGCCGAAGCGGTGGGCATCAAGCCAAACAACGCATAACGGAGCGCCCAGGCGAGCATGCCCACCAACAACATCCATTTCACACCCAAGCGGCTGAGAAAGAAGGGCACCAGCGCCATGAAAAAGATCTCACTGACCTGACCTAGCGCCATCACGCCGGCGCTTTGGGCACCGAAAGCCATCTTTTCCACAAAGTCATAGGTGCGGGCGTAGTAGAACGCCAGCGGAATGCAAATCAAGAACGAACAAATGGCGAACACCAAATAGCTTGGATTGCTGAACAGCCTCACCGCGTCCAAGCCGACCACCTTGGCGATGCTGACCGGTTGGTCGCGACCCTGTGGCGGAGACTTGGGCAGGGTGAAGCTGTAAATCCCATAAACCGCGCTGACGACCGCTGACAACATCAGCGGCACGTTCGTTTTGCCGGCGTCGACCACGCCGGGCAACACGGGGATGTCGAACAGGCCAAACATCGACTGGGAAACAACCAACCCCGAAACGATCCAGCCGATCGTGCCCCACAATCGAATCTTGGGAAAATCGTTCTCGATCGAATCGACGTTTTGAAACGTGATCGCGTTGACCAGCGCCAGCGTCGGCATGTAACAAAGAAAAAACGCCATCATCACCCAGTAGAACTGGACGTGTGACTCGGTGATCGTGCTGCACCACCACAACATGGCGGCACCCAGCAAGTGCAAAACGCCGTTGACGATCTCCTTGTTGAACAGCCGGTCGGCGACAAAGCCGACGATGATCGGTGCAAAGACGGCCGCCCACGTCTGAGTCGAATAAATGCCGCCGATGATCGTGTTGATCTTTTCCTCCGACCCGAAGATCTCGCTCAGATAGCTTGCCATCGGAACGAAAAACGCCCCCCACACAAAAAACTGCAGGAACATCATGATGTTCAGGCGGATAGTGGTCGACATGGAGTTCTTTCCCTGGGTTGGATCGGTCTTGATGGGAGTGACAGAGTTTACTCCAGATCGTTGAGCACCTGTTGTGCCGGCACCGGTTCGATTTCTGGCAGCGGGCTATCGTCGCGTGCAAAGAACATCAGGTGTTGCCAGGGCAAACTGTTGAACTCCCGCACCAACTTGAACCCGTTGTGCTGATATTCCTTCATGATCTGCTTCTTGGACATCTTGTGCAGGCGCTTGATCGGAACGGTGGGATCTTCCTCGCGATACTCCAGCAGGGCGACGACCCCTTCCGGTTTGAGACTATTGCGGATGCCCCAGAGCATCGATTCCGGGTGAGAGAACTCGTGGTAAACGTCCACCATCAACAGCAAGTCGACTTCCCCCGGCGGCAATTTCGGGTCGTCGATCCTGCCGTGAATCGGTGTCACGTTCTCGATCTTGGCGCGGGCAGCCCGGACGCGCAGTTTCTGCAGCATTTCACGCTGGATATCGACGGCAAGAATCCTTCCCGCCGCTCCCACTTTCTTGGCCATCGGCAAGGTCCAATAACCGTTGCCGCAACCCAAATCACAGACCGTCATGCCCTCTCGCAGGCCAAGCTTGGTGAAAGAGAGCGAAGCGTTTTCCTCATCGTCCCGTTCGGGTCGAATCAGCCAGTTGGACGCCAGATGCGACATTGGCTTGGCGACGATGCGTCCCAGGTAAGTCGTTCGAGCCTTTTCTTCCGGCCTGGGGCGCTGGTTCGTCTGGGGTTGTTCGGCAGGCGCGGTCGCCTTGGGCTGCTGGGCCGGAGGATCGGCCACCGCCGCCTGCTGGGCCCAAACGGTCGCGGCGGGAACCGACAGGATCACCCACGAAAGCACCAAACGCCGAAGGTAACCTTGCCGGGAAGAAAGAAAGTTCCCGCTAGTCCTCGTCGCGAGCCGAAAATTCGAACTGCGGCTCAAAAGCGTCGTCAAAGGAATAGACGTCATCAAAATCCTCTCGGCGATCGGTGTCACTTTTCCGCATCTGTTCGATGCGAATCAGATTGTAGACCAATTCGCCGAAGTCGCTGGTCGAGCTGATTCCCCAGCTGGCCAAAACGATCTTAGCGAGATAACCATACTGCTCGATCGCATACTGCCGGCATGCTTCGCAAAGCTGTTGGCCGGTCACATGTTTGGGTGCCGGCTGGTCGGGCGCCGAGGGAACACCTGCCGATTGCCCGATGCTGGCAGCCCCCCCGGTTGTCGCTTCGGGTTCGACCAGGTCCATGTTCTCGTGAGCGAACTGCAGCGACTCGCGAATGAACTGGTAGGCTTCCAGTTTGAATCGGCGATCCTCGTCCAGCAGATCTCGCATCGCTTGCAAAGGCGAATTCATGGCATGCTCGTCTTTTCAATCCTTGCCCGGTCGCTTGTTTCTTTTCTTTTTTTGCCGCGCCTTGGGCGGGTCACCCACCACACTGACCACATCGTCGCGGTGAACCATCACTCGTCGATTGTCCTCGGTTTTGACCATCAACTGGCCTGACAGTATATCCTGGGCCATCACCGTGGCCGTACCATCTCGCGTCAAGATTTGGCACCCGATCGCCGGCAACTCTTCTGACAAGGCCTCGTAGGTATCGAACTCGTAGCGTAAGCAGCATTTCAGCCGTCCGCAACGTCCGGAGATTTTCGAGGGATCTAAAGTCGCTTTTTGAAGTTTTGCCATCTTCATGGAAACCGGCGGCATCTTGCTCAAATGGTTGGCACAGCAGATCGGCTGGCCACAATCTCCGTAATCAGCAAGCAACTTTGCCTCGTCGCGAACACCGATCTGTCGCATTTCGATCCGGGTGTGAAATTCTTTTGCCAGATCGCGAACCAGCTGACGAAAATCGACTCTTTGATCGGCCAAAAAATAGACCACGACACGTTCACCGCCAAGGATCCGTTCCACGTCGACCAGTTCCATCTCCAGTTTCAAAGCATCGACGCATTTTTGGCAAACCTGAATGTCATCGGGCGTCTTTGATTCCAAATGCGACCATTGGCTGCGGTCTTCATCAGTCAGCCGGCGGACGATTCGTCCCGCAGTCGGTTCGGCCATGTAGTCCAGCGCTGCCGGAGTCGCCTCGCAAAGAACCGTTCCGATCTCGGTACCTCGCTCGGTTCGAACGACGACTTCGTCGCCATATCGAAAAGCACTTCGAGCGGTCATCACGCCGAGCATGCGCATGGAGCCACAACGAACGACGTACTCAGGTGCACCCCTAGAATCGTCGGAAGAAGTTGGATCGGCGACCTGCAGGTCACTCATTCTTAGGCTCACCCTCTTTCTTCTGTTCTTTCTCTTCCTCTTTCTCCTGCTCTTTCTCTTTCTTGTCTTCCCCGTCAGCCTCCTTCTTCTCGTCAGCCTTCTCTTCCTGCTCCGCCTTCTTCTCCTCTACCTCTTTCTTCTCCCCCGCTGCTTCTTTCTCCCCCTCTCCCGTCTCCTCACTTTCTTCTCCCTTCTCCTCACTCACCTCTTCCCCCTTCGGCGCCGGCTCGGTCCACTTCCAGCTGCGGCCGGCGATTGCGATGCCATCTTTGCGTGTTCCGGCGAAGAGTTGTTGATCGCCGTTCCAACAAAGCGTCCAAACACCACTTTTGGCGTCCATCGAATCGGTGCCGCCAAGCGACGGGAAATGCAGTTTGCCTCCTACTTCGGCGGCGGCAACTTGTCCCGAGGAGGAGACTGCAATTTGAGTGATCCAGTCGGTCCCTTTGGCAACACTTTCCGGCTTCGCGTCGGCCTTCGCCTGGCAGCGATAAAGATGGCGATCACTGCTGCCAACAAACAGCTGTTTGCCGTCGTTGGAAAAAGCAACACACCAGGCGGTTTCTTCGCTGATTTTGATCTCCGCTAGCTGTTCCAGGCTGGGCCACTTCAACAAATGAACGTGACCGGCACCGTCGCTGGCGGCAAGTTGGGAAGCATCGGGCGAAATCGCCAACCCGGTAACCGCGTGCCCGTCCAGCTCGGCCGACTGGGTCACTTTTGAGGCTGCGATGTCCCAGACCATGATCTTGCCCGCCTCGTTGCCCGCCACCACCTGCTTGTCGTCGGGCGAAATCATCATCGCCTGACACCAACGCTCGAAAGCCTTTTCGTGGTTCGTCGGCTTGGCCTGGGCAACGTCATAGATGACCAGGTTTCCGCGATAATCCACGCTGGCGACCGTGCCGCCGTCGGAGGTCGCATCCACGCACCAAACCGCGGCCGAGTGGCTGTAAATCGGCTTCAGCTGAGTTGGGTCCGCAGCTGGAAAAGAGACCACCGAAGCTTCTCGCAGCAGCAATCCGTCAGCGGTCGCCGCCACAAAGTCGCTGGAACTTCCCAGTTGGGCGATGGAAGTGACCCAAGTCGATTTCGCTTCCGAGCCCTTCTCACTCTCGTCGGCAACGACAACTCCGGAAACAAACGCAAACAGGGCAACGGATGCGGCTAGCAAGAAGCTTCTTTTCATGGATCGACCTGGGGAAGGTTCGGGGGGTGGGGAGTGACGAAGTGTTCCGTGCTCAGTCTTCACTAAACTCAGCGATTCGGTTTGCAATAGGCAAGCGACAACAGGGCATAGGCGGTGACCAGTTGGCGATCGCCTTCCATCCAACGATCGCTTTTTCCGTTGACCCACGACCCGTCGGCCTGCTGCGCGCCAAGTAAGGTACTGGTGAGTTCCTCGCGCCAGGCGTGGGGCGTTCCGGATGCGTCATCCAGGACCTCGATACCGGCTGCGTCCAGCGCTTTGGCAAAGGTGTGGTAATAGTAATAAAGTCCCGACTGTCCCATGCCCGGATTGTCCTTCAGCGAGTAATTCTTGCGGATGAAATTCATCGCCGCCATAACTCGCGGGTCATCCTCGGTCAAACCGGCATAGATCATACTCTTGAATCCCGCGTAGGTCATCGAAGCGTAGCTGCGCAGTCCGCCCCCGTCGGTTTCACCCGCCTGGCTCTGGCCGCCGGCGGCGGGCGTGTAGTAGAAACCGCCGTCGCCCACCAAATCGGCATGCTTAGTATCGTTGCCTTGTTCAGGCAAGTTCTGGGTTCGAGCGACAAACTTCAACGCTTTTTGGATCGCTTCATCGTCACTGTCGTTGCCAAGCTCGTGCAGGGCATCGATCAGGAAGGAGGTGTTGGACAGGTCGGGGCGGCCATGCTTTCCATAACCGGCTCCGCCATAGGCTGGTTCGGACGATTCCACACCTTCGCCTTCGTCCCATTGAATGTCTTTCAAGAAGGCTTCGGCACGCTTGAGCACGCTGTCGTAACGTCCCTGCTGATTCGCTTTGATCAGTGCACCGACGGAAACGGACGTCTCATAGTTTCGATACCTTGACCCACGAGCATAGATTCCGCCGTCGGGTTGAATCATCGATTCGATGTACTTCAATCCCTTCTTCACTGCCGGGTCGTCGACCGCCTGCGGCCGGTGTTCCAAAATCGCTCGCACACACAACGCGGTCACCGCCGCGCCGGTTTCGCTACTGAATGAACCATCGTCCGCCTGGCCGCGGTTGCGCAGGAACTCGATTCCCAGGCCAACGGCTCGATCAACGTCGGACGGCTTCACTGCGGCCTCTTCGGCCGGCGAATGGGATGGACAGATTGCGGCACCAGCCAGCGACAGGGTCAGTAGTGCCAGGGGGATTGGTAAAAAACGATCCATGGAATCCAGGTCCTAAGGGGTTGGGAATGCTACGAGCCTGCTCTTGTGATCTGGGCAACACGCACAGGCCCTGTAACCCGCCAGCTTTCCATGTTCATCTTATCCAATGGGCTTTCGCGGATGCAGTGCCCACCGCGAACTGGACGAATCAATGATTTGCGTTGGCAGTCGGTGCGACAGGCGTGTTGGAACGTTTGACCAGGTTGAAAACAAGCTAGATAGGCACGCTCCGCCATGCCGTCACTGGAACAATCAAAGTAATTCGCCACGCCTGGTCGTGCCTGGTACAGCGAGCAGCGACGGGTGTGACTTGAGCGGCACAGCGGAGCGTGCGGCCTACTTTTGGATTGCAAGTCGGCCTGGCAGCCGATGCAAAACTCACGCCGTTTGTCTCGTCAAAGATCGATCATGCCCTCGGCCACACCGCATCGAATCGACCCGCCCAGCTTTGTGGTCCCCCGTGTTGAAGCGGGTGAGCGGGCAGATTTGGAGGGCGCGAGGCAGAGACCGCGCCGCCATCAAAAGATCGGTCGGCCTACAAACCCGGTCTCGTTGCCGGACGATTTTTCATCAACGGCGGCCAAAAATACGCCAGTTACCCCGCGAGTCGATTCCTCCCATCGACCGGATCCGATAGCGCACGTTCAGGTCAGCGAGCCGCCAACCATCGACCACTGGCTTGGCCTGCACGCCGCCGATTTGATCCAGCGACTGCAACACTGGGAGGCCGACCTGGAGATCCGCGAAACCGAACTCAACGCTCGATCGGCCCTACAGGATCATCTCCAGCGGCAATTTCGCATTCAACGTCACGAGTTGATGGCAGAATTGGCTCGGCTGCGACAATCGCTCCGTCAGCTGCGGGCCGAACTGGACCACTGATCTTCGACCCCGGCTTTTCCGTTTAGATAAGATATCGGGAGCGGCATTTGGGGCGTTTTGCCCATCTTTGGGCACGGGTTGTTGCAGGAGAAAGGGGGCGATGCGCACAATGACAGCCCGTTTTTTCATTGTCATGATCAACCTGTGTATCGCGCGGAGAACTCAATGGCCCGACCTGTCACTCTTTTCACTGGCCAGTGGGCCGACTTGCCAATCGAAGAAATGGCTCGCATGACCGCCGAATTCGGCTATGACGGGATCGAACTGGCTTGCTGGGGAGACCACTTCGAGGTGGATAAGGCGCTCGCCGAAGACGACTACTGCGACAAAAAACGCAAGCTGCTGGATGATGCCGGCCTTCAATGTCACGCCATCAGTGCCCACCTGGTCGGCCAGGCGGTCTTGGACAACATCGATCAACGGCATCAGGCGATTCTGCCCGACTACGTCTGGGGTGACGGCGATCCGGCGGGGGTGAACAGTCGAGCCATCGAAGAGCTGAAAAATACCGCTCGTGCGGCGCAGAAGTTTGGTGTCGACGTGGTCAACGGATTCACCGGCAGCAGCATCTGGCACTTGATCTATTCGTTCCCGCCAGTGCCTCAAAGCATGGTCGATGACGGTTTTCGGTTGTTGGCCGAACGTTTCAATCCGATTTTGGATGTGTTCGGTGATTGTGGGGTGCGTTTCGCTTTGGAAGTTCACCCGACTGAAATCGCATTTGACATTTATACCGCCCAGCAGGCTTTGGAAGCACTCGACCATCGCCCCGAATTTGGATTCAACTTCGACCCCAGTCACTTGATTTGGCAAGGTGTCGATCCGGTCCAGTTCATTCGTACTTTCGCCGATCGCATTTATCACGTTCATGTAAAAGATGCGATCGTGACGCTGGACGGTAAGAGTGGTATCAACAGCAGCCACTTGAACTTCGGCGATTCGCGGCGCGGCTGGGATTTCCGCAGCCCCGGTCGCGGAGCGGTTAATTTTGAAGAGATCATCCGGGTGTTGAACGACATCGGCTACGACGGACCGCTGTCGATTGAATGGGAAGATAGCGGGATGGAACGAACGTTTGGTGCAAAAGAAGCCTGCGAATTCACTAAGAAGCTTGACTTCTCTCCCAGCACCCGCGCCTTTGACGCAGCCTTTGACGAAGGCAACTAAAGACCTGCTTCGAGCCAAACATGATCCGAATCACGGTAAACGGCAAGAGCGTCGAAATCGAATCACCGATGACGGTCGAACGTTTGCTTGACACGGTAGACGTACCACCCAACTATTTGGCGGTGGAGATCAACGCCGAAGTGGTTCCGCGCGAGGATTACACTCGGCGAGTCGTCCAGCCGGATGACGAGGTGGAAGTGGTCACCCTGGTCGGTGGTGGCTGAACCGCCGTCGCCGTTCGCCCGTGACTGCAACGTTTTTGCCGACCACCCTTGCCCGATCAAACCTGTGTCCTCCATCGCCCCGACCACCGAATCGCCCATCGACGATGCGCCCCTTCGCGTCGGCCAGCATGTTTTGAGCAGCCGGTTGATTGTTGGCACGGGTCGTTACGACACCATGGAGCAGATGCGTGATTCGCTGCTCGCATCTGGTGCCGACTGCGTGACGGTCGCGGTCCGCCGCGAACGCCTGTACGACCGAACCGGCCAGAACATTCTCGATTTCCTGGACCTCGATCGCTACACACTGCTGCCCAATACCGCCGGTTGTTACACCGCCGCCGACGCCATTCGTGCCGCGAAACTTGGCCGCGAAATCCTCCGGTCGCTTGGCAATCCCGGCGCCGATTGGGTCAAGCTGGAGGTCCTTGGTGACAGCAAGACCCTGCTGCCTGACCCGGCCGAAACGGTGACCGCCTGTCGCGAATTGGCGGCGGAAGGTTTTTCGGTGCTCTGCTACACGAGCGATTGCCCGGTAACGGCACAGCGGTTGAAAGCGGTCGGCGCGGCAAGCGTGATGCCCGCTGGCAGCCCGATCGGAAGTGGCCAGGGACTGCTCAACCCCAACAATCTCCGGATCATCTTGGAATACCTGAAGGAAGACGACCCGCAATTTCCCGTCATCGTGGATGCGGGAGTGGGGACGGCCAGCGATGTTGCCGAAGCGTTCGAATTGGGGGCCGACGGAGTGCTGCTGAACACCGCGATCGCCCACGCGCGGGATCCGGTGCGGATGGCCCACGCGATGAAACATGCTGCGATCGCCGGCCGTCAGGCTTCCCTTTCGGGCCGCATTCCCCGTCGCCTTTACGGCACAGCCAGCAGCCCGGTCGAAGGCGTGATCAGCACACGCCCCTACGGCTCCAGCGGACCGGCGTAAAAAGCCGGCAAATTCCGTCATCGCGGACCTGGGACAAGCCGGCCTACATGGAACCGGCTCCGCTCGCAGATCTATCTCATTCGGCAAATCCGGAACCAATCGGTGCGCGTTTGCCGGTTGCTTGCCGCGTTGACTCTTGTGCTCTGTGAATTTCGATGTGCAGTAGGCACTTGAACCGTCAACGATTCCTTGCTGTACGGAACAAGTGCGTGAAAACCACAGACACAACGGTTAGTCCAAGTTGGCAATATCCGCCCGAACCCACCACTGCGCATTCGATGGTTTTTGCGGGATTGTCCGACGACAACGCATGCAGTGTCGAGGATCGGCAGATGGAATCGGAGGGAACTCCGCCGCAGCATGATTCCGGTTCTGATCACGGATCCGGCGAAGACGTGCCGCGGTCCGACATCAACCAGGCGCACCAAGTGCCCGAAGCCACTCTGTCCAAACGGCTCGTTCGACATCGCCGCCGAACGCCGCGGCAAAAGTACCTGGCACTGGCTTTCTTTACCGTTGCCTACAGCGTCGCGACCATCGTTTTATGCTGGGCGGCCTGGACTGCCTATCAAAGCTGGTATTGAAACATCCAGCGATCAACGGCTGATGTCGATGCAAACGACCTGATCGTCATCGCGAATGTAGGCCCGCTGGTTCGATATCGAAAGGGTCTGCCGAGTTTTTCCAAACAGTCTCTTTCGCCCCAGTTCGACATAACCGCGTGGGGATGCTTTGGCGACCACCATTTCGCCTTTCATCGTGGTGATCCAAAGATGCCCGTCGGCGGCAACCAGATTGCCCTTCCCAAACCGGGTTTTCTGCCAGGCCACTTCACCCGTTTTGGCGTTCACGCAAGTCAGATGGGTTGTCGGACCGGCACTGCCGACGTTGTCAAATCCATACAGATACCCGTCGATCAGTACCGACGTCTGCCATTCGTTTCGCATCACACTTTTCACATCGACCGACATCCACGATTCACGAACCGCATATTGGTCGTTCGTTTTTTTGATGCTCAGCCTCGCGCAGCCATGATTCTCACCGGCAGAAATGAAGACATCCCCATCGGCACCGATGGGGGTTGCCGTGTTGCAGTCGTAGGGCGTTTTGAAGGGATACGTCCACAAAACGGTTCCATCCTCCGGGCGTATTCCTGACACTCCCATGCCGGTAAAAGTGACCACGTGCTGTTCGTCCCCGACGTTCAACAGCGCGGGGGAAGAATAGCCGGGTGTGCCGCTGCCGGAGCTCCATCGGGTTTGGCCCGTCGCCGCGTCGACCGCCACGACTGCCGCTGCTGGTCCGCCAGCGGTGACGATGATCAAGTCACCCACCATCAGTGGCGAACAAGCCATGCCATATTCAGCTGGCCTGCCGCCAGAGCTGGCAACGATGTTTTCCTTCCAGATCTCTTCGCCCGAATCGAGACGCACACAGGCCAGAATTCCGTCACCGGTGTAAGCAAAGACACGCCCATCAGCAATCAAAGGCGTTCCTCGCGGCCCATCGCCTTGGCCGTTTTCGTAGTTGGGCGCGATGGGGGTTTCCCAGATTCGGCTGCCGTCGTCGACATTGAGCGCCACAATCACTTGGCCACGTTCGGAATTCCACATCGTCACCGCGCGAGAATCCGAAACGGCGATTGCCGACATCCCAACGCCGCCGGGTACCCGCCACAAAACGGGCGGGCCTTGCGCCGGCCAACGATTCATCAACCCGGTCTCGCGAGAAATGCCGTTGCGTTCAGGTCCGAGAAACTGCGGCCATTGGTCCGCGTCAGCGCACCACAGGTCAAACCATGTGACCAATAATGCCAATGCCGCGACGAGAAAACGTTGGTATTGCAGGTGAAGTTGCACGAGGGAACCACTTTCCGAATGTGTTGGGGAACACGATTACGATAACATACCTGATGGTGGGCACGGCCCATCGACACTCCTGAAAAGGCCAAGTGGACACCGAAGAAACCGAGCTATTCCTCTCACTCCCTCACTGCCTACAATCCAACGGGTGCAGCCATTTTATTTTTGAAGACCGCCGGCACACTCGAATCCGACGAGGTGAATCCTTGAAAGTAATACGACTTGTTCTCGTCACCGGCATGTTGGCGATGGTGGGATGCGACGAACAGCAGCAATCCGAACCGGTTCGTTCGACAGCCGCTTCCGAGTCACAAGAGGCAGTGGTGGAATCGGACAAAGAGGAAGTCAGCCAGGAGAAAAAAGTGAAGCAATACAACTCTTTGAATCAAGCGGAAGCGTTTGTGATCCTGCGAAAGGGGACCGAACCACCGGGCGACGGCGGGTACACGCTGACCAAAGATCCGGGCACCTACATCTGTCGCCAATGCAACGCACCGCTGTACCGATCTGAGGACAAATTCGAGAGTCATTGCGGCTGGCCCAGCTTTGACGATGAAATCGAAGGGGCCGTCGATCGACACCTCGACGCCGACGGGTACCGGGTCGAAATCGTCTGCAGCAATTGCCAAGGTCACCTCGGCCACGTCTTCGAAGGCGAGCGGATGACGGAAAAAAACACCCGACACTGCGTCAATTCGATCTCCATGAAATTCATCGCCAAGGGAGAAGAACTGCCGGAAAAGATTGTCTTGGAAGGCCAAGACGACAATTCTCAATAGCACCCGGTAAACCGATGACGGCTGTCCCTCCGGAAAACCTCCGCACCGCGATTGTCGTTATCGGTTGATCTTTAGAAGAAACAATTGCCGCGTTTGGGTTGTTTCATCGTAGGCTCCGAACAGAATTTGATCGCTGTTTCGGTTCCAGCAAGGTGCTGGGTCGATTCGTTGTGTTCCCGATAGCCAGGGGCCAATCGGGAATCCTTGTGTCTGAATCACCAGATTGTCTCGCCGCCGCAGCAGTGTGAAAAAGATCTGCTTGAGATCTTTGCGCTTGTGACCGTTGACCAGCCACTGTCCGTCGGGGGAACGTGCGATGTCTCCACCCGGATCGGCGAACGTTTCGGGGGATCCCAGCGTCCCAACGATCTTGCCGGTGGAAGTGTCGTATCGTATTTGTCGCTTCCCGTCGGAACCGATCAAGATGTTGTCAACGTCCCACTCCGGATGACCACCGATGTACGGATGACGGGTCAGGTGGGAGCCATCGGAATCCATCGAAAAGGGAACATCGACCTTCGGCAGCGAACTGCGAAAGTTGGCCCTTAGGTAAAAGTAGATCCGATCGCCGTTGCGGTTCCAAAGTGTGTGATTGATGAACAGCCCGTAGTTGCCGATCTCCTGGAATTCATCTCGGACAAGGTCACGGAGCTGTCGATACGAAACCAAGAGTTTTCTTTTCCCGCTGGTAACGTCGACTTTGAAAATACCGTCGTTGTGTGGCGCGTTGTCCGCCTCGCTCCAATCCCGCAGACCGGCGTAACCTGTGACCAGCCGAAGTCGAGCGAGGCGACCATAGTTGAGTGCCAGGAATTCGCCGCCGGTCTGGGAGACACCACTATTGCCAACCGGCGAATCCGCGAACCGGTATTCGCGCACTCGCTCTCCCCGCGAAAGATCAAACAGAACGGTAAAGAGCGTGCCATCTTGGGGATCGCGGTCATTGAAAAAGAATTGTGTTTCTGCCGCTTCGGGGTTCCAGTACAACATCGTTCCCTGTTGCGGATTCCACGCTCGAGTGGTCTCGATCTTTCGCACTGCGTCGTGGTCGTGAGTATCGATCAACACGATCTCTGCCGGCTCACCCAGTTCCGGCATGTGGTCCTGAAACGTCGATCGCAGTGCAAGGATGTATCGCCCGCTGGCATTCCACGGGATGGTTCCCGCATGACCGATGTATCCAAAAAAATGGTGACTCGATCCGGAAGTGAGTTGGTTCACGGAATAGTCGTCGCCAGAGACCGCTTGCGAATAAAGCACGTCCACATTCGCTAGACAGTGAAGCACAACGACGGCGGCTGCGAGATGATGCACGATTGGGTTCCCTGGTTTTCAATTTAGTTTCACCGACGCACAGCCAAATTGAAGCCGGTCTGTCGGCCAATTCTCCGCTCCTGGCTACGTGATGCGATTTCGGAGAAATCGCCGACAGGCCAAAGAACGTTGACGTAAAAAACGGCAAAATTCGCCACAATACACGAAAATACCGACTTGCATTTCGCCCATGTGCGATCAGGCCCGTGCCTCGCTACAATGGATGTGGTTGATTGTCGCATTCCAACTCCCATTCGTTACTCATTGGAAACCCCCCTCATGCGTTCTCTCTTTCTGATCTTTCTGGTTGGACTCTGCATCACCGGTTGCAGTAGCTCCGAACCGCAAACGACGGATGTCAGTGAGATCGAGCAATACGTCAACGAGAACCCGGAAGCGGTCGCTCGTCAGGCGGAACTCACGAACTCACGGGAAGACGAAGAAGAGGAGGACGACTGAGGATCATCGTTTTGTTTGTTTGTCTTTTTACTCTGAGGTTCTTATGAATCGTCCAAGACTGCGGCGCGGGTTCACCTTGGTGGAACTGCTCGTCGTGATCGCCATCATTGGGGTATTGATCGGCTTGCTGCTGCCCGCCGTGCAGGCAGCTCGCGAGGCAGCCAGGCGAATGAGTTGTAGCAACAACTTCAAGCAAATCGGCCTGGCGCTTCACAATTATCATTCCGCCTACAAGGAGCTGCCCATGCAGGCGGGAGGTACCGGTTGGCGCGATACCACCGGCTTGCCTTACAACTTCGCCAGTAGCCTCGGGCCTCCCGGTCACAATCGACTGGAGCTGAGTGCGCTGGTTGGTTTGACGCCATTCATGGAGCAGCAGACGGTTTGGGAATTGGTTGCCAATCCCTTCCGAATCCAAAACGGAAGCGGGGCCGGTCAATTCTACAACCCGATGGGCCCGAATCCGGCGATGGATTTGGCTCGACACTCCAACGTGGGACAGTAC
Organism: Rubripirellula sp.; assembly: GCA_965222745.1. Classification (GTDB taxonomy): domain Bacteria; phylum Planctomycetota; class Planctomycetia; order Pirellulales; family Pirellulaceae; genus CBDCUW01. The sequence continues at coordinate 997,938 of CBDCUW010000004.1, forward strand.
GATCCCTGGGTCACGCAGATTCCGACCTACCGTTGTCCCAGTGACCCCGGCACAGGCTTGCCCGCTCAGGGAAGAACGAACTACGCGGTTTGCATGGGCGACTCGTTGCACCGTACGAACAACGGATTGGGCGCCAACAACGGCAGCCGTCCGGGAAGCGGCCGAGCCAGGCACGTACGAGCTTCTTGCCGGGGCGTCTTTGTGGCGCGAAAGGTGATGAAGTTCCGCGACATTTTGGATGGACTGGCCAACACGATTGCGATGGGCGAGATCGCGACCGATCTGGGCGACTATGACTCAACGACAACATCGCTTCCTGTGTCAGACGTGCTTGGGATCGACTTGCGTGTCGATGCTCCGCATGCGATCGCTTGTACTCAAAGCCTTGACCCGCAGCGTCCGCGATACTGGGATCCGATGGTCCGAGCGGACATCGACAATCGAACAGGTCCGGAAGACCGTCGAGGCTACAAATGGGCTCGTGGCCGTCCGTTGTTCACTGGGATGAACACGATCTTGCCGCCGAATAAGCCGATTTGTACCAACAACAATCCGCAAAACTTTGGTGTCATGCCGCCCTCCAGCCGGCACCAAGGCGGTGCTCACGTTCTGATGTCTGATGGAGCGGTGATTTTCATCACCGATTCGATCGAAGCGGGCAACAGTTCGGCAAAGCCGGTTCATCGCAACAGCCAGCCTCCGGATCCGCTTCCTGGTGCCGAAAGTCCCTTCGGTTTGTGGGGTGCCCTGGGCACAAGAGCGAACAGCGAAACGATTGAAGAGGAACTGAACCAGTAAGAACCTTCCGCTCAATGCAATGAAAATCGAAGCCTCCTTCGTGTTGTTCACGGGGAGGCTTTTTCTTTACCCTGGTTGCGGGAGTAAGACCGAGTTTCCTGAGCCAAGAAGGAGTTGCCTTGCGGACGTACGATTGCATCATCATCGGGGCGGGACACAACGGCCTCGTTTGCGCCAACTATTTGGCCCGAAACGGCTGGAAAGTTCTGGTTCTTGAAAAACGGCATCTTGTCGGCGGCTGTTGCGTGACCGAAGAGATCGCTCCGGGATACAAAGCCTCGATCGCTTCCTATGTCGTCAGCCTGTTGCTTCCGGAGATTGTTGAGGAGCTGGAGCTGGGCAAGTACGGGTACAAGACGTTGCCCAGAAACCCCTCCTCGTTCACGCCGTTTGAAGATGGCCGCTACCTTTTTCTGGGGCCGGACCAGCAAGCCAATTTCAACGAGATCAAGAAATTCTCTGAGCAGGATGCCAAGGCGTTCGCCGACTACGAGGCTTTTCTGCAGCGCGTTGCCGAGCGGATCGAACCGATCCTCAACCGCCGGTCTCCCGACCTCCTGCCGCTACCCTCTTCCTGGCGAAAGATCTCTCTTCGAAAACGCCTGAGTGATCTGAAAACCGGTTGGGGTCTGCAACAGGCGATGAAGAGCTTGCAGGATGATCTGCCCGAAGCGATCGAATTGATGACCGGCAGCGCGAAGACGATTCTCGATCGTTGGTTCGAATCGGATGAACTGAAAGGGACGCTGGGCACCGACGCCATCATCGGATCTTTCCAACCCTATTCCGCACCGGGAAGTTCGTATGTCCTGTTGCACCACGTGATGGGCGCCGCGGGAGGTGCTCGGGGCGTGTGGGCGTATGTCGAAGGAGGGATGGGTGCGCTTTCGGATGCGATCGCCGCTTCCGCTGAAGAAAAGGGCGTGGAGATTCGATTCAGTGCGCCGATCGAGGAGATCCTGGTGGTCGATGGCCGAGTCACGGGCGTTCGACTCGAAGATGGGGAGGTGCTCCAGGCAGGCAAGGTTGCCTCGAGCGTCGATCCTCACGTCACGTTTGAAAAGATGATCGATCGCACCCACCTGCCCGCGAATTTCCAAAAGGCGGTCGCCCGGATTGATTACTCCAGCGCCTCGGCCAAGATCAATCTGGCGGTCGCCGAGCTTCCCGATTTCACCTGCCTGCCCGGAAACAAGGAAGTTGGCCCGCAGCATCGGGGCACCATCCACATCGGCGCCACCCCCGAATACCTTGAACGAGCCTACGATGACGCCAAATACGGACGTCCCTCTCGCCGTCCGATCGTCGAGATGACGATCCCCACTTCCGTCGACAGGACGCTGGCCCCCGACGGGCATCACATTCTCTCGCTGTTCGTTCAGTACGCTCCCTATCGTTTGGCCGAGGGGACCTGGGAGGATATCAAGGAAGAGTTTGCTGACCGCTGTATCGCTGAAATCGCCCGCTACGCTCCCAACGTGCCCGATTCGATTCTCCATCGGCAAATACTCACTCCGGTGGACCTGGAAAGAATCTTTGGACTCACTGGAGGAAACATCATGCAAGGCAGCATGTCGCTCAATCAATTGGGCCCGATGAGACCCGTTCCTGGTTGGAGCGACCATCGAACGCCGGTAGCTGGCCTGTACATCTGCGGCGCCGCCGCTCACCCCGGCGGAGGCGTGATGGGATCGTGTGGGAAAAACGCCGCAACAGAAATACTGAAAGACGGAAGATAGAACGGTCCGCTACCAGCCAGACTCTTTTCTACTGGGTCGCCAGCGCCCCCTCCTCATCCCCGCGTTTCAGCAGAAGACCGGCCGCCAGGGCAAGGACAAGGTAAACGGGCAAGTCTGCAAACGGAAACCAGGATGGATGGGGGATGGACGACAGGTTCATGATCCCACCCACCGTGAAAAAGACGCCGACGGTCAGGGGTGGCACGAGCGAACGTCGCCGAGAAACAAGCATCGCCACCAGTGCGCCAGCCATGCAGCCGAGTCCATGGCAGACGATCGCCAGCACGAACGCACCTGCGGGCAGCGTGCCGAACCATTCCTTCAGACGCGCCTGGTTGTCGGGTTCCTGGCTCATGAAGTCGACACCCTCAGGCAGCGGGTAGACGAGGGTGGATGCCATGTGCAGGGCCATCATGAAGATCATGCCGGCCACGATTCCCAGCACCACACCGATCACACCTAGAAGGATTCGCTTTGCCATCCGTCATGCTCGCTACGTTGGAAGACTATGGAGGAGCTAGGCACACATCATTGGTGCTGAAGCCGCTACTGGGTAGGGAATGGATTTTCGTCCGTTTGCCAGTACCAATCAATGCCGCGTGTCTTCAAATTCCCAGGTAGGCCGGCTTGTCCCAAGTCGGCGATCCTGTACTCGCCGACTTGGGGACAAGTCGGCCTACAATGAACTGCCGCCAGCGACAATTTGAAGACACACTCCAAACAACGTGCTGGGCCTTGGCCTGAAGAATAAACCCTAGGCGCTTCACCGATTTCCGTGCTCGAACAGTTTCACCCGACTAGCGCCCCTGCACTCCGAAATGGTTGGCGATTGCAACTACACTGGACTTGAACGAACCCAACATTGATCGAGATCGCTGAATCAGCGGCCTTCGGCGCGTTGCACTTTTCGATAGAGAAACGCGTCGGAAGTGACCAAGGAGGTGAGCAGCGCTTTCATGCTGCCTCCGCCCTCTCGGTAAGCGTGATAGGCGTCCTGCAAAATGGGGGCGTCGTCGATTGTTTCGTTGCGGCCCATCCAAAAGCGGAAGGCATGGCGAACGAATACCTGCTTGACCCGCTCGCTTTCGGCCAACTTGTCGATCATTTCCAACGCGTCTGTGACCGGTCCGTCCAGGTCCGGGTCACCGCTGCCGATGATCGCTCCGCTGGTATCGACCTCTTTGCCTTGTTCTTTCGTGCGATAGATGCCGATGTGGTTGAACATCTCAAAAGGCAGGCCCAGCGGGTCCATCTTCTGGTGGCACTTCCAGCAATAATCCTCTCGGGTGACTCTCATGCGATGACGGAGCGTCTCTTTGGGTTCGTCCGGCAACATCGCATCCACGGTGATCGGCACGTCAGCAACGGCGTCGCCCAGCAGACGTTCCCGAATCCACTTGCCCCGCAAAATCGCGTGGTTGTCCATCGCGTCCGAATGAGAAACCAGCCAGCTGGGATGAGTCAGGATGCCTCGGCGCTGCTCAGCGGGCAGCGTGGTGAGTGAACGCTGAGTCCTGGCCGGCCTGACCACTCTGGCGATTCGCACGTGAACCTCCTGGCCTTTCGGCAATGTCGCTTTGCGAATCAGCGGCGAACTCGCATTCTTATTCTTTTTCTTCTTCTTGTCCTCCACTTTCGGAGGAGCTTTTTGAGGGCCGACGAATTCACCGAAGTAGTCGGTGTCTGCGCCGGCATCGAAAACGACTCGGTCGGTCGTCAACAATTCATAAAGAACGTTTTTATCTTCGTGCAAAATCCATTCGATCAGGCGATCCGTGTTGGCGGTCATGCCGAACATCGACCGGTAGTAATTCTTCGCGTTTCCACCGGCGCCCACCAAAGCTTTCGTGTCCTTGCAGACGCTGCCGGCGCGGTCATAGTCAAAGTACTCTCTGAAAAACTGCAAGATACGCGGCTTGCGGATACTGTCGTCTTGCAGGATCCGGGTGACTTCTCGTTTCACATCCTGCCGCGTTTTCAGACGTCCTTCGAGAACTGCCTGCTTCAGCGCCTGATCGGGACCGATGTAGCTGAAGGCGGCGTTGATCGCCAAAGCCAACTCCTGATCTTGCAACATGACTCGGCCATGTTCATCGGGCGCCGTGTTCAGGGCCAATTCGGTTCGGAACAGCGCTTCGCGCTCGAGAAAGATAGGGGTCAGCCCTAGAACCACGCCTTCTTCTTTTCCCAGGTCATCGATTGCTTCCTGCAGCAAACCGACATACTCCTGAATCTCCTTTTCGGTGGGCGGACGACACGTCAGTGCCTCAAAGAGATACTCGACTGCCGCGATCAGGCGTTCATCCGAAACACCCGGCTCGTTCATCAGGTCATAGACCGGCGTGAGCGGACGTTTCGGTGACTTGCTATAGAAGAGACTTTGAGTCAGACCGCGAAGACTTTCGTGCTTGTACTTCTCGTCGATCTCGTTGACTTTATCGGCGAATTGATACGGCTCCGCGTCGGGGCCATGCGCCATGAACCGGATGATATTTTCGGCATGGTTAGCAATTTGCGTCGCTTCGGCCCCGTTGACGGAATAGAGGTGGGAATAGTTCCGCAGGCCATGAGCATCATCGGTCGACAAAACCGGCGGGAATCCAGTGATGGCCGCGGCGTACGCGGCGCTTCCGCCCACCCAACCGATGACGCGATCAAGGCCGAAGTAGACCTTCACTTCACCCTCGCGGTTGGGCGGAATGCGATCGCCGCGAGTTCTCAGTCCCGGCCGGTTGGGATTGAATTCGGGTTCGCGGTTGATCAGTGCGTTGAGTCGAGTGAGATGTTCCTGCGGATGAATCCGCCAAATGCGCGCCGGGGTCGAGGCGGGCCGGAGACCCTGGGGAAGTTTTCCAAACAGCAGCTCGTGATCGAGGTGGTTTCCCTTGGACGGGTGTCGATGGATCTGGAATCCACCTTTGCCTTTCATCGCCCGCTGAAGTTCAGCGGTGATCCAGTTGGAAAGCTGCAATCGCTGCATCGCGGTGGGCTGACTGCCTTCGTCTCTTGGCGGCATCTCTTTCAGCGCCACCTGCTCCCAAACGCGCTTCCACAATTCGGCGTTGTCGCCGTTGACCCCATCAAGGCCATCCAAGGCGACATCGCCTTCCTGCGCGTCGGAGCTGTGACAGTCCAGACAATGTTGCTGCAGCAACGGTTTTGCTACAGAAGCAAAAGTCGATGGATCCTCGGCACGCACGGCCAAGATCGGTGCACAGAGGATCACACCGAAACCAAGAATCGCAATGGTTCTGATCATGCTTCTTACGCTACGCCATGATTTCCTCGATAGGACCGACCTTGGCGTCGTACATGCCGGCCATGTTCCTATCCATGTTGAAGCGGTCGCATGGGGCGCCGACAGTGTGCAACAGAGTTGTGTAGAGGGCGTTGATGGGACGCCGACCGTCAAGCCGAGTGTACCTGCCCGTTTTGAAGTGGCCGCTGCCGTTGCCCAACAGAACAAACGGCCAATTGGCTCCGTCGGTGTGTTGTTTGTCGGCGTTGTTGCTGGTGTAGACGATGAGCGTATTGTCCATCATCGTGCCGTCGCCTTCCGGCATCGATTCGAGTTCTTGCATCAGCTTGACGAGCATCCGGCAGTTGTACTGGCGAATCTTGATCCAGATCGGGTTGTCCGGTTGCTTCATGTGGCCAAGATTGTGTCCGGCTTGAGTGACTCCCAGTCCTTTCCAGGATCCGAAGATTTCTCCACGCCCAGAACCGATCGTCAAGACGTTTGTCAGACCCGCTTTTAAGGCCGCGATGCCGATATCAAGAAGTGCGTCGTGCCAGTCAGTTTCGAACTCCGGCTTGACAAACTTCTCATCGTACTGCGGCGCAAAGTTCTTCAAATGATCCGAGACCCCAGCAAGCTGTTCGCGCAGACCGTTGATATTCCGGAAGCCGTCGACATAGCTTCCGTATCGCTCGCGGTCACCCGACGGAAGCGCTGCACCACCCCGGCCGGCAAGTTGTTCGATCCGATTGAATACTTTCGACCTGGCCTCGTACCTTCGTTTGACGTCTCCCGTGGAGATTCCTCCAAAGAGCAATTGGTAAAGATCGTTGGGATTGGAATGCATGAACAGCGGCTTGCCCGGTCCGGCAGCCGACAAGGTCGCCAGAGTGGGACGCGAAATCATGTTCTCCAGCGCGTCCATCCCGATACACAGATGAGGCAGGATAGTGGGGGGAAGCAACTGACTGAGCTGGTGATCAATGGTGGCTCCACCGGGCGGCACACCGATGCCGCCGCGATATCCACCCAAGGCGCCAAAGTAAGCGCTGTGGGATGGGCTTGTGTGCCGGCCATGCAAACCGGTGATGATGTTGATCTTGTCTTTGTAGGGTTCAAGTGCACTGATCGGTTCGGGCAGCGTCACGCCCGACAACGAGGTGCTGTCTTGAAGACCTTCGGGGACACAGGTGGCCGGATCGAATCCTTGATTCTGCAAAAAGAAGATGATCCGCCGGGGTGCGCCCGTTTGGGTAGAGGCCGCTCGAACGTTGCTGGAAGAAAGATTGCCACCCAAAGCAGCGCCGGCCACTGCTTGAAGCATGTTTCGGCGGTTGATCATGTTCTATCTCTCTTGGGAAACAAAAGGAACGACTCGGCGACGTCTTGCCAGTGGTCGAATCGTACTTCGATGGCGTAGGTAGCGACAGCCTTCCTACGGAAACGCTGGTTCGCCTGTCGTCAATCAACCCCCCATCGAGGGAGGCAGCAGATCGGCAGCATGCAAAATGGGCGGAATCGCCAGGGCGGGAGGGGAAGGACTACGTAGATAGATGCACGAAGCAGCGATTCTATTGCATCTGTTCGTGGAATTTTCAGAAACAACCAGGATTTGTACTTCGGGCCAAAGGCCCAGCCTTTGCTTAGCGCAGGGCCCGACTGTCTACTCTCCGATGCCCTGTCATTGATCTGGTCGCGATGCATTGCTGATCGGTTTTCGTGGCGATAGGAGCACGATGCAGGCGCTGGCGGTTGGGTATTCCGGCTGGTAGTACTGGAGCGGCCAGCTGCCATTGTCTGCTTGTGAGGCGAGGAGTTCGTCGCGGCTTGGACCGTACCAGCGGCGAAAATGTTCTTCGCCGGCGAAGCGCAGCGCCGTGCTCAAGTGGAACTGCCCGTAGAAGTAGTGTGGCGAACCTCTGCCGGTCGAAGTTGCATTGGCGTTGAGGTAGGCCAGGCCCTTTTCAACTTCTTCGCCACGGACATCCGAGAGATAAAGTGCTGCCATGGCGGCTGCGGAGCGCGGTAGGGCACTGCCGGTCGACGCCATCACGTACGAGTAACCGCCGTCGGGTGTTTGGCAGCGTTTCAAGTAGTTGACGGCGCGGTCAAGAGTTTCTTTCGGCACCTGTGCGCCGGCGCGCCGTGCTGCCTGCAGCGCGATGACGAGGCACGAAGTGACCGACGAATCGGCATCCTGAGAATTCGGCCGATAACGCCAGCCGTCTCTGTTGTTTTGGCTCTTCACAATGAGATCGACCGCCTTGGCAATCGCTTTTTCGGTTTGCGGCGTCTCGTGAGCCAACTGCGCTTCAGCCAGGAATCTCAAGGCGTATGCGTGAACGTACATCGAACCAGCGCTAGGCCGGATTCCAATGAACCCGTCGTCTTGGACTTGGTTCAGCAGGTAGTCCAACGCCTTTTGAAGTTCCGCACCGTAGGGTCCTTCGCCCGGTTTGCTGCCGGCGGCAAGCAGCGCTATGCCACACAGAGCCGTCACTGCTGGATCGTGATCCCCCACCTCCTTGCCGCCGAACGAACCGTCGTCTCGCTGCCGCGCGACCAGGAACGCAAGGCCTTTGTTCACCGCCGCAACCGTTTCCGCGGTCATCATTGCTGGTTGATCAACGTCGCCACCGCTTTTGGCCGCTGCGTCGTTACTTTCACCTGGTGACTGTCCAACGTCCGCTTCTGTCTTCTGATCATCACCCGCCTGTGGCGGCTGGACGGCGACTTCGGCACGCACTGCTTTGAAGCCTCCCAGTGCACTGGTGATCATGAGACCGCCGACAACAACCAAGCCGGCAAGCTGCCGATGCAAACCATCGGAGAACAGGCGCCGCTCGAGCGTCTGGACCCGCCGATGAACATCCGAGGTTCGAGCCATGGCAAGACTTAGCGTCGGTGCGGAAGCGGCATCCAACGCGACTTGCGCCAGCGTTCGTCCGTACGCTTGAACATCGCCGAGATAGTCGGCGGCAACCGCGTCACTGACCGCTTCGCAAGCCGCCGCGTGCACAGCGCGAGCGAACCAAGCCAACGGATGAAACCAAAACGCAATGGAAACCACGTGCAGAAGCAGATTCCACACCAGGTCCCGTGATTGCACGTGGGCCAGTTCGTGTGCGAAGACGCCGGGCAGACGGTCAGCACGCGACGGCTCGGTCATGCGCGTTGGGATCAACAGAGTACTGCGAAAGAATCCGCACAGAATCGGCGCAGAGATCCGCGTGGAAACCCGCACGTCGGCTTTGGAGGTCACCGAGAGCTCCCGCGCGACTCGCGCAAGCTTTGCCTCGACTTCGGCTGGCGCCGTTTCCGATTCTGTGACCAACGAACGAATCCGAATCATTCCGGCGGCGACGCGGAACAGGCACAACAAACTGCCGCCACTCCACACCGCCAACCACACCCACAGCGAGGACTGGTTTTCATTGGTGTCGATGAAAGGAGCCACCGGGTCAGACGCCAAAGAATCCTCGCCAACCGGATGCCCCGCACGCCGCGTCGACTTCTGATCAGCCGGCGCGCCATCCGTCGGCAAGCCATCAATCGCCATCGCGCCGTCATGGGCGGCCACGATCGACGCTGTGGAGACACGAAACTCCATCGGCGGTGTCACGAGATGACAGAGTGGAATCAGCAGCATTCCAACGGCCGCCGCACGCCATAGCAAAACTCGCCAGCGAGGATTGGCTCTCCTTAATAGCGAATGAACCAGCCACGCGATCCCCAGCAGGATCGTCACCTTTGCCAACACGGCGACTGGCGGAGAAAGTTCCGCGACTGATTCCAGCCACAATCCAAGCGATGTCGTGCCGCTCATGGTTTCTTTCCCTTTTTTGCTGAGGGTTTGGTGACCGGTTCGTCTGCGATTCGCTTCAGCTCGATGAGTTCCTCCTCGGAAAGCTTCTGCGACTTGATCAAGTTCATCAGCAAAGCTTCGGAAGAACCTTGGCAAAAGACGTCCGCCACTTCACGCAGCATGGAACGAAAAACGGACTGACGCCGCGTTTTTGCTTTGTAGAAGAACGCCTTTCCCTCTTTGCGACGGACGATGTGTCCTTTGTCGACCAGAATTCCAAGAATCGACCGCAGTGCCGGATTCTTGATGCTGCGGGGAAAATGTTCCTGGATCTCGGCCGGCTTCAGTTCGCCGTGTTCCCAAAGAATCTGCATCACTTCGAGCTCGGCGGATGTCAAACGCGACGGCATACCTGCTGTTCTCCTCGGCTTCGCCTTCGATGTGCAGACAATACTGCACATTGGACGGAAGGTCAAGATAAATGTGCAGAAAAATCTGCACATAAGCGTCGCCTTCCAACGTAGCGCGGCGGTCCCCGCCGTCGGTCACGACCCAGACGGTCGTACTAAGAAAAAGACGATAGAATGACGTCATGTCAGACGTCGTTTTTTCCGCTCGCAGCGTGACCAAGGTTTATCCGATGGGCGAAATCGAGGTTCATGCGCTGCGCGGAGTGGACCTTGATCTGTTCTCCGGCGAATTCTCAGTTTTATTGGGCGCCAGCGGCAGCGGAAAATCGACGCTGTTGAACATTCTTGGCGGACTCGACCTGCCCTCTTCAGGAACGGTGCGGTATCGAGACACCGACCTGACCACCGCCTCCGAATCCCAATTGACTCGGTTTCGTCGCGATGCGGTGGGATTTGTTTTTCAGTTCTACAATCTGATCCCCAGTTTGACGGCGAAGGAAAACGTCGATTTAGTGACCGAAGTGGCTCGTGATCCGATGCTTTCGCAGGAAGCGTTGGCATTGGTCGACTTAGCCGATCGCCAGGACCACTTTCCAGCCCAACTTTCCGGCGGGGAACAGCAACGGGTGGCGATCGCGCGGGCGATCGCCAAGCGCCCCGATGTGCTGCTGTGTGATGAACCGACCGGTGCACTCGATGCAACCACGGGGATCACGGTGTTGGAAGCGATCAGTCGGATCAATCAACAATTGGGGACCACGACGGCGGTGATCACCCACAACGCCTCGATCGGCGACGTTGCCGATCGCGTGTTGACGCTTCGTGACGGGAAGATCATCGAAGATCGTCGAGTCGAAAACAAACTCTCCATCGCCCAATTGCAGTGGTGATCGATGCGAACGCTGGATCGAAAACTACTGCGTGAGCTCAACCAGACCAGGACCCAATCGCTGGCGATCGGATTGGTGATTGCTTCCGGGGTCGCTGTGTTTGTGATGTCTTTGGGCACGCTTGGTTTTCTGAAGTCCACTCGCGACGCCTATTACGATCGCTACCGTTTTGGCGACGTGTTCGCCTCGCTCAATCGGGCGCCCAACCCGGTCGCCCAGCGGATCGGCGCGATCGACGGTGTATCGCGGGTCCAAACCCGAATCGTCTCGGACGTCACTTTGGATGTGCCTGGATTGAGGGAACCGGCAGTGGGCAGGTTGATTTCGCTGCCCGATCTTGGCGAATCGAAGTTGAACGCAGTCCATCTTCGCAGCGGGCGCCTACCGGAGCTCGATCGCCCGCGAGAAGCGGTTGCCAGCGAAGCGTTTGTCGAGGCCAATCAGTTGCAGATCGGCGACTCGGTCGACGCCGTGATGAACGGACGTTTGCAGTCGATCGAAATCGTGGGAATTGTTCTCTCGCCCGAATACGTTTTCCAGATGAGTGGCCGCGACCTCCTGCCGGATGATCGGCGGTTTGGTGTTTTCTGGATGCGCCGTCGGCAATTGGAAGCGGCCTTCGACATGGACGGCGCCTTCAACAACGTTTCGTTGCGTTTGTTGCGCGGGGCCAACAGGGCGGACGTGATTGTTCGTTTGGACCGATTGCTGAAACCGTACGGGGCGATCGGCGCGATCGAGCGCAAAGATCAGATCTCGGCAAGATTCTTGGACGACGAAATCAAGCAGCTTCGCGCCACCGGATTGGTTGCACCGATCATCTTTCTGGGGGTCGCCGCCTTTCTGCTGAACGTTGTGCTGTCACGACGAATCGGCACTCAGCGAGAAGTCATTGCGACGTTGAAAGCTTTCGGCTATTCCAATGCCGAAGTGGCCTGGCACTACCTCAAGTCAGCGATTTTGGTGGCGATCGTCGGCGCTTTGGTGGGTGCCGGCGGCGGCCTCTGGTTGGGCAGCGGGCTTGCCGAGCTGTACGCGGAGTTCTATCGCTTTCCCACCACGGTGTATCACCTGGATCTGCGAGTGGTGTTGTTGGCTGTCGCGATCAGTGTGACCGCCGCCATCGTGGGGGCCTACCGCGCCGTCACCCACGCCGCGCGGATGCATCCGGCCGAGGCGATGCGGCCAGCGGCACCGCGCACGTTCCGGCGTTCGCTGTTGGAGCGGCTCGGTTTGACCGCCTGGCTACCGCTGGTCTTGCGAATGATTGTGCGCGGGTTCGAGCGGCGGCCGATCAACGCGGCGCTGTCGTCACTGGGCATCGGTTGTTCCGTTTCGGTGTTGCTGCTTAGCAATTTTGCCTCCGACTCTCTGGAATACTTGATTGAATTCCAGTTCGAAACGGCTCAACGACAAGACATTCAAGTCAACTTCTATCAGGTCACCTCGCCGGCCGCCCGGTTTGACTTGAAAAATCTTCAGGGTGTTCATGATGTGGAGCCATTTCGCGCCGTGCCGGTGAAGTTTCAGTTTCGCCACCACAGCCACCGATCGGCAATCATGGGTCTGCCCGAGCGGCGTGATCTGTACCGCCTGCTTGACACCGAAGGCCGGCCGATACGAGTTCCTCAAGCGGGCATCGTGCTGGGTGACAAGCTGGCCGATCTACTGCACGTGCAGCCTGGCGACGTGTTGACCGTGGAGGTGCTGGAGGGGGCCGAACCGATTCTGCCGATCACCGTTGCTGGAATCGCAACCGAATACGCCGGCACGGGCGCCTACATGAACCGCTTTGCGCTCAATGAACTGATGGCCGAAACCGATGCCGTGTCGGGAGCTTTCCTGTCGGTCGACAGCATGCATACCGACCAGCTGTATCGGGAGCTCAAGCAGACGCCCCGCATCGCTTCGGTCTCCGTCAAATCAGCGACGGTCGATCAATTCCGCGAAACCATCGCCGAAAATCAGCTGACGATGCAGTCGTTCACCATCTTTTTCGCGGTCGTCATCGCGATCGGAGTGGTTTACAACACGGCCCGGATTTCGCTGGACGAACGAAGCCGCGAACTGGCGACGCTCCGTGTGATCGGATTCACTCGTGCCGAAGTTTCGACGATACTCCTTGGCGAACTGGCAATCATCACGCTGTTTGCCATTCCCGTTGGCTGGGCGATTGGATACGGTTTCTGTTATTCGATGGTCAAAGGTTTTGAAACGGAGTTGTTTCGGATTCCGCTGTTCATACACATCAGCAGTTACGCTCAATCGGGATTGATCGTCGCCGTTGCGGCGGCGGCTAGCGGCTTGCTGGTTCGCCGCCGATTGGATCACCTTGATTTGGTCGAAGTTTTGAAGAGTCGCGAGTGAGCAAGACACCTGCCAAATTGCGTCGCATCCTTTACTGGTTATTCGGACTGGTGTTGATCATCGGGGCGATCGTTTACGCGGTGCGCCCCGTGCCGGTATTGGTGGACACCGCGACCACCATCCACGGGCCGATGGAGGTCACGATTGACGAAGACGGGGTCACGCGGATTCGCGAACGCTATGTTGTGTCGACTCCGCTGACCGGTCGGTTGCAGCGAATCACTTTTGATGTGGGTGACAATGTTTCGGCCAGTACGACGGTGCTTGCACGAATGGAACCGACCGATCCGACGCTCTTGGATCCTCGTGAAGTCGCCCAGGCAGAGGCCCGGGTTCGCGCCGCCGAGCGAAAACATGCGTCGGCCAAGGCCGAACTTGCCAAGGCGGAAGTGGCGGTCAACTTTGCCGAATCGGAGATGGGGCGAGTACGGAAGTTGCGAGCCAGCAATGCGTCGTCCGAGCTGGAGTTTGCGCAGCGGGAATTGGAGTTTCGTCAACGAACCGAGGAGGCTCGCGCCGCGGGGTTTGCTGTCGATATCGCCGAGTACGAATTGGAACTCGAAAAAGCGGCGCTGCTGTTGACCAACCCCGACGCGGCGGAGGATTCGGAGATGGAACTTTCCATCAAAGCACCGATCGACGGCCGCATCCTGCGAATCTATCAAGAAAGCACCGCAGTGGTGACTGCCGGCAGCCCGTTGATGGAAATCGGTGATCCGTCCGATTTGGAAATCGTCGCCGATGTGCTCTCCCGTGATGCAGTGCGCATCCACTCCGGCGATCCGGTGCGATTGGAGCATTGGGGAGGTTCGCAGCCGCTTCAAGGCCGGGTGCGTTTGGTCGAGCCGTCGGGATTCACCAAGTTGTCGGCTTTGGGAGTCGAAGAACAACGGGTCAATGCGATCATCGACTTGGACGATCCACCCAAATCGAGACCCACGCTGGGTGACAATTTTCGAGTCGACTGCCGGATCGCGGTTTGGCAAAGCAACGATGTCCTGCAGATTCCCACCAGCGCCCTATTCCGAGTCGACGGGCAGTGGACCGTCTTCACGGTGTCCAACCAGCTTGCCAAGCAAACCGCTGTCGAAATCGGGCAATCCAACGGTCAGTTCGCCGAAGTCATCGGCGGTCTTGATGAAAACGCACAAGTCATCGTGCACCCCGGCGATAAAGTCCAAGACGGAATCCGCGTGGCGCCAAGGTAAGTGTGTCTGCTCTCAGGGCCGAATCCTGTGTCAGTCGGACCTTCTTCCTACGCACCGAAGGTGCAGTCGTTTGCTTAGCCCAGGGCGAGGTTTTGCGAGTCTTGCGAGCAATACCGCTGCCCTGGGGCCGCCGACGCGGGCAACTCGGTACCCGCTCCCAGCGAGCATGGCGGCAAAGCCGCCATGCTCGCTGGGGAGCGGGGAGATGAGAGACGGTCGCTGACCCAGGGCAGCGTCAACGTTCGTAAAACTCACGTTGCCTCGCCCTGGGCTAAACAAAGTGCTGGACCTTTGGCCCGAAGAACGAATCCTGGTCGCTTCGCCTATTTCCGTGCTGGGACAGTTTCATCCGATGAGCGTGCCTGCACCCACCTCTACGCAACCGCTTCTTCACCACTGTAGGTCACCATCGACCAACCCAACTTCAACTGGGCGAACATTCGAACGAAAATTCCAACCAGAGAATGAACCAACAGCACGGCCACGGCGAGCGCCAGAAAATAGAAGAAAATCACCGTTTCGCGACCGAAATCGCAGAGCTGCTGAAACGTCGGCCCGACATGTTGGGTCATCACGTGCTGCTCTTGTTCGTGTAACGCATCGGCAAGCGCCGACATCTCTTCGGGAATCTTCGCGAGTGCCGCGATGTCCGCTTCCACGTTCGCCTCCAGTTTCGCGATAGTTTCCGCATCAAGTTTTTCCTGGATCGCCGTGACCAACTCTCGGATCCTGTCGACTGGAATTCCCAGGTCGCCGACGATGTCTTTGTAGATGCGGTCAAAGTAACCGGAGAACATGTTGGTCAAATTAAAATTCGGAAGCATGTTTGAAAACATGTTTTTGAGCGCCTCGCCGATGCCCAGATCCGGAAAACTGATGTCCCCCATGAACCCCAAATCGATGTCGGGAAGCTTGAACATGTTTCCCAGCTCGTCCGAAACTTGATTCGCAATTTTTCGAGCGTCCGCGGTGGCGAGATCCACTTCCTCGGCGATTTCATCCGAAATCGCCGATGGAATTTCGCCGACTTTCGAAAACGCCTGTGAAGTCTTTTCGGCCAACTCCTTCATCTCCGCCGTCGGAATCTGCTCGCTCAGCTTTTCCACATCTGCTTTCAGCTTGTCAATCTTCTCCGATTCCTCGGTCATGAAATCATTGACCAGCATGGCGGCGCCTTCCGCATCACCGCTGATTTTCTGAAGTTGCTCGCTCATCTTGTCCGCTTTGGCCTGTGCCGTTTTCAGGAATCCGTAACCCTTGACTCCCAACAGAATGAAGATGACCAGCGGAGTGATCGCGTAGGCCATCAGGAACAGCCCGGCACCTCGCGTTGCATATTTGAAAAAAGGATTGCCCTGGTAGAGTTGTTTGCGAAATCCACACAACGTTCCTGCAACCAGCAATCCCAAAATGCCAACGCCGATCGCCGGTGGCAAATTGATCAGTGTGAAGGCAAACAAAACCGCTCCACCCAGCAGACCGATCGCCGGACCGACCAGGAAAGCGAACCGGAGTTGTCGCAAGTGATAGACCAAGGCCACCAAGACAACCACGAATGCGGCGAGCAGCGCTGCGCCGGGATCGAACGAGCCCCGTCGGATTGCTGCCAGGAAGATCAGAAACCCGACGGCCACTGACAACGATCCGGCCAAAACGCTGCGGACCCACGCGTCATGGTCCTGCACCGAGCGGCTGTAGCGGAGAACGCCGACGGGCAATGCGATGGCATACAAAATGGTCGAGATATAGGCCCACAGAAAACTGAACTCGGCTGAGAATATCAATGGAACGTTCCAGTAGGCGGTGGCGAACCACAGCAGGGAACCGACGATGACGCCCACTGAAAGTGTCACCGGCCAAGTGGACGGTGGTCCTTTACCGATTCGCGAGGTGAAGTACTGCGACACGACCAAAACTGGCCAAAACACCAACCACAGCCAGAGGGCCAGGAGCATTGAATTCCAAGCGTCGAACACGATCGCCATGCAGCCAAACTGAAAAGCAAGACCAAGCACAACCGCAATCAATAAATACACCATTTTCTTCCTGTTTTCTCACGTGGTGGCTTTCTATTCCTATTCCTACTCGTACTCGTACTCGCCACAAAATGCCGTGAGTACGAGTACGAGCACGAGCACGAGCACGAGTAGGAAGAGGCGGAATGGCTACTGCCGCTGAATTTCCGGAGCAACGTCGGCACCTTTATATCTAAGGCTGCCGGTGTTACGCGAAAAAGAAATTCAGGACCGCCGACTTGGGGACAAGTCGGCCTACGGTTTCGATAAGATGTTGGGATCACTCACTGCTTCACGGGGATCGGTCGTATGTTTCGCGCAACCCATGTTCTTGTTGGACTGATTGGTGTTTTGATGGCTGCTCATTCTTTCAAAGCGGCGGTTGGCCAGGAGACAAGCCGGTCCTCAGCAGGGGCGGCAGCAAAGGTCGACCGACCGCGGTATGCAATCGCCATTCATGGTGGCTCCAGTGGCGATCCTTCGAAGTGGGACGACGCCAAGCGACAAGCGCGGTTGCAGGGATTGCAGCGTGCGCTTGCCGCCGGACGAGATCTGTTGGACAAAGGCGGCTCCGCGATCGATGCTGTGGAAAGTGTGATTCGAATCATGGAGGACGACGCCCGTTTCAACGCCGGTCGCGGAGCGGTGGTGACGACCGAAGGAAAAGCGGAACTGGATGCCTCGATCATGGATGGCAGCAACCTTGCTTGCGGAGCGGTCGCAGGAGTAACCAACGTCAAAAATCCAATCACGTTGGCTCGCCGCGTGATGACAGAAACCAAGCATGTTCTGCTCGTCGGCGAAGGAGCCAGCAAATTTGCAGAGCAGCAGCAGGTTCCGCTGGTTGATCCCGATTATTTTCTCAGCAACCACCGTCGCCGGTCAGCCGCGGAGTCTACCGAATCGTCCGATCCGCACTTCGGCACCGTCGGTTGCGTCGTGCTCGATGCCAATGGAAACCTGGCCGCCGGAACCAGCACGGGCGGGACATCCAAAAAGCTGGCCGGTCGCGTCGGCGATTCGCCCATTGTCGGCGCCGGCACCTACGCGGCAAACGATACTTGCGCCGTATCGGGAACCGGCATTGGCGAGGAGTACATCCGCAACGCGGTCGCTTACGACATCGTGGCGCAGATGAGGTATTCAGGAAAATCGCTGGATGCCGCGATCACGGAAATCATGCAGCAGCGTCTTCGGCCGGAAACGGGCGGATTGATTGGTGTTTCCAAAAGTGGCGACATCGTGATGCAGCACAATACTCCTGGAATGGCCTGCGGAGCGGCCGACAGTCACGGAAGGTTTGAAGTTTTTCTTGGAGTGTCGGCGATTTCTCCGAAATCGCATCGCTAACCCACACCAACTCGTCGCGATCGATACCAGTTCGGAGAACTGTCCGACTTACCCATCCAGACAGCGCTGCCGCACTTCGATGATCTGGTCTTTGCGTGCCAGGAACGCATCCAGCACGCGTGGATCGAAGTGATTGCCGCGACCTTCGATCAGAATTTGCAAACACTTGTCGATGGGAAAAGCATCTTTGTAGGGACGTTTTGAACTGAGTGCGTCGAACACGTCCGCCACAGCGACGATCCGGCCTTCGATCGGAATATTCTTTCCAGACAAACCGCATGGGTAACCCGACCCATCCCACTTTTCGTGGTGTGTCTGAGCGATCATGGCCGCCATTTTCAACAGTGGCGAGTTCGCCGAGGCCAAGATCTTCTTGCCCACCGACTGCCCGGCCCCTGGCGTTTCTTGGTCGGCGAGTGGATTGATGATTTGGCGGCCGATACTGCAGTGGGCCTTCATCATCTCGAACTCTTCCGGCTCAAGCTTTCCGGGCTTGTGCAAAACGGCATCGGGAATACCGATCTTGCCGACGTCGTGCAACTGCGCGGCTTGTTCGATCAATTCCACCGCGGCTTTGGGGAAGCCCAATTCCTCGGCAATGATCGCGGCATAGACCCCCACGCGGATGACATGTTGTCCCGTATCGTCGTCGCGATACTCGGCTGCCCTGGCCAAGCATTGGATCGCTTCCTGGCGTGAACGCAGCAGTTCTTTCGTTCGAACGAGGACTTGTCGTTCCAGTCTTTCGGAATACTCCGCCAAGTGATCTTGATAGGCTTTGGCGCACAACACATTTTCGACCCGCAACAAAAGTTCGCTGGGGTCGACCGGTTTGGCCAAGATTTCAGAAGCTCCCAGACGCAGCGATTTCAGCTTGATATCGGGGTCGGTTGCGGCGGTCAGCACGATGACGGGAATGCGCCGCAGTTCCAGGTCTTCTCGCATTTCGGTCAGAATGTCCAACCCGCTGACTTCGGGCATGTTGATGTCCAGCAAGACGACGTCGGGCCGGTGAAGCCGAACCATTGCCACCGCGTTAGCCGAATCGGTGGTGGTGACGAAATTTCGGAAGCCGTCTTCTTCCAGATAGGCCTGCGCAACGTCGATATTGATCGTCTCATCATCGACGATCATCAGGTACGCATCGCGCGGCGCGCGCTCGATCCCGGCAACGGGCGCAGGCTTTTTATGAGCCTTGGTTCGCGCTGCAATCATCGGGAATTCCGCGGCCGGCGATGTCGTGTTGGTTTGCTGTGTTGCCATGACTCAAATCTGCCCCCCGTGCTGAATCCGCGCGCGCCATGAGTCAGCGTCCGGCGCAGACGGTATGTAACGCTACGTCAGAAGCAAACGGGGGCGAGCAATCAAGCGTCTTTCCGATGATGAGTTTTCGCGGCGACGACCAGTTGTGCGGGTCATTTCGATTGCAGCGAGAAAGTTTTCGGTCTCCGAGAAGATTTGCCAGCGTCGCGGCCCGGAACAGCATTAAGCTGGGAATCTAGCAGACACCTCACGTTTGGGAGAAAGGAGATGTCGTCGTCCCCGGAGCGACCGTTGCCCCCAGTGCAGCTTTCGTCCCCGCAACATCTGGCAAAAATCACACCGATCGACCCGCGCCGATCGATGCGTGTTCTCAGCACGCTCAGCCTGCTGGGGCACTCGCTGTTGCTGGTCGCGTTCCAGGTGGCATGGATCCTCCCGATCTTGGCGGGCATGATGCTGACCAATCACGGTCGGTTGATCGGACTGGCTGTGATCCTGCTGTCACCGCTATGGCTATGCATGCAGGTGGCCCTGGTATTCCTCTATCCCGAATGGCCGCTCAACTTGTTGCTGTGCTGGCGGTTGCGGCAGAGCATTCGGCTGCGAGACGATCCGATCGTTTCGCCGTGGAACGAAAGCTTCAGAGTTGTCGAACTGGTTCCGCAGGAGCGCCAACGTCGAATGGCGCTGGACACGGCGACCGATTTGATGCTGATTCGAATCGACGATCAAGGCGTTTGGATGACGGGGGATGAAAGCGAATACGAATTGCCGCGAGAATCGATCTTGAGTGCGGAAGTGCAGTCGGTGCGACCTGCTGGTTGGTTCACCGCGACTCACATGGTGGTGGTCTACGTGCGCACCGCGGACGGTCCCATCGAGCTGCCGATTTCTTATCGCGATCACAGTCTTGGTTCGCTTCGAAGTTCCGCGCGGCGCGTGGACGCCCAGGAACTGGCCGAGCAAATCAATGCCATCGCCGTGGGGCAGCACTACCTGCCGCCGCTGGAAACGGCAAACCATCGACCACAACCGTCGTCGAATCCTTACGCTCCGCCAGCGGCGATCTAAGGGGCTTGGCTGGGGTTTCGCTACTCTCTGGTCGGTGCGCGCCTGCGATTTCGGAGAAATCGCCGACGGTCGAGCTACAAGTGCCGGAAGATGTCGTTGGCAAACACCACGACCATCAACGTCAACAGCGCAATCACGCCGGCCAGGGTCAGACGAAATTCGATCTGTTCGTTGGCCCGCTTCCCAAACACTGCTTCGTAAAGCAGGAACATCATGTGGCCGCCGTCCAGCGCCGGGATGGGCAAGAAATTCAAGATCGCCAAATTCATGCTCAACATCGTCAGGAACATCAACTGGCGAGAAATCCCCTGCTCGGTTTCCTTCTTGGCGATGTTGACAATTTCCAGCGGACCGCCGACGTGCCGCAGTTTGACTTTGCCCTGCGGCAACATCGCCAGGAACCGAAAGACGTCCGACAACCGGCGTTTCCCTTCGGCAAATCCTAAAGCCATCGCTTCGCCAAAACCGTCGGCTGTCTGGATCGATTCGCTGGCGGTGAATCCGAGTCCGCGTTGGAACAACACTCGATCGTCTTTGCCGACAACGACTTTGGCCGTGATGACGCGATCTTCTGGCGGCCGCGTGGCCCAGACTTGCAATTCGGTTCCTTCGGGCAAAAACTGGATCGCGTCCAGCAACATGCTCAGCGGCGTGGCCGATTTGAATTCCCAGCCCTCCATCAACTTCTCCAGATGCCACTCGTAGCGGTCATCTTGCAGTGATTCTGGAATATCTTTCTTTTCCCAAGTCAGCTTGACCTTTTTCAGCTGGTCGCCGACTTGCAGCGATTCCTCCTTGTCGCTGTCATCGGCGTCGTCGGTTGCCTTGGATGCGAAGCTGGCAATTTTCGGCACCGGCTGATAACTGAGCCCGATGGCGTTGACCGCGATCTGGCCGGCCATTCCTGAAGTCGGCTCCAACGTCTGCGGAATCTCTGCGGGCGAAAGCTCTACCTCGATCGCTTCGGCTTCTTCCCCCGTGCCTCGTCGCAGCGTCAAAGTGATGTCTGCATCGACTCCGGCAAGCGCCAGGGGCAGCCCATAAGCATCGACCGCTTCACCATTGACCGCCGTGATCACGTCACCCACTTTAACACCCGCTTTTTCGGCGGGCCCCTCGGTGATCAACGAGACAACCGGCCCAATCTCGAATCGCATTCCGATCGACTTCGCCGGTTGCGGAGGCAGCTCTACTTCGTGCTCGCTGCCATCGGCGCGGCGCAGCCGCAGCTGGATGGTCTTGGTGGGATGGGAATACAGGTAATCAAACAGCGGCGTTCCTGGAACGATCGAATCCTCATTGACCTCGATGCCGTCGTAAGCCACCACCTCGGCGCCGGCATCGGCGGGGCCAAGAACTTCCGCCGCGACCGTTCCGGGCGCGGCATAGATCGATTCGCCCAGCGTCGTCGAGGTTGGACTGCTGATGCCGATCATTCGTACCGCGCGGTCTTCGGGATGCGATGCGGTACGAAGCTTGTAATTTCGAATGCCGTCGTCGTAACGAATCGAAATGTCGATCGGCTTGTCGGGGTTATCCAAACCCTCAGTCAAAATCGCCATTCGCATTTCGCGGAAATGCATCTGTTCTTGTTCCAGCCGGCCGACCGAAATCACTTGGCCGCCTGGTTGAATGCCCGCTTGCCAGGCTGGGCCGCCGGGAGTGACACCGCCGATCACCGCCGGGTTGTAGGCGACGCCGTAAAAGAAAGCGACCGCGGCAAACATCACACCGGTGATCAGGTTCATCACCACGCCGGCGCTGATGATGATCATTCGTTGCCAAACCGGTTTGGCGGGATAACTGCGCGGGTCCAGCTTGGCCACCTCTTCGTCATCCGAACCTTCCACACGAATCCGCTTGGCTTCCTCTTCCTGTTTTCGAGGGTCGTCGTCTTGTCCCAGCATCTTGACGTAGCCGCCCAACGGAAGAATTCCGATGCCGTACTCCGTTTCCCCGTAAGTGAACTTGCCAAGGGTGCGGGGAAACTTGATGGGGCCGATCCGCAGCGGCACGTCAAAGCCGACGTAAAACTTTTCGCACTTCACGCCAAACGTCTTGGCTGCCAGGAAGTGTCCCAGTTCGTGTACGAAAATGACCAAGCCGATTCCCACCGCCACCAGGAACCAGACCCAAACCTGGCCCAGCACGGTGCTAAGAAGATCACTTTGTTGAGACGCTGCCAGCGGCAATGCGGATAAAATCGAGTCAAACATCATCGAAACGAACACCCTTCAAATTTGCTATCGCTGCCATCAACCCACGTGGCTGTCATCAAGAAACCTCTTGTGCCAGGCAAGAGGCAACACCATTTCGTTCAAACCGTCGCCCGGCCCACACTAACTACTTCGTATCCCACAGCCCTTTCTTACCTCGGTCCGCGCCCAGCGGTCCAGCTGGAGCAGGCGGTCCAAGGGGGGATTCGCTTCGTGCGTGTGATTTTCCAAGGCGCCGCGGCAGGCCGGCACAATGTCAGTAAACCGAATTTGCCCGTCCAAGAACAGACCGACCGCCTCTTCATTGGCCGCATTGACCACCGCGCCAGCCGTTCCTCCGGCGGCAGCCACCTCAAATCCCAGTTCCAGGGCCGGAAATCGGTCTCGATCGGCCGGTTCCAGCGTCAAATCCCACGTTTTGCGAAGATCCAGCGAGGGTGCGGGGCAGGGCAACCGCCTGGGATAAGTCAGCGCGTACTGAATTGGAAGCCGCATGTCGGGCGGGCTCAACTGCGCAATCACCGAACCATCCTCGAATTCCACCATCGAATGGACGATCGACTGCGGGTGAACGACCACCTCAATCGCCTCGGCCGGCAGATCAAAAAGCCAGCGAGCCTCGATGATTTCCAGCGATTTGTTCATCATCGTCGCTGAATCGATCGTGATTTTCTTGCCCATCTCCCAAGTTGGGTGATTCAGGGCCGATTCGGGTGTCGCCTCCACCATCTGCTCGGTAGTCCAGGTTCGAAACGGCCCGCCGCTGGCCGTCAGGATCAGTCGTTTGGGAGGCGAGTCGGACGAGCCGATGCATTGAAAAATCGCCGAATGTTCGCTATCAACCGGCAAAATCTCGCTGCCGGTCTGGTCTGCCGCCGAACTGACCAGCGGCCCGGCGACCACCAGAGCCTCCTTGTTGGCCAGTGCAACGCGTTTTCCCGCCTGAACCGCCGCCAGCGTGCTTTCCAAACCGGCCCGGCCAACGATCGCCGCTACGACCACATCGACCGCGGAGCCGCAGGCAGCGGTGACCAGCGAATCGCTGCCCACCAAAGTTTTTACCCCGGGATTGGGGGAGCGAAATTGCTGGGCGACATCTGCATCCGACAGCACGATCCGATCGGGACAGAGCTCCGAATCGGCCGCGATTTTCGCCAAAACGTCAAGATTGCGGTGTCCCGATGCCGCTGCCAGTGACCATCGCAGCTGGGAATCGACCCGATTGAGATGCTTCAGCACGTCGATCGTTGCCAACCCGATGCTTCCGGTTGCCCCCAAAACGACGATATTTCGCGTCAAGCGGGAAGAATCCGGCGAAGGATCGGCAGGGATCGGCGAAGTTTCGGACAATGGGTTTTCCTGAAGCACAAAGGGGCGATTTCGCAGCCTGTTTTTTGTCACCGTGGTGGGATCCGACAACCCTGGCAGCCTATCCCAGTCCCCTTGAATTTGCCAACCATCATGGACGATCGTCATCGTCGATACGACCCACCGGTAACTTTGGCCCAGCGAGGGGGCGGTTGCCGCTGGTGATGGTCAGCCAAAGAATGCTAAACGAAACTGGAGAGGAAACCTTCCCGATTGTTCGTAACCGGATTCTGGAATGAGTGACGACGACAACCGCAGCGGCAACAGCAACAACAACGAACCACGAGGCGGAGGAAACGTCTGGTTGGTGCTGGCGGCGATCACCCTGGCAGTCCTGTTGAGTGCCTTTCTGTTCGGCAGCACCGATCGCCGCATGCGATACCCCGACCTGATCCAGCTGCTGGAAATGGAAGCCGAATTCCAACAGGCCGTCGCCACCGCTGGTCCGACAGCAGACAAACCGGAGCCGCCGAAGCTCAAAGTTCGCTCGACCAAAAACAGCGACAACTGGATGGAGTTCAGTCAACCCAAAGATATTTATGTCACGGACGATTCGATCACCGGAACAGTGATGTATCGATCGCTTGGCGTGGACGGAAACGAATCGACCAGCAAGGCGAAAAGGGGCGAATTCAAAACGATTCGAACGATTCGCAATCAAGCCGAGGATGAACGGTTCCAGAAAGTTCTGGAAGCATCACAAGTCATCTGGGACACCGATCGCCCCAGTCGCTTTCTGGAGGATCGTTGGCCCGAATTGCTGATGATCGGCGTGCTGATCTTTTTGGGCATTCTGATGTTGCGTCGAATCGGCGGTGTCAGTTCGCCGATGTCGTTTTCGCGCAGCCGCGGCAAACTGTACGGCCAGGAAGAGCTGGCCATCACCTTCGATGACGCCGCCGGCATCGACGAAGCGGTGGAAGAGGTTCGCGAAGTGGTCGACTTCTTGAAGAACAGCGAGAAGTATCAGGCACTTGGTGGCCGCATTCCCAAAGGTGTCTTGCTGGTCGGACCGCCGGGTACGGGAAAAACGTTGTTGGCCAAAGCGATCGCGGGCGAAGCAGGCGTGCCCTTTTTCAGCCTTTCCGGAAGTGACTTCGTGGAAATGTACGTCGGTGTCGGAGCCGCCAGAGTCCGCGACATGTTTCAACAAGCCACTAGCCGCGCTCCCTGCATCATCTTCATCGACGAACTGGACGCGCTGGGCAAAAGCCGTAGCGGTTCGACCGTCGGCGGTCACGATGAACGCGAACAAACGCTCAACGCGTTGTTGGTCGAAATGGATGGTTTTGATTCCAATTCAGGCGTGATCGTGATCGCCGCAACCAACCGCCCCGAAACACTCGACCCGGCACTGCTTCGGCCGGGACGATTTGACCGGCACGTGTTGGTCGATCGGCCCGACGTCAGCGGTCGCGAAGAAATCCTCCGCGTTCACGTCAAAAACGTGAAGCTGGACGAGAAAGTTGACTTGAAGGAAGTCGCGTCGATCACACCTGGATTTGTCGGAGCTGACCTGGCCAACCTGGTCAACGAAGCAGCGCTACTGGCGGCCCGCGCCGAAAAACGGGCTGTCGGTATTCGCGAGTTCAACGAGGCCGTGGAACGTGTGACCGCCGGGCTGGAAAAAAAGAATCGCGTGATGAACGAGGATGAAAAGATCCGCGTCGCCTATCACGAAACCGGACACGCGTTGGTCGCCGCGGCACTACCCAATACCGATCCGGTTCACAAAGTCAGCATCATTCCTCGCGGTTTGGCGGCGCTGGGTTACACGATGCAGCGTCCCGAATCGGATCGCTATCTGATGACCAAAAGTGAATTGGAAGCGAACATGAAAGTGCTGCTGGCCGGCACGCTGGCCGAGGAGATGATCTTCCAGGACATCAGCACCGGTGCTCAAAACGACCTGGAACGATGTACCGAAATCGCTCGCAGCATGGTGATGGACTACGGCATGAGCCGGATGGGCAGGATCAATTTCCGCCGCAGTTCCAGATCGCCCTTCTTGGCCGGTGGAGGTGGCGATGGGTTCCAGATGATGCACAGCGAAGACATGGCCAAGATGATCGACAAAGAAGTCGCCCGAATCATCGAGGACGCGTTGACGCAGACTCGCGATATCCTGGAACAACGACGCGAGGTGTTGGAAGCGGTCACGCAGCGGTTGTTGGAAGTCGAATCGATCGACAACGACGAACTGATGCGTTTGATCGAAGAAAACAGCAGCGGACCTTGGCTGGTTCCCGGCACGGTGACTGAGAAACCTCGGGCTCAGATTCCCGCCGACCAGGAATCGTCCGAATCAGACGCCGCCGGAGGTCAATAGGGAATCCAGGCTGTGGACGGGACACTGGAGCCGTGACTAGAATTCAGGGCTCCACTTTTCCCCAAGCCCAACCACCCTACCCACCCCTGTCGAGGTCCCGATGAAATTCAAATCGTTGGCTGTCGTTGCGCTCGCCGCACTGATCGTCACTCCCGCATTTGCCCAGGACGATGCGAAATCGAAGAGAAAAGGCAAGCAGAATCGAAGGCAAAACGTCGCCACCGCGCTGGTCAAACAATTGGAACCGGTCGGCTTGAGCGACGATCAGGTTGCCAAGATCAAGCAGCTTGGCGAAAAGGCTGCCGCGGAAATGAAGTCGATTCGCGACGCTGCCGGTATCACGGCCGAATTGACCAAGAAACGTGCCGAAGTCCAAAAGTCGATGAAGGAATCGGACAAGAAGGGAAAGGAGCTGATCGCCGCCATCAATGAAGCTGCCGGTTTCACCGCCGCACACGCCGAAGGCTTGAAAAAGGCAAACGCCGTGCGGATGAAATTTCAAAAGGATGTGATCGCGCTGCTGTCAGACGAACAAAAAGAAAAACTTCCCGAACGCCTGCAACGCGCGCTGAAGGCGGGGCAGCGTAAAGCGAAAACAAACAAAAACCAGGCCAAGAAAAAGAAGGACGCGGCATAAAGAGAGAAGCGTCGATACGCAATCGCGCTGTCAACTTGAAAAGGAGAGCTCGCGTCGGATGACGTGCAGCTCTCTTTTTTGTGCGCGATGGTCACCTGCGGCATCCAATCGCGATATCATCATCAGACCATGAATGTTCGCGTCGACAATATCGCCTTCTATCGCCTGCCCATGCGGACGCGGTTTCCGTTTCGTTACGGAATCGCCAGCATGACCGAGCTTCCGCACCTGTTTGTGGTGGCCACCGTCCACGTCGCCGGCAAGATCTGTCGCGGCGTCGCCGCCGATGGGCTGCCGCCGAAGTGGTTCACCAAAAATCCCGATACAAAATTTGAACAGGATGACTTGCCGGAGATGTTGCGGGTGATTCGCCACGCCGCCGACATCGCGATCGAGATCCAGGAGCATCCCAGTCCGTTTTTATGGTGGTGGCATCTCTATCACAACCAACAGCACTGGGCCCGCCAGTCGAACACCGCGCCTTTGTTGGCCGGTTTTGGCGCAAGCTTGATCGAACGCGCGGTGATCGACGCGGTCTGCCGCGCCAGCGGGCTGACTTTTTTCCAGAGCTTGCAGGCCAATGCTCTCGGTATCGATTTTGGTTTAGCGAATCCATCGCTGAGCGGTTGGTCACCGGCCGATGTTCTGCCCGACTTGCCGCGGCGGCAGGTCCAACTTCGGCACACCGTGGGATTGGGCGATCCGCTGGCCGACGACGACATCGACCCGACCGAGCGGCTTGACGACGGACTGCCCTACTCGTTGGTGGACAACATCCGCGCCTACGGCCTGCGCTTTTTCAAGATCAAGCTGCAGGGTGACATCGCCAAAGACCGAGAACGCCTGATTCGTTTGGCGGCAATTTTTGATCAGCATGTCGGACCGGAGGTCCGTTTTACGCTAGACGGTAACGAACAGTATGACAACATCGGCGACTTTGCTCAGGCGTGGAATGCTCTGCGCGAACCTGCGGCGGTCCGTAACCTTTTTGACCAGTCGCTGTTGTTTGTAGAACAACCGCTTCACCGCGATCATGCTCTCGATGAAAGCGTTGCAGCGGGCTTGAGTGATTGGGGCGATGCGCCGCCGATCATCATCGACGAATCGGATGCGGACCTTGACAGTCTGCCCACCGCTCTGCGACTCGGTTACTCCGGCACCAGCCATAAGAATTGCAAGGGAGTCTTCAAAAGCATCCTCAGTGCGGTAACGATCAGGCTACAACACCAGGCAAACCCCCGCCTGGCGATGTCGGGCGAGGATCTGGCCAACGTGGGACCGGTCGCCCTGCTACAAGACCTGGCGGTGGTCGCGGCGCTAGGAATCGAGCATGTCGAAAGAAACGGCCATCATTACTTTGCCGGTTTGAGCATGTATCCCAGTCAGACGCAGCAGCAAGTACTTGCCCGTCACGGCGATCTATATCGCATGCACGATCGCGGTTTCGTCACCTTGGCTCCCCAGGACGGACAGCTTGAATTGGACTCGGTCAACCAGTCTCCGTTCGGTGTGGCCGAAATCCCCGATCTCACTGCGCTGCAAGCATGGGAGTTTTAAGCATCTTCGTAGGCCGGACCAAGGTCGCAAAACCATGCCGTCACTGCGCGGCGCCGGTTTGTACTTGCGTGCAGCGCGGGCGTCGAAAAAACTTCCAACATGCGACCGAAGTTCCGGCACCGTAAGGGCTTGCTTGCTACGTCTACGGCGAGTGATCGCCATCAAAAGTTGCACCGGTGCCGCCGTTGCTGCACACTATGCCTGCCCGCCTTTCGTAATCTCGCCCGACGGTGCCACGTTCCCTCTCCCGCCGGCACGGAAAGACCTTCATGAACCAAAACCCTTATTCATCATCGGAAGACTCCGAAACACCTTCGGCCGATTCGCCAGCAGCGGCCGCAGACAACCGAGCTTGGTATCAACGGATCGGTCCGGGCTTGATCACGGCCTGCGTGGTGATTGGTCCGGGCAGCATCATGACCAGCAGCAAAGTGGGCGCCAACGACGGCTACGCGATGTTGTGGGTCGTCGTGGTGTCGGTCCTGTTCATGCTGGTCTACATGACGTTGGGTGCCAAGCTAGGTGTTGAAACCGCCGACTCGCCGTGCGATTTGATTCGGGCCAAGGCGGGTGCTTGGCTTTCCATTCTGGTCGGAATCGGAGTGTTTTTCATTTCAGCCGCTTTTCAGTCGGGCAACAACATCGGAGTAGCGGCCGCCTTTGAAGCGTTCATTGACCGAAAGGAAGTGGTGGCGGGCCTGGTTGTCTTGTTCAACGGCGTGGCCATTCTGTTTTTGTTCGCGTTCAAGGACATGTACAAAATGCTTGAACGTTTGATGATGACGTTTGTCGCGATGATGTTGATCTGTTTTGCGATCAACCTATTCATGCTCCGGCCCGATGTCGGACAGCTGCTGAGTGGATTCGTGCCGTCGCTGGGCAGGTCGGGCGAATTGTTGCCTGTGCTGGGCCTGGTCGGCACCACGTTCGTGATCACCGCTGCTTTCTATCAAGCCTATTTGGTCAAACAGAAGGGCTGGTCTCACGCCGACATGAAAAGCGGAATGGTCGATGCGAGAATTGGATCGGTGATCATGTTCTTGATCACGCTGATGCTGATGTCGACCGCGGCGGCGGGATTGTACACCGGAAAGACAGTGGCTCTGGCCAATCCCGTGGTCGTTGCCACTTCGCTGGAGACAACGTTCGGGCCCTCGGCAAAAATCATTTTCTGCCTTGGCCTCTTTTCCGCCGCCTATTCGTCGTTCCTGGTCAATTCGATGATCGGTGGTTTCATGGCCGCCGATGCGCTGGGGCTGGGCTACAAACCGACCGACGTGGCGCCGCGATTGCTGACCACGGTTGCGCTGTTGACCGGAATGTCGGTCGGTATCGCGGTGCTTGTCTTTGACTTTGACCGGACACCCACCATCATTGCCGCTCAAGCCGTCACGGTGGTCGCCGCGCCACTTGTTGCCGGCGTCTTGTTATGGTTAACCAGTTCTCGCGATGTGATGGGGGATCGCGTCAACGGACCAGCAACGAAACTGTTTGCCGGCGTCGGCCTGATTTTGCTGCTGGCGATGGCAGGCCGAACTGCACTGGTGACGCTGCCCAGCAGTATCGAAAAGTATCGAGCCGCTCCGGCGACGGCGGAGGTTTCTCAGGCGAAGTAGGCAGCGGATGCGAAGAGGACGACTGTGCTTTCACACCAACAGATCGAAGAGTTTCGACAAACGGGGCATCTGACAGTGCCGGCTGTTTTTGATGCCGAAACGATTCATGCGGTCACCGGCGACCTTTCCGACTGGGCACAGCGGTTTGTCACCCAGCTCTCTCCGCAGCAGCGGCGCTGGTACCTCGAACAGTCCTCTGGTGACGAGATCACGCTTCGCAAACTTGACAATCCCGTTTTTCACCGGCCGCGGTTTCGTGAGTTTGCCGCAGACCAAAGACTTGTCGAAATGGTCCAGCAGTTGATCGGGCCAGACGTGTCGGTCTTCTTCAGCCAGGTTTTCATGAAACCGCCCGAAGTCGGCGGCCCCAAACCGATTCACCAAGACAACTTCTACTTCGGTCCCGACTGCGACGATGCCACACTCACCGCCTGGATAGCACTTGACGATGCAACGATCGAAAACGGCTGCCTTTACTACGCCGATCGCCACCAGGAGAAGGTCACGCCGCACATCGCGCCCCCTGACCAGCCTTACAATCTGCAAATTCCTGACGAGGTCGCTGCCGACTACCGGATGACACCCGCACCGGTGCCCCGCGGAGGTGTTTCGTTTCATCACGGCAACACTCCGCATCAATCGTCCAGCAATCGCAGTTCGTCTCCGCGCCGAGCCGTAGCGCTGCACTACCTGCGGAACGATGCCCGGCTCGTTCGTCCAGCGCTTTTGTACGACGCTTCGATCCGTGTGCAAATCACGCCTGATTGAACTGCATGGAACTCCAACCGATGGACGCTCGCCCACCATGCTTGACGAATACCTTCCCCAACGGGTCAACAGCGGTCCCTGGGTAACTGCCTACACCCTTTTCGAACTACGGCAAGCGGCAGCGGATGCGGAATTCGTTTTGCCGATCTGTTCACTGGCGACGCCTTATCAACAATGTGCGCAGCTTGGCCGGTTTGTTTTGCCGCCGCTGTTCTACGAAGCGATGGACGACGAACTGAAGCAGACGATGGTGCAGCGTATCACGGAGTGCTTTCCAGCCTTCAACGGTGCATCGAACCTATCGGAGCCCGGTCGAACGAATGTGCAAGACCTCCAGTGGACCAGTCGCTTGCGAGTGGTGGAGTTGCCAGCAGAAGAACTGTCGTCGCCAGGGCGCTCGCCCGAACTGCTAGCGTTCAGTGTCGACACGGCGGTCGAAGAACATGGCCCGCACTTGCCGCTGGCGACCGATACCATCCAAAGCTACAGCGTGCTAAGACAATTGGCTGGGCAGTACGAACAAATCGAACTTGCTCGTCCCGTCGAATATGGCCAATTGACTTGGGGACTGCCGTTTGGATTCAGTGTCGATTTGACCGCCGACCTGCTCACACCCTACGTCGCCGGTTACGTTTCGGCACTTGTTCAGTGGAAACGTCCGGAATCGATTTACGTGGTTGATGTTCACGGTTCGATCCGTCATCGCGGCGCAATTGTCGATGGATTGAAAGCAAGCGGTTTTTCACGCTGGACGTTTCGCTGGTTGCACCAGCCACTTGCCGAATTTGCGTCGGTTCGAGGCGACCAACACGCCGGCGGCGTCGAAACCGCGTTGGTCGAACGAGTGGACGGGCAGTTGCTCGATTCGCGGTGGTGGCCCGATCGGCTGGAAGAGATCGCGGCGGGGCAAATGTCGTTTCAGAAGGCGGTTGAGTTGACGCCAGACCTCGGCGCCTTCGCAGAGTACGTGGCCGATCATCGTCTGAACGGCGTGATTGGCGATATCCGAAACTACCATTCGCTGGATGCCGACGACCTGTTTCGCCGGATGATGACGGTCGCTAGCGAGGACGTGGATCGTCTGCTTCAAGGCGCTGCGACTCAGGATGCCGGCGAGGAATTGTGGTGAGTACCGGTCCCGTCATCCGTTCATTCACCGAGCGTGATATCCCGCCGGCGCTAGCCCTCTGCCGCGTTTCGGGATGGAATCAGCTGCCCGAAGATTGGATCCGTTTCGTCGACCATCAGCCGGACGGATGTTTCGCGGCCGACATCGATGGAAAACTTGTCGGGACGGTAACCACGATCCGTTACGAAACGAAACTTGCCTGGATCGGAATGATGCTTGTCGATCCGAACTACCGCCGGCGAGGAATCGCAACGGCGCTGATGAATCGGGCGCTTCAATATTTGCAGTCGCTGCAGATCAAGTGCATCAAACTCGATGCGACACCGGAAGGCCAATTGGTCTATCAGCGACTCGGATTCCAGGCAGAATGGGAATTCCATCGCTGGGAATTTTTGAGAGAGGTCCAAGATGTTCATCCCGATGAGGCTTCCGATTTTGACGCCGACCATTTTGGGCGGCTCGATCTAGAAGCGTTCGGCGCGGCTCGCCAGCGATGGTTGCAGCGGATGGCCGCGGAGTCCATCTGCTGCGTCCAAGCGAACGGTTTCGGAATGATTCGTCCCGGACACCTGGCCGCCTACTTGGGGCCGATCATCGCCGACGATCCTCATGCGGCGTTGAACATCATCGAATCGTTAGTCTCCCAAGTCAGCGGCACCATTTTTTGGGATATTCCCGGCCCCAACAAGAAGGCGGTCGAGTTGGCAATGCGGTTGGGTTTCCAACCGGTACGCGACCTGACACGCATGTGGATGGGTGAACTGTTGTCGCCAAACATCGAATTGCAATATGCGTTTTGTGATCCCAGCACGGGATGATGGTACTTGCGATGTTATCATTGAGTCCCCACCATGCAACACGAACGAGTCGTCGACATGCGCCGCTTTCGCCACACGCCCCGGTTTGCTCTTCCGTTGTTGATTTTCGTCGCAACCACGTTTTTCAGTGCATCATCGAAAATCGCCAGCGGCCAACAGCCCGATCGGCCGAACATTGTTTTCATCCTGCTGGATAACGTGGGGAAAGATTGGATTCGCTGCTACGGGAGCCAGGAAGACCAAACCCCCAACATCGACAAGCTTTGTTACGGCGGACTGAAGTTTCGGAATTTTTACGTCACGCCAGTGTGCAGCACAACGCGGACGATGCTGTTGACGGGGCGCTATCCGTTTCGCACCGGCTGGCACACTCATCACGACAGCGCGATCTACGGTGGCGGGTATCTCGATTGGAATCGTGAAGTCACCTTTGCGCGGATCTTGCGCGATTCGGGCTACCAGACCTGCATTTCCGGCAAGTGGCAGATCAATGACCTCTTTGATCCGCAGCAGATCGACGCGTTGGGCCAACATGGATTCCAAGAACACTGCATCTGGCCGGAAGCGAGACCGGGCACGCCGGCGCACAAGAAAAGGTATTGGGATGCCTACATCATGGAAAATGGCGAACTGATCGATACCGCCGGCAAGTTTGGTCCCGACGTCTTCACCGACTACTCGATCGACTTCATCAAGCGGAATCGCGATGAACCTTTCTTGCTTTATCAATCTGCGATCCTGACCCACATTCCGGTGACCACCACGCCTCATAGCCCCGACCCCGACGCGTCGCCTCGTGAAAAGTTTGCCGGCATGTTGAACTACGCCGATCACTTGATTGGCCGCCTGGTCGAGGCGTTGGACGAGTCCGGCCAGCGCAACAACACGCTGATTTTCATTGCTACCGATAACGGCACCGACAATGGTACCGACCAAGGCATGTCGCAAAGTTTGGGAGGCAGGATCGGTGGACGCATTTCGGAAGAAGGCATTTACTCGTTGACGGAACGGGGAATCAACATGCCGTTGATCGTCAATTGCCCCGGCTGGATCGAATCGGGGCGTGAAAGTGACGCGTTGGTTGGCGCCGCCGACGTGCTGCCAACGCTGGCGGATTTGGCCGGCGCCCAGTCACCCGATGAAGTCATCATCGACGGGCAAAGCTTCGCATCGGTATTGCGCGGCGGCAATGACAAGGGCTGGCAGCGACCTTGGACCTTTACCCAATACGCCGACCTGCGAACGGTTCGAAACGATCGTTACAAGCTTTACTCTAGCGGCGATTTTTTTGACCTGGCCACCGACCCGCTGGAACAAAACAATCTTTCTGGCAAAGACATCGATGGATCGTCTGAATTGGCCGAAGCGAAACAGCAGCTGCAAAGTGTCCTCGATTCGTTGCCCGAAAACGCTTCGTGGCCCTGGCCGTTTCGCAGCATTTCGGCGCGAAAAATGCGAATCGCCGAAGACGCTCCGCGGCGAGCCCAATGGGTGGCGGAAAACCACTTGCCGCCCGCGGAACTGGCGGAGTTCTTCGCACCGACGGACCAGTACGAAGGCGAGTTCGGCGAATTCTGTTCACCGCTGGTCTTTACCGACGGCAGTGAAGTGGATTCACCCGAGGATTGGCTGCGACGTCGCGAAGAGATTCTGGACAGCTGGCACGACATCATGGGCCGCTGGCCGGAGCTGATCGAAAAGCCGAGTTGGGAATCAGTGCAA
Organism: Rubripirellula sp.; assembly: GCA_965222745.1. Lineage (GTDB taxonomy): Bacteria > Planctomycetota > Planctomycetia > Pirellulales > Pirellulaceae > CBDCUW01. The sequence continues at coordinate 1,032,252 of CBDCUW010000004.1, forward strand.
GTCAGCCGCCGCGACAACGTGACTCAACGTCAGCTTCGAATCGAAATCGGAGTCGGCGGAGAAATGGTCGATGCTTTCATGTTGATTCCCGATGGCGACGGACCGTTTCCCGCGGTGGTGGTTCCCTACTACGACGCACAGACTGGCGCGGGGCTGGGAATGGAGCTGCGTGACTTCGGCTGGCAGTTGGCCAAGAGAGGTTTTGTGACACTTTCGATTGGCAAGCCGAATTCTGGCGTCGACTTCGAGGACTACCACAAAGCGGGTCATCGCGGGCAATACTTTGGTTCCGAAGGAAAACCGATTGACGTTCAACCCATTTCCGCGCTCGCCTACGCCGCCGCCAACGCGCACACCTTCCTGTCCGGTCGTCCGGAAGTGTATCCCGATCGAATTGGTATCGTCGGGCACTCCTTTGGCGGCAAATGGTCGTTGTTCGCTTCCTGTTTGTACGACAAGTTCGCTTGCGCCGTCTGGTCGGACGCGGGAATTGTTTTTGATGAACGAGACCGTCGCAAACAAAACCCCGGCGGCAGCGTCAACTACTGGGACGAGTGGTACCTCGGATTCGAGCTCGGCACTTCGGTCGATCCCGATAAGCCTCAACGATTTCGCCGTTTGCCCAGTGAAGGCGCCGAGCGAACCGGGGCTTACAAGGAACTGATCGACAGCGAGATGGACCTGGTCGACTTGCACGCGTTGATGGCGCCGCGACCGCTGCTGGTTTCGGGCGGAACAGCCGACTTGCCCGAACGTTGGCCGGCGCTCAACCACGCCATCGCGGTCAACCGTTTGTTGGGCTACGAAAATCGTGTCGCGATGACCAACCGCGACACGCACGGGCCAAACGAACAATCCAACGAACAGATCTACCGTTTCTTTGAGTGGTGGTTGTTGGAAAAGACCGACGATGATGAACCGGTCAGCGAGGCCGCGGAAACCGAGTGATCGACATCTTCGCTACACGTCTTTGCATGCAAAACAAATTGGTCTCGGCGGGTGGGCCGATCCGCGATAGGCTGTTGGGCCGCTCCGAAAAAAAGGAGTTTCATTCGGTTCCCACTATCAAAGGATGATTGACCCATGTGGATGCAGAACAACTATGTACGGACGCTGGCTGGAATTTCTGTGGCAGCATTGATTTGGATCTCTCTGTCGTCGGAGCCAACGGCGGCCGACGGTTCGGAGGATGGTAAAAACGGGCAAGCCACCTGCAAAAATTGCCCGAACCACTGTCAAGAAGCGCAATTGCCAAACACCACGAAAACGCATCCTTATTCGCGATCAGCATTCAACTATCAACCCTTGACTGTTCCGCAGTATGCCACGGCTGCCAACAGGACCGGTTATGTGCAGCCTGCCAGCGCGCCGCCCCGTCGACCGACTCCCGCGCCCCAGTTCCTTCCGCACAGCTCCACCGGTTTGCCCAATGGCGATTGGACCAACGAAACTCCCCTGGGCAACGTGAAGATCTCGACCTCCGGAAACAAAATTTCGATCGACATCGAAGGGGCGGGCGAGCTGATGATGTTCAAGCCTTCGTTGCGAGGAGAATTTTCGGTGGCGTCCGACGGAACGGTCTATGGATTGATCCACAGCGTGGACTTGGGAATCGCCAAAATTGCAGCGCAGGAAATGGAAGAAGAATTGTTGTTCCTGGACGGAATTTCGGACATCCCCTTTTCGATGCGAGCCTATTCGGAACCGGGAATGTTGGCGATCAAGCAGGTGACTTTCGGAATGCCGACTCAAGCAATGATCGCTACCGATGGCGAGTTTTCGGAGCTGGCGGTCTATGCGCAATCGATGCTGTCCGGCCAATACAAACAAGAAGACTAACCGTTGGCCAGTTCTCCGAACTGGCATCGCAAAATTGACGCACTCTTCCAGTTTGATCTTCGGGTAGCGAAAGTCGCCAGTCTCGGCGACTTTCGCTGCTGCCGTACCAAGCCACTTCCGCGCAGGCGTTGCGATTTCGGAGAAATCGCCGACGGTCGCCCCGCCGCGTGGTAAACTTGCCGTTTCCTTTTTGTGGCTCAGGCACTCCCATCCGAGGCATCCTGGTGAAACTGCTTTGCCGATTTGTGTTGTTGTTCGCAGCCGCGGTAACAACCACAACATTGTTTGCAAAAGACGACCGGCCCAACATCTTGTTCATCTACACCGATGATCATTCTCATCGGACGATCGGATGTTACCCCGAGTCTTATCGTTTCGTGAAAACTCCCAACATCGATCGGCTAGCGGCCGAAGGGGTTCGGTTCAAGTATGCCTACATCGGCACCTGGTGCATGCCTTCGCGGGCAAGCTTGTTGACGGGGCACTATCCGCATGCAATCGAATCGATGCGAATGGTTGGAACCTATCCGGGCAGCCAGTACGATCCTGAAAAATGCCCGTTTTGGCCGGGAGTATTTCGCCGGCACGGTTATCAAACGGCACAAATTGGCAAGTGGCATACGGGCACTGACACCGGATTCGGGCGTGACTGGGACTATCAGATTGTTTGGAACCGACCGCGACACACTTCCAACGCCGGCAACTACTACAAAGATCAGCTGACCGAGTTCAACGGTGGCCAGGCAAAGCTGGTCGAGGGCTACACGACCGACAACTACACCCGATGGGCGATCGAGTACCTTCGTGGGAAGGGACGTGATGAAGACAAACCGTGGTATTTGTGGCTCTGCTACGGTGCGGTGCATGGACCGTTCACTCCTGCAAAGCGACACTTGGAAGCCTACGACGGGATCGAAGTGCCGATTCCCGAAGACATCTACCCGCCGCGCACCGGCAAACCGTCGTACATGCAGTCGGTTGCCCATTGGTATCGCGGCGACGATGGCCTGCCGCATCTCAAAGGCCGCCGGCGGGCAACGGGAGAGCAAAGTCCCGGCAAGGGGATTCACGGCAGTTCGCTGAAGGATTGGGTTCGCCAATATCACCAAGGTGTGTTGGCGCTGGACGAATCGGTCGGCAAGCTAGTTGAAACTCTCCGTTCAACGGGGCAGTACGACAACACGTTGATCGTTTTCACCTCCGACCAAGGTTTCGCATTTGGCCAACACGGCTTTCGAACCAAAGTCGCGCCCTACGATGCAAATATTCGCAGCCCGTTGATCGTGTCGATGCCCAGCCGCCTTCCGAAGGGAAAAGTCTGCGACACTCCGATCGGCGGCCCCGACCTGGTGCCCACTTTTTTTGAGTTTGCTGGAATCGATTTGCCTTGGGCGATGCATGGTCGATCGATCGTTCCCCTGTTGAACCATCCCGATCAGAACTGGCAGCGGCCGCTGCTGACCACTTTCACGGCTCGCAAGTACGGTTCGGATACGAACGAAATTCCTACCGATCGCGCTGAACTGGAGAAAGTCGCTGGCGTTCCCTGGTACGTTTCGCTTCACGACGGCCGTTTCAAATACATTCGTACGCTGGTCCAGGGCGAAGTCGAGGAACTGTACGACTTGGACACCGATCCGGAAGAGTTAGAAAACCTCGCCGCTGATCCCAGCCACCGTCGACGGTTGAGACAGTTGCGAAAGGCCACGATCGAAGAATTGAATCGCACCGACGCCGGATTCGTCGACCAACTGCCGCCGATTCGCCAACCGTAGGCCGACTTGCCCCCAAGTCGGCCTACAGTGGTTCATCGATTGGCCAGTGCATCGCGGTGCTTTTGGGTTGCGGCGATGATCTGTTCTTGAGATTGATACGGCAGGTAGGCGGCTCGCATTTGAAATCCGTACGCCTGGTCTACCTTGTAGTTGGGGATGAACCACTGAAAATCCCAGGCAGGATTACCGTTGCCGCCGCCCGAGGGTGATTGCGCCAACCAGATCTGATCGCGCGGCCGAAACATCTGCACGAAAGCCATCGAATGGCTCACACCGTAATACCACGACTCGGTGTGGACGTACCGAGACGGATGATTGACCAGCGTCAACGGAAAATCGTCGTCGATCTTGATCGGATGACTGTAACCGGCCGGCGGATGAGTGCTGGCGACACCATGCTTGGGAGTCACCCCTTTGACCCACATCGCCGAACGACGGCCGCGCAACGATCCGCGAAAGTGAATGGCTTTGTCTTCGGGCTGATGGATATAGCCTGCCCAAAAGAGTCCGATGAATCCGTTGCGATATCCGCCGGCACGGGGAATGCACTCGAAGGTATATTCGATCACTCCGTCGGGCAGCAATTCGTATCGGCCGCAACTTTCCAGTTTCCAATTGCCGGTCGGTGGCTGATACAGTTCGACAGTGTGGTCATCGATGATCCGCAACTGCATTGGGAACTTTCGCGGCTCGAATTTTTCTTTCAAACCGGCCGTGGTGCCGTCATGGATGTGTTCAAAGTTCAACCCGGCAATCGAGGGAACGAACAAATTCGCTTCACGATCGCGGTGTTTCAGCGAAGCGACTCCGTTGTATCCGGCGCGATGTCCCTTCAACTCCGGCAGGTCCATCGCCGCATTGTCGACGACGATCGCCGTCACATCGGCTCGTTTCAAAACCACGTGATGGCGATCGGTTTGCTGAAACTTCACATCCGGATTGGTCAGACTGGTCACGCCGGCAGCAGCCAACGGATGCTGGTCACCGGGCGCCGCTTCGGCGCAGAGTGTCGCTAGCGCGACTGCGCACAACGATGGGACGATGCCGAAGGGTCGATTCATGGGGCAAGTGTCACAATTACGGGGGCGATACGGTCAGCCAAATATCCTGGATCGAAACAAGTTCTCGCACGGCGTGGGTCGCAGTGATCGCCTGTCCGGTCGGATTTCCATCGGAATCGAGCGGCTGGCCGGCGATTTGAAACGTTCCTTGAAAAGACGACGTTTTGTCCGCGGAAAGTTTCAGTTTGACAGATTTCGCCGTGTCACCCTTGACTTCCGAAACGACCGCTTCTGCGCGAACACCGTTGGGAAGGTTCCGCGGAGTCAAACCGATTTTTTGATTGAATCCATCCCGCCGCGAAATCGTCACCGGAATCTCCAACGTCTCTCCTGCTTTGACCACAAAATGATCCGCCGCCAGCGAAAGAGTCGCGGTTGGTTGTATTTCTTGAATCGTCACCGAATAGGCTTGGCGAGGACCAAACGCCTCCAACAGATCCGAAATCTCTAGCTGAACTTCCCCATCGGCCTTGGCCGTGTAGTCCAGCATCGCATCGTACTTGCCTCGGCTTGGATCATCGTTTCGAGCCAGCTCGGTACCGTTGCTGACATCCAAGATGCGTAACACCGAGTCAACATTGAATCCAAATTGGCGTGAATGAACGGCCGCGCGATACTTTTTGCCTTTCGTAACTCGAAAACGCAAACGATCGGCCTCATTCGGTCTGCTGATGTGCCCAGAAAAGACGCACGGCAGATCGGTGGTTGACGGTGAGTCGCCCGCCGAATCAAAAACGTGATTCCATTTGCCCGGCAGAGACGTTTGCCACTGCCACCGTGGCAAGTTCGCGACGTATGCCGACGCCGGCGAGACCATGGTTGCAGCGGCCCGTTGGACCTCCAACTTTGCCGGCAGATTCCAACCGAACGGGCGGCTTGCGACAGTTCCCTGTTCGGCGACAAGAAGCGGCAAGCAGTGATCCACGATCGCATCGGTCGTGATGTTCAGCGAATAGACAAAGGTTTTGGAACCGGCAAACCCGATGGTGCTGTTGGGCGTTTCCGGAAACGCAAAAATGCGAATGATCAGATCGGTGTCTTGTTGGCAGGAGTAGACGATCTGAGGATCGCGGCCGCGAGCATCATCGGATTGGACCAGCACGTTGCCGCGCGCGTCGACCAGTTGTAGCACCGCGTCCATCGGCGAACGAAGAATTTGGTGAGCGGCCGCGGAAACAACCAAGGTTTGACCCGAATGGACGGTGATCCGATAGGAATCGACATCTCCCGATTTTTCCAGCCGGCCAACCGATACACTGGGCAGCGGCGCGGAGGTTGCCTGATCGATCTGGTTGTTGGGTTCCTTTTCTACCAATGGCTCAGCCGTTTCCACCAACAACGGCACCAACTTGGAAGCCGACGTCTTGTCGTGCAATCGAATCCACGCGACACCCGGCGGCGATTGAGCGGCAACGGTGACGCGCAGTTTGCCGGAATCCTTTTCGGCCACTACTTTCAGGTCGTCTCGGTCACAATGAATCTGCACCGGCCAGGTGGGGAATTTGCCTTCCGCGGCGATCGTTGTTTCGCCACCAACGGCAACAGCAGGCGGATAAAGACGATCCAGCGTCACTTGGGCGTGCGCGTGGGAGGTGGAAAAGACAATTGCCAGCAACAGCCCGGCTGTCACCAACTCGCCTTTTGTCCCAAGCACACAAGGAAACGTCGGCCAGTTCTTCCCGCAGTTCAAAACCACTATCCCATCAACTCAGAAATGGGCGTTGCATCGCTGACCAAATGCGTCGGGCGTCCTTCGGGAGTGTACAAAACTTTTCCCGGATGGATTCCCAACTTTCGATAGACAGTCGAAACAAAGTTCTCTGGCGAAAGTACTCTTTCGATCGCCGCGTAGCCTTGCCGGTCGGTGGCACCGATGACTTGTCCGCCCGGAGTGCCTCCGCCGGCAAACATCACACTCATCGCGTTGGACCAATGGTCTCGCCCGCCGCGGTCGTTGACTTTTGGGGTGCGCCCGAATTCCCCCAGCGCAATCACCAGCGTTCTTTCCAACATGCCCTGATTTCGAAGGTCTTCGATCAGCGCCGCGATTGCCGATTCAAAAGGAGGCATCTTCGAATCAAAACTCTTGAAGATGTCGGTGTGATGGTCCCAGCCGCCGTGGTACAGGGTGATGAACGGCACGCCAGCGCTGACCAACCGCCTGGCCAAAAGCGCGCGCTGTCCGAACGAATGCCTGCCGTAGGCGTCGCGCAACTCGTCGGGTTCGCGGTGGATGTCAAAAGCAGCCTGTGCTTCCGGGCTGCTGATCAACTGCATCCCCTGCACGAAGAACTCATCGGCCGCCATCGCGGGGTCGCCGGCGGCCGCGTCGGTGATCCGCAACATCTTGTCGATTTGGCTGCGGATCTGTTGTCGCGATTGAAAACGATCGTCGGTCAGACCGCTGGGGATGGTCACATCACGAACACGAAAATTCGACCGGTTGGGATCATCGGGAACTACAAACGGCGCGTGTCTGGCGCCCAAAAAATTCGGCCCGCCACTGCGTGACATGTTGGGGATCGAAAAGTATGCCGGAATACCATGCGGCGCGCCGACTTCGGCTGACACAACACTTCCCAAACTGGGATGAAAACTGACAAACGCGCCACAGCCAACCGGAATCCGCGGCGGCGCGCCGGTCATCATGTAGTGATTGCCGGCACCATGATTGCCTTGGTCGTGGCGGATGGAGCGGACGATCGCAAGTTGATCGGAGATCGCCGCCAATCGTTTCATCGGTTGTGAGAAACGAACTCCGGGCGTCTGAGTCGCGATCGTTCCAAACTGTCCGCGAATTTCGGCCGGCGCATCCGGCTTGGGATCAAACGTTTCGTAGTGACTGGGGCCGCCGTCCATCCAGATCAAGATGCAAGCGTCGGCCTGCTTTTGGATCTTCGCCGATTCGCCAGCCGCGGCCGCGGTGGCGCGAAGCATCCCGCTCAGCCCGCCGGCAACCAAACCGCCCAGTCCCAGTTTCAGGCTATCGCGACGTGAAAGTCCCTCGCAGTTTCGTCTTCGTCGTGCCATTGGGTTCATTTCATTTCTCGGAGATACCAAACTAATTTTGAATCGAAAATTCGGGCGAGTTCATCATGGCCCACATCAAATCTTCGATCACGGTGCGACGAGATTCAGCCGATCCGATCAGCTGGACCGCGTATTCAAGTTCCGCATCGGTGGGATAGCGCGCGTAGATCGTCAAGTACAATTCTTCTGCGATCTCGTTCGGTTTCAATTCGCTCCCGGCCAAACGCGCGGCGCGGCCATCGTCGCTGCGGATTCGTCCGTCCAATTGAGCGGAATTCATCAAGTGCAATGCCTGCGTGACGGTCGCATCGGGCGTTCGCTGGCAAGGTGGATCCTGATTTTCATTGGGTCGACCAAAGGTGTCCAGGAAAAGCGAATCGACGCGATGAGTCCAAATCTGATTGGCTCTCGATTGAGGCGGCAATCCCTGGAAGGTTGTTGGCGTCTCAGTAACGTCGGCAACCGCGTCCAACAGAACTTCGGCGCGAAGCCGATGACGATAGTGCCGAGAATAGTTGACTCGATCCGAAACATTCGACTCGGTGGGCAGGCTGCTGTGAGAATAGACGCGTGACAGCGTGATCGTTCGAAGCAGTTTTTTCAGGTCATAGCCTGACGCTTGAAATTCTTTGGCCAGCGAATCCAACAATTCAGGATTGGTGGGCGGATTGGTGCTCCGCAGATCGTCCACCGGTTCAACCAATCCGCGTCCCATCAGCGTTGCCCAAACACGATTGACTTGCACTTTGGCAAAGTAATCGTTCTCTGGTGAAGTCATCCAATCGGCGAGCGTTTCGCGCGGGTCGGTCTCATCATCCACCGCGTCGACCGCACCAAACAAAGGTGTTGGCGAAAGCGTTTCGCCCGTCAGCGGATGTTTCACTTCACCCCGGTTGGATGCATAGATGAACTCTTCGCCTCCCGAAATCGGCGGCGACAGTCCCGTACCCTTGCGTCCGACCTTCGCGAAATAGGCGGCGAAGGAATAAAAGTCTCGCTGGCTCCATTGTTCAAACGGATGATGATGACACTTGGCACATTCCAGCCGAATGCCCAGGAACAACTGGCTGATCATCGTGGCAACTTCATCGGGGCTGCGACGGTCGCGATACAGTGTCGCCGCGCCGTTGTGCCAAGTGCTGCCGGTGGCCGTGACCAGCTTGCGAACCAACGCGTCGTACGAAACGTTGTCGCGAAACTGGCTGCGAATCCAGTTGTCATAGTTCAACACCGCTTTGATCCCGACGCGATACGGATTGGGACGCAACAGGTCGGCCCAGTAGCCCGCCCAGTGGTCGGCGTATTCAGCACGATCCAGCAGCTGATCCACCAGCCCCTCGCGCCGGTCCGCATCGGTCGAATCGAGAAACTGCTTCGCCTCATCGGCCGACGGCAGGCGTCCGATCAAATCGAGATAGACTCGGCGCATGAACTCGCCATCCGACACTGGCGGCGACGGCTCAATCGCCAGTTTCTGCAACTTGGCGTATATCAGATCGTCAATGAATCCATGGCGCGGCAAGTCGGCAAAGAGTTGATCGGGAAGGGGTTGAGATTGGGGGATGACCACGCCGGCAACGCAGATGTGATTCATGTAGCGCGACATGATTGCGGTTTCGCCGGGCAATGATCCAGCCTGCATTTGACCAGATGAATCGACCGAGACGACCGTATCGTCGTTGGACAGGTACGTCGTCACGTGGGTCACGTCGCGCGTTGTGCCGTCGCTGTAGTGGGCAATCACACGCAGCGACTGCCGCTGGTCCGGTTGCAAAGTGAATTCAGATTGTTCCAGGGAAACGCGATCGAGCTGCGGTTGGTTGGGGACGCTGCGCTGCGCGCCCTGCTGTATCCAGTCGAGCAGAATTCGATAGGCATCGGAGTCCCGGTTGATTTTACGGCCGCCTCCGTGAGGTACCGCAGCAGTCGCTTTGCGGAGCAACAAGCTTTCCTCTGGCGCCGCGGGAAACAGGCGCCGGCCACGCGCTTCCCGCGTCAAGGAACGGTGATCAAATTCAGGATCAAAGCCGAGCAATGAAAGTTGAAATCCGTTTTGTCCGCGCTGCTTGCCATGACATGCACCGGCATTGCAGCCGTGAGCGGTAAGAATCGGCTGTACATCCAGCTCGAAACTGACCGGCGACGCCGCGCCAGCCATATCGGCTGGCGAAAAAATCATTCCCCACGCCGCCATCGTTGCGACGCAGCACCAAGATCGAATCGAGGCGAAGACACGTTGCATGTCGAAACGCGATTGGGTGGGGAAGGGGGGAGGTGAAAGGCGGGATTGTTAGTTTAGCTGTTCGACGCCCTTTTCGCCGCAGGAGAATCGAGGCGATTTGCAGGAAATGGGCGATTTTTCGATGGTTTTTGGTGCAAAGAGTGCCCGCCGACTTGGGGACAAGCTTGAGACAAGTCGGCGAGCCCGAACTTCAATGTTTTCGCGTTACATTTCAAAGCCGTTTTCGATTTGGGCGTTCTTGATCACGATGGGGATACCTTCGCGAACTTGCAACGCCTCATCCTCTCCCTGATTCTCGACACCCGCCGCGTTGGTGATTTTGACGTTCGATCCAATCCGACAGTTCTTGTCCAAGATCGTTCCGGCGATAGTGCTTCCGTCACCGATTCCAACCGGCAACACTCCCGGCACCTGGGAATCGGTCGGCTCGATATAGTCGGCTCCCATCACCACGCTGTCTTTGATCGTCACGTTGTCACCGATCACGGTGCGCAGCCCGATCACGCTGTTTTGGATCGTCACGTTGTCGCCGATTCGACATCCGTCGGCGATCAAGCTGCCAGAGATCTTTGCATCGCCCATGATCGTCGGCGGCAGGAAGCGAGGCCGGCTGTAGATCGGCGCGTCGCGATTGCGGATATCGAAGGGAGGCGACTTGCTGGCCAGGCTCAAGTTCGCTTCGTAAAAAGCGCGGATGGTTCCGATGTCTTCCCAGTACCCGTCAAACAAATGCACTTGGACGTGGTGCGAATTGATGGCTTCGGGAAACACCTCCTTGCCAAAATCCTGATGCTCGGTACTGCGCAGCAGATCCACCATCATCGACTTGTTGAAGATGTAAAGCCCCATGCTGGCCAGGCAATCGCGGCCGTTGCTGGGGATACCGCGAGCGTCAATCCAGCTGGGCTCCATCCGCACTGAAGCGATCTGTTCTTCCGTTTGTGGCTTTTCGACAAAACCTCGCACGCGGCCTGCGTCATTGACCTGCATGATGCCAAGGGACGAAGCATCTTGCCGTGATACCGGGATGCCGGCGATGGTCGCATCGGCGCCCGATTCCACGTGAGTCCGCATCATGTCGCGGAAGTCCATTCGATAAAGCTGGTCACCCGACAGGATCAAAACATGTTCAATCCAACTCTCCTCCAAGTGAACCAGGTTCTTTCGCACCGCGTCGGCCGTGCCCTCGTACCAGTCGGAACCCTCATCGACGGTTTCCTGAGCCGCCAACAGTTCCACAAATCCGCCGCTGAAGTGATCAAAGTGGTAAGTCTGCCGGAGGTGCCGGTGCAAACTTTCCGAGAGAAACTGGGTCAGCACGTAGGCTCGATTCAAACCGCTGTTGATGCAATTGCTGATCGGAATGTCGATCAACCGGTATTTGGCCGCCAACGGCACTGCCGGTTTCGCGCGGATCTTGGTCAAAGGAAAAAGACGCGTTCCACGGCCGCCGCCGAGAATCAAAGCAATCGTTTTGGACAGATCCATGAGTTCCTCGGAGACGGGAAGATCAACAACGGCAGTTCACAAGCTCGGACGAAACAATAGGCTCGTTTTTTAGCGGGTTGGGAGCAGATGTCGATAGGCGTTGGCCAACTTCACCAGTACTTCTCGAATCGAATGCACCCGGCACCGCGACAGTCTGCCTCATTGGAAAACCCTGCCTCTTGCAGCAGGGGCAACATCCCCGGTGTCGCCGGCGGTTCGGCACCGGGAGGCACGTAGCCGATCATGGCCGGGTTGCCGCACAAAAAGACGTGAGTGTTTTCGGGCGACAGCGGATCGCCAGCCGCCTCGGCAAGTTGGCCCGATGTGAACAAGTCCTGCAAGTATTGTTTGCCGACGTATCCCGGATGGTTCGGATCGATGTTTTCGGGATCGCGGGTTGTGAACGGGAGATAGCGGTAGTTGTCGAACCGGTTCATCAGTTCCCGATGCTCGACCGCGTAGGCCAGATCGGCGCTGCGACGAACGCTGGTCACGTTGACCACCGTGCCTCGATGATTGTCTGCCAGCAGCTTCGTCACCATCGCATTGTGCGGTGCTTCGCCGGTACCCGTACCCAGCATCAACACCGTATCGTCGGGCTCGATTTCGCCCAGCGTGTAGTGGCCGGTGATCTTTTTTTGAACCTCGATCCGGTCGCCGGCGGCAAGTTTGAATAGCCGCGGCGTCAACACTGGCGGTTTTTTGTCGGGTGAGTCCGATTGCCGCACCAAGGTGATGTAAAACTCGAAGTAGTCAATGGAATCGACCGGCGCCAGTTCGCCATCCAGCATCATTGGACAGGCGATCGAATAGGCTCGGCGCGAGAGCTTGCGGAGCTTTTTCTCGGCGACTTCTTCCGGCTGAGTCCCCTCCAGTCGCGGTTCCCAATTGCCCAAACCGAGTGCAACGTATTGCCCAGGTTCAAAAGGGGGGACTCCGGCGTCGGGGCGGATTCGAAATCGAGCCAGATCATCGTGAACGTCGATTCGCTCCACAATCGTCGCGTTGTAGAGCTTTTCTCGTAGTCCCGCAGTTTCTTCGGCGTCCAAGGCTGCCGAGCCGATCGTCTCACTCAATGTGACTATCCTCGTTTTTTTCGGGCCGCATTTATTGCGCAGACACAATATAATGGGTTCTTCGCTGACGCGTGGCGTCTTCCACCATGCTTTCTTTGTAAGGTGCCGGCGAATTTTGTAAGGTGCCGGCGAATGTGGTGCAGCGAATCGATTTTCTTCCTTCCCTCCATCATCGCAGCGGTCGTGATGTCACCTCAAACGCAGCCGTCTTCACGGGCAAAACTCTTCGGGTTGTATCTTCCCGTCACGCTCGTCGTTTCCTCGGTCCTTGGCCCAAGCACTGCTTCGGCCGAAACCTGGACCAGCCTCAACGGAAACCAGTCGATCGAAGCCAAGATGCTGGGAATGTGGAACGACAGTGTCGTGTTGGAAATCGACGGGACTCGACGAGTGACCGTGCCGCTGGACCTGTTGCGTTCCGAGAGCCGGATTCAGGCCCGGGAGCTTTGGGAAAAGATTCAGCAGAACCGTACTTCGCGGGTGGATGAACTGATGGGGTTGGCTGCCGCGGCCGCCGCTCCGGCGCCCAGTCCGCTACCCACACTGCCACCTGCTCCCGCCTACAGCAAACCGGTTGCCGGTGCGAAGGTGGCTCAGTTCATCGAACATCGTGATCAGCAAATCGCCAACGGCCACCTGATCGCGATTTACGATTCGTTGCCCCCAAGTTATCGCAAGGACGTGGACGAAATCGCCAAGCTGGTTGCCGCCAAGATCGATCCAGCCGGATGGGAAGCGATTGTCAACAGCCTTCACAAGATCGGCGACTTGATCGTGACGCGGCAGAACTGGGTCTTTTCCCATCCCCGTTTTCAGCAGATGGATCCCGACGACCTTGATACCTTGAAGCAAGTTGTGTTGCTGACGGCCGGAACACTGCGGGAGGGTCTGGATCCGCAAGCGATGCAACTATCGAACCTTCAATCGATGGAGTTCGGACAGTGGCTTGCCCAACGAAACGCAGCCATCGCGCCTTACGTGGCAGCGTCCAGCCAGCACGAGGCGAACGTTCCTCGTCACTTTAGCGTGGTTTCCGAATCGGCCGATGCAGCCGAAGTGAAGATGTCGCAAGGCAGTCACGAATCCACCATGAAACTCAAGAACGTCGAAGGTTTCTGGGTCACCGAATCATTGGCAACATCGTGGGCAGAAAATGCCGCGTCGGCCAAGTTGGAACTGCAAAAAGAAACCGAAGGTGCGCTGATGGCCGAATTGGCCATGTTTTCGATGGTGCAACCGTTGTTGCAGTCCCTGGAATTCGCTCAGGATGAAGGCAATTTTCACGCCGCCGTTGAGACGATGATTGCTGGGATCGCGCCCAACCTGGAACAATTCGCCGCCACTGCCGGCATGAACCTTGGACTGGCCAGCAACAATCGGCGCGGCCCGGGCGGGTTCGACTCGGAGTACGGCGATTACGACGAAATGATGATGGAGGAAATGATGGAAGAAGAGATGGAGGACATGGAAGAGGATTACAACTACGAAGAGGAGATGTCCGAGCGAGACCGACGAGCCCGCCAGGGAAGCCGTTAGTCTCTTGCCAGTTGTCACAGCGGATCTTAGGGTAGCAAACTCGCCAAGAGTTTCGTCCGCGCCAGTGAATCGCAGAAAGTCTTGGCGACTTCCGCTACGCTGAAACCCGCATCTTTGGCGGTGACAAACCACTCGCATCGCCCGATCCAACAAGAGAATCAGGAATCTTGAGCGACCAGTCGACTCGCCGCGTCGCCATCATCGGCGGGGGACTTTCGGGGCTTTCTACCGCGGTCAGGTTGCACTTGGCCGATCGTTCGCTGCAACTTTCTTTACTGGAATCGTCCGATCGCTTGGGCGGAGTGATCGACACGATCCGGAAAGGGGATTTTCTGATTGACTGCGGCGCGGACATGTTCTCCATCCAACCGCCCGCGGCACTCGATCTGCTCCGCCAAATCGGTGTGGAAGATCGGCTGATTTTGCCGCAAGCCGAAGGCCGCGGCGCGCGCATCGTTCACCGTGGCCGACTGTTCGATCTTCCCGACGGATTGGTATTGATGCGGGCTACCAAGTTCGCCTCCATCCTGACCACACCGCTGCTGTCGTGGAAAGGAAAACTTCGTTTCATGGCCGAACCTTGGATCAAACGGGTGATCCCCGATGACGAACAAGCCGACGTCAGCGTTGCCCAGTTTGTGACCCGGCGTCTGGGACGCGAAGCTCTGGATCGGATCATCGGTCCGCTGGTCGCCGGCATCTATACTGCCGACGTGAACCGGCTGAGCATGAAGGCGACAATGGGGCCGCTTGTCGAAATGGAACAAGAGTTCGGTTCGCTTGCCCGAGCAACGATGTCCAGGCGACGTTCAGGAAAGGATTCGGTGGAACGGGCAAGCAGCGGCGCCCGCTACGAACAATTCCGCGCTTTCCGGGGGGGGATGATCGAATTGATCGAGTCGCTGAGAATTCAATTGCCTCCCGAAACCATTCGTACCGCTGCGGAGGTGACATCGCTGCGGCGTGGTGAATCGGACTGGCAGCTGCAAACCGATGGACCGCCGGAATCGTTTGACCATGTTGTCGTCGCGACGCCGCCGTCGGCCGCCGCGCGTCTGCTCACTTCGATCGCGCCGATTGCCGCCAGTGAACTCGGCGCGATTGAATCGGCTTCGGCGGCGATTGTCGTTCTGGCGGTGCGGCGCAGCGACGTCCAAGCCGACATTCGCACCTTCGGCTTCGTCGTCCCCCCCTGTGAAAAACGAAAGATCTTGGCGGCCAGTTTTGCCAGCAACAAGTTTGCCGGCCGCGCTCCGGATGATCATGTGGTGATTCGAGTTTTCGTCGGCGGCATGCTGCAACCCGAACTGCTGGCGCAAAGCGATTCGGAATTGGTGCAGCTAGCGAGAGGGGAACTCGAAGAGTTGATCGGGCTTTCGGGCCAACCGACGCTGTCCCATGTGGTTCGTTGGAACCACGCGATGCCCCAGTATCACGTTGGGCACTTGCAACGGATTCAGCGGATCGAAGAGGAGATCCAAAAACTTCCCAATCTGTCGCTGATCAACAACGCCATGCACGGAGTCGGCATCGCGCCGGTGATCCAAACAGCCGGCAAGATCGCCAGCGAAATCACGGACGGAGGTCGCCAAGCCGTGCCGTAGCTGGGTGCAGACACGCTAGTCGAATAAAACTGTCCGCCCGAAAAATCGGTGAAGCGACCAGGATTGGTTCTTCGGGCCAAAGGCCCTGCACTTTGCCCAGCCCAGGGCGAGGCAAACGACTGCACCTTCGGTGCGTACGGGGCAGGGAAGCGCTAAAACACCGTGTTTTACGGGGTTTGACGTTCCATATCCTTCATCCTTTAGGCTCATTTTGCACCCATTTCGTGCATTATTTCGTGCATGCAATCGAGCTGGACAGTTGGGACACCCTGGCTATTCATTGTTCAATTACCGTGAGTTTCGCGCTATTGCTGAGCACTGGAAGAAATAATGATCTCGAAATCCCGCCGCCAACCATCGAACGGGCGGTAGGGCAAATAGTTCGTGTTCCATTGGCGCAATAGGCCATTATTTCCCATAAGATAACTTTATCACGTCACCACACGTATATTGTCCGTGTCTCGCAACAAGCCAGGAGGCGCTTGCGTCTCGATCTCTACCCACGATAATCCCGGATGGACCCTCGATTTGGGCCCAGTGCGCACGGAGTGCACCTTGCGGTTTGCAGAACATCCTGCCGGGATCAACAGGATGAGAGCACCATCCCGTTGATCCTGTTCATTCTGTCAAAAACTTCCGCTTTCTTCGTGTGAAATGCGTTGCCGCGGCCCAGTATCTGTTTTTCAACTCGGCACCTTCGCGTTCTTCGTGCCCTTCGGTGCGCCAGGCGAAGTCTGGCTGATCTACTCAAATGAAAGGAGTTGAGCATGGTAATTGTTCGTTAGCCGTGTAGCTGGCGAGGCGGTGTTCTCGGGGCAACCTGGTCACCGAAGCCCTCGATCCAGCGAAGGTGTCAGCCGTAATGCGTCAGCGTGAACCCGGTTCGGCCTCGTTACACGTACTTCCAAGTGGCCAACTTGCCGAATGAAGTGAAGCCATCACGGGTCGCCAAGCAACGAACATGTGCAGCGATCCGACTTGGCGGGGTGAAAGGGGACAGCGGGCACCGAAAGATCAGCTAGGAACCTGGGAGACCCGTGCCGGTGAGTCCCAGCTCAACACTTCGTGGGAATCCATAACCACGTTGCGGCCGGTCCGGGAGTCGGACAGGCTCATAGTAGTGATGACTTGGGGTAATGCCCGACGAGCGAAGGGGCCTGACGAAGGATGTGTTTCGTTCCATTACGTTTTGAGATCCGCTTGACAAAAATGTCCACTACGGAAGACGAAGCCGAGCCGGTTGACCCCTGTGGTCGAACCGGTCTCCCTCTGAAAGTCTCGCGTTTGCGAATGAAGCTGAGCCAGAAAGCGAAGCAGGAACCCAAGTTTCGATTTTACGCCTTGTACGATCGAATCTATCGGATGGATGTGCTGCAATCGGCTTGGCGCTTGGTGCGAAAGACCAAGACTGCCCCCGGCGTGGACGATGTCACATTCGTTGACGTCGAAGAATCGTCTGGAGGCGTCGACGGATTTTTGCAGCAGCTTCAAGAAGACTTACGCAGCAAGAGCTACAAGCCCGATGCGGTTCGCCGAGTCCAAATTCCCAAACCGGACGGTCGCATGCGTCCGCTCGGAATCCCGACGTTGGCGGCATACTGCACCTCCTTCAATAAGCATTCGGACTCTGGTGGCTGATAAAGACTACGGGGATTCGATTCGTGAGGACCCTTGGACCCACTTTTCAAGCTGTTTTCGCTTCGAATCGGTGATGGTGATCCAATAGGGAGTCCCCTGATTCAGGCGACGGGCAGGGATGATTTTGCGGGCAATCCAGTAGTAGACAACGCCTTTGCTGACACAAAATTGCGCGGCGATCTCCTTGACGGTCAGTTCCTCTGGCTTCTTCTTATCGGCTGGCGGAATCCGGTGCTTGTGGCGAATCCATGAGATGCTCGAACGAGTGAAGGCGTTACCTTTGTTGCTCTGGAGCCCCTCGGCATTGAGGATGTCGGCGATTTCCGGGTCGGACTGTGTACGGGCTAGTTCGCGCACTCGCTCGACTAACGCGTCGCTGTGTCGCCAACGTTCAGCTGACGGACGTGGCAGTTCGACGTGCAGATCCTCGCACAAGCCACCTTGCCAACGCACATGAAGAACAGCCAAAGAACGTTGTGGCTTCTCAAGTGTAATGTCTTGGATGAGAAGACGAAGAATGCGTTTCTTATCTTTTGATGAAACCCCTTCGCTTTTCCAAAGGCGCGGTAGATCCTCAGAGAGTTTTAATACCTCCTCGCGCTGCCAAGGTTGAATCAGTGTGTTCTGTTGTTGCAAGTCGGCGATCTGATTGCGGACGTCTTCAAGTTCGATCAGTGCATCGTTCCAGCGTTGCTCAAGCGTCGAAGCAACGAGACGATTGGACGGATCGACTTCTTCGTAACGTCGCTGCGCCAATTGAGCTTCATATTCCGCTCGTTCCAGTCGCAGTTTCCACTGACTGTCAATCTGCTGTTGACGCTGTTGCACGATGTCATACGCATCCAATGCCAAATTGAGCTGTTCTTCATCGATCGCTTCCATGACCCGTCTTTCAATCGCGCGATCCACGTGTCCGCATTGAACCAACAGGCAGGAAGTCTTCGAGAGCCCTTCTCGCTTTCGCCAGTTGCACTCGTAGATCGGATAGATTCCACCGTTCCCTCGATATCGAACCGTTAACCGGCGACCGCAGCAACGACAGATCAATAAGCCTTGCAGCAGGGCAAGTCCTTCGCGTGCAGGTCCACTCAAGACGGCTTCCTTGGGATTGGTTCGGTTACGCTCAAGAGTATCCAAGTTCTTGAGATGTTGTTCAAACGATGTGTAGCCGTCGTGGTGGTCAAGAATCTCGACGAGCCATTGGTCGCGCGGCATGCGTGTGATCTTGGAACGTACTTCGCCGTCCTCGAGTATCTCTTTGACGCTCTGGTAACGGCCAAAGGCATACACGCCAGCGTAAGATGGATTCCTGAGCATGGACAGAACACGGCTGTCGGTAAGACGCCCCCATTGCAGTTTGCCGGCCCACGCGCCACCGTAGCTGCGTTTGGGAAACAGCAGTTTTTCCCGGGCGAAACGCTGCACAACGGCGTAGGCTGAGCCGGTCTGTTGAAAAGTTTCAAAGACGAGTGCAATGGCAGAGCGAACTTGAGCATCCGGATCTTTTACGATTCGATTCGCCTCGTCGCAAACGTAGCCCACTGGCAACGGAAACCGCAGTTCTCCTTTCTGGGCTTTGTTCAGCTTCCCACCTTGCAGCCGGCTACGAATGAAGTGCAATTCTGCTTGAGCCATGGTTCCCTTCAATCCCAAGAGCAATCCATCATTGAAATCACTGGGGTCGTAACAGCCATCTTCATCGATGATCAATGTTCCGGTGATGCCACAAATTTCGATCAAGCGATGCCAGTCAGCATTGGATCTTGCCAGGCGTGAAGCTTCTATCGCAAGCACCGCGCCCGCCTTGCCGAGTGACACATCGGTTACGAGGGCTCTGAAGTCGGACCGATCTGTCGTTGATGTTCCTGATTGCCCAAGGTCAGCGTCCAGTACTTTGATTCGATTGGAATGCCAACCCAGTGATCGTGCCGTTTCTTGCAGGGCGTACTGTCGTTCAGTGCTTTCTCGGTGATGTCTCACTTGCCCCATGCTTGACTGCCGAATGTAGACGAAGGCTGTCTTCTGCGTATGGGTGTCGGTGATCTTGCTGGTCGTCGTCATGAAAGCGATCCTCCGGTAGTTGTGCGATTGGTTCTCCACAAGTTGTCGGTGCCCGCAAGTGATCTTCGAGCATGTTGGCGATTAACATGGCCAACTGTTGGACCTCGGCATCGTCCAAACGAATGCGTTGTAACTGTGCAGAGGACATCGTGGTTCCTCGCAGTTTTTGAAGACGCGATACTGCGCGCTCGATCGCGGCGTGCCGATGGTTGCGACATACGTGAGAAGGTCGTATTGGCAATATGACCCTTGTGTGATTCATGAATCAATCTCATTTGTCTGAACCGATTTGAGTAGCTCGACGAGGAACACGAGGCATTCCAACCTGAGGATGGTTAGTGGTGCATCCGCATCGACGTACGCATCGGGCGCGGCGTGATTGGTCCAGTCACGAGGCACGGCAAATGTGCCTGACTCGGAACCTTTGAGAATGAGACATTCCACTCCTCGCACCCGACGCGACTTCAGGATCGGGAATCGCTTTGCATGCAAAGGATGGTAAGGATGGGTGATCTCAGCGGATCCCGAAGGCGCGCTGGGCAGGTGTGCTGTTGACTGGTGACGTCCCGACCGTGGCAGATCGCGTCGTGTTGCAAGCGATCCGAATGCGGTGGGAAATGGTACTGGAACCGGCCATGGCGGATGTCAGTCATGCCTACCGGCCGAGGCGCGGTGCTCACACGGCGCTGCGGAGCGTCGTCGACGCGCTGTCGCGAGGCCAACACTGCGTGATCACGACCGACATCCGCTCGTTCTTCGATTCCATTCGCCACCGAACCCTGCTGAATCGGCTGCAATCGCTGACAGGCGAAGCACCGCAGCCGTTGCTGAAAAGCGCGGTACGGCTGACCAGCGGTTGGCGGCTGCGCCGTCGAGGCATCGCGCAAGGAAGTCCGCTTTCACCGCTGCTGGCCAACGCGTATCTGATCGAATTCGACCGGCAGATGATGCAGCTGGAGGGTACATTCGTGCGTTATGCCGACGATCTGGTTTGGTTGACCGACAACCACCGGCAGCGCAAACGATTGCTACGAAAAACACGCGCCGCTCTTTCGCCGCTTGGCTTGAAACTCCACCCCGACAAGACCGACTTGGTGGACTATCCAACCGAAGCGTTTGACTACCTGGGATTCCGTATCTCCAGCAATGGAATCACCCCCAGCGAAGCCAACCTACGCCGATTGCATCGGCAGATCGATCGCTGGCTCGATCCGCGGAGATCGATCAAGCGAAGAGTCCGCGTGGATCGTTTGAATGGCTTGCTGCATTCGTTCGTCTGGTATTACCACGTTGCCGATTGCGTCGATTTGTACAAACAAATCGACGCCAAACTATCCAAGCAACTGCGGCGATTGCGCCATCGCTGCCCAACAATCGCACCAAGTCCCGGCGAGATTTTGAAGACAACCAAGTTATCGGCAACCCGCATCGCCAAACGAAGGCCACCGAAAAAGGGAATACGAATCTGGAACGGCTACGGAGCATAACCCCGATCAAGTAGGCCGACTTGTCCCCAAGTCGGCGCGCGCATCCCACTTCAACGGTCTATCAACGACCGAGCGCGATGCGCCAAAGATGTGTCGTATCACAGTTGAGGATGGATGTGCCTGTTTCAACGGTCTATCAACGACCGAGCGCGATGCGCCCTGATGGAGCGGCTTGGGCAGAACTGCTCGTCGACTCCTCGTTTCAACGGCCTATCAACGACCGAGCGCGATGCGCCGCAGGTCCGACCGATGATGAGTGGAAATGGGGGGTAGAATCGTTTCAACGGTCTATCAACGACCGAGCGCGATGCGCCTTACCCTTCTGGAAACATTGCGATTTGCTGCTCTTTTTGACAGTTTTGCAGAGCAGCCCTTTCTCGTCAACGATTTTCGCCAGTTGATCTTTCCCTTCGAGACGTTGCAGGCGTCGTAAGTTCTTTCGGTGGTATGGTTTACGGATTTTGCAGAGCAAACCGCCTGAGTGCCCCTCTGCTGGTGACCTCTGCAAAACCACTTCCCATCGAGTGGGTCCCAGGGGAGCGGTATTGCTCGCAAGACTCGCAAAACCTCGCCACTGGGCTAAGCAAACGACTGCACCTTCGGTGCGCAAGAAGAAGGTCCGACTGACACAGGACCAGTCGACGCACAAACAATCCGATCAGCGTGCTTGCACCCAACGAACTGTCGCTCAGGCCAAATGCATCTGGTTCCTGCTCGTACTCGCCACACGACGCAGCGAGTAGGAGTACGAGTACGAGCACGAGCACGAGGAGTAGGAGTAGGAGTAGGAACGGGCAGAACGACCACTAAATTCACGGAAGAACCATTTCACTGTCGGCGTGTACGGGGACCTCGGTTTTGGTTGCCTTGCAGATGTTTTTGGGGATCGAACTCTTCCAGCGAATCGAGACCTCCACGCTCGGCGAACCCATCGTAGCCGTACAGAAGATCGGCACTCGGATCGGCCGGTTCTAAATCGGGCAACACTTGGGCGGCAACCATTGCTTTCTTTGCGTCAAATTCGGCGCCATCTTCGACCATCTGCTTCTTCAAGTCGCCGCGAACCACTTTGCCAATCAGCCCCACGGGAGTTGAGTCTTTGTCACCTTGTTTCGGCCGGGCGTGCCGCGAAAACCACGTGTGGCCTCCGACGGTGACTCCTTTTCGGTTCTTTTCCGCCGCCCGCGGATAGCGAAGTTTTTCGACCGGCTCTTGACTGGCATTCCATTTCCGCACACGTTCCTGCTGGTCGGAATCGTCGGCAACATCTTTCTCCCATCCTTCGATGATCAGGGCGTTGGCGCCGGGCTGGATTTTCCAACCTTCTACCGCCAGAGCTTCGCCCAGGTCATCCAGCAGTCCGGTGATCGTCACGCGGCAAAGCCCCAGGCCGAGCGGCTTTCCGCCGCCCAAACGCCAGGGCACCGAGCAGGCTTGGATCAGCAGAGCGAGTTCCCGTTTGCTGAGCGATCGGAATGAGATTCGCAGCCGACCGGTTCTTGTGGGCACTTTTTACTTCGTCTTGATCAAGATCCAAAACACCGCTACCGCCGCCGGCATAGACCACCTTCTGCTTGCCATAGTGGCTGCGAACGTTGGCATCGAATTCGGCAATCAGGGAGCTGGCACCAATGATGCAGCGAAGATTCGGCACGGCAAAAATAAAAGATTGAATGCCGCGAATGTCATAGGCAAGAAACATGCCCCACCTGGTTCCCTACGGTTAAAAATTGGTCTCGTTGATACCATCACGCCGCACCCAACATTTCGCGACACACTTCGGGGCAAAAATGTTTGGAATAGGAAGTCGTGTTCGATCGCTGAAGCGAAACGTATTGGGAAGTTCACGAATTCAATATTGGCCCTTCCGTATACTTGCCCACTGCGCCAGTTTCTACGTGCTCATAGACTCGAGCGGGTCCAAGAGTGTTGCTCAATTGACCGAGCAGGAATGCGAGTCCCACCGGGGCGGCCATGAAGATGTGCGTCGTGCCTTGTGGTCGAAGCGTCTGCCGGGCTTCTCGCACAGTCTCGATCGTCTGCCTTGCGATTGCCACTGCCTGACCGGGGCTCAAGGCTCCGCGTCGTTCATCTTTGCAACGAATGTTCACGATGCCTCGAAAAGCGGGAAGTTCATTCCTTGTAGCTGCAAATGCAGGTTCGACGGCGGCGTTGACAGAGATTAGGACGGCGAGTTCATCCGCTGAGGTATCAGCATCGCGGTACGCCGTTTCAAGTTCAACGTCTTCAGCAGATTCGTGCAGACTCCAGCATGTTGGCTCAGCACCGGGAGTCAACTGTTCCCAGGATACGTCAAGTCCTCGCGGTGCCAGAAAAGCTCGTCCCATTGCCAACGCCGCACCGATGGACGGTCGGCCAGAAGCGGTGATGTGTCTTCCCGGTGCGTATCTTTCTACTGTATCGACCACGTCTTCGATGGCTGGAAGCAGATACCGATTCCATGCCGTCTCCGTGGCGTTTCTTTTCTCGAATCGGTGCATCCAATCGAGAGCAAGCCACGACTCGCCGGTGATTGGAGGGCGGCAGCGGACAAATACCTCCAGCTTGACCGGTTCGTCTGCGCCCAAGTGTCGATGAATTGCTTGTACCCGTCGTTGCAAGACTCGGTTGGCGATTTCGCGGATGTCGACTTCTCGTGCCGGATCGTTTTCCACAGGCCGAATGTTCCATTCTTTCAGCGTTGAAAGAGAGAGCTCTTCGCCCATCGCATCCGACGCGGTTGAATGGTCGGCTCCACCAGCGGCAACAGGAATGACAAAGAAAGAATCTGCCTCCTCGGCTCGATCCATGATGCAGGGAGCTTCCACTCGACGAATGATCGATGATTCCGCAACGTCTGGCGTAATCCACATCACGGCGTTTGCAGTTGCCGGGTCTTTGAGGACACGCCGCAACTCACTACAAGTATGCTCCTCATCAAGGTCATGCACGTCCTGCCACGTTGGGATTCCACGCTCACGTTGGGCACGAACAAGACTGGCGGCTTCGGAGGATCGCTGTCGGCGATAACTTAGAAACGAAACACCCCTGGGGTCCGTCGCAGTTGGTTGTTTTGGCATTTTTGACCATAACGATCAGGGAACACTTCGTTTCATTTTGGGTAGCGAAACTCGCTAAGAGTTTCGGCCGGTGCAGCAAAACACCAAAAGTCTTCACGACTTTTTACTACGGCCCTACCCCAACTCTTCGTCGGACCAGCACACAACGAACGGGCTGTGCCGCTGTTGTGCTTGGAACGCGTCAACATGCAAGTCGTACGCAAAAGTTCCTTCGTTTCAACGGCCCATGAACGGCCAGCGCTGTTGCGCCCCAAGGGGATCCAGATGTGCTGATCGTCTCAACTGCGTTTCAACGGCCTATGAACGGCCGACGCTGTTCCGCCGTAGGCTCACGGAACCGGTCTATCGTGTGACCCGGGTTTCAACGGCCTATGAACGGCCAGCGCTGTTGCGCTTACCCTTTCAGAAACACTGCATTCTCCAGGCGTTGAAGCTGTTTTTGCAGAGCTGGTTGGTCTTGTCAAATATTTTTGCTCTTCTCGTTCGAGGAGGAGGCGATCGTTTGTATCGTAAACCGTTGGAAGCCAACGAGTTGCGAATTCTGCAGAGCATCGGGCTCTGCAAATCTCTCGATTCCGTCGCGGCGTTGTGTCACGAATTGACCAAGCATGCGTTTCTTTCTTCGACAAACGATAAACGCTGTTCCGCTTGTTGGTAGGTGTCATCGGTTTGTCACTCCATATCCCGGCGCGTCGGAGCCGTGGGCCGAAGTAGCCTGATGAGATGGCCAGTCGAGTAGAGGAGGGACGCTATTGGCGTCCCTCCCCCCTCCTCAAACCGGACGTGCGGATTTCCCGCATCCGGCTTACCGAAGGCATTTCGCCAAGAGGCACACGCAGGCTCAGTTCCGTCCCCGAAGCATCTTTAAACCCAGATGATGATAAAGATGTTCGTAGAGGCTGCGACCGCCGGGTGGATGACAACCACGTTGACTACGACGACGTAGGTGAGAGCTCAGTCGCCGGAGCGTCTGATAGTTCACCGCCGAAAACGCTCGTCGAGGGTGACCGTAGCCAAAATACTGACTCCAGCCCGACAACATACGATTGACCTCGCTGATGATCAGAGGCGATGGCTTGAAACACATCCGAGGCGAGGTGAGTTCGCGAAGCTTCATGCGAACTCGCTCCATCGCCGTGCGGCTCGGACCCACGTGAAGGTAGCGATCCGTATGCGGCAAGATGCTGCGTTCGTATCGCATCGTGAAACCGAGAAAGTCCAACCCTTCGCCGCCGATCCCTCCAAGGCAAACCACCTTGGTCTTCTCGCGGTTGATCGTTAGGCCAAAGCGGCCTTCCAGTGTCGTCTCGATCCACGATCTCAGACGCTCACCCTGATAGCGGGCGAGCACGACAAGATCGTCCGCGTAGCGGACCAACTCAGCATTGGCCCAGTTTGCTGGACCATCATGGCGGTAAAATAGCACCTCAAACCAGTGGAGATAGATATTCGCCAGTAGCGGCGAGATCACTCCACCTTGAGGGGTACCCGCTGTCGGCTTGAGCCGGGTCTTGCGACCCGTTTCGTCGGTTTCTTCGATCGGGCATTGCAGCCACATGCGGATAAGTTTTAGCACACTGCGGTCACTGATTCGGACCTCCAACGCAGCCAGCAACTTTTCATGTGGGATCGTGTCAAAGTAGCCCTTCAGATCCGCATCGTACACTTCCCGTTTCCCACTTCGCAGATGCGAACGAATCGCATCGAGAGCATCATGGGCACTGCGACCGGGTCGAAACCCGAACGAACTGTCCCGGAAGTCTGCTTCAAAGATCGGCTCCAGAATCAGCAATGTTGCCATCTGGACGACTCTGTCGCGGACGGTCGGGATTCCGAGCGGACGCATGCGACCGTCCGGTTTGGGAATTTGGACTCGGCGAACCGCATCGGGCTTGTAGCTCTTGCTGCGTAAGTCTTCTTGAAGCTGCTGCAAAAATCCGTCGACGCCTCCAGACGATTCTTCGACGTCAACGAATGTGACATCGTCCACGCCGGGGGCAGTCTTGGTCTTTCGCACCAAGCGCCAAGCCGATTGCAGCACATCCATCCGATAGATTCGATCGTACAAGGCGTAAAATCGAAACTTGGGTTCCTGCTTCGCTTTCTGGCTCAGCTTCATTCGCAAACGCGAGACTTTCAGAGGGAGACCGGTTCGACCACAGGGGTCAACCGGCTCGGCTTCGTCTTCCGTAGTGGACATTTTTGTCAAGCGGATCTCAAAACGTAATGGAACGAAACACATCCTTCGTCAGGCCCCTTCGCTCGTCGGGCATTACCCCAAGTCATCACTACTATGAGCCTGTCCGACTCCCGGACCGGCCGCAACGTGGTTATGGATTCCCACGAAGTGTTGAGCTGGGACTCACCGGCACGGGTCTCCCAGGTTCCTAGCTGATCTTTCGGTGCCCGCTGTCCCCTTTCACCCCGCCAAGTCGGATCGCTGCACATGTTCGTTGCTTGGCGACCCGTGATGGCTTCACTTCATTCGGCAAGTTGGCCACTTGGAAGTACGTGTAACGAGGCCGAACCGGGTTCACGCTGACGCATTACGGCTGACACCTTCGCTGGATCGAGGGCTTCGGTGACCAGGTTGCCCCGAGAACACCGCCTCGCCAGCTACACGGCTAACGAACAATTACCATGCTCAACTCCTTTCATTTGAGTAGATCAGCCAGACTTCGCCTGGCGCACCAAAAAGCACCAAAAGACACGAAAACCTTTTTGTGCCTTTTCGCGTTTTTGGTGGCTAAGAAATCGGTTCAATCTCTCGCCAAGACGCGAATCGACCGAACATGCGTTTCTTTCTTCGACAAACCACGAGCGTGTCGGAGCTGTGGACCAAAGGCGTGAGACAGGACAGGCCAGGGTTTGGCGGGGATGCAAGCGCGCCGAAGTTGACCACGAATCACCCGAATAGCACGAATGAAGAGAGGGGACCCGAATAGTGGCGCTGGGGGAAGCTCACACGAAGGCACCAAGACACAAAGGAAAAAAGAAAAAGAAGAAGGGTTAGATCTCCTCCCTTCTTTCCTTGGTGCCTTTGTGTGAGCCTTTACTGATAGCAGATGGCGGCGCCAGCGGCTTGCACCGATTAGCGTAGCGCGGTCATTCTTGCTGCCTGGGTGGCGGCGGCTCCGAAGGTTCTCTCGAATTCTTTGATGGCTAGTTCGCGTAGGCCAGTGGGTAGGATCTTGATCGCCATTCGGTAGGTGTCGAACGCGTCCCCTTTCTTGCCTTCTCGATAGAGCTTTCGGGCGTATCGAACCAGCTCTTTGCCCTCTTCGGTGGGCGAGACGGTTCTTCGCTTGCGGTCTTGCACGTTCGTTCGATTGGTTCTTTGACCGGCTTGCCGGAGGTCTTGCACGTTCGTTCGACCTGCTGCGATGAATTCTTTCTTGCTGGTTCCCAGCAGGCGCCGATCGATTTCTCTGTGGTCGATGATTGTGGCGTGCACCGATGCACCTGACCGGCCCAGAGAAGATCCGAACCCACGGCTCAGTCCGCGGCGATTCAATCCGGTGGCCGAGCGGTTGACTCCTCCCAAATAGGCTCCGCCGCTATCGGGCACGACGACGGTGCCTCGGTAAGAGAAGGACGAAAAGGATGGCAGCTGCACCGTGGTGGGCAACTGAGCGTGGGCGCTATCGCTGACGAAACCTGCTGCCGCAATCGCAACCAGAGCGGCGACGATGCCGCAAGACTTTGGGGGAACCGGTCGGAATGTCATCATCGATCACTTCTCCGATTTTTTGATCTTGTCACCGAATTCTCGGTTGAATTTGCGAACCTTATTGCGGACGACGACCTGGCAGTAGCCGGCGTTGGGATTGCGGCGGTAGTAATCTTGGTGATATTCCTCGGCGGGGTAAAACTTGGTTGCCTTTTCTAACTTGGTAACGATCGGCCGACGATACTCGCGCGCATCGGTCAGCTTCTTGATGTACTTCTCGGCGGCCTTCTTCTGCTTTTCGTCGTGATAGAAGACCGAGCTGCGGTACTGCGGACCCTCGTCTTGGCCTTGCCGGTTCAGCGTCGTCGGATCGTGGGTCTTGAAAAAGACCTCCAACAACTCCTCGTAGCTGGTCACCGACGGGTCGTAATAGATCTCACACGCTTCGGCGTGGCCGGTGTTCTTATCACAGACTTGCTGGTAGGTCGGATTTTCGACATGCCCGCCGATATAACCGGAGACGACATCGTTGACTCC
Source organism: Rubripirellula sp. (assembly GCA_965222745.1). Taxonomy (GTDB): domain Bacteria; phylum Planctomycetota; class Planctomycetia; order Pirellulales; family Pirellulaceae; genus CBDCUW01. Next base: position 1,060,376 of record CBDCUW010000004.1, read on the forward strand.
TTCCATTCGTTCGAAGACAGCCTCGGTGCACCAGAAGCATCCGCCGGCGAAGGTCGCCAATGCTTCTTTGTCGGAATCGGCTGCGGAGGAATCGGACACCGACCGGTCTCCTGAAATCGCGGAATAGGTCAAGATGACGAACAAACCAAGTAACGATGCCAGCACGATGCCCGTTCGACGATTCAAAAAAGCAGTCACGTCTTTTTCGCTCTTTGGTGGTTTGATTTTGGCAGACGATGCCAGTTCGGAGAACTGGCCGACTATTCCATGATAGGCGACAGTGCCGCGCTAGGTACAACCGGGATTTTGGAATCGGGCCGGGATTCCGGGACATCGATCCGCCGAGTCCGCTTGCACTTTTGAGGAGATTGGCCGACAAGGTGGGCTGGCGCTGCGGTGCTCGCCTCGCGAAATTCAACCTAAATTGCCTCGAATGCCAGAAATGAGCGACTTTTTTGACTACCACCACACCGTCGCCGATGACGAGATCGATGCCCAGGATCACGTTCACAATCTTCGCTACTTGCAGTGGACCCTTTGGGCCGCCGGAGCCCACACGCGGGAGTTGGGTTGGGACGCCAAGGCGGAATTGGAGCGGGGATTCGGCTGGGTGGTCCGCAGCCATGATGCCACCTACCGAGCGGCGGCGGTGGGTGGGGACGAAATCGTCGTGCGGACCTGGGTCGCCGATCTTGCCAAATTTGCTTCGCGTCGGAAGTATGTTGTCTGCCGGCCGGCCGACCGAACCGTGTTGACGCGGGTCGAAACGAGGTGGGTGTACGTGGACTTGAGTGCTCACCGAGTCGTCGCGATTCCCCGCCGGGCGGCCGGCCAACTGGTGATCCCCCAACAGACTCCGCCCCTTCCCTGGGAATGATTTCCGTGCCCGATGATTCACAACCGGCCAACGTGAACGGCGATTCTGGCGATATTGACCAGGCGGCTGGGGATCTTGGTCGTTCAGCCGACTGGTGGTTGTTGCTGGTGCTGCGGTTGGTGGCGGTGATCACCTGGTTGGCTTTCGGCGCCGCCGTGATGCCGGAGAAATGGATCGTCGAAGCGGCCGAAGCACTCGGTTTCGACCCCTTTCCCCATTCACCGCTGACCTTTTATCTGGCTCGCAATCTTTCGCTGTTGTATGGAATGGTCGGAGCGGGATTGTGGATCATTACCCTGGACATCGAGCGTTATCGGCCGTTGATCCGAATCATGGCGCTGGGCACGATGGCCTTTGGTGTTCTTCAGCTGGTCGTGGACGGGCAATCGGCGATGCCGGCGTGGTGGACCCTGGGCGAATCGACCTCGACGTTTCTTGGCGGTGTGGCGATTTGGTGGTTGGACAGTGTTTCTCGGCGGCAGCGCCGCCAGGCTTGAGCTGCCGTTGCGCTCATCGGGTGGTAGCGAAAATCGCAGGGAGCGAGATCGTGTTGATCGGGCCGAGTCCCCAGGGTAGCGGTATTGCTCGTAAGACTCGCAAAACCTCACCCTGGGCTAAGCAAAATGCCTGACCTTTGGCCCGAAGAGCGAATCCCCAACCTTGCTGGTGGCAAAAAACGTTGCCAAGACTTGCGGCGCATTTTGGACCCACCGAAACTCTTGGCGAGTTTCGCTACGGTGGAGCGATGCGATTTCGGAGAAATCGCCGACAACAATGCGATTTTGGAGAGATCTCAGGCGGTCGCCAGCCAGCGGCGATGCCGGTGGGGCCAAGCATGCCGCTGACTGACGCCTCGCAGAAAAACGGCCGGCCGCGGGGGGTGGGGCCGCATGAAAGCCAAGGGCCGGATTTGAACCGGCAACCTTTCACGTTCCTGGGGCACGAGTTGGAACTGCGAACGCTCTGCACATTGAGCTACCTTGGCGGATTGGTGGCCGATCTTGGCGGATTGGTCGCCGAGATAAGAATGGTCATGCTAGCTCTCGCGCCCCTCCGGTTCGGAAAAAGGATTTCCACCTCGCCGCGAACGCTGGGCGTAGGCGCCAAGCACCAAACCTTCATAAATCATTTTTTGTTCAAACAATTGTTTTTCTTCTGCCGATTTCTTGCTCCGCAGCTCGTAGTAGTACTGCCCGTAGTGTTGGCCACACAGTCCTCTTCGTTCCATGGGCTTGTTGCAGTTGGGCAGGACGCATTCTCCTTTTCTCAAGCATTCTTCGACTGCCTTCTTTCTGGTTCGTTTCATCCTACGCCCCATCAAGATTCACCTTTGACAAGTCCGGTTTCGTCATGCAAATGGGCCCTTTTCACAAGCCAACGGCGAAAAGAGTGCCAAAGAAAGCTCCCATCGTAGCGGGGTGAAATTTAAAAGAAATTTATTGAAATCAGAAACCAAACGGATAGTTATCACAAAGGAATGGGAAGTTGTTATCGTAAAACGAGTTAGACATTCCGAAAAAAATCTGTAAACTTCCCGATATGCAACAGAAAGACGGTGAATCGAGTCGCTGCCTGGTGTGTGGGACGAGCCCCATTCAGTCGCGGGGATTGTGCGCCAAGCACCATTCGCAATTCCACCGCGAGATGCGCGGTCTGACTCCGGAACAGAAGATCGTCTACGAGAAGACGTTGATCGAACGTCAATTGCTGGCGCCGCGCAAACCGCCCGGCCGGCAGGTCACCAAAGATCCGTTCAAGGAGATTGCTCAGGAGTTATTCGTTGCCGAGTCGGAACAGGATTTCGACATGACCGGCAAGAAGAAAAAGAAGACGGCTCGAAAAACGTCCGGCCGCAAGAAGAAGACGCGGAAAAAGAAGAAGGGCTGAATCTTCTCTCTTTCCTTGGTGCCTTGGTGCCTTGGTGTGAGATTTTTCCTGCTGGCAGAGGGTGCGTTGGAGGAAGCTCACACAAAGGCACGACGACACGAAGGAGATGGGAGGCCGGAACTACGATTTGTCGGGTTTGGTTGTTGCCGCGGCGACGACGATGGCCAATCCAGGGATCACCGGTGCTCGCATTCGAAGGTTGCTCCAGTAGAGAGCGTGGACCAATGACAGGGTGATGGCCAGGCTCAATATCGGCCACCAACGAAGACCAAACGCCCTCCGCCCCAGCCGCCTGATTCCCAGCAGCATGCCGAGGTAGAACAGGGAGTAATAGGTTCCCACGGCCAATACCGATGCCCAAGATCGATCGGCGGTGTGATGGGGAAAGGGGGTCCACAGCCGGCCGAGCCGGACCAGGCAGGACCAGGCGAACGCCGGTCGGTTGCGGGCGATCGTCGCGCAGGCTGCTTCGTAGGCGACGCGATCATCTTCGTGTTCGGTCACTCGGCGGGTAATTTTGCCCGGCGCCGGCCAGTCTTTTCGCCAAAACTCGTCCGTATTGGGATCGCCGTCGTAGCGATGCGAATAGGCCAGCAGGAACGATTCGGGATTCCAGGCGACGCCGAATCGGTTTTCGGCCAGGTGATCGTAAAACGACGGGTTGTTGCCCAGCAATAGTGTGTAACCGCCATGGGTGGTGGCCCAGACTGGATGCCCAACCGACCGGCGGTTGCGCAGTGTCCAGGCGCCGAGCGTGACCAACATCAGCAAAGAGATCACCAGGCTGGAAACAACGGCGCGGCGCGTTTTGATGCCGCGTGCCAATAGCGCGCCCGCAACGATCAAGACGGCCCAGACCAAAAAGGTTGGCCGGCACAAAAAGGCAGCCGACAGCAGCGCCCCGACCACCGCTGCGGTAGCGGAGATCGCGGCCGACTGGCAATGTCGCGGCCACCACCAAAGGAGGGTCGCGACCAGTGCCGTGGCCAACGTTTCGGTCATCACCAACGTCGACTGTTGCAGCAGGATCGGGTCGATCGCGACCAACGTCGCGGCGACCAGGGAGGTGGGCCCGCTGGCTTGGCCTTCCAGCAGGCGCCGGCAGGCCAGAAAGGTCATCGCCACGGTCCAGGCACCCAGCAGCGTATGAAAAAGGGCGACCGCGCCGCCGGTCAATCGGCCATCGGTGGTGATCCAAGACAACAGGTATGGATACAGTGGTGGGCGAAACGCGGTGGGGTGAATCGCCCCGTCGTCGCCGGCCAAGCCGTAAACACCGGCCTCAGCCAGCGTTTCGGCGATCGCGCGATAGGCGTCCGGATCGGCCGAAAAGCTGGGAAGACGATAAAAGCAGACTCCACCACGGACCGTCAAACCGATCAACAGGGCGGCCAGCAAAAACGAATTGTCGGATCGAGTGGATGAAACCAAATCGTTGGCCCGTCGGTTCAAAGCAAGGATGCGAAGGGTGACGCCGGAAGAATTTCGTTGAATACCAAGCACGTCAAACACAAACCACCAGCGGAGATGATAAATCATCCGACGCCCCGGCGATGGTCCCGCACGATTGCGCAAGCGTCGACGCGGTTTCCGCTGCTGCAGCTTAGCCTGGCGGTGGCGATGATGGCGATCGCCTTTCCCGCTTCGCGTCGGTTGCAGATGGACCGCAGCATCGCTGCGATGTTCGACCAGGCCGATCCGTCGCTGATCGACTACCGAGAGTTGCAGACGGCGTTCGGCGGCAACGCGGTGGTGATGTTGGTTTATCGGGATGAAAATCTGGATTCGCAGGAAGGATTCGATCGAAATCGGATGATTTCTCAGCGAGTCGCGGCGATCGATGGTGTCCAGGAGCAGGGAATCTTGTCGCCGGCGGTGTTGAGCGATGCGGTGGAGACGATTTCGCCGATGAACCTGTTGCCGGGTGCGTCACAGGGGCCCGCGCTGATCCGCCCGGACGATCCGGTCGCCCAAGGTTTTGACGAACTGTTTGCCGGGTACACCCATTCGGCCGATCACAGCCGCGCCGCGGTGGTGGCGATGTTGGAATTCGATCATCCGCCCGAAACGATTCTGCAGCTTCAATCGTTGGCCCGAAAGCTGCCCATCGATTTCGCTCCGGCGGTGACCGACGTGGCGTTGGTGGGAGAACCGGTGTTGGTTCATGACGGTTTCGAGCTGATCCAGCGCGACGGTGCAAAGCTGGCGACGATGACCGTGCTGCTGCTGTCGATCGTGGTGCTAGTGACGCTGGTTGATCTGCGGCTGGTGTTGTTGATGGCGGCCATCATCGTCTGGTCGATCACCGTCACCAAGGCGACCATGGTGTGGATCGGCGTCAACCAGTCGCTGGTGTCGACGATTCTGACGGCGATCGTCACGGTGATTTCGGTCGCCACGGTGCTTCATCTGGGTGTGCGCTTTCGGATCGCCCGAACTCGTGGTTATCCGCGCCGGCAGGCGGCCGAGCGGACGATCGCGCTGCTGGCCGTGCCGATTTTTTGGACTTGTGTGACCGATGCGGCGGGATTCGCGGCGCTCGCCTGGTCGCGAATTGTTCCGGTCCAGCAATTTGGTTGGATGATCGCGGTTGCCGCCGGCAGCGTTTGTGTCGCTGCGGCGCTTTTTGCCCCCGCGATCATGATGCTGCCGGGCTCCCGTTTCGGCAGCCTGCTTCATGTCCGCCAGCGACGGTTGGCCCGACAGATCCGCCGTCGCTGTTTTCAGCTCGCCGGCTGGTTCATTCGTCATCGCCGTGCCGGAGCGGTCGCTTCGGCGATCTTGTTGGCGGTCGCTCTGACCGGCGTGTTGGAAACGGAGACGGAAACCAGTTTTCTAAGAAATTTCAAAAACCGCAGCGGTGTCGTCCAAGCCTACGAAGACGTGGAACAGAATTTTGGCGGCGCGGGAGTTTGGGACGTGGTGTTGGATGCGCCCGACAAGTTGACTCCCGCCTACCTGGATCAAGTCCGCAGCCTGGAGCAACAACTGCGTCAGATTGACGTCGACGGACAACGTCTCACCAAAGTTTTGAGCCTGGCCGATGCCGACGCGATCGCAGCACGATCACCGCTGCTGAAGCTCACCCCACCGTCGATTCGATTATCCGGCATGCAATTGAAGATTCCGGTCTTCTTCGACGCATTGCTTGCCAAGCAACCGACTGATCGCAAGTTGCGAATCATGCTTCGCAGCCAGGAACATGTTGGTGCCGAACAGAAAGCGATGTTGATCCAGCAAGTGCAGCAGACGGTTGTGCAGCACACAACCAGCCAGTCGTGGCAAGCGTCGGTCGCGGAAGCTCAGCCTGAAAACTCCGATCGTCGACTCCAAGACAACGGCCACCGACCGGGACGCGTCACCGGATATTACGTCATCATGGCTCGACTGGTCGGCAAACTGGTCGGCGATCAGTGGCGATGCTTTTGGGCATCGGGCGTACTGGTGTGGTTGCTGCTGACGATCGCAACACGCTCGGTTCGGCTGGCGGCCGCGGCGCTGATTCCGAACCTGTTGCCGGTGTTGGTGGTCCTTGCCGCCGTCGGATGGTGGGGAGGTAAGATCAACATGGGAGCAGCAATGATCGCGGCCGTTTCCATCGGGCTTTCGATCGACGGCTCGGTGCACTTTCTGGCAAGCTACCAGCGGCATCGTAGAAACGGGCACCGAGTCGAGCGGTCGGCGATACACGCAGCCGGAAACATCGGCGTGCCGGTGTTGTTGGCCACCGCGGCGCTGGTGGTCGGCTTTTCGGTGTTGGCATCCAGCGATTTTGTCCCCACGGCTACTTTTGGTCTGCTGATCGCCGCCACGTTGGCTGCGGGGACGATGATCAACTTGACGCTGCTGCCGGCGTTGGTGGTTTGGGTGGATGGAGGAGTGAGGAGTGAGGAGTGAGGAGTGGATGGGGAGAGTGGGAGAGAGAGAGGAGTGTGGGTTTATGGTTGTTCGATGGTGGCCCAGTTTGCTTGTTGGACGTGATCGCACTTGCCGCATTTGACTCGGTGGCCTAGCGATTTGGGTTGGATTCGGACTTTGCGACCGCAACCGTCGCAGGTGATCCGTAACACTCGCGACTCGTCGACCAGTTCATCGAGCTGTTTGACTGTGATACCGGGGATACTGATGTCTTCGGCCGTCAGACTGGTCAGCAACGATTCGGTCAACTGCGTCACCGCTGCGATCCGGTCGGCCAATCGCCGCACGCTGTCCTCGAACGAGTTTCTCACCAGTCGGCCGTTGCCGAAATGGCGATCGCGGCAACGGTAAAGATGATCGAATCCGACCAGCACTCGGTATCGCGCGTCGCTGGGCAGCTGATACTGATTCTGCTCGCACAACAATTCAAAGATTTGGCCCAGTTCCCGCGGCGGATAGTCCTCGAATTCAATTTGAGTGTTGATTCGTGACGACAATCCGGGGTTGCTGCGAATCATTTTGTCCATTTCGTCGCTGTATCCGGCCAGGATCACGACCAGCGAATCACGATTGTCTTCCATTCGTTTCAGCAACGTTTGAATCGCTTCGCGGCCGTACGAATCGTCTCCCTTGCCATCGATCAAGCTGTAGGCTTCGTCGATGAACAGCACTCCGCCCAAAGCGGAATCACACAGCGCGTTGGTTTTGGTTGCCGTTTGACCGACGTACTGGGCGACCAGGCCGCTGCGGTCGGTCTCCACGACGTGGCCGCTTTTCAGCGTACCCATTGCGCCAAGGATCTGTCCGATGATTCGCGCGACCGTTGTTTTTCCCGTTCCCGGATTGCCCACAAACGACATGTGCAGGCTGATCGGCATCGTGGTCAACCCGGCGTCGCGGCGTTGTTGCTGCAAACGCAGAAAGTTGGCGTAACTGCGAACTCGATCTTTCACCACATCCAACCCGATCAGCTGATCCAGTTCGTCCATCGCCGATTGCAACCGCTTCTCGCGATCGGCTTCGGAGAGTTCTTCGATCGGCTGGGCTGTCGCTTCCTCTTTCTGTTGCTGGTGCTGTTGGGCATGGGGTCCACCCGCTGCACCTGCGTCCAGCGGTGCGAGAGTCGACTTGGGGTTGGCCGGATGCAGCGCCATGTCGATTTCTCGCTGCAACGTATGGAGGGCGATCGATTCTTCGGGCATCGTTTGGCCGTCGCACTTGGCGACCAGGTTGGCCAGCCGCATGACGATCGTTTCGACTTGGGCCTTGCTGTCGGCCAGCGGTTCGTAGCGGACGAAGGGGGCGACCAGAGATTCCCAGGTCAGCAGGTCGGCTTGTTGGAACAGCCCGGTGGCCGCTTCGCGCAGTTGCTGGCCACGCAGCTCCTCGCCCCACAGATGTTCGATCATCGCTGCGGCGACCCGTTTTTCCGGAGCGGTCCAGCGGTCGTCGGCTCGCACGATGGTGACGTAGACCTTGATCAGCAGCCCGCGGTGCAAATCGTCCATCAATTCGACGAAATCCGACTCACCCTCTAGCAACGTCGGATAGCGGCGGACCATCCAGGTGCCACAGTGATGATATAGCTTGCCGCAATCGCGGATCACCCGCCGCAACATGCCAATCAGTCGTGTTTCATCAAGGTCGTTCATGGACGTGGGCCATGTCGAACGGTTCAAAATCTGCAGCCGCCCAGTTTATGGCTCCATCCGGGTACCGCAAAAGGCGCGAGATCCCAAGTCGGCTGTGAAGCTTTCGTGATTGCCGTCTCCGGCGGCGTTTTACTTCACGCCGTGCATCATTCGTTTTAGCACCGGCGAGAGCGCAAAAATGATCACACCCGCGGCAACCGGGAAGACGACCAGCATCAAATAGAAGCCGGGCAACCCTTCAATGATGAACGAATACTGGGGCGGCTGGCCATTTTCGCCCGGTTTGAACAGCGTCGAAAACGCCGCCATCATCCCGCCCAGGAAGTTGGCAAAGGAGAACGACATGAACCAGGTTCCCATCATCAACGACTGCAACTTTGCCGGGGCCAACTTGGTGACCACCGACAATCCGACCGGCGAAAGACAGAGTTCGCCCCAGGTGTAGACGATGTAGGTGATCAATAACCAGTAGGGTCCGGCGAGGCTGTTTTTTGCTTCCAGTGCCCCGAAGACCATGGCGATGAACGATAACCCCAACAGCCACAGGCCGATCGTGAATTTCATCGGCGTCGACGGGTTGGCGTTGCGCTTGTCCAACCAGACCCACAACATGGAAAAGAAGGGAGCGCAAACCACGATGGTCAGCGCGTTGACCGACTGGTACCACGTCGAGGGGAATTCGTAGCCGAGGATATTGCGATTGGTGTTTTGTTCGGCGAAAACATTCATCGAACTGCCCGCTTGCTCGAACGCGGCCCAGAAGAAGATGTTGCCGAAGAAGGCGAGAATCAAGATCACCAGGATTCGTTGGAAGTCGACCTTGTTCAGCGGGCGGCGAAGCTCCGCCTCGTCCACTTTCGATTCGGCCTCGCCGCTGTTGGCGATCTGCTTGGGTGAGAGTCCCACACCGGCAAGGTATTTGGGTCGGAAGAGTTGATAGAACAGCAAGCCTAGGATCATGCCGACGGCGGCCGATCCGAATCCCCAGTGCCAACCAACTTTCTGGCCGAGTGTTCCGGCAACCAGTGGCGACAGGAAAGCGCCGAGGTTGATTCCCATGTAAAAGATCGTGAACCCTGAATCACGACGGGCATCTTCCGGCCCGTAAAGCTGGCCCACCATCACACTGACGCATGGTTTGAAAAAACCGGTGCCGATCACAATCAAAGCCAGGCCGGCGACAAAGGTGATCAAAGCGCCAGGGCTGGTCTGCAGACTGACCGCCTCGCCAGCGGTGATTCCAAAAAATTCGGTACCCGCCAGCGTGATGTGTCCGGCGGCAATGATCCAGCCGCCCAGCAACATGCTGCGGTGAGTCCCCAAAAACTTGTCGGCCAGCCAGCCTCCGACGATCGGAGTGAAATAGACGGCCATCGTATAGACGGCGTAAAGTCCGTAGGCGTCCGCTTCGTCCCAACCGAAACCGGGATTGACGTTGTCGACCGTTTCGCCGTCGGAGTTTTCCACCTGAGCGTTGGTGGAGGAGATCAGGTAAAGGACCAGCAGCGCCCGCATCCCGTAGTAGCTGAACCGCTCCCACATCTCGGTGATGAACAGCACCCAAAGGCCGGCCGGCTGTCTGGTCTGCAACTCGCCCGGCGGTACTCCTCCGCCCGGTTCCCTGTCAAATTCGACATCCGACATGTGCAGCGGATTCGATTCCGGATGGGTGCCGTCGGGAGATTCGTAGGGATTCGGGCCGTCTTTATCACCGCTCATCGTCTTGTCAGGCTCCCATGGCTACGGTTTTCGGCCGCAAATGCCTTCGAGGTGGGCAGCTACGGCCGGAAAAAGCCACAGCCAGCTGTCATGTGCGTCTTGATCGTGAGACGGATTCTACGTTCCCGCCGCGCGGGCGACCACATGGATTGGCTACGGATTGCCGGCCACTTCGGGTGCTCCGACCAGGCTGGGGCCGCGGCCGTCGTGGTAATAGACACGGTTGCGGCCGATGTTCTTTGCCGAATAGAGCGCTTCGTCGGCGCGGCGGACGATCGGGCCAATCACGATGTCTTCTCGCGGTTCGGTTAGCCCAACACTGATGGTGACCTGCAGCAGTCCGCTGGCCACCTCGTGCCGCTGGTCGGCGACGAACTTCCGCACCTCGTTCATCTTGGACGCCGCCACCCGGAGCGGTCCCTCCATGATCACCGCGAATTCCTCACCGCCATACCTGGCCACGATGATCGCGTGTTCCAGCTGGCTGCTGAGCGTTCGGGCCAGCGTTTGCAACACGACGTCGCCAACCGGGTGGCCGTAGTTGTCGTTGATCGATTTGAAGTGGTCGATGTCGATCAAGACCAACACAAATGACTTGCCGCCGCCCCGGTAAGCGGCAAACAGTTCATCGAGCTTGTGATCGAGCGCGCGGCGATTGGCCAAACCCGTCAAGCCGTCAGTGCGGGCTTCGGTCAGGTACGATTCAATCTGCTTGGTCTGCTTTTCCAATTGACGTTCGGCCGCATCCAGCCGCGTTTGCAGCTCATCATTGCTCTGCATGATCTGCTTCAGCAACATCAGCACCTGGCTTTCGGACTGAGCCGGCGACTTGGCTTGTTGGACCGCTTCGCTGAGTTCGCCCAGACGGTCTTGGTAGTCGGAAACGTTGCCCGAGTATTCGCTGGTCCAAGCGCCTAGCTCCTGCAACAATTGCAAGATCGCTTCACGATCTCGCTGCGTGACTCCCTCGGACGCCACGCCTCGGCGCCCAATCCGAATGCCCAACAGCAGGCCGATGCCAAGCAACAACAGGGCGATCGATCCTCCGGTCGCCATCAAAATGCCGTTTGCTAGCATGACTGAGATTTCGTCTTCTCGGTGAGCGTTTGGGAGTGGGCAGGGTTATGGCGTACACAGGGAACGAATTTGTTCTCCGCGGGCGATCACCACCAATCCGCTGTCGGTGACCGTGAAGCCGCGGTCGCGATCGGCTTGCGGATCATAGCCAATTTCGGTTTCCGGCGGGATACGAACTCCTTTGTCGACGATTGCGCGGCGCAACCGGCAGCGGCGGCCGACATCGACTTCGTCAAACAAGATGCTCTCTTCGACGTGGGCGTAACTGTTGATCCGCACGTTGGGTCCCAAAACCGATCGAGCCACGCTTCCGCCGCTGACAATGGCGCCCTGGCAAACGATCGAATCGAGCGCTTCACCGCGGCGAGTCGAATGGCCCTCGCTGCCGAAAACAAACTTCGGTGGCGGCAACATCGGTTGATGAGACCGTACCGGCCACTGGCGATCGTACAGATTCAAGAGCGGATCGACGTCGATCAAATCCATCGTCGCTTCGTAATAGGCATCGATCGTGCCGACATCGCGCCAGTAAGCATCGCGTTTTCGGTTTTCGTCCAAGAAGGGAAAAGCAAAGACGTTGTAGTCCTCGATCGCACCGGGAATGATGTTCTTGCCGAAGTCATGATCGCTTTCTTCGCGAGTGGCGTCGTCGCAAAGCTGTTCGTACAAAAACCGGGCGTTGAAGACATAGATGCCCATCGACGCCAGGCAGACATCGGGGTCTTCGGCGATCGGAATGGGATCAGACGGTTTTTCTTGAAAACCGGTGATGCGATGATTCAAGTCCGCCTGCATCACCCCGAACTGGCGTGCCTGGTCGCGGCTGACGCGGAGGGCGCCGATGGTGATATCAGCACCCATCTCGCGATGAAAATCGACCATCGGGCCGTAGTTCATCTTGTAGATGTGATCGCCGGCCAGCACCACCACGTCGCTGGGCTGTTCCCGTTCGATCGCGTAGATGTTTTGATAAACCGCGTCGGCCGTGCCCCGGTACCAATTGTTGTCGATGCGTTGTTGGGGCGGCACGACGTCGATGAACTCGCCCAATTCGCGGCAAAAATAAGATCGCCAGGCGAGATTGATGTGCCGGTCGAGCGATTGTGCTTTGTATTGGGTCAGCAGCAACAGTTGCCGCATGCCGCTGTTGAGGCAATTGCTGAGCACGAAATCGATGATCCGGTAGAGCCCACCGAAGGGAACGGCGGGTTTGGCTCGGTCGCGGGTCAGCGGTTCCAGCCTGGTTCCCCGTCCTCCAGCCAGAATGACCGTCAAAATGTCTCGCACGCGCGTTCCCCTCCTGTGTTGCGACTCCCGTCGAAGGTGGCGGACCCTTGCCAATCCACTTTTGCGGCAGATTTGTTTGACGAGACGCCCTGGTGGACAACCTAACAGATGTGGCCACCCAAATGTACGCATTGGCGTGAAGTTTGCTCCGCTGGCGGCGATCTGCTTCCCAGACCGACATTTCGGCACTTTCCCGCCGACGTTGTCGAACGATTGCCCGATTGGCTTTGTAATAATGGGAAAGAATTTTGAATAATGGACGATGGATCATTTGCTCAACAGGGAGTGACTGAAATGCAAAATATCTGGAAAAACGTAAGTTTCGTCTTGGCCGCGATGCTGATGGGGTCGCTGCTTACCGGCGTGATCCTGTCACTGCCGCAGCAGCTGCAGAGCGATGTGATGGCCCAGGATCGCGGCCAGGCTCAGCGAATCAATCAACACAACCTGGAACATGCCGAGGGACTTTCTGCGGCCTTCCGCAACGTGGCCGAAGCGCTCCGTCCCAGCGTCGTTTCGATCAGCACTAAGACGGAATTGGTCGGCCAACGGCAGGCTCCGCTTGGATTCCCACCCGGTTTCGAAGATTTCTTTGACTTCGGTGCTCCGCAGCGCGGCGGCGAGGCCACCGGCATGGGCAGCGGCGTGATCGTCCGCGAGGACGGATACATTTTGACCAACAACCATGTCGTCGCTGATGCCGACGAGTTGACGGTCGAACTTTTTGACGGACGCACCGTCGCCGGCAAAGTGGTCGGTCTCGATCCGCCCACCGACTTGGCGGTGGTGAAGATCGAACTCGACGGCCTGCGAGCGGCCAAGTTTGGTAGTTCCGAAGACATTCGCGTGGGCGACTGGGTGCTGGCGATCGGCAGCCCCTTCGGCTTGGACCAAACGGTGACCGCGGGAATCATCAGCGGCAAGCATCGTGTGCAGGGGATCGTCGGCGACGGCGAGGGCTTTGAAGATTTCCTGCAAACCGACGCCGCGATCAATCCGGGCAATTCGGGCGGGCCACTGGTGAACTTGCGCGGCGAACTGGTCGGTATCAACACCGCGATTTTGTCGCGAACCGGCGCCAGCGCCGGGATCGGGTTTGCCATTCCCGAATCGCTGGCTCGGCCGGTCTTCAAATCGATCATCGAAACCGGCGAGGTGCGACGAGGATTCTTGGGGGCTTCGGTCGATAGCGTGCGGCCCGAAACGATCAAAGATTTTGACTTGAAGGTCAATTCCGGCGCGCTGATCGGTTCGGTGTTGGAAAATAAGCCGGCTGCCAAAGCGGGGCTTCAACCGGGGGACGTGGTGACCAAGCTGGATGGCCGGCCGGTGACCAGCGGTACCCAGCTGCGCAATTACGTCGCCAGTCAGCCTCCCGGTGCGATCGTCAACATGGAGGTCAATCGTGCCGGCCGCACCATGCAAGTGAAGGTCGCCCTGCAAGAACGGACCGACGAAGCGATGGCGATGTTCGGGTCGGGCGGTCTGTTCGGAGCCGAGATGATCCCCGTCACCCCGGAGGTGGCTCGCAAGTACGGTTATCGCAATTTGCAAGGCGGGTTGATCGTCGAAAGCATCGAAGACGGCAGCGCCGCGGCCGATGCCGAATTGCAAGCCGGAGACGTGATCGAATCGGCGGCGGGAATTCCTCTGAAATCGGTTCAACAATTGTCCGAGATTTTTGCGCAGGCAAAGAAGCGAGGCCAGCCGTTGCGGTGTGTTGTCCGTCGAGGAACGACCCGATTTTTGTTAGTCATCCGCTAGCAAACCGTCGGCGATTTTTCCAAAATCGCTGTGTGGTTTACGTAGCCGGTTCGGATCGTCGGCGATTTCTCCGAAATCGCTACGCGGGTTCACGTAGCCAGTTCGGAGAACTGGCCGACGGTCGGCGATTTCTCCGAAATCGCATCGCAGGTTCACGTTGCCAGTTCGGAGAACTGGCCGACAGTCGGCGATTTCTCCGAAATCGCTACGCGGGTTCACGTAGCCAGTTCGGAGAACTGGCCGACGGTCGGCGATTTCTCCGAAATCGCTACGCGGGTTCACGTAGCCAGTTCGGAGAACTGGCCGACAGTCGGCGATTTCTCCGAAATCGCATCGCAGTTCGCGTATCCGGTTCGGAGAACCGGACCGACTGACCGGGTTGTGGCTGGTGGCGGTGGCGGTACATTCGGCATTTATGACCACCACCACTGACAACCCACCCGCGATCCGTCAGCTTCCGCCCAATCTGGTCAACCAGATCGCTGCGGGCGAAGTCATTGAACGTCCTGCCTCGGTCGTCAAGGAGCTGCTTGAAAACAGTATCGACGCTGGAGCACGGCGGATCGAAGTCACCATCACCGGCGGCGGCAGCGAGCTGATTCGTATCGCCGACGACGGTTGCGGCATGACGGCCGAGCAGCTTCCGCTGGCGGTTGCCTCGCATGCGACCAGCAAACTGCCCGACGATGATTCGCTGTTTCATGTCAGCACGCTCGGATTTCGCGGTGAGGCGCTGGCGTCGATCGGCAGTGTGTCGCACTTGACGATCCGCAGCCGCACCGAGGGAGAGGAGAGTGGATCGGAAATCGCCGTACGTGGCGGCGTGGTCGAATCACCCGCTCCCTGCGGCTGTCCGGTCGGCACGGTGATGGAGATTCGCAATCTGTTTTTCAACACGCCGGTACGACATCGGTTTCTAAAAACGGCCCAAACCGAACGGGGACACATCGTCGAAGCGTTCACGCGGTTGGCGCTGGCCAATCCCGACGTCCACTTCGTGCTGACCAACAACGAAAAACAGCTGTACGATCTGCCTCCGACCAACCAATGGTCGCAGCGGATTGCCACCTTCTTTGGCGGCGAAATCGCCGAGGCACTGATCCCCATCGACAGTGACGATTCGCAGGTGCGAATCACCGGTTTTGCCTGCGATCCGTCGGTCAGCCGCGGCAACACGCGGATGCAGTACCTGTTTTTGAATGGCCGTCACATTCGCGATCGTTCGCTGCAGCATGCTTTGGGCGAAGCTTACCGTGGCCTGTTGATGGTTGGCCGACATCCGGTCTGCTTTTTGCAAATGAACATGCCGGCTGAGTTGATCGACGTCAACGTCCATCCCACCAAGTTGGAAGTACGGTTTACCGATGGCGGCCGCGTTTACAGCCGGTTGCTACAAACGCTCCGGCACCAGTTTTTAACGACCGACATGACTCAGCGCGTTGGTCCTACTGCGCCACTAGGACCGGCCGAGTCCCTTTCGGCGCCCAGCCCAAGTGTGCTGGGGATGCCGGTGCAGGTGGAACAGCAGCAACGTCAAGAAGTGATCGATTGGGCTCGCACCGGGAACACTTCGACGCAAGACGAGTCGAGCCCAACCGGTTCGCCCAGCGCCATGAGCCAAGCTTCCAGCGAGCAGGGGCGATCCGGTTCCACCGGCACGCCGGCGGCCGCGGTCGGTTCCCTTGGCGGTCAAGTTCCTCCCTTCCAACCTTTTCCTGGCGATGTGGCCGTCGTCCCGCCGCAGGCCAAACCATCGGCGCAGCCGGCCGATGTTGCTCCGTGGGACGCCGCCCACGCCAGCGAATCTCCCAGCGTTTGTTACTTGGGTTTTCAAGTTCACAACCGCTACCTGGTGACACAGGACGAAGCGGGAATGGTGGTGATCGATCAACATGCGCTTCATGAACGCGTGTTGTATGAACGGATCTGCAAAAAAGTGCTCGGCGAAGGCACGAACTTGGAATCGCAACGATTGCTCGTTCCCGAACCGGTTTCGTTGACGCCGGCCGAGCGGACCGCGGCGCTCGACGCCCAGGAAATGCTGGCCAAGATCGGTTTGGAGATCGACGATTTTGGTGGCGAAACGATCGTCATTCAGTCCTGTCCGGCAATGCTGAGTGGTATCACGCCCAGCGATATGTTGCGGGCTGTTCTGGAGCCGATCCTGTCGGCAGGCAAACAACCCGACGCCAAAGATTTGTTGAATCACTTGCTGTCGACGATCGCTTGCAAAGCGGCGGTCAAGGCGGGCGATCCGCTGTCGCCCGAAGAGATCACCAGTTTGCTGGAACAGAAGGATCTCTACCACGATACGCATCATTGTCCGCACGGCCGCCCGACGGCGCTCTTTTTCAGCCGCGATGAACTGGACCGCATGTTCGGACGACTCGGCCCCCGAGGCCGCCAATTGAAGTAGGCCGACTTGTCCCAAGTCGGCGATCCTGGAATTTCTTCCGTCGGCGATTTTTCCAAAATCGCTTCGTGATCTCGCAACCGTCGGCGATTTTTCCGAAATCGCTACGAGAAGAGCGTGCCAGTTCGGAGAACTGGCCGACGAATGAACTGGCCGACAAACTCACGGCACGACGGAAACGGTCACCGGTTTGCTGGCGTAGGTCGCTTTCATCACGAAGTTCAGCGACACGTTCGCCATCACGACGATCTGCTGCTTGTCGACTGCCGGCGCGGTTTTGGATGCAGTCAGCGTGATCTTGCCTTGGGTTGCTCCCGCGGTCAGCGCCGTTTTGCTGTTGGACTTGTCGATCGTCACACCCTCGGGCAGGGAATTACCGTAGACGGTGTTCAGATGAGTGTAGGCGACGTCGAGGGTAACGTTCTTGTCGAACCCTTCGGCTCGTTCGAGCTCAACATCAATGCTGATCGAACCGCCCGGTTTCAGCACCACATCGTGACTACTGAGGGTGACTTTGCGAATATCGGCCGGTGCGCCGATCGAAACCGTATGACTTTCCACCGGCCAATGCCCGCGTCCGCCGCCGGGTTGATAGGTTTCCTGGTAGACAACGGCTTGGGCCGACAGCGATGTCGGCTTGCCGCTTTGGTTTTCGGTCGTCGCGCTACCGGAGATGGTGATGTTGGCGACCGCCGGTTTCGCATCGGGCGCCGCGGTGAGCACGATGCATCCGTCTTGACCCTTTCCGCCAAGGATGCGTCCACACGAAGCGGTCACGCCTTTGGGCAAACCGTCAACATCCAATTGGATCTCTCCGTCAAAACCGTTCTTTCTTTCGGCCCGCACAAAAACCACGCCGCTGTTGCCGGGCGTCAGCGGCGTTTTGTCAGTGTCGGCGTAGAGCGAAAAATAGGGTTGGCTTTCGCTCACCTCGATGAAATAAACAAACGAGCTTCCGCCTCGAAGGTGCAGATCACGAATTTCGATGATGTACGTTCCGTCGGCCGGCACCGTCCAATTTTCGATTTTCGAATCGGCGTAGCTTCGTTTTCCCAATCGCAAATCGTCGTTGATTTGAAGTTGGTTTCCTTTTTCACCCAGGAGTCGCAGATGCGGGTCCAGCGATGAACCTGCTCGCCGCGCGAACACCTCGAAGGAATACCGCTGTCCCTTCTTGGCTTCCAACGCGAAGCAGTCGATGTCGCCGTCGGCTTCGATTCGCCCGTTGATTCCCGATCCGGTGGGAATCGCTTGGGCTGTTTCGACCGTATCGTTGTCATCCGCCTGCTCGGTGGCGGCAGGATGCGCCGAAACAACCGCCGTGACGACTTGACGATTCTTTTCGGTCAGCTGCACTGGCAATCGGCATAGACCCGCCTCCGTATCGGCTGGAATCGTCAGCGGAACCTTCGCAGTATCGGTCCGCCCATGACCGATCCACTCCAGCGGCGTCGGTGTGCCGGCCACCACGCCGAGCGGAAAAACGGTGGTTGCAAACGGCCGGCCGGCCGTGGTGATGCAGTAGTTCCAATAGGGATTGCCTTGATAACGGACGTCACGAATCGTCAAAAAGTATTCACCGGCGTTGTCAAACGTATGGCTGATGAACGGGTCGCCGAAAAAGGCGTTGTCCGAAGCGGCAATCGTCGATCCGGCCGAGTTGCGGATCGAGAGGATCGGATCGGCATGTTGCTGCAAGTCGTGAATGCGATCCTGCAACCGCATGCATTGGACGTGAAAAGAAAGGGTTTGGCCGGCGCCGGCTTGAAATCGAAAAACGTCCACGTCTTCCGCTTTTTCGATTCTTCCACAAAGCGTGGCCGGCAAACTGGCGGGGGTGGCCGATTCGGCGCTGTTGTTGTTATCGGTTTCGACCAGCACCGGGTCTTCGACGATCACCACTTGCCCCACCGTGCTGACGCCGTTGGGGGTGGCGATGCGAACATCACGAACTCCCGGCAACGCATCCCGATCGACTTGCAAGCGAATGGTCAACTCTTGCAGCGGTTTCGGTTTTTCGTCTTTCGCCGGCGGCGGAAGAACAGCTTCTGCCTTCACGCCGCTGCCCGAGACCAGCACTTCGTAGGCGCCGGCCATCGTGTAGCGGGATTTCACCACGTGCTCGGAGGTCTTGCCGACCTGCGCCGCCACCGGTTCGACGGCCATCAACATCGGATAGGCCGTTTGAGCCGCGGCGATCTCGATCGTCCCCACCAGGATCGCGGCGGCAGCGGCGATTCGTAGAAAACATCTCATCGTACGAACAGAAACTGTTTGGAGTTGATCAGGGCCCACAACAAATCTTGATAACACTCTTCGGGACTGGCCGCACCGGCCAGAAACTCGTCGCTGGCGATCCGTTCCGCTTCACTTGGCGGACGACAAAGCGCGGCCATGTACAGTTCGTTGACCATTTCTTCGTGCGACAACTTGGCGGCAACCAACTTGGCGACTCGGCCATTTTTGTCGGCGATCTTGCTGGCCAGCGTGTCACCGTTGAGAGTATGTAGGGCTTGGGCGAGATTCGCGTCGGGTGACCGTTCACATTCACAAACGCTCTTTCGCCGCGGTTTGGCAAAGGTGTTCAAAAAGTAATCGGGATATTCGGCGTCGGGCAATTCGATCGCGCGAGTACCCAGCGGCAGGTTTCTGAACTTGGTACGAACGCCGGTGGCATCGTCGATCGCATCCAGCAGCGGTTCGGCCGATAGACGTTTGACCTGGAAGTGGCTGTAGAAACGACGGTCGCTGCGGTTTTCGGACGACGGCTGACTGCGAAGGCTGTACAGCCGGCTGGTCATGATCGTTCGGACCAGGTGTTTCAAATCGAAATCATGTTCGATGAAATCTTTGGCCAGCGCATCCAGCAGCGCCGCGTTGCTGGGCGGATTGGTGCTTCGCAAGTCGTCGATCGGTTCGACCAATCCGCTGCCCAGCAAGTAACCGACGTATCGATTGACGACCGAGCGAGCAAAGAACGGGTTTTCGGGGCTGGTGATCCAATCGGCCAACGGAATTCGCCGATCCAACGGATGATCAGACGGCTCGCCGCCCAGCGGAGTCGGCATCAGCCGCTGTCGAGTGCGCGGATGAGATACCTCGCCGGTTGCCCGGACCATCACCACCGTTTCACGCCCGAACAATCCAAACTCTTCACTGTTCTTGGAGGCGATTCGCGAGAAAAAGGCGGCCATGCTGTAGTAGTCGGATTGGGAATATTCCTCGAACGGATGATGGTGACACTTGGCGCACTCCAAACGCACGCCGAGGAACAATTGCGACGTCGCTTCGGTCAGCGCCGACGAATTGTTGTGCACGCGGAAGAAGTTTGCCGGGCCGTTGGAATAAATCGATCCTTTGGCGGTGACCAGCTCACGTACGAAACGATCGAAAGGCTTGTTGACGCGAAACGACTCTTTGATCCAGTTGTGCAGCGCCCACATGCCCTGTTCCCCCAGCGAGTTGCTGTTGTTGCGCAGCAGGTCGGACCATTTCAACGTCCAATAGGCGGCATAGCGATCGTTGTAGATGTCCAGCTGTGGATCGCCGGTCAAACCGAGCAGCCGATCGATCAGCTTGGCTCGCTTGGAAGGATCTTCCGAACGGACAAACTCTCGCACCACGTCGGCGCTTGGCAGCGAACCGATCGCGTCCAGAAACGCGCGTCGGGCAAACGTCGCGTCGTCACAGACCGGGACCGGCTGCAGACCCAGGTCACGAAATTTCTCCGCAGCAAGCTCGTCGATGTAGTTGTGGTCCTTCCATCCGGCCAGCTGCGGTGTTGGGCCGTAGGGAACCACAAATGTCGCGATGCTCGCCTGGCCGTCGTAACGGACCATCACCGAGGTCTGACCTTTGCCGACGGTGGTGACCTGCCCGCTGGCGGAAACATTCACCACGCCGCCGTCGATGGCGTCGTAGATTGCCAATGCCGTTACATCTCGCGTGCTATCGTCGGCGTAGCGGGCCACCACTCGCAATTGTTGGGTGCTGCCGACGTCTGCGACTCGTTTGTTGGGAAAGACATTGACGGCAACCACTTTGGCGGTGTCACCGGTCGGCCGCGGCGCTCCGGAGCGAAGCCAGCGGTGAATGATTTCGTACTCGGTTGAATCGCGATCAATTCGAGCGCCGCCGCCGTGGCTGACCAGCATCGACGGCTTGCGCAGCAGCAGGCTTGCTTCGGGGCGCGCCAGATCAATTCGCCGACCGCGGCTGCCGCGAGTGATCGCGTCAAAGTCCGCCTCAGCATCGAAGCCGAAGACCGAGAGTTTGAAGCCACCTTGTCCATACTGCGCGGCGTGACAGGCACCGGCAGCGCAGCCCGCCTTGCCCAGCACCGGTCGAACGTCCTTGAAGAAATCGACACCGCGATCTCGATCGGCGGTGACACGAACAGGAATCGTCTGGTCATCTCCGCCGACGGAAACGTGGATGCTTGCCGATCCGCTACCGATCGCCCGCACCACTCCGTGAGAATCGACGGCCGCGATGTTGGGATCGGAGCAACGGTAGATGGCCGCATGGGTAAGGTCGTCGCGTCGTTCCGCTGGCGATGGTTCACCGCCGCTGACGATCAACTGAGCGCGATCCAGCGGCCCGGTCAATTCCATTTCAGCCGGGGTGACGGAAATGGCGGGCCGGTTTTCGGCCACCAACGACGAGCAGGAGACCAACAGAAACGCGATCGACACGATCTGACGCATGGCAAGGCGGTGGGCGGGAAGGAAATCGGCTCGTCCTGGGACCGGTGCGAACGTTGGTCCCAAGCGAAGTCACCGGCGGCAAGGTGGGGCAAAGGTGTGCGACCGGCACGATGGTGGGTTGACCACCATTATGGCTCCCACGCCCCGGCATTGCTACAGCAGCGGCCGTCCCATCGGCGAAGCGGCCGATCGGCGTTCGGCATTCGGTTTGCCAACACCCCGGTCGTTTCGTCCGACCAACTTGATGGCGACTTTGCCGCTTTTTTCGGCTATCTTATTGGATGCAGATCGATCCTGCCGATTTGCCCCCGCCCCACCATCCCACCCCAATCGTCGCACCTGTTGCCGTTCGTGCGACGAGGAGAATGCCATGTTTAGCGCCCTGCCGCATACCACGCGCGATTGCGAAGGGATCAACCGGCGAGCCGCATTGCAAGTGGGCACACTTGCCGGACTTGGTTTGTCGCTGCCCGGTTTGTTGAGAGCAGAGCAGCAGTCATCATCGGCGACAAAAGATGTCAATTGCATTTTGATTTGGACTCGGGGCGGAACGAGCCATCACGACACTTTCGATCCAAAACCGGATGCTCCCGACAGCGTGCGAGGTGAATTTGGTGTGATCCCGACGGCCACGCCGGGCATTCATTTCACCGAGGTGGTTCCGACGATGGCCCGGCATCAGAAACGGTTCGCACTGCTGCGCGGATGGAATCCCGAAAATGGTTCGCACGGAACGGCCGACCAGTTCGTGATGTCGGGCCGCAAATTCAATCAATCGATTCACTATCCCTGTTACGGTTCGGTCACCAGTTATCACAAAGGGTTCAAAACGGCGATGCCGCCCTTCGTGCAGCTGGGCAGCCAGGTTGATCGGCGGTTCGGCGGTGGATCGGCGGGCATCCTTGGTTTGGAACACAGTCCCTTTGAGATGTTGGCTGATCTCAACGCGTCGAAGTTCACCGTCCGCGATATCACTCCGCCGTCCGGCGTGACGATGGATCGGGTCCACCGCCGTCAAAAGATGCTCGCCCGGATCGATGCGTTGCAGCGCGCCGCCGACCTTCAACCCGCCCAGTACGAAGCGCTCGACGAACACTACAAGACCGCTCACAACATGATCACCTCGCCGGAAACGAAAAAGGCTTTCGCGATCGATCAGGAGGATGACAAGCTGCGCGGCGCGTACGGCAAGAATCGATTTGGCCAAAGCTGCTTGCTGGCCAGGCGGCTGATCGAATCGGGAGTTCGTTTTGTCACGGTCACCGACGGTGGTTGGGACACTCACCAAAACAACTTCAAGTCGCTCAAGGACAGCCGCTTGCCACCGGTCGATCGGGCGCTACCGCAACTGTTGATCGACTTGGAGCAACGAGGGATGTTGGAAGCGACGCTCGTTTGTTGGCTGACCGATTTCGGCCGCACGCCCACGGTCAACTCGGCCAGCGGTCGCGATCATTGGTCTTCGGCCGGATTCGCCATCATGGCCGGCGCCGGCGTACCGGGCGGTCATGTTTTGGGCGCGACCGATGCCGACGGAGGCACGGTGGCCAAGGATCAATACTTCTCTGCCGACATCGCCACCACGATCTACAGCAAACTGGGCATTCCCACCGATCTTGTCGCCCAGGCACCCGACGGCCGGCCTATCCGACTGATCGAAGGCCATCCAATCACCGAGTGGATGTAAGATCGTCGGTCAGTTCTCAATCGTCCGCCCGTTCTCCGAACTGGCTGCTGGTTCGGAGAACAGGAGAGGTTCGATAGCCAGTTCGGAGAACTGGTCGACGAAGCGATTTCTGGTACCATTCGCAAGCTCGAAAGTCTGTGATTTCCTCGTCCACTTGGTGATCTGCCCGCGATGCATCCGGTCGTGATCGACAAACCGTACCAGTTCGTGCCTCCCTACCGAGGCCGGATCTGGCCGCGCCTGCTGCAGCGGTTGGTACCACGGCGATTGAACCAGGAATACGGGATCGAAAAAGTCGAATGTTCCGGCTTGCAGCATCTCCGTCGTTCGATCGATGCCGGACACGGAATCATTTTGGCGCCCAATCACTGCCGGCCTTCCGATCCGCTGGTCATCAGCCAATTGTGCCGCGAAGTTGGCGTGGCGCCTTACACGATGGCCAGCTGGCACCTGTTCATGTCTGGCAAGGTTCGCGCATTCATTCTTCGCCGCGCGGGTGCATTCAGCGTCTATCGCGAAGGAATGGATCGGCAGGCGTTGCAAGCCGCGGTCGAAATTGTCCAGCAGGCGGAGCGGCCGCTGGTGATTTTTCCCGAGGGCGTGATCACTCGTACCAACGATCGTTTGATCGGATTGATGGAAGGGCTGTCGTTCGTCGCCCGATCGGCCGCCAAGAAACGCGAAACAGGTGAGGTGATCGTTCATCCGGTGGCGCTGCGTTATCACTTTCACGGTGATTTGGACGATGCCTTGCACGCCGCGCTGGACGACATCGAAAACCGCCTCGCCTGGCGGCCCAAACGCGATGCCAGTTTGCAGAGCCGGATCTACCGCGTTGGCGAAGCGTTGTTGTGGTTGAAGGAGATCGAATACTTTGGCAGCCCGCAAACCGGCGATCTTGACACCCGCTTGAAACGATTGATCGACGGCATTCTGGATCCGATCGAACAAGAATGGCTGGAGGGAAAACCGAACAGCGAAAAGACAACGGTGGGGCGAGTCAAGCAATTGCGGGTGGCGATCTTGCGAGACATGATCGAAGGCAACCTACCGGACCAGGAGCGCGCCCGGCGATGGGATCAGCTGGCCGACATGTACCTGGCTCAGCAGCTGGGACATTACCCGCCCCACTACGTTCGCTCCAACCCGACTCGTGAACGGATGTTGGAAACTGTCGAGAAATTTGAGGAAGACTTGACCGATTTTTGCCGAATCTATCGCCCGATGTCGGTCTCTGTAGAAGTGGGCGAAGCGATTTCCGTGCCTGCCAAGCGGGTTCGCGGAGTCACCGAAGATCCGGTAACGACCCAACTGGACGCGCAGCTTCGCACGATGTTGGGAATCACCACCACACCGCAAGCCTCCGGCGACACGCCCGGCAAGGAGGAAACGGTACCCGCGCCAGCCGAGTCGGCCGTTGATCACTGAATCGGTCATGCAACACGATCTGTCGCCGGAACAGCGGAAGCGACTGCGAAGACAACAGTGGACGATCCTGCTGACGATGTACCTCGGCTATGCGGCGTTCATGTTGTGCCGCAATACGCTGATCGCCTCCAGCGCCGAAATGATCGGTGATCCCGCTGTCGAATTGGACAAGGAGTCGTACGGCCGGCTGATGAGCCTGCATTCGGCCGGCGCGATCGCGGGCAAGTTCGTGACCGGGATCGGCGCCGACATCATCGGCGGTCGGCGAATGTTCTTGCTCGCGCTGTCGCTCACGGCGCTGGCCAACTTGGGCTTCGCCTTCTGTTCGTCCTTCTTGATGATGGGCGTCTACAACTTTCTGGGCCAGTTCTTCAAAGCGGGAGGCTGGCCGGCGATGACCAAGATCGTCGGCTGTTGGTATTCACCGCGAAAGTATGGGCAGGTATGGAGCATCATCTCGACCAGCTCTCGCGTCGGAACGATCACCGCCGGCGTGCTGTTGGGATTCATGCTCAGCTTCGTTTCGTGGCGCGCCGTCTTTGTGTTCACCGCGGTGCTGACCGGCGCCGTGGTCATCGCCGCCTACTTTTTCTTGAAAGAAGATCCCGAAAGTGCCGACCTGCCTCCGCTTCGGGAAGAAGACGATCTCCAGCAATCGGCAGAGCAAAACCTTGCTGCTTCGCACCCACTGGATGAACTTTCACTCTGGCAAGCCTGCATTCAATTCACTCGCAGCGGTCGTTTTTGGCTGATCGGATTCGCGCTGGTGTTTCTGACCATCCTGATGGACTTCATCAACTTCATTCCGATTTACCTGGCCGAATCGCTGCAAATCAACGGCAGCCGCGCCGGCATGGCGGCCGCCGCGTTTCCCGCCGGCATGTTCGCGGCGCTGGTGGCAACCAGCTTTGTCTACGACCGGTTGTCCAAAGCACAACTGATCTGGACGCTGGGAGGTTTGCTGATCCTCGCCAGCCTATGCGTGGTGCTGCTTTGGAACGTGGCAAGTTTGCCGTTCGAACCGGCAACGCGATTGCACGTGGCGATGGCCGTGATCTGCATCATGGGTTTCGCCATTTCACCCGCTTACTATGTGCCGATGAGCATCTTTGCGATCGCTTTCGGCGGCAAACATTCCGGATTTCTGGTCGCCGCCATCGATGTATTCGGATACAGCGGCGCCTTGCTGTTCAACTTTTTCGGAGGATCGATTGCCGAGAAGTATGGCTGGTCGGTCTTCTTAACCGGTTTGCTGGCGATCACCCTGTTGGCAGCCACCTGCATGACCGGCTTTCTAACGCTCGACCATCGAGCAAGCCATCGTAGGCCGTAACAAGCAAGCCCTTACGGTGCCGGAACTTCGGTCGCCTGTGGGAAGTTTTTCGTCTCCCGCGCTGCGCGCAAGCTCGAACCGGCGCCGCGCAGTTACGGCATGGTTTTGCGACCTCGGCCCGGCCTACGCGAATCATCCGGGCCAGCGCGAGGGAGGCATCCGATTTAGCGTTTTTACAGCGTGGCGTTGGTTGTTACGCCAGAGTTTGTGCGGCAGTTTTCGATCGCGAAGTGTTCTTTCGGTGCCGACGAACTCCAAAGAACGCCAGCCCGATTGCGAAAACGGCAAGTCCACTCGGTTCAGGAATGGGTTGGACCTGCGTCGTCAAAAACTCGGTCACCAATCCGCGACCGATGAAACCGGTGCCAAAGTTGTGTGCGCGACTAAAAACGCCGCCCGAGGCGATGTTATGGTCGATACCACCTGACCCTCCGCCGATGACGTTCGAGCGGACAATATCGACCAGAAGATCGCCCTGGTTCGGGTCGTAAAGAAAGCTCGATCCTCCGCCAGTACCTGCCGCGATGGTAAAAGCAGGCGTCGTTGCTCCGGATAAATGCACCGACGCGAACACACTCGCGTCTCCACCCGGATTCGCGTTCAGGTTGATTGTGTCCAGGTTGTCGACGGCAAAGTTGGAGGTCGACAGCGTGAACAGGTAGTCCGCCTCTGCGAACGTGGAAGAGGGAAACAGGCTGGCAAAGAAGCGCAGGCCGTTGATCTCGGTCACGCCCGAGAACGACGAATTGGCATAAACTTGCTGGTACCGAGTGTTGCTTGCGCTGTTGTTGACAAACGGAAATGTATTTCCATTCGTGGGAGGATCGCCCACCAGGATGCCCGCGTGCGCCGTTGCAACGCTCGAAAGGGCAACCACGGCGGCAAGTCCAAGAACCCGAAGAGGCGATTTCATATCGATACCCGTTAGTAAATGATGATGACTGGCTGCAAGGTCGTACGAGATGCACCAGTTTTGATCCCCCCAGTGGGAGTGTCAATCCATTTCAGCGTCGGTTTAGGCAAGTTGCCGAAAAAGCGACCAGGCCTTTGGGGTGCTCATTGGCCCCCGGATTCGGCGATGATTTTGCAAAGCCGTTGGCTGACAAGCACGTTCAGAACAGTCGCATCACGCCGGTGGTCATTCTCCAGAGTCCCAGCGCAGCGATCAGGAATACGACGGTCCAAGCAGCGACGATGGATGGTGTCGACATTTTGCTTTGGCTGACGGTGACCAGGCCGCGGACGACCAGCAACATGATGATGGCGATCACTGGTAGCAGCAAACCATTGGTGATCTGGGCGGCCACGATCGTCGACGCGGGACTTCCGTCCAAGAAAACCGCCGCCATGGCTCCGATCGCCACAACCGAAATCGCGATGCCGCGAAACGATGTCGAATGGGTTTCGGTCGACCAGCCCAGGCAACCGCACAAGGCGTAGGCGGTTGCCAGCGGTGCCGTGATCGCACTGGTCAGCCCGGCCGCAAACAACCCCAGCGCGAACGTGAATCCACTGAGTGTGCCCAGCGTTGGGCGAAGCTGCATCGCGATTTTGTCGGGAGAATCCCAAAGCAATCCTTGATCATAAAACGCACTGCAGGCGGTCAACAGGATCGACGCGGTGACGAGTCCGCCGAGTGAAATGGAAACGGTTGTGTCGATGCGCGACAATCGCAGCGCCGACTCTCGCGGCATGTTTTTCCAAGTCGTCGCCGATCGGCTGGCATGCAAAAACAGGTTGTAGGGAACGATCGTCGTTCCGATCATCGCAACCACCAGCGACAAACTTTCGCCGGTAACTTTGGGGACCAGCAGGCCACGAAAGATTCGCGCCGGTGAAGGCAACCCCATTGCTGCCGTGATCAAGAACGCAATGCTCAAAACACAGACCAGCGTGATCAGAGTCCTTTGCAGCAGCTTGTCTTTTCCAAACCCAATCAGGGCGATCACGACGGTGGCCAACGCCAGGACCCAAATTTTTGCCGAGCCGCCGACCAAAGCGGTCACGCCGACCACAGCGCCGGTCAAGTTTCCGGTTTGGTAGGCAGCGTTGCCAAAACCGATCGCCACGATGATCAACGCAAGGGTCGGTAAAAGCCATGTCGATGCTGCCAGGGTCGACCGAATCGCTTCGCTGAGCCCGCTGCCTGTCTCGATCCCCAGTCGGGCGGCGAGCGACTGAAGCAGGATCGTTCCGATGGTGGCCAGCAGAACCGTCCACAGCAATTCGCATCCAAATTGAGTGCCCGCTTTGCTGGCGGTGATCACCGTTCCCGGACCGATGAACGCGGCGGTGACCAGCAAAGCCGGTCCCAGTGGAGACCTGCGATGCCCCGCGTCGGAACCCTTTGGTGTCACGGCTCCGCCCCCACTGCGTTGCTGGTCTGACCCGATTGGGTGATCGCGTACAGGGCAAACGTGGCCAACCAATGATCGCCCTCATAATGCCCGCTGTTGACGTACTCCACACCCGCTTGCAAATGCCGCCGGGCGCTGACGATCAATGGTTTCTTGAGCTCATGACCGGTTGGCAATGCATCGGCGACCGCGCGCAAGCACCAGGCGCGGTTCAAATTCAATCCGGCTAGGTGAACCAGTTTTCCATCGGTGACATCGGTCACCTCGACCGGCTGAATCGTTCCGTCGGTCAATTGCCTCTTCACATTCGGAACGAAATTTTCCAACCAACTTGCAAACTCCTTGGCAGGCAACAGCCGTCGCATCAAATCCGCTTCGTTCCAACACGACGAAAAGAAATCGTGTCCGGATGGTTCGTAGTCGACCGGATAGTCTTTGTCGTCGGCGTAGAAACCTTTGGCAGTTTCGGCGACCAATGCGGCGAGTTCGGGTCGACCGGTGGCCTGGGCGTAATCCAGCAACTGGGCCAGCGCGAACCCCGTATCGGTATGCTGCCCAACACGAATCGGATACGAAAGCAGCGGCAGGTAAGCATCGATACGTTTTTGCAGCACGCGTTCCAAAGGACGCAGATTTTCTCGCCATCGCCGGGCGTCGGGATCGTCCCAGCCATCCAACTCCATCACCAGACGCAGAAACCACGCCCAGCCGTACATGCGTTCGAACGATTTGTGCTGGTCTCGATTGAAAAAGGCGGCCTCTTGCTCCAAGTTCGCCTTGCTCAAGTGCTCACGGAGCGTTGCACGGATTCGTGGTGCGCTCGGCAAATCAGGCACGGTCCGCAGCAGTCGGGCGAGCACCCAGTGTCCGTGGACGCTGCTGTGCCAATCAAAGCATCCATAGAAAGCAGGAAAGTTTTGTTTCGGAGTTTTGACCTGGCTGGCGTCGACATAGACCAACGACATCTTGTTGGGGAATTCGATGTCGACGTTTTTTAGGACCAATTCTGCCCACGCATTTGCGGTCTGTACTTCGAGCCGGTCGAAGTCGACTTGGCCGTGGGATGGGGCCGCGTCTTGAGCTTGGGCCAGCGTTGCAAGCGTGAAAGCAAGAGGTAACAGGCATGCCAAGCCGACGCGGGAATAAAAACGATGTGTCATGTGCGATACCTTCCTGTCAAATCACTGTAGCCGATGGCCGGAGCGTTCAAGCGACCAAAATCACTCGCCCAGGCCAAGCCAGATCCTAGCCAATGAACTGCCGCACGTTACTGTATACGATAGGGATCCATCGCTACCGGCAGTCACGCCTCCGCACCAACGCAAAGTAAGCTCATGAGCTGTATGAAAACGGCACTCTCTCTGTTGATCGTTCTTTGGCTATCACATGGGCCGATCGCCTGTGCCAACGTGGATGCGAAGCGTCCTGACATTGTCTTTGTCATCGTGGACGACTTGAACGATTGGCTCGGTTGCCTTGGCGGGCACCCCGATGCCAATTCACCCCACATCGATGCCTTGGCCGCAAGTGGCATGCTGTTTCGGCAAGCCTATTGCAATGCTCCCCAGTGCCGCCCGTCGCGAACGAGTTTGAACCACGGGATTTATCCTTTCCAGACCGGCACCTATTTCAATGCGAGAGGAAAGGAGGAGAAGAAGATCGCCACCCCCACCATGCAACAGTTCTTTTCGGTTCATGGCTATCGAGTTGTCAGTGGTGGAAAGGTACATCATGGCGGGCCGGGCAACGTGGGCGATGAGCTCTTGAGACGCCCCAGAGATCCGAAACCACCGAAAGGCAAAGATACTTTCGGCGCGATGAGGCCTCCCAACGATGGCTATGCCCTGGAGGTACCCGATTCAGAAATGGGGGATTACAAGGTCGCACAGTGGGCGATCGGGCAATGG
The DNA here is from genome assembly GCA_965222745.1 of Rubripirellula sp. Classification (GTDB taxonomy): domain Bacteria; phylum Planctomycetota; class Planctomycetia; order Pirellulales; family Pirellulaceae; genus CBDCUW01. The sequence goes on from CBDCUW010000004.1 coordinate 1,090,388, forward strand.
TCCCAGGTCAGCGAACAGCCGCTGTTCATGTCGGTCGGTTTTTTTCGACCCCACCGCCCTCTTCAGGTACCCAAGACCTATTTCGATGCCATTCCGCTCGATTCGATCCGGCGTCCGGCGGAACCAGAAGGAGACGATTGGGACGACATGCCGGAGTTCTCCCGACGCCTCGCCCGCACCCATGCGCACAAGCCACTGCACGATGGATTGAGCGATCACGAGTACATCGTCAAAAACGATCAATGGGATGCCACGATTCAAGCCTATCTCGCCTCGATTGCGTTTGTGGATCGCCAGATCGGCAGCTTCCTGGACGCGTTGAAGCACAACCCGCGCGGCCGTGAAACGATCGTGATGTTGGTGAGCGATCACGGTTGGCACCTGGGAGAAAAGAAACACTGGTGCAAAGGCGCGATCTGGGAGCAGACCACGCGTATTCCGTTTATCGTTGTCGGAACGGGCATTGAACCCGGTTCGGTCTGCCAACAGCCCGTCGCCTTGATCGACGTCTATCCATCACTGGTCGATCTCGCCGGCTTCGACATCCCCGAATATCTGCAAGGAACTTCCATCAAGCCACAGTTGCGCGGCTCGAAAGCCGAACGTCCTCCCGTCATCTCTTCCTATGGCGAAGGCAACACCGCTATCCGCACCAGCCGCTGGCGTTACATTCGTTATGAAGACGGATCGGAAGAACTTTATGATCATCGGCTTGACCCTGATGAATGGACCAACCTGGCCGGAGACCCCCAACACACGACGACGAAAGAACGCTTGGCCGAAATGATTCCCAAAAATCAGCGTCCCGGATTGAAGGTCCAGGATTGGTTTGATCGTTTTCAGAAATAGGTCAATCCGATCGGCGTCGGGAGCTTGGGTCGCTTCATCGTGATGGGGAGAGCCTGGCCGAGACGTCCGCCATGCCGTTTCACGATTGTGTTCAATCGCGTAGTCTTGAGTACTCTCTCTACCGGTTTCTTTAGAAACAGCTATCGATGACCGAATCGTTACGCGAGACGATCACCACCATCCTCAACAGCGGCAGCGATGAAGCAGTGGTCGCGGACCAACTCATGCCACTGCTATACGAGGAACTCAAAAAGTTGGCCGCGAGTCAAATGGCCAAGGAGAATCCGGGACAGACGCTGCAGCCGACCGCGCTGGTGCATGAGGCGTACATGCGGCTGGTCGCTGATTCCAACATGCACTGGGAAAGTCGTGGGCATTTTTTTGCAGCAGCGGCAAGGACGATGCGTCAGATTTTGATCAATCGCGCGGTACGACGCAAAGCTGAAAAGCACGGCGGCAAACGTCAGCGGGCGGTGCTCTTTGATGTTGCCGCAAGCGGCGAGCCGGATCCCGATCGGATGCTTGACCTGGATCAGGCACTTCAGAAGCTGGAAGAGCGAGATCCGCGAAAGGCTCAGATCGTGATGCTTCGTTTTTTTGCCGGTCTGAGTGTCGAGGAAATCGGAGCTGCAATGGCTCTCTCATCGGCCACGGTCAGACGTGATTGGCAATTCGCCCGTACCTGGCTGCACCATGAGATGAATCGGTGAGATTAGACCGCAATTTGGTGAAGTTGCTGTGAATTCAAATTCAAGAGACTGGGCGAGACTGCAAGAGATCTTTGAGCAAGCCCTGGAACTTCCCGAACAATCGCGAAGTGAGTTCTTGGATCAGGCCTGCCGAGATGACCAAGGGATGCGGGAACAGGTCGAGGGTTTGCTGAGGTCTTTCGGGCCTGCCGAGTCGGAATTGGAACCCGATGGCTTTGGGCCCACCGGTGACGTCGAAACGTTCCCAGCTTCCGCCCAAGTTGCCGTTTCCGGATACGACATTCTGGATGAGATTCACCGTGGCGGACAGGGAGTGGTTTATCGGGCGATCCAGCAGAGTACCAAGCGCGAAGTGGCGCTCAAGTTCATGCTCTCGGGGCCACTGGCCGGTGAAGCGAGCAAGCGGCGATTCGAGCGTGAGGTCGAGCTGGTAGGGCGTCTGCGACATCCGGGGATCGTGTCGGTGTTCGATAGTGGTCTGGCACACGGCCAGTATTACTACGCCATGGATTTGATCGACGGGGATCGTCTCGATCGCTACGTGCGCGATCATCGTCTGGGGCCGGCTGAGGTCCTGGAGTTGTTCGCCCGCGTTTGTGATGCGGTCAACTATGCCCATCAGCATGGCGTCATTCATCGGGATTTGAAGCCGTCGAACATTCTGGTTGATCGCGACGGCAACCCGCACGTGCTGGACTTTGGTTTGGCCAAGCATGGCGGCTTCGATCATCTCGAGACCATCTCCATGACGGGCCAGGTGATGGGCACGCTTGCCTACATGAGTCCGGAACAGGCGTCGGCGAAACCCGACGCGGTCGACACGCGAAGTGATGTTTATTCACTCGGAGTCGTACTCTACGAACTCTTGACCGGGGAACTGCCCTACGATCTTGACCATTCATTTGCGGAGAATTTGTCGGCGATCAAGAACGTCGAGCCGAATCGTGGGGCACTTCGCAACAGCCGGATTGGCAGCGAAGTCACCACCATCGTGCTCAAGGCACTGAGCAAGGACAAGGAGCGTCGTTATCCGATCGCCGGCGCGCTCGGTGATGACATTCGGCGATACCTGCGTCGTGAACCGATTGAGGCCAAGCGGGACCGAGCGTTGTACGTGCTTCGCAAAGCACTGCGCCGCAATATGGTTCCGGCGGCTGTGGCGGCGGCGTTCCTGCTGATGTTGGTCGCCTCTTCGATCGTCTCGTTCAGTCTCTTCCTAGAAGCCGGGCATGCTCGAGACAACATGGCGGAGTTGAGAAATGAAAGCTTGTCGCAATTGTACGCCGCGGAGATGAACCTGGCCGGCCAGGCGTTGGATGAATCTGGCGGAATCGCGCGCGTGAAAGAGCTCACCTCCCATTGGGCTGGTACCGTAGACGGTTCGGAAAATCGTGGTTGGGAGTGGTATTACCTGCGGTCGCATTGTGATCGCGAATCACTGAAGCTGGAGCATGGCGCAGGTGTTTGGTGCGTGGATTGGCATCCTCAGCTAGATCGACTTGCCTTCGGCGATGAAGAAGGTGACGTTTGGATCTGGGATCTTGAGAGCCCGCCGCAAAAAGTTGGCGAGATCGTTCCTTCGGCGCGAGCTGTCGCCTGGAATCTCGATGGGTCGCTTTTGGCCGCGGCCGGACCACTGGACGACGTCAAAGTTTGGGATGTCGCCAGCGGAGAATTGCTCTGCAGTTGCCCCCATGACGATCATGTGATCGCACTCGATTGGCATCCCAAGGACAGGCATCGGCTTGCCTTCGGGAGCGTTGACGGCACGATTGAGATTTGGAATGTCGTGGAACAGCGGATGCAGCAGCGCCTTGACAATGGTTTCAGCATGCAAACCATCGATTGGTCGAGCGATGGAAATCGACTCTGTGTGGCCAGCCACGATGATTCCGTTCGTCAATGGGACGTCGAAACAAAGCAGCTGACGTTGCACTTTGGCGACCTTGGTGCGCCAGTCTTTGGGGCAAGATACAGTCGAGATGACAAACGCATCGTGATTTGCCAGACCAGCGGCGACGTCGCGGTGATCAATGCAAAAACGGGCCGGAAGGTATGGTCACAACACTTAGAACGTCCCGTCTGGAACGTCTGTTGGGGAGGCGATCCCTACAGAGTCTACACAGTCGGCGATGACCGTACGCTACGGATCTGGGATCGGTCGCATGGCAACTTGATTTCCAGGTTGGATGGCCACGAAAACACAATCTGGGCTTTAGACTCCAAGCCCAACGGATCGATGATGGCGACCGGTTCGCACGATGGCACGATCCGAATTTGGGACGCCAACTCCCGTTCACCCCATACGATCTTGTCGCGACTGGAAGGTGCCGGCATCCATTCGCTTGACTGGAGCCCGGACGGGCAAGCGATTGCCGTGGGCGGGCTTCCTTACGAGGTGGTTGTATTGCATCCGGATAATCGGGAATTGGCCTACCAGTGGCATGGTCACGCGGCGGCATTGCAGACCGTTCGCTGGAACCAGGACGGAACTCAGTTGGCCAGTGCAGGTTACGATGAAACGGTTATCGTCTGGGATGTTAGCCAAAGTCAGCCAATCCACAAGTTCGCCAGACATCAAGGTGTTGAAAGCCCCGATGGCTCGCCAAACGTTGTCCACGCTGCGAACTGGAATGGCGATGAGCGATGGATCGTCTCGGCCGATCAAGACGGAAAGCTTTACGTTTGGGACGCGGAGAGTGGCGAAGTTCGGTTTGAACTCTTGGATTCGCGGATCGTCTTTGACGCCAAGTGGCATCCAACGGAAAACGCCATCGCCTACGTCGGGTCGCGCAGCGCCGCGGTCAAACTGTGGTATCCCGAACAAGGCCAGCCGCCTCAAACGGTTTTGAAATCTAACCGAGAAATTCGCACGCTCGGTTGGAGTCCAGATGGCAAACTGCTGGCGGCTGGAGGCGGCAGTGGCAATGTGAAGATCGTGCGAGCCGAAACGTGGGAGGTCGTACACACGTTGCGAGATCACGTTTCGGCGGTGAGTTGCTTGGCTTGGAGTCCGGACGGAACGAGGTTAGCCACCGGAAGCGCCGATCGAACGGTGCGTGTCTGGGACATCACCCAGGGGGTTCAGGTGCTCACGTTGCGGGAGCACACCGCCTCAGTCCAAGCGGTGGCCTGGAGCCGCGATGGTAGGAAGATCGCTTCGGCGGATGATTTGGGGCGAGTGTTGATTCGGGATGCCAGGCTCGGGTTTGAACGAGCCGGTCGGTGAAACGTTCTTGGGGCACCACCGCGTTCGCGGGGCTTTTCCCCAAAAAAAGGGTCAGACCCTTTGGGGGACGGCGTTTTTCTTTGACGGATGTTGTGCCCGGAGAGGGTCTGACCCTTTTTTGGGAAAAGCCGTCCTGGGGGAAGCCCCTCCCCCGAATGCTGAGAGAAATCCCGAGAAATCGTCCAGATTTCCTGAGCGCTTCCTGCTCCGAATCTTGCATTGATCGAAGCGTCCTGCCGCTGCGCCTGCAGCGATCGGGCAGGCCTCGACCCACCCTCTCTTCAACGGCAAATTCGGATGTCTCTTCGTCGAAGTGCTCAATCACCCCGAAAGTCTGGCACCAGAATCGCGCGCCCCAAGGTACGCCGCCGGCGACTGTTGGAGTTACTGGAGGATCGTCAGTTGTTGGCATCCGTGACCGAAAATTCTTTCGCAGGTGGGAAGGAGCTGGCCCTCTCGTATGACGCTGACGAGACCATTGATGATCTGCCGAACATCTATCTCCGTACTGATGCAAACAGCAATTTGGAATATGCCACTTCCCAGGATGGGACCTACACCGACCTTGTCGATCTTTCGACGGTCACTGAGTACGAAGTGAAGGTCACGTTCAAGTCGTCGGCCGATGACGACGCGGCACAGTTTGATTTATCACTGGAAGAGGACCTGAAGTCGACCTTCTTTCTGCAGACGATCATCGCACCAGGAGTGGATTTGACGCTGGGAGCGATGGATATCGAGGTCGTCGAGGACGCCACGATTTCGACACGGGTGCTGGGCAGCGGGGTGACCGATCACCTCAACGGTGCTTCCGGTGGCGACTCCGGTGACTTGACGATCAATGGCGTGCTGATCGATGTCCGCAGCGGTGCCCAGCTACTGACGCACGTTGGTGCAACCGACGCGACCAACTCAGGGGGTGACATCACGGTTTCGGCCGATGGCATGCTTGACAACTTCCAGAGTTCGTTCGGCACGATTCCTTTTGTTCCGGCCATTTCCGTCACGCGCGCACGAGCGCAATTCGAATCGGCGACCGTCCAAGGGCGCGACATCAACGTCGATGTCACCTCGGATTCGTCCGATCTTTACGCCGATGGCGAACCGCTGAAAGGATGGGGTGAGACGCTGGCCGAGTACACCGGCAGTATTAGCGTCGGAGCTGGCGTAGCCGTTTCATTGGCTACTGCCGAACTTGACGTGGACGGCACCAGCATCCAAGGACGCAACGTCTCTCTCTCTTCGGATGCAGCTTCCGACGCCGAAGCGCGAGTGTTAACCGCGTTTGCCGCAGTGGCTTACGGGCAATCCGAGCCAAACGCGACTGTCGATATTCACAACGGTTCGTCGATTACCACGACGGAGGACTTGAGCATCAACACGCTAGCCGATAGCGATATGAGCATCGAAGCGACGCAGAATCTAATCGGCACCAGTACGACGGTAGAAAAGTACAACATCACGTTGAACGGAGCTTACTCGGACGTCGTTTCGACTGCCAAGCTTTCCGACGATTCGACCCTCCATGTCGGTGATGCGCTGACCATCGATGTCAATGCAACGCGGGAGCACTTAACCGGATCGAATGCGGCTGCCTACGGCGACGGCACCCTTGGGGTGGCGCTGAACATCGCCGTCCATGAATCGACCGTCGAAGCGCTGGTCGACGGGACCGTGGTGACCGGCGGTGACATGACAGTCGACGCGGAATTGGAAACCGTCAAGAACGACTACAACGCCACGAGCACGGTCGGAACGGGGCAAATCGCGGGTCAGAAGTTCGGCACCGCACTGGGCACGCCACTGCAAAAGATGACGGCGTTGTTCAATTCGGTCGTTACGAGTTCCGGGAATTCCATTCTGCGCGACCGAGGTCTTGGGAACCACAAATTGCCCGGACAGCAGCCGCGCCCGAACCAATACGGCCTGTCCGCGGCGATCAACGCTGGTTTCAGTTTCAACGAAGTGGAGGCACGCATCGGACCCGGTGCGAGCGTCACGGTGGGCGGTAACTTGGAACTCCGCGGGCACGTTCAAGAATTCCCGGAAACAAGCGCCATCAGTTTTCTCAACAGCTCCAACCAATACTTGGATGGCCTGGAAGACGGAGCGTACAGCCAGCGAAAAACGGGACACGCCGGGGCGCTCACGGTAGGCGTTTTTCAAAACCACGTTGACGTCTACATCGGATCGGGTGCCGTGGTCGACGTTGATGGCGATTTGACGATCACCTCCGAATCGAGCATTCCGTACGAACCGCAATACATCTGGAACTGGAATGTCGACGATGCCGAGTTCGAGCCGGCTCGTGTTTCCACGCTGACCGACAAAATAAACTACAACGCAGGCATCCAAAATGGGTTTTTCAGTTCTTGGGCAGAAGCACTGGCCAGCGCGACGCAGAACGCCGTTGGTGTGATGTTGAACGTGCTGATCGGTGACACGCACAACTATGCCTACATCGGGGACGGCGCTGAGGTCACCGTCGGGGCCCAACTGAGCGTTCTTGCCGATACTGCCAACGATACGATCAACTTCGTCGGCTCGCCGCTGATCCCTTTCAACGCCACCCAGGGACAGCAATCTGACCAGGAAGGCAAAGGAGTGGGTGTCGCCATCATGGCCACGGGTTATGTCAATGACACAACCGCGCGCATCAATCCTTTAGCAAAAATCGAAGCCGGCAGCATGCTGGTGCTGGCCAACAACCGTGGCCGCAACATCAACATCGGAGTCCAAGGTGGGCTGTCCGATAACGACGGTGGTTTCAACGGAGCGTTTACCGGTGGTTTTGTCGACAACCGAACGATCGCCAAAGTCTCCCCTGCTGCCACCATCAGCCTGGGCGGTGGCAATGTATCGGTGCCGATTGCAATGGAGACACTTCGGCAAGACGAAAACACGATTTACGTCAGCGTGCCGGAATTCAACCCCACCGAGAGTTACACCGACGAAGACACGTCGTTGAAACGGGTCGACGTGGACGCCAACACGATCACGCTTCCCTTTGACCATCATGTGAAAACGGGCGATCCGGTGATCTATGACGCCGGGGGCGGCACGGCGATCGGTCCACTTACCAGTGGGCAAACTTACTACGCCATCGTCAACGACGACGAGCCGTACATCCTCAAGCTGGCCGGCAGCGTTAGCGCCGCGGCGGCCGGCAATGCCATCAACTTGAATCTGGACGACTTGGCTGGCGTCAACGATCAATATCACTCGCTTTACCCCGGGTTTGACCCCACGCTTGCGGAAGTGATTGATTTCAACAACCGAACCATTGACGTGGGGCGCGAACATGGGCTGGTGAGCGGTCAGCCAGTTGTTTACCGAACTGGCGGAGGCGATCCGATCGGCGGCCTTTCTCCGGGAACGACTTACTATGTGGCTGTGACTGGGCCGACGACCTTCGGTTTGACAACCACCTCCAGTGCCGCGGTCGACGCTGAGCTGACCGATGACTTCTCGAGTCTGATTCCGCTTTCCGCCGGTGCCACGGGCCGAGGTCATACGCTGAGACCCGACAGCTTTAGCAGTGTCGAAGTGCCCAACCTGCTGACGTCGCTCGATTCCAACGGCGATGGAAACGTCAACGCCAGCGACGATCATGTCGTCGGCATTTTGTCGAGTTCGGCAACGGGCGGTGCTCCGCTGGTGCAAACGGACGTCAACATGCTGGTTCTGTCGGAAGACCAAAGCAGCATCTTCAGCGGCACCGGAGCACTCACCAAGACACTCAGCAGCGCCAGCGGCGGCTCGGTCAACGTCAGCGTGATCAGCCGGCAAACGGAAGCGTTCATTGGCGCCGAAGAACGCTTTCTCGATGACTCCCAGTTCACTCCGGGTCTGGGCGTCGACAGTTCGGGATTGATCGTGCTGGACTACGACCACGGTTTCGCGGTGGGTGACGCGGTGACCTATTCGGCCGGCGGTGATTTTCCGATCGATGGTCTCCGGGATCGTGGCGTTTACGTGGTGACCGAAGTTCCCAACTCCAATACGCTGCGGATGGGTCGTGCTGCCGGAGAAGCCTCCGCCGTGTTTAGCAGCTCGGACGTGACTTCGACCGACGGCGTCTGGAGCATCGATCTTGGCTATGATCACGGATTCCAAGCGGGCGACGCCCTGCAGTTCCGGACGACCGGCAGCACGAGCGATATCGGTGGCCTGACGAAAGACGCAACCTACTATGTGCTTGACGTCGACGGCCAGGAAATCACGCTCGCCGAGACGGTTGAGGATGTGGCGGACAAGTACTACTACCAGTTCACGCCCGCCACTTCGATCGCCGAGGACCAGATCTACTTCGGCTTCAATCACGGACTCGAAGAAGGCCAAAAAGTCATCTACCATTCGGGCGGCGGCAGCGCTGTCGGCGGCCTTACAGACGGTACGACCTACGTCGTGAGATTGGTCGACGGCGACCCTCTGGCACTGCAACTTCAGAACGTCGGAATTTCGGCGGCGGACTCTATCGAGCTGGACCCCACGGCCGCTTCCGGCGTCGCGCACACATTGCAGCCATCGTTCTTTCAGTCGGACATCGAGTTTCGACAGGGGATCAAGTTCACCGACACGATCGATCTTGGTTACCAACACAATTTTGAAACTGGCGATCCGGTGGAATACGACGGCCCGGCGATCAGTGGCCTAAGCGATGGCAAGCGATATTACGCGATCGTCCTGGATGACACCGCGATTGCTTTGGCAAGCAGCGAAGAAAACGCGGATCGCGGGCGTTCCCAATTCTTCGACCTGGCATCCGTCCTCGATAACGGTGATGCATCCGGATCCAACGTCGATACGCTTGAGGTCTATCACGTTCATGGCTTCCAAGACGGCGATCAAGTTGCCTTCATCAATAGCGGAACAACCGACATTGGTTTGACCGATGGTGAAATCTACACCGTACGATTGCTCGATCCGGATACGACAGCCCTGGATTCGCCCGAGACCAAACTGCAGTTGCTCGATGGCGACGGCAATCTGGTCGAGATGACGAACATCGTGGCCAGTGATCCGGTCTTTGGCCAACTGGTCAACCTGTCGCCACGAATCAGCTTGCAATATGTCAACGATTCCACGACGCCGCTCTATCTCTATCGCGACGCGCGGATCGAAGTGGATGCCACCAGTGCTAGTGGAAGCAATGACTACACACTTCGCATGGCGATCGATCCGACCACGGCGATCAAGGACACCCATGGTTTCGGCGTGGGCTTTGATCCATCCACCGCGATTTCGGATGCCGACGACAATGAATCGCTGGACACGATTGACTTGGGGTACGATCACAACTTCAGCGCGGGCCAAGCGGTCACCTACACGTCCGGTTTTGGCAAGCCGATCGTGGGTATCGCGGAAGGACAGGTTTACTACGTCCGCCTCGTTAGCGGCAGCAGCACCAAAATTCAACTAGCCGAGACGCGAGCACAAGCGTTGGCCAGCACCGCCACGCCGGAAGTGATCGAGTTTGAGATTTCGGAAACGACGGGTGGCAGTCACGCGGTCTCGTCGGTACTGCGTCCGATGACGGCCGTGGACGGACCGACCAATACCATCAACTTCGGCCGGATTCATGGTTTGGCCGACGGCGACCAAATTGTCTATGACGCACCGGACGGTGAGACGCCGATTGGCGGATTGGTTGATGACACGACTTATACCGTCATCACGACCAGCGACCCTCGCGTGATTCAGCTGTCGCTGGACGGTTCGACCGTGGTTCCTCTCGATCCCATTGCCGCCACCGGAACAGACCACCGTTTCCTGGACATCACGACCACCGACGCGCAGATCACAGCCGGAGGTGACGTCGGTGTCGTCTCCGCCAACTCCGGCATGATCTTGGCCGTGACCGTCGCGGGTGTGGTCGCATCGGCGAACAAAACGAACAGTTGGACGGGAGCTGGCTGGGCATCCTCGGCTGCTGAAGACAGTGCCGCGAAGTCGTACATCGGCGGTGGCAACGTGTCGGGCACCTTTGCACTGGCCGTTCAAGCGGACAAGACGCTGGCGTATATCGACAACGCAACGATCGTTGGATCGGGCGGAATCTTCGTGGACGCCATCAACGACACGGCAATCTACCAAGGTGCCGGGGCCGTGACCTACGCGTCGGTGGACGACCAACGCGGTGGCGGATCGGGTTCCATTGCCGGAGCGCTGAGTGTCATTGTGATGGCTTCACGAACGGAGGCCTACATCGAAGACTCCACGATCAACGTTGCTTCTGACGTGCAGGTCGGCGGCGACGCACGCGGCAACATCATCGGCATCGCACTGAGCGGTGCATCGGCCGTGTCACAGCTTGCCGCCGCCGGATCGATCGCTGTCAACGTAGCGTCGCTCAACACGGTGGCACATGTTGATCGCTCCACCGTGGTCACCACAGGCGGAGATGTTGACGTCCGCGCCAAAAACAACGTCGACACACTGGCATTGACCGGCGCCCTTGCCGGCGTCAATGAATCCAAGAACGCAAATCCAGAATCGACCGCCGCGGTCGGCTTTGCGATCAGCATCAACGTGATTAGCAACGACCTGCGCGATGGCGGAACGTTGGCTTATGTCGAAGACTCGTTCATTGACGCCGGCGGCGACATGATTGTCAACGCTGCATCGGCCAGTTCGATGATCGCGATCATGGCCGCATTCGCGTTCAATTTCGAATCGATCGGTGCGACTTCGTCGGTTGCCGTCGGCTTGGGTTTGAATGTCATCAGTACGCGCACTCGTGCATCGGTTCGCGGGACCAAGAATGGCCAAGCCAATGAGATCGACGGCGACGTTTCTACCTCGGCCGATGACAGATCAGAGGCCTATGCGTTCAACATGAACATTTCGGCAAACATCGGCGGCGAGACGTCGATCGCCGTGGGCGCCGGACTGACTTTCAACGTGATCAACACGGACATTCAAGCGGACGTTTCCAACACGGCCATGAACGCCGGTAGCCTGTCCGTCGAAGCCAGTAGCGACGGAGTCATTGCGGCCGCAGCTGTGGGGCTTTCGGGAGCGGAGGATTTCGCGATTGCTGGACAGTTGTCACTGAATTACATCGAGCAGGACGTCAGCGCTTTTGTCGACAACTCGACCATCGTGGCCACGACGGGAGACATCGACCTTAGCGCCCGTGATCACTCTGACATCAAGTCACTGACCGGTGCCGCGGCGTTTTCGTTTGGCGGAGAAGCCGGCGACGCCGTGGGGGCGGCTTTGTCGTTCAACATCACCAACAATACCACGGAAGCCTACATCGACTCTTCGACCATCACTGCCGAAGATGGCGATGTGACGGTCGTCGCGACCTCGGCGGCAACGGTGGACACGATCACCGGCGGCGCGGCCGCCGGCAAGCAGAATGGCGTGGCCGGATCGCTGTCTACCGTCGTCTTGACGAATGAAACGCGCGCCAAGGTGGTCGACTCGACCGTGACGGCGGACCGAAACATGCTCGTTCGGGCCGATCAAGATGGCACGATCAACACCTTCGCGGGCGCGCTCGGTATCGGAACCAAGGCAGTGGGAGCTGGCGCAAGTTTGGCGATCACCGTTGTCGAAAACACGACCGAAGCCTTCATCGACGGTTCGACCGTGTCGGCCAAAGCGAACGATAGCGACACGATCACCGTTCAAACTTGGGATAGCGACGTTGACGAAAGCACAGAATCCATTTCCGGCTTGGCCGTGATCGCTACCAGCACCGAAAGCTTTGACCTGCTTTCTTTGACTGGCGCAGTTGGCAAGACGGGGGCCGCGGCGGTCAACTTGGCGCCGACTTTTCTTAACGACACGACGCATGCCTACATCGAGGACAGCGACGTCAATACGGCTGACGACGTTGGGGGCGACGTGATCGTACGTGCTCATCAGGACAGTGATTTCTTTGTTTTTCTGGGCGCCGGTAGCGTGGGGTTGGACACGGCATCGGTGGGGATTGCAGCGGGCGGTCTGTTTGTGGGCAATGATACGCAGGCCTGGATTTCGGACACCGACACCAGCGACGCGACAGGAAATGGTCGGCAGGCGATTCATTCTGGTGGCCACGTCGAAACCAGTTCACATACCCGCGCGGAGTTTGACATCGGGGTTGTCGGTGTGAGCGCCTCGAAGGAGTTTGCGGGTGCCGGATCGGTCGATTTTGTGTTGCTCGATAGCGACAACAAAGCGTTCATGTCGGAGGTGGATGTCTTTTCCGCTGGCGATCTAACCGTGAACGCCAATGACAAACTCAACATGACGCGATTCACCGGTTCGGCCGCCGTCGGAAGTGAGAGTGCCGGCGGCAGCATGATTGTTGTGATCAACAACAACTTCACCGAAGCGCGACTACTGAACACGCACACCAACGCATCCGGCGCGACAACGGTCCACGCCAATTCGCGAGTTGGTTCCGACGCGTTTGCGTTGTCGGGAGCCATCGGTGTCACTGCTGCGTTCAATGGCGTCTTTACCTTCTATGTTTCGCGGACCGACACTCGCGCGGTGATCGAAGGTGATACGCGGCAGGCGCAAGTCAACCAAGACTCGAACTTCGCCAGCGCCGACCAAACAGTGAGCGTCAGCGCAAGTGACTACGTTGATTCACTCTTATTCGAAGGTGGATTTGCTGGTGGAGGAGGCCCGGTCGGGGTTGCCGGCAACCTCGCATTTCTGGATGTGCAGAATACGGTCGACGCACACATTGGCAGCTCTGCCAAGGTGGCTGCCGTGAGCGATGTTACTGTCAAGGCCGAATCGACGAAGGACTTGGGCACCTTGGCAGGTGGTCTGGCATTCGGTCTGGGCGTTGGATTCGCCGGTACGTTTGTTGTCGCCAACGTCGGGTCGGGCACATCGTCGCTGGGCGTTGGGGACGCTGTCGACGACGACGTGCTGCGTGCCGTCAATGACGCGATTGATTCGGTGCTGGAAACAAGAGGGCTGGCCGACAGTGAGACGCCCGGGAAGGTGCGCAACAGCTTGGAAGGCAACGATCCTTCGCTGTCGATGCCGGGCACGATCGACAGAAGCGCTAAGGACGTCGCGGCCTTCATTGATGAGTTTGCCCAGATTACTGCAGGCGGTGATCTGACAGTGGAGGCGAGCGAGACGGTGGAATACTCCTCGCAAGCCGGGTCGGTGGCGATCGCGGGGAGCAATGGATTCGGCGCAGCGGTCTCGTTGCTGACCGTCGGCACGGTGACGGAAGCGTTCATCAACGACGACGCGATCATTACGGTGGATGGCGCCGTGACGGTCGACGCGTCGGCCGATGAAGAGGTCGAAATCGACGCAGTTGCCGCAGCTGGTAGCCTGACGTTCTCGCTGGGCGCACAGTACGCCGAGGCGAGTCTCCAAAGCGACCAAACCGCGTCCATCGAAGACGACGTGAGCCTGACCAACTCGACGGGAGTTTCGGTCAACGCCAGCCACAACCGAGACGTCGAGGTGCGCGGTAATGCGGCCACGCTCGCGGGCGCGCTGGCGGTCGGATTGTCTGGGGCAACGGTTGACCTGGGTGGCGACGTGCGCGCCCAAGTCGTCGGTTCGACGCTCGGTGAGGTCGATGCAGATGGCAATATCATCGGGACCATTGGTGGGCTCGATGTCACCGCCAGCAGCACTGTGACGCAGGCTCGAACGAAGGCGCCGGCCCTGGCCGGCGGTTTGGGTGCATCATTCGCCGGTTCGCTGACCGAATCGACGATCGACACCGATGTGGATGCCCGCCTGATCAGAACTGAAGTTTACGCAGATGGCAACGTCCATGTGACCGCGACGACCGACCACGATGCCGAAGCGATTGCGGTCGGCGAGGCCGGAGCTGCCGGAGTGACGGTCGGCCTGTCGGGCGCGACCGCCACGATCGATCCGACTGTCGACACGACGGTCGGAAGTTCTTCGACCATCGTGGCAAGCAACGTGACGATTCAATCGCTGCACAACATGGTGCAGAGCGATGGAACGACTTTGGCGACAGGTCAAGCCGAAGCAGAGGCCACGTCGTCCGGCGGTGCTGCGCTATTGGGAGTGATGGGAAGTTGGGGGCAGGCGAATGCGAAAGCACGTGTTGGCAACACCATTGGAAATGCCACCATCGTGGCTGACAGTGGAAGCGTGTTGATCGAGTCGAAGAGTCGCAATGATGGACGAGCCGAAGGTCTCGGTGATGGCTTTGGCATTATCGGAGTCGGTATTCAACGAGGTGATGTCGAAGTCACAACCGTCAACCAGTTGGACATCCAAAGCGGAGCCAACATCAGCGCGCCAGCCGGAAACGTAACGATTTCGGCAGAGTCGGCGGACGAAGCCAGCACACGTGTTCGTTCCGGCAGCGGCGGCGTCGTTGGCATTTCCGAAGGCTTCTCGGAAATCGATATTCGTCATGATACGGCTGTCAACGTGGCCGACGGTGTGGCGATGACGGCATTTGACACGATCACCGTGCAGTCGGACTACACGTCGCTTCAGAACATCAACGCTGACGCGGTCAGCGGTTCTGGCATTGCGATTCCAACCGCGAAAGGTGATGTGGACATTCGCGGAGTTTCGACCGACAACGCGAAGGTTCAAACGGTCTTGGGGGCCGCCAGTCTGGACGCCGAAACGATCAACATCGCCGCGCAAGTCTCGTCACTGGACAGTACTTCGAATGCGAATTCGCGAGGTTCCGCGCTGTTTGTCGATCCCGACGCAACATCCGACGTTACCGTCAATTTGGATGCTGAAGTCGACATCGCCAGCGGAGCCTCTCTCACCGGGCAACAGTCCGTTAGCTTGACCTCGACGATGCCTGGCATCGAGGTCGACGTCGATGCGATTGCGACGACCAAAGACGGTGGCGGCGATCCCGATGCGAAAGCCACGGCAACTCTGGATTCCGCCAGCACCGTCACGACCGCCGCCGGTTCGAACATCAAGACACTCGAACTGAATGTGTCGGCTCTTGTCGATAGCGATCTGTCGGACGTCAACGCGACCGCTGACAAAACGGGAGCCGGCGGAAGCGAATCAGAATCGGAGAACTTGCAAGCCGATCGCATCATCGATTTGAACTCCACCATCACGATGCTAGTGGCGAAAGACCCCACGCTGATCATCGATGCCAACGGCAACGTGGTTGAACAAGAGACGATCACATTCACCACCGACGGCACAACCACCATCATCGACAATCTGATCAATACCGGCGGGCTCGGTGGTTCGGTCAAATTGACCGCAAATCTGACCGGCCGCGATGGCGAGATGACCAACCCTCGCATCATCAAGGGCAGTCCCGATTTGATTTTCCAAACGGGATTCGACAAAGTCACGATCCAGAAAGAAAGCACCGGAGCACTGCTCCTCCGCACGATCGACGTGGGAAACGAATCAGCCAGTGCCAGCGACCTCATCGATGTTGTCTTCACTCCAACGACGAATCAGCTGACGCCGATCACCAGCGGGACACCATCTCCGTCGGTCATCACCATCGAGAATGCCGATCAAATTGGAATCGGTGGATTGATTGACAACCCGCTCGGCAGTACTTCGATCACTGCCGCGGGCAGTATCTTTGCGGTGAGACTGAGAGACGTCGACGAAAGTGCAGCCTCTGATCTTGACGCCGGAACGATTCCGCAATCCGTATTCGACGCGATCACCGCGGCGCAAACAACGTTGGCCAGCGATGCGACGGTGACGACCGTGGTGCCGAACAAACGCTGGACGCTCACAGGCAGCGACAACGAAATCCTCGTTGTACGAGATGGAAACGTTTTGCAGCTGCACCCGGGACTGAACTCCAGAATTGTGCGAGCCATCGAAACGGACGACTTGACCCTCCGTGCCACGACCCACATCGGGCAAGCCAACTTCGGCATTCCCGTTTTCGCAGGGAGCGACGATAGCACGACCATTACCGCCAGCGGTGGCGATCCTGTTTCGATCGAAGTCTACGGAGGTGACGCCGTCGTCAGTTCGATCAGGTCTACCGGCTTAGCCAGACTCGTGGTCGAAGGTTCTATCCTCGATGCCGATTCATCGCCGACCGACGATGTCGATGTTTCCGCGACGACGATGATTTTGGAAGCGACACCCGACGCGGAAGGAACGCTGTCGAGTATCGACAGAACCATTGGAACGAATTCCAACCCGTTGGAAATCGCCATCGCAGACACGTTCGTGGCAACGGCGGGAGGCAACCTGCAACTGGTGGAAACCGATGGCAACATGACTCCGGATCAAGTCTACTCGGCTGTCGGGAGCATCCGGTTGGAGGTTGGTGACACGGACGACGTGGGGCAGGACATCCTCCTCAGCGACACGGCCTCGGTCATCGCCGCCGATGGCTCCATCGTTTTCGAACTGGGTGACAACTTCACGCACGACGGTCTGATTCGAGCCGGTGATGGTTCGGTTCTCATCCGAGCGGACCTGGACGGATTGGATGTTGATCGAGGATCGATCTTGGATTTGAACGGTCAACTTGAAGCGACCAGCCTCGTCCAACTCGTCACCGGACCTGATCCCGACACGATCAACGTCCGTCGACTCGATTCCAACGTGCTCGTCAGCATCGCCACCGGCGCTGGTGCCGACGTCGTCAACATCGGCACCGAAACGGGATTGCTCACTCCCTTGCGCGGTAACTTTGCGATCGATACCGGAGAAGAAAGTGTCGCAGTCGACGACCTGTTGGTCTTCGATCAGATCCACTTGGACGACACGGGCCGGACTGCCACCGAACCGCAAACGATTTCCACCGATGCCGCATCGGTAGCGACCTTCGATGCGGCACTGATCTACAACGGCAAGCGCGTGGATTATGCCAACGCCGAGTTTGTTTTCTTGGGACTGGGAGCTGGCAACGATACCGTCGACGTCGGCGTTAGCAGTGGTGAAACCGAACTTACCATCGAACTGGGGCTGGGTGATGACGGCGTCCAAGTCGGTGAAGGCGTATCCAACGGCGGCGTGACGACGCAAACGCTTAGCTCACTAGCCGGCAAAGTCAACTTCGAAGGCGGCACTCGCGGCGACGACACGCTGCTGATCAGCAATACGTCGGATGCGACCGGCGGCACCGGCATTCTTTCGGCGACGAACCTAACCGGATTCGGAATGGCCGATGGGACCACTGGCGGCGTCGGTTTTGGCGGCTTCGAAGAAGTCACGCTAAAACTCGGTTCCGGTAACGACAGTTTGCAGGTGACCGGTGCCCGCTGGCCGATCAATGTCGAACTGGGCGGCGGAAACGACCAGCTGACGATCAACGGTGACTTCGACAACTTCCGTGCCGACATGAAATTGTCGGGGACCACGATCGGCGACTCGTCAGTCTCGACGCAGACCGACACGCTGGTTCTGGCGTTCCCGACCGCCACACTATTCACGCTCGGCGCTGAAACCATCAACAGCGCGGGCGTGCCAGGCACGATCACTTATGAACAAATCAGCGACATCCAGGCCAACCTCAGTTCGGGTGCCGACAAAGTCGTGATCAACGACGTGGGTGCGTCGCTGACGTTGGACACTGGCGGCGGAGCGGACGAAGTCACGGCTCACGAGTTCTCGTTTGAATCGACGGTGAGTTTGGGTGACGATTCTTCGGCCGACACGTTCACTTTGTTCGGCACCAGCACGGACCTGACCGTCACCGGAGACACCGATGGCATCGATACGCTGACGGTTGACCAAAGTGCGGTGACCGACCCCGTGACTCGCGGACGACTGGATGATTCCGCCAGCGGCGTCCTGTCGGGTGTGACCGTTGGCAACGTTACCTTTGACGACCTGGCTCAGTTCAACTTGCTGCTTGGTACGGGCAACGATGAGTTTGTGATTGATGCTGGTTCCGGTCTGGAAGGAACGAACCTGCTGATCGATGGAGGGGTGAGCGATGACGTCATTGACGTGGTTACGATTAGCGATTCGACGGCCATCGACGGCGGTGACGATGATGATACGGTCAATCTGTTTATCGATAGCTTGCCAACCGCGAATCAGTTTACCGATTTAGGGCTGACGATCGAAACGCTGGCGATTCAGAATGCCGACAGTCCCTTTTCAACGCATTGGTCGCTCGTGGATGCGTCCCTGACGGCGATCAATGCGGCACTGGCAAGTACTCCTGGTGTCGAGCCGGTTACGGTCATCGACGATCTGCTGCAGATCGATCAGATCAACTTTTTCCCAAGTGCGGCAGGAACCAATCGGCTGCAAGTTGGCACCGAAACGATCAACGATGTGGTGGGATTCGTTGACGATGATGGCACGATCGTGCAACGACATGTCATCGATTTCAATCTTTTTTTTAGCTCCGCGCAGACCAGCTACAGTGAGAACGGATTCGATTTCACAACGACCAATGGAACGTTCAGTGGCGCGGGCAACCTGAGCGTTGATGCGAACGATACCACCATCCAGATCGCACCAACCGCGGGCGGCACGTTTGATTTATCGCGGCTGTCGATCGCGGATTCTGGCAGCGGAGCCAGTTCACTGACCGTTAGTGGCGTCAATTTCGCTGATGAGGCGGTCGCCGAAACGGTCAACTATGTGGCCACTGGTTCGGCCGTCGACTTGAGCTTTGGCGATCTGACCGATTTGAAGACGGCGACGATCACGCTGCAAACCACGCAGGTGTTGGACGACGTCGTCACGTCAACGGTTCTGGCAGGCACTGGTCGCGTCGACTTGAACTTTGGCAAGGTCGTTCTGGAAGCCCGCGACTCGATCCAGGTGAGTCAGCCGCAAACGACCATTGACTTCGCGCTGCCGCTGGTCGATGGAAACACCTACGAAGAAGACAGTTTCTCGATCACGAGCACTGGCGGTCTGCAGAAAGTCAGCTCGCTTGGTCCCGCGTTGGCCACGGCCAGCGATGACTCGGATGTGGTGATGACCGCGATCGACGGTGGCGCCTTTGCCGTTTACTCGCTCGAATTGGCCACAACGGCTGCCACAACTCAAACGGTTCCCTTTGTCGCTACGCTGATCAATGGCGAGATGGTGAGCTTCAGCGTGGACGTCGATCCGGCGCTCGGTTGGCAATCGGTCACGGACGAGTTCCTGGCGCTGCAAGGATTGTTGAAGTCCCTGCAATGGACCGCGGATAGCGATGTGATGATCGACAAAGTGGTCGCTGTCAGCCGAGTCATATCGACGATGGCGTTTCAACAGTCGAGTAGCCTGCGTCCACACGTCGAAGCGGGTTATCGAATTGCATCTAGCCGGTCCGCCATCTTCCTTGGCGACGTCTACCGGATCGCACAATTCTCAAACAACACGATCGCTTCGGTGGATGGCCGGCCGTTCACACTGGATTCGATCGACATTCACGTGCCGAATGTAACCCAGCCGATCGAACAGACCTTCACCGCAACCGACGCCAGCGGCAACACCTTCACCGAATCGGTCACCTTCGCCGGGGGAAGTTCGCAGACCGTCGAGTTTGCCAGCTTCATTGACGTTCAGTCGGTTACGTTTTTCAATCCATTCAACGGGTACTCGGTTGACAACGTCGTGGCAAGCCAAGGTCTGGTCGAGAATGCGCCGGCTTCGGTCATGCCGACACCTTTGCCCGACCCGGTCGATATCGACACGTTGGCGGCTCAGACGATTGTTTTTAACACGAACAGCAGTTCTCCCACGATCACCGTCGACGATGTGGAAGTCTCCGCCATCAATGGCACGAGCTTCAGCGTTGAGTTCCTGGATGCAACCGAAACCGTCGTCAACACGCCTGTTGCCGGGCAGCAGTACATCATTCGATATACCTTCCATGGTGACTTGATCATTCCGGACGGCAGTTCGATCACGGCGGTGGGCGACAATGCGCTCTCTCTGTGGGTCGAGAACAATGCCACGATCGGCGATAACGTCGAGTTTGACTTTTCGGGAACTCCGGCGTCGGTTCAAGACATCCAGATCGAATTCGATTCCTTGGGCGCAAACCAGGCGACCTACAGCGAGCTGGGTGTCGACTTCACAACGACCGGTTCGTTCTCGGGGTCGGGCGGAGCCCTGGTGGCCGACGCGGACAACACCGAAGTCACCTACAGCTACTCCGATGGAAGCTTGATCGATCTGCAAAAGGTACAGATCACCGATTCTCGCACCGGTACGCAATTCCTAGTTGTCGAAGGGTTGGGCGAACTGGGTGGCATGACCTCGGAACAGATTCCCTACAACAGCGTGGCGAACACGACCACCGAAATCGACGTTACCGAGTTTTTGATGTTCGACTTCGTTTCAGTCAAAATCAAGCTCGCGACATCTCAGCAAGTCGAGTCGATTCTGGTCGACCGCATCCTCGTACCTGGTACTGGTACGGCCGGCGGTGGTGACGGCGGTGGCGGCGGCATCGGCGGCGATGGGACGGAGGGGGGAGGTGGTGTCAGCGGCGGCAAGGGAGGCAACGGAGGCGACGGTGGAGCTGACCTTGGTGGTGGCTCTCTGCAAGCTTTCCCAGGAACGAATGGAACCAGTGGTGGGTTTGGAGGTTTTGCCCAAGAAATTTCGCAAGGCGAGAGCGGTACTGATGGAACTCCGGGAACCGACGGCTTTGGCTTTGGCGGCGGTGGCACGGCGGGTGTTACCAAGGAAGCTGTCGACGACGATGACATTGCATACGGGATCGGTGGCACGGGCGGAACGCGTGAGGCGACGGATGGTGGTTCGCGCGGTGTCGGTGGTGGCGCAGGAGATGGAGAGGGCGTTGCGGGCCCCGGTGGCGATGGAGAAACGGGAGATCCGACTCGCAACGGCGGCCGCGGCAACCCGGGCAGTGCCGGCGGCCCAGCGGGTGGCGGTACGAATGTCGTGCCCACCGATTCTGAAGTCATCTCGGCCGGCGGCGGCGGCGGCGGTGGCGGCGGTGGCGGCGGCGGTGGTGGCGGTGCCGGCGGCGGTGGCGGAGCTGGCGGCGGCGGCGGCGGTGGTGGCGGTGCCGATATTGACCAGCCGTTTGGAGCAGATGCTGGCGGTGGTGGCGGTGCCGGGGGCGGCGGCGGCGGTGGCGGCAACGGTGGCGGCGGCGGCCAAGGTGCTGATGGCGGCGCCGGCGGCGGCGGTGGCGGAGCCTTCGAAATCATCGTCAAAGGCATCCTTCAAATCGGCAGATCGGACTTTGACGCCAGCGGCGGTCATGCTCACGCCGGTGAAGGCGGTAAAGCTGGACTTGGCGGAGTGGATGGCGGTGCGGCGGGTGCCAACGGCGAACCTGGCAAAGCCGGCGCCAATGGTGCTGGGTTCACGATTGGAGATGGTGGTGAGATCATCAAGAACACCACTGGCGGAACCGATGGTTCGGAAGCGGTCACCTCGGCCGAAGCAGCGGAAGGCGAAGGGACCAATGGAAAAGATCGTCGTGGTGTCTTCGAGGGCCGAGGGGGTGGCCGAGGAGGTGGCGTATTGGGTGGATCGGGCGCCATTGGCGGTGAAGGCGGCGCCCAAGAAGATGACGATGCTGGCCCCGGCGGTGACGGTGCCAGTGGACAAAATGGTGGCGAAGGTGGCCGCGGTGGTGTTGGGGGTAACTCCGGCGCTGGTGGCGGCGGCGCCGGCGGCACCATCAAGTTGGTGGGATCGTCCTTGGTCCTGAACGTGGACGGCACACAAAGTGTCGTCGACGTGTTTGCCGCTGGCGGACTTGGGTCGGGGCGGACGACCATCGACGAAGGCGATGACGGGCGAATTCTGTTCGGCGACAACGATGATCGCAGCGAGGCGACACGTTTCAAAGCCGATGACGGCGGTCTGCGCAGCATCAACGGCCCACGAGCCGTCAATCCGTTTCTGCACGGGGATCGAGGAGGGGGCGCGGCAACTCCGTACATTCCTAACCTGATCGGCGGTTCGCAGGTTTACGGCTTCCTGGCGGATCTCTCGGTCGACGACATCGATTTCAATCCTCAGTCGCAAGACCGAGATGCGCCGGACACCGACGCCGTTGTGGCCGTTTTGCGACTACCGGGTGGACTGAAAGACATCGGTCTTGTCGATCATCCATCGGCCGTGAACTTCACGGGCTACGATTGGATCTTGGTGGCCAACGTCTCGGACCTGAACTTGCCCCGTCCGATGCTTGGAGTCGGCGTTCATTCCAACGCTGCCACGACTGCCACGACCATGTCGGCGCTTGCCTTTGACGATCTTGCTTCGGATGCGCCGCAGACTTTGACGGCGCTCAACGCAGGGCAAGTTTGGGTGACCCTGATTCCCAACGACGGCACCAACCCAACCGTCCGCGTCAATCTTGATGTTGCTGGCGACGATGCTACAGATGCTGACGGCAACCAAGTGGGCAACCTCATCAACTTGTCAGCAGTAGCGCTGGGAACCAACGGTGATGACCAAGTCGCCTACGTGACCGCCAATCGACCGGCGTTGAACTCTGTCGGCATCGCCAGCAACGAAGATACCTTTCGCGGATTCTCCGAAGTTGCGATTGGCGTTGCTGGCGAAGTCTACGCCATCACAGAAACACGCGACGCCTTGGTCGTGCTCGATGGCACCAGCCACCGCGTGCTACAGGTTGTCGAAAACAACTTCGATGGTGTCCACTCCGCGACGAATCTAAGTGACATCAGCGTCAGCCGCAACGGACGTTTTGTTCTCATGCGTGACGGCGGTCTGGGAGTCATTACATTGGCTCGTGATACGACAACGGGCGAGCTTTCGTTCTTGAGCCATCAGACGTTGGATGGAGGCTCCACGCTACCATCGGTCGGTGGAACCGAAGCGGTAGCGATCAAGAAATTGATCTACGATGACACCGCGTTCACGATATCGGCATTACTGCAACACGAGAACAATGCTGGTGAGGGAGGCCAACGTGTCAAAACGTACGCGTTCGACTTCCATACCGGCGACATCACGCCGATCGAAGATACTGCCCCCGAAGTCCCCGGACACAGTGGCGAGATCAATCACGGAAACAACGAAGAGATCCTAGATATCGCTCTGGGCGATTCGGTCTTGTTTGTCCTCATGAAAAACGGGCTCGGCGTAGAACGCATCACCGGCTACTTAGCGACGACGGGCGGAATCACTCCGCAAATCCCCTTCATTGAAACTTCGCCGACGATGGACTTTGCGGGAGCCGATCGTCTGGTTGCCAGCACGACACATCTGCATGTATTGGGTGAAGAAGAAAACTTCCTTGTCACATTCGAAGCTGACTTTGAAACTGCAACTTACCTTCAAAGGGTGCAAAACGGTGTTCGTGGAGTAACCGGTCTGATCGCCCCGACATCGGTCATCGAATCGACAGACCGCAGCTTCGCATTCGTAACCGGCCGGGACTCTGACTCGCTTGTGGTCGTTCATCTTGACGGCAGCGGTGCGATGGCTCAGCGGCTGACCAACAATTCGGGTGGCGTAACCGGGATGGTCGCGCCGACATCGATTGCGGGAGTCACGAGTTCGGGCTCCAGCGTTGTTGCGACTCTTGGTGACGACACAACGTTTGGCAGCCTCGTCACGTTTGGCGGTGTCTCCGAGATCGGAAACGTTCCGATTCGCCGCAGCGGAGAACTCATTTCGGACAGCGAGCAGTTATTCGTGCTGCCCACCTCGTTCGGTGAAAAAACATCCACCATTGGCCAGTGGCGATACACACCGCAGGCTCAGTCGATCAACCGCACATTGATCACACCGCTGATTTTCGAATTCGATGATGCCAACAATTCCTGGACCATCACGGGTGTCGGCAAGACTCGCACGATCGATCGCAGCGTAACCGGCGACGACGGAGTCCAAGAATGGGACTTTGAGCTGCAAGCGGGCAGCGCGGACACGACCGGCAAGTTCTTTGGCTGGTTCGTGATGGGTGATACACCTCCGGGTGTCCCACGCGGCACCGTCGACTACGACGACGGAATTGGCACCACGCTGGAACTCGATCTCGGTGTGAGCACCTCCGTCAGCAACGAAGACGTCTTCAACGGTTCGACCACGATCAGCCGTACTTATTCGATGCAAGTGTCGTTCGAGGTTACGGAAACCGCCGACGCCGTTCGAGCCCAGTTCATTGATTTTACCGAATTGGACGTCCGCACCGCTGGCGGCCAAGATCGCCTGAACGTCGCATCGGCGCCTGGCGAAGATGTCACGATCTTTAGCATGGAGGCGGGCGATTCAGACGATATCGTCCAAATCTATGGCGCCAGCCCCACCAGCACCGTTGGCTTGGGAGCGGGCAACGATGAAGTCACGATTGCGACAACTTCCGATGCAACCATTGGATTGACCGTAGGCGGAGATGCTGGTGAAGACTGGTTTAACCTCGTCACCGTCGGCTCCAACACGACCACCTCACTCCATGGCAACGGCGACAACGACCAATTCATTATCAACGGAGATCAACTGACGGCTACTTCCAAGGCGACGATCGATGGTGGCAGTCCGTCGAACGTTGCTGTTGGTGACAAATTGGTGTTCAACCCTGGCAATCCGAACGCAATCGTCAATCCATCTAGCGGTCCAGCGGCGGGCGATATCGGCATCGACGGTACGACACTCGTCAGTTTTTCTGACATCGAGGATGTCGTCATCGAGGCTGGCCCGCTGATCTTGCTTGATGGCACCTCCACGCCAACGATCGACGAGGGCGACGATTTGTCGCTGAGCGTGACCTTGCCAGCCGTGCCGCAGAACATCGGCGTCACTGACGTGACGTGGATGATTGCTGGTTTGGTCGTGGACAACGACGGCAGCACTTCATTGAACTTGACTTGGGACGAACTGGGGACGTTCGGTATCGATGACGGTACCGAAACCTATCCGATTCTCGTTTCTGCAACCCGAACAACCGTTGACGGGGACGAGATCACGACGACGGAAACCTTCCTTCTGCAGGTCGAGGACACGCCACCGACGATCGATCTGTCAGGCGAGACATCGGTACGAGTTGGCGAACCTTACTCGGTCGGTTTCACTGCGACCGACCCGGGCGACGATGCGGTGGTCGCGTGGATGGTTGACTGGGGTGATGGAACGGTTCGCAAGTTTGGCTCCGGTGTAACGTCGGCCAACCACACCTATCAAACCCCCGGCGATTACGTGGTCAAAGTAGCCGTATTGGATGACGAATCGTTTCCCGACGTTGCGGCGACGGCCACATTGGCTGCCGAAGCCTTTGTGGATTCAAGCAATGTGACACCGGGATCGTACTCCATCAAGGAAGGTCAATCTCTCCAACTTGCCGGCGTGGTGACCGGGACACCGACGGCCATCTCATGGGATGTCAATGGCGACGGGATTTTTGGGGATGCCACGTCGCTCGATGGTTTGCTGGACTGGGACAATGCCCTGAAAACGTTGGGCATCGATGGCAGTTCACACAGCGACATCACGGTTTCACTGCGGGCAACGTATGCCAACGGCGACACGGCGACTCAAACTGGCAGACTGAACGTCATCAATGTTGCACCGACCGCGGCGATTTCCACGGACGTTCCGGCCGCAGGTATCGACGAAGGCGCTGCTTCTGGCGGAATCTACCAGGTTTCACTTGGCTCGATCTTCGAACCGGCCAGCGGTGATACGCTCTCGTACAGCTTTGACTTTGGAGACGATGGTACGTTTGATGTCGTGGACTCGGCTACTCCTTCGGCGACGATTCCCGCAACGTGGGCCGGTGGTGGTCTGCTTGAAGACGGACTCGTCGCGATCCGGGGGCGTGTGGCCGATCAAGACGGAGGCAGCAGCGAGTACACGACGACCTTCCTTGTCAGCGACGTGCCGCCGACAGTGACGCTCGGTGGCGAAGATACAGCCGACGAAGGTTCGGTTTACGAACTATCGATTGCCTTCAGTGATCTTGGCACCAACGATGGCGACATCACGTTCTACGTTGACTGGGGTGACGGTACGCCGACCGAAGAAGTTTCGAGTGCGGGGAAGACAAGCCCGATATCCATCGAGCACACCTTCGCAGATGACTCAGTGGCAACCACCATCTCGGTCGTCGCCGAAGATGAAAAAGGCACCTACGCTCCCGTCACGAAAGTGGTCAGTGTGGCGAATCTGGCCCCTGTGCTTGAGCAGCCCGTCGCCGCCAATGCAAATGGACTTGCTTTGATCGTGGAAGGTGACACCGTTGCCTTGACCGGCAACTTCTCCGATGCCGGATTACGCGACAGCTTTACGCTTGTCGTCAACTGGAATGATGGTTCTGCTCCCGAATCGTTTGTCCTGAACGCACGCTCAACGAACTTCCACGTCGTTCATCCCTATGTCGATGATGGCACCTACACGATTTCGGCCACACTAACGGACGACGATGGAGGCAGCAGCGAAACGAAAACGGTCAACGTGGTGGTGAGCAACGGAGCGCCGACCGTCGTCTATACCTTCAATCCGACTGTGGTCGACGAGGGAGCCACCGTTGGTTTGTCCGGATTCATTACCGATCCTGGTGTTCTCGACTCGCACACGGTACTTATCGATTGGGGTGATGGAAACACCGAGCCAGCTTTGGTTGTCGCTCGCACGTTCTCGGCAACGCACGGTTACGCGGACGATTCTCCCACAGCCACCAGCTCGGATGACTACACCATTACGGTCACGGTGACCGAAACCGTCGATGTGACCAGTACCGGTAGCGACACTCAGATAGTGACGGTCGACAACGTTGCTCCGACGCTGTTTGGTTTATCCACCGATGCGGACACGATCGCTACTTCAGCCGATGTGGATGAAGATGTCGTCCTGACGGCAACGTTTGAAGATCCCGCAGGTACATCGGACACTTACACGGCAACGATCGATTGGGGCGACGGAAACACCACGACCGCCAGCGGAACCTACGATGCCGCGACAGGCCTGGGTACGGTTACCGCCACCCATACCTACACGACGGAAGACATTTTTGATGTTGAAGTCTTCTTAACCGACGACGATGCAGGCGTCTCGTTCACAGAATCAACGATCGCAGTCGTCGGCGACTTCACCAATACCACGCCAGTGATGGACGACCAAACGTTCAGTGTCGCCGAAAACTCCGCCACCGGTACGGTCGTGGGAACGCTCGCCGCTACGGACGACGGCACGTTGACCTATGAACTTACGGAATTGCCATCTCTGTTGGCTCTGACCGCAACGTCCGGCGGACCCACCGACGGGAAATGGGCCGAGGACGTTTCGCTTGAGTTCACCATCAACGGGGGCGGACTTCCGTCGACAACGACTGCAACGATCGAGCTGCTGCTGACCGACGCAGACCGGGCCGACAACACGACGCTTGACGATCTGGTCGACGACTTGAATGCGCGTTTCGCCGCTGCCGGAATTGGCGGTCAACTACAAGCCTTTACCGGGACCGACATCAATGGTAACGACATTGGCGACAAACTATCGATCGGTGGGCTCGATGACACGGTCCTTCGTCTCACTGTTGTAGGTGGTGAGACGCTAGGATTCGAGGCGACCCAAAACGCGGCCAATGGAGGTCTGGTCAGCCCTGCTGAGTTCAGCATCGATCCCGATACCGGAGAGATCACCGTGGATCAGGCGTTCCTCGATGCCGAAACCACGCAGAGTTATACGTTCTTGGCGACCGTCACCGACTTCTGGGGCGAAACGGACACGTCGACCGTCACGATCAACATTTCCAACGTCAACGAATTCGCGCCTATTCTGACGCTGCCGAACTTTGTTTACGAGATCGATGAGTTTTCGCCCAACGGAACCATCATCGATACCGCGGCCGCTTCGGACCGTGATGCTGGCGACTCCGTCACGTTTGGTCTTGATTCAGCTACGGCATTCGAGATCGACCCCATCAGCGGTGTGATCGTGGTCGCTGACAGCACCGCGCTCGACTTTAGCCTCACGCCCCAGTTCGTTCTCGATGTGACCGTCACGGATCAAGGTGGGCTGACCGATACACGGACGATTGTGATCAAGTTGTTGGAAGTGAACTCGGCGAACACCGCCCCGACGATCGCCGATCAAACATTCTCGATTGACGAAAACAGTGCCAACACGACTTCGATTGGAACGGTCGTTGCCAGCGATGCTGATGACGATACGCTGACCTACGCAATCACCGCCGGCAACGATGGCGGCGCGTTCTTCATCGACTCGGCAACCGGCGAAATCACCGTCGCCGACGCCACGCAGCTCGATTTCGAGTCCACGCCCCGCTACAGCTTGACCGTTACGGTCAGCGACGATCAGTCACCCGCGTTGACCGATTCAGCGACCGTCAACATCGACCTGGTGAACGTGAACGAAGCCCCCGTCAACGCGTTTCCCGTTGCCGCCAATACCATCGTGAACACCGCGCTGACCTTCTCGTCAGCAGATGGCAACGCGTTGAGCGTGAGTGACGTTGACGCGGGTGACGCGGTCGACTTTGAAGTCCAACTAGAAAGCGAAAACGGCACCTTGACCATCAGTCAAACGGTCGGCGTTACCGTCAGCGGAACGGGAGCCAACGGTGATCCGCTGATCCTCACCGGTACGCTGACCAACATCAACGCCGCGTTCGCTCAAGGCTTGATCTACAGCCCCAACACCGATTTTGTCGGCACCGAGGCGATTACCATGTCCAGCAATGACATGGGCAACACCGGTTCCGGTACTGCGCAGAGCGACACCGACACGATTTCCATCCATGTCGGCCCACTGGCACCAAACACCCTCTTTCTCTCCACGCTGATCGATGGCGGCGTTGGTGGAATCGAATTCAGCAACGAGGACATTCTGGCTTACGATCTAGAATCGGGTCAGTGGGCTCTCTACTTTGATGGTTCCAAGGTTGGGCTGGTACAAAAAGCGGTCGACGCCTTCCACGTCAACGATGACGGCTCAATCTTGCTCAGCTTTGATACGCCCACCACCATCGACACGATCGGCCGAGTCGAAGATGCGGATATCGTCCGCTTCGTTCCCACCGCTTGGGGACCGAACACGGCGGGCAGCTTTGAATGGTTCCTTGATGGATCGGACGTGGGGCTTGCCGCCACACTGGAAGACATCGATGCCATCGCCTTGACGCCCGCTGGCGACCTTGTCATCAGCACCGGAGGCTCTTACAGCGTCCCGGCGTCAACCGGAGCGATTTCCGGTACCGCTTCGGAGTTGATCTCGCTGGCCGGCGGAGTGTTCGGCATCGACAGCGCCGGCACGTGGGAGAAGTACTTCGACGGCGTTGATGTCGGCATCGCCAACGACCTGTGGGGTGCTTCGGTCGATGCGACCAGCGGCGATGTCCACTTTACGGTCCAAAACGGCCTGACCACCGGCAACATCGTTGGCGATTCTGCAGACGTCTACACCTGTTCTGGCTTCATCCCTGGCGACTCGACCAGCTGCGCCGCACTGAGTTTGCTGTTTGACGGTAGCGAGCAGGGACTCGCCGGCCAGTTCCTCAATGGCGTGCAGGTCGGCAGCCTCACCGGCGTGGAGGACTTTGGCGAAGCAGGACAGATCCATTTCTCGATCGACGACGATGCGGTGATCGGAGGAGTGGTTTTCGAGGATGACGATATCTTCGCCTACGACTTGCAAACCGGAGTATGGTCGCAGCTGATCGATGGCAGCGATGTTGGTATCACCGGTGACATTGACGGATTCCACATCCTTCCCGGCGGCGACTTTCTCCTCAGCTTCGCCGACACCAGTACGATCTCTGGTCTGGGAAGCGTCGCGCCGCAAGACATTGTTCGTTTCACGCCAACCACAACGGGTCAGGATACCGCGGGCAGCTTTGCCTGGTACCTGGACGGTTCGGACGTGGGCCTGACCGAAGTTGGCGAGAACATCGACGCCATTGCGATCGCGCCCGACGGCGACTTGTTGATCAGCACCGATGGTGACTTCGATGTATCCGATCAGACAACGACGCTGACTGGAACAAGTCGTGACCTCCTGCGTCTGGACGACGGGTCGTTCGGCGAACGGACGAGCGGAAACTGGTCGAAGTACCTTGACGGCGCAGCCAACGAACTCGATTCCACCTCCGAAGGTATTACCGGCGCCTGGGTCAATCCGGGCGGCACGGAATACCTCAACACACTCGGCGTCTTTTCCGCTGGGGGTCTATCCGGAGGTCGCGCTGACGTTCTCTCTCTGACCGGCGGCGAAGTGTTCTTCGACGGCGAGGCGAATGGGCTCGGCACGCAGTTCGTCGACGGAATCTTCCTGGACATCTCCATCGCTCCGATTGCAGACATCGCCGACGTGGATCCCGATCCACGTAACACGGGCGCCGGCGTGGTGACCATCGACTTCAACGAAAGTGTTACCGGGGTCGACATCGCCGACTTCTCGCTGACGCGAAACGGCGTGCCGGTGGATATCGGTGGTCTGTTTGTCGCCCAGGTGACCGATCGGCAATACACCGTCGACTTGACCAGCGTGGCTGCGGACGGCGGTGAGTATCTGTTAATGCTGGCAGCAGAAAACTCTCAGATCTTGGACGAAGACGGGAACTCGCTGGCAAACGACGTGACCGAGAAATTTGTCGTCGACTACGTACCGCCAAGCGTCGAAGAAGTGGTCATTGGCGGGACCACCAGCAGTCAATACTCGACGGTGCGAGTGGTCACGGTGAAGTTCGACTCGCTGGTATCGATCGACGACGGTGCTTTTGAAGTGAAGGCTTCTGATGGCACCTTGGTGACGGTCACACCAAGCATCTCGGTCGTCGACGGAAAGACTCAGGTCCAACTGTCATTCAGCGGTTCACGAGTGGCCCATGGCTCGTTGCTCGAGGACACTTACACACTGACGATCTTCGATAGTCACGTTCGCGATCTTGCTGGTAACCTGCTTGATGGCGACAACGACGGCGCCGCTGGCAGCGACTACGTGGATGAATTTTATCGATTGTACGGTGACTTCGACGGTGACTTCGACGTCGATCTGGTTGACTTCGCCCGGCTCCGTGGTGTCTTTGGTTCTAGCGAAGGAGAAGCTGCTTTCTCGGACGCTTACGACTACAACAACAACGACTTGGTCGACTTGTTCGACGTCGCCGCCTTCCGCTCCAACTTTGGCAGGAGTTCGCTTTGATCGCTAATAGCGACCTGAACCGTGTATGATGCTGGTCGGCCCACGTCGCTTGACCCGAATGGAAAGTTGGAACCCCATGTCCCTGATACGCTGTTTTGTATGCTGCTTGGTACTATCCATCGCGACGTCCTAGTCTGCTGGCGAGCAGCCTCCCAATATCGTTTTGATTCTGACGGACGACCAGGGTTGGAGTCAGCTCTCTGAACCGATGGACCCGCGAATCGCCGAGTCTTGCTCGTCGTATCTCGAAACACCGAATATCAACCTTCTAGCGAGCGAAGGTTTGCGATTCGCCAGCGGCTATTCGCCTGCTCCTCTGTGCACGCCGACTCGAAGAAGCATTTTGTGTGGTACCAGTGCGGCGCGAAGTGGTACGGAGTTCTTTGTTCCGAGAATCGGTTCGTCGCATTGGGATGTCAACAATGACGGGCAAGTATCGCCCATTGACGCCCTGCGAGTGATCAATCATCTGGCCCGGACCATCGAAGGCTCCACTGGTGAAGGTGAACTTGGCGAGACCGGTCGTGTCGATCAATTGGCCGATCGGTTTGACCCTTTTCGACAATTTTTCACCTTGCCGCTTGGAAGTCTTCACAAGCGGCGTCTGAACCGAACGTCGGCGCGTGCATCGATGTTGTCACCGTCGCAAGTTGACCGTGACGATTAGCGAAACCAGGCGAAGCCGAAAGGGCGTCGGCAACGATGAAGAATTTGTGAATCAGTGCGCCGCTGCGCGGGCGCTCGGAAACAGCAAAGGCGCGCTGTCGCCTCCAAAAAGTGGGCCTTACGGTTCTTCTGTTCACGCTACACCGCGGAGTGTCGCGAAGCTGACTGGATCGCTCATTTCGAGCGAAAGATGAAGAATCGAATAGATCGTTTGATTGAGCTTGCAATCGGTGAGCTGCTCTACAACATTCTGCGCCAAAACCACTGCCAGCCGCAGTGAATGCTCAGGCGAATCCCCCCAAGTGAAATTCTCGCCTCGAACATTCTTTGCTCACACATTCTTCACAAAGGCGTGTTTCAATGTCGCTCTCAACAAATGTGAACGTGTTGAAATCAGTTCATTGGAATCCCGGCATGATGCGACGGAACGGCTTTACCCTGATTGAAATGTTGGTCGTGATTTCAATCATTGGGATTCTGGCCGCGATGCTGCTGCCCGCGGTTTCCCGGGCTCGCGAAGCGGCGCGCGGTGTTGAGTGCCAGAACTACTTGAAAAACATGGGTGTTGCGCTGACAGCGCGAACCGTTTCTGCTCCTGACGCCGCGTTTTGTTCCGGCAGCTTTGATGCCAAACGCGATGGTGTGCCGACCGAAGTGGGTTGGGTGGCCGACCTGGTCAGCCGCGGCGTGGTGGTCAGCGAAATGCGCTGTCCGAGCAACGGCGCCGTGGCCAGCAAGGCGATCGAGCAGATGCTGACCATTCCCTACTCCGATCTGGCGGATTCGACCTGCGTCGATCGGCAAGGAAGCAAAACGTACACCGACGCGATGGGACAGGACGTCATCAATATTTCTCGCAAGATCGTTGACGACAGTATCGACCCACTGACTCCCCAGCGGGTGGAACTGATCGACAACAAGATGTTGCAACAGGGATACAACACGAACTTCGCAGCGACCTGGTTTTTGGTTCGCAGCGAACTTCGATTGGACGAAGACGGCGATCTTGATCGGGCCGACCCGCTGTGCCCCGACATCGATCCCAAGGGTACAAACGTGACCAAGGGCCCGCTGACGACTCGGTTGGTCGATGGAGGAAAGGCTCCCAGCAGCACCATCCCGCTGCTGTGCGACGCGGCGGCTGCGGGGTTTCTTTCCGTGGAGGTTGGCGAACTGATCAGTGGTTCGTTTTATTCGACTCCCATTGTCGGTGTACCGATTGGCAATCGTATCCAGATCGATACGAACTTCGATGGCATGCCCGACACGATGAATCCTCATTTCATGCAAACGCCTTCGTTTGGCGGCAGCGTTCCCCGCGAAGGTGCAACGGGCTGGTTGAAGTCGTGGAGCCACGATACCCGCCAGGACTATCGCGGGATCGCGGCTCTGCACCAGGGAACGGCGAATGTGCTGATGGCTGATGGTTCTGTGCAGGCGTTGTTGGATGCCAATGGAGACGGCTTCATCAACAACGGTTTTGACGGTGCCGACGTCGCGCCGCAACCCAGTGGAAGCGTCTATTGGACTTCCTCGGAAGTCGAGGCGGATCAGCTGACCTTGGCGAGTTACTACTCCCTGAAGTCAAAAGGCGAGCAGAATTGAGTTCATTTCGTTCTTATCGCGAGACACTTTCGGTGGTCTCCGCACAGTTCCGTACACAAGGAGAGGCGACCTAACCACATTCGATTTCGATAAAGCTTAGGCCGCGTGTCACTTTGGCGCGCAAGCAGGCGGGCATCGCCGCCAGAGAGACCGCAGAAGCGTCTCGTAAAAGTAATAGACACTGATGACAAAGCATCGTGTTTGGTTTTGATCGATTGTTTGTTTTACGGCAGAGTGAGTGACGGTCCCGGTGGCCTGTTCCGTGGCGTCGGAACCGGCCCCCATGACAGGGTCCGTCACCACACTCCAACCATCCACCCATTTTGGACGCTCCATGTTGTCGGCGTCCAGAGAATTCAAGGGAATTTAAGTATGTCGCGAATGCGAAAATCGGGTTTCACCCTGATCGAACTGTTGGTGGTGATCGCCATCATCGCCTTGCTGGCCGCACTGTTGCTGCCGGCCATCACCAAGGCCCGTGAAGCCGCCCGCTCGGCTCAGTGCCAAGCCAACCTCAAAAACATCGGCGTGGGGTTATTCAAGTACAGCACTCGCAGCCCCGGTGGCGCCTACTGCAGTGGTGCCAGCGACTTCCGTCGCGATGGCTGTATGGATACCTACGGCTGGGTTGCTGACATCGTCAACGTCGGCGACGGCAACATGAACGAATCGCTTGACCCCAGTAACCCGCTGAAGGGTTCGGAAAAGCTGAACGACCTGCTGGGTAAAGACACCACCGACGCCAAGGACAACGCACCTGCGTCGCGTTTGGCCGCCGGTATCTGTGGCAAAGATGGTGACGTCGCCAACGGTGGCGGCTGGGCCGGCATCTCCGGCGGAGCGGAGATCTTTTTTGCCGGTACGGCGACCAGCAGCCTGGAGCGAGCTGAACTGGTCTCTCGTTACTTCTTGAGCCAGGGATACAACACCAACTACGCCGCTAGCTGGCACCTGGTCCGCGGTATGGTCAAGACCGAAGTGCAATCGAACCAGCTGTACACCAGTTCGACCTTCACCCAGTTCAAAGGGATCGGTGGTACCACTGGCCCGCTGACCGCCAACACCATGGACCGCAGCCGTGTCAGCAGCAGCAACGTTGGCTTCATCGGTTGTGCAGCCCCAGGCGACATCGACGAAGCGATCTTGAGCCAAACCCTGGGCCACGATCCGAACGGAATTTTTGCCAACGGCAACCAGGACACCGTCGAGTACATCGCTGCTGGTGCGCTGCTGACCGAAGCGTTCAACGACGGTCCCGCTTATTGGGATGACACCGGCAAGGACATCGACCTGATCGGTGCTGGCGAGACCTTGGAATTTCAGTTGGCTTGCGAACGAAGCGAACCGACCACGGCGGCTTGCGCCGCGCCGACCGGTGCCGCGACTTCCGGCAACGGTATCTACCTGCAGGATACTCGTGACTGGTTCGCGATTCACCAAGGTGCCTGCAACATCCTGATGGGTGACGGCAGCGTCAAAATTTTCTACGACACCAACGCCGACGGATTCTTGAATCCCGGTTTCCCAGTCAACGGCTTGACCACCGCAACGGTTGATTCGGTCGGTTACGCCGACGAAATCGTTGAAATGTCGCGAGACCAGTTCTTCGCCGGACTGTTCCTCAACGACCTGTACTTCAAGGGAATCTTCGAATAATCGAATGTTCCGTTTCAGTGGATTGGATACGCGCCCTTGTGGCCCTTCGGGTCGCGAGGGCCTTTTTGCTTCACACGCCTATCGATTGGTTGGCCAGAATCTATGAAACAGTTACCGAAACGGTTGATCGCCGGGCTGCTGGGAACCGTTGGTTTTGCAACGGCGGCAACCGCCCTGACACTGGTGGTTGATTACAAGCCGTGGGGCGTTCCCGATCACCGGCGGGCGGAGTACGAAGAAAAGGTTGCCAAGGTTCAGCAACGAACGAAGTTGCTCGAGGAGCTTCAAGACAAGGCCAAGCCGATCGCCGTGGTGCCCAGCAAAACGCATGACTTTGGGATGCTGGACCCGCACACCACGGCGGTTCATTCGTTCGAGATTGAAAACAAGGGGGAACATCCCTTGGTGTTGCAGGTTCATGAAACGAGCTGCAAGTGCACGGTCGGTAAGTTGGACCATGACCTGCTGGGTCCCGGCGAAAGCACCAAGGTGACGATGACCTGGAACACCGGGTACAAGGCGGAAGAATATCAGCAAACCGCTACCCTGGTCACCAATGATCCACTCAACAAGCACATCACACTGACGGTCAAAGGCGAAGTTCGCGCCGAACTGATCGCGCCGGATTCGGTGAAGTTCAAAGCGTCGAATCCTGCCGAGACCACCGAGGTGAGTTTCGTCGTCTTTAGCCAACTTTGGGACGACTTTACCGTGACCGAAGTGAAATGTGGCTTGCAGGGATTTGAGTGGCACGCCGAACCGATCGCCGCCAGCGCCGCAGAATTGGGCGATTTCGATGCCAAGTCGGCTTGGCGAGTACGCGTTTTCGCCCATTCGAATGATTACGGAGAATTCGGCGACGAGATTGAACTGACGATGCAGCCTGATGCCGGGGGCGATGCCGTGGTACGCACGGTGGCCGCCAGCGGAAGAGTGCGGGCGCCGATCAGTTTCATCAGCCCCGACATCCATAAACACGAGGGCCTGGATATCGGCACGTTGACCGCCGGCAAGGAGCACCAGTTTCACTTGGTCGTCCGCTGTCGCGGCAACGAAAGCCAACAGATCGATGTGCTGGATGTCCAACCGGAACAGTTGCAGGCTTCCCTGCAACCGCTTTCGAAACCAGGCAACTACCGGCTGACCTTGACGGTACCGGCCGACTGCCCCTCGGTCGTGTTCAACATCCGCGAGAAGCACGGATACGTCCAAGTGGGAGATCCGCAGAACGAAAGATTCTCCAATTGGTTTCCGCTGTATGGCGCGGTCGTCACCCTCCAAAAATGAATCACTGGTTTTCGGTGATTCATCCTGCCACTTGAAATCACGTTTTGGAAAGAAGAATGGGAGATGCTCCACTGACGGCTGCCGAACCGGTGCAATGCGGCGCCTGCAGCCATACCAATCCATCTGGCACAAGGTTTTGCGAAGGCTGCGGACACACGCTGTATGAAGCATGTGCCAATTGTGGAAAATCGGTTGTCTTGACGCAGAAGTTTTGTGGGGCTTGTGGTGAAGATCTGGAGCAAGTTGTCGCCAGTAATCACGAGCAACATGAAGCATGGATGGTCGAAGCGGTCGCCGCGGCGAAAGAATACGACTTTGATCTCGCCATCACTCTGCTGGCAAGAATATCCAGCCTGAACGACTATCGTTATCAGGAAGCGGCGACCGGTGCCAACGAAGCGATCGGGAAAATCGAAACGATGCGCGAGCGGGCCAGTGCGTCCGCGCAAGAGATGTTGGCTCGCGCGAAAGAAGAGTTGGACAAGGAGAATCCGCAGGGAGTGGTTCGTCTGCTGGAGAACATTCCGGCAAAATTGATGAACGAGGATACCAAGAGGATCTTGAAACAGGCCAAGGCGTTCACCTCGGAAGTCGCCGAGCTGGAGTTGAGTATTCAGGACGGTATCACCAAGAAAAATTGGCCTCTGGTGGGAGGTTTGATTGGGCAGTTGCTCTCCCATGCTCCGAACGATGAAAAGTACTTGCAGATCGCCCGCCAAGTCAGCGGAAAATTGATCGCCGAAGCGAAGGGCTATTTTGCCAAGCGGCGGTACTTGCGAGCGGTGCAGCGGTTGGAAGCGGTACCAGACGCCGCAAAGCAGGATGATTTTGATCGCCTGCATCAGAACTACGAAGATGTGCTGTGGTTGTCGCAACAGTTCGACGTCGAACCGTATGTGACGCCGATGTTGGGACGCCTTTCGGTCCGCTACGCCAAGGAGGTTCCGGACGATTCGGCCGCTGCTGGGCTAGTTCAAAAACTTGCCGATCGACTCAAGCAAGGTGAACGAACGCCGCGAAATCCGTTTCCAGGCTGGGAAGCAACCGATGATTGTTGGATGGGCGGACAGGTGGCGCTGTTGGGATATCCCGTCTCGGTCGACATCGGCGAGCAAAAACTTTTGAAATCGTGCGGAGCCCGGTTTCACATTGCGATCGGTCTTGCTTTGCAGGGACTTGGTCAGGCCAGAGTGAAAGAGCATTTCGCGCCAAAGAAAGGATTGTTCAAATCGCTCAGTTGGCGAAAGAAAAAGCCGCTTTGGGGAATCGACATCGGCAGCGCCTCGTTGAAAGCGGTCTGTTTGCAAGAGGGCGAGGACGGGATCAAAGTCGTCGATTCGTACTACGACGAGTTTGCCAATTCGAGTTGCCGCGGAGCCAACGAGCCGGATCAGAAGACGGAAGTGATCGAGGCGGCGATCGCGAAGTTTGCCGACGAAAAAGAAATCGGCGACACGCCGGTGTGGACCAACGTTCCGGCGTCCGATTTGGTCAATCGATTCGTTCGGCTGCCCCCTGTCGGTGAAAAACAGGCAGCCGCCCTGCTGACGACCGAAATCGAACAGAAGATTCCGATCCCCATGGAAGATCTTGCGGTGGTGCGATGGATGGGAGGTTTGGATGCGGAAAACGTTCACGGACGACCCGCCCTCATTTCCGCCGCCAAGCGTGCGGTGGTGGAACAGCGGTTTGAAATGTTGACCGAAGCTGGCTTGAAGATCGCCGGATTTCAAGGGGATCCGATCGCCGTGGTCAACTTTGCCGCTTACGAATTCGGTGACCTGATTTCGCCTGAAAAGGAGAGTGGCGAAGACAACAAGGTGGTGGTTGGCGGCGACAAAAGCGAGTCGATGCCAACGATCGCCCTTTTAGAAAGTGGCGCGAAGGCGACCAGCATGATCCTGGTTTCTTCCGAAGCTCACTGGTTTTGGACACTTGAAACGGGCGGCGAAGATTTGACGTCGGCGCTGGCCCGGAGCACGAAGTCGACCCACGCGGAGGCCGAAAAACTGAAACGCAATCCGGCGGCGCTGACGATGCCGTCCAGGCAATACAAATCGGTTGCCCAGCGGATGGACGAAACACGATCGCGATTGGAAAAAGCGTTTGCCGATGCCACCAGCCAGAACACGCGATTCGACGTGGTGCAAAGTTGGTGCATGGGCGGAGGTTGCCTGGCTCATCAGTGGATGCGCCGCATGATGCTTGAAAAACAAAACGCCTGAGGGATGTTCCTTTGATGCCTGAATCGAATCGAAATCGGATCGTCGCGTTTTCTTTCCTGCTGTTGCTGGGTCCGGGATCGTTGCTGAGCAGTGGTTGTGGTTCCAGCAAAGAAGACATGTTGATGCGGGCTGCCCGCCGCAGTCGTCCCAAGGATGCTTCGGAGGCAACCGAAGAAAAGAAGGACCTGGCCGCGCAGCGAAAAGGCAATCCGAGCAGTGCCGGTAAGACACAGAAGAACAAGGTTGCGGCGCTGGTGCCCGATCGTGAAAAGCCCGAAAACGACGGCGAGGCGGTGAAGATCGCTTCCGAACAGAAGACGCTGGAGGCGCTCAAGCCGATCGAGGAGCGGAAACCCGAAGGGGTGATGGGCAGGACGTCCGCACGGGCTCGCGCGGCCGAGAATATCGACAAAATCGCCAAAGCGCTGATTCTCTACCATCGCGACAAAGGGCTTTTCCCCCGGTCCTATTCGATGAATAGCAACAAGTTCAAAACGCTTTCTTGGCGAGTCGAACTGCTTCCCTACCTCGGTTACGAAGAGCTGTATGAAAAATTCGATTGGAATGTTCCTTGGAACCGCGAACCGAACAAGGAACTGTTGAAGTACATTCCCGACGAGTACGTTTCGCCGGAACGATTCGATACCAATACGAATTACCTGTTGCCCGCTCATCGCCTGTTCATGTTTTCAGGCAACAAACGTCGGGCGCAGCACAATCTCGAAGATGGTGCTGAAAACACGATCATGCTGCTGGAAGTCGACGATGCTTTGGCAGTGCCGTGGACCAGTCCCGGCGATTACGTTCCCAAAAGTACGCAGCGGTTTGACGGTGAACTTGGCGGTCTGCGCAAGGACGGCACCTTCGCCGCTTGGGCAAACGGATGGACGGTGCTGCTGGCCAACGAGCTGACTGACAAGCAAGTTCTCGACGCGCTCACCTACGAGACCGGTGACGGCCAGTTGGCTGGAGCGATTCATCGAGATATCCCGGTGGGTAAGGTCAGCGACGCGTCGGTCGCGTCCGCTGTCAAGTTGGTGGAGAAGAAGAGGAGAGACAAAACGTCGACGGAAAAAGCCGCCACAGGGCCTGGAATGATTCCGATTCCCGTCGCGGCGGCGCGGGTGCGCCAGCCGGTGCCCAAGGCGGTTGAGATTACCGGCGCTAAGAACAAGCTTCGCAAACTTTTTGCCACAAAAATCGGCGATGCCAAAACGGACGAGGACAAAAGTAAGCTGGCGACGGAGATGTTGAAGTATGCCGCCGAGATGGAAAACGACAAACCAGGTGTGTACGCCCTGCAGGGAGCCGCCATGTCGCTGGCGGTGGAGGCCGGCGATCCGGACACGTTGATCGAGGCCATTGATCGGCGCGTCGGTATGTTTGAAGTGGATGCCTACGAGGAAAACGCAAGCGGTTTGGCAGCTTTCGCTAAGGAAGCCATCGGCCGAGAACGCGATTCAGTCCAAAGCACCGAGTTGCTGCGGCGGGCCACGCGCGTGATTTACGCCGGGATCGCCGACAACGATTTCATCCGCGCCGCGGCGATCACCCGGATGGCTTATCGCTTTAACGGACAGGAGCGCGATGAAAATCTTCCCAAGCTGCTGAACCGGCTGAGCACGTTGCTGGGAACTTCCAAGTTGGAGTATGAAAAAGCGATGAAACACTTGGAAGCTTACCGGATCGACCCCTCCAACGTTGAAGCAGCAGCTGCGTTTGGTCAATTCCTTTGTTTCATCAAAGGTGATTGGACCAATGGGCTGCCACTGCTTACCAAAGGTGGACCGGAGGTGTTGCGGGAAATCGCCGTTGTTGACATGACCGGCGCCGACGACAACATCAACCGAATCGGGCTAGGAGATACCTGGTGGGACCTGGGAGAGAGAGCTAGGGGAGGTGTCTATCGGCAAGCAGCGCGCGACCGCGCAGTGCACTGGTATCGGCAAGCCTACGATTCGTTGCCCGATTCTCTGGACAGGATGCATGTCAAAAGCCGGCTGGATGAAGCCGACGCGATGGACGGTACCAGCCCCATCGCCCTCTGCATCCAAGTTGCCAAAGAGCTGGATGTCGATCTGACCGTTGGGTTGGCAGGCATCTCCGACGTCGGGCAGAAACGGCCCGGCAGCGGAAACTCGGAAGGCCGTCTTGGGGATGACGAGGACTGACAAAGCCGGGTAGGAGTGGCCTAAGTGCTCCAAAATTTTTCAGTACAACTTCTTGACCATCTTGAAATGGGGGATCGTGACTTCGATGAAACCCTCCCCTTCGATTTCATAACCCAACTTTTTGTAAAAGCCGACGGCGATGTCTCGCGCGGCAAGCTCGACCGATTGGAATCCTCTTTCGATCAATTCCTTCTCGGTGCGAATCATCAGCGACGATCCGATTCCTTGGCGCTGGTGTGAATCGTCGACACACATCTGACGGATCTTTGCAGTGTCGGCGTCGAGCGGAACGACGACCAGGCAGGCAACCAGGTGGTCGCCCGACGTCATGCCGAAATGAAGTTGATGTTGTTCAGCTTGCAG
The DNA here is from genome assembly GCA_965222745.1 of Rubripirellula sp. GTDB lineage: Bacteria > Planctomycetota > Planctomycetia > Pirellulales > Pirellulaceae > CBDCUW01. Next base: position 1,132,143 of record CBDCUW010000004.1, read on the forward strand.
ATCTTCGGCGGTAAAGACCAGGCCCAGCGGAGCACGCAACAATCGGTCTCGCAGATCGATTTCTTGTAGATAGCGATCGGATTGCCACTTGATTTCAATGAATTCCACCCCAAAAACTCCAAGCAAGAGTACCGGTGGCGATGATGTTGGCGGTGCTGCAGATCGCGAACTTGCACCGGTAAGAAAACTTCGACGTCTTGTGCCTGATCAAACGAGCCGCCATCCAACCGCCCGGCCAGCCTCCCAGCAGCGACCAGGCCAACAGCGTACGTTCGGCGATGCGAGGACGATCTTTGATTGCCGCTCGTTTATCCCAAACGTACAGGGACGCCGTCACCAAGCTGGCCACTGACGCCCAGATCGTGATACCGATTAACATGTGGCTTGGTCACTCTGCCGTTTGATTGGAATCGATCTCCGTCCATGCCCCACTTGCCCAACGACCACCCGATCTCGCTGGACGATCTGGCGTCGACCGATGACTACTTTGACGTGCTGGGCCGCTGGTTGGAACTGGAGGCTGATGCCGAACGGGCCCGATTGGCTCGCCGCCGCCTGGTTCGATCGCAAACCGACGTCGAAAAGACGGGCGAAACGATCGTTCGGCTGCAAATTTCCGATCACCACACCGGGTTGGCTGGCCGGTTTCTGATCGATTTGACGAAGCCGGGCGGGCAGCCGTTGCCGATGAACCGCCTGAAAGTCGGTTCGCCCGTCGTCCTTTCGAACGATGACGACCCGTCCGATGAAGGTGTCGCCGGTGTGGTCAGCCGTCGAAAGCACAGCGTGATTCAGGTGGCGACCGAGAAATGGCCCGAAGGTTCCTGGTTTCGACTCGACCTGTCACCCGACGAAACGACTCGCCGCCGACAACTGGCGGCGATGGCCAAGGCCCGATTGGCGACCGGAACGCCGGGACGATTGCGCGATGGTTTGCTCGGCCGGCGGCCGTTGAGGTTCGACGAAGTACCGTCCGACGTCGAGTTCTTTTCGGATTTGAATCCGCCGCAGCAGCAGGCGGTTCGATTCGCCCTGTCGGCTCAAGACGTGGCGATTCTGCACGGTCCGCCTGGCACCGGAAAGACGACGACGCTTGCCGAAGTGGTTTATCAATCGGTCCGCCGCGGCGATCGAGTGTTGGCCTGCGCGCCGAGCAACACGGCGGTCGACAACTTGTTGGAAAAGCTCGTCGCGATGCTCCCCAGTGTGGTCCGTGTCGGCCATCCAGCTCGCGTCTTCGAAGCACTTCGCGGTCATACCTTGGATGAATTGGTCGACAACGATCCGTCGACCGAAGTGATTCGAGACATGCGCCGCGAAGTCGAACAGTTGATGCGAGCGGCGTCGAAAGATTTTCGTGGTCGCGACGGTTATCGCCGCCGCCGCGAACTGTTCGCCGAAGCGGGGCAATTGCGAGGACAGATTCGCAGTCTCGAACGATCGGTGATTCGCGGAGTGCTGGATTCAGCCGACGTCGTCTGCACCACGACCACCATCGACGATGAATTGTTGTCAGATCGCAAGTTCGACTTAGTCGTGGTCGATGAATCGTGTCAGTCGACCGAACAGGGTGTGTGGCAATCGGTGCTCCGCGCCGATCGGCTGATCCTGGCCGGCGACCATTGCCAGTTGCCGCCGACCGTACTGAGTGACGAAGCGTCGCGGCAAGGAATGAAACGATCGTTGATGCAGCGGTTGATCGAGCGTGAAGGAGAGACCGTCTTTCGGCGGTTGACCGTGCAATACCGAATGCACGAAGCGGTGATGAATTTTTCCTCGCAGACTTTCTATGACGGATCGTTGGTCGCCGACGCGTCGGTCCGTTCACATCGGCTCTGTGATCTTCCCGACGTGCAAACATCACCGCTGACCTCCGAACCCATCGAGCTGATCGACACGGCTGGTGCGGAGTTCACCGAAGAGATCGAACCGGATGGCGAAAGCAAGTTGAACGTCAAAGAGGCGAACCTGGTGGTCCGCCTGGTGCGCGAGCTGATCGATGCGGGAGTGCGAGGCGACCAGATCGCGGTGATTGCACCCTACGCGGCGCAAGTGCGACTGCTGCGCAATCGGCTGGAACTTCCTGAACTGGAAATTGACACCGTCGATGGATTTCAGGGCCGAGAAAAAGAAGCGGTGCTGATCACGATGGTCCGCAGCAACGACCGGGGAGAAATCGGCTTCCTCGCCGACACTCGGCGGACCAACGTCGCCATGACCAGGGCGCGAAGAAAGCTGATTGTCATCGGCGACAGTGCCACCCTGGGAAGCCACAAATTCTACGCCGCCATGCTCGACTACTTCGAAACCGCCGGAGCCTACCGAAGCGTCTGGGAACTGGGGGAGGTTTAGGAAGCGGCTACCCCGATCTGGCGGTCATTGGAAAGGAAACGCCAAGACCTGGACTCCTTTCTCCGCGTCTTTGCGACTCGGCGGCTTTGCGTTTCTGTCTTTTTCCTCAATTGGTGCCACTCACCTATCTCTCACTATTCGCCGCGATCTCACCCGCTGTCGGTCATGCGTCAAGTGTCACCTCCTGCAGCTGGTCTCCCGACGGCGGTACCCTCGCCTCCGCCTCGCGCGACGGCACGGTGAAGCTGTGGGAGGTGGCCTCGGGCCGCTGCACCGCCACCTTCGCCGGGCATGAGAACTGGGTCGGCTCCTGCAGCTGGTCTCCCGACGGCGGTACCCTCGCCTCCGCCTCGCACGACGGCACGGTGAAGCTGTGGGAGGTGGCGTCGGGCCGCTGCACCGCCACCCTCGCCGGGCATGATCGCTCGGTCCGCTTCTGCAGCTGGTCTCCCGACGGCGGTACCCTCGCCTCCGCCTCGGCCGACCGCACGGTGAAGCTGTGGGAGGTGGAAAGTGGCCGGGAGCGGATGACGTTGTTGAACAGTTCAACCGACCAATGTGCGGCGATCGATTTGGCCGGTAACGAAGTGGTTTGGGCGGCGGCGAATGCCTGGCGGATTTTGGGTTGGCGGTATCGGGATCCGGCCAGTGGGATGCCGGCGATTTTGCCCGCGGAGTATTTTGGACCGCTGAGGTGAGAGTGGGAGTGGGGGAGACAAGGAGAGTGGGAGGGCGTTGCGACTTCGGAGAAGTCGCCGACATCTCTTGCTTCTTCTTCTCTTGTCTCTTTAAGTATGGGGTATGGAAGCGAGGTATTACCTGAGCTGTTTGTGGCCGGGACTTCCCGAACTTTGGTGGCGGGGGCGGTTGTCGGCGATTCCGACGGCGGTGGCGTTCACTGCTGCGGTGAACTTGTTGCTGGTCACTCGCTATCTTTATCCCGATTGGATGTCGGGCGGCCTGGTCTCGATGGCCTTTTGGGTCGGTGCGGTTGTCTGGGGTTTTTATGTCGTTCGCAGTGTTCGTGAACTTCCGCAGCTGATCGCGCCGCGCAGTGTTAGCGACGCGCCCGACGTGTTTCCTGATGCTCATTCGGCTTACCTTCGGGGTGAGTGGGAAGCGGCCGAGGATTTGCTGACCGATGTGCTAGCAATTGAACCGCGCGATCCGCCGGCGCTGTTGCTACTGACCGCTTGCTATCGGCAGCAAGATCGGCTGGAGGCGGCGGAATTGTTGCTCGAAGAAATTGGCCGATTGGAAGTTGCCGACCGTTGGTGGTTGGAGGTTGAAGCGGAGGCTCGCCGGATCGACCGGGCCCAAAAGGGAAAAGAGGAAGAAAAAGATTCGCCGAGTGAAGAGCCGGCCGACGCTGCCGATCTGACAGAACCACGTCCGCCGAAGGCAGCCTGAGCGACTTCGATGGAAAAGATCCTCATGTGGGTGCATTTCGGCATCAAATCACGCGTTGTGGATGGTGGCAGAGGGCAGTTCTTTCTGTTTTGATGTGGAACCGGAAAGAAAAAAATCGGGTCCCACTTTTAGAAAGAAAAACGGAGTGTCCTGTCGATCCACGGTATTTTTCTGAATCCTGGCGAGAAAAGCTCCTATCCCGGCGTTTTCTCCCAACCGGTAGAATTGGTAGGGGACTCACCAATGGCCGGTTCTACGCCCGGTTGCTCTGCTTGGCACGTAACTGGTAGTCGTGTTGGCACGGTGTGGCGTACGGTTTGCTTAGAAGAACCACCGTGAGGACAGATTCGCCAATTTGACAGAACCCGCGCTCCTGCCGAATTCGGAAACGACCTGGGTAAAGAGAAAATAACATGTACGAACGATTTACTGATCGCGCTCGAAAGGTGATGCAGCTGGCCAACCAGGAAGCCCAGCGGTTCAACCACGAATACATCGGCACCGAACACATCTTGCTGGGCCTGGTCAAAGAGGGCAGCGGGGTGGCGGCCAACGTGCTGAAAAACCTGGAAGTTGACCTCCGCAAGATCCGGCTGGAAGTCGAAAAGCTGGTGCAAAGCGGACCCGAAATGGTCACCGTCGGCAAACTGCCGCAAACGCCGCGAGCGAAGAAGGTGATCGAGTACTCCATGGAGGAGGCTCGGAACCTGAACCACAGCTACGTCGGTACCGAACACATCTTGCTGGGATTGCTTCGCGAACAGGAAGGGGTGGCGGCGCAAGTGCTGATGAACCTTGGCCTGAAGCTGGAAGACGTTCGCGAAGAAGTGCTCAACTTGCTGGGACACGGCTTGGAAGGAGCCGAAGTGGGCGAGCGGGGCGGACGCAGTGGCGACGGCGAAAGCAGCAGCAGCTCTTCGGGCAAAAGTGGCAAGAGCAAAACGCCGGCGCTGGACAGCTTTGGCCGCGACCTGACCGAGCTTGCCAAGAAAGGTGAACTCGACCGGTGATCGGTCGCGAACGAGAAATCGAACGAGCGATCCAGATTCTTTGCCGGCGTACCAAGAACAACCCGGTTCTGTTGGGCGAAGCGGGCGTCGGCAAGACCGCCATCGTCGAAGGGTTTGCCCAACGAGTCATCGAAGGAGAGGTGCCGGAGATTCTGGCCGACAAGCGAATCGTGGTGCTGGACTTGGCGATGATGGTTGCCGGCACGAAGTACCGCGGCCAATTCGAAGAACGAATCAAAGCGGTGATGACCGAAGTGCGCCGCGTGAAGAACACGATTCTGTTCATCGACGAACTGCACACCCTGGTCGGCGCCGGCGGTGCCGAGGGTGCGATCGACGCCGCCAACGTGTTGAAACCGGCACTGGCTCGTGGCGAGATCCAATGCATCGGTGCCACGACGTTGGACGAGTACCGCAAGTACATCGAAAAAGACAACGCGCTGGCCCGCCGTTTCCAAGAGATCATCGTCGAACCGACCGGCAAGGACGAAACGATCGAAATCTTGAAAGGACTGCGCGGCCGATACGAAGAACATCACCGCGTTCAGTTCACCGACGACGCGGTGGTCGCCGCGGTCGAAATGAGCGAGCGTTACATCACCGCGCGATGTCTTCCCGACAAAGCGATCGACGTGATCGACGAAGCGGGCGCGCGAGTTCGCCTCCGCACGATGACTCGTCCGCCGGACTTGAAGGAGATCGACGAAGAGGTCGAAAAGCTGAACAAGGAAAAGGAAGACGCCGTCGCCAACCAAGATTTTGAAAAGGCGGCCAACCTTCGCGATCAAGCCGAAAAGCTTCGCAAGAAGAAGGAGCAGATCACGCAGGAGTGGCGAGACAAGAGTCAGCAGACCGACGGTGTGGTTGATGAAGAGATCATCGCCGAAGTGGTCAGCAAGATGACCGGCATTCCGCTGACGCGGTTGTCGACCGAAGACAGTTTGCGGCTGATGAAGATGGAAGAGGAGCTGCACAAGCGAGTGGTCAGCCAGGACCAGGCGGTCACGGCGGTGGCCAAAGCGGTTCGCCGCAGCCGCAGCGGTTTGAAGGATCCGAAGCGGCCCACCGGTTCGTTCATCTTTGCCGGTCCCACCGGTGTCGGTAAGACGTTGTTGGCCAAGGCGCTGGCCGAATACATGTTCGGCGATTCCGAAGCACTCGTTCATATCGACATGAGCGAGTACATGGAAAAGCACAACGTCAGCCGATTGATCGGTGCCCCTCCCGGATTCGTCGGTTACGAAGAGGGAGGCCAGTTGACCGAAAAGATCCGTCGCCGGCCTTACGCGGTGGTGCTGTTTGACGAAATCGAAAAGGCGCACCCCGACGTCTTCAACATGATGTTGCAAGTGATGGAAGAGGGACGGCTGACCGATTCGTTCGGCCGCAACGTCGACTTCCGCAACACGATTTTGATCATGACGACCAACGCCGGTGCCGAAGCGATCAAGAACGAATCGCGGTTCGGTTTCCAGGCACCCGATGACGATGCCAGTTACGAATCGATGAAGCAGCGGGTGATGGACCAGATCGAGCGGGTCTTCCGCCCCGAATTCTTGAACCGGCTGGATGACACGATCATCTTCCGCCACTTGACCAAGGAAGATCTCAAGAGCGTCATCGATTACGAACTCGCCAAGGTTCGCGAACGTTTGCTCGAACGCGGCTTGTCAATCGATTTGACCGACGAGGCGAAGGAGTTCCTGGTCAAGAAAGGAAGCAATCTCGATTACGGTGCCCGTCCGCTTCGTCGAGCGATCGAACAGCGAATCGAAGATCCGCTGAGCGAAGAGCTGCTTCGCGGCGCCTTCGAGGGCAAGGACACGATCGTGATCGATGCTCACAGGAACGAGGACGGGAAGATCACGCGGTTGGACTTCAACGGCGAAACACGCGGGCTTCCCGAACCGCCCGAACCGGTCAGCGCCGGCGTGGGCGAAGGCGAAGATTCGAACGCTGCTCCCGAAGGGGAGTAGGAAGCGGCCGGCTGTGTGGCCAGTTCGGAGAACTGGCCGACTGAGAACTGGCCGACTTATGCTCCCACAAACTGGGCGTGGATCGCTCGCGCGCGGGCGATGTCGTCGGTTCCCGTCACCACCGCGCGGCCGTCTCGAAAGAGGGTCAGGGTGTGATCCTGCAAATGCAGTCGCACGAAGAAGGGATTCTGTTGGACTCGTCCCAAAGCGTCCCAGCGGGTCGCGATTTGTGCCAGGTCGATTGTGTCGCCCGAGGACGCGTGGATTTGAACCGCATCGCGTCCGCACAACACACTGGCTGAACCGGCCGCCGTTTCCCGGCTGCCATCCAAAAACTCCAGCCGGCCTTCACCACATGCCGGACATGGGCCGTCCGTTCGATCGTCGATCGGCAATTCGCGAATTCGATTGTTCCACAGATCGACCGACAGCAGATCCTTTCGGACGGCGTGACGATTGCCGCTGATCCATTTGATCGCTTCGGTCGCCTGCAGGCTGGCAATCAAATGGGTCGCCGACCCGATGACTCCCGCGGTGTCGCACGTTTGCACGGCCGATGCCGGAGGCGGTTGGTCGACCAGGCATCGAAAACATGGCGAACCCATTCCGGAAAACAAACGCACCTGGCCGGTGGCACCGACACACCCGCCATGCACCCAAGGCGTTTGATGGGCCAACGACCAATCGTTCAACAAAAAACGAACTGCAAAATTGTCGGCCGCGTCGATCACCAAATCGGTTCCGTCAAGCACTGACGCAATGTTGTCGGGCGTGACGTCGATCACGTGAGGTTGAACTTCAATCGTGTGGTTGATTTGCGACAGACGATCGGCTGCCGCTTCGGCTTTCGATCGGCCTTGCCCAGCATCCTGTTCGTCAAACAAACTCTGTCGTTGCAAATTCGTCCACTCGACAACATCGCGGTCGATCAATCGCAGACCTCCCACACCCGCGCGGGCCAGAATCTCGGCGGCCACCGTTCCCAGTGCGCCGCAGCCCAACACGGCAACGTCGGCCCTGCGGACAAGTCGCTGTCCCTCGGTGCCGATGGCGGCAAACTGAACTTGCCGCGCGTAACGATTTTCTGGCGAGTCGTTGCTCATCAATGCAAAAAAGTGAATGATTCGGTGTCGGCAAAACAGATCGGTGAATCGATCTGCCCATCGAGATCTTGGCCGCCGGCCCGCCGGCCGGCAAGCCGCACGCAATCACCATCCCGCACATTTCGGAAAAGATCCTTGAAACCGAACATCGAATTCTTGCGCCAGCGTGCTCGGTTGCTTCGGGAGCTGAGGGCGTTTTTTGACGATCGCGGCTTCCTGGAAGTTCAACCACCCTGCCTGGCCGCCGATTGTGTGGTCGACGCCTACCTCGATCCGATCCGCGTCGATTCCGCCCAATTCGCGATCGCCCGATCGGAGCTTCCGGCATCCTTCTGCTTGCAGACTTCTCCCGAATCGGCCATGAAGCGAATGTTGGCAGCCGGCGCGCCGTCGATCTACAGCATCGGTCCGGTGTTTCGTGGCGGCGAACGCGGTGAACTTCATAACCCGGAGTTCACGATGTTGGAATGGTACGACGTCGGTGCGGACATGGCCGCGGGCGTTGAACTGTTGGCGGCGCTGTCGCGGCAGATTCTTGGTCATGAAAGCCACGACGTTCGTCCTTACCGCAACGTGTTTGTCGATGCGATCGGAATCGACCCGATCGATGCGCCGATCGAGCGATTGTTCAAGTGCGCCGCCGAGGTCGATGCCGATCTTGCCGTTTCAATCGCCAGTGATCGTGATTCGCTGCTCGACCTTCTTTTGTCCCGGATCATCCAGCCGAACCTTGGCCGGCAATGTCCGACGATCGTCACTGACTATCCACTGAGCCAAGCGGCACTGGCGAAAAAATCTTCGGACGATCGGCAGTGCGCGGCGCGATTCGAACTTTTTGTCGACGGTGTGGAACTTGCCAACGGTTACGACGAACTGCTCGATCCCGATGAACTGCTGCGCCGATACCGGCACAACAACGACCGGCGAACTGCATCGAATCGATCGCCTTTGGAAGTTCAAACCAAACTCGTTGCCGCCATGTGCGACGGATTGCCGCCGTGCACCGGAGTGGCGCTGGGAGTCGATCGACTGATGATGGTGCGTCATGGCTGCCGATCGATTGACGAAGTCATCCCGTTGACGATTGAGCTTGCCTGAGAGTTTTCGAGCCAGATGATGCAAATCAACGTTGCGAAGCCCACCGGGGCGGGGGTGTAATACTCGTTCTGCAAAGATGCTTGCTGTTTTTTTCACATTCGCCGGTGGAGACAGCTACAATGGATCTGGCTCATTTGTAGGAACTGCCATGGCTACGGCAAGAACATCAACGCGACGGCTGACCGTCAATGCGGCGTTCTTGAAAGATATCAAGGACGACAACCGCGACTTGAAAATTCTTCTCGATCAAATCACTCCGCTAGCGCAGCATTGCCAGACCGCGACCAATCATTGGGTCGAATTGATCGAGTTGTTTGCGGAACTTCGCGATCAACTGGCGCTACACTTTTCGCTCGAAGAAGCCTACGGATACTTCGACGAAGCGGTCACCACGGCTCCGCAGTTGAGTGCGACGGCGGAGTGTTTGCGAAGTCAGCATCCGGAACTGTTCGAACGGATACGGGACCTGGCCGATTCGGCCCTGGAAGTTTCCTCTGAAAGCGCCGAGCAAGTGACTCATTTTCTGGATGATTTTTCGCGGTTTCGCGAGGCGTTTCAAAAGCATGAAGAGGCGGAATTGAAGCTCATTCTAGCCGCCCTGGACGACGACATCGGCGTCGGTGATTGAAGCCTCAAGCCTGAACGATCTGTTAGGCCGGCAAGGCCTGTATCGCACCTTTGGTGCTGTTTCTAGCTGCCGAATCCGTTGCGGAACTGGCTGAAGTCGAACAGGTTGATCACGCCGTTTCCGTCGCTGTCGAAGTCGTCCAGGTAATCAGGATGTCCCGCGGAACGGTTGTAGGTGCTGCGCATTGCCGCAAAGTCAAACAAGTCGACGACGTTGTTGCCGTTGTGATCACCGTACTTGCGGAAGAATAGGTCGTTGGCCAGTGTTCCGAAGGTCACGTTGTCGTCCATTGGCGCACCGCCGACCTGCGCGGTCACTTCCGATGCCACGACGGTCAACTGGTAGTCACCCGATGCAAGCGTGTTGGCTCCGACTGCCCGCTGGATCACCGACGGGCCGCTCAGGAAAGTCAGCGTCGCCTCGGTTTTGCCGTCGACCAGAACCGATTGAACCGACAATCCGGTGACTTGCTGGGCCGTGGTGGTGTTGGTCAGCACAAACGCGGTTTGCGGACTGAGGACTTCCGAATCGAACTTCACCGTCACTTCGGTCACGGCCGATCGAGTCGCGGCGCCTCCGTTGACCACGAACGATTCCACTCGTGGAACAAACCGGGTCACGCCGGGTGTCGGCGGCGCACCCCGCCAAGTGTCGGCGTCGTTGCCCAGCGCCGGCGGGCGAATTCTTTGTAACGAATCACCGCCGCCGTCGGCACCTTCGGGCCAGGGATTCAAATCGTCGTACAAACTTTCATCCACCGTCACTCGTGGAATCACCGTCGGTTGATCCAGCGGCGCCATGTCGGGCTGCTGAAGTTTGACCAATCCGTAGCTGTTACCCAGCGACGGTAGCATCGGTCCGACCAGGGCGACGCCAGCGTCGATGCCGTAGTGTGCGCGGAACGCGGCCAGTCGATTGGCATTGCCAGCAATAGCGGGATCAAAGGTCACAATCACCAGCGTTTGGCCGGCAGCGATCATTTGGCTGGCGGCGAAGTCAAAATCGCTGTCGCCGCGCAACCGCCAATTCGTCAGGTCGATGGTCGCTTCGGTGTGATTGTAGATTTCAACAAATTCCAGATCGTTGTCGATGATGGTGGGATCGATCGTGGTCGCCGCACTATTGGGGTTTTCCGGGTGGTAGTTGTACTCGGTGATGACGACGTCCGCGGTCGCTGTGGCACCGTTGACAGCGCCCAGGCTGGGTTGTTGCAACGGCACCATTCGCCCGCTGCCATCGGGCGTTCGCCCCAGCGTGACTCCGTTGAAGGTGGGGCCAATGTCGACATGATCGACAAAGGAGATCACCGTATCGCCCGCCGCATTGCCGACCACCAGCCAAACCGAATCGCCGTGAGATCCGCTGAGGGCAAAATCCTTGGGTCCCGGTGTCAGCGGCGTCGGATTGAAGTCGTTTTCGTCGAACGTCAGGTAACCGCCGGCCGGCAGAATCGTGTTGGCCGGAATCTGGAACTTCAGCAAATCGAGTTCTGAATCGCTCAGGAACCAGCCGCCGATGTTGATGTCGCTGGCGGTCGGATTGTGCAGCTCGATCGTATCGACTTGCGGTGCGTCGGTGTGGGCGAGCACTTCGTTGATCACCACGCCGGCCGGCGCGGCGTCGGCTGCTCCGGGGGATCCTCCCGGCAGCGTGCTGCCCCGCCAGTGGTAATGTTTGCCCATTTGATCGGCAGGCGTTGCGACTGGATCTTTCAACACCAGGCTGCCGCCGTTGCCGTCGGCCCACACCGACCAGGGATCCCCATCGTTGTAGTCGATGTCGAACAGCGGATTGCCGACCGCATCCAGCAATTCGATCTGTTCGCCGCCATTGGCCAGAGCGCCCGAATAATCGCCGACGATCAAAGCGGGATCGACGCCGGGATAGGTGGCCAGGAACGTGGCGGTATCGCGCACCAATAGCGCGTACTCCTGCGGATCAAGAGTCGCAGTGACTGGAATCACCAGCGGCGAATTCGGTCCTTTCGACAAGGTGACCGACCCGATGTCGATCGTCACGCCGCCGGCGCCCGAGGTGATGTTCTGTAGCTCGATGAACTCGGCATTGCCGTCGCTGGCAGGATGGTAGCCGATTTCGGTGATTCTTAAATTCGCTGTCGACGCTGGTACTTGCGGCACCACAAAATCGGCCGCGTGAAGTGCCGACCAATTTCCGGACGCATCGCGGGCTCGCGCCTTCATCGGCACCGAATCGTTCAAGATCACCGGCAGAGCGTTATGCTTCACCACCGTCATCTCGGCATCGAAGCTGATGTCGCTGCTGGTGCCGCTGATCTGATGAATTTCCACCGCCAGGGTATTGGTACCATCAGCCAGCAGGTTGGGACTGATGTCAAATTCGTGCCAATTGTCGCCGTCGTCCGATGCCACGCTGAATGCCGGAGTCGAGTAAGCGATCATGCCGGCCGGCATGTTGTCCCGCACCACCTCGATTCCGTTCAAATAGACGACGATTCCGTCATCGCGCCGCAGCCGAAGTTTTAAACTCGAGTAATCGTCGGCGGGAAGGTTGAACTGCGATCGGAAGTAGGTCGTGCGATACTTGTTATTGGCGTCCCCCCCGAACGAAACGACGGTTGCTTCGTCGCCTTCACCGTAACCCAATTCGGCGTTGCCAGAGGCCCATGTCGAATCGTCGTACATCGGATCTCGCCACGATTGTCCGAGGTCGATTCCCTGGTCGTGGAACTTCCAAACTGCACCGACCGGCACAACGGTCGTATCAATGGTCGTCGGGTCATACACCAGCGCGCTGGGACTGATCGCGCCGCCAACCAGTCGAGGATCGCTGCCGTCGGTTGTGTAGTAAACGAGGCCTTCATCGGCAACCATTCGCAGCGCCGTCCCTTCGGCAACTTGTCCGCCGCTTTGGATTTGGCCGTTGACCAGGTATTCGGGCGCGTCGATGGATGGAAACAGCGGCGCCGGAACGGCGATGGTGTAGTTGCCGTCGATATCCTTCAACAGCATCTGATTGTTGCGAAGCTGATTGAGGAACACCGATTGGCGATTGGGGAAATAGTTGTTGCGCAAGTTCGCGATCGCCGACAACCAATTGCTGCGCAGCCTCGGATTTTCCACCTTGGCATCGCCCCAGCGAGCCGATTCGCCGATGATCGCCTGATCGATCAACGCTGCCTCGGTATCGAGCTTGGCGATCATCGCATCGACCGTCATCAATCCGTCGTGGAAATAAGCTTCCTGGATCTTGTCGGCGAATCGCATCCGATACTCTTCATTGGCCATCAACTGCTGATGCAGCCACTGGGGGTTGAAGTAGGTCACGCTCGATTCAAAATTGGCATGTTCCCAGGGACCGGTACGATCGCGGTTGACATCTCGCAGCGTGTGTTCGGAATCGTGGATGAAGAACCGAAATCCCTCATCACCGGTTCGGTCGCGGACCGCGAAATAATTGTTGATTCGGTTGTTGCCCAGGAAATTGCTGATCGGCGCGTCAAAGTTGCCGCCATCCAAAATCGTGATCATGTAAGCGATCAAATTGTCGACGTCCAACAGTGTTTCGAATGCCGGGTTTTGGGAACCGTCCGGATTCAGACCCCGAGCCTCCATGTAAGCAGCATGATCGACGAAGGCGGGAGTGATTCCATCGGGGGCGCGGGCGAGCGCTTGTTGAAACAGCCGGTCGTAGGCGTCGAAGTTGCCGTCAGTGGCGATGTTCTGATACGGGCCCCGTTCCGGTTTCAGCACGTCGTAGTCATCGAACGAACCGCCGAAATAGGTTTCTCCGTACCTGGCCTCGGCCCGTTCTTGAGTCTGGAACAGACCCCAGTAATGGCCGTTCAGATAGAGATGCAGCCAGCTGCTTCGCGTGTACGGTTGGCCAAGATCGCGCTGGTTGTAGCGGGCCAACACGTCGGCCACGAAGTTGTTGGTCGCGTTTCCTTGGAAGCTCCAGGAATAGTTTTGCGCCGTCCGCAAATCGATCTTTTTGAATTCGTCGGTCCCGTCGGCACCATGAACGGGATAGTTCAACGTGGCATCACCATAGGAACCGCGGAAGAACAGCCGAAAGGAATGCTTGGGATTGTTGTTCGATCGGCTGAACCCGCCGCGAATTCGCAAACCGGCGTTCACCTGAAAACCTTGGCTGCCGTCGGGGTGAACCAGTTCCACCGATGCCGGGCGCTCCCAATCGCGGCCGTCCTGGTTGGCGTTGGAATAGATGCCGATCGTCGGATCGAACAAGTTGTCCAAATGGGTGGTGATCGACCAAGTCGGGATCGCCGTCAACGCATCTTTGACAGCTTGGGCACCTTCGATCGCGATCACATCGGGATCGATTCCGTAATCGACAACGTTGTTCTTCCAAGTCGCCGGCCAGCCCGCTGGTGGTGACCCGTCATTGGACTGGGTCAGCACGTCATCCAGAAAGAAATAGCTCCACGTTCGACTGGGCAAGCTGGCGTGATTCGGTTTCGTGGCAACGGCGCGCAGGTTGGTCGTCGAATCAATGGTGATCGGACCGCTGTAGGTGATGCCGTTGGTTTCTGATGGCTCGCTTCCGTCAAGGGTGTAGCGAATGGTTGCTCCCGTCGTGGAGGTGGTGAGCGTGACGTTGAACGAAGTTTCAAAGAAACCGGCTTGCACATCGGCCGACACCCGATCGACAATGCCGTCGACTGGATCGCGATTCGGCTCACCCGGCGTGGGAGTGGTGAAATAGCTGGTCTGACCGTCCAAGCCTTTTGCAGTCAGTTCAGGCAAGATCAGAAAACTCGGATCATTGGCCGAACTGTTCATCGCATGGATCGTCAAAACGTTGTCGCCTTCGACCAGCGCTGAAAGGGCCGCCGGCGGCAACACGATTTCTTCCACATCCAAGACGTCGGCAGGATCTCTGGCGGAATTTGCCGCCGAATCGAACGTGGGATTCGCCGGGGCGTTACGAGAGGCCACCTCGGTGCCGTTGATCGAAGCGACAAACGCATCGTCGTATAGAATCGCCAACCGCAGTGTGTCGATGGTGGCGATATTGGTAACGTGGAACGGCATTCGGAAATAGGCCGACGCGTTGACACCCAACATTTCCGCGGCGATGTCGGTAGCGACGATGCTCGATGTTCCCGCGATGTAGGCGACCGCCGCGGGAATGCCGCCCGAGGCGACATCGCCGACCAGGTCAAAAACGGCAGCGTCAAAACTGCCGTGCGAACCGGCCGCGGCGAACAGTTCGACTCCCGATCCGCCGCCCGCTTCGAACATCACCAGGTTCACGTCGTAGCTACCCGCTTCGGGCAGGTTGAATGTTTGGATCGTGTCGGCCGGCGCCCGAGTGCCAGCGAATTCACTGACATAGTCGATACCACCGCGCGACAGGGTCAAGCGAAACCCATCGTCGCTGTTGACACCAAAGCTGTAGTCGCCGGGGCTGGGAATTTCGATCGAAGTTTGTGCTTCGAAAACAAAATGGTTGATGTCCACACCGATCGTTTGGCTGGGAAAGGCCTGGTTGTTGCCGTAGTGCCCGCCCGCGCCGGTGCCAATGTGATTGATGACGTCGGCAGTCGCTTCGACCACCGACGCCTGGTACGCCGGCGTGTTGATCACGTCCAACGCTTTGGTGATGTTGTTGACGATTCCGTCAAAACCGCCCGACGATTGCGCCTTGTAATACGTTACCTCAAAACCGGGCTGCGATACTCCGAATCCGATTCCGGTTGCGCCGCTTTGCCAGGTCGAATCGTCAAACGAAAGTTGTTGCCAGGTGTTGCCCAGCGAATTGTCGGTTGGCACGAAGTAGTTGGCCTGGTCGCCACCGGCGATCACCACTTCGTCGCGAAAACCGATGCCGTAAGAAACGTTGGTGGCCTGCACGGGATAATTCGGCGCGAACTCGCTGGCGACTGTTCCCGACGGCAGGTACAGCCCTGCGTATTCGCCGCCGGAATCAAATTGAAAGTTCGCGTGCAGTTCTTGTCCGGCAACGGCGCGGTCTTTGCCCGATGCGAAGACCACCAGAAATTCATCCGGATCAAGAATCACACCCGGAAATACCCACTTGTCCTTGTCGGTTGGATCATCGGTCAACGACCAGCCTGTCAGGTCGATCGGACTTAGCATCGGGTTGTAGATTTCAACCCAGTCACTGGAATCACCATCCTCATCCAGCAGTCCGTCGCTGTTGGATGCGACGATCTCGGTGATCACTGCGGCCAGGACGATTCGCTTTTCCAGTGATTCGACTCGCAGCGGCCGTTTTCGTTGTTTTCCCGTTGCGCGGCAGCGGATGTTGGATCGTTTGGAGCGGAGTACCATGGGCAGCTAAAGCGGAAAAAGCAAACTTTCGTCGCATCAACGAATCGACCGAGCTTGCAAGAGGACAAGATCCGACGAGTGCTTCGGTCGCGCCGAATTGCCGAAACTCTTAGCGAGTTTTGCTTGCGGTGTGTTGGGCGGGGATGATGCACTCGCTGTCGGATTGCAGTGATGAAAAGAGCATCATAAAGATCGGGGCAGGCAGGAGCAAACAAGAGTGCTACCACCTGGCAAACACCGACGCAAAATGTCCCCGCTGCAGGGGTGTTCTCCGCTTGTTCGGGCAAGCCGAATGCCGACGTCAATTTGATTGCGACTGGACCAGGTAGGTCGGGTAGGTTCCGTAACGTTTGTCCAAATCCAATTGCTCGACAAACATGCACGAGAATTCTTCGATGTCTTCCAGAGCGGCTTGCGCGGCGAACGCTTCGCTGGCATACACCTGACCTTCCGGAGTCTTGGGTTCCAACCTTGCGGCGTGAACCACGTGTGATCCAGTCCGCTTGGGCAGTTCGGTGATGGGATCACGCATCAGGTAAACCGGTCCGTAGTGCAAGCCGACGCGCAGTTGCAAGGGGACGCTAAAAGCAGGCCGCGAATCTTCGACGGTGCGCTGCAACTTGAGCGCGAAGATCCCCGCTTCTTTCACCGAATCAAACGAAAAGAACAATCCGTCTCCCCAAGTTTCTTTCACCGGTGCTTGAGGAGACAGCTTGGCGACCTCGGCAAGCACCTGGTTGACGAATCGGGGTGTCTCATCGTCGTGAAGCTTGCTGTATCCCACCACGTCGGCAAACAGAATCGCCGCCGGTTGGCTTCGCAACGAATCGTCCGATTCAGTGTTTTTTAAGCCCTCCTGATCGACTGCCAATGCGTTTTTATGTTGAGCAAGCTGCACGACGGGTGCTTCGGCGTTGTGGTCGTCTGACATGCCGGCAATGTCGATGCAGTGTACCGGCACATCCATGTCCATGCATCGCTGTACCATATTGCCGATGGTGTCGTCACCGCCGCCAGTTTGTCGGTCCCATACCACCAGCGCAACCAGCTTGGTGTTCATTTCCAAAGCCCGTGCCTTGGCCAAACCCAATAACATTTGATTGGAATAATCAAAAGCGCCCGCCGCCGTTGCCAGTTGCGTTCGCGAGGCACGGACGACGCGCGGAGCGGCGTCAATCACTTGCCTGAATCGTGACGGCCAACTTTCGTCGTCACCGATCGCGACACTGTGATCGACAAACAGGTCTTCCGGATAAGGAAGCACCACACACGTTTCTCGTCCCGTTTGGCGAACGCTTTCTTGAAACAGAATGTCGGACCCGCAGGCGGCCGACGAAAAACCGCACAGCAGGTCATGCTGGGCAATCCATCGATTCAGTTGGCTGCGCACTTGTGGTTCCGCTTCGGGAGGAAAGCGGCGCGGGGTAGAGTCCGGCCGATCGATGGTGTGACCGGCAAAGACAACGACCGGCGGTATCGGCAACCAGCGATCGACCAAGGCGTCGTCGTGGCCAAGATGACTCAGCAGGATACGAACTTGATGTCGCGTGACGGCGAGTCGTGCGAATTGGTTTCCAACTTGCTGACGAGCGATCGCGAACCAATGCTCGGCCTGTTGCAAATCGTTCTGGTTCACGCCCGCTTCGCCGATCGTCGCGGCTGCCCAATACCGCTGGCTCGATTCCGCCGTTTCGGTAGACTGGTAGCACTGGGGAAGAAACTCCTCGATCACCTGCCTGGCACGATCACCCTGATTCAGCAGCGAGCAGATGGTGGCGCAGTTGATACCAATCCAGTATTCACGTTTCGTTTCGTAGGCTTGCTGGTAGTATTGCAGGGCGTTTTGCAATCCTCGCCGGCGTCGATCCGGATCGGTCGAAGCCATCGCAATCTTTTTGTAGGTACCTGCCAGCGTACCGACGATTTCGTTGTTTCGATGATTCTGGTCGTAAAGTTCCTGCAGGATTCGGCAACCCGTTTCGATTGCTTGAGATCGGACGTTGGCAAGTCCCAGTGCGAATCGAATGTGGGGATCACCGGTGTACTTCTTGACACCCTCGCTGGCGACTTCCAAAGCCTTCAGCGGACTCAAATCGACCAGTTCTTGAGCCAGCAGCGCGTAAGATTCCGGCGACCAATCTTCGTTTGACTTGTCGTTCCAGATTTGCAGCAACCGACCGATTTGGCCCTCAGCCGACCGGATCGATGCCAACAAACTGGTGTTTGGTTTTGTGCCCATGTTGGTACCAGAGTAGGCCGACTTGTCCCAAGTCGGCAAGGTCGGCGACTTCTCCGAAGTCGCGACGTCTTCCACCGCCAGTTCTCTGAACTGATCGGCCGTGATCGTCGACTTGGGACAAGCCGACCTACTTACGAAAAAAAGGGCAAGTGACGCGGGTAGTCGCGTCACTTGCCCTTTTGGGGAGTTACTCCGGATGATGGAGCGTGGCTCTCTCTTTTTTTAGAATCGCACTTCGCCGCCGACCACGAGGCCGGAGAAGGTGATCGTTTCATCGACGTCGATGAATCGTCCTTCGCGGACAGCGTCAATGTAACCGCGGCTGGAAACCGAGTTGTACCAGGCGCTGGTCATGTAACCGGTGTTCAATCGCACTTTTCCGCACTTGCTGTACCAGGCCAGGCCCAGTTCCAGTTCCAGCACGGGCGTGACGCGGTAGTCGTCGTAGACGTTGCCGACCGAACCGCCGGCGAGCTGTGACTGGTCGCGGTAGCTTGCTTTCCACTTACCGGCCAGTGCACTACCGATCACGCTGCCGTAGCACGACAGGTTGGATCGGCAACTGTGACGTTCGAAGTCCAAACCGCCCAGCAGGCCGAAACCGCTGAAGTCGATGTCGGTGTCGACGGCGAACGTGCCGACCGCGACCGACGACGGCACCGTTTGGGCCCACAAGAACTCTTGTTCCATTCCACCGTACTGAAAACCACCGCGCCAGTTGATCGCGTACTTGTCGGTGTTCTTCCACATCGCGCGGTAGGCCAAATCGGCCAGGCCGAATCGCATGTCATAAAACGCGGCTTCTTGCAGGCCGGTTGCTCCGGTGGTCAACCGGCTGGGGTGCAAGATTTCCGAAACCAGGATGTTGCCGGCCGTCGCGTTGATCAGGTCCCCATCGTCGCCCTGCCAGTAAGTGACCCGGCCAACCAGGCTGGTCCGCGCGGTCGCACAGCAGGAGAAACCGGCGCGAACGCCCGATGAATGTTCAATCTGGGAAATGCCGGTCGGTCCGGTCGGAAACGCGTTGGCCGGAACGTTGTTCTGTTCGATCGTGTAAGTCACGTCCGAATCACCGGGACGCAGCAACAGGTACTGTCCCATCAGGGCGCTGCGATGCGCCCACCAGGGCGGGCAGCAAGCGGGCTGGCAACAAGCGTCACAACCGCTGTCGCAACCGTCGCACGAAGAAACGTGAGGAGAGAAATGACCGGCCAGCTCGATGGCCGCCTCGTCCGTTTCCAATTCCTCCCAGTTCTGTGCAAAGTCGTCTTCAAAACCCTGGGCCATCACGGCGGCCGAGGTACCAAAAACCATAGCGCTAGCGAGAATCATCTGGAAGACTCTCCGCCTCGCTTCTTTTCCAAACCAGCTCATTATATTCTCGCAAGTAAAATGATTCGTTCGCTAGGACCAGTTCAACCGGCGGTACCGGGGCTGTCGCTAGAAGGGAAACATGCGCGATAAACGGCATGACCGGTCTTATTCTTCGACACCGCAGAACCCGAACGCTATTTTTGGCACCGAAGTGCACACAGGCTCTGTGATCGTGCAGGTTTTTCGGACCGTCAAACTTTGCCTAGCTTGAGAATCAGCAGGCGATTTGACCCCGCTGCCCGACCTCGTTCCCACGCTCCGCGTGGGAACGCCCTTTTTGTCCGCTCCTGCGGACCGGCAGCGCCGCAGAGCGGCAGAGCTTGCGTTCCCACGCGGAGCGTGGGAACGAGGGCGGAGCAAAAAAGATCACCGGCCTTTTTGGGGCCGGTGATCTTTGGTGGATCGAAATCGTTACCTGGCGGCCGACGATTCTTTACGACTTGATTCGCTGTTGTTCCTGGTCGGAGGCCAGCAGTGACAGCAGGTCGTCATCATCGTCGTCGTCCAGACCGGCGATTGCGTTGTCAGCCGACGCGGCCCAGGCGATCGATTCGGCTTCGGCCGAAGCGTTGCTCAGTTGAGCCAGGCCGTTGATCACTTTCAACGCGTCCAGAGACGAAATGATTCCGTCTTCGTTGGCGTCCAATCGCAATCCGCCCAGCGACGCAACCACTCGCAGTGGGTTCGCCGTCTGGTTCAGACCTTCACGGCCAAGAGCGTTGATCACCACCAACGAGTCTCGCGCGGTCACCTTCCCATCGACGGTCGTATCCAGAGGATTGAGCTCGTTGGTCAACGAGCCGACGAAGGTCGCACCACCGCCATCGGGAGTGATCGGCGGGTCAAAGTTGCCGAACAACGGCAAGGCAAAGTCGTCGCCAAACTGCGCGATCAAGTCGTTCCCCAGCGGTGCCGGGCTGAACGGATCAAAGATCACGCTCGGACCAGTACCGATGACCGGAGCTGCTTGCGGCACGCCGATCGGGTCACGATCGCTGAGCAGGAAGTGGAACTCGCCCGCGTCCTTCGGCAGTTGACCTTCCTGGCCGGGCACCCACAGTCCGATGTCGTCGATGCCGTCCAGGTTGAAGTCGCCGGCGACCGGTTTTTCACCGAATCCGGGGAAGCCGAAGGTGATCGTGTCGTTGACGTTGCCGTCACGGTTGAGGTCGAACTGGAAGACGCCCGTGTCGTTGTTGAACGTCGCCAGATCGTCGAAACCGTCACCGTTGAAGTCACCGACAAACGGAATGCCTCGCAGGTTGGTCGCAAAGCTTTCACCCGCGTCGATCTGGTTGTTGCCGTTGGTATCGAGGTACCAGGTCGTTCCGTCGTAGGCACCGATTTCATCGCGCGGCCGCTGACCGGCGGCAACCGCCGCGATGTCACCCGCACTGTTGAAGAAGTTACCGGCAACCGGAATCGCGTTGACTTGGAACGCCATGTTCGGAACCAGATCGCCGACGCCATCATCATCGGTATCCAGGAAGAACTGGTAGACACCGTTGAAGCGTCCGTAGGCCCCCAGTTTGTCAAAGCCGCTGGAGTTGTCGTTCTGAGAGAAATTACCGGTGAAGTAGGCATCGGTGATTTCGCCAAAGTTGTAGACAAAGTCACGATTGGTCGCGTCGTTGTCTTCCCCTTCCGGATCCCAGACAAAGTTGCCGTTGATGTCGGCGTAGACCGCACCTTGCGACCAGGTGGCCACTTCCGGTCGGCTGTCGACCGTGAAGCGGGCGATGAAATCACCGCCGGGGATCGCGTCGCCGGTCGGGAAGAACGGATTGCCGATCGGTTCGGCGGCATTGTTTTCGCCGTCCAGTCGGTTGCCGGCCGGATCGATCACGCTGTCCTGAATCGTCAACGTGTAACGGTCATCCGGCAGCGGGCTGGCGAAGTCCATGACGATGGCGCCGGTGGCGATTCCCGGTCCGTTGTTCAAGGCGTTGTAGGCCAGGTTGGAAATCGCGATCGGACCGCTGTGGTCGCCGACCAGAACGATCGGTGCCAGCGGCGGAACGTTCGATACCGCACTGTACAGGAAGGCAGCCACGCGCGGCGGCAGGTCCTGAACCGAAATGGTCAAACTGTCCACTCGCGGCGTGGGCTGCGGTGTTTCCGGTTTGAGCGTGAAGATGTTGAAGGCCGGAACATCGGTGATGAACACACCTGTCACTTGCGGCCCTTGCGTGTCCACGAAGATCTCCAGGATCTCGTTGGCGTCGGGCGCGGTGATGTTGCCGGCAACATCTTCAGCGCTGATCAGGATGCGCCGCGATCCGTCCTTGGCCAGTCCCAGTGCGGTCAGGATCCGCGGATCGTTCATGTTGACCGTGGAAGTGATCTGCCATTGCCCGCCCGGTTCCAGAGGATTGGCGGGAGTTTCCAACTGCTCGGTGCCGTCCAGCGGGGTGGCGACTGTTTGGCCGATCAGCAAGTCGGCGGCGGTCAACGTGCCCGAGTCGTCCAAGTCGACGTAGGCGCGAACGATCGCGTTGGCTTCGGCGCGGCCGAAGAACGTGGGCGTCTCATCATTGGTGATGCGATCGACCAGCGTTAACGGAAGAGCCGGGTCGCCGCTGTCGCTGTCGGGATGCAGCCCGTCACCGACCACAGCAGCCAGTCCGAACGCGACCGCAGGCGGCGTGCGATCGACAACGATCTCCAACGAATCGCTGCGTGCACCGAATCCGGTTTGCTGCGGGTTCGCCGGATCGATCATCTGAACGCGGGCGGAAAGGAAGTGACTGCCTTCGCTAAGAGCCAGCGCGGCGGGCACCGTGAAGGTGTAAATGCCTTGCTGTCCAGCCACCGCGGTAGCAAAGCCAAGCGGAGTTTGGACGGCGGTTCCGGTTTGCGGCGGCGTGTTTCCTTCATCGAAGATCGCGATCGCGTAGCCGGGCGTGTTGGGTTGAGCAACACCGGGTTGGAACGGAATCGGAATGATTTCGTCCGGAGGCGTATCGGTCGCCGGGTTGCCCGGCAAGTCGTTCAGGAAGATGCCGTCATCGAGTCGGAAGTACAACGTCGGCGTGTCATCGTAGGTGTGATTGTCAAACTGCGACCGTCCGGTATCGCTGTTGGAGGAACCACCGGGAGGATTGGTGGTGCCGTCGGCCGGGTTGTCCAGCAGTTCCAAATCGAACGGGACGGGCGGAGCGTGATTGACAACAGTGAAGTTGTAAATGTTGATCGCGTTGCCGCCATTGCCAAAGACCTGCAAGAAGTAAGTTTGGCCTTCGACCGCCGGGATGCGAACGCGTTCGTCGTCATCGGCGTCGTTGACACCGAATCCGGCAATGATGTTTCCGGCAGCGTCCAGAACGTTGATGTCAAGGTTGCCGTCGTTGGGCAGACCAGGTCGGCCGCTGGCCAGCGCCGGTACTTGACGGAAATAAACTTGGAAATCGAGCGTTCCAGTGGTTTCGGCCACGACTCGGTAGAAGTCGCTGTCGCCGCCGAAGTTCTGACCGTCGCCAAACGGATTGGCAAGCGGGCCAGGATCGATCGTCGGGTCGACGTTGATCGTGTCGCCCGAACCGAGGTAGGTCGCGGTGAACCGGTCATCGTTGCTCTCGAACGGATCGTGTTTGAAGACGACCAGTTGCGGTCCGCCGGCTGCGTTGACAACCGGAGCCCCGTTTTCGTCCACAACGTCGATGTTTTCGACGTCGGAGAAGACGTTCAACAGCGGTTCGGCATTGCCCGGTCCGATCTGGACCGTGCCGCTGTCGTTGTCTTGACCCTTGCGATACAAGACCAGATCGTCGGTACCATCGTCGACCACGATCAACCGGTCGCTCGTTGCGTCGCTACCACCGTTGACCGTCATTCGCAGACTATCGACCGCGGCGTTGACACCCAACGCGTCTTGCCAGTTGACTCGTACCAGGTCGGCACCGTCACCAGCTTCCACGAGGGCTTGTTCAACCGTGCTGACCACCAGCGTGTCGGATTGGGCATCGCCATTGACGGTGTGATCCAGTTGAGTCGGGCTGACTTGGTTGACATCGATGATGTCGGCACCCGACGTACCGGCGATCAAGATCGTGTCGAAGTCGGGACCCCCGTCGATCGTGTCGTTACCGGCACCACCAACGAAAGTGTCTTCCCCGGCGTTTCCGATTAGCGTGTCGTCGCCGGCACCGCCTTGCAGGAAGTCATCGCCGGCACCACCGATCAAGATCGCGTCCGCACTGAGGAAATCGTCGCCGGCGTCACCTTCCAAAGTGATCGCGATCGTGGCCTCGGTACCGTCGGCTGCCTTGATGTTGTCGTTTCCGGTTTGACCGTGAACGTGAAGGGTATCGGCTCCGCCGACGCCTCGAATTTCGACAAAGACCGATGCGCCTTCGATGACCGTGGCTCCGCCTTGCACGGCGACATCGATGTTGTCGTCGGTCGCGGTTCCGTGAACGTCGATGTAATCGTCGCCCAATCCATCCAAGACTTCGACCGACTGCACGGCAGTCGGGGCCAGGTCCGTTCCCTGGCTGATCGCAACACCGCCGCCAACCGGGCTGTCGCCGCGGCTGACCGCGTCGACCTGGTTGTTGATCACGATGTTGTCGTCACCGTCACGCGCGTCGATGGAAACCGATTCGACGTCGCCGGTGTTCAGGAACACCTGGCCGGCGTTGAGTTCAAAGATCGCGCGGGTACTGTTTTCCAGAGTCTGTGGCGGGAAGATTCCGGCCGGGTTATCGGTCGACAGGCCGCCGCCGTACAGCTGCAACAGGTTGCTGGCGTCGTTGGCGATGAAGATCAATTGGTCGGTTTCACCCGCACCACCTTCCATCAAATCGCTGCCGTCACCGGCGATCCAGCGAAGCAGGTCCGAACCGTCGCCGCCGAAGAACTGGTCGGCACCTTGGGCACCTTCCAGGACGTCGTCGCCGTCGCCGCCATTCAAAACGTCGCCGCCGCTACCGCCGATCAGCGTGTCATTGCCACTGCCGCCCAACAGGACCAGCGGGGTGGCCGTCGCCGCGGCAACCGTGTTGTCGGCGTTGCGGGTCGTACCAGTCACGGTGTCGTCACCTGCGCCGGCGTCGACCGTGGTCGGCACGACGATCGTTGATGCGGTCAGGTCCACATTGTCGTCGCCGCCCAACGAGCGGATGACGACCGATTCGATGCCGTCGCCGACCGTCACCGTGCTGTTGTCGACGTCGATGTCGACACCGGTGACCACGATCGTGTTGGCACTCGCGTCGCCGATCACCGTCAGCACGTCGCCGACGTCATTGTCGCCGTCGAAAGTGGCCGAAGTTGCATCGGTGTAATTGAACAGGACACCGGAAGCCCCGGAGTGACGGAAGGTTCCGTCGTCACCGTCGGCCGTGGGAGTCACGTCGATCAAATCGTCGGCGTCGGTTCCCTCGACAGTGAGTGCGCCGTTGACATCGGCATTGAGCGTTTCGATGCCGCTGAAGTTGACCGCCGCAAAACCAGCTTCGGTGATCGTGGCCGCGGCGATGTCGATCGTCACATCCGCACCGGCACCGGTGAAGTTCAAAACGTCGCTGCCGCTACCGGGGTTGCCGCCTGAGACGTAGATGCCGATCGGCAGTTCGCTAAACGTGTGATCGCCAGGAATTTCAAACGTGTCGTCGCCACTGAGTCCCTGCAGAGTCAGCTGATCGACGCCCGGCGTGTTGATCGACGGCGTGATGCCAACGCCGCTGATGTCAGTGATCGTGACGACGCCAGCGTTGGTCACGTCGAACAAGTCGTTGTGCACCGTTCCGACGACGAACAAGTCATCCACCGGCGTGCCGTCGACATCGGCGAACGTCACGCTGCTGCCGATTTGTCCCAAGTCCTGGAACGAAATGCCCAGCAACCGTTCCGGTCCGGCGCTCAAGTCTTGCAGCACGATCGAACCCGAATCGGGCAGCGTGCCGGGGGTGTACTCGATCTGCTCGGCACCGGACGGCGTGGTGACCGTCAGCGAATCGACACCACCTTGGCCATTGATGACCAGGTTTTCGGTCGTCGTGATCACCACGGGAACTGCTTGGGCACCGGTGACCGTTGCACCGTCGATCGAAATCTGATCGACCGCGATGTTGTCCGCGGCGGTGGTGCCGTTGACGATCACGGTATCGCTTGCCGTCGGATCACCGCCGTCAACGCTCACGTTGCCCGTCAGACCAGCGGGGGCGACCGGATTGTTCAAATGGATCGTGTCGTCGCCAGCCCCACCGTTGATGGTGAGATTGGTCTTGTTGTTGAACTGAATGACCTCGAATCCGTCGATCGAAATCAAGCCGGTGTCGCCGACAAAGATTCCGCCGCCGAGACCTTGCGAGTAGTTGATCGCGTTGTCGGCATTGGTTGCGTTGACAACCAGGTTTGCCGCGGCCACGTCGTCATCGAACGGTTCCAGATTACGGAAGTCGATCGACATCACTGTATCGCCGGCAGCATCCAGGTATCGCACCTGGCCTTCATCAACGGCAGGGCCGACCGAGTAGACAACCGTATCGATCGCTGCTGCCGTTCCGGTCACCTCCAACGCGTCGGAGTTGGTTCCGCCGTCGTAATCGATCGGCAGCGGGATCGCTCCGTTGTTGACGTCGACCGTCACCACATCTTCACCCGCACCGCTGACGATGGAGATTCCTTCCAGATCAGCCGTCGCGTTGGCGTAGATCGTGGTCAGGCCGTTGACGGTAACAACCAGATCCAGGGCAGCGTTAAGGGTGACGTCGATGTCGTCATCGCCCGGAGTGCCTTCGACCAGGATCACATCACCGATGCCGGCACCGCCGACGATCGTGTTGGTTCCGCCGCCACCGACGAAGACATCGTCGCCATCGCCGCCGTCCATTCGTTGGTCAATGTTTTCGCCGAGGAAGGTGTCGTTGCCACTGCCACCTTCGGCCTGGTTGAAGAAGCCGCTGAACGTATCGTCGCCCGATCCGCCAAACAGCGCGGTATTGATCGCGACTTGGACACCTTGCGAAACTTCCACCGAATCATCACCGCCAAACGTGTTGACGTTCA
The DNA here is from genome assembly GCA_965222745.1 of Rubripirellula sp. GTDB lineage: Bacteria > Planctomycetota > Planctomycetia > Pirellulales > Pirellulaceae > CBDCUW01. The sequence continues at coordinate 1,158,643 of CBDCUW010000004.1, forward strand.
GCGTGTCTTCGCCGACGACTCCACCAGCCACCGAAACGGCGTAGGTCAGGCCCGAAACGGCAACCGACAGTCCGCTGACGTGAACGTTCAAATCGTCCGCGACCTGGCGGCCGTCGACATCGACGGTGTCGGTCGTACCGGCAGCGGGAAGTTGCACGTCGACGTTGGTGACCTCGGTACCAAACAGATCACCGACGGTCACATCGGCTGCGCCGCCGTCACCGGGAGCGACCTGGATGTCTTCAACGCCTGCCAGGTTGATCGTCGCGGCATTGAAGGTGGCATCGACACCGCCGCCATCGGCGCTCAAGACAAACACGTCACCTGCTTGGCCACGGCCGCGGAATTCAAAGACATCGTCGCCGTCGTCGCCGCCAGCGATCACGTCTTGCGCGTCACCTGGTTCCCAGATGAACAGGTCACTGCCGTCACCACCGGAGAAGAAGTCGTTGCCGCCATCGTCCGAACCGGCCGCGTCGCCACCGATCGTATCGTTACCGGATTCACCGTAAATCTGGTCGTCGCCATCGCCGCCGGTCAGGTTGTCGTTACCGGCACCGCCAAAGATCAAGTCGGGCTGGTCGGTACCGACGATGACATCGTCTCCATCGCCGCCGCGAACGGTGACCGCCGCGCCAAGATCGGCCAAGTTGATGTTGTCATCACCGCCAAGGCCAAGCACCTGGATCGCCTCGATGCTGGTGCCGAGCGTGACCGTACTGCCGTCGACGGTGATCTCGCCGGCCGCCGAAGTGACGACGTCAACATTGGCATCGCCCAACACATTCAGCTCATCGACGCCGACGCTTCCATTGAAAGTGATCGTGGTGGCATCGGAGTAGTTGAAGGCGACTCCGGGCGAACCGTTGTGGTCGAACGAACCGCCGTTGCCAGCATTCACAGGTGTGACGTTGATGACATCGGCATTGGCGGTTCCGTTGACGGTCAACGTGTTGTTGGCGTCAATGTTGACCGTTTCCACTCCGGAGAAATTCACCGGATTGTTTTCCGTGACCGATTGGTTGGTTAGGCTGAGCGCGACCGGACCGGCTGATGATCCGACGAAGTCCAACACGTCGCTACCACTGCTGGGAGTTCCACCCTCGACCAACATCGAAACGAAAGGATGATCGCCGACGATGTTGAACGTATCGTCGCCGCCCAAACCATTGAGCGTCAGGTTGCGGATGCCGGGCGTTTCGACCACGACAAACTTGTTCGCTGATTGAACCGTCTGCGTTTCCTGCAACGTGACCCGACCATCGGCGTTGACGGCGAACACATCCACGCCGTCAGTACCGACATAAACCAGGTCGTCCGAACCGTCAGCACCAGCGTCGCGAAGCGTCAATGACGAATCGACCGTGGCGACGTCAAGATTTTCGAATCGAATTCCCAACAACGAGTTGTTCATCGGATCGCTGATCACGAGTTCGCCGTTGGTGGGATTGGCTTCGGGTTGCAAAGCAATCTGATGCAGACCGGCGGGCGTTTCGACGATCAAATCGTCCGCGCCACCTTGGCTATGGTAGACCAGTTGTTCGGACGTAGTCACGGTGATGACCGGTCCCAAGCCGTTGACCGTGGCGCCATCGAAGGTCAGCTGATCGATCGTGACGGTATCGGTTCCCGCCGTGCCGTTGACCACCACCACGTCGCTGGTCGCTGTGGGATCGCCGCCATCGACGGTGATCGTTTCCAGTTCGTTGGGCGTGACCGGATTGTTCAGATTAATCTCGTCGCTTCCGGCACCGGCGCTGATGTTCATCACCTCAAAATTGGCAAACTCAAGCGACTCGAACCCGTCCACCGTGATCAAACCGGTCAGTGCGCCAGCAAACACCACGTCAGCCGGGTCATTGCTGTTGGGGCCTTCGGTGTAGTTGATCGAGTTGGTAGCGTTGAGCGCCTGTGGGAAGCCAATTCCCAGCGGCGCCGAGGCAACGTTCAAAATGTTGTTGCCGGCGACCGGGGCGAGCACTTGAATCGGCTCCAATCCAAAGAACTCGATCCGCTGCACGATTTGATTGTTTTCGTGCAGGACTGCACCGGCATCTGCCGTTTCGCCGGGATTGTAAGTCGTGGTGACCGGCGTCGTGGTGACCAACCCGGAACTGTCCAAGATCAGCGTATCGAATCCGCCGGGCGAAGGGGTGACGCTGTTGCGCGGTCCGCCGTCACCATCGAAGATGATTTTGGATCCGATCAGTCCGTTGCTGTTGTCGACAATCAACGTGTCATCGTCAGCCGAACCGCGAATCAAGATCAGGCCCGTGGTCGCTTTCGGGAACGTGTGAACCAAGTGGGAGTTGATCAACACTTCGACGTTGCCGGCCAGCCCACCACCGTCATTTCGGATGATGAATTCGTCGGGGTTGCCGTCACCGGCCGTTCCGGCGGCCAAATCATCGGCGAAAACGATTTCGCCTCGCAAATCAACTTCGACCGCGCCGATGTCGTCTTGTGCGCCTTGCGGACGCAGAATGTCGCGTTGGTCGTCGCCCAAGTTGGTGTTACCAAATCCGATTGCCGGGCTTCCCGATCCGGGCAGATGTGTCGGAGTCGGCCCGCCGTTGTTGGCCAACGGCAACAGTAGCGCGACGCCGCCGAAGATCGTGTTGGCGGTCAATCCGGTCAGCGTGCCAACGTCACCATCGCCGATCAGGTTGAAGTCGGCGCTGTTGATTTCGCCGCTGAGGTTTTCCTCGATTCCGCCACCGGGGTTTTGAGCCACGATGGTGTTTTCCAGCGTGACTCCGCCACCCAGTCCGCCGGCGACACCGCTGCCGATGCCGGTCGATGCGTCGTTGAGCGTGATGGTCACGCTGTCTGTTCGGACCAAACCGCCATCGGTGTTGAAGATCCCGCCGCCATCGCTGCCGCTGGCCGAGTTACCTGAAATGGTGGTGTTGGTGATGGTGTAGGTACCGCTGCCCGAATTCCACAGACCGCCCCCTTCGACCGCTGTGTTGCCGTCGATGGTCGAACCGTCGATGTTGACCGTTCCCGTGCCGGTGATGTGAATGCCGCCGCCGTTACCGGGGCTGCTGCCGGCGTTGTTGTTGCGAATCCGGCTGTCGGTGATTTCGACCAAAGTCCCGTCGCGGTCTTCGATCCCGCCGCCAGCGCGGCTGGCAACGTTGGCGTCGATCAGCGCGTTGTCAATCGTGATCGATCCGCCCAGGTTCAAAATACCACCGCCGCTGCCCGCAGCTCCATCGGCGCTGTTGGCGTTGATCGTGACGTTGTCGATATCGACCGTACCACCACTGCTAAAGATCCCGCCGCCGCCCTGGTCGGCCGCGTCTCCGCTGGCCGAATTGCCGGAGATGTTGGTGAGATTAAAAATCGTCACCGTGCCGCCTTCGGAATTCACACCGCCACCATTGATGTTGGCGGAGTTTCCGGTGATCGAGGCGCCGTCAATGCTGATGTCGCCGGCTGTTCCGTCATTGAACACACCGCCACCAAAGTCGGCGTTGTTGCCGTCGATCCGAGTGCCGTTGATATCGATCGTGCCCGCGGCGGAATTCCACAGACCGCCCCCTTCGTTGACGGCGACGTTTCCGGTGAAGTTACCGTTGTTGACGATCACGTCACCAGCGCCACTGATGTGTAGACCACCACCGTTGATGCCAGCGGTGTTGCCGTTGATGTTGACACGGTTCAGGGCAATCGAACCACCATTGTTTTCGATCCCGCCACCAGCGCGTGTTGCCTGATTGGTTTGAATCGTTCCGCCGGTGACTGAGACCGACCCGCCCACCGACATGATCCCGCCGCCATTTCCACTGGTGCCGTCCGCAACATTGTTGGTGATGTCAACCGCGGAGGTAGCGCCGATGGTTAGCGTCCCGCCATTGTTGAAGATTCCGCCGCCACCTTCGTCGGTCGCATCACCGCTGGCCGTATTGCCGTCGATCGTCACGTCGTCGATCGTCATGATGCCGGCGCCGTTCCACAGGCCGCCTCCTTCCCGCGCGGCGCTGTTGCCGTTGACGGTACCACCAACGATGTCGACCGTGGCAGCACCGGTGACGTGCAGACCGCCACCATTGCCGGGTGCGTTCGTTCCATTGGCCAAGTTGTTGTCAAGATTGACGTTGTCCAACGAAACCGACGCGCCCGAAGCGTCTTCGATTCCACCGCCGGCTCGTTCGGCCTGGTTACCGGAGATGGTCGAGCTGTCGACAGTAAGCACACCACCCAGTGCGTTGAAAATCCCGCCGCCGCTGCCGGCCGTTCCATTGGCCACGTTGTTGGTGATCTGGGCGCCGCCTTCGATGGTCAGGTTGGCACCGTTGTTGAAAATCCCGCCGCCGCCTTGAGTGCCGGTGGCGCCCGTGGCGGTGTTGCCCGTGATCGTTGTACCGTCGATCGTGGCGGTCGTGCCCGCGTCCTCGATCAAGATCCCGCCGCCATTGATCGCCGTGTTGCCGGAAATCGTACCGCCGGTGATGTCCAGCGTTTCCGTCTCGGTGACCAACAGGCCTCGACCCGGCGTATCGATCAGGTCAACGTCGTCCAGTTCCACGTCGTCGGTACCGGCACCGCCATTGATGATCAACGAAGCCGCGTAGTCGTCATCCAGCGTATTGACCAGCAACTGGTCGTCGTCGTCGCCCAGGTTGACCGTCAGCGAATTGGTCGGATTGGGAATGATCGTGTCTTCAAAAGTTGCCCCGTTGTCGATGATCTCGATCTGGCCGGCACCCGCGCTATCTTGCAGCGTCGCGTCGTTGGCGAATCCGGTCGGCAGATTCAGAATCGTGTCGGCAGCGTTTCCAGCATTGATCGGCTCCAGGCCGGTGTAAGTGATCAGCGGCCCGCTGTCGATTTGGATGTTGCCGTCGTTACCGTCGCCGCTGGTCGTGGTGGAAGTCAGTATCTGGGTGCCGAACGCGACTGGGTTGACGATCGACAGCGAGTCACCATCGGCTGTCGCCTGCCCCTGGCCATTGAACGTCAATCCGCCGGCGGGAATCGGGTCGCCGTTGGTGTAGTCGACCGTCAGCGAATCATCCCCATCGCCACCGCTGATCGTCAGCGCAGCGATTGCCGCGATGGGGAACGAAGTGGTGTTGCCGTCGATCACCACGTCCAACAACGTGTCGTCGGCTGGATTGATCCGCAACTCAAAATCATTGCCGCTGGACGTTCCCGTAAAGACCGGGTTGGTGGTGATGATGTCAAGCGACCAACCGCTGGCAATCGATCCAGTGTCGCCGATGTCATCATCGAAGACATAAAGCTCCCACGTTCCATTGGCGGCAGAGCCATTGAACACCGAGAGGTCTGCTCCATAAGGACCCGCAGGTCCCGGCGCTGGCAGCGCTACCGCCGCTGGAAATCCCGTGCCCAATGTCGGCTGGTAGGTACCGCTGGTGATTTGTGAATCGTCCGGCAGGGTCGAAACAGCTAAGTCGTCGAAGGTAAGATCGACATTGCTGATGTCGTCGCTGCCGCCGTTGTTGGCTGTCAGCAGCGTGTTGGCACCACTGGGACCAACCAGCACAATCGCAACATCATCAGGAAAGGTGTGATTGAAATCTTCGATGGTGACGTTGACGTCAACCACGTTTCCCGTCAGTCCCGCGACGTTGATCGATGATGGATAGGGAGTCGCGGCGGCATCGTCATTGATGGTGATCGATGCCGGGTTAGAAAAGACCGCCAACAATCGCCGATCTTCCAGCGATTCAACCTGGGGGGCGCGCGTCATCAAGTTCGCAAGCCGCCGACGTCGTGTCTCGCGCTGTTGACTTGCCTGCTTTCGGTCTCGACGTGTTCTCTTGCTGTTGCGAAAGATCATGACGTTTGTTCCTACCTACCCATTATGTGCATCAAGTTGAAAAATCGTGGTCTGCAGATCACCGCTGTCGCCCAACTGGGCCAACCGATGAATCGATTCAGTATGAGTCCAAACAGGAGAACCCCAGGATTGGGCCCTCTACCCCAACAGCTAAGAATAAAAACTGCAGGACCAGCAAGATAGGAAAAACAGGATATTTACGTAATTATTCCTGGTTTTCTGGGGACCTTCTCTTGACACGCGAAGGCGCCCTTGAGGTCGTGCTCTGCTGGGGCGTTTGGACGACGGTGTACGGCTGCAAACCACGGCTTTCTCGAAAAAACCGTTGACCAGAATTCGCTCGCCGGCCGAGCTGTCCGCGAGTTGGCGGGGCGCATCGGAGGCAAACGAACTTCCAATCACGCAAAGGTAGCTTGGGGGGACTCCGCTGGCTCGATCTTCCTGATTTTTTTGACGATATGGGGGCGCGCCTTGCCAGATCCTTAGGTTTGAATCCCCTCCTGAGTGGCCCCCAGGTTGTGCTTTGCCCAAAAAAGGGGTCTGACCCTTTGGAAGGCGACTATCTACTTTGACGATTGTTCTGCCCGGAGAGGGTCATCTGCCCAGTGAGGGTCAGACCCCTTTTTGGGGCAAAGCACCCAGGCTGCGGCGGCGCACAAAAAAGCGACTGACCGAAATCAGCCGCTTTTCGTTTTCGTGAGTGCCAATTCGTTTTCGAATCGGGTCAGAACGGGCTGTCGTCGCCAAAGGGATTACTGTCGTCGCCACCGCTATCGCCGAACGGATTGGGGGCATCGCCAGAATCGTCACCAAACGGATTCGGATCGTCGCCCATGTCATCCCCAAAGGGGTTGGGATCGGCGCCGCCGCCGGCATCGTCACCAAACGGATTGGCGTCGTCATTGGGGGGAACTTCGCCTGCCGGGATCGCTTGACCCTCAAACGGATTCTTCATCGCGTCTTTCAGGGCGTCGTCCGATTCAAGGCTCGGTTGGCCGCTTGCCATGTCGTCGGCGAACGGGTTTTCTTTAGCGCCTGGTGCTGATGGCGGCGGCGTCACGCCGGTTGCACGAGGAGTCGGCGGTTGCGGCGGCTTGCGGAGCACACGAGCTTCGGCTGCTTCGATTTCCCCGTATCGCGCTTTGGATCGGGCCATCGACGTGGCCATCGCTTTCAGTCGCGCCTCCTGGCGAATCGATTCCAATTTCAGCCGTGCCGAACCTTGAAACCGCACCAGCGAACGTCCGATCGCCGGATTGGCTTGCCCGGTGGCTTCCAGTTCCGCACCCTTTTGCCAGTCCGCTTCGGCTTGGTGCTGGTTGCCCGAAGCGTGGGCGACGAGTCCGCGGAAGTAGAAGGCCCGAGGGTCTTTGGTACCATTGTCGATCGCCATGGTCAGCAGGCGAGTGGCTTTGGTGCTGTCGCCCGAATAGTACGCGTGTACGCCTCGGCCGTACATTTCGGCCAAAATCGCATTCTGGGCGGATGCTGTTTGGGGCGCCATCGCGGCGACCGATAGCAGTGTGACGGCGATGGCAGTCAAAACGGTTTTGGTCATCGGGTAAGAATCCTCCCCCAAGTTACGTTTGGGGCCCCAAGTGGTGGTTCGAGGCCATGTGGCATGTTGGTGACAAGAAGAACGGGCCCGCTCGCGCCGGCGATGGACTTGTGCGGGCGGTCGACCGTTTCCCCAAACTGTAATCGTCTGAATTGAGACCGGCAAACGTTTTTCGCCCGAATCCCCCCTCAAGCCGGCTCGGGGAGTGCATCAGGCTGCCTCGGGAGGGATCGAACCTTGGGGCAAAGCCGGGGCCGAATCGTCCGAGACACCCTCGAATTTTGCTCGCAGGTATTCGACGGCCCGATTCAACTGCGCGTCGAGCATCAATCCTGTCAATTCCTCCCCAGGTTGCCCTTCTTTTTCCGCCTGCCCGTCGCCGCCGGCCGGTTCGATCGTGGCCATCGCCGGATACGAAGCCTCTCGCCACCGCTTGGCCAGCTTTTCCAATGTTTCCTCGTTGATGTCGATTTCCATTCCTTCATCGGGTCTGACACCCCATTGATCCTCTTCGGTGGCGTCCTTTTTGCGGTGGATGTCCTCGCCGTTGGGCCGGTAGTAGCGAGCCACGGTCAGACGCAGCGCGCTGCGACCGTATTGCAGCGGCAGGATGTTTTGCACCGTCCCTTTGCCGTAGCTGCGCATGCCGACGATCGCGGCCCGGTGGTTGTCCTGCAGACAGGCGGCAACGATCTCGCTGGCGCTGGCCGAGTTGCCGTTGATCAAAATGGCCATCGGCTTGTTGGGATCGACCAGCGTGCCCAGTTCGGCGCTGAATTCGTCTTCTTCCTTGCCACCGCGAATTCGCGTGGAAACAATTCGCCCCTTGTTCAAAAACATGTTGCTGACGTCGACGGCCGAGTTGAGCAGGCCGCCACCGTTTCCGCGCAGGTCCAGCACGAGCCCTCGGAAATTGTTGTTCAATCCTTGGAGCACCTGCTCCAGTTCACTGACGGTCTTGTCACCAAAGCTGGTCAGCCGAATGTAGGCGATATCGGAATCATCGCGCAACCGGAAGACCCAGCGATCTTGATCATCCCGATAGTCTCCGATGACCGACGGCAGCGGAATCGTGTCGCGAGTGACCGAAAGGGAGATTTCCTGCTCCTCACGCAGCACCACCAGATCGACCACCGTGTTGACCGGGCCTTTCAATTTGGAACTGACTTCACTCAATTCCCACTTGGAAACATCCTGGCCGTTGACGCGGATGATCAGGTCGCCCGGTCTGACACCCGCAACCAAGGCGGGTGAATCGACCAGCGGCGTGACGACCCGAACCGGTTGTTGAGGATCGGGTTGTTCCACAAAGATCCCGATGCCAGCAAATTCCTGAGCGATGCTGTCTTGAAACGATTCGTAGTCCTCGCCCGGAATGTATTCGCTGTGTTCATCCAGCGTCGCCGTCATGCCGTTCATCGCGGCGGTCAGCAGATCTTCATCATCCACTGGGTCGACATAAAAAGTGTCAATCAGTTCCAACGCGTCACCCACGATCATCGCCGTGCGAGCACGCCGATGGGTGTAGTAACAGAGGATCGCCAGGCAGAACGCGATCAGAATGACATTCAGGTTACGAGGAGGCATCCATGTATTCTATTGAGTCGGCCGACTTGTCCCAAGTCGGCAAACGTCGGCTGGTTTTCTGCTCCTGGCTATGCGAAGCGATTTCGGAGAAATCGCCGACGGGCCATGCGAAGCGACTTCGGAGAAGTCGCCGACGGGCCAAGCGAAGCGACTTCGGAGAAGTCGCCGACGGGCTATGCGAAGCGATTTCGGAGAAATCGCCGACGGTCAAACGCCGCCTAGAAAGGGTACCGGCACCAGGATGGCGTGCTGCTGCACCCAGGTTTGCAGTCCATCCCAACTGGTGTATTGGGAGACATAGACAAACAGCAAGTAAACCGCGACCACGGCGGGCATCATCGCTCGCACCGCCCAGCGCGAAAACGCCGCCCACAGTCCTTTTGGATCGCTCCGCTGTCGGGCGCGGCGGAGCGCGAGTCCCTCGGCGACCCTCGCCGGCAGAATGAACGCCACGAATACCAGGCAAGGCAGCCACATGACCTCGCGGGGCGTTGCCTCGATCTTCAACAAGTACAGCGGGATCGGCAGGACGACCAACCCCATGATCATCGCCAATAGCCAGGCCCAGGGGGCGCGGCGGAAGTCGCGGCGAATCGTACGGACCTCAAACAACGCCGACAAACGGTTCTCGGCTGCGAAATGAGCTTGAAGCATCGGCAGGTAAAGTAGCGCCACGCCCAGGAACATCAGCGAAACGAACCCGACCAACCCGGCAAGTCCTGTTTCCCCGTTCCGGAAGGCGGCGATGATGATCATCGCCGGGATCAACCAAATCAGCGTCCCCAGCGCACCTCGCGCTCCCAACCAAAATAACTTGGGAAGCTCCAGCGACGCGGTGAAGTCCCAAAGTCGATCGGGAGCATCTTTCCAAGTGCGGATCCGCCATCCTTCCAGCAGCAAACGTTTTGGCTGTGGCCACAAGTAATGACGAAGTCGACCGCCTCGCACCCACGCCCACAACAGATAACCGGTCGTCAACAGCGCCGAAGCGATCGCCAACACGCGCATCCAGAATGCTTGTCCCGATCCCGGATCGATCAGGTAGGCCACCGATTCCCAGTGAACCAACAGCTGAGTCGGCAGCGCTGCCAAGAAAACGGCCACCGCCGCCATGCCGATCATCCCCGCCTGGCGCAAATGAGGCAGAGCGTTGCGAAGGTTCTCACCGGCAGCCAATCGACCGGCCACGTTCAGCAAGTATCCGAATGCCACCAATTGTATCAGTGGGATCGCCGTCAACACGGCAAGCAGCACCACCAGCGACACAATGCAAAACGATCCCCGGATCGTCCAGGCAACGAATCCGACGACGCGGCCAGTGATTCCCCGTTTCGGTGCGACCTCCGGCGGAGGTGGTGGCTCTTCGGCCAGGACACCGCGAATAGGCTCTTCTTGCGGCAAGTTCACCGGCGGTGGTTGGACAGAAGCCAGCGTCGCCATGATCGGTTTTTGCACGGCCGCTGGGTCCACGCTGGCCGTTTCGCCTTCGGCCAACCGGCCAACGATCGGTTGGGCTTCTCGCGGAGCCTGGCTCGAATCGATGGTTTGCGTCGATTTGCCCTCCGCCGGCGAAGATCCTTTTCCGCCGTCCGCTGAAAAGGTGTGCGGATCGACCACAGCGGTCTCCTCGGTCAAGCAGGGACTAGTAAAACGGGGACGTGCAATCAAACGATTCGATGGCTGGCCGGCAATCTTGGCAGGCAAGCCGTAATTTTTCCTTGGATCAGACAAAATACACTGCCGGTGCCGATCAGGGAAAATTTACTGGAGCCGCAGGGATCGATCTGCCGATGAAATAGGAAGTCGATTCAAAAGGGGGATCACTTCACGTCGCTTTGACCGCCTGAACCGAACCGGCAGACCGAATCCCAACCGGTCTTGCACGTTCGGCTCGCCGGTCAACGTGATCCGGATGACGATGGTCATGCGCGGACAAAGAAGATTCCTTTCTGTCATCCTCATTCTGCTTGGGTTGAGCCAAGCGGGCTGTGTGGCGCTGAACATACCGAGTCATCGGTTCCACGATCCGACCGACCGTGGAGGCTTGCTGGGCGATTGGCGGCAAGCCGAATCGGCAGCGATGTTTCACGGCGAGGTGGGCGTCGAGACCGTTCCTCATCTCTCGCACCCCACCGACGCCCAAGTGATCGACGACGGACTCCTGGATCAACAGCCCTTTGGTTGCGAAAGCGCCCCCAAGCAACCCGATGTTCCCTGGCCGCGCTTTCACCCCGTGCCGACTCGACCTGTCTTTGCAGCTCCGGCAGAGATCCCGGCCTCCATGTAAGCAACGATTGGGTAGGCCGAAACGAGGTCGCAAAACCATGCCATGGTTGCGGAGAGCCGGTTCATACTTGCCCATGGCGCGGGCGACGAAAAATACTCTCACAGGCGACCGAAGTTCCGGCGCCGTGAGGGCTTGCTTGCTACGGCCCACGATGGTCACGAGCTGCTGGTCCGCGATTCGAAAAAGTCGTCCAAATTAGGCGTTTCCTTTCAAGCTGCCAGGCTGTTTCAGCCCTGTGTCATCCCGGCTGCGGCGTTGATTGTTAAACTTGGCAAACCTTGCGGCGCGCTCTCTTCTGCCATCAAGCCAGCTGGTCGATTGTTCCGATGCAAAGGGCCGTACCGGTGATCCGGTATCTGAAAGACGGAACCCGTAATGTCCGTCGAAGCCGTATGACCGATGACTCGGGTTCGGGAATATATGCGACTGTCGATCCAAGTTTCCCGCACCGTTGGCCCGCAGTTAGCCGTCAGCCTTTTCCTGCTTGCAGTGATGTCGGTAGCGGCCGCACAAGCGCCCAGTGGAAGGGTTTCTGACCTACGAGAAACTCCCACGGTGTTGGCCATTCGCCGCGCTTCACCCGCGGTGGTCAATATTCATGGCCAAAAAACGGTTCGATCCACCGCCGCCGGAATGGCTGGCGCGACCGGCCCCGATTCTTTCCGCCAAGTCAACGGAATGGGAACGGGAGTGATCATCGACCCGCGCGGTTACGTGATCACCAACTACCACGTGGTCGAAGATGTCGACGACATTCGCGTCACGCTGCACAACGGCGAAACCACTTCGGCCGTGCTGATCGCCTCGCGCATTCGCAGCGACTTGGCGCTGATCAAAATCAACGTCAACAACCCGCTGCCGACGATTCCCCGCGGTACCAGCAGCGATCTGATGGTGGGCGAGACGGTGATCGCGATCGGCAACGCGTTCGGATACGTGCACACCGCGACCGAGGGAATCATCAGCGCCCTGCACCGCGACGTTCCGGTCAACGAAACCCAGGATTACTTGGACCTGATTCAAATCAGCGCTGGAATCAATCCGGGAAACTCGGGCGGTCCGCTGTTGAATATCGAAGGCGACATCATCGGAGTGAACGTTGCCGTTCGAGTCGGTGCCCAGCAGATTGCCTTCGCGATTCCAATCGACCAGGTGGTCGACATCGTGACCGACATGATCGAACAGCACAACGAAAGCCGCATGATGATTGGATTGCGAGCCAGCGGCGGACCCCGCGACGGTGATGGGGTGACCGTCGCCAATGTCTCCGCTAGCAGCCCTGCCGCACGGGAAGGCCTGAAGCCGGGTGACCGCGTGGTCCGCGTTGGCTCGCAACCAGTCGACGATCGACTTGATTTGGCTCTGGCACTGCTGGATGTTTCGCCAGGCCAGCCACTGCAATTCGCGATTCAGCGAGGCGGTGAGCTGTTCGAGCTGGCGATGCAGACCAGCGATGTTCGCGACAGCCGCCAAACCGTTTCCGAACTCGCCTGGTCCGTGCTGGGCGTGCAAGCGAAGACCGTGGCCGATTCGACCATGCGACGCTTGAACGCCCGCATGCGAACGAAGTACCGTGGCGGCCTGTACATCACGTCGGTCCGGCCCGGTTCGGCTGCCGACGAACAAGGAATCACGCCTGGCGACGTCTTGCTGGGCATTCACGGCTGGCAAACTTCGTCCATGAAGGACCTGGCCGGAATCCTGGAACACCCCGACATTCAGAGCGGTCCGCGAGCGAAGTTTTACATCATTCGCCGCGAACAAACGTTGTTCGGGCACTTCCAACTGGCCGCCCAGCCCGGCGCGACTCGGCGGTAAAGAAACACGCCCGCGCACGTCCCGGGGCAAGCTCGATTTACTGTTGCTCACCCGCAGCAACGAGTTTGCCGACCCAGCCGGGACGCGAGCGTTCGCGGGAAATCGGTGTCGGCGTGTTCTCCGAACTCGCAACGAATTGCGTCCTGGTCGCTTGCTGCACGCAGCGAACTCGCAGAACACGCCGGCAGCACCTATAGAACCGTCAGCTTCTTGCCGCTTCGTAGGCGCTGATTTTGTCTTCGTGTTGAAGCGTTAGCGCGATGTCGTCCAAACCGTGCAGCAGGTTGTTGCGGCGGCTGGCGTCGACCTCAAATGGCCGCTCCCATCCTCGTGTGTCGGCAACGGTCTGCTTTTCCAGATCCACAGTCAACTCATACGGCGCGTGCTCGGCAGCTCGGCCGAACAGTTCGTCGATATCCGATTCGGGGAGCGCAATCGGCAGCACGCCATTCTTGAAACAGTTGTTGAAGAAGATGTCGGCGAACGAGGGTGCGATGACGCAGCGAAATCCATAGTCGTCCAATGCCCAAACGGCGTGCTCGCGACTACTGCCACTGCCAAAATTCTTTCGCGCGACCAGCACCGAGGCCCCTTGGACCTGCGGTTGATTCAGCTCGAAGTCGGGACGAAGTGTCGTGCCATCGTCCTCGAACCGCCAATCGAAAAAGAGGAACTGGCCAAACCCAGTCCGTTCGATCCGCTTGAGAAACTGCTTGGGGATGATCTGATCGGTGTCGACGTTGGCGCGGTCCAGGGTCGCGACGACACCTGTATGAACGGTAAAGCTTTGCATGGTTTTGTAGTTTGTCGTCTGTAGTCCGTAGGCTGTAGTCTGTAGTTTTTAGTCTGTAGTCTTCTATTCGCTATTTACCACTCGCTATCCACTATCTGTAGTTCCACTGGCGGATATCGACGAAGTGACCTTCGACGGCGGCGGCGGCAGCCATGGCGGGGCTGACCAGATGGGTGCGGCCCCCTTTGCCCTGCCGTCCCTCGAAGTTGCGATTGCTGGTGCTGGCACATCGCTGTCCCGGCGAAAGCTTGTCGGGGTTCATCGCCAAACACATGCTGCAACCCGCTTCGCGCCAATCGAATCCCGCTTCCTTGAACAGCCGGTCAAGTCCTTCCTGTTCGGCTTGCTGTTTCACTTGCCCGCTTCCCGGCACGACCATCGCATCGACCTCCGAACTGACCCGATGCCCTTTGAGCACCGCCGCTGCGGCTCGCAAGTCTTCGATGCGGGCGTTGGTGCACGAACCGATGAAGACACGATCGATCGAAACGTCTTGGATGGGCGTTTTGGCCGTCAGGCCCATGTAAGCCAGCGCGTCGCTGGTCGATTTCTGTTCGGTCGGGTCGTCAAAGTCGGACGGGTCGGGAACACATTGGCTGACGCTTTGCACTTGTCCTGGATTGGTCCCCCAAGTCACTTGCGGTTCGATCTGATCGCCGCGATAGACGTTCGACTGGTCATAGGCGGCTCCTGGATCGGAGGGAAGTTGCTGCCAGCGGGCGACCGCGGCGTCAAAATCGGCCGGCACTTCGGGGCGGCCGCGAAGGTAGTCGAAGGTGGTTTGGTCGGGCGCGATCATGCCGGCCCGCGCGCCTGCTTCGATGGACATGTTGCAAACCGTCATCCGCTCTTCCATCGACAACCGCCGCACACACTCGCCGGTGTATTCCAACACGTAGCCGGTGCCGCCGGCGGTCCCGATTTGCCCGATCAAGTACAGGATCATGTCCTTGGCGGTCACTCCCGGCAACATCTCGCCGTCGACGCGAAGTTCCATGGTCTTCGGCTTGAACTGCAACAGCGTTTGCGTTGCCAACACATGCTCCACCTCGCTGGTTCCGATTCCAAAAGCGAGCGCCCCAAAGGCACCATGCGTGGCGGTATGAGAATCGCCGCAAACGATCGTCATGCCGGGCTGAGTGTATCCGTTTTCAGGGCCGATCACGTGGACGATTCCCTGGCGAACATCCCCGATGTCAAACAGCGTGACACCGAACTCGGCACAATTCGATCGCAGCGTTTCAATCTGCTTGCGGCTGATCGGATCGGCGATCGGCAGGCTGCGGTCGCTGGTCGGAACATTGTGATCGGGCGTCGCGATCGTCCGCTGGGGTCGTCGGATCTTTCGACCGCTGATCCGCAGGCCCTCAAATGCCTGGGGACTGGTGACCTCGTGTACCAGGTGCAAGTCGACATAAAGGATCGCGGGCCCATCGGCCGGTGAGTGAACGAGATGTTGTTCCCAGATTTTGTCGAGCATGGTCCGCGGAGCGGACGGTTGGTCGTCAGGCATAAGAAGGCTATCGGTTCTTTGGAAGTTCCGTGGGGGGGATGGGCGGATGTTGCGGGGGATGGACCGCCGGCAGACCCGCGGCCGCTCACGCTCAACTGTCAACTTTCGGGCAAAAGCTGTCAACGGCGCGTGCGTCAGCCGGGAGCGCGAAGTGGCAAAACAGACGCTGGTCGGCCAGAGAGCGGTTTACGGGCTAGGACGCTGCCTATCCGCCCAGGTTCACGAGGAAGAGCTCGTTTTTTCCTGGAGGCCGACTTGTCCCCAAGTCGGCAGGGTCAGGATCGCCGACTTGGGACAAGCCGGCCTACAGTGGAATGGAAAGACGCCGTTTTAGACCGGTTCTTCGGTGAAATCGCGAGTCGGCTCCGGGCCTCCCGGAACGATTCGGGTCACGTTCACTTTGGTGCGGCGAAGTTCTTCGATCTCCGCGGCCATCTGCGCGATCAGGTTGGCGATCTCCGTTCCCGCCGCTTCGCCGATGTTGACCATCAACGCTTTTCGCGAGTTGTAACTCAGGCCGGTCGTTTTCATCTCACAGGATCCTAGTGGGAAACGATAACAGAAGAGAGTGCTGGGGAAGGTTCTACATTTAGTCGAAGCTTTCACTTTGGCAAGCAATTGCTATTCGACGGTTACACTTTTCGCCAGGTTCCGTGGCTTGTCGACGTCACAACCGCGCAGCAGCGCGATGTGATAGGAAAGCAACTGAAGCGGTACAACCGTTACAATCGGTTGCAAGAACTCCGGCACCTGTGGAACTCGAATCACGTCGTCGGCAATCGAATCGACTTGGGGATCATCGTGGCTGGCCACCGCGATGATGGGTCCTCCGCGAGCTTTGACTTCTTCCATGTTCGCCATCACTTTGTCATAGGTCGTTCCGCGGGGAATGATGAACACGCTTGGCGTGACGTCGTCCACCAGTGCGATCGGACCATGTTTCATTTCGGCCGCTGGGTAGCCTTCGGCATGGATGTAGCTGATCTCCTTCAGCTTCAGTGCGCCTTCGAGTGCCGTGGGAAAGTTGTACTGCCGTCCCAGGTACAAAACGTTGCTGGCATTCTGATACCGTTCGGCAACTTCCCGAACTTGGGTATCGCACGAAAGCGCCTGGTGAACGGCAGCGGGCAGCTGGTGCAGTTCTTCGATGATTCGCTGCCCCGCTTCGTAGCTCAGGTGGCGCATCCGCCCGAAGTACAGCGCCAGCATTGCCAGCACGCAGCATTGGGAAGTGTAGGCCTTGGTGCTGGCGACACCGATTTCAGGACCGGCGTGCAAGTAAACTCCGCCGTCGGCCGCCTGGGCGATGGAACTGGCGACGACGTTGCAGATCGCCAGCGTGCGATGTCCTTTGCGTTTGGTTTCGCGAAGCGCCGCCAGCGTATCGGCCGTTTCGCCACTCTGCGTGATCCCAAACACCAGCGTGTTGTTGTCGATTGGCGGATTGCGATAACGCAGTTCGCTGGCATATTCCACGCTGACCGGAATCCGCGCCATTTCCTCGATCAGATACTCGCCGACCAGCGCCGAATGCCAACTGGTGCCGCATCCGGTCAAGATGATTCGTTCGACGCTGCGCAGCTGTTGAGGCGTCAAATTCAGACCGCCAAAAACGGCCGTCGCATCTTGTTCGTCAAACCGGCCTCGCATCGCGTTGCGAATCGCGTCGGGCTGCTCGTAAATCTCCTTGAGCATGTAGTGGTCGTAGCCTTCCAGCGTGACTTCGTTGGCAGCCACTTCCAACGGGCGAATGTCGATCCGGACTTTTCCTTGATCGCGGTGCAGCACCGAAAACCCGTCGGGCGTCAACACCGCGATTTGATGATCGGCCAGATAAACGATTCGGTCGGTACGGCCGGCCAGCGGTGAGGCGTCGCTTGATACGAAGTATTCGCCTTTGCCGACACCGATCACCAGCGGGCTGCCGAATCGCGCGGCGATCATCAAGTTCGGTCGATCACGAAAGGCGATCGCCAAACCGTAAGTGCCTCGCAGCTGCGCCACCGCCCACTGAACGGCATTCAAAAACCGAACGTTCGGTTGCCCTTCGTTCTCCGGCGAATTCTTCAATCCCTCGGCCACCAGGTGGGCGATCACTTCGCTGTCGGTGGCCGATTGGAAACGGTAACCTTTGCCGATCAGTTCGTCTTTCAGAACCTGAAAGTTCTCGATCACACCGTTGTGGACCAAGACCACTTCACCGTCGCCACCGGTGTGCGGATGAGCGTTCTCTTGAGTCGCTGGACCGTGCGTGGCCCAGCGCGTGTGTCCGATCCCCAGCGGGCCGGTCGACGGGGTATCGCCCATCTGTGTGGCAAGCGAATCGATGCGTCCGGGACACCGCGTGATCGCAAGTTGGTTTCCGCCGTGAATGGCGACGCCCGCACTGTCATACCCGCGGTATTCCAGTTGACGAAGCCCGTCGATCAAGAAGGATCCTGCGTCATCGGTTCCCACATAGCCAACAATCCCACACATGTCCTTGTACTATTCCCGCTTTTTGAGGAGAGAACGCTTACCTACGCGTCTTCATGTGCCTGTGACCGCCTCCAGCGATGGTATGAGGCCACGGATTCTGAAAACCAGCTCAAAAACGTAGCTCACCCGTTCGCCGGCTTCGTCCCAAAAGCCGGATAAGTGACTGGATAACCTAGGAGGGTTGTAGCGATCGGGAAAGAGATGTCGATTGATTTCCCAGTAAGGCGAATCAGTTCCCCCTTCCGGGGGAATTTTGCCGCCGATCACCACCGAACGCTTCTTTTCGAATTGGTGCCACCCACCAATCTCATTGGTGCCACCCACCTAAATTTCCTACCCACCTAAATTTCCTGGGGTTGCGTAGCGATTTTGAAAAAATCGCCGACCATCCGATTCTAGGCGGCTCGTCGAACTTGGGCTTTGGGCAGTTGATATCGCTGCCACGATTCACCGGCCAAGTAGAAGACGACGCTGTCCTGGTGAGTGATACGGTCGATCAGCGGCAAAATGGCGGGCGTTTGCCACTGATCTGCCTCGGCGGCGATCAACACCAGATCGATGGTGCCGATTGTGCTGGCTATTCGGACAAGGCCGCGGGAGATCGAGTCGGGAAAGAGCTGAGCGCGCGTCTGGGCTGCGCGTAGCGATCGATGGAACTCTTTCAGCGTCACCGGGCTGTCCGACATTTCGAACTGATCGATCGCGGCGTAACGCACTTGCGGGTTGTGTTTCGCCAAGGCGTTTAACACGGCCAGGGCACGCGAGCCGTCACCGACTGAGACTTCCAGCACGGTCTCCACGCGAAGCGGCCGAATCTGTTTGCACAGTGCCCCGTGGGGGCCTCCGCCGATACCCAGGATTCGCCGAGCAGGTTTTCCTTTGGGGGCAGCCGGCTTGGAATCGGCCGACGGTTTTCGTCTGGCCGTGCGACCATCGTCCGAAGTGGGATTGTCGGAGGAACGTCCGCGGAGCGAATTCCAGAGTTTCAGCAGCGGCATCGGACCTGCGGAGTTGAGGTTCGGGATATGACGACTCGTCATGTTTTTCGGTCACCACCACCATGGGAATCGATCAGAACCGTTTCCGGACCGATTGGGCCGGGCGTGGGTGACTATGCGACCTACGGATTCCTTGGCAATTGTGATCGTTGTTTCCCCTCCGGTCGGGAACAGGCGATCAAGCCTCTTCGCTATCAACCGCCGGCATGGCAAGCTCGTTGTGGCCCATCACCTCTTCGGCAACCGGCAGGTCGGGCAAATCCTTGATCTTGGGTTTACGTCGCCGACGCGTCTTGGGAGGAATGAGATCTCTCATGGAATCGAGCTTTCCGAAACAGAGAAGACGGTCACCCGATTGCAAAATCTGATGCGGTTTTGGATTGGGAATGACACTGGTACCGCGATAGAGCGTCAGGGCGTTGAGATCACGATCGCGCAGCCCCGATTCTTGAATCGATTTGCCAACAAATTCCGATCCGTCCGGAATATGGATCTCTGCCACACCATAACCGCGACTGACAGTCAACCGCTGTCGCAAGTCGATTTCAGGAAAGTCGACTTGGGCGGCGATGTAGTCGATGACCGAACCGGCGACATCCAGTTGCGTGCAACGTTCGATTCCTTCCAGTCCCGGCGAGGAGTTGACCTCCATGATCTGAGGCCCGTCCTTGCCCTCCAACATGTCGACGCCGGCGACCCGCAGGCCCATGATTTGAGCAGTGCGGATTGCCGTTTCGCAATAAACGGAATCGAGCAATGTGGCTTCGGTGGTGCCGCCGCGATGGACATTGCTGCGATACTCCTGCCCCTCGGCAAACCGCCGCATCGCCGCAACCACTTGGTCACCGACGACGAAGGCGCGGATGTCTCGCCCTTTGCTTTCGGCGATGAATTTTTGGATCAACACGTTCTGCTTTTGGCTTTGCAGCAGTTCGACGATCGCTTCCGCCGATTTGTCCGATTCGGCCAGCAACACGCCGACGCCTTGGGTTCCTTCCAAAAGCTTGATGATGACCGGCGCTCCGCCCACTCGCTGGATCGCTGGCAGCACGTCTTTCTTGTCGGTGACAAAGGTAGTGCGGGGGATGCCAATGTGATGTCGGCTGAGGATCTGAAGGCTGCGAAGTTTGTCTCGCGAGTTGGAGATGCCGGAGGATGAGTTCGCGGAAAACACATCCATCTGCTCGAACTGCCGCACCAGTGCCGTGCCGAAGTGGGTCACCGACGCGCCGATCCTGGGTAACACGGCGTCGTAGTCGGATAGTTGTTTGCGACGAAAATAGAGATCGGGTTCGCCACGCTGCAGATCGATGGCGAACTTCAAGGTATCAAGCACCTTGACGTTGTGTCCCCGCTGCAAAGCGGCCTCACGCAGTCGCCGGGTACTGTAACACTTCATGTTGCGACTGAGGATCGCCAGCTTCATGGTGATGGACGCTTGGGAAGAAAGGAGTGGTTCAAGGTTTCTTTTTTCGTTTAGGACGTCCGCCGTAGTAGGAGCGGCCGGCGTCGACCAGAAATCGGCCGCGAAAGGCTTGTCGACCAAGCAGCATCCGGAATCCCATTTGGCGACGATCGGCAAGTGTCAGTTCGATCGGCCAAGTGGTGCCCAGCAGCCTGACATGGGTCTCTACAACTGGTCGCATCGACGATTCTCCGCTGGAACTTCGCACCGACCGGAGTTCCAGCACTTTCGCCTCCAGTTGCAAGACGCCGGTTTGCCGCCGTTGGATCGGATGGACGCTAAACCGAGCCCATTGGGCTCCTTCTTTGAAGAAGAGATTGATGTCAAAAGCGTGCAGCGAAGAAGACCGGGCTCCCGTATCCACTTTGGCCTTGATTCGTTTGATTCCCAGATCGGGCAGGGCGATCCATTCGCGCCAGCCGATCGTTGGCAAAGCAGGTTCTTGGTCTGACATGCGGCGAAGATCTCTCGGAAAACTTTTTTCAAACTTATCCGCTCGTGCTCCCAACCGGCAATGCCGCCCGCAAAGAAAGGGAGAAAGTTTCGCTCGTCTTTACATTTTCGCTCGTCTTTACATTACGGTTCGACCACTTGAACGCTGGTTGACAGATGCTCCTGAGCCGTTCGATGGACGTCGTCGGCACGGGTCTGTTCTTCCAGCCGCCGCGCCGACTTGAAACTGGAAAGTCGTCCCAAATGAACCACCGGTTCACCCGGCTGGACCGCTGGCAGCGTGGTCATGCCGATGACGATTCCGTCGAAGGGTGCGACAAGCCGGTTTTGATCTTCGTGCACCAGGTTGCTGTTGGTGGCCAGCGGTTGCCCGGCGACCACCGTCGTGCCGGGCGCGACGTGCATGTCCAGAAAACCGCCTCGTTCCGCCCGCACCCACTTGGTTTTTCGGATCTTGGCGGCGTTGGCCGGGACATCGGGGGTGCCCGGCATCATCTCCAGTTCTTTCAGCACGTTCAGCACGCCTCGTGTCATGCATTCCACAACCGATGGTTCGACTTTCCAGACTTCGCCCCCTTCCACCACGATGGTAGGACACCCGGCTGCCGTGGCCTCGCGACGAAAAGAACCTTTCGGTCCTCGACCGTCCAAAATCAGCCCGGCCCCGAACGCTTCAGCAAGCCTCATGCAGCCGTCTTGCTGAAAGGCTGTTCGAATGTTGGGGTAGTTGGTGCGGCGCACCGCGGCAGTATGAAGGTCGATGCCGTAATCGCAACGCTCGACTACGGCATCAAAAATCACCTTGGCCATCCGCGTCGCCATGCTGCCCGAAGCGTTGCCGGGAAAACAACGGTTGAGGTCGCGGCGGTCGGGCAAATAACGTGAATGACGCTCAAATCCCAACACGTTCAACACGGGAATCAGCACCAACGTTCCTCGTTGCAATTGCCAGTTTTCGCCGGCAATCAAGGAACGAATCGCGCCGGTACCGTTGAGTTCATCGCCATGCAGAGCGCCGGAAACAAACAGCGTCGGACCTCGCTCGTTGCCCCGTACGACGCGAATGGGAATCGCCACGTCGCGGCTGCTGTAGCTTTCGGTGATGACCAATTCGGTATTGACCGATTCGCCAGGAGAAACCTCCTCGCCAAACCAGTGATCCGTGTTGGCTTGGGAATTCATAGCAAAGGGGGTCTCACAGGTGGGAGCAGATTGCCGGAGGAGGGAGAGGCGTCTTGCCGGAGCCATTGTACTTCTGCCCGGTCAAAACGCAGAGAGGTGACGGCTGACGCTTTTCATCAACCCGCTGCCATTCGATTCCGCCTCGATTCACTGAATTTCGTGCCTGGACAAGTTCGTTAAGATGATCCGCTGTCAGTCAGCTCTTTTGATCGAGGCATCGCGCGTGAAAGTCGGTAGCGGGGGCGGTTTTCGAGCCATTGCGTACACTTGGAAAAAAGCCCGCCAGGCGGGTGGTTTCTGGAAGCTGTACCGGGCGATGCGCAGTAAGAATGCCTGCAAGACGTGCGCCCTGGGCATGGGCGGCCAAAAGGGAGGCATGGTCAACGAAAGTGGCGCCTTTCCCGAAGTCTGCAAAAAGAGCCTGCAAGCGATGGTGGCTGACATGCAGCCGGCGATCGAGCCTTCGTTTTGGCAGCAACATTCGATCGAGCAGCTGCGCACGTTGTCGCCAAGGGAGCTGGAACACCTCGGCCGCCTGGTTCATCCGATCCGCTTTCGTAAGGGATCAAGCCACTACGAAACGATCTCCTGGTCGGAAGCGATCGATTCGATTGTCGAAAAGTTGAAAGCGACTCAGCCCGACAAGACGTTCTGGTATTTCAGCGGACGCAGTAGCAATGAAGCGGGATTCCTGTTGCAGTTGATGGCTCGCGTGTACGGGACCAACAACGTCAACAATTGCAGTTATTACTGTCATCAGGCAAGTGGTGTGGGGCTGCAATCGGCCATCGGCAGTGGGACGGCCACGATTGTCTTGGACGACCTGGAACAGTCCGACTGTGTTTTTTTGATCGGCGGCAACCCGGCCAGCAATCATCCCCGGCTGATGACCAGCTTGATGCAGGTTCGCCGCCGCGGCGGGCAGGTGGTCGTGATCAACCCGGTGCGAGAGACGGGATTGGTCAAGTTCCGGGTTCCCAGCAAAGTGTTGTCGCTGCTGGGAGGTGCGAAGATCGCAAGTCACTACGTCCAACCACACATCGGCGGTGACCTGGCGTTGCTTTGGGGAATCGCCAAGGCGCTAAAAGCGGCGGCTGCGATCGACAACGATTTTCTGCGCGACCATTGCCGGGATGCCGAGCAATGGTTGTCGGCGATCGACGCGTTGACTTGGGGTGAAATCGAAACCAAATCGGGTGTGGCGCGCAGCGAGATCGAATCGGTCGCGGCGATCTACGCTGCCTCCAAACGAACGGTCTTTGCTTGGACGATGGGCGTCACCCACCACGCCCACGGTGTTGCCAACGTGCAAGCGATCGCATCGTTGGCCATGTGCCGCGCGATGGTCGGCCGGCCCGGTTGCGGCTTGATGCCGATTCGGGGACACAGCAATGTCCAGGGAATCGGATCGGTGGGAGTGACGCCGAAATTGAAGGATCATATTTTCACGGCACTGCGAGAAGAGTTCGGTGTGCAGCTTCCCACCACCACCGGAAAAGATACCCTGGCCTGCATCGAAGCGGCCAACAAGTATGAAATCCAAGTCGGCTTTTGCCTGGGCGGCAATCTGTACGGTTCCAATCCCGATTCGACCTTCGCCGCCGAAGCGCTGTCGCGGCTGGAAATGAATGTCATGCTCAGCACCACGTTGAACACTGGGCATGTCAACGGCCTGGCAGAGGAAACGATTGTCTTGCCGATGCTGGCGCGAGATGAGGAGCCGGAGCCGACCACCCAAGAGTCGATGTTCAACTACGTACGGCTCAGCGACGGCGGACCGCGCCGATTGCCGGGACCGCGAAGCGAGGTCGACGTGATTTCTACGATCGCAGCCAAGTTGTTGCCAGAAGCACCAGGTGTCGATTGGGATCAGCTGCGCCGCACATCAACGATTCGGAACTGGATTGGAAAGGTGGTCCCTGGATTCGAAAAGATCGCCGACATCGATCAGACCCGGCAAGAATTTCAGATCGGCGGACGCACTTTTCATCAGCCTCGTTTTTCGACTCTTGATGGCCGCGCCGTGATGCACATTCACACGCTTCCTGAACTCAAGGGGACCGGCGACCGCGAATTGAGACTGATGACTGTTCGCAGCGAGGGACAGTTCAACACGGTGGTCTACGAGGAAGAGGACTTGTACCGCAATCAAGATCGTCGTGACGTCATTTTGATGCACCCTGATGATCTGGCCCGCTTCGGTTTGCAGGACGACCAGCCGGTAAGGGTGGTTAGTGAAACGGGGGTGATGGAGGGCATTTTGGCGAAGAGTTTCCCGCAAATTCGACCGGGAAACGCGTTGATGTACTACCCGGAAGCCAACATCCTGGTCGCCCGCCACGCCGACCCCAAGAGCAAAACACCCGCTTTCAAAGGCGTTGTGGTGCAGGTCGAAGCGACCGTCGGCGACTTCTCCGAAGTCGGTAGCGCGTAGGCGGCCAGTCGGTGACTCTGGGGACAGGCACGCTAGGCGGAACAAACGTCCGAGCATGGAAACCGGTGAGGCGTCAAGGCTCGTTCTTCGCACCCTGGGCTAAGCAAAGTGCTGGACCTTCGGCCCGAAGAGCAAATCCTGGTCGCTTCACCGTTTTCCGTGCTCTGGCAGCTTCATCCGATTCGCATGCCTGCACTCCAACTTGGGACAAGTCGGCCTACACGCTTGCATTCGAACGCGTTCTCTTGCTATAGGCCCTACTGTAAGGTAGTCCGCAATGCAAGAAAGCTGCTTGGGCAAAGAACGATGACTGCTATTTTTGGCATTCCCCTGATCTCGATTTGTCTTTTTATCCTGGTCGGAATCCTGATCGGACATTTGCTGTGGTACCGAGATCATGCCGCCGAAGCCGAGAAGTTGGATTCTCTGGAAACCCGCTACACCAAAGCTCGTGGGACGGCGCTGCAGCGGAAGCAGGAGCAGCAAACGCTATCAAAACGCGTTGTCGAGCTGGAACGCCTTGCCGAACGCTATCAAGCCCAGGCGATGGAGCTTCAACAGGGGCAGGCCGCGACCAAACAGCAGCTGGTTGCCGAAACCAAACGAAGCGAATCGCTGAAGGATCAGTTGCAAGAGGTGTTGCAAAGCCAATCCACCAAGGACGAAGAACTGCAGCAGCAAAGTGAAACCGTGTCGCAATTGACCGACAGCAACCAACAACTGCAATCGGAACTCACAACCGTCAGGCAGCAGTGGGAAGCAGAATCCCAATCGGTTCGTGAATCGGAAAGTTCCAGCGCCGAACAGATTCAGCAGCTGCAGGCTGAAGTCGAAGCGGCCGAACGCGAAAAACAGGAAACGGCCGAGACCCTGCGAAAAACGCAAGAGGATCTGGTTCAACGATGTCACGATGTCGATACGCTTCGCGCCGACCACGACTCCGTTGCCGAAGAGCTGAAGCAGACGATCGAGCGAACGGCGGAATTGGAATCGGAGCTGGCCGAGTCGGCCGAATCCAAAACGCAACATCAAGATCTGAGCAGCGAACTGCAAGCGGCGGCTGATTCGCTGGGACAACAACGGCAGATGCTGGAACTGCGCGAACAGGAACTCGCCGAGACCAGCCGCGAACTTGCCGATTGCAAACAGCAGATCGAAGAAGATCGCCGGCATCAAGTCGCCTTGGAGGAAGTGATCGCCGGGCGCGAGGCCGAAATTGCTCGTCTTGCCGACAACGTCGCGGGGGCGACAACCGAGAAAGAACAACTGGCTGAAACGGTGGCCGGCCGGACCGATTCGCTCGATCAGGCCCACCGTGAAATCGATTCGCTCCAACAGGCCGCTACTGAAAGCGAGCGCCGGAACGCCAAGCTCACCGGCGAGTTGGAGTCGTTGCGATCTGAAAGCGAATCGGCGTCGGTCGCGTCGGCCGACAAGGATGCCGAGATCGGTCAGTTGCGAGAGGCTATCGACTCGTTGGTTCCTCTGCGGGTCGAAGTCGCCGAAGCCAACATCGAATTGGCTCAGCTTCGACTGGACAAACAACAGCAGCAGCAAACGTTGGAATCGCTGCGCGACGAGCTCCAGCAGAAGGCCGAAGAGCTCCAGCAACAACAGGTTGAAATCGAACATCGGCAGGCGACCGCCGAGCAATTGCAGCTGGAATCCGAAAGCCAACTGACGACGATCGAGCAGCTGCAGGAGCAGATGGAAGGTCAGCAAAGTACGTTGGAGCAACAGCGAGCCGTGATCGAGCAGCGCGACAAGACGTTGTTGCAGCGGCAGACAGAGATCGAACAACGGCAACAGGAACTGGAAGAACATCAAGTAGCCATCGACCAGCGCGACCAGACGATTCAGCAGCAACGCGACGAAGCGGAACAGCAAGCCGAAGCGGTGCAGCAGTTGCAAGAAACGGTGCAGCAACGTGACACGGCGCTACAGGGACTTCGCAACGAAATTGAAACGTTGCGATCGGCGCTGCAGTCACACGATGTCCTCAAGGTCGAGTTTGCTGAAACGAACGAACGGCTTGCCGAGGCGACGTCGTTGTGCGTTCAACTTCGCTCCCGACTCGAAAAGTCTCAATCCGATCTGGAAGAGACTCAATCCGAACTGGACGATGCCCAAGAGCTTTGTCAGCAGCAACGCGATGAAGTTTCTGGCAAAGATCGCCAGATCGAGGACTTGCAGAGCGACCTCGGCTTGTTCGAGGCGACCAAGCAGGAATTGGAAACGTACTCGCAGCAATTGGGCCAGGCTCACTCGGACTGCGAATCGCTCAGCAACTCCAAGCGGCAGCTTGAGATGACCATCGCTTCCCTGCAGGACCAGGCCGCCGGTCATGCCGAAACGATCGAGCAACTGCGCCAACAGCTTGCCGCAAAAGATCGCGACTACGATCGCCTGGTCGGAGAAAACGGCCAGGCCGTGCAGGACCTGCGGCTTCAATCGACCGCGGTCGACGAGCTGAGCAAGCGGTTGGCGATGGCCGAAAAACTACGGCCTGAAGTCGAATCGCTCAAAAAGCGTGTCGCTGAATTGCTACAGCATCTGCAACGTGTGGGCGCCGAACACGAAGACAGTCTGGACGCCAACGCCCAAGCACAGGATCGCATTCGCCAGCTGGAGACACAGCTTCACGACAGCGCCGATCGGATACGCGAGCTACGCCGCTCGCGGGGATCGATCACCGGGCTGGGTGACGACCAGGATGATCGCCGGGCCGCCTGAGCCTACTTTCCCAGATCGGGATGAGGAAAAGGGGGCGTTTGCTGCAACGACAGTGCGAGTCGATCGGCCATCGTGTTTTGTCCAGCCGAGCGGAGTTTGTCAATCAGTGTGAGCGTGGGTCCAACTTGCAGCACCATCGGCAAGGCGTCCACTTTATCGAGCCATTGCTGGGCCGATTGAGCGACTTGAGGAGGCGTGGCGACGCGCCACAATAACGTTTCGGCCAACCTGGCGATCACCGGCCGGCCGTTGCCGACGGCCAACTGTTTCAACGTGGCAACCGCCGAGCTGCGAGTGGAACCGGACAGCAGCCAACTTGCCGCCACCAAACGAACGGCAGCCGAATCACTGTCAAGCTGATTCGCAGCGGCATCCAACGACGCCTGCGAAAACGATTCGCCACGCCCTGGCTTGCCGCTCCAGGCGATCGGCAAATAAGCAATGGTGATCGGTGGCAGCGGCCGTTTGTCCAGCTGCGTCACCAATTCCAACGCAACCGCGCCGCGGCCACTTCGCCACGCGGCTTGAGAGGCAAGCATCGAAATCCATTGTTGACGCCACACGGGTGGTCGCTGGCCCAGAACGTCAAGAAGCGGCCGTAGCGATTGGTCGTACTTCCGATCGGCAAACAGCCGCAGTGCTTCGGTGGCCTTGTCGCTACGGTCGGCCGGTTCGAACCACAAAACCCGTCGTGCTGCGATCAACGTTTCCGCTTCATCGCCCGAAAACAGGATCTGCAATTGTTTGTCATCCAAACCGATGATTTTTCCAGACCGCGTGGTGATCGGTTGCGGATACCAACGGCTTTGCGATGCAGTTGGCGGCCGGGGCGCAAGCCAAATCCGATCGGCGGAATCGGACTGCGCATTGGCTGCGGACCAGCAGACGGCAAACGACAAACCAAGAATCCATCGCCCCGGCTTCACGGTGTCTCCTTTTCACCTGCGCTCGCTGGGCGGGGAGCTTGGCCGAGTCGTCGCACATCGACGTACTGGTATTGGCCATTGTTCATCGCTGCCAGGTCACGAAGGAAGCTGTCGGGTGAAGCGACCGGTTCCGAACCGAATTCGATCGCGTGAATCGTGGTACCACTCTGGTCGGCGCGACTTTGAATTTCCCGAAGTTCGCGCGCCGAAAGCCTGGGGATTCTGGCGTCGGTGAGAAAGAAAATCACATCGGGCCCCATCCGCAAAGCAAGTTTGATGGCGTCATCATGCTCGGTTCCACCAAACGCTGCCACCGAACGAACGTAGCGTTCGGCGCGAACGATCATCGACTCTTCACCGGGGATCATCTGCATCGGCATGTCGGCAAACCGAAAGGGCGTCGGTTTGTCGTTGTAAAACACGATCTGGAACCGCTGCCGCTCCGAAAGGGATTGCAGGCTCCGCAATAGCTCTCGTTTGGCCGCTCGCAGCGGTCTGCCGTCATATCCGTTCATGCTGTCGGACCGGTCAAAGACATAGACGAATCGCGAGCCGCTGCCGGAAACACCGAACACCGTGGTGGTCGTTTCGCCGGCGTCGGCCGCCGGAGACGATCCGCGATCGCTGCCAAACGCGTCGCCATCCAATTCCGTTTCGCCGACCAATCCCGTGCCGGCTGCTGGGGACGGAGTCGATTCCATCGCTCGTAGCACCCCGCTCAGGTCGATCGGGGGCGACAAATCGGCTGGCGGCGCGGCCGCTGCTGCCGCGGCGGAGGCGTCGGCCGGCTGCTCCGATTCGGTCGGATCGGGCTGATCGATGGTCGCGGCATCGACGTATCGATCTCGATCGGGCATTCGGTGGACCAGGGCGATTCCGACCGGCCGATCGGGCTGGGCACCGCTCCCCTTGGGCACACGCGCCCAAATCAGGCCGATCGTCGTCAGCAGCACCACATGCATCGCCAGCGATAGCAAAAGAGCCGGGGTGGTTCGCTGCGGCAACGTCATCTCGGCCGAGTGGTCGGAGTGCGTTTTGGGGCGGACTTGGGTCATGGGCAAATGGTCTTCCGAACACGCCAGCGCGTAGGCGCTTCTCAGAACGCCGTCTGCCAAGTAGTTTAATGCGCTATCGATTTTAAACCCAGCTTCCCTGGCCGAGCGGAGAAAACGTGAATTCTGGTCGGCCGGCTTGTCCCCAAGTCGGCGATCGTGGAATTCCTGCCAACCGGCTGGGGGATACACCGCCCGCGGCAACCACCTCACCCCCGGAGAGAGTCCTCGTGAGCAACGCTCGATACCTCTTTACAAGCGAATCGGTCAGCATGGGTCACCCCGACAAGCTGGCTGACCGAATTTCCGACGGAATTCTCGACGCGCTGCTAGAGCAAGATCCGAACAGCCGAGTCGCTTGCGAGACGATGGTGACCACCGGAATCACGATCATCGCCGGTGAAATCTCGACCCAGGCCAAAGTCAATTACTCCGACGTGGTTCGCGAAGTGATCAACGAGGTCGGTTACACGGACGACCAGATGGGAATCTGTGGCGATACTTGTGCCGTGATGGTGTCGCTGGATACGCAAAGTCCCGACATCGCACAAGGTGTCAACGCCGATGACAAGAGTGGAAAGGACATCGGCGCCGGCGACCAAGGATTGATGTTCGGTTACGCCTGCAAAGACACGCCGGAGTTGATGCCCCTTCCGATCGCGCTGTCGCATCGGATCATCAACCGCATTACCGAGGCCCGGTTCAACAACGAGGTTGACTGGTTGCGTCCCGACAACAAGAGCCAGGTGACGGTTGAATACGAAGGCAATACACCGGTGCGGATAGATACGGTCGTGGTCAGCGCCCAGCACTCTCCCGATGTGTCCAATGAGGAGATCCGCGAATTCATCATCGACAAGGTGATCACGCCTGTGATTCCGTCGGAATTGAACAAGGGTGACATCAAGTTTCATATCAACCCGACCGGCAAGTTTGTCGTCGGCGGGCCGCACGGCGATTGCGGTTTGACGGGACGAAAGATCATCGTTGACACCTACGGTGGCTGGGGACGCCACGGCGGTGGTGCCTTCAGCGGCAAGGATTCCACCAAGGTCGACCGCAGCGCCGCCTACATGGCTCGCTACGTTGCCAAGAACATCGTTGCCTCCGGGCTGGCCGACCGATGCGAAGTTCAACTCGCTTATGCGATCGGCGTTACCGAACCGGTCAGCGTTCACGTCGATACGGAAGGGACCGGAAAGATCGACGACGCCCGGTTGTGCGAACTGGTGCGAGAACAATTTCCGCTGACGCCAGCGGGCATCATCGAGCATTTGCAGCTTCGACGTCCAATCTTCCGGGCCACCACTGCCGGCGGCCATTTTGGCCGCGAAGAATTCAGTTGGGAGAAGACCGACAAGGCCGATGCCCTGGCCGCCGCCGCCAGTGCTGGGGCAACCGCGTAGAACGGTCAGTCGACGTAGCGACTTTGGAAAAGTCGCCGACAGTCGGCCGGTTCTCCGAACCGGCAACGTCTCCTTACTCCGACAGCCAATCGATTGCGGCAGTTGCGGCGAGGGGTAACTCGCAGCGGAAGTGTTGGCAGCGGTAGAGCGTGACGTCGTTGTCGATCGGGTTTCTTTCTCGGTTCAGCGCGATCGTGGATTCACTGTCACTGCTGTCGCCGACGACCCAGGAAAACGTGGTGTGGGGCCGGTAACGTTTCAGCACCTCCGGCCGCCACTTGGCCAATTGGTCGTGATCACCGACTGCGATCACCAGTTGCTCATCGGCATGAAGGTATCGGTCCAGCGCCGACAGCAGACCACCGCACGCGGCCGATTGTTTGGTCAGGACTTCGCCGGCGATACGAAAAGTCCGCTCGGCGGCCGCGGCATAGTCGTCGCGATCGCAAAGGTGCGACAGTTTCAATAGCGACATCACCGCCGAGGCGTTTCCGCCGACCAGACTGCCGTCGTGCCAATCTTTGTTCCGAGTGATCAGCGATTCCGCATCAGTTGCGGTGTAAAAGAATCCACCGCGAGGATCTTCAAATTGCGCCAACATCGTGTCAGCCAATCGCGAGGCGTGACCGATCCACTCCGGCTCTCCCGTTGCCTCGAACAACGAGACAAACGCCTCGATCGTGTAGGCGTAGTCGTCCACGTAGGCATCCAGGTGAGCCCTGCCGCCGCGAAACGCGTGTAGCAGTCGATTGTCCGGCTGCATCATCGTTTCGACCGTGAACTGGGCGGCTCGAAGCGCCGCGTCGATGTAGCGAGGTCGGTCCAACACGGCGCCGGCGACGGCCAACGCTTTGACGGCCAGCGAATTCCAGGCGGTAAGAACTTTGTCGTCGCGACCGGGCCGAACGCGTTTTTCGCGCGCCTGGAGCAGTTGCCGGCGGTCGTCCGCCAGTTGTTCCGCCAGCTCCGCCGCGTCGATTGACCACTGTTCGGCCCAATCGTTCAACGGGCGAGGCAGATTCGGAATGCTCTTGCCCTCGAAATTTCCACTTTCGGTGATGTCGTAGATTTGACAGAACCGGTCGCCGCGCTGGCTTCCCAAAACCTCGGCCACTTCCTCAGGTGTCCAAACGTAATACTTTCCTTCGACCCCTTCGCTGTCAGCGTCCTCGCTGCAATGGAACCCGCCCGCCTGGTCGACCATGTCGCGGCAAAGGTAGTCCAGCACTTCGCAAGCAACGGTGGCATGACGATCGTGCCCGGTGACTTGAAACGCGCGAACGTAAACCTCGGCCAGCAGCGCGTTGTCGTACAACATTTTTTCGAAGTGCGGCACCAACCACTTCGCATCGACGCTGTAGCGTGCGAATCCGCCGCCGACGTGATCAAAAATGCCGCCACCTGCCATGCGGTCCAACGTCAACTCCACCGCCGCGATCATTTCCGGCCGCGTCGGCGAACTGGCTTCGGGTGTAGCACGGGCGGCCGATCGCCGAATCAACAAATCGAGGTCGGTTGCGTGAGGAAATTTGGGCGCCGTACCAAAGCCGCCGTCGGTGCGATCGAGCGCACCAAGCAGACGATCGGTTGCATCATCGATGATCGAATCTCCCGGCAGGTCGGCCACTTCTGTCGAAGTACCGATGGCCAACTGCCTCAGCGCCGCAGTGATTTCGCCGGCATGCTTTTCAATTTCCTCGCGACGGTTGTTCCAAGCGTCGGCCAGCGCATCCAGCACTTGGGCGAAACTGGGCATGCCAAACTTCGCAGCCGCCGGCCAATAGGTGCCGGCATAAAACGGCTGACGGTCATGATTCAAAAAAACGCTCATCGGCCAACCGCCGTGACCGGTCATCACCTGGACCGCGTTCATGTAGATCTGGTCGATATCGGGACGTTCCTCGCGATCGACCTTGATGGAGACGAAAGAATCGTTCAAGAAAGCCGCGATCGACTCATTCTCGAAACTCTCGTGCTCCATCACGTGGCACCAATGGCACGCCGCGTAACCGACCGACAAAAAAATGGGCCGGTCGGTTTCCTTCGCTCGCTCAAACGCCTCGTCACACCAGGGAAACCAGTCGACCGGGTTGTTCTTGTGCTGAAGCAGATAAGGACTCAGCGAGTCGGCGAGACGATTCATAGCAAGTGTTGCTTCTCACACATCCAGGTTGCGGACGTCGAGGGCGTGTTTTTCGATGAAATCTCGCCGTGGTTCGACCTTGTCGCCCATCAACAGGCGAAACATTTCGTCGGCAGCACCGGCGTCGGTCAGGTTGACTTTGATCAACGTTCGGTTTTCAGGATCCAACGTCGTTTCGCGAAGTTCCTCGGCGTTCATTTCGCCCAGTCCTTTGAAGCGGGTCAACGTCAGGCCCTTTTCGCCGGCAGCGCGAACCTCCGGCAGAAGTTCGCGAAGATCGTTCAACGGACGGCGAAGATCTTCGCCCCGAACCAGCTCGAACCTGGCGGTGGTTGATCCGGTGCGGTCGGCCGGAATCAGGTCATCGACTCCGAAGCCCAGCGGTTGCAGGTCCTTCAAGCCGCTGTTGATGGTGCGGACTTCGTGCAGTTCGGCCAAGTGTGCCATCGGTCGCGATTCCTCTTCGTCGGCCGAATCACTTTCGCTTGCCGATTCGGATTCCTCTTCATCGTCCTCCTCGTTGTCGAGGCTAAGGTTGTGCTGGTTGAGATGTTTTTCCACTTCGTCTTGAGTGTGGAACCAATGTTCTTCGTTGCCGGAAGTCAGCAGCAGGGCGGGCAGTTTTCCTGACACCGGATCCAGCCGCTGAGCATGGGCGCGAAGGCTGAAGCCGTGTTGTTCCAACGCCAGAATCGCGTCTTCCATGGCGGCCAGCGCCGTGCACAGCGAACGCATGCCGTCCCCTTCGACACGGCGGCCGTCTTCGGCCTCGAAAACCGTGTCGGCCAACCCGCGTTCGAGCAGTTGCGACTTCATCTCGCCGTCGGATTGAACGTAGTACCGTTTCTTGCCATGCTGCACGCGGAACAGTGGCGGCTGGGCGACGTAGACATGTCCGCGAGCGACCAGTTCGTACATTTGCCGATAGAAGAAGCAGAGCAACAGCGTACGAATGTGACTGCCGTCGACGTCGGCGTCGGTCATGATGATGATTTTTTCGTAGCGGCGTTTGGAGATGTCTTGATCGGGTCCGATCCCGGTCCCAATCGCCTGGATCATCGACTTGACTTCTTCATTGGCCAGCACCTTGTCTTCCCGTGCTTTGTAGGCGTTGATGATCTTCCCTCGCAGCGGCAAGATCGCCTGGAACTCGCGCATCCGGCCCCCTTCGGCCGAACCGCCGGCCGAATCCCCTTCGACCAGGTACAGTTCGCACTCGTGAGCATTGTTGCTGATGCAATCACGAAGTTTTCCGGGCAGACCGCCGCCGCCCAGAGCGGTCTTTTGTTTTCTCAGCAAGTCCCGCGCTTTTCTAGCCGCCTCGCGGGCCTCCGAAGCAAGCACCCCTTTGCGAACGATGGCCATCGCCGCCTTGGGGTTCTCCTCGAAATACTTTGCCAGCTGTTCGCCGACGCCGGCACTGATGATGCCGTCGACCTCGCTGTTGCCGAGCTTGGTTTTGGTTTGGCCTTCGAACTGCGGTTCGGGAACGCGGATGCTGATCACCGCCGTGATTCCCTCGCGAAAATCGTCGCCGCTGGGCGTATTCCCTTTGAAAAGGTTCTGCTGTTTTCCGTAATTGTTCAGCGTCCGAGTCAGCGCGCTGCGGAAACCGCTGACATGGGTGCCCCCTTCGATGGTATGGATGTTGTTGACATAGGACTGCACGTTTTCGGTGAATTCAGTGCTGTACTGCAGCGCGATCTCGTAATGCGTTCCGTCTTTCTCTCCCTGGATCTGGATCACGTCGCTATGCAGCGTATCGCTGGCACGGTTGAGATGTTCAACGAACTCGATGATGCCGCGCTCGTACCGGAAATCGCCCCCTTCGCCGTTGCGTTCGTCATGGAACTTGATGTGCACGCCGCTATTGAGGAACGCTAATTCCTGAAGCCGTTTGAACAGCGTGTCGAAACTGTACTTGGTGGTACTGAAAATCTGGGCGTCGGCTTTGAAAGTCGTCTTGGTCCCGGTCTTCTTGGTTGCTCGGCCTTTCAGCACTCCGCCGGTCGGCACGCCCCGTTCGTACTCTTGGGTCCAAGTGAACCCATCGCGGCTGACTTCCACTTCGGCCCACTGGCTCAGGAAGTTCACCACCGTCACGCCGACGCCATGCAAGCCGCCTGAGATCGCGTAGGCATCTTTGCCGAACTTGCCGCCGAACTTCAGCACGGTCATCACCCCTTCCAGCGTGCTGACCTCGCGATCAAATTCTTCGGACAACTGATCGTGTTTGGTGACCGGAATCCCCCGGCCATCGTCTTCGACCGTGACACTTCCATCGGTATGGACGGTCACCGAGATCGTCTTGGCGAAGTTTGCCATCGCCTCGTCGATCGAGTTGTCGACCACTTCGTAGACCAGATGGTGCAACCCCCGCGCGGTGGTGTCACCGATGTACATGCTGGGCCGTTCGCGGACATGTTCCAGGTCAGAAAGGTGCTGGATGCTCTTGTCGGTGTAGTCAGAATTCATGGTACCGGCAACTGCGGCGGGCGCACTGGAAGCGGTGGTTTCTGAGTCGGGGAGTTCGCTCATGAGAGCCTGCGTTCAGGGCAAGAAGAAAGGGGGCAATTCGGTTCGCTTGGGAGAGCTTGCCAACAAGCGAACGAGCCCAAGGAGACGCCTTCCATTCTAACGTTTTTCGGTTCTTGCCGCGATGCCTATAGGGCCCCGAAAAGCAGGCAAAAAACGGTGTTTTTGGGCTGTTTTTTAAGAGCGGTGCAAATACTTCTGATAGGCGGCCACCGCCAGTTGATCACACCGTTCGTTTTCGACATGTCCGGCATGTCCCTTGACCTGCTGATAGTGAACGGTGTGGACCTGCAGCAGCTGGTCCAGACGCTTCCAGAGTTCGACGTTTTTGACGGGAACCAGCCGTTTTCCGTCCCGGCGTTTCCAACCGTTTTTTTTCCAACCCTTCATCCAACTGCTCATCCCTTGCAGGACGTAGCTGCTGTCGGCATGGAGCGTGACTTCACACGGTTCGCGGAGGGCCTCCAGTCCGCGAATCACCGCGGTCAGCTCCATCCGGTTGTTGGTCGATTCCGGTTCACCGTCGCTGCGTTCGAGTTCCTTCTCCGTTTGCGAGCAGCGGAGGATGAAGGCCCAACCACCCGGACCGGGATTCCCGCTGCATGCTCCGTCGGTAAACAAGCTGACTTTCTTCATGCCCTTCAAGTTACGTGATGCCGGCAGATTGGGGTACAGGGCCGGAAAAGGAGAACAAATCCCAAAATCGATCCACCAAAGCGGCCTGTGATTTGGTAGCTTCGAAGTTGGCAGTTTACTGTGGGTCAGCACCTGGCCTGCGAATTCTTAAAACCTGGTAGCTTGGCACGTTCTGATGTTGCGATCGATCAAGATGCTGGCTGTTGTGATCGCGGTGATCTGTGCCGCGACAAAAGCAAACGCTCAGGCGATCAACACGACGGTTCCTTTTCAAAACTTGAATTCCAATTTCTACGAGAGCCATTCGCTGGGATGGTTCCTGCGCGGGCCGGGTTGGTTTGCGAATTTTGGTGGCGGTGCTCCACTACAACCACCCTTTGCTCCACCCGGCGCAATCGGTAGCGGGCTGTCCGGCGGCTTCGGTTTTGGCGGCGGCGGGGTTTCCGGAGGTCTCGGTTTCAACTTCGCTCAGGGAAGCAATCGATCGATCAGCAGTACTGCCGCATCAGTGACGACGATGAACGGATCGCCCGGTGGCATTCAGTCGGGAGTGATTCGTCCGTTCGTGACCGGCATCACGCCCGTCTTGGCCGACTATCCGACGATCGTCGATCCGTCTCGGGTCGCCGCCGAAGTGGGTGCCGGGCAACTTTCGGCGCTGCGTCGATCGCAAGCGGTTCGCCGATCCAAAAAGTTGGATGAGTACTTGCGCCGCGCCGAACTGGGTGAATCCGAAGGCAACAAAAGGATGGCGCGAGCCAACTATCGCAGCGCCATCGCGATCGCTCCCGAACCACTGCGAACTCAAATTCGAATGCACCTGCAAGCGATGATGAAAAAGTAGGCAGTGTGGTAAGGCTTGTATCAGCCCTGCAGGCTTGTATGGGTGGATGTCCAGTTTCTGAGTTGTAAAGAATTGGCGGTGTAGTAGGCCCTTCGGGCCTGAAGAGGAGTCGCCAATTCTTATTCGCTGACGGATGCCTGCGGCATCAATTCGATCGATCGATCGTCGGTCAGCCTCCAGGGCAGCGTGACCCAAAACGAACTGCCTCGGCCGAGTTCGCTTTGGAAGTCGACTTCGCCACCCAGCAGCTTGGCCAGCTCTTTGACGATCGACAGTCCCAGACCGGTGCCGGCGAATTCACGAGTCAATCCTTCGCCATCGAGCACTTTACGACTCTGTCTGAATTTCTGAAAAACAATCCCCTGGTCTTCTTCTGCGATTCCGACACCGGTATCGCTGACCAACAGACGAAACCTGCCGTTATCGAGGTCGGAAACCTGCACCGTGATCATGCCCCCTTCGGGAGTGAACTTGATCGCGTTGCTCAACAGGTTGTTGACGATCTGGCCCAACTTGTTGGGGTCCTGAAAGGCTTTGGGCAGATCGTCCGGAACTTCCACCGACAGCGAGATGTTCTTGTCTTCGGAAAGCGAATGGAGCATGTCGCATTGGGCCGAGACCAATCGCGACAATTCGAACTCGCTGCGACGCACCTCCATTTTTCCCGCTTCGACTTTGGCCAAATCCAAAATGTCGTTGATCATTTCCAGCAACAACCGACCGCTCTTTTGGATGTTCGAGGCGTATCGGCGCTGCTTTTCATTCAGCGAATCGATGCCCTGCAGTACTTCCGAAAAACCGATGATGCTGTTCAGCGGCGTGCGCAACTCGTGGCTCATGTTGGCCAGGAAGTCGCTCTTGAGCCGGTTGGCTTCATACAGTTGCAAGTTCAAATGTCCCAGTTGATCGACGCGTGCTTCCAGTTCGTTGTTCACCTCCTGGATCTGATCCTGAGTTTCCGTCAGGTGGCGAAGCATTCGATTGAACGCATCGGCGAGTTCGCGAAACTCGTCTTCGGTATCCAACGAGGCTCGCAAGTTGGTGTCGCCGTGCGTGATCGCGTCGCTGACATCGCGCAGATGGTACAGCGGTCGCAGAACCAGGTAGCGAACGATCGCGTGAAGCACATAAAGAGTGAACGCGACGATCAGCATGCCAAGCGACACCACGATCGCGGTGATGCGGGAAGTGCCTTGTTCGGTTTGTTCGGCAGGGATGGTGACTCGAATGACGCGGAACGGATACTCTCCCGCTAGCTTGGCCGGATCGGTGTCGGGAGAAGTCGACATCGGATTGCCCTTGCGAGCGTGGCAGGTGAAGCAGACCGGCTTGGGAAAGATGGGTGTGTAGAAGATGTAACGGCCGTCGATCGGTCCGATGCCCGAAGAGATCGGCGCGATCTGCGCGGGCCCGATCTGGCTCATCGGTTCGTTTTCACCCAGATCCAATTCACTGGTAAAGCCAGGCCGATCCTCGGCGATCTGTTCGCGAAGCCGGCGGCGAAAATCGGTTTCCAGGTCCTGCAGAATCTTTAACACTTCGGGATCGGTTGGCGGATCGATCGGCGGCAAATCCACATACTGCGAATCTTCCTCCAACCCCATCACTTCGTAAGTGATCTCTTCGTTCAATAGTGCCGATCGTAAACCGGCGAGCACGTCGCGATTGCGGGCGGCTGCAGCCGGCTGGGGAACATCTTCGGACCAGATCGCATCTTCGTGCAGCCGCACCACCTCCGCAAAACTGAAGTCGCGCGCCCGGTTCCAAGTGGTGGCCATGACCAGCTGACGGCCGACGGTCTGAACCACAAAGAACGCGCCGAACATCAACACCAGCAGCGCCGAGCCGAAAAACAGGAGGCATTTCCGCTCCAGACTCATCGACGCGATCAGACTTTGCAGGAAGCGAACCATGGTCCCTTCGGGGGGATGTGCGGAAGCGGCGCAGGCAGCGAGGTTGAGATGGGAATTCGTGGGCTTTTTGATTGACTGTGCGTGGTGTCCTTGCCCACCGGCCGACCGAAGTGTGACGGATTCGGTCGACTGCGGGGAGCCGAGTTTTCGTCAAAATCGGTACTGGAACCCTAAACCATTTAGGTTAACCATTTTTCGCTGCTTGCCGTTGGTTTTTTCCACAACTAGCATGAAGGGCCATTTCCATGCCCGGCGCCGGCGAGAATCCGCCGTTTGGGGTTCGTTCCCGCGCCATCCGAGCCGCCTTTTAGAACTCGCAAGCGATCCACAATTGATCTGTGGAGGAGTCGAAAAATCATGAAACGTAAGGTCCGACATTTTTGTCACTGGACTCTGGTTGCCGTCTTGGTGACCCTGCTGGGCAGCAGCCCGGTATCCGCTGGCTGGTTGCTGCATAAGGTTCATTGTCGATCGACTTGTGCTCCTGTTTGCCAACCTGCTTGTCCTCCGCCGGTTCAATGCTGTCCCGCTCCGGTGGTGGAGTGTTGTCCGGCACCGGTCGCACCTTGCCCAAGCAATTGTGGTCCGGTGGTTGCGGCGCCGATGATGTCCGCGCCGATGATGTCGGCACCGATCGTGGAAGCACCCATGACTCATGGTGAGACCGTGATTGAATCGGCACCGGTCGAGCATTCTTCCGTTCCAGCCGAATCGACTCCGCCCGAACCTGAACCCCTTTCGGATTCCGACGCGGTGATCACCGATGCGGCAACCGATGACGCCCCGGCCGATACTTCAGCCCAGCCCGCTGACGATCAGCCTACTGACGATCAGCCGGCGGCTGATGACGCGCCCGCAGATGTTCCGGCCGATGCACCGGCTGACGTTCCTGCTGACCAGCCTGCCGACACCGATGCGCCTGCTGACACCGATGCATCGTCGGCCAATCCTTTTGACGCCCCACCGGCCAACGTTCCGGCCGAAGATGATCCGGGCGACTTGTTCAACACGCGGCCGCCCGCTGATGCTGATGCTCCTGCCGAGCCCGCAGCTGACGACATCTTTGGTAGCGATGCACCTGCTGATACTCCCGCTCCTGCCGAACCCGCAGCTGACGACATCTTTGGTAGCGATGCACCTGCTGATACTCCCGCTCCTGCCGAGCCCGCAGCGGACGACATCTTTGGTAGTGATGCCCCGGCTGATACTCCCGCTCCTGCCGAACCCGCAGCCGACGACATCTTCGGTAGCGATGCCCCGGCTGATACGCCCGCTCCTGCCGAGCCTGCAGCGGACGACATCTTCGGTAGTGATGCCCCGGCTGATACTCCCGCAGAACCGGCCGACGCCGCGATCGACGACATCTTTGGTGGCGCCGCCGATGACGCTCCGGCAGGTGACACTCCCGCTGGCGACGCGGCAGCTGACGACATTTTCGGAGCACCGCCGGCTGATGACCAGCCGGAGGGAGGATTGGACGACTTGTTCAACACGCCTGCTGACGACGCACCCGCCGGCGACGCGCCGGCCCAGCCAGCTGATGACGGCGGGCTCGACGATCTGTTCGGCACTCCCGATGAAGCACCAGCGAACGAACCGGCGGACGAAGTGGACGACCTGTTCGGAACTCAGGAGAACGAAAACTCGCAGCAGTCGGCCATTGACGATCTGTTTGGCGCCAAGGAAGTCGAAGAGAGCTATGAAGAGTTGCCGGCACCTGTCGTCGAAAAGCCTGCTGCCGGAGTTCAAGTGGTCTCGGCAAGTTTCGAGAAGTTGAATTCGCTGGCGGACACGCGAGTGCGAACTTGGATCGACAACACGGGACAATTCCGTACCGAAGGCCGGTTGATCGAGATCAACGAGGACAACATTCGATTGTTGAAGTCCAACGGCCGGACCTGCACCGTGCCCAATTCGCGCCTCTGCGAAGCGGACGCCGCCTACGTGGCCGCGATTGTCTCCAGGCTAAAATCGTCTCGACTCGCCTTGCTAAGCAGCAAGTAACGCGTCGGCGACGATCAAGCGAAATCGTTTCAGGACCGAGCCTGGTGGAAACCCTCCACTAGGCTCGGTTTTTTTACGCTCTTTTACTCCGGTGTCAGTCGGACCTCCTTCTTACGCACCGAAGGTGCAGTCGTTTGCTTAGCCCAGCGGCGAGGTTTTGCGAGTCTTGCGAGCAATACCGCTGCCCTGGGAACACATGCGCGAGACAACTCCCCTTCCCGCTCCCTGACCCAGGGTAGCGTCAACGTTCGTAAAACTCACGTTGCCTCACCCTGGGCTAAGCAAAGTGCTGGGCCTTTGGCCCGAAGAACGAGCCCTGCACTCCTGACAGGAGAGCAAATCCTTGGCGTAGCCAAGGTTCGATGGCTACGACACAATGAAAGACCAGCGAGATGACGGCAAAAGAGGTTTCAATGGATCGGTTCCGTGTCCGATTGATGCATCACGACTCACGTTGGCGGCAGGAATTCCAGCAGACTCGAAGCAGCATTTTGCATTCTTGCCAGGGCTGGGTCGTTGCGGTGGAACATGTCGGCAGCACCGCCATTGCCGGCCTGGTAGCTCGGCCGACCATCGATGCCATTGCCGGTGTCACCTCCGAGGAAGCGATGGGGCCAGCGACCGATCTGATCGAGGGACTCAACTACGGCCAGGTTGAACCGGCCGGCTGGGCGCCCGATGCGATCGTGCTGGACAAACCGCGCCGGCCCCTTTCCGATCGCCCCGATCCGACTCATCGAGTTCTGTTGATGAAGTTGAATAGCGCAGCCTGGGATCGTGCCATTCGAGTGCGAGATTGGTTGCGCCAACATGCCGAAGACGCGGTCCGTTTCGAGCAGGCGAAGGTATCTCGCTGGCGGGATGGCGAAGGTGACCCGAGTCGCTATCACAGTGACAAGGCGATCTTTTTCGCCCATTTGGAGGATCAGATTTCCGCCAGCGGGATGTGATCTCGGATCGGGATCGCGGGGCCGGCTATAATGCCAGGCTGTTGTATCAGTGGGCAAGGCCGTATCCGTGGCAACGCTATCGCGAAATGACAATCTGTTCATCAGCCGCCGGGCCTCTTTGACCACCTCTTTTC
The DNA here is from genome assembly GCA_965222745.1 of Rubripirellula sp. Lineage (GTDB taxonomy): Bacteria > Planctomycetota > Planctomycetia > Pirellulales > Pirellulaceae > CBDCUW01. The sequence goes on from CBDCUW010000004.1 coordinate 1,200,297, forward strand.
TCACCAGTACCTGCCGCGATGCCTCGTAGCCGTCTCGGACCATTGGCGATCGAATCCAAGCTCGGCGACCATCCGTCGCAGAGTTGCGTCTGGCGGGCCATCCATGTGCAGTTGCAGCGCGCCGTCGCCGTCAAAATGTTCTCCGTTCCGTTCGGGGCGACACCGGAAGCTCGCGCCAAGCTGGCTCGCGAATGGGAATTGCTGAAGAAGCTGGGTCATCCCGCGATCGCCAAGTGTTACGGAGGAGGTTTTGAAGAGAGCGACGCTTACTTGGCAAGCGAGTTGATCGAGGGAGAGACTCTTGCTTCGCAGTTGGAGCGGCGTACCAAGTTGCCTTGGGAAACGGTGCTTGATATGGCCGAACCGATCATGGACGCGATCGGTTATTTGCACGGTCGCGAAATCGTTCATGGAAACCTTCAGCCCGACAAGATCATCATCGCCGGACTCAGCCCCGTATTGATCGACGTTCGGGTCGATCGGGTTGGTTCACCGTTTCAAAGTGGTCGGCCGATGACCGCTGCTGCGGCGGCACTTTGTTCTCCGGAGGTGATCGACGATCCGACCGCCGTTTCGCCTCGCACCGATTTGTATTCTTTTGGTGCGATCCTTTACCTGGCGATCACCGGCCGGCCTCCGATCGGCGGCGAAACGCTGGAGGAGATCTCGGCCAATGTCGTTTCACAAACGCCCGAATCGGTCGCCTCGATCGAGCTGGATTGTCCGGTCTGGTTTGATCGTTTGATCTCGCAGTTGTTGGACAAGAATCCGTCGCAGCGGCCTTATAGCGCCCAGGCGGTTCAACTGGCATTGGCCGAGGTTCGCCGCCGGGCGATGAGTCGCGCCGGTGTGGCGGAACACGCGTCGGCCGGCTTTAGCCCGCTCAACGTCACCGATCAAAAAGAGCGTGACGAAGCTCGGATGTTGCTTGGCCAACAAGCGTTGGAACAAGAAGACGCGGTTCCCGATGCGACTCCCTGGCACGACAAGCCATGGATCCTGATTGCGGGGCTGGTCGTGATCCTTGCCGGACTCGCTTACATCGCCTGGCCGTTGAATGAAGACCAAATGCGTGCTCGTGCTGAAGAGTTGTTGGCCCAGGAAACGCGGTCGTCGCTTTCCCAGGCAAAGAATGGTTTTCTGCAACCGATGCTCGCTCGCTTTCCTGAGGGAAAACACCGCGATTGGGCGAAAGACCAGATTGACCACGTCGACATGGTCCAGGCCGAACATGCATTGAAAGTCAAACTGAAACGCAACTTGCCGCTGAAAAACGAGGGCGAACGGTTGTATGCCGAGGCCAGCGAATTTGAGAGGTTTGGTGATACCGTCACCGCCTTGGACCGATATCGAAGCATGGAAACGCTTTTGGGCGACGATCCGCAGTATCGCGTCTACGTCAATTTGGCCAGGCGGCAGATAGCGGCCATTGAATATTCTGATCTGGATCAAACCGAAGCAGCCGCTATCATCCAGACGAAATTGCAGCAGGCCGATCGCCTGATGTCTGAAGGCAAAGACTTGGCGGCAAGAAAGATTTGGTACAGCGTGATCGATCTGTACGGCAATAACGAAAACGTTGCACCTCTGGTGTCTCGAGCCCAAGACCGCTTGGGTGGTAGCAGTTCCGGCCAGTCCGATCCTCCCTGACCTTTCGCAGATCGGTCGATCACCCAACCCAATACTCCCTGATGAACGAACCTGACCAGCCGTCGCCGATTGATGCTCAACTTTCCGCTCCCCCGGTTCATGTCACCGAGACCACTGCCCAGCCGTCTTCCCCATCCGCGGGCAAGATGGAACTTCTGCAGAGCCGCGGCGCGGTGCTTGCCGTGCTGTTTTTGGTCACCGGCGTGTTGGGGGTTCCTCTGTTGTGGATCAATCGGCGCTTCAGCACGACCGAACGAATCGTCTGGACGATCATCGTCACGCTTTACACGGCTGCACTGCTGGCCTTCGTGGGCTGGGTGTTGTGGTGGGCCTACAGCCGCATCATGGGCTGACCGTCGGCGATTTTTCCAAAATCGCCGACCGGCTACAGAACGCAGCGGTACACGAAGGCGGGTGGTACGTTCTTCCAGACTGTTCGGCTGCGGGTGACCGAAGGAAAGGTTTTTCGCAAACGGCGCGAGAATCGTCGTCCGGCCGGCAACACCACTCCCTGCCAATAGGCGAACGTGGCGAACTGCGATCCGGGGTGCAACACTTCCAACATCGCATCGATGATTTCCGATTGCAGCGATTGCGAAAAGGACGCCCAGGGAAGTCCGCAGACGATCGCGTCGACTTGTTCCATCGATTCGCGCCGGCACAAATCGACGACCTCCACCACGCTCTCCTGGTAAACCTGAACCGACGGACATCGCCGACGAGTCACCTCGGCCAGTTCGGGCGAGCGTTCGATGGCAAAGAACTTGGCGTCGTCGTGCAACCGGTCCACAATCCCTTCGGTAAACACACCCGTTCCCGGCCCGAATTCGACCATCCCGCGAATCGATTCCCAGTCAAACCACTCCAGCATCGTGTCGACCAAACCCGCGCTGCTGGGCGCAATCGCACCCACCTGAGTCGGATGACGAACAAAGTTCTTTAGAAAAGTGAAGTGGGAGTTTTCAGTTTTCAGGATTCAGGATTCAATTCTGGGGAGGAGTTCATTTGTCGGAAAGCCTACTCGATCGATGGGCAATCTGGCTACCAGGCGGAGAGGTGCGCCGGGTCTGGCCGAGGAAAACCAAGCAAGACCGTCCGGTATACTGAAACAGCGGCGATCCGCAGGCCGATTGGCCGTCGTCCCTGACCACCGTAAAGAAGATACCTTGCACGTACCATCGTCTCATCATCGCCCCTGCGTCGGCGCCAACATGACTCCGATGATTGACGTTGTCTTCTTGTTGATCATTTTTTTTCTGGTGTCGAGCCATTTGGCGCGTCAGGAAAACCGGTTGCCGTTGGAGTTGCCGGTCGCGGCCACGTATGATCCCACCGACCCGCTGCGCGCGCCGCTGACCGTCAGTGTTGATGGAAGCGGCAATTGGTTGTTGGGCGGCAACATCGTCGATCTGCAGACGCTGAAGTCCGCGTTTGCTGACCATCGAGCCAAGATGGGGCGGGAGGCATCGATTCGAATCCGGTCGGAGGGAACGATTCAGTATCGATTCGTACAGCCGGTGCTTCGCCAGGCGGCTTTGGCAGGCGTGACCGACGCGTCGATTGCCGTTCGCCAGTCAGAACCGGGGGCGAGGCCGCAATGAGTTTGGTGTGGGGAGTTTCGCCGGCGGGAGTGTTGTCATCATGAGACCGCCGCAGCTGCAATCGGGTGATGCGCCTGAATTGAAGATGACACCGATGATCGATGTCGTTTTTCTGTTGCTGGTGTTTTTTGTTTGGACCAGCAGTTTTGAGTTGCCGGAGTTCGATCTTCCCGGCGCGATCGCTGAACCACCCGCGGGAGGTTCCCAGGCCGCCGTCGACGAGACTCCGCCGGTGGAAGCTTTCGATGAGATCATCATTCGGGTGGCAAGCCAAGATGCGCGGATCGTCATCGATTTCAACGGACAAAAAATGGAGAGTGTCGCGGCGATGAAAGATCAACTGGCTCAGGTGCTTGCTCTGGGCGTCCAGCCTCCGGTGATTGTCGACCCGGCCGATCAAATCACCATGAATACCGCCGTCGAAGTTTATGACGCCGCCCGAGCCGCGGGCGCCGATCGAGTCCTCTTTGCGGTGCGCCCGTGAACCGCCGATTTGCCTGCAACATGATCCATCGGAATCTGCCGGCTTTGTTGTGTTCGCTTCTGCTGGCGTTGCCGTCTGCTGCTGACAACGTTTGGCAGGCTCCGGTTCGTCGGAGCAGCGATGATCGCGATGCTGACCTGGTGGCTCAGCTCATTCAATCGGGGAACACGGACCAGGCGATCGAGTATTGCAGGTCCCAGGCGGAGCAAGCCGATCCGCAAAGTGATGACGCGGCGCTGTGGACGATTCGACTATCGGCCGCTCTGTCGGCGGCCCAGATGGCCAAAACCGGTTTCACCGACGCGTCGATCACTGCTGCCCAAGCCCCTCTGACGCAGCTGTTGGAAGCTTATCCGAATCATCGCCGTCGATTGTTCCTGGAAGCCCAGCGCGAGGCGGTGCGGCGTGATGCGGCGCGACACGGCGTGGTCACTTTTTCGGTGTCCCCGGTCACACAACAGCGAGTCGATGCGGCGACCAAGCGCCTGTCGCGAACCGCCGACAGCCTGCTGTTGTTAGCCAAACGCGTCAGCGACGCTCGCGCGAAATTAGACAGTCAGCGGGAAACCAGGCAGTTTGCCATGATTTCGGATTTGAATCGTCTGGGACAAGAATTGCTGATCGATGCCGTTTCGTTGACCCTGATGCAGACCGAACTCTTTGACCGCGGCAGTCAAGATCGATTGGGCGCCGCGACCAGCGCGGAAACGGCGGCCCGGCAGGCGGCAACCAGGTTGCCCGCCGATTCACCGGCGCGGCGCGAGGTGGAGCGTTTGCGAGTCGAAGCGATCATCCGTGGCCAGCAATACGATCGAGCGGAATCGGAACTGCGCGATCTGGTCAGGTCGTTGCCCAAGCCGATCTCGGCACGAGTGTTGGCGATGCAAGTGCGGATCGACCTGGCACGAGATCGTCTCGATTCAGCCCAAGCGCGGCTTCAGTCGTTTTACGGCGACTCCCCGCAGGATGCTCCTCGATCGATCGAGATGGACCTGGCGCGGATGGAGTGGTTGTTGGCTCAGGGAGGCCGCGGTGGCGAAGTGGGTGCATGGCTGGATTCGATCGAGCAGCGAGGCGGATTGTATGCTCGACGCCGCGCCGAAACGCTTTCGCTGGCCAAGCTCCGCGCTGCCGGCGTTTCCCAAACCGTCGATCCGTCGCTGGTCGCCGCCCAAGGCGAAGATTGGTTGCGACGAGGTGATCATGGTCGCGCCGGCGATCTGTTTTCCGCTGCCGCGGTCGCCGAACGTGACAGCGATCGAGCGATCCGGCACGCAACCCGTGCTGCCGCCGCGTGGATCAAGGTTCGGCGAGAAAGTGACGCGGCCCAGATCTTGTCGAAAGTAGCGATGGCGCATCGAACCGCGGCTGCGGCGCCGGCGGCTCATCTGCAGGCGGCGGTCACGTACCATTCCAGCGGCCTTCCCGATGTTGCTGAAAAGATCGAGGCGATCCTTCGTGAAAATCTCCGGGTATGGCCGACCAGCCCGCATGCAAGTTCGGCCCGCGATTGGTTGGTCAAGATTTTGTCAAGTCAGCAGCGTCACGCCGATGCTGCGCTGGCCGCAACGATGATTCCCCAAGAGCAGGTCTCCGCAAGCAACCTCAACGCGGCGATCGATCTTTGGCGACTGGCGATTCGGCAAAGCGATTCGGCAACGGAAGAATCAATCATGCAGCAGTTCCAACAGGCCTTTCAGCCTCTGCTTTCGCACCCACAAGCAGCGGCAAAGTACCGCTCGGCAGCTGCCTACTTGCTCGACCGAGATCTGCTGCAAGGCTTGCCCGATCGCAGTGATGTCGAAGTGTCGCAGGCGGATAAGTTCTGCGATCAACTGCTGGACTATCGGATCGGCCGTGCTGCCGGTTCGCTTTCTACGGCACCACCGAAATCTCTCTTTGACATCATCCGATGGCGATTGATGGGTGACGGGCGAGATTATCCGCAAATGCGACGTCCGATCGCCAACCTGTTGCAGGTGTGGACCGCGGAGGACGAGGATTCTTTGGAACGCGCCGAGCGGCTGATTTGGTTGGGCCAGGTGCCGCAAGCGGAAAAAGTATTGCGTTCGCTGATCGAGGACTCTAGCGATACGATCGATCAGGCAGCAAGTTTGCTGGCCGCCAGCGATCATCGCGCCGCCAAATCAGCGGCGATTCAACTGTGGGACGAACTGGCTGCGGGAGTTGCCAAAGGGACGCCGAAATGGCACCGAGCGAAACTGCAAGCCATTGACCTGCTTCACCAAACCGGCAATCACCAAGAAGCGCAGCGGCGAGCCAAATACGTGTTGTTGACTTCGCCGCCGACAGAACCCGACCTTCAAAAGCAGTACCAAGCCGCCAGCATCAAAAAGTAATTCCATGTAGGCCGACTTGTCCCCAAGTCGGCGATTCTGGCATTTGCCGACTTGGGGACAAGTCGGCCTACATGAAACCGCCTAAGAAATCCCGGCCTTGAACGTTGTAGGTTGTAGCGCTACTTCAGCTACTCGCTGATTCCACCGAGGAATGTCATGAAAAGAATCGCCGTCGTGTTTGCCGTGATCGCCATTTGCACCACGTTTTCGACCGTTGACGCGGTGTGGAGCGTCGCCGATACCGGAAGGTGGCCCAAAGACTGGCCGACGGAGTTGGAGCCGCTGCGAAAGCAATCGCAAACGTTTCAAGGTGGTCTGCTCAATTTGACCTTTCACCAGATTCCGTTTACCAAGCGAGAAGATTTCGAGGCTGCCTGGCCTCACATCTTGAAGGTCAAAAGCAAGGGAACGCCCATCACGTTGCTGCGCAGTCCCCACGAATACGTGGGCACGCTCAAGGCGGGAGTTTGCATTTGGCATCCCCCTTATCGGACCCGAAACATCTGGCTGGTGGTCGATGGGGACATCGTTGATTTGAACCGTATTCAGCTACCGCCCGATACACCGATCATCGACAAGCGGTTCGAGGAGACCGAAAAAAAGCGTTGAACGTGTGAAGAGGATGGGCACTGTTGTCTAACGCAGCTCACCGAGACTCGACCATCTAACTTTTCGTCACTCGGTGCTATGGTGACGACACGACGCCGCATGTCGGTTTCTTCTTCTAACAAATCCTCTCAATAACGAATAACGTTTTATCACTCATCATCGCGCAATGAGTGATAAAATGCTATTCGTTATTGCAGCTCACGGGACTGATTGTAGACTCAGGGCGAACTCCAGCCTGAGACCGACACCCATGAAAAGGGGCTTGAAGGCGCATAAAGAACGCCCGGATGACCGGGCGTTGGGCCAGGGATACTATCCCTGGGGTGGTTCTGCCGTGGGTAAACACGACATCAGGATTATACGCCTTGAATCGGCAAAGTCAATCGCAGGAAGCCAGCGAAAAACCGCACAAATTCCCGCGAATAGCGGTGTTTGTCGACGGTTTTAACCTCTATTTCGGGCTCAAAGACGGGAGTTTTGAGCGATATCTGTGGCTTGACCTCTGGAACCTTGGCCAACGGTTTTTGATGCCTGGGCAAACCTTAGTGACTGTAAACTACTTCACGGCAATGGTATCCGATGTTGACAAAAGGAAACGTCAGACAGACTACCTGGAGGCCCTGCAGGTTCACGGGAAAACGAATGTCATTCGGGGTCGTTTTCAGGCAAATGACATCGAGTGTTTCAAGTGTGGCCACCGATGGAGCAAGGCGGAAGAGAAAAAAACAGACGTAGCATTGGCCACGGAGATGATTGTTGGGGCGTCAAAAAATATCTACGACGCTGCAATCATCGTGACCGCAGATAGTGATCTTGTTCCGCCCATTGCCGCAATCAAATCCCATTGGAGTGAGAAGGCGGTATTTGCTCGGTTCCCACCAAATCGAGCTTCAAAGGAGTTGCGAGAAAAATGTGACGGTGTGAAACATATCAGTGAAACAGACCTGCGGAAATCACAACTTCCGGCAGAAGTTGAGAAGCCGTGCGGCTACATCCTCAAGCGACCAAGCACATGGAAGTAATCCGCCACGCAAGACAGGGGCGCGAGCATTGGAATTGCTTGCACGGGACACGGGTCTGCCGCGACCACGTTTTACTCCGACGGTCGCGGCGGCAGGACGACGCAAGCCGATCCGATGTCCAGCTGCAACCATAGCGCCGCGTTGCGGGTGATCACCAGTTGGTCGCCGCTGACTTGTGCTGGGACAAAGACGCTGGTGAATCCAGCGGCTGTACTGCACAGGATCATCGGTGGGCAGTCTTCGGGAAGATCGTCGGCAATGTCCGAGACGATCATCTCTCGGCAACGACGAACCGCGGCGATCTGGGTTGTTTCGCAGCTGACCATGGGGCCAGCATCAAAAATGTCGACCAAATCGGTCTCTTGAAAACCCTCACTTTGGAGCATTCGGATGGCGGGAACGGTTTCGCGATGCACTTCTCCGATGCCTTCACGGATCTCATTGGGTAGCAGATCCAGGTAGACCGGATGCTGCGGCATCATTTCTTCGATGAACTGTTTGGAAACGGTGGACATCGCATCGACCGTTGCAAAGTCGGTGGGGATGAAGCGGGCCGGCACTGCTTCCCAGAAAGGCACGCTGCCGTCGTCGCTTGCTTTGCCGCGCATTTCGGCGATCACACGATCGGCAAATCGGTGTGGCATCATGGCGATCAACGCAAAACGAGCCAGCGAAAGCCAACGGCCGCGACCTCCGCCCCGATACTTGCCGCGCAGAAAGAGACTGCCGATTTCGGTCGGCCCGTCATGAATCCGCGTCAATTCCAAAATCGTGCGATGGTGCCGAACGCCAAGCAGGTCGCTGTGGTGATCCGATTCGACCAGCCGATAAGCGTACAACGGTTGATAGCCGCCCGTTTTGGCGTAGATCGTCGATGTGCCAACCAGCTCGCCCGTTTCGTCGTTGACCAGTACCAGGACAAACGGTTCGCCGCGCGGCGACAGTCCGGTACGCGAAAAAGCGAACGTCGAATGTTCGACTCGATCAAGCAACCGGTTGCGATCCAACTGCAAGGAAGTCAATCCCCGAGTCGCCGATTGAACCAGCTCGTGCAGGGCGTCTAGATCTTCGATTCGAACAGCACGAACGGTCCACATGGTAGTTTTCCGAAAAGCTTCGGCGATGTTGTCGTCAGTTTGCGAACTCGGCTTGGAATCGCGCCAGAGATTGATCCAACAAACGAAGCGCCACGTCAATATCATCCATCGTGGTGGTCGCCGGCGGCGGCAGAAAACGAATCCGAGTAGGATCGCTGCCGCACACAAACCCAAGCAGCCCTGTTTCGTACATCGTCGTCATCAGCGTTTTGGCCTGATCGAAGCTGCCGTCGCCGGGAGTGAACCCGATCATCATTCCTTCGCCAAACGGTCCGTGCAGCAAGCCCTGGTACTTTTCGGCTAGCCCCGACAAGCCACTGGCGAAATGCTGGTGGCGTTTCACGTTCATTCCTTGCGGGCCAAAACATTCGCCATCTTCCAAGGCGCGAAGCATGGCTAATCCGGTGGCGATCGAAGAGGACGAACCGGTGAACGTCTGGCTCAAGATGGGGCCTTTTGGTTTGAAGGCTTCCCCATACAACGTAGCGCAGACCTGCGTGATTTTGCCAACCGTCACGATGTCGGCAAATTCATCCAGCTGAAAATATTGGAACGCGAAGGGGCGGCTGGTTCGTGAAAACGTCTGGATCTCGTCAAAGATGATCGGTACTCCCGCCTCGCGAAGCGGCTGGCAGAGCGCCCGAAAGAAATCATGGCTGCCCGGATAATAACCCCCTTCGCCGGCGATCGGTTCGACCCAGAAGGCAGCGTATCGACCCGGATGTCGCCGCAGCAATCGATGCAGCTGGTCCACCGCCCATCGTTGGCTGCGCTCTGGGTCTTGCGGATCCAGGTACGGCAGGTAGTCGACCTGCAGGGCAAGCGGCAAACCCATTCGATAGTTCGGCCGGTCGGTCAGAGCAGCCATCGCCAACGAGCGTCCCGCGAATGCGTTGTCAAATGCGATCACACGGTTGGCGGGTGTCTTGTGATGCAGAGCGATTTTCAAAGCGTTTTCGTTGGCCATCGCACCGCTGGTCGACAACAGGCAATGATGCAAAGGAGCGCCCGATTGTATCGCCATCGCCAACAGCCCTTCGCACATCGCGATACTGGGCGGGTGTTGCTGCAGGTTGCCTTGCATCACCGTGTCTTCGATTGCCGCGTCGATCGCCGCATCGATCATTTTCGCACTGCTGTGGCCGCAGCCGTGCACTCCGATGCCGCCGATAAAATCAAGCTTGACACTGCCGTCGGCCAATTCGACATAAGGTCCGTTTCCCAATCCGGATGAAAGGTAGGGCCAAAAAGGTGTCCCGCCCCGAGCCACCCCCAAACGGTCAAGCATCTGTTGATAGTCGTCGACCAGGTCGGGATTGGCACCGGCAACATCGCGGATCGTTTCGGAATGTGCCGCGACCGCTTCGGAAATCAGCCGTTTTGCTTCCAAGATGCGCGGATCCGCACGCAATGCATCGGCATGGGTGACCGATCGGTTTGAAGCGGGTTGATTCACGATGGCAAGCTCCCTGAAACAATGTGTCAATATGTCACTGACATAGTAACGTTCTGATGCCGGAAGGTTCAGGGATGATCGGCAACTGGCGCGAAAAGTGTCGCACTTGTGGATCGATTCCAAAGCGCCCAGGCCAATTCGATGGCGATCAGCTACCATGATGGTGGTCGAAATTCGTTCTCTGTTGAGTTGGATGGTGGGAAGATACGTGAGCAGCACCAGAACAAACCCACCCCCGGAAAATCTTGTCAGCCTCGATACCCATCATCCGATCTGGGACCGTTTTTTTATGGTCGCCCCGTTGGTCGTCGTTGGCACGCGAGAGGAAAACGGCGACTACGATCTCGCTCCCAAGCACATGGTCACACCGCTGGGATGGGAGAACTATTTTGGATTTGTGTGCACGCCCAGTCATGGGACCTACCGCAACATCCAGCGAGAAAAGGTTTTCACGGTCAGCTTTCCGACAGCCGATTCGGTGGTAGCGACCAGCCTGTCCGCGTCGCCCCGCTGCGGTGATTCCAAACCGATCATGGCGGCGCTTTCCACCTTCGAGGCGAAACAGGTCGCCGGCCGCTTTCTGTCCGACGCGTCGTTGTTTTTCGAGTGCGAGTTGGATCGGATTGTCGACGGGTTTGGCATCAACAGCTTGATCGCCGGCCGCATCATCGCGGCTCACGCTGTGGCAGGCGCGGTTCGTCAGATGGATGTGGATGACCAGGAAACCCTGTCGGCATCACCGCTGCTGGCGTACGTGTCGCCGGGCAGGTACGCGAAACTGGACCAAAGTGAGTCCTTTCCGTTTCCGGAGGGATTTCGGCGCAGCGAGGACGACGCTCGGTGAGCAACGCAACTGCACAACGAATACTGGATCACTTGCGCTCTTGTGGCCAGGACATGGCGGATCTGCTCAGGCGCAGTGCGGAGTTGGAATCACCTTCGCGCGACAAGTCGCTGCAAGAGCCGGTCATGCAATTGTTGACCGCGAAGCTGCGGGATCTTGGCTATCGATGCCGTCGCATTGCGGGAAAGGAAACTGGCGGGCAATTGTTGGCCGTACCGCGCAACTATACCAGGCGGACGCGGCGGCAGTTGTTGCTTGGCCACTGCGATACCGTTTGGCCGCAGGGCACGCTGGCCGAGATGCCGGTGGAAACGCGAGACGGTTGTCTCCATGGGCCCGGCGTCTATGACATGAAGGGTGGGATCGTTCAAGCGTTGTTCGCGATTGAGACATTGCAGACTTTGGGGCTTCGGCCGCCGCTGGCTCCAATCTTTTTCATCAACTCCGACGAAGAAATCGGCAGCTTCGAATCGGCGGCCAACGTCGTGCGATTGTCTCGGATCGTCGATCGGGTCTTCGTGATGGAACCGTCGTTGGGCATCCAGGGAAAATTGAAGACCACTCGAAAAGGTGTGGGTAGATTCATCATCAAAGTGGTCGGCCGCGCCGCGCATGCCGGCTTGGATCCCGACAAAGGTGTCAGCGCCATCCTGGAACTGTCTCACGTGGTACAGGCACTGTTTGCGTTGAACGATTCAAAGCGGGGGATCACCGTCAACGTCGGAACGATCGACGGCGGCATGAGGCCAAACGTGATTGCTCCGGAAAGTCGCGCCGAAGTGGACGTACGCGTTCGCACGGGCGAAGACGCCGAAAGGATCGAAAAAGCGATCTATGCGTTGCAACCGACGGTGCCGGGAACCGAGTTGGAAATCGCCGGCCGCATCGGGCGGCCGCCTCTGGAGCCGACGCCCCGCAACCAGGTTCTTTGGCAAGACGCGTTGGAGGCGGCTCAGCAACTGGGGATTGAAATCGGACAGGGTGCCGCCGGCGGTGGTTCGGACGGCAATTGGACTAGCCTTCATACAGCGACCCTGGACGGATTGGGAGCGGTGGGTGACGGCGCGCATGCGATTACCGAGCACGTGGTGATCGATCAGATGCCCAATCGCGCCGCCTTGTTGGCTTGCCTGATCCTTCGCCCGAGCGTTCACCAGCGAATGGAATCGGCAGGTTCGTCTGGTGAAGCTATCGCCGACCCGGCCGCGGTGCGAGATCTTGGATGAACCGTTCCCGCCACGAGCAACATGATTCTGTCGCAACCAACATGGCAAACTCGCCGATCATTTTTTCTTCGCTAACACGCATCTCCGATTTGCCGGACAGACCTTTTGGTGTGGATGCGGTGGATCGGTCTCAGTGGTCGACCGGGGACTATGTGGTCGGCGAAGTCACCCGATCGTCTCCAGCGGCTCGCGTCGAATTGGCTTCGGGGCGAATGATCGAGGCCTCCGTCGGCGATTATCTGGTCGGTGCACTGGGAATTCGCGCGGCGACGTTGGAGGCGGTCGGCAGCTGGAACGAAATCGGCAGCGACGGGCGGATGCAGGCGATGACCGCGGCAGGAATTTTTGGCCGGGTCACTTCTCGATCGACGTTCATCCCCGAACCGATTCGGCTGCAGTATCGAGGTCACGTGACGCGCTTGGGCAGCAAAGTGACCATGCGAGACTTCGTTCCTGCGGTTACCGATCTGCCGCTGAAGTGTCCTGTTTTGATGTTGATTGGTACGTCGATGTCTTCGGGTAAGACGACATCGGCGCGAGTGATCGTGCGGCGATTGAAACGCCAAGGGTTACGGGTCGCCGGTGCCAAGTTGACCGGAGCGGGCCGTTATCGCGATATCCTTGCCATGTCGGATGCCGGCGCCGATGCGATCTTTGATTTTGTGGATCAGGGATTGCCCTCGACCGTTTGCGACCAAGATGAATTCCACGGCAGTGTGCGAGCCTTGTTGAGCCGTATTGCCGCGACCCAACCGGATGTGTTGGTTGCCGAAGCGGGAGCGTCGCCGTTGGAACCCTACAACGGCGATGCAGCCGTCCAAGCGATCGGCGACGCTGCTGGCTGCACCGTGTTGTGTGCGTCGGATCCCTACGCGGTGGTCGGGGTGATCAAGGGATTTGGTTTTCAGCCTGACTTTGTCACCGGGGTTGCGACCAGTACGTCGGCCGGAGTCGACGTGATCGAAAAACTCGCCGGAGTCCGCGCGCTCAACCTGCTCCACCAGCAATCCCATGAGGAGCTCGACGCACTGCTAGCCGAGAAACTTGGACTGCGATCCTAGCGTCAAACATCCATCCATCTTCTGATCCTCTCACTTTTTCTTTCCGTCCCTCCTTGTGTCTTTGTGCCTTCGCGTGAGGCCTTTTCTGCTTTTCCGCTGTTTTTGGTGCGATCGCGGAAATCTCACATGAAGCCACGAAGACACCAAGGTATCAAGAAAAAGACAGGCATTTCGCAGGGGCTGGACCGGCCGTCGTGCCCCGTGACGCTGTCGTGCTTTTCACGCCACTTCAATGCGCTTATTCTGGTAGGCTTCCGAACCGAGGTTCGACCGATTGCCCAGGCAGGCCTCTACCGAATTCCATGAGCGATATTCTGCTCTACTACCGACGTCCCGATCCAACAACATGGGTCTACATGTCGTCGTTTCTGACGCTGGGCTTGTATTTTGTATTCCATCGGTTTTGGAGCATCCGCAACCTGGACATCGTTCTGCTGATCCTGCTGGCACCCGGCCTGCTGATGGTTCACGAGGGGCGGCGGAGACAGTTGTTGGAGGCGGAAACCGAGGCGCTTGCGGCAAGGGAAACGGAGGCAACACTGCTGGAGGGAGCGCCTGAGGAAACCGAATCGGAATTGGAAAACACTTCTGAAGGGCAACCTACCGCAGCGGAGACCCAGCTCGAAGCAGCGGCGGCGCTCTCCGGTACCCAGGCGGCGTTGCTGGTAGCCTTGCAGGATGCGCCGGACGATGTAGTGGAGGAAGTGGATCTTTCCGGCGATGAAGCTTCGTCCGATTCAAATGACCAATCGCAAGAGACGATCGAAGATGATTCGCCAGTTGCCGGCGGTGATGACCAGGAAGTCGATTCCGTCGGTTCGGCTGCCTCCGGTTACACGCCCAGTGAAATTCAGCGGCTCGGATTCATTTCGTTGTTTGTGGTACAGGCATTCATCTTGTTGCGATTGCTGTTGGACCCATTGATGGTCCGACGCCCGCTGTTGGATCCGAATTTGACCATCGGTGGATTGAACTTCATTGGCATTTCGCTGTTCATCTTCATGATGGCGAACGTGGTCGCCAGCAATCCGCGATTGCAGGTCACCCAGGGACCGCAACTTGGTCCCGGCTACGCGCTGATGAACATGTTGCCAGCGATTCCGACGCGGCCGGTCAGCGACGCGCTGGGCGGTGCGGCGCCGCCGACCAACGGCGAAATGAGTCCATCGCAGGCGAGGTTGGCGACGATTGCGAAGGTGTTGGCGATCCTGGCTCACATGGCGACCGTGACGGGAATCGTGCTGATCGGCAGCCGGCACTTTGGCAATCTGCGCGCCGGTGTCGGTTGCGCGACGTTGTACTTGCTGCTTCCCTACACGGCCCAGATGACCGGTCGCGTTGACCATGCAGTTCCCGCTGCGCTGTTGTTGTGGGCATTGTTGATGTACCGCAAACCGATCATTGCGGGAATCTTTTTGGGGTTGGCTGGCGGGTTGGTCTACTATCCGCTATTTCTATTGCCGCTATGGTTCAGCTTTTATTGGCAGTGCGGCGCAAGAAGGTTTGCGGTCGGGGTGGTGGCGATGTTGGGCCTGTTGATGGTGTTGCTGTCCTTTGGCGGAACCGATTCCTTGGTGGACCAATTGCGAAAGATGTTCGGGTTGTTTTCGCCGTTCAAGGAAGCGGGCGAGCTGCGCGGTTTTTGGAGGCTTGGCCTGAATCCGATTTGGCGGTTGCCGGTGATTGTTGGGTTTGTGATCCTGAGTGTCTTTTTTGCGATCTGGCCGGCGCAGAAGAACCTGGGCACGTTGATCAGCGGTTCGGCCGCTGTGATGGTGGCGGCCCAATTTTGGCACGGTTATGGCGGCGGCCTGTACATCGCATGGTTCCTGCCCTTTTTGTTGTTGACGATCTTCCGCCCGAACTTGCAGGACCGTGTGGCGACGAAGGTGGTTGATGGATCGAGACCGAATCCTGCGCCCCGCGAATCTCGGCTGGAGGCTGAAGCGGCTTGACCGTTGAACATTCAGCCACCGAATCTGTCTTGGGCGACGCAAGTGAGGCGCTGTCGCGTTACCGCGCGCACCTGGAATCGATTTCCGCCGAGCGGGATGCGCTGAAGGCAAAGGATCGGCGGTTCGGTGTGGTACGAGTCATTTTGTTTTTTTTGGCCGTCGTTTTCTGGATTGTCGGCTACTACGAAAAAGGTGTTGGCTGGTTGGGATGGCTGTCGATCGCCTCGTTCTTGGTGGTGGTGATCGTCAACGAACCGATTCGGGATCGACTGGAACAGCTGCGCCGGCATCGCAGCGTGATTCGCCGCTTGATCGCCCGTTTGCAGCGAGATTGGGATCGGCTGGCGACCACCAGCCTTGCCAAGCAACTTGCGGAAGTTCCGCTTGCCGACCATCGGCGCGACGTGGCCGACGATTTGGACCTGCTAGGTCACGCCTCGTTGTTTCACCTCGTTTCGATGACCTCCACGGCCCCCGGCATCCGCACACTGGCCAGCTGGTTGTCGGGACCCGCGGTGGCAGAGGTTGCTTTAGAACGGGCTGCCGCGATCGAGGCGCTTGCACCGCTGCGCGAGCAGCGCCTGCGGTTTTATACGTTGTCGCGGGAAGTGGGTGATAGCAGCGGCGACCCCGATCATTTCACCCATTGGGCAACGGGCGATCGCTGGCTCGATTCACGCCGCCCCTTGGTGATCTGGGCAAATCTGTCGGCGGTGCTGGCAGTGGTTTTTCTGTTGATCATCCTGTTGTTCGCTGTCGGAATACTGCCGTCGGTTTGGTTGCGCTACAGCGCGATCGGATTGGTGGTACTGACGGCCGTCAACATGTTGTTGACCGGCGCATTTCTGGGACCGGCGCATGCGATCTTTTCCATTGCCATGTCGAATCGGCAAGCGGTTCGGAACTACGAAGAAATTTTTTCGGCGGCCCAGTGGATTCCCGACGACGCGACAGGTTCCTTGGCGCGAATTCGGCACACCTTGTTGGACGGGCCGAAGTCAGCCGTCGCCGGAATGCAGGCGATGCAGAAAGTCGCCCGAGCTGGAGGATTACGCCAATCGGCCGCAACGTTTTTGTTTTATTTGCCGCTGCAGGCGCTGGCGTTGTGGGACGTCCGCGTGCTCCAGCGGTTGGAAGTCTGGCAAGCCGATTATCGCGATCACGTCGGGCAGTGGTTTGAAGCGCTGGGAGAATTGGAATCGCTTTTGTCACTGGCCGCGCTGCGTGACGAATACCCGGGCTGGGCGAAACCGCAGTGGAATGCGGATTCGACCGAGCCGCTGTTGCAAGCCACGTCGATCGGCCACCCGTTGCTTTGCGATCAGGCGCGAGTGTGCAACGATGTTTCGATCGGGCCGCCGGGAACGCTGTTGCTGGTCACCGGCAGCAACATGTCGGGCAAAAGCACCATGTTGCGAAGTATCGGTTTGAACGTGGCGTTGGCGGGTGCGGGTGCGCCAGTTTGTGCCGCCAGTTTTTCCTTGCCTTCGGTGGAACTGGCAACCAGTATCCGCGTCGCTGATAACTTGAGCGAAGGGGTTTCGTTTTACATGGCCGAGCTCAAGCGGCTGAAGAGTGTCGTGGACCAGGCGCGAGGAATGTCCGCCGTCGACGACCGTATTTGCCTGTTTCTGCTGGATGAAATCCTGCAGGGAACGAACAGCCGCGAGCGACAAATCGCGGTGGTGCAGGTGCTCGGTCACCTGATGCGATTCCAAGCGATTGGGGCGATCAGCACGCACGACCTGGAATTGGCTGGTGAACCCGAACTACAATCGGTCGCCACCGCCGTCCACTTTCGGGAAACCATCCGGCCCGACGCCGACGGCAACGAACAGATGACCTTTGATTACAAGATGCACCAAGGAGTCTCGCCCACCACTAACGCGCTGAGATTGCTGGAGATGGTCGGGCTCGGTAATCACCCATGAAACAACTTTGGCGGCTCAGGCGAGTTTCTTGCGGCGGTTGGTCGGTTCCGCTGGTTCGGCGATGTATTTGCCTGTTGCTGTTGGGGGTGATCCCATTGCCGGTGGCGGCTGAAGATTCACTCGCCGATCGAATTCAACCTCTGATCGACCGTCATCAAGGCGAAGTGACCGTTGCGGTCAAACATCTCTCCTCGCAGGAGTCCTTTCAGCATCTCGGTGATCAGCCGATGCCGACGGCAAGCTTGATCAAGTTTCCGCTGATGATTGCCGCTTATCAGGCTGCCGAAAAAGGCGAACTGGATCTGCAGAAAAAGTTGACACTGTCCGAAGAAGACAAGGTTCCGGGAAGCGGCATTTTGACGTCTCACTTTAGCGAGGGAGCAACCATTTCAGTTCGCGACGCCATCGAACTGATGATGGTTTATTCGGACAACACCGCCACCAACATGGTGATTGACCAGGTCGGTTTGAAGGCGACTGCGAACTTGATGGAACAGCTCGGTTGCCCCAACACCAAGCTTCATTCGAAAGTTTTTCGCCGTGACACCTCGGTTTTTCCCGACCGCAGCAGTCAGTTTGGATTGGGCAGCACGACTGCGGCTGAGATGATCCGACTGCTGCAGCGATTGCATGACCGGCAAATGGTCAGCCGACCGGCCAGTGGCCGAATGATCCAGCACATGTTCCGCTGCGACAGTACCAACAAGATTCCCAGGTTCCTGCCGCCCGGTGTAAAAGTTGCCCACAAATCGGGGGCCATTTCTTCCGTGCGATGCGATGCGGGAATCGTGGTCCAAGGTGAGCAGGCGTTTGCGATCTGTGTGTTGACGCGGAAGAACAAAGATCAAAGTTGGGGTGACAACAACGCCGCGGAAATTTTGTGTGGGAAAATTGCCAAAGCTGCCTACGATCATTTCTTTCCAAATCGACCGGCTGATCCACGCCAACGGCGAGATCTGAAGATCGGTGCCGGAGGCCAGCTTGTCGAGGCGCTTCAAAGGACGCTCAACGCGCGGATGGACCCGTCACCGGGACTTGCGGTCGACGGCGACTTTGGACCCAACACGCAGGCGGCCGTGATTGAGTTTCAGCAGCGTCACAAGCTGGAAGCCAGCGGCGAGGTCGATCGCGCGACTTGGGATGCCTTGGGGACACTGCTTTTCGAAGAGGAAGCAGTGCCCGATCCCGCTGAAATCAACTCGGCGGTTGTCGAAAAGCGACCGCCCGACAAGTTGGAAGGATCGCCGTATGTCACCTGCAAATCATGGGCGATCGGCGATGCCGAATCGGGCAAGGTGTTGTGGAGCGATCGGGCCGATCGGCCGCTGCCGATGGCAAGCACCACCAAGATCATGACGGCGGTGGTCGTTCTTCGCCTGGCCGAAAAGGACTCCAGTCTGCTTGACGAAATCGTGACTTTTTCATCCCGCGCCGATGAAACGATCGGTTCCAGCTGCCGCATTCGCGCCGGAGAACAGGTTTCGGTCGGCGAATTGCTTTATGGGTTGCTGTTGCCGTCGGGAAACGACGCCAGCGTTGCCTTGGCTGAACACATTGGCGGTCGGCTTGGCGGCGAGGATGACGTGGGCGATGATTCAGCCTCGGACGCCTACGACCGATTTGTCGACAAAATGAACCGCACGGCGGACGATTTAGGTCTCACGTCCACTCGTTTCAAGAATACGCATGGCATGTCGGTTCCGGGTCATCATTCGAGCGCCCGAGATCTTGTTCGGCTTGCCTGGCATTCCATGCAGGTTCCGGCGTTTCGCAAGTATGTCGGCACGTCGCAACGTGGTTGTACGGTCACCGGTCCCGGCGGTTATCGGCGGAATTTAGTTTGGCGCAACACCAATCGTTTGCTTGCCATCACCGGTTATGACGGGGTCAAGACCGGCACCACCACCGCGGCCGGCGCCTGTTTGGTTTCTCGCGGCCGGCAAGGTGAGGAAAGCTTGATCGTGGTGGTGCTCGGATCGTCGTCTTCGGATGCCAGGTACGCCGACACCCGAAACCTGTATCGCTGGGCATTCAATCAACTGCGCGATTGATGGAACATCCCTACGGCCTGCTCAGTATCATTCCTCCGTTGGTGGCGATCGTGTTGGCGATCGTCACCCGCCGGCCGGTCGTTTCGCTGATCGTCGGCATCTACTTCGGCGCGATCGTCACCGCGGGCGGTAACCCGCTTGCCGCATTTGCCGATACTTGCGAAGTGCATCTTTGGCCGACGTTGGTCGATCCCGGAAAAATGCGCGTCTTCTCCTTTACCTTGTTGATGGCGGGGATGATCGGAGTGATCAGCCGTTGCGGCGGAATGCGCGGTTTGATTCAGTTGATTTCGCCCCTTGCAAAAACGCGCCGCGGCGGCCAGCTGACCACCTGGGCGATTGGCCTGGTCGTGTTCTTCGACGATTACGCCAACACGATCTTGTTGGGCGGAACGCTAAGGCCGCTGTGTGATCGGCTAAAAATCTCGCGAGAAAAACTTGCATACCTCGTCGATTCGACCGCGGCACCGGTGGCCAGCTTGGCGTTGCTATCGACGTGGATTGCCGTCGAAGTCGACTACATTGCCGAAGGGATTGACGGCACTTCGACCACTGCTGATTTGAAGCCGATCGAGCTGTTCATCGCCAGCATTCCTTATCGGTTTTACGCCGTACTGGCATTGCTGATGGTGCCGCTGATCGCGCTGACCGGCCGCGATTTTGGGCCGATGCTGAAAAAGGAACGTGAATGCCTGGCCGCCGAACCAGCGGATCCGTCTCCGAGAGATCAACCGGCAAACGATCAGCCACTGTCCTCCAGTTCGAGCGAACCAGCGCGGTGGTACAACGCCGCGGCGCCAATTGCGCTGACGCTTGCGGTGGTGGTCTGGCTGTTGTACGTGACTGGCACGCAGAATCTGGCGTTGGAAGAGGGCGCGACGGTGGCACTTCGCGACATCTTGGGAGCGGCCGATTCCAGTTTGGCGCTTCAGTACGGTTCTCTGGCAGGATTGGCTTTGGCGGCGCTGCTTTGTCGTCTGCAGGGCATCCTGGATGGTGGCGAAATTCTTCGCGCCACTGGCAATGGCATGCGAGTGGTCTTGCCGGCGATCGCGATTCTGTGGTGCGCTTCGGCGCTGTCTCGAATGACCGGCAGCAGATCGGTCGATGGAGCCGCCAGCAGTGGTTACGAATTCAAAGATCACCGGCTTTATACCGGTGATTTTTTGGCGGCCAAAATCATGCCCGATTCCGAATCGGCCAGCGATGGGGAAGCGGCCGATCGAAGCGTCGTCAAACTGCTACCCACCGCCGTCTTTTTGCTCGCCGCGTTTCTAGCATTCTCGACCGGCACCAGTTTCGGAACGATGGGCCTGCTGATGCCGATGACGGTGACACTTGCCTGCGATTTGTTGGAGTCCTCCGGCGGCGTGGTCAGTCCAAGCGATCCGATTTTGCTGGCGAGTGTCGCCGGAGTGCTGTCGGGCGCGGTGTTTGGTGATCACTGCTCGCCCATTTCGGACACGACGATTTTATCGTCACAGGCTTGTGGTTGCGACCACATCGCACACGTCATCACGCAGATGCCTTATGCGTTGCTGGTGGGAATCGTTTCAATCGCCTTGGGAACCTTGCCACTTGGCTGGGGAGCGTCAGTGTGGCTATTGTTGCCCCTGCAACTGGCAGCCCTGATCGGACTGTTGATGTTGATCGGTAAGAAGGTTTCGTGAAAGGATCGGTCGCTCAAGGGTCACTTGGATTTCGCTGGCGTGGCCTCGAGCGTCGGTAGACTGAGGATGGAATCAACCGAACGGCTCGAAGGTACAAGCGTCATCATTGGAGAAGCCTTTTCAGGTCGGAGAATGTCGTTGTCGATGTATGCCTTCGCAACTTTTTTTTCGGCGTCACGAATTGAATGTCCCTCGATCTTGATCGGAGCCAAGAGCGGGAGCTTGATTGTCCCGTCTGACGTCACCACAATCGGGTACCCAGTGACAATGGCACCGGAATCAAGTTTCGTAATCGGAGGAGGTATCGGCGGTTGATTTGGCGCGTTGAAAGGAAGCACACCCTCGAGGTAGACCGCAACAACGTCTCCGGCCTTGATCTGGTACTCTGATGCACCTGGGAATGTCGGATCTCTTGCGTATTCAGGCCAGTGAAGCTCTCGCCCGGCCAGCAGGTCTTCCGCTTTGCGGCGAATGATCTGTTGGCGGAAATCATCACGTTGGTCGACTCGCATTTCGACGGCATCCAGCTCGGCCCGTGCCGCAGCGATCTCTTCACGTTGGACTCGCTGTCGCGCTTCGAATGCACGCACCAGAGTTTCGTGAAGGGATGCGCGTAGACTCTTTCCCTCTGCCGATGTCTCGTCGAGTTTCGCGCATCTTGTCGCAAGCTCTGCGGCCTCGGCCATCAGTTTCTCGTAACCTGATTTTGCGGACTGCGCTTGAACCGTTTGCGTCGTTACGAACGCAAGAGCCACTATGCCGATGAACATCATCTCGTGGAGATTCATTGGGTGTCTCATGATTGCGATTTCCTTCGTTGTAAAAGAGTGAGAATCCGGATCGCTGGTCACGGTGTTCGTTGGAGATGCTTCAATCGCTCGCTAAGGTTCCCAAGCGTCTCGTCCGTGCCATCGTGCCACCTAGTAACCGGCGGGAGCGGGGTATCATGTACCCACTTGTGTTGGTCGATCCCCAGGGCTTGTCGGTCGGAGACGTCGTCTCGGTTGCGAGTAGCGGCGTAATAGGCGCCGAGCAATACAGTTGCTATCGTCACCAACCACGCTAGACGACGGCCACGATTTCGTTGAGATGGCCTAGTGCGAGTGAGCTCCTTGGGCAGAGGATTCTTCGTATCTTGTTGATGCGCAAGGCAGCATCGCAACAAATCCTCGACTTCCGAGGCAGACGAGAAACGCTCGCCCTTGCACTTACGCATGAGTCTGGCGACGAAGTATTCCCACCATAGAGGCAGTGCAGGATCGAATTGGCGCACGGATGTTGTTTCACACTCGACAATCCGTCGAATCACACCGTAACAGGAATCTGCGACAAACGGCGGACGGCCGGTACTCAAAGTCCAAAGGACACTCCCCAGGCTGAACAGGTCGCTTCGAGCATCCAGCACCTCTCCCATCACTTGTTCGGGTGACATGTACTCCGGCGTGCCAGCCAGAGTTCCTGACTTTGTCAGTTCCGTGTCATCCACCGCACGTGCCAACCCAAAATCGGTCAACTTAAGACGCTCGAGTCCGTTCTCTAGCAATACATTGCTTGGCTTCACATCACGGTGAATAACGCCCTGCGCGTGTGCCGCGGCCAAGCCACCTGCGATCTGGCACCCGACTCGCAAAATCTCTTCAAGACGAAACGGGCCACGCCGTGCAATGCTCGCCGCCAACGATTCGCCTCTTAAATAGGGCATTACCAAAAACGGGATCCCATTCACCTCGGAAACGCCGTGGATCGCGATCACGTTTTCGTGAACGATCGACGCCACGGCGCGCCCTTCACGCTCGAAACGAAGGCGTGACGAAACGGATGGTGCCTGGCTTGGTCTCAGTAGCTTGATAGCGACGTACCGGTTGAGTGAAACGTCGAGGCCCTTGAGGACGATTCCCATTCCCCCGCTGCCGACAATGCCCGCGATCTCGTAGCCGCCAATTCTCCCCAGCATGCGAGGGTCGTCCGTCGGGGATAGAAGGGTTGCTATCTCCTGCAATTCCGGTGACGCTTGCGACTTTGCACCGCGTAGCTCTCCTGTGTCACCCAAATAGGCCGACACGGCATGCCACCACCGAGGTTCCGCGCCCTGGTCGGAAACTCGTCTCCGGCAATATTCGCACGATCTGAGGTGCTCCTCGATTCGCAGCTGGTCGTTATGCGGTAGGGTCTCTTCAAGCAGTTCCGTAAGTTCTTCCCTGCTGAGGTGATTTGTCTGGCTCGTCATAGCTCACCGTCCAATGCGTCGTCAAACCTCCTTACTTGATCCTTCAGCCTTCGCATGATCCGCGAGCGGTTGGTGTAGATCGACCCAACTGAACGATTCAGCTCTTGTGATACCTCCGCAACAGTTCGATTTTCGACCGCTGTCATCCAGAAGCACTGCCAGGCGCTTGAGGAAAACTCACAACGGATGATTCTCGCGGCCCGAAGGAACACCTCGCGTCGATACTCAAGTTCCAGGTGCTCGTCGAACGGATCCCTGTAGACCGCCGATTCCTCCCTTATCGGATCAAGCTGACCGTGCCGACGCCGACTACGACAGTGATCGATGATTGCATTCCGAACAACCTTTGCCAGCCAAGTGCGAAACCTGGCTCCGTCAACATCCGGTTTGAACTGCCACTCTCGTCCGGCGAGCCCTGCCAAAACGATCTGGGCGATGTCGTCTGCATCCGCGTCTTGGAGACCGGAGGCGCGTGCAGCCCGAAAGATCGCTTGCCTATATATGGACTCGAAAACCTCCCACGCTTCGTGATCCTGCGGATCACTGACCCGTAGGAGAATGCTCGCTCTTGTCTCAGGAATGCTCCAAGCCATCGTACCGGAAGATTATCGAGATTAACGGTGTAACGATAACCTACACGTATGCCGGATGACATATCTGCCAGAAGTTTCATGATTTCAGTTCAATTCAGGTCGTAGCTGAGATGATTTAGGGCCAGTCGCTCGGATCCGAGCATTTCCGATCTCCTGACATACGTCCGGCCTCGAGCCGAAGGCGAGACTCCAACCAGGTGGGATCAACAATCGAACAGCTCGCGAGCTGACCGGGATCACATCGGAGAATAAGATGAAGGAAGTGTTCTATCGACTGCGAGATAGCGGAAAAATAGAGCGTGTTCCCGCGAAAAAAGGGCTTCCGCAGATTGGCGGAAGACATAATGTTCAAGTGATGAGTTGCACGCACAACATGGGCGAAGTGTATGCGGGTGTCGATTTGGGGGGCACGACGATCAACGCCGTCGTGACCGATCTGGCCGGGCAGGTTTTGGCTAGCCGATCGATTGCGACCCGTTCACACGACGGTCCCGATACCGTGATCGGACGAATTGCTGAATTGGTTCAAACGCTGTTGTCTTCATCGGGCACCGCGGCGGACGATTTAAGGGGTTTGGGAATGGGCGTGCCAGGCTTGGTGGACCGGCACGCGGGAACGACCAAATTCCTGCCCAATTTGCCGACGCAGTGGCGCGATGTTCCGGTGGTCGCGATGCTTCGCGACCATTTGCGCTGTCCGGTAAGATTGTTGAATGATGTTCGCACGGCGACGTTGGGCGAGCTTCGTTTTGGCCATGGAAAGGACTGGGCCGACGTGACGATGGCTTTCTTTTCACTCGGCACCGGTGTCGGCGGCGGTGTGGTGATCGACGGACAGCTTCGGCTGGGACCGTTGGGAAGCGCCGGTGAGATTGGTCACCAGACGATCGTCCCCGATGGTGCCAAGTGTGGTTGTGGAAACCGAGGTTGTTTGGAAACGCTGGCAAGCGGCCCGGCGATCGCAGCCGAAGGAATCAAGTTGATGCGGATGGGGCTGGCGCCCCGGTTGCATGAAATCGTCGATGGAATCGCCGATCGGGTGACTCCTGGCGAGATGGCCGAGGCTGCTGAGGAGGATTCGCACGTGCACGACGCGCTCGTTCGGGCTGCGACTTTCATCGGCATCGCGGCCGCCAACGTCGTCACCACGCTTCATCCCGACCTGGTGGTTTTGGGTGGCGGAGTCGCGGAGCTTGGGAAGTGGTTGACCGACACGGTATCGCAAGTGGTCACTCAGCGAGTAGGGATGTTTCCTACCGACAACGTGCAAGTCGTCCAATCGAAGCTGGGTGCCCAAGCAGGTGTGATGGGGGCGATTGTGTTGGCGGAGCAAGCGGCGCAATAAAAAACGCCTCCCCAAAATCTGGAGGCGTCTTTCATCCAAGTTCGGTCGGTTCGATTCAGTCGGTTGCCATCACGTTGACTCGGCGGCCTTTGCGGTCGAACATCACTTCGCCGTCCACCAGAGCGAACAGTGTGTAATCGTTGCCTTGTCCAACCCCTTTTCCGGCGTGGAATTTGGTGCCCACTTGGCGGACCAGGATGTTTCCGGCTTGTACTCGTTCGCCGCCAAATTTCTTGACGCCGCGGCGCTGTGCGTTGGAATCGCGACCGTTGCGGCTGGAGCCTTGTCCCTTCTTATGTGCCATCAGATTCTGCTCTGCGGGTGTCTTTTCAAAACCAATTTGGAGGCACAAATGTAGCGGGCGGCGGGCAAATCATCAAGGGACAGTTGAACCGGCTTTTTGGGAAGAAATCGGGGCCGAGCCCAGCTGTACGATTGTCGGCCAGTTTTCCAAACTGGCTGCGAAGCGATTTCGGAGAAATCGCCGACGATCTGGCTGCGAAGCGATTTCGGAGAAATCGCCGACGGTTACTCGATCCTGGATCGGATGAACTCCAGGGCCGCATTTGTCAGTTTGCGGTCCAGCTTCTTCGGTGGCTCGACATCTTGTCGCAGCCACATTCCTTCCTTCAACAGCGAGTTCTTGCGGTCTGGGCCGTTGTCGCCGCGGCACGCCCAGAGGTATTCCACCGCTTCGTCACGAGTGACCGGCAGCCAGTCGGTCGACCAGCCGTGGTTGGAAAGCTTGACCCAGTACTCGCCCGCATAAAACAGGATTTCCACAAAGGCACCGGGATCGCTGGGCGAGTCGTAGACCGAATCGTAGAACCAAAGCGATGTTTGTTCTTCCAGCTGGCCCACCAGGTGATCCGCAGTGCGGCTCGTGGCGTTTCGATCAAAAACGATGTCGTGGCCCCGCTTGCGAGTGTGGAGGATTTTGATTCCTTCGATTTCACTCAAGGGCGGGACGTAAAACTTCCGATAGGTCGCAATCCCGATCGCGGCCAGAAAGACGATCACCAGCATCGAGCGGAGGGAGAAGGTGACGGCGCGAGATTTCTCCATCAAGTTGTCTCCGCAAATCGGGCGGTAGGTTTGCTTCGTAGCAAAGTATCCTACCGACAAATGGCTACAGCGGCGCCGGTAGATCTCGTCGGTTGAATTTGTTGTCGGCGATCCAGTAACAGATCAAACCCATCACCAACAGGATAGCCGGATAAACCAACGGCGGCAGCGATGCATCGGGAACGGGCTGCGAGAGGCTCCAGGGTGCCGACAATCCTCCGTCGGCGACCAGAGACGTCATCTTTTGCGGTTTGTAGCAACTGAAGAAGGTGGCCGACAACAGCCACTCGAGTGATTCGGCAGCCTTCCCCAATCCGAACATCACCAGTTGCAATACATAGAATCCAACCACGAAACCGATCGTGCGCCAGCGATATCGATCAAAGCAGCTGAGCATGGTTGACAGCGCCAAAAGAAAAAAGCCGAAAGCGAACAGGTGAAACGTAGACGCTGCATACGTTCGCACGTCGACGCGATCTCGCAGCGGTACTTCCTGCTTGATCGGCTGGCCGGTCGATAGCGGCAAGTCGAGGTTGATCAGCGGTACTCGAACCGACGGGGGCGGAACCGTTTCTTGCAGAGTCGTGGCATAGATGCCGGCACCGATTCCAGCCCAGACCAACAAACAAAGCAGTACCAGCCCGACGATGGAGACCGTGGCGTGAGACATCAGCAGGGTGCGCCGTTTGATCGGCTGGGCAAGCAGCATTTCCAGCGTCCCGCGTCCCAGTTCGCCGCTGACCACATCGCTGCCGCGAGCAAAACACCAGATCACCGTGCAAAGGATCACGATCGGTTCGTCAAACGTCAAACCGACTCGTCCCGAATAAGTGAACAATGCATCGAATTCGATCGGCGCAAATTTTTCGAATTCACGAAACTGATCCAGAATGGTCTGGAACTGTCCCATGTCCAACAAACTGACCACCCAGACCCGGACCCAGGCAAAGGAAAACAGCGCGGCGCCACAGGATAAAAACAGCAGCATCGATTGGCTGATGTACTTCCGCACGAGTGCTCGATCAATCACCGATGTTTTGCCTCCAGCTGTTGGATTTGCCGATCGCCATCAAACTTGCACCTCTCGGCCGTCATGAACGGCGTCGTAAACAGCGCGCAATCCCAGCGGTTCCACTCGCACTTTTTGCAGTTGCAGCGAGTCGATCCAGGAGAGCAGCGGCGCCAGGTCGCCTGCGGTATCGATTTGCAGATGCGAATGATCGCCCCATCGAATCGTGGCAACCTTCACTCGATCGGAAAACTCTTCTGGTACCTGGATCGCGCTGTCGGTCGCCGCGGCGGTGATGCGATGACGTTGAAACAGGTCGGACATGGTCAATTCGTGAGCCAAGGTTCCGTTTCGCAAGAACGCCACACGATCACATGTTTCCTCGATTTCGCCCAACACATGGGAAGAAAACATCACCGTTCGTCCGGCGTCTCGCGCGGCAAGCACCAGTTCCAACACGCTGCCGCGCACCGTTGGGTCAAGGTTGGCGGTTGGTTCGTCCAGGATCAGCAGAGGCGTGTCGAGCCCCAGTACGACGGCCAGGGCGAGCTTCTGACGCATTCCCGTCGACATGAAGGCGACCCGGCGGCGCAAATCAAGTTCCAGCCGATCGGCGATCGCCAGGCTGCGGTCGAGCGATCCACCCAGGTGCATCTCCGAAAAAAATCGCAATACTCCATTGCCGCGCATGTGCCGGGGCAGCCTTGCATCGCCCGGCAAATAGGCGACCTGGCGGCGTACCGCGATCCCGTCGACGGTTGGCGAGACACCGCCCACCAGGCACGATCCGCTGCTGGGATGCAGAAAACCAAGCAGCAGGCGGATCAGGGTCGTCTTGCCCGCGCCGTTAGGTCCGAGCAGCCCGAAGATTTCGCCTCGCTGTACGCGAACCGTGCAGGCCGACAAGGCGTCAACGTCGCCGTAACGCTTGCTCAATCCAGAGGTCTGAACAAGGTATTCGGTTTGCACATCCGGATCGGATGGGGAGAGAGTGGCTGTGTGATTCAAAACAAAAATCAAAAATCCAAGGTTGCCACGGCGAAGAGGGGGCCTTCCCGCCAGAAACAGCAGCGGTATTGTTCCGCGGCGTCAAACCTACAACATTATCTCAGCAGCAGCGATCTCTGTTGAACGATTCTTGGCGGGGCGTGAAATCGGTCCCGATTGATGAAAATATCCCGGAAGCTTTGGTGAATTGAATAGCATGGCCGACGACTTGCCCCACGGTTTCCGATTTTCGGCAGCCGCCAGCGGTATCAAACCAAGCGGAAAACCGGATCTTTCGGCGATCGTGACCGACCGACCCGTGACCGCGGCCGGAGTCTATACGCAGAATCAGGTGGTTGCTGCGCCGGTTGTTTTGTGCAAGCAGCGCACACCGTCGAAATCGATTCGCGCCGTTGTCACCAACAGCGGCAACGCGAATGCATGTACCGGCGAACAAGGGATGCTGGATGCCGCCGAGATGTGCGACCGGGTTGCTCAGAAAATTGGCTGCCGTCCATCCGATGTGCTGGTGATGAGTACCGGAGTGATTGGCACAACGCTGCCGATGGATCGAGTTCGCGAAGGCATTGATCGAGTGTGTGCCGAACCGGCGTCCGATCGATCCGCCTTTGATGCCGCTGCCGAAGCAATCTTGACGACCGACCAAGGAAAGAAAGTCGCCTTTGGCAAGTTTCGCCTCGATGATGGGCGTGATGAAATTCGGGTTGCCGCGATGGCCAAGGGTGCCGGCATGATTTCGCCCAACATGGCCACGATGCTGGCCGTGATCTGCACCGACGCGGCGGTCACTGACAAGGACGCTCAGCAATTGATTGCCGACGCGGCGAAGATCAGTTTCAACCGCTGCAGCGTCGATGGGCACACCAGCACCAACGACACGTTGTTGCTGCTGGCCAGTGGCGACGGCTCACCGCTATCGGGTGAAGATCTGCGGCGGCTCGCCGAAACCGTCAACGGCATTTCGATTCAACTTGCCAAGGAGTTGGTCGCCGATGGCGAAGGTGCTTCGCACGTCATCACGATGGAAGTGGAAGGTGCGGCGGATGATTCGTCAGCCGAAAGGATCGCCCGCACGGTCGCTGCCAGCCCGCTGGTAAAAACCGCCGTCACCGGTGGCGATCCCAATTGGGGCCGAATCGTGTCCGCAGCAGGCTATGCCGATGCAGTGGTGCAGTCCGACCGGACCAGCCTGAAGATCTGCGACCGGCTGATCTACGAAAACGGGGCGCCAAGAGATTTTGATGCGGCGGCTTTGAGCGAAATGATGAAACGGCAACCGGAAGTGGTCATCCAGCTGAAAGTGGGCGAGGGGCCGGGAAAGGCGACTTTTTGGTCCAGCGACCTGACCGTCCAATACGTCCGGTTCAATTCCGAATACACCACGTGAGAGCCGGCCCACATCGAGCGGGTCGCCAAAATCGCTATACTGAGTCGTAAAACGGCAACCGTCTCGACCGACCAACCGGCATGGTGGATTGGCTCCATGGCACGTCACTCAGTTTTCCTCGCGCTACTGCTGTCCACCTTGGCAGTCGGTTCGTTTGGCTGTGATACCAAGCCGAAGCCCTACTCCAGCCCCTCCTTCAACCCCCGGGACGTTGAATTCTTTGACGAGGTGGAAAGCAACCGTGAGGATGCGGCAGCGGTCACGGAATTGGAATTTGTCGATACCGAGGGGGAGGCGGTTCGCCTGGCCGATTACGTGGGGGATAAGAACGTTTTACTGGTATTTACCCGTGGTTTTTCGGGTCAGCTCTGTCCCTACTGCACCACTCAAACGTCGCGGTTGATTGCCAACTACGAAGAATTCACCAAGCGGAACACGGAAGTCCTGTTGGTCTACCCTGGCCAGAAGGGTCAAATCGAATCGTTTCGCCAGGCTAGCCTGGCCGGTTCTGCCAAAAGCAGCTTTCCGTTCCCGGTGTTGCTTGACGAGGACCTTGCTGCTGTGAAACGATTGGACATTGCGGCGCAGGTAGCGTTTCCCTCCTCGTTTATCATTGACAAACAGGGGCGAGTCGCCCTGTCGTACGTGGGAAGGGATCCCAGCGACCGTCCGTCCATCAAGGCATTGTTGGCTCAGTTGGATAGCTTGCAATAGAAGCGTTTCTCGACACACATCAACGTGGCCACCATGGCTGGCACGCAAAAATCTGAGTGTGCGTGCAGGCAGACCACTTGCGAGAGGAAAAAACGACCGCGCCATGGATTCTGATTTTGATGCTGAAAAATCGGATGCGTTCATCTCGGCTGCGCTGGCACGCAAGTTGCTTACCGATCATCAAGTAGAAACGTTGCGCCGCGAGTCGGCTGAAAAATCGCTCACACCGGCTCAGCTGGCGATCGAATCGGGAATGATGAAACCGATCGAAGCGGAGATCGCCGAAGCCTTTGCGGCGCCCAAAGAGATGGCGCCGGGGTTCGAGTTGTTGGATGTGCTTGGCTACGGCGGATTGGGAGTGGTCTACCGGGCGCATCAGCCTCATCTGGAGCGAGATGTGGCGATCAAGGCGATCCTGCAAAGCCGGCTGGTGGAACAAAACGTGGCGGCCAGGTTCCATCAGGAAGGAGCCGCGATTGGCCGCCTGCAGCACCCCAACATCGTCAGCGCCTTCGATTCAGGATCGCACAACCGGCGCTTGTACCTGGTGATGGAATTGGTTCGGGGAATCGATCTGCGGCAACAATTGGATCAGCAGGGGGCGATCGATGTGGCGACCTCCCTGTCGATCATTCGCCAGACCGCTTCCGGACTGGCCCACGCCTACGCTCAGGGAATCATTCATCGCGACATCAAGCCTGGTAACTTGATCCTGACCGATGCTCCGGCAGGCTACGATCTGCCGCCCGGCGTTCCGTTGGTCAAAATCGCCGATTTCGGTTTGGCTCGACTCAGCGCACAGGCCGATGCCGAGGAAGATGTGACTCGGTTGACCATGACCGGGGCGGCGCTGGGGACACCCATGTTTTGCGCGCCCGAACAGCTTTCAGGCGACCCGGTCGATCACCGCGCTGACATCTACGCCCTCGGTGCGACATTGGTGAACATGTTGGCCGGCAAACCGCCGTTGAAAGAGACCAGCGTCTCGAAGTTGATCACGGCCAAACTGACCGGCAAAAAGTACGACGCTGATCTGCTTCCCCCCAATCTGCCCGCCGAAGTTCGTACGTTGATCGACGAGATGATGGCGGCCGATCCGGACGATCGAATCGATAGTTATCAGTTGTTGATCGAACGAATCGACCGACTTCAAGGGGGCACGGCGGCCACCGCGCCCGGTCGCGCCGTTGGGATCGCCGGCGATGGGAAAAAGCGGCTGATCCGGATAGGAGGCATCGCTTTGATTCTGCTGGTGCTGGTGGCCACCGTTTCGTTGGCGATGCGACAAGGTTTGTTCGCCGCTCCGGACCCGGTGCTGGTGCAAACCGGGTGGCAGCAGCCTTTGTTCGATGGCCAGGATGTCGACTTGCTGTCACAGTCGGGATTGTGGAGCCGGGGAACCGATGCCGAAGGGGGCGTGATCTTGCAAGGATCCAATGGTTCGTGGGCCAAGGCAATTCCAACGCCGCCCGATGCCCAGCAAGGGATCGCCGATGCGGTGGCGATGAGCGTCGGCATCGACCTTCAAGAAGCCGGCGCCGCCGAAGTGCATTTTGGATTTGTTCAGCAAGACTTCGATAACGCCCGTCGCTTCGTCGTTCGCTACGATCGACAGCAAGTTGTCTTGGGAACCCGCGATGGACTCAAAGGTGACTTTCGGCCGCGAGGTGAGCCGCTACGATTGCCGGAGACATCCGATTCGGACGGTCCCCAGTATCAGTACATTCGAGTCGAACAGCAGGCTGGTTACTGGTACGTCTTTTTCAACAACGAAATCGTCGGTAGTCTCCGGTCCGATCCCGACGCCGCCAACCGGTTTGTTCAACTGGTCGCGCCCAGCGGAAAAGTACACTTCGAAGACATCCACACCTTCGGGTTAAGAGCACCCGACGAGTAGGCCGACTTGTCCCAAGTCGGCGAATCTATACCGCCGGCCAGTTTTCCGTTCCTGGCTACGAAGCGATTTCGGAGAAATCGCCGACAATGTTCGCCGACTTGGGACAAGTCGGCCTACTTCATTTGGGGAATTCGTATTCGGGGTTCTTGGGATCGAAGTCCTTTTCGGTCAGGCCGACGTTGGTTTTGACGTCGTGGTAGGTGTACGATTCCAACAGTGGTGCGTCCGCGCCGGCCTCTTCGGGCCAGCCGAAACTGCGATAGCGAAGGATCAACTGCCGCTGGGGGTCGATCGAGATTTCGGCGAGCGAAAAATCGTCTTCCTTTTCGGTCGGCGTGCCGCGTTTTACCTGGATCAATTCGGCGGGAACATCACCGATCGTGTGATCACGGGTCAGGGTCACTTGGATATCGGGATTGTCGCGATCCTCCTCGCCACGTTCGATCAGTTTTTCCACCAGCCGCACCAGGCCGATTTCGCTGATCGGATACCGCTGTCCCTGCATGGCGATGATGCCGTTGGGGTCCAGCCAGATCGTCTTCAAGTTCAGCGGAAAGTAGTTCTCATGAACCGCCATTTGGCCGTCATTGAGATCTTCCGCCCAAGCAACTTCTCGGCCTTTGTTCGCTTCGGGAGCCACGAATCGCAGGTAGACTCGCATCGGCGCGGTTTGTGTCTCACCGCGCAAACGAGTCTGCACCTTCATGAAGAGCTCGCTTTCTGGGCTCAACGTACCACTGGTATCCAATTCCTGTTTGACGAATCGCGCGGTGTAATCGTCCAGCGTCTGCTCCATGTGCTGGCGAGCGGCGCGCGCCATGTCCAGCACTTCGGCCATCGTCATCTGCACCGTCGCCAAATCAGCCTGCTGGACCTCGACCGGAACGGTTTCGGTCGACGGCACGGCGGCGGTCTGCTTGTTGCGCCATACGATCCCCACGGCAACGACAAGCACCGCACCGGTCGCGATGACAAAACTTTTCCTTTTCGATGGCATATTCGATCGGTGGAAAGCGGAGGAGTGGATACGATCATGCTGAAGTGGCAATGAACACGGCCAGGGCCCGTCGAGCCCTGGCCGCATGATCGACCGCAGTGAAGTTCACTTAGAACTGTTGCAAACCTGCTTGCTGTGACTGGCGAACTGCTGCTCCAATCGCCTGCAACAGCCCTTCGCCGATGATCATCTTCGACGTCGCGCCGTTTTCAATCACATTGGAAACAACCGTCAACTCGCCTGGATCCGGAGCTCGTGACAGTGCGTCGATAGCGGCGGACAAGGCGTCATTCGATTCAATCGACTGGGCGAACTGCAGGATCGGCAAAAGGGTCATTTTCAACTGACCGACAGGACGATTTCGCGAATTGTCCGAATCGCCTTGATCGATCAGTTCTTTCATCAGCGCCTCGCTTTCATTGCCGACCGCCAGGAACACCGCCTTTTTGCCGGTACCGATGTGGACTCGTAGCGTGTCTCCGAAGACCTGTCGAGCTTCGTCCTCACCGGCCGGGACTTCCGCTTCGATCAGGTGCATCGAAATGCCTTTGTAATTGCTGGTGTCAAATTGGAAGCTGGGAGCATCGGGCTCGCTCTTCACCTTTTCGGCAAGATCCTTGACGATTTGAGCCGCTTCGTCTCCGTCGGAGACGAACGATCCGAACACGAATCGAAAATCGTTTTGGTCGGCAAGCAACAGCGCGCCGACGTCTGCTTTGCCCTCTTCGATCGACGCCAGAGCAAGATCGCTGATGCGTTCGATCATTTCAGACAACTCGGCCCGCTGCTGCGAATTCAAGTTGTCTTCGTCGGCGATCGAATTGTTGATGGCGGTCAGGTAGGTTTTGAGTGTGGTTCGAGTCTGCTCGACCGCTTCGGGCGTGATCGAGGTAGCGGCGTGATAGTAGGCGGCGGCATCGGCGCGGATCACGGAAGAAAACCGCGAAGGAATCGCCCGCTGGCCTCCATAGATCGCGGCCAGCTGGGAACCGGGCACCGCGGTGAACGACCCGTCGAACGAGATGTGTTTGGCCGATTGGTCGATGTTGAAGCCAAAACGCAGTTCGTCGGTTTCGTCGATCACCTGTTCGAGCTGATCGAGAGAGCTTTCCGCCATCTCTCGCGCTGCTTCCGCCTCGGCGTCACCTTGTTGTGCCATCGCCTGTTCAAATCCTTGACGAATTTGGGCGGTCAACATTTTGCGGGTTTCAGCCGGCACCTGTTGCATCTTCAAACGAAAAGCAATGTCATAGTCGTTGCCCATGCCTTGAAAGGCCTGCATCGGATCGGCCGGCGCCAAGTCCAGAAGTTGCCGCCGCGGCGCGAGCACTGCCCAATTGCCCACTTGTCGAATGAACACGGTGCTGGCGCCAAGGGCGATCACCAGCGTGCCGTCATCCAGCTCATCCGCTGGTCCAGTCTGCGCTTCCAAGCGTTTCAGAACTGTTTTCACATCGGCGGTGGGAACCAGCGCGATCGGTTGGGGGGCACCGTTGACCAGCGGCACCAGGACGCCGATCGGTTTGGTCGTGTCGATCCCTTGAGTGAAAGTGCCGACCATCATGGTGAACATTCCACCGGCCTGAGCCTGGCCCATGGCGCCGGTCATGTAGTTGACGTCTTGCATCAACTTGTTGATTGACCCCAGAGTGACAACGACTACCGGTTCGGTCGCATCAAGCCCATCGGTGTCTTGGGCCATCACACTGGCAGGGGTCACCGCAACAGTCGCGGTGACCGCGATGACCAAAGCGATCAAACCTTGGTGCAAGATCTTCGGAAGACCGGCCACTCGACGGCGAGTCGGTTGAATCGAGAAACCCATTTTTGAAATCATCCTCTTGGGAGAGCAGTAGGCAAAAAATGCGGATTTGTTTTCGTCCCGCCGAATGCAGGCTTGTGACCCCGTTGCCGAAGATGCCTTTTCCAGGGATGGAAAATGCACAGCGCAAAAGGGCCGATATCCGTGGTTGGGAGGGCGCGCAAACCAGCCACGTTGACCAACGTGCCGACGATTCACGGCGTCACTTCACCAACAGATACCTGCCTGATCGAGGTACAGTTTCGCCCCTGGCCCGAAAAGCGGCAAGCCGACACCCGTGCTTCCTGGGGCGGTAGCGAAAGTCGCCTTCTTAGGCGGTAGCGAAAGTCGCCAAGGCTTTCGGTGAATCTCGGCCCCGCCGAAACCCTTGGCGAGTTTCGCTACCCGCGGCTTGAAGAAGAAACCTAGCGCTCTCGGTAAACGATTCGACCTTTGGTCAGATCATAGGGCGACAGTTCAACGCGAACCTTGTCGCCAGGGACGATGCGGATGAAGTGCTTCCGCATTCGGCCTGCAACGTGAGCCATCACCTCCGACCCCGTCTCTAGCTGGACACGAAATCGGGTGTTGGCGAGCGCCTGAGTGACGGTGCCTTCGACCTCGAAGGCCTCTTCTTTTTTTCCCAAGTTACAAAATCTCCTCTGGAACATAGCGGCGCCGACCAGCCATCGCCTGCATCGACCGGAAGCAATCGTCCCAAAATATGGGGGCGATTTTCCGGCGCTGGCCACAACCAAGGTCGACGATCACTGGGCGAAATATTCTCGATTCACCCAAAACATCAGGACAATACGCGCCAATGCTGAATTTCACGGCGCATTTTTTTTCACCGGGCAAGCCGGCGACAGCTCGACTACCCCTGAAAAATCAAGCTTCAACAGCGGTTATAGCAGGAAGTTGTCCGCCCGTCATCAGAAACGGGCCAACGCAATCTTAACGTTTGCTGAACTGGACACCGCGCCTCGCACCCCGCAAGCCCGGTTTCTTTCGTTCCTTCATGCGCGAATCGCGAGTCAAAAAGCCGCCGTCGCGAAGTTTTTCATGAAGCGATTCGTCGTAACTGACCAAAGCACGAGCCAAACCCATTCGGACAGCGCCACTTTGACCAGTCGTCCCACCACCGGACACTCGTACCAAAACATCGACCTTGTCCGAAAACTCGACCGCCGCCAGCGTACTGGTGATCCACTGCCGATCTTGGTCGTTGACGAAATATTCTTCGATCGGACGCTGGTTGACGGTGAACTTGCCGTCGCCGGCACGCACGCGAACTCTTGCGACGCTGCTCTTGCGACGACCTGTGCCGAGTGCATCGCCGTTGATTTTGTCCTTTTTGACCGCGACCATGAAGAATCAAGTGTGTTGTGGTGGTGGGATTTGCCGGTATTTTGCTTGCAAATATAGGGTCGATCAGCTGATCTTCTTGCCGGTTCGTTCCATCGGCTGCGGCTGCTGAGCGGCGTGCGGATGGTCGGGGCCGGTGTAGATTTTCAGCTTTTTGATCATCTGATACGCCAATTTGTTCTTGGGCAGCATCCGACGAACAGCGTGGTAGATCAGGTCTTCCGGCTTTCGTTGCTGCCGGTCGCCGTAACTTTCCAGGCGAAGACCAGGATATCCGGTGTACCAGGTGTAGTGCCGGGCATCCATTTTCTTGCCGGTCATCCGGACCTTTTCCGCGTTCACGACGATCACGAAGTCGCCGCAATCGACGTGAGGTGTGTATTGCGGTCGGTGTTTGCCCATCAAGTGAACAGCAATGTCGCTCGCCAAACGTCCGAGCACCTCGTCAGCTGCGTCGACAATCAGCCATTGTTTTTCGACTTGGCCCGGCTTTGCCATGAAGGTTGGTTGTGCAACCACGAGATCAACTAGCCCGCTGGAGTGGAGGAACGATGTCTGTTTTTGGTGCCTCGGCAGAAATGCGAGGAATCGAGAAATTTATAGGCCGCACCGGGTCTGGGCAAGGCCTTTCGGCCGAAATCCCGGTAATTGCGTGCAGGCAAGCCCGTTGGATTGTTTGTGGAGCATCGTAGCACGGCGGTCCCCGCCGTCAGTCACCGAATTTCCATTTGGTGCCACCCAACGAATTTCCATTTGGTGCCACCCAACTAATCTCAACTCGTGACCAACCCGGACTCTCTCCTCTCTCTTGCCTAAGGCCCCAAAAAGGGTCCTGACCCCTTTTTTGTGAGTCCAGCTCAGGCGTTGGGGCCGAATCGCGTCAGATAGTCCCCCAGTTTGAGTTTTTTGCGGGTGCTGTCGCTGGTCATGTAGCGGACGCTGCCGAAGACTGGCCGCTTGGGGCCCCAGGCTCGGTCGTAGCGTCCCAGCACCCAAAAAATGCCGCTGTACGAGTTGGGGTCGCGACCGTCGAGGGCGTACTTGTTGTTCAGCTGGATCATCACCGCCAGCGCCTGTTGGGGCGAGGGAGTCCAGTGGAGAATTTTCTTGCCCCACAGCATTCGCAGGTAGTTGTGCATCACGCCGGTGGTCACCAGTTCTCTCTGCGCCGCGTTCCACAGAGGATCATGGGTTTCCGCCCGCTCGAATTGCTCCAACGTGTAAAGGTGGGGGCGGCGGTCGCCGCTGTGCTGGTCCAGGGTCTGTAGCGCCCAGTGGGGAAGCGAGTCGTACTTGTCGTAGCTGTCAGGGTGACGATGGGTGAGATTGAAACCCACCTCACGCCAGGTCAGCAGTTGATCAAGAAACGCTTCGGCAGAGCTGCTGACGTTCCAGAATCCACGGTTTTTCCCATGGGGCGACGACGCCTTGTCGGGTGTCCAGTCTTCGTGGTCCAGCAGGTCGGCAGCCATCTGATGCGCCGAGATGTGTCCGAAGTGAAGAAAGGGGCTCAGCCCCGACGTCGATGGTCGGGATGGGTGATTGCGCTGTTCGTCGTAGTTGTCCAGAGAATCGTGCAGAAAGGTTTTCCACTTTCGGCCCGCCTCCCGCGGTCCGCCGGCTGACAGCGTGGGAAGGACTTCGTGGTCGATCGGAATATCGGACAGCCCACCCGTCTCCAGTAGCTGCTCCAAGTTTGCCGGTTTCCATCGCCGGTTCACTGCGTCTGGTAGCGATGGCAGCGGCGGTAGCTTCACGCCCGCAAGCGGGTTGGGTTTCGGCATTTCAAGAAGCACGTCGAGGATATTTTTTTGCATCCAGCGGCGGTAGCTGTGAGCCACGGTGAAGGTGCGATCGGCCCGCCGCAGCGGCATCACGCCGCAACTGTCGACCAGTTCCAGGTGAGCGGGAATTCGCCGCCGCATCACCGCGATCACCCGCGGCAAGAAGAAGCAGGGAAATTCGTCAGTGATCACCGTGCAGGCCCGACCAGCCAGCGCTTGCAGCAGCGGCATCGCCCGCCCCGGTTGGGGTTCGACGTAGGGAAAGTAATGGACCGGCGATTTTTCGATCGCCGCTGCGTTGTCACGCATTCCTTCGATCACGAACCGGTGAATGCGGTCGGCGGCCCACCGGTAACCTGCTTGCAGAGGTTCGACGACCAGCAGCGGTTTGCCGAGTCGTTTGCAGCGATCGACGGCGTGTTGGAGGGCAAAATTGAAGCGAGTTCGCCGCTGAGCGATCATCCAGTAGAGGACATAGTCACCGCTGTCACGAATCGGAACGTCATTGGCTGCCAACAGACGAACAGGAGGAATCGGCATCGATTTTCAAGAAAGAAATTGTCGGCGATTTCTCCGAAATCGCATCGTGCTCTATACGCTATACGTAGCCAGTTTGGAAAACTGGCCGACTGTCGGCGATTTCTCCGAAATCGCTTCGTGTTCTATACGTAGCCAGTTTGGAAAACTGGCCGACAGTCATTCTTCCGGGGCGTCAACCGTCTTGCGTTTGATCATCGTGATCTCGTTTCCCAGATCATTGTGTTCCACCACATCCATGAACGCGTTGATCAGCAGCAATCCTCGACCGCCGGCCTTTTCCAGATTTTCCGGATCGGTGGGGTCACAAAGAATCGAGCGATCGAATCCGGGGCCTTCGTCGCGAACCAGAAAAGTCGCCTCGGTGGGAGTGGCGTGCAGTCGAACGTGGACCTTGCGATCTTGATAAGGCGACTGCGCTTTCCGTTTTTCGATCATCTCGACGTACGGTTTGCCGTCGTCGGTCTGTCGCAATTCCGAGGAGACTTCCAGGTTGCCGTGCACCATGGCGTTGATCAGTGATTCATCCAACGCCATCGCGATCTGCATTCGATCGCCTTCATCAAAAAGTTCCAATTCAACCAGCGGCTGTTCCAGTCGAGCGATCACTTTGGGGACCAGTGATTCGTCGTTTCCCAGGCGGAGTTCGATGGAACTGGCCACGGTGAACTTGGCGATGGCGCGAACCGATTGGGCTGCTTCGATGACCGACAGCACCTGTCGTACGGTGGGCACCAGGTTCGACATCATGTCCCGCTTGGGAACGTAACTCGACGCGCCCTTTTGAAGCGCCTCGGCAGCAATCTCCTCGCTGCCTTGGCTGGTGGTCAGGATGACCGGTATCGAAGGAGAGCCTTCGCTGACGGCCGCAACCAATTCCAAGCCGTTCATCCCCGGCATCTGAAGGTCGGTGACGACAAGCACCGGCGGGTCTGCCAGGATCGCCTCGTACGCCTGCTTGCCGTCGACGGCCGACTTGACCTGATATCCTTCCTTCTCAAGCACCATCTGCAACTGACGAAGCTGGGTTGGACTATCGTCGACGACAAGGATGTGATTTGAGGGGGACATAGTTCGGATTAGAAGGCGTCGATTGCCTGGGGAGTTGTTTCGTAGATCATAAAAGGGCTTCCTGCCAGGTTGGTCATTTTGAAAGGCGAGATCACTGAATCGTTCATGTGGGAGAGTTTCAGTTCGCCGTCCTGACCAACCACGTGATCGTAGATTCGCAGCATCGCGGTAAGGAATTCGCTGGAGATATGACTGACATGCTTGAAATTGATCACCACTTTGGAAGGTTTTTCCGCGTCGATGAAGTCAATCAGCTCGTTTTGAGCCAACACGATGATCGGTCGGCTCACAAAATCAGCCGAACCCAATACAATCTCCGTCGTTCCCTCGAGCTGCGACACGCTGAAAAACTTCGAATTTTCCTCCATCTGTTCCTTACCTTTCCCATGGAATCACCAACTGATTCTAACGTGTCGCGGCGGCCGATGTGCGGCGGTGCACGGCAGGCGGCCGCAAAGTTGACGCCAAAATCTCCGCCTATCCGACCTTGGCGCAAGCTCTTCTCGGACCAGCTCCCCGTGACCGACCGCGGCTAGACTGCTTGCTGGCCGACCTGCTCGGCTGTGACTTCCATCCGTACCAGGAGGGCTTTCCACTTGCGGCGTTTGCGACGAAGAATCCGCGCCAGGCTGTTGTTGGTGATCCTTTCGATCGCCGTGGCAATCTGTGCGTACATCTTTGGGCTGTCGTACTTTCAGTCACGCGGCTCCTCTTGGGTGCAAGCCAATGAATTGATCGTTCCGCGGACGATCGACGTGGTGATCTTCATCTGGCTGTTTTGGATCGGTTCAGCGGTGGGCAGTTTCTTGAATGTGGTGGCGTGGCGGATGCCGCGAGGCGAAAGTGTCAACGGGCGTTCCTATTGCCCTCGATGCAAGACGCAGTTGAAAGCGCGCGACAACTTCCCCGTTTTCGGTTGGCTGGCATTGGGTGGCCGATGCCGGACTTGTCGGTTGCCCATTTCAGTGCGGTACCCGATCGTGGAAGCGGCCGTCGGGTTTTCTCTGACCCTGGTCGGAATTTTCGAACTCTATCGGCTAAGTCTGCCTGGCCAGCTGGTTCACTGGCATGGCGGTCCGTTCTGGACGCCGCGAGTCGATCGGGTGATTCTGATCACGCTGGTGTACCACTTGGTGGCGCTGACGTTCGCCTGGGCAATCGGATTGATCCGAATGGACGGCAAACGTTTGCCGTCCCGATTGGTGGTGCTGGCAATGGCAGCGGCCACCCTGCCGATGTTGGCCTATCCGAACTTGATGGTTGTGCCCTGGCAAACCGAGTATCCGCCCGGCTGGTCGGCAGCCGGTTTGCACCTGGATGCTCTGTTGCGAATCGTGACGTCGTTGGCCGCGGCGGTGGTGTTGGGACGCTATCTGTCTCGCACGCTTTGTCCCGGAGCCGATCCGAAACTCGACCCGCTCGGCCGTCGGACCGGACGGTTGATCGATTTGATCGCGATCATCGCGCTGCCGGCGATCGTGGTCGGTTGGCACGTGATTGCCGTGGTGATTGTGGTCGCCTCTTTCCTGTCGTTGTTGTTGCGGCCCCTTTTGCCGCCCCAAGTTGACGCGTTGGGAAGGTTGGCGATCGCGATGCCCGTCGCGCTGACTCTGCAGATCATGGCCTGGCGAACTTTGCAGAAAGTATCGTTTTGGCCCGGCGTCGGAAGTTCGCCGTGGGTCATCCTGGCCGCCGTCGGCTTGCTGTTTCTGGTGCCGCTGTGGCTGCGAGATGAAACGACGTAGCTCGCTAACGACGCTTTGTTATTCAAGCTCCCACTCTCCCTCTCTCCCACTTGAAAGAGAGGGAGAGAGGGAGAGTGGGAGAGGGGGAGCTAAAGAAGAAAAAGGCGGTACAGCGAACAGCTACGACTGCGACGGCCGGGGACGTAATTGGCAGAAGAGCGCTTTTTTTTGATCGGGCAGCGAAAAGTCGAATCCACAGCTGCGCAGGAAGTCTTCCGAAGAACTGATCGCCATCACTTCCATCACCCCCAGGCTTCGTGCGCGATCGACACAGTGGTTGACCAAGGTCCGTCCGATGCCGCTGCTTTGATATTCCTTGGCCACCGCCAAACATTGCAGCTCGGCGAGTTTCGCACTGTAGACCTCGATGGCGGCAAACCCGACCAACTTGCCCTGGCCGTTGATCGCCACAAAACCGTGCCGCGTCAGCTCGATCACTTCGGCTTCGGTCCGCGCCAGCAGCAATCGTTGCATGACGTAGGGACGCATCAGGGCGCCAATGGCCGCCGCGTCGGCTGGGGTCGCCTGTCGGACCGAAATCCCTTCGGTTAGCGGTGGGGAAGCGGAGGATGGGTCCGAATCGGCTTGTCCTGGGGAACTCAATTCAATTGCACCGGGTTGGTAGCCTGCTTGATCGTCTTGCGCATCAAAGCCGCCGGTGCCTCTCGCCCGGAAAAGAGTTTGAACTGGTAGGCGGCTTGCCGCACAAACATGTCGACACCGGTGATGATTCGGCACTTGGCCTGTCTGGCCTGTTTGATCAGCAGCGTGTTTTCTGGGTTGTAGACCGTGTCGAAAACAACCATGTACTCGTTCATCGCTGAAGATTTGTAGGGCGACGAATCGACGTCGGGGTGCATTCCGACCGGCGTGCCGTTGATCAGCAGATGAGGTTTGAAATCGTACCGAAACTCCCACTCGATGGCCCGGCAGCCGATCTCGGCAGCAAGGATCTGCGAGCGTTCGTGATTTCGCGAACTGATCATCACTTCGGCATGGCGTTGGCGCAAGCCCCAGGCGACTGCTCGCGACACGCCGCCGGCCCCCAGGATCAAAGCTTTCTTGCCCTGCAACGGCCGCTCGACTTCCTTGTCGATGTTGTAAGTTTCCTCGATACAGTCCATCGCGGCGCGGTAGTCGGTGTTGTATCCCAGCGTGTCGTCGCCATGAATGACCATCGTGTTGATGGCGCCGATTCCCGTCGCACTGGTTTCCGCCTGCGTGCAGAACTCCATCGCCGCTTCTTTGTGCGGAATCGTGATGCTGATTCCGTGAATGCCCAGTTCGCGGCAGCTTTCCATGAAATTGTGTAGATCGCTTTTGGGGACGCGGAACGGGATATAGCAGGCGTTCATCTGCTGATCCTGAAAGGCCCGGTTATGAATCAGCGGGCTGTAGCTATGACCGACCGGATCGGCGATCACGCCAAAGAGCTCCGTGCCCTTGTCGATCTTGTCGTAGTTGTAAAGGTCGGTCATGTCCTTCCAATCCAACTGTCCGGGCGCCAGCCGTTTTCCGCTGCCGTAAGCGGCGTAGGTGAACGGGGAACCGACGCGATTGGCCAAAATCCGCGTCACCGTTCCGATCTCGCCCATGCAGATCCCGATCGTGGGCACTTTCGCGTTTTCGCACAGCCGGATCATGCGGACGTTGTCGGAAAAGGAATTCGCCATTGTGGCGATCTTGACGATGTCGGCATCCTCCTCGGCCATCGCTTCGTGGATTTCCTCCAGGTTGTCGGGGGTTCCGGAGAAATCGTGGTAGCTGATGATCCGTTTGGTCGTTCCATAACGGGGGATTTGCGCCGCCACGTCGGCTTCGATATCGATGTACTCCACTCCCGTGGCGATCGCGCTGCGCAGCAGCATCAATCGTTCTTGTTCGGTTTTCATCCATCTTCCGCCATCCTCGCGGCGGCGAACGGTCACCACCGTCGGGCCAGGCCGATCGTTCAGCAGTCGTCCCAGGTTGACCGCGCGGCCGATGTAGTCCAGCCGCAGTTCACACAGCTGTACGCCTTGTTCAACCAGGTATTGATGTTCGGCGATCATCCGCTTGTGGCGGGCGCGGCCAAGGCTAACGCATATCATGAACGAGAAGACTAGAGTGGTAAAAACGAAGATGAAAAACGGCGGTGATGCAGCCGGACACGCCTTTCAGGATGGTTTGGATACCGGCGAACTGCCAAAGCCTATAATAGATGCGGTCCAGACAGCGAGCGGGGGTGTTTATTCATTCGTTTTCCCACATCACCGTCGCCATCGCCAATCTGTACGTTTCTTTTCGCAAAAACACCCGTTTTTTCCATGAACCATCCCCATTCCAGCGACGATTTTCCTGTTTTCGCCATTTCCCTGCGAGCCGCATTGTTGTTTCCGCTATCGCTCTGCTGTGCCACGACGGCCGTTGCCCAGAGCCCGGTCGATCGGACCCAATGGCCGCTGCCACGCGGAAACGCCCAGTCGACAGGATTTACCCCCCAGTCCTTGGCCGAACAGCTGGATGTGCAGTGGGAATTCAAGGCCGACGAAGCGATCGAAACGACTCCGGTGATTGCCGGCGGTCGCGTTTTTGTCAGCGACGTGATGGGCCAGATCTACGTGGTGAAGGAGTCAGATGGATCGGACATTTGGCGAAAGGATTACGACACTGGTTTTCTGGCGGCCCCGGCGGTGCATGATGACTTGCTGGTGATCGGCGACATCGAAGGCAATTTGTATGGAATCGATGCCGCCACCGGGCAGCAGCGCTGGCAGCAGACGACCGACGGCGAAATCAACGGCGCCGCCGCCTTCTATCAATCCAACGTGCTGGTCACCAGCCAGGATGGAAAGCTGTATTGTTTCCGAGCCAAAGATGGTTCGCCGGTATGGACTTATCAGACCGACGATCAAATCCGCTGCAATCCGACACTCGCCGGGAATCGTACCTTCTTGGGAGGATGTGACGGGCGGCTTCATATCGTTGACTTGAAGACCGGGAAAGCAGCGACCGAGCCGCTTCCGCTGGGTGGCCCGACCGGAAGCACACCGGCGGTGCGAAAAAACAAAGCGTTCCTGCCGATCATGGACGGCGCCATCCTGGCCTTCGATTGGCAGAAGCCTCAAGAGCTTTGGCGACACGAGGACGAAGAGCGGCCTCAAGAGTACCGCGGCAGCGCTGCGGTTTCGGACAAATTGGTGATCGTCAGCAGCCAGTACAAGCAGGTCGACGCGATCGCCATCGATACTGGCCAGCGAAAATGGCGGCACACTTTGAAACGCCGCGCCGATGCCTCTCCCCTGATCGCCGGTGAAGACGTGTGGATTGCCGCCACCGACGGCAGGTTGATTCGATTGTC
This sequence comes from Rubripirellula sp., assembly GCA_965222745.1. Taxonomy (GTDB): domain Bacteria; phylum Planctomycetota; class Planctomycetia; order Pirellulales; family Pirellulaceae; genus CBDCUW01. The sequence continues at coordinate 1,245,199 of CBDCUW010000004.1, forward strand.
GATCGTCGATGGCAGCGAGCGGTGGTCGTACGAGATTCGAGGTTCATTCTTGGCGGCGCCGGCGATTGCTTCGGGGAAGCTGTTCATCGCCGATGACGAAGGGGTCGTACGATGCTTCGGCCCCGCCGAAGGCAGCTAAGCGTCGGCGATTTCTCCGAAATCGCAACGAGCCCGAGTAGCCAGGAGCGGAGAACAGGCCGACCGCCGCCGATTTCTCCGAAATCGCATCGCCCCACAAACCAGTTCAGAGAACTGGTCGACGATGGTCGATACTACAATGGGGTCGTTTCCTGGTTCCTTTCCTCCTCTCCCCAGCCTTTGCATGTCTTCCGCCGCGAGCGACAAAAAGACCGAAGTTGGCAACTACTTCATCTCCAACTACCCGCCCTACGGCCAGTGGAAAACGGATCAGCTGCCGGCGGTGCGCCAGGCTCTGGACAATCCGCCGTGTGCCGACACCCCGCTGGGGCTTTACCTGCACATTCCGTTTTGCCGTAAACGTTGCAAATTCTGCTACTTCAAAGTGTTCACCGACGTCAACGCCGCCGAAGTCCAGCGGTATGTCGACGCGCTTTGCAACGAGATCTCGATGGTGGCCGAACTTGCCGTGATGGGCGGGCGACCGTTTCGATTCGTCTATTTCGGCGGTGGCACACCCAGTTTTCTTTCTCCCAAGCAGCTCACCAAATTGGCCGACCGGTTGCGGCAGCACATCACCTGGGACGGTGCCGAAGAGGTGACGTTCGAGTGTGAACCGGGAACGCTGAGTGAAACCAAGGTGCGTACGCTGCGCGATGTGTTGGGCGTGTCACGGCTCAGCTTGGGTGTCGAAAATTTTTCCGATGCCATCTTGGAAGAGAATGGCCGTGCCCATCTTTCCAAACAGGTTTTCAACGCTTGGGAGTGGATCACCGCGGCCGAATTTCCGAATGTCAATATCGACCTGATCTCCGGGATGGTGGGGGAGACTTGGGACAATTGGCGAGAGAACGTGCGGAAGACGTTGGAACTGTCACCCGAGAGCGTGACGATTTACCAGATGGAGTTGCCCTTCAACACGGTCTACAGCAAAGACCTGTTGGGCAACGACGTGGAGAGCCCGGTTGCCGATTGGGACACCAAGCGCGCCTGGGTTCAATACGCGTTTGATGAATTCACCAAGGCGGGCTACAGCATCAGCAGCGCCTACACGATGGTCAAAGATCCCAACAAAGTGAATTTTTCTTATCGCGACAACCTGTTCAGCGGCGCCGATTTGTTGGCCACCGGTATCGCCAGCTTTGGTCACGTCAGCGGCGTCCACTATCAAAACCTCGCGGAATTGGAGCAGTATTTGGGAAAGGTTGAGTCGGGACAGTTGCCGCTTGGGCGAGGTTTCGTGCCGACCGATCATCAGCGATTGGTGCGAGAAATGATCTTGCTGCTCAAACGTGGCTATCTGGAGACCGGTTATTTTCGAGACAAATTTGGCGTCGATATCGTCGACCGTTGGCGCGAGCAGTGGGACGGCTATGTCCGCGAGGGTTACGTGCAGATGGATGGTGACACGATTCGATTGACCGGCGCCGGCCTGCTCCGCGTGGACGGACTGCTGCCGGTATTTTTCGAGCCGGAACATCAAGGGGTCCGATACACGTGAGTGACGGACAAGCGGAGCCGGAGGACCAAAGCGGTTGGTTCACTTTCGCCATGGGTGAATTCACCGCCCAGTTTCCTCGCGATCGCCAGTTTGCAACCAATCACATGTGGGCCAAACAGGTCGCCGCGGCGCGCTGGCGGTTTGGCCTGACCGCCTATGCCGTGCGGCTGTTGCAAGATGTTTATTTCCTGGACTGGATTATCGATCCGCCGCAAGCCATTGTTCACCGAGCCAACATCGGTTCGATCGAAAGCAAGAAGGCGGAAAGCGACTTGTTTGCCCCGGTCGCCGGAACGCTTGTCGCCATCAACGACACCACGATCGAGGATCCGTCGGCGATCAACGGCGACACCTACGAGGAGGGTTGGCTGATCGAAATCGAAACCGACGCCGCGGCGGCGCAATCACTGCTAGACCCTGATCAATACCTTCAGCATCTAGCCGACGCCTGGGAGGTCGCCCAGCGCACGATCAAGGGACAAGTGAACCAGTGACGCCGTCGGCGGGCTGACCGAAACGGTGAACTTCGGATTCTTACCGCTAACAAGATCGGAAGGTGATGATCATTCCGCCAGCCGATAGCGATGAATGAAGGCGGCCGAGATGCTGGCGACCAGTTCCAGGTCGGCACTTCGCCGCGCCAGCAGATGATCGGCGTCGGCGATCGATACCAGGCTTACCGGCGTTTCATTGGCGGGGGCGGCCTGGATCAATCCCATCAGCCGCAGCGCGTGATCGAAACCGACCGTTTCATCAACGGGCGAATGCATCAACAGAGTGGGCCAGCGAATCTGTGCGACCAGAGCCGGCAAGTCATGACGGCGGAAATCCTCCAGCATCTCGCGGCGAATCGTGTAGCCGCGGCCTCCGATGCTGACGTGGCCAACGCCGGTTCGTTCGATTTCCGGGTCCATCTTTGCCAGCAGAGCCGCCAGATGCTGGGTGTCACTGGGTGCCGCCAGGGTGACGACGGCACCGGGCCCTTCGATTTCATTCATTCCAGCAATCGCCAGTGACACGGCACCGCCAAAACTGTGTCCGATCAGTGCCGAGACGTTCCCCAATTCCGTTTCGGCGAACCGAATCGCGGCCCGGACATCGGCCAGGTTGGTGGTGAAGCTGGTGTGTGAAAAATCACCGCTGCTGCCGCCCAATCCGGTCATGTCATAACGCAGCACCGCGATGCCCCGCGCAGCCAGGGCGCGAGAGATCCGTACGATCGCTTTGAGATCTTTGTTGCAGGTGAAGCAGTGACTGAACAGAGCAACCGGCCGAGGTATTGACTGGTCGGCGGGCAGGTCCACGATCCCGGCAAGATCGAAGCCGTTGCCGCCGGGGAACTTGACGCGATAGGAACGGCGATCGGGCGAGTGCACGAAGCTTGGTCTCTAACCTTGGCCGTTGGTCGTTCCGATTCGTCCCGCTTGGAACGCCTCGGCCATCGCCATCGGCACTTCGGCTTCGGCCAGCACCAGTTGGGCGCGATTTTCGGCGACTTTGGCTTTCATTTGTTGCTCTTCGGCGATCGCTTCAGCACGTCGCCGTTCGGCCTGGGCCCGCGCGACACGGGTGTCGGCTTCGGCCTGGTCGCTTTGCAAACGCGCGCCGATGTTTTCACCGACGTCGATGTCACCGATGTCGATCGAAACGATCTCGAACGCGGTTTGTGCGTCCAGTCCGCGCGACAGCACCACACGAGTGATCATGTCGGGATTTTCAAGCACGTCAAAGTGGCTATCGGCCGACCCGATCGAACTGATGATCGCCTCGCCGACGCGAGCGATCACGGTGTCCTCGGTCGCACCGCCGATCAGCTGTTCGATACTGGTTCGCACCGTCACTCGGGCTCGCACCCGAAGTTCGATTCCATTCTTGGTGATCGCGCTCAACGTCGTTTTGCCACTGCGAGACGGATCGGGGCAATCGATCACTTTCGGATAGACGCTTGTCTGCACCGCATCCAAGACATCGCGGCCGGCCAAGTCGATCGCGGCGGCCTGGTCAAAGTCCAACGGGATTTCGGCGCGGTGGGCGGCGATGATCGCGTGAATCACATTCATCACGTTGCCGCCGGCAAGGTAGTGGGCTTCCAAACGACGAGTGCTGATGCCGGAGGTGCGATCGATGTTCAAACCGGCTTGAGCCGACATCACTTTGGCCTGGACCACGACATTCGGGTTGACCTTGGTGAAGTGCATGCGAATCAAACTGACCAGGCTAACATCGGCGACCGACATGTAGGCCTGGAACCAGAGCTTGAAGTACCGCGCGAAGAAAAATAGCAATACCGCCAAGACGAACGCGACAAAGAACCCCAAGGCGATCAAAACAATCTGCGTAGGGGTCAGTTGCGCCAGCAATCCAATGGAAATATCGATCGGCAAGGGTGCGGCAAGCGGAATGGTCATCGTGGGGTTCCGGCTAGGTGGTCGGCAGATACGCTTCCTATGATCATAGGGGTGCCGGGCGGCGGTGCAAGCCAATGTCGCGCGGCCGTCCGATCGGACAAAACAGCGCGACCCGGGCAGCGATGGCCGCCACGATCAGACAAATTTTTTCAGGACTTCGGCGACTTTCTCCGGGTCGTCCGATTCGACCAAGTGCTTGATCTGGCTTTCGGGCAGCCCGATTTTCTCCAGGTGGCTGGCGAGTCGTTTCCAGACGGTAGCCCGCTTTTTTCCCTCGCTCAGGTAAAGTTCCGTCACTGCTTCCTGAGCCTTTTGCAATCCAATCGCGTCCCGATTGCGGTAATAGTTTTTGATGATTTTTTCTTGGTGGCGACTGTGCTGCGAGGCCATGGTGCGAATCCCTTCGGGCAAAACGAGAAAGGGTGAGGTTCGGCGGCGATGACCCCGAATATCGGAGATCAGCCGCATGTTCTATATTAGGCGTTTTGAGATTTTGGAGAAATTGCCACCGTCGGCCGGTTCTCCGCTCCTGTCGGCCAGTTCTCCGAACTGGCTACGCGACCGTCGGCCGGTTCTCCGAACCGGCTACGCGAAGCGACTTTGGAAAAGTCGCCGACAGGCACGCGAAGCGACTTTGGAAAAGTCGCCGACGACCACAAACCATACCGACATAGAGTGACTTGGGAATGACCGTTTGCCGTGGTGTCCGCGGGGCAACGACCGTCGAGGCGGACGATCGCGAACAAATCCTTAACGCAACCCGCCATCTGTTGGGCCTGATGATTCGCCGAAACAACATGGAGACGGCGGATGTTTGCAGCGCCTTGTTCACGGTTACCGGTGACCTCAGCGCCGAATTCCCTGCCCTGGCGGCCCGGCAATTGGGCTGGTTGGAAGTTCCGCTGCTCTGTTGTTACGAGATTTCGGTGACCGGGTCACTTCCCAAGTGCATTCGTATCCTGGTGCATTGGAACACCACCAAGGCACAGTCCGAAATCGAACACGTTTACCTGCACGGAGCAAAAAAGCTGCGCCCCGATTTATCGGTCTTGCCGCCCGTTGATTTCGAAGAACTCGAACAGTGGATCAACGCTCATCTTACCCAGGAGTGAGACCTTGGCAGGTTTCGTTACCGTTCGCTGGGTCACGCATCCGGAATTGAGTGTGGTTCACGCAGCTTACATTGTCGCTACCGGTGCACCCTGCGTTGATCAAAAGATCGAGCAGATGTTGATCGATCCGGTTGCCGGCATCAACACTCGACTGATTTCTTCGTCGATGGACGTGGGACGGTTTTGGCAGCGGTATCGGTCCGAGATCGCCGCTACGGACAACGTCGGTGGTGCCTGCCAGGCCGCCTTGTTGGCGGCTGGATGCAGCGAACTGCAGGTGGAACAGACGGCCAAGGCGATTTCGAGTCTGATGAGCGAATGTCGGCTCCGTTTCAATGGCCGGTTCCCAAAACTTGCCGAACAGCTGGAGTTGCGGTCGCGGCCGTTGAAAGATCGGTGGGATACGGTGGGTCCGGGATTGCTGCGGGCAATCCAGATGCGGATCGGTGCGGGCGATTTCGCCTGGCCGCCGCGGATGGACGGACTGCTGGTCCAGCCGATGCGAGGCGGCGATGGTGGCAGTCAGCCGCCGCGTCGATTCTGGATCGAGGCGGTACTGACCGACGTCGACGCCGCCGTTCCGGAAGTGTTGCGAGTCGCCTGGTTGATCGCGCGATCGGCCGTCGAGAGTCAATTTGCCCAGGATTCCAGCGAGGAGGTTGCGGTTCGTGCTTGGGCGCTGGCGACGATTCCGGTCGTCCTGGACTCAGCTGACCAGTTGCAGATCGCTGCTGCCGACTCCCAGTCGATCCGGGCGGCGGTGAAACTTTGGCAGATGGGCAGCGATCCGGTTGCCGACCGGCTCGCCGATTGGTGGTCCAAAGCTCAACCATCCAATCTGCCGTTTGCCGAAAGTGTGCTCGATCTGGACCGGCAACTCCGCCCAGCTGCCGACGCCGACGATCCGCCCGATCCCACGTAGAAGTCGGCGATTTCTCCGAAATCGCATCGCGCTCACATGGCTGGACTGTCGGTGATTTCTCCGAAATCGCATCGCTCAGCCACAAGCGGACAAGCGGCCGACGACTTGTGCGTGCCGACTTGGGACAAGTCGGCCTACTGGTGATGCGTTTTTTTCTCATCTGATCGCGTCGCGCTCGCCGGCGCCTTAAAATGAGACAGGGTCACGTCATGGGCGGGTGGCCCCGGCGCTTTGGCAGGATGGTTGCCCCGGCGCCGTCGCAAGAAATTCTTGAACCCCCTTGAATGACTCATGGTGGCTTATCTGTCGGTTCGTAGCGGACCGGAAAAGGGCAAACAATTTTTGTTGGATCCGAATCGTCCGATGCACGTCGGACGTGGGACCACGTGTGAAATCATGTTGACCGATCCGGTCAGCTCGCGATTTCACGCCGTCGTCTATTTCGAAGACGGCAATTGGCAGCTTCGTGATACCAGCAGCCGAAACGGCACGATGGTCAATGGGCAGAAGACGGATCATGCCCGTTTGATCGATCAAACGGTCGTCAAGGTTGGCAGTACCGAAATGCAACTGGTGGAACCGGACGCCGAGGATGAGGAGAGTCTGCTGACGCAAACGGTCGTGGAGGACCTGGCCGCGATCGAACGGAGTTGGAATACGGAGATCGAAGATCCGCTTGCCGTGGTTGCCACCACCGGACACTTGCTTGATTTGTACACATTGAGTCTGAGTTTATTGCAGAGTGACAATCCGGACGAAGTGATCGACACGGTGATCGAATTGCTGCGCGATCGGACCGAGTCAGAGGTGGTCGGTCTTTCCTTCGATTCGGGTGATGGCCGCCTCCGGCCGCAGCGGGTTGTTCCCAGTGATGCCGCCGATGCCGTCACGATCGGCAAAGGATTGATTCGTCGCGTGGTCCGCGAGGGCGAAGCGATTTGGATCAACGAACATTCCAGTCGCGACATCACATCGAAACTTGCCGATCGTTGGACCGATGTGATTTACGTTCCCCTGGATAGCGGCAACAACAACTTGGGAGTGCTGCATCTGTACCGTTCGAAGCCGACTTTCGAAGAGTCGCACTTCGAGTTGGCGGTTGCCGCGGGCCGATTGTTGGCTGTCGGGCTGACCCGCGCCTTCGAACATGATTCGCTTCGGGCGGAGAAACGTCGAATCGCTGACCGGAACGCCGAGTCCGATGAACTGCTCGGCAGCAGCCCCGTGATGGTCAAACTCAAAGCCAAGATCATGCGGGTCGGCCAGGCCAGCGGCAGTGTTCTGATCCGCGGTGAAAGCGGCGCCGGAAAGGAACTGGTAGCCCGCGCCGTCCATCAGGCCAGCCCACGCAGCCGGCGTCCGATGCTGACGGTCAATTGCGCCGCCATTCCACGTGACTTGATCGAAAGCCAACTATTCGGCCATCGCAAAGGATCGTTCACCGGTGCCGACAGCGATCACATCGGTTGGTTCCAACAAGCTCACACGGGAACTCTGTTTCTGGACGAGATCGGTGAATTGACGCTGGAAGGCCAAGCGAAGCTATTGCGTATTTTGGAAGGACATCCGTTCCTGCCCGTCGGTGCAACCGAGCAGGTGTTGGTCGACGTTCGCGTGATCGCGGCTACCAATCGAGACCTTGCCGAGTTCGTTCGCGAAAAACGTTTTCGGGAGGACCTTTTTTACCGGCTGAGCGTGTTCGAGTTGATTGTGCCGCCACTCCGTGATCGCGGGGACGATTTGGAAATGTTGATCGATCATTTCTTGGATCATTTTCGCCGGCAACACGGGCGGTCTGATTTGCAATTGTCCGAGGCCGCGCGGCAGCGTCTGTGCGAATACCCCTGGCCCGGCAACGTGCGTCAGCTGCGAAACGTGATCGACAGCGCCGTGGTGATGGCGGACGATCCAAGGATCGAATCCGAAGACTTGGGACTCAGAGATGCGGGACTGAGCCGGATGGATACGCTGCGGATTGACGAGTGGGAGCGGCGGTTGATTCGCAAAGCGTTGGAACGGACTTCCGGCAGCGTTCCCGAAGCAGCCAAATTACTGGGCATCAGCCGCGCGACCGCCTATCGTAAACTCACCGAATACGACATCGAACGTTAGGGAGAACCGTCTGTCGGCCGGTTTTCCAAACCGGCTGCGCGTAGCGACTTTGGAAAAGTCTGTCGGCCGGTTCTCCGAACCGACTGCGCGCGTAGCGACTTTGGAAAAGTCGCCGACAGTTCAGGCTACGCGCGCCGCGACTTTGGAAAAGTCGCCGACGGTCCTCACGAGGTCACTCGATGAGTGGGCACGGGACGGCCGGGGCGTAAACTGTGGCCTGACATGTCGTCGACGCGGAGTTCAAATCGTGTGGCGACATCACTAACCGTGGCTTGGCATATCGTTTCCAGCTCGACCGGGTCCATCGCCACTCGCGCGTTGACGATCACTTGCACCTTTCCGGCGACAGAGCGACCGGCGGCCAGTCCGACGTCGACTCCCTGGTCGTTGCTGACGACATTGGCGACCGCCTGCGTGTCACCGGCCAGGACCGACGTTTTCAAATGCGCGATCTGCCCGTCGCTTTGCTCGGTGATTCGCTTGGCGATCCCCGCCACCATCTCCGCCGCCAAACGGTCCAGATCCACGGCCGTTTCGCCATGCAACATGGCGGTTAAATTGACCCAGCCCAATTCGGCTTCACCATCGGCATAGGTGTCGTAGTCGATTTCCAATAATCGTCGCCCGGCAGTCAGCGGCGATTCGATGTAGCCCAGGACATCGTCGACCCCTTCACCCGACTTGGGACTGACCGCGATCACCGGAACATCGCTAGCGATTTCCGACAAACGATCGGCAAGCTGCTGAAGCTCGTCGGCCGACAACTGATCGCGGCGGCCGATCATCAGGTAGTCCGCTTCTTCCAATTGCTTGCGAAAAATGTATTCCGCTTGAGGTGAAAAACCACTTCGGCCGCCCGCGGGATGCGTTTCGGATTTTCCCGTCAGAATCCTGCGTCCGTGAGACGGTTTCAGGATCACTCCGAAGGGAGCCAATTCGAATCGATCACCCCACAATTGCTGTAGCGGCAACACAACGGTCGCCACCAAGTCGGTACAACTGCCGACCGGTTCGGCCAACAGAACATCGGGAGCATCGATTTTCGACAGCGAAGCGGCGGTCGCAACCAGATCATCAAAACTGCAGCAAAAGCATGCTCCCGAAACCTCTCCGACCTCGAAACCTCGCGATCGCAGGTTTTGGGTGTCAACCAGATTGTCGGCCTGATCGTTGGTGATGATGCCGACACGTTTTCCGCCGGCGACGTAGCGGCGGGCCAGTTCGCCGATCAACGTGGTCTTGCCGGCGCCAAGAAAGCCGCCAATCAGTACAAAACGAATCTTTTTTGTGTCCATTCGCTCAGCCTAGCTCAAGTTCATCAGGCCCGCCACGCGTTGTTTCAGGTCAGTCGATTCCTTCGTACAAACGTGATCCAATCCGGACCATCGTTGCACCTTCGGCAATCGCTTCGGCAAAATCGCCGCTCATCCCCATCGAAAGATGCTCAAGCGCGATGTTGCTGTGCTGCTGCAACCGGTCTCGCAAGAGACGTGTTTGAGCGAATTGGCGGCGTGCGTCGGCGGCATCGGTTCCCCAGCCAGCCATCGCCATCAGGCCGTCCACTTGGATGCCTTTCTCTGGCAGATTGCTCAGCACATCGTCCAGTTCGTTGGGGTCGAAGCCGGTCTTGGCGCGGTCGCCACTGATATTGACTTCCAACAGCACGTGGGTTTCGTCGTTTTGGGCAACCGACTCGGCGGCAATCGCTTGCAGAAGCCGAACGCTATCGACCGAATGAATGACCGGCCGGCTTTGCAGAGTCCGCCGAATCTTGTTGCGTTGCAGATGGCCGATCAGATGCCACTGCACCCGTGGCTCTAGCGAAAGCGACTCCGCTTTTTGCCAAAGCTGTTGAGGCCTGCTTTCGCCCAAATCCCGGCACCCGGCTTGGAACAGGGCCTCGGTTGTTTCGGCGTCAACGTACTTGGACACGCCCACGATTTTTATTTCTTCGCCGTCGCGGCCGTTTGCTTCTGCGGCTTGACGCACCTCCGACACGACGCGTTGCCAGTTTTCTTGCAAACGATCACGAGATGCTGAATCAATCATCCGCCGTTTCGCTGTCATCGACGGTCACCAGTTCTTCCAGGCTGCCGTCGCTCATGTCAAAACGAGCGCTGAAGAAATCGGCGACCAAATGTTTTCCAAGCACGCTGCGAGGACGTGGATCGTCGAATGATCGGTAGACCAACCACTGTTCCGAGCCAATCTGAATACGATAACCGACCGCTTCGTCACGCCGAACAATTCGCAACTGGTCGGCAACGGTCAGTTGCCGCCAAGTTCGTTTGCGGCTAAACCGCCGCTGCTGAAAATCGAACCAAAGGGGTGTGTACAGGCTGCCGGTGCCGGTGGACGTCAGCTGCAAATGGCCGTCCGGTGTCGCCTTGAGCGTCGCGTCGGTCGGACCGACTCGCCATTCACTGGCCGAAAGGGGAATGACCAAACCACGTCGGCGGCCGTCGCACAGAAACATTTCTCGCGTCTCGGTCTCACCGTCGGCCGATATCGAGGGCGCCAGCGGAAGTCGCAGATCATAACGGATTTTTCTGCTCGCCTCGGACGGTGGTTCGTCGCGGGGCAGAACGCTGTCGGCCATCAGCACACAGCGGTCATCGCGAACCAACATGAATTGGCGTTGAAGCAAAACGCCGCCCGTCCACGGTTGTTCGATCTCCAGGTAGTGCACGTCGTCGTCGGTGTAATGGCAAGTCGTATCCCAATCGCCGCAGACCTGTTGCCTTTGACCGTCGATTTCGATCATCGCTTGGCAATGTCCGGTGACAACCAGACTGCGACCGGCAAACAATTCGACGTGAGGCTCCTGCCCGGAATAGTCGATGTGCATTCTGCCGCGGCGCACATCCCAATCCGGAAACATCACGGCGATCTTTGCCTCTTCGCTGTGATGAAACGCTTCGGGCAAACAGACCTCCCAAGCGAGCCGTCCGCCTGATTGAGTTTCACCCAGGGCCGCCGCGATCGCCGGTTGCAATGCCTCCGGATCGATTTCAGCCGCCCGGCCCAACAATCCGGCTGGCGGTAAGTCATCGGAAAGCTGCTTCCGCGTCGCACTGCTCAGCGCTGTCTGCCCGGTGTGAGTGGTCATCGCTGCCGTCCAGGTGGCTATTTCGTCAGCAACCAACAGCTGTTGTTTCTTCCATTTTCGCCTGGTTGTTTTTTCCATGATGCTGCGGCAGCGAATCAACGATCCGGCCACCAACCGGACGTGGATGCCACCGGCGACCGAAGCGGCGATCGCTTCCTCTTCATACTTGCACCACTGCGCAAGTGCGTCGGCTGCCGGCTTTTCCAATCGTTTACACGACGGCAGAATCCTTAAACGCCAGGCAAGCGTCAACGGCAGCTCGACACCGATCAATAGGTCCACCGGACTTTCCGACACACCTCGCTGCAGATACGATTCGCGCAACTGCTGCAGACAGCCAAGCAGGTTCCACCACACCTGTTGATTCAGGCGTTCAGTCAACGTCGGAAGTGCTGCCGCCCAAAGGACTGCATCGCAGGCGTCGGCAATCGACAACTTTCGAGCGCTCTCCAGCGAATCGACGATGCTGGCGGCCGCGGCATCAAGGTCGATGTTGCGATGTTTCTTGCCAGGACGCTGGCCGCAAGCCAACCGGCTGAGCAATTCCTGGGTCGCGCTGCAGCTTGATCCGCGTGATGCAGCCAGACCCCAGCGATAGACGCCGCCACCTTTTGCGCTGTCGCCAAAAACGGCTCGCGCCGTTTCCTTGGAGACACTGGCAGAGACCTGCTCGCAGAGCGATTTCCACTGGGTTCGGTCTGTCCGACCTGCGCGCCGGGATGTTCCGCGGCTGGGACCCGACGCGGCTGGAAGTTCGGAAGTTTCAAGTGACATGGAGGTGGTGGAATCGGTGTGGTGGTTTCCCTACATGGCGGGATCTCCGGCAGTGTCTGCCGTATTTTTCGCCACGTTTCCTTCGTCAAAGTCCGCTTTTTCTCGTTCAGGCAGGCAAGTTTGCATCGGCACGTCACGTGCACGGCTTGGCAGACCGCTTGGCGTTTCGCCGCCGATAGCGACTCGATACCTTAACTAGTTGTCGACGTGATGCCAGGGCCGTGCAGGAAGCGAAAATCGCTGCTCCTGCCGATGCGGCAGGTACATTGGATGTTTCCACGCAACCGCCTCGTATCCCTTCGAATCACAGCGCCCCGGCTGACACTCAACAGAGAACCATCCGATGAATCCAAGACTCACGATTTGCCTTCTGATCCTGCCGCTCGGTCTGTTGGTGACCGGTCAGTCCTGGGCACAGAACGATGAAACGGACAGCCCGAAAAAGAAGTCGCTGACCGATCCGATCGAAAAGGTCGAAACACCGATTGACCAGTACGTCACTCCCGACATGGTGGCCAGAAAAGCATTCGGACCGCCACCCGATGCACGTCCGTTGAGCAAAAGCCATCTGTGGATCGATCGCAAGAAGAGTCGAATCTATCTGGACGGATATGTGGCGATTCGCGACGGCGCGCTGGAGATGTTCGCTTGCCCGATGGGTACCAAGGAGCACGAATCGCTCATTGGAACGCTGCCCAAAGCAAGTGAGGTTCACGCCGCGTTGTTGGCTGTTGGTGCCAAGCCTGGATCGCCGGTGAAGTTTCAGCCCAAGTTCGTTCCCGCCTCCGGCCAACGCATTCGTGTTTGGGTCTGCTGGCGAGACGAAGATGGAAAATACCAGGTGACCGACGCGAGAAAATGGGTTCGCAGGGCGGGGACGAAAAAATCGATGACTTCCGATTGGGTGTTCGCCGGAAGCGGTTTCTGGGAAGATCCTTCCGATGGCCGCAAGTATTACCGCGCCGACAGCGGAGACATGATCTGCGTGTCGAACTTCAGTACCGCGATGTTGGATGTCAACGTGGCCAGCAGCGCGCAGGCCGATGACCTGCTCTTCAGCCCCTTCACCGAAAGGATCCCGCCTCGGTTCATGCCGGTGCGATTGGTGCTGGTTCCGATCGCCGATCAAAAGAAGGATGAGGAATCGAAGCCAAAAATCGATTCCGACACCCCTCCCGATGAAGCTGTGTTGCCCAAACGCGTCGACGATGAAAAGAAAGCCGGGTAGGGGTTTCGGCGGCCCGAGCGGCGTTTCAATGTGCTATTCGCCCCAATTTCTCCGCTAATCTGGCCAGGTTAGTCAATGCCCCTCTGCGGGGTGTCGCCCGGATGTGGCAATCGTGCCGCTATCGTGAGGGCGGTGTCGTCTCGCGCCACCTGTCCAATCGACACTCTTTGGAAGGTGTTTGAAGCCAACGCTTCGGAACGCTACGAATTCCGTTCGGTCGATCCCCGTTGCGCCCTACGGTTTTTGCGACCGCAGACGCGCCCCAAGTCTGCCAACGGTTAGGCACGACCGTCTCTGTTTGCTGGAGGTGGTTGTGCCCAGCAACGCGGAGAGAGATTCGATCATGACTCAAGGCAGTCCGGTTGTACTGATTGTCGAAGATAATCCTGGTTTGGCGCGAGTTTTGTCTTACAAGTTCAACCGCGCGGGTTTCCCTTCGTTGATCTGCATGGATGGCCAAGAGGCCTGGGAAGCTTTTCAAACCAACAAGGTAGCCGCGGTGGTGAGCGACCAGGAGATGCCTCGCATGTCGGGCATCGAACTGTTCCGCAACATCCAATCTTCGGATCCGTACGTGCCATTGTTTTTGATCACCGGTCATCAAATGGAACTCGCTTCCAGCGGTGTCCAGGAAGAGCTGGAGATAGCGCACATCTTCGGAAAGCCGTTCAGTCCGGCGACCGTGATTGCTGAGGTAAGCCGAGCCATCGAGACACGTCGCGCCGGTGGCCAATTGGCCTACATGCAGTAGGCCTGCCTGAGGACGCGTCATTCATTTTTCAGCAGAGGGGTACACCATGAACAACACATCATCATTGTCACAGCGGATCACAGAACCGCTTGTCGGCGTCCTGTCGGAGCAGCTGGGATTCGACGTCCAGTGCTATGACTCGTCCGACACATCCACCCTGGACGTGGTCGCGGCGGCGATCGAATGTTCCGATCGAGCTTGTGTGAGCCTGGCAGGCGAACCAGCGACCATTGGGTTGCAACTGCCATCGGGCCGAGTCGCCGTTTGGCAAACTCCCACTAGTTTTGCCAGGCAATCGGCCAACCACGCCGAATCGGTTCTGGCGCTGGAACGATCTCGCTGCGAAACGAGCATGTTGCGCGACGAAAACGAGGCGTTGGCGATTCAAGTGGCGGACGACTTCGAAGGTTTGTCTCTGATTCGTTCATTGGCCGCCTCGCTGGAACTGCCCGACGACCGCAGCAGCGTTGCCGACGGCGTGATGCGGTTTCTGTGCCCGCTGGCCGAAGGCGTGGGTGCCCAGTCCATTGCGGCCGTGTTCCTGGGGGATGACGAACAGGAGTTGAAGGAACCGTTTTGGTCAGGCGATGTCTTGGTACCCCAAGGCCAGCTGTACGACCTGATCCAAGTGCATCTTGATGAATCGGCCAGGCATCCGGTAGTCCGAAACAGCCGCCAAGAATCCGCTCATAGCATCGCAGCCGATGCCATTGGCGAATTGGTCATGGTGCAGTGCCAAAACGACGGACGATTGCATGGTTGGCTGGTTGCCTGCAATCGCGTTGACGATCACACGCGGGACGTTCCGTGGGCCCAGGCCGGCTTTTCGACCATCCAGGCCTCGCTGCTGGAAACTGCTGCCAATCAGCTGGCGGCTCAGTTGCATAACTTTCAATTGTTGCGACAGAAGGAAGAGCTGTTTACCGACGTGGTTCGCGCGCTGGTCAACGCGGTGGAAGCACGCGATCCCTACACTTGCGGTCATAGTGAAAGGGTGGCGCGGTTGGCTCGCTGTTTGGCGCTGGCCAGCGGCGAAACCGCAGCCGGATGCGAGCGCATTTATCTGACCGGACTGCTGCACGACGTTGGCAAGATCGCGATTCCTGACGGCGTGTTGCAGAAGCCGGGAAAGCTCACCGACGAAGAACGCGACATCATCGAAACCCATCCCGATGCGGGATGGCGAATCTTGCACGAAGTGGATGCGCTGCGAGACGTGCTGCCTGGAGTCCTCTATCACCACGAACGTTACGACGGTCGGGGATATCCGGACGGTTTGGAAGGCGAAAACATTCCCTTGGATGGCCGCATGCTGGCGGTCTGTGACGCCTACGACGCGATGACCAGCGATCGTCCTTACCGCACCGGCATGTCGATTGCCCAGGCGGTCAAGATCCTGCGCAGCGGTTCCGGTTCGCAGTGGGATCCCAAGATGATCGGCCTGTTCATGGAAAACCTCGAAGCGATGGAAGAGATCCGGCTCGGACACCAGCCGCGCACTCCCAGCACTCGGCAATTTCCCTCCGACGGTCGTCCCATGCTGGAGGCGGCCAGCAAGGAATGAATGCCGGCTAGGGCGCCAGCGCGCTGAGGTCGACTTTGTCGTTCAATCGTTGTTGCAACTGCTGAAGTTCCGCAAACAATTCCTTCACCACCGGTTTCATTTCTGGCTGGTTAGCCAGATCTTTCATTTCACGAGGATCGTTCTTGATGTCGTACAGCCGGATCGTTTGGGCGTTGGGATAGACCAGCAACTTGAAGCGATCCGTTCGAATGCTGCGTTGCTTGTCCAGGTAACCTCCGTAGATCGCTTCATAAGGACTCTTTCCACCGCTCAGCAGCGGCAACAAACTGTTGAATTCGACGTGTTTGGGCTTTTGGATGCCGGCCAGTTCCAAGGTGGTTGGCATGACGTCTTGCAAGTAGATCGGCTGATCAACTTTCTGGCCAGGTTTCGCTCCAGGACCCACGGCGAAAAACGGCACTCGCACGCTGTGGTCGTACAAGTTCTGTTTGCCAAGCAATCCGTGTTGGCCGACGGCCAAGCCGTGATCGGCGGTAAAAAAGATCCACGTGTTATCGGCCTTTCCGGTTTTTTCCAATGAGTCGAGGATCCGTCCGATCATCGCGTCCATGTGAGTGATGATGGCGTAATACTCTTGGCGGTGAACTTTCACCGCAGCCGGCGTGCGGGGAAACGGCGCGAGTCTTTCATCTCGCAATCGCTTGCCGCAACCGATCTGTTCGGCATGCGGATACATCGGTTGAAAGTTGACCGGTACTTCGATGCTGTCCAGCGGATACCGCTCGACATATTCCGCTGGCGACTGTCGTGGATCGTGAGGCGCGTTGAAGGCTAGGTACATAAAAAACGGTTCTTCGCGCCCGGCCGCTTCGGTCATGAAGTCGTCGGCGTGGTTGGCGACCACTTCGCTCCAGTGGGTTCCCCCTTCCCAGAACCCGCCAAACTTTGGATCCGACGGCGACCAGGGATCGCTGCCGTCGGCAGCCGGGCGGTTGTAACCGACCTTGGTATCCTTGGGCATTCCCGGTCTGACGTCGCGAACGACGTCGAACGATTTCTCGGCGCTCGCTTTGCAATGCCATTTGCCGGTCATGTAAGTCCGGTATCCAGCTGACTTCATGTACTCGCCCCACCAACGGCCCGCCTGTCGCTCTGCTTCGGAGGTGTTGTGAATCGCGTTGGCGTTCCAAACGAATCGCCCTGAATTCAACATGGTACGGCTAGCGACGCAGACCGCTCCGCTCCACGAGCCCATGTTGAAGGCGTGAGTGAAAGTGGTGCCACCGCGGGCGAGCCGATCCAAGTTGGGTGTCTGAACTTCCTGGTTACCAAGGGAGCCGATGGTGTCAAAGCACTGGTCGTCCGCAAAAATGAACACCACATTCGGACGATCATCGGCGAAGGTCGTCGACAAGCCAAGGAAACAAAACGCGACGCAACCAAACCAGCAAATCAAACGCATCGAAAGGTATCTCGGCGAGAAAGGGGGCCAGGAGTGTGGGAAAACGCCCACAGTGGGGAACAGAGAGTGTAACCCAAGGGACGCCCATTGGCATCAATTCATTGTAGGCCGATTTGTCCCCAAGTCGGCGAGTACAGGATCGCCGACTTGGGACAAGCCGGCCTACTAGCCCGTCGCTTCCATATTTCGGCTTCAATTGTCGACGATCATCAAGTTGGCGGTTTGCAGCAGCGTGCCTTTTTCGAATTGCACGTTTTTGGCGGCGACGGAGTATTCCGCTGCGGAACGAAAGTAGGCGCTTTGCGCTTCGCTGAGGCGGCGCTGCGCGTCGAGCAATTGTTCCAGGTTGACCGACATGCCTGCGCGGCGGTTGGCTTCCATCGCGGCTAGCGCGTCGCCGGCGGCAAGGTAGCGGTTCATGTTGATGTTCATTTGCGCGTAGGCCCGATCGCATTCGGCAACCACCGCCGCCAAATCGTGCAGCACCTGCCGTTCTTGTTCGCGCAGGATCGCGGTATCGCGGACCAATTGAAGTTTGGCGTTGTGAACCGCCGCGTGACCTTGGCGAAAACCGACTGGCAGTTTCAATTCCAGGCTCGCTTCGTACTCTTGGAAATCGAGTGTGCCCAGTTCCGTGAAAGCGGCTTCGTGGCCGGCCAGGCGTTTGTCCAAACCGCGCACGCGGTAGATGGTGACCAGGTCCAGGCTGGGCATCAAATAGTTTTTGGCGGCAAGTAGTTCCATTTCACGGCGTTTGACGGTCAGCCGTTGCTGCAACAGCTCCGATCGCAACTGCACCGCTTCGATCGAAATGGAATCCCAGTCAAAGATCAATGGGGCGGAAGGGGGTTCATCGGCGGGTCGCAGCAAAGCACCGTCGGCAAGCGGCATTCCGATCAACAGCCTCAAACGCCGCTCGGCCGCCTGGATCCCGCCCACTCCGGCGAAGGTGCCGCCCGAGGTGGCATTGTTGACTTGAGTGCGCTGGTTCAGCTTGCCCGCGATGGCGTCTTGCAGTTCGGATTGAAACCGGTAGTACTGTTCTCGCGCCAGTGCTTCCGGAGCACCCGATTTTCGATTGCTCTTCTTGTCGGCGTCGTAGCTTTGCCAGGTTTTTCGACTTCGTTCCAACGCATCTCGCTTGGCGTCCATGTCCCGATAGGCAAAATACAGATCCCAATAAGCGTTGATGACGTTGCTGAGATAATCGCGGGTGCTTTGCCGAAATTTTGAAGAAGTGATATCGTTGTCGACCTTGGCGATCAACACTCCGTTGTAGACCCCCGGTTTGGCAGTTGGTCCGGCGATGCGGTTGAACGACAATCCGCCTCCCTGCAACAGCGGCTGCCGAACCTCGGCATGCAATTGCGTTTGCCAAGCGCTGTCGGTCAGATTGCCGGTGGCGTTGTTGGCGTCATAATCGGTCACACTACGAACGGCAAACTGCGCTCCGGTGGCCGTTCGCTTGGACATCTGAAAGACGTAGTCATGCGTGTCTTGTTTGAACGCGGTCGAGCCCCCGCCAAAGAAACGATTGTTGAAACGGCGATCGTTGTTCTGCCACTTTCCGAAGGCATAGAACTGCGCGTCGAAGGCGGACAGCGCCGCCTCGATTCCGGCCTGCGGATCCGTTTCGGCGATCCCTTTGGCCTCGCCGGTAACCACCGATCGCGGCGACCGCAGCACGGTTGCACCCAAGTCACGCAGCACTTCGGCGTTGTGGAGGGCAAAGTGGATGGTTTCTTGCAACGTCATGTCGCGGTACGCTGCGTTGTCCAAATCTTGCGGCGTTCGCAAAGTCAGCGGGGCGGGCGGCACTTCGACAAACTCCGTCGGTGGCGCCCCAGCATCAACCTGGCACACCAAGGCGTCGATCTGCACCGTGTCGTTGCCGATCGTTTCGGGAAGGTTGTGGTAAGTTCGGCATCCCGCCAAGAATGTCGATGCGCATAGCATCAGCGCAACGGCTGGCGAAGCGCGGTAGGACCGGCTCGTCCAGCGGCTCGCTCGTTTCGTGTTTGCTCCCTTGTTGGTCACCGAATCTTCTGGGGATGGGGGTAGCTGCAAATCCTGCCTAACCCGAATTCTTTTACTTATTCGTAAAATCGACTCGGGCGGATTCAGTGAAATCGGCACGATTTGACGTTGCCAGCAAAGAACCGCGTGAAACTGGGTGTCAAAACGAGGATCAGTCGCGAGCCTGGCTAAAATACGAAGTTTGAGTTGGCTCCGGATGGACGGAGTAGCTCGCTTCTCTTCTTCAGCGGTCATTCATGTCAGAGCCAGCGCACCTCTCAAGCGACGCCTGGAAGGATGCCGAAGCGTTCATCGGCCGCGCGGAAGCTGTATGCCGATCGGAGGTTTCGCCCGATCTGATCTACGAAGAAATCCTTCGCGGGCTCATAGTGACAGCCAGCGCCGCGGCGGCAGCGTTGTGGGTCGTCATCGGTGAAGAGCGGCAGTCGTTGTCGCGGTGTGGCGTCGATGTTTCGCCCGTGGATGACGACAAAGACCATCAAGCGATTTGCAGCCATGCCAGCGCGACGCCCACGGCGAAATGGACGGACGACTTTACACCGGGCGATGATGCCTCCGCCGATTCGGCGCGACTGACCGCAGTCGTGCGGCTTTCACCCGATACCGTTTTGGGTCTCACTTTGCGGTTTGGCCAACCTGCCAGCTTGGCGATACGCCAGCCGCAACAGGAACTGGCTGAGGTGGTTTTGGACCTGTTGTCGGGTGTTTACCTTCGTGCCCAGTTTCGTGCGATGCGTGAGCGCGAATGCCGACAAAGCGATCGCGATGCTTTGGTAGGAGAATTGAATGCCGGAATTGGCCTGACCGATTCGATGTCGGCGATCGCACAGGCGGTGGCAAAAGAAACGGGAGCCGACCGGGTGAGCCTGCTTCGACTCGATTCACTACGAGCCAAGTTGATCGCCGCATCGACTCAGCCACGTGTGGACCGTCGTGCCCGGCAGATCCGATTGATCGAAGAACTGGCCGCTGCAGTAGCAGACCGCTGCGGCAGTTTGACCTTTGTGGTGGGTGACCCGGTGGAGGTTGATCCGGCCGTGCAACCGTCACTGGAAAACTATCTTAAACAATCGGGTTGTCGAGAGATTCACGTCGAGACAGTCACGGAAGAAAACGAGCCGCGGGCGTTGATCGTCATCGAACGATTTCGTTTGGAAGGGGAGACGAATCGCAGTTCGTTATCCAAGCTTCCATCCATCCGAGAGCCTGTTGGCGACGCTGTCTTGCGGGCGCTGCGCCGCGACGACGCCGGATGGTCGCTGGTTGCCACGCGGCTATCACGCGGATCGTATCGTCGCAAGGCTGCCTACGTGGCCGCTGTTGGCGCAGTCGTCCTCATGTTGCTTTGGCTGGTTCCGGCGAGACTGCAAATCCCAGTCGAAGGGCGCATCGAACCGGCGCAGTCGGTCCGCCTGTTTGCACCGGCCGAGGGCACCGTGGTCGACGTGCACGTTTCCAGTGGTGACCGGGTGAGCGAAGGCGACACGATCGCGGTACTGCGAAGCGAAAAACTGGAACTGCTGCAGAAGGATCTGGAAGGCGAGCTGGAAACGGCAAAGACACAGCTCGCTTCGCTGGCGGCGCTGCGAAGCGGCACCGCGACAACATCATCGCGCGATTCAGCGCGGTCCGGATCGGCGGACGAACAATTATTGAAGACTCAAATTGCCGGCTTGGAAAAACAGTTGACGTTGGTGCACAGCCAAATTCAACAGCTGACCGTTGTCGCGCCGATATCCGGCCGCGTCGATCGCTGGAATTTGAAACAATCGTTGTTAGCGCGTCCCGTCACGCACGGCCAATACCTGGCCGACGTCGTTTCCACGCAGCAAGGCTGGCGGATCGAATTGGAATTGCCCGACAGGCACGCCGGATACGTTCTGCGAAAACAAGAAAGCGGTCCTTGCCACTGCCGGTTCACCACCATGGCTGGATCGGACACCGTCTATGAATCTTCGGTTGGTGAAATTGCCGACGCCGCTCATGTTAATCGTCGCGGCCAGTCGGTGGTGCGCGTGATCGTTCCCTACCCCGATGCCGGTGTGGATGAATTCCGCGCCGGTTCGACAGTCATGGCGCAGCTGGATTGCGGCAAGCGTTCATTGGGATTTGTATGGTTTCGCGGGCTGATCGAATGGGCGCGTCGCCAAAGTTGGTTTTGAGCAAACGTTGAATCGAAGGAACTAGGTCATGAATTCGCATTGCACTGCCCGATGGGGACTAGCGCCGGTACTGGCGGTTTTCGTCATCTTGGTCGACGCGCCTGTCGGGTCGGCGGATGAGAAACTGCGAGTCGACGACATGGTGGTCGTCTTGATCGATTCGGTCGAGGTTGCCGCGACCGAAACCGGTCTGATTGCCCAGTTGGGCGTTCGCGAAGGAGAACCGGTGGACCGCGGAGAAGTGGTTGGAAAGTTAGATGATCGGAAGGTGCGGCTGAACGAAAAGGTGGCGGAAGTTCAATGGGAGATCGCAGCTGCCAAGGCAAACGACGGACTGGCGGCGGAGCTGGCGGAAAAGAAACTTGCTCATCAGCGTCAGTTGGCCAGGCAGCACGAAATCGTTCGTGACATCGCGGCTCGCAAGGCTGAAAACGAAGTCCGAGTGCTCGCTTCGCAGAAAGCCGAAGGTGTCGCGAAGAATGAGCTCGATCGGGCAACGCGGGCCAGACGCGAATACGTCGACAGTGTTTCGCAGTCCGAAATCGACGGATTGAGATTGGCTTACGAACGTTCCCAACTGGAAACGCGGCAGGCTGACTTTCAGCGGCAGATCGACGAACTGAATTTCCGTTCCGAAAGCGAAGCTGCCAAGGCACACGTGTTGAACATCGATCAATCCAAAATACAGTTGGCCCAAGCGATTGCCGATCGACGCGTGTCGCAGCTTCAGCAGCAGTTGCAACAACAGCAATTGCAATTGGCGACCCTGGCCGTGCAGCAACACCAGATCATTTCTCCCCTTTCGGGCATGGTGGTAGAAAAGATGCGTCGCCAGGGTGATTGGGTAAAACCTGGCGATCCGATTTTGCGAGTAGTTCGTCTGGACACGCTTCGCGCCGAGGGTTTTGTTGATGCGGCGATGATCGACACCTTGCGCTGCGGCCTTGACGTGACGGTGACTGCCGCGGTCGGCGAAAAAGAAGTCGTCACCAGGCCGGGCAAGATCGTTTTCACCAGCCCCGAAATTGATCCGGTCAACAACGAAGTTCGATTTTGGGTTGAGTTCGACAATCCGCAACTCCGCATCCTGCCGGGAATGCGCGTCAGTGTGAGTGTGCCGTGAAGTCGAATCGAACTCCATTGCGACGACGCGCCGATTTGGTCATCCAACGAGTTTGGATGGGCAACCGGGCATTTTGGGTTTGCAAAGATCCGCTCACACGCGAGTACTATTACTTTGACGAGCGGGAGATCGCGATCCTGAATTTGCTGGATGGCCGTCGAACGGTCTCCGAAGTCGTCGACGAATGTTCGACCCAGTTTTCGCCCGACTACGTTTCCGCCGAATCGATCGTTGACTTCCTGGCCGACGCGCAGCGCAAAGGGCTGCTGGAGCCCCGCGACCACAGGCCGATCGGCGACCGCACCCGTCGATGGTGGCATCAGCCGCTGGCGATTCGTCTACCCGGCATCCATCCGGAACCAATTTTGAAGGTGATCGGCCCGCCATTGGGATTCGTTTTTACACCGCTGGCGACGGTGATCGTTGCGGCGATGGTGCTTGTTGCCGCGTTGATCGTGACGGTCCGATTCGACACGTTCGTGGAACACACCGCACTGGCGGCCAGCCGCTTAGATGCACCTTGGTGGGTGCTTTTGTTGCTGGCCGTGTCGGCGACAAAAATTGTTCACGAACTTGGCCATGCCTTGGCCTGCCGACGGTTTGGTGGCGAGTGCCGTGAAATCGGAGTGATGCTGTTGGTCGGTGTGCCCTGCTTGTACTGCGATGTCTCCGACGCGTGGATGCTGCCGCCGCGCTGGAAACGGTTGATCATTTCGTTGGCGGGGATCGGCGCCGAGTTGGTGGTGGCTTCGATTGCGGCGTTTGTCTGGCTGTTCGCAGCCGATGGGATCGTTCGCGATCTTTGCGTCACGCTGATGTTGGTTTGTTCGGTGTCAACGATCTTCTTCAACGGCAATCCCCTGCTGCGATATGACGGTTATTTTGTGTTGTCCGACTTGCTGGGAATTCCAAACCTGGCTGCCGAATCGAGTGGTTTGATTCGGCAGGGATTGCGACGGATCGTTTGGGGTTCCACGTCGCTTTCAGCCAAGCGGTCGCCGCAGCGAGCAGTGCTGCTGATTTTTTACGGGATCACCAGCGGAATTTATCGAGTCGCAGTGTTGGCGGTGATCCTGATGATGCTGTATCGGTTTGCCGGTCAGTGGCAGATGGGAACGGTCGCCGGCATGGTGATCGTTGCCTGGGCCGGCATGTTGGTTTTTCATTGGGCAAAACCGATCTTCGCCTTTCCGCCGCAGTCGATGGCGGGCCGCGGCAGATCACGACGCTGGACTGTTTTGGCCGGTGGCGCGGCAGCCATTTTGCTGTTGGCGATGATGATTCCCCTTCCGCATAGCATGGTGGCTCCGATGTCGATTCGGCCGGCGGGCGGGCAAACCGTGTTCGTCACGGCGCCTGGCCAACGCTTTGATTCCCTTTCGGCCGGCGCCCAAGTGAGTTCCGGCGCAGTGCTGGCGGTGCTCCGCAATCCGGAAACCGAACTGGAACAGTTGCAACAAGAAACCCAGGTCAACAACCTTCGCGCCCAGCTGGAAGGTTTGCACCGAACGCGCGTCGCAGATCGCCAATCCGCTTCGCGAATTCCGTTGGTGTCCGAAGCGATCGAGTCGGCCGAAAAACGAGGTCGGGCCCGCGCCGCGCTGGCAAGTCGTTTGACGTTGAGATCACCGAGAAGCGGGAAGATTTTTTCACCTTATTCGCGTTTCGATAGCCGATCCGATCGAGAACCCCGAACTTGGGAAGAAACGCCGCTGGCGTCGCAAAACAACGGCGCGTGGTTTGACGAGGCGACGGAGTGGTGCACCGTCGGTGACGCCAGAGCAAGAGAAGCGGTGGTGTTGGTTGGCCAACAAAACATTCCGCTGGTACAGCCGAATCAGCGTGTGCGGTTTTTGATGTCCGATCAACGCCGCGGCAGTGTGACCGGACGTGTGATCGAAGTCTCTGCGTCACCGGCTGACAAGATACCGGAGGAATTTGTGACGACTGGCTGGATCAAGCGGGAAGCCGACCGCCGCGATACCTACTATCAAGTCCGTGTGGTGCTGGACGATCCGGAGATCTCGCTGCCGGTGCGCCGGATCGGTCACGTACGAATTGAAGTAAGCCCCAGCTCGATCGCAAACCGCATCGGCAGGTTCGTCAGCCGATCGTTTGCGTTTTGAGATTTGAACCTTTCTCGGCTACTTCGGGTGAGATTCCTCTTCGGCGATCTCCAAGCTATGTCGCACTTCCTCGTTGGCGGTCCAGTAGAAAACGGTTCCGATCACCGCCATTACTACTTTGACCATTTCGAAAACGAGTGCTACCAGGGTTCCCGATGCTTCGGTCGCGTCGGCCGGGACGATTTTGTAGAGGGCTTCGATGGTTGCTTCCAGCAGACCGATGCCAGCCGGTGTTAGCGGTAAAGCGGAAGCGAGCATTCCGATGGGCACGATGACAAAGTGTTCGCTCAGCGTCGGCGGGTTCGTGTAGAGCCCTCGGGCGATCAGGTACATGCTGATCGCCAGCATTCCCTGCACACCGACGCTCATCACGATCGAAACTCCGAAGGCGACCGGATGCGAATGAAACATCCGCAGCGGCGGTCCGATTCGTTTGACCAGACCACCGATGAAGGGCAGACCGCTTCCCCAAGTGATCACCCGGTCCACTCCGCGACCTCCCAGCACCAGGATCGCCAAGACGGCTGTGCCGAGCCCTACCAAGACGGCCGTACCCACCTTGATACGCTGCATGTTGATCAGCGACGAATCGGCGTCGGCAGGATTGGTCAGCACCAGGCCGGCGGCAACCAACAACAACAACCCGTACAGGCCCGCGCCGCGGTCGACCAACACCGAAGCGACCGCTTCGACCCGCTTGCCCGGCCGTCGTTGCGCCAGGAAGATCGCTTTGAACAGGTCACCCCCGACACTGCCGGCCGAAACAAAACTGAGCAGAAAGCAGATCGAACCGAGTCGAAAGGCCTCCAGCATCGTCAGCTCGATTCCCTGACAACGGACCAGAACGCACCAGCGGGCAAACGACAAACTCATCGCCGCCAGCGAGACCAGCAGGGCCAGCAACAGCAGGAAATAATTCTTGGGCTGGCTGGACAACTCGTCCCACTGACTCGGCTCGATCCGCCAAATCAAGTAGGCAATGATTGCCGCGGGAATCGCGAACTTCGCGATCGTCAGGAGTGCCGTTTTCCATGTCGGGTGCATCGGCGGCAGAATAGTCGGCTCTGCGGGACTGTCCAACCGGCATCGGACCGATTTCGGTGCGTTTCCCGGCTAGGGAAGCAAATTCGGTTTCGCGGTCGTTTGGGAAAATTGGGCGACAATCGACAAATTTGTTTCGTAGCCAGGAGCGGAAAACTGGCCGACAGCACCCGAATTTGCGTCTTTGGCTGGGGCAACCTTGTCAAATCGATCGTAAACCTCTATTTTGCGGGGCCGTCTACTGAAAAACACAAGAATCCTCGATTTGTCCGACAGAGTTTATTCCGATGACCATGGATCGCAGCCTCAAAGTGCAAGCTGGGGCGATCAAAGCGCGAAATGTACTGACCAGGGCCGAGCGAATCGCGCGGCTGAAAGAGCTGGACCGATTTGACGAGGAAGCCAACGTCGTCGGGATGCCCAAGGTACGGGTGATGAAAGTTTCGCTGAAGAAAAAGAAGAAGGTGAAACGAGCGGAAGAGGAAGAAAAGAAGGATTGATCGCCCAACGGTTTGTCAGAGTCAGAGCTCAGCCGGGCCCAAAAAACTTGGCCTCTGTTGTCGCAGTGGTCTCGTGCCGACGGTTCAATCGGTCGTTTTCGGTCTTACCAGAGCGGGCCCAGCCGCGGTGCGATCATAAGCCGCAGTTTCTTCCCGCGGTCACGGATTTGCTTTGACATGTCAACGGAAACACCCACCTACGAAAGCCGTTCCCGCTTGAAATCTGCGGGGACGGCTTTTTTTTTCTAGAGAATCCCTCACACTCGGAGAATCATGAATCGGATGTCGGAATCTCTGTGTGATAACGAGTCGCAGACCACGGTCGATGCCGCCGGCGAAAACTCCCCCCTCGCCCCCGACGTCGCAGCCGAAGCTCCGTCGGTTGGAATCGATCCGCAGCGACTGCCCCTTCCCGAAGCGACTCAGCCGATCAGAATCCTTTGGGATTACGCTTTCGTTTTGGGGTTGGTCCATCTTTCCTGTTTGCTGGCACTGGTGCCGTGGTTGTTCACCTGGTCGGGCCTGGTGCTGGCCATCCTGGGCCACTTCGTTTTCGGGATGTTCGGCATCACGATCGGCTATCACCGCTTACTGACACACCGCGGTTTCACCTGTCCCAAGTGGCTGGAGCATTCGCTGGCGACGTTGGGTATGTGCAATCTGCAGGACAGTCCCGCCCGTTGGGTGGCGATTCACCGCATGCATCATCAACACAGTGACCATCAGCCCGACCCGCATACGCCGCTGGCAAGCTTTCTCTGGGCTCACGCCGGCTGGGTGGTTTGTCGCCACAAAGAATTGGATCGTACCAGCCACTATGAGCGGTACGTGCGAGACCTGTTGCGCGATCCTTTTTACTTACGGCTGGAACGTAGGCACGGTTGGTTTTTGGTTTTTCTTCTGCACGGTCTGCTGATCGTTGCCGCCGGTGCAGTGTTTGGGTTCGTGGTCGGCGGCAGTGCGGCCGAGGCGGGTCGGTATGCGGCCAGCTGGGCGGTCTGGGCGGTTGCCGTTCGAACCGTTTTCGTATTGCACGGTACCTGGGCGGTCAATTCGTTCGCACACACCTTTGGCTATCGCAACTACGAAACTCGCGAGTTCAGTACCAACAACTGGCTGGTAGCGCTACTTGCGCACGGCGAAGGGTGGCACAACAACCATCATGCCCAACCGCGCAGTGCCGCCCACGGACATCGATGGTTCGAGTTTGACATGTCGTGGTGGGTCATCCGCTTCTGGGAAGCGATCGGATTGGCCAAGGATGTTGTCCGCCCCAAACCATTCAACGCCAAGCAAGAAAGCTAAAAGAGCGATGGACCTGCAGAAGAAAGGTGACCACGAATAGCACGAATCACACGAATAAGAAAGAAAGTGTGTGCAGGACATTTTCCAGTCCAATCCATTTTTCTTCATTCGAGTGATTCGTGGTCAACCCCAGCACACTGCCTCCTTGGTGTCTTCGTGCCTTTGTGTGAGCCTTCTCGTGCGCACCGGCAACAAGAGCAGAGTCATTCCGCAGGTTCCGCCTCGGTCGAACCCTCTGCGGTAGCAGCCTCTGTCGCTGATGCATCCTTCTGCATTGGCGTGGGATCGTTCGATTGCCATTGGACGGGGATGCCGCCATCGGCTCGCGAGGCCATTTGTTTCATCACTTCATGGTCCATCGAAGCGCTACGGAATTCATATTCGCCGCTGCCCATCAATACATAGGCACCGCCGGCGTGATCGCTGGCCAAACCGCCGACGTACAGTGGATCTGTTTTCTGTTTCTTGGGATCGATCGCGCTACGTATTCGCAGCCGTTCGGCATTGATCGGGTGTCCCGCCGTCCGCAGGCTCGACCGGGTACCGCTGATCCAGCCCAGGTCTTCCGCGTAAGCCGAAAGATGTTCGCCGACGAACATCGTGTATCCCAGCCCATCGGGAATGTCGTCATCACTGATTGGCCGGTTCAACAAAAAGACTCCGTCGCAATCGACATCGATGGGTGTTTCGGTAGAGGACGAGATACCGGCGTAGGAAGTGGTGTTGTCGCGCACATCCGTGGCGGACGGGCATCGCAGCGCCGGCATTCGCAGGTTTCTCGCTGCCGCATTGGCTGGATCATAGACGCTGACCGAACGATCGATGGAGTCATAGACGTTTTGCGCGTCCAGCATCGGCAGCAGTCCCGATATCCAGTTGTGATGAAACCCCTGGGGCAACGATTGGATCGGTCCTTCCTTGGCCACCGATCCGATGGGGTAATGGCCGAAACGCGCCGAATAGGCTGATAGCGCAAGGGAAACTCGCATCAAGTTCTGTTGGCAATTGCTTCGCCGCGACAGCTCTCTCATGTTCTGCATGGCGGGAACGGCCATTCCTACCAGGACGCCGATGATCGCAATCACGACCAGCAATTCAACGAGCGTGAAGGCGCGCGAATTTGACTTGGGGGCTCGCATGAGTTTTCTCTTTTCCATCAGCGTGAAGGAGACTTGTTGTTTCTTGGTGGTCAGTCCGTTTCGGATGCTTCACCAGTTTCCGAATCGGAAGGGTTCACAGCCGGATCGACTTGACGAACCACTTCGTCAAGCAGGCGATCACCGGCAAACCACTTGGCCGTGATCTGCTGGTCCTTTGCCGAAACTTCGATCCACTGCGGAATGTTGGTTGCCGAGTCAGGATGGATCGGATAACGAATCGCCGCAGAGCCGGACAAAAGGTTGGACGTGACGGTTGTATCGATCGCGGCGGCGAGAGTTTCCACGCGCAATTGGGAAACTTCATTGCGACGATTGGCAACTTCGCTGGTCACCAGTGTTTTGGTGGCGGCGATCACCACCAACAGCACCACCACGACCAACATCAGGAAGGCGGCTCCGCGGCGGTACCGTTTCCATTGGCGATTGCGGCTGCACGTTCGTTCGACCGGTCGGAGGTGCGAATTCATGGCTGCTTCACCTCGATGATCCACGGCTGCATTTGATTGTCATTGCCCAGGCGAAGTGAAACGATCCCGTTGGTTTGCTGGCAGCTGGGTTGGCAGTCGGCCGGCAGTCGAAACTGGTCCAGCTCAGGCGTCTTTCCGGCCCGTGTCACGCTTCGCCGGATGATCGTCGGATCCTCTTCCCAGCTGTAGCGGATGGTTTGCGACGGGGTGGTGATTTCGATCGAATGGTCGGCCGGCAGTTGTAGCTCGCTGGCCTGTTGAACGTCGCGACGAAACTCGGTTGCCAGTCGCTCGATGGAGGCACGTCCCTGCCTGGCCTGATTCGATTGTGTGCCGATATCGGCGACTTTGCTCAGCAAGGATGCCGCTGTCATCCCCAGCACCAACAACACCGACAGAGTGCCCAGCAATTCAACCAGCGTCGTGGCCGTTCGCCGCCGACCGATCGCCCGCGGAGGTTCAAGATTCATCATCCGCCTCCTGTTCCTGTGGGGGACTCGACTGGGGATCGAAATACCAGCGGTGCATGGTGAGGGACACCTGGGTGCCGGCAGTCGCTTCCACTTGCAGGTGGACTCCCGAACGTCCCGCTGTCTCGAACGGCTCGGTGCTGAGCTTGATGGTACAGCCGGAGTCGGTTTGAACCGCCTTGGCGGCCTGGGCAGCCAACGTTTCGACCGATTCTGCCGGTGCGCCCTCGATTCTGGCGAAGACATTTTCGGCGGCAAGCTTGGCTGCCAGCCGGTTGTCGGACTGGCGATGCAATTGAGAAGACGTTTGAGCCAACCTGGTCAGCGCAAACATTCCGGTTGCCAACAAGGCGACCGAAATGACCGCTTCGATGATAAAGCCGCCGCGACGTCGCGATTTGCGTCTAAGACAAGCCACTGATCAGCTCCATCAAGGTGCCAAAAAAACCGTAAGAGAACGCCATCACGGCACTGCCAAGCAGAAGGATGACAAGCGGGAAGAAGATCGACATCATCCAGCGCAGGTTGGATCTGGCGTCACGTACATTTTGATCGGCGATGACTCGTAGCAGTTCGCCCGTTCGCTGCGGACCGGCGTCGGCCAGCCACGATGCTTCGACCGCGCTGACAAACCCGGCTTGATGGATTGCCTCGGCCGGCGACATTCCCCGTTCGATCAATTGCATAGCGAGCTCCAGTGCTTGTCGCTGGTCCTTTCGCAGTGCGATCGTGTGCCCCACTGCCAGCGCCCGGCCGATCGGCCAACCCGCATCGACCGCGTCGGCCAACCCATGAAGTGTTTCGGCTTTCCGTTGGCTCATTCCCGGCATCATCGGCAGCAATCCAAAGCGCCGCGGCCCCAGTAGCCGGCCGCTGTTGATGAGGGCTACAAAAGCGAGCGTCAGCACCGCCATCATGGCCAGGCTCAAAATCACCGGCGTGCCGTCCAGCAACATTTCGTATTGCAGATCCAGCCCAAACTCGTCAAACATTTGTTCAAACGAGGGAACGATAAACAGGCTGATAAAAGTCAGCACCAGTCCGGTGACGCAGGCGGTCATCGTCAGGTACATCAGCTGAGCGTAAGCCGGCATGGAGCTGGAATCGCGGATCGTTGTTTCATATTCCGGCGGCTCGTAAGAACCATCGGCGTCTTCGCCAGCGGGTGATTCCAGGGCGACCGCTGTGGAAAGTTGCAACGGCACTCGCGCGATCGCAGCCGCATCGACGGGATGTTCGCCCATCATCAATCGGCGGGCATATTCGTAACAAGGACCGGCCAGCGGTCCGCCGCGCGAATAGGCGACCGCCAATTTGCTGACGGCTCCTTCATGGCGGCAGACGGCTCGCACCGCGGAATTGAAGGTTCGAACTGCCACTTGCCGGCGCCGAGACGAAATGTCGATCATCGTCAACACCAAGATGGCACCGATCAACAACCCGATCAACGACGGCATCACAAAGACAAAGGCTCCCGCAAGAACCGTCAGGCCGATGGTGGTCAGCATCCAAAAAATGGCTCTTGCTGCTTCGTTCATTGAAAACTCAAAATCAGTTCTGCGACCGCTTTCCACATCCATCCCAGCGTGGCCGCGATGGATATCCAAACCAACAACCCCGAAAAAATGGTTGACAAAATCGGCGCCGCACTCAGCAGTAGCATCAAACGACGATTGGCGACTTCGAAAAAATGATCCGCTGCGATGGCCCATTGTCGCGCCGGTTCGCTCTGAGACGAATCGACCATCAACTCCAGAACTGCCGAATCGCCCGCAGGAAACTGGGAATCGATCTCCGCTTCGCCCCGTTCGACCCGATTGGCCGCGCGATCCAACCACCTGCGGCTGGACCGTGTGCGAGTCACTTGTGCAGCGGTTCGAAACGCTTCCGGATAGGTGCATCCCACCGACAGCAAACGTGTCATGGCGTCGCTGACGGTTGACCAATCGATTGCCGAGCGGGTGGTGCTCAGTCCAGGGATCGCACCGGCCAGCAAGGCAATCGCTCCGCCAATCAACAACGTCGTGGCAATCAACACCAGCACAATCGGCAGGTAGGTGACCGACCACGGGATTCCCGATGCCAGGTGCAGATCTTCGTCAAACAATTGGTGAACATCCCGCGACATCACCACGGCTACGCCGCTGCTGATGATCGCTGCCACCGTCATCAACAGCCAGCCACCGGCGCTGCACCAGGTTGCTTGACGGTTCATCGCATCGCGTTGCTGTTGGCCTTCCAGCCAATCCAGGACGCTGGACGCATGGTCGTGACCGCCGGCTGCCAACCGCTGGGCAACCGGATCCAGTTGGTTGGTTACCATTGCGACACCTGCCGATAAACCGGTGCAATCACCCACCAGGTGTAGGCGAAAACCATTCCGCCGCCAACCAACATCATCGCCGTTCGAGGAACCAACTGAGACCACAAGTATCCTTGGCGACGGGCACGCTGTGCATAAAGTGTTGATACCAGTCGCAGTTGTGCCACCAACGTTTCTTGCCTGTTCACGCCGTCAATGTCCTGCAAACTTGCTTCGGCAAGGATTTGCTTGACGGGCGGGCTGTCCAACGTCGGGTTGTCGATCGATTGAAGCGATTTGTCACCCGACATGTTGGCGGCATTCCTGATCGCCAGATCTTCTGGGACGTTGTGCGCCAATTGATCGGCCAGCGACTGGGCGAAGAGCCGCATCCGAACGGGCCACGACAAACGATGCGATGTCGCTGACCAGAGCCCCAGGATCAAGACCAGGGCCGCGACCACAAGCGGCGGGTAGATCCAATTCGCTTCCAACCACTGAGCCGTCTGCAATGCCGCCGGCGGCCAATCAAAATCGCGCCCCTGGTAGCGCTGGACCAGTGGCGCCATCACCCACACGCCGACGGCATAACCGATCAACAACAGCAGCAGGGGATAAAGCCAGGCCAAGCGACAGTTTCGAGCGTACTCGCTGCGCTGCCGCAGCTGGGCCGCCATTCGCTCCAGCAAACCGCCGTCGCCAGCCTGCTGGCAACACTGGATCGTCGCCGCGGCCTCACGGCTGAGCGACGAATCGATCGATTCAAAGGATTCCGCCAGGCCTTTGCCACGGGAAAGGTTGTCGGCGACACGGCCGGCCGCTCTTGCGACCGAACCCAAGCGGCGATCCTGCAATCGCTGCATCGACGCAACGATCGGAGTCCCCGCCCGCATCGCACAGGCGATTTCGTCCAACAGGGAGGCGAGCTGCAAATCAGAAAGTTTGGCCATCTGCGGTCATGCTGGCAGAAGGGCGGTCAAGAAAAGACATTCCTTCTATATTAGGGGATCGGCCGACGGCTCGCAAGCAGCCAAAGGCCAGCTGGTCCCGAAATTATCGAGATTTCTGACCGAGCACCCGGTAGACTTCCGCGGCGTCGGTCTGGCCCGATTCGACGTATTGCTGAGCGCGATCCCACAGATCCTGGCCTCCCGCGGCGGCGGCCTGACGGCGCATCATGGCCAGCGAATGTCCCGCTTCCAACGACTGAACCAGCGACTCGCCGACCGGATCGCTGCCGTCCAGACGAATGCATTGGGCAACCGGCAACCGCCCGTGGTAACCCAGGCCAAGGCATTGGCTACAGGTGTTGGTCGGATCGCGCGATGGCTCGTTCCCGCAGACGCCGCATCGCCGACGAAGCAACCGTTGAGACATGATTGCCCGAATGCCGCTGCGGATCGCGTAAAGAGGCACGCCAAATTGCATCAACCTGCGGAGCGATGCGGCGACGTCGGTGGCGTGAAGCGAGGAAAATACCAAATGGCCCGTCAGGGAAGCCTGCATCGCTGCTTCAGCGGTTTCTGGATCGCGGATTTCACTGACCAGAAGCACCTCGCTGTCTTGCCGAACCGCGCTTCGCAGCGCCGAGGCAAGCGTCATCCCGCTGCTGGGGTCGAGTTCACTTTGGCTGATTTCATCCAATACCGATTCCACCGGATCTTCAATGGTCATCACGCTTCGCCGCGGAGACAGCGACGCGATTCTTCGCAGGATTGCGTACAAGGTTGTCGTTTTGCCGCTACCGGCTGGTCCCGACAAGATCACCGCTCCGTCGGTCTGATCGCTCAGCCCGATCAACGTTTCGGCCAGATCACTGGGCAATCCGAGTGATTCGATCGAGTCGAATTGGGAGTCGCAGCGCAGCACGCGAATCACAGCACGTGGGCCGTGCACGGTGGGAAAGATGCCCAATCGCATCGACAATCGCGGCGCATTCTGGTCATCCCATTTCAGTCGTCCTTCCATCGGTTGACCGCTTCGGTAGGTCGGCAATCCGGCCAGCACCATCAGCCGCGTCACCGGATTGCTGGCACCGCCGCCACGTAGGCGACCGATGACTGAAAGGACCCCGTCGATCCGAATCAGCAACTCCCAGCCGTCGGATCGGGGTTGCAGATGAACGTCGCTTGCGCCACATTCCACCGCCATCGGCAAAAGGAGGTCCACCGCATCAACAGCAAAATTGGCATCCTGCGGATCAAGCCGTTGCAATTGAGACCAATGGGTCGGTGATTGGACAGACATAGCAAATCAACCGTTCTTTTCGACGATCCGGCAGAATTCTCGTAGGCCGACTTGTTCCAAGTCGGCGAATTCAGAATTCGGTCAACGAAAGAACATCCTAACACGAAGCACCGGCGAGCTCTTTGCCCCCGAGTAGAATGAAACGGGCCGTGGGCAGGCGAGACTCTTCGATCAAGGCTCCCTTTTTCTTTCCATGATGCGATCATTCGTTCCCAAACCTGCTGTTGTTGTTCTTCGGTCGTTGCTGCTTTGCATGGCGGCTTGTGCTTGCAGTGGTCTTTCCCGATTGACCGCGGCCGAACCGCTGACGGTGATGACGTGGAACTTGGAATGGTTCTACGACAATGAGGATGGCGACAACTTCAGCAGGCTGGCAAAAGAAAAATCGACACCCAGCCGGCCCCAGTGGGATTGGCGACGCGACGCGATTGCTCAAAGCATCGCCAGTGTGCGTCCCACGATCCTGGCGGTTCAAGAAGCGGAGAACCGCCGCGTGTTGTGGTACCTGGTTCGGGCACTCGATCGCAACCATTCACTGGACTATCACGAGTTGGCCATTCAGGGCCGCGACCACTTCACCGAGCAAGATGTCGGAATGCTGTTTCGCGCTCCGTCCGACTTGATCAGCACGATTCAGTATTCGCTCACCGACCGCATGCGCAAGGGAGATCGTTTCTATGATGTCTCCAAGCATGTGATGGCAGTCTTTGAATTCCCCGTCGCAGATTCTTTCGAGCGAGTGGTCGTCTTCAATGCTCACCTGCGAGCCGGCGCCGATGTGGAACCTGTCCGCAAACGCCAGGCGCGACTTGTGCATCAATGGATCGCCGGCATGATCAAGCAGGGTGAACATGTCATCTTGCTGGGAGATTTCAACACCGAGGAAAAGGGGGACCAGCTTCGACCCGATAGCGATCTGGGGATCCTTGCCGGCCGCGAAACGGATGTCGCCAACGACGACCTGGTCGATTTGAATTTGCGTTTACCATCCGAACAGAGGCAAACTCATCTGCTTGCCGGCAAGGAGTTTGATCATATTTTTTGTTCGCCTTCGTTGATCGCCGATGATCTCGGCAAACCCGATCTGGTGTTTCAATCGATCCAGGTGCGCCGCGACCTGGCGGTGCAAGGCGATCCAGACACTCCCCAAGAGCATTGGGACAACTACTGGGATCTGCCGCCGGACCAGCGCGATCTGAGCGACCACTATCCGGTCGTCGCGACGTTCGAGGTGAAATGAAGCGATGAGGATGATTCGAAATGCCCGATGATGACAAACGGATGATCCGCCTGGACGATTTCATCAAAAGAAGCGGCCTGGTTGGCACGGGCGGTGAGGCGAAAATTCGTGTCCAATCGGGCGAGGTGACCGTCAACGGCCAAGTGGAAACCCGCCGTCGAAAGCAGTTGTTTGTCGGCGACGTGGTCGAACTGATCGGCGAAACGCTGGTGGTTTCCGACGAGATGTTGGACGAGACTTCATAGCGGTCGAGTTTGCCGATTTTTCCGATTGATGCGAGAAACCGCGGCAGCCACCAAGTCTTGGTGTCATCTGGCCGATGAATGTCGCAGACGATGCAATCCCGTTGGCACCGACGAAAGGATTTCGTAGGCCCACTTGTCTCAAGTTGGCGAGCCAGTGCTTTCGGAAATCACGATCACCGTGGGAGAGCATCGCACCCTTCACCATTCGAATCGAAGCAATCTTCGCAGGCCGCCCAGCGGTCCTGCATCAGCGGCGGAAGGAACTGCCTGTCATGAAACGAATCGATCAATTCGGCCGAGCGATCATCGCGTTTTCGTTGGTCGCCATCTGTGCGTCATCTGCTACCGCGGATTGGCACGAGTTCTGGCACAACCTTCATGTCGGTTATTACCGCAACAACGCCTGGCCAGATCCCTTCAATGAAGCGGATGCCCGTGACGTGGTCGCCCCATTCGAAGTGATGAAACACAACGGATGGAAAATGCACAACACCATCGGACACGAGCAATTCCGAGGTGGTGACGGTGCTTTGCTTGCATCCGGAAGCAACAAGGTTCTCTGGATCGCCACCCAGGCACCGCCAAACCGACGAACTGTCTATGTGTTGCGTGGAGCTAGCAAATCAGAAACGGAAGCTCGCGTTGCATCGGTGCAGGAGTCGCTGGCGAGCTTCTATTTCAACGGCCCCGAGCCGAATGTTTTGGTCACCGATGTCGAACCGGCGAAGGCTTCCGGTGCAT
This sequence comes from Rubripirellula sp., assembly GCA_965222745.1. Classification (GTDB taxonomy): domain Bacteria; phylum Planctomycetota; class Planctomycetia; order Pirellulales; family Pirellulaceae; genus CBDCUW01. Next base: position 1,281,407 of record CBDCUW010000004.1, read on the forward strand.
GGGCGACAAAAATCAATCGCGAATGGCTGGAACAATTGGCCGCACCGCGGCTGCCCAACAGCAGCAGCAGCGGAGCCCAGGGCATCACCGTGCCGGGTGGCAGTTGATCGCCTGACAGCAATTTTGGGGAACGCCAAGGCGACTTCGGAAACGGAGTCGCCTTTTTTTTCGTTTACCCGCATCGTGGCGTGATCAAATTGAAGTTCTGGCTGTAATCGGTCGATGCACACAATCGGAACCATTGGAACAATCCGAAATTCTGCGTCCTTCGTTTGCTGTTATGAACGAGGTTGACGCGGGGGGGAAATCAAGACTGTGAAACCATCAACCAAGGCTCGCCGTGCTCTGCTTGGAACCGTTTTGGCTGGTTCGACCCTTTTGGCGACAGGATGCACGTCTGGTGGATCCTCGCTGGCATCCATGAATCCCTTCTCGTCGACACCTCCAAGTTCGACGCAGAATGAGCCGAATGCCGCTGCGAAGTTGACCGATTCGATTGCATCGACCGCCGGTGGGGCTCGCAGTCAGCTCAGCACGATGGGGTCGACCGTCAAAAGTGCTTGGGGGAAATCGACCAGCGCCGTTGCCGGTATGTTTGGCGGCAACAAGGAAGGCGAAGAAGAGCTGCTGGATCCCGATCCTTTGCGGTTGGATAACAAACCCAAAAACGTCGGCCCGGAAGTCTTTGTCGCCAATGGCCAGCTGTGGGAATCGACCGGCAACTACAGCAAGGCGATGGAAAGCTATGTGAAGGCGCTGGAGAGCGAGCCGAACAATCCGCCCGCGCTGACCAGCATTGCACGTCTGCACTTCCGCCAAGGCAACCATCAGAAGGCGGTCGAATTCTTCCAAAAAGCGATTTCGCAAAGTCCAAAGGATGCCGGTTTGCACAACGACCTGGGGCTGACCCTCAGCAAGCTGGGGAACCATGCCGCGGCAGCACAAAGTCTGCAGACCGCTTTGCAAATCGCACCGGGCACTTCGCGATACGCCAACAACCTGGCAAGCGTGATGTTCGAAGCGGGTGACGCGGCATCGGCCTACCAGGTGCTGTCGGCCAACAACAAGCCTGCGGTCGCGCACTTCAACATGGCGTACTTGCATTTCAAGACTGGTCAAATGAATGAAGCTCGCGGGCACCTGGATCAAGCGATTCGTTTTGAACCGCAAGCAGCAGACGATTCGGCGGTCAAGCGAGCCGTCGATCGCTCGCGTGACATGCTTGCTCAGATCAACGGCAGCATGTCGCCGGTTGCCCAAGCGGTACCGCAGGCAACGATCGCCGCCTTGCCCGGCAACACGCCGATTCAACAAACCAGTCAGTCGGCCACGCCCGGTTCGCTACCCAACGTCGCACCGGCCGGATCGCCCGCTGCCGATCCGACGGCTGCCCCATCGTGGTCGACCGCTCCGCCAGCGGTAACGCCGACGGCGCCAGCTGCACCTTCGCCTGGATCGGAAAAACCGTCGGTTCCGTTCACGATGCCCGGCGGCTTCCAGCTTCCATCGGGCCAGTGATTTGGGGAAGCCGGCTTGGGACAAGTCGGTAAAGTCGTCGGCGACTTCTCCGAAGTCGCTTCGCGCAGCCAGGAGCGGAAAACTGGCCGACTGTCAGCGACTGGGGACAAGTCGGCCTACGATTCATCGTTGTCGGGAAACTGCAGCGGCTGCTCGTGCAATTCGGCTAGTGCGTTGGAGGCGGCGCGTTGTTCCGCATCCTTCTTGTTGCTGCCCCAGGCGGGAGCGAACTGTCTTTCGCCAATCACGGCCGCGATCAGAAATGATTTGCGGTGATCGGGGCCCTGTTCGCGAACCAATCGATAAACCGGTGTGCTGGCCATTTCACGCTGCGCGTATTGCTGCAGCGAAGACTTGTAATTGCCCGCACCCTGACTCTCCACGGCCAACCGTACCTCGGCCGACAGCCATCGTTTCAACCGGTCGGTGACTAGGTCGGCGTCCCCGTCCAAGTACATCGCCGCGACCACTGATTCGAAGACATCGCTGACCAACGATCGCGGAAAACTGCGGTTTCGAGTCACTCCGCGTCCGACGATCAGACAGCCGTCCAGCCCCAACTGGCAGGCGACTTTGCCGCAAGAACGCCTGCTGACGACCGATGATTTGATTTTCGTCAGGTCGCCTTCGTTGTACTCCGGGTACTCCTCGTACAACCATTGGCAGACCACCAGGCCCAGAACCGCATCGCCAAGAAACTCCAACCGCTCGTTGCTGGCCAGCCGATGTGAAGCACCCGAGGCGTGGGTGAGTGCCGCCAATAGCAACGATTCATCTTTGAATTGGTAGTCGATGATCTGCTGGCAGCGGTCCAGCTTCGCCGCTTGATCCCCCGCGTCGATGTCATCGACCAGACGGATCTCGGTAGCGTCGGATGAGGAAGATAAATCGGATGGTTTCACAATGTGACCACGGTCGTTTCGTGACCACGCCCGCCGTCAATTCACTAGCGCACCCATGATGGGTTCCAGCCAAAGGGGGATCCATCGGCGCAGCGGTTGACCACGTTCGTGTTCTGTTCAAAACACCTGTCACACGCCGGCGATCGGGCTGGGTTGTTGCGGCTTTCCGAGGCAACGCCCGCCCGCCGGTATGCGACGACCTTACCAGCCTACCGGCTGGCGCGACTTTTCGCCAGTACTTTGCCGGGGCTTGGGATGGGACGGGTGCAGGCACGTTCATCGGATGAAACCATTCGATTAACCGATGGTTGGTAGCGAATCTCGGTCCGCCAAAACTCTTGCCGAGTTTCGCGACGCGAAGGCTCCAGCGCTGGATCGAGACGATCATTTTTGACGATCTGTCTGACCCGCCTGAATGATCTTGTCGGCGTCGTCTATGACCAGAAAGTGTCCGTGGTCGGCCGTGACGATGACTGCGGTGTAGCTCCAGGCGTTGTTTTCATCAATCCATTCCATCACCACGTCAAACGCCTCATCGCCGCTAAGCGTTGCGCCGATGCTATTGTCGATGTTGTTGGCATGGTTTGCCCAGTCAACGTCGCCCGCCTCGATCATCAACCAAAATCCTTCGATTGCTTGTTCCAAGACCAGCAAGGCGGCTCGGGTCATCTCCGCGAGAGTGGGGTTTTCCTCCAGGTCGGCAGCCGAATATTTCTCTTGTCCCTTCGCGTCAACGGTTGGCTGAAAATCCCCGTCGGCGGTTTGGAAAGGCAAATGTCCCCCTTTGGTTCCGAAATACCCAAGCAGCCGATAGTCCTCGTCGGCGGCCCGCTGCGCCGCCGCCATCAGCCTTTTCGCTCCCCGCTTGCCGGCAGTACGTTGAACCACGATGTAGTCTCCGCCGTTGTTGACGTCGACTCGCTCGATATCCGTTGAATGAAGGTACTGACCGCCAGGCAAAAAGTTGTCGCCCTGGGACTTGTCCGCTTTCGCATCGACTCCCCAACCACAGCCGATCAACACGTCGACTCCCAGCAGCGGCTGCGAGCGATGAGCCGAGGAAGGCAGACCGAGCAAATCGCGTGAAATGTCTTGATAGTCCTTGCGAGTCACGTTGTTGGCATAAGCCGTCGCCGGCGTCGCATGGCTGACCGGCACATTGGTCACAATGCCGACGCGAAAGTCCTGTTCCAGTTGCAGCGTCCGCGCGATGGGTTGCACTTGGCGCCCATCCGCCGTGACGTTGACGGCGCCGTTGTAGGTTTTGATGCCGCAGGTCAGGCTGGTTCCCGCCGCGGCCGAATCGGTCACGGTGTGAGGCTGTTCACGATCCAATCCCAGCAAGTAGTTGCGGTTGCTCTGTTCATGCCAAGGAGATGCGCCGCCGCGGCTGGCGTCATATCCTCCGGTGGGCTGTTGGTTTTTGGCCAACACAGTTTGCGAATTGACATCGACCTCCGCGTTGCCGGATCGCGGGCTGGTGACCACGAAGCCAAAATCGGTGTAGGTACGACGATAGTCTTGAATGGAAAGCCCAACGCCGCGCCCCGTTTCGTAACGCCCCCGCCTGCTTTTGTAGAGTGCCGCAGCGCGCGTCGTTTGCCAATCCATGCCGTCAAACACCATCAGAATGATGTTGCTGTAGCCGGCATCGATCGCCGCCATCTGCAGCCGGAAGATGTCGGTCTGGTCATAGTAGATCGCAGTCGGGTTGACTGTACCTTCCGGAACGCGTCCGTAGAGTTTTTGCAGGCGTTTGGGATCGGTGTAAACGCTTCCCTCGTCCCGCAATGAATCGAGGTTCAGCCCGAATGTGTACACGGGAATCAGCCGGTTGCTGTGCTTTTTCCAGGAGCTGTACTTTCCCGACTCGATCCCCCAGTGCACCGCCGAAACCTCCTGCTGCTCGATCCCCGCCGTCTGAATCGCCCGCATGCGATCCTCGATTCCGACTTCTCCCGAGTGGGCAGCCACCTTTTTCTCCTGGCCTCTGGCAACGATGCACCACAGAGAAACGGTCAACAGCATCACAATCCGAAACATGAACACTCTCAGGCAAACAAGGTTGCAGGTCAAAAAGGTCACCAAACTGACACCATCGTAGTCAGGCTCGGTGAAGAACACGTCATTTCGACCGGGAAGCCGGATCGGTAACCCGCCCGATCGATACCAGGTACTCCTGGCGCTGGCGGCCCGTGCCGACGCCGCTGCGCAGATAAAGCCGATCGTCCACGGCGACGGGACTGGCAAAAATGGAATTGCCCGACGGGTTGGTCGACAGCAAATCGAATCGGTCGGGCGTCGCGGCAACCACGTAAACCGTTCCCGATTCCGAGGTGAAATAAAGCCGATCGCCGACCAACAACGGCGACGCGCTGACCCGGCCGCCAAACAGTCGCTTCTTCCACATTTCGACGCCATCGTGGCTTCGCCAGCAATACGCCACGCCGTTGTCGCCGATGGCATAAACGTATCCCTTGTCAGCCAACAGAGACTGTTCGTAACACATGATGGGATTTTGCCAAAGCAGTTTTTCCGAACCGTCGCCGGTGACGCACCAGGTTCCGTTGTCGGGATTGCCGCCACTGACCAAAACTTGTCTTCCGTCCCAAACGACTGTGCCGCAGATCGCTTCGGTACTCGCATCAACGCTCCACAGCTGCCGGCCCGTCGGTGGATCATAGGCGGCAATCATCTCCGCTCCGGCCAACAAGATTTGTCGTTGTCCGGCGATCGTCGCGGCGATGGGCGAAGCGAAATTCAAATTAGACGGACGAGGCACTTTCCAAACTTGCTTTCCGGTGCTGCGATCGAGCGCGTACAAACCGCTGTCGGGACCGTCGTACTCACCGGCAATGATGACCATGTCGTCTTCGATCAACGGGCTGGCGCCGTAGCCGAACTGAAAGATACTGGGACGAAAATCACAAACCTTCTTTTTCCATACCTCGCGACCAGCCGTCGTCATCGCTGTCAGCCAGATCGCGTCGTCCGTGTGAAAGACGACGAACAGTTTTTCGCCGTCGTACGCAGGCGTCGGAGAGGCGTGTGAGTTGTTGGGATGAATCCGCTGCGGCAACGTGCCACGATGCAGCACCCACTGATCGATCAGGCGGCCGCTGGTGCGATTGAACTTCAGCAGCGATTGGGTTTGCTGCTCAGGATCGCTGGTGGTCAAAAAGATCGTTTCGTCGATCACGATGGGGGTCGAATGGCCTCGCCCAGGCAGCGGCGTTTTCCAGACAATGTTGTGTCCCGAATCGAGGTCCCATCGCAGCGGCGCATCGGTGTCGGCCGCTGCATGGTTGTCTCCCGCCGAGCCTCGCCAACAGGGCCAATCGTCGGCGAAAACCGCGATCGAACAAACCACCAAACTCGCAAATATCGTCAAACGCATCTTCATGGGCTGCTGTGGCTGGCTGGGGAATCGTGCGACATCTTTTGTTTCACCATCTTTCTTATCGTCGCCGCATCGACGATCATAGCCCACGCGATCGTTGACATCGCCGGTGATTTGCCCGGATCAAGCATTGGCCCGAAAAACGTGGAGTGATCGGATGCGAGCCGGAATTGTAGGTGTTGGATTCATGAGCTGGATCCACTATTTAGCTTATCAGCGAAGCGAGCGGGCCGAGATGGTCGCGTTTTGCAGCCGGGATGAGCGAAAACGGAGTGGTGATTGGCGCGAAATTCGAGGCAACTTTGGGCCTCCCGGCGAACAGATCGACGTCAGTTCGCTCAGCGTCTACGAGTCGCTCGAGCAGATGCTCGATGACCAGTCGATCGACCTGATCGATATTTGCCTGCCGCCGTCGCTGCACGCCGAAGCGATTCGAGCCTGCCTGGCGGCTGGGAAAAAAGTGCTTTGTGAGAAGCCGTTGGCTCTGGACGCGGCGACCGCCCGCCAGCTTGCCGATGAAGCCCAGCCAGGTCAGCTGATGGTTGCCCACATTCTGCCGCTGATGCCCGAATTCGGTCTGTTGGTGGACGCCTGTAACGACGGACGTTGGGGACGCGTGATCGCGGGAAGGTTCAAGCGAACGATTGGGCCACCCGATTGGATTCCCGATTTTTACGACCGCCATCGCGTCGGCGGCCCGCTGATCGACCTGCACGTTCACGATGCCCACCTGATTCGGTTGTTGTTTGGAATGCCGACCACCGCGCACACAGCGAGCCGAAAGAAAGAGGGCTTGCCGATGTATTACGAAACGGTCTTTCGCTTCGACGATCCCGAACTGGTCGTTTCAGCCGGCGGCGGCGTGATCCATTCGGCAGCCCGCCCGTTCACCCACGGATACGAAGTCAGTTTCGAGCGGGCGACGGCGCAGTTTGAATTCGCCGCCTTCGCCGACGGTTCCACCGCGCTGATTCCCGTCACCGTCATGCACGAAGACGGTTCGATCGACAAACCGGACTGCGGTGACGGAGATCCCGTCGGCTCCTTCCTGGCCGAAATCGACGCCGCGGCTCGTTGTGTGAATGAAGGAGTGATCTCACCCATCCTGGATGCCTCCAACGCAGCCGACGCGCTGAAGATCTGCGAGATGCAAATGGAGTAAACTCGAGAAGCAACTAGACCAACAATCATTTAGTACGGCGATCCACATGATCAATACTGTTCTGGGGCGGCGGTGCATCGCTGCCGCGAATGATGTTGCGGTGTCGTGCATCCATTTCATGACACTGGTATTGTCTCTTCTCTTCTTCAATTGCTGGTGGCTATGCGTTGTCAACGGTTTGCAATGACGCTCGTCGAGTGGCTGGTGGTCGTCGTCTGTGTGGGAATTCTCCTGGGGCTTTTACTACCGGCGATCAATATTCAGCGGAGACCACCTCGCCGACACCAATGTGCGGCCCATCTCAGGAATCTCGCTCTTGCCGCCATTCAATACGAGAATGCTAACGGTGAGTTTCCCGGTTACGTCATGGATTTTGGTACCTGGAATGCCGGTCAAACGCCAATGGACCCGAGCAATCCCGAAGCCGACCCCAGCGATCTTGTTCGTCATCGTAAGATCGGAACATGGGCCGTCGCGATTCTTCCTTGGCTCGACGCGCAGCCAACTTACGAGCATTGGACGGACGACCGGTTCCCTATCGCCTTTAGTGGTAGCCAATCGATGCCATTGTCCAGCGGTGAATCAGGAGAGGGATTTGCGATGCTTGCAGCGCCGAATCTAGCGATCTATCAGTGTCCGGCGAATCCGTGTGGCGACGCCACGCACGGTCGCAATAGCTACATCTGTAATGCTGGAATGTACCATCGCGGCCCCGGAGGCGCACCGGCTTGGCAGATCGATCGAGCCGGCGTATTGGTGACGATTGATTTCGCGCGCTCGATGGCAAAGGCCAACGGCGTATTCAATAATAAGGTTAGCGCGATCGACGTCGCCGGCAATTCCGTTTCGGTCGGTCCGGCGGTGAGTCTCGCAGATTTGACCGATGGTCAGGCCTACACGATGCTTTTCAGTGAAAACTTGCAGGCGATGCCGTGGCACCGTGCCGGTTTGATTGATGCCCAAGACCTCGTCGTCGCGGAAGGTTCGAGTCAGTTGCTTTTTGAGGAGACGAGTCGTTACACGCAAGGCATGGTATGGCATTTTGAAGACCGGTCAGTCGAAAACGCCCTCGCGGTCAATCCCGTTCACCGGATCAATGGTCCGCCCTCTGGGAAAGATGTGTTCGTTCAAAGAATGAACGCGAGGAACGCGCCCCATCTTGCAAGACCCTCATCCGCACATATCGATGGAGTCAATGCGGCCATGGCTGATGGATCGACCAGATTTATCAGTAGTACGACTGACTATCGAATTTACCAAGCTCTACTCACGCCGAACGGTGAGCGAAGTGATGTACCGTTTCCAGAGTTTGAGTTCAGTGATGATTCTTTGTGGCAATGACATTGGCGGATGACGAGCGGCCAATCGGGTTACTTTGGCGATATTGCTCAAGTTCGTGCGATTTTCGTTCAAGGCCGCAGTTGACCGGTGGCGTACAGCAGCTCCAATTGAGCACGGTTGTAACTGGCAACTGCTGCGGTTCGGTCGCGCAGTCCTGTCGCTCGGGCACTGATGGCTTGTAGCAGTTCGATCGGGAGTCCTTCGTCGGCTTGGACTCTTTGCAGGTTTCGCTGGTAACTCGCTTCGGCAAGGGACAATGCTGCTTCGGCCGATTCGATCTGCTGGCGATAGTTGATCACGTTCTCGTAGGCTTGTACCACTTGCGATGTGATTTCGTCTCGCAAGTCGGCCAATTCGATTCTTTGTTGGGCCAACCTGCTAGCGGCACGACTGCGGCTTGCCGAAACTCCCAGACCCATGCTGTCGATCTGCCAGATCGCTTGCAGATCGACGTCACTGCGGCTGGCTTGGTTGTCCAGGTTGCTGCCGAATCCACCGCCGAAGTTGCCGCCGCTGGCGGCCATCGTGACCGAAGGCAACCACGGTTCGACTTGGGCTTTCTTGACGGCCAAACACAATCCGGCGATCCGATGCGACTGTTCGATGATCTCGGGTCGTTTGCAGAGTGCGGTGGCGATGTACGAATCGACATCGCCGGCGGCCGATTCCAGTTCGATCGGCACGACCACTTGATCGGCGGGATGAAGCATCAGCCGGGGATCGAGCCGAAGTCTTCGCGACAGGTTTGCCGAACGAACACGGAATTGCCGGTTGGCGTTATGGAGCAGTTGATTCAGCCGTGCTTCTTCGGTGGCAGCGCGGTCAACATCCGCCTTGGCACCGGCACCAGCCTGCTCGAACGTCTGAGTCAGCCGCAGCAGTTCGGTCGCCGCGGCAATGGCTGCTCGCGCATCGGCGACTTGTCCTGCCGCTTCGACCAAATCGATGTAGGCGACACCCGCGTCCAGCAGCGCCTGATTTTTTGCGACCGAGACACCAGCCTTTTGAGCCGACAGGGCGCGGCTGGCAATTTTCGGCTCAAAGAAGGCATCCGCCAAGGCAAGATCCGCGAATAACCTGAGCGGGCCTCCACTGCCGCCGGCGACCGGCGCGCCAAATGTCGCGCCGCCGCCGACAAAGAGCGAGCTGCGCGACGCTTCGATGACCTGGCCGGGAGTCGCCTGGATCCGTCCGTCGTGTTTGTTCCAGCCCACGCCAAATTGCAAGGTCGGCAGCCAAAGTGCACGGGCTTGATTCCAGTTGGCATGCGCCTCGACCGTTCGTTGCCGCGCCAGCTGAATGGTCCAGGCGTTTGCTCCCGCCATGCCAAGCGCCGAACCAAGGTCAATGGTCTGCTGGGCGGGCAGATCCACCGAATCCTGCAAGGCGTCCTGTGAACCGATCGAATCTTGCTGCAACACCTCTGGTGAATCCGCGGTGTTCTGTTGGACTGGCGCCGGCAATACCTCGACCGTCTCCAGCATCTCTTCGGTGGCGGCGAGCGCCTGGGATGCGGTTTGGTTGGGGATTCGATAGGCCGCCTGTCGAAAGAGAGGCTGCTGGGCTGACTGAGCGACCACTTCCTCGGCCGGTAACGTTGGATGGGCCGCCCACGGCAATCGGTCTTGAAGGGACTTGCTGATGCCGCATCCGGCGACGGGCAGCACCAGCAGGCTGCACAACAACCGGCGTCGAAGGCGCGGGCGGTCGGGCAAGTGGTGGTGTGTGGTCTTTTTGGGCATCGGAATGCTTCCTTGCATTTCAGTGTCTTCTCGTAGGCCGTCTTGTCCCAAGTCGGCGATCCTGGAATTCTCCCAGATCGTTCTCCGCAGCCAGTTCAAGAAACTGGCCGACTGTGTCTCATTTCTTGGTTCCTATCTTGACCGTGGCCAAACCATATTGGCCGCTGAGAAAACGGTAGCGTTTGGTCTCTTCATCAAACGAGTTGGCCAGATCGATTTCGATCCGCATGGTCCTGGTTTTCATGTTCAACGATTGGCTGAGCCGGCTGACTTCGGGGGCACCGCCGCCGGGTGCCTTCGCCGATTGTCCGTCGCCAAATCCATTCAGCGTCACGGGGTCACCGACATTGACCAGGGCCGCCTCGGCCGCGGGAACGGTCATCACACCTCGCAGCACATCGACCTTTTCGATCACCAGCAACGGCTCGCCCGTCATGCTTCCGGGGCTGACCAATCGGCCCGGATCGACGCTGCGGTTGGTCACCAGCCCGGAGAAGGGAGCTTTGATTTCACGAAGTTGATCTTGGGCAACGGCGTGGGCCAATTCCGCCTTGGCGACCTCGATGCCCGACTTGGCAAATTCGACTTCGTTCTGGGCGGCGGCCACGTCGGCCTTGGCAGCCTCCACGTCGGCTTCGATTTTGGCGACCGCGGCCTCGACGGCCAGCACGGCGTATTGGGCCTCGTCAAACTTTTCTTGCTGAACCGCGCCGCCCCGCACCAACGCTGCGTATCGATCTCGTTCACTGATCCGCAGTTGCTTCAGTGCTTCTTGTTCCTCGCGGGCCGAACCGGCTTGCCGCAGTTTCGCTTCGGCGGTTTTGACCGCCCCTTGCGCGACGCCCAAATTGGCTTGGGCCTGCAGCACCATCTGCTGTCGCCGCCGGACGTCGGCCTGCAGTTCCGGTGCATCCAGGGTTACCAGCAACTGGCCCTTGGTAACGCGGTCACCGATGTCAACGAGCACTTCGTCAACGTACCCTTCGACACGCGCGCGCAGTTCGGTTCGCTGATCGGCCGAAAGAGTCATCGGCAATTTGATCTCGGCCTTTGGTGTTTCCGTTTGGGCAGCGGCCGGGCCGGCTGCTACCAGCGCCACCGCTACCATCGCGACAAACGATCGGGTCGGGAACTTGATCGTCAAAACCATTGTTACGCCACCGTCGCCGGGGTTGTTGCGGGGGAGGAATCGGGTGACCGTTTTTTCATGATCACGTACAGGCAGGGGACCACCACCAACGACAGGACCGTTGCCCCGATCACGCCGCCGATGATCGCCCGTGCCAGCGGCGCGTTGGTACTGCTGCCGCCAAAACCGATCGCCATCGGCAGCAACGCCAACCAGGTGGTCAGCGAAGTCATCAAGATGGGTCGCAAACGGACACGCGCCGCGTCGATCACGGCGTCTTGAACCGACAACCCTTCGGCCAACCGGCGATTGGCAAAGTCAACCAACACGATGGAGTATTCGACGACGATTCCGACCATCATCACGATCCCCATCAGCGCGGGAACAGAAAGATGAGTTCGCGTGATCCACAGCAGCACCATCACGCCGATGTATCCCAGCGGCACCGTCAACAACACGATCAGCGGGTCAGAAAACGAGCGGAACTGGACCACCATCACCAGGTACACAAGGATCGCGGCAATGATCAGTCCCACCGTTAGCTGCGAAAAGGAATCTCGCATCAACCGGACTTCGCCCATCATCCGGTAGCTCATTCCGCCAAATTCTTCGGCCCCCAGCATGGCGACCGTTCCACGATCATCGGTCGCCATCGTCACACCGAGCCGCTCGTCCGATTCGAGCCGCTTTTCGATCTCGGTCACCACGCTGCCGACGTCGTATCCGCTCAGCACTCCGGCGTAGACGTCGGTGACTCGCGAGATATTGCGGTGGTGCACCACGGCCGGCCCTTTGGTGCGGCGAATCGTGGCCACGCTGCCCAGCCGACGAGTCGTCGTCACGTCATCACCGCCCATCACCGAGATGTCGCGAATCGTTTGTTCGCTGTTCAGGTCGTCTTCACGATACTGGACGCCAAAGAAATAGTGGTTGCCTTTGTTCTTATCGATCCAAAAAGTCGGCTCGAAGTTGATCGAACTGTTGGTCGCCGCGACCAGGTTGGTCATCACGTCTTTGGGAGTCACTTGCATTCGCGCGGCAAGTTCGCGGTCCATTTCTACTTCCAATGCAGGGTAGTCGATCCGCTGGGCGATTCTCACGTCGGTCGCGCCGGGAACCGACGCGGCGGTTTCGCGAATGATTCCCGCGATCTTTTGCGCCTTTTCCAGGTCACTGCATTGAACTTGAAAGTGAATCGGTGCTGGTTCGCCCATGTTCAACGCCGCGGTCAACATGCCGCCGGTGTCGTACGAAATTTCAACGTCGGGAAACTTTGCCGCAAGCGTTTCCCGCAATTCGACCACGTAATCATCAGCCGGTTTGGTGGATGCTTTGTCTTTCAGTTGCAGCAACATGAATGCATCCATCGGGCCGGTGTTGGGCGTGTAAGCCGCCGGCCAATCCATCAACACGCCGATGTTGCTGATCAACAGTTGCAGCGCCGAATCGGGATGTTCTTCGGCGGAGCGATCGAGGGCGAATGCCGGGTCGGGCTGGCCGATCATTTCGATGATCGTCGCCTCGATCTCGGCCAGAACCGATTCGGTTTTTTCGATTCGAGTGCCGGACGGCAAACGGACGTACATCGTCACCTGGCCGCTGTCGACACTGGGAAAAAGTTCTTGCCCTTGGTGTCTGGTCATCACCACTGCCAAGGCAAACGCCGCGACGGCGCCACCCAACACCAGCCAACGCGCTGCGATCACGCCCCGCAACAAACTGCCGAACGGGCCACCGGCAGGACTGGAGTCGGTTTCCGGTTGTCGTGAGCGACTGGGAAGCCAATAGGCGCAGTAAGCCGGCACCAACGTGATCGACAACAAAAACGACGCAAAAATCGCCACCACCGCGGCGGTGGCCAGGGGCGAAAAGAGGAACCGTGTCAGCCCCGACAAGAAAATCACCGGCAAGAACACGACCGCGAACGTGAGCGTCGACACCGCAATCGGCCCCAACACCTCGCCAGTTCCATCGACTGCCGCGTCCATCGGTGTCTTTCCCATCCGCGCATGACGCACCACGTTCTCCAGCACCACGATCGATTGGTCGACCAGGATCCCGATCGCCAATGCCAGGCCGCCCAGCGTCATCGCGTTGATCGAATCGCCCGTGAAAAACATCGCCAAAAACGCCGCGATGATGGCCAACGGAATCGCCACCAGGACAATCAGCGTCAACCGAATGCTGCGAAGGAACAACAGCACCACCAACCCGGCAAGCAGCGCTCCGAGTCCGCCGGCAATCTGCAGACTTTCGATCGAGGCCCGCACGCCCACCGACTGGTCCATCGCCACGCTCAGCACCAGCGACTTCATCTTCGGATCTTCGCTACGTTCGTTCTTCAATCGAACCAGGATCGTCGACAGCTGCCTGTTGATGCGGTCAACGATCTCGATGGTATTCGCTCCCGGTTGCCGATAGATCGGGATGTAAACCTGGCGAGCGCCGTTGATGCGAACGATATTGGATTGAATTTGCGACGCGTTTTTGACTTCACCCACATCGCTCATCAACACCGGCACACCGTCGACCACGCGAATCGGCGTGTCGTTCAGCTCGTCGATTTTTTCGGGGATCGCGTTGGTGAAAATTTGCAGGTCTTGTTGGCCGATTTTGATGCTGCCGGCCGGGATCAAGATGTTTTGTTTGCGCAGCGCCGCCTGCACATCCATCAGGCTAAGCCCGTAGGCTTCCAATTTTTCGGCGTCCACATAAGCGAGAATCCGCCGCAGCTTGCCGCCGTAGACCGCCGGGGCGATCACACCGCGAATCGATTGCAATTTGTTGCGCAGTTCGTAGTAGGCGATGTCGTACAGCTCTTGTTCGTTCATCTCCGGGTTGCTGACCACGACCAGGCAAAGGGGCACGCTGGCAGTCGGATCAAACGGCATCACCATCGGTGGAATGGTTCCCGGCGGCAGATAGAACATGTCGCTCATCGCGTAGGATGAGACCTGCGCCATCGCCTCGGCCATGGTGTTGTCTTCGGTAAAGAAGTCCTTGACGACGCACACGCCTTGCATCGCCTTGGCTTCTTGATGTTCAATCCCGACCGATTGTGCCGTCCATCGCTGCAGCCGGCTCATGATGTCTTTCTCCATCACCTCCGGCGGCATGCCGGGATAGAAGCAGACGATTTGTACGGCAGGCGTATCGAACTGCGGCAGCAGGTCGGCGGGGATCTTGGTGTAGGCGTACCCACCCAGCACCACCGTCATCAAGGCGGTGACGATGATCAGATGTGGTTTCCCCAGAATCCGGCGCATTGCAGCAGGCTCGTTGGTGACCTGAGTCAGCGCACACGCCAACTCCGCGAGTAGACTCGTTCGATTTATGGATCGAATCGACAGAACCGTCACGGCCAGAGAATTCGGAACTTTCGGAACGGACGACTGGCCTGAATCCGCCTGATTCTACTCCAAGACGATAAGCTGTGCCGGTTATGCCGAACGTACCGCCGGCCACCCCACCCGGGGCTGTTCGGCTCGTTTTCCGGACTGGGTGGCGGTAGCGACGTTGTAGTCATCGACGGACCGAAGCGACTTCGGAGAAGTCGCCGACGGGCTGCTTGAATTCTCGCCTGCTGGCCGTCGGTGATTAGACTGAGCCGATTGCTTCGTGGCACTCCTTTCTCTTCTACCAACGTCATGTCTTCACAGCGATCCGACCAGCCATCCGATGCACTGGCGGCTGATCATCCGCAGCCGACCGCCGGCAACGGAAGCACGGCGGAAATCCTGCGCCTGGTTCGACAGATCAACGGCACGATGGACTCGGCGATTGCGGAGATCAACGAGATCAATTCGCGCACCAAGTTGTTGGCACTCAACGCTCGAATCGAGGCGGCTCGCGCCGGTGATTTCGGAGCGGCATTTGGCGTGGTGGCGGCCGAGATGCAGAAACTTGCCGGCAGCACCGCCGACGCCGCCAACCAGATGGCAAGCCAAACACATCGGACCATTCACGAGCTGTTTCGCTTGATTGGCACCAACGTGCGCGGAACCAGGCTCAGCGACCTTGCACTGGTGAACATCGATTTGATCGATCGCAACCTTTACGAACGTACTTGTGATGCCCGCTCCTGGGCCGCCGATGCTTGTGTTCATGATGCACTGGCCGACCGGTCCGAGCCAAGTTTGCGCGAAGTCACCCATCGGCTCAGCACTCTGCTGAACTCGCATACCGTCTACTGCGATATCGTTGTCTGCGACACCAGCGGCAACATCATCGCCAGCGGCCGGCCGAATAAGTTTCGGTCGGTCGGACGCAATGTGGCGGGATTCCATTGGTTCACCGCCGCGATGTTGACCGAAAGCGGCCAGCAGTACGCCTGGCAGCCGGCCCATCGCAGCCCATTGGCGGGTGAACAATCGGTGCTTGTCTATTCCGCGGCTGTCCGTCGCGGCAGAAGTGTCGACGGCACACCCATCGGTGTTTTGGGAGCCCTTTTCGATTGGGAATCGCTGGCCCAGTCGATTGTCAAGAACACGCCGCTGGCGGCCGATGAACGTGAATCGACCCGGGTGTTGATTGTCGATTCGGACGGCAACGTGCTGGCCGATTCATCGGGGCATCAACTCACCGACACGATTCCCGTCAACCTGCTGGCCCCGTTGCAAGCCAACCGCAAAGGGTTCGTCATCACCAGCGTCGATGGGCAACTTTGCTGTGTCGCCTACGCCGATGCGCCCGGCTACGAAACGTTCACCACCGGCTGGAAGTCACTGATCATCCAGCCGATTGGACGCATGGCTTAGATTGCAAAAGTCAATCGGTCGTTATCGTCTCGATCGACGACCCGAGTTGGGGTCGGCTGGAAGGTTCTTTTCGCCGACCATTTCCAGCAACACTTCGCCCACTTCCACCGGACGCGCCAACAGCCGGTCTTGAGGATTCCGCGTCACGATCGTTCCCGCGACTGGAGCTCGGATGGTGAGACTGTCCATTTGATCTTGCAGTTGCCGCAAGGTCTGATCGGTCGCATCGATCTGAATTCTCAAAGACGCTTGTTCTATTTCGAGCGATCTCCGATCCTTACTGTTGTTGCTGGCATCCTGCAAGGCACGCGCGACGCGTTCGTACTGCAATTTTTCGGTCGCCAGCTTGGCTTTCAGCTCGATCAACTTCACTTCCCATTCGCGGTTGCGCAGCCTCAGCAACACATCGTCTTTGTTGACCTGTTGGTTTTGATCGATCAACACGCCGACGATCTCTCCCGCGACATTGGAAAAAATCTGCAGACGATCGGGGCGGTCGCCAGGTGCGAAGCCCGCCTGTTGCTTTTTCGTTTCACCAAGAAGCCGGTCCAGTTGCTGAACCTCCGCTTCGGCTCGCCGCAGTTCTTGCTCGACGGCGTGAAGTCTGGCTCGTTCTTCAGTGACGTCACTATGCATTTGCCGGAGTGTTTTGTGTTTGATTTCCAGCCGTTGCAGAGGTTGGCGGATCGTTTCGACGGCATCTTCATACAGCGACTCGCTTGCCGCGAAACTCGGGTCCAGCCGGTCTCCCAACAATGCCTTGATCGGTGCAACAATTTCCGCGGTCCCCTTCTTTTCGACCAGCGATTCGAGTTGCCGCAAGGTCGCTTGCAAGTCGGCGCTTTCCAGTTCCACTTCGGTGAGCGCACTTTGGATCTGTTTCCATCTTTCATTCAACAACTCGGCCGTTTCGGAATCTCGGACGGTGAACTGCTGGGCCAGTTGTTGGTACTTTTGGGTCGCTTGAGAGTACTGTTGGTCGAGCAGATCGTGATCGCGAGACCGCTGGGGATTGCTTGGAGGTTGGTTTTGCCAGGCCAAATCATCGCTATGAAGCAGTTCGTTGAGCCGGCGGTCGACGATCTGCTGAGCCAGTTCCCCGCGGCGATTCAATCTCGATTCGATCCTTCGCAGATCTTCGCGAGTTTGATTGATTTCGGCTTGCTGTAGCTCTTGTCTCAGCTGAAACGCTTCTTGGAGACGTGCGCGGATTTTCGATTCCAGTTCGGCGACCGCGACATCGTCAACGTTCTCCTTGGCCGTTTCCTTTTTCCACTGTTGGGCCAGTCGCAGTGATTCCGTCTCCGCCGCATCGAGCTCCTTCAAAGATTGTTGACGAGGTGATTGTGATGGAGCTGTGCCGGCAATGATGACCAACAGCAGGAGGGTGAAAGCACATCGGCGAAGCATGTGAGGATTCCTAGATCAAGAAGGTTCTTCGGGGATTTTAAGATTTGTTCGAGAAAACTTCGTTGTTTGAATCACCCTCCCTTCGGGAGGGTCGGACGCGGTAGCGGCCGGGGAGGGCATGGTGCGCGAACCCTCTCCGGGCCTGAGAGCCCGACTCTCCCAGAGGGCCCAGAGGGAGAGTGTTGTCAAATGGCGAAGTTGTTTCCCAGCAATTTGTTAGTGGAATGCCGTAGATCAGGCAGCTTGATCTACTCCTCCCCAGGAACGGGCGATGATCCTTCGCCGATTTCCCGGTCCAATCGTTCGACTCGATCGCGGATCGCTTCCAGCGTTGGCTCGGTCTGGTCGATCCACTGTGTCAAAGCCGCGGGAGATTCCGCCTGATCGTGTTTTGACGTGGTCGCTGTTGACGGCGTTTCTTCGGGAGCCGCGACCGGGGTCGGTTGAAAGAAGTTTTGGGCAGCAGCGTAGAGTCCCACCGTCAACAGCAGAATTGCCGCGACCGACATCAGGAGCTGGCGCCAGCTTCCGCCGATGGGATGCAAGACTTCGCGATCGGGTCTCCGTCGCGATCCGATCAACTCAGCAGGTAACGGCAAATCAGGGTTTTGGGCATGGGCAAGGCATTGCCGAAGCACCGAGGAGGTGTGCTGCGCCGATTCAAAGCGGTCGATCGGGTCTTTGCTGTGAAGTCGGCCGATCAGATCTTCCAGCCACGCCGGAACATCGGCGTTGATTTCGCGGATCGCTCGTGGTTGTGTATCGGCAACTCGTCGCAGGATCCCGAAGGTGGTTTCAGCTCGAAACGGAACTCGCCCGGTGCACATGGCGTACAGCACACTTCCCAGCGAGAACAAGTCGCTTGCGGAATCGATGCGATCGCCGCGGGCTTGTTCGGGCGACATGTAGAGCGGGGTGCCGGCAATCACGCCGCTGCGGGTCAAACTGGCATCATCGGCGGCCCGTGCCAGACCAAAATCGGTGATCCGAAGCCGATCGGTTCCCTTTTCCAACAGCACGTTGGCCGGCTTGATGTCACGGTGCACCAGTCCCTGTTGGTGCGCGGCCGATAAACCTTCGGCGATTTGCAGCCCGACCCGCAGAACATCGACCACGGGCATCGCCCCTTCGCGGTCGAGTCGTTGTTGCAGCGAATAGCAGGGGGTGTAGGGCATCACGAAGTACGGTAATTTGCCGGACGAACTGACGGTCAAGATCGGCATTACGTTGGGATGGGTGATCACGGCAGCAGCCCTTGCTTCGCGAGCGAATCGTTGCCGGGCCGGACCGCTGGTTGCCAGGTGTGGCGTCAAGACTTTCACGGCGACTTGTCGATCCAATTCGACCTGCCTGCCGCGAAAGACAATTCCCATGCCCCCGGCCCCGATCAGGCGATCGATTTCGATGTCGCCAAGATGACCAAGGCATCCCTCTCGCCTGGCTGGTTCCAGGAAATCGACGGCGAAATCGAATTCCGAAAATGGATCCTGATCCTCTGAAGGTTTTTCGCATTGCGATTCGGCCGTCTTCTCTTCACGCAAAACGTCGCGAAGACGATGCCAATGCGATTCTTCTGCTGCCAGATGTTCTATCCGTCGCTGACAAGAGGCGCATGTTTCCAAATGCGCAGTCAACCATTCTTCTTGTCGGTCGTCCAACGCATCGGCTAGCGACAGGCGTAACAGTTGCGGATCGCAGTTGCCCACGGTTCGGCCTGTTTCTTTGCTCATGGTCCCATCACCTCGTCGACCTTCTCGCGAATGCTTCGCATGATGCGGCTGCGCGACATGTAAATGCTGCCCGGTGAAAGATTCAGTTCCGCGGCGACTTGGGCGACCTCTCGGCCTTCGACAAGTGTCTGCCAAAACGCGGTCCACGAGGAGGCTTTGAATTGGCTGCGCACTTGTCCGGCAGCCCAAAGCAACAACTCGTATTCAAATGCGTCGATACTTTCGGCGGCAACTTGATCGGGAATGTCTCGTAGCAGATCGATCAAGTCGCTACCCCCTTCGCCGCCAACTTGTCGACGCTCGCGAGACATGAATTTGATCACCACGTTGCGGGCGACGCGGCAAAGCCAACGGCGAAACGACGCCTCGTCGCCATCGTCGCTCCAGCGGTCGACCGATTGGGCGACGGCGGCAAGGACTTGTTGAGTCACGTCGGGCACGTGTCTGGCGGGCACACCCTGCCGGGCGACCAATCGATTCAGAAAGGGCTCGTAGGCCGATACAAACTCGCACCACGCCCGTTCACACCGGTGACCTTGAAGCTGGATGATCAGGCTGGCACGTGTTTGCGGTTGGTTCACCATCAATTCCTCTCCATGGGTTCTAGTCCACCAATGTGGCTGGATCTCACGGCGAAGAAAAGATTTTTCCAGGAAACGCGTTGTGTCAGTCGATCAGTTGGTCGGCGATCGAGGGCTCCAGGGTTGTTGCCCCGAAAGTCACACATCCCAGTACCGGCACATCACAGTGCACCGAGATTTGCTGCAAGTTGGTCTCGGCGGATGGGTCGGGGTGAGGGTCGGTACAACACAGCACGATCCCGAAGGGGCGAATTTTGCGGTAGCAGGCTGCCTCGCACGTCGCCACCACTTGATGAATCACACCCAGACGCTGAGCGGCCACAATCACCAATCGGCAAGGTGCGAACTGTTCCACCAGGTCGGCGCACAGCAGATCGTCGGCCAGGGGGCTCATCAGCCCGCCGGCACCCTCCACAATCAACACCTCGCTGTCATCCAGCCAATCACGGGCGCCGCCAAACAATTTGGGCGAATCGACCGTTCGCCCTTCCGCGGTCGCGGCGACCGGTGGCGCCAAAGGGGCTTCGAACTTTTGCGGGCAGACTTCTTCCAAACTGCGCGGTTTTCCGGCGGCGGTCCAAAGGTGCACCGCATCGTCGGCGACCAGCTCATTGCCGACTTGCGGGCAACCGCTGGCCACCGGCTTGTAGACGCCGACGCGATGTCCCCGGTCGTGAAGGGAGCGGGCGACCAGGGCGGAAACGTAGGTTTTTCCCACGTCGGTGTCGGTGCCTGCAAAGAACAGTGTTTTGCACGTACGATGAATCACGTCGAATACTCAGTTCATTCCGCTTGGTGCTGACGGGCTCGAAATCGTGACACGCAATGTACGCTTAGCGCTTCTTCAAATGCGAACCGTCGGGGCTGGTCGAACGTCGGGGCAAGAACCTCCGAAGTCCAGTCATCGCGCGGTCGATGCGGTCGTGCCGTGGATCGAGCAAGCTGTCGACCAACGGGCGCAAATCATCTGTCTTCAGGAATTGTTCCACGGTCCCTACCCGTGTCAAAGCGAGGACCATCGCCAGTTTGATTTGGCCGAACCGATTCCGGGACCCATCATTGACGCCATGGCGGAACTTGCCGCGAAACACGAAGTCGTGATCGTCGCGCCCATTTTCGAGCGTCGCGGACCGGGCGTCTACCATAACACCGCGGTCGTGTTGGACGCCGACGGATCGATCGCGGGAACGTACCGGAAAATGCACATTCCCGACGATCCGTTGTATTACGAGAAGTTCTACTTCACACCGGGCGACCAGGGATTCACACCCATCGACACTCGCTACGGGCGACTGGGAGTAGGGATCTGTTGGGACCAGTGGTTCCCCGAAGCGGCACGACTATTCGCCCTGGCGGGCGCGGAACTGCTGCTATATCCCACCGCCATCGGCTGGATCGACCAGGAACGAGAGGAGTTTGGCGAAGGCCAACACGATGCGTGGCGAACGACCATGCGAGCCCACGCGATCGCCAACAGCATCTGGTTGGGTGCGCCCAACCGGGTTGGTGTGGAAGACCGATTGGAGTTCTGGGGAGCGTCGTTGATCGTGTCACCGCGCGGCGAGGTCGTTGCCGAGGCCGATCATGCCAGCGAGCAACTTGTGATCGCCGACTGCGCGCTGGGCGAAATCGATCTGGTACGAACCCACTGGCCTTTCCTGCGCGACCGCCGCATCGATGCCTACCAAGGATTGTGCCAGCGCTGGATTGATCGCGAAGAGCCGTAGTTCCAACTACTAGCCGGAGCTGTTTTCAAGAACTCACGAATCGGACGAATCGTCCAGGCCGTAGTCTTTGATCTTTTTGTGCAGCGTGTTGCGGTTGATACCCAGGCGTGATGCGGCCTTGGTTTGGACGCCTCCGCAGGCGGCAAGTATCTGGGCGATCAGTTCCTTTTCGACTCTTTCGACAATCACCGAATGGATTTCGCCAGGTTTGGCGTTGGCGTCACTGAGGCCGCGCATGACCACTTCTCGCGTTAGCGAATCGATGTCCCCCGAAGGAATCGTACTGCTGTCGGGCGTTTCGCAACTGGTCACGCAACGCGGCAGCAGATCGACTGTCAACTCATCGGTTTCCGACATCACAACGGCCCGTTCAATGTAGTTCTGTAGCTCTCGGACGTTGCCCGGCCAGTGATAATCTTGCAAGGCCTCGATCGTTCCGGGGCCGTAGTAGACGACATATCGGTCGTTGATTTCGTTGTAGTGTTCCAGG
Organism: Rubripirellula sp.; assembly: GCA_965222745.1. Lineage (GTDB taxonomy): Bacteria > Planctomycetota > Planctomycetia > Pirellulales > Pirellulaceae > CBDCUW01. The sequence continues at coordinate 1,303,296 of CBDCUW010000004.1, forward strand.
AAAAAAGAAACCAACAGCGGGATATCTTCGCGGCGGCGGCGCAGCGGCGGGATCTCGATTGGAACGACGTTCAATCGCCAATACAAGTCCTCTCGAAACCGCTCTTCGCGAACCTCTTGCATCAAGTCACGGTTGCTGGCGGCGATGATTCGAGCATCGGTGTTCAACGTGCTGGTGTCCCCGACCCGCTCGAATTCCTTTTCCTGAAGCACCCGCAACAACTTCACTTGCAAGGTCAGTGAGGTGCTGTTGATTTCGTCCAAGAAGACGGTACCACCGTGAGCCGCCTCGAAGCGTCCAGTACGATTGGCAACCGCTCCGGTGAAAGCGCCGCGAACATGGCCGAACAACTCGCTTTCCAGCAAGCTTTCGCTCAGCGCGCCGCAGTTGACTCGCACGAAAGGGCCGCCACTACGATGGCTTAGCTTGTGCACCGCCGCGGCGATCAATTCTTTGCCGACTCCGGTCTCGCCCAGAATCAGCACCGACGCGTTGCTGCTGGCGACTCTCCGAGTGACTCGGTACACCTCCTGCATCGCCGGCGAATTGCCGATGATTCCTTCGATCGGTGGCCCGCCAGAGCCATGGGGAGGGATGCCAAGAATCGCCATGATTTGTCACTAAGGTCGTTGACTCGCCTGGTCGGCCCCAGGACCTTGCCGGTCAACGCGTTGCACAGTCACCGCGAGTGAAAATACCTCGAATCGCCGCTCGACGGTAGTCGCAATGGGGCAATGACTCAGCGCGACGGTGCCTTGGCAGCCAGCAATTGGGTTGCTTCGTGCCGGTACAGCTGCCGATCGATTGCGGTTAACGGCGGCAACCTGCGCATTCGGTCGATTTCTTCCATCAAGGTAGCAAATGCCGCGGTGGAGGCCGGACGTTCCACCAGGACAGCCGGCGCCGACCAACGTTCCGATTGCAACCCTTCAATCGGTGCCCCGAACAACACGATTGGGACGTTGTGACCGCGGTTGCTGCGGCGTACCAAGTCAATCATCTCGATCGCGGCGAAGTCGACCAATTCGGTTTTTGACAGAATCAATCGCAAATCGCCACCTCGTTCCACGGCACGCTGCAACTGGGCCACGGTGCCGACGACTTCGACATCCAATCCCAATTCACGAAGGAGCGTTTCTTGTTCCACGATCACGTCGGGTCGCGTCTCGACAAGGATCGCCAAGGGGGCTCTGCCCAGCGATTGCATTTCACCCAGCGTTTTCTTCACATCGCTGCTGCCGGTGTAGGGCGCGTCGCCGGCCAGCCTGGAAGCAGCCAGCGCCGATTCGTACCGCACGCGGGGATCGTGCGAGGAGGCCGCCGCGACAAGCGGCGTCGGAGCCGGGCCGCCCGATTGAAGCAGCAGGGTTCGTTGCAAAGGGGACGCGTCCGCTTCAATCATCCGCAACAAACCGATCAGTGCCGGATGATCGTTTTCCTGAATCGAGTCACCGATGGCAGCCGACAGCGAGGCTCCATTTGCCACCGAACCGAACGCCGCGCGAACCGATTGGATCTGGGCGTCGTCGCCCCAGTCCGGATCGACCATCAGCCGGTAACTCATGTCGGCGGCGAAGACCGCACGGTCAATGGACGGTGGCAGTTGCCCGATTCGGCGCAGCCGCGCGGCCATGTCCGCAACGTCGCGGTAAGCCGACATGACCAACGGAGTGGAATGGTGGTTGACTGCGGATCGATTGGCGTTGATGCTCCAAATTCTCTTGATTCGACCGTCATTGGGCGTTTGTCTGGCGCTGGTTTGCAGCCGTTTCAGTTCGCGGTACAGCGCCGCCACGGACGCTTCACGAGATGGCAAACTTGGCGACATCTGACGCAAGATCGCTGCTGCTGATTCTTTTTCGTCGGAGCTTGAATCGGTCGCGTGAAGAGCCGTTACCAGTTCCGGTACCGCTCCTTTGCGATCGATACGAGCCAACGACTCGGTGGCGCGAAGGCGCACTTTGGGTTGTCCGTAAAGCGCCAATTGAACCAAAGACTGCCTACCCCCTTCGCCAAGCCGAATCAGGGTGCGAAGGATTTCATCTCGCGGCGCAGGTGGTGTTTCCGAAACAGCTGCTGCCACCAGTTCGGTCACCGCGGTGTTGCCGCCGGCAAGCAACGTTCGTGCAGCCCCCAAACGAGCATCGACAGAGCTTGCATCCAAGTGGTCGATCGCGCGTCGCAGTCGATCGGGAGATTCCGCGTGCGCGGTTGCTGCTTTGCCGAGCTTGTCCGCGGCCGCCCGCGCCGCGTCACTGATTTGGTCGTTCAACTTGATTCGCAGCAGCACGGACGGCCCGATTTGATTCACCATCGCCGCCGCTTCCGCTTCACTCAGGTTTCGTGAACCTGCCACAGCCATCAGCCGGTCCACGTCGGACCAGCGCCCTATCCTGGCTAAGGATTCAATGGCTTCGGCCAATGGCATGTTTCCGCGGCCGGCGTGTTCCATCAACTGGCTGGCCAGCGGGCTGGGCCGCTCGGTCTGCTCCTCGTTTTGCTCCACCTGGGCCTCGTCTTCGGACGGACCAAAGATGTCGTCCACGCTGACGTCAAAGGGGCTGTCGTCTTGGCCAACGCACACAGGGCCGATTGCCGAGACGCACAGCAGCAGAGCTGAAAGGAGCAGAAAACGCATGAGACAAGTTGACGGGAGAAATGGGATACCGATACCGGCAGCGTCAGCCGAGTTCGGTTCCATGATAGTTGGTCCGGCCGATCGGCGCGAGATCGGGGCAAAGAGCGCTGGCAGTGACGATTCCCCCGGGCCCGAAAAGCCAATTGTGACGATTTTTCCGGTCGCGGACCGACTTGCCCCACGTCGGCAGCTTGGAAATTTCCTTCCCGTCAGGTCCACCTACGAAAAGTCTTGTGCTCCCGCTGGGGTACACTGGTCAGCCGATCCATCAGGGGGTAGTACCAAGGTTCGACTGGCCACTCACCGCTACGAATCGCGAAAGCGTGAATCAACTTCTTCAATTCGCACGTTCCTTGAAGCTTGGCACCTCCGGAAAGTGGTCGCTGCTTGCTGGCCTGGTTGGTCTGATCGTGGGGGTTGCCTGCATCGCCTTCGACGCGTTGACGCAGTTGGTTCATCGTTGGTCGTTGTCGCAGTTTGCGGGATTGCCGCAAGCCGAAGCGGTTGGCGAGTACAGCTTTTTTCAGCAGCCCACTTCCGCGATCCAGCCGTGGATGATTGTGCTGGTGATCACGATGGGCGGGCTTCTTTCCGGATGCCTGGTTCACCTCCTGGCACCCGACGCGGAGGGGGCTGGGATGGATGCTGCGGTCGACTCGTTTCACAATCACAAAGGTGAGATTGACCGCCGCGTGCCGCTGGTAAAAACGATTGCTTCGGCGATCACACTGGGCACGGGCGGTTCGGGTGGCCGCGAGGGGCCGATCGCCCAAATCGGTGCTGGAATCGGAGCCTGGTTTGCCGATGCGCTGAACCTTTCCCCGCGCGACCGCCGCATCTTGTTGGCGGTCGGGATGGGTGCGGGAGTGGGGGCAATGTTTCGCGCGCCGCTGGCAGGGGCGATCTTCGCAGCCGAAATCTTGTATAGCGACGCCGACATGGAGGCCGACGTCATCGTGCCGGCAGCGATCGCTTCGATCGTAGCCTACAGCGTTCATACCCAATCGATTCCCGTCGACGTTCGTTATCAACCAATTTTTGGCGCCGGGTTGAACCATGCGCTCAGTTCGCCACTGGAACTGATGTTCTACGCCCTGTTGGCGATCGTGCTATTGATGATCGCGATCGCCTACGTGCGTTGTTTTCAATCGGCTCAAAGAGCATTTTCCAAACTGCCGATGCCGCCTCACTTTCGTCCCGCTGTTGGCGCGTTGTTGGCCGGTTTGCTGGGAATTGCACTCTGGTATTTCGGCGGCGGCGATCGAAATCTGCTGGGTGTTTTGGGGACTGGCTACGGCACGCTGCAGCGAGCGCTGGTCGGTGATGCGAGTTTGACGATCAATATCTTGACGATCGTGGCGGCGATGAAAATCGTCACGACGTCGCTGTCGATCGGATCGGGCGGTCCGGGAGGCATTTTCGGGCCCTCGATGGTGATCGGCGGCTGTGCCGGAGCGGCATTCGGGCAAGTGGCCCATCATTTCTTTCCCACCTTAGTTCCTTTTCCCGAAGCCTACGCGGTCGTTGGAATGGCCGGTTTCTTCGCGGGAGTTGCGCGGGCGCCGATTTCGACCATCATCATGGTTCGCGAGTTGACCGGGGACTTCGGTTTGCTGGTGCCGACGATGCTGGTTGCGACCTTGACCTTCATTTTGTCGGGGCAATGGAGGCTGTATCGAAAACAGGTTCCCACTCGAATGGATTCGCCCGCGCATCGCGGCGATTTTTTAGTCGATGTGTTGGAGGGCTTGCAGGTCGAAGATGTCTATCAGAAGAATCGTTCTTTCATGACGATCCACGAAGGAACGACGTTGGACGAAATCGTGCACCGGCTTGCCGAAACCACGCAGCACTATTTCCCGGTGGTCGATGCCGACGGCAAGATGGTGGGCATCTTTTCGGACGACGACGTACGAGCCTACCTGTATGACGAAACACTCTGGCGGTTGGCCAATGCCCGTGACGTGATGACCTCGACAATCGTCAAGGTCACACCGGGAGACGACCTGAACACGGCTCTACAGCGATTCACCTCGCTGAACTTGGACGAACTGCCGGTCGTCGCCGAGGACGATCCTACCCAGTTGCTTGGATTCTTGCGCCGCAAAGAAACAATCGCCGCCTACAACCGGTTGATTCTGCAGCATCGCCAGGAAACGGAGCGAGAATGATCACTCGTCCCCCGTTCATTCCTTTCAAATGATCCATCTCCGACATTCGGAGCCATCGCCAGATCCGAATTTTTGGGAATCCCAAGCTCTCGGTATCCCTTCCACAGTGCAGTATTTGCGGCAAATGGTTGGCGGCATGCCCCTTATCGAGCTATCTGTTCAATGTCTCATCTTACTCATCCCCAACAGGTTGCCCCATGTTTCAAAGCAACGAATCGAGACGACTCAATCGTCACCCAAGAGGTGCACTTGCCGTGTTCGCCGCCATCATCATGGTGGTGTTGTTTGCGATGGTTGCTTTCGCGATCGACCTAGGCTATCTGACGCTAGCGCGAACAGAAACCCAGCGATCTGCAGATGCCACTGCTCACGCAGCGATCCTCGAATTCGCTCGGAACAAAAACACTTACAACGCGATGTACGAGGCCGAGAGCCGCGCCGTAGCATTCGCACCGCAGAACGAAGTACTTGGCAGCGGTGCCAATGTTACCCCTTTTACGGATGTGCAGGTTGGGCGGTACGAATTTGCTACTGGACAAACGGAACTACTGTTCGATGACCCCTCCAGGTACAACGCGGTCCGCGTGCGGGTGCGCCGCACGGATGAGAAAAACGGCGAAGTTCCTTTCTTCTTTGGAATGTTGTTGGGCAAGGAAAGCCAGGCGGTTGAGGCTTCTGCCATTTCGGCCCTGATTCGAAACGTGTCTGGGTTCGAGATTCCAGGAAGCGGCGAAAATGTGCCGATGCTTCCCGTCACGATCTCGGAGAGGTTGTGGGATCATGGCATCAGGCACGACAATTTCGACGATTGGTCCATCGATCCATTGACGGGCGACGCGGTAGCCGGATCAGATGGAATCCCCGAGATCAAACTTTTCCCCGTCAAATCGCAGAGTCCGGGAAACCTGGGCACGGTCAACATTGGTACTTCAGCCAATTCCACATCGTACATCTCGAAGCAAATCAGGGAGGGGCTGACTCAGTCCGACCTCGATTTTCACGGGGGTTCGATCGAGCTGAATTCCAACGGCGAACTTCATTTGACGGGCAATACCGGCCTCAGTGCGGCCATGGAAAATGATTTTTCGTTGATCTCTGGAGAACCGCGAATCATTCCCGTCTACCGAAAGGTCACGGGGAAAGGTGACAACGCAAGATTCACGATCGTCAAGTTTGTTGCGGTGCAGATCATGTCGGCTGTACTCACCGGCGGACAGAAGTCCGTGGTGATCCAACCGGCGAAGGTGACGTTTGATGGCTCGATTCAAGGCTCATCGAGCGGTATCAGCGAAGGTGTTTATTCCTCCCCACGACTAGTAAACTGAGCTGCGATCATGTCCATCACAGGTAACAAAAACCGTAAGCGAGCGAAGAAAAAACGACTTGGCGCGGCCGTAGTCGAATTTGCGCTCATCGTCCCCATTTTTCTGACTCTTGTGTTCGGCATTATCGAATTTGGACGATTGATGATGGTCCAACAGGTGCTGGTGAACGCAAGTCGCGAAGGAGCCAGACGCGCCGTGCTTGAAGGAGCGACCGTTGCCGACGTGACCCAGGAGGTAAGCAACTACCTTTCAAGCTCCTCGATCAATGTCCCGTCGGAATCGATTGTTGTGAGTCCAGATCCGACCTCCATTTTCAACAACGAGAACATTTCTGTCTCGATCAGCATACCGTTTTCGAGCGTCAGCTGGATGCCGCCGCTGTTTTACAGTGGCGACTTGCAGGCGAATACAACGATGCGATCGGAAAAACTCAACTGACCCACCCGCTCCGCTTGCAAGCCAAGAGACGGAACAGGAATGAATCACCGTCTACGCCAGTAACTGCGAAACCGCTTGGGCTTTGACCAGTTCGCGGGGCTGATTGAGGTGGTTGTAGACGATCGTTTCGGGATGGATTCCAAAACTGTGATAGATCGTGGCCAACACTTCGGAAGGATGAACCGGATTTTCCAATGGCGCCGAAGCGGTCTTGTCACTTTTGCCGTGGACATAACCCCGCTTGACGCCAGCACCGGCCATCACCGCGGTGTAGCAGTAGGGCCAGTGATCGCGACCGTCATCGGTGTTGTTGTTGCCGCTGGTGCTGACACCACGCTGCGGGCTGCGGCCGAATTCACCTACGGCCACGACCAACGTTTCATCCAGCATGCCGCGGTCGTCCAAGTCCGTGATCAGTGCCGAAAGACCTCCGTCGAGCATCGGTCCCGATTGGTCCTTCATCCGTTTGCTGAGCCCGACATGATGGTCCCAGGAATGGTTGTCGCTGTTGGCAACTTTGGGCCAGATCACTTCCACCACCCTGGTACCCGCTTCGACCAATCGCCGAGCCAGCAGGCAACTCTGGCCGAAGGTGTTGCGACCGTACATGTCGCGAGTTTCATGCGACTCGGCCGACAGCTCAAACGCTTCGCGGGCGCGTCCCGAAACGATCAACGACAAAGCGCGGTCGTAGTATTCGTCCAACTCGTACGAGGCGACTGCTTTGTTGATGTCGGGCATCTGTTGGTTCAGCAGTTCTCGCAACTTTGCCCGCCGCTGTAATCGCACGCTGAACACTTCGGGTCGCAATCGAAGATCGTCGATTTTGATTCGATCCATCTTGTTCATATCCATGTCATCGCCATCAGGATAGAGCGTGTAAGGATCGAAAGATTTGCCCAGGAAGCCGGCCGAGCCGCCTTTGCCCACGACGTTGGATTCTTGCAGCGGCCGCGGCAGCATCACGAACGGCAGCATCGGTTCGTCCACCGGCTGCATCTTGACAATGTTGCTGCCGAAGTTGGGGAAATCTTTGGGAGACGGCGGTTCCAATTGGCCCGACGGACTGACCTTGTCGGTCGTGTAGCCAGTCATCATCTGATAGATGGCGGCGGTGTGATTGAACAATCCGTTGGGTGTGTAGGACATCGATCGGATCATGGTGAACCGATCGTTGATCTGAGCCAACTTGGGCAGATTTTCCGTGAATTGGATGCCGGGAATCTTGGTGCTGATCGAACCGAAGACGCTCTTGACGTTGTCGGGCACGTTTTCTTTGGGATCCCAAAGATCCAAATGGCTCGGTCCACCCTGCAGGTAGACCAGGATGATGCTTTTCGCCTTCCCCCAACCGGGGCCGCCGCCGCGGAGCGAACTGGATAAGCTTTCGGCGCCCGACGCATTTTGAAGTTGCAGCAGCGACGGCAGCGACAAACCCAGCATGCCACAGCCGCCGACACGCAAGAAAGTTCGCCGCGTTGCGCCCAATTGCGGGTCACAGAGGTCTTTTGCCTTGAAGCCTTTGAACGAAAGCATGGCAATTTCTCCGAGAATTTTTGGTGGTGGTTGTGGTCTGGAGTTCGGATCGGGTCAGTGGTTGAACAGGAACGCGGGGCTGTTGATCAGCGCCCAGGTCAAATCTTCGGCGGCGGTCAGGCGGATGTTCTGAACCTGCGCAGTGCTTTGTTTCGCATCCTCTCGCAACCGCACCAGCTTGGGGTCATCGGGAGTCGGTTTGGAAAGTACCGCTTTGCGACTTTCTAGACTCACCAGCATTCTATCGGGCGGAACGGGCCGCCGGGCAACGGCGAGTGCTTCGCTGGCTTTCTTGACTTCGGCATCGGCCACGCCCAGGTAGCCGAGCAGCGATTGGGTCGCCTCCTCGCTGCGGCTCTCCTTGGGCAGGGCCAAAATCGCCGCGAACGTTTCAGGTTGTCCCAGCGGAATGTCACCTTTGGCGGTCGTGGCGCTGATTCGGAATCGGCCCAAACGATGCTCGGCGGCATTGTGGAACTGGTGCAACTTGAAGGTCAGGACCGTGCCGCCTTCGTGCTTGATCGGCTGAGCCAGCCGGTAGGTTGCCCAGTGGTCATGCCCGGTGGCACCAGCGACCGCCCAGCCGCCCTGGTCGTTTTTTCTGCCATTGAACGTGGCGTTGATGTTGAAACCGGCTTGCAGAAAATCGGCCACGCCGCTGGCAATTTTCACCCCCGCCATCTTCTTTGGATCGCTGGCCGGAGCGGCGAGCACTTCGAACTCGGTCAACACAAAGTTGCCGTTGGGCGGAAGGCCGGGGCCTTTGGCGGGTAACTTGGGATCGGAGAGCGTTTCGATTCGGAAACCGGTGATGTTTTGGAGCGATGTCTTGTAAGTGATTTCGTAAACACCCTTGTCTTTGTTGCCTGAGGCGACAATGGACCGGTCGGACTGCGGCGACAAAGTAGCTTTGTTGGTTGCTTTGGCGCTACTGGCGGCAAGCGGGAACCATTCGATCGCCTTGGCCTGGTCGGCTGCCAACCTGTCGATCTTGCCGGTCAGTTTTTCTTTCACCTTGGCCAGTGCCTCTTCGGCAACCTTGACTTTGTCGGTCCGCTGCTTTTCCAACTTTTCCCGCTCCGGCTTGATCTGCTCGGTCCGCTCGGCGATTTTCTTCACCGCCCCCGCCAGTTTTTCTTCTCGCTTGGCTTCCAGTTTCACTCGCCGGTCCTTCCAATCGTTTTCGGCTTGCGCCAACTTCTCAACGAGTGCTTCGTGATCCTCCTTGATCATTTCGATGGTCTGTTGGAAAGCGGTCGTTTCGGCTTCCTTGGGCAGCCGTCCCAGGGCTCGCAGGAAGATCTCTTCGGCCAGTTCTTGGTCACTGGGAAACTCGCCGACGATCCGTTCCAGTTCGTTTTTCGGATCGGCGATTGCCGTGCCGATGGTTGGGCCACTGATCAGCGCCATCACCGGGCCGAGCTGCAAGTCCGACGTTCGTTCGCATTCACACGCGCTTTCCCGCGCCGGCCGGCCAAGGTTTTGTAGAAACCCGTCGGGCAGTTTGACACCCGAATCGGTCAGCGCCGCAGCGCGAGTCCCCTTGGGCATGCCGGGGATCGAACTGACCGCGCCGGTGACGGTGTGAACGGCGTCGTAAATCACTTCGGCCGGCAGCCGCCGCGGCAACGCGTGCGAGTAATTCAACGAGTCGTCTTCGTTCAGCGGATTGGTTTCTACGCTCAATTGGTAGGTGCGGCTATTGCAAATCGTCCGCAACATCTGTTGGGTGTCGAATCCCGACTGGATGAACGAATCGGACAGGTGATCCAACAGTTCGGGATTGGTCGGCGGATTGCCGGCGCGAATGTCGTCGATCGGTTCGATCAAACCGACACCCAGCAGGTATCCCCACAGCCGATTGACGTAGCTGCGGGCAAAGTAAGGATTGTCGGCATCGGTCATCCACACCGACAATTGTTGGCGACGGGTCGAATCATTCTTTGCTTCGTGCGGCACTTCGAACGGAAAAGCGGGCGTCACCACCTCGCCCGTCTTGGGATGTTTGACGTCGCCCTCTTTTTTGTCGACAACTTTTTCAAAGAGCGGCTTGGCGCCCTCGACCGCCGTTCCCGCCACTTTGCGGTTGCCCGACGCGGGATCGGCTTGCAACGCCACTTGGGCAAAGTAAGCCGACATCTGGTAGTACTGGTCTTGGGTCCATCGTTCAAACGGATGGTCGTGGCACTTGTTGCAATTGAAACGAATTCCCAGGAACAAGTGCGTGGTGTTTTCCATCGTGTCATCGGAATTACGCAGCACTTTGAAATAGGACGCCGCCGGGTTTTCGTTATTCGATCCGGTGGCGGTCAGAATTTCGTGGGCGAATTGGTCGTACGGTCGGTTTTCAGCAACCGCTTGGCGAATCCAATCCCGGAACTTGGTGGCGCCTTCCACACCCAGGTACTTGCGGTTGACCTGCAGCAGATCGGCCCACTTGTTGGTCCAGAAATCGATGTACGCTTCACTGCCGATCAGTTCGTCAATGATCTTGGATCGTTTCTGCCGGGTCGGTGTTGGATCGTCGATGAAGGCGCGCACCTGATCGCTGGACGGCGGCAGTCCGGTCAAATCGAGGTAGACGCGGCGCAGGAAGGTGGCGTCGTCACACAGGTCGCTGGGGACGAGTTTGACGCGGCGCCACTTCGCGGCCACCCATTCATCGATCGGGCTCCACGTCGGTACTTCCGATTCCTCGTATCCGCCGCGGTCGCCCATCACCGTCAGGGTGGTCGCAGCGTAGGAGCCTTCGAATCGGGCCAGGATCGGTGCCTCGCCGCGCCGAACCGCGGTCAACAGGCCCGAATCGTCCGCGGTCGCCACCTCGGTATTCCCGCTTTCGATGAACGCCTCTGACGTCACGTCGCGGCTGCCACCATCGCTGTAATGAGCGACGACGCGAACTTGTTGGCGCGATTTCATGCTTTGCACGATCGGGTTGATGGGAAAGATCTCGATCCGTGCCACCGCGGGTGATTGCAAGTCGAGTTTGCTGCCGTCGGCGATCCAGCGTCGCAAGATGATGTGATTCGGGTCCCCTTCGGTCATCAACGAACCGCCTTGGTGGGGAGTCGTCCCCAGCGGCTTTCGCAGCATCAGCGATTCTTCCGGCGCCGCGGCGTTGATCCGCCGCGCCGCCAAGTCGTCGGTCAGCGCTCGCAAATCGAAAACGGGATCGTAACCGCGCAGTGACAGCTTGAAACCGTTTTTGCCTTTTTGGGCACCGTGACAAGTTCCCGCGTTACATCCCAACCGGCTTAGCAGTGGACTGACGTCGCGGATGAAGTCGACCGCGCCGTGCTGCGACTGGTCGCCGCCGACATTCGATGCGGCGATGTCGACCGTGGCGGTCTGATCACCATACCGCAGGGTCAACTTGGCCGTTCCATCGCCGACCGGGCGGATCAATCCACGAGCCGTCGCCGTCACCCAATCGGGAGCTTCGATTTGGCACGATCGGGTCACATCGGCAGTGGAACCGTCGTCCAATCGCGCCGTCACGATCAACTGCGCATAGGCGTAGGGAGAATCGAGTCGGATCTCGGCAGGCTCGGCGATCAACTCCGTCACCCGCCCGGCGGGCGGAGGCGATTCCTGCGCGGCTTCCTCGATTCGGCTGACAACCATCTCGTTCCAAGCTTTGGCGTCAAAACTGGCACTGGCTAGGCCGCTGCCCGATTCGATCGGCACCACAGGAAATTCGGCTGCCAGGTCGCCATCGGCGGCGAAGCGGCGAATCTTGCCGTCGGCGGCCGCCACCACCAACGAATTGTCTTTGGCAAACTGAATCGCGTAGACCGCTGCTTCCTTCAGGTCGACTTTGTAGATCTCGGTCGTTTCGTTCCCCTGGTAGGCAGCGACTTTCTGTTTCTCCTCGGCGCTTCTTTCGGCAACCCGTTTGGCCAGGATCTTTTTCAGTTCGTCGGTCAGCGTGCCGTCAAAGTCGTACTTCCAGACGCGAACTTCGGCCTTGCCGTTCAGCGTCGAAGCGGCGGCCAATCGCGTGGCATCGGGGCTGATGGCGACACTAAAAATTCGCCCGGGCATTTCTGGAAAGGTACGAACCAGGTTGGCGTTGTCGCCGATCTTGCGAGCCGATACACGAAAAACGCGAAACACCTTCGCTTTCCCATCGGCGCCGCCGACAAAGATTTCGTCCCGCTCCGGATGCGCCACCACGCTGCTCATGCCGCCCGAAAGGGCTCCGGGAGTGATCGAAGTGATGTTGTCGATGAAGCGTTCGGTTTCCACGTGAGTCAGTTTGCACGACATGTCACGGCCGACCGAAATCAAGTGCTTGCCGTCGGCGGTGAAAGCGGTATCGCGAACCCAATCTTCGTGGGCGCCTTGAAACAACACTTGTTGGCCGGTGGTCGAATCGACTGCCCGCACGACGTTGTCCGAAGCACCGAAGGCAACTTTGGAACCATCGGGTGACCAACTGGCTCCGGCCAGCGCGTCGTAGGTGACCAACCGCGAAAGCAGAAGTTCGCCCGTTTCGACGTCCCAAACTTGCAGTTCACCTCGCACGGCCGGCGTTCCACCGACAGCGGCAAGTCGTTTGCCGTCGGGCGAAAAACGGACGGAGTTGATTCGCGGACTCAGGCCGACCAGCCGTTTTTGTTGTTGGCCGTCCGAACCGAGCAGAACCACTTCATGGAATCCGGCCACCGCGACCAGAGAACCGTCCGGGGAAACGTCGACCGATGGAATCGCCGGTGCGGAGGTGTAGACCGGCGGATGATCGGCGTCGTACTTTGGCCCGGTGTCTTCCGGTGAATCATTTTTGGCGCCTTCGGCAATCCACCGCGTCACCGTTTCGATTTCGGTTTTGCTTAGCGGCGGAAATGGGTCCCGCGGCATTTCGGCATGCCCATCGACCGGCGTGATCAGCTCGACCAGATAGCTCTCTTGCGGTTTGCCGGGAACGATTGCCGGCTGTTCGGATTCGCCGCCGGCGACCAACTGCTGGAAGTCGGTCATCACGTAAGAACCAAGTTGCTTGGCCCCCTGGTGGCAACCGTGACAATGACGGCTGAAGATGGGGTGAACGTCTGTGTGATAGCTGACCGGTTTCGCTTGTTCGTTTTCTTCCTCGGTCGGCTGCTCGGCTGGTGATGCCGAAAGACCGAAAAGAAGAATCAGACAGACAACCGGAAGACGCCAGAGATTGGTGACTTGCACTGGTACAGGCTCGTGGGGTGGTGATTCCCAAGCAGCAAGAAGGCTTTACCGAATGGTCAGGCGGTCGTCTGACCATCCGTTTCCGCTTGATCGCGATCCTGCTGGCCCAGGCTGCTTCGGAAACAATGTGTCTGCGGACGCCAATCCAACACCGGAATTTTCCAGGTCGGTAGCCCAAGAAAGGGCAGGCGGGAGGTGAAAAAACGCCCAAAAGTGGCTTTCGGCACCTTAGAGCAGCTTAATGCGGGGCTGGGAATCCGTCAATTCAGTCATGATCGCCCATTTCTGGGCGCCGCGGCAAGTCCCAGCGTGCCTGCTACTGTGAAGTCAGTATCGCCAATACACTGCGGTGCGGAAAACTGCTTGCGCGGTGGAAAGGAGGCTGTCGGCCACTTCTCCGCTCCTGGCTACGCGATGCGATTCTGGAAAAATCGCCGACCGCACCACGGAATGATGGGAACAACACGTGATCGCAATGGTCCTTCCGATGGCAATTCGGCTGCTGGTTTTGGCAGTCGTCGGTGCATGCGCGGGGGCACTTGCCAACTGCATCCTGTTTGCTTGCAGCAATGTGGTGAAGCTGACCAATCCCTGGGCGCCGCTTCCGCCCGGCGGGGACAGTCCCGACGACCAGGCTTTTCCACCGCGCGATACACTCGATCGAGTTCCCATTTTCGGCTGGTGGCGATTGCGCCGCGAGGCTCCCAAGCGGGGCTGCTGTTTCTGGGTGGGGCCGATGTTGTTGGAGGTCGCTTGCGCGATCGTTCTGCCGCTGTTCTATTGGTTTGAGTCTCGGCCGGTCGGTCTGTTGGCCACGTGGGTCGACGCTTGGATGGCTTTGCCTTTACAGGCGCGTTATGGGTTGCTGGCGGCCGGCGGCCTGTTGTCCGGGGCGTTTGCGAACTACTTGATCTATACCCAGGCGCACGATCCACGCCCAATCGATCCGTGGGCTCCGGCCGCCGAGGATGCACCGCCGAGAAAATGGAGCGATCGGATTCCGGTTTTCGGTTGGCTGGGATTGCGCCGCGAAGCCGCGATTCACGGTCGCGGCTTTTGGGTTCGACCGATCCTGATCGAAATCACTTTGGCGTCGGCGATCCCAGCCTTGTACTGGTTCGAGACGCAAGCGGGCGGGTTGTTTCCCGTGTTGGCGCGAGCTCCCGGCTTGTTGACTGTCTTTGAACCATGGATGACCGATGTTTTTCTGGGACACGCCATCCTATTGGTGTTGATGGCGGCGGCGACGTTCATTGACTTTGATGAAAAAACCATTCCCGACATCATCACCATTCCTGGAACGGTGATCGCGCTGCTGTTGGCGTCGATCACGATTCCGGTCGGCGTAGCGACCATGAATGGTTTTCCGCCGACGGCGCTACCCGTTTGCCAGCAGGTGCAGGAGGTTTTGCCGACCACCTTCGATTCGCCCTGGTTCGCTCCCTTTGCCACCAGCAAATGGGTGGGTGATACCGGTTTGTTTGTCGGCCTGGCCATCTGGACGATGTGGTGCTTTGCACTGGCCGACCGAAGGTTCAGCGGAGTCATGCTTCGACGTCGCGGATTAACGAAAACGATTGGCTTTTTTTTCGCGGCGCTCGTTCATCATTGGACTTGGAAACTGCTGATTGTGTTTTGGATCGCCGGCGTCACCTTTGTCACCACGATTTGGGCAATCGGCGGTCCGTCGTGGCACGGTTTGTTGACCGCGCTGGTCGGGCTGGCGGTCGGTGGCGGAACGATCTGGGCAATCCGAATCGTTGCTTCGGGAGCAATGAAGATGGAAGCGATGGGGTTTGGCGATGTCACGTTGATGGCCATGATCGGGGCATTCATCGGTTGGCAAGGGGCGATCGCGGCGTTCTTTTTCTCGCCCTTCACGGCCATCGTCATCGTGGTTGTGCGTTACATCATCACTCGTGACCAGCACGTGCCCTTTGGACCTTATCTGTGTGCCGGAGCACTGTTGACGATTCTGTTTTGGGACCGGGTCTACAACGATTGGCTCGCCTGCAACCTGAACATGATGGGACCGATGGCGCTGTGGCTGGCGATCGTGATGTTGGGACTGATGGGAGTGATGCTATTCATTTCGCGAATGATCAAGTCGATGGTTTTTCGCCAGTGAACTTCGCGGGCATTCGCCGCGAAATGGCCGATCGCCTCGTTTTTGGCGGTCATTTCGCTACGCAAAACGACCTGGGCGTTGCCTTGCGAATCGCCTAAACTTGAACCGTGTGGCTAAATGGCGGAAAAGGTGTAGGAGTCGCCCTGTCTGCCTCATTGATGATGAAAACGCTCAGAACTCGGAGGAGTCTACGCTGATGAATTTCCGCCTCACCTGCCTTGCCGTTGCTTTTGTCCTGTCGGGCCTTCCCTTCGCCGCTGCCCAAAAACCGGTGTCGGTCGAAATCGATACCAGCGAAGGAAAGATCGTGGTCGAACTGAATGCGGAGAAAGCACCCAAAACGGTCGAGAATTTTCTGAAGTACGTTGAAAGCAAACACTACGACGGCACGGTCTTTCATCGAGTCATTCGGGGGTTCATGATTCAGGGCGGCGGCCTGGATGCGCAGTTGAAAGAAAAAGAGACCAAGCCCCCGGTCAAAAACGAAGCCGGCAACGGGTTGAAGAATAAGAAGTACACGATCGCGATGGCCCGAACCCAGGATCCGCATAGCGCCACCAGCCAGTTCTTTATCAACACCGCCGACAACGTTCAGCTCAACCGCGAATCGGCCCGCGACGGGTACGGTTACACCGTGTTCGGCAAGGTCACCGACGGAACCGACGTGGTCGACAAAATCGAAGGCGTCCAAACGAGTGTGCGACCCAATCCGGCGTTCCCCGCCATGTTCATGCGCGATGTTCCCGTCGAACCGATCACGATCAAGAGCGTCCGGGTAGCGAAGTAGCCTGGTCAGCCATCCGCTACAACCGTCACAAGCCAATCGTCGCGGCCGACTGCCTGGCCGCGGCGTTTTTTCTTGCGCCAGCCGTGGGGAGGGCTAGCCGCGTTTGAGCTAGGGTTGCGCGACGACCATCTTCTTAGACCGGCTTGTCTCAAGTCGGCGATCCTGGCAACCGTTGGACTTTGGCGCGAAGCATGAATGCTCCCCTGAGACTTGTTCGCGTTCTTTATCGATCGATCCGTTGTCTGGGGATCGTCGATGCAACTTGCTTGATGCATCTGCCGGCAAGCTCCTGGGACGACGCCAACTCTGCTGATGTTGCGGAGGGTTATCGCGTGGGCCCGGTCGACGCGGAAGAACTTGCCCGGCTTCTGGATTCGAACCGTGCCCCGTCGCAGATCGGGTCACCGCAATCGATGGCCGATGGCCGGCGCGTCGTCGTCGCGGCGTTTGCTGGCGAAAACGTGGTGTCTTTTGTCTGGTTGGCAAAACAGTCGGTCGCGGCGACAGATAACTACAGTCGTGCTCGGCACCTGGGAACCTCCATCGACTTGCCGCCCGACACGGCATTCGTCTTCAACGCTTGGACCGATCCAAAACATCGAGGCAAACGATTGATCGGAGCGCTGCTGACCCATGCCGTCGAAAATCGAATCCTCGACACGTCCTCTCTGGTGACGTCGATTGACTGGACCAACGAAAAGTCGATTCGGGCGTTTCAATTCATCGGCATGCGACGCTTGGGAACGGTGATTCGCATCGGCCGCGGTCGCCTGCAACTGAGTTTCGTTCCACGAGTCCGGCGATTGGGTTTGCGAATCGCTCAAGAGGCGCCGGGAGTCAAGTTCGCCGTCTGACCCGGCGGGGGCGAGCCGCTGCCAAGAGCGGTCGATGTTTTTCCGCCGTGTGCGTTTCGGCAACCAAATGAGCGGAAACGAGGGAGACACCGACCAACAGCGAGATCGGCTGGTAAACCGACAGGATCGAGTCAGCAGACTGCCGGTAGACCCTCGCCGCCAAGCCTTTCCTCGCAAGGTCATCGCCCGCTTCGGTGATCCTGCCATCGTGTGCCGTCAACCAAGGAGTTTTTTCGATCCGTCCGTCGCCGGCGACTGGCGAGTATTCTGGCCCGGCAGCAGCTGATCTCAGGCCGGCCGGCGACACCAAAATGCTGGCTGGCACGTCACTGCGTCCGTAGCCGACAAGACGTGTTGGCAATGCAATGATCGAAACGCTGCCGGTGTGATGCGCAGGAGTGAGTTTGGGTTGGGTGGTTGCCACCACATGTTGCCTAGACTCACTGGCGGACGATTGAGTCGACCAGGAAGCACGCGCGTGTGCGGCCTGGTCAACAAAGTACTGCTCCGGCGTGAGCGCGGCGGCCGGTTTCGTATTGGTGGAGATCGAGGCGGTACCAGCAACCACAGCATGTCGCTTGATCGTGGCGGTTGGCGCTGTAGCATCCTTTGCTCCCGTCACCGTGTCAGCAAGATCGTTGATTTCTTGTTGGCTATTGGAGTGAGCAACGTCGGTGGTTCCACTGGCAGCCGGAGGCAAACCGCCAGCAGCCAGAATGTCGGGCACTTGCGACGGCATCGGAATCATCACCGGGTCGTCCAGCGTAAAATGATCGGACGTCTGCGATGACGAATTCGAGTCGGACAACGTGACCGTGTCAGAATCGAAGACAAAGCTGGGCCGCAAATGCTCGGGCAGCAGCTTATCCACCTCGAAGTTGGAGCCCGCAGTGCGATCATGCTGATCGGCATCATGGTCACCAATGCTAGATGTGGCTAGTTGCGGTTGGAGTGGGCCGAGAGACATCGCGTTGCTGTCGTGATCGCTCGTTGAAATAACCTCCAACAACAAATCGCCGGCGCCAGAGCCGACGATCGGTCGCCAGCGAAAATAGAACGGGCCGGCATCGCGACCGGTTTCCAAGGTGACTTGCGAGCTCGTTCGACCGGCTTGAGAGAAAAATTGCTGCGGCGCGTGTTCTTCCAATCTCAAGGGAATCACTGCGGAGTCATTGTCGATCACGCCCAGTGCGGATCCGTCCATCACGATTCGTGGTTCCAGCGGTTCTACCGTTGTGCGGCGTCCTCGCGTGCGGCGTCGATTTTTCGAGTTCTTGTTACGTCGGCTCATCAGGGTCACCCGTCAGCGGATTGGATGTACGTGGTGCGAGGCGAATCGGGCGAAGGCAAGCGGAAGGCGGAGAGTTTCTCGCGGTGGTACTCCAGCAACTGCTGGTAGCCCGTTTCGGCAGGTGCCAGCTCGATTGCCGCCTGCTGATGGTCGACCGCCTGTTGCAGTGATTTGGCTGCCTCCTTTGCATCGCCAAGTTTCCACTGGATCATTCCCAGGTTGCCAGCTGTCCGTCCCAGGCTGCTAAGGATCTGATGATCTCGCGGCGATTCAGAGAGCACGGACAGCAAGACACGTTGCGATCGCCGGTACGCCTCGGCCGCCTGGTTCAGATGATGGGTACCGGCCAGCAGTTGGCCGAGTTGCTGGTGGGCGATCGCCAGATCGTAGGGATGCGAGCGCAGATCGGGTTCAAGTTCGGTGAGCGTCTGTCGGATCTTGACGACGTCTTGCAGCAGCGCCAACGATTTTTCCGCTTCGCCGCGACGGGCCAGCGCTGCCGCCAGGTTACCGACCGCCAACGCCTTGTCACTGAGATGTTCGGGGGAGCCGGGCCGCAGCAATCGCAGCTTTTCGTACCGGCCGATTGCTTGCTGCAACAACGCTTCGGCACGCCCCGGATCGGTCGCCAACACCAACGAGGCGAGGTTGTTTTCGCACAGCGCCAGTTGATCGATCAGGTCAAGATTTTCGAGATCATCCGAGGCAAGCTGGCGAAGGATCGTCAGTGCTTGTTCCAAAATGGGCGTCGCATCTGCATCACCCGTTGCGGAAAGAAGCAAACCAAGGTTGATTCTGGCACGAGCCAAACCTGCTTCTGCTTGTTCGTCACCCGCATCGACCAACCGCTGGTAGTGGCCAATGGATGATTCGTAGTGGCCCCGTGCGGCCTGGTAATCGCCCAGTTTGGCGGTGACCTGGCCGAGATTGTTTTGGCAGATGGCGATGTCGGCCAAACGATTTGGTTCGGCTGATTCAGATTCAAGCTTGGAACTTTTCGACGGATCCCAAAGCCGCTGAAATCCAGCAAGGGCTTCGTGATATCCCTCCTGGGCCTGCTGGTATCGCCCCATTCGTTGCTGCACCGCCGCCAATCGAAATTGCGTTGTTGCCAGGTCGACCGCCAGCGACGGATCGTTATCTACCTGTTGCAAATAGGCGGAATAGTATTTCTCAAGCTCACCCAGTAGTTCGGCCCGCAGGGTGCTGCTTCCCGGCAGATGTTCGAGCCGCTGGTCCACTTTCGCGCCAAAGTTGTCGACGACACGCTGCGTTTCGCGAAGGTACATCGTTGCCCGGTTTTTCTGAGCGCGCAGCATCAGCGCGGACGTGCTGGCGCCAAACAACGCGACCAACACCAACGCCGCGCTGGCAATCACCGCCGATTGATGACGAGCGATCCAACGGCCGACATGTTCTCGAATTCCCGGCCGCTTGGCCAGCGTCGGTCGGCCGTCAAGAAAGTGGCCCAAGTCTTCGGCAAGTTCCCCGGCACTGGCGTAACGGTCGTCGCGACACTTTTCGATCGCTTTCAGGACGATCGTCTCCAGGTCCTGCGGAATCGACGCATTGAGCTTGCGAGGCGGAACGGGCGACTGCGTTTCAACACAACGCAGCAGCTCCTGACGCGTCGCCGCATCGAAGGCTGGTTGTAGCGTCAGCAGTTCGTAAAGGGTGACTCCCAGCGAATAGATGTCGCTGCGATGGTCGACCTGGTGCATCCTTCCGGCCGCCTGTTCGGGGCTCATGTAGCGAGCCGTCCCGATCATGTCGCCACTGACGGTCAAGTTGGAAGCGTTGGCGATCCTGGCCAGCCCAAAATCGGTGATCCACAGCTTGCTGTCGGCATCGAGCAACAGATTGGACGGTTTGACGTCGCGATGAACCACGCCGTTTTCATGCGCGTAGTGCAACGCTTCGGCCGCTTGTTGGCCAATTCGCGCGACCGAACGAGCGAACTGGCGGCTGCGAATCGATTTCTGGGTAGAGAATTGATTCACCGTCGTTCTCAGGGACGACACGGGGCCTGAAAAGGACTCGCACCCAGGTTCGACCGGCTTGGTATCGTCACCGCGACCACAAAGCTGGGCGATCGCTTCCTCCAAAGATTGGCCTTCGATCAATTGCATGCTGAAGTAGTGAACGCCGCGTTCGTGACCGACGCCGTACACCGGGACGATGTTGGGATGGTGAAGACCGGCGGCCGCTTGCGCCTCGTTTTTGAAACGGGTCACCTGCTTCTGGTCCATCACCGCGGCAAACGGCAGCGTTTTCAATGCCACCTGGCGGCCCAGCGAGATCTGCTCGGCCGCATAGACCACGCCCATGCCGCCGCGGCCGATTTCACGCTTGATGCGGTAATCTCCTAACGGAAAGGAAGGCTGGCCGGCAGCAGGCTCTAGCGAAACCGAAACCGCAAGTGGACGCGTGGCCTGAGAATCGTCCGCGGCGACGGCGATCCCTGCTTGAAAGAGTGTATGAACGCTGGGCAGATATTTTTCCAATGCCTCGGCCAACTCCGGATGAGATCGGATCGTCGCCTGCGGGTCGATGGCGACATTCGATTCCAAATCGGCAAGGTATTGCTCCAGGATCTCGGCAAGCCGCTGCTGTTGATGCGGTGTCAGCGATTCAAGGCCGCCGGTGTCGACCTGTTGCAGGATCGATGCGTCGGGGGGCCTGTGCGAGGTGTTCGACTCGTGGGACCGAATCATGACCCGGCCTCCCCTTTCATCAACCGCCGAAGCTGTTCAATCGCCCGCAGCCAGAGCATCCGGGTGGCACCGCTGGAACGATTCATCTGTTGGCCGATCTTTGCGAACGGGATTCCTTCCAGATGTCTCATCACCACCACGTCGCGGTGGTCGGGCGAAAGTTGCGACAGGGCATTGGCCAGTTGCACCAATTGTTCCTGGACGGTGGCATCACTTTCGGCGCTGCGATGATGATCGGCCAACATCGTTTCCAATCGCGTGGTGGACCGATCCAGCGAAGCGTTGATTCGAATTCGTGAAACCTCCCGTCGCACATCCCGCTTGGCCGCCATCACATGTTGTTCCACGGCGCGAGCCAGATTGTTGACAAGGATCTTTCGTAACCAGGCAAAGAATTCGCCGTCACTGTGGCCGCGGAATTTTGGAAAGTCACAATGTGCTTCCAACATCGTTTCTTGCACGACGTCCGACGGGCTGACCCGGCCGCGAACCTTTTCGTCCAACTGGGTGCGGGCAAGCAGTTTCAAATAATTTTGATAGGTTTCCAGCAACCGTCCCAGAGCGTCCGAATCACCCTCCTTGGCCTCCGCCAAGAGATGTTCCAGGTTGATCGAAGAGGAGTCGTTCATCACGACAGAGGTCATGGAATCGTCCGGACAGTGATCGGGAATCGGCGCCACCACCAGCTTTTACCGGGCTCACCGGAAACATGGAGCCATCCCAGTTTATACGACGACCGGTAAGGCTGGCGCTCTTTGCCAGTGCCATCAGGCCGTAACCGATCCGATCTGTCACGCCAAAAAACGACAAAATGGAAGGGCGTCGATTTTTTTCGGGATTTCACCCTCCGCGTGACGTTTGGCCGGTTCCTTCGGCCTGCTTTCTTGAACCGAAAGGCCATTCAAGCGACGAAGTGGCGACACAAACTGGAAAGAAGATCGCATCATGACAGAGCGGCAACCGAATGTCCGATCGAAACTCAGAAGTCGGCGGCGAAGGATTTGGCACGAGTCCTTGGAACCACGCCACCTGCTGACCTCCTATGTCGATTTTCACGGTGGTTGGCAGGAGCCGCCGAAAGATGACGTTGCCGTCATCGTGGCGGGAGAAACGGCTCGTATCGATCTGCTTGCCAACGACATTTCCTTGATGTACCACCGGTCGCGGCACTGGCGCTACCCGATCTGGGACGACCTGCTCATCGAAACACTTCCAACCGTGGACCAGCATCTTACGGTGTCTCCGCCGATATCCTCCGGGCCAATCCAAGTCGATTCGGTATCCGACCCCAGTCACGGAAGTTTTCAGTTGTTGGCCGACTTGCGAACGTTGATCTACACCCCCGAAGCAGGCTTTGTCGGAATCGATCAGTTTTCTTATGTCGGCTTGGACGGTTCCGGCAACAGCTACGAAGCGAAGATCACGATTCATGTTGCCGAGCCGATTGTTGCGGTCCCTGACTGGTTCCATATTGAACAACATCAAACGGAAGTCGTATTGGACGTCCTTGCCAACGATGGCGCCAATATTGACCGCTTGGAAAAAGGGTTCGGCGTAGAAATCAAAATCACTTTGGTCGAAACGCCGCCCGAAGGAGGTTCCGTTCGCGTTTCCGAAGACGGCAAGTCGTTGATCTACACGCCGGGCGGCCAATTCAGCGGATTGGAGACGTTGAACTACACGATCGAAGATGCGAACGGATTTTCGACATCGACTTTTGTGGACGTTCGTGTCACCGGCACCGGCCAATTCGATACCAGTGGGTGGAGTGAGTGGTGGAAGCACCAGGTCATCTCCAAGAGTCTCGACAATGACGGATTCGGCAACCAACAAGATGATTTGACCTGGCTTCATTACATCGACTTGATACCTTCGATAGCCGCTACCTTGGATCTCGATCAGCTAAGCCTTTCCAGCAGGCAGGCATCCGCGGTTGTGTTGCAGACAACCGATCAGGCGTCACTGGAGTTTTCTACGACGAACGTGCAGGTGGCAGGGGTCGACGAAGGGGACTTGATCAAGACGGATGGAAATTACATTTACCTCATTGAGCGATCCAATCTCGTTGGCCTGTCGCGGTTGCTGATCTTGGATGCCACCGATCCAAACTCGCTGCCACTGGTCGCCGAAACGGAGATCGAAGGCACTCCGTTGGAGCTGCACCTGCTGGGCGATTCGCTGTTGCTGGTGAGCCAGCGGAATTCTGACGTAGTTGCCGTGACGCTGGATTTGACCGATCGCGCCGCCCCGACCGTGCAAGGCGAATCGGTTGTGCCAGGCGTGTTTCGCGAGTCCCGTTCGGTCGATGGAGTCGTTCAGATTTACACCTCGCTGGCATCAAGCAAATTCACCGTGCTGCTTGGTTCGCACTGTGCCGACGACGGCAAGACTTGTTTCAACGAGACTCGTCAGCAGTTGATTGACAGGATCCTGCAAGACGATTCACTGACCAAGCCGCCGTCGGTCGACCGCTACGATTCAGCCGGCCAGTTGGTCGATTCGATTCCGTTGCGACCCCACGTCCATCTTGTCCTGGACGATTCGTTGCTGGTGGGTACCGTTTTCGACGGCACCGATAGCGTCGGGCACGTTTTGGGAGAAGCCGAAGGGGCGATAATCTACTCCACCGGCAGCAGTGTGTATGTCTTTCAGCGATCGGACTGGCCCGACGTTTGGATCGACGTCAACACGCGGGCGATCCCCACTCTACCCGGTGACTCCCAAACGGAAGTCGATCATTTCCACCTCAATGGAAACGGTTTGCGCTGGCAAGCGAGCGGAGAGTTTCAAGGTCACTTGCTGAATTCTCATTCCGTAGGGCACCACGACGACTACTTGTATGTCGCGACGACGAGCAATGACCTTGCCAATACGGTCACGGTGCTCCAGCAGCAGGATCGCCGGATCACCACCATCGGCCAAACGGAAACGCTGGCTCCTGGCGAATCGATCTACGCGGCCAGGTTTGTGGACGATCGGGCTTACGTGGTGACGTTCCGCCAAATCGATCCGCTGTTCGTGATCGACCTCAGCGATCCGCTGCAACCCGCCGTGACGGCGGAATTGAAAATGCCCGGTTATTCTCAGTATCTGTACCCCGCCAGTGAAGATTTGTTGATCGGTGTCGGTCGTGAAACGAACCATTGGGGTGAGATCCTGGGAACGGAGATTTCTCTGTTTGACATTCGCGATCCCACGGCCCCCTCCGTGATTGAAAAACTGCCGCTTGGGCAAATGTCGCTTCCGCTTGCCGAAAACCTGACCAACCTGACCGACCATCGTGCTTTCAGCTATTTCGCTTCTCATCAGATATTGGCGTTGCCAGTTCACCACCGTCACTGGTGGGGACACCATCAAAAGGGTTCCAGTGTGATGCTGTACGACATCTCGCTCGAAGGCGGCATCGAGGAAGCGGGAAGAATTGATTTCGGTCAGTCGCATGTGCAACGAACACTGCGGATCGGCGACGTGATCTACAGCGTTTCCGATTCCGAGATCCAGGCTCACGATCTGAACGATCTCTCCGCTGCTTTGATCAACAAAACATTGTCCGATTATTCGTCGACCGATTCGGCAGCCACCAACCAGCAGGAAACGAAATCGAAGGAACCATCGTCGCCGAATCGGACCATTCCCGATCCATTGGAGACCTTGGTTCGCATTGCACCGCACTTCGTCGGCGGCGATGGACAGCCGATCGAAACGGCTGCAGTGGGGCAGACCGTTTGGATCGAGTTCACCGCGGCCGATGTGCGGGCGATGCAACAATTGGGAGTCTTTTCGACCTATTTCGATGTCGACTTCGGCGGCGCCGAGGTGGAAATCGTTGGTGATTCCGAATTTTCTGATGCTTTCTGGGTGCTGCGATTCGATCCGGCTGATCGAGGTTGGAACAACATCGGTGCCACGCAGGGAATCAGTTCGCAAACCGACCCCCAGCGACCTTGGGTGCTTCGAACTCCTGTTCAGTTTTCGTCGCCGGGCGAGGTGACGGTCCAGGTCTCACCGGGAGACGATCAAACCGACGGCACGCTGATGTACGGACTGGACGATCCGATTCCGATTACCGCCATCGATTGGTTGTCCGATGCAATCACGATCACAGATCCGGCAGTGGATTCCATGGACGTAAGCGGTGATGGCCTGGTGACGCTGATCGATCCCCTGATGGTGATCAATCGGCTGATCGACGGAAACGAAGCCGCGGCGCTAAGCTCGGCCGATTCCGAAGATCGCTACGACATCAACAAGGACGGCAATCTCACGGCGGCCGATGCGTTAACCCTGATCAACTACGTTGACAATCAACAGCAGCGAGCCCAAGCGATCGCTGAGGTTTTGGAAGAAGAGGAAGAGAAAGAGACCAACACGGAATTCGATTCGATGTTGTTTTGAGAAAGCGGAGTTATGCATGGGCGTTGCTTTCGAATAGCTTGCTCCTGGCCTGCTTCATGATTCTTACGGTGGCTTCGTTTTGAACGCGTTTTTCAACGGAGATCGCGTAGAACGTGTCGAGCACCTCCGGGATTCGACCAACCAACATAACGCCGTATTGCTTCTTCACGAGGTCCTCAATTGCGGTCGGCACAGGAAAGACGCCTTGTCCAGCTTGTCCAAAGACTTTGAGTAGGGCGCTATCGTCAAACTCGGCCACTACCTCGGGAAAGATCTTGCGCTCCTCCATCCATTGGTTCAAGGAACGGCGTACCGCTGTGTGTTCAGTCGGCAGCAGGATAGGAGCACCTGCGAGCGTATCCGGAAATCCCTTGTGGTACTTCTTCGCCAGCGACTGTTGGGCGAGGATCGACAATCCGCACTCACCCAGTTTGTGACTGTAAACGTTGACGTCAAAGGTCGCGGGTGCGGGAGAATCTGACAGGATGAGATCGAGTTTGTGTACGGCCAAGTCGGCCAGTAAATCCCGGAGCTTCCCTTCGTAACACGAAATACGAGGTCGCTGCGGTCCCACCAAGGCCGGTTTGATCAATTCAAATGCAACTAGTTTTGGGACAACGTCAGGTATTCCCAAGCGAAATCTTTGTCGCCTGCCCGGTTGGCCGGTGGCGACGAACTCACGTAGTTCCTGCCCGATGGAGAAGATTCCCTCCGCATATTGAAAGATTTGCTGGCCGAATTCGGTCAGCACCAGCCCTCGCCCCTGCTGTCGCAACAGCTTCTGACCGACCGATTTCTCCAGTTCTCGAACCTGAGCGGTCACGGTTGGACGGGCAAGATGGAGTTGCTCCGCGGCGGCCGAGACCGTTCCCGTCTTGGCAACCATCCAAAAGTAATACAAATGGTGGTAGTTGAGCCAATCCATGATTTCGTCCTGTCGAAATATTCTACGCTTGTTGACTAGATTAACTGCTTTTCCTCCGTGTTGAAATGACCGTATACAGGTAATGGATCCTTTACTTCACCCAGCGCCGATTTTGGTCATGTTTTCATCGAAGCGAAAACCATTGCCATTCTCAGCTCTATTGCTGAGCGCCATCCTCACCGGATTCTGTGCGGGGCCGGAAATCCTGGCGGCGGAGGGGGAATCGACGGCTTGCGAAGCGGAAGAGGTCATCGTCTTCGGTCGTCGACAAGAAGTACGAGTCGCGAAACGCTCCTTGGATCGCTCGCAAATTTCTCACACTCGGGCACAATCTGTCGGTGTTGCGCTTCCATCTCCGTTGCTTTTCACCTGCAACCTGGCGGAACACTCTGCTCGCAACGGAATCGGTGGGCCGCTGACGCTTTGACGCGGACATCCCCACCACCTCTGCTTACATCGCTTTGAGTTTCTTGAAAGCGAACATCACTCAACCTTGGCATTTCCGCGCGTGCTTTGCGCGTGGAGGTCTGAGCATCTCTAGTCCGGATCATTCATGACCATCGTAGGCCGTAACAAGCAAACCCTTGCAGTGCCGGAACTTCGGTCGTCTGTGGGAAGTTTTGTCGTTGCGCACACTGCGCGCAAGTACGAACCGGTTTGCGCAGTTACGGCATGGTTTTGCGACCTCGGTCCGGCCTGCGCGAATCAACTGGAAGTCATCAAATGAGTAACGCTGCAATACCATCGTCGAACCCAACGCGTTCGAACTCGAACGCGACACCCGGCCTGTTTTCAAATTTCAAGGCCGACTTCATGTCGTCGCTGGTCGTATTCCTGGTCGCGTTGCCGCTATGCATCGGGATTGCGGTCGCCGTGGGAGTCAGTCCGGCGCGAGCCTTGATCACGGGAATCATCGGTGGGTTGGTGGTCGGTTTCTTTGCCGGATCGCCATTGCAAGTGAGCGGTCCAGCGGCTGGTTTGTTCGTCATCGTTGCCGATCTGCTGGCGAAGGGACGCGCAAGTTTCCTGGCCACCGTTGATCCCGCTTTGTCGGAGTCGGCGGCCGAGGCTGCGGCGGTCAACTTCTCGTTGATGGTGCTTGGAGTGAGCGTTTTCTTGGCAGGCTTGCTGCAACTTGCAGCCGGGCAGCTTCGACTCGGGCAATGGTTTCGAGCCGTCTCCCCCGCGGTGATCAAGGGCATGCTCTCCGGGATTGGCATTTTGATTCTGATCAGCCAGTTTCATGTGATGTTGGATCATCAGGCCCTCTGGCATGGCGAGAAGGCCCACGGTGCTCTTCAATACCTGGCAACGATTCCCGAAGCGATCATGAAATGCTTCTCGTCCGACACACCGGTCAACCACCATCTTGCCGCCGTGACGGGAATGATCGCCCTGGCCTGCTTTGTGATCTGGCCAAACATCGCACCAAGACGACTGAAATTCTTACCTGCCGCATTGGTGGGGATCCTTCTCGCCTCGGTTTTTGCCGGAATCACGCAACTGGAGGTCCAGCGTCTCGAAGTTCCGTCGAACATGTTGAGTGAGGTGACTTTGCCTTCGGTTCCTTGGCTTCATCTATTTGCCAGCCCGATCGTTTTGACCGGTGCCGTGGTGATCGCGATTGTTGCTAGCGCCGAGACCCTGCTATGTGCAACCGCGGTCGATCAGATGCACCAGGGTCCTCGAACAAAATACGATCAGGAGCTGAAGGCTCAAGGGGTCGGCAACATGCTGTGTGGCTTGGTGGGAGCATTGCCGATGACGGGAGTGATCGTTCGCAGCAGTGCCAATGTGAACTCCGGAGCAAAGGGCCGACTATCGACGATCCTTCACGGTTCGTGGTTGTTGTTGTTTGTCGTGGCGATTCCCTTCGTTTTGACCTACATTCCGCGGTCCGCTCTGGGCGCACTATTGGTTTACACGGGATTCAAGCTGGTGAATGTCAAGGACATCAAATCACTTTGGAAGACGAGTCGTGGCGAGGCAGGAATTTATTTTGCAACCGTGACGATGATCGTTTGCACGGACCTGTTGATCGGTGTCATCGTGGGCGTCGCCCTGTCGGCAATCAAGCTGCTGGTTCGATTCTCAAGTCTCAACCTTCATCTTGAAACGTCTGACAATGGCCAGAAGGCCCACTTGCAGCTTGATGGGGCCGCCACATTCTTGTGCCTGCCCAAGCTAGCTGCCGAGCTCGAAAAGGTACCCCCGGGCGCCGAACTGCACGTGGAATTCGAGCATCTCACTTACATCGATCACGCCTGCCTGGACTTGCTGCTAGCATGGGCTCCGCAACACGCCAGTTTCGGTGGTGAATTGATCATCGACTGGAATGAACTGCATGCTCGATTCACCGCGGAAGCGCCCACGTCGATCATTCGATTGCCAAGCAAGAACGGCACGACGGAATCGTCGCAAGAACTCATCGCATAAGGCAACACCTCCAACCCCAGACCTCCAACCCCAGACCTCCAACCCCAGACCTCCAACCTACGCGCGTTAGCTCCGAAAGAGATACGAATATCAACATGGCTCGAAAATCATCGCCCCCTCGGCAGAAATCAGCGTCACAGGCACTTGCCCGTCTTGAAAAGGGCAACAACAAGTTTGTTACCGATGAATTGTCTCACCAGCTTCAGGATGTCAGCCGGCGGGTGGAATTGAAACAGGGACAATGGCCCTGGGCTGCGATTCTGACCTGCGCAGACAGTCGCGTCATTCCCGAATTGATCTTCGACACGGGGATCGGCGAGCTGTTCGTCGTTCGTGTCGCCGGCAACGTTGCCAATACATCATCGATGGCGAGCATCGAATACGCCGTAGGTGTTTTGGGTGTGAAATTGGTCGTTGTGTTGGGCCATGAGGGTTGCGGGGCCGTGAAAGCGGCAATCGACGGCAATGACTTAGGTCACAACCTGAACCATCTCCTGGCGCATATCAAACCTGCCGTCGACAAACCTCTCAAGAAGAAAGACCGAGTGACCGAAGCGGCCGAAAGGAACGCCATCACTACGGCGGAACAACTAGGCGATCGTTCGGCAATCATTCGAGATGCCCGGCAACTGAAAATCGTCCCAGCCATCTACCGCCTGGCAACCGGCGAGGTTGACTACCTGGGATAGCGAATACTTTGGTCAATCCTTTCGCGACCCGCCACGCATTGAACCGAGTGACGGCTTTCTGGCAACTCTTGTCAGCAGAGATGATTTGGGTGACAAACATCCAAACGGTGACCATCGGGTTGAAGATTCTATCGCGAATTCGTAGCCCAATTCGTCGCAGATTTGCAGGACATGCGGATTGGGAGAGAGGAACTGGGCTACGACTTTCGAGATAGAACGAATCTTGTTTTGTAGCTGCTCATCGTCGCCAAAACCGTGGATCGTGAATGTGCTGCCATGACCAACCGTTTGTGGCCGTTACCACCGCACCGGTTTCGCGTAATGCGCAAGGTTTCACCTTTGGCAGGCATCAGCCATGCCACTTGACCGAAGGTAAATCACCTGGCCACTAGCAGCTAATCGGCGTGCCACCCATTGTCAACCGGATGCCTATTGCGTCATGCCAAGCAATTGTGCTAGCAGCATTAAACGCGATCCGCCCAAACGCTAGCCACATACAGTAGACTAGCGTTGTCCTGACCACATCGCCAGAGTTTCGTTAATGTCCTCTCCCAAGCTAGAGTCTGACTTAATCGAACTGTCACTTCCATTTATTCCGAAGATGGTGCAGTCTGATGGGATGCAATGCTTCATGCTTGATAGGGAAGTCGGAGTAGGCGGGAGCATTGCGGACATCGTTGTTCTGGTCTCAAGTTACGAACCTCCGAGTTCGACTGCAGTTCTCTCCACCACACAGGCTGTTGCTCTTTCTCATCTTCGTCGTCATGGTCCAACGCGAATCGATCTTTTAGAGCAACGGTGCCGAATTCCTCGTGGTAGTCTGCGGGATCGTGAACTAGCGTCCTTGTGCGAGTGCGGAATGATTCAGCAAAGCAGTGGCGGTAGAATCGAACTCTCCGAGCAAGGATGGCCCAACTTCCAGATCGTTGCGATTGAAGCAAAACTACGCCGATGGCGTGATGCATTGAGTCAGGCAACGAGCTATCGTCGATATGCCGACTATTCTTATGTCCTTCTGCCTGATAAATTCTCAGGAGCAGCAAAAAAGAATATCAATGAGTTTGCAGCCAATGGTGTTGGTCTATGGGTCTTAGACGATACGGCAGTTCTCTCGTTGTTAGAACCAGAGAAATCAATCGAGCACTGCTGGCGACGAGAATACGTATTCTCACGCATGTGGAGATTAGAGGGCCAGGGCTTTGACCACATCACCCACAATAAACGACATCAAAGGAGCGTTGCCGTCTGACTACCGTATAGACGATCATATCGCCTCAGGTGGACAAGGTGCGGTGTTTCGTGGCTCGTTCGGTAGCAAGGCTGCCGCAATCAAGATCTTCTTTCCCACTGCTGATAGCCGCCGACTAGACCGGGAACTTGAACTACTGAAACAGCTGGACTGCAAGTACCTTGTTTCCGTCCTTGATACATCTCAAGTCCAACTCTCCGGTCACTCATATCCCATCGTTGCGTACCAATACTACGCAGGTGGAGACCTCCAACACTTTTTGGCCCCAACCTCACCACCATTAGCTGTGCGACAGCTGCTGCAAATTGGCCGTTGCGTATCGGTGGCGGTAACTCATCTGTGGCGTCAAAGAATCGTACATCGTGATATCAAGCCTGCGAATATTGTCAGGTCTGGGCAGAGTGAGTTTGTTTTGGTCGACGTTGGCTTGGCCAGACATCTTGACCTTTCGGATATCACAATTCCTGGTGGTGCACCTGGAACACGAGGATACATGTCTCCCGAACAGGCAAGAGGTCGAAGGTCGCTCACCGTTAGTTCTGATGCATTCTCTCTGGGTGTTACTCTCTACACCCTTGCGGCGAAGGAACATCCTTTTGGTGGTGCACAACACCTAGTTGGCACACACGCACCGAAGCCGATTCAAGACCTAAGACCAGATCTGTCAACAGGTTTCGCCACTATGATTCACAAGATGATGGCTACAATCCCATCGAAACGACCGCGGCTCAACGCAGATGACTTTGAGATCCTTATGGAGTCAGGCTAATGTTTTATTTGAACGTTGGATACCAATGGAGTTTGGTATCCTCGATTGAAGATCTCAAGTCGGGGTTGTTTTTGGCATCCGGCAACTCCTCTGAGAGACTGGCGAGGACTCAATTCCCAGATTTCACACGAGTTCTGCTCGATCCACAGCTTTACCTTGCTGGCCTCGATAGTGAAGCGTGCAGCAAAGTTTGTGCTCGGCTGGCCAGTTTCCCATGGTTTGGCGTCAAGAATCTTCCTGAGTTTGATAGTGGCGAGATGAAGCGTCGGGAGTGGGACGCAAAGATGAAAGCTGCTGTCAGAACCAATTGGCCTGGAAGACCTCCATCAGGAGAACATGTTTCCTACGCATGTAGGGCAGCAATTGAATATCAGGAAAGTGCTGGCTGCAGTCACATCCTACTCCCTTCACCTTTGATTGATGAGCGAGAAGGAGAAGCAGATACTCTCGCAACCTGGCTAGATGCATCGTTGGATATTGTTGAGGAAACCGAAGTAGCACTTCCCGTTCTTGCAACGGTCGCAATTGATGAGAGCACACTCAATGAAGACGCTTTCGAAGATGCTGGCTTTCTAGACAGTGTCGTAGATCAGGTGACCCCGAATTATTCACCAAACAGTGAACAGGAAAAGAGAACCATCGCGTGATCTCCCGCGTTTAACGGGTAACCAACACAAGCCCACAAGCACGGAGAGGATCACGCAATGGGTGAAGGTCAAGGTAACGTTTTTGAGCCGGAATTCAATCGCGCTTTCAAAGTTCAAACCACCGATCATCGGCTGACTTCCAACTCGGGTGTCATTCTCCTACGCGAAGCCGACCATCGCTTAGGGTTGCTCGCCTCGATCGCTCAGCAAGTGGATGATCCCCGGCGACAGGATCGAATCCGATACACGATGACCGAACTGCTGCGAGAACGCGTTTACGCAATGGCCATTGGTTACAACGCCCAGGACGATCTCGATCGACTTGCACACGATCCTGCTTTTCGGGCAGCGGTCTGGGATCGACCTGGCCAAGATGTGGTCTGTGAGCGTTTGGCGAGCCAACCAACTCACTCACGGTTGATCGATATCTTGGCCAGCAGCAGTGGCAATCTCAACGCCATTCGCAATGGGCTCAGTGAGTCCGTCGAGCGGCACCTCAAAGCATCCTCTGGCAGCAGCAGAGTGCGGCATGGCACGATTGACATCGACAGCTTTCCGATCGAGGTTCATGGTTCACAAAAAGGCAGCAGTTACAACGGCTATTATCGGACAACGGTTTATCATCCGTTGGTCGCGTCGTTCTCAGTTGCCGGTGATTACGACAGCACGCGTGAAGGCAAACGACTTGGCAACGGATATCTTCACGCGACGCTTCGCCAGGGCCAGGTTCACACCGCCAATGGAGTCAATCGCTTCATCAGCAATGTGGTGGACAAGGCACGCCGAATCGCTCAGCACCTCGACTTTCGCATCGACGCGGGCTACACGATCGCTCCGGTGCTGGACTACCTGACCAACGAAAACCTGCGTTTTGTCGGGCGATTGAAAACAAATCCCCGGCTCGAAGCACTGGCAGCCGAGCACGTCACTCGCCCCGTCGGTCGTCCCCCCGCCGGAGGCTATGAGTACACTGTGGAGCTTGGACAGTACCAAGCTGACTCGTGGGAGCATAGCCAGCGATTGGTCCTCGTCGTTGTTGACAGCCCTGATCCTGTGACGGGCCAACTGCACTTGGCACCGCGCTACTTTTTCTTGGTAACCAACTGGCGCGAAGGGCAACGCAGTGGTGACGAGCTTCTGGCTCACTACTGTCCTCGAGGAACGTTCGAGGATCGATTTGGCGAATTCAACGCTGCAATTGGGCCGCACTTGTCATCGCAGTCGTTTGAAGAAAACGAAGCAACCATGCTGTTGGCATTGTTGTCTTTCAACCTCAGTTCCCTTTGCCGCATCGAACTGGAGGATGCAGTCGGCGGCTGCTGGGACTTAACTCGATTTCAGCTTTTTATCTTGAAGGTTGGCGGTGAGATCATCAAACACAGTCGTCGTGCGATGTTGCGGATCGCTGAATCTGCTCAGCCGCTTTGGTCAGGTTTGATTGAACGTCTTGAATCTTGGCAGTTACCGGAGTGCTTCTCGCAGCCGACGGCGCGACGGCGTGCTTGGATGCCGCCGCCATCTCATTCGCATCTAAATGAAGTG
This sequence comes from Rubripirellula sp., assembly GCA_965222745.1. Classification (GTDB taxonomy): domain Bacteria; phylum Planctomycetota; class Planctomycetia; order Pirellulales; family Pirellulaceae; genus CBDCUW01. Next base: position 1,337,014 of record CBDCUW010000004.1, read on the forward strand.
CTACGACTCTGAGCTGTTCAACCGCCGAAAACACCGTTGGGGGAAAGGGGGCTTTGTGCGCCGATCAGTGGCCAACACCTTCACCGCCGCCGCAAATGCCTTCAATCGAGACAACTCACAGCTAAGCTAAGAACCTACACTGCTTGGTGAATAATTCGGGGTGACATCTCGTGAGGGGCTTGGTGGTGTGTACATCGTAATTGCTCAAACGCATAGAGATCATCCTTTTGAAATGTCGTTGGATGTCTGCAAAGCGTACGCAAGACTATGCAACCAATTCTCATCGGCGGGTATTGAGCTAGTAATACCGAACTTTGCTGATGTGTTCGGATTCGTGTGCATGGCAGTAGGGGCGACTGGGTTTTGCAACGGTGCATCACAATCCACGCGTCGGCTATGTATGCTGAACTACCAGGACAAAGGAGGTGGTACGCCACTACCGCACCTGTACTCTCACCGGACAATTGCAGAATTCCGATCCGAGTTCGATCTGGACAAGATCGTCAACAAGAAACTACTTAGACGCGTACGTGATGAAACCAGCTATAGCCAAGATCTGATTGAGGAACTCGATGCGGGAGGAAGTGCCTCTAACGTACCTCCCTGGATCGAGAGCAAGAACAACACAACAGCAGCGAAGAATCACTTTATCGAACGACTAGTCATTGAGCACAAGAGATTACGACGCTCCGCTAAACAACGCCGTGAGAGAGTGGGTGACTGGCTTGAGACAGCCACATCAAACATGTTGCTCATCGAGAAACGACTGCAGGAAACCGGTATCAAAGGAATAGCTGCTCCGGCCGATGAATGGCTGGACGTACTTGACGAGGTATTGGATGAAGCCTAGAGCGTGTGCTGCAGCGAGAGGGAAGAACCAGCGGTTTAACGTCGTAATGTGCCAGGTGTATCGTCGATTTCCAACTCGATCAGAAATCGATTCGACTCACGGGTGTGTAATGACGCGTTGCCGAGCAGCCAGCCCCGTGCAGAGTCGTGCAGTGCCGCGATATTGCTTCGATCGACCAGCATATCGACGAGCTTACCCGTGTGAGTTTCAACGACCACCTGAATCAGTGGTGGCACGAATCCGTCCTTATCGACTCCACTGCCCAGATAGAAACTCGCGTACGCCCCCGTTGGGTCGACCCGGATTCGCTCGATGGGTCTACGCCGCACACAATCCATGCGCCACAGAATCTTGTCTTTTGCAGCAAGAGGATCGATTGCGACAACGGCACGACCTTCGTCGTTCGAGGGGTGATGGACTCCGTCAATGATAAAGAACGTTCCCCGGTGATCTGACGCAGCCGAATATACGTACCGATTGAACTCGTCAAATTCGAATAGGGGCTTCTCCCAATTGTCGCTCAGGAGATCGCGCACCCGGCAAACTCGGGGGTGCTCGCTGAAGATTGCGCTGCTGATCGGAGCTCGGTCCATCTCGTTTGTTTCGACACGAAACAACAAAAGCTTGCCTGACGGGTGAAAACCAAGATGATCTTGGAGCGCCAGGGGCAACGCCCACTGTTTCGCGACCGTCCCAGTGGCGACATCCCACAAGATCGCCGTTTTTCCCGCTGAAAACGCGAGTTGCGTTCCTTCGGAGTTGAACACCATTGCCGAGTTGTCGGCATAGATGCCGGCAGGAACATCTGTCGTCCACAGAAGCGAATGGGAATCGAGATCGTAGACCGCGAGACGCCAATCTTGGGTGAGGGCCGCAAGCAGTTTGGAATCTTCTGAAAACGATGTCTTTTCGACGCGACTGGAAAGACCGTACAGCGTATGGATACCGCGATCAAATTCCAATTCGACAATCTTAGCGCTTCCACCGCCGCCATGGGCAGGCAGACCTGATATTGCCAGTTGCTTTTCGTCGGATGAGAAATCGATTCCTGTAATGTAGGGATAGCCCCGCACATGCAACAGATCGTCACCGTTGAGAAGCGATGCTACGAATCACAACCAGGCGGATGGCCTGTGAACGTCCGCACACTGAATTCCCGGAAGAACCCATTCTCCACGTCTGTAGGGATCAACCCAGGCGGTCCAGTACTCCGGTGCTGTCGCCGAACTGGTTGGCCTTCGCTCCCATTTGATGCATCATCCACAGGTACAGGTTGCACAGGGGCGTTCCGTTTTTGTAACGAAGGTGCCGTCCGGTGCGGATGCGTTTTCCGGCGGAACCCGCCAGCAGGATCGGTAGGTCGTCATGGTTGTGACGGTCACCATCGCTGATGCCGCTGCCGTAAACGATCATGCTGTTGTCAAGCAACGTTCTTCCCGCTTCGCGAACCTGTTTCAAACGTGATAGCAGGTAGGCGAATCGGTCGATGTGGTAACGATTGATCTTGGCGATGTTCTTTTGTTTGTGGGCACTCTTGCCGTGATGAGACGATTCGTGATGCCCGTCATTGACGCCGATCTGGGGATAGCTGCGATTGCTGCCGGCGTTGGTGAACATGAACGAAATGATTCGTGTACTGTCGGTCTGCATGGCCAGGGTGACCATGTCCATCATCAACTCGGCATGCTTGCTCAGTTCCTTCGGTACGCCGCTGGGCCGCGGATAATCGGGCACGCCCTCTTCGTTGATCGTCAAACGCTCGGCACCGCCGAGGCGTTTTTCAACGTCGCGCAGGGCATACATGTATTCGTCCAGTTTTCGCCGGTCGACCTCCGGTAGTTTCTGGTGCAGGCGTTCGGCATCTTCCAGCACGAAGTCGAGCACACTCTTGCGGTATTTTTCGCGGACACTTTTGGCTTTTCGAGTCTCCTTGGCCGTTTGGCCGGCGAATAGTCGATCGAACAGCGCGCCCGGATCGATCTCCTTGGCCACCGGGTTGGTCGGTCCGCGCCAGGACATGTTCGAGGCGTAGGCGCAGCTGTAACCGCTATCGCAATTCCCTGCCTGGGCGCTCGCTTCCAGACCGAGTTCCAATGTCGCAAACCGGGTGGCGTCACCGACATGCTTGGCGGTCACCTGATCGACGGAAACTCCGTTATGGATATCCGCACCGTTGGTTTTGCGAGGATGTGCACCGGTCAGGAAGGCGGCGACACTGCGGGCGTGATCGCCGCCACCGTCACCGTGAGCCCGCGCTCCATCCAGAGTCAGGCCCGTCAGCACGTTGAACGATTCCTTGTGTTGGGCGAGCCGCGCGAGTGTGGGTGGCAGTTCGAAACGGCTCCCTTCTTGCCCCGGCGTCCAATCGGGCATGTGCATTCCGTTGGGGACGTAGAAGAATGCCATCCGCAATGGAATTCGGCTGCCCGACGAGGCCGCACTCAGGAGCCGTGTTGGCGACATGACATCCATCAATGGCAGGGCAACGGTGGCGCCCAGGCCGCGCAACACGGTTCGGCGCGATAGGCTCTTTGGCATCGGTCTATTCTCGCTGGCCCTGTTTTTGGAAAGGATCGCTGTCGATGATCGCGGCGATCAAGTAAGCAAACTGGTAATCGTGGTCCTGAACGTAGGCGACGATTTCATCCACGGCACATTTGTCGTAGTACTCGGTTCCCCGTCCCACGGCATAAGTCATCAGCTTTTCGGCCAAACAACGAACAAACTGATCTCGCCGCTGGTTCGACAACAGACGTCTCAAGTCGCCCACGCCCTTGAATTGGGTTCCGTCGGGAAGCACTGCCGTGGCGTCGACCGGCTGTCGGCCGTCGCGTGTTCGCCAGCGGCCTACGGCATCGAAATTCTCCAGGGCGAACCCCAGCGGATCCATCATATCATGACACGCCGCACAAGCTGGATTGGCGCGATGTTGCTCCATCCGCTGGCGGAGCGTTCCGACCAATTGGTTCTTTTCCAGTTCCGGCACGTCGGGCGGGGCGGGCGGTGGTGGTGTGTTCAGCAGGTTGTCCAGAATCCACTTGCCGCGTTTGACAGGACTGGTGCGAGTCGGGTTGCTGCTCACCGTCAGGATGCTTGCCTGGGTCAACAACCCGCCGCGCGGAGTCCCTTTCAGCGAAACGCGGCGGAAGCGATCGCCCGATACGCCGTCGATGCCATAGAACTTGGCCAGTTCTTCGTTCAAGTAGGTGAAGTCGGCATCTAGTAGCGTCGTGACCGGTAGGTTGCCGCGCATCACGCCGGCAAAAAACGTCAGCGTTTCACGGCGCATCAGGTCGCCGATGCGATCGTTGTAAGATCGAAAAACACTCGTGTCGGGTTTGACGTTGTCTTGCGTTTTCCACGCCCCAAACGAAAACTGAGTTTGTAGTCTTTGGCGTTCTTGGAAGGCACTCGGAAGACTCGTTTGGTCTTCCCCTGTTTCACTTCCATCTTGACCGGTTCGTCACCTCCCTGATCGCCGCTGGCGGTGATGGTCAGGGTGTACTGGCCCGCAAAGGGAAGGGCCGGTTCCAGCGATACCGTGCCGTGGCTAGCCAGGGTGACTTGGCGACCGCGGCTATGTTTTTGGGCGCCGATCAAGGAGGAGGGGGCACGGTTGATTTCGTAGATTTCCGGTGGCGGAGGTGTGTAGATCGCTTTCCCCGTGATGTACTCGGCCGCATCCAGATACTTTTCCATCAACAGCGGCGGCAGGGATAACACGTCGCCGATGTTGTCGAATCCGTATCCGACGTCGTCGCCGGGAAAACCTTCGGCGGGCTGGTAGTCGACACCGGTCAAATCACGAATCGTGTTGCGGTACTCGGCACGATTGAGCCGCCGCATGACCACTTTTCCGGCGTTCGGATCTTGCACGCAGTCAACGGCATTGGCCAGCTTGTCGATCAGATCTGCCATTCGCTGTCGCGTCGCCGAGTCCATCTTGTCGCCATCCTCGGGAGGCATGGTGCCCAGGCGGACTTGGGCCAATGCCCGCAGCCAGGTTTTACGATTGGCGGCGATGGAGGCGGCGGAATCGTCCGATTCCAGCGCGATCTCGTCACCCAGGTCGTGGCAGTCGAAACAATAGGTGCGCAGTAGCGGCGCCAACTGCTTCCGAAAGACCGCTTCGCTTGCATCGTCGCCGTGAACCCGTGCCGCTCCGCCCGCCAGGATCACCGGACAGGCGAGCAACAGGAAACGGAACATCGTCGATGGTTGGCGGTTGGAAGGCATGAAGGCGGGGTGGGAATCATTTGTGCCGAACCGATTCGGCATCGACAGTGTAGTTGCCAGCCGGATCGGAAGGTTGCTGCGGATGTGGCCGGCCCAGATCGATCTGTACGTTGAACCGCTGGACATAACGCGACAGTACGAAACGCCGCATCAGCTGGCGACCGGGCGGAATCAGCAGCAGGAAGCCTAGCGAGTCGGTCAGCAGGCCGGGCGTCAACAGCAGCGCGGCAGCGAAAACAATCATCAATCCGTCTTGAATTTCGCGGCTGGGTGCTCGGCCTTCGGAAAGTGCCAACCGGAACCGATACCAGGCATGGGCTCCCTCGCGGCGGGCTAAAATCGATCCGATCACGCCGGTGACGATCACCACCAGGAAAGTTGTCGCTGCGCTGGTTGCCTCCGCCAACTGCAGCAGCAGGTACAATTCGACCAGCGGCACGATGATAAAGGCCGCCAATAGCCGGATCAGCATCTCTGGATATCTCTTGAGAAAGTATTTCGACCAACGTTATTCGCTCGTCACCGCGGCACCTTGGCACCCAACTGCTCGGCAGTAGCCCGGACCGGCGATTCGCCTGAACAGCGACTTCTTTTCATTTTATCGGAGCAACCCACCTATGCCATATCGCTTGTTTTTACTCGGCGCTGTCGTGCTGGCAGCGGCGGCCGACTTGACCGCTCAGGATTCCGGGCAATCCGGGCAAAATAACGCCGCAGCGGAAAAGATTCGCGCCTTGATGATCTGCGGAGGTTGTTGTCACGACTACCCGAATCAAAAACGGATCATCGCGGAAAGCCTTAATCAGCGTGTCGGATCGATCGATTGGACGATCTTGGAATACAGCAGCAAGCGGGAGGTCAAAGCGGACATTTACAAGCAAGCGGACTGGATTGAAGGGTTTGACATCGTCATTCACAACGAGTGTTTTGGGGCGATTGACGATGGCGAATTCGTCGCCGGAATCGTTGCCGGACATGTCAAGCACCGCGTTCCGGCCATCGTGATTCATTGTTCGATGCACAGCTATCGCGCCGCGCCCACCGCCGATCAGTGGCGAGCCCTGTTGGGAGTGACCAGTCGCCGGCATGAAAAGAAGAAGCACAGCTTGCTGGTGCAGCCGACTGCCGCCGGCAAGGATCATCCGATTCTCGCACAGACCAAGGGCCCTTGGAAAACTCCCAACGGCGAACTGTACATCATCGAAAAAGTGTGGCCCAACACGACCGTGCTGGCACAGGTGCACAGCGACGAAACGAACAAGGACGAACCGGTCATTTGGACCAATCGCTACAAGGGGGTGAAAGTGTTCGGTATCTCGTTGGGACATCACAATGAAACGATGGAAAGCCACCAATGGCAGGACATTGTCGCCGCTGGTTGGAAATGGAGCCTGCAACCTTAGTGACGCCGGTGCGGCGGGAGTCTTGACGCGAAAGGGATGTCGGTGCGTGAAGAAACGCTGCTGACCGGCCGTGACCAGCGGTTGCGCGGACACCTATGGACGGAAGATGGCGATGCCCAAGGTGTCGTCATCATCGTGCATGGTTTGGGTGACCATGGCGGCCGTTACCACCAGCTGGCTCGGCAGTTGACGCGGCACGGTTGGAATGTGTTGGCGTTTGATTTGCCCGGCCACGGACTTTCGCCCGGCCGGCGCGGTCGTATCTCCCACTACGACGATCTGCTGGCTGATATTGCCCAGGTTCGACAAACGGTTACCCGGCAACTGCCTGGGGCGCGGCAGGTGATCTTGGGTCACAGCATGGGCGGCAACCTGGCGCTCAGCTACGTGTTGCGACGCCAGCAGCTTGATCCGGCGCCGATGGAACTGGCGGGTTTGGTTCTTTGTGGGCCGATGTTATTGCCACCCAACCCGCCGCCTCGGCCGCAGATCTTTGCCGCCTGGTTGACTGGCCGGCTGATTCCCTGGTTGACAGTCGGCCGGCCGGTTGATGTCAGCCTGCTGACACAGGATGCCGATTGTGGCCGGGCGATTCAAAACGATTCGCTGATGCATTCACGAATTTCGATCTACCTGGCCACCCAATTGTTATCTCAAGGACGCTGGGCGATCGACCATGCCCGCAATGTGGATGTTCCGTCGCTGATCATGTACGGCGAAGAGGACCAGTTGATCGATCGAAGCGCCTGCGAGCACGCTGCCGTTCGGATCGGACCGCAGGCAACGCTGGTTCGTTGGCCCAACTCGCGACACGATCTGTTTCACGAAACGATGCGCGACCAGATCACCGAACGGTTGATCCAGTGGCTGGAAACGTTGTGATGCTTCGCTACTTCTTTGCTTTGCGTTTGGCTTCCAGCAGCCGTTCGGTGTAACTGGGACCTTCCGGTTTGCCATTCTTTTCCGGCTGGTCGTCCGGTTTGGGTTTTGCCTTGGGTGGCGCGTCGCCCAGGTCGACCGGCTCGGCGTCGGGATCGGCCGCAGTCGGTTCGAATCGGACGCTGGCTCGGCGGCGTTCGAGCGAATCATCCAACGCCTCCTTGTTCTTTTTCAATGCGTCCAATCTTGCCGTCACGACCGAATCCTTGTCGTCTGAATCACCGCGCAGCCTCTTCATCGCCGCGCCAACAAAATTGAAATTGACTGCCACGCGGCGAACAAAAACGTCCCCCAGGAACAGGCAACATCCGGCCAACACAAACCAGGGCCAAGCGTCGCGAATGCTGCGAGCCAGCGCCAGTCCGCCGCGAAACGCGTTGGAATTGATCAGTTCTTCGGTCGGCTGATCTTCCAGGGGAACGGTGACTTGTCCCGCCTCGCCGCCGCGCGGTTCGACGCGAGCCAGCGCATCGATCATCGCCTGGTTGGTTTCACGCACGCGAAATTCGTCGCTGTAGGGAACGGTCACGCCGGTGGTCAGCGGGGCGGCTCCCGGTCCGGGGATGACGTTGACGAAATAGCTGCCCGCCGTATCACCGGGGAACGAGCCGACATATCGGCCCGGCGCGGTTTGTCGCATCCGCAGAGGAATCGGTTTCAGGTCGGGATCCAAGGCCGACGCGTTCATGTCCAAGAGGTTCAAGAACGTGTCGTCCTTGTTCAATGCATTGACGACCACTTGGACTTCGCCGTCGCGAACTTGCGTGGCGATGGTGAACTTGCCAGTATCGCCGGTGGGCCGCATCAACCAGCGGACCAACTGGCTGTGGAATTTGTCGTAACCGCCCCACTCGGTCCAATCCGATGCCCAGCGTGCCCCGGCGTCGGTGGTCAACACGGCGGTACGGCCAAGCCCGTAAGTCCAAACGGCAAGGATCGTTGCATTTTCGGGCGAATAGGGTTCGGGGGTCTTGGGAGAGCGAATCAACACTTGGGAAAGCGGGCTGTCTTTGGTCTGCGTCAGTACGAAGCCGGTGATGTTGGGCAACGAGCGATCGACACCCTCGAGCATCGCGTGCGGAAAAATCACTTCGGGAATCGCGCCGCCGGGAGGTTCATAGACCAGCGGTTTGGAAACACGCCGTGCTTCACGCTGGAAAATCCGTGGCAGAGCCCTGCCGTTGGCCACGGCATAATATTTACCGCCGGTGGCCTGCGCGATCTGCTGCAGCCGGCGGCTTTCGGTTCGCCCATGCGAGGCGACAGCCACGGTGCTGATCGTGATGTTGTTATCTTTGAAGCCCTGGATGGTGCTGGGCGATGGATCGCTGGGATCGCCGTCGCTGATGATGATGCAATGCTTGACCGAAGCGGGCGTACGGGCCAAACCGGCGACCGCCATTTTCATCGCCGGGTCGAATTGCGGCATGTCACCAGGTGTCATCCGGCCGATCGCGGCCAACATCGCTTTACGATTCGGGCCAACCTCCAACAAGCCGTTCTTGCCGCCCCACAGCCAGGCATCACCCCTCATCGTCCAGTGCAGGACTCCGCCATAGTCCGCCGGTCCGAGCTGTTCAATCGCGGCGCGGGCGATCACTTTTTGCCAATGATTCCCCTCCGCCATCTCGCTGGCGTGCATGATGCAGGCCAGCGCGCCGACCGCCTGGATTTTGGTGTTCTTGATCTTGAAATCGACCGGCATCGCCTTTTCGATCTTCGTTCCCGTCCAGCCGCCAGCGCCGAACGCCTCCGGTCCGCCGATCATCAGCAAGCCGGCACCAAGCTGCTGTGTGTTGCTGACCAGCATCTCGATCTGTTCATCCGAAAACGAAGTGATCTGGTCGGTGCTTTCACCGGTCACGCGGGGAACGCCCGCCAGAATCACGGCGTCATAAGCCTGCAGTTCGGCCAGCGAACTGAACAGCTCGTCGCTGGGCTGGGTGACCACTTCGATGTTGGCGTCACGTAGAGTTTCGGTCAGCAGGTCAAAGTCGCCCAGACGCTGGCGATCTTCGATCATCAGCACGCGACCTTTGCCGCGGACGTAGGTGTAGGCGGTGGCGCTGTTGTTTTGACGCAGCGCGTCATCGTCGGCTGACTGGGGAACCCAATCGGCGGTGTAAATGTAGGCGGCCGGTTGTTCGATCTGATGCCGCAGCGGGTAAACGTTCTTTCCGGGATCCAGTGTCACCTCCTCTTCCAGCAGCAGTGTTTCCTCGCCGGCGACTTTCTGTTTGACGCGAAGTTTGCCTTTGACTGCTTTTCCCGATTGAGCGTCGGTGTAGTTGTTGACGACGACCCGCATTTCAAACGGCTGGCCTTTACGGATGTTGCTCGCCAGGTCCACCTTTTCGACCAGCACTTCACTGCTGGCTTCCAGCATCACCGGAACCACGTCGATGCCGATCCCCGAATCGGCAAGCCGGCGAGCAAGCTTTCGGGCCTGGCCAAGATTCTCGTTGCCGTCAGTCACGATGACGATCCGCCTGGCGGTGTCCTCTTCCATCGAGGCCTGGGCCAAGCTGAGCGCTGACTCCAGATTGGTCGCGTCCGAGCGGCCCAGTGTGCTTTCCAGTCGGCGCAGCGGGATGTCGTCGTCGTAGGGCGGAATTTCAATCGACGCATCGCGGCCAAAAACCACGATGCCGGCGCGGTCGTTGCGAGCTTCGTTTCGGTGCCGGCGGACGTTGCGGACGACGTAGTCCAACATCACCTGCCGCTTGGCTCGCGGGATGCTTTCGGATTGGTCCAGCAGGTACATCACCGTCACGCGGTTGCTGATCCACACCAGTTGCACACCCGCCATCGCGAACACAATCGCGACCCACACCGACGTGCGAAATAGCAGCGCAAAGGCGCGTCGATAACGACCCAGCGTGGCCAGCGACGTGTAACCCATCCACCACAGCAGCGGCAGCCCCAGCAGCAACCACAGGTAGTCTGGATTGTCGAAGCTCAGTCTGAAAAACATTTTCGTTCACCCGTAGCGATGAAAAGTCTAGACCGTCTGCGCCGCGGTGGCTGGACGTCCGTACAAAATGGAGGCGATCAAAACGGCCGTCATCCCCGCAATGCCCGCGCAAATGACCGTCAGCGATACCGCGAGGATCGGCAGGGTCAACATGTCGGATTGTCCTTCGGGAGCAAAGACGACCGCGACCACGCTGATCACATTATTGACGAAATGGGCAAGCATCGCTGGAAATAACGAACCACTTCGCCAAGCAACCAAACCGAGAAAAAAGCCGAGCGGAAAAACGGCAACGATATGAACCAAATCCATGTGAAAAAGAGCAAACAGGGCCGAAGCCACGACAATCCCCATCGCCGGCCCAAAGACTTTTGTGAGCCGCGTCTGAACATAGCCACGGAACAACAGTTCCTCGCACAGCGCCGGGGTCATCCCGATCATCAGCGCCAGCGGAACCAGAAATCCCGATTGACCGTGCTCGCGGAAGATGTTCGACATTTCCTTTAGCGTTTCGCTCTCTTCCATGAAAATGCCAACCACCAGACCCGACACCATTCCGACCAGCGGAGTCGCCGCTGCTGCCGCCACCCAAGCCCAGACGGGCCAGTGTCCGCGGACCAGCCCCAGTCGCTGCCGCGTTTCAACCGGCGACAAGATCGCCGCGGCGACCGACGGAATCACCAGCGCGACCTGCGGGATCACCACCATCACGAATAACCCGATTCGCGAACTGGACACCTCTTGCAACAGCTGCGGGTTGGTCAAAACCTTTCGCGAAATCTCTCCGTGCACCAGCAGAATGGCGATGAGCGTCATCACTCCGCTGGTCATTAGAAAAAGCATCAGCGAAAACGCGACCACCGCAAACGGTGTCCACCAGCGGCGATGCGTCGGTTCAGCCCCCGATGGCTCGGCCGACTCCGCCACCAGCTCGCCGACGATCGGTGTGGAATCGCGTGGCGTGTGTTGGTCTTCCACACCACTTTGCGGCGAATAGGGATTCGGTTGGAGCGGGTCGTTGGGATCCATGAAGCAGCAGGCTGGTGAGGCGGAAAGACAACTCTGTTAGTGTACGCAGTTTCCCCTGCTGGTTCGCCGACAAAGTGAGAATGTTGGGGCGGAGTTCGGCGATTTTTTCGATTGCCGCAGGTGGGGCAGTCGGCTTGCCTGCTTCGCAACGTGGCAGTTCACTGGAAGCCGACTCAGGCCAATCCGGCTGTTTCCTCGATGCCAAACATGACGTTCATGTTTTGGATCGCCGCGCCGCTGGCCCCCTTGGCCAGATTGTCGATCGCGCAGACCAACACCAGGCGATCGCCGTTTTCACGCGCTGTCATTTGCACGAAGTTGGTGCCGGCGACATGTTTGGTTGCCGGCAGATGATCGACCACACAGACAAAGGGACAGGACTGGTAACGCCGCCGCCACGCTTCCATCACATCGGCCGCGCCGGACGAACGGTGACGCACGTAAATCGTCGACAAGATGCCGCGATCCATCGGTGTCAAGTGCGGAGTGAACAACACGTCGACCTGCTTGCCAGCGATCCGGTGAATCAGATCGTTCATTTCGGGTTGATGGCGATGGCGACCAACCGAGTAGGCGGCGATCGATTCGTTGGTTTCGCAGTACAGCATCTCCGTTTTCGCGCTGCGGCCGCCGCCACTCACCCCGGTCTTGCTGTCGACGATGATATCGCTGGTTTCGATCATGTCCGCTTCGACCAGCGGAGCCAGCGGTAGGATGGCTGACGTGGGATAGCAACCGGGATTGGCAACGATGTCGGCGCCGCGAATCGCGTCATGAAAAAACTCCGGCATCCCGTAAGCGGTTTTGCCGATCCGCTGCGGCCAAGGATGTTCGACTCCGTACCACTTCTGGTAGGTTGCCAAATCGGACAGACGAAAGTCGGCGCTAAAGTCGACCACTCGCAGGTCGTGACGCACCAGTTCGCGAACCGTTTCGGCGGATGCACCGTGTGGAAGACAGCACATCGCGACATCACATTGGGCCGCCAACTTGGTTGCATCCAATGTCTGGATGGTGACGTCGCATCGTCCGGCCAGCGACGGATGAACGCTGGCAAGCGGTTTGCCCGCATCACCGCGGCTGGTGGCGGCGACCAACTTTGCTTGCGGATGATAGGCAAGAAGTCGTGCGACTTCCAAAGCGGTGTAGCCTGTCGCACCGATGATACCGACTCGAATCGTCATGTTGGCTAGATAGAAAGGAAGGCGGAATTGTCACAGAGGGTGGGACGCGACTGTCGCACCCGGCAGTTTACAGCATGTCCTGGTCGACCGCTTCTCGTTCATCGGCGCTCAATTCATACATATCGCGGATCAGTTGCCGATCGCACTCCCGCTGCTGGACTTTTCGGCGTGAAAACATCCTCTGCTGAGTGTTGATCATCACGTCCGCCGGCAGCAGCGAGGTCTGTCCAAAGAGCCTGGCATAGTTGACGTAGCTGGGAACGTTGGAGGTGACGAAGCCGTACATCATGCTGCAAACACCGATCACTTTTCCGGTGAAGATACTGGTGTTGATCGCGGTCTTGGAATAGTCGCCGATGAAACAGCCCAAAAACTGCATTCCTGTGGCGACTTTTGCGGTGCCGTATTGGATGTTGATTTTCCCGTAGGTGTTTTTCAGGTCGCTGTTGCAGGTTCCTGCGCCAAGATTGATCCAGCTGCCCAGGTAGCTGTGTCCCAAGAAACCATGATGTTGTTTGTTGGTGTAAGGTTCGATCACCGACGCTTCGACTTCGCCGCCGATCTTGACGGTATGCCCCAAAGCGACGGCATCTTTCAATGCCGCGTGTTCAATCACGCGGGTTCCCGCACCGGCGTAAACCGGCCCGGAAATGAAACAGAACGGCCCGACCTGAACATTTTCGTCCAGCAAAATCGGGCCTTCGCTAGTGTCGATCACCGCGTATTGGCCGATCGTCGCACCCTTTTTGACGAAGACACCGTCAGCAGTTTGAGTGTAGTCTTCGTTTTCCAGTCGCCATTGCAGCGAGTCGTTCATTTCTTTCATGTGCCAGTGAACGACATCGTGCGGCCAATGAAAAACCTCAAGCGAGCCATCGAACTTCGGCAGGGTACGTGCCAGCCCAATCAACAGGTCGATCGCCGATGCTGATTCGTCCGCGGCAACCTGCTGGGCAACCGTCTGCCAGTCGGCGGCGCGAAGGCTGGCTGCCAGCACGCTGTCATCGTCTCCGAGCGCAACACAGGAATGGCCGCAACGCGACATTTCCCGCAGCACCGCAGTCGCGCCAACTCGCGGCACAAGCCGGGCGTTGACCAGCAGCACATCCTCGGCCGGCTCCGACAACGACGGCGGATCGATTCCGAAGTCAAGTTTCTGAATCGCACGGAGGTAAGGACGCACCGCGCCGCAAACGTTTCCGCCAACGGTTTCCGCCAGCGGCGTCAACAGGTCGATCAAACGCAGGCTTGCACAAGTGACCGCGTAAGCCGGCCGTGCTTGCACGATGGGGCGAAGCTGATCGACGAGCTGGTCTTCAAAACAGATGATTTGCATGGCCAATGTTTCTGCGAGCAGGGAGCACGATTTCAACCCGCTGGTTGTGCGGCGACCGTATTGTGTTCGCGCAGAAGGCGATTGCGGTAGGGCAACTGAAAAGTTCGCGGGAATATGCGACCTATTCCGGTTATACGGGCAACCGATGATCTTCAGCATGTAGCCGGCGGGGATTGATCGCAGGACATCGGTGGGCCGGGAATAGACTCGCTATGTGGTCCGTTTCCGCAGCATCTGTTCCCCGTTTTCGATGGTTCCAATGTGAAAGCCGGTCGAACAAACGCGCCAAGCTTCCAAAAGATCGGCCCGACCGATGTCTCACGCCCAGGTTCGATCGGTCGGTCCGCGCGGTTTTGTTTTGCTGTGATCGTGTTGGCCGTGATGCTCGATTCTTTGTCGGTTGTGTCGGCGCAAGGTGTGGAACAGCCCGACGATGCGATGGGCGATCTGCCTCGACTGGTAGAAACTCTCGGACACGATTCGTTTCAATCTCGGCGGATCGCCGCCAACACGCTGTTGAGACTGGTGAAGCCTGGTCAGAGCGATTCGACGACGGGCAAAGCCGTCATTCGGGCGATGAAAGACGGATTGCTGCACCGCGATTTGGAAGTTCGCGCCGCGTCGATGCGGCTGCTTCAATCGATCGAACAAGCCGACTTCGATTTTCAACTTCAGCAACTGCTGAATCCTCGCACCGACGCTGATTCGATCGATCTGGCGGGATGGAAACGCTTTTCGGCGATGGCGGGAGACGATGCGGCCGCGCGGGCTCTGTTTGCGCAGGTAGCGACGCGGTTTTCTAGCACGCTGCGCGAAATGGAATCGGATCAAGCTTCTGCCTTGAACCAGTCAGCGATCTTGTCGCAAACCGATCCCTACCGCATCGACTCCGCGGACGCCGCCGCCTGGGCAATGGTCCTTTGCTGGGACGACCCCAGACTCGGGCTCAACGTGAACCTGTCACCCCGGCTGGCAAAATCTCTCTGCCATTCCGGCCTGGGACCGAAACTGCGTCGCCGCAATGACGCGATCGTCATCCGCCGCATGATCGCCCACTGGCTTGGCAATCATGCCGCCGCATCGGTTCGCGATCGGCTGTTGATCGCGATGAGATATGAATGTGCCCGGCGAGCGGAAGAATTGTGCGATCAGACACTTGCCGATCCGGGTGGACGACCTTCCGGACAAGTCATGGCGATGTTGTGTGCGTCTGCTTTGCAGCATGCCGACATTCAGCAATCATTGATCGATCGGCTTGGTGACGATCGAACTTCGCACGTTTGGCAGCTGATCGCGTCTCGTCAGACAAAAATTCGGACCCAGGTCAGCGATGTCGCGCTGGCACTGCTACTTCATCGGCATCAGATCGATCCTCGCTCGGTCGGTTTTGACGAATTGCAGGCCGACCCCAAGTTAGTGTTTCGCGAACATAGCCTCGGTTTTGCCAACTCCGAACTCCGCCAGGCAGCCTACCGCCGTGCTGCCAAAGTTCTTGCCAATAACGGTGTTGATATTGGTGAGGAGTGAGGAGTGAGGAGTGATTTGATTTGCTAGGATGGACGGGATGAAGATTCGATTTGCTCTGACCATTCTTACTGCGCTTTGGTTTCATCCTCGCGCCTTCGGAGATGAAGGCGAGGTTGCATCGATTCGCACCGATTTGTTGATCGTTGGCGGAACGGAATCGGGTTGGGCGGCGGCGATTCAAGCCGCTCGTATGGGCGTCCCTTCGATCACCATCGTGCATGACGGCCGTTGGCTCGGCGGCCAATTCACCGAACAGGCTCTGGCATGCGTGGACGAAAATAAA
Organism: Rubripirellula sp.; assembly: GCA_965222745.1. Taxonomy (GTDB): domain Bacteria; phylum Planctomycetota; class Planctomycetia; order Pirellulales; family Pirellulaceae; genus CBDCUW01. The sequence goes on from CBDCUW010000004.1 coordinate 1,352,775, forward strand.
GGTGTCGGAAAAGTGGGTTGGGGTGTCGATTGGCATCCGATGAAACGGTCCTTTCATCGCAGCGGGCTGTTTGCGGAACTGATGGACGAGATCGAATCGGTGAACACCGCCAGGTACGGCCAACCGATGCCGGGCCGGCCTTATCACGGACCTTCCACGTTTCGCCCAGTGGAAGCGGAGGCGGTTTTTCGCAAGTTGTTACAACCGCTGGTCGACAGCGGCCAAGTACGGCTGATCTGGGACAGGTATCCGGTTGCCGCCGACGTGACCAGCGAGAATGACCTGCCGCGGCTGAACGGTTTGTCCTTCGCGACCACCGATACCCATCAAGTCGATCTTCATGTCACCGCCAAGTTGACCATTGACGCTTCCGATTGGGGCGAAGCGATTCAGGTCAGCGGAACCGATTTCGAGTGTGGCGTCGATCCCAGGTCTCGTTACGGCGAACCGAGCGCCCCTGAAGACCTTTCGCAAAATCCACCCAGTGAAACGAACCCGATCACTTGGGCAATGATCGTGCAGCGACAAGGCGATGGAAAACCGCGACCGATCAAACGTCCTCCGCGATATGACGATCGAAATTTTGTTCGCACGTCAGAAATCAGTCTCCAGGAGATGCGAGACCTGGCCTGGGATCGTCCCGTCAAGCTGGGCAGCATCATCGCCTGGCCGCCGCGCGGCAAACAGCTCGACCGGCAACTATCCATCTACAACGTGAGGCGACTTGTTGAAGGGGCAACCAGCCGGCAGGGGCAGACGATTGTGCTGTTGAACTACATGTTGGGACAGGACTATCCGCTGGAACGGCTGCCGCAGCACGTGGTCGATGAGCTGGAGGCAACCGAGCCGGGTGCATCGGAAAAGAATATCGTCCGCATGACGCGGCCGCAGCGGGAGATCATTTTCAAGGATGCTCGCCGGCATTCTCTAGCCCTGCTGCATCATTTGCAGACTTTCGTTCACGATCGCGCCCCCGACACCGCCAACAGTTTTCGGCATTTTGTGCTCAGCGATGAATTTGGAACGACCGACCGCTTGCCGCCCAAGCCGTACATTCGCGAATCGCTTCGTTTGAAAGCGATGTACATGATGCGTGAACAAGACGGGCGTAACGTTGACGGTGAAACCAAGAAAGCGGCCCGCGAGCGATTTGCCCAAGTGATGTACCCCGATGGCGTCCTGTGCTGGCAGTTTCATTACGATTTTCATCGCACCGGTCGAGCGTATCTGCAGCGGGAAGGAACCAGCGGACCTTGGATCGACTTTGAAAAGCCGGGACGCCACACGCATCACATCTCCGATCGATCGGTCTTTCCGCTCCGCAGCCTGATCCCCCAGCGGATGGACGGTTTGATTGGCGCTCAAAAGAATGTCGGCTACAGCAGCATCGTTTGCGCTGCGATTCGATTGCACGATCAATGTGTGGCGATCGGGCAGGCGGCGGGAGCTGCCGCGGCGATTTCGCTGCGCCGAGGCATTGCACCACGACAGATCCCTTACGATCGAGAGCTGTTGGAACAGGTTCGTCACGGTTTGTGTGGCACGTCCGGCGGCACGCCACTTTTGCTTTGGCCGTTTCGTGATCTGTCAACTCGGCATGATGCCTTTGTCGCCGTCAACCGGTTGGCCGCTTGTGGAATCGTTACCGCAGATGCCTACGACGTTGACTTTCGCCCTGACACCGCCGCCGATCGTACCTGGCAGGAGCAAACATTGCAGCGCGCCGGCAACCAGTTGATCGGCGAGCTGGAAATGCAAACCACCGACGGAGTGACTCGCGGCGAATTCTGCCGACAACTGTGGGATCGAGTCCAACAGCGGCGGCTGCGTCCCTTTCCAAGGCAAGACGATGACGCGGACGGCGACGGAATCAAAGATCTCGACGACCCCACGCTGTTCACTGCTGGGCCAGTTGTCCGTTGGTCCGTGCTACCGCCCGGCAAGGACGAAGATGGTTTGCCCAATCAACTGCCGCCAGGTTGGGCGGGCGAGGATCAGCAGGTTCGGCATTTCGATTTCTCGCCACCCGGATCACCAACATCGGAAGGCTTTCTCAGTGATCACGGCAAGCAGTTTGATCCGCAGCGAGGGTATGGTTGGAACAGTGCCATGTCCGCCAACAGCAGAAAACGCGGCGTTTGCGAGGAGGCCTATCGCGATACGTTTTTGTTCACTCGTGACCAGGCCCAATGGAACTGCGAACTACCTGCCGGCACCTACCACGTCACCGTTTGTGTCGGCGACGCGGGGCACGATCAACCGGGACAGCGTCTCTTTGTCGAGGGACTGCCAATGATCGACAACGTAACGACCGCTGCCGGACGATTCCACGAAACCTCGGCGATTATCCAGCTAACCGACGGAAAGTTGACCGTTTCGCTGGGACCGCAACAACCCGGCCACAACACCTGTCTGAACTGGCTTCGGATTGTTGCCCGGTAACGCTCCGGAGTAGCGGAACTGTTCATTTCTTCACTCGTGACCACTGCACGTTCTGTGTCGCTCGCTACGCTCCCACTGCTGTCTTGCTGGTGCGACCCGTCTTGCGAGCCAATGTATCCTCACGAAGCCCGAACCAGGTGGTGATGACCTCATTATTCGTGCTATTCGAGTGATTCGTGGTTCACTTCTCTAATCATCCGGGAGTTCCAGTTGATCGATGATCAGCGCGATGGCCGCCGCGGCCATCGGCGTGCTCATGCTTGCCAGTCGGCCGCTATCTTGCGCTGCTTGCGCCGGAGCGAGGGGAATATGCACGAACGCCGATCTTGTTCGCAACCCGAACGACTGCGAATAGTGTTGGCTCAGGAACAGCGCGGCATTGCACAGGTAGGTGCCCGCATGATGGGATACCTCGCTGGGGATTCCGGCGGAAATCAATGATCGGCTGCAGCGGTCAAGCGGCAGCGGCGAACGATAGGCCGCCGGTGCTTCGTCGATCAACGGCGATCCGTCGCTTCGCACATTCAAGCCGACCGCTTCCAGCTTGATCAGAGTCGAACCAGGTGATTGGCCAAGATGGATTGCCAAATCAAAATCATCCTGCAAGTCCTTGCGAAGCCGCTTGCTCATCTCACCCAAGTCGACGGGGTATCTGCGGGTTATCAAATCGGCAGAACCGTCATACCACCGCGTCAAATCGGTGAGCGTCAACCAGCTGGAATTCTCCGGCCAGCGATCGTAGGGTTCGAAAGCTGTCAACAATACACGTGTCACAGGTGATCTATCCGGTTGCTTCACTCACTCGCCAATCGTCTCCTGATTCATCATACTTCCTATTTCCGGCCCAGGCGTCGCCGCGGCCGACTTCAAAAATACCCGCCTTCGCTGGTGAATACTGGCCAGCTTGCACCGCTGGCAATTCTGCTACGGCGCCGCCAGCAGCGGTTAGAATGGCTGGCGGTATCAAAGCGAACTCAACACCCGGAGCCAAGCTCATGCCCCACGGTGCGTCCAGGCGGATCAGTGCCTTTCTTGTTGTCGCTTCTCTGTGCACCTGCTCCTTTGCTCAGCGACCGGGCAATCGCAACAACTTGCGACAAATGCAACAGCGGATTCAACAGCAACTCAAAGAGGCAGCGGAGAACCAACCGCAGTTGCCGTCCGATCCGCAATTGCTGAGCATTCACAAGGAGTTTATCGCCAAGACCGAAAAACTGGCTGCCGAATACGAACGGAAAAAACAGTACGCCCAAGCACGCGAAGCGTACGAATCGCTGGTGCGGTTGGTGCCGAAGTACAAACCGGCCGAGGTCGGTTTGCAGCGGGTGCTGAACAATCAGTCTCTCAGTGACAAAAAACTGTTCGAGGTCCGCGCCAATGCCCAGTGGCAAGATACCGGCGCCAGTTTGCGCGAGGGGATGCCGGTGCACGTGGAGGTGAAGGGGACCTGGAAGGTGGTCTACGAGACTGGTCCAAAGGGAATTGAGATCCCGCCGGAACAGCGGCCCCATGACAATCGCATCAAGCTTGGGTCACTGATCGCCGTGGTGGTCAATTCGCCGGCGGAATTGGCCGAGGCAAAGCCGTTTGTGCTGGAAGGTGGAGACGATTTCATTGCCAAAAAAACGGGCCGGCTGTATCTCCGAATGTTCGACGTCGACCCGACTGACAACGAGGGAAAGATGTTTGTGCTGATCCAGAGCACGTTTTTCAAATGACCGGTTGAACGAATGTGCAAGGCCTCCAGAGGACCGGTTAAAAATCAGCGGAATCCCACTGGGAAGACCAGTCCGTGGATTTCATCGTCACCAAGCAGCTGCTAACTTGCCGTTGATGGCATCGCCAAACGTTCGTGTCATCGCCAAACATTCGCGTCGCCAGGAGCGTCTCCGTTGCAATCTTTTTCTCTTGCGCTGCTGTACGCGATCCCGCCGTTTCTTAACGTGCTCTTTTACGTTGCCGTGCTGATTGTTCTGTTTGCCAAACGAAGCGCTTGCCCACCAGCCGCTCGACTGGCGATTTTAGGAGTTAGCATGTTGTTGGTCATGCAAGTCTTTAGCTGGGGGCTGTATATCTTTGTGGTCCCGCAGCTGGAAGTTGAGGCAATTCCCTTTGTCAACGGTATCATCAACATCTTCACCTGTTTGCTTCATCTGGCCGGCCTCAGTTTGATCTTGGCGGCCGTACTGGCGCATCGGCGAGATGCCTCCCAGGACACGACCGACCCATCGTTCTCTCCCAGTAGAAATGTCGAAGCCAGCGACAATCCGTACGCGCCGACATCCGGTTAGTTGGTTTTTCATGACAAGGAATATTTCGATGCACAACAAGTGTAGATTGTCAGCATTGTTCTTCGTACTGGCAGGTTGTTTCGGGTTGGCAACTGCCAGCGGTGCGGATCGACCTAACATTCTGTGGATCTCTTGCGAGGACATCAGTCCGCACTTGGCCTGTTACGGTGATCCGCACGCGATCACGCCGAACCTGGATCAGCTTGCCGGCGAGGGAGTCCGTTACGCCAATGCGTTCACGGCGGCGGGCGTCTGCGCACCCTGCCGGTCGACCATCATCACCGGCTTGTACCAAAACAGCATTGGCACGCATCACATGCGGTGCAAAGCCACGTTGCCTGACTGGCTTCGTCCATTTCCGATCGCCCTTCGCGAAGCAGGTTACTACTGCACCAACAACAGCAAAACGGACTATCAGTTCAAGACGCCGTCGTCTGCAACGATTTGGGATGAGTCGAGCGGCAAAGCGCATTGGAAAAACCGAGCCAACAAGGACCAGCCTTTCTTTGCCGTTTTCAATTTTGGCGGCTGCCACGAAAGCGGTATCGCCAACGAAAGCAAGTACAAGCAGGTGACGGAAGCACTCACCGCCGCCCAGCGACAAGACGCCGATTCGCTGTCCACCTTGCCTCCCTATTACCCCGACACACCGATCACTCGCGAAGACTGGAAACGCAACTACGAATTGATCACCGCCATGGATGCCTGGGCAGGTGATTTGCTGCGGCAGTTGAAGGAGGCGGGCGAGTACGAAAACACGATCGTGTTCTTTTGGTCGGATCACGGTGTTGGTTTGCCGCGAGCCAAACGGTGGCTGTACGATTCAGGAACGCACGTCCCGTTGATCGTTCGCATTCCGCAGCGGTTTCGGCATGCCGACCAAGGCAGTCCCGGAACAGTTGACGACCAACTGGTCAACTCGGTCGATTTTGGTCCGACAGTGTTGAATTGTGCTGGGTTGCCGATTCCTGAGTATGTCCAAGGCCGAGCCTTCTTGGGCCGCGATCTGACTGCTCCCCGCGATTACGTTTACGGTGCTCGTGATCGCATGGACGAGCGATACGACATCATTCGAACGGTGCGGGATCGAAGATTTCGATACATCCGAAATTTTGAACCTTTGAAACCGTACTACCAGTACATGAACACGCCCGAAAAGGGGGCCACGATGCGGGAGATCCGGCGAATGGAAAAGTCCGGTTCGATGCCGCCGGGACCGGCACTTTTTTCGGCTGCCAGCAAACCGGTCGAAGAACTTTACGACTTGGAAAACGATCCGCACGAAATCAACAATCTTGCTGACGACGCAAAACATGCCGACAAACTGGCCGAGCTGCGATCGGCGCTGTCGGCTTGGCAAAACGAAATTGGCGACATCGGTTTGATGCCGGAAGCGGAAATCGAAACTCGCGAAAAGACCGCCGGATCGCGATACGCCATCCTGCATTCTGCGGCCGACTCGCGGCAATCGCTCGAAAGGCTCGTCGACATTGCGACGAAAGCATCGGAAGGAATGGGGGTGCTGAAAGATCTGATCAACGGACTCTCGGACCCCGATGCGTCGGTCCGATATTGGGCCGCTACCGGGATCGGCAACATTGGCTCCGAAGCCACCGCGGCCAAGCCGGCTGTGTTGGAGGCGCTTGCCGATCCCTCGCCAAGCGTCCGTATCGCGGCGGCTCGCGCGGCGGCTAAACTGGGGCAGCTCCAACCAGCGATCGACGTGTTGATCAAGGAACTGGAAAGCGAACACCAGTGGGGCAGGTTGGCCGCTGCGATCGTGCTGGACGAGATGGATGGACAAGCCAGGCCCGCACTTGACGCATTGAAGAAGGCGTTGAAAAACCAACCCAACAAGTACATCATCCGAGTCGCCAACCGCGCGATCAACGAAATGCTAGGCACCAACAATGTCGTGCCGTAAACACCTGTTGTTTTTTGCTTCGGCCATTCACTTTGAAAGAAATACCGTTCGTCCCATGCCGCAACTACCTCGATCTTTGCCGCCCGTGCTGTTTGCCTGCGTTTGTATGCTGGTCGCATCCTGCAGTTCGAAACCCAAGATGGGCCCCAACGTGATCGACCCCGATGCGCCCAAGGAATTCACCACGACCGATTCCGGATTGAAGTATCGGATCTTGCGGAAGTCGACAGGTGAAAAACCGATCGGCAGCAGCACGGTGGTCGTCGATTATTCGGGATGGCTCGACAACGGAACAGTCTTTGATACTTCTTACAACAATCCCAGACCGGCGAGTTTTCCGTTGTCGGGAGTCGTGGAAGGCTGGACAGAGGGCCTACAGTTGGTCGGTGTCGGCGGCATGATCGAACTGGAACTGCCGCCGGAACTAGCCTACGGCGATAAAGCTCGGCCAGGCATCCCGGCCAATTCGACGTTGCATTTCAAAATCGAGCTGCACGAGATCAAGTGACGACGTGAACCAGGCATTGAAACGAAACCCATCTCTTTTCGCGTTCGCGGTCATCGCGTTGCTGACCGGATGCGATTCTCCTTCACCGAGCGATTCGGTCAAAATCGTCCCGGCGTTAGGAGTGGAAACACCCCAGCCGCAAAGCGAAGTTGCTTCCGCCCTGGAAAGTCAAATGAAGGAGAACGCTTCGTTGAACTTCGATTCCAGCGACGGCCAGTTCACGCTTTCGCTTTTTCGTGATGGCGTTGCGAAAGTCAAATACACCGAAGATGACGACGTCAGTTCGGGCGTCTTTTCGATTGATGAGCAGGATCGTCTGTTGCTTGATTTCGGACCAGACGACCTCTGGTTGCCGATGCCGATCAACCTGGCTGACCAATCGTTGGTGATCGGTGCGCCTAGTCGCGAAGAATTCATCCAAGTGATGGTTCAATCAGGAATCGGCCGTGAAGACATCACGGACGAAGACCTGGACGCGGCACTGCAATCGTGGCCGCTAAAAGCGGTGAATCAAGCCAGCAAAGAATGAGGGGAGGCGGATCGAATGGTAGATCGATTGTTGATTTTGGAGTGCGGCGACTTGTCGCCGCTTTGGATTTCAAACCGCCCTGCACTGCCAAAACCACCACTACCAGAGAGCCGCTTGGAAAAAGAAAGCGGCGACAAGTCGCCGCACTCCAAAACCGGAAATCGCTTCGCGGCTGTGTCGGCGCTGGTTGTCGCCGCTGTTTTGAACCTGCTTGTCTCACCAGCCATCGCTTGGGAAAACGGAGGTGAAACTCCGAAAACGTTTGAGAAGAACCAGTTGGTCGCCTGGTGCATCGTTCCGTTTGATGCCAAAAATCGAGACCCGGCCCAACGAGCCGAGATGGTCAAGAAGTTGGGCCTGCGCCGCGTCGCTTACGACTGGCGGAAAGAACATGTGGCGACGTTCGAGGAAGAGATCCTTCAATACAAAAAGCATGGTATCGAATACTTTGCTTTCTGGAACTGGCACGATGCGATCGAGCCGCTGATTCAGAAACATGGTATTCAACCGCAGATCTGGAAAACCTGTCCTTCTCCCGCGGTGAAGAGCCAACAAGAAAAAGTGGTTGCGGCGGCCGAAGCGATGATGCCGGCGGTCCGTAAAACCAAACAGCTTGGCTTGAAGCTGGGTCTGTACAACCACGGCGGATGGGGCGGTGAGCCAGCGAACCTGGTGAAGGTCTGCCAGTACTTGCGAGAGCATCATGGTGCCGATCACGTTGGCATTGTCTACAACTTTCACCACGGTCATCCACACATTGACACCTTTGCCCAGGCGCTACGGGCCATGAAACCTTACCTGCTGTGTGTCAATTTGAATGGAATGGCCGATCCGGCCGCCGTCGGGCGCGATGCGGGCAAGCACAAGATTTTGCCGATCGGTTCGGGCGTCCACGAACGCCAAATGATCCGTACCCTGATCGATAGCGGTTACCACGGTCCCATCGGGATTCTCGGTCACCGCAAGGAGATCGATGTCGAGATCGCGCTTCGCCAAAACTTAGACGGTCTCTCTGGGCTGTTGGAATCCAAGTAAGCGCTCTTCCTTCCCACCCCTTCCCTTCCTTCCCATGCGCTGCGGTTCGATGCACATTCGAAACATCTTCTTGCTGTTCGTTGCCTTCGCCCTGTCTGGTTCCTCGCCGTGTGTTGCTCAGCAGCAGACGCAGGTTGATACCGGCCGCGGCGACGAACTGGTTACCGAGTATTTCCGCCGGCAGACACGATTGTTGACCGAGCGAACCTTTGTCGACATTCATTCGCTGGAAGATTGGCAAAGTCGTCGCGGCGAATATCGTCGTCAGCTTTTTGAGATGCTCGGTCTGGATCCGCTGCCGGACCGTACGCCGCTCAGCGCCCAGGTAACCGGTCGCAGCGACCATGACGGATTCGTGGTGGAAAACCTACACTTTCAATCTCGCCCAGGCCTTTATGTTACGGCGAACCTGTACCGTCCCAGCGAGCAATCCGAACCGCTTCCAGCCGTCCTTTACGTGTGCGGACATGGGCGAGTCAAGAAAGACGGCATCAGTTACGGAAACAAAGTCAACTATCAACATCATGGCGCCTGGTTTGCCCGCAACGGTTACGTGTGCCTGACGATCGATACGATTCAGCTGGGCGAAATCGAGGGGATTCATCACGGCACTTACCGCGAAAAAATGTGGTGGTGGAACAACCGCGGATACACGCCGGCCGGCGTCGAGGCTTGGAATTGCATTCGCTCGTTGGACTACCTGCAATCGCGCAAAGAAGTTGACGGCGATCGGATCGGTGTCACCGGACGCAGTGGCGGTGGTGCCTATTCGTGGTGGGTCGCGGCGCTGGATGACCGCATCCAGGCGGCAGTGCCGGTGGCCGGAATCACCAGCCTGCACAATCACGTGGTCGACGGCTGTGTGGAAGGGCATTGCGATTGCATGTACATGGTCAATACCTACCGCTGGGATTACCCGATGGTTGCGGCGCTTGTCGCGCCACGTCCCCTGCTGATTTCCAATACCGACAAGGATCGGATCTTTCCGTTGGACGGAGTTGTCGATGTCCATTCCAAAGTTCGGAAGATTTACGAGCTTTACGACGCCGGCGACAAGCTGGGGCTACACATCACCGAAGGGCCTCATAAGGATACGCAAGAGCTTCGGGTTCATGCCTTTCGATGGCTGAATCGTTTCCTGAAGAACGACGATCAGCTGATCGAGAAAACTGCGGTCAAGTTTTTTGAGCCCGAACAGATGAAGGTCTTCCAAGAACTTCCCGACGACGAGATCGTAACGACCGTCCACGAATCTTTTGTTCCGGCAGCCAGCGCCGAGGAGACGCCGCCATCGGACGCGTTTGCCGAGACGCGAGACGGTTGGATGAAATCGCTTCGCAAGAAAACGTTTCGCGGTTGGCCAAAGGACGGCGAGATCGATCCACTGGATCCCAAAGTGGTATCAACCGTCAAGCGGGACGGTGTGATCGCGAAACAAATCGAGCTGACCAGCCAACAACCTTATCGGCTCAGCATGTTTGCGTTCCGCGCGGCCGACCAGCAAACGCCCAGCAGTCACATTCTGTTTTCGGTGGTCGATCAATCGGACTGGGACGATTTGGCCGCGTCGCTGGCCGAGTTGTGGCCTGATCGTTTCACATCGATCCAGGCAGAACCGTCGCCGTGGCAATCGTTGGCGAAGCGTGTCAAATCGCAGCCGTCGGTGGCGTTGGTCTTTTTTGCGCCGCGCGGTGTCGGGCTGACGGAGTGGAATCGCGAGGCGAAAAAGCGGACGCAGATTCGCCGTCGTTTCATGCAGTTGGGGCAGACCGCCGCGACAATGCAAATTTGGGACATCCGCAGGGCGCTGCAAGCACTGGATCAAATCGACGAGTTTGCCGAGGTTCCACGCCATCTCTTTGCTCAGCGTGATGCCGCCGCCTGGTCGACCTATGCGTCGTTGTTTGAGCCACGATTGAGAGAATTGACCTTGGTGAATCTTCCCACTCGAAATCGTGATGCTCCCGATCTGCTGAACGTCAGCCGGTTTGTCGAGATGCCTCAGCTGTTGTTGATGGCTGCGGATCGCGCCGAAAAAGTCCAGTTGATCACCGAGCCACCGCAACTCGATCTCTGGAACGAAATCAAAAAATCGGACATCGAGCCGGCCAAAAAGATATCTGTAACCCCTGCGTCGACACCTCCGTAGGCCGACTTGGGACAAGCTTGGGGCAAGTCGGCCTACTTTAGATCACGAAGTTGATGACGGCCCATACCAAGCCGGTGATCACGACGATCACGATCGCGTATTCCAGGCCGCGTGCAAGGGCAGAGATTTCCTTGGGCGGCCTGGTGGGGGACGGCTCCGAAGCCGCCTCGGGCGTCTCGTAAGGATTTCGTTCCGACATGGTCTGCTTGGTTGATGGCTCGCCGAGTCCAACGACGGCAGTTTACTCGATCCGCCGCCGACTTCACCATTTATCCTTGGTAACCCCGCCAAGTGACCGAAGATTCGCAGACCGCGCTCAACGACCAAAGATTTTGTCCAGACCCCGATTGAGCTGTTTCTGCAGATAGTTTTCGGCGGTGCTCTGGACCGCTTGGGCGCCCAGCTGTGAAACCACTTGTCGAACGCCTCGCGAATCGAGGCTGGGCCGAGACAGGGTGCCGTCAATCGGCAGTGTGACCGGCTGACCGGCCAACCCTTGCAGATCGCTTCCCAACCAGCGGGCATCCAGCGGCACTTGGGCCACCATGTTCAACCGGCCATCCAGGCTGACCCGGCCGCTGGTGACGACCTGGGCGCGATCGACCTCAAAGAACAACGTCTTGTGGGTCACCACGCCGTCGGCGACCGTGAAGTCGACCGTTTGCGGCGGCATCTCAATCAGCACTCGATTGGAATCTGCCAGATTGTTCCCCGCCCGTGCCGCACCGACCGCGCGACCGATCGCTTTGAGTTGTTCGATGCCGCCGACAATTTGATTGGCCAGCGGGCCGGCTGTCATTCGAGCACCCTCGATATTCAAACGCCCACTCACGCGGCTTAATTCGGGTTGTTCGAAGACCACGAGGGCTTCGTCCAAATCTGCGCTGAACGCACCTTCAATATTCGTGGCATCGGCAACCAGCGGCGCCAGGTACTTCAGCCAGCGGCCGGTGATTTCGGGAGTCAACCGGACGGAGCGGGCGACCACACCTCCTTGGGCCTGCAACCAAAGTGGTCCGGGACGATAGTGAACTTGTCCAGCCAAATTCAATTGGCCCGCGCCCACTGGAATCACCGCTGGTGAAACAAAGACGGTGGTCTCGGTCAACCGTACCGGAATCGACGCTGGTCCGAATCTCATTCCGGCAACGTCGCCTGCTTCCCAACCCAAGTTGCCGACGACGGAGAAGGCGACATGACCGCTGCGATCACGAACCGCGCTGATCTCCAGGGGAGTCTCTTGGATGCCTTCGGCGTGAATCTCTGTTCCGGCAAGTTTTGATAGTCGACTGGCGACCTCGTTCATCTTCAACTTGGTAGGACCTTTCAACGTGACCTCGCCAGTGGTCTGGTTCCACATCGCCCGTCCACTCAGGCTGGTCGCAAACCAATCGGAAGCCACCTGCATCGAGTTAGCCAGGATTGTTCCCTTCGATCGATCGACCGAAACGGCTCCGTCGATGCGCAGGTTGGGTTCGTACCAGACGACACGGGAGGCCAGTTGAGAGGAGGATTGGCCGCGGCCCGGCATCGGCCCGACTGTATGAAAACCGGCGCTCGCTTCGGGCGGCTGGATCACGGCAAGGTTCTTGCCGGTGGTCAACGTGTCGAAATCAATCTGGTCGCCGTGACCGGATATCTTCAGATCACCTTCGCAGTCGCCCATCACCAACCAATCGTCGGTTTTGACCGCGGCGCCTGGCCGATAACCGACTTGCCGAACGGCGGCATCGGGCCGCGTTGCCAATTGTTTTCTCACGCTGCCTTGAAGCCGTTCCAACTTGGCTTTCCAGTTGACCTCCAAGTCCACGGCGTCGGCATGGGCAGTGCCTCGGGCGGCAAACGAAAACGCGTCGCTGGCGACCGTCAACGACTGGGATTGAAAATCACCACTTGGCAGGTCCAATCGGCCATCAAAAAAGAGCTTCAATTCCGGCTGGCTGTAGTACCGTTCACGATAGGCAATTCGGGGCGATGTCAGTTCGATCGCCGCCGAATCGACTCGACCGGCCGCACTTGAAAACTGGCCTCTGGCGGTGATGCTGAATCCACCTTCGGCATCATGGATTTCCTCGGGCAGCCACGGTGCGATGGTCTCGGCAAGCGTTTCGAGTCGTCCGTCGCCTTGAATTCGAACGGGCATCGGCACTTCACTGGACGGACGTCGGACCGGAGCGGTCAAATCGGCTCGCAGATCCAAGCCGGTACTGGCCAGCCGAACGTTCGCCTCGGTCAACTCATCCAGCGACCTCCCACCCCAACGTCCCACCGCCTCGACCGAACCCCGTAGCGACGGTCGCCGGAAAGTTTGCCCGCCCGCTGCCGTGATCAGCAAATTGGTTGCGTCTCCCGATCCCGAAAGCCGCCAAACATTGTCGGCCGAAGCGTTCCAACGGATGTTGCCGCTGGCCGAGCCGGAAAGATTGGACTGCGAGACCTCGAAGATCGGCCGCAACATTGCCGACAGGCGGCCAAAGTCGATGTCAACTTTCGCTGAACCGCTGCGCAAATCGCCTCGGCCCGACGCCTTGGCAAAGGTGCTGTCGAGCTCAAACTGCTCGGCGCTCAGTCGGCCCTTGTCGGTGGCGACCACGGCACTCAGTTCGATCGGGTCGATCACCACGCCGCGCCCTCGCGAGCGGGCGCGAAGTTCGTCGCTTTGCAAGATCAGTTGATTGCGTTTGGCGGTACCGTTTGTCGGCAGCGACTGCAGGCGTGCAAACGCTCGCCCGGAAACGAGTTGTGCCTCTTTTCGCAACGGGATCAATCCGGGCAGTGCCCGATCCAGCGACGCCAAATCGATCTCCGCCGTCGCCGATCCGCTCCACGCGTCCAGCCACAGCATCGGATTGTCGTTGGCACCCACCAACGAAATCGACCGAGCCATGGAACCATCCATCGTCGCTGAGGCAAAGTCAGTGGATGCCTGCAGGCGGCGCCCGATGATGCGGTCGCCCAAGAGAATCAAATCGCCGTCCAACATCGCCAACTGGTTCGTCCAGACGCGATGGTTGCCGTCAGCGGCGGTGAGGTTGCGCACCTGGAATTTGCGAAGCGATGCTTCAATCGCACCGTCGGCCGCGCCCACCAGGCGAACCACTCCGGTCGCGTCGCCTTCGATTTGCAAGAGATCCCTGGCAGCGATCGCATCTGCTGGTGCTGATGAGGGGGACTGCCGATGGGGTTGCAGCTGGAACCGCGGTTGAACCAACGACAAGACCGAAAGGGGCAGCGATTCACATTCCAGGTCAAGTTGCCACTGGTCGCCCGCCAGTTCCATCTCCCCCTGCAGCGAACCGCCGCGACCGCTCGGTTCGGTCAACACGCCGGCAAACTTGGCGCGCAGCGATTCGCTGGACGTGGCGATTTCAGAATTCGATTTGGAGATTTGCCACGCTCGTCCTGTTGCCGCGTCGGTGACCGAAAAGGTCACCTCCTGCAACTTCAACAACCCGCCTCCGGCGTCCTCCTCGGACGGTTCCAGCAACGCTTCCAGGTCTTCCTCCAAGCTGCATTGTCCGTCTTTCATCACGCAGGCGACATTGACGCCACGCAGCAGCGTTTCACCCCAACTGTCACCCGATCGACCGAGCAGGTCGGCGACGGTCCATTCGGTGTCAAGCTGCTGGACGCTCAGTTCGCTCTTGCCGGACTTCCCCACCATCTGCAGGCCGGTGATGCGAAGCGGGGTGATCCACCCAACGCGAACTGATTGGGCGGTCGCGTCCAGGCCGTAATCGGCAGCGGTCTGGGAGAGCATCGACCGGCCGATCGATGAATGACTCACCAAGCTTGGCGCGCCCAAGACCAGCATCCCCAGCAGCGCAAAACCGCCCAGCAGGTACACTTGTCGCCGTCGCGAGCGGCCATTCCGCCGGCGGTGCGTTTGCTGGCGCTGAGATCGTTCCATCTGCTCGCGCAGGAAATCGTCAGTTGTCACGGTCACTTCCTTGCCGCCGTCGGTCGTGAAAAGAGGGATGGTTGGTCCGGAGGATCGGATTGGCTCCCGCCGGCCTGAACAACCACCCCGGCAGTTTAGCGGTTACCGACTGCCCAGAGCGAGGTTAATTTGAGGCGTCGACACCGCCGGCCGTTTCGAGGGGCAACCACGCCGGTTTGGAAAAATCGCGGTAGCGAAAGCCGCTAAGACTGTCGGTGAATCCCGGACTCGCCGAAGCTCTTGGCGAGTTTTGCTACTTGAAGACTTGCTAGGACAATTGGCCGATGCGAATTTTTGTGACCGGAGGTACCGGGCTTTTGGGAAACACGATTCTGCGCCAACTGGGCGACATGGGGTTGCCAACATTGGCACTCGTCCGCAGTGCCCCCGACCCGAAGGTTTTTGAGGGAATCGATTCGCAGTTCATCCATGGTGACCTCTGTGACGGGCTAACGATCGACCAGGCGGTAAGCCAGTGCGATGCCGTGATCCATTCTGCGGGGCTGATTCACTTGGGGTGGAAACGGCTGGAGGAATCGATGCGGGTCAATCGCGATGGAACGCGGGCCATCGTCGATGCGTGTGTCAAACATGGTCGAAAGATGATCCACGTCGGTACGGTCAACACACTTGCTGTCGGTTCGTTCCAGGCACCGGCCGACGAAGAGACTCCGTTGGACAACGCGGGTGGGCAGACCCCGTGCAGCTACGTGGTCAGCAAGCGGGCCGGCGTCTCCGAAGTCCTTGATGGAGTGAGCCGAGGACTGCGAGCGGTGATTGTTCATCCCGGTTTCATGCTGGGACCCTGGGATTGGAAACCGAGCAGCGGCCGCATGGCGCTGGAGGTGGGCAGGAAGTGGCGGCCGCTGACTCCATCGGGTGGTTGCTCGGTTTGCGATTCCCGCGACGTCGCGTCGGCAACGATCCAGGCATTGGAAAAAGGAGGGGAAAACGGTCGCCAGTTCATTCTTGCCGGCGTGAACTGGCGCTACAAAGAACTGTGGGCTGAATTTGCCAGGCGAATGGGCAGGCGACCGCCGATCATGAGAGCTGGGCCGGCGATGCGCGTCGTTGCAGGTTGGGGCGGCGATCTGTGGTCGTTGGCGGCGCGTCGCGAATGCGACATGAACAGCGCCGGAGTAAAAATGAGCAGTCTGTATCACTGGCACGACAGCTCTCGCGCCCGCCAAGAACTGGGCTATCAAACCCGCGACATCGACGAAACTCTCGATGCGTCGGTGCAATGGATCAAAACCCATCACCTCTAACCCATTGTCTCCTTTTTCTTCTGTCACCAAGGCGCCGAGTTGAAAAGAAAAACGGGGGCGTTTGCCTGTTTAGGACTTGCAAGACAATTGATTACCGAATCTTAGTAGGTTTATTGGGGAGGATCGTGTAGTTCCATTCCCCATGAAAATTGTCGCGTTTGATGATTACTTCCGAAAGCTGTTCGTCACTGACTCTCTTCCGCTTTTCATATTCGGACTCATCAAGCCACGCGTGAACTTCCAGACCTTCTTCTGTTCTGGTCGCGCCAATCAAGTTGACAACCACCTCATGGCTTTCCAACGGAACGCCTTGCCAGTTGCGGGTGATGTGACAGAACAATCGATGTTCAATCTTGTTCCATTTGCTGGTCCCAGGCGGATAGTGGCACAGTTCAATCTTCATGCCAGTTTCGTTGGCAAACTTTTGCAGTACCCAACGCCACAATCTGGTTCTCGGACTGTTGCTCCCACCACAGTCCGCCGTGATCAACAATCGCTTCGCCTTGGCGTGACGCTTTCGCCCCATCTTCTTCCACCAACGGCGGATCGCCGCGATGGCAAACTCAGCCGTGTCGTGGCTGATCCCCACCGACACTCCAGCCTCATTGTGCGTTACATCGTAGACGCCATAGGGAACCGCTTTCCCAAGTTCTTTGTCCGGGAAGTCGTGGGTCTTTACGCGGACCGGGTCACCCGACTTGCGGTACGTCTGGCCCGCGTTTTTCATCATTCCCAGCGGTTCTTTCTTTTTCGTATCGACCGAAATGACCGGCTGGCCGGTCCGCTGGTAAGCTTTGACTCGATCGGAGATATGTTGAAATTGACTGTCGCGGTCAGGATGCTGTTTGCCCTCGATCGTCTTCCGATTGCCCTGCAAGCTGTAGCCCGCAGACCGCAGAAGCTCACCGACCTTCGTGCTGCTGATCTCATAGCCCTGACGGTTCAACTCCTTGGCAAGTGTTCGCGTACTCTTGCAGGTCCAACGTAGTGGAGACATCGGATCGCCGCGAGTAGTTCCGTCAACCAGTTGCTCCAAGGCGTCAATCAAGTCAGGTTGTTCGGCCTCCCTCGATTTGCGACCTCCGCCTGGACGTCGCTGTCGGTTGCTCGCTGCGGCTTCGGGGTCATCCAGTTCGGCAATTCCGTTGCGAATCGTTCGATCCGACATCCCAGTCGCCGCGGCGACCGCGGCGATTCCTCCGCGTCCGAGCGAACGCGCTTCGGCAGCCGCCCATCTTCGACGTCCCCTTTCATCGAGGTCACCGATCAATGCGGTATACTTTTCGCGAATCCATTCAACAACATTTGCATCCGGCATCCCGCAAGTATCGGAAATCCTCCTGCCCAACGGCAAGATCAATACGGTAGCTTATTGTCTTGCAAGCCCTTAGTCGCGCTTTCATTCTCATCCTTACCCCCACACCTCTTCTTTGCGTCTTGGTGCCTTCGTGTGAGATTCCTCGCGCGCACCGACGATTGGAGGAGGAAGCCACTGGAAGGAAGGGCAATTGCCAGATTCTGCCACTTTTTTGAGGTGTATTTTCCTCCCTTAGGGGCGATTCCCAGGCCGGCGAAGTGCTGTTTTCGGGAGAAACCGGCGTTCGATGGCCCTCTGCGGGGTGGTTTCGCGGTTTGGTGGCGCGATTGACAAGGCCAGGGTTGCCCGACCAATCTGTTGCCCCGATTCAGAGCTCTTGGGCACTCCGGTCCTTCGGAGGCGGCTCTGAATTTTCCCAGACTCGATGGCGAGCGGTTGGAATGTCGAGAGCGAAACTCGACGTCATCAAAGAGGCGGCCCCTGCAATTCTTCCCAGCTTGTTGCTTTGCGACTTTGGCGATCTCAAAGGCGAAGTGGCACGGCTGGCCGATGCCGGTACGCAAGTGCTGCATCTGGATGTGATGGATGGGCATTTTGTGCCCAACATGACCTATGCCATGCCGATTGTCGAAGGTTTGCGCCGCCATACCGAGATGCCGCTGGACGTGCATTTGATGATCAGCGATCCGCTGCAGTACGCCCAGCCGATGGTCGATGCCGGTGCCGACCTGCTGACCTTTCACATCGAATCCGAAGGGGGCGAAGATCCGCGGCAAACCATTGAAGCCTTGAAACAGCTGGATGTCGGTGTCGGGGTGGCGCTGAATCCCGGCACTTCGCTGGACGCCATCTCCGATTGTCTGGGCGAAGTCGACATGGTGTTGGTGATGAGCGTCGAAGCGGGGTTTGGCGGCCAATCCTTCAATCCCAAGGTGCTGGAGAAAGTCCAGGCGATTCGCCGCGAGCATCCTGATCTGCTGATTCAAATCGATGGCGGGATCGATACCACCACCATCGGGCTTGCCGGCGCCGCCGGTTGCGATTTGTTCGTGGTCGGCTCGGCCATCTTCAAGCAAGAAGATTACCGGGTGGCGATCGATGAATTGACGCAAGGATTGGGGCGGCCATGATTCTGAAAACAAGGATGCGGTCGCGGGTCTTGTTGGTCCGGCCCGGCGCGACTGAATTTGACGACCAGCGCCGAATCAAAGGCTCCCTGGACATGCCGATGAGCGAGCGTGGGCGACAGCAAGTCGACTCGTTGGCTCAGGAGCTGTCTGATATCCGCGTCAAAACCATCTACGCCTCGCCCTGTGAATCGGCACAACAGACGGCCGAGCGCCTGGCCGAAGGCCGCGAAGTTCGGGTCAAGGTGATCGATGCGCTGCGCAACATCGATCACGGATTGTGGCACGGCAAGCTGATCGACGAAGTGCGTCGAAACCATCCCAAAGTCTATCGGCAGGGGCAGGAGAATCCTGGTGAACTCTGCCCGCCCGGCGGAGAAGCCATTCGCGATGTGAAGGCCCGGGTCCTCAAGGCGATTCGGAAAATCGCGAGAAAAAGTGGCGAAGAGATGGTGGCGATTGTAGTGCCTGATCCGATGGCATCGGTCATCGAGAGTCTGATCAGTGGCGAAGAGATGCCAGATCTCTGGAAGGTCGAAACCGACAATGGCCGCTGGCAGGTCATCGAATCGGTGATCGCCTAAGGGCCGGCCGAAACTCTTGGCGAGTTTCGCTACCATGTTTCGCTACCTGGAATGGCCTCATCTGCCCCTTTTCAGGCACCGGAAAGCCCCCAAATCGCCGGTTCTGGGGCCCGTTCGCTCTTTGTGGCGACCGTCAAGTCCGAATAGAATGTCGATTTGAGTACATTTGGCCACTTCGATCGTTTGGTTCTACAGAAGAAGAGAGCCGGCTTCATTTTTGCAGGCAGCTCTTGAAAGTCAGGTAAGCCGCCCTTTTCTCGGCTTCCGTGCTTTTTTCACCGAGGATTCCCTCCACCATGTCTCGATTTTCTCTGTTCCTTTTTGGCTCGCTGTTCATCGCGATCGCGGCGCCGGCCGAAGTCACCGGCCCGGCCCAGGTGAAGGTCATCAATGATGCGATCGAACAGAACTGGCGAGATTACGAGATCTATCCGGCCAAAGAGGTGGACGATGCAGTCTGGTGCCGCCGCGTCTATCTGGATGTGATCGGGCGGATTCCCAGCTACCAGGAACTGTCGGCGTTCATGGCCGAACGCGGCAGCGACAAGCGGGGCAAGTTGGTCGACATGTTGTTGCATGACGACAGGTACACCGAGGAGTACGCCAATCACTGGGCAACGGTCTGGACCAATTTGCTGATCGGACAGAGCGGCGGAAACGATCGCCGGGCGATGACCAGCCGTGGTGGATTGCAAAAGTATTTGCGCGATACGTTCGCGAGGAACAAGCCATACAACAAAATGGTTTACGAGCTGGTCACGGCCGAGGGTTCCACCAAGCCAGGTACGGAAGGTTTCAACGGCGCGGTCAACTTCTTAGTCGACAAAGTGAACGATGAAAAGGGTGTGCTTGCCACCAGCAGCACGTCGCGCATCTTCCTTGGCTTGCAGGTGCAATGCACTCAGTGTCACAACCATCCGTTCAACCAATGGAAGCAGCAGAAGTTCTGGGAGTTCAATTCGTTCTTTCGGCAAACGCGGGCGCTGCGAAGATTTGTCGACGGTACTCGCGACATTGATCATGCCGAATTGGTCAGCGAAGACTTTGCCGGTGAAGGGGGCGACCCCGCCGAGGCGCTCGTCTACTACGAACTGCGAAACGGCCTGGTACGAACCGCGCTGCCGGTCTTTACCGACGGAACGGAAATCAGTGCCAGCGGATACGTCAGCGACGTCAACCGCCGCCGGGAACTTGGCCGGTTGATGATGGAAAGCGAGTACCTGGACCAGATGATCGTCAATCGCATGTGGTCGCTGTTCTTGGGATACGGTTTCACCAAACCGATTGACGATTTGGGACCACACAATCCCAACTCTCATCCACAATTGCTGGAGGATTTGGGCAAAGAGTTTCGAAAGAATAGTTATGACTTGAAACAGTTGATCACCTGGATCACGCTCAGTCGCCCCTATTCCTTGGCGGCGGTGCTGGGAACCAACAATGCGATCGACGATCCGTCGATCGGCGAGATGCCAAAGTTCTCGCGGTTCTACCTGCGTCAGATGACAGCGGAGCAGCTGTATCAGTCGATGGTGACGGCAACCAACGCTGCTGCCGCCGGCAGTTACGAGCAGCAGGAGCAGCAGCGACGCCGCTGGTTGTCGCAGTTCGTCACCGCTTTCGGAACGGACGAAGGGGACGAGGCGACGACCTTCAACGGTTCGATTCCGCAAGCATTGATGATGTTCAATGGAGAACTGACGAAAAAGGCAACCAGCTCGTCCAAAGGCAGTTTCATCGATCGGATCGCGTCGAAGGGCTCCCGCGACCGGGGCGTGACGGAGCTATTCCTGACCGGCTTGGCGCGACGCCCCTCTCGCAACGAAACAAAGATCGCCACCGCGCTGTTGAATGCTCGTGGCGGCGATCAAAAGGAAATGCTTCAGGATCTTTGGTGGGCGATATTGAACAGCAACGAGTTCATCATGCAGCATTGAGCGTTCCAGTGCTGCAGACACCAAGCAAAACGACCATTCACCAGATTTGATAAAGGCGCGATTGATGACCCATTGGCAAACACCCACCGGCATGACCCGCCGGCACTTCATGAACCACTTGGCCGGTTCGACGGCGGCGGCAAGCGCGGCGGCGACGCTGGGCGGTTCCATCTACGCTCATGCCGACGAGATGAAAAAGAATCGCAAGTCGGCGATCATGCTGTGGATGGGCGGTGGACCGGCAACGATCGACATCTGGGACCTCAAGCCAGGCGCACCCACCGGCGGTCCGTTCTTGCCGATTTCGACCACCGGCGACATGCAGATCAGCGAACACATGCCGATGATGGCTCAGCAGATGAAGCACATGTCGATCGTTCGCAGCATGTCCACTCGCGAAGCCGATCACGCTCGCGGCCGCTACTACATGCATACCGGCTATGTTCCCAACGCCAACATCGAACATCCCAGTTACGGGTCGGTGATCTCCCACGAAGTGTTCAACCAACGACCCGGCCTGGAGATCCCGCCGTTCGTGTCGGTCGGCGGCGCCAGTTCCGGACCCGGTTTTCTGGGGATGGCCTGGGCACCGTTTTCAGTAACCAGCAACGGGCGCATTCGCAACCTGGACATGAAGCTGGAAAACAACCGGCTGATGCAGCGGATGGCAGCCCTGAACATGATCGAAACAGGTTTCGCCAACAAGACGCGCGACCTGCCTGCTGCCGAACATGCCAAGGTCTTGAAGAAGACACTTGACTTGATGACCAGTGACCAGATGGAGGCGTTCCGGGTGGAGAAGGAGCCCGAAGAGGTCAAGGAACGTTACGGCACCGACAACTTTGGACAGGGCTGCTTGCTGGCCAGACGATTGGTCGAAGCGGGCGTGCCGTTTGTCGAAGTGGACTTGGGCGGTTGGGACAACCACAACGGCATTCACACCATTTTGAAAGACACCAAGCTGCCTCAGCTGGATCGTGCCATGAGTGCGCTAGTTGAAGACCTGGCGCAGCGCGAACTGCTTGAGGATACCGTGGTCATTTGGATGGGCGAATTTGGCCGCACCCCTCGAATCAATCAAAATGCCGGTCGCGACCACTTTGCCCGTGCATGGTCATGCGTGGTCGGCGGCGGAAACCTCAACGGCGGCCTGGCAGTGGGGGCGACCAGCTCCGATGGCCAAGCGGTCGAAACGGAACCGTTCAGCAGCGAAGACTTGATGACCACCGTGTGTCGTGGATTGGATATTCCCACCGAAAAGACATTCACTAGTAAAAATGGACGGCCTATGAAAATCGCTGGCGGCGGAAAAATCATCAGCGAACTGGTGGCGTGATCCAGGTGGCTCAGCCGCACGGATCGCAAAGCCAATCGTCGGATAGGAAGTCCGATTCGGATTCATGTTCCTCCGAGGGCGTGACCGAGTTAGGGCCGGCAGAGCTTATCGCCCGGCACCAACACGGTGTGTGGCGATATTTACGAATGCTCGGTTGCGATGCGGCAACCGCGGATGATTTGACTCAGGAAACGTTTTTGCGAGTCCTCAGTCGTGACAGTTTTATTCAACACAACGACGCGGCCACTTCCGGCTATTTAAGACGAACCGCCTACAACTTGTTGGTCTCTCGTCATCGAAAGCTGGGACGAGTTCAAACGGTGGCCGAGCCAGCTGTGTTGGATGTGATTTGGGAACGTTGGGCAGGAAAAGACTTATCGGGAGATTTTGCGGTCGACGCGCTCAGGGCCTGCCTGAACACGTTGACCGATCGGGCACAACAAGCATTACGAATGAGATTTGCCGACAACGCCAGCCGAATCGAAATCGGACGGGCGCTCGGCATTTCCGACCACGGGGCACGCAACCTAATGCAACGCGCCAAGCAACAGCTCCGGCAATGCGTTGAGGAAAAGTTGCGGCAAGCGCAATGAGTAACCACAACAACATGAACGAGGAATTGACGCCGATCGAAGAGCAAGCGCTCGATGCGCTGCTTAGCGAAGTGCACGGCAATTCGGCTCCGCCCGATTTGACCGACGAAATCCTTGCGCAGTTGCATCAGGTCGGCACCAAGGCTTCGTCACCACCGGAAATCGTTTGTGCTGACGATTCGGCGATCCGCCGATCGGTTGCCCCCATCACTCCGGCAAGAAGGCGGACCACCATCGCGATGGCGGTGATCACGGCTTTGGCCGCCACCGTCTTTTTGGCATTCACCATCCACCGAAGTCTTCGGATACCCAGCGATCAAACGCATCAGTTGGCCATTGGCCCGGCGCAACCTGATCACGCCGATTCGATCGTTGATCAGACGCCGCCGGAAAGCCCCGACGAACTTTTGCCGGAACAGGAGCTGGCCCCCAAGTCACCCAGGCCCAGGCAGGGGATCCCCTTGGTGGTCGATACGCCCAGCACGCAGCCTGCCGCTGCCACAGAGGACGATCCTAGCTGGCTCGTTCCGCAAAAACCGTCGTCTTCGGTTGCTCTGACGTTGGTTTCGGCCGATGTTGCCGACGGCATGCAGAAGTATTGGCAGGCGATCGGTATCGAACCGTCCGCGGAGGCTGGGGCGGCACAGGTTGCCAGCCGGGTTGCAGCCGCGATCGGAATCGAATTGGCCGCCGATGTGATGGGGGATCCGCAAGCGATCCAGGATCAGCTGCGTCGCCCCGCGGTCGCCAAAGCGATCGCTCGGCGCTGGCTTGCCCAATGGACTCAGGGAGGCATCGGGCGAGTCGAAAAGAAAGCTCGACAGCAACTGATCGATCAGCTGAGCGAAGGCTTTCGATCACAGCAAAGTTTCGACCGCATGTTGGCCGGTTGGACCAGCGGCAAGAGTCCTCAGTCCTCTGCGTTTTACACGGCGCTGGCGACCGGCGGCGAGCATCAGATGGTGCGCCGGCTGGCGTCGTTGACGATGAATGTTGACCTGCGTTGTGTTCAATGCCACGACTCTTACATCGAAGGGACGAAGCGTCAGGAAGACTACTGGGCGTTCGCGGCTTTCCTTCGCCACGGTGTCAAGAGGGAACGTGATCGATGGAAGGTGGATGCGGCAAAGGGTGCTCCGAAGCCGTTCTTTTATTCGCTGCCCGACGGCCGCCAGGCGGTGGCCGAGCCGGCACTTCCCGATCGTTGGCTGCATCGCGAAGAACCAATCGACAACGTCTCCGACTTCTCCGGCGCGCTGGTCGGATCGCGGGAGCTTGCTGGAGGCATCGTCAATTCACTTTGGAAACTGGTTCATGGCCAGCCGCTGCAGGGACAAGTGATCGATACGATCACCTCGCCTCATCACGAATCGCTGGACCAACTGCGGCAACGTTTGACCAACGATGTCTTGGAATCGAAATTTGATTTGGGACGAACACTGGCGCTGATCATTGCCTCTCCGGCGACCAGCCGCAGTGTGCCTGAAGCGTTGCTTCCCGAAAACATGCTGGCCTCCACCGACGCGGAAGTCGACGTGGCGATGCAATCGGTCAATGCCTTTGCCGCGTCTCTACCCGTTCGTGCCGCTTTGCCTCTCGACCGCCGTATTGATTTGGCAATGCAACGGATCGGCGCAAAAATCGACGGTGTCCAACCCGTTTTGGCCCAGGGAAATGGAGAGACTTCGCCGAGTCCCAACGCACCGATGGCAAAACGTCCCAAGCCAGGGAGCGACTTTCCCGGCAAGGCAGGCGAATTGCCAGTGCAATGGCTTTCGCAAGTCAAAGACCAGCGCAGTCGCGCCGAGCATCTTGGCTACCTGGCCGGCATGGTTGACATTCCGGAAAAGCTGAGCAAGGCGGTCGATGAGTTGCAGGCGGCCGATGAGGATGCGGAATTGGCTCTGCAACGAGTCTGGTGGCTGGTACGACCGTAGGATCGAGTATCATGGGGGGCGGTTAACTTTTCTCGCTCTCCCGGTCGGTTGCAGGTAGTCGATGGGCATTCGGTTCGCATGCCATGTCTGCGAAAGACGCTTGAACATCAAAAAAGAACTCGCTGGAAAGCGAGGCATCTGTCCGGTGTGCGCCGCCCGGATTCGAATTCCGCTTGCCGATACCGACAAGTCGACTCCAGTGGACGAAAAGCCGCTTCCCGCCGCGGCGACGCAGTCGGCCGCGGCGTCCTCTCCGAACACATCGGAGGCACAGCAGCCCGTTTCTTCACCGGCCGAAACGCCGCCGGAACCTTCTGCGATGCCCGATGGCGAAAGTGATTCGCTCGATTTCCTGACTGAAGAGGGCGAGGCAACCTGGTACGTGCGACCGCCCAGTGGTGGTCAATACGGACCGGCGACATCCGAAGTCCTGAAGCAGTGGATTGAGGAGGGGCGAGTCGCCGCCACTGCGCTGTTGTGGCGGGAGGGTTGGCCGCAGTGGCGGGACGCCAGCGAAGCGTTGCCAGAATATGCCGGCAAGTTACCCGAAAGCCGAAACGGTAGCCCAAATTTTGGCCAAACGTCTCGCGCAGTGGTCGATCCCGTAGAAACTCCCCCTCAACCAGGTTCAGCATCATCGTCCCAGCTGCGAGGCGATTCGAAGTTGGGATCAATCCGTGGCAGCCGGTCCAATCGGCGGATCAAGTTGATCGCAGTCCTGGTCGCCATCGTGCTGGCACTGGCGCTAACATTCGTCGTCTTGTCCATGCTAGGCCTGCTCGTCGACTAACCCAGGTAGGCCGGCTTGTCCCAAGTCGGCGAAACCTCCCCAAGGCCCGTGTCAGCCCTTCCGGCTTTGCAACCATGCTCTCCATGCCGATTGCGTTGCAGCCAGTTAGCAGGTTCGCTGCTGATCCACTACAGTAGGGACTTTGGAGCGGCGGACATTCTGTCGCATCCACCGAGATTCCCTCCACCACACCACCATTTCCCGCCCAGCGGGATTCATCTCATACGAGAAAAACACTTCAGGAGCCGTCGTGATGCGTGTTCAACTTGCTGTGATCGGACTTTTGATCGTTGGCCAATGCGGCCTGACCTGCTACGCCGATGATGTGGCCAAAAAGACAGAGAAAGTCAACGTTTTTGACTCCGCCTTGAAGGTGCCGGGAGACTTCAAACGAACGAAACCGGCCAATCGGATCATCGAGCATGAATTTCAGGCCAAGGCGGGTGAGGGAGACGACGTGAAAACGGCCCGAGTCACCTTCATGGCCGCCGGCGGCGACGTGGAAGCGAACATTCAACGCTGGAAAGGGCAATTCAGCGGCGGAAAAGAAGAAGAGCAGAAAACCGAGGAAATGAAACTTGGCCAGTGGCAGGTTCACGTTGTCGATGTGACCGGTTCCTATGGCGAACGGACTGGCGGCGGACCCTTTGCGCCCGGGCGGGTGGTGCAGCGACAGGGATACGCGATGACCGGCGCCATTCTTGTTCATCCGGCGGGACGAAAGTACTTTGTCAAAATGATTGGCCCCGCCGAAGTCGTCAAAGCGAATCGCAAAGCGTTTGTGGGGATGATCAAGACGATCAACCAATAACCAAAGAATCGGATTTGCTGACCCGCCGGCTCGCTTGCAAGCGAACCGGCGGCAGCGGTCCGGCTGTGGGGAACCACTGACCGCATGAATATTCAGAGCATGCTGGAGCATCACGGGGTCCTGCGAAATCCATTCGCCGAGGAGGATGCTCAGACCGATCCCGTTTTCAAGGAACACTGCATCAGCAGTGCTTACCATCCCATTTGGGACAAGGTTTACGGCGATGCCGGCGAACCGTCGACGTCGATCATCTTCGGCCCCAAAGGATCGGGAAAAACGGCGATGCGGCTGCAGGTCGATCGGCACCTGGCCGCCTATAACGACCAACATCCGCAGCAGCGGGTGTACGTGATCCGCTACGACGACTTCAACCCGTTCCTGGATCACTTCTGCCAGCGGATGAGCCGTCGTAATTCCAAAAAGCCTGAAAAGGTCTTGGACGCCTGGCGATTGTGGGACCACATGGATTCGATCCTCTGCCTGGGCGTGACGGAACTTGTCGATCAGGTATTGAAAGCGGGAGAGGGCGATGATCAAACCGTCAGCAAAGCAGCCCTTCAAAAGCTCGACCGCACCGACGCTCGCGATCTGCTGATCCTGGCTGCTTGCTACGACCAGTCGACCTCCGATTCCTTCACCACGCGTTGGACGGCACTGCGACGGTCGCTGCGATACAACAACATCCAAGCCAAACTGAGTCTGATTGGGGCCATCCTGTGGGGCATCGCTTCGATCGTGTTGGTCGGCTGGATGCTCAGCAACAGCGGCGGTGATTCCGAGGCAGCCGACGCGGCGGCAACATCGGGTGGAATGAACCTGCAGTTGTTGTGGTTGCTGCCGATTCTGATTTTCATCGGCGCGATTCCCTACTTGATCAACCTGGTCAAATGTCAAGTGGCAGCCTTGGGGATTCGGCGTCACATGCGGGTTGGCAAACGCGAAGTCAGCTCGCTTCGGCAGGTCTTGCAGAAAATCCCTGCCAAGGAGTTGGCCAGCCAACCGCTACCGCGGTATGACCGAACCGACGACCGATACGAACTGTTGAACAAATTTCAATCGGTGCTAAACCGTCTTGGGTTTGCCGGCGTGATCGTGTTGATGGACCGGGTAGATGAACCACACATGACTGGCGGCAAACCGGAACTGATGCGGCGGTTTGTCTGGCCGATGCTGGACAACAAACTGCTCAAGCATCCCGGTGTCGGATTCAAAATGATGTTGCCTCAGGAACTTCATCGGGACATCGAACGGGAAACGCGAGAATTCCACGAACGGGCTCGCTTGGACAAGCAGAACGTGATTCCGGCATTTCAGTGGACTGGGGAGTCGCTGTATGACCTGGCCCGCGCCCGGATGCTCGCTTGCGCCGACGAAAATCGGACTCCCGAACCGAAAGACCTCTTTGACGACGTCAGCTACGAGCGGATGATTTCGGCGTTTCAGTCACTTCGGGTTCCCCGCCATCTGTTTCGGTTTCTGTACCGGGTGCTGGTCGATCATTGCAATCGGCACACCGACGCGCAGCCCGTTTTCAAGATCAAAGCGGAAACGTTCGAGGCGGTGTTGGCGGTCTACAGCCGCGAAACCGACCCAAATCTGGTTTGACACGGGGCGTTTTCCCGCTTGTCCTGATCCGCGGTTCTGCTAGGCTATCTCGCCCCAAAACAAGCATCGAACTCGATGCCGGGCGGCAATCCGCATCCGGCCAACCTTCTGGAGAATGAATTGGGTACCAAGAAAACTGGAAAAGGGCGACGAAAAGTAGGCAGAAAGAAAAGACGCATGCGAGCGAAGATTCGCCATCGCAAGAAATAGCATCTGGGGCGTCTGGGGAAGTAGTGAGCGCGGGTTGGCGAGGGCTCGCAGCCAGTCCTCGGCACGTAAATCCTTGGTGGGCTTACACATACAACACAAGTAGCGACTACGCAACTTGCCCTTGGCCACCTCATGCAGTTCCCCCATCAACCACGTTGGCCAATACGGTTTCTCCGTTTTCCGCGTGAACCTTTGGTTGGTGTGAGTGTCTACCTCTCCGACTTAGACCCCGATCATTCAATGACTAGCGCATTCACAACATTCACATTCACCTCAACGGACTCGTCAACTGAGGACGAGGCGGAGAACGTGTGTTGTTGATTGAAGCAGTACAACATCACGAAGCCCGCCTGGTGAGTCACCTGGCGGGCTTTTTTTGTTTATCCCTTTTGGTTTTCGTCGTCACCGCTTCCCTGGCGTCCGCGCGGGCAAAAAGGCTGACGAGGCTGCTCACCTCGATGGCTGGAGGGCAAGGCGACTCATTCCTTTTGAAGAGGAGTTTCCGAGCTATGATCCAACATCCAAAGATCACGGTGAACGTCGGCACGATCGGTCACATCGACCACGGCAAGACGACGCTGACGTCCGCGATCCTGCGTGTCCAGTCCGAGAAAGGATTGGCCAAGTACAAATCTTACGAATCGGTTGCCAAAGGCGGAATTGTTCGCGACAAGAACAAAACCGTTACGGTGATTGCGTCGCATGTGAAGTACGAATCCAAGCGCCGCAGCTATGCCCACATCGACTGTCCCGGTCACGCCGATTACATCAAAAACATGATCACCGGCGCGGCCCAAATGGATGGCGCCGTGTTGCTGGTTTCGGCCGCCGACGGACCGATGCCGCAGACTCGCGAGCACTTGTTGCTGGCCCGCCAAGTGGGCGTTCCCTACCTGGTCGTGTTCATGAACAAGTGCGACCTGGTCGAAGACAACGAGTTGTTGGAGCTGGTCGAAATGGACTTGCGAGAAACCTTGACCGCTTACGGATACCAGGGCGACGAGGTGATTGTGGTCCGTGGATCCGCCAAGCAAGCTCATGACAACCCGACCGATCCGGACTCGATTCGCTGCATCAACGAACTGCTCGACGCACTGGACCAGTCGATACCTGATCCTCTGCGTGAAATCGATAAGCCGTTCTTGATGCCGGTTGAGAATGTGTATTCGATCGATGGTCGTGGCACGGTGGTCACGGGTAAGATCGAGCAAGGGACGATCCGCGCCAGTGATACTGTCGAAATCCTGGGCTTGAGCGCCAGGACGGCAACAGACGTGGTGACGCAAGTCGAATCGTTTGGCGATGTCTTGAAAGTTGGCGTGGCCGGCGACAACGTCGGATTGCTTCTTCGCAAGACGGGTTACGACCAAGTGGAGAAGGGGCAAGTATTGGCGGCCACCGGATCGTTGACGCCGTATCGTGAATTCGAGGCGGAAGTCTACGTGTTGAAGAAAGAGGAAGGTGGACGCCACACGCCGTTTTTTGACGGCTATACGCCACAGTTCTTTTTCCGAACGACCAACGTCACTGGCAGTGCATCTGTTCTTGGCGGCGTACAAATGGCCATGCCCGGCGACGGCGTTCAATTGAAGGTCTCGCTGATGCAGCCAGTCGCGGTTGCGGACGGCGATCGTTTCGCCGTTCGCGAAGGCGGCAAGACAATCGGTTCAGGCATCATCACGAAAGTGATCGCCTAACGAAATCAAACGCCCCTGGCCGAGCAATCGGCCAGGGGCGTTTTCCTGACATTCGAGCACATGACTATTGGAGGTCGTAGGCGTGACGGCCAAGTCGTCCGATGTACCTGGAATCGTTACTTTGGCGATGCCCATCTTCGACGTGTTGCCCAATATCCTCCGCGCCCTTGCGAATCGTTGCTTGGGTACAATGGTGAGGGATCAACGAATCGTCGAATGCGATCGTTGGATGTTTGCCCTGACTCTTGTCGTCGAACCAGCAGCTGCGAAGAATGCGCGTCAGATTGAATTCCGCGGTGACCGACTTTGGTGCAACCTTTCGCGCCGGTGTGATTGCCGTCATCGCCTTCGGTGTTTTCGGTTCAGGTTCAGTCACCTGCTCGGCTCAGACAGCGGCTGAGGGGTCGGGAGCCGATGGGGAGTCGGCCTCGGCCAAAAAGGCTGACGCCGAGAAGTTTTTTCGCGACCGCGTTACTCCGTTCATCAAAAATTACTGCCTCGACTGTCATTCCAATAAGCGACCAACGGAAGCCGGAGTCAACTTCTCGCCAGCGCTCAAGGATCCTAGCCACGCTGCCTTCAGCCAGCAGTGGAAGAAGGCTGCTGCCAGGGTGAAAGCCCATGACATGCCGCCGGATTACACCGAGCAGCCGACCGATGCGGAGCGCCGGATGTTCATCGATTGGCTTGGCAAGATCAAGTTTCTTAGCCCCAAGGACCCAGGGCCGTTTGTCATTCGACGGTTGACCAAAACCGAGTACGGCAACACCCTGCATGATCTCTTTGGCGTTGATCCATCGATCGCCGATGCGTTGCCCGATGAGGTCGCCGGCGAGGGGTATCTCAATTCGCTGTCACCGCTCCAGTTGGAACAGTATCTTGCGATTGCCGATAAGGTCTTGGATCAGGTTCTATCGCCCGCGGGCGCCCCGCCCAGTGAAATGCAAGAGCGGTTGCTTGGTGAACCACCCGCGTCGCAGTCGAAGGCTCGAGAGGCGGCAAGAACGATCGCGGCGTCACTTGCTGGAAAGGCCTATCGGCGTCCTCCTTCTGAGGCGGAGGTAGACGTGTTGTTGGAGGTGTTCGACCTGGGAAGGCAAAACGATCTCGCCTATCGGCAGTCCATTCGTTTGATGGCCAAGGCGATCCTCGTTTCTCCACAATTCCTCTTCATCACTCCGGCTGAAACGGTCGAGCCTGGTGTGGAGATTGTCCCCCTTGATGACCATCAGCTGGCATCACGTTTGTCCTACCTGTTTTGGGCGACCATGCCGGATGATGAACTGATGACGCTGGCTGATCGCGGAAAGCTTCATGAGCCGGCAGTTCTTAAGTCACAGGTAAAGCGATTACTAGAAGACTCTCGTTCGCGTGCGCTCTTTGACGGATTTGGTGCGCAGTGGCTTGGAATTGGGGATTTGGAAGACAGAGTCTTTGATCCTGCCAAGTTTCCGCAAATGACCAAGGCGATGCGCGTGGCGATGTACGATGAAGCTCGTCTGTTTTTCGAGAGCGTTGTACGCGAGAACCGCAGTGTCGCCAGTTTTATCGATTGCGATTACACATTCCTTAACGAAACCTTGGCCGCGATTTACGGTCTGGAAGGGAGTGTCGTCGGGTCCGAGATGCGGAAGGTCCAGCTGACTAGCGGTCATCGAGGAGGCATCTTGGGGATGCCTGGAATCCTCGCGGCGACGTCCTTCCCTAACCGTACTAGCCCTGTCCGTCGCGGTGTATGGGTATTGGAGCAAGTGCTTGGGGAACACATCCCTCCCGCTCCGCCGGACGTTCCCGCCTTAGAACGCCAGGACCAGGAAGAGGTCGCAAAATTGACCTTGCGCCAGCGCACCGAATTGCACCAGACAAATCCTGTCTGCGCCAATTGCCATCGAACGCTTGACCCGCTTGGCTTTGGCCTGGAGAACTTCGATGCCATCGGGCGATGGCGTGACCGGGACGATAATGGCGAAGCGATCGATGCTTCGGGCGAGCTACCTGGCGGTAAACGATTCTCTGGGCCGAAAGAACTGAAAGCCCTGATCGGCGAACGGACCGATGAGCTTTCTCGTAACCTTGTGGAGAGACTGCTGGCCTACGCCTTGTGTCGAAGTTTGGAAGGTTATGATGAAATCGTCGTCGATGACCTGATGCAGGATATCGCCCATGACGGTTATCGCATGCAGACGCTTGTTACCGCGGTCGTTACCAGTTATCCCTTTACCCATCGTCGAATCCAAGAATAGAGGAACCTCCCATGAGCAAGAACGTGCTGATCGATCGTCGCACCTGCCTGAAGGGGTTGGGAGCCTCACTTCCCTTGCCTCTGTTGGATTCCATGGGTTGGGCCGAAACCGTCGACGGAAAGACGTACAAACCACCGGTCCGGCTGGGATTCATGTACATGCCACATGGCGTGATCATGGATCAATTCTGGCCGGCCGATGCCGAGAGTTTTTTGTCGGCGCCACCGCCGGCGCTCGAGTCTCTGCGGCCCGTACTCGATCAGTGTCTGCTGATGAAGGGAATTTCTGGGGTCCCCATTGCACCGTTCAATGGAGCACCCCACGCGCTCGAACTATCAACCTGGCTCACGGCGACCTTGCCGGACCCAGATAAACGCAATGAGATCAGCATCGCGATCTCTGCGGACCAGATCGCCGCCAACTACGTGGGAGCCTTCACCACGCTACCGTCCCTGGAACTTGCCACGATGCCCCAGACGTGGAAGGAAAACCAGGAAGGGCTTAACGAAGCGTATTATTCGCACTGCAGCTTTCGCTCCCCTACCCAGGCTGTCCCGGCGGAGATCAACCCGCGCAACGTGCTCGATCGCCTGTTCAACAAGGAACGCAAAGGCGGCGGTGGCGGCGAGGCGACACGAATGAATTCGCTGGATCGCGACCTATTGGATATCGTCCTCGGCGGCGCCAGGGACCTGCGGCGAACGTTACCCACAACCGACCGACGCAAACTGGATGAATACTTGGACAGCGTTCGCTCGGTCGAGCGACGCATTGCCGCCATTGAGTCCCGTCAACAAGAAGCTGCTTTGGAAAAAGCGGGCGTCAGACCCAGCAAACGCAGAGGCTCCGATTCTCCGCCAATCGAGATCAAAATACCGGAGGGAGACAAACGCAGTGAGTACATGCAGGTGATGTGTGATTTGAATGTGCTGGCATTTCAGACCGACACAACCCGCGTCAGCACGTACATCGGTTCGACCCCCAATGGTGCCTCCTATCCTGAACTTGGCTTCAACGACCAACATCACTCCCAGACCCATCACAACAATCAACCGAAGAAGGTCGACAAGGTTGCGAAAATCACGGCATTCAACATCGCTCAATTCGCGTACATGGTGAAGAAGATGCACAGCTTGCGAGAGGCCGACGGCACCTTGCTTGACCATTGCATCATGATGTGGGGATCTGGTCTTGAAGATGGGAACAAACACACTCGGGAAAACCTCCCCTTCATCGTTGCCGGACGGGGAGGTGGTTCGATCAACACGGGACGCTTCCTGCCGGACACCAAGGGAAATCAAGGAGATTTGCTGACCACCTTGCTCTCTTGCGCCGACATCCCGCTGGACCGCCCCATTGGGATTGCTACCAAACGCCTCGATGAAATCGCGGTCGATGTATGGGTGCATGACATGGTTTGCTAGGTTTTGGCACGCCGCTGACGGAATCCTTGGAATCTCGTTCTTCGGCGAATCCAAAATTCGGCCTGATCATGTGTGTCGCTGAGGTCGTCGGCGATCAGTTGAAGTAGCGGTTCAAGGTGCTCGTCTCGCCAGAATTTCTCCGTTCCTTTGATGCGACAGTTGATTTGCTTCTGCGTTGATTCGACCAGCGAACTGGTGATCGGCAGCCCCGCTCGGCGATATTCATGGTATCTCATGCGAGAGGCGTTGTTGCTCAGGTAGGTGATCGCCCGAGCCAGTGATTCGTCCTGGCCACAATCATCGCTTTGGGAGACCAATCGC
The DNA here is from genome assembly GCA_965222745.1 of Rubripirellula sp. Taxonomy (GTDB): domain Bacteria; phylum Planctomycetota; class Planctomycetia; order Pirellulales; family Pirellulaceae; genus CBDCUW01. The sequence goes on from CBDCUW010000004.1 coordinate 1,386,794, forward strand.
ATCGCGTTGATCACAGCACTGACGTCCCCCGCCCACACCAAGCCGAGCCACGTCAGGTACGTCTCCCAGCCGTCCTCGACCGTCGCCGCGGTCGAGATCGCGGCACAGTACACGTAGCTCAGCGCGTGCATCAAATCGGTGATTGGGGTGTAGTGCGAGAAGTGACGCCCCCAAAGCGACCAGTTCACTTTCAAGCCATCAGCGATACAAGCCTTCGAGGGCGCCTTGTTGAAGCCCCGATGATAAGCTTCCGCCGCCATTGCCTCACCGAGATGATCGTAACCACGCCGAGTCGCCACCACCGTTTTCACTAGCGGTGGTCCACCACTCCAACGTTTGACCTCCTTGTTTTCGCGGTCGTCTGAACTGCACGGTGGATCGTCTGCTTTGGCACCGTGGGGCTGATTCGATGGATTCCCTTCGAGGGTATCACCCTGGCGGACTTCCTGCTCGGACTCTCCTGAAGAGCCATCACAACTAACGTGTTGACGATGGATTTCATTGAGTTTGGGCACCACCCACAACGGATCGGTCAGTTCCGCGGGAATCTCTGGGTGGGGATCATCGACGCTTGGACTCGACAGAAAAGTTTGCAGCACGCCGCACTGAGTTTCTCGCCACCAGCGGTGCTTTTTATCGGTCGGTTTGTCATTGCCCCAGAGTTCATCTCGAATCTGGGTTCGTCCGCCATCGAGTTCCACCACCGCGACACGGCCGGACCACGTGTTGGCCGGGGCTCCGCTGCCTTGGCCGTGCTGCTGGGCGGGAATCGATGCGTCTTGAAACTCTTTGATTCGCTCGCTCTGTTCCTCGATTCGCTCGTTACCAATACGGATTGCCACTCGCTGGCACTGCTTGGTGTCAACGCTTAACTCGGCTAAGTCGCTGAGGTTGTCGCTGGCACGCTGGTAGGAACGCTCGCGAGCCGACGCAGTGGACACTTTCCGCAGCACCGCTGGCGTTTGCAACTGGTCGACATCACAGCCGAGCGTTTTGTACTGAGGGAAAAAAATCGAGACGGCACGTCTCGCATCGATAAACGTCACACTTGAATTTGACATCACCCCGTCTGCTCTGCAGGCAACGTGCCTGGGGCGGTTTCTCAATCAGCCGTCCGTTACATCGTGGGCAACTGTGCGGTTTCTCGGTGTCCTGGGCCTGCTTGCCCAGAAGCTGCGAAATCACGTCCCGAGTGAGTTGGTCGATCGAGCCAAGCACTTCGTCTTCGAGGGTATCCAGATCGACCTGGCCAAGATCGGCCAGCCGTCCCGATTGGGTGAGTTTGGCAACGACGGCATCAGCCAACTCGTCGAGTGAAACACGCGGATCGGTCGAATCCATGACCTATCTCCTGAGAAAGTCCCATCTAAAACCCCCAGCCTTCCTGGCTGCGACCAAGGGATTGTAAACCTCCTCGGAAATCGAGCCGACCCCAATCCGACTGCGCAAACCATGTCATGCACCCCGATGTATAGCAATACGATTTAGGCATTGATTTGGTGCAGTCAGAGAAGGTACTGAACATCGGTTTCGAGTCGCCTCCACACTTGGAACCTTGTTATCGCTCCAGATCGAGCATTGCCGAAGCGAAATCGCCGCCGAACCATGATGCGCCGTTTTTTTTGGGCAGTCGTGGTAACGCTGTTTGTTTCCCGCAACTACGTTTCACGCGTGGCAGCTGAGTGGATGGGAAGTTCCGTTCTTGGGACGCGAGTAAATATTGGCGCTGTCTATATAGGCTGGGGCACGATACGAGTTCGCGAGGTAGCGATCTTGGAGCCAAGACTAAGCGACGCGCCCCAAGTCGAAATCGCACAGATCGATGTTGAGTCGTCGATTATCAGTGGCTTCAAAGATGGGAAATGGATTCGCTCGGTAGGCGTCGATCGGCCCAGATTCCATTTGCATTTTGATCAACACGGGAATCTGGTTTCTGAGTTTCCGCAATCCGAAAGTCGTTCCGAAAGTGGTGAAATTTCCATTCCGCTTCGGTCACTGTTCGTTTCTGGCGCCAGGGTGATCATTCATCAAGGTGACAGATCAGAGGCTATCGTTGACCGCGCCCAGCTGGCCTGCCAATTTGGTGACCGCATCGACATTCGTGGTCGCGTGGGGCAACTGATTGGCGGGAGTGTTCAGTTTCATTCAAACGTCGATGCCATCCATTACGCTGGAAAAAGTGTTTTGCAGGTCGCCGATTGCAAGCTGAATTGTGAATCGCTTCCCGGCAGGCTGCTTCCTCGGAAAATTCGTGACCAACGCATATCAGGCTGTGTCGCATTACACGCAGAAGTACAGCATCCTGCCGGTGTAAACGATCCTCGATTGCATCCCATCCGGCTGGCCATTCGGCTGAACGACTTGGAATGGGGTGACATTGGCAAGGTCATTTCTGAGCTCTCCGTTGCCGCAACAACAGGCATGGACGGGGCACGCGTCGCGGTCAACGCCAACCCGTTTGACTCGGATGCGCAGTTGAATGCAACGACCGATTCGCTGACCCTTCCCTTGACCGTTGAGGTCGTCAGCCGTGTTGGCGACTGCGATTTGGAACCGATCATTGCCCACTTCGCTCCTGATGTTGATGGGCACGCCGTTGCTGGGCTTTCGACGCAATCTCACTTTCGCGTCACCGCCAAGCGAGTTGACTTTCAAAACGAATTTCGTGCTGACCTCACAGACTTGTCGGTTGAAAGAACCGCGGTTAAAGATGTCAAGTTTCGAACACGATGCGATGGATCGTTGGCGTTTGGCGAAGGCAATGCGGACTTGCTTGACGGATTGAGTGGATTGCTGAAGGGCAGTATCACAACACAGGGGGTGGAACTGGCGCAGCTTGCTCCCATCGTAGGCGTCCCCGATTTGACCGGTCGTGTGAGTTCATCGACTGAGTTTGAGTTGCCACTGGAACGCTTGACGGACCTGGACGCCGCTCACGTCGACGCCGTTGCTGTTTGTGAAAACATCGGCGGAGCAGGATGCCGAATTGGCGACACGAAGATGAATGTAAGTGTTGCCAGTGGAAACATTCTCGCCAGAACTGGTGAAGTGCACATTGTCGGGAGTGATGGATCAACGCTTGCGATGTTGGATGGTGAGGCACACACGACACTCACCGATCAACAGCTCACTCTACACGGTCGCCTGGAAGTGCCGGACGCGAAAACGATTGGGAAACAATTCGCGTTCGACAAAGAGCTTCTTCGCGGCAGCGCGAAAGTGCTGTTGAGTGCGTCCGCGGAGATTCCATCGGCTGCGAAGCCCGAATCGTGGTCGGCAACCGCGAAATTGGAAACCAGCGACGTCGTTGTTGCCGGCGAATCGATCGACGATGTCTTGGCTCGATGCGACTTGCGCGACGGCGTGTTGACCATTGCACCGACGATCTTGAAGTGGCGGCAAAACGTTTGCCAATTCGGGCTCAATGGAGTCGTCAACCAAGACCTTTCTGTCGACGGCCAACTTGCCGCTGGTCCAATTCACTTGAAAGATCTGGCGGATGTCGCATCTCGGTTTTCCAACAAGCCACTTGCAATGACCGGGCAAGCTGCATTGAGCGGCAGGCTGCATGTTGACACAAAAAAAGCTGAAGTCGCGATGATCGGCAAGGCCGTGTTGCTGGACGCAACATTCGCCGCGACTGAGATCGGTTCGGCCGAGCTTGCTTGGTGGGGAAACCGAAACGGATTCAAAATACAAACTGGATCAAACGATTTCCTGGGCGGTCGTTATTCGCTGGCAGCGACGGCTACCAAGCTTGATTGGACGCAGGCCACCGTGGAATCTCAGTTTTCTGGGATCAAGGCATCACGAATTCCCCGGTTCGCGCAGATTGAATTGCCAGTCGAGGGTGAACTCAGCGGCGGATTCCAATTGACGTCGCTCGGATCATTGAATGATTTATCGGGACACGCCTGGCTAGAAAGTAGTGGCTTGGCCGTACAAAGTGTGCCGATCCAGATTTCGCAAGCCGAAGTTCGAATTGCCGATGGTGAAGCCGCACTGACAACCAGTGGAGATTTGTTACGTGGTTCCTTTGACGCTAACGGGCGAGCGAATCTTGTTCAGCTCATGGAATTCACGAGAGCGGAGCGGCCGGATTTGCGTCAGTTGCCCATCTTGGTGGACGCCAAGCTTCGTGGACTTTCGATTGCACAGGCCGTGAAGAAGCTTCGTTTGCCCAACACACTTCGGCCGCTGTCCGGTTCCATCGACGCGACCTGCATTCGTGATCCAAGCTCGATCCGCGACGGATTGATCTGTACCGCGACCGCGTCCGCCGAGAGTCTGCGTTGGAACCATGCAACGCTGACCAACCGAGCGACGGCCACGATCGATGTGCAGCCCACGGTCGTTCGATTGACTTCCATAGAAGGCCGCCTCGCCGATGGTCGGCTGAGTGGTCGTGCTGAACTGTTTTTTGACGGGCACCCCCATGGAGTATTTGATGTTGGCGTCGACCGCATGAATCTGCGACGCGCGACGGCGCCGCTAGGAAGAACCGCTAATGATGTATCGGGAACCGGAAGCGTTCGCCTTACCGGCCGCATAGGTAGCAACATCACCGGACGTTTGGATCTATCGGCAAACAACCCGTCCATGTCGGATTTGAATATTCGGACTGTGCGTTTTCCGATCGATTGGACGGTATCGCCAACATCTGCGAAGGTCAATTGGCGATGTCGAGCTGGCGTGATTGATGCGGGGGAAGGCAAAATCCATGTTTCCACCGAGGGAAGCTTTGATCGTTCGTTGAACATGCGATTGTCAGCGAAGCTAAATCGAATTGATACATCTCGTTTGCTGCGCAGCGGCTCGTTTGGCGCGGGAATCGTCAGCGGACAAGTCAACTTACAGGCCAAGCGAGCCAAGGATCCGAAACAGATTGTCGGCAACTTTGACATCACCATGTCGCAAGTCGATTCGTTGGAGATGCCGGTGCTGGATCAGCTCGACACGCTTGTCAGCATGACGCCCACGCTGGGTTCCAAACAGAACAACGACGGCACGCTACGTGGGAGGTTGGCCGGTGGGCTAGTTCATGTCGAAGAACTGTCTGTTACGCAAAGCAATGTGCAAGTAATGATGAATGGACATGCGTCGTTGGATGGGCGTTTGAAATTCGACATCACTGCCGCGACCGGACAAGCAGGCCCGGCGGACGGACTAGTGGGTTTGGCGGAGTCGCCGTTGATGCTAGCAGCGCCAGCACCCGTTGCTTTGGTCTTAAAAGCAAACGAGGCGATGAAGGACCGGGTCGTTCACGTCCGCGTTGAAGGAACTGCATCACGACCCATCCTGCGACTTCAACCAGGCAAAACTCTGACACAAGACACATTACGATTCTTTATTGCCAACAGTTTTGGCTCACGGGTTGCCAACCTAGCCGATCAGTCACAACGTAGAAAGCAGAGCCGTTGATCATGAAAACACGTTTTCAATCCAGTGCCCGTTCAGTCCTGATTCTGGGCCTTGTTACCAGCGTTCTCTTGACCGGTTGCCGGACAGCGGCTTCGCTTGGGCTGCCCGTCGCACCGAGTTCACACGCACTCTTGCCTCACGCGACCGATATGCGCCAATCAGGACATCGGTCGGGCATTCCGACGGAACTCAACAAAAACCCACTTCCTCCTCATCGTGTCGCCGCTGGTGATGTATTGGTGATCGAGCCCAACGACTTCAACTCGCCCATTCGATTGCAGAGCGATCAGACGGTTCAGCAAGACGGCGCGATCGAACTGGGAGACTATGGCCGAGTGATGGTGATGGGACTGACCGTTGAAGAAATACAACAGAATGTCCAAGCCCGCGTTGCCGCTCGCGAGATGGAGAAACGGCAGTCACAATTCGCACTGGCTTCACACACGGGCGCTACGCAGCCCGAAGAGCCTGTCGACTACGGTGTGAACGTGCGAATGGTACACAATGAGAGTGATCAGTTTTATGTGATGGGGGAAGTCAACGCGCCCGGTTCCTATTCGATGGTGGGAATCGAGACCGTGCTGGACGCCATCATCGCAGCCGGAGGTCTATCGGGAAATGCTAACGAACACAAGATCATACTCACTCGGCCACAGCAGCCTGGCAAACCTCGCATCGTGCTGCCTGTTTGCTACAAGCAAATCGTTCAACTCGGTGACGTTTCAACGAACTACCAACTCCTTCCAGGTGACCGTCTCTACGTCCCCAGCATCACGCTATGGGAAGACGTCAAGCAAAGCGTTACCTTAAAATCCGACAAGAGTTGTCCCCATTGCCGCGAGTACAAGCGTTAGGAACGTTGTCTCAGGGTGAAGTCATCCGTCGCAAGGCGGAACCTAAGAATCATCGAGTCGGTGGACCAGTGGACCATCCTGACTGGTCATGCGGAAACTGAATGATGAGCTGCACACCATGATATGATGGATCGCAACGATTGACTCGGTTTGAACCCAGCGAAATCAATGCGATGAAAGATTTGACAAGATTCGGGCTGACAACCGCACTTCTGCTTTCGGGGCTCAGTCCTCTGGGGGCGGACGAGCATTGGCACCAGGCGGCTGGCCCCAGCGGCAACTGGCAGACCGGCGGCAATCCGCCCGTTCAGTGGAGTGTGACACGGGGCGAGAATATTCGCTGGCGGACTCCGATGCCGGAAGCGGGGATGAGCAACGTCACGATCTGGGGCAACCGCGTTTTTACGACGGTTCATGTTCCGATTAAGACGCTGGAGGAAAAGGAAGGCGTCCAAGACATCATCGGAATTTGTCTCGATGCGAACACAGGCGAGGTTCTTTGGCGGGTGACTTTGCCAGGCAGTGTCTTCATTTCTCTAGCGGGCGGGTTCACCGATGGAACGGTCTTTGCCCCCATCACCGATGGAGAGCATGTTTGGTTTTTCAACCGATGCGGTTCGATGGGCTGCTATGACTTTGCTGGAAAGGAAGTCTGGTTGCGAGAGTGGACTCCGCGTTTCAAGCACAACAATCGACAGGCGGAACCGTACCTCGTCGGCGACTCGATTCTGTACGTGGAGGTTGCTAACAAGGAAGCCGGGGCCAAGATTCAGAAATGGGCAGCCCCTGGCAAGAAGTCCGCCGGAACCAAAGTGCCCGATGGTGTCGATGAGAAGGAAGTTTGGACTTACTTGCACGGGATCGACAAGCGGACTGGCAAAGTTTTGTGGCGTGAGCAGGTTGGGACATCGGTGCACAACACGCCGACCGTTGGCTGGACCGCCGACGGAAAGATGGCCGTTGCTCACGCTCGGGGCGGACCCCACGGGCCCTTGGAAAAACCGGCCGGCCAAAGTCTCACCAGTCTGGCACCGGGCGAAGAAGGGAAGACGATTTGGAGCACGGAACTGGCAAAATACGATCCGTCCTTCAGTTGCCATTGGAACGCCAAGTACGTCTTCGGTTTCCAGCAGGGCAACCATCTTGTGCTCGACGCTGCGTCGGGAAGATTGCTGCGCGAGCGATCGCTGTACACAGGCGCGACGCTCTGGAAGTTCGATCCCCAAACCGAACGCTGGGCCAAAGAGACCGACGTCGCAGTGAAAGCAGGTAAGGGACATCCGAACACGAATCAGGCCAATCTTGTGGCAGGTGATTGGCATTGGTTTCTCTCTCACAACGTTCACTATTTGGGACGGGTGAACATCGAGACTGGCGCAGTGGAATATCTGGAATTGCCGGCACAGTTGATGCCCGATCGGGAAACGCGGCAGCGGGATGTTCGTCTGTGGGGAAAAGGAAATCCCAACAATCGGCCTCTCAACGCTGCCGGTTTTGCCGTGGGAGACAAAGGGCACAGCGGAACCGGTTGGGGCCATATCTCCGCCGCGAGTCCAACTTTGGTGGGACGCTATCTTTTCCTCCCCGTCGTCACCGGAACGGTCTACGTGATCGACGCTCAGGCGAAACGGCTATCGCCCGGTTGCATTGTCGCGGTGAATGACCTTGGCCCCGGCGGAGAAACCTGGACCTTGGCCTCGCTGACCTATGCCAAGGGCCGTCTTTACGCACACACCATGAAAGAGGTCATCTGTATCGAGACCCGCGCGAAGTGAAACCTTTCAACTCAGCTGAGTTTGACGAGTGTTTCACGGGTGGCCGAATTTTTCGATAAATCGGGGAACAATCGCGAACCCGTTCGGGATGGCCGTGTCTGCTACGAATAGACCGGGTGCAGGTCCTCCTTTCACGGCCTCACTGCGGCCCATACGACCGTTCTACGATTCCGCGTGGAACAGTCTTCCCAAACCGTACCGCGACGATTCGCGTTGACGAGTTTTTCTCTTGCCACTCTGGCGTTTTCGTTCACACCTCGTTTGTGAAACCACTCCGTCCTGTCATTCGACAAGGAATCTCCAATGAATCGAAATCGTACCCAACGACAATCAGCAACACCCAAAAGACGAAACGGCCGTGCCGCTGCGAACCGCCGAACCGGCATTGGTATTGAATGCGCAGGACTACTGGAAACGCATCCCAAAGGATACGGCTTTCTGCGGGAATCAAGTCGAGACTATGCGAGGGATGACAACGATACCTTCGTCTCTCAAGCGTTGATTGACCGCCATGGACTACGGCAAGGCTGCCAGATTGTGGGCAAAGCCTGTGACGGTCGGCTATCGGAAGTCACGGTGATCGACGGAATCCCCGCATGGGAGCATGGCCATGTCAGGCCGTTCCACGAACTGACTCCGGCCAGCCCTAGACGATGGATGCGGCTTGAACATGCCGATGGACCACTCTCCATGCAGCTTTTGGATTTGTTGAGCCCGATCGGATTCGGACAACGCGCCTTGATCGCCGCGCCGCCTCGCGCCGGAAAGACGACGTTGCTTCAACAGATCGGACAAAGCGTCTCCGTGAATCATCCCGACGCAAAACTGATCGCGTTGCTGGTTGACGAGAGACCAGAAGAGATTACGGAAATGATGGATGAACTGCCGTTAGAGATCTTTGCAAGCGATCTAGACAGCCCCATTGCCAACCACGCCCGATTGTCAAGAATCGCCATCGACCGTTGCCAGCGGCTGGTCGAACAGGGGCACGACGTGGTGCTGCTTGTCGATTCGCTCACTCGAATGACGCGCGCGTTCAACAAGCTTCCTGGTCAGTCCCGAATGATGGGACCGGGAGGGCTTCGTATTGATGCGTTGGAGGTTCCTCGCGGATTGTTCGCTTCGGCGCGAGCGTTCAAGGAGTTCAGCGGATCGCTGACCATCATCGCGACCGTCCTGATCGGGACGGACAATCGGATGGACGAAGTCATCTTTCGCGAGTTCAAAGGCACGGGGAACACCGATCTGGTGCTGGACCAGGAGTTGGCTGATTTGTCGATTTGGCCCGCCCTTGACCTGCGTCAGTCGGCAACGCGGCGCAGCGAAAAGTTGCACAGCGCGACGACACACTCCGCCGCCACGGCACTGAGACGCTCCCTGCTGAAGATGCCGAAAGTCGAGGCATTGCAGGGGCTCATCACAAAACTGCAGCGATTCGATTCCAACGATCGGTTCGTTGACTTGATCAATGGCTCGATGGAGAGACCCGCGCGAAGCGCATGAACAGAACGCTTGTCGATATTCCTCGATCCATCAACTTTCTTTCATCCTTTCGACTTCGGTGAAGTAGGCGCCGGCCGCTTTACCGGCTTCGTCGTAGAGCCAGGTGCGGAGCTCGGTTTTTCCTGCCGGCAAGTCCATCTCGAATTGCACTCCTTGGCATTCCGGCGGAACGACGAGTTCCCTTTCCTGGCCTGAGATCTGCAATCTGGCCCGCTTGGCTTGTACGGATTTGTTGGCTTCGGCAGGCCATTGCCGAAGAGTCAGCCGGTAGCGTCCTGCACTTCTGACGTTCACCATCCACGGCCCGGCCACTCGAGGCAATCGTTGGATTGTCGCAAAGTTCCAGGGTGGATTGCCGGTCGGCATGTACCAGTCTTGCGAACAAAGCACCGTAGGATTTTCCGCAGGGTTTCCCAAGTCGATCGAGATTGGCGTCATGCGTGGAGAGACGGATTTCCAAAACCGCAAGTAATGCTCGCGAAGTTCCTTGACGATGTCTTGGTGGTCCGCGGAAACGTCGTTGCGCTGAGCTGGATCATGTCGCAGGTCGTAAAGCCCTGTTCCGTCCATGAGCCGCCAACTGCCCTTCAACACACAAGAGTATTCCCATGCCTTGGGAGCACCTTGAAAAAACGGGCCGCCCTGAAATTGCACGACGAGATGATCCCGATGGGGCGGTGCGTCAGGGTTTTTCAGATTTGCCGCGAATGATACTCCATCGAGGCGGTTGGGGTCGTCGAGCTGAATTCCACAGAGTTCGACAAGCGTCGGCAACACGTCGATGTGAGCGGAAAGGGAAGTGATATCGCGACCACCAGTCATGCCACCAGCGGGCCAGTGAAGGAAGAATGGAACTCGGTGCCCTCCCTCATAGACAGACGACTTCTTCCCTCGCATGCCGGCGTTGAATCCCTTCACGGCTTCACTATTCAGTCTGTCTTGTCCAAAAGCAGCACCGTTTGCCGTACCGTTGTCGGTCATGAAAATCAGGATCGTGTTGTCAGCCAGGCCGAGCGATGCAAGCGTCTCGCGGAGCAAACCAAGGTTGTGATCGATGTTGGCAACCATGCCGTAGAACTGGGGGCCAGCACGCCAATCCGCCTGGCCCTCATAGGGATCGCTCCACTTTTTGTCCACGCGGTACGGCCCGTGTGGTGCGTTGGGCGCCAGGTACAGCAAGAACGGCTTGTCTTGGTTTTGTTCGATAAACCGTATCGATTCGCGAAACCATACATCCGTGCAATAGCCGTCGAACTTCTCGAAGCTGCCGTTTCGTTCGTAGGTGTCATCGAAATAGTCGTTGCCCCAATGATCTGATGCCTGCCCAACACCACCGCATCGGTGCCACACGACGTGCTGGAATCCACGATCCTGTGGGCGGTGAGGCGCGTTGTCGCCGAGATGCCACTTGCCAATCATTCCGGTGGCGTACCCATTTTCTCCGAACACATCAGCAATTGTCCGTTCGTCGGTGTGCAACATCGTCCGACCGGAACTTGTGCGATACGCGCCGGTTCGGGCAGGATAGCGCCCCGTCATCAATGCGGCGCGCGTCGGAGTGCAAAATGAACTGACGTGAAAGTTGGTGAAGCGAACGGATTCACGAGCAAGGTGATCCAGATTCGGCGTTTTGAGAATTGGATTGCCATGACAAGAGAGATCGCCGTAGCCCTGATCATCCGTCATGATGAGAATGACATTCGGCTGCCTGGACGAGACATCCGCGATGGTGATCAAGTGAAGAGCGCAAACAACAATCAAGCCGACGGCGATTCGATCTAGCGTGCACATTTTTTCACCATGGGGCTTATTGAAATGGAAGGCCGACTTGTCCCAATTCGGTGAATTCCAGGATCGCGCAGTAGCGGAAGTCACCAAAACTTTCGGCAATTTCCTGGCCGGCCGAAACTCTTGGCGAGTTCCGCGACGCTAAGGAATTGTTCGGAAATAACTTCGTCATTTGACAACACCCTCCCAGAGGGCCCAGAGGGAGGGTGATCTTGCGCGAAAAGTTGATGATGGGTCTACAGCTCTTTGACTTTGATGTTTCGGAAATGAATCGTTCCCTTGGCGCCGGCGTGTATCTGTAATCCGAAAAATCCTTCTTGGTAAAGATCCGTCTTCCAATGGGCGGCCGGTTTGCCGTTGAGCCACGTTTTGATCGTATCGCCTCGGGCCTCGACGGTGATGCGATTCCAGCGGCCCTGCTTCTTCATCGCTACACGCGTTTTCTGGTGAGCCTCCAGCCACATCGGATAGATCCAGCCGCCGGCGCTCTGGCCGTAGATTCCACCCGACCAAAATCGTTGTTTGGAATAGGCCTCTACCTCACACTGAGGTCCGTAGACGATTTGTCGGCCTTGTTGCTTTCCTTCGCCCGGTTTGGAGGCGGCGCGGAACATGAATCCTGTGTTGCCGTCGACCTCGTGCCTCAGTTCCGCCGTGAAGACGAAGTCGGTGTAGTCCGCTTTGTTGGTGCAAAGGTAGGTACTGGGCGAGCCGGGTACGCAGGTACCGACGATCCTATCACCCTTCGCTTCGAACTTGCACTTGCCTCCGCGCGGAGTCCAGTCGTCGAGATCCCTACCGTTGTAGAGTTCGATGAAACCCGCTGACAAATCAGGTTCCGGCGCGTGATGAAGCAGCATGTCTGCCGGTCGCGGAACATTCTCCTGTTTGCGATAGCTGCCAACCCACTTGAGCTGCGACGCGGAGATGCGATTTGCGTCATTTTTGAATCGCGCAAGGTGATGTTCGAGTTCCCTGCTCAGCCGCATTTTGCTTTCGGCATGGCTGGTGTCGTTCGCCAGATTGGTCCATTCATTGGGATCGCTGCTCAGGTCGTAAAGTTCCTCACTGCCGTCGTTGTATCGCAGGTATCGCCACCGCCTGCCGCGAACCGACGCATTGCCTTGATCAAACATCGTCAGCGTGGTTTCACGAAAGAGAGCTTTCGGATTCCGAAGTAGCGGCAAGAGCGAATCGCCATCAAGGACCGGGGGACCTTCGATGCCGCACAGTTCGACCAACGTCGGAAACAAGTCAATCAATCCAACCGGCGCATCACAAACCGATCCGCCTTTGGCGAAACGTTCCGCCTGCTGCTTCGGTGGTACGATAATCAGCGGTACCTTCGTGGAACGTTCCCAGCCGGTCCATTTGCCCCAGTGATCTTTTTCACCCAACTGCCAACCATGGTCGGACCACAGGACAATCAACGTGTTGTCCGCGATGGCTGAGTGGTCAAGGGCGTCGAGAAGGCGACCGACTTCGTGATCCACATAGGTCACACAAGCAAGATACGCCTCGACCGCCGTTTGCCACTGATCGTGTTTGATGACGGTCGAGTGCAGGCCGGCGGTTACCGCGTCGATCGCCCACTTCTTTCCCAGCGGGCTGAGGTCATCGAGATCATCTTTCCGGTAAGGCGGCAACTTGCCGGGATCGTTCTTGAAGCGCTCAAAGAATCGCTTGGGAGCAAACAGTGGAATGTGCGGGCGATAAAACCCCACTCCCAGAAACAGCGGCTCGTCTCGTTTTTCGCCGAGTCGCTCGATTGCCCAGTTCGTACTCAGCGTGTCGCCCCAGTCGGTATCGGGCAGATCAAATCCGCTCCAGTCGAAGGACTCGCCGTCATTGGTTTTGGGCTTGCGATCCGATGGCATGCGGTTGATGGGAAGAACAACCTGGCGACCTTTGCTGTCCTTGAGAACATGTCGCGGATTCTCGCTGCCTTTGCTGGGCAATTCAGCATCGGTGTATCGGACCGCTTCGCTAGGAAACGGACTCCAACGTTGTTCATAGCGTTGGAACTGATCGAATTCCGCTTGTACCTTCTTGTGAAACAGCTTGCCCGTTCCGGCCGTCGAATACCCCGCTTCGTTGAAAGCCGTCGGCAGCTGGCGTGCTCCCGGATAAACCTTGTCCATGGTTCCAGAACGATTCGACCAGACTTTCGTCACGTTCGGCATTCGACCGCTCGAAATCGCCGCTCGAGAAGGATTGCAGGCCGGGGCCGCGCAGTGGGCATTGGTGAACAGCATCCCTCGCGCGGCAAGCCGATCGATATTCGGGGTCAAAGCTTGAGGATGTCCCTTCATGCAACCGATCCAATCGTTCAGATCATCCACCGCAATGAACAGCACACTCGGCGAATCGGCGGCAGCGAACTGAGTGAACGAAAAGAAAAGAATGGTTAGAGCGAGATGTTGTTTCATGGATGTGTTCTGAATCTCGTTGGGCATAACGTCGGCGATTTCTCCGAAATCGCTTCGCTGTTTTATGATCGTACTCGTACGCAGGCGTTTCGCCGGTACTCGTACTCCTACTCGATGGGACCGTTTCACATGGAAATCAAGTAGGAGTACGAGTACGGAAAGCGTGAACTAGACCAATTCTCGAATCACTTCTCCGTCGTCCATCAGCACATGTGGACGGCCGGTGCGGTCGTGGATCACCGTTTGCGGATCGATACCGAGTCGATGGTAGAGTGTCGCGACAACATCTGCGTAGGCGATCGGACGGCTGGTCACTTCACCAGCAACCCGATCGGTCGCTCCCAAAACCACGCCTCCGCCGGCTGCGCCTCCGGCCATCATGCCCATGGACAATCGAGGCCAGTGGTCACGACCGCCCTTGGGGTTGACTTTCGGTGTACGGCCGAATTCACCCCAAGCCAACACCGTCACGTCGTCCAACATGCCGCGCGATTCCAAGTCGGTCACCAACGCGTGAAATCCGAAATCAAACAATGGCCCGAGGTGCGCCATCCGGCCGTTGTTATCCGAATGCGTATCGAAATCGCTGAGCGACAAACTCACCACGCGCACACCCGCTTCGATCAGACGGCGTGCCAGCAAGAACTTCAACGCCGCATCGGGGCCTTCGCTGGTATAGAACTGCGTGCCAGACCCGTTTGTCTTCGGCGTGTAATGTTCGATCATCTTGGCGTCTTCACGATCGATATCCATCGCGGCGGCAAACTCACCGGAAGTCAGCACTCGGTAAGCCTGTTGAGTGAAGTGGTCCATCGCCTCCATGGAACCGGAGGGATCAAGAGAACGATTGAAACCGTCAATGCTTTTGAGCAGCTCCAGCCGATCATCCAACCGTGAAACGGGAATGTCTTCGATCAAGTTCAGTTTGGTTTTGTGGCCGCTTCCCAGCCGAGCCAGTTCCCCTTTCATGCCCTCTTCAAGCTCGCGCTTCCAGCGGTCCGAAATATCGGGTCGAAACGGCTTGACGGCGGGACCAAGAAAACCGGGACGTGCGCTATTGCGAACGAGAGGCCGCCCCTGCATCAGGTCGACAAAGTTGGGCACGTCGTCTTGCGGCGTACCGAGCAAATGGTTGACCACGCAACCGAGCGCCGGTCGGCCGCCGATCGATCGAAGCACGTTCTCTTTGTATCCCGACTGGCACTGGAAAGCATGGTGTTTGCCGTCCGAACCGACCAGCGAGCGCAGCAGCACCAGCTTGTCCGCGATCTTCGCACAGTGCGGCATCAGTTCGGTCAATCGAAGGCCGGGGACCGCCGTCTTGATGGGCGCAAAGGGACTTCGCAGTTCCATCGGCGCATCGGGCTTGGGGTCAATCAAGTCCATCTGCGGCGGACCGCCGTCGAGATGAATCACGATGATCGATTTCTCAGAGGACTTCTTTTCCGCAGCCGCTTCGGCGGCAAGCAATTCCGGCAGGCTGAAACCGGAAATCCCCAACGTTCCCGCGGCAAGGAAACTCCGCCGTGAGAAGCCTGTGCAATTGGTGAAGGGGCGGCCCGAAGTAAAACGAAGCATCAGTCAAGTCACCTGTTTGCCCACCGACGGTTGGAAGGAACACGCCATCCTACCATGCCGGCGAGCCGGCGGAAAACAGCTCTCGCCGCGAACCGATTGGTAGCGCGTCGCCGGTTATAATGGTCGCGCCTCCGCATTCCTTCCCCGCCTCGCTTTTGCCTCCAAGGTTGTTCGGTGCGATTTCGCTGGATCGTCATCGCCGCGATTGAGTTGTTGCTTGCCCTGCCGCAGCTACAAGGCCAAGGTTTTGATCCCAACGATGCCGTGGTTCGGATGACGCCTGCCGCGGGTTTCGAGGTGGAGCTTGTTGCCTGCGAACCGTTGGTACGGCAACCGGTTTGTATTGAGTTCGATGATCGGGGGCGTTTATGGGTCGTCCAATATTTGCAGTACCCGAATCCGGAAGGGTTGTCGCGGGTCAAAGTGGATCGTTATTCACGCACTCAATACGATCGCGTTCCCCCGCCACCGCCACACGGTCCCAAGGGGGCCGACCGGATCACGATCTTGGAAGACACCGATGGTGACGGACGAATGGATTCGGGACGCGACTTCGTCAGCGATTTGAATCTCGCCTCCGGAATCGCGTTGGGAAACGGCGGTGTGTACGTGTTGAACGTTCCCTACCTTCTTTTCTATCCCGACAAAGATCGTGATGATGTGCCCGACAGCGATCCGGAGGTACTGCTGCGCGGGTTCGGCATGGAAGACGCCCACAGCGTGGCCAATTCACTTACCTTCGGGCCAGATGGATGGCTATACGGGTGTCAGGGCAGCACGGTGACGGCCAACATCCGCGGCATCGAATTCCAACAAGGTGTCTGGCGGTATCACCCGCAAACACAAGCCTTTGAATTGTTTTGCGAAGGGGGCGGCAATTCTTGGGGGTTGGATTTTGATCGGGCAGGGAACTTGCTTTACAGCACCAACTACGGCGGGTACGTCTTGCTGCACGGAGTTCAGGGCGGCTATTTCATCAAATCGTTTGCCAAGCATGGGGCGCTGCACAACCCGCATGCGTACGGTTACTTTCAACACGCTCCGCATCAGAACTTCACCGGCGGACATGTCACCGTTGGCGGAATCGTTTACCAAGGCGATTCGTTCCCAAAATCGTTTCGCGGCAAGTACATCGCCGGCGATCTGCTGGGACACGGCGTGCATTGGCATGCCATCACACCCGATGGGTCGACTTTCACAACCACTCATGGTGGCACGTTGTTGGCAGCAAACGACGCCTGGTTTGCTCCGACCGATCTGACCATGGGACCCGATGGGGCGATTTACGTTGCCGATTGGCACGACGCTCGAACCGCCCATCCTGACCCCGACGCCGATTGGGACCGCTCGAATGGCCGGATCTACCGCATTGCTGCACGTGGTACCAAGCGCGCGGCGCCGATCGACTTTGCCAAGTTGACCACCGCTGAATTGCTGAAGCTTCACGAACATCCAAGCCAATGGTACGTGCGCCGGGCAAGGCAAGAACTTTCGCGCCGACAAGCGTCGTCGGTGGGCGATTCGCTTCGCGAGATGGCGTTGCGGTCGACCGACGAAACGATCGCGCTGGAAGCATTGTGGTCGCTTCATGCTGTCGGGGCGCTGAACCGTTCCGCGAAAGGACTGACAGCCGACCCATCGCTGGCGATTGAACTGTTGGATAGCCCCCACCCGCCGGTGCGCAGCTGGATGTTGCGTTTGTTGGGAGACGAAGCGCGGGCTATCTCCCGTCCGTTGGCCGGCCGCTTGGAACGATTGGCCCACCAGGAGTCGTCACCCACCGTTCGGCAGCAAATCGCTTGTACCGCCGCTCGGCTTCCGCCCCACCAGGCTTTGCCGGTGATCAACGCCGGGATCACATGTGACAGGGACAGCGATGATCCGTACCTGCCACTACTGTGGTGGTGGGCTATTGAGAAACAATGTGTCAGCAACCGCGAGGAAATGATTCGGTGTTTCGTTGCCCCGACCCATTGGGAATCTCGGCTAAGCACCGAAACTCTGCTGCCTCGTTTGGTTCGGCGCTACACCGCCGAGGGAACTGCGGACGGTTTCGACTCGGTCGGCCGATTGCTTCGTGCCGCTCCCGACAATAACTCGCCGGACTCTTTATGGAAATCGGTGCTGCAAGGTTGGCGTGAAATCCCCCAAGATCAGCAGCATCGCGCATCGACAGCCGATCACGAAATCTCGAAACTTGCGCTGGAGCGTTGGCAAGAAAATCGTCGTGATCTGATCCTGATGCAGCTGAACATTGCACTGGGACGACAGGAAGCAGTCCAAGCGGCTTTCCAAATTGCTTTGGATTCGCAGGCAGAAACCGATCGACGTGTTGCTGCTTTGAATGCGATGACTGAATCTGCCGATGCCAGTTCGCTTCCTTCGCTTGTTGAACTGGCAAACTCCGACGCGCCGCAAGCGGTTCGTGTTGCAGCGCTGAAGTCGCTTGGCCGTGGCGACGATCCACGGTTGGCTTCCCGCCTGATTGACTTGCATGGCGCCTCCGAGTCGGAGATCATTCGATCGCAAATTCGCGAAACTTTGCTCGCTCGCAAGGAGACTACAAAAGCATGGCTGGAAGCGGTTGACGATGGTCGGGTCGAAGCCGCGACAACTCCGCTTGATCAGATCCGCCGAGTTGCCTTTTTTGAAGACCGGCAACTTGACGCCCTGGTCGCCAAGCACTGGGGCAAGCTGCAGGGGGCTTCACGTGGGGAGAAGCTGGCCGAAGTCAGGCGACTGGGCAACGACCTGCGCGCTGGCAGTGGCAACGTCGATGCTGGAAAGGTTTTGTTCCAGAAACATTGCGCGACGTGCCACCGTTTTTTGGGCGAGGGTACTGAAATCGGCCCCGATTTGACCACCGCCAATCGCACGGATCGAAACTTCCTGCTTGTCAGTTTGGTCGATCCAAGCAGTGTCATTCGCAAGGAATATGTGAACGTCGTGGTCCAGACCACCGACGGCCGAGTGTTGGTGGGACTTCCCGCCGTTCGTGACGATGCTGGTGTGACGCTAGTCAATGCAAAGAACGAACGAATCGCCATTGCGGCGGGTGAAATCGAAAGCCTGCACGAGTCGCCTGTTTCGATGATGCCAGATGATTTGTATCGCCGTTTCCAACCACAACAACTTCGTGATCTGTTTGCGTATCTGCAATCCGAAAAACGCTGAACTTGCAGTCCGCTAAATCCAAACGCCGGGAAATCTGCTAGTGTTTCGCTGCATCCTTTTTGTTCTGTTGTTCGCCACGCAGCTGACCCTTTCCACCGCGGCAGAGCCGACGCGAACCTACCTCAACAAGCTCGTTCGAATCGACAATCCACAACCGTTGTTGGCCGATCATCCTGAGTTTTTCGAGCCGATCATCGAACAAAATCATTTCCAAGCCGCGCCGCTGGTGATGGATGACGATGCCGACCTGCGGGTGAGGGCTTGGCGGTTTTCGTACAACGCCCGTGGAATCATCGAAATCCCCAACCAGCTTGATGCATCGCAAACCGCCGTCATCATGGTGCATCCGTGGGGCATCGATGACGATCATGGTTGGATCACTCCGCAACCGGCCGGCGTCGCCGATTTTTGTACGCAGGAAAAGAACCGCTTGGCCGCCCGACATACCCAGCAGATCGTTCAGCCATTTCTCAACTCACTGCGTGGTAAAGTCGCCTGCGTGATGTACAGCCTCCCCGGGAAGAAGGATCCGATACGCAAAAAGTTGTATCGGTCCTTCAACCACCGCCCGACAGCAGCCCAGCAGGCGGAAGGGGCCAAGGAATTGTCGGCCAAACTGAAGAGCTTTCGATACGTTGGGGAACCGTTGCCTGCGTCGTTCGCTTTGTCGACCGACAAACCGGTCAAGGATTATTTCGGGCGGTTTCCCGGACTCGATGCCGGTTCGCGGTACAACGGCGCCGGTTTCTGGGAGCTGCCGATTCCGGTGACCTCTCACTTGGACGTCCATTCCGACGATATCGTGATTTATGATGACGAGGGATACCAGCCGCTGCGAAAATTCCTTGTCGATAGCGGTGTGCGACACGTGTTGCTGACCGGCTATGCGGCCGACATGTGTTTTTGCCGAACGACGGCCGGTTACGAAAACCTGTCGAAGGATTTCAATGTCTTCCTGGTTGGCGATGCGACATTGGCGACCTTTCCCGCCAACCGCTCGCCGCGGTTTGCAGTCAACGCTGCCATTTCGTATGCATCGCTGAATCAACTGATCACTCAAATTTCCTGGGTCAAAGTGAAATCACGATGATGAAAGTTTCAGCCCCGCTATCAAGGCGAGCGTTCCTTGCCGGTTGTACGGCCGCCGCGGCGACACAGCCATTGGCAGCGAACCGAGCGGAAAAGAAGGCCCAAATTGCAATCACTTTTGACCTGGAAATGAGCCGCAATTTCCCCACTCGCCAGACAACCCACTGGGACTACGAAAAAGGGAACCTGGATGAACCGACCAAGCGCTACGCCGCCGAAGTTGCCCGGCGAGTCGGCGAAGCGGGGGCGAAGGTTCACTTCTTTGCCGTCGGCCGAGTCTTCGAGCAGGAAAACGTCGATTGGTTGCGAGAAATCGTTCGGGCCGGTCATCCCGTTGGCAACCACACCTACGATCACGTCAACGTTACGGCGACCGAGTTAGAACAGGTTCAATTTCGCTTCCAACGTTCTCCCTGGCTGGCTCGCGGACGAACGCCGCGCGAGTTGATTCGCGACAACATACGACTTTGCGAAATCGCAATGAAGGAGCGACTTGGCATCGCGGCAAACGGGTTTCGTACGCCCGGTGGTTTCCGCGACGGACTTCGCCATCAACCGGCCATCCGGTCGATGCTGCAAAACCTGGGCTACGGCTGGGTCAGCAGTCTTTATCCACAACATCGTTACACCGATCCAATGGAAAAGCCAAGCCGCGCAGTCGTCGATTCGATCGTCAACGCCCAGGCCGATTCACAGCCCTTCGTTTATCCTGACGGACTGATCGAGATTCCGATGAGCCCGATCAGTGATATTGGTGCCTTTCGTACCGGCAGGTGGAAACTCGATTGGTTCTTGGACGCGATTCGCGAATCGGTCGCCTGGGCGATTGAGCATCAAGCCGTCTTTGACTTCCTGGCCCATCCGTCATGTTTGCACGTGGTCGATCCGCAATTCAAAGCGGTGGATCTGATCGGCAAGCTGGTCAGCGATGCGGGCCAGCGGGCCGAGATCGTCACCCTCGATGCGATCGCCCAAGCTGGCTTTGGTCATCGCAACGGTTAACCGACCGAACAGGATCCTTCTTCGCAGTCGCGAACCTGGTTCCATGGCATTTTGGCAATCAACATGCCCATGGCACACGTGTCAGTTACGCCGGCAAAGATCAGGCCGGCACCGACGAACGCCGATAGCCCGATCAAGTAGGGGTTCAACTGGGCTAGCCCCACACCCAGCAGCACCAACGCCCCAGCCGCGATGCGTACCTGGCGTTCCAGTGACATCGCTTTCTTGCCACGTACGACCGGAAGGTCGGCCTGTTCCCAAGCCTGTGTGCCGCCGTCGACGTTGATCACGTTGTCAAATCCAGCCGAAACAAACTTTTCGTAGGCCATGCTGGAACGATTGCCGCTTCGGCAGATGACGTAAAGCGTTTTGCCGGCGCTGCCGTTTCGCGATTGCATGAACGTGCCGGGATCGAGCGAGTCGAGCGGTACGTTGCGCGCCCCTTCGGCGTGGACTTCACGAAACTCCACCGGAGTGCGAACGTCGATCAAGTCCACTTCTTCCGACTGCCACTTGTCGACCAACTGTTGTGGTGAAATCGTTTTCATTTCGTTGCTCCCCGCAATTCAATCGTTATAGGACGATCAGTTTTGGATAAAAGAGTCAGGCACCTTGAGACAGAAAACGCCCCTCGATGCAGGCCATCAATTGACTCAAATGCGGCTCGGCGACCTGGTAGTAGACTCGCCGTCCGTCTCGCTGGCTGACCAAAAAACCGCAGCGTTGCAGAAGCCGCAGGTGTTCCGAAGCGACATTGTCCGGCACCTGGCAATCTTCGGCCAACTCGCCCACGGTGAATTGGCCGTGAAGCAGCATCTGCACAATCCGCAAGCGAACGGGATGGGCCAGCGCCTTGAGGCACTCGGCCGCATCGACAAACGAATGGACGCTTCCAGCCGGCTTTCGGTCACGCTTGGCTTTCTTGGGCATGTCGACTCCTTTTATATGTCAATATATCGTAATGTCACGAAATGTCAATGAATAAAAAGGAGGGGAAATAGCTTTTTTCACTCTCCTTGTTCCCACGCTCCTGCGTGGGAACATTGCGGCGACCGCTCCGCGGTCACTCTTGCGTGGTCCGCGGAGCGGAAAACCAAGACGTTCCCACGCGGGAGCGTGGGAACGAGGAGGAGCGGAAAATCGGGACGTTCCCACGCAGGAGCGTGGGAACGAGGAGGGAGAGAGTGGGAGTGAACAGACGTGGGAGGAGTTGCCGAAGGTCTTGGCGACTTTTGCTGCGATTCTGCTTTGCGATCATTCAACCGTTGCGAGTTCTTTGGCGCTCAGTTGCCAACGATCGCCCTTCTCCAGAATTCTTTTCGCTTTTTCGCCATGGAGCCACCGACGTGCGGCATCCGCGGTGGCGTGATTCGTGATCGCCAGCGTTAAAAGCAGAACGATCCAGGGAGTCCATCGGGTCGGCAAGTCGGTCATGAGATTCTTTCAGCAAGAAACAGATCGTGCCTGCGGTACTGGCACGGGAGCGGCTCTAGCTGGACGCCGCCACTTTGTGTCGGTTGAAGAAAAAATGTGGTGAACGATTGCGCAAGCGCGATCGAGTTTCAAGCTTTTCGTACTCGTACTCAACGAAGTGGTACTCCTACTCGATCTCAATGTGAAACGCTCCCATCGAGTAGGAGTACGAGTACCGGCGAAACGCCTGAGTACGAGTACGAAACACTGGAAAAAGCTGCATTTTCGACTCAAAGTGGCGCTGTCCAGCTAAAATTCGACATCGCGAGACTGAGGGTAAAAATTCCGCCATGCTTTTCGGAAGGACATGATCCCGACGCGCTGGTTCAACAATTTTCCTTTCAACGGTCCGGCGATCGCTTCGCCGGTGGTGATTTTCCAGTGGCTGCCGGTTTGTTGATCTCGCATCGTCATTTCGTCGACCCGGGAAAAATCAAGTTGGCGGTTATCGACTTCGGTTTCAAACAGGTGGGTGACCGCGCCTTCCTTTTCAAACGTCGCCAATAGCGGCAGCTGGCCGATCTTGAACGGGTGCACGGTATGCCGGTTCATTTTTTCCATCGGCAATGCCCAGGCTTTTCCGTCGACCTCAAAGCCGAAAACGAACGCTGCCGGATCACGATAGAACTCACGAGTGTAGTTTCGTGACGTTCGCGACATGTTCAAAACGGTCGTATCCGGGTACTGTGCTCGCCAAACCGACCAGGTCACCATGTCGGTGATCAGCGGTTCTAGCGTTTTGCCTTTCAGCTTTCCGGCCATCGCTCGGCCCAGCAGGTGTGCCCATTCGGTGTCGGTTTCCACGTCACTCATCACCAGGCTGCGCATCCACAGTTTTCCGGAAACGCGAAAGGTCAAAACTTGGTTATCAACTTCGCGGACGTACACGACGCCGTTGTGACAAAGGTGTCACCAGGTCGCGGCGATGGCGGTACCTGCCAGTTCATCATTGATGATTTCTCGCCGCGGTCCCGTCAATTGATTGATGGGATAGGCGCGCGCCTGGCCGTCAATTTCCACTCCAATGATCAGCTCGTTGTCGGACAGTTCCGCATCGGCGGCGGCGACAATCGGCGGATCGGTGATCGCCCGTATCGGCTTTTTCAGCACCGTGCGAGGACTGTAGTTTTCGACCGATTGACTGTACACCGCCGGCATCAAACAACAGACGACGGCGATCAAGCAGAAGACTCTTGGCATGCCTAGGATCCCTCAGAGAAACGGTGGCGGTTGTCAGCGGCTACAATGCAACTTAGCATTTTTAGCTGAGCAATTCCTGCTCCGAGGAAGCGTTTGTGACTCTGGTGAGCGCCCCGGTCTTCAAAACCGGTGAGGCGTCCGAAACGATGCCTGGTGGGTTCGATTCCCATCCGCTTCCGTTTTTTTCCTTGGTGTCGATTCCATTCGTCTTCGCTGGCGTCACCTCGGGCTCGGATCACTAGCAGGTCCAGGCCCTCGATAGGAGTGATGCTGAATACCGGCCAAGGAGCGATGTTTCGCCGCTGTGGTTCAGCGCGAAGACAGACATCAAGCGCGATCTATGAAATCAAAACTGCAGCGACCCGCCGGTACTCAGCGGTCACTGGACGAAGCGACGCGGCGAGAGGCCGCAGAGTTGTTTGTTCAGCATGGTGCCCTATGGATGGAGAATGTGCTTCCCTGCCGGCTGGTCGACCAATTGCATCAGGCGTTTGTTGACCGATACGGCCAACGGAGTAGGGCGACGTTGCGAAAACGGCACGCCGCGGTGGGCGACGATCGGTACATGATCACCGTCAAAATCAAGCCGCCGTTCCAAACACCGATGCTCTACGCCAATCCGGTGTGGATGCCGATCCTTCGAGATCTGTTGGGGCAGGACTGCAACATTTCCAGTTTCGGAGCGGTTTTGGCGATGGCGGGTGCCGAGGCTCAACCAGCCCATTTTGATTACCCGCCGCTGTTCGAGTCGGAGCAGCTTTGCGCGTCTTTGCCGCCACATGCGATCACGGTTGTCGTGCCGCTGGTGGACCTCGACGAGAAGACGGGCACGACGGCGATCTGGGAAGGGTCGCACTCACAGATCGGAGCACGCGATCGGCTGCAAAGAATCGTGGCCGAATCGTCGTGGGACGGAGCGGCATTGCCGCTGGCAAAAGCGGGTGACGTCTACTTGATGGATTATCGTCTGATTCACGCCGGCATGGCGAACCGCAGTGATCGTGACCGGCCCATTTTGTACATCGTCTATCGCCGGCCTTGGTTTCACGAAGAGAAAAACTTCGACGAACAACTGCCACTACGAATCTCCGCCAAACAACTCCAACGTGTTCCCAAAGAATTTCGCCACCTGTTTGTCTCGGCCCGTCCGTCGTAAGTAGGCCGGCTTGTCCCCAAGTCGGCGATCCTGAACTTTACCGACTTGGGAACAAGTCGGCGATCCAGAAACGTCTCACCACCACCATCGATCGCCAGCCGTTTGGGCGGCGCGGTCGTAGGGCATGTCCAAAGATTCATCCAACTCAGCGTTGTCGACCACGGACCAAGGATCGATTTCGACGCCTCCCGAAACCGCGACGATCCAACCGGCCCGGCCGCGAACAAACGATGCTTGGGAATCGACCGTTGTCGGAACCTGAAGCCGAGGGCCACGAAGCCGGGAAGAATCGAGCAGGACTTCCAACTGACAATTTGCAACGTTCCATAAATCTCGCTGGGCAATCAAAGCGCCGGCGACCGCCATGTCCATGCAGCCACGAAGTTGACCGAACACCGGAAAGGCGGTCACAAGCTGTTCAAAATTCTCCGTCATCGAGTCCGCCCATCGAAGGGCGATCGGATTGGCATCACGAGAAACAGATCGTTTGCCGTCGTCGCCAAGAAAACTGTCTTCGGTCAACGTCTTCACACCCTGACCGCGGATCCGCCAAGCCAATCGATCGGCCGAATGGGTCACCGGTTGGTAGTTCGGCGTCATCCACCATCTGGGAGATGCGATTTGCGGGCCGGTGTGCTGCCGGCTCAACATTTGCAGATAACCCGGCATGTCGGCGATCGGTGACTCCTCCAATCCCATCGCCAGCAGCTTCATGATGTAGTCTGCCCCAACCAAGACCCTGGCAAAGTGGCTGTCAGTTGGAACACCATCGACAAGAACCTGTTGAGTTCCCATCGCCTGCTGCATCGCTCGAACCGATTGGTCAAATCCTGGCGGACGCCCCCTGCTGGATCGGTTCTGAAATGAAAACCGCCGCGAACCAATCAGCTTTGCGTACCGCCGAAGTCCCTCCGGAGTCGGTTCGATGGAACACGAGATCCCGGTGGAACGAGCCGAGTCGGCGATCCGCAGCGCGTCGATCAAGTCATCCAGCCGCATGGCGGGCAGTCCCGATGTCATCCCCACGACTTCGCCACCGGCGGCGACCCGCCAGGGTTCGGCAGGTCCGGCCAATACGACGTCACCCTGTTGCGGGAACACAAAAATGAACTCGATCCGTTGCAGCCCTGCCAGGAAAAACATTTCTTCCGACGGCGACTCTCGGCGATCAACCAGCTCCGACAGCGCCACGTCCAGCTTCTTCAACGAGATCATCCGCATCTTCGTTAGCGCCAGGAGTTCTTTTTGCCGCGCCGGGCCATCTGGCACTTTCGCCTGCAACTGGCGAGCTCGTATTCGTTGGTTTTGCAGCGAGTTCTGTTCCGACGCGTCTTGAGCCGGGCGGCTGACGACTCCCTGGGGATTCACCAACACACCGCCGACAAATCCGCCAGGGCCAATCACCGGAGTGACGCCGGTAACAAACGGTCGTTGGGTGACCGATTGAATCGCAAAGGGCTGCTGCGCACGAGCGTCGATCGCACAGCTTAAGAGCAGCGAGACAAGAAGTGACCACCGCCAACATGAACGGACAAGTGAAACCACCATCGCCGGAATTCCTGGTTCAGCAGAGAAGCATTCCTTTCAACGTATCGAAGCGACGCTCGCTGGCAAGGCGAAAAGTGGAAAAGGAAGGGATGTTACAGTACGGGTGCAAACCTCTGGCCCGACGGGCGGAGTGACCTGACGAGAAGAAACTCGAAAAAATCTGCCTTTGGTGTCCTGATGCGACATCCTCGTTCGTCAGTAGGATGAAGGCGGCAAAAACGCCGCAAAAAACGCCATTTCTGTACGTCATCTCCGTGAAAGGGAACCAAATCATGGCCAAGTTTTTGTTTGTGTATCGAAACAATGCGGATCAGGAGCGTCAACCGAGCCCGGAAGAGATGCAAGCCGCGATGGCAGCATGGGGCGAATGGTTCAAGGAGCTTGGGTCGGCGATCATCGATGGTGGTGATGGCCTTCTGCCGACGGGAAAAAGGGTGTCGCCGGATGGCGCGGTTTCCGACGGACCGTTTATCGAAGCCAAGGAGTTGGTCGGCGGTTACTCGATTTTGCAGGCCGACGACATCGATCAGGCGTGCGAGTTGGCGAAAGGCTGCCCCATACTGGCGGCTGGCGGGAACGTCGAAGTGCGACCGCTGGCCGGCTACTCCGACGCCTTGTAGCCCTCACCCACGAGTCGCTGAACTCGTAGCGAAAGTCGTCAAGACTTTCGGCAGCCTCGGTTTTGCCGACGGGACCGAAACTCTTGGCGAGTTTCGCTACTTCAATAACCGATTGCGATCCCGTCTTTGCGCGGTTCGGTGCCTCCGTGCAGCGTTCCGTTTTCCCAATCGATACGGATGCCTTGATAACCACCAAATCCGCCGATTGCTCGGCTGACTTTGTGGCCTCGTCGAAGCAGGCCTCGCACCGCGGTTTCGGGGATTCCGCTTTCGACATTCACGCTGCCCCCACCGGCGGCCATCGGTTTGCCGGTCGGTTGTGCCGAGCCGACGTGCCGAACTCGCGGCGCGTCTCCGGTAGCCTGCACATTCATGCCAAAGTCGATCATGTTGACCAACACCTGCACATGACCTTGAGGCTGCATGTCGCCACCCATCACCCCGAAACAAAGCCACGGCTTTCCCTCCTTGGTCACCATCGCGGGAATGATGGTGTGAAACGGTCGCTTGTGAGGCTCAAGCCGATTGAGATGATCCTCCGAGAGGGCAAAGAGTGCGCCACGGTTTTGCAGCGCAAATCCGACGTCACCGGGAGTCATTTTCGATCCGAAACCGAAATAGTTGCTTTGAATGAACGAACAGCAGTTGCGATCCTTATCCACGACCGTCAGGTAGACCGTGTCGCCGTGCTGCAATTTCGGATCGCCCGCTTCGACTCTGGTTGCCGCTTTGTTCGGATCGATTCGCTTTCGCTGCCGATCGGCGTACGGTTTGGAAATCAATTCCGCGACGGGCAGGCGATTGAATTCGGGATCCGAATAGAACTTGGCCCGGTCGGCAAACGCCAACTTTTTTGCTTCGACCAGCAAGTGCAGATATTCAGGACTTTGCCGGCCCAATGCTTGGAGGTCGTAACCTTCCAGCACGTTGAGCATTTCCAGGGCGGCGATTCCTTGTCCGTTGGGGGGAAGTTCCCAAACGTCGTACCCGCGGTAACGGGTCGACACCGGATCGATCCAGGTGGAGGTGTGGTCGGCGAAATCTTTCATCGCCAAAAAACCGCCATTGGCTTCGCTGAATTCAACGATCCGCTCAGCGATCGAGCCACGATAGAATTCGTCGCGTCCACGTTGAGCAATCAATTCATAGCTGCGGGCAAGATTCGGATTGCGAACCACCATCCCTTCGCTGGGAGCCCGGCCGTCGACCAGGAAAGTCGCCGCCGAATCGGGGTACTTGGCCAATTGCTTTTCGGCGCCCTTCCAATAACCGGCAATGATCTCGCTGACCGCAAAACCGTTTCGGCCATAGTCAATCGGCTGCCGCAGGATCTCCGCAAACGTTTTGGAACCGAAGCGGGCATGCAATTCGAACCAACCATCGACGCAGCCGGGAACTGACCAGGCAAGGGGCCCTTCGACAGGAATTTCTCTCAGTCCCTTGTCGGCAAACACCTTTCGGCTGATCGCGTGGGGGCTGCGTCCGCTGGCGTTCAAACCATACAGACGCTCGGTCCCTGCGTCCCAGTAGATGACAAACAAATCGCCACCGATTCCACAGCTCATCGGTTCGACCAATCCCAACATGGCATTGGTCGCGATGGCCGCATCGACCGCGTTGCCGCCCGACTTCAAAATGTCCAATCCTGCCGTGGCGGCCAGGGGATGGCTGGTTGCCACCATCCCTTGGGTCGCGATCACCGCCGATCGGCTTTGGTGCGGATCACCGGAAGGACGATCGTAGGAACCAGCCGGTGACGAATCTTGGGCGTAGGACATCAACAAAGTTCCGTGGAACAACAGCAGCAAAGTGGTGGTGCGTAACAATGGAAGCGTTTCCCTTTTTCGTTTTTTCAATCTTGTTTGGCCAGTGCCGGCATCGCCCGGCAAAGCTGGCTCGTCACGGTCGCGCGGTTTCGGGGGGGAACCATCAAAGTGCTTCACATTCGGCCAGCGCCATCATGGCCATCGCCGATCCGGCGTGGGAGATGAAATGCGAACCGTCACTGTGCAGCGATCGGGTGAACCAACGCCCGCTTTCTCGTTGATGCGATTTTAGCCAGCGAACTCCGCGCTGGATCGAATCGGACTCGATCGGCGTGCCGATGCGGCGAAGAACGAACAGGACAAAACCGGTGCCGTACCCGTCGCTCGTTTCAACGTCTTGTGGGCTGCCGTCGGCACGTTTCCAATCGCCCAGCGTCGCCAGCGCCCAACCGCCATCCTTTTTCTGAAGTGACCGCAGCTGCTTCGTCCATTCATTCCGCTCGTCGTCGGTAACCAAACCGTCGACGTAGCTGGACGCCCACAACATCATCGCCCGATGATGAACCGACTTGGGCGGATGGTCTCGCAGATACCGTCGAATGCCTGCCAGACCTTTTTGTGCTTGTTCTGTTTTGGCGTAGTCGTCTGCCGCAACGCCGACGGCGATCGCCGCCAACGTGACTCCGTAGTGATCGTCTGATTCCATCGGCGGCCAACCACATTTGAGCCAAGTCCACCCGCCGTCTTCTCGTTGCACCGTCCACATGCGATCGAGCGCCGTGCGGGTCAACCGATGAAGCTTGCCGGTAGTCTTGGAGTCATGGAACGCCAACGCCGCGGCGGTCGCCACCACCTCCGCATCCCAACGCGGACCTTTTTGCTGCCAACGTTTGGCGACCAGCTGTTCGGCAAATTGGCGAACTTTCCGATGCGCCGGTGAGTCGCCCGAGATCATCGGTCTGGCGAAAAGATAAGCGTAGTTGGTGTGGCAAGTCATGCAGGCATGTTTGTCTTGCCAATCTACCGAGGCAGCATCCAAAAACTTTACCGCTTTCGAGGCGGAGTACTTGGGGGCAATCGGTTCGTCCGCCCGATTCGGCCCCGGTGGCTCCCACGTCAATGGTTCAGCCGCTGATGTGGTTCGAATCGACATCGCCAACAACGCAGCAATGCCGACGGACAACGTGATCCATGGTCGCATGAAACGGTCCTCCGATTGTCTTCTTAGTGGGACTTCACCAATCGCTTGCCAGAAGCAGTATTCTATCGAGTTGATGAGGGCGATGTACGGATCGTGGTGATGAACCGTCGGCCAGTTCTGCGAACTGGCTGGTGCGTGTGTGAAGCGATTTCGGAGAATTCGCCGACTTGGGACAAGTCGGCCGACGAGAAATTGCCGCAGGTTGCGGTTACCATGACACCTGCAAAACTTCCCCAATGACCAGAGCGACGACATGAAACAGGTGTGCCTATTTTTGGTACTTGGCTTGCTGCCTCTCTTTTCGACCGCGTCGGAGACGTTGGACGAACAACAAACGCTGGCACTCTTGGTGCGGACTCTGGACAAAACCGATGATGCGTCGGTTCGAGTTTCGTTGATGCGCGGCATGCTCAGCGGGCTTGCCGGACGGCGCAGCGTGCCCGCTCCCGACCAATGGAATCGAGTAAGCCGCAAGTTGGCCGCAAGTAAAGAGGAAGCGGTTCGTGATCTATCACAACAGCTTTCGCAGATCTTTGGCGACCAAGAGGCGGTCCGCCGAGCTATAGAAACAGTGCGAAACCGGTCGGCGGAGATCGAAGCGCGGCGATCCGCCCTGCAATCGCTGTTGAACCAGCAGAATGAGCAGGTTGGTGGAATGCTGGTCGCGCTCCTGGACGAACCCAGCTTGAGATTGGAGGCGATTCGCGGATTCGCGTCGATCGAACATCCGGAAGCGGGCGAAGTGTTGCTTGGCCGATACGACCGTTGGAATCCCGAACTGCGACGAGCGGTGATCGAAACGCTGGCGACCCGAAAGGTTTACGCCCAATCGTTGTTGACCGCAATCGAGAAAAAGAAAGTGAGCCGCGACGATATTCCCGCGCACGTGGCCCGGTCGCTCAACATCCTTCTGGGTAATTCGTTCGTTGAAATTTTCGGTGACGTGCGGCAGTTGGCCGAAGACCGCGAAAAGATGATGGCTAAGTACAAAAAACTGATCACCGACGATGCGATCGCCGACGCCGACGCGTCGCGAGGCCGAAAGGTTTTTGAAAAAACGTGTGCCGCCTGCCACTTGTTGTACGGTGCCGGAGGCAAGATCGGTCCCGATTTGACCGGTTCCAACCGCGCCAATTTGGACTACATCCTGCTGAACAGTGTGGATCCCAGCTACGACGTTCCCGACGGTTACAAAATGGTATTGATCCAGACCATTGACGGAAGATTGCTAAGCGGCGTGATCGCCGAGGAAGACAACCGGCGAGTTGTCTTGAAGACTGTCGAACAGCCGACCGTTGTGATCGCGAAAGAAGACATCGAGGATCGGAAAGTTTCCGCCAAATCGATGATGCCCGACGGTCAATTGGATCAATTGAAACATCAAGAAGTGTTCGACCTGATCAAGTACCTGCGAACGACCCAGCAAGTGGAGGCGGCAAAATGAAAAAATCCATCAGGGTAGCAGCGTCGTTCTTTGCAGTCGGCATGATGCTGACTGCTGGTTGGGCGGCCGGCCAGGAGTCTCGCAATCAACTGCCCAAACAACAACATCGGACCAGCAACGCGCCGTTTTTGAAACCTGCCGACGCGGTCAAACGCATGTCGATTCCGGACGGATTTGACGTTTCGATTTTTGCTTCGGAACCCGATATCGGCGAACCGATTGCGTTTTGCTTCGACGATCGGGGTCGAATCTGGGTCGTTGAAAACTTCAACTATCGAACCCGCCGCGAGCATACCGACGACAGGGTCACCAGGATTCAAATCCTGGAAGATACTGATAGCGACGGCGTTTTCGACAAGAAGAAAACGTTTACCGACCAGCTGACCTTCACCTCCGGAATCGCGCTTGGATTCGGCGGTGTGTTTGTCGGATCACCGCCCAACCTTTCTTTCATTCCGGATGCCGACGGGGACGACCGACCGGACGGTCCTCCGGAAGTGCTGCTGGACGGCTGGGGAATCAACGATCGCCATGAGACGTTGAACAGTTTTATCTGGGGGCCCGACGGTTGGTTGTACGGATGCCACGGTGTGTTCACCCATTCTCGCGTCGGCAAACCGGGGGACGACCCGTCGAACCGGCAGTTCATTGACGGAGGCATTTGGAGATACCATCCGACGAAAAAGAAATACGAAGTATTCGCGCGCGGACTGTCCAATCCGTGGGGCTTCGATTTCGACGATCACGGTCAGGGGTTTGCCACCTGCTGCGTGATTCCCCACCTGTTTCATGTTGTTCAGGGTGGCGTTTATCACAAGCAGAGCCGTCCGCACGTCAACCCCTACATCTATGACGACATCAAGACGATCCGCGACCATACCCACTTGTCGGCTCATGGCGGCGCGAGGATTTACCTTGCCGACGCGTTTCCGGCGAAGTACCACAACCGGTTGTTCATGTGCAACATTCATGAACATGCCGTGCTGACCGATGTCCTTGAACCCAACGGATCGAGCTTCATCGGCAAGCATGGCGACGATTTCATGCCCACCAACGATTTGGCGTGGGTCGGCTTCAGCGTCGAAATCGGTCCCGAAGGCGGCGTCTACATTCTGGATTGGCATGATACCGACGTTTGCGGCAACGCGATCAATTTTCCGAACAGCGGACGCATCTATCGGATCATGCCGGCCGGGGCCAAGCCAATCAAGCGGCCGGAGCTGCGGAGTCTTTCAGACCAGCAGTTGGTTGATTTGCAGATGCATGCCAATGATTGGTATGTGCGACAAGCACGCGTGTTGCTGCACACTCGCGCCGCCGCTGACAAACTGGACCAGGCTGCGGTTCATGCCCGATTGCGGCAGATGTTTCAATCGGCGCCGACGTCGGGCAAGCGGCTTCGCGCGCTTTGGACGCTGCATGTGACCGGAGGACTGCAAACAGATCAATTGGCGGCGCTGCTGAAACACGAAGACCCCTACGTGCGGTCTTGGGCGATTCAATTGCTTTGTGACGACGCCGACATCAACGCGTTCCAGGTAGCCGAGGCGTCAGGTGGTGCCACCGTTGATGCTTCGATACGCCAGCAGTTTGCGACGATGGCCGAAAGTGATTCGTCGCCGATTGTTCGTCTGTACCTTGCTTCGGCGGTGCAGCGAATGCCTTTCCAACATCGCCTGCCGATTCTCAGCCGGCTTTGCGGCCACGGCGAAGACGCTGCCGACAGCAACCTGCCGCGAATGTATTGGTTTGCCCTGGAGCCGATGGTGCCTGAATATCCCGAGGCAGCATTGCAGCTTGCCGTTGGCGGAAAGATTCCGGCGCTGCAGGAGTTTGTTGCTCGGCGGTTGGTCAGCGGTGAAGTGGCCGTCGACGTCAACTCGCCTCGCAAAAATCAACCCGGTCCCCATTGGCAATGGACCATTCAGAAAGTGGCTCCTGGTTTCAAGGTCGGCGATGTTGGCGAGGGAGGCGTCGTTCACCACTCCTCTTTCCGAAACTCGGTCGCCGTCCAGACTCATCCCAAAGATCGCAACACACCCTCGCGTTTGCGTCGCAGCATCGATGTTCCCAAAGACAAAACGACGCGGTTGAAAATGCGAGTCAGCCATCATCCGCATGGTGATTGGCAACTGCGGGTGCTGGCGAACCGCGAAGTCATCGCTGACCAAATTGTCGGCGCCGATTCGGTCACCGACGAATGGCTCGATTTGGACATCGATCTGACTCGGTTTGCTGGTCAAAAAATCAACCTGCTGATCGAAAACCGCGCCAACAACTGGCGCAACGAGTGGGCTTACTGGAACGAAGTAAAAATCATTAGCCAATGACCGCCGCATCCGGTTTACCAGAGTATCACGAAAGGAAAAACAATGGTTCGAACCTTTCTCATCGCCACGTTGTTGACGTCGTTTTTCATCACGCCATCGCCGGCGGACGAAAAAGCGAAGATCGTATTGATCTCGGGCAAACCGAGTCACGGCCGGATGAAGCACGAACATCGGGCCGGGAACATGATTCTTGCCGACGCGCTCAACAAGTCTGGCTTGGACGTCGAAGCGGTGCTGGTACCGCACTACGGATATCCGGAAGACAAATCGATCTTGGACGATGCGGCCACCGTGGTGATCTTTTGCACCGGTCATCGCGGGCACGTCTTGAAGCCTCACTTGGACGAGTTCGATGAGCTGATGAAAAAGGGAACGGGCGTGGTAATGATTCACTGGGCAACCGAAGCGGAGAAGGGGAAGCCGGGTGAAAAATTTCTGGAGTGGATGGGCGGCTTTTGTGACCTGGACTGGTCGGTCAATCCGCATTGGACGCCCCACTTCAAAGATTTTCCTGATCACCCGATCGCCCGCGGCGTGAAACCTTTCCGAGTCAACGACGAGTGGTACTACCACATGCGGTTCGTGCCCGACTTGAAAGGGGTCACGCCGATCCTGACCGACGTACCGCCGCTGGAAACGCTGCGCCGCAAAGACGGCCCGCGCAGCGGCAACCCGACAGTTCGCAAGGCGGTCGAATCGGGCCAAACCCAACACGTGGCCTGGGCTTACCAACGGCCCAGCGCTGGACGTGGATTTGGTTTCACGGGAGCCCACAACCACGACAGCTGGCGAAATGACGATTTCCGCAAAGTCGTGCTCAACGCCATCCTGTGGACCGCCGGTGTCGAAGTTCCCCCAGACGGCTGCCCGTCACCGAGACCAAGTGAAGACGAAATCGAACAGAATCTCGACAAGTAGTTGTCGGCCAGCTCTCCGCTCCTAGCCATCGGACTGCCTGATGAGATTGCCACAAAAAGCATTAAAAGACACGAAAAGTTTTTGCGTCTTTCGTGGCTAAGAAACCAGCGCGACTTGAAGAGCTTTTCGCTGCTAGGAGAATGCGAAGCGAGGAGCGGAGAAATCGCCGACTATCCTACGTTGCAGCCGACCGTTTCGACGAACCGGCGGAGCATCTGGTTGGTTTCGGGCGTTTCCTCGCATTGTTCCGCAAACTGCTCGATCGTCAATCCGCAGATTCGCTGCACGTAGATCGGATAGGCTCGCAGCCGTTCTAGCAGCGCGTGTCGATCGAGTTCGGGATGAAATTGCGTGCAATAGATCGGTTTTCCATCGAAGCGAAACGCCTGGTTTTCTACCTTTTGGGATGAAGCCAGCAGGATCGCACCGGGCGGCAGACGGGTCACGCAATCTTGGTGTCCCATTGGTGCCAAGAAACGCTCGCCCAGCGGCGCGAAAAGCCGATCGCTGCGGCCAGCCTCGGTGAGCCGTACTTCGATCGAACCGAGTTCGGCACGCTCTTGATCGGTAACGACCTCGCCCCCCATCGCTTTGGCCATCGCCTGAAAGCCCCAGCAGGATGCGAAGGTCGGCTTGGACATTTCATGCAGTTGCCTCATCGCGTCAAGCGCAGGTTCCAGCCAATCGCCCCCTTCGGCGACCGAGTAATCGCCACTGCCACCGAGCAACACGATGTCGGCCGCAGCCAGTTGGATGCTTGTCGGCGCGCCGGCAAGTAGATCGTGGACGGCGATGTGCGACGCGTCACAACCAAGGGCTCGCGCAAAACAATCGACCTCTTGATGAAGCATCGGGTCGTCGGCGTTGCGCACCTGAAGTAGCAAGTATTCGATCATCAGTCGGCGTTCGAGGGTTGTTTCAACAGGACCGCAGCACTAGGGAGTGGTGATCTTGGTTTCTTTGATCACTCGATAAGCTTCTTCGACGAAGCCGGGCTGGTCAATCAGTTCCAGCACAGCCGGGTGGCTCATCAGCGTCATCGCGGCGGCACGGTCGAGTCGCTTTCCCGATTGCAGAATCCGCTGGACTTCTGGATCCTTCAGCAGCTGGTCAACCGCCTGCTGCACTTCCGCTCGTTGTTGCAGTTTTTCGATCGATGGATGGTGAATCAATTCATCAATCTTTTTCGGGTTGCTGAGCACTTGGACGCTCTGTTGAATCTCCTGCACCTTGTTCAACTGCGGCACCACCAAGAATGGGTTGTTGGCGACCAGCAGTGGTCCGACTTGGCTGCTGTGGATTTCGTCGGTGATTTTCAAGATCCACTTCGATACGAATTGGCCGCGAAGGTCCAGCGGATCGCGGGTATCGGCTCGTTGCCGTTCGGCCGGTTCGATGATCAACAATCCGCCTAGGAACAACATCACCACCAAAACCCCCTCGGCGCCGCCGATCGCAAAACCGATCCAGCGATTGACGGTGTCGGTCCGTGGCCGGTTGGCCAAAAACAGACCAGCGATCGTGAACGCGATCATCGTCACCGCGAAAGAAATCAAAACTCCAATGGTTCCGATGCTGAGCAGACGATTGGTCAATCCGGTGGTGCCAAACCACTGGGTGAACCGCTGCTCTTGGGACACGCCGATCGACGGAGCAAGCATGATCGCGACCGTGATGGCGATCAGCGTACCAACAATGTAGGCGGCACCGGCACGATAGCCGCCGAAGCTGGCGATCCCAATGATCGCTAAGGCAGCTGCGAGGATAGAATCGCCTTGAACGGCAAAAAAAATCGCCGTTCCGAAAAACAACGCCGAAAAACCAAGTCGTGCCGGCAGGCTCATTCGCGGTCGCAGCGGTTTCGGCTTGGTAGAAGGTTCGGCCATGACGGAAGAAACCGGTTATGCTGGCTGTCGGACGTTTGGGTTGATTGTGACACAATCGGGTATCAAAACATAGCTTGCCGATCGACTGGGGAATCGTCGTCGCCGGCAAATTCAGCCCTTCGCCGGCCAGTTCTCCGCTCCTGGCTTCCGCGCATGCGAAGCGAGGAGCGGAGAAATCGCCGACAACTATCTGGACGATGCCGATGAAACTTCAAGCACTGATTTTCCTGTCGGTTTTCTCTCTGCTGCCTGTCGACGGTGCAACGGCCGCCGGCGACCCGGCAGGCCAAAACAACTTGGCAGCCGGCAGCCGGCTGCCGCAGGGCCAGGGAATCGCCGCGGAAGCGGGCAGCAAGATCGAACAACATCCCGACGTGATCTTCGCCGAAAATTTTGAATCGGGCGACTTCCGACGCCGCTGGCGAGAAGTGCGGGATGACGGTGGTGTGTTGTCGCTAAAGAGTTTTCCGAACGATGCGGCGATCGTCGGAAACCGCTCTCTGCAAGTGACCGCGACACTGGGCCAAAACACCGGCGGCGGTTTGACGACCTGGTTTGAATCCAACGATCGAGTCTTTATTCGTTTTTACACCCGTTTCGATACCAATTGCGATTACGTGCACCACTTCTGCACGTTGCGAGCGAACCGGGCGAGGACGGGCGCCGAGGCATGGAGCGGGTTTGGTGGCGCGGGAGTCCGTCCGCGGGGCGACCAGCGGTTTTCGACAGCGCTTGAACCGTGGGGCGACTGGGGCAGAAACTCGCCGCCGGGAAAATGGAATTTCTACAGCTACTGGCACCAAATGTCGGCCAGCCCTGGCGGCAAGTAT
This sequence comes from Rubripirellula sp., assembly GCA_965222745.1. Lineage (GTDB taxonomy): Bacteria > Planctomycetota > Planctomycetia > Pirellulales > Pirellulaceae > CBDCUW01. Next base: position 1,423,779 of record CBDCUW010000004.1, read on the forward strand.
TGGGGAAACGCTTTTCGTGTTGCCGACCAACCGGCGATCAAGAAGGACCAGTGGATCTGTGCCGAATTCATGATCAAGCACAACACTCCCGGCCGACCCGATGGCGAACAAGCATATTGGATCGATGGAAAGTTACTGGGGCATTGGAAGGGAATCGATTGGCGATCATCGCCGCAACTACAAGCCAACGCGTTGTCCATCGAAAGCTATGTGACCGATCGCTGGACCAACAATGCCGTCAACATCGTTTTTTTCGATAACATCGTCATTGCCCGACAGTACATCGGTCCTGCCGCAAAATAGCCGTCACGGTTGTTCCCGTTGTAGCGATCGGTCACCTGTTTGGCTGGCAGCTAGCTTGCGGGCAGAGAAAAGTCGAAGGAAAAAGAGACGCCTCCACTGACTTTACGATGGATCGAAAGATGAGTTTGTCACCCACCTCCAACACGATTGTTCGAGTTTCTCTTTCATGGCTCGTTGGTTTGGCTGTTTCGGGCAGCGCGGCGATGTCCCAGGAAAGTCCTAGTGACACGTCGACCGATCGGGTCGAGCAAGAGATTGAGGCGATGGTCAAGGAACGCGGCCAGATGCTGCCTCAAGTGATTGATGGAAAACTGACGCTTCCACCGTTGGCGGCTGTCTCGATCGCGACCGACACGATCGGAAACGGCAGAGCCCCCGAAGGATTCCGCGGCGGAAAACCGTCGCCGGCTCGACCGCTTCCCGAAGACGCCAGCTCGCGCGGACTCGATTGGAATTGGTCAGTGGCAAACTGGGCGGCAGCCAATACCTTTTCGCATCCGCGGTATTTTGAGGATCGGATGTTGGAACGACATGGGCACGAACGTTTTCCCTACCTGCAACCGTTTGCCAGCGGGGCTCGTTTCTTTACCACCGTTCCGATGCTGCCTTACCTGATGACGGTTCGGCATCCCTGTGACTGCGAATCGACGTTGGGCTATTACCGATCGGGATCGTGCGCACCGGTGATGCTTCAACGCCCGCCGCTCGATCGCCGCGCCGTGTTGGTAGAAGCGGGAACCGTTGCCGGATTGATTGTCGCCTTTCCGTAAGATCAGACGATCCTACACCACTTCGAAAATCGCTTCGATTTCGACGGCGATTCCGCCTGGCAGCGAGTTGGTTCCTAGAGCGCTACGCGCTGCGACGCCATGATCTTCGCCGAAAACATCGCGAAACAGTTCACTGCAACCGTTGATCACCGCAGGCTGTTGGTCGAACCCGTCGGTGCTGCGTACCAATCCGAGCAGTTTGACCAGTCGTTTGACTTTATCGAGGCTGCCCAGGTGGTTCTGCAACGTCGCCAACAATCCCAGCCCGGTCAGTCGCGCCGCGTCGTAGCCGGCTTCGACATCCATGTCCAATCCCAGCCGGCCCTTCACGAGCGAACCGTCGGGCTTGAGCGGCCCGTGGCCTGACAAATAAGCGATTCCACCGACTACCACGATCGGTTTGTAAACCCCCATCGGTTTGGGTGCTGGGGGCAACTGAAGTTCCAGCTGGGCAAGTCGTGATTCAGCACTCATGATTCGTTTCTCCGGTAGGTTGACAGGGTGCAGGCACGTCAATCTGGAAAAAATCGCTTCTTGGGTGGTAGCGAAAGTCGCCAAGACTTTCGGTGGTTCTCCATCCCGCCGAAACTCTTGGCGAGTTTCGCTACCCGGTTGACGGCGCTACCCCAGAGGATGGAGCCAATCGGCCTGCCCGGCAAGGGGCCGGAAAAGCATCCGGGCGGTTGACCGCTACCGCCGCCATCCCTGCCGGGCAACGATCGTCACAGCAACGGTGCTCATGATTTTAGGTTTATCCGTCAGTGACGGAACGACAGGAACATCAAGATCCCTTCACCGCCGGCTGATGCGGGGACGCCGGCCAAGCCGAATCAAAACAACGGCGCTGTGGATGAAATCTCATCGTCCCAGCGTCACCCTCCCATCCCGACGCCGCCAATCGGAGGCCCAACAGCGATGACACAAGCCGCGAAAATGTCTGTGGTTCTGCCCGTTCGTAACGGCGAGCACGAAATCTGTGATCGAGTCGAACGGGTGCTCGACGCGCTAGCGGACCTGTCGCGCGAAGTGTCCGAAGTGGTGGTGGTGGACGACGGCAGCCAAGACGCCACCCCCGAAGTGCTCGATGAACTGGCCACTCGATACCCGCAGATACGCGTTGTTCGTCACAGCCGGCCCCGGGGCATGGAAGCAGCTGGACAAACCGGTTTGGAACGGGCAACCGGCGAATTGGTTTTCATTCAAGAGTCCGACACGTTGGTACGCATCGAAGACATGCGGCGATTGTATCGGATGAGCGAAGATCAATCGGTCATCGCCGCTCGAGCCGAAAGCGTTCCGCGCCCGGTGTCGGGAGCACTGCTGCGGCGACTGCGTGCTTGGGGCACCAACGCGGACAAACAGATCGACCAGCCGCAAGCGGGGCAAAAATCGAGCTTGCAGATGATTCGGCGTCCGCATCTGCAACGCCTCGCCGCGCCGGACGGAAAGAACTATCGACTGCAGGGAGAGACGCTTCATTCCACCACGGTCGAATCGGCCTGATCACGACACGGTTGGCAGCCTACTGGCTAAATATCTTTTTCAGCTCGTCCGACCAGTCCTCCCAATCGTTGGCCGCGTCCTCGAAGTTCACCCTCATCCAACGAATCGGCTGTTCGGGTAAAACTCGGGGTGGAAACTTGCTTTTGCGGCTGATCGGAAGTTGGCTACTGTCGCCCATCGCCAGCCGGTCTTCGATTTCGGGGCGAACCAGAAAATCGGCCAATCGCCCAGCGGCAACGGTATGGGGTGCGTTCTTGATCACCGCAATCGTGTTGGGAATCCGCAACGTTCCCGGCTGATCGGGTAGTTGATCCGGAAAAATGATTGCCACCGGCCGGCCCGCATCCTTTTCGATGATCGCGTCATCGGTATCGGTCAGTCCCCAAGCGATCTCTCCCGCCGCCACTGCCAAGGCGACTTGTTTGTTGCCCGACAAAATGACGGCGTTGTCGCGAATCTGTTTCAACTGCTCGATCACTTCCTGGCGGCCATTGGTCTCACGCAAGACCGCAAAATGGGTTGCCGTCGTTCCAAACAGGGGTCGAGCCATCGCGCAGTTTTTTGCCCAGCGCGGATCGACGAGTTCAGCGACCGATCGTGGATAGCTGTCGGAGTCCTGGAGCAAATCGGTGTTCACGATCAGCACCCTGGCCCGCGCTGCAAACCCACACCAGGTACCGTCGCTGGCGATCATGTCGGTCGGCCAACCCGGTTCGACATTCCAATCTCGCGATTGAAGGAGTCCCAGCTTTTGCAGCCGCACCGTATGAATGATCTCATTGTTCCAGAAAAGGTCGCATACCGGTTTTTCTTCTTCGGCAATGATCCGGCTGACCAGCCCCACCGTCTTGGTCGACTCGACATCGAATTTCGGAATCACCCCCGTTTCGTGGTCCGTGTGCCGCTCAAACGCATCCAAAATGGGCGCGGCAAACTCCTGGTCCAACGCCGAATAGACCACCACATCGCTTTCGGCGCGGCTCACGCAACCGGCGGCGCAGACAACCAGTAAAATCGCCGGCATCCAGACAGTGCGGCGGAGGATCGGTTTCAAGTTAGAATGTGAGAATGAATCGAACACGGATCGTCTTTCCATTTTTTTTATTCGTTGCAGCGCCTGTGATCACCGGTGCCGCCGATGACCTGGTCACGCGCAGCGGCAGGTATATCGAACTGACCACCGATCTTTCGTCAGCGGCTGAAACCGAAACGCTGGTGGCCTCTTTCGACGCCGCCGTGGGGCAGTGGGTCGAGTTTTGGGAGCTTTCTGACGACGCGCTGGCCGACTGGAAAGTCAAAGCCTACATCATACGCGACAAGGAACGTTTCCGGCGCCAGGGTTTGATCCCCAATCACATTCCCGATTTTCCGTTCGGTTATGCCCACGGAAACACAGTGTGGGTACTTGCCCAGCAAAGTGAATACTACACGCGACACTTGCTGTTGCATGAAGGAGTCCATTCGCTGGCCTTCTTCCATTTCGGCGGCGCCGGTCCGACCTGGTTCATGGAGGGGACGGCGGAAATGTTGGCGGTCCACCGGGGACAAGGGGCAGCGACCAAGATCAACCAGATTCCCCGCAACCGAACCGATGTGCCCTATTGGGGGCGATTCAAGCTGATCAAAGAGCTGCGCAAGGAAGGTCGCGTGCCGACGATCGAAACGGTGATGCGTTACCGGCCAACGTTGACCGGCAACGTGGAAACGTACGGATGGAGCTGGGCAGCGGCGATGTTGTTTCATGCTTACCCGGAGTATCACGAAGCCTTTTTTGCGGCAGCCAAAAACGGAAGTGACGGGCCCGACTTCAACCAACAGCTCTATCGGCAAATCGGCCAAAGGAAGTGGCCCGTTGTGGCAGCGCGCTGGCGAGTGATGTGCGATGACCTGGATTACGGATTCGACTGGTCGCATCAACGTCTCGCGATCTCCGAAAACGATCCTCCCTGGGACGGAAAAACGATCGACGCCATGATCGACGCCCGCCGCGGTTGGCAATCGACCGGTGTCCGATTCGCACCCGGAACCAAACTGACCCTTCAAGGTACCGGAGAAGTGATCCTGGACACTCAGCCGAAGCCATGGATTTCTCAGCCCCCCGGCGTCACGATCAAGTACCACCGCGGCCGCCCGCTGGGACAGTTGCTGGCCTGTGTGTTGCCCAACGCAACACCCCGCGGACAACGACTTGCTCCGCTGAAAATCTTTTCGGTTGAAAAAGAAACGGAAATCCAAATCGACCAACACTGCTGGTTATTGTTCCGTGTCAACGATGCCGTCGATGCGCGGGGCAACAACCAAGGAGCCTACCAGCTAACCATTCGCTAGCTCAGGAGAGTCGTTACGATTCCAATCGCATGCCGCCGGCGCTTCGTACCAGTGCCACACGTTCCAGCGATCCAATGAATCGCTCGGTGCGCTCAAAAAATTCGTCTTCTTTTCCTGGTTCGGGAGTTTGCAACCCCAAAAACACGAAGGCGGCATCGCGGCTGGTTGTCTGGATGGCCGAGGCGGGATCGTTGGAAACGACGACCTTGGTGGTTCCCTTGATGCGCGCCTCTTTCAACAGCTTGTCCAAGTGGGCGCGGACTTCGTCGATCCCGGCCTGGTTGTCGACCACGCGCAGCAAACGCAGTTTTCTTCCCTGCCACTGCGGGTGGTCGAGAATCAAGTGGGCCAGCAGCACCATCAATTCACCGTTGGCGCGCCCCCGCCACCAAACATCGACGGTGCCGCTGGGCGCCGACCAATCGTCTTCCGGTTCGTCGGTGCGGCGCAAAACAACGACACTTCGGCCAAGAGCTTCCAGGTTTCTTAGCAACCCGGAAAAGACTCGCATTCGATCGGCCGTCAACGGGCAACCCAGCAGCACGATGTTGGGTCGCAGACGCCCCAATCCTTGGCACTGAACGAGCGCTTCGACACCGGTAACGTAATCGGTGGAAACGACCACCGCAGGAAAGGCGCTCAGCTTGTTTTCCTTGATCATGGCGTGCAGAATTTTTTCCTGCGAAACGCGGCGCTGATGCCGGTCATCCAGTTCGCCGGGAATCACTTGCCCCAACGTCAGGACCCCCGTGTCAGAGCTCAGCCAACTGCCGAACACGACCAGGTAAAGGCGGCTAAAACCGGTTCCGCTAAGCGCCAGCACAAACGGCCGCCAGTTCTTGGGATGGTACAGCTCGTCTTCCAGTTTCATGAGGTTGCGGCGAGTTCTTTCAAACAACAATCCGCTTTGCAAATTGCCCCAATCCGCTGACAGTTCGACTCGCGACAGGTACCAGTGCATCGCTACCACGATTCCCGATGCCATGATCGCCCACCGCCAATCGATCAACATCATCACCGCCGCGCAGCCAACGGCGCCGGCCAGAGACGTCGACCAGTGACAATATTTGAATTGAGGCCGGTAGCTTGGGTTCTTGGTAATCGATTCGTAGAAAGTCGCCAGGTTCAACAGGCCGTAGGTGACCAGAAAAGCCATCGTGATCAGCGGCGCGATCGTGTTCAGATCGGCCAACACGATCCCGGCTTCGGAAATCAGAAACGTGGTCAGGATCGCTCGCCGCGGTTCGCGATTTTTTCCCGATCCCACTCCCAGCGGTTGCAGAGTTCGAAACAGGCGATCGCGGGCAAGCGACTGAAGAATACGGGGTGCTCCCATCATGCTGCCTAGCGCCGAGGAGATCGTGGCGGCGAACACACCGGCAGCGATCATTGCCGGCAAAATCGCAATGTCGGCAAGGATCAACGTATCGTCGATCAAAGCTTCGCGGCTGCGCGATCCGCCCATCAGGATCGCTTGGCTGGCGTAGACCAACCCGGTGACGAAAACGGCCGCCAACGTACCGCGGGGAATGGATCGGGCCGGTTCACGCAGGTCGCCTGACATGTTCGCGCCGGCCATGATTCCCGTCACGGCAGGAAAAAAGAGGGCGAACATCGTCCAGAATGTTTCGCCGCCTGAAAAGCTGGGACCGGCATTGGCCGCCAACAGGTTGGGATCGAAGGACCGCAGCGCCCCCAGGTAAAACGACAACAACGACGCGATCACCGTGGCCAGAATGGCAAACTGTATCTTCAACGTCCAACCGGCACCGATCGCCACACAGGCAAAGACTGCGACATTGGTGATCGTGGCGACGACGGTTGGCGAAGTGCCCTCGGGCAGGTAAACCAACATCGCTTCGGTAAAACCGATCACGTACAGGGCCACCGACAGAGCCTGGGCCGCAAAAAAAAGCAGCCCAATCGCTCCACCAAATTCGGGGCCAAGGCTGCGGCTGATCAAGAAATAGGCGCCGCCTCCTTCGACTCGCGTGTTGGTGGCGATCGCCGACAGCGACAACGAGGTCAACACGGTGATCAGCTTGCTGGCCAAGACGATCAGCAGCGCCGCCCACACCCCCGCTTGACCGACCACAAAGCCAAATCGCAGGAACATGATCACGCCCAGGATGGTCAACACACAGGGTGTGAAGACGCCCGCAAACGTTCCGAATCGATTTCCTTCAGCGGAATCTTGGCTCATCAAAGCATGCCGTCCTGGCGCGAGGTTGATTGCCGGGTGGTCGCGGCAGTCTACCAGAAGGCGACGGCCATCGTAGCGCGGCGGTCCCCGCCGCCATTCACGACCGGGACGGTCGTACTACAGTCGTCAGCTTGCCGGTTCGAGCCCGGCGTCTCGCGGCGTGAAGTGAAAGTTATTGCTTTGCGAGAAGAACTCGATCGGGTTTTCGTAGACCACTTTGCGAATCAACGATTCGCTGAGTCCCCGGCGTCGCATCTCGAAAATCAAGTCGGGAACCGCCGTCGGTTTGCTCGGCCCCCAATCGCCCGCCGAATTGGCAAGCAATCGTTCGCCGCCGTACGTCTCGATCATGTCGACCGCCCGTTCCGGAGTGCACTTGGTCACCGGATACAGCGTCATCCCCGCCCAGAATCCTCGCTCCAGCACGCCCTCGATGGTGTGCTCTTCGACATGATCGACAAGGACCTTGGTGCGATCGATCCTGGAATCGTCACACAACATGTCCAGGATCATCTGTGTTCCCTGGTACTTGTCTTCCAAGTGAGGCGTGTGGATCAAGATCGGTTGATCGTGCTGGATCGCCAGATCCATGTGTTCCAAAAAGATCGTTGCTTCGTTCTTGGTGTTTTTATTCAACCCGATTTCGCCGATCCCCAGCACATTGGGACGCTGCAGAAATTCGGGAATCATCGCGATCACTTCACGAGACAACGAAACGTTTTCGGCTTCCTTGGCATTGATGCACAGCCAGGTGAAATGCTGAATTCCGAATTGCGCCGCGCGACGCGGTTCGACATCGGTCAGTTGATGAAAGTAATCTCGAAACCCGTCGACACTGCCGCGGTCGAACCCCGCCCAGAAGGCCGGTTCACTCATCGCCACACAACCCATTCGGGCAAGCGTCGCGTAATCGTCCGTGGTACGAGAAACCATGTGAATGTGAGGGTCGATGTAGTCCATGACAGCTTCAAAACCGGCGGGATAAAATCGGGAAAGGGATGGTTGGAATTGGATGCTTAAATCTGCATCGTCTGCCGCCACTGCGGCTGGTACTCGCGCGAAAACAATCGCTGCAATCGCTCGGCTCGGTCGGGTCCCTCGCTGAGCAAAATCCGTATCGCGTCATCCAATTTCGCCCGCCGCAAACCCGCTTGCTGGTCAAGCGGCTGTCCGTCGTCGGCAGAGCGATCGATACGATCAAGGGTCGCAGCAACTTCCAACAGTTTGGCCCGCACCTCCAGGAACGTTTCATCCAAAATCGTGTTGGCGTTTCTTGGTGTTGATGACATCGTATTGCGTCGGGATGTTGGCGGTCGAACGAGTGTGCAAGGTTTTCCATTATAGAGCTAGCGGTGAAACGTTTCAGCGAAAAAGCAATTGCCTCTCGGCGAGGCCTTTCCCTGGAATCCCCGCTTGTTGGGGGACGCAAATTTCGACCGTGCCGATTGTGACGATTGCGTTGCCCCTACTTTCGGAAATGCGAAGCCGAATCGGGCGGCGGGATCGAGCTGGTATCGGGGGGAAAGCTACGTTTTTCTCAATGACGCGGAGATCGGTGGATGCTGATTCATCGATCGAGATCCACACCAATGCGATAGCTCGATGCAAGGCCTCACACTCACCTTCGACACGCTTGGGAAAACGCGCAACGAGGCAGCCGTGGAGGTGTTGCTTGCTGCGCTTTGGTGCGACGATGCGAAAACTCGCGGCCGCGCCCTTTCGACCCTGCTTTGCCGCACCGAAGCACGTGCTTGCCAAAAGGTGCTGGCCGGATGGGATCGGTTGCAGGCGGAAGAGCTGCACGCCTTGAAGCAGAAAAAAAATTGGATGGCCGCGACGATCGAGCAGGCCCTTGTACAAGGCGGCCAGGACGTGGCACGAGCCATCCGTGCGGCCCGGTCACTGGAACTGACGGCCGTGATTGGTCAGCTGGTGATGCTGGCCGAATCGAGCGGGTCCAGGCCGATTCGTACGCTCGCCTCGGACGCGATCCTCGATATCGCCAGACCGCTTGGACGCGAGGCCCGTGCCGATCGCGATCAGCCAACCGTTCGGAGTCCCGTGCTGGCACGGCTCGCCGATTCGGTGCGCCGTTTTTCGATGCACCACAACGAAAAACTGGTCGACGCGTTTCTGCTGGTCGCCACTTGGGGAGATGGCGATTTCCGTCAACTGATCAGCGAAAATTCTCCGCAACGAGATTTGATCTTCAAGCGGCTTGATGAAAGCCCCTGTGACAGCGTGAACGAACTGCTGGCCGGCTTCATTCGCCGCCGCCGCATCCCCGATCGAATCGCTCCGATCATCAAAAATCGCCAGCATAAAAACTTTCGTGATGCATTGTTGGTCACCATCGGCAACGAACCGTCGGCGACCGCGCTGCGAAACTTGCGAGAAATTGGATTGCCCGATTGTTGCCAGGGTGGCGAGACTCTGATGCGCGAACTGCCACCGCAGTGCCGCGCCGCGATGGCCCATCTTTCCACCGCGACCGAAAGCGACTTGCTCCGTAACCTGCATGTCGTGGCGACGGCAGCCGAATATGGCGGCCCCGGTTGCGAAGCGGCGGCAGCGGTCTGCTTCACCCGTTCGGAAGTGCCCGATATCGACACTTGGATGCGCGCGGCATTGCCAGTTGCCGACGGCGACCAAACCACGATCGCCGCCAACGAAAACGCCCGGCTGCTTCAGCGCCTGATTCATCTGCTGGATCACCCCGAAGCAGCACTTGTGCGAGGCGTACGGCGAATTCTCGGTCCCTTGCATACCGAGGAAATGCTTCATCATCTTGAATCGCTTCGTCCCCGCAGCCGACGCAAGTTGGGGCAGATCATCACGATCATCGACCCCGATGCCCTCGACCGCGTTCGCGATGCGCTGCGTCACCCGGTGCTGGGCAATCGGCTGGCCGCGATCGCTGCGGCCGACGCGCTGGCCTTGGTTGATCTGCTTTCCGATTCGTTTGAGCGTATCTCGCGGCAAGATCACCAGGAAGCTCGGATTCGCGCCGCCGAAGCGATGTCGGAAGCAACCGGCCAGCAGACACTGGCGCTGCTGCGCGAAATGGTCGACCTGCCAGAAAGTCCCGTTCGCGATGCCGCGATCGCCGCACTGGGCCGGCGCCAAACGGTCACCACCGGTTAACCAAGTTCGGGAAGGTCCAAATGTTCTCGTTGCTGCCGAATCTGTTCGCCGAAACCCACATGGCGGAAGTCAGCCTTCAGTACCGCGAAGATGTCGCAACCGGCGGCGCGTCGGGGCTGTGGTACCTGTTGATTCCCGTTGCCCTGGTTGCCGTCGGCGTGATCATCTACAAAATCGTCGACCGACCGCCAGCCATCGTGAATACACCGCAAGGGATGTTGCATGAATTGTGCAAGGTTCACGGAGTCAGCACGGCAGGCCGAAAGCTGCTCGAACGAATCACCGAGGAGGCCGAATTGGAACACCCAGCAACGGTGTTTCTAGGCCGCAGCCAATTTGAATCGGCCGTCGAACAGGCGGGCAAGCATATCAAGTACCGCCGCGCCGACCACAATACCCTCGGCTCCCTGCGCCGACGGTTGTTCACCGCTTGAACCATCGCTCTTTTCGCGGCGAGCGTTATTTCAAAGTAGCGAAACTCATTTCAAGGCAGCAAAACTCGCCAAGAGTTTCGGCGTTGGCCAAATTCCGGAATCGCCGACTTGGGACAAGCTCGAGACAAGTCGGCCTACAAAACTTGACTTTGCCGGCGGTATCTGCGACGTTGAAAGCCTTCGAGTGGAATGGAGGCTTTTGATCTTCTCATTTTCTTTTCTCCGCCGCTTCCACTCGCCGCGATTGGCCAGCAAAAAACGATGATTCGTTGTGAACTCGCAGCGGATCGTTCGCAATCAGCGACAAGGCGCTTGGGATGACCAAGAAAAACCTGCGGCCGCAAACGGCCACACCGCCGCCGGTCCCCTCGGTTCACCGCACACCCCAGGATGAGATTCTTCATTCTTCTCCTCCGCCGATGCCTCAGCGAGATGCCGAAACGCCTTCCTTCGTCATCCAGCTGCACGACTCCAGCGGCAGAAGCAAAAACAAAGAATCGGCCGGTTGGTTGAGTTCGCTGGTGCTGCACGCCGCGCTGGTGGCACTGTTCTTTGTGCTTCTGGCTCCCGCCGATTATGGAGGAGTCGACACGCTGAAACTTTTGGTGACCCTTAGCCAAGAAGAGCAACCGCTTCAAAAAGTGGCCAGGTTTGTTCCAGTCGCGGCGGAGGATGATCTTTCGCCCGAAGATCCGGTGGAGGTGGATGCCCCTGTTTCGGTGCCGCCGTTACCCGAGTCGCCGCTTGCCGCTATGAGCGGCAGTGGAGCCTTATCACGCGCTTCTGACGATCATGGTCAACACACCGGCGGTGGAAACGTCGCTTTGAGCGGTTCGTTTTTCGGTGTCAATGCAGAGGGACACGACTTTGTTTACGTGCTGGACATGTCGGGAAGCATGAGAGGCAGACGCTTTGAGCGGGCGACCGCCGAATTGGTGCGATCGGTCAGCGGTTTGCAAGAATCTCAAAAGTTCTACGTGCTGTTGTTCAGCAACGGGGCGGTGCAGATGTTCGGCGAATCGAAAGCCCACCCCACGCCGATCGCTGCAACAGCCAAAAACAAAGAAAAACTCTCCCGTTGGCTGAAAAACGCGTTTGAGGGTGGCGGCACCAAACCAAGCCGCGCACTTCGCGTTGCGTTGCGAATGAAACCGAGCGCCGTCTTCATGCTCTCTGACGGTGAATTTGACGATCAAAAGGATAGCCACAAGCCGACCTCCAACCTCCTTGGTGGAAATTCCGATACGTTCTCCGTCGTCGCTGCCGAAAAATCGGAAACGCCGATTCACGCCATCGCGTTTGAGGATCCACAAAGTTGCAAGAACATGAAAAGGCTGGCTGAAATGTCGGGCGGCGAATATCGATTTGCCGAATTTCGGAGCAGCAACATGGCCAAAGAATCGCTTGCCTTTGCCCGCCAGGCGCTTCGCCGCGGCGAAACAGCAACTGCGCAGATCTTGATGCGCGAATTGGTGGTCACCTACGGGCAAAATCGGGTGGCCCTGGGTGATTGCTCACCCAGGGCTCCCACAGATCCGTACGTGCGCGCATTAGCGCATACGGTTCCTCAAATCACGGCTTTGCTGCGCGAAGAAGCTGTGAACGCAGAGCACGAGCCGGAGTAAGCGGGTAACGGCGGAGCAAAGAACAGAATCTCCTCCAGTGCATCGCGCGGCGGCCGTTGCGGCGATTAAGCCACTTACGCCACCGATTCTCGACTTCGTGGTGGAAACGTTTCATCGCATCCGAATTACCCGTGACCCCGTAATACCCATAGTGTCCACGTAGCTTCTGGTTCAGCTTGTGTTGCTGTTCAGCCAGCGGCAAGTGACGATTGTCGTGGCACCACTTGTCGATGCTGCGTACAGCCCGAGTAAAGCGATCGGCTGCGGTCTTGACCTTCACCACCCAGTAGCCTTTCAAGGACACAGCCCAGTAGTGGGTGAAGCCAAGAAAGTCAAACGTACCAGGTCGATCATCCGGACCATTGTCGTCCTTCGTCCGAGACGAAGGGGGGCGGAACCGAATCATTTTCGTCTTGGTGGGATGGACGGTTAAACCGTATTTGCCAAATCGCTTCGGGATGACTTCCATGACACGTTCGGCGTCACGCTGATCGCGAAACCCAATCGTGAAATCATCCGCGTAGCGGATGAGGAAGGCAGGACCGGCAAGACGCGGTTTCACTTCATTCTCGAACCACAGGTCCAGCACGTAGTGCAAAAACACGTTCGAAATCAAAGGTGAAATCACACCACCTTGGGGCGACCCGGAGTCTGGGTAACTCACGTTACCATCTTCCATCACGCCCGCTTTGAGCCACTTGTCGATCAGACGTCGCAACACGCCATCACGCACCCTCAGTCGAAGAAACTGCCGGAGATGCGAGTGATCCAGATTATCGAAAAACTTCTGGACATCGACTTCCAAAACTGTGCCGCCCTTAGGCCGACAGCGCATCGTTTGGTCACGAAGCGATGCAAGCGCATCGTGTGCTGATTGGCCAGGCCGGAAGCCGTACGAGCAGTCCAAGAAGTCCTGTTCGTAAATCGGTTCCAGCAGCATAACCACCGCACGCTGAAGACATTTGTCCTCAAGAGTGGGAATTCCGAGCGGACGAGTCTCAGTAGTAGAGCCGCCTTTGGGAATATGCACACGCCGCACGGGAGGCGCCTTGTACGTGCCAGACTTCGCGCGGTCGAGCAGGCTCCGGAGGTTGCCCTCCAGATCCTGTTCGTATTCTTCCGCGGTCACTCCATCCACGCCAACTGCGCCGTCCTTGCGAGTACGTCTATACGCTTCCTTTAACCAATCGATGTCCATCAGATAGGCGAGCGAAGTGAAAGCCATCTCGGGTGACTGCTTCGCCAACGTTGCTATCCGTTCCTGTTTCGTGGACACGGTATTCGAATTTCGAGGCATTCGTCGTGTTTCTCAAAAACGGTTCCATGATTCGACGTCTCGCTTCCCTCCACTGGCTCCAACGGGGTGAAGTTCGCCAGCTTCATCAGTACTATCAAGACGCTATGACTTCCTGCTGTCCATCTCGCCGCACTTCGTTTCCTTCGCTTGGCGATACCTCAACGTTCACTCGTTGTTTTCGCTCCTTGGCGGACGAGTGAGCCGCCAAGGCCTGGAGTTGTTGACCCGGTATCTCCGTCCGGGATTTCGCTGAGGAGACAACAGGATCTCCCAAGTTCCTGGGGAACCTCAATTCTCCGTTTGCCATGTTCCAACTGACGCCGGCAGGACTGCTTGCACCAGACCATAAAGTGCTGCAGCGTGGCCCCTGGTCATCGGAAGGCAGAGGCTCCCACGATCCACTCTTTCGACGCTCAATAGCATGGCTTTCGGACTCGCTGTCTACGCTTCGCAGGGCCGGTCACCCGACACCACGCAAGACTCGCTTCCAGTTGCTAGTCAGGCTCTACTGGACGGGATTCTCACCCGCAAGGTTCCGATGAAGGATTTCAAAGTTGTTGTTTACATCTCATTCCTCCTTCCCAAGCTTTCTTGGCACACCCGATGCAGGTTGGGAAGCACGCAAGGAACTGGTGAAGATGCTGGTTATCGAAGGCAACAATGCCTTGCGCGCTGGTGCGATGAACGAGGTGGTGGCAGTGTTGGAGCAAATCGCAGAAATCGACTCCGAAGCTGTCGTGACTGCGGACATGCAAGATTCGTTGGCCGCCGATCTAGCGGAACGGTTACAACAGGAATTTGATCGTGACGACCAGGCCAAAGTCACCGAACTGATATCTGGCTTTGCTCGTCGGTTCCCCAGCTCGAGGTTGACTCAAAAAATCGCCGATCCGGTTGCCGAAAGCTTATTGCGAGAGGCACGGCGGCACACTGCGAATGGCGATCCGGTGAAATCGCTGATGGCCATGGAAAAGATCCTCCGCACCTTCCCGAAATCGACCGCCGCACAGCAAAGCCGAGAGGAAAGGAAGCGGGTCACGGGCGAAGTGTTTGCCGAAGCCATGCAGCTACGGAATTCGGGAGATCGAGTCGCTTCGACAAGGAGTTTTCGAAAGCTCGCCTCCAATTTCCGAGGCACGCAGATTGGAGACATGGCCACCGACGAACTGGAAAAGCTGGCGACCGAATTGCTTGCCACCGTCCGCGACGCCAGTGTGCGACGTGATATCAAAGCACGAGATGAAGCCAGCCGACTGCTCCACGAGTGTTTTTCCAATGACTCGTTGTTGCATCGCATCCGGCAAGAATTTTCGAAAAAGGAAGTCGACGCAAGCAGGATGTTTCGCGAAGGCAAAAAGGCCGAAGCGAAATCCCAAACCAATCAGGCAATCCAAACTTACCACAACGTTGTCCAAAAATATTCCGGAACGCTGGCAGCCCAAAAAGCGCACGACCGAGTCGTCGCCCTCCAGCCGCAGGAGGCCGATGTGGAAGAGGAAGAAGATGACACGCTTCGTCAAATGATGCTGATGATGCAGGAATGAAAAACGGCTCGATCGACGAACGGAAACCAGGCGCCGGCGGTGCGATCCCGATCTTTGTCGTTCTCTTCTTGATTGCCGATGTGCTGCTGGTCAGTCAAGTATGGTTCCTGGACGGCGGGCTTTTGTGGGCATCCATGGCCTTGCCTCTGAGCCAATGTTCGCTGGCAACGATTTGGGCCGCGACGGCAACGGCCAATGTCTACGCACGATTTGCCGCTGCGTCGGCAACGGCGCTGTTTTCGTGGTACGTGTTGGCACAAATTCTGCCGTGGGGAATCGGCGATCCCATCTCGGCAGCATGGGCGATCGCGTTTGCCGTGCAAGCACTCTCGATCGTGCTGGAGATCAGTCTTTTCCGAGCCGTCCTGGCCCAGCTCCAACGCCGCAAGGCGGGTGGCGGTCACCGCGGACCGAGGCATCTGGCGTTCGAGTTAAGAACACTGATGTTATGGACAACCTTGATCGCTCTCGGTTTCGCATTCGTTCACTTCGGCCGCGCGACATGGCAATGGTCACCCAACATCGACACCAGAGAACTGTTGGAAGCGATGCCGATCATTGGGCTATTCAACGCACAAATCGCGATGGTGGCGTGCTGGGCGTTTGCGATCGGAACATGGCGAAGAAAGATCGTCAAAAGCTTTATCGTCGCGGTTTCGACCGCCGCGCTTGGCTGCCTGCTTCCCTCCCTGATCGAATGGGCAACTGGCGTCACCACCATCAGCATCCGCAACGCACTGATCCTTGGTTTGACCCAGTCAGTCATCCTGGCGGTCGTGTTGGCATCAAACGGAAGATAAGTCGGCGAGCTCTCCGCTCCTCGCTTCGCACTCCTGACAGCGAAAAGCTCTTCAAGGTGCGCAGGTTTCTTAGCCACAAAAACCGCGAGAAGACACGAAAATGTTTTTGTGTTTTCTAGTGTTCTTTGTGGCAATCTTATCAGGCTGCTTTGACCCATGGCTCTATCTTGCCGGGCAATTTGTTGCCAGGAGCGGAGAAATTGCCGACGGTTGAGTTACTCAACAGAAGAACCGCGAAACACCCTTTGCTGTTGATCAGCATCGACCGCATCCGCCATGCGGATCTCGAACGTCCCCGTTAGCCCGGTCATCGAGAGCAGCCGCAATTGCAACATTCCCGGCTGGGCAACAATCGCCTTCATCCGTAGCAGACGTTGGTTGCCGTGCGTTTCAATCGCCGCCGCCAATCGGTGCGGTGCATCACCGAGGTTCGACTTCAGCAACTTGACGCTCTTGACCTGCTTGTCGCCGATTTCGATAACCGTTTCCAGACGCATTGCCGGGTCACGATCGTTCCAATAATTGATCGGTTCGCCGGCAAAGAAGTGAAAAGTGGATGTGGTGATTCGAACATCAACACGAATATCATCGCCTTGACGAGTAACCGCTGTCACTCGCGGATCAGAATCGTCTCTTTTCTCGAATCGTCGAAAGGCCGGATCGCCAATCAGCATCCCGCCGGTCGACATTTTCAAAACGGTTTCGGCCGGCGTTCGTTGACGGTTCAGGGCGTCGCCGTCATCGATCGGACTGGCGACAAGCCGATCGGCTCCGGAAACCAGATGGGCCAACACCACACTGTTGAGATGCTGCCGCCAAAGTTCGCCGATCGATTGTCCCGAAGAGGCAACCAGCAGCGCGTCGCCCATCATCGTTGGTCCGGCTGGTCGTGGGCTGGCGTAAGCGATGTAACCGGCAACACCTGTGTCAATCATCTTCAAACAAAAGCTGTCATCCGGCGCAACTTGACGGCGCTGGACCTTTGCCGCCGACCAATCGTCTTCGAACCACGTTCCGGTCACGCCGTTGTAACAAGCGATATTCATTGCGATGCTGCCGCTGAAATCTCGTCCCGTCAGGTCGCCCGCTTTTGGTCCGCCGACCAAGCCGTCTGGATAACCGTGTGATGACAACAGCAATATCGGCGTTTTGTCCAACTCCTGTAGCGCATCCTTGATAAACGCTTCATCACGTGTTTCGTCGGTGTCGCCACGTGAAATGCGCATGGTCACTGGAATCGAACCGTTGCGAAGCGGCCATGCTGCATTCTGCTTCACAGAACGCGGCATTTGGCTGGAACCGACACCCAGCTGGCCGATTCGCGGATGCTCGTGCGATTCCTTCGGTTTGGACGCCTTCACCAGCTTGACCGCAGCTTCCGCGTCGCGTCCGGTGATGAAACCGTAGGCAAAATCGACAAACGGGTCTTCGTCGATTCGCGTGGCCATGGTCAGCGTGCGGTTGACCAAGTTGATGTCAAGCATGTCGGGGCGAACCACCAAAGCAACATAATCTGGCTGCAACGCCCGAAGCTTCGGAAGGAGCGTTTCAAGCTGGTCCGGGCTTGCCAACATTCGCCTGGCGCGATGCCGCTTCGACAAGGCGTCCGCAGCTTGGGTGAACGGATCGTCGGCGGGAACGAACGACACCACGACGTATCGCGATTCGCCTTCGCCTGCCGCCTCCACTGCAGGGGCCGTATTCGCGCGACTTCCACAGCCGTAGCACGCTGTTAGAACCAAACACACCAGGAAAAGTCGAATCGTCATTGGTTGATCTCATTCCAGTGAGAAATAATTTTAGCCTTTGCTTTGTCCGATAGGTCAAGTCGCATTTCGACGTGGTCCAGATCACGATCGATTCCCCCATTTTGGACCGATTGGATCGCGAAACCATATTGACGAAAGAAACCCTCGGTGTGCTGGCTGGTTCCCAACCGAACTGCGGCGCAATCGGTGGCCGTGACAATCGCATGAAGCCGCACCAAGAGAAGATACTCGCCGATTCGATTCCCGTGGCAAGATCGATGCACCATTCCCCAACACAGATCGGCGTCGCTGCTTCCCTGACGCACGCCGTAGCCGCCGCAACCCACCACCCGACCTTCGTGGAGAACCACGTAGTAGGGACACTGCAAGGAATCGATGAAATCGGTGAATTCCGGTAGTTCGTGATCGCGAAAAAACCGCGGAACGTTGGATCGAAAGATCGACACACATTCGTCGCGAAAACCAGGCGAATAGGGCTGATGGTTCGGTGACTTCATGTTTTTGACAAAAGGAACGAGATGTGTGGCGACGTGACTTGCCGCCGGGATTGATAATGCAACCGACAACGTTACAAAGGGGGCATGAACGGCGAACTTGCCATTGGCCACCGTGACCTTCCACTTCAGAGGATTGTATTGATGCGTTTGACCAGCCCATTTTTGTTGGTGTGCTTGTTGATTTCGATCCCTGGCTTACCGGTCCATGCCGACAACTGGACGCGGTTTCGGGGACCCAATGGTCAGGGCGTTTCTGACGAGACGGATTTGCCGCTTCAATGGTCATCGACCGAAAACGTGGTTTGGAGAACGCCCATCCCGGGCAACGGGTGGTCATCGCCGATCGTGTACGACGATCAGCTGTTTTTGACGACGACGACCGAGGAGGGAAAGGTGTGTCACGTGATTTGCGTCAACCGTCAACGTGGCGACATCCAATGGAACAAAGAAGTTCACCGTCAAGAATTGGGGGCCAAGCGTGCTCAGAATTCCTACGCGACACCAACGCCTATCACCGATGGCAAGAAGGTGTATTCCGTTTTTTCCGATGGGACGATCATCGCCGTCGACTTTCAAGGCGAAGTGGCTTGGAAGAATTCGGACATGAAGTTTCACAGCCTTCACGGCTTGGGTGCTTCGCCCCTGCTGGTGGGCGATCAACTGATCATGCCATTCGATGGCAGCAGTGCCGAGGACAAGAAAGTCGGCTGGAAGATCCCCTGGGAGAAAGCATTGGTGTTGTCGTTGGACACAGCGACAGGAGACGTTCGCTGGAGGGGATCGCGCGGAAAATCTCGCGTTGGGCACGTCACGCCAATCTTGATTGACCAGGGTAAACAGGTTGTCTCGGCCGGTGGTGACCGTGTCCAGGGACATGATGTGAAGACCGGAGATCGAATCTGGTCGATCTACAGTCAAGGAGAAGGCGTGACCCCTTCTCCTGTCTTGGGGGAAGGGCTGATCTTCACGTCATCCGGCTTTGAGGAACCGACCATTCGCGCGATTCGCACCGGTGGCGTCGGGGACGTGACCGAAACCCACATCGCTTGGGAGCAGAAACGAGGCGTACCCGCGTTGCCGTCGTTGTTGTATGTCGAGCCGTATTTGTACTCGATCACCCGAGACAACATTCTCCATTGCCTCGAAGCGACCAGCGGCGACATCGTGTGGTTGAAACGACTTGACGGCGCCCACTCCGCATCACCGGTCTATGCGGATGGCAAGATTTATATTCTTTCGGAAGAAGGCGTGACGCTGGTACTTCGTCCGGGAGAAAAGTACGACGAGATTGCTCGCAACGTGATCGACGAAAAGTGCATGGCGTCGATGGCAGTCTCGCAGGGACAGTTCTTCATCCGCACTGCCGAGAATCTGTATTGCATTGGAGCAACAGGTCGTTAGCCCGGATGACTCATGACCAT
Organism: Rubripirellula sp.; assembly: GCA_965222745.1. GTDB lineage: Bacteria > Planctomycetota > Planctomycetia > Pirellulales > Pirellulaceae > CBDCUW01. The sequence continues at coordinate 1,443,417 of CBDCUW010000004.1, forward strand.
CGTAGCAAGCAAAGCCTTGACGGTGCCGGCACTGGTCCTGGTCGTCTCGGCGGCTACAGCGATGACACCTCGTTGAGTTCGATACGATCGCGCAGCTCTCGTAGTTCTCGCAGAATGTCGGGGATCAGTTCGATGTCGTTGTCGCGGCTGGATCTTTCCAGGGTGCCAGCCAGGGTTGCGATCTGTGCAAAGCCGCAGTTGGCACTTGCGCCTTTGAGCGCGTGGGCTTGATCGACCAGCAACTGAATGTCTTCTTGTTCGAGCGCCTGCTGCATCGCGTCGAATCGCTCGTCCAGGCGAGCGACAAACCGTGTAACGATGTCTCGGAATTTGGGTTTTTGCATCGGCAGGGTCGATTGGAGCGGGCCTTGGCTCGGTTCCTCTTTCGCCGGCTGCTTGTTGCCAACGACTGGTTTGCTGGGTGGTGAAGTGTCACAGCTCACATCGATGCGATCGATGATGGAACCGATCACGGCGATCATTTCCGCGGCGCCCTGGGCGTCGCCTTCGCGGGCGAAGTGTTCCAGCTGTTTGGCGGGGTCGGCAAAATCGGTGAAGCCAACGTTGGGGCCCGAACCCTTCAGCCAATGTGCCAGATCGGCCAGCTGCGAAAACTCTTCTTTGTCGAGCGCGGCGACCATTTCGGAGTGCTTCAGCGGCAAACGTTCCGCGAATTCGACGATGATCGACTGGAACGTCGAACCTCGCATCGCCAGGGCAGACCGTACTGGCGACATGTCATTTGTCGGTGGCTGCACCTCACTTGTCGGTGGCTTCGCCTGATTTGCAGGTGGCTTTGCCTGATTTGCAGATGGCTTCGCCGGCGAAACTTTCTGCGGTGTGTCGTTTACGACCGGCACGGGCTTGGACTTCTGCACCTCCACGCCAGCGATCTCGGCCAGCGTGGCGATCAGCTTGTCAAACTCGATCGGTTTGGACAGGAATCCGCTGCAACCAGCGTCGCGGCATTTCTGTTCGGCTTGCTGCATGGCGTGCGCGGTCAGCGCGATGATGGGACGGTCGTACCCCTGCTGGCGAAGTGTACGGGTGGCGGTGTATCCGTCCATCACTGGCATCTGCATGTCCATCAAGATCACGTCCCATGATTGGCTGGTTGCTAGTTCGACCGCTTCCAAACCATTTTGAGCCGTTGCGTAAGTCGCTCCTGCTTCTTCCAAAATCAAGCTCATCAGGTCGCGATTTTCGTCGCCGTCGTCGACTAACAACACGCGTATGTTCGGCAGGCTGATGTCCAGATGCTCTTCTTCGCCCGTCGACGATTCCAAATCTTCCTCGGTCGGCTGGATCATCGTCACACCTTCAAGAGATCCAGTGTCGATCATCACCGTGAAGACGCTGCCAACGCCCGGTTCGCTGTGCACACGGATACCTCCGCCCATCGCCTCGGCGAATCGTTTGCTGATCGATAGTCCCAAGCCCGTACCGCCGAAGCGGCGCGTCACGCTGGCGTCGGCCTGCGAGAAGGGATCAAAAATTTTCGCCGCTGCTTCTGGGGTCATTCCGATGCCGGTGTCGACCACTTGGATTGCCAACTGGGGCTGTTTCTCCGGATCGTTCTGCAGTTTGGTGATGATTCGAACGCCACCTTTTTCAGTGAACTTGATGGCGTTGCCGACCAGGTTGGTCAGGATCTGTCGGAGCCGGGCCGGATCGCTGGAGATCTTTTCAGGGATCTCGCCGTCGAATTGACAATCCAGGCCGATGCCCTTTTCTTCGGCGCGAACCCCCATCACGGTCACCACGTCGGCGATCACCAGGTGCGCAGCGCAGGGAATCGATTCCACTTCCAGGCGGCCAGCTTCGACCTTTGACAGGTCCAGGATATCGTTGATCAGGTTCAGCAGGTGGGTACCGCTGGAGTGGATCGTGTTGAGATGTTTTCGGCGTTTCCCTTCATCCCGTTCCATGTCACGACGAAGCACCTCGGTGAATCCCAGGATGGCGTTCATCGGGGTACGAATTTCGTGGCTCATGTTGGCCAGAAAGTTACTTTTGGCGTGGTTGGCCGCTTCAGCAGTGTCCTTGGCCTGGCTGAGCTGTTGTTTGGTTTCTTCCAGTTCGGTCACATCATCCAGGCTGACCAGAACGCCTTGCGGTTTGCCGTCGCTGCCGGGCACCGGTGAACAACTGATCTGAAAAACCGCATCTTCCTCACCGTCACGCCGGTATCGCAACATTTCGCCATGTACGCTCCGCTGCTGGTGAATCGCACGAGTCCACGGGAATTCACTTTCGTCAAGATCGCCGACATTCAGTGCCCAGGGAAGCGAAGCCGCTTCGACACCCAATAACTCTTCCGGTGTCGAACCGATCGATTCGGCCAAGGAACGGTTAGCCAACACGATCTTTTCCTCGCGATTGAGCACCAGCAGCCCATCCCCAAGCGTATCCAGCGCACTACGCACTCGTCCGGGAACGGCGCGAGAAGGATCCAGGTGGTTCAGCATCTTGCGAAGGTAAAGATAGAACGCGGCCCAACACATCAGCCCCATCAGCAACGACAGCCGGTTCATGGGATTGTCCAGCACCCCCGCGATGCCTCGACGAACCAGGGGTGTAAAACAGATTTCGACACGCCCCCAGTTTTCACCTCCGGCATCCAGCGGAACGTAGACCTGCCGATCGTCGGAGACTTCGATGCCGGTATCCCAGAGCGCGTTGTGGTCTCCGATCGTCACCACCAGTTCACCATCCTTGCGGCGAACGGCTCCGCTAAGAATTTCATCGTTGCGGTTGACGATCGTTTCCAGCAACCCTTCCATTCGCTGCAAATCCTTTTGCAGGATGACCGGGCGGATCTGCAGTGCAATCAATTCGCTCACCGCACAGCGACCCCACATGGCCGTCTTGCGATGGTCCGGAATCACCCCGGTCATGCTCAGCAGCATCAACATCGTGACAACGAGCATGGCCATGCCCATTGCGATACGTGCCTTGGCGGAGAGGCGAATCATGATCTTCTTTCCCGTGCCTTGTTTGCTAGTTCAGGAGTGATGTTGCCGGCTGATTCTCAGGAGCCGTTTGTCGACGAAATCGACAGCTGCTCCTGTTGAATGATCGATTGCAGCGATTCCGAATCGGTCGGATTCCCGGAATCACCATCGAGGTATTCAAGCACCGGCAGCGGGTCGATCGTCCTCCAGATCGGCATGCTGGTGACCAGCGTGCTGGCCATCGATCCTGCTTTCAGTGCCCAGATCGCATGGCCTACTGAAACGGCCATCGATACGCCGACGGCCGCACCAACGACCAACGTTTCGAATCGCTGTTCGCCCAACAGCTCTTCGCGAACGGAATCCAGGTTTTGCCATTGAGTGTCAAAGGAGAAAACTTGGTAGATGTTTCCAATCCGGCTGAGCAAACCGTCGCTGTGCGAATCGGCAGAACGGCTTGACTGTTGCAGGGTGGTTTCATTTTTCTGTGCTACTGCTGCCGAAAATTGGTTGGATGTTTCAGCCAGCCAGGGTGCGTCTTCCTGCTCTGGTTCTGGCAAAGCGGCCACCAATGCTTCGCGAGGTTGGGAACCGCTTGTTGGCGGTGTCGGATTGCCCGATCCATCCGGCAGCGGTTCTCCGCCACCTGAATCATCCGATCCCTCATCCGGCTTGGGATCCTCGTCGGGCGGCGGCGGATCGGCTTCCTCTTTCTCTTCCTCCTCGCCACCGTCGTCATCCGGTGTCGGCAAAGGAGTGATTCCCGGGGCGACATTGATGGTGACCGTGGCCGCGCTCGAATTCGCGCCATCGGAAGCTTCGTAAACGAACGTGTCGACGCCAACAAAACCGGCGTCCGGGGTGTAGGTGAACGACCCATCCGCGTTGAATGTGATCGAACCGTTGGCGGGTCCGACCAACAGCACGGCGGTCAACAAGTTGCCTTCGGGATCGATGTCTCCCTGCAACACACCCGGTGACGCCGTGACTAGGGTATCACCTGAGATCACGTTGAACGTCTCCGCATCGGCCACGGGTGCTTCGTTGACGTCGTCGACCGTGACAGCAAAGTTCTTATGGAAGCTGGTTCCCGTCCCGCCTTGATCGGTAGCGGTCACGGTCAGGTTGACCGTCGGTTCGGTCTCCCGGTCAAGCGATTGGCCCGCTTTGAGTTTCAAAACCGTGCCGACGATTTCAAAACGGGCGTCGTTGACGCTCCAGGTATGCGTGTCGCCGGCATCGGGATCGGCCACGCCCAAGTTGCCGATCACGCCGCCGTCGGTGTTCTCACTGACCGAGGTGTTGTCGAGCGAAATGTCGGTGGGCGCCTGGTTGACGTTGTCAACCGTGATCACGAAGCCTTCGTTGTAGGCCAGACCGCCCAAGTCGGTCGCGGTGATCGTCAAGTTGACCGTCGGTTCCAGGTTGATGTCCAGCGCCTGGCCCGCTTTGAGCTTGAGCTGGCCGCCGACAATTTCGAATCGATTGTCACTGACGCTCCAGGTATGGGTGTCGCCGGCATCCGGATCGACCACACCGACCGTTCCCACGACCGCGCCGTCGGTCTGCTCAGCAACGTTGGTGCCGCTGAGCGTGATATCGTTCGCGGCCTCGTTGGCATTATCAACGGTGATCAAGAATGCCTTGTTGAAAGCGATACCCGCGCCACCCTGATCGGTAGCGGTCACGGTCAGGTTGACCGTCGGTTCGGTTTCCCGGTCAAGCGACTGCCCCGTCTTCAACTTCAGTTGGCCGCCGACCACTTCAAAGCGATTGTCGCTGACGTTCCAGGCGTGGGTGTCACCAACGTCGGGATCGACGACGAAGAGGTTTCCGATCACCGCGCCGTCAGCATTCTCGAGCACCGATGCATTGCCAAGGGTGATGTCGGTGGCAGCTTCGTTTTGGTTGTCGACCGTGATCGAGAAATTCTCGTTGAAGCTGGCGCCCGTTCCGCCTTGATCGGTGACGGTGACCGTCAAGTTGACCGTCGGTTCGGTTTCCCGATCAAGCGATTGGCCCGCTTTGAGTTTCAAAACCGTGCCGACGATTTCAAAACGGGCATCGTTGACGTTCCAAGTATGCGTGTCGCCGGCATCGGGATCGGCCACGCCCAAGTTGCCAATCACGCCGCCGTCGGTATTCTCACTGACCGAGGCGTTGTCGAGCGAAATGTCGGTGGGCGCCTGGTTGACGTTGTCGACCGTGATCACGAAGCCTTCGTTGTAGGCCAGACCGCCCAAGTCGGTCGCGGTGATCGTCAAGTTGACCGTCGGTTCCAGGTTGATGTCCAGCGCCTGGCCCGCTTTGAGCTTGAGCTGGCCGCCGACAATTTCGAATCGATTGTCACTGACGCTCCAGGTATGGGTGTCGCCGGCATCCGGATCGACCACGCCAACTGTTCCCACAATCGCACCGTCAGTCTGCTCAGCAACGTTGGTGCCGCTGAGCGTGATGTCGGTCGCGGCCTCGTTGGCATTGTCAACGGTGATCAAGAATGCCTTGTTGAAAGCGATTCCGGCGCCACCCTGATCGGTGGCGGTCACGGTCAGGTTGACCGTCGGTTCGGTCTCCCGGTCAAGCGATTGTCCCGCCTTCAGCTTCAGTTGGCCGCCGACCACTTCAAAGCGATTGTCGCTGACGTTCCAGGCGTGGGTGTCGCCAACGTCGGGATCGACGACGGAAAGGTTTCCGATCACCGCGCCGTCAGCATTCTCGAGTACCGATGCATTGCCAAGGGTGATGTCGGTGGCAGCTTCGTTTTGGTTGTCGACCGTGATCGAAAAATTCTCGTTGAAGCTGGCGCCCGTTCCGCCTTGATCGGTGACGGTGACCGTCAGGTTGACCGTCGGTTCGGTTTCCCGATCAAGCGATTGGCCCGCTTTGAGTTTTAAGACAGTGCCGACGATTTCAAAACGGGCATCGTTGACGCTCCAAGTATGCGTGTCTCCGACATCGGGATCGGTGACGCCCAAGTTGCCAATCACGCCGCCGTCGGTATTCTCACTGACCGAGGCGTTGTCGAGCGAGATATCGGTGGGCGCCTGGTTGACGTTGTCGACCGTGATCACGAAGCCTTCGTTGTAGACGAGGCCGCCGAAGTCGGTCGCGGTGATCGTCAAGTTGACCGTCGGTTCCAGGTTGACGTCCAGCAGCTGGCCCGCTTTGAGCTTGAGCTGGCCGCCGACAATTTCAAAGCGATTGTCACTGACGCTCCAGGTATGGGTATCGCCGGCATCCGGATCGACCACGCCGACCGTCCCCACCACCGCGCCGTCGAGCTGTTCGTCAACGTTGGTGCCGCTGAGTGTGATGTCGGTCGCGGCTTCGTTGGCATTGTCGACGGTGATCAAGAATGCCTTGTTGAAAGCGATACCGGCGCCGCCCTGATCGGTGGCGGTCACGTTCAGGTTGATCGTCGGTTCGGTTTCCCGATCAAGCGATTGTCCCACCTTCAGCTTCAGTTGGCCGCCGACCACTTCAAAGCGATTGTCGCTGACGCTCCAGGCGTGGGTGTCGCCAACGTCGGGATCGACGACGGAGAGGTTTCCGATCACCGCACCATCGGCGTTCTCGAGTACGTTGGCGTTGTCGATCGTGATGTCGGTGGCGGATTCGTTGACGTTGTCAACGGCGATGGCGAATCCTTCGTTGTAGGCGATTCCTGCACCGCCCTGGTCGGTGGCGGTGATCGTCAGGTTGACCGTTGGCTCGGTCTCCCGGTCAAGCGTTTGCCCCGCTTTGAGCTTCAGTTGATTGCCGACGACCTCAAAACGCGAATCGCTGACCGTCCATGCATGGGTATCGCCCAGATCGGGATCAAACACGGTCAAATTTCCAACGACACCGCCGTCCGTATTTTCAAAGACGTTGGTATTGTCAAGTGTGATGTCGTTGGGTGCTTCGTTGACACCGGTGACATCGACATCAACCGTTTGCACCGCGGAAGGATTGATTCCATCAGAAACGGTGATGCTGAGCGTGTAGGAGTCCGTTGTTTCAAAATCAAGGTTCGCGTTATTCAGAACCCTGATCACGCCGGTGGATGAATCGATGGTGAAAATACCGTCGGCATTTCCGCCAGTGATCGTCCACAATTGCAGCGGTCCGCCCACCGTGTCGTCGTCCGTTGCAGTCACCGTGCCGACGACCGTGTTGTTGGCTACGTCCTCGGCAACCGAAAAGCTTTGGCTAGGATCGATCACCGGCGCCAGGTCGTTGGCGTCATCGACGGTGATCACAAATGCCTGGTTGGTTTGCAGCGAACCGCCATCGGTGCTGGTCACGGCAATGTTCACGGTCGGTTCCGATTCAAAGTCAAGGCTTTCGCCCGCCTTGAGTTTGAGTTGCCCCCCAACGACCTCGAAACGACTGTCGTTCACCGTGTAATTGTGCGAGTCGCCCGTGTCTGGATCGGTGGTAGCGAGGTTTCCAATCACCGCACCGTCGGCATTCTCTGAAACGTTGCTGCTGTCAAGCGTGATCGCGGTGGGGGCTTCGTTGACGTTGTCCACCGTGATCATGAAACCTTCGTTGTAGCTGAATCCGGTGCCGTGCTGATCGGTCACCGTGATCGTCAGGTTGATCGTCGGTTCGGTTTCCTTATCAAGTGTCTGGCCCGCTTTTAACTTCAGTGCCCCACCGACGATCTCGAAGCGAGCGTCACTGACCGCCCAGGTATGCGAATCAAACACATTCGGATCAACGACCCCCAGGTTTCCTACCACCGCACCGTCATCGTTTTCGGAGACATGGTTGTCATCCAGAGTGATGTTGGTCGGCGACCAGTTCTCCTCGATACCGCCGAGTGCCAGCCCAACGGGAACACTCAAACCGGTCGAAATCAAAGTCTGAACGTTGCTGCCGTCCAGATTCGACATCCGAATGTCTTGGGTAAAGAAATCGGTCCAATAGATCTTGCCAGATTCCAAATCAAGCTCGATGCCGGTGGGAGCGGCCAATCCGGTCACCAGATGTTCGACCCCCGATCCATCCAGATTGGCGCGGCTGATCCTGTCTTCCACCAGTCCGTCGTCGGTCCAGTACATCTTGCCGGCGGAGAGGTCCACCTTCAGCCGACGCGGTCCGAGCAAACCGGTGACCAGATCTTCGACGTTGCTGCCATCCAGGTTGGCTCTCTGGACTTTGTCCGTCGCCGTGTCGACCCAATACATTTTCCCCGCCGCCACATCGAGCGCAATGCCGCCGGGGCTGCTCAAACCGGCGACCACTAGGTCTTCCACACCCGTACCGTCCAAATTCGCTCGACGAATTTTGTTGAAGGTGGGACCGTCTTCGGTCCAATAGATCTTGCCGTTGGTTGAATCGATGGTGATTTCACGGGGGTTATCCAAACCGGTGACGACGTCTTCGACACCACCGCCGTCTAGATTCGCACGGTGAATCACGCCGCTGGCCTGATCTGTCCAGTAGAGTTTTCCAGATCCCGTATCGACGAACAGTCCGATCCCGTTGCTCATGCCCAGTCCGGTGACCAGGTCCTGGACGTCGGTACCGTCCAAATTCGAGCGTTGGATCTTTCCAGTTCCCTGGTCGCTCCAATAGAGCTTGTCGATCTTGACCGCGCCCGATTCAAATGCCCCGATATCGATCAGCCCATCCCGCCTGGCAAACCCCCGCGCGTCGGTTGCCACCGCGCCAAGGTTGTTGCCTTGTCCGATCGCCTGGCTGGTTGATTGCAGGGCGTGAGTCTGAACGAACCCTCCGTTGTCGGCCAACGGATTCAGAAGGGCACTGACGCCGACAATGTCCACCGCGATAAAGCCGGTCGCGGTGCCGACGTTTTCGATCAGGTTGAATCCTTGACTGTCAAACGCGCCCTCGACATCCGGGTCGGCGCCGGTGGCCGTGTTGTCCGATACGATGGTGTTGCCGATCGTGATCGTCCCAGCTTGATGGCGGATTCCGCCGCCGCTGCCGGCATCGTTCAGAGTGAAGGTCGAACTGGTGATCGTCGTGTTGGCTTGATTGTAGAGACCGCCGCCAGTAGATACGGCCGAGTTGCCGCTGACGGTAACGTTGGTCAAAGTCAGGTCGGTTGCCGTGTTGTCATTGTGAATCCCGCCACCAAAATCAGCCTGGTTGGCCGAAATCGTGACTCGGTTCAAATCGGCGCTCTCTTTGTTGTGAATCCCGCCGCCTTCCACTGTCGCGGTGTTGGCGGTGATCGTGACATCCGAAAGCGTCATCGTGCCATTGTTGAAGATCCCACCACCGTCATCGGCCGAGTTGCCGGAAATGACGACACGATTCAACGTCAATTCACTCTGGCTGTCGGCGACAAAGATCCCACCGCCCTCACCGGATCCCCCGGCGACTCCGCCCTGCACGGTCACGTCCGACATGATCAGGTGGCCGGTGGATGAAACGGTTTCAAAGACGCGGTCGATCCCGCCGCCATCAATGAAGGTCTGGTCCGCGCCAGCACCCCTGATCGTGACGGTGTTCAGAATGTCCAAGTCGCCTTCCAAGGAAGCGTCTTCGTTGTCCGCCCCGATCGTCAGCGTGTAGGTTCCGGCGGAAAGAAGAATCGTGTCGCCGCCGCCCCCCGCGTTGGCTTGGATGACCGCTTCGCGCAGGGACGTCAATCCGTCTCCGCCGTCGATGACATCGACGAAGGTATCGACGGTGATCGTCGCCAACTTATTCGTCCAATTGGCTTGCAAATCATCGCTGAAGGCGAGGCTGGTTTCGATCGTTCCCGACTTGAACTCCAGATCCCAATCACCGCCGTAACGAGAGTGGCCAGTGTCGTCATCGCTGGCCGCGACGTCGGCTCCCGTCAACGCGCCGATCGATTCGACCAGCGCCCGCCCCGATTCTTCGCCCGCCAACTCGCAACCATAGAACAAAATGTCGGCGTCACTGGTCAGTGCCGATTGCCACGACGCAATTTGTCCGGTGTACCCCGCCAAGTTCGACTCGCCGAGCCAAACGTTGCCGAGTTTCACGGCGCCCTCTTCCGAGTGGGAAACAACGTGAATCGAGGAAACGTCGCTGCGGGCATCGAGGATCTCCGTGATCTGATCGAGCCCGTCACGTTCGGAGTCCAGGACAAAGACCTCCGCATCACGACCGGAAGTGCTCAGATCATCCAGCAATTGCTGCAGGTCAGTCACCTGCGAATCGATGATGACGATCTCACCCGATCGGGCTTGGGCGATCGACGTGATGGTGGTTTCGGAATCGGACGAGTTTGACGATTCTTCCGCTTCTACCGTGGCAACCATCGCGCCGGCATCTTCCCCACCGGGCATCATCGCCGGATCGATCGGAGTAGCGCTGAACAGAATCCGCGGCTCCAGGCCGCTTAGCGAAAGCGGCTCGCCCGCCGATGAATCATCCGCCGAGCTGCGCATCGCGCTGCTAAAGCGAGTTTTCACCTCATCTACGGTGGTCAGCCACTGCTGCCACCATTTATTCAACCGGTTTGACATATCGCCCAAACCAAATCTTGGGATTCACAATCTGTTGTCCCCGCGCATTGCCATCGCAACGGAGCGATGACGGTTCTCCATCTGAACTCTAGGGAACACCGATGAAGGCGGCGGTTTCGACAGCAGCTTCCGCTCGCGAACAAAAGAGGTCGCTGTCCGATTCGGTGAGTTCTAGGGATGATGTGGCCTCCCTACAGAGTGGAAATTGTTTTCGCGATTGCGAAACAACATTGCTAGCACGTAGTGAAATGTGGTGAGTTTGGTTTGGCCCCTGTTTTCGACTGTTTTTGGTGTTAGCCGTTGCCGATTGTGACAAAGAGTATGTCTGCAATGATCGAGGAGATTACGCAGCGTCGCTGCCATCGGCAGTGACCTGGGTGAGGGTATGTCGCCAGATTGATGGTCTTCAAAAGACCTCGCATCACGGTTCGACCAGCTTCCGTCTGCCGATTTCATTTCGGCCGATGGATGGCGCTGGTTGTTGCTGCGCAGTTGGCGACCACGGCGATGGCTCAGCCGGGCGCAACGCTCAGCTGGCCTCGAACCCACACTCCCCGCAGCATCCAACATTCGCTGGAAGGAGCGCGCGCGGCGGCCAAACCGATTCGGGTTACCACCTCAACCCCGCATGGTTTGGACGACGCGCTCCAGCTTTCACTGCAACAGCTGCTCGCCTTGGGGCCCAGAGATGGTTCCGCGGAAGTTGCCAAAAACTCCGATGCCGATCTGACCGCCCCATCGACTGCAATGCAGACGCATCGATCGACACCGTCGGCCCATTTGTCGCCGTTCCGCGGGGCGATCGATCCGGCCACCACGATCCCGCCCGCCGTTTCCCACGGTCCGTACGATAGCCAGCTGGAACCTTTTCGATGGCGAGCGTCCGAGCTTCCCGGTACGAAGGGTGACGTCGCGTCCGAAACGTTACCGCCAGGCGGTTTCACGTTTCGAATGTGGTGGGACGACGCCATGGCGATGCCGATGGGGATTGCCGATGATTCCTTGCCAATTGATATCGCAAGCCTGACTCAGGTCACCATCGAATCGTCACCTCTGGTCCAGGGCATTTTGACCGAGCCGATGATTCGCCGCAGTGATCTGGTGATCGCCGATGCCGATTTCGATTCGCTGGCGTTTGTAGAAGCCAAATTCGCCGACACCAACGAACCGGTCGGAAGCTCGCTGACCACGGGAGACAATTCGGACCGGTTTCGCGATCACACCTTTTCTTCCGCGCTGGGGCTCCGCAAAAAGACTCGTCTTGGTGCATCGTTGGAAGTTGCCCAACGAGGCGGTTACCAAGACAACAACTCGACCTTTTTAATTCCCAATCCACAGGGCACGACGCGGCTGGAGTTGAATTTCACTCAGCCGCTGTTGAAAGACGGCGGCCGCGCCGTCAACAACACTCGCGTGCTGCTTGCACAGATCGACGTCAAGCTGGCCGACAACGAAGTACGCGCCGACCTGCAGGATCACCTGGTCGACGTGACCCGCGCTTACTGGGAACTGTATCAGGCGCGAGCCGAGTGGTTGCAGCGCAACCGATTGTTGGAAGGCGCGACGAAGCTGCACGATATTCTGATCGCACGAGGCGGTGTCGATTCGCTGCAACGTCAAATCTTGCGCGCCCGTGTGGCGGTGACCAGCCGGCAGAGCGACCTGGTTCGCGCGGAGACACGTATTCGCAACGCGCAAGCTCAACTGAGATTGCTGACCGGCAGTCCGCAGTTGATTCAATCGTCGCGTTGGGAATTGACTCCACAAGACCGGCCGCTGGTAGTTCCGGTTCGGATCTCCACTCGCGAGGCAACCGTCACGGCGCTGGACCATCGTCCCGACGTGACCCAGTCGATTCGCAACGTCCAGGCGGTCGCCGCCCGCGTCGGCGCTGCCAAAAATCAGGTGCTGCCGCGGCTGGATCTGATCCTTAGTACTTACGTGGCCGGCTTGGATGACAAAACCGATGTTTTTGGTGCCTGGGCCAATCAGTTCCGCGACGGACGGCCCAGCTACGCGGCGGGGTTGGTGTTTGAAATGCCGATCGGCAACCGCGCTAGTCGAGCTCGGTTGCAGCGCAATCGCTGGGAATTTTCGCGGGCGATGCATGAGTTTCATCAGACAACCGAAGTGGTCTTTGCCGACGTGGAGATCGCCCTTCGCGAGACTCGGACCAGCTTTGACGAGATGGCGTCCAAACAACAAGCGATCGAAGCGGCAAGCAAAGAGGTTGCCTACCTGGAACAACGTTGGAAGCTGCTTCCCGATCCGAACGAATCGGCAGTCTTGCTAATCGAAGACTTGCTGGATGCCCAAGAACGATTGGCCGACGAAGAACGCGCCTTTGTCACCGCGCAAGTCGCCTACGCGATGTCGTGGGTGAACTTGCGCAAAGCGATGGGGGTGCTGCTGCGGTTTGACAACGCGAGTCATGGCCCGCTGATTGCCAATCCGCCGGAATTGCCAGTTGCCGAAACGATCCCGGAGGCCAGTTTTCGATGATCGGCCTGCCTGCAACGAATGATCGACAGCTGGCTTTGCGGGGAAATCGCTCCGCGATCGCCCGCCGCAAGCGGCAGCTTGTCCGCCGCGGAATGATCACTTCGGTGATTGGGCAAGCACGCGATTTTGCCGAATCACTGCGAGATGGTTCGCCCGATCAACTTCGCCAGCACACCGATCGACTTCGCCAACTGGTCGCCACTGGTGATCCTCACGACAACCATCGTTTGTGGGCCATGGCGGCGGCCGGTGTGATCGAAGCGATCCGCCAGACGCTTGGCATGAACTTGTTCGACGTCCAACTGCACGCCGGGATCGTGGTGGCCTGCGGCGCTGTCGCCGAGATGCAAACGGGTGAAGGGAAAACATTGTCCGCCGCACTGCCCGCCTATTTTCAAGCTCTGCCAGGTCGGGGCGTGCACGTGGCCACGCCGAACGATTACCTGGCCAGCCGCGATCACGAGATTCTCTCTCCCGTGTTTCGTCGGCTTGGCATGACCACCGGCCTGTTGTCGACCGATGCCAAACCTGATCAGACTCGCCACGCCTACCAGGCCGACATCACTTACGGCCCCGGTCACGCCTTCGGCTTTGACTACTTGAGAGACCAGCTGACATTGGCCAATCGGCCGAAAGAACAACTGCCGACGAAGACTCCTTCGATCGGAGCGTCGATTTTGCAGCGAGCCGCGGGCGATTCGCCGGAGTCCAGGCTACTGCAACGAGGACTTCATGCGTCGATCATTGACGAGGTTGACCATGTCTTGCTGGACGACGCCGTTTCGCCATTGTTGTTAAGCGGCAGTGGAGACGAAGAGGCGGGCGATGCCGAAGTGCACTGCGCAGCACTCGATTTCGCCGAGTGCCTGACCGAAAAGGTCGACTACACTTCCGACGGCACGCGGAGCGGAGTTCGATTGACCGACGCTGGATTCGATCGTGTCTACCGGGATGACGCGATGGCGCTGCACCGGTGTTTGATTCGTCCCTGGCACGAGTACGTACTGCTTGCGCTTCGCGCCGAGTTCTTTTTCAAGCGGGACGTGCACTACGTGGTTCGCGACAACAAGGTGCAAATCATCGACGCGTCCACGGGGCGTATTTTTCAGGATCGCACCTGGTCAGAAGGGCTGCATCAGGCGATTCAGGCAGCCGAAGGATTGAAGATCACCGCCGAAACGGAAGCCCTGGCGCGAATCACTCGGCAACGGTTTTACCGTTACTACGAATCGATCGGCGGAATGACAGGAACGGCGACCGGTTGCGAATCAGAATTTGCATCGGTTTACGGTTTGCCGGTGGTGGTGATTCCGCTTCGCAATCGATCCAAACGACAGATGCTTCCGGAACACCTGTCGGTCAGCCAATACGAAAAAATTCTCGCCATCGCCGACGAGACCGAGGCGATGCACTTGGCGGGCCGCGCCGTCTTGATCGGCACGTTGAATGTCGCCGAAAGTATCGAAGTGGCCGATGAACTGTCCCATCGCCGCCTCGACTTTCAGCTCCTCAACGGCGTGCAGGATGCCGATGAAGCGTCGATCGTTGCCCGGGCCGGCCATCCGGGAGCGATCACCGTGGCAACGAACCTTGCCGGCCGCGGTACCGACATCGCGCTCGACCAACAGGTTGCCCAAGCGGGCGGTTTGCACGTCATCGTGACCCAAAAACATTCTCTGGCCCGCGTCGATCGCCAGCTGATCGGACGCTGTGCCCGTTGCGGAGACCCCGGAACGGCGCGAGTCTACATTTCGGCCGACGACAATCTTCCTCGCCTGCACGCACCTTGGTTGGAACGAGCCATTCGGCGGCGAAAGGAACAGGGTGGCCTGGAACTGCCCGGTCTGATCGATCGTCTTTCCAAAGTGCAACGAGGACTACAGCGTCAAGAAGCGGCCCGTCGCTGGAGCATGCTGCAAACCGACCAGGAAACCGAAAAACTACTCACGAAAAAGATGGCCTCCCCCCGTGGATGTTGGCAACTCTAAACGAACGGAATCGTGTGTCATGCAATGCAAACTCTGGCTACCGACCGTGGCGGTCCTTTGTCTTTCGATTTTCGCAGCTCCGCCGACGGTGTTTGGTGAGGGTTTGGAGGCGTTCACTGAACCTTACAAGCGAGTCGCCATCCCCGCTTCGGAAGTCGGCGTGATCTCCAAGATCTTGGTTTCCGAGGGGGACGCGGTTTCTCAAAAACAGCTCCTGGCTCAGTTGGACGACACCGTTTTGCAAGCCACTTTGGAGGTCGCCCGGGCGGCCAAGGAAGCACTGGGCAATCGCCGCGGTGCGGAGGCCGATTTGGAAATGCGAGCCGCTCAGTTGGAAAGTTACCGTGAGTTGCGAAGTCGCGGCAACGCAACCCAGCGAGAACTGGACCGCGCCGAGACGGAACATTTGCAATCGCAAGCTCGGCTTCAAGCTGTTCGCGAAGAGCTAGAAGTTCGCCGGCTGGAGTATGAACGGGTCAAAGCTCAAATCAAACGGCGACAAGTCGAATCGCCGATCGACGGCTTCGTGGTCCAAATCGCCAAAGAAGAGGGTGAATTTGTTTCGCCAACCGACCCGGTCGTGATGCATGTTGTCCAGCTGAACACTTTGAAGGTGGTCTTTTCAGTTCCGATGAGAATGGCAGCCGATTTGCAAAGCGGACAACCGGTGTCACTTTCAGTTGGCTACGACCAAATTCAATGCGAGGGAATCATCGAATTCGTCTCGCCGGTGGCCGACGCTCAAAGCGCCACGGTACGAGTCAAAGTCCGAATTCCCAACCGCAAAGGCTTGATCCCCAGCGGCGCCGTTTGCTACTGGACCGTCGAATCTCTTGCGCCCATCGAGCGGGTCGGCCAAACCACTCCTAGTCGACATACGCACTTGAAGTAGTAAATGCAGTACAGCCTCGCCGACTTGGGACAAGTCGGCCTACCCGTGAACGAATCGCCGTCATGCTTGATCCATCGATTCTTGTCGGAACCGGCCAGCCCGGCGTGGCGAATGTTCACGTTCCAGCTGCTGCTGCGCCCGACGTGCAGCAACGGATCGAGCAGGCCGAGACCGTTTCGCAAATCCTTGCGGCGATCGTTCAAATCGGCTCGCAAGTGGACACGGCCGACAACCTGGAGCAGGCGGCCACCATCGCTGCTCGGTTGCTGCAGAAGGAATTATCGGCGTCGGGGGTGATGATCGCGTGGCGAACGAGTGAAGGCGACCGAACGCGGATCATTGCCGATACGACTGACCAAACGTCAGACCGATCAGACGAGACAATTCGGTTTGCCGACGCGGCGGCCGAAGAGGCGGCGGCACGCGGCGCGATCACTCATTGGCCCGCCAAGGACAACAAGAATCGTCATGCCCTGATGGCGGTTTCGCAATTTGCCAAAACGATTTCCGCCACGTCGATCATCGCCGCGTCACTGAACGACCACAGTGGCGAAAACCGCGGAGCGATCCTGGTCATCGATTGCCACCGACCCGCTTCCCAAGCTGCGACCCGGATGCTGGACACCCTGCGGGGTCCGCTGGCAACCAAGCTGGCCGCGATCCAGCGCTGGCAACCGGGGCGTTTGGAAGCAGCCATTCGATCTGCGTCAAACGCTGCTGGCCGCGAGAAGCGCAGATGGGCGATCGCAGCGGCGCTCAGTGTCTGCTTGGTGATGGTGTTGCCGCTGCGCTATCGCGTGAAGGGTTCCTGCGAATTGCAACCGGTGCAGCGGCGATTTGTGGCCGCGCCTTTCGACGGGCCGCTGCAATTGGCGATGGTACGTCCGGGTGACCTGGTTTCCGAAGGAGACCTGCTGGCAAAGATCAACCCGCGCGAAATCGAATACAAGTTGGCTGGAGTTCGCGCCGATCTGTCGCGGGCCCAGCAAGAGCAAAAGGGCTTGATGGCCCAGCACGATTTCGCCGGCAGCAAACTCGCCGAACTCGAATCGGCACGTCTGCGTTTCGAGACTGAGTTGTTGGAGTATCAACAATCGAACCTGGAAATTCGCAGCCCGATTCGCGGCGTCGTCGTTGCCGGAGATTTGAAGCAATCCGAAGGAACGCCGCTGTCGCGCGGCGAGACACTTTTCGAAATCGCGCCGCTGGGCGAAATGGTGGTTGAAATCGCGATTGCCGAAGACGACTTCCCACATGTGCGCTGCGGCATGCCGGTCGATTTCTATCTGTTTGCCCTGCCCGATCGCAGCCTGCAGGGAATGCTCGAAAGAATTCATCCGCGATCGGAACTGAAGGATCATGAAAACGTCTTCGTCGGCGAAGTCAGGATCCGTGATCCGGACAACCTGCTTCGTCCCGGAATGCGAGGGCGTGCCAGCATCATCGGCGACCGGCATCCGTTGGGCTGGAACCTGTTTCATAAAGCCTATGATGCGCTGCGATCGACGGTGGGATGGTAAGTCACGATGTCGCTGAGCGATCCCAACACGACCGATCTGAACCAGCAAACCCTTCACATCGCCGAAGATGTGGTGGTCTGGCCGATCCGCGAACGGGGCAAGCTGGTCTATCGAATCGAGATCCCCAAGCTGCATAAGTTCTACTGCGTTGGGTATGAGGAATATGTCTTCCTGTCGTTTTTAGACGGCAACACCACCCTTGCCGGAGCGTGTGGATTGGCCGCTCGAGCCTTGGGCAGCCGCGCGCCGACGTCGGAGCAAGCCGGTGTGATTGGACGATGGTTGCTCGAACACGAACTGGCTTACCTAAAATCAGACGGGCCGCCAGTTCGCAGCCTGACCAGGGCAGCGGGCGGGGAAGATCAACCCAAGTTTTGGAGCCGGCTGAATCCGTTTTGGATGAAGTTTCCTTTGCCTGGCGGCGATCGGTGGTTGCGACCCATCGCCGACAAACTGACCTTCTGTCTTGCACCCGGCGCGGTGGCGACAGGAGGACTGTTGATCCTACTGGCCGTCATTGTGCTTGCCGTGTGCTGGAATTCGTTTTCGACATCGGTAGCGGAAGTGTTTAGCGGCAGCAACTGGCTGTGGCTGCTGTGCACTTGGGTGGCGCTGAAGATCGTTCACGAACTGGGCCATGCGGTGGCCTGCCATCGTCAAGGCGGCACGGTGCGAGAAACCGGAATGGTGTTCATCCTGTTCGCGCCGCTTGCCTACGTCGACGTGACCAGTTGTTGGCGGATGAATTCTCGTTGGTCACGAATCGCTGTATCGGCCGCTGGGATGTACGTCGAATTGGTGATCGCCGCGATCGCGATCCTGGTTTGGTCGGTGGTCGATTCACCTCATACCGAGTTCTTGTTGTACAACCTGGTCGTCACTGCCGGTCTTTCGACCTTGCTGTTCAACGCCAATGCATTGATGCGGTTTGACGGCTACTTCATCCTTGCCGACCTAGTTGAAATCCCCAACCTCTATGCCGAGGGTTCCATGGCGGTCCGCCGCATCTTGAAGAAACTCATCTTCGGCATGGCTTCGGGCGAAAGCAACTTGTCGACTTGGCGTCGGCCCTTTGTCGTGGCCTATGGATTGGCTGCCTCCTTTTGGCGGTTGACCATCTGCCTCTCCCTGGCGATCGCCGCGTCCACGATGTTCGCTGGCGCCGGAATCGCGATCGCGGGATTGGGATTGTTCTTGTGGTTTGGTGGCCCGCTGAAGCGTTTGGCATCGCTGTCCCAACACCTTTTCCGACACGATCCAGGACGATTCACTCGTGGCATGGTTGTCGGCGGAGCATTGGCGGTGAGTTTGTGGTTGTTGGTTTGGCAGATCCCCATTCCCACTGCGGTCCGGGCTCCGGCGGTCGCTATCTATCGACCGGAAACAACCATTCGTAGTCGAGCCGACGGATTCATCCGCCAAATCCATGTTCGCGATTCGCAAGCCGTTCATGCTGGCCAATTGCTAATCGAACTCGAAAACCGCGATCTGGAAAAGCAACGGAAACAGCTGGAGCTGCTGATCGAGCAAAACGAAATCCGAATCCGGCAAGCCGCGGGAGAACATGATGCCGGCATGCGATGGGTGCTAGAAGAAAACCGCCGCGCGTTGGATCAGCAACTTTCACAACTTCGCATTCAGACCGACGGATTGAAAGTGGTTGCTCCCCGCGACGGGCGCGTGGTCGCCCGTGATTTGGCGTTGAAGTTGGGTGCTTACGTGCGTGAAGGGGATCCGCTGCTACTGGTCGCCAGCCGAAGTGAAAAAGAACTGGTGGCTTTGGTCGACCAGGATTCCATCGAACAAGTACGACCGACATTGGGCCAGTCCGTTCCCATTCGCCTGGCAGGTTTCCGAATCGATCGCGGCCGCCTGGACCGAATCGATCCTCGGGCCAGCGAGTTGCTTCCCGATCCGTCGCTGGCGGCCACCGAAGGGGGCCCACTGGAAGTTCGCCGCAGCGATCAGCAGGAAGACGATCAACAGGAAGAACCCTATCGGTTGCTAACACCCCATTTCCGAGCCCACATCGAGCTTCCCGAAAACGTTGCGGTGAGGATTCCAGCCGGAATGCGATTGACCGCATCACTAGGTTACCAAAGCGACACCCTGGCAAAGCGAATCAAAAAATTCGTCCGCCAGCTGTGGTACCAGGCGCAAGACGAAGCAGCGCAGTGAGACATCAGACTTGTTTCGAAGACTCTTCGTCCAGCCAGGTAATGACCGAGCGGCTCAACGTGTCACTCATCACCACCGACCGGCAATTCAGCGAACGGTGCAACCAAGCATCACAAGCTGGTGCTGTTCCTGACCGACATTGATCAGTTGCACGAATCGGCCAAACGTTGACCATGAGGTGATCTCGGAGGTCTTGTTTTTGTTGTCGTCCCACGCGTAGATGTAGCGGCGATCGGCATCGGGATAGGTGGTTGTCGTGGTGTGGTGACCCAAGGGACAGTAGTCGTCAAGTTACCTATCCTGCCAATTCGGCTCCTGACCCCTTTTCTCGGCCCCTTTTCTCGGCGACCCCTTTTCTCGGCCAATGTCAAATAACCCCAATGGATCAACGTGGTTGAGTGCTCGTCCCCTGAATCCTTGGTAACAGCTAGCAAGTGCGTAGATTTCCCGGATCGGGTCCCGCCCCAAAAACCGCCCAGTAAGCGGATCATACATCCTCGCCCGGTAGTGGTAGAGTTCGAGTTCCTCATCCCACTCTCGTCCGGTATAGGTGTAGCGGTTGTCGTAATTGCTGGTCGTTCTTGCCGTTCCTCCGTTGTCATAGATACCAAGCCCGCCATAGGCGGTGTAGCTGTAGCGTTCCTTGATGTTGCCGTTTTGATCGGACAACGCCACGACGGAGTATTGCTGGTTGCGGTGATAGTAATGCTCACCGCCGCCGGTGTGGCCGATCCGCATGATCGACTCATCGACGTAGCTGGCATAGATGTAGCAATAGGTCGGGCTGGTCGCCGCCGTTCCTGACGGATAGTCGAGGAAAGTCTGCTGGCCGTTTTGGACGAAGACCGTCACGTTGGTGCCGTCGTCTCGCTTGACTCGCCGGCCCAACGCGTCATAGCCGTAGGTGACGTCGTCAGTTGAGTCGTTGTCGACATCGGCTCCGGCAAGCCGGTTGTCAAAGTCCCAGCTGAGGGCAAGCGGGTTGGAGCCGCTGCGAAGGACGGCCGGGATCGACGTCATGTTGCCTTTGATGTCGTGGGTGATCGACTGGCTGGCGGCGGTCAGTAGTTCGTGGGCCGCTCCGTGGGTGCGGCTTTGGGTGGAGAGATTCTCGGTGATGCTGCTCCAGTCGCCGACCAAAGACAGGCTCCAGGATTGATCGAGATTGGTATCGTCCCGCTCCCAGTTGACCAGACGGTCTTCGTCGTCATAGCCGCTTGATCCGACGGTGAAGCCGTAACCGCTCATCGTTCCCGTGATCGTCTCGGAGGTCTTGTTTTTGTTGTCGTCCCACGCGTAGCTGTAATTGCCGATCGAGCCGCCCGTGTGAGTGATGCTGGCCAGCGTGTTGTCGTTGTTATAGGCGTGGGTAGCCGTGATCCCATTATTGTACACGCTACTGGTCATCCGGCCGCCTGTCATAGCTTCGGGTGTGCGGTCTCGCCATCCAGCTGAAGAGGCTGCCGGGCATCGTGCCCCGCCGGGCTTTCAGCCCTCAGCCCGCGCGGGAATCGCGTTGGAGAGTCCAATCAGTGCCGACGAGCGTGGTCATTCAATCGCTTCGATCATGCCATCCGCGCCCGCCAGTTTTCGGTTGAAAACCGAAAACCGGGTCTGACCCCGCGGCGAAGCCCCCTGACCCCGCGGCGAAGCCCCCTGACCCCGCGGCGAAGCCCCCCTGACCCCGCGGCGAAGCCCCCCTGACCCCGCGGCGAAGCCCCCCGCTGACTATCGCTCTTAGATGCGCGGTCGTTGCGCGTGGCGGCATCGTGCCGTCGCCCCCGTCGCTCCGCTCCGGTGCGAACGACTGACTCTTGCCTATTCCGCCAATTCGGTACCTAACACCTTTCCTCTTCTCCATAGGACCTCAAAAACACCGCAAAAAACGGGGTTTGGAGTTGGCGGATCGCCGGTTACACCCGTGTAGCGGTTTCCTTCGGTGGTTGAGGTGCGCACGGAGCCGCTGGCGTCGGTGATGGTTAACTGGCCGTAGGCGGTGTAGGCGTAGCGTTCTTGGATGGCGCCGCTGCCATTGGTTAGCGCAACGATGCTGTATTGTTGCGATCACCGCCGATCAGCGTCGGCCGAGGAGTCCGGAAAACACCCGTGCTCGGCTAACTCTTTGCTCCATTTGGCTCGTGCCTCTTCCGTAAATCCAACAGCAGCAGTGTGGTAACAATACTCCCGTCCCAACAAATCGCGTTGGAATGGTGGTAAGTCAATCAAAATAACTCGCCATCCAGGAAAAAGCGTTAACTGGCCACCCTTTCGCCTGCACATTTTCACGCGAATCGCATCACCGAGACGAACTCTGCAATCACTTAACTTCGCGTTCAGAGATTCGTGCCCCCAGTTGTACGTGATAGTGCCATCGTACAGTTCAACAATTGGCAAGCAAGATTTCTTCATTCGCCGAAGTTTGTTGCGGACAGTCCCCGTGAATATGCCCACATACGAAGCAATTGTGACAACAATCAAGATCGCCAAACCGACCCCGAAGATCGGTGCGCTGCTAAACACAACTAAAATGAAACCAAGTACAAATATTGTAATAAAAGAAAGGCACAATGGTAACATTACAAATCCTATCACTATCGTGTTGTTTTGGCACCATTGTTCCACGAAATCATCTGGAACGGTTTCGATTAACTTCGGGTCAACACCATGCATAACGGATTGAGTGTTGGAGTCAATCACACAAACTGTCCTCAATAAACTGGATCAAATTGAAAGCTGTTGTCAATTTATGATCGGAATTGGGCGACGCGGTAACGGCGGCTGTGGTGGAACGGCGGTTATGTTGGAGCATGCAGCTTTGCAATTAGGATTACACGGCAATTGCTGAGACACCAGGAAGTCAGCGATTTCGTAAGCGCTGAACATAACCTTGTGAGGAAATCCGGGCAATCTCCCAACTTGAGTTTGGGCCAATATGATATCGATAATGTTTATAAGGCAACTCCCTCCCGAAAGAACAATCGATGCAATCCAAGAAGGACCAGCGCCCTGGCCTCTAGCCAACGCACACAATCCGGCGATGCCTTGACCAAGGTCACACATGCAGTCCAAGACATTTAATGATTCGTCGAGGAATGGTATATCGATTTGTATCAGCCCTGTAGTAACATCGGCAATCTCGATGCCACAACAAACACAATTGCGAATGTTGCTTTGAGCAAGAAAGCACATTGTCCAGAGCAGCTGTCTCACTTCGTACGGTAAACTCGGGCGGTCGCGATTAAATGGGAAAAACCACCTGGAGTTAATATTCCACGGTTTGAACCAATCGTTTCCTCCGGGATCGAGTGCAGACTTCGTTGCAAACATGCCTGCGTATAAGTTTAGGATCGTTCGCAGGTTCTCAATTGGATCTCTGGAGCAGAACCGCCCCGTTAGCGGATCGTACATCCTCGCTCTGAAGTGATACAGCTCGGCCACCTCGTCCCATTCTCTTCCGGTGTAGGTGTAGCGGTTGTCGTAGTTGCTGGTCGTTCTGGCTGTTCCTCCGTTGTCGTAGATGCCAAGCCCACCGTAGGCGGTGTAGCTGTAGCGTTCCTTGACGTTTCCGTTTTGGTCGGTCAGGGCAATGATGCTGTATTGCTGGTTGCGGTGGTAGTAATGCTCACCGCCACCGGTATGGCCGATCCGCATGATCGGTTCGTCGATGTAGCTGGCGTAAATGTAGCAGTAAGTCGGACTGGTGGCCGCCGTGCCGGAGGGGTAGTCGAGGAAGGTTTGCTGGCCGTTTTGCACGAAGATGGTGACATTGGTTCCGTCATCGCGTTTGACTCGCCGGCCCAAAGCGTCATAGCCGTAGGTGACGTCGTCGATTGAGTCATTGTCGACATCGGCCCCGGTGAGCCGGTTGTCAAAGTCCCAGCTAAGGGCAAGCGGGTTGGAGCCGCTGCGGAGAACGGCCGGAATAGACGTCATGTTGCCTTTGATGTCGTGGGTGATCGATTGGCTGGCGGCGGTCAGCAGTTCGTGAGCCGCTCCGTGGGTGCGGCTTTGGGTGGAGAGATTCTCGGTGATACTGCTCCAGTCGCCGACCAAAGACAGGCTCCAAGATTGATCGAGATTGGTATCGTCCCGCTCCCAGTTGACCAGACGGTCTTCGTCGTCATAGCCGCTTGATCCGACGGTGAAGCCGTAACCGCTCATCGTTCCCGTGATCGTCTCGGAGGTCTTGTTTTTGTTGTCGTCCCACGCGTAGCTGTAGTTGCCGATCGAGCCGCCCGTGTGAGTGATGCTGGCCAGCGTGTTGTCGTTGTTGTAGGCGTGGGTAGCCGTGATCCCATTATTGTACACGCTGGAGGTCATTCGCCCGCCATTGTCGTAACTTCGGGTGTCGACGGTGGTGCTGTCGACCTTGACCGTGGCAAGCTGGCCGCGATCGGTGTAGCTGCGATCGACATCGGTACCATCGGGATAGGTATAGCTGGAGACTTGCCCGGCGTCATCATAGGCGGTATCGATGGTGTAGGTGACGCTGGCAATGGTGAGTGCTTCACTCGCTTTGCGGCCGGCATCGTCATAGGTGTAGGTCACCGTGTTGCTGTAGCGGCCACTGACCGCGGTGAGCATCCGCCCGGCATCGTCATAGGTGAAACTGTCGGTGTCGGCGATCGTCCCCGATGGGCTGTTGGCGGACGTGCGGTAGTCGCGGGAAGTGAGCCTTCCAGCTAAGTCATAGTTGTAGGTGACGGTGTCGCCTGCTTGATCTTGCTTGCGAAGCGTTCGCCCGGCCGGATCACGCGTGAAGGTAACGATGCCGTAGGTCGACTGGCCGGGCGTGCCGCCGGTGTGATCGGGATAGGTTTCGGTCGCCTTGCCGCCGGCATCGTCGTAGCTGTAGCTGGTGACGTCGTCTTCGGCATCGGTGAGCGAAGAGAGCTGGCCGGTAGCCGTGTAGGCGAATTCGGTCTCCCCGGCCAGCCGGTCGGTGGCCTTCACTTGCCGGCCGCGCGCGTCAAACGCGTAGGTGGTGGTTTCGCTTTTGGCGTCGGTGGAGGTGATCTTATTGCCGGCGGCGTCATAGCTGCTGCTGGTGGCATCGCTGGCCGTATCGGTGCAGGTCAGGTCGCGACCCAACGCGTCATAGGTGCAATCCTCACCAATGTTGTTGGGATCGCGGATCTTGGTCTGATTGCCGGCGGCGTTGTATTCAAAGGAAGTGATCTTGCCGAGTGCATCCACACGTTGAATCGTGCGGCCGGCGGCGTCGGTGTGTTGTTGACGCACCTTGCCCAGGGCGTTGATGGTCTTGGTGACCAAGACAGTGCCGTAGCCGGTGAGGTTGGTGGTAGCGTCGTGGCTGCTGCATTGCCAAGTGATCAAATCATTGGGGTTGGTTCCATCATGCGGTTCGATGATGCCGGTCATCACGGTGCGGCCGGTAGCATCAGCAATCGTGAAACGCAACTCCTCTTCGGCGTTGATCACCACGCGGGCAGTGCCGGGAGCGGTCGTGCTGAAGCTGATGCCCGCTCCACCATTGGCTTCGGTATCAGCTAGCTTGGTCAGGGCGTCGGAAAGATTGACGCTGTACGTGCCGCCGCCAAGCTGGTTGGCCGTCAGCCCGCCGCTGGTCGCATCCAAACCGCTTCCATCGGCCAGATTGTCGTCGTAGAGATATTGTTCGGTCAGGCCAAGCGATGCAGAGACACTATCGAGTCCGGCAATCGGTGGATCATCGGCATCGACCACGCCGCGGGCGGTTAGCCAGGTGGTCCGAGCCACCGGCCGGCCCCTGCCGTCAAAACGTGTGGTCACTTCCCGGTAGGTTTTGGCATCGACCGGGTTGTCGAGTGCCGCCGTGTGAGCACTATAGGTTTCGATCGTTGCCTGGTGCACCGTTCTTCCACCTGCGTCACTGCGGGCGATCGTGCCGTGACCGAGCGGGTTTTCTGTGGCAATGACTTGCCCGCAGCAATCCTCAAAATGGGTCTTCCAGACCTTGCCGGCAAAGTCGGTGTGCTCGGTCTTTCGGCCCAGCAGGTCATGCTGGCCAGCGTGTTGTTGGATTCCGACGAGCGTGGTCAATCACTCGTTTCGGTCACGTCACCCGCGCCCGTCGGTTTCGGTTCAAAACCGAAAACCGGGTCTGACCCCGGCGAAGGACCTGACCCCGGCGAAGGACCCGCAAACTAAACTGCCGGATTTTTAGCCAGAGGATGATTGCCAATGATTAGAATGTGGTTTCATTTTTTGCCGAGTGAGCATAACACTGGCAGAGGTAAATGCTGCTACGAACAGCATTAAGACACACCGCGCCCCTCCACCCACCATGATCGCCGGAATAAGTCCGAACGCAATGGTTAGGAAGAACCCAATGACGCATCGCGAAGTGTCAATCGGCGAGACGAGCCAAATTGCCAAGCATACTGTTAACCCCGCTATGACAGCGAGTCGCATGTCCCACAGTGGTTCAATGTGCCTGAACCGCTCGATAGAAAAATAGACTGCGACAACTGCTACTAACCCAAGGATATCGGAGACAGAAACGCGAATCAAATTCAGCCCGCGCGATATTGCCTGTCTACGCGGCCACAAAAACCAGAAAATTACTGCCATCATCAATGGAATTCCAGCGAATAACTGTGAGGAATCAAGCAATACCTCTGGCAGCGAAATAAACTCCAGCAATCCAAGAACTGCTACGTCTGTTAAAATGAGAGTTGCCCATTGGATGCCTAGGAGGAGCAGGACTAAGCAGGCACGCACGGCAACGGTTCCACTTCCCACCAACAACCAAAACAAAGCAAGACCGTGCAGCGAATAAATGAGAGCGGACCATGCGTCATACGGAATGTCGGCTACCATTCGGTATGCTCTCGTATGCTCCATGATTACGGAGCCATTTTCTAGCGTTTTGGGAATTCGATCCTCGCCAAGCCCGAGGGAGTTGGCTACTGAATCGCCAATCCCATGTAGTTGCGAAACCGCAAGTAGAGGCAGCGCTGCCAAGTGCAATGCAAGCACCAAGCACCAAGAAACACCAGCCATCAACCTGCTTTGCGTTAGTTGCACGAGTGGATCAATTTTGCGTCATCTTGGGAGTGGACGTCCGGCATCCGAACACGCCTTGTTTACTATTGTCCGGCGTCGGGAAAGTATCTCCTCTAGTGCGGCAAAGTCACAAGTTCCTGGTGAAGCGCGGTCCATCCTCTTGCATCTCTGAATCTGCCTCTTCAGGCAGGCGATGTCTTTCTTACCTGCAAGGCATTCACGATCATTCTTATCGCCAACGTCTGGCTTTGCTCGAGGAGGATCACCATCTTTCCTTCCAACACAATCTACTGAATGTCGATCTTTGTGTTCTGTTTCATGGGCCTGAATACACTGCTTCCACATGTCACGAGCTTTTCCCGGCGGCAGAGTGATCGGTACAGGTTGCGGCCCAGCAAGTGGTGGCCCTTCCGGATATACGACGGGTTTATCAGGCCATACACAGGTAATGATATTTCCCGCGCAGCAGATAGTTGCGCCAGGTGACGTTGACTTGCCCTTGGCATTGCGGCAACACTGAGCAGGGGTCAATGGGGCAGGTGAGGAAGGCGGCTGTATCGCACACTCTCCATAGGGATCATTCAACCTTGTCGGATTCGTGAAAGCGTACTCATACAGATTCCAGGGACTCCCCTCGAACCCAATTGGGTCTCTGGAGCAAAACCGCCCCGTCAATGGATCATACGTCCTTGCCCGGAAGTGGTAGAGTTCAAGTTCCTCGTCCCACTCTCTTCCGGTATAGGTATAGCGGTTGTCGTAGTTGCTTGATGACCTTGCGACTCCACCGGGGTCATAGATGCCAAGCCCACCATAGGCGGTGTAGCTGTAGCGTTCCTTGATGTTGCCGTTTTGATCGGAAAACGCCACGATGCTGTACTGCTGGTTGCGGTGATAGTAGTGCTCACCGCCGCCGGTGTGGCCGATCCGCATGATCGGCTCGTCGACGTAGCTGGCGTAGATGTAGCAGTAGGTCGGGCTGGTAGCCGCAGTGCCGGAGGGATAGTCGAGGAATGTCTGTTGGCCGTTTTGGACGAAGACGGTCACATTGGTGCCGTCATCGCGTTTGACCCGCCGGCCCAAAGCGTCATAGCCGTAGGTGACGTCGTCGATTGAGTCATTGTCGACATCGGCCCCGGTGAGCCGGTTGTCAAAGTCCCAGCTAAGGGCAAGCGGGTTGGAGCCGCTGCGGAGAACGGCCGGAATAGACGTCATGTTGCCTTTGACGTCGTGGGTGATCGAGGCGCTGGCGGCGGTCAGCAGTTCATGAGCCGCTCCGTGGGTGCGGCTTTGGGTGGAGAGATTCTCGGTGATGCTGTTCCAGTCACCGACCAGCGAAAGACTCCAGGATTGATCGAGATTGGTGTCGTCCCGTTCCCAGTTGACCAGGCGGTCTTCGTCGTCATAGCCGCTTGATCCGACGGTGAAGCCGTAACCGCTCATCGTTCCCGTGATCGTCTCGGAGGTCTTGTTTTTGTTGTAGTCCCACGCGTAGCTGTAGTTGCCGATCGAGCCGCCCGTGTGAGTGATGCTGGCCAGCGTGTTGTCGTTGTTGTAGGCGTGGGTAGCCGTGATCCCATTATTGTACACGCTGGAGGTCATTCGCCCGCCATTGTCGTAACTTCGGGTGTCGACGGTGGTGCTGTCGACCTTGACCGTGGCAAGCTGGCCGCGATCGGTGTAGCTGCGATCGACATCGGTACCATCGGGATAGGTATAGCTGGAGACTTGCCCGGCGTCATCATAGGCGGTATCGATGGTGTAGGTGACGCTGGCAATGGTGAGTGCTTCACTCGCTTTGCGGCCGGCATCGTCATAGGTGTAGGTCACCGTGTTGCTGTAGCGGCCACTGACCGCGGTGAGCATCCGCCCGGCATCGTCATAGGTGAAACTGTCGGTGTCGGCGATCGTCCCCGATGGGCTGTTGGCGGACGTGCGGTAGTCGCGGGAAGTGAGCCTTCCAGCTAAGTCATAGTTGTAGGTGACGGTGTCGCCTGCTTGATCTTGCTTGCGAAGCGTTCGCCCGGCCGGATCACGCGTGAAGGTAACGATGCCGTAGGTCGACTGGCCGGGCGTGCCGCCGGTGTGATCGGGATAGGTTTCGGTCGCCTTGCCGCCGGCATCGTCGTAGCTGTAGCTGGTGACGTCGTCTTCGGCATCGGTGAGCGAAGAGAGCTGGCCGGTAGCCGTGTAGGCGAATTCGGTCTCCCCGGCCAGCCGGTCGGTGGCCTTCACTTGCCGGCCGCGCGCGTCAAACGCGTAGGTGGTGGTTTCGCTTTTGGCGTCGGTGGAGGTGATCTTATTGCCGGCGGCGTCATAGCTGCTGCTGGTGGCATCGCTGGCCGTATCGGTGCAGGTCAGGTCGCGACCCAACGCGTCATAGGTGCAATCCTCACCAATGTTGTTGGGATCGCGGATCTTGGTCTGATTGCCGGCGGCGTTGTATTCAAAGGAAGTGATCTTGCCGAGTGCATCCACACGTTGAATCGTGCGGCCGGCGGCGTCGGTGTGTTGTTGACGCACCTTGCCCAGGGCGTTGATGGTCTTGGTGACCAAGACAGTGCCGTAGCCGGTGAGGTTGGTGGTAGCGTCGTGGCTGCTGCATTGCCAAGTGATCAAATCATTGGGGTTGGTTCCATCATGCGGTTCGATGATGCCGGTCATCACGGTGCGGCCGGTAGCATCAGCAATCGTGAAACGCAACTCCTCTTCGGCGTTGATCACCACGCGGGCAGTGCCGGGAGCGGTCGTGCTGAAGCTGATGCCCGCTCCACCGTTAGCCTCCGTATCGGCCAGCTTGGTCAGGGCGTCGGAAAGATTGACGCTGTACGTGCCGCCGCCAAGCTGGTTGGCCGTCAGCCCGCCGCTGGTCGCATCCAAACCGCTTCCATCGGCCAGATTGTCGTCGTAGAGATATTGTTCGGTCAGGCCAAGCGATGCAGAGACACTATCGAGTCCGGCAATCGGTGGATCATCGGCATCGACCACGCCGCGGGCGGTTAGCCAGGTGGTCCGAGCCACCGGCCGGCCCCTGCCATCGTAACGCGTGGTCACTTCCCGGTAGGTTTTGGCATCGACCGGGTTGTCCAACGCGGCGGTGTGAGCACTATAGGTTTCAATGGTGGCCTGGTGCACCGTTCTTCCACCTGCATCCATGCGGCTGATACTGCCGTGACCGAGCGGGTTTTCTGTGGCGGTGACTTGGCCGCAGCAATCTTCGTGGTGGGTCTTCCAGACCTTGCCGGCAAAGTCGGTGTGCTGGGTGCGGCGGCCAAGCAGGTCGTAGACAAAGGACTCGGTGGCCGCCTCGGTGGTGCCCGGAGCTTCCACATGGGTTTTGACCAGACCGCGATCGGTGTAGGTCCACTGCTGGCGTGCTTTTTGATAGCCGCCGCTATCACCGGAGTCGAAGTAACGCGGCGAGCGACGTTCGGTCACGTTGCTTCCATCGTCATAGTTGGTTTCGGTGCGCAGCGCCAGAGCGGTTGAAAGATTCGACAAGGTTGAGCGATTCGTATAGTCGGCATCAGCAATGCGGGCCGTGAGCCGATTGCGGCTGTCATATTCATGCTTGATCGCCATGTTGCGGCCGTCATGGATTCGCTCGATGTTGCCGACAGCGTCAAACACCGTGTCGGCGATGAGATAATCGGCATTGGCGGTGAAGTCGCGTGTTTTGTTGATCACCGCATCAAAGTCGGCCAGCGAAAACTCAGTCGTCGTGCCGGTGACGCTGCGGATCAGCCGCCCGTCGGTGGCGTCGTAGGCGAAATAGGTGTTGCGGCCGTGGGCGTCTTCGCTGCTGAAGAGCTTGTTGTCGACATAGGTCAGTTCGCTAGTGAGCGATTCGCCGCTACTGGTATGGACGGTCGTTTCGACGCGGCGACCGCGATAGTCGTAGACGTAAGTGGTTTTGGCACCAGCCCGAACGCTTTCGGTCGGTTTATTGGTGCCGTCGAGATATTCCCAGGTCTCGGTGAGAGCGAGTTCCGGCGTCGCCGTTTCGGTGGTGCCATCCATCTGGGCCGCGGCCGTGACCCGTTTGGTCAGCCGATCGGCATCGTCATATTCATAGGTCGTGACCACGCCCATGCGGTCGATCGTCTTGACCAACAGCCCGGTCGAATTGCCGGTCGTGCCATAGACTCGCTTGAAGGTGCTGCCGTCATCATAAAGCGTGCTGATCAGCCGGTGACGGCCATCGTAAAAATACTCGGTGACGTGATCGGCCGGATCGGTCACCGTGTCGAGCCTTCCGAGCGAATCATAGGTGAACTCAGTTTCCGGACGCGTGCCGCCGCTGGTGTCGGCCGGGCCGGTGATCTTGCTCAGCAGATCGTCGCCGTTATAGGCGTAGTCGGTTTCGTTGCCGAGCCAATCGATCACCTTGGAAAGCTTGTCGGTACCATTTCCGGAGGCATGATACTGCCACTCCATCTTGGCATAGTCGGCCGTTTGCACATCATCACTCGCACAGCGATCGTAGGTGACCGAGCCATAGGGATCGATCGTCGGCGTGTTGGAAGTCGAATCGGTCAAGCCGACTTCCACCTTGGTTCGCCGGCCCTTGCTGTCGTAGCTGAAAAGCGTCACGTTGCCGTTGCGATCACGGTATCGAGTCACCTGGTTGCGAGAGTTGTAACAGTAAGCTTCCAGCGTATCGTCTTCGTAGACCGTCATTGTCCGGTTACCGAGCGTATCGTAGGAATGCGTTCGCTGAATGTCCCGCTCGTCGATCACTGAATCGGGCCGGCCATGCAACAATTCGGTCATGTTGCCTTCATAGCGGACATAAGAGGATTCGACCGTGCCGGTGATGTCGTAATTCTCCTCTTGCTGGTCGTAAGAAATCGTCCAGCCATCCTTGTAGTAGCGTTTGGGGATGGTGTAAGTCGTGCCGCTTTGAGTGAGCAGGTGGAGTTCAGGCCTGACCATGCCGGCGCCTTCATAGACGGCGGCATACACATCCCACGTTTCCGAGTCGTCTTCAATGAAGGAGAAATACGACACTTCATTTTCGCCGTTACGCACCACGCGGGCCACGCCGACCGTGGTCGGCACCACCGTACCGTTGACCGTGGCCACCGAACCGACCAGATTCACCTTTTTGTGCCGATGCATGGGCGGAGCGGCCAGATCGTCAATCGACATTTCGATCAGCCCGTTTTGTCCGGCCGCGTAGCTGAAGGTGCTGGTCGTTTGATCGGGATACTCCACTTCGCTCAAAAACCCGCCGCCATAGCTGTATTCAATGTCGCCGCCACTTCCGGGAAGCGTCACCTTGCTGATCACCCAATTGCCCGCTTCCTGCTGCGTCTTGTAGGTGAAGGTCAGTGTGTTCCCCAGGGCATCGGTGACGGTGTCGATCTGCCACTGCCTGGAGGGCGAGGCATCGATTTCGGTTTGCGTCCATGTTTTGTAGGTGATCGTATAGCCCGTGCCGTCGACGTTACGTGCCTCAATCAATCGTCCGTCAGGCGGATGGTTGTTTAGCACATTCCAACTGGAATCGGCTTCGGCCAGGATCAGTTCAAACAAAAACCAGCTATCGTCGAAATTGTAGACCTTGGCGTACTTGGCTCCGGGGAAATTGAGGCTTGTATCAACCCCTTCGATACCGTCGGCCGGATCCATCTGATCATCGAGAATCTCGACGCGGTCAACATGCTGCCGCTCATCGGGCAGCAAGATATTGTCGTCATCCCACTGGAAGTTGAACCGGGCCGAGGTCGAGGGCACGGTCAAAAACGCCCAGGTATGGCCGTTCAAATCCGATCCGCCCAATGCATGGCTGTCATAGGTGTAAACGCTGTTAAAGGCATTGGTATCCATCCTGAGCCGAAGATCAAAATTGGTGACCACGCCCTGGCCAAGCCCGCCGGCAACAAAGAACTCGCGGCTTCGGTGAAACCGTTTGAGTTCCAGCGTCGAGGTGGCAATACGCGGCACATCGACACCCCAGTGAATGTAACTGTGAAAGGAATCATCGATGTAGGAACCGGTGGGGGTAATGAAATCTTCGCAAACATCGCATGTCGGTGGGTTGATGCTGGGTGGAGAAGGATCGCTTCGGTTTTCGCCGCCACCGGCTTGATTCCCACCGCCGCAGGTGACGCAGCTTCGATTAGCCCCAGCAAGATTCGGCGGTGGAGCCGCACCGCCGCCGCCGGACTTCTTACCGCCGGCCCCGGCACCTTCGCCCACCCCGAAACCACCGGCACCGGACCCTTCGCCCACGCCAAAACCCGAACCGCCGGGCCCCGAAGACGACGACACATTGCCAGGGCATGGGTGACGCCCGAAGCAATGCTCAAACGGGTCGTCGCTGGCTTGTTGGACTGCGTCATCCGGATCGATATACGGCCCATTGTCGCTTCGGGCAGTATTGGCCATCCACATCATCCACATGGCAAGCATGAAAAAGCGTGTGTTGGACATGACAATCCCCGTAGTGGAAAAGTTGAAACGTTCGAGATATTCGAGACAGCGTGCAAAAAGGACCGGCAATCGATGATTCATGGCATCGTCCTTGCTTGGGAACTACGTGAAGGCGGAGGCGTCACCCGAACTTCAAACGCCACCCGTTCAGCGGCCACCGGCGAGGCCGCGAGAATATGGACATGGCCAACCACGCCGGCCCCATGAAATGCGGTTTCGGCAACGCCGTCGTCACCGGCGGCCACGGTGATGACCGTCAAGCCATTGTCGAATGTCCCCAAATCAAACGAGGCAAACGTCACCGGCATCCACGCTTCGGTTTTGACGCGAAGGCGAAGTGATTCGCCTTGCCGGACGATCTCGAATCGTCGGCCCACGCGTTCGAGGACCGGCACTCCGTCACCGGGCTGAGCACTTTGCCAAATGCGTCCCGGTTCATGGACCGACAGATAACTATCGGAATCGGCCCGATACGCCTTTCGATCAAACGGCTTTGGCATCACCATCGGGCTTAGCCGCTGTGGATGCGACAAGCCGCTTGCCGCTTCATGAACCGATGCCGCTGCCGCATTAGCATCGGGCTGAAGTGGTCTGACGCGTGGACGAAGGGCCACCGCCATCATCGTTTCATCAGCCGGAGACAGGCTGGACCGGCCTGCCGGCCAATCGGAAGCGGGCCGAGGGACGCCGCCCATCGTTACCGACCGCACTCGCCCGGTGATCGGCTGGGCATCATCGGCATGGGGCAGGTCAACCGGCCTGCGTGATGAAAAGTAAATGGGTGCCCCAATCAACGGCACCATCAACAGACACACCAAAACCCACGGTGATCGCCACCGCTTTCTCGTCATCGTCATCACCCCTATCCGCTTTCATGGGCCGGAGGCGGCGATAATAGCAACCTCACCGGCCCATCGATCGGGCAAGAAGCGATGCGGCCCAACATGAGCGGTCATCCATCTCAAAATGACCAAGCTGGCAAATGCAGCCATGTCGGCTCGCTCGTCGATCGCCCCCCACCACAACGAAGATAAGTTGAAGAGTTGTCCGGTTTGCCAAGCGGAAGCAAAAAGCGTGCTTGCGTCTTACCCCCACCAAGCAACATTCATGCTATGGCCCTTTAGGGACCTGTCAAGCAACGGACTCCTGCCGCCAGAACCATGAGCCAATATTTTGGTCGCGTTGCGTGATTTGGCACGCCACCCTATCTCCTTACGCCGTGGTGAGTAACGACGAGAACGACGTGACACATTCGGCTGATAGCAACCTAAAAACTTTTCTTTTTCTTGAGCTTGGCCTACCCAACTGTCCATCGATCCGGCGACATGCCTGCGTGGGAACAAGGTTTGGGTTTGGAATGAAACATTAACCCATTGCTACAAAACGCCGTAGATCTCGGCTCTGGCCAAGGTGGTTTCGGCCCAGCGGGCATGCGTTTTGACTTCGCACATCGCGCCGCCACTGCGAAAAACCGCCGGCGCATCTTCTTGCGAAAGACGGATCGCCATCTCGTACTCCTCGCCGCTGACGCGATAAGCTCGTTCGATTGTCGAAATCTGTTCGGGGTGAATCGACGACTTGCCAAACAGTCCTTGGGCCAAATCTCTTCGACATTCGTCCGCCAACAGCGCGGGGCGATCGAAATAGTCGAACACGGGCGCGGTCAAGTTGAATCCGTGAGGACGGAAAACGGTCACCAGTTGTCCGATCACCGGCGCCAACGGTGTTTCATAAATCGTGTGGCCGCTGGGCCGACGCATTCCCAAGCATTGCAGTAGATCGTTGCCGCCGATGCGCAGCGAAAGGACTCGCTCCCTCCATCCGCTGTGCAGAATCAGTTGGCGCAGAGCACGCATTTCATCGGGATCAAAAACCTCCGGCGTTTCCAACGTCAACATGTTTACAAAGGGAGCGGCGGTGGGGAGCTGGTCGAAAAACTCTCCGCAATTCCACTGAGAAACTTTTGGAAACACAAATCCGTCGATCGCTTCGATGTTGGACATCCCCAAAAGTTGCGACAACACTTGCCGGTTTCTCACGCGGATGAATCGTAAGATTGAACTCGGCTGCAATCGAAGCAGAAGTTTTTGAAGGTTGCATAGGCAATCGTTGACTTCGCTATCGCCCACGGAATCCTCCGTGCAAAAAATCACCGAACGCAGATTGGGATACTTGTCACCGCTGGCGATTTCCCCCAGGTCGTTGCGGTTGGACGGAACGTACAACGACGCGCCCAAGCGAAGGTAGGCAAGCTGGTTGACAGAAATCATTTCCGGCGGACATCCTTGATCAATGCCACTGCTCGAACCGGCAACTGTGGGTCGATGGAGATCGGAACGCATTTCTGATTGGCTAACAGGAGAAGATGATCGACCTCGGCGTCGCCGCCGGATCGTACGATCAACCGGTCGGGCACGCGTCGCAACAACACCCGGGTGGCTTCGCAGATCCCAGGTTTAACGTGATGGAGATTGCTTATTGCATAGGTTTGCATCAGCCAATGCAACCAGTCGGTCGAAATCGTGGCGGCCGCCTTGCCCCCGGCTGCTTCGCCTGCCGAAGCGTTGTCGAAGGCGGCGACGTCTTTCGTGCCAGCAGCCAGCAGCATTTCTTGCCAAATTCGCTCGACAAACCAGCGAGAAAGATCTTCGGCCGACATCTCCTCCAGGAACAGGCAACCATGAAACGACCGCCTGGCCATCACTTGCTCATTCAAAATCGACCGGCTGATCAAACCGGCAACCGTAGCGCCAAGAATCGCCGAGGGAATCAGGTAATCTTCTCTGGTGGCGGCGCCGTGAGCCGCTCCGCACAGATCGGCCACGGCGTACAACTCCGGGCGCAACTGGGCGCCGCAGCAATCATTGAACTGCGCGATCGCGCGCCGCAGTTCACGCTCGATCACTCCCTTGCCGGTCCAGCCATCCAAAAATCGAATCGCCGGATCGGAGTAGCGGCGACGTATCCACTGCATCGCCACTTCGTCGATGCCGCGATCGCGAATGATTGAAACGGAATAGTGTCGGCAGTCAAAACCGATATGCCGCAGCGCGCGGCCGATCAAGACTCCGACGGGAGTACCGGCCCGTGCCAACGAAACCAGCGCCACGTCGTCCTCGGTCAAGGAAGCGGCGACCATCCGGGAAAGTTTCCAGAGGTCCGCCGCGAACCTTGCCGCGTTTCTTTCGACCGCGGCATGAAACAGCGAAAGGTACGCTTCGCTAGGAACCTCTTCGCGACTGATCATCTCGCTGTAATGTCGCTTTCCCGACTGAATCAACCGTTCTTTTTCCGCGACCGGAGTCGTGTCGATCTGCATCGGCTGGAGCAAAATCGAAACATCTTCGGGAAGAAACGTGCCGCAAAAATCCCACGTTGCCAGTTCGGTCGGCATCAACAAACCTCCGCCCGATTCAACGTCGCAATGGACTGCCACAACTCGCTGGACGAAGGCATCATGCAGAAATCGCATAGCCCCATGAAGCCCACGTCAAAGGAGGCGTCACCGATGCCGATGGTCAATCGCGGCCGATCCGGCATCGATTCCAACAGATACTCCGCGGCGTGCCGTTTATCGACACAGTGCGGCATCAGCGCCAAACTGGCCCCCTGTCGGATCAGGTTGAAACATTGGCCCAGATCGGTCGCGGAAAACTCATCCACCAGCGCATCGATACCACACTGACGGCCCGACCGATCTTTGACGTGCAGAAAAAAGGAAGTTCCTTGGTGATTGCAAGTTCGGATCAGCATTTCGGGACGATCCTTCATCGTGTCCTTGGCGATCGCTTTACCGCGCGACAGCGCGTCGGCGGTCTCCGCCAGTTGCTCTCGAATCCTGCCGTCCCACGCCTGGTCCACCTGGCCGTCGGAATCCAAAATCATTCCACCACAATACAAAATGGCGTGATCAAACGACTCGATCTCGGTACGTCGAAACTGTTCCAGCGACCGGCAGGTGGTCGGGATCACTCGACAGGAACTAAAAATCCAATCGCAGAGCGTCTGCTGGCTCGGCCGCATGAACGCGTTGGTCTGGCCGTCGGGGCCGGTCGCGCCGCTTCGCAATCGGCCTGCCTCCACCACGCCGGCCGAAGCGAGGGTGGCCAACTTGCGGCGAGAGTGGAAGAGCGTGTCGTCCAGATCCAGAAAAACGCAGGGAGTGTCGATCGATTTTTCAGCCATTGCGGTGTTCTGGGGGCAGTGATTTGCGGGGGCCGACGATTGACGAAGCGGTTGGCAACCGCCAGAATTCTTGCGCCGTGAACAGAGAGTTCACACCATGGTATCGCCATTTTTGACTTCTTTGTTCGTGGTGCATGTATGGGAATTCTGATCCCATTGGTGATCATCTTTTTCACCTGCTTGATCATCTGGAGGGCCTGTGACGGCTTTGAAATCGCCTCGGAGTACATTGGGCGGAACATGTCCGAGGGAGTCCGCGGGGGCACGATCAACGCCATCTCCAGCTCGATTCCCGAACTATTCACCACCCTGATCGCCCTCTTTGTGTTGGGAAATCTGGAGGGATTCTCGATCGGTCTGGGAACGACCGCCGGCAGCGCGCTGTTCAACGGCATGATCATTCCGGCGGCTTGCATTTTGACCGTGATCGGAACGGTCGTGGTGGGCATTCACGTCACTTCGGTCAATGTGTCCAGCAAAGTGATCTTGCGCGACGGCTTGTCGCTGATCGCGTGCGAATTCGTGCTGATCCTGCTGATCAACGGTACGGTGCTGTATTGGTGGCAGGGGCTGCTGCTGATGCTGATGTACATCGCCTATTTCGCCTACATGCTGCTGTCGATGAAAGCGAAGCAGGAAGAAGAGGAGGAGCAGGCGGAGGAAGAGGAAGAATCGGACGATGGGGATGAATCATCCAATGGAATCTTCTACTGGCTCTCCGGCGGACCGCTTCTCGATTTGGAAAGATGGTTCGTTCGTGACCACCACCAGGAGCAAATCAAATCAGAAAGCTGGAACGCATGGCCGTTGCTGTTGAGCGCGACAAGCCTGATCGGAATCGCCTGCTGGATGCTGGTCAAAGCATGCGAATGGCTGGGGACCGGAGCGGGTAACGACGCGGAACCGCATTACGAGCTGTTCGGTTACACGCTGGAGGGGTTGGGCATGCCGGCGATGTTCGTTGCCGTGATCTTCGCCTCCATGGCCACCAGCGTTCCCGACACCGTGATTTCGATTCGTGATGCCAAGGACGGTGACTACGATGACGCGGTCGCCAACGCGCTGGGCAGCAACATTTTCGACATCTGTTTTGCCCTCGGATTTCCCCTTTTCCTTTACACGCTGATCAATGGCCCGATGACGGTGGCACAGAACGTCGCCGATCAAAGTGCGGAACTTCGTTTGCTGCTGTTAGCTTTAACCGTGTGCGGATTCTTCGTTTATTTTGTCGGCAAGCGGGGGACTGCTTCGGATGGAACGAAATACATCGAAATGAAGCGTGGCAAGGCGATTTTGCTATTGTTAATTTATGTGCTTTTCGTTTTCTTCATCGTCGGTCGCAGTCAACAGTGGTCCTGGGCGGCATCCATTGCGGCGACATTGCAGAACATCCTCGAGCTTCTTCCTTTGGCTAGTTGAATCTCGATTCGCAGTACGGTAGCCTTGACCGCCTGAATTCACTCCTTACCCCCCAAGAGGTATTGCTGATGGGCCTGTTCGACGCACTGCTAGGCGGCATGGAAAGCAGCGGAAAGCTGGGACCGCAAGAGTCGTTCGCAGGCATCTTGTTGGGTGCCAGCGCATGCGACGGCCACATTGCCGATGACGAGGTCCAGAGCCTGGTAACAGCCCTCTTGCGGATGAAACTTTATCAACGATTTGACAGCAACCAGTTCAACAAGATGCTGAATAAGCTGCACGGCATGTTGAAAAAGAAGGGAGTCGATACGTTGATCGATGCTTGTGTGGCGGGATTGCCCCCAGAGCTCAGCAAGACGGCGTTCACCAATGCTTGCGATATCGTGCTGTCCGACGGCATCGTCGAACCGGACGAGAAAGAGTTCATCGATAAGCTGCAAGCCAAACTGAACATCGAAGCGAACGCCGCAAAGACCATTGCTCAGGTGATGGTCGTCAAGAACAAAGGTTAAGCGATTCCGCTTGGCCAATCGCGATGAATTGAGTTGTTGATCCCCTTTCTATTTTCTGGTGGTCTTAATGTCTCTGTTTGATGAAGTGCTCGAAGACGGCTCGTTTGATGAACAACCGTTCGGACCACAGGAAGGTTTCGCGGGTGTTTTGCTCGGTGCATCCGCTTGCGATGGTCACATTGCGGACGAAGAGGTACAGGGTTTGATGACCATCCTGCACCGCATGAAGTTGTACTCCCGAATCTCGCCGAATCAGTTCGGTTCGATGATGGATCGGCTGCTGGGCGTGTTGAAACGAGGCGGTCCTGAAAAGTTGCTTTCAGTTTCCGTACCAGCCGTTCCACCAGAACTTCGCGAAACATGTTTTGCCAATGCGGTCGATATCGTGCTGGCCGACGGCGTTGTCGATCCGGAAGAGAAAACGTTCATCGATTCGCTTGCCGGCCAATTGGAGATGGACGAGAAACGGTCGTTGGCCATCATCAAAGTGATGGTCTTCAAGAACAAGGGCTAAGCCAGTAGATACTGTAGGACGTAACAAGCGGGCCCTTGCGGTGCCGGAACTTCGGTCGCCTGTTGGAATTTTTTTCATCTCCCGCGCTGAGCGCAAGTACGAACCGGCCACGCGCAGTTACGGCATGGTTTCGCGACCTTGGTCCGGCCTACAGGTTTACGGGTTGTCCAACAGGCGGGCTGGGTTTGCGGAGGTCCAACGATCGATTTGGCCGTCCGTTGCACCCACTTTGTCTTTCAAAATCTTGACCATTTCCGGCATCGTTGCTGCGCATCCGGCGTAGTGCGTCCGGCACGCCGCCCAGGCAGCACCTTCTTCGTCCACTTCAACGATCTGGTCGCAGACCTCGTATCGT
Organism: Rubripirellula sp.; assembly: GCA_965222745.1. Lineage (GTDB taxonomy): Bacteria > Planctomycetota > Planctomycetia > Pirellulales > Pirellulaceae > CBDCUW01. The sequence goes on from CBDCUW010000004.1 coordinate 1,483,336, forward strand.
CCCGGACCCAATCCCGCCGCGCTAATCGCGTCGGTGACAATCACAACGTTTTCATCGGGAATGCACTGCAAGTAGTTTCCCAGCGCGAAGGGAGGAACATGGTGCCCGTCGGCGATCAGCGAAATCATCAAACGGTCGCTGAGGCTAAGAGTTCGTTGCACGATGTTGTCGTGACGACCGATCAAACCAGGACAGGCGTTGCCCAAATGGGTAAACAGACGCAACCCTGCGTCGATGGACTCGCGCAGTTGATCGATGGTCGGGTCACAGTGGCCGGCCGCAACGATGATTCCCTGTTTGACTAAAGCTCCGGTAACTAGCGCTCCCTGGTCCATTTCCGGCGCCAACGTCATCAGCCGCACGTGACCTCCCCCGGCATCGATCAATCGTTTCGCATCTTCCAGGTTGGCGGCACAAACGGCGGACTTTGGATGAGCGCCGACAAATCCGTCGACCGGGCTGAGGAAGGGACCTTCCACGTGAATCCCCGCCACTCGACCAGCAAATTGGGGAACCTGGTCGATCAGCTGGCCAATCCGCGCGATCCGAGCCTCCATCACCGGCATCGGCGCGGTGATGATCGTCGCTAGGATTCGGTCGACACCATCAGCAGACAGACGGATGCTGACGTCGATCGCCTGTTGCTCCGTCAACGGAGTGGCAGAATTGAAATCGACTCCCGCGTAACCGTTGACTTGAAGATCGACAAAACCGCTCATCAGGCTTGTTCCAGGCCGCTGCGTGTGGAATCGGACAAATCAGCCGCCGCCGCAGTGTCAATGATCAGCGTCGCGCTATCGTGTTGCCGCAAAATACTGGCCGGAACGTGTGGGCTGATTTCATCTTCCAGCGTGGCCCGAACTGCGGCCGCTTTCTGGCTATCGGGAACACTACAGTAAATCACTGCGGCTTTCATGATCTGGCGTACCGACATGCTGATGGCGTGAGTTGGCACGTCGGCAAAGGAGGGAAACCACCCCTCCCCTACCTGCTGCTTTCGGCACGGTTCATCCAGTTCGACCAGGATGTACGGCTCTTCGGTCTCGAAGTCGGCCGGCGGATCGTTGAACGCCAGGTGGCCGTTTTCACCGATTCCTACCAAGGCCACGTCGGTCGGCGCCTGGTTTAGCAGTTCACTCGCGCGGTGGATCGTTTCAACCGGGTCTTGATCGCCCCGGAGGTATTCGAAGGCTGCCAGGGGAACGTGATCGACAAACCGCTGTTTGAGATATTTGCAGAAAGATGCCGGGTGATCGCTGGTCAGTCCGACGTACTCGTCCAGGTGAAATCCATGCACACGTGACCAGTCGATGTCGGGTTGCTGGACCAATTCACCCAGTACTTCGAACTGAGAGGCCCCGGTGGCGACCACGATGTTGGCTCGATCGTTTTGGGCAATGGCTTTGCGGAGGTCGGCCGCGGCGGCTTTGGCAACCCACCTTCCCATTTCCGTTCGGTCGGCGGTTAAGATTGTGCGCATCGTCTCGTGTGTGTGGTTCGCGTTGGTTGAAGAATGCTACAAGATAGCATGTCGGACGTCCGGCCAGCACGCCGCGGGAGGAAACCGATCGTTCCCGTTTCGATTTTTTGTCGTTGAGGTGCCCTGTGCGTCACTGCTTCGGTCTGCTGGTTGTTCTGTGTTGTTGCCTGCCGCTAAATGCGAAAGCTCCCCGAGTCTTGGACAAGGGAAAATTGCCCAGTGACGCACGGCTGGGCGAACTGAAAACACTCAATGGTCACTTTCCGTTTATTGTGCCGGACAATCCCGCCACCTGGCATGTTCGTGCCGAACAGTTGCGCCGGCGTGTACGGGTAGCGACCGGGTTGTGGCCGATGCCGGACAAACCACCACTTCAGCCGGTGATCCATGGAAAAATTCAGCGGAAGGGCTTCACCGTCGAAAAGGTCTATTTCCAAAGTTTGCCCGGACATTTCGTCACCGGCTTGCTGTTCCGCCCATCCGAAGCGCCGACGTCGCCCGTTCCTGGAGTCCTTTGCCCGCACGGACATGGCGGACGTTTACAGATGCACAGTGATAAAGAGATCGCCAGACAGATTGCCGTGGGAGGCGAACACTTCGAGAACTCAGGGCGAATGCCCAAACTGGCGCGATGTGCACAACTGGCAAGAATGGGATGTGTGACTTTCATCTTCGATATGCTCGGCTACGCCGATTCGGTGCAGATTTCGCATTCGGTTGCCCATCGTCATAAGGATCCGCGCGAGGAAGAAAAAAGCTCTGACGAAGAGAGCTGGGTTCTGTTCAGCACCCAGGCCGATTTGAGGCTGCAGTCGATCATGGGACTGCAAACTTGGAACGCCATTCGAAGCCTCGATTTTCTGGCGTCGCTTCCCGACGTGGATCCCGACCGTTTGGCGGTCACCGGAGGCAGCGGCGGCGGCACCCAGTCGATCTTGCTGGGCGCGATCGATGATCGCGTTCAAGTCTCTTTTCCCAACGGCATGGTTTCCACTTCGATGCAGGGCGGATGTTACTGCGAAAACTGCAACTACCTGCGCGTCGGAACCGGCAACGTCGAACTGGCGGCGTTGTTCGCCCCCAAACCTCAAGCGATGACTGCGGCCGACGATTGGACGCGCGACATGATCAACGACGGTTATCCCGAACTGAAATGGCTCTACGCGATGGTCGGCGACGAATCGGATGTCTACTGCCGGCCGATGTTGCATTTCAAACACAACTACAACTACGTCACCCGCGCCACCATGTATCAATGGATGAACCGCCATCTACAGCTCGGCCTGGAAGAACCGGTGGTCGAAGATGACTACGAGCTGCTTAGCGAGGAGGAATCCAAGGTTTGGAACGACGACCACCCGGCGCCAAGTAGCGTCGGTGCCGACCATGAGCGCGACGTTTGCCGTTGGTTGGACCAGCAAGCCAACAAAAAGTTGAAAACACTAACGGCCCGCGACGCCAAATCGCTCGACGAATTTCGTCGCGTCGTCGGCGGTGCCTGGCAAGTGATTTTTGACCGCGGACTGGTGTCGCCGGAGCAGCTGGAATACAAGGAGCTGTCGCAATCCACGTCCGGCAACCTGACCATTCGACACGGAATCCTTCGAGACACCGTCTTCAAAACCGAGCTGCCGTTGCTATCAGTTGCCGGCAAAAAGGCTCGTGAAAAAGCCCCGACGTTGATCTGGAGCGACGGCCGCGGCAAAGACGCTGCCTTCCGTCCAGACGGTTCCCCCAGCGAATTGCTGAAAGCTTTGACCGATCGCGGAGCGACGGTGTTGCTGCCCGATCTGCTGGGACAGGGAGAATTCAACGCTGGTGAGGAGGTGTTGAAGGTGCAGCGATTGATCGACGATCCTCGCTCCTATTCCGCGTTCACCTTCGGATACAACCGAACGCTGACGGCGGATCGATGTGGCGATCTGCTGACCGTGGTCGGCCTTGCGGCGAAGCAGAGTTCCGACAACGTACGGTTGCTGGGTACCGGCGGCGCGGCGACCTGGACCGCGCCAGCCGCCGCTTTGGCTGGCCAATCGATCGCGCGAGCCGCAGTCGATACCGAAGGGTTCCGATTCTCGCAGGTCAGCTCCTATCGCGATGCAAGCTTTGTTCCCGGTGCGGTGAAGTATGGTGATCTTCCGGCGCTGTTGGCGCTGCGCAGTCCCCACCCGCTGATGATCCTCGGCGAAGAATCATTGCCCGACATCACGACCAAGACCTACTCCGCCGCCGGCGCACCAGAAAACCTGCTGCAGTTGCAGGGTGAGAAAACGAACCCGAAGCTTATCGACTGGTTACTCGCTCCTTGATTGTTTGTTTCACAGGCGACCTTGTGGCGCGCGAGGAAGCTCCCACCAAGACTCCCCCACTCCTGTTCTCCCCCACTCCCCCTCTCAATCCGTTGGTTTCGGCGGTTGCTCGCCGTACTTGGCTTCGTAGCGAGCGGCAAATTTTTCGAACAGTTCCGGTTCGCAGGTGAAACATTGCGATTGGGGACGATTGTGCTCGTCACACCAATCACCTTTCTCCTTAAATCCAGCGACCAGCGATGTGTCACACAGCGCACATTCGCTTTCGGGAACACCATGCTCCACGCACCACCAACCGCTGTGGTCGTGTCCGGCATCGGCGTGGTCACCGTGATCGTGGTCACCATGATCCTCGTGACCGTCTGAGTCATGGTCATCGTCCGGCTGTTCCGTGGCGACGTTGTCGGTGTTGGAACTGCAACCGGGCATCAGCAACAAACCCGCACTGACACCGGCGATCAGCAGAGTTGAGCAGAAAAAACGCATTTCAAAATCTCCTTGAGTAGCAACGACTTCAGTATCAACGAACTTCGGAAGGACTTCGGACAACGATGTAAAGGACTCGCAAGACCAGCAGCGACATCACCATCGCACTGATCACACCGCCGATGATGACTGTTGCCAGCGGGCGTTGTACTTCCGCACCCATCCCCGTGCTCATGGCCATCGGTACAAAACCGAGTGCGGCGACCAACGTTGTCATCAACACGGGACGCAATCGGGTCAACGCAGCCTGCTGCACCGCTTGTTCCAAATCGAGACCGCGGCTGCGCAATTGCCGAACGCAAGATACCAGCAGGATATCATCCAGAACAGCGACACCGGAAAGAGCCACAAACCCGATTGCGGCCGAAATCGAAAAAGGCATGTCGCGCAGCCACAGCGCGATGATACCGCCGGTCCACGCCAACGGGATCCCTGAAAACACTCGCAGTGTGTCGATCAGGTTTTCGTAGGTCATGTACAACAGCGAAAATACCAATAGCAGCGCCAGCGGCACGACGATCAACAGTCTCTGGCGAGCTCGAATCATGTGTTCGAATTGGCCGCCGAATTCGACGTAGTAGCGGGCCGACGGCATGATCACTTGCTGGCGAACTTTCTCTTGCGCCTCGGCAACAAAGCTGCCGATGTCCCGATCGCGGACGTTGACCGACACCGTCACCCGGCGGCTGCTCCATTCCCGCGCGATCTGCGACGGGCCGGTGGTGACCTCGACATCGGCCAAACGCCCCAATGGAATCTGCTGGCCGCGCGGTGTGGTGATGGGGATGGCGGAAATCGATTCGGGATCGTTTCGATACTCATCGGGCAAACGTACCGTCAGCGGAAATCGCAATTGACCTTCAAAAACGTCTCCCACCGGCCGATTGCCGATCGCTTCGATCACATCCAATACGTTGGCCGCAGCGATGCCGTATCGCGCAATTTCGTCCTGGCGAATGCGGATGGCCAACATCGGCTGCCCCGTCAATTGCGTCGCGCCCACGTCGGCCGATCCGGGCACCGCCAACAACACCTGTTCGATTTCACGAGCCTTTTCGGCCAGTGTGTCGAGGTCGTCTCCGTAAAGTTTCACCGCGATGTCAGCGCGGTCGCCCGTCCCCAGTTCGTCCATCCGCAACTTGATCGGCTGGGTGTAGGCGAGTCGTTGTCCAGGAAGATCACGCAGCGTCTGTTCCAGCAGACGCGTCAATTCAGCCTGCGTCGTCGCCTGTTTCCACTCACTGCGCGGCCGCAGCGTCACAAAGACGTCGGTGAGTTCCAGCCCCATCGGGTCGGTGGCGATTTCCGCCGAACCAATTCTGCTCCAGACATGATCGACTTCATCAGGAAAGCCGCTCAGGATCGCCCGTTCCATTTGTGAATTGAATCGTATCGAGTCGTCCAGTTCTGTCCCCGCCAACCGGACAACGTTGATTGCGACGGTACCTTCGGACAGTTGCGGCATGAACTGCGTTCCCAAATTGGGAGCGATCCATCCGAAAGAGATCACCAGAACGCAGAGAGCAAAGCCGATCACCGCCGCCTTTTGGTGCATCGTGAAATGCAGGATCGGCAGGTAGAGCCGTTTGATCAACCGAATCAACAGCGGTTCGGATACCTCCGCCGCACCGCCCGCTGCCCTGCGCGGCAGCACCAGGCTTGCCAGCACCGGCATCAACGTCATGGACATCACCATCGAACCGGCAAGTGCAAAAACGACGGTCAACGCCATCGGTCGAAACATCTTGCCTTCGACTCCCTCCAACGTCAGGATCGGCAGGTAGACTATCATGATGATCGCCTCGCCAAACATCGTCGGCCGACGAACTTCCAATGCCGCGTCGCGTACGATCTGCAACCGACTTCGATTTTGTGGATCACTTTGCGAGAGATGACGAACGCAGTTTTCGACCATCACGACCGAACTGTCGACCACCAGGCCAAAGTCGATCGCACCAAGACTCAGCAGACTGGCCGCGATTCCGAATCGCCACATGCCGGTGAAAGCGAAAAGCATCGACAACGGAATCGCGATCGCAACGATCAAACCGGCTCGCAAATTGCCCAGAAAACAAAACAACACGGCGACCACCAGAAGACCGCCTTCAAAGAGGTTTTTTCGCACCGTTTCGATCACCGAATCAACCAACTCGGTTCGATCGTACATGGTCACCAACGACATCCCGGCCGGCAGGTTGGTTTTGATCTGTTCCAGCTTCTCCTTCAACGTCTCGGTGTAATGATGAGTGTTCTCGCCCATCAGCATGAAGCCGAGTCCCATCACTGCTTCGCCGCGACCATCGGCAGTCACCGCGCCGCGGCGGATTTCGTGTCCGATTTCGACACTTGCGACATCACGAACTCGCACCGGTACACCGTCGACCGCTTTGATGACGATGTTTCCGATCTGGTCAATGCCGGTGGTCCTTCCCTGTCCCTGGACCAACAGCATCTCACCCAGCCGATTGATATTGCCGCCGCCGACGTTGCGGTTGTTCTGCTGAAGTGCCGTGATGACTTCGCCGAATGTCAATCCACGCGAGACAAGTCCGACGGGATCAATGCGGACTTGAAATTGTTTTTCGTAACCGCCCCAACTGTTGATTTCAGCTGTGCCCGGCACCGTCGCCAACTGCGGCTTGACGACCCAGTCGTGCGTGGTCCGAAGTTCGGTCAGTAAACGCACTCGCTCCTGGCGAGGCAGAGCGTTGAAATCGATGCCCGGATAGGTGAGCACATAGTGAAAAACTTCGCCCAGTCCGGTTGCGACCGGCCCCATCTTGGGACGCCCCACACCTTCGGGAAGTTCGACCGTCGCCAACCGCTCGCCGACAACCTGGCGAGCAAAATAGATGTCGGTGCCGTCTTCAAAGGTCACCACGACTTGCGAAAAGCCGAACTTCGACACCGAACGGATGTTTTCCAGTGCGGGCAAACCGCTAAGCGATTGTTCGATCGGATAAGTGATCTGACGTTCGATCTCTTCCGGAGCCAGTGCCGCGGCGGTGGTGTTGACCTGTACCATGATCGGCGTGGTGTCGGGAAAAGCGTCGATGTCCAGCTGTGCAAGTGCGTATCCGCCGCCGGCAACCAGCACCACCACCGACAGCAGCACCGCCAACCGATGTTGCAGTGAAAGTTCAATGATGCGGCTCAGCATCGCTGGCCCTCCCGGTGCTCACTTGCCGCAGGTACAGCCCGCGCCCAGGTTGCTTCGCAGCAATTGAGCTCGCAGCACGTCGCTGCCGGTGGTGGCAACGACTTCGCCAGGCAACACGCCCGCAATCACCTCCACAAATCCATCTTGCCGGGCGCCGGTACGAACCGAACGGCTGACGAAGAACTTGGGACGATCCTCTTCAAAAAACCGTGCGTCTCGCACAAAGATGACTTGTCCGGAACCGTCCCACTGCAATGCCGCCTCGGGTACGGCGATCGCATCGGACTCCTCGCGAAGCACGATCTGTCCGCGTCCAAAGGACTCGTGGCGAAGGTTTTGGTCGGGGTTGGCCAGTTCGGCGCGAACGCGAACGGTACGGGTTTGCGGTTCCACCTCGCTGCTGACCCAAGTGACGTTCCCGCTGCGGCGGTGATGTTGCCCATCGGGCCAGAAATGAACCGTCTGCGAAAGTTGGACCAAAGGAGCCTGCTCGGCAGCAACCCGCAAATCGAGCCACACGCGGCGAGTGTCAACGACACGAAACATCTCGCTGCCACGATCGACCACTTGGCCAATCGTTGTGGCAAGCTGAACCACCTGGCCGTGGAGTGGCGCCGTGACCGCGATCAAGTTTCCGCTACGGATGTCTTGCGGCAAGATGTTGATTTCGCCACCAAGCCCAAGACGACGCAGAGTTTCACCAGCCGTTTCCTGGTCCGAAGCTCTTAGGTCAGGCAGGTCGACTTCGATTCCCAGGTTTGCCAGAGCGCCCACCGCTTGCTGAACCACCGCGATCGCTTGCTGCAGATCATTTTCACTTTCCAGCATCCGTTTGGCGGCCACCGCTTGCCCGGCCAGTCGCATTCGTTCCACGGCTGCTTGCTGCAATCGTTCTTCGGCCAGAGCCGCCAGGAGTGCGGTTTTCAGTTTTCCTGCTTCGGCCGAATCGATCATCGCCAAAACCTGCCCTGGCCGCACCCAATCCCCCACCTTCACCAACACGTGGCGGACGATTCCATCGCAGGGCGGTGATACCTGTGCCGTCTTGGTCGCGTCATAGCGAATTTCGCCCGCGGCTGTGATCGTTTCGGTGATCGGTTTGCGCTGAACCAGGTCGGCATCCACTCCCGCTTTTCTCATTGCGGCAACCGAGGCAAATTGAATCCGAGAACCGGAGGTTGTGCCGATGGAAAGATTTTCTGTCCGCGGCATGAGCGTCAGCGCCCGAACGGCACGCTGCAGATCTTCCCGCGTCGGCTCGGTCGGTTGCTTGGTTTCGGCTAACGACGGATCACAAAACACACATCCGTGCACGCCGTGCTCTTTGCAAAACGAAAGCTCCGGTGATTCTTCCATCAATTCCGGCCGGCAAACGATGCACTCCGCTTCTGGAACGCCGTGGCTGTCACACCAGGGATTTTTGTCCCCGCCAGTTGCCTGCGCCGATTGGCGCGCCGGTAGTTTCCAATCGTTGTTGTGCCCGTACCAACCAAGGGCTATCAGTCCGACGAATACCAACAAAGACGGCAACCAACCCAACCCCGATCGCAACATCGAACTGAGGTGAAGCTGTTTGTGTTGCCCCGGCATCGCGGCTCGTGGCGACGGTTGGAGGTTGGTTTCGCAGGGTAGCGCCGAAGTCGTTTCGGATCGTTCCGGTTGGGATGACATGGCATTGCCTCTGATGAAAAGGGCGGTGTGCGAGGAATCGAATCGCATCCTGAATCGCCTGCACCAACGGCCGACGCGCGCAGCGCATCACATAGCCAAGCGGGGGCAGGTTCAATCAGCGACACAGCACCGTCGTTAAAGAAGCAGCGCGCAATGCAGCGCCAAAATCAGCCGTCCGGAAGGTGGAGATTCCCCGATCCGTCGCTGAGCAGAATGAAAACCGGCAGCTGCCTGTGTTTCGCTAAGTTTGAAAGGCACAAACTGCACCGCGGCCAACGAATCGGGGATGACCACGGCCGCCCCAACTGGTAACGCTCCGCCACACAGGCACGTTTGACAATGATCGTGCGGCTGGCGATCGGGTTGCGAGTCGTCCGCATCGTCGTGGCCGCAGCAGCATCCGCCACAGGAATGCGCTGGAGCCGGCTGTGAATCACTAAGTCCCTGTTCTTGCTGACAACAATTTCCCCCCATCGCCGGGCATACCAGCACGATCATGCAAAGAACGGCATGGAGGAAAAAACGAAACACAGATTGTTCCCATCAGAAAACAGACTCGAACAATTCAATTATCAGCTCACGTTGTCCTACTGGTCAATCGAAGACCCGAAAGAAACCACCAACTATTCCGCCTTGGACTCGTCGATTCGCGCCAGCAGCGCCGTCCACGGAAAGGGGGTTGCCCCGTCTTGGATACAGCCTACTGTTTCAACCAGCCGGCGAATGCGGCGACGGGTGAAATGCCCAACGTGGCCAGGTGTATTGCCCAGCTGACGGATATACTTGCCGCGACAGAAATTGGCGATTCGCCAAGTCGGCTCCCAGGGCACGCTGACCAGCAACCATGTTTTCGCGACGCGAGCCATTTCTTGTATAGCTTCGCTGGGGCGATCGAGGTGTTCCAGCACTTCGCAGCCCATCACCAGTTCGAACGACGAATCTTCGTAAGGAAGCTGGTAGGCATTGGCACTGCGGAAAGCAAGATCGGGGTATTGGCGACGAGCCATTTCGATCTGTCGGTCGGAAAGATCGGTGCCTTCGTAGCTGCCCCACGTGTCGACTCGTTTTCGAAGCTCGCCGGCCAGGTCACCTGGTCCGCAACCCACCTCCAGGACCGATTGGGGACTCGCCGCTTCGTACAGCCGTTGAATCGACTGCAAGAAATTCCCCATCATCAAATGATGAACCGGGTTCCGCGACCGATACTTGTCAAAATGATTTCCATCAACGATGTCCACCCCAACACTCCCCCGTCGAAAATCGTAGCAGAGGCCGCCAGCCGGTCACGCAAACATCCAAGTTTTGACAAGCCCGCTCGCCCCGTTTCCCACTCCTGCCCAATCAGTTCAGCTTCGCAGTCCGGAAGAAGCTGCTCCCTTCGTCCCTTCTGCTTTCACGATAACCGGTTTTGCTGCACCCAATCAACAGGTGGCGACGGATCGTCGGCCAGTTCTCCGAACTGGCATGCTCAAAACTAGCGATTTCGGAGAAATCGCCGACGGTCCTAGAATAGCGTCGCTTCGCTAAGCAGCTCGGTCAATGCCGCGTCGTTGGCCTCATCACGATCATCGTCCGGTTCAACGAATTCGCCCGCGAAGGGAGACGATTCGTCGCCGATGCCGTTGATCACCAACAGTGCGTCCAGCGCAGTCACGATGCCGTCGCCAGAGGTGTCAACAAAGCCAAAGAAGCGATCAAGCGTGGTGAACACGTCGGCGCCGGCGCCAAAGCGGCTGATGAAGTTGATCACTTTCAATGCGTCCAGCGGTGCAACTTCGCCGTTCGCGTCGACATCCAACTGATGGCGTTGGTTCGTCAGCGGCGTATTTCCCCTTTCCACCACGATGGTAAAGTTCACGTCGTTGAACAATTCCAACGGCCCCGGCTCAAACGCCCGCAGCGTGAGTGGATACGACCCGACCAACAGCGGATTGGGCAAACCCGACAACGTGCGCGACGCCTCGTCAAAACTCAGCCATGACGGCAGCGAATCGCTTGCATCGAATACTGCCAACGAAAATTCTCGTCCTTCCGGATCGACAATCGCATCGGCTGCAATGACCAACTCGAAAGGTTCGCCGCTGACGATCGAATCGGGATTGGGCGCACCGCCGACAAAAACGGGCGGTTCGTTGACATCATTCAATTCGATGGTGATGGTGCCGACGCTGGACAAACCGCCCCCATCGGTCACCTCCACCTGCAGAAGCAACGGATCCGCTTCGACATCGGCGTCGAAAGTAGCGCCGTCGGCAACGGTCAGGATTCGCGTTTGGGCATCAAGATCGAACAGCGGCGCAGCGTTTCCACCAACAATGACGGTGGTCACGGTATCCAGAAGATCTTCCTCTCGAACCTGCACTTCCACTTTGCCGACCAACGTGCCGGGAACGGCAAGTTCAGAAACAACGACACTCTCGGTAATCAAGGTGGGCGGATCGTTTTGGTCGACCAGCTGGATGACCAATCGATCCGTCGTGGTGGCATCGACCCCCGAAGGGTCGCTGATCTCGAACAGCAACTGTTTCGTCGGATCCGACTCGAAGTCCAACGAAGCCGATGCGGCAACGGTGACTTGCCGAGTCGCGGGATCAAAGTCAAAGTCGGCCGCATCTTCCACGTTCAGCAAGCGGACGTCGTATCCGGACAAGACACCTTCTGGATCGACTGTCTGAATGGTCACCACCAGCGTTCCGGCATCGGAATTTTCCGGCAAATCAACCTCGTGAGGACTGATCAGCGGTGGTTCGTTGACATCTTGAATCAACACGGTCACGATCGCGTCGCCGGCCAGCGGAGGTTCGCCGTTGTCGATGGCGATCACTTCAAGCGTGTAGCTGGTGGCCTGTTCGAAATCGATCACCGCTCCTTCGCGGACCACCACCGTGCCATCGCGAGTGACATCGAACAATTCGGCACCGCTGCCGCCCACCAGTTCGAACCCGTGCGTCTGCTCGGCGTCCGGATCGGCAACTCCCAAAGTTGCCACCGCGCCGGTACTGTTTTCCGGTACCGAGATCGTAGTGGTCGTCACCACTGGCGGATCGTTCTGGTCGACAACGCGAATCAGTTGATCCAAGAAGACAACACCGGCAGGGTTGAAGCTATCTTCGATCTTGATCTGCAGCGAAAGTTCATTGACCTGCTCGAAGTCAATCGCCGATTCGTCGATCAGGGTGATCAGGCCGTTGCCGACATTGACATCGAAGACGCCCACACCGCTGCCACCGATCACGCTGAATGTCAAAAACTGATCCTGTTCGAAATCGGGGTCGAACGCTTGGATTTGTCCGATCGCCGTACCGTCGGGCGTTCCCTCGGCAACAGCAAAGACACCTTCGGTGACCACCGGCGGTTCGTTCAGGTCTTGCAGCTCGATGGTGACTTCGGTGGTGTCGGAAAAATCAAATGGATCGGTCACCGCGACGGTCAACACAAAAGCCGAATTCGCCTCGAAGTCCAAATTGGCATCCGGCCCCACCGTCAGCAGGCCGGTGGTCGCGTCGATCACCACTCCGAACTCAGCCCCCGATTCGATGCTGTAGGTCAGCTGTTGAATGTCGGGATCGACGCTGGTGATGACCCCGATCGAGGTGCCAACCGGCGAGTTTTCAGGAATCGAAAAGTCAAAGTTGTCGTCGGTACTGGGGGCAACGTTGGGCCGCAAATCAAAATCGATTTCGAAGTTTTCGTTGCGAGTGACCAGAACTGGTTGCGGCTCGCCGCCAATCAGGCCGGCGGATTGGGCGTCACGCAGCACACCGACTCCGTACAAACCGGGAAACAGCGTTTTGATTTCGTAACGTCCTTCCGCATCCGTCACATCGCCCGCTTCGGTTTGGCGATAGGAGAAATTGTCAAATCGCCCTTCCATGCTGCCGTTGTTGAAAGTGCTGTCGGCGTAGGCAACCGCGTAAGCAATGTTCTCTTGAATCGAGGTGAAGGTGATCGTTTCGCGGTTGGTATTGATCAGCAAACCGCTGGTCACCGACCCAAGCAGGTTGTCATTGGCGTCGTACGCTTCCAGGCGGCCGTAAGTGGGCGTGAACCCGACTTCGGCACCAATCGCCTCAATCGAAACCTCGCTGGCCGGGCGATACAAATCAAACCGCAGCCGACGGTCATTTTGGAACGAGTCGCGCGGCAGGGCCGTGTTGTTTTGCGGCGCCGCGAAAATGCGATTGAACAGCGGGCGAAATTGGTTGCTTTCTCGATCGGCGGTGACGTCAAATCCCAGCACGGTGTTGGATGCATCGGCAGTCGAAACCGTCACGCCGGGAAACGCATTGGTGATGATCTGCGGGATCGGCGACCCGTCGATATTGAACAGGTTGTTGGGATCGATTCCGTTGTCCGGATTGACCAAAAAGTCGATCGAATCTCGATCGCCATTGCCATTGATGTCGGCAAAGACGGTGAGCCCCGCACCCGGTTGGGGCGGCGGCGTGTTGCCGTTGATGTCCTGCAACGAAAAGAGCGTGACCGTTCCGCGCACGCCGCCGTTGAAGTTGCTTTCGCCGATGTGATCGAGGTCGCGTCCGTTGAACACGATCGGTGTCGGATCACCACCCTGTCCGGCGGAAAACTCATACAACGTGACTCGGCCGGTAACCGGATCGGTGACCGAATCGAAGGCTGTGCCAAAGACCCAGTCGTCGGCGTCACTGCCGATCGAATCCCCAATTCGCGCCGCATACCCGGACCCCTGAGCAGTGAGGACTGGAACGCCCGCTTCCACCGAAACCGGCAGCGAGTTTTGCGGATCGATGTCCTGCAGCAGGATGTCGCCGTAGGCTTGCGAACTGGTAACTCCCCCCGGATGCAACGAAATCGAATCTTGAATACTCCAACTCGCCTTGATTCCGTTGGGATCGGCGAAACCGTCGTTGTCGGTGTCAATGTCCGACCCCAACAGTGGCGGCGTATTGCTCCGCACTAGGAAAAAGCTGTTGGCTCCTTCATCGGCTGGCAAATCGATTCGGTCGGTCGCAGCGAAACGATCGGAATAGATATTGCCCGGCAATCCGCCAAATCCAGGTGCGGTCGATTCCAACACCGCGCTGGCCGGATCGACCTGATAGACGTGGCCTTGTTGCAGGATGGTCAAGAACCCGTTGTCGCCCAGGGGCTGATTGCTGAGATCAAAAACGGTATGGATCACACCGCGGTCGACATTGTCTTCGTCCACCACCACCAGATAAGTATTGTCTGGTATCAAGCCGCCGGCCGGCCCGCGCAGTTCGATGTACTGGTCCGTATCCTGGCTGCCCGAGAAGGGATCGAGCATCAGTTCGTTGATGTAGATCCCCAGATCGCCCTGGTCGACACCCGGCGGCAGACTGGTGGTGATTCCAAACGTGATGTCGGTAAGACCAGCGTCGCTCAAGGCAACCCGTTGAGGAAAATCGCCGATCTTGGAATGGAACAGGGACTCCGCAGGCAGGCTTTGCGACGCGGTGAATCCGGGGTTGATCGCGCCGGTATCGGGATCGACCGAGATGACGGCGGTGTTGGCCAGATCATCATCGTCAAACATCACAAAGGAAGTTCCGTCGAACGCCAACGATTGACTGTTGAGCGGCCGATCGGACGTGGCCAACAAGGATCCCGCACCGTCAAGAGTGAACTCAAAGAACTGATCGCCGCCATCATCGAAACCGACGATGCGGTCGTTCACCGTGTCAAATGCCAGGTCGACCACTCCCGTCAGTCCCGTGATTCCCGACGAAGCAATGGCGATGTTTGGCGCAACCACGGCCGAATAGGGAGATCCGTCGGGCCGATTCCCAAGACGCGTGGCAATCCCGGTCACCGGATCGATCTCGGCCAGCGGGGTGTCGACCAGGAACAACGTCGAAAAGAGGGAACCATCCCCGGCAGCGGTCAGCGACGTGAAAATCGTACCGTTGATGCCGCGATTGGGCGCCTGGCTGGCGATGCCGGAGACCGGATCAAAGGTGTAAAGGTGAGTGGTGTCGACCAGGTAGTGCGTCCCGTCGGGGCCGATGTCAAATCCTTGAACGCCCGAGATCGATCTTCCCTGGAACGTGATCGGGACCCCGGCGTCCACGTTTCCGGTGGTCGGGTCAATCCGATGCAGTGTCGACGGCAAACTGCTGACACCGAACAGCCGATCGTTCGAATCGAAACTGATCGCCGCGACGGAATCCGACAAGGTCGATATTCGCGTGCCGGTGGATCCCGTCGGAGTCACCGTGAACTCGCTGAGCGTCCGACCCAACACACCAACAATGGTACCGTCGCTGCGGACGTCCAGCGTGCTGGCGCCGGGATCGAGCGGCCGCCGCGGGATCTGGGTCGCCGTTTCTGTTTCGAGATCAAAGCTGAAGAACCGGCTGGCGCTGATCGCAAGCAGTTCGGAAGGGGTTGCCGAGGCAGTTGCCCCCAGTTGGCCCGACAGTTTGTCGACGGTCCGCAAATCGAACGTGCCGTTTTCTTCGGTCACCGTGTAAATGGTGTCGGTACCGGGGTCGTAGGCCAAGTCGGCAACGATGTTCACACCCGGTTGCGAAAGGAGCGTTTCCTGACCCGTCAGCGGATCAAGCTGGTAAATGCCGTCGTTGATATGATCGACGCCGATCAGGGTGCCGTCATTGGTGCGAATCAATCCATGAATCTGCGCGGTGGTCGGCCCGCCCACAAACGTGACGTCGCCACCAAGGCTCATTTCAAACAACTGGGTCGCGGCACTGCCGACAAACGGATTCCCGGTGCCCAGGTATCCCGTCGGGCTGGTTTGAATCGAACCAACCGTCAAGACGCGAACGATGTAGGAACCGGCGTTCAGATTGTCGAACTGATATTGGCCGGAGGCATCGCTGGTGGTCGACACTTCGCCGCTGTCCAGTTCGGCGTTGTTGTTGGTGTCCAGATAGACGCGAATGTTCGCGGCACCTGTTTCGCCGGCATCGCGAGATCCGTTTTCGTTGCTGTCGATGAAAACCTCACCCGAGAGGGACGCCAACAGGCATCGCGATTCAAGTGACTCTAGAATTCTCCGCCGACGTGCTCTTAACCGAGGGTTCTTCCTGCTCGATTCTCGAAGTCTTGATGGGGTCATGAGCGTCTGGGAATAAGTGAGATGAAAAAGAACGTGAGAAAGGATCCAAATCGATGGCGGGGACCGAAGTCTTCGACATCCGGTTGTAAGGATAATTCCACAAATATGGATAAAATTGCCACCGCTTTTGGGAAGCTCTAGGATAGATATGCGTTAGGACCGGAACAACTGAAAAAGGAGTAGCAAACCGCCAAATGGGTGGTGCAGGGCCATGGACTTCGCAGCCAACTTCACGGCGATCGATTTCGAGACGGCCAACCGGCGTGCCGATAGCGCTTGTCAGCTGGCCGCCGTGGTGGTCCGCCAGGGTCGAATCGAAGATTCCGCGATGTGGATGATTCGGCCACGTCCTCTCTATTTCAGCCGCGCCCACATTCAGATACACGGCATCACACCCGATCGAGTGCGGGGTGAGGCTGAGTTTGGTGAGCTGTGGCCGGAAATCGCTTCGTTCCTTGCCGACGACTGCCTGGTCGCCCACAACGCGGCGTTCGACATCGGCGTGTTGCTGGCCTGCCTTCGCAGCCACGGACGCGAGGTCCCCGACATCCAATTCACCTGCACTCGAAAAATCGCCCGCCGCAGCTGGCCCCATCGTCGCCGGTATGGCCTGAAACCCCTTTCCGATTGGCTGGGAATCCGGTTTCGCCACCATGATGCCCTGGAGGATTCGATCGCCTGTGCCAAAGTGTTGCTGGCGGCGGGAATCGACGCCGAAGCGGAGGACCTGCCCGATCTGGAACGCAGACTTCGCATCGGCCGCGGGTCAGCGGGCCCCTGGGGACAGAAATCTCCGGGCCTGCGGTCGGCTGCTCGGAGAAAACGTCCTCCGCAGAAAACCTCCCCAAGCCCGTCTTCTTTTCCATGGCCGGAACTGGGAAACAAGGACTTCGCCGGACCAGCAAAGTCGCCTGGTTTTTCGGAGGTGTTGCACGTTCGCTTGACCGGTCAAACCGACGACGAATCGCTCGATTTGCAGCGATTGATGATTCGAGCCGATTTCATTCGCCCGCTGTCGGGACAACGTCTCGTTTTTGCCGGACAGCTGAGCAGACTCCGGCACGAAGACGCGTTGCTGCTGGCCGCCCGACTGGGTGGTGACTGCGAGGATTCGGTGACCGAGAGGACCGACGTGGTGGTGTTTGGGTCGCAAGGCCGGTCGAAGGAACGCGGCGAAAAACCTGCCCAGGCCCGCCGTGACGTCGTCAGCGAGTCCGACGTTCACCAGCAACGAGAAACGGCCGAGCGGCTGCGGGCGGCAGGTAAAAATATTCGCATCTTCAGTGAAAACGAGTTCCTCACCCATTGCCAAAGGCTGTTGATGGCTTCGGGAGATTCGCGCAGCGACGGCCCGGATGCGGGCTCTGGTTAGTTGTGGAAAACTTCCGCCCAGCGGCGCCGCTGCCTCAAGGGATTGTGACCAAATATCGGCTCGAAAACCTGCTATGCGAATCCTTACCCTCGCCCTCGTTGCCACCACCATGTTTCTGACGGACCAACTGATCGGCCATCCGAGTCCGGACGAAGGTTCCTCGCAAGTTCAACCCGAAGGTGACTCAGCGGTGCCCGACGACCAAGAAACGCCTGAGCGAAAACCGATAGCGAAGATCACTCAGCGACTGAATCTGCCGCTGAAGACGGCGGGAGGAACGCAGCTTTGGACCGATCATATCTGGCGCGACGGATACCGCATCCAACAGAATTCGCTGACCGGTCATTGGCGTTTGGTGGATGCGAAAGACGTTCGCCGCGCTTGGGGAAGCCGGGCACAGTGCGATGATGCACTCCAGGGTCTCAAGCCCAAATCGGCCGCCGCCTCCGCGAAGCATGTGGTGGTACTGTTGCACGGTTTGATGCGAACCCACCATTCGATGAAACCGCTACAAGAATCTCTGCGCACAGGCGGGCACGAAAATGTCATCCGGTTTTCTTACGCCAGCACGCGAAGTTCGATCGCCGATCACGCCGCCGCGCTGCGGGAGATGCTGGAGGATCTTCCCACGGATACTCGATTCAGCTTTGCCGGCCACAGCATGGGAAACATTGTCGTTCGCCATCTGGTCGGCGATCTGCAACGAGCCAAAGATCCTCAACAGATTCTGCCCCGTTGCCAATCGATGGTCATGCTTGGTCCGCCCAACCAAGGGGCCGCGATCGCTCGGCGGCTGGCACCAACCGGACTGTACGAATTCTTGACTGGCAAGGGCGGCATGGAGCTGGGGCCCGGCTGGAAAGATTTCGAGGCCAAGCTTGCGACGCCTTCATTTCCGTTCGCGATCATCGCCGGTGATCTGTCGACCAGCACGATCCAGAATCCGCTGGTGGATGGATCAAGCGACTTTGTGGTCAGTGTCGAAGAGGCGAAACTGGAGGGCGCGGAAGCGTTCCACGCCGTTCCAGTCTTGCACAGTTTCTTGATGAACGACGAAGTGGTCAAACGATTGACCGTCGACTTCATCGACCGGCACAAGCCGCAGCAGTAGTGCCGACGATTTCGTGCTTGTTAGTCGCGATAACGACCGCCACCCCCGCCGCTACCGCTACCTTCGCGGCTTCGGCCACCTCGTCCGCCACCGCCGCCACGGCGCCGGCGGGGTCGCTCTTCGTCTCGGTCACCACGATCCCGGTCTCGGTCACCGCGATCATCCGATTCGACTGCCGCCGCCATTTCATCTTCCTCGCCCAATTCTTCCAGGGCGCGACGACGGCTCAGCTTCACCCGATCGTGCTCGTCAACGTCGATCACCAGCACCTTCATCGGGTCACCCACATTGACGACCTTGTCGATGCTGCTGATGTAACCGCTGCTGAGTTCGCTGATGTGGCACAGCCCATCGCGGCCCGGCAGGATTTCGACGAACGCTCCGAACTCTTTGATGCTGCTGACGATCCCGTCATAGATCTTGCCGATTTGGACTGTCGCCGTGCAGGCTTCGACTGCCTTCATCGCCTCTTCGGCCGAATCCCGGTTGGTGCTGGCAACAAGCACAGTGCCATCGTCGTCCACTTCGATCACCGCACCGGTCGTTTCCTGAATGCCACGGATATTCTTTCCGCCCGGTCCGATCAAGGCACCGATCTTGTCGGGCGAAATCTTGGTGCGCAGAAGTCGCGGTGCCGTCGGCGAGATCTCGCGGCGCGGACGCGAAATCGTCGTCAACATCTTTCGCAGGATTTCGATCCGAGCCTCGCGCGACTGCTTCAACGTCGCGCGAATGATGTCTTCGCTGATGCCGGTCACTTTCAAGTCCAGCTGAATGCCGGTGATGCCGTTCTGGGTTCCGGCAATCTTGAAGTCCATGTCGCCAAAGTGGTCTTCCGTTCCCAGGATATCGGTCAACAACACCCAGTCGTCGGGCGAGTTGCGAACCAGTCCAATCGAAATGCCGGCAACCGGGTTGCTGATCGGCACACCCGATGCCATCAGTCCCAACGTTGCACCGCAAACCGACGCCATCGAACTGCTGCCGTTGGATTCCAAAATGTCGCTGATGACGCGGATCGTGTAAGGAAAGTCGTCGGCATCGGGCAGCACCGGTGCGACACTCCGTTCGGCCAGGCAGCCGTGTCCGATTTCCCGCCGGCCAGGGCCGCGAATCGGCCGGCATTCACCCACCGAAAACGACGGGAAGTTGTAGTCCAGCATGAATTTCTTGCTGTACTCGTCCATCAACCCGTCGACTCGCTGTTCGTCGCGGGCAGTTCCCAAAGCGACCGTGACCAGCGATTGAGTTTCGCCGCGTTGGAACAGTGCCGAACCGTGCACCTGCGGAAGCAAATCGGTTTCGCAATAGATCTGTCGCAAGCTGCTGTTGTCGCGACCGTCGGGTCGGGTACCCGCCATGATCAAATCGCGAACCACCTTTTCTTCCAAGTCGTGCCAAATGGTCTTGAACCGTTTCGGGCAGACTGCACCTTCGGCTTCCGGATCCGGAATCACCTCTTCCATTGCCCGGTCACGCAGTGTCCGCACCGCTTCGGCACGATCCTGTTTTCCGGGAGTCTGTTGGGCCGCCTTGAACTGGTCGTAATAGGCTTCGGTCAACCGGCCGAGCAACCCGTCATCTTCTGGCGGAACGAACTCTTTCTTCTGTGGATCGACCTTCTGATAGAGCTCTTCCTGCAATTCGATCACTTCGCGAATCACGCTGTGAGAAAACTGGATCGCCTCCATCATCTGGTCTTCGGGCATCTCATGGGCGAACCCTTCGATCATCGCGACTTGTTCTTTGGAGCCGCTGACGATCATGTCCAGTTCGCTCTCTTCCAGCTCTTCATGAGTCGGAAAGGCGATCAATTCGCCGTCCACTCTGCCGACGCGAACGCTGCCCAGCGGACCTTGAAAGGGTAGGTCGCTGACGTGTAGCGCCGTCGCTGCGCCGTTCATGGCCAACACATCGCCGTCGTTTTGCAGGTCGCTGGCGATGACGAATGCTTGCACCTGCACCTCGTCCTTGTAACCGCTGGGCCAGAGAGGTCGGATGGGGCGGTCCATCAGCCTGGCACTGAGTGTTTCCTTGGTGCTGGGACGCCCCTCCCGTTTCAGAAAACCGCCGGGGAATTTGCCGGCTGCCGCCAAACGTTCCCGGTAATCACACATCAACGGAAAGAAGTCCAGCCCCGGTCTTGGGTCACTGGAGGCCGCGGCGACCAGAACAACGGTTTCGCCATACTGAACCAACACTGCACCGGCAGACTGTTTGGCAAGTTGTCCCGTCTCAAACGACAGGGTCTGACGACCGATTTGCTTTTCAACTCGGATTTTTTTTTCAGTCACTTTCTAAGTCCTTCTGAACTTGAGCCATCCGAAGCGATCCGTTTGATTCGCTGTCGCGGATAGGCCCTCTACCTTCAACGCCTACACCAATAACATTTCTGCAGACCCGCTGGTGCGCGCCTGCCGCTTTTGCCCGCATCATCACACCAGGTTTGTCTGCTGAGTTTTCCGGCAGACCACTTTCGTGTCGGGCCATTTACAAAAAGAGTGATCGAACGATTCAATCGTGAGAGAGGAGAGGGGGGAAGTGTGGTCGAATGGGGTCGACCTACGCCGGGCAGCCGCTCAATCGAAACGCGCCGCCAAACCACTTTTGGTGCCCAGAAGAGCAAGGAGCCGGCCGCCCGATCAGGCGAACTGGCTGGTTGCCATCAATCGCGTCAAGAGCGGTCAAGCTTGGGCTATTTCCGAATGCCCAGTTTTCCAATGATATCGAGATAACGCTGAGGATCCTCACCTCGCACATAGTCCAGCAAACGTCGGCGACGGCTGACCAGACCCAGCAAACCACGCCGCGAAGCGTAATCCTTGCGATGGGTTCGCATGTGTTCGGTTAGCCCGTTAATCCGCTCGGTCAAGATGGCAATTTGCACCTCAGGCGAGCCGGTATCGGCGTCCGTGTGACGGTGTTGGCCGATTACCTCGGTTTTTCGCTCTTTCGAGATCGTCATTCGTTTTAGATTCTATTCGTCGTTCTAGCACGCATTTTGTTGGCCAGTAGTGTAACGCTGCTGGAATCCAACGCAACGCCAAATCAATCGATAACACGGGAAGCCCCGATTTCCCGCCAAAGAGGTCTCAGGTCTCGTTCCCACGCTCCGCGTGGGAACGTCCTGCTGACCGCTCCGCGGTCCACTTTGTCCGCGGGAGCGGACGCTCGTGCGTTCCCACGCGGAGCGTGGGAACGAGGAACCAGAGGAAACTCTCCCCCTCTCACCACTTCGCAATCACTCCAAAACACCGCGATTTCTCAGCAATTCCACCACTTCAGCCGCCTGTTCGGCGGGCGTCCGATCGTCGCCGCCACGGAGATGCAGTTCCGCGTTTTCAGGCGGCTCGTAGGGGTCACTGATGCCGGTGAAATTTTTGATTTCGCCCGATCTGGCTTTCTTGTAGAGGCCTTTGGGGTCGCGTGCTTCGCAGATTTCCAGCGGCGTATCGACAAAAACCTCGATGAAGTCGCTCGCTGTCCCCGTTTGTTCCACGATCCGCCGCACCCGATCACGATCCCGCCGGTAGGGGCTGACAAAGGCGGTCAACGTGATCAAACCAGCCGAAGCCATCAGCGAGGCGACTTGACCGATGCGGCGGATGTTTTCCTCCCGATCGATTTCATCAAATCCCAGCCCGAATCGCGCCGCAAATTCCTCCCCATGCTCGGCCGCCAAGACCGCCGGCGGTGCACAGAGTCCGTGCCGGATGTTGTCGCCGTCGAGCAACATGGTGGTGCGGCCCGCCTGATACAGCTGCCGATCCGTTTCGTTGGCAATCGTGCTCTTGCCACAACCGCTCAACCCGGTAAACCAGATCACAACGCCCTGCTGCCCCAATCGGCGCTGTCGATCTTCGCGCGTGACGGCATGGTCATGCCAAACAATATCAGAGGGTTCAGCCATGGCGTGAACATACCAGTTGTAGCCCAGGTTGGCAGCCTGGCCGTAGCGACTTCGGAGAAGTGTCGGCCGGTTCTCCGAACCGGCTACGAGCGTGCGACTTCGGAGAAGTCGCCGACTTGGACTTCAAACGTCGTAACGTTCCTTGAGGCAACGGCGGTGCGTTCTTGCGAGTTCCGCCCGAGCGGTTTGTCGGCAGCGAGATGCCGATTCGGCGATTTGCTCCAGCAACTCGGTAAACATCGCCAGCGGTTCGGCTCCCAAGTCCCAACCGGCAGCAACGTAGTGGCGGTGAGCCTCGGCCCAATTCCCTTCGGCCACCGATTCGGCAGCCTTTTCCAACCAATGGTTCGTCACGCGGCGACGGCGCGAATGCGAGTCGGCTTCGCACAACATCTGCAAGTAGTCCGATTGCCGAACGACTTCGGGAAAACAAGCCTGCAATCGAGAAGCGGAAAACTTTGCAGCGTGATCGGCGGTCCAGTAAGTGCGAAGACGAACCGATTGGTCGGTGAAGACCGAACACTGCGCCGCTTGCGTGTAGGCGTCGGCCGCCTCGTCCTGATCTCCCCGCCGCTCCGCCGCGTATCCGATCACATCCCATGCCCACGCCAAGTCGGGGGCGAGCTGCACCACGCGTCGGCTGTGCTGTTCGGCCGCGTACCAATCTTGCGGCACCGAAATGGACAGACCGTAATCGCGTTGAAGCCGCTGTCGTGTTTTGATCGGCATCCGTTGAACGTCGAACATCCATTGCACGACCTCGTTCCAATCGACACCGATTTGCTGAGCAGTCGTCGGATCCAGCGTGGCGGACAAGGTTTCTTTGAGCGCCGATTGCACCAGTTCGCAACGAACTGCGATCTGCGACACATCAAACTGCAGCAGCGTGTCAGCAACCTGCTGTTCAGTGATACTGGGATCCAATAGCGCTGAAACTTGCGGCGCTACGTGCCGGCAAGCCCACGACAGTATCGGGTCATCGTCATCCGGATTGGCTGGCCGCGGACTCTCAGCAGGCAAAGCATGACGCCTGGCGGGACTCGGCAACCGTTCGCTCAGTGAATCAAACAAGATCGCATCGGCAATGGAACGACCCCACGGCAACCAATCACCGCCGCCGTGGTACCACTGGACAATTTCCGAAGCTCGATTGTGCTGGTCGATTCGCACACACAGCCAGTCGCCCGCGGAGTTTCCCAGGATGGGCAGCATGTCACAGGGCATCAAACCGGGCCAAATGACGTCGGGGGCTTCCGACAGCAAGGTGTCGGCATCGACCGGTTCGCGAAACTCGCCATGGCCCGACTGCTTCCAAACCTCGCTATCGAACCAGTCCGCCAAATCACTCGAAAGCTCACAACCGTAGCGACTTGCGATACGGTCCGACCAAGGACCGGCGGCGGCGCTCGGCAGGTTCGTGGACTCGGACAAATCGGGGGTCGTCGTTGCTGCGGACACGGCAAATCGGTTGGAGGGTGAGCGGTCGATGCTTTCCATACCTTAGCTCACCGCGACAAGATGTTCACACTACCGGCTGGGAAAGTCGATCGACAAGGGCGAAAAAACCCTGTCGGCCAGTTTTCCAAACTGGCAACGAAGCGAATTCGGAGAATTCGCCGACGAAAAGTCGGCCGGTTCTCCGAACCGGCTACGAGCGTGCGACTTCGGAGAAGTCGCCGACTTGGCGGCGGGTGCTTACGACGATGACGGCCCGACCGTGTACAGCCTCTCCAGCAGCAGTGGGCGCTCGACACCTTGGTTCTGCATCCGTTCTCGCAAAAATCCCATCGGCCGCCCCGTTTCGATTTGCGCCAAGGCATCGTCGGCGGCCAATTGAAACGGTTTCAGTTTCCACTTCCTGGCTTCGTTGCTTGCTTGCCGCAAGTAGTGTCGCGCCGCACGGGTGTCGGCCTGGAATCGAGACGTCGCGGTCAACAACAGCAGCCCCTCGTAAAGATCCGCCAAGAGGGAGGTGTAAGGCAATCGTTCGCGCCGCAATTGCCGGATCAGGCTGCCAGCGCGGCGCCGCCAACGCAGTGATTCTTCGCCGCGAAGTTTATGCAGCGCCGCCAGTAATCCCAGCGACCCTCGGATAACACGGATCAACTGCAATCGGCTGTAGGGAGGCTTTCGGAGATCGGGTTCCAGCGATCGCCAACGTTTCCAAGCTTGATCGAACTTGCCCTCGTACAGCGCCCGCTGCACCGCAGTGATCCAATCCGAGACATGAAACATTTGCATGAACGGACTGGCAATCGCACCACGGTGCTCCTGGCGAATACGGTCCAATTCCGTCGTTCGATCACGAGCCAGCCACGCCGAACAACCGTAACCTTCGGTCAAGATCAGCCGCTGGAACAGATCGTTGCGACGAATGGCGTCATCAAACATCTGGTCGCTGATCCGCACCAACGCATCCCAGCGGCCGAGGTGCCAGTGCGCCCAGAGCTCGATCCATCTGGTATGGGCAATCTCGAATCCACTTGAATCGGAGAGCTTGTTGTACTGGTCGATGCTCAAACGAACCGCTTCGGGTACCTTTTGCCAACGGCAGCTGAGTGCATGTGAAAAAGCGATGCCGGCCCACAGATCGCCACTGGCTCGGGCCTGTCCCATTTGTTCGACATCCTGTCGGAGCTCCGACAACATGGTTTCCCCCGCGCTGCGCCGAGCTCCCCGGTCATAACAACCGTCAACGGCTCGACCCACCACCGCCTGCACGCGTTGGACCGGCGTTCCACACATTGCGGCCAACGAAAGGGCGGCCAGGTTCAATTCTTCCGAGTACGTGCTGTCGAACATTGACATCGGTCGAGCCAGCGAAAGACAGAGTTCCAACCGCTGCTTGTTCCTGGCCGTCGCCGCGGGTGCCTGGGAATCTTGACAGGCCCGTTTTGCATCCAACACCTGCTTGCCACCCAACAGGCTCTTAGCCGCCGTCTGTATCGAACGAGCATTCAAGACTGCCAGGCTAAACAGCGAAGGCTTGGGGCGAGGCAAGCCTAGCGTTTTCGCCAGGCTCTGCAGTTGTTGTCGCACTTCAGCAAAATGTCCGCTGCGGATCGACAACGTGGCAACCTTCAACTGGCACTCGATCTTTTCATCCAAATCCACATGTTCGCTGAGGCGTTGATAATATTCGGCTGCTTCGATGGGGTGATCCGCTTCGTAGAAACACCGCGCCGCATGCCGCATCCGGGCAACTTTCTCCTTGCCGTCGACGTGGTCAATCACCATCGCGTGCCATCGCGCCGCCTCGGTCATGGCAACCAGACGCTCGGCATCTTCGGCGGCAAGGATCGCGTAGGAAACGGCCCTCCAGGGTTCACCGGCCGCGATGAAGTGGCCGGCGATTCGAGCCGCCAGCTTTTCTGGGTTGTCCTCGCGAATCAACAGCGCCGCCCAAGCCTGATGCGCTTTGCGTTTTTCTTCGCCGGTCAGCGTTTCGACCAACCCGTCGGCAACTTGGTCATGCACCATCTGAATGCACTGGCCGCCCGTGGCGTCGTCGGCGACCAGCCGCTGTTGAGCCAGCTCGGAGACGGCCGCATCGACTGCATCCCCCAAACCGGTCAACTTGCCAAGCTGTTGAGTCGAAACACGACAGCCGGCCGTGACCACGAACAACAACACTCGATAGGCATCTTCGCTCAACCGCGACGCGCGCTTCTGCCACAGCCAATCGATTTCGCCCAACTGCGAAACCGACGCGTCGAGTCCCTCTGATTCGTCAATCTGCGAAAGCGCACCGCCGCCTCGGAACTCATCGGCCAACTCGTGTAGCCGAAACGGAATTCCCTCGGCAGCTTCGGCCAGCCGCAGCAACGTGGAATCGTTCACCTTCACGCCCCAGGTGGCCGCGGCGCCGGCCAACACCGACACCGCTTCCTCGGTCGACAACGGTTGAAGCGCCAAGTGGCAGCTGGCCGGAACGCGTTGCCTATCCTGTGGATCGCGGGAAACAGTGATGATGCCCAACCCGATATCGCCCGTCGCCCTCTGCAGACGATCGAGCGCATTGAGGCTATCGCGATCGGCCCACTGCGCATCGTCGATGATCAAGAACAACGGCCCGACCTTGCGAAGTTCGACGCTCATCCGCGCCGCTGCTTCCAACGCATCCAACCGCTCGGTCGTTGTTCCCGCGGGCGCTATCTGCATGCTGCAGCGAATGATGTTCTTCAGCACCGGAAAAATGGTGTGCAGGATCGTGGCGCTGACCGGATCCAGCTGCAGCGGTTCGCGATCGCCCTGCTTGTATCGGTTGGCGATCGCGTCACAAAGCTGATCGAACGCTTGCAGAGGCTGGTCTTCGCGCGACCGGCAACGAGCCCGAAAAACTTGTCCCCAACGCATCGACCGAATGTACTTTTCGACATCGTCGATCAACCGCGTCTTGCCTATGCCCGATGGCCCGGTCAGATGAAGCCGCCCCACCGCTCCCGAATAGACACTGTCCAACCAGGCGGTGATTTCCGCCACTTCGCGCTGGCGGCCGATGATCGGATTCTCCTGAGGCCAGGCAACCGGGGCAGAGGTCGACAATCCAAACCGGGCCACTCGCATCGCCGTGGGACGATCGCCTGGATCAAGTTGCAACATCTCCAGACAGATCGAACGAAGATCGTCCGGGACCGAGCGATCCAGCCCCTCGATCGCTTCACTGATTTTTTCGGCGTCGTCGCGCGGACTGGTCTCGCTCCGCTGCACCTGCGAAGGATCGGTTTGGGCGGGCCAGGAAATCATCTGCAATGCTTCCAACATCACCATTCCCAACGAAAAGATATCCCCGGCCGGCAGGTAGTACTGATCCCACAACGTCTCGGGCGAAAAGTATCGTGGCGTCCCCGCCAAGTAGTGACGGTAGCCATGCGGATCGGTTTCCGGGTCAAAGGTCCCCACCAATCCGTAATCGATCACCCGGCCATTGGCATTCCGATCGACCATCAAGTTCTGGGGCTTGATGTCGCGATGAACGTAACCGTTGACGTGCATCGCCGCCAAACCAGCAGCGTACTGACGAGTCAAATGAAGCAGTTGCTGGTAAGCCGCATCAACATCGACCTGCTTCAGCTTCCTGACCGCATGGGTCAGTGTGTCGCCGTCCACCTCTTCCATCGACAATGCGATGTACTCGCCCAGTTGGTGAATACGATCGACACGCATCAGGCTGGGATGCTGAATCGACATCATCCGCCGAAAACCAAGTTTGTTGCGAACCAGGTCTTCCGGCGTGCCGGGCAACAGAAGTTTCAGCGCACACCGCCGCTGAGCCAATTGGTCGAGCGCGCGATAGACGAACCCGCTGCTGCCTTTGCCCAACAGCTCTTCCAACACGAAGTCGTTCAGCTGCTGGCCGATTTTCCAGGGCGGCCGAACGTCGTCCGTCGAACCGTCACCGCGCGCCGTATCCTTGTCGCCCTGGATCCGGACGCGCGTGTCACGCGATGGCTCTTTGAACTTGTCGTCGACCATGAAGGAGATTCACCGGTGAGAGCGCTGATGACTTCCAGATCAGCCCAACAGCTATCGATCGGGCGCCAGCACATCGCAGGACCTTCCCAAAAGTTTGGCATCCCGGAAAGCCCGACACAATCGGCTCCATGATACAAATGCAATCACTTTGACGGCAGCAGCAAAATCTACCTTCGCCCAACGCGAGTTCTGATCAAAATGAGAACAAGACGTACAGCGAAAACGCAAACAGGATCAACACCCCCCCGACAATTGGGGCCGGTTTCCATGGTGTCAGATCGACCGCCTGGGCGTCCTGTTGAATGAAAGGTTCTTGCCGACGCATGCCGGCGGCGGCCAGAGCAAGCTGCAATGCAATCAAGGAAACAAAAACAGCGCCCATGTAGTGGTATCCCGACCGAAAGATGTTTTTGACCCAACCGGGATCGCTGGGCGTTTCGCCGGTGAAAAAGGTGCCCGCCGACATTGCGACCAGCCCGACGATCAAGGTGATCAGCGCCGATCGGCCGCCAGCCATTTTGTTGGCCATGCCAACGCAAATGATCGCCAGTAGCGGAATGAAATAGACGCCATTGAGCTTCTGAAAGAAACCGAAAATCGCCTCTCGGCCGTAAAAGAAATTCGGCGCTGCGATGACCGCAAAGACCGCCACGACAAAGCTGCAAATCTGGCCGGAACGAACCACCTGCCTGGTCGTCGCTTCGGGGTTGATGAATTTTTTGTAGACGTCCAACGAAAACAGCGTGGCACTGGAATTGAGCACGGAATTGAAGGTCGAAAGGATCGATCCGACCACCACGGCCGCAAAGAAACCGACCAGCGGTTCGGGCAGGACTTCGGTCACCAACGCTCCATAAGCCTTGTCGGCCTTGCCGTCGACTTTCGCCGCAAAGTCAGGGTTTTGCGAAACGAGATAAGCGGCAATGATGCCGGGCAACACCAAGATCAACGGCGCGCAAATTTTGAAAAACGCTGCCAGCAAGACTCCTTTCTGGCCTTCGGCAAGATTCTTGGCCCCAAAGGTTCGCTGAATGATCTGCTGGTTGGTGCACCAATAAAAGAAGTTCAACAGCAGCACACCGGTGAACAGTGTCGGCCAGTGAACATCTTCCTCCGCCGTGCCCATCGATTGAAACGCGTCGGGATTCTGGCTCTTGATTTTTTCAAACGCGCCCAGGATGCCGCCCTCTTCGCCGGCCACGGCGCGCAGCGCGAAAAAAGTGATCATCAAACCGCCCACCAACAGCCCGGCACCGTTGAAGGTGTCCGAAACCGCGACCGCGCGCAATCCGCCAAAAATGGCATACGCGCCGCCGACACAGGCGATGAAGATGATCACCGCCCAAATGGTGTTGATGTCGGAAAGTCCCAACATCGATTCCAGGTTCAACATTCCCGACAGACCGCGCGCCCCCAAGTACAACACAAAGGGCAACAAGATCAGCATGTAGGCGACGATAAAAATGGTGGTCGTCAACGTTCGAACGGCACTGCCGTAACGTTCTTCCAGAAACTGTGGAATCGTCGCGATTCCCGATTTCAAGTAACGGGGAAGAAAGACCAGCGCAAGAATCACCAACGAAAATCCGGCAATCACCTCCCAAGCCATCACCGAAAGCCCTTCCTTGAACGCGCCGGCGTTGAGCCCGATCAGCTGTTCGGTCGACAGGTTCGTCAGCAACAACGAACCGGCGATGAACACGCCCGTCAAACTGCGTCCGGCCAGAAAGAAACCTTCGTCCGACTCGGTTCCCTTGCCTCTGGTGATCCACCAGGTCAACACGGCAACCAGGGTCGTGAACAGAATGAAAGTTACATAGGTCATGTTGAAGGTCGGCCCGTGCGGGAGTCGTACAAGTGCGGTGAAGAAAACAGCAGCATGTGGCGATTCAGAGCTCGATTTTCTGACCGCCCGAGATATCACTGCGGCGACAAGCGTCAAGGATCCGCTGAGTCTTGAGCGTCAGCTGGGGATAGCTGGGATCGAGCTGTCCATCGATCACGCACTGAGCCATCCGCCGAACCATCGCCACTTCCTGCGAATTGGGTTCGCCGCCCGGATATTCATGGATCGCTTTTCTTTGCGTGTGACGCCTGAAATTCCAGCGGCAATTGTCGATTTCCAAAACGTGCGCACTTTCGCGCCAAACCGCTTCGGCATCGTAGAAAGGCAACACGAAATCTTCGACGGCGATGTAACCTTCTTCACCCGACACCAGCGCCGTCTGTTGATTGCTGGTCAGGAACGAGCAATAGAAAGCGGCCGACACGCCGTCGGGAAACTGCAGTTCGGCCGAAAACTCACCCGGCACCTCGCCGCTGGAAGCATCGCCGGAAAGGGGAGTGATCGTTCGCGCTGTCACATGCGTCGGCATCTGCTGCTGCGTCATCCAAAGCGTGAATCGGATGGTGTACCAACCGAGATCTCCCAAGCATCCGTGCGGTTCCAAAACGCTGTCGGTACGGATATTGGATTGTTGAAAGGTCGAATCACCGCTGAATGAAAAATGCGTCGAGATTCTTCGCAGCTTTCCGATCGCGCCGCCGGAATGGACCGAGCGGGCAATCTGCTCGATCCGGCCGCTGTGGTCGAACATCACGCCATCCATGAACTGCACGCCGGCTCGATCACAGGCGTCGATCATCTCTTGGGCGTCGTCGGCGTTGATCGCCACTGGCTTTTCGCACAACACATGCTTGCCCGCTTCGGCAGCAGCGATCACCCACTCCTTGCGCAATCCGGTCGGCAACGGGACGTAGACTGCATCGACGTCATCGCGGCTGATCAGTTCCCGGTACGAACCGACCGCAACGGCATCCTCGCGCTGAGGCACTTCACCAGCACACTCGTCGATGAATGCTTGGGCGCGGTCCACCGATCGGCTGGCGACCACGGAGACTCGGCCGTTGCCGCTCAACCGGATCGCTTTCCAATTTTTTCGGGCAATCCCCGCCGTGCTGAGAAATCCCCATCGACACACCGACTCGCTCATCCAAGATCCTCACAGGTTGTTCGCCGTCACCATCGATCGAAATCGGCGGCAATGATCTGGCAATCACCGCCGGTTCGTCTCTTCGTTCCCGTCGTCTCCGGCAAGAGAATAGCAGAGACCGAGTGGGCGTTGGGAGGAGACGTGCGCGCCATTTTTTGCACGACCCGGCCGATTTGGGGCAAGTCAGCCTACGGTGAATTCGTGTTGTCGAACATCGACGCACGCCACTGCAGACTGCCCATCCGAAGATCGACCGTGGGCGGATGAATGCCGATCACCTCGACTCCCTCGATCATGTCACCGACCGAGAGCGAATGAGTCGTCTCCTTGGTTCGCAGAAAGACGCGTGCTTCGCCGACGTCGGCGAACCCAAGCACGTCGACCTGGGCTGCCGCGGTGATCGAAGTTCCCGGCTGGTCCTTCGCAACCGTGGTGCCGGCGGGAAAGGTGAATGGATCGACCCGTTCGGGATAGGGCGGATCGAAGGGGACGTCGTACTGGTCTTGCCCGAAGGCCTTATCAGCCTCGTCATCGGCCACCGCAGGCTGCTCCGTTTCCTGCCCACCGGTCGAAGCGGTATGGATGATCTCGCGAAGCGATGAAAGCGACTGCTGCTCGACCCCGCATCCCGACACAGCGACGGCGACCAACATCATGAAGCACGATCGTGATTTCATCGCGACACCCCCAGTGCACCGAGCAGCAAACGGATCTGAACGCCCAAACCTACGATCCATTCCCACCAACCGAGTTGTTCGGCACCGACCAGGAGCAATGAAAGAAGCTCGCCGACTTAAGGCAGGCAGGGTTGTAACGAATGTTCGCGTTGCACCGATTTGAGAGTGGGAGTGAGGGAGTGAGGGAGTGAGGGAGTGTGGGAGTGTGGGAGTGTGGGAGTGTGGGAGTGAGGGAGTGTGGGAGTGAGGGAGTGAGGGAGTGAGGGAGTGAGGGAGTGAGGGAGTGAGGGAGTGAGGGAGTGTGGGAGTGAGGGAGTGTGGGAGTGAGGGAGTGAGGGAGTGAGGGAGAAGGTGCGTTCGAGGAAGCTCACTCCCACTCTCCCACTCTCCCACTCTCCCACACTCCCACTCTCTTCAAACCGTCATCCACGCTGCCTTGTACCGTAGCCCTAGATTGAGAATCCGCTGCAGCAGCGCTTCGTAGCTGACGCCTACGGTCTCTGCTGATTCGGCGAAGTCTTCGCCATATTCGATGTTCGGATTCGCGTTGGCTTCGATCACATAGATATCACCCGACTCGGTCAATCGCAGATCCATTCGCCCGTAACCGCTCATGTTCAACGCCCGATAGACTCGTTTGCACAACTTGGAAATTCGTGTCTGGGCAGCCTCGTCCAAACCGACCGCGGCGCGGGTGATGATGCCGTGTTTGTCCTGGTACTTGTGGTTCCACTTCACGCGGCTGGTTGCGATGCGGGCAATGTCGTCGGGCATATTTCCGAAGTCCATCTCCCAAGCGGGAAACGTCTGCAGACGAGTATTGCCGATCACGCCCACATACAGTTCGCGACCTTCGATGTACTGTTCGGCGATGGCGTCGTCACCCGTCTTTTCGTGAACGAATTGCACCCGCTCGGTCAGCGCCTCGTCTGTGGAGACGATCGAAGCTTGCGAGATTCCAAACGACGCGTCTTCGACCACCGATTTGACAAACAGCGGAAAAGCGAGCTTCTTGGGACGGTGCACCGTCCGGCCGATCGGAAAGACGGTGAATCGCGGAGTGGGAATGCGATGGTACGTTAGCACTTTCTTGGAAAGCGCCTTGTCTTTGCTGAGCAACAAGCCGCGGGGATTGCAACCGGTATAAGGCTGCTGCATCAATTCCAGATAGCTGATCACGGCAAAGTCGTAAGTGACCACTCCGTGGAACTCTTCCAGCATCATGAAAGTGATGTCGGGCTCAAATTCACTCAGCGCTCCGCGGATCGGGGCAAGGTCATCGTAGACACCAAGGGGCAGCACTTGATGGCCCAGCCGCCGCAGAGTTTCGCAGACGTCGAATTCCGCTTTCCAGGCATCGAGTTCTTTCTCGCTGACCCCCTCCAGCGTGAGCGGGGGAACATGACCATCGCGGACCAGAACCAAAACCTTGAGCTTGCTCACACGACCACTCGCCACATCGTGTGAAGGGAATCGGAAAGCCAAATTCGCTCGCGACGCTCAAACCACAACACGATGCCGTCCTTCGTGCAGAAAGTTGGTGGTACGAACGGCGACCAGGATCATCGCGTCACGCTTGGCCTCTTCCGCCGGGCTGCCAAGCCGAAGTTTCAATTCGCGGCAACGTTCGATCATTTCCTGGACAACCTGATCGATCGTGTAAGAGTATTCGCCGGTCCACCGCGCCACGGTCGTCCGCAGTTCGCTGCGAATACGGCTCAAAAACGCCGCCGCCGTCACGTCACGTTTGTGCGCCGGATCGCACGAAAAGAGTTTTCGCAGGTCGTTGTCGTAGATACTGGGATAATCGACCCCGTAGTGTTCACGTTTCCGCCGATAGTGCGTCCGCAGGGTCTTTCGGATTCGCGAAATCGGGTCGGCGGTCCGCCGCGAATTGACGACCGGCTTCTTGCCGTTGATTGACTTCATGAATTCATCCATCACTTCCAGTTTTTTGATGGCGGGCCAATCGCGGTATCGGGTCCGCCAACGAGAGCCCGGACGAAGCCAGACAGCGAACGTCTCCGCGAAATCCTCCAAAGGGTGGGCCTGAGCGTACCACATATCCAGGTGCAGCACGTAATCGCGGCTGGAGGGTGTCGGCTGATAGTATTCTGGGTAAGGCTGGGAGGTATTTCCGAACAATTTTCGGTAGTTTGCCTTGCGGCGGAGCCGAAAAGCGGTGTCAATCGCGTGCCCCGCTTCATGCCTGAGTATTTTCATGCACCAGTCGCGGGTTCCCCCTTCCACCTCCAACAATTGCTTGCGTTCCAGACGCATCAATCGCGGATGAGCCAGATAAAACGGGATCGCAATCCCAGGAATTCCGTCGGGCGAAAACCAATCGTCGCTGAGCCAACAGTGGGGTCGGAAATTCAAGCCGCGGTGGGCCAGTTCCGCGCCCAGCTGTTCCACTCGTTTTTCCAGTGGGGTATCACGAATGGTCAACTTCAAGTCGCAGATGCGCATGTCGAGCAGTTGCTCGTCACTCATCTTTGCGAGATTCGGCTTGGTTTTGGCCATGACACGTGAAGCAGTGGCATTGGAAGCAGATCGTTGTGCTGCGACAGTTTATTCAATTTGTGAAATATGTCTTTACCCAAAAACAGAGATCCAAACAAAACCGAATTCCAAGATCTCGGCGGTCAAGACAGGGCCCAAGGATGCCGCGCGCAGTGCGCGCGATTGACCGGATCCGGTCGTAGCGCAGTCGCTGTCGTCGCCCTCTGGGGCGAAGACGCAGGGCAAGCATTGATGGGCTGTTTCACGCCGGCGACAAGCCGCCCGTTTGCTGCCGGTGAAGTTCGATTCGGAAAGTGGTGTCGATCGGGCGAGGACGGCGAATCGGTGGTGGTCACGCCGCTGGATAGCGATTCGTTCGAGGTACACTGCCACGGAGGTCCCGCGGCAATCGCTCGGATCATCGACGATTTACAGCAATTTGGCGTCGACTCAGTCGATGCCGATCGCTGGCAGCCGGCGCCCGCCGGGCCGTTGGTGATCCGCGAGGCGCAGCAGGTGCTCACCCAGTGCCGAACATCGCGTCTGGCGGCCGTCGCGCTCGATCAGGTTCGTGGCGCCCTTTGTCATTGGGCCCGTCAGTGGCAACAACGACTGGCCGACGGATCGACCGACGACCGCGAATTCGAGCAGCAACGAAAGAACCTGCTCGAAGCCGCCAGGTTCGGGACCCGGCTATCCGAACCGTTTCGGGTCGTCCTCTGCGGAGCCCCCAACGTCGGCAAAAGCAGCCTGGTCAACGCGCTGGTCGGTTACCAGCGCAGCATCACAACCGATTCCGCCGGAACCACTCGCGACGTGGTTCATGCCGATACGGTTTTTGACGGAATCCCGATCCGGCTGAGCGACACGGCTGGCCTGCGGGAGGCCGGTGAACCGATCGAACGCGAGGGAATCTTGCGAGCCGCCGACGCGATTCGACAAGCAGATCTGGTGGTCCGCGTCCGGCAGCCAGACATCGATTTCCCGTCCCTGCCGCCGGCCACAGGTTCGATCGACGTTTTGAACAAAGCTGATTTGTTGCCGAAATCGGTTCGGGAAAAACAGTTCGCCGGTGAAATCCCTACCGTCGCCGTCAGTGGCAAGGGAATCGAGCGGCTGATTGACGCCATCGCGCGAAAGTTGGCCGAATCGATCCCCCAGCCGGCCACCCCAGTTCCACTGACCGACCGGCAAGTGGAATGTCTGCGACAACTATTGGCGCCCGACCCGATCCTCCGAAGCAGGCTGCTGGAAAAACTCATCGCCGGCGACCAGTAGCCCAGTCGGCCCGCAACCGCAGATCACGCCCCGGCCGATCCAGCCACAATCACGAAGAAAAAGAAGCCGACAAAGGCAAGGACCAACAACAACGAAAGCACTCCCAAAATCGTTCCGATGATCCCGGTGACCAACCCGGCAGTCACCAGACTGCGGCCACTGGGATCCGTTTGACCGGCGTCCATCAGTCGCAGGTCTTTCCGAGCGATCGTCCAGGCAGGGATCGACAGGGCTAGTCCGAACACGGAAACAATCGGGCAAGCGGCCCAACCCATCACCGTGACGACCACCCCGATGATTCCCAAGCTCAACACCAACCCGCCTTGATGCGGCCGGCCCTGAAAAGCGCCCTGCTGATAGTGGTAGTTAGGCTCCTCGACCCGAGAAGAAAGGGGGGAGGCGTAAGGATTGGGTTCGTCGGGAGGATCGTTTTCGGGTGGGGGAAATCCGTGGCTCATCAACGAAGTATAGCGAAACCGATCGTCACCCGAACATCTCTTCGATCTGTTCGATGTAATCGAGCGCCTCTTCCAGCTCCTCCACCTCGGCTCCCGGCACGCGCCCCTGACGGTCACATTGGCAAAGCGTCATCAGGTCCTCATGCCAGGGATGGGCGACGATTTTGCGTCGGCGACGTGCGCCGATCGTGCGGTCGAGCATTCGATGAGCCTCCATGTGATGCCCGATCAACCACGCCGTCCGGTCCGAAATGAATCCCTCCAACGCCTCCAGAGCCGCTAACACGTGGTTGTCCGAATCGATCGCTTTGCCGACGTCATGCAGCAGCGCCGCCAACAGGAACTCTTCGTCGTAAGGCATCTCCTCTTTGGCTCGCCCGTACACCTGCAAGCTATGAAAGAGGGCGTCCCCCTCGGGATGGTACTTCGGGTTTTGCCGAACATTTTCCAGTGGCGTCAGCAGCGAGAGGAAAACGTGGAAACGGTCCGGAGACCAGTCCATTTGTTCCAAACGCTGAGCTTGTGCGCCGGGATCGACGTCGTGTTCCAAAGAAATCAGCCGTTCCAACTGCGACAGACTGGCCCGTTCAATGGGCTTGCCGGTGATCGAACTGCGAAATCGGAATCCCAGCTGTGACGGATGGTAAACCGTTATCTCAATCGGAAATTCGTCGCGCACGTGAATGTGAGTGAAGACCCGCTGCTGGCCATCCTTTTGCACCCGCTTGCGTTCCAGCTGATAGAAGACGCCCAGGTCATCCAGCCGCAAGGTGATCGAATGAGGGTTGGCGGCAAAGAGATGAATGTCGATGTCAGAACCTTCTCGAATGCTGCCGGTCAGCACGCTGCCAATCAGCCGCGGATGGAATTCGGCAAACCGCTTGAGCCACCACACCGACCGCATTCGCATCTGAAACAGCCGTTCACGATGACCATCGGCGCCCTCATGAAGCCTGGCCAACATTTGAACCTGCTCGCGAATTTCGGCATTGGTCGGCAGATCGGCAGGTTTGATCCAGCCTTTGTGAACGCGGCGGGCAGCTTTCTGTTTCGCCGTGTAGTACTCACTCACTTCACGCGAGTACATCAGCCGCGCCGCTTCCCAAGCAATTTGGCGGCGCAATTTTGTCGATGACATTGGCAGGGTTCGGAGACCGCGAACCCGACATACGGGAAATCGAACATGAAAAGTCGTAGGGCCATTGTCGCACCGAACTTCGCCCGGTCAAGCCAGCGGTATGGTGGTTGGATGCAAATATGCCACCGGATGTGCTCGATTCGAACGTCAACCTGATCGGCGCCGGCGAAGCCGTTACCAGCGGTATACTTTTAGCGCCTTCAGATCTCGAACGATCACCAGGTCTCCGTGGACGGCCAAATGAGACCACGAGTCGTCGGCGACTTTTGCCTGATCGACCACCTTCAACTCGGCGTCGTCGGCACGAATCAGACGCAGTTGTCCGGAGTTGTCCAGCGCGAGGATTTGGCTGCCATTGCTTACCATGCTCCAATACTTCCCGTACGGCGAACTGGTCCAACGTATCGATCCATCTTCGACCGAAAGCGCGGTGAGACGTTCATTTTTCAAATGCAGATAGATGGTGTCACCAATCTTCACCGGCGACGACATGTAGCCCTGAGTCTTTTGAGACCAAAGTGGATCCACCTTCCAAGAGTCGGTTTCGTTTCGCGTGATCTGGAAAAGCTGTGATTTGCCGCTATGCGCGGCCGTGAATACACGATCGCCGATCGACAGTGGCGTCAAGATGTTCATCCCACGAAACGATTCGATGGGCACGCTCCATAAGACCTGTCCCGATTCAAGTGCCACTCCACAAAGCGCCTGCCGAGTCGATACCAACAGCTGACGTTTGCCAGCGATGCTGGCAATCGTTGGGCTCGAGAACGCCCCGCTGCTCATCATGCCGGGACCGTTTTTCAGCGTTTTCCAGATCAAGCCGCCATCTTCTAAAGATAGCTTTACCAGCGCGCCGCCCGTTTGTACGTACACCGCACCATCGTCGATCAACGGCGAACAGACCGCGCCGAACGAGGGCAGTGGAGAGCCCAGTTGCTGCGGAAAGTCCACTCGCCATTTTTCATCGCCCGTCTTCGGATCGAGGCACACCATGACATCCCGCATCCCCAACACCACCAAATGCGTCGGCGTGCATGCCGGGGTCGATCGTATCCAGTCTCCATTGGCAGCGGCAAAAAAGGGAACCGACATCGATCCTGGCCAGCGAGCCGTCCAAGCGATTTTTCCGTCGGCCAACCAGTAGGCCGTCACTTGTTCGAACTGCTTGTCAACGGTTTCGGTGGTGAAGACCAAGTCACCGCTAACCACCGGCCCGCTGTAGCTGGGAGAGTGGGGTCGCTGCCAAATCAACTGCAAACGTCCCTGCAGTTGGTCGGGCCACGGTGCGTCAGGCAGCTGACCGTCGCGCGATGGACCCCGCCATTGATTCCAGGCTGATGGTTCGGCGGACAGTAGGGAACCAGCCAGATTCACC
This sequence comes from Rubripirellula sp., assembly GCA_965222745.1. Lineage (GTDB taxonomy): Bacteria > Planctomycetota > Planctomycetia > Pirellulales > Pirellulaceae > CBDCUW01. Next base: position 1,521,812 of record CBDCUW010000004.1, read on the forward strand.
AGTAGGATCACAAGGGGGATAGCGAGGCGCATGTTCGTTTTGCTCCGGCAGACTTTTTGTCAACCGGTCACTGTAGGAGCGCGGCAACCCCCTTCGAGTTCGATGCTTCATGCTGTCCTCGATATTGCCCACCGTGGATCGTTACGCCGTCATCGCCGCCAGATGTCGACGGGCCTCGGACGGAGCGAACGTGCAATCGAGCTGGTGGCGATGTTTTTTGAACCATGATGCGACCAGCGCCAGCGTATGGGGATGCGCGCCATGGCCTCGATCCAGCCGATTGGCAGCGGTCGATTCCCACTGCCGCAGCGTCGGTTGAATCGCCGCGTAGCTTTCGGCGTTTCGAGGCGCAGCGATGGCCGCTGCCACTTCACCGCAATGAATCAGGTACCACGTTCCGCAACCATCGTATCCGGGTACACCGTAGATGAAGGTGTACTTGCGCCGCGCTTTGGCAAGCAGCATCAGCTTTCGATGCACGTAGTCCAACGACTTCAGCGTCTGGTGAGCCCGGTCGGCCAATTCGTACTGGCGATCGGCAATCGCCTGATCCATCTGGTCCTGCACAACGGTCAGCGGTTCGTCGTTGAATCCGTCCAGAAAACTTTGCGCGGCATTGACTTGTTTGTCGTAAGCTTCGCGAGTACACGCGGCAGCGCAGGGGCCGGCGCAAGTTCCAATCTCCAGCCGCAAACAGCCGGGCCGAAAATCGAGCTCGAACAATTGCAGTTGTTCGGCGAAGCGAAAGACCTGTTTTTGGCTGCAATCACGAAGCTTGAAAACTTTGTTCAAGGATTCCACGGCCGTCGCCATCCGACCCGCACCATGAAAGGGCCCCTCGATCGCGATGCAGCCCGCCGGCGGTTTGGACGCCAAAAAGAAATAGGCTGCCGGACCGCGCCCCAGGCACAGGTAAACCGGACGCTGTCGTTTGGGAACACCTTGAACGTTCCAACGCGGCGAAAACATGCGAATCAATTGTTGCTCGCGCAGCAGCGCCGCAAACTCACTTGGTTGAGTCTCCCATTGGATAGCCCGCGCGTTTTCAATGATGCGGCCCCCTTTTTCATCCGCGTTGGAAGCGGCGAAGTAACTGAGCAGACGAGAACGCAACGACTTGCTTTTGCCGACGTAAATCAGTTGGCCCTTGCGGTCCAACATCCCGTACACCCCCGGCACGCGCGGACAAGACTGGACCACGCGGCTGCGCAGCTGGTCGGCCGTCCGCCCTCCCACTGCTTCACAAGAACGAACCGGATGAGGATTGAGGGGGTCGATTCCGAATCCGAATACCGGCTCCTCTCGCCACATCGCTTCCATGCAACCACCATCCCTGAATACGAATCGTCACACCAACTTGCAGGGCTCGGTTCGCCCAACTGTCCCAGCAGACTACCTCCCGCCGGTCAGACCGTTTCGGGCCTGAGGAGTCATTATGCGCCATTCGCTTCCCACAGCACACGCGGAATGGGCGGAAAGATCGTCATCATCGCCATGACTACCACGATGCGTTGCCCGCCCCTTCCATCCGAAGGGTTGATGGCATTGTCCCTGGGAAACAAAGTAAGAGGAGGTTTTTCTCAGGGATTGTGATTTGCATGCATAGCAGCCGCCCCGCGCCTCAGGAAGTCCATTCGGGCTCCGCTGAGGTCCACCGGTATTCGATCCGAAACCTGCTTTTTGTCACGGCGGGGATCGGTTGCTGGTGCGCGCTGTTCCAGATGTTGCCGCACTTGGCGATTTTTGTTTCCGGGATCATCCTGGCCGCGATCTCGACCGCCCTGTGGGCGCGCAACCGGCGCCTTGCCAAGGGACGCGTTTCCGGGCTGGCCGTGTTGCTGTTCGCGGTCACCTCCTGGTTGTACTTCTACATCGTCAGCATCGGACCGGCGATTCGAATCAATGGCGAGTACCACGATCGCAGGGACATCATGGTCGTCTACGCGCCAGTCGGTTGGCTGCACGCGGCCACCCCACTTCGCAAACCGCTGGATGAATATGCGAAGTGGTGGAGCGGCAGGTGATGGCCCTGATGATTAGGGCGTTGGCAGGAGTCAGGAAGCATGGGGAGTGTTTGAGGCGTCCTCCGCTACGCTGCAAATGAACAAATGCATACGCGTTGGCAAGGAAATCAATTTCTCAATCGCATCGCCCGCTTCCGCTGGGTAATATCTTGGGTCGGCACCAGGCAGGTATTTCGTGAGCGACCTTCAGTGGCAGATGAATGGGAAAGTTATTCGGGCGCGACTCAACCGAGGAGTGTGCAAAAATCGACCAAGAGTTGCAGCAACTTGAAAACGGTGGAACGGTAGCCGAATGTGCGATCGCGGAAAACTTGCGAACCGATGATCGCGTTTCGGAAAACCGCGCCGGGAGATTCTTTTCGCAACGTTCGAAGGGTCGTTCCGTTCTGGATACGCTTCAATTTCACGCCTGCAACGATGCCGGACGCGTCTTCCGTAAATTGGAGTTCAACGAAGGGAATCTCGTCCACTTACAGGGAGAAAAGCTCCAACATTCGCTGCCCCAACGTTACTCGCGATTGGTAACCATCATGCGGCTGGGCGATGCGATGCGTGGCCACTTGAGCGATTGGCTCCGTGACGTGCGGATTGCCAATAGCGGCGACGACATTGGAACGGCGAAGGAATCAACCTTAGTCGATCAGTGGCTCGCCCAATTTGAAGGTCGAAGCGTTCATGAAATAGAAGAACTTCGCGATGGCATGAAAGAGGCGCATCGTCGATTTCTTCAATCGAGATATCAAGGTAGTTACCGATATCGACCTCATATCGAATCGATCGTGTGGGTCGGTTGTGAGTGCGAATTTGAAAAACATTCTGGCGCAGGTCCACTCGCCTGGCTGGAAGCATTCGGGCTTGGACATCTGTTGGAAAAACCGAGCTGGAATCGCGATCGCGGTACCGCCGACTGGTTTCTGTTGCTAAAGTACGATATGGGGAAAACGTACGCCGCGGCGCGCCCATCTGTGCTGGATGCTGGGCCTAATCCTTGGCACTTTCCTACTCCTGCGCGCATCCCGTGCGTGGAAGGTGGCAGAGCGATGTTCGCTGGGCATACCGAGCAGTCGATCGAGCCGCTCGTCGAATTCATTCATGATTATCGCCGAATCGAACGAGACGACATTCACGGTGTTTATCGGTTTGAACCTTCGTCGGCGACGAAGCCTCTGAATTTGCGGGTTGCCAGAGACAACCACCGAGCGCGGCTAGCGAAATGGGCGGGAGGATTCTAGAAACGAATGACGGACGAAGATCTTCATCCAAACAGTGGAAGACAGCGTCTCCAAACGGAAATCTGTTTGGACCGGGATTCCTATGTCTTCACTGTGAGTGAAATCGAAGACGATCGCGAACGTTATATGCTGCAATGGCTGCACGACGATTCGGCTGATGTTGCGATGTTGCTCGATTGGTTGGCCGGCAATCACATCGTGGTCCTGCCGCAAGAAGAACCATTCATGGCAATCTTGAAGTCCGTGCCGGCGGTGGACGGGCCGTACCAATCCGCGATCTGGCAAATCTTGATCAAGCGGGTCGCCGAAGCGGTCGATTGGCTGTCTGGCGATGAAAAGGCTCGGTCTGAAATATCACCCGGCGTCTGGTCGGAGCTGATGTCACTGTTGACCCGTCTGACCAACTCCGAGGTGTTGTCCACACCGATCGTCAATTTGGAAGCCTGTTTCTACACCAAAGGCGGCACCCCTTTTTCCGAAAAACATTGCCGGCGGGCATTCACACAATTGGTGCGCAAGCATCAACAAGACAACCGACTGGAAGAACGCTGGGTAGACCTGATCGAAGGCAAGCCGGATCCTGTGTTGGATGCGTCGCTGTTCGAATCGTTCCGGGGCCTGCTCTCGATGCCGGAACCCGTGGGATATCTTGCCTACAGGTCGTGCATCGGAGCGTTTTGCCGGCGCGTCGATCGGGCAAGGAAATCGTTTGAAGAAAAACGCGACGAACTGGATCAGTATTACCAAATGATCTGGCGAGAGTTTCCGAAACACCATGCCTTGCACCGAATGACGGAAGTCGCGGTGGCAAGACATTGGTCGAGCTATCCGTGGATCAATCGGCCCGATGAGCTCGTCGAAGTCATTGCCTGGAGCGACGATCAGGCCGAACTCGCGGAACTCAAAAAAACCGACCGACAGGAGCATTGGGAACTGGCGGAGTTCATCTATGAGACCATCTGGAAAGACACACTCGCTGGAAAACGAAAACGTTCTTCGCGACAGTCCCGCTCTCCCATGGTCGCGGGAACTTACAAGAACTATGAAAGTTTCTGCAACTGGCGGAGAAGTGTCAGTCAGACACCGCCGACGAGCGAAGGTGATAGCGGTGAAGACAAGTGGCTGATGATGCACCGCAAGCGAATCAGCAAGCGAAAGGCAAAACGGTCTCGGCTACGAACCGGCTAGCGCTTCAGGAACTCGGAAACTTCATTGGCAAGTTCCTCACTGCCTTTTTGCAGCACCCGGCAATCTTTGGGGATCGTCTTGGGATCAAAATCGAGCACGGTGACGATGACGACTTTGACACTGGGGCACGCTTCGAGAAGTTTGTTGCGGCATCGAACACCCGCCACTTTCGCATCCGGCAGCTCATCAAAGTTTGGTGTCTGCTCCATGGCTGCCAGTTCGGTCGGCGAATAAAAGCGGACCATCAAGTCAATCAGAGCGAAGTCGGGTTGCCACTCTTGTATTTGCTGCTCTTCAATCGCCTTGAAGAACGAGCTCTCTGAGTCGTAGTACTTCAGCTCGATATCCGGATCGTATTCCCAGATGTATTCTTCGGCCAGCCATCCTGCCTGGTTGGGATCGTCTTCCAGAAGAATGATTCGTCGTGGTTTGCTCATGACTTGTGTCCTGATTCCGGACGTGAAAGCGGAAAGTAGAGTGCGAAAGTATTCCAGCCTTCCGAATCTGTCTCTTCGATTCGAAGCTCGCCTTCGTGGGCAATCATGATACGATCAGCAAACCATAACCCCAATCCCGTTCCATCGGCGTCCGAGGCGGCGGCACCTTGCGATCGCCACTCCTTCTGCCGGCATTGTTTGCGCGTATCCGCGTCGATCTCAAGTCCCTTAAAAGGTTGATTGCGAACGGTCAACGTGGCAGAGTCGTATTCAAGCAAACAGTGGATTTTGATCGTGGAGGAGGGAATCGAATACTTGAATGCGTTTTCGATCACGTTTCCCACACACTGCTCAATCAGGTCCAAATCACCCTGGATTCGGTAGTGTGACTCCATGTCATCGGTCACTTCGACGGTGAACTCAGGGACTTCCTGCCGGTAACCAATCCGTTCGGCGAATTTGGTCGACAGGCGCCGCAGCAATTGAACGTCTCTCGCGGTCTCGCGGGCCATCTTGATCAGGTTTCGAGGAGAAATCGATCTTCTGGTCTTCTCGGTGATCTTCACCTCTTCGGTCTGGGCAAGCTTGGACATCATTTCGATGCTCCAGGCGACCGCCCGCGTTTTTCTCGCCAATCCTCGAATCGTGGCCAACCGGGGAACGGGCGGCTCCGCTTTTCCGTCGGCAAGCAGGCCTTTGGGATCCAGCTCGTGGACCAGGTGATTCGCCCGCTCGTAAGCTTGCCAAACGGGTGATCGCAACTGGTGCGAAAGCATCGTCAGCATCTCCTCTTTTTCCTTCAACGATGCCTTGATGCGTTCCGCATTTTCTCGCCGCTCCGTGATGTCCTCCACAAACCCCACCAATCGAACATCACCCTTGTGGTCCAGCTCCTTTTGAACCGTTTCGGCAACCCACAGCTCCTTTTTATCTTTCGTTCGCAAACGGTACTCAAATTCCAGCGGAGTTCTTACATTGGCCGCACGAACTCTTTGCAAATACCTGATGCGAGCGTAAGGGTCGGCAAACCTGGTTTGGCCAAATCTTTTCAAGGCCAAAAGCTCTTCTTCGGACTTGAACCCCAATAGCCGGAACATCGCTGGGTTGGCGGCAATGAAGTCGCCCTCCAGGGTCGATTGATAGATTCCTTCGCTCGCCTGGTTGACGATCTGGCGATATTCCTCTTTTGCTTCGGCCAATGCTTCGGTGAGCGCCTTCGTCGCCTTTTCTTGATCCTCGGAATTCCAAAAGACTCCCTGGACTCCGATCACTTTGCCATTGGAATCGCGAATGGGAAACTTCAGCACTCGAACAAGCGATTCCTTTCCTGTCCCAGACGGATGAAGTTCTACCTGGTCCAGCACTTCACCAGTGGCCAGCACGCGTCGGCTGTCTTCATGGTATCGATGCCCCAGTTCTCCGTATAAATCAGGGCCCGTTTTGCCGATCACTTGGCTTTCGCTTTTGTAGCCCTCTTTCTTCAGGAATTCCTTGTTAGCGAATGTGATCTTCAAATCCTTGCCAACACAAAAGACGGGGATTGAAAGTTCCTTGATGCGGGCCAGATAGCGTGTATCGGGATCACGTAGCGCGGCCTCGACGTCCGTTCCCGCGCTGATTTCCCGAACTGCACATAGCAATCCATTGGTTTTTCCGTCGGCATCACTGGCTCGCCGACAATTGATCAATACGGGAATGGTCACATCGTCTTGTTTTCGCAGATTGACGGGATGCCACTCCCCTTCTTTGCCCCGGCCGGCAAGCTGATCCTCGACCAGTTTTTTGGTGACTTCACGATCGTGTTCGGGTGAAAAGTACCAGTAGGGCTTTTCCCTCATTTCTTCTTCGCTGTATCCAAGCATCGTTCGTTCGGCTTCGTTGACGTGAAGAATGTTCCCTTCGACGTCCAACGCGTGAAAACCGACCGGGGCTTGGGTGAACAGTTGGCGATACTTGTCGCCGGTGTTGTCCAGGAAAATGCCTTGCGTGCCGGCAACATTGCCCAGCAAGTCATAGTAGGGCATCTTGATCACGTGGATGTAACGGATTTCGCCGCTGGGAAGGGCGTACGGTTCTTCCCAGTCTTCATAGATCCCGTTTTTCATCGCCTCTTCATCGCCAGCTCGAAACTTGGGTTCCAGGTTGGCGGGAAAGAGTTCCAGATCGCCTTTGCCGATGACATCGTTCCTCTTTCTTCGTACCGTTTTGCAAAACAGGTCGTTCACCCAGACGAACTTGCCGCTTTTGTCTTTTCGCCACATCACCAGCGGAATGTGCATCAGAAGTGACTGAAACAGTCCCAGCGATTGGCCCAGGGAAAGCGCTTCCTTCTCCGATTCATTCCCCTCATCATCCAACATCGACCACGGTTGGCTCATCGATTGGACGGCGATGGAGATGTTTTGAGCGAGCGCTTTGAGCACTTGTCGATCGACGTCATTGAAGAAGTTTTCTTTCTGGTTGGACTCGATGTGCAACACCCCGACGGGCTGTTTGTGAACTCGCAGCACGATAGAAATCGAACTTTTCGCCGCCGGATCGCAACGTTCCGCTTCGCCCGCGGCGTAAGGGCCAAATTCCAGCCAGATCTCATCATCGGCTCCCGGTTCCTTGACCCGCTTGTCGCTGATCGCCGCCTGCCACAGCAGACTCATCACGTGCTTTTCTTCGATCGGGTCTCCTATTTTCGGGGAGGGCGAATCGTCGATCTTTTTGGAACCCGCAAAAACAAGCCTGCGATTCTCCTGGCTCCACAACGCAAGTTTTGCGTGATCGGCGTTCAATAGTTTCAAGGCTCGAGGCAAAATACAGTCGACCGCTTCCCCGGTACTGCCGGCACCTTGAACCTCTTCCACCAGGCTGCGCAGCGATTCAAACGCGTGCGCGTTTTCGAGCAACGTGACGATTTCCGTAGCTAGAAAATCGATGCCCGATTTGTCGGCGTCGGTAAACGGTGCTTGTTGATCCTGATTCGAATGGCTTCTGTTTTGCAACCGAAGCAGACCAACCAGTTTTCCGCGGCGGTTCTTCAGCGGCGCGAACAATGCCGAATAACATTGCTTCGACGGCAGGTAGTTCGGCTTCTGATCTTTGATGTAAGGACTATCGTCGATATCGGCTTGGACAAAAACAACGGTCTCGCCGACATTTGCGATGTGTCCCGTCAACCCCGATCGCGGCTCGCTGGCGATCTTGAGTCTCAACTTCTGGTCACGTGGCGTCTCCGGAGGCGGATATTGCGCCTCCAACACCAGGTGATTGGGATCGTCTTCATCGACCAGAAACAACGACGCCAACTCGCAGTCGTACAGGTCCCGAATTTGCTCGGTGACCGACGCCCAAACATCGCGCCGGTCGAACAGGTACAACGATGCCAGCTTCTTGTTGATGCTCAGAAGTCGATCGAAGAGTTCCTGATCGATGGTCGCCATGTCACCAAACAACGGAGTGGATGTGAAGAATCATGAAGGAATTGTTCGGAAGTAACTTCGTTGTTTGAATGACATCACCCGCAAGATCACCCTCCCTCTGGGAGGGTCGGACGCGGTAGCGGCCGGGGAGGGCATGATGTACGAACCCTCTCCGGGCTCGATAGCTCGACTCTCCCAGAGGAAGAGTGTTTTCAAATGACGAAGTTATTTCCGAGCAATTCCTAAGCTAAACGGCGCCGGTTCCGCACGCTGGTAAGACACAAGTATAATTCCAACACTTCTCCCCAGAAAAATGGAAGGCCCGTCGGAGAGACCCGCAGGGCCGTCATTCATTCAAAATGAAAAAGCTGGTCGGCGAGTTTTCCGGCGATCAGTGTTGCTTTGGATTTGATTTCTTTCAGTAGCGCCGTTTCAACTGGTGTGCGTGGATCGGAAAGCATCGCTCCCAACCAGTCCCCTTCGTCTTGGTCCACTTCGCCCGGCGTATTCATGTCGAAAACGACATGCTTCGTGATCGCCGTGACAAAGAACTTTGTCCACGAATCAACGTTGTCTGGACCGCTGACTCGCCGGTTGATTTCAAACAGCAGTTCCGCTTCGGCGCGATCGATGACCCAATCTTGATTGAACCTTCGCTGCAGTTCGTTCACTTCCAACTGGTCGATCCGAGCGTCGGCTGCGATCGAATCGAGGATTTCGCGCGGGGTGGCGTTGCTAAGGTTGTCGGGCATACGAGGATTCCTTGAGACTATTTCTGGGTCAGTTCCCAGACGGGCGAAAAACCATCGATCGGTTCGTCCAGATGATTGACGGCTTTGGAAAGTAGCAATTTACAGGGGCGGTCGCCCGGATGGGTTTGCATCAATTCGCCCAATCGACGAGTTGCCTCGCCGAACCGCAGTTCTTCAAAGTCGGCCAGCGCCGCTTCGTATTCTTGGCAAAATCGTTGCCAGTCCGACGGTGGTTGGTGCACCAGCTGATAGACGTCGACAGGCTGTTCGATCCCGACCACCGAAAGTTTTGCCAGCCGGCGCGCCCAGTCGAACGAACGCGGGGGACCTTCAGGAGATTCGTCGGACGAACCTGCAATACCTTCGGTAGAGGTGTCCTCGCAGGCCGCCGCTTGGGCGGTGGCTTCGCTGATCATGCAATGAACGCCAAGCTGCTTGGTGGCTGCCTGCAAACGGCTGCCCACATTGACGATGTTGCCCAACACCCCGTATTTGAATCGCTGCTGCGAACCGACATTGCCAACGCGGGCCGTTCCTGTATTGACTCCGATTCCGGCGCCGAACCGCTGCGGCAAAATGTCGGCCCATCGCTCGCGAAGCACCTCAATCGCCGCCAACATCGCCAGCGCCGCGTCGACGGCGCGGCGAGCATGATCGGGTTGGGCAACCGGCGCGCCCCACATCGCCAGCAGTTCATCGCCAACGTAATCGACCAACACACCGTCGGTGTCGACCACACACTGGGTCAACTCACTGAGGACGTCGTTGATCCACTGAATGGTTTTCTTTGCCCCCAACTTTTCGGTGACGGTGCTGAAGCCGCGAATGTCGCAAAACAAAACGCTGACTTCGGCATCTTGACCGTCCATCAGTTCGGGGTTGGTGATCAGCTTTTCGGCGATCGCCGACGAAAAGTGACCCGCCAGGATGTTACGGTGGTTTTCTTCCACCGTTCGGGCGACGCCGCCGGCAACGGTGCTGGCAAGCACTTCGACCAGCGTCGCTTCCAGGTCGGTGATCCGCATCTGCTCAAACCCGCCTTGCTGGGTCCAGCGGTCGCCATACAGAACTCCGATCACTTTGCGTTGATCATCCAGGATCGGCGAAGCAACGACGCAGGAAATGTTTTGCAGCGACTGGGTCGGCGTGAATTCAGACTGTGTCGGATCGTGAATCTTGGTCAGCGTGTCGCGGACCACGTCGTGGATCATGTTCTGGCTAATCCGAGGCAGGTTCTTGGCAGCGATGCCGGGCGCAATCCGCTCGGCCACCACGAACCAGTCATCGGGGACCCAGGAGTCGCTGATGATTTGGCTGCCCTTGTCCGATTCTCGCAAAATGACGATCGCCCGATCGAGCGCAACGATTTCACAGGCGGCATCGGTTGCCGCTTGGAAAAAGGCGTCGGAATTGGCCGCTTTTTGCACCACCTGCAAAGCCAGCCGCAGCAGATCGACCACCGCCTGGCCATTGGGCTGTGAAAACTGCCGCAGGGTCATCGTGTTGGTGATGAAGTCCCGCGAACCGGGCGTGGGCGGCATGCTGCCAAGCGACCGAAACGCCGAGGGAGCCGAGCTGGAGGGTTCCTCCTCCGGCTTTTTCGTAAGCGGGCCGACTCGCATCGCCCGATCGGGCCCCAACGCGATCAGCACTTCCGCGTCAAACAGCCGAGTCTCGCCGGCACTGATCTTGACCCCCGTACCGGTAACGACATTCAATCGCCGATGCAGATTGTCGATCTGCAGTTGCCCCTGCGGGTTGCAGGAAAGTCGAAACCATCGTCGCGGGATCGCCTTGTCGGCGTGCTCGGCAACGACCAAACCCGGCTCGCCGTCCTGATCGCAGGATTCGAACGGAGGCGGACCAAATTGTTCCTGCCGTCCGATGATCACCGTGTCATCGAACGTCAACTGCGTTTGAAGCTTCTGCGCTTCGTACAAACGAACTTCAAATCTTGTCACCGGTTCCCCTGAAGCTACACCGCTTTCTTAGACGGCACCGTAGGCGAGCATCGCTTCGGCGATCTTGGCAAAGCCGGCCAGGTTGGCTCCGTCGACGTAGTCTACCTTTTCGCCATTGGAGCCATATTCCACGCACTTTTCATGAATATCTTTCATGATGGTTTGCAGCTTCGAATCGACCTCTTCATGGCTCCACGAAAGCCGCAGTGCGTTTTGACTTTGCTCCAAACCGGAAACGGCCACGCCGCCGGCGTTGGCTGCTTTGGCCGGACCGAACAGGGTCCCCGCATCGCGGAACGCGTGAACGGCATCCAATTCCGTCGGCATATTGGCACCTTCGGAAACCGCCTTCACGCCGTTGGACAACAACGTTTTAGCATCGTGAAGGTTCAACTCGTTCTGCGTCGCGCAGGGCAATGCTACATCCACGGGCACTCCCCAGGGACGTTCATCGGCATGAAAAGTAGCGCTGCGGAACTTGTCGGCGTATTCAGAAATCCGTCCTCGCCTGACTTCTTTCAATTCTTTGACGAATGCCAGCTTTTCGGCGTCAATTCCTTCCGGATCGTGAATGAAGCCGCCGGAATCGGAAAGCGTCACCACCTTCGCGCCCATTTCGGTCGCTTTTTCGGTCGCATAAGTGGCCACGTTGCCGCTGCCCGAAACGGCGACCCGCTTGCCTTTGAAACTATCGCCGACGCGGTTGAACATGTTTTCGCAAAAATAAACGGTCCCGTACCCGGTGGCTTCGGTGCGAACCAGGCTGCCGCCGAAAGCCAATCCCTTGCCGGTCAACGTGCCGACAAAACGATTGGCAAGCCGTTTGTATTGGCCGAATAGAAAACTGATTTCACGTCCACCAACACCGATGTCTCCGGCTGGAACGTCGGTATCTTCGCCGATATGACGATGCAGCTCGATCATCAACGATTGGCAGAAACGCATCACCTCCGCATCGCTCTTGCCCTTGGGATTGAAGTTCGAACCGCCTTTGGCACCGCCCATCGGCAACCCGGTCAAGCTGTTCTTGAAAATCTGCTCGAAGCCCAAAAACTTCAACACACTCTGCGTCACGGTGGGGTGAAAACGCAGACCGCCCTTGTAGGGTCCGATCGAATTGTTGAACTGGACTCGCCACGCGCGATTGGCCCGCAACTGTCCTTCGTCGTCTTCCCAGGTGACGCGAAAGATCACGATCCGGTCGGGCTCGGTAAGCCGTTCCAAGATCTGCGTTTTCTTGTATTCCGTGTGTTCCAGAATGTAGGGCATCACCGATTCGGTGACCTCACGAACCGCCTGATGAAATTCCTCTTCCCCCGGGTTGCGTTTGACCAACCCGTGCATGAAGGCTTCCACTTCGGCTTTGACGGCAGATTCTTGTGCGGCGGTAGCGGTCATTGGGAACCTCAGCGGAATGATCAAAAATGAGAGGGATGATTCGCGGTGACTACGGATAAGGGTACCGCAGCCGCCTGGTGTCGTGTGGCGGCGGCGATTCAAAACTGGACAAGTGTCAAGTCGGCCGTGAGACCCGACAATGTCAATCGCCGGCAACCCGCGCCACCGCGTCGGCAACTCTTGGCGAGACGGTGCGATCGAGAGGCTCTGGCAAGATGTGATCGGCTGTCGGCTGGTCGACGCATGCTGCCAAAGCCTTGGCGGCGGTCACCTTCATTTCTTCACTGATTTGCGCCGCACCGCAATCGAGCGCACCGCGAAAAATACCTGGAAAGACCAGCACATTGTTGACTTGATTGGGGAAATCGCTGCGCCCGGTGCCGACCACTGCCGCGCCGCCGGCATGCGCATCTTCCGGCATGATTTCAGGGATCGGATTGGCCATCGCCAACACAATCGCGTCGTCGGCCATGGTGCGAATGTCGTCCTTGGTCAACAGCCCACCTTTGCTGACCCCGATGAACACGTCGGCGTCTTTCAAGACTTCTTTCAAGTCGCCGCTTCGATTCGATCGGTTGGTGTAGGCAAGTAGTTCTTGCTTGTAAGGCGAAAGCCCTTCCCGCTGGCGGTGAATCGCACCGCGTGAATCGCAGACGATCACGTCGGCCACCGGGACGCAGACATGGGGATCATGACCGACACATCGCAGCAACCGCGCGATCGCCGTGCCGGCAGCTCCGGCGCCGTTGATCACGATCTTCAATTCGGTCAAATCGCGGCCGACCACCTTGGCGGCATTGATCAACCCGGCAAGCAACACGATCGCGGTGCCATGTTGGTCGTCATGAAACACCGGAATTCCCAGATCTTGCAAGTTTTTTTCGATCGCAAAACATCGCGGCGCAGAGATATCTTCCAGGTTGACGCCGCCGAAAACGGGCGAAATACGACGGACCGTCTCGATGATTTCGTCGGGGTCTTGGGTGTTGACGCAGATGGGCCAGGCGTCGATGCCGGCGAATTCCTTGAACAGGATCGCCTTTCCTTCCATCACCGGAATGGCGGCGCTGGCGCCGATGTTCCCCAGGCCCAACACAGCCGACCCGTCACTGACGACTGCCACCGAATTGCGTTTGATCGTCAGATCTCTGGCCCGCGATGCATCTTCGGCAATGGCCTCGCACGGCCGCGCGACCCCCGGCGTGTAGGCGATGGATAGATCATCGCGAGTCAGCACGGGCATCCGCGATTGAACGCCAAGTTTGCCACGAAGTTGCTCGTGAATGATCAGGCTGCGCTGGAAATAGTCGGACATGCGTCATACCAATTTGAGATTCTGGAAACATTCAAAGCTTAGAGTTGCCCCCGTGGCGACGCAAACTAGTTCATACTGGTCCCCTTTGAACCACTACCCCAGCCGAGGATGCCATGAAAGCGTCGGAATTGTTCATGCGGGCTTTAGAAGCCGAGGGCGTTGAGTATGTCTTCGGGATCCCCGGCGAAGAGAACCTTGATTTTCTGGACTCCTTGTCGCGCAGCAGCATTGAACTGGTTTTAACGCGGCACGAACAAGCAGCCGGTTTCATGGCGGCAACCTACGGCAGGCTGACCGGCAAAGTCGGTGTCTGCCTGTCGACCCTGGGTCCCGGCGCCACCAACTTTGTCACCGCCGCCGCCTATGCTCAACTTGGCGGCATGCCGATGTTGATGATTACCGGACAAAAGCCGGTCAAGAAGAGCAAGCAGGGCCAGTTTCAGATCGTTGACATCGTCGACATGATGCGGCCGCTGACCAAGTACACGCAGCAGTTGGTCAGCGGCGCGAACATTCCCAGCCGAATTCGTGAAGCGTTTCGGCTCGCTCACGAAGAAAAGCCGGGCGCGGTTCACCTGGAACTTCCCGAAGACATCGCCCGCGAAGAGGTCAACGAATCGCTGATCGCCGCCAGCTACGTGCGGCGGCCGACCGCGGAGGAGAAATCGATTCAGGCGGCGATCAAGATGATTCAAAACGCGGATCATCCGCTGATGCTGGTCGGCGCCGGTGCCAATCGTAAGCTGACGCGTCGCACGTTGCGCGGCTTCATCAACAAAACCGGTATCCCCTTCGTCACCACGCAGATGGGAAAGGGAGTGGTCGACGAAACCGATCCGCTGTTCCTGGGCAACACGGCGCTGTCGACAGGCGACTTTGTGCATCGCGCCGTCGAAGCGGCGGACCTGATCATCAACATCGGACACGACGTGGTCGAAAAGCCACCCTTCTTCATGCACGAAGATGGTGTGAAAGTGATCCACCTGAATTTTTCATCCGCCGAAGTCGATCCGGTTTACTTTCCCCAACTGGAAGTCGTCGGCGACATCGCCAACGCGCTTTGGCGAATCAGTGAGGGGATTGTGCCGCAGGAACATTGGGGCTTTGACCGCTTCATGACGGTCAAGGCAGCCATGGACGCTCATCTTCTGGACGGGGCCGACGATTCGCGGTTTCCGATCTATCCGCAGCGATTGGTCGCCGATTGCCGCAAGGTGATGCCCGATGACGGGATCATCGCTTTGGACAACGGTGTCTACAAAATCTGGTTCGCCCGCAACTACCGCGCCCAATCGCCCAACACGGTGCTGCTGGACAACGCGCTGGCGACGATGGGCGCCGGCTTGCCTTCGGCGATGGCGGCGCGGCTGGTCTATCCACGACGCAAAGTGATGGCGATCTGTGGTGACGGCGGATTCATGATGAATTCACAGGAATTGGAGACCGCCGTGCGAATGGGCATGCAACTGGTGGTGCTGATCCTGCGGGATGACGCCTACGGCATGATCAAGTGGAAACAATCCAACATGGGATTGGGTGCCTACGGCTTGGATTACGGCAATCCTGACTTCGTGAAATACGCCGAAAGCTATGGCGCACACGGTTACCGAGTCGAAAAGTCCAGCCAGTTGCTGGAACTGATGGAGAAGTGCCATGCTTCCGACGGAGTCCATCTGATCGAGGTCCCCGTCGATTACTCGGAAAACGATCAGATCTTGAACAACGACATCAAGGAGTTGAGTGCCAAGGTTTAGACCTGGCGCTCGTGATGCCGATTCCACCTTTTCACCCCAACCACCGTGCCATGTTGAATCCGAGTTATCCTTACTACCTGGCAAACAAAGCGGTTGCCGCGAACGAAGATCTGGTGGTGACCGACAAGTACAGTGGCGAAGTGGCCACGCGAGTCGCCGTTGCCGACGCCGCCGCGATCGATGCCGGCATTGCCGCGGCGGCCGAAGCGGCCGAGCCGATGCGGCGGATGCCGGCGTACCAGCGGCAGGATGTACTGAACCACTGCGTGGCCCGATTCGAGCAGCGTTTTGAGGAGTTGGCGATGTCGCTGTGCATCGAAGCGGGCAAGCCGATCAAGGATTCTCGAGGCGAAGTTTCGCGGCTGATCGATACTTTTCGGATCGCCGCCGAAGAATCGGTGCGAATCGGCGGCGAGGTGATGAACCTGGAGATCTCCGCGCGGGCGCGGGGATATCGCGGCATGTTTCAGCGGGTTCCGATCGGACCTTGTTCGTTCATTTCACCGTTCAACTTTCCGCTCAATCTGGCCGCCCACAAAGTCGCTCCGGCGATCGCGGTCGGTTGTCCGTTTGTGCTCAAACCGGCCAGCCGAACACCGATCGGTGCATTGGTGATGGGCGAAGTGCTGGCTGAAACCGATCTGCCGGCCGGCGCGTTTTCGATTCTGCCCTGCAGTCGCGACGGCGCCGATTTGTTCACGACCGATGATCGGTTGAAACTGCTTAGCTTTACCGGTTCTCCGGCGGTCGGCTGGAAACTCAAAGCGATGGCTGGCAAGAAACCGGTCGTGTTGGAACTGGGAGGCAACGCCGCCTGCATCGTTGACGAGGATGCGGATCTGGAAGACGCCGTCGGCCGATTGATCATCGGCGCCTTTTATCAATCGGGCCAAAGCTGCATCGGTGTGCAGAGGATCATCGCCCACGAAAGTATCTACGACCACTTGCGTGACCAACTGGTTGCGGCAACCGAAAAACTGATCGCCGGAGATCCGAAGAACGAAGCCACTTTCATCGGCCCGATGATTTCGCAGCAGGAAGCGACACGATTGGACGGCTGGATCCAGGCTGCCGTCGCCGCTGGCGGAAAGCTCCTTTGCGGCGGCCGGCGCGACGGCGCGATGTTGGAAGCCACTTTGTTGGAAAAGGTACCGGCCGACCAAGACGTTTGCACTCAGGAAGCGTTCGGTCCGGTCGCCGTGCTGAGCAGTTTTGCCGATTTTGATGACGCCCTGGCCGAAGTCAACGACAGCGACTTCGGGTTGCAAGCAGGCATCTTCACCCGCGATTTGTACAAGATGCAGAAAGCATGGGATGAGCTGGATGTCGGCGGCGTCGTGATCGGCGATGTCCCGTCATGGCGCGTCGATCACATGCCCTATGGCGGAGTCAAAGATAGCGGACTGGGACGCGAAGGAATTCGGTTCGCGATGGAAGACATGACCGAAATTCGCAACCTGGTGATCCGAACGCCCGTTTCTTAGTTAGGATTTGTCCGGAAATCACTTCGTCCTTTGACAACACTCACCCTCCGGGAGAGTCGGGCTCTCAGGCCCGGAGAGGGTTCGCACACCATGCCCTCCCCGGCCGCAACCGCGTCCGACCCTCCCAGAGGGAGGGTGATCTTGCGAGAACAATTCCTTCGTCTGATTGTCGGCGACTTCTCCGAAGTCGCACGTCGGCCTACTTGGCTAGGCGGCGATTCGCTCGGCCGGCTGCGTCTGGCATTCTTCTTGGGCCAACACTTCTTCGGCGAGCGCCCGGTAGTCGACCGCTCCGTTGGAATCGCCGGCGTACTGGAAAATCGATTGTCCGAAACTGGGGGCTTCGGCCAAACGAATGTTGCGCCGAATGCGGGTCTCGAAAAACTTCGCTCCGCGGAAAAACTCCCGGCTGCCTTTGCTGACTTGGAAGAACTCGTCGATATCGGTGCTGACTTCCGCTGCCAGCCGAGTATTCGAGTCGTACATGCAAAGCATCACGCCGGAAAGACGCAAGTCGCCGTTGAGCCGTCGCGATACCACCTCGACCGTCCGCAACAACTTGCTCAAGCCATGCAACGCCAAAAAGTGAGGCTGAAGAGGCAGAAAGACTTCGCGAACCGCGACCAACGCGTTGACTGTCAGCACGCCAAGGCTGGGCGGACAATCCAAGACCAGGTAATCAAACGGCTGGTCATCGTCCTGCATCTTATCGCGCAAAATCATTTCGCGACCAACCTCACCGGCCAATTCCAGCTCGGCGGCAGCCAAGTCCAGGTTGGCCGGAACGACATGCAAGTGATCGTTGACCTTGCGACGAGCCTGTTGGAGCGTTGCGTCGCCACACAACACCTCGTACATGCTGGCCTCGCCATCCAGGGCGGTGATGCCAAGATGAAGCGAGGCGTGCGCCTGTGGATCCAGATCCAACAGACAAACTCGCCGGCCCGTTTCGGCCAAAGCGGCGGAAAGGTTGACGCTGCTGGTGGTCTTCCCCACGCCACCTTTTTGGTTGATCACGGCAATTGAACGCACGGCATGAATCCTTTTTTCAGTTGCGGTGTTCTTCTTTCGATCGCCGGCGCACCGCCTCAGGCGGCGCGCTGACGCAGCTGCTGGTAGGCCAGCAACACGTCGTAGAGGTCCGCGTCAATTTGAACCGGGTCGTCGGCAAAATCGTCCAGCCACGCTCTTTGATGCCGAGCCGCATCGACCAACAGCGGAACCAACTTTCCTACCGGCAGGGTCACCGATTTGGGATCGGCGACGCCGGAAATCCGGTCAAGTTCGCGCTGACGACGGCTTTCGCTACCAACTGGCTTGGTGGAGTCGCCGCTGCTGTGAAAAACGCGAAGCGGAGGATTCGACATGGGAGCAGGGCTCTTTCTTGCTGTGATTTCTTGGAGACGGACGTGGTGCATCGCTACCCGGAACCAGGTATCGATGGAGGGAGTATCGACCTTGACGGTTAGGCAAGTTGAATCGATTTTGCCGATTTTTCTTATTTCGAAGAGCGGTTTCACGAGGGTACTGGCAGGCGAATCGGTCTTGGTTTTCCGCTGGGTCTCGGGGTAGCGAAAGCCGCCAAGACTTCGGCGGGATGAAGGTTCACCGAAAGTCTTGGCGACTTTTGCTACCGCCCAAGAAGCGACTTTTTCCAGACGAGCGTGCTCGAACCCAAGCAGTCCGCCGGCAAGAGAAAGCAGAAAAAGACACCATTTTGACAACACCCTGACGGCCGGAACGAATGGCTTCGTCGACCGGCGCGATGCATGCCATGCCGCATGACTGGGGGATGGCGTAGCTTGACATCGAAGGGGTGTAGCGCTATCTTCGCCAAACTCCGAGGGTTTTCGGTGAGCAGGCGGAGACGTCCGTTTTGCGAACAAGCCTACCCCCCCTAAACTTCCGAAGTGACCCGGCATGCGCGTCACACGATGGACGCAGCCGTCAATCTCCCAACAAGGCTCGCTCATGAAGGTCGAGCCGGTAATGAGACCGACTCGTTATGAATGTCGATCTAGAAGCAATTGCCCAACGCGGGCGTTGCGATGTTGCGAATCTACGAAACGCTCTGCCCTTACTCCAGCAAGGTTACTCCCCTCCCTTCTTGGCTCGGTATCGCCGTGATGAGCTGGGCGGTATTGACGAGACGAGCCTGTGGGCCCTCCATGCGGCAATCAATATGGAGCAGACCATCGCGGATCGACGCAATGGTTTGTTGGCGATTTGGGAACAGACGCCGCTGAAGGATCCGGCCATCGGGCATTCGATCCGAAAAGCCAATTCCATTCGGATGTTGGACCGATTGGCTCGCCGCTTGAAATCGGAGACAGCCGACCACGCTGGTGACTCGGTTCGCCTTGCCGTTCGCCTTTTGAATCCTCAAAAGGGAGACAAAGACGATTTCACCCAAGTCGTCGCCAAGGTGGATGGGATTGGTGATCCAGCCAAAGCGGTTGCCGATGTCGACCCGGCGCTCGCCAAACGGCTGATCGGCGACCCCAGGCTTATCAATTCCGCCGTGCGTTGGCTGGTCAAAAACGCTCGAATTCAGATCGCCGGAATCCACGATCCTCACACCGGCGGTGAAGAGGGAAAGGAAGAGCAGAGTTCGGCCGCTGTCGCCGCCGAAACCGAACCAACGAAGGAGGCTGATTCGACGACGGAGCAGGCCACAGCCGCCGAAACTCCCGCTGCATCCACGGTCGAAAACGAAGCGGAGACACCGCCGCCTTCTGCCGAACCGACAAGCCAAACGGATGCCGCGGCGGAGTCAGAGGCCAAGCCGACCGATCCAACCAACGCACAGGGCGTCCAGGAAAGCGGTCAAGGCGAGCCGGTTGCCCAAACTGCATCCGATCCCAGCTCCGAACAGTCGCCAAGTGTCCCCGAAGCGACTGATGGGGAAGGTGAGAAGGCGGCTGCCGAACCATCGCCGGCTGCTCCGGCAGGTTCGCCGCCGGCGGAAGCAACGCCGACAACTTCAACGGAGACTGAGTCTGCTTCCCAGGCGGAACCGAAAGTGGCCCAGTCGAGCCAGAAACCGGCCAAGGATGCTGCGGCAAAGCCTGCCAAGAAATCCAAAAAGATATCGCCCCGGCAGCGTCGTCGTCGCTGGCTGGTCAGCGTGCTCAAGCCGTTGGAGGGAAAACGTTTCTCGTCCAACAAGTTGAGTTCGTTTCAGATCGTGATGTTGGCGCGAGCCTTGCGCAGTCAGGTCGCTCAGTGCGCCTTTGAATACGACGCAGCGAAACTGGTTGCGGAACTGCAGCGGACGGTTGCCGGCTTCAACCGGCACATCGAAGCAAAATTGCGGGAAACGGTCTTGCAACATGAAGCGGACATCCGCGAGGCGGCCGAGGCCGCTTGGTGGGACGAACTTCAGGAACGCGCCTCGACTCGTCTGATCGGCATCGCGGCCGAACATCTGCGCAGGCAGACCGACCGAGGTGGCGTCGATGCGAAAGTGGTGATGTCGATCGACGCGGTGGGGCCTCGCACCGCGGCGACCACGATCGTTGCAGCCGACGGACGCTTGCTGCATAGCGAAGATTTGCCGTGCCAATTGGCGGCGGCGCCTCGATCGCAAGCAGTTGCTCGGATGGGTGAATTGATTCATACCCATCACGTCGACTTGATCGTCCTGAGCAACGGTCCGGCGCGCCGGGCATGCATGGTGGTGATCGCCGATTTGATCGCCCAATCGCCGGCCAAGTCGTTGCGTTGGACGCTGGCTGACCGAAGCGGCGCCGATGCGTACGCGGGCAGTTCGGTGGCCGACCAAGAAATGAAAACAACGCCGCGTCGTTTTCGCGCCGCCGCGTGGCTGGCTTTTTCTGTGCTGCAACCGGCGCAGGCGCTGGCCAAGGTCGATCCACTGAAACTGCGACTCGGATCGTTCCAGCGAGAACTTTCCGATGACGCGATGCTGCGCACGCTGGAAAACGTGATGGTCAGCGGGGCGTCGCGAGGCGGAGTCGATGTGAATGCGGCGCCCGTTTCCTGGCTTTCGCGGTTGCCAGGCGTCTCGCAACAGGTCGCCGAGGCGATTGACGCCGCCAGGCAACAAGAACTTTTCGCCTCGCGTGATACGATCGCAGAACTGGAGCAGTGGGAGAGCGTGGTACAGAGCCGCCAGGCAATGCCGTTCCTGCGAGTGTTCGGCAGCGAAGAAGTTCTCGATGGAACGTTGATTCACCCCGACGATTATCCGCTCGCCAAAAAACTTGCCTCGACGCTTGAAGTCGAACTTCCTCCGACCGAGCCTCCTGGATACGTCGTCCCCAACTACGAAGAAGAAACAAAACCAGAGCCGCCGGCCGAAACCGAAGCCAAAACAACCGGCGATCCCGACCAAGTGGAATCACCCGATTCCGCCACTGCCGACACCGAGGGTGAGGCCCCAACCGAGCAGCCATCACCGGACGAAGCAGCCGCGACAGCCGAATCGACGACCGCGCCGGAGGATCAAGCTGCTGCCGATTCGCAAGACGATGGTCAGACCGAATCGAACGAAGCCGCTGCACCTGCCGAGGAAGCGAGCCCTGCCGCGGAGTCCGACAGCGGTGCTTCGGATACGCCTTCGGAATCCGATTCCACACCTGATGAGCAACCTTCCCAATCGGAGACCGCCGCCGATCCGTCGTCGGAGCCGACCGAAGCGGCATCTGAAACGCCCGAACCACCGGCGCCGCCGGCGGCTGAGATCCCCGAACCCATTCGCCGTCCCAAACCGGATGATGCCAAAATCAAAAAATGCATCAAGGAATGGCAGGTCGGTGCACACCGCGTCCATCAACTGGTGCACTGGCTGTGTGATCCTTTTGGTGAAAGCGATGCCGGCGGCACTCCCCCAGCCGTGTTGGCGACGATGCCGTCCCTGCCGACATTGAAACCAGGGGAGCAGGTGATCGGTGTGGTCGTGGGAGTGATGCCGTTTGGAGTCTTTGTGGAACTGGCGCCTGACTGCAGCGGTTTGATTCATGTCAGCAAGGTATCGGACGGTTTCGTGGAGGATCTGCACGAGGCGATTCAGGTTGGAGACGTCATCACGTCGTGGGTAACGGGAGTCGATGAAAAACGTCGCCGCGTTGCATTGAGCGCCGTATCGCCAGAACGCGAGGCGGAGATCCAGCGTCAGAAACAACAACAACGTGGCGGTGGTGGCCGTGGCGGTGAACGAGGTCGCCCACCGCGCGGTGGCGGCGGTGGCGGCGGGCGCGAAGGACGTGGTCGATCGGGAGATCAACAAGGCGGGCGAGGCAAACAGGGAGGCGGGAAACCTCGTGCCGGCGGCGATCGCAACCGTGGCCAACGCTCCGACTCGCGCGGTGGACGTTCTCGGGACAGCCGTGGCGGAGCAGGCGGTCGACGCGGACGCGAAAAGAAACCGGAATCGTATCGCGTGGTCAGCAAGGAACCGGCCAAGCCGATTACCGATGCGATGCAGAAGGGCGACGAACCGCTGCGTTCCTTCGGTGACTTGATGCAGTTTTACTCCCAAGACGAAAAACAAAAGTCGCAACCGCCGCAGAGTGAGGATCGCGATTCAAAGGCGCCACCTGCCGAACCGCCGCAGGCTGCGCCGCAGGATGGCGGTGTGACACCGGAACAGACGCCGCCAGCGGCCGACACCGACCCTACCTCGCTGCAAGAAACCCAGCAGACCGACGCCGTTTCAGGTACTGAAGCGCAGACGGAAACAGGGACCGCGCCGCCTGCTGCCTCCGAACCCTCCCCAGGCGAAGCACCACCGGTTCCGGAATCCGAGCCGGCGTCCAATCAGGGCGACGATGATGCGAAAGCGTCCAACGAACCGCCGACACCATCGGATGCATCCAATTCATGAGTGACGAGTTTCAATCGCGACTTGAATCGGCAATCGCCCGCGGTAAAAAACGAGCCGACGTGAAGGCCAGCCAGCAGCGCCAACAGGCGCTCAGCGAGGAAGAGCTGAAGCGGCTTCATACGTCTTACCGCCTTTCCCTTTCGGACCGCATCGAACAGACCGTTCACGGAGTGGCCGACCACTTTCCCGGATTCCGCACCGAATCGTTGTTTGGCGAGGTCGGTTGGGGAATGGCCTGTTATCGTGATGATCTGAGAATCCAGGCCGGACGCAGAAACAACCAGTACAGCCGGCTGGAGATGGTGATTCGCCCTTACAGTGACCTGAAGGTGTTGGAGCTCAAGGGCAAGGGCACAGTGATGAATCGCGAACTCTTCAACCGGTCTCACTACGTTCCGGTGGCGGAAGTCGACTTGGAAGAATTCCAACAGATGATCGACGCCTGGGCAATCGAATACGCCGAAATGTACGCCGCGAAAAGCCAGGCATAGCGGCGAAATCGATCTTGTTTCGGCAGCCTTCCGATTGCTAGCCTTTCGAGTTCTTTCTGCTGAACTCGTGAAGTTTGAAATATGATCGTCATCGCACGAAGCTACGGCCAGCTTGGCAATCGCCTGTTTTTGTACGCGCACATGATCGCGGCTGCTCGCCATCATCACGTGCAACTGGCCAATCCGTGCTTTGCCGAATACGCGGATTTGTTTCCGGCAACCGCGGGTGATCTTTGGTGTCGATACCCGGTCGTGCCGGCCGCCGCCTCGCCTCCCTCGGTCGGCCGTCGCAAGGTGTTGGCCAAGTCGGTTGGCGCGGCGGCGCGCTGCCTGCACACGATGCGATTGCGAAAATATCCTTTCCATATCCTGCGGCTTCGCGGTGAGGAAAGTTACGATTTGGCCAGTGAAGATTTTGCCAGTCTGCTTCAAACAAGACGTCACGTTTTAGCGGCCGGCTGGCTCTTTCGATCGGAACTGCTGCTCAGCAAATATGCGGACGTGGTACGAGACCATTTCCGCATCGCGCCGATTCACCAACAAAAGGTCGATCGCACCCTTTCGACCATTCGCGAGTCAGCCGATTTGATCGTTGGCGTTCACGTTCGCCACGGCGACTACGCGACGTTCATGAACGGCAAGTACTATTATTCGATCAAGCAATATGCTCGGATGATGAAAAACATCGCCGACCAGGTACCCGGCCGCCGTGTCGCCTTTTTGGTTTGCAGCAATGTGCCGCTGGACCGGCGCGAGTTTGGCGATTTGCAAGTGCATTTCGGTCCGGGACACATCATCGAAGACATGTACAGTTTTGCTCAGACCGATCTGCTGGTCGGACCGCCCAGCACCTATACCGGATGGGCATCGTTCTACGGAAACGTCCCACTTGCGGTGATGCATCAAGCCGACACTCCGATCGATTTGGCTGGGCAAACCAATCGGCATGCCGCTTAACAGGCTTGATGGGAGCCATGAACCCAAACGTGATCCTTGTCGGAACCGGAGTCGTCGGCCGCGCCATCCTACAGGCTCACATCGACGCGGCTGTCGCGGTGGCGGTAGCAGATCTTGACGAGGCCGCGCTGAAGGGCGCGGTCGATCGGCTGTCACTCGATCGAAGCCAGTGGCAGATTTCCGATGTAAAACCATCGCCGCTGCGACTACCGACCATCGAAATCGTTGGTCCCCCGACTCCAGGCAACTTGCCGACCATCGTCATTGAATCGATCGCCGAAAAGCTTGAAATCAAGCAGTCGTTTTTTCATCAAACGGAAAAACGGTTGGGCGACGCCATTTTGTGCAGCAACACCTCCACGCTAAGAATCGCCGACTGTGGCAGGCAACTGATTCGCCCCCGGCAGCTTTGCGGGATGCATTTTTTCATGCCCGTGTACAACCGCCCGGCAGTCGAACTCGTGCATACCCCGTCGACCGGCGCCGACGTGATCCAGGCATGCGAGGACCACGTGCGGAGAATCGGGAAAACGCCGATCGTCGTGCCCGATAGCCCCGGTTTCATCGTCAATCGGCTGCTATCGCCCTATTTGAACGAGGCGTTGCTGCTCCTTTCTCGCGGCGTCAAAGCCGAGCGACTGGAACAGGCGGCGCGGCAATACGGGATGCCAATGTCTCCACTGGAACTGATCGATTGGATTGGCACCCGAACCATGTTTGACGCCGGCCGTGCAATCTGGCAGGCGTTCCCAAATCGATTCGACCCGTCACCTATCCTGGGCGGATTGATCAAAGCCAAGCGTTTGGGACGAGCAGCCGGAGCAGGAATCTACGACTACCGAAACGGAGAAAGAAGTGATCGCGTCGCGGAGGTGACGGAGGAACTGGGGCGTCGCTACCAGCGCAACACGGCGGAATTCACCGACGAAGAGGTGATGTTGCTGCTTGCCATCCCAATGTGGATCGAAGCGGCGCTCGCCTGTCGCGAAGGAACCATCGCGTCGCTTCAGCAAATCGACTTAGCAATGAAAGGCGGATTGGGTTATCAATCCAACGTCGGCTGGCTCGAGTTTTTTGATCAAGTCGGAAACGCAAAAATGCTTAGCACGATCGATCGATTTGCTCCCACCACCAAATCACTCCAAGCGCCCGCTCCGCTGGTGGAAATGCTAACCCAAAACACCCCCACCACGGCACTCCAACAATTCGCCGTAAAAACGTAGATCGGTAGGGCCGGTTCCACCGGCCACAATATTCTTGGCCGGTGGAACCGGCCCTACTTCTATTGTCCAACCTTGCGTCATCAGTATATTTCTCTTTCTGTGACCCCTGCGGGGTCAGTGGGCCGGTAGCATTTGAACTACGTCGGTGGCGCTGCGCTTACCGACGGCTATCATCTTTGATGCCTCCGGCATCACTCTGGATTCCAGGAACGAACACCGAATGCAATTCAACTCATTTTTCCACGCACGTCGGTTGCATCGGCTTCGCGGAATTCTGTTCGACCAGAATTTGCTTCGGTGTTTCCACCTCTGAAGTCTGACTCAAACGCGATAAGCGCCGACTCGGCAAGAAAGCACCGTCCTGCTACCTGGCGTTTGGTCGCCAGGGCGTTGGGCCGTCTGGCTTGGGTAGCAAGAATTTTGCGTCGACTTGGCGATACCAGGTGTGGAGATCTTTTTTTAACCTGGCGACCACGTTGGGATGCTTTTGGGCCAGGTCGTTTTTTTCGCCGATGTCGTTGGCCAGGTCGTACAGGTGGAGCGCGCCGTCTTCGAATCGTTCGATCAACTTCCAGTTGCCGCTGCGAATGGCGCCGCCAGGAAAGCCGCCTTGGTTGCTGTAGTGTGGGTAGTGCCAGTAGATCGATGGCCGATCGAGGTTTCCTTCTCCCTTCAATAGTGGTACCAGGCTTTTGCCGTCGAGATGTTGGGCGGGTCGCTGTGGCAATCCGGTTAGCTGCAGAATGGTCGGGTAAAAATCGGTGCTGACCACTGGTGTGTCACAGGTGGCACCGGGCTCGGTGACGCCGGGAGCGCGAATCAAAAAGGGTTCCCGGATCCCGCCCTCGTAAAGCCAGCCTTTGCCGCCGCGCAGTGGCAGGTTGCTGGTGGGCGAACCTTCCGAGGTCGACAGCCCACCGTTGTCGCTGGTCAGACAGACGATCGTTTGGTCGTCCAAGTCCAATTCATCCAACGTCTTCAGCACTCGACCCACCGCGGTATCCATCGATTCGACCATCGCCGCGTAAGTCGCGTGTGCTTGCAGTTGCCGCACCTTTCGTTCTTTTGCTCCTTCCCAAACTTGTTCTTCGTCACCGAATGCCTCGCGATCATTCAAACCCAGGCGTGACGCTTTGGCTTCGTACTTGGCGACCAACTGCTTCGGAGCCATCAACGGGGTGTGGACGCTGTAAAAAGCCAGGTATGCCAGGAACGGCTTGTCTTTGTTTTGACGAATGAAGGCGACCGTTTCCTCCGCCAATCGGGCCGTGAGGTGTTCACCGGGCGGGCCGTTTTCGAGCCTTGGATTGGCGTAGGGTGAAAAGTATTTACCCGCTTTGAATGGCCCGCCGGCTCGGTGGCCTCCCTTGTTGATGTCGAAGCCCTGTCGGGTCGGCCAAAAGTTTTCGTCTGGGCCCAGATGCCATTTGCCGGCAAAGAAGGTCGTGTAACCAGCCTCGCGAAGCGCTTCGGCAATGGTGATTTCTTCCAGCGGCATCCGATCGTTTAGCGGCGCCGGCAGAAAACGTCCTGCTCGCCTGCCGGCAAAGAAATTGGTCGCGTCGATTCGGCTGGGATGCTTGCCCGTCATGATGCTGTAACGCGTTGGCGAACAAACCGGATTGGCGGCGTACCCGTTGGTAAACCGCATGCCGCTGGAGGCAAGTCGATCGATGTTGGGGGTTTCGTAAAAGGTGTCGGGATTGTTGGCGCCGATGTCCATGTAGCCAAGATCGTCTACCAGGATGAAAACGACGTTGGGTTGATCGGCAGCCGAAACGGCGGCGGCGAAGGCGGCAAACAAAAGAAAGATCGTTCGAAGCTGGTTCATCGCAGATATCCCATCGCAAGTCTTGTCCCCTGGTCGCAAGCAAGTTTACCAGCGCCGAAGGAGCCGCATGTCAACCGTCGATGGTTTGATCGAGCGTGACCGCGACCGTTCCGTCATCCTGCGGGGAACTTGCCGGCGGATTGTGATTCTGGACTCCGCGTTGATGCCGTCCCCACCAGGCATCCCCGTCGGCGGTGGTCCAAGTTCCAGCACCGGGACACTTCTCCAGCAACTGGGCCAGGTCTCTTGCCGTTTGCGGCCTCTTGGCGCGAGCTTTTTCCAAGCAGGCCATGATCGCATCTTCCAGCGGAGCGGAGATCTTGTTGGTGGTTCGCTTCGACGGTTCCACGGGCGATTCATCCAGGTGTTTTTGACAGAGTTCGGTGATTCCCGCCGCCGCAAAAACAGCCTCGCCAGTCAACAGGAAGTGCCCGACGGCGCCGACGGCATACAGGTCGCTGCAAGCGTCAACCGACGTCGGCGACTGAATTGCTTCGGGAGACATGTAAAGCGGCGTGCCGGTCAGTCCGCCGCCGCCTTGATCTGGTTCGTCTTCGATCGCTTTGACCAGTCCAAAGTCCAGCACCTTGACCACATCGGGTTGGCAACCGCGGCGACTAAGCATTGTGTTGGCCGGCTTGATGTCGCGGTGCACCAGTCCCTGCGAATGTGCCTCGAACAGCGAACCGCACATTTGCAGCAAAATATGAATGACCCGATTTTCAGGTTGCGGCCCATACGTGGCGACCAGTGTTTGCAGGTCGATGCCTTCGATGTATTCCATCGCGTAGTAGAAGACGCCTTCGGGAGTGCGGCCGTAATCGTAAATCGCGATGGTGTTGGGGTGAGAGAGTTGGCAAGTGATTTTCACTTCGCGTTCAAAACGGGCGATCGACGCGTCGTTGACTTTGTCGATATCCAACATCTTGATCGCGGTGGGCCGCCGCATCATGGCGTGATGTCCTTTGTAGACAATCCCCATCGCTCCGGCGCCCAGCTTTTCATCCAGCGTGTACTGTCCTAGTTGCTGCGCTTCGACAGCAGCCTTCTGGGCCTCGCGTCGCAGTCGTGCGACCGCCACGGTGAATCCAAAGATCGCGATCGCGGCGATGATCAACAGTGCGTACAACAACCAGAAAGCCTGTTGCAAAATCACCAGCGGCCGAAACGCCTGCGCGACATCGACCTCCGTCGCGACTCCGATTTCGTACTCCGGCATCCATTTCCATGCGCCGACGACCGGCACGCCGCGGTAATCGTTGTAGCCTTCCACGTCGACGCCCGAATTGCCCTCGATGCAGTCGGCCGCCATTTTGGTCAGCGGCAGCTTGGAACGTCGAACCGAGGGACGAAACCCGCGCGTCATGTCGCCACCCGGATCGCGCACCTTCAGGTTCAAGATGGAAGAGGAATCTTCCTGATCGGGCAACAAGCCCAACAGGATCATCGCTTCGTCAAAGCGGCTGTTGGAGACCATCACGCCGCGAGAATCAAACGCATAGGTTTCGCCCGACTGGCCGACTTGACCCAGCTGGAGTATCTCCGTGAAGTCGTGCTGGGGATCGATTTGCAAAGCGAGCGCGCCGACGATCTGAAACGACGACGTCTCACGCAGCGGCGCGGCAACATACATCGACGGTTGCCCCACTCGTGATTTTCCCGACTTGGTTTTCATCATCACCACGCTGGGAAAGGGCGGACAGACAACGGTCTCGCCCTCCAACGTTCGATCCAAAAAACGGTCGTACTCCGGGATGTCTTGTTGACCAATCAAGGTAGCATTGGACGACGCGATGATCTTCTTTGATTTGTCGGCGACAAAAAAGTTGACGAAGTCGTGCGACGACATCGCCGGTGCCAGTTCGGCGGCAAGCTGTTTGTGAATGTCGGAATCGAGCGATAATCCGGCTTCCTGATCCGGTTTTTCCATCAACCGATAAACGTGTTGGCGGATTTGCAGGTCGGCGACCAGCGCATCGGCAGTCGACTGTTGCTCTTGGAGGTAGTTTTCCAGCATCGCGACCTCGACCGACATCAACGCATAGAGGCCCGACGAGAGGTTTCCCTGAATGGTCGATTCGATCGAACGCCGCACCGTGAAACCGACGATGGAAAGAATGATGACGGCAACGATCGGCCAGATCCAAAGCTGTTTCTTCAAAAATACTCCGGCGCGCGAAACCGAATGCGACACGCTTTGCGATGCCCACGTCATGTGCGCTTTGCGCCGCGCCGCGGAGGAGTCATCCCGGTGCCGAAAAATCTGAAATGGATTCATGGGATTCCTAAAACACTTTCGGCTGGATTGACGGACCGATGTTTTGGCCGGATCGAAGGATGGCGGACCGTGAACGACTTTCTAAAGAATAATTACGTGTTCTGCCGCATTCCGCCGTGCAGCCTGAACGGGTTGTCAATTTCTCGTAGGATGGTCCTTCCGGGAATTTGGTGGCCGCTGTGCCCGTTCCTACTCGTACTTGCCACAGATTGCCGCGAGTACGATTCGGAACGAAAGGCATTCGGCCCAAGCGACAGTTCGTTAGATGCTAGGGAAACGAGCGTGTTTTCATCTGCAATCCACGGTTTTCGGCGACTTGCGGTTTTTCAATTCTTGATCGTCGTTGTCTCGTCATCGCTGGCAGCATCCGTGACGGCTCAGGACAACCGGCCAGGCGATCATTGGCCAGGCGAAAAATGGCAACAGGCCGATCCGCAACAGGTCGGCATGCGACCGCAGCCGCTTGCGGAGGCAACGCAATACGCTTTGTCTGCCGGCGGTTCGGGAATGATCGTGCGATACGGAAAGGTGGTCCAGCGCTGGGGAGATCAATCTCAACGGTATGATATCAAGTCGGCAACCAAGTCGATCGGCGCGACGGCCCTGGGCATTGCGATCGACGATGGAAAATTGAAACTGCAAGACAAAGCCGCATCGATTCATCCCCGATTTGGCACGCCACCGCGCGAAAACGAGACGACCGGCTGGATCGATCGTGTCACGCTGTTGCAGCTGGCTACCCAGACCGCGGGATTCGAGAAACCGGGCGGCTACGGCAAGCTGCTGTTTGAACCTGGCACCCGATGGCACTACAGCGATGGTGGACCGAACTGGCTTGCCGAATGCGTCACGTTGGCTTATCGCCGTGACGTGCAGGAGCTGATGTTCGAACGAGTTTTCGGTCCGATCGGCATCGGCCGAGACGACCTTCGTTGGCGGAAACATCAGTATCGAGACCAGCTGATTGACCAGATTCCGCGGCGCGAGTTCGGATCGGGCGTTCATGCCAACGTCAACGCGCTGGCTCGAATCGGTTATCTCTACCTTCGCGGCGGAAAGTGGGATGGACGGCAACTTCTTTCGGAAGACTACATTCGCATCGCCACTTCACCGGTCGAATCGGTTTTGGGTTTGCCGGAACTGGGCAGCAACCACGGCAACGCCTCGGATCACTACGGTCTGTTGTGGTGGAACAACGCCGACGGTGCGCTGCCCGACGTTCCGCGAGACGCTTATTGGGCGTGGGGACTTTACGACAGTTTGATCGTGGTGATTCCTTCGTTGGACCTGGTCGCCGTTCGCGGCGGAGCACGAGGCCGATCTTGGCCGCGAAAGGAAGGTGAAAATCACTACGACGTGCTGAAGCCGTTTTTGAATTCGATCGTTGCCGCGACGCAGTCAGGACAAGACGACATCGGTCGCCAGACTCCCTATCGGCAAAGTTCGGCGATTCGTTTGGTCCAGTGGGCGCCGCCGGAAACGATCGCCAGAGGAGCTCGTGGCAGCGACAACTGGCCGATCACCTGGGCAGACGACGATCGCCTTTATACCGCTTATGGCGACGGCCACGGTTTCCAACCGAGGGTCGACCGAAAGCTCAGCCTGGGTTTGGCAACCGTCGCAGGCATGCCGAACGATTTTCGCGGCGTGAACCTCCGCTCGAAAATCGAACAGTTTGGCGGCGGATCCTCTGGCCGCAAAGCGAGCGGAATGCTGATGGTTGGCGGCAGGTTGTTCATGCTGGTCCGAAACGCAGACAACGCTCAGCTTGCCTGGTCCGACGATCGCGGAAAAAACTGGCAGTGGGCCGATTGGAAATTTCAAACCAGTTTTGGATGCCCAACTTTTCTGAACTTCGGCCGAAACTATCAGGGAGCCGGCGACGACTTTGTCTACGTCTATTCGTTCGATTCCGACAGTGCCTACCAGCCGGCCGACCGAATGGTGATGGCCAGGGTCCCCAAAGATCGCCTGGTCGACCGAGCGGCTTACGAATTTTTTGTCGGCTTGGATACGGGCGGCCGGCCGCGATGGAGCAAGAACGTGGACGATCGCGGCGCCGTTTTCCATCACGCCGGGCGATGCTACCGGTCCGCCGTCACATACAATCCCTACGTCCAACGCTACCTGTGGGTACAAATCATTCCCGACCAACGTGGTAAGAAAATCGACACGCGATTCGAGGGCGGTTTCGGAATTTACGACGCGGCTCATCCATGGGGACCTTGGACAACGGTTTATTTCACCGAAAAGTGGGACGTCGGACCGGGAGAAACAGCATCGCTGCCGACAAAATGGATGTCGCCCGACGGGAGGACGATGCATTTGGTTTTTTCGGGCGACGATTCGTTCTCGGTACGGCGGGGAACATTTGCGCCGGCGCGATAGTGGGTGTCGGCGATTTCTCCGAAATCGCATCGCGTAGCCAGTTTGGAAAACTGGCCGACAGTTTCTCCGAAATCGCATCGCGTAGCCAGTTTGGAAAACTGGCCGACACGGAGCTATCTAGCCACAACCTCCCTCTGCCTCTAAGGTGGGTAAGGTCTTCTTGGGCAACCCATACCAAATCGAATTGCAAAAAATGCAGCCATTTGACACGCAGAGTCGCACTCGATTCATTTTTGGCCAGGGTTCTATCAAACGGCTTGGCGAACTGGCTGCCGAGTTTCGTCCTCGTTGTGTGTTGGTGGTGAGCGATCCGGGAATCATGGAGGTCGGGCACGACGCGGTGGCCGTTCAGTCGCTGAAGGACGCGGGGTTGCGGGTGGAATCGTTTCATGACTTCGGTGAAAACCCCACCTCGGCGATGGTCGATGCGGGAGTCAAAAAGGCGGCCGAAGTTCAGCCCGATTTGCTGGTTGGACTGGGGGGCGGCAGCAGCATGGATTGTTGCAAAGGAATCAACTTTGTTTATTCCTGCGGAGGCACGATCCACGACTACTGCGGCGTTGGCAAAGCGACCGCGGACATGCTGCCGATGATCGCGGTTCCGACGACTGCGGGAACGGGCAGCGAGGCGCAATCGTTTGCCCTGATCAGCGATGCCGAAACTCATACCAAAATGCCTTGCGGTGATCCTCGCGCGGCATGCCGAATCGCTCTGTTGGACCCGGCGCTGACGGTGACCCAACCGGCGCGAGTGACTTCGCTGACGGGAATCGACGCCGTGTCACACGCGATTGAAACGTATGTGACGAAACGCCGCAATCCGATGTCGACCACTTACAGCCGCCGTGCCTTCGGGTTGTTGGCAAGCGGGTTTTCCACGGTGCTGCGACAACCGGAAAACCTGGAGGCTCGCAGCCAGATGCAGATCGGAGCTTGCTTTGCCGGAATGGCGATCGAGACGTCGATGTTGGGCGCGGCGCATGCCACTGCCAATCCGTTGACGGCACATCATGACATCACGCATGGACAAGCAGTCGGCTTGATGCTGCCGGCGGTGATTCGCATGAACGGTTCGGCGCATGCGGATTGGTATGCGGAACTGATTCGCGAAGTCGATCCGACCATCTCCACAGCCGACGCGCCCGAACGGCTGGCGCAGATGGTCATCGGCTGGCTTCGGGAAGCGGGCCTGGCGACCTCGTTTGACGAACTTTCCATTCCCGTTTCGGGAATCGACACCTTCGTCGAAGACGCCCTGAAGCAGTGGACGGGCACCTTCAACCCTGTTCCCCTGGATGCCGACCGCACTCGCCAACTGTACCGCTCGGTTGCCTGAAGCGGGCGAAAATCGCCTTCGCACTGCGGGGCGACTCCACCGCCGTATCCAGGAACACTTTGCCCATTTCGCCAGCAGATTGATTTGCCCCGGTCGCGGTCGTGGTTCACAATGAAGATGCTTCTCTGCTGAATCACAACTGCCCCGAGTTCTTTCCATGGCGACCCAACCCAAGCCACCGGCCGACGACAAACAGAATCGGGTCTCCGCGGACGCCGACCATCGACATGCCGGTGAAATGAATCCGATGGAAGGGGGCCGTTGGCGGCCGGTTCGCCCCGACGAACTGCTCCGAAAAAAACCGCTGACCGAAGACGACTCGGCCAGCGAAACCGAGCCGACCGTTCGGTTGGAACGTCGCCAAGAACTGGAACAACATCTGCGCGCCAGCCCAACTGACCTGGAGGGCTACATGGAACTGGCTGCCATCTATCGGGCCGAAGATCGCCCGCTGGAGGCTCGGCGGGTGCTGCAGCAGGCACTGCAGATCTTTCCGGAAGAGATGGAGCTGCTGTGGGAATTCGAAGAAGCAACACTGGCAAGGTCGCTGCAACAGCTTCGTGAAGTGACCGAACTGGCGCAGAAACTCGATACGTTGGAAACCGAGCGTGAACTCAAGCGGAGCAAAAACGATTGGGCTTGCCGGCGAATGGACGTCTGCCGGGCGCGACTGAAACGCGATCCTTCGCTGCTGCATTTGAAGGTGGTGCTTGCCGAAGCGATGTACGATGCGGGGTTGCACGAACCGGCAATCGACGAACTCGACGCGGTGTTAGACAATGACGAACTGTCACCGCATGCTTATTTGATTCGCGGACGTTGCCTGCTGGCGATTGGAAAAGATATCGAAGCCATGGCGGCGCTGCGGGCCGCGTCGATTCGCCGCGCGGTGGTCGCGCCGCTCCGAACACGTGTGGTGGCACTGAGGCTGTTGTGTGAAACCGCGGATCGACTGGGAGTCGATTTGACGCTGCAGCAATACCGCAAGCACTTGCAACTTGCCGAGAAAGAACTCGCCGACCAATCTCCGCTGTCGTCATCGCACTAGGAACTGGTAGGCCGACTTGTCCCAAGTCGGCAAGTTCCAGGATCGCCGACTTGGGACAAGCCGGCCTACCGAAAAACTGGCCGACAAACCTTCTCACTCAAGATCGAATCATGAATCAAGCCATTGTTGATCCCGAACAACTACGACAGTTTGCAGGTCACTTGCACCGATTTGCCGAGGAAATGAAAGAACGCTCCGCGGGGCTCGCCTCGCAGATGAACCAGTTGGAGCAAACTTGGCGGGATGAGCAACAGCGTAAGTTTGCTGAAGAGTTCACGGTTCAAATGCGGCAGATCACGCGACTGATCAAAACCACCGAACAGCACGTTCCCTACCTGATGCGAAAAGCCGAGCAAATCGACGCTTACCTGGGACGGTAACTTCCGGCTGCCCTCCTTTCCTTTGGGCGACATGGACAACGATCGCGATCACCTTCATCAGGAATAGCTTTGTGCCGGCCAGCAACGTTCGCAATATCGAATCCCTGGAAGCATTTCATGGTGGCCTGGTGCGGCTGGCGGGAGATTGGGACAAGGTGATGCAGGAGCTGCGGATGATGGTGCAGCGGGCTGAAACGTACTTCACCCATGATCGGCCTGCCTACTGGCGGGCGCAAATGCAATTGGCCGAGCGGGAGTTGACCGAAGCGAAAGAAAACCTGTCGCAAAAACGTGCCGCCATTCGCGCGTCGGATCGGCCGCCTGCCACCGAGGCGGCGATGCGAGTGAAGAAGGCCGAGCGGAGGGTGGAGCAGTGCGAGGCCAAACAGCGCGAAGCTCGCCGCTGGGCGATCGAAATGACCAAGCAGTGCGACGACTTGCTGGGGCCGCTGGCGGACGTCGTCGAACACTGCGAGGTCCTGCTGCCCACCGCGGCGCGCGAGCTGCGAACCCTGATCGACCAGCTGCGAATCTACGCCGAACAGGCCGGCGGCGATCAGGGATGATGGGTGCCTGCCCTCCCGAAAACGGGGAATTCCTTCTAAGATTGACCGAGAGCCCCTTTCCGGCCTGATCTCTGTAACCACCGAAAAGTTTTCATGACGACCACTGAGACCGACATCTTCACTGCACTGGGCGACAAGCGTGACCAGCCCTCCGAAATGCTCGACCACATGGTCAATCACTTTCGCCAATCACGTCAGCCGATGGAGTTGTTCGAGGCGTTGAAGATGCGAATTCGCAGCCAACTGGGGTTGCCGTTGGTGACGGAGGAAAACGAGCCGTCCCGTCCCGAAGATGTGGAACGCCAGCTGGAAATTGGACTGCTGGACGCCTGCCGCGAAGCTGGCACGATGTTGATCGAGCAGGGACGCATCGGCGAAGGATGGATGTACCTGCGGCCAACCGGCGACACAGAACTTGCTCGGCAGCTGATCGCCGACGTCGAGATCACCGAGGACAACTACGACGAAATGATTCAGGTGTTGTTGCACGAGGGCATCGACGTGGGACGCGGTTTTCAAGCCGTGATCGACCACCAAGGCACTTGCAACAGCATCACCCTGTATGAACAGGCGATCGTTTCGCGCAGCAAAGCCGACCGAAAGGCCGCTGCCTCTTGTCTGTTGAATCATTTGTACGACGAATTGATCACGCTGGTGCGCGGCGACATCGCTGGGCGAGAAGAGCCGGCGGGCGACGACGAAACGTTGGCCGAGATGGTCGAAAAACGTCGCTGGATTTTGGGCGAGGGAGGATACCATCTGGATACGACGCACTTGTCGTCGACGGTGCGCATCGCAACGTTGCTGGACGATCCCGCCGAACTACGAAAAGCGTGGGAATTGACTCAGTACGGGCGACGGCTGAACCATCAGTTCCAGTATCCCGGCGAAGAACCGTTCGTTGACTTTTACCCGGCCCACTCAACTTATTTCTCGATCCTTCTGGGAGAAAACGTCGAGGCGGGTTTGAAGATGTTTGAACGAAAGGCGCGGACCGTCGACGTCGGTGAAAACGGCACGGCCGCGATCGAGGCGTATGTGAACCTGCTGGATCGAGTTGGCCAATCGAAGCAGGCCGTGGAAGCTGCGGTTCAATTGGTGCCGGAGAGTTTGCCGCCGCAACGCATTGTGCCGATGTTGATCGAGATCGCCGGCAGGGCCAAAGCGGCTGGTCAACCCGAAGCGTTCGACACGATTTCGAACTACTGCAAAGACCACGACGATGTACTCGGCTACGCCGCCGTGCTGCACGCGTCGACTCAAAGCGGAAATTGATCGTCGATTTCCGCCACCGACAATTCAACCAGAAAATCGGCCAGCCGATCGACCATCACCTCCATCAGCCGCTTTCCCTTTTCGGCGGTGGCGCCGTGGGGATTGCCGCAACCGGTATTGGTCGTCAACAAGTGCCACGGCCGACTGATGGCGACCCAGCCTTGATTGATCGCTTCCAAGCGAGAAGGCCGAGCCGAGCCGTCATCGGCGGCCAAGGAACCGTCGGCGTTTTTTCGTACCAGCGGATCGAAATAGGCCAATCCGAGTGACGATTCCATTTCTCCGGCGTGGTCGCCCGGCTGATCAAAGATTTTGCGTTGCACGTCGGCACTGAGCCCGCGAAACCAATCGCAAAGAAAAAGGTGCACCGGCGTCTGACCCATCATCTCGCGCAGCATCGGTTTGAAGTCGTTGCCGCCATGTCCGTTCAAGATCAGCAGCTTGTGGATATTGTTTCCAGCCAGGGAGTCGACCAGATCACCGATCAAACGAGCCAGCGTGCTTGGATTGGCGTTCATCGCCAAAGCACACTGGGACATGTTGGTTTCGGTGCCGTAAGGAATCGGCGGCAACATCACCACTTTGGCGCCCCGATCCCAAGCTACCTGGCAAGCCCGGCTGCCCAACGTTTCGACCTCCAGCGTGTCCGTACCGTAGGGCAAATGCAGATTGTGCGGCTCGGTGGCGCCCATCGGCAGCACCGCCACTTCGAAGCGGCACTGCTTGACCTGAAAGTAGTTCGTTTCGGAAAGGATCCAGGGTCGCATCGAAGGTGTCTCGTCTAGGCTTGGTTGGCTGCCGTCACCCCTCACTGGTCGTCCGGCTGCCCGCACGACCAAAGATCTTGCGAAGGGATACGAAGAGCCCGATTGAATTTGCTGGAACAGTTTTCCCAGGCGATCGTGGCGGTCAATTCCACCAGTTCGTCATCGCTAAAAAACTGTTTCAAACGCTGAAAAAATTCGTCACTGACATCCAGGTCGGTCCGCGTGATCCGGTCGGCGTACTCCAGCGCCATCTTCTCTCGCTGGTCAAACAACGGGCTGCCAGCGTAATCGGGAACGGCCAGCAGCTTTTCGGCCGACAAACCATGTTCGCTGCCAACTGCAGCGTTGATGTCCTGTCAGAACATACAGCCGTTCAAGCCGGCGACTCGGCGGTTGATCAGCGCGGTCAAAGGAACTTCCAGGAGTCCGGACTTGGCCAACCCCTCCCACATCCCGACCACCGCGTGAAAAATCGACGGCCGCCGCGAGTAAACTTCGTACGGTTTCAACTGCTGTCCCCAAGCCGCGACCTGTCGCTCCAAGGTCTCGATCACCTGTGGATCGGCGGGAGCTTGGGACCCTGGGATTCGCATCTTCAAAACCTCGTTTTTACAAATACATGCCGACGAAACCATCGGCGGCATCACTTCTGTCTTGAATCGCCTTGATACGTTGCTCGGTCTTCTTCAAGTCGCCCGCTTCGATGTAGCGGTCAAATTCGATCAGCACCGCGTGTTGCACACTTTCGGAAAGGAAACCGACGATCGGTTCGCTCAACCAATTGCAGGTCTCGGAATCCAGTTTGACGGTCAGTTCGATTCCTTTGGTGTGAAGATCTTCAGGATCGGTCATCACCGTTCCCTCAAACGCAAAAATGACGGAGCCTCGTTGAGGATCGTTGGTCAAGTGATAAACGCACTTGCCGCGATGCAGGTAATAGGTATTGTGCGTACCGTGCTGCCCAATCGCTTCCTTGACGCGAAGCACAAACTGTTCGTAGACGGGTGAAGCGTCCACGGGAACGTCGATACGGCTGACGCTTCGCAGCGGCAGGCAATCGAACTCGATTTCAACCCATTGTCCCAACATGAACTTCTAATCCTCTGTCTCGGCTGGGAAGTTTTTCATCTCGCCAATCATACCACGAGTTTCGGTTCCGAGCGGCCGCTCATCGTAGGCCGGCTTGTCCCAAGTCGGCGATCCTGGAACTTGCCGACTTACGTCGGAATTGGAAGTCACTCTCTCAGACGTTCGCGGTATCGGCGATAGTGGGTTGATTGGAGAAGTTTTGAAACCAATCGTGCAACCGGCGGAGAAACTCACCCGGTGATTCCTCCACCACGCGCCAATCCGCGCCGCCCTGTACGACCGCTGCTTGAACCTTTTCCAACCAGGATTGCAGCTGCTCCAGGATCGCTTCGGTCTCTTCGGGCTGGAGTGGAAGGCGTTGAAATTGAACTCGCCCGCCCTTGCCTTGGCGAGACAATCGCACCAGTTTGCCGCTGGCTGCCGCAAAACGATCGCCACTGACATACGCGCGTCGCAACTGGCCCAGGTTGTTGAATTGAAAGACGGGATCGCTACCACAATAAAGACTCAGTTGCATTCCCTGCCGAAATCCCACAACAACCATCGCTTTGCCCACCAACGCTTCGCCTCGGTTGGGCATCTTCCTCGCTTCGCCAAGTAAATCTTCACGGTCGTGCTCGTCAATCGCCATCGTTCAGTGTCTGCCAGGCTGTCTTATCGGTAGACGTAACGACTTCGGAGAAGTCGCCGACGGTTTGATGCTAAACGAAGATCCACAGGACGCAGGCCAAAGAAAAGCCGACGACTGAGATCACCGTGGAGATGACCGACCAGGTGCGAAGCGTCTGTGCTTCCGTCATTCGAAAGTACCGCGAGATCATCCAGAAACCGGAATCGTTGACATGCGAAAAACCGGTCGCGCCGGCCGCGATGGCGACCGTCACCAAGGCCAGTTGCTGTTGGCTCAAACCGTCGACGAATCCGGCCATCAATCCGGCCGCCGTCAACATCGCAACGGTGGCCGACCCTTGGGCGATACGGACCAACGTCGCAAAGACCCAGGCCAATACCAAGATAGGAATGCCCGAATCACCAAAGACTTCCACTAGCGCAGTGGTGATTCCGGTCGCTTTCAAAACACCTTTGAAAACACCGCCCGCGCCGGTGATCAAAATGATGATGCCGGCCGGTCCCAAAGCCTTGGTAGAAACTTCGAGCAACGTTTCACGGTCGACACCCCGGCGGGTGCCAAGGAAATAGATCGCCAACAACGTCGATAGCAACAAGGCGATCACCGGGTGTCCGATAAAGGTGATCGTTTGGGACAAGGGTGATGATTGCGAAAGCGTTTTGGCCAGCAACCCCTTGCGTTGGTCGTTGGTAATCGGATCGCCATCGACGATCGGAACGTCACCAGCGCCCAGATCCCCCGGCTGGTAGGTCACTTCCGCAACGTGGCTTGCCGGCAGCTGAGCCGCGGCCAGTTGCTCCACGACGGTGTTGGCCAAAATCAAACCGATCGGCAGGGCAATCAGAAAGAGAATGAATCCGAACGACGGCAGTTCGTCCGACTGGTCGTCCGAAGATTCGTTTTCCAAATCAGGCATCGGCAGATCGACCAGGGCGGCCATTCGGTTGCATAGCCACGGCCCACAGATGATCGCTGTCGGAAATCCGACAATGACACCGAACAGAATCACCCAACCCAAATTGACGCCAAGAATGTAGGCCACTGCGACCGGGCCAGGCGTGGGAGGTACGAAAGCATGAGTGACCGCCATTCCCGCCACCAACGGCAAACCGAAGGTCAAGAACGGCTTTTTCGTGTCACGGGCCAGCGCAAACAGAAGCGGGGCCAGGATCACCAATGCAACGTCCAGAAAGACGGGGATGGAAATGATGAAACCGGTCAGCAACATGGCCCACGGCGCACGTTTTTCGCCAAAGATTCGGACCAGCGAATTGGCCAGCGATTGAGTGCCGCCGGAATGCTCCAAAATCGCACCGAAAATGGCGCCAATGCCGATGATCGTGGCGATGAAACCGAGCGCACCTCCCATGCTGTCAACAATCGTTCCGGCAACTTGCGTCAGTGGAACTGCATCCGGATTGACCATCCTGGAGGATGCCGCCACCACCACCGATACCAGGATCAACGACAGAAACGCTTGAAGCTTGAAGCGAAGAATCAGCACCAGCAGAAATGTGATTCCGAAAAGAAGAAGCGCAATCAGCTGCGCAACGGGCGTCTCCGAGCCGTCTGCCAATAACAAATCGATCACGATGGGAATAGCTTGGCCACTTTTTCGAGGAAGGAGCGACTGCCCTGTCTTGCTGGGACGAAGAGTCTATTCGTCGCGCCGGGGCAGGTCAAATCGGCATTTTCGAGAGATCGGCCGCGCGTTGGTTTTTCGTTAGCGGAGGGGGCACAGGTAGTTCTTGGCGATCAGGGTGAAATCGGCCACTTCTTGTTGTTGCCAATCCGCGTTGCGCTGCAACTCCGCCGCCATCAACTGGGCAACTTGCGGAGCGATTTCGATGGCGGCTTGAGCGCCGAAGATCAACGTTCTGGTTCGCCGCGACATCACGTCATCTAGTCTTCGTGCCATTTCTTCGCGCACCGCCCAAACCACCTCCGAACCACGCAGTGGCAGATCATTGTGAAGCGGTTTAGCCAGCGACGGTGATTCGTTTTCTATCTGCCGAATCGATGCCAGATCACTGCCGTAGAAAGACCGCCGATCACTGGAATCCGGTTCGGATTGAAATCCGTGCAACCGCAAGGACCTGGTAACGCAGGGGCCAGCGGCAAGGCCCGCTGTCTCGATGGCTCGATCGACGCAGTCTTCACTCATCTTGCGGACGGTGGTCCACTTCCCGCCGGTGATGGTGATCAAGCCGGACGGCGAGACTCGGATGACGTGATCGCGAGAAAGGGACGCGGTTCTTGCGGATCGGTCGTCTTTGACTAGCGGGCGGATCCCAGTGAAAACACTCAACACGTCCGCCCGTTTCACTTCCGAAGAAAGATATTGTGAGCAGGTGTCCAACAGAAACTCGATTTCTTGATCCTGCGGCTTTGGTTCCAATGTGACTTCGGGGATGGGCGTATCGGTGGTACCGATGATGGCCTGGTCGTGCCAGGGAATGATGAAGATGACTCTTCCGTCGGAGGTCTTGGGCACGATCACTGCGGCGCTACCGGGGAACAGGCTGCGAGGCACCACCAGGTGAACACCCTGGCTGGCGGCGATCATGTTTTCACCACCTGGATCATCCAGTTGTCGAATGGAATCGCAAAACGGACCGGCCGCGTTGACGATGCAGCGCGCGTGCAGACGGAGTGTTGCTTGTGTTTCTTGATCGACGACTTCCACGCCCTCGATCTTGCCGTCGGTACTCTTGATAAAACCTGTCGCCGCCGCGTAGTTCAGCAGGCAAGCGCGATGCCGGGTCGCGGTACGGGCCATGTGAATCAGCATTCGGGCATCGTCGAATTGCCCGTCGTGATAGACAACGCCGCCACGCAATCCCGTCGATCGCAACACCGGCACCAGGTCCGTCGCATTTGCCGCCGACACGCCGTGAGATCGACCAAAGGAATCACCGGTCGCCAAGAAGTCGTAAAGTTTCAACCCCACTCCGTAAAAGAAACGCTGCCAGAGGCTGCGGCAGGGAATCAGAAACGGCAAATCATGCACCAGATGCGGCGCGTTTTCTTTCAGTCGGCTTCGTTCGCCGAGTGCGTCGCGCACCAGAGTGATGTTGCCTTGGCGCAGATATCGCACACCGCCGTGGACCAGCTTGGTACTGCGGCTGGAGGTGCCTTTGCCGAAGTCGGATTGTTCCACCAACACCACGTCCAATCCGCGGCTGGCTGCGTCCATGGCGACACCGATTCCCGTTGCACCGCCACCGATCACCACCATGTCCCAGGGGGAAGTTCGCTGCTGGATCCGCTGCAATGAAACTCGCCGCAACATCGGGCAGGTTTCATCGACCTTTGCATCAACGGGTGATTCGGTCATGATGCCCACTCGCGAGATCGCGCCAGCGCGTCGCGCCAACGACTTCGACGGTGTTCCACTTCTTGTGGCGGCATCGATGGCGTGAAAGTTCGTTCCACCGACCAGCCGCCTGAGATTTCACTCAAGTCATTCCAGAACCCCACGGCCAATCCAGCCAAGTAGGCGGCGCCAAGCGCGGTCGTCTCGATCACTTGGGGACGTACCACCGGTACCTGCAAAATGTCGGACTGAAATTGCATCATCAAATTGTTTGCCGCCGCCCCGCCGTCGACTCGGAGTTCTTGGATCGAGATTCCGGCATCGGCCTTCATCGCATCCAAGACATCGGCGACTTGAAAGGCGATGGCTTCCAATGCCGCGCGAGCAATGTGGGCTCGGCTGGTTCCCCGGGTGATTCCCACAAGGGTACCGCGAGCGTACGGATCCCAATGGGGCGCACCCAATCCGGCAAAGGCGGGAACCAGGTAAACACCATCGCTGTCAGCAACGCTTGAAGCGAGCGATTCCACTTCTTGCGATGATTCGATGATCCCCAGTCCGTCGCGAAGCCACTGTACGGTTGCGCCACCGATGAAGACGCTGCCTTCCAACGCGTACTGAACCTTGGAAGTTTGGCTGACAGCCGTGCAGGCAACCGTCGTGAGAAGTTTCGATTTCGATACCGGCGGATGCTCGCCGACATTCATCAACATGAAGCAACCCGTGCCGTAAGTGTTCTTGGCCATGCCGTGGCTGGTGCAGTTCTGCCCGAACAGCGCCGACTGTTGATCCCCGGCAACTCCGCCAAGGGTGATCGCGGCGCCAAACAAGTTCGCTTCGGTTTGGCCGAACCGGTGACTTGACCGGCAGATCGTCGGCAGGACGGCATCGGGAATGTCGAACAGCTGCAGCAGTTCGTCGTCCCAAGTGCAGGAGTGGATGTTCATCAACATCGTCCGCGAGGCGTTGGTGACATCGGTGGCATGCACTCGGCCGCCGGTCAGTTTCCATAGCAGCCAACTGTCGACCGTGCCAAAAGCCAGTTCCCCTCGCTGGGCACGTTCCCTGGCACTAGGCACTTCATCCAAAAGCCAGCGAAGCTTGGTGGCGCAAAAGTACGAATCGATCAGCAGCCCCGTTTTCTGTTGAACCAGATCGGTATGCTCGGAAAGCGAATCACAGAACTCGGCAGTTCGACGATCTTGCCAAACGATCGCATGATGAATCGGCTTGCCGGTGTTTCGATCCCAAAGGACCGTCGTCTCTCGTTGGTTCGTGATTCCGATCGCCGCCACGTCGCCAGCCGACACGCTCGCCTTGGTAAGCACTTCGCGTGCAACGGCAAGCTGTGACTCCCAGATTTCCTCGGCATCATGTTCGACCCATCCCGGTTGCGGATAGTGTTGCTGAAATTCGCGCTGAGCGACTTCGTGGATCGCGGCGGAATGGTCGAACAAAATCGCTCGAGAGCTCGTCGTCCCCTGATCAAAAGCCAAAACGAATTCCATCTTCGGGCCATCGGTGTTGGAAGGTGAATCGTGGTCCTGCTATGAGCTTAACGGATGCAAGTGCGCAGGAGTTGACCACGAATCAACCGAATAGCACGAATAAAGAGAGATGCTGGAGGATCTTCCAACGGTTGGTGGCACGAATGAAGAATTCGCCGACTTGGGGACGACTCGGCCTGCGATGTTCAATACTGTCCGTCGCGGTTTTGAAATTGGGTTGGCTTGTCCAACGTTTCTCCGCCACGTTTCAGCCAGCCGGCAATCCACTCGGTCATTTCGCCAGCGCTGACTCGGGGTGGGCCGAACAGGCGGTGGGATCGTGCGGCGTTGCTCAGCCAGGCGGTGGGCTGCTCTTGGCCGGTGAAGGTGACTTCGCGATCAAGCAGCCTGCCAAACCGGTTGGCTAGATCTCGGACTGCTAACGTTTCGGCTCCCGTCACGTTGACGATCCAGGGTGGTGATTGGGTATGCGGCAGGCAACAAAGAATGTGTGCTACCGCGTCTCCTTGCCAAATCACGTTGACATGGCCGGTATCGACGTTGACTGGATTGCCAGCAAAAACATTTTTGGCAAT
This sequence comes from Rubripirellula sp., assembly GCA_965222745.1. Lineage (GTDB taxonomy): Bacteria > Planctomycetota > Planctomycetia > Pirellulales > Pirellulaceae > CBDCUW01. The sequence goes on from CBDCUW010000004.1 coordinate 1,566,274, forward strand.
GTCTACCAATACGCCGTACCGCAAATCGATCGAGTAGTTCAATCGCACCAGCGCCACCGCAGTTCCGTGGGCGATCGAGGAGTCGATGAAGGCCTGTTCGCGCCCCAGACACGATCTCGCGTACTCGCCCGGCGGATCGGTGGGATCGGTCTCGGTCGATCCACCCGACGTCGCCGTGGTGAAGGAATAGACGCAGCCGGTCGATAGAGCAACGATTCGCGAATCGCGGTAGTGTTCGGCGACCAAACGCGGCATCACCACGTTCATACGATGAAGCAGGTCAGGACTGGACGAGGTACCAAACTTCACGCCCGCCAGATAAATCACGTTGGCCGCCAGCGGCAGGCCAGCAACCTGATCGGGATCACTCAGGTCAGCAGCGACCACATCGAAGTGATGCTGGGCAAAAAGTTGGCGGGCGGCGGGCGAGGAAAACCGAGAGACCACGCGGATGGGATCGCGCCGGCCGGCCAATTCCAGGCATCGCTGGATCATTCGGGCGACGTGGAAGCCCATCTTGCCGCCGGCGCCCAGCACCGCGAAATCGCCGGCCGATTCGGCGATCGCGGCGACCGCTGAATCGGGCGGGTCACTGATCGCTTCGTCCAGTGCTGCCGGTGATCGTGGCGTGTCAAACATGAGAGTTTCCAGCGTTTTACGGGTTCAAAGCGTTCTGGCGGGTGGTTCGGCGTCGTTGAAAGGGACTGGGAAGGCAGGAGGCTAGGGGGACAAAGCTTGCCGGGCTGCCACTATCTGGTCTACGATGTGATTCTCACAGCCCTTTTTGGTTGTCCCGCCCCACCATTCCTTCCTCACACTCGGCGATATCGATCATGTTGTCGATCCTTGGTCCCAAGAGTCGTTACTGCGACGGAGTCTCGCGACGCGGATTCTTGAAAATCGGCGGCCTTTCCTTTGGTGCCGGCGGCTTCACCCTTGCCGACCTGATGCGTGCTGAAGCTGCCAGCCCCGATCCGAAACCGCACAAATCTCTGATCAACATTTTCCTGGCCGGCGGTCCGCCGCACCAGGACATGTGGGAAATCAAATCGGAGGCTCCCGCCGAGGTGCGGGGAGAGTTCAAACCGATCAAGACAAACGTGCCGGGCATCGAGATCTGCGAGGTGTTTCCGAAGCTGGCCGGATTGATGGACAAAGCGGCCGTGATTCGCAGCGTCGTCGGCTGCAACGGAGGCCACGATTCATTCCAGTGCTTGACCGGCTGGCACCAAAACGACCTGAGAAGTGTCGGTGGTCGCCCGGCGATCGGCAGCGCGGTTGCCAAGTTGTACGGACCGGTGGATCCGTCCGTTCCGCCCTATGTCGGATTGGCAGCCAAGACCAAGCATGTGCCTTGGTCCGATTCGGGAAGGCCCGGTTTCTTGGGTTCAGCATACGCACCGTTCAAACCGGACGGTCCGGGAATGAAAAATATGACGCTCAACGGCATCACGCTGGAGCGTCTGTCGGATCGCCGCAAACTGCTCGGCCAAATCGACACGATGCGACGGGACATCGACATCACCGGAACGATGGAAGGAATGGACGCGTTCGGCCAGCGAGCGTTGGATGTTCTGACCAGCAGCAAGATGATCGACGCGTTGGACCTGTCCAAGGAAGACCCCAAAATCGTTGCCCGCTATGGCGACGGAAAACCGTATCAATACCAATACGACGGGGCGCCCACCTGCAACGACCATTTGTTGATCGCCCGGCGGCTGATCGAAGCGGGCTGTCGCGTGGTGAGTTTGAGTTACGGTCGTTGGGATAGCCATGGCCAAAACTTTGATCTCGTCCGCGATCATGGCGGCAAGTTGGATCAATGTTTGAGCGCTTTGATCGAAGATCTTGAACAGCGCGGCATGTTGGACGATGTCACCATCGCGGTGTGGGGTGAGTTTGGCCGTACACCCAAGATCAACAAGAACGCCGGTCGCGATCACTGGACGCGAGTCAGTTGTGCTTACCTGGCCGGCGGAGGCATGAATACCGGACAAGCCATCGGTTCGACCAATCGAATGGGCGAAGAACCGGCCAATCGTCCCGTGCATATGCAGGAGATCGTTGCCACGCTGTACAACAATCTTGGTATCGACACGGCGACGGCCACCATTGCCGATCCCACCGGTCGCCCGCAGTACCTGGTGGAACATGACCCTGTTGGCGAGTTGGTTTCGTGAATCAGGTTTTCGTGTGGCGATTCTTCCGGCGATGGACTTTGGGGTTGGTTTGTCTGATTGGACTGGTGTCGATTCCTTGCGGATCAGCCGGGCTGTCGGCGGACGAACCCGTTTCGATTCACATTGAGAATGGAAACATCGACGGCGATTCTGGGCCAGCGGCTCACCTGTTGGGCCGCGACGCGCGGTTGCAGTTGATCGTCACCGCGACATTCGGACCGCGCGACCGCCGCGATTGGACTCGCTCGGTAAAGTTCACTTCCCAGCCCGAAGGAATCGTTCGCATCCAGGATTCGTTGGTCACGCCTCTTGCCAACGGTACCGCCAAAGTGATCGCCCGTGACAACCACGGAAACGTCGCGGAAACTCAAATCCAAGTGACCGGTATCGGCGAAAACCTTCCCACCAGTTTTCCCGGACAGATCGTTCCGATTTTCACCAAGCTCAGCTGCAACAGCGGCGGATGTCACGGCAAGATCGCTGGGCAAAACGGCTTTCGGCTATCACTGCTGGGATTCGAACCGCGCGAAGACTACGAACATTTGGTCAGTGAATCGCGTGGTCGCCGCGTTTCGCCAGCCACTCCCGATCAAAGTTTGTTGCTGTTGAAAGCGATCAACGCTTCTCCGCACGGCGGCGGCCAACGGTTGGAAAAAGATTCGCACGAATACCGATTGCTTCGCCGCTGGATCGCCAGCGGAATGCCCTACGGAAGCGGCGATGACCCGCAGGTGGTTGCGATCGACGTCTTCCCCCAACAGCGCCGACTGCAGGCCAGTTCGTCTCAGCAACTGTCGGTGGTGGCGACCTATTCAGACGGAACGACCGAAGACATCACGCGAGCAGCGGTGTACGAATCGAACGATACCGAGATGGCCGATGTCAGCCCGACGGGACTGGTTCAACTGAAAAACCTGTTCGGCGACGTTGCGGTGATGGCGCGGTACCAGGGCCAAGTCACGGTGTTCCGCGCCGATGTCCCGCTGGGAGCGACCGACGACTGGAACGACGACCAGTGGCCCCGCCCGAAGAATATCGTCGACCAGACCGTGTTTGCCAAATTGAAATCGCTGGGCATTCCGCCCGCGCCGCAGTGTGACGATGCGACGTTCATTCGAAGAGCGACTTTGGACATCGCCGGCCGGTTGCCGACGCTGGAGGAAGTGAACCAGTTTTGCAACAGCGACAACGATGACAAACGGGAAATGCTGGTCGATCGTTTGCTGGAAAGTGACGACTACGCCAGTTACTTTGCCAGGAAGTGGAGCGGCATTCTGCGAAACTCACGAGGCGGCGGCAGCCTGCAGTTGAGCACTCTGGCGTTTCATCGTTGGATTCGAGAATCCCTACGAACGAACAAACCATACGACCTTTTCGTTCGCGAACTGGTCACCGCTTCGGGAACGATGGCCAACAACCCGGCGGTCGCCTGGTTGAAGCAGGTTTCCGACACCAATCAGCGGGTCGAAGATGTGGCGCAGTTGTTCTTGGGCCAACGAATTCAGTGCGCCCGCTGTCACCATCATCCCTACGAGAAGTGGAGCCAGAAGAACTACGCACAGATGTCGGCCTTCTTCACGTTGGTCAGCAAGAAAACGAGCGACGATCAAAACGAGCCGACGTTTGTGACGCGAGTCGGCGGAGCTTCGGCGCCCCATCCGAAAACTCGCCAAGCCTTGAAGCCTGCCGGATTGAATACCGATGATTTGGCCATTCCGGCAACCGACGATCCCCGTGCTCATTTGGCCGATTGGATGACCGATCCCGACAATCCTTTCTTTGCTCGGTCGCTGGCCAATCGTTATTGGAAGCACTTCATGGGCCGCGGCATGGTCGAACCCGAAGACGACATGCGAGTGACCAATCCGCCATCCAATCCGCAGCTGCTTGACGGCATGGCGCAGTCGTTCATCGAATCGGGTTATGACCTCAAGGCGCTTGTCCGGTTGATTTGCACCTCCCGTGTTTACTCGTCATCCAGTGATGCCAGCGACGGAAACTTGGCAGATCGCCGCAGTCATTCTCGCTATTACCCCAAGCGTTTGACTGCCGAAGTGTTGTTGGATGCGGTCGATCGCGTCACCCTCAACACCACGACGTTCGCCGGCATGCCGCTGGGAACCAAGGCGATTGAGTTGCCCGATTCGGGTTTTAGTTCCTATTTTCTGGATGTGTTCGGCCAACCCGATGCGAGAACCGCCTGTGAATGCGAGCGGTCTCAAGAAGCCAACTTGGCGCAGAGTCTGCATTTGTTGAATTCCGAGGAAATGCAGGCGAAGCTTTCGACCGACGGCGGACGAGCCGCCAAGCTGGCTGCCGATCCGCGCAGCGACGAAGAAAAGTTGCGCGAACTATACTTGATCACGCTCGCCCGACCGCCGCGCAGCGATGAGCTGGCGGCGACGCTTCAGTACTTTGCCGGCAAAGAGAACCGGAGGGAAGCGTACGAAGATGTCGTTTGGGGGTTGGTCAATTCCAAAGAGTTCATGTTCAACCATTGATTCGTCTTTCTGTGTTACAAACGGCAAAAAGCTTTTCAACGTGCGCAGATTTCTTGGCCATAAAAAACGCGAGAAGACACGAAAAGTTTTTGCACCTTTTAGTGGCAATCTCATCAGGCAGTCCGATGCCAAAAGCGGTGAACTGGCCGACCGTCGGCGATTTCTCCGAAATCGCTTCGTACTCTCCTAGCAGAGAAAATCTCTTCAAGATGCGCAGGTTTTTTAGCCACAAAGAACGCGAGAAGACACGAAAACCTTTTGTGTCTTTTGGCGTTTTTTGTGGCTATCTCATCAGGCTGCTTTGGTTGCGGATTCGCCGCACCGTGTTTTTCGGTGACACTGACAAATCCTGCTGGCTTCCTTGGGTGGCGCGATCGCTGGTGGTTTTCTTGGCCGTGGTGTTGGCCAGTAGCGCGGTGGGCCAATTGCCAACGGCGGAATTGACTGCAATCGCGCCACTTGGTGCGAAGGCGGGAAGTGAAACGGAGCTTCGTTGGTCGGCGGGAAATCGGCTGGACGAAGTGGAACAACTGCGGTTTTCTCATCCCGGCATCACCGCCGAGTTGGCGACCGACGATCCGCTTGCTTTCAGCGACAAGCGGCAACCGCGATACGGACACTTCCGCGTCAAAGTCGCCGATTCCGTTCCACCCGGCCGCTACGAAGTCCGCGCAGCCGGTCGGCACGGTGTTTCCAATCCGCGCCTCTTTTTGGTGCATGCGTTGGCTGGCGGCGACCTCCGCACCGCGCCAAGTTCGGCGAAAGATTCGCCGACGGATCTGCCACTGGATACCCTCTATCAATCCAAAACGGACGCCGCGAAAGTTCATTATTTCGCTCTGCATGCGGAAGCGGAACAGACACTACGTGTCGATTGCCTGGCATCACGGATCGATACGTTGGCGATCCCCGTACTGACGTTGTTCGACGCAGCCGGGCGTACGATTCAGATGCAAAGCGGATCGGACAACTCCGACCCACAATTGATCATCGAATCACAACAAGCGGCCGATTACGTTCTTACCGTTCATGATGCCATCTATCGTGGCGGTGAAGAATTCGGATACGTGATCGTCGCGCAGATCGATGACCAAGCGACTGATTTGGTTTCACCGCAGGACGAAACGTCTCGATGGAAACCGCAGCCGGGACAAGTACCTGCCGCCTTGACGGCAAACGCGGCGGCGGTAACCGCAGAAATGTTTGGCGACGTGATCGAGATCGAAGAGACGTCCGATGCAAAGACGATCACTCCACCCTGTACCCTGCATGCCTGGTTTGACTCGCGCGACGACGAAGACGTTTACGAATTTTCGGCCCAGAAAGGGCAGCAGCTTGTCATCGACGTTGTGTCGCATCGCATCGGACAGCCCACCGATTGTCGGGTCGTCGTGCAACGGGCCGAGCCGCAGCCGTCGGGTGATCCGCAATGGAAACAGGTTGCCATTGGCGACGACATTCAGAACATCGGTGACGCCGCACTGAAACTCTGGTCGGCCGATTCGCAGCTCACCTTCACGGCGCCACAAGAAGCGACCTACCGGTTGGTCCTGCGAGACCTCGATACCGGTCAGACGCTGCAAAAGTCGCAGCAGTACTTCGTCCAGCTGCGCCGTCCGGAACCGCGATTCGACCTGGTGGCTTACCGGCCGTTTCCGGCCAAGGACGCGAATTCATCTCGGCCGATCGGATCGCAGCTGTTTCGCGGCGGTACCGAAGCGATTCGCGTCTACTGCTTGCGCAAGGATGGTTGGACCGGCGCCGTGGAACTCACCGTCGAAGGGCTTCCCGCCGGTGTCACGTGCGCACCGGCAACGATCGCAGCCAATCAAAACCAGGCGCAACTGACGCTGGTTGCCGCGGAGGACGCCGGCAAGGCGATTGCCGACATCCAAGTCACCGGACGAGCCTCGGACGCCGCCGGCTCACCATCGCAACGGGCCACGTCAGCGGTGATCACCTGGGGACGCGGGCAGTTGCGAGAATCGATTCGGAGCCGAATGTCAAACGATTTGACGATCGCGGTTTCCGACAAAGATCTTCTCCCGGTCTCGGTCAGCATCGGCGATGGCAAGATTCCCGAAGTCAAAAAGGGAGAATCGTTGACGTTGCCGGTCAAGCTGAAACGGCGCGAGGGCGGGAAGGTCAACTACATCGTGCGACCCCGTGATTTGCCACCCAAAGTGACTTCCGGCGACGTCACGATCGCCCCCGACAAAGACGAAGCCAATGTCGTTTTGAAAGTGGCTGGTGATGCTCCCGCGGGAACTTATTCGCTATGGCTGCAAGCAGAAACTAAAATCAAGGTCAAACCCAACCCGCAAGCTCTCGAGCGCGCCCAGGCGTATCGAGCCCACCTGCAAAAGCTTCGCGACGATCCGGCGAAAGCGGATCGACACGAAGCGATCGACGCGGCAATCAAGGCCGCCGACGGACGAATCGCAGCAGCCCAAGGTGCTGCGAAAGATCAGGAACTGACCTTGTTCCTTCCCTCCCCCCACCTGTCCATTCGAATCGTAGACCCATGATGATCTCTACACTGCCCAGCAAGCATCGTTTGGTGCCGTTTGTCTTGATGTCGATCATGACGATCACAGCCGCCGCCGAATTGCCGCTTCCTGTTTCCGAAATCGAAAGGGCACAGCCGGTCGACTATGCCAAGGAGATCGCGCCGCTGCTGAAACGAAATTGCCTGGCCTGTCATTATGAAAAGGAAGCGGAGGGTGGCCTGAACCTGGAAACCCATCAGAGCATTCTCCAAGGCGGCGATTCGGGACCGGCTGTGACGCCCAAAGATGCCGCGGCAAGCTTGCTGATGACCCGGGCGACCGGCGCGGAAGAACCATTGATGCCGCCCGAGGACAACACCGTCGGCGCCAAACCGCTGACGCCTGAAGAACTTGGGTTGATCAAGTTGTGGATCGACCAAGGTGCCCCCGCGGGCAAAGAAATGGCTGCCGGACCGATCGAGTGGCAGCCGATTCCGGAAACGATTCGCACGATCTATGCGATGGACGTTTCGGCCGATGGACGGTTGCTTGCATCCGGCCGCGGAAACAGGGTGGCGGTCTTTGACCTGCAGTCCAAAACCGAACTGGGCAGCCTTGTCGATCCCGCGCTGTCACAAGGTTCGGCCGGCAACGTCGCCGATGTCGACCTGATCCAATCGATTGCTTTTGCGCCCGATGGTCAGACGATCGCCACGGGCGGTTTTCGGACAGTCAAGATTTGGCGCAAGACCGACCAACGTCTTTCGCTTTCTGATTCGCCGTTGGCATCCGCCGCCGGCCTGGTGGCGGTCAATTCGGATCGCAGTGCCGTCGCGCTGGTCAACGCGATTGGCGACATCGAAATACGTTCTGCCGACAACCAACTGTTGCAAACACGCAGCGGCGACGTGGATCCGATCACCGGGTTGGCATGGGCAGCCGACCGGGTGATTCACTGTGACCAACGGGGACGGCTGGTGGTTTGGCAACCTGCTGATGGAAAAGTCATTGCCAGCGTCGAAGCGGATGCTCCGCTGCACGGGCTATCGGTCGCCCAAGATGGAACTGCGGTGGCAGCGATCAACCATCAGCGTCAAATCATGCTCTGGCGTCTGCAGGCGGCCGAGGATTCCAAGCAAGTGCTTCAGCCTTTCCAGCTGGAAGCAGCCAAGTCAATTGCCGATGCCACCGCGGCCACTTTCGCTTCCAAACCAAGCCCGATGTTGGTCGTTGCCGGCGAATCAAGCGGTGTGCAATTGGTGAATTTGGCCGACGGAAAATTGATCCGCAAGATCGATCACGGCGCGGCGGTCGACGCATTGGCAATCCGTGATGACGGCAGCCAACTGGCCAGCGGCGGCAGAGACGGCAAAGTTCGCACTTGGTCGATCGGTGACGGAAAAGCGATTCTTACTTTGGAAGGCGACCCGGTGGGGCGAATCCGTTTGGCCAGGGCAAAGGCGGATGCGGATCGTCAAAATGCAACCGTTCAAAGGTTGACCGCCCAAACTGCCGAACTGGAGAAAAACGTCACCAAAGAAAGCGAAGCGCTAAAGAAGGTGACCGAAGAACGTGACAAAGCTGCCGAAGCGCTGGCAGCCGAGGAACAGAAACGCAGCGAGGCTGCCGCGAAGGTGACCGCGACCGAAGCAGTGATCGCCAAGGCCAAGGTCGACAGCGACCAGGCTGCCAAGGCAGTGGAAGCGTCCAATCAGGCTCTTGCCGCGGCAAAAGCGACGTCAGAAAAAATGACCGCCGACATGCAGCCGCAGATCGCCGCTTTGGAAAAGGCAAACCAGGCAGCCGCCCAGGCGCAAAAACAGATCGATGCGGCCAACCAAGCTCTTCAAGCTGCCAAAGCCGAAGCCGACAAACTTGCCGCCGACATCGCTAATCGCAAGGCGGCGATCGCCAAAGCTGCAGAAGATGCCGCCAAAGCCCAACAACAATTGGACGCAGCCAACAAGACCATCGCTGACGCAAAAACGGCGACCGAAAAATCGACCAAACAACTGGAAGCAGAAAAGAAGGCCGCTGCTGCCGCGGAGGAGGCGAAGAAAAAGAGCGAAACAGAATTGGCAAAACGAAAACAAGCCTTCGATACCGCGACGCTGGCACACAACCGCGCGGTGGCTGCCGTCCCCAAGCACCAAGCGGTGATCGACGTTCAGTCGCTGCGACAAAATGTGTTGGCCACACGGCTGACCAGCATTCAAAAACAAGTGACCCAGTCTGCTGGCGGTGTTACCGCAATCACCTACAGCGACGATGGCAGCGAAATCGTCTCGGCACATGACGGTGGCCAGCTGCGAACCTACCGCGCCTCCGACGGTGTTCCACTAGCCGCCTTTGATGCGGAAGGTCGCGCGTCGGGGGTCGTTTTTTGGCAAGACCGTACGGTCTGTGCCTACGATGATCAGGGACCAGCGTCGCTCTGGTCGCTTTCGCCACGTTGGCAGCTTCAACGCACGATCGGATCGTTGGAGGATTCGCCGATCACAGACCGGGTGACGGCGATGGATTTTCGGCCCGATGGATTGACCATTGCCGTCGGCAGCGGCCCGCCCAGCCGGTCAGGCCAAGTCCAGATCTTTTCGACCACCGGCGGACAACTGGTTCGCGACTTTGGAGAGATTCATAGTGACACCGTCTTGGGTGTCAAGTTTTCACCCGACGGACGGACTTTGGCGTCATCAGCCGCTGACAAAACAGTTCGCGTGTTGGACATCGCCAGCGGAACGGTGATTCGGTCGTTGGAAGGCCACACGCATCATGTTTTGTCGCTAGCGTGGCAAGATGACGGCCAGACGATCGCGTCGGCCAGTGCCGATCAGAACATCAAAGTGTGGAACGTCGAAACGGGCGAGCAACGTCGTACGATTGGTGGTTTTCCCAAGGAGATCACGGCGATCCGGTTTGTCGAAAGAACCAACCAGGTGATCACGTCGTGCGCCGACGGCAACGTTCGTCTGCACGATACCAGCAACGGAAAATCGCTACGGTCCTTCAACGCTGGGGGCGACTTCCTGTTCACGCTGGCCGTCACCCCGGACGGAAAAACGCTGGTCGCAGGCGGGCAAAGCGGTACCATTCGCGTCTGGAACATCGCTGATGGAAAGCTGATCCACGAGTGGAAGTAGCAGGCCGGTTTGTCCGGTTTCCAGGGGGCTTGCGCGCTGATTCGACCGGTCGATGGAAGTTTTGGTAAAATCGGGGTAGAGTACGTCAGTTGGTTTTGGACGTTCGACCCGGGAGGTCTCCGATGACCAGAAGGTTCCAGATGATTCGTTGTGCTGCCGGCGTTGCCAGTGGCTTGTTGTTGGTCATGCTCTCCAGTGTTGCCGATGCCCAGATCGTACGAGTCGGTCCGTTTGGCGGCGTGAGTGTTCGGGCGCCGTTCGTTTCGGTCGATACCTCGCCCTGGGGCGGCACAAGGGTTCGCGCCCCCTTCACCTCGGTCAACACCGGAGTCTACCGAGGTTGGGGTTACGGATACTACGGTCACGTCTATCACCATCATCACTACGCGCCCCGATACGTTGTTCCTGTTCCGCCGCCGGTGACCGTCTACCGGCCAGTGGTGCCGGTGACTGTTTACGAACCAGTTCCTGTGCCGGTGTATCAACCTCCCGCTTACAGGTCCTATTCCGTTCCAACCGCCATCGGCTCTGCCGATCCAAGACTCCTTGCCGAGCAGCTTCGTGCGGCGGCAGTACGATTGGAACGAAGTTTGAGTAGTCGCCGCGACGATAGCGACGTTTGGCTGAACTACTTGCAGCCTCGTCAGATCATCAATGCAATCGATCAGGGCGCCGATCCAGAGGGACTTCGCGGTTTGCTGGCCAACTACGACGGAGTCGTCGGGAACGTCCAACTCGTTTCGATTCGTTCGGCGCGAGGCTTTTCCGAAACAAGATCGTTGCTTCGTCAGCACATCGCCCGATCGGCGGCGCGTCCAGCGGTAGCCGAGCCCCAAGAATCTGTCCTCCGGCCAGCGACGAAGCCACCGGAATCAAACCTACCCAGACCTCGGTCACCCGAACCGATTCCCGCCGAACCGGTCAAACCAGCAGCCGAAGGCGCGGAGGCCAATGACAGCGACGCCGGCCAAGAAGGCGAGCTCGTCAAAAAGAGAGCCCCCATCCCAATTTGATTCTGGCTTCCACGTTCCCCCACTCCCACTCTCCCCCACTCCCCAACAACGTGCCGCCCCGCACAACCGGCACCAAAAACACAACCGGTCCCCAATCGGTTTGCAGACCGATCTTCCCAGCTGGTGTTCAGCCGGCCGAAGCCGCGAATGTGACGCATGCTAAAGCAACGCGTTACCGAGCTTGGAAACACCTTTCGCGGCCTCTGCTGGATGAACGATCAACCGCCTGCCGACAACGCCACCCGAAATCTGCGGGTAGGAAATGTCGCACCCAGCGAGACGGAACCACCCGATCCCGCTTCTCCTCAAGCGACGATTGACCGGCCGATCGATCAAGAATCGGCTGCCGCGGCCATCAAGGCGCTCCAACGAGTGGAACGAATGGTCGCTGAGTCCGATAGCGGGGATGACCCGATGATCGGACAGACCCTCGGCAAATACCGAATCGAAGCGTTGATCGGCCAGGGAGGGATGGGAAGAGTCTATCGTGCGCTGCAGACTCATCCGGTGCGCAGAAACGTTGCCCTGAAAATCATGAGTTTGGATGTCGGTGGCCGATCCGGTTCGTCCCTGCAAAAAGCGCGGCAACGGTTCGTCGCTGAAGGCCAGGTTCTGGCCGCCATCCATCATCACGAAATCGCTTGCGTGTTTGATGCCGACACGACCGCCCGGGGCGAACCCTACTTTGTCATGGAACTTGCCGAGGGAGTGCCGCTGTCGAAGTTCTGCCAAGACAACACACTGACGGTTGCCCAGCGGATTCGACTGATTCAGCGGATCGCCCGCGCCGTCCATAGCGCTCATCAACAAGGAATCGTTCACCGCGACCTGAAACCCGAAAACATTTTGGTCGCCAGCAGCAACGACGGTCCGGTCATCAAGATCGTTGACTTCGGTATCGCAAAAGTGTTGGAAGGCCACGATTCGATCGCCTCCGGTTTGACCGGGTGTGACCAGTTCATCGGAACGCCAGGCTATCTGAGTCCTGAACAGGCAACCGGAAGCGATGTCGATGCCAGGACCGACGTTTTTGCTCTGGGAGCGATCTTGTTCGAGTTGCTTTGCGGATCGACGCCGATCAATCGCACCGATACACCTTTTGACAACTTCCTTGAACTTCGTTTGTTGACCCAAAGCTTTCACGCCCCTCAACCCAGCGCCCGCATCGCCGGGCGAGACAAATCGACTCGGCAACAGTTGGCTGACCGGTGCCGTACCACCGTCGCTCAATTGCTGCGCGAGTGTCGCACCGACTTGGACTGGGTGGTGCTCAAGGCGCTCGCCCCTGATCGTGTCCACCGATATGCCACCGCGGCCGACTTCGCGGACGACCTGCAGCGGATACTCGATGCCGAACCGACTCAAGCTGCCGCGCCCACCGTCGCCTACCGGGCTCGCAAGTTTGCTCAGCGACATCCGTTTGCAGTGATCACCGCGGCTTGCCTGATAACCTTCGCGGCGGTCGTCTTCGTTCATTGGCGCAGCGCCCATCAAGCGCGCATCGCACACCGAGTCGCCGTCAGTCACCAGTGCGATCGACTTTTGGACCAGGCCGATACGATTCACCAATCGATTCAAACCAGCAGCCAACATCCGCAAAGCAGTTTGGCGAAAGCGGCGGTGATGCTACAGCGCAGCAAGGATCTGCTCGATAGCGAACCGACTCTCCTAGGTCTACATTCGCGATGGAGCGAACTGAACGTAGCGATCGAGTCAGCCGAAGCGGCGTTTGATTTTGTGTCGTCCCTCGATGCCGCGCGGCAGATGACAACGATCGACCATCACAAAGTTGTCGTCGACGGTTTCGGAAGCGACCACGCGATCGAAACACTCGCCGGCGCCTTCCAAGAATATCACCTGCAACCTGGCGTCACCGATCCGGCCGTTGCCGCCAATCGGCTGAAACAGCTGCCGGACGTTTTGCTACCGCATGTGATTGAAGCCCTTGACTTTTGGATCGGAGAAATCCAGCTTCACGGGGACAAGAATGTGGTGAATTGGCCATTCGAAGTGCTGGCCGTTGTCGATCCCGATCCGAATCGAAACCGTTTGCGGCGAGCGATCATGGCGGGCGATGCAAGTGAACTGGAGTCGCTTGCTGCCGAGGGGATCGATCATCAACAACTTCCTTACAGCCGAGTCCAACTTGCCGCGGCGCTGGCAGTGGCCGGCAAAGATCCCCATGCCATCGAAGTGCTACGGCGGGCTCAGCGGGCGCATCCCGACAATTTCTGGATCAACCACCATTTGGCGTTGGCGCTGTCGCTGCAAGGCGATCAACAGTCGACCGAGGAGGCGGTGAGATTCTTTACCGTCGCTTCGGCACTGCGTCCTGAGATCGCCGGCCCGTCGATGAACCTGGCGCTGGCCCTCGCATCAGCCGGCCGCCATGATGAAGCGATCGAGCAACTCCATCATGCACGGCAGCTTCATCCGGGTGTCGACGTGGCGCACAAAGAACTTACCGAAGCGATCCAGTCGGCATCGCCCACCGGCCGCGCAGTTCCGAAAAGCGAACGTCGTCCCGGATGAATCGCGTCAGTGGATCAGGCGAAGGTCAAACACGATGCGCGAGTCGAACCAGTTGCTGTCGGCAACCGTGATCCCGGTCGAAAAACCAAACTCCAGCAATCCCCAATCGCTTTGCGGATCCAGAACGAACCGGGCGCCGGGATAAAGTTCTACGGCGGTTGTTCCGTCGACTCTGGTGTCAACCGTTCCATCCGCCCGCGTTTGCCCGCCAAACAAGAAACTCAGCGTTCGCATCTCGAAAGTGGGAATCAACGCGAACACATCACTTTCCGCTGCGATGCTGGCCACTCCCCAACCGGTCGTCAGCACGTCGCCAGCGATTGGCGAAGTTCCTTTGATCGGTAGCCAATATTTGATCTCGCCGAACCAGTAGGTTTCCGGAGAAAGGCATTGCCTGACCAACAGTCCATGTTCCAGCGAAGTGTGCCCCGTTCCCAAACCCCGCTGGGCATTGCCAGTGGCCAGGTAGGTCCGAAAGATCGTGGCCAGCTTCGTCCTCTTGCCGTCCAACAACAACGACTGTGCGCCGACGACCATGTCTCCGAATCCGGTGGTGTTGTGGGCGCGGTCGGGGTCGAGCGATCGCAATGTGTATTGGGTCAACGCCATCGCTTTGTCGTTGCCGACCGCCATCCGAAAATGCAAGTCCTGCGCGTTGACGGAGATCTCGTCCGGTGCGGCGGCACCCCAGTAATATTCTGCCCGATCGGGCGTCCGCAATCCGGCGTCCAACTGATAATGCAGTCCGACGTGAGGCGTTCCGATAGCGGTATCCAGGACGTTGGGCGCGAACATCACCCGTTCGTAACCAAGGCCGCGATCGTGCGACCGTTGCCGACGAAATCGATTCCCAATGCTGAATCGGCGCAAGTCCCAATCAGGCAATCGCCGATCCAGGTTTTGCCAGGGCGTCCAGTGACTGGCGACCGACTGCCCCCGACAAGTCGAACAACTTCCGTCAATACAAAGGCCGTCACAATGGGTCGCTTCCAAACCAACCGGCTCGCCGGTCGAAATCGATGGCGAGAAAGGAAGGACCGGAAATTCCCCAGAATTGATAGCATGGGGCGAGTCCAACGGTGCTCCGATGCTTGGCGACGGTAGCGGCGCGGGGGTAGGATCGGGCGGTGGCGGGACGAGGGCTTCGGGTGTCTCGGCCGGTGCAGGCATCTCAATTGGCTGAGGACTTGGAAGACGCTCCGGCGCAGTCGTCTCCTGCGGCAACGGCAAGTCGATGATCCGATCCGACTCGATCATCGCGGCATCCAGCTGCAATCCCTCCTCCAACGCCAATGCTTCGTCGACGATGGGGCTCGCTTTTGGCGGGCTCTCGGAAGTCTGGACCGGTAGCCCGTCACCTTCGGCACCATCCGCCGGCAAAGTGGCCGGTGAAGCAACGAACAAGGTGACCTGGGCGGTAGTCAGCACGATCAAGACAAGTCTGATCACACTTGGGGGACTGACCTCTTCGGCAGACGATGGATGGAACGGGGACGGAGTCAACACCACCGCGTCGGAGAAAACTCAAGACAGACTTTCGACCTGCTGGGTTACTATCAGTCGACGGCGCGTGAAACTCGATCGTTTCGACTCTGCCGTTTTTATCGTCTGGAAGTGTTGTGACGAATTAGCTAATCTCCCTGCAACCGTTGGCGCTGCGCAAACCGCCGGTGCTGGCGCAGAGACGATCCGTGGAACGTTCGGAAAGGAATCCGATGCAGAATCTCCCGGTCCATTGGCACGAAGGGCTATTCCTTCGGCCGCACCACCTGCAAGCTTGGGACCGCCATTGGCACGAAAGCCACACCGCTTCACAGCGCTGGCAGAGCCCGTATAGCTATGGACTGGCTGGCATCCAGATCAATCCGGATGCTCTTGCCGCGGGTTTTTTTCAGCTCGATTCACTCCGCGCAAAGATGCCCGAAGGAACTTTGGTCGAACTGACGCCGGGGGAACCGACCGAGCGAGTCGATTTGCGTCCGGGCCTGGTCGATTCGGAATCCTCACCCGCCTCGATCCCGATCCAGGGTGGGCGGACCGTCGACGTTTTTGCGGCGGTACCTCGCTTGCAGTTGGGCGGTGTGAATGTCTCGTCGCAAGAAGACAATTCGGCAGCCCGTTATCGGCAACTTCAGGTACACGTTCCCGATGAAGCAGACGGCGCCAGCGTAGAACCGGTGATCTTTCGACGCGTCAATCTCAAGTTGATGTTGTCGACCGATGATCTGGCTGGATACGACACCCTGCGAATTGCACGGGTTGTTCGAGGTACCACCGGTGGTGCGATCGCCGAATTGGATGACCAATACGTGCCGCCGCTGTTGGACTGCGCCGCCTGGCCGGCGATGCGTCATCGAATGCTGCGGCCCATTCACGACATGATCATGTTGCGGGTCGAAATGCTGGCCCAGCTGGTCAACGACCACAGCACGGCAATGGATGCTTGTCATCCGGGAGACTTGCAGCGGATCCTGATGCTGCAAACGCTGAACCAAGGGGCCGCGGTCACCAGCGTCTTGAATCAATCGGGCGGAGTGCGTCCCTGGACCGCCTACTTGGAACTCGCCCGGATCGCCGGTGCGCTGGACCTGTTTGCCCCGCAACGAACCGTCCAGCCGATCGCCCCCTACGACCACGACGCGTTGGGACCGCTGTTTCGTTCCCTGCGAGTTCGTATCGAATCGCAGATCGCATCAGTTGGGCAAAACGCGTATCAACAACGGTTCTTTGTCGGATCGGGCATGGGCATGCAGGTCAGCCTGGATCCGAAATGGGCGATGAACGGTTGGTGCTGTGTTTTGGGCGTCCGCCGAGGCCAGCTTTCAGAACAGGCGTTGGAAAAACTTCTCTCGCCCGGCCGCCTCGATTGGAAACTCGGCAGCGGCCGACAAGTGGAAATGTTGTACAGCAAGCGGGCTCGTGGCGTCGAATTATCGCTACTGCAAAACATACCAAAACTGCTTCCGTCACAATCGGATTGGAGTTTTTACGAAATCCGCAACCAGGGACCTGCCTGGACCGACGTGTTGGATACCGGCACGCTGGCGCTGCGGCTTCGCGAAGACTTGATCGACAACCGCAGCGAACTGTCGGGCAACCAAACGCTGCGCGTGCGATTGGGTGAACAGAGTACAAAACTTCAATTCGCGATCTTCGCATACGACCAATCGGCACAGGCATGAATCGCGATTCCTTCGATCGTTTTGTGGACGGCTACATCGAAAACGTGCTCGATGTCGTCGAACGTTTGGAACAACAAGAACCGGTTTCCGCCGAAGAACTCCACCAATCGCTGGTTGGGCAACTGCGTGACGGACGGCGGGTTGTACACGACCAAGAAGACTGGGAAGCCGCCGCTTATGCACTTGCGGCTTGGACCGACGAGTTGATGTTGGACCTGCCCTGGCAAGGACGATCGTGGTGGAACGATCATCCACTGGAAACGAACCTGTTTGGCACTCGGCTATGCAGCGAGCGGTTTTTCGAGCTTGCGAAAGCCGCGGCCCGCGATCGTTCCGATAGCGTGCTGAGGGTCTTCCATGATTGCGTGTTGCTGGGATTTCGCGGTCTCTATTCGATCCCCGGGCAAAACACGTCGATCACCAACCACCTTGGCATCCCGCCCACGTTGCAGCAGTGGATCGTCGAAGTGCAACAACGTCTTGCCGATGATTCGGCCGGCCGCGGACCCGCAAAACGGCTTCGCAGCCTACCCGGTGCGGCCCCTCTCGAACAACGACGGAGCATTGTGTGGTGGACGGTAGCGTCGTGCACCATGATTGCGATCAATGTGACCATCTACAGCCTGCTCATTCGTTCTTAATACGAGTTGGATCCATGTCGGACGACGAAAAACCGAGTATTGTCGAGCGCTTGAAGTCGCGGTTGCGATTTTCGCTTGCCGTGTATGCTGCTGCGGCTGTTGGAATCTCGCTTGTCCTGCTCGCTGCGCTAGCCTGGTTGTTGTACTCGTTGGATCCGTCACGCATCGCCTGGGGCGACTACATGACGATCGATCGGGCGGTCGGATTGTTGGCCTTGTGGGTCATGGCCTGCTTTACCACTTATTTCACCGTTCGCATTTGGATGTCCGATTTGCCCGTCGGCAACACTCGAATTCGCGAAGGTTGGAACGCTGGTATCACAATGTTGTCCAAGCATAGCGCGACACTTTCCCAACGGCCCTGCTTTTTAGTCTTGGGATGCATGACCCGCCATCAACAAGATTCCTGGGTCGGCGCCGAGGGGTACAGCACTTCTTCCGACGATGCCGGTTTGACTCCAGCGATTGATTGGCACCTGAGTGACGATCGTATCTTGATCTTTTGCCGTGATGTTGGTGTTTATGGCGGCCTGTTGCGAGATGCCGATTCAGTGGGGCGTGTTCCCGCAGCACCAGCAGCTTCGATCGAGCAATCCGATGCGGACCAGTCTGATGAAACGGCCAAACCAGTAGTCGACAGCGAAGCTCCCGCAAGCGATCTCGCCGAATCAACCCAAGAACAAGAAGCGGACCACGAAACAAGTGAAGGTGAAACCGACAATCTGGTCATTGCCCCAACATCCTCCTCCCCCACTGCGTTGACGACCGCTCCGGTGGCGACCGATACCGCGGTCAAACCGGCATCGACCGCCGTGACCGACGCCATGCGATCGCTCGATCGCGTCAACCAATTGGTTCACGACGTCCAACAAGTGACTGCGATCGTTCCCCGGGAAGTCGTGCCTGAAATCGAATCGCTCTCTTCAGTCGAAACGTCGGCATGCCAGGAATCGTTGTCAGAACTTTGCACACGATTGCGAGCAGCGCGGTTCCCCCACAGCGGCATCAACGGCACTCTGGTCATTGTCGATTCAAGCTCGCTTGAACACGAGGAATCGGCACGAAAAATCGGCCGAGCGGTGGGCAGCGACCTGGAGCAAATACGCAGTGAGCTTGGTGTGTGGAGTCCGGTCACGATGATGGTGTCGGAAACCGATTATCAACGAGATTGCGCGGAACTTTTCCGGCGTTTACGAATCGTCGACAAAGAGGACTCTTCCGCATTGGGGCAAACGTTTGATTCCGAGCAGATTCCCACTGTCGAATCAATGAATGCACTGGCCGATGACGCGATTCATCAAATCGAAAGCCGAATCCACCGTCTCTTTCGCAGCCCGCGCGCTACCACGCAGCCTCACAATCACCGACTGGTTCGCATGTTGATTCGTTGCCGGCGATGGCGGTCTGCCTTGCGTTCTTTGTTGGTAGAAAGCTGCACACCTTGCGGTGCCTCCGAAACAGACACTACACCAATCGTCAGCGGTCTCTTTGTCGGTTCTCCCGACCCATCACCGATCACGCAGACCTTCACTCAGGCAGTTTTTGATCGGATGGTCAGCCAACAGAACCACCTGGCGTGGACAGCACAACAACAGCAACGAACCTCCCGCCATCGCCGACTGCTAAAAACCCTAACCGCAGTCACCGCGATTCTCACCCTCGCGATGCTCCTTCAACTGACATGGGTACTCTTCTCCTAGACACCCTCGCCAACCTAAGGGCTTGCAAGACAATAAGCTACCGTATTGATCTTGCCGTTGGGCAGGAGGATTTCCGATACTTGCGGGATGCCGGATGCAAATGTTGTTGAATGGATTCGCGAAAAGTATACCGCATTGATCGGTGACCTCGATGAAAGGGGACGTCGAAGATGGGCGGCTGCCGAAGCGCGTTCGCTCGGACGCGGAGGAATCGCCGCGGTCGCCGCGGCGACTGGGATGTCGGATCGAACGATTCGCAACGGAATTGCCGAACTGGATGACCCCGAAGCCGCAGCGAGCAACCGACAGCGACGTCCAGGCGGAGGTCGCAAATCGAGGGAGGCCGAACAACCCGACTTGATTGACGCCTTGGAGCAACTGGTTGACGGAACTACTCGCGGCGATCCGATGTCTCCACTACGTTGGACCTGCAAGAGTACGCGAACACTTGCCAAGGAGTTGAACCGTCAGGGCTATGAGATCAGCAGCACGAAGGTCGGTGAGCTTCTGCGGTCTGCGGGCTACAGCTTGCAGGGCAATCGGAAGACGATCGAGGGCAAACAGCATCCTGACCGCGACAGTCAATTTCAACATATCTCCGATCGAGTCAAAGCTTACCAGCGGACCGGCCAGCCGGTCATTTCGGTCGATACGAAAAAGAAAGAACCGCTGGGAATGATGAAAAACGCGGGCCAGACGTACCGCAAGTCGGGTGACCCGGTCCGCGTAAAGACCCACGACTTCCCGGACAAAGAACTTGGGAAAGCGGTTCCCTATGGCGTCTACGATGTAACGCACAATGAGGCTGGAGTGTCGGTGGGGATCAGCCACGACACGGCTGAGTTTGCCATCGCGGCGATCCGCCGTTGGTGGAAGAAGATGGGGCGAAAGCGTCACGCCAAGGCGAAGCGATTGTTGATCACGGCGGACTGTGGTGGGAGCAACAGTCCGAGAACCAGATTGTGGCGTTGGGTACTGCAAAAGTTTGCCAACGAAACTGGCATGAAGATTGAACTGTGCCACTATCCGCCTGGGACCAGCAAATGGAACAAGATTGAACATCGATTGTTCTGTCACATCACCCGCAACTGGCAAGGCGTTCCGTTGGAAAGCCATGAGGTGGTTGTCAACTTGATTGGCGCGACCAGAACAGAAGAAGGTCTGGAAGTTCACGCGTGGCTTGATGAGTCCGAATATGAAAAGCGGAAGAGAGTCAGTGACGAACAGCTTTCGGAAGTAATCATCAAACGCGACAATTTTCATGGGGAATGGAACTACACGATCCTCCCCAATAAACCTACTAAGATTCGGTAATCAATTGTCTTGCAAGTCCTAAAGCGGCCCTCTTCCAAGATTTCAGTACCGGGTGTTTTCCGAACGTACTCGTAGCGATGAACACACAGGTCAGTGATGCTTCGCTCGTGGTTCATCTGCACACCAATCGGTGGATGATACTGTCACCGAGCGCTGAATCTCAGCCAGCGATAGGCGCTTTGGCCTTTCCACCTTTTGGGGGACGCCCCGCATTTCTTTTCACACCAAATCCCGTAAATGACTGGCGTAGGGACCTGGTGCGAAAAGAAATGCTTGGGGGGTTGGTGGCTGAGCGAAAGCGCCCATTGGTGGCCTTTTGAAAGCGCCTGATGACAATGATACTGCTTGGGAACGGTTTTCGGATCAACACCAGCATCAAGGCAGCGTTGGTAACCACGATCGGTGATAACGTAAAGGTCAGCTTGGAACTTTGATTTGGCTTCGTAGCGATGGAGATACTTGGTGCCGGGAAGATCGGTCAACGAATCTAAATCTCGCTTGGCCTTCTTTTGGTAGTCGTAGAGGCGTGGATAGGTACGAGACAGAAGTTGAGCTGAGATGACTCGATGCAGTGCAGAAAATCGTAGTACGGCAGGCCAACGTGGCGTTGGTTCAACGAGTCCACGGGTGGCAGAGCGGGGCCGGTGCTTGGAGGCAACGGGGGCGGGCACGAGGAAGAGTGTGGATGAGTAATCTCTGTAAGAGATTCACCTGAAATGGGTAGTTCTATTTTGACGAATACTGGCTCCAAAGCAACAAAGTTGACGGCTTTGTTGTGTCCACAGTGGGACACGTCCATAGACACGGTCGTGGACACAAATTTCAGGCGGTTAGCAATCCACGAGTTTGAAAAAAATGTGCATCGCATAAAAAGGTGAAACTCGGCGATGCCGCAACACGAATTTCACCGGGAAATCTCAGCCAATAGTTCGCGTGTGAACCGAGTTTGCCTATTGCGGCAGGGTAACCCTGCCAAAATTCTGATAGCGGCTCACACCGCGTTTTTCGGTTGTTTTTTTCATCACTCAAATTTCCAAGCAATTGGCTTTAGCCGCTCTTTGTTTCTATTGTTTGAAGACTATTTCTTTGGCGTACAAGCTGGATCAGCAGAGATTGGCTTTGCCACAACGTTGGCGGCGAATTTCAACCAAAAAAAGGTCACGCCAAGTACGGTGCATGACAGCCAAAAGGTCACACCAAGTACGGGAATTGAGAAAGGAAAGGTCACGCCAAGTACGGTACGCATTCCTGTCGTTATTGGTAACGCTGTAGCAAGTTGCCAACGCTTTCGGGCCCACTGCCTTGACGAAACTGCCGCCGCATATTCGTACGGGCGATATGCTCGGCGTTACTTCGAGCGTCGTGCTCTGACTGACCCGCTTGCCGTAGTTCGGTGAACATTCGCTCCATCACTTTCTCAAAAGCTTCTCTCCCCTGCTTCGCAAGGAAAGTATCAAACGCTTGGTCTGACTGTGCCAGTGATGTTTCCGACGCGTGAGCTTCTATCTCCTGCTTCCTGAGTTCACGCCACCAGTCTGGTGGTGTCGTTTTCTTTTCGTGTGCCCGCTTAATATGGTAGCGGAAGTACTGCTGTGGCGATTGCTTGACGACGTTGTGTTCCACAGCACTCAGCGTAATATCGGCCCATTCTTGCACGAGTGCATTTGGGTATGTTCGAATGATGCGTAACACGTCGCGTTGGTCAAATCCAATGCTTGTCAGCGGTTCGACGAGTGGTGACTCAAGATCAGTCATTGATCCTTGAGAGACGGCTTCATCAAAGTAACGCCCACGAAAGAACTGAACTGCATACCTCCCCTTCTCTTGTTTTGCGATCAGATCAGATGGCGTCTTGCAACCTGCTGGAAGTGCTATCACGTGGAGATCAACTAGGGCCTTGAGTAGTCGTGAAAGTTTCGATTTGAGCTGTTTCGTCTGCAACGAATCCGAGTAGCCCAACACGTTGACCGTCAAGTGACGCAGATCAAACTTCGGCGTCTGCTTGATTCGATACAACATCTTGTGGAGCAGCAGAAATAGTCGTCGTCCGGCACAGTCCAACTGCCGGTACATGCAAAAGTCGAAACTAAAGCTTCCCCGAGCCAATTCACAAAACGAGTACCACTGGGCATCATGCACAAAGTTCCAAGCTCGGCAACTTCGAGGATCAACTGGCAGAGAATAGTTCAGAAAGCCAAAAGAAACTGTTCGGTGTTCCCCGCGTAGCGGATCAAAAAAATGGTCGTTGGAATACTGGACACCGGATAGTCGGTGTATGGCCGCTCGAAAATCCTGATATCGCTTTCCTCCATCCCGCCCTACATCGATGATGCCAAGTTGCCGTAAGCACCAGTTGGGTGTTGCATACAGATTCGCTGATGGTTCATTCTGAGCGAACGTGAGTGACAGCAGGCCATGCAAGTACAGTTCGTCGCTCGGTGAAAGCCCAAAAGCCGCCCCAACCTGCACCTGTGCGGTCCTGCGATTTCGGTGTTTGTCGGAGAACTCATAGGCCGTTTCGTGGATCAAGCCGGGTTGGATAGATACACGTGTGTCGAGCGGACACAACGCGTGCTCTACGACTGAAAGCTGAGCAACCCCATTGTTTCTTGTGGTTCGAGGGCGTCGAGGTTTTAGCTGGGCGTTGGACGAAAGAGAAGTTTCCACAGAGCACAATAAAGACGGGCTCATGTTCCTCTCTTTCCAATCAGAACACAATCAAATTCGCGTCAATTGCGGTTGCTCTTCATTCAATCGGTTGTCTAATCCCAGCACGAAGCCAAGTTCAACTGAGCATGGCTCGCACTGCTTGCTCTGCGATTACTTGAGCTATGCTCAGAGCCTTGCGTCGAGCTTGCTCAAGCAGGGATACGTTCCTTGAAGCGGCTGCGGTTTGGGTCGGCTTTTGCCCTGGTTGATCAGTGTCATTGCCGAACCATGCTCAACGTTGCGGGCCCGAGAATCTTGAGCTTAGTTCTGAACACAACAGCAGCCACAGCCATGCTGATTCATTGGGCGTGCCCAACCACAAATCGAGCCATGTTCCTTGAACATCTGTTCTCGTCTATAGGCAATCATTCCGTGAGCTTTGCTGTGGCACGGAGCATGCTCCTGAGCTAGCAGTCGAACAACCGTGACTGAGTATTGCTCATCGTTTGCGGTCTTCGCAGAACAGGTGTAGCATCCAACTGAAACTTCCCTCGATCTACATGGAGTACTACACCAAGAAACAGGCTGCAAAATATACGGGCACGTCAGTCAGCAGTATTCGTCGGTTCTTTGAACCAATACAGGACGATGAACAGCACGACCTACGATCAAAAATCCGGCCGTCCATCGAAGAGGTTCGGAAACTCAAACGAAACAACAAGCCGTTTACTTGGGAATACTCGGATGAGGTCTTGCATGCCTACATGAATGCAAAGGGCTACCAGTGGCCTGCCCAAGAAAACCAAGCGAGCGATGAACGTCGTTCTGACGGCAACGCGAGATCAGGCGAAAATAATTCGACACTTGCACTGCTTGAAAGAACGGTTGAGCTATTGTCGATGCAGCTTGAAAAGAAAGACCACATTATCGACGACCTTCTGGATCGTCTCGACACTTCGCAAAAGCAAACGTTGCTAGTTCAGGGCGTTGCTCAGGAAAGGAATGATGCTGTTGACGTTCACATCGATGCAGAAGAGGGGAGTCGAGCCAGCGAAAACAGAGCCAATGCCGTGGTATCTGCCGAAGTGGTTGAGTCAACCAAACGTGGCTGGTTCCGCGATATGTTGCACAAAGAGCGAAGAATGCCGTGGAAGAATTAGAGGCTGACCCACGGACATTTGCCGAGCATTTTTTGCCTATTTGACCGGGTTGTGATAGACTTACTGTATGGCTGCAAAACTCTCCACCGATCAAATCAACGACCTTCTCGCTCATGGCGTGATTGACCCGACTACGAACCGAGAATACGTAGTTGTACAAAAGGAAATCCACATTCAGGCAATGGACGCGTTGCGGGCTCGTGAAGATGAAGATGCCATTCGCCAGGGTATCGCCGATATGGAAGCTGGGCGTCATTACTCGATGGACGAAGTCAGAGCAGAGCTTGAGCGACGACAGAGTGACCGTGCAGCCCAATGAGCTTTCGGCTTCGGGTTACTCGTCAGGCTCTTGATGACATCGATTCCAACTTCATCTGGTGGCAAGAAAACCGTTCGCCCGATCAAGCAGCCCGTTGGCAAGAAACTGTTCTGGAACAAATTGACGGGCTCACCGAAGTTCTAACCGCCCAATCGTGCCCGCATTCACGAGAGCATGGCCGGAAGGGTTTCAACTACCCTCTGTCGGATCGGCGGCTTGGCATTGGGAGCAGTTACACCCATCGAGCGGTCTTCACCATCAAGGATGACACCGTGTTCGTGCTGACCGTCAGAAGTACGCGGCAACGTGACCTTGAGCCTGCTGATGTTCCGTCAGACTTAGACTCGGTTGAGTGACAATGACCGCCGATGGATTGGTGGCTGGTCACGCTGTTGTCGTCTTGTCGAAAGCAACGCCAAAGACGCTTCGTGGTTCCTTTACGGGTACTAAATGGGTACCAAACGGCACTAAATCGTGCTACTGTGGAGAAATTCACACACCGGTGAAAAGAAGAAAACCCTGCCGTAAGTTGTTACTACGACAGGGTTTTGCTGAGCGACGCGGACGGGACTCGAACCCGCAACCTCCGGATCGACAGTCCGGGGCTCTAACCAATTGAGCTACCGCGCCGTGGGGTAGCGAGAGGGCGAATTATATCGACACCGGCTTGGCTCGCAAGAGCGGCCTGGGGTGGCGGAGGGCCTCTGGAGCCGCTTGGCGACCGATGGTGACGGTTGTAGCGGCTGGGACGGCCTGTCGGCCACCCCGATCGGCCGTTTTTCGGCGACCGACGGACGATTGTTGCCTCCTGGTGCGGCCCAGCGACCTACGTTTGCCAAGCAGGAATGCCCTTTCGGCGTCTCTGCACACATTCGGGACACCCAAGAAAAAGACAGGTTCGTCATGCAGACCGCTCTTCTCTCTGCGTACTCACTCAGTGGCTGGTTTTTCGATGCCTGGGGCGAGTTGGTGCGATACTTCAACAACATGGACACGATGCAGTGGGGGATTGTGTCGGGTTGTGCCGTCGCCTTCGGCTTTCTGTGCCTGAAGGGCACCGCGCTGAATCGCTAGCTCGCGCCGCCTGGAAAACGGGCGCTACCAGCAAAAATGAGGCCATTCTGCCTCCCGCCGCGACACGCATTGTCGTGGCGGTCGAACTCGCCGACAAATCGGGGCGTAGCATCGCCTGCGGTTGGCGACAACCCCTTCTTTTTTCGGATTCTTCATCATCCGCAAGATGCGGACATTTTCACTTCGCACCCCCCGATTTTCGCAAAATCTTTGCACCGATTTGCTACGTCGGTATGCTGGAGAGCGTGGCGGCTGCCCGGCCGCCAAGCTTCTGTCGACAAAAATGATGAAGGAGTCGAGCCATGCCGCTTTTTGAAGTCGAAACTGATTCACACATAATCATTACCTGGGCCGAGAACGAGGAGACGGCTCGGGAGTTGGTCACCGATTCCTACCCGAACGATGAAGTCGTTCGTTTGACCAAACGGCCGCGGGACACTTGGGTGATCAGCAAGGGAGCACTCGGTTTGACTACTCCCACGATCGATCCCTGTGCGGTTGCTCGCGAATGTTTGAGCAAGTCGGCTGGCGACAAAGTCAACGCCATTCGCCTGTATCGAATGGAAACTGGCAGCGACCTGGAACATGCCAGAAAAGCGATCGAATCGAACATGGTGATGGGCTGGTAAGTTTTTGATTCACCGGGGCGCACGCCAGAATTTTGACCGTGGCGGCACCTCGGCTGTGACGCGATCCACTGTACCTCGGCCTCCTTCTTCTTGGCCGAGGGTGCGGTCGAGCCGTCGACAATCTGGTAAAACCGCGGCAGCGACGTTGCCAGAAAGATCGACAAGGTGACGGCAACGTCGTATTCTGAAAGGCGTTGCCAGCTGCGATTGGCAACTCGGTCCAGCTTCGTCCGCTCATCCCAAAACGCTATGCCGCGCGTCCCGTTTTTGCTCGCGCTTCTGTGTTTGCCTCTCGTGGTTGGGTGCGAGGGATGTCGGCGCGATACTGATCAAGCCGAAGAAGACAAACAGGAAGCTCCGCTCGAAGACTTTTCTTCGCGGCCTGCTCAACCGTTTCCCGGCGACGCCAACGTCACCTCTGGTGGGATCAAGCCGGGGCATTGGTTGACCGCTTCTCAAGCACTCAAGAGCAACAAAGTCGATTCACGTGGTGAATTGCACAGCCGTGCCTCGGCGTCCAGTTCCAACTTTCGGACAGGTGAAACTCAAACGGCGCAGGGCGAGATTGCTTCGATTCGCCCGATCGTGCTTCCCAAAGGCCAGCTGCGCCGATTTGACTACCGCTTGCTCGCGCCCGTTTCGGGCAATCACGATCAGAAGCGAACGTTTTTGGCTAGCCGTTTTGTGTCGTCCGGCAGAACGGTCTTTTATGACACGGGAAAACAGCCGTTCAACGTTTTGTCGGGGGAAGAGTTTTTCTTTGTCGTCCTGACGACGCGGCCCGAGCGGTTTGCAAAGTTCCAAACTTCCTACTGGGTTCGTCCCTATCGCGACGAGTTTGCCTTCAAGAGCAAAGCGGCAAACTATCGAATTGTATTCCCGCCCACGGAAGATTTGCTGCCGCTGTCGGAAACGATGCTCGACTGGACCAGCACGGCGGTGGTTTTGTGGGACAACTTATCGCCCGACGCACTGACGCCGCGACAACAGCAAGCGATTGCCGATTGGGTGCGTTTTGGCGGAGCCTTGATTGTCAACGGTGCGGCCGCCAGTGATGCGATCTCGCAAACTTCCATCGCTGACTTGTTGCCGCTAAGGCCAAGCGGCAACATCGAGCTTGATCCGGGTGCGGCGACCGAGCTGTTGACCAGTTGGGCGGTGGCGAACGATCCATCGACCGAAAAGCAGGTTGCCCAGTTGAAGAGTCAGTCGGGCCGAGTGGCTGTCGACGGCCAGGCTGCTGCTGATGCGGTAGCCGTTCGTGATTCGGGAAACCTGGTGTTGGTCCGACAGGTTGGCAACGGAAGAGTCGTGCAGCCGCGTTTTGACGTGACCAGCGACTGGCTGACCACTTGGGGATCGTACGACAGCTTTGTCAACGCCATCTTGCTGCAACGTCCTCGCCGCAAGTTTACCAAGTCGGCTGATGCGTCCGACGAAAGCCTGATTGTTCAACAGTATTTTGATCACCCGTCGATCAAAACCGACCCGGCATTGAATTCCGGTTTTCGAATCACTGCTCGCGACGCCGTCCTCCGCACTTCGATTGACCAGGAAAACGCGATGTCGGTTGCGGCCAGCCGCCTGGATCCGTTGACCTATGTCGATTCGTCGACCGGAATCGGCGGTTGGACGGAAAGCAGCGATGCGATTCGGTTGTGCCGTGAAATTCTCAAAAGCGAATCGGGGATCGAGATTCCCGATTCGTCCCTGGTCATCCGATCGCTTGGCTATTACCTGTTGATTTTGGTGCCGATCAACTACCTGGTTTTTCGTTTGGCCGGTCGTCTGGAGTATGCCTGGTTGGCGGTTCCGTTGATCGCGGTTGCCGGAGCAGCCTGGGTGGCCCGCGCCGCCAGGTTGGATATCGGATTCGCTCGCAAGCAGACCGAACTTGCCCTGTTAGAACTGCAACCAAACTATCATCGCGGTCACTTGTCGCGCGTGGTCGCGATTTACAATTCGTTGTCCGAGTCCTACGACATCGAGTTCAACACGGTGGACGGGGTGGCCGTTCCCATTTGGGACGAACAGGCTGGCAGCGAGCCGGTTTTTCGGACCTCTTTTGCGGAAGGCCCGTCGTTGGCTGGATTGGCGGTTGACAGCAACAATACTCAACTGGTTCATACCGAGCAGATGATCGATGTTGGCGGTTCGATCACGTTGGATGCCCAGGGCAAACTGGTCAACCAGACCGACTACGAACTGTTTGACGCCTACGTGGTCGAAAAAATCGACAAGGACAACGTTCGCATTGCGACGGTGGGGCCTTGTACGCCCGGATCGGAAGTCAGCCTGCGATACCGCGACATCGTTGCCCCGCCCATCACCGACGAACTTCCGATGCAGACGACTCGTATGATCCTTCGCTTGGCGAGGCCTGAGGCGATGCCGGATCGCTCCACCCGGTTGGTTGCCAGGATCGACACGTCCCTGCCCGGCATGACGATTGCGCCCAACGCAAACCAAGTGGTGTCGCAGACGGTCGTGCTGGCTCATTTGAAACATGCTCCGCTTCCGGAACCTGAGAAAGATTTGAATCTGATTTCGGAATTCCGGGACACGCTTCGGCCAGGCAACGAAGATTCGCAGCAGGATTCAAGCCTATGATTTCATTGAGCGGATTTGGGAAGGACTACGGCGACTTCACCGCCGTGGACGCGATCGATTTGAATATCGAAGCGGGGGAAACCTTCGGCTTTATCGGACCCAATGGTGCGGGCAAGAGCACCACCATCCGTTTTCTCGCCACGTTGTTACGGGCCAGTCGCGGCAGCGGTACGGTCGCCGGTTGCGACGTGATGGCCGATCCGGTCGGCGTGCGGCAGGCGGTGGGCTACATGCCCGACAACTTTGGTGTCTACGACGGCATGCGGGTGTGGGAGTTTCTCGATTTTTTCGCGGTTGCTTACCGGATCGGCCGCACCGAGCGAAAGCAGATCATCGACAACGTGCTGGAGCTGCTGGATCTGACGCACAAAAGGGATGATTTTGTCAACGGATTGTCGCGAGGAATGAAGCAGCGACTTTGTTTGGCCAAAACCCTGGTGCACGATCCGCCGGTGCTGATTCTTGATGAACCGGCCAGCGGTCTTGATCCGCGAGCGCGAGTGGAGGTCAAAGCGCTGTTGAAGGAGCTGCGAAAAATGGGAAAGACCATTTTGATCAGCAGCCATATTCTGACCGAGCTTGCCGATTGCTGTACCTCGATCGGGATCATCGAACGCGGACAACTGTTGATGAGCGGGCCGATCGAAAACGTTTACCGCCAGATTCGCCGCAACCGGATTGTCGAAATCCAGTTCACTGTCGGCGAGGAGGCTGGATTGTCGATTTTGCGCAGCAGCCCCGATCTGCGTTCGCTGGAGATGGAGCCGACCGGGGTGGTCGCGGAGCTGGAAACCGACGATGAAGGCCTTGCCGACTTGATGGAACAGCTGATCGCGGAAGGTGTCCGCATGCGTTCGTTCCATGATCGCGATCCAACGCTGGAAGATGTCTTCATGACTGTCACCAAGGGATTGGTCACCTGATCCCTTCCCCGCTCGCTCCCCACCCACCGCCGAGAGAATTCATGATGCTTCCCCTCGCCCAAGCCACGGCTACTCAGCAGTCAATGCTCAGCTGGGTTTTCTCGGCATTGGGATTTCCGTACGTGGTGCTGTTGCCGTTGGCCGGATTGTTCAGTTTTGTGCTGGCGCTGGTCATCGTGATCCGCGGCAAAGGGCCGATGGCTGCCGCTTCACTGATCTTGATTGTGCACACACCGATGTTGATCGGTATCTTTGCGGCGCTGCGAGGAATCATGGCGTCGTATCAAGTGATCGCCATGAGCGCTGCGACTCCCAAGCCGTCTGATGTTGCCCTCGGAGTATCGACCGCCATGGTAGCGTCGGTGGTGGGAATGATCTTGATGGTTCCCGGATACGCCGCCGCGGCGCTGGGAGCATTCATTCGCTCACTGCGCAGCGCTGATTCTACGGCGAACTAGTCGGCCAAAGAACGTAAAGCCCGAAGGGCTGACACAACTTCTGCCGGGGCCGCTAGGCCCCGGTGTGCAAGCACATTCAATCAGTAGCCACGAAGTGGCGACACAAAAGAATTTGCTGAGTCAATATCTGCACCCGCCTCATTTTGTGTCGCCACTTCGTGGCTTGGATCACAAATTGTTAGAAACCGGGGCCTGTCGACCCCGGCAAGGCTTGTGTCAGCCCTTCGGGCTTCTTGGCTTAGCTAAGCCGGACGCTCTCAAATGTCTGCACCTTCGGTGCGTAACCAGCGAAACCGACCGACGCACAACCAATCCGATTGGCGTGCCTGCACTCCTGGCCGACGATCACACCTCGCGGGCGTAGACTGGATTCCACTTGATTCGCCAACCCGCTTCCTGGGCGTCAAGCTGTGGTGCGGGAAGGTCTTCCAGGTCTTCGGCATCCACCTCATCGCCCTCGCCCGCATCGCTTTCTTCCCCTTCAAGCCGAGCATTTTCTGGGGCGTCGATTTCCACCTTCTGCAGCTTGGTCCGCGGTGAATCGTCGTGCGACTTTGGCGGATCGAGTTCTCCCTCCGATTTGGGTTGCACCAGGACTGAAGAACCGATCGAGGAGGGCGAGATCACGGTCTCGGACATTGGAATGGAGAAGGAGGAATAACCGGTGCGAATCGCGGGGCTCCAGGGGTCGTAGTAAGACAACGGGGCTCGCTGGACCACTTGTCGCGGAACCATGACTGTTTCGGTGTAAGGCACCAACTTCTTTCGCGTCACCGGCCGCATCACCTTCCGGACGACCGCTTCCCGCTCGTAATACGGTACGGACACCTGTTCTTTGCGAGTTTCGTAAACGGTACGCGTCGTTTGCACGGGAACCTTGCGAACCACTTCCTCCCGGACCCACTTCTGCTGCTGGATCGGGACCCGGCGAGTCAAGGTTTCGGTGACCGGTTTTTGGACGGTGTAGGGAATCTTTCGCACCTCGGTGGTGGGAACCATCCGCGTGGTCTGAACCGGTACGTTCTGTGTCACCGTTTCGGCTTGCATTCGCTGGACTTGAATTGGAACACGCTGCGTCACCACTTCGGTTTGCATCCGCTGGACCTGGACCGGAACCTGCACTTGCTGTACTTCGGGGACGTACGAGGTTTGGGCAACCTGCTGAGTGATGTAGTTGGGACGATAGGCATACTGAGTCTGAACTGTTGCCGGAGTGGTTTGCGGCGTCCAGTAGTAACCACCTTGCACCCGGGCAAAAATCCCCAGCGGTCCCGGTGTCGCATAGGCTCCGCGAACGTATTGCAGTCCGTAGCGAGTTTGCCCCGGCACGACGACTTGTTGGGCCACGTATCCGCCGGCATCCACCGTTTGGTTTTGCATGGTCGTCACGGGGCGCAGCGAAGTGTGCTGCTGCGTCTGATATTGTGTCTCGACAACCGGACGTTGGACGGTGTATTGCTGATCGCGATACTGGGTTTCGACGACGGGACGTTGGACGGTGTACTGTTGTTGGTAATACTGCGTTTCGACAACTGGCCGGTAGGTCGTCACCGTTTCTTCTCGTTCGGCAGTTTCGGTGACGTACTTCGTTTGAGTCACCGTTTCATCACGATAGGAAGTTTCGGTGACCGGTTTGAGAATCGTGTAACGTTCTTCGCGATAACTGGTTTCGACAACCGGTTTGGCCACGCGATACTCACGTTCTTCCAGCCGAGACTTCAGGACGTTTCGATAACTGGTGACATCCTCGGTGACATATTCTGTGTCGTAAGCGACCCGAAACCGTTGCACTTGCTGCGGTTCCATGATCGTTTCACATTGCAGCCGGTAGGCGGGCTGGAAACAGCATCCCTCTTGGGCAAACGCTGATGAAGAAATACCGACCGCCATGGTAGATGCGACGACAACAACGATTTGGCAGATTCGGAAAGTGGCTGAACGAATCATTGGCGATGGTTGATCGAGATGAATGGACGATGTTTTCCGGAAGGGTGACGCACAAGCGCATCATTCCCTCCGGGTGTCGACAAGGCAACAATTCAAGGGTACGCAAGCCTTTAGCGAATTGTAGAAAAAACCCTGGAAAATCCACACATTTGCGGAGCTGACGGCCCTCAAAATTAGCCAGCTTTCCAGACTTGTTCATTTGCCGCTACAAGCGTTGTTTTTTGGCAACACTAGACAGTTTGGCTGACCGTTACAGTCCCACCCCGCCCGTGCCCGCAAGCAGGCTCACACCAAGACGCGAAGAGATAAAAAGCAGAAGGGCGCTAGGGCAAGCAATCGAGATGCGGATCGAGGCCGAGTGTGCGGAGCGATTCTTGCAGCTTCGCTTCTTGGGCGGTCAAACGCTTGCGCTGCTGGCGATGGTTACGCGTCACGATTCGCTGAGCAGTGCGTACAAAAGAGAGCAGCTTCCCGGTATCGGCGAGACGGATTTTTTGGGCGCGATCGGGTGAAAACGCCTGATCGATGATTTCATCCTCCAGGCTCGCATAACATCTTGCCGAACCGGGATCGCCTTGCCTGGCCCCACGCCCGATCAATTGTCGGTCGATTCGCGCGGCGGCGTGGGGTTCGCTGACGATCACGTGCAATCCGCCGGCAGAGGCGACCTGGGGGTCCAGAGCGATGTCGGTTCCTCGACCGGCCATGTTGGTTGCCACGGTGACCTGTCCTGGCCGGCCGGCGCCAGCAACGATGTCTGCTTCCTGTTTGGGATGCCGCGCGCTGAGAACCACGTGATCGATCGCTTGTGACTTCAGCACATCGCTCAGTTGTTCGGACCGCATGATGTCGCGTGTTCCGATCAAGACCGCGCGGTCTTGACGAATCAGGTTTTGAACCTCATCAGCGATGCGGCGATACTTTTCCGCGATCGTGCGGCAGGCCACTGGCGTTTCGATGTGGCGGCGAGAGGGCACGTGGGGGCCGATGCGCTGAACAGCAAGTCCATAGACGTCGCCAAATTCACGCCGTTGCTCCCAAGCGGTTGCCGTGATTCCGCAAAGATGTTGGAACCTTGAAACGAAATCTTGCACCGTGATCCGGGCAGCTGGCAGCGAAGGTGATGTCAGCGGCAATTCTTCTCTGGCCTCGATTGCCTGGTGCAAGCCGCCTCCTAGAACCCGGCTTTTCGCGGCGCGGCCGGTGTACTCATCGATCAGTTCGATCCGATCATCGCGAATCAAGTAGTGCACGTCTCGATCGATCACCTGGTTGACCCAGATCGCTCGTTCCAGTGCATGCAGAATGTCAGTGGTTGTCAGCGGGGCCATTTCGTCCGGCATCTTCATCTTCAAAAAACGCCGCCGACCGCGATCGGTCAGTGCGATCATGTCAGATTCGACAGTCAAGAAATCTTCAGGCGTGCGGAAGCTGCCGGCGACCTGCGCGCACCAGCGGTAACAAGCTTCCGTCGGGGCGTCGATCGAAGACGTGGGCGCCGTGATCACCATCGGAGTGCGCGCTTCGTCAATCAGCACACTATCAGCTTCATCGACCACCAATGCGTCGGGGGCGTGATCGTTCCTGGCAAGCTTCTCCGACGGCCCGTCGGCACTTCGCTGGTCCAGGCGATCACGGAGGTGATCGAATCCGAATTCGCGTAGCGTTCCGTAGGTCACGTCAGCCGAATAGGCATTACGCCGTTGCTGGGTATTGCATTGCGATGTCACGCGTCCAACCGACAACCCAAGGTCGTTGTACAGCGGTTTCATCCACCCGGCATCTCGATCGGCCAGATAGTCGTTGGCGGTTGCGACCAGAACCTTCTTTCCGGACTTTGCCAGCACGCCACAGGGAATGACGGTGGTCAGTGTTTTGCCTTCACCCGTTTCCATTTCCACAATGCATCGCCGCAGTAACTGCTGGCCCGCCGCGATTTGAACGTCCCGCAAACTGATTCCGAGATGCCGATCGGCGGAATCGCGAACCTGCTCGATCACCGCCGTCTTGACCGAAGGAGCCACTTCATCACCGATCGAAAGGCCGAACTGTCGGGCAACGTTCATTGGTTTTCGTGGTGAATCAAAGCAGCAGAAACGAAAAACCGGCGAGCGTCGCTGCTTCGGTCAACGTCGCTTGGCAATCCAGCGGCAAGGGGTTGAGGCTGCTGGGATAGGCCTGGCACGATTGGCAATCACCGCGAGATGGCACCGGGCAGTCGGGGCGGTTTTTCGCCATTTTGTACGGCAATACGATTGTATTTGCCAAAAACTGGATCCCGGATACCGCGTTCTGAAAATAGTCAAAGCTTCGTCCGCAACGTTCCAGGTTGGGCTGTTGGTAGTACAACGGCCTGTGCATGAATCCGATCGTGTAGCGATCGGGACGGGGAGCTTCAACTGCCAACGCAGTGATCCAAACCTCTTCTTGCGGTGGTGAATGTCGCGATGCCAAGTCATCGGGAACGCTTTCATCGTCGACATACAGATCGATCTTGATCTCGGTGATCGGCTTGTTCAACCGCATCAGCCTTGCCGCTGTCGACCGGTCTGCCGAAGGCCTTGCTCGTTCGTTCGACTCGCTCGACCAGTCGGAGGCGTGGGACGGCCGTTCTTCGGCAGGCGGTTCGTGACGAATCATTTCCGCCAGCGAATCGCGGGATGAAGCGGGCGCGGGCAGAAGCTGAGGCGAGCTCAGTTCCGACGGACCTTGGCCATGGGCAGGTCCTGTCATCAGCAAGACAACACCAAGAAGGACGCCTGACAGACGGAGGAAACAGACTTTACTATCACGTTTGCTCCGCATCGTCGAACGCCTTGGTTGGTGTGGATCGTCACCGTTTGAATTCAGGGTAGCGAAACTCGCCAAGAGTTTCGGCCGCATTGTGAATTGCCGACAGTCTTGGCGACTTTCGCTACTGCAAACCACTAGAGCTTTGGTCGAGCCAAATCGTCCCCGGTGGCCAGTAGAATCGGAATAGTCGTCAAAGTCGCCATCAGGCGGAAAAGCCACGCTAGTTCCCCTAAGTTGACTTTGCGGAACATGCTTGCTCTCGTCGAGCCGGGTCGGTGCATTCCCCTGTTTCGACGGCGGTTTGCCGGGGGCGTCGATTACCATGGGGAATGGCTACTTTTCGGAAAAATACTGGCCTTTTCGCACCATGCTGAATCCTGAACCGAGACGACCGTTTGCGCATCGAACGCTTCGGAAGCTGCGCCATCGGCTTGGCAGGTGGTTGGCGGAAGCTTCCATTGCCCGGCGGAAAGAAGGGGCCGACCCGCCGAAACCACAACCGATTCGCGCCGAGCGGTTGTTTTCGCCTTCGGTTCGGTCGCTGGAACCGCGATTCGTGTTGAACGCAACGGCGGAGCTGACGGCGATGGGCCTGATGGTTACCGGTACCGAAGCGTCGGAAACGGTGAACTTGGAAATCGCACCCGGCGGCGGTCTTTCACTGACTGGCGATGGTGGGGAAGTGATCCCGATTAGCAACCATCCCGATGGTCTTTCGTCAGCAACCAACCCGATTGATCCGACGAAGATCACCGGCGGAAGAATCGTACTGGATACCCTCGGTGGCGACGACCAATTGAACCTGCACTTGCCCAGCGGATTGGACGTGCAGGTGCTGCCGAGTGAAGGTGACGATACCACCAACCTTCGTTTTGCTGACCGCGGGCAAACGGTTGGTGATCGAGTCGAGATCGCTTCGGAAACCATCCGTTTTGAACCACAACCTTTGATCTCGATCGATGATGATGATTTGTTGGTGACGGGCAACGTTTTTGTCGGTTCGCCGGGTGATCGATCGTTGTTGGATTTGGGTACCGGCAACCTGCAAGTGATCGGCCGTGTGATTCTTGATGGTGATGTCACGATCGTTGGATCGGAAACGACGGTTGATTTTTCGATGGCGCCGATTTCGGCCAGCCGCTCCGGTTTGGATTTACGGTTCGATTTCGGCGAACAAGCGGAAACCGTCTTGCAAATTGGCGGTGCGGACCGTTTCGGCGGTGCTTTGGTCAACGATCTGGCGATTGATTCGGTCACGGACGTCACGCTCGACTCTCAACCGGTGGAATTGGCGGGCGATTTGCTGCTTCGCGACGTGGCAGGTTCGATTCAGCTTCGGTCACCTGTCATCGTGGATTCGGTGATCGCTCAAGCCAATGATGAATTGGTGACGGGCGCGTCGATCGAATCGCGACAGGGAAACATTTTTCTGTCGACGGCGGGTGATTTGACCATCGCCGGTGACATTAGCGTTTTGCCGGGCGGGACGGGTGCGATCGACTTGTCGGGCGACTCGGTCTTGCTTCAAAACGTGGATGTGCGAACCTCCGGCGGATTGATCAACGTCTTGGGACCGGTCGAAATTGATGCAGCGGTCCTGATCGATTCTGGTAGCGCGCAGACCGCGGACGCGGCGGGCCGAATTCAGATTTTTGATTCGATCACGGCAGCCGACGGTGTCGGTGATACGCTTCGTCTTGATGCTCGCGGCGCCACGCTTGACGGAACGGTGCGTCTTCAAGGCGCCGTCGGAACAACAGGTGGTACCGGTAGCGATTTGGACCTCAATGGATTGGTCATCCGCGCCGGCCAGGCCGAAATCAATACGATTGGAATCACCGCTGGAGTGGTTGACCTGCGCGCTGCGACCACACGGCTATTCGGTTCGCAGATTCGCACCTCCACCAGTGGCGACGTACGGTTAGACACTGCCCTGCTATTGCCGGTCGACGACGCGGAAATCCGTTCGGCCGGCAATGTAACGTTGGTTCACAAGGTCGAAGGCCAATCCGGCACAGGTAACTTTTCGATATTCGCCGCCGGTGACGTGCTGTTGGATGGACCGGTGTCGGAAGTCAACGACGTTCAGGTGACCGCCGGGCAATCGGCCCGTTTGGGCGCACCGGTCACGATCCAGCGTGACTTGTTGGTGACCGCGCCACGCATTGCGATCGTAGCCGACGTCGATACCACGTTGGGCAACGTCGATGGAATGGTGCGGCTTGAAAGCAGTGAACTGGTTTCGGTCGAATCGGGCGCAAACGTGCAGGTCGGCGACGGGACGATTCAAATCATCGCCGGCGGCGGAGCGGTCGATACCGGCAGCGGACAATTGACAAGCAGTTCTTCACTCGATGCGATCACCATCACCAACGCGTCGACGGTTCGACTGGGCAACGTGGTTGCCGCCGGCGGCTTACTGCGAATTGGCATGGGGCAGGATGTCGCCGGCCGGATCGACCAGGCGCCGGCAACCTCTGTAGCGGTCGATCGATTCATCGTCAGCAGCACTGGCGCGGTTGACCTGTCGAACGCAGGAAACCAAATCCGGTCGATCGAAGGAATCGACGCCCGAGAAATTGTCGTGAATGATTCCGATGGCGATCTGTCGGTTGCCGCTGTTGAATCTTCCGGAAACGACGTGACCATCACCACAACGGGATCCCTTCAATTGTTTGATGGTGCCGTGGTTGCGACCGATGCAACCACGACACTTACCGGCGGAACATCGATCGTCGACTTGGAAGCCACCGCCTCACCGGCGAATGTCCGTTCTGGTGATGTCTTCTTCGTTGCCGGTGTGGGAGGTATCGGCCAGCTGGATAACCCCGTGGATGTGGTCGCAACCGTCTCTTTGAATGCCGATACAAGTGCCGCCGACGGTAACATTCATTTGGCCAACCTGCCGGGCGAAATTCCTATCGGTCTGATTGATGCCGGTGAGGGAGACGTGAACCTTTTTTCGGCTACCGTCAACGACGCTTCCGATGATGACACAGCCGATGTGATTGCACGCCGGCTGATCGTCACTGCCCAGTCGGGGATTGGAAACGTTGCCAGAGTTGAATTGCGCAGTGTCGCCGAATTGACGGCGACGACCGATACTGGCGGCATCGACCTGGATTTGGAAGCAACGCGGGCAACGGTCGTCAGACAACTGTTTGCAGATCAGGGCAACATTCGTCTTCGACAGGATGGGCTGGACGACACGGCGCCGATGGAACTTCAATCGGTGATCGCAGGTGACGGTTCGATCACGATCGATGCCGGCGGCAGCATCACCGCCGTCGACGTGGCAAGCGACAACGTGAGAGGCGCGGATGATTCCGACGGGACAACACCCACTCGCGATGTCACGCTGACCACTCGTGGCGGGCAAAGCGACATTCTGGTGACTCGAGTGGTTGCTTCTGGTTCAGCGGACCTGCAGCTGTCCGCGGGCGACGACATTCTGGATACCGACATGGACGATGATCGCCGGATTGTCGGTGACGATTTGACGTTGGTTGCCAACAATCAATCCGATGATCAGCCTGAATCTATCTTGTTGTCGACCAACATCAATGACTTGCAGGCTCGTGTTGTTGGACCTGCCAGCGGAGATTTGAAGATTGTTGAAGTCGATTCGATTCGACTGGCGTCGTCCGATGCCGGAGGTGACGAGATCGTTCAAACCGACAACGGCCAAATCGAAATCATCGCGGCCGGCGAGATCCGTGTTGTTGACGTCGATACGACCGATGAGGGTTTGGATTTGAAGGACGACCCCGAAATCGTAGCACGCGGCACCGGCGGCCGAATCGATTTCGACTCGGAAACTCAAATCCGACTTGATGACGCCGTTCAACTGCATGCTGAAATGAAGACCACTCGAACGCCAGTGGACTTCACGATTGAAACCAGTTCGACAGCCGACGGTGCTGCTGCCGCCGGCGCGGCAACGACCAACTTGTCGACGGAAACTCGCCACGTGGTGCTTCGGCAGGACGCGGCGGTCTACCTCTCCGCCGGAAGCGATCCGCAATCAGGCGTGATCTCGTTGGGCGAGCGAATCGAGATCAACACCGGCGAAGATCAGGGAATTGCCAGGAGTTTTGCGCCGCGTCCGCTGGATGCCGATCTTCTGGCTGCCGAGGAAGAGGCTCCGGAAACCGCTTTCTTTGATGCCCAGAGCGTGCGAACGACCGTGTTGGAACAGGCCGACGTGAACAACGCGGTCGGAATCCTGACACTGGACATCGGCCAGGAGGGCGAGCGCGGTTTGACGGTCAACATCGACTGGGGCGCCCCCACTTTGCGTTTTCAGCAGATCGACGGGTTGTCGGCCGATGAGGGTTACTTTGTACCGCTGAACACCGAAGAATCCGGCCAAGACCTTGATGACGACGAAACCAGAACCGTTTCGTCGCCTCGGCCCATCGCCGGTGCGAATCCGGAACTTAGCGTTGCGCACAAGTACACTGAAGATAACATTCTGTTCTCCAGGACGAATGAACGAGAATCGGAAACCAAGCCGATTGAGGTGCGATTTTCTGTTCGGCATCACGAATCGATCGTTGTGCTGGGAGGCACCGTCGTGCAGGGGCAAAGCGACGCGGAGCCGGTCGAACCGCTACCGGAAGAGGGTTTCAATCCTCGCGACCTTCCGCTCACACGTGACGTTCCGCTCCACCGCGTCGTGTCGGCGACTGACAATGACAACCCGACCATTCAAGATCAAAACCGCAACCTCACTCACAACAACGGCACCGCTTCGTTCATCATTCCCAACCTGAGCATTCCGGTGGCGTTCTTTCCAGTGCGCGACGTGATCCCGGAAGTGGAAAGGCCGGAGTTCGTCGTCACGCGGGAATCGAACGTCACCTTGACCAGCAGCACGGTGGAAACGATCGAGTCTGCTTCGCCAGCCACCGTCGCTCGCGATGAGTATCTGCAGATACGAGTGCTGTCGCCCGATCCGGGGGCCACCGAAGACTTGGCACCGCCGGAGCGTCTGCCCGACGACATTCTCAGTGGTGACAAATTGAAACGACTGCTGGAAGGATCCCCCAAAGAGGGCGTGGAGGGGCTTCCCGATGGTCGTTACGAAATCCAATACGTGCTTGGCGACGGCAATGAACGAACGATTTTTCGATTTGATCTTCGCGACGGTGTGCCGACCAACATCGGCGACGGTTTAGACGAGGGGGAATTGAAGCTGCGGCGATTGCCCGGCGGCCAATTGCCCACCGACGAGGAGCCCGAAAAGTCGCCTGCGCCGCAAGATCACACTTCTGGAGCCGAAGAGACGGATGTCGGCGAGTCGGAAGTTGTGGTTGCTGCTCCTGTAGCCGGTTCGGAGAACCAGGGTGATGCTTTCGTAGCCGGTTCGGAGAACCGGCCGACAATGGAGAATCGGCCGACAATGGCGGCGGCTGTTGCGACCGCTCCTCTTCTTCGCCGGCGATTTCGCTCCGCGAGGCGGCTATCGGCTGCCCGTCGGTTTGTCCGCCGCACCTTCCAATCCACCGAGTGATATTCCAACGTTGTCATGGCTGATCAAGATCCTCAAGACCACCAACAAGAACCTTCCCAACCCGATTCGCCGCCGCCCGAGGCGACTCCGCTTGACGGTGCGCCTTCGCCGGAGGCAGACGATTCACAGCGAAACGATTCGGATCCGTCAACGTTGATTCCCGACTTGGGCGACACCTTCGTCGTCGATCCCAACGAGACTCGATTGCCGGCGGACGATGTGGATGCTTCGGAGGCGGCGGCGCAACTTGATTCCACGGTCGTTCCGGAAGACACGACCAACGAAGATCCTTACTCGACGCGCGATGTCGATCCGAGCAAGAAGACGGTCGACGCAACGGCCGTTGACCAGACGATCGAGATGGATGCGTTGGTGCAGGCCGACAAGCCGATCGTGTACGCCTCCAACGAAAAAACGACTCCCCAATCGATCGAAGAAACGACTCAATTCGATCATGGTGGCGGTGACCAATCGGTGCAAACCGGGTCAATCATGACCAGCGCCAACATTGGCGAGACCATCAATCCGCGCGAACTTTCGGAGAAAGACGCGGCGTTTTGGGGATCGCTGTCGATGGAACGCGACAGCAAACAAGACCCCAGCGTATTGCCGCCCGCGATCGACCGGTCGCTGACCGAAACCAAGCTCCAGATTCGCGGCCGCCACGTGGTCACACCCAAGAGTGATCCAAGCGAACCATCGGATTACCGGCTGGTTCGTCTGCTTGGCAAAGGCGGAATGGGCAATGTCTACGTTGCTCGGCAAGGATCTCTGGATCGGCTGCTGGCAGTGAAAGTGATCAAACCGCTGAACGCCAAGAAGCGTGAAAAGCTGCGAAAGACTGGCAAGCTTGAAGCGGTGGAACAAAACCGGCGGCAACAATTCCTTTCCGAAGCGGTGGTCACCGGCGATTTGGACCATCCCAATATCGTTCCGATTCACGACATCGCCGTGACTGCCGACAACACGCTTTTCTATTCCATGAAGCGAGTGGTCGGGACGCCGTGGTCCAAGGTGATCCAAGAGAAGACACTGGACGAGAATCTGGAGATCCTTCTCAAAGCGGCCGACGCGGTCGGATTTGCTCATACCCGTGGCGTTGTTCATCGCGACATCAAACCCGAAAACATCATGCTGGGCGATTTCGGTGTGGTGATGGTGATGGACTGGGGGTTGGCGCTGGCAACTCCTGATTTCGAGAAGCTCGAATCGATCTTTCCCAGTTCGGGATTGGGCGGTTCACCCGCTTTCATGGCGCCTGAAATGGCCGTTGGTCCGGTGTCGCAGATCGGTTCGGCCAGCGACATCTATCTGCTCGGCGCGACGCTCTTTTCTATCATCACCGGCCATGCGCCTCATTCGGCACCCAACGTTAGCCAGTGTTTGCAAGCCGTGGCTGCCAACCAGATACGCGAAGTCAAGCCGGAACATCAAGGGGAACTGATGGACATCGCGATGAAGGCGATGTCGACCAGACCCGAGGATCGTTATCCGGACGTCGAGAGTTTTCAAAAGGCGATTCGTGATTACCGATCACACGCCCAGAGCATCCAGATTTGTAAAGAAGCCGAAGACACGCTGAAGCAGGGATTGGCCAAACGGGACTACGAAGAATACTCGCGCGCCTCGCACGGGTTCGAACAGGCGATCAAGCTCTGGGACGGCAATCGGGAAGCGCAAGAGGGACTCGCCCAAACGAAGCTGCTGTATGCCGAGGACGCCTACGAGAAAGGGGACTTTGATCTTGGGCTCTCACTGCTGGATGAACGTACCAATGATCACTCGGCGCTGATCAAAAAACTGCGTGCTGGAATGCGGCTTCGCGGTCGCAGAAAAAAGTTGGTTCGCGGATTGTTGGTGGCCACCGCCGCGATGCTTGCCTTCATTTTGATCGGCGGCTCGCTAGCCTACCGCGATGTCAGCAACCAACGAACCGTGGCCCAGAAAGAAAAACAGCATGCCGACGCGGCACGCAGCGCCGCCGAGGTTGCTCGCGGGATCGCCGAAGAGAAGAAGATCGAGGCGGAACTGCGAACCACCGAAGCAGAACAGGCACGGGCCGACGCGTTGGTTGCCGAACAGGAAGCGAAAAAAAGTGCAGCGGACGAGAAAGTTCAACGTGAAAAAGCGCAGGCTGCTGAAGCGAAAGCAAGAACCGCGGAAGCCGACGCCAAAAGTGAACGTGACCGCGCCAATCGAAACGCCGATCAGGCGAGACAAAATGCGATCATCGCCGCCGAAAACGCGGAAAAGGAGAAACAACAGCGTTTGATCGCCCAACAGGCGACACGCCGCGCGGAGTACGAAGAGTTCGTTTCGAAGATTGGATTGGCCAAAGCAAGAATCGAGCAGCGCGAATTCAGCGATGCCCGTTTCATCTTGAAAGAATTGCGATCGACGTTGGAATCGCGCGGCCAAGATGTCGGCTGGGAATGGCGTTGGCTTTGGAATCAAGCCAATCAATCGGCGTCCGCCGTGACAGCGCCGGCGGCGCCGGCCGATCTTTCGATCAGTCCGTCAGGCCGCCACGCGGTCACCACGCTCGCCGACGGCACGATCTCGATGATCCGACTTTCGGAGCGGGGAGTGATCGAGGCTTTCGATCGGGTCCGTCGTCCTGGTCTTCGATCCAGCGCCGCTGCCATCTCCGCCGACCAAGGTTG
The DNA here is from genome assembly GCA_965222745.1 of Rubripirellula sp. Taxonomy (GTDB): domain Bacteria; phylum Planctomycetota; class Planctomycetia; order Pirellulales; family Pirellulaceae; genus CBDCUW01. Next base: position 1,609,706 of record CBDCUW010000004.1, read on the forward strand.
GATTGCGGTGGGAACGTTTGATGGTGAAGGTGTGATTGAACTGTGGCGCAGCGAATTGGCCGACTTGGCGGCGGGTCAACCTGCCGTGAAGCTCCGCAAGGTGGGCCAATTGAAAGGCCTCCGTGAACCGCTGGGTCGTGTCCGCGATTTGAAGTTCACTCGTGACGGGTTGCTGATATCGGCGTCGGACGATCGAACGGCGCGAGTTTGGGATCCGCACAGCCAGACTGAACTTGCGGTCTGTTGGCACATTGCGCCGGTGGTGCAAGTGGATGCAGTTGGCGGTGGTTCGCGTCTTCAACTGGCCGCGGTCGTATCGGACGATACCACCGGCAAGGTCGTGATTTGGGATCTGACCAACGACGGTGCCGGCTGGTCCACTCGCCGCAGCGGTGACTTTTTGGAACATCGGTCGCCCGTTGCTTCCGTTGCCCTTTCCCCCGATGGTTCCGCCGCTGCCTCCGGCGATACCGACGGAAACGTGCTGCTGTGGAAACCAAACGAAGTGCAAGCGATCGACTATGCCGATTCCATCGCCGCTTCGGTGGCCAGGGTCAGCAGTCGCCAGGCCGATGCGAAAAAGCCGGCGGTTGTCCGAAGCGAAGCGGTTGCACTGCGGGACCATTCCGAGGAGGTGCAATGGGTTTCCACTCAATCTTCCCCCAAGCAAGCTGCAAATGCCCACAGTGACGCGGTCAAGACGATTCGGTTTAGCGCCGATGGTACAACGTTGCTGACCGGTTCGGATGACTATACGCTGAAGATGTGGAAGGTCACCGGTGGCCAAACATTGACGCCCGATTCGAGGCTAGCAGGGCAGCTGATCAAGACCCTTAAGGGGCACGGCGGATGGATTATTGGCGCCGGGTTCGCCGGCAATGCCGATTCGGTGATCTCGGCGTCCAATGACTCCACCATCCGTAGTTGGTCGGCCAACGACTACACCGAAGCAGCGATCGTCGCGCCGCCCCAGCCGGCTCGGTCAGCACAGCCGCATGACGATGCGATCTGGTCGGCGCGACTGAGCCCCGATGGCACGCGAGTGGTTTCGGCCAGCCGCGATCACACCGCGCAAATTTTGGCCATCGATCCCGATACACATGCCTTTCGGCGGATCGCTGTCCTGAAGGATGACCAGCAAGCCGCCCAATCGATTCCGCTCCGCGAAGGAAGCCCCTTCGTTGCGATGTCACTGGCCGTCGATCGCAATCAGAATCGGCTTTACATCGGCAGCGCCGATTCGGTGGTCCGCATTTGGGATTTGCAGCGGGGCACCGAATTGGGCCGAGCCATCGGGACGGGACTGAATTCTTCCTTGGCAGTGTCGCGCCGGGGAGGATTGATGTTGACCGGTTCCAGTTCCCCCGACGCCAAAGCGATTTTGTGGCGTTTAAGTAGCGACGGGCCGCCGCGCATCGTTCACAAATTGACCGGACACGACCAAGCGGTCACCGCGCTGGCGATCTCGGCGGACGAAAGCAAGCTGTTTACCGGTGATCGCAACGGTTTTTGCCTGCTTTGGGATGCCAAAACGGGACGCCCTATCGGTGCCCCGATCGATGCAGTGCGAGGTTTTCGCGTCAACGCTGCTGCTTTCTGTCGAGATGGAAATCAATTGCTGATCGCATCGGACAATCAGCAGCTGACAAGAATCGATCTGAATCGCCGCCAAGTCGTCGCAACCATGGCGCACGACGGGTTCGTCACGCGGCTTTCTCTTTCGGCCGACGGCAAAAAAGCGTTGACCATTGCCGAACAGTTGGTTGGCGATCGAATTCGTACAGCCGCGACGTTGTGGGATGTTTCCTCCGGCAGGCAACGAGTGTTGGATCGCTGGGATTCTCCGTTGAAACAGAAATCAAGAATCGTTGCGGCGGAATTCGGTGGCCTCAATCGCCGCGCGGTCATCTCCCGTTCTGCGACCGAAGACAACTCGGCAACCGTTGAAATCTGGAACATCGACGACGACCTGGACCGTGCCTCGCTGCTGCAGAAGCTGGAACTGCCGGAACGGCTTGGCACGGCGGAAACGGCGATTCCTCTTTCGAACCAAACGTTGGTTTCCTTGAACGGCGAAGCGGCGTTCAAGTGGGACCTGGCGACGACCAGGCTGCAAAAAAGCTACCGAGCCCATGCCGCGGTGACGCAGGCCAGCTTTTCTTACGATGGCAAGTTGGTGGTGACCGGCAGCCGATCGGTCAAGGTTTGGGATGCCGTCTCTGCAATGGCGATTGGCAAATTGGAAAGTCCCCACGCCGGTCCCGTTCGCTCGGTGCACTTCTGCCCAGTGCGCGGCCCCGGTTCTTACGAGTACTTGCTGGCCACCGGGGGCGACGATTCCGTGGTGCGTCTGTGGCATTGGAATGCCGACGCCGGCGGCTTCAAGTTGATCAGGCAATACCGATCCGCCGACCGCAGTTCGCAAATCCTCGGCGTCTCCTTTTCACCTGACGGAAAACAGTTGCTCGCGGTCGGTACGGAGGGGTTCGTGCGTCTTTGGAGGTTGGACGCGTCACCCGACGCGCCGCCGACGATCTACGATTTAGAAACGATCGCCGCGGTTCATTGCGGAGCGTTTTCACGCAGCGGCGAGTACATCGCGGTGGGAAGTGACGATCGTAAAGCACGAATGTGGCGCGTTGTCCCGCCGGGAAATCCGATTCCCAAGACCACGCTTTTCGAAGGTCACGCTAACGCGATCGACGACATCACGTTTCTGGAGGACGATACCGCCGAAGTTCGCCTCTTGACCGCTTCGCGAGACAAATCGGTGCGAGTTTGGGATCCCCGTATCGGTGAGACGGCCGTCGCCGCGGAAGACCAAGGTGGCCAACCGAAACAAGGTCGCGAGATCATTTCCCTTCGAAAACACAGTCGGGGTGTCACCGCCGTTGACGCCTCTGCCGACGGAAAGTTGATCGTGACCGCCGGCAGCGACGGAGCGGTGATCCTCTGGCCAGCATTTTAGTTGGGCTTTGTCCTCATTTCGTAGCGAAAGCTGCAGAACGAGAGGGGGAGAGTGGGAGAGTGGGAGAGAGGGAGTGAGGGAGACGGGGAGTGAGAATGGCGAGACGTTGGACCAACTTGTAATATTCGGCCAGTTCTCCGCTCCTGGCTTGCACGATGCGATTTCGGAGAAATCGCCGACGGTTGGCTTGTTCTTGTCGTGCCGGTCGTAACGCCGGTGGTTCGGGCTTCTCTTGTTTTTCCGGTTGACAGCAACATGTCGGCTGGCACGCTTCCGATGATCCAAACGGTCAATCATCGGTTGTCGATTGTCGCGCAAGCCGACTGAGAAGATACACCGGTTGTGACGATTCCAACGCTAAGACGGATGGAAACGCCGAATGAGGAATGTGCTTCGTTTTCGCGATGCTGGTGCGATCAGTCGGCGGACGCTTCGCGACAGCGCCGGTTTGTCGCTAGCGTTGTGCCTGCTGATTGCCCTCGGACTCTGCAGCTGTTTTGCGATGACCGTTCTGTCGCGTCCCGCCCGCACGCCTCTGTTGACGCTGGGCGCCGTCTATGGACCGCAGTGGGACCTCAACGGTTGGGTGTGGGAAGATCTGCAGCAAATCGGGGGGCTGGGCGAGGGCACTTTTCAGGTGAAATCGTTGCCCGCGATCAACTCACTTTCGGATGAATTCTGGGATGACGCCGATGAGATGTTTTCAGCGGCACTTCGGTCCGGTCCCGCTGGTGGCCCCGTGGTGATCTATGTGAATCTTCACGGTGCCATGGATGATCGCGGCCGAGCTTGCTGGATTCCGTCGAATGCTACCGTCAACGATGCTTCAACCTGGTTTCCGATCGAGGAATTGTTGGACCACCTTCACCAGGCTCAGCCGTCCAATCACCTTCGGCCCATCGTTTTGATCTTGGAGTGTGGAAAACTACGTTCGCACTGGCCGGCGGGAATCGCCGACAACGATTTTGAATCGGGTTTGGAAAAGCTCGTCAACCAGCACCGTCAAAAATACCCGCAAGCAAGCTTGACGATCCTATCGTCTGCCGACCGGGGCCAGATCAGTCTCGCTTCGCAGCTGGGTGATGGTGACGTTTTCACCCGGTTCGTTGCCGAAGCGCTAGCGGGCGCAGCCGACGGCGCTGTGCCCGGTCAGGCGACAGACGGATATATCGATACGACGGAACTGCATCGCTATGTACGCCATCGAACCAACGTCTGGGCAAAACACCACCGTGGCGTATCGCAAACACCCACGATGCATCGCAGTATCATCGACGATGTTGTCCACATCGGCCGTGTCGGTCGTCAAAAGACCGGTCCGCCGATCTCGCGAACCCCGCCCCCTTCTCCCGCGCAACTGAAACGTCTGCATGGGGCGCTGCAGTCGGTTGCCGCCGTTCGCCATCGCCAGCCCATCGCCACCGATGGCTATCTGTGGTCTCAAATCCAACGCACGATGCACGCCATCGAACAGTCCGTCTTTGCTGGCATGGCCGCCAGGCGGTCGAACGATCGGCTGTACAACCGCCTGGATCGTATGCTGCGGCATTTGAATCGCAAGATCGATTCGCGCGAATCAGAAATGTCGCAGCTAGCCGACATGCGGATGAATCGATCTGCGGCGGCCATCTGGTCGGCACTGGAAAAACAACCGACGCGAACCACGGCGATGGAGCTGTTGCGCGCGTTGGACCGCAACGAGCCGATGCCGGTTCCGATGCTGCATGAAATCGCCAAGCATCCCGATTCTTCGTTCTGGGCGCATCCCGATTCGATTCGCAAAACGGCTGGCGCACAACAACGGTGGCTTCAGTGCGCTCGCGAGATTCCCGATCGGCTGTTTCCCGCCGCGCAGCAAATCATCGCTTCGATTCACCGCAGTCGCCGCTATCTGGCGGACACGATCCTTGCCGAAGACACCGACGACCGTTCCCTTTCTCGTGATCAAATCGTCACCGCCGTTAACGACTTTGACGACAACGTCGCGACGAGTTGTCAGTGGTTGGTGCAACTGACCGGCGCGTCGCAAACACGCGATCGCGCCTTGCTGAAACTCCCCTATCTTTACCAATGGATCGATCATCTTGCCGTCACGGTAGAACAACCGGAATATGATCTGCAAGCCGGACTGGATGATGTGATTCAGTTGGATCGTTTGTTGAACCGTTTCGCGACACAATCGGTACCCTGGAGCCAAACCTTTCACGATCAGATCGTTGTCGCATCCCAGCGCAGCGCGGACTACGTCGATGAACTTTGCGGGTTTCACGACGACGCGCTTCATCAATTTAATCACAGTGACAGCAACGATCCCGGCGACATTGCAGGGTGTCTGTCGACGGCAATTCAATGCCGGCTGCTTGCTTCCGATCCACGCCATCACCTGCAAGCCCAACATCGACTGCGTCAAATCGATGCGTCCCTTGTTGGTGCCAGAATTCAACCGAGTGGTTCGCAAGAAGAATCGGCCGACCAGGTCGCTGCGATCACCGCTGCGACTGGATCGAAATACCTTTCGCAGTTGTTGGATTTGCCCAATCGCCGTTTCGATCCCGCGGTGGCGCGACAGCGATTGCGGCAGGCATCGACTGGTCCGACCGATCAGTCGCAGCAGGTGAATTGGCGGCGAATGATTTCGTTGGTTGCGGATGATGGTTTTGCCAGCGTCATCGACGACGCAAAGAAACGGGCGCAGCGATATCGGCTGGCCAGCACCGCGATCGAAGTGCTCGACGATTTCTGGCATTCGCCGCCGACCGGCGGTGTTCCTTACTTTGCCGCGACGGCGCAGCAGCTGATCGAGCACGCCGATTCGTTGGCTGACGATTCGCCGCGATGGCGAACGAGCAAAAGGGAGCTGACTGCCAAGCTTCAGTCTCATCGCAAGGCGGCAACCGATGGAGTTGTCATCGAAGCTCTTTCGCGGCCTTCCTATGCCGATATTCACATCCAACGAGTTTCGGTGGCGATCGAAACCCCGCCCGACCACGGCAGTTTGCCCGACGGAACAGCCGCCGTGGAGATCCAACAACAACCTTCCGACGATGTACTGACCCATCAAGTGGTGGCAATCGGCGCGAACCAACCGCGGCGACACACCTTTGAAACCACGCTTGCAGCCCGCCGCGATGCGCCGGCCGTTGCCGAGGTGAAGTTTCGCGGCAACGCCTTTCGATCGACCGTCGTTGCCTCCGACACTTCTTATGGCGCAACGTCCATGGCAAATCTTGCTCCGCCCGGTGCGAAGATCACGGTTCACGACGGTGCTGATCGAAGGCAAGCGATCTGCTTCGTTGTGGATTGTTCGGCGTCGATGAATGATGCCGCGGAGCCGGAGGTCGCTCGCGACGGCACCACCTCAGCCAGTGCAACCAAGCTGGATGCCGCCCGCGGGGCACTATTGGAAATGTTGCATCGGTTGAAATCGGGGACGACCGAAATCGGGCTGGTTCTGTACGGTCATCGGATGGCGCTGGGCACCGGCGACGAAGGGCTGTTGTTGCAAAAGCGATATCACCAACCATTTCCGTTTCCGTCGACGCTAAAACCGTTCGAAGACGTGGAAATAGCACTGCCCACCGGACGGTTTTCCGACGTCGAATTGTCCATCGCGCGACAACGACTCGATGCGACCGTTCCCTGGGGACAAACACCGCTCTTTCTGGCGATCTCCGGCGCGATCGACGATCTGTCGCGGCTGGGCAGCAGCATTTCGAAGGATGTGATCGTCATTTCGGATGGAAAGAACTATCAATTCAACCCGTCACCCCAAGCCTCGATCGAACTGCCAGCATTGATCGCTAAAGCCAAACAACACCGAGTCCGAGTTCACATCATCGGCTTCGGATTGGAGAAGGAAAACGCAGCGGAAGCGACGGCAGAGTTCACCGCGGTCGCGAAAGGAAGCGGAGGACAAACGTGCAGCGACGTCTATCGAGCGACCGAACTGGCTGGGCAACTTCGCCGGTTCACGCCGCCGCAAACCTTCTCAGTCACTCTGGACGACCAGACGATCACGGCAAAGCTGGGCGAGACGATCGAAATCGCGACCGTTCCCCGTGACAATGCACCGCTAAGCGTGACGATCGGCAACGAATCGACGGCCGCACCGATCTCGCCCGGCAGCCATCTGCGCCTGCTGACACGACCTTCTCAAGGGTCGCTGCGCAGCGTCCCTTACAACACCGGTTTGCCGCAGTTCACGCCGCTTGTGGATCATTTCGGACGTCCGGCCGCGTCGGAGTTTGCAGCGCATCATCCCCACAAGATCGACGAAGATCTTCATTGCAAATTTTCCATTCAATATCCAAGCGGGCGAATCGCGGAACGTCCCGCTATGGTGTGGGTGGAAGTTCATGCCTTGGATTCCAATTCCAAGAAAGCAGCCGCCGATCTTTCGGCAAGCGTCTACCGGACGCCCGTGGCCACGTGGCTTGACGACACCACTTGCCCCGTGGCCGAGTTCGTTTGCCGACGTTGGCCGCAGCGATGTGAGCAATATTCCGTCCAGGCTTGGTGTCGCCCGAATCCTCCAGAAGGAAACGTCGTGACGGTCGCAGCTGGGCAACAGGACTACCAGCCGCTGAAGGACAAGCCGGGTGTTTCCTATCGTATTGTGCGAACCGAAAACGAGGTGCAGCTGCGACTCCGATACGACAATCCGATCAAGACGAAATCAAATGTCGACGATTGCATGCTGATCGTGCAGATGCCGGCGTGGAACAAGGGCCAGGCGACGCATTGGTACGATGCAGTACGGAGAAAAAGTGTTCACTCGTTTGTGCGTCCGACAAACGCGCAAACCGATTCTGCTGGCGCGAAACAATCGGAGCCTGGGGAAGGTCTGACGTTTTGGATCTGCAGCATCGCCGACATGAAAAAGGGATCACTGCGTACCAAGGAAACCATCCAAAGCGGCTTGCATCCAACGATGACTCGCGCTTCCGCGACAATGTATCGTTAGGTAGTTTCTTCCAGAAAATCGTACTCGTGCTCGTACTCCTACTCGCCACAACATATCGCGAGTACGAGTACGAGTACGAGCCGGAAGAAAGCCAACCGAAGGCATGAGATTTCCCGAAGGGCCAAGGGAGGGAGCCCACAATGTCTCGATCCGTTACTTCCGGCCGTTTGCACCAAATGGGAGCGGCGATTGATGTTGGTGCTTCGATATCCTTGGATAACGTTCAGGTTCATGGCGGCCAGGTAACGCCGATGCGACTAGGGGCGCACGCTTACGCGCAAGGAGATTCCATTCATTTCGCCTCCGGCCAAGAAAGACACTTGCCTCACGAATTGGGGCACGTCGTTCAGCAACGACAAGGCCGCGTCACACCGACCGCGTCGGTCGCAGGCGTACCAATCAACGACGACGTTTCCCTGGAAAAAGAAGCCGACCGGATGGGCGAAAAAGCGATGCGAGAAACGTCAGCAAAGATCAAGCCTCGTCCGCCTCGCGATTTTGCGGAGATTCAATCCCGGTCGATCGTCGCGGACACCTACCCTTGTCACGCCTCCCACCTACAGTCCCATCATCGCGTCCGCGCTGAAGTGCTTCCCCACCTGGTGCAACAACAGCAGACCGTGGGCAAACAAGACGAGGGAAAAAGCGGCAGCGCGGGCCAATCACTCGCCGAAACATTGCGACAACTTCATCGATCCGAAACGAAAGACGAGCTGGGAAAAGAACAGGCCGCGATGGCCCAGGTGCTGGCCGAACATCTGCTACGAAGCGATTGTAAATTGGCCGAAGCCATCGTTGCCCAGCTGTTCGACGAACGTTCGATGTTCTGGATCAAGAACGAATGTAACCTCGAAGCCGCTGTCGAATTGATTGGCGAGCAGCTGCGATCGGAATAGCGGGAAGGTGCGGAACGGTGGACAATTCCGCGCTTCCTTTTCAACGTGCCACAATCGCGACGGCCCAGCTGCCGCCATCGGGAGCCGTCAGTTTTGTCTTGTCGCCGCCGACCAGTTGCTGTTTGGGTCCGAATTCGCCGGTGTTGATGTGGATCCACTGGACCGTCATCGGGCCTTTCGCGGCAGAGAGATCGAGTTCAACCTCACCACCGGCGGGAAAATAGACTGCGTAGGCCGCGCCCGGATTGGCCGCGACATACGCCTCGTTGTCCTCGCGCTCGGACAACAGGTCATTGGCGGGGTCGACCGACCAAAGGGGGACGAGCGATTCCAGCTTCCGCGCGGCGCGGATACAGGCGACCGCCTTGTCGTTCAATCCAAGTCCCGAATCGGGTCGATGAAAACGCATCGATGCGGCGCCGGCCAACAGGTGCCGCCAAAAACGTTCGATTCCATCCTGATCGTTGTGCCCGAACTTGTTGCCCGTCGCGCCATAGGTCTTGGTCGTGTTCATCGGCCGAGGGCGACCGGAGAGGTATTTCCGCACGTGCAGGAAGTTGTTCCAGTGTTTCTGCCCCTTGTTGTGATTGTTTTGGGAAACGTCGACGAAGTCGTAAAGTTCCGGATGATCAAACGTTCGCTTGTGACGCTCGGCAGCCAGGTTCCAATCATCCCACATCTCAGTCACATAGACGGTCTTACCTGCCTCGGCTGCGCGGCGTTTGACGAATCGCGCCCAATAGCGGCTCCATTCTTCTTCGCCGTTGGTCTCGTTGTCCATGCAATAGAGCACATGGTCAAACTGCAACGCGTGGTCAAGCAACTTGTTGACGAATCGCTGCTGATAGCGAAGCACCGTCTGGTTGTTTCGTTGCTTTGGCGTTGTATAGAAGAATGGCTGTTTGTTTTGGCCGGGATGATCGGGATACCGCTTCGCAAACCCGGACTCTTCGTAGCTGTAGTTCACGTTGTTGGCCGGATTGTAGGGATGGATCTGCCAACGGTTGCTGCCTCGGCTGTCGGTGTAATCGAAACGGTCCCAGATCTCGATTTGCACCACGATCTTTCGCTCGGCCGTCGCGGTCAGCATCTGCTGGAATCGTTTCCAGTACTCTGGATTCCACTGGTTGAGGTCGTACTTGCCGCCACGTTGTTGGAACGGATAGACCTCAAAGCCCTTGTCTTTCCGATCGCTCATCGTGTTGCGAATCACGTTGCCGCCGGCGGCCGCCAACCGGTCCAGCTGATCGATGAGTTTGTCTTCGGGCCATTGGAACAAGTTGTCATCATCGCTGCCGCCCAGCAGCAGCACCGGCTTACCGTCGTAGCTCCAGTACCAAGAACTCTGTTCCCAAGGGCGCAGCGGTTCCGCCGCGCCCGTGATATTTGCCACGGCAGCAACCAATAGCAGTGACACAGCGATTAGCATCTGTTTCATGGAAAGTCGTTCCTTGGAGGTTGGAAGTTGGGAACACCCGGTGAAATCACTGCTTCTTCAGACCACTTTTTTCATCGATTCGGTAACGAATGCGATCGCCGGGCTTGGGACCAACCGGCGCCTTGATCGCTTTCACCTGCTCGGCGAATTCGGAGATCGCTGCATGGGTGTGGTTTTCGACAAGACCAATGGAAAACCGCTTGCCAGGCATCGAATGAAACGCTTCGAGCTTCTGTCGGCCAAAGCCAAAGACCGTCATTTTTTCGTGCATCTGATAGTACGAGTCGGGGTACGGGTCGTCCGTGTGACAGAGCAACACGATGGAGCGATGACCGTCACTGTCTCCGAAGGCAATCCACTGGGGCGAGGCGATGTCTCCGTCATGGCGACGATCAATCGGTTGCGGCGCCGGAACATTGGACGTCATCCACCAATCGGTTCGATCCAAGGCACCGCCGGGTGTCCCTTCGTACAAGACCCAATACTTCTTTCCCCGCGGCATCTTCGTGATCGAGAAAGTACAGTGAGTGGCGAAGAACTCGTACCGGCCTTGCCACTTTCGGTCGACCGATTCCGCAAGGATCGAAACGTAATCGTCTTCATCACGCTCGACGCGCACCCGCATCTCATCGGTTTGTGCGTTTCGAGCATGAAAGTAATTGCCGCCCTGCCGGAAAACCGCATTGGGAAACCCGCGAAACTCGCCACCGGCGCCGCTTCCTTTTCGGGGATGGAAACCAAGCCAATCGTTGCCGTCGCGGTCGACAAGACTGCTCAATCCGCCTCCCGATTTTTCGAGGTAGTAAGTTGCCAACGGAGTCTCAATCTTGAACGCGGGCAAGTCGTCGGCTGAATCGTCGATGGCATCCCTGATCAAGACGACTCGATCGTGCTGCTTGTTCGCGGCGGCTGCCGACGGAACTTCGGGAGGCGGCCAAATCCTCAACAGCGATCCCGTTCCCCCTGCGAACTTGCCATCCATCACCCATGCGTTTCGCAGCAGCACATAGAGGCTTCCATCCGGTGCAAAACGAAGATCGACTGGACGACGAACACCTTCGACAAACGTGTTGACATCACCCGGGTTGTCAGGATCCAGCGCATGAATCCAGCCCTGCACAAAGTCCGCAAAGAAATAACGTCCGCGCCACGGCTGGGGCCAATTGCGATCGGTGGGGCAGAAGTCGCCGCCGTTGACGGACGACTGCTTGTACCAATGAACGGGACCGTCGTACTGGTCACTTCGATACTCTGGCATATCACCATGTTCGACGACCGGCCAACCATAATTGGCTCCCGATCGGCCGATGTTGATTTCTTCCGACTTGCCGCCGACGTCATTGATGAACATCAATCCGTCCGCCTTGCGAATCGCGAAGGTGAACGGGTTGCGGCAGCCATGAGCCCAGATCGCACGGTACTTGCCGCGTGTTCTGTCAACGAAAGGATTGTCGTCGGGAATGGTGCCGTCGGGATTGATTCTCAGGATCTTGCCCAGGAACGTGTCGAGCTGTTGCGCCGGTGCGCCGGCTGTCTGTTCACCGATCCCAATGTAAAGCTTTCCGTCGATTCCAAAGTGCAATGCACCACCTTGATGCCCAGCTGGTACTTTGCCACCCATCTTCGTTTGATCATCGCCAACCAACAGCAGTTTTTCGCTGCCGTCCACCGCAACGTTTCCCTTCAGTGTGAAACGGCTGACGTGGTGGTGCGGGTACGGCTGTTTGGCCACCCAACAAACGTAAATGTACGGCTTTGCAGGGAACTCTGGATCGTGTGTGACGCCGATAACGCCCCGTTCCCAATGGGCATCGACCGGCAACGTCACGACTGGAGCTTTGCACAGCTTGCCGTCTTCGATCATGCGAACTCGCCCCGGTTGTTCGCAGACCAGGACTCGGCCATCGGGAAGCACATCCAAGGCGGTGGCGCCATCCAATCCAGTGACCACGGTCTCCAGCTTGAATCCCTTCGGCAACGAGATGGGTCCGGTAACGCCGGAGCCCATCTTTGCCTTCAAACCCGCACGCAAACTTTCCAAATAGGCGATCAGGTCGGTGAATTCTCCTTGCGACAGTTCACCGGCCAATCCTTCGGGCATGATCGATACCGTGCTGTAGGTGATTCGCTGCATGTCGGCTCGCAACACGACATGTTCTTGGGCAGCCGCGTCGACGATCGTGACACGTTTCTCGTTTTGCAACTTCATGATGCCGCTGACCACTTTGCCGTCCGTCGTCAGGATGTTTGCGGTGCGATAGCCTTCGACAATCTGACGAGATGGTTCCAGCAGCGATTCAATCAGGTGCGGACGATCAAACTTGCCTCCTATCTGCGACAGGTCCACGCCGACTTGTCCTCCCTTGCCATCGATCGTGTGGCACGCGGCGCACTTGGTTCGCTTGTTTTGGAACAGCTCCTTCCCCTTTTCCGCATCGCCGGAGTGCTGCAAGGCATACTGTTCATATTTGCGAAAGCGAGCCGGATCGTCGGCTCGGCAATGAGAGTCGATGGCGACGACGCTCAGCAGGGTGAATAAGAACAGGATCGGGGAAGGTCTCATTTTCTGGACGACTCTCTTGTTGAACCAGATATCGATCACGATTCTTTCGGTGAAACGCCGCTGCATGCGGAACGGATGACGTCCGCGATTTCGCCGATCGCTTCGAGCCCGACGTCAAACACACCGGAAAAGTGCACGAATCCGTGGAGCACTCCGTCGTACCGACGATGGGTCGTCGGTACGCCCGCTTCCTGCAGACGCTTCACGTACTGTTCACCTTCGTCTCTCAACACATCGTACTCGGCAGTGACCACATGAGTCGGCGGCAGCCCACGAAGGTCACGTGCCAACAGCGGTGAAGCCAAATCGTCGTTCCCGTCGTTTTCCTGCTCAAGGTACTGCCGCCAAAACCATTTCATTGCCGTTTCCGTAAGTCCAAATCCTGCGGCAAACTCGCGATAAGAGTCGGAATCGCAACGGTGATCCAGAACGGGATATATCAAAACCTGCTGAAGGATCCTGGGCCCTTGACGTTGGCATGCCATCGCCGCAACCGTGGTCGCCAGGTTGCCACCCGCGCTGTCACCGGCAACGACGATTTTGTCCGGTTCGATCCGCAAATCGCCAGCATGTTCCGCTGCGTATTGCAGTGCCGCATAGCAATCTTCGGCCGCGCCGGGAAACTTCGTTTCCGGCGATCGCCGATAGTCGACCGACACCACAATCGATTCGGATTGATACGCCAGCCGCCGGCAAAGCGCATCATGCGTGTCAAGATTGCCCAGCACCCATCCGCCACCATGCATGTACAGGACCGCGGGTAGCGGACCGCTTTCGCTGGGCCAGTAAATTCGGATAGCGACGTCGTCTCCAACGGCTCGATCTTCGACACGGAACACTTCGACGCCGCTACCAAACAGATCTGTCAGGCTGGAAAACACCTCGCGACCTTCCGTCGGCGACATCTCTTCCCATCCGGGTGCCTGTTGTTCCGCCAAAGCGTCGAGGAAAGCTTTTGTTTGTGGGTGCATCGTTCGTAGTGCAAACTTTCTATTTCAAAGGTAACCAACACCGCTTGCCGATGTCGCGCCCAGCGCACTGTGGCGCTGGGAGGAAATCGTTGTGATAGATTGTACCGGCGCCGATTGCTCCGTAGGCCGACTTGTCCCCCAGTCGGCGATCGTGGAATTTGCCGGCTTGGGGACAAGTCGGCTCACGACATTGACCGCCCGATTTCGTTTCTCTCGATTGGAAAACCATGCATCGAACACCATTGGCTTTTCCACTGCTTGTTCTGCTTGCGCTGCAAAGGTCGTGCTTCGCTCAGCTGGAAGTCTCCACGGACTTCGCCGGTGGTTCCGCGGTGATCGTCTCCGTCGATACTCCGTCGCAGTCGGCACACATTCAACCCGAAGTGCACAGAGACCGCGGCTGGCCGTGCTGGTGGTACTGTCGGCTGGACGGTTTGTCCGTTGGTAAACCGGTTCAAGTGACAGTCAGCGCAAATCGGGCTCCGTTTCGCAGTCAAGAAGTGCTCAATCACACCTGGTTGCTTCCGGACCGCGCCGCAATCAGCGGCGACAACATCACGTGGAAACATTCTTCGCAAGCCGACAAGCACGACGGATCTGCCACGTACACCTTCCATGCCGACTCCGAAACGATGTGGATTGCATGGGGACCGCCGTTCTTGCCGACTCATGCCGAGGCACTGTTGAGGAAGATTGCCGCGGCTGTTCCCGATGCCAAAGTTTTTCAGCTAGCTCGAACACGCGGCGACCGTCCCGTTTACGGAATTCGGTTCGGCACTCCACCAGCCGGTAGTGCGAAATCTTCAGCCATCTGGATTCAAGCCAGGCAACATGCTTGGGAGGCTGGTTCCAGCTGGGTCGCCCAGGGGTTTCTCAACTGGGCTGCCAGCGACGATCCGATTGCGGTTGGGCTGCGAAACAGAACGACGATCTGTGTCGTGCCCATCATGGATGTCGACAGCGTTGCCGGTGGAAAGGCATCCGTCCCGCGCGATCACAATCGTGACTGGGACGACCAACCGGTTTACCCCGAAGTGCGAGCGGCACAAGCCCAGATCAAGCAACTTCACAACAGTGGTCGATTCGATCTTTTCGTCGACTTGCACAATCCCGGTCCGGGCGATCGAAACACGGCGATCGCACCAAATCTGAACCAAGTATTCGAGAGTGGGTTGCCTAAGTCCATGGTTGACGCGAAAGATTCTTTTCAGACGGATTGTCCATGTACTCGGTTCTGGAACGGAATGCCCTATGCTTCAGCCTTCAATTCGAAAGTTTCACGACGCTTTTCAATTAGTCGATGACCCGCGTGTTTCCGGTCGGTGCGATCACCCGCTGCACTCAGTTCTGTTCTTGGTCGTTGCAGCGGTCATCTCCAATGCCGATGGTCCTGCTGAGATCGAGCAGTTCGGACGAGAGCGGGAGGATTGGCTTTCCCGATTCGTTGACTTTCCAAACGGCATTCCATCACACGATACGATTGGCCGCATTCTCTCGTTGATCAAACCGATTGAGTTTCAACAGGCCCTCATCGAATGGATCAATCAGCTGCGATCTGACAAGACACCTAACGATCCACTGCTGGTACAAATCGATGGTAAGACTGCAAGAGGTTCTTACACCACCAAGGAAAAGAACGATGCTCTCCACATTGTGAATGCTTGGGCATCGGAACACGGGTTGGCGATGGGCCAAGTAGCGGTCGATTCCAAGAGCAACGAAATCACCGCCATCCCAAAGCTGCTGGAGCTATTGGACCTTCAAGAAACGATCATCACGATTGATGCGATTGGCTGCCAGAAGTCGATTGCCCAGCAGATCACTGAGGGTGGTGGCGACTATATTTTCGCCGTCAAAGACAATCACCCAAAACTGAGCGATGCCATCGAGGAGTATTTTATTGAAGCCCACGAAAGAGGGCTTTCTACGGCGAAGGTCCGTTCGAAGACTGTGCGTGGCAAAACACGAGGGCGTGAGGAAGAGCGATTCTACGCAGTCGCATCGATTCCCGAATCGATGAAGGCACTTGCCAGTGAGTGGCCAGGGACTCGTAGCATCGGCCAAGCAATCACGAGCTTTGTCGTCGACGGTGAGGAAACCAGCGAGGTACGATACTTCATCAGCAGTCGAGAAGCACGAGTCAATGAATTCGCAAAGTCAGTTCGCAGCCACTGGAGCATTGAGAGCATGCACTGGGTGCTGGATGTCGTGTTTCACGAAGATGCCAGTCGAATTCGAAGTGGTAACGCGACCGAGAATATGAGCTTCACACGTAAGTTTGTCACAACACTGCTCAAGCAGGACACTTCACGTGTCAGTTTGAAGGGGAAGCGGAAAAAGGCAGGATGGAACACCGAGTTTCTCGAAAAGCTCCTATTTGGAACTACTTTTTGATGCGATCGCCGTGGCGATCGAAAGCCCTTTTTCTTTGGACCAAAAATCGAAGAGCTGCCGGAGATCCAACAGCGCAACTTCACCCGCTGGAACGCGATCGCTCATAGCCAGATCGAACATTTGGAGCCAAAATTCCGCTTCGCTTCGTATATCAAGACACAGGAGGAGCGGAATCGAGTCAGCAGCAACTGGGTGCGCAACCACACTTCACCGCACACCGTTGCGATAACCCTCGAAACACCATGGAACCGCAAGGAGGGGACTCAGCAGGGATACCAACGCGTCGGCCGACAACTCGGACTCGCGATCGCACGGTATCTGGCCACGGATTCCTTGTAGGCCGTAACAAGCGGGCCTTGTGGTGCCGGAACTTCGGTCGCCTGTTGAAAGCTTTTTTGGCGCACACGCTGCGTGCAAATACAAACCGGCCCCGCGCAGCTGCGGCATGGCTTCGCGACCTCGGCCCGGCCTACGCTTTCAACACAAATTCTTGGTCAGCGCTTCCTTTTCGGGTAGCGGAACTCGCCAAGAGTTTCGGCCGGCCAGGAAGATTGCCGAAAGTCTTGGCGACTTCCGCTACGGTTGGAAGCAGGTGTCGGACGACGAACAGAGTTCGAAAAAGTAGGCCCAGCGATAGGTCTTTTCATCCGAAAGCGATGGTGGGGTGACCCGGTGGCAGTGATCGTCTTGGCACAAGACGCTGTTTTCTAAAACAGTCAACCGCAATGTCGGATCGAGACGATAGCTGCTTCCCAGCCAGGAAGGGGGCGATTTGCAGCGACATGCCAAGTCGTATTTCAGTCCTTCACCGGAGTCGGAAGCAACAACCTCCACACTGATGCTCCAGTGGCTTTTGCCGGCTGCCCCGACACCAAGGATCACGTGGTCGTCGTTGACCGATTCGCGGGAAAGCTGCTGAAGGGGAGGCGATGGCGGCCAGACGTCGCTGTCGTCACCTTCGATGCTTTCGCCCAGCACGTGACCATGTTCATCAACAAGTCGCTGCGCGAACCGATCGGCTAGCCATCGGAATTCAACATTCAGCCTGCCACACTTAGTCGCCAGCGAAACAGTCTCGGCACCGGCAGGCCGAACGCTACTCATCGCATCGTCGGGATTCTGGGGGCCTTGCACATTCGTTCGACGGGTCATGCAGCCGTCTCGTGAATGCTAGGCAGGTTCGCAAAAGCGCCCAGCAATTGCAGGCCGTCGGCTTGGCTTTTTTCGGGATGGAATTGAGTCGCATACACGTTGTCTTTCCAAACCATTGCGCAGAACTCACCCCCATAGTCACAATCCAAAGCAACCACGCTGCGATCCGCCGGCCGAACGTAGTAAGAGTGGACGAAATAGAAATGAGTATCGTCGCGAAGGTCGCGAAGGATCGGCGCGTCGCTACGCCGGATCACAGTATTCCATCCCATGTGCGGAACCTTCATGGACGACGGCCGGTCAAATCGGATCACTTCGCCAGCAAGGATCCCCAAACCATCGTGCTCTCCATGTTCGAATCCCTTGTCGAACAGCAGCTGCAAACCGAGACAGATCCCTAAAAATGGACGGCCGGAATCGATGAAATCGCGGATCGGGCCGGCCAGGTCGCGGCGACGAATTTCGGCCATCGCATCACCGAACGCACCGACTCCGGGCAGAATCAATTTTTCCGCTTCGGCAATCTCGTGGGGGTCCGAACTGATTCTCGCCTCACTGCCGACTCGTTCGATACCCTTTTGGACGCTACGCAGATTTCCCATCTGGTAGTCGACGATCGTGATCATGGTCTTCGTCTGGTAAATGCGTGGACTGGAAACCAGTAGGTTAACCAAAAGCGAACGAGACAGAAGCGGGGAAGAAGGTTCGCGTCGCGTTGGCAAATTTCGCTTCGGCGTCTAACATCGTACCTATTGCTGCAAATAGCTCCCTCTCCGGGCTTTGCCCCCTCTCCGACACAAAAATCGAACCCGCAATGAGCCAGCCGCTTGAGCCGATTGCTCGCCTGATGGAAACCTTGCACCAACGGGCTGCGACGCGGCCCAGCGGATCCTACACCACCCGGCTGCTGGATGGCGGCGTGAAAAAAATCGGCGGCAAGATCCTGGAAGAGGCGGCCGAACTGATCGAAGCTGCGGCCGAGGAAGGTGACCAGGGTCGAGAACATTTCGTCTACGAGGCGGGTGACTTGATCTACCATACCTTGGTGCTGATGGCCTGGCGCGGTGTCGATATCGCCGAGATAGCCAAGGAACTAGCGCGGCGCGAAGGGACCTCAGGCCTGGTCGAAAAGGCCAACCGCACCACGCCGGACGAGACGTAACCAACCATCCACCAACCGGATAAGATCACTTTGAATTCAGACGATCATTTACGAATTGGTCTACCCAGCAAGGGCAGGCTCAGTGAAGTCGCCGGCGATCTGCTTCATCAAGCAGGGCTCCACTATCGTCGTCAAAGCCGCGGTCTGTTTGCGAAGGTCAGCGGTTTGCCAATCGATCTGATCTTTCTGCGCACCGATGACATCCCAACGTTGTGCGCCGAGGGCGCGATCGACATGGGCATCACCGGCAGCGACCTGGTGGCCGAGTCGACCGAAGAGGTCGCAGTGCGAATGAAGTTGGGAGTCGGCCGATGCCGTTTGGCAATCTGCGTTCCCGATGATTCCGCCATTTCTCGCGCCGCTCAGCTGGACGGCAAGAATGTCGCGACCAGTTTTCCAAAGGTTACCGAGGACTACCTTCGTCAATATGACGCGACGGCCCATCTTGTTTCGCTGTCGGGCAGTGTGGAGGTGATGATTCAATTGGGAGTAGCCGATGCGATCGTCGACCTGGTGGAAACCGGCAGTACCCTGGCCGCCAACCGCCTCCGCATTCTGGAGGAGATCGGATCCTATGAAACGGTGTTGATTCAGAATGACCGTTGCCGCGATGCCGAGACAGCCGACCGCGTTGTGCGCCGATTGGAAGGAGTGGTGATCGCGAGAGACTATTCGCTGCTGGAGTACAACGTGCCGCGGGCCAAACTGGCCGAGGCAGAAAAGATCACTCCCGGATTCAACTCACCCACAATCAATGAACTGGAAGACAAGTCCTGGTGCAGTGTCAGCGTGATGGTTCGCCGCCACGAAGTGATCTCAGTGATGGAAAAGTTAGAAGCGCTGGGAGCATCGGCGATTTTTGAAATGACAATCTCCAACTGCCGACTGTAATTGGATCGTTGGTACAACGAACAGGAGTCGACCACGAATAGCCAGAACGTGTCACCGCTCCTCCGGCAACTTCGTGCAGTGTCAGTGATCCGCAGAGTACACCGTCACTGCGTTGCAGATCTTGTGGCGTGGGGATGCGCTTCGGGCTAGTTCTTGCGAAAGTTGCTTCAAATAGAAGGTCGGAACTTGCCCGGTCATCACGATCGATTCGCCGTCGACGGTGACTTCCACACCTCGTAGGGCGGCGTGCCCAGAGCGACGCAGCGCGATACGAATATTGTGAACGAGCCTGGCGCGGGCCGAATCGGATGATTGGCAGGGCGACGGGGCGAGGGTGGTGGTACTCGATTCCGGCGTGGTGTTGGCAGTAAGCATGTCGACACCTCGAGGCTGAAGGGCGAGAAAAGGAGGAATGGTGCTTGTCTTGTGTGCAGACGCGATCGATTGCGATGATGGTGCGAATTCTGTGCCCTCGAAAAGGGTGCGGCACGTTTTTTCGAGAGTCGGACCGCGCTTTGCAACTTGGCGGCGAATTGCTAGTGCAGCCGATTTGCGAGAGAATATTGAGAGGTCGCCAGTTCGTCTCGCAGCAAGTTTGGAAAACTGGCGACGGGTGGGGTTTTCACGGCGGAAAATCAATGCGGAAACAGCCTGCTGCGATCGATCATTCGGAATGAAAGAATCTGTTTTTTCCGACGAACGTTTTCTTCACCTGGTCGTCGATGCGTCACCAGCGGGGATGCTGATTGCCGACGAGGAGGGCAACATCGTACGAACAAATTTTCAGGCGGAGTCCCTTTTTGGGTATTCGCGAGAGGAGCTGACCGGCAAACCGGTGGAGATGCTGATCCCACAGGCACACCGTGGTGTACACACGTCCCGTCGTGCGCGCTACATGGCACATCCCCAACCGCGGCCAATGGCGGCGGGCCGCGATCTTTTTGCCCAGCGCAAGGATGGCAGCCAAGTGGCGGTCGACATCAGCCTGCACCCTTTTCAAACCAAAAACGGGACCTACGTGTTGGCCAATATCCTGGATGCCACGTCGCGAAGACAGGCGGCGCGGGAAAGGGAGTCCAGGCAGGCGATCGAACGATTGGCGATGATGGGGCAACTCGCCGGAGGGGTCGCCCACGAGATTCGAACGCCGTTGTGCGTGATCCGAAACGATGTCTATTTTCTGAAAAGGATCGCCGACCAGCTGGGCGAGGAGGGGGCCGAATGTTTGGAAGAGATCGATCGAGCGGTCAGTAAAGCGGAACGGATCGTCGCGGAACTGTTGGATTTCACTCGCGATCAACCGAGTCGCCTGGCTCCCTGCTCCCTATCGGCCGTGATCGGGTCTGCTCTGGAAGATGTCGTGGTGCCCCAAGGTATCGAGATGGTGCTGCCGCCGGCAGGTGAGGACTGGTGGGTCCAGGCGGATCATGGACAGATCGAACGGATCGTGGGCAATTTGCTGCAGAATGCGATCCAGGCGCTCAGTGAAACAGGTAGGGTTGAAATTCGACTCGGAAAAAAAGACACGTATGCTTGGATCGAGGTCGCCGACAACGGTCCCGGCATTCAGCCTCACGAAAAGGAACGAGTGTTCGAACCGCTCTACACCACCAAACCGACGGGAATCGGCTTGGGGCTGGCGGTATCACGACGCTATGCCGAAAGCAACGGCGGCGCGTTGATCGTGACCGATAACCAAAACGGTGGCGCGTGCTTTCGACTGACCTTGCGCCACAGCCGAGACATGGATGCGTAGTAAAATGTCGATGCCAACGATTGGCCTTGACCCTGCAAAGGATCTTGAATGACCGCCGCTGTAGCGCGAGTGTTGATTGTCGACGACGACGACGGTATCCGCCGATCGCTAGCGCGTGTGATACGCAATGTGGGTTACGACGTCGATACGGCCGAAGACGGGTTGGCGGCGGTCGAATCTGCCAAATCGTTTCGTCCCGATTTGTTGGTGATCGACCTGCGGATGCCCGGTATCGACGGAGTCGAGGCGTACAGGAGAATCCGCGTTGACGATCCTGAAGTCGCTGCCATTTTCATGACCGCCTATTCGTCGGCCAACTTGGTGGAGGACGCGTTCGGCTTGGGAGCCCACCAGGTGCTGTCCAAACCGATTGATATCGACCGATTGGTCGCCAGCATCGATCAAATCACCCAAGCGGACTCGAATTGATGGATCCCATCGCCGACAGTCAAACCGATCAACCGCTTCGTGTGTTGGTGGTCGATGACGACGACGCCATGCGAAAGAGTGTTCGGCGCGTTTTGCTGCTGGACGGATATGAGGTCGAAATGGCTGGCAACGGGGCGGAGTTGCTTGCCACTGAGGGGTTGTCGGAATACTTCGCGATTCTGCTGGACCGCAAACTTCCCGATATGGATGCCAATGAATTGATCCAACTGCTGCGCGAAGCGGCGCCGCACGCTGCCATTTTGATCGTCACCGGGCATGCCGACATGGACAGCACGATCGAGGCGATCCGACAGGGAGTGGATGATTATTTGATCAAACCTTTGGAACCGGAAACGCTTCGAAATCGCCTCGGTTCACTCGCCGAACTGTATCGAGTTCGCCGCGAACTGCGCAAGAGCGAAAGCCGGATGCGGGTGTTGGTGGAACACTTGCCGGCAGGCGCGGTCTACGTCGATCACGGCCGGCTGTTTACCAATCGCGCCGTCGAAGCCTACACCGGTTATGGAAGCGACGAAATTTCGACGGTCGACGATTGGTTTCGCGTGTTGTGCGGAGACCAGCAACAGCAGTGTCGCGAGCACTACGAGCTGATCAGGGCGGAAGGGTTTTGCAACACCTGTTTGCTGCCGATCCGCCGCAAAGACGGCGTTTGTCGGACATTGGAGATCGCCGGCTATCGCTACGATCATCACGAAATCTGGTTGGTCATCGACGCCACCGAACTTCAGGATGCGCAGCGGCAGGTCGTGCAATCCGAGCGGCTTGCCGCCATCGGACAGATGGTAACCGGCTTGGCTCACGAAAGCCGCAACGCGTTGCAACGAGCCCGCGGCTGTCTGGATCTGTTGGAACTCGATCTGGAGGGACAGAGCGAGCAACTGGATCTCACCGGTCGCATTCGCCGTTCGCTGAACGACTTGCAGCGCAACTATGAGGAAGTCCGCAACTACGCGGCGCCGATCACGTTGGACCACACCGATGTGAACCTGGCCGGCCTGGTACGACGAGTCTTTGAGGACCTGCGTGTGGAATTCAACGGAGTCGACCACCAAATTCGCGTTGTCAGCCAGCCCCATCTTGGCTCGATTCGCGCGGACGAACATCGGCTCAGCCAAGCCCTTCGAAACGTTCTTGAAAATGCCATCGCCGCATCGACAGGGGCCGCAAGCATTGACGTCTCGGTCAAGCACCTTGAACGCGACGGACGGGCCGCGCAGGAAATCAAGATCAAGGACGCCGGCGAGGGAATGGACGCTGAAACGATCGCCAGGATTTTCGAACCGTTTCACACCACCAAACAATCCGGTACCGGTTTGGGAATGGCGATCTGCAAACGAATCGTGGATGCCCATCACGGCCAAGTCGAAGCCCATAGCGAACGGGGCAGAGGCGCCCTGATCACCATCACCCTGCCGGTGGAGTGACATGATCGCACAGGTGTGCGAATGCGACCAATTGGTCCTGGGGCATGAAGTAGCCGGCCAAAACTGCGGGCAGATCGTGACAAAGCTGGCGCATCGACCTGGAGAGTTCGCCGGGACCGCCGGACTGGAACACCGTTTGCTTTCCTCCAACTGTTCTCACCAGCGGATTCATCTCGGCATCAACAGAACGATGAAAGACATTTGGCAATCGCTTCGAGCGGCGTTTACCGAAGGCCATCGACAGATCGCCGATGGCCTTCAGAGCATGATCCAGGCAGTACAGCGGAACGATTTTGAAACGGTGATCACCTTGGCCGACCAGCTCGATCGCCAGTCGGGACCTCACATTGAGTTCGAGGAGCGGTACCTGTACCCGATTGTCGAACAGGAGGCGGGAGAGGCGTACGCGACGAGGCTGTACGATGAGCATGATGAGGTGATCGCCACGCTGATGGAATTGAAGCGTTTCGATCCGCTGTCGGAGCCGACCGATGAATTGAAAAAGCGTTGGTTAGACGGGTTGAAAAAAGGGCTGGAACATTCCACCGACTCCGACACACTGATCCAATACTTGGGCAACATGCCGTCGGACCAAAAGGAACAACTGCTACAACGACATCACCGGCTTTGTTCGCGCGGGCACCGTTGGTCTCAATTGCATCCCGATTTAGCGGATCACGGGACCACAGCCCACCATTACGGTTCGACGTGAATTCCCACTTAGGATGGAGTAGATTGAAATTGACTGGCACCACTGTTGACTTACCGATGACGGAGCGCTCTGACGCCGTGAAAAACAAGCCGATGTCACTATTGATCGTCGAGGACGATGCTGATTTTCGTGATTCCAGCGCGCGTTGGATGGAACGTAAGGGTTACAAGGTTGCCGCCGCCGCCAGCGGCGCCGAGGCAATCGGGTTGTGTGAGCGTCAAGAATTTGACGTGGGCATTTTTGACATGAACATGCCCGGAATGTCGGGAATCGAACTGCTCCAGCGAGTTCGCGATTCGGAATCCGAAATGGAGGTCATCATCCTGACCGGCCAGGGGACGATTGAATCGGCTGTCGCGGCGATGAAGCTGGGAGCATGCGATTACCTGACCAAACCATGCCCACTGGGTGACCTGGAACATCATTGCAAACTGGCTCGCGAACGTGGCCGATTGCGGCGTGAAAACCAACAGCTCAAAGCGATCATTTCGCGCGTCAATCGCCCCGCCAAACTGATCGGCGATTCCGCCTCGATGCAGGAACTGGTGAAGATGATTCATCGGGTCGCACCGACTGATAAACCGGTGCTGATCGCCGGCGAAAGCGGTACCGGCAAGGAAGTGGTCGCCCGAGTGATTCAGGAGGAAAGTCAGCTGGCCAAGATGCCGTTTGTGACGATCAACTGCGCCGCGCTTCCCGAACAATTGGTCGAAAGCGAACTGTTTGGCCACCAGAAAGGTTCGTTCACCGGCGCGACTCAGGAAAAACCGGGGCTTTTCGAAGTCGCCGATGGGGGCACGCTGTTCATTGACGAACTGGGCGAATTGCCGCTGGCGCTGCAACCGAAGCTGTTGCGTGTGTTGGAAGATGGCTCGATGAGGCGGATTGGTTCTCACAAAGAACGGATCGTGAATGTGCGAATCATCGCTGCGTCAAACCGAGATCTGGCCGACGACGTGAAGGCTGGCACATTCCGAGAAGATCTCTACTACCGGGTCAATGTTCTGCCGATCTATTTGCCTCCGCTGCGGGATCGGCCTGGCGACATCGACTTGCTGGTGGACCACTATCTGCCCGAACCATGGCATGTCGATCCGCTGGCTCGACAGGCGCTGAACCAATACAAGTGGCCCGGAAACGTTCGCGAATTGATCAATGTTGTCCAGCGGGCCACGATTTTGGCCGACAACCACGAAATCACCCTGGATGACCTGCCGCGAGAATTGACCGAATCGGTAGTGTTGGGCCAGGCCGAGGCGCCTGCCGATGCTCCCGTCGTCGCCAAAGAACATCAAGCCAAGGGGGATCGGCTGGACGACATCGCCAAAGCGCACGTCTTGGAAGTGCTGCAGCGTGAAAACGGCAACAAGGCCAAAGCGGCCAGAGTGCTGGGGATTCATCGCCGCAAACTGTACCGTCTGCTGGAACGGTTCGATTCCACGCCCGACGGATGAGCGAAGTCTCTCTCGTCGAAGTCGGCTGCTGTGCGAGTGCGTCACACTCTTCTCTTTCGATGGTCCACGGCGGATGGGGCTGCGCGCTTTTTTTGTCGGTAATTGACGCTGTTTTGGCTTTTTCGGCCGCGATTGTTCGATGGCGGCACTTTGGTTGCTTCAAAGCGTGACAAAGCCGCTCGGTGCAGACACGACAAAAGGAAGCTGGAGCACACCATGAAGCGTTTCAAAAATATTTTGATGTACGCCGGAACCGAAGAGACGACCGCAGCGATCTCGCGGTCGGTCAAGTTGGCGCTGGAAAACGACGCCGACCTGACGTTGATCGATGTCATCAAGCCGATTCCACACGCGATTGGGATGATGACCGATGTTGCGCCGCCGGAAGAGCTGGAACGCTTGGTCGCAGAGGAACATCGTGACAAACTTTTGCAAAAGGCTGCGGATTTTTCCGATACCGGCGTGGAGCTGAACGTCACGGTCCGCATCGGACAGACACCCATCGAGATTGTTCGCGAGGTCATCGAAGGGGGTTACGACTTGGTGGTCAAAACTGCCGACGGACCGTCGGCATTGAACCGGTTGTTCGGCAGTACCGCGCAAACGTTGATGCGTTCCTGCCCCTGTCCAGTCTGGATTTTGAAACCGGATCTGCATGGAACCTTCCAGCGCGTGCTGGTGGCATTGGACGTGGAAGCTCACGACGAAAAACACGACCAACTCAATCGCGACTTACTGGAAATCGCTCATTCAATTGCCCGTTTTGATCGCGCCCAGCTGCACCTTGTCAGTGCCTGGGACCTGTGGATGGAACGTTCTCTTCGCCGGCGAGCGGGCGATGACGAAATCGATTCCATTTGCCAAAACCGCCAAGGCCACTTGCGCGAGTTGTTGGAACATTCGCTGGCTCAAGCAAAGATCGATCCTGGCCAAGTCCAACTTCATTTGCAACGTGGATCGGCTGACCAACAGATCTGCCGAGTGGCCAGTCAGATCGAAGCCGACTTGCTGGTGATGGGGACGGTTTGCCGTACAGGGATTGCCGGATTCTTAATCGGCAACACCGCCGAACATGTGCTTGCCAACGTGATCTGCAGTGTCTTGACCCTGAAGCCGGAAGGGTTCGTCTGCCCGGTCGATCTTGACGTCGCCGGACTGGGTGAAAACGAATCGTGGCTAGCGGATCAAGACAGCCAGCCCATTTGATTCGGCGGCATGCTGTCAGCTGTCGCCACCACACTTGATGAAACGAAGAAGTCCGTCATGCATCCCGAGATTTTCGCCAACTACATGGGGCTGAAACTGACGTCGCCGCTGATTGTCGGAGCTTGTCCGATGACCCGCTCCCGCGAAGCGGTGCGTGAATTTGCGATCGCCGGTGCTGGTGCGGTTGTCCTGCCGCCGTTGTTTGAAGAGCAGATTGTTCATCAACGAATCGCGGCGGGGATCGAACCGACATTGGATGAATCCCAGGCCGAGGAGCTGGCTTACGAACCAGGAGAAGACGACTACAACGGCGGGCCGACAGAATACCTTCAAACGATTGAAGACTTGAAACGCATCACATCCATTCCCGTCATCGCCAGTCTGGACGGATTCACCTCCGGGCAGTGGCTTTCGTTTGCCCGCGAGATGGAATCGAGCGGCGCGGATGCGTTGGAATTGAATCTCCATACCGATTTTGCCAACCCGTCGCACAGCGCCGATGCGGTGGAAGAATCGATGTTGGAGTGTGTCCGGTCCGTCTGTGACTTCGTTTCCATTCCCGTCGGCGTCAAGTTGCTGCCGTACTACACCAGCTTGCCGAATCTGGCTTGGCGATTGGCGGAATCGGGAGCTTCGGGGATCGTCGTCTTTGGTCGCGATCCGAATTGGATCGTGCAACCGGATGAATTGCGAGCGACGACACAGTGGACTCTGTCGCCGGCCGGCTGCACCGCCTCTACCGTGTCCGGCTTGATCCGTGTTCGTTGTGGCGGACCGGCAATTTCGATCGCGGCGTGCGGCGGTATCAGTTCGCCTGCCGAGTTCGCGCAGGTCATTCTGGCCGGCGCGGATGTGGCGATGGTCGCTTCGGAGATCCAACGGGAAGGCCCGGATGCGATCAGCCACATGGTCGAAGGAATGATCAGTTTTTTGGAACGAAATCACTACGAATCGTTCGAGGCGTTTACCCGAGCCCGGCCCAAACCTCAGTTGCCCATGGCGGGAAGGTTGAATTACCTGCAGCCGTTGACCCATCCATCTGAATACAACGATCCCTCGCCCACCATTCCCGCCAAAACGGGTGATCGGTGGGGGCATGCCGATGATCACTCGCGGCGACGTGAGTGACCGGTCTCCTGGAGGTCTTGCACGTTCGTTCGACCGGCGACGGCGATTTTGTTGTTCCTCTCCCGTTTTGATTCGTAAGAAGGCACCTTGTGATGCAAAGAAAAATGATGGTCACCCTCGCGACCGTAGCCGCCATGTTGTTCACGGCGACGGCGCAGGGCCAAAAACCGATCGAAAGCAATTCCCGGCCGCTTCGCAGCGTGATGCAGTTGAAGCTGGAATACTCCAAGCAAGTTTTAGAAGGACTTGCGCTGGAAGATTACGACAAGATCAGCAAGAACTCACAGGCACTGGGCCTGTTGAGTCTGGAAAGCGGCTGGAAAATCATTCAGACCGAAGAATACGTCAAACAGAGCAACGATTTTCGTCGCACCGCCGATGTGATCACCAAGGCATCGCGTGGCAAGAATCTGGAACGCGCAGCGCTCGGCTACGTCGCGCTGACGGTTCGTTGCATCGAGTGCCACGGGTACTTGCGTGAAAAACATCCCAACTTGCGATTGCTTTCGCCCGCCGCTTTCCGTTCGAATACTCCCGCCGCGAAGGAGAAGCAGAAAAAGTAAGCCTGATTCAACTTCGTCAACCTTTGGAACCACTTTTGTTTACGACCTAGAATTTCGAGTTTTTGAAAATGCTCAGCCACGAGATCAATTGCCGTTACTTTTCACAAGAAGATTTGCTGGGAGCCGGTTGCCTTGACATCAATCTGGCCATGGATGCCGCCGAAAACGGCATTCGATCGTTCGAGGAAGGGGACGTGCTGTTTCCCGAAAAGATTGTTCAGATTTTCAACGATGAGACCCAGGAGCGAATCAATTGCCTGCCGGCGACCTTCAAGTCACGCAAGATTTGCGGTGTGAAATGGGTGTCGGTCTTTCCGCCCAATCCCATCAAGCATGGTGTGCAAAACCTGTCGGCGGTCATCATCCTGTCGGAGATTGAACGCGGATTCCCGATCGCGTTCATGGAGGGAACGCTTTGTTCGAACATTCGTGTTGGAACGATGGGCGCGATCGCCGCCAAACACCTGGCCCGCGACGATTCGCAGGTCATCGGCTTCATCGGCGCCGGCGAACAAGCCAAGATGCACCTGATCGCGATGAAGACTGCCGTGCCGTCACTGTCGGTCTGCCGAATTGCCGCCAAGGAGGTCGAGGAAGAAGAGCAGTTTGTTCGCGAGATGTCGGAAATTCTGCCGATGGTTGAATTCGAAATGGCTCAAACCGACCTGGGTCGGGCCACCAGCGATGCCGACATCATCGTCACCGCAACCAGTGCCCAGGCGCCGCTATTGAAAGCAAACTGGGTCAAACCGGGTGCCTTCTACAGCCACGTCGGCGGATGGGAAGACGAGTACGCCGTCGCCAAATTGTGCGACAAGATCGTTTGCGACGACTGGGAAACGGTCAAGCATCGCACACAAACGCTCAGCCGCATGTACAAGGACGGTGAGTTGTCCGACGACGATGTCCACGGCAATCTGGTCGATCTGATCACCGGAAAGTTGCCGGGACGCGAGTCGCCGGACGAACGGATTTACTTCAACGCCGTCGGCTTGGCTTATGTGGACGTCGCCATCGCCATCGCGATGTACGAGCGCGCAGCCGAAGCAGGAATGGGGCAGAACCTGCAAGTGCAGCACGAAATGATCTTCGAACACGCCAGGTTGAAGGATTGGGTGCGGGTTTGACAGGCCCAGCCACGTTTCTGCTTGAATCCCTGCTAGGGCTATTGTGGAATCAACGGATGCTGCGGCTGTTTTTTTGTGGTTGTCCACATTTGGTGAAGATCGATGTTGGCACGTGCGGAAGGATTGCACTAGAAGTCGTTTTCGGGCGAAGAATCCCAAAGGGACGAGCCGATAGAAATGAAGCCATGAACACGTGAAACCGATCGAGGGCAGTCCATCGGAAAACGGGTGGGTGAGGACGGGGCAGACCGTTTGCCCTTACATCACGTGTTGGAAGTCGAGGCCCAGGATCGGGTACGGATCCTGGGTAACTCGCATTGTCGGCGTGGGTTAGGACTTGCAAGACAATTGATTACCGAATCTTAGTAGGTTTATTGGGGAGGATCGTGTAGTTCCATTCCCCATGAAAATTGTCGCGTTTGATGATTACTTCCGAAAGCTGTTCGTCACTGACTCTCTTCCGCTTTTCATATTCGGACTCATCAAGCCACGCGTGAACTTCCAGACCTTCTTCTGTTCTGGTCGCGCCAATCAAGTTGACAACCACCTCATGGCTTTCCAACGGAACGCCTTGCCAGTTGCGGGTGATGTGACAGAACAATCGATGTTCAATCTTGTTCCATTTGCTGGTCCCAGGCGGATAGTGGCACAGTTCAATCTTCATGCCAGTTTCGTTGGCAAACTTTTGCAGTACCCAACGCCACAATCTGGTTCTCGGACTGTTGCTCCCACCACAGTCCGCCGTGATCAACAATCGCTTCGCCTTGGCGTGACGCTTTCGCCCCATCTTCTTCCACCAACGGCGGATCGCCGCGATGGCAAACTCAGCCGTGTCGTGGCTGATCCCCACCGACACTCCAGCCTCATTGTGCGTTACATCGTAGACGCCATAGGGAACCGCTTTCCCAAGTTCTTTGTCCGGGAAGTCGTGGGTCTTTACGCGGACCGGGTCACCCGACTTGCGGTACGTCTGGCCCGCGTTTTTCATCATTCCCAGCGGTTCTTTCTTTTTCGTATCGACCGAAATGACCGGCTGGCCGGTCCGCTGGTAAGCTTTGACTCGATCGGAGATATGTTGAAATTGACTGTCGCGGTCAGGATGCTGTTTGCCCTCGATCGTCTTCCGATTGCCCTGCAAGCTGTAGCCCGCAGACCGCAGAAGCTCACCGACCTTCGTGCTGCTGATCTCATAGCCCTGACGGTTCAACTCCTTGGCAAGTGTTCGCGTACTCTTGCAGGTCCAACGTAGTGGAGACATCGGATCGCCGCGAGTAGTTCCGTCAACCAGTTGCTCCAAGGCGTCAATCAAGTCGGGTTGTTCGGCCTCCCTCGATTTGCGACCTCCGCCTGGACGTCGCTGTCGGTTGCTCGCTGCGGCTTCGGGGTCATCCAGTTCGGCAATTCCGTTGCGAATCGTTCGATCCGACATCCCAGTCGCCGCGGCGACCGCGGCGATTCCTCCGCGTCCGAGCGAACGCGCTTCGGCAGCCGCCCATCTTCGACGTCCCCTTTCATCGAGGTCACCGATCAATGCGGTATACTTTTCGCGAATCCATTCAACAACATTTGCATCCGGCATCCCGCAAGTATCGGAAATCCTCCTGCCCAACGGCAAGATCAATACGGTAGCTTATTGTCTTGCAAGCCCTTAAGCAACGATCGGCTTGACCACGTGTGCCGGTTCGACACCGGTTAGCCGCATGTCGAGTCCTTGGAATTTGAACGTGAATCGTTCGTGATCGATTCCCAGCAGGTGTAGCATCGTTGCGTGAAAATCGTGCACCGATACCACATCTTCGACGGCGTTGTAGCCCAGGTCATCGGTCGCTCCGTGCGTCACGCCCCCTTGGATTCCACCGCCGGCCATCCACACCGAAAATCCCTTGATGTGATGATCGCGACCGGGATTGTTTCCACCTCCTTGAGACATCGGCGTCCTGCCAAATTCGCCGCTGAAAACGACTAGCGTGTCTTTCAACATGCCGCGCTGTTTCAGGTCTTGGATCAACGCCCAAGTTCCCCGGTCGACCAATTTGGCGGTGGTGGTGACGCCGTTCTTGACGCCGCCGTGGTGATCCCAGCCGCGGTGGTACAGCTGGATGAACCGCACTCCCCGTTCCGCCAGGCGGCGGGCGAGCAGGCAGTTGCTGGCGAAGGAGCCGTCGCCCGGTTTGGCACCGTACATGTCCAATGTCTGCTGAGATTCGCTGCCGACATCGACCAATTCCGGAACGCTGGCCTGCATCTTGAAGGCGAGTTCGTACTGCGAGATTCCGGTGGCGATTTCGGGATCGTCCACCAGGTCGTTGCGCAGCCGGTTCAGTCCGTTGACGGTTTCAATCACTTTCTGTTGATCGCCGCGGGCGACACCGGGCGGGTTGCCGACGTACAGGACCGGGTCTCCCTTGGAATGAAAATGGACACCCTGATAACGGCTGGGCAAAAATCCGCTGTGCCACTGTCGCGAGGCAATCGGTTGGGATTGGCCGCCTCCGACCGAAGTCAACACCACGAATCCGGGCAGGTCCTTTGCCTCACTGCCCAGCCCGTATTGAATCCACGATCCCATGCAAGGCCGGCCGGAAATCTGCGTGCCGCAATTCATGAACGTGTGTGCCGGATCGTGATTGATCTGCCTGGTCGTCATCGAGCGGATGATCGCGATATCGTCGGCGATTTTTCCGATGTGTGTGAAGGCTTCCGAGATCTCCTGGCCCGAATCACCACGTTTGGGAAATGCAAACTGTGGCGCCAGGCACTTCAGTTCCTTCCCTTGCAGCTGCGCGATCGGTTGGCCTTCGGTGAATGACTTGGGCATCGGCTTACCGTCCATTTCGGCAAGCTTGGGCTTGTAGTCAAACGTTTCCAGGTGCGACGGGCCGCCCGCCATGCACAGAAAGATCACCCGCTTTGCCTTGGCGGGAAAATGGGGTTGGATGTTTCCGGTGTTGCCCGATCGCTGATCGGCTGCCAGTTGGCTGGCCAGGGCGATCGAGCCGATACCGATCGAGCCCGAACGGAGAAACGTACGGCGGTTGATGTGTCGCATGAATGTCCTGTGCCTCGATTCAAAAATCAAAATCGGGAAGTGGTTTCATACAGGCTGATGATCGCGCGAGCGACTTGTGTCCAAGCAGCCTGTTGGGCGTCGTGGTTGTGATCCGAATGGGGCGCGGCGCCGACGGACAACAGTGCCTGAGCGTCGTCGCCTGAGTTCTGGTATCGCTGCAGTTGATTCTCATACAGCGCCAGGACCAACTTTGCTTCCGCGTCGGTTGGACTGCGCGAGATCGCGGTGCGAAACGCCCACCCGATTTTCGCTTTCTTTCCGCCTGGGGCGTCAAGAATTCGCTTGCCGAAAACGCGTGCCGCTTCCACAAAGGTGGGATCATTCAAAAGCACGAGGGCCTGTTGTGGGATGTTGGACTTGGCCCGCTGGGCGGTGCATTCTTCGCGGCTGGTGGCATCAAAGGCCAACATCGCCGGATGCAAGAAAGTACGACACCAAAATGTGTAAACGCTACGGCGGTACAAGCTTTCGCCTTGATCAGCCTGCCACTTTCGGGTGGGAAAATTGAGATGTCGCCAGTAACCCGCCGGTTGATATGGCTTGACGCTCTTGCCGCCGATGATGTTGTCCCGCAGCAGGCCGGCGATCGACAATGCCGTATCGCGAACAAATTCCGCTTCCAAACGCCAGCGACCTTGCCGCGCGTAGAGCTGATTGTCGGGATCGATTTCCCGCAGCTCTTTCGTGCCCACCGACGATTGAGCATAGGTAGCCGAAGTGACCAGCAGGCGAACCATGTGCTTGACGTCCCAGCCGCTGTCACGGAACTCCACCGCTAGCCAATCGAGCAATTCGGGATGGGTTGGCGGCTGGCCCTGTCCGCCCAGGTCATCAAGATTTCGGGATAGCCCGTGGCCAAAGTACAACTTCCACAACCGGTTCACGAACGTGCGTGGCGTGAGCGGGTTGCGGCGGTCGATCAACCACTTAGCAAGGTCAAGCCGGTTGGCGCGGCGGTCGTCGATGGGACTGTGCGGCAAAAACTGCGGCACGGCCGGCTGAACCACTTCACCCGAGTCGTCCAGCCAGTTGCCGCGGGGCAAGATACGAGTCATTCGCGGCTCGGCGAGTGTTTCGGTGACCAGCGTGGTGCGGACGCTCGCTTCGAAATCGTTGAGCGCCTTCTCGGCATCGGCAAGTTTTTTCTTCCACGGCTGCAGTTCGGTGGCGATGCCGCGATAGTGGTTGGAAATCAGTTTGGACTGTTGCTCGCTTCGCTGTTGCTGTGGCACGTTGATCGCCGCCAGTACTTCTTTGGGAACCGAGTCGGACTCCAATCCCGCGCCGGCATGATCGGACAGACTGATTCGGAATCGGCCCACCAGGTGTCGAGCATGCGCCGACTGATGCTTCATCTGAATGGTCAGCGTACCGGCGCCGTCGGCAAAATCGATGGGTTCCTTCAGTCGAAACAGCGCCGTCCGCTTGTCGGCCTTCTTGTGATGCCCGTCGATCGCCCAACCCGATGGATCCTTGTTGTCGATCGCGTGTTCCACCGGCCAGCCGCCCTGTTGGTAATCGGCCGTGGCACTGCCGATTTCGACCCGATCCTCTCCGGCAGAAACGGTGAAACTTGTCAACACAATGTTGCCGTTGCCGCGTGAAAAACCTTGGTTGGGAAAACTGGCATCCGAAAACACTTCCAGGCGGATCGCGTGAACCGGCCCCGACGTTTCGATTCGATAGGTGTAAGTTCCCTTGTCGGGGTTCCCCGCTGTGCTCAAGTACGAGCCATCTTCCTGGCGTTTCAGCACCACGCCGCCGTCAGCATCGACCTGGGAAGGTTCCGGCGATTTCCACACCGAGTCCCCCGCGGCGGTCGCCGCCGCGATCTTTGTCTCCCATTCTTCCTGCCCCTTTTCCAGGCTCGCCGCAAGCTGCGCGTTGGTGGCAAGAAGTTTCGGCAGACGCAGGGCAGCGACTTCGTCGTTCAATGATTGGAGTTTCGCCTTGTCGGCATCCGAATAAAGCTTCAGGTTCGGTTTTCGTTTGCCGACCGCGTTCTCCTTGATGTCGGCAAAGAAAGCGGCAAGGGAATAGAAGTCGCGCATCGTGACGGGATCGTACTTGTGATCGTGGCACTGGGCGCAGCCCACCGTCATTCCCATCCAAACCCCCGCGACGTTGCGAACTCGATCGGCGGCATAGATCGCGATGTATTCTTTTGCTTGTGCACCTCCCTCTTCGGTGGTTTGCAGCAAACGGTTGTAACCCGAAGCAACCAGCTGCGACTCGTTCGGCTGGTCCAACAGGTCACCGGCCAGCTGTTCGACGGTGAACAGGTCGAACGGCTTGTTGTTGTTGAAAGACTGGATGACATAGTCGCGATACGCCGAGACTTCCATGTAAGTATCGCTGTGGTATCCGATCGTGTCGGCGTAACGAACCAGGTCCAGCCAGTGGACCGACATTCGTTCGCCAAACCGGGGATCCCGCAGCAAGCGATCGACCAGTTTTTCGACGGCATCGGGTGAATCATCGTTCGCAAACGCGTCGACGTCGTCAGGTGTCGGCGGCAGGCCCAAAAGATCGAGATACAGACGACGGACAAGCGTGATCTTGTCGGCTGGGGCAGAGAAATCGAGACCGTGATCTTGGAGCCGGTTGAGGATGAAATGGTCGACCGGATTGCCCAACTGGGACGGATGAATTCGCGATCCCTCCTTGATCGGCGGCAAGATGGGACGTTCGAGCGGGCGATAGGCCCAATGAGTTTCGTACTCCGCGCCGGCTTCGATCCAACGTCGCAGCAGATCGATTTCTTTCTCACTGAGTTCCTTGCGAGTATGAGCCGGCGGCATTCGCAGGTCTTCGTCCTCCGAAAGAACTCGCTGCATCAATAGCGACGGTTGATCTGCCTGGGCGGCCAACACGTCCGCGGTCGCGTCCTCGCGAACATCCAAGCGCAGATCGGCTTCGCGGGTTCGTTCATCGGGTCCGTGGCAGGCAAAGCATTTGTCGGACAAGATCGGACGAATGTCTCGGACGAAGGAAACTGCCTGTTCCGCCGACACAACGGCGGGAAACATCCAGCACAAGGCTGCGTAGCCGAACCACGTCGTTTTCAACCGTCGTTTCATGTTACTGTTCAGTTGCTTCTTCGAATCGTGTTGGATCGATGGACCTTTCGCACGCCACCGGCGAAAATCGCCATTTCGCCGGTCAAGATATATTACACGATCGAAACGAACGACTAACGGTCCTGGTCGCTGCTGGCGGAAGTGCCACTTGTCGATTGTTCGACCTGTTGGCGGCAAAGGCGATGCAATTCTGTAAATTCCGAAGGAGGGTCGTAAAACAGCTCGGCGGCCCGATCGAAATCAGCAAGGGCCTCGGTCCACTTCTTATGGAAAGAAAGGAGCTTGCCGCGGGAGAACCAGGCCCAGGGATCCGGTGACCTTGGATTGGGTGTTGCTGCTTTTGCGCGAGTGGTGACAGACACCGAGGGCCAGCAGGGATTTCAGCAAATCGTGGTCAGGGCGTCGGACGTTGATGAACCGGCCGATCTGGCGGATGGACAACAGTTCGAATTGTTGGAGTCGACGGAGGTGGGGACGACCTTCGGGACAGTCCAAGGTGTTTTCGATGGCGGCGACACATTCTCGATCGTTGGGGGCGACGGAACGTTTGACATCGATTCGACAACTGCGGAACTGACGCTGATCCGAGGACTCGACTTCGAAGGACAACAGAGTCATGACGTGACCGTTCGAGCCACGAGCGGGTCGAATGTGGATGAAACGATCGTTCGAGTCGACGTCGTCAACACCTACGAGGCCGATTTGTCGGTCACCAAGACGAACGGTCGTTCTTTCGTTCGCGAAGGCGAGACGGTGGTCTATACGATCACGATCGACAATACCGGTGACTCGGACGCGGTCGGAGCTGCCGTCCACGATCCGTTTACCGGACTTTCCGACCTGCTCCTGCTTGATGTTTCGACCACGGTCGGAACCGGTTTGGCGCTCGGCGATTACGATGCAGTTGCGATCTTCCAAGAGGACGAAGAGGTGTCGCATGGCCGCCGGTTGGACGTCGATTATCTAGATGTTGGCGTCGATTTGGGACAGACGCTTGGCGGGACGTCCAGTCTTTCGTTCTGGATTCACACTCGGCAGTCGGGTGATGACGTCGCACCTCAATCGCCCACCGTCACGGGATACGATGATCGCGTCGCCAGGTCGAACGCAATCAGTGTCGACGGACAAGATATCTATTGGGGATGGATCAACCGAAACGGTCAAATCAGTCTCAGCGCTCGCGGGGCAGCGGCTAGCAGTAGCACTGCGATCAATGACGGAAAGTGGCATCACGTCGTCCTGACTCGGCGGTCTGACGACGGAGCCGTACGAGTCTTCGTCGACGGAGTGCCGGAGGGAACGGGACACTCCAATCCGGGTGTGTTGGACGCTTCGTTTTCGCTATTGGGCCGAGTCGGCGAGGAAGCAGCTCCTCCGTTCGAAGGTCCTTTCGACATCTACGACGGGCCTGCTCCGGGGTTTGACGGGGCGCTGCGAGACGTCCGGGTGTTCGACACGTCCCTTGACGACGCCGACGTTGCTCAGTTGCACCGCGATGGTAACACGACCGTTTCGGCCGCCTATCAATGGTTCGGCACCTCGTCTGGCGGTGGTGGTGTGTTGACCAGCCGAACGGCTGGAGAAGCATTGCCTGGCGGCTTGAACGACGTGGTGAACCTGCCGGTCGGTGCATCGATCACTTACACGATTCAGGGTGTCGTCGCTGCTGCGGCAGCGCCCGATGCGTTGCTGGGTAGTGGCGTGATGGTGACCGCGGATTGGCCCAATCGAACTCCCGGTGGTCACGGCGCATCCGACGGTGATATCGTCGCCCCGGCGGCGGCGGGCGGATCGGGACAGTTCATCAGCGGACAGGATTTGGGTTCCGGCGGGCTGGCAATCGAATTGGGGGACGTCGACGCCGACGGTGACCTCGACACCGTGCTTGCGACAAGCATCGATACGCGCGTCTATCTGAACGATGGTGACGGCCAATTCTCGCTCGCATTGCAACTACCGCACGCCGCTCAGTCACTTGATTTGGGAGATCTGGACGGTGACACCGATCTTGATCTCTATCTGGGCACCGATACCGTCGATCGCGTCTATTTGAATCAGGGTGGCGTTCAGGGAGGTTTGCCAGGTGAATTCGTCTCCACCGGTCAGGCGATCGATCCGTTTCACGAATTCAGCCTTGACGCACCGACCATCGAGGTCCATCTTGCCGATGCCGACGACGACGGCGATCTGGATGCCGTGTTGCAATCGACCGGCGATGGCAGCCTTGGTACCACCATCTGGCTGAATGGCGGCAAAGGCTTGTTCGCCAACGTTCCGCAACTCGCATCGCAATCGCGTCGGCTGAGTGTGAATCCGAGCGGACTGGCTCTCAGGCTTGGCGCCGTAGCCGATTACGACGGCAACGAAACGATCGACGTCTTTTCAGCCGCCCGCGATCGCTACCAGTGGTACGCCAATCAGTCCTTCGGCCAGTTTCAACTCGCCTCCGGTTCGACAGTGGGCTCGGCGGGGCAGCCCTATGAGGCCGCGGACGCGGGAGACATCGATGGCGACAATTTTTGGGAGAAGGCCATTCGGTTCACATTCTGTGGGGTGATGGCTCCGAAACTGTCATTAACAACGACCAGCTGGTCGATGGTCCGCTGGGCACAGCCTTCTCCGCCACGCACGTCTACTCAACCGGCGGCATCTTTGACGTGACCACCACCGTGACCGACGACGATGGAGCGTTTGATACTCAGTCGGTGACAACTGTGGTGACAGGCGTGAGATTGACTGGCGACGGAGAATTGCAGATCGTTGGCAGCACGGCCCCGACGTGGTGACGCTCAGAAACAGAAGGACGCTGATCGTCGCCACCGCTAGACTCGATGGCCAAAGATCGAATTTCATCTTCGATCAGGTCGACGTTGATCGGATTCTGGTTCATGCCTGTGGCGGCGACGATCGAATCGTCATTCCAGACAGCTTCACGATCGATGCGGTGGTTCATGCAGGCGAAAGCGACGACATCGTGACCGGTGGAAGCGGCAACGACCTGTTGATCGGTGGGCCAGGCAATGACCTGCTGTTGGGCGCCAGCGGCAACGACTCGTTGCTGGGCCAGGCCGGTAATGATGTGCTGATCGGCGGGCTCGGCGCCGACGATTTGTTGGGCGGCTTCGACGACGATTTACTGATTGGCGGGTACACCCAATTCGACGAGAGCATCAGTTCCTTGGATCGGATTCTTACCCGATGGTCCTCTGACCTTCCGTACGAAGAAAGAGTCGCCGATCTTCGTCATGGAAAGAGACCTTTCCTGACAGCTTCGAGCCGAGGAGCCACCGTCTTCGACGATAGCGCCGTGGACCAACTCTCCGGCGAGGAGGGTCGAGACTGGTTCTTCGCCAGCCTGAACGATGAACTCATCGACAACGAAACCGACGAGTCCTGGGACCTACTGCCGTAGGCCGGATCAAGGAGCGCAGCGACGCAGCTCCGGCAATTGGAGTGATTGGTAGCGCCGGTGTATCTTGGTGATGCCGGAACGGCGCTTCGCTTGGTCCGGCCTACTTTTCTTTTCTACGTTGGGGCTTTTTGATGTCTGACTATCGACGATGGTTCGTTCCGGGTGGGACATTTTTCTTCACGGTTGTTACCTACGCGCGACGACCGATTCTGACAACGAAGGCTGGCCGCGAGTTGCTTCGGGCTGCCATCCTGTCTGTTCGAGAACGTCACCCGTTTACGATTGTGGCCACGGTGTTGCTTCCGGATCACTGGCACCTGGTGATGCAGTTGCCGCTAGATGACGATCGCTACTCGTTGCGAATGAAGCAAATCAAGGAAAAATTCAGTCGCTCGTGGCTCGCAGCCGGTTTGCCGGAAAACGCGGTCACGCAGTCTCAGCTCAAACGTGGGGAACGAGGAGTCTGGCAACCGCGATTCTGGGAACACACCGTGCGCGATGAAGACGACTTTGAACGATGCGTGGACTACATCCATTGGAATCCGCGCAAGCATGGGCTTGTTGAACGTGTCGCTGACTGGTGGTGGTCTTCTTTTCACCGATTCGTTCGGCTGGGGCAATACGACATCCACTGGGGTGGTGTCGCCCCAAAATGTGTGGACACCGGCGACTGGGGTGAACCCACCTGAATCGAATCGAGGAATGCCGTAGGCCGGATCAAGGAGCGCAGCGACGCAGCTCCGGCGATTGGAGTGATTGACAGCGCCGGTGTATCTTGGTGATGCCGGAACGGCGCTTCGCTTGGTCCGGCCTACTTTCTTCCCTGAACATCGATTGGCTTGACACCATGACGTTACTACGCGAAGTCGGAAGAATCGTTCCGCTCCTGGCCTTGGCATTCCTTGCCTGCTGCACGAACCCTTCCGCAGCCTCGGACCGCCCCAACGTGGTGGTCATCCTGACCGACGATCAGGGCTGGGGCGATTTGAGTTTGCATGGCAACCCCAACTTGTCGACTCCCCACATCGATTCGCTGGCTCGCGATGGTGCCGAGGTCAACCACTTTTACGTTTGCGCCGTCTGTTCGCCGACGCGAGCCGAGTTTTTGACCGGGCGTTACCACACTCGGATGGGAGTTTACAGCACTTCGACCGGCGGGGAACGGTTCAACACCGACGAGCAAACCATTGCGGAAGTGTTTCGCCAGGGCGGCTACGCCACGGCAGCATTCGGGAAATGGCACAGCGGAATGCAGTTTCCCTATCACCCCAACGCGCGGGGATTCGAGCAGTATTACGGATTCTGCAGCGGCCACTGGGGCAACTATTTTACGCCGATGCTGGAACGCAACGGCGAAATCGTTACCGGCAAAGGATTTCTGGTCGACGATCTGACCAATCAGGCGATGGAGTTCATCGGCGAGCACAAGGACGATCCCTTTTTTGTCTACCTGCCGCTGAACACACCCCACTCGCCGATGCAGGTGCCAGATCCTTTTTGGGACAAGTTCAAGGACAAATCGATCGAGCCCGATCCGGCTCCGGAAAACGCCAAAAAGCAAAACCTGGTTCACACCCGCGCGGCGCTGGCGATGTGCGAAAACATCGATGCCAACGTCGGACGATTGCTCCGTCATTTGGACGAGTTGAAAATTTCTGGCCACACGATCGTGGTCTTCTTCTGTGACAACGGGCCCAACGGTTCGCGGTTCAACGGTGGATTACGAGGCCGCAAAGGATCGACCTACGAGGGTGGCTTGCGTTCACCTTGCCTGATTCGCTACCCCGACAAAATCAAGGCGGGCCGCCGAGTCAGTGAGGTCGCCGCCGCGATCGATCTGCTGCCCACCCTGGCCGACTTTGCCGGACTGACCGCCAGTGGTGCGAAAAAACTGGATGGCGTTTCCATCGCGCCGCTACTGCGCGGTGAAAAGACGCAGTGGGCCGATCGACTGATTTACAGTGCTTGGAACACCAAGGCCAGCGTGCGAAGCCAGAAGTATCGCATGCACGCTACCGGCCAGTTGTTTGATATTGAAAACGATCCAGGGGAAAACCGTAACATCGCCAAGGACAAGCCCGAAGTCGCCGGGCGGATGTCGTCGGCGCTTCAAGCGTGGGTCGCCGAAACCAAACCCAAGTCTTCTCGATCGACCGAAGAGCGGCCGATCACGCTGGCGCACCCCGAAGCGATCTTCACCCAATTGCCGGCGCGCGATGCCATTCCACACGGTGACGTTGTTCGCAGCAACCGGTTTCCCAACTGTACCTTCATGACCAACTGGCGAAGTACGGACGACCAGATCACTTGGAACGTTCAAGTGTTGGGCGAGGGCGATTATGAAGTACAGATGTACTATGCCTGTAAAGAAGAGGCGGTTGGTTCGGAAATCGAACTCAGTCTGGGCGATCAGCGTTTGGTCAAGACGATCGACGTCGCTAACGAAACACCACTGATCGGGATGGACGACGACCGCTTCCAAC
Source organism: Rubripirellula sp. (assembly GCA_965222745.1). Lineage (GTDB taxonomy): Bacteria > Planctomycetota > Planctomycetia > Pirellulales > Pirellulaceae > CBDCUW01. The sequence continues at coordinate 1,650,969 of CBDCUW010000004.1, forward strand.
GCGTCGAAGGTTATGTGCGGCAGTGGCGGCCGATGACGTTGGGGCGAATGCATTTGAAACCATCCCGAGGCACGTTGCGTTTGCGAGCCACCAAGGTGGCCGGAGGGGAAATCGCGGATATGCGGCTTCTGATGTTTCGGCGGATTTAGATGCTCGGCGGGGACCAGGTTGCCGGCGGCAACTATGATGGGATTTGAATGTCATTTCGTAGCCGCAGGCTGCCTGAGCTACCACGAGCAGCGTCGAGTGTTGAGCCATGACCGACGAGGAGATGGACGAATTCCTTCAAATCTATTTGGAGGAGAGCAAGGAAGAGACCGAGCAGCTTGCCCAGTTGTTGTTGCAACTGGAGCAGCAGCCGGACGACATGGAAACGCTTCGTGAAGCGTTTCGGCTGCTCCATACCTTCAAAGGCTCTAGCGGCATGATGGGCTATGACCGGATCAACGGTCTGGCTCATGAATTGGAAACCCGTTTTGATGCGTGTCGAAACCGGCGCCAACGACTGACCAGCGAAACGGTTTCGGCCACTCTGGCGTGTCTCGATTTTTTTCGCGAGTTCTTGAGTCGGTTAGAAAGTGGCAACGACGATCAGGGCGATCCGCAGCCGTTGTTGGAGCAGCTTGCCGAGCTGGCGATCGTTCCCTTGTTGGAAGCGGAATCGAAGCCGGGCGAATCCGAAACGCACGCCGATACCGAATCGGTCTCTCGCCCGGCGGACACCGATGATGATCAGGAACATCCACACGAGCTTCAGCCGATTGTTCCCAGCGCGGCGGTCGAAGACGCCGGCCCGGTTCACGAGGTGACGATCAGTGTGCGAATGTCCGATCACATCGAGCTGCCCGAATTGAAAGCCCGGTTGATCATCGCCCGCTTGCAGGCTCAGGGGGAAATCATTGGAATCGATCCGCCGCTGGAACGGATCGATCAAACCGCGCCTCCGATCACCTTGCGAGTCTGCGTTCGAACGACGGCTGAAGAGAGCATCTTGGTCGAATCGATTGACGTCGAAGGGGTCGCGGCGGCCTATGTCGCCGATGACGGCCTGAAGCCGACGTTGACCGGCGAATCATCTCGCAAGATTCTGACTCCGCCTGCCGATGCTGAAATTCAGCAAGACGCAAAGCAGCCGGATGTTTCGCCTCCCTCGGTCCCTGGAAAAACTTCTTTGATGCGGGGCGAGACCGTACGCGTCAGCATCGAACGGTTGGATCGTTTGATGAATCTGGCGGGCGAACTGGTGGTGACCAATGCTCGTTTCGATCAGCTTGCCGGTGAGATCCGGATGCTGTTTCGGCGCGGCGGCAGCATCACGGCCGATTCACCTCTGGCTCAATCGCTGCTGCGAGCGCTCGGCGACGAGGAACTTCAGTCGCCTTCGGAAATCCCCGCCTCCATCGATCTCAGTCCCATCGGCGGTGACGGTGAATGGGCCGCCGAATCACCCCTGCGCGGCGGATGGATGGAACGGGGTCGAAAGGTTGCCGGCCAGGTTTCCGAGACGGTCGACCAATTGGCCCGGCTGTCACGCAGTATTCAGCAGGCGGTGTTGGAGACGCGGATGGTTCCCATTGGGCCGCTGTTCAACCGGTTTCGCAGGACGATTCGCGATCTGTCGCTCAAGCAGGGCAAGCAAATACTACTGGACCTGGAAGGGGAAGCGACCGAACTGGACAAGCGGATGGTGGACGAACTGGGGGACCCGATGGTGCACCTGATTCGAAACGCCGTTGATCATGGCATCGAATCGGCCCAAAAACGAATTGCTTCAGGAAAACCAGCCGAGGGACTGATCCGGCTGAGCGCCTTTCACCAGAGCAATCATGTCATCATCGAAATCACCGACGACGGCGCCGGTGTCGACGTGGAAAAGGTCCGCCGCCGGGCAGCCCAGCGTGGTTTGGCGGGCGAGTCCGAGTTGAAGGAGATGCCCGATCATGAAGTGCTCCGTTTCATCTGGCACGCCGGCTTCAGTACGGCCGATCGGCTGAGCGATATCTCGGGCCGGGGTGTGGGAATGGACGTGGTGCGAGACCGTATCGCGGCGTTGGGAGGCGCCGTGGAATTGACCAGTTCGCCAGGAGCCGGCAGCACCGTCACGATCCGGCTGCCGTTGACGTTGGCGATCGTCAACGCACTGATCGTCCGCTTTCGAGGACTGCGGCTGGCCATTCCGGTGACGGATGTCTACGAGATATTCGGAGTTTCACGGGCGGATGTCTTCGAGGCGCAAGGACGCAACATGATCGATGTCCGGGGCAAGTTGTTGCCGCTGTACCGCCTGGATGAAATTTTTCAGTGGAACCAGTCGCTGCCTTCGCCCGCCCCGCGAACCGACACGCTGGTGCATGCTGTTCTGGTGCGCGACGGTCATCGCTGTTTGGCGGTCGAGGTGGATGACTTGGAGGGCAACCATGACATCGTCATCAAACCCCTCGGCGAACACTTTCGCGATATCGAAGGTCTCGGCGGTGCATGCGTGATGGGCGACGGCCAAGTCTGCCTGGTATTGGATACCGCCGCGCTGACCAGCCGAAACCTGGTGCAGGGCCTTTCCTGAACCGAGGCTTTGCCCAAAGAGGGTCTGACCCCTTTTGGGGCAAAGCCGTGAACCGATCGAAAGGTGCCGAGTTAATCTGTAGCGTTTATTCCGGCTGGGTGAGTGCTGTGACGGTGGTGAAACGCCGGGGCGCCGGGAAATGATTGTAACGCCGGCCCAAAATGTGACGATTACGGAACTGAAACGCAGGAAGCTCGTTCTCGATCCCACCGCGATCGCGACAACGACCAGCCCGTCCTCTCGCCTGCCCTGCAAAGAATCCCTTCCACGATTGAAGAGACACCCGTTGCCCGCATCTTTGAAGATCTTTTGTGGTGGTTCCGACGGTGAACGAAACCTGCGTGTCGGCAGCCGGCTTGATAAATACCGGCTGCAACGGCGTTTGGGGCAGGGAGGATTTGCCACCGTTTTTGCCGCGCTCGATACGATCGAAGACCGCAAGGTGGCGTTGAAGATCCCCGACACGCGATACCTGGGGAACTCGCAATCGCTGGATGACGTGCAGCGAGAAGTGCGGATCATGGCTCGTCTGGAACACCCCAACATCCTGCCACTGAAAGATGCCCGGTTCATCGACGGCCATTTCGTGATGGTCTTTCCGCTGGGAGAAGAATCGTTGTCGGACCGGCTCTGCCGCCGGATGTCACGAGCCACTGCGGTTGACTACGTGGTGCAAATGATCGCCGCGGTGGCATCGGCTCATCAGCAAAACGTGCTGCATCGTGACCTGAAGCCCGAAAACTTCATTCTGTTTCCGAACCAGGAAATTCGGCTCACCGATTTCGGGTTGGCGAGAATCGAACAGGGGGGCCACGACGTTTCCGCCTCCGGGACGCTGGGCTACATGGCTCCAGAACAGGCGATGGGCCGCCCCAGTTATCGCAGCGACGTGTTTTCGTTGGGTCTGGTCACCTACCGAATCCTGTCGGGCGAAATTCCAGAATATCCCTTCGAACCGCCGCTGCCAGGATTCAACAAGCTGCGTCGAGGGCTTTCCGCCGACCTGGTCGCACTCATTCGCAAGGCAATCGATCCGATTCCCAGCCGGCGGTTCCGTGATGCAGTGGCGATGCACAACGCGATGTCCAAGATTCGCTTTCCGCTGACCGACCGCAGTGTTTCCCAACGTGGGATCTCGGCCGCGTCAAGAGTCACCCGCCGGGTCGCTTAGCTCTGTATCAGCGGGCCTTCTTCTTACGCACCGAAGATGTCGGGGGTTCGGTCGGCAACCTTTCTACATTCGCTTGCACAGTACTGATCCTTGCTTCCAGAGAATCTTTGACCTCTTGAAGTTCTTCTTTCGTGGCCATCTTGGCGGCGAGTTCGTCCCTGACTTCCCGCAAGTCGTCTTTGGTTGCAAGTCCGCTCACGTTCAATGCGGCGATTTCGCTAAGAGCGTTTTTGAGGAAGTCTGTCAGGGTTTCCGCCTGCGGCTCTGTAAAAAGCCCCTGGTTGGAAAGCGTTTCAAACCATTCCTTTGTGTCAAACGGCGGTCTCATACTTCTACAATGCCACAGTTTGCGCCGGTTTGTCACGCTTTTTTTGTCTCTTCGCCGCGGCCTGATTGTGCGTGTGGTTTCGTTTGGCAAGACCGAAGATCGATTTGTGCAATTGCAACTGCCCTGACCTGGCTTTGTTCAACATGCCGCGAAAGTACGCAGGTGGTTGCCGGACGGAATTGTCGCTTCGCTGGCTGGCTTGATCGGTGACGATCAAACAAAGCGCCGCGCCTTGGCGTCCGAGCATGTGACAAGCGTCACCCCAGCTTTCTTGCGATATTCTCAGCTCCTTTCGCAGTTTCCACGCTGCATCGCTGATATCCGGCCATGCCGCATCGGCGGGCAGCTGTTGCTTGAAACGCTCGCTTGCCGCCGCAATGGCTGTTCCAAGCTTAATGTGATCGATCCCGCTGCTATGAAACGGATCGGCTAACGCGCGGAAGGCTCGGCTACGCGTTCTTGGAAGCAAATACCCGCCGGGTTGTCTTGGTTCAACGGAAAACGGAATTTGCACTCCAGCGAGTTGAACAGTGCGTCGGTCATCTAACCGAAGAGACTATTGTCATAGAACGATCCTGCCGGATCGTGACACAAACGTTCCCATCGGGTCTACTTAGCGGTGTCAGAGACGGCAAGGAACTTTTGTGGGTCTATGCCCCGGAAACGCTCTAGCGTGAAAAGCGATTCATCCAAATCTGCGCTGATTTCCTTCCACTCAAATTCTGTGTCATCATTGGTTTCATAGGATTCCGACCCTCCGTTTTTCCCGTTTGCGAACGTTCGCAGAACGCTTCGATGGATTGACTTCGGAACGTAAACCCCGGACATTTCCTCCCACTCAATTCGATCACGTTCTTTTAGGACCCTTTTTCCGCTATCACGCAGCCGAACTGCAACATCACGGCTTTTGGGCAACATCGTGGACGGATCGAAAGTCCACGCATACTCAACGGAGTCACTATTTTCATGATCCACCGCCAGCCTGACGGTGATCTCACCGCTGGACGTCGGTGCCGATGCTAACCCGCGCCGCCCAAGAATCACCCGTTCCCAAAACAGGTTGTTTGAAGACTCGACTGTCTGAGTGTCAGGAAATGCTTCCAGCCCCAGTGTAAATAGGGCTGGCCATCCCACATACTTGGGTGCGCGCGGCACGTTCACCTTCGGAATCTCTCGAATTCCATCCGGATTTCGCAAATACGCTTTTCCCTCCGGTGTTACCAACAACCCGAACACGCGTTTGGACGAGAGAGGCTCGTCGTTTTCTGTCCAATCGTCGGTCTGCATGGCGCATGTCGCAAGCCAGCTCTTCGATTCACGATCGCGGCACAAGCGACAACGAGACTTATAGCTGTTCACCTCCCCGCTTGGCTTCACGGCCAAAACCTCCCGTGTAAACAGCACGTCATATCGATCGATTGACCGGTTGTTTAGGAGCAGCGCTTGCAATAGGGAGGCGGCTTGCTCCGACCCGAACATCTCATCTTCTTGCTGGCGGTCCGGCTCCTGGCTTTGCAGCAGCGAGCCGGACGCCCAGAAAAGCAAAACAACCGCAAAAAGTAGCACCCGGCCGCAGCCACATCGTCGGCAGCCAGTTATTGCCAAGGCTGGTAGACGCATGCCGTGGTCTCCCATGAAAAGCTCTTCGCCGTCTTGTGCACGAGTTCTCGATTCAGCCAAGTTCGGTTCCACGGATTACCCATGCTGTAAACCGTTTCCGCGGGAGACGCGGCGATCCAATGTTGGAGCCGCACCGCCGTTCCCACGACGCAAAAAAACAGCCGGAGCAACTAGACTAGAGGTATCCGCAGCCATAGCCGCTTCCTACCTCATCGTACTCCTTCGCTCCGTTTGTCGCATTCGGATCATTGAAAAGATCCGCCGCTCCGTTCTGGCATTTGCTTTCACCGCTGTAGATACCGCAGCCGCTGTTGCAATCACGCTGCCGAATACAATAGACGAAATTGGTACCTGGGACTGTGCCGTCAAATCCATACTGCGTACTGATTCCTATGTCATAGCCGTTTGGCGTCGATTCGTACTCAACAGTGCCCTGTGGACACACATCATTGACACATGCTGTGTCCGAGCAATATTGATCCGGATAGATCGTGCTGCAACTTACACTGTCAATATCCCAGCACAAACCCTGAGCGTAGACGCTGCACGGCCATGCACAAGTCAGCAATGCAAGAGCGAAAAACTGTGACAATAACCTGCGGACCATATCAATTTCTCCTACGTTGGTCAATGGAACAGCCAAAACGGTAGTGCCTCATTTTGAACCGATTCCTCAGGCTGCCTGCAAATCAGGCAGCCTCGCCAAATCCTTGGGCTATCTATCAGCAAGCCATTCTTTGTAGAGCTTTCCTAGTTCCTGAAAGCCAATGTCTTCCTGCCCGTCTGAAATCAGACGAAACACTGTCTCTACTGGGTGCGGTCCGCTTGATGCGCGGTGAACACAGTGATTTTAGCGGTCTCCGCGGGGCATCAGGTCAGCGACAGTCGGTTTTGACTGAAGCCATTTCTCATACACTTTGCTCCAAATCTTGCTCAACAGAATACAACGAAGTGTCATGACTTGCTGGCCTCCTTCGCGATGCCATCGCATTCCCGAAAGCTTCATCCGTTCACTGACAATCTGCTTGCATGCCGATTCGACTACCCCGCTACCGATCGGGTAATTGTGGGTACGGGCATCTGCGTAATCCATGAATCGCTTGTACCGGCGAAGGTACTTCTCGGCTTTCTCTGCATCACTGGCGTGTGACGATTTGTAACCGTGTTCCGATTTCATCTTCGCGATCGAACGCAACACACGACCATGCCCGCCTGGTTCAAGCAGCAACGCTCGCGTTCGCGAAAGCCAGTCTGCTCGGGATTCTTTCTCGAGCTTCAGGGCATCAGCGATGATCGTCAGACGCTCGCTGGCATGGTAGTAATCAACGACACGCGTGATTTTGATTCGACTACCATCAACGAAAAATTTCCGAAGCACATTCTTCCAGTATGCGGTCTCGATTTTGCCGGCGTCGGTCACGTAAACGATTTCGGGAAGATCGTCGCCACACGCTTTTACCACCGCCGTCAGAAGTGAAGTCAAATCGCTTGAAAGTGTCTCCTGATTCGCTTCCGGTGTTCGTCCCAGATACACCGTGCCTAGCTTTTTGCCATCGCTCAAGACACTGATGCAAGCAACACCGGCCATTTCAAAGAAACTCCACGGAGCCAGGCCGAGGGCAACACCATCGCGACTGACCGAAAGGACGGCAGTGCCGCCACCAGAGCGTGCTTGTTCGATCAGTTCGGTCAACTTGGTTACCTGAGCTTCCTCGCGCAGCGGTTCCAGCGAGCAAGTAAGCGTCTGCGTCAGCTTGCGCAACTTCTCATTGCCGATCGAAACTCCAAACCGATCCCGAATCATCTCTCGCGTACGGCCTTGTGTGCTGCCAGCGGTAGCAAATTGCCTACCGATGAGGTTCGCCACCGCGGGCGTAAATCCGTGTTCAATTCCCAGCAGTTGCTCCAAAGGAAAGAGCAATTTGCCGTCACGCCCTTTGCGGTAACGAGCACGTTGAAACGAGATTTCGCCGAACGACGTCACAATGTTGCTCCGCAGGCTCTTGGCAGCCAATCGTCGGAAATTCTTGCCGTTGTGCTTCACTGTACCCGGCATCCGCTCGATTTCCGGTTCAAGGCTCGCAACAAGCCACCCGATGACTTTTCGAGCAAATTCCCGCACGCAGTTGGCCAGCCGATTCTCCAACGTAAACATTCTGGCCGCCGAGACGGCGCCGGACACAAAATCGCGGACCAATTCAACGACCTTGGAGGTCAATTCGGCAGCGAACTCGGTTACCGAATTTGAAATTTCTTTCTCTGCGATTGTGCGAACAAGGCTTCCTGCCTTAACTTGAGCATCCATGAGGTTTCCTTTTGAGCTGTCTGCCTGAGAACAAACAGTTTCCTTGAGGAAGCCTCTTTTTGTGTAGACCAATCACTCCGTCAGATCAGGCGCATTACGCAGATCACACCCTCTCTACTTTATTCGGGTCTGGTATTCCTTTCGTCGGGTTCGCTCCAATGTTCTGTGCTTTCTTGAGACGAGACACCATCGACTTCTGTTGCTGAAGTTGAGCCTTCAACAAACTGTTCGCCCTAGTAAGTTGATTTACTTGGTTGTTGGATTGATTGATAGCGAAGAAGGCTTTCTGTAGATGAGCCTGAAGAAAATCGACGCGCTGCCCCAGGATCGTGACCAGCGCGGCATTGTCTTGCGCTTGGCGGGCTTGCCTATTGAATTGGTCTAGGCTCATCTGTAGCGAGTCGAAGTTGGGCCCGTTACGACGGTTGAATCGATCATCTTCAGCTCGACGGTTCATGTCACCGAGACTTCTCGCAATGGATCGCACGTCATCTTCAAACGGCGAGAATCCTTGACCGAGCGCCGAACTCGATGTGAAAGCCAATGTGAGAGTCGTCAACACGGAGAGAGTGGGGTGAGAGATCATGTCTATGCACTCTTGCAAAAAGAAGGGAACGCTGACCACACGCCGCGTTCGTTGACGAGGGGCGTAACTCCCTGAGACCAAACGTGAGCGCATCAAGCCAGCGCTCCCTAGCACACAGCGCGCAAGGGAGCGCGACTTCACTCGCCTGGTCTCTGAAAACCGAGTTGCACAGTGGCGACCCGGCGTTACGCTTTCGTCAACAGCGGCGAACTGTATGGACACAGTTTAGCATATTGCCCTGAGAGGCACCTAGAATTGGCACTATGGTTTCTCTCTCTTTCTTGGAATGGGGCTATGAAGAAATGTTCAGTGTGTGGGTATTTGGCTGCCCGCCACGTTGAATCTCGCGAAATCGTAGAGGTTGAAAAGCAGGCTCGTTCGACTGGCCATCTCGATCAAAACGCGATGGGAAAAATAGAATTGGTTCCACTTTGCTTTGTGCGTCACATCGACATTGCAAGTCAGGTTGCTGGAACCGGCAAAGATAGAATTCGATCAACAAAATCTATAATCCAACAGGATCGCGAATGCGGTTCGTTCACTCCCTGGACTCAGGGATTCACCCCAAAGGAGCATCTAGCAATGAACATGCTCAAACAGCTTGAAGAACAAATTCGTCTCAATACTGAGAAACGGGAGGAGAAACAACGTCAATGGGAAGAACAGCGAACAATGATTCAACAAGAACACGAGGAAAGGATGGAACGAAATCGTCGTGAGTTTCAAGAGTTCCTTAGCCTTGAACAACAGAGAGCGGCTAGGAGCCGCGACGAAGCAGCCAAGGAATTGAAAATCAAGCGAGAGGAACGGGACAAAGAATTTCAAGAATGGCTTGCGAAGCAGTCGAGGCTAAATGCTCTGGTTGTGGCAGGAATTGGCGTTGTTAGTGCTATTACTGTCGCGTTGTTGAGTGCTTGGTTAACTTACCTTTTCAGCCAACTGTAACGGAAGAAAGAGACACCGCCCAAACAAGATAGAAGTTTGCGGCGCGAACCCGCATAATTAGAATTTGCGGTCAAAGTAGTTGACGAACTTGGTATCACTCGTCATAAAAGAAAACGTCGACGGGAATGTTCCCGTCGACGTTTGAAAACAATAGTGGTTCTGAGTCCAGGCGTTGCAACCGCCTGTTTCAGCGTCCAAACCTGATCGGTAAGGTTTCCAAAACCTTGCGGACTCAGGACCGCTCTTTTTGCGCGCCGATTACTCCACGCACCATCAATGCTACCGAGTTTGATCGGCGCGTCAACTGGAGCATTGCAAAATGGCCAAATCGGTACAGGCGTCGATTAAGAATCTCGCCAAAACAGAGCAGCGTCGCTCCGAAGCTATCAGAAAGCTGGAGGAAATCAGCGCAGAGTTCCCGGATTTAATCTATGCCTTGGCAGCCCGCATTTGCGGGTTGGTGCCTTTTGACGACGAGGCAGAGGAAAACAGCCAAGATATTCCAGACTTCCTTTCGGACGTTCTCTCTCCAGCCAATCGCCAACGAAGGACACAGCTGGATTCGATTCGTAGCTATCTCAACACCTACGGACCATCGACGCGAGCTGATATTGTCAAACGCGTTGGGGAAAAGGCGGTCAAAAATTGCCTTCGGCAAGAATTCTTCCACAAACTACCTGATGGTCGCTGGGCAAATGACCTGCGCTGATTGGGCGGCGCAGGACAAGAAGCGATCCAATCGCCCCAATTGCTGATAAAACCCGACGGTGCGCGAACACCGCCGGGGGTAACACTTCCTAGGCGACTGCTCACCCAGAATGCGCCTCCAAACGACATTCTAGCCGAGGATTCGCCGCAATTACAAAGGTGAATCCGATGAACAAGTTGTCATTCGAAAAGCGGCTGTCTGTGCTTGCGCATTTGTGCGATGGATGCGGGATTCGGCAGACCGAGCGGCTCTGCCATGTCAATCAGAACACCGTCATGAAATATCTTGTTGAGTGGGGAGAAGCAGCACAGCGGATGCTCGACTCCGAACTGAGAAACATTCGCTCTGACCACGTATCGCTCGACGAACAGTGGACGTTCTGCCGCATCAAACAAGGCCATATCCCTGACGGCCAGCCTGATGACCAAATCGGTGATCAGTGGCTCTTCATCGCGCAGGATTTGAATTCTCGCCTGATCATCAGTTACCTGGTCGGCAAGCGAACCGAGGAGAACACCATCGAGTTCGTACGCGACCTTCACGGACGCCTGGTGTGGCCCAAGGACTGTCTGATTCAAATCTCATCCGACGGTGCGATCGCCTACCCAGAGGCCATCGACACCGTCATGGGACGCCACAAGGTCAAATACGGGCAGATCGTCAAGGACACCAAATGTGAGGCCGACAGCCCGGAAACCTGGGCTGAGCGTCGGAAGTTGTTCAATGCGAATGAGTTCGATGAGTGGTCGATCAACACCGCCTACATCGAGCGACTGAATTTGACCAACCGGCACTTCATGCGACGGCTGGTTCGGAAATGCCTGTGCTTCTCGAAGAAACTGGAGAATCTGAAGGCGGCCGTGGCGTTGTGGGTGACCTACTACAACTTCATCTGGCAGCCGCGGACGTTCGAGTACCAAACGCCAGCCCAGGTCTGTTGCCTAACAAATAGGCGATGGACAACGCGCGAGGTGCTGAAACTTTTTTCAAACTAAGGCACTACCGCCAAAACCGTAAACCCGCTTGGGGTCCCTAACTCATGGATCGTTGAAGCCGGATTGATGAATTGGGATTTCACGGACGGGTAAGATCGGATTCCAGTCAAGATAGATTCTCGAATCTTTCGCCGTCCGGTCACTATCCCACACGACATCCCAAATGATCCGTGCCTCGGATTCCTCTACAAGACGGTCCTCTAAACTTTCAGGGATCTGGACAGCAACCCTGGATACGCTGCGTCCAGCCTGTTTGCTTGTCACGTTTAGTTCACGGCCGAGCAACCGTGCACGAACAACAGGTGTTGCTTTCGCTTCTTTGTCTCCATCGACTCTGTGACGCGCAACCACGGCATGTCCAACTAAGCGGCCATTCTCACCCCTTGAGAACCTGATGGTTGTTGGCACAACACTGATAGGCGACCGCCGTGCGATAACGCCTCGAATATCTGCCGACTTGCCGCTCTTTTTATCCACAAGGCGGCACAACAACGTCGTTGCCGACTCGTCTACCCGCGCGGTGTCAATAGAAAGCAAAACGTCTCCGGAGTTTTCACCGGCCTGAACAATCTCAGATTTGATTGCCGGATGCTCCGGACTAACGGTCAGTTCCAACGCACCAATCTTGAGCGGAGGCGTTGCCGAAAACCGCAGAGCTTTTTGGACGGTTTTCGGGGCTATGCCGACTCGTTGTTTTTCCGTGCCAAAAAGCTGCACCAGGAATTCTTTGTCCCGAAAAGCAAGCAAGCCGGTGATATCACTAACCACCTCAAGTTCGACGCTGGCGTCGCCGAAATCCTCGCCGTCAAAAAACAACCGTTGCCGCCAAAACGGTTGACGTTTAGCGTCGACCTTGATCGATAACACTCCATCGACACTGCCCCCCGGCGCGATTTCCGCCGAAGACATTTTCACGCGAAGGCAACCACACGTTCCGGTGGGTTTTGTAAGGATCACCTCTTTGTTTCCAGGATTAATGAGCCGAAAAGAGATGTCGCTGCTTGTGCCGTCTTCAACCGCTCCAACGTGGAGCCTTCCAAAACATTTGTACGGGCGTACTTCTTGCAGGGTGATGACCAGAGGCTTTTCAGCCATGCATGGTGAGACAACCAGCGCAAACAACAACATCCATGTTCGATTGAAGAGTTCCAACATTAATCCCACCCCAGGTAATGTGAACCGATCGCAAGTTGCGATTGACTAATGTGGTCAAGCACGGACTGCTTCATTCATCACGAAGTCTATCGTCATCAATACCGTGCGTCAACCTTTTCTATGGAGCCGACGTGCGCACGAGTGCACCTCGCGGTTTGCAATGGTGCTGGCGCTGGCCTGAGATACCGGCGAAAACCCCAGGCAATGAACGCTGTTTGCTTCGATCTCTGACGCCATCCTACACGTGCTACTAGCGGCCGAAAGCTTGTTTTCCTTCTTCGTGCTCTTCGCGCCCTTCGTGGTAATTTCTGTCACTGCTTGTGATGGCGACGGAAGACTGTGCCCTCTGTCGGTAAAAAAGAGATGGCACCAGTCGAGTAGAGGAGGGACGCTATTGGCGTCCCTCCCCCCTCCTCAAACCGGACGTGCGGATTTCCCGCATCCGGCTTACCGAAGGCATTTCGCCAAGAGGCACACGCAGGCTCAGTTCCGTCCCCGAAGCATCTTTAAACCCAGATGATGATAAAGATGTTCGTAGAGGCTGCGACCGCCGGGTGGATGACAACCACGTTGACTACGACGACGTAGGTGAGAGCTCAGTCGCCGGAGCGTCTGATAGTTCACCGCCGAAAACGCTCGTCGAGGGTGACCGTAGCCAAAATACTGACTCCAGCCCGACAACATACGATTGACCTCGCTGATGATCAGAGGCGATGGCTTGAAACACATCCGAGGCGAGGTGAGTTCGCGAAGCTTCATGCGAACTCGCTCCATCGCCGTGCGGCTCGGACCCACGTGAAGGTAGCGATCCGTATGCGGCAAGATGCTGCGTTCGTATCGCATCGTGAAACCGAGAAAGTCCAACCCTTCGCCGCCGATCCCTCCAAGGCAAACCACCTTGGTCTTCTCGCGGTTGATCGTTAGGCCAAAGCGGCCTTCCAGTGTCGTCTCGATCCACGATCTCAGACGCTCACCCTGATAGCGGGCGAGCACGACAAGATCGTCCGCGTAGCGGACCAACTCAGCATTGGCCCAGTTTGCTGGACCATCATGGCGGTAAAATAGCACCTCAAACCAGTGGAGATAGATATTCGCCAGTAGCGGCGAGATCACTCCACCTTGAGGGGTACCCGCTGTCGGCTTGAGCCGGGTCTTGCGACCCGTTTCGTCGGTTTCTTCGATCGGGCATTGCAGCCACATGCGGATAAGTTTTAGCACACTGCGGTCACTGATTCGGACCTCCAACGCAGCCAGCAACTTTTCATGTGGGATCGTGTCAAAGTAGCCCTTCAGATCCGCATCGTACACTTCCCGTTTCCCACTTCGCAGATGCGAACGAATCGCATCGAGAGCATCATGGGCACTGCGACCGGGTCGAAACCCGAACGAACTGTCCCGGAAGTCTGCTTCAAAGATCGGCTCCAGAATCAGCAATGTTGCCATCTGGACGACTCTGTCGCGGACGGTCGGGATTCCGAGCGGACGCATGCGACCGTCCGGTTTGGGAATTTGGACTCGGCGAACCGCATCGGGCTTGTAGCTCTTGCTGCGTAAGTCTTCTTGAAGCTGCTGCAAAAATCCGTCGACGCCTCCAGACGATTCTTCGACGTCAACGAATGTGACATCGTCCACGCCGGGGGCAGTCTTGGTCTTTCGCACCAAGCGCCAAGCCGATTGCAGCACATCCATCCGATAGATTCGATCGTACAAGGCGTAAAATCGAAACTTGGGTTCCTGCTTCGCTTTCTGGCTCAGCTTCATTCGCAAACGCGAGACTTTCAGAGGGAGACCGGTTCGACCACAGGGGTCAACCGGCTCGGCTTCGTCTTCCGTAGTGGACATTTTTGTCAAGCGGATCTCAAAACGTAATGGAACGAAACACATCCTTCGTCAGGCCCCTTCGCTCGTCGGGCATTACCCCAAGTCATCACTACTATGAGCCTGTCCGACTCCCGGACCGGCCGCAACGTGGTTATGGATTCCCACGAAGTGTTGAGCTGGGACTCACCGGCACGGGTCTCCCAGGTTCCTAGCTGATCTTTCGGTGCCCGCTGTCCCCTTTCACCCCGCCAAGTCGGATCGCTGCACATGTTCGTTGCTTGGCGACCCGTGATGGCTTCACTTCATTCGGCAAGTTGGCCACTTGGAAGTACGTGTAACGAGGCCGAACCGGGTTCACGCTGACGCATTACGGCTGACACCTTCGCTGGATCGAGGGCTTCGGTGACCAGGTTGCCCCGAGAACACCGCCTCGCCAGCTACACGGCTAACGAACAATTACCATGCTCAACTCCTTTCATTTGAGTAGATCAGCCAGACTTCGCCTGGCGCACCGAAAACACAAAGGGAAGAAGATCTAACCTTTTCTCCTTGGTGTCTTCGTGCCTTTGTGTGAGCTTCCCTGAGCGCAACTATTCGATTCGCGAAATACGTTTGTTCTCGGTCAGTCGGACAGTTTTTTGATCGGGGTGAGTTGCAGTTTTCGGAATTCGACTTCGGAGCCTTCGGCTTGGAGGGCGATTTGTCCTTCGCTTGCCGTGCAGTCGGTGCCGTGGTTGACCAGGTCACCGTTGACCCACACTTTGACGGCGTCCCCCACGCACTCGATGACCATGCTGTTCCATTGACCCACCGGGTTTTCGGAATCGTCGGTCAGGTTCAATATTCGCCGGCCTTTGCCTTCGGTGATGCCCCAGTTCTTTTTCGGGCCTCGGCGGGCAACCATGTCGGGGACGGTGATGTCTTGGACGATGCACCAGAAGTCACCGGCGTGGCGATGATTCATCTGCACTTCGATCGACTTGGGAAACATTTTGTAGAGCGCTCGCGGTGTGGAGGCGTGAACCAAGACTCCACAGTTTCCCGGCTTGCCTGCAAAACGGTATTCGACTTCCAAACGATAGTCCCGATATTTTTCATCGCTGATCAGATGACCGTTGGGCCGGCCCAGACTGACGAGGTTGCCGTCGCGGACAATGAAGGTCGGTTTCGCATCCGGGTTGTTGTCCAAATGGGGAACGTCGACGTGCCAGCCGGTGAGATCTTTTCCGTTGAACAGACTGATCGTTTTCGCCTTCGAGACCGCATCGTCGGCAAGGCAGGGGCTCGACGCCAGCAAGGACGAAACGGCAATGGCGATGAGAAACGACGAAGCAGTACGGTTCATTGCGGGTGTCCAGTGGAGGGGAAGAAGACAGAGGGCCGGAAGCAAAGAATCGACCATTATGACCGATTGTTCGCCAGCGCACAGATTTCCTAGCGCGGCGGAGCCGTGGGACAAAGCAGCCTGATGAGATAGCCACAAAAAACGCCACAAGACACAAAAACTTCTTCGCGTTTTTTGTGGCTAAGAAATCTGCGCACGTTGAAAAGCTTCTCGCTGCTAGTAACACGAAGGTGCTGAGTTGGAAAACAGATTGTGACAGGATGAACGGGATCGACAGGATGGTGCGCTCATCCTGTCAAGCTCTCGTTGCTGGCTGGATGTTCCTCAAACCGCAAGGTGCGCTCATCGCACCACTCGTCCTGATCCTGATCCTTGGACCAGGGCATCCACCTCTTCGCGGCTGGAGTGGTTGAAGTCGCCTTCGATCGAGTGCGCCAGACAAGAAGCGGCGACGGCAAAATCAAGTGCTTGTTTCGATCCGGCGTAGTCGTCGCAGGTGAGCCCAAAGATCAGCCCGGCCGAAAACGAATCGCCTCCTCCCACGCGGTCGACAATGTTACGGATCTGATAGGGCCGATACTGGCCATCGGTGCTGGGCGAGAAGTACGCTTGGTCGGCGGAGGCTTCGTACAACATGGCTCCCCAATTGTTGTGCGAGGCCGAAATGCTTTGCCGAAGCGTGGTGGCGACGATTTCGATATTCGGAAATTCTCCAGCGACCTGCCGGGCCACGTCGGGATAACGGGTCACATCCAAACGGCCCGATTGGGCATCCGATTGCCGAGCGCGGATGCCCAGCACGTCGCCGCAATCTTCTTCGTTGGCGATCAATACATCCACGCTGGGAAGCAAACCTCTCATCACTTCTCCAGCTAACTGCCGACCGGGTGTCGGCGGTTGCCATCGCCAGAGTTTGCCGCGAAAGTTCAAATCGCAGGAAACTTTCAATCCAGCTGCCTTGGCCGCTTGCACGGCGGCAAAGGTAGAATCGGCCGCCGCTTGCGACAGTGCCGGCGTGATGCCCGTCACATGAAACCAATCGGCGTCCTCAAAAATTTCCGTCCAATCGTAAGCCGACGGATCGGTCAAACTGATCGCCGAGTGCTCTCGGTCGTACATCACTCGGCTGGGCCGCTGGTTCGCTCCCGTTTCCAAAAAGTAGAGTCCCAACCGTCCGTAGTCGGTGGACAGGATGTCGGTTCCAACACCGCATCCGTGCAAAAAACGAACACACGCATCGGACAATTCGTTGTTGGGCAGCGCGGTGACAAAAGTGGTTTTCACTCCAAAGAAGGCCAACGACGCGGCCACGTTGGCTTCGGCTCCGGCGAACGATACCTGCAACGATCCGGGCAAACTTTGGATCAAACGAAGCACACCGGGTGGAGTCAACCGTCCCATGATTTCGCCAAAGGTCACGACATGCGTCATCTAGGATTCCTTCCGAGAAATATTGGTGGCGCGGCGAGCGTTTTCGGTGATCTGGTCCCAGTTCTGCTGTTGAATCAGTTTCCGCGGAGCGATCCACGATCCGCCGATCGCCGGAACAAACGATTCTTCCAGGTAACTTTCCATGTTCAGCAGATTCAAGCCACCGAGTGGAATGTACTGTAAATTGAGGTGAGCATAGGGTGCATTCATGCTTTTCAAGTAGGCCACACCGCCACTCGGTTCGGCCGGAAAGAATTTTAGCTGGCGACAACCGGTTGCCACTGCCCGTTCGACTTCGCTGGGAGTGACGACACCGGGAGCGAACGGCAATCCGCGCTGCTGGGCGTGCCTTGCGACCGCCAGGTTCAAACCGGGAGAAACACCAAAAGCGGCTCCCGCATCGACGACGCTGTCGACTTGATCGGTGGTCAAAATCGTCCCGATTCCTGCCAACATTCCGGGAACGTGTTCTTTCACTTCTTGCAGCGCCGCGACCGCCTGGGAAGTCCGCAGCGTCAGCTCCATCACGTCCACACCGCCGGCCAATAGCGCGCGGGCCAGCGGGACTGCATGATCGGCCCGATCGATGACCAGAACAGCGATCACACCACATCGCTCGATTCGATCGAGCATCTCACTGGGAAACTGCGACTGCATCGATCAACCACCGGGCAGGTTGCATGAAAAACAAGGGGGCGAAGCGGCACATCTACGTTTGGCGACGGCGGCACGTGAAGCTTTGTCAGGACTGTATTTTAGGGTAGCGAAACTCGCCAAGAGTTTCGGCCGGCCAGAAAAATTGCCGAAAGTCTTGGCGACTTCCGCTACCGCGATATCTTCAATGAAGCGTAGATAAGGGAAAGCTCCGACGAGTCGGAGCACTCCAAAAATCGAACTACGTCGATGACGATGGCAAGAGTTTTTGGAGACGGCCTCCCGCCATTTGTCGTACCTTCGCCCGCTCGGCTTCGGTGACGAATTCGTCAAAGAAAAGGGTGGCTACGATGATCACCAGCAAAAACAGCGCTGCGGTGAGGTATCCGCTGACCAGCGCCGCGGGAAGTGCCGCCAGCACATACGTGGCGGTGGAAAACCGGAATCCGACTCGGGCGGCAAGCCACAACATCACACCCAAGGCGGCAGCGGTCGCGACGAAAGTGCCGATGGCGATGCCCAGAATTCCATACTTCGGAAACAGCAGCACGCCGGCTAAGACGTTGACCACCAAACCAGCCAGGAAACAAAGAGACGTTCGCCACGCTTTCTTGGAACACCACAAAGCATTCTGGGCGACGAACGCCAGGCTGAAGGTGATTCCGGCTGCCAACGACCAAGGCAACAGTTCGACCGCCAAACCGAACTTGCCATCCATGACCACCGAGAACAGCAGCGGTGCAAACGCCAGGACCAGCACACCGACGACGCAAAAAGTGACCGAAACGAATTTCAACAGTCCGCCCAGACGATCGACGGCGTTTTGAATCTCGCCCCGATCCCAATCCTGGACCAGGTGGGGCGTCAACATCGCCGTCAGGCTCATTGCAAACTGAGTCAGCAGCCGGGGAATGATGCGGGCCGCGTGGTACTGGCCGACAAAATACATTGCCAGCTGATCGTTGCCCGAAAGGTGCACCATCAACATCCGATCGCTCATCTTGAACGAATTGGCGATCAAGGTGGAGAGCCAAACTGCCAGGGCAAAGGGCAAAATCCATTTGACAGCCGACACCAGGTGCGACGAAAAGCGATCGTCTTCGACCGAGTCAGGATCGGAATCCTCGGCGTCCGCTTCCCACTGGTCGACAGAACTTCGCAACACCAACAGTGCCAGTGCCGCACCGATCAAACATGCCACCGCATAGGCGACAACCACGCCGGCGGCGCGATAGGAGAAGGCCGGTACTAGAATCAGGCACAAGACAGCGAAGGCGATTCCGTGGACGGCTTGTACACCGGCAAAAGCACGATGTTGCCGCAGCGCGGTCATCAACGACGTGACATAGTTGAACAGAACGACGGCGACCAACGTCGGTATCAACCAGGCGATCCAGTGAGAATCGGGCGGGGCGTTCAACAGCCACTGCCCCAACTGCCGGCGCATGACGAACAGGACTGCGGCGGCGCCCGCAAAGATCACCAAACACGATAGCGACGTGATCTGGATGAAGCGGCGAAGCTGGTTCTTCTTTCGATACGATTCGGCGAACCGGCCCAGCGCACCGGGAATGCCCAGCACCACCAGCGGTCCCATCGTCAACAAAAAGGTAAACGCCAGGTCCCATTGACCGAGCTGGTCGGTGGGCAACCAACGGCAGAGCACGACCGAACGGCCCAGTCCAATGAACCGCTGGAACAGCGTCAGAATCGCCAGGCAAATCACGCCGGCGGCGAGCGTCTGTGCACCGGTACCGAAGCTGAGTTTTCGTGGCCCGGCGGCAATCCATCTGCGAAACAAACTCACGGCCGACCGCACTCTTTCGTTCGGGGCCGAACCGCTGAAATCGCTTTTGCTGGTGACGGTTGCCTTGCCGGGGTCACCGCTGGCTGGAAGAGGCGGCGGAACGGACCGGCAAAGAGTTCGGCAAACACGACCGCCGTCGGCAAAGGATCGTTCCACTGAAACGTGATGTGCGTTCTGCTTCGCAGCGTCGCCGCGAACATTCGCAGACCCCACGACAACAGGGAACGCGCTGCCAATTGCCGCGCGCCGATTGCTTTTTTCAGTCCCAGAAGATCGCCGTACAACCAGCTGTAACGTCGACCGATCGGATAACGGAAATCGCCAGACTCCCAGGAGATCGATTCGTCGCACACTTGTTTCGCCCACCACGCGGGCAAATCTAAGCCGCAGTCGACGGCGCAAGCAACGTTGGCACCCAATCGAGCATTGATCTCCAAAAACGTTGCCTGCCCGGTTGCCGGATCAATCAGGTATTGCAGACAACCGGCGCCGTGGTACTCCAGCGACTTGGCCAGAGCCTGCAGGTGCGATGACCAGGGTTGGCTGGGAGCGACCGAATGTCCTTCGACGGCGTAACCGGTTCCATCCCACTGGTCGGTTCGGTCGATCTCCACCTCCACCGCCGCCTTCACCACACCATGTTGGGCAAAGAAGTAAACGTTACGACGTGGACCAACACAATATTTTTGAACAATCGATTCACTTGGTACCGCGTCATCCTGGCCGGCAAACTGATCGAGTTTTTTCTGCAACGATTCTTGGGTAAGGGCAATGAACGCCTTTTTGCCGAAGATTCGCGACGTTTCGTTTTCTGGTTTGACGATGCAGGGAAACCCGACGGCGCAGGCCGATTCCAACAACGCTGCGGGCCCGCCAGTGACACTCTGATAGGCAGCGTTGGGGACTCCGAGGTTGCCAACGCGATCAAACATCTCCGTCTTCTGCTGGCAGGCGTGAACCACTTCGACATCTGGCATCACACAGCGAATCTGCGAAGGCAACTTCTCTCGATGCTCGCTCAGAAACAGGATCTCCGTGTCCCCTACCGGAAACAACAACTCGATGGAGGGATTGTCTTCGAGCAGTTGATGGAGGCTGGCGAAAAAGCGTTCCGCACCGGCTGGGCTGAGGGGAGGATGCTGCCAGGTTTTGACGACATGCCGCGATCGATCCACAAACGTGTGGGCCTCTTGCCGGCCGAGCACGAGATCGTAGTCGCCGGCCAGCGAACGCAGGACTGCGAGTGTTTGGCGGTATCCGCCCAACACCAAGGCGGTGCGTCTGTCAGAATCCATCGAATCGTTAGTCTCTACGAGGTAGTTGCTTCCACCGTCGCGAAAACATAGGTCGAAAGAGGAGTCATTTCCCGCAAAAACGTAGGTTTTGCGACTTTTGAATGCTCCGCCAAACCGTCATCGTCGCGGCGGTTTTCACGTTCGGATGCGCGAATCCACCCAGGAGTCGCCCTGTCGCTCCGATACAATATCGACGAAACGGCACCAGTTCAGTGAAGGTGCGAGACTTCCGTGAGCCCGCTGACACCTGCGGATTGCTACCCATGGGCATGATTCGATCCTTGTTGTTTGCTCTGTTGACCTTCGTCGTCGTCCGTGTGACCGATGCGCAGCTGATCGACATCGCTTCGCAACCAACCATCGTTGCTTCGGCCAAAGCGCTGGAGATCCATCGTTCTGCGCCGGTTGTGGACGGCCACAACGATTTGCCTTGGGCGCTGCGGCAAGCGGGTGGAAGATTCGAGCAGTTCGATATCGCTGGATCTCAACCCAATTTTCATACCGACATCCCGCGATTGCGTTCGGGCGGAGTGGGGGCTCAGTTTTGGTCGGTGTACGTTCCCACATCGACCATGCGGCAGGGAAGCGCGCTAACGACCACGCTGGAGCAGATCGAACTGGTGAAGGAAATGACCAGGCGATACCCCGATGTTTTTGAACTCGCCCTAACCACCGGAGACATCGATCGGATTCGGGCCGAAGGAAAAATTGCCTCGATGATCGGCGTGGAAGGCGGACATTCGATCGAAAACTCGCTCAACGTGCTTCGCCAACTCTACACCGAGGGCGCCCGGTACATGACGCTGACCCACTCGACCTCGTTGGATTGGGCCGACTCCTGCAGCGACGAAGAAAAATGCGGTGGACTTTCTCCTTTTGGGGAAGAAGTGGTTCGAGAAATGAACCGGCTTGGCATGCTGGTCGATCTGTCTCACGTCTCGGCCGATTGCATGCGGCAAACGCTGCAAGTGACCGAAGCGCCGGTGATTTTTTCCCATTCATCCGCTAACGCGGTCGCCGGCCACGTCCGAAACGTTCCCGACGATGTCTTGAAGGCGACCAAGAAAAACGGCGGCGTGGTGATGATCAATTTTTTCAATGATTTCATCCACCCGACCGATGCCAAACGATCGGCGGCTCGCACCGCGCAGCGACGAAAGCTGGAAGCAAAGTATCCCGGCGACACCGAAAAGTCGGAGAGCGAATTGAGAAAGTGGGAACTTGCCCACCCTCGTTCCAAGCTTTGCAGCGTCTACGATATTCTCGACCACATCGATCACATTGCCACCGTTACCGGCATCGATCACGTCGGCATCGGTTCCGACTTTGACGGTGTTCCGGTGCTTCCCAAACAGATTGACGATGTCAGTTGCTATCCCATCATCACCGAGGGCATGTTGCATCGCGGCTACGACGAACAGCAGATTCGGAAAGTGATGGGCGGAAACGTGATGCGGGTTTTTCGAGAAACCGAAGAAGTCGCGAAGCGGCTGAAAAAGTAGGCCGACTTGTCCCCAAGTCGGCAATCCTGGAATTCGCCGACTTGGGGACAAGTCGGCCTACACGCACCCCTACGACAACCAACCTTTCAGCGTCGCGAAGTCTTTCTTGATCGCGGCCAGATGTTGTGGGACGAGTTCGGGCTTACGGTGATCGAGGTATTCTTCGTGCAGTGAGATCGGTCCGTTGAACGGAATTCGTTTCAGCATCTGAAAAAACTTCGGATCGACCTGGCCTTCGCCCAGCGGGACGTTGGTCGGTCTGCGTCTTGCACTGGGGTTCGAATGACTCCAAGCAAAATCCTTCACATACACCGTGTCGACGTGCGGCTGGATCATTCGAAACGTGGTTGGCCAGCTCATGCCTCCTTCGACGGTGGCGTGTCGAATGTCGTAAGCCACCGCGATCTGTTCGGTGGGAATGCCGCGGAGTACTTGTGCGATGTCCCAGATGGCCGCGCCCAGGTTTTGGTTTCCGGCGTGGTTTTGATACACAGCCCGAATCCCGATTTCGGCATTCATCGCGGCCAAGTCTTGAAACTTTGATCGCCATTGACGGATTTGCCGCGCGACGGGGATGGTCGGTTCATACTTGAAGTACTTCATGCGATAGCGTTGGATTCCCAAGCCGGCGGCGGTGCGCAACACCGGTTCGGTCATCGGATCACCCGGGTCGTTGATGCTGGAAGTCATCACAGTGATTTCCAGATTCCGCTTGCGCAGCGCCTCGATCATCTTGGGAAGCTCATCAGGCACCTGCTGCGGTTCGATATGGCCTCCGTCGCGGATGGTCGCTTCGATCCCGTCAAAACCAAGTTCCGCGATCCGATCCGCCAGTTCGTCATAAGAGAGTGACTGAAACGGCTTGGTGAAGACGCAGATTTTGTTGCCGGTCGTGGCTTCTTCTTCTCCGCGGACAATCCCGGAAGATGCGATCGCGGCCGATGCGGCGGCCAAAAAATGTCGTCGGTTGATCATTGGATTTTCGAACATGAGTGTTACTTCTTGGCGCCCAGCGCCAGGTACGCAAACAGGTCACGCACTTGCTGTTCGGTCATTTCTTTCAAAACATCGTCGGGCATCAGTGAGGTTTTCATCGCCTTGAGTGTCTCGATATCGTCCCGGTTCAGGATGGTCAGTTGGTTGTCGGCATTTCGCAGCGTCACCGTCTTGGGATCCTGGGCAGCGATCATCCCGTTGATCGCTCGTCCGTCGACCGTTAGCGCCAGGTAGCTTTGAAATCCTTCCCGAATCTCCAGGCTCGGTTCCAGGATTGCGGGCAACCAAAAGTTGACGTTGCCGCGATCGTAGCCATCCAGCGGCGGGCCGACTTTCTTTCCCTCGCCAAACAACTGGTGGCAGTTGCCACAACGTTTGGTGTAGTGCTCTTTGCCAGCGGTCGCGTCCCCGGCCGTTTCGGTCAGCACCCGCTTCCATTTCCGAAGCGCGGCCATTTTTTCCGGTGCCGACGAATCGAGCGTTTTTCCGAAGGCTTGCTCGACCGCCGCCACCATGTCGGGTTGCGGGTAGGCGCGAAGCTGTTGAACCACGTCTGGCGGAACATGTTCCGGACGAACACGCCAGGCGTTCAACTCGGCTAACAGGGTTTTTGCCCAAGCAGGTCGGCTGGCCAATGTCCGGCAAGCCGTTGAACGAAGACCATGTTCGGCGGAGATCGAACTGCCGAACCGACCGACCAGCGATTTGGGTATCGAGTCGTCGTCGTACTGCCCCAGCGACTGCATCGCGACTCGGCGCAGTGCCGCTTCCTCGTTGCCGATGGCCAACTTGACCAACGTGCTGACGACTCGCGGTTGTTTCACTTCACCAAACACCTTGGCAAGCTCCAGCCGAATGCCGAAGTCGGTCGAACCGCTTGCCAGTGCTTTGATCGCCTGATCGACTCCGTCCGGTTCGCCGCGACGCAGGCCCAACACCAGTCCCGAATCTCCCAGCGCTGATTGATAATCGGACAGAGCCTTCGACAGAGCATCGGGAAGCTTCGGGATCGATCGTCCTTGGAAAGCACGGTTCAAACCGACCAACAGCTGGGCGCGTGACGGTTCATCGGGAGCAAGCGACAACAGCTTGGCACAATGTTCCAAATCACGCGGCGAACCGGCTGCTGCGTAGCGTTGCATCAACCGGGCGGTGATCTCACCACGCACCATGGGAAACTGCCACAGCTGGGGATCGGAAAACAACGACTCCACCTGATCCCACTGGTCGACATGTTGCTCAAGTGCCCACCAATTCATCAGCGGCATGTGAGGATCGTCGATATCTTCGTCTTTGGCAAACAATTCACGAAGGATCGGCATCGCTTGGCTCGCGGACAATCGCTTGGCGGTCGATGCCAGTTGGCTGCGAACCTGCACGTCGGTTTCTCGAGCCGCCAGCGCTGCAAGACCGGGATGTCCCCGATGCTGGTCACCCAGCAAGCGGACGACCCAGCGACGAATGTGCGGGTCGTCATGAGCCAGCCACTCACCGGCGCGATCGGCGGTCAGTTCACCAAGCAGATTCAAAGCCCAAAGTGACTCCAGCGATCCATCGGTGTCGACCAACCCGGCCAGCCGTTTGGCGACCGACTTGTCGCCGCGCCAACCCAACTCCAACATCGCCCGCTGCCGTACCCATTTGTTGGGATCACCAAACAGGGCGATCAAACCGTCGCCGGAAAGCTGATGCAGATCACCGTGGCGGTAGGCTGCCGCGGCGCCGCTGGGAATCACTCGATAAACGCGGCCACTTTCTTTGTGCCAGTCGTCAATCGGACTGACGTGGCTAAGTCGGGTGTCGTACCAATCGGCAACGTAGACGGCGCCATCGGGGCCAACGCCTCCGTAAACGGGTCGGAACCAGCGGTCGGGACTTTCAGCAAGGTTCGCCCGGTCGACCGTACGGTAGGTCGAACCATCACGAATTCGGCTGCTGTTCCAGACCAAATTCTGCAACGCGTTGGGAGCGACGATCGACCCGTCCATTTCTTTCGGAAACAGTCCGCCTTCGTAAATGCAAAAGGCTTGCGGAAATCGGCGTCCGTCTCCTTCGAACCGCATCGGCGGAAAAAAACCAAACGCATAGGGATTGGTCAGCGGACCGTGTTTTCCCCAGTTCTTTTGCGAGTAACTTCCTTGGGGAAAATACCAGCCGCGCGTGTTGCCCCCGTTGGTTCCGGTGAACACTCGTCCCTTGGAATCGATATCCAAACTGAAGGTGTTGCCGCCTCCTTCGGCATAGATCTCGAAAACCTTGCTGACGGGGTGATAGCGCCACACACACTGTCCCTGAAAACGAACCCCCTTGGTGACAGCAGAACTGACATCGCCGACGGTGGTGCTGCCGTTGCAGGCGTAGAGCCATCCGTCGGGTCCCCACATCAAACTGTTAGAAACCGAATGAGTATCCTGCAATCCGAATCCGGAAAGATGTACCTGCGGATCGCCGTCAGGAACATCGTCTCGATCGGCATCGGGATAGAACAACAAATAAGGCGGGTTCAGCACCCAGATGCCGCCGCGTCCGATGGCCACCGAGCTGACGATATTCAGTCCCGTGATCACATCTTTGTGGTTGTCGTAAAGACCGTCGCCGTCGGTGTCTTCGTGCACCGTGATCTTGTCGACACCAGGTGTGCCGTGGGGAGGCGGATCGGGAACTTTGTCAAAGACGGCGCGCAGATGTTGATCGTAACGTATGATCTTCAAACCGGCGGGAAATTGATACTGGCGGTACTGAACCGTCCACATTCGTCCTCGCGAATCCCAAGACAGAAACAGCGGCTGCGAGACGGCGGGTTCACTGGCCACCAATTGAATCTCGAAACCGTCGCGCACCTTGAACTGCTTGACCGCGTCCTCGGCGGGCGTCGGTTGCGAATCGTCGGCCATCACGCCGCGTCCGGGAAACGTCTTGATGATCTCAGCAACTTGTGCGTTACCGGCGCGCGACGTGTCGCGCTGCTGCGCGGCGGCTTGCGTAGCCAGCAGCGCCGTCAACAGAAATAAACAGGTGGTTCTCATCTCTCGGAGCCCTCGCCGGATCCTCCGCCGGCTGTGCCCCTGGCTGCTTCGCCGCCGGCCTACAAACAAATCGATATCGGCCTACACGATATCTCGAATCACATCGCCATGGACGTCGGTCAGACGAAAATCTCTGCCGCCGTGGCGATAAGTCAGTTTTTCATGATCGATGCCCAACTGGTGCAGCACTGTCGCCCACAGGTCATAGACTTCGCACTTGTTTTCGACCACATGGTAACCGAATTCATCGGTGGCACCGTAAACCGTGCCCCCTTGGACGCCGCCGCCAGCCAACCAGACGCTGAAACCGAACGGATTGTGATCGCGACCGTTGCTGCCTTGCGAAAAAGGGGTGCGTCCGAATTCACCCGCCCAAACGATCAGCGTTTCATCCAGCAGCCCGCGCTGCCGAAGGTCTTTGATCAACGCGGCAATCGGCTGGTCGACTTGCAGAGCCATCGCGCGATGTCCCCGTTCCAAGTCTCCGTGTTGATCCCACGGATTGGCCGCACCGCCGGCGCCGATGCCCTTGGTCAGGCAACTCAGTTCGACAAACCGGACGCCCCGTTCGACCAACCGCCGGGCAAGCAAACATTGTCGCGCGTAGGCCGCCTTCTGAGCGTCGTCGGAATCCAAGCCGTACAGCCGACGAGTCTTCTCGGACTCGCCCGAAATATCACAGAGTTCCGGCACGGCGGTCTGCATCCGGAATGCCGTTTCGTAGTTCTCGATCGCCGCTTCGACATGAGCGTCGCCACCGGCAGTCTGCAAAAACGCTTCGTCAAAGCTGCGAGCAAAGTCGAGGCGCCGGCGCTGGACCGCTGCCGCGTCACGACCACGAACGTTTCGAATCGCGCTCTCTTCATCCGCCTTCAGGATCGATCCTTGGTGCTGTCCAGGTAGAAAACCGTTGCTGAATAGCGCCACGCCTCCATGCGGCGGTATCGCCCCGCCGCTTTGCAGTACCACGTAGCCAGGCAAATCTTCGTTCTCGCTGCCCAAGCCGTAAGTGCACCACGCTCCGGCCGACGGATGCCCCATGAACGGGAAACCGCTGTGCATGAAAAAGTTTCCCTGCGCGTGCTCGTTCACCGGCGTGGTCATCGATCGAACGACCGCCAATTCATCGGCAACGCCCGCGATTTCAGGAAACATGCTGCTGACGGCGATCCCGCTTTGCCCGTATCGTTTGAATTCGAACGGGCTGGCCATCACGTTGCCGTTTTTGTTGAACTGAGTCCGCTGGACCGCCACCGGCATCGGCTTTCCGTGAAGCTCCTTCAGCTTGGGTTTGGGGTCAAACGAATCGACATGCGAGACCCCGCCCGACATGAAACAAAAAATGACATGCTTTGCTTTGGCCGGATGATCGACTCTGGCCGCGCTGGCTGAGCGGCGCAGCAATCCGGCAAGCGCGACCGATCCAAAGCCGGTCGAACACCGCTGCAACATCCGGCGACGAGAAAACGCGGCCGGTCCAGCAGAAGTGCCAGACCCCAAATGGACCGACCGGCGCGACGATGATTTTCTATCGAACATAAATGAACTCTTTGAAAGTGATCAATGCTCGCGTCAAGTCGGTCCAAACTTCTTGCCGGCCGAGCGAATCGGGGACACTGCCAAGCGATTCGACTTGCGATTGCAACTGTTGGATTTCGGCCCGCAACGTTTTCACTTGGGATTGCTCCTGCGGAGAGAGCGCGTCGATGACCTGCTTTTGCGAAACGTAAACGCCGCCACCGCGTGCGGAAGCGGCGATCTCTTCGGCCGAAAGCGCCCGGCTGTACAAGTTCGCTTCTCGAATTTTGCCGGCCAGCAGCCGGTTTCCACCCGCCGGCAGATGACGCACGCCAAAGCTGATCACCGCTTGACCCGGTTTGAATTCCACGGGACCGTTGCTCTTGTACGGCTTACCATACGGTTTGCCGTCGCGGTAACCGATCACGCGGCCGTCGGCGTGATAGACGATCGCGACGTGAACAAAACGCTCGGTAGCTTCGCCTTCTTCTGTTCCTTGAAACGGTCGAGTTCGCTTGAAGTGATCGCTGCCGGCCAACCATTGCTGCGCCGCCTGCTCGGCAAACACGATCGAGTCGAAAACAGCGCCATTGATGGTCTGTACCGTCATCACGCCGCCGCCGCGCTGGCCGAGGTGATCGAGCCGAACCCAGGCTTCCAATGTTTTCTCCTTGAGCGGATAGTCGATGGGTGCCGTCACGACATGTCCGCCGTTTTTCACCACCAACGCTCCGTCGCCGGTCGACGCGCCCCCTTTGGCGATGCCGTCCGCTTTGCCGACCAGGTCGTTCAAACCCTTCGCAAAATCCCATCGTCCAATCGGCTTGGGCAGTTGGCTGGTCCCCTGGTCCGACGCGCTGTCAACAAGCCGACTTCGGACCGGATCAAGAATCGATGCCAGTTTCGACTGCCGCGCCGAGATTTCCAAGCGTATTCCTTCGGCCTGGCGAAGCAGTTGCTGATGAGCCTGCTTGGTCGCGGCCAAATACTCTTTCGCTTTCCGAACTTCATGATCGGCCGGCCGACGCGATAGTCCGATGACAAACATCTTTTCGATTCGCGATTCATCATCCCGCAGCGAAGGATCGTCCAGCAACTTCGCCGCAAAGGCCGAAGCATATTCCGACACTCGCGGATCGTTCATCATCGTCAGCGATTGTGCGGGAACATTGGTGACATCCCGACGTCCCGTCGCACTGAACGGTTCCGGAAAATCGAAAGCACGCAAAAAGGCATCCAACGAGTTTCGGATCACTCGCACGTAGATGCTGCGCCGCGGTGAATTCCCATCCACAGGATTTCCGAACAGATCGCGGTTCAATCGTCCCGACACGCTCAACAACGAATCGCGAATCACCTCCGCCTCCATGCGGCGAACGTTGGCGCGAGACAGATAGATGTTCTCCGGATCTTTTTCCGCTGCATCCTCCGAAGCATGCGGGGAAAGCTGCCAGGTTTTGGAAGTCACGATCAATCGAATCGCTTTTTTCAGCGACCAGCCGTCTTCGACCAATCGCGCCGCCAACCAATCCAACAATTCCGGATGGGAAGGTCGCTGTCCCAGTCGGCCAAAGTTGTCGGGCGTGGCAACGATTCCCCGTCCAAACAGGTGATGCCAGATTCGGTTGACAATCACCCGCCGCGTCAGCGGATTGTCGTCGCGCAGCAAATCGTTGGCCAACCGCAATCGACCGCTGTCCGAACCCCGGTACGGCGTCGGATCGATCGCTTCCAGGAACCGGCGCGGCACTTCTTCGGCTGGATTCTTGTGATTTCCGCGAACAAACAACGATTGCGTTCGACCGGTGGTTTCATCCAAGCCGGGAACACGTCGTAGCGGAGGGATCTCTGCTTCGACGCGGCGATAATCTTCGATCAACGGTTTGGCGGTGGGCAGCTGCTGCAATCGGTTGGGAAGCAATCCGCTGCGAATGCAGACGTCCAAAAGTTCTGCTTGGCGATCGGTCGCCTTCCCCGATTGCCAATCTTCGACGGCAGTGACGATCGAACCGGCAAGATATTCCGCCAATTCGCCAGCCGAACCGGGGGCATCTTCGTCGCCTCTGGAAAGCAACAACGCAACCAGCGGCGATTCCGTCTTCGGCGGCGGTGTTCCTTTACGAACCAACTTCGCTTCGGTCACGCCAAACCAAGATCGATCCTCGCTGCCCACCAGCAACGGTGCGTCTTTGTCCGCGGTCAATTCCAGGTGAATCTGATCCCCCTTCCAATAAGCCAGGTCGTATCGCTGCCAATTCCAGTTGGGCTTCAATTGGGTCACCGGATAGACGGTGCCGTTTCTTGGATAGTCCTGCACGACGTACCGCAGACTGGCTTCGCGATCTCCCAAAGCACGAACCCACAACTCCGAATTTTCCACCACGTCAAAATCGGTTGACGTCAGTCGCGCCGGGTGCTTGGAAGAAAGTGTGTGGGAATAGATACCAGCCGGGTAGATTCCCATGATCGCCGCATCCCCCTCGGCGGCCACGGCGAATTCGCCTGCCGGTTGCGGTTGTTGCCGAAGACCGATCCCGTCAGTAAACCACTGCAGGTAATCGTCTTGATCGGCAAGATTCCAGTGCTGCAATACGCCTTCCGGATCGGCCGACCGTCGACTTTCTGTCCAACCTTGGGTGACTTCGTTCCAGGCCTTGGCAAAGGGAGACCCTTGCGACACCTTTTGCCGTAGCTGAAACAACGGATGGAGCGGGTGATCTGGTTTCTCCGCATTCTTGGTGAAATCGTCCGCCAAGATTCGCTGCTTCAGCGACTCGGCAGAGTTCAGCCAATCGTGGGCGATCGCTGCGCGAATCTTGGGCTTCCACCGCATCAGTGTTTCGCGGCCATGATTTTGCCGATGGGGAAGGTCGATCACCGATCGTGCAGGTCGGCAAGAAGCGAGAATTCCGAAAATCGCGTAGTAGTCTTGTTGACTGATCGCGTCGAACTTGTGGTCGTGGCATCGGGCACACGATACCGTCAGCCCCAGAAACGCTTTGGAAAAAGCGTTGATCTGGTCGTCAACAAAACGCACCTTTTCGTCCAGGGCATCGGTTGGCGCAAAACCATGAAAAACCATTCGCCAGTGAACGGGGCCGACGATCGATTCATTGATCCCCAAGTCTTCATTGATCCTGGGATCACTCAGCAGATCACCCGCAACGTGTTCGCGAACCAGTTGGTCATACGGAACATCGGCGTTGAGAGCTCGGATCAAGTAGTCGCGGTACATCCAAGCGTTGTCGATTCGCGGGTCGCCTTCGCTGCCGTGCGATTCCGCGTACCGAATCCAATCCATCCAGTGCCTCGCCCATCGTTCGCCAAAATGTTCGCTGGCTAGCAGATGATCGATCAGCTGCTCGGTGACCCGATCGCGGCCGTCGTTGCCCGCGGCTTCGTATCGGCCGATCCAATCGTAAAATTCATCCGGTCGCGGAGGCAGTCCAATCAGGTTGACATGCAGTCGACGAATCAAAACCGCCGGGTCAGCAGGGTGGGTCGGTGTCAGTCCAACCTCGGCGAGCTTTTCGAGCACCAGACGATCAATGGGATGATCGGACCAATCGGCCGGCTGCGGTAGCGGCCTGGCCGCAATCGGTTGAAAACTCCACCAACGTTTTCGCCGCTGCAGAGTCGCCGGCCAGGATGTGGACTCGCTGAGCGATTCCAAGGAGGGAGGTTCGTCCCGCGGATCGGGTGCTCCCATCGAAATCCATTTTTCGAAATCAGCGACGACTCGATCATCAAGCTTCGGACCGTCCTGCGGCATCTCCAGGCCGTCGATCTCATGTTTCAAGATCGCCAGCAGACGACTCTCCTTGGCATCGCCGGGTGAAAACAGCTCACCACCATCACCCCCTTCGCGAAGCCCGCGACGATGATCCACCGCCAAACCTGCCTCGGCGGTGTCGGCCGAGTTGTGGCACGAATAACAATGTTCGACCAAAACGGGACGGATGCGAGACTCAAAGAAGGCGATTTGCTGCGGCGGTGGACCTGCACAGGCGATCGAACCGACCGGCAATACACACAGCGCGGCCAACAGCCAGCTATCCACACGTAAGACGCTTCCCATCAATACCTCGTGCGATCACAAAACTTCCGGAAGATCCCCGGCATTTTAGTCGGTTTTGAAATCGCACAGAGCGTCGCTGCCGGCTTGATGGCCGGTGATCGATTGCAGCCCGGAACCGCAAGAATAAACGAGCCCGCATTTGAGCTGTGGTCAAATGCGGGCTGGTCATGACACCAATCGCCCCCGCCAAGAGGAGTCGAAGCTCGGCCCGCGGCAGTTGCCCCGACTGTCGCAGGCCCCAGCGGGAGCAAGAATCAAAATGATAACCGAGGTACCCAGGTGCATTGCAACGAGAAAGTTTCTCACATTGCGGTAATCCGTAGGTGATTTACCACGCCACAAAGACGCTTAGGCGAAAACGGGGGGTGAAACAATCAGGGCGCGCGTTTCGGGCCAAAGGCCCAGCACTTTGCTTAGCCCAGGGCGAGGCAACGTGAGTTTTACGAACGTTGACGCTGCCCTGGGTCAGCGACCATCTCTCATCTCCCCGCTCCCTGCGAGCATGGCGGCTTTGCCGCCATGCTCGCAGGGAGCGGGGACGGAGTGGTTCCGCGCAGGCGGTCCCAGGGCAGCGGTATTGCTCGCAAGACTCGCAAAACCTCGCCCTGGGCTAAGCAAACGACTGCACCTTCGGTGCGTAAGAAGGACGACGGCGGGACCGCCGAGCTACGATGGAATCACTTGCGTTTTCGAGGTTCCAGGTCGTTTTGTCGCACGGCGGACAGCTTGGCGGTCAGTTTCGCTTGAAAGGCCGCAACGGTCGCCTGATGCGCCGGGCTGGTCGCCAGGTTGGTGTATTGCTTCGGATCGGCCTTGGTATCGAACAACTCGATTCCCGCCGACGCGTCTTCCTTGTATTGGATGTACGCCCAGCGATCTTCGCGAAGCAAAAAACCTTTCCGCATCGGGGCGACACTGAACGCCGCATCGCGAACCTCGTAAGTCGGATCGTCCAACATCGGCGAAATGTCTTGGCCCTGCAGCCGGTCTTGCCGCGGCAATCCACACAGCGCGGCGGTGGTCGGATACAGATCGATCAGCTCGGTCAAGCTATGACAAACCGCCGGCTTCTTTCCGGGAACGGCGATGATCAAGGGAACAGCTGACGATTCGTCGCGCAGCGAAACCTTTGCCCAAAAATCATGTTCGCCCAGATGGTAGCCGTGATCGCTGGTGAAGATGACGATCGTTTTGTCTTCCAGACCGTTGTTTGTCAGCGCCCGCATGACTTTGCCAACCTGGGCGTCCATGAAAGCGACCGACGCGTAGTATCCGCCGACCGCCTTCTTTTGGCGGCGAATGTCCATTTTCATGTTGACGCTGGTTTTGTAGTTGATGCCGGCTTTGGGAATGTCATCCCAATCGCCGGCTACCTTTTCGGGCAACACCATCTTTTCGTAAGGAAGAAACGGATCGTAGTAAGGTCGCGGGGCCACAAACGGCACATGCGGCCGCACGAATCCAACTCCCAGCCAAAACGGTTTGTCCTTGTGCTTGGCGATCAGCTCAACCGCCTTGGCAGCCGTTTTGCCGTCGGAGTGCACCAGGTCGTCCCCGTCGGCTTCGACCACCACGAAGGTGTTGCCGCCAACCACCGGCTTCTTCCCGTCAGGATTGCCCTCCAACGTTTCGCCGTCACCGGGCGCTTTCCATTCCGGGCCGGGACTGTTGAACCGCTCGGTCCACGACAGTTGATCGTCGGCGCCGTTGTAGTGATTGTGTCGTCGGGCGTCGGCACCGATCTCGACCCCGCCCGGCACACCCATGTGAAAGATCTTGCTCACCCGCGCCGCGTAGTAACCGTTGTTCTTGAAATGCTGCGACCAGGTAGCACGGTCACCGATTTGCGGTCGAGGATTCGTGTAACCCAACACCCCGGTTGCATGTGGATAGTAACCCGACATGAACGAGGCGCGCGACGGGCCACAGTAAGTTCCCTGACAAAAGGCGCGAGTGAATCGAGTTCCCTTGGCCGCGATCGCATCGATATTGGGCGTTTTGCAAACCCTGTTTCCGTAGCACGACAAAGCGGTCGCGGTGAGGTCATCCGAAATGATGAACAGCACATTGAAACGCTGCGGCGGAGGCTGCGCCGGCGCCGGAGAAACACATCCCAGCACAACAAACAACAAGAAAAACAATCGATAGGTCATGGCAATTTTGCTGGAGTGAAGGGATGCACAAGGCGTCATTGTAGTCTCCCCAAACGGCCCTGGCTTCGTCTGTCTCCCCTATCCATCACCGTTGTAGGCCGGCTTGTCCCAAGTCGGCGATCCTGTACTCACCGACTTGGGGACGAGTCGGCCCACAATGAACTGCCGCTAGCGGCAAAGCGCTTGACAGCCACAATTTGAAGACACGCTCTGAGCTTTTACCATCCGTCCTCGGTGCGCTCGAGGACGCTCACACAAAGGCACCAAGGCGCGAAGGTTGATTTATCCACCTGTTGATTTGCGGAGAATCTTAACGTCAAGTAGATCCTTGTCGCGACCGGCGGCAAGTTTATTTGCAATCAGGTCTTCCAACGAAAGAACGGGCATTGCGATACCTTCGATTTCAATGTTGAGTCGACGTTGCCATGCATCATCAAAAATCAAACCCGAAACGGACGTTAGAATATCGATTCGGCCAGGTGGAACACCTATTTGGAAAACAATGCCTGGTGAAGCGAGATCTTCCTCAGAAAGATCGTAAAGTGGCGCCCCAAAAGCCACCAACGCTTTCAGCATTCGCGGAGCAGTTTCATTGTCCGCTCGAATCCAAATATCTAGGTCGCCAGTTGCCCGCGGAACTCCGTGCGCAGCGACCGCATACGCACCGACGACAAGATAATCAACGTCCGCGACGGAGAGTTCGGACAACATGTCTTTGAAGTCGGGGTTGAACAAGCCGCCGTTCCTTGAAAGCCCACGCTGTTTGAGTAAGGGGCCAAACCATCAACACACCCTCCTCTGGTGAAAGCGCCAGCGGCGGATTTTCAGCTTGATCGCTCAAGCTGCATTTCCGAACAATACGTCGATCAGAACGAAGGGGTTCAGGTTGTTCCATCTTCTCGATTGTATCTGGCATCGGACTCCGAGGCGACATCGTTGCAAACGACCAGCCACCCGACCTCTTCATGTCTTGGCGTAAACCGAAAGCAGGGAACGATCTGCTTCACCGTTTGGGCGGTGCTTGGGGTAAACTGGAGTCTTCTTCCCACCTTGATCGCGATCCCCACCTGCGACGTTTCGATGGCGTTACAATCCAAGCTTGATTCGGCGAACCCATGTGCGGCGCTAAGCCGCTGCTGGAAAGTCGTCGCGGCTCTGGTTTGCTGGTTGCCGCCGGCGGTCGTCGATGCGGCCGAAGTCCGTTATCGCCGCGATATCAAGCCGGTGCTCAAGGCCAAGTGTTTTTCTTGTCACGGCGCGCTCAAGCAAGAGGCGGGGCTGCGGCTCGACACAGTCGATTTGATGGTTTCCGGTGGTGATTCGGGGCCGGCGATCGTGGTCGGTGACGCTCAACAAAGCGAATTGATCGCTCGGGTCGCAGCGCACGGTGAATTCGAACGAATGCCACCCGATGGCGAGCCACTTTCACCGCAGCAAATTCGTCGCTTTCAAGCCTGGATCGACTCCGGCGCGACCGCTCCCAAGAACGAATCGCCTCCATCAGATCCGCGTCATCATTGGGCGTTTCAACCGCTTCGACCCGTCCACCCGCCGAAGCTGGATCGGCCGACCGGTTCGGCCGGCCATAACCACCATCCGATCGATCGTTTCATTCGCCGGCGATGGGCCAAGGCGGGGATCGCCGGCGCGCCGCCTGCTGATGCCACCATCTTGATCAGGCGGATGTTTTTTGATCTGCATGGATTGCCGCCGACTCCCGACGAAGTCGCGGTATGGAAAAAGCGAATCGAAACCGATCCGAGTGGGATCACAGCGCTGATCGATACACTTTTGGCCAGTCCACGCTACGGGGAACGCTGGGCGCAGCATTGGTTGGACGTGGTGCGATACGCCGATACCCATGGGTACGAAGTCAACACGCCTCGACCCAATGCATGGCCTTATCGCGATTACGTGATCACCGCGCTGAATCAGGACAAACCGTACGATCGTTTTGTTGCCGAACAATTGGCCGGAGACGCTTTCGGGCAAGACGCTGCAACAGGATTCCTGGTCGCCGCCGCCGCGCTGTTGCCCGGTCAGATTGGCAAAGACGACGCATCGATCCGTTTGGCCCGGCAAGACTCATTGGATGAAATCATCATCGGAACCACCGCCACTTTCTTGGGCATGACGGTCGGTTGTGCCCGATGCCACGACCACAAGTTCGATCCGGTTTCTCAGCAAGACTACTACGCTCTGCAAGCTTTTTTTGCTGGCGTGGAATATGGCCAGCGCGAAGTTCGGGACGATGACTATGCACAGCGACTTGCAGCTGCCGGCCAACTTCAATCCAAGATCGACCAGATGCGGCGGGAATTCGAGCAGTTTCGCCCCCGATCTTTTTCTGGCCGCACGGTGATCATCGACGACGAAGACCTTCAGCACGTCACGTTACTGAAAAACAAGAAAGGCCACGGAGTCAATCCTGAGGGTCGGCAGCGAGGCTATCAGGACGACGTGGGAGATGCGACTCGCGTCGGGAATCTCAGCCGCGGCCGCTACACGTGGTGGGCCAACCATCCGGCGGAAGACGTGTTCACCTGGAATCCCAACGTTGCGGGACGCTTTCGACTTTGGATTTCGTGGGGAGTGCATGGAAGTGGCGTGCACACTCACGACGCGAGGTACGTCCTGGATCAAGACGGAGATCTGGCGACCAGCGACGATCAAACCGAAATCGCTCGCGCCGATCAGTACCGCTTCGTCGGTGTCACCGAAGGTCAAACAGAAACAAAACCGATGTGGAGCGGATTGTTGGACGTCGGTGTCCACGAGTTTCAAAAAACGACACGTTTGATCCTTCGTGGCGGCGATACGAATACCGGAATCACCGCCGATGCGATCGTCCTTCAGGAAGAAACGTCAAGTGACGCGCGACTTGCCGGGTCGCCGACCAATCGATTGCCACGGCTGCGCAGTCCGGTCGCCGCGGACGAGACAATCGAGTGTTTTGAACCGGTCGATGCGAGGTTTGTTCGGTTCACCTCCTTGGAAACGATCAACCAAAATCAACACGAACCCTGCATCGATGAACTGGAGGTGTTTGGCGTCGGTGATGTAACGTCCAACATCGCGCTGGCCAGCCGTGGCAGCCGTGCCACGTCGTCGGGCAACTATGCCGGTGATCCACAACACCAGTTGAAACACATTCACGATGGCCGTTACGGCAACAGCCGCAGCTGGATCTCGGATGAACATGGCCGCGGTTGGGTGCAGCTAGAATTTCCGCAGGTCACAACGATTGACCGCATCGCGTGGTCGCGCGATCGACAAGGGAAGTTCAAAGACCGCTTGCCGGTGCGGTACAAGATAGAAACGTCAATCGACGGATCGGACTGGAAAGTCGTCGCCTCCTCCTCCGATCGTGCCTGGCATGACTCACCGCACGACGAAATTCAAAATATCCTTCGCCAGGGACGAACCGGTGACGGTGAAGCACTGACCGCGTTGGCGCGGCAGATTCGACAGACGGAGCAACAGCAAGCCGATCTTCGTAAGCCCACCATGGTGTTCGCGGGCATTTTTCGCGATGCCGATACGACGTTTGTTCTTCATCGCGGCGATCCGGAACAACCTGGCGCGGAGATCGGTCCGAGTGTGTTGCCGATCATCGGAAATCTGACGCTGGGCGCCGAAACCCCGGAACAGCAACGCCGGATTGAGTTGGCCGATTGGATCGCCTCACCTGAAAACCCGCTGACGGCGCGAGTGATGGTCAATCGGATTTGGCAAAACCACTTCGGCATCGGCCTGGTCGAAACAGCCAGCGACTTCGGTCTTGGTGGTGTGCCGCCAACCCATCCCGAACTGTTGGATTGGCTGAGTGGTGAATTCATCCGCAGCGGCTGGTCGATCAAGCACCTGCACCGAATGATCCTGTCGTCGCGAACCTATCAACAAAGTTCGGTTTGGAAACACCGCGACGACGTGGCTGTCGATCCGGCCTCGGTCGATGCCGATGTTAAGTTACTGTGGCGTTTTCCCAACCGGCGACTGGAGGCCGAAGCGATCCGAGATGGCATGTTGCAGATCGCCGGCCAATTGAACCTGGAAACGGGCGGTCCGGGATTCGATTTTTTCAAGACTCGCGGCGGTTTGACAGGGTTCCCGCCGGTCGAGGACTTTGGCGCAAGCCAGCTGCGCCGAATGATCTACGCCCACAAAATTCGCATGGAACCGGTGCCCGTTTTCGGTGCGTTCGATTGTCCCGATGCCGGTTTGCCGACACCGCGGCGAAGCCAGTCCACGACGGCGATTCAAGCGTTGAATCTGTTCAACAGCCCGTTCGTGATCAGTCAAGCGGATGCATTTGCCGACCGCGTGAGAAGAGATTCCGGCGGATCGATCGACCGGCAGATCACCCTGGCATTTCGTCTAGCGCTCGGACGCGCGCCGCGCGAGGACGAACGGGCCAGCGTCACCGAAGTGGTGGAGCAGCACGGACTTGCCACACTCTGCCGAGTGTTATTGAACTGTAACGAGTTTCTTTTTGTGCCATGAATCATCCACTGCATCCATCGGCAGCCCTCCAGCGCTCCGCTACCACGCTGAGTTTGACCGGGCGTGGTCTGCTTGGTCGACGTGATTTTTTGGGACAGACCGTGTCGGGACTCAGCGGCATCGCCCTGGCCAGCCTGCTGGGCCGCGAAGGAATGTTGGCGGGCCAGAGCATTTCGATCGATTCATCACGTCCTCACGCCCCACGGCCGGCGCACCATGTTGCCAAAGCAAAAAACGTCTTGGTGATCTTTTGCGCCGGCGCTTGCAGCCAGCTGGAAACGTATGACTATAAACCGGAATTGATTCGCCGCGACGGCATGCCGCTGAAAGGCGGACCGGCAGTGACGTTTCAAGGACCGTCGGGAAATCTGGCTCGTCCCCAATACGATTTTCGGCCTCGCGGCCAATGCGGAAAAATGGTCTCTGACATGATTCCGCACCTGGGCGATATTGTCGATGACGTCGCTTTCGTGCACACGTTGACCAACAAATCGAACACCCACGGACCGGCCGAAAACTTTCTTTCCACCGGCTTTGTTTTGGACGGTTTTCCAAGCATCGGAGCATGGGTCACTTACGCGTTGGGAACAGAAAACCAAGACTTGCCGGCGTTTGTTGCCATTCCCGATCCGCGCGGCGTGCCGCAAGCCAGCGTCAACAACTGGGGTCCGGGGTTCTTGCCGGCCGTGTTCCAGGGCACCCCTTTCAACAGCAGCAAACCGATCGAAAATCTTCGTCGTCCCAGCGGTATCGGCACCCGACAAGACAACGCGGCACAGACGCTGCTGAAAAGGATGAACGAAGAGCATCTGCGTAGAAATCCAGACGATTCACAGCTTGCCGCGCGAATCGCCAGCTACGAACTGGCGGCAAAAATGCAGCTGTCGGTGCCGAAGATCACCGACCTGTCCTCGGAGTCCGCCGCCACGCTAAGCATGTACGGAGCGGATTCGAAGAACGAAACCAAGGCAGCCTTTGCCCGCAACGCGATTCTTGCCCGGCGGCTGATCGAAAACGGCGTCCGGTTCGTGCAGTTGTTCAACGGCGCTTATGCCAGCAGCGGACGGTTGAATTGGGACGGCCACCAGAAACTTCGCGAGCAATATGACGTGCACGGCGAAGTCCTTGACCAACCCGCCGCCGCCTTATTCAAGGATCTGAAGCAACGCGGCCTGCTGGAAGAAACGCTGGTCGTTTGGTGTACCGAGTTTGGGCGGATGCCGATGTTCCAGAAAGGGGCCAAGGGACGCGATCACAATCCGCAGGGATTCACTGCCTGGCTGGGAGGCGCGGGTGTTAAAAAAGGTGTCAGCTACGGAGTCACCGACGAACTTGGATTCAAAGCGGTCGAAAACGTTTCCTCGATCCACGACCTGAACGCCACAATCCTGCATCTGCTTGGCCTGGACCACACGCGATTGACGTTCCGTCACAATGGAATCGATCGACGGCTGACCGACGTGCATGGCCACGTCTTGAACGAGCTGTTGGCGTGAGGACAGAAAAGGCGCACTGCACCCTGCCGGAAACAAAATGAAACACAACGACGCCGTTTATGCCATCGCCACGATGGACACCAAAGGGCAGGAACTTGCCTACGTCGCCGCGCGGCTGCGAGCCGCCGGTGTCGAAGTGAAAACGGTTGACGTTGGTGTTCAGGCCGATCCCACGGTTTCGCCCGACGTCGACCGCAGCAAGGTTCTCGGTGAAACGGCCATTGACCCCCAGGGTGATCGAGGCACCGCAGTCACGGCGATGGGCGAGGCCCTTCGTGAATACCTGACGCGGCAATGTCAAACGGGCGGCGTCGCCGGCGTGATCGGCATCGGTGGCAGCGGCGGCACGGCGATAATCACCCGCGCCATGCGAGCACTGCCGATCGGGCTGCCGAAACTGATGGTATCGACGGTGGCCAGCGGCAACACCGCCCCCTATGTCGATTGCAGTGACCTGACGCTGATGTATTCCGTGGTCGACGTCGCCGGTTTGAACGCGGTTTCTGAGAAAGTGCTGGCCAACGCGGCCCACGCCATGGCCGGAATGGTCTCGCACCCCACGCCGCCCAGTCAATCGGCGCCCGCGCTGGGAATGACGATGTTTGGCGTCACCACGCCTTGCGTGACGGCGGTACGACAGTCGCTGGAAGGTCGCGGTTTTGATTGCCTGGTATTTCACGCCACCGGCGCCGGTGGCCGGGCGATGGAGCAGCTTGTCGAATCGGGTTTGATCGAAGGTGTGTTGGACATTTCGACCACCGAGGTTGCCGACCAGGTGGTGGGCGGAGTTTTTCCGGCCGGAGCCGATCGGTTCGAACGATTGTTGCAGCAGCGCATTCCGCTGGTGATCAGCGTCGGCGCTTTGGACATGGTCAACTTTGGCGCGATCGATACCGTTCCTGAAAAATTTCGTGATCGCAACCTGCACGTTCACAACGCGCAGGTGACGTTGATGCGAACCAACGTCGAAGAAAATCGTCAAATCGCCCGCTGGATTGCCGGAAAACTGAATCAATCAACCGCTCCGGTCACGCTGTTGATTCCCGAAGGGGGCGTTTCGATGATTGACGCACCTGGCCAGCCGTTTCACGATCCCCAGGCAAATGCGACACTGTTTGATGAACTTCAATCGCAGATCCAACGGGCGCCGTCGCGGCAGGTGATCCGATTGCACCACCACATCAACGACCCTGAGTTTGCAGCGGCGCTGGTCGAACATTTCTTTCAGCTTCACGGTTAACTCCGACGATCCATGGCAGAATCCAGAGAATCGATCCTGGGCCGATTTCGAGAAAAAATCGCCTCCGGCAAACCGATCATCGGCGGCGGCGCCGGCACGGGAATCAGTGCCAAGTGCGAAGAAGCGGGTGGAATCGACCTGATCGTGATCTACAACTCCGGCCGCTTTCGAATGGCCGGGCGAGGATCCCTTGCCGGGTTGATGCCCTACGGAAACGCCAACGCGATCGTCAAAGAAATGGCTCACGAAGTGATCACGGCGGTCCAGCGGACTCCAGTTCTGGCCGGTGTCTGCGGTACCGATCCGTTCATGCTGCGAGACCCATTCTTGCGCGAGCTGAAGGAACTTGGTTTCGCCGGTATCCAGAATTTTCCCACGGTGGGGCTGATTGACGGAACGCTGCGAGCTGGCTTGGAAGAAACCGGCATGGGTTTTGACTTGGAGGTGCAGTGCATTGCCGCCGCCGCTCAGTTGGACATGTTGACCACACCCTACGCGTTTGATCCGCAGCAGGCTGCCGAACTGACCCGCGCCGGCGCGGACATCATTGTGGCCCACATGGGATTGACCACCAGCGGGTCGATCGGCGCCGAAACCGCTCGTACCTTGGATGACTGCGTGGTGGATGTTACAAACATCGCCGCGGCGGCACGCGAGGTTCGTGAAGATGTCATCGTCTTGTGTCATGGCGGTCCGATCGCCATGCCCGAAGACGCCCAGTTCATGCTCCAACAAGTCGACGGAATCGACGGCTTTTACGGCGCCAGTTCGATGGAACGCCTGCCGACGGAAATCGCGTTGACGGCTCAAGTTGAAAAGTTCACTCAGATCCGGCGTTGAAAAACGCTTGAGTGAAAAACCGCGCGATCCATCGGTCGAGAAGGAGTGATGACGCGAAACTTGGATACCAGACTCTCTGCGATCGCCAAGGCGGAAAAGCGGCTGATGAAGGAGTATGCCGATGTGCTCCGCGTCAATCCCGACCTGGACCGGTCGTTGGTCAGTTTCCAGGCCAACAAAACGGCCGCCGAACATCGTTGGTGCAAGTACAAGGAGGGATTCTCCGTTGACTTGATGCACTATGTCTTCGATGAAGTGGGCATCGATCGTGGAATGATCCTCGATCCGTTCGCCGGATCGGGAACAACACTTTTTGTTGCCAGTGATCGAGGCTTGGATTCCATCGGTGTCGAACTGCTACCCAGCAGCGCCGAAATCATCGAAGTGCGGCAGCTGCTCCGCGATGCTGACAAGACAAAGCTCGCCGTGGCGATCGAGCATTTTCGCGACTCACGTGTCTGGGAGAAGCGGGGAAAGGGCAAACGCTTTGAACACCTGAGAATCACCAGTGGCGCTTTTCCGGCAGATACCGAACGCCAGCTGGGACGTTATCTCCTGGAAGCGGAAAAGGTTCGCGATGACACACTGCGACGAATACTCAAATTCGCCGCGATGTGCGTTTTGGAATCGATCAGTTTTACGCGAAAAGACGGCCAATACCTGCGTTGGGATTGGCGTTCTGGTCGTCGAGCGGGAAAGACCAAGTTCGACAAGGGCGTGATTCTGACTTTCTCCGAGGCGATCGCAGGAAAGTTGTCGCAGATGGCCGCCGATCTGTCGCTAAAAAATTCGCAGCCAACGCTGTTCGACACCGATGATGCTCTGGGCCAGCCGGGTGACATCGAATTGCTTCAAGGCACCTGCCTGCAACGACTGCCGCAACTGCGATCGCGGACCATTTCCGGCATCGTGACTTCGCCGCCCTATTGCAACCGATACGACTACACCCGCAGCTACGCGCTGGAGCTGGCATTTCTGGGCGTGGATGAAGACGGCATCAAAGATCTTCGTCAGACGATGGTGAGTTGCACGGTCGAAAATCGCGAAAAGACCGGGCTTCAAAGTGTGCTGTCCCGGGGCGTGCACACCAAGGCGACTCAGGCTTGGCAAGAGCACGAGCTGCTACAGCAGATCTTTGACTACTTGAACGCCTGTCGGGCCGCCGGCGAGCTCAACAACAACGGCATTCCTCGAATGGTCGAGAACTACTTCAAGGAAATGGCGATGGTGATTTTTGAATGTTGCCGCCTGCTGAAACCTGGCAAGCCGCTGGTGATGGTCAACGACAACGTGCGATACCAAGGTGCCCATTTGCCGGTTGACTTGATCCTGTCCGACTTTGCGCGGCATGCCGGATTCGACGTCGACACCATCTGGGTGCTTCCCCGCGGGAAGGGAAACAGCAGTCAGCAAATGGGCCGTCACGGGCGCCAAGAGTTGCGCAAGTGCGTTTACATCTGGCGAAAACGTTCGCGTTCAAAACTCAACGCACGCCCAGCAAGGTTCCAGGCAATCGCGGCGACTTAGAGCGATTCCGTTAAAAACTCTCCCAGCCGCCGCTCAAGGTAGCTGTCTTTGT
The DNA here is from genome assembly GCA_965222745.1 of Rubripirellula sp. Lineage (GTDB taxonomy): Bacteria > Planctomycetota > Planctomycetia > Pirellulales > Pirellulaceae > CBDCUW01. Next base: position 1,694,630 of record CBDCUW010000004.1, read on the forward strand.
CTGATTGGGGGTTCTCCCAATACGCTTTGACCTCATGAATCGTTTGGCGGTCAAGCTCGAAAACCAGTGGTCGCGATGTCATCCGCGACAACGTGTAGGTCCAAGAGCCACCCTCTGCTTCCGAGATTGGCGTGTAGCGAAGCAGGATCAAGGCCTCTGGGTCGTTGGTCTCCGCAAATCCAAAACACATAGCAGATGATCCGCTGGACGCATCCGACCATTGAACCAACGGATTGCTCAAGAGGCGCAACTCTTTTTTCTTTTCCGGATCGTCGACCTCATACATCCACACCGAGAATCGGCGTACCAGCTGACGCATCGCAAGGTTCTGCCGTCTCGCGTCATTCGCTACGGGCACCCGTACTTTCAAAGGAACATCAACGTGTGTCCTTTTTTCAGGAGTCCAAGTTCGTCGGAGACCGAGATCGCAATGCAATGGCCGCGATGTCAGCGATGCGAATTCGCAGAATACTTTCCCATTTCCCCGAACTGACAGCGCGCCCAGTACCGCCGGTTCTGAATCTCGCTTCCATAAGAAAACAACACCATCGGTGAAAAAGTTGCGAACGGGGTTGGTATAGCGCAAGACAGGGCGTTCCTCCAACGTCAGCGTAACGTCCTGCTGGCCGACAACCGACATTTCGAACCCGTCTGCCTTTTGCGTCAGGTACTCCAGTCGCATTTCGCGCTGCTGCTCACGTTTGCTGGCCGCATCATCGGCGTGGACTTGAAGCATTGAGATCGAGCCGGCAACGAGCGCGAGCCGAGCGACACAACAAAAGAAAACGCGAGACATACATCACCTCATTCAGCTCCAGTTGACGCCAAACACCACAAGACTGAAGATCCCCGCAAAAATCAACTCACCTACCCGATGATCCGGCAGTTGGTTGCGGTGGGGCTCCGGCGGGTCTGGCTGATCGGCATCGCTTGGTGATTGGTACGGATTCATGGCTGAACTATATCGACGCGAACTCCACCGGTCAAAGCGATTCGCTCGATACGTCGTTCTGGCTGACCGATGCGTTCGGTGTTGGTCGCCGGGGTCGCCGCATAACTGCGAAGCAATGGCATGTGCAAGCCTCGGACGCTAGTCCGAGGCTATTGAAGAGCGCTGTTCAAGAGTCGCGAAGTGACGGCAGGTCATCAAGCGATGGATTCTTGCTCGAAGACGAGACCTTCAGTAGACCGCTCTACTGACGTTGCAAGCGAAACTGTTCGTAGGTCTTCCGAGAAACCTCGCCCGCCAATTCGCCGGCTGCCCAGATTCCTCCCGCTACGGCAAGTCCCACCGGACCGCCAAGCGATCCGACGCCCAGCGCGGTGACGCCCCCGACGAATCGGCCCGTCTGCTTGCGTTTTTCGGGATCGGTCAAACCAACGTGATGTCCGCATGCCTCCGTGGCAAGCTGCGCCGCATCGGCGACCAGCAACCATGGGCTGGCGCTACGCAACACTTTGGACGCGGCTACCTTCGACGCGGCGCGAACCGCCGCTGCGACGCCCACTTTGACTCCCACCGCCCCGGCGCGTTGGCAGGCAACGTTCACTTGACGACTTTCGTGACGGTCGACCACGCACCAACAAGCGAAATGTTCACAGTTGTCAAAGATCAAGTGATAACCTTGACGGCCGATTTGGCTGAGAGCTCGTCGCACAATCAAGTCGGTTGCCAGCCGATGGGGATGGTCGACAACGTGAAGCACATCGCGGCCGCCGCGCGTCACTTGTTCGATGGAGGTGCGAAGAATCTGAAAGTTCTCCGCCGATCCGCCCGGGCCGGCGACACCGCCGCTGCCGTCGGTGAAGTGCACCACCGTTCCGTCCCCAAGATCGATTCCGTGATGTTGAAACGGAACGCCCTTGTGTTGTCGCCAAACAAAGAAATGATCACCACGCGCCAAACGAAATCTCCTTTTTGCGGAACAATCGCTATTCTAGTTTCCTGTTCGTCGTCTGTCACACAATCTTGGCAGATGAACCGTCCTGCTGGCCATTTAAATTTAACCCCGATTTTACCGCGTCGCGTCGGCCGGCCAGCGTCAATCCAAATACCAACAGCAGGTTTCCAGCCACGATCATTCCGTAAAGAAGTGAAAACGTCCAGGCATCCGATGGAACGTCGTTCAGCCTTGCATCCAAGTGTCCAATTGCGATCGAACCTGTTGCCGCCAGCATCCATGTTCCCACCACCATCGCAACCGCAGTCCTGCGACAGCGGTGAAGCGCGCCCAAGCATTCACCCGCTGACAAGATTGGGAACGCAATCCAAATGACGATCAAGACTTGCCAGAACAACCTAGGATCGACGGGCGTGTGAAAACGAATGGCAGCTCCCAGCAGGAGCGCAGTGGCTGTCGTACCGACCAACACGTCATTGATTGTGAACTGTCGCTTTTTGGTTTCGCGATTGGCAAACGGAATTTTCCATGGGGGGACCAACAACACAAAGAAAATTACCGATTGTGAAATCATCATGCCGCAGAAATAGATCAGGAACTCGATCCACTCTCCCGGCATGCAAACGCCGGCGAGGTACGATCCCGACATAGCAGCGACGAATCGGAGAGGCCATCGAATCCACATCGAGTCAAAATTGGCACACGCCCAGCAGATCCACCCGAACGCACCGTAAATCGAACCGACTGATGCCAGGTGAATGCTCAGCAAAATGAGATCGGGAGGGTTCAGGATCATCGACAGATGGTCGCTGGAGGGCTTGGCCGCCAGAATTCCGAAGAGTGGCACCTGCAGGAACCAAAAGGCCAACACCAGCGCAGTTCTTAACCCCAAGCGTGGAGTGATGTACTTTGAATGGTCCATGAACTGGAGTCGCGCGCCGTATTACACCAGGTAGGGGCTCTCGGATTCGTATCACGCTGGACTGAATGTTATCTTGGTAGAGCAGTCTGATTCACCCCCACCCTGAACATCTTCATGGACGGCACCACCGAACCGCTGATCGCCGTGATTGGTCATCCAATCGCCGGCAATCCGTCACAATTCGCTCTGGAACGTGCGCTGGTCGCGATGGATCTCGATTGGCGAGTCCTTTCTTTTGATGTGCCGCCCGATAAGATTCAAGTGGCTCTTGACGGAGCCGAAGTACTTGGCATTCGAGGTGTTCTGATCGACCCTGTTCTCTGTCAAGCCGCAACCGACTGGTATCGCGAGCGAGAAGTCCCCGACCGGTCCAGCGAACAAGCCCAATCTGCTGCAGACCTGCCAGCCAGTTCGTCCGAGGAAGACACCAATCAGGCGGCGACCCAGCAGAATCTGGCCGCTTCAATCGATTGCCTGTCGCTTCGCGAAGGACGGTTCGACGCTAGCAGCCAACAGCAGCGTTTTGTTTCCGATGCAATCCGCCGACACCGCCAGTCGCTCGACCAACAATCCGATCACTGCCTATGGCTCGGCGAACAAAAAGAAAACTCGTTGGTTGTCGTGGAAGGTTTCGGCGATCCGCTTCTGGACGCCCCTGAAATTGACGAAATCGCCGCTGCGAAGTTGATCGTGATTGCGGGTGACGCCGATCAACCGGCGGTGTTGGACGTCGATGATTGGCCCGAGGGCGATGCCAGTTGTTTGGTCGTGGACGTGAGCGACGGTCATCCCGATCTGCTCAAAATCGATGCTCTTGGCTATCGCGTTATCTCCGTGGACGATCGCCGAATAGGAACACTTGCCAATGGTCTGCGGCAGTGGACCGGCGATGAACCCTCCTTGGACATGATCCGCGACGCGATCGAGGAGTATTTGGCGGTTTGACTTTCTATGGAATTGCATAGGTGAAAACGAAATCGATGAACGATTCCGACTCGGCAACGTCCCGTCGGCAGGCAAGTGACGAACATCTGTTGCTTTTGCGTGACGACCGGATCATCGAAACAATCGTGATTCTGCAACGGCGGATCCGCGAGCGATTTCCCGAGTCGGGACTGTCGCGTCTGTGCGGACAACTACTGGATGTGGCTCGCCAAGCCTCCGACCGATCGGCCTGGATCAGCCGGCCGATTTTGTGGATTCGCGCAATCGGCTACATGCTGGCTTTCGGCCTGATAGCGTTGATCATTGGGATCATCACACAAGCCGTGCGGCCGGCCGACACCGAGCCGCTGACGTTCATTGATTTCATTCAAACGGTCGAATCGGGAATGAATGACGTGATTTTCCTGGCCATCGCGATCTATTTTCTGATCAGCTTCGAGACGCGGATCAAGCGGCGTCGCGCTTTAGCGGCAGTTCACGAATTGCGATCGATCGCACACATCATTGACATGCATCAGTTGACCAAGGATCCCGAACGCGTGCTGAGCAATTGGCAGCGAACGGAGCATTCCCCGAAACAAAAGATGACACCGTTTCAGTTGAACCGCTACCTGGACTACTGCAGCGAAATGTTGGCGCTGACCGGGAAAATCGCGTCGCTCTACGTTCAGAAGTTCGACGACGCGGCCTCCGTCGCCGCGGTGAGCGAACTGGAACAACTCAGCACCGGGCTGAGCCGAAAAATCTGGCAAAAGATCATCGCGTCGCGAAGCGTCCTGCCGGGCGATCCGCCGGCTACAGTCGATCGATCCAGCTCGCCGCCGCCCCCGCCCGACAACAACGCCAAAACGAACCCGACGAGGTCGCCGGCGCCTGATCAAGCAAATGCCGATGGATAACTGGTTGTGTACCGACGAACATTGACATGAAAGAGCTGTATGTAAAAACCAGGCAACAATGGCGAAGGTGGCTGTCCAAAAACCATGCAAAAAGCGACGGAGTTTGGTTGGTCTTCTTCAAACAATCGACCGGCGCACCGACGCTGCGGTACGAGGAGGCGGTCGAAGAGGCATTGTGCTTTGGCTGGATCGACAGCATCATCAAGAAACGCGATGAGGAGAGCTACGTTCGCAAGATCACACCTCGAAGGTCAGACAGTCGCTGGTCACCCTCGAATAAGAAACGTGTCCAGAAGCTGACGCGGCTGGGGCTGATGCAGCAACCTGGGCTTGCCAAGGTGGCCGAGGCAAAAAAATCGGGCCTTTGGGAAGCATCGGCTGTGCCAGACATCTCGACGGAGGTTCCGCCCGAACTGAAAAAGGCGATGGCAAAAAAGAAGAAGGCAAAAGAGTTTTTCGATTCGTTGCCACCCTCCGCGCAGCAGCAGTTCATCGGCTGGATCGCCGTAGCAAAACGGCCGGAAACAAAGCAGCGCCGAGTCGCGGAATCGATTTCGCTCTTAACGCAAGGCAAACGACTGGGAATGAAATGAGCACGACAACGGGTGCCAAACAAGCGGTGATCAAAGCCGCCGAACAACTTGCCGAAGAAGTCGACTTGCTGTCGTTCCAGCCGCCGGTCACACACGTCTACAACCCACTGCGCTACGCCTGGAAGGCTCACCGCCAATATCTTTCTAGAATCAATGACTCGGGCTCGCGGGTCGTGTTCTTAGGCATGAACCCCGGTCCGTGGGGAATGGCGCAAACGGGCGTGCCGTTTGGTGAGATCGCTGCCGTAAGAGATTGGATGGGCATCGATGTTCCCGTCGATCGTCCCCAGAACGAACACCCCAAACGTCCCGTCGAGGGATTCGCATGTCAAAAGAGCGAAGTGAGCGGACGGCGGTTGTGGGGACTGATGTCGCAGCGTTTCAGCAGCGCCGAAGAGTTTTTTCAAGAACATTTTGTCGCCAACTATTGCCCGCTGGTTTTCATGGAACAATCGGCTCGCAACCGAACGCCCGACAAGCTTCCACCGGTCGAGCGGGAGCCGTTGGATGCCGCTTGCGATCGCCATCTTCATGCAATTCTCACCGCGCTGCAGCCAAAGTTCGTCGTGGGTGTCGGTGCGTATGCCGAAAAATGCCTCCAACGAGTTCTGAAATCGCAGCCGTGTGACGCCAAGTTGTCTCGCATTCTGCACCCCAGCCCTGCGTCACCAGCCGCCAACAAAGATTGGGCCGGCAAAGCCACCCAGCAGCTGAAAGAAGCGGGCGTCTGGTAACCGCACTCATCGTAGGCCGGCTTGTCCCAAGTCGGCGATCCTGTACCGTCGGCGACTTCTCCGAAGTCGCACGCCCGTAGCGGGCAGACGATGAACTGCCTAGAACAGTCGCATCTGCCCGCAGCGAGCCGTTGGTGATCGGAACCGGCTGCAATCATGAGGCGGAAGCCCGCCATCCAAGGAATACTTTTGTTTGAACAGTCGAAACAGGTTACGAATCTGTTCAGCAATTTCACCACTGCCGACCATCCGTTCACCCCATGTCGAGCTATTGAACTCACCTTTTCGAGTTGCCTGGATCCGCCCCATCACACGCTCTGCCTTCAGCGGCTGTGTGCGCTCCACCCATTCCTGAAAAACCGGTTTCACCGTCAACGGCAGCCGCAGCAAAACGTAACCCGCCGCCGCTGCGCCGGCGTTCTTGGCCGCTTCCAAGATGTTGGGGATTTCCGAATCATTCAGACCAGCAATGATCGGGGCAACCATCACCCCGACGGGAACACCAGCATCAGCAAGATTCTCAATCGCGCGAAGCCGCGCCGGCGGAATGCTGGTCCGAGGTTCCATCTCCCGCGCCAGTTCAACATCCAACGTGGTCACCGAAACAAAAACATGGACCAGACGATCGGCCGCCATCCTCGTCAGAATATCCAAATCACGAGCGACCAACGCATTCTTCGTGATGATACTGACCGGGTGCTTGCATTCCAACGCAAGCTCAAGACAGCGGCGAGTGAGTTGAAATCTTCGCTCCGCTGGTTGGTAGCAGTCCGTAACCCCCGAAAACATGATCGGGGAGGCTTTCCAAGAATCCTTCGTCAAAACCGCCCGAAGGAGTTCCGGGGCGTCGTGCTTCACGACGATTTTGGTCTCGAAGTCCAATCCAGCATTGAATCCGAGATATTCGTGGCCCGGCCTCGCATAACAGTAACTACAAGAGTGAATGCACCCTCGATACGGATTGACGCTGAATTGGAAGGGGATGTCGGGGGAATTGTTCTCCGAAACGATGCTCTTGGACGTGTCGGAAATGTATTCAATCTGCCGGTTGTCTCGTTCCTTCAAATACTCGGTATCCCACTCCAGATGATCGTCATCTTGAACGACATGCGTCCGTTCAAAGCGGTTTGGCGGGTCGATCTTTGAACCGTGACGCATCGAAATGAGGCTCAAGTAGTGAAGTGATATTGGCGAAGGCTACCAATTCTATCCTGAAGCAGTTGCAAAGTCTCCGACACCGTATTGGACACCGGCCAGCATAATCGGTCATCCTTCGGCTTCTTGGCGGAAGGCAAATCACTCGGATCGCAAACCAGTTTCATAGGCAATCTTGAAGCGTATGGCGAACCTGTTGGCGGCAGCACTTGTCATCCATGCGGAGAAAGTACGCACAGAGTAACAAAGACAGACGCTGGTTGGCTCGGTCCAGCACCCAGACGATGGAAGGACTGTCACTCATCGCTTCCGCTTATATCGTCCAAGGTGCGGCGTAACGCTTCGTACTCATCACGGCATTCAGCGCAGACGGACAAGTGTTGCTCGACGGCTTTCAATCCCTCATGGATGGATTTGCCCGTCAACTGTTGCTCGGCGAACTCCGCAACCAGTGCGAGGCATTGCTCGCAGTTGATCTCGGCATCCTCAGTATGGCCGACCAGTCGGAGCAGGCTATCGATTTCTTCTTTGGAAAGTGGCATGGTTTAGTTCCCAACTCACAGCCGTGCTGTAACGTCCTCTGGGGTGTATCCGGCTGCTTCCAATCGCCGCTTGAGTTTCTTTCGGGCATCGTGTGTCAGCTTGTAGATGGCGTTTCGATTGCTGCCAAGGTGTCGAGCGATTTCGTCCTGCGGCATCCCCTTCAACTCGGAGAACAGTGCTGTCCGTTGTTTGTCTGTCAACTCGTTCTCGATCAACTCTCTCATGGCGTCGAGAACGGACTGTCGCTCCATCTGCTCGTCGGGAGCGGCGGTCGTATCAATAGCTCGTTTGGGAACGAACTCGGCGTCGGCAAGAACATCATCAAGTGACACGTCCTTCCAACGGCTTCGACGAAGCTCACCCAGCGCCTCGTGAATTGCGATGCTCGTCGCCCATGTAATGAACTGGCTTCGGCCCTGAAACTGGTCGAGCTTGTCGAGCACTCGAATAACAGAATCTTGAGCAGCATCGTCCAGAAACGCCTCATCAGCCCGTGGCCGATTCGACAGTGCCTTGCGAAGATTGCGCAACAGCACTTCCCGGAGATCGGCCAGTGCCGATTCCTGCTGTGCGCTCAACTCCGCAAGCCAACTGTCATTGTCTCGGTTCATTCGTCGGATGCTCGATTCGTTGCGACTGCCTTCGCCACAGCACTACCGGGTTATGCCACCGTCAATTCGGGCGGAGTAAGAAAGTCCACTTCGGTTTCGGCAACGTGATTGAAATAGTTCGTGAAGATGTTCAATGCGACGTTGCCGACGATCTCAGCGATCTCGCCGTCATTGTATCCGGCGTCTCTCACTTGCTGAACGTGGTCGTCAGTTACGAATCCTCGCTCATTGACCATAGCTCGTGCAAACTCCAGAGCGGCTCGTTCTTTGTTATCGGCGGCCTCCGCACGTCGGGCGTCACAAGTCTCCTGCTCCGACAGCCCGGCACCTTTTCCCAGCGCCGTGTGGGCTGCAACACAATAGCCACAACTATTCGTCTCGCCCACGACCAGAGCGATCTGTTCTCTCAGCCGAGGTGAAAGCGAGCCGGTCGAAAGTGACTGGCTGAAGCCGAGGTACGCATTCGCCATGGCGGGTGAATTGGCCATCGTCGAAATGATGTTCGGGATCATCCCCATCTTCTTCTCGACGGTTTCCAGCAGATTGGTCGTGGTGGCGTCGGCAGTGGCTTTGGTCACAGGTTGAAGTCGAGGCATCGTGATTCTCCTTGGAATGAATGCCGTTGAGCAATGGGCCGTTTCCCCTTTGACGCCGTGAGACAACGGAGTCTTACGTCGATTTCTTCAAGATCCGAGTGACGACTGTTCGCCATGTTCGGATCAAAACACGAAGTAAGACTTCGGCTGGCCACTGCATCGAAGGGATGTCGAACGCAACCACCTCACCTTCAAGGAGACCAACGATGAAGAACGTAGCAGTCAGTCTGGCGTGGACGTTTGCAGCAGCATTCTTGGGAGCAACCGTGATGGGATTTATTCCCAATCCATTGGTCGGCGAAGACGCTCTGTTCGTCACGAACACCGCCCACAACCTCGTGCATCTGGCGACGGCCATCGGATTCGTAGTCGTGGCCCTGCTCGGTGAAAAAGCGTCGATCCGCTTCATGCAAGCGTTCGGCGTCATTTACATGCTGACCGGTGTGATCGGCTTTGTGATGCTCGGGTCAGCCGCAGAAGGCCACCTGTTCCACATCATTCACATCAACTGGCTGGACAACTTCCTGCATGTTGGGTTGGGCATCGCCATCGCCGCAGCCGGTTGGTACTCGCAGAACGACCAGAAGCAACCGGCCACCCTTACTCAATCGTAATGAGAACTTCGCTCCCGAAACCAAATCAGAGGAAAACGACCATGACAACTCGCTCAAACTGGAACCGGACGACGCTGTTCATCGGTGTTGCCGCCGTGATTGGTGCAACATTGTTGATTGGCACACAATCGAACCGCCACAGCAGAGTCTCAGCTGCGCCCACGCCGAAAACCGAGCGTGAACAACCGAAGGTCACATTCATCGACGGAGAACTCGTTCGCCCGTCTGGTTATCGCAAGTGGATATACGTCGGCACGCCGCTGACGCCGAACGACATGAACGAGGGTAAGGCTCCGTTTCCTGAGTTCCATTCTGTCTACATCGACCCTCAATCCTACGACCACTACGAGATGACCGGGACGTTCCCGGACGGCACAGTGCTGGTCAAGGAACTCGTTGGGGTTGGAACAAAAGAAGCGACCAGTGGCAACGGATACTTCATGGGCGATTTCACCGGTCTCGAAGTCTTGATGAAAGACACGCAGCGGTTCAGGGACGAGCCCGGCAACTGGGGCTTCTTCAGCTTCGGCCACAAGTATCCGCTCAAGCGGTCGGCCAAGATTCAACCGACCTCCAACTGCAATGATTGTCACGGCGGGGCCGCAGACGACGACTACGTGTTTACGCAATACTATCCTGTGCTTCGTGCTGCGAAGGGAGGGGCAGCAGAATCAGTTCGGGACGCATCTGCCGAAGGCGAGCAATAGTGTCGGTGGAAATTCGGGGGGGCCTGTTGACATTAGACAGGTCTTTACATTTCAGGCATGGCAAAGAAACGGTCCGAGACCGTTCAACGGCTGGTGCGCAAACGCCGCTCGCGAAAACGCAAGCCTCAGGCAAGATGCGGTTCACCGAACGCTCACAGCGAAACGGAACATCGGGAGACTGATTCTCGGCAACAATGCTCTTCGACGCATCAAAAATGTACTCAATACGCCGATTCTCGCGCTGCGTCAGGTACTCCGAATCCCACTCCAGATGCGAATCATCCCGCTCCGCGTGGACCCGTTCAAACCGATTCGGAGGATCAATCTTCGAGCCATGACGCATGTGGTTTTCACCAAGAATACTACATCAGAAAAACGGAAAACGGAATGTTCCTGACAGCAACCGGCAACTTCGCTTCCCTCCTCTACCCAGCACGGTCGGACCGCTGAGAACCTTCCAGTACGGCCCGCTACTTTGACTTTGGCTCAGCGACGCTCATCAAAAGCCGCCTTCTGCCTTTGAAACGGATGGCCCATACCCAGCCAGGGCTAGTTGGACAGCGCCACTTTTTGCGTGAGGATCAAGTTTCATGGGCCCGTCCCCCGGTCAAGCGACTTGATTTTATCAACATCAATCCCCTGCTGCTGGAACCATCGACGGCGTGTTTTGGTATGTGAGCGGCTGGCTTGAGCGTTGCGAACTTGGTAGTAGCGTTGGCGTTCAAGTTCCTCTTCGTAGCGACGGTGACGGGCTCTTCGCGACAAATCTTGTGAATCGATGTAGACGTCCATTGCACGACGGACCTGTTCGAGCGTTAGCAGGTCGCCATCGGTCACGACGGTCCCCGGACTGAGCTGGGATCGCACTCGGGCACAGAACAAGTGGCTGAGGATCGTCACGAACAGGTGACGATGGACACAGTCCCACCGGCGGCATTCGAAGTGATCCCAGCCCAGTTCTTCTTTCGATTCGCGGAAACACGCTTCGATTTGGAAGCGACTGAACGCGACTCTGAGGATCGCACGCAATGTCCAGCCGCCGCGGCCAGGGACTCGGTTACTGAGAAAATACTTCCACTCGCCAGTACGAACATTGCGAGCGACAATCAGAGTGCAGGCGTTGCTGACTAAGCGACCGTCGTGAGTCTTCCGCCAACACGTGTGCCAGCGGATCTCCCAAACCTCAGGCCCCTTGTTGGTGTCTTTGATTCGATATCGCTGTGGCTTTTGATCGCAGAATGCCGGCGAATACTTACGGAGGTTTTGAACCTCACTTGGCTTTTCTTCACGACGTCTCAATCGGGGGTACTTCTTCGGCCTTTTCGTTCGGTTTTTCGGCGGTTTTCTCAGCACTTTTGGCTTGCTCAGCCAGACGTGAGCGTTTGGCGGTATCTCGCCAACGAAGGCTTCGTTTCTTTGGTCGAGTCCGTCAAGGAACTTGCCGTCGCGAGCGTAGAATTCGTCGAATGTCCAAGCCAGCACTCGGATTCCATTGGCAATCGCTCGATCGATCATATCGAGTGCGATTTCTGCCTTGGTTTTGAACGTCACATCGTCAGGAATGCGAGTTTTTTTCGGCGTGATGGATCATCCGTCCATTCTTTGGGCAGATAAACGCAGGCATCGAGCAGACTGTGGAAAGTGACCGTTGCAAACGACAGAGCAACGTTGACGATGCAATTCTCGATCTTACCTCGGTTGCCGTTGTATTGACGCTTCACCCCAACAGTGTCGTGACCACTCTTGGCCATTCCGCTTTCGTCAACGATCCCCACCGCTTGGCTGTCGGCATGGTCGGTGGCGATGATTTGCTGGCAACGATCGCGAAGCCGCTCATGATCCCACTTGATCGAATCGAGGAACCGCTGAAGCGTCCTGGGTCTGACATTCTGATCGGCAGCGATCGCTTCGGCGTTCTTTCGTTGAACGTCAGAGAGCAATCCCTGAACGTAGATCTGGAGCAGTTTCCTTCCAGGATTGCTGTAAAAACAATCAACAAACAGGGCGAGAAATTGGGCGAGCATTTTGCCGAGCGAGGCGATATCCTTAAGCGACATAGCGGCGACCTTCCGTGGTTTCCGAGTGTGAAACAGTAGCACACGGAAGGTCGTCTCTTTTTGACCATCAAGTCAACGCAGATAAGTCCATTTTGGCAAACGACTTACGAATTCTCACCAGGCGAAAAGTGGCGCTGTCCAACTAGTTGGGCGTCTTTTCGTTTGCCCTGGCTCCTCTTCGCTCACCCGGACTTCGTCGCCAGCCAAATCACCTCGGTTGGTGATACCCTCTCTACAGTACGCCAGTTTCGGCCGCTTTAACAACCTCTTCAATCGTAAGCTCCCTGCCCACGACGTTGGCAGGATAGAAAATCAGATCTGTACGCGCGGAGTGCTTGCAAATTTTCTTGAACAGAACAACGGCAAGTTCGTCGTCCGCAGGCAGTCGTCCTTTCTCGTACTCCATAATGTACTGAACTAAATCAGATAGCATATCGGATGCTATCTCAAGCTGACGTGGATCATTCAACACAGCGAGCAACGCCTCGCTGGTATCAAGATCACCAAAATGTTCACTTGCCAAGTGAAACAAAACTCGCCGAGATATTGGAATGGCGCCCGGTTGGATTTTTTGATCTCGATATAAGTTAAACTGATTCGTAAATTCTTTTGGAACTTTCATTTCTAATTCTAAAAGATTCCCTTGGTTGCATTGGTGATTTTAATGTGAACCTCTGGTGAGACGATCATGATGTTGTCTAAATCATACAGCACTCGCTCACGTCCGATGTCGATTGTCTCCATGTGATCCAACTCAAACTTTGTCCTGTTCCCTACTTGCCAAGCATCAGGGGCGTACGGAGCCAAGCCATCAGCCATTCTCGCTTGATTGGATGCACTGAATTGATTGCGTAGTATGGGCGTATTGTGAACGGCTTGCCAGAATGCCTCTCGGAATTCTCTCCAAGATCCGAAGTGGCGATTTCGAAGTTGGTCCGCCACCTCTCTTGGCATCGATCCCATTCCTCGGTCCAGCCAATCAGGTCCAGCGCTCGGCAAGTCATTACCACCCGATGCTGTCCCACTTGTGTTCCGCACTTGGTCAGTATTTCTGGTGTCGATCTCCGAATACCCGTCAGGCGGGCCGGTCATCATTGCATATAGTGTTCCAAGCAGTCCGGCCGATGACCGTGCTATAGCTGGATAGATATGCTGAATTCCCCATGCAACCAATGGCTTTGCTTCTGTAATCAGAATTTGCCCCATTGGGACAAGCGCCCCATCAGAGCGGCGAGCCAAACCTACTGCGACAGAAACAGTTGCCGATGGCGGAGGTGTCGGAGGCTTGAAGAATCCAACAAGTTCAACTACAAGAGAAATTCCGTCGAGAATTGCGAAGAGAGCAGATATCGTGGCAGAGAAGAGTTTGCCCTGCCTGGCATACATGATCGCATCGATAGAATTTGAGACAAACCCATAAGCATTTAACGCAACGGACGCAACCTTCAATCCCATGTACAGTCGTGCTGCAAGCCCACCCAGCGAAAACCCAAATCCAAGGAACATTCCAGTCGGGTCAACGCCTTGCACGGGATCGCCGTGTACATAAGCGTATTTGTGCAGGCTCTGCGGCGAACGAATGTTTCCAGCAAAAGGATCTAGTCGATTGAATCGTCCGTTTGCCGGATTGTAGAATCGAGCCCTTAGGTATTGTTGTTGTACATTGGCGTCGAAATGTTCCCCGCTATATCCAAACGAAGACAATCGCTGACCAATTGAAATATTTTGGACGCTGGCATTGTGTAGTGCGATCATCTCTCCATAAGCGGAAAAGGTGAACGCTTGAATGATTTGTGCCGAAGTATCCGCCAAATCGTAGACGACGCGGACACTTCCGTGGCCATCGTGTCCAAAGATATGTGTTTGATCAATGGGTTGGCCATTGGCGTCAATTCCATGACGACGCTGAGAGATTTCGTCATGCCCGAAGGTATAATCTACGATCAGCGTGTTTCCATTCTCTACATGGGTCTCTCGAATAGCTTGTGTATAACCCGTGTGATTGTGCTGATCGGCTAAAAACTCGATCGAAGAAACCTCCGTCCAGCGACCACCATCAATTTCCCACAGGGGTGTGATCTGCGTAATGCGCCTGATCTGACGGAGTGATTGGTCTACACAAAAAGAGGCTTCCTCAAGGAAACTGTTTGTTCTCAGGCAGACAGCTCAAAAGGAAACCTCATGGATGCTCAAGTTAAGGCAGGAAGCCTTGTTCGCACAATCGCAGAGAAAGAAATTTCAAATTCGGTAACCGAGTTCGCTGCCGAATTGACCTCCAAGGTCGTTGAATTGGTCCGCGATTTTGTGTCCGGCGCCGTCTCGGCGGCCAGAATGTTTACGTTGGAGAATCGGCTGGCCAACTGCGTGCGGGAATTTGCTCGAAAAGTCATCGGGTGGCTTGTTGCGAGCCTTGAACCGGAAATCGAGCGGATGCCGGGTACAGTGAAGCACAACGGCAAGAATTTCCGACGATTGGCTGCCAAGAGCCTGCGGAGCAACATTGTGACGTCGTTCGGCGAAATCTCGTTTCAACGTGCTCGTTACCGCAAAGGGCGTGACGGCAAATTGCTCTTTCCTTTGGAGCAACTGCTGGGAATTGAACACGGATTTACGCCCGCGGTGGCGAACCTCATCGGTAGGCAATTTGCTACCGCTGGCAGCACACAAGGCCGTACGCGAGAGATGATTCGGGATCGGTTTGGAGTTTCGATCGGCAATGAGAAGTTGCGCAAGCTGACGCAGACGCTTACTTGCTCGCTGGAACCGCTGCGCGAGGAAGCTCAGGTAACCAAGTTGACCGAACTGATCGAACAAGCACGCTCTGGTGGCGGCACTGCCGTCCTTTCGGTCAGTCGCGATGGTGTTGCCCTCGGCCTGGCTCCGTGGAGTTTCTTTGAAATGGCCGGTGTTGCTTGCATCAGTGTCTTGAGCGATGGCAAAAAGCTAGGCACGGTGTATCTGGGACGAACACCGGAAGCGAATCAGGAGACACTTTCAAGCGATTTGACTTCACTTCTGACGGCGGTGGTAAAAGCGTGTGGCGACGATCTTCCCGAAATCGTTTACGTGACCGACGCCGGCAAAATCGAGACCGCATACTGGAAGAATGTGCTTCGGAAATTTTTCGTTGATGGTAGTCGAATCAAAATCACGCGTGTCGTTGATTACTACCATGCCAGCGAGCGTCTGACGATCATCGCTGATGCCCTGAAGCTCGAGAAAGAATCCCGAGCAGACTGGCTTTCGCGAACGCGAGCGTTGCTGCTTGAACCAGGCGGGCATGGTCGTGTGTTGCGTTCGATCGCGAAGATGAAATCGGAACACGGTTACAAATCGTCACACGCCAGTGATGCAGAGAAAGCCGAGAAGTACCTTCGCCGGTACAAGCGATTCATGGATTACGCAGATGCCCGTACCCACAATTACCCGATCGGTAGCGGGGTAGTCGAATCGGCATGCAAGCAGATTGTCAGTGAACGGATGAAGCTTTCGGGAATGCGATGGCATCGCGAAGGAGGCCAGCAAGTCATGACACTTCGTTGTATTCTGTTGAGCAAGATTTGGAGCAAAGTGTATGAGAAATGGCTTCAGTCAAAACCGACTGTCGCTGACCTGATGCCCCGCGGAGACCGCTAAAATCACTGTGTTCACCGCGCATCAAGCGGACCGCACCCTCCCACAGGTTTGAAGCGTTGGACGGCGTGGAATCACTTTCCTTCACCTGCGAGATTCGGAAGCTTCTGCTGCTGTAATCATACCAGGTTCGATCGCGCGCCGTGACAACTCCAGAAGCGCTGTACTCCTCGTTGATCACTCCGGACATCCGCCCTTGCAAATTGTATGCGAACAGCTGGCGTGCCGTGGTAACAGGAAGATTTGCAGGTAGCGTGGATTCGTCTACATATCCGTCGTAAACTGTTTTCGCGGTCTGCTGTGTGTGATCGTAATCGTAGGCCGTAGTTTGCTCGATCGATTGATCGTTTCCCACATCCAGCCATTCGAATTCAAGCCGGTCGTTCTCGTCGTACTTGTACGAAATAACTTCATCAATCGTCGCATTGTTTCCGATGTCACGACGTAGTTCTTGGCGGCTGCCAGTTAAGTCATAAATGAAAGATTCGGTTTGATCGAAACCGTCATCCCAGTGATCAATGACTTCATCGGTCAAGCGACCGATTGAGTCATAGCTCCACGTATAGGTTGTCGACTTTTCTTCTTCCGCTTGCCTGATGCCATCGCCATCGGTTGATTCCGCGATGCCATCTCCGTCGTCATCGAACCAGAACGTTTCTGTCAGCCCGGTGCGTTTTCCATCAGTGCGAACAGTGTAGTCGTAGCTCGCCAACTCGATGCCATTTCGATCAGCTTCGACGACGGAGTCCAGTCGGCCAAGCTCGTCGTAGGTGTAATCAGTAGTGATCGAAGGCACGGCACTCGGATTCGACGGATTGTCGGCCGGAGGGGTCTCATTCTGTGCCGCCGCAAGTGGAGTTGTTGTGATTGCCTCGTCCATTCGGCCATGCAAGTCGTACTCATAGTCAGTTTCAGACAAGTTGGCATCGGAAGAATTGGACGGTGTGGAGTCCTCGATGACGCTAGCCAACCTGCCCAGCAGGTCGTATTCGTAGTGAGTGACTCGGTCGGGGGCGAGGCCATCAATCGTGGATTGCGAATATTGGTCGATGCTGGGAGTCGCCGGCAAATTGTAGACCGTAGTCGAAGTCATCCGGCCCTGCTGGTCAAATGAGTAAGCAAGTATTCCTTCCTCGGAGATCTCCGCGGTGATCTGTCCGCGCTCGTCATAAAGTGTTTTTTCCGAGCGAGTGACGGGAAAATCTGTGGCTGGATCGTTGCTTGTGGCTGGTGATGTTGGTTCGTGGAATTGAACAACCGAGCGTCTGCCGAACTGATCGTAAAGGTACTCATGATGCTCGGAGATGAGCCCTGAATCATAGTCTGATTCTGTAGCGAAATACGACATTCCAGATAGGCGTCCAAAGTTGTCATAAAGCGATTCCGCAACGATTCCTTCAAAGGAAACATGCAGCACTTGGCGACCTTGCACGTCGTACTCGAAACGTTCGGTGAAGGCTGGTTGCGACCCGGATTGCTCTTGAACGTCCCACCCCTGAACGGATTGCAACCAATTATCGAATTCGTTGGCGTTCGTATCAGATCGACCATCGCCGAATCCTAGCGGCAGTGTTCTGGTTGCCTGTTGCCCCAGGGCATTAAAAGTAAAGCGTGTCTCCATCTCATAGGGATCACGTATCAGTGTCTGGTTGCCGAGTTCGTCGTATTCGTATTGGTAAGTTGGACGTTTGGCGATATTGCTGTCTCGCGGATCAGGAACTTCCGGCAGTTTTACTTCCGATAGACGATCATCCGCATCGTAGACATACAGTTTGGTTGGCACGTGATCGGTAGTGCCTTCGTAGATGAAACTCTGTTCCGAATCGCTCCAGACAGCCGTTGCCACGCCATCAATCTGCTGCATCTCGGCAACAAGCCGATTTTCGTTGTCAAACTGGGCAAGCGTGTAGGAATGCAATCGCTCGGTTGTGCGGGTAGTCCGTCCGGTTTCCGAATCGTAAACGATGTCAGCTGGGGTGTCAGAAACGATGTAGTCACTGCGAACGGCATTCCCAAAGCTGTCATAGTGCGATTTGATGTCGACTGATTGGTTATCATAGACTCCTATTAGCGTCCCATCTGAATTCTCAACTTGCACTAATCCGGTACGTTGAATCTCCGTCTGTTGGTATTCATTGAACGTCACCTCACTTCGCATGCGTACCAGCCTTCCAGAGTGCTCAGTACCCAATCCGGCTTGCTCAGCGGGTAACGGATGGCCAAGAGTGGCGTATTGTCGACCTCGTTCGTCGTAAAGCGTATCGGTAATTACGCCGCTGGAAAGCGATAGTCCAGCGTAGCGGTCAACCTCGATACCGTGGGTTGGATATGCGTCCAGTGCATCAGAGGCAGCAATTGCAACTGCATCAAGATTCGTTTCCGGCACACGACCTGAAATGCTCCGGTATACACGCCCAGCCTTGTCATATAGCGTTTCCGCAACACTTTCGAGTTGCCCAGGCACCTCCACTAAAAACCCTGGATGATACTTGGACGTAGACGAATCAAAGCTGGAAGGGCTCGAAATCACAGCATCCGAGTAATGCTCAGTCGCGATCACTCTGCCGCGTTCATCGTAAACTGTTTTTGTGACTCGTATCGTCGGTGCACCACCGACTGGATCTTCGCCAAGCAGCACACTATGGTCTACTAAGAACTGGCCAGACGATACCAAAGCCCTGCCGAATTCATCGTAAATCGTTCGAGTCACCAACCAAGCTTTTGTTCCACTGGAATCCACGACCTCCGTTCGCGACTCAACTACTTGACCGTGTTGATCGTAAAGCGTTTGTGATTTCAGTAGGTACTGATTGGTAGATTCTTCGACTCGGCCAGCGTCGCTATATGTTGTGCTGGACGAAGAGATCACAGTGCAACCACTCGTTCCGGAAGGATCGCACTGAGAATCAATGTAGGTAAGCGTCCAGTTACCTTCAGATACTGATGCCGAATCAAGCCCCAGCAGTTCGCGAGTCGCCACTACACGTCCAGACTCGTCATAGGAGGTAAACGTGCCTGTGATTTCGCTTGTGGAAGTTCCCTGGGGAAAACTATCAGTCAAATACACTATTCGTCCATTGGCGTCGTAATAGGTATCCGAAACCACCACCGTTCCGCCCGCTTTCTCGGATCGGTTTTCAATCATTTGTCCGCGGGCATCATAATCCGTTTCGGTAGAGCGCCCATTTGCATCGATGTGGACGACGGCGCGGTTCAATTCATCATACTGAAGACTCGCTCCTTCTTCTGTATAAGTCGAGGTTTGGTCCCAGGTTTCAGTCGACTCAGTGTATACTTGACGTGTAACGATCGTGCGAGTTGCATCGACACTGCCATCTGGACCAAGATCCTGCTGTGTGCGCGTGATTGTCCGATGATCACCGTCTGCGAAAATCCGCTTAGGTGGATCAAGTGGTCCATAAAAGTACCCGCCGTCGTTTTCATTTCCGGAATCCTCAAAACGAGGCGTCTCGTACCATATATATTCACTTCCCGTCTTGTTCCCGATTTCGTCGTAGAAAATTTCACGAACATTAAAATCGGCGTCCAAAGCTGAGGTCAGATCACCAAACTCGTTGTACTGAAACGAAGATACTTTCTGGCTTCCAACTTTCGAATTGGCCTCAGCGAGATAGCTCACGCTGCCAAATTGGTCATATTCAAAATTGATTGCATTACCAAATGCGTCACGTGTTTCGTAAAGTTGACCGTCGTAAAAGCTTGAAATTGTAGGATTCCCAAAAACATCAACCCGTTTGTACGGATATCCAGAGCCATCGTAAATCGTTTTTGTTACGTTTCCTAAAATATCCGTTTCGGTGGTTTGTTGCCCTTGGTCGTTGTAAGAATATTGCGTAACCAAATCATCTCCGGTTCCATCTTCTATTTCCGATGGAGTGTCCGGCAACCCAACTACACGGGTAACCGAACTGGGAAGTCCACGTTTCGAATCTGCGTACGTTGTTAGCGTCACCATTCCAGCTTGATCGACTTGACGGGTTGGATTACCAAAAACATCAACCGTGACGCTTGCTCCACCGCCGGCACCCGCTGCATCAATCTTTGGCGCTGTGGGATCTGTTAAGTCATACTCAGAAGTAGTGGATTGTCCGTCAGCGTCGGTCATGCTGCTCAATCGACCGGTCACTGGATCGTAATTGAGTTGAAGCGTCTTGATGCCAAGTGGATCGGTGATGGTGTCCAGGAAGTTGGCATATTCATCGTTGGAGTCTCGGTAGGCGTAGACTGTGGGCAGGACGGTTTCTCCATCGTCGACTTTCTTACTAGCTCGGCGGTCGTAGAAAGAGGTCAGTCGACCGTCGTCGTCGTAGCCATAACGCAATTCGTAGCCGTTGGGGTCGATGATCTTGGTGATGTTGCCGTCGGAGTTGCGGACGAAGTCGAGCTTGCGACCGCGGTTGCTGGCGATGCCGTTGTATTTGAAGTCCACGCGATTGCCGTAACGGTCTTCGATCGCCACGTTTTCGCCAAGCTGCGCGTTGACGATGTGCTTGGTTTGATCGGGGTAGATCTTCAGCGTGTATTGATTGCCGAAGAAGGGATCGGCCGGGTTGTAGGTCACCAGCCTGCCGCCAACTCCCTCGGATGCCCACTCACCTGACTTGTTGTTGATTGACATCTCCGGAACTTCCAGTTCCGAGGTGTTACTCAGATCGGGACGGAAGTAAGGTTTGTAACTGAGGACGATGCCTAAGACGGTGTGATTCGGGATCGGATCGAAGGTGAATCCTTCGGTCTTTCCACTGGGCAACGTGACGTAGACTCTCGTTCCCGTTTCAAAGGCTCGGTAGTTGCCCCAGCCGTTGCCGCCCAGGGTGGCCTGGTCGACTTCGATTGTCGTTTTTTCCACTTGCAGGCTCCAGCCGTAGCCGAAGTCGCCGCTGGTCTCGGCGTCGAGGGTGTCGTAGTTGCGGATGACT
The DNA here is from genome assembly GCA_965222745.1 of Rubripirellula sp. Classification (GTDB taxonomy): domain Bacteria; phylum Planctomycetota; class Planctomycetia; order Pirellulales; family Pirellulaceae; genus CBDCUW01. The sequence goes on from CBDCUW010000004.1 coordinate 1,715,480, forward strand.
CGGATCGGGATGCCGGCGACGGGGACTTCGATGTCGGTGAAGGAGAGGCTGAAGTTGCCGAGTTTTAACCGACCGGTGACGTTGATGACGCTCTCGATGGCCGAGACGTTGTTGCCTTGGTCGAGGGCGCTGAGGCGGAGGAGGTAGCTGCCGTTTTTCAGCATCGTGGTGTCGAGGTTGCCGAGCACCGCCGGGGTGGCGATGCTGCCGACGTTGTCGAGCGTCTGGCCGGGGTCGGCTGTGTCGGCCGCGATCTCTTTCCAGGGACCACCTTCCAGGGGCGCGATCTCTAGCTTCCAGGAGACCAGCTGGTCGCTGGCGTCGATGATCGAGCCGGTGATGTCGGTCGGGGCGCTGACCTCCGCTTTGTCGGCCGGGGCGGCGATCGTTAGCGACGGGCCTTCGGTATCGCTGGGATCGAAGACGAACAGCTGGCGGCTGGCCGAGGATTCGTTGCCCGAAGTGTCGGTCGCCTTGGCGACGACCACGAACGGTTCGAGCGTCGTCGGGGTGAAGTGGCCGATGCCGTCGCCGTTGAGCGAGATCCGCTGTGTGAAGGTTTCACCCACCACGTCGACGATCAACGTTTCTACGGCGATGTCGTCGACCGCCGTGGCCCGGATCGCCAGCTCTTCGTCTTTGCCGACCGTCTGGCCGGGATCGGTTTGTAGCGCGATCGTCGGACCGGTGGTGTCCTGGACCACCGAGATGTAGAAGGTCTTGCTGTCGGAGAGCCCGAACGGATCGGAGACCGAGACGTCGACCCGGTGACCTTGGCTGCCGTCGGGGGTCAAATCATCAGCGTCGGTCTTCCAGGTGATCTGACCGAAGCGGTTCATCTCCAGACCCGCTGGACCGGCCAGCAGCGTGTACTGGATCTGGTCGTTGTCCAAATCGGAGACTTCCAGGTCGTGGCGGTAGGTCGCCGTCACGGTCACTTCCTCTGGCCAGGTTTCTTGGATCTCCGGGGCGTGGTTGTCGCGGCGCAGATAGATGCGGTAGCGCTGCTCGGCCGTTTTGCCGTTGGAGGTCGCTTCGACCGTTACCCAGTGATAGGCGGGCGATTCATTGGCGCCCAGTTCGGCCAGCGTCGGCTTCCAGGTGAGTTTGCCATCGGAGTCGATGGCCATGTCGCCCGTCTTTTCGGGAAGCGCATAGGTGATCTGCGAATCGTCGTTGTCCGGGTCGGTCGCCACCACGTGGTAGACGTATTCGAATTGCCGGCTGTCGCCACCTTCGATCTTGTTGACCGTGGCCAACCAGGGGTATTCCGAAGTGATCGTCGGCGGCAGGTCGACACTGCTGCCTTCGGCAACCACCAGCGGGTAGCGTTGGCGGGTGCCCAGGCCGAATTGGTCCTTGGCGACGATGTCGATCGTCCAGGTGCCCAGGTCACCCGACGTCGGGGTCCAGCGGATCACTCCCTGGTCGTCGATCGACAGCACGGCGGGATTGGCCGGATCGTAAGCCGGAACGGTCGTGGTGTTCCGCTGTGGATCGGTCGCCTTGACGTCGAAGATCACTTCGTCGCCATCGGGGTCTTCCGCCTTGATGTGGTAGAGATAGAGTTTGTCAACGTAACCGTTGGTAGGAGGATCGGAATCGATCTTCGGGCCGCTGTTGGTTGCCCGCACGTCGACGACGAAGCTCTGGTGGTCGAAGCCGCCCTGCATGTCGGAGACTTGCACCTTGACGTCGTGCTTGCCCAACTGGTGCAGTTGCGGTTGCCAGCGCAGCCGGCCGGTGGCCCCTTCGATCAGCATGTTCTTGGGGGCTTCCAGCAGCGTCCAGGAGAGGTTGGTGCTGTCGGGATCGGTCGCCATCACGTCGTAGCCGAAGACGCGGTCGAGCGTGGTGGCGGTCGGGGCGGTCGAAGTGATTTGGGGCGGTTGGTTGCCGGCCGCCGTGACCACTTGGAAGGAGAACGGCTGCACGTCGAACTCGCCGCGGTCGAAGCCGTTGTTGCCGTCGGGGATCAACTCGAAGGCTTTGACGCGGACGTCGAAGGTCTTGCCCAGGTCGTCGGCGCCGGTGTCCCAAGTGATCAGGCCGTTGTCGGCGTTGATCTCCATGCCGTCCGGTTTGACTTCCAAGACATATTCGATCGGGTCGCCGTCGGCGTCGGTGGCCTGGACGTCATAAACGAAGGTCTGGCCGGCGATCCATTTACTGGGAGGATCGGAGGTGATTTTGGGAGGCGAACTGGTGCCGGCGGTGACGGTGATCGTGAACGGCGGATCGCTGCTGTCGGTCAGTTCGCCGTCGCTGACGGTGACGGTGACCGGATGATCGCCCACGTCGGTCGTTTTCGGCGACCAGCGGAGGCGGCCTGCGGCGTCGATGGTGATGCCCTTGGCGATGGCGGCAGCGTCGATCGAGTAGGTCAGCGGGTTGAAGTCGGGATCGCTGGCGACGATCGGTTGGATGTACTCAAAACCGGCCGGCGCGTTCTTGATGTCGGCTTGAACGGTGTCGATCGTCGGGGCACGGTTGGCCTGATCGACGACCGGGAGGGTCAAGGCTTTGACGGCCGAGTCGAGACCGCGAGAGTCTCGCGCGGTGACGTTGATGGTGTAGTCGCCGGCCAGAATCGGCTTGTCGAACGTCAGCTTGCCGTCGGCTGAGACGCTGTAATCGCTACTTGGAACGGGATCACTTGCCGGGGCCGGACCGACGATGTCGACCAGGTATTCGATCGCGTCACCGTCGGGGTCGGAGGCTTCCAGCTGCAACACGAAGACGGTGTCCTTGGTGGCCGAAGTGGGCAGGTCGGAGTTGTCGGTGTGGACGACCGGTGGGTTGTTGGTCGGCGGCGCGATCACTTCCAGCGGCAATCGATTCGTCGAAGTGGAATCGCCGGGGGCGTCGGTCACGGTGACTCGGAATTCGAAGTTGCCGGCTGTCGGCGGGGTGTCCCAGAAGAATTTGCCGCCCGAATCGATCGAGATGTTGTTGGCCGCATTGTCGATCGCCGTGTTGGGATCGACGTCCATGTTGAACATTTCGATCGAGTAGGTGATCGGGTCGCCGTCGGGATCGGAGGCCGGGATGGTGATCCGGTAACCGCTGCCGACGTAGGCGCGGCTGGGGTATTCGAAACCGCCGATCTGCGGCGGGGTGTTGGCCGCGCTCGAATCGACCACTTCGATCGTCAGGTCGATCGGATCCGAAGCGGCGCCCCGGTCGTCGGTGGCCACGAAGGTGAGCGTGTAGGTGTTGCCGGCGGTGGCCGGGCTTTGCCAATCGATCTGGCCGGTATCGGGATCGAGGATCGTGGTCGGCGGGCCGCCGGCCGAGACGTTGGTGATCGCCAGGGTGAACTTGTCGCCGTCGGGATCGTAAGCCTGAACGAGTGAGGCGAAGGGGGCGCCCGTGGTGGCGCGGCCCAGGGAACCGGCGGTGGTGATCCGCGGGGCGTGGTTGACCGGCGCGCCGACGACACGAACCAGGAACGAAGCGGGAACCGAATCGGCATCGCGCGCATCGGTAGCGGTGACGACGATGGTGTGGTCGCCGACGTGCTGGGATTGGGGCGTCCAAGTCAGCTTGCCGGTCGAATCGATCGCCAGGCCTTTATCGAGCGACGCCTGGTCGAGCGAGAATTCGTCGACCGGATCGCTGTCGGGATCGAAGGTGACAATTTGAGTGGTGTAGAGAACGCCCTCGGTGGCCGGACCGGGCAGCGAAAGATTCAAGATCTGCGGCGGGTTGTTCGGCGGGGCCGCCTGAACATCGACGCTCAACGTGGCGGTCGTCGGCGGGCTGATCGAGTCGTCGACGGTGACGGTGATCGTGTAGCTGCCCAGTTCGGCCGGCGAAGTCCAGCTCAAATTACCGTCCGAATCGATTTGGGGCTGCGGACCGGTCGACGGAATCGGCGAGATGTCGACGTCGTAAGTGATCGGGTCGCCGTCGGGATCCCAGGCCGGGATGTGGACGGCGTAAGGTGAATTCTGGGTGGCAACGGTGCCGTAGCTGAACGAATCGATCACCGGAGACTGGTTGGTCGCACCGCCCGGATCGGAGATCACCGTGACGTCGACCGACAGCGGATCGGAGATCGCGCCGCGGGAATCTTCGGCGGTGATCGAGATGGTGTAGTCGCCGACCACCGGCGGGGTGTCCCAGACGAAGTTGCCTTCAGTGTCGATCGAGATGGTGCTGCCGGCTTGGGAGGTGACTTCGTTGCCGCCGCTGGTCACCACGACGTCGAAGTCGACGATGGTATCGCCGTCGGGATCGCTGGCGGTGGCCAGCGCCGTGTAGATCCGTTCGATCGTTCCTTGGGTGGAGTAGCGGATCGATTCGACCACGGGCGGGCGGTTTTGGGGAACCGCTTGGACGTCCAGCGGGTAGGTGACGATCGTCGACGCCTGGCCGACGACGCCGCCGAATTGGCGTTCGTCGGTGACGGTGACGATCACGGCGTAGCGGCCGTCGGCAGCCGGGGCGTCCCAGACGAAGTTGCCTTCATTGTCGATCGTGGGGGTACCGGCGGTGACGGTGTTGCCCGAGTCGTCTTGGACTTCGACTGAGAAGGTGATCGGATCGCCATCGGGATCGGTCGCTTCGATCTGCGTTTGATAACGAACCCCTTCGGTTGCCGGACCGGGCAAGAAGGGCGTGGTCACATCGGGGGCCTGGTTGCCGAAGACCAGCAGGCTGAGCAGCGGGTCATCGGTGCGCGCTTCGCCACCCTTGCCGTCGTCGACGATCACTTCGACTTCGTGAGCGGTGCCGGTGTCGACCGGGTTGTCCCAGGTCAGCACGCCGGTGCCGGCGTTGATCTGCATCCCCGCGGGCGCTTTGCCGAGCGAGTAGGTCAAGAAATCGCCGTCTTGGTCAAAGCCGGTGATCGGCACGCTGTAGGGCTGGCCTTCGATCGCCGTCGGCAGCGACGTGGTCAGGATCTGCGGATCGTTGTTGGCGGTCTCTTCGGAGACGATCGTCAGCGGGAAGGTCTGCGTGTCGAAGGCATCTTCCTTGTCGGTGGCGGTGATCGTGACGTCGTAAGTGACATCGGTTTCGGCGACCGTGGAGAGCCACTGCAGCACGTCGTTGTCGTAATCGGCGGTACCCAGGAATTCGAACTCCTCGGCCGGCGCAGCGGCGCCGTCGCGGGGCACCGCGACGGCGGTGAAGGTCACGATGTCGGTGTCGGCCGGCAGCGCGTCGGGGTCGACGTTCGGGTCGAGCGCGGTGACGAAGTACTGGAAGGCGCGGCCGGCGATCACGGTATCGGTCGGCGGCGTGGAGACGATCTTCGGCGCGATGTTGGTCTCCAGCGCCGTCACTTGGAACGAGATCAGGCCGAAGGCGCGGTGCGGATCTCGGGCCCGCAGCGTCACGTTGTGGACCCCTTCCTGTCCCGGCTGGGGCCGCCAACCGAGCTCGCCGCTGGTGGGATGGATCTCCAGCCCGGCCGGGCCGATCAACACGTCGTACTCGATCGGGTCCGATTCGGCGTCGTTGGCTCGGGCGGTCAGCGTCAGTTTCTCGCCGACCGGGATCGCCTGCGGGCCGATCGATTCGAAGACCGGGTTGGTGTTGGGCCGGTTTTCGATCACGTTGAAGGTGAGCTCTTCGGTCGCCTCTCCGCCCCGGCCGTCGGAGACGACGATTCGGACCGAGGCGGGGGTGACGGCGGTCGTCTCTTGCGGCACCCAGCTCAGTTGGCCGGTCAGCCGGTCGATCGTCATCCCGGTGGGGATCGTCGCTTCGTTGAACGGTTCGAGGTAATAGCGCAGCGCATCGCCGTCATCATCCGAAGCGTCGACGTCGTAGGAGTATTGGTAGCCGACCGTGCCATTGACCCCGCCGGTGGTATCGATCGTCGGGTCGGTGTTGTTGGCCGACCCGGAGACCGCCGTGACGACGACCTCGAAGTCCTGCTGGTCATAACCGCCCCGGCCGTCATCGGCGCGGACCGAGAATTCGTAAGTGCCGGCGGCGAAGGGGGCCCAGGTGATTTCGCCGGTATCCAGGTCGATCATCGCCCCTTCGGGGGCCACCGGCATGCTGTAGGTCACTTCGTCCCCATCGGGATCGATCGCCCGCAACAGGTAGAAGTAGGAAGCGTTGATCGAAACGGGCAACGTGCCCAGGATCGCGCCGCTAACATCGTCGACGAACTGCATGTCGAACAGGTGCGCATCCCCGTCGCCGGTGAAGGTCGACTCGAAGGCCGCTTCGTCACCCGGTTGGACATTGACGATTTTGGGGAAGACGTTCGGATCGGGCGTGGCGCCCGAACCGGCGATCACCGAGGCGACCGGCGCGCCGACCAGCGACGGCTGCAGGATCACGTCGACCTGTCCGGGAGGCGAACCGCCCAGCGACGACAGGAAGACGGTCGAGTCGTAGATCCCGTCACTGGTGTCGGAGATGATGAAGGTCAACTTGTGTTCGCCGCTGCCGGCGCCCAAGAACTTGGAGAACTGTAGCACCGGATCGTTCGCCGGAGCGGTCACCCCGTCCAGCTCGGTACCGACGACGTTGTCCCACGGCTTGGTGATCCGCAGCGAGATCTCCTGCGTGATTTCGACGCTCGACTGATCGGTCACCTTGATCGTCGCGGTGACGATGCCGCCGGCGTCGTAATCCTTCTCACTGGGCGTCCAGGTCAGCGTGCCGGTGGTGCCGCTGGCGGTGATCGACATGTCGCCGCTGGCGTCGACCTGGTCGCCGGTGATGTTGAGCAGTTCGAAGCTGAACGTTTCCCCAGCGTTGGAATGAACCGGCTCGACGGTGTAACTGTAGGCCTGTCCTTCGATGACCGGATCGGCCGGAATCGACTTGACGTAGAAACTGGGCAGGGAATCGACCACCGGCAGATAGAAAGTCTGCTCGGTCCAGGCGGCCGGCCGGGTGCTGCCGGAGGCCTGGCCGGTGTAGGCGCGGATCGTCACCTTCGGATCGATCGACAACTCGTGAGGCGTCCACTGCAGCTCGTACGCTCCCCCGCCGGTATCGACAATCTGCATCCCTTCGGGCGCGGTACCGAGATCCAGGAAGTAATCGACGTTGGAATCGTCGGTCGAGGAGAGGGCGTAGGTCCACTGGTCGCCGACGATCGCCGGGCCTTCGGGTCGGGAAGTGATCCGTTCGGGAGTGAAGTTCGCCGCCGCGCCGGTCGGTTCGCCGATCATGTCGGGATGGTTGATGTTGACCGGGTACTGGACCAGGCCGCCGCCGTAACCGCCATAGCCGCCGTAGCCGGCGCCGTCATCCTGGCCGGCGCTGAGGTTGACCGTGGCCACGTTGGAAGTGTTTTGGCCGTCGCTGACGGTGTAGGTGAAGGAGTCACTTTCAAAGCCAGCCGGCGGGGTGTAGATCACCACGCCGCCGTCGACGGTGAACTGTCCGGCCGGGGCCTGACCGATGGTGATCGTCAGCGGATCGCCGTCGCTGTCGTAATCATTTTCAGTCACGAACAACTCCACCGATTCGCTGGGCGAGATCTGGTAGTAGTCGTCGTCCACGGCCACCGGGGTGAACAGGTTGGACGAACCGCCGCCGCCGTAACCGCCGTACATCTCCGCTTCGAGCGTGACGTTGACCACCTGGCTGCCGGCGGCGCCCAGGTCGATCGTGTAGGTGAAGCTATCGTCCTGCCAGGAATTGCCGGTCGGCAACGAGAGGATCAAGTAATCGTTGTCGGCGCTGATCGAGACGGTGCCCAGCGAGGGATTCGTCTTGGCGGTGATCGAGACCGGGCCGCCGTAATCGTCGAAGTCATTGTTGAGCACGTGCAGGTGCACGTCCTCTTCCGGATCGAGGCTGAACAGGTGGAACGTGTCGGGGTTGCCCATGTAGCCGTAACCATCCTCGTACAGGTAGACCGTCTCGGTCGCACTCTGCGAACCGGCGGTCACCGTGTAGGAGAAGCTGTCGTCGGACCACTGGCTGCTTGAAGTGGGCGTGTACTCGATGTAGTTGCCGACCTGGTTGAGCGTTCCGGTGCCTTGCTGCAGAGAACCGACGCCCGTGATGTTCATCACCTCGCCCTCGGTCTGGTAATCGTTGTCCAGCGGATAGATCCGGATCGTCGTTCCCGGTTCGCGGTTGTGCAGGAAGATCTCATCGAGATTGGCCGCCAATTCGCCGCCGTAACCGCCGTAACCGCCGTACGGATCGGGGGAATCTTCACTGAGCGTGACGGTGGCGATGTCGGTGCCGTCGAAACCATCTTCGATGGCGTACTGGAAACTGTCGGCCTGGTAGGCGCTGTCGGGGGTGTAGATCAAGTACGTTCCACTGCTGCTCAGCGCGACCGAGCCGTGGGTCGGATCGGTAAAGCCGGTGATCGTCAGCGGGTCGCCGTTGGCATCGGCATCGTTGCTCAGCACGGGGATGGTCAGCGAACTGGCGCTGCCGAGGTTTTGAATGTGGACCAGGTCATCGCCGGCGGTCGGACGGACGTTGTTGTCGTCGCGCACGAAGGCGATGTTCTCTCCATCGATGAACAGACCGAAGCCGTCGATGAACGAACTGTTGACCCATTCGGGATACTCTTCCGAACCGAACACGGCGCTGAAGTAGACCGAATCGAAACCGGGCTGCAGTTCGAAGTAGATGTCCAGTTGGGTCACGTCGTAGTGAGACGAATGGCCGGTGATCGGCGAGAGCAGATCGCCCTGCTCGGAGGTCGCTTCACTGGAAAAGTCTTCCGACTGGCTGCCGGTGTCGTTGGCGCCGGTGCCATACTGCTCGGCATCGCCGCTGCTGAGCACGATGCCATACTCGGGCAGGCCGAAGGTGTCGGCGTCGTTGACAAACACGCCGGTCGAGGCGGCGCCCGAAGAGGGATTCTCGTGGCCGTTGAGGTTGATCGAGGTGACGTTCAAGCCGACACCGCCACCCTGCAACAGCACATCGAGCAGCTTGTTGGGATCGGTTTCGTTGAACACCGTCAATTCATTCTCCACCCCTTCGGGCGGAACGTAAGAGCCGCCGCCGCCGCCGGAGGAGATGACCGCGCTGATCGGCAGCGTGACCGATTCGCCGTCGGCCAATTCGAGCACGATCTGATCGGGAGTCACATTCTCGGTCGGCGGGTTGGCCGTGCCGGGAACGTTGTGCGCCAGTTCAGGATCACTGATGATCACCGGCGGCCGGTTGAAGGGCTGGTTCAACACGCGGATCTGGTAATCCTGGGTCGCATCGAGCTCGCCGTCGTCGACTCGCAGAGTCACGTCAAACGTCTTGTCGACATCTTCGGGGGCGGGAACCCACACCACCGGCGTGTCGCTGGGATGCGGCGCCGAGAAGGGACCGGGATCGTTGATCGCCATGCCAGCCGGACCCATCAACACCTCGAAGGTCAAGTCATCGGCATCGGGATCGGTCGCCGCGGCGTCGTAAATGTAAGGAATCCCGACGTACGCTTCGATGATCGGATCGGAGGTGAATCGGGGCGGCCGGTTGGGCACGTTTTCACTGACCGTGATCACGTAGCGATGGGTATCCATCCCGCCGATCTTGTTACCCAGGGCGTCGATGTCTTCGGCGATGATCGTCACCGAGTGGGTGCCGACGTCCGACGAATCGGGATCCCACTTGACCTGGCCGCTGATCGGGTCGACCGTCATCCCGGCCGGGCCGCCGATCAATTCGTACCGCACCTCGTCCTGGTTCTCGTCGTACGCCCGAGAGTTGTAGATGTACTCGTCGGCCATGCCGGGAATCGTTTCCACCTCGACCACCGGCGCGGTGATGAACCGCGGCGGCTTGTTGATCCGGCCGAAGACGACCAGGTCGTAAGTGAACTGCGAACCTTCTGGATTGTGGAACGAGATCGTTCCCACCTCGGTCGTGCCGCCGGGGGCCAGCACATCGGCATCGCCCAGCAGATCGGAGAAGTCGTAATAGGGAATGCCGTCGGGCGAAACGCCGTCGTGATCCTTCACCGCGACCAGCGGATCGGAGATGTTGATCACGCCGACATACAGGGGTGACTGCAGGGTATAAGAACCGTCGTTGCTGATCGCCACGTCGGCGTACAACCGATTCGGCTCTTCATGGAAGGAAGTCACTTCGTACTCGCCCAGCACGCTGGCCGAGGCGTCGACGACTAAGTCCCAAGTGGAATCCTCGGCCACCACCGCTTCGAACACCACGGTATCGAAGGCCTGCTCGGTGCCCACCGAGTCGGTGGCGACGATTTCCAATTCGTTCGTCCCCGGCAGCGCTTCGACGACCGCGAAGAAGCGGCCCGACGCGTCGATCGCGTCGACCGCCACGCCGTCGACATTGACGCTGGCCACGTCGATGCTGGCCGGGATCACCCCGGTGATCAGCACGTCGCTGTAGGCATCGAACGGATTCTTCACCGTCCAACCTTCGACCGTCAGTGCCGGCTGGGCGCCGGCGGTGACCGCGCCGGCCGACGTGCCGACGGTCAGGTTCGACAGCAACACGGCGGAATCTTGCAGCGCGTCACCATGATCGAAGATCGACAGGTACAACGAGTGCGCACCGGGGGTGATCGGGGTCTTGGCCCGGTGCAACAGCGTCGCCCCACCGTTGGGATCGATGCCGCTGCCGTCGAACGCCGTTCCGGCAGCGTTGAGGGGCGAGAGATTTTGGTGGCTCAGCTCGCCCACCACCATCTGGCTGCCACTTTCGAGCACCGCGAAATTGTTGGGGGCAGTGATTTGCGACCCCGACGTGGTCCAGGTGCTCGAATCGAGTTCCGCGATGAACCCGTCGTTGAACAAGTCATCGTCGAGCTGCGGGAACTCTTCGGAGAGGAACTGGAAGTCGAAGGAGAGATAATTGGCGCCGGCCGGAACGTCCAAGTCGACGCGGAGCACGGTGACGTCAAAGTCACTATCGCCGCGTACCGATCCGCCTCCCAGATCGAAACTGGCTTGCTGTCCGGGATCGTTGATCAGCGCCGCCTCGCCGGTCGAAAGCACCCCGTAAGAGGGCGCGGTTTCAGAAGCGGCGTGAGCGGCCAGCGCCGCATCGCCGACAGCGTACGAACGGGCCACCGGCGGCAAACTCTCAAAGGACGCCCCCACGATCAGCCCCGAATCGTTGGCGATCAAGCGGGCGATCTCCAGCGCCGGAGATTCCGATTCGACCCCCGCATCGGCAGTGCTCACTTCGTACCAGTCGTAGTCTTCCGGATCGTCGTACTCCCAGTCGTAGCTCCAGCTTTCGATCGACACGTAAGCGGTCGCCTGGTTCCCCTGGCTGTCCTCGATCGTGTAAGAGAACTCGTCCGAAACGTTGCCGACGTCGTCGGGCGTGTAAAGCAGATGGTTGCCACTGATTTGCACGCTGCCGGACGCGGGAGAACCGACCGCGACGATCGTCACCGAGTCACCGTCGTAGTGCCCGTCGTTATCGAGCACGTGCAGGCTGTTGGCGCCCGAATCGAGCTGATAAAAGAAATCATCCACCGCCACCAGTCCGCTCAACCCGCCGTAACCGCCATAACCTTCTTCACTGTCGTCCAGTTCCAGGTAGACCGTCGCGGTCGAACTGCCGCCGGCGGAATCCTCGATCGTGTAAGTGAAACTGTCGCTCTCGAAATCGACGTCGGGAACGTAGGTGATGTAACCGTCGCGAAGCTGAACCGAACCGGCCTGGGGCGCGGTCGCCGCGGTGATCTCGAGCGACTCGTGATCGTCATCTTCGTCGTTTTCCAGCACCAGGATGTTCAGCGGAATCCCCGGGGTGACGCCGCCGATGTGATCATCGACCGCCTCGGGCGGGGCCGCGCCGTAAGGATCATCATCCAGGTAGACCGTCGCCGTCACGGCGCTGCCGCTGCCGTCATCGACGGTGTAGGTAAAGCTATCGTCGGCAAAGGGCGTACCGGGCGTGTAGGTGATCGATTGGCCACCCGGATCGATCACCGCCGTGCCGAAGGCGGGCGAAGAAACAGCGGTGATCGTCAATGTGTCTTCGTCTTCATCACTGTCGTTGGCCAGCACGTCGATCACGATCGGGATACCGTCGGCGACCGCGTAAATGGAATCGTCCATCAGCTCCGGAAGGGTGTTGCTGCCGCCCCCGCCGGACGAATCGTCCAACGAGATCGTGGCGGTCGCCGTGTTGCCCTGCCCGTCATCGATCGTGTAAGTGAAACTGTCGCTGGTGAAATCGACATCGGGCGTGTAAATGATGTGATCGCCCCCGGAACTGATCTGGGCCGAACCGTGGGAAGGCGAGGAGATACTGACGATCGTCAGCGGATCGCTGTCGGGGTCGCTGTCGTTATCGCGGGCATGAATGTAGACCGGTACCGTCGGCGAAACGTTCGAGACGTTATCGTCGACCGCCACCGGCGGGCCGTTCGAACTGCCGCCGTAACCTCCGTAGCCGCCGTAACTATCTTCATCGATCGTCACCGTGGCGGTGACCGTGCCGCCGTAACCGTCATCGACGGTGTAGGTGAAGCTATCGTCGACGTGGCCGGCCGTGGGCGTGTAAGTCACGAACAACCCGCTGGAATCGATCGTGACCGTGCCGCCGGTGGCTCCAGAGACCGACAGGATGTCGGGGGCAGAATGGCCGGGGTCGTTGTTGAGCGGATGGATCTGCACCGCCGCGCCATCGGGAAGATGATGCAAAAAGACGGTATCGTCGGCCGCCGTGCCGCCGCCGTAACCGTAACCGCCGCCGTAGGGATCACTGTCCAGAGAAATCGTCGTCGTCGAAGTCCCGCCAAAACCGTCCGCCACGGTGTACTGGAACGAATCGGTCGTGAAGCCCGATCCCGGCGTGAAGGTGATGTAGTCACCCGCGGCGCTGATCTGGGCCGTGCCGTTACCGGGCGTGGTGACGCTGGTGATCGACAGGGTATCCCCGTCGGTGTCGAAGTCGTTGTTCAAAACGTGCAGCTGCACCGCAGAGCTGGACTGCAGATTGAAAAACTCATCCGACAGCGCTTCGGGAATGTCGTTGTTGGGCAGCGGGTCGGCGATCCCTTCGGGCGCCCCGTTCTTGTTGGCCAGCGAGAAGGGATTGGGCTGGGCGGCGGAAGCCTCGCTGTCACTGCGCCAGTCTTTGCCGAGTGTGTACTGGTAGACCGCGTCGTCATCGCGGTCGACCACCCACAAGGCGGCCGAGACATTGGTGCCGTCGACCAGGTCCAGCAGCGACCCGGTGATCCCCGACGGGTCGCTGTTGTTCGGATCGAGCGCCCAGCTGCCGTCGAGCACCCCGGCGCGGGTGTAGACAAAGACCCGGTCGGCCACGTCGTCGGTGACCCACAGGTAATCGCCCTCGACCGTGATCCCCGTCGGGCTGACGTTGGCCGAATCGAGCGGGAATGAATCGGCCGGCAGCGAAACCGCAAAGAAGTCTCGCGCCTTGCCCATTTCGGCGTGCCGGAAAACACGCAAACTTCCCGCGTCGACGATCCAGGCGTCGGTCCCGTCACTGGTGATCCCCTGCGGATCGTCCAGACCGAAAGCCCGCCACGTCCCGAAAACTTCCGCGTCGGCTTGCTGCACGCCCACTTGATGGGTATCGCCGACGCTGATCAACACCGCGTCACTGAGGTCTTGCGGGGAGGCGTCGATGATCGTCAAACCGCGGGCCGAACGGGAGGAATATTCCAGTTCGATCGAATCGAGACTCGAGCCGGTCTCATCGTACCGGTACACCCGATCGCTCTGGGCATCGGCCACGAAATACTTCGACTGGCCGACCGGCACGATCTTCGGCGGCTTGACACCGGGCAATCCCTGCGGGCTGCCGTTGGCGATGCGAATGATGTCCGAACCGATGAACACCGTGCCGTCGGTCATCAAACCGGTCAGGTAGGCCAGGCGAAGATGATCGGTCGGGCGAATGCCCGCCTCCTGGGTATGGAAGTGGGCATGGATGTTGCCGTTGCCGAGCAGTGTCCAGGAGATCGGCTTGGCGCCGGCCGGCCCGAACCGCACCGTCGCCGGATCGATCAGGCTGAGATCGACTCCCTGGTTGCCAAAGACCTTGACCAGAAAACGTCCCGGCGATTTCAAGTTGATCACCGGAACTTCATCGATCGTGATCGCGAAAGAACCCAGCGTGACGGTGTCGCTGCCGCCATCGTCGTCGGTCACGGTGACCACGGCGGTGTAGAACCCGCCGCTGGTGAACGAATGCGTCGCTTCAAAACTCCCTTGGCTGGGCGTCTGCGGTCCGCCCATGATCACGTTCAGATCGGCGTGGTCGATCGTGTCGATCGTGCCGTCACCCCAATCGATCGTGACGGTGAATCGCTCCGTCGTTCCGGCCAGCGAAAAATCGAAACCGGGATCGCTAAAACTTCCCTGGATCACCGCCGCCTGCTTGTACTTGGCACTATTGCCGTTGCCCTGCTTGACCGAGGTGAACGACAACCCCGCCGAAAGCGACGGAGCGACGTTGGCCACCACCGCCGTGGTCGACCCAGCGCCGGCCAAACCGTCATCGTCGGTCGCCGTGATCGAAATCGTGTAATCGCCCGGCCGATCGTCGGCATACAAATGGCTGCCCGAAACCGTGCCGCTGCCGCCCGACTGGGTGACCGTCAGGTTGTCTTCCGGCCGATCGCTGCGACTGAACGTGCCGTCGCCCCAATCGATGACAATCGTATCGATCGAGGATGAATCGGGATCGCTGAACGAGGCGGTCAGCTGCACCACCTCCCCCTCGTTGCTCGACACGGCCGGCGGGGTGACCGTCGGCGGATCGTTCACCGGCGTGATCGTGATCGCCACCAACACCGGATCGCCCAAATCGGTACCGTCGTAAGGACGATACGAAAAACTATCCGACGTCGTCTCGCTGCCGTCGTGCACGTAAGTGAACGTGCCGTCGGCATTGAGCGTGAACGAAGTGGCATGGTCCGGACCCGACCCGGCCACCAGCTGCGCCGTCAGCGGATCGTTTTCGATGTCGCTGTCGTTGACCAACACCGAATCGTCGTTCGCGGTGGTGGTCGCGCCGGTCAGGTCGGTCGTCGTCAACGTCGCTCCCTCGGCCACCACGTAGGCATCGGGGGTCCCTTCGGGCGGATCGTTGATCGGATTGACGTTGACCGTCATCACCGCCGCGGCGGCCGAGAAGTCGCTGCCGTCGTGCACCTTGAATTGGAAATTCGTGTAGGGCACGCCAAAGTCGTTGGCCACCGGCACGAAGGTCAACTGTCCCGCCGAAATACTCGCGGCACTGATCTGCTGATCGGTCGTCACGTCGGCACCCCCCAGCTTCAACGCACCGAGCGTCTCCAGCGTGGTGATTTGAATCTTCGCCAGCGGATCGTTCTCCAGGTCCGAATACCCGAAATCACTCAACAAGAAGGTGTAAGTGACATCCTCGTCAGTCGTCACGCTGCTATCGATCGCCAGCGGCGGATCGTTGACCGGCGTCACGTCGATCGTCATCACGTCGGCGGCCGGGTCCAAGTCGACCCCGCCACTTGCCGTCCCGCCGTCATCCTTCACCTGGAAGTCGAAATGGGCATACGGATCTCCAAACGCATCGGCGACCGGCTCGAACTTCAAGTTGCCGGCGTTGAGGTCGGCCACCGAAACGAACTGACCGGCTGAAACCGCCACTCCACTGAGCTTCAGCGTGCCGGCGGCCGGCAGCGTGGCGATCTTCACCTCGGCAAAGTTATCGTCGGGATCATCATCGGGATCGTGAAAACCGAAATCGGCCGCCGCGAACGTGTAAGTCGTATCCTCGGCCGTGGTGACCGTGTTGTCGGTGCCGGCCGGCGCGTCGTTGACCGGCGTCACGTCGATCGTCATCACGTTGGCCGATGCGTCCAAATCGATCCCGCCACTTGCCGTGCCGCCGTCATCTTTCACCTGGAAATCGAAACTGGCATAAGCCGAACCATGTTCGTTCGCTGCCGGCTGGAAAACCAAGTTCCCCGCGGTGATGTCGGCCACCGAAACGAACTGACCCGCTGAAACCGCGACGCCGCTGAGCTCCAGCGCACCATCGGCTGGCAGCGTGGCGATCTTCACTTCCGAAAAACTGTTAGCCGGACTGTCATCGGGATCGGTGAACCCAAAGTCGGCGGTCGCGAACGTGTAAGCCGTATCCTCGGCCGTCGTCACCGTCTTGTCGGTGCCGGCCGGTGAGTCGTTGACCGGTGTCACGTCGATCGTCATCACATTGGCCGATGCATCCAAATCGACACCACTGCTGGCCGTGCCGCCGTCGTCCTTCACCTGGAAATCAAACGAAGCGTAGCCGGTGCCATGCTCGTTCGCCGCCGGTTCGAAGACCAAATTCCCGGCATTGATATCGGTGACCGTCACGAACTGACCCACCGTGACCGCCACTCCACTCAGCTCCAACGTTCCGGCGGCCGGAAGCGTGGCGATCTTCACCTCGATGAAGTGATGATCCGGATCGTCATCGGGATCACTGAATCCAAAGTCGCCCGAATCGAACACATAGGCCGTATCCTCGGTCGTGGTCACCGTGTTGTCGGTACCGGCCGGTGCGTCGTTGACCGGTGTGACATCGATCGTCATCACGTTGGCACTCGGATCGACGTCGATCCCACCGCTGGCCGTGCCGCCGTCATCCTTCACCTGGAAAGTGAACGAAGCGTAACCGGCACCATGTTCGTTGGCCGCCGGCTGGAACTTCAAGTTCCCGGCGTTGATGTCGGTCACCGTCACGAACTGGCCCGCCGTGACCGCCACGCCGCTGAGCTCCAGCGCGCCGTCGGCCGGCAGCGTGGTGATCTTCACTTCGATAAAAGCGTCGGCCGGATTGTCACCCGGATCGGAGAACCCGAAGTCACCGACGGCAAAGGTGTAGGACGTATCTTCGGTCGTCGTCACCGTGTTGTCGGCCCCGGCCGGAGCGTCGTTGACACTGGTCACGTTGACCGTCATCACGTTGGCGCTTTGGTCCAGATCGACACCGCCGTTGGCTGTCCCACCGTCATCCTTCACCTGGAAAGTGAAATCGGTATAGGGAGTCCCGCTGGCGCTGGCGGCCGGATCGAACGTCAGGTTGCCCGCATTGATATCGGTCACTGAAACGAACTGACCGGCTGAAACCGCCACACCACTGAGCTCCAATGTGCCGGCTGCCGGCAGCGTGGTGATCTTCACTTCCAAAAAGGCGTCGTCCGGATCGTCATCGGGATCGGAGAACCCGAAGTCGCTTGCTGCAAAGGTGTAAGTCGTATCCTCGGCCGTGGTGACCGTGTTGTCGGCCCCGGCCGGAGCGTCGTTGACGCTGGTCACGTCGATCGTCATCACGTTGGCGCTTTGGTCCAGATCGACCCCGCCACCTGCCGTGCCGCCGTCATCTTTCACCTGGAAAGTGAACGAGGCGTAGCCGGTACCATGCTCGTTCGCTACTGGCTCGAAGACCAAATTCCCGGCGGTGATGTCGGTGACCGAAACGAACTGACCGACCGCCACACCTGCACCACTCAGCTTCAACGTCCCATCGGCTGGCAGCGTGGTGATCTTCACTTCCGAAAACGCATTGGCCGGATCATCATCGGGATCGGAGAACCCAAAGTCGCCCGAAGCGAAGGTGTAATCGGTATCCTCGGTCGTCGTCACCGTGTTGTCGGCCCCGGCCGGCGCGTCGTTGACGCTGGTCACGTCGATCGTCATCACGTTGGCGCTTGGGTCCAGATCGACACCGCCGCTGGCCGTCCCACCGTCATCCTTCACCTGGAACGTGAACGAGGAATAGGGAGAACCATGCTCATTCGCTACCGGCTGGAAAACCAAATTCCCGGCCGTGATGTCGGCCACCGAAACGAACTGACCGGCCGTGACCGCCACTCCACTCAGCTTCAGCGTCCCGTCGGCCGGCAACGTGGCGATCTTCACTTCGGTAAAGGCGTCGTCGGGATCATCATCGGGATCGGTGAAGCCAAAATCGCTGCTGGCAAAGGTGTAGGAAGAATCCTCGGCCGTCGTCACCGTCTTGTCGGCCCCGGCCGGAGCGTCGTTGACAGCTGTGACGTCGATCGTCATCACATTGGCACTTTGATCCAAATCAACCCCACCGCCAGCCGTGCCGCCGTCGTCCTTCACCTGGAACGTGAACGAGGCGTAGCCGGTACCATGTTCATTGGCCACCGGCTCAAACTTCAAGTTGCCAGCCGTGATGTCGGCGACCGAAACGAACTGACCCGCTGAAACCGCCACACCGCTCAGTTCGAGCGCACCGTCGGCCGGGATCGTGGTGATCTTCACTTCCGAAAAGGCGTTGGCCGGACTGTCATCGGGATCGGAGAAGCCAAAGTCACCCGAAGCAAAGGTGTACGACGTATCCTCCAATGTCGTCACCGTGTTATCGGTTCCCTCCGGCGGATCATTCAGTCCGGTCACGTGGACCGTCATCGTGTTGGCACTGGGGTCCAGATCGATCCCACCGCCTGCCGTGCCGCCGTCGTCCTTCACCTGGAACGTGAAATCGGTGTAGGGAACTCCGCTATCACCGGCAGCCGGCTCGAAGGTCAAGTTCCCCGCGTTGACGTCGGCGACCGAAACGAACTGACCGGCTGAAACCGTTACACCACTGAGCTTCAGCGTGCCGGCGGCCGGGGCCGTGGTGATCTTCACCTCGATAAAAGCGTCGTCCGGATCATCATCGGGATCGGAGAAGCCAAAATCGGTCGCCTCGAAGGTGTAAAACGAATCTTCCACCGTGGCGACCGTGTGGTCGGTTCCTGCCGGTGCGTCGTTGACCGGTGTCACGTCGATCGTCAGCGTGTTGGCCGAGGGATCGAGGTTCACACCGCCACCGGCCGTCCCGCCGTCGTCTTCCACGCGGAACAGAAAACTGGCGTAGCCGGCGCCATGTTCGTCGGCCAGCGGATCAAACGTCAGCTTGCCGGCATCGAGGTCGGCGACCGAAATGAACTGGCCCGCCGTCACCGCCACCCCATCCAACTTCAAATCACCCACCAGCGGCAGCGTCGAAACCTGCAACCGGTTGAAAGCGTTGGCGGGAACATCTTGAGGGTCGCTGAACCCAAAGTCGCCCGAAGCGAACGTGTAGGCGTTATCCTCCAGCGTCGTCACCGTCTTATCGGCTCCTTCGGGCGGATCGTTCAACAGCGTGATGTCGATCGTCACCGTGGCGATGTTCGAATAATCCTCGCCGTCAAACACCTCGTAAGTGAACGTATCGGAAGTCGTCTCACTGCCGTCATGCGTGTAAGTGAACGAACCGTCGGGGTGGAGCGTGAAGGCGGCGGCATGATCGGGACCGTCCACCTCCGACGCGGTCAGCAGATGATGAGCGGTATCGACGTCGGTATCGTTGCCCAGCACGTTGCCGGCCGTCTGACCCGCCTCGACCGTTTCGTAATCATCGTCGACCGCCACCGGTGGATCGTTGACCGGCGAAACATCGATCACCACCGTCGCTTCGTCGGAATACTCCAGTCCGTCAAACGCGCGATAAACAAACGAATCCTGTCCGGCAAAGTCGGCATCGGGCGTGTAATCAAACGAGCCGTCGGAAAAGAAATTCAGCGTGCCAAAAAAGGGTCCGTAACCGGGACCGAAAACCTGCTGAGCCGTCAGCGGGTCCCCGTCGACGTCGCTATCGTTGTCCAACACCCCCGGCGCGGCAACGGTCAGCGGATTGGGATCATCTTCCAGATAAACACCGACCTGGGGATAAACATCGCCCACCGCTACCGGCGCGATGTTGCCCAAGATCTTGACGAAACTTTCGCTGTCGCTGTCGTTGTTGATCAACCGGGCCACGACCGTGTACGGAGTCGCACCGTCGGCCAGGTGGGCCACGTCGAGAGTCACCGTCCCGGCAGCGGTCGCCCCAGCGGGCAACACCGCCGCAGCGGTGTGCGTCGTGTCGGCCCCCAATTCGGCCAGCGCATACTGCTCGGTGAAATTGAAAAACGAATCGCGTTGGAAATGGATCGACGGCACCACCGTCTGTCCGGCGTCATCGATCAGCGCCAATTCAAAAGCGTCATTGATCAAATGATCTTGGGACGTCTCAAACGTCGCTTCATAATCGAACGTCAAACTGGTCGCGTCGGTGGGAATGATCAGCGACGTTCGGGCGGTCACCTCAAACGAATCCCCTTCGCGGAGCACCAGGTTGCCCTGTTCCACGGCGACCGACCCGGCCCCGGCAGCCGTCCCGCCGCGCTGGTCGTGCAACCAACCCTGCACCGCCACGTACCGAGTCGTGTTGCCGGTATCGTCCAACAACAGCGGATCGACAATCCTTCCGTTGGCCAACCCGTCGGCATCCCCGCGGCCGCCGTCGACCAGGTGAACGGTCGCCTTGCCGTCGCCGTCAAAGACCACGCCGGTCTGTCCGTCATAAGCAAACGAAAACGACTTGCCGGTCTGCGGATCGATCTTGAAAGCGGTATCGACGTCGACCCCTTCCGGCAAAATCAAATCGACCGTCGCGCTGCCGCCCGGCGTGACGTCGTGCACCGTGAACCCGATCTGTCCCAGCGGCGAATCGGCCAGCGACTGTCGCGACGTACGAGCCTTCTGGACGCGCACGTCGGCCAGCGACTTGCCGTGAGCATCCAGCGTCACAAAATGTCCCGACGCAGCGGGGAAGGAAGCAACATGCCGCTGCGACCGGTCGGCGACACCGTCACGATTGGCATCCCCATCGTCGGCCGCCAACCTGGCCAGCCGCCTGGAGATCCCGCCGGCATCCCCGTCCGATTCGGTCGAAGTGACATTGAACAACGGCGACATCGAGGCCGCCTCGGTAAACGGCCCCTCGGCGATCGCAAAGACCGACTGCTGAGACGTCAGCTCCCCTTCCAACAGCGCGTTGAAGCCGATCGTCTCCTGGTCGCGGCGAACCACCACAGTCGAATCAAACGGCTTGGCCGTCCCATGCCCGCCATCGGCCACCGCGATCGGAGCGGCATAAAAATCGATCCGAATCTCCGCACCCACCGGCGCGTCGGTACGAATCCGACCCTGCACAAAGATCTGATCCCCCTGCTGGCTCAGCCGATGCACCGTACTGAGCACCGCCTGGTTGATCGGATCGGGAGTGCTTGGACGAGGCTGATCGCGCCGCGGACCAGGCGTATCATCCCGCCGCCGGCCCCGCTGCGAATTCTGATCCTGCTGAGCCCCCTGATCCTGACCAGTCGAATTCTGATTCGAGTTCTCCGAATTCTGACCCTGGTTGTCTTGACCTTGATTCCCCTGACCCTGGTTGTCTTGACCCTGGCTACCCTGACCCTGGCTACCCTGACCTTGGCTACCCTGAGTCTGCTGATCGCTCGCGCCAGCCTGCTCCCCCGCCGCGCTCTGCTGCTCGCCGGTATCCCCCTCCGCATTCCCGCCTCCTCCGCCACCGCCGGGTGACACCGGCGCCGCAGACTGCATCGCCTGTCCCTCGGTACTGGCCGCGGAGGTGGCCGGCGACTTCGTCCCCGCGCCGTCGGCGCCCCCACCACTTGCCGAAGAAGAAGTCTGCAGCGGGCGGAACGACGATCCCACCTCGGCCGACGACCCCTGCGTCTGATCGGCCGGCGGCATCAGCGCATCGATCGGCTTCCAAATCTCCGGATCGATCCCCCTATCTGTATTGCGGAATCGCTCCTGCTGTCCCCGATCGAACTCGGACGCCGGCCGAGCCGACTTCTGAAAACCGCCATCGGCTGCCCGGCGTTGTTGCTTCAGCGCCGTGGGAGTGAACCGGCCGGCCGGTTCACTCATCGCCCCGCCACGGCTGGTCGTGCGGGCACCCGCCATCTTCTCCTGCAACTCCGACGCCTTCATCAAGTCGTCAAACACACTGGCCGGCAAACTGGCCGGCGGTCCCTGCATCACACTTCCGGGCGACTCTCGTTTCTCGCAAGTCTCCAGAATCAGCGTCCGCGCCTTGCGTTTATTGCGATTCTTCTTCTGTTGCTTGTACCGAGTTCTTTTCACCAACGCCTGAAATGCCGCGTGACTCATCTTCCAACCGCCTTGATAGAGGAAAGAGATGTTGAGAAGCAGGAATGATTACCCAGGCGCGTGACACCACTGGTCCCACGGGCCGGCAAAACGAACGTGCAAGACCCATCGGCGGCCGGCACGATCGTCATCAGAACAGCGAGAAGATTGGAGGCCCAATGGTGCTACAAAAAGCGCGGCCCCAATCAATTCAAAACATTTCTAACAGTCATCACTCAACCCCACCTGAGTATCAGCTAGAACGAAAAAGAAGAGAGAAGCTTCGATTGACCCTTGAACTACCTTCGATCAATGAAGTTCAATGGATTAGAAACCTGCACCGCGGCCACTGTCAACAAAGTTCCCAAAAAACGGAACAACTTTTTCAAGAAATCCAGCCAAGCGAAAGTCATGCCACACCCAGCCAAACAAATCACTTTCTGCTGAAGCTATCTCTACCAACCCACTATTTTATCGACGAAAATTTTTGTTTCCTCGTTGCGGCCAAGGATCCTCGTTGCGGCCAAGGACTTCTTGAGGCGGCTTGCTGGCGGGTGTACCTTCGTAGGATCTGGCAAGCAGCAGCGCGACGCGACCGCGGGTGTTTTGGCGTAAGTGCTTTCTCGCTTGAGTTTCGCGCTGCTGGGAGGGGCGAACAAGTGATCGGACGGTTTTGCTGCCGCCATCGCGCGTGCTCCAAAAAAATATGTCGCGATCGAACGATACGCGATCAACCGTGCAAGGCGATCGGATGGATACAAATTCATCACGACTAAAAAATCGGTTTGCCAGCGCTGTCCTGGGGCTGACCGTGTTGCTGTTGGGCGGATTGGTGAATCTGCCTTATCGATACATCGAACGGGATGGGCGATGGATTGGCAATCTTCAAGCCGGCGACACTGACGTGGACCGTCGTGTGGACCACTTGCCGACGATGGCGGGATGGCCCTTTCGGTATTGGGTTTACTACGAGCACGAGGGGGATGTTCAGCAGCGTTACTGGTCGCCGTTGCATCTGGCCTGGAACGTCGTCATGTCCGTCTTGGTTGCCACCTTGGTGTTCGGATTCACTCAGTGGCGATTCCGAATGATCGTTTCGGCTCGGAACCGGCATTTCACGCGCAGACTGTTTGACATTTCGGTCGCGATCTTCATTTTGTTGATACCGCTTGTGGCTTATATGCACGCAGATCGGGCCAAAGCAAAACAGTGGCAGACGATCGGACAAGCGACTCGATTTGGAAACTGTTACGTATCGACCTGGCTGCCTGAACCGATCGTCGACCGGTTGCCCAGCAATCTGGTCGACACGTTATCCCGGATTCGCCACGCCAGGTTGAATCGCGCGACTGACGAAATTATCAGCCTGGTTGTCGCCAGTGAAACGTTGACCAGTTTGGAATTCACCGGAGGGGACTTCACCGCGTCGCCTCTGGAACCATTGTCGGCCAATGTGCATTTCAACGCCATCTCGATCACCGGGCGCGACCTGGACGAATCCTTGGTTGATTCGGTTTCAAGATTGCCATGGCTGACCGAATTATTCCTTGACGAAACCAACCTTGATTCGACGTTGCTTCGACGTTTGGATGCGATGCAGAACTTGCGTCGCGTGGGACTGCGCAACACGAAAGTCCGATTGTCGCAGCTGGGCCGTCCCGACTGGTCGGCGACGGTCGAGCATTTGAGGTTGCCTCGGCCGGCGGAAGGAGTCGCTGACGAACTTACTCTTGACGGATGGCCGCGGCTAAGAATGCTGACGATCGTGCGGCGGACGTTGAGGCTAAACGACGAAACGTTGTCACTGCGACTTTTGAATCTTCCGAAATTGGAAGTGCTGTTTCTCGATCGCGTGCAAAAACACTCGTTGACGGCGAAAAACCTGCCCCGTTTTCTTCGCATCGAAGAAGACGTGCAAACGCTGTTTTTCGCTCTCGGCATCACGCATCATGTTCCCGGATTGACCTGGCTGAGTGAGTTGCATCTTGAAAATCTCGCCAGCATGCGTCGCATCGGGTGTTATGCGCGTGACTTGGAGTCGCTGTTCATCGAGAACGCACCCGGACTGCGGCACCTGGAACTCGGTTCCTATCAAGTTCATGTTGGCGGCACTGCAAAGCTTGATGGTGTTGATCGCGATCGATGTCAGCAGTGGATCCATTCGCTGGGTGCCAGCGACGGACCGGTGATGCTTGATTTGACAGCGCTGCCGATGGACCACATTGATCTTTCGGCATTGGTGGAAAATCCGCGGATTCGACACCTCCGGCTCGGCAATTCCGGAGTGACCTTCCAGCAGATCCAGCATTTGAGCGGTATGAGCCAATTGGAGAAGTTGGATCTGCGAGATTGCCCCCTCGAGGCAAATCAACTCGTCTGGTTGGTCGACCACCTTCCGAACCTCACCGACCTCCTGGTGGACGTTGGGAATCTGGAAACGCTTGATCTGACGTCACGGGCGAAACTGCGGTACCTGAAGACAACTCGTTTTGAACGTCTTCGCCATCTGAGGCTGGAGGATGTTCCTAACTTGTATGGTTTTTTGCACTTCGCCCGGACACCTCAACAGTTCACGATTCGCAATGCGCCTTCATTGCGTGGCATTGCGATGGAACAGCCCTGGCCGGCCAGCGCACAAATCGATGGACTGCGAGACCTGGAATGGTTTTCTGTTGGCGGACCGGCGGTGGATGATTCGGTTGTCGACGCTCTGCTGTCATGCGAGACGATGGATCGGCTGACTCTTGCCCACGCTTCCGTTTCGCGGCAAAAATTGATGCAACTGGGCAAGTTTCGCGAGTTGACGGTGTTGAACTTGCCGGGCGCGCCGGTGGATGACGAAGTGACCGCCGGGTGGCAAAAGTTGAAGCGACTGCAAGAGGTGAACCTGGATGATTCGAAGATCTCTGTGGGCACGTTTGCCTGGTTGTCCGGCATCGATTCGCTGCGCCGCTTGGCGATCAACCGAGTGAACGTGGACGATGCCGCCGCCGACGCATTGGGGGGCTTCGTTCAGCTGACCGCGTTGGAATTGGCCGACACATCGATGAATCCAGATTCGCTGATTCGGCTATTGCACCAGGACACCCTGGAACGCCTCGATCTATCGGGCTGGCAATTGAATTCGGAATTGTTGGATGCGCTGACCAATTGCCGGGCGATGGAGTGGTTGACCATGCATCGATGCAAAGTTGGCGAAGCCGCGCTGGCAAGAATTTTGGAACAAAACCCGGACGTACGAATTGATCTGGGAGAATACCCCAACGGATATTCCGCAGGGATGATTGCTAAGTTGCAGCAGCGAATCGCGTCGCGGCCCGGCCGATTTTTGATGAAAGGTATCTCGACGATCGACAATACCTTTGAATTGATCGATTCTCACCTGGAACCTCATGAAGTCTTCGCCGCCGGCACACAGCAGCGAGGACCGCAACAACGCTTCTACGTACCGGGAGAGATCGATCCGGATCAGTTTCGTCCCGGACCTTCGCGGGTTCGTTAGAAAGGCGCTTCGTCTTCGCTTGCTTCTGCGAACGCGTCGTTCGGTTCGGTCACTCGTTCGGTCATCGTTTCACCAGCGCTGTTAACGACCTTGAACGACATCGCCTCGGCGCTCAGGAAGTACTTGACTTCGCTCGCTTCGTCACGTTGCCAGCGACGTCCATTCAACCGATAAATCACCTCGACTTCGTCACCAAGGTTCATGTCGTCGACCGATTCACAGGAATCACGAGTGAACTCGATGGGAACGTAATTGGTAAAACTGCCTTTGTCCTGTTCCAGAACGACCAGACGTTTGCGGAATCCCTTGTTTCCGTACGTCTTGGTTTCCTCAATCAAGTGAACAATGCCACTGACCTTTGAATCACTCATGTTACCCGCTCGTAATTGGGATTGATTTCACAGCGGCACATTATGGGCCCACCCACCGAGATCTGACAACCACTACGATCGGGTAACGGAAGATCGATCAATGGGAGCTTGTGGCGTCCGTCGGCGATGATCGATGAAACGGCCGGACCAGCATTTGTCGGCAGCTCCACAGCACGTCGATGCCACTTACAGGCTCTTGCCGAACTGGTTTCGGAACGCGGCGAAGTCGAAAAGATCGACAATACCGTTGTTGTTTTCGTCAAATGCGGCGATCTCGGGCGTGCTGGCCGCTTCGCCAAAGGCTTGGCGGAAACCGGCAAAATCGAACAGGTTCACAGTCTTGTCGCCATTTTGATCTCCGAACAGGCGAAAGAACTCTTCGACACCCGCGCCTCCCGCCACGCCGTTGTCGTCACCGTCAAGCGCTCGTCCATCTTGATCCCGAATGTGCGTGTCAAGAATGTTGAGTGTGTAGTCTCCATCGATCAATGATCCGCTGGAATCGACCAGCGGTCCACTGAAGGTTAGCACGGCCCGCGTCTTGGCGTCGATCGTGGTGATGGTGGGAATCACCGTCGCGCTGGTTCCGTCAGCGTCTTTCAACTCGAACGCGCCAGCGTCGATGGTCACGTTCGAATCAAAATCGACCGTGATCGATCGAATGATGCTGCGCTGCTCCGCACCGCCCTCAATGGTTACCTGATTGATCAGTGGTGCGAACTGTTGTGGTGCGACTCGGACTTTGCCGTTGTCTTCGCCAACGAACTGTCCCATGTACGTGTTGTTGATGTTGTCAATCACAGTTTCTGGAAAGCCTCCTTGCAGGTTCGTTGAATTCTGCAACCCAACGATGCTGTTTCCGGAACTGATCGGGCCAACCACGCCCGTCGTCCTATGACCCAGGGT
Source organism: Rubripirellula sp. (assembly GCA_965222745.1). Taxonomy (GTDB): domain Bacteria; phylum Planctomycetota; class Planctomycetia; order Pirellulales; family Pirellulaceae; genus CBDCUW01. Next base: position 1,742,140 of record CBDCUW010000004.1, read on the forward strand.
CACCGCACCGGCATCCGTGTGTGCACCACTATCCCATCGGTCGCTGCTAACCAGGTAGTTACCATTATCGAGTGCCGTAACCGCGGGACGACCGTAACGGGTGCTACCGACCCTATCAAAGTCGCTGCCGGCCGTCTCGCCTCCAGGGGATCGTCAAGTACGTCATCGGTCGTCTCGAACTCGAATCCAGTGATCGTGGAAGGCGAGTCCTTCTTCTTGTTTCAGTCCCGGCATGTGGCATTCCATGCAACCTTCTTGCGGCGAGACTGGGCAGGCGACGTGGACGTCGGAGTCTTCCAGATGGCAGTTGACGCAGTTCTGCACGTGATCGGCTTCGGTCACGGTGCTGATCGCGGTGTGGGGACTGTGGCACGTGGTGCATCGCATCTTTCCCTCGGATTCCAGGTAGCACCGGCTGCGGAGCATTCCGATCGGTTGAAAGCGGGTCAGCATGTCGGGGTAGTCGCGCAGCTCTTTCAGCGACACGTTGATCGGCATGCGATGGCAGCTTCCACATAGCTGCAATTCGGATTCGGTGTCCCAGTCGTCGTGCCCGACGGAGTAGGGTGGCGGCTCCTGCTGGCTGCGGGCCTGTCGCACATGTTCGCTACCGGGACCGTGGCATTTTTCGCAGTTCACATTGGGTATCAGGTCGACGAGGTCTTGGCCAACGATTTTCGCCGATGTGGTGTGGCAGGAAATGCATTGTTGCAGCGGTTGGCCGCGAGCTGTGTCTCCAAAGTACTCGACTTCGATCTCAGGCGTTTTTTTCGAATGTCCCGGCGTCAGGTTCAGCTGGTCTTCGGCGGAGTACCAGGAGACTCGATGTTCAATCGCTGCTGTACCACCAGTGATATCGGGGATCAACGAAAGGAAGGTGACGGCGTTGTGTCCCGAACCGAGCGCGAACTGAAGCGGGAAAGGTTTGTCACCGAATCGCTCGGGTAACCGCGCAAAGAGTTCTCCGCCGTCGGCGTGGTAGGTGAATGATCCGTAGGGCTCGCCCGAATCAAACGTCTTTCCCACGAACCGTTTTGCGATATCGGTATCGCGAGTCCTTGCAAAGGTCGACGCGTGGCCATGTTTGGCGTGAAGATCGTAGTTGCCGCTGTGGCATTCCTTGCAGACCTGGCGGCCGACCAGTGTTGGCTGGGCCGGTGATGCAACCGGCCGATGATTGGTGACCTCTCCCAAATCGTCGTCATCGGCAGGCGTCCCGTTCATCGCCGGCTCAACGACAGCGACCCCTTGGGGCTGCTGCCAGTAGACGATCACAGCCGCCCCAATCGCCACCAATACGATCAGGAGAACTGCAAGATTCCTGGCATGATTCAACGCTTACTCCATGGCTGACGGATTGGCAATCATTCTGGTCCAATTCGGACGGCGGTTCAAGAAACGTGATCTAGCTACAAGTGAGAGAATAGAGATTCATTGTCATTTGGCGATGATCTTCTTATCCTTGGAGGTGCTGCAGGTCGGTTCATTCGCCAAGAGGATTCCAGTTTTGATTCGTCGATATCGACCGATAATCAACGCGGTGGGCCTTGTCGGGACGAGTTTGATTGCGCTGAGCGGCTGTGGCGATCCAGGCGAACCGGCTCCGCATCCATCGGCAGAGCCGCAAACGACAACTCAGCAGCCGGTGGTGACGTCCCAGCAGCAAGACGAAGGTGCCATTGTCCAGCAGGAGTCAGAACCTCTTCCTGCAGACCCAGCCAGGCTGCGTGAGGCTTCTTTGGCGGCACTGGAATCGGGTGATGAAGACGCCGCGTTTCGTTACGCTCGCCAAGCGATTTCACTTGCGCCCGATGACTCGCAAATCATCTACCTGATGGCGCTGTTGCTGGGAGAACGAAATCGTTTTCCTGAGGCGATTCGGATGCTTGATCAGTTGGCCGAGGCAGTGCCCTCAACACGCATTGCCGCGCTGGGCCAAACGGCCGACTGGATGGTCGTAGCGGGACAGTGGACCGAAGCCGAGAATCGATACCGGACGATCATGAAAGAGATCCCCGGCGCGGTTTTGGTGCATCGCAAATTGGCCCGGCTACTGATTCGCCAAGGTCGCCGCAGCGAAGCTGCCGAGCACCTTCGCCAGTTGTGTCGCGCAGGAGACATCGAAGAGATCGAGTTGCGATCGCTGCTGACCACCAGCTGGCCCTTTGCCGGTGATGCACTGAAAGAGATTTTTGAACCGATCGGAGCCTTGGGGACTGCACGGCACGAAATCAGCCAGGGAAATTGGTCGACCGCGACGGACGAGCTTCGCCGCGCCAAATCGAACCAGCCAGAAACCTCCGCGCTACTTGGACGTTGCTACGCTCAGCAGCAAGATTATCCAGCGCTTGGCCAGTGGGCCGAAACCGCCCCGGAGTCCGGAAGAGCAACCGCCGACTACTGGGTTGCGATGGGAGTGTTCAGCGCGCATCAAGGTGACCCAAAGCAGGCGGTGAACTGTCTGGCAAAGGCCGTGCTTCGCGACCCAACCGACAAGCAGGCTTATCGGTTGATGTCCCAGTTGTTGAAAAAGTTGGGCGCCGCCCAACAAGCGGCGACTGCTGAGGAGCGGGCTGAATGGATCGAGCAGACGCAGTTGCTGGGAAAGGAAATGGCGGAAAGCAATGTTCGCGACGGGATGAAGATGTCGAAGTTGATCGATCTGCTTCAACAACTTCACCGGCCGTTGGAAGCACTTGCCTGGAAAACCGTTCTTGTCGGCTACGGAAAAGCGAATTCGCGATTGTCGGAATCAGACGCTCAAAAGTTATTGGACGAGATTGCTGGTGATCGCGCGGCGCAGATGAAATCAAACGAAACGGGCCCCAGCCGACAGTTTATCCTATGCGGTGTCGAAATCGATTCGGAAGGACCGGACGATGCCTCCGATCGTGATTCCCATCGCCAACAGTGAGGCCTGCGCGACCGTGGCGACAAAATATTCGTTCCTGGTAGCGGCGGCATGCCTTTGCCTTCTTGGGTGTCAGCCCGGCCAGCCGATCGACGACGATGCCATGTCGACAGCCGTTGCGCCCAAAACCGACCACGCGATCGTCACGTTTTGTTCTGCTTGCCACCCGATGCCCAATCCGGCGAGTTTTGTGAAGGATCGCTGGCATCACGAGGTTCAACAAGGGATAGACCTGTACCGAAAATCACTCCGCACCGATTTGGTGATCCCCGATTTTGACGCGACTTTGGCCTGGTTCGAGGAGCATGCGCCTGATCGCTTGGCGTTTGAAACTCCGGATCCTTCGCGATCCGAACCTTCGCAGCTGTTTCATCCCATCGAAGTTCCGATCCGAGGCGCCGAGGGGGATTGCGAATTGACCGCCGTTTCTCACGTTTCGATCTTGTCCGCAAAAGGCGAACCTTTTCGGTTTGCGCTAGCCGACATGCGCGACGGATATCTGTGGTCGGCGACACAGAGTGGTGAAAGGTTGCAGATGGAATCGATCGGCCGCGTCGCCAATCCCGCCCACATCGAACCGGCCGACCTTGACGGTGACGGCGCACAAGATTTTGTCGTCGCGGATCTGGGAGGTTTTTTTCCCAATCACAACAAGCGCGGATCGTTGTGGTGGTTTCGACGCTTGCCGGATGGCTCATGGACACGGATTGCATTGAAGATGGGAATGATGCGCGTGGCCGATGTTCGGATCGCCGATTTTGATCAAGATGGCGACCAAGATTTAGTGGTGGCGGAATTCGGAATGCATTTCCATGGCGGGATCCATCTGCTGACCAACGTCGGCAACAATCGCGGCGTGCCTCAATTCGAATCGGAAGTGTTGGATGAGCGCCCCGGAAGCATCCACCTTCCCACCACCGATCTCAACGGCGACGGCTGGACCGATTTCGTCGCTTTGATCAGCCAGCATCACGAAACCGTGGTTGCGTTTCTGAACAACGGTGACGCGACGTTTCGACGGGAGACGATCCACGAGGCGGGAGACCCGGCGTACGGTTCAAGCGGCATCGAGCTGGTCGATCTGGATCGCGACGGTGATACCGACGTGTTGCTTTCCAACGGTGATACGTTTGATGACGAGATCGCCAAGCCGAGCCACTCGGTGCAATGGCTTGAAAACCAGGGTCAATATCCTTACCAGCATCATCATGTCGGCCAGATGCCGGGTGCGTATCGAGCGGTTGCCGGTGACATCGATGGCGATGATGATATCGACATCGCCGCAGTCGCGCTGCTGGTCGAGTCGAATCTTGACGACCAGCCTGCGGGGACGTTTGACGGCGTGGTCTATTTTGAGCAGACCGATGGCGGCGAATTTGTACGACATCGTTTGCAGGTCGATCGATGCGATTCAGCAACCTGTCAACTGATCGATTGGGACGCCGACGGTGACTTGGACGTCGCCACCTTTCCGTATCGCACGTCGACCGGGTCGGCCGATTCGATCACCATTTTCCGAAACGACATTTGATCGCTCATGGGATCGCGGCGAAAATCATCAAAAAGAGAACGCGCGAATCGGCCGTCATCGCGGAAACAAGAGGCGCCGAACAAGGAAGTCGGCCAGCGACGACGCTTGCTGAGCGGTTGGCGGTTGGTCTGCTTGCTGGTCGTGTTGTTGCTGCTAGCGGTCGCCGCCGTCACTCGGTTTGGGTCGGATCATTACCTGAAGCAAGGTGCAGCGGCGCTGCGGATTCATCGTTTCCAGCAGGCCGATCGTTGCCTGCAACGCGCGGCGATTTGCCGATGGCGAGGTGCCGAAGTCGCCCTGCTGCGAAGCCGCCTTGCCTGGGTCCAAGGCGATTTGGCGGCAAGCGAGGCGCATCTTCAGGTGGCTGCCCGGCGCGGGGCTGTGCCGAGTACGGTCAAACAAGAGCGAACGTTGATGAAGGTTCGCGACGGATCGGCTGTCGCGCTACGTTCTCGTTTGCCGTCGATGCTGCAAACCTTTCCAGATCAGGGTCCGGCAATCCTGGAAGCGTTCACCGCCGGTTTTTTGGCTCGCGGCGACGCCGATCAGGCTTCTGAGATATTGGCGATCTGGCAAGACGCCGACGCGACCGATCCCCGAGTCGATTACTGGCAGGGAGTGACGAAGCGGGCATTCGGAAAACCTTCCCATGCCATCGCACACTTCCAAAGTGGGCTAAAGAAATCGCCGGAAATGACGGTGGCCCGGTTAGCACTGGCCGAAACCTTGAGGTCACATTTCTTTTACCGCCAAGCACTTGCCCACTATCGCCGAGTCCTCCGTCAGCAAAGCGATAGCGTCAAAGCAGAGTTGGGATTGGGGATCTGCCTGCTGAAGACCGGCGCGGCCGACGAAGGTATTGCACAGTTGCAATCAGTCATCGCCAAACATCCCGACAACATTTCTGCGCGGCGAGCGTTGGCTCAGCAGTTTCAGGATCAGGGTGATTCGCAGCAGGTGGTGGACACCGTTGCTGCAGCGATCGATCAACATGCTAACGATATTTCGCTTCACTACCTGTTGGCGACCGCTTACCGGCGGCTGGACGAAGGCGAGAAGTCGGATGGGCACTTCGATACCTTTCAACGGCTCAATCGGCAGCTGGAGACCACTCAGCTGCTGACCAAGGAATACCAGCAACAGCCCAGTGCTTCTTTGGCTCGGCAGATCGCCGGCAGCCTGATGCAATGCAAGTGGCAGGACGCGGGGAAGTGGATCTTCAAGGCGCTGGCAGACGATCCGCAAGACATCGAAATGCATCGGCTGATGGCCGAGTTCCTGCGGCGCAGCGGTCGCAGCGCGGATGCCGAGCGGTACGAGCAGAACCTGCAAACACTTTCCGCATCGGGGCCGCTGCCCCAGTAGAGTTTGTGGAGGTGTAGGGTTTGTGAGCTTTTTTCCGGCCGCCAGACGTGCAGCGTTTTCGCCAAACTTCCATTCGCCTGGGGGGAGGGACCGATTGGCGAGGTAATTTTACCTTGACCACCCGCTGTTTTTCGCTCCAATCGGTCTGATCGCCATGCTGCCCACCTCCGACTTTGTGACTGCCGCAAGTGTGCCCGCCGTTGTCGTCAACCCACCGGCAGCACCGCCCGAACTACCGACCCAAGTCGAACCGAGTCCGCGTCATGTGGTGCCCAGTGTGGAGCGGACGGTGGTTTGGAACCTGCCGTTTGATCGGTTGACCATGGAGGGCGCCGTCGACCAAATCGAACACCTGATTCGGCGGGGCGAACCGAGCTACGTGATCACGGCGAACTTGAACTACGCGATGCTTCACCATCGCCAAGCTGAACTCAAGCGGGTCAGCGAAGATGCGGCTTTGATCTTGGCCGACGGACAGCCGATCGTGTGGCGCAGCAAGCTGGGAAAGAAGCCGCTACCCGAGCGAGTGGCTGGCAGTGAAATGATTTACCACCTTGCCCAGCGCGCCAGCGAACAAGGCTGGAGCATCTATTTCTTAGGCGGACAACCGGCCGTTGCTGCCTCTTGCGCCGAGCGTCTTGCGCAGCTGTATCCGGGGCTGAGGATCGCCGGTGTCGAATCACCGCCGTTTCGCCAGTTGAGTGACGAGGAGAAGGCGGCACAAATCGAACGGATCCAAAATTCCGGCGCCAGCTTGTTGCTGGTCGCGTTCGGCCAACCCAAAGGGGAATGCTGGATTCACCAACACTACAAGCAGCTGGGCGTTGCCGTCAGTATCCAGCTGGGTGCGTCGTTTGACTTCATCGCCGGGACGGCAAAACGCGCACCTGTTTTCTGGCAGCGACTTGGCGCCGAATGGGCTTATCGAATGTTCAGCGATCCGCGCCGGCTGATTCCCCGCTACGCCGCCAACGGAATGTTTTTGTGCGAAGCGCTGATCGACGATTGGAAACGCAAAGTGACCAGCTGGGGCATGGGCCAGTGGGTCGAGCCGGATCAGTCGTCCTAGGGTTCAGGCGGTTCCACTCCATGTCGCCCCAAAAATGGGCTGTTTGGTAGAAAACCCGGTGATTTGGTCTCACTAACCTCTTGGGGCAACTGAGATTCTGATCATGACCAACCCCATGAGAGCGTCCGGCTTAGGGGTCGGAGTTCTCTCGTTGTTTTTGGAGATTGTGGAGTCGCAGAAAGGAAGCGACGGGCTAAATAAAGAAGCCCGAAGGGCTGATACAGGCCTTGCCGGGGTCGACAGGCCCCGGTTTCTAGCAAATCAGTGCTCGAAGCCACGAAGTGGCGACACAAAAAGGAGGCGGGTGCAGATGTTGACTCCGCTTTTGTGTCGCCACTTCGTGGCTACTGATGAACGGTGCTTGCACACCGGGGCCTGGCGACCCCGGCAGATGTTGTGTCAGCCCTTCGGGCTTTGCAGCCATGCTGAGCTTCAAATTAAGCTTCTCAATTTGGTGCCACCTATCTAATTTCAAGTCGCAGCTAAGCCGGACGCTCTCCTATGGCTGCCCCGGTAATAGCGGGAACAGGTGGCCTTCGCAAAATGAGGCTTGGAAAAAGTGGAAAGCGGAGAACCAGAGATGAGTAAGACGAATAAGAGTGTCGGAAATGAGCTCGTCGATCGCCTTCGACGGTTTACCGAGCAACTAGACAGTGCAACGCCCGAAACAGAACTTCCCGAAATCGTTACGGTGCGTAAGCTCAAGCTCAACCTTCGACCTCGCAGCTTTTCTGCTGAGGAAATGAAGGCGATTCGAGAGCAATTGCGAGTTAGCCAACCCGTCTTCGCCGAATTCTTGGGAGTATCGAAATCCACTGTTCAGGATTGGGAACAAGGCCGCAACGAAGTAAACGGTCCTGTGTGCCGAATTCTTGAAGAAATTGTGAGCGACACAGAAAACTGGTCGAAACGGATTCGTGAACTCTCAGAAGCTACTATTCCGGCGTAATGGTTTGCGGGGTCTGCAAAACCGTTACCCTACCGGTGCCGGTTTTTTCTTCGGCTTGTAGATTTCGGTGGCGGTGCCGAAATGAACTTCGCCTGCATTCATCAACGTTTCGCTCAACGTCGGATGGGGGTGGACGCTTTCGGTGATGTCGTGAACTTCGCATCCCATTTCGATTGCCAGCACTGCTTCGGCGATCAATTCACCGGCGCCGCTGCCGACGATGCCACATCCGACGACCCGTTGCGTATCGGGGTCGACCAGCCACTTCGTCAAACCGCTGGTGATTCCGAGCGCTTGGGCGCGTCCGCTGGCCGCCCACGGATAGGTTTCGACATCGACTTTGCGGCCGCTTTGCTTGGCCTCTTCTTCGGTGATTCCGGCCCAGGCGATTTCGGGATCGGTAAAGACGACGGCGGGGATCGCGACTTTGTCAAACGCAGCCGGTTTGCCGGCGATCACTTCGGCAGCCACGCGGCCTTCATGAGTCGCTTTGTGGGCTAGCATCGGGTCACCAGCTACGTCACCGATCGCAAGAATGTGTGGATCGGCGGTGCGCTGCTGCGCGTCACAAACCACAAAGCCGCGGTCGTTGATTTCCACAGCAGTGTTTTCCAAACCCAGGTTGTCGGTCACTGGGCGACGTCCAATGCTGACCAGCACACGATCGAACTGCTGGTGCCCGAATTCGCCCGGTCCCTCGAAAGTCACCTCGATCTTGTCGCCCACTTCGGTCAGCGATCCCACCTTGGTTTTCAGCAACACCCGGCCTTCGCACATCTGGTCGATGCGTTTGGCCAGCGGCTTGACCAAGTCACGATCGGCACCGGGAAGCAACCCGTCCATCAGTTCGACCACGGTCACTTTCGAACCGAGGTGAGCGTAAACGCTGCCCATTTCCAGTCCGATGTAGCCGCCGCCGATCACCAGCAGCGTTTCGGGGATATCGGCCAGGGCAAGAGCGCCGGTGCTGTCCATCACGCGATCGCTGCCGATGTTGAACGCGGGCGGCATCGCCGGCACGCTACCGGTGGCCAAGATGCAATGATCGAACGTCAACGTCGCCCCGTCGGGGATTGAGACGTGGTCGCCTTCCAACTTCAGCGTGGTTGAATTCACGAACGAACCGCGCGCCTGGATCACGTTGACGCCGCGGCGTTTGGCCAGTTGGGCAAGGCCGCCGGTCAGGTTGGAGATGACCTTCTCCTTGCGGGCGCGGACCTTGTCGATGTCGATCGTCGGCTTTTCGTTATAGACGACGCCCCAATCTTTGCGAAGTTCATCGACTTCGCTGATCACTTTGGCAACATGCAACAACGCTTTGCTGGGAATGCAACCGCGCAGCAAACAGGTTCCGCCCAGCCGCGGTTCGGCTTCGACGATCGTGACCTCCAAACCTTCGTCCGCGGCCAAAAACGCGGCTGCGTATCCACCGGGACCGCCGCCAAGAACAACTACAGGACTGTGCATCGAGAAATCATGCTCTGCAAAAAAACGGAGGCGTCATGCGACGCAAATCTTGCACGTATTGTAATGGCAGGCCGTAGGACAGGCAGCCTGCATCGACAAAAGCGCGGCAACGAGACGGTACACATTCCAGCAGCCTGAAACGACTGCTGGCGTGAAATCGGCCGAGGGATCTATCGCGACAGGAATTCGACCACGCTGTTGGCGTCGACCGGCAGACTGATGTCGCTCGGTCCCGGCAAACCCAACACGGTTGCCTTCAGGTTTTCGCTGTCGAACGACACCCAGTCCAGCGAATCGGGGGCAGCGTTGGCGATCACGCCGCGGTACAAATTCTTCAAGTTTTCACGCCCCCGTATTTCCACCACGTCACCCGGACGAAGCAGATAACTGGGCTTGGTGACTTTCACGCCGTTGACGCGAAAGTGCCCGTGGGTGATTCCCTGGCGAGCTTGCGGGCGAGTTTTGGTGAACCCAACCCGGCGAATCACGTTGTCCAATCGACGCTCGCACATCAGCAACAACAGTTCACCGGTATTGCCCGGCTTGCGGCCGACCGCTTCGAAGTAACGGCGAAGCTGGCGTTCCCCCAAGCCGTAATAGTGCTTGATCTTTTGCTTTTCCATCAACGCCAAACCGTAGTTGCTGGGGCGGCGTCCGCGGACGTGCATGCCGGGCGGATTGGGCCGACGATCCAGCGCCCGGGCCGATCCAGCAGTTTCGTAGATCAGTGTGCCAAGGCGGCGGTTGATGCGGGCTTTGGGGCCGGTGTATCGAGCCATGGGCGAGTCCTTTTTGGCGCTTTTTTAGCGCGATCTTGGCGTGGGTGGCCAGCCAGCTGGTCATTGCTGCTGCCGGGCGTGATCCAGGTTGAACCGGCCGCTTATCCAGCCGGATTCAACGAAACTGGGCCTCGACGATCAAGGCCCAGCGGTCACGCAACGATTTTGGTGAAGGGAGAAAGTGTCGCCTTTGGCCGCCTTTTTGGCAAGAGGTTTCCCGCCCCCTTTAGACCAGTTTTCCGTCGACCAGCCGCCGCTGCTGGTTCATGGCTTCGGCCAGCGAATCGCTGTGGGTGACGCTGATCAGGATTGCCCCGGACTGCTGCTGCAGCTGCAAAAGCAGCTGCGTGATCGCATCAGCAGTGCGACGGTCCAGGTTTCCGGTCGGTTCGTCCGCCAGGATCAGCGACGGCTTCATCAGCAGCGCCCGCGCAATGGCCACCCGTTCTCGTTCGCCCCCGGAAAGTTCGCTGGGAAGATGACCGAGGCGGTCGGCCAGCCCCACCGAGGCGAGCAGCTGGCCGGCGCGATCCGAATCGTCGTCACTGGGGCTGCCAAAAGCCAACGTCGGCACCAACACGTTTTCGATCACCGTCAATTGTGGCAGCAGATGATGGTCTTGAAAGATGAATCCAATGTGCCGGTTGCGAAACGCGGCGAGTTCGTTTTCGTCAAGCGAGAAAGGATCGGTCTGGTCGATCCGGACTGTTCCACTGTCGGGGCGGTCCAGTGTGCCAAGGATATGCATCAGCGTGCTTTTGCCACTTCCGCTGGGGCCGACGATCGCGACCGAATCACCACCGGAAAGTGACAGAGAAACGCCGGTCAACACCGGTAGCGGCTGGCCAGCCATCGGAAAAGACTTGGTGACGTCATCGACGATCAACTGAACGGTTTCAGGTGCTTCGGTCATCCGCATGCCATGAAAAAAGTAGCTCAGGCTGCCCAGGCTTGTTTGTCTTAGGATAGCGTCTTTCTCAACAAGCCGAATACCTTCTGTTCTTGCTCGTACTTCCTACTCGTACTCGCAGCATTTTTTGGCGAGTACGAGCACGAGCACGAGCACGAGCACGAGCACGAGTACGAGTACGAGTACGAGTAAGAACTGGCTGCCTAGCCTACCAATGAAGGCTTACGCCACGGCAAAGTGCCAGGGTTGCCAATCCATAAAACGTGTATTCCACGTCGGCGGTCTGATCGAGTGCGAAGCCGACGAAGCCACCGTCGGGTGCTTGCATCGATCCGGCATACTTTTCCGCCGCCTCGATGCTGACCAAATCGATCCCGTGGAGGTCCGACAGCGTGAGCAGTCCGGTGAAGGTGCTGAGCAGATCGGCAAACGGAATCCTCGTGTTGGCAGTGAATCCGCCTTCGTCCGACTGCATGCCGGCAAGAAACTGGGCGGTGTCACCGGCGTCGTCTCGATTCAAACGGCCCAGAGTTTTCAGTGTGCCGATCGCGGCCGCGGTTGGGTTGACTCCCGGTCGCTTCGCAGCGCGGATTTCCAGATAACCTCCTTCGGCGTGGTATTGCGATTGAAGGAATTGGATGATCCGGTCGGGCTCGGGTACTTCGATTTCCATCAACTCGTAACACAACACCGCCAAGAAAGTTTGATAGGTACTGCCGGCGCGACCATCGGGCGACTTTGCGAATCCTCCATCCTCGGTACGCAGGGAGGCGAGCAGGTCGGCGACCTTTCCCCGCCATTGATCGTCTTCGTCGTCGATGACCACCGCGCCGACTGCCATTTCGCAAATCGCCGCTGCGAAAATCAAAGAAATCAAATCAATGATCGACTCACGACCGGCCATCCGTCCTCGCAGGAAAGAAGCTGCCCGATCGCCGCTCTGCGGGTCCAAGCCGTCCAGGATCCACAGCGACCGCAGTGCGAACGCGGTGTAGTAGGGATCACTTTCACCCTCGCGACCGGCGAAACCGCCGTCGGATCGCTGTTGATTGACGAGCCAGGTGCTGTGAAGGCGACGCAGTGAATCGTCCAGCGTCGACGCCGCCAGCGCCAACCGCAACGTAAGCTCCTGCAGGTAAGGCCCGGAGGAGGCTGCTCCGCCGCCCGCTTCGTTGCTCACGCCGAGCCTTGTGGGTTGAAGTACTGCGGCTCGTTGCCCTCTTTCCACTTGATGTTGCAGCCAAGCGAGGGAGTTTGTTGGTCGCTGGGCAAGCCGCCCTCCAACACCGCGTCGATCGCGGTTCGCAGATCCTGGCCCGTTACCGGAATCCCGCTGTTGGGCCGGCTGGCATCGAGCTGCCCTCGATAGACCAGTTTCTGATCGGCATCAAACAGGAAAAAGTCGGGGGTGCAGGCTGCCGCGTAAGCCTGAGCAACACTTTGGTCCTCGTCATACAAGTAGGCAAACGGGTACCCACGCTGCGCTTTTTCCTCGGCCATCGCCGCGGGCGAATCATCGGGGTACTTGTCCGCATCGTTGCTGCTGATGCCAACGACACCGACGCCGCGAGGCATGTAATCATCCGATAGCGCCTTCAACTGGTCGGCCACATGTTTGACGTACGGACAGTGATTGCACAGGAAGATCACCAACAACGCTCGGCTGCCGGAAAAGTCGCTGAGCGAAACGACATTCCCCTCGGTATCAGGCAATAAAAAATCGGGCGCCGAAGTGCCAAGCGGCAACATGGTGCTGGCGGTGCGAACCATGGTAGAAAGTCCTTGTTTTTTAGGCGGTAGGTTTTTAGGCAGTAGGCTGTAGGCGGTCGTTTCTGGCTATTTGCTATTCGCTATCAGCTATCAGCTACTTCCCCAGTTGTCGAGCAGTCGGCCTGGGCTGCCCATGGCGTGGTAGCCTCCGTCGACGTGCAGTACTTCACCGGTGATCCCTTCGCTTGCATCGCTTAGCAAAAAAGCACCGGTACGGCCGACTTCTTCCTGGCTGACGTTTCGTCCCAGCGGGGCCATGTGTTGGTAGAGCTTCAGCATGTCTTCGACACCGGCAGCGCGACCGGCCAACGAGCGAATCGGGCCGGCCGACAGCGCATTGACTCGAACTCCTGAGGGTCCCAGGTCGTAGGCCAGGTAGCGGGTCGCCGCTTCTAGAGCGGCTTTGCAAATTCCCATCACGTTGTAGCCGGGAACACACTTCTCGCCCCCGAAATAGGACATCGTGGCGATGGCCCCGCCGTGGTTCATTAGCGGCCTGGCGGCAGCTGTACAGGCGATTAGTGAATAAACGCTGACATCCATCGCCAATTTGAAACCGTCGCGGCTGGTATCGACGGTATCGCCGGCCAAGTCTTTGGTGTCGGCAAAAGCGATGGAATGCAGAAGAAAGTCGATTTTTCCGAAAGTTTCGGCCGTTTGCTCGAAAACGCTGCGGATATCTTCGTCCTTTTGCGCGTTCAGGGGTACGAGGAATTTTGCGTTCTCGCATTTGTCGGTCAGCTGCGAGACGCGGCGGCGGTTGCGCTGGCGCTCGTCGTCTTCCCGGTCGGGCAGATGGGTGAACCCACATTCACCGCCTGCCTCCATGATTTGTTTGGCAATCGCCCAGGCGATCGAATGATCGTTGGCGACACCGATGATGAGACCTTTTTTACCCTTGAATTGCATCTCGAATCGTTCCTACTGGAAGGGAATGCCCGGCAGCGCGGGGCGCACACCCGACAACATAACGCGGTGTGTGCACCTTCGTCCATTTGCCTGTCTTCGGGTTCGCCTGACCGAAACGGAATGAAGTGAAGCTGTGCAAGTCCAACCTGCGAGCTGACGACGTGAGTGATACTTTGATCGATCCGCAAGAGACTATCGATGAGGCCACCGAGATCCGATTCGCGTTGGAGCTTGTCAAATCGTTTCAGGACGACTTCAACCGCCAGCGGTTTCTCCGTTCGGTGTTGCCCGATGTGCTGAGCATGGTGGGCGGAGAACTGGGGGGTCTGGTCAGCCAAACCTCCGGCCGCTGGGAACGCGAGTCGTGGTTGGGCGAGCCGCTTGCGCTTCCCGAATCGTTGATCAGCGACGCGATCGACCGGAGCTCGGCCCAGTCGTCTGATGGTTGGTATGTCGTTCCCCTGGCCGTCGACCGCACCGGCGGGGATCCACTGCTGCCGCCGCCGACCGTTTCGGCGCTAGTCCTGCGGATGACCGCCGACCAGCGCGGCGACAAGCAACTGAGCCTGCTGAAGGATGCCGCCTTGGTTTTGGCTGCGGCACTGCAGCGAATTGATTCCCAGGGTCGGCACCAACGACGGGTGACTCAGCTGTCGGCGGTCTTGAAGGCGGCCGCCGAATGGCAGCGGCTGGATGATGATGATGCGCTGCTGCACAAGATCGCCGATACGGCCACCGAGTTGTTGAATTGCGAACGGGCCAGCATCTTTTTGTGGGATCGTCGCCGCAAGAAATTGATCGGCCGGCCCGCACTGGGTATCGAAGGCAACCAATTGGAGGTGGACGATAGTGCTGGTGTCGTCGGCGAAGTGTTGCGGACTGCCGAACCGAAGATCTGGAACAGTGACAGCGACGATGAAACGCGCGTCAATCGCAAGGTCGATCAGAAGCTGGATTTCCAAACGCGTTCTTTGGCGGCTGTGCCGATGGGTGGCCGTCGTGATGAACTGATCGGGGTATTCGAGGCGATCAACCATCATGGTGCCGGTTTTGACGCTTTTGACGTCGCCGTGCTTGCCGATCTGGCCTCCCACGCCGCCGTGGCGATCGAATCGCAGCGCAAACGCCGATCTTTGACCGAATCTCGTGATCGCCTGGTCGACGATGCAGCCTCGGCAACTCAGCTGATCGGTCGTCATCCAGCAATCGACGCCGTTCGACAGAGCGCGGCTAAAGTGGCCAAGACCGATTTGACCGTTTTGATTCTGGGAAAAAATGGTACGGGCAAAGAAGTACTGGCCCGGCACGTTCACTACGAAAGCGATCGGCGCAGCGGACCGTTCATCGCCGTCAATTGTGCTGCCCTGGTCGAAACGTTGCTGGAAAGTGAACTTTTTGGCCACGAGAAGGGAGCCTTTACCGACGCCAATCAGACCAGGCCTGGAAAGTTTGAACTGGCGGCCGGCGGCACGCTGTTCTTGGATGAAGTGGGCGACATGAGCCCCGGCGGCCAGGCGAAGCTGCTGCGAGTACTGGAAGAAAAAGTGGTGGTCCGCGTCGGCGGTTCGCAAACGATTCCGGTCGACGTACGAGTCATCGCGGCCACCAACCAGCCGCTGGAGGAATTGATTGAACAGAAGAAGTTCCGCCAGGACTTGTTTTTCCGACTGAACGTGGTGTCGCTGACCTTGCCGCCCCTTTGCCAGCGGGGCGATGACGTTTTGCTGCTGGCCGACCATTTCTTGAACCATTTCTGTTACGAGATCGGTCGACGGGTTCCGATGTTTGACGAATCGGCCAAACAGGCGCTGCGGTCTCATGCCTGGCCCGGCAACATCCGCGAATTACGAAACACCATCGAACGCGTTTGCTACCTGTGTAGCGAGGACCAGATTGGCGCAGCCGATTTGATGCTCAGCGGTTCACCGGCCAGTCGAATCGCCGGGGCCAGGATCGGACCGGACACGACCCTGGCCGACGCCACCCGCCACTTTCAGATCGACCATATCGATGCGGCAATCGCCGCTTGTGGCGGAAACATGACCGATGCGGCGGCGCGCCTTGGGTTGCATCGATCGAATCTATATCGAAAGATGCGGCAGCTGGGCATGCCGACATCGGGCGAATGACCTCCTTTCGCGGGACGATCCTGCCAAGTCTCGGTAATTGCTGCTAGCCAACGATCGCTGACTTGTCCCCATCGGCCTGCGACAGGAACCAACATGATTCAAGCCCGCCTTGCCCAGTACGGGTCCCTCCGATGCGTCGTTGTCGATGGTGGGCCTGCGCCCCAGATCGCGGCGATTCTGTGCCACGGTTATGGCGCGTCGGGAAACGACCTGGTTGGGATTTCGGCCGAGTGGATCGGTCACCTTGGTGATCTCGCTTCCTCTTTTCGCTTCGTTTTTCCCGAAGCCCCTCATACCCTGGAAGAATTGGGCATGCCCGACGGACATGCGTGGTGGCCGATCAACATGGCGCTGCTGATGGAACTGTTCGAAGCAGATCGCTTTGATCAACTTCACAACGAAGAGCCACCCGGAATCGCCGAGGCGACCGAGCGGATTTGCCAATCGATCGCCGCGGTCAAGGACGAATTGGGAGGTGCCGATGTGCCGATCGTGATGGGCGGGTTTTCTCAAGGAGCGATGTTGACGATGAATGCCGCGCTGCGCGGCAGCATCGCCCCACCAAAACTGCTGTTTCAATTTTCAAGCACCCTGGTCTGCCAGCCGCAGTGGCAAGCCAACCTGTCGCGTTTGAATGAGACTCGGGTCTATCAGTCGCATGGAACGATCGACCCGTTGCTGCCGTTTTCGAGCGCCCAGACGCTGCATGAGATGTTGCGAGATGGGGGCGTGGAGATCGAGTTCCATTCCTTCCTTGGCCAACACACGATCGATCTGGAAGCGATTTCCGCGACTGCCGAGCTGCTTGCCTCCCTGGTGTAGACTTCGCAGTGCGAAGTGGCATGATGATAACGATCACATAGCTCAGATTCCCATCCTTCCAGCTTGTTGTTTTCTTTCCATGGTTCCGATTGCCAGCCGCCGACCGGCCGACACCGAATACATCGCCGACTACCACCGCGCATTGATCAACAACGTCCCTGGTGATTGCGTGATGGAGGTTTTGGACACTCAGATATTCTGGCTGGGTGAATTGTCCAGTCGCCTGAGTACCGAGCAAGTTGACAAGATTCATCGGCCCTATGGTTGGACCATTCGCCAGGTCACCGAGCACTGCGCCGACGCCGAACGCGTGTTCGGTTATCGCATGCTGCGGCTGGCCGCCGGCGACGAAACCACGTTACCGGGCTGGGATGAAAACCAATACGCCGACGCCCGCTTTGGCTTGGGAAATTTTGGGCAGATCATCGACGAGATCGTGTCGCTGCGCACCGCCAACCTGTTGCTGCTGCGGCGAATCATCCCCCAAGCATGGGATCGATCGGCCGAGGTGGACGGAGTCCGAGTGACGGTACGGGCCATCGCTTGGATCGCCGCCGGCCATCTGCAACATCATCTGCAAATCGTTGAAAAACGATGCGGCATCACGGCGCAGCGCAAGCCCGATTGACCCGTCGGCGATTTCTCCGAAATCGCACGTGGCATGCACGTAGCCAGTTCGGAGAACTGGCCGACTGTCGGCGATTTCTCCGAAATCGCACGTGGCATGCACGTAGCCAGTTCGGAGAACTGGCCGACTGTCGGCGATTTCTCCGAAATCGCTCGTGGCATGCGCGTAGCCAGTTCGGAGAACTGGCCGACTGTCGGCGATTTCTCCGAAATCGCACGTGGCTTGCGCGTAGCCAGTTCGGAGAACTGGCCGACTGTCGGCGATTTCTCCGAAATCGCTCGTGGCTTGCGCGTAGCCAGTTCGGAGAACTGGCCGACTGTCGGCGATTTCTCCGAAATCGCACGTGGTTTGCGCGTAGCCAGTTCGGAGAACTGGCCGACACTCTATTGATTGAGCTCTTCCTCAATCACTTCTTTGTTGGCCCGTGTTCCCAGCGCGCCCCACAGCCCGTAAGGACTTGCTGAACCGGGTACGGAAGGTCCCGTGCCGTTGAGCCAGACGTTGCCATGATGAATGTCGCCCGCCTCGATCGAATCGGTGATGAAGATCACCGCACCGTCGGCCATCAAAATGTGGGCACCGCCTTGATGCCGGCTGCTGGGTGGCGCGATGCCGGGCGCTCCGACACCGCCACCAAAACAGAGATACTTGTTGGGCGGCAAAATCGTGTTGACGTCGGTCCATACCGTGCCGGCATCAGCCCAACGGTAACCGCGACCTTGGCCAACATTTGCCAAGGTGGGGGCCATTCCACCGTCCATTCCATTGGACCAGAATCTTGGCCGGGTGGGACTGATCTGCGATTCGTGTTCACAGTGGTCAGGTTCGTCACGAACTTCGGGAACGCCGTTGTTGATCGAGGGCATGGTACGAGTGTCGCGGTCCCCCAAGTCGGTCGCGATTTCAGCCGACATGATCGTATTGGCCAAGCCGTCCAGAATGTCTCGGAACTTGGTGTCCTGCCGCGCCACAAAGACGCCGCGACAGGCCGCCCGAGCTCGATTGGGAACCCAAGCTTGCGGCGGATTCACCAGCACGCCCATCATGATTTGAACCGGGCCGTTGTGCATGAAGTCGATCGAATCGCCCAAGCAGGCGGCGTAGTTCGTTCGTCCCATCGCCGGCAGACCGGTCCCCGGATCGCTGGGACACCGAAGCGTCGGAACCTCCGTGCGCCACGGGATGTACTGGCCGATCCACGGAGCCGGACCCATCGGTGGGTAGGGCGGGTTTTGTATTCCTCCGTCAACCCGATCCTGGTTGGGCTGAGAAATTTGCTCCCACAATGCTTGCTGTTCCATGAACGGGGTCAAACCGACCAAAAACGACAACGACAACCGATTGTTCATGTTGAGCGGTTGGTTGTTGTCGGCCCACGTGCCACCCTGGTGACGAGGCAATTGTTTGTAGGCGGCATGATAGTTGTGAAGCGCCAATCCGATCTGCTTGAAATTGTTGCTGCAGCTCATTCGCCGCGCCGCTTCGCGGGCCGCCTGAACCGCCGGCAATAGCAAACCAATCAACACACCGATGATGGCGATCACCACCAACAACTCCACCAACGTAAACCCGACACGAAGATTTGCCGACGCGCAGCGGCGGGCTCGATTTCTATTTTTTGTGAACATGAAAAAACCAAAGAAGGACTGAATGAATCAAGGATAGGGTGCGGCTTTGCAAAACCGCTCGCAGATCGAAAAGCAGCGCAGACGATGGATGTGCGCAGCTGCTACCGATCAAAAACAAATCTGTTTCCTGCCGGCGTATGATCACAGCAAACCCGGCGGAAAAAAATCATTCAGACCGCTACCGGTGGTCCGCGACAGAAATGCGAACCGGTGTGTCCGGGCATCACCCAGACAAAATCGACACCGACCGACAGGCGACTCGATACGGGTGACCACTGAACATGATTCCCGCTGCCCGATCGAGTTGGTGAAAGCGTGCGAGCCAAACAGAGCGCACAAAGGCCCACGCAATGTTGGTGGGTTGACGACGCCACGAGGGATTGCTGGTCGCCGGCTTCCGAATCGGCACATTCCGGCTGGTCATCGTGATGGTGATCACAATGATGACCGTCCGCAGCGGAAGGATGCTGGTGATGTTCGCTTTGGTGGTGACAAGCGGTCGCAGACGCTCCGTCGCGATGCTGATGCAAACCATGATGATGAGCAGCTGGAAGCAACCAGCCGCCAATCACATAGGCGATCAGAGCGATTCGGGCGGTATGACGAGACAAAATGTCGACTCGCGTACGAATGGTGAGGATCTCGTCGCAATTACGAACGATCCTCTTGTCTGGTTCGGATCGTACCTACCCAGGTCGCCCATTCCTAGGGAGATTCTTGGTTAGGTTGAGTCCGTCGGCCAGTTCTCCGAACTGGCTACGCGCTCACCACATGCGATTTCGGAGAAATCGCCGATGGAATAAAACCCCGCCCATCGGTGATGGACGGGGTCGCTGAAGTTCTTCGAGCGAGAGGCTACTGATTCAGTTCCTCTTCGATCACTTCTTTGGCTGCTCGGGTACCGAGGGCACCCCAGAGACCAAACGGACTTTCCGATCCAGGAACAGCGCCACCGACGCCGTTTCGCCAAACACTTTCGTGCCGCGAGTTGCCCGCTTCGATCGAGTCGGTCATGAAAATGACGGCGCCATCGGCCATCAGCACGTGGGCACCTCCCTGGTGGCGGCTACTGGCGGGCGCGGTACCGGGTGCGCCCACACCAGCGTTCCCCCCGCCACCGAGGCAGAGCTCGCCGTTGGGCGGCAGGATCGTCAGGAAATCGTTCCATACGGTGCCAGCGTCCGCCCAACGATAACCTCGGCCTTGGCTGACGTTCGCCAGCGTGGGGGCCGTTCCGCCGTCCATGCCGTTGGACCAGAATCTTGGCCGAGTCGGGCTGATCTGCCCAGCGTCGGCACAGGTCTTCGCGCCTGGGCCCGCACCACCGTCACCGCGGACCATTGCCGTGCCGTTTCGGATCGAGGCCATCGTACGGTTGTCGCGGTCGCCCAGGTCGGTGGCGATTTCACCCGCGGCGATCGTGTTAGCCAAACCGTCCAAGATGTCGCGGAACTTGGTGTCTTTCCGAGCAACGAAAACCCCACGGCAAGCCGAGCGGGCTCGAATCGCAACCCAGTTTGCCGGCGGCTTCCGTTCCACGCCCATCTGAATCTGGATCGGACCGTTGTTCATGAAGTCCACCGAATCGCCCAGGCAGGCGGCGTAGTTGGTTCGTCCCATCGCCGGCAGACCGGTACCCGGATCGCTCGGACATCGCATCGTGGGAACTTCCGTCCGCCAGGGAATGTACTGGCCAATCCACGGCGCCGGACCCATCGGTGGGTAGGGCGGGTTTTGCAATCCCCCGTCAACCCGGTCCTGATTGGGCTGAGAAATTTGCTCCCACAACGCTTGCTGTTCCATGAACGGCGTCAATCCGACCAGGTACGACAGCGAGTAACGGTTGTTCATGTTGGTCGGAGCATTGTTATCGACCCACGTCCCACCTTGATGCCGTGGCAGCTGCTTGTAGGCAGAGTGGTAGTTGTGAATCGCCAAACCAATTTGCTTGAAGTTGTTGCTGCAGCTCATTCGCCGGGCAGCTTCACGAGCAGCCTGAACGGCTGGCAGCAACAGACCGATCAAAACGCCGATGATCGCGATGACCACCAACAGTTCCACCAGGGTGAAAGCGCTTCGCTTTCGCGAAAGTGAATTCATAGAGATACCTCAGAAATACAAAACAGAAAGAAAACGGGGAGATTCCCACACAAAGACGCGTTGGAGCGGCTCAGACTCGCCGCAAATTCGAAAAGAAATCTCGGAATTGCCGAAACCGCCAGTTTCGACAGGTGTTATTGTCGTCAAAGCTTTTTTAAGGTCAACCCGGACACCGCAAGCGGGTATTTATGGAAAATACTGATGCCACACCGGCTGCTGGGACGTTCTCAAGACAAAAAAATACCCCAGCTAACGAAACCGGGGTAGCTCACAAGGAGGGGATGACATTTGCTCGACACCCCCATTTCAGGGAGAGATGGTCACTGGGTCGTTTCCAGCTCTGCCTCTTCTTGCGCGGTTTCAGCAGCTTCGTCGTAGTCGTCGGGTAGTGGGACCACTTTGTTTTCTTCTTTGCCGCAGCCGGTGGTGACCGTGACCGCCACGCAGAAGGGAACCAGCAGCAGTACCAATAAGAGCTTTCGCATCAGGACCTCGAAAAGTAGTTGGGGCTTGGAATGCCTGGGCACGGTCCTGTTGGTCCGCCTGAACCCGGCAGATGGCCGAAGCTGTTGGTGATCAAGCTTCGATCGTTCCACCCGCAAGTATTCCTTGCCCACCCGATTGGATCAAGTGTACGACGTACTGCGCTAGACGTAGCGAAAGTCGCCAAGACTTTCGGCGATCTCCACTACGAGCGTTGAAAACCGAAAGCTTGTAGCGGGTCGGGTTCGCTGCCGCCGGTCATGGCGATCGCCCGCACCGGGCAGCCGTCCCCTGCGGCGATCTTCAACGGCAACGCAATGAACTGGCAAAACGGAGCGTCGATCTTGTCGAGGTTCGTCAAGCCTTCGACGATCACGATGCCGCCGCGAAACAGGGTTTGATGAACTTCGGTGACCTCCTGGATGTTGCCGACGTCGGCAACCGATGGCGGTTCGACTCCGATCAGTCGCACCTGTTTGTCGACCAGGAACTGTGCCAGTTGCAAAGAGATACGGGGCAACTCGTCGCGGTACTGGGGGCTTGGATATCGCCGATACCAATCGGTGCGAAACAGCAAACGTTCGCCCGGACGAAGTTCTTCACCAACCGCGGCAGTGAAATCTTCGACGGTGATCAGCTGGCGCGGTTGGGCCGGTGCAAGATTCACGACGCGGGCTGTTCCGCAACATGCTTGCAGGTTCAAACGGTCGATCGTTTCCCCGTCGGTCAAAAAGTGGCAAGTGGCATCCATGTGCGTGCCGCAGTGGGAATACAACCGCAGCGTCGTCGCCCGCCAACCATCTTTGGCGATCGACTTCAGCGGATCGACATCGGCCTTCGGCAAGGTTTCGTCAATGGTCAGGCTCAGATCAATGATGTTTCGGGTCGGCTGGGCCGAATCATAGATCTGTTCCACCACGCTTAGCGTTTTGGCATATTCGCCCGCCGACGTTTCACATTGGCAGCGGCCCCGGATCACGTCAACAAAATGAGACTGGGCCGCTCGAACACAATCACCGGCAAACCCAACTTTCGTGTGATCGTAGCCGTGCGTCACGGCGGGCTCGCCCAGTGGTTTGACCGTGATCTGACCCGATTCATCCAGCCAGATACTGCCACGATCGCCTTCAACGCAAAGGTTACCGAAGGTGTAGCGTGGATCGTCGGCAAGCGATTCGTTGTACCGATTGGCGTCCCACAATCCGACGGCGCCCGACTGAAAACGAAAGGTGATCAACCCCGCGTCTTCGCCGGCGATTGCCGAATTCCAACGGCGCAGCGTGGCATGCACGCTGTCGATTTCTCCTGCCAGAAAGCGAAACGTGTCCACAAAATGAACGCCCGTTTCGTGAACCAGCAGCCGAGGCATCTCACGAAAATAGGGTTGTCGGGCCAAGTAGGCATCCTCGCCCCAGCCGTCACCCATTCGCGTTCGCATCGAAATCGTGTGAAGTTTCGATCCGATCGCGCCGGTGTCGATCAGCCTGCGGATCTCACGATACCAGGGTTGAAACCGAAAGTTTTCGTGCACCATGAACGGCTGTTCGTAGCGGTGGACCAGGTCGAAAATGGTTTTCGCTTCCGCCGCGGTGGGAGCAACCGGTTTTTGGCAGATGATCGCCAAACGATGCTGGATCGCCAATGGAACCAGTTCCAGGTGGCTCGCTGGCGGCGTGGCGATGTCGACAAAGGTGATCTCGGGACAACCCATCGCCTCGGCTGGATCGGTCAGCACCGTTTCAACGTGGTGTTTCTTTGCCGCTGCTTCGGCCTTGTCGCGATCGAGATCACAAATCGCAACGATTTCGACACCCGCGATCCGATTCCAGGCATCCAGATGAAAGTCACTGAAATAGCCGGCGCCGATCACAACGCCTTTCAACGTCGGTGAATCAACCATCAATGCTCCTTCGTAGGCCGGCTTGTCCCAAGTCGGCGAGTCGGTACTTTCCAGAGCCAAGTTGTGCCCACGCCGACTTGGGACAAATCGGCCTACGAAAGGGATACATCATTGCCGGAATTTTCGTCGCGGGGAATGGATTGTCCGCCCGGTTCGCTTTCCGATGGTGCCTGTGCTGCTATGAAATCGAAACACCTTTCCATCGATCAATTGGACAAAATTCAAGCCAAGGCGGACCGCGTCGCCTGGCTGATGGACGACATGATCGTCATACCGGGTACCCGAATTCGGCTGGGTTGGGACGGCATTCTGGGAGTCATCCCGGGGATCGGGGATCTGGTGACGTTGGCGTCACACCTGGTGCTGATCACCCAAGCGATGCGTGTGGGAGCCAGAAAACGGATCTATGGGAAAATGCTGGCCAACGCGGCGATCGATTTTGTGGTCGGAATTGTTCCGGTGGTCGGAGACGTGTTGGATGTGCTTTGGCGAGCCAACCGAAAGAACGCCGACTTGTTGCGTGAGGAAATCGCAAGGCTTTCCAATCAATAGCAGGTTTCGTTACCCTACCCGCATCATGATGCTCCTCCTTGGGAATCGTTCGCATGATGCCACTGCTCGCCGCTTCGGTCGGTGAAGAAATCCAGCCCTCCTCTCCCGCCGTGATGCTGCTGTTCGCCGCGGTGATGATGGCCACCTACGTGGGCGTCGCGGTCGAGCGATTTCACAAGACGGTTGCCGCTCTGTGCGGCGCCGTCGTTCTGGTCGCCCTGGCGCTCGCCCTGGGACTTTTTGAATACCCGAAGATCTACGACATCCTGGAAGAAGATCTGAACATCTTCGGGGTGATCATCGGTACCGGAATTCTGGTCGATGTCGTTGGCAAGAGTGGGTTGTTTCATTTCCTGGGCATGTACATCGTTCGCTTCACCGGCGGCCAGGCGTCACGCTTGTTTTTGACTTTGTGCGTCGTGACTTTTTTCTTTGTCGCCGTGCTGACGATCGTGCCGGCGATGTTGATCCTCAGCTCGCTGGTTCTGGTGATCTGTCGATCGCTGGACTACAAGCCGGCGCCACTGCTGTTGAGCGTTGCGATTTGTGCCAACAGCGGCGCGATCGCCACGTTTGCCAGCGGTTTGCCGAACATCATGATCGGGACCGCCTCGGAAATTCCCTACATGCACTTTTTGCAGGTGTCGCTTCCCTATGCGGCGGTGAGCCTGATCATCGCGATCGTTGTGTTGCGAATCTTCTTTCGCAATGACATGCCTTGGAAGCAAACCGCCGAGCAGCGCGCCGCCTTGCAGCAGCAGATTGAGACCTTTGATCCTTGGGCGCTGGTCGAGGAAAAGAAGGTGCTGGTCCGCAGCGCGTTGATTCTGTTGTTGACGGTGTTTGGTTTCGTCTTTGCCCAGCAGCTGGGCGTCGGCATGGATTTCATCGCCATGGTCGGAGCGACGGCGGCGCTGCTGTTTGCCGGCAAGGGGGTCGAGGATGCGATTCACAAAGTGAATTGGACCGTGATTCTGTTTTTCATGGGCCTGTTCATTATCATTGGCTGCGTCAAACAGACCGGTGCGCTCAGCCTGGTTGCTCAGCAAGTGATCGAGATCTCCGACAATCGGCTGGAGCTGTTGGTGCCGCTGTTGGGAGGTTTTTCGGCGATCGCCAGTTCGATCGTCGACAACATTCCCGTTGCGGCAACGCTAATTCCGATCGTCAAGGACATCAGCGCTAGCGGCGTACCGGCCGAACCGTTGTGGTGGACGCTGATCATCTGCTGCAATCTGGGCGGCAACGGAACGCCGATCGGGTCGATTTCTTGTGTGATCGCAATCTACGCGCTCAAGCGCGAGGCGGGCCAACATGTCGGTTGGGGAATGTTCTTGAAGTTAGGCGGTTCCATCATGTTGATTCAGGTGGCGGGCGCCATTGTTTACGTCATGCTGGCCCACAACCTGGGTTGGATACCGGAGTTAGCGAGTCATGGGTGAATCTGAATCGAGCGATCTTGACCGAGAAGTTGACCAGTCGATGCGGATGTTCGAACGCTCGCAAGTCGGTTCGGCAGCGTCGATCACGCCGATCAAGCCATCGCGAGTGCTGCTGGTGTTGGATGGTTCTTCCCAGGATGACGCAGCGGTCGATGCCGCCTGCTACCTGCGTGACCGTTTCAACGTCGAGACACTTGTCTTGGATGCGCGAGATGGCAGGGAAGACGAGCATCAGGATCTCGCCCCGCCCCGCGCGGCGGAGATCTCCGGGGCGCGACCGATCGCCAAGAAGCAAGATGACTCGTACGACTCCATCCTCGCCGCACTCGCCGATCATGCCGTCGACGTGGTGATCGTTCCTTGCCCCTTCGGGCGTTCGTTCGAGCACGTCGGTGCCGATAGCGCCGGAACGGTCATCGACGTGCTGCTGTCCCGATGTCCCAAACCGGTATTGGTGATCCGCCGGGACGACCAACTGTTGAGAGATTGTGTCGGGAAGATCTCGATGGTGGTTGGAGGCGAATGCGATGTCGAAAGCCGCGCCGCTGCCTGGGTGTTCGGCTTGGCTGGGGAAAAGTCGGTCGTGACGCTGAACCTGGTGATCGAAAAAGAGCAATTCGAAAACATGCGTTCGATTCTGGAAGCGCTTCAGCCGGGTGCGACGTTGGAGCCCGAACAGTTCAGTGCCGCGCTGACCAAGACCCATCAAGCGATTCACAGCGCGATGGCAAAAACGGCTGGCGAAAACGGGCTGGACTACCACCTGCGACCCCAGGCAGGTGAGGTTGCCCCGCCCAATCCGCTGCAGGAAGCCAGCAAGTTAATGCTGGTGATGCCGCTGGAAGTGGACGACCGGTTCGGGCAGGGCTTCGTGCAAGATCGAATTCGCAGAAGCCCCCATCCGGTTCTGGTCGTTCCCGGACATGTTGGCAATTGATGGTTAGTTGCTGAGCATGTTGCGGTACATGTTGATCCCGGCAGGACCGACCAGCACGACAAAGATACCGGGGAAGATGAACAGCACGAGCGGGAAAATCATCTTCACCGCTGTCTTGGCCGCTTTTTCTTCGGCGATCTGCCGTCGCTTGGTACGCATCGAATCACTTTGCACACGCAGGGCGGTGGCGACGCTGGAGCCAAACTTGTCGGCCTGGATCAGAATCGAAGCGAGTTGTTTCAGGTCATCCACACCGCTACGGAAACCGAGCGCCTGCAGCACTTCGTTGCGGGTACGACCGAACTGCAATTGCTGGTTGGCGATGCTGAATTCCTCACCGATTTCTTTGTGGCTCTTGTTCATTTCCTCGGCCACTTTTCGCAGCGCCTGGTCCATCCCCAGCCCCGCTTCGACACAGACGACCATCAAGTCCAATGCATCGGGCAGACCCAAGAAGACCTTTTCCATGCGCCGTTTGGCGAGTTGTCCCAGTGCCAAACTGGGCAGCATGTAACCGATCACGATGCCGCCGGCCAATTTCATTAGCAGGCCTTGTGAGAAGCCGTCGGTGAACAGTCCGACGCCGCCACCGATCACCAATCCGACACCACCGAGGATGAATTGCATTCCCTTGAAGACGACCGGTGCCGATTCACGACGGAAGCCGGCGTTGACAAGTTTCTCGCGAAGCTTGCCCATTTCCTTTTCGTTGCCGGAGACCTTGTCGCCCAGTGGCGAGGTCGCTTTTTCCAGTACGGAGGCCAGGGCATCGTTTTTCTTTTTCTGCCGTTCGTCTTCCCCCATCTCTTCCACGTTGCCGCGGCGACGATTCTTCAGCTTTTCCAACCGCGCTTCGGCGCGCGGCTTGTCGTCACCGCTGACGCGGCCAAGCACGACCCAGGCGACCGCCGAGACGGCAATGAAAATCGCGATCGAGGTGATGGTGACGGGGTTGAGCCCGATGGCGGAGATCAGCAACGTAGTCATGATCAAAAATTCCTAGCAAAACCCGTTGGGGAGTCAGGTGGTTTGTGCGGCTTGGTTGATAGGGGTGTGTGGTAGGGCCTGTTGTCCTTTTAAACCTTGATCGTGATGATCTTTTTGATGGCGATCGCACCGGCGATCTGAGTCGCCAAAGCACCACACAACAGATAGCGTCCGATTTCGTCGGTGAACAGCATCATCACGTATTCGTAGTTCAGCTTCAGCATCACCAGGAACAACACCGGCGGCATGGCCAGCAGCACCGCACCGCTCATCCGGCCTTCGCCAGTGAGGGCTTGGATCTGACCGAGAATCATCAATCGTTCGCGAATCAGGTGTCCGATCTTGTCCAAAATTTCGGCCAGGTCACCACCGGTTTGCCGCTGCAGCACCACGGCAGTGGCGAAGAACCGCAAGTCCATGTTGGGCACACGATTGGCCATGTCTTCGATCGCTTCGTCCAGCGGAATCCCGAAATTCTGCTCTTCGAACGCGCGGCCGAACTCGGTCGCCAGGGGAGCTTCCATTTCCGTAGCAACCAGGCCGAATCCAGCGTTCAGCGAGTGGCCCGCTCGAAGCGAACGACCGAGCAATTCCAGGGCTTCGGGCATTTGCAAGCCGAACTTGGCCAGCCGTCGTTTTCGTTTCAACATCACCCATCCGATCGGCAGGGCGACAAACATCAGGCCCAAGATCGGTCCCAGCAATACCGGCACCGGCGTGACAAAGCAGGCCAGGATCCCGCCGCCAAAACAGGCCAGGCAGATGAATGCGAACTGCGCCGGCGGCATTTTGATGTCGGCTTGTTCCAGGTAGTCGGTCAGCGCGGGCATGCCTTGCAAGAACTTTGCCAAGGCGTTGGCCGAATCGTCCAAGCCGCTGGACAGCAGCAGCGAACCCTGCTCGGATTCTTCGCCGCCACTACTACTGCGCCGCCGTGACGCCATCTCCGCCAACCGATCTTCGGTGGTCGTCGAATCTTCGCCGGGGATCATGACGTTGACAGCGAAAGCAAGGATCGACGCCACAAAGACGCCGACCGCTACGATGATGACAATTCCGCTCATGGCTGCACTACTGAGGTCAGGAAATGGGAAGGGATGGTTTGGGAAGTGGTGGGCGAGCAGCGCCAATTCAGGCCTGCATCATGACTCGTTCTCGGAACGCACTGGCCGGCAAACGCACACCTGCCGCTTCCAATTTGTCCATGAAACTTGGGCGAACACCGGTGCACTCGAAATGCCCGTATGCTTTGCCCTCTTCGTTGATGCCCTGTTGGTTGAACTTGTAAATGTCTTGCATGACGATGGTGTCTTGTTCCATGCCGACCACTTCGGTGATCGCCGTCACGCGGCGCGGTCCGCCTTGCAAACGGTTGGCTTGGATCAACACGTCGACCGCACCGGACACCTGTTGCCGAATCGCTTTGACCGGAAGTTCAAAACCGGCCATCATCACCAGCGTTTCCAAACGGGCGATCGCGTCTCGCGGAGTGTTGGCGTGAATCGTGGTCATCGAACCGTCGTGACCGGTGTTCATTGCCTGCAACATGTCCAACGTCTCGCCGCCACGGCATTCCCCGATGATGATTCGTTCGGGACGCATACGCAGGGCGTTCTTGACCAGGTCGGTTGCCGAAACCGCGCCATTGCCTTCGATGTTGGCCGGCCGCGTTTCCAAACGCACAATGTGATCTTGCTGCAGCTGCAATTCGGCGGCGTCCTCGATCGTGACGATACGGTCGCTGTGGCCGATGAACGACGACAGTGTGTTTAGCAGCGTCGTTTTCCCGGAACCGGTACCACCGGCGATGATCATGTTCAACCGCGCCTTGATGCAACCTTCCAGCAGCATCACCATTTCCGGCGTGAACGCTTTGTAGTTCAGCAGGTCTTCCAATTTCAGCGGGTTGCTGCCGAAACGACGAATACTGACCGCCGCTCCGTCCAAAGCCAGCGGCGGGATGATGGCGTTGACACGCGAACCATCTTCCAAGCGGGCATCGACCATCGGCGAGGTTTCGTCGACGCGGCGGCCCACTTTGCTGACGATGCGGTCGATGATCTGAAGCAAGTGCTTGCCGTCGCGGAACTCCACCTCCGACTTCTGCATCTGGCCGCCTTTTTCGACGTAGATGTTCTTCGGACCGTTGATCAGGATGTCGCTGACGGCCGCGTCTTTGAGGATCAATTCCAAAGGTCCCAGGCCGAGCACCTCATCGATCACTTCGTCGACGATCCGTTCGCGTTCCTGGCGATTGAGCAGCGTTTCCTCCGCGTCGCACAGGTGTTCGACCACCATGCGGATTTCGCGTTTGAGGGTGTCACCCTTGAGATCGCCGACGCGGGAAAGGTCCAGTTTGTCGACTAGCTTGCTGTGAATTCGTCGCTTGACGTCTTCGAACTGCTGCTGACGATTCGCTTCGGGGCGTGCTGTTGGATTGGCGGATCGCATGTCTGGTATTCCTTCGTCGCTATAACCGATATATCCCGCGCGCCTCGGCCACTTGCCGGCCAGGCAAGGGAAGCGCTAGTGAGGGTCATGACGACTTTGCCGATCATTCATCCCGATCGAACCGACCTATTGTCAGCTATTGGTCGGATGACCCACGCAAACATAGAGCGCAAAAACGACAGGGGCAGTGGGAGAGGAAGAGATTGCCCAAAAGGTGGGAAGGACTCCACCGATCGAGTTCCCGCAGGTAGACAAGTCGGAGCCAAAGACAGACAAGCCGGGGCAAAAGAAAAAACGGTTGACAGTGAGCAGTTGGCGGAAGCGTGCCCCCTTCCACCAACTGCGCACTGTCAACCGTCTGTTGTCTGTTCAATCGCCGGCGAACTCTCCGAGCTCGCATCGCGGCCAGTTCTCCGCACTGCGTACGCAATGCGACTTTGGAAAAGTCGCCGACGGGCAGGATGATTCGTTGCGAGCTCGGAGAGCTCGCCGACGCCCTACCACGGTCCGCGAACGTAGTAGATCCCGAACTGATCGGTGTGGCTGGGCCACGGCGGTGTCGGCCGAAAGGCGCCACGCGGCGCCACGCCGGGCGAGGTCGCGCTGCGGCCAAATTGATGGTGCAGCGGCCGCATCAGGTTTTGGCTCACGCCCCACGACAACGTCTGGCGCATGTGGGCAGTCGGCGGTACGACCAGCGCCAGCGGCTGGCCATATTGCTGATGGTAGTACGGCCCGTGCCAAGGTCGATCCATGGCAAAGTTGTGAGCCCAAACTTCCGTCATCGCGTAGGGATCACCGGCAGTGGCGCCCGAACCGCCGACAGCGACCAGGGCCGAAAACAAACTGGCGGCGAGGATTATTCGTCGGATCATGATTCTTGCCCAGTGGTTGGGTGTCGTGTTGGTGCTTGTGAACGTGTCGTGGGTTGGCCGGAAAATTCTTCCCTGGCGATGTCGGTCAACTATCGCGGCAAACGAAGTTTGTTCCAGTAAAAATTCTTCATCGCCTGCCGAACCGGCGGGCTGTAGTAGACGGCGCGAGTTCGGTTCATGCCCCGGCCAGAGTCGTAGTAGTTGTGGAATCGGTCCTTGTGCCAGTACAGCAACTCGTGGGGATAGAAGGGCTGGTAGGTGAAGAACGTGTGTCCCACGTTGGGCGGAGTCGGCAACGGCGAGATGTACATCTGAGCGTTCGCCTGGTTGTAGTTGCCCTGGGTGTAGTAGTTGTAAAACAGGTCGGGACGTCCGTAACCGCGAGGAACGTAGCCGCCGCAATCGTTGCGGCAACCGCCAAACAGGTTCAAGATGCTGGCGCGACCCGATTTGCCGCCGCCACACGAGCTGCAGCCGGCTTGGTTCATGGTCAAGTCACCGACGTAGCTGTCGGCAGGTGCGGTGACTTCGTCACTGACGACCTGGCCGCCGACGACAAACTCGTGTCCTTGGGCGTGGGCCAGAGTGGTCCCGGCGATGACCAGGAAGGCGGCCATTGTGTAGAGGCCAACTCGAAAAATCAGATGTTTCATCGTCCGGTTCCTCCGTGAACCTGATGGGTCGCATTTTCTGCAGGCAGACTGCGTCTTGGCTAAGGACTGGTGTTATCGCTCTGTTTCGGAGCAAAGCGGACCGCGAGATAACCTTTCCAGCCCCGATCACCCAGCTTCCCGCGATCAGCGGTTTCACTTCGACGCATTTGATCGCTATAACCCGCCTTGGTGCCTGGGTTGCTTCGCTCGCCGCAAACGGCTCGGCTAGCGTTTCCGGCACAAACTACCTAATTTCTCGCCTGCCGGGCCGCCGGCGATGGCAGGGAAGGCGGGACGGCCAGCACAATCACCCCACCCCTCCTTGACAGGGAACCATGGCAAAACGCCGAAAACGAACCACCAAGAAAAAGACGTCGACTTCCAGGAAGCGGTCGGGCAGCAAGAACGGGTCGTTGTTCGACAACGTGGAGGACACGCTGCTGCGCGGAGTACCGCTCCGCCATGCCGCCCAGGAAAAATATCTGAACTACTCCCTTTCGGTCATCACCAGCCGGGCTCTGCCCGATGTCCGCGACGGTTTGAAACCGGTACAGCGGCGAATCTTGTACACGATGGGCCAGCAGGGACTGACCGCTTCGTCGAAACATCGCAAGTGCGCCAAAGTCGTCGGTGACGTGATGGGGAATTATCACCCTCACGGTGACAGTTCCATCTACGACGCGCTGGTGCGAATGGCCCAGCCCTTTTCGTTGCGGATGCCGCTGGTCGACGGCAGCGGCAACTTCGGCAGCGTCGACGGCGACAACGCCGCCGCCATGCGTTACACCGAATGCCGCATGACGCCGATCGCCGCCGAAGTGCTTGCCGACCTGGCGACGCGGACCGTCGCTTTCAAGCCCAACTACGACGGCAGCAAAGAAGAACCGGTGGTCTTGCCAAGCCGGGTGCCCAACTTGTTGGTCAACGGGGCGACTGGAATCGCCGTCGGCATGGCGACGAACATTCCCCCTCACAACCTGAAGGAGGTCGGCAGCGCGCTGCTGAAACTGCTGCGAGACCCGGAGATCAAAAACTATCAATTGGTCGCCAACGACGCGGTGCAAGGTCCCGACTTTCCCACCGGCGGCCAGGTGATCAATAGCAAGGAAGAGCTGCGTGAGATCTACGCCACCGGGCAAGGAACGATCAAGCTGCGCGGCACATCCAAGCTGGTGGCCAGCGGCGGCAGCGGCAAGACGTTGCAGATCACTTCGATCCCGTTTGGCGTTAACAAGTCGGCGATGGTCGAACGGATGGCCGAGATCGTTTTCGCCGGAAAGCTGCCGCAAGTGGTCGAAGTACGCGACTTGTCCACCGACGAGGTCCGCGTCGATGTCTTGTTGAAAAAAGACGCCGATGAAGACAAGGTGCTTGCTTACCTGTACAAGCACACTCAGTTGCAAAACAACTTCAACGTCAACTTGACCTGTTTGGAACCGACCGAGAATCCCGAAGTCGGCACGCCGAACCGTATGAGCCTGAAGGAGATGCTGTGGCATTTTCTTCATTTTCGATTGGATGTGATCACCAATCGGCTGACCAACGAATTGACGGCGTTGGAAAAGCGAATCCATATCTTGAACGGTTTCGCGTTGATCTTCGATGTGCTCGATCAGATCATTCGGATCATCCGTCGCTCCGACGGGAAAGCCGACGCCGCTGAAAAGATCATGAAGAAATTTCCGGTCACGGCCCGCGGCGGCGGGTTGGACGCCGAGCAGACCGACGCGATTCTGGAGTTGAAGCTCTATCGGCTGGCGCGGTTGGAAATCAACTTGATTCTGGATGAACTGAAAGACAAGAGAAAGAGAGCCAGGCAGATCAAGAAGCTGCTGGCCGAAGATACCAAGGACACCAATGCTTCGGGGCGGTGGCAGATTGTTCGTAAAGAGATCGAAAGCCTGATCGGCAGTTACGGCAAAGATGCCGCCGGACGGCGCCGCACCGTCATCAGCACGGTCGAAGAGGAGACGGAATACACC
The DNA here is from genome assembly GCA_965222745.1 of Rubripirellula sp. GTDB lineage: Bacteria > Planctomycetota > Planctomycetia > Pirellulales > Pirellulaceae > CBDCUW01. Next base: position 1,775,369 of record CBDCUW010000004.1, read on the forward strand.
GCCGAGGATTTCATCTTGGCCGAAGATTGTCACGTGTTGGTCACCAGGGACGGCTGGGTCAAACGGCAAAAACAGATTGCCGATCCCGCCAAAAGCCGCGTGCGGCAAGGGGACAGCGTGCTGGCTTGTGTGGCCGGCAGCACGCGGGAAACGATCGGTTTCTTTTCGTCACTGGGAGTCTGCTACACCGCTCGCATGATCGACATTCCAGCGTCGACCGGTTTTGGCGAACCGGTGCAGAAGCTGTTCAAAATGAAGGATGGCGAACGGATCGTCGCCGCGCTGTCGTTTGATCCGCGGCTGATCGGCGATGTTGCCGAGGATCCCAAGCAACCCGACCTGTGCCCGGAAACTCACGGACTGGCCGCCTCGTCCAGCGGATTTGCACTGCGGTTCGGTTTGGAGCCGTTTGTGGAACCGTCAACCCGAAGCGGTCGGCGATTTGCCCGTGTCTCGGGTGATGCCGCGATCATCGACGTTGTCCCGATTCACGGTGACGAGATCATTTTGGCCGTCAGCCGCGACTGTCGCGCGATGGTCTGCGCGGCCGAAGAGGTGAACTACCTTTCCGGACCCGGCAAAGGAGTCACGCTGGTGCGGTTGGCGAGCGGTGACCAGCTGATCGGCTTCAAAGCTTCCACCGGTGATCGTGATCTGTTGACCGTTCGCACCAACCGCGGCGCCAAGAAAACCATCTCCACCGCCAAGTATCGCGTGACTTCGCGGGGTGGACGGGGCACCGAAATCCAAAAGAACGGCAAAATCGCCGAGATCATTTTGCCGCCACCCGAAGCACCGCAGCCCTTGGAAGAAGAAGTTCAATAGGACCCGCCGGCGGTTTTCTCAAAAATCGCGATCTGTAGCCAGGCAGCAGCGCTGGCCGACATGCATTGGAATCATCAACCATGAGTACCGCGACAACATCGTATAGCGCCAAAGACATCGTTGCCCTGGAAGGGCTCGATCCCGTACGCAAGCGGCCCGGAATGTACATCGGCGGCGTGGGGAACGCCGGTCTGCATCATCTGATCTGGGAAGTTGTCGACAACTCGGTCGATGAAGCGATGAACGGTCACGCCTCGGAGATCTCGGTGACGCTTCATAAGGATGGACGAACCGTGACGGTCTCCGACAACGGCCGCGGCATCCCGGTCGACAAACATCCCAAAACCAAAAAACCCGCATTGGAAATGGTGCTGACGGTGCTGCACGCCGGCGGAAAGTTTGACGGCAACAATTACAAGACGGCGGGAGGATTGCACGGCGTCGGCGCCTCGGTGGTCAACGCGTTGTCGAAGGAGTTGACGGCGGTCGTCCGACGTGGCGGTTCCCAGTTTCGAATGGTTTTTTCGCGCGGGGCCGCCAAAACCAAGTTGCAGAAATTGAAAGGCGCCGTCCGCGGCACCGGTACCACGATCACCTTCACCCCCGATCCAACGATTTTTCCCAAGACCGATTTCGATAGCGCCACGATTCGACATCGACTGGAAACCGCCAGCTTTCTGCATCGTGGGTTGAAGGTCACTTACGTCGATGAAGCGGCAAAAACTAAGGAAACGTTTTTGCACGAAGAGGGAATCGTCGACTACCTGGCCAAGGTCCTAAAGGACCGCAAAGCAAAGCCGATTCACGAAACACCTTTTACTTTTCGCAAAGACGACGATGTGCGAATGGAGTTGACTCTGCAGTGGACCGAGTCGACGGACGAACATGTGCGAAGCTACGTCAACGGAATCCCGACGGGCAACGGCGGAACACACGAAAACGGATTTCGCAGCGGACTCAACAAGGCCGTTCGCAATTACATCGATACGCACAACCTGACACCCCGCGGTGTGAAGATCACTCACGAGGACATTCGCGAAGGACTGGTGGCGATCGTTTCCGTTTTTCTGGCCGAACCGCAGTTTCAAGGCCAAACGAAAGACCGACTGAACAACCCCGAAGCCCAATCGGTGCTCGAAGGAGCCGTTCGGCCGGCGATGGAACAGTGGATGAACGAAAATCGCAGCGTCGCCGACGCCGTGATTGCTCGCATCATCGCCGCCGCCCGAGCACGAGCCGCCTCGCGGGCCGCCTCCGAAGCGGTGTCGCGCAAAGGTGGTTCCAAACGAACGATGCTGCCGGGAAAACTAAGTGACTGCGTTTCCAGTGGCAAAGGCGATTCGGAGATCTTCATTGTCGAAGGTGACTCGGCCGGCGGCAGCGCCAAACAGGGACGCGACCGAAACTACCAAGCGATCTTGCCGCTACGCGGAAAGGTGCTCAATACCGAAAGCGCGACACTGAAAAAGATCCTTGAAAACAAAGAAATCCAAGACATGGTGTCGGCGCTCGGCTGTGGGATCGGACCCAACATGAGCCTTGCTGATCTTCGCTACCAGCGAGTGATCTTGCTGGCTGACGCCGATTCGGACGGTCACCACATCACCACGTTGCTGTTGACCTTCTTTTACCGGCACATGCCCGGCTTGATCGCCGCCGGACGGCTCTACATCGCCGTGCCGCCGCTGTATCGAATCGATATCGGCAAAGAAACGTTTTGGGCAAAAGACGAACAGGCGCGGGAGGAGATCCTGGACGAGCATGCCGGCCGAGCCAAACCGGAAATCACTCGCTTCAAAGGACTGGGCGAAATGATGCCCAAAGTCCTTTGGGAAACCACTCTCAACCCCGACACCCGCACGCTTCATCGCGTCGAAATCGACGACCAGCTGGAAACCGATCGGGTGATCAGCGAACTGATGGGACGAGACGCCTCGGCCCGATTCCGGTTCATCATGGAACGGGCTGAAGAAGCAGAAGCAATCGACGTCTGAGACTCCATTCTCTTGCTTCCCCCAGCCCTCTTCCTTTGTGTCTTCGTGCCTTTGTGTGAGCTTTCTTCCCGGCTGCCGGTACGCTCGATGAAGGCTCACACAAAGGCACAAAGACACAAGGTGACATCGGAATGATGGCGCCTAGTGAAGTCACAACGATGCCACACCGAGGCGATTGAGGCATTGAATCAATATTCGTAAGTGTTTGCAGGCAAACACTTTACGATCATTTCTTGAGATTTCCAGCGTTTTGGACCGCCGGGTGCATCCAGAAGAGTCAATGAGATTTGGCCCCACCCCTTTCCAAATGAGGAATTCAACATGATCAAGAAACTTGTTTTGGCTGCTGTGTTTGCGGTGACCCCCATGGTCCTGGCAGAAGAATCGTCGGCCGACCATTGCTACAGCAGCTACCGTTCGTACCGTTCGCCCGCTCCGGTGATCAGCTACCGCAGCTATTCACCTTACCGGCATCACGTCTACAGCACGCCGTTTCCTAGCTACGGACGTACCCACTCCCACATCCATCATTACCATCGCTACCCCAGTTCGTTGTATCGATCGTATCGCGGCGGTTACGGCTATGGTTACGGCGGATACCGCAACTCCATCGGCGTCAACCGCGGTGGCGTTTCGTTGTACTTCGGTTTCTAAGCCGAAACCTCGCAGCAACGTTCCAGCCCGATAACAGAACGCGGGTGGGGCCATCCGCGATGGGCGGGACGGTTGACACAAGGCACCAAGTCGACCGTCTCGCCCCTTTTTCGTTGGATCAAACCATCGCAGCGAGTTCTTGGATTTCGTCTTCGCTGAACTTTCGTTCCAGCCGAGCTCCCATCTGGCCAACGATTCGCGCGGCGGCGTGCGATGCGAGGTGGCCGGCTTGTCGCCAACTCATGCCGTTGGTGATGCCGTAAAGGAGGGCTCCGGCGTACATGTCTCCGGCGCCGGTGGTATCGACCGCGGCCACCGGGACACCTTCGACCGGAAACGATTCGCCGCCATGCATCACGATCGAACCTCTTTCGCCGAGCGTTAAAGCAACGTTTTCGGCATGCTGGTGGATCTTGGCAGCGCAGGCGATCGGATCGGACTCGCCGGTCAAACTGATGGCTTCCTGTTGGTTGCAGAAAAACAGATCAACTGGTCCGGTGATCAGTTCCCAAATTTCGTCGCGGATCATATCGACCAGAAAAGGATCCGATGCGGTGAAGGCCACTTTGACGCCGTTGCTTTTGGCAAGTGCCATAGCCCGATAAGCGGCCGCCTTGGTCGTTTCACCAGTCAGCAGGTAGCCTTCGACGTAAACGTACTTGGCCGCTTTGATCGTTTCTTCGTGAATGTCCGATTCGGTCAACGTTGCCGAGGCACCCAGGTTGGTCAGCATCGTTCGCTGAGCATCGTCGGTGATCAGCACCGCGCACGTTCCGGTGGGCGCCGTGGCGGTGGGAGCGACATTGATGGCGATGCCAAGTTCTCTCATGTCTTGCAAGAAGAAATTGCCCACTTCGTCGCTTCCCACCTTGCCGACAAAAGCGGCGGTGGCACCGAAGTCGGCCAGCGCGACGACGGTGTTGGCCGCCGAACCGCCGGCACAGCGATGGAGCGATCGGCCGCTGAGCGTTCCCAGCACGTTGGCTTGGCGGCTATCATCGACCAGCGTCATGATTCCTTTTTCGATTTTCAGGTCGTCAAGCACCGAGTCGTCGATCTTGGCCTGGATGTCGACAAGGGCGTTGCCGACCCCGAATACGTCATAGCTGGTCATATCTGGTCTTCAAGAGTTCTGGGGCAGTGAGTCAAAGGCCATCAACGTAATGTCCCCACCGCAATCGATGAAGGCCAAGTCGTTTGGGGCCGAGGTGGTGCGGTGGGGAAGGTCACTCGTCCTGCGCTGTTACGCCACATCTCCCAGGTCGAGCCGTTTTCCGTAGCGACGCATCACTTGCCCGTGAAGGAGGGCCAACTCGGCCGCCTGCAACTGGGGATCTTCGTCAATCATCTCCTGAGCCATCGCCCGTGCCACCATCAACACGGCGACGTCTTGGCTGAGATCAGCGATCCGCATCGGCGGCAGTCCGCTCTGTTTTCTGCCCAGAATGTCGCCCGGTCCGCGATGTTGAAAGTCGGCTTCGGCCAGCGCAAACCCATCCTCGGTCTGTTCAAAAATCTTCAGCCGCTCGTTTTCCTGGGGCAGTTGTTCGCTGTCGGTAAAGACGCAGACGTGACCGGCGTGAGAGCCGCGCGAGACGCGTCCTCTCAATTGGTGCAGTTGTGCCAGCCCGAATCGTTCCGCTCCCAAGATGGTCATCACGGTGGCGTTGGGAACGTTGATGCCGACTTCGATCACCGTGGTGCTGACCAGCACTTGCAGTCGGCCGGATGCAAACGATTCCATCACCGCTTGTTTGGTGTCGGTGGGCATGCGGCCATGCAACAGTCCAACGCGATAGTCGGCAAGCGGTCCGTTGCACAGATCCTCGAAGACCGATTCGACGGAGGAAACGTCTTCTTGTTGTTCGTCATCTTCCGACGCGCCTGGTGAGACGCGCGGGGCAACCACGAATGCTTGCCGTCCCTCGTTCAAACGCTCGCGGACAAAACTCCACCAGCGATCTTTCCAACCGTCATGCGCCAGGTAGGTGTGAACCTTGCCGCGACCGGGTGGTTGTTGGCGAAGCGTGCTCAGATCGGTATCCCCAAAAACGGTCATTGCGATCGATCGGGGAATCGGGGTGGCAGACATCACCAGGTAGTGTGGATCCAATCCGCCCGATCGCAGCGCCACTCGCTGGGCGACGCCGAACTTGTGCTGTTCATCAATCACGCACAGGCCCAGGCGATGAAATTCGATTTCGCCGTAAACGAGTGCTTGGGTGCCGACCAGGATGTCGATCTCGCCGGCCGCTGTCTGCTCGATCACTTCACGGCGCTGGGCCGCCGTCAGCGAACCGCACAACAGACCGACTCGAACGCGGCTATCGGCAAGGGTTTGCTGAAGAGAGTGGTGGTGTTGCCTGGCCAACACTTCCGTGGGCGCCATCATCACCGCCTGGTGTCCGCCAGCGACCGCCAACATCATCGCGTAGATCGCCACGACCGTCTTGCCGCTTCCCACGTCGCCTTGCAACAAACGGTTCATCGGGAATTGCCGAGCCATGTCTTGGCCGATTTCATCGATCGCTTTTTGTTGGTCGCCGGTTAACTCGAAAGGAAACCGCTTCAGAATTCGCGCATCGATGATGGCCGACGGCGGCAGCGGCGGTGCCTGCAACAACGTCGTCAACCGGCGACGCTTCATCGCCAGCGCCAGTTGCATCACCAGCAACTCTTGAAAGACCAATCGAGTCCGGGCGGCCAGCAGTGCCGCTTCGTCTTCGGGTTGATGCAATGATCGAATCGCCTGCTGGATTCCGGGAAGCACGTTGTCGATTTCCAATCCGCTACGAAGCAACCGGCTAGCCGCGGTGGCGCGCAGGCTTTCGGGCATCACCTCGGTCAACGAGCCGATCACGGCATCGGTGGTTGCCGCAGTCAACTGCCGCAAATCGGACTGCTTGATGCTTTCGGTAAGCGGATAGATCGGCATCATCCGCGGAGCAGGAAGCTCCTCGTCGGCTCCCAGGATCGTGACCTTGGGATGAACGAACTCCATTCGCAATCCGTTCAATTTCGGTTTTCCGGAGACGACCACCCGCCGACCGAAGGTCAGCTGTTCGGCGCGAAACGGTTGATTGAAAAACAGCATCCGCACCGCGCCCGATTCGTTTTCGACGATCGCTCCGAAGACCGATTTGCCGGCAGTCCGGGAAACGATTTCGGCGTCGGTGATCGTTCCCACCAGCGACGCCGGTTGGCCTTCACGAAGCTCCGTCACGGGCGTTGCGGGAGCGGGCCGCTCGTAGTCACGCGGAAACAGAAAGACCACATCGCGAGCCGTCCGCAATCCGATCTTGGCCAGCCGCCCGGCGCGCGACGGACCGACACCGGGCAGATATTGCACCGGAGTTGCTAGCGTGATCGCCGATTGATGTTCCCCCATTTTTGCTCTCCTACCGAATCTGCCTCCCGAAAGCCGCCCCGGCCGTGATTCACCTTGAATAAGGTCAAGACCTTTTCCTAGCGTACCGACACTTCCCAGCGTACCGGCAGCAGCCCCACCGCGGGTTCGCGGCTCAAAGCTGGCCGGACTCAACGGGCGGCCCCCAGAAATCCTAATGTTTCATCCTTCATGATTGAGAGTCCCCATCCCGCTTTCCGTTGCCCGACCGGTTCTGCCGGCGGTGTACTGCCGGGGCCGCCGCGATCGGTTCGGCCAATCCGTACGCTGGGAAAAGGGCGCGCGGCACAAGCCCAGTTAGTGGTCGCCACTTTGGACGATGGAAGCGAGGTGACTTGCGTCGAAAAAGTTTTTGCACCGGGACTTTTGACTCGCGCGATCTATCGAATTTCATTTCAAGCCCCCTTTGCTTACCAGAGCAACGCGGATGCGATCGCGGCGTGCTTTTTTCGTCGCCGCGTCGCTGCCGCCGCGCTGGCTGCCAGTGAAACCGGGGCTCGCATCGCCCAGCCGCTGTACGTGCGATACGATCGGTCACACAAGGCGTGGGTCTTGGCAGCCGAGTGGATCGACGGCCGCGGCATCCTGCCTGCACCGCCCGATTCGTCGCGGATCCGAAAACGGCTGTCGCGTTCCTCCGCCAAATCGTCGGGCGCCAAAGCGATTGCCCCTGTCGAAGAACCCACGCGCAACGATTCGGACGGTCCGACTGCCGAGGTCGACCAACTGGTAGAACTGATGCGGCAGCTAGAGTCAATGTTGGCCGAATGTGGTCTGGTCGGTTCCGGTTGGCAGGTTGCACCGCGAGCACTCGTGTCGACCGCCAACCTATTGCGCACCGGCGACCGTTACACGATCATCGATTTGGAATCGGGCATCCCGGCGGTTCTGGTACCGCGTTATCTGTTCAGCGGCCTGATGCGGTTGACTCTACCGCCGTTTGATGACTTGGATCCGCGGCGATTGCGAAACTGGCTGGTCGAAAACAAACGTTTGTTGACATTCCGTATGGGTCCCGAAGCGGTCGAAGCGCTTCACGAGGACGTCGAGGCGCTGATCGAGCATTCGGCTCGTTGGAAAGATTCCGAATTTGCTCTCTTTCGCCGGCCCTGGCGGCTGGCGACGCCGCGAGGAGCGCGGACCTATCAAGCTGAATGCATTCGCCGCTGGCAACAGGAAGGTGTGGCCGATGACCAGACGGCCAAACAGTTGCCCGGCCGCCCCTGGCAAGCCTTGGCGATCTGGTGGGCGGGAATGTTGCCTTGGATGTGGGGAAAGTTTGCTAGCCGTTTGATCGGAAATCGGCATCACCGAGCAAGCGCAAAGTTGCTGCTAGCCGACCGCGAAGCTCGCAAACAAAAATGGCGACGCTCGCTCGATCAATCTCGCCAGCGCTGGACCGATGCCGGCCGGATTCCCGCATCCACACAATTATCGAAAGTGTCTTGGGTTTTCCACCGCATCCTGCAGTCGGTCACTCCCAGCCGCTTGCACCGCTGGTTGGTCGATCCCGATTCACGGCGTGAATCGATGATCCATTGGACGCTGCTACTGCTGAGTCCCCGTTACCAATCTTGGTTGGGAGCCCAACGAGTCGACGCGGCCATCGACCGCTGGCACCGCAGTGGGCGAATCACCGACACCGAGGCGGAAGGGTTGCGGCAACAGCTGTGCGGCAAACAAGTGCTGGCCTACACGCGAGGATTTGGCATGCACTTGGCGCTCAAGACGTTGGCGCCGGTGATCATTCCGGCCAAGGTGGGCGGCGTGGCCGCGTTCCTGGCCAGCGGCAACCTCTGGTTTTTGCTGCCGATGTTGTGGACACCGCTGATGAGGACATTGGTAACGCTGCTCAGTGCATGGACCACTCGCCATCACCGTGTGCCTCACGGCGAAGCGCTGGCGACCGGATGGCTTCCCGTCGTCGGGTCGGTTGCCTTTCCACTGCAAATGTTCTCGACTCGCACGCTCCTTTCCACCTTTCTGATTCGAGATGCGGCATCCAAACTTGGCCGGCGGTTTCCGGTTTACGGAGGCGCCGATTCACGAACCGAACTAGCGCTGATAAGAGCGAGCGACTACTTGATCGAAGTGATGGAAGTGATCACCGGCTGGTTGCCACCGCGGGTGCGAAAAAGAGAAGCGGAGGAATCATCGGCGACCATTCGCGCGCCGAAGACCCGCTTCGGTCGCTGGCTAGATCGCCACGCCAGCCGGCGAATGCAACAGGCAGACCAGCCGTCACCGGACGAACTCGACACCCAGAAGATCGCTGCCTAGGAATTGTTCGGAAATAACTTCGTCATTTGACAACACTCTCCCTCTGGGCCCTCTGGGAGAGTCGGGCGAGTCGGGCTCTCGAGCCCGGAGAGGGTTCGCACACCATGCCCTCCCCGGCCGCTACCGCGTCCGACCCTCCCAAAGGGCCCAAAGGGAGGGTGATCTTGCGAGTGGTGTCATTCAAACAACGAAGTTATTTCCGAACAAATCCTTAGCTGGGAAGCGCGCCCTCGCGATTGAGTTTCACGCTTTCCATTCAAACTGGCGCCGTCCAGCTACTTGCCATCGCGGAGAGACCGATCGACGTCCGCGTACGTATAGGCATCACGAACAAACCGAGCGTTATCGCTTGATGCACCAAAATCGTTCCATATCATTCGCACATCCTTGTACTTCTGCGTATAGATAAACTTGGTTTTCGGCGGACCCGATTCGTTTTCCTCGTCCGATGCCTTGTCCTGTATCCTGATTCGCGCATCGAAGGCAATGGTTACGGTGACGGGCACCTTGCCGTACAAATCATGATTTTTCCACTGAATGTCTTGTTCAAAAATCTTCTGTTTGCGTTGCGTGGGGAGAAATCCTTGCTGGTAAACGGAGTAATGAACCGGGGCGATCCCCAAACTAGTGAACTTCCAATAAATCGTTTCCTCCAGGCGATCATCGATGAGCACAGCTTTCACATTCACCTGTTCCTGTTCACCTTCAAGATCCGGCGTTACCGTGAGCGATGAGGCTCTGGTCAGGACTCGCAGGACCGTGTCATCGGCGTCACTGGGATCCCAAACTGTTCTCGCAAACTCGTGGAGACCGAAGCTTTCAAGTCGAGGAAATTTTTCGACATCGCAGGCGGCATCGAAACTGGGATAGTCACGCTTCGCCACTCCCCGGCTAAGCAGGTGGTTGGAGACATCGCCTTCTTGAATCAACAAGACTCGCGCCGCGGAAACCCAGCGATCCATTTGCCCGTTCAGGGAATCGGTGATCGGTATCCTTCGTTCACTGCCGGTGAAAAAGAGAAACTTGCCGCTGTCGTCGCGTCGAATTCTCCATTCGCGAATCTCTGTCGGAACGACCACTTCATCAATCAGAACGGATTCCTCAATCTTCACCGTGACATCATGAGGCTGGATGCCCAACATCAACGCCCGAGAAGCCTCGAAATAGCTCATCGCCTCGTTTTTGACGGCCTCCGGAGATTCTGTCCGTCCGGTCGTCGAGCATGAAATCAAGAGACAAAACAGCAAGCATCGTGGTGCGGAATGCGCCATCAAACTATCCCATTGGGCAGTACTTTTCGGAAAATCATTGAGCAGATTCCTGTGCAGGGGGACGAGTCTTTTTGTGCATGGTGAAAGGTAGCGTTACCGAGTCCCGCGTTTTTTTGCCGGTCATCACACAGCGCACACCGGTATCTCCTTCGGCACCGTTTAGCTGATCTTCGGTTGCTGAAAGCTCGTAAAACGAGACTGCGCCGGAGTGCCGAACAAGCTTGGCGTTTAACCTGGCTTCGCCAACAAAAAAACTGGCCGCCGTCGCCCTGTTCGCTGCCTTTGGCTGGTTGGGCACACCACTGCGGTTTGCCGGCTTCGCCCCAGGCAAACGGTTTCGATCAAGGATGGAAAGACGGCAAACGAAATTTTGGCCTTCGCTGGAATCCCTTGAATGGAATCGCAGCTTGGATGGAAACACAGAAAGAGCGTTGTGGATCGCTGCGTCCAGCAACACGGAATCCTTCGATCCAGTTTCGATGTTCCGGATCGTGACCTCTCCGGTCATCCGCCCGACGGCGACCGCCGATTCGGGAATCGACACCTTCAGTCGGCGGTTGGGATAGTCAAGTTCAATGATTGCTCCGGCTAACGATTCGCTGACCTCCAAATCGACCAACTCTTGGGACGACAAGGGATCGGCAAATATCGGCAACTCCAGGTCATACTTCCCGGAGCCTGTCGGGACTCGCACTTGAACCGCAGTGTCCTTGAAACCGACCACTCCCGCCGCCGAATACTTGCTGCGAATCGCGAACACAAAGGCCTTGCCTCGAAAGGCGGCGAACGCAGCGGAATGCTCCACCTTGGACGGGCTCGACGGTGTGCGAATCACCGCCGCAAAAGAAATTTTGCCGCCAGGCGGAAGCTTTCCTGTTGATGGTGAAACGGACAAACAAGTGCAACCCGACTCGACTCGGGAAAAGTCAAGGCTCCGCTTCGTGTTGTTTTCAAAATCGATCGTGCACTGCAAAATCCTGCCAGGAAGAAACTGTCCAAGTTGTACCTCCACGATGGTCGGTTTTCCACGAACGCTATCAGAATCGTCGATCACGACCTTGCGATCAAGTTCGATGACGCGCTTGTCTTGTTTGACGTTTCGCGAGTTGTCCTGCGACCAACAACAAGGGAGGTTGAGCAGAAAAGTGACGAGGACGACAGCGGAGAAACGCCCATCGATTCGGCTGGTCGCGCTGATCAAGAGAAGAGCCCCGATACGTGTTAGCCCAAGATGGTATCATTCGATTTCATCGTTTCAATAAAAAAATTATATTAAATTCAAATATCCCTTACAAGAATGCAAATGAGTTAGAAGCGTTCCAAGTAGGCCGACTTGTCCCCAAGTCGGCGATCCTGGAATTCTCTAACTTGGAACGAGTTGGCCGACAAAGCCATTCTCTGAGAGCGTGTCTTCAAATTGTGGCTGGTAAACATTTTGCCGCTGGCAGCAGTTCATTGTAGGCCGACTTGTCCCCAAGTCGGCGAGTACAGGATCGCCGACTTGGGACAAGCCGGCCTACTGCGGAATTCGAAATGGCCCGAAACTTGCATCGTTGCGGTCTGCTCGTCACATTGATACGGGTCCATGTAGCACTCGCTCGACTCGGCTTTTCCCATGACAAGTGATGACCAGTCCCCCGGAGGTCCTGCACATTCGTTCGACCGGCCGCCGGAAGATCGACCAGCAGATTCTCTGCCCGAAGATGAACAACCGGCGGCAGGTTCTGGCGTGAACGACAATTTGACCTCGGCAGGTGATCCAGCAGCAACGATCAAGAACACCCGATCGACGACGATTGGTGTCTTAGTGCTGCTGATGCTGATCGTCGTGGTCATCAACTGGCCGTTTCAATACACCGCTGCGATGCGTTCGGGGAATGTCGATTCAGTCGTTGATCTTCCGATGCAAGCGAGTCGTTTGCCGGTCATGGCGGGCTGGCCGTACCGTTTTCTGATCTCCTATCCCCCGCCCGAGCCCGAAGGGGTGGCCGTGCGCCGCTTTTCGGTGGTGGCGTTGCTTTACAACCTTGGCTTGGCGGCGGCGGTGATCGCGGTGGTGATGATTTTTGTTCATCGCCGAAACCATCGTGTTGTTCATGGCAAAATCGGCAAACGCTCGATTTCGATTGCCGATCTGTTGGCGTTGACCATCGTGCTGGCCGCTCCTTTTGGATGGTGGCAGCGGTTGGATGTTCGGTACCAGCGAGAGGCCGAACTTTCTCGCAGGATTCAGCGCGAGGGTGGTGCGACCCTTTTTGCGGCCTGGTTGCCCAAGCCGCTTGCGGCGCGAGCACCCAATCGGTTGATCGCAAAACTGCGCAAAATTCGCGCGGCAAGGATCGAGTATCCGAGCGAAGAACTGGTCGAATCCTTAACTTCGCATCGCCATTTGACCGCTTTGCGGCTAGGCGGTGGTGACTATGACTTGCGGTTGCTTGATCGACTTCCCACTCGCCGGCACCTTCACGATCTTCGTATTTCGGGCCGCGTGATTGACGGGCGCACGGTGCAGTGCATCGCTGCCAGCCGGCGGTTAAATACGCTGAACCTGATGCGGACCAATGTCTCCGCCGAGGCACTCGATCGGTTGGGTGAGTTGCCGCTGGAGCGTTTGAACGTGATTCATTCCGACGTCCGACCAGACGACCTTGGCTCGCCCGGCTGGTCGCGCACGCTTCGCGAACTTGTCCTGGGCCATCCCCAACCGGGCGACCAAGCCAGCGTGGTGATCGAGGGATGGCCAAACCTGGAAAAGCTGACGATCAACGAGTTGGAATCTCAAACCAATTCAGTAGCCATGAAGGTCCGACTTGCGGATTTACCGAAGCTTGCCAAGTTGGAGCTGGACGTTTTCCAAAAGTTCGATTTGACCATGCGAAACCTGCCGCTGCTGAAAGAGATCGACGATCTCGATTACGAATGGCGGACGCGTATTCCGCGTGGCGGCACAGCACCGGGCCAACTTTGGTGTTCGCGTTTTGATGCCCAGGGACTGCCGGAGTTCGAGGATTTGTACATCTTCGGTGTGGATCTGGAACATTTCCTGATGCGAGATACACCCAAGTTCAAATTCATGGGAATCGGGGCTTTTTTTCGCACCGTCAGCGCCGCCACCTATGCGCGTCAGCTGACCCCCGAAGTTGCCTCGTCCATGATCGCTGGCATCGGTGATAGCGATGGCCCGACCCTGGTCGATCTTGATGCGGTGCCTCTTGCAGATGTCGATTTCTCGCCGCTGGCAAAAAACAAACGACTGACCAAGATCATGCTTTCCCAATCCAATACCAACATGGATCAATGGAAGAGCCTGGAGCCGATGAAATGGCTGAAACGCCTGGATGTGAAGAATAACCCGATCCAAAGTGACGACGTCAAATGGATTCTCAATACATTTCCCGAACTGGAACACTTCGCGTTTTCGACGGTCTATTCCGACAACCAAAGCGTCTTTTATTCGCGGGGCGATTTTGAATTGGAAGTTGTCGATCGACCGAATCTCAAGACGATCGACTTTGGTGAGTACGCGACTGACTTCATGTCGAAGGTGCGAATTGTCAATTCGCCCAATTTGGCGATTCCCTTGAAGCTGGATCACATCCGTCACTTGGAGTTGACAGGCGCATCGTCGATCCAAGGTCTTTCGGTCAATGGTCCGCTAAGTGGAAATGTAACGATCGCTGGGCTTCGTGATTTGCAGTACTTCGCGGTCGGCGGGCCGATGGTCAATGACGAATTGATTCGGTCCCTTGCCGACTGCGATCGCCTTCGCACTCTTACCCTTGCTTATCCCCAGGTCACCGCCGAAGGACTCCAGCAAGTCGGTGATTTGTCCGGCTTGACCTCGCTGAGTCTTCCTGGTGCAGCGGTTGATGACGGAGTGATCGAAAGTTGGCCAAAGATGCCGGAGCTGACCTACCTTGATCTCCGTGATACCGAGGTTACCGGCAAAGGGGTCAAGCGTTTGATTGACGGCACACGATTGACCCGGTTGTTGCTGAGCGGATCGAAGGTTGCCAAGGCCGACTTGACGATGTTGACACAGCTGGAGGGACTGGCCGAATTGAGGGTTGGCGGAATCGGAATCGACGCCGGCACGTTGGGCGGAGTGCTCGACAACCGAGAATTGCAGCAGCTTGACCTGTCGGATTCTAAGGTCGGCCCGGAAACCTTGGATGTACTCATTACCAAGGGTGATCGTTTGCGTCACTTGATGCTTCGCAATTGCGATGTGGATAGTCGGAAGCTAAAGGAGCTTTCCGTCCGCTATCCTCAGCTGCAGTTTGAACTCAGTGGCAGCACCGTTTCGACCGATGTGATGACTCAGTTGCTCTCCGCCAGGCGCCTTGTCGATGCCCAGGAGTGGTCCGAACGCCAGCGGATGCAATCGATGATGACTGCCATGGAACAGGGCGGGACGTTTTCAGAAGTCGAACATCCGGCGATCATCGATGTGAGTTACTTCGCGGATTTTCCCGATCAGTACCAGCCGGGTGCCGCGGCTGCGATCAACGTCCCCGGAGGAAATGTACCGCTGGGTACGCAGATTGGTCGTTGGTTTGGCGGTGCGATGATCGGCCGTGACTCACCTCCCACTGGTACATCTGAGGACGCTCCGCAGAAGAACGAAGAGGAAGTGGAAGTGGAGGAGCAACCATGATGTTGACGAAGATAAAACGGTTGTTGCTTCCACGTTTGTCTCCATCG
This sequence comes from Rubripirellula sp., assembly GCA_965222745.1. GTDB lineage: Bacteria > Planctomycetota > Planctomycetia > Pirellulales > Pirellulaceae > CBDCUW01. The sequence continues at coordinate 1,790,503 of CBDCUW010000004.1, forward strand.
CTAGTCGGTGCGTTGTTGCTGGGATGTCTGGCTGGTTGCCATGACCCGATCTACGATTCTGTAACCTTCCAACCTCCAGCAAACGAGATCGCGCTGGCTTCCAAGGCGGACCACGATCAATACGAATGGCCGCTGACCCGCGACGGCTACGTGGTTGCCAAGCCGCCTCAGATGGCCTACGTCACTTCATTCGCAAAACCGCTTCACCGGCCCGACCCGGTGGACGCCAAGCTGGTTTCCTGGTCCGACGAGGGCTTGGACGACCGGGCCAAACGATTCCTGCACGAAGCCTACTCGCCCGTCCAGGAAAAACCCGACAAAGTGCTCTCGCTGGCCAAAGATCAATTCAAAGGTCTGAACGCGTTTGATGTTTCGGTGGACGGTTCTCGCCTGGTCGTGCTCGATGACCGCGGTTTGGCGTTGTACAAGACCGACGACGGATCGCGGATCGGCCACATGATGTTCCCCGCCAAGGTTGCTTCGGCTCAGCCACCGGTCGATGCAGTTCGCTTCTGCGGCGTGAACAAGGATCTGCTGGTCGCATCGACTGAAATGATCTATCGAATCAGCGCAAAAGACGGATCAGTCACGGCTAGTTCCAAAGGTTGTGGCGAGCCGATGATGCAATGGATCGTCAACGACGACGATCAGTCGATGATCATACGATCCGAATCGGGGAAAATATTTGGAGGCGATCCGAAGTTGGAATACTTTTCCGCCTACAACGTCGGCAAGGATCAGACGTTCAACGCGGTATCACTGAGCCCCGATGGATCTCGAATCGGAGTCTGTGTGGATGGGATCCCACGAACCTATCTGCAGGAAAATTTTCAAATTGTTGACCATGTGGATTACACCAACGTCCGGCTCAACCGTCGCGCCTCGATCTCCAGCGGAGTTCTGGTCGATGCCTGGGTCGACGGGAGCAATATCTTTTATACGATCGCCAACGACAAAGGGACTCGCAGCACCGGCAAGTATCCCATGCTGTGGAAACCGCTGTTCGTTTCCCAAGCGACCGACAACGACAGTTCCAATTGGTTTCTTACCCTGGGCATGCGGTTCATCGACGGCAAAGAACAGTTCGTGATCTTTGACCACGGTGCATCTTCTCGAAACCATTCCCTTCCCACCGTGCTGGACCAGTGGCCAGTGCAAATCGCCCACAGTCGCGACGCCCGTCGGGTTGCCGTGATGGACGACCGCGGGTTGCACGTTTATCACCGGCAGCATTGGCGTTCGGCACGCCCGATTTTTCTGGATCACTGGACTTATCAATGGATCAACGAAGACAAGATTCCGGTGATCAAACGGGTGCTGGAAATCGTCGAATCGCAAGACCGGCTTGGCTACGGCTCCACGAGCGAAGAACTGCGAACGATCGTGCTGTCGGCGATCGGCGATCGCTGGCGGTACCTGACCGAGAATGATCCGGACGGTGAAATCCTGGCCCGCTTGGAGGCTTGGCGAAACGAAGAGGACCCGTTGGCGCTGGTTGCCAGCGGCTGCCGTCACTACAAACTCGCCTGGCGAGCAAGAGGGGGCGGGTACGTCGATTCGGTCACCCAAGACGGCTGGAAACTGTACGAAAAACACCTGCAACTGGCGAAGGCGGAATTGGACAAAGCGATTGCGATGGGAAACCCGCCGCTGATTGCATTCGAGTACCGAATCCAAGCCGGCTTGGAAACGCAGGAGGATCTGACCCAAGTTGACCCGCTTTGCCGCCAGGCGACTGAGTTGTATCCAGGGGAGATCGAACCCCATGATTCGATCATCTTCAAACTGCTGCCGCAGTGGTTTGGAGAACGAGGCGATGCACTCAGCTTTGCTCTGTCGGTTTCCAAGATGTTGGAAGGCCGCGAAGGAGACCTGCAATACCTTCGTTTTGTATCCCGAATGACCAACCGAGTTTCGCTTCAAGATCAAACCGGTTGGAAGTCTTATGATTCCAACCGCGTACAACGGGGACTCGACGAGTATTTTCGACGGGAAGTCGTGGCCGGAAACGAATTGTGGTACCTGTGGATGCAACTCCAATCCCGAACCAGAAACAATGTGATGGCCGATCGGGTGTTGAAACACTTGATGGCCCATCGCGCCGCCGCGCCGCGCGGACCCGGCAGCTACACAGACGACTACGCCGATGCGGCTCACCAATCGGCGGTGCGAATTCGAACGCAGTGATGTCAGCAGCGCGTCACCGGAATGGACACGCTCTCAGCGTTTTCGCATGGCTTTCAGAAAAGCGTCCGTGGCTTCACGATCGATTCGAATGTGATGGTCGATCATCGGGGGCGAAAAGCGGCCCAGCGCACTATCGATTTCCGTGTTAACATCTTCGTCCATCGGCATGTGACAGCTGATGCAATCCTGCGAAAGCGCCTGGTCAAGTTCATCGTGCATTCCACATTGTGCCTGCTGGTGACAGTCAAGGCAGCGCTGTGAAAACTCCACCACATCGCCCCGTTGTTTTTGATGAGGATCGTGGCAACTGCTGCATGTCATCTGCGATTGTTGAAAACAGACGCTCTTTTCCAGACGCGACAATTGATTGCTGGTGTGAACGCTGCCCACCTTTTCCAGCTTCAGGCCGTGGGGAGTATGGTGATCGATCAGCAGGTCGCCCGGTCGAAACGCGAATGCTTTGGATTCGAACCGAAAATTCCCCGAGTGGCATTGGCCGCAGATGTCCAGTTGGCGATTTCGCGACAGCTCGGCCGGCTGTGCAATGAACTTCGCCTTTTGTTGTTCAGGATGTTTGCGATGGTATTCGACGTGGTCGCGGCCGGGCCCGTGGCAACGTTCGCAGGAAACGCCCCAAATTGCCGACTGCCGATCGTAGTGGTTCGGAGGTTGGGTGAGATCGATGTAGGTGACGTGGCATTCCAGGCACAACAATTCAATGGGCCGCGAATACGTGCCCCCGAAATCGTTGAATCCGGGACTGGGAATCCATTCGTTGGTCGCGGAGTAGTAGGAAACATGGTTTTGGAATAGCGCCTCGCCCAGCCAGTACAGGTAGGTGTGTCCCACTTTGCCCGAACCCGTTCTGATGTCCATGGGCACACTCTGACTCCACTGGTCGAACGAGATTCGCTGAAAAACTCGCCCCTCTTTCTCCAGCATCGTGTAGCGCAGATCTCCCTGGCTGCTTTGAAGTTCGTTTTCGGGCGCGGCGAAGGATCCGGCCGTTGCATCGGCCACCGTGCTGGTTCGATAGTGGCCCGTTTCGACATACGTCTCATGTCTTTCACGATGACATTCCGCACACGCTTGCGGGCCCACAAAACCGGGGTTGTCGGACTGGTGCGCGACGGCTTCGGTCTGCTCAAACGACACTTCACCGTCAATCGACGGCTGGAAAGGCAAATTCAAGAAAGCATCCGTCTTGCTATCGCGGACAATCCAATTGATCGGATCGCGTTCGGCCGTCAGATTGCCAAGACGAATCATGTTGACCGTCCGCTTGCTCCCGGACGCCGTGCCATTTTTTTTCACATCCAATCGCCGGCTAAGATCGCTGGCCAACTGGCTGTTCTGTCGCTGCACCAGCGCACTGTAACCAAGCCAAACCAGGATCAGCACCGTTGCGAGAAGGACTACAATTTTCAGGCGCATGGGAAAAACAGGATTCATCCAACAACAAGGTAGAACAGGTAGCTTGCCGAAATCGCAAATTCAGGCAGTCTACCAGCATATCGATTATTCTAGCCGTCGGAACAATGCCTGAATCCGATCCATGGAGTCCTCCCGATGTGTGTTCGCTTGTTGTTTGCCGTGGCGATGTTGGTCAGCTGTGGTTTGGTGGTACGCGGTGAACAGAACGATGGTTTGACAGTCCACTGGGAAAAACGGTTTTTGGAAGTGCGCGGAGCGAAGATTCCGGGCGGTCCGATCCGAACACACTACCTGGAGGCGTATTGCCGGCCCGGATCGACCGACCGCCAGTGGCAACAAACCGTGATCAAGCACGACAGCCGCCTGGTTACCGCTTCGCCTGATGGCAAGCGTTTGGAGTTGGAGGATCGTTTGGAAGACGGTGTCGTCGTCCGACATGTGATCGAAGCCGGCCAAGATGAAGTGACGTTTTTGGTGACGGCTACCAACCCGACCGGGCAGGAGTCGCTTGCGCATTGGGCGCAACCTTGCATGCGGATCGATCGGTTCACCGGAACCGATCGGGAAGATGCTCGCGAGGTTTACCCGCCTTACATTCGCAAGTGTTTTCTGATGATCGATGGGAAATTGACCCGTTTGCCGACCAAGCCGTGGGCGCTGCAGGCGCGATACGTTCCCGGACAAGTGTACGCACCATCGGGCGTCGATCGTAACGACGTCAACCCGCGGCCGCTGAGCGAACTGGTGCCTTCCAGCGGATTGACCGGATGTTTTTCGGCCGACGAGAAAATGATTCTCGCCGTCGCTTGGGAGCCCTACCAGGAGATCTTTCAGGGCGTGATCACCTGCATGCACAACGACTTTCGCATTGGCGGGCTGAAGCCTGGAGAAACGAAGCAGATTCGTGGCAAGCTCTATTTGGTACCGGCCGAAATCGATGCGCTGATCAGCCGGTTCGAAAAAGATTTTCCGGAGCAACGGTGAAACTTGTAGGCCGACTTGTCCCCAAGTCGGCGAATTCGTTCTCTGGTGCGTTTGCTTGCCGACTTGGGGACAAGTCGGCCTACTGGCAAACTACGCTTCGCCGAATTGATCAAAGGCTTCTTTGACGCTTGATCGCAGGAAGTAGATCAAAATGGCGATTGGGAAAATCATCCCCACACAACCGCCGATGGTTCCTCCGATCATGCCTCCGATCATCGCCGCCTGTTGTCCCGGCTGGCCTTGATTGGCCTGTTCGATGATGGGCAGAAAGACGACAAAGAAATTGACAAGATTGCCGATGATTCCCGAAACGATGGAGTACACCGCGTACACAATCGACGCCGTCCGGGCCCGTTTGGACATTCGCAGCAGTCCGATGCCGGCAACGATCAGCACGACGCTAAAGACCAGGCCCAAGACCATCGAGACGATCATGAAGACGAGGTAAAAGAGACTATCGTTCATCAAGTCGAAAACTGGGTTGGGCGCCCCGCCGGCGAAGCTCACACTCACCACCATCATGACTACCGAGACAATCATGCCCAGCAGCCCGAAGATTCCGAAAATGATGTTCAGGATCGCAAAAACGGTCACTCCCGCCGGCCGCTGCGCCGAATAGCTGGGCGTTGAGATCTCGCGAGGCGGTTGGAACGGATCGATCGACATCGACTTTCCCAGGCTGGTGGAAGGTTTTTCCAATCGTAGCAAGCGCGTACTACGCGGTGTGAATCGGCCTGCCGTCCACATCCAACGCTGCTTCGTGAACCGCTTCGGACAGGGTCGGATGGGCGTGGCAAGTGCGAGCGATGTCTTCGCTGCTGGCGCCAAACTCCATCGCGGCGGCAGCTTCGGCGATCAAGTCGCCCGCTCGGCTGCCGATGACGTGGACACCCAAAACGCGATCGGTCGAACGGTCCGCGAGAATTTTGACTCGGCCATCGACGTCGCCCAATGTTCTCGCCCTGCCGTTGGCACCAAACGGACTGACACCTTTTCGATAGTCGACGCCGGCCTCTTTGAGTTGCTCTTCCGTTTTTCCGACCGTTGCAATCTCCGGATGAGTGTAGACGATCGCCGGAATGACGTCGTAGTTGACGTGGCTTTTCATCCCCAGCATTCGTTCCACGCAGACGATTCCTTCTTCCATGGCTTTGTGCGCCAACATCGCTCCGCCGATGCAGTCGCCCGTCGCATAAACTCCTTCAACCGATGTCTCGTAGTTTTCGTCGACTGCCAGGAAGCCATGGCGGTCAGTTTCCAAGCCGATCGATTCCAAACCCAAGTCGTCCGTTGCGGGCGACCGTCCGGTGGCAAGCAACACGCGGTCACAGCGAATCGTTTCACCACCTTTGATTTTCACAATGCACTCATCCTCGTCACGTTTGGCAGATTCGACGAAGGTGCCAGTGTGGAATTGGAAGCCCTGTTTTTTGAAAGCGCGCTGAGCCAGTGTTGCAATTTCGGTGTCGATACCGGGAAGAATCCGATCGAGCGCTTCCAACACAATCGTCTCGCTGCCCAGCCGGTTCCAGACGCTTCCTAGTTCCAAGCCGATGTAGCCGCCGCCGATCACCACCAGGCGTTTGGGAATGTCGGGAAAGGAAAGCGCGGTGGTGCTGTTGCCGATACGGTCGTCGTCTTCTTCCACGCCGGTCAATTGGGAAGGCCGGCTGCCGGCGCAGATCATGACTTGATCGGCTTGCACCAACATCGGCTGGTCGCCATCGACCGCGATGCTGCCGACGTCCCGGAAACGGCCGCGGCCGTGGTACGCCGTCACGCCTCGCTTTTTGAACAGCAGATCGATTCCGCCGGTAAGCGTGTCGACGATGGAGTTCTTGCGAGCCATCAACACGTCCAATTCCAAGTGAACGTTGCCGACTTGGATACCATGGTTGGAAAAACGGTGTTTGGCTTCTTCGTACAGGTGGCTCGATTCCAGCAGCGCCTTACTGGGGATGCAGCCCACGCGCAGGCAGGTGCCGCCGAACCTTTGGTTTTCATCGATGCAGGCGACATCGATACCCAGCTGGGCCGCGCGAATGGCAGCGACGTATCCTGCCGGGCCTCCGCCCAGAACAACCAATTCGTGTCGAGCTGTTTTCATGTCTGCTGTGATCTTGAATGTAGGACGGGCACTCTTGCCCGTCTTCCCTGTTTTTCAATCAAGGTTATTTCCACGTTCAACCACTAGGGAATTGTTCGGAAACAACTTCGTTGTTTGAATGACTTCACTTGCAAAATCACTCTCCCTCCGGGAGGGTGTTGTCAAATGACGAAGTGATTTCCGAACAATTCCTAGGGGCTGGGGGAACAGGCGGAATGGCCACTGCCACCCATTTCCCGAAAAAACCGAAACAACAAAAGAATGTAGCCGATTCAAAGCAAGCCTGTCACACCGCTTGCCCGTTGGTGCTGGAAGTCGACAATGACTCCCCCTTTTGACCTGACGGTGATCGCAGAGGTTGTGGCTGCAAAGACCGCGCCCAATCCCCCGGTTTTCGCTTTGACGGAACACAAACATTGCCGAAACGAAAACTACGTGCGATCGCCGGACCCGCCCTTGCCGCCATCTTTTTTGCGTTGGCGATGCAATTGTTGTGGCGGGAGATTCAAGAAGTCGATGCCGACGAGTTCAAGGCGGGACTGACGGGCGTGCCGATCTATTGCCTGGGGATTGCCGCGCTGCTGATCGCACTCAACTACGGATTGTTGATCGCTTACGACCTGCTGGCGCTGCGGTATGTCTGTCGGTCGCTGCCGCTGCGGCGAGTGGCGTTGGTTTCGTTTCTTGGATTTTCGTTGGGCAACAACCTGGGAACTTTTGTCGCGGGCACTCCGATACGGTTTCGGTTCTACAGCCGTTGGGGGTTGAAGGCGCGGCAGATCGTCGTGCTGATCTCTGCGCTCGGACTGACTTTCTGGAGCGGTGTCTGGTTTCTGGGCGGATTGGTCTTGGTGAGTGTGCCGTTCGATCTGCCCGACATCATCAACCTGCCGGGAGGAGCGCAAATCGACCTGCCGTTCGGGGCGCGGACGCTGGGAGCCATCTTGCTGTTTCTGGCGCTCAGCTATGCGGCGATCTGTGCCCTGTGGCGCAAGCCTTGGCCGATCGGCGAACTCCATCTGTTGCCCCCCGATCCCGGTTTGATGTCGGTGCAAGCGTCTGTGGCAGCGGTCGATCTGCTGATCTCCGCGACCGCGCTTTACCTGGTGATGCCCGCCGATGCGCCGGTCGGATTTCCGACGGTACTGGCGGCCTACCTGATCGCGATCGCCATCTCGCTGGTCACACAGGTGCCGGGTGGATTGGGGGTGTTGGAGGTGATCATCATCGCTCTGCTGCAAGACAAAGTGGGGGATGGCGTGTTCGCGTCGGTGCTGATTTTTCGGCTCCTGTACTACGTGTTGCCGCTGATTTTCGGGATGATCACCCTGGTCGCTCATGAAATCTATGGCGGTGCGGTCGAGGCTCGGCGAGCGCGCTGAGCGAAGGTTTTCCCGGCGGAAAGCGACGTGTCGCCACACCCGGATGACCCGATCATCATTTGGTGAACGATCTTTCGCCGGGTAAAATATCGGCATTCCTCCCACCTTCCACCTCGCCTCACCTCACCGCATGCACGCCTTGAATTCTCCGCGTTTTCGATGGACATGGATCTTGATCGCTGCCTGTGCTGGTGATGCCATTGGCCAGCAGACGGCTCCTCGTTACGGAACGGACGTACGCCCGATCTTGGCCAAGCATTGTTTCACTTGCCACGGGCCCGACGCCGAAACACGCGAAGCAGATTTGCGTCTGGATCGTGCCGAGTCGGCCTACGAGGACCTTGGTGGGTATGCGGCGATCAAGCCGACCGACCCCGAAGCAAGCGAGTTGTTTGTTCGCGTTTCCACGGATGACGAAGACATTCGTATGCCGCCGGCCGATTCGCATCCGCCGCTGAGCAAGGCGGAAATGGAAACGCTACGGCGCTGGATCGTCGCGGGCGGGAAGTACGAAACGCATTGGTCGCTGGTGCCGCCCCGCCGCCCGAAGATTCCCGACGTCGGCAACCCGCAGTGGTGTCGCGGCGAAATCGACCGGTTCATTCTCAACCGTCTTCGCCGCGCCGGTCTCCAGCCTGCCGCTCCAGCGAGCAAGGTGGAACTGATTCGCCGGGTGTACATGGATTTGGCGGGCGTCACGCCGACGGTCGAAGAGGTCGATCGGTTTGTCAGCGACGACGATCCGAAAGCTTACCGGCGACTGGTCGACCGGTTGTTGGCTTCGCCCGAATATGCCGAGCGGTTTGCCAGGCCATGGTTGGACCTGGCCCGATACAGCGATACCAACGGCTACGAAAAGGATCGGCCGCGAACGATTTGGCCGTTCCGCGACTGGGTGATCGCGGCGCTGGCAGCCGACATGCCGTTTGATCAGTTTTCGATCGAGCAGTTGGCGGGCGATATGTTGCCCGGCGCAACACCGCAGCAACAAATCGCCACCGGTTTCCATCGCAACACGATGATCAATGAAGAAGGCGGCATCGATCCGAATGAGTATCGGTTTTACGCCATGGTCGATCGGGTGGCCACGACCGGCACGGTTTGGATGGGGCTAACGACGGCCTGCGCCCAGTGCCACACCCATAAGTACGATCCCATCACGCACGCCGACTACTATTCGATGTTCGCGCTGCTGAACAACGCCGACGAACCCGATGTGTTGGTGCCCGATCCGGTCGCCGAACAACGACGCCGTGAGATCGAAACAGCAATCGAGGCGGAAGTGGATCGGTTGATGGCGCAGTTGCCGCAAACTTTGTCGGATCAGCAGAGTGGCGGTGATGGCAATCCGGTTGCTGGCGCTTTTCACAGGTGGTACCAACAGCAATTGCAGCAAGTCCGCCCCTGGCAGACGCTTCGTCCCGTCGCCATGAAGTCGACGATGCCGAAGCTGTCGCTGTTGGAGGATGATTCGGTCCTTGCCAGCGGCGACGTGACCAAACGCGATGTCTATCGCCTGGAGTTTGACGTAACGCCCGGTGACAGTCCGATCACAGCGCTGCGGTTGGAGGTATTGCCCGACGATTCGTTGCCGGCCGGCGGTCCCGGCATGGCGTTCTACGAAGGCCGCCGAGGTGATTTCTTCCTGAGCGAACTCAAGGTCACCTTTGACGGTGCGGCGATAAAACTGACCGATCCGTCACATAGCTTTGGAAAAATCAGCGTCGGATCGGGAAGCGCCGATGCCAAAAACGTGACCGACGGTGACGGTTCGACCGGCTGGTCGACTGCGACACAGGAGGGCCGGGCAAACCGCCTGGTGGTGAACTTCGCTCAACCGTTGACCGCGGCAGGCAAGTTGGAAGTCGAAATGTTGTTCGAGAGACATTTCGCGGCAGCACTGGGGCGATTCCGCCTCGCGGTGACCAGCGCCCCTCTTGAAAACTCCTCGCCCGCTGTTGCGATGAAGTTGCCTCCATCGTTGGAGAAACAACTCAGCAACGAGACGATCAAGTCACCAGGACGCGTCAGTGATCGCCTTGCCGGGGAACTTCGTCGGCATTTTGTCCGCGTCGCACCCGAACTGAAACAGCAACGAAAACCAATGGAACAACTCCAGCAACAACTTCCCCAGCCGATACGAACCTTGGGAATGCGCGAGCGCCCGCCGGAAGATCATCGCGTCACCCATCGGCATCATCGGGGCGAATACCTCAAGACAGAAGAAGTGGTTTCGCCGGCGGTTCCGGAAGCGTTCCCACAGTTGGAACCCGGTCAGCCGCCCGATCGGCTGACGTTTGCCCGATGGTTGGTCAGCGACAAGAATCCTCTGGTAGGACGAGTCACCGCGAATCGGGCTTGGCGCGAGTTTTTTGGAACCGGCATTGTCCACACCGCTGGCGACTTTGGAACGCAGAGTGAACCGCCGTCGCATCCCGGTTTGATCGATTGGCTGGCCGATGACTTGCGACGGGGAGGTTGGTCCATGAAGCGGCTTCATCGCCAACTGGTTCTCTCGGCAACGTATCGCCAATCGGTCGGGCAACCGCCCGCCAGTGATCCCGGCAACCGCCTGCTTTCCTGTTTCCCTCATCGTCGTTTTGATGCGGAACGTATTCGCGACGCAATGTTGTCGGCGGCCGGGCTTCTTTGCCGGAAGATCGGCGGTCCCAGCGTTTATCCGCCGCAACCGGCCAGTGTTTCGCAATTGGCTTACGGCAGTCCCAAGTGGCAGGTGTCCAGCGGCGGCGACCGATATCGCCGCTCGCTTTACACGTTCGGCAAGCGGACGGCGCCGTTTGCCGCATTCATTACCTTTGACGGGCCAACTGGCGAATTGTGCATTGCCCGCCGCGACCGAAGCACGACGCCGCTTCAAGCACTGACACTGATGAACGATGAGATGTATATCGAGATCGCGCGGGGACTCGCCGAACAATCGCTCCGCGACGTCGGTCCCAACGCGAGTGACGAGCAGATCGCAACGCAGATTTTTCGACGTCTGTTGGTAAGAGAACCGGAACCGGAAGAGTTGAAGTGGATCGTTGAGTTTTTTCATCGCCAATCTCAACACAAGGAACCTTGGATGTTGGTGGCTCGGGCTTTGATGAACACCGATGAAGCGATCACGACGCCGTAATGGTGGTTCAGGTTTTTGGGCCTGTTTTGGTTGGAGATCAAGATTGGGTGCGCTTGCCGACTTGGGACAAGTCGGCCTACGTGAAGACGTGAAGTTGAGAAGAAGGAAGAGGGGAAGATGAGTATTCGATTGCAACAAGCGACACGTCGGCAGTTTTTTCAGACTTGCGGGATCGGTCTGGGGAAGGTGGCGCTGGCTTCCCTGTGTGGGTCTCGGGCGCTGGCTGCTGGCCAGCTTCGCGAGCTGCATCACCCGGTGAAAGCGAAACGGGTGATCTACCTGTTCATGGCGGGGGCGCCCAGCCAATTGGAGCTATTCGATTACAAACCGAAGCTGGTCCAGATGGCCGGTCAGTCGATTCCGCCCTCGGTGATCGCCGATCAACGTTACGCGTTCATCCAACCCGATGCGGCGGTGCTTCAGCCCCAATTCAAGTTCGGCCGACACGGCGATTGCGGTGCCGAAATTTCGGAAATCATGCCGCACCTGGCCGAAGTGGTCGACGATCTGGCGATCATGAAGAGTGTCCATACCGACCAATTCAACCACTCGCCCGCTCAGATTTTCGTCAACACCGGCAGCCCGATTCCGGGGCGGCCCGCGATGGGTTCGTGGCTCAGTTACGGCATCGGCAGCGAAGCGGATGACCTGCCGGGATTCGTGGTGCTCAAAAGCAACGGCAACCTTTCCGGCGGCGCGTCGATGTGGAGCGCCGGTTTTTTGCCCGGCGAACATCAGGGCGTGCCGTTTCGCAGTAGCGGTGATCCCATTTTGAATGTCGCCAACCCGCCGGGAATCGATCGGCAAGCCCAGCGGCAAACGATCGACCTGGTCTCCCAACTCAATCAGCGGCGTCTGGCAAAGGTGGGAGTCGAAGAGATCCATACGCGCATCGATTCTTACGAGATGGCGTACCGGATGCAGACGCGAGCACCCGAATTGATGGACTTTTCGGACGAGGATGCGGCGACTTTGCAGTTGTACGGGATCCAAGAAAACGACAAAGGTTCCTACGCCAAGAATTGTTTGTTGGCGCGACGATTGGCCGAGCGGGGTGTTCGGTTCATTCAGCTGTATCATTCCGGTTGGGATCACCACAGCAATGTCGCTGGCGGCGTCCGCGGCCAGTGCGGCCAGACCGACCAGGGGACAACCGCGCTGATCAAAGACCTCAAACAACGAGGCATGTTGGACGACACTTTGGTCGTCTGGGGCGGTGAATTTGGACGAACACCGATGGTCGAAGCGAGCGGCGCGCTGGGCCGAAAACTTGGCCGCGATCATCACCCGCAAGCGTTCAGCATGTGGATGGCCGGGGGCGGTATCCGCGCCGGCCAGACGATCGGAGCTACCGACGAACTGGGATTTCACCCCGTCAATCAACCGATCCACGTTCATGACATCCAAGCAACCATCCTGCACCAGCTGGGAATCGATCACGAGCGATTGACGTTCACCCACGCCGGGCGTCCCTTCCGCTTGACCGACGTCCACGGCAAAGTGATCAAAACACTCGTGGGCTAGTCGTCAATGTCGGCGATTTCTCCGAAATCGCAACGCACGAAGCGATTTCGGAGAGATCGCCGACACTATACTCGCAGCCAGTTCGGAGAAATCGCCGACAGTCTCATTGGGGTGCCCGCAGCGTCTGTAGAAACTCGACCACCATTTTCCGCTGATCCTTCGGCAGCTTGTTGTACAGCGAACGAGAGAGTGCGGCGTGACCAAAGTGACGCTGAATCGCTTGATGAAGCGTCTGAGATTGTCCGTCATGGAAGTAAGGTGCCGAATCGGCCACACCCCACAGTGGCGGCGTCTTCCATTCTTCAGGAAGCGGTACGGAAAGGGGACGCTCGAACTCAAGATCCTCGTTGTCGCGAGAGCCGCCGTAGCTGCCGCCAAAGTCGCGACGTTCTAACGAATACAACTGAAAATCGGTGTAGACGCCTTCAACGTCTCCCAGGTCTTTGACGTGACAATCGGTGCAGCGGATCTGGTGAAACAGTTTTTCACCTTCGACGGCTCGTTGCAGCGCGACCGGATCTTCGGGCAGCACCTGCTCGGGTCTCGGCAAACTCTTCACGAACGCCACCAACTGATCCAGCTGCTGTTTCGTCATGTCCAGTTTGGCGTCGTGGTCTTCGTTGTGTTGCCGTGGAATCGGTTGTGATTTGTGCGGATTGGTCAAACCGAGTTCCATCGCACAGGCGGCGGCAACAAAATCCTCTACCGTAACGAACTGGCCTTTCCAGCCGAACTTGCCGATTCGTCCACCATGGGACCTGGCGAATCCCGATCCATTGTGTTGATAGTCGCCGCGAAACTCGTCCGCCACTCTTTCTTTCAGACGTTTGGCGTTGTGGAAGACCACGCTCAAATCAGAAATCTCGTCCAACAAGCCAGCGCCGAACAAGGGTGGCGAGTTGACCTCCTGAAACAACACCGGGTTGTGGTCGGCAAGGTTGACCGAACATCCGTTGATCACGCGCACACCACCGGGAATGACGGGAAACAAACTCCTAACGGTTTCGTGCGTTTCCTGAAAATCGTCTGATGTCGCAAACGTGTGGACCACGTGGCTGACGACTTCCGTTCGATGGCGATCCGGATCGACCTCGAAAGTCAGCACGTTGTGTTCGTTTCCCCCGCCGCCGCCGATCCCGCCCTGGGAATGACAAGCCGCGCAAGAAGTGGCGTTGAAAACTGGCCCCAAACCGTCACCTTCACCCGCCAGCGGATCCTTCACTGTCCAATCGTGCAAAAACAGAGCCCGCCCCGCCGCAATCTGCTGGGGCGAGGGTCCGCGATCACGGGCCCACGAGTAGACCCCGCCAACCACCAACAGCAACGCCACTGACAGCATCACCGCACGTCGAACAGAAAGAGCACGATTCATAGCGATTCATCCAAAGCAGGTGTGTGTGTTTCGAGAGGCGATGCGACCGACACAAGAGATGGCCGCCGGCGAAATTTGACCCTTGGCGAAGGTGGAAAAATCGAAAGAAAAGAATGATGAGAACCCTGACATAAGACATTTTGACTTATCCTAGCGAATTCCCGGCAGCGCGTCAAAAAATCGCTTGCCGGCCGGAAACCCACCTCCTTGGCACCGATCCCGACTCGGCAGGGCGCGGAGGATCGGAGTTTCAGCGCCCCTACCTCTTCGTACTCGTAAGCAAATGGAGCAAATTGGTGCCACCCACCGGCAGCAAATTGGAGGGCAGCAAATTGGTACCACCGGCAGCAAATTGGTACGGCAGCAAATTGGTACCACCCACCAAATGCAGCAAATTGGGGGCAGCAAATTGGTGCCACCCACCAAATTGAGAAACTTTTCGTGCTCGTAATCGATTTGTCAGCAAGGCTTTACGACCGGAGTGAGCAGCGGAACAACGAGTAAAGGGAGTGAACGAGCACGAGCACGAGTACGAAGAATGAAGAATGAAGAACGAAGAATTGGGAGTGGTGGGGCGAGGGAGTCTATCGGTTATTTGGCGTTGATCTGTCTTGATGTCGGGGGCGTTGGAGGGGTATAGGACCTATTTGACGTATTGCCCCCGCACTGACACGTCTTTCGGCGAAAGGATGCTGCCATGACGATTCGGCTGGAACAGATTGCTGAACTGGTATCAGGTGAGCTGATTGGCGATGGCGGCTTGGGATGTGAGGGTGCGAATCCTCCCGCGGAGGCGGCCGCGGATCAGATCACGATGTTGGACGATGCCAGCCGGATCGATTCAGTCCGTGATACCGCAGCGATCGCCGTCGTCACGCCCCGCCGAGTCCAGCTGCGGCAAGCGCAGATTGTGGTCTCCGATCCGCATGACGCGTTTGCCAAGATCGTGGCTCTTTTTCGGCCACCAATTGACAACCGCCTCCCCGCTGCCGGCGTCGATCCGGAAGCGCAAATCGATCCCTCTGCGAAAGTGCATCCTTCGGCAACCATCGGTGCGGGCGCCACGATTGGGGCAAGAACAACGATCATGCCGGGCGTGGTGGTGATGCCCAAGTGCCGGATCGGCGACGATTGCGTGATTCAACCCAACGTGACGTTCTACGAATACACTCAAATCGACGATCGCGTCGTCGTTCATGCCGGCGCGGTGATCGGTGCTCACGGTTTCGGCTATCGATTGGAATCGGGAAGGCACCTGCCGACCGCGCAGCTTGGCTACGTGCACATTGAATCGGATGTTGATGTGGGTGCCGGGGCAACGATTGACCGTGGAACTTATGGTGCGACGCGGATCGGCGAGGGAACGAAGATCGACAATCAGGTGATGATCGCGCACAACTGTCAAATCGGGCGTCACAATTTGCTGTGCAGCCAAGTGGGCATCGCGGGAAGTTGCCGAACGGGCGACTACGTGATTCTTGCCGGACAGGTCGGATTGAAAGACCACATCACGCTGGGCGACCACACGATCGTCGGCGCTCAAGCGGGCGTGATGGACGATTGTCCCGGCAACCAAACCTATCTTGGTTCACCCGCCACGCCACAGCGCGAACAGATGCAAATCATGGCGGTCCAACGACGTTTGCCCGAACTGCGTCGCGAAGTCAAACAGCTGCGTCGTGATGTGGATCAGGTTCAACAAAGCGACACCGCGGCCGACAAGCGGGCGGCATGACGGATCAAAGCGGTTACCGGCCTCAACGGGCACATCGGATGATGGCACAACTCCGTTCCCAACCGCCGCTCGGCCTGATTGCTGGTTGGGGAAATTTTCCTGTGGAAGTCGCCCGCGCGGTGGTGCGCGACGGGGGCACTGTCTGTTGTGTGGCGATCGCCGGACATGCCAGTACCGACTTGGAATCGATTTGTGACCACGTCCAGTGGTTGGGTGTCGGCAAACTTGGCGGCCAAATTCGTTACTTTCGCCGTTTGGGAGTACGCCAGGTCACGATGGCCGGCAAGCTCTTCAAAGCCGATCTGTTGTACAAGGGATCCTTGTGGCTGCGCCACATGCCCGATTGGACCTGCGTTCGAACGTTGGGACCTTCCTTGCTTGGCCGACGCCGCGATGCTCGCGATGACAGCTTGTTGCTGGCCGTCACCGAGGCGTATCACCGCGCGAAAATCGACATCGTCGCGGCCACCGATTTTGCTCCGGAGTTGCTAGTGAATCACGGATCGTTGACTGGAAAATCGCCGACCGTCAAACAGCGCGGCGATATCGAAGCCGGATGGCGGGTCGCCAAGCAGATGGGCGGCATGGACATCGGACAGACCATCACGATCAAAGACGGCACGGTGATCGCTGTCGAAGCGATCGAGGGAACCGATGCCTGCATCGACCGCACGGGCCAATTGTGTCCGCGGGGAGGTTGGACGTTGGTCAAGGTAAGCAAGCCGAGCCAGGACATGCGATTCGACGTGCCCACGATTGGGCTTCAAACCGTCGAACGCGTTCGCAATGCGGGTGGCAAAGCGATCGCGATCGAAGCGGGAAAAACGATCCTGGTCGATCGCGAACAGACGATCGCCGCGGCTCGCGCAGCAGGTATCATGATTGTGGCAATGGACGATGCCGAAATCGGTGCCCTCCGCAGTGCGGCTTGAGCCGTAGGCCGACTTGTCGCAAGTCGGCGAGCGCACCCCACTGATACCGTCGGCCGACTTGGGACAAGCTTGGGACAAGCCGGCCTACGAGGAAGACATCATGCCGACTGCGTTGGTTCGACCTCCGGCAAAACTGAATCTGTTTCTGGAACTGATGTCGCGTCGCGATGACGGATATCACGAGATCGACACGGTGATGGTGCCGATCGATTGGTGTGACCAACTGCGCCTAAGGCGGACTGCGCAGCCGGGCGTGCAGTTGACGGTCGATTGGTTGCCTTCGGCCGCGACGGTGGCGCGTCGATTGGGTTTATCGACGGAAGAAATTGCCATTCCGGCAGATGGAGAAAATCTGGTCCATCGAGCGCTAAGCCAATTTCTCGAAACCTTTGGCTTCGATGACGGGTTGAACTGTCAGTTACTCAAGAGGATTCCGGCCGGTGCCGGGATGGGCGGAGCGAGCAGCGACGCGGCAGCGGCGCTACGCTGCGCTGCAAAATTGCATGGTGTACCGGTAAACAGTATGGAAATAAACACCATCGCGGCGGGGATCGGCAGTGATGTGCCATTCTTTTTAGGAATCGGGAAAGAACCGATTTCGGCGGCCAGGGCGCGTGGTCGGGGCGAGCAATTGTCGCCGGTGACGCTTTCTGCACCGTTGAACGTGGTGGTCGCGTTTCCCAATCAGAGCGCCTCGACGGCCGCGGTTTACCGCAAGTCGCGAGTTTCTGCCTCGCCCGACGCGGCCGACCGGCTGGTGGAGACGCTTCGTTGTGGAAATGTAGCGAAAATGGGGGCAGAAATGATGAACCGGCTGACCGCCCCGGCTCAAGAAATCGCACCCCGAATCGAGGAAATCCTAAAATCGATGTGGCAGGCCGGGCTAAGAACGTGTCAATTGACAGGTAGCGGGTCGGCATGTTTCGGCATTGCCAACTCTGCCCGCGACGCGAAACGAGCAACCGCGCGTTTGCGAGCAAAGCTTGAACCTGGGATGATCGTCAGTGCAACACGGACCATTCGATTGCCACCGCTGATCGACATTGATTAGGCGAAGAGCTTGCTGCGTGAGAACGTTCACCGGTTAGGGAGGGTCGGATTGTGGAAATCACTGAGATACGCATCAAATTGATGGAAGATTCCGAGGACCGACTGAGGGCCTTTTGCTCCATCACCATTGACTCGTGTTTCGTCGTGAGGGACTTGAAAATCATCGACGGAACAAGCGGCCCGTTTGTCGCCATGCCGAGCCGTAAGCTGTCGGGGCATTGCCAGCGGTGCAAACATAAAAACCATTTGCGCGCTACCTACTGCAATCATTGCGGTGTGAAGCTTCAAATGGATGCCGACAGCTACGACTCTCCGCAAAAGCTGTATGCGGATGTTGCCCATCCGATCAACAGCGAGTGCCGCGAGATGATTCAGAACGCGGTGATTGAGGAGTTCAAGGCGGAGCTGGATCGATACAAACAACCAGGCTATCGATCGCGCTACGACGACGACTTCGGATACGACGACGATGACGTGTCGGACAAATCAGACGATACCGCCACCCCCGCGGCGACGAAATCGTCCGGCGGTCCACCCCGGCCTCACTTCATCGATCGGCCCAAACGAGAGAAGTCGGCTCCGAAAAAGGACGAGGATGAGGACGATCAATTCGGCGCGGGCGTATTCTCCTGAGTGCCGGTTGGCGATTAGACTTGTGCTGGTGCGGAGCGGTGGCCTGTGAATCTGCGCCGGCACTGCTGCTTGATGCCGCCGGTCTTTTGTTTCCTACGACTTCCATGAATTCACCCTCGCCGACCCGCCGCCGGCCGCCGCAAATCAGCCTCAGTTTCATGATGTTGATGATGATCATCTTTGCCGTCATGTCGGCAGGCCTGTTTTACGCCTCGCGCGTTCCCGCGGTCCAGGAGGAGATCGCCTCAGTGCTTGGCAACCGAACCGGCGATAGCCAGGATGTCGGTCGCGCCGCGCACATCGTGTTCATCATGTTCACTTTCACGTCACCTTTGTTGCTGGCCGGTGTATTGTCGACCGCCGTCGCCGCCCTGCGATGGATTGAACGTCGAAAATGACCAGACGGCGCGCGGCCGACGGAGCATCACCGGAAAGCTTGGCCGGTTCGGCAAAGGTGCAAGACCGCCAGGGGACCGGTCAAACGAACGTGCAAGACCGCCAGGGAACGAGTGACCGTTCTTCCTTGATACCCGCGTCGTCGGTTCGAGGTGCACTCGGATCGATTGAGTTTTCTGACAACGAGCTTGACGAATTGACTCAGGCTCTGGACCACCGCTGGCCCAGTGTGATTCGTCATCGGCGCGAACTGAAACCCGACCACTTGCCGTTTCCCAGCGAACCGGTGCCGTGGTATCGATTGGCTTGCCGGCAGTGTGGGCCGAGTGAAATCAAGCCGTCGCGGCTGCTGGGCTACGCTGCGGGTGACTACTACCTGCAGGACGCTGGTTCACTGCTGGCGCTGGCCGCAATCGGCGCGGATACTTCGTCGCTTCGTGGTGGATTGTTGATTGCCGATCTTTGCGCCTCGCCGGGCGGCAAGGCTTCGGCACTGTTGGAAGCGATCGGTGATCGCGGGTTCTTGTTGGCCAACGAACCGATTCGTTCGCGGCTGCCGGCGCTGGCATTCAACCTGGCTCGAACCGGCAGCGATCGATACGCGATCAGCAGTTGCGATCCCACCGAATTGGCCAGCCGATTGGGCGGAGTGTTTGACGTGGTGATGGTCGATGCACCTTGCAGCGGGCAGGCGCTCCTTTCGCGCCGGCGGCAGCGCGCCTCGGCGATGTCCGAAAAGCAGATTCGCCACAGCGCCGCTCGGCAGAATCGAATTCTTGACGCGGCCGTTGAATTGCTGGCGACTGGCGGACGAATGGTCTACAGCACCTGCACCTTCGCGGAAGCGGAAAATGAATCTCAGGTGCAAAGACTGGTGCAGGCAAAAAAAGTAAACCACTTACCAGTTGATCGATTGAAATCATATCAATCATCACGGCCAGGTTGTTATCGATTGTGGCCGCATCGACATCGTTGCGCCGGCGCGTTCGCGGCCTTGACGGAAGTCATCGGTGGCAGCCTACCAGCAACGATCAATCAAAGCGGGCGGCGACCGGTCGAACGAACGCGCAAGACCTCCAGGAGACCGGCAAAAGTTCCCGATGAACTGCAGCAGTGGTTTGGCCCCTGGGATGGTTCACTCAGAATTCACCCCATCGGCTCGATCATTGTCGGTTGGCCCAGCGACGTACCAGCCTGGGTGGAAGATTTGGCGACGTGGGGGCCGGAACTGGCGCATCGCACTGGACAAACGTGGAAACCGGCCCATGCTGCCGCGCTGCGCCGCGGGTCCGTCCCCTGGAAGCTTCCGCATGTCGACGTCGATACCGAGGTGGCGATCCGATTCGTCGCCGGACAGCCAATCCCGTGCCAGGGCAGCGGCTGGCAAATCGTGCGGCACGAAGACCGCCCGCTTGGCTGGGTCAAGTCCAATGGCTCGGTCGGCAAGAACCACCTTCCCGCCGCAGCACGAATGGAACTGCAAGCATCGCCGTCATCAACACCGTAGGCCGGGCTGGGGACAAGCCGGTGGATTCCGGAATCGCCGACTTGGGACAAGTCGGCCTGCCGAGAAGCCGAAAATGCCAAAAAAGTTGACCGCAACCAGCCGATCAGGCACGATTCTTGGATGAATCCAGCCGACGGTTGTTCGAATCGCGAAGTGATTGTCGCCTTCCGTGCTGGAGTTTTCGTATTTCCATTTTTGTCGTGGGAAAAATCATGTCACATACACCTACCAGTCCAACTTGGGTGCAGCACCTTGGGCGGACGAGCGACCAGTGGCGCGGCCATTTTCGGCCGGCACTGCTCCTGGCTGCACTCTTGATACTTTGCCCTCTGGGTTGTTCGAAGGACGAGGTCAAAAAAGCTTTTGACAGCGCTGCCGCGAAGACTCAAGAGCTTGCCAAGTCCAGCGTGGAAAAAATCGAACAGCAGCTCCCTGAAACGGGCAGCGTTTCCTTGCAGGTCACTCCAGCCGTCGAAATCAAATCGGCCAACGTGCAGGTCATCTCCATCGGTGACGGTCGACCCAACGTGGTGCAGGTGGTCACCTACGATCCGCAAGCGAGCTCGACAAGTTTTCCCCGCATGATGCTGCACGGAACGACCACGGTCACAAGCGCCGCGGCGCTATCGGGCGAGGAGGTCCAGTGCGACATGTACTACCAAAATTCCTACTCGTCGCCGATCGCGATGACCAAACCGGGCAGTTCAGTGGTCGTCAAGTTCACACGATTCGACCCGGAACGAAAGGTCGTGGAAGCTTCGCTGGGCATGGCCAATTTGATGGGGTCGGACGGCAAGACCGTGAAGGTTGGTGGCGGATCGCTGGTCGCGATGGTGGGGGAGAATTGAAATGAGCGAGAAAACACCAACTGCCGACATTGGCACGCGATCGGCTTGTCGCATCCACATCGTCGCCGCGGCGATGATCGCTGTTTGCACTGCCTTGTTGCCCGCTTCTTTACCAGCCAATCCCAGTAGCCAGGAACCAAGCAAAGGGCTTGCGGCGCATGGAACGATCCCGGGCGCTGCCGAGTTGGTCAAAAGCATGTATGAGATTTACAACTCGGCGGAGGCGAATTTGTTGAAGTGGCATGAGATGGCCGACAATCCGGCTCGCCTGCCGCACAAACAGATCGGCACCGTTTTTAGTCAGGTTTGGAAAGCCCAGCGCGATGCCCAATTGCTGCAACGAATGGGGGAACCGGCCGGAGTCGACCTGTACGCCAAGTTCCGGTCGATCGGTCCCGAAATCAAAAAGATCGCGCTGCGCTCCAAGTCCTCGCCGGCTGGCGGCAGATACTACCTGTCGCTCAAGAAACAACTGACGCGTGACACACCGTCGCGAATACGTTTTGCCAACCAGGCCAATCAGGCGCTCGAAGCCGGCAAGTTCGATGTTTTTGAAAAGCAGATGGACGCTTACGGCGTCAAATTGTACGAAAAGCTAGCCTTTTTCGGTCCAACCGAGGCGACCCAGTACAGCAAAGAATACGATGCAGTGTTGGGGCGGGGCGACGCGAAGATTCAGCCCAAAAGGCGAGCAGAATATGCTCAAACGGCCAAGGAGGCGATGGCAAAGAATTACGCTGCGACCACCGAATTCTTGGCCGAGGCAAACCGGATTCGCGACGAAATCGCTTCTCAAGCAACAGCGACTCTGGGCGAAGGAGTGACCGGGGACACACCGCAAGCTTTTGCTCACGTTGTCAAGCTGTGGTCCGGCGCCACGGCAGGCTTGATCCGGCTGGGCACCATCGGCTGGGTCTACAACTCGGCCGTCGACGGAAGCGGAAAAACCTCGTCGGAGCTGACCGCAAACGCGCGAGCCGAAGCGAACAAATTGAGCGACAATGCCCGGCAAGCACTCGCTTCGATCGTGCAGGCCGCCGCCCAGTCGACTCCAGCCGATCAGGTCAAACCGACTTACGTGGCGCTGTTGAAGGAGATCAGCATTGTCGATCGCCGCTCGCGCGACTCGGTTTACGAGGCTTGTCAGCCGGCGCTGGCAAAGCTTGCGGCCAAAGATCCGCAGCTCGCCGCAGCGATCGAGAAGTACGATCAGGCCACGGCGCAAGTGCTCGCCTGGCGGCAACAGTTTGCGGTTCAACAGGCCAAGGTGATCGAAAAAAGTTTTCCGCCGGCGGCAAATCGTTTGTCCAGTGAAGCGGTGATTTCTAAGACGAACAAGCCCAAACTGTTCGGCGGCGTGTCCACTCGTCAGCGGATCGTGGCACCCAACACGCTTGGCAGCCCGGCAAGTTGGATGGTGTTCGAGGCGTCGACCAAGTTGTTGGGCCAGCAGGTATCGGACGAAAAAGTGATTCGTCTGACACCAACCAGCCGGACTGCGATCGTGCCTCATCACCAATACCACTACTTGAACGTCACCTTACCGCTACCGTCGGAGGCCCAGGTTGCCGACTTGAAGGAGTCGCTGCTGGTGGACGACGCCCATCCGCCCCTTTCGATTTTGGCGGCCGACGCCATTTCTTCGGCCGAAATGCACGACTACCAACGGTTTGGCGGCAAGGTCACGAAGGTTCACGTCGAAGCGGCGGCGACACGTTTCATCGGCCTGCCCGATGTGGCTCACCTGCTGGCCCCGATGGGAGCGTTGCCTTTCTACAGCGACGAAATCCCGACGCTCAGCCAAGCTTGTTGGCGACTGGACGTCACGCCCCAGTGGGCGCAGCACAAGTATTTCGTCGTACTAGCAGGTGGAGGTTAGTTAGCGCAGCGCTTGGCAATTCGTTTGAAGGTAGCGAAACTCGCCAAGAGTTTCGGCGGTAGCGAGATTCACCGAAAGTCTCGGCGACATTCGCTACGAGTTCGGAGAATCGCGCCGCGCCCGACGATGGCCGGCGCGGCGGGCGTGGCCCGACTTGGCGGCGTCTGCGGCTTGCGACATCGCGTTGACCAAAACTTGCGTCATCGGGTAGGCCGATCCGACACGGCCAGAGTCGGTTGGGCCCCAGCGTTGGGCGCGGCGAACGCGCTGCCACAGATGATCGATGTCACCATTTTCCAGGGCCCGATCAAACTCCTCCATGATGTCCAGCGATCCGACAAAATGAGAACGCGAAGTATCGAACTGGGCGGCGCGAAATTTTTGAATCAGCCGTCCCAGTTCGCCGATCATTTCTTGCCATTGAACCAAACGTTCGCTTTGCCGACGTGATGCGTCGTCCAGGTCCTCAATATCCATCTCCACACCCATCAACCGCGCCACGATCTGATCGTCGGTCGGTTCGGACGTCGCAGCGGCGCGCTGTTGCAGCTGATGTGAATCGTGCTTTTCCAGCATTTCGCGAAAGACGCCAACGGCATCGCGATAGTGGGGACCCCGGTTGCTTTCCAATTCGTCCAATTGGTGACGAGTTTCATCCACCTTCGCCCCCAACTGCTCCATCGCTTCCAACAACCGGTGACGCTCCGTTTCCAGCGACTTCGTTTGCCGAACGATCTTCGGTAGACCGAGTTCGGCGGCGATGATATCGCGGCGACGCTCCAGTTCGTCCAGAACGGTATCGAGCGCCTGACGGTCTTCCGCGATGATCTGTCTCATCTGGTCGGGAGTTCTTCTCAGGAATTCGTAACCCTGCCGCGCTTTTTGATATCCGATGAATCGGGCCAGTGCGCGGTCCATGCGGCGTGTGAACCCGCGTTTGGAGTAGTTGGTGGTGCCGAATCCTCGATCATGCAGATAGCGAAACAGCGTACTGCTGTCGTAGGCGGGCAATTTTCTTGCTGCATCCTGATCGATCTCTTCCAAGTTGGCTTCGGCTCTTTCCAATGCCGCTTCGGCGACCGCGGCTCGATCGGATAGCTGCATAAACTGCGGATCGTCTTGCAACCGCTTTTGCACCTGGTCAGCGATCTGTTGCTGCGACTGGCAAGACTGGTCATAGCGCCGGCCTAGCTCGACGAATTGCTGGTCTCTGTCGCTGTATTCGGAAGTGACCTTGTCCAATTTTTCCTGAACGCGTCGCCGACTGTCTTCTTTTTGCAGCAACAGGTTGGACAACTTGGGACGCACTTCGCTCCAAGTCGCCTCGATGGCCTGGTCAGTCAGTTCGGGAAGGTAATGTTGGGCCAGTGCAACTAGCGCGTTGCTGCGATCGTCGTTGAGTCCTTCCCGCGTAGCCCGCAGTTGCGCAATCTTCTCGCGCTCGGCTTCCAGCCTTGACTGTGCTTCGGTATACGCATCCATCAATTGCTGGTGGACGACGGAGCCCGGAGTTGGCATCAGGTGCTTTCTTTCGCTGTGAGGGCACTAGGAAAACAGGAACCAAAAACTTCCCGCGACGGCCGCGGCGGTCGCCAAACCGGCGACAATCCGTCCCCGCCAAACCCAACAATGGGCAACGAAGTTTTGCAGCCCGGAGGGAGGATCGGCATAGGTGTGAACTGTTTCCATGTACTGCGCGATCGCGGCATCGATCTCCGCCTCGGTGACCCGGTCGCCCGACATCCGAGCCGTCCGCATCAGCTTTTCGCGAAGCTGCCGGCGAATGTCGTCACGTCGAAACATCTCTTCGGCTGTTTCCCGTTGATCGCGCATCTCGCGCGCCACATCCAGCACTCGCAGTGTCTCTTCGATGGTCAAATCTTCGCCCGGAAGCCGGATGTCACGAGCTGGCCGGGCTGGGGCTTGAGCTTGGGCGGATGCGTTGGGCATGGTCAATCGTGGAAAAACAGCTGGAAGGGCGCGTCGGTTCTCCTATCTTATGCAATCGGCACCGCCCCCTACAGCCTCCAGCGCCCTCGTGCAGGCCGGCTTGTCCCCAAGTCGGCGACGCTGGAATTTGAAAGTCGGCTGATTCCGACGATTGCGGATAGGGCGGTGAAGCGCTACCCTTATAGTGTCTTGGTTCGGTAGCGATTCTAGCCCAGCTGACGGACAAGATCGATCACAACCTCCTGCCGAAAAACACGATTCACCTGTGGAGAATACCTCGGCCATGTCTGAGCAAGCACAAGCGTCCGCCCCGCAACCGAATGCACCTCAGTCTCAAGCGGCAGAGCGCCCAACGAAGTACCTCGATTATCTCAATCGCGCCGTGGACGTGTTGAAGGATTTCGGAGTCGACAGTTCCAAGACCGCGCCACAGGAAATGCTTACCCTGTTGGAAAGTGTCAAACACCTGGATGAAACCAAAGTGTTGGCGATCGCCGACGTGATCCAGCATATGAGCGCCTTCAACGCGCTGGTCCGCGAAAATGTCGAAAGTGTGAAAGTCGGCAACCGGTACATGGACATCACCCAAATGTTTGACTCGATCCGCGAGGACAGCAAACGATTGATCGCCCAATTGGATGACGGCCGCATCAGCGGCACGGAGAAGTTTTCCAATTGGTGGATGAAGATGCGCCGCGGCACACCTAGCGATCGGTTCGAAAAGATCGTCGAGGTCTACGGCGACGTTGCCAAGGACACCAAAGCGGCGCTGAAGAGCGAAGAGCGAATCATGGACGGATACATCGATTTTCGTTTCGCACTGAAAGAGGCGGAGGTGTTGGCGCGAGAACTGCTCGATTCCCATGCACCGATTTTGCAAGAGGCCAAAGACGGATTGGCCGCCGCCCAGGATGCCCTGGATGCTTACACCGGTACCGACGAAGGAGGGAAGAGCCAATTGGAACTGGCCCGCGATGAATCGCGACATCGATACGAGAAAGAAGACGAAACTTATCAACTGTTGAAGGATATCGCCGAGAATTTGGAGATCGGTTATGACGTCGGCGAAACGCTGATCGCCAAACTGAAGCAGACGCACGACGTCAAAGAAAGAGTCTATCGTCGCTCGGTCACCTTCTTCACCACCAACGAGCATGTTTTCACCATCTTGGGAACGGTCTACACCTCGCAACATGGGCTTCACGAAGTCACGCAAGCCACCGAAGCGATGAAGGACGGCGTGAACAAGGGCCTGGAAGATGTCGCCGATTTGGGACGAGAACTGGAACGCGCCGCGCTGAAAGCGGGTTACGGCAGCACGATCAACCCCGAGTCGGTCCAGAAACTGGTCGATGCCATCAGCGATTTCCAAATCGAATCGCTACAAATGATCGCCCAGCTTCGGAAGGAAAGTGACGAAAGCACCAAGGCGATTCGCAAATCAGTCGAAGAAGGCAAAAAGAAGTACCAGGAAACGCTCGCTCGGCACGCCCGTGGCGAAAAGATCGGCTGAGAAACCTGATCGCCGTTTTTCTACCTGCCCCTCCCCCTCGTTCCCACGCTCCGCGTGGGAACGCCACGAAATCCGCTCCGCGGAGTTGAAGAAGCCGCAGAGCGGCCGGCAGGACGTTCCCACGCGGAGCGTCGGAACGAGGATGATTGTCGGCCGGTTCTCCGCACCGGCTGTCGGCGTGTTACCGGTTCCTCTTCCACAACGGTCTCGTCTGCTTCCACGACGGTCTCATCCGCCGCGTCATCTACCTGGTCGTTGATTCCCTGAAGCCAATCAAGAACGGTGGTGAAGAGATCGATCAGAATCTGCAGAATCGGAAACGGAGCCAGGTCGGATACGCCGAAAATACCGGACCAGAACGAATCACACGGGTTGCCCGGTGATTCACCGTCATCGGTCGGTTGGTCTACCGGCGGATCCTCGTCCGGCTGCGTCGACAACGAGATGGTCGAGTCGATCCAACCGGCAAACGCGTCGACTCGGGTGTTGAAGGCATAGTCACCCAGAATCGAATCGGGCTCGGTACCGCCCGAGGTGATACTGGCCAGAAACAGATCGCCGTCGATATCGATGTATCCCGGACCGCCCGAATCGCCCGCCGCCGTGTTGGCTTCGTTTTCATCATCAAATGTCCAAGCGATCAGCGTGTCGGTCACTTCATCAATCGTCGTCACACCGACACGTTTGGTTCCGAACGAACCATCGCTGCCGCCGGTCGCTGTTCCGGTAGCACCGAACCCAACGATCAATAGCAAATCACCCACCAACGGTTCGCCGCGAAAAATAGGCGACGGCAGCACGTCGGTAACCGGCTGAGCCAGCTGAAGGATCGCCAGGTCGTTGGCAAGAGTGCGCGGGTTGTAGTTGGGATGAATGATGACGTCGACCGTTTCATGGACACGGCCGAACAACTCGAACGTTCCCCGAGTCGGACCTTCGATGACCTCGGCGCAATGAGCGGCCGTCAAAACGTGCGAATCGGTAATCAGCGTGCCGGTACAAAAACCACCTCGACTGAGGCTGCCCACAATGCCGACCGCTTCGTAATCGTCGGTCTCCTCACCCAGCAGGATTCGCGGTGTACCTTGCGCAGCGGCTGGCTGGCAGCGTGTGAACATCGCAAGAAGAAACGCGCAGAACACAAGTCCGCAGCCCACTGACGGCCACGACCAATGCAATGGATGACGCATAACAGGCTCCGCCCACTAGCAGAATGCGAGAAAAAGAGTATCGCGAGCAAAAACGACGTTCTAACCCCGGCGAGTTCAGGGAAGTTTCGCAGCCAGTGGCCAGTTTTTTAAACTGACCATCGGCGACTTCTCCGAAGTCGCAGCGTGAAATGTACGTAGTGCTTTGTCAGGACTTAATTTTAGGGTAGCGGAACTCGCCAAGAGTTTCGGCCGGCCAGGAAATTGCCGAAAGTCGCAACGCTTTACGCTCGCATGCCAGTTCGGAGAACTGGCCGACGGTTAGCCTTCGTCCTTTTTGGCCAACAGATTCTTTTCGACCGCCTCGATCGGAATGGGGATGCCCCGCAACACGCCTTCCAAGACTAGGTTGTCGCCAACAATGCCTTGAAATTTGGCGACAATCATCCGGCCGCGACGCGCCTTCTGAAGTTTGACCATCAGAATCAGGCGGTCACCCGGCGTGACAACACCCCGAAACCGCACTTCGTCCACACCCCCAAAACCAACCATCGCCGCGCCAAGCAGGTCGTGTTTCTGAGTGAAGTAGCTGGACAGCTGAGCCACCGCTTCCAGCATCACCACGCCGGGCATCAGCGGCATCCCCGGCATGTGACCGCGGACCCAAAATTCGTCGTTGGTGACTTCCTTGAGCGCCGCACAGGAGTGCTCGTCCAAGTCCTCGTACAGGACCGACGTCAACTGCTCCATTTCGAAGCGCTGAGGATTCAGTTTCCGGATCGCCTCAATATCAGCGATCGGCTTGTCCAAATCCAGCAGCGACAAATCGATAAGAAATTCGCTCTTCGCCACAATCAGATCGATTCCTAAGCGGGGCAACTAACCAGGGCGGAGGGGGGCGGCTCAGGTCTTGATTTTCTTCCGTTTTGCCTTTCTTGCTTTCGCGCTGGCGGGACGTCGCCCGTGGTTTGCCTTTTTGATTTTGTGTTGTGGTTTGGCCATAGGATGACTCGCGTGTGATTAAAAATGGGTTGTCTGGCGAGGCTGGGAATGCTTTTGGCGAACGCCAGCAGCTCCGTTTCAACCCGCCTTTTCCCGCATCAGGAGCAGGAGACAGGATTTTTGCGTGAAGGTCGTGCGGTGACGCACAACCCAAGAAAAATAGCAGGTTTTCGTTCCTGGCGGTAGATGCTGCTTTGATGGCGCGGGCCGATGGGGCCTATCGCGAAATCCGCTGTTCCGCCTGAGGTTGGGCCGACTGGTATCGGCCGCTGGTTCGGATCGAGGGTGGAACCATCGGTCGGACACTTTCGGCCGCGGTCACACCGGCAGATTGGCCGGGTGCCTTCGCCCGGCGTCGCTGATACCAGCCGTCGGCGACCGCGCTGGCCAGGGCTGTCCCAGGCTCTGGGTCCGCCCGAGGAATCGGTGTCGCAGCCGATGCCTGTCGTACCAATGGTTCCCCGCGAGGTCTTGCAGGCAGGGTGTTGCCGCGAGCATCGGCGAGCGCCAGAGCAGCGGAACTGGTGGGCGTTGCCACCGGCGAGGTGCGGCCCGGTAGTGTCACTTTGGCGAATTGGGCAACATCGGCGCTGCCCGCGTCGACCCAAGCCAACCAGTAGTCCTGGAGTTCCTTCAACGAATCGTACTCGTAGTGCTTTCTGACGTTTTCGGTCCAGGACGGTCGCTTCATGTAGTCTTGCAAGAACTGAATGAACGCTCGCGGACCTTTCTGGGCAATCAGGAATCGGCAAACCGAATAACCTTGGGCATACATCGGCAGCATGTCCGGTGGATATTCGGTCAGCAGAAACAGCTGGTTCATTGCGATCCCGCGGCGCGTGCGAAGGAACTCTCGCAACTTCGCTTCATGCTTGCTTCGTTCGGAAACATGTTCCACCGTGGTGCAGATGCCTTCGTCGGCCCAGCGTGGAAGGGGGCGTCCAAAATAGGTTGCCATCACGGTATGGTTCACTTCGTGAGGCAACACGCTATCCAAAATTCGTTCGGGCGTACCGACCACTTCCATTTGAAAATCACGCACCGGCGCGCGGTTGTAGGTCGTCACTCCTTGAGCGGCCAGGCGGGGGCCAGCGATGACGCGAATGGGACAAGGGGCCGGCCAGGGCGGTAACTCTTTGCCCAACCAATAGGTCGCCAGCTCTCGTCGGTAACGCTCCGCCGACTGGGCAACCGCGTTGGCCAGTTGTTGGTCGGGAGCAAAGACGATGAAGTTTTGCGACCTGGCGTCTGCGGCAACCGCTGGCTGGGAAAAACTTCCCGCTAGCAAAACCGCAATCAAACCGATCGAGAAGAATCGCAGGCGAAATCCGGCCTCCATGCCGATGGACTCCTTCCAATGAATGGTTTGCGATGTACCGGGCCACGGCTGTGGCGCCACCGGTCCACCGTGCTGCAAAGCCGAACAAGCCGACGGTCCGTCGCGGCCTGAAGATCCGACTTCGATAGCGGACCGGCAGTCTAGGGAAACGATACGAGCGACCGAAAGGCGAATCTGAGAATTGTCAAGCTAGCAACACGCCCCTGGATCAAATCGCAAACGCTCGTTTTTCACAGCGATCCAAATCTTTGCTGCCGCCAGCGACGAACCGCCTCTTCGGCATCCCTTTCGCCCGACGTTGTTTCCTCCCGGCCATTTTCATCGATCGCATTGAGCGGCGCGATGTGCGGTGCGTTGAGCGAAACCGATGCCCGGTACCCAAACGGTTGATCGGAACGAAGCGTCCAAGGTCCGATGATCGCCAGGTCGTCACGAAGGTAGTTCCTGGTCACCAGCAGACGACTGGCCAACTGCTGACTGCTGGCGGCAAGCAGGTCGATTCCGTCCAAGGTCGCCGGCTCCGTGACGGGGATCTTCAGAGCCGACAACAGAGTGGGCAACCAGTCGGCGTGGGCGGTTGGCAAGTCAATCGAACGTGGTTGAATGCCGGCGCAGTAGAAAACGGCAGGCGTCATGTTTTGGTATTTGGAGATCCGCACACCATGCCCACAAACACCATCTTCCAAAAACGACTCGCCGTGATCGCCGGTGACAAGGATCACGCGATCGCGCCGCATGACCGCCGCAAGAAAACGATCGATGCTGCGAGCACTGTTTTTGTATCGATTCCAAACCGCGGTGCGGGCCTCTTCGGTATAGGGAATCAAAAACCGATCGTCAGCGGCCGGTTGAAAGATACGATCATCGACATAGCTGTGGTAGTCGGCGTGGGTGGAATAGAGATAGAGCACAGCCAGGCGAGGCGGGTCGTCGGGTCGGCGATCTCGATCCAAGAAAGCAGCGGTCCGCTGGGTCGCTTTTCGATCCGACGCCAACCAGCCGGGCTGCTCAATTTCAAACACATCAAAGTGCTCCGCACTGATGTAACCGTCCATCAAAAATTTTCGCCAATCGTTGTGCCCACCAAAGAAGCCAAGCTCGTAGCCGGCTTGATGCAGCAACCGATTCAGTAGCGGGCTGTAGCGAACACCGCGATCGAACCAAATGGCTTCCAGGCCGTTCAGTAGGCTGAACATGCCATGATTGGTCGCATTGCCGCCCGAAAAGTGTTGGCGACAATGAATGCCGTCTTCGGCGTACTGCCACAAATTGGGCATCACGTCGGCGGCAACCAACTCGTGCCGAAACGACTCGATGACCACCATCAGAACGTCGGGCAGCGATTCGGGCTTTGCCTGGTCTCGCCACTGCAGATCGATTCCAAGCTGTCGTTGCTGCTGATCTCGTCGGCGGATCGCAGCATCCAACGAAGTGGATGTTGACGATGGAAGAGGCGGATCGAAGGTCACCGCCCGCCCCACCCCGTGGTGAGGCACCAGCCCAGCGGCGCACCACGGATGCCTGGTCGAATGTCGACCCATTTCTTCCCACGTGCGAGAACGGTTCCAAATCGCCGGCGCCGACACAATCAGACCAAGGCCGACGATGGCAAGACCAACGACACCGACCGGCGGAACCTTCGGCAAACGAGTCCACCAAGTCGCGGAGTTCGACGCGATCCACCAGATCGCCGCGGCACAAATCAAGTTGGCAACCAGTAAACCGCCGCCGGAAAAGATCATCGTCGCTGTGGCGTGACCGACCAGGACGTCTCCCAACGTCGCCGCTCGCCAGGTCGCCGCCGACAAGAAACGTTCGCCGATCCAGTGAAACGTGATCACATCACAGACCACCAACAAGACAATGCCTTGCGCCCACACCGCCGTCACCAGCATCGCCAGCCGTTGCCTGCGCCCCGCAATCATCCAGCCGAGCAGCACGCCCGGTGCGATCAGAAAAATCGATTGGCCAAAAATCCAACCCACCGCAAAAACGGTCGGCAGCTGCGTCGCATCAGTCACCGACAAAGCCGATCGATGCAGAGTCGATACGGCGGCAGCACACATGCTGGCAAGCAAACCGGTCACCAACAGACGACATCGCAGGCCGGCTTGTCCCCAAGTCGGCGAACACTCCCTCGTCATTCCCCCTTCGCCTTCTTTACCCTCGCCATTCCCTCTTCTCACCGCGCACCTGCAAAGAATCTGTCTTCAACCATCAGAATCCAGAAGCGGGATTCGGTCAGTTTTGCTCCAGCTCGATCATCGCTTTCGCGCACTGGCGACCGATGCGAGTGAACCAAATGGCACTACCCAGGTAGTGGTAGGCATGATCGGAACCGGTCTTTTCCCACTGCTCAAAATTCTGTTTCCAAGTGGGGTAGAGAGCTTCGGCCGCTTTGTCGACCAGCACGTCTGTCCGAACGGCCTTCACGTTTGACCGGAATTCCGACACGTCTTGCATGGCCCGTTGAGCATCCTGAATGACCTTCATCGCGCCCTTGGGTTCTTTCGATTGGTTTTGACCCATCATGGCAATGACGAACGGCAGGTCGGGCGCGCCCAAATCTTTGCGTACATCGTTGATGAAGTGCCGCATGTTGGATTCGTATTCGGTTTCGGCGCCGTTGTA
This sequence comes from Rubripirellula sp., assembly GCA_965222745.1. Taxonomy (GTDB): domain Bacteria; phylum Planctomycetota; class Planctomycetia; order Pirellulales; family Pirellulaceae; genus CBDCUW01. Next base: position 1,823,195 of record CBDCUW010000004.1, read on the forward strand.
CTGATCATTCCAACCTTGAAACCAAAAGAACCCAGCCATTTCCAGTTTCTTTCCCTTCAGTGCCGGAAAAAGCGATTCGTAGTTGGCTTGCGTTTCCTCCACTTCCGCCATCATGTTGCGATAGGACTTGCCGTACTCGGCCTTGATTTCGCCCATGGTCGGCAGCGGATCATTCTTGTTGTTTTTTTCGTTGTTCTTACGAGTACGCTCCTGTCTTTTGGCCAATTCCTCTTCCAGCATCTGCGGCGGGGCGGGATTGGAGGGTGATCGGAAGAGTTTGTACAGCGAATGTCCGCCCCAAGCCGCCTTGATCAACAGGACCGGCGATTCATGGTGCTCGCCCATCACGTAACCAAACTCGTACTCGCTGCCGGTTCGATCGCGAGATCCATATCCCAGCGTCAACGGGCCGCTGCGACCCAAGAACTTGATGAACACGTCGTCGCGCTCGACCCACTTATCGCCGTCGCGCAGATGGGCGAAGAAGTCTTTGGTCTTTTCATCGGTCGCCTGGTGATCCCACAACTTGTTTTGGGCTTTGCCTTCCATGTTGGACTGCCCAGCCAGGATGTACACCTTCACGGTGTCAGCGGCATCGGCGAAACCGGACGACGCGAAGCCAATCAACATGCAAAATAGGGTTGTGAATCGAATCATCGGGTCGCCTCTTCAGAAGTACTTGGCTTGAAACTTGTTTCCGCTTTCCATCGTTCGATCGCCCCACGCATTGACTTGGCGCGATCGGGATACTTTTGGGTCAAATCGTTTTGTTCACCCAGGTCTTCGGACAGGTCGAACAATTGGGCCTTGTTTTGCTTGACAATCATTTTCCAGTTGCCGTCGCGCAACGCAGTGCCCAGTTTTGGTTCATAGCCAAAGAAAACTCGCCGCGTCGGCAATGATTTGCCTTCCAACAGTACCTTGGCGATGCTGATTCCGTCCAGTCGGCGATCCGGCGGAACATCGGCACCCGCGATTTCGGCAAAGGTTGGCATCAGGTCCATGGCGACGACCAGATCGTTGTTTTTTGTTCCCGCTTTGATTCTTCCCGGCCACCAGGCTACGGCGGGTACTCGGTGACCTCCTTCAAAGTGGCTGAACTTTCCTCCTCGCAACGGTTTGTTCGACCCAGCGCCGATGGCGCCGTTGTCGGAAAAGAAAAACACCAACGTGCGCTCGGCGATGCCGGTTCTGCGAAGCGTCTCAAGAATCTGCCCGATGCCCTTGTCCATCTCTTCCAACATGACCTTGTATTTCGGGCGAATGCGCTCGCGGGCCCATCGTTGTTCCTTCGGAATCGGCTGGCGGTTTTCCGGAGTATCATCGGGTGTTTGAAACGGCAAGTGCACCGCTTCGTGGGCGACGTACAAAAAGAAGGGGCGGCTGGTGTGATCTTCGATGAACTTGATTGCGTTCTCGGTGATCAGATGAGTGGAATAACCCTGTTGCGGTTCGATCTGCAGATTGTGATGCCACTGGCGAGCATGGGCATGGTAGTCGACGTAACCATCCAAGTAGCCGCGGAATTCATCGAAGCCAAAGTGCACCGGGTTGTTCGCCCGTTTCTTTCCCAGGTGCCACTTTCCGTACAAGGCCGTGCGATAGCCAACTTGTTTCATCATGCCGGCGATGGTCAGTTCTTGGGGATCCAGCGGAGGTGTATCGAGGTGGCTGGCAACCACATCCACGATCCCTACTCGCTGCTGGTAACGCCCGGTTAAGAAAGCGGCCCGAGTCGGGCTGCAAACGGAACTGTTGGCGTGGAAATCGGTGAACGTGAGCCCTTCGTCCGCCATGCGCTGCAGATTCGGTGTTTTCACCCAGCCGCCATAGACGCTCGTGTCCGAATAGCCAAGGTCGTCTGCAAGAATGACGATGATGTTTGTGCGATCGTCACTCGACCGGCCGCGGGGATGACGGTCATCTGCGATAGCATCGAATCCAGCGACGATTCCAAGAGCCAGCGCAAACAAAGGGAACAGGACTCGATCGACCATCGGGGATTCTCAAGTGTTGGGTAGTGGCAGTTTCGATCGCCGATTCTATTCCAAAACCTCGCGACCCGGCGGCTCGTGCTCGATCGCGACGCCAGCGGGATCAGACGCCCATGATCTTCAGACGCGGTCGCGTTTTCCATTTCCCTTTCGTGAAGTCGGGAAAATCGACCGCTTGGCTCCGGTTGGCTACCGAACGCTCACTGAGCCCCGTCACCGCGCTCCAGCTTGCGGCGTCGTAGACATCAAAGTCCGGAGATCGACCCTCGCGAAGCGCCTGAATCAACCGAAAATCTTCGAGGTAGTCGCCGCTGCGAATCTCGTCGGCCAGTTTGAAACCGTCCGCTGCGACCGGAGTCGACGAAGCTTGCTTGGTAATGAACTTCCACAGTGGGTGATCATACCGTTCGTAGTATTCTGCCCCGGGCCTCCACCCATAGGACAAGTGTTTCTTCATGCGGCGATCGGAGTTTTCGAGAGACACCTGAAATTCCGGAAAACCGCGAACAATCCCTCGTGTTCCCTGCACCAAATTCAAACGACTGTACGGTCGCGGCAAATCGGTGTCGTGCTTGATGATCAGCGACTGGCCATTGGCTAGTTGAATCAGGCTACTGTTGACGTCGCCGTTGATATAGTTTCGCTCGCGATACGGATGACTTTTCGGAAGGTGCTCTTTGGCATAGAGATTCATTCCCCGCGCTTTGGAACTCATCGACACGAGATACTCCATCCGGTTACCCCGCCCGAGGTCAAAGTTCCACGCCAGCGGGCCAAGGCCATGTGTCGGATAGAGATTTCCGTTGCGCTCAGCGTGGTGTTTTCCCAGCCACAAGCCGTCACCAAAATCGCGGATTTTCAAATACCGAGTGTCGTGCATGTAGCCCGCTTCGGCATGCACCAATTCTCCCAGTACGCCCTCGCGAACCATGCGAAGAATCATCAGTTCATCCCGCCGGTAGTTCACATTCTCCATCATCGAAAGATGGTTGCCGGTTGATTCCGACGTCTCCACCAGTTTCCAGCAGTCTTCGATCGTGATCGCGGCAGGAATCTCTGTGGCCGCATGCGATCCGCTCGTCATGGCAGCCACGCAAACCGGAACGTGCCATCGCCAAGGAGTGGCCGTGTAGACGAGGTCGAGCTCTTCCGTTTCGCACATCCGTCGAAAGTCTTCTTCACCTCGGGTGTACGCCGTCGGTTCCGACCGACCCAAAGTTCTGCATTGTCGTTGGGCCCACGTGCAGGCGATCGGCCGAATGTCGCAGACAGCGCGGATTTCGACGCCGTCAATGTGCAGCAGATTGCGAAAGTGCTGCGAGCCTTTGACGCCGATGCCCACAAAGCCGACGCGGATCGTTTCCTTTTTTGCCGTCGGCGATGTCTCGTCAGCAAGCGATAACATCGGCGGAATCGCGGCGGCTCCGGTCGCAGCCACGCCCGCCTTCAACAGGTCTCGTCGGCGCATTTCTATCCCTCGTTTCTCAGGTTACCAAGCCAGACCAACCGTTTGCTGATCGTTCTCATGAGCTTAACGACCCAGCCTGGCTCCTTTGAGTAGCAGCAGGCCCCATTTTGGCGTGCAACTGGCAGAGAAACGCTCGCCGAGAGCAAACAGCATTGCCCGTCGGCGCGGGGCGAGGTAAACTTTTAATCTATACCCCAGGGTATAGAAATGCATTCCGCACGTCACCGGGCGAGCTTTGAATCAAAGTTCGGCATCCAGATCATGCTTTCCAAGACCGCCGAGTATGCCTTGAGGGCTGTCGTTTGTTTGGGCTCGCGCCAGGGCTCGTCTGTCTCCGCCGATGCGCTCGCCAAACAAACCCAAGTGCCACGGCGATACCTCAATCGCGTTCTGCAAGACCTGTCCGCCGCTGGCATCGTTCAATCGCGTCCCGGTCCCGGTGGCGGTTACGAGCTGAATCAGCCGGCCGGCAAACTGACCATTCTGGAAGTCGTGAATGTCGTGGCTCCGATCGAGCGAATCCGAAAGTGCCCGCTTGGACTGAAAACACACCACACCCTTTGCCCGCTTCATACAGAACTCGACAAAGCGGCTGCCCAAACCAAAGCGGCGTTCAGCAGGGTCACGATTGGTGAGCTGACCGAATCGGCCAACCCGATTACGCCGCTGTGCGAGGGTGCTTGACCGCCCCAACCATCCCTCTTTGGATGAAAACATCATGCAACGTTCCCTGGGACTTTCCCTTCTTGTGATCATCGCAATCACCCTGATCGCGACGTCACAAGGCGACTCGCCGGCTGGCGAAACCAAACCTGCCAGTCCGATTTCTGCGCCAACATCGATGGGGGCAGCGCGAGCTCGCGCCCAGCTTTTGCACGAGATGATTCATGGAACATTGCAAGTGATGCATCGCGATTTTTTTGACGAAGATGACGCCCACGCGATACCGTCCGCCTCACTGGAAGACGTTTTTCACGAGATGTCACGTTCGTTTCAGGTCAACATCAAGTGGCTGAACGTCAACACAGACGTCGTCAACATCGATCACCAGCCGGAGAACAAGTTTGAAAAGGACGCCGCCACGCGGCTCGCCGCCGGCGAAGAATTCGTCGAGTCATCGGCAGCGGACCGCTACCATTTTGCCGGATCGATCCGTCTGCGATCGCAATGCTTGAAGTGCCACGTCAAGAATCGAACCAGCACCAAAGATCGAACTGCAGGCCTGGTCATCTCCATGCCGCTTCCGTCAGTCAATTCGCCAAGTCAAAACGGACCCATGTAGGCCGACTTGTCCCAAGTCGGCAAGCAGAATTGCTCCGAGGTTGCTTTGGAAGTGTCCACAAAAACACCCTAAAAATGCGGGTTGGAGCTGCCGGATTTTGGCGGAAAAAAACGATCAACCAGCCCAGGGGAGGGGTTTCAATTTTCTGATCCCCAGAAAATATCATGTAACCTAGCTCGTTTTCCGACCTACTTTTTCTGTGAACCAGCTACTCGAGAGGAGCAAAAATGTCGATTGGTGCACGCTTGCGTTTTGCTCGTGAAACGATGGGCTTCAAACTCTCGCGCGTATCTGAACAAACGGGCATAGGAATTTCGTCTCTGTCGGAGTGGGAACGGGACATCCGCGATCCAAGTGTTTCGCAGCTCGTGAAGCTTGCAGCTGTGTACAAGAAATCACTCGATTTCTTTATCGTTGAGGAAGAACCGCAGCCTGGTGTCGTTCTTTGGAGGCAGCGACCGGACAGAGAGTTTGCGCTGGCATCCGAGCAGACACTCATTCAGATGGCACAGTGGTACGATCATTTGGAACACTTATGCGGAATCGCAGAACCACCAAATCTTGACTTTGCGATGGGGAATCCCACCGACTTCCGTTCTTATGATGCTGAGAGCTTAGCTCACGATTTTCGCACGAGACATTCACTCGGTGAACGGCCTGCGACAGTACTTCTACGAGTCCTTGAAGATGTGTGTCGCGTTAAGGTATTCCACCTTGAATTTGAACCATTGGGCACTGCAGCGTGTACGCTAACGGATCGGTTTGGAGCGGCTGTTCTCCTCAATTCGAACAACGACAGTTGGAGACGAAATTTTGATCTTGCTCATGAGTTGTTTCATTTGTTGACTTGGAAGATTTTTAGGGCTGCGAAGCACTCCTTGGATGCATCACTGAAGGAAGAGGAATTGGCAGATTGTTTCGCAGGTCATTTGCTAATGCCCACCGAGGCTTTGCGGTGTGCAATTACGAGTCAGCAGCATCATAACGGCACGTCGATACTTGATTGCAGCGATCTATTTGAATTAGCGCGTCAGTTTGATGTATCCGTAGAAGCGTTACTTCGTCAGATGGCTTTGCGAAAGATTGTTGATTCGGACTCTGCGCGCAAGGCAATTGAGGCCATTGGAGGCACGGATTCACCTTGGGAGAAACGCAAGAACGTTCCGCCACCGTGTAGGCCAACTCGATTTGAGGCACTGGCAAGTGAAGCAATTGACAAGGGGCTGATTTCGACCGGCAAATATGCTGAATTCATGGGCGTTTCTCGACGTGCTGCAATGAAGCAATTTGAGCAGGCGGCTTCGGCATGTGCGGAAGGATGCAATGCCAAAGTTGAAGTTATTGATGCTTGATGCCTGCATCGTCATCAAGCTACATCAAATGGATCGATGGGATTCCCTGCTAGAAAGGTGTGACATCCATTTGTCACAAGTTGTCGTTGACGAATCCATTTCTGAACCCGACAACGAAAACGGGTATGGCGATACAATCGATTTGCAGCCAGCAATTGATGATGGTCGAGTCAGCGTCTTTGAAGTTTCCGTCACTGAGTTGCGTGAATTCCGCCGGCGTTTCGATGCAAACTACATGCAAGACCTGGATCCAGGAGAAGCCGCTTCGCTCGTTCATTTGACACGCGAACAACAGGAATACCTGCTGTGTTCTGCAGATGCTATTGTGTTTCGTGTTCTAGGAAACATGAATCTGGGCGAACAAGGGATTTCACTGGAAGAAGTTCTGAACAGGTCAGGGATCGGCGTGAACGATCTCCCTTGGCAGTACACGAAAGAATTTCGAGACAAGTATACGAAGGATGGGGCAACCGACATGATCTACGGCCGCGGGCAACGACCAAGTACCTGACCGACTTGTCCCAAGTCGGCGAGCACTCCCTCCGCGCAATCACCCACACCGGCCACCATCCGCTGACTTCCGACGTCCAGTGTCACCGCACAACGAGTTCGTTCAATACGGCACATCGATTGCATCGCACAGGAACTGCATCAGCGGTTTGGTTCGCTTGATTCGATCGATCACGATCGAGACGATTTCTTCTCCGGTCACTTCCGCCTGGCTCAGTGGTGCAACGCCGATGAAGTCGATTCGTCGAAGGTCTTCGATCATCGGGTGATCGCGAGGATAATCGCGCGGCGACGTCTTGAGCTTTTCACCTGCCAATTCAAAGTGCTCGCAAAACGACTTGTTGTCCCGAACCCGTTTCCAACGCTTCGGGTCTTCGTCGATGGCGGCGCGGATAGCGGCCAGCACTTTACTTTCCGGTCGCCAGCAGCCGGCGGCGACAAAACACTCGGATGTATCCAAGTGAACGTAGGCGCCGGGCGCGTGGATGTCTTTGTTGGCCTCGTGCCGCAGTGAGATTCCGACGTTGGTTTTGTAGGGTGTCTTGTCTTTAGAAAACCGTGTGTCCTTGTAAATCCTCATCACCGATCCGCCATGCCCCTTGGGAATCGCCCGCAGCATCGGCGCGATCTTTGCCAAGGGCTTTTCGATTTGTCGCACCAACTCGACCGCCGGATCGCGCACGTCCTGTTCGTATCGCGATTTGTTTTCCGAAAACCATTCGCGGTTGTTGTTGCGCTGAAGCTGGCGAAGGAACTTGAATAGTTTTGGCGAGATGATTGGCGAGGGCATGTTCTTGTTCTCGTGAATGCAACGTATGGCTGCGGCCAGCTGACCCCGATTGCTGGCCTCGGTTATACTGGACCAACCGAGTTCTCACGACCTAGCGAGGATCAGAAATGCAGCGACGGGAAATGTTGAAAGCCCTGGCCGCCGGAACGTTTGCCGCGGCAACGAGTCACACATTGGCAGAAGAAAAAACAGCCGGCAAGAAATTCAAGCTGGGTTACGCGCCGCATCCCGGCATGTTCAAACAGTCCGCCGGAACCGACGTGATCGATCAGATCAAGTTTTCTGCCGATCAGGGGTTCACGGCGTTCGAGTACAACGGGCTGCCCAAAGAGTCGCCCGCGATGCAGGAAAAAATCGGCAAGACGCTCGATTCGTTGGGCATGCAAATGGGAGTTTTCGTGGCTTACGGAAGTTTTGATCGGCCCACTTTTGCTCGGCCCCGCGACGAGACCACCCAGGAAATCCTGGAGGCAATGCGAGGTGCCGTCGCCATCGCTGACCGTGTCGGCGCCAAGTGGTGCACGGTCGTTCCCGGCAGCGTCGACCAGCAACATGCTGAAGGCGAAAAGTGGAATCGATACGGCGGCCCACGGCTGGCTGACGGTTACCAGACCGCCAACGTGATCGACATGCTGCGGCGCTGCGTCGAGATCATCGAACCCCATGGATTGGTGATGGTTTTGGAACCGCTGAACTGGTACGCCAATCACGGCGGTGTTTTTCTGCAGCGAAGTGATCAGGCCTACGCGATTTGCCGAGCAGTCAACAGCCCGTCGTGCAAGATTCTGTTCGACATTTACCACCAGCAGATCACCGAAGGAAACTTGATTCCCAACATCGATGCATGCTGGAGCGAGATCGCCTATTTCCAATCGGGTGACAACCCAGGCCGCAAAGAACCGTACACCGGCGAGATCAACTATCGCCGCGTGTTCCAGCACCTTCACGAGAAGGGATTCAAGGGCGTGATCGGGATGGAGCACGGCAACAGCATCAAGGGCAAGGAAGGCGAACAGCAAGTGATCGACGCCTATCGAAAGGCTGACGCGTTTTGAATTCGTTTCCCCACGGTATCTTTCGAATCACGGCCGCCTCTCCGCCACTTTCGATCGCCAATCCGACTGCCAACGCAGCCGCGTCGTTGGAAATGATCGAAGCAACGGACGCCGATTTGGTGTTGTTGCCTGAATTGGGTTTGACCGGTTACACCTGCGGCGATCTGTTCGCCAGCGATTCGCTATTGGCCGCCGCGATCGATTCCCTAGCAGCGATTGCCGGTCACAGCCGATCGCATGCCCAGGTGGTAGTGGTCGGTCTGCCCCTGTCAGTTGCCGGATCGCTGATGAACGTGGCCGCGGTGGTCGCGGCGGGAAAGGTCCATGGGATCGTGCCGAAAACGTTCTTGCCCACCTACCGCGAGTTCTACGAGGGGAGGCATTTTCGAGCCGCCTCCGACGCCGATCCGCCTTCGGTCCGCCTCGGTGATGACGAAGTTCCCTTTGGGACCGACCTGCTGTTCACGTGGGGTGAAGCGAAGATCACAGTGGAGATTTGCGAAGACCTGTGGACGCCGATTCAACCGAGCAGCCGTGCGGCGGTGGCCGGTGCGAACGTGCTGCTGAATCTTTCCGGAAGCAACGAAACGATCGGCAAAGCGGCGTGGCGCCGTGATCTGGTTCGCAGCCAATCGGGTCGCTGCATCGCCGCTTACGCCTATGCGTCGGCCGGTCCGGGCGAATCGACGTCCGATTTGGTTTTCGGCGGCCACTGTTTGATCGCCGAAAACGGAGCCATCTTGGATGAATCACGTCGCGTGGGAGACGGGCTGGAGCCGGCGCAGATCGAGCAAACGTCGGTCACTTGCGATGTGGATCTGCAACGTTTGGGCCATGACCGCCGGGTGATCGGGTCGTTTGACGACGTGGCGCAGTCAGCCAGCTTTGACTACGAATATCGGGAAATCGATGTCGATCCCCAGCCGGAAAAGAAACGCCCGCTGCGCGAAACGATTTGCCGGCGAATCGATGCCCATCCGTTTGTACCGGACGAGTCGGCGGAACTGGATGCTCGTTGCGCCGAAATATTTTCGATCCAAACGGCCGGGTTGACCAAGCGGTTGTCGCGGCTTCGTCCCTCGTCCGTACTTTCGATCGGCGTCTCCGGAGGACTCGATAGCACGCTGGCGCTGTTGGTGGCGCTTCGCGCCTGCGACGCGACCGGCCGCGACCGATCGACGATCCATGGCATCACCATGCCCGGGTTCGGAACCACCGCGCATACCAGGCAAAGCGCCGAACAACTGATCGAAGCCACCGGGATCACCCGCGAGTGTATCGATATCCGCGATCTTTGTTTGGATGCTTTTCGGTCGATCGGCCATCGGCCGCTGGGAATTGCAATCGATTCGTCCACGACATCCCAGTCGTTGCAAGAGGCGCTCCTGCAAACTCCCAGCGATGCCGCCGATCTGACCTTTGAAAACGTTCAGGCGCGAATTCGAACGATGCTGCTGATGAGTCGTGGATTCGTGCTTGGCACGGGAGACATGAGCGAACAGGCGCTTGGTTGGTCGACCTACAACGCCGACCACATGTCGATGTACAACGTCAACACGTCGATCCCGAAAACACTGGTCCGGTTTTTGGTTCGCTACGCCGCCGATCATTACTTTGGCGGCAGCCTGAAAGAATTGCTGCACCGGATTGCCGACACCCCCATTTCTCCGGAACTGTTGCCGCCCGCCCAAGACGGTTCGATTCGCCAGTCGACCGAGGGATCGATCGGCGCTTACGAGTTGCACGATTTCTTTCTGTTCCACTTCGTTCGCAACGGATTCAGTCGCGAAAAGATTTTGTACCTCGCCAAGCAAGCGAGTTTTGATCAACCGTACACGTCCGACACGATCGAAAAGACGCTGGACATCTTCATCAAGCGTTTCTTCACCAATCAATTCAAGCGAAATTGCGTGCCCGATGGACCCAAGGTCGGTTCGGTCAGCCTTTCGCCACGAGGCGATTGGCGAATGCCCAGCGACGCTGATTCGGATGCATTTTGAACCGGCAGTTTCAGTTATCGCTGCCGCAGGGCGTCGGTGATTCTCAATCCGACCGCTCGCAGCGCTGGAAAAAGTCCGCCCAGCAGTCCCATCGCCAGCGCCAACATCATTCCCCGCGACAAAACAGCGGGGCCGAAACGGAACGAGAAAGTGATTTCGCTGAACGTCGCCCAGTTGGCAGTGCCGGTTGACAGTCCGTTGAACGGCAGTGTCGCCAGGCATCCGACCAATCCGCCCAGCAGACAGATCACCAACGATTCCAGCAGGAACGCGTTCAGCACTGCTCGCCGTCGAAAACCGAGCGCCCGCAGCGTTCCGATCTCCCGGCCACGGTTGGCGACGGCAGAATACATCGTGTTGGCCGCGGCAAACATGGCTCCCACCGTCAGGAATCCGGCGATCACGATCCCGATAAACTTGATGGCGATCGAAGCACTTTTTTGACTCTCGAAGTAGTCCGTTTCGGTAACAACTTTCAGTTTGAACTGCTCGTCATCTCGAACTCGATCCATCAGAGCGTCGCGCGATGCTTCGCTTTCGGCGCGCAAGTTGACGACCGAAACCGCGCCAGAGAGTCGCTGAGAGGCGGTCAGATCGCGGAGGTCGGTCCACACTTCTGATTCCGCCGCGCTACCGCCCGCTTCGAAGATGCCGACAATTTTGAAATCGACTTTGTTGATTTCCAATGATTCGCCCAGCCCCAGATTCTCGAACCGCTGAGACATCGACCGACTGGTGATCGCTTCGTTGACACCGGGCTTCAAATCGCGCCCTTCGACGATTCGAAAATCGGGACGAAGCTGACGGCCGATGGGATCCAACCCGCGGACAATCAAGTTGGTCGTGCCCCCGTCACCTCGACGAGGCTTGGTCAAAATCGTCACGAATTCGCTGCTGCAAAGCGACTGCCCGTCGGCTCCGGCCGCGATGCCCGACAGATTGGCGATCTCGCGCGCTGCCTGTGAACCGATGCTGCTGCTGGTTTCGTCATTGGCGCCTTTGCGCAAGATGATCAAGTCCATGGGGTCGCCGGTCGTGGTGATCGCGTGTTCCAAACCGTCGACCAGCCCAAAGGTCAGCACCGACGCCCAAACGACCAGGCCGGTTCCCAACACGGTCATCAGTGTGGTGACCCAGCGAACGCGTAAATTACGGATCGTGTATTTCAGTGGAATCATCGTTAAATCACCCGCCGCAAACCATCCACGACTGACAACTGCGCCGCTCGAATCGCCGGTACCAATCCGCTGACCATTCCAATCGCGATTGCGACCGCTACCAATCCCATCAGCCAGAGGCCAACCAGATCAACGAACGAAAGAGGAAAAAACTGTGCGCTCACTCCGTGCAATAGCTGCAACACCGCCGCACCAGCCCCCATTCCGAATAAACCGCCCAGCAGCGAGATCATGGTCGATTCGCCCAGCACCATGGTCAGGATGCGCGGTTTTGAAAAACCGAGCGCCTTGAGCACGGCCACCTCGGTCGTCCTTTCTCGCATCGACATCGCCATCGCGTTTCCCGCCACCAACGACAACGAGAAAATCACTGCCAACGCGATGTTTCGAATGTAAGCCTGGATGTTGCCCAACATGTCGGCAAACATCTGCGCAAAGGCCGCTTCCGTCTGACTGCGAGTGGGATTGTCGGAACTGGCGTATCGCTGATCGATCGCTTCGCAAACCTGCGGAATGACATCACTGGAGGCACAGCGGGCGAAGATGGTTCCTGAATTACCCGACACGTCGGCGGCGACCTTCTTCAGTTCTTCGTCCAGGTAAAGCCAATGAAACCATAGCGAATCGGTGTACTGCGGCGCGTCGAACACCCCCACCAGCTTGAGATCCAAGTCGACCGGATAGAACGTTCCCTGCAACGGAATCCGATCGCCAATCTGCCACTGCCGCTTTTCGGCCAGGCGGCGGTCGACCACACAGCCTTGACGTTCATCTTGCCAGGTAGCCAGCTGCTGGGGATCGATCGTGAGTTCGTCCCAGACGTCGAAAACATGTTCCGGATCGGTGCCGAACTGGGCAAACGGCATCTGTTGTTCCTGGTAATTGCCGCCAAACCAAGAATAGGGCACTGCAAAGAGGACTCCGTCGGTCGTGCGAACGCGATCGACGTAAGCAATCGGCAGGCGTCCCGAAAATCCCTGCTTGTTCAACACCACGACGCGGTGATGTTTGACCGCCTCTTTTTCCCAAGCCGCCTGCATCGCAAGGTAGCCGTACAAGACAGTCATCAGCGCCAGACTGAAGCCAACCGAAAGGATCGTCAGCATTGAACGCAACTTGTTGCGTTTGACATTCCGCCAGATGTACATCAGCAGTTTCATGTCGGCGCTCCCTCTGCTGTGTCCGTGGGCGTTTCCTTCGCTGTGTCTGTGGGCGCTTCCTTCGCTGCGTCTGTCGGCGCTCCCTCCGCTGTGTCGGCAACCAGGACGCCTTTGTCAAGCTGCAGTTTCCGGCGGGCTCGTTGAGCAGCCTTTTGGTCGTGAGTCACCATGATGATCGTCTTTTGAAACTCTTCGTTCAAACGAGTCATCAAGTCCAGGATCTCTCCGCCCGATTTGGCATCCAGGTCACCCGTTGGTTCGTCCGCAACGATCAACGTCGGGTCGGTGGCGATCGCCCTGGCGATCGAAACCCGTTGTTCCTGGCCACCCGATAGTTGCCTGGGGTAATGGTCCATCCGATCGCTCAGGCCGACCACTTCCATTGCCGCGTGAACCTGATCGCGGCGCTGCCGGCGATTCAAATGGGTCAGGGTCAGCGGCAATTCGACGTTTTCATAAGCGGTCAGAACGGGAATCAGATTGTAAAGCTGAAAGATGAACCCGATATGGCGCGAACGCCATTTGGCAAGTTCACTCTGCGAGGTCTTGCCGAGATCTTGTCCGCACACAAACACTCGGCCCGAAGTTGGCTTGTCGAGCCCAGCAATCAGGTTCAGCAGCGTTGACTTGCCCGATCCCGACGGACCCATCAGCGAAACGTAGTCTCCCTGTTCCAACTGCAGGCTCATGCCCGTCAAAACCGGAATGACAAACTCATCCCGGCGATACTCTTTGCTGACCTCTTCGACGGAAACAATCGGCTGCTGGTTTTCCACGGACACAACACAACTCGGTTTTTGCGATCGATCAAAGTTCACAGGTACCAGTGAGTGACCGAGCATTTGGAAGCTGGCCGGCGGCAGGTGGAGAAACCGGGCCGCGACGACTTACTGGATGACCTTGACGGCTTGCCCTTCATCCCACGGCTGGGGATTGACGATCACTCGCTGATCTCCGTTCAACCCGTCAAGGATCTCCGTTTTACCATCTCGACTGGCACCAGTGGTGACGTCAACGCTTTGAACCCGGCTGTCGGAGTCAACCACCCAGACCTGGGCATTGCCGTCGGGATCGGACGTGACCGCCGTGGAGGGGCAGAATAGACGCGGCTGGTCGCTGACAGTTTCGGAGCCGTCGGCCGACGGCAGAAAGAAGACCGTTCCACTCATTTCAGGAAAAAGAAAGCCATCGGCGTCGGTGATTTCAACTTGCACCTTGATCGTCGCCCGCGCCCGGTCGCCCATAGGAATGATCTTGCGAACCGCACCGTGATACTTTTTGCCGGGCACGGCGTCGACCGAAATCTCGGTTTTCTGCCCTTCGGTAATGCGGGTGATGTAATCTTCCTTGACGTCACATTCGACCTCCAGGTGGGCCAGGTCGGCGATGGTGGCGACACTGCCGCGACCGGACGCTTCGCCCATCCCACCGGGCAAAATCGATTCGCCCACTTCGGCATCTTTGGAAATCACCGTACCGTCAAAGGGGGCGCGGATGAACATGTTTTCCTTCAGCTGTTTCGCTTCGTCTCGCCGCGCGGTGGCCAACTTCAAGTCGGCTTGGAGCGATTCTTTTCGCGCCACCGCGGATTGGTAAGCAAACATGGCCTGTTCATGTTCCGCTTCGGCGATCCCTTGTTGATTCCACAACAGATCGGCGCGGTCGGCAGTTCGCTTGGCTTGGGCGATGGCGATTTCCTGTTCGGACAGCGCCGCTTTGGCACGCGAGACCGACGCCTCGGCCGCCGCCAACGAAGCATCCATGTCGGCATGCTCCAGGATCGCCAAAATCTCTTTCGCCTTGACTTTGCTTCCTTCTTCGAAGCGAACGACTTCGATTCGTCCAGGTGCGCGAGCACCGATTCTTGCTTGACGGCGTGATTCCAAATAACCGGTCGCAACCACCACGGCGTCCGCCGCGCGGCCGGTCTGAACGGTCACCGACGTCAACCGGACTTCGGGACGATTTTGAATGATGTCAGGAACCCAATCGGCGTCGGCAGCGCTGGTGACATCCATCCAGGCCGGCGGATTCCAACCCCGCGCAACGCTCCATTTGTATCCGCCGGCCGCGGCAGCAACCAACAACACCACTACGGTGAGAACGATCCACTTTCGCGAACGGCTTTTGCGCGGCGCCAGCGGATCGGGTCGCTCGATGCGAAGCGACGCCAGCGCATCTCGCTTGGACGGCGGAGAGCCGGCACTTTCTTCGGAACTTTTGGGCGCGGTGGTCGTCATGAAAATGTAGTGGAAATGCCGGATGGCGCGAACAAACGCAACATTGCAGAATAGTTTTTCAACCGCACCAAGTCCAGCTTGTCACAGTCGTCGATTTCTCCGAAATCGCATCGTGGACCCGCGCGTAGCCAGTTCGGAGAACTGGCCGACGGTTTTACAGTGCTTTGATGCTTAACTCTTCCGCCCAAGCGGCGCTGAAACTGCCCAGCTGTTCTTGCGGCGGTACCCTCAGGATCGATTGGCTCAATCCTCGGAATCGTTCGATTCGCCAACTCAATTGGTAGTGTGCCAGTTGAACCATGTACTCTTCGTCCTGACTGGCATAACCAAGCCGCGATGCGCTGGACTGTTGCCGCTGGGAGGCTTCAGCGACCATCGGATCACACCATGAATCAACCGCGACCCCTGATGCTCCCAAAGCCATCAGCTTGACCGCGTCGTCGGGCGAGATCTCTCCCGGTACGATCCAGAGCGGAACAAAATCGGCGGCTGATTCGTTCATCATCTGCCGCGCTCGGCGAGTGATCGCTGCGACCTGCAATCCTTCTAGCGATGTTTCATCAAGCTGCAAAATCAAGCCGTCGGGACGGGCCGAAAGGATGGCCGGCAATTCCGTTTCCATCCGATAGGGTCCCATCGAAATGAAAATTGCCGATGTGGGTGCAAGCATTCGCAGCTGGGCAAGCTTTGACGACAGGTGTTCCAGCGAAACGACGTCGGGTGGGAACGTTGCCGCCGGAACCCAGCCGCCGCCGGCCAGCGGCTCGCTCGCCGGCGTCGCCTCCCAGCGTTGAATTTGCGAAGGCGAAAAGGCGAAGCGGCCCGATGCATCGCGAGTCATCGCCAAACGAACGTCGATCACTTTCGCACCGTCAAAATCTCGGACGTCCAATCCGTATCTTTCCGGCCGGTACGGAACCACGCGAGGAAGGTAAACGGGTGGCAGATCAGACGAAGATGCTGGACCTTCCGCAGGCTGCTCCGATTCGTCGCCCTCGCTCGCCTGGGCAGCATGAAATTGCGGCTGCCGCTCAGGTCCGGCCAAGTCACTGCGCAGCGCCGATACCAACACTCCTGTTCGGCCGACGACCGTGGCCAGCGTATCGGCCGTCTCCGACGAAACGTCACACCACGGCGGATCGTACCAAAACAGCGGCAACTCAATCGTCGTTTCCACACCATCGTGGCGGGTGATATCCAAGCGATTTGATTCGTGAGGCGCGCCCGACCATGGTGTTTGGGCTGGCGGAGGCAAAAAGCACAACGGTTGTAGTCGCATGATCCAACCTACCTCCAATTGGGAACGAGTTCACCGCGCCGCGATTGTTCGGCCTTGAGCATCGCTTCGGGTACGATTCGCCGAAATTCTTTTGCGTCGCCGCGAATCGAAGCGTTGATCAACAACAATCCCAAGCGAAGTTGTTCGCGTTTCCGCAGCGGTGCTTCGGTGACACCTTCCGCCAAACTGGCCGCCCTGCCACGAATGAAGACGGTGACGTTGTTCATCGCGTCGCCGAGTTTTTCGCCGGCGTCGCCACCGATCACGATCATTCCGCCCAGCGCACCGACACCCGTTTCGTCTCCCACGTCACCTCGCACAAAAATTCCTCCGCCGCGCATGCCGGCGCCGCAGCGGTGTCCCGCAGTTCCGTAGATCGCCAGGGTGCCTCCGGTCATCGCCGACCCGGCACCTTCGCCGGCGCCGCCGCGAATCCTCACCGCACCGCTGATCATTCCTTCGGCAACACCGTGCCCAACCGCACCGGTCACCCGCACGTCGGCTTCTGAATTGAACGCGAAGGCGTAATCGCCCAGCGGCCCTTCGACGTGAATTCGCACCGGATGATTCAGACGCATCAACGCGGCGTGTTGTCCGTCGGCATCAAGAATCTGAATTTGCGTCAGTTTTTCGTCGCTGCCCGACAACGGAACCGAATGAATCGCCCCATGCAGTGATTCCATGCTGGTATCGGCCATCGAAAACCGATGTTCGGCGGAATCACCGTCACTGACGGCCGGCCGATTTCGATCGGCGGCATCATCGTGAGATTCAGTTTCGGATGCGGATGGCATGGGGCGAAGCAATCCAAACGGCAAGTCACCGGCCACAAGTCGTCGTGACGAAACTCAGACGCAGACCAGTGCGCTACGAACGATCGCTTCCATTTTAACCTCTGCAGCCTTTCCCGCCTCCAGCACTTCTTGGTGATGAGCCTGAACCGGCCGATCGGGGTTGGCAACATTGCTGACCATCGAAATCCCAAGAATCCTCATCTTTAGGGCTGCCGCGGCCAAAACCTCCGGCACGGTACTCATTCCGGCCACATCCGCACCCATACGCCGCATCATGCGATATTCGGCCCGAGTTTCGTAGTTTGGACCCAGCGTTGCCAGATAAGTTCCCCGATAGGCGTTGAATCGGTTTTCGACCGCCGACTGCATCGCGACAGCCGACATTTCTGGGTCGTAAACTTCCGCTCGGCGCATTGGCACATCAGCCACCCAGGCAGCAGCAGGCCGAATGGCGCTGCCGATCCAATCGATGTGATCGCGAATCACCACCACGTCACCCACTTTCAATTTCGGGTTCAAGCCACCGGCGGCGTTGCTGACGATCAAACGGCGGGCGCCCAGGGTTGACATCAGTTGAATCGGAAACGCAATCTGGCGATTCGTCCAACCTTCGTAGCGATGCAAGCGCCCCGCCATCGCGACAATCGGTTGCCCCGCCAACCGTCCAAAGAGCAACTGACCCCGATGGCCTGCCGCAGTCGAGGTCACCAGTCCGGGGATCTGCCCAAACGGAACTGCCAGCGAGTCGGTGATCTTGTCGGCCAATCCTCCCAGACCACTTCCCAGAATGATGGCTGTCTGTGGAACGACATCGGTCAGGCTGCGAAGGTGATCGTGGGCTCGATCGAGCAATTCGGTCCCACCGGCTTCGTCGCGTGACATCACATCAAACGCTCGCGACGCGAGTCTGATCCGCTTCGGCAACGATTCCCTTGACGATTGAAATCAGTTTTGGCGAAGCTTCATTGGCGGTCGCAATGATCTCCTCCACGTTGGCCGGCTGCAATGCATCGGGCAGGCACATGTCGGTGATCACGCTGAGTCCGACTGTCTTCAACCCGCAATGCACCGCCACGATTGTTTCCGGAACGGTGCTCATCCCCACCACGTCGGCGCCGATGGTACGCAGGAACCGGTACTCGGCCCGAGTTTCCAGGTTCGGTCCGGCAACCGCGACAAACACACCTTTGTGAATTCCGATACCAAGGGATCGAGCGATCTCGACGGTGCGGTCGATCCAAAACGGATCGTACGGTTGGCACATGTCGGGAAAGCGAGGTCCCAGGCGATCGTCGTTGATGCCGATCAACGGATTGTCACCCATCAAGTTGATCTGATCATCGATCACCATGATGTCGCCGCTGTGAAAATAGGGGTTCAATCCGCCGCACGCGTTGCTGACGATCATCAGTTCGGCACCGAGTTCTTTGAAGACACGTACCGGCAGTGTGATCTGTTTGAGCGGATAACCCTCGTAGAGATGAAAGCGGCCCTCCATGGCCACGATCGGTACGCCGGCAAGTCGCCCGCACACCAACCTTCCTCGGTGACTGGTTGCTGTCGATGTCGGGAAATGCGGAATTTCGTCGTAGTCGATCGCCGCTTCGATGTCGACTTCTTCCGCCAATCCACCCAACCCGGTTCCCAAAATGATTCCGACACGAGGCGTGTGTTCAAATTCACGACGGATCTTTTTGCAGGCGTCTTGAATCTGGTCAAAGAGTTCCAACATTACACATCACCCTTCTCACTTGATCATTCTGTCGCGCCCATCATAGCGCACGGGGCGCCTCCTTCGTAGGGCGCTGTTCTCTTTTCACTTTTGGCCGCACATCGGGTAAAACATGGGCTCACTGATCTTGCGCATGCCTTTTCACTTTTGCAATCATGGCCACACCTTCTGCTGAAGTCTTTGAAAAACTCTCGTCGTTTTACCTCGGCCGCCACTACGACTTGACCAGCGGCGAGATGACCGATGACTTGTTGATGTACGACGCCAAGGATCTGTGCACACATGCGATGTGCGTGGGAATGACCGGCAGCGGGAAAACCGGGTTGTGCGTGTCGCTGCTGGAAGAGGCCGCGATCGATGGAATTCCCGCGATCTGCGTCGATCCCAAGGGGGACCTGGCGAATCTATTGTTGACCTTTCCCGAACTTCGCCCAGAGGATTTTAAGCCGTGGCTGGAAGAGGGCGAAGCGAAACGCAAAGGGGTCTCGATCGACCAGCTTGCCGCCGACAAAGCGAAACTGTGGCAAGAAGGGCTCGCCTCCTGGGGACAAACTTCCCAGCGAATCGCCAAGCTGAAAAACGCGGTCGACGTCTCGATTTACACTCCCGGCAGCAATATCGGGTTGCCGCTGACGGTGCTGAAAAGCTTTGACTCACCGCCGCCCGAAGCCCGCAATGATGCGGAATTGGTCGGCGATCGTGTGACCGGTGCCGTGTCGGGGCTGCTGACGCTGATGGGCATCGATGCCGATCCGATGACGTCGACCGAGCACATCCTGCTGTCGTCCATTCTTTCGCATCAGTGGAAAGAGGGAAAGAACGTCGGAATTGGCCAGCTGATCCGCCTGATCCAGTCTCCGCCGATCAAACGGGTCGGTGTGGTCGATGTCGATTCGTTCATGTCGGCCAGCGATCGCGGCAAGTTGGCGATGCGTCTGAACAATCTGCTTGCCTCGCCCGCGTTTTCTTCCTGGTTGGAAGGGGAAGCCCTTTCGATCAAGCGGCTGCTGCACACGCCGGAAGGAAAACCGCGATTGACGATTTTGTCGATCGCGCATTTGGATGACAGCGAGCGGATGTTTTTTGTCACGATTCTGTTGAACGAATTGTTGGCCTGGATGCGGACTCAAATGGGCACCAGTTCGCTGCGGGCGTTGTTTTACATGGATGAAGTTGCCGGCTATTTTCCGCCGGTCAGCAATCCGCCCTCCAAGCCGCCGATGTTGACGCTGCTGAAACAAGCCCGCGCCTTTGGCCTGGGGATCACGTTGGCGACTCAGAATCCGGTCGATCTGGATTACAAGGGACTTTCCAACATCGGCACCTGGTTTCTGGGCCGGTTGCAGACCGAAAGAGACAAGGCGCGTGTGTTGGAAGGTTTGGAGGGCGCCGTCGGCCAGGCGGGACAAGAATTTGATCGAGGCGAAATGGAGCGGGTGTTGGCCGGGTTGGGCAGCCGAGTTTTTTTGATGAACAACGTGCACGACGGTTTCCCCACCGTTTTTCAAACTCGCTGGGCGATGTCGTTTTTGGCCGGACCGCTGGCCCGCCAGCAGATCACGGCGCTGATGGCCGATCGCAAGGTGGCGTCTCAGGCGTCGAAGCCGGACGAGGAAGAAGCGGCCGGCGAAAGCGAACCGACGCAAGAAGAATCGCGGCCGGTGGTGCCGGCTGGAATCGAAGAGCGATTCATTGCGATCAATCGGCGTCCCGACGAGGGTGCCAGGTTGGTTTATCGACCTGCTGTCTACGGCGAAGGTTCCATGCATTTCATTCGTGCCACCGCCGATTTGGATGTTTGGCGCGACGCGAAACAACTGGCTGCCTGTCACCGAGGATTTCCGCCCGATCTGTGGGAAGCAAGCAAGCCGTTTCCCGAAGACACCGATCTGCTGGAGGAACCGCAGGAAGATTTTCGGTTCGGAAATCTGCCCGATGAACTGCGCAGCAAGGGAAAGTTCCGCTCCTACCGATCGCAGTTGAAGGACTACCTGTACCGGCATCGTAGCGCGACGTTGTACAAGTCGCCGCTAGTGAAAGGATACGCGCCACCCGGTGACGAAAGTGATGCGAAAGCTTTTTTCAAACATCGGCTGCGCGAGGCGCGCGACGAAGCGATCGAGAAGCTGCGCGACAAGTACGAAGCGAAACTTCGTTCCCTGGAGAAAAAAATTCAAACGGCCGAGGCAAGGGTCGATCGGGAACGAGGACAAAGCCGAACGTCGATGATTTCGGCCGGCACCTCCCTGGTCGGAGCCCTGTTGGGCGGATTTTTGGGAGGGCGGCGGACGAAGATGTCGACGGTCGCTCGCGGTGTCGGCTACGCTTCGCAACAAGGCAGCGACGTCCGGCGTGCCGAGGAGGCGCTGGAGATGCTGCAGGAGGATCGAGAGGAACTCAAGGACGCGTTGGACGAAGATTTGGATGCTTTGAAGGACGAATACGACGTCGACAACATCGAATTGGAAGCGACGGAGATTCCACCCCGCAAAAGTGATCTGAAGGTCGAAACGCCAATGATCGTCTGGACGCCCTGGCAAGTCGATTCGTCGGGAATCGCATCCACGCTGTACTAACCGTCGGCGACTTCTCCGAAGTCGCACGTGTTTCTCTTTGCGTCGCCAGTTCGACCGTCGGCGACTTCTCCGAAGTCGCACGTGCCTTTTTGCGTAGCCAGTTCGGAGAACTGGCCGACGGTCGGCGACTTTACAGATTCGGCCTACTTGCAACCGCGATGAATCCTCCGGCGATCCGTCCCGCTTTTGTTCGCCGGGCTCCGTCGATTGAGATCGATTCGATTTGTTCCACCGCCCAGCCGGCGGCCTGCAGGTCGCTTTGTAGTTCGCGGCGTGTGAATCGATGCATGAACATGTTTTCGATGCCGCGGTAGGCGTAACAAGCGTCTCCCCATTGGTGATCGCGATCGAAAAGCGAACGGGCCGCTGATCGCAGCAGCGCCACCGTCCCACCCGGTTCTCGCAGTGCCGCCATGATGTTGTGAACGTGGATCACCAGGCGGCCGCCGGGGCGAACGATTCTGGCAACGTGACCAAGCATCCTGCGGCGGTTGCCTCGACCTTGAATCATCCCAAAGGTGGCGAACAGGCAGACGGCGTGATCGACCGCACAGTTGGCAAAACATTCCAATTCCACCAGGTTGGCGCGAACTGCAGTGACGCTTCCCGATCCCGACGGCAACCCGGCAACTTTGCCGGCCAAGACACGAAGCATCGGTTGGCTCAGATCGACACCGATCACTCGGTAGCCGGCGGCGGCCAATTCGATCGCGATCCGCCCGCTTCCGCAGCCGAGATCCAAAATCGAGACGTCGCGCCGCGGTTCGACGTCGGGAAACAATTCGTTAACAAAGTTCGCATCGAGCCGGCATAGCGGAGTATCCGCCACAAACGCGTCGTAATGGTCCGCGATCGACCGCTCGTTCACGTAATCCCAGGTGCCGGCGGCGACTCCGCGAGGCCGTCGCCACTGCGGGGGAACGTCAGGATTCGGGGGCTGGTTCAATTTCCGTCTGGCTACCTATAATCCGCGTCGCGATTGCGACGGGTGATGGAGTGTTCGCGCAACCATTTTTGGCACACCTGGAAGGCTACTGGCCACCATCGCTAGCCAAGCCGTGTCCCCAACCGAAAACATTGAATACGAATCGCGCTAAGAAAAGAAGGTAGAAACAATCATGATCAAGGTAGGCATCAACGGGTTTGGTCGTATCGGCCGGATGGTCTTTCGTGCATCGGTCAACCGCGACGATATCGAAGTGGTCGGCATCAACGATTTGCTGGACGTCGATTACCAAGCTTACATGCTGCGGTACGATTCGGTACACGGTCCTTTCCAAGGTGACGTGTCGACCAAAGGCGGCAACCTGGTCGTCAACGGCAAAGAGATTCGCGTCACCGCCGAGACCGATCCATCGAAGCTTGCCTGGAGCGACATCGGAGCAGACGTCGTCGTGGAGGCGACCGGCATCTTCCTGACCTCCGAATCGGCGCAGGGGCACATCGACGCCGGCGCCAAGAAGGTCGTCATGTCCGCTCCGTCGAAAGATGACACGCGGATGTTTGTGATGGGCGTCAACGACGACACCTACGATGGCGAAACCTTTGTTTCCAATGCTTCGTGTACCACCAATTGCCTTGCCCCGCTGGCCAAAGTTCTTCACGACAACTTTGGAATCAAACGTGGCTTGATGACCACCGTGCACGCGGCCACCGCCACTCAGAAAACAGTCGACGGCCCGTCGAAGAAGGATTGGCGCGGCGGCCGAGGCATCCTCGAAAACATCATTCCCTCCAGCACCGGTGCGGCGAAGGCTGTCGGCAAGGTCATCCCCGATTTGAACGGAAAGCTGACCGGCATGGCGTTCCGCGTGCCGACCTCCGACGTTTCGGTGGTCGACCTGACGGTGGAACTGGAAAAAGATGCCAGCTACGAAGACATTTGCAAAGCGATGAAAGACGCCTCGGAAGGTCCGATGAAAGGCATCTTGGGTTACACCGAGGACAAAGTCGTTTCGACCGATTTCCGCGGTGAACCTCGTACTTCGGTCTTCGATGCTACCGGCGGCATTCAGTTGGACAACACCTTTGTGAAGGTGATCTCCTGGTACGACAACGAATGGGGATACTCCTGCAAAGTGCTTGACCTGGTCGCCAAGATCGCCGGTTAGTCGTTCATCGTAGCTTGGCGGTCCCCGCCGTTGTTTGTTCGGTCACGACCGGGACGGTCGTGCTACGACGATTCGTTATCTTCGGCGGTCTCCACTGGGCCGCCTTCGCCCTCTTGCGAATCCTCCTCGGAGGCTTCTTCGGCCGGCACCCGAACGACGGCGATCAAGCTGTCGCCGTCGTCGACATTCATGATCCGCACGCCTTGCGTGTTTCGGCCAATCACGTTGACGTCGGCCGCCTTGATCCGTTGGATCTTTCCTTTGGCGGTCATCATGAAGATCTCATCCTCGTCGGTGACCCGGGCGATTCCGACGACGTTTCCGTTTCGCTCGCTGGTCCGAATATCTCGTAATCCTTTGCCGCCACGATTTTGCGTTCGGTATCGGGCGCCGGAAGAACTGTTTTCCTCTTCGGTCGAATCGGCATCGCCGTTGGTCGCGTTGGGACCAAAGAATGTTCGTTTTCCGTACCCGTTTTCGCAGACGGTCAGCAGAGTGGCTTCGGGATCGGCGACCACCATGCCGACCACACGGTCATCACCGACCAACGAGATCCCTTTGACGCCCGATGTATTTCGGCCCATCGGACGAGAATCAGACTCGCGGAATCGAATCGCCATTCCCGAAGCGGTCACCAGGATGACTTCGTCGCCCGGACCGACCATCGCGGCGTCGACCAGTTCGTCCCCTTCGCGCAACTTGATGGCAATGATTCCACCTTTTTTGGGACGGCTGTATTGCTCCAGCGGCGTCTTCTTCACCAGGCCGCTGCGGGTTGCCATGACGACGTAGTGTCCTTCCTGGTCAAAATCGCGAATCGCCAGGCACTCGGCAATCTTTTCATCATCACCCAGATTCAACAAGTTCACGATCGCGCGGCCCTTGCTATCTCGGGGCAACTGGGGCAGATCGTAAACCTTTTGCCAATGCACCTTCCCCGCGGTAGTCAAGAACAGCAGGTAGGCGTGCGTGCTGGCGACAAACAGGTGTTGAATCGGATCCTCGTCATCGGTCTTGGCGCCTTTGAGACCTTTGCCACCGCGACGCTGCGTGTTGTAAACGCTCGATGCCGTTCGCTTGATGTAGCCTTGATGGCTAATCGACACGACCATCGTCTCCTCGGTGATCAAATCCTCCAGGTCGATATTGCCGACCTCTTCGAAGGAGATTTCGGTCCGCCGCTGATCGCCAAAACGGCGCTTGATCTCTTCCAAGTCCTCTTTGATGATCCCGTAAATTCGTGACTGATCGCCCAGGATATCCAGGTAGTCGGCGATCTCTTCGAGCAGTTCCTTGTGCTCGTTGGAAAGTTTTTCCTGTTCCAGCCCGACCAGCTGGCTCAACCGCATCTTCAGGATTTCGTCGGTTTGAACGCTGGTCAGTGTGTAACTGTCCGCCTCGCCACGTTCCATCACGAACTGCCGAAAACCGTTCTCTCCCAGCGCTCGGGCCATCATCGATGCTGGGCACTCGATGCCCATCAAGCGTTGCTTGGCTTCCTGCGAAGTCTGGCTTTCGCGGATGGTTTGAATGATCTTGTCGATATCGGCCAGCGCCAGCAGCAATCCTTCGACGGTGTGCTTGCGCCGCCGCGCCCGTGCCAACAGGAACTGCGTTCGCCGGCGAATGACGGTCACGCGATGACGGATGAACTCCGTCAACATTTCTTTCAGCGTCAGCTCCCGCGGCTTGCCGTCGACCAACGCCAGGAAGATGATCGAAAAAGTCGTTTGCAGCGGTGAAAACTGATACAGCTGGTTGAGAATGACGTCGGGGTCTTCGCTGCGTTTGAGTTCAATGACCAGCCGGACAGGCTCCTTCAAGTCGCTTTCGTCTCGGATCCCCGAAATGCCCTTGATCCGGTCACCGTTGACCAGGTCGGCAATCTTCTTGACAACGCCGTCTCGCGTTTGTTGATAAGGGATTTCCGAAACGATGATTCGCGACCGGTTGCCCGACATTTCCTCGACGGCGCACTTGGCCCGCAACACAATCGTACTACGGCCGGTCAGGTATCCACGGCGAATCCCGGCGCGGCCACAGATGATGCCACCGGTGGGAAAATCGGGACCGGGAACAATGCTGAAAAGTTGTTCGTTGGTCGTTTCGGGATCGTCGATCAGCTGGATCACCGCGTCACAGATCTCGCTGGGATTGTGCGGCGGGATGCTGGTGGCCATCCCGACGGCGATTCCGCCGGAACCGTTGATCAGCAAGTTGGGAAACTTGCTGGGCAAGACGGTCGGCTCAGTGCGTGCTTCGTCGTATGTAGGAACGAAGTCAACGGTATCCAGCTTGATATCATCCAGCATCGCCGCCGACACCGCGCTCAATCGTGCCTCGGTGTACCGCATCGCCGCGGGAGGCAGCCCGGCGACACTTCCAAAGTTTCCTTGCTTGTCGATCAGCAAGCGGCGCATGTTCCATTCCTGCGCCATCCTGACCAGTGTCGGATAGATGACGCTTTCGCCGTGGGGGTGATAGTTGCCCGAAGTGTCACCCGAAATCTTGGCGCATTTGACACGCTTGCTGGCCGGGCCGAGATTCAAATCGTTCATGGCGACCAGAATTCGCCGTTGGCTCGGTTTCAACCCATCCCGCACGTCGGGAAGCGCACGGCTGACAATCACGCTCATCGCGTAGGTCAGGTAGCTTTCGCGGAGTTCATCTTCGATCGGCAGGTCGATCATCCGTGACCCGTCACCACCTCCGTCATCACCCACGCCGCCAGGATTCGTACCTTCTTCGTTGTTGTTGTCGTTGTCGTCTGCCAACGTCGTATCCTAAGATGAAGTCGCGCATTTTGCCGGGAAAGGGAAGACCCGTCATTCTAGCCAATTCACCCTTTCTTCACAACGACCCAAGGCCGCTTTGGCGTTGTCGCAAATCCTTTGATGACAAACACTTGCGGCGGCAATTTGACAGCGATGTCCAGCCGGCAATGATCACCATCGAAAGCCTTCAAATTGGCGCGGTTCGCCGCGAGGGAGATCCCCAAACAAGGGACGTCACCCGCCGGTTTTGGACCACCGGTTTTTACAAGTTGCCGGTCGCCGGCGAGGTAGAACTGAAAACTGAGGGATTGGTCGGAGACGCAGTCGCCGACACTCGACATCATGGCGGCCCCGACAAAGCAGTGCTCTGCTACGCCGCCAGCCACTACGACCGATGGGCCGAAGAGTTCCCGGAATTGAAGATGGCCGGCGGCGCGCTGGGCGAGAACCTGACGCTTGCCGGAGTGGACGAAAACAGCGTTTGTGTTGGCGATCGGTTTCAAATCGGCGACTGTGAAGTGGAGGTGAGCCAGCCGCGGCAACCTTGTTGGAAAATCTCGCGTCGCTGGGGTGTCAAAACGATGACCAAGCGGGTCACTCAGACCGGAAGAACGGGTTGGTATCTGCGAGTGATTCGCGAAGGATGCCTGGCCAAGGGACAACAGCTGAAACTGATCGCGCAGCCCCATCCGGCTTGGACCGTGGCGCGGGCCAACGACGTGATGTTCGGCCGCGAAGTCGACCGGTTGGCAGTGATCGAACTGATGAATTTGCCGCCGCTGGCCGAAGCCTGGAAAAAGGACATCGCCTGAACGGCAATGTAGGCCGACCTGCCCCAAGTCGGCGAATCTGTACTTTCGAGAATCGAGTTGCGCCCTTCAACTTGAGACAAGTCGGCCTACGACTGATAAGCTTTACAACGCCCCGAACAACCAATTCACAGCAGACGGTTTCATCATGCCTCGATCCTCCGACGACCAAATCATCGAATCGATCCGGCTCTATCGCGAAGCTTTGAAAGAAACGCAAGCGTTGTTTGTCGAAAGCGGACAGCTGGTTCGTGGTTCGTACGGTTGGCTATCAGGAGGTGAGGAGGCGGATGCGGCATCGATCGCCGACCAAATGAACGATTTGCATCAGGGTTTTCTGATGAAAGTGTTCGCAGCCGTGGTGCCCGACGTCAGCGGCCGAACGCTGGAACAGCGGCAGCTTGGACGAGTGTTGCTGGAACACATCTGGGGCAAATCGGTGATGGGCAGCCAGTTGCATGAAGCGGTCGACTGGTTGGTTTCCGCCGCCGCCGATTTTCAGTGGGCCGACTTAGTGCGCCCCTTTGCCGAACTCCCTTCGCTCCGCGATCGATGGGGCGAACTGGAAACGCTGGCGATGCGAATGGCAAACCTGCTTACGTCAGTCGATGGCAGCGTCAGCGTTGCCGACAACAAAAATTTGAAGGCGATGCAATCACAGCTGGATGAGCTGATTGGCCGCGCACCCGATCACTTGGCCAGCGAAGCCGACACTAACAACGCCCGTGACGCATTGAAGTGGTTGCGCGATGAAGCAAAACGGCTTCGCGAAGGTGTCGGGCCGAGCGCCGCCGAAAAACCGACGCCGATTGCAGGTCCGGGCGGATCGGGCAGCACCACCGCGCAGCGACCTGCCGAAAAGACCGTCACCAACGAACCGGTCGATGATCGTACCCCCGCCCAGCGACTGGCCGAAGCAAGGGAGAAACTGGATCGCCTGGTCGGATTGGAAGGAATCAAAGACCAGATTCAAACGCTGACCAATTTTTTGAAGATGGAACGACAACGCGAACAAGCGGGTTTGCCGACGACGCGGCCAAGCCTGCACATGGCCTTTGTCGGCAATCCCGGCACCGGCAAAACAACGGTCGCACGTATTGTTGCCAAGATTTACGGCGCGCTGGGTGTGTTGGAAAAAGGCCACTTGGTCGAAACGGACCGAAGTGGACTGGTGGCGGAATATGCCGGGCAGACCGGCCCCAAGACCAATGCCAAGATCGACGAAGCGATCGACGGTGTTCTGTTCATCGACGAAGCCTACACCCTGATCGACGAAAGCGGTCAAGATCAGTACGGTCGCGAGGCGGTTCAAACGCTGCTGAAACGAATGGAGGACCAGCGGGATCGACTGGTCGTGATCCTGGCCGGCTATCCCAACGAAATGCAAAAAATGATTCGCAGCAATCCGGGACTCAGTTCTCGCGTTGGAACAACGATGCACTTCGAGGACTATCCGCCCGAAGCGCTCTGTCGAATTTTCGAATTGATCGCCGGCAAAGCAAAGTACAAGTTACCGACCGAATCGAGGCGGCGGCTGCTTCGCGGATTCACCTACCTGTTCATCGGCCGCGATCGCCACTTCGGCAACGGCCGCACTTCCCGAAACAGCTTCGAACGCAGTGTGCGACGGCTGGCAAACCGGCTGGCGTCAATGAAGGAGGTCAGCCACGATCTGCTGACCACGCTGGAGGCCGAAGACATCGAGGTCGCCGGAGTGATGCAGTCGCACCTGGCAGCAATGGCTGCCGAAGCAGGACACGTTCGAGTCACGTGCGACCAATGTGACGAAGCCGAAGTTGTCGACGACAGTTTGCTAGGCACCGAAGTGCAATGCGGCAAATGCGAAGCAAACTTTCAGGCCGATTGGGGCGAACCGGTATTGGAATTGCCCAAACCGGATCCGCAGGAAGAATCTTCCGAGGCGGCGGCCGATTCGGAGCAATCCTGAAACTCCATCTGAACCAGCCGTTCCAGAATTCTCTCATTCAACTTGCGGTTGGTCGCGATCACCTCGGCGCAGATCCCCAGCAGAATCGCCACCGCGCCAAGCGACAGGCAAGTTCCTCCGATCACCAACGATTGGACGTGTCCATCACCGTCTCCTGAGAAGAAGAAAAAAAGAAAGCGTAAGATCGGAATCACCCCGGCGATGGAAAACAGCAGCCCGATCGACATGAAGACACGCAGCGGATGGTGCATCGTGTAGGCTCGCAGAATCGTGGTGCCCGAGTGCAACAGGAATTCCGGGATCGTTCCATAGAGCCTGCTTTCACGAGTTTTTTCATTGGTTCGTACCGGTACCGAGACAACGTGAAGCCCGCGATACCCTGCTTGGATAAGCATTTCTGTCGTGTAACTGAACCGGGAAAGGATGTTCATGCTGATCGCGGCTTCGGCCGACAGAGCCCGAAAACCGCTCACCGCATCGGGAACGTTCACTCCCGATACCCGCCGGACAAGCCTGCTGCCCCATCGCTGTAGCAGCCGTTTCGTCGGCGAAAATTGTTGGATTTCATCCGTCCGCCGATCACCGACAACAATATCTGCTTCCCCACGAACAATTGGCGCAACCAGCCGATCAACATCCTGACCACAATATTGATTGTCACCGTCGGTGTTGACGATCACGTCGGCGCCCAAACGCAGTGCCGCGTCCATCCCGGTTTGAAACGCCGCCGCTAAGCCTCGATTGGTGCGGTGACGAACGACATAGTCGGCGCCGTTTTCGTCCGCGATGTTCGCGGTATCGTCGCTGCTGCCGTCATCGATGACCAGCACGACAATGTCGTCAATCCCATCGATCTCTTTGGGCAGGTCCGCCAGCGTCGCCGGCAACGTTTGCGCTTCGTTGTAGCAGGGGATCTGAATCACGAGTTTCATTTTGCTGCCACTCTTTGCGATGCGGGAATCCCGAGTTCACGCCGCACCCTGGCGACTTCATCGTGATCGAGGTGGTAAATCCAAATCGAATATCCGGCGCGATCGACCGGTTCAAATCTCTCAAAGTATTCGTAAACCGGCTCGCCAAAGTAGGCAAACCTTCCGTCGCCCTTGGGGACTGGCATCGTGCTGCCCAAAATGTAGTTGACGCTGACCGCGTACCAACCAGGCTGCAGGCCAAAGCGGTCCATCGAGTGCCGCCGGCTAGATGGCGCATAGTAGGGTGCTGGTAATTCATAACGAAACCCAAGCCGCAAAGGATCAAAACAGCCGAAATACGCCAGTCGCATGTCGTCGACTTCCGGGTGCTGGTCAAGCCAGTGGCGCAAATGCACCAGGTCTTGACCCCAGTCGATGTTGCTGCTGTTGAGTGCCCGATAGCCGCCCGATGGGCCGCCCACCAATTCGTTGAAGTACGACAGGTGATGCGGAGCAAAGTACAGCGACGACGTGGTGAACCAAAGGGCCGCCAGGGAGACCAATCCACATGCTTTGGGAGTCGATTTGGTCAAATGAACCGCAAACTGGCTGGTCCAAATGAACAGGAAAGGCAGACTGGGAATCGCGTATCGTAGATGACGGCTCATGTTGGTCTGCGAGCTGACGGCGACAAGCACAATCAACGAGGGAATCAACAGCGCGGCACCTTCCCAGCGACTGCAGCCCGGCAGCTTCGTCAACATCACCAAGGGAAACGACAACACCAGCAGCAGCAACCACGCAAGCGGCTCTTTGGTCAAGTAGCCGGCAAGATAGTAGTACCACCAACCGCCAACACGGTGAGTGCCAAACAGATACGAAGGCCAGCCGCGTCCGCTGGTTGCCAAATGGAAGTCATGCTTTTGAATGTCCATTCCACGAACAAAATTCGCCGGCAGCGGTACCGGCAACGACGCGAACATCGAATCGCGGAACCGATTGTCAAAGTCCACCCTGCGATTGGCGACATTCCGACCGGCAAGTTCGGTACTGACAAACTCAAAATCACCCAACCGCGTGAACGTGCCCTCGAATCCGTAAAACGTGTTCAGCATGCCGAAAACCAGCAGCACGCTCGCGCACAAGTGCGCCAGATCCCGCCGCCACCGCCACGGCGTTTTCTCTTCCCGAAAACGCTCCACGATTCGCCATGACAACCAGACACACGGCACGATTGCCAACGAAAGAATCCAGGTGCTCTTTGCCAACAGCGCGAGCGCGAAAAACGTGGACATCAAAATGACGTGCGACCAACTGGGCGTCATCAGCCATCCTCGCAAACAATAAAACGAGGTCAGCCCCAAACTCGCCGCGGCAACGTCCGGGGTGATCAGCGCACCATGGCCAAGCACCATCGGTGAAAACGCCCAAGTACCGGCGGCCAGTAATCCGGCTCGCCAGCCAAAGAGGTCGCGTCCCCACAGAAAACAAATCACCGTCCCCAACCACACAAACGGAACGCAGGCCCACCTGGCGACGGTGAAGAACCACAGAAAACGATCGGGATTGTTGTTGATCAACCTTCGCCCCACGTGCACTTCCGTTCGCATCCGGGTGACCTGGCTCATGTCTTGCCAGTCAAGGACCGGATCCAGAAAGAAATAGACCGGCATCGCCGCGACCGTGCGAACCAGCGGAGGATTGACGGCATATTGCGAGAACTCTCCGAACTCCCAGTGACTTAGCCCCGCACCCAAGTGCCCAACTTCGTCCCAGGTCGGCGAATGTCTGGAAGCGCTATGCGCAAGTAACAACGTTTGACCCGCCAGGATCAACAACAACCCGAAAGGAACCAGCCATCGCGCCCGGTCGAACGACTCGCCTGACGAACGTGCAAGATCTTCGGGGGACTCGTCACTCCGTTTGTCTGCTGAAAAATCCGTTGCAACCATGATGTCTTCTCGCCTCCCCACCCAGCGATTTCTCCACAGTCATTCGACGTGCAATCCCCCATCGATTGAACCTCGACCGTTTGCCAAGGAAGGTCATCCGCTGGGCGATCGCACGCGCCGAAGACGGCTACTAAATTCCGGCAGCTCCCCGCTGGCCGATCTCATTGCTGGAAATGTCTTTGTCAGCACCCGTGCCTCCCTCGCGATGGTCGGCCCCGTAGCAGGTGACATCGTAGGGCTTTGTCTTTCCCGGACTGACATATTCATAAGGGTTGCCCCAAGGGTCGGCTGGGATGAAGGACAAAATTCCCTCAGCATGTTTTTCGCTCGGCTCGGACAAGACGGCGAGTCCTTCCTGGTTGGTCGGGTACCGATCGTAAGCGATGTAAAAGGATTCCAGCGCCTGGCAGACTTTGCTGATTTCCATTTTGGCGACGTTTTGCTTGCTGCTGATCAGGTAACTTCGCACACTCATCGTCACCACTCCCGAGAGCAATCCCAGGATGACGATGACGACCATCAGTTCAACGAGAGTGAACGCCCGCCGCCGCTGCCGAGTCCCCTTCAGCCGACTATCCCGCAAGTACATTGCCTGCCTCCAGAATTGGTAAGACCGTTGCGAAAAGAATGAACCCCACGATGACCGACAGAATGACGATCAACACGGGCTCCAAGATCGTTGTCATTCGAGTGGCCAGTTGAGCGGCTTGGCGGTCATAGTCGTTGCCCAGCCGATCCAGCATCCTATCAAGTTGGCCACTTTGTTGTCCAAGCGCGAAAACCTGTGCCATGGAATGAGAAAAAATCCGATGCTTCATGGTCGCTTCGCGCAAGTCATGCCCCGAACGCAGATCTCGCTGCATCGCGGCAAGGGCTGTTTTGAGCAGCCCGTTGGTTGCGGAACGTTCGGCGATTTCTAACGCGTCGACCAGCTCCACTCCCGATCGTAGCAAACTGCTGACAACCAACGACATGCGGCTGAGCGCCTGCTTTTGGATCAACGATCCGATGATCGGAGTGGAAAGCGCCATTTCATCCGCCCGGCGTCGCCCGTTGCCAGTCCGCAGGTAAATCGTCAGCAAGAGTGCCGCGACGGCGACTCCCAGCAACAGCAGCGGTCCATAGCTCAGCAGCGAATCGCTCAAGTATTTCAAAATCACGGTGGGCAGCGGCAGCGGTTGTCCGATCTGAATCAGGTTCTGCAGCAACATCGGCACCACCACGGTCATCAGAAACACCGTCACCGCGACGCTGATCGCGAACACGATCGCCGGATAGAGCATCGCCGAAATGACTCGGTCCTTCAGCTGCCCGCTTCGCTCGCGGTAATCGGCGATCTGCTCGCAAACTTCATCCAGGTTTCCTGCATGTTCGCCCACGCGAATCATTCCCACTGTCATCTCGTCAAAGATGGTTGGATCTTCCGCCATCGCTTCGGCCAAACTCGCCCCGCCGGCCACTTTGTCACGTACCGCAAGCATCGCATCGTGAAAGCCACGTTTGGTCTGTGTCAAAACCGAATCGATCGCGTCAAGAAGCGGAACTCCAGCCTGTAACAGTGTTGAAAGCTCGCGAATCGCCGTGGTCAATTGCGAGCGATAACGAGTCGATCGGTTTGCCGAAGTCGTTTGCCGGCGAGACGCTCGCTCCCTGACCGATTCAACTTTCAAACCGTTGGATCGTAGCTGTTCGCGCGCATGCCGACCGCTTGCCGCGGTAATCGTACCGCGACGGCGGCGGCCGCGACGGTCAAAGGCTCGATACGCAAACGTCGCCATGGTTCAGACTTCGTGAAGACGAGACACTCGATCAAAGTGCGGTGCGCATCGTGACCCGCTCGATCTCTTCGCTGGTCGTGATGCCGCTGGAAACTTTTTCCATGCCGGTATCACGAAGCAACCGCATGCCTTTGCTCAAACCGGCATCGCGTATTTCCGACGCGTGCGCACGACGTTGAATGAGATCACGCACCGAGTCGTCAAGAACCAACAACTCGTAAATCCCTTCCCTTCCACGATACCCGGTTCCGCGGCACAGGTGGCAGGTTTCCATCGCAGTTTTTTCGCCGCGACACTCCTTGCAGACTCGCCGCACCAACCGCTGCGCCAGGACGGCAAGCACACTGCTGGAGACCAAATAAGGTTCAATGCCCAAATCGAGCATCCGAGTGACAGCGCTGGCCGCATCGTTGGTATGCAACGTGCTAAAAACCAAGTGTCCGGTAAGTGCCGCCTGGACCGCCATCACCGCGGTCTCCTGATCGCGAATCTCGCCCAGCATGATGATGTCGGGATCTTGCCGAAGGACGCTTCTTAATCCGCTTGCAAACGTCATGCCCTTCTTGGTGTTGATCTGCGTCTGGCTGATCCCATCCAACTGATATTCGATCGGATCCTCCAGCGTCACCGCATTGCGAGTGTCCGTATCGAGCTCCTGAAGCGCCGCGTATAACGTGGTGCTTTTGCCACTTCCGGTCGGACCGGTGACCAATACCAACCCATGTTCGGCGTGAATCACCTGAGAAAAACGGCCGAGTGTCGCCGAGTCCATGCCGATTTCCGCCAGCTCGTACAGACGCGCGCTCTTGTCCAACAAGCGGACCACGACTCGCTCGCCAAAACTGGTGGGCATCGACGCCAGGCGAAGATCAATCACGCGATCACCCACGCAAACGGTTGCCCGGCCGTCTTGGGGAAGCCGCTTTTCAGCGATGTTCATTTGCCCGGCAACCTTCAGGCGACTGACAACTTCCTCCTGAATCGATTTGGGTATCTGCCGGACTTCGGTCAAAACGCCGTCAATCCGCATCCGCACGACCATTGCATCCTCAAACGGCTGCAGGTGGACGTCCGAGGCCCGCTGTTGGATCGCGTCCAATAGCAGCGAATTGACCAGCTGTACGACGGGGCCGCGAGTATCGGTTTCAAGCAGATCATCACGCGCAGCGTTTCCCTCCGGGGCAAGAAGTTCGTCCAGACTCACCGCGTCCGAATCGGCGCCGGCCGGCTTTTGAGCCGCCTGGGATTCGTAGGCCCGATTGATCAACTGTCGCAAATCGTCGTCATCGACTTGCTCAGTCAATAGTGGCATTTTCAGAATGCGACCAATGTTGTCGCTCAGCCGCTGGACACTTGCTTCATCACTGGAAAGCAACCGTGGCTGGCCGCCAGCATTTCTAGCCACCAAAACACGGTGCTTTCGGCAGTACTCGATCGGAAAACGTTTCAGAAAGAGATCCCATGGCTGCCAAGAACCAATCGAAGTCGCATCCGACTGGTCGCGAGATTCCTGCGACGCAGCCGTTCGATCATCGCTAAGTTTCGCTTGGGGATTCACGGAATCATCTCTGGTTGTTTCGTGTGACCTACATGCAGTCTAACGCGGCCGACAAAAAAGAAAAACTTTTCTTTCCCTGGCGGACGTTGCGCCAAAGTGTGCGCCAACACATTAACCAAGCAGGCGCAAGAAGATACGTGCTGCGTGCAAACGACGCGCCCACTGCAAAGAAGTTCTTTGCTGCCAAACGCGGGTGAGAATTTCTCTCATTGACGATTGGGAAAGACACCGCGATCGTTGAAGTTGTCTGTCTCGGGGGAGCAGTGGTCGGCAACCGGCCGATGAGTCACCGCCGAGTCAACGTCTTTTCATACGATCTTGTTGTTCGCCAGATGCAGGTGGGGGTAAGCCATGTCAGGCGGTCAGTCTGGGTGCGTGCGCGGTCGGCGACCGGCCGAACGAAGGTGCAAGACCTCCAAGGGACCAGTCTTGTCACACAGGTGCGAAACGATTTGCGTTGTTCAAGGCTATCAGTTCCACCCGCTCCAATATCGGGAGTAAAGAACCGATGAAAGACATGACAACGCACCGGCAGTGGTTGACGGCGTTCGTTCTGATCGCCCCGCTCGTCGCCGCGGCAGCCTACTTTGCCTCGCGTGGTGAGGTCGAACTGCCCCATGCCAAGAGTGATGTTCCGCTCACTGAACGAAGTGGGATCGTCATCGTCGGTGGCGTTCCTCGGCCCAGGTCCGACGCCATGACGATGCGGCGCAGTGGACCACCGAGCCAAGGCGATGATGACTCGAACGCACTTACAACGCGCCGACCTGTCGTGACACCTGTGGCGCCCGATGCCAGCCCTGCTGCTGAATCGGTCTATCAAGCGGCTGTCACGAAGCAGCATCCCGAACGGATGAGCCCGATGTTCATGCCCAAGCCATTCGACCGCCAGGCCTACGAGAAAAATCCAGAGGCTTATCTTGCAGTGCACGAACCGGGCCGAGTTTGGCAAAGCGCCCAGCCGGGCGAAGGTGTTCCCGTTCTGGAGCGAATCGGCCGCCGCATGCAGGTCATTCGGCAGGGTGAATCGGTGCGGCTGAAGGTGAAGACAGAGCCTGGAATGCCGGTCACGTTCGCTTCGTTTGACTTGGGAACGTTTGATAACGGCCTGACCGTGATCTCGGTGGCCGCTGATGACGACGGCATCGCGGAGGCAGCCTTTCACGGTTCCAACGTTTTTGGCAACGTCCACATTCTCGCCGCTTCGCCGGTGGCCGCCGAGCGAGCCACCTTTGAGATCTTTGTTACGTCTTCCGATTCGGCTCCAGCTGGTCAAACAGGGCCCCAGCCATGAATCGCGGTTCTTCCAAATCAATCCGTCCACTGCCTTTCAACCAATGAGGCATGTCATGTCACACGTGCGTTTTGCGACCCTAGCTGCATTGATGATGGTGACCGGAAACTCCGGTCTTTTCGCGCAAAGCGGCAACGGACCGTATATCGATCCTGATGATGCGGTCCAGCAAGCGAGCGACGACCCGTTTGTTCATTGTTTTGGCCGTCACCCTTGCCCTGGCGATGTTTCTTCGTCTTCCGGTCCCGGTGGTTCGGGCTTCGGAGTGGGCGAAGGGTCTGGAGCCGGTGGTTTCGGAGTGGGCGAGGGTGCCGGGGCCGGCGGTAGGGTGTCCGGTGGCGGCGGTGCGGCACCGCCGCCGAATCTCGCCGGCGCCAATCGGTCATGTGTGACCTGTGCCGGTGAGAATCAATCGAACGGCGGCGAAAACCGTAGCGATCCTTTACCACCCAGCATCAACCCACCGACATGCGACGTGTGCGAAGACTTCATTACCCCCACCAATTCCTACATCGATGATTCCTTTCACAGCTACATCCACTGGGGTGTCGATGTGCCGCGTATTGCCACTTCGACGCTGGAGCTGAAACGGTTTCACCGCAGCCGCGAGTTTTTTGTTGCCGGCGGGCTTGGCCAGGGCGTGGTCACCAATTTCGATCTTCGGCTCAGGATGGATACGAATGCCTTCAACAGCGTTTACACCTATGACAGTCATGCCCTCGGCGGCTCGGATCTGAACGGCCATACCTGGGCGTTTTTGACCGTGCCGTCGACATCGGCTCGGTTCAACTTCCAGTGGGATGACGACAATATCTTGCTGCCCGATGAGCGTCAGCATGTCGACCGTGTCGAGATTCTCGATGATCAGATGGATCCGGCCGACGGCATCGAAGGGGTTGATACAAGCCTGAACTTCCCCGGAGCCAAGTATGCCAAGGTCTACAACTTCGACGATAGCTGGTTCTTGTTTGAACTGATCCTGGCCGAAGCCGATTCCAGCTGGGACGTGCAAAACAATCATCCGCCCGACGGACGATTGATTGAGGCACGTAACGTCGACGGCAGCGGCTACACGATCACCTACAAAACCTGGACGCAAACTGAGATCGATGCCTCGCCCTCCAGGCAGTGGCAGATCGATACGGTGACCGATGCCCTGGGGAACACGTTGACCTTCACCTACAAGACGACTCAGGAAGCGGGCAATTGGGTGATCAGCAAAATCACCCTGCCCGGAAGTGGCGGCGACATTGAATATAGCTACGGCGGCGGTTTCCTGAGCGAAGTGGAGTATCCCGACCAGACGACCAGCACCTTCAGCTACGCGTCCGGACAAAATGGTTTGATCGAAATGTCGATCGACGATCTGGCCGCTCCGCCCATGCATCGGCACAAAAAGGTGAATCTGGTCGGCTCGGTCGCCACGGTCAACGGTACGGTGGTGCCGACCACGGTCGGCGTGGCCCGCGTGGTACGTAACGGCGAAAATGAAGTATCGTATTTCTCCTTCATCGAAGACGACTCGGAAACGTGGGATGTGTATGCCGCCGTCTATGAAGGAGCCGGCATGGTCAGGCCTGAACTCCACCTGCTCACTCAAAGCGGCACGACTTACACCATCCCCAAACGCTACTACAAGGATGGCTGGACGATCTCTTACGACCAGCAAGAGGAGAATTACGACATCACCGGCACGGTCGAATCCTCTTATGTCCGCTACGAAGGCAACATGACCGAATTGTTGCACGGCCGGCCCGATTCGGTGATCGACGAACGGGACATCAAGCGAACGCACTCCTACGACACGCTCGGTAACCGAACGATGACGGTTTACGAGGACGATACGCTCGAAGCCTATTGTTACAACTCTCGCAACCAGGTGACTCGTTATCGTGATCGCAACGGCAGCGTGACGCTGACGACTTACGACAGCAAGGGCCGGCGAACCAAGGTGGAGGTCGGCTTGACCGATTCGACCTCCAACACGCCGACGATCGATCCCTACGGCTCGGTCACCTACGACCGCTGCGCGACCGATGATGTACAAACGGCCGACTATGCCAAGATGGAGTGGCAGTATCATGCCTCCGGAAATGGTGCCGACAAGCTTTCCAAGGTGATCGATTGGCTCGGCAACGAAACCGACTACGCCTATAATGTTGACGATCTGCTGAGCAAGATCACCGGCCCGGCCGACACCGGCGGCGGCACCCGCCCGGAAACCGAGTTCACCTACGATTCGCTCGGTAGGCTCGAAACGGTCACCGATCCGGCCGATCACGTCACCGAGTATTTTTACGATGGACGGCATCGGCTGATCAGTACGCTCTACGACGATGGCAGTACCTTCAAGAACGTCTATGGCACGACCGGCAATTCGACCGGGCTGCTGGTCAAGACGATCGACCGCATGGGCGTGGTGACGACCTATGAATATGACGATGCCGATCGGCTGACCAAGCGGGTCACGGCCGCAGCCCAGATGGATGGCACCACCGAAACAGCGACGCCGGAACTGGCACTCACCGAAACCTGGGAATATCTCGACGGCACCAATAAGCCGACCGAAAGCGTTCGGGCTGGTGCCAAGATCACCTACGTTTACGACTATCGCGGCCGCCGCGTCGAAACGACCGTTCATACCAGCGACGGTGAGTCAGCCACCAGCGAATTGACCTATGTCGACAACAAGCTCTTCAGCAACGAAGACGCTTACGGACGGAAAACCTATTTCGCCTATGACGCCACCGACGGGCGGCTGATCCGCAGCGTCACCGGCACCACGACCGAGTTTTCACTGGCCGATTTTGATGCGGTGATCAACAAGACACGCGACTTCACCGCCAATGCCGATTACATCATCAGCGACACGGTGTTTGATGCGGTCGGTAATGTGGAACGAATCCATGACGGCCGCAACATGGCTACCAAGCACGAATATGACAGCCGCAATCGGCTCACGGCCCGCATTGCCGATGCTGACTACACGAATCGCTCGACACTATCGAATCTTTCGACCGCCTTGGCTCTCCGCAGTGAAACCGACTATGACGATGGGAGCCATGTCACCGAAGTCCGCTCACCCCGTTACTTCGACTCAGGCGATAGCGGTGGCTATCAAAAAGCTCGCCAGCAATGGACCTACACCGATCGCGGACTGGTGAAAACCCACGTCGAAGCCCCTGGCACGACCGAGGCGGCCACCGAGTCCTTTGTCTATGACCTGCTGGGCCGCAAGACCGAGCACACCGACTTTGCCGGCAAAGTCTGGAAGACCCATTACGAGGATTGCTGCGGGCAAGTCATTGCCACAGAAAACCCGCTCGGTCACGGCACCATCGCCCGCAGTGACGCAGGTGGAAGAACGGTGCACCAGGCCACGATCGAAACCTATAGTGCTCACACGGCGGCACTCGACAACCCGGTCGATGCCAAGACCTACCGGGAAGTGACCACGCGTTACGATGGCAGGGGCCGGCCGGTGGCTCAAACCACCTGGCTGACCGCTCGCGGTGTGGTCGATGTCGATGATCCGCCGATTGCCGGACTCGATAGTGTTGCCGCATCGCTTGGCCTGACCGAACAATATCTCTACGACGACAATTTGGCCGATGGCAGTGGGTTGGATGCGACCAGCGGCGGGCTGACCGCCAATCAGCTTGGCGGCGGCACCTATAGCGTCAATCTTTCCGACGCTCTGACCAAGCTGGCTGACACCGAAGCTAACGGTGGAGCCGGCATCAGCTTCAGCACCACCGCTCCAGGCAGTGCCCGCGTCATGATCAACGCCGAAGAGGAGTTGCGTTTCACGATTGCCGATGCTTCCGGTCGCACCGTGATGACTGGCATCATTGAACCGCATGATGGAACCAATCCGAATGATTTGATCACATGGCAATGCAGCCGGCATGACAACACTACCAACCTGACCGGCTATGGCACTGTCTTGGTCACCAAGACCATCAACGCCCTGGGCAAGGTACGTCAACAACACACCGATGCCGCCGGCCGCACGATTCAAAGCGTCGATGCTTTGGGAAAAATCACCTCTTACGAATACAACGCTGCCGGCAACCAGACCAAGATCCGTGATCCCAACAGCGTTGGCCAAGATTGTACCTATGATGCGTTGGGCCGCGACCTGACTTGCACCGATACGGCCAGCGATGCCACCAGCAGCAGCTATGACGCTGCCGGCAACAAGATCACCTCCACCGATGCCAAAAACGAAACGACCACCTACGCGTTTGACGCCAGAGGCCGGCGAGTGAAGACCACCGACCGGCTGGCCGGTGAGACCGAATTCGCCTACACCGCCACCGGCCAGCTCGCTTCGCTCACCGATGCCGAAGACGATGTTACCAGCTACACCTACAACGATGCCGGCGGCAAACTCACTGAAACCTATCCCGACCACACCGGCGGTACGCCCGGCCAGTCGACCTACGGCATCATCACCTTCACGCGTGATCCGGCCGGCCGCACGCTTCGCAAACAAGATCAAGCGGGCGACACCGTCACCTACAACTACGACTTAGCTGGAAGGCTCACTTCCCGCGACTACCGGACGGCCGCCAACAGCCCATCGGGCACGATCGCCGATACCGACAGTTTCACCTATGACGATGCCGGGCGGATGCTCACCGCGGTCAGTGGCCGCTACAGCAACACGGTGACCTACACCTATGACGATGCCGGCCGCAAAGCGTCCGAAGCACTCACCATCGCCAGCGTCACCTACACCATCGATACCGCCTATGATGACGCCGGGCAAGTCACCAGCTACACCTATCCCGATGGTACCGACGTCGATCGCAGCTACACCGACCGAGGGCAGCTTGCCACGGTCAAGGTCGACAGCACCACCGTCGACACCCGAAGTTACGACAATGGCGGGCGAATGACCTCCAGCGTGTACAATAATGGGATCACAGCCACCCACGCCTATAACAACGACAACACGCTGGCCAGCATCACCCACACCGGCGGCTCGATCGGCAATTACAGCTACGCGTGGGACGACAACAAAAACAAGACCTCCGAGACGATCACGGGAACGATGAGCGGTTACGGCTTCACCGTCGGATCAAGCGGCTATGACGACGAAGACCGTCTGGTCAATTGGGAGCGGGACGATACCAATCTCGACCAATCCTGGAGCCTGTCTTTGGTCGGCGACTGGAGCAGCATCACCGAGAATCTCTCCACCCAAAGCCGCACCCACGGGGCAGCTCATGAGTTGCTGACGGCAGCCAGCCAATCCATCACCCACGACGTCAAAGGCAACATGACGTCGATCCCGGCCGTCCTTCGCTCCGGCTCCAATCCGCTTGCCCTGAGCTGGGACTTCGATAACCGCCTCACTGGAGCCGATGTCGACAACGATTCAACCGACGACGTTACCTACGGCTATGACGCTTTGGGCCGGCGGGTCAAACGCGACGACGGCACTAACGTCACCATCTTCGTGCAAAACGGTCAGCAGACCTTTCTCGATTACGCCTCAGGGACGGCGGCCACCAGCCCGACCTACTGCTACATCTACGCCAGCTACGTCGATGAGCCGATCATGCGGATCGGCCACACCGGCGGCGGTGAGCATTACTATCACCGCAACCAGCAATACTCCATCGTGGCGTTGTCCGACCAAAACGGAAACGTTAAGGAACGCTACAGCTACACCGCCTACGGCGGACTTGGCATCTACGACAACGGAGGAACAGCAAGAACGACCAGCAACTACGACAACCGCTACACCTATACCGGAAGAGAGTGGGACGAGGAAGTTGAACTCTACTACTTCCGGGCGAGAATGTATGATCCATTGACGGGAAGGTTTTTGGGACGGGATCCGATTGGTTACTGGGATAGCGAGAACTTGTATTTTGCTGCGTTTACTGGGTCGAAGCTTGACCCGTCAGGCATGTGCAGTATTTGGTTGGTTAACTACGGGGGCCATTGGGGAATCTACATATACGATCCCGATGATGTTCTTCCATGGGGAAATGACATTGACGGCACTCGCTACAACGCTTGCAAGGTTGTTCGAAGACGAGGTCGGCCAGATCGCCATCGTATTGTCGCGAGGCGTAGTGGGTTGGGTAACGCACAGTGTGCATGCCTCAAGCAATCTTGCTCGCGCTGGAACCAAGTACCGAGCAATCAACGAAATCGACTGTCCGGAATCAGCCGAAGAAATTCAAATTGGGTCCTGAGATGTGTCATGAAAAGTTGCGGCCTACGTGTGCGAGGGCACGTGCCTTGGGGTTGGAATTCTCGAAGCAGCAAATGTATCAAGTGGGGTTATAGGTATTCTGGTTCAGGCAATTGTCCTACGAGAACATGTACAAGCTTCCAAGATTGTCCCGACGGATTCAATGTACCGGGCGGGGGGTTGTCTGGGGGCACAAATTCACAGCGTGCTATGAATTGAGACGTTGATGCCATTGAGAAACCTTTTCTTGCTTACATTAATTGCCGCTTTCCTGTTTATAGTGCGACGTCTTGACGTTTTCTTGGCGGACATCCTGCTTATGAATGCAGCCGGTTATGCATGGAATTGGACATTGCGAGGCCTTCGGATTCAAGATCAAGTA
This sequence comes from Rubripirellula sp., assembly GCA_965222745.1. Taxonomy (GTDB): domain Bacteria; phylum Planctomycetota; class Planctomycetia; order Pirellulales; family Pirellulaceae; genus CBDCUW01. Next base: position 1,866,336 of record CBDCUW010000004.1, read on the forward strand.
TTCTCGCAGACACTGTTTCTTGCGGTGATGTTTACGTTGACCGTTTTAGTGTTTGACCAATACCGCGCGGATCGTCTTCGGATCGATTATCCCCCGGTAAGCGTTTATCTCACTCCCTTTCTTTTTGGGCTTGGCGTTCCCACTCTGTCGTTCATAGTCCGAAACCGAATTCAACATCAACCTACAGTTTCGTTGCCGACGTACGTGCTGCGAAGTTGTCTTGAAATAACCATTTGTCTTCCACTCTGGTGTTTGTTGGTTGACATCGCGATCCTTAGGTTTTGACCGCGCTGTGGAAAGGAAGGAAAGACGCAAAAGTTAATTCGATGTTGATGTGATCATCGTGGTTGTTATTCCCAGCCACTGGGATTGTCCCGACGAAAATGGGTGTAACCGGCGATCCGCCGCTAAGATAGACTGGGCCAGGCAAATTGGGCGGCCTGCTGTCATCGACAAGACCTGTGTTTTGCATGCATTTCGAGAACCGGCTCATGCCATGTGAGTGAAATGCCTAAAACCCTTGAGTTTAAACCGGATTTCAAATCCGTAATTCCCATCATCAGATTTCAAAAACACCGCAAAAATCGGTGTTTGACGTTGGCGGATCGCCGGTTACACCCCTTGCGAATGATCTCCTGCTGAAAAACTAAAGTATTCTGCCATGGGTAACCATTAAGGATTTGACATCGCGAGGTACGAGCCGATGTTCAAGTCCTCTGTTCAACCATTAAGGATTTGACATCGCGAGGTACGAGCCGATGTTCAAGTCCTCTGTTCAAGAAGCCCGGCTGATCGAAGGACGCGCCGTTGGGTAACGCTTCTTTGTTACTTTCTCTGTGGCGAGCGAGTTGATGGCGTTTGGCGATTCGTTGCCTGATCTCCAGTTCTCATGGGCAGCGAGGAAGCTTTGGCGATGCCCGGGCGGGCACTTGAATGTGCGTGCTTTCTCTCGATGCGGTGGACCTTCATTGTTCGCCTTCCCGTTGACGTTTCGACTGTGCCGGTGATTTTGATCGTGACGACTCTCATCCGCTGTCCAAGTAGGCAAGTGCGTGGTCGCTCAAAACATCGTTGGGTTCGAAGGTGATGTCGACCACTCGCATCTCACCGCCGCAGCGGGCACAACGCAGTGCCGGCGTGGCGACTTTGGGCCGTTCGCCGGGCTTCGCCGGGGTCGCCGGGCTTCGCCGGGGTCGCCGGGCTTCGCCGGGGTCAGTCGCGGGCTTCGCCGGGGTCAGACCCGGTTTTCGGTTTTGAACCGAAACCGACGGGCGCGGGTGACGTGACCGAAACGAGTGATTGACCACGCTCGTCGGAATCCAACAACACGCTGGCCAGCATGACCTGCTGGGCCGCAAGATCGAGCACACCGATTTTGCCGGCGAACTCTGGAAGACGCACTACGAGGATTGCTGCGGCCAGGTGGTCGCCACCGAAAACCCGCTCGGCCACGGCACGATCAACCGCACCGATCCCGGCGGCAGGACGGTCCACCAGGCGACGATCGAAACCTACAGCTCTCACACCACCGCGCTCGACAACCCGGTCGACGCCAAAACCTACCGCGAAGTGACCACCCGTTACGACGGACGGGGCCGGCCGACAGCCCGCACGATCTGGCTGACCGCCCGCGGCGTGGTCGACGCCGACGATCCGCCGATCGCCGGCCTCGACAGTCTCTCCGAAACACTGGGCCTGACCGAGCAGTATCTCTACGATGATAACCTGGCCGACGGCAGCGGCCTCGACGCGACCACCGGCGGAGTAACCGTCAATCAACTCGGCGGCGGTACCTACACGGTCAATCTCGATGATGCCCTGACCAAGCTGGGGGAAACCGAAGCCAATGGCGGCGCGGGAATCGACTTTGACACCGACGCTCCCGGCAGCGCCCGCGTGGTGATCAACGGCGAAGAGGAGATCCGCTTCGCCATCGCCGACGCCGCCGGCCGCACCGTGATGTCCGGGATGATCGAACCGCATGACGGAACCAACCCCAACGACCTGATCGCCTGGACCTGTACCCTGCACGACGGCACGACCAACATCAGCGGTTACGGCACCGTGCTGGTCACCAAGACCATCAACGCGCTCGGTGACGTCCGCAAACAACACACCGACGCGGCTGGCCGGACGATTCAAAGTGTCGATGCCTTGGGCAAGATCACTTCCTTTGAGTACAACGCCGCCGGCAATCAAACCAAGATCCGCGATCCCAACAGCGTCGGCGAAGATTGCACCTACGACGCATTGGGCCGAGATCTGACCTGTACCGACACGGCAAATGACGAGACAAGCAGCAGTTACGACGATGGTGGCAACAAAATCAGCTTCACCGACGCCAAGGATGAAACGACCGACTACCAGTTCGATGCCAGAGGCCGTCAAATCAAGATCACCGACCGGCTGGGCGGAGAAACCGAATTCGCCTACACCGACACCGGCCAGCTCTCTTCGCTGACCGACGCCGAAGACGACGTCACTTCTTACACCTACAACGATGCCGGCGGCAAGCTGACCGAAACCTATCCCGACCATACCGCCGCCACGTCTCCGGGCGATAGCGGTTACGGAATCGTCACCTTCACCCGAGACCCGGCCGGCCGAGTGCTCCGCAAGGAGGACCAGCTAGGCGACACGGTCACTTACACGTATGACCTGGCCGGGCGGCTGACCGACCGGGACTACCGCACGTCAGCCAACAGCCCGTCGGGAACGATCGCCGACAGCGACACCTTCACCTTCGACGCCGCCAGCCGGATGCTGACCGCCGACAGCGAACGGTACGACAACACGGTCACCTACACCTACGACGACGCCGGTCGCAAAGCGACCGAGGCAATCGAAATCGACTCGGTCACCTACACGATCACCACCGCCTACAACGAGGCGGGCCAGGTGACCGGTTACACCTACCCCGACGGCACCGAGGTCGATCGCACCTACACCGCCCGCGGCCAGCTGGAAGACATCGACGTCGACTCCACCAACGTCGACACCCGCACCTACGACGACGGCGGCCGGATGCTGACCAGCGAATACGACAACGGAGTGAAAGAGACCCGTGCCTACAACAACGACAACACCCTCTCCAGCATCACCTACACCGGCGCGTCGATCGGCAACCTCAGCTACGGCTGGGACGAAAACAAAAACAAGACTTCCGAGTCGATTACCGGTACAATGTCCGACTACGGCTTCACCGTTGGATCAAGCGGCTACGACGACGAAGACCGCCTGGTCAACTGGGAGCGGGACGACACCAATCTAGATCAATCTTGGAGCCTATCACTGGTGGGTGACTGGAACAGCATCACCGAAAATCTTTCCACCCAAAGCCGCACCCACGGAGCGGCCCACGAACTGTTGACCGCGGCCAGCGCCTCGATCAGCCACGACGTCAAAGGCAACATGACGGTCATCCCGGCGGTGCTCCGCAGCGGCAGCGACCCACTTTCCCTCAGCTGGGATTTCGACAATCGTCTGACCGGAGTGGACGTCGACGACGACAGCAGCGACGACGTGACTTACGAATACGACGCGTTGGGTCGCCGCGTCCAACGTGACGACGGCACCGACGAAACGATCTTCGTCCAAAACGGCCAGCAAACCTTCGCCGACTACGACTCCGGAGCAGCGGCCACCAGCCCCAATTACTGCTACATCTACGCCAGCTACATCGACGAACCGATCATGCGGATCGGCCACACCGGCGGCGGCGAGCATTACTATCACCGCAACCAGCAATACTCCATCGTGGCGTTTTCCGATCAAAACGGAAACATCAAGGAACGCTACAGCTACACCGCCTATGGCAAGCTTGGCATCTATGACCCCGGTGGAGTCGCAAGGTCATCAAGCAACTACGGCAACCGCTACACCTATACCGGAAGAGAGTGGGACGAGGACCTCGAACTCTACCACTACCGGGCGAGGATGTACGATCCACTCAGCGGTCGGTTTTGTTCCAGAGATCCAATCGGGTTCGTCGGAAGCAAATGGAATGTGTATCAGTACGTTGGTGGAGCACCCTTAGATCGAGCCGACCCCTCGGGAATGGTGAAGATTCGTTGCGGTTGCAAGTGCTGGCGGAGACTGCCTGACCGAGATAGGTACATCGACTGTTGGGGTGATGCTCGTAAGTGCTGCGAAGAAGCGTGCAGCAAGGGGCCTCTTGGAAGTTTTTGTAAACCGAGATGCAATTGGTTCACTGGAACGTGCGATTGGGATATCGAGGGCACGGATTCTGATGATTCGGCGGAAGAAGATTTCAACTGCGCGATGGCTGAAATCGTCATTTGTTGTATCCCGATTCCAGCCGCCAAGGGGTGTCAAGTTGCCTACAGGAGTTGGAAATGTTCTGCGAGACTTGTGACTGTCACGCGTTGGAGTACACCACCTGCAAAATGCGCTGAACGGTGGGTTGTGCGTGGAGGAAAGACTCGATGGAATTGGGTAATGTCTGGCAAATGCAATCCCTTCCGCCCGAAGTACCACGTTCCGTTTGATAACGGTCGGTGTTTCCGGATACCGGCAGATAAACTTGCTTGGCCGCCTGGTCCAGAAAAGTTCAAAGGACTGTTTCCATGGTGTCAACGAGTAATCAAATAGCATGGCTTCAGTCCTCTTTTATCTAGGTGCAATTGCGATCTTCCTCGGGGCAACACTCGACTTATTGAATGTCGTCTGGGGATATACGTCAGCTCGTGGAGGCGACTACAAGTCTGGAGTCCTTGCTGTGCCTGCTATCCTCTATTGTGTCGGCGCAGCAATGTGCATTCGTCCTCTGGGTTCGCCGAGCCACTTAATTGTTAGTCTTGTGCTCGTTGTTCTTCATGTTGCTTGCTTTGGGCTCATTCCGGCGGCATTCGATTATGTGTTTGACCGGAATGGTTGAAACCGGCACTTGAGTTGAGGAAATCAGACGGTTCAGGCCTCTTTGATGAGTGACTCAACCGATGCACCGGAGTGAAACGACGCTTGATGAGGCCGCCGTTAGGCGGCCTTTTCTGTTGGCGGGCAGGATGCCCGCCGGTTCTTCGGCGGGATGCCGATCACGCGCAACCGACCGCGCACCATTGGAGCGCACCGGAGCGGTAGCGACAGCGACGACAGGATGTCGTCGCAATCTTCGGGCACGACCGAGAAAAGGGGTCAACCGAGAAAAGGGGTCAGGAGCCGAATTGGCAGGATACCGAGAAAAGGGGTCAGGAGCCGAATTGGCAGGATAGGCAACTTGACGACTGCTGTCCCTTGCCACGGTCAAGGTCGACAGCACCACCGTCGACACCCGAAGCTATGACGATGGCGGGCTAATGACCTCCAGCGTGTACAATAACGGAATCACGGCCACCCACGCCTATAACAACGACAACACGCTGGCCAGCATCACTCACACGGGCGGCTCGATCGGCAACTACAGCTACGCGTGGGACGACAACAAAAACAAGACCTCCGAGACCATCACGGGAACGATGAGCGGTTACGGCTTCACCGTCGGATCAAGCGGCTATGACGACGAAGACCGCCTGGTCAACTGGGAACGGGACGACACCAATCTCGATCAATCCTGGAGCCTGTCTTTGGTCGGCGACTGGAGCAGCATCACCGAGAATCTCTCCACCCAAAGCCGCACCCACGGAGCGGCTCACGAACTCCTTACCGCTGCCAGCCAGTCGATCACCCACGACGTCAAAGGCAACATGACGTCGATTCCGGCCGTCCTCCGAAGCGGCTCCAACCCGCTTGCTCTTAGCTGGGACTTCGACAACCGGCTCACCGGGGCCGATGTTGACAACGATTCAACCGACGACGTCACCTACGGCTACGACGCCTTGGGCCGGCGAGTCAAGCGAGACGACGGCACCAATGTCACCGTCTTCGTGCAAAACGGCCAGCAAACCTTCCTCGACTACGCGTCAGGAACGGCAGCGACCAGCCCGACCTATTGCTACATCTACGCCAGCTACGTTGACGAACCGATCATGCGGATCGGCCACACCGGTGGCGGTGAGCATTACTACCACCGCAACCAGCAATACAGCATCATTGCCCTGTCCGACCAAAACGGAAACGTCAAGGAACGCTACAGCTACACCGCCTACGGCGAGCTTGGCATCTATGACAACGGGGGAACGGCAAGAACGACCAGCAACTACGACAACCGCTATACCTACACCGGAAGAGAGTGGGATGAGGAAGCGGAACTGTATCACTACCGAGCACGGATGTACGATCCTTTGACGGGACGGTTTTGCTCCAGAGATCCAATTGGGTTTCACGGAAGTCCTTGGAATACATATCAGTATGTGAGAGCGCAGCCGATACTAAGATTGGATCCACTCGGTCTAATCGATATTATTTTGCATCATCCGGACAGCGAGGAATACAAAGCTTGGGTTGATCAGCCGAACCTAAAAGGCTGCTTCACTGTTGTCGGTCATGCAAACGCAACTACTGTTGGGCGCGAGACGGATGACCCGCTGGTGCATGTTCCAATATCGGTGTCAGATTTGGCAGAGCGAGTCAGTGACCACCGGCAGAGCCGGTGGCTTGAGGAAGGCCCCTAAAAGGGGCCGTTGTTGGTGGTGTTAATCTAAATCAAACAAACCGCGTTCTTCGTCACGCTCGTGTTTTTCCTGGTTCTGGATGTACTCCTTGATCATCGCTTCATCCAGCCCCACAGTGCTCACGCAATAGCCGCGTGACCAGAACGCTCGTCCATACAAGCTTCCTTTCACTTTTCCGAGGTCGCGGTTGATCCGAATGGCACTCTTTCCTTTCAAAAAGCCTACCGTATTGGCAATGCTGTACTTCGGTGGAACGCTCAATAGCATGTGAACATGATCCGGCAAGGCATTCCCTTTCAGCAGCTCAATCTCCTTTTGCTGACAAAGCTGCCGAAGAATCTTCCCGATCTCCAGCCGAAGACTTCCATAAAATCTACGCCTCCTGTACTTTGGAACAATCACTACGTGGTACTTGCAGTCCCACTTCACGTGGGTTTGGCTACGCCAGTCTTTCATGGGGATCCTCCTGCGCCCCTCGGGGCCTTCCTCAGGAGGATCCTTTTTTTATGCTCCCGGAACGGCGGAGCCTAGTGAGTACTCACCAGCAAAGCTGGTGGTTTACGATCATGAATTAGAAATCATCCCAACTACAAGCCAAACATGAAAGTTCGACTGGGTGCGGTCCGCTTGATGCGCGGTGAACACAGTGATTTTAGCGGTCTCCGCGGGGCATCAGGTCAGCGACAGTCGGTTTTGACTGAAGCCATTTCTCATACACTTTGCTCCAAATCTTGCTCAACAGAATACAACGAAGTGTCATGACTTGCTGGCCTCCTTCGCGATGCCATCGCATTCCCGAAAGCTTCATCCGTTCACTGACAATCTGCTTGCATGCCGATTCGACTACCCCGCTACCGATCGGGTAATTGTGGGTACGGGCATCTGCGTAATCCATGAATCGCTTGTACCGGCGAAGGTACTTCTCGGCTTTCTCTGCATCACTGGCGTGTGACGATTTGTAACCGTGTTCCGATTTCATCTTCGCGATCGAACGCAACACACGACCATGCCCGCCTGGTTCAAGCAGCAACGCTCGCGTTCGCGAAAGCCAGTCTGCTCGGGATTCTTTCTCGAGCTTCAGGGCATCAGCGATGATCGTCAGACGCTCGCTGGCATGGTAGTAATCAACGACACGCGTGATTTTGATTCGACTACCATCAACGAAAAATTTCCGAAGCACATTCTTCCAGTATGCGGTCTCGATTTTGCCGGCGTCGGTCACGTAAACGATTTCGGGAAGATCGTCGCCACACGCTTTTACCACCGCCGTCAGAAGTGAAGTCAAATCGCTTGAAAGTGTCTCCTGATTCGCTTCCGGTGTTCGTCCCAGATACACCGTGCCTAGCTTTTTGCCATCGCTCAAGACACTGATGCAAGCAACACCGGCCATTTCAAAGAAACTCCACGGAGCCAGGCCGAGGGCAACACCATCGCGACTGACCGAAAGGACGGCAGTGCCGCCACCAGAGCGTGCTTGTTCGATCAGTTCGGTCAACTTGGTTACCTGAGCTTCCTCGCGCAGCGGTTCCAGCGAGCAAGTAAGCGTCTGCGTCAGCTTGCGCAACTTCTCATTGCCGATCGAAACTCCAAACCGATCCCGAATCATCTCTCGCGTACGGCCTTGTGTGCTGCCAGCGGTAGCAAATTGCCTACCGATGAGGTTCGCCACCGCGGGCGTAAATCCGTGTTCAATTCCCAGCAGTTGCTCCAAAGGAAAGAGCAATTTGCCGTCACGCCCTTTGCGGTAACGAGCACGTTGAAACGAGATTTCGCCGAACGACGTCACAATGTTGCTCCGCAGGCTCTTGGCAGCCAATCGTCGGAAATTCTTGCCGTTGTGCTTCACTGTACCCGGCATCCGCTCGATTTCCGGTTCAAGGCTCGCAACAAGCCACCCGATGACTTTTCGAGCAAATTCCCGCACGCAGTTGGCCAGCCGATTCTCCAACGTAAACATTCTGGCCGCCGAGACGGCGCCGGACACAAAATCGCGGACCAATTCAACGACCTTGGAGGTCAATTCGGCAGCGAACTCGGTTACCGAATTTGAAATTTCTTTCTCTGCGATTGTGCGAACAAGGCTTCCTGCCTTAACTTGAGCATCCATGAGGTTTCCTTTTGAGCTGTCTGCCTGAGAACAAACAGTTTCCTTGAGGAAGCCTCTTTTTGTGTAGACCAATCACTCCGTCAGATCAGGCGCATTACGCAGATCACACCCGTTCGACTTTACTGTTGCAAAGCAGGAAAAGGAGACTACCCGTGCAAGCTAGCGACGGAACTTAAGGGCTTGCAAGACAATAAGCTACCGTATTGATCTTGCCGTTGGGCAGGAGGATTTCCGATACTTGCGGGATGCCGGATGCAAATGTTGTTGAATGGATTCGCGAAAAGTATACCGCATTGATCGGTGACCTCGATGAAAGGGGACGTCGAAGATGGGCGGCTGCCGAAGCGCGTTCGCTCGGACGCGGAGGAATCGCCGCGGTCGCCGCGGCGACTGGGATGTCGGATCGAACGATTCGCAACGGAATTGCCGAACTGGATGACCCCGAAGCCGCAGCGAGCAACCGACAGCGACGTCCAGGCGGAGGTCGCAAATCGAGGGAGGCCGAACAACCCGACTTGATTGACGCCTTGGAGCAACTGGTTGACGGAACTACTCGCGGCGATCCGATGTCTCCACTACGTTGGACCTGCAAGAGTACGCGAACACTTGCCAAGGAGTTGAACCGTCAGGGCTATGAGATCAGCAGCACGAAGGTCGGTGAGCTTCTGCGGTCTGCGGGCTACAGCTTGCAGGGCAATCGGAAGACGATCGAGGGCAAACAGCATCCTGACCGCGACAGTCAATTTCAACATATCTCCGATCGAGTCAAAGCTTACCAGCGGACCGGCCAGCCGGTCATTTCGGTCGATACGAAAAAGAAAGAACCGCTGGGAATGATGAAAAACGCGGGCCAGACGTACCGCAAGTCGGGTGACCCGGTCCGCGTAAAGACCCACGACTTCCCGGACAAAGAACTTGGGAAAGCGGTTCCCTATGGCGTCTACGATGTAACGCACAATGAGGCTGGAGTGTCGGTGGGGATCAGCCACGACACGGCTGAGTTTGCCATCGCGGCGATCCGCCGTTGGTGGAAGAAGATGGGGCGAAAGCGTCACGCCAAGGCGAAGCGATTGTTGATCACGGCGGACTGTGGTGGGAGCAACAGTCCGAGAACCAGATTGTGGCGTTGGGTACTGCAAAAGTTTGCCAACGAAACTGGCATGAAGATTGAACTGTGCCACTATCCGCCTGGGACCAGCAAATGGAACAAGATTGAACATCGATTGTTCTGTCACATCACCCGCAACTGGCAAGGCGTTCCGTTGGAAAGCCATGAGGTGGTTGTCAACTTGATTGGCGCGACCAGAACAGAAGAAGGTCTGGAAGTTCACGCGTGGCTTGATGAGTCCGAATATGAAAAGCGGAAGAGAGTCAGTGACGAACAGCTTTCGGAAGTAATCATCAAACGCGACAATTTTCATGGGGAATGGAACTACACGATCCTCCCCAATAAACCTACTAAGATTCGGTAATCAATTGTCTTGCAAGTCCTAAGTGCACGGTAGAGGCCTACCCCTTTAATGTGGGCATATTTCAAGGGAAGATTTTTACGAAGAGCATTGTTGAGCCGAGAATTTTGCCACCAAAGAAGTTTGTGCCGAATTGCGGGGCATTTCAATTTTGGAATGGTAAGAAGTGCGTGTCGATATTCGATGATCCTCGTTACCCACATTAAGTACATGAAGTCTAATCGAGCGTGGTTGGTTTACGTGTTTGCTTCAGTGCTGGTGCTGATTTCGGTTGCGTATTTTGTGACATCTTATGACGAATCTGATCTTGGCGATTCCGAATTGATCGATACGCACCACATCGGTGGTGCAGTAATGCTTAGCCCAAGTGAGCTTTCAAGCAAAAAGGCGCTCGCTGAAGGTGGTGATGGTAGAGCTGCGTACTTGGTTTTTCAACACTATGCCTTTGGGCTGGGCGAGGAAGATGTCGCTGAACATTGGCTTGATATGTCTGCGGATGCGGGGTACGCACACGCGCTAGAGGCGAAGAGAGTCCTTGGGGAGTTGCGACAACATGATTAGCTGGTGACCTTCCTATCGGGTTGCGGTAGGACCAGCGGCCACCAGCCCCACTTACTGCTACATCTATGCCAGCTACATCGACGAACCGATCATGCGGATCGGCCACACCGGTGGCGGTGAGCATTACTACCACCGCAACCAGCAGTACAGCATCACCGCGCTGACCGATCAAAACGGAAACGTCAAGGAACGCTACAGCTACACCGCCTACGGCAAGCTTGGCATCTACGACAACGGAGGAACGGCAAGAACGACCAGCAACTACGACAACCGCTACACCTACACCGGGAGAGAGTGGGACGAGACAGCGGAGCTGTATCACTACCGGGCACGAATGTATGATCCGCTTAGTGGACGGTTTTGCTCCAGAGATCCGATCGGCTATGTTGAAAACCAGAGTCTTTATCAGTACGTGAAAGCCAGTCCGCTGAACAGAACGGATCCATCAGGGTTACTCTCTGTGTGTTGTCGTCCTATGCGAACCGGAGGAATAGGCGATAGAATCATTGATCACTGCCAGCTTAGGAATAGATGTGTATCAGGAGAAACAGAATCTCCAGTGTGGCCAGATCGGAGTCCTAACCGTTCGATGGACGATGGAACTAAGTGCGCAAATGCGACGAGGGCAGATATTGAAGCGTGTATTCGGCGGAACCAACACAGCGATCAGCCTCACGGAGGGCCCCCAGGCATGGATAACAACTGTCAATCTTCTACGGTCGACAGAATCGCCAAATGTTGCCTAAAATCCAACTGGCGACCTGGGATTGTTGCAAATCCCCGAGGCCCAAGGACCAAACCTGTTGGAAATGGCTGGCCAATTATGTACCGACGTGCCTATGAAGGCATTTGGTGGCGTTGCAATAAAGTCCCGGCCCCACTTCCTACTGATGCTCCGATATGTCCTCCGATCGACGACTTTTCGCATCATGGATGGCCACAAGCACCTCCAGATGTCGTCTATCCTTCGACTGATGATCCTAGCGGAATCTTTCCCATGGAGTTGCGGGAGCTTCGCCTTGATTTCTAAGCAATCAAACGGTCTATACGAACTTTTGATAAGCAAGATCGTTTTCTTGGCGCTGCTTAGTTGGACAGCGCCACTTTTTGCGTGAGGATCAAGTTTCATGGGCCCGTCCCCCGGTCAAGCGACTTGATTTTATCAACATCAATCCCCTGCTGCTGGAACCATCGACGGCGTGTTTTGGTATGTGAGCGGCTGGCTTGAGCGTTGCGAACTTGGTAGTAGCGTTGGCGTTCAAGTTCCTCTTCGTAGCGACGGTGACGGGCTCTTCGCGACAAATCTTGTGAATCGATGTAGACGTCCATTGCACGACGGACCTGTTCGAGCGTTAGCAGGTCGCCATCGGTCACGACGGTCCCCGGACTGAGCTGGGATCGCACTCGGGCACAGAACAAGTGGCTGAGGATCGTCACGAACAGGTGACGATGGACACAGTCCCACCGGCGGCATTCGAAGTGATCCCAGCCCAGTTCTTCTTTCGATTCGCGGAAACACGCTTCGATTTGGAAGCGACTGAACGCGACTCTGAGGATCGCACGCAATGTCCAGCCGCCGCGGCCAGGGACTCGGTTACTGAGAAAATACTTCCACTCGCCAGTACGAACATTGCGAGCGACAATCAGAGTGCAGGCGTTGCTGACTAAGCGACCGTCGTGAGTCTTCCGCCAACACGTGTGCCAGCGGATCTCCCAAACCTCAGGCCCCTTGTTGGTGTCTTTGATTCGATATCGCTGTGGCTTTTGATCGCAGAATGCCGGCGAATACTTACGGAGGTTTTGAACCTCACTTGGCTTTTCTTCACGACGTCTCAATCGGGGGTACTTCTTCGGCCTTTTCGTTCGGTTTTTCGGCGGTTTTCTCAGCACTTTTGGCTTGCTCAGCCAGACGTGAGCGTTTGGCGGTATCTCGCCAACGAAGGCTTCGTTTCTTTGGTCGAGTCCGTCAAGGAACTTGCCGTCGCGAGCGTAGAATTCGTCGAATGTCCAAGCCAGCACTCGGATTCCATTGGCAATCGCTCGATCGATCATATCGAGTGCGATTTCTGCCTTGGTTTTGAACGTCACATCGTCAGGAATGCGAGTTTTTTTCGGCGTGATGGATCATCCGTCCATTCTTTGGGCAGATAAACGCAGGCATCGAGCAGACTGTGGAAAGTGACCGTTGCAAACGACAGAGCAACGTTGACGATGCAATTCTCGATCTTACCTCGGTTGCCGTTGTATTGACGCTTCACCCCAACAGTGTCGTGACCACTCTTGGCCATTCCGCTTTCGTCAACGATCCCCACCGCTTGGCTGTCGGCATGGTCGGTGGCGATGATTTGCTGGCAACGATCGCGAAGCCGCTCATGATCCCACTTGATCGAATCGAGGAACCGCTGAAGCGTCCTGGGTCTGACATTCTGATTGGCAGCGATCGCTTCGGCGTTCTTTCGTTGAACGTCAGAGAGCAATCCCTGAACGTAGATCTGGAGCAGTTTCCTTCCAGGATTGCTGTAAAAACAATCAACAAACAGGGCGAGAAATTGGGCGAGCATTTTGCCGAGCGAGGCGATATCCTTAAGCGACATAGCGGCGACCTTCCGTGGTTTCCGAGTGTGAAACAGTAGCACACGGAAGGTCGTCTCTTTTTGACCATCAAGTCAACGCAGATAAGTCCATTTTGGCAAACGACTTACGAATTCTCACCAGGCGAAAAGTGGCGCTGTCCAACTAAGTTGTTTCCGAATCCGATCCAGAGCTGACTTTACGTCTTGGTGAGATATTCCGATGTCCGTCGCTATCTCGTCATACGATAGACTTTCAAAGTACTTTAACTCGACAATTCGCCGATCATCTGATGTAAGTGCATTCAGAAGTGTTTCCAAATCGATCGTGCGATTAGAGTGAAATGTGAAAGGTGTATCAAAGTCTTTGGGGAGCGGAGAGAGTTTTGGTCTTCGGCCTTCGGCTCGAAACCAGTCTCTCAGTGCATTGAAGCAACAAGTTGCTACGTACGCCTTGATGTCTCCCGCATGTTCAAATACGAGTCCTTCCGAAGTCATTTTTTGTTGAAAGCGGAAGAGAACCGTTTGTGCGAGGTCAGGAACGTGGCTACGGATTTGGCGATCTGCTTTCCTCATTAGCACACGTGTTGCATGTTGAATCAGCTGCTCGAATAGGATTTCACACGCTCGTTCGACGCCGGTCCGACACCTGTCAAATTCCAGTAGCAGTGAGTGTTCGCTCGTGTTCATGCCGACACTATATCAAACTTGATTCGTAGGTACTGGCCTTACATTGACTTTCCTTCTTGCTCACTTGCTTGTTTTTGGGCCTCAATGTCTTCAAGGTGAATCTCTCGCCACTTGGCATGCCAGTTCTTCCATGTCGAAACCAACGCCGCAACTTTGCACCGGTCATCTTCTGGTAAGGCGTCGAAGACAAACGCGTGTAGATAGTCGAGGTCCACCTCAGGGCCACCGTCTTGGAGACGTCTTTCCGTTTCCTTAAGACGTTCTACGAGTTCTTCGATCGGATCGAAGTCAGCTTCTGGATCTACAGAATCATCACTATTTGGATTTTTATTTTCCACGTAAGTCATTGTAGCACAAAGACTTACGATTGAAAAGGCATTTTTGCCTTGCTGTTTCCTCGGCGATTCGCAACCGCCGACGTCCTTGGTCATGAAGTCACTGAGTTTCGTGACTTGCAACCAAAACAAGTTGCTCGTTTCAGAACCAACCGGATCAAGGAAAAACAAATGGCAAAGTACAAGCTGACGGGTATATCGGGTCACTACACACGCGTTCCCGATGACAACCCTTGGGCTGCAATCTTTGGAATCTTCATCTTCATCATGATTCTGGCGGCCTGTGCAGGCTAGGACGTAGATCGACTGACGGAACGTAGATAACACGCTCTTCCCTAGAGGGAGAAGCGAACATCAACACTTCAAAATCATTCACAAGGAACTCTACGAATGCAAAACAGACAACTGACAGTTCAGCAACAGAGGATGTTGCTGGATGAACTTGAGCGTAGGCAACTACAGGAGATGCAATATCCACGGAACTATCCAGTTCCTTACGATCCTCGATTTCCTTCGCCGATGTATTCCTCTCAACTACATGAGATTCAGCCTTATGTACAAAGACCAACACGAGAGCCAAGCAAGGCCGGATTAGCTGGCATCACGGTCACGTGGTTCTTGGCGTCGTGGCTCTTGGTGCTACTTCATCCCGCAATCACTCTTTTCATGTGGTTCTTCGGAATTGGCTATCTGCTGTATCGAGCAGTCAGGTAACCAGTGAATTCACTGGAGTGACAATCACGATTTCAAGTGAGGAATGCAATGTCCATAGCTATTGTTCTCTGGCTGGCTCTGCGTTTGAGAACCGCCAATTGTACGTTTCTTAGTCCGACAAAGACCAATGAGGTGAAGTGATGTGGATTCATCGACAGACACGTTGGATTGTTTTGGCAAAGAAAGAGCACCCTTTAGCCACCGTTTGCTGTTGTGGTGTGCTGGCACTGTCCATTGGAGCAGCGGCAAGTGGTGGCATTGGAGCTGGTGTCACCGTGTTCCTGCTCGGTGCCCTCATTCTGGGAGTTACCGGCATTCTCAGATGAGCAACACAGTGCGTAAACGCCCCGGCATCGTCAGCGCGGTGCCGGTTTTCTTCTTTTTCATGACGCAGCAGTCTTTTTAATTCGCAAATTCGTACCGTGTTCTTTTTACGTGCCCAACAACCGATTGTCATCTCTCGGCATTCAGAACGAATTGCTGCCAGTGCATTGGACGCCGCATCTTGTCTGGTCAACTTTCTGGACACAGCCAGTCTTTGGACGTTGCTCATCCTGGCACTTGTTTCAGTGTGGATGACGTCAACAGTTCGCACGTGTAGTCAGCACACGGTCATCAACTGGCTAACGGCAATCATCTTTCTTGCGTACTTTTTTCATCGCTCAACCGGAGGTGTAGATATTGAGGCGATGATTCGAGCTGGCTTGGTTGCAGGCGTCAGTTTTGGATTATTCATCCTTGTAGGGTCGGTTTTTGGCTGGTGCAACCGGAAGTACCGCTCGGTGGTGTATCGATTTCAGATTGCCGTACAGGATGGACGGTACCGAAGGGAAACCGCTCGTGAGAAAAAGAAGGTGAAGGAGCAGACCCGTAGAGACAGGGCACAATCCAGAGAACGAGAGTTAATTGCTCAAGCTGAAATTCAAGCACAACAGGAAAGAGAAGTTGCTCGAAGCAGTTCACTTGCTGAGAGACACAATGAACAGCTGAGGTTGGAACAGACAATCCCCTTCTTACTTCCGTCTCACCTCTACGTACCACCATACGCATCGGTAGCTGATGAAACGATAGGCAACATTGAAAATACGCTACGCCTTGCCCCTATACACGCGAGTCTCTTTGACATCGAAATGCGAATGCGAGCCTATGAACCACCCCTTCCACTTCCTCTTTCTTTCTTTGCTCACTACCGCAGTTTTCTGCGTAGCTACTACGCCCACCTGCTGAGCCAATCACCGGACAAAGACATCCTGCTCCATTCTCTGGAAAGCCTTTGCAAGCTGTTTGATGAGGATGCTCAACCAATTCACGCCGAGGCAGAGCAACAACTTGAGCCAGATCGCCAGCAACAACAAACCGACGAGTATCGCAAACGAGTTGCAGAACACAGTGAGATTCGAACCCAGCAGCACCAGCTCTTTGAATCACTACTTCTTTCATCTGCTCACGATGAAGACGAGCAGCGGAAAGCCAAGGTTGAGCTTGAACGCCGCATGGCTCTGTGGGATCAGCACCATCCATGTCCGGAAGATTGATGAAGCAACAACCGAAGAATCTGACTTTTAAGTCTTTGTCTGGCATGGTGCAACTTCAGCTGTGCAAGGACTGCTACGAGCACCACGCATCCGAGCACACCGCTCGCAGTCGCGTCAAGGTAGTACGAAGTCTCCACCTTTCTGCTCCTGTCACCGAGCGCTGAATCTCAGCCAGCGATAGGCGCTTTGGCCTTTCCACCTTTTGGGGGACGCCCCGCATTTCTTTTCACACCAAATCCCGTAAATGACTGGCGTAGGGACCTGGTGCGAAAAGAAATGCTTGGGGGGTTGGTGGCTGAGCGAAAGCGCCCATTGGTGGCCTTTTGAAAGCGCCTGATGACACTGCTCCTGCTCATGGTGTGCTGAGCGTGGGTGACTCTTGCAGTCATGCTTGCACTATTCCCCTCTTCTCAATGGAACAACGTTCCTCACCAGACAACAACGGCAACTGGCAATCACCATGGGATCAGGCCAAGGGTTCTAATGGCCCAGATTTGAATCCGGGCGTACCGGATTTCCTCCTGAAACATTTGCAACGGCAGGATAGCGAAAGTGTTCTGAACGCCTATGCGTTGGAGCAGATCAAGGCTCTTACCGCTTCACTTCGCCGATACTTCGGTACCTTCATTGGAGAAGAATCTGAGCAGCTAACCGACGAACAGGTACAAAGAGAAACCGAGCAGCATCTGGAGCACTTTCGTATTTCGTACCAAATGAAACTCGGTGAGCTTGGCTCGGATCGGTACGATGAACTTGCATTCATCAGATCACTTCCGTGTGATGGCATCTGTGATCTCACCGGTGATATTCAATCAGGGCTTGTAGGGAAGTTGCTGGAACTGAATCACCAAGGCACGCTTGCCCCAAATCAATCCCATCGGGCTGCGTTGTTGGAGGATTTGCAGTTCATTACCAGACTGCCTGAATCAATTGCCTCAAAGCAGTTTATGGCAGACAAGCTGATTGCATCGTATCTCACTGGTACGTACGCCCCCAACCCCCTCCTTCGTGAGCAAGCTCAGGCATCACTCACCGGCATTAGCAACAACGTTGCAAGTGGGTGGGATCAGCTTGTAGCAACGGATGCCTTGCTACAGATCTACTTCTCCAGCATCGGTGCCCCGCACTATCAGACAGCAGCGTAACGACGATGACAGCAACGACAAACGAATCTTGGTTTTCACTGCAACTTGGTACGCAGCAGCTAGCGGATGCACCAACAGACTTTCTGGTGAATGAAGAACTGCTGCATCAACACATGGCCATTTTCGGCGGTACCCGGTACGGCAAGAGCAAGCTGTTTGAACTGGTCTGCCGCCAGCTCATCACTCATGGTTGTGGGTTGGCGTGGATTGATCCACACTCAGATACCGCTGATGACCTGTTGGCTTACCTGGCTTGTCACAGGAAAGAACTGGCGTACCTGTGTGATCGTGTGTATTACCTCAACCCTGTAGAGCAACTGTTTTCGTTTGATCCATTTTTGTACCACCCAGAGCCAAATGATGCCCGGTCTTATTCAGAGCTTGCCTACCAGAGCTGGCTCCACAAGAAGACCAAGCACATGGCCCGGATTATTGTCCGCAAGCAGGGTGAGACGGAAGCTGAGCAAAGCAAAACAGTTCGGTTGCGTCGGTGGCTCACAACTGCCCTATACGCTGTTGGGCATAGGCAGGATGAACAAGGCACACACCAACGTCTCACAGACGTATTGGTGTTACTTCGTCCACAGCACCCGCGACACGAAGAGGTGTTTCAAAAGGTTGCACCCTTCTTAGATGGCAAGTTTGCCGAAGAATTTCTTTCTGATTTGGAGATGTTGCGGGCAACCAAGAACGCACGACAGCAGGAAGATTGGGTTGAATCAGCCATCAATCGATTGCGTGATACGTTCTCACCAGTTGTGACGGCGGTATTTAGTCAAACAGCACCATCGATCGATTTTCACAAAATCATTCGAGAAGGTGGCATCATTTTGGCGAGCCTTGGGCCACGTGAGCAGCCCATTGCGTTTGACATAGAGGAAGGGAACGTTCTGGCAGGTCTCATCATTCGTGAGATTCAGGATGCCGTGATGACGGTGAGACGTGAGGAACGAAAACGGTACTACCTGTTCATGGATGAAGCCCAGAGCTTTCTGAATGAAGATTTTCTGCACCTACTCAAAGAATCAGCCAAGTACAAACTGTCTGTTGGGCTGGCAGTACAGGCTCTCGACAACTTGCAGAAGGGTGAAATCGATTTGGTGCCGGCGGTACTTGGCCAGTGTGGTATCCGGATTACCTTTCGTCAGCAGTTTCATGAACATGCAGAGATCCTGGCCAAAAACCTCTGCTATCCCCTGCTCGATTTTGAAGAGCTAGTTCATGGTGTCGAACGTGATGCCGGATACGAATTTGTGCTCATGCCATCGATATCAGCCGGTGAGGGTGAGAACGAAGGAACTGTTGAAACGTTCTCAACCATGAACCAAATGCAGGAAACAAAATCAACTGGTGCAAAGAGAACCATTCAGCAGAGCAAAGGAGTGAGCATACCCGGTAGCTCGATGCAACTTACGCAGAGCATGGCGTTTGGGACGAATGAGATGAGTGGCACTGGTGCCACTGCTGGTAATGCTGCTTCCAACGCATCGAGTAAAGGAACATCCAAAACACGCTCTGTGACGTTGGCACTCACACCCCTGCACAAGACACAGCTGGAGTACCAGAAGACGGGTAGGCTCAAGCTTGGTGTTTCCGACCAAGTTGCACAGCACACTCACAAGCTTCAGAGCCTGCCAAAGCAACATTGTCTCGTTGCCGTTGCTCAGTTCAATCTGGCTCTGCTCCTACGGATCACCGATGTCGTTGATCCATTTGAGGAGCAATACGCATCTGCTCAGTGGCGTACTGAACAGATTGAGGCACTGAAGGTAGCAATGACGGAACGCCATGATTGTTTTTTCGACATTGGTGACAATGGCTCGCTTGGAACTACGCAGGATGATGCCAACTTTGAAAATACATCGAGCAATCGCACTGCAAGCCAATTCGACGTTGAATAACGAACCACGCATCTCATTTGCATCACTCAGTCAATGAGCGAATCACCGCTGTATAACGTGAAGCTTCGGGACAGGGATATTTGTGTGCTGGTGCAGTTGGCAAAACACCTGCTCCTCACACGTCCCACCATTTCTTTGCTGTGCTACGAAGGCAATGACCGGGTTGCTCGTGATCGGCTAAGCAAAATTGCCAGGGGTGGATACATCCAACGCAAACGGTACCGCGAGCAGGATTCACAGGGAGCACCCACCTTCCTCTACATGCTCACGGAGCACGGGTGTCGTTTTCTGGCAGATCATTTTGATGATGCCCGGTATCGAACCAAACCAACAACGCTACGCCAGCCTCTGTACAAAGACCACTATCTGGCAGTGTCGGATGTGTCAGTTCTGGTACAGGAACACGTCATCCCCAACCAAAAGCAAGTGGGGTTAGTGGAGTGGTTCAACGACGAAGAAGTGGTGAACTTTGGTGAGCTTGATGAAGACAGGCATCACCGCATGTATACGCAGCTACGGGACAAACCCAAGAAACTCGTCGTTGATCCTGATGCAGCATTCATGCTCAAGAAGGATGAGCATCAGGCTGTCTTTTTTGTTGAACGTGAACGGGACCGAAATGGACCAAAGCGGGTAGCAGCTATCAAAACACCGGGGTACGTGGAGATGCTCAGGCAACAAACGCACCGTAGATTCTTTCCAGCTACGACACTCGACAAGTTCACCGTGCTCTTTATCTGCGAACGAACCAACCATCGTGATCGGATGAGAGTGGCATTCAGTAAGCACCCAGATACCAAACGCTGGCGATTTGCTTCCATCAATGACTTAAGCCAAGATAGTTTTTTGTTCGAGCCAGTGTGGTACCTGTGTGATGAAGACGAACCACGTCCAATAGTGCAACAAGATTGTAAGAAACCTGATGTCTGGCACACGCGACGAATTTAGCCTAAAAACCCGCGAGCTATTGGCTACTCGTGTGGGTCTAAAGTGTTCAAGATGTCAGAAACTAACGAAGGGACCACACTCGAATCAATCGAAAACCTTAAATCTAGGTGTCGCCGCACACATCACCGCAGCATCCGCTGGAGGGCCACGGTACGACTCCTCCCTTACATCTGAAGAACGCAAGTCTGACCAAAACGGCATCTGGCTCTGCTATGAGTGCAGTGTGCTGATTGATCAAGACCCTGACGTCTATCCAACCGAAAAGTTAAAGGAGTACAAGCAGAAAGCCGAGCAAGCCACTAGAGATGAGTTGTCGAGGAAACCCAAGTCATCCGCTACTAATTCAGATAGTGGCTCCCTCGAAGGTGATTCCGGTCCAGTATTGTTCGCTCTGTTTGCAGTCGTTGTTCTTGTCTTTGGGTTGGTTGCATTTTGTGGAGGAGTTCTAGCTGGGCAGCTTATTCTTTTGGCGTTTGCCGTAGCCTTTGCACTGGGAATGTTGTTTGCTTGGTATTTTGACGAGGCCATGTACGGTGACAGTATTGGAAGCGTATGGCCGATGCTGCTCGTTGCGTCGATGCCTATGGCCATACTGTTTGTTGTCGTTGAGTTCAACGTTGCAAACCCCGACCCGTTTGTGTTGATCGCCCTGGCTATCACTTGGGGCGTTGGGGCGTTGTTTATGTTTCTTAGAAATCGCTACTAATTGCTCAACGAACAGACCCTCCGTTAAGGTCTCCGGAAGGGTCTCCGTGAGCGGAGAGGCTAATGTCCAGACGTATCTTGTTTGTTGCCAATGTTTTGAAGTGCTGCGGGGCTAGCTTCGCTAACCCCTTGCCCCACAGCCGTCCGAGCACACCACTCACAACCGAAACATTGTCCAGTGCATTTGTTCGTGGGGGCTCGACGCTTCATGGCTACGGCTGAAGCCTTCGTCACTTGCTACGCCTGTGGGGCAAGGGCTGCAGCTCAGTGGTCCAAACGAAGTCAGAATATTTTTCAAATGCCCTTGCACTTCAACACATTGGCACTACTTCTTGTCTGGACATTTTCATAGAATGTGTTGGTTCGGTTTTTGTTCAGCACTGCTATGCAGAGTTGCAGTGTTGAGCAGCCGAATCCCCTTCTCAAACGAGGGGTTTTTATTTGTTTCCCAATTTTCATCATGGAGAACCTAAACGTCATTCACCCTGAGGTCACTCTTTCACGATCCCAGTTGCAGGCAATCGAAGCCAACCGACTACCGGAAGTGAAAATGAACTACGAGGAATTCCAGAAGATTGCCAGAGGTTGGCGAATTTCTGAGGCCGAAAACACCCGGCTTCGATACGAGAACCGAAAACTTCGTCAGCAGCGGTCAATCATTCAGAGGATACGGAGACTCGTACATTGGGCATCAAGTCCAAAGCCAGGTGAACGAACCTCAATTCCGGGGTTTGAGATGGAGCTAACCGTTTTCGGTTTAACAGCGGTGATGGGAATGGCAAACGTGGTTTCGTACCTGCTTGCCTGACCCAAGGAGACAAAGACACATTGATGGAACGGGGCTCTGCACCGTTGCTTCTTTGTTCGTTGTGATGACTTTGCTCTGTGCTCTCTACGGATGAGCTAGACATTGTTAGCAACTGCTACAGCTGAGTAACCTCAGCAGTTGACTCTCTCCTTCGGTGAGTGGATTTCTCCACTCACCGATCCCTTTAGCAGCAATCGACGTGAACACGTCGCTGTATATTTTTTCTTTACCCACTTTTTCGTATGGCGAAGACAAGCCAGACATCATCGGCAGAAAAAATCGAGGCTCCAAGAGCCTCGAAAGCTACAGCAGTAGCCAAGACCAAGATTCGTGGCTGTGAAGCAGCCGTGCTGCTCAAAGACGGCAAACCATTTGCCGTTGTTGGCTACAGTTCTGCACTTTAGGGGAAATCTTAGAAGATCGTGAAGTGGTCTTGCAACGAAAACGGCCCTCAGGGATTTAGGTGGTAACTACACAACACCAGTTCCCGGAGAGCCAAGGATGGCCAAGCGTAAACGTTCTCGAAAACCAACACAAGCTCGACATGGCAAGAAAGCGAAGCGTTCCCAACACGACAAACGGAAACGGCTCAATCAGCGCAATCAAAATCGGCGATCGACTCGCCAAGCCCAGGTACCGTTAGTTGGAGGCATCGCGAAGTTGGTCGCGGAGATGCAACGCCTACTCGATTCGCGGAGTGCGTTCCGACTGCCAATCATCATGGCGGGCGCCATGCTGGCGAAGTCGCGACGGACCGTCAGTAGCTGGTTTCGCTCTGCCGGCGTCCGTGATGATTGGGATTTCTTCTATGATCAACTTGCCGCGATTGGCCCAAAAGTTGCATCGCTGATGATACCGATCCTATCGAGCATCGTTGCCCGATTCGATCCGGGGCCTGATGGCTACTGGAAACTGGGCCTCGATGACAGCCCTACCAAACGTTACGGACGCTGTGTTGAAGGAGCCAACGTTCATCACAATCCCACACCCGGGCCAGCCGATGGACAGTGGCTTTATGGACACAACTGGGTCTGTCTGGCGATCTTGATTCGGCATCTATCTTGGGGCACCATCGCGCTGCCGATTCTCTCATCTCTCTACGTCCGAATGTGTGATGTCGATCAGTTGAGCGAGAAGTACGGTTGGGAATTTCGCACGAAACATGAACTAGCCGTCGAGTTGGTCAAGAAGCTGGTAGGCCACATCCGATGGTTGGGCTCTCTTGCAAAGATCTTGGTCGTCGCTGATGGTGCGTACGCGGCTCGGCCATTCCTGCTGCCGATGCAGGAATTGGGAGTGACCGTGGTCAGCCGACTGCGCAAAGATGCCAAGTTGTTTGACGTTCCGCAGGCGCGGAAGCCGGGTCAGCGTGGGCGTCCTCGAAAGTACGGCAAGAACCGGATCAGTCTTTCCAAGCGTGCTGGACACCGCAAGGGTTGGCAAGCCCTGGTCTATGAGCATCGCGGCCAGGAAGTGACCTGCCGCTACAAGAGCTTTGTTGCCACCAGCGAAATGGTCGGTGGCGAGATTCGGGTGGTATTGGTGACCCACAACGACGGTGGTTGGGCAGCATACTTCAGCACCGATACTGAGATGGACGCGCAAATGATTCTGGAAACAGCCGCGGATCGCTGGGCGATCGAAGAGCACTTCCACGATGTGAAAGAAGTATGGGGCGCTGGGCAGCAGCAAGTTCGCAACGTTTGGTCGAACATCGCTTGCTGGAACGTCTGCGGGTGGCTCTACACGCTTGTCGAACTGGAGTGTTGGGACAGATCAGCCCATGTGTTGGTGGACCGAAGCCATCGTCCCTGGGACAATCCTGATCGACGGCCCTCTCACGCGGACCGTCGACGGTGGGTTGCCGGTGAAATGCTGACCCAACGATTTTTCGTGGACATACCCAACCGATCCGAGAAGCGAAAAAGGAAAGCGATGTTCGACACACTCATGAGCCTCGCGGGCTGACCGCTATCGTACCCTCACGCAACGATCACACCTAAGATTTCAATTCCAGAATGCTCATTCTGTATGTTCTCGCCTAAAGTGCAGTACAGTTACAAGCCAAGAGGTAGTGATTGGGTCAACCGAACCTTCTCGTTGCCATTTGACGCTTTGGCGAATCTTGGATCTGTATGCACTGAAACGCATCTGATTTTTCGACAGTCAGATGAGTACAAAGAGCTGCAGTCCACACGATGAACTAAGAGGGTTTAGAAGCGTTGCGGTGACTTTGGTCTGCGTTCTCGTTGGATGAACAAGCCATTGTTAGCAACTGCTACAGCTGAGTAATCCCAGCAGTTGACTCTTTCCTATTCGGTGGGCTGGATTACTCCCCTGCTCACCGAACCCTCACATACATCCGGTGCTTAGAGCATCGATACCCGAATAGAACAGTGTCAACGATGAGCACTCAGACAAACCACACCATCGATCAGAATCAACGTAGTTACGGATGTCGTTGCTGGCCGGTGTGGACTTCCGTTGCGGATGGACTGCAACGAGTAGTTTGTTCCCCCACTCCACCATGTCGAAGAAATCGAAAAGAACACCCGAACAGCTCAGACGATTTCGCGTTAGGTACCGGTCCATCGATTATCGATGGATTGACATCCTCACGAACAATGCTGAGGAAGCAGCGAGTATCGCCGAGCATGTTGACTGTCATCAGGCGCTTTAAAACCAGCCACTTATGGGCGCTTCAAAACCGGCCATTTTGAGTCTGGATTACTTGTTTGAAGACTTCTGATCTTGTTCTTCGGCTTTCGAGCCGATGGGCGCTTTGGCTGGTTTTGAACCTTTTCCATTTTTCCTCGACCCGGTGGGCGCTTTGGCTGGTTTTGAATCGCTCCCGCGATCTCGCAGTCGGTAGCTCTTGCCCGTGATCGTGAAGATTTGCGAGTGATGCAGGAACCGATCCAGGATGGCGGTTGCGGTCGGAACGTCCCCCAGCAATTTGCCCCAATCTTCTAGCGGTCTATTCGACGTCATCATCGTGCTGCGCGTTTCGTAGCGACGCATCACGATCTCGAACAGAAATTCGCCACTGCGTTTGGGCAACTGCTTCATCCCGAAGTCATCGATGATCAACAGGTCCGGCTTCAAGTATCGGTTCATCACTCGCTCATGTCCCTCCATCGCTTCATCGTGTAAGAAGTCTCGCACGACGTCGAAGATGCTTCGGTACAGAACCAAGTTGCCAAGCTTGATCAACTGATAGCCCAGCGCTTGGACGATATGACTTTTTCCAGTTCCGGGCGCGCCGCACAGCAACACGTCGCGGGCTTCGCGAATGAAGTGTCCTCTTGCCAGTTCAAACACATCCTTCTGCTTAATCGATGGGTTGAAAGACCAGTCAAAATCCTCCAATGTTTTCAAGTCCCGAAACCCGGCTGCCTTGATGCGCCGAGCCAACTGACGTTCCCCGCGCACAAGCATCTCGTCTTGCAACACCAGTTCCAGAAACTCTGAATGAGTGAGATGATTGCTCTGCGCTTCATGCAAGCGAACCTCCAGCGTCTGAGCCAATCCCGAAAGACGCAGCTTCTTGAGAGTTGATAGTAACGATTCATTCATAGCTTGGCCTCCTTGCCAAAGTGAACGCGGACAACATCTCCGTAGTCCGATAGGTTACGGATGATTGGATGGTCTTCAAGAAACTCGAACTGTTCTTGGTCGGGGCCGGCATGCTTGATCAGTTTGCGAATCGTTGCCAATCGGTATTCGCCGTAGGAGTGCGCCGTCCGGCAAGCTTGTTCAATCGACTCACTGGAATGTTTGCCCGAGAGATTCAGCAGCCCTTGCAGAACACGCACTGATTGCACACCGCGAGCGGCCACCAGGGCGCGCGACCAGGCACGCGTTTGGGGCCCAATGATGCCGACTTTTTGAAGCAACCACTCGGTGCCACGCTCCACCACACTGATCTTTTCCGAGGCGATGTGCTGGCTGAGCGTACTGAACTTCCCCTGGGCTGCTCTGGCGTGCGTGCAGATCGGTTTCATCGAATCGCTGTAGATACGCACCAGATGCGAGTTCCAGCGAACCCACACTTCGCGACCCAGGTACTCAGGTGGAACACTGTAGTAGGACTTGTCGACGGCGACATGTCCATCGCGACTGACGATCCGTTGGCCTTCTTTGAAACTTGGGAAACGTTCGGCCGGCAGTTCCCCTAACGCACTGCGTTCTTCCTCCTGAAACATCTTTAGCACTTGACGCTTGGTCGTGCCGTGAAGTCGAGTGTCGGCGACCGTCCGTTCCCAGTGTTGCAGATGATCGTTCTGCTTTTCTAAGCTCTCGAAGGAGCGGCCCTTGAGCGCGTTCTCTTGGACATAGTCGACGCCCCGTTCCACTTTGCCTTTATGCCGCGGCATGCGTGGCCTGGTCGGCAACAGAACCGTGCCGTAATGCTCGCAGAACGACTGCAGCTTGGGATTGAGTTCGGGATCGTACCAGTCGGCTTTGAGAACGGCTGCTTTCAGGTTGTCCGGAACCAGCGTCTTGGGAACGCCGCCGAAGTGCATGAAGGCATTCTCAAGACACTGAATGAAGTTGTCGGTGGTTTGCCGATAAACGACCTCGCTGTAAGCCTTGCGTGAGTAACTCAGGACAACGCGAATCACGTGCGTCTTGCGACGTCGCCCCTCGCTGTCAACGATCCTTGCACCAGTGCCAAAGTCGATTTGCGCCTCTTCGCCTGGTGCCACTTCGATACGCCGAAACGGGAGCGGCTGAGCCCGCTTGAGTTTGGCGACGTATCGGCGAACGCTGTGATACTGGGCGGTGAATCCGTGATCGCCAACCAGATCTTGAAAGATCCTCTGCGCCGAAAGACCCTGTTCGAGCTTGGCCAGAATCAGCTCATGGAACTGAGCACATTGGCTTCGCGACCCGATGGGCGCTTTGGCTGGTTTTGAATCGTCGCCAGGATGCTCAGACCCGATGGGCGCTTTGGCTGGTTTTGAATCATCCGAGCCGATGGGCGCTTTGGCCGGTTTTGCCTGCTCTTGCAGGTACTTGGCCACCGACTCTCGGTTGATGCCAAGTTCCCTGGCGATCCGTCGTTGGGACCACCCCTGTTCGTGCAAAGTCTTAATTGACAACACCTTAGCCACCTGTAGTTGATTCGCCATGCAGTTCGTTTCCTTGCTCCGGAGTGAGCAGGGAAACGTACACGGACGACTCAAAAGTGGCTGGTTTTCAAGCGCTCATTGGTGGCTGGTTTTGGGCGCTCGGCGACAGTTGACGGAAGCTTATTTGGATTTTCTGATTGGGATAGTGATTGGGAGTTTGAGTCAGTACGAGAGGTTCCTGAGGGTGAGCATTTTGAGCCGCTCGACGAAACCTCGCACGAGATGTAGTGAAACGTGTGAGCAGCCGTAACTGCTCAGAGGTTGTGTAACTCTGATCTCCGCTCTCTTCGGATGAGCGAGACACTGTGAACAACTGCTACAGCTGGGTAATCCCAGCAGTCAACTCTTTCCTTCGATACGTGGCATCCTCCCCACGTACCGACCCTCAACGAACGAACTGCATCTCGCAGTTTTCATATCCGTGTGTGTCTAGGAGGAGCATTGTAATGCAGTATGTCAACGTTGTTGGTTACGAACCTGAGAGTAGCTGTGATGTCAGTGGCAAGAAGGGGCCATGCTTCGTCATCGCCATCGATGATGGCAATTCTCAACGGGTCCATCAGTCTCGGCTCATCGAGCTACTACGATTCCTGTTCAAAACCAAGGGCAAGACCTCAAGCAAACCGCCAGCGGCTCAATCGACCCAACAAGCTTGATTAGCGATTGTCTGAAGCGAAGAGACCACTAGTGGTCTCTTCGCTTTTCATCTAACCACTCATCAAATCAGTCGTCAGAAGGCAGATAAAAGCGATGTTGAGTCCACAGCAAGTGAGCGAACATTTGAACGTGTCGCTCAGTTTGGTGTACAAAATCATCAACGATGGATCACTTCCCTGCTACCGAATAAACTCTGTGATTCGAGTGAGCGAGGAACAATTGCAGCAGTACTTGGATGGAAGTAAGGCAGAGCCGGTGCGACGTTTACCAAAGAGTACTCGGCGACACTTTTAAGCATGCGTTCTGGTTTGCCACAGTATCCTGGGGTTTGACTAAGAGCCTATCCGACAGCCATCGTGAGATTCGTCACCTGTGAATGTCAACCACCCACCGCCGCCTTCGCCTGCTTCTTCAAGAACTTGACGTTCTGTGCCAAGTGGGCGTAGTTGTTCACCATTCGCGTATCCTTGTGGCCCATCAGGTGAGAAAGGGACACGGAGTCCACTG
Organism: Rubripirellula sp.; assembly: GCA_965222745.1. Taxonomy (GTDB): domain Bacteria; phylum Planctomycetota; class Planctomycetia; order Pirellulales; family Pirellulaceae; genus CBDCUW01. The sequence goes on from CBDCUW010000004.1 coordinate 1,894,692, forward strand.
ACCGAATGAGAGCGTTGGTCGCGTAGCTGTGCCTAGCACCGTAGGCGATCACGCGGAAGCCCACCTTTTCACTGATGCGGGTTAAGCGATCTTTGATGGCGTCTTTTTTCCAAGGGTTGTCGTGTGAGTTACGGAAAAGGACGCCGTCAGGATGTTGCTTCACTAGCGGTCGAATTATTTTTTTCACGTCCGCTGTCATGAAGATGACTCGTGAATCAGTCTCCCCTTTTGATTCATCAGGCGGAAATATAATCATGTCATCGTGAACATGACGAGCCTCGACGGTACGAGCCTCAAGTGGACGACAACCAGTGAGCCAGAGAAAATCAAGAAACGGAACCAGTGGTCCAGTGGCGTGCTTCTGAATCTGCTTCCACTGCTTGGGAGTGTAGACAATCTCGCGTCGTTTGCGTCTGGGCTTCTTAATGCCACCGATGGGATTGACTGCAAGATGCTCCTTCTCCACGGCCCAATTGAACATGCGGACGACGATGGCAATAGCGTCGTTCTGGCTCGTTGTCGTTGGATACCGCTCTGACCAGTCAGTGACTTGGCTTCGCCGTAGATCAGCAACTTTGATCGTGCGTCCAACGCTATCGATGAAGTCGTGTAGATACTTCAGTATGTTCTCGTACGTTCCTTGGGCTCGATTCTCTTGCACCCAGGTCAAGTAGAGTTGAGAGAGGCCGTAGACAGTCGCGACAGAGGCGGTAACTGCCGTGCGATCAAGCATGAGACGATGGAACTTTGCCATCGCCTCGTCTTTGTCTGCACCAAGCGTAATGCGTTGGCCGTCGATGGTGCAAACCCAACGCTTCTGTGCTTTGCGGTAGTACGGTTTCGCTTCTCGTGGCACGAAATCACTCCTGAAAAGGGTACACGAAAAGGGTACATTCAGGAGATGGTGAGTGAAAAGTGCCTAAAAATCAATGGGCGATACGGGATTCGAACCTGTGACCTCCACGATGTCAACGTGGCGCTCTAACCAACTGAGCTAACCGCCCGGTGTGTGACTTTCGAGTCGATAGGAGTGAAAATCGACCGCCTGAGTCCGCTCTTTGAGACGGGTCGGCAGAAAGTCGGGTTCGGTAGTCTGTGCCGGAGATGACGGCTCGTCAATAGCGACGAAAGGCGCCGAAATAGTTCCCCTGTTCTCACGATCGCTTGTCAGGCTCGATTTTCTTGTCCGGCGGGGACAATTCGGCCCCGATCACCCCAATTTGCCGGATCCCATGACGATCTCCGCTCGGCCCATCGGACCGCCCGTGTCACGCTGGCTGGTCAAGATCTGTCGTCAGAAGCGTTAAAACTCGTGTTTTCCGCGATTTCGCTGTTGACGGTCGCCACTGCCGCGTCTGATACTTTGGCAATTGGTCTTGACCGAAACGGCGGAACCTGTAGGTCTCCACCGGTGTCGGTGAGCTAGACCTTTACAGACAAACCAAACGGTTTGTCGCCTGAGTTGGCTTCTGCCCTGCAAAGCAAACTCATCCCCGACGTTCATTGCCGGCACACCGCCGGTGCTGATCCAACCCATCCCTCGTTGCGCCGGAACGCCCACCGGCCGGAGTCGATTTTATTAGTGGCATTGGCACGTAGAAACTTTCAGCAAGAATCCCGCGATACGATACGCATCAACAACAACATCCGCATTTCGCCCGTTCGGGTCGTAAGTGAAGAAGGCGAGCAGTTGGGAATCATTCCCACCGAAGATGCTCTTCAACGAGCTCGCGACGCAGGGTTGGATCTCGTCGAAGTCGCACCCAACGAGCGCCCGCCTGTTTGCCGGATCATGGATTACGGCAAATACAAGTACGACAAAAACAAAAAGAAGAACGCGGGCCACTCTCACACCAAGACAAAGGAGATTCGGTTGCGGCCGAAGACCGGCAAGGAAGACATTCGCACCAAGATTCGTCAAGCTGAAAAGTTTCTCGAACACAAAGATAAAGTGCAGGTCAGCGTGCTGTTTCGAGGACGCGAAATGGCACATATCGAGGAAGGCCGCAAGGTGATGGAAGAGGTGATCGAGACGCTGAGCAAAGTCGGCAAGGTCGAAACCAAACCGCAACAGCACGGCCGCCGCATGATCTGCATGATTGCGCCGAAGTGATGGTGGACCGGTCGAACAAACGTGCGCTGTGGCTAAACAAACGTGAAACCCACGAACTCTCTTGATTCGGTCTGTGCCGCGCTGGCCGAAATCGCTCCGCTCCGTTTGGCCGAGTCATGGGACAACGTCGGTTTGCTGGTGGGCGACCGACAACAATCTTTGTCCAGGGTGATGACTTGCCTGACCATTTCACCAAGCGTTGTGGAAGAGGCGGTTCGAGAAAACGCGGACCTGATTGTTGCGCATCATCCGTTGCCGTTCAAAGCACTTGCCAAGATCACCTCCGATACGATCACCGGCGAGATGTTGTTGAAATTGATTCGCGCTGGGATCGCCGTCTACAGCGCTCACACTGCTTTTGATTCAGCCGCCGCGGGTATCAACCAGATGTGGGCCGAACAATTGCAGCTCCAGTCGATTCAACCGCTTGTCGATTCGCCCGATCCTTCCGCCGACGATTCGGGCTTGGGTGCCGGTCGGTTCGGTGTGTTGGCCCAGCCGATCTCTTTGGAACAGCTGGTGGGTCGAGCCGCCTCTGTCGTCGCCGCGACGGTGCCGCGACGTGTCGGCACGGCCGATCAACCGGTTTCAAAAGTCGCGCTGGCATGCGGTAGCGGTGGCAGCTTTTTGGCCGCGGCGCGACGGAACGGTTGTGATGCGATGATCACCGGCGAAGCGACGTTTCACACCTGCCTGGAAGCCGAATCGTCAAAGATCGGTTTGGGGCTGCTGGGCCACTACTGGAGCGAGCGGTTTGCAATGGAACGACTGGCGCAGCAACTGTCCGACCTGTTCGCCGACCTAACTGTCTGGCCCAGCGTCGACGAACACGACCCGATCGCCCCTGTTTCGTCCTGATCAGTCAATCGTTGGGCCTTCGGGCGGCGAAACTCGCCAAGAGTTTCGGCCAGCGCCGGGATCCACCGAAAGTCTTGGCGACTTTCGCTACCGGCCAAAACAGACCACAGTGATTCGGCCGGCGGACGGTTGGAAACATTGACCATCATCTAAATGTTCGTAGAATGCCGTGTTGCGGCGACGTTTTCTCGCGTAGGCCGGCTTTGTCCCCAAGCCGGTGCGGACGCTGCGGTTCATTGCCGACATCGGGGACTGTTCGGCCAGAAAAATTGGCATTTGATGTTGAATCGTAAACGATGGCTCGCCGCTCTTCCGGTCTTCAACGAGGTCGGATTCGTCAACCAAGTTTTGGACGAGGTGTTGCAACACGCCTCGAACATTTTGGTGGTCGATGACGGATCGACCGACGGTACTTCGGATGTGTTGGCCGATCGGCAAGATGTCCAGGTGATTCACCATCCTCAAAATCGAGGATATGGTGCCGCGCTGAAGTCCGCTTTCGACTATGCGGTCGACGAGGGTTACGAAGGAGTCGTGACACTTGATTGCGACGGCCAACATCAACCGCGGCGAATCCCGCGATTCATCGAAGCGGCCGCGGCGGCCGACATTGTTTCAGGCAGCCGTTATCTGAAGCAGTATCGTGGAGATGACTCACCGCCGCCCGAAAGGTTGTTCATCAATCGTCGCATCACCAGCCAGCTGAACGACCGACTGGGCCTGAACCTGACCGACGCCTTTTGCGGCTTCAAAGCCTACCGCACCTCCGCGCTTCGCCAGCTTTCGATCACCGACGATGGCTACGCGATGCCGCTGGAGCTTTGGGTCGAATCGGCAGCGGCTGGATTGCGAGTGATCGAAATCCCGGTGCCGTTGATTTACTTGGACTTGAACCGATCGTTTGGCGGATCGCTTGATCACGCCGAGACACGTCTTCGCTATTACAATCAAGTGCTGGACAAAGCGATCGACCGAGCGAAACGGCGTGGATGCGTCGTCCGGCAGTCGACGTTGTGCAATCAGGGCATCGGATAGCCGGCGCGCCGTCATCGCCGATCGAGTTGATCGATCCTTCGAATGAATCCATCCAGCGACGCTCTCACCGTGCAACCGCTCCGCGAAACCAGATCGAAACCAGCACCTTGCGCCGACGAAGTTTCTTCGCAGGACCCGCCCGGTTTCCGCGAGTATCGGGCGCCGCAGGAACATGGTGAACTGTTTTTGCAGCCTGGTTTTTCGGATGCTGCCGATTGGTTGCGCTGCAACATGGCCACCTCCAAGAACGAAGCCGGGCCGATCGGTGATCTTCGCTGTCGCGCGCGGCGCCAGTTGATCGACGATGCGTTGCAGTACACCTCCGCCTATCGCGACGTCGCCTGGTTTGATTGGCAAGAGACGTCGCCGATCATTTTGGCCGGGCATCAACCGACACTTTTTCATCCGGGAGTGTGGTTCAAGAATTTTGCATTGAGCCATCTTGGACAGCAAACCGGTGCCGCCGCGATCAACCTGGTCGTCGACAACGATGTTGCTTCCGGAAGTTCGATTCGGGTGCCCACGATCGATTCGTCATCGAAAACAGCCAAATACGTTTCGATTCCTTACGATCGTGCTGGGGGCGGCGTTCCCTACGAGCAGACAACGATTGGTGATCGAACGATCTTTGATCAGTTTGATCGGCAAGTTCGTGCAGCGATCGCTCCCATCATCGCCGATCCCTGCGTCGACCGATTGTGGCAGCATGCTCGGGCGGCGGCCAACCGTTGTGGCGTAGCTGGCTGCGCGCTCGCCCAGGCTCGCCACGGTTTGGAAGGCGACATTGGGCTAAGAACGTTGGAGCTACCGCTGGGAGTCGTTTGCCGCGGCTCCGCATTCGCCGAGTTTGCGTTGGCGATCTTGACCAACCTGCCGCACTTTCATCGTTGCTACAACGGCGCGGCGGACCTCTATCGCGCTGCCCACGGCATCCGCAGCTCGGCTCATCCAGTGCCGAACCTCGCCGTCGATGGCGAGTGGTTCGAGGCGCCCTTTTGGATCTACGGCAACGACGCGCCGGTCCGAAAGGCAGCTTGGCTGCGGCTTGAAGACAACCAATTGATCATTGCCGACAGCACCGGCCAGTCCAGCGCTGATGCAAGAGCTGCCGATACAGATGCAACCAACCGACATCCAATCACGATCGACATCAGTCATCCAAAACTCGCCGCCGAACAACTGGCCAACGTCCTCTCGCCAAATTTCAAACTTCGACCGCGAGCACTGCTGACAACGATGTACGCTCGCCTGGTATTGGGCGACCTGTTTCTTCATGGAATTGGCGGCGCCAAATATGATCAACTGGGCGACTTGATCATGCGTTCGTTCTTTTCCCTGACACCGCCGAAATTCATGGTCGTCTCAGCAACCATCAAGCTTCCCGGCATCGACGATGTCGATCACCAAGAAGAAATCGAGCGGTTACGTTGCCAGATTCGTCAGACGCGATACCAGGGTGAACGATTCGTCGACCAGGTTTCGCTTGACGATGGTTTGCTTGATCGCAAGCATGAACTACTGCAGTCGATCCCGCCGCGCGGCAAAAAAAAGCAGTGGCACGACGAAATCGCCCGCATCAATGCTGCCCTTTCGACGTCGCTGCGACCCCATCGCGCCGCGCTACTGCGTCAGCTTGCCGGCGTCCAACGAGATGCCTCGTCCCAGTCGCTGCTTTCCAGTCGCGAACATCCCTTTTGTCTATTTCCGCTCCGTTACTTGACCGAAACGTTCCAAACGCTGCTGGGGCGAAGACAGTAATGTCGGATCGACTTCACACTTTTGGAGTGCGGTGACTTGTCACCGCTTTCTTTTACCTACGGGACGACATTTTTTGCGGTCCCTTCCCAATTTCACCTGTCGATCAATTCACCCCTATTTCTGATGGAGGCACAAATAAGGGAAAGCTCCGACAAGTCGGAGCACTCCAAAAATGCGAATGTCGATGCTCCGCTCTTCTTTTGAGTACTCCCTACCGTCCGGTGACAAGAATTTGGCCGACCAGCAGCCAGATGGCGGTGAAGGCAAGTCCAAGAGCGGCGTGAATCGCGTCTGCGGTCATGAATCGGGCCTCGCGGAAGAGGTGGAACGGATACGTCGGCCCGTTCCATGGCCCGATTCGCCCGACGGTTGTCTGTGTCAGGCGAGTGTTGAAAATGCGTCTATCCCGGCGCTCTGTCGTTATCGGCTGCCTAGCCCACCCGGCCTTGGAAGAAATCGGTCGCGACGCATAATTTCCTCAATCGACAAAGTTTCACACCGGGCCAACCTACACTCAAAACCAACGATCCACCGCTATGGCTATTCAATACTGGTTGATGAAAACGGAACCGACCACCTACTCGATCGAAGATCTGGCCAAGGAGCCGAAACAAACGACTTGCTGGGAAGGAGTACGCAACTACCAGGCCCGCAATCTGTTGCGCGACGAAATCAAGAAAGGCGACCGAGTCCTTTTTTACCATTCGGCCTGCAAGGAGCCGGCGGTGGTCGGCACCGCGGTGGTTTCACGCGAAGGATATCCGGACAGCCATGCTTTCGACCGTCGTAGCAAGTACTACGACCCCAAGAGCGATCCGGAGAATCCTCGTTGGTTCATGGTTGACGTGAAACTGGAAACGAAATTCAAGGCGCCCGTGACGCTCGCCCAACTACGTGAACAACCGTCACTGAAAGAGATGGTGTTGCTTCAAAAAGGCAGCCGGTTGAGCGTTCAGCCGGTCAGGAAGAAGGAGTTCGACAAAATCCTAAAACTGGCCGGCGGCTAAATTTTGAGCGATTTTTGCCAGCGCGAAGACAAACATGAATCGATGTTTCGTACCATATTAGCTGGTATCTTCTAAAATTCATTCGATGTGAATGCGTCTAAGGGCACTGCGACGTGAACACGGACAAGCAACGCGCGATCAAGGTTTTTTACTCTTGCTCCCATCGCGACGACACCGAGTGTCGGGAACAGTTGCAGCGCCTGAGTGAACTCCAGCAGCAAGCGCCTGGCCCGCAGGGCAAAGATCGCGAACTGCTCTTTCTGAAGGTGGAACGGGGCGAGGTGAATCCGTTGCTTGCGGCGCTTGCCAGCGGCGATCTTCGGAAACATGTTCAAACGGAGGGTGAAGGTGTATCTGCGGCGGAAGCCCTCATGGCCGATTTCCAGGCGTTGGAAGAATCACTGAAAGATCTTCCCGACGAACAACGGTATGCCGAGAAGATGAGGCAACTGCAAAGCATCTGGGAGAATCGTGATCGCTACGACGCTGGCTGGCAAACCGATTCGGCGCCCTACCAATATCTGACGCGCCGTTTTTTCGACCTGGGCAATGCCTCGTTGGCGATCGACGTGGTGCGAGCGGCTACCGATTGGATCGCCGAAGGTGAAACGTCGGAAGTGCCGTTTCCCAACGACGTCCCATTGCACCAAACCCTCGCCCTGGCGCTGGCCCACCGCGGCGCCGCCGGGCAGGCTCAACAAATCGCGCATCGGTTGTACGAGCATCATCAGCAACATCCGCCGGATGATTTTACCGTTCGAGAAACGTTGGGGATTCTGGCTCGGACCTACAAAGATCAGGCATTGGGCAGCCGAGACGCGGCCACGAGCAAAGAAAAACTGACCGAGGCGCTGAGGTACTACCAAGAGTCCTACGATCGAGACCGTGGCATTTGGGCTGGCATCAATGTTGCCTTTTGTCACCGCCTGCTCGATCAGGACGACAGGGCCGCTGCGGTTGCCCAGCAGGTATTAGATGATTGCCTTTCCAGTTTGGAAAGCCTTCCGGTCGACGATGACGAGTACTACTGGTGTCTCGCCACTCTCGGTGACGCGGCGTTTCTACTCGGCGACAAGCAGGCTGCCCAAAGCTGGTACGACAAGGCTTGCCAGAACGTTGGAACCAACCAGCGGCATCTCGTTTCGACTCGCCAACAATTGCGGCGGATCATCCGGCACGACATCCGCCGGCGGCAGTTGCCGGAAGATTCCCGCCAATGGGTCGACCGATGGTTACCGACTTGCAAAGTGGCGATGTTTGTCGGGCACACGATCGATCGACCGGGACGTCGCTCACCTCGATTCGCCGAACAGATGGTCGACGGTGTCCAGCAAGCGATCGATCGGTGGCTGCGGAAGAACAACATTCAGTTCGGGTTCTCTTCGGCCGCCTGCGGTTCCGACCTGCTGTTTCACCAGCAGCTTCGATTGGGCAACGGTCAATCGTACCTGATCCTGCCTTACAGCACGGAGATTTTCCGCCATCGCAACGTCAACTTCGCCGGCAACGCCTGGGCGAAAAGATTTGACGACGCCGTCGACCACTGCGATCGATTGATCACCGTCTCGGACCATCGAATCGATGGCGGCGGGATCGGCTATGACTACGCCAACGCGGTGTTGGAAGGTCTAGCGATGTCCAGTGCCGACGATCACGATACCGTCTTGATGGCACTGGCCGTTTGGGATGGAAATCTGGAAGACCAATCCAGCGGTACCCGCAACACAGTGAAACGATGGCTCGACCAGGGAATCGAAGTCCACGTGATCGACCCCGCAGCACCCGGCAACATCCGAGTGTTAAAACCAGGTTCAGGTGACCAGCCACCACAGCCGGCGGCCGATCGCGACGGGGAAATCGAAATTCGTGCTCTGCTATTCGGCGATGCAGTCGGTTTCAGCCAGTTCACCGAGCAGCAGGTGACATCGTTTGTCGACGACTGCCTGGTCCCGATCGCGTCAATCCTGAACAACGAATTTGGGGAATCGATCCTACACAAGCGGACCACGGGCGACGGCTTTTACATCGTGTTTGAAGACGTACGAAGCGCCGGCAATGCGGCGCTGGCCATCAATCGTTTTCTGGACGGCCGCTGTGGCGAAAAATGGAGCGGCAGTTGTTTGCCGGGCAACCTCACCTTCCGGCTGGCGCTACACGCCGGACCGGTACACCGCTGCGCCGAACCGCTGACCGGCGAAGTCGAATACACCGGCACGCACGTCTCGCGGGCAGCCCGGCTGGAGCCCGAAACACCGGCCGGCCAGGTCTACGCCAGCGAGGCGTTCGCGGCGATGTGCCGTGGACAGCAGATCAAAGACTTTCGCTGCATCTACGTCCAACAACTGCAGTGGGCCAAGCACTACGGAACCTATCCAACCTACGCGGTCACGCCAGCGGACTAGAGAGCGAACTGATTCTTCGGCCAACTGTCTTCTCCATGCCAAGCGGGCAGAACCGTCCAGGGGTTCCACCAGCTGGCGATCGTTCGTTAAACTGGCCACAACAAGCCGAAGTGGCGGAATTGGCAGACGCGCCGGATTCAAAATCCGGTGGCCGCAAGGCTGTGTGGGTTCGAGTCCCACCTTCGGTACTCTTATAAAGAAAAACGCTACTTTTGGGCTTTCCAGAAGTAGCGTTTCTTTTTGGATATGACGTTTTTACGGCATGACGGAGACAGGTTTTGACGTCCTTCCCGGCCATCATCCGATTGCTCCGATCATGCTCGGCGACGCTTCGCTGGCTGCTCGGATGGCGGATTTGATGCTTGAGAAGGGGGTCTATGTGATCGGGTTCTCGTACCCAGTTGTTCCGCAGGGCAAAGCACGCATCCGCACACAAATTTCGGCCAGTCACTCGACAGATGATCTGAGCTTTGCGATCGAGCAGTTTGTTTCGGCGAAAAAAGAGCTTGGGATCTGAGGTGATTGCGACAAACTCTATCAATTTGATCTGGGCGGTAGGTGGATGGCGCGATACCTAACCTTTGCTACGTCTCGGGTTACGTCGAACGATGCAACGGATTCACTGGCAGTTTCCCTCAGGCCGGCCGACGGCTACGACGGCGAACTGGACCATACCTGGGGCACGGTGACGGCTGCAGGCAGCAACAAGAAGTACTACTTCGATATCGCCGGCGGCCACTACAATGACCGCAAAACAAAGAACAACATCGTGGTTACGAAGGGCTCATTGCTGCGCGTCATTGAATTCGCGACCGGACAACCCGTGTCGAATCAGCAATCGTTGAAAGACGTGTATGGACACGATCGAGTTGACGGCGTCGAAACGTTTGGCGTGCGCGCGAGTGGTTATCGCAACTGGGATGGCCAGTGTCACCAGATGGCCAATCGGTTTCTCTATGCCGGATTCCCTCCCAAAACACTCGATGAAGCGAATCCCATCCCCGAAGCTTATGGGTTGTCGGTTCTCGCATGGGGACTCTATGGACAGGGATTTGCCGAGTGGTGTGAACGGAACCACTTCGAACCTCCGCATTCGACAACCGCAGAGACCGTGACGGACCTGGTAACTCGCCATGTTCCAGCAAGCAAGGTCCGAAGCGTGCTTTCGAAGGTAATCGATCTGCAAAACTGGCACGACGATGCGAGCTGGAGACCCGACAAGATCGACGTCATCACAGGTGATCTTCTACTTCTTTGAGGGTAGGGCCGGTTCCACCGGCCACAATATTCTCGGCCGGTGGAACCGGCCCTACTTCACTCGTGATATGATTGCAGCATGAAATGTCCCGTTTGTTCTGCCTCACTTCGTGCCAGTCGCTACGAGGGACTTCCGGTCTTCACCTGCGACGCCTGTTCAGGATATCTCGTCGCGACTCGGCGAGTCACCGACATCAAACGCCGGCGCATGACCACCAAGGCGGAGCTGATCGAGGAAGCTGCAATCGACGGTGAGACGGACAGCAAGGATCGTTTGAGGTGTCCGCGCTGTAAGGGGTGGATGCAGAAACAGTCTTGGGCCGAGCACCCTTCGTTTCATCTGGATGTCTGCCAGAATTGCGACTTCGTTTGGTTTGATACCGGGGAATTGGCTCGGCTACAGTTGGACTTCGAGCTGTCCGATCGTGGCCAAGAAGCGGCACGTTTCCAGGATCGGCTCAAGAACATGACGCCCGCGGAAAAAGAGGAATTTGAAAGCGCCCTTGCTGAACTCCCCGAAGGGGACGCGACCCTCGCATCAGCATTCGGTGCGGGGCTGACCGAGAGTTTTCTAAAATTGGCGGACGAATTGTTACGGCGGTGATGCGTTCAACTTTGGCGGTAACGCTTCCAACTTGTCGCCTTTTTCCCGTGGGTAGACCACAAACGGGGTCCCCGCTTCAGGGATTGACGTTATTCGACTGCCGCATCCGAATGGGCTAGCGCGCATTTTGGGGCGGAAGCAGGCAACGACCAACTTCGTTCCTGGAGAGTTACCCTTGATCACCTGACGAACCGCGATTTTGGTCGAGATCGATCAGTCAGAGCCGTTGCGAGTCTCCCCCGAGCAGGCGGACAATTCCATACGGAGTTTGGTGTTCACCAAGGTGAAAAGGCAGAAAATGTACGTGGAAGTGCACATTGTGGGCTAGGCTTCACGAGTGGATTCAAAATCTATCGCCCGGCAGATGCAGGGCTATTAGGAATGCATTTGCCGTTTTCGTGAGTGCGCCGCATTTTGAGCGAGGTGCGCCGCAAAAGCTGCCTCCAAGTCTAGAACGCTCCCATTGGGCGAAACTAGACGCTCGTCAGAGACGACACGGAGCATAAGGACGGACGAACCGATGCGTCGAAATATTTTCTTCTACCTCACGTCAGTTTTCATCCTTTGTTTGCTAGGTTGGATGAAGCTGCAGGGCGCCGGTGGGATTCTGAAAAGGTTCGTGCCGCCCGGAGAGTCGGAAAGAAGGGAGGCTGTTGGGAGTACGCGCGGTATTTCGACCCATTTGCAAGCCGCTTTCGATCCCATGGATGATTCGTTTTCGCCGATTCCGACACCAGGGCGATCGGACTGGTTGGCGAACATATCCGAAACAGGACAGACATTCTCTGAGTATCAACGTAGCCGACCCAATCGCCCTGATCAGAATCGAACAACCATCTATCTGCAACCTCTTGGCGCATTCCCTCCTGGCGTTGCGCCGAGCTTGAACAAACTCGCAGATTTTGCGTGCGCCTTTTTTGCCATGCCGGTCAAGCAGTTGCCGGAAGTATCGATTCAAGGGTTGCCGATTGAGAGTCGCCCACGGGAGCGGATGCGTCAGGTCCTTACGGGCGATATCCTGAGATGGTTGAAACACCGCGTCCCCGAAGACGCCTATTGTCTGTTGGCGGTGACAATGACCGACTTGTATCCGGACCCTAAGTGGAACTTTGTGTTCGGTCAGGGGTCGTTGAAGGATCGCGTCGGCGTTTATAGTTTTGCGCGCTTTCTGCCACCCAACGAAGGGACAAGTGTCAGCAAGTCGGCTGAAAGCTTGTTGCTTCTTCGAAGCTGCAAACTCCTCGCCCATGAAACAGGGCACATATTCGGAATCAAGCATTGTGTGCACTACCATTGCCTGATGAATGGCTCAAACGGACTGTCGGAAACTGACGCCGCGCCGATTCATTTGTGTCCGGTTTGTCTCCGCAAACTCCACTTCGCAAAGCAGTATGAAGTCGAACAGCGTTATCGAAAACTAAGGGCACTTAGCCAGCAATTTGGCTGGGAATCGGAAGAGAATTGGTTGAGTCGCCGATTGCAATCACTCGCACATGGCGGCAATTAGACAGCGATCTTCGTCGCCATCAAGCGAGTTCGCGAGTCAGCGGCCGAGTGGGTACGGCGTTATCTTTTGCGCAAGCTGCAGGAAGACCCGCGATGGTTTCTTGCAGAAGGCGCATCAGCGTCGTACCGGTGCCAACTAAGCCATTAGCGATTCTGAAACGCAGTTCCTAATCTGATAGAGGATGCATCGATTACTGCGAGTTGGATTGATCCAAAAATCGCAGCGGTCAAGGCACCGAAGCGGATTTCTGATCACCTCTCATCGGTCTCCCACACCGCTCGCAGTTCGTGGCAATTCCTCGCCGCGTCGAGTTGTCCAGTAGCTGTCCATTGTGTGCGCAGCGATGAGCGGTCGCAACACGATGGAGTTGCAGTTGGTTGCGGTCTGCGAGGTGGCCTGCGCCTTGATGTTGACGTTTAAGAATCGGCGGCCAAAATGATGCGATCCAGTAGTGGGCGATCACACTGCGGCGGGCTCAATCCAGACGACTCCAGTTGCCCCGCAAAGCAACTTTGACCCCTTGTTGACCAACTTTTGATCTCCTCGATCACACTTTCAAGAGAAAGCTTCTCCAGCTGCTTGCCGATGCTTTGAAGCACGCTAGAAATGATGCTTCGACGTTTCGCTTCCGCTGCTGTCTTGCTGGTGCGACCCGTCTTGCGAGCCAATGCATCCTCACGAAGCTGACGTTCCGATGCATTGTTGTTACCATCGACCTCGGCCTCGGTGACAAAGACAAACAGTTCTTCGATCAGCACCAAACGGGTCAATTCATTACACAAACGGCGGTAGTCGTTTTCCACTTCATCGCCAGCGGTGCTGTCGTCGGCATAGCGTTTGGCACAGAGAGTGAGAAGCTCACCCTCAAGATCACTCACCCGCTGCAGGCGACCAGCGTCGCTCCGACGCCCATCCGCTTTCGCCCGCTTGGCTTGGTCGTAGATCTCCAGCAACCGGTCAGTTAAGTACGAATGGTCTGGGGAGTGAATGTTTCACCGCGCAACGCGGTGCGCGGTGAAACACGTCGTCCATTCTAATGCCACTGGATCATCAATTGGTCCACGTTCACTTCCCAATCGCGGATCTCGTCAGCTTCCAGTTGTAGAGGACTCCGTTTGACGTGCCGGACGAATGTGTCAGCCCCGCTACCACCCTGGAGCCGATCCTTCTTGCCGTCGAAACCGCCGTCCAGCTTGTCGTCTCCGGCGTCTCCGTTAAGCGTGTCGCGTCCGCTGCCTCCACGAAGGTCATCATTACCTTCACCTCCGTTGATCACGTCGCGGCCCTCACCGCCCAGCATCGTGTCATTGCCTTCGCCTCCGTACATCAGATCGCTACCGCCATCGCCGTACATGTCGTCGTCGCCGCCAAGGCCGTACATTCGGTCGTAGCCTTCACCTCCGTGCATGTCATCCCGATTGGACGAGCCCCACATGATGTCCATTCCGTCACCACCGTACATCGAGTTATGGCTGTCAACGTAGGTCTCGCTATTGTCGTACGCCGCGTACATGGTATCGTTGCCGCCTTCTCCGAACATGAAGTCCGTTCCAGCGCCACCTCGCATGGTGTCGTTGTTGTCACCGCCGAACAGCCAGTCGGTGCCGGCTTGGCCACGGATCTGATCGTTGCCTGCGTCACCGTAGATGGTATCGTCGTCCTCAGACCCTTGGAGGTTGTCGTTGCCCGCTCCGCCACGGATCGTGTCGTTACCAGCTTCTCCAATCGCAACGTCGTCTCCTGCTCCGCCACGGAGTTCATCATCTCCAGCTCCGCCCCACAGCCAGTCTTTGTCTCCGTCGCCGAATAGGTTGTCATCCCCTGCGTCACCGTTGAGGTAATCCTCGCCTTTTCCACCGCTCATGGTATCGTCGCCATCGCGACCGCGTAGGAAGTCGTCGCCGCTTCCGCCAAGCATCGTGTCGTTGCCGGCGGAACCGAACAGCTCATCCTCGCCAGAGCCGCCACTGATGTAGTTGCCACCATCAGCAAACTCACCGACCTCGTTGTCGCGATCGTCGCTCGAGCCGCCGAACAGTTTGTCGTTTCCTGTTTGACCATAGAGGCGATCCGATCCGGCATTGCCGATGACTTCGTCGTTTCCAGATCCGCCGTAGAGTCGATCGTCGTCCTCTCCGCCAATCAGAACATCATCGCCCGTACCACCCTGCAGCAAGTCGTCCCCGGTGTTTCCGAACACGACATCGTTTCCTTCGCCGGCGAAGATCACATCGTCACCACTGTTGCCCAAGAGCACATCGTCGCCACCGTTTCCGCGAATCAGATCGTTACCGCTGAGGCCCCGAACGACATCAATGTCCTGACCGCCTTCGATGGTGTCCGTGTCAGCTGCACCGATCAACACGTCATTGCCCTTACCGCCCTTCATGATGTTGCCGCCATCGTTGATGTCATTAACGGTCTCGCGTCCACCGAACATGACGTCATCGCCGTCCCCACCGTACATTGAATCGGATCCGAATCCGCCGAACATTTCGTCATTGCCAGTACCGCCAGCCATAAAATCGTCGCCATTGTCACCAAATAGCCGATCGTCTCCGCTACCGCCCCGGATGGTGTTGTCGCCCGAGGCACCATGGAGCTCATCATTACCGGCACCGCCCCAAAGTTGGTCGTTGCCATCCAGCCCCATCAGCCAATCATCGCCTGCTCCACCAAACATTCGATCGGCCCCAGGACTTCCGGTCAGACGATCGTTACCGTCGCCACCGAACATCTCGTCTCTTGTTGTGTCGCCCGTGGGGCCGCCAAACAATTGGTCATCGCCCGCGCCGCCTGATAGGACATCTGCGCCGTTGCCGCCGGTCATAATGTCGTTCCCCTCGCGCCCTACCAACGCGTCGCCACCATCTCGGCCGTATAGCCTGTCGTCGCCTTCGCCACCGTTCAGGAAGTCGCGCCCGCTGCCTCCACGAACTGTATCATCACCGCCCTGGCCGTACGCAGCGATGTCAAATGGCGTGTTGTTGGTCACTTCATCATCACCGTCGCCAGCTTCGACCTTGATACTCTGCACTTCGTCCAAGCTAAAGGTCTGCGAAGTCACTTCGCCACTTTGCAGGTCTGTCACCGTCGCAGTCACGCCCGCGCTGCCACTGGTTGGTGCGTCGGATTCGATCACGATCTGCTCGGCGGCATCTGTGCCAACAATCTCGATTACCCCGCCGATCAAGTCGATGTCAGCAGCCATCAGTTGTCGTGACTCAAGAGTTTCAAGTCGCCGAAGTTTCTTCAGTTGTTTTCGTTGCCGACGCATGGCTAAAGTCCTTGCATTGCTGGGGGTTTAAGTTGCGAGATCGAAGTGACCTGCCTCTACCAACAAAGCGGCACACGAATGCGAAAGGGCTCACGGAATATTTAAAAGTTTGACTTCGTCGCCGGCGCGATCACTTTCTCGGCGAAAACAAAGCGATTTTGACTGGCGGTTGCACGATTCGCCCCGCGACTGGAAATCAGCATTGAAAACGGACCCGGGTCGGGGTGAGGACCGGCGCTGAATTTGCACCCACCTAAATGAGTGGTTCGCTAAACTTAGAACTCCTAACACAACCGCCGCGCCGCGTGCCAGATTGCCTGGTTTGAGCCTCCAGAGGGCGTTCTGATAGGAGTTCTTAGTCCGAAGACAAATCTTTCGATTCGGTTTCTTCAACGGTACCGTTGTTGCGTCTCGGATCGGTTGCATCGACGCTGCCGTCGGGAGTCCACGTTGCTTGGGTGACCTGCTCTGCCAAGTCGGATTGGCCGCTGAAAAGCAGTCGAGCGGCGAGCGATGTTCCGAATCCTCGTGCGGATGCAATGGCGTCGGCGTCCGCTTGTTTGGACCAATCCAAGTAAATGAGTGCTGCAAGTTTTAGTAAGTCGTTTCTAGGCCGCGATGCTAAGTTCTTGCGATCGTTCACAGTGGCCAACAGCCATCGCAGATTAAACAATGATGGCTCGGCATTTTCACGTTTCATCGCGTCGACGTAGTCGGCAAAGAGATCATTGGACGCTTCGGTATGATCCTGGCGATACAGGACATCCAAAAGTAATCCTAGGGTTCTGAACGTTATGCGGTGGATGTGACCGAGTTGTTTTCGTTGAAGCGCCAACTCTTCCGTGAGAATCTGCTTGGCGGCATCGTCATCGCCACGTTTCTTAAGGACGAGTGCCAACGTAACACGATACTGGCTGGCAACGGGGTCATCGGAGCCGCCATACGCCTCCTGGTGCTTTACCGACAGCCGGATTAGCTGTTCCGCTTCCTCGAGCTTGTCGGAATACTGCAGACGCCCGGCATAATTGTTCCGAACCATCGAAGTGGTCGGGTGCCCGCTCCCTAGTTTGGACTTTGATTCGTCCAATAGGGCTCGCCACCCTGTCAGCGCTTCTGCGCGGGGCAGTAGAATCGTCATGGCATTTTTGGTTCTAATCGCGAATTCGTCATCTTCGTGCATCAAAGGGGGATCCAGTTCACGAATCTTATCGAAGATTCGTTGGCTTTCGTCCCTCGTGCTTGGTGACTGCGAGAAGAGTAGATGCAGGCCCTTGGCGCTTAGCGCGCGAATCGTCAGTTCGTGCTCGTCACCATAGAGTTCCTTACGCAATTGATGGGCTCTTGTGGCGTGCGTCAGTCCTCGATCAAATTGGTGAAATTGGCGATAGACGTCGCTGATCATGAGCTGAATGGTTGCCTCCACTTCGGGCTGTTCGATTAGGCGTTTGTCAAGTTTCTTGGAGAAATCGTCCAACGATTGCCGCACCGTATAGTTCGGGCCCTTCAAGTCTTCAGGATTGGCCGATCCGATCAGCTCGCTTAGCAAGTCGATCACAGCCTCCGCCTCCTCGTGTTTGCGTGAAGCCTGTTCACCCCGCTGAGCAGCAAGCGTTTCAGCGCGCATCGCTCGATCGCGTTCGTCGGTTGCCACATCGCGTTGTCTTGTGGCATCATCGCGGGCAATCAGGGCTTGTCGTTCTGCTTCGATTGCTCTGTCTCGCTGTCGCGCTGCCTGGAAGAATCCAGCCACGGAAAGAATCAGTCCCATCAACAGCGATGCCGTCACTACGGTACCCGCGATGACGAAAGAGCGGTTTCTACGAACGTACTTGTGTAGGCGGTAGGTCACGCTAGGTGGGCTCGCTGCGACGGGCTCGTTGTGCAGGTGTCTGCCAATGTCCTCCGCCATTTCTTTGGCAGTTTCGTATCGCCGCCCTCGGTCCTTTTCCAGGGCCTTCATGACGATCCAATCGAGATCACCGCGCACACTATTGGTGAGTGACTGGGGATCGGTGTGACGCGAGCGGGCGATGTCTTGAATGGACGACTCGCCGCTAGACAGTTCTTGGCTTTCGAGGGAAGATTGGCCAGCAGCAGTATGTTGTGAAGCGTCAGCCGCCGATGAGAGTGTATGCAGACGCAACGAAGGTTTGGGTGGCTCCGTTTCGCGTATCAATCGCACGATCTCATCGAACGCGGCGCGGCGAAGCTGGTCCGCCTCGAAAGGCGTCGTCCCTGTGAGCAATTCGTAGAGCAGGACGCCAAGCGAGTAGATATCGCTTCGGGTATCAACACCCAGTCCGGACATTTCCGCTTGTTCAGGACTCATGTACGCGGGCGTGCCAATGAACTGCCTGTATTCCGTAAAAAGCGTCTTTTCAGTCAGTTCGTGTTGAGTGGCTTTGGCGATACCGAAATCGATCACTTTGGGCACAGCCCGTCCGTCATGCATGGTGACCATGACGTTCGTTGGCTTGATGTCGCGATGAATGATCCCTTTCTGGTGTGCATGCTGGACAGCGTGGCAGACATCAACAAACAGACGTAGCCGTTCGGCAGTCGTGACGCGTTGTGAATCGCAGTATTCCGTGATCGGATCTCCGCGCACCAACTCCATCACGAAGTAGGGGCGGCCGGCTTCGGTTGATCCCGCATCCAGCACGCGAGCGATATTTGGATGATCCATGATAGCCAATGCTTGACGTTCGGCTTCGAAACGCGCGATTACCTGGCGAGTGTCCATCCCCAACTTGATGATTTTTAGCGCGACCTTGCGGCGAATCGGTTGTTTCTGCTCCGCCATGTAAACGACGCCGAAGCCACCTTCACCGATCTTCTGCAATAGCTTGTACGGCCCGATCGTGCTGCCTTCGGATTCGATGGATGATTGCATCTCCGCCGTCTCGATCACGCGAGGGTTCAGCAATCCGGAGGCTTCCTTATGAGACCGAATCAAAGCCTCTAGCCGACCTCGCATCGCCAGATCGGAGCTACAGGCCTGGTCCAAATACTCCGCTATCTCATGGTCCGACTCGAGTTTGATCGCGGCTGCAAAAAGTGACTCTTCGTTCATTGACTGGGTGCACCTAGGTATTTTGGATCAGGAAATCGGCGTCACTCCCAATGCGGAATCGATGTCCGGATTCCATCATGAATTCCGAAGAATTCCATCTTTCGTTTCTGCCACTGTCCTTCACCCTCGTTTTCGCCCGGGACCAACGGTAGATTTGCGTATCTGCAGAATCAAGCTTCGGATGTCATGCGTTGATGCAGCCACGCGCGAGCATAGGCCCAGTCACGTTCCGCCGTGGCGGTAGAAATCCCAAGACATTGCGCCGCTTTGGAGTTGGTCAGGCCCCCGAAACATCGCAATTCAACGAGAGCCGCCTTGCGTTGGTCCTGGTTGGACAATGCCTCCAACGCCTCATTCAAAGCCAGAATGTCATCACCTGTTGACTCGATCGCGGGTTCATTGGAGGCATCGATTTGCCTTCTTTGCAGCCCGCCTCCCGCCCGCATACTCGCTTTGCGGCGTGCGTTGTCGACAAGAATTCGGCGCATTGCCGTTGCCGCTGCCGCAAAAAAATGACCTCGGCTGTCCCATTCCGCGTCGACATCCTGTACCAAGCGGAGGTATGCCTCGTGAACAAGTGCAGTGGCTTGGAGAGTTTGGCCTGGCCTTTCGTTTGCCAGCTTGGCGGCCGCCATTTTGCGCAACTCGTCGTACACAAGCGGCAAGAGCTGCTCAGCAGCGTTTGGATCGCCTTGTTCGATCAGGGAGAGAATCTGTGTGACTTCGGTCATCCAGCTTAATATAGCTTCCAGAAGGCAACGGTGCAGAATTGACCATTAACCGCTCAGCCACTTAGCTGCGCAAGTCCCGTCGGCTGCATCGGCCGAGGCGAGTTGAACTTAGGCTAAGTCGCGTCGGTGAAACTGACCGAAGTGTCACGAATCTGTACGCAATGACAGCCATACCTGGAACAGACTCCGGTGTGCTGCCAATCCAGTTGGAGAGGGGTAAAGTTGCGCGGTACTGACAAGGTGGCCTCTGCATCGGTACAGTGCCAGTGAAGTGTGGTGATCGCGAACACGTGTGGTCAGTTCGGTTGCAGCGCCAAGTCAATGTGTCCTCGGTAGTGGGTTCGATTCCCACTTTCGGTACTCTTTTGGGCGACAAGGACTTGGGGGAGCATTTTCCGGAGTAGCTAAGAATCATGGTTGGGGTTTTTCGCACCTTGTTGCTGCTGGTGTTCGCGCTGTATTGGGGCGGGCTCACCTTTTACACCGGCTTTGTTGTACGGATCTCGCACGATGTGCTTGACGATCCGATGGACGGGGGACTCATCACGCAGCGAGTGACGGCGGTGTTGCAGATTCTGGGCGCGGTCACGGTCGTGTTGATGGCGTGCAATGGCGTTGTGGTGGCTCGTCAATCGCGGAAGTTCGGATACGCGCTGGCTGGATGTACCGCGATACTGGGTTGCTCGCTGATCGGGCTGTTCGTGGTGCACGGACATCTGGACGCCGTCATTGATGTGAGCGCCTCTGACATCATCGATCGTGACGCGTTCGACATGGGGCATCGCCGCTACAACCAACTCACCACCATTCAGTGGCTGGCCTGCCTGGCCTACCTTCCAACAACGGTTTTCGCCTGGCGGTCGATCGACCGTACGTAAGCGTACAGCAGCACCTTGTGGTTTTGCCGGTGCTGTTCTGGGGCGACTGGCGAACCGGGTGGTTCGTTGCGAAGCGATTGTCGGGTCGTTTCGTAATCGAAGTTGCTGTCATGCGACGTAGTCGATCCAGATGCGGTTGCTGCCGCCAGTCGATGCAAGATGAGCATTGGCGGTAGCGACGACCGTCAAAAAGCGAAGATGCACATCGGCATCGCATGAAGTTTGCGAAAAGTCATGGATCGAGAGCACCAGACGCTTTCCGTTTCGCCACTCCCAGTGGCGACACAGATTGTTTTTTGGACTGCCTATCGACGACAGGCATTCCTGCAGTCTCTCCCAAGTGCGGTTGTACCACTGCGGTAAACCAAGTTTGAGCGAGAGCTCGTCATGAAACGCGTCCATTGACGCCAGGCACTTGCCATCGATCAGCAGCTGCGTGTAGTGAAAGTCGGACAGGATCTTGCGTGTCATTGTTCAATCCGTTCCCTTGCACTTGTCACGCGTTGCACGGCTGATTGAGTAAGCGGCGGAGCGATCGTTGCTCGCGTTTGCGTTTCAGTTTTGCCTCACGCTCGACCGTCCGGTACTCGCGGCGGTGCTCCGGATGTCGGCCGGCCCAGATGTCGGGACGCAACGACTCGTAGTCAGTCGAGCCGGACAACAGCGCGTCGATTAACTCCTTGACGTAGATCGAAACATGAACGTGATTGCGGATCGCGCTGCTAACGATCGACATCAGCCAGGACATTTCGTAGCCGCTTTGCACACTGCCAATGAACAGCCAGTTCTTGCGGCCCAAAGCGATCTGACGCATTAACTGTTCGCTCTCGTTGTTGTCAAACGGGACTGCCGGATCGGCCAAGTAACGAGTCAGACCGTCCCATTGGTTGCAAACGTAGTTGATCGCTGCTTGCATCGCGTCCTTCGGTAACAGGTCGAGCGTCTGACTCGCGATATAGTCGCGCATCCGGTCCCAAATCGGCTTGGCCTCCGACTGACGAAGCTCTAACCGCGCATCAGCGTCCAGCACCGCTGAGCGATCTTCGATGTCGTAAAGCTCGTGGTAGCAGCTCAGGAAGAAACGGCCGTGACGCTCATGAGTCGGTAGTGCCTCCTTAAATTTACGGCGCGCATGCGCATTGCACGCGGCGTGAACCACTTCGCCACTGCTACGCATTTCGATTCCCGTATTCGCTCCGTAACAATCTCCCAGCAACGTTCCTCGGTACTCCGTGTCGATGAGAAACAAGTCCGGGCCGTCACGGTGGCGACTGACTGTGAAGTCGAACACGTTGACCGGGACCTGCACGCCCCGATAAGCCCACATCTTCGCGTTGACGTGTGACTTGCCCTCGGCCATTGCGGCCGAGAGAACCTCATGGACGCGAGCACTCTTGGGGTCTTCCCGATCGATCCCGCCAAGCACCTTGGGCAACAACAGCTTCACGCCGGTGTCGTCAGTGCCGATCACCGAATCAGACAGTACTGTACTGACCAGGTAAAGATAAAAGGGCAGGACCAAATTGGCCGCCGAAGACTGCAAGCCCGCCAGTGTGCTTCGTGATGGCGTCCAGCCGCCGGCAGCAAACAGGTCTTGCAGTCGATAAAACGGTTGGTGGTAGCCAAAGCGATTGGCGATGATTTCGGCCGCCACACTGCTGTCGTAGTGGTCGCCTTTAACCAGCGCCGGATTGTTTTCACGCGGCGGGCTAATCACGCCACTGCTTTGCCGCTTGCTTGGGTCGACGTATTTGTGGTAGCGCCTTTCGACGACCCAGAACTCCGGTCGCTTCATGTGCAGTTTCTGAACCGGGTCGTAACCGATGTGCGTCAGGCCCTGCTTCTCTTCGTCACTCAAGTCAACATCGACGACCTGTTTAACCAGATGCTCGGGGAACTTGCCGTCGCCGCGTTTGTTCCGCTTCCTCAGCTTGTCGCCGGAGTTCTCGGGGCACTCATCCTGCTTGATCTCGTCGGCAGCGATCAGCAGTCCCTCGACGGCGTCTTCGATCTGTGAATTGAACTCCTTGTCACCGCTTTTCAGATCCAGCCTCAGTTGACGCGGGTCGTCGATGTAGCGTTCACTTCTCTTGGCAAAGACGCGTTCAATGAGAAGTTTCTGTTCCAGTTTAAGTTGTTCGATCTCTTCTTGGTGAAGACGATTGACCTCTTCCATGCGAGCCTGAAATTGCGCGGCCAATTTCTGTTCGCGAGCAGCATGCTGTTGGTCGCGCTGTGCAAGCTGTTGCTTGAGCTGTTCGTTTTCGCGGAGGAGTTGTTCGGCAGTCGACATGCAGGACAAGGTAACGAAACTCTCTGATTGCGCAAGAGCAGTTGAGCGGTTTTGACAAAAAAAGAGCAGGCGAATTAACGCCTGCTCTTGAACTTATTCGTAGGATCATTCGCGACACTCGCTACCCGGCCTTGTTGAATCGTTTGCGTCTCCGCGCTGTCTCCATCGAGATGCCTCCCAACAGCATTGCCAAGTCAGTGGCGTCGATCCGAATTGCCTTGGCATCGCCTTGGGCTCGAAAGACTTCAAAGGTTCCCTGCTCTAACCGTTTGTACCAAAGAGCCAATCCGTCTCGGTCCCAGTAGAGCGCCTTGATGCGATCGCGTCTTCGATTGACAAACAAGAACAGCGTCCCGTCGGCCGGATCACCACCGAGCTCGTTTCGAACCAGTCCCGACAACCCGCAATGACTTTTGCGCATGTCTGTTGGCGCGGTGTAAAACAGGATTTTGATGCCCGTAGGAATACCGATCATGAACCCACCTGCCGATCGCTGGCCGAGTGCGATTCGATCTGAAGCCCTGCCAAGGCAACCGCGACGTCAGCGGCAATGTGTGCGTGGGCAGCCTGGATCTCGATCTCGACATGCCGGCCGATGCGGACAACGACTGCATTGGGGACATCGTCCGCTTGTCGGACGATCTCGACAGGAATGATCGCCGGGGCTGATTGTGGTTCGGCGAGACGTTTTCGCCAATGGTAGAACGAGGCAGTGGAAATGCCGTTGCGGTGGCAGAACTTGCCAACGGTCTCCCGCTGCGAGTCAAACGTAGCGAGCAATTCGCGCCACCGTCGGCGCAACTCAGGATCAGGCGTGCGTGGCATGGTCTCCTCCACGAATAGTGAAACGAAACCTGCGAGCCTATGCCCACTGTCAACCCTGGTTATCCTGGACGCTTACGACCGTACAACGACGTGAATGGTGATGCGTGTTGGCGGGTTTGCACGAGTTGTGTAGGAAACGGTCAGGGTGAACGGGATTGTATTCGATATCCTGCCTTTAAGTTTCAGCAGAGCGACTGCTGCTAGGACCACTAATATTCCGTCGTGACTTGAATAGATCTCTTCAGAATGCAGTATACGAAAATACAGCTGGCCAATGTTCGCAAGCGATTCGGAAAGGTGCTCTAATAAAACGGTATTGTAAAGTATGTCGATACCCTTACCGGTGCATCATGATGTTTCCAGAGGGGTGTGATCTGCGTAATGCGCCTGATCTGACGGAGTGATTGGTCTACACAAAAAGAGGCTTCCTCAAGGAAACTGTTTGTTCTCAGGCAGACAGCTCAAAAGGAAACCTCATGGATGCTCAAGTTAAGGCAGGAAGCCTTGTTCGCACAATCGCAGAGAAAGAAATTTCAAATTCGGTAACCGAGTTCGCTGCCGAATTGACCTCCAAGGTCGTTGAATTGGTCCGCGATTTTGTGTCCGGCGCCGTCTCGGCGGCCAGAATGTTTACGTTGGAGAATCGGCTGGCCAACTGCGTGCGGGAATTTGCTCGAAAAGTCATCGGGTGGCTTGTTGCGAGCCTTGAACCGGAAATCGAGCGGATGCCGGGTACAGTGAAGCACAACGGCAAGAATTTCCGACGATTGGCTGCCAAGAGCCTGCGGAGCAACATTGTGACGTCGTTCGGCGAAATCTCGTTTCAACGTGCTCGTTACCGCAAAGGGCGTGACGGCAAATTGCTCTTTCCTTTGGAGCAACTGCTGGGAATTGAACACGGATTTACGCCCGCGGTGGCGAACCTCATCGGTAGGCAATTTGCTACCGCTGGCAGCACACAAGGCCGTACGCGAGAGATGATTCGGGATCGGTTTGGAGTTTCGATCGGCAATGAGAAGTTGCGCAAGCTGACGCAGACGCTTACTTGCTCGCTGGAACCGCTGCGCGAGGAAGCTCAGGTAACCAAGTTGACCGAACTGATCGAACAAGCACGCTCTGGTGGCGGCACTGCCGTCCTTTCGGTCAGTCGCGATGGTGTTGCCCTCGGCCTGGCTCCGTGGAGTTTCTTTGAAATGGCCGGTGTTGCTTGCATCAGTGTCTTGAGCGATGGCAAAAAGCTAGGCACGGTGTATCTGGGACGAACACCGGAAGCGAATCAGGAGACACTTTCAAGCGATTTGACTTCACTTCTGACGGCGGTGGTAAAAGCGTGTGGCGACGATCTTCCCGAAATCGTTTACGTGACCGACGCCGGCAAAATCGAGACCGCATACTGGAAGAATGTGCTTCGGAAATTTTTCGTTGATGGTAGTCGAATCAAAATCACGCGTGTCGTTGATTACTACCATGCCAGCGAGCGTCTGACGATCATCGCTGATGCCCTGAAGCTCGAGAAAGAATCCCGAGCAGACTGGCTTTCGCGAACGCGAGCGTTGCTGCTTGAACCAGGCGGGCATGGTCGTGTGTTGCGTTCGATCGCGAAGATGAAATCGGAACACGGTTACAAATCGTCACACGCCAGTGATGCAGAGAAAGCCGAGAAGTACCTTCGCCGGTACAAGCGATTCATGGATTACGCAGATGCCCGTACCCACAATTACCCGATCGGTAGCGGGGTAGTCGAATCGGCATGCAAGCAGATTGTCAGTGAACGGATGAAGCTTTCGGGAATGCGATGGCATCGCGAAGGAGGCCAGCAAGTCATGACACTTCGTTGTATTCTGTTGAGCAAGATTTGGAGCAAAGTGTATGAGAAATGGCTTCAGTCAAAACCGACTGTCGCTGACCTGATGCCCCGCGGAGACCGCTAAAATCACTGTGTTCACCGCGCATCAAGCGGACCGCACCCTTCCAGAGAATACACCTCGGCGCCTGCAAACGGCACTTCCCTCCGAAGTGATTGATCAGTGGTTGGAAGGTAAATATACCGGTGGCCCATCACGTACCCTCGCTTACGATCGGCTCGGCTGGGCGCTGATGTTGCGCGGTATGTATGAGTACGAAATCAGAGCCGACAACGGAAACGGCAAGATTGTTGTTACCCACCGCGGCTATTGCATTCTGGATCTGTACGGTGGTGAACTGCGGTGTTACGGAATTCGAGTTTATACCGGCGATCGCTGGGATGCGTACTTGCACTACCAGCCTCATCCCTGTTTTTGGTCTTCCGAAGTTTGTCACATCAAACCACATTCAACACATGAAGGTGCGAGGCTAACGTGTCTCTATTATTTATTGCTACCTGGTGACTGGCAGGGGGTCGATCATTCGCTTGATGAATTTCACGATGTGTGGAGCAACAAACTCCAGGGAGTAGCTGATCCTTCTAATGAGATCCGTCAGCGCGAAGCAAGAGCGGCTGCCAATTATTTTTCTAACCAATACATGACGGATCATCGAAAGACATGGGATTGTGTAAAAAAAAACGAGGACGCACAGAAAATCTACCAGACGCCAAAAGCTTTTCTTGCTGCTGAACACAAGAAGATTCACGATGGTCACTTTACTGAAAAATTTCTCGCGGATTTCGCGTCCGATTCGAGATTAAGAAAATCAATCACAAAAAATGGGGTGAGCAAATTTGCTGACGTACTGACCGACGACACGTTATGCCTGCTGGAATACCTGAAGAAATACGTCCAGCAGATCGCCCGTCAACGAAATGCAGCCAACAGCACAAGTCCTGACTACAGCGATCTGGCGACTGGATTGGCGCAGCTTGTAGCCTTGATTCCGCAGGAAGCAACTTCAACATTCCTTTCAGATTTCAGGCAACGTTTGAATGTGTCGAAGGACTATGTCGCAGCGTCAATCAACAGAACAACAAGCAATCAGCTTCATTCTCATAGTGACCAACTTGAACAACTAGCAAGGAAACTGAAAAATGCGTCTCGAAAAAAAACAAAGAATCTATACAAGAAATTTCGCAGAAAGCGTTGGGTGAGACGAAACGTTGGACGCAAGAGATTTGGCGGCTTGTTGAACGATTACTTCCGTAGTTACGTAGCAGATTTGTGGAGTCGGCTGCGTCTAAGAAACCTTGGTGGATTCATGTTTGAACTGCGGGCATTTGCTCCAAAACAGGATGTTGAATTCGAGGGTGACTACGGTGCGTTTGGAGAAAACTCGGTGGGTGGAAGGATTGTGTTCACGAGAATCGACGACAAACAACTCCCACCCAACAAGAGCCGTAGCCGATGAATAAAAGAAGCCGTGTTTGTTACCTGACGACGCTATGCTCGCATCACAGACTGACCGTGAATGAATGCGAGAATTTCTGTGATGACCTTGACATTTACCGTACTGCGAATCCAGTTCACGCTGCGGATATATCGTCGGCGGTCAGCGCTCTGCAAACTCATTTTTCCTCTGGAAACCCACAAAGGCCGCTCAATAGCCTAATCCTTGGTGGTCCGGGCAGTGGCAAATCATTCTTGGCCGGTCAATTCAAGAAGCGATTTGGCGCAAAGTTCGTTTCATTCAATATTTCACAGTTTCATCACACGTGGCAAATTCCGGAAACGTTCGTCGAAGTGGCCAAGACTATTAGCGCAAATCCTGAATCGAACGTCATCGCCTTTTTTGACGAGTTTGATGTTCGTATTGAATCGATCGCCGCCATTCAATACATGATCGCACCGATGTACGACAAAAGGTTCGAATACAAAGGTGTGAAGTATGACATCCGAAAAGCCGCTTTGTTGTTTTCCGGCAGCTATCTCAATAGTCAGGAGGTGCTCAGTAGTGTGATCGGTGGCGGAAGTCGATTTGATCTGCCAAGATTGCTTTTTGACACATTGCATCGTTTTCATAACCACGGTCACAATCCGGAAGTCGAGCGTTCCATTCAAAGTTTGGCGAGTAACACATCCTTGTTAGCCAAGCCTGGCGACCGAACCACACATGCTGGTGTTTTGGCATACGTGAGGTCACTTGAGAAGATCGTTGATTTTCTTTCGCGAATAAACGGTTTTGTTCTTGAGTTGCGAAAGCTCGACTCACCATTACGGACCACTCGGCAGCCATTTCGAATGGAGCTTTCTGAGGGTGCTGGAGTTGTTGATTCCGATGCTGCGAAGGTGCAGCCGGACGAACGCATCGCCGCACAAATTGTGGAACTGATTGATGGGCAACGGAAATTTGAAACGTTACAACGATTCTACGGTTATAAAAATCCACAAGACCCAATTTTGGAGTACAAAAACTTGTTGCTCGTTGATCGGCTGGCTAGAGTGATTCAGCAGATAGGCGAAAACCACTCCGTACGAAAGATTTCTCGAGCGCTGGTCAACTACCTCGTAGTCGTACCCTTGGTCCATGGGATGAGAAGTCTTGAAAGCCTTGTTGCGAACTTGCAAGAAAGGGGCGGCGTGCTAATGATGCCGGCGAACGTCGGTGTGTTCGAACGAAACATATCGGATTTTTCGAACTTCCGAGACGCCAACGTGATCTGGACACAGATTCGACGGTGGAATCCGAACTTTTTTCGTAAACTGAAGAGCAATATTGATGGAGAGAGCGTCGTTCAAATTGGGTAAGACACAGTCGCAGCGAATTGACTTGCGACTTTGATTGACACATAAAGTTGACGAATAGATGTACGGAAGATGGTCGGCAGTTCGGTGGAATCCGTGCTGGTAAATACCTTGACTTTAAGGGTTTTCCCGATGTGCCCGATCGGCCGAGGCATGTGGTGAACAGGTTCCATTGCCTGGCCGCGTCGTTACTCATGCGCTAGACATTTCTGTTGCGAGATCAATCGAGTTCGACTCGCTGTGTTCTTCTGTTCAAATTCAATTCTTATTCCCGACCACTTCAGGACGCGCAGGCAGCCGGCACACACCAAGAGTGTGGATAGTCCGCCAAGAATATTGAAGATGCTTGGCAGGATGGATACGTTTGCTGGCGCAAACTTGATGAGCACGAATAATTGCTTCTCCAGAATCGAAGGAAGCAGCAGTACTGCGAAGGCGAGTACCGGGTGGATCAATGCGTGACGAAAGCTGCGAAGAGAGGTGGTCGCTAGCAGGTACAGTGCGACGGCGATCGCGATCCCAGATGAAATCGGAGTCACGATGCCGAGGATGTTCGCCCAATTGAATGGGCTGTGCGAAAATCCACGTTTGGCAAAGGCTGCGATATTCGACTGCATTGTCAGTTTTATGATGAGAAACATGGTGGATGCAACGAATGTTAGCGCCAGAATCGAGCGAATCGTGAATCGAGCTGGCGGTCGCGCCGGTTCACGATCTCGAACAAGGGAGATCCCGGTCAACCAGCGGATGACCCATAACGTCGACACCAGTGTGGTAAATTGAAGGCAATCTGGATAGATCTCAGCGGCGATGGTCGCGCCGAGCACAAACGACACGCCGGGATGAAACACTTCGATGGATGTGCTTTGAACGAAGAGGCTGACCCGCATCACGAGCGTGCTGTACAGTAGACTCGGAGGAGCCAGCAACGGGCTATAGCAGGCAAGTTTTCGCCAGTGCTTGCCCGTGAACTGAAAACGCCATGTCAACCAGGTCGCGAATCCAATCGGCGCTGCCATCGCCAGAGAATAGACGATCCAAGACACCGCGATGTATCGATCGGAGAACGGATCTTGAACTTGAAGCAATCCCACGATCGTTCCGGCAATCAAAGGCATCAACAGTGCAAGAGCGATGGGTGCCCACCGGGTTCGGTCCACGGACGTAGCCGATTCGCTCCGCTTCACGTTTGATTTTCCTTTGAATGTGTTGGCAAACCAACCGGCGCAAAGAGTGCGGCACATTTTCCGGCGGGAGCGGGCGCGAAAACTTGTCAAAGAATCTTGGCAATCGACCTGCGTCCCTGGGGCATGTAGATCGATACTTATCTTTCTCCACCGATTCGGAACGCTTCGGTCGATTAGACTGTTGAAATGACATTCCCTGACGACAAATCTGGTGGTGATCGGGCGGACGAAGAACGTGGTGGAACAAGCCGGTCTACTCGAATATCGAACTGCGAACGTTTCGCAAAGTGACCGATCAAGAAGAGAATGACGACGGGCGAAGTGAGTGAACGGCAGATCGTTCGAATCGCGAAAAAAGGTGGCGGGTCCAAACGATCTTTGACGGGCTAGGGTTCGTGCGGCTGACTGGCCGCGACGGATGATCCCCAACCAAGGACCGACCGATGAACCGAATCCTTCGACGATTGCTGGTGCGCGACGCCAAGCACCATCCCAAGTACCGCCGGCCGCGACGTCGCCTTTCTTCGTCGATTCAGCCGCTGGAAGACCGTCGTCTGATGGCAGCCGACGTATCCTTCGCCACTGTCGAGCCGGTCGAAGTTCGCGATGTTGCCGCCGAGTCCGACAGCAGCAGCACTGCCGCCCGAGCGCGAGACGTGCTGGTTCTGATCGGCCCCAATGGAGAACTGATTTACACTTCTGGCTAAGCGGAGCGAATCACGACCCTGGCGTTGGCTCTTCAAATCCTTGTCTGCTGTGCAAGTGATTTGAATAGGAGAAAGCTGAGGTAACGGAGATCAAGCTCTCTGTTCCCTCAGCTTTCTCCTGTTGATTTCTTTACCCTCAGCGAGATTCTGGTTGCGGCGTTCGTGGCATTTTGCGGCGAGTACGAGTACCGCTTGGCTGAGTACGGTTACGAACGGGCGAAACAAGCACATCATTTTCGGAAGAACTTTCTTCTTGGTGTGATTCGTCCTACCGGTGGCCGGTTTTTCCGTTGTCGGTTCAAGAATTGATCGAAGACGACCTGGTCGGCGCGGTGTATCATGCGCGAAAAGGTTCTTGCGACAATTCGGGCGGATGATCGATGGATACCAAGCCAGCTTGTAAGACGACTCATCGACAGCTTATCGCGGGTGCGTGCCCGTGGTGCGGCGAGCATGTTGCCGGTGAGGATGTTTCGAAGACTGCCGATCGGGTTTGGAACGCCCAAACGCTCGAAGCGGACCTCGACGACCCCGACGTGGAGGTTCGCATGATGACGACCACCAATTTGCATTTGCATAACCCGCCGGTTGATCTGGCGGTTTCGCTGCTCGCCAAAGCATTGAACAACTCTGATCTTCAAGTTCGTCAACATGCCGGTCACGCGCTGCTGAGTTTGGGAAGCAATCTGTCATCTCGGCAGGCAACCGATTTCGAATCGCGGGTGAGCCGAAACGAGCACGAAACAGCTCTGCGATTGGCGCTGTCCGGCTATTACACGATGGGGCAGTATGAATCGAAACAAGCGAGAATTGCCCGGCGCGATCACATCCTTTGGTTGATTGAGAACGCCGCCGAGGTCGAAGCATGCGGATGTCCCGAATGCCAGCTGAACAAGCATGAAGATCCGGAGGGATATCGCCAGGCCAAGGAACTTTGGTTGGCGGCTGTCGAGAACAGTAGCGACAACGCGAACATCTTGGCCAACGCAGCGAGGTTCTTCACGCTCAACGATCGGAAGATCTCGGAGCAGCTATTGATGCAAGGGAGTTCTCTGCAACCGGAAGAACACCACTGGCAACAAGAACTCGGTCAACTGTACTCTCTAGAAGCGCGGCGTAACGAAGAGCACGATCAACCTTTGGCGACGAAAAGCTTTGCCGCTTATGAGGCGGCCGAGCGGGCCAGAGAAAATCAGCAACTTGATGATCCGCAGGGTGAAGACAAAGTTCAGTCTATTTTGTCGCGAATTTACGCGCTACCCGACCTGGCACGATCCGCGCTGGACGCGTTTGAATTCGAGAGCGCCGCCAACTATGCCTCGGAGCTGCTGTCGCTTGCCAAGAGCAGCGAGCTGCCCGAGTATTTTCGTGACAACGGGAACGCCGTTCACTACGGAAACTTCGTCTTGGGCTGCGTCGCTTTGGAGAGAGGGGATATCGAAAGTGCCAAGCTTCGCCTCCTTGCGTCGGGAAAAACGAAAGGGTCACCCAACCTGATGTCGTTTGGCCCAAACATGGCGCTGGCAAAGGACTTGCTGGAACGGGGCCAGCGCGAGGTCGTGTTGCAGTACTTTCGATTGTGCGCGGAATTCTGGGAACATGGTGCCGAGGAGTTAGAGGATTGGACCAGGCAGGTCCAATCGGGAAAGATCCCTGACTTCGGGGCGAATCTTGTTTATTAGCGCCTCCCGCCAAGCCCGCTTCCCATTCGTGTGATCCGTTCTAGCGGTGGTCGTTTCCTTTCGCCACCGGCGCACTTTCATTCCTCCTTGGGCAATCCCAGCGCCGCGCGGTAATCCAAATCGATCACCGGCGCAGCGTCGTTTTCATTTTGAAGGAAATGTTGCATCCAACGGAGCATTCGCAAGTTGTAGTCCAGTCGGGATGCCGCCTTGCGATTGCCGTGGCCCTCGCCCTCGTACAACACCAATCGCACCGGCGCTTTGCCGAGCGTTTTCAAATGGCGATGCAGTTCCAGCGATTGCGACGGGTGCACTCGCGGGTCGTTTTTTCCGTGCAGGATCAACGTCGGCGTTTGATTTCGTTGCACGTAGCGAATCGGACTTCGCTGCAAGAAGTATTCCCAATCGTCCCACAGCCGCATTCGGTGGTGCACCAAAAACATCTCTTCCGGAATATCGGTCGTGCCAACTTTGGAAACGTTGTCGGCGATTCCGACAAACATCACGCTGGCCGCAAACCGTTCGGAATAGAACGTTGAACACCATGCCGAGGCGTATCCTCCGTACGATCCACCTGTGACGCCGACCGAATCTTTGTCGGTGACGCCCAGCTTGATCAGGTGGTCGACTCCGTCGACCAGGTCATCGAACTCGCTGCCCGCTGCGTCGCGCTGTCCCATCATGGAAAACTCGACACCGCGCCCGGTGCTGCCGCGATAGTTGGGATAGAAGACCGCAAAGCCACGCGCCGCAGCCACTTGTCCCGGACGCGTGTAACTGGTCAGCCAACCGTTGGACTCGTGAGATTCCGGTCCGCCGTGCACGTACATGATGGTCGGATAGCGTCGACCTTCGACGTAATCGAGCGGGTAGACCAACACCCCTTCGATTTCCAAACCGTCTCGCGCTTGCCAGCGAATCGCAGTCTGTTTGGCCAGTCGAATCTTGGTCAGCCAGGGATTCACATCGGATGCGCGGAGGGGCGGTCCGGCGACATCGTCGGCCACAAAGAGTTCGCCTGGATGCGCCGCAGCGTGGCCGACCAAGGCGATCTGGCCGGCGTCGGCAAGCGAAAAACTGGTGAAGACGGTCGGCCCACCGGAAGGAAGATGCACGCTACTTTCGCCGCCGAGATTCACTTCTCCCAACTGGGACGACACGCCATCGGCCGACAACCAGTAAAGGTTCGAATCATCTTTCCAGGCGATCGAACGAACATGGACCTCGCGCCCGGGCATCAATTCATGCAACTTCTCGTTGCCGTCGATTCCGACGACCATCAACCGGCCTTCGCGAGGATCGTGGATGTCACGACCGGAAACCATCGCCAGCCGCTTGCCGTCGGGGCTCCATACCACGTCGCCCAACTTACCGGGATTGTTGACCGAAAGGATCCGCCGCCCCGTTTCTGACTCCAGCACGTGGACTCGTTTGTGCATGTAGCTGTCGTCGATCGACGGCGTTGGTGCCAGAACCACCATCAATTCTTTCCCGCTGGGACTCCATTTCGCCATCGACGCGGAACCGTCGAGTTCCAACTTGCGGGGCTCGGTTTTCGAATCGAGTTGGGTTGCCTGCGGATCAATCGTTGTGATCCAGACATGCGAGCGTCGCCAATCCTCTTCGTAGATCTGTTGATCAAAACCTTTTTCGCGCAGCTCTTTGTTCTGTTTATCGCGTTCTTCCTTGGCGATAAAGGCGATCCGTTTGCCGTCGGGTGACAAGTCGAATCCTTCGATCGCGGTGGAGTGCTTGAGAGTACGAATTGACTCGCCGCCGTCGACGGCGATTCGGTACACCACGGTTTCTTCGTCGCCACCGCGTTTGGCGGTGTAGTAAATCCATTTTCCGTCGGCCGACCATTGGGGATGTCCGATGGAAACTTCGCCGATGATGAACGGGCGGCTGGTTCCATCGTCGGCGACAACATGAAGCTCGGACCAGGCCGGGCCGTCTTTTTCGTCGATCGGCTGGCGAGGGACGGAAACGGTGTAGGCGACGCGGCTTCCGTCGGGAGAAATTTCCGTGGCGGTCACCGATCGGAGCCGAGCGATATGTTTGGGTTCCATCGGAACCAGGCCATCATCGTCCTGTGCCCAACTGGCCGACGTGGCGAAGGTGATCAGAAACAGCGGTAACACAGCGGTCCATCGATAGCGCATGATGCAAAATCCCCCGGCGTTCATGAAGCAAGTCAAGTTTGAATCGGTGGGCCTCCCCAACGATCCTTCTCAGGTTAACGGATATCGAGGTCGCTCGGAAATCGCAGCCGGTCTCGTCAAGTTAGTTTGGGTACCGCTTGCCAGTTCCACGTCCTCCGCTCGGATCATCCTTCCGATCTTCTTCGATCTTGATAATCGTTAAACATGGTTGCCCTTGGAACCGCGTTTCTCGTCACCACTGTTCTCGAGCAAATTCGACTCGAAACATCGCCGTGGTGGGTCGATCAAAAAGCGTAGCCATCTCGCCCCGAACCTTTCCTGGCAGTTTCCTGTCACCGGGACATGTCATGGCCTTTCCCTCTCTCATGGACCGTACTTCAGGCTGGCAAGGATGCTGGATTTTTCTTCTTTTGAGGTTTTTGCACGCCGCGACCTGTTGAAGGGCACCGTGGCGGCAGGTTTGTTGCCTTTTGGGCTCGGTGGTGACTCGAACAAAATTCCCGCTTGCCCTCTGGAACCGGTTTACAAAAAGCGGTTTCCAACCCTCGTAGCGATTGTGCGGGCTCAGATTGATTCGCTCTGGTGCGGCAAGCAGGGAGACAACGCCTGCCAGGTCGCGCGGGAAATCTTGGTCTACGCCGAACACTTGCCGAAACGTTTGCAATACGGCATCAGCGTGGCGCTCTTGTGGCTGGATTTCTATTCGCTCAAGCACGTCCGACGACACTTGCACAGCTTACCGCCGGCGGAACTGAGACGAGTGCTGAACCAGGGCGAAACACCTCGAAGCAAATCGTCACCGCCGCGGATCGAGTGGACCGAGGACCATTTGCTGCACACGGCGGTCAGTGGATTAGCAATGCTGGGGCGGTTGGTCATTCATTCGCGGCAGCCAGCGCGGGAGTTGATCGGTCTGGGTTGGTCGGCGGACTGCGAAAACCCCAAACACCTGGTGTCGATTCCGGCGCCACCTTTGGCCGACCTGTCCGTCCACTATGACGTTTGCGTGATCGGCAGCGGTGCCGGCGGAGCCACGGCCGCGACGCGGCTGAGCGCCGCGGGGCTGCGAGTCTTGATCCTTGACGTGGGTGACTACGTTAGCCCCGATGAACTTGTCCAAAAGATCCCGATGGACGACGGATCGGTCCGACTGGCCCCGCCACGCAGTGATGAAGTTCTCTATCGACTGTACAAGGACGGAGCCGGTCAAATCGCGGGAGGACTGGGCAAAGTCAACTCCAAACTCGAACTGGTGATCCCGTCGAAAAGAAAGAAAATACCGCCCAAGCAAACGATCAATGTCTGCCAGGCTCGTGTCTTTGGCGGCGGGCCGTATGTCAACAACGCAATCCACCTGCCGATGACCGAATCGGCCTACGATAGCTGGGGAGACCGACAACCCAAGAACGTTCCCTACCAGCAGTTTGCCCAACTGATGGCTTCGATCCAAACCGAACTGGGCGTGAACACCACCGTGACGAAGGATCAAATCAGCGACCGCAGTTTGCGATTCAAAGAAGGTTGCGAAGCGCTGGGCGAAGAAGTGCAACCGCTACCGGTGGCGATGAGGTCTGGATGCTTGGGTTGCGGCAGCGACAACTCGGTCGACAGCTTTGGCGATCACATTGGCGGTGTTCACCCTTATTCGCCGGAGGGAGCCAACAGTTTTCTGGTTCAGGCGCTGCACAATCCTGAACCGGCTGCCGTTTCCTACCGAACCTGTGCCGATCGGTTGCGAATCCGCCGCGACGACAGTGGCACGCTGCGGGTCGACGGGCTCGACGTTCGCCATCGCGACAAGTCGGGACGCTACCACCGGGCCACCGTGTCGGCCAATGAGTATGTCGTCGCGGCCGGAATTGGGGCGACCAACAAGTTGCTCGCCCAAAGTCTTCGCTCGGCAAGATTGTCCAACCGCGAACTTGGGAAACGGTTGACAGCCAACGTCGGTACGGCGATTTACGCGATGTTTGACAATCCGATTTGGCCCTCCAACAGCGGGCATCCTGAACCGGGCGTGACCCAATGTTTCTTGGTCGATCGTCGGACGATCGAGAAAGACGGAAAGATGCTAGAGGAACCGACGCTGGAAAACTGGTTTCACTTTCCTGGCACCGTGGCATTGGCTTTGACGGGATGGTTCAAGGAATTCGCTTGTGTGATGCGGAAGTTCAACCATCTTTCGATGTCGGGGATCGTCGTTCCCACCAAGGTCCGCTGCAGCAACTATGTCGATAGCTGCGGAGAATTTCACCTGGAATTCGACTGTGACGAATTTGAAATGTTGCTACGGGGTATGCGGCGGATCGCTAGGATCTACTTTGCCGCCGCCAAACCGGGTGACGGAGTCAAGTTGTATTTGCCGACCAAATCGATCTTGATGCGATGCGGCCGCCCGGCCGTCATTCGTTCGATGGAAGATTTCGAGTGGGCGCTGCAACAAATTCGCCGCCGTGGCCCCGCCTTCGTCAATCTGCTGACCACTCATCCGCAAGGCGGAGCCTCCTTGGGAGACGTCGTCGATCGGGAAACGTTTCAAGTGCAGGCCAGTGGTCAAACGATCGAGAATCTATCCGTATCTGACGCCTCGCTCTTTCCGGCTGGTTGCCAGATCAATCCGCAGCTGGCGCTCAAAGCCCTCGCCACGCTCTCCGCCCAACAAGTCATCCACCGAGCAGAGATGGGGGCTCACGGCGCGGCTACCTGATACAACCACGAAATGGTGTCAATTCTCACAGATCTTTCAATCTGCGTTCGAATTCTCGTCGGCCGGCTTGTTTGAAGTCGGCGATTTTGGAATTCAGTCTGAAATGGAAAGATCAAAGCAGGCCAATCGTTGCTCGTCTTTCAGGTACAGCTTGGACTGTGCCAGTGCCGGGGCGCAATAACATGGCTCGGTCATCAATGCTTCTTCGGTGAATGCTAACACTTGAGGTTCGCCATCACCGGGAAGCAGCGCTGCCAAGTGGCCTCGTTCGCCCAACAGCACCAGCGCGCCGCCGACCGCCAGTCCCTGGCCGCGCCGGAGCACCGAGTGGTATCGCCATTGCAGTTTGCCGCTGGCGATGTCGACGCAGCGCAGTTCCGCGCCCCCTTGCCCGGCGGCAGTGAAGCCAATCGCATGGTCACCCTGCAACATCAGAGTGTTGTACTGGCTGTCAAGCACTCGGCGGTCGCGCCAAAGTTCTTTGAATCCACGATCCGGCTGTACTTGCACACAGACGGCGCCGGGTCCAGGACCGGTGACCAGCAAGATCTTGTCGCCGCTCAACAACGGTGATACCGCGTTGTACGACATCGGTGCGCGACCGTAATGTTCGACCATCCAATCCATCTTGCCGTTTGCCGGGTCGAGCGAAACCAAGCCAACGTTGGTGATCACAAAGACAAAGGATTGCCCACCAATGGTGGCGACCAACGGGCTGCAATAGCCTGCCGGATGATCGGTCGACTGCCAAAGGTCTTCACCGGTCGAAGCGTCCAGCGCGATGATCCCGGCATCACGATCGATCGCGCCCAAGTTAAAGATCAGCTGTCCATCGACGATCGACGGCGTGGCGCCGACGGGAAACAAGTCGTCTTCCACACCGAATTCCTGGTGCAACTGTCGCTGCCAAATCACGTCACCCGATTGCAGGTCAAGGCAATACAACTGCCCTTGGCCGCCAACGGCATAAACTCGATCGGTCGAGATCACCGGCGTACTGTAGGGTCCATCGCTATATTCGACTTCGCACTTGAAGGTGGTCGGATATCGATGTTGCCAAATCGTGGTACCGTCATCGGCACGGACGCACTGCACGATTTCTTCTTCGTCGATTCGGTGATTGAAGACGACCTTCCCAGCAGAGACGACCGGCGACCCATAGCCGGTACCAACATCGATGCTCCAAAGCAAAGGCGGACTCTCCGCTCCCCAAGCAAGATTGACGGGTTGGTCGGCTGCGACACAGGTTCGACTGGGGCCAAACAACTGTGGCCAATCTGCTGCTGATTCGTCGCTTGGCTGGGGACCGTCCAACCGAAATTGGCGGGCGGCGTTCGGGTTGGCTCGGTCGGCGGCAGTCGGTTCGACCTCCGGTAAATGGTAGCTGGTTCCGGTCGATTCCGATGTCGGCCAGCAGCCCGAAAAAGAGACCAGGCCGACAGCCACAAGCACGGCACCGACCAGTTGGATGAGCAATGGGAGATGCACAGTCATGCGATCAAGCGAGCGCGGAAGGTATCGTCAGAAAACGCGACTAGTCAAAGCCAAGAAGCTAACCCTGCCAACCCAACCGAGAAACCGCCAATCCCGCGCCGTCACACAATCTTCATGTTCACTCGTAGGCCGACTTGTCCCCAAGTCGGCGAATCTGGAATTGGCCAACGCAGCCAGTTTGGAAAACTGGCCGACGGTGCGCTTGCCGACTCGGGACAAGTCGGCCTACGAGTGACGAATTTTTTCGCCAAACTGAGTTGACTTGGCGAATTCGTTCGCTTAGTATTGCACCAGTGGCGAATTCGTTCGTCAAGTTTTCCGAGAGGGGGTTCGGAGGAGGGAAGATTGGCGTGGCTCGACCTGTATCGACACAACCGACGGAAGTCGAAATCCAGATTTTGAATCTGCTTTGGGAGCTTGGTCCGACCACGGCGCGGGAGATTCACAATCGGCTATCCGAACACAAAGAGACGACTTACTCGACCACCGTCAAGATGTTGTCGGTGATGTTGGGCAAGGGGCTGGTGAAAAGAAACGATTCGGTTCGTCCGCAGCTGTACCGGGCTGCCCAAACGCAGGCGCGGACGCAGAAGCGAATGCTTGGTGATCTGATTGAAAAGGTATACGACGGATCGGCAAAGAGCCTGGTGATGCAGGCGCTGTCGACCAAGGACGCCTCCAAAGAAGACTTGGCGGAAATTCGGCGTCTGATCGAAACGTTGGAAAAAGATTCCTGAACCAGTTCGTCGCGGCTTGCACGAGGAATGAGGAGAGGGTGATGTTTGACGTGGTTTTGGTAGAGCGTATCGGCTGGATGTTGCTGCATTCAGTATGGCAAGTCGCAGTGATCGCTGCGATTTACGCGATCGTCATCCGATCGCTGCGCGAGAGCAAACTGATGACGATCAGGCCGCTGCACGGATTGGTCACGATGGTGCGTCTTCGTACCGTCGGCGTTACGCCGGTTTCGGACGAAGTGATCCAGACGATGCACCGCTGCGCGGCGCGAATGGGACTGCGGCGTTCGGTTCAGATTGCCATGTCAAGTTTGACAGGTGTGCCGATCGTGATGGGCTTTTTTCGCCCGGTGATTCTGCTTTCGGCCAGTGCCGATCGATGCCGCCGAAGCAAAGCGTCGGCTGGAGGTTTACCGAGACGACATTCAGTTTCTAACGATTCCCGATCGCGAGTTGCCGGCAGGATATCGGCCGGCCAAGTCGTTGCCGATTGTCGTCATTCCGGGAGCCAGCAGCATGGACGAGGCTTACTACCGACTGGTGTCGGCATTCGTCGGAACGGGGCAGCGGGTTCGCGATCGGGTCGACGCGGCAATCATTACCGGATGGACGGGAACTGGTTCGGCCGAAATCGGCGTCTACACGCTGCATTGCAAGAGCGAAGCGGCAGCCAAAGAGCTGGCACGGCCTGGACTGATCCAGAAAGGCCACCTGCTGCTCTACATCTGGAACGACGAGTCGGCGGACGCGGCGAACGTGGTGCGGAATCACCTGGTGGAGAAAGAACTTCGCTGACTGGCCGGCTTGCCTGGAGTCGGCGGGTATCGGACGATGAGGTTAGCCGGCTTTCGACAAGCCGGCCTGCGAACCATCGCTCTTTGCCCAAGTGCCCACGCCTGTATCGATGCCAAACACTCCTGCATGCTCGATCGCTCGTTGCGCCGGAGTTTTGGCGTTGGCTGCATTGGTAGCCGCCGGTTGCGGCGATTCGCGGTCGGGACCAAGTTCCAAAGACAATGTGGTTGCCAGCCGGCCTGATTCGGAATCGAAGCTGAAACGAGCGAGCGAGTTGAGCCAACGTGGGCAGTTCGAAGAAGCATTGTCGCTGATCCAAGAAGTCTTGATCGCCGCGCCGGAGGATCGGCAAGCGATGGAGCTGGCCCTGCAACTGCATGCCAACTCGGGCCAGTTCTCAGAAGCGGGCGATTTGGCCGCCAAGCTTGCTCAGCAGGATGAAAAGAACGCACCGGCACTGCTGATTCGTGCTTTCGATTGGCATCTGCAAGGTGGGAAGTTTGCCGCGGCCGAAGAAAACCTGAAACAGCTGCTTCGATTGGATCCCCAAAATGTCCAAGCCCATCGTCTGCTCGCGCAGCTGCTCAATGGGCAGGGAAGGCGCTACGAAGCGAGCAAGCACGTTCATCAGCTGATTCGGTTGCACGCGGTGAATCAAGCGGAATCGCTCAGCCTGATTGAACTGTCGCATCCATTTTTGTTGGTCTCTTATGACGGCCTGGTCGATCCATCGCAAACGAGTCTCTTTCAACTGGGACAAGCCAGGCGAGAATTTTCGGTCGACCTGAATCGCGACGAGGCGTTGGCAACGGTTCGGCAAGTGCGGGAGAGCTTTCCTGAAAGTACTGCCGCTGCGGCCTTCGAAGGACGGGTGTTGATCGAAACGGGCCAGCTGGACCAATTCGCTCGTTGGCTGGGCAGTCTGCCTGCGGCGATTGAAGATCAACCCGAATACTGGCGAGCGATCGGCGATTGGCTTTCGTTGCAAGATCGCAGCCGAGAATCAATACGGGCTTATGGCGAAGCGTTGTTGCGTGATCCTACCGATCGGCATTCGCTGCGCGGTCTGATTCACGCCATGGAATTGGTGGGTGACGAGATACCGTCAACGATTCCCCGTGACCGATTGGATGTGTTGGACAAGATCTTTCGCGTCGCCAAAGATGCCGACGCCGTGCAGGCCGCCTGGATCGCGACGCAGCTTCAGGAGCAATTGCGGCCTTGGGAATCGTCGGCGTGGTTGATGCATTCGGCACAGATGAGCGGGCAATTGCAGCAGTACATTCCCCAGTTGACGGAGCGTCACGAAGCGATGGTTGCCTGGGAACAGAAAGCAACGGCCGAGCAGATTCGTGCCGCACGGCTGGAACGATTGACCGGCTTGAAAATCGAGCAGTGGCCGCTGCCGAAGATTGACCTGGCGGCTGGACGTACCAAGCAGCCTGCGACTGCCGACTTGGTCGATGGGCTGAAGTTCAGCGATGTCGCCAAAGAGGTAGGAATGGACGTCAAGACAGAAACTGGTTTTCCGCTTGATGGTGGCAAGTTTTTTCCCTTTCAGGTCAATGGCGGCGGTTTGGCGGTGATCGACTATGACCTGGACGGTCGCTGCGACATCTACATCGTTCAATCGGGGGGAAAACCGAATGACCCCCGCAGTTCCACCGCGAACCAGTTCTTTCGTTTAACACCCGACCAACGTTTTTCGGACGTCACTGAATCGACGCTGACCGGAGACCGAAGTTACGGGCAGGGCGTTTGCGCCGGCGACGTGAATCAAGATGGTTTCCCGGATCTGTTGGTCGCCAACATCGGAGCGAACGTTTGTTACATCAATCAGGGCGACGGAACTTTTCGACGAGCCGATGATTGGGTTCCCGGCCGCGGCGATCGTTGGACTTCCAGTTTGGGACTCGGTGACCTGGACGGCGACCATTTGCCCGAGATCGTCGAAGTGAACTACATCGACGATCCCGAGGCCTTCCAGATCAGCTGCAGCGAAGACTACTTGGCTTGCCAGCCGCAGCGGTTCGGTACGGCCGCGGACCGTATCTATCGATCTCTACCGGACGGGACGTTTGCTTCCTGGACCGATGCAGGCGCCAAATTGTCGGAAAGCCCGCGGCTTGGTTTTGGGCTGATCATCGCTGACTTCAACCGAAAACAGGGCAATGACCTGTTCATCACCAACGATGCCGATCCCAATCACTACTGGACAAGCGCTGCCGCCTCCGGTGTCGACGGTGCACCTTTCCACCTTGTCGATTCAGCGGGTGTGTGCGGTTGCGGTGTGGGACGCGATGGTGACAGCCAGGCTTGCATGGGAATCGCTTCGGGTGACTTCAATCGTGACGGCACCTTCGATTTGCATGTGACCAATTTTCATAACGAACCGTCGAACCTGTTCCTGCAAAGCCGCACCGGTTTCTTTTTGGACCAGGCGGTGAGGTATCACGTTTACGAACCTTCGTTGGGAGTACTCGGCTTCGGAACTCAGGCGGCCGACTTTGACAACGACGGTTGGCTGGATATGGCGGTATTGAAC
Organism: Rubripirellula sp.; assembly: GCA_965222745.1. Lineage (GTDB taxonomy): Bacteria > Planctomycetota > Planctomycetia > Pirellulales > Pirellulaceae > CBDCUW01. The sequence continues at coordinate 1,936,981 of CBDCUW010000004.1, forward strand.
GGACACGTTTACGACGCCCGACATGAAGGCATGCCGTTTCGCATGCTTCCGCAGCTCATGCGGGGCAGCGACCGAGGATTTGTTTCGCAAGATCCGCAGTCGGCCGGTCCGTATTGGCAACAAAAACGGCTCGGCCGCACCCTGGCGGTATTCGATTGGAATCGCGACGGCCGTATCGATTTGCTGGGCAATCACCTGGACAGCCCGATCATGCTATTGCAGAACGATTCGCCGAGCCAAAATTGGTTGCAGATCGAAACGGTCGGTGTGATCAGCGAACGCGAAGCAATCGGCGCCGAGGTGGTCGTGCATGCCGGCGGCGAAACCTGGACCGCCTGGCAGGTCGGCGGCGACGGATTGATGTGCACCAACGAATCGGTGATCCATTTCGGATTGGGTAGCGCCCAATCGGTCGACCACATCCAAGTGAAATGGCCCAGCGGCACGACGCAAACCTTCGACGAATTGAAACTCAATTCCCGTTACCTGATCATCGAACAAGAAGAGACAGTATTCCAACGTTGATCTCTCCCACTCTCCCCCACTCCCACTCTCAAACACTGGTCTTGCTTGTATCGAAGAGTGGGAGAGTGGGAGGCAGGGAGAGAGCCTGTCTTTAGTCTTCGTGGTTGTGCAACAGAAAAGCCTCTTCTTCCCCTTCTACCAGCAGGTAGTCTCGTCCACTTGCTAGCGTTCCGAAGTTGGACGTTTTGCCGGAGGGCCAGGTCACGTGAACCTCCTGGGCCTGGTCGATGCCGCCGGTGCCGACGGTGATGCGTCGCTGGTTGCTGCACATGTACCCGTCACCGGCAGTGAGTTGGGCAAAAACCTTTTTGCCGGCGATGATCATGCTGACTTTGGCACCGATCGCATCACGTTGGCTGTGAACCGATTTCAGTTCTAGTCCGATCGATTGGCCGCTGCTGCGGGTTTGATTGACCAGCAGCGCGACGGGGTCGTACAGGTGAGTGATTGCCACGTCGGTTTTGCCGTCTCGATTCACATCGACACTCACCAAAGCGCGTCCCAGATGTTCGCCTTCGAAATATTTCCCCAAGCTTTTGCGGTCCAATTCCGCATAGCGGCCGCGCCGATCGACTTGAAACAACTGTGGCGGCATGCGGTATTGGATCTCGGCACGATCCACGTCGTCAACGTGTCCGTTGGCGACGATCAACTCGAGCGTTCCGTTGTTATCGAAATCTGCCCACTCCGTCCCGAAGCCCAGCATCATCATCGACGGCAGGGCCAAACCGAATTGGTGAGATCGATCGGCCCACAATCCCGGTCCCACTTGTTCGTAAAACGTATTGTGGTCTTTGGTAAAGTGAGTGAGAAAAAAGTCGATGTCTCCGTCCTGATCGGGATCGCCCGCCGCCATGCCCATGGAGGCTTGCGAGCTCGATTGCGAATTGAATCCCAAGCCTCGAATGGCACCCAGATCGGTCAAACGAAACGGGGGTTCCTGCAAGTCTGCGGACCAAAGGTGGTTGGCGGTCATGTCGTTGGCGATGTACAGATCCAAACCGGGGCGTTCATCCAACATGCCGACCACCGCACCGAGCCCTCGGCCGGGCGAGGTTTGCTCCATCCAATCTTTCGTCATCTCTTGAAAAGTGCCGTCGCTTCGCCCTTTCCAAACCCGGTCAGTCTGCGCGTCAAATTGAAGCGGCGGGCAGGTCGAAATGCCTTTGTTGTTGCGGCACGGCTGCTCGTAGGGTTCCCGACCGCTGCAATAATTGGCTTCGTACAGATCGGCAATCGAATCTCCGTCGATGTCCGCGATCACGGCAGAGGCCGTCCAATCGTCGCTTTCCAAACCGGCATCGACTTCTTGAAACGTTCCGTCACCGTTGTTGCGATAGAGTCGATTGCGGCCGATGTTGGCGTCAAAAATGTCGGGGAATCCGTCATCGTTGTAGTCGGCCACTGTGATTCCTTGGCCGAATCCGGTATCCCGGTATCCGGTTGCGGCAGTGACGTCGACGAATTTTCCATCCAGATTGCGGAATAGGCGATTCGGTGACGAATTCGATTGAAGCGGCTTGCCGTCCAGCATGGCAGCGGCAAAATCGGGCCAGCCGTCGAGGTCAAAATCGATCACGCCAACGCCGCCGCCAACGCTTTGGAAAATCCAATGTCCTTGTTGAACGGCCTCGGGCGCGATCGCGCAGGTATGAACCCAACCTCGCTGGGCAGCTTGATCCTCAAAGCGAATCTCGCCCGCGGCCAAATCAGCCGCAATCGGCTTGTCTGATCGAGCCGCAGACCACTGGACAAGCGGAAGATCGCTCAAATCGATCCGCGATCCAACCATCCTCTCGGGCAACTGCCAGGGAGTCTTCACGGTCAGCTGGGAATGAATCGCCAAATGCCGCTTGCGAACATCGGCAAGCGGATCGTCCGGCAGCGTGATCGCCAACCGGGCCCATGCTTCGGCTTCCCAAAGGCGTCCCAGTTCCTCCATCGCCTCGGCAACCTTCATCGCGGCCTGCTGCGAACGCCCGTCGCGTTCCAAGTGAGTCAGCAGGGCGTCTCGCATGATGCCATGTTTGTGAATGAGGTCGGCGACGATCTCTGCCTCCTCCGCTCGCCCGATCTCATTCAAGCTCCGCATCAGGGATGTCATCACTTCGGGATGACTGGCAGCATCCAAACGCAGTGATTCCCAGAGCGCCCGAGCCGCTTCCGGATGGCGGGATTGATTTTGCGACCACAGTCCAGCCACAATCCAGTACTCTGCATCCTCTTCCGCACCACCGGGCACCTGGGATTGCCAAGCCATTAACTTGTCGCCTTCGTCCAATTCGATCAACGCTCGGCCGTACAACAACGACCCCGGCAGGAAGTCCTTGTGTCGCGCCACCATCGGTTCCAGTCGGTTAGCGACGGCATCCCAATTCAACTGACTTGCTTCCCAGCGAGCCAAACCAAAATCGGGACGCAGGTCTTTTCCGGCCAGCTCGGAAAGCTTCCGACACATCTCCAAATCGGGCTCCACTCGGCCTGGATTGGCCAGGACCAAAAGCGACTCGGCGTCGCTCTGTTGACGTTGGGCGAGCCATCGAAGCGATTCCAATGACTCGCTGGGGCGGCCCACCATCGTCGCCAAGCCGGCCAAGTCGTATCGCGGCTGTGGATGATTGGGAAAGTGCCCGATCGTTTCATGAAGGACGGTGATCGCGTCGAACGGTTTGCCAGCCATCACCAGCGTCTGTGTGAGTTTGTCCAACAGCGGCAGGGCGGGTGGGGACAAATGACCTGCGGCAGCCTGATACATCTGCACCGCCGACGCTGCGTCGCCTCGTTGAACCGCAAGATCACCGGCAAGTTCTAACGCCACTGTGTCGGACGGGTCTTTCACCAGTTGGTTTTGCAGCGCTTTTTCCGCGGCAGCAAAATCGTTTCTCGCGATCGCCTGTCTCGCTTGAGAAACAAAATCGACGCTGGCGTCAGCAACCGACTGGCTTGGCGGTGATGGTTGCGGTGTGGCGGAGTTCCCCGGCGGATTCGATCGGTCACATCCCAACCATCCGACGAGCAGTCCCAACAACACCCAACCGGGTAGCCCTTTCAAGAAACCTGGTCGGTAACCGGAACGAAAACGGGGGTGCGACAAAATGGTACTCAATTGCGATGAACACTCGACTGACAACAACGGCACCGATTGTACGATGCGAGCTGTCTTGTTGATCGTAGCCCCTGCGACCGAGAGGGCGGTTGCACTTGGGGCCGGCCAACGAACTTTTGGGGTTTGGGTGAAATTTTCGCTCTTGCAGGCGGCGGGCGCGTCGATCGGGACCGGTCTAGCGGGGTCTTGCACGTTCGTTTGACCCACCAAGGACTTGACGATTCGGCCCCCATAAATGAGACTTCACAGTTGGCAATGTCCCGTTCCGCACTGTTCTCTTTCCGACCGAGATCGTTATGACCCGTTACCTGTCTGCCTTTTTCGCACTGTGTCTGTTTGCCAGCTCGTTGACTGTGGTTGGTTGCTCCAACAGCGGTCCGGCCCCTGAACCGGAAACTGCTGAGCTGACGGCCGAAGACGAGCAGGAAATGGCGAATTATGAAGAAGAACAAAAAAGAAACGAAGAGCGGATGCGCGAAATGAGCCAGTAAGCCGCGTTTTCCGATAGTATTCTGATGCCCCCCCCGAAATAGCCATTTTCGGGGGATTTTTTGCTCCAAAACTGTTGTATGCGTGATTCGCCGGCATTTATAGTATTCGGGCGGCGCGTTGCGCAAGCGCCGAAGTCTTTATCGTTTTTCTCGTTTAGGGAGTGTGTTCATGAGAACCTCAAACCAACGAAGCGCCTTCACGCTCGTTGAACTGCTGGTGGTCATTGCGATCATCGGCGTCCTCATTGGCCTGCTTTTGCCGGCCGTTCAGGCAGCTCGCGAAGCTGCGCGCCGCATGAGTTGTAGTAACAACTTCAAGCAGATTGGCTTGGCGTTGCACAACTACCACTCGGCGTACAAGAACCTGCCGATGAATGACGGCGGTACCCATCAGCTCTGGATCAAGGGCGCCAACCAACAGATGGGTACACATAACCGCCACGACCTCAGTTGGATGGTTCCCATCTTGCCGTTTATCGAACAGCAAGGTTTGTGGGAAAAAATTTCGAATCCGTACGGTTTCAACCAGAACGACCAACCGATCACACCTCCGTTTCCTGGCATGGGTCCTCGTCCCTGGCAGCGGAACTACAAGCCTTGGTTGACTCAGGTTCCGACTTACCGTTGCCCGAGCGATCCGGCGACCCCCGGTTTGAACCGACCCGCTTACACCAACTACTCCTGTTGCACCGGGGATGCGCTCTTTGAGCAGCAACACTCGGGCGTCGAAAACAACGGCCGCGGAAACGGCAGTGGTACTTGGGGTCAAGACGCCGCCCGGCGTTGGGCACGCGGTGTGTTCCACAACCGTCACTTCACCAAGTTCCGTGACATCGTTGACGGCCTTGCCAACACAGTCATGTGTGGCGAAAGCATGTGCTGGAACCGAAATCTCGACATCCGGTCGACTTGCTTGAATCTGCAAGACGGTAGCCCCGGTGGTGCAGGTAACCAGGTCGCTGACCTCGGTCCGAGTGAATGGAAGAAGTTCCAAGATCCGGAACGACCCATTCAGTGGTTGCCGGTTGGCCAAGCTCCGATCGAACAGGGTGGCGGCAACGCCGGGATGACCGACTCGCGCCACCGCGGACAGCGATGGGCCGATGGTCGACCGCAGTACGCTCACATGCAAACGATTCGTCCACCCAACAGCTACAGCTGTGTGACTCGTTGGGAAGGCAACTTCGGTATCTTTGGCGCGGCCAGCTATCACCAAGGCGGTGCACACGTCTTGATGGCTGACGGTGCGGTGATCTTCATCACCGACTCCATCGAAGCTGGTAACCAGGAACACGTCCCCTACGGTCGCGACAACGGCGACGGCCTGGGTGCCAATGGCGGTGCCGGCAAGAAGAGCCCTTACGGCTTGTGGGGAGCCCTCGGTACCAAAGCTTCGGGTGAAGTTATCGAAGAAGAGCTGAATCAGTAAATCTGGTTCGCTTGTTGGATTCATCAAAACGGGTGTGGCTCTTCAACGAGCCACACCCGTTTTTCATTCACTGCGGTAGAATATTTGCGAAACCATCTTTTCATACTCGAACTCAAAAATTCCTCGCAAGCATGAATCGCTGGAGCCTTTCGACCGGCTACCTGGTCTGCATCCTGGCAGCAGGTTGTGGTTCGGATTCCGATGATTCGGCGGGGAAAAGTGGCCAGCCCGCCGAGCCTGCTGCTGTCGCGACGATCGAATCGCAGCAGCCCGCTGCCGAGTTCGATCGCGATTCGGAACTTGCCGCGGCCGATCGGTTGGCGAGTTCCGGGAAGCTGGATCAGGCGGCCGAAGTCATTGGACGGGTGCTGCTGGCCAATCCGGATGACGTGGAGGCGTTGTTTCAACTTGCCAATGTGCGGGCTGCCAAGGGAGATCGTAGCGGCGCCGTCACGCTGCTCGATTCGATCCCCAACGACCATCCCGAAGCGGGCCTTCCGGCGCTGGGCCAGTCAGCCGATTGGTGCCTGGAACTGGAGCGATACGACGAGGCCGAACGGCGATACAAACAGGTATTGGATCGCGTCCCCGCCGCCGCCGTCGCCCATCGTCAACTCGCCTACCTGTACAACCGCCAAGGCCGGCGTCACGAGGCAGCCAGGCACATCCAGAAACTTTGTGAGCTTGGCGATGTTCGGCAAGACGAATTGCATGCGCTGATGACCGTTAGCCATGCGATCTATACCGATCCGAAGGCCCACAAGCCGCCCGAAGGTACCCGCCTTTACTACCCGATCGGTCCGGCTGCCCGCGCCCGCAAGCTGTACACCGATTTCAAATATGCCGAAGCAGCCGAAGTGCTGCGTGAATCGGTCGTCGCCGGTGATCAACCGCCGTCGGTCGTCGCCTTCTATGGACGGCTCCTGGTCGAAGCGCAAGACGAACCGCAGTTTCTCGCTTGGTTGGTAAGCGTGGATGATGCGGTGAAGGGGTTTTCCGAATACTGGGCGGCGCTGGGCGCCTACCTGCTTGGAAAACGACGACACGAAGAAGCCGTTCGGGCGCTTGCCGAGGCGATCGATCGCGATCCGACCGATCCGTCATCGGTGCGAAGGATGAACCAGGTCCTCCTCGCTCTTGGGGAAGAGGAAGAATCGGACAAGTGGCAAGATCATTACGTGGCGCTCAGCAAAACCACCCGAGCCAGCAATCGTATCGGTTCGTCCACGACGCCCGACCTGGACGAGTTTGCGACCACCATCACTGGATTGAAAGAACTCAATCGCCCGCTGGAGGCGCTCACTTGGGAATTGTTCGAAGCGTTGCATCGACGGGCTCCGCGACAGACGATCGATCAGATCGCCGGCCGGCGCGGTCCGCTGATCGCTTCGGGCAACGCTTTTCCGAATCGAAAAGAGCGACTGCACGAACTGGACATCGACAGGTATCCATTGCCGAAACTGGACCTACCCGAAGCGACATCGATCGCCTCGATCACGAAACCCAAAGTAAAAAAGACGATTCTCGATCTGCCCCGTTTCGAAAACGTTGCCGCGAAAGTTGGGCTGGATCACACCTATCAAGTTGCCAGCCAACCACAGCCCTATGCTTTTGCGATCTATCAGTCTTTGGGAGGCGGCGTCGCGGTCCTTGACTATGACCTGGATGGCCAACCGGACCTTTATCTTTCCCAAGGCGGATCGGATCCGCCCGAAATGACCGGTCCGATGTCCAACCAGTTGTATCGCAACGCCGGAGGAATTCTGTTGGATGTAACCGGCCAATCATCGACGACAGAACACCGTTATTCGGTCGGTGTGACCTCCGGAGATTGGAATCAGGATGGCTTTCCCGATTTGGTGGTGGCAAGCATCGGCGGCAAAACCCTGATGATCAACAACGGCGACGGTACATTCAGCCGCCGCCAACTGGATGTCGATCCGGAGCGAAAGGTATTGCCCAGTTCGCTGGCGATTGGTGATGTCACCGGCGACGCATTGCCCGATATCGTGGCGATTCACGATGTGGATGATGCCACGATGCTAAACAAACCCCAAATTCATCCCGACGGCCACATCGACACGGTTTCGCCACTGGCGTTTGAGCCGGGGATCGACCGAGTCATCGTCAATGACGCTCAAGGCGGTTTCCAGGCTCAGGACATCAGCCAATCCGACCGTGCTGCCAGTACCGGATTGGGCGTGGTGGTTGCTGACTTTGACGGCAAAATGGGCAACGAAATCTTCGTTGGAAACGACGTTCGTCCCAACCACCTTTGGGTCCGCGATCAAGGGGCGGATTCATGGGTCGACTTGGCGGCTGTTTCAGGTTGTGGTCACGGCAACGGCGGTCTGCCCACCGCGTCGATGGGGATCGCGGCGGGCGATTTTGATGGTTCGGGTACGTTGGATCTACACATCACCAACTTCTACAACGAACCGGCCAGCCTGTTCATCAACCGCGGCGGTACTTTCGAGGACCGTTGCGTTCAATACAAGCTGTACAGTGATAGCGCGTCGGTGTTGGGATTCGGTTCGCAAGCGATCGACTACAACAACGACGGGCGTCCCGATTTGGCGGTCACCAACGGAAACGTTGAAAAAGCGCCTGGCGAACCTCTGCAGCAACCGCCTCAATTGTTCGTCAATCTGGGGGATGAGTTTCGGCTGACCGAAGTCGTTGATCCGTCGAAATACTGGGACGGAATGTACCTTGGCCGTGGAATGGCCCGATTGGACTTCAACCTGGATGGCAGGTCCGATTTGGTGATCAGCCACATTGGATCACCGACGGCAATTCTGGTGAATCAAACCGAAACGACAAACCACTGGTTGGCAGTGCAATTGGTCGGAACCGAGAGTGAACGCGACGCGATTGGCGCCCGTGTCCAAGTCCGCGCCGGCGACCGCGTCTGGACCAATTGGGCTGTGGGAGGGGACGGGTACCTATGCCGCAACGAAGCGACGATTCCTTTCGGAATCGGAGATTCGACTGAGATTGACCAGGTCACCGTCACCTGGCCGACCGGAAAAAGCCAATCGTTTGACAAGATCGACGTGGATCAGCGCGTGTTGTTGATCGAGAATCAAAACGAACCCTATTTGGACAGCGCCACTTTCGCCTGGTGAGAGTTCGTAAGCCGTTTGCGATAGTTATGCTGTCATTTCCTCGCGCTGTCGAGAGAGCCAAAGAGAAAGGGGCGGATAAAATGGTCTTTACCATTCGACGCAATGGTAAAACAGAAGACGTCGACGTTCCCGTTTCCGAGGGAATCTTGTTCGGCTTTCTGCCCAAGAGGCAGACGGCTTCAGTGGGGCCGGTCTTCGAATAGCACCAGTTACTTGCCGCTCGCCGAACTGCAGGGCTGGAAAACGCGCGAACTTCGGCGGTAAAAATTTGACCGAAGGTTTGTGTGACCGTCCGAGGGAAACCAGTGCCGGGTGAGCCCGGAGCATTCGCGTTCCCTGCGCGTCGCCGTTATGTGGGATCGAATAACCCGCAACACCTGTATTCTGGCAAGGTTGCCATTTTGATAGACGAAAGGTCAATAAGTCAGGCCGAGTTTACAGCCATGGCTTTTCGAGTCGCACCACGAGCGAAAGTATTCGGAAGCACAACAGCATCCTGGTCGAAACCGCACGTGATGTCGGTCCCGAGGGCTTCGACCATCAGACAGGACACGGTTTGCCAAACTGCAATAGAGATCAATCATGATGCTTCAACCACGTCTACTTTCAGTTGCCAAAGCAATCGTCATGCTTCCGTTCATTGGGCTCCTGGCCAATGCAGAGGAACCTGATGATTCACTGTACGCTTTCACAAGAACTCATGTTGAATCAAACAATGCGGATGCCCTGGAGAAGATCCAGTCAGATGTTGTGCCCAAGATGACGCAGGCAGGAGGATTGCTGTACGCGATCTGGACTCCACCTGATGAACTGCCCGACCCGAAACATCCCGTTCTGGCGAAAGCGGCAGAGAGACTCAAACGACCGATTGCGGTTCCCCAGATGGCCGACAATCAAATCGTCGTCATGTTTGCCTGGCCGAAGGATGCCGTGAAGACCGAGGCACTCGACGCGGCAATCAATGGCCTCGACGGAATCGAGAAGATCACGACTCGGATCTTTGATCCTATCTATCTTGAAGACGGGTTGAGAATTCCCACAGGCCATGGCTATTACTCTCATCGAGAGAATCGATATCCCACGAAAGACATCCCCAGGGTCATCGAGCTTAGCAGGGAAATATGGCGGACGTGGGAACCATACTGGGGAGCGGACACGATCGCGTTGTTCCGAGCGCGGAATGCTCCAAAGGGGCAGGGTCAACTCCTGAGGATTGCCTGGTATCCAACCGCAACAAGATGGGCCGATACTCGCAATGCAATCAAGGAGCCGGAATCCGCAAAGAGGTTCAAAGAACGAAGAGGACTCCTTCTGCCGGGAGCAAACAGCGCCCTTGGAACGAATCGCGTTGTCAGCAACGAGGAACTTCATGCGACGGAAGCCCGAACATTGGTAGCCGAGCATCTGCGTCTTTTCCATCTGACGGATGCAAAAGCGATCTCCCTGCAAACGATGGGCGCTCCACTGTATCTGAGAAGAGCAAATGGCAAATACAGAATCCTTTCGAAAACCAACGATGTCGAAGACTTTTTCTCGAACACTCTTGTCAAACTCAGGGAAGAACAAGGATGGGTCCGTTCAGTCACGGATTCACTGAACGCCTACGCCCTGACCAAGAACCTGGCGATGGTGGACTACCACTTTACTCGTGAACGCGCAGATGGAAGCGAGATTGGGACATTCTCGTTCGTCTATATTGTTCAGAAGTCAGTTCGCGGCTGGCAAATTGTTGCGATGTATGGTTACGACCAGGACAAGACCCTTCGCTCGTCCCTCGCCGAAGCGGACAACCAAAAGGCCAAAGAAGTGGTGGCATTGATTGACGAACATCAACGATCGTTTAACGCATCGGATGCCAAGGCAATCTCCGAGAAAACCGTCGCCGCTCCGAATCGTAATTGGGCTGGTGTGCGTACCACACGTCAAGACGTCGAGAGAGATTTCGCCAGCCTGCTTGCACAAATCAAAGAACAGGGCTGGGAGCGATCCGTGAAAAACAACCTGGATGTGTATCTGTTGCGTGATGATCTCGCGTTTGCCGACTACACCTTTTCAAGACTGGATAGCAATGGAATGGAGATCAGAAAAGGCGCTTGCGTTTTTGTTGTGGGCAAGTCTGACGACGGATGGAGAATCATTGGTCAATATGGTCGAGCACTCAAAAAGCCACTCTCAGCGAAAAGGACGAACAAGTGAAGTTCCGACCGAGTGCCGTCCACATCTCATTGCTAATCTCCCCGAATAGGACTCGAACCCGGTAAGCGGAGCAAACAATGCGCTATCCAAGTTAGCTATTCACTCGCTGGGCAGCGTCCGGTTCGTGCCCCGTGACCATGTTTTCCGCCGTCGTCTCTCCCTGGTGCTCCGCGGCTGCATGATCGAGGCGACTGCGCGCAAGCCTGCGTGTATACTGAACCGTCTCATCACCGACCCATACGGGGGATCCTATCATGACGGCGCGTCGGCTCTTCATTCAACCTCTGGAACGTCGGCTTTTGTTGGCTGGCGACACATGTCCCGCAACGATGGATGTTGCCGACGTGAACCAAGATGGGCATGTCACGGAAAGCGATGCTGCCCTGGTGTTTGATCTTTTGCAGCGCCATGTTGATGATGATCGGAGCCGCAGCACCGAGGCGGACCATGAATTGGATGTGAGCCGCGACGGCCAGGTCACCGCGCTGGATGCCCTGCGCATCATCAACCGAATCAATCAACCGGGTGATCTTGCAGTTGGTGAATCACTGAATCCCGATATCTCGATTGGCGATGCCCAGGTGATCGAAAGGCACGCCGGGCCGAATTCACTGAGCTTCCCGATCACGCTTTCAGATACTCCTGCCAGCGACATCACCGTTGGCGTTTCGGTGACCGACGATACGGCCAGGGCTCTGCAAGTCGACCGTGTTGCGTCAGGATTGTCACGCCCGATTTTTGCCACCGCGGCGCCGGGGCAGCCCGATTGGCTGTATATCGTTGAACAACGCGGCCACATTGAGATCTTGGATCTTTCCACTGGCACGGTCCATTCCACACGTTTTCTGAATGTGTCCAACCTGGCGACTGGAAACGAACAAGGCTTGCTTGGTTTGGCGTTTCATCCCGACTATCAAAACAATCGATTGTTCTATGTCTACACCACCGTGTCGGGCGGCGACACGGTGATTGCTGAATACCAGGCCAATGTGGGTGGCGCAACGGCCAATCCATCCAGTGCCAGAACCATCATGACCTTCGATCAGCCATTCAGCAATCACAACGGAGGCTGGATCGGTTTCGGCCCAGACGACTACCTGTATATCTCTTCAGGTGACGGCGGTTCGGGATATGACCCGCAAAACAACGGGCAGGACATCACCAACAACCTGCTTGGCAAGATGCTGCGCATTGACGTCGATGGTGACGATTTTCCGTTAGACGCAAATCGCAACTATGCGATTCCGCCAACCAACCCGTTTGTCGATGTCGTGGGTGACGACGAAATCTGGTCCTACGGTCTTCGCAATCCTTGGCGAAGCAGCTTTGATCGGGAGACCGGCGATCTGTACATCGCCGACGTTGGACAAGGCGTTCGCGAAGAAATCAATGTCCAGCCGTCGGCGAGCAGCGGCGGCGAAAACTATGGTTGGCGGCTTCGCGAGGGCACCATCCAAACGCCCACTTCCGTCGGCGGGCCCAAGCCGGCGGGGGCGATCGATCCGATCTACGACTACCTGCACGCCTCCATCCCAACCGGCGGATATTCCGTATCGGGCGGCTACGTTTATCGCGGTCCGATTCCCGAATTGCAGGGACACTATTTCTTTGCCGACTATGTCAACCCGCGCGTCTGGTCGCTGCGATTCAATGGCGATTCGCCCGCCACGTTTGACGGCACGAACTATACCGACTTCATCGACTGGACCGACCTGCTTGATCCAGATGTCGGACAGATCAACAGCATTTCATCTTTCGGTGAAGACGCCGCTGGGAATCTTTACATCCTTGACCTGGGAGGCGAAGTGTTTCGGATTACCGCGGGCGCCGATTACCTGGTACCGCCGACGACTTTCACCATTCCCGCTGGCGGACAAAGTACAGCCCTGGTCGTGGATGTCTTGGGAGACCGCTTGGCGGAAGCCAACGAGACCTTCACGGTGACGTTGTCCAATCCGAGTCTCGGAAACCTTGTCGATGGCCAGGCAACGGGAACCATCATCAATGACGACGCACCGAAAGTCCAAAGTGTGGTGGTCAATGGAGGCCAGGAGCAACGATCGATTGTTGACGAAATCGTCGTGACATTCGATTCGATCGTGACATTGGATGAGAGCCAGGGGAGCGCGCTGGAGCTGTTGAATCTCGGCGAAGCCAGCTCGGTCAATCTCACCAAGGAGGTTTCCAATGCGTCGGGACAGACTGTGGTGACCATTCACTTTGCCGATGGGCCGTCTGTAGAACTTCGCGGTCAACTACTTCCGTCGCTTGCCAACGGAGATTACCAGCTAACGATCCTGGCCTCGCGAGTCGCGTTGGAAGGGGTCTCCTTGGACGGTGATTCCGACGGCGCCGCCGGTGGCAACCACGTCTTCGTTGATGACCTGTTCCGCAACTATGGGGACAACAACGGAAACCAAGTCGTTGATCTATTCGATTTCTCCGACTTCCGCAGTACCTTCAACAAATCAGACGGCGATTCGGGATTCCTTGCCCCGTTCGACAAGAACGGAGATGAAACGATCAACCTGTTCGACTTCTCAGCATTCCGAGACGGATTTGGAAACTAGCCCGGATGAAGTGCGTAGGCCCGACCGAGGTCGCAGAACGATGCCGTAACTGCGCGGGGCCGGTTTGTACTTGCGCGCAGCGTGGGCGACGACAAAACTTCCAACAGGCGACCGAAGTTCCGGCTGGCTTGTTACGGCCTACGATGGCTACAAAGCACTTGTCGCGCTCCCGGCCTCCCCGCGGCGCGGGGAGGTGAAATGGGTGTAGCAGTTCCAGAGCTTACGGATAGTCTTCGTACTGCTGTTCGTACTCGTCGGCCAAATCTTCCGGCGGGTCGCATTCGAAATTCGGATCGATCCGAATCGTATAATCTTCCCAGACAAACTCTTCCGTTCGAATGCACTGGAGTACTCCGCCGGGATCTTGCGGAGTCGGCACGAAGTCGCACTCGCAGCTGCCCTCCCTCATGCAGACGTTGTAGATATCATCGTTTCCGCCATAGCTGTGGAAGGAAACTTTTCCGAACTGGAACCCCTCTTCGACTCCGTTGGTATAGTTCCAATCGGGTCCCTGTTCGGCAAACCAGGTAATCCCACCGGCGCAATGTCCCGCCATCGCCCCATAAAGATCCTCCGCGCACTCGGTCGGACAAGATTGGAATTCATACGGGTACCCGTGGGGATTGCACCCTTGGTCGCAGCGCAGGTAGTAACAGTCCGAACTACCTTGTGCCAGGCAAAACTCCGCGGTCAACGCCAACGTCAATGTCATCAAAAACAGTCTCACTATCTCACTCCTCCAGATCCAAAGTTGCCAAGCTGGGTGGGCGAACGGATGTCCGCTGCCAATCTTGGCCGAACAGAACTCGTATTGGTTCTCGCCAATCGTCCAAACTGGAGTCGACCAGCGGCTTGTTGGGGATCGATCTGCCGACTCGCCACTGAAACGCCAGCTCAAAAATGGTCGTGTGTCCGTTCATGTGAAAGCTGGATGCCACCATCTCCCCGGGCAGTTTCAACTTGCCGACTTGCTTCCACTGAGTCCGCACATCCGAAATCGGAAAAACTCGCTCGCCACGGATCGCGGTATGTTTGACGACCCCTGGCATGAAACCCGACTTCTTGGTGAAGGTCACTTCGTACTTCATTCGGCCTGAGAAATCGAACGTCGCCAGAATGTCGCCTTCCTTGGTGTACTTGGCGTTTTTCAGTTCCGACTTTTCGACGATCATGCCGATCACGTCCCCTGGATCGACCTCCATCCTTAAATAGACCGCCGGGCTAAGAGACTGCGAGATCGGGTCCATTGGAATCAAGCGGCCGCGGCCCTTTTCTTCATATTCATCCTTGTCTTTGAATTCCAACGCGGCTCGATCGGTATAAGGCGTGTCTCGCAAGTAATACTTTCCGCCATCGATGATCCGCTGCTGCCATCGTTCCAGCAGCACGTTGTTGGCTGCCGGAGCGGTATAGCAATTCGCATCCAATCGTTTGACCATCGATTCTTGGGCGCCGATCCAGTAAACCGTGGATTGATCAAAGGCATCTTTCTTGTCTTGCAGCCGAGTCCCCTTGGCGACGAAGGCGTACCGCTGTTTCCGCAAACTGTCCCGATTGACGGCAAAATCGGCCAGCAACTCGTACACCCGGCCCGTGGTGTCCGCAGCGGCTTCTTGCTGTTTTTCCTTCGCTGCCACTGGGTTTTGCGCTGTGACCGGTCCGGCCAGATAGAACAGTGCAAAACCGCAGCAGAAAAGTGCACTCAAAATCTTCATCGTGTTCGCAAGGTAAAGAGAAAAGATTGATTGCCGACTTCTAACGTGGCATGTTCATCGTCCAATGGTCGTTTCGTATCAACACGGCACTGCATCAGCGCCGTATTGTTCAAGATTCGCGTTTTGATTTCCGCATCCAACACTTCCTCACCGATTCTCAGCGACCCGCGGGAAAGCGCTGCATCGATCACGCTCATGTCACCAGCCAAGAACAAACGAAAACGGAAACTGCCCGATTCGTCCCTGCTGCCAAAAACCTGTTGGGTGGCCAGCCTCACCATTCCCTTTCGCCGCACCTGCAGTTGAACAGGCCTCTGTTCCACTCCGCCGACGGTGGGAACGAGCCGCATCAGCGAATCGGTGCTCAAGCGATCGGCGTCCAGGCGAAACGTGACTTGATCATGTTCCACCTTCACCCGCGTGACCCTCTGGCCTGCGATCAACAGGCCGACCTGATTCGGATCAATTTTCGGATGATGAATCTGAAAAGTAAGGTCGATGAACTCTTGGTTCGGGCGAAGCTCTACCCGCTTCTCTGGCAAGTCGATCTTCAGCTTTGCTGAACCGACAAGCGGAATCGGAAAATCGCCCTGATTCGTTTGCAGAGTCAACCGGACTGCGATCTTTTCCGCCTTGCTGGCCTTCATGGCAACCAGCAATTCCGTGGTGCCGCCGATACCAACCTGTTCCTGTTTCGAATAGGCGGCGGTGCATCCGCAGGAAGTTCGTAATCCTTTGACCTTCCACTGGCGGCCAGTGTTGTTTTGAACGTGGATTCGTCCCCGAACACTTTGGTCAACAAACAAGCTGCCAAGCTGAATCGGTTCGGTTGCTTTTCCGTCGGCCTGCACGCCTACCTTGCCAAGCAACTTCAGCTGGTCGCGCTGAGCTTGTGGAATTTTGATTGTCTGTTGTGAAAAGCCGGTCGTGCTATAGAAAAGGACGACCAGAGAAAACACGAGTACCCGCATGCCCAATTCTTTCTTGCGTGAAAAGAAAGAGAAGTTGTTCTGCCTTTCCCCAAATCGTAAGCCGTGAAATCTATCGATTCAAGCACAGAAGTCATAAATAATAAAATAATATTCAAAATAGATTTCATATACAATTCGATCACAAATCGATTGAACATCATCATTTGAGATGGTTGACAGGTATGTTCGCCGTAGGGCGGCTTGTCCCAAGTCGCCGATCCTGGAACTTGCGACTCGGGGACAAGCTGGCCTACAAGACACGCCTCAGCCAACTGCGACAGAAGAAGGCTCTCTCCTTTCGCGTGGCGCGCTTAACATGGAGGGTATGGAGAAGCAGAACCCGTATCAGTCCCCGCCGCTGGTCGAGGAAGAAGCTGCGCCCATCGGAGTTGGAAAACACGAGCCGTCGGTCGGTTTCGAGTTTCAATCGGATTGGTCGATCGATGGGCTTCGCCGCCGTCGCCGCAGCCCGCTTCACGCTCAAGCGGATCTTGGCTACGCCGTGTTGAGCGTTGTTTGGTTGATCACGGTGATGCTTGCCTTTACCCGTTCAGGTGCCGCCGCTTTGGCTTGTCCCCTGACGCCGATTTGGTTCGTCGCCAGCCTGATTTGGATTTCCAGCATGGCTTTTCGTCACGGCGGAAATTTTGTGAAAACATGTGGAGGATTTGCTGGCCCGGTTCGCGGCCGGGTCGATGCGGGTTTTGTCACCATCGTCGGCCCCGCCATGTCTCTGGCCGCGCGAACACGAGATTGCAGCCAGCCTCATTGGAAATCCCATGGTGTGGTTTTCCGCCCGCCTCTGATCATGGAATCGTTGCCGGTCATCGAATCGGACATCGAAAAGACATGGGCGGCAAGAACGCCCCAGAAGCAGAGGTCTGGGCCGAGCCAGTTGATGGACCGGTTGCTCGGTGCCACCGAAGCCGGTCGGTCGATCGTCGTCCCGGGCGAGCTGCGTGGCACCGATTTTCGCCGGTTCGGTTGCTGGCGCCGCTGGATCGCCGTTGGCGTCATCCTTTGTTTGATCGCGGTTTCGGGCTTTTTGTGGGCGGCCTATCGATGGGCCCATCTTGATCCGTGGATCGTCGATCCGCCCAGCCACTACATGTTGACCGACTCCGAGGTGCTCGCGTTTTACGTTCCGATCATGATCGCCATCGTTTCCACGATCGTCCTGGCGATCGGGATCACTCAGTGGATGCGAACCAGAACGCGTCTAGGCGAGTATGTCGTGGCGATCACCCCAGCAATGGTTGCCATCGCGACCGAGCGGGTAGCCCTTGGATACAGCGCCGATGCCCTGGACCCTTTCGAGCTGGTGGACAACGGAATCGCCATCCAAGACCGGCGCGGACGCGTGGTGTTCATGATCCCCATCCGCTGGTTCGATCCAGAAGATCGCCAGCAGGTTGTCCAATGGTTTTCAGAAAAGCCCGCCACCGACCGCAGCAAACCAAGGAACGTCCACTACCTCGGTCCAACCATTTAGTGCTGCGGGAACGAATGAACCTTGTTTGGGACGTGGCACAAAACCGTAACCCGAAGCGTGAGAGCGTGAGCGAGGCCGAATTTCGCTGCAATCCTCGCTGACGCTTTTTGAAGTTGCGCTATTCACGTCACTCTCCCGCGCAGCGGGAGGGTCGGACGCGGTAGCGGCCGGGGAGGGCCCTCTCCGGGCCTTAGAGCCCGACTCTCCCGGAGGGAGAATGAAGTTGTCTGACTTGCATTTGTGCCGCAATTTGCAATGACAATCACACTTCGACGCTCGAAAAGCGCAACTTCAAAACTTACGCTTCGGGTTACCATGAGCAACCTCCATTCGTTCCCGCAGCACTAGCTTTTGTGTCGCCACTTCGTGGCTACTGATGAACGGTGCTTGCACACCGGGGCGCCTGGCGACCCCGGCAGAAGTTGTGTCGGCCCTTCGGGCTTTAACACCGGATCGATGCGACCACTTTGTTCATCACGTCGTCCCAGCGTCCGAGTGCGCTTTGCCTCACGATCTTGAGGGTTGGATACCAGGAGGTTGAATCGCCCTCGGTCAACCAGCGCCAGTCGGGTACTCTACCCAGCATCATCGTGACATCGGTGCCGACCGCGCCGGCCAGGTGAGCGACTGCGGTGTCGGTGGTGACCACCATGTCAAGGTTCTTCAGGATCGCCGCTGTGTCGGTGAACGCGCCGTCGGTCGCATCGACATGATCGGGTAACCGCAGAATCGTGTCGGCGAAATCGCAGGATTCCAGTTGTTCCGACCCGAATCCAAATTGCAAATTGATCAGGTCGATTCCTTCCACGGCAGCCAACGGACGAAACACCTCCAGCGGCACGCTGCGGTAGATATCGGCGTGATGACCGGGATTTCCTTGCCAGTTGATCCCGATTCGCTTGCCGGTGGTGTGCCGGTCCAACCACATTTTCCAGTATTCGATCAGTGGATCCGAAACGGTCAGATATCCTTCGCCACCGGCAAACAGCTGCGGTGCGCAGGGCAACTGGCCGGTCTGGCCATAGTGAACGTCGACCACCTCGATCATCGAGGCGTGATAATCGACTGGTGGAATCGGGCTGGCCTGCGAAAGTAATCTCGCTACACCCGGGGCAGAGGAAAAGAGCGCGATCATGTCGGGTGCGCACTGCAAAAGAACCTCGGCACCTTCGGCCTGCAGGACCGCGGCGCTACGAACAAATTGAATCGCGTCTCCCCTTCCCTGTTCGGGATAGAGCAGGAACTTTTTTCCGCTCAACGATTCACCTTGCCAGATCGGGGCGTCGACACGGGGGCGATGGGTTCCCGGCATCTGCCAGCGCCAGCGGTACTCGGGCCAGCCGACGTCGTAGTCACCCAGCAGCAGATGAATCACGCCCAGATTGCGGTGCAGTTCGGCGTTGTGAGGATCGACCTTCAGGCCCTGCTGGTACCAATGCAGGCCGCGGTGAATCTCGCCGCTCCACACCCACAGCGTGCCGCGGTTTTTCAGCGCCGATAGATAGTCGGGTTGCTGGTGAAGTGATTTTTCAAAACACTGCTCGGCCTGGTCGACCTCACCAAGCATCCGCAGCGAGTTTCCCAGATTGTTCCAGGCGATGGGAAAGTGATCGCGGATCGCCAGCGCTTCGCGATAGGACTGAACCGATTGATCAAACTGGCGGCGATCGAACTGGGCAATCCCCAAGTAGACGAGCGCATCGGCATCACGGGGCGAGCTGGCCAGCACGCTGCGGTAGACACCCTCGGCTGCCTCGATCTCTCCCGCCTGATGAAGACGCCATCCTTGCTGGAGAACCTGTTGGTTGCTGGCCATGGTTGGATTCAGGGTCGCTCAGGCTACCAGGGCTGCCAGTCAGAATCGTGTTGAGCAGTGGGCGGTAAACCACTACTGCTGTCGGCGTGCTTGCAGAGCACGCCGATGCAGGACGGTTCGTCGCGAGCTCGGAGAGCACGCTGATGCTCATTCATTGCGAACTCGCAGAAGCTCGCCGACGTTAGTCCAAGAAGCCGACCAGATCCTGGCTACGACTGGGCTGTTGGAGTTTCCGTACCGCCTTGGCTTCGATCTGGCGAATACGTTCGCGAGTCACTTTGAAGATGTGCCCAACTTCCTCCAGCGTATAACTGTAACCGTCACCCAACCCGTATCGAAGCTTGATGATCTCGCGTTCGCGATACGACAACGACTTCAGCACATTGCTGATTCGATCTCGCAACATCTCTTGAGTCGCACCGATTTGAGGGCTTTCGGCCGTTCCATCGGGCAGCAAATCGCCGAACTGGCTGTCCTCGCTGTTGCCGACCGGACGGTCCAGGGAGATGGGAAACCGGCTCATGGTGAGGACACGGCGGGCCTCTTCGACGGTAACATCGGCGCGGCGGGCGGTCTCTTCAATCGTCGGCTCGCGGCCCAGTTCCTGCAGCAGTTGGCGAGCCACGTTTCGCACGCGGCTCATCGTTTCGACCATGTGAACCGGAATCCGAATCGTTCGGCTCTGGTCGGCAACGGCCCGCGTGATCGCCTGGCGAATCCACCAGGTCGCATAGGTACAGAACTTGAATCCGCGGCGATACTCGAACTTGTCGACCGCCCGCATCAATCCGGCGTTGCCCTCTTGGATCAGATCCAAAAACGACAATCCGCGGTTGCGGTACTTCTTGGCAATCGAAACGACCAGTCGCAGGTTTCCTTCGCTCAGCTCACGCTTGGCCTGCTGGTATTCGGCGTAGACCTTGTTGAGCATTTTGACGCGGTTGCGCAGCGAGGTGGGTGTTTCCTGGCAGGCGGTCAAAATTTGACGTCGTTCATGAAGCAATTTCTCGCGAACTTCGCGGCCATGTTTGGTTCGTTTTTGTTCGGAGATCAGGCGATCGATTTCGGTCAGCCGATGTGAAAACTTCTCCAGCAACTCGATCCGCGTTTCGATTCGCTGGGTCCTCAAACCAAGCTCCTCGATCAGCCGAACCGCTCGGCGGCGTCGGCGGGCCAGCGCACGCCATGCTTCGGCCCGGCGGCGCTGCGAGGCGCTTTTGCTGAGGGCCACTTTCCAATCGTGCCGATTGCGGCGAAGCAAGGTTTGCAGGGTACGCAAGTTATGCGGCAAACGGCCGATGATCTGTTCTTTTTCCAGCCGATCGGTCACCGACACCTGCACGGTCCGATCGAACGGCAGCTGCCCGCGATAGACCTTCTTCAGCGTCTTGTATGCTTCGACCAGAACAAAATGGTTCTCCAACAACTTGGTGCGGAAACGGCGGCGAGTCTCTTCGATTCGCTTAGCCAGCTCGATCTCCTGGCGACGAGTCAGCAGCGGGATCTCACCCATCTGCGTGAGGTACATTCGCACCGGGTCGTCTGACCAAGACTCACTCTCATCGACGGCCAAAAGCTCGTCGGGACTGTCCAACTGAACTTCGCCATCGGCTTGGGTTGCAATCGCAACGGCGACACCGTTGTCTTCGTTATCGTCGACAGGCAACTTGCGAAAGCCGCCGGTGACAGCTTCGGTACTTTGTGCGGCGACGGCTTCGAATTCGTCCAATAGGGTATCGAACAAGAGAGGGACTCCTCGCGGAAGCGGTATGATTGCGTGGTGAACGGAGAGAAAGGGTTAGCGGATTGCGGGCGGAACGATCAATCGTTCATCAATAACTGTTGGGCATCAATAACTGTTGGGCGGGCAGGGCGGAAACGGAGTACCGCGCGGCGCTCGAGCGTGGTCAAAGGGAATGGCCGGTGAAGTCGGGGTCGGTGGTAATCTGCATCATGACGCCCGCTGCGGGTCGACAAGGTGCGCCATGTATCGTTGGTGAATTCCCATTAGCAAAATTCGTCTGCAGCTGCAGCGAAGTGATTGACCGAAGAAGTAGAGGGGCTCGAAAAAAACAGTCTGCAACAATCGCAATCCTGAAACACTTTCAAACTCTACCACCCGTTGCCGCCAGCTCCGCGATGTGTTTTGGAAATGGAAAAACTTTCTGGTTGGGTGAGTCATTCGTAATGAGCCCGACTTTTCTGGGTTGGTGAATCGCATCCCAGACCTCCCGAAAAATCCAAGCTTCACTTAGAAAACTCGCCCATGATTTTGTGGAAGCAACTGCCGAGCCATCGCGGGCAGGAGAGAAAACGGGCGGCCGGCCATGTTGCTGGAACACCGCTGGCGATTTACCCGAAATGGTCCGATCCATGTCACCGAGTTTGTCTGTGAACCAAACCACCGCTGATGACGTAATCGAATTGTTTCCCCCGGTCCGAGATAATCTCAAGCCTGTTGGCTTCGATGCCTTCCTGACAGCATTCGGCATTGTTGACCACGCTAGATGTGACTCGATTCATTCGGATCACCGTGACGAACGAAACAGTTCGCTATTGTTGCCGCATATCAGCTGATGTTCCGGTCCGTCGAGAATCATCCCAAGTGGAGAGGATACTGCCGGCGGTTGCGGCGCAAGTTGGGCGGTGGTGCCGTTTGCTCTCATGGATTCTAGTCAACGCTTTCGCTCGGTCCAGTCGTCTAAGCTTCAAATCTTCTTCATTTGACACTCATGCACCTGCTTCCCTGTCCCGCTTGCCAAGCTCCCATTCCTGTCGCCCCCTCTCAAGCGGGCGATCACACAAATTGCCCAGCTTGTGAGGTGGAGGTCGATATCCCGAAACTGGGCCAGCTGAGACAGTTGCCGCTGGCAGAGTCTGACGTTGGCGCAAAAGTTGCTAGCACCCAACGGGATGCTGGCGGCCTCTCCGCCGGCCAAGCTGGATTTGTCTTTTTGGGTGTCATTGCGACGGCAAGCTTGCTGATCGCCGGATTCTGTACCATTCGCTGGTCCCTGATCGAAGTTCCGATGACCACCGAGGAGCATATCGCCAAGTTCCGCGAGGCCTACCAGGAACTGAAACCGGCCGAATTGATCCGCGAATACGAGCAGATGGAGGAGTTCGGCTTGGACATCGCCAGTCCCTACAACTACCAGAATGTCGCCCTCGAAAAACGGAACTGGGGCCGCAACGCGAGCATTGCCGGCGGGGTCGCCGCGCTTTCGATTTTGGGGGCCGCTGTGCTGGCCGGAGGTCGTCGACGGAATCAACCGAAGAAAGCGGACACTTAGGGGATCGGACCCTCAGTTGCCAGTTCGTCGCAGCACGTAGACGACATCCTCGGTCGCCGCGTCGACCTCGATCGGGTCGTCCAAGTCGTAGGCAAAGTCGTACGTTGCCAATGTCTCCCAACAGCCCGCCGACCGGATCAGCCGGTTCATTTGCGCCGGTGTGTAGCTCCGCAATACCAGCTCGTCGACGATCCGAAAACTTCGCGAGGGACAGTGGACATCAAATCGAATCCCAAATCGCTCGACCCGCTTCGATAAGTCGTGGCTGCCGGTCCACATGTGTGTGTTGATCGACAGGTGCCCCCGCCGAGCCGACCATGATTCGGTCTCACTGGGCGGCACCGCGGTTGGGGTGAGGTGAATTCCCAGCAGGTACAACCCGCCGACACGTACCACCTTGCCCATGCACTCCAAATGACGGCGCGCCGCCGCTTCGGTGCCAAGGTGTCGAAAGCTGTTGATCGTGTTGAACGCGACGTCGTAGCGACGGGGGACTCGAAAGTCGGACATGTCCGCCACGACGACCGATTGGTCGATACCGTGCCTGCGGAATCGCGCGTTGCAGAACTCCACCGCCTTGGGATTCAAATCCAATCCGCCCACGTCGAACCCGCGCTTGGCCAGCGCAAAGAGCAAACGGCCGGTACCACATGCTGGTTCGTAGAGCCGCTTGGGCGGACGAGTGAGGAATTTTCGGGCGCATCCGAGGATGAACTTCACCTCCGCAGCACAATCGGCGCCGAACACCAGATCGTAGTATTTGGGATGATCGTAAATCGATTCGTTGATCGTTTCGATCGAGGCGATCTCGGACAAAACAGCCACCCTCCCCCATCAATGAATCGGCTGCAGGCCAAGCGACCGCCGCAGCAAACCAATCTGGCCAGCGTGAATGTGTTCGTGCAGCGGGCAGAACAGCACCGCGCCCAATTTGATCGGAAACGCGGCATAGGGCATATCAACCGGCTCCAAAAGAACAGACGGCTCGACCTGCTGCAGCCCCGACATCGCCAATTGATGAACCCCCGTCATGCGATCGATCAACTCGGCCGGCGACGGTTGGGAGGCGGCGTCGGCCGAGGCGGCCGAACCGCGGCCATAGGTTTTTCGAAATTTACCGGGGATCAGCTCCAGGTCTTCCGGCATCCGCCCCCGCAGACGAAACAGCAACAACCCGTATTGGCTGACCGCCAAGTGCCCCGCCTGCCATGCAACGTTGGTCGGTAAATCGTCAGTCATCCGATACCAATGTTCGTGCGGGATCGTGTCGAGCAATTCCAAGGTATAGCGGCGAGCAAATTCGATCTGGCCGATCGCGCCGCGCAGCATCTGCATCGCGCTGTCGGCATCGGGTAAAGGTCTGTTCATGGCCGACAGCATAACGATCTGTTGCTGCTGTCGTAGGCCGGCTTGTCCCAAGTCGGCGATCCTGGAATTCGTTGCCAGTTCGGAGAACTGGCCGACGGTTAGCCAGCTCGTTTGGCTGGCTTCTTGCGTTGAGGCTTCGCCACCAGGCGGATCTCGGGCATCACCGGCCGGCCGCCATGAAAAGTTCGCCGACCATCGATGCTGTGGTCAAAAACAAACGCCCCACCAGCCATCGCGGGTCGTGGCGAGACGCGCAGGATCGCCGGATGCCCACATTCGCTGCACTGGATTCGCAATCCGTGCCCGTCAAGCAACTGGTGAATCGATTCAACCAGCTTCCGATTGTGCTCGATGCTGTCAAACGACTGCCCCGCCAACTTGGCAAGTTGAGCCTGGATCGTGAGCCGGATGGTTCGCTGCAACCGATGAAGCTGCCGGTCCAAATCGGCCAGAGCCTCCGTCGCTTCCTCGCAGTTCTGCTTGCTCATGAGGGTGGTTGCCAGGAGTTTTTCGACAGCAGTGGGGTGGGGCCGGTCGAACGAACGTGCAAGACGTCTAAGAGACCGGTCCTTGCGGACGGACCGAAGGTGTCTGAACAAACAGACAGCATGCAAAAGCTCAAAAAAGTGAGCAAATTGGCTATGGACTAGTTTATACAAATTGTATAACCTGTCCAGGGCTGACTTGGTGGATGTTTTTGATCGGCCGGTGGCGGAGCACGGGCGCCGCTTACGGTCGATCGATAACGACGCCTTTTCGCGCCTGGCCGGTGGCGGACCGCCTGCATCCTTGAGCGATGCAAAAACGCAACATGTTCGTAAAGAAAAAACGCACTAGACCCCACAACCAATACGGTCTGCCAAGGCGGGCGACGAATCTGGCCTTTCCCGGCAAGGTCAACATGGCGATCAGCAACGAGATTCACTACGTTCAAAGTTTCTGAACCCGATTCCATCCCCTCGCGCAGTCGAACCAACCATGTCGGTCAATCAACAAACCGTTGAGGAAACCAAGGCCCAGATACGCGGGCTGGTCAATGAAATTGCGGCACTTTCCAAAAGTGAAGCAACGGCCGAGGAGTACTATCCGGAGCTTCTCTCGCGAATCATCACGGCGCTGGCAGCCGCTGGCGGAGCGATTTGGCTTCTGGATGAAGACCGGCAGCTGAAGCTTCAATACCAAATCAACGCCGAACCTTCCGTTCTTGCCGAGGACACCGACGACGCGGTCCGGCACACGCGGTTGATCCAGCGGGTTGCCAACAGCGGCCAGTCCTTGTTGGTGCCACCCTATTCGGGCACGACCGACGGGGACGCCGAAGGAAACCCGACACGATACCTGTTGTGCTTGGGCGCCTTGAAGCATGACGGTCACAACGACGGTTTGATCGAAGTATTCCAGCGTCCCGACACAGCGCCCGACACTCAGCGCGGCTATCTGCGGTTTCTTCAGCAGATGTGTGAGCTGGCTGCCGAGTGGCTTCGCAGTCAGAAGCTTCGCAAGCTGGGTGACCGGCAGACATTGTGGCAACAAGCCGACTCGTTCGCCCGCGCCTCTCACGAATCGCTGGACCTGAAAGAAACGGCCTACATCGTCGCCAACGAAGGTCGGCGGTTGATCGGTTGTGACCGGGTCAGTGTAGCGATCAAGAAGGGACGCAAATGCAAAGTCCAAGCGATCAGCGGTCAAGACACGATCGAAAACCGATCCAACATCGTCGCGGCGCTGAACAAATTGGCCACGCGAGTCGTTGCCGCCGGCGAACCGCTGTGGCATGACGGTTCGACCGAAGACTTGCCGCCGCAGATCGAAGAAGCGCTCGAAGACTACGTCGACCAATCTTACGGCCGCAACATCGCGGTACTACCGCTGCGAGAACCGGAACGAACCCTCGGAAAAGACAACGAAGGGGGCGCCGCCGGCGCGGTCGATCGCGACAACGCCCACCGCGGCGAAGTGATCGGGGCGTTGATTGTCGAACAGATTGAAAGTGACATTCCGGCTGACATCTTCCACGCCCGCTGTGACTTGGTGTACGAACATGGCACGCGGGCGATCGCCAACTCACGTGCCCACACCAATCTGTTTCTGATGCCGATGTGGCGGGCGTTGGGCCGCGCTTCCTGGGTGCTGCGAGCTCGCACGCTTCCCAAAACGATTGGCGTGGTGGGCCTGGTCACCGCGATCATCTTGGGGCTGATTTTCATCAAGAAGGATTTCACCCTGGAAGCCGAAGGGACGCTTCGTCCAGAAGTAAGGCATCAACTCTTCGCCGGTATCGATGGCGAAGTGATCGAAGTGCTGGCCGATCACAACGACATGGTCAAAAAGGGTCAACTGCTGGTCCGCATGCGGAACCCGGAGATCGACATTCAATTGACCGACATCCGCGGACAAATTCTGGCGGTGCTGGCCGAAAAACAACGGGTGGAAGGTCAGCTGAGCTATCGCCGCCAGCTGGAGCCGACCGAGGCACGGGCGCTGGAATCGGAGCAATACGAGTTGGAAGTCCAGCATGCGACGCTGAAGGAAAAAGAAAGGCTGCAGGAGCAGCGGGCGAAGGATCTGGAGATTCGCAGCCCGATCGACGGCGTGGTCGTTTCCTGGGATGTCGAAAAGATGCTTCGCAGCCGACCGGTGACCACCGGCCAAGTGGTTTTGGAAGTGGCCGACCTGAGCAAACCATTGTTTTTAGAACTGGAGATGCCCGAAAAACGCGAAGGGCATTTGGATGAATACATCGTGCAGCAAGGCCTGCTGTCGAGCGAAGATCCGCATCTTGACGTGACCTACATCTTGGCGACCGACCCCGACGAAAAGCTCGATGCAAGGTTGCAGCTGGAAAGCGTTTCGATGCGAGCCGAACCGCACGAAGAACATGGCGCGATCATCAAGATGGATGCCGTGCCGGAGCAAGATCCACTTCGACAGCTCAACCCGCGACCTGGTGCCAAGGTGATCGCTAAGATTCATTGCGGTCGCCGGGCCAGCGGTTTCGTGTTTCTGCACGAGGTCATTGAGTGGTGCTACAAGTTCTTCTTTTAACCGATCCCTAACCTATCCGCCTTTCCACCAAGTTTGATTTTGTGAACGTTCTATCCCGGAGTACAACCATCATGCGATTGTCATTGCTCTTGCTCTCTGTGGCCGCGCTGATGACCGCGCCGGCATTTGCTCAGCCGCCTCGGTCACCCGGCGAGGTCAACGAGATCCGTGCTGAAAACTGCATGGTCCAATACATCGACAAAGTCGACGTGCCGGCCAGGGCCGAGGGCACGTTGACCGAACTGCACTTCGAGGAAGGTGAAACGGTCGACAAAGACAGCGTGCTGGCGGTGATTGACGACACCGCGGCCAAGTTGACGCTGCAGTGGAAAAAGGCCGAAGAGGTCGAGGCGATTTTGAACGCCACCAACGACATCAACAAGAAAGACGCGGTCAACGCCGAAGCGCTGGCCACCGAAGAAGCCAAAGCCTACAGGGAACTGTTCAGCCAGCGGGCCATTCCCAAGTGGGAAATGGAAAAGAAACGCCTGGAGGCCGAACGGGCCAAGCTGCGAATCGATCTGGCCGACATGAACATGAAGATCGCCGAAGCCCAGATGCACGCCAAGTTCGCCGAGGTGAAGATCGCCGATTTTGAACTGACGCGGCGAAAGGTCACCGCGCCGTCGACCGGTTTCATCGAAGTCCGCCTCGCCCAGTTGGGCCAGTGGGTTCAGCCCGGCACGCCGATCGCCACGTTGATCCAGATGGACAAGCTTCGCGTCGAGGGAGACATCGACGCACTTCGCTATCCGGGGCAGATCTTGAAGGGCACTCCCGTCAAGGTGCTGGTCTATAGCAACGCCAACAACGAAGACGCCCTGTCGTTTGACGGTGTGTTGGGCTTTGTCAGCATGGAAATCGATCTGCGAAACCGTTACCGGGTTTGGGTCGAATTGGAAAACCGCAAGGTTGGCGATGACTGGTTGATCAAGCCGGGCATGCGAGCAGAAATCATCATCCAGCAGCGCCGCTAATTTTCACCCTGCGGCAGGCAGAACTGCCTGCATGAAAAACCCCGACCACCGGCTATCCGCCTGAACCCTTTTTTGACCGCGTCCGATGACCACTCTTGCCGAATCACTCGTCAGCAGCTCCTCCCGGGCGCTGACGGTGCGCAAGCGTCCCGACTTGACCGCCAACCGGCAGCGGTACCAGGGTACCGGTTATTGGGTCGTCAAGGAACCAGTCGGCTTGCAGTACTATCGGTTTCACGACGAAGAGTATTACATCCTGAACATGCTGGACGGGCATGTCAGTTTGCAGCAAATCAAAGACGGTTTCGAGCAGCGATTCGCGCCGCAAAAAATCACCTTTGGCGACCTGCAACAATTCATCGGCATGCTGCACCGCAGCGGGCTAGTGATCAGCAACTCGCCGGGCCAGGGCAAGGCGCTGCGGGAACGGGGCCGAAAGAAAAAGAACAAGGAAACGCTCGGCAAATTCGCCAACGTCTTCGCGTTGCGTTATCGCGGCTTTGACCCGGAACGGATTCTCAATGCGATTTTGCCGGTATTCGGATGGTTGTTCTCGATCCCGGCGCTGATCGGCGCGATCGTTCTGTTTCTGTCGGCGTCGTTGTTGTTGGCCAGCCAATACGAAACGGTGTACGCCAAGCTGCCGACGTTTCAGCAGTTCTTTGCCGCCGATCGCTGGCTGATTCTGGCGCTGACGATGGCGATCGTCAAAGTGCTGCATGAGTTCGGTCACGGGCTGAGCTGCAAGAAGTTTGGCGGCGAGTGCCACGAAATTGGCTTCATGCTGCTGGTCTTCACCCCCTGCTTGTATTGCAACGTGTCCGATTCGTGGATGCTTCCCAACAAATGGAAACGGGTGTGGATCGGCGCGGCCGGCATTTATGTGGAAATGATTCTGGCTTCGATCGCGGCGTTCGTCTGGTGGTTTACCGAACAGGGAACGACGATCAACGACCTCTGTTTGAACATGATGTTCTTGAACGTCGTCAGCACGATTTTGGTCAACGGAAACCCGCTGTTGCGGTTTGACGGCTACTACATCTTGATGGACATCCTAGAGATTCCCAACCTGCGTCAAAAGAGCACGCAAGTGCTGACGCGTTGGTTCCAAAGCACTTGCTTGGGTCTGGAGTTGCAGGATGACCCGTTCCTCCCCACCCGGGGAAGATTCATGTTCGGGATGTTCACGGTGGCCAGTGTGATCTATCGCTGGGTGGTTGTCTTTTCGATCTGTTGGTTCGTGATCAAAGTGCTGGAACCGTACGGACTGCAGGCAATCGGACGAATGGTCGCCGTGATTGGATTCGCCGGCCTGGTCGCGCAGCCGGTCATCAAAACTTGGAAATTCTGTCGTACCCCTGGGAGGTTATCGAAAGTGAAACGCACTCCCCTGTTGATCACCTTGGCCATCGTCGGTGCCGTCATCGCGGGAGTCTGTTACATCCCGTTGCCGCACCACATTGATTGCGCCTTTGAGATCCGTCCCAATCAAGCCGGTGCCGTCTATGCCGGATCGCCGGGAAGAATTGAATGGACTGTCCAGCCCGGCGACGAGGTCCAGGTCAATGACGAGATCGCGGTGTTGAAAAATCCCGACTTGGAAATCCGGCTGGCGGACTTGAGAGGCGAAGAAACCGTCGCCAAAGTCAAACTGGAAAACATGTCGTTTCGCAGCCGGGACGACGTCGCTTTGAAAGCTCAAATCAAGACTCAGACCGAACTGTTGGAATCGATTCAGATGATGCGGGCTAAGACCCAGGAAGAGATCGATCGATTGACGGTGCGTGCCAAGCGGGCCGGGTTGTGATCCCGCCGCCGTCGAAGAGTTCACAAGAAGCTGATGACGGCCGATTGCCCGGTTGGACCGGAACGCCGCTGCAGGAAAAGAACCGCGGCGCGATGCTGACCGCGGACGATGTGATTTGCGAAATCGGCAACCGAGACACTTGCGAAGCGGTGTTGATCATCGAACAAGGCGACGTCCAGTTGGTGCGCGTGGGGCAAGAGGTCGACATGAAACTCGACTCGCGACGCCTGGAATCATTCAGCGGTGCGATCACCGAAAAGTCGAATGAGCCGATGGAAGCCGCGTCGATGTCGATGTCCAGCCAAACCGGTGGCGACCTGCAAACCGAAATCGATCCCACCACCGGCCAGATCAAACCGCGAAACGTTTCCTATCAAGCTCGCGTTCCGCTCGATCCATCGGACATTCCCCTGCGTCCTGGTTACCGCGGTTCGGCCAAGATTCATGTCGACCCGATGTCGCTGGGCAGCCGACTGTGGCGCGTGATCGCCAAGACATTCAATTTTGAACTTTGAAGCAGACAACCTACGTATCTCTCGTGAATTAGCTATCTACTGATTTGTATCCTTTTTTTTGACCACGAACACCGTCACTCGCGTTGCAGCGGTACCACCGTTCGGTACGATAATGTGCCGCGTTTTGGCGAAAACTAGCGGAGTATTTGTGTGCGAGGTGGGCAGCACGCTCAAGATGACCTTAACGCCCTCAACCTTTTTGTTACTGTGGCCTGTTGAACTTTGACAGGCGATCCGATTTCGAGAATATCTCAACCTTTTTTGGAGAAACCCACCCATGGCAGACACCAAGAGCACCGAAGCCGAAAAGCCTCAGGCCGCCGCCGCACCCGCAGCTGCTGAACAAGCTCAAAACCAACAGCAACCTGTTCAGGTTCAAGTTGAAGATGATCACGCCGTTGCGACGTACGCCAATTTCTGTCGCGTCACCGGTTCGCCCGAGGAACTGATCGTTGACTTTGGACTGAACCCGCAACCGATCGGTGTGCCGAAGGACCCGATCCAAGTCAAGCAGCGAATCATCGTGAACTTCTACACCGCCAAGCGACTGCTTGCCGCGCTGCAGATGTCGGTTGCCCGTCACGAATCGGTTTTCGGCGTTTTGGAAACGGACATCAACAAGCGCGTCCGCCCCGGACTCGGCCAGCCGCAACAAGGCGCCGCACCGCAAGCCGCTCCTGCAGCTGCAAAAAAGAGCTAGCATCTTTCCACGCGAAACTCATCCAATCACAAGCCGCGTCGCAATAGCAACGCGGCTTTTTTCGTTTGTAGGCCGACTTGTCCCCAAGTCGGCGATCCTGAATGGGCGTGCGCGCTGACTTGGGGACAAGTCGGCCTACAGATTTTTTTTCCAACGGTCGATTTGGCTGCGCACTTGATCGGGTGCGGTCGAACCGTAGCTGACGAACGCGTCGACGGCACTGCGGCTGCCCAAGCATTGGTAGACCGAATCGTCAATCTCATCAGCGTGACTTTGTAGCACCTCCAGCGGCAATTCACTCAGCGGCACGTCGCGGGACATCGCTTCGCCGACGATCGCACCGACCAGGTGATGGGCTCGCCGCTGCGGCATCCCCTTCTTGATCATCCATTCCATCAGCGTGGTGGCATCCAGGTAGCCACGTTCCAATCGAGCGGCAATCGAATCGCGTTGCAACTGGCTGTCGCGAACGATCGGCGCGGCAAGCTCCAACATCGCGATGACGGTATCGAAAGAATCGAACAGCGGCGGCTTGTCTTCTTGCAGATCACGGTTGTAGGCAAGCGGCAAGTTCTTCACCAACAACATCAACGTCTGCAGGTTGCCCATCACCCGCGCCGACTTGCCGCGAGTCAATTCCAGTGTGTCGGGATTGACCTTCTGAGGCATGATGCTGCTGCCGGTACAGAACTCTTGCGGCATTCGAATGAAGTTAAACTCCACCGTGCTCCACAAGATCCATTCCTCCGCCCAGCCGCTCAGGTGGGACGCGATCAGGGAAAGAACGAACGCGCTTTCCAGCATGAAATCACGATCGCTGCTGGTATCCAAACTGTTCGCCGTCACCCCGTCAAACTCCAACGCCTTTGCCGTTTGCTGCCGGTCGATTGGCAGCGTCGTGCCGGCAACCGCGGCGACTCCCAGGCTGCATTGGTTGGTGCGGCGGCGACAATCGGCGATCCGCTGCCGATCACGATCGAACTTTTCGATGTAAGCCAACCAGTAGTGCGGCGCCAGGACCGGCTGAGCCCGTTGCAGATGCGTGTAGGCGGGCAAGATGACGTCAAAGTCGGCGTCGCAGCGCTGCAAAAACGACCGTTGCAATTCGGCCAGCCGTGAATCGACTTCGTCCAGCGCCTCGCGGACCCACATTCGCACGTCGGTACTGACCTGGTCATTGCGGCTGCGGGCGGTGTGCAGTTTTCGGCCCACATCGCCGATTCGGTCGATCAATGCCTGTTCGACATGCATGTGGATGTCTTCCAGCTCCCTCTGCATCGGCAGCCGGTCGGCGTCCAGGTCGGACTCGATTTCTTGCAAAGTGTCGCGAATCTGCCGGAATTCGTCGTCGCTGATCAGCCCCACGCTGGCTAGCATTTCAGCATGGGCGATGGAACCGCGAATATCTTGGCGATAAAGTCGTCGGTCGAAGCTGATACTCTCAGCAAACGCCTCCAAACGCTCGTCGGTACTGGCATGAAACACGCCACTACGGGAGGGGCTTTTCACAGTTTGACTATCCCGATGGTGATTGGCACTCAATAATGCGGTCCGTGGTTATTATCCTTGCAACCGAGGGGCTGACGACCCCGGAAGAAATTTTGCGGAACGTCTGGAAATCGGCTCCATCTCTCTAACAGACAACCATTCGCCATGCATGTTCGACTGATCTTGATCGGTTTGATGATCGCTTCTGGAACGTACCGGGCGGGGGCGGTCGACATTTTTGTCTCGGCGGTCACCGGCCAACCGTACGGTGTGGCATCGATCGAGATTCCGGTGCAGCCGCCGGTGGTCGGGCGTCAACTGCCGCCGATCAACGTCAGTGGTGAGGAGGGCAGGATTCTTTATCCGATCGCTGACGACGTTCGAGTGAAGGTTGCCCCGGCGTCCCAACGGCCCGTGCCGCCGGCGGGACGAGGCCGGCTGATCGGCCGCGTGGGCAACCTGATTCGAGAACTGACCGACGGCGACGAAGAGGTCGAACAAACGGTCACCCGCCGCGTCTCTTTTCTGATTCGCGGCGACGCGCCGGTAAGAGTCCGATTGGACGACGCGGACGGACCCATTGGCCAGTATGAAATCGTGTCGACCGATGACCCGGCAGCCCGCGATCAACTGCTGGGAAAGTGGTGGACTTCGTACACCGCCGCGGCGCGGCGACAGATCGATGCCGCCAAGTATCCGGCCGTGGTTGAATCGTACCTGGTCGCCATGCTTTCCGGACGGCTCGGCATGCCGCTGCCCGGTTGGTACACCAACACCGCTCAAGAACAAGACGAACTGGTCGACACGTTGAAGTTGATCGCTGGAGCACAGGGCGTTGCCGATTCGGTCTTTCGCCGCGCCGCGGCGGGAACGCCGGTACCGGAAAACAGCGCCAGCTTGCCTCTGCCCGATCGGCCCGATTGGGCGCCGATGTTTGCATCCCAAAACCTTGGCGGAGTTCCCGTCGAACCGATCGCTACCAGGGTGCCGCCGGAATGCTTTTATATTCGCTATGGGTCGTTCGCGAACTACCTCTGGTTTCGCGATCTTTCTCAGGAGTACGGCGGCGACATTTCGCGGATGGTGACGCTCAGCGGTATCGATGACGATTCGGCCGGCCGCATCGAAACACAACTGCATTTGAAAACAACAGAACTGTCACGAATGCTTGGCGGCACTGTGATCGAAGACCAGGCGCTGGTCGGGCGCGACCTGTTCCTGTCCGACGGTGCATCGATCGGGGTGTTGATCAAAGCAAAAAACGCGTTTCTGATGCGGACGTCATTGGCCAACGATCGCACGGCTCTGGCCGGTCATGATGATTCGGTCACGCTGAAAGATATCAAGGTCGCCGGCCGGCCCGTCAGTTTGCTGGCCAGCCCCGATAACCGAGTGCGATCGTTCATGGCCGAAGATGGCCAGTACTTCCTGGTCACCAACAGCCGTACTCTGGTCAAACGATTCTTCGAGGTGGGCCAAAGCGGGCGGTCGCTGGCCGAAACATCGGCGTTTCGATTGTCGCGCCAATTGATGCCGCTACAGCGAAACGACGCGATCTTCGTCTACTTTTCGCCGGCGATGTTGCGGGGTCTTGTCGATCCGGAGTACTTGATTGAATTGCGACGCCGGCTGACGGCCAAGTCAGAAATCGCGCTGGTCCACCTGGCTCGTTTGGCCGCCGCTGCCGAGGGCCACGAGATCACGGAAATCGACCAGCTTGTCGCTGCCGGGTTTTTGCCCGATCGATTCGGCCGCCGCCGCGCCGACGGCAGCGGCGTGATCGCCGCGGGGGATCAAGTCATCGACACGCTGCGCGGCGAGCGAGGTACGTTTTTGCCGATTGCCGATGTCCGTATTGATTCGGTCACCGAGGAGGAAGCGAACTGGTACCGGCAGATCGCGGCCCAATACAGCACTCGCTTTCCAACCATCGATCCGATCATGGTGGGCGTCGGGCGCAGCAAGGTCGACGGCGCCCAGGGAATCGAACGCGTTACCCTGCATGCTGAAATCGCACCTTGGGAAGCAGAAAAGTACGGCTGGATCGCTCAGCAGTTGGGCCCGCCGACCAACGTTGCCATGAAGTTTGCTCCCGACGACATCGTTGCCGTTCAAGCTCACGTCGCCTCGCCGCAACTGGGCCCGCCGACACATCTGTTTGCCGCGATCAAGGATACCGTCCCGCCAGAGCCGGAGGATTTTGAGGGCATCCTGAACATTTACCGGTCGCTGCGTCAAATCCCCGGTTACCTGGGCGCCTGGCCGCAACCAGGTGCGCTTGACCGGTTGCCGCTGGGACTTGGCCGAGGCACTCCGGTTGGTCCGGGCATGAGCCGGCTGATCGGCGGCCTGTATCGTTACACCGACGGCGGGTTCAGCATCTTGTCGTTTCAACCAGAGATTCTTCAGAGCAGCCTGCCATTCATCTCGGCAGTCGATGTCGACGATAGCGCCCAGGTTCGAGTTCAAATCGGCAACCTCGCCGGCAGCCGCATCGAATCCTGGGTCAATTCGCAGCTCTATCAACTGGCCGCCGAAGGAAGCGGAGCTGGGGCCAATTTTCTTGGCTTGTTGTCGCGACAGCTGAAAGTCGAACCCGAAAACGGATTGATGGCGACCCAGCGAATCTTAGGCGTGCCGCTGCAATGCACGCTCGGCGGCAGGTACCAGTATCAGCCGGAAATTGGTCAGTGGATCAGCACGGCCTGGCAAAACAACTTCATCACCACAGTGCCGCCGCCAGGATACGTCGCACCGGCAATGAAATGGTTCCGCGGCGCCAACGCCCAGTTAACGCAGTACGAGGATCGATTGGTCGCCGACGCGGTGATCGACATTCAACGTCAGTGAACCTGGTTCAAGCACCCACGTCGATGACTTCGCTGTTGCGAATTCGATCGGCGATCGCCTCGGCAACCAGTGGATCGGGGCCAAGGTAGGGTGACAGCCGAAAGTCGACGCCCGCGAACTCTTTGGCAACCCGATCGACTTGATCGGCGATCGCCTGGAACAATCGGCCGGTGAACAACAGATGAGGGTGGACGATGACGCAATCAAACTTTCCGCTCTGACCGACTTGCCGAAGGAGATCGGAAAGCGATGGCTGGGCCATCGCGTAGAAGGCGGTAAACACGTGAGCCAGTCCGCATCGCCTCGAAACCACCTCGCTCAGCAACCGCATGTCGGCTTGAGCGCACGGGTCTCGGTTACCGCGGCCCACCATCACCAGTGCTGTTCTGGCGGGATCGATCGCCGCTTGCATCGCGGTGGCGGCCACTCGCCGGCCGACCAATTCGATCATCGATCGATGCCGCGAGAGGGGACGC
Organism: Rubripirellula sp.; assembly: GCA_965222745.1. Classification (GTDB taxonomy): domain Bacteria; phylum Planctomycetota; class Planctomycetia; order Pirellulales; family Pirellulaceae; genus CBDCUW01. The sequence goes on from CBDCUW010000004.1 coordinate 1,972,939, forward strand.
GAGAATTTCACCGACACCTGACCGCTTCGCGCCTGGCAACCGGCAATGATTCGCGGGATATCCTGCTTCGCATGCCCGGCGGCAAACAGCAACAGCGGAGCAACACAAATCCGACTTGCCCCCTCGTCGACCAACTGCTCCCACGCTTCGGTGATCGTCGGCTGTTGAAACTCCAATGAGCAGGGCCGAACTACGATGGGTGCCAGCCGCTGAGCCAATCGGCTGCTTAACTGAAAAAATTGCCGCGTCGCCTGTTCATCCCTGCTGCCGTGACCGACAAGGATCACCACAGCCGAAGTGACCGAATCTTCGCGATCGCGAATCACTGCACGAGTTCAGAATCTTTGAAGCCCTCTTGGCCAAGCAGGTTGATCGCCGCATCCAGGTCGAATCCAGCGTCGTACTTGACGATCACCTGGCGATTGTCAATCGTCCCTTCCTCTTTCTGCGCATCCAATTCCACCGACTGAACCAGGTCAGCGCCTTCCAAGATCTGTTTCACGCTGGGATAACACGAAAACTCGCAGTGCATTTGAGGAACGGCCAACACCAACGAACCTGCTTCGTCCATCACGCGGTGGTCGGATACTGGCGATGGCTCCACCGAAGCCGTCGATGCGACTTCCTTTTCTGGTTCGGGCATCACGGCGATTCCGATCATGATTCCGGCTGCGGCCAACACCGCGACGACGTAAGCCATTGCTCTCATCAATTGGTCTCCGAAAGAAAACTCATTCTGCGTCTGTTGTGGCTTTGCCCAAAAAAGGGGTCTGACCCTTTGGAGGGCGGCCATTTTCTTCGACGATTGTTGTGCCCGGAGAGGGTCAGACCCCTTTTTCGGGCAAAGCCGTCTTTGGTCCTTATAGGATCATCGACTCCGAGGAGATCGACAAGCCGAAATCGGATCGTGTTTCACGCCAGAATCGGCTGGGCGGCACATCCCGATTCATCTTGACGCCCCGCTGACCAATTGCGGACTCTCGCGCAGCAGGAGAGCTGAACTTTAGCAAATCCGTCCGGAAAGTCCGAAATTCATGGAGTTTGCTTTGAATTCCCGTCTCGTCGTGGCCGCCATCCTCACGCTGCTTGGCGTGCTGCCCGTTTACGCCCAACCGACGGCGAATCCCGCGGTGTGGCAGGGAGGCTATGCACCCACCGTTTTGGTCAACAACGGTACCCTCTCCGATCCCTACGCCACGATCAACTCACCAACAACGATTCCCCGGCTGGGTGACGGTCTGATCCTGCCCACTTCCTGGTCGCTGCAAGACCGATTCTGGTATCGAATCGAATACTTGCGCTGGCAAACCGAAGGGATGGACGTGCCAGTGCTGGCAACCACCAGTCCGATCGGCACGGCACAAAATCAGGCGGGTGTCCTGGGGGAACCGGATACCCGAGTTCTGTTTGGCGGCGGTGAAATCAACGGCAGTTCGGTCAATGGCTGGCGCACTGGCGGCGGTTTCTGGTTTCGAGAGGGCCGCTGGGCGATCGAATCGGAGTTTTTTGGGTTGGAGCGGCAGGATGACCGATTCGCTGGCGCGGGCGATGGATCCACGATTCTCGCTCGACCTTTTTTCAGCACCAACATCGGCAACCAATCGTCACAGCTGATTTCGTATCCGAACGTCGTCTCCGGGAACCTGCGGATCTTCTCAGACACCAAGCTTCGTTCGTTCATGATCAACGCCCGCGCCGCCCTGATGCCGGGCCATGCGCCGCCCTGCGATCCCTGTGCGCCTGTGAGCCAACGGGATCGGCTCGATTGGCTGGCCGGTTTCCGCTATGTCAAACTGGAAGACCGGCTCACCTTCGGCAGCAATCTCACTTCACTGGTTCCCACCGCGCCCGGCTCAATCGTCCTCTCGGAAGGTTTCGAGACACGAAACGAATTCAGCGGCTTGCAACTCGGCTTTGTCCACCAGATGAATTTTCGGCGGGTGTGGTTGGAATCGTTGTTGCGCGTCGCGATCGGAAACAACGAACAACGGGTGAGAATCTTCGGCAACTCTTCGATCACCGAAAGTGGCGTGACCAACAACTTCCGCGGTGGACTGTTGGCCCAAACCACCAACATCGGCGTCTTCCGGCGCGACCAGTTCTCGATGATCCCCGAAGTCGGATTGACTCTGGGCTTCCGGGCCACCAACCGGATTCACGCCACCATCGGCTACTCGGTTTTTTACTTTCCCAATGTGGTTCGAGCGGGTGATCAGATCGATACCAGTCTCAATACCAATCTCTTTCCTCCTCCGCTGGCGCCACCGAGTGGTGCTGCCCGTCCCCGTTTTCGCTTCGTCGAGACCGATTACTGGGCGCACGGGCTGAATCTGGGTGGCGAACTGCGGTTCTAGTGCCCCTCTCCTAGACGCCCCGTCTACCCCAGGGCACTTGTTTTCACAGGCGTGTTGTGAATCATGAACGATTGATTCGCAGCATCGGTGGATCGGTAGTGCCGCCACGGCAAGAGATTTTGCCACGATTCCAAACTGGGTAGATGATGAAAAAACGATCCACGCGAAACCTTCGCGTTGAGTCGCTGGAAAGCCGCCGAGTCCTTGCGGCGGCAACCGACTTGGCTTCGATCACCGGGCGAGTCTTTGACGACTTTCTGGGCAACGGATTTGATCTGGGCGAAGAGGTCTCCGGCGCGATGTTGGAGCTGTACCTGGATGATGGCGACGGCGAATTCGAACCCGATTCCGACGACGGTGTTCTTCGGATGACCATGTCGGGCAGCGATGGCCGGTATCAGTTCGCTCGTCTGCCCGCGGCGGGCTACTTCGTCGTACAACCGCTGCAGACCGGTCCATCGTTGATGTTACAGCGAAGTGTCAGTTCGTTGATCACGATCAGCAACGATGACGTCCAAGGTCAGATCGTCACGCAGATTGACAGCTTTGACATCACCGAGCAAACGGTGGTCGATTCCGAAATGGATGGTCAGCCGGTCACTTCATCGCGGCAAGCTCCCGAAGCGATCGGCGGCGAACGTGATTTGTTTGTCAACAAGACCAGCGAAAATGGATCGGTGCAATTGAGCGTCAACAGCGCGCTGCTGCCGAATCAGCTTTCGTTTGACTCGATCAGTACCGGCGCGGGCCAGCGGCGAATCACCTGGGACGGAGAAGACGGCAACGCCCTGGTCGTCGACGACACGGGACTTGGCGGCGTCGATTTTAGCGATGCCGAGGGGCTGCAACTGCAAATCCGTTCTGACCTGGACGGCGGCACGGCGACCATTCGTATTTACAACGATGATCTGGTGGAATCGACCGCCGATCTGTTTGCGACCGCAACCGTCCCCATTCCAGCGGGTGCTTCGCTGTCGACGGAGTTCATCCCGCTTGGCCAGTTCGTACCCAACGGAAACAACATCATCAACCTGGCCGCCATCAGCGCCATCGAACTGGAAATCACCGGCGTTGCAGATGTCAACGGTGCTGCCAACCTGGTCGGTGCCGTCGGCAACACGATCTTTGAACAGAACTTTGACAACTTCGAAACGGCCGACCTGAACCTGGCGATGACGGTCGACGATCCTGCTCCACTGGTTGATCAAGAAATCACTTACACGGTTACGATCCGAAACGAAGGCCCCGACATCGCGACCGGCGTGTTGGTCGATGAGCTCCTTCCGGAGGGAATCCAGTTTGTAGGCTCCTTGCCGACCCAGGGCCAGTACGATGCAAATGCGGGGCTTTGGAGTGTCGGAACCATTTCCGCGTTCAGTTCCGAAACACTCACCATCACTGCCAAAGTGACTTCGATCGGCGCCAAAACCAACACGGTTCGGATCACATCCGCCGGCCAAATCGATCGCAATGAGACCAACAACTTTGCCTCGGTCACCGTCACGCCACAGACCATCGATCTGTCGCTGGCCAAACGTGTCGACGACGCGTCACCCAACGTCGGCCAAGAAGTCACCTTCACCACCACCGTTTCCAACGCCGGTCCTGACGGCGCCACCGGTGTATCGATCCGCGAATCGCTTGCACCCGGCCTTACCTTGGTTTCGGCGGATCCCGGTCGAGGCAATTTCAACACCTCCACCGGCGTTTGGACCATTCCCAATGTCGATGTGGATGAAAGCGTTTCGATCTCGATCACGGCAACCGTCGACGCAACCGGTCTGCTGGCAAGTGACGCCGAAGTGATCGCGGCGGACCAGACCGACATCAACAGCACACCCGACAACGACGATTCGGAAGAAAACGACCAGGACTCCGTCGCGGTTTCGGCGTTGATCTCCGATCTGTCACTCAGCCAACAAGTCGACGTCTCGCGTCCCAACGTGGGTGACGAAATCGAGTTCACCGTCATTGTCAGTAACGATGGCCCCAATCCGGCCACCGGTGTACGCGTCGCCGACATGCTGCCGGCCGGCATCACGCCTCTCTCTTCCATCGTCAACGCGGGAAATTACCGTGCGATCGACGGAATATGGGACATCGGCGACGTGGCAGTCGGTGCCACTCCAACACTAATGTTGCGCGGTCGCGTCGACACCAGCGAAGACTCGATCAATACCGCTGAAATCATCGCCGCGGACCAATTCGATCCCGACAGCATTGCTGGCAACGATGCCGTCGGTGAGGACGATCAAGAAACGGTGTTGGTCGATCCGCAGGTCGCCGATTTGTCTCTTTCAAAAACGCTGTTGGCAGTTTCGCGTCCTAACATCGGCGATCAAGTGACCTTTCAAATCGAAGTGGTCAACGATGGGCCCGATGCGGCGTCGAACCTGGTTGTCCTCGATTCATTGCCGGCGGGCCTGAGTTTCCTGTCATCCAATTCGATGTCGTTTGATGATGAGACGGGGCAGTGGTCGATCGGCGACCTTGACGCCGACGAGACCGCGACACTGACGATCGTGGCACGCGTCGATGCGACCACCGATCTGATCAATTCCGCCGAAGTGTTTTCGGTCGATCAGTTTGACCCCGACAGCACGCCGAACAGTGGTGTTGGTTCGGAAGATGACCAGGATTCGGCGACGGTCACCACCGCCAGCGCCGATCTTTCGCTCACCAAAACGGCTGACAACAGCACACCAAACGTCGGCCAGGACGTCACCTTCACCATCACGGTCAACAACTCCGGACCCGACCAGGCGACCGGGATCTCCGTTCGCGATCGGTTGCCGCAAGGATTGGAACTCGTGTCGGCCGATGAATCATCTGGTGACTACGACATCAACACCGGTGTTTGGACGATCGAATCGATCGCCAACCTTGGTTTTGCGACATTGACGTTGGTCGCGACCGCCACGTCGACCGACTTGGTAACGAATTCAGCTGAAATCATCGCGTCCGACCAAGACGACCCCGACTCTGATCCCGACAACGGTGATCCAGACGAAGACGACTTTGCCCAAGTCGAAATCCGCGGGCAACAGATTGACCTGTCGCTGACCAAAATCATTGACGTTGTCCGCCCCAACGTCGGTGATAACGTGACGATTGAAACCACCCTTCGCAACGACGGCCCCGCCGCGGCAACGGGGGTGATCGTTACTGATACGCTGCCCGCGGGAGTTTCTCTGGTCGAGTCGACTCCGCAACAAGGGACGTTCGATCCGACAACGGGACAGTGGAACGCTGGGTCGCTGGATATCGGTGAAGAAACAACGCTTACCATCATCGCAAAGGTCGACCAGATATTGGGCCAAGCGGTCAACACGGCCGAAGTCACGTCGGCCAATCAACCCGATCTCGACTCGATCCCCGGCGATGGCGACCAAAACGACGATGACCAGGATTCCGTCTCTTTCAGCACTCCCGTTGCCGATCTGTCGCTGACCAAAACCGCCAGCGACACCACGCCGAATGTTGGTGATCGCGTCACCTTTGAAATCGTACTGACCAACGAAGGCCCCGACGCGGCAACCGGGGTGGTCGTCAACGATCTGCTGCCCAGCGGATTGGCGTTTGAATCCGATAGGCCCACTAGCGGGACTTACGATTCGACCAGCGGCGATTGGGTGATCGGAACCGTCTCCGACACCGAGACGCTCCTCATCACCGCGGTCGTGATGAGGTCGGGCAGTTTCACCAATTCCGCGCAGGTGACCACGTCGAATCAAGCCGATAACGATTCGACACCCGGCAACAACGACGATGGCGAAGACGATCAGGACTCGGCGACCGTCATTCCCCAGGTGATTGATCTGTCGTTGACCAAAACCGCCGATACGCTTCGGCCGGCCCTGGGCAGCAACGTCGTCTTTACCGTCGAGATCGCCAATGACGGTCCTGCGCAGGCCAGCAACATCGTGGTCCGAGACGTATTGCCCAGCGGAATGATGCTGCTCGATTTTCAGACCACCGCCGGTACCTACCAAACGACAAGCGGCTTGTGGAATGTGAGCCCTTTGGAACGAGACGGTTCTGAAACATTGCGGTTGTTAGCCAGGGTGATCGACGTCGCGTCGCAGACCAACACGGCCGAGATCATCGCCGCCGATCAGCTCGATTCGGATAGCAATCCCGACAATGGTGATGCGACCGAAGACGATCAAGCAAGCGTCACGATCAACACCGCATCGGCCGATTTGGCGCTCACCCAATCGATCGACAACAGTGAACCCAACGTTGGCCAGTCGGTCACGTTTGTCTTGACCGTTACCAACGACGGGCCCGATGCAGCCGACCAGGTCGCCGTCCGTGATCTGCTGCCCGCCGGTCTGACATTGGTTTCGGCCGATCCGGAATCCGCCGATTTCGATCCCGACACCGGCGTCTGGACTCTTCCCGCCGTTGTGCCCGATTCGACCCACACGATTTCGTTGACCGCTCGCGTCGATTCCGCGGGTGAAAAAACCAACGTTGCCGAAATCATTTCCAGCAGCCAGTTCGACCCCGACAGCACGCCGGCGGGTGGAGCTGTGGACGAAGACGATCGAGCCGCCGTATCGCTGACGCCACAACTGGTCGATTTGGCGCTGAATCAATCGATCAGCGATGAACGCCCGAACGTCGGCGACACCATTGAATACTTGTTGACTTTGACCAACGACGGTCCCACCGGCGCAACCGGAGTCGAGGTTACGGATCTGCTTCCGGCCGGAGTCACATTCGATCACGCGATCACCAGTCAGGGAACCTACGACCCGGACACTGGCATTTGGGACGTGGGAAGTATTGCGGTGGCTGCATCACCGACACTGCGAATTGGCGCGGTGGTGGGAAACACGACCGGCGCAACCAACACCGCCGAAGTTACCGCCGCCGATCAGCCCGACGACGACAGTACTCCTAACAACCAAACCGACAGCGAAGATGACCAAGCCAGCACCACCTTCACCACGCGGGTTGCCGATTTGGCTCTTTCCAAAACGGTTGACGATTCGGCACCCGGCGAAAACCAAATCATCCTCTTCACGCTGACGCTGTCCAACGATGGTCCCGATGATGCATCGTCGGTGGTGGTGCAAGACCGGTTGCCGACGGGGCTGAGTTTCCAATCGGCCAATCCAAGTCACGGTGACTACGATCCCGACACTGGACTTTGGTCGCTGCAAAGCATCGCCGCGTCGACCGATGCCACGCTTCAAATCGCGGCCCGAGTGGAATCCAATGCATCGACCACCAACGTCGCTGAAATCATCTCGTCACGACAACTTGATTCCGACAGCACTGCCGGCAATTCGGCTCCCGACGAGGACGATTTTGCTTCGGTCACCGTGACGCCGCCCCTAGTCGATGTGTCGGTCGCAGCATCGGTCGACAACGACGCTCCTGCCGAAGGCGATGTCATTGAAATCACGATCACCGCGACCAACGCTGCGCCGGCGACCGCCACAGGAGTTGTCCTCTCCGCGCTGTTGCCCGACAACTTGACCGCGGTTGCAGGCGATCCAGAAGAAGGTTCCTACGATGCCACAACGGGAATATGGAACCTGGGTGAACTTGCCGGAAACTCGTCCGCCAACTTGATCATTCGAGCTCGCGTGGGAGAGCGAGGTTTTCGGCAGATACCGGTGCAGATCACCGCGATCGACCAGTTCGACGCTGATGCCGAAGACGATCAAACGGAAACGATCATCCGGGCGCCGCAGATACTGAGCTTGCGACTATTCCTGGCACGCTGAAGTAAAGCTTAGTTAGGAATGATTCGGAAATCACTTCGTCATTTGACAACACTCCCTCCCCGGCCGCTACCGCGTCCGACCCTCCCGGAGGGAGGGTGATCTTGCAAGGGACGTCATTCCCTTACTGATTTTGGCGTTTTGAGACCAATCAACCGTTCAAATCAAACGCGTCACGCAGTTCGTCGATCACGTTGTCGGGCATCACCGATACATCGCCGATCGCCCTGGCGTTGATCACGGCATCGGCGGTCGATTCGAGCACTTCCAGGCGGTCAAACACGTCCAGCACGCTGGAGCCGGTGACCAGGACTCCGTCGTTTTCCAAAATGGCCGCCGGCGATTGGGGGGAAACGAAGCGGGCAATCTCGCTGCCGGCCGGGTACTGCACTCCATAGGGCACGCGGCCGACGTCGCGCAAGAAGACGTAGCTTTCGGGAATCGTGCGGACATCCAACGGCTGGCTGGTCACGCTGAACGCCGTCGCGTTGATGGGATGGGCAAACACGATCGCTCGGACATCGGCATGCTGCTGATAGATCGAGCGATGGGCAAGGACCGCGCGGCTCGCTTTCTTGCCCGCTTCTCTGCGACCGCCGTCGACCAACACCAGGTCGGCCACGTCCAATGTTTCGCGATCCTGCTGAGTCGGCGTGATCAGAAAAGAATCGTCGCCCAGCCGCGCCGAGAAACTACCTTCGGTGCTGATCAAAAGACGCTGCCGGCAACCGCGCCGAATGAAGCTGCAAAGCTGCCGCCGAAGCTCCTTTTCTTCGGAAGTCGCGGCACCGGGCTGAAAAGATTCTAGTGCCACGCTGCGGTCGCGGGCCTGATCCAGCTGAGATGGCGTGAGGTATCGAATTTCACCAAGGTAACGCCCTTTGATGATCGTTCTCGCCGCAAACTCAAAGGCCTCAAAACGCTGGAAGGCGTTCGACAGCGACGCGCCACCGACGACCACGCCATGATTTTCAAGAATCACGCTGTCGCAGCCGCCATCGAAAACTTCGGCGATGTTTTGGCCAAGCTGCTGGCTGCCGGGCAACGCATAGAGAGCAAATCCGGTTCGGCCGCAGACCCAGTGGGCCTGATGAAACAACCGCGTATCAGGCGTCTGGCCGCAGATGCTGAAGGCGACCAGGCCGACGGGATGGGCATGCACGACGGCGCGAATGTCGGGCCGAACGTCATAGACCGCTTGATGGAACGGGAACTCCGAGGATGCCGGGTGCGGTCCTTCCACCGAACCATCGGGCCTGACGCAAACGATGTCAGTGCGAGACAGGTTTCCTTTGTCGACTCGGGCCGGCGTGATCCAGATGTCGCCGCCATCGTCACGAATCGACAGGTTGCCGCCGGAAGTCGTGGTCATGCGATAGCGATAAATACGCTGCATCGCTTGCATGATTTCGTCGCGCGGGTGTGTCAGTTGTCTGCTCATCACAGCGGCTTGCCGGAGTGGGTTAGTTTGGTTTCGTCCGTCGCCATCGTACAAGCGACATCACCGCGATCAATCCAACCGATACGATCATGGCTACGATGAGGTTCTTGGAAATAGGAACGCCGGCCGGACTGGCCTGTTTTCCGACAGGGATTTCGATGGTTTGCGGAATCACCGACACAGAGCGGTCGATGATCAAAAGCGATTCATCGATGTGTTGTCGCCAATCGGTGTCCAAAATCAGATCGACGCCGGGATTGAGCGACTTCACCGTGCAGTTGCATTCACCCACCAGGTACCGGCAGGCGGCGATGACAGATTCTTCCGAAAAGCGATCGGTGGTCAGTGGCTCGATCATTCGGCCTCGGCCGAAAACCGGCACAACAAACGCCTGATCCGGCGTGAGATTCCGGCCGCCGCTGCCAGCCAAAATCATCGCTCGCATCGCCGGTTCTTTCGTATTGGATACCGCCAGCCGACGAGAAACAAAATCGATCTTCAGTGGAATGTCGCTGCGCAGAACGTCATCCATCGATGCGTCGAGGTTTTCACGCAGGTAGTTGGCCGCGTCTTGACGGTCGATCACCCCGGCTGGGATGGAGATCTCTTGTGACGCTCTGGCAAGGGCAGATTTCAATTCCGCCGCCATCTGCTGGTTCTGCTTGGTGTCCGTGCCTTCGACCAGAATCCAAACGGCGGATGCACCCGACGTGATGTCGCCCACGATCTGCCGGCGCAGCTCCGAGTCGCGCCAGCTGCGAACCGACGAAGGTGTTAGCGGTCCCGACCAGCAAAGCAAACGCTGCCCATCTCGTTCGGGAAAGAACACCTGCAAGACGGGAAGTTCTTGCTCACTTTCCCATCCTTCCAGTTGCCAGAATTGTTCGTCAGACAATTTGGAAAGATCGATCGTCTGCACGTCAACATTCGCGTGCGAGCTGCCAATTTTCTGCAGCTGGTCAAGAGCGGCATCCACCTGATCGCTGGACTGGCCATCGATCATCGCGACCATGCGGTAACGATCGACCGGCCACCTTTCCAGTGCGTAACGAAAGACAGGAAGTTTACAGGCAATCGCCGAAGAAGCAGCCAAGCAAAGGATTGCCGGCAACCAAGCACGAATAGAAACTCGCCATGCGATCATCGAGTGCATTGAAGGTTATCGCTGATCAAGAAATCAACAGGAGGATTTTGTCATTCGTTTACCTTCCCGGTGGAAGGCTCTGTTTCAAGGTGATGTTGCTTGGTTCGCCGCTAGGCGAGTGAAACGTTACGGTATCCACCTGATCTTGCCACTTGACCTCCAGCGTCTCGCCCAAAAGGTGAGTTTGCGGCAGGGCTTCTCCTTCGAGATACGGCAGGAGCATGACCTTGAATTTTGGCTCGTCCGAATCGATCGCGGCGACGATTCGATTGGCCATGATCGGTTGTCCGGTTCGTTTGTCTTTGCCCAACGGATACTGCTGCGTGTTCAGCTGGACGCCCGATGGACTGATGAAACGAACCAGCAACCGCCGCGAACCCCGGACCGCTCTCCCGCTGTGCTGCTCCTCCTCGGTTTCGCCAAGGATCAAGTCGTTCCCACTGAGAGACTTCTTTTCTACGTCAAGCGGAAGCTGCATGTACCAGTGATACTTGTGCGATTTGTCATCCTTTTTGATATCGTCCACGATCATCGCGTAAGGGTGACGCCCACGAACCAGGCACGCGATTCGGAAAGCTTTTTGAACGGGGTTGTAGGGTTTTCGCCAGAGGTTGCATCCCATGAAATTGTATCGGGGGACGGTCGGATTGTCGGAACCGTGCAACCGCTCCGGCTGCCCTGGTCGTTTCCATTTCCAACCGATCTGGTCGAAGCGACGGGTTTCAGCCTCCCAACCTTCGGCAGGCTTTTCCCAACTGTGGGCCCACATCCAGTTGTAGGCGTTGGCGAGATCCAACACCGCATAACTGTACGCACCGGGCTGTTTCGAGCTACCAGTTGGTAAACGTTTTCCGGATGCGTCGTAGTCGCCGTAGTGGATCAGCTGGGCATTGGGCGCTTTGCCTCGCGCACCGGGCAACTTTGCTTCGACCTGCGCTTTGCCGTCGATGTGAACCAGGCTATGGTCTTCGCTTCGCTGCGACGTTCCCCAAGGCCGATCAATCGCCCAACGGCGGCCGTTGGCAGCAAACACGAACCGGCCCCGATCCACGTTCTCGTGCCGATCGTACCAGGCGTCTTGCCGAGCCAAAATGTTCAGATAGACAGCCTGGTCGGACCAATCACTGCGGGTAATGAACAGTCCCTGAAGCGGAAAGACATGCGTGATTGGCAGCCCCAGTTTGCCCATCTCCAGCGGCAGTTGCTCGCTGTCGTCGTAGTTCATGCACAGCAGCGTCGACCAGGGAGCATACTGCCAACGGTTCTGTAGCTGATAGTCCTTGCCCTTGTATCGCCACAAGTAGTAGTTCACCCACTTGTCACCCGGCATGGCCCAGCGAGCCAAGACAGGTGCACTTTCGTAAGGAGCGGCGCGGCTGGAGGAGTAACCGACCGTTTCACCGCTGGTCTCTCCGGGAACAAGCGACAGCACCAACCATTTGAAATAGTTGCGGATGTTGGGTCGAGCAAAATGGTTCTCGCCGCGGCGGGCCATGGCGATCAACGTAAACTGACCCTCTCGCAGTGACGTATTGATCGTGTAACCGTCTTCGTTCGATCCGCCTTCTTGGTAGATGTGCACTTCTGCCCAATCGCGAATCATCTGTTGGAATGCATGCCACTGCTGCGGGTGATATCCTTCTTCGCCTTCGATCGCCAACAGCATCGGTCCCAGCTCGCCGTGGTAGCCGTACCAGTTGCTGATTCCGCGCCCGCGCGGAAAATTCATTCCCCAACAAATCAGGTCCTTGGTTGCCACCGAGAGCGCCTGACGGCAAATCTGCCGCTGCTGCGGTGACATGTCGTTGTAAAGAAAATCGTAGGCGAGCGCAAAATCAGCGCCGCCTCGGCACCACAATTCCCCCAAGCCGGCCCGTATTCCGGTATTGCCCTTGATGTCACCGATGTCTTGTTCGATCTTTCCCCAAGCCGGTTCATGCTTGCTGCGTGCCAGCACGACTCGCGCAAAATTCGCGACCGCTCGGCAAACCTTTTCCGCCGTCTCTTTGTCTTGGTGATAAATCACGTCCAGGGTCGCGTAAAGCAGATCGTGATTGGCGCCCGGACCCGTGTCAGGAAACGACTGGACCAACTCCTGTTCCGACAAGTCCGGATCGAGCGAGGCCAGCACATCGATCACGCGAGGCGATTTGAACCGTTTGGAAAAAAACTCCTTGCCGCGATAGGTCTGCACCACATGCTTGCGCCACGCCGGCAGGTCCTCGGGGCTCAGGATGACTCGAGGATGCACGCCGGGTTCGGGGACGTCCGAAAAGACTCGAACACCGTTTTGATCGATCGCGTGATAGTCATCGGCAAGCGAGACTACCTGGAATACCAACAACGACCATACGACTGCGACGAATCTCATTCACTTTCTCCGCGGGTGGTATCCACAAGGTGCAGCGGAAGATTCTACGCTACCAGCGCGTGACGCGTGCCGACGAAAGGCTCCAGGAAGAACATAGGTGATTTGAAAACATCTTTCTGGTTGAATTCGATGTAACACTGGCCAGGGGGTGGCGACAAACAAGGTTGTGAGCCGAAACGACAAATCACTTCGCCAGCAGCGTTTCCACTTGATCGTCGATGAGAATCGCGATCGTGTGGGCAGAATTGCGCGGGTGTACGCCGGTGGTGACGCGGAAGACCTGGTGCAGGAGATCTTGATGCAAATTTGGCGAAGTCTGCCCAGCTACGATCAAACTGCAACGATCAACACTTGGTGTTACCGCATCGCGCTGAACACAGCGATCTCCTGGCGACGTAGCGCCACACGCGCCAAGCGACGGCCTCCTGAAAACCGCGTGGCGACCGAGTCCTTGCTGGGCCAAGCCGATTTTTCGAGCGAGGCGAAATTGTTGGAGCGATTCTTGAATTCCTTGTCGGAAATCGACCGAGCAGTCTTGTTGATGTACCTGGACGATTTGAGCAACCAAGAGATCGCCGAATCGATGGGAGTCAGTGACGGAGCCATTCGCACGCGAATCAGCCGCATTCGCGAGCAACTTCGAAATTGGGAGGCTGGCGATGAAGAATCTTGAAGATCTAAAAGGCACGTGGCAGGCCCAGCGCGGGATCTCTCAGCAACGGTTCGACCAGATTAGCGCCAAGGTTCGAGGCAGTTCCGATTTGTTGCAGACGACCATCTTTCGCCGTGACATGCGCGAAACTGCGGCATCGGTTTTGGTCTTGGTGTTTTTTCTACCCGGCCTTTTTGCTGCCAAGAACTGGGTTGCTTGGTCAGGATTCGCGATCGAGGTGGTCGCTGGGTTGACCATCCCGCTGGTGCTCTGGTGGGCTCGCAAAAGGTTGCCCGCATCGTTCTCCGCGGCGAATTTTCTTGATTTCGTTCACGTCGAGATTGACTTTCTACGCCGACAAATTCGGTTGCTGAAGTGGATCACCTGGTGGTACCTGCTGCCGATTTACGTCGGCATTGTGCTGATCACAGTCGGCATCAAACGACCCCGTTTTTCGACCGCTGACGTGATTTTTGCTGTCGTTTATCTGTTGAGTTGCGCCGGTCTATTCGTTTTCATCTGGTGGCTCAATCAACGTGCCCGCAGGACCTGTTTCGAGCCGCTGCTGGAACACTACCTTCAGATGCAAGCGGCGATTGAAAGTGGCGATGACTTTGTTTCGCCGCTGCCCGATCCGTTGATTGCCTTTCTGCAACCGAAACCGCGAAAGCCGATGACGCGGCGAAGGAGGTGGATTTGGGGTGTTTCGACCGCCTTCGTCACCGCTCTGGTTGCCGGCCTGGGCTATGCCATTTCGCAATCTTTTGATGCACGAACGGGATTTTTCATTACCAGCACGGCACCCCTGGTCGCTCTGTTGATGATTGTCGTCAGTGGAGTGTGGAGGAGGAATTCAGACGGGGTATCCGATTGAAGTCCATCTTCCCGATTCTGGCGAGCATGGCGGCGAAGCCCGAAGGGCTGGCACAACATCTGCCGGGGTCGCCAGGCCCCGGTGTGCAAGCACAGTCAATCAGTAGCCACGAAGTGGCGACACAAAAGAACTTGCTGAGTCGCCATCTGCACCCGCCTCCTTTTTGTATCGCCACTTCGTGGCTTCGATCACAAATTGGCTAGAAACCGGGGCCTGTCGACCCCGGCAAGGCCTGTGTCAGCCCTTCGGGCTTCTTGACTTAGCTAGTGGTTGAACGTGGAAATAACCTTTGATTGAAAAACAGGTAAGACGGGCACTCCTGCCCGTCCAATGTGGCGAAAAGACGGGCAAGAGTGCCCGTCCTACATTCAAGGTCCATTCACGGACAAAGCACTAGCCCGGACGCTACGCAAATGGCTGCATCTTTGGAGCAAATATCCGGCAGTCGTGATGGTGAACGGGTTTTCACTGAGAAAAAGTGGCGGATACCGCGACTCGGGTGGCGGGCGGTGGAGCTGTTCTTCGGGCATGGAGTGTCCATCAACCGAAACAGAAACCCGAAAGTTATCGCACGGAGAAATACGACGATGTTGACGCAAACGAACATTTCGCTGAACAAAAAACGTGGATTCACGCTGATCGAATTGTTGGTCGTGATCGCCATCATCGCGATCCTGATCGGTCTGCTGTTGCCGGCCGTCCAAAAGGTCCGTGAAGACAACAACGCAGCCATGGCCCGCGGCAATCTCAAACAGCTCGGCTTGGCGATCCTCAATTACCACGATTACAACGGCGAAGGTCCTGGCCCGGTCTCGGCGAGCAACTCGTTTTGGAACCAGCAGGCCGAACGCGGCGTGATGACGATCAGCCGTCGAGGTACGTTGGTCGGATGCGGCTACGAATTTGAATACCTCCAAGGCAAGGGCGAATACTGGATGAACTGTGTGCCAGTCGAGCCCGGTTTGACCGGCAGCGAAACATTGATGCTTTCCTGCTCGATGCGACGTGTGCCGACCGACAAAGACATCGCCAGCTTTGAAACCCCCGGTGCCGATAAAAACCGAGACGCCGCTTTCGCCGCGATCCTTCAAACCAGCAAAGACGTCGTCGCCAGCATGATCGCCGACGAAGACCCGAAAGAGGTGATGCGAGAATGCCAAATGATGGTCGAGGGAGACGAAGCGACAGCGGCCGCAATGGACCACCTTGACACCAATCGCGACGGTGAATTGACCTTCGCCGAGGTGCTCTCTTCGCAGAGCGTTCCTGAAGCAATCGCGGCAAGCATCGCAGAACACTTGAAACTCGGTGCCGGCGGAGAAGACGTCAGCCGACTGCCTGGAGCAACCCTGACGGATGTCGATCCCGGCACTGAACCAGTTATTGTTCTGGAATACTTGGTACTCTAAGTATCCAGCAAACATCACAAAACGCCCGATGCAAACGCATCGGGCGTTTTTTTATGCGCTTATCCCTTCAGGTCTTCCCAGCTCGACTTTCGCACCTTTGGAGTGCTCCGACTTGTCGGAGCTTTTCCTTATTTACGCCTCTGCGAAAGTTGAACTCTGAACGTGGGCAAATGCCGAGCAGCGATTCACCGAAAGTCTTGGCGACGTCTTGGCGACTTTCGCTAGGTCTTTGATTGGTTACTGATCGTCAGCGTTTGGTTCGTCTTCGGGCAATACCGCTTGGATGTATTGCCACGTGATGCCGGTTGCTTCCGTTTTCTTGAGCCAGGCCATGATGCCGCCAAATGCGGCGGCGGGGTCTTGGGCATCGTGGACGTTGATCTGAACCAGGTGACCAGTGATCGGTAGCGGCTGGTCCCAATCCTCTTCGCTGATGGCAAATGCGTGGGCCCTGGTTGAAAATCGGTGCATCGGATCACTCGAATCCAAAAATCCCAGCGCCGGTAAGATTGGCTCCAGATAAGACTCCACCTCCGGCTGCTTTTGCAAAGGTTCCTCCCCGCCCAAACGATTCTCGATTTCCTCTTCCCACTTCTCCAGATCGGATTCGTATTGCAAGTAGGCTTGAATCAATTGTTGTCGGTTGCCGCTGGATTGCTGCATTTCGGCTTCCATCCACTGTCGCCGTTTTGCCATTTGCTGCTCGTATCGCCGGCGGCTTTCGGCCAGTATTTGTTGCAAGTTTTTTTCCGACAATTCGCCGTCGGTGGAGACCGCGTCCTCCTCGGTCTTCCACGGCAAGTCGTCGACACGGCCTTGCAACAGGGCCAGCGTGTGCCGCAGCTGCTGTTGTTCGGCAGTGATCTCTTGACGAGGCGTCCAGGGGCAGATGGGGAAGTGATCGGACATCGGCTGCGGCAATCTGGAAATGGATTCGACCACCGAATCGGCTTGATCTCCGCTGGCAAACGAAACGATCAGGCTGGGCAACTCATGCGATGCAAAGCGGCGCTGCAGTGGGGCCGTGGGCGCCTCGGACAATCGAACGTCTTTGCGGCACTGCTTTTCTACTTCAATGGCATACTCCTTTTCGGACAGGTCCGAATCAAGCGCTTCGGGCTGCTCCACCGTGGGTCGGCTGGTGAAGACGAGCGTTCCCAACCGGGCAACGGTATGGTCCGACTGGTCACGCAGTGAATCAAAAGCCTGTGACGCCGAATCGGCGTCCCCGTAATCCCACATCAACAGCTCGCCGGCGGGCAGTTCGCCATCGCCCAGTGAAAACTGTCCATCGGTAGGATCGACCACGACATTTTGAGTTTGATATTCGGCTTGGTCGAACAACTCGTTTCGCAGAAACTGGGCTGCCGAGATGAGGATGCCTCCGACCAGCGCCAACATCACGGCGCCGGCATGCAGCGCCCAGATCCCCGCGGTCGCCGGCCACGATGGCGGTTTCGTGGCCACCGATTCGTAGACGTTCACCACCGTCTGGGCCATCGGTTTGGCGCCTTGAACGGGGATGTTCGCTTCTTGCACGGCGGCGACAATTTGACGGATCGCTTCTTCCGGGATCTGGTCGTCGACCGGTGCCGGGAATTCTTGTTTCCTGGCGATTCGTGTCGCCTGGATCGTCTTCCAGGCAAACGGCAAGCCGGCCGCCATGGCGATCGCAAAGAAGAGCAGAATTCGATCCTTCAACAAGATCGAACCACCGACCAACGTCACAATCGTGCCGATTCGAAACAGCAAATCCATCGTGCGCGATCGAGCAAACAGCGTCACGTGTGCCACCCAGCCGCCGTCGAGCGGCAGAAAGGGCAGCAGGTTGAAAACGTTCAGCACCAACGTCAACAAGCAGGCGTAAAGGAGCGTTTCCGATTGCAGGTAGACACCGACGCAGCCAAGGATCAGTCCCAGGAAAATGCTGGGCAGCGGACCGGCCAGCGAAACCATCGCCTTCTTCCAGCCAGCAACCTGATAGTGTCTTCCCGAAACTGCCGCACCCAGCAGCGGGATGAAAAACATCTGCACGTTCTTGTAGCCAAAGATCAACATTGCGATGTAGTGTCCCATCTCATGAACAAACAAGATCGGGACCAGCATCAACGCTAGTTTCAGATCCCACTGCGCCGCTCCCAACCCCACAAAGAGGGCCACCGAAATTCCCAGTACTGCCAGTTTGACGATCCAGCCGGTTTGCTTGGTCTCTAGCTTTCGTACCTCTTGGACAATCGGGTCAATCGAATCAGGGGAAGATGTTTCGACGGTCGTGCCGACCAAATCGAAATGATCGGTTTCGACGTCGCCGTCTTCGGCCACCGGTTGTGCCACAGGAATCGCTTCGGCCGGCTGGGTGTCAACGAACACACCCCGGTCTCGTTGGAAGTCCACGAATTGTTCGTGGAAACGATCCAGAACCGCCAGCGCCGACTCGGGCGAAGCGAGCGACCGAGGTCTTTGGGCGCCGAGACAATCGGAAAGGTGCAGACGATGATCCGCCAACAACTCGCTGGCCGGCATCCGCGTCTTGTATCGGACATCCCAATCGGGCGGATCCAGCAAGTCGCGATTGGCCGAAGTGGTCATCACCACCTTGCCGTTTTGTGCCTGGCTGTAAAACGCGACGCGCGGAAACTTGGAGCTGCGCGGCAGCTGCGGCCAGCGCCGGTCGCGCAACCAGGCGATCGTTTCGCCACCGGCGGAAACATAGACGCGCGAAGCGTATTGGGTGTTGTGCGCTGTGTCGTTGATGAACACGACGTCGGCAGATTGAAACCCCGCCTTCCGCAGCTCCGCATCCACGGCCGACAGCGACGTCGCAAGATCGTCCGGTAGATCCCCATCGGTCGATCGAAAATCCGACAGGCGGGTAACGGGTGGGACGTCGGTCGAGCCGGGAATCGGAATCCGAAACAGCTTGAGAAACACCGCGATCAAGAAGACCAACGGCTTCAGCAGCAAGCCCCCTTCGTACAGGTATTCTCGCAGGGAGACCTTCACGCTATTGATTTTCAAGAACATCGATTATCTGGGGCCTTTCTTGCGAGCTCCCTTTCTTTTCCCACCGGCAGAAACAGCATAACCGCCTGCTGATCCCGTCGCCAAATTCGGTGGTGTATGATGCGTAAAAACATGCCGCGACCTGAAACCTGCCGAAGATCGATGAAACGATTCAGCCTTCTGTTTGCTTGTCTTGTATGCGCTTTTTCCGCCAGCGCGCAGCCGCCGCGTCCGAACATCGTGGTGATCGTTTGTGACGACATGGGGTTTTCAGACCTCGGTTGTTACGGTGGTGAAATCGACACACCCAACTTGGACAAGCTTGCCGCCGATGGCCTTCGATTCACCGATTTTCACAACAACGCCAAGTGCAGCGAGACGCGGGCGTCGATCTTGACGGGACTTTGGCATCAGCAGTCACAGAACCTCAAGAAACCGGGCCACGTCACCCTGGCCGAAGTGCTGCGCAGCGCCGGCTACCGAACACTGATGTCTGGCAAGTGGCACGTCGCCTCCACGCCGCCGCAACGAGGTTTCGATCGTTACTTTGGTTTCTTGAGCGGTGCGATCAATTTTTTTACCGGTATCGATTGGCAAACGGGCGAGAACCTGATGCGATTGGACGATCAGGTTTACGACGTGCCCGACGGTTTTTATTCCACCGATGCGTTCACCGATTTTGCGATCGAGTTCTTGGACGAAGACAGGCAGTCGGATCAACCGTTCTTTCTTTACCTGGCCCACAACGCGCCGCACTTTCCGCTGCACGCCTTGCCTGAAGACATCGCCAAGTACCAGGGAAAGTACAAAGTCGGCTGGGACGTGATCCGCAAGCAGCGGTATGAAAAACTGCGCCGCCTGGGATTGATTGACGACACCTGGCGATTGTCGATGCGGGATCCCAAGGTCGAACCGTGGGACAGCATGACGCAGCAGCAAATCGAATTCTTGGAACCGATGATGACGGTGTACGCCGCCATGGTCGATCGGCTGGACCAGAACATCGGCCGCTTGGTCGATCATCTTCGCCAGCGAGGTGAATTGGACAACACGTTGATCCTGTTTTTTTCCGACAACGGCGCTTGCCCCTATCAACGACTGAATACTCCCGGTGTGCAGCCCGGCCCGGCGGAAAGCGACATTGCCTACGATGCCCGTTGGGCCAACATGTGCAACACGCCGCTGCGGTTGTACAAGCAGTACGCTCACGAAGGCGGGACGGCGACACCGATGATCGTCCATTGGCCGGCGGGTATTGAGGAGAAAGGTGAACTGCGATCCTTCCCGTCACACCTGGTGGATCTGATGCCGACGGTGGTTGAATTGTCGGGCGCTGACTATCCGACGTCGGTCGACGGACAACCGATCTTGCCGATGGAGGGTGTTTCGCTGTTGCCAGCGCTTGCCGCCGAAAAGAAAAGACGCGACAAGCCGATGTTTTGGGAATTTTCGGGAAATCACGCGGTCCGCGACGGCAAGTGGAAATTGGTCGCCCAGCGTTCGAAGGATTGGGAACTGTACGACCTGTCGACCGATCGTTGCGAAACGAAAAACCTGATCGAACAGTACCCGCGGCAGGCAAAACGACTGGCAAAAGCTTACGACGCCTGGGCAGAGCGAACAGGAGCGAAAACGCATGCCAAATCGCAAAGTACGAAACCGTCGACTCAATCACAGCTTTTTGATTTGCCGTGAATGGGAGGTGAGAAGAGTTGCGTGTGCCGACCTGGGACAGGTCGGCCTACGTTGGGCCTAGAGGACTTTTTTGATGGTTGAACGATCTGTCTGGAATTCGAAGACAGGCTTTCTGCTGGCGGCGCTGGGGTCGGCGATCGGGTTGGGCAACATCTGGCGTTTCCCCTACATGGCGTTTCGCAATGGCGGCGGTGCGTTTCTGATTCCCTACTTTGTGGCCCTGTTCGTCGTCGGCATTCCCCTGTTGATGTTGGAATTCGGATTGGGGCACTACTTTCGGCGAGCCCTCCCACAATCGCTTGCCAAAATCAGCCCGCGGTTCACTTGGATCGGCTGGTGGTCGGTCTGTTTCGTGATGTTCGGAATCGTTGCCTACTATGGAGTGGTGATTGCCTGGTGTGGCAACTACTTGGTCTACAGCGTCACCAACCCGTGGGGCAACATCGACGGAGTCAACGCGTTTTTTGACGAGCAGTTTTTGGGCGCCTTTTCAGACGGCCAGGCGTTCGCGTTCTACGATGCCGATCAACGGCTTTACAGCGGGGTGCGGTTTGGTGCAATGCAGTGGCACGTGCTGGCGGCGCTGGCGATCGTGTGGTTGATCAATTGGCAGATCACTCGCCGGCACCTCAATCAAGGCATCGAACTGGCCAACAAAATCTTCATCCCCACCTTGATCGTCTTGACCGTTGTCCTGGTGATCTGGTCATGGAATTTTGAGGGAGCCGCCGACGGACGACACGTCTATTTGACACCGAATTGGTCTCAAGTCTTTCAACCGCAAACCTGGATCGACGCGTTCAGTCAGATTTTTTTCACGCTGTCGATCGGGTTTGGAATCATGGTGGCCTACGCGAGTTACCTGCCGCGCAAGACCGATATTCCGACCAGTGCTTTTCTGGCCGCGATGGGCAACTGTGTGTTCAGCGTGTTTGCCGCCTTTGCCGTGTTCGCCGCCATCGGCATGCTGGCCCATCATCGCGACGTGGAGCTGACCGGAATGTTGGCTGTCGAACAACAGTTAGAAAGTCTGCAACAACTCCAAGGGACGGATCCCGATTCCTTCGCCGCCCAGCAGGAAACTTATCAGACAGTTGCCGCGCAACATGCCAAGAACTCTCAGTTTCAATCGCAGATGAGCACGTTTGGTTTGATCTTCAAAACCTACCCGGCCATCTTGACACAAATGGGACCGCTGGCCGGCAGCATCTTTGGCGTGTTGTTTTTTCTGACCTTGCTGATCGCCGGAATCTCATCGTCGATCTCGATCGTCGAAGCGTTCATGGCGTCGCTTCACGACCAGTTTGGATGGTCGCGGCCCGCGACGTCGGCATCGCTTTGCGCGATCGGATTCTTGCTGGGAACGGTCTTCTGCACTCAAGCGGGGCTGTTCCTGTTGGACTTGGTCGATCATTTCATCACCACCTACGCGTTGGTGTTGGTGGCGATTGGCGAAGCGTTGATCGTCGGCTGGATCCTGCCCGCCGCCAAACTCCGCTCGCACCTGGACGAGCATCGTGATTTTCGTTTTGGGAAAACGTTTTCGGTGATTTCGCGAGTCCTGATCACCGCGACACTGATGTTGACGTGGGCCGGTTTGGCCGCGTTGGAAGCGACGCCCATTGCCGGCGGCATCGCCCGGATCGCTCTGCTGGCCGCGGTGGTGATTTTATGGATCGACCAGCACTGGTTGGATTTTGATATTCGTTTGATCGTTCCCGCGCTGCTGCTGGTGTTGCTCGATCAAGCCTTGGTCGCGGAGATTGCCAGTCCCTATGGCGGTTACCCCATGGGCGCGATCGTCGCCGTGGGGCTAACGTGGCTTGCCGGGACGCTGGCGATTGGAATCGTACTCGGCTTGTTGCCCGAAAAACAATCAACATCGCCCGGTGATTCGACCTGATCGTTGTTGGAAAGAAAACCGATGAAACGACACGCTCCCGAAGTTCGGCAATACATGAGCCACCTGCCCGTCGAAGCGGAACGTTGTGAGACGATTGCCGACGCGGTGGAATTGATGAGGGCCCATGGAATTCATCACCTGCCAGTGATGAGCGGTTCTCACTTGAAGGGAATCGTGTCACTGCGAGATCTATTGTCGATGCAAAACTCGCAACCCAAAGACGCCGCCAACCTTTCGCTGGGACAAGTTTGCCAGACCGAGGTGCTGAAGGTCTCTCCGGTGACGCCGATCGATGATGTTGCCCGGCAGATGTTGCAATTCGAAACAGATGGCGCCGTGGTCACCGATGGCGGATTCGTGGTCGGGATCTTCACCACCACTGACGTCTTGCGTTTCATCACCGACATGTTTGGCCAAACCTAGAATCGTTCCAACCAGTAGGGTGTCCTTTGAACAATCCGATCACCGCCGACAGCGACCAGCAAACTCAACTTGTTTCGCAGGCGATTCGCCGTCGCCGCACGGTGAAGCCCAAACATTTTTCCGATCGCCCAATCGAAGAATCGATCGTGGACGAACTTTTGGAAAACGCCAATTGGGCTCCCACGCACGGGATGACTCAGCCGTGGCGATTCACCGTATTCACCGGCCGAGCGCGAAAACACCTGGCGGAGTTTTTGGCGGCAACTTACCGGGAGATCACGCCACCGGATGATTTCAAGCCCAGCAAGTACGAAGGGATGTCGAAGAACGCCACCCTTGCCCCGGTCGTGATCGCCATCGCCATGAAGCGACAGGAATCGGAAAAGATTTCGGAATTGGACGAGCTGCTGGCGGTGGCCTGCGCGGTTCAAAACATGCATCTGACCGCCGCGGCCTACGGGCTGGGCGGATTTTGGTCGACCAACGTCGCAGCGGTCGCCGACAAGATGCGCGACTACCTGGGGCTGGGAGAACGAGACCGGGCGATGGGTCTGTTTTATCTGGGCTATCCCGCCTGCCCGTGGCCCACCAGCACACGATCGCCGGTGGCTGAGAAAGTCACTTGGCGTGGCGACGATTGACGGATTGAGTTGGTCCGCTGCACCGGAAAAGTTCAAAAAAAATCTGTCTGCCGGTGTGACAATCAGGCCGGAAAAACTTCCTTCAACGTGTGGATGTTCCCGATTTGCAGGCGTTTTTGCTTGATACGGGAGCCGTGCAAGCGGCGGGGGTTGGGTGGGCAGCCCTCGGTCGTTCCTGAGGGGCCGACCTCTCCTCCGAGGGGAGAGTGACGTTTGGGGGGCCGACCGGTCGGATTCCGCGTTTTCTAGTGTCAGGCCGATGTTTGCCGTGGAGGCGACTTGTGCCTAACATTGAGATCCTATTCACCCATCTCATCGAAGAGCTGATCGATGGTCACTAGCTCCAGCAGTGACGTTTTCACTGACCAGCAAGAATCTGCCGACGGCGGATTTCAGCCGCTGTTGTTGCGCGCCCGCCAGGGGGACAACGAAGCTCGCGGACAACTGCTGCAATGGTACGTCAACTATCTGACGATTCTTGCCACGACCCAACTGGACCGGCGACTGAATCGCCGCTTGAATCCGTCCGACCTGGTCCAGGAAACGATGCTGGCGGCCCATCGTGATTTTGGCGCCTTTCGCGGGCAGAGTCAGCCGGAGCTACTCGGTTGGCTGCGTCAAATTTTGATCAACACGTTGCATCGCACCATTGCCAAGCATGTCAAGGCTGGCAAACGCGATATTCGTCGAGAGATCTCGATCGATCAGATTTCTCATCAATTGGAAGAGTCGGCTTGCAACCTGGCGGGCCTGATTCCGGGCAACACCGATTCGCCCAGCGCGTCGATGCGGGCTCGTGAAGACGCGGTGCAGTTGGCGAACGAATTGAGCAAATTGCGCAGCCAGTATCGCGACGTGATCGTTTACCGGGTGCTTCAAGGCATGTCGTTCGAGGAGATTGCCAATCGGATGGACCGTTCGGGCGGCGCCGTCCGGATGTTGTGGCTGCGGGCGCTGGAACAATTCAAAAGACGGTGCGAGATTCCTCATGAGAAGTAGTGCCGTCGCATCGACCGCCGATTGGTCGCTTTCGACTGCCGAGGAGGCATCGGTTCTGTCGGAACTTGACCGAGAACAAACGGCGAGGTTGACCCGTTTGTTGGACGAGTACCTCTGTACGTTGGAACGCGGAGAAAAGGTTGACGCTGCAGCGATGTTGTCCGGCAACGAAGACATTGCCGACGTGTTGCAAGTCTATTTGGAAAAGCTGAATGACTTGCACGGCATTGCGGCAGGTTTTCAGAGTGATCTGGTTGGCGATGTTTCGGGTGCCGACTGCCCATCAGAGGCGATGCAGCTGGGCGATTACACGATCGTGCGCGAGATCGGTCGGGGCGGAATGGGGATCGTATTCGAGGCCCGGCAGATTTCGCTTGACCGCCGCGTTGCATTGAAGCTGCTGCCGATGGCTTCGCTGTTGGACGCCAGACAGATTGCGCGGTTCAAGAACGAATCTCACGCCGCCGGGCAATTGCAACATCCCAACATCGTGCCGGTTCACAGCGTGGGCGTCCAACGAGGGATCCATTTCTATGCCATGCAGTTGATCGATGGTGATTCGGTCGAAACATGGATCCATGGCCAACGAACCACAGCCGGCGACCAGTCCAGCGAAGACGCGAGGCCCTCCGAAGACCGCTCTACTAGCAACGTGGATTGGAAAAACCTGGTACGCCAGATCATCGATGCTGCCGATGCGTTGGACTATGCCCACGGATGTGGAATCGTGCATCGCGACATCAAGCCATCGAACCTGCTGGTCGATTCGGCGGGCAAAATCTGGATCACCGATTTTGGTTTGGCTCGTTGTCAGGACAACTTGTCGTTAACCCGCAGCGGCGATTTGGTCGGGACGATGCGTTACATGAGCCCGGAGCAGGCGCGCGGCCGGGCGGAGTTGGTCGATCATCGCACCGATATCTATTCACTGGCGGCCACTTTGTACGAGATGCTGACGTTGCGGGCGGCGGTCTCGGGCGAAGACGGTCCCAGCGTGTTGCGGGCGATCGACCGCGAGATGCCGGCTCGGTTGAATCGTTTTCTTCCCCAGTCGCCAGCCGACCTTGATGTCGTGATTCGCAAAGCGATGTCGAAGTCGAAAGATGACCGATATGCCACCGCTCGTGAATTTGCCGACGATTTGCGGGCGGTCGTTGACGGGCGTCCCACCGTCGCCAAACCGCCGTCGCTGCCCACCGTGATCGGTCGGGCAATCGTTCGGCATCGCAAGTTGGCGACAGCCGCTTCGGTGATCTTTCTGTTGGCAACCATCTGGCTGCTGGTCAGCACGTTGATCATTCGCAGGCAAAGCCTGGCGGTGGACCAGCACGCCGACCGCGCCGACCGCATTTATCGAAACGCCCGCGACACCGTCGATCATTTGGGCGGTGACGTGGCGGAACAACTCGCCATGATTCCCGGTGCTGAACGTGTCCGGCAGTCCGTCCTAAGGGACACGCTGGACTACTATCAGCGATTCGTCATCGACGCCGACGACGATCCCAGTTTGCAAGCAGAACTGGCGTTGACCCACAGCCGTATTGGTTCCATCGTCAAAGAATTGCAATCTTCTACCGATGCAATCGCTCATTACAAACGATCGGAGCGGATTTACGATCGATTGATTGGTGAGGCTTCGGAAGAGAAAGATTATCGCCGGCAGCAGGCAAAGAATCTGAACCTGCTCGGACTCGCACTGGCCGATTGCGGCGATGATCGCGCCGCCGAAGAGGCTTACCTGCGGGCAATCAACACTCAGCGCGGGCTGTGGGCTGCTCGGCCGTCGGTGCCGCAACTGCAGGTGGAACTTGCACTTTCGCTCAGCAATCTCGGTTTACTCCGAAGGAAGACTGGCCGGCTGGATCAAGCGCGATCGGCATTGGAAGAGTCGATCTCGCGGCTTTCGGAAGTGGTGGCGTCGGATCGTGACAACCTGCTTGCCCAGCGAGGGTTGGCTGCGGCGCTGGGAAACCTCAGCTCGATCACTTTGAAAACCGACGCGGAACGATCGGTCCGATTGCTGCAACGGGCGCTCGATCATCAGCTTCGGTCGTCCGAAAGTTTGCCCAACCCGATGCTCGCTTCGGCGGAAATCGCCACCACCTACAACAATTTGGGCTCGGCCTACCTGCATGGGAATCAACCCGATCTGGCGATCGATGCGTTCACCCAAGCGATTCGTTTGCAACGTCCGTTGCGAAAGCTTGCTCCCTGGGTCGATGACCATCAAACGGAACTGGCCGTCAGCCTGAACAACCTTGCCAAGGCGCACCAGGCTGGCGGCAATCTTCGCGAAGCGGAAACGGCGGTTCGCGAAGCGATCGAGTTGCAGCAGCGATGCAGCAAGGTGAAACAGTCCGACCCGGTCCATTTGAGTCGTCTGGGGGCGATGTTTGGCAATCTCGCGTTGGTTTTGCAATCGTCGGGAAGCGAAAGCGAGGCCGCCAAGCTGTTCGTTTCGGCCATTGAATGTCAGCAAAAAGCGATGGGGGCACACGATGAGCCCTCGGAAACGAGTCGGTGCCGTGAATATCTGGCTCAGCACTACAGCGATCTGCTTCGCCTGCAGGCACAGCGCCGTCAGTGGGATCAAACCTTCCGCACCGCGGATGACTATCGAAAATCGGCCCAGGACGATCCGGAACAATTGCTGCGAGTGGCCGAGGTGATCGCGGAAGCTTCCCGTACGGCTCCGGGAAGTTATCGTGACCGATCGGTATCGGCGGTCGCCGCGGCGCTCGATTCGGCAAAACGAGCCGGGCATGGCTTTGACCGTTCGATTCTGTTGCGTCGGCCGTTTCGGCAATTCGCCGATTCGACGACCTTGCGGAGGGTGGTAAGCCAGTGAGCCGTCGCCGCAAGCAACACCGACAAGATTCCGCAACACGACGTTGTCGTGCTTTGTTGGCGGAGCATTTGGAAACCAAGTGCCTGCTGAGTGCAAGTGGATTTTTTTCTGACTTTGCTCACAGCGCCGATTCACCTTGCCAGCGGTGGTCTTCGAGCAGCTCCGACGCTTTGTTGGTTGCGACGTTGCGAGCGGCGCGATCCCAACAGGCGTCGCAGGACGAGTCACCGTCGGAATCGTCGGGCAATCAAGGGTTGAAGTCGACGCGCGCCGCCGAAGGTGAAAGCGTGCAGGAGGGCGACCGATCCCGCCAAGCTGATTCGTCAAGTCGCAATCGTCGCGAAAGTGGTCGTCAGTCGGATGATGTGCAGCGACGTGACTTTCAGTCGGCTTCCATCACGATGACCCTCTTTTTCACTCGGCCGCGATTGATCGTTACCGCCAACACCGATTCGGCGCCGGCAGAGGCCAGTGACAAGCCGGCGTCCAGTCCAGCTCCTCACTTGACTTCGTCGCGAGTCGCCAGCGGAGAATTCGTACCCGCGGTCACCGAACAACCTGCCATTGAAGCAGAGGTGGAAGCGGAAAGCATCGATACAGCCGTGGCGGCGGAACCAACGAGTCCTTCCAACACACCCGAATCGTTGCAACTGGTTTCGTTGCGAGTCGTTGGCGGTGATGACAGCGATGCGATCGACACGATTGCGACGACAGGTTTCGGCTTGCCCGCAGCAGCGACGTTTTATTCCATCGACAAAGCGGTCAAAGTTCCAACCACCGGAGACATCTCGACAACGCCGCCAGGAGTGGCCACGACAAATCTTGATCGGCTGTTCCAACAGGTGAGCAAGCAGCAGGAAGAAATGTCGGACCTGGAAGAACTGCTTGATACCATTGCGGCAGAACGATCGGCAACCGATACAGCCGCGACTCTTTGGCCGACGCAGATTCCACTTCACGCCGCCGTGGAAGTCAACGTCGATCTCAACCATCCGGCCGACCATGCAACACGAATGATCCTGTTGGAAGCGGGCGCTGAGCCGCTGCAGTCTCTCGGCGCGGCCCAGCAGCCAGTCGAAGACATGGATTTTTCGGATGCGGGGCAGTGGTCGGCCGGAATCGGTTTTTTCCAAGCCTTTGAAGACAGCGTGGCCGAATCGATCGAGGCTCCAATCCTGATGGAAGGACCGCCCTTGGCCACCGGCAATCCTTCGGGTAGGGCCGCCGGCAACCCTTCGGATGGGGCCGCAGACCGTCGTGAAGCCAAGCCAAACGTTCCGTCTTCACCTCCAACCTCAAGTCGCGCTCTTGGGGTGGTCGCCTGTCTTTTTGGAGTGCACTACTTGCGAAATCGCCGTGGAAAAGGGGAAGGTCGCCCGGACGAAGATTGACCGGCGGAGACGATTTTTCAGATCAAAGAGCGCCCCGAATCGGGATCTTCTTGGCCTAAAACTGGCTCGACCGTCGGGTGCGGTTGTCTGCCAGTCTGAACTGCCAGGATTCAGCTGGACGGAGGATTTGACTGGACGGAGCGATTTCGGAGAAATCGCCGACGGGCCTTATACTAAAGGTAACGTGAGTCGATCTTCCCTCTTGCTTCCACTGGCTCGAAATCGTGACGCGCAGTTCGCTTCCGTCAAAAAAGCTCACCTTTGGCCCGGCCTATCCGGCGGCAGCCGCCGCTTGGGCCGGCGTGATTGCCGCGTGGTGCACCTTTGTGGTGGTGACCCAGCGGCCACCCGAACCGCGCCGTCTTGAATTGCCCGAACCGGCGCCCACAGAAGCGGTCACCGTCGTCCCTCGTAACGTACAGCGGGCCGTCTTTTTTGATTCGGAAGTCGAGCCGCGGATCGTCGAAACCGATCGTTTGAATCGTGAAGCGGCCCAGCGCTGTGTCGACCGTTTGCGCCAAGTGTTTGAAAACTACCAAAACGGAATTCAACCTTTTGTCGAAGATCTGACCAGCCTGTCAACGCGGCTTGGCATCGCGCGCCGGATGCCTGGCAATTGGTGGAACGGGGATCATCGAATCGAACGATATGTCCAACAGAAATTTGAAACGCATCTCTTCAGCCGACAGAAATTGCTGGGCGATGTGTCATCGGTACTGGAAAGTTTTCGACAAGAAGTCGACGCAAACCAGCGACGGCTACTGGTCAGCGTTCACGCGTCGCTGGAGGTTGCCGATCTTCCCGAGATTCAAATCGACAGCTACGAACCATTCTTCGGCAAGGTTGCTCGGCGGCTGCGCGGATATTCTGCCGAGCAGGGAACGACCAGCGTCTACAACGCGTTGATCGTGTTGATCATGAGCGAGGCGGGAAGCTACGCGGCGGTTTCGGTAGTGGCCGGTTTGCTCGCGCGTTTCGGCAGTGCAGCGGCCGTTTCGGCGGCAGCCGGTGCCGGGGTAACCGCTGGTACCACGGCAGCCGGTGCCGGGGGCGGCAGCATGCTTGGCCCGGTCGGAACTGCGGTGGGGCTTGGCGTCGGGTTGGCCGTCGGGCTGGTGATCGATTGGTGGATGACCGATCGGTTTGAACAAGAAATGTCAAAACAGATGGCCGATTACCTTCGCATGTTGGAGGTGACCATTTTGGACCGTCCGGCCGAAGGCGGTCTGACCGGTGCCGACCAACCGGGCCTTTGCAACGCATTGCCGAAGTTGTGCGATCGGCTGGCAGATGCCTACCGCGACAACTTTTACGAACAAATCGTTACCGTGGAACCGGCGTTATGAAAAGAACTGTGACACTGCTGGTGATTCTTTGCTTGGTGGTTTCCGCCAGCGCCAGTGCTCGCGCTGCCGGCGTTCCGGCAGTCGCATCGTCGGTCACCAAAGCCATCTTCCGCTACTTTGGCAAGGAAGGATCGGAAGAGGCGGCGGAATACCTTTCGAAAAAGGGAGGCCAGGAAATTCTGGAGCGGGTTTCCTCTAGCGCTGCCAAACAGGGTGGTGATGAAACAGTAGAACAGGTCGCAAAACTGGCTGGAAAGCATGGTCCCGATGCGCTGGCGGCGCTCGACAACGCGCCCTCGATTGCTCCGGTGATCAAGGCGCTCGATGAACTGCCCGAATCGCAACTTCCGGCTGCGCTCGTCCAACTGGCGGCGGGCAAACCTGGTAAAGAACTTGCCGAAACCGTTGCCCGGCACGGCGCGATCGCGTTGCGAAGCGAACTGATGCATCCGGGCGTCGGCATGATCTTGGTCCGCAGCTTGGGTGACGACGGTGCGGAACTGGCGGTGCAGTTGTCCAATCGACAAGCGATCGCAATCGGCAGGCACGCCGAAGACATTGCCAAGTTGCCGCCAGCGCAGCGCGACGGTGTCATCGGCATGTTCAAAAACAACACCGACCGGATGGTTTCCTTTGTCGGCCGGTTCGTCGAAGAGAATCCCGGCAAGAGCCTGTTTACCGTCGCCGCCACCACGGTGATCCTTGCCGAACCGGAACGCATCCTGGGAGGCGATGAGGTCGCCTTTGACGCCCAGGGAAATCCGATTGTGGTCAGCAAGGCTGGTGTGGTGGGCCGCACCATGGACGCCGGTGGCGAGGCGCTCGCGCATACCTCGCAGGAATACTTGCAGCCGCTCTTCTACGTGGCGATGGTGTTTGCCGGAACGTTCGTGACCTTCTGGCTGATGATCAAACTGTGGCACCTGCACCGCCGCGAAAAAGCAAAGACGAAGGCGGTGTCGGAAAAGTAGAATGGCGTCTGTTAAACTAGGACGACCATCCATTTCTACCACCCGCGGAAGAATCGACCCCATGACTTTACGAATCAACCGCCGCCGTGCGATCAAGACAGCGGCTGCCGGAATCGCGATGTATCACGGCGCTGCCGCGCGTACCACCTTTGCTGACGAAAGCCCCAATGAAAAGTTGAACATTGCCTGTATCGGCGTCGGCGGACGCGGATCCGCGAACGTGGGTGGAGTGAAGAGCCAGAATCTCGTCGCCTTTGCGGATGTCGATGACAAGCGTGCCGGAAAAGCTTACGAGAATCATCCCAAGACCAAAAGATTCCGGGACTACCGCAAGCTGCTTGACGGCGTCGGCAAAGATCTGGATGCCATCGTGATCAGCACCCCCGATCACACTCATTTTCATCCAGCCTACGCGGCGATGCAGTTGGGGTTGCACGTTTATCTTGAAAAACCGCTCGCGCACAACGTTTGGGAAACCCGCACGCTCACCGACTTGGCTCGCAAGAACAACCTGGCCACGCAGTTGGGTGCTCAGCGGCACGCGATGACGAACATGCACCGGGTGGTGGAACTGGTTCAATCGGGCGCCGTTGGAACGGTGACGGAAGTTCACAGCTGGATCGGCGGCAGTCGCGGCATGCCGGACCTGCCCAAAGACAATCCGCCGGTTCCCGAATCGCTTGACTATGACTTGTGGCTGGGACCTGCCGAGTATCGTCCCTACCATCCTTCGTTTTGTCCTTACGGTTGGCGATTCTGGTGGGATTTCGGCACCGGCGAAACCGGCAATTGGGGCTGCCACATTTTGGACATTCCGTTCTGGTCGCTGGGATTGAAATATCCCAACCGTGTTGACGCCAGCGGCCCGGAGATCGATCCGGAACGAACCCCCAAGTCAATGCACGTGACCTACAAGTTTCCAGCGACCGACAAAAGTGACGCGGTCGATCTGCATTGGTATCACGGCACACCCGCGATTTTGAAGAAGCATGGGCTGAGCGAAAAAGGAAACAACACCCTGTTCATCGGCACCAAGGGCATGTTGCTGTGCGGTTTTAACCAACGCAAACTCCTGCCCGAAGATCAGTTTGTTGACTTCAAGCCGCCAGAGGCCTTCATTCCCGATTCGCCAGGATTCCACAAAGAATGGATTTCGGCGTGCCGAGGCGGGGATGCGGCGACTTGCAACTTTGATTACTCCGGACCGATGGCCGAAACCGTGCTGCTGGGCAACGTTGCCTACCGCGCCGGCGGCTTCGACTGGGATTCCAAGACGCTTGGCACCGGCGGCAGCACCAAGGCCCAGTCGTTGATCCGAGAAACCTACCGAAAAGGTTGGGAGATCGACGTTGTTTGAATGACGTCCCTTGCAAAATCACTCTCCCTCTGGGCATTGGTATCTACACAAGTCATCGCGATTTTGTAAACCCGACTGGATGGGATAGAACTTCCGCCGTTGGAACGGCGACTACAGCTACGTTACGTGCAAATCGTGCAGCAACACATGAAATCTGCCAACAGAAACGCTGCTGGCCCCGCTTTGCTTGCTGGTGATTGCCAGTCTCAAAGCGCGACGCAGGCGGTTTGGCGATTCCTCAATAATCCGAAGATATCATTGTCGGATTTGGTGGAGCCGCTTCGGGAGGTGGGCCGCAAGAGGGCACATCAATCCGAGTCCGATTACGTCTTGCTGGCTCATGATTGGTGCAAGATCGACTACACCCAGAGGGAGAGTGTTGTCAAACAACGAAGTTGTTTCCGAACAATTCCCTAGGCAGACTGTCTGTGCTACCGATGGAGGAATGGTTTTGTGAGTGATGGCATCAATCCGTTTGGCAGCAGTCCAACCGGCCAGCACACTGGCGCTCCGAACCAGTTGCCTCCGCAGCGTTCCAATGGAAAGAGTCCGCTTCTTTTGATTCTTGGCATCGTCGCGGCGTTGGTCTTGGTGCCGATTATCTGCTGCGGCGTGGTTGGTGTACTGGGATTCACCACCGCCGTCGGCGCGATCAAAGCTCCCGTCGACGCGGCAGTCGTAGCGCTGAACGAAGATCCAGCGGTAGCCGCGAAACTTGGTACACCGATCGAAGAGCAAACCGGTTTTGGTGTCAACGATTACAACAACAACAATGGCAACGGCGGCGCGACGGTGAATTTCAATGTGACCGGGCCCAACGGATCGGCGGAGGTTTCGGGGCGAATGGATTTGACCGCCGGGGTTTGGAGTGCTGATGATCTGACAGTCCAATGCAGTGACGGTACCAAGCTGAAAGTTCCGTGATGCAAATGGAAACGTTTGCTCCCGATTGCCGTAACAAGCAAGCCCCTAGGGTGCCGGAACTTCGGTCGCCTGTGGGAAGTTTTTCGTCTCCCGACCTGCGCGCAAGTACGAACCGGCCCCGCGTAGTGACGGTATGGTTTTGCGACCTCGGCCCGGCCTACTAACCAGAAACTTCATGCGGTCACAAAAAAGGTTGAAATGTTGGGTACATCATGTTGAACAATGCTGTTTCTGGGGCAGCATCCCATCTTTTGAATGATTCAGGGATCTGAATGCTGTTCAACGGTTTTGTCGAAGAGATTCTCAACCGATTCCAGGAGGTCTCTCAGATAGCATTCTCAAAACATCATGCCGTCGCGATGCGGTAGTGACCCAACATTTTGTCACGGCCCATTCTTTCCCATCCAGGTAAAAACCAGGGGATGAATGTGCGCCATCTCTGTGACGTCTTCTCCGCCCGAAAGGTACAGCGGGCGATTTACGCCAAGTGAAACTGGCCAGTCGAACGAAGGTGCAGGACCTTCTGGAAACCAGTCGTCTGACCGCTACCGTTCCGCGATCGCCATGTGCGTTGACGATCCACTTCACGTCAATCTCACCCAACGATAGAGGTAGCCATCATGCGCGAGCGATCTTTGAGGCAACTGCTATCTCGGTTTGCAATGTGCGTCGCCCTGACGCTTGTTGCCGCAACCGGGGTACACGCAGGGTCGATTAAATACCAACTGGGGGCAAATTTAGGGGCGACGCTGAATCCTTTGACCTTGGGAGCGTCCGCCAACGCGGCGTTTCCTGGGCTTGGCGAGGTTGGTTTCGATATCGAATACGACGTCTTTGATGAAATCGACTTCGGCGACGTATCGTTGTTTGACGAGTGCTTTACGATCCGCAACGAAACGTTTGGCGACCAATTGGTCAACGAGGTTCTTTGTAGCCTGACCGGCGAAATCACCATCGAAGCCTGTTTGTCGTTGGGAGTGGAGGCGTCCGCCGAGGCCTCGCTGGACCTCAAGGTGAACTCCCCGACATCGGGAACGTTGAAGGGGAAGTTCAAGACCAACATTGAGTTGCAGGCTTCGGCCGAAATCAAAAAAATTCAGATCGGGAGTTTCAATCTCTGTGACATCGACGCAATTGGGGACCTCATCTGCGATGAATACAGTGTCGACATACCGCTGCTGGGCCCTCCCAAGTTGACCTTCGAGAAGATGATTCCTCTTTCTGGTATCAAACCCTCGGATATAGGCCAAACCTTCACGCTACCAGGAATCGGACTTTCTCTTTCGGCAGAATCCAGCGTGGAGCTGACCGCGACCGCCTTCTTTGCCAAGGGGGAATACGTTCCCGAACCTTCCTCGGTAGTGATCTGGGCGATGATGAGCCTGACGGGCACCGTGGTGATCCGTCGCCGCTACTCCAAAACGGCAAAGCGAGGTGAAGACTAAAACTGGATGTCGTCTTCTTCGTCATCCTCGTCAAAAAAAGGCTCGCTACCTTCCTCGTCCTCCTCGCGCTCGCCCCGTTCCAAGAGTTCGGCGGGCGGCTGGGTACCGTCTTGGGGAACCCAACGGATGGTCGGGCGAGGCGGGTCGGCGAGCGCTTCGTTGCATTCCATTGCCATCCAGCCAACTTCTCCCGGCCCGTCAGCGACGCCCCCTTCGCTCACCTCCTCCTCTCCGCGGAGAAGGTAGAGCGAAAGATTGCGCAGCAGGCTCTCCACTTCACCCGGTTCATAGCGATCGGAATCGTAGATCGCTTCCATGTCGGGCAAATCGAATTGGCCGTTGCCGACCGTATCCATCAGCGTCCAAGATTCGCTGGCTTGATAGAGCCGCACGTTGGTCCACATATCCAGCGGCGGCAGGTCATGGCTCCAGGCAAAATTCAGCCCTTCTCTTAGTCCCGACTCGCTCCGCAAAACTTCCCCGCCGGGATTGAAGTAACAGATCGCTTCGGGCAGTTCCAAAACAGCGGTCACAGCGCGCGTTAAAAACTTCATTTCATCAAGGGGATCGTAGTCGTCCGGTATCAGGGGGATCTCCTCATCCCGTTCATCTTCCTCCGGATCTTCCAGCCCCAGCACGTAGCTGATCAACAACCGAATATGGGCGGTATGCTCTTTGATTTCCTCCGAGCCCTCTTCCCATCCCCAGGATTGTTCGCTTGCGCGTTGCAAACAACCGGGATAGGCAAGCGGACCGAATTGCCCCAGAGACCAGGCGACAAAGCGTTCCGGCGTCACTTCAGGGTCGCCCATTTCGTCCGGCCAAAGCCCGGTCGACGGTGTGATCAGCATGTGCCCGCCAACTTCCGGACGGTAGTTCAGCACCAAGGATTCCGGGGCATCATCATCGTCCATCGATTCGTGAAGGCCGACAATCTCAAACGGCGAGAGTTGCTCGGTCAGCTTGGCGACCGAAACTGGTCGGCGCAGCAGGACACACATTCCTTGAGTGAACAATCCTTTGGCCATGAAACGATCCCGCTGCGTAGACCTTGATAAACCAAACGTTGTACTGGAGTCAGCCCATTGCCACGAGGGTGCTTTCGCCGGCGCCGGCGGACACGTTACGCGGCGAGGTGAACATCGCCACCCGTATCCGCCGAGGGGGACTGAATTTCACCCGCCGGCTTGGGTATCGACCAGGCAAAACCGAGCAGCCGACCGAGCGCCGTTTTTCTGATCAGACCCTCGTAGGTCAAAAGCGAAACGCCAACACTGATCAGAAACGATATCGCCAGCTTGCTGGTCGGGCTGACACCAGGTATCAACAGTTTCAGGTCAATGTGAACCAGTCCGACAATGGGGTGGTGGACCAGGTACACCCAGAAGGAAGCGGCGGCAAGATACTGGATCGGCAGCGACACGCGTCGAACGTATTTCGACGCTCCCGCGATGATTGCCAGCGTGATCGCCGACGCCGCAGCGACGGTGACCGGTGCCAAAAGGATCTTGACCAACGCATCGTTTCCGTCTGCCAGGTGCATGCGACCGATGATCACAGCGGCGGTCGCTGCTAGTCCAGCCGAAGCGGCCAGGCGGGCGAAGTTTGTTTTCAACCATTCGAATCGAGGATCATACGTTGCCAACAGCGAACCGGCGATGAAAAACATGCCGCAATAGATCCATTTGCTTGGCACCGGCCAGAACGAGTGTTGAAATCCCCATACCACGCCCGGCTGTATCCAACATACGGTGACCGCAATCGCAAATATCCCGATCGCTATCGCTTGGATGCCGAGTCGAAATCGTGCGACGATCACAAACTTTTGACGCGCCACCGACCACGTTGCCGCCCCGACAACGTACAGAAACAAGTACTGAAGAAACCAAAGGTGACCCGTGCCCCACAAGTCGCGATCGATCACCCCGTCAAACTTGAAACTCTTCAGCTTGACCGGTTCAACGAAACCATCGACGACCCAGCCAAGAACCCAAACGTGCAGATCGATCGGAAGAATAACGACACAACCAAATAGCAGCGGAATCAGCAGCCGCTTGGCCCGGTTTCTGACTAGCGGCCCAGCTCCGCGTCGTTCCAAGGATTGCCAGGCAAGATAACCTGCAACGACCAGGAACAGCGGCATGATGAACAGTTCGATTGTCCAGCAGACCAAATCGGCCGTCAGGCTAGCGGCGTCGCGGACCGGCCAGGCCAATCCGGGCATCGGGTTTCGCAGGTAGGGCACGCAAGCGTGAAGCAAAACCACGCCAATCGCTGCACCTGAGCGAATCGCATCGAGCGCAGCCAGCTTTGCAGCCGGGGGCGATGATTCATGACGGTCAGCCGGTATTGTGTCCATGATAGAGACGAAATACCAAATCGGCCTCGGCGAAGAAAAGAGCAGCTCGTGTAGCACAAAAAGCAGCGAGTGCAGGCACGCTAGTCAGACTGTTTGTGGAATGTTGGACGATCTCGCTTGTTTCGCACCGAGGTGCGTGCGCCCGAGGACCCAGGGCAGCGGTTTTGCTCGTCAGACTCGCAAAACCTCGCCCTGGGCTAAGCAAATTGCTGCACCTTCGGTGCGAAGTGAGTTGCACCAAATTGAAACTCTTCGACGGTAGCTCCCACCGAAACTCTTGGCGAGTTTCGCTACCGTCATCCCCGCCAATCGCGGCTGGAGGGACGATCGACTACACTGCTGAAATGATCCACTCCACAACATCTTTGCGCCGGCGTCTCCCGCTTCTTTTCCTTACGGTCGCCACAACCATGGGGATGCTGCCCGGTTGTCGGTCTCGGCTTGCGACCGAAGAAGACAAGACCGAAAACATCGTTGCCAAGGCAAACGCGGAAATCGCCGAAGAGGAGGCCGAGAAGGCTGCGGAACAAGCGGCCAATCCAAAGACGCAATATAGCGATGACGCTTTCTTGAAGGCGGCTCGCGAAGGGCGCATTGAAATCGTCAGTGCCGCGCTGGAGTCCGGGACGGACGTCAATACCACTGACCTGGACGGACGCGCCGCACTGCAACTTGCCGCCTTCGACGGACACACTCACGTTGTCAAAAAACTCTTGCAAGCAGGTGCCGAGGTGAATCACGTCGATTCGTTTGGCCGATCGGCGCTGATGTTCGCTTCGACCGGACCGTATGCCGACACCGTCCGAGCTCTGCTGGGTGCCGGCGCAAGCGTCAATGACCGTGACACTTCTCCAGACGGATTCACCGCGCTGATGTTTGCTGCCGGCGAGGGACAGACCGAGGTTGCGAAGTTGCTGTTGGATGCATCGGCCGACCCTACGCTGCGGGATCTGAAGGACGGCGAATCGGCGCGAGATTTCGCGGCGGCCAAGGGATTCAACGAAGTCATCGAGCTCTTGGATGCGGCGCTAGAGAAAACGAAGACTCTGCCCGACGACGAGCAACCGAAAGAGTAAGTTCTCACTCCGCCTTTTTCGGCGTTTCTTTCTTTTCCAATCGTTGCTCGGCCCGTTGGTAGATCCTTGCCAGTTGTAGTAGCAGCGATTCAAGTTGGGCGCTGTACTTTTCGTCGCCCAGCTCTTTCTTTTTCAGATGCAGTTGGTCCAGTTGGCGTTCGATATCGTCGCGTTGGGCGAGTTCATCGCTGGTGAAGGGCAACCGGCCGGCGGTGGGTGAGAGGGTAATTCGCGAAGCTCGCTTGCCGTCCAAGTTGGAACCGTCCCTGGCGGTGGCAACAGCGCGGGTGCCGCGAAACATTTTTGCCGGCGTTCCCTTGCCGTCGCCGTTGTCGTCGATCAGCGCGTGCTCAGTACTGATTCTTGCCTCCGAGTCGTAAAACCGTTGGACGTCGGCGCTGGCGCGAATGAAAGCTTCGTGAACCGAAATCTCATCATCATGATCGAGGTCCGATTGGGGCGAACCAATGGCCTGGGCAAAATACTTTCCGAAGCGAGCATAGTTCTGCTCAGTGCCGCTTTTCGTCGCGGTAACGATGATGCGATTCTTTCCTGACAGGCGATTGACGAACGGGCCACTTGCCGAAGCGCAATCGACGATCACCACCGTTCGCTCCAGTGGCTCGATCCAGCCCGCCAACTGGCGAGCCGAAACATCGGGGCCGCGCATGTTGAATTTGGCCACGTTGTTGGCATAGGTTCCGTGGCCGATCAACACCACCCAGACCGGTGCCGGATCACTGGACGGGAGACTTTTGATCGCCTTTTCCAATTGCTCGCGATCGGTCGTTTCCGTTCGTTCTGATCGACCGATCGGCGTCACGATCGCACTCGATTTTTCGGCAACGTCGACCCAGATATCTGCCCACTTCTCGAACTGCTCGGCGTACTCAGGCGTGCCGCCGGCTCCAACGACCAGCAGGATGTGTGCCGAAGCGTCGTCTTGCTGTGCGGATGCTAGAGAGGACGATAGAAGCGAACTGAGAATGACGAGGAAGATGGCCGTCGGCCGACTTGTCCCAAGTCGGCGCGCATCCGTCGGCGACTTCTCCGAAGTCGCTTCGCATACGCGCCAGTTCGGAGAACTGGCCGACAGATTCGCCGACTTGGGACAAGTCGGCCTACGGTTTGTATGTTTGGATTTTGTCATGCCAGTCCCTTCCATCGTCTCAGTCCCCATTCCATGCACA
This sequence comes from Rubripirellula sp., assembly GCA_965222745.1. Classification (GTDB taxonomy): domain Bacteria; phylum Planctomycetota; class Planctomycetia; order Pirellulales; family Pirellulaceae; genus CBDCUW01. Next base: position 2,012,493 of record CBDCUW010000004.1, read on the forward strand.
GGCAAAGCATGGCGACCAGCATGACCCAGGGGCGGTGCCAGATCGGATAGACCCAGGTTTCGGTGACCGGCACTTTTCGGTTGGGCAGGTCGGTGGCAAACTCTTCCAGAGAATCATCGCGAATGACCTGACCGCCGGTTTGCCGAGCGATTTCTTCCAGCAGCTGGCGATTGATCCTCAAATCACCAAACTCGGCCGCGCCCGTCTGAACCGCCCAACCGGCCGTCGCAGTACCGACGTGGCTGCCGTCGGCCGCGGTGACGTTGGCTTTCACGTGATAGCCGCCCGGCTTGCGCGACCAATACGACGCCCGATAGACTCCGGCAGCCTGGTCATCTGCTTCGGCGGTGATGGTGAACGGTTCCTCGCCCAACGGCGTGATTTCGAACTCCACCTTGGCGTTGTCCAGCGGCAGGTAAGACTCATCACGAGCGGTGGCAATGATGGCGACCGGTTGGCTGGGATCGTTGCTCGCTTCGATGCGCACTTCCGCTCGGCGAGGAACCTCGTTGACCAACCAGTGCGTGATTTGTCGCCATGCTTGAGCCGCGTCGTCGGGGTGGCCGTCATCGCGCCGCATCGACCAGCGCCACAAGTCGGCAACTGGAATCGCGGCCGATCGTCCTTTCCCGAAACGCTGCGCGACCACGGCGGGAAGGTGTTGACCATCGTCGGTCTGCACGGTCGCCAACAGCGCCGCACCCGGTTTGACGTCGCCGACGCGATTGAGCGTCAGAAATTTCGGCATCGACTGAGTGCGTTGTTTTTCGGCGACTTCGTTGTTCCGCAATCGCATCCAGGGTTGCAGCATGCCTTCGCGAGTCAGCGAAAGTTGAACCGGGCCAAGGTCGCCGCCTGCCGGTCCGCGGGGAGCGTAAACCGCCGCGAGTTCACCCAGCGGCGTGTCGGCAAATTTTCTGCTGTCGAACGACTCATTACCGCCCAGCATCAACAACCCGCCGCCCCGCGCTGCAACAAACCGCCGCAACAGCAACATTTGATCCTGCGTAAAGAACTCCGTTTCGATGTCATCCAAAATCACGCCGTGGTAGGCAAACAGTTCTTCGGCCGATTCAGGAAACCCGTCACTCAGTTCTTCCGATTCCTTCACACCCAAACGCAGAATGACGGGTTCGTCGTACTGTTGGGCTGCGTCTTCTTCATCGGCTCCCAAACCGGCAAAAAGTGGATTGGTACCGCTGACGCCTCGATCGCGAAAACTAAACTTCGGTTCCTTGTTGGCGATTCGTAGCAGCGCGACCAGCTGCACTTCCGCGTCCTCCTCCAGAGCTCGACGTAGGAACTTGTATTCCCAATTTGGTCGGCCGGCGACGTACAAGACCCGATAAGGCCCGGTCGCCCGGTTGACTGCCACAACGCGATGGTTGTTGGCCAGCGTTGATTCCTTCGTCTCACCCTCTTCTAATTCCTCGGCCGATCCTTCCAGTTCGCGGCGGTCCGCGGCGGTGAAAACCGCGACACGAAAAAAACTGATGCCCGCCTTTTCGGGACGAAAGCGAAAGCGGACTTCCGACGGTTCGCCGTCACCACGGATGGTGGCCGTTTTCTCCTCGATCGTCTTGCCGGTCGCCAAATCGACCAGCTGGACAAAGACTTTCTCGTCTTCGATGGCGACCGCGTCCAAACTGACTCGCAGCGTCGTCGGCGCCGATTCAAAATCGGTCTGCCGAACGCTCACCTCGGCGATTCGCAAATCGCGCACCTCGTCGTCTGATTGGGGCAATACGGGATAGATCGGAAAACCCAACCGCGACCAATCGAAACCGACTGGCGGAGCGTCGGTCAGGTTGCCATCGGTAAAGAGCACGGCGCCCCCGACAGGCCGTCCCGCAAACCGCTCGCTCAAAGACTGTAGACTGCCGGCCAGCGAAGAGACGTAACCGTCCATTCGCAGCGAACCAAAATCCTCCACGCTTTCCAGCCGCGCATCAAAGGCGTACGTGCGAACATCAAACGCCTGCGCCAATCGTACTCGCCATTCCGATTCTTCATCCAACAGTTGCGTGACCGATTTGCCGCGACTTTGATCTTGAGAGATCGTTTTCAGCTGCATGCTCTGGCTGTTATCGACCAGGATCGAAAAAATGTTTGCTTGCGGTCGCGGCCGAGTACCGCTACGCAGTGGTTCCAAAAGGCAGATGGCGATCAACACAACCGCGACAATTTTCAACACCGCGGCCAGAAAACGAACCACTGCGTCGACGCCGCGGTAGGCGTAGTTCCACAGCACCAGCATCGCCAGCGCGATACAAATCAACGTGGCAGGCCAAACCCACTGGGGCGCTCCCCACAGCAGCTCGCCCGCGACCACCTCCGACAACATCAACGTACTGATCAAGCCGCTCAACGCCCGCTCCCCAGACTTTCGTAATACAGCTTGACCGCGTCGGAAAATTGGTCCGGCACCGGATCGCGATCGATGGGAACGACGGCGTGTTTGTCGGCCGAACGTCGCAACAGTTCTTCCGACACGTCACGGCGAAGCTCACGCAGCGGCTGGGCAATCATCTCGTCGACCAGTCCCCAGCGCGGCTCCTTCGAATGCCGTTTGAACTCGCGGCGAACTTCGCGGGCGCGGTCTCGAATTCGAGCCGCCCGAGATCGCAGTTCGGGATCGCCAACCATCTCCTCGATGTCACGCAGGCCGTCGGACCAATCTCGAAATCCTTCCCCGGTAAGCGGAGCACCGTTGGGATTTTCCGAAGCGTATTGGTTGAACACGCCCTGTCGGTTTTCGCTTCCACCGGGAGCATCGTTGGGGGTCGGAGATTGGTTGTCTTGAGGTTGTCCGGGTTGCTGACCGGGCTGCTGGCCAGTTTGCTGCGAAGGCGAATCATTGGGCTGGCCTGCTTGTGGCTGTTGTTGTTGGCCAGGTTGACGTCCTTGTCCCGGCTGTTGCTGTTGGCCGTCCTGTGGCTGCTGACCATCGGGCGACTGTTCCGGTTGCTGCCCATCAGGTTGCTGCTGCTGTCCCGGTTGGTCTCCTTGTTGTGACAGACTTTGCTGCGGTTGCTGTTGGTCCCCAGGCCGTTCTCCTTCGCCAGGCTGCTCCCCTTCGCCCGGTTGTCGCTGGCCCGGTTGTTGGTTTTCGGCATCCTGTGATTGCTGATCATTCTGGTTCGGCGATCCCTGTCCGGTTCTTTGCTGCTGGTCGCCGGGTTGCTGTTGTTGACCGGGTTGCCTTTGGCCAGATTCGGACGGGCTTTGTTGTTGAGCATTGGGATCGTTTTCGCGAATTTCCTGATCGAGCGATCGTTCCAATTGCTCCAGTTGGCTGAGTGCTCTTTCGAGTGCCTCGGTTTCGTCACCCAGGACCGACGTGGCAGCGTCTTCCAATTCTTGTCGCAGTTGATCAATTCCCTCGCCGGCTTGTTTTTCGATTTCTTTCGCCTGCGGGTCGTAGCCGCGACGGACCAGTTCCGCAGTGTCTTGCAGACTGCGATCGACTTGCCGCTGACGTGTTTTGCGATAAGAGTCGTAGAGTTTCTGTGCCAGCAGCGGCTCGGCGACCTCGGCCTCCTGGACCGTCTGCTCCATCTTGTCCAGCAGGTCGTCAAGCTGCTCGCGCTGCTGATCGAGTTTCTGCCCGATTTCCTCGCGAGGATCGGTGCCGCGCAAGCCTTCCGAGGGATCGTTCTTGTCGATTTCGCTAAGCTGCTGCGAAAGTTCTTCCTGTTGTTGATCCAACTGCTGGGCGTCGTTGCGCATTTCTCGGACCGCTTCGTTGAACGCGCCGGCGGCCTGCCGGCGGAACTCATCGCGCATTTCCTCGAACTCTCGTTCGGCCCGTTTGCCGGCCGAGAGTGCTTCGGAGGCATCTTCATTTCTCAATGCCTCGCTTGCCTTGCGAACATTCTCGCGAGTCTCTTCCAATTGCTCGCTTGCCTCGGCCATTGCATCCTGGTTTTCGGGTTGTTGCATTCGTTCGGCAAGTTCGTCGGTTTCCCGCAACAGGTCCTGTTGTTGGTCGCGCAATCGTTTTAGCTGCCGCTCGATTTCATCGCGTTCTTCCTTGGTCTCGGCCTGTTCCAGCGCCGACTGAAGCTGCGCAAGTTCTTTATTCAAGTCTTCCTGACGGCGAGCAAGTTCGCGCAGCCGATTGAGAACCTGGCGGATTTCACGTTGTTGCTGAGCCTGCTGGGAATCTTCTTGGGCTTGCTGCTGAGTCTCGTAGCGGTTTTCTTCCTGTTCGAGTTCCAGCTGGTCCAGTTGTTGTTGGCGGCGCTGCGCCGACCGGCTTTGCGGTTGACCCCGACTTTGTTGTTGCTGTTGCCGCATCACCTCGAACTCGCGGGCACGCAATTTCAGTAGCCCCGCATAGCTGGCTTGTGCCGCCAGCATCCCCGGATGCAGGGGGACGACATCGCTTTCATCGCTCGCCTTGGTGAACTGGCGATGCGCTTCGACCATCGCTTCGCGGACCACTTCGACGATCTGCTTTGACCCATCGTCTTGAATGTCCTGGGCTAGCTCTTCCAGTTGCAGCAGCGCATCGGCTTGAGAATCCTTCAAGAGCGTTGCGTTGTCAACGAATTCGGGCGTTCTCTCATCGCGCCGTTCGCTGCGGATTACCGTCCAGGTCGCGTTGATGATTTCCTTTTGCAGTTCGGCAAGTTCCTCCGCTTTCTGGCCGTTCTGGTTTTGTTGTTGTTGCTGTTGCTGCTGGCCTCCGGGCGGCGGTTGGCCTTCGCGAAAGATCTCCTCGAACGGCCGCACTTCGGCAAAGTACATGTCACTTTCGATGCGGCGAAGTTTGCCGTCGGGACCGAAATCCTCTGCCCAAAAGTAATACGACATCAACTGGTCAGGCTCCGCACCCAGCTCTTCAAACTCGATCATATGCTGGAGCTTTTCGGTCGCGCCGCGGCCGATGTCCGACGCCAGCGTCAAGTCTTGGGGTGGTTTGGTTGCAAAGGTGTACGACAAACCCGCCTTGGCAACCCCGAAGTCGTCACGCACTTCGACGCCGACCAAAAGTTCTTCCAAGGGTGAAACGATGACGTCACGGGCGGCGGTCAACTTCAATTTTGGCGGTTGATTGGCCAGCACGCGGGCGATCAATTCGGGTGGATACTTGTTCTTTCGCCCGGCGTCATCAGTCAGTTCCAAAGTCAGACGTTGCGTTTTCTGCAGGTCCAATTTCGCGGTGTGGGCGCCCGGCATGGACGGATCGATTTCCAGCGGCAACACCGTTCCGTCCTTGGCAACCAACTGGGCCGACGGGACCGGTTTGTTCAAAAAGCAGATCCAAGTCAGCTCCGTTCCCACGACCGCCGACACTCGCACCGTATCCTCCACCCGTTTCTCCTGCATTCCGGTGTACTCGGGATACTTCAGGTTGGCATCGGAACGAACCAGCGCCGGAAATTCAAACACGCCCACGGAATAGGTTTCGCTTTGCCAATCGGGCGCGATGACCTGGTAGGTGAAGGGCTGGTCGATCGACGCCACAAATCCGCCGACGACCGGATCATCCAGGTTTTGGGTCATCGTGATGCGCCGCTCCGAGCCGTCGGCTGCCATGCAAACCAAGTCGGCTTGATCGGGAACCAGGTCTCCCGGAATCCCTTCGAATCGAGCCGTGATGACCAAACTGGTTCCGCGTTCCACTTCGGTGCTGCCCGGCGTGACGATCACGTTGGGGCGCACCGCCGCTATCCGCGATGCCGCGGCGGCGCCCGATTCCATTTGTTGCTGCGAAACGGCAAGCAAGCCAAGGATCACTGCCAGAAAGGCGGTTGCCGCCAAACCCGACAGCCGACTCCAGATCAATTGGCCCGACGGTACGACGTCAGTCCAACGATGGCTCCACGAGTGATCGCGCGCTTCGGAGATCACGCGTCGCTGCAGGTAACCCAGTTCTGTATCGTTTTGGTGTTGGCTTAGCGCGGTGAGCAATCTTTGCTTCAAGCTGGGAAAATGTTCTTCGATTTGTGTCGCCACGCGGCGCGGATTGCGATAGCTAAGCCGGCTGACGACGAAGGCAACCAGCACCAGAATCAGTGCGGCAAGCAACAGTGCAAAGGCTGCTTGCGGGCCAAATACCCACTGGCCGTCTCCTTGCAGGTAGACGACCAACCCGACCAACCCGACAAGAGTTGCGATGCAGGCCAACAACCGCCACCATCGCAAACTTCTTAACCGGCGTGTTACCGGTCGAATTCGATCTGACAAGGCATCGTGCATGACCACCTACTCCCGCTGCAAAACGGTTACGTTTCCAAACCTGATTCTATCTCTTTGGGTCGGCTGCGGCTGATCAATCCTCCCAGCCACGTTTCAATCGCCAGTAGTGCCATGACGGCGACCAGCAGCCATTGCCACAGCTTTTGGCGTTTTTCCAGCTCGACGTCCCGCAGCTGGCGTTGCTTGGCTTCCGCTTGAGCGGTCGTCAGCTGCTGGCCCAATTTGACGCCAAAACGCTCCAATTCCGAATCGCCAATCGCCGCGGTACGACTTTCCGATTCGTCCAGATTCACCGCAAAGCTCCGGCCATCCTGATCATCGGAATACTGATAGATCCCCGGCTGATCGATCAACGCGGCATCTTCTCCGCTTGTGTATTTGAATGCCGAACCGGACGGGCGAGTGATCACCGCCGATTCCACCGGCGGCAAATCGATCGCCTGGCCCAACGTGAATCGGTCACCGCCGCCGCGTCTGCCGCCGATATCAAACAAACTGAAAACGAACGGGATGAACTTCGTCGACAATGCCAACTGACTTTCGGCCGGTTGCCAACCCGTGGCCAATACCCACAGCCGACCATCTTCAATCACCCTTTCGATCAGCGCCGGATCATCGTCATCAAACCGAGACAATACTTTCCACGATTCATCCAGCCCGCGGATGGTTCGGTGAGACCAGATGCGGATTTTGGTGAAATCGTTGAACTGCGGATCCGACATCGGCGCGAACACCGGGTGCTTGAAATCGATGCGAGAAAACATCGCGTAGTCTTCAACGCTCGCCTCTTCGATCACCAGTCCGGTGGAATCTTGCTGCGAACCTGTTGTTGAATCGTCGGTGACTTCTTGCCCTTGCCGGCGGATCAGCCCGTTCAGGCTGTTTGCGACATCTTGCGGTTGCCCGTCGGCAGTCAATACGTACAACCAACGCCCGCCGGAGGAAACGTACTTGAAAAACCGGTCGACGATGTCGGATGAAACCGGCCCTTCCACCACAACCAGCGGAACTTCTTTTGGATCGGGCACCTCCTTTAGCTGGTCCGGCGCGATCGATTCCACTTGGACAATCCGGTACGGGTTGTTTAGCGGGACTCGCTGCAAATAGTACAGCAAGCTTTCGCGCGGCTCGGCAGCATTGCGTGGACCCGTGGGAGTTTGCCCCAGATACAACAGCTTCATCGATTGCGGCTGCGGGCTGACCACGTACTGCGTGTTGTCGAAGGGATGGTCATCGCCGCCAAGAACCAATGAAGTCACACCGGGGGTCGGCGAGGGCATTCGCACGACGCGAGATTCTCCCGGAGGTACTTGAATTGGCATTTCGACCGCATCGGAGCCGGTGGCTTCCGCCCAACGAAGCCGAAAACGCGATTCGGTTGAATCGGCTGCGTTGACAACACGGATTCTTACTCGGTCCTTGTCGCCGTCTGACTTCTCTTGAGGACCGTCGACCAGAATCTGTGCCGAGGCGTTTGTCTTGTCTTTGGCAACCACCTTTTCGACGTCCAGCCGCAACCGATCGGGCCAGGAATAAACCTGCAAGCTTTCGACACGGCTGCCTGCCTGCATATCGCTGATCAAAATCATGTGAGCCGGACCGGTTTCCGTTGCCACGTCTTGCGCCGGATCGCCGTCCACCTTTTTCTCTTCCGGTTCGTAGCCGACCACCAAATCGGCTGCATAGGCGATCGCTTTTCCGGTTTCGGTGGGATACCAGGTTGGCGCGACGCCGGCCAACAGACTCTTGGCTGTCGCCTTTCGCTGCGGCAACGTCAACTGGCTCGATTGCTCGAAACCGAGCAAAGTTTTGGGGGTTTGATCGAAGGTCACGATCGCCAGCTGATCGGCGGGCTGCAGATCCGTGATCACGTCGCCAGCCTTATCGATCGCTTGCTGCCAAAGTCCTGCTCGTTGCATGCTGGCACTGGTATCGATCAGCAGCACCATTCTTCGTGCCGGCAGATCGGAGTCGGATAGCGCCGTGCTGCGTAGAAACGGCCTGGCAAAAGCGGCCGCCAACAAAATCAACGCCAACGCCCGGATCAGCAGGAGCGGCCAGTTGTCCAAACGGCTTTTGCGAGTCAATCGGGGTGGCGTGGGGCGAAGAAACATCAGCGAGCTGAATTCGACTTCGCCCTTGGGACGGCGGCGAATCAGATGGAACAGAATCGGCAAACCGATCGCCATCGCGCCGAAAAAATAAAGAGGCGCTAGTAGGCTCATCCGGCACCTCCACCGCGACTTGCACCAGCCAACATGCCGGCCCGCGCGCTACCGCCGCCGCGCCGTTGTTGAACCGAAACGATATGGAACAGCGCCTGTTCCAGCGGCTGGTCCGTGCAGATCTCGAAAAGATCGACTCCCAACGAATCACAAATCGATTGGATCTTTGCCTGATGCGATTGGAATTGTTGCAGATAGGCCGCCCGAGCCGCTTCGGGATCCAGGTAGATTTCTTTTCCCGATTCCATGTCCACCACCATGCTGGGCGAATCGAGTTGAAGTTCCAGCTCCGATGGATCGAGCGTTCGCAAAATCAACACTTCGTGTCCGCGCGATCGCAGGTAGGCAAGGTTCGTTCGCAACGTATCGGGCGCTGCCAACATGTCCGAGACCAGGATGATCAGTCCGCGGCGACGAACCAACGACGCGATCTGCCGGAGCGGCTGATCGATGTCGGTTCCGGTACCGGCGACCGGCCGAGAAAGCGACACGAAAACCTGCCGCAGATGGCCGGGTCGATTTCGGGCGCTGATGAAATCACCGATCGATTCATCAAAGGTCATCAATCCAATGCTGTCGCGCTGCAACGTCAGATAGTAGGCGATCGATGCCACCAGCGTTCTGGCGTACTCGATCTTGGTGTAAGGAAGCGACCCGAAGGCCATCGACTTGCTTTGATCGAGAACCAAGTAACACCGACGATTCGTTTCATCCTCGAACTTTTTGATGTAGTAACGATCGCTTCGCGCGAACAGCTTCCAGTCGAGCGATCGTAGGTCATCGCCGACGGTGTAGGGGCGATATTCACTGAACTCGACCGAGAACCCATGAAACGGGCTGCGATGCAATCCGTTGTAAAATCCTTCGACGACAGCCTTGGCACGCAGCTGCAGATTCTTGATCCGCATCACGGCAAGCGGATCGATGTCGGCGACGTCGGATTTCGGTAGAGTGTTTTGGTCGCTTGCCATCAAGTTGCCGCTGTGGGTACGGTCGAGAGCAATTGGTCGATCACGTCTTCGATCGTGACCCCTTCAGCTTCCGCTTTATAACTCAACAAGACACGGTGGCGAAGCGTCGGGTGAGCCAATGCGCGAATATCGTCGATGCTGACATGGGCCTGCCCCTTCAGCAGCGCTCGCGCTTTCGCGCCCAACACCAACGTTTGCGCCGCCCGCGTGCCGGCACCCCAGCTGACCCACTGGTTGACAAAATCGGGTACACCCTGGCGTCCGGGCCGCGTGGCCGAAGACAACCGAACCGCGTAGGCGCCGGTCTCTTCGGCAATCGGCACCTTGCGAACGGCCTCGTGAAATCGCATCACATCCTCGCCGCTGAACAGAGGTTCGATCGGCTGGGGCCGCGACGAGGTCGTTCGCAAAACCACCGCCAACTCGTCTTCGGGCGGCAGGTAGTCGATCAATACGTTGAACAGGAACCGGTCCAGTTGGGCTTCGGGAAGCGGGTACGTTCCTTCCATCTCGATCGGATTCTGAGTGGCCAGAACGAAAAAAGGTTCTTCCAAAGGGTACCGCCGGCCCGCCGCGGTGACCTGGTGTTCCTGCATCGCCTCCAACAGTGCCGCTTGGGTTTTTGGCGGAGTACGATTGATTTCGTCGGCCAGAATCACGTTGGCAAAGATCGGGCCTTTGACGAACTGCAACCGCCGACCGCCATCTTCGGTCTGTTCCAAAATCTCCGTGCCCGTGATGTCGGCCGGCATCAAGTCGGGTGTGAACTGAATCCGCTGAAACTGAAGGTGGAAGATCTTGGCAACGCTGCTGACCAACAACGTTTTTGCCAAACCCGGTGCGCCGGTAATCAGGCAGTGGCCGCCGGCAAACAAGCAGATCAACAACTGTTCGATCACTTCCTGTTGCCCCACGATCACTTTCGACAGCTCACTGGTGATCTTGTCTCGTCCTTCTCGGATCTGCTCGACAATCCGAGCTTCTTCTTCCACGGACATCGTTTCAATGGACATAGGCAAATGGTTTTGGGGTTGGTGGGTAAGTCCAGTTGAGAAAGTAACTCAGGCGGGGTCAGTGGGTCATGGCGTAAGTGACGATATTGATTCCCATGGGATACGCCTTTTTCACCGAGAACTCATCGAAATACCACTGCTGTTCTCCTTCCCGTTCCCAGCCGTCGCCCAGGTCGGTGTTGTGGCAGATGAAAACCATGATTCGGTCTTCGTCATCGGTGATCGCTTTGTAGTGCGGTGTGCTGGTGTCGCTGCCGTCGCGAGCCCATTCAAAGGAACGGCCGCGACCGGCGCCGCCCAGAGCCGGGACCTGAGGTTTTTCTTTCATGTCGTACACGCAATGAAAGATCTCGTGCGATAGCGGCACCTCGAACGGATCGCGATTGGGAAAGACTCGTTTCAATTCCAATCTCATGTTTTCGTATTGAGAATCGCCCCAAAAGTCGTCCACCATCAAAAAACCACCGTTTAGGCAGTAACGGCGCAGTGCCTTGACTTCTTCTTCACTGAAGACCAGCGCGCCCGGTTCGATGATGTAGATGAACGGATAGTCAAAGAGTTCGGGATCGGTCAGTCTCAAAACGATCGGATCGGGATTGACTTTTAACGACGTCAGCTGCTGCAACCGCAACGAAAAGTTCAAGTCGCTGTCGCGCCAATCGGTTGCCCATCCGCCACCGCCCCGCCCGTAACCGCCGTAGGAATCGTACTGAATTCGCACAAAAGTGAACGTGTCGTGCTTGAACCGCTCGTCGATTTCCCAGTCGGGAACGCCATTGCGAGCGTTGGGATCGCGATAGCGCCAGCGCTGGGCCGTTGCAACGCCGGCCAACAGGACCACCGACGCGGCGACCGCCAACACAATCAGGCGGGAAGTTCGAGACAGCTTTCGATTCATCACTCCTCTTCCTTCGCTTGGGGGTCGGCTGTTTCTTGCTTTTCCGAATCATCGCTGTTGGGTGTTTCGCCGACCTGTGTATCGCCGGAGTCGTCTGAAGTGGACGCCTCGTCTGGTTGTGGCGGCTCATTCAGCTGAAGCAGCAGGCGAAGTGCATCACGATACCGCGGCGCCACCTCCAACGCTTCCAGCACGTGCCGTTTGGCTTGGTCATGGCGGTCCATTTCGGTGAGCGCCACGGCGATCCGGTAATCCAATCCGGCGGGATCGATCGGATCCATCGTCGACATTGCCAGCAAGGAACGAACGGTCGTTTCAGGCTGACCGAGATGTCCAGCGGCCGTGGCCAATGCGGCGTGACCGTCGGGCAGCAGCGGGTTGATGGCCAGTATCTTTTCCGCATAAGTCGAAACGTCGCTCCACTGGTTTTCGCTGCTGGCGATTTCGATCAGACGCCTCAATGCGGGAAGTGGGTCGCTGGAAAGGGAGACGATCCGATCCAGCGTTTCCCTTTCCAAACGCTCTTCTTCCAGTTCCCTGTAGACGGCGGCCAGCATTTCCAGCGGCCCGCCCGCACTCGCGGTGACCGTTTCCAGCTGCACCAATTTTTCCAGCGGCTGCTTTGCCTTGTCCATCTGCTTGCTGGCGATCATCGCCTCGGCCAGTCCGCGCAGCCCCCAGTAATTGGTGGGATTCTCTTGGACCCACTTGGCAAGTTCGTCGACTGATGCCTCCTCAGGCAATTGTTCGCGTGACCAATCCGCGGCCGACCCGAACTCGCCTGCCAGCTGCCGCGCGTAATCCGCAAACTGGCTATCCAATTTTTCCAACGAGCCGACGTTCTTGGTGAATGCATCGTGGGTCGAAAGGCCATCGCCAAGATCGACCAAAATTTGTTTCAACACATCCAGACCGTACTGCTCGATCACAAACTCAACGACCAGCGACGACTCGTAATAAGCGAACTGCAAGTGAATCGGTGACGGCGGGCTGAGAAACGCGCCGCTCAATTGGCTGACGGGAGTCAATTCGTCACCCAACATCATTTCACGATAGCGGGGCGAGATCGATTCACCCCATGACGGATCGCGTTGCCGTTCCTCGTAAACCGAGATTCCTTCGCTGAGCCAGCGCGGCATTCGATTCTTGGTTTTCTCCAGCGTCACCACGTGGCAAAACTCGTGCCACAAAACGCTCCGCCAATTCGACGGCCGCTCGCCCTGAGAAGCGGGGCTGTTGGCCGTGATCACCCGGCCGAAGCAGACACCCAGGTAGCCGGCCCCTCCGGGTAACCCGAATGTGCGAATTGCAAAATCCTTTTGCTCCGGAAAGATCTCGACCACAATCGGCGCGTGCGGCTCGACCTCGTACTTTTCGCAAAGCACCTGTTTGGCTTCGGCGAGCAGTTCCAACACCGACTGACCATACACTTCCGCTTCGTGCGACTGCATTCGAACGTGAATGTCGTCGGCTGTCAGAACGGTAAACTCCTTCAATCGATCATGAAGCGTCACCAGGTTGTGGGCGACCACGTTGTAGGGATCTTCCTGGGCAACCGCATCGGCCAATTGCCAACCGACGGTGTCGTGTCCTAGACGCAACAGGTCTTGCGCCAGTTGAAAACGGGCGGGAGTGAAGGAGGGATCCAGCTCCAAAGCCCTTCGTTGGTACTCGGCTCCCTGCGCAAAGCGATACTTTCCCGATAACTTGGTTCCGATCAGGTGATCGACGCGCGGATTCGTCCCCCAAGTGCTCAGCGCCGCCGCTCGCATCAACGCCTCCTTTTCGTACTGGCCGCGCAGGTGGGCCAGCACCGCGAGCAGCGCCCAAGCCTGCTGGTCATGAGGATTGATTTCCAACACGCGATCGATCGTCTCTTCCGCGTCGTCGTAATATTCTCGATCGATCAACACTTCGGCTCGATACAGTAAGCTGGGCGCGTGATGAGGATTTTCGTTGAGCGCCAGCTCCAGCGCCGCGGTCGCCTTTTCGGAATCGGACGGCTGCCACGCGCGAGCCAACAGGTAAGCAACGCGAGGATCACTGGGATCGTTTCGCTGAGCCGCCTGCAGGGTATCGGCGGCGACTTTGAAATCGCCCTTGGCAAGCGCGAGTTCCGCGGTCGCCAGGTAAGCTTCCATGAAGGTGGGATCGGCGTCGCGAACGCGATCGTAAAACAGATTCAAAACCTTCTTGGCGTCCTCCCCCCGCCCCGCAAAGTATCGGCCGGCGGCGATCAAATTGTCTCGGCTGGCAAACCGAGAAGTGGAACTCCGCAACAGCAACAAGATCTGACGCTCCGCCTCTTCGGCTTCCTCCGGCAAATCGTTGTGGCGGATCACATCAACGCCGTGCATCCGAAGTGTCAGGCTGGTCGGATACCGTTTCATCGCGGCCAGGTACGTTTCCCTCGCCTCGGCATACTTTCCCGTTGCCATGTAGCATCGGATTAGCAAGCGCGGCCAACGTTCATTCCAAATGCCCTCTTCCACTTGCGCCGCGGCAATCTCGGTCGCCTCCTGGTACTGGCCCTGCAGGTACTTGCGATGAGCATCTTCAAAGTTGGCGGCCCAGGCGGATGAACCGACAGTCGTTGCAGCAAGCCAAAAAAAGACACCACCTAACCCAAGGCGACAGAGGTTGATCGGAGGTTGCTGCGAAGTGAGGGGGGCCAATGGAGGGAACTCCAGGGGGTCGTGGGAGCTGGCGATGACTATTCTAACGTCCAGTAACCTCGTGTGGGTTCAATCGCCACGGTCCTTCCCCGTTTGAACCGCTCGAGCCGGCAAGTGTTCTTTGCCAAAAACAGATTTTGCGGCATTCCAAAGCGATACGCGTGATTCGCTTGACTTTCCAGGCTGCGAAGGCGGCGATTCTTTGCTGTGCTGCAAGCGACACTTGGTGCAGTCTGGTTAAACTGTCGGAAACATTTCGAATCGTGTGCTTGCAGGAAAGGCGAATTGGTTGTGAGATTTCTTGGTATCAGCGGCATTGTTCCGTTCACGGTTTCCACCCTCCTCTCGTTCTTGTTGATTGCGTCGATGACTCATCCGACAACACTTTCCGCCGACGACACTCCGACGCTTCGGATCGGTATCATCGGGCTGGATACTTCGCATGTTCCCGCTTTCACCGGCGCCTTCAACCAAGATCCGCCGGCAGCGGAGATGCGCAACTGCCGAGTGGTTGCCGCCTATCCGCATGGTAGCAAAGACATCGAATCGAGCGCCAGCCGGATTCCCAAGTACACCGCCGAGGTGCAAGAGAAATGGGGCTTGGAAATTGTTGATTCCATCGAGACCCTGCTTTCGCAAGTCGATTGTGTGCTATTGGAAACCAACGACGGCCGTCCTCATTTGGAACAGGCGTTGAAAGTATTCCGCGCGGGCAAGCCGGTCTTTATCGATAAGCCGACCGGTTCCAACTTGTCCGAAGTGGTAGCGATTTTTCGCGCCGCTAAACACTACAACGTGCCGATGTTTTCCAGTTCTTCGCTCCGCTTCAGTTCCGGTGCCCAGGCAATCCGCGGCGGTAAAGTGGGACGCGTTTTGGGTTGCAATGCTTACAGCCCCTGTGGGTTGGAAAAGACTCACGTTGATCTCTTCTGGTACGGCATCCATGGTGTCGAATCGTTGTACACCTGCATGGGCACCGGTTGCGAAACGGTCGCCCATACGTCAACCGACCAGTTCGAGCTAGCGGTCGGGAAATGGTCAGACGGGCGAATCGGAACGTTTCGTGGAATGCGAACCGGCAAAAAAGGTTACGGCGGAACCGCGTTTGGCGAAGAGGGGATCGAACCAATCGGTCCCTACGACGGATACCGGCCGCTGGTGGTGCAGATCGCCGATTTCTTTCGCACCGGCAAAGCCCCCATCGATCCTGCGGAAACGATCGAGCTGTATGCATTCATGCAAGCGGCCTACGTCAGCAAGAATAATGGTGGCGTTCCGGTCGCGATCGCCGACGTGATGGCGGCAGCCGAGGCCGAGGCGACCCGGCTGCTGGACGGAAAACTGAAGGGACGATGATGCGCGGTTGGCAGCGCTGTTACGCGCACAGCGTGTTCTACCCCACACTCGCTTGGAATTACACGCTCGGACGCATCCTGAAGATCCGCAACTGGTGGGATCGAATCGATCCGCACGTGATTGTCGGCGCTTATCCGTTTGCCGGTGACGTCGAAGGCTTGTATGCCGCGGGTGTTCGCGCCGTGGTCAATACCTGCGAAGAGTACGCTGGACCGCAAGCCGAGTACGACCGGCTGGGTATCGAACAACTCCGAATTCCCACCACCGACTTCACTCATCCAAGTTTGGACGACGTCAGCCGGGCGGTTGAATTCATCGAGCGCCACGTCGCCGCGGACGAATCGGTCTACATCCACTGCAAAGCGGGACGGGCACGCAGTGCCACCGTCGCACTCTGTTGGCTGATGAAATACCGCGACATGACGATGGAACAAGGCCAGGCCAGGCTGTTGGAATCACGACCGCACGTCAATCCACGATTGACCGAAAGAGAAGTCGTCCAACGATTTGCCGAAAAAATTGCAGACGAAGGTTAGCTCAGAAGCGATATGAAGGGCCTGACTTTTTCAATCGTCGTTGTCCAAGCCGTGATGGATTCATTGCGAAGCCAACCGGAGGTCGATCGCGTCGGGATCTTGCCGACAGTCGAGGATGGCGTATATGTCCACATTTGTGCCATCGAAATCGTAGAAGATCGCGAACGGAAATCGATCAGACGCACAGCGATACAGCCCAAACGATCGAGGATGGACGCCTGCGTAAAGCCGCAGAGATTCGATGTCAGATGAAAGACAGTCATTGAAATAGCGCCCCAGCCCCTCGCGTTGAGATTCGTAGAAATCCGCACCGAGTTCGAGGTCTCGTTCAGCCTCGGGCAAAATTCGGATGTTCATTCGAGTCGATCACGCAGCCTTTTTTTTGCTTCCGACCATTCTACGAACTCCGTTTTACCCTCTCGAACGGCAGCTATTCGTTCCGCGAGTACAGTGCCATGCCACTCAGGAGACGGCACGTCACCTGGGCTCCGCGACAAATCTCGCCACAGCAACTCCATGGCAACGAGTTTTTCGTTGTGCGTCAGACTATTGATCATCGTTTCCAGTGACATTACGACCTCCACACGCATATTGTAGTGGCGACGCACATGCTTCGCAAAGCATTCTGTTTTGGCGACTCCGGTACAGCATGAAGCGAATGTCAATCAATATCTTTGACGCAAGTTTTTGATGAAATCTGAATCATCCCAACATGGATGTTCATTGGCGCCGCGGGTGCTGTGCATTAGAAAAGCAGCTTCGAGATCTTATCGACCAGACCGTTTTCTCTGTGAGGGGCACACATGGAGAGGCAATCTTTTTCAGCCGAGGAATCGGTCTTCGCGGACAACCTTTCGGCTGACACTTTGGCGACGTTGAAACTGGCGATGTTGCCGGGGCTTGGGCCTCGCACTCTGACATCGCTGCTGGAAAGGTTTGGTGATTCACAATCGGTCCTTTCCGCCAGTGATCAGGAGTTGGCCGGAGTCGCTGGCGTGGGAGCAAAACTGGTCCACGCCATTCGTACCGCGTCCCATCACGTGGACGTTTCGTCGATGGTTCGTTGGTGCGCTGCCAACGGCACGGAGATCGTCTGTCGCGATACGGAGTTCTATCCCGCGGCCTTGGATGATCTTGTCG
This sequence comes from Rubripirellula sp., assembly GCA_965222745.1. GTDB lineage: Bacteria > Planctomycetota > Planctomycetia > Pirellulales > Pirellulaceae > CBDCUW01. The sequence continues at coordinate 2,029,514 of CBDCUW010000004.1, forward strand.
ACGCGCCGCCGGTGTTGTTTGTGCGCGGGCAAGTCCAACCCGAAGATGAACTTGCTGTGGCCATCGTCGGCACTCGGCATCCAACCACCTACGGATTGAAACAAGCCGAGCGATTTGGGTATTCCCTTGCCAAAGCGGGAGTGACGGTGGTCAGCGGACTGGCTCGTGGCATCGACGCGGCAGCCCATCGCGGTGCGCTGGATGCTGGCGGCCGGACGATCGCGGTGCTGGGCAGTGGCATGGGACAGATCTATCCGAGCGAACATGCCGGTTTGGCCGATGCAGTCGCAAAAAGCGGCGCTGTGATCAGCGAATTTGGGCCCCACGCCAAACCGCGAAGTGGGATGTTTCCACAGCGCAATCGATTGATCGCGGCGATGGGACTGGCGACGTTGGTGGTCGAAGCACCCGATCGCAGCGGCGCCCTGATCACCGCTCGGCTGGCCGGTGAACAGAATCGCGACGTTTTCGCTTTGCCCGGTCCGGTGACCAGCCGCGCATCACGCGGATGCAATCGCCTGATTCGCGACGGCGCAACACTGGCACAATCGGTCGACGACATTCTGGAAGCTCTTGGTCCGATGCGCCAGCCGGTGATCACCGAAAACGGCCATGAAGTGCATTGCCCGTCGGAGTTGAAATTGAACGAGCTGGAGCGGTGCGTGCTGGACGCGATCGACCAAACCAGTACGCCGATCGACCAGGTGATCGAGAAAAGCGATCTGACGGCCCACTGCGTGATCGCCACCATCAGCGTGCTGGAAATGCGACGTCTGATACGGCGACAAGGCGGGCAATACGTGACGAGAGTCTAAGAATTCGTCGGCGATTTCTCCGAAATCGCACTGCTTTGCGCATCAAACGGTAGGCCGGCTTGTCCCAAGTCGGCGATCCTGTACTCGCCGACTTGGGGACAAGTCGGCCTACAGCGGAAGACACGCTGTTAGTGACAGAAAACAATCGTGCCAGTTCGGAGAACAGGCCGACAGGCAATCGCGCCGGCGGTTATACGTCGGTGATTCGCCTCGCTTGCCGATTCGGTTTTCGATCGAAGTGGGGTGCCGGAACCACGGAGCTGCCGCCGTGGATGTTCGGTTCGCTTTCGGGCAGCGGATGCATGTCGCCCAAGTATTCTTCACGGACCTTGGGGTGCTGCTTGACCTCGTCGGGGCTGCCGTCGATCAACACCTGTCCCTGATAGATCACATAACAGCGATCGACCGTATCAAGAATCTCGCGAGCCGCGTGGTCGGTGATCAGCACGCTGATGCCGCTTTCACGCAGTTGGGCGATCACGCTTTGGATCGATTGCACCGTGACTGGGTCGATGCCGGCAAAGGGTTCGTCCAACATCACGATCTTCGGATCGGAAACCAGGCACCTGGCGATCTCCAAACGGCGTCGCTCGCCGCCGCTGAGTCCACCGGCGCGGTTTTTACGGATGTGGGTGATATTGAATTCTTCCAGCAGCTCCTGTGTCCGTTCCATCCGTCGCTGGCGATCGACGCCCAGCAGTTCCAGCAGCGCCGATATGTTCTGCTCGACCGTCAGCTTCTTAAAGACGCTCGGTTCCTGGGGAAGGTATCCCATGTGGCCGTCTCGTGCGCGGCGAAACATCGGCCAATTCGTAACATCCTGTCCATTCAAAAAGACTCGGCCGCGATCGGGTTCGACCATCCCGCAAATCATCCGAAAACTGGTTGACTTCCCGGCGCCGTTGGGGCCTAGCAGCCCGACGATTTCGGAGGGTCCGACGTGCAAGTTCACGCCGTCAACGACTCGTCGCCGTCCATAGGTTTTTTGCAAATCGGTCGCTTGCAGGATCGGCCGGGTCGGATCGGCAGGTGGAGTGACCGATTCAGAATTCAGTTGGGCTTCCATGCCAAGGATTCTTTTTTTTGAAGGAAGGAATGCGAAACGCGCGCGGCTGCCGCGGCGTCAACGAATCAGCTTCATCCGTTTGACGTTGGGAGTGAACGGAATGGGTGAGTTCCAAGAATGCGGCCAGAACACCACCAACGCTTTGCCAACCAGCAAATCACGAGGCACGTAGGAGGCGTCGGTCCAAGTGTATGCCTCCTTGTTCACGCCGCGAGGCAAGTTGCGTGGAATTTTTGTGCCGGCCCAGCAGCGGGCATCCAAACTTTCGGGACTGTTGTCGCCCATCGGAAAGAACTGGTTTTCCTGCAACTCAAACTGGACCGTCCGTCTCGCTTCCCAGCCGAACTCTTCCCACAGCTGCGGTATCGTGAAGAGCTGTTGGATTTCGTTGCTGGTCACGCCGCCGCCGTTGAGTTGGCGAAGCCTGCCCAGGTCGTAGTCGTTCAGTCCGTTGGCGTTTCGATCGGTCGCGATGTAGTACTTGTCCCGATCGATTCGCAGTCCGTGAATCGTGCTCGACCCGCCTTTGACGGCGATCGCGGCCGGTGCGGCATCCATCGGGTGTGCCGGCTGGAAATGCGGACGGTTCTCTCGGTCGCTACGGAAGGATCGGGAATCGAACGTCGTCGGACCGTCAAACTGAACCAAATCTTCATCGACCCACAGCAGAAGCTGGTCGTCACAGTTGCTGAAGCGGAGGTGATGCCGACGACCAGCTCGTATCGACGTTTTTGCGGTCGGTCCGTTGGTTTTTGATTCACCTTCAACGAAGGGCTGTGGCTGGCCATTGTCGATTCCCAGTGTGGCCGTGCCGTCGGATAGATTGATGCGGCAACGATGTTTGACACCTGCTTCGATCAGCTCCAGCATCAACTCCTGGCTATCGTCGGAAGTTTCAACATCGGCTTCGACGATCAGGTCGCCGACCCAATGCATCCCGTCACTCGCCAGGCCGTAGCTGCCGTAATCCAGGTGCATGCCAAACTGTCTGGGTGAACCGCCCGAATCGTATTGGGGTTTGAAGTCGCCCTTGCTGTACCCGCCATTGAGAATCCGCTCCAGTCGCGAGCCACGGAAGCTTGCCGGCGGTTCGTCGTAGACGAAGTCTGACATCACCTTCAGGTAGGCGTTGTAAGCATAGAAATCGGTGATCAACCGGCTGCTGTAGGGATCGGTATCGGCAAGCGAGGCGCCCTGGTCGACTTTTTCCCATTCTTGTTCGCTGGGCCAGCGATGGTAGTAGCGAAGCCATTGAAACGCATCGCTGCTTCCGGAGTCCAACGTCGCCGTCATGCCCTCCTGCGAACGATGAATTCCCCAGGAATCACTGGGCGGCTCGGTCGCGTTTTCTCGCCAAGGTTGCCATCGGCTTGGATAGTTCGCTTGGATCAGCGCGGCCGATTGATGATGGGTGTCGTAAACCAATTGCCGCATCGCCAACAATTTGTCGGGCGGCTTGCGCAGGATCTCGTTGGTCTGTGATTCCGCGTCAAGCGGGCGCGTATAGACATCGCCGTAACGAATCGACAGGATCTCGCCGGGAAGTCCCACCAATCGCTTGATGTAGTTCTGTTTGGGATTGCCCGGATACTTGAAGACAATCACGTCCCAGCGCTGCGGTTCCTTCAGCGCATAAGAAAACTTGCTGACCAGAATTCGGTCGCCGTTGAACGTGGCATCGTTCGATTGGCCGGCCAAGTCCAGGGGATTGGTGTGGCGGCAGTTGGGACAGATCGTGGCAACCACCACCTCTCGGGTGACAGGAATCTTTCGTTCCACGCTGGCACCACAGCGAAACGAAATCCCGCAGCGGTCGCAGTCGATGTCTTTGTGAGCCCCCATCAACGTTGGCGCCATCGACCCGGTGGGGATCACGAACGCCTCGGCCAGAAAAGCGCGAAACAGCAGCGCCAAGATAAACGCCACCACAAACGCCTCGACCGTTTCCCGCATCGCAGCGACGCGGAACGTTTCGGCGCGAACGACAGCCGGGTCGCGCTTGTCCTCTTTCTCTTTTTTCCCCGATTCGGCACGCCCCGGCTTGGGTCTCTTTTTGGGGGATTTGTTGGCTGGTGGGTTCACAGAAATCGCTTGGCGAGGGAACGACGAAGGGAAGAAATGATGTCAAATGGTGGGATGGTCCACTGCCGATGGCGGCGGTTTGCATCCTAGCCGTTTTGACGCACCTCCGAAACTTGGATTCCGGACCCGCCGGGGATTCCGGGCAGACGGGCCGCAGCCCCCATATCGTAACGCCGGCGCGGATCTTGGCATCCGGGTGGGAAATTGGCGGAAAAATCGCAGAAATGAGCCATTCTCGGCAAACCGACCATCGACTGGCTACCGTCTGGTCTGGCGGAGAAACGGGTGATATCCCTGTCGTCAACTGTCTTGGTGAGGTTACGATTTTGGGTATGGCAATCTCCTCCCTTCCTACATCCAGTGGTTAGCGTCGCAGGCTCATGAATCCATCCATCGCGAAACGATTGGCTGTATCGATTTTGATTGGGATGTTGGCGGGGCAAATCTGTTTGACCACCGTCGGCCGGGTGACCGCGGCCGAGCAGGGATCGAATCAGCCGAGCGAGGTGAGCCAGCTGATCGAGCGACTTGGCAGCGCCAACTATGCCACCAGGCTGCGAGCCAAGGAAAAACTGGAGCGGATGGGTCTGGAAGCATTCGATGAACTGCATGCCGCCCAGTTCCATACCGACAGCGAGATCGCGATGGCCGCCAGGCACCTGGTCAGCAGCCTGCTGGTCAGCTGGTCCAAGGAAAGCGATCCTCCGGAAGTGCGGGAAGCGCTCGACGAATACGGCGCCCAAACCGAAGACGAACGAAGCAGCCGGATCGAAATGTTGGCGGAGCTTCCCGACCGCAAGGGACTGATCGCCCTGGTTCGCCTGGCTCGATTCGAGACCTCGCTACGTTTAAGCCGCCGGGCGGCGTTGGTGCTGATGCGACAACCGATGAGTACTGATCCGGTTGTGAGGCAGCATCATGCCCAGCATCTGATCGAAGTACTCGATTCGAACGACCGCCAGGCGTCACATTGGCTTCGGACGTATGCCGAAGACTTGTCCGACGGTGGTTATTCGGCCGATCGTTGGCGAGAACTGATTGGTCAGCAACGCCTGCAAATTGATTCGGCGGTGTCACAGGAATCGACTCGTCCGTCCGTGTTGGAACTGGTCCGGGTCTGTGCGGTGCGCGCTGTCCAATCGGAGCAGATGGATGAAGCACTCGCTTTGGCCAATTCCAATTTGGATTTGATTCCACCCACCACTCGCGATTTGATCGATGCTTGCAGTTGGGCGATCGATAACAATCTGCATCCTTTTGTTCTGGATCTGCAGCGTCAACACGAACGGATGTTCAATCAACAACCGATTCTTTTGTACGGTGCCGCTGAGGCAACGAACGTGGGCGGCGATTCCGAGCAGGCCGGCCGTCTTGCCGAGCGCGCTTCGCAAATCAAGCCGCTGCCGGGGACCGAAGCAGAACGTGACAAGATGTCACCCAAAGAGATTGGTGAAACGGCCGAAGCTCATCGCGAAATCGGTCTGAAGCTGCAAGAACGAGGTCTTTTTCGCTGGGCCGAACGCGAGTTTCGACAGATCATCGACTCGATGGAGGTTGCCTCGATCCCGGCGGCAACCGCGCGAGTCCATTTGGCCGATATGTTGGGCGAACTGCAGCGATACGAGGATGCCGTGGCGATTCTTTCGCCGCTTACCGACCGGATCGAAAAGGACGACAAGTTCCGGCAACGGCTGAATTCAATTTTCTTTTCCTACGGCGGCATCAGGAGCGACCAGGAGTTTTACGGCGGCCTGTTGAAGATCGAAAAGAAGGACTTGGAAGGCGCCAAGCTGATGTTGCGGCGCGCCTTTCGCATGAATCCGGAAAACATCGATATTCTGATCGCGATGTATCGCTTGAAGAGTGACGACGAGTGGAACGAATTGGTGCTCGATACGCTCCGCAGGACGATTCATAGCGTCGAACTGGACGTCCGATCGGCGGAATTGCAACAGCGTCAGCTGGGCAGAAAGCGGACAAGCATTCAGCGGCTTGCGCACGAGCTGAACCAGTATGCTTGGCTGGTCAGCAACACCGAAGGCGATTACCGCAAAGCGTTGGAATACAGCCAAAGGTCGTTGGAACTGAATCTGGATGGAGCAAAGCTGGATACCTGCGCCCGCTGCTACTTTGCCCTGGGCGACGTAGAAAACGCCATCCGCATGCAACGTCGTGCCTTGAAATTGATGCCTCACTCGCCCCCGATGATTCGCCAATTGGCCGAGTTCGAGGCAAAGCTGGAATCCGAACCTTAGTCGATTGAGTGGATCTTATGTCTTTCGCACGCTTGTCTCCTGTTGTCCTGCTGGGCGCTGCTGTCTTCTTGGGAAACGATTTGCCGGTCGCGTCGGGCGAAGATCGTCCCAACATCGTTTTGATTCTTGCGGATGACCTTGGTTACGGTGACGTTGGCTTCAACGGTTGCCGCGACATTCCCACACCGAATATCGATCGTCTGGCTGCCGAGGGTGTTCGATTTGCCAACGGCTATTCGTCGCATCCCTTTTGCAGCCCCATGCGCGCCGGTTTGATGGCCGGGCGTTACCAACATCGTTTCGGCTACGTGACCAATGTCGCTTTTGATCCGCACAATCAGTTGCTTGGATTGCCGAAGTCCGAACGGACGATCGCCAGCCAGCTTGCCGGCGCGGGTTACCGAACGGGGATGGTTGGAAAGTGGCACCTTGGCGCCGCGTCACCGTTTCACCCGATGCGGCGCGGGTTCGACTTCTTTTATGGTTTTCTCGGTGGCGGACACGATTACTTCGTGGTCGACACCACCATTCAACTTTCCGAAAACTACAAAGCGGCACTCGACGACAACGGCAAGCCGGTCGCTTTCGAAGGGTATTTGACCACCGCGCTGACCGATCACGCGATTCGATTCATCCGGCAATCGGACGATCAACCTTATTTTTTGTACGTGGCCTACAACGCGCCTCACGGTCCGTTGCAAGCGCCCGAAGAGGAGATTGCCAAGTTCTCGTCGATCCAAGATTCGAAGCGCCGGACCTATGCGGCAATGGTTTCGGTGATGGACCAGCAGATCGGACGACTGCTGAAAACGATCGATGACCGCGGCGAGCGTGAAAAAACGCTGGTGGCATTCCTGAGCGACAACGGAGGCCCCGAGAAGAGCAACGGTTCGGACAACGGACCGCTTCGAGGTAGCAAGGGTGATGTTTTCGAGGGTGGCGTGCATGTTCCTTTTGTGATGCGGATGCCTGGAACTTTGCCGTCGGGTGTCGTTTACCAACATCCGGTGATCTCGTTTGATATTTCGCAGACGGCGCTGGAACTTGGTGGTGCCGCCGACAAAAAGAACCCCGACGCGGTGAACCTGTTTCCTTTTGTGCTGGGTCAAAACGAATCTCCGCCGCACAAGGCGCTCTTTTGGCGAACCGAACGGGATGCCAAACAGGCTGTCCGAAGGGGGAAAGACAAGCTCATTCGGATGGGCGGCGAAACGATGTTGTTCGACTTGGAAGGTGATCTGGGAGAGTCGGTCAATGTGGCTTCGGCCGGCGGCCAGACCATCGCGGAACTTTCGGAAGCTTTCCAGCAGTGGAACAGCGAAAACCAGCCGGCGATCTTTCCGGGCTATCGCGATTACCACCAGCAGCTCAAGCAATTTCACCAGCAGGTGCGCACTGGCGCCCAAGAGCGCGATTCGGCAACGGCGCGGTAGTCGCAGCGACAAATTTCGGCCAGGGGGCTCTGCCAGCAGGGAATCCCGCTTCTCGCCGATCTGGGACAAGTCAGCCTACGAGGATTTACCGCCCCCTCGGTCTGGAAAAGTGTCATGCAACGGGGCGAGAAATGAGTAGGATATGGCTGGAGTGACTCTTTTTTTCGCCGACCCATCCCACCTTCGGTTTGAAAATGCTGAATTTGACCTCGCGCGGTTCGTCCCACACGTGTGACGGAACCACTCGGCGCGATTTTCTGCAGATCGGTACGCTTGGTGCCGTCGGTTTCGGTTTGCCTCAGCTGTTGGCCGCTCGCGAGCGCGGTTCGGTCGATCCCGCGGCGGACAAGCGATCGTGCATCATGATCTTCAACCTGGGCGCGCCCAGCCAGTTGGACACATTTGACATGAAGCCGGAGGCGCCGACGGAAGTGCGCGGTCCGTTCAAGGCGATATCGACCAAGGGTGATTTTCAAATCTCCGAAATCCTGCCGCGACACGCCCAGATCGCCGACAAGTTTTCAATCGTCCGTTCATGTTATCACACCGCCGCGGCCGTTCATGATGCCGGCTGGCAGATGTTGCAGACCGGGCGGCAGTTCACCGGCGGTGTGAACTATCCTCATGCAGGCGCCGTGTTGCAGTACATGCGCGGGCGGCGGAGCGATTTGCCGGCTCACGTGGTGCTTCCTGAAACGATGGGCCGCGGCGGAGGCAACTTGCCCAACGGGCAGGCAGGCGGCTTCCTTGGCAAAGCGTTCGATCCGTTCGCGCTGATGGCCGATCCCAGCAAAGAAAATTTCAAAGTACCCGATCTGCTGCCGCCACCGACACTTGGCGATGTTCGCCTCGATCGGCGCCGCCGCATGCGGGCCGCCATCGAAGGCCGTATGAAAGAACTGGAAGCGACCGAATCGGCAAAGATGCTGGACAAAAATTTTGACGCCGCTTACCGGTTGATGAGCAGCAATCAGGCGCGAGAGGCGTTTGATTTGAGCAAAGAACCGAAGGCGGTTCGCGAGCGCTATGGAATGAATCGCTTCGGACAGTGTTGCCTGCTGGCCAGACGGTTGATCGAGGCGGGTGTGCGGTTTGTCACGATCAATACATTCTTGACCGTCTTCAATGAGATCACCTGGGACATCCACGGCAGCAAACCGTTCACCACCATTGAAGGCATGAAGAACATTGTCGCGCCGATGTACGATCAGGCTTACGCGGCATTGGTTGCCGATTTGGACGAGCGGGGCATGTTGGACGACACGATGGTCTGCGGATTGGCAGAGTTTGGTCGAACGCCGAAGGTCAACCCGGCTGGCGGACGCGACCATTGGCCACAATGTTTCTCCTGCACGTTTGCCGGCGGCGGGGTGCAAGGTGGCCGAGCGGTTGGGGCGAGCGATCCTATCGGCGCGGTGCCCGCGGATCGTCCTGCCAGCCCCGGCGAAGTGGTTGCCACGATCTTCAAAAGTCTTGGCCTGGATCTGCACGCGGAATTGCCCGGTCCGGCCGGCCGGCCGTTTCCGTTAGTCGATTTCGGCGTCCGAGAAATCAAAGAACTGTTTGCTTAGTTCAACTTTCGCACTTCTGGAGTGCTGCGACCTGTCGGAGCTTTCCCTTATTTACGCGTCTGTGGGTGAATTGATTAACAGATGAAAGCGATGTTACGTCACTGCACTGCCATTTTTCTATCGTTGATTGCCGCTGTTTCATGGGCCGATCCACTTCGTATCTTGCCCCAGGAGTTTTCGCTTCACGGTCGCGAAGGCCGACAGCAGCTTTCGGTTGTCTCGGTCAAAGAGGGCCGGGTTGCCGCGATGGTTTCACCCGACCATATCGAACTGACCACCAGCGACGAAAAAGTGGTGAAGATCGAAGACGGAATCGCCCTTGCCGTCGGCAGTGGCCGGGCAACGATCACCGCGGTCGACGCAAACGGAAACGAGGCAACTGCGTCGGTCGCAGTGAACATTCCCGAAGCACAACACCGCTGGAGTTTTCGCAACGATGTGCAATCGGTTTTCTCGCGAGTCGGCTGCAATCAGGGTGCTTGCCACGGAGCGCTCGCTGGCAAAGGCGGATTCAAGCTTTCGCTGCGCGGATACGATACCGAAGCGGACTACCAAACAATCACCCGGCAGGCCCGCGGCCGGCGAGTGGAATTGGGCGATCCCGGCCGCAGCCTGATTCTGGCCAAGCCGACTGGGGCGCTACCGCACAAGGGTGGACTGAAACTCGACACCCGATCTCGCGACTACCGGATCGTGTCGGAGTGGATTGCGTCGGGTGCTCAGGGTCCGGCCGAGGAGGATCCGCGGTTGACCCACATCACCGTTCTGCCCGAGTCGGCACTGCTGCAGCCTGAAGATCGTTCGCGCGTGCTGGTCCATGCTCACTATGACGATGGACGAGTGGTCGACGTCACTCATTGGTCGCAATTTTCCGCGACCGACGAAGCGGTCGCCAGTGTCGACAAGGACGGCATCGTCCAGGTCCGTGGCAGCGGCGAAGGCGCGGTGTTGGTGTGGTTTGGCAGCAAAGTCGCGCTGGCTCGCATGACGGTCCCCTATCCGCACGACGTGCCCGATTCGGTTTACGCCGAAAGCCCACGGCGCAATTTCATTGACGAAATCAGTTTGGATCAGTTGAAAATGTTGCGACTGAGGCCGTCTCCGCGCTGCGACGACGAAGCGTTTGTTCGCCGGGCAACGTTGGACACGATCGGCCGGTTGCCGACGGCGGAAGAACGAGCGGCATTTCTGAGCGAAGACGCAAGCACCAGGCGCGATCAACTGATCGAACGTTTGCTGGCCAGCGAAGACTTCGTCGACTATTGGACCTATCGCTGGTGCGACATGCTGCTGATCAACGGCACGCGTTTGAGACCGGTTGCCGTGAAAGCCTATTACCAGTGGGTGCACGACTCGGTCCGCGAAAACAAGCCGTGGGATCAGTTCGTTCGCGAAATCATGACCGCCACCGGTAGCAGTGACAAAAACGGCGCGACCAACTTTTATGCGCTCCACCAAAGCCCTGAAGACATGACCGAAAACGCTTGCCAGGCGTTCTTGGGATTGTCGATCGGTTGCGCCAAGTGCCACAACCATCCGTTGGAAAAATGGACCAACGACCAATACTATTCCATGGCCAACCTGTTTGCCCGAGTGCGAGCGAAAGGCTGGGGTGGTGACGGAAGAAACGGAGATGGATTGCGGACGTTGTACGTTTCCACGTCGGGTGATCTGATCCAGCCCAGCCGCGGAAAACCTCAGCCGCCAGCACCGCTCGATTCGCCACCGCTGGATTTTGACGATCCCACCGATCGCCGCCAGGCGCTTGCGGCTTGGATGACCGATCCGACCAACCCCTACTTCGCTCGCGCGATCACCAATCGCGTCTGGGCCAATTTTTTTGGCCGCGGACTGGTCGAACAAGTCGACGACTTGCGGCTCAGCAACCCGGCGTCGAGCGAACCGCTTTTGGCGGCCGGGGCGGAACATCTGATCGACGCGAAATTCGACTTGAAACAGCTGATGCGATCGATCCTGCGCAGTGAAACCTATCAACGCAGCAGCGTTGCGCTTCCGCAGAACGTCGAAGAAAAGAAGTATCTCAGCCGATACTATCCGCGACGTTTGATGGCCGAAGTGCTGCTCGATTCGATCGACCAGGTTTTGGGAACTTCCACCGCCTTTGACCAGGTCGCTTTTCCCGGAGCCGATTTCCAGAAAACCGATTTCTACGGAAAGGGGACGCGGGCGATCGAGTTGTACGACGCGGCCGTCAAATCTTACTTTCTGAAAACATTCGGTCGTAACCCTCGTGAAATCACCTGCGAGTGCGAACGGAGCGACGAACCGAGCATGGTTCAGGTGTTGCACCTTTCCAATGGCGAAACGCTCAATCCGAAACTCGCCGACAAGGGAAACCTGGTTTCACGTTTGATCAACGAGGGCGCCGACGATTCCGCCGTCATCGATGCATTGTTCCTCGCCGCGCTGTCGCGAAAACCGACTGATGCCGAGCGAGAAAACCTGTTGGCGGTGATCGCCGAGTACGGAGATGACCGCACGACCGCTCTTCAAGATGTCGCCTGGAGCGTGTTGACCAGCACCGAATTCACTTTCAATCACTAAAATGCGAATGATCTCTGTCATGCGTTGTCTTCTTTTTGCGATCTTGTTGTTGGCCGCGGCGCCGGTGTCGGCAGCCGAACAAGTCGACTATGTACGTGACGTGTTGCCGATCCTGCAAAAGTACTGTGTCGCTTGCCACACTGACGGAGATGAAGGGGGCGGGTTGAACATGGACACGCATCGCGGATTGTTGCGCGGCGGCGAAAGCGGACCGGCAGTGACCGCTGGCGCCGCCGACAGCAGCCGGTTGTTGTTGATGGTCACCGGCAAGCTCAAGCCGACCATGCCGCCTGATGGGGAAGAAGGTCCCAGCGAAGACGAAGTGGAACTGTTGTCGACCTGGATCGAACAAGGGGCCGGCGGGCCCGACGGTGACGTCCCCGTTAAGACGGAGCTGCGTACGCCCAAGATTGCTCCGGCCCAAGGTGTGCCCGCACCGATCACCGCCTTGGCGGTTTCTGCCGACGGCAAACGAAAGGCGATTGCGCGTTTCGGAAACGTTCAAATTCGAAGCGACGACGATTCGCTGGTTCAAACGCTTGCCGATCAACCGGGAAAAGTCAATTCGTTGCAGTTCAACCGCGACGCGACGCAGGTGCTGGTTGCTTCGGGAGTGACGGGTGCCTACGGGCGGGCCGCGATCTTTTCGGTCGATTCGGGCGAACTGGTCAGCGAAATGGTGGGACATCGCGACACGCTGTACGCGGCCGTTTTTTCACCCGACCAAACCAAAGTGGCCACCGCGGGTTACGACCGAGAAATTTTGCTTTGGGATGCATCGACCGGCGAACCGATTCGGAATTTTTCTGGTCACAACGGCGCGATCTTCGATTTGGCGTTTTCACCCGACGGCCAGATTCTGGTGAGTGCTTGCGCGGACGAAACGGTGAAAGTTTGGAAAGTGGAGGACGGCACTCGGCTCGATACGCTCAGCCAACCCGAAGGCGAAGTGTTCGCGGTCGACATCACTCCCGATGGAAAATTCGTGATCGCCGGAAGCGCCGACAATCGGCTGAGGATCTGGAGGCTGGCTTCCAAAAAGCGCCGTCGCATCAATCCGATCGTGGCCACTCGGTTCATCGATGAATCGCCGTTGGTCGACTTCCGGCTAACACCCGATGGCAAGTCCATCGTGGTGCTCAGCGAAGGGGGCAACGTCAAGGTCGTGCGAACTTCCGATTGGAATCAATACGCGACACTCCAGCCTTTGGGCGAATCGGGCAGCGACTTGGCCATCCACCCGGAAGGGCGATCGGTGACCATTTCACTGATGAACGGCAGCCTGGTATCGCGACAGTTGCCCGAGGCGTCGCTGGCGGCGGCAACCGAAAATCGGCGACTGCGGCCGGTCTACTTGGATTTGGGCCCGCTGCAACAAGTCGAAGAATCGACCCTGCGGAAGTCGCAGGCGGCCGACCCGTCGATCGCGCAAACTCTGTCGCCCCAAGAAGATTTTCCGATTCGCGTCGGCCGGGGGATCGAAGTGACCGGTACGATCGGCGCAGCAGCCGAAGCCGATCAATACGTTTGGCAGGCGGGCGCCGGTGAAGTTTGGGCGATCGACGCCGACGCGGTAGGAAAAAGCCGGCTCGATCCCATCGTGACCATCTTTGATTCCGCAGGAGCGCCGGTTTTACGAACCAGGCTGCAGTCGGTTCGCGATTCGTATTTCACTTTTCGCGGCAAGGACAGCAACCAGATCGGTGACTTTCGATTGTTCAACTGGCAGGAGATGCGGTTGAGCGAATACCTTTACGCGGCCGGCGAAGTGACGCGGTTGTGGATGCATCCGCGGGGTCCCGATTCTGGTTTCAATGTCTATCCCGGCCAGGGAAATCGCTGGACCTACTTCGGCACCACTCCGGCAACACACGCCCTGGGCGAACCGGCTTACATCGTTCGTCCGCTGCGGCCTGATGAACCGCCGATCGCCAATGGCTTGCCGGTGTTTGATGTTTACTACGAAAACGACGACGACCCGATGCGGGTTGCCGGAAAGAACAGCCGGCTGCTGTTCACCGCGCCCGCCGACGATCATTACACCGTCAGGTTGACCGACACGACCGGTGCCGGCGGTGACGACTATCCCTACAGACTTACCATTCGCGCTGCCGCGCCTGGATTCAAACCGACCGTGCAAGCCGCCAACGGAACGCTTCGCAAAGGAACGGGCCGAGAATTCATCGTTCGCGTGGATCGGGTCGACGGCTTCATGGGTCCAGTGACTTTTGACCTTCCCGACCTTCCGGCGGGATGGAAATCGAACGCCCCGGTCACGATCGAAGCGGGCCAGCGATTCGCGGTAGGAAACATCTGGATCGACGAAAACACGGCGGCATGGGAGGGCAAGATCTCACCAGCGGTCGTCGCCGCCGCCACGGTCGCCGGCCGCCGAGTGGAACGGCGGGTGGGAGTGGCGGGCGAGTTCACGCTCGGTGATCGACCCAACGTCATTCCCTCCTTGCAACCGATCGATCGCGATGTCGCCGAAAACGAAGATTGGACGCTGACCGTTCATCGTGGCGAAACGGTGTCGGCACGAGTGGTGCTTCGCCGCAAAGAGGGTTTCCAGGGTGAAGTCGGGTTCGGAAAGGAAGATTCCGGCCGCAACGTTTCTCAAGGAGTCTACGTCGACAACATCGGACTCAACGGCCTGCTTGTCCTGGCGAACAAGAACGAGCGAGAGTTCTTCTTGACCGCCGATTCAACCACCCTGCCGGGCAAGAGAAAACTGCACTTGAAAGCGAACGTCGACGGTGGCGTGACCACTCACCCGATCACCGTCGAAGTGTTGCCGTGAAAATGCATTCACGTCCATCGTCGCAGCCATTTTTCCAGGATCAGCAGGTTCCATAGACGGTAGCCGTGGTTGTGCTTGCTGCTTTCGTGTGCATGTACCAGTTCGGCGATCGCTTCGCGGCGAAAGTAGGCGCTGATCCTGGCATCGTCGGCGAGAATCGTATCGTGGACCATCGGCTTGAGCTCGTTGCGGAACCAGCCGCCGATCGGAATTCCGAAACCCATCTTCTTTCGTCGAAAGATCGATTTGGGAATCATCGAACCGAACGTTTCCTCCAGGATCAATTTTCCGCGGCGGCCGCGGAACTTGAATTCCACCGGCATCGCCGCAGCAAGTTCGACGACGCGGTAATCGAGCAACGGTTGACGTACTTCCAATCCGTGCGCCATGGAGGCGATGTCGACTTTGGTCATCAAGTCGCACGACAAGTAGGTCAACACGTCGGCGGTGGAAGCCCTGGTGACCACGTCGCGGCCTTCGGATCGCTGCCACGCGGCGGCCAGGAAATCGTAGGGATCGTCGCCCGGCAGCGTGGCGACATAGTCATCGGTGTAAAGCGACGCGCGAAGCGATTCGGGAAAAATCTGCAACCAATTCAGATACCGCCGCGCGGTCGGTTGGCCGAGCGCTTCGAGAAATCGTTTTGCCCGCCGTGGTAGCGAGCGCTGGCGATCAGAATCGGGTAAACGCTGCACTAGCGAAACACCAGGAAACTTGTGGATCGGCATCATTTTGAGCAGCCGGCTGCTGAGCCACAGCGCCCGGTACCGATCGTAGCCGGCAAACAGTTCGTCGCCTCCGTCACCCGACAGGGCAACGGTCACTTCTTTGCGAGTCAGTTCGGACAGGTACCACGTTGGCACGGCGGACGAATCACCGAACGGTTCATCAAAATGCCAGACGAGTTTGTCGATCACGTCGACGCCGCTGGGCATCACCTCGAACCGGCGATGCTCCGTTGCCAAGTGCTTGGCGACCGCGGCGGCGTGTACCGTTTCATCGAAATCGGACACCGGAAACCCGATGCTGAAGGTGCGAATCGGACGATCCGATTGCGACTGCGCGATCGCGGTGATCAAAGAAGAATCGATGCCCCCGGACAAGAAGGAACCGAGCGGCACGTCGCTTTGCATTCGCAAGCGTACCGAGTCGGTCAGCAATTCACGAAGCCGCTCGCAAGCCTCGTAGCGGCGCATCGGGCGCTCGGCGGCGGGATCGAAATCCCAGTATCGGTGCACCGAAATCTGACCGTTCTCGAACACCGCGAAATGTCCGGGAGCAAGTTTTCGTACACCCTTCCAAATCGTTCCCGGATAAGGGACGTATTGGTAGGTCAAAAATTCGTCGATGGCCGCCGGATCGATTTCGCTGCAAATTCCATCGACTTGGGCAAGCGATTTCAGTTCGCTGCCGAAGACCAGGCGATCGTTCTTGACGCAGTAGTAAAGCGGTTTTTGGCCGATTCGATCGCGGGCCAACACCATCCGGTTTCGATGGGGATCCCAGATCGCGACGGCAAACATTCCGTTGAGCTGTGAAAAACAGTCAGTGCCGAGATCCTCGTAGAGATGCAAAATCGATTCGCCGTCTCCGTCGGTAGAAAAACGGTGACCGGTTCCTTCCAGCCGGCGGCGAAGCGTTTTGTAATTGTAGATCTCGCCGTTGAATACCATTCGCACCGTGCCATCTTCATTGGCCATTGGTTGCCGAGCACCTTCTAAGTCGATGATGCTGAGCCGGCGAAAACCGAGCGCCACGCTGACGTGATGCCCGTAAGCGTCGCGATAGTCGGTTCCGATCCAGGTCTGAGAATCATCCGGGCCGCGATGCGCGATCGACTCGGTCATTTTGGCGAGCGTATCGGGATCGATCGCCGAGGACGCTTCTCGCCAAACCGCACCGGTAATACCGCACATGGATGTCGCTCCGCCAAGTTGCTGCTTCGTTTGTCCGAAGAGTATGATCGCGCTGCCGGATCCAAGATAGCCGTTTTGATCAGGCCCTTCGGGCTTGTTCGCAGACGCTCAGGTTCCAATCTCTCGAATCGCCGCAATCAGCTCTCGCATCGACTGGTAGCGGTCACCCGGGCGTTTCTCCAGCGCCCGCATCACCACCTCGTCAGCGCCCTTGGGGATATCGCGCTGGGGTGATCGTACACTGGGCGGATCGACAGTTTTGTTTTTGATGTTGTCGAACGTTTCATCAATATGCGAACCACGAAACGGCTCTCGAATCGCAAGCAGTTCGTACAAACAAACTCCAGCGCTGAACACATCGGTTCGTTCGTCAATGCTGCGGTTGCCTTCGACCTGTTCGGGTGACATGTACAGCGGCGTGCCCGGACGCTGGCCGCCGCCGGTCAGGGTTTGCAGTTGGGTATCCTCTTCCTTCGATCTCAGCACACTCTTGCGAATCGATTCATTGTGATCGGCGTGACCCCACACTTTGGCAACGCCCCAGTCCAACAAAATGACTTCGCCAAAATTGCCGACCCAGATGTTTTCAGGCTTCATGTCACGGTGAATCACTCCGCGAGCGTGAGCGTAGGCGAGCGCCTGGCAGGCGCTGGCCAGAATGTCCATTCGCCGCGCGACGTCAAACGCCTGGATCGTTGCCTCGTCACCCATCGCGATCCGCTTGAGAATCTCAAAAAAGTTCTCGCCCGAAATTCGCTTCATGACAAAGAAGATACCTTCCTGTTCATCATCACCGATATCGTAAACGGGAACGGTGTTGGGGTGTTGCAGCTGCGCGGTCACGCGAGCTTCGCGCAGCAATCGCCGCCGTTCGTTCTGATCGCGGCGGGTGGCGGGCAACAGAGTCTTGACGGCAACGGTGCGGCCGGTGACCGGGTCAAAGCAGGAGCGAAGCAGCGCGCTTCCGCCGCGTCCGATTTCCCGGTACCCGGTGTAACGGCCAAGCCCCGGCGGAACGTTTCGGGGCAGGTCCGGATCGGTGCTTGCCAGAATGATGGAGGATTCGTTTTGCATAGCTCCCAGTATAAAGCTTTCCCAAGTCGATGAGTTTTGATTGCTGGCTTGCCGTGTCGATCGTGGGAGGACGAAAAAACCCGGCAGTGTGGATCACTGCCGGGTTCTTGAAAAAAGCACCTGAGTCTGGCGATTCCGATTAGGCGGGCTGCGGAACGTTGGCCTGCTTCATCGTGGTGATGATCGCGCTGGCAACCATGTAGGGGTCAGCGTTGGAGGCGGGACGACGATCTTCCAGCCATCCCTTCCAGCCATGTTCGACGGTGAAGATCGGAATCCGAATCGACGCACCGCGGTCCGAGACGCCGTAGCTGAACATGTCGATCGACTGCGTTTCGTGCAGACCGGTCAATCGCTGATCGTTGTCGGCACCGTAAACGTCGATGTGATGCTTGATACGCGGCTCGAATGCCTGGCAAACGGCGTCGTAGACGTCTTTGCTGCCGCAAGTACGCAGCAGGGTGTTGGAGAAGTTGGCGTGCATGCCGCTGCCGTTCCAGTCGCCTTGGACCGGTTTGCAGTGCCAGTTGATCGCCATGCCGTACTTCTCAGCGGTTCGTTCCAGCAGGTAACGGGCGACCCAGATTTGGTCGCCGGCCTCCTTGGCACCTTTGGAAAAAATCTGGAACTCCCACTGACCCATCATCACTTCGGCGTTGATGCCTTCGATGTTCAACCCGGCTTCCAGGCAGAGCTCCAGGTGTTCTTCAACAATGTCGCGACCGACCGCTTTGCCGGCGCCGACGCCGCAGTAGTACGGACCTTGCGGAGCGGGATATCCTTCGGCGGGGAATCCGATCGGTTTGTCCGTTTCCGGATCCCAGATCGTGTACTCCTGCTCGAAACCGAACCAAAAATCGTTGTCGTCGTCTTCGATGGTCGAACGACCGTTGCTCTTGTGCGGCGTGCCTTCGTGATCAAGCACCTCGCACATCACCAAAAAACCGGTTCCCAGGCGGGCCGGGTCTTCACAGACAAAAACTGGTTTGAGCAGGCAGTCGGACGAACCGCCAGGAGCCTGTTCGGTGGACGAACCGTCGAAACCCCACATCGGCGCGTCTTCTACTTTTCCACTGAAATCATCAACAATCTTTGTCTTGCTTCGCAGGCTCTGGGTGGGCTGATAGCCGTCGAGCCAGATGTACTCCAACTTGCACTTGGTCATAAAAACGATTCCCCCTAGTGAATCAAAATACGAGTTGACCGATTGGCGCCTGTCACCCTCTGTGGGCGGAATCAATGCACCTGTAAACGTTCCGAAAGTTCCTACAAAATCTACCTACCACACCCAGAAATCCGGGTTTCGACGCGTCATGCGACGACCGGAACGACGACCCGCCGGCTGTGCGGCCAAGCGGGACGGACAAACCTAAAATAACCAATTTCGCGCCAAACGAAAGAGTCTGACATGCAAGGGTGACAAGGCCGCCAACACTGGCGATCGTTGGCGGCTCAGTTACCGGTATTTCCCCGCCCGGCTTCATCTCCTCCATCATCGCCGCTTCGGGGACCAAGCCGCCCTGGCCGATGCTCTGTTGCCAGGCCTCGGTGGCATCCCGCATCCTCCGGGCTAGACGACCGGCGTACTGCCGCTGCAGGGCATTCCCAAGGGTCCTTATTTCTGTGCCAGCAACCAGCGTCACCGGCCGTACTAGGCCATGTTGCCGGACGCCGTTCTAATGTAATCGACCTGGGATCGCCGCAAGGTTGAACCGGCTGCCGCTGTCTTTTTAGACGCCTCGAATTCTTGGATGGAACAACCATTGAGGACGGACAACTCATGAGCATGAATCCGAACGATCCCTTCGAGAGTCCTCCCACGTATCAACCCGCACCCCAGCAGGGAAGCAACACCTGGTTGTGGATCATCGGAATCATCGGCGTGTTGGGAGTGGTAGGTGTGCTGGTCTGCTGCGGAGGTTTCTATGCCCTATTCAGTTTCGGCAGCGGGTGGCTGGCCAACGCGTTTCAGGAGCAGCTGCAGGGGAATCCGGTGATTGTCGAGAACATCGGAGAAATCGAGTCGATGGAAATGAATTTTTCCAAAACGGGTCAAGAAGCGCAGAACTCCGATGGCGACCTGATCGCGTTCGACATCCACGGCACCAAGTCATCCGGCACCATTTTGATCGAACAAGACAAATCATCGGGCGACGGTACGCGAATCGGGTCGGCAATCCTGATCCTCGAAGATGGCTCCAGGGTCAAAGTGCCATTGGAGGATTGGGTGGACGAAGAATTCGATATCGATCTTGGCGACATCGATCTCGGCGAAGTCGACGTGCCTATCGAGACTTCCGAAGCAGAGCCGCAACCACAATAACCGTTTCCTTTCCTTCCTTGTTCCCCTTTCCTCGTTCCCTCTTCCTTGTTCCCACGCTCCGCGTGGGAACATCACTCCGCCGCTCCGCGGCGCAGGTTGGTCCGCAGAGCGGACGAAAGGTGTTCCCACGCGGAGCGTGGGAACGAGACCGAAAAGACAAAACCAACTCACTGCTTACCTCCTCCATCAACAATCGAGCTGACTCCATGAAAGTTGCCACCTTCGACACTGACAAAGGTGTGATTCGAATCGAACTGTTTGACGACAAAACACCAAAAACTGTCGGCAACTTTGAAAGTTTGTGCGAAAAGAAGTACTACGACGGCCTTACTTTTCACCGCGTGATCGCCGACTTCATGATCCAGGGTGGGTGTCCCAAGGGAAACGGCACCGGCGGGCCCGGCTATCAGTTCGAGGATGAATTTCATCCGGAACTCAAGCACGATGGTCCTGGTGTCCTTTCGATGGCCAACGCAGGTCCCAACACCAACGGGTCGCAGTTTTTCATCACTCACCTGGCCACTCCGCACTTGGACGGCCGGCACAGTGTCTTTGGCAAAGTGATCGAAGGCCAGGACGTCGTCGACGCGATCGGCCAAGGTGACAAAATGAACACGGTTCGCGTTACCGAAGAATGAGCCTGGCCCTGCGCTGGTGAATACCGGGACGCCCCGCCACGGGTAGCACGATCTCATGCGAACCGCGTCGTTACGACTGATCATCTGCTGGATCGTTGGTTCGATGATCGGCACGTTGATCGTCGGCTTCACGTCGCCGGCGTTCGTGCGAAGTTATCTGCCGCTGCAGGTCGATCCGGTACGCGGCGTTTGGACGATGCCGGCCGGTCAGGTTTTTCGCTGGCGAGGCGAGGGTTACGCTGATACGCAGATCGGTCCGTTGGGCATGCCGGGAAAAAGATCGATTCCCGCCGCCAGCGCCGAGACGATTCGAATCGCCTTGTGGGGCGACTCTCAAGCCGAGGGCGTTTGTCTGGCCGATGACCTGAAACTGCACCGCCAGGTGCAGCGCGCCGCGCGGCAGTCCGGCCGATCGGCGACCGTCTTTCCGCTGGCCAGAAGCGGCGAAGATGCAGGGGTGTGGCTGACCCAGATGCCGGTGGTGCAGGCAGAACTTTCCATCGATTTTCACGCCCTGTTGATTGTCGATCTTCCTGATTTGATCGCCGCCACCGAAGCGCCCCTTCCACCACCGGGTGCGGACGACGTTCGACGCGCCCAGGGGTCATTGGCAGCGCGGTTGCCCGCGTTTGTCATCCAAGCGGCACGTCATCTGTTGACCGAAGCGGATGGTCGCGCGCGGCGAAAGTTACGTTTTTCGGTCGGGCCTGTTTTGACGCAGTCACAGCCGCAACTTTCCGGCGGCGGTCGACCCGACCCTGATTGGCAGGGGGCAGTCGCCGCCATCCGACAGACCACTTCTTTGCCGGTGGTGATTCTCTACGCACCGATCCTTCCGCAGATCGTCGGCGGTGGCGTGCGAACCGACGATCCGCATGACCAGCAGTTTCGCGACCTGCAGGCGGTTGCCCAGCAGGCTGACCTGATTGTTGTCGACCTTCGCCAGCCGCTATTGCGCGAAAGCCAGAACGGAAACTGGCCGCATGGATTCCACAACGGACTGATCGGTTCGGGCCACTTGAATCGACACGGATACAACGTGGTCGCACACGCCCTGGTCGACGTGATCATGCGGGAGACTCAGCAGGCTGAGTAGTCCGCATCATGCTCTTCACGCAGCTTGAATTTCCGATCTTCTTCCTGCTGGTTTTGATTGCGGCGTGGCTTTCGCCTGGTTTCCTGGGGGTCTTGCACGTTCGTTTGACCGGCCGCACCGTTCGCAATTCAATTCTGTTGGCAGCAAGTTATTACTTTTACGCTTATTGGGACTACCGGTTTTGCGGCTTGCTGTTGTTATCGACCGTGGTCGACTTCTTCGTCGCACGTCAAATGCAGGTGGCGGAAAAGCGGTCGACGACCCGTGCGCTGTTACTGGTCAGTCTGATCGTCAACCTGGGCGTGCTCGGTTTCTTCAAGTACTTCGGCTTCTTTGTCGAATCGGCTCGTCCGCTGCTTGAATCGATCGGGTGGAGCGGAGAAACGCTGGACATCATTTTGCCGGTCGGGATTTCGTTCTACACCTTTCAAACGCTCAGTTACACGATCGACGTCTACCGAGGCGTGATCAAGCCGGCGGACCGCTTTTTGGATTTCGCGTTGTATGTCGCTTTCTTTCCGCAGCTTGTCGCCGGTCCGATTGTCAGGGCTCGCGAGTTGCTGCCGCAGTTGGCCGTGGTACCGAATTGGTCCAAGCGGAGATTCTATGGAGGCGCACAGCAGCTGCTTCGCGGCGCGGTCAAGAAAGTATTGCTGGCCGACCGACTAGGTGAGGCGGTCGATGTGGTCTTTGCCGGACCGGAACTTTACAGCGGAGTGACGATTTGGATCGCGGTGCTGGCCTACGCCGGTCAGATTTACTACGACTTTTCCGGTTACAGCGACATGGCGATCGGCGCCGCCAAGATGCTTGGATATCGATTTCCGATCAACTTTCGCCATCCCTACCTGGCGGCGTCGATGGCCGACTTCTGGCGCCGCTGGCACATGACGTTGTCACGTTGGCTGCGCGACTATCTGTACATTTCGATCGGCGGCAATCGGGTCAGCGCCGCGGCCACCTATCGAAACTTGATGATCACGATGACTCTGGGCGGGCTTTGGCACGGCGCCGCGTGGACGTTCGTATTGTGGGGCGTCTGGCACGGCGCCGCACTGGCCGTCGAGCGGTTCTTTCATGCCCGCACGTCGTTTCGTTTTCCGCGAATTTCCGCTTGGGCCGCCACCATGGCGGTGGTGCTGGTCGGCTGGGTCCTGTTTCGCAGCGGCGATCTCGACACAAGCAGGATCGTGTTGCAGAGGATGGCAACCTTTACGTCGGGAATCGACTGGTATCCGCCACTGGCTCTGTTGGCGCTCGCTTGCCTGGTGGTCGAACACGTCGCCTGGCAAACCCGGCTGCGACGAGCGATGCGATTGCCGTTTGCCGCATGGTATTCACCGATCGCGACCACGGTGATGATCTGGGCGCTGGTGCTGTATGCACCACGAGGATTTCGGCCGTTTGTCTATTTTCAGTTCTGAGTCGGCGAATACAGGTTCGCCGACTTGGGACAAGCCGGCTTACGATGGAATTGGAAGGTGCGCTCTAGATTTTTTTACAGATCACCCTGCATGTCTTCGCCGGCAGGCAGTTGTATGAAATAGGAACCGAGCGTCTCGGTTCGAATTCCTCCCCCGCCCACTGGTATCGGCTTGGCCTCGACGCGGATTCGGAAGTCACCTGAGGGTAGTCCATCGAATTTGACTTCGTTGGTTTTGGGATCGATTTCCACGGTCTTGTTGTTGAAAGGTAGCTTCAAACAGTCGGGATATTGGCCGGCGTAGGGTGCGCTCAGCCGTACGGCGTGTGCGTCCGGCCATTTGTCTCGATCGACAAACAACTTGATCGACGACGGGCCGACTGCGGTAAGACGCAGATCGACGAGTGATTCGGGATAGGTGCCGCGAAGATCGGGAAATCGAGCGGTGGCCACTTCGCCGCCGGTGTGGAACAGTTCGATCCAGCTGCCGCTTTTGCGAACTCGGTCAAATTTGAATTCGCCTTTTTCGTTGGTCGAAGTGGACAAGAACTGCAAACAATGCTCCGACCTGGCGATGTCTCCCGATTCGACAGAGAGCCAGCGGTAATTTCGCCACTGGTCGGGTGCGCTGCCGCGAGCACGGGCCGCTTCGCTGACCGGATTCACCTTTCCGACAACCAGTTTGACGATGGCTCCGACGACCGGTTTTCCGTCCTTCCTTTTCAGCGTGCCGGCGACTGGTTCGTAGTTGTCGGGTGAATCCCGTTTCAACGCGATGTCGATCAGCGGGGCCTGGTCGCTGCGCACCGCAAGCACCCGGTCCTGAACCAAGGGCAGGTAGTCTTTGGCCGACACGGTCACTTTCAGTGGCGTTCCCGCAACCAGGTTGGTCATCTCGAACTTCTTCGTTTCGCCCATCACGTTCACACCTTGTTCGGTGTATTCAGTGCTGAACGAACCCCAGGGATCGCCCTCGCGGCGATCGCGCGTGTTTTCGACTTTGACGTTGAATTCCGGAATCGGCTTTCCTGTCTGTTCATCAATGGCGCGGATGCGGATCACCGCCGACAGTTCCATCTTGACGGTCAGCAATTCGTCCAAACCGGCGGTGACCGGCATGTCTTTGATGGGCGCGAATTGCCGCGGCGTGTAAACGGTCAGCGTTGATTGTTCGGGCAAACCGTCGATCTCGAACTTGCCATCGGCGTCCGTTTCGACTCGTCCCCCCAACGTCCAGGGATGTTCGCCTTGGTTGTAGTAAACGCGGATGTTGGCGGCCGGTTTTCCGTCGGGATCGACCACTCGGCCCCGCAAGGTCTTTCCTTGTTGCATCGTCACCCGCACTTCGGACGGTTCTTTGGCGGTGCCCGGTTTGACGTCCAATTCTTGAGTGATGAACCCTTTGGCTCGCACGAAGACGCGGTGCCCGCGATAGCTGGAATACATGTTCGCCAGCCGGCCTTGGCCGTTTTTGTCGGTCGTGGCGTCGCGATGCAGCGACGTGGAATTGCCGTCGTTTCGAAGCGCCGCTCCGGCAATCGGTTGGCCCTGTTCGTCCACCACGGTGACAATGCAATCTCCGCCGTAGGGAAGCGGGTTGAAAATCAAGTTGGTTTTCACCTGCTTCTTTCCGACCGGTATCACCACGTTGGTCGACACACGGTTGTATTCCGCTTTGCGTCCGCCGATGCGAACGGAAACGCCGGCGGGCAGGTTTTTGAACACGAATCGTCCCTGTTCGTCGGTGGTTTCGCGACCATAGTGAGGCGTCATGCCCCCTTCGGTGGAAGAGGCATAGATAACGACGCCCTCGACCGGTTCGCCTTGATCGGTTTGTGCGACGCCAACCAGGTCTCCACCGACGTTCAGTTTGAATACCAATTCGGTGGTACTGCCGAGCGATTGTTTGGGAATTTTCTTGAACTTGATTCCGTGCCCTTCGGCTGCCACGACGAAATACCAGTCATCGACGGCGAGCCCGCCGATTTCGACGATCCCGCCATCGTCACCGTGGTACTCGCGCGGCAAATCGGTCCACCCGAACCACACCCGGCCGCCGGGCAGCGGTTTGCCGGTTGCCGCCGAAACGATCTTGACGCGGTAGTTGCATCCTTTGTGCAGCTTCAGCGGATCGATGTTCAGGTCGCCGCCATCATCGCCAATGGTGAAAGCGTAACCACCCAGCTTTTTCTTCAGCGACGTCAATTGGGGAGTTTCCGCCCATACTTTGTATTTGCCTGGCTTGACCGTTGAAAAATGGAACCGACCCTCTTTGTCGGTAACCACCTTGGTTGTTTTCACCGGCAGGATGTAAGCGCCTTCGCCGCGATGCAGCAGGTGAACATCGGCGCCGACCGCGGGTGATCCATCGGGCATCAGCACCGAGCCGTCGACGGAGGAGCCTTTTTGTTCCGTTTCCGGTTTTGCTCCGCCCGGCTTCTCTTCACCAGCAACGATCGAGCTGTTGCCGAGGGTGACAAGCATCCATGTCAGCGCAGCGGGCAACGATATTTTGCGAATGGACAGCAACACGATTCACTCTCCCGAAATCAGCGATTACAACCACAACCCGGTTTTTCAGCATCGCGGCTGGCGAATTGTCGGTCAAGCTTTTGGGCGAGACTTGGAACGTTTTTGCTGGATCAAGAAAGTCAATCGATCAATTTGTTGATCGGGTACTCGACGATTCCGGTTGCGCCGAGCGATTTCAGCTGAGGCACGATGTTGCGAACAACTTTTTCTTCCAGAATCGTGATCACGTCGACCCAATCGGGATCCGACAGCGCGGAGATCGTCGGTTTTTGCAGGGCGGGAAGCAGCGTCAACACTGCCTCCAGATCGTTCCTGGCAACGTTCATCATCAGTCCCACTTTGCCCTCGGCATGCAGGCACGATAGAAGCATCAATGAAATGTTGTCCAGCTTTGCTTTTTTCCAAGGATCTTCGTAAGCGTTTTTGTTGGCGATCAATCGAGTGGTGCTTTGCAGGACTTCGTCAACGATGCGAAGATCATTGGCGCGCAGCGAACTGCCCGTTTCGGTGACCTCCACAATGGCATCGGCAAGTTTGGGTGGTTTGACTTCGGTCGCTCCCCAAGAAAACTCGACCCGCGCCTCCACACCATGTTTGGCCAGGTATCGCCGGGTCAGGCCGACCGCCTCGGTCGCGATTCGCATGCCCTGCAAGTCTTTGACCGTTTGGACGGGTGAATCATCCGGCACGCACAGGACCCATCGAACGGGTCGGCGGCTGACTTTGGAAAACAGCAGTTCGCAAACTTCGACCACGTCCGCTTCGGTTTCCAGCACCCAATCGTGGCCGGTGATTCCGGCGTCCAACACACCCTGTTCGACATACCGGGCCATCTCTTGGGCGCGGATCAACAAGCATTCAATTTCATCGTCGTCGATCGTTGGATAATAGGATCGGGACGAAAACTTGATGTTGTAACCGGCTCGCTCAAACAACTCGGCGGTCGATTGCTGCAAACTTCCGGCGGGAATCCCCAGCTTCAGAATATTCTTTTCGCTCATCACTCAGTTTTCTTATAGACCTGCTGGGGATCGAACACTCGATCGCCAATCACTTTTGGTTCCTCGGCCCCCGGAACGACCTGGCGGAAAAAGCAGCTGCGGTATCCTTCGTGACATGCCGCACCGCCGATCTGATTCACTTTGACCAGCAGCGTGTCGGCATCACAATCGAAATAAATCGCCTTGACCTCTTGAACGTTGCCGCTTTCTTCGCCCTTCCGCCACAACTTGTTGCGGCTGCGAGAAAAGTAACAAACTCGGCCCGTCTTCAGTGTTTCGGCGTAGGCCTGCTGGTTCATGTACGCCAGCATCAACACCTCGCCCGATTGTTCATCTTGGGCGATCACCGGAATCAAGTCACACTTGCTAAAGTCAGGGCCGTTCACCTTGCGCTCCCGCGTGGAATCTTCGTGAGCCGGCTCGGTTTCCAGCCGGCAAGTGCGCCGCCGACGCGGCACGCTCTGGGGACTGCCAGGATAACAACAAGACGGCTGGCGCCAACGCACGCGGCAAAATGACTTTACAGAGCAAGATCGTAGAAGTTTGTTTTCCGAACCAGTTTCCCACCTTCTCTACCAGCTCGCTCCTCATTTTTCATCAGTGAAGATCAGCAGCTATGAGTGTTCCCCATTTCCACGAGCAGCGTGCAGGAAGGAGGAACACTCATAGCCACAAATTCACACTAATCGATTGGTCGAAATCCCAGCGTGCTGGCAAATTTGGCCCGCCGCTACGCCACGCTACGAGGTTCGTCGTTTTGTTGGCGACGAGCGTTTCAGCGGCAGGCTGCCAAGAGATCGAGCGGGGGATCCGACGCTACTTTTTTTGGGCATTGCGGATTTGATGCCAATCGATCTGATGCAGGCTGGTGGTGATTCGCAGGTAGGCCGCGGTCAGCGACAACATCACTCCGATCGCGATCGCTGCCGCGATCACAAACATGATCATGATCTGATACTGCACGGCTTGGATCGGCGGTGCGCCGGCAAGGAGTTGTCCGGTCATCATGCCTGGCAGGCTGACGATGCCTGCGACCGACATGGTGTTCAGGATCGGGATCATCGCCGTCCGTGTGGCGCTGGCGAAAACGTCTCGACATGCTTCCCACCTGGTTGCTCCCAGCGTCAATCGCATCTCCACTTCATCTCGCCGCTGCCGCAGTTCGCTAAGGAATCGATCCAATCCCAGGGAGATTCCCGTCAAAGAATTTCCCAGCACCATTCCCAGCAGCGGAATGACCACTTGCGGACTGTGCCACGGCTGTGGCCGAACGATCATCAGGACGGTGATTCCGGTGACCAACCAGGTGCTCGCCCAAACCGAACACATCGCGGTCAGATAAATCGAATCGAAACGATGATCGATTCGACGTACTGCGGCAAACCCCGCGATCAACGTCATCACCGCGGCCAACCCAAGCACTGGTGCGGGTGATGCCAGGGCGAAGATCTGTTTCAACACCAAACCCACCAGAGCCAGCTGGACGGTCATGCGAACGGAAGCGACGGCGATCCGCTTTGCCAATCCAAGTCGAAGCCGCCAGGAAAGCACGGCGTTGATCCCGATCAACCCGGCGGCAATCGCGACTTCCGCCCAAGAGAGGGACAGGTTTTGGTCGGTCGCCGGATCGATTGCATCGGCCAGCAAGAACCCGTCAAACATGTTCGCCATCCTCGTCGACCGCACCGTCACGAATGTGGATGATGCGATCGGTCATCCGCTCGATCAAATCCGAATCGTGAGTGACCAGCACAAATGCTCTCCTGGCATCCGACTCATCGCGGTACCAGCGCATCACGACCTGTTCAAGTCGACGGGTCGATTCGGTATCCAACGACGCGGTCGGTTCGTCCATCAACAGAACCAGGGGTTGAAGCTGCAGTGCCCGAACGAGTGAAACCAGCTGCCGCTCGCCACCGCTCAATTCATCGGCCGGTTGATCCAAGAACGAACCAGGCTTGCCGAGTTCTTCGAACAACGCGATCGCCTGCTGTTCTTGATACTGCGAAGGGGTCGTTGTAGGCCTACTTGTCATCTGGAAAGGCAATTTCAAGTTGTCGCGGACCGTGGATGCGACCATCGCTGGGCGCTGCGGCAGGTAGATGACCTGGCGCCGGTAAGCCAGCACCGAATCATGGGTCACCTCCGTTTTGCCGAATCGAATCCGACAAACCTCGCAAGGATCCAGCATCGCAACTGCCCGCAGCAGGGTCGATTTACCGCTGCCGATCGGGCCGGCCAAAGCAATGCGATCACCTGGCCGGATCATCAGGTGGCCGACGTCCAGCAGCGGCCGATCCCGATCGCTCGGCTGACGTTTCAAATTTTTGATTTCGATCAAGTGATCGGGCATGAGTTTTCTAAGACGACTTCGGCTTCAATCCGTTACGCGTGGCCACGGCCGCGGTGGGGTCTTCCGGCCAATGATGTTTCGGATAGCGGCGGCGCAGATCTTTGCGAACTTGCAGGTAGGTAGAACGCCAAAAATTCGCCAGGTCTTCGGTGATCTGTTGGGCGCGATAGTTTGGGCCCAACAGATGAAGTTGAACAGGCAACCGGCCCCCCGCGATATGCGGATTCTCTTTCCATCCGAAGATTTCTTGAATTCGCACTTCTGCGAAGGGAGGTTTTTTGTCGGAGTAGTGAATACGAATCGAGTTTCCGCTGGGAACCTGGATTCGCGTCGGTGCGTGCCGATCGATCGCTTGTAACTGATTGTAATCGTACATGCCGCGCAGCTGATCCAGCCACGGCGCGGCGCGAAGTTGCGGAAAGGAGGTGCTGTGGCGGCAGAGGGTCAGCAGTACCCTGTCGATCAAATCGTCATCCGGAGGGGGCAGTTCCAATTCGGTCATTTGCTGGGCAATCAATCGTGCCCGCACCAGAAAGCTTTTGGTTTCTTCGTCCCCATCGGGAAACACCTTCGACATGTTTTCACGAGCAGCGTCAGCCAAGATTTCAGCAACCTGCTGGCTCGGCTCGCACTTGATCGGTGTTTCGCCGAGCAGCAAGTCATCGAAGCAGCGCCGCCGCCGGGCGACCACCGATTCCGAAGCGGGATGGAACAATGGCTGGTCCAACACGTGGATCCGGTCGGGATCGAGCCACTGTGGTTGCACGGCCGATGCCATTCGAACGAGTGCCTCGGTGCCTCCCGAATCGACGTCGATGCACAGAAAGAGTTCGCTGCGAACATGGGATCGGCGATCCAAGCGGACTCCCCGACCGCCGACCATCCGACCTCGGTCGCCGTCACCATCGCGGCTCTTGGCCAGCCGATCGGGATAAGCCGACAGCAGCGCGCGAGCCAGGCGGGTTTCCACCGGGTCACCTTGGCCATGATTGGCAGACGATGATTCGATCGATTCGACGGATCGTAGTAGCTGGTCGGCCACCTTCCGTATTCGCCGGGCAGCGGCCGGTTCGATCTCCGGTGATGACTCGCCGTCAAAGAAAGACTTCAATCGATCGACTTTGGCCGAAACATCGCACCGATGGGGCGAGGTTGGTTGTCGATGTGGGGAGCCGGATCGAAAAGGGTTTCGCTCAGTCAGTAGCGCCGCCGCGACCGCCGCCTCCTCAGCCACCCTCCAATCAGCGGCCTCCAACAGGAACCTGGCCAGTCGTGGATGGACCGGCAGCGACAACATCCGCCGCCCGATTTTGGTGACCGACAGGTTTTGGTCCACGGCGTGAAGCTTGGTGAGCAAATCGGTTGCCCGGTTCACGGCTGCTTCTGGCGGCGCGGTCAGCCAAGGAAAATCAAACATGTGTCGTTCGCCCCACGCCGATAGCGCCAGGGCGGCACCGGCAAAATCGGCTCGTACGATTTCGGGCGAATCCCGTGGGGCGCGCGAGCGATGCGTGTTGGCGGGCCACAGTCGGTAACAGATTCCCGGCTCGGTCCGGCCCGCTCGGCCAGCGCGTTGATCGGCCGATGCTTGGGAGATCGATTCGAGCGACAGCTTGGGCAAGCCGACGTTGGAATCGAACCGCATCACTCGCGCCAGTCCGCTGTCGATCACTCCGGTGACACCTGGAATCGTGATCGACGTTTCGGCGATGTTGGTCGCCAACACAATCTTGCGAGTTCTCTGGAGGTCTGGCGATTCCTTCAAAACGGCGTCTTGTTCTTGGGGTGAAAGATCGCCGTACAACTCCAGGATTTCAAAATCGCCGTCAAGATCGTGGCGAAGCGTGCGGTGGGTGCGACGGATCTCACCCACTCCCGGCAAAAAGACCAGCAAGTGGCCGGCGGTTTCGGACAACAACGTTGACACTGCCGTCGATACCTGCTGGTCGATCGGATCGTTCTGGCGATGGGGAGCGTAGCGAACATCGACCGGATAGGCGCGCCCCTCGGCGATGATCGGCCGAGCGTCCTCAAGGAAATCGACGATCGGCTGTGGATCCAGGGTGGCCGACATGACGACCAACTTCAGGTCAGGCCGCAGCGTGGTGCGAATCCGTTGTAACATTCCCAGCAGCAAATCCATTTCCAAACTGCGCTCATGGAACTCGTCCAACAACACGCAGGCCACCTTTTCCAGCAGCGGATCCGATTGCAGTTTTCGCAAGGCGACGCCGGTGGTCATCGCAACGAGCCGGGTGTTGGCCGAAGTGCGGCGGTCAAACCGGACCTGGTAACCAACGCGGTCTCCCAATCGCGAACCGACAAGATATGCCAACCGACCGGCGGCCGATCTGGCAGCGAGACGGCGCGGTTGAATCAACAAGATTTGCCCCTGGTCGGCGACCCCGGCCGACAGCAGCGCCGGCGGCACCCCGGTCGTCTTTCCCGCGCCCGGCGGCGCTTTGAGAACCACAGCGGTGGATGCCGTGACCGCCGCGACGATTTCGCTCAGGCACTCCGACACCGGCAAATCGTCGTCAATCTGCTCGCTCAAAATCGTTGTCTTTCTCGTAGGCCGACTTGTCCCCAAGTCGGCGAGCGCACTGGAGAACGATTCCAGGATTGCCGACTTGGGGACAAGTCGGCCTACGATTTTAGCACTTCTTGCTGACCGCCATCGGTGCGCTCGAGGAAGCTCACACGAAGGCACCAAGACACGGAGAGGGCGATTTGCCGCTGATGACCTAGTTGCAGGTTGCGACAAGAAAGCTGAAACCGAGCGTGTGGCCGCGGGGTAAAATTTGCTGAAACGGAAGATCGGATCGATGGCCGGTCCCTCGCATCTTTTTGAAATTTTGCAGCGCCCGTTGCCAAGAAACGGGTCGCAGAAACGAAACCCTTCCTGCCAATTCCCCACCCTGCCCGGAGCCAGATGATGATTCGAACGGTCGCTTTTTCGTTGTTGGCTCTGTTGCTGATGAACCTTGCCACGGCGCAGGACGTTTCTTCGGCACGACTCTTTCCGCCCAGCACGGTCGTCTATGCCGAACTGGCCGATCCCAGCGAATTGGTTTCGACCATCTTTGATCATCCACTTCGCAAGAAAATCGAATCGCTACCCCCCTACAAGATGGCGGTACAGACTCCCGACTACCGGCAATTCGAGGTTGGCCGCACGTTCATCGAAACCCATTTCGGGATGTCGTGGCGAGAGGCGGTCGCGACGTTTGCTACCCAAGGTGTCGCCGTCGGACTGGATGCGGCCAGCGAGGGCGTTGCTGTCGTGGTCCGCGGCAAAGACGCCGCGTCGATGGAGCGGTTTCGAGACAAGCTGATCGATTTGGCGCAGTTTGGCGACAACGCGCAGGAAGTCAAATCGGGTGAATATCGCGGCATCAGGGCCAACGAGATCAACAAAGTCAAGTTCGCCGTCCATGGTGACCGGATGGTCGTGACCAACCAAAACGAATTGGGCCAGGCGGTGCTGGATCGATTGATCGACGGCGAAGGTGCCTCGCTTGCCGACAACACCAGGTTTCAAGCAGCCCAGTCCGCCCGCCAAGGGGATCCTACCGCTTGGGCATTTGTCGACATTCAAATCGTTCGTGATTCGGGGGAAGCCGACGAGGTCTACCACAGCCAGATCGACAACCCGGTTTTGGAGCTGTTGGTCGGCGGCATCCAGAGCACTCTGAAGGAAACGCCCTACGCCACCGCGTCGTTGAATGCTCAGCAATCAGGATTGGGTTTGCGACTCAGCATGCCGCATCAAGCCGAGTGGATTCCGGAAGTCCGCGAGTATTTCTTTGGTCCGGGTGGCAGCGGACGCGGACCGTCGTTGCCGGCGACCACGCAGACGTTGCTGACACTAAGCACCTATCGCGACTTTTCAGAAATGTGGCTACGGGCCGGCGACTTGTTTGGTGAACAGACCAACGACGGATTCGCACAGGCCGATGCGAACTTGACGACGCTGTTTGCCGGCCGCGATTTTGGCGAGGATATTTTAGGTTCGATCGAACCGGAAGTGGGGTTGGTTGCCGCGCGGCAAGATTTTGGCGACACACTGCCGCGACCGACCATCAAGGTTCCCGCGTTCGCGTTGGTACTGCAATTGCGCGAACCGGAATCGATGACGCGCGAGCTGCGACGTATCTTTCAAAGTCTGATTGGATTCTTGAACGTCGTGGGAGCAATGAACGGCCAAAATCAGCTGGAACTGGAGATGGAAAAGCTGGAAGGCAACGTCGAACTGATCAGTTCTTCCTTTGTTCCCGAAGAGGACGATCGCGAATCGACGCAAGCGAAGATCATTTTCAATTTTTCGCCCTCGGTCGCTTTTTCAGGAAGCCGATTCGTCGTTTCGAGTACCAAGGATCTTGCCAAGGAATTGGTGCTGGCGCGTACCACCGAATCGAACGCCGAAGAGAATTCGCAGATGGTTTTGAATGCCGGGGTGCTGCGGCAAGTCCTTCACGACAACCGCGGACAACTGATCGCGCAAAACATGCTGGAGGATGGGAATACCCGCGAGGAAGCGGAAGCGATCATCGACTTGCTGCTGGAGGTGGTCGGCTACTTCGACGATGCGTCCTTGAAGCTGGCCATCGGCCAGCAGCAGCTGGATGTTGATTTCCAAATCCGAATCAAACAGTGAGAGCGAGGGTGCATCATGAGAGCGTTATCCGACGTCGATGTCGATTGGGCATGGTCGCCGTTTGAACCGACCGCATCGGTACCCTGGGATGGGCGAAGCGCTGCGCATCTTTTTCGCCGCGCCGGGTTTGCCGCTTCGGAATCCCAGTTGCAACAGGCGGTCACAAAGTCGCCGTCCGAAGTCGTTGCCGAACTGATCGCGGTCGACAACGAACTGCAATCGTTCCAGCAGGAAATGTCCGACCTTGTCCAGGCAACGCTCGGTACCGGCAACGTCAAGCAGCTTTCGGCGCAGTGGGCTTATCGCATTTTGAATACGCCCGTGCCGTTGTTGGAAAAGATGACTCTTTTCTGGCACGGACACTTCGCCACCAGTGCCGCCAAGGTCGACGACGGCGAATTGATGCTTGCTCAGAACAATCTGCTGCGCAAATACGCATTGGGTGATTTCGCCGCGTTGTTGCTGGAAATCTCTCGTGATCCGGCGATGCTGATTTATCTCGATTCGGCTTCCAACCGCAAAGCGCATCCGAATGAGAACTACGCGCGAGAGATCATGGAATTGTTCTGCCTTGGAGAAGGCAATTACACCGAACAGGATATTCGCGAACTGGCGCGTTGTTTTACCGGCTGGGAAATCAAGCGAAAGAAGTTTCGTTTCAATCGCTATCAACACGACACCGGCACCAAGACCGTTTTGGGAACGACCGGAAAGTTGGGCGGCGAAGAGGGCGTGCAGATCGTCGCCGCTCAGGTTTCGGCACCGCGGTTCATCGTCGGAAAACTGATTCGCTTTTTCGTGATGGATGAACCCGCACCGCCGGCGCGATTGGTCGATCCGCTTGCCCGCCAGCTTCGCGAGGACGACATGCAGATCGGACCGACGGTCCAACGGATCCTCGGCAGTAACCTGATGTTTTCACCTCTCGTGGTGGGCCGCAAAGTTCGCTCGCCCGTGGAACTGGGCAGCGGTTTTTTGCGAGCGTTGGAAGGTTCTACCGATGTGTTTCATCTGGCGGAATCCTTTCAGCGACTCGGACAGGGGCTCTTTTATCCACCTAGCGTGAAAGGTTGGGACGGCGGTCGAACTTGGATCAATTCCTCGACCCTGCTGGGACGTTCGAATTTGATTCGCGGTTTGATCGATCACCAAAAAACGCGGTTTGGCCGAAAGCCGCTGGCCGAATACCTGCGGAGCCGGGACGTGAAGTCGGCGAAGCAGTTGATCGACTTTTTCGAGCAAACCCTCTTTGCCGTGAACATTCCGGCTGATGCAAAGGATCGCATCGAAAGTCTTTATCGAGGCGGAGCTGCCGCCAGCGAGGATCGAATCAAAGAGGCGGTGCATGCGCTTTGCACGCTGCCCGAATTTCAATTGGCGTGACCAACCATCGGGACCAATCGATGAACACTATCCAGGAAAAACCTTGGCGACAAACGCGCCGTGCGTTTCTATCCAGAACGATTGCCGGCACTGCGGTCGTTACCTTTGGCACCACTGCGCTTGGCACCACTGCGCCAGCGCTGATGTGCCAGGCGGCGATAACCGCCGAAGACGACGATCGGATCTTGGTGGTGGTCGAATTGGCTGGCGGAAACGACGGAATCAATTCGGTCATTCCTCATTCCGATCCTGCTTATCAAAAGGCGCGGCCCAAACTGGGAATCGCCAAGGCTGACACGCTGGCGGTTACCGACAAAGTTGGCTTGCATGCTTCGCTGCGGGGATTCGCCGACCTGTTGGAAGACGGACACTTCGCGGCGGTCCAGGGAGTCGGTTACGAAAACCCCAACCGTTCCCATTTTGAATCGATGGATATCTGGCATACCTGCCAGCGAAAGGATCAAAACCGCAGCGACGGATGGATCGGTCGTTATCTGCAGTCCGCGGGATTGGCCGCGATCCAGGATCCGGCGGCGCTTCATTTGGGCAGCGAAAAACAACCGTACGCCCTGATGTCACGAGACATCCGCGTGCCGTCGATCCAATCGCTGGAACAATTCCGGCTTCGCGGCAGCGGCCGTCCGCAGTTCAAAAACGCGGTGCGAGATTTGAGCCGAGTGGCCCGCGGCGGCGAAAACGATTTGTTGGGGTTCGTGCAATCGAGTACCGATTCGGCGATCAAGGCGAGTGAAAGAATGGAATCGGCGGCAGTCGCCTACACGCCCACCGCGCCTTATCCGCAAACAGGGCTTGGCAAGAAATTTGAAACGGTGGCCAAGCTGATCGCTTCGGAAATGCAAACGAAGGTTTACTACTTGCGAATCGACGGCTTTGACACCCACGCCAACCAGCCGGCGGCGCACGCGGCGCTGCTGCGCGAAGTGGGCGATGCCGTCGCCGTTTTTGTCAACGACCTGATCGACCACGGACAAGGCGACCGCGTGCTGACGATGTGTTTCAGTGAGTTTGGCCGACGGGTTGCCGAAAACGCCAGCGACGGGACCGATCACGGCACGGCCGGACCGATCTTTTTGGCAGGCACCAAGATTCGCCCCGGTTTGATCGGCAAACATCCCAGCCTGACCGACTTGACCCAGGGTGACTTGAAATATCACACCGATTTCCGACAAGTCTACGCGGCGGTTTTGGAAGGCTGGCTGCAATGCCCCAGCGCGGCGGCGCTGCTGGGTGATTACCCGCCAGTCGAATTGTTTGCGTGAAGCCTACGATTCGATCACCGACGCGACCGCCTGGCAAAGCCAGTCCATTCTTTCTTCACTCATGCCGGCAACGTTGATCCGTCCGCTGCCGACGATGTAAATGCTGTGCTGGTTCTTCAGTTGATCGACCTGCATCGGGCTGAGTCCGCTGAAGGAGAACATGCCGTTTTGGGCCAGCAAGAAAGAAAAGTCGTGTCCGGCGCCGCTCTTCTTCATCGTTTCGACGAATTGCGCCCGCAAACGGGTGATCCTTTCACGCATTTCGGTCAACTCTTCGTGCCACATTTTGGTCAAACCTTCGTCGTCCAAAATGGTGGCCACAA
Source organism: Rubripirellula sp. (assembly GCA_965222745.1). GTDB lineage: Bacteria > Planctomycetota > Planctomycetia > Pirellulales > Pirellulaceae > CBDCUW01. Next base: position 2,066,100 of record CBDCUW010000004.1, read on the forward strand.
TCGCTCCGCCATGGCGGGGTGGATTGCTGTAGTTGCTGCGGACAACTTTCTTGAGCTGACTTTGGGCTGCTTTGGCTTGGTCGCTGTCGGCGGCGACTAGCGAGACGGCGCCGACACGTTCGCTGTACAAACCAAAATTCTTGGAAAAAGAACTACAGACAATCGCTTCGTCCGTTGCATCCAAAATCGCATGCAACCCGGCGGCATCTTCATCCAGGCCGCGGCCAAATCCCTGGTAGGCGAAATCGATCAGCGGCAGGAGCCGTTTCTCTTGAATCACTGCGGCGATCTGGCGCCACTGCTCGATCGTCGGGTCGACGCCGGTCGGATTGTGGCAGCAGGCGTGCAACAGAACGACGTCGCCGGCGGACGATTTGTTTTGAAGGTCATCGATCATGCCGTCCAGATCCAACGAAGTACGGTCGGCCGCCAAGTAGCGATACGATTCGATCGGCAGTCCCGCGGCGCCCAGCACGGCGGGATGATTGGCCCAGGTTGGCGTGGGAGCCCAAATTCGAATCGGGCCGAGCTGGGAGGCCAGAAAATCGGCGGTGACGCGTAGGGCTCCCGTACCGCCCGGCGTGTGAAGCACCGTGATTCGCGATCCATCGATGCGGTCGGCGAAAATCAGACGGCGGACATGGTCGCGATAGTCGGCATGTCCGTCGATCGGCAGGTATCCTTTGGTCGCCTCGTCACGGACCAACCTTTGTTCGGCCTCTTTCACACAGCGAAGTACCGGGGTCTGTCCGGAAGCATCCTTGTAAACGCCGACGCTGAGATTCATTTTGTGGGGGTTGGAGTCGGCAACAAAAGCCTCGGTCAGCCCCAGAATGGAGTCGGGCGGTGCGGTGGAAAGGCTGGCGAAATGATGTTCCGTTTTGGAATCGGCCGATGCAGTCATGTCGATGGTTTGTTCGAGGTTTCGTGGAAGACACGTCCGAGATCCTAAACGACATTCGCCCGATCGACTATCGACCTACTCCTCGGCGAGGTCCCCGTGACAGACTGTGACATCATCGTTGTCGGTGCAGGTTCGGCCGGATGCGTATTGTCCGCCCGATTAGCAGCCGAATTGGGCAGGCGGGTGATCTTGATCGAACCGGAATCGGCGGAGTCTGGCCCGACTTCGCCAGCCGATCTGGTTCGGCCGGCCAACTGGCTGAACCTGCTGGGGTCGGCGGAGGATTGGGATCTGGCGACCGAGCCGGCTGGCCAGCTAGCCGGCAGGATCATCCGCTGGCCCCGCGGCCGAGGTTTGGGCGGCAGCAGTCGAATCAATGCCATGATCTGGTTTCCGCCGACCGACGGAGATCTTCGAAACCTTTGTGATGCAAGTGGCGGAAGACATTCGGTTGCCGATTGGACCGCCTCGCTGGCCGAAGTGGAGTCGATCGTCCGGCCGAAACAGCCGCAGTGGCTGAGCGAATCGTCGCAACAATTCATGCTCGCGGTGCGCGACCGAAAAGATGCCTGGCCCGTGGTCTATCGCAGGGTCAATCGAAACGGCCGGCGTTGGAACCCGAAGGCACTGTTGCCGACCGGTCAGGATCGGTTTCGCATCGTCCGGGCAATGGTCGACCGATTGCTGCTGGACCAAGAGAAAGTCGTCGGCGTGTCGGTTCGGCGAAAGGCGGCGGTCGAGGAGATTCGATGTCGCGGCGATGTGATCCTTTGTGCCGGCGCCGTCGGCACGCCGACCCTTTTGATGCGCAGCGGCATCGGTCCCTTCGATGTCCTGGCCGACGCTGGAATCGAACGTCGATTGGACTTGCCGCGAGTGGGGGCCGGTTTGCAAGATCACCTGGTCATGCCGGTCATCTTTTCGCTCAATTCGGCGCGGCGATTTCGACCGACGCCGTCGGTGCGCGATTTGGCCCACTGGCAGACCCTTGGCGGCGGACCCCTTTCATCGAACCTTGCCGAATGCGGCGGGCTTTTCGGAGAACACCAGGCATTTCAAATTCATGTCACGCCAACCCACTACTTGAGTTATCCCCAAGCAAGTGCGCCGGCAGCGATGACGATGGCGGTGAACGTCACCCGGCCAGCTTCACGCGGTTGCATCGCGATCACTTGCCCCGATCCGGCGGCGGCGCCGATCATTGAAACCGGATATCTATCGGACGAAACCGATTTGCAGGCAACGATTCGGGGAGTTCGGTTGTGCCGCGAGATTGCCGACACGGCGCCGCTGAGCAGGTGGCATGTTGGTGAACAACTGCCTGGTACTAAGCGTGAAAGCGACCATGCAATCGCGAAATCGATTTCCCGATACGCGCGGACGCTTTATCATCCGGTCGGCACCTGCGCGATGGGAAGCGACGATGGCGCGGTGGTCGATTCGTCGTTTCGGCTTCGCGGGATTCAAAACCTGAGGATTGCCGACGCTTCGATCTTGCCCCAAATCACCCAAGGCAACCCCAACGCCACCGTGATGACCATCGCTTGGCGATGTGCACAGGAAATCAAAGCCGACCCATTTTATTGACTTTCGAATCATCCATTGTTAGCTTGCAGAAGTGGGAATACCGGGACTTTTTCTTGTCTTGCTCGGTAAATGGGGGAAACATGCGAGTCTTACTTGCGGCATCGATCCTGTTGTCGATGGCGATCGTTGTCCGTGCCGATGACGGCAAGGCGGAGGCGGAAGATGCCGATGCCATCGTTTGGTCAAAAGTCTTCTCTTCGATCTCGGCGGCCGACAAAGACGAGTTCGTCTTTGTGCTGATCACCAACGACGATCCTTACCTGGTGCGAGAAGCGGACGCAAACCAATTGGCGGCCAAGCTGTGGTGCGCGCCGGTCTTGTCGCGAAGCGTTCGCAACGCCAGGCTTCGTCGGCCCGACTTGCGCGATCGGATCACCGTTCAAGCGTTGCCGGTAGGAATGCCCGCCAATCTCAGCGGCGGCCGGCCGCGCAACCAGCCCGCCCGGGCGATCGTCGCCCTCTGTGACGGCGATTACCGACTTCTTGCTTTTTCTGTTGGAGTTCCCGACACGGCTGGTGTACTGACGCTGATCGAAGATGCCGAAGAAGTCCAGGCAATCCAAAGGGCCGAGCAGCAATCGGGCGAAAAGGTCGTTGCCGCGATCGCCGAGCGCAGCGCCGATCGAGTCAGTCGCCTGTGGCGCGGCGGTTTGGAAGAGATGTTGGCCGTACTTGGTGTCGACAAGGTTGACGACGACGCGGATGTTCCCGGCGCGATCGCTCAAAAGCAGATGGGCCGGTTGACGTTGCTTGCTGAAACTTACAGCCCCATTTACCTGGCCGATGTCAAGCTTCGATTCGCACTCAGTGAGGCGGCCGACCGGGACCGATTGTTGGTGCTGGAGCAGCACCCCGAAGCGCGGCGCCCGTGGTGCGAGGCGATGATTCCCTTTCTTGCCGGCAGTGATTTCCTGACGTTGTGGAGCCCTCTTTGCGAATCCTTGTGGGGGTTTCAACCGGTCCGACCCGACGTCCAGCAGAAAGAACTGCTGGATTGGTGGGACTCGCAGATCAAAACCGATTCCGTGGTGTTGTCGTTGCAGCCGCCGCTGCTGGCCCGGGGCGATCCTTGGCCACCGGTGATCGAGGGAAGGTCGGCCAGGCGAGGTTTGGGGTGGAATGACGTGCAAAAGCTGGTGGTCGAATTGCCTTATCGAACGGTCGATGCACAGCAGTTGGCGGTGCTAATCGAATCACGAAATTTGGGCGCGGTCGATATTCAAATGCCGACGCGGGCAAGGTACTTGTTTTTCGAGCCTCGAAAGAAATCGCCGCTCGTTGTCCGCGAGGGAGAACCGCCCGGAAAGTTTGCTGGTGTGCTCAAGCGAGCGATCAGGTGAGGCTTCGGCCGGGCGTTCCGACTGGCTGTTCGGTTGTGAATTTGGAGAAATCGGCGACAATCTGCCCCTACAATCCGACTCGGTTGCCCATTTTCCCTTCGGAAGATCTCTGGGAAATGCCCTCACGACATTAACGGTAAGGCACTATATTCCGGGGCGCCGGAGAAGGTATGCGCTTCTTGGCGGCAAGGATCATTTGTAACTCTGGGGGCATTGCACGGGAAAAATGGCCGGGCACTCAAACAATCGCGGCATCGTCCGCACGTTGATCGACAACTCATTCCTGCTGATCGCCGGCGCTTTGGCGGCCCTGATTTGGGCCAACGTTGCCTACCAGGTGGAGGGGGAAGGGGCGACCGACGATGGTGTGGTCGAAACCAGCTACACCAAGTTCGTCAATTTCGACATCACGTCCCTCTGGAGTGACCACGGTGCCGACGGGCATGGCGGGGAAGCCGACGAGCACGCTGGGGAAAAGGAACATGCCGCCGGAGAGCAATTGGCTGCCGGTCACGACGATCATGATGCCGGCTCCCACCAGGAAGGTGAATCTGCTGCCCACGGCAAAGACGACGGACATTCGCAGCACGCGGGACATCACGGACTGACCATTCACTTCATCGTCAACGACATTTTGATGGCGTTGTTCTTTGCGATTGCTGCCAAGGAGGTTTGGGAATCGCTGCTGCCAGGCGGGGCGCTGTCGAATCCTCGCAAGGCGGCGACACCGCTGTTGGCAACCGTGGGCGGGATCTTGGGACCGGCGCTGGTCTATATCGGCGGCTGCTATGTCACCGGATCGAACGAAACCTTGGGCAACGGTTGGGCGATTCCCTGCGCCACCGACATTGCGTTCAGTTACCTGGTGGCGCGATTCATTTTTGGTGCAGGCCATCCGGCGATCGCTTTTCTGCTATTGTTGGCGATTGCCGACGATGCTGCCGGCCTGATGATCCTGGCCATCTTCTATCCGCAGGCGCCGATCGTTCCGCAATGGTTGTTGTTGACCGTCGGCGCGATGCTGGGCGCGATGTTGCTGCGCAGGATGAAAGTGCAAAGTCACTGGATGTACTTCGCCGGACCGGGTGTTCTGTGTTGGTTCAGTTTCTTTCAGGCACACATTCATCCCGCGCTGGGTTTGGTGCCGATCATTCCGCTGCTGCCCCACGCGCACACCGACCTTGGCCTGTTCGCGAAAGAGGAACTCGAACGCGAAGACACGCTCAGCGAGTTTGAGCACTTCTGGAAGACACCGGTCGAGTTTTTCCTGGGGCTGTTTGGTTTGGTCAACGCGGGAGTGGTGCTCAGCAGCCTGGGCACCGGCACCTGGTTGGTGCTGGCCGGGTTGTTGATCGGCAAGCCACTGGGGATCACCGGGCTGACGTTGTTCGCGGAAAAGGGATTGAAGTTGGAAAAACCGGCCGGAATGGATTATCGGCACGTGGTCACACTGGGCATGGTGGCAGGAATCGGATTCACCGTGGCGTTGTTCGTTTCAGTCGCAGCCTTCACCGTACCGGGTGCGATTCAAGATTCGGTCAAAATGGGAGCGCTGCTCAGTTTCGGAGCCGCTCCGTTGGCGATCATCCTTGGCCGTGTGCTCGGAATTCGAGCGCTGCGAATGGTCAAAGCGGATGATCACGAGGCGTCCCAGGCGGCCTAGGTTGGACCGACCCGCCGGGCCGGTAGCTGGCCAACTCAGATAGAAGGATCATGCGAGATGCACCAGGAAGACTTGCCAATCGAAGCAATCGGCGAAGACGAATTTGAAAGGCCACAACCGGCCGACGAACCGATTTCGCCCGTGGATTCGCAAGATCTGTTTCAGGTCATGCGACATACCATCGACCGGATGGAGAAAGATCAAACGGCTCGCGGCGACCTGAAGATCCTTTCTCGAACGCTTCGCGAACTGCGATACGCGTTCACGGTGTTTCGCCCCTATCGGCGTCGCCGCAAGGTCACCATCTTCGGTTCAGCGCGAACCAAGCCCGATCATCCGGAGTACCTTGCCGCGGTGGAACTTGGCCGCAAGATGGCCGAACACGGCTGGATGGTCATCACCGGAGCCGGCGGGGGCATCATGGAAGCCGGTCACCGGGGCGCCGGTCGTAGCGCTTCGATGGGCTTGAATATCATGCTGCCTTTCGAGCAGAGTGCGAACGAGTTCATCGAGGGTGATCCAAAGTTGGTCACCATGAAGTACTTTTTCACTCGCAAATTGATGTTCGTCAAAGAGTGCAGTGGCGTGGTTTGTCTGCCGGGCGGGTTCGGCACGCTGGACGAGGCGCTCGAAACGTTGACGCTGATGCAGACCGGCAAGCAAACCATGATTCCGCTGGTGCTGTTGGATCATCCCGACGGCACGTACTGGAATGATCTGGGCCAGTTTCTGAACAAACAATTGCTCGCCGGCGGCATGATCAGCCCCGAAGATGTACGGCTCTACAAAATCACCAATTCGGTCGACGAAGCGATTGACGAAACGTTGAGCTTTTACAAGGTTTACCACAGCATGCGGTACGTCCAGGACCGGCTCGTGCTGCGGCTGAAAGAACGGTTAAGCGACGAGCATTTGGATCGGATCCAAGACCAGTTTGCCGACATCCTGGTCGATGGCAAGTACGAACAAGGCGATGCCCTTCCCGAAGAGAGCGGTGAACCCGATCTGGCCCACATGCCGCGGTTGGTGTTTCACTTCAATCGTCGATCGCTCGGACACCTCCGCCGGTTGATCGACTGCATCAACGGCAGGCCTGACGAGCCATGAAGACGATCGGTCGCTTGACGATCTGCGCGGTCGCATTCCTTTTTCTGCTCGGTGGTTTCGCTTCACCCTGCACGGCGGACCCAGGGCACTGTGTGGTCGCGACGGTTCAGCCGCTGGCGACCGACGCCGGATTGAACGCTTATCGCGACGGTGGAAACGCCGTCGACGCAGCGATCGCGGCCGCACTGACGTTGGGCGTTGTCGACACGTACAACTCCGGAATCGGCGGCGGATGTTTCATTCTGATCCGCTCGCCCGATGGGAGTTTCCTGGCGATTGACGGCCGTGAAACCGCTCCGGTTGCCGCCACGTCCGACATGTTTGTTCGCGACGGAAAAGCTCGCCCCGAACTCAGCACCACCGGTCCATTGGCCGTCGGCGTGCCGGGTGCCCTGGCCGCCTATTCGTTGGCGCTGCAAAAGGTTGGAAACCGGCCGCTGGCCGACCTGCTTTTGCCTGCCGCGAAAATCGCGGATCGCGGTTTTGTCATCAACCAGATGTTCGCTCAGAACCTTCGCAGCAAAGCTGATTCGCTCGCCCAATTCGCCGGCTCGCGCGCCGTGTTGTTTGGGCCGGATCGGCAACCGTACGGTGAAGGGGAAATTTTGCGGCAGCCCGATCTGGCGGCCACCTACCGATCGATCGCGGCTGGCGGAATCGATTGGTTCTATCGCGGGCCGTTTGCCGATTCGATCGGTCGCTGGATGTCGGAAAACGGAGGCATCCTGGCGGCCAGTGACTTTGCCGATTACCGGCCGGTCGAGCGGAAACCGGTGATCACCACCTATCGCGATTGGCAGATTGTCGGTTTCCCGCCGCCCAGTTCCGGTGGCATCCACGTCGCGCAAATGCTGAACATGCTGGAAACCTTCGACTTGTCACAGCGCCGCCGGCAAAACCATGTCGACGCGGCTCACCTGATGATCGAGGCGATGAAACTTGCCTTCGCCGATCGGGCGCATTGGTTGGGCGATGCCGACTTTGCCAATGTTCCGTTGGGATTGATTGACAAGCGGTACGGACAATCCCTTGCCCGGCGGATTCACGGCGACCGGTCATCAACGGTGCCGTCGCACGGCGACCCGTCGACGGTGGACGACCGCTTCTTCGAGCGGCACACGACACACATTGCCGCTGCCGATAGCGAAGGGTACTGGGTTGCGATCACCGCCACGATCAATACTCACTTTGGTTCCAAAGTGATCGTGCCTGCAACGGGTGTGATGCTGAACAACGAAATGGATGATTTCGCCAGCCAGCCGGGCGTCCCCAACGCGTTTGGGCTGATCGGCGCGGAGAACAACGCGGTTGCTGCCCGAAAACGTCCGCTCTCTTCGATGTCGCCGACGATCGTGTTGGATCGCGGCGGCAAACCGGTGATGAGTGTCGGCGCGGCGGGAGGACCCAAAATCATCACCCAAGTGCTGCTGGCGATTGTCAGGCATCTCGACTACGGACAATCGCTACGCGACGCGTTGGCCCAGCCCCGTTTTCATCATCAATGGCGTCCCGACCGAGTGCTGGTCGAGGAAACCGCTGATCGTGAATTCATTCGCGCGCTCGAAGCACGGGGACACCAGGTCACCACGGGAAAGTCGGTCGGTGTCAGCCAAGCGATCGGGATCGACGTCGACGGAAATCTCCACGGCGTTCACGATCCCAGGGTGCCAGGAAAAGTGGGATTGGTCCACCGAACCGAAGAGCTTTAGCTTTGATCGTTGCGACCGCCGTTATCCTGGATTATTCAGGACCATCGTAGGCCGTAACAAGCAAACCTTACAGTGCCGGAACTTCGGTCGCCTGTGGGAGGTTTTTTTGTTGCGCACGCTGCGCGCAAGTACAAACCGGTTTGCGCAGTTACGGCACAGTTTTGCGACCTCGACCCGGCCTACGCGAATAATCCGGATTATCGCAAATGACGATCGGCGAAATCAAGATACTGTGCCCAGTCATACGAAGTCACGTCGTGTCTGCCGGCTCGCAGATGATACCCAATGGTGCCCTGTTTGACGGCTTGGTTGGCAGCCGGCATCTCCGACGGCACGGAATCTCCGCCGAACCCATCCGTTCCCAGCAAGCGATAAATCGGATCGGCCGCGGCCGCGGAAAGGAATTCACCTTTGGGATCGGCCCAACGATCCTCCGTCGCGCTGGCTACATAAACCGCTCGCGGCGCGATCAACGAAATCAGTTGGTGCTGGTCAACGGGGCACTCGTTTTCTTTCAGGTTGTACTGGAGGTAGTTGTCACAAAACCAATGAGGAAACGAAGTATTGATGCGACCGATGGTTTCGCCGATCGCGCGGCGGCTGAGCGCCGCGCCGCCACAACCCGAATTGTTGCTGACGACCATTTTGAATCGGGTGTCGGTCGCGCCGGTCCATAGCGACGTTTTGCCCAGCCTGGAATGACCGATCACCGCCACTCGATCGGCATCGATACGATCGTCCTGCTGCAGGTAATCGAGCGCTCGGCTAAGGCCGTATGCCCAAGCGGCGATGCTGCCCCATTTTTCTCCTTGCGGGATCGATTCGGTTTCGCTTTGAAATTGGCCGTGAATTCCGTTTTCAAACCCGTCATCGAAATCAGGATCGATATCACCGTAGTAAATCGTCACCAGCGCGTAGCCGCGATCAACGATCATCTCGACCGGCCAACGGCTGGACGAGATGCCTCGTGCCGCTTCGGTTGCCCGATGATCTTCCGAAGTGCCCTCGCCTTTGCGCATCCAATTCTTGTTCAGCGAAATGGAAGGATCGGGATCAATGCTGTGGTTGCCCTTGAAATTCAATCCCAGAAACGCAGGTGCCTTTTCGACGGTCTTGGGCGAATAGATCAGCAGCCGCATCGAAGTCGCATCGTCCGATTCTCCGAAGAAGACATCCACCTCGCGTCGAACCGCCTTGCCGCCGGCGGCATCGTTTTTGGTGCTGACCAATTCGTGTCGGATCGGGCAGGGCTTGGGTCCACGACCATACACTTGGCTTTGGAAAAGTTTCAGAATTTCAGGCCGCCGCACCGAGTTCCACGTTTCGGCGTCGGTGACCGGTTTGCCTCCTTCGGTCACCAGCGGATCGGGCAAAGTGAATTCAGGAATTTTGGACTCGTCGTAGTTCGCCACGAACTTCTGCGCCAAAGCCATCTCGGAAAGCAAACCGCTCGCGGCGGCAAATAGAAGGAGGGAGCGAATCATGATGGAACCATGGTACGAGAAAGCACGTTGATCAAAAGCAGCTGAGCATTATGCACGGTTTACAGGGCACTCGCAAAACCGTAGGCCGACTTGTCCCAAGTCGGCAAGTACTGTCGGCCAGTTCTCCGAACTGGCTGCAACGAGCGACTTCGGAGAAGTCGCCGACGATCCAGGTTCGCCGACTTTGGACAAGTCGGCCTACAGGCGATCACGCTGGACCCATTCCCATCGCCCTTCGCCAGGCACTCATCTGGCCCATGTGCAACATGAAATGGCCGCCGATATAGAACGCGTGCATTGCTCCGGTGGTGGGAAACTTGCTGCGCATCGGTTCGTTGGGGTTCTCCGTGGCGAATACTTCATCCGCCGCCCCTTCCAACGCCTCGGCCGCGGCGCGGTAACCACCCAGCAGCGCCGACGTGATTTCGTCCATGGGCGGATAAATCGATCCATCGGGATCATCCACGCAGCGAGCGTCTTTCGAGAACAGCTTCACAAACGCCGGCGAAGGTTCGTAGTCGCCTGCATCGGCACCGACTCCGGCGATCACCCGGCTGGCGTACAAACTGAGATGGCCGTAGATGAACGCTGGATGATTCGATTCGATCACCGTGTCGCCAACTTTGGCAAACCTCGCGAAGTTTTCCGCCGTCACATCCGCCAACAAACGCTCGGCATATCCAAGTCCAAGCCGTGCCGACGCGGCGATCATCGGTCCAATGTTCGACATCTTTTGATCCTTCAGGGAAAGTTTTTAAAGTGGTGAAAGCCATTGTAGTGAGTGCGTTTGCACGCACCACCGCCGGCTAGTCGATCACTTGATACAGCGGCAGATGCCGATAGTAGACTTCCAACATCAACAATCGCAGCGACGTCGAATAGATGCGGCCGCCGCTTCTTTCCCAATTGTCTCTTGGATCCCAGGTGCCGATCATCGGACCGTCTTTCCGCTGAGATTCGATCAGCAGCGGATGCAGGGCGTCGTTCCATGATTTCCAGTGCTCACCCTGCAGATGAAACATCGCCTGCGTACCGTAGTACCAGAAATAGCTCGTTTCCCGATTCTTCTTGGGAACGTTTGCCTTCAAGAACTCGGCTCCGTCACGTAAAGGTTGTTCGTCGCGGGTTGCCCCGATGTATTCCAAGCACAACAGTCCTTCCGCGGACATCGCCGGATTGAACCGCCCACGCTGGTAGCCGAACTGACCTTTTCTTCCTCCCTTTCCAGCAACACTTTCCAACCACCGTCGTGCCTCCTGAAACGATTTCGCCGGCACGTTCAACTCCGCCATCTGTCCGCTCTTGAGCGCCATCACTTGCCAACCGACGACCGATGTGTCGGAATTGTCGCGAGGCCGGTACCTCCATCCGCCTGTCTTAGGGTCTTGCGCAGCGACGATGAAGTCGATCGCCCGCTGAGCCGGTCCGCGCAGCGCCGCGTCTCCGCTCATCCCATAACATTCGCACAGCGCGATGGTCCCGATCGCGTGGCTGTACATCCAGGCGATGTCTTGTCCGCCAGTGAAGAGATCACCATTGGGTTTCTGATGTTCGATCAACCAGGTGATTCCGCGGCCCACCAGATCCTTGTAGGGGCCTTGTCGGTGAGTGTTGCCGTCGCCCAAAAACGGCAGCAGCGCTAAACCGGTTCCCGCCGTGTCGGATTTGGAATTGCCTTTGCCGCTGCATCGTTTGTGACCTCGACAGTTTTCGTGAAAGTTGTGAAGTCCCCAGTGGCCGTCGGAGTGTTGATGTTGTTCGATCCAGGTCAGGCCCCGGCGGATCGCGGCGAGCGTCTGGTCGGTGCCGCCGAATTGCTTGATCACATTGGCCTTGGTCGCGGCGTCCAGTTTTCGCCGCTGCAGCAAGCTGCGAAGATTCACGTTGGTATCGGCGTAAGCATCAGACGCTCGCAGCGATTGGCGTTTCGGCAACTTGCCGCTTGCGGCGCGAGATGGAATGGGCACCGCGACCAATCCTTCCAGGCGATCGGTCGAACGATTCGCGGCGGCAGAATCCTTGGAATTTTCTGCCGCAACCACACGGAGCTCCACCGATACCTCTTCACTCGCCTGGCGAGCAACATGAACGGGGCTGGAACGCGGAATGGGATGGTCGCCATGAGAATCGGCATGGTTTTGGGGCACCTTCAATTCAGCAAGTTCGCTGGTCGCATTCGCGCCTTGCGGCACTGGTCGCGATCGTTGTAGCGGCACGTTGGGCATCTGGCGACGCGATGCAAGGCGATCGGTGGCGATCGTTGTGATCGGTTGCAGAGTTTCCTGTGGGTCCGATCGAAGCGCGGAATGGTTCTTGGCCGCAATGACGATCGGCTGGGGGTTCGCGATGGCGGGGTCGGCCATTTCCTTCGGCAAAGGTGCATCTGCCACCGTGTGTTTTAATTCATCGGCTGCCTGCGAATCCGATTCGGCGATCGTTTCCGTGGTGATCTCCTCTTGCTGGCGATCAAGATTGGACCGCGGCGCGGCGGACCTGTCGAGCGAAAGGGGGGCTGGTGCAGGAGCGACGACAATCGGCTCAGTCGCCGTCGATTTCTCGCCAGGAGACAGCGATGGCTGTTGGTTTTGCTTCGGGCCAGCCGGATCAATCGCGGGTGAAACTTCATCGATCGACTGGTTCGGAAGCGTTACCGCAATTTCTTGCAGCGGTTTGGTCGCGGGCGTATCCACCGCGACCGTTTTCTCCAACAACACACGCTCGGGCGTCACCTGGGTGGTTGGCCGACGACGCTGAACTGGCGATGGATTCGGCTTGTCGACGGATGGTTCGTAAGGAACGTTCGCCACCACCGCGTCACTTGGCCGATCTCTTGACAACCGAGCCGAAGATGCCGGGGTCACCAGCTGCATGTTTTCAGGAACAGGAGAATGCGTCGCGGTTGGTTGTTTGGCGACCTGGGTCTGCTCAGCCGGATCAGGGATGTCCAAATCGGCGACCTGTTGAAAGCTCGATTGCTGGTCGACCGTTTCCGCAGTCGACTTCAGCAACACTTCGCTGGCGATCACCGTCTCTTGGTCAAACAGCTCCCGCAAACGGTTGGAAATCTCTTCTTGAAAGTAGACAAAGAAAGAACTGGTCACCAGCAACAGATGAATCAGCAGCGCGGCCAACAAAAACCCCGGCAGCGCGGCCGGTCGAAGCGTCACGTTTCGCAACAGCCAATACAACGCCGCAAGTAGTACAAGAATCGCGGCCAACCACCAGATGTGATCCAAGAATCGTCGCCCGATCGAAGCGACTGCGGCCGTCAGCGCCTTCCAGCGAGACGAATCCCAGCTGCGATCGTGATAGATTTCCTTGGCGGTGCTTTGGTAAAGTTCATATCGATTCGCCCCGTCACCGACCGACCGTGAAAAGACGATTTGAAAACCGGAGCCGCCGAGTGTCGGTTCGATTTCGTGGGCTGCCGAGTTCACGCCGGAGCCAAGGTTCACCGCTGCGAGCGGTTGCTGGTCCAAACGCGTTCGATAAATGTCGTAGTTTTTCGGCTCTCCCGGCTGCGTCGGCCGATCGGAAGAAAACAACAAAAAAACTCCGTCGTCCGACACGTAGGGTGATCCTTCGTTGTGGTCGGCCGTGTTCAGTGGGGCCATTGGCAGAGCATGGTTCCATTGCCCGGTTTTGGAATCCGATTTGGCGACATACAAATCAAAAGTCCGGTTTCCCAGATCGGTCCGCAGGGTCGCATTCCAATGCTGGGCAGCTTGCCGGTGTTGGCCCTCGGCCATCTGACGGTGGATCGATTCGCTGCGATTGCTGGCGAAAAACAACTGCGACCCGTCGGGTGAAACGGCTGGGTCGTACTCGTGTGCCGGACCGTTGATGCGCGGCCCCAAGTTCTTCGGTTGGCTCCAACGATCACCCTGTCTTCGTGATACGTACAGGTCCATACCGCCGAAGCCGCCGTCGCGGTCCGAATACAAGTACAACACTTTGCCATCGGCACGAACGATCGGTCCGATGTCGTTGGCGGAAGAGTTGAGTTCGATCACCGGCTGTGGCTCGCTCCAACGATCGCCTTGGCGATGGGATCGAAAGATGTCGCAGTGACCATCCTGGGATCGAATCGTCAGATAAAGGGTGTCGCCATGATCGGCAATCATCGGGCGAATGCCATCGCCGCCCGCCAAAAACTCCGCCTCGATCGATAGCCGCGAAGCGGGCTGCCAAATGATCTGGCGGCGCGGCGGCGCTTCTGCGCTGGACCATCGATGGGCATCATCCACAGTAATGATCTGCCGCCGGTAGCGAGGTGCCAGCAGAAACAGGACAAGAACAACCAACCCGGCGATCACCAGGACCAGCGTCCGGATCAACCGTTTTGACTTCCGATCGACTTGTAACTGCTGCTGACGATCGTTCATTAGCCGCCACCAAGTTTCGTGCCGCTACCGGAACGCTTTTCCAAGACAGAGAAGGTGTGCTGGATGTTCTGCTCTTCACACATCCCGACCACCGCCATCGAAAACCGTACCTTGGCGTCCATGTCGGTGCGAACTTGAACCGTGGAAAGATCTGCCGGGTTTTTAGCCGTGAGCGACCCGATCAATCCGCGCACTTGATTTTCGCTGAGCGTATCGCCCATCACGACGTACTCCCCTTCGGCTGTGATGTTGATGACCACTTCCTGGGGACCAGCCGATACCGGGCGCGCTTTGTAGACGTCGGGGATACGGATCGAAAGTTCCTTTTCTTGTTGATCAAAACGGGTGGCGATCAAGAAGAAAATCAACAGCAGAAAGACAACGTCGATCAGCGGGGTCAGATTCATTCCCTCGCTTTCGTTACCTTCAAGTGGCATGCGCATGATGGAAACCTACGACTTCTTTTCCAGTGGCGGTTAGGCGGGCGGCGAGGTCATCCCCTCGTTCAGGAATCGTTCCCTCGGACTCATCTCCGCCATCTCCTTCGCCGTGACGGCCTGGCCGGCGGAATTCTGACTGGCTCCTTCCATTCGTGCGAAACTGGGAATCGATTCCATCAAACATTCGTCGATGTCGCACATGTATCGTTCGGCCCTCGCATGAAACCACGACGCGAACAGCAAGCAAGGGATAGCGATCGTCAAACCGGCGGCGGTCGTCATCAGCGCCAAATAGATGCCCTCGGCCAACCGCTCCGCCTTGCCAAGTCCTTCCTGGCTGGAGATCTGAAAAGCGATGATCATTCCTACCACCGTTCCCAGCAGACCGACCAGCGGCGCCACGTTGCCCACCACACTCAACGGCCGACTTCGCGCCCGCAGCGTTGCCATCTCTCTGGCCGCTGCGTCTTCCATCGCCTTTTCCACTTCCGGAACGCTTCGGCCCGCTCGCAATACGCCAGCATGAAAAATTCTGCTGGCAGGCGATGGGCTACTTTCGCACAGTTGTTGAAATTTGACCGGTGTCGTCTGCGTGATCTGCACGATCGCCGCCAGTTGGTTTGCGAACGAATCGGGCAACAGCTTGTCGCGGCGGAGGTTGAACATCCGCTCCAGCACGACGGTCGCGGCCCACAACGAAAAGACTCCCAAGATTCCGAAAAACACGACGTTCAATACCCCGCCGCTGACAATCATGCCCCCGATCGATTTTTCACTGGCGCGAGTGACCGTCGAACCGTCACTTTCATCCACCTGCTGCGTGGCTTTGTCCGAGTCTGCAGGTTGCTGAGCGACCACCGCCAGCGGAAAACCGCCCCAGCAAACCAAAACAACAAGACAAAAAAATCGATTCATCCATCGTCTCACCGTAGGCCGACTTGTTCCAAGTCGGCGCGGCCTCTCTCTTCGAAGCATCATCACTGTTCCAACATTCTCTTCGCATCGGGCGTCCGGGGGTGTCCCGGATGTTTCTGAATCATCTCGCGTAGCGTCGCGGTGGCGCGGTCCTTTTCGCCCAGCTCCTGAAAACATCGAGCCGTTTCGAACCGGGCGAGCGCCTGCCACGAGTCGTAGGGGTATCCGACAGTCACCAGCAGGAAATGTTCGATCGCGTCTTCGTAACGTTTTTGACCGAACGCGATTTCGCCGATCATGAACCGCGCCTTGGCGGCAACTTCCGATTCCGTTTGCCGCGTGACGCCTTCGTACGTTTTGATCGCTTCGTCGGTCTTACCCTGTTGCTGAAGCGCATAGGCCAAACCATAAGCAGCGCCCGTGACTTGCGAAAACTGAGCGAAATGATCGACTAGCCGGCGGTAATGTTTTTCACTTTCAGGCCACCGCTTCAAGTGCGCCGCGCAATCGCCGGCACGATACAACGATTGTGACCGGTAGTCGTTTGCCTGCTGGTCGTCCGGAAACTTGCCGTCACCCACTTGCAGAAACATCGGCAGCGCCTGGTCAAATTGATCCTGCCGATAGTGACTTTCGGCAATGAAAAATCTGGCCGGCGCCGCGAAATCACCTCCCGGAAACTCAGCGATCTGAGCACGATGCGTTTTCACTGCATCGGCGAACTTGTCTTGTTGAAAAAACAGATCACCCAACCGGTATTGCAGCTTTTCTTTGAGCGCCACATCGGTTGCCTTGGCAAGACCGCGGGTCAGTGCTGTTTCCGCAGCCGAATACGCTTGCTGTTTTTCGGCTCCTTCGGAAGAGCGATCGGCCTTCTCCCGGTGGAACTGTCCGACACGAAACCAGGCCTCGGCGGCAAGCCCGCTGTCAGGATACTTTTCGCCAAGGGTTTGAAATGTTTGGGCCGCTTCGCTGGCCTTTCCCGGTTCAGCCAACCAGGCGTGGGCCAGTTCGTAGTAGATCTTGTCGGCATGCCCGAAATCGGGTTTCGCGGCCAGCAACTGCTCCAGCACCTCACCGGCTTGTGGAAGCTGCCCCAGGGCGATGTGCGAAAGTGTCAGCAAGTGCCGGGCGGTGGTCGTCTCGGTATCGACCACGGGATCGCGCAGGTAAACGCCAAAATCTTCGATCGCTTCGGCGTGATCCTTTGCTCCGTGATGCGCGAGCCCACGGAGGTACAGCCCGCGTTTTTTCAGCTCGGCGTCACCATCGGAACCGATCAATCGGTTCGACCAATCCACCGCCTGGGGAAACTGTTTTTGCCGGTAAGCGACGGTCGCCAGTGCGTGCAGCGAGGGACCCAGCAAATCCGATTTGGCATGCTGCTCGACAAGTCGTTGGAACCAACCGACCGCTTCGTCGTCTCGATCGCGTTGCTGCGCCAATTCGCCCAGTCGATACAGCGCCAGCGGACACAACGGACTTTTGGGCATGGTATCGATCAGTTTTCGCAACCGACCGACCGCCGCGTCCGCCTGGCCGAGTGCGCGATGCGAGTCTGCCGCCGCGATCAACACCTCGTCGGTTTGCTCCCACCGGTCGCTGGCAGCCAGCGCGGCGTCCAACGCCTTGATCGCTTCCTCGTGACGCGACCGCGACGCATGACATCTGCCGATGATGAACTGGGCTTCGGGAAGCTGCGTTTGCCGATCGAACTTGCCAAGTGACGCCTGAAGGTGGCCGATCGCATCGTCATACTTTTCATTCGAGTGCAAACACCAGCCGATTCGCAAATGACTGCGGGCGGCCCGGGGATGATCGGGATACTTGCTGACCAATTCGCGAAAGATTTTTTCGGCTTCGACGCGGTTTTGACCCTTTTCGGGATCGTCCAACAAGCTTGATTCGGCAACGATGTACATCGAACCGGGCACCGCCGAATCGCCGGCATCACGCTGCCGCAAAACCTCGTTGGCGTAAGCTTTTGCCTTGGCAAACTGCGATTGGTCCAGAGCCGACAAGGCTGCCATGTACCTGGCTGGCCCGGCAAGTTCATGTCCGGGAAATTCCTTCAGGAAAGATTCGTAAAGTGCTAGCGTCTCGCCTTGTCGGCCAGGGATTTCACGCAACGCGTCGATTCGCGCCAACTTCAGCGCCGGAAAAAAAGTCGAACTGGCAAAGCGGCCGACGGCGCTCTCCAAAGTTTTCAGCGCATCCTCAGGCCGCTTCCGTTTCAGTTGCGTCTTGCCCAACCAATAGGCGGCCTCTGCCGCCGCGGTGCTGTCGCCTTCGGCAACCCCCTTCAAAACCCGCTCCGCCTCGGCATGTTTGTCGGTCAGAAAAAGGCAATGGCCGGCTGACTTGAGCGCTTCCGGCTTGTACGGACTATCGGAAAACTTGCCGGAAAATTCCGCGAGAACCTTGGCGGCCTCGGAATGTTTTCCTTGCAGAATCAATGCCTGGCCGAAACGAAAACGGGCCAGGTCGGCCATCGGAAAGTCGGCAATTTTCGAAACCGCGTCAAACTCCTTTGCCGCCTGGTCGTGCCGTTTCAGATCATCCAGGCAGATTGCCAGACGCAACCTGACCTCGGGCATCAATTCGTCACTGGCGAATTCCGGTTTGCCCACAAACGCTTGAAAGGCTTTGGCCGCTTCCTCCAGTTTGCCAAGCTGGTGTTGCCCGATTCCCAGGTCGTAATAGGCCCGCGATAGTTTGCCGCTATTGGAATATTGATCAATCAGTTTTTGGTAGTTGGGAAGGGCCGCGGCGACGTCACCGAGTTGGAACAAGCAATCGCCCCGAAAATACAACGAGTCGTCGGCAAAGTTGCTCTGCGGATACTTGGCCGTCACCAGGGAAAAGTCTTCCGCCGCCTGTCGAAACAAGTCCTGGTTGTCGGAGCGAATCGCCTGTTCGTACCGGGCCAGTGCCAGGTTGTATTGAGCGGAATCGGCCTGCGCGAAGTCCGGCCAGGTGGACAGGACTTTGGCAAAAGTTTCGGCAGCACGCGGAAACTGTTCACTGCGCAATCGACAGACACCTAAGTAGTAGTGGGCTTTCTGAATTCGATCGTCGTTGGGAAAGGCGGCGATGAACTCCGTCCACTTTTCGGCTGCTCGCTCGTGGCGGCCGGCGTTCTGCAAAGCCGCGGCACCGTTGTAGGCCCTGGCCGCGGCGTTGCTGGTTTCGTCCGAAAAAACGAAGGTGCAGTTCGCGATGACCGCAAAGCTGACCGCAAGAAAGCAAACGACGCGGAAACGATCGGTTTGCATGGAAGATCCATTCACACCTGGTGCAATACGGCGATCCGAAAGGGAGGGGATTCCTACATGGCGGGGCCGACATTGTACCGCAGGTGACCGTCAGATGTGCGGCTCGTGCAGGCCAGGACTTGCCCTGATCGCGAAGCTACTCCTCTAGCTTCGCGACAAGCTTGCTCATCTGGGCGTGGCGATTCAGGTACTCGGCGATCTTGGCTTCATCGGTTCCCGGCGACTTCGCAACCCGATGCATCAAACCGCTCCACAATCCCATCGCTTCCACGGCGTCTTCATACGCACGCCGATTCGCTTCCATTCCCGCGTGCATGTGCAACAACGCGGCCAGGAAATACTCGGCTTGTGCTTGATTTTCGTCCCGCAGAAGTTTGGAGCGGATCGTTCGCCAGAGCTGTTCATCCTGGTCGATTTGCTCGCTTGCGACGGTCCCTTCGTCGTACAACCTGGAACGGATCGCGAACCGCAGTGAACGAAACCCCAAACGTTCCAGGTAGTTCAAATAACCCTTCGTCTCCTCATTGTGGTGTTCGACGTTGGAACGATCGACCATTTTGATCGTCTTCCAATACTCTTGAACTTTCTCCCACGCTTCCCGCTTGTGCTGTGGATCGTCGAAACAATGGCTAAGCACCAGGGCGACGTCTTTCAATCGAGCGCGGTTTTCGGCAACCCATTTGCGATCGTGGAACAAAGTTTTGAACGTCGATTCTGCCTTGGTGAAATCTTGGATCGGTTTTGAATCGTCCGTCAGCTTCTGCTCCCAAAGCGGCTTTCCTCCCAGCGTGAATTTTTGGTCATCGAAAGCTTCGCCGCTGAGTTGTTCAAGCCCGATTTTGCCTCGCAAAAAATACGAATTGGCCAATAGGGCCTGGGTATCGAAATCGTCCAGAGAAAGTTTTCGCGGGAATTCACCCTGAGAGTTTCTTGGTGGTGAGGCGGTCTCCTTGATGTTCGCCAGCGACTGAAGGCAAAGATCGATCGCGTTGGTCACCAGTTGCTCCGCCTCCTCCTGGCTTGCCTTGTGGTCCTCCTGGTTTTGTTGGGCAGAACCTTGGTAGGCCTTACGAATCAGGACTGCCCAATTCAAATCGCCCAGTGCAAGATGGCGGTTGATCAACGGCAGATCGTTACGGGCGGCAACGCCTTGAAGTTCCTGGCGAATGCGTTTTGCTGTGCCGAATTGCTGTTGAGCGAGTTTGGTATCGCCAAGCCTCCTGCTGGCAAGCCCGATATTCATCTCCGAACTCGCGTGCGAAAGCAGGTGTTCGATCTGGTCGCGATGGATGGCCGCGACCATTTTGCGAAGCACAGCCGCCTCGGCGTATCGATCTTTCGCGGCCGCCCACTTGGCTTTTTTCTCCGCGTCTTCTTCCAGCGCGTCGCCCTGTTCCAGGTACGTTTTGCCGAGCGCGTTGAGTGTGTAACCAAGGTCGCTCGCCTGGCCCTCGTTGCTGCTGGTGATCTCGATCGATGCCAGCTCTTGTGCCGAGGGAAATTCCAGAGGTCCATGGGGCTCAAACGGCCGTCCCCGCTTCAGCAAGCCATATTGCCAGCGGAAAGCGTCCTGCAATACCGACTCCGATTTGATGAAGTCATCGGCGTCCAGATGAACGGCACCGATCAAGTACTTGGCATCGGAAAAAAGCGGCGAGAAAGGAGGATCGTTGGTGCGATGTCTGGAGGCGAAATCATCAAAGTACTGCATCGTGAACATGGCCAGTTCCGTATCGGCCGCGCTGGTGACCTCCGGCAAAAAATCGGTCATCAGTTCGCGAGCCAGACCCCGATTGGTGTCTGCCATGGCGAGATTCGCTTCCGCCTTTCGCTGCTCTTCCACGGCGGTCAATTTTGCCGTTTCCGCGACGCCCCATTGCCACCAGGCGACCACCGCGGTGATCGTGATGATCGCGACGCCGGTAACCGATGCAGCACTCAGCGCCGCCCGCGTTCGCCTCAACCGGGTTCGCAACTTGCGGCTGGCGTCCAACAGGCGGCGTTCGGTAGGACTGAGCGTTCGCGTTCCGTCGATCCCTTTCTCGACCACACCCAGATCGGCCTCGTCCAGCGGTGTGCCCTCCTGGTCACCGGCCCAATCGACGGAACGGTTGTCAAGGATTCGTCGCGCCCGTTGACCCGGTTTGTCCGATAAGTCGAACTGTTCTCGCACCAGCGGAGCCAACGTGTCGTGCGCCAGCCGCGTCGCCTTGGAACTTTCTTTCTGAACGCTGACCGCGATGGTCAGCAAGTGCAGATCCTGGCACTGCTGCAGCAGATCGGGCAGGGCCTCCTCCAAGTGAGCGTACTGCTGACGCAAATGGTCGATTGGCAACTGGTCGGCGGTGCCCAGCGGAGTGGTATGTAGGGCGATGAGGTCTAGCAACAATCCGGAATCGACCGCACGAGGATGCAGTTGGCGAAACGTTTCCATCTGTTGATCCAGAAAATCACGCAATAAAATTCCCTTGCGTTTGAGATCCTGGTACAGCTCGTGGCTGAACTGCGGCTGCTGGTAGTTGTCTTGCGTTGCCTTGGCCCACATCTTGGTCAACAAGATCTGCAGCGTCGGAGCGATCGCGGAATCGCGGTCGGCAAGCAGATCATCGGCGATCGTTTCGGCGAGCCCCTGTTCGACTGTCAATCCGTAGCGCTCGCGCAGGCGAGACGATTCCGCCGGTCCTTGAACCACTTCGATGATGCCCCGCCGATCAAGCGGTTCCAAAAAGACTTTGGTTCGCGGCAACTGATAGTCGGCGAGTTGCGACTCCAGTTCGGCCAACCATTCCTTGCGAAATCCGAGCACCAACTTACCTTGCGGCCTGCGGTCGGATTGAATGAAAGTGGCTCGCACCACGTCGAGCAGTTGTTCCAGTTCGTCGGCCAGGTCGACGCGAGGACGAGAAAAAAGTTCTTCCACCTGGTCGAGAAAGACGATCAGCGGTTTGCCGAGCTGTTCCTCTTTCACTCGCCAGGCGGTTTCGATTGGAACGTCCATCGCTTCGGGCAAAAAGGCCAACTCCAGCGTGTCACGCAATCCACCCTCGGTGCGTCGCAGATAACGGACTTCGTGATCGTGTTCCAAACGCGGAAACAAACCGGCATCCAAAAGCGAAGACTTGCCGACACCCGATTGGCCATAGAACAGCAAGATGGGCGGGGTGGCCGGCGCGGTCAGCCGGTCGTACAGCTCGCGGATCTGGCGGCCTCGACCGAAAAACAATTCCGCATCCTCGCGCGTGAACCGGTCCAGATGCCGAAAGGGAGTTTCCGGCAAGTCCTCCGCGGCAAGCGGCGGCAAGCCAAACAAGGGATCGCTGGCTGCTTCGGGCAGATTCCAACGGTCGGCGTTCTCGGCTCCTTCGCGCAAAGACAGATTCCAGGGCCAGCGGTCTTCGTCGACGTTGTTGGGTGAATCGTCCTGGTCACCAAAGTAGGCCGCTCGCGTGTTGCCGGCGTGAGCCGTTTGCACCGCAGCTTCGGCTTCGTGATAGGCGGTACGAATGTTCGCTCCGCCGGCCAGTCCCCGGTAGAAACGGCTGGAAAAATCGGTCGCCACTTCGTCGTCGATCGACCGCGACGTCGAGATCGCCGACGCAACGTTTGCCTCCAACAAACCTTGCGTCTGCTGCTGCGTCGAACAGCCGTTAAGAAACACCAATTGCAAGCCCCGTTGCTGAGCCAAAAACGCGGCCAACCCACCGGCGTCCGCGGCAGCCGCGTTGCCTGAAGCCGATTCCAAAAGCAACTGGTAACCGTTGGCATGCCCGCCGTAATGAAAGATGGCAACCCGGTCTCGGATTTCGGGATCCTGAAAAACTTTGAAAATGTCATCTGCCGTGCAATTGGATCGGATCACCAATTGGCACAGCCCCGCTTGTTCGGCCGGGCGAAGCACGTCACGAAGCCGACGAGTTTCTTCAGGAAGATTCCGCAAGTATCCGACCTGGTCGTCGCGGTCATTCGCGAACGCCAGAAAGACAACGGGCTTGTTGTTTGCCATGTCGTACCCCGTGCGGCAACCTATTGAATACGAAATCTCGCCAATGGTAGCACGACGCGCCGGCAGAAGGTGCCTGGTGAACGGGTGGGATTCCTTGCAAGCGGGGAGAGTGTCCCACCTGAAACAACACGTCTAACATCGTCTTCGTACTCGTACTCGTGCTCAGCGCCAGCGGTACTCGTAATCGACTATCGAAGCGGCCGCACCAACTCGCAGTGTGAAACGATTAAGAATCCATGTAAGTCCGTGGTCTGGGGGCGGGTCGACTGCGTTAAGCTGCTGACCAAGCCGTGCTGACGCTATCACGTCGCACAATATTCGTCCCCCAAACCAACGGAACAAAACAATGTTGATTCTCGCAATCGATCTCGGCAAATACAACTCGATGTGCTGCTTTTTTGATACACGGCTGCAAGAGCCCGAATTTTGGGGCGTCAAGACCTCACGGTTTGCGATCACCTCGCTGCTGAAGAACCGACAGCCTGAACTAGTCGTCATGGAGGCCTGCGGTCCGAGCGGCTGGATCTGCGATGTTTGTGATGAATTGGGAATCAAGACGCTCGTTTGCAGCACGAACGAAGAGGCCTGGTGTTGGAAGAACGTCAAACGCAAGACCGACAAGGATGACGCGTTGAGACTTGCCAAGATGACGGTGTTGCGAGACCTCCAAGCTGTTCACGTACCTCAGCCGGAGGTTCGCGAACAACGGACGCTCATCAAGTATCGCAAAACACTTGACCGACGAATCACTCGGATCAAGAACGCCATCCGCAGTCTATTTGCCAACCGTGGGATCGAAATCGACTCTGGCAAACGAGCTTGGTGTAGCGGAAGAGAACGAATTGATTCCTACCGCAAACCCTTGGCTGATTGCGATGTCAAGGAGTTGTGGAGGGGCGAACTTGATCTGGAACTGGCTCAGTTGGATGATCTAACCGACAAACTCAAGATCGTCGAAAAGCGTTTGGAACAGCTGGCCGAAGGGAACCAACAAGTGCAACGGCTGATGCAAATTCCCGGCGTCGGCCGAAAGACCGCCGAAGCCCTGGTCGCTGCGATCGACAATCCCCATCGATTCAAAAGTGCACGGCAAGTCTCTGCTTATCTCGGCCTGGTTCCGCGTCAGTACCAATCCGGTCAGACCGACCGTAACGGCCGAATCAGTAAACGAGGCCCTCGATTGCTGCGATCGCTGTTGCTCGAATGTGCCTGGTGCAGCATTCGCTACAACCGCTGGGCGAAAGAAACCTACACGCGAATTCACGGCGGCCAGGCAACTCGCAAAAAGAAGGCCGGTATCGCCCTGGCGCGCAAGATCGCCGTGGTGGCCTGGGCCATGATGCGAGATGAAGCGGATTGGGATTCCAAGAAACTGTTGCCTGAAGTGGAGCCGGCCGAGGTAAAAATTCGTCCCCAACGGCCGAAAGTTCACCCGCCAGGCGAACTGCATGCCGACAAACCGAAACGCCCCCGCTCATCGACTCGCAAGGGCCGGTCACGCGGAGGCTCCCCGCGACGGGCACCGGTAAGAAAATGAACCTGTCTCGAGGACTCCGGCTCGTGCTCTGATGCAGTTTGTGAGTGAGGCTCGCCGACATCGCGATTACGAATGGAGCCTCGAGACTTTGAAGACACTCGAAAGGAGTTTCCCTGAATTTGAACCGACTGACTGCTCCGAAGGACTGACCCTCCGCTGAGATCACCACGTGCTGTGGCGTCTTGATGCCGCGTTTAAGAATGTGACCAGTGAAAAACAAGCAGCTCCAACCAACCGATTCGGAAAGCCTGCAAGGAATGATGAGACGGCGCCACGAAGCTTACAGCAGGGCGTCGACAACTCGAATAGTCGTGTAGTATCCAATCGGACAGAACGTCGAAACCTAGCCTGTAGTCGCTTCCCTCGAAGCTCTCCAACAAAGGCAAGCACCGCCTACCCACGTCTCCGCCGCCTGTCGGTCGCCAAGCTCGCTGCGCGAGTGCAGGGCGAGCGACCGACAGGCGGCTCCGACGAAGGCAGGCTCAACCGGAGCTACAACCGATGACCTGAAATCAAGAACTCAGAAAAAAGTGGTCACCCGCCGCTTGACCAACCACGGACTTCATAGTCGATTACGAGCACCGCTGGCGCTGAGCACGAGCATGAAGAAGCCACATTGTTGATGGGGGCGGGGACCGAGTGGTTCGCGCAGGTGTTCCCAGGGCAGCGGTATTGCTCGCACCAATGAAGCTACCAGCGCTCTTCGCGCCACGACTTAACACTGATCAATGGTTTGCGCAGTTGCTGTAGGTTGGCCCAATGGATTGGGGCGGCGTATAATAATCGTACCGCAAGGAGTAGCCATGACTCGCGAAAATCACGAGAGCGTCGCTGTTGCAGCGAGACGACTTTACGACGAGAAACTCCGCGAAATCCTGGAGGTAGACCACCATGACGAATTTGTGGCTATCGAACCGATTTCTGGCGAATACTTCTTGGCGAAGACGCTGAGTGAAGCAATCGGTGCATCCAGAGCGAAGTATCCAGACCGGTTAGTCCATGCGCTTCGGGTAGGGCACAGTGCGACTGTGCATTTCGGAATGCAGATACGATGAAGGGAATCGTCGACAACGGAGGTCGATCTCTGCTGACCGTTCACATCCGATCAAGTGCCGGAGCAAATGCGGCTGAGGTCGAGGTTTGGATTGACACTGGCTTCACCGGTGATTTGGTAATGCCGCAGGCCTCCATCGACGCGTTGGGATTGCTGCAGTCGGGGAGCGTTGATGCTGTACTCGCGGACGGTTCTCAGACGGAGTTGCGAACGTACAGTTGCGTCATCCAGTGGTTCGGCAACGAGCGCAACCTCGAAGTCATCGCAAATGACGGTGAGTATCCGTTACTCGGTGTCGGACTACTTCTCGGTCTCGAATTGCGAGTCGACTATCGAAACCTCAGATTGAAGCTTGGACCAGCAGTAACGGAAATGACCTAGGACGGCGAACGACGGCGATAGCGAAGGTGCTCTGTCCCCTTTTCCTTCCCGTTGAACCTCGGCTCGGCGAGGTCAAAGGCTAATTGGCATGCCACGTATTTCGGTGACGTTCATTTGGGTTTGAGTGTTTTGAGCGCATTATGCGCGTTGGCCACACCACGCATCATCGAGCGAACTTCATCGTTGTAAAGTCCTACAATTGGATGGATGCCAACATCGTGAATGGATATGTATTCGCCATCATGATTCTGCAGTTCGCTGTAGACGATCCGTTTGATGTTCAACGCTGAGCTGTAGAATCGTTTGCATGAGTAAACGAATGGCGAAAAGCGATCGTCGTCGTCGAGATATTTGAGAATCGGGCTTGTGTCTTCGAGTGAATAGTAGTCGAGGGCCATAAAATCATCGATGAGTTCCCGTAGTGCATCGATTGCAGCCTGCTTTCCTTCAATTTCCCAGAGTTCGATCGCACGATCAAACGTCTCAATCAGGAGTTTGGCCCATTGTTCGCAGTTGTCGCGCAGTTCGTCTGCGAGAGCGCGGCGTTGAGCGAGAACGTCGTTCGTGTGCTCGATGTCCCGTTTCAGGATTGCGTATAATGTGCTGATTCCGGGGATTGAAAGCGCCATCATTAGACGCCAAGTAGTGGTATAACGAAGTGCAATCTACCCGGGCACGGGACGCGCTGAGTACGAGTAGGATTAAGTATGAGTGCGAAGAAGCCACGGCTAAGGGTTGAACGTGCGGAGCATTTTTTTTCCTTTGTACAGGTTGAATAGATCTCCAGCGGCTAGTGGTCTTGCGCGGCCGGCGATTGTCTGGTCAAAGGTTTCCAAGCCGTCGGTGATGACCAGGCATTCAACGGCATCGCGGACGGCGCGAAAAACAGCGGCTTGTTCATCGAGAAAAAAACCGAGCAGTTCTGGCTTGATCGATTCGTAACCCTGATGCTGCAGGTGTTTGATCAACGGTTGAACCGCTCGCGATTGGGCTTCGTTGAACTGATCGGCTGGGACCGCAAAGATGTCGGTGTGCTCGGCGTGCCAGCCGGCGTAGATGGCGTAAATGTCGTC
The DNA here is from genome assembly GCA_965222745.1 of Rubripirellula sp. Lineage (GTDB taxonomy): Bacteria > Planctomycetota > Planctomycetia > Pirellulales > Pirellulaceae > CBDCUW01. Next base: position 2,092,957 of record CBDCUW010000004.1, read on the forward strand.
GACGGGAAGCTCCGCGACGTCGGCCGAAAGGGCGAACGTGACCGGGCCGGTGATGCCGACGTTGCTGTACTGCTTTTCCGCAAAGCTGTATTCAAATCGGACCAGGTGAACATCGATCGGATCGTGGAAGCTGGGCCACAACATCCGTCGCGAATCGATCACTTCGATTCCCGTCGGCGGCACGCCCATCTGCTGGGGCTGGCTGAGCCACAGGGCGAGTTCCGCTTCGGACGTTGCGTTGTCGCTGCGATGTTGATCGTCCACCTGCTGGCCAAAACCGAGTTCGTCGGCGTAGTGGATCGCTCGCAGGCGGGCCGCCGGATCGGACGTCAGCTCCAACAATCGCTCTTTACCCAGCGGATCTCCCAGCTTGGCCAGTGCACCGGCCGCTTCGCATTGCACGCGGCGATGTTTCAGATTGACCGTTTGGTACAGCTTACCGATCGACGATTCGTCACCGATCAGACCGAGCGAATCGCAAAGAGAAACGGCCAACGCGACCGCCTCGCCCAACCGCGCTTGAACCGTGTCGACGTCGTCGCCAAAGCTGCGCGGATTGTCCTCGAAGTTGCTCAGCCGCCCGGCCACTTCACCCAGTAACCGGTTGAGCATCGGAAGTTGATCGGCGGCCGGATGTTCGCTGGCGCGCCCGCAGCGCACCAGGTAGTTCGCCAGGTCCAACAGCGGCGAGGCGAGCGAGGGATACTGCAAACATTCGAGCGCCGCCGGATAGACCGCATCGATGTTCCAATCGCGATTCTGCATCAACGGGCTGAGCACCTGAGCGCCTTCGATCCACTGCCGCGGCGGCGATGTTTTGATCGAATGAACCAGTTGTGCGAGCGACTGGTCACTGCCGATCATCGCCAACAAGTGCGGCAACAGATGTCGATTGGGGGTTGTCGCGGGAAGCGCCGTTTCGATCGCGACAATCGAATCAGGGTCGATGGCGGCAAGCGATTTTGATCCCGATTGAAGCAACAACGTGTGGACCAATCGCAACAATCCTCCCACGATAGCCGGGTCCGATTGCGGCAGCAGGTCACGTTGTTCGGCCAGTTCGGCCAACAGGCGATCGCCCTCGGCAGCCTCGGCCAATTCGCGCAGCCGCCAGCCGGCAGCGACTGGATCGGCGGTGGGGCCAAGCAACAGGGACAGGGAAGGTATTGGTGTCGATTCGTTCAAAACGGGCAGGCTCGCTGGTGGACGCGAAACGCGGGCACTTGGTTTCGCAAGATGAACTTCCGCAGTAGCGCCATGCTATATTCATTGCACGATCGAAAGTAGCGGGCACTTCTCCGCCGAGTCATTCTTCCGATCGCGCCTCAGAAGCACCACCCCGCTGCCATGGAGCCTTGGTGATGAATCTTTCCCGGCGTCATTTCTTGTTGGCCGGTTCTGCCGCAGCAACCTGCGGTCCGGCATGGGGACAAGCCGCCAAAACCGTCGCCAGTGAACGCGTTCGAGTGGGCGTGATGGGGGCGGGCGGACGAGCGGCGTCGTTGATCCGGTCGTTTGCTGGAAACGCCGAGGTGGAATTGGTCGCGGTCGCCGACGTGGATTCCAACCGATTGGCAAAAGGGTTGGAGATCGCGCGGTCGATTCAGGGCAACTCCGTTCGCAGCGAAAATGACTTCCGCCGATTGATTGATGACAAGTCGATCGACGCGATGGTGATCGGTACACCCGACCATTGGCACGCGATCCCGACTGTTTTGGCATGCCAGGCGGGCAAGGACGTCTATGTCGAAAAGCCGGACGGGCACAACATCGTCGAAGGCATGCGAATGGTCACCGCGATGCGCCGGCACAACCGCGTGGTGCAGATGGGTTCACAACATCGGTCGACCGCAAGGCTGCAATCAGCGATCGAATTCGTCCAAGAGGGCAAACTGGGCCGCTGCCTGGTCGCCAAGGCATGGGAAAGTTCACGGCAAGGATCGATCGGTTTTCCCAAGGATCGGGAAGCGCCCGATGGTGTCGATTATGACATGTGGTTGGGGCCGGCGCCGAAGCGTTCTTTCAATCCCAATCGTTTTCATGGTCGATGGCGATGGTTCTACGATTACGGAACCGGCGATCTCGGTAACGACGGTGTTCATCGCCTGGACATGGCGGTTGCCGTTTTGAATGCGGCCTGCAAAGCACAAGGCGAAGACCCGATCGGTTTGCCTCGAACGATCGCGGCCAGTGGCGGCAAGTGGTACTTCGATGATGCTCAAGAGTTTCCCGATACGATGCAGGTCACCTACGAATTCGGTGAACAGGCGTCCGAGAAAAAGGTCCTGACCTACGAGATGCGGATCTGGGCTCCCTATCACTACCTTGGCCAATCTGAAGGTTCGGCCGTGTTCGGCGAAAACGGTTACATCGTGATCGGCAACAACCAATGGATCGCCTACGGCAAAGGCGGCAACGAAATCGCTCGCGGCGAAGGGGGCAGCAGCGAGGTTCCTCATGTGCAGAATTTCATCGATTGCATCAAGTCTCGAGACAAGCCGCACTGCGATTTAGAGACGGTGGGACATCCTGCATCGGTGTTGTGTCACGCCGGCAATATCGCTGCCCGAGTCGGACGCCAACTTTCGCTCGATCCCACCACGCAGATGTTTGACGGGGATGCGGAAGCGAATCACCTTCGAACGCGGGAATATCGTAAGCCCTGGGTGTTGCCGGAAGTATGAGTGCACAGGCAGCCGGAGCTATTGGCCCCAACCGCCGCCGCCCGGTGTTTGGATGATCAACCGATCACCGGCGGCCACTTCGATCGTTGCCGATGAGGGCAACTTGCGTTTTTCCTGCGGTTGAACCAACAGGTTTTCTCCCGGTGATCCGGCCGATCCTCCGTCGATCCCATAAGGCGCGATGGTACGGCGGTTGGTGATCAACGACACGTGCAAGGCCCGCAGAAACTCGAACTCGCGGATCATTCCGTCGCCTCCCCGATACCTGCCTGCCCCGCCGCTTCCCGTTCGAATGGCGAATCGGTGCAGTCGGATCGGCAGCCGAGACTCCAAGACTTCCGGGTCGGTGATGCGAGTATTCGTCATGTGAGTATGGACGGCGTGGGCACCGGGATGACTCGCTGTCGCGCCGCTGCCGCCGCCGATGGTTTCGTAGTAACCGAAGGTGTCGTCACCGATCAGCACGTTGTTCATGGTGCCTTGCGACGCGGCCGCCAAACCCAAAGCACCCAACAACACATCGACAACGCGTTGGCTGGTTTCGACGTTACCCGCAACAACCGCGGCACATTGCGCCGGGTCGTCATGGGAGGGAGGATTGAGTAGGCCTTGCGGTATCCGCAGTTCGACATCCCGCAGCACACCGTCGCATAGAGGTAAGTCCGCACCCGACACGCAGCGCAGCACGTATAACACCGCGGCGGTCACGATCGACGGTGTCGCGTTGAAACAGTGGGGATGCACGCCGGCGGTACCGTCAAAATCGAACAACAACCGACCAGTTTGCCGAAAGATTTTGACCGCGATCTTGGTGCCATCGTCCAAAGCATCTTGAAAAGTCATTGGTTGCTGCGGCAGTGATTCGATCCAATCGGCGATCGAGTCACCGGCTACCTCCAACAACCGTCCCATCAGCGCGTCGATCGTCACAACCGAATAGTTTTTGGCCAACTGTTGCATCGCCGCGGCGCCGTCCGTGCCGGCAGCTTGCTGAGCCGCGATGTCTGCCAGGTTTTCTTCGACACTTCGCGACGGATAGCGACCCGATGACAACAACTGGCGAAGCGAGTCGATGTGCGAGGTGCCATCGCGGTGGAGTGCAAAATCGCGAATCAGCACTCCCTCCTCGGCCAATGACGTCGCATCGGGCGGCATCGATCCCGGCGTGCGGCCTCCGATCTCGGCGTGATGGGCGCGAGAAGCAACAAAAAAGTCAGGCTTTCCGCTTGTCGATCCTCCATCGGAATGCAAATCCGTTTGCCTCGCCGAATCACAGAAGATTGGCGTGACAACCGTGACATCGGGCAGGTGCGATCCGCCTGCAAACGGATCGTTGCTGAGATAGCAGTCGCCCGGAAACATCTCTGGAAAAGCTCTCATCATTTGCCGCACGGTGTGCCCCATGGCGCCCAAATGAACGGGAACGTGCGGCGCGTTTGCGATCAGCGATCCGTCCCCGCGAAAAACTGCGCAGCTGTAATCCCGTCTCTCTTTGACATTGACGCTGACCGACGTCCGCCGCAACACCTCGCCCATCGAATCAGCGATGCCTTGCAATCGACGCGCGACGACTTCCAGCAAGACCGGATCGTCGGCAAAATTCGGTGGCTTCCCGGAAGGTTCATTGCCACTTTGCTGCTGTGGTTGGTTCGACAGGTCACTAGGACGTCTTGCACGTTGGTTCGATGGGCCCGGGATCAGTTCGATCGTACCGTCCTCAAGAACGGATCCGCGCCAATTCGGTTCCACCAACAACGTCGAATAGTCGCTGACGATCATCACCGGACCGACGACTGCCTGTCCTGGAGAAAACCGGGCGCGATCGACGACATCGACGTCCTGCCAATGGCCCGCGAACCGGGTGGCGATGGTGGAGCATGCGGCGCGCTTGGCCGAAGGCTGGATCTTGGGGCTTTCAAAAGGGGCTGGGGCGAGTGTGGCTTCGCAGCGTATCGATACCAATTCGACATCGCGGTCGCCCTGGTGGTAGCCAAACGTCTGACGATGCTTGTGGTGAAACCGATCGCTTAAAGAACTGGTCGGCTGCAGCGAAAGGGACAGTGCCGACTCGGTACCGACGTAACGGAGGTCACACTCCCACTGGAAATCGGGCGAAGTCTGCAATTCGGATTGTTCTTGGAGAAGTTCCGACTCGGCCTGATCTCGTAGTTGTTCAGCAACCTGTTCGATCGTCGTTCCGATTGTCTCGTCGACAACCTGATAAACGCCTCGTGTCACGACTCGGCCTACATTCGCCAGGCCCATGCCGAGCGCGCTCAACATCCCGGCGTGGGGATGATCCAAAATCCGTCGCATCTGCAGCGCGTCGGCCACGCGGCAAAGATGTTGCCCGGCCGCGCCGCCGAATCCGACCAACGTCATCTCGCGTGGGTCGGTTCCTTCCGCGGTACTGACGGTGCGTACCGCTTCGGCCATGTGCGTCACGGCGATCTGCAAAAATCCATCGGCCAACTGGTCCAGGCGATCCGGCGAAGCCACCATTGGGAAGGGATGTTTTTTGTCTTCGTGCATTTGCCGGGCAATGTCGACCAACCGCGCTTGGGCGGCATCGCGATCGAGCGGCAGTGGAAAGCGATCTTGCGGAAACCGGCCCAGCAACAAGTTCACGTCGGTGATCGTCAGCGGGCCTCCACGACCGTAGCAGGCCGGTCCCGGATCGGCGCCGGCGCTTTCAGGACCGACGTGCATTCGGCCGTGGCTGAAGCGGCAGATCGAACCTCCGCCGGCGGCCACGGTATGGATATCCATCATCGGCGTCATCACTCGCACACCGCCGATCAGCGACTGGTAGCGGCGGCCGACGCGGCCTTCATACCGGCTGACATCGGTGCTCGTTCCGCCCATGTCCAGTCCGATTGCCGCACTGGCACCAGCGGCTCGCGCCACCGACGCCAGCGCGACCACTCCGCCGGCGGGTCCCGAAAGGATGCTGTCGCGACCTCGGAAGGCTGCCGGTGTGACCAGGTTGCCGCCACTGGTCATCAATCGAAATCGAGTTTGCGAAGCGACTTCGGAGAAATCGCCGACGGTCGGCCCGTTCTCCGAACTGGCATGCGCACTTGGCACTGGCGAGAGAAACTGTTTTCCGACCTTGCCGACGTAACTGGCCAAAACGGGATTCAGATAGGCGTCCAACGTCGTGGTTTCGGCTCGCGAGACCAATTTGATCAGCGGCGACACTTCGCTGGACAGGCTGACATCGGTCCAGCCCGCTTCCCGCGCCGCCTGCAACGCCGCGCGTTCGTGAACATCGTTGACGTGGGCATGAAGCAAGCAAATCGAAAGGGACTCGATGCCGACTTCGCGCAGGCGGGTGAGCTGCCTGCGAAGATCGTCCAAGTCAATCCTTTTCAGCACGTTCCCTTTCGCGTCCAATCGCTCTTGGACTTCGATCACCACGTCGGTCAGCGGCGAGACCTTTTCGATCGCCAGTGAAAACAGATCCGGCCGGTTCTGTTCGCCGATGCGAAGGATGTCGGCAAACCCGGCGGTGACCAACAACGCGGTCCTGGCGCCGCGGCGAGTCAGCAGGGCGTTGGTTCCGCGGGTTGTACCCAGGCGCACGTCCAGGGCGGGAAGAGGTTTCGACAGCGGAATGCCCAACAACATCCGGGCCGCCAACACCGGTGCTTCCAGATCGGCATCCAGTTCGACCACCTGCTTTCCATCGTTCCACGGCGACCGATCGAGTTCCCGATCGATCCGGATCGTTGCCGCAGCTGCGTCGTGACGGCAGACGGTTCCCAGCGGCAGCGAAGTTCCGTCGGACCGAACGACCGACAATCTCGCTCCCTCCCAAAATCGATCGGGCAGGTCGTTTCCGGAACGACCCAGGATCAGGCCTCGCGGGCCATCCTGTCGCTCCACAGACGCGCGGACGATGCCGCTGCTAAGGACTTTCGTTTCGCGCACGCCGTCGGGACCGATCACGAAACAATCGGTGAACGTTCCACCCACGTCGGCCCAAACCTTGATCGCGGCTGCAGGCTCCCGGCGGGTCAAAGGATCGTCCGCGTCACGCATGAAAAAGAGCCAAACAATCTGCGGCGGCTGTCTGGTCGATCAGGGCAACCACCACGTCTCCCGATCGCAGCCGATCATCGGCGGTAGGAACACGAACAAAACCGTCTCGTTGGATCGCGGCAATCAAACATCGGCCGGCCAAGGGCAACTCGGCCAGCGTCGCGTCGGTCACGCGAGTTCCTTCGAGCACTTCCAATTCGAAGATGCCGATGGCGCCGTTGGGCAGACGGCTTTGACTGATGATGGCGCCTTCGTTCAAGAAGCCAAGAATCTGTCGGGCAACGACATCGCGTCCGCTGACCGCCCGGTCGATGCCAAGCTTGCCGACGACGTTGGCGTAGTCAGGCCGTCCGACCACGCACATCACCCGCGAGGCTCCCAATTCTCTTGCTTCGACTCCCGCCATGATGTTGCTTTCGTCGTTGCCGCTGCAGGCGACAAAATAATCGACGGTGCCGCCCCCTTCGTCCTCCAACACACTGCGCCGATTCGCGTTGGCATGTACCACCGTCACTTCGGGCAGCAGCTTGGCAAGTTGCTCGCATCGATCGGCGCTTCGTTCCAACAATACCGTTCGATAGTCGTGCGGGCTCAGCGAATTGGCAAGGTGATAACCGGTTTCGCCGCCTCCGGCGATCATCACTCGCTGGCGAGTCTTTTTCAGGCCGGAGACGCCAAACAGCGACCGGGCCTTTGCAACAGCATCGGGCATGCCGATCAAGCTTACTCGGTCGCCGGCGCGAATTTCATCCTGTCCGCTGGCGATCCACATCCTGCCTTCGCGGGCGATCGAACCGACCCGAACCGCCGGAGGCAATTTCAGTTCCAACAATCGGTGTCCGGCAGCGGCCGATTTGCCGCGGACCTGCATTTCGTAGACCTCCAGTTGGCCGCGGGCAAAGTGTTCCAGCGGGATCGCGTCAGGATTGCGAATCGCCCGGGCCAATTCAAAAGCGGACAGCTGCTCCAGACTCAGCAGGCTGTCGATGTTGAAGTGTTGTTGATAGTCAAAGGTGCTCAGGTCGCGAAACGCCGGCGCGTAGACGCGGGCAATGCTGCGGCGGGCACCCAGCGCCTTGGCCATGCTGGCAGCCACGATATTGACTTCATCGTCACCGGTGACGGCCAAACACATGTCGGTGGCGCAAACGTCGGCTTGAAACAGCACTGTGCTCCGCGAGGCGCTTCCTTCGATCGCGCGGACATCCAATTCGCTGTTGATTCGCCTGACGTTATCCGGATCGGTGTCAACGACGGTGACACTATGGCGACGCCGGCAAAGCATGTCGGCGATCCAGCGGCCAACGGTTCCGCCACCGAGAGTTAGGACTCTCATCGATTGAAAGGTGTCCTGCTACGTTGCCACCGCTGACCGGTTGCCCATCAAACCAACCAGCCAAGCACACATAAAACTGCAAAAATGATCCCCATGAATCCCGTGATCCACCGCGCGGTGTACCAGGAATGCTGCAAAATCAACGTGGTATTCTCATGACGCGTCGCACCAAATACCAGCGCGATCGCGATGATCAACGGAACATAATACAGCAGGTAGGTGGGTGAGATCGAAATCATTCGAGTAGATCTTGTTTCGTTTTCAATGCGAATTCTCGTAGCGAAACTCGCCAAGAGTTTCTGCCCTCTCGGTCGCTTGCCGAAAGTTTTGGCGACTTTCGCTACCGTTGGTTCTGTTTACACATCGGGTGGTTCACTGGCGTCGCCGTCGTCCTCCGATTCCTCCTCGCTCTCCTTCTTGCGGCCGCTGATCGGCACCGCCAGCGGACCGCCATAGGCGTCGTAGATCACCAGGATGTTCAACAGGCCGGCAATCACGGTGTACCAGGTACCCATTTCGTAGCCGGCACCGAACCGCGCGTACCACGCCGAGACCTCGTCCGGTTCCTTTTCGTCGACCGGCCGAAACGGGGGCGCCATGAAACCGCCCCAATGGGGCTGGTAGTTGGGGTCGGTTTCGCCGCGGTTGTCGGTTGCCAGTCGCATTCGGTTGCCCTGCACCAGCGCGGGAAGCGCCGGCGCGCCGACTCCCGCTTGCAACACGTAATGCCAGCGGATGTCACCCGGCTGCCAGGAGGCGTAAACCACGTGACCGCCGCCCAGTACAAAACCCAAGATCCAAGTCGAAAGAATGCAAACGAAAAACAAACTCCCCTTGGCATAACGCCGCTGATAAAAATGACCGGCACCCGGAATCAACCAGGCGTAAAACGCGGCCAAGAAGCGGTTGCGAAGGTCAATACGCTCTCCGTCGACCGCGATGACGTTGGTTTCGTCTGATCCCATCTCGTTTCTTTCTCCCTCCAACCTCTCCGGGGCCACTATCGACCATGCACTGGCCGCCATTGTGAAACAAAGCGACCCCAGGCGATAGGTGAATCCAGGGCGATCTAGGCCTGATTCGGATGCCGGCAGGGTAGCGAAAGTCGCCAGGACTTCCGGTGAATTTCGGTCCGCCGAAACTCTTGGCGAGTTTCGCCGCCACCCAAGAAGCGATTTTTTCAGATCGACGTGCCTGCATTCTTCTGATTCGTCGGCGAGGAGTCTCCCTTGACGCCGGCCGGGAAGTTTTTCTAGATCCGCTCCGACGATCGTCCGTTTCTTTCCCCTTCCCCCGCGTTTTCATGACTCCCATGACCCACAAAATGCTTCGCAGCATTCACTTGATCGCCTTGACGGGACTGCTGGTCTGCCTCGGCTGCGGCAAGACGGAAGTCGCTGGTACCACCGACGTTCAAGGTGCGCCCGCGCCTCAAGCCGCCCCTTCCGAACCCTCGCCGATGGACGTGGTCAGCCAGTTTCTAGATCAGGTGCGGCGGGGCGGAGAGGATTCCGGTGCCGGCCAGTTGCTCACCCAACGGGCTCAACAAGAACTTGCCCGAATCGGACGATCCATCCAGCCCATCGGATCGCCCGATGCCGGTTTCAAAGTCACCCGATTCCAGCAGGTCGAAGAGGGTTCCGCACTGGTCCACAGCATCTGGAGCGAACCGGACGATCAAGGTGGGCACGCTGAATATCAAGTCGTCTGGGCCGTGGAGCACGAATCGGCAGGCTGGCGGATCTCCGGCCTGGCCATGCAGCTGAAGGCCGACGAAGAACCAGTGATCATCGATTTCGAAAATGGTGAGCTGATGGCCGAAATGTTGGGTGCCACCAGCGAAGAAAACTCGGACACTCCGTCACAGGCTTCTGGTACCGCCCCAGCTACCCTACGGTAGCCCCCCTTTGCCCGCTAATTCCCGGCTCGGGGCGATGAAATCACCTCGCTCCCATTTTATGCACAAAACCCCGCCATTGGTGGGGTTTTATTTTGCACCGATTTCGTCGCCATCGACGAGGAAATCGAACGATCTGGGCCAAAGCTGAAAAAATTGGTCGTAGGGCCGATTGACACCATTTCGCCTAGGGTTACTGTATCGTCGAAATTGTGCGACCGGCAAAAACAACTCAGGCTTCCTATCTTGCGTGAATTGTTGGTTGCGAAAGGGGATCGAGCGGCAAAGTGGTAGTAGCACCGGCTGTCTCGACGACACGTGGGGCCCCAGGAATAGGGCTCATCAACTTAGATGTGCGAACTCGGATCGCACCAAACACTCCGAAACTCTTGGGAGAATTCGATGAATCGGACTGTGGTGAGCGGCGTTGCCGCGTTCGCGCTTTTGATTGGTGCGGCACTCGCAATGAATGATGTTGCCGAAGCAGGTCACTGCGGCGGCGGACTGCTCTCGAAACTGCGCGCCAAAAAGTGTGGCGGCGGACTTCTGGCAGGTCACAGCGGCGGACTGTTGAAGAAGGATTGCGGCGGTGGCGGACTGCTCGCGCGGCTGAAAGCCAAGCGTGACGCCCGAAACTGCTGTGCTCCCGAACCTTGCTGCGAACCGGCGCCCGCACCTTGCTGCGAGCCCGCTCCAGCGCCTTGCTGCGAACCGGCCCCCGCACCTTGTTGCGAGCCCGCTCCGGCACCTTGCTGTGATGCGGCCCCCGCGCCTTGCTGCGATTCGGGACGGAAGCGTTGCCGGCTGTTTGGACGTTGCAAGTCCAACTCCTGCTGCGAACCGGCTCCGGCTCCTTGCTGTGACGCGGCCCCCGCACCTTGCTGTGGTGGCGAAGTCGCCGCCGCGCCGGCTGCATGCAGCGGTTGCGCTGGTGGTGCATCCAGCGAAGGCATCGAACTGGCACCGGGCGAAACCCTGGTTCCTGGCAGTGTCCAGACCGCTACCGGTGGCGAAGAACTCGCCGCACCGGCCAGCAGCAGTGACGCTGGTGGCGAAGCTGCCGCAACGGACGACGCTCCTCCGGCACCCACGCCTGACAACAGCTCCAACTGAGTCTCACACGACTCGAATCTAACGAATGCAACATGCAAACCCCGCCAGATACCCTGGCGGGGTTTTTTGTTGGGTTCATCGTAGTGCGGCGGTCCCCGCCGTCCGAGCGTGCCTTCCGTGGTAGGCCGGCTTGTCCCAAGCTTGCCCCAAGTCGGCGATCCTGTACTCGCCGACTTGGGGACAAGTCTGCCTACAATGAACTGCCACCAGTCACGACCGAGACGGTCATGCTACGAGTTCGCTCTACTCCGCCGTGGGCAGTATTCTAGTTTTTATGAATGACGTGACACAGGTTCTCTCCCAGATCAAACAGGGCGATCCGTCGGCTGCTGATCAGTTGTTGCCGATGGTGTACGCCGAATTAAGGAAACTTGCGGTGGCCAAGTTGGCTCATGAGCAGCCCGGCCAGACGTTGCAAGCGACCGCGCTGGTGCATGAAGCTTACCTTCGGCTGGTCGACGTCGCGAAATTGCAACACTGGGACAGCCGGCGACATTTCTTTTCGGCGGCAGCTGAATCGATGCGGCGAATCCTGGTCGAAAGAGCGCGGCGAAAAAGTACGCTCAAGCGAGGTGCCGAGCTGAACCGTGTACCTCTGGACGACGTGCAGTGGGAGGGTGGAGTTTCGCAACTTGATCTGCTCGCCTTGGACGAAGCGCTGAACAAACTGGCGGCTGAATCCCCAGAACTTGCCGAGATCGTCAGGCTGCGTTATTTCGCGGGCCTTCGCCACGATGAAGTCGCCGACGTGCTTGGTGCTTCGACCATCACGATCAAACGCCATTGGCGCTATGCGCGCGTCTGGCTGCATCGGCAGATGGAAGGAGACCAGGATCTCCCGGAAAATTAGCGTCCCCCAATTTTTTTCCTGAAAGTCTGATACCCCGTGCATGCGGAAGACGCATAGAAAGGCGGACGTAACCTCAACGAGTATTTTTCATGAGTGCCCAGCGACCGAGCAAGGACGATATCTTCAATATCGCCGCGGAATTGGTTGATGCCTCGGCGCAAAATGTCTATCTGAGCGAAGTCTGTGCGGACGACCCTCAGCTTCGAGCCGAAATCGAAGATCTCCTCCTGCGGGATAGGGAAGCGAAGAGTTTTCTGGAATCTCCGCCCCTCCAAGTCGACGCCACGCTCGACCAGTCCTCCACCGAGCAGCCCGGCGCACAAATTGGCAATTTCAAGTTGCTTCAGCAGATTGGCGAAGGCGGCATGGGCGCTGTCTACATGGCCGAGCAGAAGAAACCGGTCAAGCGTCGCGTTGCGCTGAAAGTCATCAAGCCCGGCATGGACTGCAAGCAGGTCATCGCCCGCTTTGAAGCAGAGCGTCAGGCGGTGGCGATGATGGATCACCCCAACATCGCTCGCGTCTTCGATGCCGGCACGACGGAGAAAGGCCGCCCCTATTTCGCAATGGAATTGGTCAAGGGCATGCCCATCACAAAGTATTGTGACGCGAATCATGTCTCAACCCGCGAACGGTTGGAACTGTTCATGCTCGTTTGCGACGCGGTGCAACACGCCCATCACAAGGGAATCATCCATCGTGATCTCAAGCCTTCCAACGTATTGGTCGCAGAGTACGACGACCGCAGGGTGCCAAAGATCATCGATTTCGGATTGGCCAAGGCGCTCAACCAGTCGCTGACTGACAAGACGATGTTCACCCAGTTCGGCCAGATCGTCGGCACGCTGGAGTACATGAGTCCGGAGCAGAGCCGGTTCAACCAGCTTGACGTCGACACGCGTACTGACATCTACTCGCTTGGCGTACTCCTGTATGAATTGTTGACCGGAACACCCCCCTTCGAACGGGAGCGATTGCGCTGCACCGGTTTTGATGAAGTGCTGAGAATCATCGGTGAAGAAGAACCACCACGGCCCAGTACTCGTGTGGCGACCAGTGACACGCTACCGGCCATCGCTGCGGGGCGCGGTACCGACGCGAAACATCTGCCGAGTTTGATTCGGGGAGATCTCGACTGGATCGTGCTGAAGGCACTTTCCAAGGATCGAAACGAGCGCTATCAGACCCCTGGTGAACTCGCAGACGACGTGCGCCGCCACCTGGAATTCAAACCCATTCAGGCGCATCGCCCCTCTCTTGTTGGGCGGATGCGGAAATTCGTCAGGCGCAACCGGGTCCCCGTTACCTTCGGCGGTACGGCTGTGGCGGCTGTGGTATTCGCCATCGCGATTGGCACCTACGCGATCAAGCAGCACCAAGACTGGAAGAAACGCGAATCCAAACGTGAACTCACCGATTCACAGCGAGAGCGTGAGGAGGCGGCACGACGGCGCATCGAAACCGCACAGGCCCAGTTCCCACGGATTCGCAAGTTGACTGGCGATGGCCGAGTCGTGGCGGCCTATCGCCTGGCCATGGATACTCAGCCGGATCTGCCCGAGGATGATCTCTCGTTCCATGAATTGTGGAACGAAATCACGTCGCCCCTTAATCTGGAAACAGATCCGCCGGGCGCCGACGTGTTCATCTGCGATTGGGACGATCCCGGCCGCGCCTGGTTGGGGCTGGGAACGACTCCACTGGAGAACATTTCTATTCCACGCGGTGCTGTCCGCTGGAAATTCGAGGCGCCCAAACTCGACACGCGGGAAATCATCCGGAACTGGTCGGACGAAGAATCTCAGCAAGTTCGGTTGTTCAAATCATCGCGTGAAGGGATGGTGGTAGTCATTCAATCGCGCGGCGTAAAAAATGCAGGATACCTCCCGGTCAAGGAAGGATTCTTGATGGACCAGTACGAAGTGACCAATCGCCAGTACAAGGAATTTGTGGATGCGGGGGGATACGAAAATGCCGAGTTCTGGAAACACGAGTTCATACACCGTGGAGAAGTGATTTCCCGCGACCAGGCGATGGATCGATTCGTGGATCAGACCAGTCGGCCCGGACCGCTAACCTGGAGCAATGGAACGTATCCACCGAGTAAAGAGGACTTTCCGGTCAACGGCGTCAGCTGGTACGAGGCCGCTGCTTACGCGGAATTTCGAGGGTTGGCTCTGCCGACCATCCATCACTGGTACGCAGCTTCCGTTGCCTCCTGGTCAGCAAAGTACGTGACGCCACACAGCAATTTTGGTGACGGACCAGCTTCGGTCGGCAGTCACGACGGCGTCGGCGCTTATCGGATTTTTGATCTGGCCGGCAACGTGGCCGAGTGGTGTTACAACTCGTCGGCCGAGGATCCGGGACTACGCAGTATGCGGGGCGGCGCGTGGAACGATCCGGACTACATGTTCATCGCGCCCGATCTGCGACAAGCAATGGATCGGTTGCCCCGGTTTGGCTTCCGATGCGTGGCCTGTCGCAAGACGCATCCATCGTCAACGACGTTGCTCGCGCCGGTCAAAAAAAGACGACGAGTCTTTGACCGGCCCGCGGCAAGCGATGAAGTGATGGAGGTCATTCTGAGTCGATACAACCACAAGCCGGGCTTGAAACTCAATCCAACACCAGTGGAAGTCGATGATGCCCAAACCGATGGCGGCCACCATCACGAAGCCGTTCAGATTGATGCTGCGTACGGAAAAGAGCGATTCGATATCCACCTCTACTTTCCCAGCAGCGCCAGTGCTCCCTACGAAACGATCGTCTGGGTCCCCGGTTTGGGAGCCTTGAATTCACCGTCGTTTGCCGCTCGTCGTGACGGGGCGGAAGTTCGATTCCAAAACGAGATTCTTGCCACCGGCCGGGCCGTCTGCCTGCCGGTTTGCCAGGGGATGTACGGCCGCCGCCCCGGCAACACGAGCAGCACGGATCAAATCATCCAACTGGTTCAGGACGTTCGCAGGACGGTGGACTATCTGCAGACACAGCCCGACAAGATACAAACCGATCGATTGATCTACAGTGGGTTCAGTTACGGCGCATCCAAGGGAGCCATTGTGGCGGCCGTCGAAGAGCGTTTTCAGGCGGCAGTCTTGATCAACGGAGGATATCACGCAGGTAGCGGAATTTGGAAACGACCCGAAATCGATCCTTACAATTTCATGTCCCGAGTGAAAATTCCAGTCCTGATGATCAACGGCCGCTACGACGCAGTCTTTCCTGTCGAGGAAGGGCAATTGCCGTACTTCGAACACCTGGGGACACCGGAGCCACACAAGAAGCGGCTACATTTTGACGGAGGACATGGCATCCCTTCCCAGGAAGCTGTCGAAGCAATGGACGAATGGCTGAAAGCCGAACTGCCACGACGTGATTAGAAAACGAAGCAGTTCCATTCACAACGACTGGAACTTGAGATGTCTTGTCGAAGGAAATGCTCTTCCCAAGTTCTGTTCCTGATGGCGGTAGTGCCATCATCCTTGCCTGTGGAGCAGTGCTCGCGCAGAATCCGGCGGCGGAAGGTTCATTCCAGGCAAGCTGGCCCCGAGTTCGCGGGACCTAAGGATCCAGAGGGGTGCGATCATTTGATCAAGCTCGTTTCTTGCAACATAGTATGGAATCAACTATAAGCGTTTTCAATCATACCTATTTTATCTGTTGTAACGCATGGATTTACCTTTTGATAGTCGCATCGTTGGGTAGCCAGCTGTTAAATTAATGGTTTGTTACAACCTGTAGCATCAGGTCATTCGAACAGCGATTTCCCTGGAGTGCAGTACTGTGGCGAAACGCAAAAAGTCTGCCGTAATTGAGCTACCTATTCTAACCCAAGAAGAAGTTGCGACTCCTGCTAGCTTGAAAGGCCGTGCAATCAAGTCTGTTGCGTCGGTACTAAAAGGAGTCGCTATTGATGAAAAGTCGCTTGGTGAATGCATTGACGCGGCCGCCCAAGTAATGTCGTTTGGAATGGGCCAGCTACGGCGACTGCCCAATGTTGAAGTCGATGCAATCTCGTTTCAGATTGGCGTTGGCGCAAATGGTACGGTTGGGTTTGGTGGAACCGGCGGTGGGGTTGAGGTAGTTGCAAATTTGACGTTGACGCTAAAAGCAACATCGTTGGAGGAGTAGTTGAACAATGGCTCGATGGCACGAAGACACTGCGATTGTTGGCTTTCATGGCGATGTAGATATTCACAACGCACGTGAACTTCTGCGACCTGCGCCCGGATTTCGTCGCGTGGAGAGGATGCTACGCGTTTCTTCAGCAACTCTGGTTTCGATTGAAGAGGGGAGTTTTGAACGATTCTCGATTATGGCTCGCGAATTGCCTCGCGTGGCGTATGCGCATCCTAACTACCGTTTAAGACCTGCTACCTTTAGTGACGCAGTGCATAGCGAGTATACGTGTGGGAATTGGGTGACTTTGCTGCGAGATCAACATGACCTGGGAGAATCGAGGTTAGAGCACGGCGAGGGAGTGCGGATCGCGATTGTTGATAGCGGCATTTCACCTCACCCATATCTACCCGCAACCTCGTTTGACGAATTGAATACACGACGAGATTGGCTCGAAAGATTTCCTCCAGCAGCAAGCGGATCAGTCAAAGCGATAAACGCGCTCGAACGTTTGGCACTTGCCGAAACATCTAAACTTCCGCTCGCAAGCAGGTCGACAATCGGGACACAGACTACCTATCAAAATGTGGCACGTCGGGAAGTAGCCACCTTCGAGAAGGAATTCAATGATCAATGGTCGGAGACCGTGAAGGAGTGGTACAAAGAAGAAAGGCACAAGCTTTCGTCCAAGCAAATTACAGCGCAAGAAGTCTCTGATCCGCCAGACCCGTGGATTTACCGGAATTTCCTTGGGGCGTTAAGGCGCATCAGTACTGATAGTCGCAACTTTGTTGATCATGACCTGAATGTTGATGACAACCATGGGCATGGAACAGCGGTCGCAGGGCTGTTGTCAGGTTGGTGCTCTGCGAACGCTCTGCGCCTAGACCCCAAGCTGGCGAACTACTACTTTCCGGTAGAGGGTATTGTCCCGTCCGCCGAACTGGTGATCCTCAAGGCATTCGACACGGAGGACAAAGGCCCCCACAGTAATTCGCTCTGGACGGTGCTTGAAGCTCTTGAGCACGTGGAAATACTCGATGCTCCAGTGCAGGTTGTTTACATCGGGTGGACCATTCCCGGACGATGGCTACACGGGACTCAGCCGATTGCCCTAAGCAACCAGATTGATCGACTTGCGCAAATGAATGTCGCGGTTGTCTGCCCAGCTGGCAACGATGGGTACAACGATCTGGATTTCCCTGCTGCCTGTGAGCATGCTATGGCAGTCACATGTTCCCAACTAAACGACAATGAATCGGTCTCGCTTCATAGTGACAGTAACTCGGCTGATCCACAAGACCCGGTGCAAGATGTCTTTCTTACCGCAGTGGCGGAGAAAGAGCGACATCAAGTAATCAGTACGGCGCTCGGCTGTGGGTTTGCTTCGTTTGGAAATACGTCGGCGGCAGCTGCGATTGTTGCTGGGATTCTCGCTAGACGGATTTCCGATGATTACATATCAGCCGTGCGCAGACAAACCACAGACGCTTGGCGAACATCAGTTGAAAGCGGTCTCCCGCAAAAGCTCGCACCATCCAAGGATACTAGGCGCTATTTGTCTCTCTCGGCTTTAAAGCAAGAAGCAATAGCGGCAGCTGACAAAGCAGCGATTCTCGGTGCACCTGCCGGTAGCCTTTTGAGCTTGCCACCGACGTTTCCCAGCGAGTTTGGAGGTGGAATCATACAGGGAATCCCCAAGTAGAAGAACTGCTGTGACGCGCAAACCCCAGCGATGTGCTCGCCGATCGCTGGATCAAGCTCAAAGCCAACCCCAAGCACCGATGCGTTATTGCTGATCAGCGGGCTAACGGCCATTCAAGCTGCGCCTACAAAGATCCCAGGAACCAACCTGGGTAATCCGACGTCAGGTTGCAACCTCCTTATTTGGCTCGGACGCAAGACACAGCCGGTCGCTGACCATCGGCTCTACTTTGTTGCCGGGGCAGCCTCTTTGCTCTTTCTCGCGATTGCTATGCCTTCATCGAGGTATTTCTGAATCCTGATAACCCCAGAAATTGTCGGTTTGTCCGGGATGTCTTGGTCAAAATCACTCCAGAAAAACTCTCCATCGACCAGCTTTTGTCCGAGATCAAATCCTGTTTCCTTACGTCGTATGATGCCTGTTTCCGTGGAAATGTGAAAAGGACGTATGTTCTCGCGGAACGGTTCCCACATGGTGCGTTGCGTCCAGTACCGCTTGAGCTCTCCAGTAACCGACCGGTCAAGAGTAATCAGCTGTGTCGCATAGTCCGGCAACCGAAATTGCCAGGTATGAATCGAATATCGCTTTGCCGATTCTTCGTGTCGGACAACGTAACGAATGGATCCGGGCGACGGTTCCACTTTGATTGTTGTGTTTGGATGCATAATCGTCGCCTTGAGCCGTTTCAGTGATTGCTTGGAGTCAACAAACAGCCGATACGGAACGACGCTCAGAATCTCGGGTGATGGAACGCGTACTTGGGCAGCCGCCTGCTTAAATGATTCATACCGCCTCGGCGGGCCAAGCCGCACTCCGTCAAACACAGAAAGCTCTCGACCAATGACTTCGGCGGCGAAATATCGCAGCGACCCGGGTGTTGCTTGGTCGTCGAATGCCTCCTTCTTCTCGCAGAATGCCCATCTCAAGTACTCTCGCTCACCGTCGAATTGCACTCGGAAATCAAGATTTGAAGATGCAACGATCTCGTCCTCGAACTGGGAGGTCGTTTCGTTCCTTCCGATGAGATCATAAGGTGTTGCCAAGTTAGCAGCGGCGATAGCACCATCCAGCGTCTCAACCAGTTCAATGACCAAGCTCGAACTTGCCTCATCGTCGCTGTGAACATCAGCGATCGTGACGATTGCGCCAATAGCTAGAAAGACACATCGAAGTGTGTTCATTGCAACGTCTTCATTTAGGGGCAAGGTTGAGCACTGACTGTGTACATGTCGCTGTAGGTGGGCATGCCAAAGTTGTTGAACACTCCGTTACCCTCGCAGTAGTCATCCAAGCAGAACTCGTCGTAATTGATACAGGTCTCCGCGACTGTACAATATGCATAGTCCGTATAGTCCGTATCGTGATCATCTTCTCCTGTTTCAAGCCCTTCTACCGGACGGGCTTCCTTCCAGGTGCCATTCGACGGTTTTGTTCCAAATTCCTTTTGGCAAATCGAAACTCCCCCCATTTCCGTGCATGGGGTGGGATCGCAAAGACTAGAGGTACCCGAGCAGTATTTGAGCTCCAGATACCAGCATTCGCCAAATGCACTTGATTGAAACACGGCGCAAATTGCCACTGTCACGATGGCACTCAAAAGGGTTTCTGTTTTTACTTTCATTATTCTGACCCCTGAAAAAAGTATGGTACGATTCTCTTTATGTTGTCGCCGCCATGCGTGATGGTGAGTTCAGCTTGCTTTTTGCTTGGTTGTTGACGAGCGTCCCCGAATCGCAATCTGCCGACTTGTTCTTCATTGAGCGCAAACTCAACCCTGAACACCGACGCCCCGATTCGTTTTACAACACACGGAAGGTGAGTGTCACGCGCCATCGCTCTTACCGTGCAGGACTCGTCCTTGCATTCGTCCTTGGTGCAGCGAATGTAAACATTTGCGTTGTGCTGCGACGTGCCAAGTGTTTGGATGAATCGAATCGATCGAGGATGAACCCGGATGGCGTCTTCGCGCTCAAGAATCAAAGGAATGGATTGGACGTTTCCAGTGCCCAGATTCACAATGTCGAGTTGGCCGAACAAGCGATTGAATTTGTTCTTACCCGCTAGCGCTAGCTCAATCGTTCCGCGTAGTTCAGCTCGCTCGCGATCGACTTTGTAGCTGAACCTAGCATCGATGCCTTTTGCTTCAATAGCGAAGGCGTCATCCTTCACATCTTGTCCGACATGAAACGGGATTGTGAATTCTTCGGTATCAGCGTCTGATTCAAATCCCACGTTTAGTACGCGAACCGGACTACCTACATAGCGAGGAAACCCGTAGGTAAGCGCAACTGATAGCGAATGATGGTCCTTGTCGTAGAATAAGATGCGTCCCCCTCCACGCGTGCCGACAGGAGTTCGCGGGGCCTGCAGCTTAACGTGCATGACCAGCTTCCCACCCGGTTCGACGACGCCTGATTCAGGCGACAACTCTGTGCAATTGCAGGCCTTTTCAAGGCGATTGAACTGAATTTGTTGGTTGGTCGTGTTGACCAAGGTTACGACAAAACCGATTGATTCCGCCACAGAAACCGCACCTAAATCAATTGTGGCTTCGGGAACCGGTCTGTTCGCGCTTACAACGATATAGGCCTTTAAGGGTTTCGTTTTGGTGTTGTCATTCGCCGCTGCATCTAGTGCTAGAAAGGCGGTTATCAAAAAGAAGGTGAATAGATGTCGCATTGAACCATGAACTCGCAGCAGTAATTTGAATCCGCGAAAAAAACTTGGCGGTTCGCAGGTTGCTCACAACTTTCCACGCTGGTAGGAGGGTTTAATCCGGAGTAGTCAATTTGTTGTAAATTCCTGGGGACCGGCAATCTGTCGTATGCCATGTTCACTATCGCAACAAGCACGCTGCCAATTCATGTCGGCAGTATTAGCCTCATCAGGAGGCACGCGTTTGAAATGGGTGAGGTTGTTCAATTGAAGAATGCCCCAATCATCTGTTAGAAATACGCTCACTAAGAATGGAGTGAGAACCGTGAAATATATAGATCTCGCTTCGGAAGTGCAAATTTTTTTCTGGAGTGCTTCACTGATTTTAGTGGCAGGCAAAGTCGGGCTTTTTTCGTCGATCTTAGAGCATTTCCAGGGCCTCGCCCGCAACATAGGCGACGAGGCCGTCGATCCCGTACTGACCTGGCTACGCTGGGAGCGAGGGATCCCCCGTTCTTAGAGATTCGCGCAGCCCTTCTATATCGTCCTTTGATAAGGAATTCAGCAGCAACCGCGTTAGCTGTCCGATTCCACTGATTGATTGGATTGACTGTGGAGTGCTTTCTGGGGTGCCGTCGCGGACGAAGGCGAGAATCCCCGTGTTTTGGCCGTTTGCTGCTGTCCTGGTCGGACAGCGTCTCTATGTCGTGTCCGGTGATGGCCGGGTTACGGTGATCGACGTTATCGACTGACCGGCCGGTGGTACTTGCAAGCAGCGACCTAGAGTGGCCTGTCTTCGCTACGCCTGACGTTGTTGGTGGTATCCTCTATCTGCGCACGTCGCAGCGACTGTATGCGTGCTCAAAAAATCGGCGGCGAAATGATGCTCAACGAAACCACGTCAAACTCCCACCAGATTCCGGTACCTGCCATGGCAAAAGTGTATGACGAATTGGATGACCGTCTGTGTCGGTTCATCGCAGAGCAGAAGCTGTTTTTTGTCGGCTCGGCGCCCCGCGACGACCAGGGACTTGTCAACGTTTCTCCCAAAGGCATGGACGCCTTGCGCATCCTTGATTCAACCACGGTCGCCTATCTCGATTTCACCGGCAGCGGTATCGAATCGGTTGCGCACGTGAAAGAGAACGGGCGATTGGTGATCATGTTTTGTTCATTCGACAAATCGCCCATGATTCTGCGGCTCCACGGTCGGGCCACCGTGACTGAGCGACATGATCCACAGTGGCAGGAACTGCAGTCTCATTTTCCACCGTCGCGTATGGCCCGCTGCATCATCAAAATGTCTGTCACGCGCATTGCCGATTCGTGCGGCTGGGGTGTGCCAATGTACGACTACGTTGGAGAACGAGACCAGTATCGAAAATACAGCGATCAAATCGATGATGCCGGTTTGCGACAGGCACAGCTGGAATCCAACCTGAAGAGCATCAATGGTTTGCCGGGACTGGAGAAGCCCTCCATTTAGGAGTTGTTTCGCAGCCGATTCGTTTCGCGTCACCAGGGCCGATAGAACTTGCGGTTGTTCAGCGAATACTCTCGGCGTTGTTGTCGTCCTATCAGCCAGCGTTTCGTCGTCTCCGGCAGACGCTGGCCGATGGACCGCTTGAGATTGCCAGCAAGGCGTCGAAGCTTGCTGGTTGGGGCGGCCGGAGGGGGAACTGGCGGCTGCTGGTCGGTGTTCCAGAGCTGTTGATAATCGCTTTGCTGCGGCGGCGTTTCCAAGATCGGTGTGTCGGAGATCCGCCGAGCGACCACTTGGATCAGAATCGGATTGCTGCTGACCAGACCGACGCGGCAACCGACGGTATCGGGATCGGTCACCTCGTAGCATCGCTGTCGACTGGAGATCTCCGCGCCCGGAAAAGGATGTTCGACCAGGATGGCTCGCTCGATCTGGTATCCGTTGTCGGGCTGAAAAACGCGGAAGAACAGTTCGGGAGAAAACTGATAGAAACCGTGTCCGCAGTGATTGTTGGCCATCGTGGAGAGAACCACGCTGCCTCCCACGCGGACCATCTTCATGCAGTTGGCCAAGGCGACGGGGACATTGAAAATGTGTTCCAACGTTCCACCGTCGATGACCGCGTCAAACCGGTGCTGTAGCGAATCGTCGATCGGCTGGTTGAGATCATGAATCAAGGTCGCCGATTGGTAGTTCGACAAATCGATCGAATCCACTTGTGCGCTGCCCAGGCACTGTTGGAAGAAAGGTTCGGCGCATTCACCCCAGCCGATGGCGAGTCTTTGTAGTTCCTGCGACTGCGCTTCGAATTCGTTTGCCAGCGAATCGAGTTCTCCGCGGGTGACAAAAAACTGTTGCCTGCCCAGGGTAGCAACGTTCTGAAACGGCAGTCCCTCGCGACGTGCCGCCAAGAGCAACCGCGCGTTGCTGTAGATCAATCCCATGTTCGCATCGAGTTCCCGGCCGGAGGTTTTGATGGTGGCCCATCAGTTTAGCCGGTCACTTCGACATCGATCAGGCTGCCTGCTCTACGATTCTTCGTTGCCTCTACCCCAACCTTGCTGGTGGCAGAAAACGTCGATGTTTACTCTGTCTCAGTAGCGAAAGTCGCCAGGACTTTCGGCGATTCACGCGCGGCCGAAACTCTTGGCGAGTTTCGCTACCCTAGAATTAGCCCGTGCTTCTACCCGCCCGCTGCTACCTCCTGGCGAGTCAGGATGTTGTCGCTGTTTTTGTCCAACTGTTGAAACGTCGGAAGCAGCGCCTTCGGCGTGTCTGCTCGTGTGATTCTGCCGTCTTTGTCTTGATCAAGCTGATCAAACTTCCGCAGCTTCGCCGTGTTGCCTGCGAAATCGGCGACACGCTGGCGAAGCGTTTTCGCCTGGCCGTCTTTCGCGATCGGTACGGCGTAGTGGTAGTACCCGATCATCATTTCATCCCAGGTTTGATCGCCCCATTTGACGGTCGCCGTCGGGTCGGGGTTGTTCAAATTCGCTTCGCTGTTATCGAACGTTGCCGTGCAAACGAAGTAGGCGTCTTTGGGAACCTGCCTGGGCTGGGCCAGCGCGTAGGTGGTTTGCCAGTTGAAATCGTAAGCTGGGATGTCCAATACCGTTTCCGTTTTTCCACTCGGCAAGTGCAGATCGTAGCGGTAGGACTTGCCGCGGACGTGCATGTGCGGACTCAGGCTTAGCAACGTCGCATTTGCTGGGAATCGTGGGCCGGTGGCGTCGGTCTGGTAATTGGCATCACCCGGCGGGATCTGAAATCGAGACTGCACGGCGCTGGTGGTAACGACCTCGTGCGTTACTTCCTTGGGATCTACAAGCACAATTCCCAATTGAGACTGATCCCGTTGGGGAGTCCCGACCGGCGTGTAGTGAACCTGGAAAATCAACTCGCTGCCGGCCGGAATCTTCTTTGCGTATCCCTTGGGGGCGAGTTCCAAGCGGGCTCCCGGCACGTATCCCACTAAAAAGCCGCGTGCGCCGTTCAGACCGCGGCGTTGTCCTTTGGGCACGGCAAAAGCCAGGATGTGATGAACCACTTCTCGATTGCCCGGCTTGAGTTCCGCCGCCTCCATCCAGACATCTTGCTCAAACTTTGGATCGACACGGAAATACTGATATCGCACCGCCCCGGTGGCCGGCACATCAAACGGCTGGGGGCTGACGGAAAAGACGTGATCGGGCTGGCGCGGCAATTGCCAGCCATCGACCTTCGGGGGAAGCTTCGGCAGGTCACTCAAATCGCCGGCCGGTGCGCCGGCATCGGCCCAGGCGTACAACGTTTCCTTTTCCTGCTGCGTCATGCGGCGATCATTGGCGAACTTCGTATGATCGCCGCTGGCATGCCAAGGCGGCATGCGGCCTTCACGAACCACCTCGGCAATCATGTCCGACCACCCGGCAACCTCGTCGTAGTCGGACAACGAAAAGGGCGCGATCTCTCCGTCGCGATGACATTCGACACATCGCTTGTTCAGAATGTGGGCAACGTCGCCGCCAAAGGTCACTTTGGCTTCGCCGCTGGCCTGCTTCGTGCGTCCAATGATGCAACCGACGGCCGATGTACGTTTCAATGCCACCTTGCGTCCCGACAGTAGCTGGTCTAGCGCGATTTTCAGGTCGTGACGGCGCGGTTGATCGCGGACGTAGCCGATTCCGTATTGATCGTCGACGCGGCCTCGATAACGAAGCTTTCGTGAAGCATCAAAAACAAAGATCTCCGGCGTCCGTTCCGCGCCGATTTTGTCCGCAAACTGGTTGCCGGCATCTTTCAGTACTGGAAACTCCAGTTTCTGACGCATCGCAAACGAAGCGATTTCTTCAAGCGAATCCTGACGATTGCTCATCACGGCAATCACTCGAACCGAACGAGCCTCATACGCCTCGGCAATCTCCGCCAGCCGAACTGAATAGAGCTTGGCAAGCGGACACTCTGTTCCCAAAAACGCCACGACCAACAACGAATCATCCTTGAAATCGTCCAGCGTCCAGGTGCGACCACGAAAGTCGACCAGGTCGATTTGGTCAAGCGACACCACGCCAAGCGTTTGCTCGGCGGCGCGACCATGAACGCTTGTCAGCAATACAGCCAAAATCGGAACAATCCAACGATACATTTTCTACTTTCACCTGGAACTTGCGAGCATGATCGACGAGCGGAAACCATCTTGTGACGATGGTGGTCACCATACCGACTGCTTCAGAATAGGCCCACCGCGATTCGGTGTCGCCGATCCGTTACAAGATGATACTTGTCGGCAGCGAGATTGGTTTCGCCGTCATCGAATGGACTCGGCTGTTTTGCTGGTCTAAATTGATGCCGGATCTCCGCCGCCACCGCTCTTCCAGTCACCATCCGCCCGATCTGAGTCGAGGAACGTAAACATGAAGTGTGGCCAATTCGTTTCCACCCTGCTTTTGCTCGTCGGTTCGGCGAGCCTGTTCGTGGGGTGCGGAGGCGGCGAAGCAACTGTCATGCCAACCGATGAACGTCCGATCATGACCGACGCCGAGGAAAAGGAATACGAACAGACAACCATGGGCTCGGTTGACGACGAGGCCCAAAACTAGCCAAATGGCCCACGCACCCCCTGTTTTGGCGGAGCGTATGTCCCCGTGAAGGTGTCGCGGTGAGAAGATTTTTTGCCGGCCGAGCTCCTCCCAGGTCTCATCGAAGGGCAATAATAGCCGGTCACGTTTTCTAGCATTGTTGGTTGGATTTTCGGGAGCGCGCCGGATGAGCAGGCCTTTGTCGCGACGGGTCGGATTCACGCTTGTAGAACTGTTGGTGGTGATCGCGATCATCGGAGTTCTGATCGGACTCCTTCTTCCCGCCGTCCAAGCGGCGCGCGAGGCGGCGCGTCGGATGAGCTGCAGCAACAATTTCAAACAGATCGGTTTGGCGCTGCACAACTATCACTCCTCCTTCAAAAACCTGCCCATGCAATCGGGAGGAACTTATGACTTCTGGACGCCCAGCCGCGGCAGCATCAACAACACCTGGGGCGACAACAATCGTTTTCGACTCAGCTGGCTGGTCGGTTTGACACCTTTCATCGAGCAGCAAACGATCTGGGAAACGATATCGCGAGAGTGGGACGACGATGGCGACGGGGCATACGATTGGCCGGCGATGGGGCCGCGGCCCTGGGCGGCGGCTTACGATCCGTGGGCGACCAACATTCCCACGCTTCGTTGTCCCAGTGATCCAGGCAACAGCCCACCCGGAATCGGTCGCACGAATTACGCGGCGAACATCGGCGATTCGACCGACTGGGTCAGTCACGGGTTTTGGCGTTGGCACCAGGGTGCCTGGGACCAGGATCACCTGTTGCAGGCCGACGCCGCGAACCGAGGTTTTTTCTACAACCGCAAAATGATGAAGTTTCGGGACATCGTCGACGGTTTGGCGACCACGGTTGCGGCGGGTGAGATCGTTACCGGACTGGGCAATCGCGAAATCAAAGCCGATCCGCTTTTTGGAATCGGGTACCAAAACATTCACAGCAATCCCAGCGCATGCGCGGATCGGCCCGACACCATCGATCCCGATCGGCCGCAACACTGGCATCCGTCGATCGTCAATGCGACGGCCGATCCCCACCTGGGTAGCGAAGGCTGGAGACGTGGGTTTCGCTGGTGCGATTCGGTTCCGGTTTACACCAGCATGACCACGATCCTGCCGCCCAATCGCGAAGTATGCATTGGCGGTGGCGGAGATTTTGACACTGGTGTTCTTCCTCCCAGCAGCCGGCATCCCGGTGGAACCCATGTCTTGATGGGAGACGGTTCGGTCATCTTCATCACCGATTCGATCGATGCGGGCAACTCGCGGCATCCGGTCGTTCGAAGCAATCCTGCGTTGAACAATTCGCTTCGCAGTACAACGCCTGGATCCGAAAGTCCCTATGGGCTTTGGGGCGCGATTGGTACTCGCGAGATGAAGGAAGTGATCGAAGAGGAACTGAACTAGCGTCTAGCGCCGAGAGGTGGTTGCCGGTGAACCAGTCGATTGAACCGATACGGAGCTTGGCGTGACCACGTCCGAACCAACCGTGGTTGCAAACTGATGGATTCGACTTCGGTGAGTTTGCTGGAGCGACTACGTGATCCTGGCGACGCAGAAGCCTGGAAACGATTCGTTCATCTTTACGCTCCGCTGGTCTTTCATTGGGGCCGGCGTCGCGGACTTGATGCTGCCGACTCAGCCGATTTGGTGCAGGAGGTGATGGCTACGCTCGTCCGCGCTCTTCCCGATTTTCGGTATGACTCTGGCGGACGATTCCGCGGTTGGCTACGAACGCTCACGATCAACAAAGCGACCGATCTTCATCGGCAAAACAAAGCCAGTTCGGCACGTACCAATGTAGCGGAGCTTGATGGTCCGACCGAACCGTCTGCGGCCGACCTGTTCGAAGAAGAGGAGTATCGCCGGTATCTCGTTCGCCGCGCCTTCGACCTTGTGCATTCGGACATCGACGAGGTGACGTGGACAGCATGCAGACTGCAGGTGATGGAGGGAAAAAAGGCGGCAGATGCCGCTCGTGAGCTTGGCATCACCATCAACAGTGCGTACCTGGCAAAGTCTCGTGTGTTGGCACGGCTCCGCAAAGAATTGGAGGGATTCCTGGAGTAATCGGGGCCCTCAGGCCGCCAAAAATTCCCCTAAAAATACTTGCGGAGTCTGACAGAAAGCCGAGTCCAACTGCGTAGATCGTTGTGGTTTCACTAACATTTGAATATGCCACAACCTGGAAACGCATCATGAATGGGCCTTCTTTCTTCGCGATTTCGCGATCTCTTGGGCGTAGGAAGACGCCCCATATCACTCGCCGGAAACAAGCGAGAAGGCGTCTGATCGAAACGCTCGAACCAAGGCACCTGTTGGCCGCGTTAACCTGGAATACCGATTCGGACGGCGATTGGCACGACCCAGGCAATTGGATCGACGAGCAGGGCAATGCAGGTGTTCCAGGTTTCAATGACACGGTCGTCATCGATCGTGGTGCGGCTGATCCCACGGTAACGGTGAACGCTGACGCCGTCGCTCGTTCGATTCGTTCAACGGAGCGTCTTTTGGTGAACAACAGCGAGATTCGATCGGTTGGATCAGCCGAACTGGCGGTGTTGGAACTGAACGCGGCGACATTTACCATCAACTCGCAGTCGACGATCACCGATCGACTGAACTGGACAAGCGGCGAACTGAATATCCTGCCGGGACTGACGATCGCGGCCGGCGCCGTACTTGATGCCTCCGCGGCCGGCTCCAAAACTCTCACTGGCCGGCTGGACAATTTTGGCGAGGTGGTTCAGTCCACGACAATGGATCTGTTTCGCGTCACGATCGACAACCATACTGGTGCTCGATGGGATCTGCAGGGCGATGTCGGTTTGCACTCGACCAGCGACTCGATGTTCCACAACTCCGGCACTCTGCGAAAGGTCGCCGGTTCGGGTGAGTCGCGGTTTACAGGCTCGTTCTCCACCTCGATCCGTTTCAACCACCGCGGCGGCACGATTGATGTGCAAAGCGGAACACTTCGGCTTACCGGATCGGAGCGTCAACATCGGATCGATCATGGCGCAACATTCCTGGTCGCCCAGGGTGCGGTCCTCGACTTGACCGGTGGCAATGATTCGGCCTACTACTCAGGCTACTATTCGGGCATCGGCGCCGGTTCGGTTGTCTTGAATTCCGGCACACTCCGCACCGATCGAACGGGCAACCCTGGCGCGGCCGTGTTCGATTTTCCTGTCGGCATGTTTGTCTGGACCGATGGCAGCGTGTTGGGTAGCGCAGCGGCACCGCTTGTTAATCGCGGGACGATCACGGTGTCTGGGCAGGGCAATCCACGGCTCGAGAACCACTTGATTAACGAAGGGCTGATCGAGTTGCAAGCGGGGCTGACCGGGGTTACGTCAACGGAGCTACGCAACGAACCAGATGCGTTGATCGATATTCAAGCAGATATCATGCTTGACACCATCCAGCTGACCAATGCCGGAACGATCTCTAAGTCCGGAGGAGCGGGCGAATCGCTTTTCGGCCTATTTTCCAATGTCATGTTCGTGCAGCAGGGCAGCCTGGACGTTCGATCGGGACGGCTCAAGTTTGTGGGATCGATCACCATCGACACCGCCGCAGCCGTCGTGGTCGCATCGGGTGCGGTCATCGAACTTGCACCCCGTCTCGACAGCTTTGGCGGTGGTGCGCTCTTTGGTGGTGGACGCCTGAGCGGCTCGGGTGACGGCCGCGTGGAACTAACGACGGGGCTGCAAGCACTCGAGGAGAATCCACTTCGACTGAATTTTCCTGAGGGGATGTTTCATTGGATCGGCGCCGTCGACGGCATGAGCCACGGAAGCGTTGTGAATGAGGGATCCATCACCCTTGTCGGTCCGGAACCGATCAATGCTCGCGTGAACTTGACCAACCGGGGAACGATCATTCAAAGCGCCGATGCCGCCTTCTCTCTCAAGCAGACCTCGTTCATCGTCAACGACGGACTCTGGGATATCCGCGGCGATGCAGACCTGGAGATCGTCAACTTCCAATCCTTCGGCTCGACCTTCTTCAACCTGGGAACGCTTCTCAAGTCGGCCGGCAGCGAAGTTTCCACCATCAGTGGAAATTTTGGCCGAGGCACGTTCTTCAGCAATGCCGGGGTGGTCGACGTGCGCAGTGGCGTTCTGGAAATTGCCGTTCCGGTCAAACAACTCGATGCCGCAGGCACACTTCACGGCGGCCAATGGGTGGCCGGCCCCGGATCAACGATTCGAATCCTTGACGCCAACGATGCGGTGCCTTCGATCACCACCAACCTGGCCGGGATTTCGCTGGAAGGAAGCCTTTCCACATTTGCCAACCTTTCCGGACTCGTTGAGAACGGCGGAACACTGCAGCTGCGGGGCGGCCGAGACTTGGCTACCGCCGGCGATCTGGTGAATGGGGTTGAACGAACATCCACGCAGGTCGCTGGTATCCATGTCCGGGGAACCAACCGACTGATCGCCCTGGCAGTGGACCCGCTAAACGATCAGTACTTTCAATTGAGGCGAGGCGAGAGCATTCGGCGGTTCACGGCCGACGGCACGGAGATACTGCCCGCGATTCCCAGACCCGGTGGACTGGTGGACAGTGTTTCGGATCTGGAATTCACCACTTCCCCCATCAACGTCGGGGGCACACTCGTACCGTCCGGCAGCCTGATCTATATCAGCGGGCAGAACAGTCCGCCGATGGTCTACGCTCTGGACGTTGCCTCCGGTGAAACCATTGCTTCGGTAGCGTTGGATGATGTCCCCGCATCCACGCCTGGAATTGCAGTTGATTCGTCGAGCGGTAGGATCTTTGTCTTGAGCCGGTCGGCCGGCGACAACATTCACGAAGTCGATCCATCGACCGGTGTGATCATTCAATCGCTTTCGGCCGCTCCTCAAGGGAGTCCTAGCTTCAACGTCGAATTCGGCGATATTGAGGTCGTCGGCGAGACGGGCAACCTGCTTGTTGTTGGCAGCGGGCAACCCGTCCTCCGAGAACTTACCCCGACTGGAGAGTTGGTTCGGGACATGGACCTCGCCAATTCGGGCATCAGCTCCGTTGCAAACACGCTGACACTTTCAGCACTTGCCTTGAACGACGTCACCGGCGAGCTGCGGGTGCAAAATGAACACTCTGTCCTTGCAATACTACATCCCCTAGAGACGGCGACGCGGGGAACAATCCGTATTGGTTCGGGTAGCACGCTGTCGGTCAACGGTCATTTCGTCGACCGCAGCCCCAACTCGCTGCACTTTCAAGTTGCCGGACGTCCCAGCAGTGGTGGCTTCGGTACACTGAGGATAACCGGTGATGCGGACCTTGGTGGCAACATCGAAGTTGAAACGGTAGACGGATTCGGGCCGACCGCGGGTGATGCCTATGACATCATCAGCTACGCAAATCGAAATGGACCGGAACCGTCCTTCAGCGGAGTGGACCCGCTCTTCGATCCCCGCGTCGAATCCAATCGGGTTGTTCTCAACGCGCTTGCCACGGCATCCGATCTCGCCATCGATGGAGGATCGATCTCGGCGCCTCCGACCGCTCGGCCGGGCGAATCACTGACGGTTTCGTACACCGTGCAGAACCTATCCAACACGGAGTTGCCGGGAGGATGGTTCGATTCCGCATTCTTGTCTCGCGACCGCGCCCTCTCGGCGGATGACCTGCTGATCGGCAGTGCCAGACGCATACAACCGATCGGGGGTCATGGTAGCTATCAGGTGGCGATCGACGGTGTCATGCCGCCGGTGGTCGACGGCGAATGGTTTGTGATCGGTGTCTCGGACGCTGCGCGAACTGTCGCCGATGTCGATCGGGGTAACAACTGGGCAATCGCTGCGGCTACCTTGAAATCAACCGTGCCGGTAATTGCGATTGGCGAGTCGATCACGGAGGCCATGGAGGCAGGCACCTCTCGCTACTATCGGCTTGACGTTTCAGCACAACCGGCGACCACACATTTATCGTGGCAAGCCGATACAGCGAATGCGTCGTTGGAGCTGTTTGTCGATCAGGGGCGACTTCCATCCCGGTCCCGATTCGCAGGCCGAAGCAGCGAGCGCGATTCGCCGGTGGCGTCGATTCGAGTTGAATTCTTTGATCAGCCGACCTACGTGTTGGCCTATGCGCGACAAAATCAGGGTTCGTTCACTGCAACACTCTCCGCTTCCATCCCACCTCTGTCGATAGATCGGGTGGCTCGGCAAAGCATCGGAAACGAGGGGACGGCGACCATCGAGTTGTTCGGCAGCCGTCTTTCGAATGATCTGGAATACCAACTGGTAGGAGGCCAGAGAACACTGGTGGCGGTCAATCGTCTGGCAGGCAACACCGGTGAGAACGCCTGGGCGACATTTGATGTCGATGGAGCGCCATTGGGTGATTACGACCTGGAGGCGCGAGACCCAACATCCGGTCAACAAGTGACGCTTGAAAACGCGATCGAGATTGTCGCCGCCACGCGGAGCGATTTGCTGGTCGAGTTGCTGACACCCAGTCAGTTTCGAAACCAACGCGTGTTGACCGCAGCGCTGATCTATGAGAACGCGGGAAACGTCGACATGGTGACTCCGGTGGTTACCGTGTTCGCCGCCAACGCGCTGCTGAATCGCCAGCGGGGAGAGGCCTTCGATGACAACCAACTGCGGTTGCTGGGCGTTCCAGAAAACAGCAATCTTGCCGTGTTGGGCCCAGGCGAGCGCCGGCGGGTCGAGTTTCGAGTATTCCCCACCGGAGGTGATATCAGTCTACAAGCTCAACATGCGACGTCTCGCACGCAAGCGGTCATTGATTGGGATGCGATCGAAGCGGATTTTCGTCCTGACGGCTTACCGGACAATCAGTGGGATCCGTTTTGGATTCCCTTCACCCGGCGTGCGGGAAACACCTGGGAATCCTATCTGTCATTGCTCGCAGAGTTCGCGGGCGAGGTGGCTTCGCTTGGCGGGGACCCCCAGTCGCTGGACGAGGTTTTTGCCTTAGCAAGGCAATTGACACTTGAAGAGGAGTCGGCTCTGCGAAGAGGCACAATGCAGGGTGCAGAGGGGCGGCCGGTTGCAAACCAACCGATCTTGTTTCGCAACCTTGCCGACTCGGAAATTGCGGGTCTAGTGATCACGCGGTCCGATGGCACGTTCGTAATCGGAGGTGTCAGCAGCGGCGAGTACGAACTGACCGCCCAAGGCTACCTGCTGGAACCGGCTACTATCACCGTTCCGGCGGAACGATCGAATGTTCCACTGATCGTCAGCGCTACCCGTGGCGGCACCGTATCGGGGAGGATTGAACAGCGATCATCCAAGCGCGGGGTCACCGCTCAATCCGTGACGCTCCAATCGCGAGATGGGACGGTCTTCCTTTCGGCAGCCACCAATTCCGAGGGGAACTTTGAGATTCGCGGTGTCCCCGCAGGCGAGTATTTCATTTCCACAGACGTGGAAGGATTTGGAGCAACCCGGCAGGAGATTTCCATTGATGGTGGTAGCCTGATCGACGACCTCATCATCGAACTCGATCCCGCATCCCAAATTGTCGGTGTCCTACGTACGGACTCCGGCCCGGTAACTCAAGGTCTTGTCGTCGTTACCGACGAATTCGGACTCTCCCTTTCGGGTGCAGTCTCTCATGATGGAGGTTTTATCTTGGACGGACTTGCTCCGGGGCGCTGGACGGTTCGCGCCGATCTCCCACAACTCTTCGTGAACGAGCAAACAGTTGAGTTCGCATCCGGTACGACCACCGACCTGGGCGTTCTTGCAGCCCAGGCCGGTTCAACTCTCTTCGTCGATGTTGTCGACTCGTCGGCGACGGCAGCGGAAGAGCTGTTGGTGGTGGTCGAGGGTGAGAAGTATACGTTCAGCGCGGTGACCAGTACCAGCGGAACTGCGGTGTTTGACAACGTTCCCCAAGGTACTTTTGCGATCGTCGTCCATGCGGAAAATCACGTTCCTGTATCGCAACCAGTTGAGATCATTGCGGGCGACAACACCGCAAGCATTACCCTCACTCAAGGTGGAATCATTCGCGGTTCGGTTACCGATGCAAACGATGTTCCGATTGCAGGCATCGATGTTCAGTTCTTCGATGAGGGACTCGACGGTTTTGCGCAGCAATCGGCAGTGAAAACGGACGAAAACGGTAACTTCGAGATCTTGCCATTGGACTTCGGTACGTATGCGGTGTCGGTGGGGAACGCATGGGGAATCCAACGGGAATTGCTCGAACTGTCCGCCGACGATCCTGTTCATCTTCAGAACTTTCAGATCGGGCGAGCGGCCGTTCGGGGTGTCGTTCAAGGCTCGGACAACGTGCCCCTTGGAGCTGCGGCGGTGATCATCTCTCAGAACGGAGAGCGGCTGGCAGTCGCGCGCACAGACCAAAACGGACGGTACATCCTGCGAGGTTTCGACGACGGCGACTATCGATTGACGGTTGCCGATGCGACCGGGTTCTCCCCGTCCATGCCGGTGTCGCTCGATTCGACCACTGTCAATGTTGCACCGACTCTTCAACCTGGTAACCACACCTTGACGATCTCTGTCAGGGAATCTGAGACCGGCCAGGCAGTTGTGTACGACGCGCTACTGACGCCGATCGCGCCCGAATTGGACGGGTTTGGGCTACGCAATTCGGAAGAGTCAACATTTGAAGGGTTGATTGCTGCGGACTACCTGCTGCGCGTCGAGAGTCCCGGTTTTGCCACACATCTACAAACCGTTTCGTTGAGCGGGTCGATGACGATTGCGGTCACGTTAGAAAGGGGAATCCCTTTGACCGGAGTCGTGCAAAGCAACTCCGGGCGTCGTCTTGCCGAGGCTCTAGTGATCGCCTCGGACCCCGCAACCGGCATCCGCCTGGCCGCGGCAACGACCAACGCGGAGGGGCGGTACATTCTGTCCGGAGTGTCACCCGGCGAGGTCGACCTTCAAGTCTCGGCGGAGTCAAAGCAGATCGCCCACCTGCGGAGCGTGTTGATCGACGGTTCCAACCGGGTACATGACTTCGTTCTCCGCGACACATCCACCATTTTTCGTTTGCGAACCATCGATTCCGATGGCACGTCCTTGGCAGGTGCAATCTTTGAACTTCGCGACCACGCAAACCGCCACGTTCTCAGCGGTCGGACCGATTTCCGCGGTGAGTTTGCAACGCGCCTGATTCCTGAGGGACGCTACCGCGTTGAGGTTGGTTTGACGGGTTATCGCTCGATCGTCGCCGAAGATGTCCAAGTCGACCGTCTTTCCGAGATGCCAAACGAGATCGTGCTTCCGGACTCAGGAACGGACGACATCCTCACCACCAATCCATTCGTGTGGGTGTCCGAACTGGTCGGCGGGGGACTCTCCAAAATTGCGCTCTCGGATGTCAATCCCGTACCGGAGCGGGATGGACGTGACGTTCCGCTGCCGCCACTGGAGATCTGCGATCCGCCCAATCACGCCAAGGAACAGGCGATGGCTGACATGATCACCGCGAAGCGGCTGGCTGAGCAGGCGTTCGAGGGGTGGGACGGGCTGCACAAGAGTTTCAACATCACGGTGGGATCCCGGCTCTTGCAACTTCGTGTCCAGATTGCCGACTTGGCCGCGCGCATCGCCGGCATTGTCGCTTCACCTGCGCTGGCCGAAGGCCGTGACAAGGCAGAACTTCTGTTGGAGGCCGACTCCTTCAATCAGGCGGCGCTTGTGTTGTACAAGGCGTACGGCGAGTACCGAACCTTGTCATCGAACTATTCCAAGTCTCTTTCGGCACTGCGGGCAAGCGATGGATCGGCGGGATCAGTTTTGAATGTTATCGGAGCATTTGCCAAGGACACTCTCAAGATTTTCGGCGACACGGCGGGCTTGCTTGACACCCTTCAACAAATGAGCAAAGGGAAAAAGCTCGCCGGTCCGCTGGGCAAGTTTGCCGATTCGCGACTTGGTGCCTTGTTGAAAGCCGGCGAACTTGCCCAAGGATTCATCGACGGTTTTCAGGAGTATCAAGATCTACTGGGCACTGTCCCCAATGCGAGAGAGCTCTACACCCGCGCTGTCAACCGCTATCTTGCCGCCCGCCGGGCGTATCTCAGTCACGAGTGTCCCCCGTGCGAAGAGAATGAGGACTGTGCTCCCGATCCGCCGGAGCCTGGTCCGACCCGTCAGATCCGTCCGGGAACCTCCGCCGATCCGAACGATAAACTCACCGTCGGAATCGGCGACCAGGGGTTCATTCGCGACGGCCAGACCATCACCTATACGATTCGTTTCGAGAACATGCCCACGGCTGACTTGCCGGCACAGGAGGTCTTCGTATCCGACTTCCTGTCGGCTGGTCTGGATTGGTCAACGCTCGAATTGATCGAGATCGGTTTCAACAACGTGTCTCTGAATGTGCCAGAAGGACTGCGCGAATACTCCGCGCGGACGGAAGTTCCGACCGATCGTTTTCCGGTCGACGTATCGGTTACCTTTGACTCCCAGACCGGTCACTTGCACACGTCTCTTCGATCGGTCGACCCGTCGTTTGGCGGGCTGCCGGAAATCCCCGATGCCGGTTTCTTGCCGCCCAACGATGATCTGGGCAGTGGGCAGGGATTGCTGACTTTCCGAGTCACGGCCAAAACCGAATTGGAGGACGGGGACCAGATTGAAAACCTGGCGAGCATCGTTTTCGACGACAACGACCCCATTGTCACCAATACCACCATCAACACCATCGACGACGCTGTGCCCACAAGCAGCGTTGACCCATTGCCGGAAACGTCGCTGAGCACGTCCTTTTTGGTTTCCTGGTCGGCAGAGGACGGCGTCGGCTCGGGTGTGGCCAGCTACGATATTCTCGTGTCGCAAAACGATGGTCCATTTGAGCTATGGTTCGCCGACACCGTGGAACGTTCCGCCGTCTTCACTGGTGAAATCGACCAAACGTATGCGTTCGTGAGCGTCGCGACTGATCGCGTTGGCATGGTAGAGACCCTGCCCATTGATCCGGATACGCTGACGGTGGTCCGCGCCAATCCCTGGACCAACCCCGATCAACCTTTCGATGTCAACGGACGAGACGGTATCACCGCTCTGGATGCGTTGACGATCATCCTAGAGCTGCAACGGCGATTGGTCAGCGATCCGGAAACGCAACGCCTCGTTGCTACCCCGCCCACGGAGTTTGCACCACCTTTCTATGACGTTTCCGGCGAAGGCCGCGTGACAGCTCTGGATGCCGTTCGAGTGATCAATGAATTGGCGCGCATTTCGATCCAAGGTGTATCGGCCGAACAGATTCAACAACATCGTCACGTTGAAGGCAGCTCGTTCCGAATTGGTTTACATCGCTACCCTATCATTGCTGGGCGAGCCGTTCTCCCAGTGTCGGCGATCGATGAAACCGGCGATCGGCGCGAGTCTACTTCCCATGGCGTCTCCGGGGTGTCCGGAAATGTCTCCCACATCGACAAAGACGATACACTTGAATCAGTGCTTACCACCATCGCTGCCGATGTGAATCTTCGTAGGACGCGATTAGCGTCCGAAGTAACCGTTGATTTTCACTGACACGATTCTGGAATCTGCGCAATGTCACCCCAAGTGTGCCCGCAAGAGGGACTCCTTCTTCGCTTCTTGCTCGGGCGGCTCTCGATGGCGGAAAATTCGGAGCTGAACCAGCATTTCCTTCACTGCAAACGCTGTGTCGCCAGGGCAGAGACTCTGGACGCCAACGATGTACTGACCGACGCACTTCGGGGTGGAACACCGGATGACCGATCGGACCTGGACGAGGTTGCCCTTGACCGAGCCATTGAGTCCGCGCTATCGCTTGCATTGCCTAGCGTCGAGACGAACGAACCGAGTCAAGAAGCAGATCTCCAGTCAATTCTGTGTTCGATGCGACCCGTCGACGACAATGTTGGGTTGGCGCGACTGGGAAACTATCGCCTTGACGAATTGCTTGGGATGGGCGGAATGGGTGCGGTGTTTCGAGCCCGCGATGAGGCGCTGCAGCGCGACGTGGCGTTGAAAGTCATGTTGCCCCGTTGGGCCGAGCACCAGGTTCAGAAGCGGCGATTCCTACGAGAAGCGCGGGCGTCTGCGGCGGTATCGCATGAAAACGTCGTTGTGATTCACGAGGTCGGCGAATGCGATGACGTTCCGTACATTGCGATGCAGTATCGGCGGGGGGAGACACTTCGCGACCTGCTTCGACGCGAAAACCGCCTCGATCAGCAGCGTGCCGTCCAGATCGCGCGAGACGTCGCGTCCGCCCTTGCGGCTGCCCACCATCAGGGAGTTGTGCACCGCGACATGAAACCCGAGAACGTCTTCTTATTAGAAAGTACGGGCCGCGCGGTCGTTTTGGATTTCGGCCTGGTCCATCAACTTGGCGAACCTCGTTTGACTCAGGCCGGTCGCATCGTGGGCACACCGAAATACATGGCGCCCGAACAAGCCCGATCCAATTCTGTTGACAAACGGTCAGACCTGTTTAGCTTGGGTGGAGTGATCTACCGGATGCTGGTAGGCCGGTCGCCGTTTGAACGCAACAACGTCACGGCCACGCTCCTGGCGATCACACAAGGCGAATACACCCGTATCAACGATGCCTGCGCCGACGTTTCGCCGGCCCTGGCCCATTTGATCAACGAGCTGCTGGCGAGCGATCCCAACCTACGCCCGGCAAACGCATCGCTGGTAGCGGAACGGCTGGAAACGATCGCGACCGATTCCGCAACTGGTGCTCAGACTTCGCCCGGCCGAATTGCGAATCAATCGAAGCCGGGCGGTAGCAAACTGGCGAAGCTTGCAGGCACGGCAAGTCTCCTGCTGGCAGTCGCTGTTTTTGCGTGGATTCGGGTCTCACCAGTCAACTTGAATCGCGCGAAGGTGGAATCGAACATCGCGTCTGTCTCAACGCCACCTGCCCTGGCAATTGCTCCCTTCGATACGGAACAGGCTCGCGTCCACCAAACCGCATGGGCGAATTACCTGGGAGATGCCCGGGAGCGAACGATTGATCTGGGTGACGATGTCACCATGCCCCTCGTCTTGATCCCACCGGGAGAGTTTGCGATGGGGACGGCCGAATCGGAGATCCGGACTCTGGTCTCCGAAGTCCATCCACTTGAGAAAGGGAGCAGTACGCGTCGAATTTTGGGCGAATCCCCCCAGCACCAAGTGCGGATCACCGAGCCTTTCTGGATCGGAAAGTTTGAAGTTACCAGGCGGCAGTATCGGCGATTTGTTGACGCGACGAATTATTTTACCGAGCAAGAACGTTCCGGCGCAGGAGGAATGGGCTGGAAGAACGGCGTTTGGCAGCGGGACCCAGCGTTCTTATGGAGCCAAGATTACTTTCCGGAACACGACGACGCGCATCCCGTCGTCCAGGTTGCGTGGAAGGATGCGGAAGCCTTTTGCCGGTGGGTTTCGCGTCGTTGCAGGGTCCCAACCACGTTGCCAAGCGAGGCTCAATGGGAATTCGCTTGCCGAGCGGGTACGACCACCCGCTACAGTTTCGGCGATGCCAAACACGTGCTTCCCCAGTTCGGTTGGGGGGCCATGATGGGACGAGAAATCAGTGCCCACCGTGTGGGAAGGCTCGAACCCAATCCGTTTGGGCTGTTCGATATGCATGGGAACGTTTTTGAATGGTGCGCCGACTGGTATGCAACGTACGATTCGTCCCCGGTCCAAGATCCTGTCGGGCCACCGAAAGGGCAATACCGCGTTTTACGCGGTGGCGCATTCATGAAGTTTCCAACGAACCTGCGATCCGCCTATCGGGGATACGATCTACCTGGCCCCGGAAGCGCCATGATCGGATTCCGGATTGTATGCAATGCCAGTTTCAGTCGCTGACGGAAGAACGCTATGGATACCGAAACATGCCCGGATTCAAGTGAGCTTGTTCATCTGCTGCTGGGCAAGTTAAGAGAACCTCGCGCGGGTGTCATCGGCCAACATCTTTTGAACTGTAGTCGATGCGCGCGGCGCGCAGGTGAGCTTGATGTAAACGATGAACTTACCACGGCGCTGGGAGATCAACCGCACATCGTTCTGAATGAAAGCGAAATCTCGGCAGCGATTAGGAGAGCGGAGCAACTGATGAGTGAACCGGCCTCGGACACCACGTTCGCTACCGGTGGCAACGACGGAACCATCGCTACGAAATCACGCTTCAACAAGGCGTTCGACTTTTTGGCTCCCGCCGAAGGTTCCGATGAGATCGGTCGGCTTGACAGCTATCGAATTCTGGAGTTGCTCGGCGCTGGCGGCATGGGACTTGTATTCCGGGCCGAAGACATTCGACTTCAGCGGCAGGTGGCGATCAAGGTGATGCATCCCGACATCGCCAAACGCCACGATGCGAGGAGACGCTTCCTTCGCGAAGCGCAGGCAACCGCTCAGACGGTACATGATCACATTGTCACCGTTCACCAGGTTTCAGACGACCGCGACGTTCCTTTTTTCGCAATGCAGTTTCTCCGCGGACAATCGCTGAGGGAGCGATTGCGGCGCGGCCAGCTGGCGGTTGCCGACGCAGTGAAGATCGGTCGACAGATTGCCGAAGGCTTGCATGCAGCGCATGAATGCAGATTGGTCCATGGTGATATCAAGCCGGCCAATATCTGGCTGGAACAAGAGGCCGACTGCGTCAAGATTGTCGACTTTGGGTTGGTCAAGTCCTGGTCCAGTGAGAGACCGATGGTGGCCGATACCCTGGTGGGAACGCCCGCCTACATGGCGCCCGAGCAGGCAATGGCCAAGAAGGTCGACTCTCGTGCGGACCTGTTCGGGCTTGGCGGCGTGCTTTACGAAATGGTCGCTGGAGAGCCAGCGTTCAAGGGCGAATCGGTCGCGCAAGTGCTGATCGCAATCGCGAACCTGGACTACGTGCCCCTGGACCAAGCCTGCCCATGGGTGTCGCCGGACTACATTGATCTGGTTCATCAACTGCTGTCGAAACTACCGGAAGAACGACCCAGCTCCGCTGGAGAGGTTGCTGATCGGTTAGCGCGGATGCAGGGGCCGGCAAACGAGCCCGAAAACCAATTGAAAGCCTTTGCAAAGAAGCTGCGATCGACCAGACGGTGGATTGCCCTCCTGTGCGGTGTCGCTGTCGTTGCCTCGGTAGTCGGGCTTGTAACGATTGAAACCAATCACGACTTGGTGACCATCGAGATCGAAAGTGATCATGTCGACGTCGATGTCTCAGCAGAAGGTTGGCGATCCATGCCGCCGTGGAATGAGCTGCCCGACGGGACGCCGGGCCCGCTGATTGCCCCGGTTTCGCCCGATCAGGCTCGTAGCGCACAGTTGGCCTGGGCACGGCATCTGGAGACGGAAGTGGAACGGACGTTGACGGTTGCCGACGACTTCCTCCTGGCATTGTGCCTTGTCCCACCGGGCCAGTTTCTGATGGGCACCAGCGGAGACGACCAGCTTGCAATCCTCGCGGAGGAGAAAGAGTTCCACCTGTTGCTGTCCCAACGAATTGTTTGGGAATCACCCCAACACCTGACTCGAATCACCCGCCCATTCTGGATTGGAAAAAATGAAATCAGTGTCCGCCAGTTTCGATCATTCGTGGAATCGACTCGGTACGAAACTTCGGCGGAGAAGCTTGGGGGAAGCGTCGGTTGGGACGACAAGCAGTGGCGGAAACGGAAAGATTTTTTGTGGAATTCGGATCCGCGTCGGCCCGTCACCGATGAGCAATCGGTCGCTTCGGTTTCGCATGTCGACGCGCGAGCATTCTGCCGTTGGCTGACCGATCAGGATTTGGGTTGGGAATTCCGACTTCCCACGGAGGCGGAATGGGAATTCGCTTGCCGCGCGGGAAGTCAGGATCGTTTTTCATTTGCCGATCACTCGACCACACTGGAGATACGGGGATGGTATCGCAAGAATTCCGGACACCGCATTCACTCACCGGGAGAGCTCGAAGGCAATGCGTTTGGGATTTGCGACATGCATGGGAATGTTCATGAGTTGTGTCTCGATTGGTTTGCTTCCACCTACTTCGATACCCTCCAGGTCGATCCCCAAGGACCCGACGGAGGTAGTTCGCGTGCCGTGCGCGGAGGGTACTGGGGTGATGTGCCGAGTTTGATGCGGTCGGCTTCCCGGAGCGCCATAGCGCCAGAGTCGTCCAATCGCGTTACTGGGTTTCGCGTGATGGCGGTCAAACGCGAATGACGAAAGGAAATCCCAACAAAAACTTGCCGTGATGTTTCTTGCTGAGCGCGAACCGGTTCACGCTCCCCCTCCGACCCAAAACCACGGCCCGGTTTCCTTTAGGAACGTGATGGGTTATGGCGGGCTTGTGCCCGGCCGCCAAATAGGGGTCGGATCGGAACTTTCATGCCTGCCGGTTGGTCCAAATGGGGTCGAAGTTGGGCGTCAAACCGCACGTTTTTGGCTGAATTGGCGATCAATCGCGCGGCAGCGTGTATTTTAGTATCATCCTCAGCCCACGAATTGGCCGGTATCCCAGTTTTGCATCTCGTTCTATCCGGAAAACCTCAATCCCATGCGATTCCGTCACTTGCTTGACCGATCGGATTTCACTCGGCGCTGCAGACAAGCAGCTCGGCGTCGGCGACGCGTGTTGGTCGAGTTGTTGGAGGACCGCCGTCTGTTGGCGACGTTCACGGTGGTCACCGGCGGTGATGCCGGATCGGGAACCTGCACCGCAGGCCAATGCACACTACGAGACGCG
Organism: Rubripirellula sp.; assembly: GCA_965222745.1. Taxonomy (GTDB): domain Bacteria; phylum Planctomycetota; class Planctomycetia; order Pirellulales; family Pirellulaceae; genus CBDCUW01. The sequence goes on from CBDCUW010000004.1 coordinate 2,135,096, forward strand.
GTCATCGCCGCCAACGGCAGCGCGGGCGCCGATGAGATTCGATTTCACCCTTCGGTTACCGGCACGATCAGTCTGACCGCAGCTGGTGGCGAATTGCAGGTCACCGACCCCGTTTCGATCATCGGTCCGGGCGCAGGTCAATTGACGGTCCAAGCTGATGCGGCGGCGACCGAGTTCCGTGTGATGGATGTGCTGCCGGGCGGCGGCGATGTCGCGATCGAAGGGCTGACGTTGACCGGCGGTCGGGTCCTTTCGGAGGCGGGTGGTGCAATCCGTTTTCAATCGACCGACACGCTGACGATCCGCAGCAGCACGATCACCGGCAACCAGGCTGCTAACGGAGGCGGGATCTACAGTCTGTACGAAGGCAACGTGGTGATCACTGACAGTTCGGTCTCAGGCAACACGGCAGTCTATGGCGCCGGTGGCGGTGTCCAAGCAGTCGACGGCGACATCACGGTGACTTCCAGCGTGATCGATAGCAACGAGGCGTTGAACTCCGGCGGCGGACTGTTTGCTCAGCACGGCGGCAACGTCACATTGACCGACAGCGACCTGACCAACAACCGCGTCACCTACGCCGGGTACAACGGCGCGGGGCTCAATGGTGGCGATGGCAATGTCACCATCACCGGCAGCACGATCACCGGCAATACTTCGGCCGGTGACGGAGGCGGCATCTACAACTACGGCGGCACGGTCACGATCGCCGATACCGACATCAGCAACAACGATGCCGCTTACAGTGGCGGCGGTATTTTGAATGAGACGGCGGCGGTTTCGATTTCCAACACGACCATCACCAACAATCGCGCGCTGTACGGCGACGGTGGAGGTGTGGCGACCGGAAACGGGAATGTCACTTTGACTCGCAGTACCATCAGCGGGAATCGTTCAGTCGATTCCGGCGGCGGCGTTTCGACCAACACCGGGTCGGTGATCGGATTGGCAAGTACCATTTCGGGCAACTCTGCCGGTGACGGCGGCGGTGGTATCTCTTCGCTTTCGGGCCTGGTCGCGTTGACCAACGTGACGCTTTCGGGCAACAACGGCAACACCGACGGCGGCGGTATTCAGTCGGTCAGCGCACCGATTCGCTTGGTCAACAGCACGGTCACCGCCAATCACGCCGGTGACGATGGCGGCGGAATCGGAATGGCCGACAACAACGACGGAGAATCGTTGTCGATTGAAAACTCGATTGTCGCGCAGAACACGTCGGCGATGAACAATCCTGACTTCACCGCGCCTGGAGGTGGGGGAGCCAATCTGCAGGTTTTCAATAGTTTGATCGGGGACAACGAAGGAACCACGCTTGCTCCTTCCGCACTGCTCGGCGGCGTGCCTCAACCCGATGCTCAGGGCAACCTGGTGGGAGGCGGTCCCAATCCAAACATCAACCCGATGCTCGGAACACTCGCGTTCAATGGCGGTACGACTCAGACTCACGCGCTGCTTGGCGGCAGCCTGGCGATCGATGCTGGTGACGACGCGTTGGCGATCGATCCTGGTGCGGACGGTTTGCCCGGCGGTGGTGATGATACGCCGCTGACCAGCGACCAGCGTGAGTTTCCGTTTCTGCGCTTCGTCGACAGTGGAAGCGGCGCGGCAACCGTCGACATGGGAGCCGTTGAATTCCAGCCCGCTCCCGTCTTCCTGGTCGATACCGACACCGATATCGTCGACGGCGATCTCAGCGCCGGAAATCGCAGTTTGCGTGAAGTCATTCAATTGACCAACGCCAGCGTCGGCCTCGATCTGGTTCGCATCGATCCAAGTGTGGCCGGAACCATCACGCTGCTTCCGGCTTTGGGATCGCTGACCATCACCGATCCAGTGTCCATCGCCGGTCCGGGCGCCGATCAATTGACCGTTGCACCTCAGGCCGGATCGTCGTTTCGGGTATTCGATATCGCCGCGTCGGCAGGTGACGTTTCCATTTCGGGACTCACCCTGACTCGTGGTAACCCGAACGACGTTGGCGGCGCGATTTGGTTTCGATCCACAGGAACTCTGCTGATCAGTCACAGTACTCTGCGAGCCAATCAAGCCACACAGGGGGCGGCCATTTTTAACGACGGCGGAACGGTGAACATCGTCGCCAGTACGCTGTCCGGCAATGATGCGAACTCTCACGGCGGCGGTGTCGCGGCGTTGGCCGGATCGATCCATGTGACGTCGTCCACCATTTCGGGTAACTCCTCCAACGGGTTTGGCGGCGGTATCTATAGCGTCGATGCGACGGTCAGCTTGATCAATTCCACCGTGACTTTGAATCAAGCCGGCTTGCAGGGGGGCGGTGTCGGCTTGATCGACGACGATGGCGGTGAAACACTGACCATTGAAAACTCGATTGTCGCCGCCAACACGGCGCTCAACGATGCTGATTTCATTGCACCGGGCGCTCCGGGAACCAACTTGAATGTTGATTTCAGCTTGATCGGTGACAACTCAGGCACGACGCTGGCCGAATCGGTGATCATTGGCGGCACCCCGCAGCCCGATGCGCGCGGCAACCTGATTGGCGGCGGAGCCAATCCGGTAATCAGTCCGTTAGTGGATCCGCTGGGTGACAACGGTGGTCCCACACCGACACATGCTTTGCGCGACGGCAGCCTGGCGATCGACCGTGGCGGCAGCCATCTTTTGCCGTCGGACGCGTTTGACATTGATGGCGATGGTGATTTGGCCGAAACGTTGCCCACCGATCAACGTGGTGCGGGCCGATTGGTGGGAGCCGGACTGGATATCGGCGCCTTCGAAATCCCACCGGTCGCCTCGGTGACTTGGGAAATGCCCGAAGACATCACCTTCGGAACTCTCTTGGGTGCGACGCAGTTGGATGCAACGGCCAACACGCCCGGGACGTTTGTCTACACGCCCGATGTTGGGACTCAGTTGAATGTTGGCAACGGCCAGGTGCTTTCGGTTGTTTTCACACCGGACGACCTGCTGGCTTTCCAAGCGGCGACCGCCACCACGCAGATCAATGTGTTGAAGGGCGACCCGGTGATCACTTGGGACGACCCCGCCGACATTGACTTTGGCACGCAGCTCAGCGCAACCCAATTGAACGCGACGGCAGATGTTAACGGAACGTTTGTCTATTCGCCGGGCATTGGAACGACTCTTGACGGAGGCGCCAGCCAACCGTTGATGGTGACCTTCACGCCCGATGACACCGCCAACTACAACGTCGTTTCCGCAACGGTGAATATCAACGTCAATCCGGTCGATCCGGTGATCACCTGGAACGATCCCGCCGATATCGTTTTTGGTACGCCGCTGAGCGCCACGCAGTTGAATGCCACGGCCGACGTGGCCGGCACCTTCGTTTACAATCCGGCAATCGACACCATTCTAAATGCGGGTACCGGCCAGCAGCTTTCGGTCACTTTCACACCCGACCAGACGGCCAATCACAACGTCGTACAGGCGACGGTGATGATCAGTGTTTCCAAAGCAGATCCTGTCATCACTTGGAACGATCCGGCCGATATCTCTGTCGGCACGCAGTTGAGCGCCACGCAGCTGAACGCGACGGCCGACGTGGCCGGCACGTTTGTTTACGACCCGGCAGCCGGAACGACCTTGCCGGCCGGAAACGGGCAGACGCTTGGCGTGACGTTTACCCCCGATGACACAGCCAACTACAACGTCGTGCAAGCGACCGCCCAGGTCAACGTTACCGCGTCGCTTGACTACGGCGACGCGCCAGCTAGCTATCCGGTGACGCTTGCCGACGACGGTGCACGACACGTCGTCGGTTCGCTGCGATTGGGTGCGGATATCGACATCGATGCCGACGGCAATCCAACGGCTGCGGCCGATGGCGACGGGGCCGACGAGGATGGCGTTTCGGTGATCGCCAATCCCGTGGCCGATCCCACAACCGATACCGTTGCCAGTTTTCTGGTGACCGCTTCGGCGACCAGCTTATTGGACGCCTGGGTCGACTTCAATGGCGACGGTGACTGGGACGATGCCGGTGAGCAGATCGCGACCAGCGCGGCTTTGTCTGCCGGTCCCAACGTCATCTCCTACCTCGTCCCGGCCGGCGCAACGGCTGGCGATACCGCGGCGCGATTCCGAGTCAGTTCGGCGGGCAACCTGGCACCCACCGGTGAAGCCGCCGATGGCGAAGTCGAAGATTACATCGTGGCGATTCTGGACGGATCAGCTGCGCCCGATGCAACGGTGATGTCGCCCGCGACCACCACGATCGTTCGCTTTGACCAGGGTGACAGCAACGTCGGTGACGGCCAGGTCACTTTGATGGACGCACCGACCGACGCGATCGGCCGCCTGGATGTTCAGTCGGGCGACACCGACGATACGGTCACAGTCGATCTTTCCGGAGACGGAATTCCGGCAGCGGGATTGAAACTGGATGCGATGTCGGGCGACAACACGTTGGCCGTGATCGGGCAATCGCCGTTCGATCTTACCGATACCGGAAATGTCGACGCGACCAACTTTATCAACGTCGACCTTACGGACGCCAGCGCCAACACGATCACGATCGATGCTGCATCGGTCAGCCAACTGTCGCCGGCCAACAACACGATTGCCGTGATTGGAAGCGAAGGTGATGCCATCGACTTTGCCGACGCTGCCGATTGGGGCATGACCGAGCCGGCGATCGCCGGCGGCCGGTTCATTCGCGTCGCGACGAATGCCGAAACGGGCCAAGTCGTTGAAATCGATTTGCCCGATCCGTGGCAAAACCCAATCGAAGCGTCCGATGTGAACAACGATCGAAGGGTATCGGCCAGTGATGCACTGCGAGTGATCAACGAGCTGAGCCGTCGCAACTTCTCGGACGAAAACTCCGAAACGCTCAATGATGCGATTTCCACCACGCCCTGGCCGGGAGTCTACTTCGATCAAAACGGTGACGGCAGAGCCTCGGCACTGGATGCGTTGCGGGTGATCAATCGAATGGCCCAGATTGCCAACGGTGGTTCTGGCGAGGCGGAGTCGATTGTCGGTCAGTTCTCCGAACCGGCATCGCGTCGCGATTTCGGAGAAATCGCCGACAGAGTTGTCTTCGCGGCCAGCAGCCAAAGCATCGAAGTCCCCCTTGGCGATTTTGCCGAGATCGATTCGGCGACCCAACCGGCGAAGCGGTCGACCGAGATTGCGGGCCAAACACGTTCGGGCGTTTCACAGTCTGCGGTCGACCAGTTGCTGTCCGACGAGTCGTTTGCGGCGGCCGACTACTGGGGAATGTAGTTCAGCGTGTAATAGGCTTCGGCGTGCAGCAGTGGATCGCCTGCTTGGGAACGCACACCGGCGCTGTGCAGCTCGTGAATGTGGCCTTCTTGAAGTCCGTCGACGAAGAGCCGCACACTTTTACCATCCTCGGCGACCGTCGCTTTGGTGATGGTCGGTTCCGTATGATCGACTTCGGGACTGCCGTAGGCGGATTGGAAGATGTAGGTGTAGGTCGTCATCTCGTACGAATCGAGCTTCGCGGCGGATGCTCGGTCGACCGGTTGGGTGAAGGTCAGTTCGAACCCGTCCGGCTTGGCCCGCATTTCATGAATTTCAAACGGAGTTTTTCCGGTCCAATCGACCCGTTCCACGGCGAACGGCAATCGTCCCCGCGATCCCCAGCCACGGTTGGTTCCGCCGACGAACATTTTTCCGTTGGGACTGATCTCCAGTCCCAGCGATCCGCTGCCAAAATTCTCCAGGAACGGAAAGCAAACACCCTGGTAGTGGCCATCGACTTTTTCCAAATAGCATCGCATCACGGTGCTGTGAGATTGGTCGGTCACAAACATTTGGTTTTGAAACGGCCCGAACTCGCCGCCGGTGGTATCGCAAGCGACGCCGGCAGCCGACTTGCCCATTTTGTTGTAGGGGAACAAAACCGCCGGCGGCTCGTACAACGGCAACCTCTTTGCTTCGGTCATGAAACGGCTGCCGCTCTTGGGTTCTTCCGGTTTTGGCCCCATGAACGATTCGGCGAGGCTGTACCATTGAAATCCGCCCGGATGCCCGACGAACTTTCCTTCGGGCAGGTGCTTCAGTGCGCACGTTCCGTTCCAGGGACCTTGGTTATCGGTATAGAACATGTCGCCCAGGTGATTGGCGCCGATTCCGCCGGGCGAACGAATACCGCTGACCGTCGGCACCATTTCTCCGTGCGACGTCACCCGCACACACCAGCCACGATAGGGAACGTTGCTGTTGAACGATCCAGTCAGGCAAAGCACGACCCAGATGTCGCCATTGCGATCGAATTTCGATCCAAATGCGTACTCGTGGTAATCGCCTGAGATCTCCCAGCCGTCGTTGACGACTTCGAATTCGTCCGCTTCGCCGTCGCCGTCGGCATCACGCAGCCGCGAGACATCGCAGCGCTGGGTGACGTACAACCAACCGTCGCGCTCGGCCAGTGTCAGAGATTCGTGCAGGCCGTGAGCAAAACGTTTGAACTGCGAAGCATTCACTTGTTTGCCAAACGGATCCTCGATCATCCAGACTTCGCCGCGTCGCGAACAGACCGCCATTTTGCCGTCGGGCATCAACTGAAAACCGCTCGCTTCCAACACCACGCCTTCGGGAATTTCAAAGCGGGTGATCGGGTAATAGTCGGCTTCGGTTGGCGCGTCTTGAGCACAGGCGACGGAAGCGACCAATAACGATGCAACAGTGAGAATACGGATCATATTTTTAGGAACGAGAATTCGGTGGAGAACAAAGTGGAACCAGTACGGTCAAGTTCGGCGATCGGGCGACTACCAAACGATTTCTTGGTTGATTGTTTCGGGCCGGTCGACGGGAACCAGCACTTCGGTCTTTCCCTCGATTTGGCGAACGATCGGTTTGGCCGACGAAGTGACCCGGATGTTGACCGTGTCATCGACCAAATAGGAGCCGTCGTCTTGGGGTGAGACCTTTCCTGAAGCGATGCGAACATAGATGCGGCCGGCGATATCGGCGCCTTCCAACGGTGTCACTTTCAGTTGTCGCTGGAAAGTGCCGACCAATTCACCTTTCACCGCAATCGGTTTGTCATCCACCATGAAGGCATCGCCTCGATACCGGAAAGTGGGCCGCCCGGACTTGTCCAGTCGATAACCGAGAAACTTGTAGCCTCGTTCTTTTACCGGTTCACTTGGCCAGGCCGCCTGTGAATCGGACAGGACCGCGACCGGCGAGGTTTTTTCGAGCGTCACCACGCTGCCGCCCAGGGGCATTTGGTTTCCCGGTCCGCGGCCGATCCAGTGTTTCGACGCATCGATGAATCGATCTTGCCAAATCAGCGTCAGTGACAAGTGATTGGCGTCCCAGCAGAGATTCGCTTTTTCGGGATAACCAACGGCGATCCCGCGCGGCGAAACTCCTTCGATGAAGTTTCGATAGATCACTGGCTTCTGATCGGCTTTCAACTCGATCATTCCGCCCACGATGCCTTCGGGGACGCCCCCCTTGGTTCCCTTTTCCAGGAAGGCCCACATTGCGGCGAGTTGTCTGTCGCGATCGCCATCATAGATGTCGGTCACGGTGCTCTTTCCTTCGGGGTAGCCGGTTGGCATGCGAGTTCCCGGCCGATACTTCTGCGGGTCGGGCAAATAACGATGAAACCAGTCTTCGCGAATTCGGCTGGCCATCGTGTCCAGGGCGATCGCTTGGATGCCAGTCGCTTTGAACTGCCCGAATGTATGACAACTGACACAGGCAAGGCCCTTGGCACCGACCATTTTTCGGCCGGTAGAAACGACTCGGTTTTCCGGTTGATCGATCACAGCGATCTCGGCGTCGGTTCTGGCGTCAAGATTGGCGAGCGCCCGGGACAAATGTTCGCCGGCCCGACCGAACCGGGGCATGAAAGTCTTCATGTAGGGACGACTTTTGTCGCCATCGGTGATCACTTTCTTCAACCAGTCTTGGCGTAGCTTGTCGCCGACACCGTCCAGTGGCGGCGGCAGCCGGCCTTCGTCACCCATTTCGGGGATCGTGCTGACAAAAAGTGGATTGCGATCCGATTCGGGACCACCCCGCCCACCGCGAATGTGGCAGGCATAGCAGTTCAGCGAAACCATGGTGTGCGCCAGCGCCATGTCGGCGGTCGGCTGGGCCTTGGGCGGGCCGGCATCGATGGCCGCCACCAATGACTCCGTTTGCGAATCGAGCAGTTCGTAGTTAGCGGCGCCCGTTTTGCCTCCGCCAGCCAGGCAACCTCCGGAATCACAGTCGGCAAGCCCAGGCGCCGCCAACGACGATTCGATTCGTTTTCCGTCCAGCTGCCTTTGGTGACAAGCGGCACAGCCCAGTGAGGCGAACAGCTTGCGGCCCTTTTCGACCAACTGGGGCTGGAACACATACGCGTTGGGATCGACCTCTTCCGGTTCGGGATCGACGGGAAGCCCAGAATCGCTTCGTTCCATCTTGATCATCTTGTCGATCAGGCCCGACTTCACTCCCGGCCCAGCCCAATCGAGCGTTAAAACTTCCTCACCTCCCTTCTCAAAGTACTCCACCCGAATGGCATGCAGTCCTTTGGTCAAGTTCAAACTTCCTTCGGTGGATTGGTTGGGGTGCACACCGTCGTTATCAGCAACTTTCTTGCCGTCGATGTACAACATGCTTCCGTCATCCGAGGAGAGCCGAAAGCTATATTTTCCGGCTTGATCGATCGGCAAAAAACCGTCGAAGCGAATCGCAAAATTCTCCGTCTGACCGGCAACGCCGATGTCCAACCCGCGAGAGACGCCAGTCTTGTCTGGCTGCAAATCGTCCAGGTCAGGCATCTTGTCCCAGCTGCCTTTGTACGAAGCGAATTTCATGTTCGGCTTCTTCGGCCGCCCGCCGCCGCTGCCGAAAGAGATGCTGGTGTCACCGGTAAGGTACTGTGCGACGTCGGTCCAGCCGTTGTCGCCCAGATTGATATGCGGCATTCGTCCCGACGGTCGCACCGCCAACGGAACTTTCAAAAATGCTTGCAAACTTCCTCGCGAATACTTTTCACCCAGCGACACCAACGGCACCGAAGTGGCGCGGTTGACCTTCTTGCCATTTTGAGGCAGGTGACAAGCAACGCAGCCCGACTGGTGAAACAGCCGCTGGCCGTTGTCGGTATTGCCACGTTTGCCTCCCGAAAGGATCGACGCTTCGCCGACCAGAAAGCTTGTCAGTGCGATGGCGGCCTCGCGGCGCTCCGTTTCGTCCATTCCCGCCATCATGTCGGGCATGGTCGTGCCCGGTTTGACGCCACGTGGATCGGCGATGTACTTCATCATCCATTCGGGATGCAATCGTGTTCCGACAGAATCAAGGATCGGTGCTTGCTTGGGTTGGATATGCCGGACCAACTGTTCGTCGGCGGCGTGGCAGGCAACACAATTCAATTCGGCCAGCAAAACCCGGCCGCCTTCGACACTTGCCGACGAGGATCCGTGGAACCGTTCAAAGCCGGGAACAATTGGACGGCGAGCTTCGGCCGCCACGTCGCGCGGTTTGACCCAAATGTTGCGGAAACGAACCGGGTTGCCGTGATTCTGCAAATAGATCGGCCCATCTTCGGGGCCTTCTTTGACCGGCGCCGCGCGCGTGGATCGCGGCAATTCGACGTCGCGATGAACGACGATGCCATTGAGCCGCACGGTGATCTTTGCATCCGACGACTTCTTGCCGTCGGCATCGTACCGGGCCGCCGTGAAGTCGACGTCGTAAGTTTGCCAGACCAACGGCGGCAGGCACATGTTCAAGTCGGGATCCCGTATTTCGTAGATGCCTCCCGCTTCGTTGTTCTTTCCTTCCAATCCGAACGAATCCAGAATCTGGGTTTCATATCGTCCCTGGTGGTACAAGCCGCTGTTGGCTCGGCCTTGGCCGCGAGCTTTGGGCATGAACGGCAGCCGGAATTCGAGGTGCAACGAGTAGTCGCCGAAGGTGTCAATGCTGGTGCAACCCTCCATCAACAGACCGTCGTCGGTGATGCGCGCCCCCTTTTTCCAATGTTGATCGAGCGATTGCCGCGAGCCGTCAAACAGGACCACCGCCCCACCAGGCGGTTTTGCACCCAGGGTCGGGCTACTGCGCCGGACTCGTTTGAACTGATCGACCATCGCTTCGGTGGCGGCGTCATCTGCTTCGATGACTTGAACTTCGCTGCCATCCCATCCGGCGCCGGGCAGTCCATCTTTGTAAATCTTTACTCGAAACTGGCCGTCGCCTTCGGCGATCACTTGCAAACCCCGCGTGCTGTCGGTGTATTCACCCTGCAAGGCAAAATCGGGGTCCGCCTTGGCCGCATCCGGGCTGTCGTAAACTTGAGCTTGGGCAAACGTCACCCACAACATCGTCGCAAGGCAACTTGGAAGCGGAATTCGCATCAGGTACTTTTCGAAAGCAAGAGGTGCAGAGGGGGGATTCAAGCGGAGCTTTGGCCGGACCGGTCGATTGCCGATCACACGGCGGGAGCCATCGGTCCGGCCCATTGTATTCACAATGCCTGTTGAAGTGGGTGTCGCGCCGGAAGCCAAAGTTCGGCGTCGTTTTGGACTACGAAAAGCGCGACCGGCGTGTAGCGTGGATGTAATCCAGTTGCGATAAGTCGCTGCGACAAGGACCAGGAGTATCGACAGTGAAGGAGCGCGCCGTGATCGGATCGTAGGCCCGGCGGTGGGCGACGGCGGCCTTGACAACGATGACGCTCTGGCTGGCTGGTTCGATCCCTTGGCTTCGCCATTGGCCAAGATCAAACGGCGGCGTCTTGCGGCTGGTCAACAAGATCTGCAAACCAGCATGCCGCACGACGGCACTTCTGCCCATGTCAAAATGATCGCCTGACATCGACGCCAAATGACTTTGTTTGTCGGCAAGTTCAAAACGACCGTCGCTGGTCGAAACGAGTTCGACATCCAACGTCAACGGGCCGGTATCAAAACGACTGCCTCTACCCCCAATCGGAAGCGATAATCGATCCGTCGGCCGGTGACCGTGTAGAACCTCTACCGCAAGCGGATCGTTGATGCAGATCGCCGATTGCGACGCGCGGTGATGAACGAGCGCTCGCAGTAGCCCGGTGGTATCACCCGGCGCGCCGCCGCCGATGTTGTCGGCCGGTTCCACAAGAACGGTCAATCCGTCGACTGGATTGTTCACCAGCTCGGTCATGACGTCATCGATCGACCACTCGGCCGGCCGGGCAAGGCCATTCATTTGGTGGGCTGCTTGGGTCAACTGGTCCAGCGGTTTTCGGGCATCATCGGAAGAGGTGGTGACGATTTGAAAACTAACGCCTGTATCGGGTGTGTCGGCAAAAGCGAAACCGGCCGAGACGTTCACCGCCCAGATCGATTCGTTTTCTCGTTCGAACTGGCGAGCCATTTGTTGCAGGCGGCGCATCGGATCGTCGCTGGTCCCCGTCGCCGTGGGCGCCCAAATCAGATGGGCAGGCCGATGCACCAGTGATGGCGCGATCCCAGTATCGATCCTTCGTCGCAAAAGGTTCGCAGCTTGCACAGAAGCGTCGCGGGCATCGGTGTGCGGATTGCAGCGATAGGCAACCACACCATCGGCATGGGCCGCCATGGCGTCAGAAAAGTTTGCGTGCAGATCGTAAACGGCAAAGATCGGTTTGGCCGCGGCGCCGGGCAAGGCTCGGAAACGTCTTAGCATTTCGCCTTCGACGTCAAGCTTGGAAGTGGATACCATCGCGCCGTGCAATACCAAAAAGATCGCGTCGACGGCGGAATCCCATGTCGATTCGACATCTTGCCAAAAACATTCGATCACTCGATTGTCGACAACGCCGCCCGGCGTTGCCCGAAAGTCGGGCCCCGGCGTGATGTGCCAACCCCAAGCTTGGAATGATTCCAGCGCGCCGCCCAGTGGCGAACTATCACCGGCACACGCCAACAGTTCGTCACCGCGGCGAATCTGAAAATCATCTACACCCGTCGTTTCATCAAGAAACGTATGCGTTTCGTGGAACAGTCCGGCGAGATAGATGTGCGACATCGTCGTAGGCCGACTTGTCCCCAGTCGGCGAATTTGTACTTTTCAAAGAATTCCGTGCCGTTTGAACACTTCGGCCACGGGCACGCCAGCTCGGAGTTCTTCTCGAACGGTGTTTTCTCCTGCCACTTTTTCGCTGGCCAGTCGCAGCGCCTGTTCGGCTGCCTGTTGGGGTACGATCACCACGCCGTCCAGATCGCCAAGCAAGTAGTCGCCGCTGGCAATCGCCACCCCGTCAATGGTGATTGGGGATCCGATGCTGATCACGTCCAGTCGCCCAGCGCTGTCGGCCGGAGTGCAACCGATTCCGAACACCGGAAACTCCATCTGGCGAAGTGCCCACATGTCACGGCAACAGGCGGTCATCACCACACCCCGAACCCCTTTTGCAACACAGGCAGTCGAAAGCAGTTCGCCCCAAAACGCACTTCGGTCGTTGTGCGCTGCATCGACGACCAAGACGTCCCCTTGGGTCATCGTATCGATCGCCTGCATCTCTAGCTTGTAGGGTTCCGCTGGCAGTTCATCAACCGCGATTGCTTTGGCGGTAAAGACTCGGCCGCAGATCTTGTGGGTTTCGGTCAACGGTCCAACGCGGGCGCTGAGGATCTGATTTCGATAGCCCATCGAATCGAGCACATCGGCAACGACCGCTGGATAAAGTCGCTCCAAAAGCGAAATCGGATCGGTCATGGCCAAAGTTCCCGCGACGCTAGTTCCGCTCCTTGGGCCAGATTTTGGAACTTCGCCCACACGATCGACGGGTGGATTTCCTGTTCCGTCGCGGCAAACGACGCGAAACCGCAATCGCTGCCGCCGATGACATTTTCACGTCCAACCACACTGGCGAAACGAATCAGCCGCTGAGCAATCAGTTCGGGGTGTTCCACCAGGGGAGTTGAATGCGAGATGACGCCGGGAACCAGGCTCTTTCCTTCCGGCACGTCAACGTTTTCCCAAACTTTCCATTCGTGTTCATGGCGTGGATTCCCCGCCTCGAACAGGTAAGCGCCGGCACGGACTTTCAGCATGATGTCCACGATGTCGGCCAGATTCATTTCGTGAACACGTGGTCCGATGTTGATCCCGTAGCAGGTGTGAAACCGTACCCGGTCTTCGGGGATCCCTCGAAGCGCGTGGTTGAGCGCCTCAACACGCAATTCGGCCCAACTCCGGCAATCTTCCACCGTCAGATCGGGACGAGAAATGTAGTAGGTCAGCAACCGCGGGTCATCGATTTGCAACAACAGACCGGCGTCCACGATCGCTTGATACTCCTCGTGCATCGCGTCGGCAATCGCGTACAGGTATTCCTCGTCGGACGAATAAAACTGGTTCGCTTGTTGGCCTTCGACGTCGGAAGGTGAAACGGCAGTCATGAAGATCTCTTCGACGCCGCGATCGTCGGCTGCCGCTTTGACATTGGCGATGTCACGCTGAAGCGCCGCATGCCCGTCGTATTGAATCGGAGCCGTGCATACGAGTTGAACCGGCTTGGCGATCAGCCCGTCACGAATTTTCCGCTGAGCCGCATAGAACTCCGGAAACGCGATGCTTTCGCGAGATTCTTTCCAAAGGTCTTCGCCCTGATCAGCACTGGGCGTGAATCCCGATAACCGTTCGGAAATGTACGTCAAGAAACTCGATTTGCTTTGTTCTCCGTCACAGACAACGTCGATTCCGGCATCGGCTTGCCTGCCAACGATGTCACGGACCGCACCGCGAACGAGCGTTTCAAAACGATCTTTGTCGTAAGATTCACCCCGTTCTTTGGCAAACAGCAACTCAAGAACAGCGTCTGGACGGGCAAGGCTGCCGACGTGCGTGGTAAGAATTCGGTCGGTGCTGCGTTTCATTTTCACCCTTTTCTTTCGACGGCCGTCTGGTTCGATGACCACCGCGACACGCAATGACAGGAAAATCAACAAATGCTCCGCTCATTGTACGGGCGCCAGCAGGCGCGAAACGCGCACCAGCAACCGAAATGGCAGCGCCCGCTCGGTGTATTCCGATTGGGAGGCAAGTTTGCTGTTGGAAAAGTCATCCATCAGCATTTTTTCGACTTTGCCGGCAAAGTCTTTTCCCAGCAACAGCATCGTGATTTCAAAATTCAGCCGCATCGAACGATTGTCCAAGTTGGCGGTACCGATCGCCGCAGCCTCGTCGTCGATCAACATCACTTTTTGGTGAAGAAATCCAGGTTGGTATCGATAGATTTTTACTCCCGCCTCTTCCGCTTCGCCGAAATAGGAGATCGCCGAGAGGTAAACCATCAAGTGGTCAGGATTTTGAGGAATCAGAATCCGCACATCGACGCCGCGGAGCGCCGCCAACTGCAGCGCCGACATCAGCTGTTCATCGGGAACAAAATAGGGGCTAACGATCCACAGCCGCTCTTTCGCCGAATTGATAGCGTGCAAAAAGAACAGCGTCCCCGTTTCCAACTTGTCGGCCGGCCCGGTGGGAATGCAGGCCGCGGCCGTCTCACCACCCTCGGCCCGCCGCGGCTCCCAATTCAATTTCGGAGTTTGCCCCGTCGCCCAGTTCCAATCTTCTAAAAATGGAGCTTGGATGCATTGCACCACCGGACCGCGCAGTTCCACATGCGTGTCTCGCCAAGGGGTCAACACGGGATGCTTGTGCAAGTATTCGTCACCCACATTGTGCCCGCCGACGTAGGCAACCTTTCCGTCCACCACCACAATCTTTCGGTGGTTGCGAAAGTTCAATCGAAACCGGTTTCCCGAACCCTGAGTCGTATTGAACGGAACGATCTCCACACCCGCGTCGCGCAAGTCGCGTTTGTACTGCTCGGAAAGCTGCTTGCTTCCCAATTCGTCATACTGAACATAAACGCGGACACCCTCGCCGGCCCTTTCGATCAACGCCTTCTTGAGCCGCTGTCCCAAATCGTCGTCTCGAAGAATATAGAACTGCACCAGAATGTAGTCTTCGGCTGTGGCGATCCCATCGATGATCGCATCGAATGTTTGGACGCCGTCAATCAACAGTTTGGCGCTGTTGCCGGTCGTGATCGGCAGCCGGCTGATGTTGTTCAATAAGCTGGCGTGGCTGGCCTGCAATGAAGATTGAGGCTCCAACAACAAACCGTCTTCTTCCAGTTCGCGATAAGCTTGCTGAGCGGTTTCGCTGTTTTGAAGATGTTCGCTGTGACGCAGTAGTACGTATCCGTCAAATCTCGATTGTCCGAATACCCAGTACGCAGGCACCGAAACGTACGGAAAGGTGTTCAGGCTGATGGCCCAAGCGATCGCGCCTTGAGCAGTTCGAGTCGACATCACGGCGCGAACCGACGTGACTGCTCCCATCAAGTGCATCACCAACACAAAGGCGACAAAGAATCTTTTTCGAGTCGACTTGCGTTTGGGAGTATCCGACGAGTCTTCAGATGAATCACTCTTGCGACGAAAGAATAATCGTTTCAACATGATATTTGTATTCCCAGGTTACCTGTCGCAAAACTACCGGTGGCTCGTTGATGTGTAGTGAGCTTAATTCGAGTTTTGCACTGATGGAGTGCTCCGACTTGTCGGAGCTTTTCCTTATTTACGCCTTCGTCAACAATGCGGGCAAATGGTTTGACAGGTAAAGCCTGGAAGGGAACGTAAAAAATGTCGTCCCGTATATAAAAGAAAGCGGTGACAAGTCACCGTACTCCAAAAAAGTGCAAAAGTCGGACGAAAGAGGAAACCCGCCGCAACAGGTCCGGAGGGGCTTCCAGGGCCATATGACGCTGGACTTCACCGCGTTTCGATCCAGTGCAGCAGCGTTCGCACCATCACACCGGTAGCCCCGGCATCACGATGCGGCTTCGCACCGTCGGCAAAGGCCGGTCCGGCGATATCGATGTGTACCCAGGGCACGTCATCGACAAAATTCTCTAGGAACTTTGCGGCGGTGATCGCGCCGCCCCAACGCCCTTCGCCAATGTTGCGGATATCCGCCACCCGGCTTTTGACCTTTTCATCGTAGAGTTCAAACATCGGCAACTGCCATACCGGTTCGCCGACGTGCTGTGCCGCCGCTTCAACTTCGTCACACAAGTTTTGATCGTTGGTCATCAAACCGGCCACGTCGTTGCCCAAAGCAACCATGCAGGCTCCGGTCAACGTGGCCAGGTCAACCAGCGCAGCTGGCCTGTGCTGCACCGCCACATCCAGCGTGTCGGCCAGGACGACGCGGCCCTCGGCGTCAGTGTTCAAAATTTCAATCGTTTTTCCGCTTCGCGTCTCGATCACGTCGCCAAGTTTGTAGCTTTCGCCGCTGACCATGTTCTCGGCCAAACCGCATAAGCCGATCACGTTTCGTTTCACGCCCAACTTGGCGACGGCATGCATGACGCCAACGACCGTTGCCGCGCCGGCCATATCGCACTTCATGTCGACCATCGACTCGCTGGGTTTGAGCGATAGCCCGCCGCTGTCAAACGTGACACCCTTGCCGACCAGCGCCACCGGTGGTTCATCTCCGCCGCCGTGATGCCGCAAGATGATCAGCCTTGGCTTGCGGGACGAACCGGCGCCAACCGCCAGGATCGCGCGGCATCCCTCGTGATCAAGCTTGGTCTCGTCCCACACTTCGGCTGACAAACCGACTGATTGTGCCAGAGCGGCGGTGCGGCTGGCGAAACTTTCCGGGAAAACCACCGCCGGCGGCTCATTGACCAATCGGCGAGTCTGATTGATCGATTGGCCGATCACCTGGCCACGCTGGATCACTTGCGGAGCGATCCCCAGAAAGCTGATTTTTTCGGGGACCTCGATTGCCACTTCCGATTGGTAGATCCCCTGTCCTTCGCACCCGAAGATCACCCCCGCAACGATCGATTCGTGCATGTCCGGTGGAAAGGCGTCGGCCAGTGACACCACGACCGATTTTCGGGGACGATCGGCCAGTTTGCGAATCGCCGCCGCCGCCGACTCAAACGCCAACGATTGGCTGGGCTGACCAGAGGGGCCGATTCCGACCACCAAAATCATCGCCGGGCCTTCCTGTTGGGGCGATGCAATCAGAGTGATTTCCCCTTTTTTGCCGCGCAGCTCTCCCCGCGATATCAGGCGATCGATCCAATTCTGGGGTTGATTGATTGCGGCAAGATGCTCGGGCAACTCGCCATCTTCCGGCAGGGCCACGACCAGCAAACTTGCATCGGCGTCGGCAAGATCAGAAACGGATTGAAGCGTCGGCGCGGGCAGCGGCAAGCTTTCCATGTGACGGATGACTTTGGATGCGGAATGTTCAGATGACCGGAAAAGTGGAACGTGCGTTAGTCTAGCGCTTGCATCGCGGTTATCCTACCCCGCGTGGCTCGCTTCCGGCGGCTCATGCCGGCCAGCGGCCCCACGCAAACGAAGGGTCCCAGGCAACAGACTGTTTCGTTTTTCTGCAGGTTTCTTTTCGTCGATCCTTGGTCCGGATGAAACATCGAAGTACCCGAGACGTGGTGGACGACCTCCGCAACCACCAACGATTGATCCAAATCGACGACGAAGTCAATCCGCACCTGGAGATGGCGGAGATTCAACGCCGAGTCTACGCACGTGGCGGACCCGGTTTGCTGTTTACCCGTCTGCGCGGATGCCGGTTTCCCGCCGCATCGAACCTATTCGGTTCGCTGGAACAAGCCAGGTTTCTGTTTCGCAGTACGCTGGAGTCGGTGCGGAAGTTGATCGAGGTGAAACTGGATCCGTCGGCACTGCCGCGCCGACCCGCTCGCTACGCCGGCGTTCCCCTGACGGCCCTACGGATGTTGCCCCGCAAATCGCGGCGCGGTCTGGTCGGCGCTTGTCGGGCCAAGGTTTCCGATCTGCCGATGTTGAAATGCTGGCCCGATGAAGGGGGCGCTTTTGTGACCTTGCCTCAGGTGCTGAGTGCTGACCCCCGATCGCCGGATGACCTGATGCGAGTCAACCTGGGGATGTATCGAATTCAGTTGTCGGGCAATCAGTACGATGTCGATCGGGAGGTCGGTCTTCACTATCAAATCCATCGCGGCATCGGCGTGCACCATCGCGCCGCGCTGCAATCGCAGAGGCCGCTTCGCGTCGCGGTCACCGTCGGCGGGTCACCCGCGATGACCCTTGCCGCCGTCATGCCGCTACCGGAAGGATTGACGGAGCTGACCTTCGCGGGAGCACTTGCCGGCCGGCGAATTCGGATGATTCGCGGTGATCACGCGCCGGTGTATGCCGACGCCGATTTTGCCATTGTCGGAACGATCGATCCGACGCAAACCAAACCGGAAGGCCCGTTCGGCGACCATCTTGGATACTACAGTTTGGAACATCCCTTTCCTGTGATGAAAGTCGATCACGTTTGGCATCGCCAAGGCGCCGTCTGGCCTTTCACGGTCGTCGGCCGGCCGCCACAGGAGGACACGACGTTCGGCCAGTTGATTCACGAACTGACCGATCCGATCATTCCGACGGTGATTCCCGGCGTAAAAGGGGTGCACGCCGTCGATGCAGCCGGCGTTCATCCGCTGTTGTTGGCGATCGGCAGTGAGCGGTACATGCCTTACCTGAATCGCAACGCTCCCGAAGAATTGTTGACACAAGCCAATGCGATTCTGGGAAACGGCCAGTTGTCGTTGGCAAAGTACCTTTGGATCACCGACGATCCAGAGGATGAATTAGACCTTCACGATGTTTCATCGTTCCTCATGCACATGTTACGGCGAGTCGATTGGGGGCGCGATCTGCATTTTCAAACACAGACGACGATCGATACGCTCGATTACAGCGGAAGCGGTTTCAATCAAGGTAGCAAATTGGTGATCGCGGCCACCGGAGCGCCGATTCGTTCCCTTCCGACCGAGCTGCCCAGCGATCTTTCGCTCCCGGACGGTTACAAGAACCCACAAGTTGTGATGCCCGGCGTCGTCGCGATCGAAGCCCGCCCATTTACCTCCGCCAGCGATCATTCCGGTTTGAGCCGATTGGCGCAGTCCACCGACCCTCAATCGCCGCTGAACCAGTTTCCGCTGGTGACGCTGGTTGACGATAGCGACTTTGTGGCTCGATCATTACAGAACTGGCTGTGGGTCACTTTTACTCGCAGCAACCCTGCGATGGATATCGATGGGGTGGGCGCGGACATCCAGAACAAACATTGGGGGTGCCGTGGATCGCTACTGATTGACGCTCGGATCAAGCCGCATCACGCTCCCCCGTTGATCGAGGATGTCGAAACGAATCGCAAGGTCGACGCGCGGGCGGCACGTGGCGGTCCGCTAGCACGATTCCTATGATTCCATGGTGAACTTTCCACCCACTGCCAAAACCTGACGCTGCTGCCATGCCCAAATTGCAAGAGCTTTTTCAATGCGAAGCGCCCGTCGCACTGATCACCGGCAGCGGATCGCCCCGCGTGGGTCGAGAAATTGCCTGGCAGCTTGCCCGTTCGGGTTGCCGGCTTGCACTGCATGCCAATCAAAGCCGTGCCGAAGCGGAAACGACAGCGGCACAGATCCGTCAAGCCTGCGAAACCGAAGTGATTGTCACGACGGGATCTTTGCAGGAAGATTCCACAGCCGATCGTTTGGTCGACGATACGCACGGGCACTTCGGGCGCATCGATATCCTGGTCAATAGCGCCGCTATCTGGGGACCCACCGCGTTGGAAGCGGTCACGCCCGTCGAAGTGCGGCGTTACTTTGAGATCAATGCGGTTGGGTCGTTTCTGTGCGCCCGTGCGGCCGGACTGCGAATGGTCGATCAGAGCTGCGGCGGGTCGATCGTCAACATTGGTGATTGGGCAACCGTGCGGCCCTACTTGGATCACGCAGCGTACTTTCCCAGCAAAGGCGCGATCGAGGCGATGACCCGGTCGCTGGCTGTCGAACTCGGTTCACGAAACGGACGAGTCCGAGTGAACTGCATTCAGCCCGGTCCGGTGATGTTCGGCGAGGAGGTGTCCGAAAGCGTCCGTGAAAAGATCGCGGCCAGCACCCTGACCGGAAAGACAGGTACGGCCGCCCACGTGGCTCACGCCGTTGAGTTTCTGTGTGAAAACGATTTTGTCACGGGAGTCTGTCTGCCGGTCGACGGGGGACGAAGCGTCTACGCGCCCGACGGATTGCAAGTCGGATTGAACTTGGGATAGTCGGCAACTTCTCCGAAGTCGCTGCGTAATGCCAGGAGCGGAAAACTGGCCGACAATTAACAAACAGACACGTACTCTGCTTCCACCAGATCGTCGTAGACACCCTCGATGGTTGCCGACATGGTGGCGACGCAACCGAGCCCCGGCCGACAGCCGACTTCGATCCTTCCCGCCGCCGGCACTGCCAGTGCGTCGGCACCGGCGGTCGTTGCCATTTCGAGTACTTTTTGCGGCGCGAGATCGGCGCGGTGTTTCAACAGAAACTGAACCTCTCGCCACAGATTCAAATCGGGATTGCTGGCTCGCGAATCGGTTCCGATCGCAACACGGACGCCCGAAGCCAACAACTGGGCGACCGGATGTCGGTCGTAGCCAAAAAACGCGTGAGTCCGCGGGCAGTACACCACCGACAGGTGCGAATGCTCACTCAAATGCTGAATCTCGTTCGGTTGCAAATCGTTGCCGTGAACCAACAACACTCGCGCTGCTTTGGAAAGGCGATCGATCAACGAAACCAACGGATCCTTTCCCCACGGGAACAAGCCGTCTCGCCACACGGAAAGTTGGCGAAGTGATTCGGAAAACGGACCTGTTCCGCAGGACAACAATTCGCGTTCAGCAGGCGATTCGGCGACATGCATCGCCAGTGGTCGGCCGGATGTGGCTGAGTCCTCCACACAAAACTCAATCGTCTCGATCGTGGTGGAATAGGGGGCGTGGGGACTCCATCCCGCCAGATGATGGCGATCGACATGGTGCCGGGCCGCCTCGATCCGGCAATTGGCTCGATCCGGATCGAGTCCCAACACTTCGGCGAAGGTGACCAGATGGGGATGGCTAGCTTCCGCCGGATACTGACAAGGCGGCGTGGTGATTTCGCCGATCAGGGCGACGCCCGCACTGCGCGATTCGCGCAAACCTCTCGCGACCGCCTGCTGTTTTTCTTCGTCGGTTGTCTCGCCCCGCGCCGCGATCACCTGTCCGATCCACTGATGCAGTGGCGTACCCGGTTTGCCGATCGGCCGGCGGCAATCGGAGAATTCCAGATGTGTATGCGCGTTGACCAATCCAGGCAACAATGCGACATCACCCAGGTCTTCGGCACCGGGTGGCGGCGGACCTTGGACCATTTCCCGAATCGTATCACCGGCAAGACGAATCCAACCTCCGTGAATCGGAGGCTGTGAAACGGGCACAATCCACCTTGCAGCAACCACTCGCGTTTGATCGTCGTTGATGAAAATTCCTCCTCAAAAAAATCGCTTGCCCCGATCATTCTACGATCGCGCGACGGAAACCGTCGCGCGGCAGCTGTTGGGCAAGGCGCTGCTGCGAAAGGTGGGTGATGCTTGGATAGGAGGTTTGATCGTCGAAACGGAAGCCTATTTGCCCGAAAACGATTTGGCCAGCCACAGCGCTCGCGGTAAGACACGCAGCAATGCTTCGATGTTTGCCAGGCCTGGAACATTGTATGTCTATCCGATTCATGCCAAACACTGCCTGAACGCGGTCACCCAGCCCGAAGGAATCGGCAGCGCCGTCCTGATTCGCGCGATCCAGCCGGTCTGGGGAATCGATGCGATGCAAAAGCACCGTGGCCATGATGACCTGCGGCGGCTGACCCGTGGGCCCGCCATGCTCTGCCAGGCGCTGCAGGTCGATCGCGGCGACGATGGATGCGACCTGGTCAGCAGCCGCACGATTTCTATTCGTGAAACAGGCGACGCGCCACCAATCGAAATCTCCGTGTCAGGCCGAATCGGACTCAGCAAGGCGGCCGATCATCCCTACCGCTTCTACGCTCGCGGTAACCGCTTCGTCAGCGGCCGGGCGAGCTGACGGGAACCAATCTCCAGCAAGGTTCCTCTGGCAGCAAAAGCGAACGTTTGGTAACGGAGCGGCTGATACGGATTGGGAGGAACCAACATGCGACATCTTGCTGATAAACGAGCCGTCGTGACCGGTGCCGCTTCGGGAATCGGCCGCGCCATCGCACTGGAATTGGCCGCCCACGGCACCCATGTCTGCCTCTGGGACCGCGATGCCGACGGATTGGCCGAAACGCAACGGCAGTGCCGGAAATTCGACATTGATAGCATGACGACGCTCTGCGATCTGGCCTCATCGGATCAGATCACGGCCGCCACGACCAAGGTTTTTTCCAATTGGCCGACGGTCGATGTGTTGGTCAACAATGCCGGTGTCGGATACGAGGGTCCGACCCAACGGATGACCGCTGGGCAGTGGCAGGCGGTGATCGGAATCAATTTGCTGGCGCCGATTCAAATCATTCACGAATTCCTGCCGACCCTTTTGGCGCGTCCGGAAGCACACATTTTGAACGTCAGCAGCATGTTGGGACTTTGCCCGGCGCCGCGGGGTGCCGCCTACTGTAGCAGCAAGTATGGTCTGGTCGGACTCTCAGAAAGCCTGCGGATCGAATACCGCCGCACTGGTTTGGGAGTGACGGCCTGTTGTCCCGGTTTTGTTCGTTCCAATCTGTTTGTTCACGGTCAGGGTGGAGATCCTTCGTTGCCGATCCGCAAACCCTCGCCCATCTTGTTCACCTCGCCAGAAAGAGTAGCCCGCAAGGCGGTGAACGCAGTCAAACACAATCGCGCCAAAGTGCTTGTCACTCCCTTTGCCCATCTCATGTGGTTTGCCAACAAGCATCTGCCGTCGTTGATCGAATACGCCAGTATGATTGGCCGCCGCAAAGGGCCGTCGACCGAAGCCCTGTATCCGTTGGCACCACACGGTCACCTGCAATGACGGTTTCGGGTGCAGCACGCCAGGACGCCGATTTTTTCAGTAACGGTTCGCGGTGCGCCGCATGGCTTTTTCGGCCCGCCGAATCGTCCGAGGGCAAACCGCCAGTGATCGTGATGGCGCACGGTTTCGCCGGAGAACGAACGTTTCGATTGCCGGCCTACGCGACGAAGTTTGCCGATCGGGGCATGGCGGTGTTGGTGTTTGACTATCGTCATTTCGGCGATAGCGAAGGCGAACCCCGAAACCTGGTCGATTACCGTCTTCAGCATCGCGACTGGCAAGCGGCGATCGATCACGCCCGCACGATCGACTCGGTGGACGGTTCTCGCATCGGCTTGTGGGGTTCTTCGTTCAGCGGCGGGCACGTCGTTTCTGTCGCTGCCGACAATCCTTCCGTACGAGCGATCGTTTCCCAAGTTCCCATGCTGAACGTGGTTCGTTCGCTGAGAATCAAAGCACCGTTTTTGGTATCCGCCCTGATCCACGGTCTGCGTGACTATGGTCGTGCCATCATCGGGCGGTCGCCGCATTACATCGCGATGGTCGGTCCTCCCACCCAGTTTGCCGCACTCAACCAACAGGGGTGCGAGGCAGGTTATCGGTCGATGATTCCGCCGGAAAGGAAATGGGAAAACCAATGCGCTGCCAGATCGTTGGTCACCACCTTGCTTTTTGCACCCAGCCGTAAAGCATCCAAGGTCGGCTGCCCCGCTCTGTTCATCATCGCTCAAAACGACCAGGTGATTCGCGCCGGCGTGACCGAAAAGCTGGCCAGGAAAGTTTCGCAAGCGGAAGTGGTTCGGTACCCAGCCGATCACTTTGAGATCTATCGAGGCGAATTGTTCGAGGAAATCAGCAACCTGCAAGCCGATTTCCTAGCCAAGCATCTCCACCAGTAGGCCGACTCGTCCCCAAGTCGGCCCACAGCCTACAGCCTACAGCCTATGGACTATGGTCCTTAGTCTTTAGGTACTAGTAAACGTCGCGGACGTAGCGCTGTTGTTGGGTGAGATCGGCGACGTAGGTCTTCGCTGCATCGGCGGACATCTGTCCCTGCTGGGCGACGATTTCGACGAGCGCCGCATCGACGTCGGCTGCCATTCGCGAAGCGTCGCCGCAGACAAAGAAGAAAGCTCCCTGCTGCAACCACTGCCACAGCTGGGCCGCGTTTTCTCTCATCCGATCCTGAACGTAGACCTTCGCATCGCCGTCGCGACTGAACGCCGTGTCCAACCGGTCGAGCGTCCCGTCGGCAAGATAATCCTTCAGTTCCGTTTCATACAAAAAATCACACGCCGCGTGCTGATCACCGAAGAACAACCAGTTTTTTCCGCTGCAACCGTCCGCTTTGCGCTGTTGCAAAAAAGCCCGGAAAGGCGCGATCCCGGTACCCGGCCCGACCATGATCATCGGGGCATCACGATCTTGGGGAACGGTGAATCCGCCATGATTGGGTTGAACGAAAACTCGCAGTGAATCGCCTTCGGCCAACCGGTCGGCCAACATCGTGCTGGCGACACCCTTACGCAACCGACCTTCTCGCTGGTAGGCCACCTTTCCCACGGTTAAATGCACTTTGTCGCCAACGCAGGCCATGCTGCTGGCGATTGAATAGAGACGTGGGTTCAGCGGTCCAAGTGTTTCCACAAATTCGGTGGCGGTCATCGGTGGACAATCGGCCAGCATCAAGACATCCAAGACATCGACGCCGTCGGCAGCACCGCAGTCAAGCATCTCGGTGAATTGCTGTTTCGCCGGCTCCGATTGCGTTCGGCCGGTCAACAATTCGATCAACTCGTCACCGGGGTCTTTCAGGCAATAGTCTTCGACCAGGGCATCGACTAGGTTCTTCTTGACGCCCGAGGCAAGTTCGATGCTGAGCGTCGGATCGGCGGCGAGATGCTCGACGATACTCTCGGCTAGCTCGCGGCAGTTGGTGGGATAGACTCCCAACGCGTCGCCGACGTTGTATGGGATCCCCGACCCTTTCAAGTCGATCACCACGTGACGGGTGTCCTTTGCCGAACCTTCTTTGTTCAGCGGTCGCGATTCGATCAAACTGGCGGTGAAGGGATTCCTGCGCGACCATCCGTCGGACTTGGCCGGTGATCCATTGGTCAGTTTAGGCGGGGCGGCGACATTCCCTTCTTCTTTCAGCAGTTTTTTGATCATCTGCTTTGTCTCTTTGCCACCGGGGCTGCAGAGAGTCAGGTTGGTTTCTTCGCCCGACGCGATGGCTTCGCTGTAGGTTTGGCAAAGGTAACCGCACGACCCGCAATCCAATTGAGCCATCGCCGCCATCAGTTTGCGAGGCAGCGGTTTGTCCTTGGCAAGTTCCATGCGATCGACGATTGGCAATGCCGAATCATGCCAAGGAAAATCTTCCTCCTCTTCTTCTTGCGGGGCTGCGGGAATGGCTTCGGACGCGATCCCAGCCGCAGCCAACGCGTCGGCGGGCGCCATGTTGGGTTGGATTCCCATCAAGCCTGAAAAGAAGCCGTTGAGCCACGCCCGCTGTTCTTCGGAGAAGGGCGCCGAATTGGGAATGAAACTGCTCATGGTACGACGGTCAAAGGTGGCACTGGATATGAAAACGCGATCTGTTGTTGTTCTCTGGGTGGATGAACTTTTCAGGCGGCGACGGCAGCCATCGATTTCAGTTGTTCGTCACTATGGCGCCCGGCGAATTCCACAAACGATTCATCCGGCTGCCGATTGGCCAGGTAGTTGCCGATGATCGCTGCAAGGAGCGGCAGAACCTCCGCGAACGCAACGGAAGAAAACAGCAACCGCGCGATCCCCTGCCGGTCTCCCCAACCGCCACCCAAGTGAACGTGATATCCGTCAACCATCTCTTCGCCTTGTTCCACTTTGCAACCTTGCAGCCCGATGTCACCGATGTAGTGCTGGGCACAACTGTGATGGCATCCGGTGATGTGAATGTTGATCGGTTGGTCCAGCTGAAACTGCTGCTCTAGCGACTGGGCGATCTCCATCGCATGCCGTTTCGTGTCGGCGCCGGCAAACTTGCAACCGGCACTACCGGTACAGGCGACAAGTCCGGCACGCAACGAGCTGGCCTGGTGATCCAACCCCATCAAATCTAGCTCTCGCTTGACCACGGCGATGTCCGAGTCACGGATGTGAGGGATCAGCACGTTCTGCCAAACGGTAAATCGCAACTCACCGTTACCATAGGTCTCGGCAATTTCGCTCAAGCCGCGAGCCTGATCGGACGTGATTCGGCCGACCGGCAGCACGACGCCGACGTAGTGGCGGCCCTGCTGCCGTTGTGGGTGAAAACCAACGTGGGCAAGACGCTGCTCGGCCGTCACCGACGTCACGCGAGAGGAATCGACGCGGCGGAGCTTGCGGCCCAGCGATTGTTCGACCGTTTCGATGAACCGATCAAAACCCCAATCGTCCAGCAAGTATTTCAAACGCGCCTTCTTACGGTCAGTCCGGTCGCCGTGAACGACGAAAACACATACGATCGCCCCGGCAACTTCGACGCATTCATTCGGTTCCAACAACACTCCCGTGTCGCGAGCGAAATCGCGATGGCCGGTGATACCGCCCAGGGCGAGCTGAAAATAGACGCCGGCCGGAAGGTCATCCGACGCGTCTTGGGGAAGTACTTCTGCGGCGCGAAAGCCGACGTCGTTCGTATCCTCCAGCGAAGCAATCCGCCCGCCCCCTTCAAAAGCGATGTTGAACTTCCGCGGCAATCCATACATCTCCCGATGGTTCAAGATGTAGTGATGCATTCGCTTGGCCAGCGGAATGGTCTCGATCAATTCATCGGGGTCGATTCCCGAAAGAGGACTGGCCGTGCAGTTGCGAATGTTGTCACCACCGCTGCCGAGGTTGACGATGTCCAGTTCACGCAATCCGTACAGAATGTTCATCGCGTCGGCCGCCGCGATTTCGCGAAACTGCAAGTTCGCGCGAGTGGTGACGTCGACATATCCGCCGGCATAGCGATCGCCAAGATCCGCCAGCCCGCGCAACTGCCAGGCATGCAGCAATCCACCCGGAATTCGCATTCGACACATGTAGCTGTCTTGGGCTGGCGCCACGTAAAACAGCCCATGAAATTTGGTCAAGAAGACATCGGTGCCTTTGGGGAATTCACTGGCATCGGCGCGGCCCTGCATTTCATCCCACATGTCCAGCGGGTTTTTCGTTTGCTTGGCGGATTCTTCTTTGCAGAGCTTTTTCCCCGACGCGATCGTTTGTTGTTGAGCCTGCAGGGCCAGTCGTTCCGGTCCCACCGGCATCGACTGATCGCCCGCCGCATCGCCGCCGCCAATCGTCACCGCCACGTCGCCGCCGCCGCGACCGGCGACCACGGGAAGTCCGCTGACGGCTCTGGCCACGTCGGCGCCGAACGCAAAACCGGCCAGGTATTGTTTCTGCTCTTCAGTGAATGGGTTGTCGCTCATGTTTTCTGTTCAAACGATTCGGTGTCGCTGTTGTTGGTTGAAATGGCCGACTGTCCAAACGGTTGGACTGTGACGGCGCAGTTCTTGTAACTCGGCTGGCCGCTGTGAGGATCAAATTGGCGGAGCGTCAAGCGATTGGTCACGCTGTAGTGCATCGGCATGAACAGCTGGCCCTTGGTAACCGTCGGTGACAGCATCGCGTTGGCTTTCACTTGGCCGCGACGCGATCGAATGCAAACCGGCTGACCGTTGACGACACCGATCCGGTCCGCGTCGTCTGGATGGATCTCCACGTAAGCCTGAGAGGGATACAGTTTGCGCAGCACCGGACTCTTGCTGGTCCGCGTTTGGGTGTGCCACTGGCTGGCGGTTCCCCGGCCGGTCAACAACACAAACGGAAAACCTTCGTCTGTCATCTCCGGCACCGGCGTGACATCATCGACGATCAATCTCGCCCGACCGTCGTCGTGATAGAAACGTCCGTCGGCAAAGAGCCGGCGCTGTGGTGGAGGTTTGGCGCCGGTCGGGTCTTGATGGGCATTTTGTTTCAGCGCATCCGCGTCGCCGCGCGACCAAGGCCACTGCAATCCGCCGCACTGGTCCAATTGTCGATAACCGTCGATTCCGGTGATATCGCATGGCTGGCCAGCGCTGGCTCGCTGCATGATCCGAAAGACGGCCTCCGGGTCCGACCATTCCTTGAACATCTCGCCGACACCCCAATAGTGGGCGATTCCGCGGAAGATATGGAAATCAGCAAGTGCCTGCCCGGGTGCTCGGCGAACTTTCTTCAGCAATCCGTAACGCCGTTCGCTATTGATGAAGGTGCCTTCCTTCTCGCCCCATCCGGCTGCCGGTAGCAGCAGGTCGGCATGCCGAGCCGTTTCGGTCGAATGGTACATGTCTTGGACGACCAGAAAATCGAGCTTGCCGATCAATTCTTGAAAATCAGCTTGATCGATCCAGCTGTGTGCGGGGTTGGTCGCGATCACCCACAAGCCGCGAATTTCACCGCGACGAATTCCTTCGACAATGCGGTCGTACTTCCAGCTGCCTTGGTGGGGAATCTTTTGGACGTCGATTCCCAACGCATCGGCGACCTTGTGGCGATCCGCTTCACTCTCGAACGCGTGATGCCCGAACAAGTTGGTGGTGTTGCTCCACAACCTGGAGCCCATCGCGTTGCACTGGCCGGTGATGCTGTTGGCACCTGTACCAGGCCGACCGAAGTTTCCAGTGATCAACGCAATGTTGATGATCGCTTGCGCGGTACGAGTCCCTTCGTGGCTTTGGTTGACACCCATCGTCCACCACAGCGACGTGGCATCCGAAGTTCCGATCGTTTCGGCTGCGCGACCAATGGCGTCGGCCGACACGCCTGATCGGCTGGCAACGTCGTCGGCGCGGAACATCGAAACGTGTCGGCGCAGCCGTTCAAATCCGGTCGTGTGGTCACGGACGAACGTTTCATCCACGTGACCCTGTTCAATCAGGTGATGCGTGATGGCGTACAAGACTGCCAGGTCCGATTTCGGCGCCAGCTGCAGATGCTGAGTCGCGGCCATGGCCGTCTCGGTCCGCCGCGGGTCGAGCACGATGATTTCGGGTTGGCGGCGGTTTCGTAACACGCGTTCCCACATGATCGGATGTCCGATGCAGGGGTTTGCACCAACGAAGACAAGGCAATCACTCTGCTCGAAGTCGTCGTAGGTGTACGGAGGCGAGTCGAAACCGAGCGACTCTTTGTAGGCCGTCACCGCGGTCGCCATGCACTGCCGCGTGTTGCCGTCACCATGCTTGATGCCCATTCCGAACTTCGCCAACGCACCCAGCAGCGCCATCTCCTCGCAGGGAATTTGGCCGGTGCTCAGGAAGGCGACTGAATCGTTCCCGTGGTCGCGTTGGATTGCCTTCAGTCGCGACGCAAACAAAGAAAAGGCTTCGTGCCACGACACGGGACACATCTTGCCGCTTGGATCACGCACCAGTGGCTCGGTGGCCCGATCCTCAGAATCGAGCACCCGCAGCGCCTCCCAGCCTTTCGGACAGGCCATGCCCAGGTTCACCGGATACCGCGTCTCTGGCGTCAGGCCGACCGCTTCCCCATCGCGGACATGCAACCTCAACCCACAACCAGTCGCGCAATACCCACAGGCGGCAGTCGTGGTGGTGTCGGCAAGCATCGAATCGTGGGTCATTCCCAAACCATGCTCGCCCGGATGCAGCAACAGCTCTCGTGTCATCTTGCCGTCGCGGTGTTGCAACAGCTGTGGAAGCTGGAACGTTCGTCTGGAGTTACCGGACTCCTGGAGGCCTTGCGTTTTCGTTTGACCGGTCGGCACCATCGATTGGCTCATCGCAATGTCCCCGGCATACGGTCGTAAACAACACTACTGAAATAGAGCAATCGCTCGCAGGTTTCGCCCAACGTCAAAATCACTGCCGCGGCGACTGCGACGATGAAAGCCACCGTGGAAGCAATCGTCATCGTCAACAATCCAACCACCATCAACACGATCGCCGCGCCGCCGGATGCCAGCCGAATACGTTTCAGTCGTCGCAGGTCGTTGTGAACCAACCGGCGACTGCGTCGATCGTAGGCGTCGTCGCCACCACGAGCCGCGCCAAGCTGAATTCGCGTTTCCCAATCGAGCTTGATGGCGGTCAGGACCAGCGCCGTCAGCAAAGTGATCGCGGTGATCGCTGCGGGAGAATCCGCGAAAATCATCACCGCGCCGGCCCATGCAGCGCCACCGATGAAAGTGGTTCCGAAAAAACGGGACAGCGTGCGCGAGTATCGCCAAAGGGTTCGTCGGGTAGCGATGTAGATCATCCCGCTGCTGAACAGTCCGCCCATCCCGATTGCTAGCGCCAATCCCAACGTCGCCTTGGCAGCCCAGTCGGGTACGAAACCGGCGATCGATTCGGTCCAACCGTACTGAAGCGATGGCAACCACAACAGCGCGACCGCGACGGCCAACGCGGCGGCGTATTTTCCTAACAATACCGCTTCGCGGCTGAGCCAACTTGTCTTCAGACCCAAAAAAATTCGCCAGGCTCGTAGCGGCTGCCCCAGATGAAGCGGTGCCAGGTTCAGGCCGATCATTCCGATGACCAAAGCGACGACCGCGACCATCCGTGTGACTTCCATTGGCATTGCCGACCCACCGGCCCGCAGCAGCGTTGCCGCCAACCGTTCGGCCAGCAGCATGCCAACAGAAATCTGGGTCGCCACCAACATCACCGCCAGCGGCCAATGGCTTTCGGCTACCTGGTCGATCTCCGCATCTTGCGGCTTGCCCGCCAAAAAGGCTCCTGACCCCTTTTTTCGACTGTAGAGGGTGGTCGGCCGGGTGATTGTGGACGGAGGGGCGCCGGGGGCGAGTTCTGCGGTCTGATCCGCTGCAACGATGCGGATGGAGATCGCTTCGTTCGGGCATGACTGAACGCAGGCGGGCGCTTCGTTCACGCGAAGCCGTTGTTGGCACATGTCGCACTTGCGAACAATGCCCAGCCGATCGCTGTATCGCGGCACTTCATAGGGACACATCATCGTGCAGTATTTGCATCCGATGCACTGGTCATCCAAGTGGGCGACGATGCCCGTTTGAGGGTCTTTCTCGTAGGCCCGGACCGGGCATCCACTCAGGCAACCTGGATCGGCGCAGTGATGACAGGCGGTGGTGACGTGTTGGATACGAGGCTGTGGATCGCCGATGGTTACCGTGCCGACGCGCCGCCAACTTTCGTCTTCCTCCAAACCGTTCATCGTGTGACAGGCGACAACGCAGGCCTTGCAGCCACTGCAGGCGTCCAGGTCGACGGCGAACGAATACTGCTGCCCCGGCATCGGCGCGGTGGCTGGCAACAAGCTGCGGTAGTAGGCTGCCTGCGCCGGTGCTTCATCACCGCGATCCAGATCGCCCGAATCGTGCATTTCACTGAACCGCTGGACGGCGGTCAGCGAGTTCTGTTCGTCCAACAGCATCTCCACCAAATCAAACGAACGTTCGTTCGATTCAGCGGGCCGGCGGGCGGGAGGGATCGGGAGGGCGACAGACATATTGTGTTTAGAAAAGCAGCACGGTGACGCTGGTGAGCGTTTTGGTATTTTCTTCGGCGACTAAACGGGCTCGGCAACAAGAGACTCAGGCTTCGGCTGATCGAACTTTTTGTTCGCGTTATGCTTGGCCAGATCCTCTTTCAACTTCTTCTGATCTTGTTCTTCGAGGAATCCGATCATGTCGCCGCGCAATTCGTAGTAGTCGGGATGTTCAAGCACTTCGGCTCGAGCTCGCGGCCGCTCGAACGGCATGTCGAAGACTTTCCCCACGCGAGCTCGCGGGCCGTTGGTCATCATCACCACCCGGTCGCTCATGAACAGCGCTTCGTCGACGTCGTGGGTGATCATCAACGTGGTCACCTTGTCACGCACCAAGATCTCCAGCAACACTTCCTGCAATTCCATCCGAGTCAATGAATCGAGCATGCCGAATGGTTCGTCCAGCAACAGCATCTTTGGTTTCAGCGCGAATGCCCTGGCGATACCGACTCGTTGCTGCATCCCCTGGCTCAGGTCGGCGGCGCGAACGTGCAGGCTGCTGCCCAGTCCGACCAGGGTTAAGTAATAGGCGGCCAAGTCGCGGCGGTCCGTTTTGCTGGCCTGCGGATAGACCTGGTTGACACCCAGCATCACGTTTTCCATGGCGGTCATCCACGGCATCAAACAAGGTGATTGAAAGACGACGCCGCGATCGGGTCCCGGTCCCATGATCTCGTGATGATCGACCACGACCCCGCCTTCGGTGATCTCATTGAGTCCCGCCACCATTGTCAGCACGGTGCTCTTTCCGCACCCGGAATGGCCGAGCAAACAAACGTATTCGCCTTTTTTCATGTTCAAATTGAACGCTTCGACAATCACGGCGGGACCGTTGGGTGTGTCGTAGGTCTTTCCGAGATTGAACATCTCGACATATCCGGCCATTGGTCGTTTTCCAAGAAAGAAAGTGGTTGGGGTGGTTCGATCAAACCGTCGAATTCAAAATCGTTTTTCGCGGCAGCGACAAATCTGCCGGCTTGATGTTGGGCAATCGGACCTGCTGGGCAGCCAACGTGTCTTCGGCATCGCGAGATTTCTGCCGCACGGCGACCAGGTAATTGGTCACCGCATTGCGAAGCCCTTTGAACGTTTCGTTGTGGTTCAATTCGGTCTTGTTGCGGGGACGATTGAGTCCGACGGTGAAGGCGGGTCCCAACGAGGCTCGGGGTCCGGGATTGAGGGGAACGATGCGGTCGGCCACCAGGATCGCTTCGTCAACATCGTTGGTGATCATCACGCATGTTTGGCGTTCCTCTTCCCAGATCTTCAGGATCTCTTCCTGCATCACGCTGCGGGTCAGCGCATCGAGCGCCGACAGTGGTTCGTCCAACAGCAGGACTCTCGGTTTCATCGCCAGCGTCCGGGCCAGCGATGTGCGTTGTCGCATGCCGCCAGAAAGTTCATGCGGCCGACGATGGGCTGCGTGGCTCAGTCCCACCATCTCGATGAACTTTTCAACATGCTCCCTTCGTTTTGCTTTGGTCCAATTTTGGAACACCCGATCGACCGACAATGCAATGTTGCCGCGAACGGTCAGCCAGGGCAGCAGCGAATAGTTTTGAAACACCAATCCGCGATCGGGCCCCGGACCGGTGATCACTTCGCCGTCCATCGTGATTTCACCCGAGTCGGGTTGAATCAATCCGGCCAGCAATTGAGTGAACGTGGTTTTTCCGCTTCCCGAAAAGCCGACCACCGCAAGAAACTCGCCTTCGCGAATGTTCAAATTGATGTTGGTCAGCACTTCGTTGCGGGTCACACCACTGCCAAAGCCTTTGGCAACATTGCGAAGCTGCATCAGCGGTTGGGGCGGTGAATCGGCATGGCGAGTCGAAACGCTGGGGTTGGGAAGGACTGCGACACTCATGTTGGTTCTTTCGGATAACGTCTGATTGGTCATTGGATTGCACGCCCCGCCTTCGGTTACGCCGGCGCCGGATTGCCGAAACTGACCAGATTGCGGAGGAAGATCATGATGCGGTCCAGACACAGACCGATCAGGCCGATGATGATCACGCTGAAAGCGATCCGCGCGTAAGTCACGCTGCTGCCGTTTTGAAACTCATCCCACACAAACTTTCCCAGTCCAGGATTTTGGGCCAGCATGTCGGCGGCGATCAGCACCATCCAGCCGACACCCAAGCTGATCCGCATGCCGGCAAACATCAGCGGCAAACTGGCCGGCAGGATGATCTTGAAAAGCTGTTGTGACCACGACAGCTTCAACACCTTGGCGACGTTCATGTAGTCTTTGTCGACGCTGGCCACACCCAGCGTGGTGTTGACCAGCGTCGGCCAGAGTGAACAGAGGCAAACGGTGGTCGCCGAAATCAAGAACGCTTTCGGCAGCAGCGGGTCGTTGCCGCCCGGTCCGCTGTAGGCCCAGATGATGACCAGCCCGGCAAGCGGCAGCCAGGCAAGGGGGCTGACCGGCTTGAACACCTGAATCAGCGGTGTCAGCGCCGCGTTGAACCAGGGACTCATACCGCACAAAACACCCAACGGCACGGCGATGATCGTGGCGATGGCGAAACCAAAGAAGACAGTCTTCAGGCTGGTGAAAATCTGGTCCACAAACGTGGGAGCGCTCGACGGTTGATAGTTCGCCGCGCTGACTGCCTTTTTCTTGAGCGCCAGGGCGTTGGACAACAACAGTTCTTTTCGCTCGCCAGTAGCCGTCGCAGCCTGTTTTTCGGTCGCTTTCGCCTGGGCCATCAAGGTGACCGCTTCCTTCAGTTTCTGCTGCTTCTTTTCACGGTCCTGAGCTTTTTGCGCCGAGTGCATGACAAACAATTCCTTGCCTGCGTTCCACGTCGTGGTCGGGCTGGGAAGCTGCATGCTGTCGGTCACCACAAACTTGGCCGCCGCCGACCAACCGCCCAAGAACAGCGCGATGGCCGCCGCCGGAAGCAACAAAAATTTGGTGATCCCTTTGAGTTGCTCTTTCGGATCTTCTCCGGCAATCAACCTCACAAACGGTTCCAAAATGGGTAGCCCTGCGACATCACAAAACCGCAGCGCGTTTCCTCGCCAATTCGCCATCAATCGTCTCGTTGCTTGAAAAGTACTTGTGTTGAAAAGTTCAATCAGGTGTATTGGGATGGAATCCACGGCCGAGTCGGGTGCAAGGCACCGGACCTTGCACCCGACCCTTGATGGCCGCTTCACGAACTTCGTGATCGAGGCGGTCAATCACAAAGCCCGACAGCTTGCATTGTTGGTGTCACTGTTTTGCCAGTGACTCGGCATCCTTGTTGCCGATCGTGAAGCTGTTGATGTAGCCAATCGGATCCTTGGCGTTGTACGCCTTGCCGTCGATGAAGTCGGTCGTGACCTCGCGATAACCGTCGTAACCGGTTGCCGGAACTTCGCTCGTGTCGATCTTTCCTTCGGAGATCAACATCTCGGCCGCCTGGCGATAGATTTCCGGCTTGTAAATTTCCTTGGCTGTTTCGGCGTACCAACTCGCCGGTTTGGATTCAGTGATCTGCCCCCAACGACGCATTTGGGTAAGAAACCAGATGCAATCGCTGTAGTGCGGATAGCTGGCGTGGTACTTAAAGAACACGTTGAAGTCGGGCATCGGCCGCACGTCGCTCTTTTGAAAGACGAACGTTCCGGTCATGCTGTTGTCGATCACGTCTTCATCGGCACCGACGTAATCTTTCATGCTCAAGATTTTGGCCGCTTCCTGACGATTGACCAGTTTGCCGTTGGCGTCGGTTTCGTCCAGCCATTTGCCGGCGCGGATCAGCGCCTTGATGATGGCAACGTGGGTGTTGGGATGCTTCTGGTCCCATTCTTTGGTAACGCCAAAGACCTTTTCGGGATTGTTCTTCCAGATGTCGTAGTTGGTGGTGACCGGCACGCCGATTTCCTTCACCACCGCTTGCTGGTTCCACGGTTCGCCGACGCAATAACCCAGAATGGTCCCCGCTTCCAGTGTGGCCGGCATTTGCGGCGGCGGGGTGACCGAAAGCAAGACGTCGGCGTCGATGACCCCGGTGATGTCCTGCTCGCTGTACATGCCAGGGTGGATTCCCGCCGAGGCAAGCCAATAGCGGATTTCGTAATTGTGCGTGCTGACGGGGAAGACCATCCCCATGTTGAAGTCCTTGCCTTCCGCTTTGTAGCTGTCGACGATCGGCTTGAGCGAATCGGCAGTGATCGGATGCTTGGGAGTGGGAGATTTCAGCGCTGGATCGTTCTCCTGCATCTGAGCCCAAATCTCGTTGCTGACCGTGATTCCGTTGCCGTTGTAATCGAGGCTGTAAGCGGTGATCACATGCGCCTTGGTTCCGAATCCAATCGTCGCTCCGATCGGTTGTCCGGCAAGCATGTGGGCGCCGTCCAATTGGCCATCGATGACTCGATCCAGCAGCACTTTCCAGTTGGATTGAGCCTCGATTTCGACATTCAATCCCTCGTCGTCGAAAAAGCCTTTCTCCTTGGCGATGACCAGCGGTGCACAGTCGGTCAACTTGATGAAACCGAACTTCAGATCGGTCTTCTCAACGTCCAAAATGGCCTGGGATGCGGCATCGGGACTGTTGGTGATCGAAACCTCGGCAACCTCGATCGATTCGGCCGCAGCCTCCAGATCTTCCAGGGTGACCTGCGAATCACTGCATCCGATGGTGGCTGCGAACAGTGCGGACGCAACCAGAGCCAGGCCGCTGAAGCGGCGACAAAACGTCATCTTGAAAAAGGGCACGTTGAAGCAACCTTTCCTACGTGGGAAGCAAAGTGGTTTTTCCATGACCTCTTGCGAGCCGCCACTGCCGAGGTTGCTCCGCCTTTGACCGGTGCTCAAAAACGAACCAGTCGGTGTTAGATGCAACACACGTGCCAATTGGAAAAAATGCTGGGTCGCTCCTTTCGGTGACGCGAACTGATTCCTCCAAGTTGTGCGACAATGTGGTTCAGAATCACCTTGTTGCCAAACCTTCCTCTCTCTTTCTTTTTTGCCGACAACCGGCGCAGGCGGCGTGTTGCCCGTCATTTGGGCGTCTGCCAATATTCTGCGCAGACCTCTGCTGGATTCGGCGCAAGCGCCTCTTGCTGTTATCCCGCCGCTTTCCTGGCCTCTTGGGCGCTTCCAGCATCACGGTGCTCAGGGACGCTGCCGCTGCGTGAGGAATGGGCAGGTCGTAACGATTGGATCGCTCAACCTGCATTTTTCGTGTCCGATTGAAATCCCTGTGACAAAGAGTGATGAAGTCGCAACTTTTCCGCCGCAACCATCCGATCTTTCCCATGCATCGATATTGATAGGTCGATGCCGTATCGAATCCCGCAACGGATTGTGGTTTTTCAGGCGGTGAGCGACAGGCAATCCACGTTGCCGATACGTCAATCAATGAAAACTTTCCATGGAAGGAGTCTCACTGCCATGCGTGCTTTGCAATCGCGTCGCCGGTGGATGATGGTCGTTGCCATTGCCGCTGGGATCACATCCACACCTGCCTTTGCCGATGACGGCCAAGCCGCTGCCGCGGATTCACCTGCCGTCCCTTCGGTTCCCGTGAAGCCCGTGCCGCTGGAGGATCCTTCGGCATCGGATCAACCTGCCCAAGAAGTTCCGCCACCGGCGGCGGAGAGTTCGGAGCTGCCCGCGCCAGCTGCCGCGGTCGCGGAAACCGCACCCTGTGCTTGCTGCAACAGCTTCTGCTGCACCAAGAAGAAAAAGGAAGCGGCAACGGCCAAGATGAAGGGCGCCTACAAAGGCCTTTTCTACGCGAACGATTTCAGCTACTTGAACGATCGCTGTTACGACGGACCCTCCTTCCTGGGCGACGGACTCAAGGGACTCCACTGCGGCAACCTGGACATTGGCGGGGAAGCCCGCGTCCGGTTCCACAGCGAAGACAATCACCGCGGTCTCGGCTTGACCGGCCTGGATGACAATTTCTGGCTGACCCGCTATCGCATGTACGCCGACCTGCGATTGACTCAAAACGTTCGGCTGTACGGAGAATACTTGTATGCCGATTCGGGCGGAGAAACGTTCAACAATCGCCCGATCGAAGAGAACCGCGGCGAGATTCAGAATCTGTTTGTCGACCTGCAACTGACCGACCGCCTGGCGGTGTTGTTGGGACGTCAGGAACTGCTGTACGGAGCGCAGCGATTGATCTCGCCGCTGGATTGGGCCAACACTCGGCGCACGTTCGACGTTGCCCGGTTCATCTACCAAGGCGATACCTGGAACCTGGATGGATTCTTCTCCCATCCGGTCAATCGCAACGCCGCCAACGAGAGCAAGATTGACGATACCAACGAAGCGGTTGATTTCTACGGGTTATACGCCAGCAGCGATCAGTACGCGATCGGAAACATCGACGTTTACTACCTGGGACTCAACAACGGCCCGCTCAATTTCGACTACCACACCATCGGAAAGCGTGTCTCGGGCACCACCGATGGCGGCATCATGTATGACTTCGAAAACGCGTTTCAGTTTGGCGAGAACAGCAACGGCAGCGATCACGGCGCGTTCTTCTCGACCACCGGGCTCGGCAAGCAGTTGAGCATCTGCACTCGTTGCGGCGAGTGGAATCCGACGGTGTGGTTCTTCTACGACTACGCATCGGGCGAAGATGACTTCGCGCAAGTCGCACGCGGCGACGACGGGTTTGATCACCTGTTCCCGCTGGCCCACAAGTACAACGGTTTCATGGACCTGTTCGGACGTCGCAACCTGCACGACATCAACGCCCAGTTCATCACGCCGATTTTGGGTTCCAAGGTCAAACTGTTGCTCTGGTACCACTACTTCCGGCTGGTGGAACAGACCACGCCCTACAGCGTTGTGATGACGCCGTTCAACACGGCCACCGCAGCGGGCAGCAAAGACCTGGGTCACGAGATCGACGTGCTGTTCAACGTTGCCATCAACCCGCGCAACAGCGTGCTGCTCGGTTACTCGTACTTCAACGCGGGTGACTACTATGACACCACAGCCGGTGTTCCCACCAACCAGGATGCGGAATTCTTTTACATGCAGTACCAAACCCGGTTCTAAGCATCGCCGCGACTGAATTGGCTGCATGGGCGCTCCGACCCATGCAGCCAATTCAGTGGAGCAGGAGATTTGAGAAAGTAGAAAGGAGATCAACCCGGCAGATCTGACGTCGGGCAGCAAAAACGCCAAATCTCCTGCGGTCTCCTCTCAACTCTCACCTTTCTTCTTCTCACTCCTCCTCTCCCTCTCTCTCCCTTCTCAACCATTCAACTCCCGCCGACCGGCAAACTTCGCCGATGGCTCGACAGATATCGTGGAATCGGTGGTTCGGGTATTGGAGCGAGTCAACTATCGCGGCATCAAGATCGACGATGAAACATCCGCGAGAATGCACGGAGTATTCTTACACGCCCTCGATTCGATGAAACTCTATTTTCTACAGGCTTTGTTCTGACGATGAACGCTGAAATCTGCGAGGCCGGGCGAGAAGAAGTCACGACTGCTGCCGGAGCCGGGCGATGTGGCTTTCAATATCCTGGGATAGTTCCTCAAGTTCGGTGAGGGTTTGTTTTCGCAGTGCGTGATTTGTTGACCCAGCACAGATTGTGTCGACCATGAACATCAGTGTCTGACGAAACTGCCCTATGGGACCTCCGAGGACTCGCTTCATTTTGGATGTCCCACATGATTTAAACACGCGTTTGCGGTGTTTCGCCGCAAAGCTCCCAACCATGACGCCGAATTCATCGGAACGCTTGACGTTGATCGGGGCAGTACGATCCAAATGCTGATGATCATCCGGATCGGCCTCACAGAACTCCGCGTCATCGTCGATTCTTGACGCGTACGACGCAAAGTACTCGGACAACCACCGATAACCGCCGCGGCTGCCGAGAATGAACAGCCCGGCTGTGAATCCGTCGATGCTCAGCTGACAGTTTTGTTTCAAGATCAGCTCGTCTCCACGACGGGAAGAGGGGAAGTTTCTTGCAGGCATCCAATTGTTCCTCTTGACAGTTTGAGACTTGCGACCGTGCCTTTCGCTAAGCGGCAATCGTGAGATGTTGTATTGGTGTTTTGGTGATGCTCACCACTGCTTCGACTTCCAATATCGACTTGGGAAGATTCTATCCGATCTCGCGGGTGTCGCCGGTGAACCACCGAGTGAAGTAGGGCCGGTTCCACCGGCCGCGAACATTGTGGCCGGTGGAACCGGCCCTACCGATCCGCCGGCCTTGCCGAGTAAACTGACCCTGATGTCAGAGGTCACTCGAATTCTTGAAGAGATTGAGCGCGGCGATGCTGCGGCGTCGGAGCAACTCCTTCCCTTGGTTTACGGAGAGTTGCGTAGGTTGGCCGCTGCAAAGTTGGCTCATGAGAAGCCGGGGCAGACACTGCAAGCGACCGCGTTGGTCCATGAGGCCTACCTTCGATTGATCGGTCCCGATGGCGAAGCTCGGTACCGGGGACGCGGTCACTTCTTTGCAGCCGCCTCCGAGGCAATGCGTCGGTTGCTCGTGGAACGGGCGCGGCGTCAGGCAACGCAGAAACGGGGGGGCCACTGGCAACGTGTGGAGCTATCGGACCAAGACCTGGCGTCCTTCGGTACACCCGATCAGATCGTCGCGCTCGACGAGGCTTTGGAGGTGCTGGGGCGGGAGGAGCCGGAGGGTGCCCAGTTGGTCAAGCTCGTCATGTTCGGCGGGTTTTCGGTGGAGGATGCCGGACGGATGGCCGAAATGTCGCGAACAGCCGCCTATCGACACTGGGCCTACGCTCGAGCCTGGCTGAAGCGATACATCGACACGGGGGATGGGAGGGAAGAAAATTAGTCCCAATTTTGGATTTCTTGGGATTCAGCGACCACAATCTCGCACTGCTTGATGGAGACCCAGAAACCGACAGGAATCTCAGATGAGTGATCCATCCAAGAAGAAAGACGCCAAAGAAATCTTCCAGGCCGCGATCGAGTACTACCTTCCTCAGCAGTGGGAAGGCTACATCCATGATGCATGTGGCGACGATGAGGCGCTTCGCCAGAAGGTTCGCGGGCTGCTTGACGCCCACCGACAAACCGATCATTTCTTTGATGACAAGCGGGACGGACAGGGCGAGCCGTTGGAGATCAGCGAACGCCCGGGATCGCAGATCGGGCCGTACAAGCTGCTCCAGGAAATCGGTGAGGGAGGGTTCGGCGTCGTCTACATGGCCGAACAACTGGAACCGGTACGACGCAAGGTCGCTTTGAAAATCATCAAGCCGGGCATGGATACCAAGCAGGTGATCGCCCGGTTTGAAGCCGAGCGACAAGCTCTCGCTCTGATGGACCACCCCAATATCGCCAAAGTATTCGATGCCGGGTCCACCGAAACTGGGCGCCCTTATTTCGTCATGGAGCTGGTCAAGGGAATCCCGCTCGTTGGGTTCTGCGATGAAAACAATATGACGACCCGGCAACGGCTCGAGCTGTTCGTTTCGGTTTGTCTTGCGATTCAACACGCACACCACAAGGGGATCATTCATCGCGATTTGAAACCATCGAACGTGATGGTCACCATTCACGACAATAAGCCGGTCGTGAAGGTGATCGACTTTGGCGTGTCAAAAGCGATCAGCCAACAACTCACCGAAAAGACGCTGTTTACCGCCTACGGACAAATGGTGGGAACGCCTGTCTACATGAGTCCCGAACAGGCGCAGATGAGTGGTTTGGATATCGACACGCGAAGTGATGTTTACTCGCTGGGAGTGATGCTTTTCGAACTATTGACTGGCTCGACGCCCCTGGACGCTGAACAGCTCAGAAACAGTGGCTATGCAGAAATGCAGCGACTCATTCGCGAGGAGGAGGCCCCCAAACCGTCAGATCGCCTCAGCACGCAAGCTGGCGAAGCACTCACAAAGATCGCCAAGCGCCGAGGGACAGACCCCAGTCAGCTCAGCCGCCAGGTTCAAGGCGATCTTGACTGGATCGTCATGAAGGCGCTCGAAAAGGAACGCAGTCGCCGCTACGACACCGCCAATGGATTGGCGGGCGACATCGAGCGATTTCTCAATGACGAAACCGTCGAGGCCCGTCCCCCTTCGCTGGGATATCAGCTGCGCAAGTTCGTGGGACGACATCGGGGGCTGGTCACGACAGCATCCCTTGTGATGGCCGCCGTCGTGCTGGGGATGATTGGAACGACCACCGGCATGTTGAAGGCTCGACACGATGCGGGAATTGCCAGAGAAGCACTTGCCGAAGCGGATCGAGCCCGTGACATCGCCAACACCCTCGCCGATGAAAAGCAGCGTGAAGCGGAGTTAGCGCTGCAAGCCAAACAGGAAGCCAAGATTCAAGTCGCCAAGCAACTGACAATGCGCGCCAGTTTCGAACGCCAGCGCGGTGATATCACGCTGGCTGCGTTGCTGGGCGCCGAAGCTTTGCGGCAAGACGGCGACGACGAAGAGCGGGCATCGAATCATCGCATGCGGCTGGCTGCGGATCTGCGCCAGTGTCCTCGGCCAACGCAGTTGCTTTTCCACGGTAGCGACGTAACCGACGCGCGATACAGCAGCGACGGCAAATGGATCGTGACCAGCGGTGAAGACGGCACGGTGCGGGTGTGGGATGTTCTGACAGGAAAGATCGAGCGGACATTGGAGCATCCGGGGCGAGTCTTTGCGGCGACGTTCCTGCTCGATGACACGCGCGTGCTGACCCATGAAGTCAACGATGACAACAGCGACGTCTACAAGTTGGCCAGGTTTCATCTTTGGGATTGGCGATCGGGTAAGTCGCTCGCAGCCACCTACTGCCGCCCAATGGTGAGACTGTGGGAGTCCGAACATCATCTGCGATCGAATTATCTAGTTCATACCGGCCCCCACAGCTGCCAGCTGCTCTCCGCGGCGGACGGCAAGCCGGTAGGAACGTTGGAAACCGACTGGAAAATTCCGTCTTTGATACCGGTCGGTCCGACATCAGCAATGGTTTCGCTTTCGCAACCGGACGAAGCTGACTCCGACGAAGAGGTGGAAAGTCGAACTTTGACATTTCGAACCCAAAAAAAACCACTCCGCAAGTATCAAATCTGGCACGCGGACACAGGAAAACGCGTCACACTGTTCAAGCAAACGCCCCAAGCTCGCCCATCCGTTTCGAGTTCCGTCCTGATTTCACCCAATGGCGACTTGATCGCACTGAAAATTGGCTATTCGATCTTGGTTTTCGATGTTCAATCCGGTGCGGTGCGGTGGAATTCGGGGATTCCAGAATTGCGAATCGTCGACAGGGGATTCGGAGGACGATTGTCGAGCGTCACCTTCGATGCGTTGGCGTTCACGCCTGACGGCAACGCCTTGATGTGTCGTCGGGGAGACGATCTCGTGTTGATCGATATCACCACCGGCGAGGTGCAATCGACAATCCAGACACAAAACGCTTCCAGTGCGGTCCCCGCAACGTTAAGTCCGGACGGTACGCGCATCGTGGCCGTCAACCGCCAGCGCGTCCCACAGGCTTGGGACGTTGCCTCCGCGCGAATCATTTCAGGACCGCTTGAACTCGACTCGTCCATCAACAGCTTCGCCTTCAGCCCGGACAGTCGGTTCGTCAAAGTGGAAAGTAACAGCGGAGCGATTCAGGTCTGGGACTTGCAGACTGAGAATCGCGCAGCACCGCTGTTTCGGCATTCGGGAAAGATTGAAAAGTCCGCCTTCAGTCGCGATGGTAGCCATTTGCTGGTTGCAACCGAAAAGCAAGTTTATCTCTGGCCGATTGGTTGGCCAGAGTTCGAGGAACTTGTCATCGAAACTTCCAAGGAGGATCGGGCCGAGCCAACACCCCTCGGCCGGATTTTGAATCGGTCCTACATGAGTGTCGATGGAAAACGCATTGTGACCCTCACGACGGATGCCGACACCATGGAAGCACTTCGTCAAAATGCTCCCCGCTCTGCATCCGTTTGGGATACGGCGACCGGACAACGGCTGCATGGCCCGATCGACGTGGGGTTAGGTCCGGCAATGGCTGTCCCAGTAGATTTCAGCGATGACGGACGATGCGTATTGTTTGGCTCTCCATTCGGAAGTCGCTCCCGAATCCGGGGTCGGGCTGTGGATGGGCACTCAATGATCATTTGGAATCTCGCGACCGAGAAAGCCGTCCGCGTGCCGCGCGTCCAAGGATCTCGATTTGTAGGAAATGGGCTCTCGCGCGATGGTACTCTCGCGTGGTTGACGGTCATGCCGCTAAACGAGTCCGACAATCAAGCCGCAGAGCGTAGCAGTAGGACGCGGGGCGTTGTTTCCACAAGTATCTGGGACAC
The DNA here is from genome assembly GCA_965222745.1 of Rubripirellula sp. Classification (GTDB taxonomy): domain Bacteria; phylum Planctomycetota; class Planctomycetia; order Pirellulales; family Pirellulaceae; genus CBDCUW01. Next base: position 2,178,791 of record CBDCUW010000004.1, read on the forward strand.
AAGCACCGGGAAACCAGTCGGCATTCCCATTGAACACACGCTACTGAATCGGCGTGGGCCAAGCTTTGAAACATTCCAACAGCTTCGACGAGGTGAGACACCAACGAGAGGTCGATTCCGATCTCTGGAAGTAACGGAGCGGTTTTTGTCCGGCGATGGTAGGCAGCTTGTCACCGTCGACCCGAAGGATGCCAAACGAATTCGCGTCATCGATACCCGGACCGGTGAACCGATGATGGATCCTCCAGTCCATGAAGAGGGTGAGATCACCCAGTTGATCCTATCGTCTGACGATCGCCGGATGGTAAGTGTCTCACAATCGGAGAGCCAGCTGAGCATGCGGGTATGGGACGTTGAAAACTCAGGCAGGTTGCTTCATCAGCGATCGATTCAGTCACAGCATTTGTTCAGAGACTCAATCGTTTTGCTGGATCCCAATGGCAAACGATTTGCCATCAAGCAAACGCGTACTACCTCCAATGCGTCTGCCGTGATTTTGATTGGCGATTTCGACAGCAACCGTCTCCAGCCGTTGCACCATGAACTCGGTGTCAACAACCTGGAATTCAGCCCCGATGGAAGCCTCCTGTTGACAAACTGCAGAGACGGAATCATTCGGATCTGGGACTCCGCGACCGCTGAACTGACACGAGTACTGGAAAGCAACGACCCCAGAGCGGCAAGATTCAGCAATGATGGGCGGAGAATCATCGGCCAGACTTCAGGGTACTTCCCAGCGATCTGGGATGTCGCCACGGGACAGCGTCTCACACCTCGTCCAAAAACTGACGCTCGGCAGTTCTTCAGTCGCCTCAGTCTGTCGCGCAGCCGCTCCGGTCAAGGTGGCTCATCCAACGTTGCCATTGGGAAGGCCGACCGGTTTGTGGTTCGACATGGCGGACAATTCGTTGTCTACAATCTTTCGCCCGATTCGCGAAGTACGGATGAGTTGTTGCGGATGACGCAGTTGCTGAGCGGGCGACGTGTCAACGAACTGGGAAACGTTCAAACTGTCGCGCCGGAGCAGTGGCGTGAGTTATGGGCAACATCAAAGGCCGCTGTTTACCAGCGTTTGATCCCACCACCGCAAGGGGAAGTATGGTATCGCCGGATGGTCGAGTCCGCCAGGCAACCCGCTCAACGCCTTTGGCATCTGGATCGATTGATTGCGATGGGAGTCAGGGAAGGTGAGCTCTTTAGCGAGCGTGGCTGGATCAAGGCCGAAGGCGGGCGATTCGAAGAAGCGATGGATGATTTCAACACTGCCGAAGAATTGGGAGCCGATGTCCACGGCCGGCGGTGGTCGAGCCTTGTCATGCTCAGGCGTTGGAAAGAGGCCGCAGCGGACTTCGAAACAGTGGCGGACGACCAGTTACAGGCTATGAGCAGAACAGGTACCAGTCGGCTAAATGCGATCCATCGAGGTATTGGCGTTCTCAACCTTCTGGCAGGGAACAGGGAAGCCTATGAACGGCATTGCCAGGAATTGCTTGACGTGATGCCAAAGATGCGGAGCATCTCGACTCAAGCCATCCCTCTCCGACTCGCACTGCTTGTCCCCCGCGACGATGACTATTGTCGAGAGTTGCTGGATCAATGGGATGCCATCGTCGGTAGACGGGATCAGACAGATGATCGAGTTCGCGAACTGGCCGAACGGTTCGGATGGGTAGATCAACTGATCGCCTTTCGTCGAGGTGCCTATGACGCCGTTCTCGCGCTCAGCCGCACCGGTGAGGCCAATGAAGCGTCCAGTCGCAACTGGCAGATCGCCCGACTGGTCGAAGCGATGTCGTTCAAGCAACTCGGCCAAGACGAAAAGGCTCGCGAACTGCTCCGTGAAATCACTCCACCGAAAGAGCTGGCTCTCACACAAGACCACCCGGCAGCAAGAGCGAACGAATTGATCGAGAACGAAGTGGTCGGCCTGTTCTACAACGAAGCGGTCGAGATGATGAAGGAATCGGAGAAGTAGGTCACGCCTGGTAGTCAGTCCTAACGGTGGACTTGGCTCCATTCGATACGACGCGCGAACTTACCGAGGTTTGGTGCACCGACGCATACTCGCGGAAAATCGGCATCGATTGGATCGCCGACGCAAAATAGCCGAAATCCTTCGACACCGCGGCCGCTGCAACCGCCTTCACGAAGGAATCGCTGAAAGTGCGTTCGGTGTTGGCCTCCGGGGTCGCCGCATAACTGCGAAGCAGTGGCATGTGGAAGCCTCGGACGCTAGTCCAAAGCCGATGCTGTTGCTGCCGCAGAACATGGAACAACGAATCACCGCGGTCAACGTGGAGCGCATCCAAGCCGGACGATCCGCTCGGCTGAACTTGTCGAACATCTTGCCGACTAATCCAAGAACATCTGCTTCGGAAACTCCTATGTGCCGAGAAATCAACATCAAATCAAGCCGGAAATCAGCGATACTCGCATGTCTGCTTTTAATGGTGCCAGCCTTTCTTGGTATCGGCAGAGCCCATTCGCAAGAGATGAATGTGCTCGCGTCGCCGCAACTCGATTCGGTGGTTGCGATCGTCGGTGGACAACTGATTGACGGAAATGGTGGGCGGCCTCTGCAGGATTCCTGCATTCTCATCCGTGGCAATCAAATCATCAAAGTAGGAACTCGACTAGAAACGCCGATTCCTCAGGGAGCGGAAGTGCTGGATGCAAGCGGCCAGTCTGTCTTGCCCGGGCTTTTCGATTCGCACTTCCATTCGCGTGATTCGGTGGAACGACCGGTCGAGTTTGAGCTTCACAACGGAATTACGTCGTTCCGCGATCCCGGACATCCATTCAAATACTACACGACGCTGCTTTCGAGCGATGCCACGATTTCACGAGTATTTCTATGCGGTGGACATCTTGACGGTCCACCGGTGGTGTGGCCAGATCAGGCTGCCGTCGTCACGACTGCCGAAGAGGCCAAGCAAGCGGTGCGCGATCATGTTGATCGGGGTGCTTCCGCCATCAAAGTCTATTTTCGCTTACCACTGGAACACGTTCGGGCGGCATGTGAGGCGGCCAGTGAACGCCGCGTACCAGTCACCGCCCACTTGGAACTGGTCGATGCCGATGATGCCATCGAAGCGGGCGTGATCGGCATCGAGCACATCACCAGTTTCGGGACGACGATTGCGACAAAGGACCAGGTCGAACAATTCAAATCACTGGTAAAAGCCGACTCTGGCGCGCGACACGAGTGGCGATACCGGCTATGGGCGCAAGTGCAGACCGAAAACAACCCACGAGTGGACGAACTGATCGATTTGATCGTGCAACGAGGTGTATTCGTTTCGCCAACATTGGCAGTCTTTGAAAGACAAGCGGGTGAGAAGGGTGCGACCGCAGCCGAGGCGGCTGGGTTCAAGAAGATGATGTCGTTTTTCCGCCGCTGTCACGAGGCCGGTGCCAAGGTGGTGGTTGGATCACATACCTCGGCACCGTTTGCTGCCCGCGGCAAAGCGTATTTGCGGGAGGTTGAGTTGTTGGTGGAATCGGGAATGAAACCGATGGACGTTTTGGTATCGGCAACCAAAACGGGAGCTGAGTTCTTCGGCGTCGCGGATCGGTTGGGAACCATTGAAGTTGGAAAGCTTGCTGACCTGATTGTGGTCGAAGGCGATCCGTCGGCAACGATTCGGGATCTGGATCGCGTGACCCAAGTCATGCTGAATGGTCAGTGGGCTGAGCTTCCATGACCCCGAATCGATGCTGACGGCAACCGTCTGAGACCACTTCGTGGTCAGCTGTATTGGCTGCCACGATTGATCCGAGTTGACCCAACACACCGGAAAAGCGGGTTTTTCTACCCTCTTTTAGCGCACTGCGATGGTCAACCAACCGTCTTGGGCTTCGACCAGGCGCGGATGGAAGACGCGTCCCTTGAGCGGATCGATCTTGGTGTCTTCGGGAACTTCCAAGGGGCGATCGAGTAGCACGTCGGGAAAGACTCGGCCGAACTTGGTCTGAATGGTCGGTTTCAATCCGGCTTGTGTCACGGTGAGCCGTTTTCCGCCCGGAAAGCTGACATCGACTTCGCCGTCGCGTTTCAAGATGATCCGGCCGTCCTCCGTCTCGACGGGGTGATAGATCGCGGTGATCTCCATCGCCCTTTTCAACTCACGCCGGCCCTGCACAAAGCGAGTGCCGCGGACACCGATTCGAATCGTTTGGTCGCGGGCTTGGAAAACGATCGGTTGCAGCCTGGCAAAATCAATTTCAAACGGCGGTTCGGATTTCGCATCCTCTTTGTCGTCGGCCGGCAAGTTGGGTAATTCCTGGCCCGCCTCCTCGAGCAGCCGATTCAGCTGGCTTTCTTTCAACGTGCGGCCGGCAAGCACCGGACTGAACGCGTTGTTGATAACCGATTCGTGAATCTGAATCGCGGCGTCATAGGCAGTGGTCAGCGGGGGACGAGAGACGACGGTGGAAAGTTGATTGCTGCCGCGGAATGTCGAATCGATGAAGATACTGTCGTCGGTCGATCCCCAAAACCGCGTCGGCTCGCTCAGCGAAAGGCGGCTCAACATCGGCCGAACATCGCTGAACGCATCGGGCGGTGTGAAGCCGCCGGCCTGGTCGGTTTGCGAGGTGAATTGCCGGCTGACCTGGTTGCGCATTTTGAATGCCGCGATGCGATCGGCCTGAGGCTTTTGTTGGGCGGCCTTTTTCTTGGCGATGTTTCGTACCAGCCGAAGCTTGTGGCAAATCGCTCGGATTTCTGTTCGCAATGCCGCCCGTACTTCAGCCGGATCCATGCGGACTCCCGATTCGTCCAAGTGCACTGTCCTGGATACGTTGACGTCCCCATAGCCGACCGTTTTCAATCGGACCGGACCGTTGTAGCCGGTGTTGTTGCTGACAATGTTGCCGGCCAGCGAAACTTGCATACGAGCCGAACCGACGGCGGGCAATAGATCTGCCGTCACCACGCCGTTCATCGTGGCGGTCCCGATGATGCGGGTACCCAAAATGCAATCGCGCACCGGCCGCGACTGATTGACATCCTGCCGGACGACTTCCTGGACCAGCGATTCGCCAATCAGCACGGCAACGTTGGGACGGCTGAACGTATGCCGCATTGCTGCGATCGCGTCATCGGCTTGTCCTGACGCATCGACCAGCCCCATGATTGCGGTGATGACGGCGATGTCTTCCGAAGAGGGGACATCACCCAAACGGTTCACTCGATCCGACAATGCTTCGAGCTGTTTGGCGATGGTGGTCAGCGATCTTTCCGGATCGCGGAAAGTGATGGCATGAATCAACTGTTGGACCGAGTCGCGAAGCTCGGCCCAGTGGCGAAGTTCCAGTCCGGGTGAGGTGCCAATCAATCGAAAACGAAGCGCGACCGCTTCACGGCCCATGGTGGCCACCGACTGGTCCGCCTCGATCGCTTCTTTTAGCGGTTGAACATCGAGGTACTCCAGCCATGCCTGACGGTTTTCGGCGCTGGTGCGAGCCGCCAGGAATTGGTCGAGCGATTCGATTCGCTGCAGCACTTGCTGTTTGGAAGAATCAAGTTGGGGTAACCGACTGGCATCCAACTGCTGTGCCGCCGCCGTGATCTCCGCCACCAGCCGTTGCCGGTCGGCGTCGGTCAATTTTGCCACGGACACAACGGGCGTCAGCGCCACGACCGCCATCGCCCAAAAACCGACTCGACTAAAACCAAGGGAAAAAAAGCGAGACATCGGATCGTCAGGTAGCAGGGGGTGAAACCGGGCCAGGGATGAACGAATATTCTAGCTGCCCGGTAGCAGGTTCCTACTCCACCAGTGGCTCGAATCACGGCCAGAATCGGTAGCATCTAAGGCCCATGCCGCCCAATCCCCCATCTGCGGCCCAGGGCAGGGCGGCTGGCCAGCGGTCAACGATGCGCCCCGACGACCAACATTCGCCGGTCGATTTTCGATGTGCGGCAACTTGTCTCGCGACTTGTCGCCGCTTTCTCCGACGAAGGTTCTTCCGGCGGATTTGCCTTCACTCTCCCACTGGGCCCACTGGGAGAGTCGGGCTCTCGGGCCCGGAGAGGGTTCGCGCACCATGCCCTCCCCGGCCGCTACCGCGTCCGACCCTCCCCGAGGGCCCCGAGGGAGGGTGATGTTGTTCCAACAACGATGTTATTTCCGAACGACTTCTTTCCCTCCGGTCAATTCCCGACGATCAGCGCTTCATCTACACTGATCATCACGATCACCGGGTGATCGTTCGACCTTTGGATGCTTCTGACACGCCTTCCACCGAAACGGGAAATGACCCCATGAAAAAGCAATTGGGAACACTGGCGATCTTGGCGACCATGGTTGTCCCTGGCGTGGCCGACGAGCCGCAATCAACCGCAACGAAAAGATCCGAGGCTGCCTCCAAGGCGACGGCAGAAGAGTTGCCAAAAGGGATTCTGAGATTCAACGGCATGTTGGTTGGCCGACTGGTGACCAAAGATATCGAACGCGGCACGTTCGTGGTCAAAGTTGATGCCGTCTCCCGCGTGTGGCGGAACAGCCAAGCCGAAAATCCGCGGAGCATCGAGGGCAAAACGGTGGAAGTGGGCGGCGTGTTCGACAAATGGCTCGACACACTGGTCGTCACACGAACGGGAGAAACGATCGAATTCGAGTGCAAGCATGATGGCGACGGATTGAAATTTCCCGGCGAACTGTTGCGCAAGGTCGCTCCTTACAAAGCGGAAGACTATCCGCGGTTGCCAGAAGCCTTTCGCGGCTTTCACGGCTCGGTGGTCGCTGACATCCTGAAGAAGGACCCTGAGTCGTTCGAGATGATGGTCAAAGTGAGTCAAGTGCGCGATGTTTGGCGCAACAACAAAGCGAAAGATCCGAAAAGTATCGAGGGTCGATCCATGTTGCTGGCTGGATTCTGGAACCGCAAGGAAACCTATCACCAACTGAAGCCGGGCAGTCGCATCGAAGTCGGCATGCAACACATCAGCCGCCAAAGCGATCATCTGTCGGTGGCTGAGTTTGTTCGCAAGGCCGGTTCGGGTGACTCGAAGATGGAGCGGATGAAACGGGAAGAACCCGCAGCAAAGGGATCGGCTTCCAGCGGCTTCCGAGGCATGTTGGTCGGCCGACTGGTGGAAAAAGACATCGAACGCGGCACGTTCACGGTTGCTGTCGACGCAGTGCCGCGTGTGTGGAATAACAATCGGTCACGCAACCCCAAGGCGATGATCGGCACCAAGGTTTCAGCCAGCGGCGTGACCGGCAAAATGCTCGACGCGTTGATCGTTGCGCGAACCGGAGAAACGATCGAATTCGGTGCCCTGCATGATGGTGAGGATCAACTGCGAGTCGGCGAAGTGCTCCGCAAAGTGGCACCGGTCGAACCTGGCGACTACCCCGAACTGCCCGATGCGGCCCGCGGCATCAAGGGCATGATGACGGCGAAGGTTGTGGAGAAGGACGATCACCTGTGGAGCTTGATCGTGCAGGTTACCAGTGTTGGCGAGACATTCGACGGCAGTCGAGCCGAGAACCCAAAATCGTTGGTCGGCAAACGAGTCATGCTGGCTGGTTTTTGGAATCGCAAAGAAGCCTACCAAAACCTTCGCGTGGGCGATGTCATTCGGTGCGGTGTGAATCACCCACAAAAACTGAGTGACAACCTGAGTGTGATCGAGACACTAAAAAAGATTGAGAAACGATGATCAGCGGTGTTGGATGATCGGCCGCCGGTCTCTCCGGCTAATCAACGATGGTTGGAAAGATGAACCGAATAACACCCATCCTTACGATCACGGTTGGCTGGTTGCTGGTCACTCCCGTTTCGAGGCACCTTTCGGCTGAGACCCTTCCGCCAGCCAGCGTGCGTTTCGCGAATGCCGCAACGGCCGAGATCCCAGATTTCCAGAAGCATGTCGTGCCCTTGTTGAGCCGGCTGGGATGCAATGGCCGGTCGTGCCACGGTTCGTTTCAGGGTCGTGGCGGCTTGCAGCTTTCGCTCTTTGGTTACGACTTCCAATTGGACCATCGATCGCTGACCGCAGGTGCGCAATCGGCTGTCGGGTCACGCGTCGATCGCGAGCGTCCTGACGAGAGTTTGATTCTCCGCAAGCCGCTGACGTTGGTCGACCATGAAGGGGGGCGACGGTTCGAGACCCAATCGTGGCAGCACCACCTATTGCGACGGTGGGTCGAAAGTGGTGCCAGCGCCATCGACAAACCGCGTACACTTTCGCGGTTGGAAGTGCTGCCGAAGGAAATCGTTTTCCGTTCCGAATGGAAACCTGCCGCTTTGCAAGTCACCGCGGTTTGGCAGGACGGTCAGCGAGAGGATGTAACGCCGCTTTGCCGCTTTCGCACCAACGATGATTCCGTGGCGGTGGTCGATGAAGACGGACGAGTCACTTCGGCCGGTCCCGGTGACTCGCACGTTGTCGCGTTTTACGATAACGAAGTCGTCGCTGTTCCCGTGCTCCGGCCTCGACGTGACGCTGCTGCGTCGCTGGCGCAACCCACTCCACCAACGATCCCTGCCAGTGTCGATGGTTTCGTACTGGCGAAGCTTCGCAAAATCGGCGTTCAGCCCTCCGATTTGTGCACCGACGCTGAGTTCCTTCGCCGCGTCAGCATTGACCTGACCGGCACGCTTCCCACGCCGGAAGAAGTCAACGCGTTTCTTGACGATCCGACGCCCGACAAACGTCGGCGCAAAGTGGACGAGTTATTGGAGCGGCCGGCCTACGCGGCGTGGTGGGCGAATAAGTTTTGCGATTTCACCGGTTGCAACCCGAGACAGCAGGCGGAACTGGGCCAAGAAACCTCGGTCCAATGGTACATGTGGATTTACACCCGGCTGCGTGAAAACGTGCCCTATGACGAACTGGTTCGACGAATCGTCCTGGCCAAGGGACGCAGACCTGGCCAATCGTACGATGAGTACGCGAGGCAGGTTTCGGCTTATTTCCGTGACGACACCCCGGCTGACTTCACTCAGCGAGAAACGATGCCGCATTATTGGACGCGGCGCAGCATGGAAAAGCCCGACGACGCGGCGCAAGCCTTTGCCCAGAACTTTCTTGGCGTTCGATTGCAGTGCGCCCAGTGCCACAAGCATCCGTTTGCGCCGTGGACTCAGAACGACTTTCGTGAATTCAGCCGCTTCTTTGAGCATCTTAAATTTGGAATCGCCGCCGACGCGGAGACTCGTTATCGCGAACTTGCCAAGCAGGTTGGCCTGAACGTTCGTAAATCCAGCGGCGAACCCATCCGTAGTGAAACGCTGCGGCACGCCCGCAAAGGACGCACGATTCCCTGGCGGGAGTTGTACGTCAACGATCGCCAACAACCGCAATCGCTTTCGTTGCTTCGCAGCGGCACGGTCACGCTTGACGGGCAGGATGATCCCCGCCAGCCGATCATGGAGTGGATGATCGATCCGGAAAATCCCTGGTTTTCCCGCGCGATCGTGAACCGCGTTTGGGCGGGCTATTTTCATGTCGGCATCGTCGATCCGCCGGACGACCTCAATCCGGCCAACCCGCCCAGCAATCCCGAACTGCTCGATTGGCTCACCCGCGGCTTCGTCGACAACGGTTACGATCTGAAGTGGTTGCATCGCCAGATTGCCACCAGCGATGCCTATCAGCGAAGTTGGAAACCGAACGACACCAACCGTGATGATCGCCGTAACTTCAGCCGTGCGGTCCCGCGGCGACTTCCCGCGGAAATTGTTTACGACAGCATCAAGCAGGCTCTTGTCGCCAGCGATCAACTGGAGGAGGTCCGGACCGATCTGACTCGACGGGCAATCGGACATCTGTCGATGCGTTTGGCGGGAACTCACGCCATGAAGGTGTTCGGCAAGCCGGATCGAGCCGTCAACTGCGATTGCGAGCGGGTCAACGAGCCTACTTTGTTGCAGTCTGTCTTCCTGCAAAATGATCCGCTCGTCGATCAGCTGCTGGCATCGAGCGGGTGGTTGCAGGAAATCACCTCACGCGATGAAGGCGATGGTGAAAACGTTCATTGGCAAAACCTCGTCGAGACCGCTTGGCTGCGAACCGTCAGCCGACCGCCCACCGCCGAAGAAGTCACCCGGGCGACGGAACATTTGACTGCGGCCGAATCTCTGGAGGAAGGAATGCGAGACCTACTGTGGTCGTTGATCAACACGAAGGAGTTCATCCTGGTGAAATAGCGACTTGTTGTTTCCACAAAAAATGTAGGCCGACTTGTCCCAAGTCGGCGATCCTGTCATTTGCCGACTTGGGGACAAGTCGGCCTACAATAGAACTTGAACGAACCCATGAATTCTTCACGACGTCAGATGTTGAAAGTCGGCGCGCTAGGTGGTTGGATGTCACTGAGTGACTACCTGCGTTTGGGCGCGGCCGAAGGCCACGAAGATTCAGGCCGTTCGGCCATTCTGGTGTTTCTTGGTGGTGGCCCCGCCCACCAGGACACCTTCGACATGAAGCCGAACGCCCCGTCGGAATACCGAGGACAGTTCAAACCGGTCAACACAACAGTGCCGGGCATCCAGATCTGCGAACATCTGCCCAAGTTGGCTCGCCGCACAGGCAAGTTCACGATTCTCCGCGGCATCACTCACAGCCTGGCCGATCACGGACTTGGCACGCGTTATCTGATGACTGGGAATCTTCCCACGCCGGTCGTCAACTATCCGATGTATGGATCGGTCGTCAGCCGCGAAATGCCTGCCCGCGAGGATCTTCCGTCGTTCGTTTCGATCGATCGTCCGGTCGAAGGTCCCGGCTACCTGGGTGCCCAATACGGACCGATGTCCACGGGTGAAAAGCCTCGTTACGGCCAACCGTTTCGGGTACGCGGCATCACGCTCGACGAAACCCTAACGATCGAACGATTCAGAAGTCGTCACCAACTGCGCAGCGACATCGACTCAGCCTTCCGTGGCTACGAGGATCTTGATGGTACTGTGAAAGGGCTGGACCGATTCTCCCAGCAGGCCTATCGCATCATCAGTTCTCCGCGTTCGCGGAACGCTTTTGACTTGACTGCCGAACCGGAGCGTGAAGTGGACCGTTTTGGTCGTCATGAATTCGGCCAAAGCGCGATGTTGGCGACTCGGCTGATCGAAGCGGGCGTGCGATTCGTGACTGTGTTGCTGGAAGGCTGGGACACTCACAACGACAACTTCAACACCCTCGGTCGTGAGTTGTTGCCCAAGTTCGATCAAAGTTTCGCCGCGATGCTCGACCGGCTCGACACCCGCGGTCTGCTCGATTCGACGTCGATTTTGGTGACGGGCGAATTTGGTCGGACTCCGAAGGTCAACAAAAATGCTGGCCGCGATCACTGGTCACGAGCGATGTGCGCCTTGATGGCGGGCGGATCAGTGCTGCCCGGACAAGTGATTGGCGCCACCGACGACAAAGCGGCCGGCCCTGCGGATGATGGATTCTCACCCGACGATCTGGCCGCCACTTTTTTCCAGAACATCGGCATCGATCCGAAGACGCAGTACCAAGCCGACGTCGGCCGTCCCATCACCCTTGTTCGCGACGGATCACCGATCCGCGGAGTACTTTCGTAGCTCGGGCAGCGAGTAGCGAAAGTCGCCAAGACTTTCGGTGAATTTCGACTGCCGAAACTCTTGGCGAGTTTCGCTACCTCAAGGCCAAATGAACTTGTCGCAGGGAGCCAATCTCGTTCTACTGGGCGCCCCAAAGAGGCGCTTCTGTCGTGGCAGGAAGACGCCATCGCCAAAAATCATGGAATGAGTGAGGGCTGGAAATGGCTGGCGCGACAAAAACTGGCAAGGCAAAGAAAGCACAAACCAAAAAAACAAGCAAGAAACCCAACACATTTCACTACCGCCTTGGCTCCCTGACCTACTATCAAGCCTGCCAATTGCTCGGTGACGACGGAGCGAAACTGATCGGCAGGGGCGGCCAACTGTTCGAAATTCAATCCGACCGCGACGTGTTTTTGGGAGGCGATCTGTATCGCGTCCGGGTCGAGGACCCCAAAGTCGACGGTGGGATGGCGGTCGCGACGATCACGTTGCAATCGGGGCGCTCCAAGCAACTGCAGTACAACTGCGACCAATGCGAAACTCCGTGCCAGCATGTCGGCGCGGCATTGGATTACCTGCTGGAAGCCAAAACCCTGCTGGGATTCGCACTGCCGCCCGACGAATCAGTGCCGCTGGAGAACCTCACCCCCGAAGAACTTAGCCAGCGTGTTTTGGCCGATCGTCAAAAGCGGGCCGATGAAGAGGCGATGAAAGTTCGGTCGACCAACACCGACCGCCCCTGGGTCGATTATGTCGTCACCAGCCAGTTGTCTGGCCGCACTTATCGAGTGGCGCTGCGCAGCCTGAATGATGGTGATTCGTTCTGTACTTGTCCCGATTTTCGAACCAACCACCTGCGTACCTGCAAGCACATTTTACATGTCCAGGCGAAAGTGAAAAAACGCTTCTCGGCGGCAAAGTTGCGATCGCCCTATCGACGACGGCGGTTGTCGTTGCGCGTTGATTACGGTTCGCAGCGCGGGTTGCTATTCGGATTGCCCGCTCGGTGCGACGCGGTTGTTGAGGAGATCGTGGGGACCGCTGACCGTCAACCGCTGACCGACGCCGAAGAGGTGATGACCAGGATCCACGCTCTGGCTCACGCCGGCCATGACGTCACGATCTTTCCCGATGCCGAGGAATTCATCCAGCGGCAATTGGTTCAGGTCAAAGTTCGCAAAGAATGTGACGCCATCCGAGCCGATGTGAAAAAACATCCGCTGCGGACGGAATTGTTGAATGCCAAATTGTTGCCTTACCAATTGGACGGTATCGCCTTTGCCGCCGGCAGAGGGCGGGCGATTCTTGCCGACGACATGGGATTGGGGAAAACGATCCAGGGAATCGGAGTGGCCGAGCTGTTGTCTCGACTGGCCGACATCAAACGCGTTCTGGTGGTTTGTCCGGCTTCGCTAAAGAGCCAGTGGCGAAACGAGATCACGCGGTTCAGCGGGCGTACCTCGCAAATCGTTTTGGGCAGCGGTGCCGAGCGCATCGAGCAATATTCCAGCGATACGTTCTTCACGATCTGCAATTACGAACAAGTGCTGCGAGACCTGTCGGCCGTCGAATCGGTTCCCTGGGATCTGATCGTGTTGGACGAAGGCCAGCGGATCAAGAATTGGGAATCAAAGACCAGCAACGTGATTCGACAATTGGACAGCCCGTTTCGGTTGGTGCTGTCGGGGACGCCGCTGGAAAACCGTTTGGGCGAACTGTTCACCGTGACGCGGTTCGTCGACGATGAGTTGCTGGGCCCCGCTTACCAGTTTTTTCACCAACATCATGTGGTTGACGATCGCGGCAAGACCCAAGGTTACCAGCGACTGGACCAGCTTCGCCAAAAGATGCGGGGAGTGTTGCTGCGGCGAACGCGTGATGAGGTTGCCAAAGAACTGCCCGAGCGGACCGACGAAATCGTGTGTGTCGAAGCCACCGCGGAGCAATTGGAGATTCACAACGCGAACATGAACATTGCGGCTCAGATTGCCGCGAAGAAGTTCATGACGGAAATGGATCGGTTGCGGTTGCAAAAGTGCCTGCTGATGGCGCGGATGGCTTGCAATAGCACCTACCTGATCGACCAGGAGGAGGCGGAATACAGCAGCAAACTGGAACGGCTCAGCGAATTGTTGGCCGGGTTGCTGGAGGATCCCACTCGCAAGATCGTGTTGTTCAGCGAGTGGCGACGGATGCTAGACCGAATCGAACGCCGCTTGGACGACTTGGGGGGCGACTACGTTCGACTCGATGGCCAGGTCCCGCAGAAGAAACGCGCCGCGCTGGTCGAACGATTCCAAAGCGACCCCGATTGCCGCGTCATCAACATGACCAATGCCGGTTCAACCGGTTTGAATTTGCAAGCGGCGAACACGGTGATCAACGTCGATTTGCCCTGGAACCCGGCGGTCTTGGAACAGCGGATTGCCAGGGCTTATCGAATGGGACAGAAGAATCCTGTCCACGTTTACAAGCTGGTCACCACCGGCGACACCATCGAAGAACGATTGCTTGACACGTTGGCTTCGAAGCAGGATCTGGCCGACGCGTCGCTTGATGTGGACAGCAACGTGAACGAAGTCGCCATGACCAGTGGCATGGAAGACTTGCGGCGTCGGCTGGAAGTGATTTTGAATCCCAAGAAAGCGGCGGTTGACGAAAGCCAGCAACGCCAAGTCGAAGCGGAAGCCGAGCGTCTGAGTGAAAAACGAGAAAAGGTTTCCGCGGCCAGCGGCCAATTGATCACCGCCGCGCTGTCGTTGGCGGGCGAACTGATCGGCGGTAACGACCAGCAAGCGCCGTCGGATGAAACGGTCACCTGCCTGACCGACAAACTGTCGCAATGTGTCGACCGCGATTCCGAGGGACGTCCTCAATTGAAGATCAGTTTGCCCAGCGACGACGCACTGCGCGGACTGGCGACGACGTTGGCAAGGTTGATTGAAAGTTAACGACTACTCGTCTTTCGGCAGTTCGCGCCCATCGGCCGAGGCGTTGGCGCGGTGCACTTCGATGTCTTGAAAAAAGCTCATCAACCGCACTGATCCGTCGATCATCGCGGCGTTCCAACCCGCCGGATGGGCGCTGCCAAAATCGTGGCAGACCAGGCAATTGTCGACCGAATCAAGTTGCGGCGACCGGGCGGCATAACGAACGTACGAATGGCTGGAAATCCGGCTCCCTTTCCAACCAGCGATCGGGGCGCGATCGCCAAAACAATTTCCGGTGGTGTAACGTTGGTTGTCCATCGCCTTTTCACCCAGCAAGTAGGTGTTGCTGAGTCCGTCGAAGATACGACTGAGCTTCACGCGTTTGCCCATCACCCACGCCCCGTCGTATTGATTGATCACCACTCGATGATCCACGTCGTCGACCAGTCCGGGACCACCGTTCATCGCAAAGTCAGTGCGCGCACCGCCGCCACCAAATCGACTCAAAAAAGGTTCCACCAGCGGGTACGGTTTTGCGTCGCGACGGGTCGGGCAGATCAACGTCGGCACGGGAGCCTGAACAATCTGCTGCACGTCGGGGGTGGGAGTCACCTGCGGTTCGGCGGCGAGACGGACCAGGGGACCGGCAACGTGGTCTTGTTCCATGAAAAACATCGCTTGCGTGATCCAATTGCCGCCAGCCAGATCTGCGTTCGTCTTTCGTTCCAAACGGTAGTCGACAAAGTAGGCCAACCGCTCTCCCGCGTAACCAGGGATCTCCTTGAAAGCTGACTCGTAGTTGTGACAGGCCAGCGCGACCTGACGCAAACGGTTTTGGCATTGAGTGCGGCGGGCGGCCTCACGAGCGTTCTGAACCGCCGGCAGCAACATACCGATCATGATGCTGATGATCGCCAGCACCACGAGTAGTTCTACCAGGGTAAAGGCCCGGCGCAGTTGTTGCCGTCGCTTTGCTGGAAATGGCATGGAGGCAAGCCTTGTTCGCGCAAAGAAGAAGATTCGGTGGAGAGAAGATCCCTGTTGTATACGGAGCCGGTCACCGTGGTCAAACGGATTTGTAGGCCGACTTGTCCCCAAGTCGGCGAACCTGTCCTCTGGTGCGCTCGCCGACTTGGGGACAGAACGGCCTACCCCGTCCGTTTCTACCCGAATTCAAATTTGGCCCGCCTCTGATAGACTTGGTGCGGCCTCCGGGGCCATCAGCACCGACTTCCACCACTTCACTCTGCAGCCGAAAACCACGCGAGTCGTCCACCATGAAAGCTTTGTTGCTGACCGAATACAAACAAATGCAAGTCACCGATGTGGAGGAGCCGGAAGTCGGTGACGACGACGTGCTGGTGCAAGTGGAAGCGTGTGGGATTTGCGGGAGTGATATTCACGGATACGACGGCAGCACAGGTCGCCGAATCCCGCCGTTGGTGATGGGGCACGAGGCGGCGGGAGTCGTCGTTGGCACCGGAGCCAACGTCAACGATTTGCCGGACGGAACTCGGGTGACTTTTGATTCGATGGTGTCGTGTGGAAGTTGCGAGTTCTGCGGAAGCGGTCATCGAAATCTTTGTGACCATCGCATGGTGTTGGGCGTTTCTTGCGGCGAGTATCGACGTCACGGTGCGTTTGCCGAACGGATCGCTGTGCCTCGCCGGATCGTCTACCGGCTTCCCGATACTTTGCCGTTCGACCACGCCGCGCTAGTCGAGGCGGTTTCGGTTGCCGTGCACGCCGCCAACGTCACGCCGATCGTTTTGGGTGACACGGCGGTGGTCGTCGGTGCGGGAATGATCGGACTGCTGGCGCTGCAGGCGGTGCGAGCGGCGGGTGCATCGCGAGTGATCGCGGTCGATATCAACGACAAACGGCTCGCTGTCGCCAAAGACCTGGGCGCCGACGAAGTACTGCGCGGTGACCAGGTGGACGTCCCGGCGGCAATTGCCAAGTTGACCGACGGTCGAGGTGCCGATGTGGCGATGGAAGTTGTCGGCGCGACACCGACGGTGGTCACGGCGATCGAATCGGTCCGCAAAGGAGGCAAGGTGACATTGGTCGGAAACGTTTCGCCGACCATTGATCTTCCGCTGCAGTCGGTCGTCACTCGCGAAATCTCGTTGCATGGCACTTGCGGCTGCAACGGCGAATATCCGCAGTGCATTGATTTGATGAATCGCGGCATCATCGATGTGTCGCCTTTGATCACCGCCAAAATTTCGCTCCAAGACGGGCCGCAGTGGTTCGATCGGCTGCATGCCGGCGACCCCGACCAGATGAAGGTGGTCGTGCAGCCTCAATTGGCATGATTGGTTGAACAATTCGCCTCGGTTTTCCCAGGATTTGTTGCGATTTCCCGAAGGAATGAATCATTCCGTCCGGATGCGGGGTTTCCTTGACCCGGCGGGGCGAGATAATGGCTGGCCCGTTGTGGCGGACCACCCTTGCGGTTCGTCATCCAAATTGCGTCACCGGTCACCATTCAACGCGTCACTTTGGAGAAGCTTGACATGTCACGTTTGTTTTTGGGAAGCGCATTAACGTTGGTCATGACTTGCACGTTCGCCGCCGCCGACTCGCAAAGCGAAGATGGTTTGAAAGAGGGCGAAGCGATCGGCGCATTTTACGTCACCAAGGTTGCCGGTGCCGAAGATGACGGTGTCGAACCGGGCGATGACCTTTGCTATCGCTGCCGTTACGGGTCGAGCCCGATGGTGATGGTGTTTGCACGTCAGACGGGCGGAAAAGTTCCGCAACTGATCAAGCAGCTTGATTCGGCAGTCGCCGCTAACGAGGACGCCCGGCTGAAGGGACTGCTGACCCTGATGGGAGAGGATACCGCGGTTTTGAAAGAGGATGCTAAAAAGATCGCTGAGAAATCGGGAGCGAAGAAGGTTCCCGTTGTGATCGCCAAAGAAACCAAGACCGGCCCGCTGAACTATAAACTTCCCAGCGACGTGGAAGTCACGATTGTCGTCGCCAAGGACAGCCAAGTGGTGTCGACTCACACGTTTGCCGCCGACAAAATCGACTTGCCGGCGCTGATGCGCGAAGTCAAGCAGATGCTGAATTGAGCGCCGCGGCTTTCCGGCAAGTCTCTCGGTTGGATTTTGTGACCTAGGTTTGAACAGCAGCACCGCGCGCCCAATGCGCGCGGGCTGAATCGTTCCAAACGTAACGGTTTTACCGTCTAGGCCCCATGCCCGCGTCCACCACACAGCCGCGATACCTGATTCGTTGGGATTATTCTCGCGATCGGAACTTTTGCAGCGAACCGGTGGCGATGGGACATCGTCTGGGCGAACTGCCCTTTTTCACGGACGAAGCGCTGTCGAGCGCCATCGATCGGCACCCACGGTCGTCCTTGTCGGTCGCCACCATGGGCGACAATCCTGCGCACCCCAACCAATGGCGCTGCGGAGCGGTCGGCCGGTACGGTGGTGCGGAACTGTTGCAGTTGATCCGCCGCGGCCGTCTTCATTTGTGCCTTGCGCAAGGCCCGGTTGAGACCCAACGTGTCATCGATCGGCTGGCCGCCGAAATGGTCGAATGCCAACCAGGTTTGCGAATCCTGGCAACCGGGGGCCAGCTAAACATCGCCTCCCCCTCGGCGTCGCAGTACTACCATTACGACACGCTGCCAACGGTGCTGTGGCAGATCCGTGGAACTCGGCGAGTCTTCGTTTATCCGCAAAGTGAGCCGTGGGTCAACGAAAAGACGATCGAAGAACTGGCAGCGGGACGACGGATCGACACGATTTACTACGAACCGGCGTTCGATCAGCAGGCTTGCCAACTGACCATCGAGCCCGGTCAGGCGATCGCGCTGCCAGCCCAAACACCTTACCGAATCGAAAACATCAGTGGGCTGAGCGTGGCGCTGGCGACCAGGTATTGCAGCCCCAAAGACAATCGTCGCAACCGCATCCATCGCGCCAACCGAATCCTGCGGCGACTGCTGCCTTGCCGATTGGATGCGCAGCGGCTGAGAGGTGCCGGAGCAGCTTGCAAGCTTGCCCTGGCCAGTTTGCTTGATCTGAAAACCTCTGCGTCAAAGCACGGCCGGCTTGTCGCCAGCGGCGGTGTTGGAAGTCATCGATCGACCGAGCCGACCTTTGTCGTTGACGCCGGCGCCGAGAATTGCGTCGGCGACCAACAGTCGCGTGATGAGGCGCCAAAACAAGACAACGTTGTCCTGCACACCACGATAGAAACGCCAGCGTCAACCGCTGCGATGTTGGAGAACTGAATCATGATACGATCTGTCTTTGTATGTTTCGCCGGTTTGGCAGTTGTATCACCGGTTGCCGCCGCCGCACCTTCGCAGTCGCCGCCGGGTGGGATGCGAGCCGAAGCTTGCGACCCCGATTTGGTAACCGGCAATCAAACCTGTGTGAAATGCCACGCGCCCGAAATCAAAGTCTGGCAGGCAACGCCGCACGCGCGCACCTTTGACGAGTTGCATCGTCGGGACGAGGCCAAAAAGATCGCCGCCAAGCTGGGACTGAAGTCGATCAAGCATGAAGGACGCTGCGTCGCTTGCCATTACACCACCCAGCGGGATGCAGCCAGTGGCGACGTGCACGCGATCGCTGGCATCTCTTGCGAATCATGTCACGGCGCCGCCAAGCATTGGCTTGAGTTGCATCACGATTATGGCGGCGAAGGCATCACCCGGCTTACCGAGACCAAGGCACACCGAAGCAAGCGAATCGCGCAAAGCATTGCGGCCGGCATGCGGAATCCCACCAATGCCTACCTGGTGGCACAGAGTTGTTTGCGGTGTCACACCACGGCTGACGAAGAACTGGTCAACGTGGGCGGTCATTCGGCCGGCAGCCTCGACTTCGAGTTCGTTTCCTGGAGCCAAGGAACCATTCGGCATAACTTTGTTCAAAGCGACGGCACGACGAATGCTGCGGCGACACCCGATCGGCTGCGAGTCATGTTTGTGGCCGGCATGATTGCCGAATTGGAAGCCAGTTTGAGAGCGACCGCCGTTGCAACCCAAAAGGCAACCTACGGAGTGACCGCCGCCAAACGCGCCGCGCGGGCTCGCCAGCGACTCAAGAGTGTGGCCGACAAAGTCGAATCGGAGCCCATCGATCAGGTTGTCTCCATCGCGCACTCGGTCAAGTTGAGGCTGAACAACGCCCAGGAGCTCACGGCCGCTGCTGACGAAATCGCCCGCTTGGGATTCGAATTCGCTGCCCAGGCAACCGGTCAGTCGCTGGGAGCGCTCGACCCCTTCATCCCTAAGGCTGATCGGTGGAAATGAGCCAATCGGTGGCGAAATGAAGCTGTGGTCGCTTTCGGGGAGATCATCCGGGCAGTCAAGAAACGGCTAGTTTTAGGGCCTTTTTGGGACTTGATCGAGGCAAATTCCACTTGGATTTGTGTCATCACCACGGACAATTCATACTTAGTGTCTGAATTTCCGTTCTCCCTCTTCGGTGGTGTTGCTGGTGTCTTGCCCATTCTGGTTTCGCGCGGCTTCGTTTCTGACCTGTTTCCTTTTCGGCACCAGTCTCTTGTGTGCTGACGAACCGGCTGTGGTTCAAGCGGTTGGCCCCGACGGCAAAACAATGCAGATCATGACTCGGCCTGGCGGACCGGCACGACCTGGCGGCGAAAAGCCTGGTGGCGAGAAAAAAGAGGGTGAAGGAAACCCCGAAGGCAAACCGGGGGAAGCGAAAGAGAAAAAAGAGGGCGAAGAGTCGCCCGAACCGAAGGTCATTCGCCGCGACGATACCACCGGCGGAGAAGCAGATCCCGAAGAGCTGAAAGCGACCGTCGGTGAAGACGGCAAGGTGGCTTTTCAGTTTCGCAATCAACCGTGGGTCGATTTGGTGGAATGGCTTGCCGATATTTCAGACAAGCCGCTCGATTGGTTGGAACTTCCCGGTGATCGAGTCAACTTGCGATCGCCCGGAAGATACACCGTCGAACAGACTCGCGATCTGTTCAATCGTTATCTGCTGGCCCGAGGCTACACGTTGTTGGAACTGGACGGCGGATTGACCGTCGCCAAGACTGAGAAGATCAATCCGGCAATCGTTCCGCGAGTCGATGTTTCCAAACTCGATTCGTTGCAGCCTCACACCTACGTTCGGGCACTGATGGATGTCGGTTGGTTGTCGGCTGAAAAACTTGCCGAAGAACTCAAGCCGATGATCAGCGAAAACGGCCGGCTGACGGCGCTGGCGACCACCAATCGCATCGAAGCCATGGATGCGGTGGTGAATCTGCGCGAAGTGGCCAGCCTGCTTCAACAGGAACGTGACAGCGGTAGCCGCGAGGCGCTTGCGCCCGAATTCAAGTTGCGATATTTGCCTGCCGAGGAAGCGAAACAGATGCTGGAGCAGTTCCTGGGCGTGGAGAAAAAGGAAGCGGCTCCGATGTCACCGCAGCAGATGCAAATGATGGCCCAGATGCGGGCCCAGGGGAAAGCGGCGCCGGCCGAGAAGAAGGCGGAGATCTCCATCGTCGCCAACCCGCGGCAGAATTCGGTCATCATCCGTGCCCCGATCGATCGCGTGGCAGTCGCTACCGAATTTTTGAAGCGGATCGACGTTGCCAGCAACTCCATCGTTTCGCTTTCCGACATTCAAAGTCGCGTGCAGGTCTTTCGATTGGCATCGCTCGATCCGGAAAAGTTGATTGAGATCGTCAGTGAAATGAACATCCTGGAACCGACCACCCGCGTTCGCGTCGACAAAGACAACAACGCCTTGATCGTTTCCGGGTCCGCCGCCGATCGCTTCGTCATCAATTCGCTGATCGAGCGGTTGGACGGCAGCGGACGCAAATTCGAAGTGTTGCAGTTGCGGCGGCTGGATGCTGGCGAAGTCGCTGAATCGATCGCCTTTTTGATGGGCCAGGAGGAAGAGGAAGACACGGGGAGTTCACGTCGCAGCTGGTACTACGGCTACGGTTACGGCAACGAAGAGGAAAAGAAAGAGACGGATGAATTCCGCGTGGCTGCCAACAATCGTTATCGGCAGGTGTTGTTGTGGGCCAATGATCATGAGATGGAAGAGGTTCGTTCGCTGCTTGTCAAACTTGGCGAACTGCCGCCTCCGGGAGGCAGCAGCCGGACCGTTCGCATGATCGACGCCTCGGCAACGCCCGATACCTACGAATACCTTCAGCGTTTGAAGATGCAATGGAATCGGCTTTCACCCAACCCGTTGGAATTGCCCGATGCCGATCAGTTCACCGAACCCAATGAAATTCCCAGTAGGGAGACGGAAGAGGAATCGGATGCTTCCGGCGATGACGCTGCCGAAGAGGAAAAAGAGACGGAAGAAGAAAAAGAGCAAGACAAACCCAAGCAGCCCAGCGGCGATCAATTGGCGATGGCCTCGGCCGACGCCCAGTACCAATTGACGCTGGCACAGGTTCCTCCGCCAGCCGATTCGGATGCTCCCAAGGTCGATTCACCCGTCCGTTCGGCGCGAGACTTCGATCGCATGTTCCGCAAGCCGCCGCCGGCTGACGCGGCCAAGACGGACAACAAACCGCCCGCTCCCGTGCGAATCGAACTGGACAAAAACGGCAACCTGATTTTGGTCAGTCCCGACACCGAAGCCTTGGACCAACTGGAACAATTGATGCTTCAAGTTGCTCCGCCCAAACGGCCTTACCAGGTTTTTCACATCGAACATGCCTCCGCCTACTGGATGCGGCTGAACCTGGAGGATTACTTCGAGGAAGAAGGGGACGGCGGTGATTCCGCAGCCGATTCATTCTACCGTTGGTACTGGGACATGGACGAAGAAACCGACGAAGGTCCCACCGGTCTTGGCAAAGGAAACAAGCTGCGGTTTGTCGACGATCCAGATACGAACACGTTGGTTGTCAGCGGCGCGACGTCGGAACAACTGCGGACCATCGGGGAACTGATCGAACTGTGGGACGTTCCCGAACCGGTCAACAAACGAAAGACCCGTTTCACGCGACTGGTTTACTTGAAGTACGGGCGTGCCGAGCAGATTTCCGAAACGGTCAAAGAGGCTTATCGCGATCTGCTTAGCAGCAACGACAAATCGTTCAGCGGTGGTCGCGGACAGGGCCAGGGAGGTGGTGGTGGAAACAACAAAGAAGAAGTTTCCAAGAGCCGTAACGGCAACGGCAGCGGATTGGCCGATTCCGGCAGCGGCCGCGAAGGAGGCGGAACCGATTTTTCTTTCAAAGGAAAGTTGTCGCTGGGAATCGACAATACCGGCAACACGCTGCTGGTCAGTGCCGAGGGCGAACCGTTGCTGGAGCTGGTTTGCGACATGATTCTTCAGCTTGACGAAGCCGCTCAGCCAACCGGCGATATCGAAGTGATGCAGTTTTCAGGCGACGTCAGCGCCAGTTCGCTGCAACAGGCCCTACAGGCCCTTGGTGCCCAGCCGACCACTTCCGGCGTCGCAGCGCGAGCGGCGATGCGCGGTCGGGGCGGAAACGAATCGCGAGAAAACAACGCTGAAAAGTAAGTTGATTGGCAAATCATCGGCAGTTTCGCCGGTCGCGGCATCGACGACACTTGTGCTTGCAGCGCGATCGTCTTAGCTTTGTCGCAGTTCAGGATGGCTTGGACGAAGCAATAGGACCTGGTTTTTCCACTCGCTGGGCAGCCGATGCAACGATCTCTCTCGCGCCGGTGGGCTGCTTCAGTCACCCGTTGGTGGTGGCTGGTGATTGCTGTTTGGATCGTCATCGCTGTCACCATTCGCCTGGCAGCACCTCCGTGGAAAGAGATCGCTTACGACGGCGACTTTAAGTACTTGCCGCCAACGATGAGCAGCGTTGCCGGCGGAAGGTTGCTTGACCAAGCCTTTCCCGGCGAACGAAGTCGCAGTCAAATCGTTCTGGTCCTGGGTCGAGAAAACGGACCGCTTCAAAAGCAGGACGAAATCGTCGGCCTCGATTTGCTGCGGCGGCTGTATCACCGATTGGGCGAAGTCAGTTGGCAGCGAGCCATCGAGTATGGTTACACCAAAGGCCCACCTCAAGCCGGTTCGCCGGCGGCGCCGTGGCTGAAACTTGCTCGACAGGCATTCGATCAATCGATTGCCATTGATCGGCGGTTCTACGAACGGATCGCAGACCGCGTGCCGCCGGACGAACCAACAACCCATCAGCCGCGGATGGCGATCGCCCACTGGGATCGCGGCATGCTGATTGAATCGTGGGGTGATTCGCCCGAAGAGGTTCAAGACGACTTCGAGGCGGCACTGGTGTTGATGGAACAGCTGCCGGTGCTGGCCGTTCCGATCCAGCAGCGCGAGCTCAGTGCCTGGAATTCTCTGATCGACGTTTTTTCTTGGGACGATCCGGTTGTCGGTCCGAAGCTGAAAGCCGAGGGTGCCCAGCTTGCCGTGATGCAGCTTTCCACCGAATTGGCGGCCACCGGGAATATCGCCACCGTGGAAGAAGTGCAACAGTTGATCGACGAGGTGCTGGAATACAGTGGGCACTATACCGATCCGGGGTTGCAGTTGTTGATGACCGGTTCGGCGGCGATTGGCGGCGAAACTTTGTTGGCCGCGCGAGACGCGATTCGCTACACCGAATGGATCACGATCGCGATGATCCTGCTGATTCTGGCCAGCGTCTATCGCGCGCCGCTGCTGGTGGCGATTCCGATGATTTCCATTGGGGTGGCAGTGTTGGTTTCGACCTCGCTGGTGGCCCTGTTGACCGGATGGTCGATCAACCAATCGGTGCCCGGATTGGACTTGAGAGTATTCACGACCAGCAGGATCTTTGTGGTGGTGATTCTGTTCGGAGCTGGTACCGACTACTGTCTCTTTTTGATCGCCAGATTGCGCGAGGAAGCACCCAAAACCGCTTGGCCGGTCGCCTGCCGAAATGCCTTGTCGGGTGTGATGAGCGCCCTGATGGGCAGCGCGATGACCACCGTGGTCGGACTGGGCATGCTTTGGATCGCGCGGTTTGGCAAGTTTCATTACACCGGTCCGGTGATCGCGATCTGCCTGTTGGTCGGGTTGTTGGTTTGCACGACGTTGACGCCCGCGCTGTTGCGAGCGTTTGGGCCGAACGTCTTTTGGCCCTCGCGAATCCGAACGCCCTCGGCCGGCAAGTTGTCAATTTTCGGTGACGCAACCGACGCTGGCGGTCGCGTCGGCAGCGGTGTGTGGGGATGGATCGCGTTGATGTTGACCCGTCGACCGTTGGGAACGTTCTGTATCGGGTTTCTGCTGCTGGTTTTGCCGGGTGTTTACGGCATGGTCCACGAGAATTCCGTGACCTACGACTTGAGCAGCGAACTGAACCGCTCGGCGGCAAGCCGTCGAGGACTGCGGCTGCTGGCCCAACACTTCGAGATCGGCGACATCAATCCGGTCACGGTGCTGCTGGTAAGACCCGACGATACGCCACGAGAAGAATTCGGCGAGCAGATTCGAAAACTCTCCGATGAACTCTATTCCGTCCCCGGCGTGGCCACCGTTCGCACCGCCGACGATCCATTGGGCGATTTTCCGCCCGATCGCGAAATGGGAGTGTTCAGCAGCGATGCGTGGCGACGGCGTGCGCTGAAAAATCATCGTATCGCCCAGCGGTATTTTTACTCTTCGATACCGCAACTCGAAAATCGGCTCGCCCGCTTGGACGTCACGATCGATGGAGACCCGTTTTCGACCGAGACAGCCGATGTCGTTCTGGGCGTGTCCCGTTTTTTGAGACAGCAGACCGAATCGGAGTCGTCGGTTTGGAAAGACTCGGAAGTGTTGCTGGCGGGGACGACCCCTTCGATCATCGATTTAAGAACGGTCACGCTGTCCGACAACCGACGCATCAAAGTGGCGGTCGTGATCGCGGTGTTCGCCGTGTTGGTGTTGGTGATTCGTCGCGTGGGCTTGTGCCTCTATTTGATTGTGACGGTGTTGGTCAGCTACTACGCGACGCTGGGCTTGACCGTGTTGTTTTTCCGGTCCGCCTACGGCGACGACTACATCGGCCTCGATTGGAAGTTGCCTCTTTTCTTGTTTGTGATCCTGGTGGCAATCGGGCAGGACTACAACGTCTACCTGGTGACGCGGATTGTCGAAGAGCAGCGCCGGCTGGGATGGTTGGCGGCAATTCGCCGAGCCGTCTCCAGGACCGGAGGCATCATCACCGCCTGCGGCCTAGTGATGGCGGCCACGTTTCTCAGCATGACCGCGTCGGCTTGGCTGCCAATGATCGTGGAATCGGCAGGCCTGCAGCCGGCGAGTGCTCGGACGGCGCTGCGCGGCATCGTGGAACTCGGCTTTGCACTTGGACTAGGAGTATTGATCGACACGTTCTACGTACGAACCATCCTCGTCCCCAGCTTCGTCGCCTTCATCGGCCAATACACCGCCAAAGCCAAACAAACCTCCCCCTAGCGATGGTTGGCCAATACCAACCATCAGCATTCCCTGAGACCATAGCAGTTAGCGATTTTCATGTTCTCTCTTGATAAGGTCCAAAAAGTTCCTCCATTGGTCCCGTGCTATCACCGTGGGAATCAACATGGATGCCAACGCCATCTAGAAGACTGAGCCAAAGATTGCGGAGCGGAGTCTTGGGATCCGCCATGACAAGATCCGAACCTGCATCGGTCACCAACACCTCCGCTGCGAACAGATATTTTTGCCTCGTGTCGGTTTGTCCAAATCGGGTGGCCCTGGGTGATTGCTCACCCAGGGCTCCCACAGATCCGTACGTGCGCGCATTAGCGCATACGGTTCCTCAAATCACGGCTTTGCTGCGCGAAGAAGCTGTGAACGCAGAGCACGAGCCGGAGTAAGCGGGTAACGGCGGAGCAAAGAACAGAATCTCCTCCAGTGCATCGCGCGGCGGCCGTTGCGGCGATTAAGCCACTTACGCCACCGATTCTCGACTTCGTGGTGGAAACGTTTCATCGCATCCGAATTACCCGTGACCCCGTAATACCCATAGTGTCCACGTAGCTTCTGGTTCAGCTTGTGTTGCTGTTCAGCCAGCGGCAAGTGACGATTGTCGTGGCACCACTTGTCGATGCTGCGTACAGCCCGAGTAAAGCGATCGGCTGCGGTCTTGACCTTCACCACCCAGTAGCCTTTCAAGGACACAGCCCAGTAGTGGGTGAAGCCAAGAAAGTCAAACGTACCAGGTCGATCATCCGGACCATTGTCGTCCTTCGTCCGAGACGAAGGGGGGCGGAACCGAATCATTTTCGTCTTGGTGGGATGGACGGTTAAACCGTATTTGCCAAATCGCTTCGGGATGACTTCCATGACACGTTCGGCGTCACGCTGATCGCGAAACCCAATCGTGAAATCATCCGCGTAGCGGATGAGGAAGGCAGGACCGGCAAGACGCGGTTTCACTTCATTCTCGAACCACAGGTCCAGCACGTAGTGCAAAAACACGTTCGAAATCAAAGGTGAAATCACACCACCTTGGGGCGACCCGGAGTCTGGGTAACTCACGTTACCATCTTCCATCACGCCCGCTTTGAGCCACTTGTCGATCAGACGTCGCAACACGCCATCACGCACCCTCAGTCGAAGAAACTGCCGGAGATGCGAGTGATCCAGATTATCGAAAAACTTCTGGACATCGACTTCCAAAACTGTGCCGCCCTTAGGCCGACAGCGCATCGTTTGGTCACGAAGCGATGCAAGCGCATCGTGTGCTGATTGGCCAGGCCGGAAGCCGTACGAGCAGTCCAAGAAGTCCTGTTCGTAAATCGGTTCCAGCAGCATAACCACCGCACGCTGAAGACATTTGTCCTCAAGAGTGGGAATTCCGAGCGGACGAGTCTCAGTAGTAGAGCCGCCTTTGGGAATATGCACACGCCGCACGGGAGGCGCCTTGTACGTGCCAGACTTCGCGCGGTCGAGCAGGCTCCGGAGGTTGCCCTCCAGATCCTGTTCGTATTCTTCCGCGGTCACTCCATCCACGCCAACTGCGCCGTCCTTGCGAGTACGTCTATACGCTTCCTTTAACCAATCGATGTCCATCAGATAGGCGAGCGAAGTGAAAGCCATCTCGGGTGACTGCTTCGCCAACGTTGCTATCCGTTCCTGTTTCGTGGACACGGTATTCGAATTTCGAGGCATTCGTCGTGTTTCTCAAAAACGGTTCCATGATTCGACGTCTCGCTTCCCTCCACTGGCTCCAACGGGGTGAAGTTCGCCAGCTTCATCAGTACTATCAAGACGCTATGACTTCCTGCTGTCCATCTCGCCGCACTTCGTTTCCTTCGCTTGGCGATACCTCAACGTTCACTCGTTGTTTTCGCTCCTTGGCGGACGAGTGAGCCGCCAAGGCCTGGAGTTGTTGACCCGGTATCTCCGTCCGGGATTTCGCTGAGGAGACAACAGGATCTCCCAAGTTCCTGGGGAACCTCAATTCTCCGTTTGCCATGTTCCAACTGACGCCGGCAGGACTGCTTGCACCAGACCATAAAGTGCTGCAGCGTGGCCCCTGGTCATCGGAAGGCAGAGGCTCCCACGATCCACTCTTTCGACGCTCAATAGCATGGCTTTCGGACTCGCTGTCTACGCTTCGCAGGGCCGGTCACCCGACACCACGCAAGACTCGCTTCCAGTTGCTAGTCAGGCTCTACTGGACGGGATTCTCACCCGCAAGGTTCCGATGAAGGATTTCAAAGTTGTTGTTTACATCTCATTCCTCCTTCCCAAGCTTTCTTGGCACACCCGACGCGAGTTTGTGTCTTTTACGATAAGCAGTTGCGAAGCAACGATATGCTATAGCATGGGACGCAAGTCCCATGTGGGGATTTCGTTGATTGCGGAAGTCGCGGAGCGACGACAGGGGCAGTTCGATGAGCGATATGTCTTTGCAGAAGAGATCGTCGCGTAGTTCCTGCCGTCGCTGCGCGACTCAATGTGTTTTGGCTATTTTGACCTTGGACTCGCGTCCGAGGCTAACGCCTACCATCGCTTCGCGATTCTGGAACTCGCCGCGGTTGCATCGTTCGCCAGCTCGAAGCCGACGCTCGGATTGTTGGCGGTGAAAACGACCGATGCGGACTGGCTCCGAATCTCCTTCCTCACCGCAAAAACCCGGCCGTCTCTAGCAGAATCAGCGGGTGGA
Source organism: Rubripirellula sp. (assembly GCA_965222745.1). Classification (GTDB taxonomy): domain Bacteria; phylum Planctomycetota; class Planctomycetia; order Pirellulales; family Pirellulaceae; genus CBDCUW01. The sequence goes on from CBDCUW010000004.1 coordinate 2,207,335, forward strand.
GAGGCAAAAATCGCTATCAGAAAACGAGTTGGACTCCCGTGTCGACAGCGACACTCTCATTGACCGGCTGCTGCGCGACCCCAGGCTTTGACGTCGAACCGCTTCGCGGTACCACAGCCGCGAAGCGCGTAAGTGAAGCCACCGATGGGTGCTGATTGCTGTTTTACGAGCCGTTGAGTTGATTCAGCAATGCTTGGACTTTCCAGTGCGTCATCACAGGCGCTGACGTTACCAGCCAAGTGCGATTGTTGATCACGACCGTGCGACAGGTTGATGGGCCACCCAACATTTCCCATCTCTCTGGATCGACCGTCGTTTGGACGACGTCAGAGAGTGTATGGTCGGATGACATGATCGCACCACCGAATCCGCTGGATTGCGAGTCCATTTGACCTCGAAAGACATGCGCTGGGCGAGAGTCTTGGATGCCTGCGATCGGCGTGACATCGTACAGCCGAGTACTCAAATTCTCCTCCGCGGCCTGCTCGGTGGTGATCAACCATCGGCCGGACCATGTCGCAATGACAAGTTCCGCGTTGCTCAGGCCATGAAAAAGTACCGCGGCGTTGGTCATTTGTTTCGCTGGCGTCGTTGTGATTTTCTTGTCCCACCAACGTGGTTCCGACGATTGAGAGGTCAGCAACGTAGCGGGACTTGGCGGCGGATGATCGGCGAACGGGTTCTCCGATGTTGCTTCAGCTGGGCGTTTTTTCTTGTCACTTTCAGGAAACACCAAGCTGTCGGCCGTCAAACCGATCTCCTCCAGCGCCCGGTGATCGACCTGCAAAGCGATCTGTTTGCCAACATCGCGCCCGATGTCGGAGACGGTTGTCTGGCTATCCCACTGGTAGGTATACGGTTCGTTAAGAAACTTCAGCAATGTCCGCTCCTGGTCGGGACGAGCGAACGGATCGGCGCTGCGAACGGCAACCGGTTTGCCAGATTGGGTGATTTTTACGTCAGACAAGAATGCATCGGAAAAGTGTGACGCTTGCGCCGGCACGTTCTCCTGCATCGCAATGATGAGCAGAAAAGTAGTGGGCAGCAATCTTGCTTGAAAGTTTCTGAGCGTCTCATTCATCACGGAATCCAATCTCCATCGCGTCGTCACTGCGAATTTTTACACGCAATTGGCATGCCGAATGCAAAAAACCATGCCGACGCCGCCGATCACGGTCATTCCGTTTGTTGGGTATGTCGCTACCTGCCGCAAACGCTGCGACCTGATACAGCGTTTTGCAACAGCAACTCCCGCAAGCCCATGCCTTCACTTCCAAAAGGAAAACAGGATGAGTGTTCTTTCCCCCAGCATCTCTGCTATCACCAAAACGCTCGTGACGAGTCTGCTTGCCGGAATATTGCTTGACGCCTGCGTGGGGTCAGATGTGGACGCAGCAGAGCAGTCGATTTCGGGGCGAGTGGTATCGGTGACCGTGTATCGTGACCAGGCTCGAGTGGTTCGCGAAATCGAGATTCCCGCGTCAGATCAACCACAGCAGATTCGCGTCCCAGGATTGCCGCCACAAATGATTCAGCAAAGTTCGTTTACAGAGGCGGATGAGGGCACCAGTGTGCGTAGCTTGCAAGTCACTTTGCAAGAAGCGAAGGCAGAGGTCGCCGATGACGAACAAGACGAAGCGTTGAAAAAACTGGAGGCTGCCAAGGAAGCGGCCGAGCATGATTTGAAGGTCATCGAACAGGACATGTTGACGTTGGAGAAACTGGTGGCGTTCTCGGCGGACAAAGTGCATCAGAACTTGAATCGTGCGACGCTGGATGTCCAGTCGGTGACTGCCTTGGCCGACTTCACGATGGAGCGAAGAAGAAGATTGGCCAAGGAGCTATACGCCAAACAAACCGAGATTGAAACGATCGGTGACCAAATTGCTAAACACACAAAACAGGAAAATCGCCCACAAGAAGAAACGCGTTCCTACCAGGCGTTGATGACCGTGCAGTCAACCGAAGGCGGGACCGTGCGTTTGGCGTACGATGTTGGCGCCGTCGGCTGGAATCCACGTTACAGGATCGATGGCAGCAAAGCCGACGAGCCCGAATTTGCGATTCAAATGGAAGCGGTGATCATTCAGCATTCGGGCGAGTCATGGAAGGATGTTGAGCTGACGTTGGCAACTTCGACGCCCCAGACGCAAGCCGCTGGGCCTGCCCTTGCGCCGCTTCGCGTGAACACTGCGCCGATGAAAACGTCCGGAAACCAGATCATGCCTGTCGTCGGTCAATTTGGCACGGTCGAACAGTCGGAGTGGTTGGGAAACGAGCTGGCTTCTCGGAACTTGAACCTGAATATGCAAGCGAGCATGAGGCAGATTGATGAATTGACATCCACTGCGGAAGTCCAACGCAAAGTTGCGACTGACGCAGCGGCAAGTGCTTCGGATGAAACGTATTCGATCGATGGCAAAGTGACGCTGGACTCGCACGCTCAACCACAAACCGTCACAGTTCTCCATGCGACCGTCTCTGGAGAGTTCTATCGCGTCGCGACTCCGTTGTTGAGCAGTTTTGCGTTTCGAGAAGCTGCGTTGGTCAACGAATCTCGCCAAAGTTTGATTGCGGGACCGGCTGATGTTTACTTGGAAAACAAGTTTGTCGGTCACGCTGAAGTGCCGCCAACCGCGGCTGGGCAGAAGTTGACGATTGGTTTCGGCAACGATCGACAAGTTCGCACGCGACGCGAATTGCTTTCCCGCAACGAACTGATCAAAGGCGGCAATCGTCGATCCGAGTTGGTTTATCGGCTGGTGATTTCCAACTATCACGATGCGCCCATCGCGATCCGCTTGCTCGATCGTATCCCGATCGCTGCCAAAGACGACTCGATCAACCTAGCACTCTCGGCTGACGAAACGAAACGGTTGTCCGACGATCCGCTCTACCAGCGAATGCAGCGGCCAACCGGAATTTTGCGTTGGGACATCGATGTTCCGGGGAGGCGGTTCGGCAGCGAAGCGTTTGACCACGAGTACGGATACTCCATCGAGCATGACCGAGAGCAGACGTTGGTCGGTAAAGATCTGGCACAGCGAACTCAAGAAGATTTGCAGTTCAAACGCACCAACATGGGTGGCGGAATGGGCGGTGGTGGAACGTTCTAGAATTTGTTCAGAAATAACTTCGTTGGCGGAATGACACCACTCGCAAGATCACCCTCCCTCCGGGCCCTCCGGGAGGGTCGGACGCGGTAGCGGCCGGGGAGGGCATGGTGTGCGAACCCTCTCCGGGCCTGAGAGCCCGACTCGCCCGACTCTCCCAGAGGGCCCAGAGGGAGAGTGTTGTCAAATGACGAAGTTATTTCCGAACTATTCCCTAGGGTGACAAGCCAGCAGTGGTATCTCAGTCGAAGAACTTTGCCAGTGTTTCGTCCGACAGCTTGGGAGTGACAATCGAGACGACCACCATGGTGACCAGCGAGCTGGCCAACATCGCCACGACCGGCATGATTTCGTAGGAAGTTTCTCCGATCGGCAAGTGAATGACGAACTTCCGCAGACCTTCGGGTGAATTCACTCCCTGGTAGAACAGGACGCACCAGCTGGTGATCGCCGCCAGGACTCCGCAGATCGCGCCCGCTTTGGTCAACCCACGCCAGTACAGAGCGCCGACGATGATCGGAAACAGCGCGCTAAAGCCGCTGAAACACCACACGCCCAGCGCGAACACGCTGGTCGGTTTGCCAAGGCTAAGTGCATAGGTGATGGCCACAATCCCGACGATAAACATTCGTGTGAACAACACCTGTTGTCGATCGCTAAACCGGCCTTCACCAAAGGAATGATGAACCACGTCGTTGTTGAACATCGTTCCAATGCACAAAAATTGGCTGTCCAGGCTGGACATGATTGCGGCCAGAATCCCGGCGGCCAGAAACCCACCCAGCACTGGCCCAGTTTGAGTTTTGACCAAAAACGGCAACACCTTGTTGGCATCGACCGCCCCGCTTGGCAGTTTTGGCAAGGGCGGATTGGAGGGCATCAAATCGCCGGTTGCCCAAACGCCGACCAGCACACACGGTACCCAGACGATCATGATGAAAATGGGGTGGAAGATCACCGGCATCTTGAAAGTGTTCGCGCTCTTTGCGGTCATCCAATGTTGAAACAGGTGAGGGAACATGCCGACTGAAAGGGGAATCAACAAGTAAGTGAAGAACTTGGTCTTGCTCATCGCGACCCTCGTCGCGCCCTCTTCGGGAATCGATTCACCCAGCACTTGCAGGTTGGCCAAAAAGCTGTCTTGTTTGCCGAGTCTGTCGGCGATCACGTAAAACGTCACCACACCCAGCACCATGAACACCATCGTCTGAAAAGCGTTGGCCCAGGTGGTTCCTCGCATGCCGCCAAAGAAGACGTAAATCAAAACGACCATGCAGATCAGCAGCGACCCCAAAGAGGAGGGAATCCCGCCGTGAACGCCCTTGTCGATTGAACCATCATCTAGCGTGACGGGAAAAGTATCGGGAGCCAGACCTGCGGTGAGTGCTTGCACGACAGCGCCGGCGCCGATCACGCCGATCAGCAGGTAGGGAATGATCATTCCGACCAGGATGGGAAACAACAGCCAACCGATGAAGTTGCTTTCCAAACGGTCTCGAAAAAACTCGATCTGCGTCGTGTACTTATGTCGCTGCGCGTAGCTCCAGACTTTGACGCCGACGACGAAGAAGCACATCGAATGGATAATGCCGCTGCTGCTGGCCAGCATCCCGTACACGCCGATTCCTTCTTTGAACGATTCGCCGCTGCTGCCGACCAGAGCAAACGCGGTCATCGTCGTACCGAACATGCTCATCAACAGCAGAAACGGACCGATCGATTGGCTGGCGTGCTGGTAGTCGGACTTGGTGCCGCGAAACCGCAGGCTGGAAAACAGCCCCAGCCCCAGCAGCAGGCTCAGGTAGACCAGGATGATGATCAGTTGTGCAAGTCCTGGATGATCCATCACGACTCACCTCCCTGCCTGCCGGTTGCTTCGTTGCCCGGTTGCTCTTTCGCCGGCTGCTGGTGGATCGGCCAGGCGATTTGAGTCGCCATGAACCACGTCATCGATGCGCCGATCGAGATCAACGCGTGCCAGAACAACCCGATGGGAAGGAATCCGAACACCAACGTGCCGTCGTTCCAGAACCAGTTATCCTGATGCAAAACGAGCAAGAGAAGGACCGAGCCGATGACGATCATCGAGCCACGCGAGCGGATTGTTCCAGAATCGGAAGTCGACATCGCAGCGATTTTGCGCCTGGGAAGGTGGTGGGAAGTGGGCGGGGGATGATGATGGATGGCGGGGTGGGGGCGAACCTAGGATTCGCCAGCCAGGTCCAAAGCAGTGTAGTGGAGTCGTCGCGACAGCGAAATCAGGGCCGTTTTCCACCGTCATGCCGATCGGCCCCCTCGTAGGGAAAACCCCACTGCGGCAAAAAGGGACCCCCGTTTCCGCGTAGGGGTGATTGCGGCTAGGAAAAAGCGGTGTGGCGTTGGGATCGCAATCCAGCCATCATCTTGGCGTCGCCCGGCCCGTCCTGGCAGTTGACTCGCGCCGGGACCGATCCTGGCCTCCATGGAAACCGACACATTGTTTTGATGACTTGGGAAGCTTGGTTAACGATCGCGGTGGCCATCACACTGCTGGCCTCGTTGGCGGCGCGCGTCGCTGCCACGGAGGTGTTAGCGCTGGCTTGCCTGGGTGTGTTGATGTTGGCTCAGAATTGCACCGGTTCGACCAACTTGCCGACGCCGGAAGAGGCGGTCAGCGGATTTGGCAACCGAGGATTGATCACGGTCGGACTCCTTTTTGCCGTCGTCGCCGGGTTGGAGTTCACCGGTGGAACGGAGCTGGCGACCGGTCGGTTGCTCAACAAAGCAAGGAGCCTGACCGGCGCCCAGATTCGTTTGTTGTTGCCGGTTTCGATCGTCAGCGGTTTTTTGAACAACACACCTGTTGTTGCTGCACTGTTGCCGGTGGTGGGTGATCTGAGCAAGCGGATTTCGGTCAGCAGCAGCCGGATTCTGTTGCCCCTTTCCTACGCGGCGATCTTGGGCGGTATGTGTACCATCATGGGCACCAGCACCAATCTGGTTGTCTATGACCTTTACACGATGAACGCCAAGGTTGGCACACCGCCGCTTCACTTTTTCGCCCCGGCGGTGGTGGGCGTTCCTGCGACCGTGCTTGGACTGATCTACATCATCACGGCATCCCGAAAGTTGCTTCCGCAGCGGCGGCCGGCTGTCAGCGTGTCGGACGATCCCCGCCAGTACACCGTCGAAATGGAGGTCGATGCAAATGGTCCGCTGGTTGGCAAGTCGATCGAAGAAGCAGGGCTGAGACACTTGCCCGGTCTTTACATTGCCGAGATCCAACGGGAAGACGACGTGATCGCGGCAGCAAAACCGAACGAACGGCTGCGTCCCAACGACATTTTGATTTTGGTCGGCGCGCTCGACAGCGTCGTGGACCTTCACAAGGTCCGCGGTTTGAATGTTCCCGACGGCCAGGCTCGTAAGTTGAAAGTTCCGGCATGGCGGCGAACGTTGGTCGAAGCGGTGGTCAGTTCTCGTTGTGCCCTGCTTGGCAAAACGATTCGTGAAGGAAGATTTCGATCGCACTACAACGCCGCCGTGGTGGCGGTGGCCCGTGGTGGACGCCGACTGACCGGCAAACTGGGAGACGTACGTTTAGAAACGGGTGACGTCTTGCTGCTGGAAGCGTCCCCTTCGTTCATTCATCGTCGCCGCGAATCACGCGATTTTTTCTTAGTATCGGCTGTCGAAGGAGGGGCTGTGCGGCGAACGGAACTCGCCTGGATCGCGATCGCGATCATGGCGACGATGGTCATTGCCGCGGCATTCAAAGTGGTCGCGATCGTGACGGCTGCGCTCTTGGCAGCCATTGCCATGATCGGGTTTCGATGCTGCACGACGACGGAGGCTCGCCGCAGCGTGGACTGGCCGGTGTTGATCGTGATTGGCGCAGCGATCGGGATCGGAGCCGCGATGGAAAAGAGTGGTGCCGCTGCCGCGATCGCCGGCGGCCTGCTGAACCTGGCCGGCGGGGATCCGCGTCTATCATTGGTAGCGGTTTACCTGGCAACGGTGATTTGCACCGAATTGATCACCAACAACGCCGCGGCGGTGCTGATGTTTTCCATCGCGCTACAGACGGCCGGCAAGGTCGGTGCGGCGGAGACTCCGTTTGTGATCGCCGTGATGATCGCCGCCTCGGCAAGTTTTCTGACCCCTTTCGGTTATCAGACCAACATGATGGTATACGGTGTGGGTGGTTATCGCATGTCGGACTATGTACGCTTCGGATTGCCGCTGAATCTGATCGTCTTTGTCGTCGCGATGCTGGTGATCCCCCAAGTCTGGCCGCTCTAGCTTTCTTTTTTCCTTCGTGCATTGTTGTGAGTTTTTGTTGGTGCACTGGGAAAAGCTCACACGAAGGCACCAAGACACGGAGGGAAGGAATGAGAAAGAAGAAAAGATGACAAGGGTAAGGAAAGAGAATCAACGCGTAGACGGTGCTTGCGTGACGCCGTTGATCAGCTGACTGTCATGAATGCGAAACCTTCCAGCCCAAGCTTTTCCTCGGACGTTTCGCTTGACGTGGCGATGCGTATCGATCGTTTTCGTTTGCGGCGCGGTCGCAAACGGTTGTCGGAGGAGGAATTCCAAAAACGGCTGGCCGAATCGGCGCGGCAGCTGGAATCTCGCCGGGCGGCAAGCCCGCGCATCGAGTATCCGCCTGACTTGCCGATCACCGAGCACTGCGAGCAGTTGGTTCGTTTGATTCGCGATCGGCAGGTGATTGTCGTCTGCGGCGAAACGGGCAGCGGCAAGAGCACTCAGCTACCGAAGATGTGCCTGGAAGCGGGACTGGGTCGCGAAGCGATGATCGGGCACACCCAGCCGCGACGCCTGGCCGCCCGCAGCATCGGCACTCGCTTGGCCGAAGAAACCGGTACCGCTCTGGGCAAGTGGGTTGGCTACCAGGTTCGTTTCGGCGATCAAACCGGTCCTGAAACGTTGATCAAGTTGATGACCGACGGAATCTTGCTGGCCGAGACCCAGTCGGATCGTTTCTTGGACGCCTATGACGCGATCATCATCGACGAGGCGCATGAGCGGTCGCTGAACATCGATTTTTTGCTCGGTTACCTGCGCCGATTGCAAGGCAAGCGTCCCGATTTGAAGATCATCATCACTTCGGCGACGATCGATGCAGATCGTTTTGCCGAGCACTTTTCCGATCCATCGGGGCCGGCGCCGATCGTGAACGTGGAAGGCCGCGGCTATCCGGTCGAAATTCGCTATCTGCCGTGGGAGGAAGCGGTCGAGGATGACTCGCGCGGATACGACCTTTCCCGACACGTGATCGCCGGGATCGAATCGATCACCCGCATCGGTAGTGGGGATGCGCTGGTTTTTCTGCCGACCGAGCGAGACATTCGCGATGTGTCTCACCGGGTGCGCGGTCATTTCAAACGATTGGGAATCGAAAACCGGGTCGACTTGTTGCCGCTTTATGCCCGGCTGCCGCAATCAGAACAACAGCGAATTTTTCATCCGACAAAGGGCCGCCGGCGAATCATCTTTGCAACCAACGTTGCTGAGAGTTCGTTAACCGTTCCCGGTATCCGTTACGTGATCGATTCCGGCACGGCGCGAATCAGCCGCTACAGTCCTCGCAGCAAACTGCAACGATTGCCGATTGAACCGATCAGCCGCGCCAGCGCCGATCAACGCGCGGGTCGTTGTGGACGAGTCGGTCCGGGGGTCTGCCTGCGACTCTATTCGGTCGACGACTATGAATCACGAGAGTCTTACACGACACCCGAAATTCGCCGCACTAATTTGGCGTCGGTGGTTCTGCAAACGAAGACTTTGAAGCTGGGCCCGCTGGAAGAATTTCCACTGCTCGATCCGCCGCGTCCTGAAACGATTCGCGAAGGGATTCGTGCCTTGATTGAACTCGGTGCGTTGGACGCGCAGCGCGAACTCACCGAGATCGGTTGGAAGTTGGGACGGTTGCCGGTGGATCCGCGAGTCGGGCGAATCTTGTTGGCCGCTGCGGATCACGGCGTGCTTGCCGAAGTGTTGCCGATCGCGGCGGCGCTGGAGATCCCGGATCCGCGAGACCGTCCGCCTGACAAGCAGCAGGCGGCCGACCAGGCGCACGCCGAGTTTGCCGATCCGCGCAGTGATTTTCTTTCCTATCTGCGCCTGTGGCGCTACTACGAAACCGCTCGTGGCCAGCACAGTCGCAACAAATTGACACGCGTGTTGCGCAAGAAGTTTCTATCGCCGACACGAATGCGCGAGTGGGCCGATGTCTATCGCCAGCTGCGCGAGATGATGTTGCAGAGCGGCCCCAAAAAACGCAAAGTTTCGATCGGCAAGATCCGCTACTGCGGTGATGATGGCCAGCTGGTCGATGACGATCGTTACGCGGCGATCCACCAATCGCTGCTGGCTGGGTTGTTGTCGGGAGTCGCCATGGCGGGGGAGAAAAACGAATACACCGGGGCGGGCGGTTTGAAGTTGTATCTTTGGCCCGGCAGCGGAGTTTTTTCGGGAAAACCAAAGTGGATCGTTGCGGCCGAGTTGGTGGAAACCGCCAAGCAATACGCTCGTACCGTCGCCGCCGTTCAGCCGCAGTGGATCGAACAGACCGGATTGCACCTGCTCAAGTCGTCTCATAGCGATCCTCACTGGAGCAGCAAGGCGGGCGGTGCTTTTTGTTATTTGCGATTGTCGTTGTTCGGGCTTCCGATTGTGGCGCGGCGGCGAGTCCCGCTGTCGCCGATCGATCCGGTCACCGCGCGTGACCTGTTGATCGATTCCGGTTTGGCCGATCAAGGTTTGCGGACTACCGCCAGGTTGGTTCGACACAATCGCAACCTGGCCGATGTGATCGCACGCTTGGCCGCCAAGACCCGGCGCCGCGATCTGGTGATCGACAGCCACGTGGTCGCCCGATTCTACCGAGAAAGATTGCCGGAAGATGTCTATGATCGCGGCCGATTGGAAAAGTTTGATCGCTCGGTCACGGTTCCTTCCTGGACCGGGCAGTTGCGCGATGCCGAGGGACTGTCGCAGTGGCTGGCCTCGCCTCCCGACGATGTTTCGCCAGCCGACACGCCATACATGCGGCCGGAAGATCTGCTGGACGTCGCAGCCGAAGTCATTCGCCGTGAAGAGTTTCCGGACGAACTGGTCGTCGGCAGTTCTCGTTTGCCGCTGGAGTACCGTTTCGAACCAGGTTCAGATCGCGACGGGATCAACGTCCGAATCCATCAGGCGGCTCTTTCGCAAGTCAGCGACGACCGGCTGGGATGGCTGGTGCCGGGATTGCTGCACGCCAAACTCGTGGGAATGATCAAGTCCCTGCCGAAACGAATTCGCCGAAACCTGGTTCCCGCCGCCGACGTCGCCCAGCAAATTGCCGATGAACTGCAAGCCGAGTATAGCAAAGTGCCCTTCATGCAGGCGGCTTGCCAGGCGATGTCACGGCACGCCGAAATGCCGGTCACGCCAGCCGATTTTCAGGCGGACAAGTTGGCCGATCATTTGCAGTTTCTGGTGACCGTGGTCGATGACGGCGGATCGGCAATCGCCGAAGGCCGCGGCGTCGATCCGTTGAAGCAGCAAGTGGGCGTTTCTGAATCGGCCCAGTCCGATTCTCCCTCCGATTCCGGCGACCAGGATTGGTCGCGACAAGAAATGACGTCGTTCGAGATCGATCGTTTGCCGCGGGAAGTGATTCAAACGCGAGGCGGAGTACAGATCGCGCAGTATCCCGGCCTGGTCGATTTGGGCGGCGCCGTGGCGACTCGCCTATTCGCCGATGAAGCAGCCGCCGAAGCGTCGCTGAAAATCGGGGCGATGAGGTTGTATGCGATCGCCGAACGAAAGGAGCTGCGCAGCCAGGTGCGATGGTTGCCGTCGCTGGATCAGGCCAAGATCAAGCTGACCGGAGCAGTTTCGGTGGCGGAATTGGAATCATCGCTGGTCGACCTGCTGGCCCGAATCGCGTTCGTCGAATCCGATCCGATCGTTCGCAGTAGGGAAGAATTCGAGTCGCGCCGAACCGAGCGGGGTCGCCGCATCGCCGCCGCGGCCCAGGAAGTTGCGACCTGGCTGACCTCTCTAGCCGAGGGATTTTTTGCTGCCCGGCGGGAAATCGAATCGATGTCGGGCGGTCGCTTCGCGGTTGCAGCCGCCGACATCCAGCAGCAAATGGACCGGCTGCTTACCGAGCATTTTTTGTCGATCACGCCTTGGAACTGGCTGAAACACTATCCGCGCTACTTCCACGCCATCGCCTACCGCGTCGACAAAATCCGCAGCGGATCGGCAGCCCGCGACGGCGCAATGTCCGAAACGATCCGCTCGCTGTGGGACCGCTGGCTTGCTTCGCTGCCCGAACCACAACGCGACCCCGCTTCGCAAGTGGGAAGCGAATTTCGTTGGCTGATCGAAGAACTGCGAGTCAGTTTGTTTGCACAACCACTGGGTACCGCTGTCAAAGTCTCACCGCAGCGCTGTGAAAAACGATTGGGCTAGCCAGCGTAGGTGTTTTGCGGTGTCCGAGTTGGACAGCCTGATGGTTCAGTTTGCGAATTCCAGGATCGCCGACTTGGGACAAGTCGGCCTACGAGCAAATCCTTAGTCCGACCGTGAACGGTTACCGAACGTACAGATCCACGTCAGTATAAGTATACTTATCGCGGATGAATTCAGCGTTGTCGCTCGAATCACCAAAATCGTGCCACACAAGTCGCACATCTTTGAACCGTTTTCCGTCGAAAAACTTTACTTTTTGCGACGACTCTTTGTTTCCTTCACTTGCTGTTTGGTTCTCGACAATTCTCACTCGTGCGTCGGCCGAGTTCGTTACGGTCACGGGCACATTGCCGTAAGAGTCGTGCTCCTCCCACTCGATGCTTTGTTCAAAAATTTCTGTGCGTTCGGATTGCAGGTTTCCCTTTTGATAAATCGAGTAATGCACAGGAGCAATTCCCAAACTGCTAAACAACCAGATGTGGGTCTCTTCAAGACGATCGTCTTTTAGCACAGCTTGCACCCTCATTAGCTCCTCGCCATCACGTCGGGTTGGTGTCACTTCGAGCGTGGAGGCTCGCGCAAGCACTCGCATGACCATTTGGTCGATGTTTGAGGGATTCCAGACGGTTCTTCCAAACATGCCTAGTCCGAAGTTCTCAAAGCGAGGAAATCGCTCCACTTTGGTCAAAGAAAGAAAATCTGGTCTCTTACGTTTTGATACACCCTGATTGAGCATGTGATGAGTGGTCTCACCACCGTCGATCAGTAAAACGCCTGCTGACCCAGCCCAGTTATCCATTTGACCCTTCAGGGCCTCCGTCATCGATATTCTCCGTTCCGTGTAAGCGAAGAAGATGAACTCGCTGGATTCGTCACGTCGGATTCTCCAATCGGTAACTACGGCCGGAACAAGAACGTCGTTGAAAAGCACTGACTCCTCAATAGTTACCGTAACGTCATAGGGTTGCTTTTCGTGCATTAGCACCTTCGATGCCTCAAAGTAGCTAATCGCCTCGCCCTTGGCGTTTGGAGCTTGACCGAGCCCAGTTGTGGGTATTGCGATCAGGATGCTCAACAGCATGTATCGCGGATCAGCAGACATTCGGCATCTTCCTCTTCAAATCCGGAGTTTGAGGCCACGCGTCAATTGTGGGGATTACAAAAGGGTGACTCCGGATAATAGTCACAAGGATCACAGTGGCCTGTCACTTTTTGACTGTACACGCCGCCTGCCGTATTCGGGACCCACGTACCCGATGATTGGCACTTGTAGCCGTCTCCTGAAAGACACTTTGTGGTGTAGTCGCAGTACACCTGTTGTTCGCACGTTACCTGGAAATCATCTTCGTGATCCGTCCCATCTTCGATGGTTGCGTCCCAAGGGTCGAGGTCCTCCGCCGATTTGTAGTCGTCGTCATAGACGAAGGTCTCTACTGTACCCTGCGGGCAACGATAAACCGGGTTAAGCCAAGTTCCCTGGTTTTCGCAGTCTGTATCGCTGCAATCGGTGGGTGTGAACCAGTCGAAGCAACTTGAATCAATGAGCGTAATGCACTGAGCGTTGACAGGCGCGCTTGAGGCTGCGAAAAGCAAAATGGCCAAGGAACTCTTGTGCAAAATCATCATCTAAAACCTCTGAACTAGGGGCGGCGGCTTTTGTGAAGTGTGAATGGGAGTGACACTGAATCTTGCGATGCCTTACCAAGCATCACGCAGCGCACACGAGCAACTTTTTCAACTTCGTCGAATTGTCTTTCACTAGCAGATATCTCGTAAAACGAAATTGCACCGGAGCAACGAACGAGCCTTGACTTAAGTTTCGTTTTGCCATGAAAAAAGTCTGCTGCTGTTGCAACGGAAGATGTTGACGGCTTGCCCGGTTGCTGCTTTTCCGATACCTGCTCGGAGCCAGCTAGGCGGTTTCGATCAAGAATGGAAAGCCGACAGATGAATCTTGTTTCTCCATCCTGCTCAACTGGGTAAAACCTCAAAATCGACGGAAATACGGAAAGCGCTCTCTGAATACTCGCGTCAAGCAGAATTGTGTCAGAGGACCGGGTTTCAATGTTCTCGATTGTGAGTTCGCCGGTAATTCGCTCCGAAACAACCGTCGATTCCGGTACAGACACCCTCACAATGCGGTTCTGATAGTCAAGATGGGCAGTGATTCCCTTCAGGGATTCCGATACCCTGAGATCAATTAGTTCTCGCGGCGAGAGCGAGTCGGCGAACATTGAAAGCTCGATATCGTATTTCCCGGATCCCTTTGGAACTCGAACCTGAACTGCCTTATCCGTAAAACCAACGACGCCGGAAGCGGAATACGTTGCGCGAATTACAAACCTTAGGAGCTTGTCTTTGAATGCGGCAAACGTTGCAGATTGCTCCACCTTTGATGGATTCGACGGAGTGCGAACAACAACTTTAAGAGAAAGTCGTTCGCCGGGAGCGAGTTCGCCTTTTGTCGGCGATACCGATAAGCATGTACATCCCGGCTCAACCCGCGAAAAATCAAGGCTACGTTTCGTCCTGTTGTCGACATCGATCGTGCATTCCACGACCTTGCCAGGAAGATACTCACCCAACTGTACTTCACCGCGCGTGCCCTTGCGACGCTCATCACCAGTTTCATCAAACACGATCATGCGTTTGACGCGAACAACGTCAAGTTTCTTCGCCGTGTCCTTCAGGCCCTCTTCCGCCCGACAAAGCGGCGACTCAAAAAGAATACCTATGAATACTACAAGGAAAAGAGATCCCGTTTGATCAACCGTTCTCATGAGTGCCCCAATTTGTGATGTCGCCCTAACCAAGAACCGACAGTTTAAAAAATATAATAATTCCAAATTGCGAGTCAACCCATGTGAGTCGTTGCTGACCCACGACGATCGCACGGAGCATTTTCACGACTATGTTGCGATCCTCGATTTCACTCACGCGGTAAGTTACCTGTTCACCGCATCATTGCTGTGTTTTGGCAAATCCGACGGGGCTTGAGTGACGACGACCGACTGGTACACCTATTAAGGACCGAGCGGAAAATTAGTGTCGGAGAATTCGGCCTAACCGACTAGGATTTGTTGATCCCTTTCGCTCCCTGATTCTATACGAGGCCAAGGATGGCAATGCCACTGATGGATTCTCCCGCAATCGAGCAGTCCTTGCGAGAGTTTGCCGACACGCTGACAGAGAAGGATCGCCGTCGATTTGCTGCCATTGAAGTCAAACAGAGAGGTCACGGTGGAATTCGCTACGTTGCCACGGTGATTGGCTGCAGTGAAAAGACTATCGAGCGTGGCTTGGCGGAACTCGATCAGTTGACAGATGATCCGGCTGCCGGGCGCATTCGTCGGCCTGGCGCAGGTCGAAAAAAAAGATCGAATCGGAGTCAGCCGAAGAAGAAAACCTGATCGCTTGCTTGGAAGTGAGGACCGCTGGAGACCTCGACAAGGAAGATGTCTTTTACACTCACATGACAACTCGCGAACTTTCGTCTCGACTTGCCGAGATGGGAACGCCAACGGGACGGGACTCGATCGCAACTTAGCTCGATGACGCTGAGATTCGCCATCGGCAAATTGCCAAGGTGCTTCCTGGCGGAGAACACAAAGATCGCGACGCGCAGTTCTGCCGCATTGGAGAGTTGATCGAGCAATACGAGTCCGATGGGAATCCATGGTTTTCAATGGACACCAAAGCCAAAGAGCACTTGGGGACACTGTATCGCAAGGGCCGCGTCCGTTGCAGTTCGCCTTTCGAGGCGTTTGACCACGACTTTCCATCGTGGGCCGACGGTGTAGTGATTCCTCACGGGATTTACGACCGCCGGGCAAACCGGGGCCACCTCAATCTCGGCCTCTCGCACGATACAAGCGAGTTTGCCTGTGATAGTTTTCGGTGGTTTTGGAACCGAATCGGCAAGCAGCGTTACCCCGAGGCGAGGTCGATTCTGTTGGCTTGCGATGGTGGCGGCAGTAACTCAGCGACCAAATACATATTCAAGTACGATCTGCAACAACTCAGCGAAGCGATCGGAATCGAGATCCGTGTTGCGCACTACCCGCCCTATTGCTCAAAGTACAATCCCATTGAGCGTCGATTCTTCCCGCATGTCGGCAGGGCGTGCAGCGGCATGCTCTTTGACACACTCGATCGGGTGGTTGAATTGATGCGTCGAACAAGCACCAGCAGTGGCCTGAAAACGACAGGCAACGTGATCCGCCGAGAATACGAAACCAAGCGAAACGCGACAAAACAAATGAAACAAAGCCTACGAATCAAGTTCGACGACTTCCTGTCAAAATGGAACTATGTCGCATCACCGGAAAGCGGACACTGATTTTCCGCTCGGCCCTAAGCTAAGTAGGCAAACCTTCTTCTTCTCTTCACTTGTATTTCCAATTTGCGAATTGCGGCGCGAAAGTGTTTTGCAATTCACTCTCTGTTCATCTTCTCTTAGCCTTGCTCGTTAAAAACTCGCCCTAATTCTGAACGCAAGTTTTCACGCAGCAAAAGGACGAGATACTGTGATTCGAACAGGACGCATTACCGAGACGATCAACCGGCGTCGCAAGCAACATCACAAAAACCGCCGAAAAGCCCGCCGCGAACAGCTGAGGTTGGAGACGCTTGAACCGCGAAAGCTGCTTGCCAGCGCCGCGGGCACGCCGCTGTCGCTTGGTTCCATTCACACCAACGGTGATGGGGGCGATTTTGAATATTACGCGAGTGGAAACGACGATAATTTTTCGGAATATGGAGTCGCTAGCTTTGGTTTCGATAAGACCGACTTTGGCGTTCCCGGCAACCAGGAAATCGACGATATCACCTCCGCCGACTACACACTCACCTACAACGATCGCAGTTTCACTGACGGCGACACGGTGGAAGTGTTCGTGACCACGCAGGAATTTGCCGGAGATTACAGCGGATTGTCCTACGATAGCGGACTGGTCAACGGCATCGACGCGTCGCAGTACAGCTCTGCACCGGTTTCACTTGGCACCTTTGCGTTCGATCCTGCCCAGCCCGGTGGAACGCAGTTCACCTATTCGCTGGACTTTGACGCGGCAGGTGTCGAAAGTGCGATCATTTCCAAGCTGAATTCGGGCGGTGAATTCAACCTGATCATTGGTGTCACCGACGCGACGCACGACATCACCTTTTCGGGTCTGGACAATACCTTTGATCCGGGCGATCCGCTGCTGGAGTTGAACGTTTCCACGACGCCGATTGCCGACGCAGTGCCGCCGTCACTGGCAGGTCTGTCGCCCGCTGATGACGCTTCCAATGTCGCTACCGACACCCATTTGATCGCGACTTTCGATGAATTGGTTCAGGCCGGTACGGGCAACATTGTTGTCAAGCAGGCCAGTGACAACTCGGTGGTGGAAACGATTGACGTGACCTCTTCGCAAGTGACTTTTGATGGAGCAACGGTCACGGTCGATTTGGCGGGCGACTTGTCAGCTTCGACCGATTACTACGTCCAAATTGACTCCACAGCCATCGAAGACTTCGCCGGAAACGCGTTTGCTGGAATCGCCGACACGACGACGTGGAATTTCACCAGCGAGATCGCCGACTTGCCGCCGGTGGTGTTGGAAAACGGTCCGTTTCAAGTTTCCGACCAGGCTCCCGCGGGTACCGTGGTCGGCGATGTCAACGTCGACAATGACGGAGTGATCGATGGCGGGGTGACCTACGAACTGCTCAGCACCAGCCCCGCCGACTCGATGGCGGCGGGCCGTAACGGTTATGAAGTCGAACCGTTGTTTACCGTCGGCTCGACGATCGCCGGCACCAGCGGCGCGTTGAATTCGACCACCGCCGGCGACTATACACCTCCCGGCGTGCTGGACGGCCTGGGCGCTTATGAACTGAACGAACATACCGTTCGTGTCTTGGCGAATCACGAATTGTTGAACTTCCGCGGTTACGACTACGAAGTCAGCGACGGCGCCGGCGGAACGTTCACTTTGGACGGCGCCCGGATTTCGTACTTCGATATCGACAAGAAATCCAAGTCGATTGTCGATGCCGGGCTCGCCTACCACACGATCTACGACGCCAACGGCAACATCGCTTCCGATCCCAGCTTTCTGGCCAACGACTTCGCCGGCTTCAGCCGCTTTTGCTCCGCCGCCCTATTCGAGGCCGAACAGTTTGGTAGGCGCCGGGGTCTGAACGATCGAATCTACTTTACTGGAGAAGAAGATGGCGGCTTCTTCAATGGGGTCGGCGGTGGCGAATGGGCGCTCGATCCCGACACCGGAAACCTCTGGCACGTGCCCGCCATGGGACGCGGTGCCTGGGAAAACATCACCGAAATCGATACCGGTACCCGGTCACACGTCGCGTTCATTCTGGCCGACGATACCTCGCCCTTTGACTTCAATCCCAATGATGCCGACGGCGACGAAGCGGCACCGCTGTTCTTGTACGTTGGCAAAAAGCAGCGTGGCGATTTCCTGGACCGCAACGGGCTTCGCGACGGTAAACTGTTCGTTTGGGTTCCCGACGATTCGACGATGCAGACTCCGTTGGAATTCAACACCGCCGGGACGCTTGGCGGAAGTTGGGTCGAAGTGGACAACACTCCTCAACCGGCCAACGGTTCCGAAGATGGCTCGACCGGATTTGACGAATTCGGTTACCCGACACAGGGCAATCTGTGGTTGCAAGCCAAAGCGGCGGGAGCCTTCGGCTTTTCGCGGCCCGAAGATGTATCGACCAACCCGAATGACGGGAGTGAAATCGTGCTTGCCTCGACGGGGGTCGACACTTATGCGATCGATCCCGACAGCGGTGACGGCGCCGATTCGTTCGGAACGCTGTACACCGTCAAGGTTGATTTCACGAACCTTCATCAACCCACCGCCGACGTCACGATCCTGTATGACGGCGACGCCGATTCGACTCGGGCTCTTCGCAGCCCCGACAACTTGGACTGGTCGGACGACGGTTTCATCTACGTGCAAGAAGACGAAGCGGAAGAGGACACGTTGGCGAGCGAAGAGCCGCTGTTCGGCGACGGAGCGGCCAATCCCAACGAAGCAAGCATCGTGCGAATCGATCCGGCGACCGCGAACATCACGCAGGTGGCGGAAGTCGATCGCAGCGTTGTGTTGGACAACAGCCTGGCCAATCCGCTGGATGCGGTCGATGTCGATGCCGGTTTCGCAGGCGAATGGGAAACGTCAGGCATCATCGACGTATCGAGTCTCTTTGATGAAGAACCTGGGTCGCTGTTCCTGTTCAACGTGCAGGCACACGGCATCGAAGACCAAGACGATTTCAATCCTGAGTCTCGTCTGCACGACGATGACCTGGTCGAGGGAGGACAACTTTCGTGGTTGCGTCAAAAAACGTCGATGGCGGTGGGAGAATCCGGTTACAAGGTCCAACCGCTGTTCACCGTCGGCGATACGTTTGAAGACACTCGCGGCCGGCTGAATCGGACAACGCGAGGCGACTACACGCCGCCGGGTGTCCTTGACGGATTGGGGGCGTACCAGCTGAACAGAAACACGGTACGCGTACTGGCCAATCACGAACTGCTCAATTTCCGCGGTTATGACTACGAAGTCTTCGGTCGCGGGAATGAAACCTACACGCTGGACGGCGCGCGTATTTCCTACTTCGACATCGACCGAGCGACCCTGGAAATCGTCGACGCAGGATTGGCTTACAAGCGAATTTACGACGCCAATGGAAATCTCGCTTCCGATCCCAGCTTTCTGGCCAACGACTTCGCCGGCTTCAGCCGCTTTTGCTCCGCCGCCCTATTCGAGGCCGAACAGTTTGGTAGGCGCCGGGGTCTGAACGACCGAATCTACTTTACCGGAGAAGAAGACGGTGGCTTCTTCAATAGTGTTGGCGGTGGCGAATGGGCGCTCGATCCCGACACCGGAAACCTCTGGCACGTGCCCGCCATGGGACGCGGTGCCTGGGAAAACATCACCGAAATCGATACCGGTACCCGGTCACACGTCGCGTTCATTCTGGCCGACGATACCTCGCCCTTTGACTTCAATCCCAATGATGCCGACGGCGACGAAGCGGCACCGCTGTTCTTGTACGTTGGCAAAAAGCAGCGTGGCGATTTCCTGGACCGCAACGGGCTTCGCGACGGTAAACTGTTCGTTTGGGTTCCCGACGATTCGACGATGCAGACTCCGTTGGAATTCAACACCGCCGGGACGCTTGGCGGAAGTTGGGTCGAAGTGGACAACACTCCTCAACCGGCCAACGGTTCCGAAGATGGCTCGACCGGATTTGACGAATTCGGTTACCCGACACAGGGCAATCTGTGGTTGCAAGCCAAAGCGGCGGGAGCCTTCGGCTTTTCGCGGCCCGAAGATGTATCGACCAACCCGAATGACGGGAGTGAAATCGTGCTTGCCTCGACGGGGGTCGACACTTATGCGGTCGATCCCGACAGCGGTGACGGCGCCGATTCGTTCGGAACGCTGTACACCGTCAAGGTTGATTTCACGAACCTTCATCAACCCACCGCCAACGTCACGATCCTGTATGACGGCGACGCCGATTCGACTCGGGCTCTTCGCAGCCCCGACAACTTGGACTGGTCGGACGACGGTTTCATCTACGTGCAAGAAGACGAAGCGGAAGAGGACACGCTGGCGAGCGAAGAACCGCTGTTCGGCGACGGCGCGGCCAATCCCAACGAAGCAAGCATCGTACGAGTCGATCCGCATTCGGGTGACATTGTCCGAGTGGCGGAAGTCGATCGCAGCGTCGTGTTGGACAACAGCATCGCGGACCCGCAACAAGCCGTTGATGTCGATGCCGGTTTCGCAGGTGAATGGGAGACGTCGGGGATCTTGGACGTGTCAAACCTGTTCGATCGCGATCCCGGCACACTGTTCCTGTTCAACGTGCAGGCACACGGCATCGAAGACCAAGACGATTTCAATCCTGAGTCCCGTCTGCACGATGATGACCTGGTCGAGGGAGGCCAGCTTTCCTGGTTGATGCGGAAAGGAGAAACAGGTATCGGTTCGCCTTTCCAGGTGAACCCGAATACCGGCGTCATCACCGTCGACGATCCGCGAGCGATCGACGCGGGCGACATTGCCGCATGGAATCTACAGCTGCGTGTCTCCGACGGTGTCAACACAACGACAACCGACGTTCGCATCTCCGTCAACGATCAGCCCGTGGTGAAGGAGACCGATGTTCGGTTCGCGACTTTCAACGCATCGCTCAATCGCGGCGGTGCTGGTGATTTGATCGAGGACTTGCAGGACGGCAGCGACGCGCAGGCTCAGGCGATCGCTGAAATCATTCAGCGAACCAGCCCCGACGTGATCCTGATCAACGAGTTTGACTTTGACGCCGGCGGCATCGCCTTGCAATCGTTCCAGGACAACTATCTGGAGGTTTCTCAGAACGGTGCTGATCCGGTCTACTACGGATATTCTTATATCGCCCCGTCCAACACCGGCATTGATTCTGGATTGGATCTGGACAACGACGGATCGGTAGGCGGACCGGGTGACGCGTACGGCTTCGGATTTTTCGAGGGGCAGTTCGGCATGGCGCTGCTGTCGAGATACCCGATCTTGACCGAACAGGTTCGTACCTTCCAGAACTTCCTGTGGAAGGACATGCCCGGCAATTTGTTGCCGGCCGACCCGTTGGACGCTGATCAAAACGGCGATTTCGATCACTGGTACACCACCGATGAATTGCAAGCGGTGCGATTGTCATCGAAGAGCCACTGGGATGTTCCCATCAACGTCAACGGCAACGTGATGCACGCGTTGGTCAGCCATCCGACGCCTCCTGTTTTTGACGGTCCCGAAGATCGCAACGGAACTCGCAACAGCGATGAAATCCGATTTTGGGCCGACTATGTGACTCCTGGTGCGGGCGACTACATCTACGACGATCACGAGTTCATGTTGGCGGGAGGAACAACACCCGCTCACGCCAGCGGCGGGCTACAGCCCGGCGAAGCGTTTGTGATCATGGGTGACCAAAATGCAGATCCGTTGGACGGTGACAGTACGCCGCCGGCGATCTCCCTATTGCTCGGCAATCCAAACATCAATACGTCGGTGACACCCTCCAGTCTTGGTGGAGTGGAGAATGCCGATCTGGGCCATAGCGGCAATCCAGCGTTTGATACTTCTGACTTCAACAACCCGCCGGGGAATTTGCGAGTCGATTACGTGCTGCCGTCCAACAATCTCAGTATCGAAGATGCTCAAGTCTTTTGGCCTGAAGCGTCCAATCCTCTCTCGTTGCTGGTCACCGCGTCGGATCATCGGCTGGTCTGGGTCGACTTGACCCCGCAAGCTTCAGCGACGCTGCATGACGGAATCCTGGCGATCAACGGCACGAACCAGGACGACACCATCTTGGTCGATCGGACGTTCTTCAGCCGCAAGATCGTGGTGCGAGTCAACGGAGACGAAATCGGACGGTTTGACCGCCGCGACGTCGACAAGGTGCAGGCCGATGGTCTGATGGGCGACGATTTCATCCGGGTCAGCGGGCGAGTCTTTGCCGACACCGTGCTCACCGGCGGCGACGGCAACGACACGATTCTGGGAGCACTCTTTTCGCGGAATGTTCTGGTTGGCGGTGATGGGGACGATCATTTGGTCGGCGGCCTCTTCCGAGACTCGTTGATTGGCGGCGCAGGCGAAGATCACCTGTTCGGACTCACCGGTCGCGACCTGTTGATCGGCGGATCGACCGCCTACGATCTCAACGATTCGGCGCTGATGGGGCTGCTGGCACTCCGTGGTCCAGCAGTCCCGTTGAATTTAGGAACGGTGTTTGACGACGAAGAGCGCGACTGGATGTCGGGTGGACGTCATCACGACTGCCTGTTTGCCGGTCTGGGGGACGAACTGATCGGCTCTCGATTCGACGACGTCAAATGGCTTGACGGTTGCTAACAGCATTGGCGGCAGTTCCACAGAGCCTGGAGCTTCCGCACGCGGTCAAACCATCCTGGGCCTTCCTGTGTGTCGAAAAGTCGTGTGCAGCTGACGACTTCGACACAAGGGAGGCCTTTTCTTTTGGATGACACGCGACCGAAACTCTTGGCGAGTTTCGCTACCGAAGGGCGCGGCGTGCAGATCGATGGTTCTCAGTCGATGCCTTCCAGCACTCTGACCGTTGGCCCGTTGTAGAATCGGTGGAAGCTGTAGCCCAACACACCCAGCACGCCGACGAGCAACAATATGGCGCCGACCATCTTGAGTCGCTCCGGGTCGCCGAAAGCGCTGAGTACTCCGCCACCGCTGCTTGACATCTTGCGGCGTTTCTTTTTGGGGAGCCGCGAGAACCGCCGGGAGCCTTTCGCCTTGGCCGATTTCCCTTTCTTCTTTGACTTGGCTTCTTTCTCGGACACTTTATCCTTGTCGTCCGCGGCTGGCTCGTCTTCTTCGTCGACCGGTTCGGTATAGACGTTTTCGTCAACGTCCAGCGTCTGATCGGTATTGGAGTCTTTGTGTGCTGTTGAGGCTGTCGTGGAACGAATCGCTTCGTACCGCCGCTCTTGATCGGCCGCATCTTCGCTTTCCAGGTACTCCGCAATATCGGCTTCCTGCCATGCTTCGCCGCGCACCATCGACGCGGCGGCAGCTGCGAGCCCTTCTTGCTGTTGGGACGGATCGACGGCAATCAAGTTCACTTCAAACACGATCTTGCCGCAGCGGAGGTTGTCGCCGTGATGCAATTCGACCCAGGTTTTCGGTGTCACTTTTTCGTCATTGACGCGCACGCCACTGGTGCTGTCGAGGTCCAGCACACGCAATCCGGTTTCGTGCCGATGCACGATGCAATGCCTGCGGCTGACCGAACGACTTTTGGGCCGAATCTGACACTCCTTGTGTCGGCCAATCAAGTAGAAACCGGGTTGCAGTGGTGCTTCCAGACCGGCGCGGCTTCCCGTTTGAAGGACAAGCCGGGCGGTGGACGGTTCGAGACTACCAGGTCGCAACAATGAAATCCGATGCTTGCCGCACCGCCGTTGGGGTAAGCTACTCGCGTATGATCACGACATGGCCGCCGTCGCCACCTTCGACTGCCTTGATCTTGGGCGTCCCCTGCGGCGGCGGCTTCATGATGGATACGATACCCATGCCGACCACCGTCAACAGGGCGATGATGGCGACTGCCAGACCGACACCAAGCAATACTTGTTGATTCCCGTCGCCAGACGATTTTACCTGCTTCGTTTTCGTTGCCGGGCGAGGCGGGGCAGGTTTCGGTTTGGTCGCCGACAGAGCAGGTGGCTGAAGCACCGGATTGGCGGCTGGTGAGGGATCGATCGGGGGCAGGCTACCGAAATCGAATTCGTCCACCTCCACCGCAACGGTGACCTCTCCATCGGCTGACAGAGAGGTGTCATCGATGGTCGCTTGGTAAACTTCGGAATCGACCACGGTGTCCCCGGCCGGTACGACATTCCTTCGTTTGATGCCGGGAGCATCACTGCTGGAAACGCCTCCCAATCGCCGCAGCTGCGACAGCAGTTCCACCGCCGATTTCGGTCGATCGTCGGGCCGCTTGGCCATCATTCGCATCACCAGTTCGGCGATCGCCGCGGGACAGTCCTTACGGAAATTGCGCAAGTCGGGCACTGCCGCCGTTTGGTGTTTCGCTAGCCGCTTGGCTACCGTATCGCCGTCGAACGGACTGCGACCAGCCAACAGAAAAAACAGGGTGCAACCAAGCGAATAGATATCCGCTCGAGCGTCGACCGCGTTGCTGTTGATCGCCTGTTCGGGCGCCACAAAATCGGCAGTGCCTGTCAGACGGTTCTTGCCACCGCTACTGTTGTCGCCCCATCCGATCCTTGCCAGGCCAAGGTCGCTGACCTTGACCACGCCGTCGGTGCGAAGCAGCAAGTTCGACGGCTTGATATCGCGGTGAATGATGCCTCGTTCGTGCGCGTGAGCCAACCCGTCGGTTGCCTGGGTCAGCGCATCGAGCGCATCGGCGACCGACATCACTCCGTCACGTTGGACCGCGTACTGAAGGTCGATGCCATCGACAAACTCCATCACGATGTAAAGTTTTCCACCCGCCTCGGCAAAGTCGTAGGCGTTGACAATGTTCGGATGTTCCAGCTGCGCGCACGCCCGCGCCTCTTCTTTGAACCGTTCAATCCGGCGTTCGTCCTGCGTCGCTTCGGGCGGCAAAATCTTCAGCGCCGCCAGCTTTTTCATCACATGGTGTTCGCCCAGATAGACGACGCCCATGCCGCCTTTGCCCAACGGACGCAGCAGGCGATAACTGCCCAGGTAAAAACCTCGGCTCTTGCCGGCAAGCAACTTGTTGGCCTGCCACTGTGTCAAGATCTCCGCGCCGACCAACCCGTCGGCAAGCCGCTGGGGTGTGAACTTGTCGCTTTCGGTCATCAAGGAGACGACGACTTTTTTCAAATCATCGAGTTCCACCAGGCCAGCGGTAAGCGAACGACGTACGAACGATCGCGTCGTTTCATCCAAAACGGGATGGGAGGTTGCAGTGCTAAACTCGCCTGGCATGACGACTCTTCGGGCTTGGCGACCAACGACGCATTTTTGACGTGATTTCGGCCGCCGCTGGAGGCAAATATTCTAGCGATTCGACGGGTCGAAAGAGATATGGGTGCAGCCGCAGGTTCAACCGTAGGTGTAAGCATACGCGTGGATTTCACGCCCTTGCAGTGAAGATTTTGTTAACAATTCGTGTGCAGGCCTTCACGAAGGTAATGATCGCCCGAAGCGATGGTTTTCAGTCTTTCCACGTGACAACGGCTCGGCAAGACACGATCGGAAGATCAAGTCTGAGTCGGCGCCGCTTCGACCAAAACCGCTTCGACCTGTTGCTGCGGTCGCTGGCGCGGTCCGTTCAGCAGAGTTCCAATCGGCGTGTAGCGAACACACCACTGATAACTTGCCAACAACACGGCGCAGGTCACGACGCATAGCAACGTCAACTTGGCAAACGCCGGAATCGGCCAATCACGCATGATTGCTTGCAGGAAAATCATCAGTGGCAGGTGAGCGAGGTACAGCCAATAAGACGAATCAGAGATGTATCGCATCGTCTTGTTTTCCTTGGCAAGCAAGCTGCGGAACAATCCCATCAATCCGAATGTCATCAACCAGACATACAGCACTTGAACAACAACGGCGGCCGGACGGTACCAATTGGAATTAAGCCAGTCGTCGGTAAGTCCCCATCCTCCCATCGTCAAGTCGTATCCAATCGGGAAGACGACCAACAGCGCCACCGGCAAGGTGATCGGCCAGAATCGCCCCACGCGGCCCGACGTATCGTCACAGTCAAAATAGACCGCGCCAAAAAAGAAGAAGATCGCATAGTAGAAAAGAATGTGCGGCATCGGCACCAAACCGACCGACGTATCGGGACCGAAGTCGGGATAAAGCAAACCCATCAGCCATTGCGGCAACAGCGTCGCCGGAATCAACCAGGCGTATCGGAGCGGCGAAACCACCAACCACTGGGGCATTTTCCAGTTCAGCTTGCTGCTCAGAAACGCATACAGGGCAAAGCCGGCGACCAACCAACACAGAAACCACAGGAACCACAAATGATGAAACAACGGAAACAAGGTGAGCAATAGCAGCGCGACGGCTCCCAGGCCCGCATCGGCGCCGATCCGCGACGGTAGCGACGCGTTGGTCGGTGCGAGCAACTGTGCGACTTCCTTCCGTCCCGAAAAGACCTTCTTTTGATCGATTTCGATTCCTTTCAGAGAGGCCACCACCATCGTCCTGAACAAGCTTGTTTCCAGCTTGTCGACTGCGGTGTCACCGGTACGGTCTCTGGAACTTGGGTTGGCGCCTCGATCGATCAGCAGCTTGGCCAATTCGGCTTGACCCAAAAAAGCGGCGTCATGAAGGGGCGTGGTGCCGTCGCGGCTGCGAACGTTGACGTCGGCACCGGCGGCAAGCAAAGTCGCGACTGCTTGCTGATGACCAAACGCGACGGCCTGCGATAGCGCCGTTGTGCCAAGCGCCGGATCAAGGCGATTGACGTCGGTGCCGGCGGTAAGGTGTGCTTGGATGGATTCGACGTCATCCAGTCGGGCAGCGCTCCAGATGTCGGTGGATTGCTTGGCCGACTGTCCTTTGACAACGGCGGCACCGATGCTGACAATCCAAACCGCCGGAACGATGGTGAAAGTGCCAATGACCAGCGGCAGAAAAATGCGTTTGAATCGGTGCATCAGCAAGGCAGCTAAACCTCGCTTGCGCCACAACATGGCGGTGAAGAATCCGCTGACCAGAAAGAACAGCGGCATTCGAAAGCCATGAATCACCGCCAAGAAAACACCGTAGATTTCATGTTGGTGAATATCGTGGACGGCCCAGCCCGCTTCCGGCATCGGAATGTAGGCGATCGCTCCGTGCAAGAAGATTCCCAGCAACATCGCGATCGCACGTAGCGCATCGAGGTCGTGTCGGCGCGGAATCGTTCCCGCTGATGGCGCTGCTTGATTGCCTGAGCAACCTGCGGCGGATCCCTCAGCACACGAAGCGTCGTTGGCCATTGACGTGAAGTCTCTATCGGAAAGAATTGTCTCGTTCGTCTTGTTGACCCAACCGCCGGCCCGTTCTCCGCTTCTGGCTAAGCCAGCGACAAAACTACCGCCGCAATCGACAACACCATGGCCAAAAACGCCGCCCGATGGGGCGCTGCGACTTCCAATACTTACCGAAAAGCGGGTGAAGGGAATCGAACCCTCGTGTCCAGCTTGGGAAGCTGGTGTTCTACCATTGAACTACACCCGCGTTTCCCAATCCAGAATTGTAACCGAATGCTCGGCTGCCGATCGTCTTGAAAAACTACTGGCAGATTTCTTGCTCCAAAATCTCCTCGCCGGCCCGCGTTCCCAGGGCTCCCCAAAGCCCATAAGGGCTGCGCACAGGTTTGCCAGCGCTATCGACGATCGTTCGGGGCGATTTTTCGTTGAGCAGACCCGACTCGATGGATTGCAGAATGAACACCACCGCTCCGTCACCCATCAGCACATGACCGCCACCCAAGTGATAGCTGCCGGCCGAAAAGACTCCGCTGAGCGGATCGCGGTTTCCGATCGCGCAGCTGGGTGAATTCGGGGGCAAGATGGTGTGGACCAGGGAGTAGCCGCCGGCGCCGTCGGCAAACGCCCCACCGCGACCGAACTTTCCAAGCTTCACCGAATCGGCGTAGAAATTGGGCCGCTGGGGATCTCGAACATCCAGGCAGTTGGCCGGGCAATCGGCCAGGCTTTTCGGTTGATCAAGGGCAAACTGTCCCTGTAGCTTACGACCTCTCTGAGTACCGATCTCCGTCATCGCGATCGTGTTGGACAGCCCATCGGTTACATCGCGAAAACGGGTAACGAATCCCGGTGCAAACATCCCGCGAACATTGTTCCGATCGTTGCACTTGTCCAAGTCAGCAACCCGATCGCCGACGCAGAACGAGTAGTTGGTACGTCCCAGTTGTGGTCCGGCGCCGTAATCCGACGGGCATCGGAAGGTCAAATATTCGGTACACCAGGGACTGAACTTCGTATCCCACGGAACGGGGCCCATCGAAGGGTAGGCTGCCCCATCGTAAGCACTCGGATTGACGACCGATTCCCAGAAGGTGCTCGATTCGCAAAAGGGCGTCAGTGCGATCAAGCCGCTAAGCCGATGTTCGTTCGACGCCGTTCCGCCCATCGCCGGCGGAAACTGGCGATAGGCGGAGTGGTAGTTGTGCAGGGCCAAACCGATCTGTTTGAGATTGTTGCTGCACGACATCCTTCGCGCTGCTTCTCGGGCCGAGTTGATGGCGGGAAACAGCAAGGCGAATAGCACACAAAGGATGGTGGTGACGACAAGCAGTTCTTTCAAAGTAAAAGCGTGGCGACGATTCATTCGATTCCCCCCCCGATGTAGGCCGATTTGTCTCAAGTCGGCGAGTCCTCGCTTTCGAAGATCGGAGCTGCGCGCGCCGACTTGGGACAAGTCGGCCTACAACCATGTTTCTACGCATGGGGAACAAAACAGATCGCGCGTTACCCCGATTGACGTTATCCTTGTCGGTGGGAACTCTCTTTTGACTCGGAGAAAACAGATGAAACGACGCAGTTTTTGGGGTTTGGCGGCTGCTTGGACAACTTTCCTTGTCGCCGGTCCGATTGCCGCACCGCTGGCGGCACAACAGGCAAAGACGCTCGGTGAGCAAGTATTGCCGTTGGCGACTCCTTACGTTGACTCGGAGGTCGTGGTTGGCCTGTCGATTGGCGTCGTCAAGGGAGACGATCAGGCAACGGTCCACCTGGGCCTCACCAGTGACGGCGGCGGCCAACCGAATGACCAAACGATTTATGAAATCGGATCGATTTCCAAAGTCTTCAGCGGTTTGTTGTTGGCCGATGCGGTGCAGCGCAAAGAGGTGCGTTTGGATCAAACGATCAGCCAGCTGCTTGGCGATGACGCCAAGGTAAAAATACCTCGTTGGGAAGATCGCGAGATCACTTTGATCGACTTGTCGATCCATCGATCAGGTCTGCCGCGGCTGCCCAACAACATGCCAAGCTTGAACACCGACAACCCGTATCAGGATTACACTTCCCAGCTGGCATACGAATTTTTGGGCAAGCACAAACTACGCCGCGCCCCGGGCAGCAAGCACGAGTATTCCAATCTGGCGGTTTCCTTTTTGGGCCACCTGATCTCGCGCAAGACCGGGCTCGACTACGATCAATTGCTACAACAACGTTTGGCCGGGCCATTGAAGATGAAAGATACCCGCGTCGAACTGAGCGATTCGATGCAAAAACGGCTCGCCACACCCCACGTCGCGCCCGGCGTGGCCACTTCGACTTGGGAATTCGCTGACATGCCCGGTGCCGGTGGAATTCGTAGTTCCACCGTCGACATGCTGCGGTTTGCCAAGGCGCAACTCGATCCGCCCGATAATGAAATCGGTCGCGCCATCGAATTGGCGTGGAAGAAACATCAAACCGACACTCCGCCGCACATGGGACTGGGGTGGCTGGTTGCCGGCGACGGCAGCACTCGTTGGCACAACGGACAGACGGGCGGTTACCACAGCGTGTTGCTGGTCAATCGACAGCTCAAGGTTGCCGTCGTGGTGCTTTCCAACACGGCAACGATGGAGCTTGATCAGCTGGGCAATGACCTGACCCGAATGCTGGCAGGGATAGAGGTCAAGCCGCGCGAATTTGAGAAGACCGTCGACGTTCCGGAAAAAGTGATGAAGCGATACGCCGGCCGCTACCAGTTGGCACCCGGATTTGTCTTTACCATTTCCGTCAAGGATAAGAAGCTGATGGCGGGGTTGACGAACCAGCAAACGGTTCAGGTTTTCCCAAGATCAGAAACGGAATGGTTCTACAAAATCGTCGACGCAACCCTGACGTTCAAGGTCGATGACCAGGGCAAATGCGAATCGCTGGAACTTTTTCAGAACGGCGTTCGCCAAACGGCCAAACGAATCGAGTAGGACGAAAGTCAAAGTTAGCGATAGTCGGCTTCTTGGTCACTGTTGCGGCACGATTCTTTCCAGGCGCCGAGTTCGCCCACCAACCTCTTCACCAGCGACACCTGCTGGTCCGCGAGGTTGTTGGATTCGCCGCGATCGGAATTCAGGTCGTACAGTTCCCATGATTTGCCGCCATCACTGCTGTACAACTTGTGGCTGCCGGCGTGCCAGGCCAATTGGTTCTTCGATTGAAACCCGATCGCTTTGTCGCGGCTGGTTTTCTTTCCGTCGATCACATCCAACAGGGAAACCCCGTCCAGCGGCCGCCGGTCGGGATAGTCAACACCGAGCGCATCGAGCACGGTGGGCAGGAAATCGCTGGTGACCGCGGCCACGTCCGTGACCCCTGGCTTGACGCGATCGGGCCACTGAAGAATCCCTGGTACGCGAACGCCCCCTTCGTACAGCGAACGTTTTCGGCCTCGTAGATCGGCGGCCGAACCGGGGGCTTTGCCGGTCTGGCCTTCGGGACCGTTGTCGCTGCAAAACCACAACATGGTGTTGCCGGCGACACCAAGCTGATCCAATTTGCTTCGCAATCTTCCCACTTGCTGGTCCAAGGCGGTGACGCACCCGTAGTAGTTGCGCTCGTACACACTATGGTGGCGATAGGGAGCGACGTGTTCCTTGCCGGCCACCACCGGCAAATGGGGCGCGTGAAACCAAATGGCCGCGAAGAAAGGTTGCTTCTTTTCGACCGCCTGTTCCAGGAATGCCGTGGCGCGATCCATGATGATCCGAGAATCATCCCCATCAAGATTCTCCGACACTTCATTACCGGCGTGATCCCAATAACGAGTGCCATAGACAACTGCCTTGGATCGATCGGTGATCGCGTCCCAAGCATGCTTTCCGGCTCCCGAAGGTTTGATCATCGGGTCATAGGTCGGCACCTTCGATTCGGTCACGAAACTCTCGTCGTAACCGTGCTGTGACGGCGGGGCGAAATGCTTGGCGCCTTGAGGACCGCCACGGTTGGCATCTTTGACCGTGGTGGTCAACGTGCCGAGATGCCACTTTCCAAAATGTCCCGTCAGATAACCTTGTTGCTTCAACAACTCCGGCAAAGTGATCTCGGCTGTTTTGATGTGTCCCGTGTTGGCAGAATAGACTCCGTATCGATAGGGGTGACGTCCCGTCAAACAGCTACCGCGAGTCGGGCTGCAGACTGGCCCGGCCGAATAAAACCTGGTGAACTTCAGTCCCGCCGCGGCCATCGCGTCGATGTTGGGAGTCTGGATGGGGGAATCGGGATTGAAACATTGCGGATCGCCGTAGCCCAAATCATCGCACATCACCAATACGACATTGGGCGACGCCGCGATCGCAAAGGAACAAGCAACCAAACCGATCAAGGAAGTCAAGAGATATCGCAGCATGTCACACTGTTCGCAAAGACGGGGGAAAGGCCAAAGCCGTAGTGGTTGTCACAGCCAAAGATTTGGGGTTCGGCGTAGCGAAAATCGCCAAGACTTTCGGCGATTCACACGGCCGAAACTCTTGGCGAGTTTCGCTACCCTAATGATCAAGCGGTGACAAACCACTAGTGTAACCCCAGCGGCATGCGGCGTGCGACATCGGAGAAGTCGCCGACTGTCGGCCAGTTCTCCGAACTGGCTACGAACTCCACTGGCCAACTGGGAACAAGTCGGCCTGCGGTGGTTCACGGTCCGCTGCCGGCATCTTCCCGTTCAAAGGACTTGATCGGCATCACCGCACTGGGCTGATCATTGAAGACGATCACCCACTCAATCGCTCCGATCACTCCAGTCACCAGCAGGATCACGGCGCCAAGGATCAAATACTCGCGCCGTTTGTTTCGTTTCTTTTTCTTCCCATTCTTCTTTTTCTCACGAATGATCTTCTCCGCATTGGAAATATCATACGCGCTCTCGTCCGAATGACGTTCGTCCAACAAGCTCTTGGCAACCTCGCCGGCGTCGGCGGCGGTGTCACTATCGATTGCTTCGTTCGACTTGCCGGCCTGACGACGGCGGCGCGGATTCATCGCCTCTTGCATTGGCGGCAGAGCGTAACTGACCGACAAGATCTTTCCCTGCGACCGGGCATACTTTTGAGATTCGATCAAGACGTCGATCAATGCTTGGGGCGCACCATGTACCTTGCGAAGATCCAGCGGAATGCGGTGATGCCGAGAATCGATTTCGTTTCGGAGCATCTGATGCAGTTGACCGACATCAACCTCCTCACCCGCAGCGATCTGTATCTCGACACGCCCCTTACCCGTGATGTCGTCTAGTTGACGATCAAGCTTGGACATAGCGGATTGGTGTTTTCTCGGAGCCAGAGATGTGTATGCACCGGACAGGATATCGGATGATTTTCCTCCGCGATGACTCCATCACAAACTCTTCATTTGTTCGTAACTAACGATTCATGTTCCCCTTTCATGCGGCGATTTTTCAACATGAATCTTTCCCGACCAACGTGCGAAGATTGTGTGATCATTCCTTCACAACGCCGACTTCCGGCTGCGACAAGTACGAGTTTTTCGAGAGCTTTCTTGGTTGTCCCCAATCAAGCCGGCTGGCCCGCGCCGATATTTCGAAGGGAACATGCTTGATTCGTTTCCATGGATCCCATCTATTCGCGAGCGTCAAACGCAACGGATGCTGAAAAGGGCGACGGTATCTTGATCACGGTAAGACTTGTCTACAGAAACGGTGATCGTCGCGGGGAACGTATTGCGGTCACCGGCGCAGAGTTTTTGATCGGCCGACATCCCGGTTGTGACCTGCCCCTGGGTGGCAACAAGGTCAGTCGCCGGCACTGCTTGATCACACAGAGCGCCGAGGGAGTGACGATCCAAGATCTGCGCAGCCGCAACGGAACCTACGTCAGTGGTCGCAAGCTGAAGGTGAACGAGAAGTTCCGGTTGAGCCATCGCGACAAGGTGCAGGTGGGCGATTGGAGGTTTCGAGTTTCCTTGCGGGACGCGAAAACAGGGGAACCGATCGTTGATCAAAGCAACCCCAGCGGCGAAGTGGCCGATGGTCCAACGGGAGCATCCGCTGAAGATCTGATTCGGGAACTCGACGCGCTGACGACCGAGTTGGAGTTTGCCAAACCGCCGCACGACGTGAAGTGGCGCACGCTGGACAAAGGCTCCGATGGACCGCCTTCCGGAGCGGCACAACCAAACGCCGGCGCTAATGAAACGCTGGCCAACGATCCATCCACGGTCAATCAAACCCCCGATTCGAAAGGGGGCGACCACGAAACAACGGTGATGGATGCTCCTCCGGCCGTGGACGATTCCGATGGCGCGGAAGAGGATTCCAAGGGACCTCAGAAGCTTCCCGAACATCTGCGGCCCAAAGGGCCAAGCGATTCAAAAGACGCCGCCTCGATCGCACTGAGACGACATTTCGGCATGTAGCGCTGTGACTTACCTGGGCCGAATGAGTTGATCGAGATATTCGTCGGTCTCCTTCGATTCCCAAGTTTCCGGATCGATCGTTTCCGTCTCGGCGCTTTCGCGCGGTGGAAAAAGAACGATACCGCTCGCTTTCCACACCAACATCCATCTTCCCAAGGCCGTGACCAGCGCCGGCGGCAGACTGGCCAACACACCCAGAAAAACGGGCACCAGGTTCATCTGAAGTGCCAGGCCCGAATCGAACGCAATGTCAGAATCGGTGTCGAGTTGCAATCCGATCGACGACAACGTTCCGGTGAACAACACGAAAAAGGCGGGAACCAACGGCAGCAGCGTGAGTGGCAGAAAGGCAACCAGCAAGTTTTCTTGCCGTACCGAAAAAACCAGGTAACAGGCGGCGCAAGTCACCATGACGGATGTCGCCAGAACCACCAACAACAACGGTACGCCGCACAGCTGGATGAGAAGTGAAAAGTTCATGAGCCCGCCTCCGTGGGAAGAAACAAGGTGATCGCGGCAGTCTGGAAATCCGCCCAAGTCTTTGGGACGACGACGCAGATGTCTAGTACTTCATTCAAATCGACCGATGCGATTCTCCGAATCTTCATCAGCGAGGATCGGGTGCGTTTGCCCAACCTGCCGAATCCTACCTTCCCGACTTCTTCAACGAACGCGACGGCGTGGCAGCACCACCATGAAGAGACGATGAATAACATTTGACCCCCTGGGCTGAATTCCTACACTGCCATCTTTTTAAGCGGAGGGGCGCTTTGCCAAAAAAGGGTCTATTTCTTTTTCTTTTCTTGCTGAGCGATCTGGTCGAGCAAACTCTGAGCCGCGTTGGCCGCCCGCGACTGCTCGTATTCAAAGCTCGAACGAAACGGTGGCTTTCCCGCCATCGTCGCGACTCGTCGCAACATCCCTTGCGTGCTCTCGGGTACAGGATGCTCTTCCGCCACCGATTTCATGAAGTAGGCCGCTTCCCACAGGCCCGCCAGACCGTCGCGATGCAAGACTTCGGTCATTGTCGGGTAAACGTCTTCCGGGTCTCCGCTGATCTTCCACGCGGCCAGGGCAGCCATCACGGCAACCGGACCGTAGACGTCACTTCGAGCCGCCAACAGGGCGGGCAGCGAATTGGTGGATCCAATTCGGCCCAGGTAATCGGCCGACGTCAATCGGTTTGTCTCGACGACATCGGATAATCCACGTTCCAACAGCTTCGCAATCTCACCTGCATGATCCGGGTTTTTGACCGCCAGTTCGCCCAGCACACGAATCGTGATTCCGCGAACAATGTGGTCACGATCGTTGGCCCTTTCGGCAAGCGTTTGGGTGATCTTCCGAACCATCTGCGTCGCGTTTTGAAGCGACCGCATCACGCTGGCCTGTTCACGCCGGTCGGACAAACTTGCAAGACCTTCAGGAGCTCGCTTGATCGGCCGCTGCAACGCGCGCAGGATACCGTCGATGATTTGCGGTGAATCGGTCATCGATTGCAAGACGTAAGGAATGTTGCTGCGCTTTTCGTAGGGATAGGTGGGATCGGACAGCCGACGCAACAATTCCTTTTCGGCCGCGTCGCGATTCGGCAGTTTTTTCAATTGCTCGGCCGCCGATTTACCGCGCGAACTCCCCGATGCGTAGATGGTCGATTCCAAGGCGCGATCGACGGCGGTGGCAACCGGATCGGGATCAGGCATCGCATCGACGTCGATCCAGTCTTGGGTACCGTCAACGTGAACGCGCCAAGAACGGATCGTGCGATCGCCACCACTGAAGCTGCGTCGCGGCCCAAGTCCTTTGGCGATCACTTTGACTGTGTAGCGACCTGGTGAAAGAGGGCGAGACCGGAACGAACCGTCTTCATGGAGGTTCAAGAGATCACCAGCCGGCGGCACGTCACGGTAGCTTTGCTTGTTACGGCTGATGATCACGAACGTCCGCTGGTTTCCAGCAAAGGCATTCGGCTTTACCGCAACAGAACCTCGAATGGAAGTCTTGCCCTGATCGCACTTGACCGTTTTCTGCTGTCCGGCACTGACGGAGAAACGAGCCAGATCGATCGACACCGTTTTTTCCCCTCCTGCCACGTTCAGTGACTTGTTGATCGTGACGAAATAGTCGCCTGGAATCACGTCGTCAAACGTCGCCAGACCATCGTCGTCGAGTTCGGCAGAATGACGCATGGTGGCCATCCCTGACCAATACTGAGTCGTCTGAATGCGAATGGTTTGTCCGGCAGCAGCCAATTGAGAAGGAACTTGGATCGTTACCTTGGACGGTTCGGGCCATTCGACTCGGATCGGCCCCGAATCGGAGCGAAGATTCCGTTTCCAAATCCGTCCGCTGGGCTTGCGAAAAATCAAACGGGTCTTGCAGGCTGCCCCGTCCACGATGAAACGACCAAGGTCATCGGTAACGTCGAAATTGTCGTAGTAACATCGCCCCGAGTACCCAATCGGTTCGGAAATCGCCACCACCACACCTTCGATCGGCTTGCCCTGGTGATCGACCAGTTGGCCTTCGACCGTACGGCCGGGAATCCCCATGTCAGCCATGCTGCAAGCCGGCTTGGGACGACTCAATTCGCGATCGATGAAGGTCTTGAAGGATGCAAGATCGAATTCGGCTCGTTTCTTTCCCGTGGGAATCTCCGGCGGATCCGCGGCCGCAGCGGTTCCCACGAGTGCAATCGACAACACGCAGAATAGATGTTTCATGGGATCGTTGACCGTGTGCTGGAAGAATTCGGCAACCACCAAAAGCGAGCCTGTCAGATGACGACGAACGAAACCAACTTTTATTAGTATCCGTTGTAGATGATCGGGGGTAATCGTCC
Organism: Rubripirellula sp.; assembly: GCA_965222745.1. GTDB lineage: Bacteria > Planctomycetota > Planctomycetia > Pirellulales > Pirellulaceae > CBDCUW01. The sequence continues at coordinate 2,243,699 of CBDCUW010000004.1, forward strand.
GGCGATGTCGCGGAGTGTTTTTCGTAGCCAGTTCGGAGAACTGGCCGACTTTTACATGGGAAAGGGATCGGCGAAAGCGCCGAAGGCACCCAATCCTCCGTCGACCTCCAAGTCGGTCGCGGTGATGAAGGAAGCGTCGGGACTGCTAAGCCAAAGCACGGCGGCAGCCACTTCTTCGCCACGTCCGATGCGTCCGATCGGATGCCGGTTGGCCAGTGCCGCGCCGCCACCCTGCGCTTCGATGCTGGCCCGGACCAGCGGCGTATCGATCGCGCCGGGCGAAACGGAGACCACACGAATTCCTTCACGAGCGTATTCCACACCCCATTGCCGCGCTTGCATCACGTTGGCCGATTTGATGGGACCGTAAACACCAACCTGCCGCGCGGTGCGATGAGCCTGGCCGCTGGCAATGTTCACGATCATGCCGCTGCGCTGCTGGATCATCCGGCCGAGTGCGTGTTTTGCCATGAAGGTGTAGCCCGACAGGTTGACCGCCACCAGCCGATCCCAAACGTCAGCGGGCAAACGATCGATCGGGCGATAGGAATCTGGCGGCTGGACGGCGGCGTTGTTGACCAGGACGTCCAACCCGCCGAACTTCGCCGCCGTTGCCTCCACCACCTTTTGGCAATCGTCTTCGTTGGAAGTATCGCATTGCATCGCCTGCACCCCATCGGGCAACTGCTCGGCGGCGCCGAGGTTGATGTCGGCGCAAACCACGTTGGCTCCCGACGCGGCGTAGGCAGCGCAGATTGCTTTTCCAATGCCGCTGGCCCCGCCGGTCACGATGACCACTCGGTCGGTATTGTCGTAGCGAACGCTTCCGGTTGGACGTGTCATTGGTTTGGAAAAAGTTTAGTGAATGTCAAAACAATGCAGCTAGTTTTGGGGCGGCTTGGCCCGCCGCGCCGCCCGCGTGGTATCCTCGATTCCCGCTGAATCAAGGCGGGCCTTCAAAGCCGTGGCCATCGATTGGATCACCTCCTTGTGTCGGGGATCGCCGGCCAGGTTGGTGAACTCCTTCGGGTCGGCGTTCATGTCGTAAAGTTCTTCGCTGCCGTCGTTATAGCGCATGTAGTGCCAATCGGGGCTGCGCCAAGAATAGCCTTTGTTGAACGCGATGGCTCCTGGTTTCACCGTTGCTTGATGGTTTTTCAGCACCGGTACCAGGCTTGTGCCTTGCACTTCACTGGGGATCGGCAAACCGGCCAACTCGGAGAGTGTCGGATAGATGTCGACCAGTTCCACGATCGATGCAGTGCGTCCCGGCTGAAAACCGGGTACCGAGATGATCAAGGGCACTCGCAACACTTCTTCATGCAAATTCGATTTCTGCCAGAAACCGTGTTCGCCGAGGTGGTAACCGTGATCGCTGGTGAAAACGACAGCAGTGTTTTCCCGCAATCCAAGCCGGTCGAGTTCATCGAGGATTCGTCCCACTTGCTGATCCATGAACATCACCGAAGCATAGTAGGCCGCCCACATTCGCTTTTGGTTGTCGGGGTACTTTCCGATCGGGTTTTTGAACGAGATCGTTCCGGCCAAACCAAACTGCGGTATGTCGTCCAAATCGCCTTCGACCGACTCGGGCAGTTTCATCTGCTGCCACGGATAGGGCGCAAAGTATTGGTAAGGCGCCACCATGGGATAGTGCGGACGCACCAGCCCGACTGCCAAGAAAAACGGGTCTTCACCATGTTGCCCAAGCAACTCCATCACCTTGGTGGCCGATTTGTGATCGGGTTGGTCCGATCCGTCACCTTCGTACTTGACCGACACAAACATTCGATGCGGCATCCTGGTCGATTGTCGATTGTTCAAGTCGTCGCTGAAGATGTTCAAATTCAGGCAGGCGTACTGTCCCGGCGTGTGGGCTTCCAGACCGGGGGAATTGAAACGCTCGGTCCAGGACGATGCGACATCCAGCCCGTTGGTTCCCGCGATGATGTCGCCAGGAACTCGCATGTGATAGATCTTTCCGACCCGCGCACTGTACCAGCCGTTCTCCTTGAAGTGCTGGCCCAGGTTCACCTCGCCCTGCCCCTGGTACTTGCTGAACATGAACGATTGCCGCGAGGGACGGCAGGACGTTCCCTGGCAGTACGCGCGGTCAAAGATGACACCGCGGTGAGCCAAAGCATCGATGTTGGGAGTCTGACAAACCTGGTCGCCGTAACAACCGAGCACGCTGGCTTTTAAGTCGTCGGAGATGATGAACAGAACGTTCTTGATCTTGGCATCCGGTTGGTCGGCAACAACCTGTCGATGGTCGTGGAAGAAAAGCGTTAGGGCAGCCAAGATCGCCGCGATTGGAATCGGTTTCATCATGTTGTCTCATCGAGGCCGACTTGTCCCCAGCCGGCGAGTCCTGAAGATCGCCAAGTTGCGTCTGCCGACTTGGGACAAGCCGGCCGCCAAGATTCATTCTGTCGTATGATAGAGTTCAGCGACGGGAGAGCCAAATGAATGATGACAATACCCGATTGTGTGCCAGGTGCCTGCGGACGATGACCGAGGGGCGCGGTGAGTTTTTCGAAGTGCGAATCGAAGCGATCGCCGATCCCACGCCTCCCATTCTAGACGGCCACCAAGAACTTGACGTCGCCAGTGTGCGTAGCGAATACGAGGAGCTGGTCGGCGCGCTGCGCGACACGTCGGCGCGCGAGGCCCAAGACCAGGTTCACCGTCAGGTGATGATTTCGCTATGCAATCGCTGCTTTGTCGATTGGATTGAAGATCCCGCAAAGAGAAGCGAGTGAGAATCCCGACCCCTGTGCGGGTACGACCGTGCCATCTCTGATTCGTGACGGATGAAGAAACGAAATCGGGTCCCCAGCGACGAAGCCCGAATCATCAATGCCTCTGGTGATCGCCCGATCGATCACCTGGACAGCCGATCGCTCGACCGGCACTTGGAAAACTTGTTCGTTTACCAACTGGGCCTGAAAAACTCGTTCGGAGTCGACTTGCGCAGCGACACTTTTTCTCGCGCACCACCGGGTGGGTCGCCGCAATCCTTTCTATTCAACTACCTCAGTGAAATACCGCCGCTGCTGGAAGGCCGCGTCAAGCAGCTTCCCAAGGGGCGCCGTGAGGCCTATGCCAAGTTGGAAGACGCGGCGGTCTCTTCTTTTTGGGAAGTGTACTATCGCTTTCAGCCATTGATTCACAGTTATGCTCGTCGGTACGGCGTGGAAGTGGACGACCTGGGCAATGTGCTGGGTCGCGCCATCTTGCTTTACGACAAGCGGCGCGGATTCAAGTTCTATTCCTATCTCAAAAAGACATTGCGCGAATCGATCAAGAATCTTCGCGGCCAGATGTATGCGGAAAAGTATTGCCTGCCACTTTCGGCGGGACGCTTGATGCCGCAGTTGTTGTGGATGTTGGACCAGGAGACGCTGCGGCTGCAACGTCGGTTGTCTCCGGAGGAAGGCGACCGCTTGGTGATCGATTTCTTGCGCGACCACCGGGCACATTTCTCCGAATCGACGATGCGCACGATCGCCGGCGTCGCGCGGACGCGGGTGCGAAAGGTTTCCTTAAACGCCAATGCATCGCACCGTCGGGATGTGCCAGGTGAAGCCGCAGTCGCGACCGATTCCGCCGCCGCCGAACACCCGCTGGATGCCCAGGACGAATACGAACACACACTGCGCCGAATCCACGAGGCGATACGAGTTGCTGGGTTCGACGCGCAGGAACAGGCAATTGTGTTGGAACGATTGGATCTAGCCCATGACGAAGAACTGTACTCGCGAATCGAATCGGAGTTGTCCGCTGGCAGTTTGCGAAACCGAAAAATGCGGCTCCTGGTCCGCTTCATGGTCGCCATGTACGCCGGTGATTCGCCCCGATTCGGCCGGTTCATTCACGCTCAGCCGCAAGCTTCCCGAACGGTCTTGCGTCGCGCCTTGGATGACTTGGCAGACACCTTTGGAATGACGACCGGTGCGGTCACTCGTTGCCTGCTGAACTGGATGTCACTTCGTGATTCGGTTTACCGACTTTCCATCGCCGAGCGAGGCCGGCTGGAGAGGTTTCTTTCCGATGAACCGTTGGCATCGAAACAAATCGGCATCGACGGCCACGTCTATAACAAACTCAAAGCAGCCCTGATGGAACAAGATCGCCTCGATTTTCCCTGTCTTTCCGCACCTGAGTCCTCGTAGACCGACTTGTCCCCAAGTCGGCGCGCATCGTCGGCGACTTCTCCGTGCCTGGCTGTGCGATGCGACTTCGGAGAAGTCGCCGACGGTACAGGTTCGCCGACTTGGGGACAAGTCGGCCTACTGGTAGTCGGCTCCCGTTAGGCTTTCCAACACCGATTGCTGCCACTGCTTCATTTGCTTCCGCAGCTGACCGACCACGTCCGCTTGGGCCGATGCCAGGTTGTTGGTCTCGGCCGGATCGCTTCGCAGATCAAACAGCTCCGCCGATTCCTCTTCTCCCTGTTGATGGATGACCAGCTTGTAACGGTTGTCGATGATAGTGCGCGATCCGCGATAGTCACGATCGGTGATTTCGGGATGGTGGAAGTTTTGAAAATTCCTGGTGGGACGGCCCGCCATCAGCTTCACCAGCGGCGTTGTCCCTTGTTGAAGCTCGGCGGCGATCCACGGCTTGGATTCTCGCTTGGCCTCCTCGCGAGTATCGAAACTCCAGAAGCAAATCGGGCTAGGACGTTCTTTCATCTTTCCGTCTAACAGCGGCGACAGATCGATGCCGTCGATTGGGCGATCGGGAACACTCAGCCCAGTGATGGCACAAAGCGTCGGCAGCATGTCGCTGGTAACCGTGTTGACCTTGCTGACCGCCGGCTGGGGAATCCGGTTGGGCCACTCGATCAAGCCGGGCACGCGAATGCCTCCTTCGTACATCTGTCCTTTCTGGCCACGAAACGGCGACTCGATCAAACCGCTCGGCGGAGTGCCGTTGTCGCCGCAGTACCAAAGCAATGTGTTTTGTTTCAGCCCACCGGTAGCAAGCGCATCGCGCAGCTTGCCGATCGCCCGATCCATCGCGGTGATTTCTGCATACCGCTCGCGAAGCACTTCTCGTAGCGGTCGTCGCACGCTTCGTCCCGTTTCGTTCGACGTCAGCTTCACGGTCTGTTCGGCGTACTTCTCGGGCAGATCATCGTAGAGCGCAAGATCTGCTGGTAAGCCGCTGTACGGTTCATGCGGCGAACCGAACCAAACGACGGCGAAAAAAGGCTTTCCTTTCCCTTTCGCTTCTTGGATGAATCGAATCGTTTCATCGACCACAATCTCCGAACTCTCTCCCTTGAACTGGACCGGCGGACCGCCGTTGCGAGAAAAGTGCGGGTTCAATTCAAAGAAGTTGTCGTGCGACACCCATTGGTCAAACCCCATCGCCCCGGGGTTGGTGGGTGAATCCGATTTGACCGGGCCAACATGCCACTTTCCAAAATGGCCGCAAGCGTAACCGGCTTGATTTAGCAAATGCGCGATGGTGATTTCTTCGGGCCGAATCGACCAATTGGGAGAAAACGTCCCGTAGCGGTTGGGATGCCGCCCAGTCAGCACGCTGCCGCGGGTTGGCGAACAGGATGGATGGGCGGAATAAAAATGATCCAAACGCAAACCGGTGGCAGCCATCTGGTCAAGCACCGGTGTTTTCAAGTATCGGTTGCCGTTGTAACCGGTCTCTTCCCAACCATGGTCGTCACCCATGCAAAGGATGATATTCGGCTGTTGGGCCACGGTTGGCATCCACATGACCGCTACCAAAAGCATTCCACCAAGCAGGCGCAGCAGCATCGCGGTTCGAATCATGGCATTCGCCTCAAAGGGTGATCGATTTCAAACGAACGATCTTACCACGATGGACCCCGCCCCATTTCGCTGGCGGCCCGTGCTTTCTTCCACGGCGAACAGAAATCCAAAGATCATCAAAACCGATGGGCGATGCGAGCGTAGCCACCCAGATAACGCCATGTCTCGTCTTCTTCGGGATTGCTTGCGACCAACAGGTCGTAGGTGGTGTAGAAATAAAGTGCCTGCAAACCCATTGCCAAACGCCACGAATCGGCGATCCGATACCTTCCTTCTAAATTCGCGTCCCAATACAAACTCATTTTGCTGTCCGACGCCGAGTTGGATTCGGTAAGCACTCCTTGATCGTATTGCTGGAGTTCCAGGTGAAGCCGATTGATGGCAGCACCAAAATTCCCACCCACTGCTAGTTCAAAGGGCCCCGCACCGCCGCCGCCGCGGGCACCGATCTGCAAGCCGAACAGATTGTTGCTCGATTCGACGTTCATTCTTTCCGCCGAAGCATTCAAACCGACAAGATGGTCGCTAAGTCGAGTGAATCGCAGCCCGGCCAGAATATCGAACGGCCGCCGGGAATCATGTCCGTAGACGGAGTTGACCTGGACGCTGTTCAAGGCCGATTCGTAGTCAAACCTGACCGTCGATGCGACGAATTCATCGCTGCCCTGGATATGGGTCGTCGCCATTTCAACCCGATCCGAACCGGGCAAAATCGACCAATGGTCGCGGCCGATGCGGGCGCGAAATCCGGTGGCCAGCTCATCGTTGAATTCAATGGACGAACCCAAGAATTTTTCGTCGATCCGAGTCACCAGCAGCGCGCTGGCCGACGCATCCCACAGATGCGGAGTCAGCATGCGACTGAAGAGTGATTCGGGTTGTTGAATCGATTCTTCGACAGCGATCGATTGGGTCGGTGCATTCAGTTCGGTTTCATGGCTGACGGGCTGCACTGAATCAGCGGCGTTCGAATCCTCCGATACGACCGCCGATGCGGTCACCACGCCAGCACCGTCGAAACCGGTTAGCGGCAATTCTGATTCGGCATGATCGAAAAACGCGGCAACCGAAGCCAGGTTGGCTGTCTCATCCAACGGAGCCTCCAACATGTGAAACTCCTGCGCTCCCGCTACCGCGGCAAGAAACAGAGAGAGGAACGCAGCAAGAGTGCGTCGCGAGAACGGTATCAGAATTTCGGCTGTCAACATGCTGTAAATACCTCAGAGGGGGATGACGGTTTTCAGGTAGCAAAACCTGGGGCCAGAGCCAAGGCCAATTGGCTCGTCGGCTCCTCGTCGGCTGGGGTGCTTGGTGGGTAGCGAAAGTCGCCAGGACTTTCGGCGAATCCCGGACCCGCCGAAACTCTTGGCGAGTTTCGCTACCCAACGTGAAAAAACGGCCAACGACCGGTTGGAGTTGATGGTCGGCGATCCGGGCTATAATGTTCGGATCCCGCCCGACGCTTCCCACCTGACGTCTTTCGAAAACGAGAAATATGCTTCGTCATCGATCCATTTTTGCCGCGGTGGTTGCTTTCATCCCAAGCTTCCTGGCAGCGGACCAGCCGGTGTCGTTCACCCGCGACATTCGACCGATTTTGTCGGACCACTGCTTCGCTTGTCACGGTCCCGACGAAGAAAAACGGGAGGCGGATCTGCGGCTTGATGTCGCAGAAAATGCCCTGGAAAGTGGCGCTGTCACTCCCGGCAGCCTCGAAGAGAGCGAGCTTTGGAATCGGATCACGACGTCCGATCCCGATTCGGTGATGCCGCCGGCTGATTTTCATCAGCAGTTGACCGACGACCACCGCGATTTGATCCAGCGCTGGATCAAATCGGGTGCGGAGTACCAGCAGCATTGGTCGTTCGTCTCACCGGCCCAACCCGAACTGCCCGCTTCCGATTCAATCCACCCGATCGATGCGTTCGTGCAACGTCGGCTGGCCCAGGAGGGCCTGTCGCCTTCGCCGCTTGCCGATCGTCGCACGTTGATTCGTCGAGTCACGCTTGATCTGACGGGATTGCCCCCGACGCCGGAGGAAGTGGAAGCCTTTCTGGCCGATCCATCAGAGGATGCCTACGAAAAGTTGATCGATGGCTTGATGAATCGAATCACTTACGGCGAGCACATGGCCCGATATTGGTTGGACCTGGCCCGCTATGCCGACACCCACGGTTTGCACTTGGACAACGAACGTTCCATGTGGCCGTATCGTGACTGGGTCGTGCGAGCGTTTTCGGAAAATCTGCCGTTTGATGAATTCACTCGCTGGCAGCTGGCGGGCGACCTGTACGACCAGCCGACTCGTGACCAACTGATCGCATCCGGGTTCAATCGCTGCAACGTGACCACCAGCGAAGGCGGAAGCATCAACGAAGAATGGGTATTTCGCTACGCGGTCGATCGCACCACCACCGCGGCGGAAGTGTGGATGGGGCTGACCGCCGGCTGCGCTGTCTGTCACGATCACAAGTTCGATCCGCTGTCCATGCACGACTACTACTCGATGTACGCGTTCTTTCACAGCGCGGCCGATCCGGCAATGGACGGCAACAAGATCGACACGCCGCCAATCTTGAAGCTGCATTCCGAAAAGGACAAAGCGAAGATTCAAGCGATCGACGATCGGCTGGCCGCGCTGGAAAAGGAAATGAAATCGAAGCTGGCGACAATCGAATACGACGATCCTGCCGAAATGGATCCGCCTCCAGAAATTCGCGAGACGACGGCGCTTTGGTTCGCGGATGGATTTCCCGAAGGAGCGAAGGTGCAAAGTAGCGGCGGTCCGTTGACCTTGGTCAGCAAAGACAAAGGCGAGGTGTTTGAAGGCGACCGAGCCGTGCGACGCAAAGCGGCGGGATTGGAACAGGATTTTTACAACGCCGGTGCTGCCGAGTTTGTGGTGCCCGCCGGCGGCAAGGTCTTTGTGCACTGCTTCCTGGATCCGGAAGATACGCCCGAGGCGATCATGATCCAGTTCCATACCGACGGCTGGAAACACCGCGCCGTCTGGGGAAAACATGAAAAGATTCCCTTCGGCAAAGCGGATTCGACCGAAAAGGTGTTGATGGGCGATCTACCCGAGCGCGGCAAATGGGTTCGGTTGGAAGTGGACGCCAAAAAAATGGGATTGAGTGGGGGAGCGAAGGTCAAAGGCTACGCGTTTACCCAGTTCGCCGGCACCGTGAACTGGGATCACCTGGGCGTTGAATCGACCGTCGACATGGCCAAGGACCCAATCTGGTCGTGGAAAGTTTGGAAAGGACAGAAAGCGGGAAAGCGAAACAACGAATTGCCCGAAGGTCTGCGGCAATTGGTGCGAGGCAAAAAGCCCGACGATTGGAGCGAAGACGAGGCGAGTCGCGTTTACGATTTCTGGATCCAAAATGTCTATGCCGGCGCAACGGAATTGCTGGCCGAACTGAAGTCCAAGCGTTCTGCACTTTCCAACGAAAAGAGTCAAATTGAAAAAGACGTGCCGTTCACTTTTGTGATGGCCGACCTGCCCAAGCCGCGGGAAAGTTTTGTGATGACTCGTGGCGCTTACGACAAGCCAGGTGAAAAGGTCAGCCGAGCGGTTCCCGCTTTCTTGCCGCCGCTGCCGGAGCGCCGCCAAGACCGCGACTACAATCGGCTTGATTTCGCCAACTGGCTCGTCGCCGGCGATCATCCGCTGACGGCGCGGGTGACAGTGAACCGGTTTTGGCAACAGTTTTTTGGTATCGGCATCGTGCGAACGAGCGGCGATTTTGGCTCTCAAGGTGATTTGCCAAGTCACCCTGAACTGCTCGATTGGCTGGCCGTTGAATTTGTCCAACAGGGCTGGGACGTGCGAGCCCTGGTCAAGTTGATCCTCACCTCGCACACCTACCGCCAGAGTTCGGTTGCCACTGCGGAGATGTCGCGGCTGGATCCCAACAACCGCCTGCTTGCCCGAGCGCCGCGGCTAAGGCTAGATGCCGAAGTGCTCCGCGACCAGGCGTTGTATGTCAGCGGATTGTTGGTCGATCAAGTCGGCGGAAAGGCGGTCAAACCGTATCAGCCACCCAACATCTGGGAACCGGTGGGCTTCGGCAACAGCAACACCCGCTACTACAAGCAAGACCAGGGCGGCGCGCTCTATCGGCGCAGCATCTACACCTTCTTGAAACGGACCGCACCGCCCCCCTTCATGTCGACCTTTGACGCGCCCAATCGCGAGCAGAGTTGTTCCTATCGGCAACGCAGCAACACGCCGATGCAGGCACTTCAGCTGATGAACGACATCCAACACATCGAAGCGGCTCGCAACTTTGCTTCGCGAGTCATTCAGGAAGGGGGCGATGATGCCGATTCGCGGATTCGCTGGGCCTGGAACACCATCACCGCTCGTCAACCCAACAAGATAGAACTGGAAATTGCGGCCGAGGCGCTGGGCAAACATCTGCAGCGCTACCAGGACGATCCGGAAGCCGCAAAACAGTTGATCACCTACGGCGAAAGCAAGCCTGACGAACGTTGCAGCGCCGCCGAATTGGCCGCTTACACAATGCTTGCGAACCTGATTCTGAATCTCGATGAAACCGTGACCAAGAACTGATTCCAAACCATTATCAAAACAACCTTTCCCTGGCAAAACTTTCGTCATGCATCCAGCACTTCAGTACCAACAACTCGCAAACCGTCGCCAGTTTTTTCGCGGAGCCGGATTGAAACTGGGCACTCTCGCGATTGCTGGCATGATCGATTCGGATGCTTCGGCCGCCGACCCACAGCAGGTGCATCAGCCGCTGCCCGGATTGCCCCATTTCGTCCCCCGTGCCAAACGGCTGATCTACTTGCATGCCAATGGTGCTCCGTCACAACTGGACCTGTTCGACCACAAGCCGGGATTGCAAGAACATTTTGACAAGGAATTGCCCGACTCGGTCCGCAACAATCAGCGGATCACCACCATGACCAGCGGCCAGGCGCGATTTCCAGTCGCGCCCAGCAAGTTCAAGTTCAAACCGTGCGGCAAGAGCGGGATTTTGATGAGCGAGTTGGTGCCGCACATGCAAGGAATCGCCGACGACATCGCGATGATCAAGACGGTGCATACCGAGGCGATCAATCATGACCCGGCATGCACCTTCGTGATGACCGGCAGTGAAGTTCCCGGCAAACCAAGCCTTGGCTCGTGGCTCAGCTACGGCCTGGGCAGCGAAAGCAACGACCTGCCTGCTTTTGTGGTCTTCACACCAACCTTTCCGGCAGGCAGCCAGGCGCAGGCGTTGTTCACCAGGATGTGGAGCAGCGGTTTTCTGCCCACCAGTTTTGACGGTGTCGCGCTGCGCGGTACGGGAGATCCGGTGTTGTACATCCAGAATCCCCCCGGTGTCAGTTCCACCGACCGGCGGACGATGCTGGACGCATTGAACCAACTGAATCAGCAGAATTACCAGCGATTCGGCGATCCCGAAACACAAACGCGGATTGCTCAGTACGAAATGGCGTTTCGAATGCAAACCAGCGTTCCGGAATTGACCGACCTTTCCAGCGAAACAAAAGAAACGTTGGAAATGTATGGCCCGAACGTGGAAAAGAAAGGAACGTTCGCGTCGAGCGCTATTCTGGCTCGGCGGCTGATCGAACGGGGCGTCCGCTGCGTCCAAATCCTGCACCGCGGTTGGGACCAGCACAACAATCTTCCCAAGTTGATCACCAATCAATGCAACGACGTGGACCAGCCGACCGCGGCATTGATCAAGGATTTGAAACAACGCGGTCTGCTGGAGGACACGCTGGTGGTTTTTGGCGGCGAGTTCGGTCGTACCGTCTACTCACAAGGAACGTTGACCAAGGAAAACTACGGTCGCGATCATCATCCTCGCAATTTCTGCATGTGGATGGCTGGCGGAGGTATCAAACCGGGAGTGAGCTACGGCGAAACCGACGACTTCAGTTACAACATCGTCGAAAACCCGGTACATTTGAACGACCTCAACGCCACCATCCTGCACTGCATGGGCATCGACGATCGACGGCTGAGTTTCAAATTCCAGGGACTTCAACAACGGCTGACCGGAGTCGAGCCGCCACGAGTGATCAAAGAGATCTTGGCGTAGTTGGGCGTTTATCCGTTCAACTTTTTCAGCGCCCATTCGACTTCCACGCTTTGATGACTTTGCAGTGGAGTGGCGTCTGAATCGGGCGGCGATTGTGATGACAACTCTTCCAACCGCGACACGGCTCCTTTTTCACCCAGCAGTCCCAGTCCAATCGTGGCGGAGTCTCGCACGAGCGGCGATTCGTGTTTCAATAGCTGCCGCAATGAATCGGCAAAGTCGCGATTGGCTGAAAAACCGGCAAGCCGGCAGGCGATCGCGAGTGATTCGTCCGAATCACCGTTTTCACCAGTAAGGATTTCCGCCAACTGGTTTCGGTAGACGTAAAGTTGTTCCAGAACACGACGGTCGTCTCGGCCACGTTTCAGTCGCTCGAAGCGGCGATGAACATCGCTCCATTTGTCTCGATACAGATCTCGCAGCCCTTGCTGTCGCACCGGTGAAAACCGGCTAGCCAACAGCTCCGCGTGGTTGAAAGGAGGGTCGTTGTTCCAAAACGATCCCCACCGACTACCCATCGGTGCGCCGGTTACCAACGAACGCCAGGCAATCAAAACATGCTTGCTGGTGGTGCGATCAGAGTTTGTCAGTGACACGTTCGCGTTGCTGGACAACACCGGTTCGGAATAGGTTCGAAACGAATCGGACCCGAAACCGCCGGCCACCACCACGCCATCGTCATCGATCAACACGGCGGTCACTCGAACCAACTGATCGGTGTACCACGACGTGCTCAAGATCTCCGGTCGAAGCGTCGCGTCGCGGCCGTCGTCGCGTTGGACTTGGAACTGCCGAACCCGCGTTTTGTTCGAGGCCGATCCACTGGCGTTCCAGGAGCTTGCTTTCTTGTCCTCTTTGCCAGGCATGGTGGCAGCCGCGATCTGTTGGTCAAACGCCAACGGCACAACCACCACAGTGGAGTCCGCGCCGGCACCTTGTACCGTTTGCGGGCAGGTCAGCGGGCGGGCGCGCTCTTCGGAAATATGCGTTAGCGTCCAATACTTTGCCGCTCCCAGTGACGGCCGTGGCCGCAGGTTGCACCGGACCACCTGGATCTGTTCGTTTTCCGTTTCTACCGACAACCCCTCGATCATTTTCCAACCGGGATGTCGCCAAGGTTCCACGGCCGAAGCCAACGACGCCGAAAAATGATCACCCGATTGTTCGGGCTTTCTCGACACGAGTTCTCCCCAGTCAAACCACGACACCGCCCCATCACTATCGGGCTCGTCCGATTGAAGTCTCGTTTGAGGTTGCCGGCCATCGATCGTCACAAGATCAACCGACGCTGTCGCGCCATCTTCGCTTTGAACTCGACGGTCGAACAACCAAAGTCGGCCATCCAAAAGCTGGAATCGCAGATCCATGTTCATCGATTCAGTTTTGCACAACACTCGTAGCGGCGCGAATTGGCCCGGTGCTGCTTCGACGTAATCGAGAAAACGAAATTCCATGCTTTCGGATCGTTCGACCAGTGGAAAACCGGTTTCGGCATCGACGACCAACAACACGCTGGAGCGTTGGGTACTGGTGTAGCCACCGACGTAGGTGCCACTGAGCCCGGAGCCAAAAACCTGCTTGAATCCGGGACCGACCAGGCCCAGGACTTTCACAGGGCGACCGTTCCACTGGGCGGTAAACGCCAACGGCATCCGCCAGCGGTCGGGTGCCGCCCGATAAGCATCGAGTGCCAGGGACAAGGTGATGCCGCGAGTGATGTTGCGGTTCTCATTGGGAATCGTTGCTTCTTCCTCCCGATCGGCAAATCGCAATCGGTATTGGGCATTCGGAAGGGGTGCCGCGGCGTCCCTCAACCACAGTTGATGTTTTTCTAGCAGCGGCCCCAGCACGCTTTCGGTTCGACGATTACTGGCGTCCACTGCCGACGCGGCAATCGTGGTGGTGTAGAGCGGTAACTTGTTCTGGTCATACACCGCCAACATCAGGCGGGAATCTTCACCTAGTGCTCGTGCGGCTGATGGAGGAAACCGTAATTCCGCACACAACGACGCCGGCAACCAGGTATGACTTTGCTGGGACGACCGATCCGTCGGCATCCAAGTCAACGATTTCGGAAGAAACTTTGCATTCGCACTCTCTTCGGACAACGAGTCAAAGTCGCAGGTCATTCCCAGTTCCAAAGGCGTCAGCCCACGAATCGAAATCGCTTGTGTCTGTTCGGGCGGGACGTCCATCTGTTGCACCCGATTCTTTGCTTCGTCGAGCTGCTTCGACAAATGATCGGTCGACGCGTTGATTCTCAAGTCGACAATTTCTTCTTTTTGAGGTTCATGTTCGGCGAACTTGGAAGTTCCTGACGAAAGGATCCAAAATCCTTCGTCGGTCACCCGAAATCTCTGGTCCACCCGAAAGTCGCTATTGGGAATATCGAAGACGATCCGAGTCGGAGCCTGCTGGCCGCCACGGCTGACCCAATCGGTCAGTTGAATGTCGGCAACCACTTTGCCACCCGAATGAGAAACCTCACGGACAATTTGACCGTCGGCGTTGATCGTCAGCAGCGACCGTTCGATCCGGACGTCGTGAACGTACGCCCACGACGTTGTCTCGAACATCGCTCCGACGTTCAGCAGCGACCGTTTTCCGGATTTGGCCTGAAGCTGGACAATGCGGTTGGATCCCTCCCGCTTCACATCCGTTACCAGAAAATCGTCGGGCCGCCGTCCCCAGTCGATTGCTGCGAAGTTCAACCGGGTACCGGATAGTCGCCGCAATGTGTCTCGCCGCAGGATCTCCGCTGCCGACAATCGTGCGCGTCGCGAAGAATCGCCTGCCTCGGCAATTTGCTCGGCCGAACGATACCTGGGCAGGCCGTCGCGGTCAGAAAAGGTGTAACTGGATCCGTCGGCAGCGTAGATCACCGACCAACCTTGCCCATATCTTTTCGCGCCGTCATCACGAAATTTGACTTCAATGGCGGAAGTACCATCGGCACGCCAAACAAAAGACTCATCAAGCCGCTTGGGCGACATACGATGAACGAAGCCGATGGAATCGATTCCTTCCAGAGTCGGGTTCTGCCAAAGCCGATTGGCATCAAGAACGGATTTTGCGTCAAACCCGGTTGCCCGCTCCGCAGCCTCCCTTTCCTTCTCCAGCAACCGAGAAAGCTCGGCCGGCATGCTCGGAAAGGAGGTCTGGTCGTCTTCTGCCGCCGAGTGGTCAACGACAACGACTTGTCCGCTCGGTTGTTGGATCAGCGATGTACTATCATCGGACCATCGCACGGAATCACCCTGATCAAAAACACGCTTGAGCGAGTCACCGTTTTTGGTGGCGACCCAGACTTCCGATCGTGTTTCCCTTTTTTCGCCAGTGCGATTGGAAATGGTTTGACGCCAGGCGATCCATTTGCCGTTGGGCGACCACGTTGGCCGCAAGGCGCCGGTCATGAATGAAACCCGGCCACTGCGATCGGATCGATTGACGCCTGGTGGACTGACGTAAGTGATTTTGCGATCGATCGTGTCCCACAATCCGATTCGACCGTCGCAGGGCACGCCGGCTGCCCACGATCCGCCATGATGAAATCCAGTCGAAACCGCCACGTACCGGCCGTCGGGTGACCAGGCCGCGCCCGCGCCCTGCGCACCAGTTTGATCGATCTCAGCCGAGACCACATCGACAATCACCAGCGGATAGATGTTGCCGTAGCCGGGGGAATTGCCGATCGCGATCTTTTGCGAATCAGGTGACCACGCCGGCGCCGTTCTGAGTCCCTTTTCGATCAGGCACGTCAATTCGTTTGTGCTCGTGTCATGACAGAACAATCCGTGCTGCTTCGTTCCATCTGGTTTGGTTGCCGACCCGACAAAAGCAATCTTCTTCTTGTCGGGCGAATGCACAGCGTAGGTCGGATCGCACTGCGGTGGCAAAAGATCCTTCATCCCTTCGGGCCGGTCGGTCGAAACTTGGGTCAAAACCTTTTTCGGTAGATCGGTCGGTTCGCCGCCGGACTCGTTATCCGATGTGGATGAAATTTGTTGAGGCCGCGTTGCGGTGTCTTCCATCCCTTCACCAACCAGCATCAGAGGACACGAAATCGTTGCCAGTAAAACGACGGCTGCTGCCGCGATGGCATTGTTTCCAGGCAACACACCACCGGTGTGAACCGATCGCAGCCGTGATTGAAGCGTTCGAATCGACCCCAACCCACCGGTCGCCAGATGAGGCGAAAACTTTGTGTCGGACATAAATCCGACTGTGTCGACAATCATCTTTCCATAGTCGCCGGCGCGGTCAGGCCACAAACGCAGCACCCGCGCATCGCAAGCGGATTCTTCCGCAAGTCGCAGCCTCGATCGGGCTACCCAGTACAGCGGACACCACCACCAAAGGATCGTCGCGACAAGTTCTAACCATCGCACCAGATGATCTCTGCGATGAAGATGCACAAATTCATGAGCCAACAAGAGCTCTCGCTGTACCGGCTGATGAACTGCTTCAAATTCGCTGGGCAGCACAACGATCGCTCGGCCAAATCTGCTCCACACCATCGGTGGAATCCGGGCCGCCAACATCCAGATCGCAGGAGTCGTTTGCAGTCCCACCTGTTCTTTGACCGATTCGGCCGATGAAAGAACTTCCGGTGATGGCGGCTGGGAAAGTCGCAGCAAACAACGAAACTGCCACATCGAATGAAAAGATCGTACGGCGACAATCAACGACCCCAGCACCCACATCATGGCAAACGCGATCGTCCATTTCCCAATCATCGCTGCAGAATCGCTGCTTGACACCACTTCCGCCGACCGATGGCCGGGTTGGTGAGATGTCGCAGCGATCGGAATCGCGTTCGCCGGGCGGTCATCACGTATCGCCCGGTCCGCGATGGCGGTTGCCGGAGACTCACCTGTCTCTTCCCAATCACCGTCGATCGTCAACGGCTCAGCAACCTGAAACTCTTCGCCGTTGTTGGGCGCTTGATCAACATCGCTGGACCGTTCGGAACCATCCTTCGATGTAGCCAGAAAACGTTCGGCTTGTTCCAGCACTAGGAGATCCACATCTGCGATGCTCGATGGCGGCATGGAAACGGCTGGCGAACTTGACGGCAAGGCAGCCTCCGACTGATCCAGGGAAGTAACAGCGTTTGGGTTCGATGGATCTTTCGGCCAAACCGGAAAACCAGGAACAGTCCAGGGAACAAAAGGAGGGATGATCAGCCGCAGCAACACGACCACCCAGCATGCATGTTCAAGGGCTGGGCGACGACGACGCGTCAACCATCCCAATAGCACTGCGGCTAGCGAAAGAACAGCCGCAACCGTCAGAACGCTGATCACGACATGAGACGCAAGTTGAAACCACATCGATTGGCTCCCGGATAGAATCTGGATAGTTTGGCAGGCAACGACTACTTCTTTTTCTTCCGACCAGCTTTCCGACTGGTCTTCTGGCCGACTTTTTGACTGGCCAGTCCATCCAACATCTGTTGAAGTTGTTGTTGTTCATCGGCTGTCCAACGGCGCATGCCGATCAGGCCACTAAGCATCGGCATCACCGCGCCGTCGCAAAGCGAATGAGAAAGATCTCGCAGACGTTCCTGAATCAACGTTTCGCGATCCAGGGCGGCGGAAAACACGTGTGCTCGCCCGCTGCGGTCGCGGTGGACACAAGCCCGCTTTTCCAATCGTTCCAGCAGCTTCTGAACCGTGTAGTAGTGCGACGCTTCACCATTGGGGTAAAGCTCATCGCAAACCTCCCGCGTCGTCGCACTGCCACGATCCCAAAGAACCTGCAGCACGGACAACTCTGTATCGGTGACATGAAATCGCTTCGGCGGCATCCCGACATTCCCCCTCTCAAGCACGAACAAAGACGCCCTGTCTTTGATTCATTAGACGCAGCATCTCAAACAAAGTCAAGCTGTCTTTGTTCAAAAAAAAGAGAGCTTTTCAATGCGTCGGCTTCTTGCAATTCGTTTCCTGATGCTTCTCACAATGTGTCTTGCTATTGGTTCGGTTCGTTGAGCTCTTTGACCCGAGACGTTGAGTTGAGCTTGGTATACTCCCCGTGCGTTTGACGTAACACACGTTCTCCCAAAAATTGGGCTGGCGACAATGGTTCCCTGAATTGGGACGCCACGTCGTCAACGCAATCGCATTGAAATGAGGAAGTCCCTGGTGAGCACGCCCGAAAACTCACGGCAAGGACCGTTCGAGAGCTTTCTGCGAGTCGTTGAGTGGTTGGGGAATCTTCTGCCGCATCCGGTAACACTTTTTGCCATTATCTGCGTCTTGGTTTTAGTCGCGAGTGGCGTTGCCGGCGCATTGGATCTTCAAGTAACCGATCCTCGGCCGGAAGAGACGCGATCTGAGGATGGCGTCATTCGAGCGGTAAGTCTGATCAATCCGGAAGGATTCCGGCGCATCGGGATGAACTTGGTAACGAACTTCACTTCGTTCGCTCCACTCGGCACGGTGCTTGTCGCGATGCTGGGAGTCGGTGTCGCGCAGAAGTCGGGTTTGTTGAGCGCCGTGATTCGCGCGCTGGTCTTGGGGGCGCCTGGCAGTCTATTGACGGCGACCGTCGTCTTCGCAGCAGTCGTTTCCAACACCGCCAGCGAAATGGGGTATGTCGTTTTGATTCCGCTGGCTGCAACCGTGTTTCACTCGGTGGGGCGGAATCCGCTGGCGGGCTTGGCCGCGGCGTTCGCGGGAGTGTCGGGAGGATATTCGGCCAATATCCTGGTCGGAACGGTTGACCCTTTGTTGTCGGGGATCACCACCGAGGCAGCGACGTTGGTTGATCCAAGTTTTGCCCCCGGGCAAGTAAACGAGATTTTGCCAACCGCCAACTACTACTTCATGGTGGCCAGCACGTTCTTGATCACAATCGTCGGGACGTTGGTGACGACCCAAATCGTCGAGCCGAGGCTGGGCGTCTACGATCCGCGCCGCGCCCAGGAAGGTATCGAGAGTTCGCTGGGCGAAATGGGTGAGCTTTCTGCGAAGGAGAAAAGCGGACTCAAGTGGGCCGGTATCACGTTTGTGGGCCTCACCCTGGCGTTGCTCGCCATGTGTTTGCCTTCCGAAGGTTGGTTTCGCGACCCTGCTCCGAATGAATCGATGATCCAGGATCTGCGGCCGATGCTAAAGAGCGTCGTCGCCCTGATCCTGGTGTTCTTTGTTGTACCGGGAGTCGTCTACGGGCGAATTACTGGAACCATGAAGACCGATCGCGACGTCATTGACGGTATGGGCCAGGCGCTGAGTTCGTTGGGACTCTACATGGTGCTTGTGTTCTTCGCCTCTCAATTTGTCGCGTTCTTTCGTTGGTCCAACCTAGGGACGATTTGCGCCGTGGCGGGAGCGGAGTTGTTGAAGTCGTGGAATCTCACGGGGCCAGAGGTGTTCCTGGCATTCATCTTGATGTGCTGCTTTGTGAATCTGATGCTCGGCAGCGCTTCGGCTCAATGGGCGGTTACCGCACCGATCTTCGTGCCGATGCTGATGTCCATCGGCTACAGTCCGCAGGTCATCCAGGCGGCGTATCGGATCGGAGATTCAACAACGAACATCATCACACCGATGATGAGCTATTTTGGTTTGATCCTCGCCTTCGCCATAAGGTACGACAAGAAACTGGGCATAGGCACACTCGTCTCGACAATGATTCCCTATTCGATCTGCTTTCTGATTTCTTGGGTGATCTTGTTTTATCTGTGGGTGTTCGTGCTGGGGTTGCCTGTCGGGCCGGGCACTCCGACCTATTACTCGCCGGGCGGGTGATTCTGCAGTTCTTCATTTTGCGTTGCAAGCAACGGCACGTGAGGTAAAGCAAAACCCGGTGTCCACCGCCGATGCGGGCTAGCAGGCTGGAATGTGTTCGCTCACTTCCAGGTGGGGCGTTTAGGACTTCGCCGCTCCGGGCCAGAATTTTTTCCACTTGCTTTCGGCGGGCTTGGCTTCGCCGTCTTCGCCTTCCTGTTGCGGTTCGCCTTCTAGCTTGGTGGCCAGGTCTCGCACGGCCATCGTGATGGCCGCTTTGGGGGCTTGCACGATCAGCGGTACGCCGTTGTTGCGAACTTCGACCATCGTTCGATAGTCGTTGGGCAGCAGCGCGAATACTTCTCGGCCAAGCGTTTCTTTGGCCTTCTTCAAACTGATCTGCCCGGAATCCAATCCGGCGCGGTTGACGACGATTTCCACTTTGCTGTGCAAACCTTCGATCTCCTCGAAACTCATCATCAGCCGGACGACGTTGCGCAAGCAGGGCAGATCCAGCTGGGTCACCAGGATCACGCGCGAGGCGTTTTCGATCGCCGCCATATCGACAGCGCTGTAGGTCTTCGACAGGTCGATGATCAAATGAGTGAACGAAGCCTTCAACAGCCCGATCACCTTGCGGAGATTTTCATCGGTGATCGCCAGCGTGTCATGCAGTTCCACCGGCCGCGGCAGCAGATACAAACCGCTGCTGTGCTTGGTCAGCGATCGTTTGAGGAGCTGGATATCCAACCGCGAAATGTTCTGAACCACATCGGCCAGCGTGTAATCGGGAATGGAGTCGAGGAATACATCCGCATCCCCTAGCGCCATATCCAGGTCCAAAAGCGCTACGCTATTGCGGGTGTCCTCGGCCAGGACGCACGCCAGGTTGACTGCGGTACTGGTGCTGCCGACACCACCGGTAGCACCGGCAACGGCGATCACTTCGCAAGATCTGCTGCCACCTTCGCTGCTGCCGAACTTCTGTTGGCTGACACGTTCTAAGGTGCTGGCCAAATCATCATCCGACAGTGGCAACGTCAGAAACTCGCGCGCACCTGCTCGGATGGTCCTCAAGATCAAGTGGCCGTCGGTATTGTCACTGGCCGCCAGAATAGCTGTGTCGGGTGCTTCGGACGACAACCGCTGAATCAAGTCGATTGCCTTGTCTGGATCCGAATCCAGGGCGACCACGCCGACATCGGGTGCGGTTTGTTCGATCACATCCGGAAAGAACTCGTACCGCGAGCAATCAGCCTCCAGCCAAACGGTGTCCATTCCCAAAAGCATCGCTTTCAGGGCTTCGCGACTTCCGTCACTTGGATCGACTAGTGCGATTCGTAGTACATTGCTCATAACGACAACTGTCCGGTCACTACTAGGATTGTTTCGCCGTCAATCGACAGCCTTGGCCGCCGCTTGCCGCTTCCGTCACTGCGCGGGGGCGGTAACGGTCACGCCTTCGCCAACAACCATCGGTGTTTCACCGGGGACAATCGCTCCACTGGGCACAGACCCGCCGTTGTAAACGGTGTTGATGTCGCTGTAGCCATCGCCGTAGCAGCTTCCGTCGCTGCCCAGCAGGTTGGGAACTTCCAGGTGCCCCTTCAGGTACAGTTCGTGATCATTTGGCGAGTTGCTATTGAGCCCAGGACCACCCGACGGCACTTCGTGCGGGTTCATCGCGTCGACCAATTCAGGAGTGACGGTGACCAACAACTCGATGTCGTTACGGCGTTCCTGCATGCGGCGGAAGAAAACGCCCAGGTAAGGAATCTCGCCCAGCAGCGGTGTGGCACGTTGGCTCGATTCGGTGCGGCTTTGCAACAAGCCGGCGATTGCAAAGGTCTGTCCGGCTTGCAGTTCCACCGCGGTTTCCACATATCGTTGGCTGAAAGCGGGAACCACAATCCCCGCCGCCTCGATCGACCGGGAATTGTCCGGTTCACTCACTTCGGGCCGGACCTCCAGGCGGATTCGTCCTGGACCGACCACGAACGGCAGGAAGTCCACCGAAGTGCCGTATTCTTCGTAAGCGATCGTCACTGCATCGTCCCCCGACGGGACAACGTAGGGAACTTTACCGCCGACGGTGAATCGTGCCGGACGCCCGTGGGTCGCCACCACGGTCGGTTCCGCCAAAAACTTGATCAGGTCTTGGCGGCGGAGAGCAGCGATCAGCGCCTCGAACTCGCCGGTGAAGATTCTTACGTTCGCCGCATCGGCTTCGGGAATCGCACCGCCAAGGGTGCTGGCCGGAGCGTTGATCAGGTTGCCCGGAGCGTTGACCAGCAAGTTACCGTTGTCGATCAGGGCAAAGTCGAAGCCCAGGTCGCGGAACTTGGTCCGAGAAACTTCCATGATCCGCGTGTGAAGCAGCACCTGCTGCACACCCACCACTTTGATGTTATTGACCACGGTGGGATAAAACTGTTCGACGATTGCCACGGCGCGGTCAACGTCATCGACGCTGGTGACCGATCCGGCAACGATTGCGCTGTTGTTGATCGGCATCACTTTCAGCGATGCCAGCGGCAATTGCGAACTGAGGATGCCTTCGACTTCGCGAGCATCAGCCAGCACGATCACGTCAACCGTGTAAAGCTTCTCGTTGGTATCCCACAGATTCAACTGCGTGGTACCAGGTGCCTTGGCGAAGATTTGAATCTGATTCTGCGACACCGGCGTGGCGCCCAGAACCTCTTCGTTGTGCACCTGGAACTTCGGAATTCGTTCCTCCAGAGTCAAAATACGGCTGCTCTTGACCAACATTTCCAGTCGCTCGATGGACTGCGAAATGTTGTGAGCGACCGTGGACTCATTGGAGGTCAACCTGATCGGGCCCGTCTGCGCCGAAGCATAACGCGGGCTCGTCGCCGTCAGACCGGCGACCAGTAGCAGAGCAACGGCGAGTTTCGCCGGCAGTCGGGTCGTTTCCATCGCGGAGGCATCCTTGCGGGACCAAAATCGGATCCGTCCGATAAACGTGACGCTGGTCGGACTTGCGCCCGACCTTCATCACGAAGGTCCATGCGAGTAACGGTTGTCAAAACTCAAACACAAATTGAATCGTGGTTCAAACGCTTGAACACACTTGTACGTTTAATAATCGGCGCCGGATCGCTGCGTCGTCGGCGGCTGATAGAACGGGCTGTCCTCTCCGTTGAGGTAGCTATAGTCCTCATCACGATCGTCGTCAGCCTCAGGTTCCTGCTGATCCGGTTCGGCGATACCATTTTCATTGGGAGCCAGGTCGCCGCTGGAATCGGGTTGTCCGATCGGTCCAGTGTCTTCAATGATCACAGGTAGTTTTCCGGGTTCGATCAAGTACTTGATCATCCGACCTTCCACTAATTTTGTGATCTCGAATGCATTCTTGCTTCGCTTGCGTACCTGAATGGTACCGGGGTTTGAAAAGCCTCGACCTTGAGCGGCTTCCAACTTTTTTCGTTCTGCTTCGCGAGCCCGCTCTTCCTGCTCTCGCTGATAGTCTTCCATCCAATCGACAAACTCTTTGCCGGCGATGCTGGAGCCGTCTTCGGCAGTATCGGCGCCGTAGTCGTCATCGTTGCCGACAGCCAAGCGAATTTTTCCAAGCTCGTTGGCGTAGGTCCATGCTTCGGCGTCGTTCATGTGGATCAGCAACTGAATGTCGTTGACGTTCTTTGCTCGGTCCTCACCCACCTTTCTTTCGGTGTCGCCGTCCAGGGCATAGACTCGCACGCCCATCAAAACGGTTTTGGTGATCGATCGCGGAATCAGTTCGCTCTTATTGAAGTAGGCCATCACGTTGACCAGATCGCCGGGCTGGATGACGTTGGCGATACTGACGTCACGGGCCTTCAAAGCGACCACGTTGTAACCCTTGGGAATCACCTTGTGGCTGCTTTCGGTCAGCTTGACGTCCATCAAGGCTTCGCCGGCGTAGAACCTGGTCTTGGCAAACTTGCCCAGAACGGAATCGATGTCACTGGAGGATCCCATGGGCGCCTTGCCGCTGGGCCATTGTTCCAGAAGTACCTTTTCGGCAGTGATTTCCTCGCCCTTGTCGATGTCGACGGCTGCCACCAGGATTTCATCCGTTTGGCCGCCCCCTTTACCTTGGGCGTGCATCCACTGGCTGACGCCAATCGCGGCAATCGTGCCGCAAACACATGCAACGAGCAGGAAGAGTGATTTGTTTCGCATGGCTATTCAACGCACCTAGGGAAAGGACGTGCCGCGGTGATGATCGGTGGTTCACGTAGACAACAACGGGACAAGGCACCGACTCAGAATGGTTTTTCGGAGCAGGGCATGGTATCGCTGCAATCGGTAACTTTGGCGAGCTACGATTGTCACGACCGGCCAAGACAACCTGTTTGGAAACCTTCGCCTAATCGTCACACATTCACGCAGTGGGCTGAGTTTCGACGGTTCAGATCAGCATTCCCGCCAACGCGAAGTATCCAATCGACCCGATCGCCATCGGAATTCCGTAGGGCAACAGTTTCATATTCGGTTTTCGTTCACGTGCGATTTCGGCCAACTTCTGCGGGTTCTTTACCGTTTTCCATTCATGCAGAATCTGGTGAGCCATCGCCCAGTGTTTTTGCCACTGGCCACTGCGAAGGATCATGATGAAGGCCATCACGCCCCCCACCAGCGCTGTGGCGGCAAAAGCGTAAAGGGTGACCACCGCGCCCAACCAGGCGCCGACACCGGCCAGCAGTTTCACGTCGCCGGCGCCCATGCCTCCCACGTTCCGCAGGATCAGCAGCAACATCATGCCGACGACCGTGCCCAGCAGGCTCCATCCCAGCCCGCCCAATCCGTCCTGGATCGTCCAGTGAACCCATCCACAAAAGATGAAAGGGAAGGTCAGCCAGTTGGGGACTTTCAGAATCTTGCCGTCGATCACGGCGGCGACAACCAGGACGATGGTGACGAGCCAAACGATCCAGTTTTCGGCGAAGGCGTTCAGGAGGGTGGCCATAGGTTTATCCCCGTGTTGATGTCTTGATAGCGAGCAATTGGTTGACGCCTGGCAGTCGGCCGCTGCCGCCTGTCGCGTCGTGGGTGTGTTGGTTGGTGGGTTCTACCGAGGTCCGATCATCCAGCTGAACATCGCGAACAACAGCGTCACGAGACAGCAGGAGAGTTGCCATGCATAGGCAGCGGCATCGGCAGGCAGTAGTGGATAGTTCATCAGGTGGGCCTCCCGCAGGCGGCGGGGTAATCGACGCGGCGATCTACGGGCCGCTTCGAATTCCGATCGTCCCGGCGCGACCGGCGCGGAACTCCAGCAAGAGCGCCGCACCGATTTGCGTCGAGACAAGTATCGACGTCGCCCAGTAGGCGGGCGACCATCGAACTAGTTAGCAGCGATCGCTGTGCCAACCGCTTGGAACTTGGTGTTCGCTTCGGTACCGATGGTACCAACAGCAGCCAAGCAAACGACGACGATCAAAGCGAGCATGACAGCGTACTCAACCGCAGTTGGGCCATCTTCTTCCTTCAAGAAGTTAACGATGCTATCAGCGAATTTCTTCATGTCTCTCTCCTCGCGAGTGAGATGTGTATCCTGGGGGATACACGACGACGACTTAATTGGGACGACTCGACGTGAGTCGCACCCAGTGGTAGGCAGCCTCGTCTCCGACTTTCGTCTGACGCACCTTGGCTCGGCCGGCGGTAACCGACTTCCCCTTAGCAGCCCGGCGATCCTGAGGTGATCCGAGTCGACCGAGGCCGACTGGCAACACCCACGGACCCGTGGCTTTGCGCCTCGCTCTCTCGAGCGGTTTGCCTTTGTCTGGGGGCAAGGCTGACCGAAGTTCCCGCTCTCGCACATGCGTGAGAATTCACTTCGGCAGCGGACCGAACACCGATCCGCTCACTCTCTACTGGAAAGCTATGTCAGATATCCAATCCGTCAAAAAAGACTGGTCACGGAAGCCTTAACGGTGCGAATCATTGTCCGATTCGGATGATTATTCCGGCTGCACCCCCCACCGCCGCGCCCCGGGTCGTACTCCCGATTCCCACTCCCACTCCTACTCGTGCTCGAAGACGAACCGTTGTTGATGCTCGTTCGCTTTGTCTTTCATTCAGGTTGACGGTTGATCCGGTTTGTGAAATCGATACTTGAGTACGAGTACGAGTACGAGTACGAGTACGAGGAGGAGGAGGAGGATTACTGTTCGGAAGAATTGCGCATAAAAAAATCCGACCTACAAACGCAGGCCGGATGGGAAAAATGAGAGTTCGATGCGATTGGAATGACGTTCCCCCACCCACGTGCTGGTCAATGCATCGGTCGGTGCGAAATCAGTTAGCGGCCAAACCAGCGCCAACTTCCTGGAATTTCGTGTTGGCTTCGGTACCAATGGTACCAACAGCCGCCAAGCAGACGACCACGATCAGGGCGAGCATCACTGCGTATTCAACCGCGGTGGGGCCATCTTCTTCTTTCAGGAACCGAACGATGCTGTCAGCGAAATTCTTCATGTCTATCCTCACGGGTGAGCTGTGCATCCTGGGGACACACGACGAAAAGTTGGGACGATCCTGTGGGGACCGATCCCGCTGGTAGGGCAGCCTCGTCTCCGACGTTTTCCGACATGCCTTGGCACACGTGTGGCGGGTTTCACCCACGTTTCCCTCGGCAGCCCGGCGATCCTCAGGGGGCACCTTGCCGCGGTGATTCGACAGGTTGCCTTCGGACCCGTGGCTTTGCGTCCCGCTTTTTCAAGCGGTTTGCCTTTGTCTCGGGAGCTAGGCTGACCGGGCAACTCCTCAAGGCAGGCATGAGAAACAGCACCGGCAGCGGACCGAACGCCGATCCGCTCACTCTCTATTGAAAAAACTATGTCACGAACGCAGTCAGTCAAAAAAGACTTTTCGGGGAAGCTGTGTCGATCAGCTTGGCGGGCGGTTTACGCCGGTTATGCCGAGCGAGATAGCTATACTGTGTGCCCCCCGCCACTTCGACACAACCTGCCCCATGACCTTCCTGAAATCTCTGTTTGCCCGGCCGGCAATCTGGATTATCACCGCGATCCTGCTTGCCGTGATCGATTTGCAAGCGCCCTCGCACCTTGCCGTTTGCGCAGTGCACGCGCTACTGCTTCCTATCGCCTGGCGGCTGTTGCATCGCCGACATGTCTCCCTGCTGACGGCGACGTTGATGGTCGCCGTGGTGATCCCCGGATTGGTGCACTTGATGCGCCACAGTAGCGGCCCTTCGGAGGAGACCGAGAACGTCAAAGCGGCCGAGATGGCGGTGATCGATCCGGCACGCGTCTGGACCACACTGACCCTGGCGGCTGCCGGATTGTTTCATATCAACCTGCAACGAGCTCGACGGCGACGAGTGGCGCTGCGCCGCGAGCTTCAACAGAAGGTCCGCCGCCGCACCGACGAGCTTCGGCAAGTCAATCAGACGCTCCGCCAGGAGGTCCAGCGCCGCCGGACGACCGAACACCTGCTCGATCGCAGCGAAACTCATCTGCAATCGCTGATCGATCGGATGCAGTTGCAAGTGCTGCGCAAAGACCGCGACGGCACGATCATTTATGCCAACGAAACCTTTTGCAAACAGCTGGGGCGCTACGCTTCCGATGTGATCGGAAAACATGATTCGGAGTTCTATCCGCCGGAGCTAGCTGAAAGTTATCGCGCCGACGATATCCGCGTGATGGAAACCGGGAAACCGGTGGATCATGTTGAGGAACATCCGGCGGCTGACGGCGGTACGGGGTACGTTCAAGTCTTCAAAGCGCCGGAATACGATCAGCAGGGCCAATGCGTCGGTATCCAGGTCATCTTTTGGGACGTTACCGAAAAACACCGCAGTGCCATCGCGCTGCGAGATAGCGAGGCTCGAAAACGCGCCCTGTTTGAAACGGCGGCGGACGCGGTATTGCTGACCGACCGTGATCAACAGATCATCGAAGCCAATCCGTCAGCGGCTCGGCTGTTTCTGACTCCCACATCCCAATTGGTCGGCAGTCAGCTGTCCGACATCGCCCAACCGACCCACAGCGACGATGTGGCGCAAGTTGCCGGCTGGTCGGACTTGCGAAAGGCGACGCGGCATGAGATGACGTTGGCTCGCAGCGACGGCAGCAGATTCGATAGCGAGGTTTCGGTTCATGCAATTCCGATGGGTTCTTCGGAAGGAATGGCGATCATCGTCCGCGACGTGACCGTGCAGCGGGAAGCGATCGAGGCTTTGCGACAAGCGAAGTTGGCGGCCGAAGCAACCAGCCGCACCAAGAGCGAATTCATGGCCGGAGTCAGTCACGAGCTTCGCACTCCGCTGGGTGGAATCACCGGGCTGACCGAACTGCTGATGGACACGCCCCTTTCTCCGCGCGGACGACAATATGTCGACATGATCCGTCAAAGTGGTTCGCAGCTCAGCGATGTGATCGAGGACATTCTTGATTTCTCGGCGATCGAAGCGGGACAGGTTCAAATCAATCCCGAACCGATCGATCTGCATGCCGTGGTGGGTAATGCGTTCAAGTCGTTGGCGGCGCGGGCAGTCGGCAAACCACTTTCCCTGGCTCTGTCGATTGATCCGAAAACACCGCGAAGAGTCGTCGCCGATCCCAAACGGATTCGGCAGATCGTGATGAACCTGGGAGGCAACGCGGTGAAGTTCACGCCCGATGGTACGGTCTCTCTGCGCCTGGAGCCCGATCCCGATCGTGGTCAGGGATCCTTGGTGGCGATCAACATCGCGGTGACCGATACCGGTGTTGGGATTCCAGCCGATAAACGCCAGTCGGTGTTTGAGGCATTCGAGCGCGGCGAGGAGGGAACGACGCGCCGTTTCGGAGGTACCGGATTGGGGTTGTCGATCAGCAACGAATTGGCTCGTCGCCTGGGCGGGTACATTGAATTGCAGAGCGAAGTCGATGTGGGAAGCACTTTTACCTGCCGTTTGCAGTTGGAACTCGACCCGTCGAACGAACGTGCAAGACGCTCAACAGACCCGTCGAACGAACGTGCAAGACGCTCAACAGACCCGTCGAACGAAGAGGAGGAACCTTCAGAAGAATCGCCCCTACCTTTCGAGTTTCCGTTTCACAAGTACGTGGTCCGCAGCGGCTGCGACCAGACGGACGCGGGGATTGGTGAGACACTTCGTGCCCACGGTATCACGCCGGCGCAGAAAAACGAGGTCGCGGCGCTGCGCGATCCGATACTTTGGGTGGTGTCGGTGGAAACTTCGCAGGAAGCCGAACTCTTACGGCTGCGCGACGATCAAGACGTTGTTGTCTGGATCACGCGGTTGGGCCAATCTCCACCCGAGATCGCCCACGAGTCCGATTCGATTCTGACCCAGCCGGTGTTGCCGGACGAATTGTTGCCGGCGGTGTCCAGGCCGGCGTCGGACGAATCCGATTTCGACTACGACATCGAACCTTCGAAACAGGACCGGGCACAAGCTGAAAACGCGAAACTGCGACTGCTGCTGGTTGATGACAGCCCCGTCAATCGCACGGTGATCGGTGACCAGTTGCTGACTGCAGGTTTCCAGATCGACATGGCGACCGGCGGTGCGGAAGCGATCGAAATGGCTGGGCGGCAATCGTACGATTGCATCTTGATGGACCTGCAGATGCCCGATGTCGACGGCATCGAGGCGACCCGGCGAATCCACGAAGACTGCCTGCGGCATTCCCAAGCCTCGCCGCCGATCATCGCGCTGACCGCACATGTCACCCAGGAACATCGCCAAAGGTGCCTCGATGCCGGAATGCAGGGGTTTATCACCAAACCGATCGACCGAGAAAAATTACTACTTGAAATCGGCCAGCACACCAAAGACAATTCGGCGGCTATTCGTCCATCTTCTCCTCTTTCCCAGGACGTCTCGATGTCTTCCGACTTGCTAGCACAGGACTCGTGGCGCCAACAGATGAAGTCTCACAGCGGCAGCCGCCCGGAGACGCTGTTGGCGATCTGTGACGCTTTTTTGGAGGAGGTGCCCTCGCTGGTCGATCGGATACGCACAGCTGTCGATGCAGACGACGCATCGACGCTGAAGACCGCTTCCCATACCCTGAAGTCGTGTCTGTCCTACGTGGCGGTGGAAGAGGATGTCAAAAAAGCGGCGGCGATCGAAGCGGAGTCAAAGAATCCGCGAAGTATTTCACCGCAGCAATTGGATGAGATCGATCGAATCGCCGGCCGTTGGATCGAATGCGTCAAAACATTGCGCAGCGAAACGGCCGAACTGGTTGCCGAAGGCGCTTCGTGAACCGAACAAAACCCAGGATTTTTGGACGCCATGCAACTGGTATGGATCACCGACCCACATTTGAACCACGTTTCGGCCGATGTTTGGGACGAGTGGATTGCTGAATGTCAGTCCTACAACGCCGACCATTTTCTGATCAGTGGCGATGTTTCCGAAGGTGACGACGTCACCGATCAGCTTCGACGTCTGTCCGATGCACTCGGCCAACCGATCCATTTCGTGTTGGGCAACCACGACTTCTTCAAAAGTTCGATCGCGGAGACACGCCGCAAAGTGATCGAGACGGCTCGTGAACGGCCGCCCCTTCACTACCTGACCGATCTGGAACCGGTCCGGTTGTCCAGCAAAGTCTTTCTGGTTGGCGAAGATGGTTGGGGCGACGCCACGACAGGGGACTACGAACGATCGACTGTCAGGTTGAACGATTTTGCGCTGATCGACGACTTTCGGCATTCACTGTCCAGCGAGTGGAAAGATCAGCTCAGGCGGCTTGGCGAGCAGTCAGCTTTGCGGCTGCAACAAAAACTTGCCCAGCTGCCGGAGGAGGCAGCCGCGGTACTGGTGGTCACGCACGTCCCCCCGTTTCGCGAAGCCTGCTGGTACGAAGGCAGAACGACCGATGACAACTGGGCACCTTTTTTTGTTTGTGGAGAAGTCGGAAAAGTGCTGCGCGCCGCGGCGCAGTCGCGTCCCCAATGCAAGTGGACGGTGCTGTGCGGTCACACGCACAACGAAGGAGTGGCCCGAATCGCAAAGAACCTGACGGTCTACACCGGTTCGGCCGACTACGGACACCCGAAGGTCGAAGGTTGCATCGAAGTGACGGAAAAAGGCTTAACGGTCTCGTTGAACCAATCCTCAGCTTAGCAAACGCTCTCTCAGGTCCGCATCTCGCTCCACAGCGACATCAGTTCGACCAGGTGCTCTACCGCGTCGGCCATTTCATCCAGGCAGGCAAATTCTTTGACGCTGTGGATGTTGTGCTGGCCGCTGGAAAGATTGGGCGTCGGCAACCCTTTTTCGGTCAGCTGGCTTCCGTCGGTTCCGCCGCGGACGATCGTCTTGGTACACGATCCGCCCAAGTTCGCGAAGGCTTGTTCGGCCAGTTCGATCGCTTGCGGAAGACCGGCCAATCCTTCACGCAGGTTGCGATACTGCCGGCGAATATCCACCTCGACCGAAAGTCCCTCGGTTTGATCGGCGATCTGTCGAGCGATTTCGCGAATTCGATCGGCATAGTCTTTCAGATCCTCGGTTTCAAATGACCGCAGGATCAGTTCAATCGTTGCTTCGCCAACACCGCCATGGATCGAGTGGGGATGGATGAATCCGTCGCGACCGTCGGTCGATTCGGGAGAGTCGGTTTGGCGAGGAAGCGCGGCGACGAAATCGCCCGCCGCCCGAAGGGCGTTGACCATTCGATCTTTGGCGATGGCGGGGTGAATGTTGTAGCCACGGAAACGAACCGTCGCGGCGTCGGCCGAAAAAGTTTCGACGTCGATCAATCCCGCTCCGCCGCCGTCCAGCGTGTAGGCAACGGTCGCATTCAACTGTTGCAGGTCAATCTTGTCGGTTCCCCTCCCGATTTCTTCGTCACAAGTGAACAGGACTCGAACCGGGCCGTGACTCAGGTGTGGATTTTCGATCAGCGTCTGCGCCAATTCCATGATGATGGCGATTCCCGCCTTGTCGTCACCACCCAACAGGGTCGTGCCATCGGTGGTGATCAAAGTTTTGCCCACCAGCGATTGCAGAGAATCGCACGCGGCGACCGAAATCGTCTCGCCCGAAGGCAAAGAAATGTCGCCACCCGGATAGGCATCGATGACTTGGGGATCCACGCCGTCGCTGGGGGCTTCGGGCGAAGTGTCCATGTGAGCGACCAATGCGACGGTTGGACCGGCTCCACCATCGCTGGCCGGAACCGTGCCCCAAACCAACGAATGCTCATCCAACCGAACATCTTCGGCGGTCATGGCGATCAGTTCATCGCAAAGCAACTGCCCCAGTTCCCGCTGGCTGGATGTGCTGGGGTAAGAATCGCTACCAGGATCGGCAGCGGTCCCGATTCGCACGTATCTCAGGAAACGATCAAGCAGTCTTTGCCGGTTGATCACGACGCTAGCATCACTGGATGGGGCCATGGTCTATCTGTCGAAAAGAGGGCGGGTGGGCAGGATCGGTTGTCGCGGACAAAGTTCATTCAAGCGGGAATCCAAATCATCCCTACTGTGGTACGTTGTAGGACGATGCTTTGTCAAAGCACTAGGAAACTGAAATTCGCAGTTCGAGGCGAGCAACATCGATGGCCGAAAAAGTATCGCATTTGATATTTGACGTTGAAAGTGTTTCTGACGGGGAATTGATATCGAAGGTCCGCTATCCGGGTGGCAAGTTGTCGGCCGAAGAGGCGATCGCCACCTATCAAGACGAATTGATGGAAAACCATGGGACCACGTTTGTTCCCTACACCTACCAGATTCCGGTCGCGGTGGTGGTGGCCAAGGTTGCCAGTGATTTCACGTTGATCGATGTTGTTTCGTTGGACGAACCCGAGTTTCGTCCCCATGTGATCACCGAAAATTTTTGGCGCGGCTGGGAACTGTACCGATATCCGCAGTGGGTCACCTTCAACGGCCGTGCTTTCGACATGCCGCTGATGGAATTGGCCGCGTTTCGCTACGGCATCTCGCTGCCACGGTGGTTCAAGTCGGACGGCTACAAAACGCCCCGCAATCGCTACAACGTCGAAGCTCATCTGGACCTCCAGGATACGCTGACCAATTTTGGTGCGGCGCGTTGCAACGGCGGTCTGAACCTGATGGCGCAGCTCCTAGGCAAACCGGGAAAAATGGACCTTCGTGGCGATCAGGTCCAACAGCAGTACGACGAGGGGCAGTCCGAAGCGATCAGCGATTATTGTCGCTGCGATGTTCTGGACACCTACTTCGTCTTTTTGCGGACCCAGGTGGTGATGGGCAAGATTTCGATCGACCAGGAGATCAAGTTGGTCGAGTCGGCAAAAAACTGGATTCAGCAACGTGCCGACGATAGCGAAGCCTACCAGACCTACCTGAGCCGCTGGACCGAGTGGCCCAATCCCTGGCAGAGCGCACAGTTGGTCTCGTGAAGTCTTCAGGTCTGTTTGGGTCTCGTCGATGAACGTTCACCTTGTCACATAAACGAATTGCGATCTATCCAGGAACTTGTTGACGGATAGATCGTGCGTTGTGCTTGGCCGGTCTGGGAATACTGCCGGCTTCTTGGGATTTCAATGACCACGTGCCATCGAATGAGAAGCCCAGTTTAGATGATGGCAGGCAGCTGCTGCAAACTTGCCACCCTCGGTTGATTCCCGAAAGAAAGGGGGCCAAAGATGAACGCGGATGCAAGTGCACGGGAGTTGACCACGAATCGCTCGAATAGCACGAATGAGGAGGAATCGATTTGGGCAAGAAAAAGTTTGTGCCAAGTGGCTGAGCAGGACATGGGTCGGGTGTGACCACAAACAACGGGCACAAGAGCTGATTCGTGGCCGGTCCTGGTCTCCAAGCAACATTTTCTAATTCGTGTGATTCGTACTATTCGTGGTCACCTCTTCTTCTTCATGCTCTTCGCACTCTTCGTGGTTGTTTCCGTCATCGCCTGTGATGGTTGCGGGGAGCGCTGTATTGCTCTTTGCCGGGGGAGAATCGATGTGGCACCACGAAGGACCGGTCGGCGTGCTCAGTGACCATCGCCCAGACCTCAACCCAATTTTATCGAGCTGACAGTCACGCGCCAGATTTGTCCGTGCATCATCGAACGCAACGTGTTTGGCGAAGATTGTCGGCAGCGTTGAAACGGGACGCTGGCATCGAGCATCCGATTCGTTCCATTCGTTTTGTCGCCAGTCGTGAAACGTAAACGCAGAGGACGCTGAGACCAACCCGCAAGAATTGATTGGCAGCTGGGGCCAAGTTTGAAACAGGCAACAGATCGCGACAGCACTTTGTTCAATCACGTGGTTTTCACCATGCTTGAAGTACTATGGAGTTGTCCGACGACTCACCCGGCATCGCTTTCCACTTCGCAGTTGCTTATAGGTCTGCTTATTTCGATGCCACTCGAAAACCGAGCGAGCCCTCCTGGGGTCACGCATGAATCTTCTGTACCGTGCCGCCCGCAAACACCTTGGTGCGGTGAGTGAATGAGAACGCCTTCGTCTCCATAGTGCAGACTCGACCTTGCCTCACCTTTGGCCGACCGGTTCATCAATGGGATAGCTCCCTCGATTGCGGCCCGGTACTTCTCCTCAAACCCTTCAGATTCCACCTCGCGGTGGACACCCTGTCCTCCGGTTGTCCGCGAGCGAACAGAACACCGACGTAGATTCATCCTCTTGGCTGTGTCCATCGTTTCCAACTTCGTGCCCGTTTAGAGTTCACCTTATCGTTGTTCCCCGGCCAGCGACGAATTACCGCCGCTTTCAGATATGACGCTCCTCATCCGAGCGTCAGAGGGACTCTAACCCTCCTGATTCACGCGCTGCCCAGCACGCACTATGGACTCATCTGACTCCCCAGCAACGTGCATGTCGGCTGTACCGCCACTGGCGTTTTCCGACCGTTCCCAGAGATCGAAGAACGATCTTTGGGAAGTCACTGGGGTCTCCCGGTTCTCGCGTTTGAAGTTTCCAGGCATGCTGAGGTTCTCTGACTCCGCCGTGCCGGTCAACCGCTCGCCATGACGCTGCTGGTCGTGTTGCCTTCCCCACAATTAGACAAGGTCGGCACACGGAAGTAGCTGATTTCGGAGCTCAATAGCTCGCCTGCCTGTACCTCTGACCGATGCTACACCCATGCTGTTACCAGCATCAGCGTACGGATCAAGGCCAAAGTGGTTGGCTAGACCTTCTTCGCAGGACTCTTTCATTCCTTACTCCAAACCGGTTTATCCCGGCGTTTTCCTAATGGACGCTGATAAACGCTAATGGCTCAAGGCACGTTCCATCATCCAACGAACGGTAGCGATGTGCGGGCGGCGATCCTAGAGTGACCACTTGGAAACGCGTTGACGCTGCTCCGTCACCATCGAATGGTTCGCCCCAGAAAACGATGGATTCGACAACACGCATCCATGATTGTATGTGGCGGGAATCAACGAGTACAATGGATAGAAAAGTTGGAGGAATGACAAATGGTTCAAATTGTCGCGACATCGGATCTGGCCAAGCAGCTCGCGAACGTGGAAGGTGTGGTCGAGCTGGTTGATGAGAATGGAAATCGCCTCGGGGTCTTGACCCGACCGCCGTCCAGTGAGGATGTCAGAATCGCCAAAGAGCGACGTGCTACCAATAATCCTGGAATGACGACTGAAGAGTTAATCCAACGTCTCAACGCGGCTGAGACGGAATAAACGTGTACGAAGTCAAATGGGATGATGACGTATATGGTGACGCAGCGTCGATTTGGGTCGGCGCAAGCGACCGCGTAGCGGTGCTTGACGCAATCCACAAGATTGACCAATTATTGAAGCGTAACCCGACGGCAGCAGGAACGGAGTTGTCCGAAGGATTGCTTTGGGTGGATCAGGCACCGATTCGAGCATTGTTTTCAGTCGATGAATCAGCAAAACGCGTCAAGGTTCATCGGATCCGACGACTGTAGTCCAGTAACAAAAAAAAACGGTTGAATTCACCGAGGACGCGCGGTGGACATTGATCTGAAAAAAATCCGCGCCGCGTCCTTCATGCTCGACAGCGACACGAACCTGATCCCTGCCAAAAGACGCTGGATCTTTGGTTCCCAGCATGTCATTGACTTTCTTATTCAACAGAAGAAGTCAGGTGCTCCAGCCAAGGTCGTGATCTATTGGCATGGCTGCCTAAAAGGTGCTGCCGCGTTGGCGACAGGTGATGCTTCCACTCCGACCAATGCGATGTCGCTGATCATTGCTAGCAAAACGAGTTCAGTCTCGTCACTCTGTCTTCCGGCTCAGTCATTCACGCCCCCAGAGAAAGGGGTGTATTCGCCTTTACGCCAGGAAGGTTGAGGCGGTAGTGTCGATCTGTCTTACCGGTTCATCCACTTGCCGACACGATTCATGGCTGGACAAGGACGTCTTTGCCGCTCGGTTTCCCCTGCCCGGACCGCTCTGTCGGACCGGCGATGGGAATCCTTCCCCACAGCTTGCTCCGCCCCGCAAGTTCGGTGGCGCCGCTGCGCTTGGATACTGGCCAAGTGGATGGCAGTTGTGATCGTGGCTGCAACCAGTTCGTTTGCGACCGCAGACTCTGATGTTTTGGTCGACAACCGAGTCACCTTCAACTGGCATGCCCAGCAGCCGCAGCATTGGCACATTCGGCTAGCCGTTGTCGATTCTGGCGGCGATCGCGCTGCCGACGGCAGGATCGACGAAGTGGCCAATGACTGTCAATCGGAGGCATCCACGGGCGCGTTTGTAAACTCGGATGATTTGACGACGCTGTCGATACTGCCGAGAAAGAAGATGCTTGGCGGGTCGATCCGATTTCGATTGCAGGCCCCGGCAAGTGCGCAGCTGGCAGTCTACGTTCAGTCCGACACCGCCACCGATGTGCAGACGTCGGCGCCGACAAAGCTGGTGCCGCTGCGAGACATCCTTTCGGGTACACCCATCCAAACCGCTGGCGATCACGTGCAATGGTCTCTTCAAAGACAAAACGAAGATCGCCTGAGAATCGACTTGCAACAAACTCCCGCTATCCACTTGCCGGGATCCGAATTCTCGTGCGAGTTTCGTTGCAACACGATGACCGACCTGGCATCGCGCATGCTGGTGCTTCATTACGCACTTTATCAGGTCGGCACCGGCAAGATCGTTTCTGAGAAAAGATGGCCGGTCGCTGTCGATGCCTACGGCAACGCGAAACCGGTTGTGCTGCGCGAAGCCGCACCCGGTGTGCCCGGTGTGTATGAAATCCGCTGTTGGTTGGAGAACGACGAAAACCTTTGGTCGCGATTCCGCCGCAAGGATCAACCGCTGGCGTATGCCGGCAAGCCAATCGTGGTGTTGCCTGAAGGCGACACCGCAGCAGAGGCACGCCAAGCGTGGGCAACGGTCGGTGAAATCCGACCATCCCAGGCCGCGGCCTGGCAAGTCGGCCAGTGGTTGCCGGAAAGTACCAACCGTCTGATTCCCGGATCCGAGCCACAACAAGAGTTGCCGGAAGGAAAGCATGCCGGCGAAGAGGTCTCGTTGATTCCTCCCCGGGGAACTTTTCAAGCGATGATGCCAGTCAGAACACCGGGTTTTCCGCACCAGGTAACGGTGCGGTATCGGGCGAGCCGAGAAACACGTTTGAAAGTCGACGTGACGAAAGCCGGATCCGCCGCCGATCCCAGTTTGTCGTTCTTGTTGGTAGACGATTCCGATGCCGGTGACGAAGACGGATTCCGCGTACACACGTTCGTGCACTATCCGCAATCCGAAGATCAAATCCGTTTGACCAATCTCGATACCGAAAACGAAGTTGCCTTCGAATCGATCGTCGTCCGCGCCGGACCGCGGCGTCTGGTGCCGATGACGTCCAATCAAAATCATCATCGCTTGGCCATCTTGCAACTGACCGATTTTTCCTGGGTTGAATCTCTGTCGGCCGACGCGCTGCAACGAAACGATGTTGCATCGTGTCAGCAAGAGACGATGTCGACTTATCAACTTTGGGTCGCCGCCAACCGGTTAAGCGGTTACGCCGCCGCGTGCGGAATGAACGCCGTCTCGATTCCCGCAGTCTCCGGCGGCCGAACGTGGTTTTCCTGCCACTCATTCCAAGCACTCCGATCACCACACCGCATCGATTCTTCAGCCCTGGACATCGTGTTGGCGCTGATGGACCGAACCGATCTGAAAATTTACTTGAGTGTCGATCCGCGGGTGCCTTTGGCCTCGATCGAAACGATGCTCCGCGACGATCCGCAGGCGGCTGAACAACTGCTGGATGGCCGACGTAATGACGACAAGCAGCATGTCGACCGTTACAACTCGTTGCACCCTTCCGTGCAACGTGCCGTCACCGATCTGCTTGGTGAAGTCAACGGTCATGCCGTGGGGCACTCCTGTTACGCAGGGATCGCGCTGCAAACTGGTTTGTCCAGCCACGTGAGATCGATCGATCAGCAGACGATCAACGATTCGACACTCGCCCTGTTCGCTGCTTCGGCGGCGGTCAAAACCGTTTCGCTGGCTCAGCTGAGGCGATGGATCGGCGAGCAAGGGCAATCGACGTTTCGGCAGTGGCTGCAGGCGCAGGCGGAACAACTTTATCAGGCGATCGCGACCAAGATGGGTGAACATGATTTGCTACTGCTGCCGGAGCCAGGTGCTCACCCAATCCGTGGGGAACTTGCCGGCGGGATTGCCGAAATTTCTCCTCGCCTGATCCGCGTTCGAAACATCTGCCGAGTCCCTGTTGGTTCCCTGTCCGATCGAATGCGATTTCAGCAGACGTTTTTCACGGAAGATACTGACGCCGCCGGCGGTGTTGCCGACCAGGCTGTCTGCTTGAGTGACTTGACGCCGCCAGGTTCAACACCGGCTGCACTGTTTCGTCATCGCACTGCCCGCGATGTCCGTGGCACGATGGACCGATTCAACCCGCCAATTTTGATGTTTCGTTTGACCGACGTTACCGGAAGCTTGTCTGCTGAATTGGCGCAGACTCTGGCTGTTTTTACCGCGCTGCCTCAGCAGGCGGTTGCCAAAGTGGAATCGGCCGATCCGGCGGAAGTGGTTGGGCTGCGCAGCGGCATTCACGACGGCCATCGGCTGTTGATGATTACCAATCATGCGCCGTGGTCTTCCGAAGTCGAAGTCGATTGTGGCGCGGAGATCAAGTGGCGATGGATCGACGGCAGCGACGCCAACGAACATGGACCGGCAACGGTTGCCAGCAGCGGAACCAAGACGACCGTGACGTTACCTGCCGGCCGGATGGTCGCACTGAAGTCGTTGGGAACGGTCCAGCCGAAATCGAAACTGGTCTGGACGTCACGGGTCGCCGGCGGCCAAAAAGCACTGGACAACATCAAGCGAGATGTATCGACCGTTGTCGCCCGACTTGGCATTTTGACCGACTTGCAAGACTATCCGGTGTTGTCCAACGGCGGCTTTGAACAGCGGGGAGGAGTCGGTCTGGTCGGCTGGTTGCACGCGCAACATCCGCCCGATTCAGTTCGCCTGGACGATACCGAATCGATCGAAGGTGATCGCTCGGTACTGCTGACGACCGACGCTCGATCCTCCAATCGTTCTTGGCTGGTCAGCGAAACCTTCAAGCCGCCGGAAACGGGACGGCTGGCCGTTTCGCTCGCTTGCCGGGGGGAAATGCGGACCGGAAGTTCGGGTCATCGAATCCGTGTCTCGATCGAGGGGACTCAAAGTGGCCAACCGCTACGGCGATCTCAGGAGTTCACCGTGCCTCAAGATGGAAAATGGCAGTCGCGGCAGGTTATCCTGGAAGTGGATGGAATGAAACCATCGGCGGTCAAATCGCTTCGTTTGACCTTGGATAGCTTGTCGACCGGAAGGGTATGGATCGATGACGTTCATTTGCACGATCGATTTCCTTTGACGAAAGAACGTGGCCATTTGCAAAGCCAAGCATTCCTTGCCGTCCAGGGTTTGCAGCGCGGAAATTTGACAGCCTCCGCACGGCTCCTTCAAAATCACTGGGCACAATTCTTGTTGAACGAAGCAGCCGCCCAAATTCCTCCGCCAACGACTGACAACACGACCGATACAACGACGGAGACCGCCGATCAGCAGCCAGGCGTGGCCCAGCGGCTTCGCAGTTGGCTACCTCGTCCCCTGCGGTTTTAGCCCGCGCGTTTTTTTGCAGTACTCCCGCCTGGAGCGACAGCGATGCGACGTTGGATCAAACGATTGACAATCACCACGGTCGTGACGTTGGCGGCCGGTGGAACTGTCGCCTGGTGGCTCGTTGAACAAACTCGACACGTCCCCGAATTCTACACCCGCGCGACCAAACAGCGGCCCGAACAGACGGCCGAAGCGAGTCGCCGGATGCGAGCCGACGTCAAACGATTGCAGGAAGATGCCGCCAAAATCGGTTCGTGGCATGCGGAGTTCAGTGACGACGAAATCAATGCCTGGCTGGTCGAGGAGTTGCCCAGAAAATTTCCTCGCCTGCTTGCCCGCGGAGCCAGCGATCCGCGGGTGGTGATCGAAGAGGGCCGTATCTTGGCTGCCGTTCGTTACAAGGACCGTCGGATCGATACGGTGATCTCCTGCGCCGTGGAGGTGGCGTTGACCGAGCAACCGAATATGTTGGCGCTAAAGGTTACCGGATTGAAAGCGGGCGCGTTGCCGCTGCCGCTAAGCAAGTTTCAAAAAGGCATTTCCAAAGAAGCCGCGACCGGTGATATCGATGTGCAATGGGATCTGGCCGAATCAGGACCCATTGCCCTGGTCACCGTCCCCAGTGAACACCCTCGCTATGCCATCAGTCCCGTCACGGTCGAATCGGTGAAGTTGGTCGACGGTCGGTTGCAGTTGTCCGGACACACCGGCGAACTTGCCAAACAATCGTACCAGCCTCAAGGTCCGGTCTATCGATTCGTCTCTTATCGTCACGGCGTCAACCGCAAACGCCATTCGTCACGGGTTTCGTTGAAACGCACATCGCCGGGCAAGCTGCGATAGAAGGTTGCCTGCATGCGGCAGGTTACCGAGTCCGATTCCCAAGTCAGCTGCACCGAAAACTCATTGTCACTGTGACCGAGCAGCTCGAAGGTTCCGCCGATCACTCGGCGCACATGACCTCGCCCACCCGATACTTCGCCTTCAAACTCCAGGTAATCGCGGCGATGATCCGGCAGCACCTTGGCGGCCACTTCCGTCGGCTGCCCGATCGACTGGAGGATACAAGTGGCGAAGGATCGTAGCCCCGTATCCGCTTCAAAAAACCAATCGAAGTGATCTTCCGCCGTACGACCAAGCGCCGGGCCGACCGTGTGTTGCACCACGACAAACCGCCGCATGTCAAACGCTCCCAGTAGTGATTGGATGATTTCGTAGCACGGCGGTCCCCGCCGTCAGTCACGACCAAGACGGTCGTACTACGATCTGTTGTACCTGCGCAGTACACCAAGAAGGACCCCCGCCTTGTCGGCTGGGTAAAAGAAGCCGATGTCACGAATCCCCAGGCCGCCGTTTTGGGGACTTGCCGTGATGATCGAAATCGTTTTCGACACCGAATCGGCATCGTGCGTTTCTTTGTCGGGGCTTCCCAGCAGAATCGCTGGTGTCTTGCCCGCTTTGCGAATCGCCTGGACGTAGGTGGGCGCTGACCTCCTGCGACGTTCCGCTGCATCACCAAGAATGTTCGCCGCATCCCAATAGGCCTTGCCGATCATCACCACGTCGGGCAACGAGGCAATTTTCGGTTTGGCATCGATGATTCTCATGTGAAAGAACGCGATGAACCGTAACTTTGCCTTCGGATGTTTTTTGTTATGCAAGTCAACCGCTTGCCGCAGGCGAGTGACATCTTGGATCGCAGAATCGTAATCGCGGTATTCGCCGTCAAGAACAACCGCCGCATATTCACTCAGCGAAGTTCTCTCCAGACGTCTGCGAAGATTGTCGTGCGACCGAACCGAAATCGCCCGGTACTGCCGTGGGATTTTCTCTTCGGGTCTGCCCCAAAAAAGATCTCCCTGCTGCGCTTGCTGCACGATCGGCGCCACCGTGCTGTCAGTGACGCGAGTGTAAAGAGAAAACGGGCGGTCCAGCGAACGTGCATTGCCTTCAGGAACCCGGTCGGCAGCACACACCGTCGACACGGTACCCAAGAAGACCGCGATTGTGATCAGGATTTGACCATTCATGAAAGTTTGAACTCCGAACCACCACCAAGGATTCGACGAGACTTGGAGTCGGGCGCCGGCTTGTCCGCGAGTCGGCCAGTACAGGATCGCCGACTTGGGGACAAGTCGGCCTACCATGAACGGGTCGCTTCGTGGCTGGGGCAGCCGACAACGCCCGATCGATCCAGCCGATAGGACTGGCCGGTCACCGGACAGGTCGGCAGCGGTTGGCCTGAGTATTGCGAAGTTTCCAATTCGCGCAGATCGCGTGACGGCAGCTGGCCCGCCCGATCGTTGTACCGATCGACGTCATTTTGAAGCACTTCGCGAACGAGATCACAGCTGCGCTGTTTACCGGCCTCACTTGGCGGTCGCAGGTAGCGAATGCTGAAGACGGCCAACGTCGCGGCGATGATCACCGCGGCGATGAGTTCCAAGAGAGTGAATCCGCGTTGACGGGAGCGGTGGATCATTCCAGCACCTCAAACATGTGGAACATCGGTGTGTAGATCGACAGGACGATTCCGCCGATGGCGGCGGCCAATGTGATCGTCAGTGTCGGTTCGAGCATCGCCACGGTCGTATCGATTCTGGTTTCTAGTCGTTCACGGAGGTGATCGCAGGTTCCCCGCATCGCCTTGGCGAATTCGCCCGACTGCTCTCCGACGCCGACCAGTTGGCAGAACGTGGCAGAGAAAAATTGCTCGTGTTTCTGCAACTCTTCGCTGAGCCGTTCTCCCCGCTGGACTCCCCGGCGAACCTCGTCGACCGCCGCGCGGATTTCTCGGTTGCCAACACATCCGGTAGCAACCTGCACGGCATCAACCGGCTTGTAGCCACATTCGATCATCGACGAGACCGTTTCGGCGAACTGCAACACGGCGACGTCGCGCAGCCACGGACCGACCAGCGGCAATCGCAGCAGCGCTGCATCGAGCAACCGTGCCGTTCGGTGGCGAGCTCGCGCCACGATCCAAGCCAACGCGGCGATGGCGGCCGCCGGCATCGTTAGCCAACCCCAGCGGATTACGAATCGGCTTGTTCCCGTGACCACTTGGGTCACCGCCGGCAAATCGACACCACTGCTGGCGTAAACCGTTTCGAATTCGGGCACGACGACGACGCACATGAACACTGTCAACCCGGCACCGGCAACGGTGATCAAGATCGGGTAACTGATCTTGCGGACAATACGCTTTCGCAGTGCCGTCTGGCGTTCCAGTTGCTCGCAGACCCGTGCGAGCGCTTTTTCCAACGCGCCGCTTCTTTCGCCGATACGAACTTGCTGAACTTGTGTCGGTGTGAAGGTGCGCGGATAAAGTTCCATCGCGCTGCTCAGCGACCCGCCCGCTTCGATGGTCAATCGCAATCGCGTCAGCACCTGGGCGTGTTTCTTCAACGACAGATCGGATGCCAACGAGGCCAGTGCCTTGGGCATCGACAGTCCGTTTTCCAGCAGCATCAACAACAGCCGCAACAGTTCGGCCAGTTGCACCGGTCGAATCTTGGTCGGATCGCCCGCTTTCTTGGGACCGATTTCGATCGAATGCAGCTTGCGGAGCACCGACCACAAACCGCCCGCCGGCGCGGCATGTTTGTGTTTCGTTTTGGAGATTGCTGGGGATGACATGGTTGGTTCCTTGGCGGCGGATCACGCGGTGACAACATCGACGTCGCGTCGTCCGCCGGCCACCGGGGCCGAGTCGCCGCTGCGCCGATCGCCGCTGGTCTTGAAGTAGACCTCTTCGATCGACGTGTGGCCGGCAAGCGCTTGTTCCAATCCGGCCCGCGACAGTTGCACCATGCCGGCATCGACCGCCATCTTGTGCAAACGCGAATGGGGCATTCCCGATTCGATCGCCATCGTGATCTCCGGCGTGATCGGCATGATTTCAAAGATCGGGATGCGGCCGGAAAAACCGCTGCCCAAGCACTTCTTGCAGCCCTCCCCACGATAGAACTTCGCCGATCGCGGCACCGTTCCTTCCGGATCCAACGCGTCCAACAAGTTGACGTTGGCCGGAACCGACCGCTTGCAGTTGTCGCAGACGCATCGCAACAATCGCTGCGCGACACTGCCCAATAGCGATCCGGCGATTTTGAAATTGTCCACCCCCAGATCGCTAAGCCGTTGCACGGCGCCGACGGCGTCGTTGGTGTGCAGGGTGCTGATCATCAAGTGACCGGTCAGTGCTGCTTGGATCGCAGTGGTCGCCGTTTCGCTGTCACGGATTTCACCAACCATGATCACGTCGGGGTCTTGCCGCATGATGAACTTCAAGGCGTTTGCGAATCCCATTCCGAATTCATTGTCGCTTTGCACCTGGTTGATGCCGGGGATGCGGTATTCGACCGGATCCTCGACCGTCACAATGTTGCGATCGTCTCCGTTGAGGTGTTGCAGCGCCGCATACAGCGTGGTGCTTTTGCCGCTTCCGGTCGGACCGGTCACAACAAACATTCCGTGCGGCTTGTCGATCATCGTCCGCATCCTTTCGTAGTCGCGCGGCGTCATTCCGATGTTGTCCAGTGCAAACGTCTTGCCGCCTTCTTCCAACAGCCGCAGCACCAGCTT
Organism: Rubripirellula sp.; assembly: GCA_965222745.1. Classification (GTDB taxonomy): domain Bacteria; phylum Planctomycetota; class Planctomycetia; order Pirellulales; family Pirellulaceae; genus CBDCUW01. The sequence continues at coordinate 2,287,998 of CBDCUW010000004.1, forward strand.
CTGGCCGTCGACGGTGGGGATGCCGCTGACACGAAAACCGACGCGTTTGCCATTTTCGAAAACGCTCAAGTGGCCATCCTGCGGGCGGCGGTTTTCGGTGGTGTCCATGTCGGCCATCACCTTGATGCGGCTGATCACCGGATCTTCGATATGATTGGGAATGGTCATCACCTGCTGCAATTCACCATCAACGCGATAGCGAACTCGCATTTCAGGTTTGAACGGTTCCAGGTGCACGTCGCTGGCGCCGGCCGAAACCGCACCCGACAAGATCGCTTGGACCAATCGCACCACCGGGGCATCTTCCTGTTCGGCCGCCAACATGGCGCTAGCGTTGTCTTCGGCCGTGATTCCCGCTTCGCGAAGTTCGGCGAGTTTCATGTCGACAATCGTCTGGCGGGCAACGCTGCGATCGTCGTAAACCCGGGCGATCAGCGCTTCGATATCGTCGGCCATCGCCACGGCGGGTCGGATCTGGTACCCGGTCATCAATTCGGCTTCGGCGATCGTTTCGATGTCGTCGGGCGCCACCATCGCCAGCGTCATGTGACCGTCGGCGACATCGATCGCACCGGTTTGATGAGAGCGAGCAAAGTCCTCCGGCAACAGCCTGGCGACTTGCGAATCGACGTTCGAAGGATCGATGTCGATGTAAGGGACCTCGAACTGCCCGGCAAGCGCATGGCCCAGTTCCGCGGTCGATAGCAGCCGCTGGCGCACCAGCCAATCGCCCAGCATCATGTCACGAGGCTTGGTCACAAACGCCTCTTCCAGCTGATCGGCGGTGAGCGTTCCCTGTTCGATCAGGATATCGCCAAGTCGTCGCATCGGAGCGTGATTCCCAGTTTCAGTTTGCTTGCCATGTCAATGGATGTTGGTCAGCGATTGTTAGCGTCGGCGGGCTGCCATCACGCGGCCGGCCAACAGAGTTTCGATTTTTTCTTCCATGATCGTGGGATCAAAAGGAGTGATCAGGTAGTCCTGCGCGCCGGCATGATAGGCGCGTTCGACCGTCTCCAAGCTGGGGTCGAGCGAAAACACCAAGACCGGCAGTTGTTCCGGCGTGTACTCGGTTCGCATCCTGGCGATCCATTCGATCCCGTCGACGTCAGGCAAGGTGGTGTCGACGATCACCATGTCGGGCATCGTCTTGGCGATGAAGGCCATCGCCTCTCCGCCCGTTTCCACCACATCGATCTGGTAACCGAGCAGTTCCAGGCGAAAGCTGGCCAGCTCCGCTAGGACCGGTTCTTTCTGGATCAGCAACAGTCGTGCGCCGGAAGTGTCAAACACAGGCGGCTTCCCCCCTTGATACAAGTTGTCAGAAAACGAATCTGGCGCGCGCAGCGCCGCTGAACTCTAGGTCACGCATTGCTGCATGTCGGAATTCGCGAAAACCGTGTTTCCGCGTCTGGTCGCAAAACCGCCACGACCGTTACGACATCGCGATCTGGATCTGTTTTGACGGGTCCTGAAGTCTCCGGCGCTTCAAAAAGCGCATCGCCGCAAGTGGTAGCCCAAACTTCCTATACCCGGTTCGGAGAAGTCGGCCCCCCAGAGGTTTCACGCCAAGGAGGGGTACTTTTTTCTTCGAAGTTGCTTTTCCGTCCCCGGTTTCGCTTCACCGCCGCTCTGGCTAGGGCACCCACACAAGCCGAGTTCGATCCTTGTTGAAGTCTTATTTCGCATCGATACGACTTGCCATTGCCCTCGTTTGCGTGGGCGTGGGATTGATCATTGGCGGGCAATGGATCGGTCTGTTTCCTGATTCGGCCCACTACGCCGAACAGGCGCGCGAGCAGCGGTGCCAAGATATCTCCGTGACCGCCGCGGCGATGATCCGCGATGGCCAGTGGCAGCAAACCGAATCGGTGTTGCAGGAACTGATCCGCCGCGATCCGGAACTGATTGCGGTGAACCTGACCACCGAGCAGCAGCAATGGCTGATCGGATCACCTGATGTAGCGCTTTGGCAACAACGCAGCGGCCAACCTCTCGACCGGCTGCAAGCCGAAAAACTCAGCGGCGATCTTCCCCGCAGTGTTTCGGTGAAATTGGACGGCGTCATGTACGGCCAGGCGGAGTTCTACTACGCGGCGCCCGTGTCGGCGGGCTGGTGGTCGTCGCTGCAACACCCGTTGATCCGGTTGATCGCCTTTTTTGTAGTGGTCGGACTGTGCGTTTACACCCTGTTTGTGGTGGCCATGATGGGATCGTTCGAGGCGACGCAGGTGGCGCCGGATCGAATACGCCAGGCTCTCGATACACTCTCCGAAGGGTTGCTGGTGATGGACGAATGGGAGCGAATCATCTTAGCCAATCGGTCGTTTTGCGAAACGGTCGGCGCCAGCCAACAGGAACTTCTGGGTCGCCGCGCCAGTGAGCTGCCCTGGATCTGCAGCGAAATCGCCGGTTGCGAAGATTTTCCCTGGAACCGCGCGATCCGCCACGCCACACCGCAGATCGAACAGCTGATGCGATACCAGCTTCCCGGCGGGGAGTGCCGATTTTTCTCGATCAATTCGTCCCCCATTTCACCGTCCGATTCAAAGCGTCGCGGTGCGCTGGCCACCTTTCGCGATGTCACGGAAGTGGAACAGCATCGCGCTGAATTAGAACAGATGTTGGCGATGCTGCGAAACAGCCGCGATGAGATCAGCAGCAAGAATCGCGAGCTGGAGATCCTAGCCAACCAAGACTCGCTGACCGGCTGCCTGAATCGCCGCGCTCTGTTCGAACAGTTCGAGGCGGCATGGAACCAGCCGCGACGCGACCGCGAACCGATTGCCTGCTTGATGATCGATAACGACGACTTCAAACAAGTCAACGATACTTACGGGCACCAAATCGGTGATCAAGTTTTGTGCGCGGTCGCCGAAGTCATTCAAGCTTCCTTTCCGGCACCCGCCCTGGTTTGCCGGTATGGTGGTGAAGAATTTTGTGTCATCCTGCCCGAAACGCCGCTGGATCGGGCACACCAGCAAGCCGAAGCAGTGCGCGAAGCCATCGAACGGATTGAGTTGGAACAGACCACTGAGTTGAAGTTGACCGTCAGCATCGGCGTGTCGTCGACCGAGCTTCGGGCATCCGAACCCCAGGAATTGATTCAACAAGCCGACAGCAGTTTGTATGTTGCCAAACGCGGCGGACGGAATCAGGTTGTCGTCTTCTCGCACGAAATGGAATCGATGTCGGTCGATCTCGACCAGCAGCCGGCCGAGGAAGATCCGCCGGCGATTGCCACCGGTTTGCCGTTTCAGGCGGTGACGGCACTGGTCAGCGCGCTGGCCTATCGCGATTCCGAAACGGCCGAACATTCGCGCCGCGTCGCTGACCTTTGCGTCCGTCTGGCCTCCGGAATGCTCGGCCAGCGAGACACGTATATTCTGGAAATTGCAGCGCTGCTGCACGACATCGGAAAAATTGGTGTGCCCGACAATGTGCTGCTGAAGCCCGGCCCACTGACACCCGAAGAGTGGAAATTGATGCGAGGGCACGATCGCATCGGAGTGGAAATCGTCGCCGGGACGTTCAACTGTCCCCAGCTCAGTGAGATCATTCAAACCCACCGCGCCTGCTACCAGCCGCGCGACAGCGACAGTCACCTTCCCAGCGGAAACGACATCCCACTGGCTGCCAGGCTGTTGGCGATCGCCGACAGCTACGACGCGATGATCACCAACCGAGTCTATCGGGAAGGTCGTAGCCACGACGAAGCGATCGCCGAGCTGCGGAGGTGCGCCGGGTCACAGTTCGATCCTACCCTGGTCGAGCATTTTGCTGAAACCATTTGCCAACGACATGCCGTCACCAATCACACCGACGGGCCGATCCCAAAACAAACCGCGATGCAAATCGGCCTGCAAATCGAACGTCTGGCCGATGCGCTGGATGCCCGCGACGTCGACGGCCTGCAAACCTTGGCGTCACGTTTGGGAGCGATGGCCCGTCACCATCGCATTGACTCGATTGCAACGGCGGCCGACAAGATCGAATCGGATGCCGCCGAAGAAAACATGCAGTGGATCAACCTACTTCGAAACACCCAACTGTTGCTCAATCTCTGCCGAGCCACTCAAAATTCGTTGCTAACCGGAAAGGAAGAAGCCGACGGATGATTCCACGGGCGAAGTCATCGCGTCTGGTCCTCCTGCCGGGCTGCAAAGAAGCTCTTCAAAAAGGCGCGCAGTTCTGAACTTGCCGCTGGCGACCATCTTAACAATCCTGTCTCGGGATCCTCTTCGATGTCGCGGGCCGGATCGTATCCCAGCTGCGCCAATCGGCGCCGACGCTGCCAGTATTGCCGGTCGCGGAAACGCCCATGCCAAAGGTGCGACACCAGGCCGGGAGAGTATCCCACGAATCCTCTCACGCCACCGTAAACCCTGTCGATGTAGGCGCGTCCGAACCGAACCATCGCCGCGTTGCCAATGTTCAAAAAAGGATGATCTTGCCTGCCAAAAAAGGCCAGCGCCATCAGCGCGTCGGCGCCGCCGGCAATGTCGTGTTCGTACAATCCATGTTGTTGCAACAGCTCGCGCCGCGCCGCCCAAGCCAGCCCCACGGCACCAAAACGAAAATTGGTGGCGTCGCCCGGATGGTGAGTCGCCATGTAACCGCAGCTCGGCAACGGGTCGGCCGACGCCGGCCAGGGAATGGGTTGTTCATCCGGCCCCAACCAACAAGCGTTCTCGAACGGCTGAATCACCGGCCAAGTGTCGAGCGCCTGCGAAGCCATCGTTGCCCATTGGTCACTTTGAAAAAGCAAGTCGCCATCCAGCCAAGCGATTTTCTGAATTCGGGGCGGAAGCTCCGCGATCAACAGATTCAATAGCCGTTCTTTTTGCCAAAGCCAGTCGTCGCCCGGCAACGTCCTGCGAACCACCCGCTGCCCCTCAGGAACTTGAAACTCCTTTCGGGGAAGCGAGGCCTCAATCGTCCACAACTCCACGCCCTGTCGCTCTAGGTTGGCCGCAAATCGCCCGTAGACTCGCTGCCGCGCCTCGTAACCGCAGGGGTTGAAGTAACAGGTGATCGCGGCAAAGTCGTTCAAGAATCACCTTTCCTTTTGTCTCGAAATTTTGCTGGAACCATCTTATCAATCGGTCGCCTGTCGCGAGAACCGGCCATGATAGAATCATCAAGAACAACCCACATTCCAAGTCGACGGGAACACTCCAGATGTCAAGCCCGACGGGTCCGGCCGCACAACCAACGCCCGGTTCCACGATGACCGAGCCTGAACAGACGACGTTGCTGGCAGTTTTGGACAACACCCGTCGCTATCTGGAATTCGGCTTGGGACAAAGCACAGTGTGGGCTTGCCAGCGGAGCGGAGTGAGCTCGATCGACGTGGTGGAATCGAGTGCCCAGTTTGCCGGTTCGCTGTACGAACAATCCGAAGACATCCGTAACCACATGGCTTTGGGCAGACTGCGTCTACACTTGATTGACATCGGGCCGACCAGAACGTGGGGCTTTCCTACCGACGAATCGACCGCCGATCGCTGGCCCGATTATTCGGCAGTCGTTCACGCCCTGGGCGGAGACTGGGACACCGTCCTGATCGACGGGCGATTCCGAGTCGCCTGTGCGTTGAACGTTCTACTCTGCGTCGACCGCGGATCGCGGATCGCGATCCACGATTTCTGGAACCGCAATCACTACCACATCCTGCTCAACTACCTTGACGTCGAGATCTCCGTCGACACCCTGGGAGTCTTCCGCAAACGCCTTCACTGCCGAGATGAAGATCTGCATGAGGTGATTGCGCGCTATCAGCGGATTCCACGATAGTTGTGATCAATGGGCTGGCTGAATGGCGTTGCATAATTCGGTCAGCGGACCTTCGACTTTCGCGTCACCACTGTGAGTCCAGACTTCGACAAGCAGATCGACTTGCTGGTGTTTTAACCTGCCGTAGAGCCGGCTTTTGTCTTTGGAGACACACCACTGGATCGACAGGTGGTCGTACTGGTCGGTGGAGATTTGCGGATCCTTCGGCAGACGGATGGCGTTCCTTGCCTGCTGGTCGGCGGTCGGCGGCCAGGATGAAAAGGGAAAGGGACCGAATTTGACAATCAGGTTCGCCGCTTCGTTGACGTAGACCAACCGCCGGGCACGGTGATGCTGGGCGGTGGATAGATGAGACCAACCTTCGGCGGGACCAATTTTTACGCCCAACGAGTTGAACTCGATCGTTTCGCCCGATAGCCGAACGATGTCGGCGCCCTGGTCGTCTTCTTTGCCTCTTCCCAACAGACCGACCATCACCACCACGCCGATCGCGATCATGACCATGGGCGACATTTCGATGGGCTGTTGGTGGTTTCCGCTCACGAGATACCGCTTCTGAATGCTTGGAACGGATCGAAGTTGGATAGGGACGCTGCGAAGATCTACATTTTCGGCAAATCGATCACGCCGTTCCAGGTGTCGGGGGGAACTCGATTGTGGCGCAAGATCGTTGCCAACAAAGCGTCTTTGGGCCGGTCCCATGCCGGCAAGGCGTGCAACCTTTCGTATGCTTCATTCCATTGGCCTTCGATCAGCGCATCCAAGCTCCGTTCATATTCTTCGATCTGCTGGTCGGTCAGCGAAGGTGTCACACCGGCGCCGGGCAGCAACTCGTGGATATCGACCGGTTTGTCCAAACCGGCGGGCCGCACGCGAGCCAAACGGCGGGTGCGCAGCTGCGGCTGGGCAGCCGCTCTGATCGCCTCGGCGGTGGCAGAATCAAGAATCACTTCCGAGCCGAAATTTTTGGAGACTCCCTCCAGACGGCTAGCCAAGTTCACCACCGGGCCAAACGCGGTGACTTTCACTTGATCGACCGTTCCGATCCGTCCCGCGACGGCGCGGCCGGTAGCAATTCCGATTCCGCAATGAAATCCGTCGCCCGATGCGTTTTGGTGATTGTTGGTGCGAATCCGCATCGCGGCGGTGGCGGCGCGGACCGCGCTATCGGCTTGGCGAAGCGGCCATCCCCAAAAACCCATCGCGGCGTCTCCGTGGAAGTCGCCGATCACGCCGCCAGTATCCAAGATGTGCCGAGTCATCACTCCCAGGGCATCGCTGACGCAGGCAAGCAGTTCCAGCAGATGATCGGCGTCTCTTTCACTGCGCCGCGAAAATCCTCGTAGATCGCAAAACATCACCGACAACTCCGCCACTCGCGGCTCCAACACTTCGTCGGTTTCACGACCGGCAAGGGCCTCCATGACCACCGGGGCAAAGAAGTGTCGGATGGCTGCTTGTCGCCGTTCCAGCCGGCGGCTTTGTCGAAGGTTGGCGATGGTGGTTCCCACCAGTTCCGCAAACTTGACATCGTCCTGCAATTCATCCGGTGCGGCTTGCAGCGACTTGCCCAAATCAAATTCGGGGCTGGAGATCAATTGGCCCGATACGTAAAGCGCCCACCCCGGACACGCTTCGCTTCGCAGCGGAACGCAGAACGCCCAATCGACATCCTCGCTAGCAGTGTACGCTAGCGCGTCCTGCCGATAACCCGACCAAAGATGAAGCACACTTTCCCTTTTTTCGACCGCGCTTCGCACCAGCCGCGCGCTGACCGGCGGGCCGTCGGTACCGGGAACTCGGCTGTCGTAGTGCAGGATCTTGATCGGCTGGCCGGCCGATTCGTCTGACTGCTGCTCGTTGCTGGTAACAATCGCGACGGCCGAAGCCGACGGAGTCGCTTGCAGCAGAACGCTGGTGACGCGTACAAGCAATTCCTCATCACTTCCGCTGCTGGTGATCAGGTCGGGCAACCGACTGAGCATTTCGATCCGCGAAGCAGCGTCGCGGAAATGCCGCCGGCGCAGCAGATTCAGGTCGTAGGCATGCTCGGTGACATCTTCGGCGGCCGACGACTCCGACGCGCCGGGGCGATTGGCCAACGTGAAGGTGGTGTGTCCGATCACGAAATGCTCGCCCGGCACCAGCGTGAATCGGATCGTTTTCTGGCCACGATGAAAGACGGCGTTGCGAGCCGTTTCCAAGCAGCGGACTTCGACCCGATCGCTGGACAATGGAGTCAATCGAACGTGGGCGCGAGAAATCATCGCGTCCCAGGGAACGTTCCAATCCGCCTCAGCTCGACCCACCAAGATTTCGATCCCCGAAGCGGCTTCGGGCAGTTCCCGCCGCCACCGATCCTCGTGTGTCGGTCCTTGTGCAATCAAATCGGGCATGAACAGGACCAATCTGGAAAAAATCGCTACTGCTTCATCCTACCTGATGGAGAACTGGTCTGGACATCGACCCCGTCGGGAAGCGAAAGACAGGCAGGCTACCAACCCTAGGCGAGTCGATGTCGACCGAACCTACACGATATTCGAATCTGCGTGACAGTTTTACCGCGCTGCGGGAGTTCATCATCGTGGTCGCGATGCTGTCGCTGCTGTTCGCGCCCGACCGCGTCAAAAACATCCTCAACGACGCCGGTATCCGATCGCTGGCCGGCGTGGAGTTCGATACGACGGCGCTGGAGGAATCCGAAGCGGCGGTGGAGGCTGCCCAAGATCACATCCTTGAACTGCAGCACGAACTGAAACTGGTCAAACACGAACTGTCCAAAGCGGCCGATTCGCACGGCATTTTGGCCCATTTCGACCTGGAAAATGCCATCGAGCATCTCGATCGCGCCCAGCGACAAACGATTGAAACTGAAATGAACCTCAGCCGGTCGGCCGAAAAGAATCTCGACTTTTTGAACCAACATCGTGTTTCACGCGGACAGACGAGCGGTCATTCCCACACCGATCCGGGTAGACCGCTGCAAAGTGCGGATGCGGAAAACACGTTCGGCCAACAGCAGATCACGCGGTAGGTTCGGCGGTAGCAAAAGTCGCCATTAGCATGCCTGCGTCCCCGCGGCGATTCCGGCGGCTCGCCCGGTGGCGAAGGCGGCTTGAAAGTTGTAACCGCCGATCGGACCGTCGACGTCCAACACCTCGCCAGCGATGTACAAGTTGTCGGCGATGCGGCTGGCCATTGTTTTGGGATCGATTTCTTTCAGCGAAACACCACCGGCGGTGACTTCCGCTTTGGCAAATCCGCGCGTGCCGGTGATCGGCAATTCCAACCGCTTGACGTTCTGAACCAGCTTCTGAAGCAACGACCGAGACAGCTGAGCAACGGTCAACTCGTCACCGTCGGCCCGTTCTCCGAACTGGCTACGAGAACCATCCCTCTGTTCACCGAACTGGCTGTGCCGATGCGATTTCGGAGCAATCGCCGACGGGACCAGCGCTTCGGCGAGTCGCTTTGGCAGCCACTCGCCCAGCACTGCCGATACTCGGCGACGACCGCCGTCGGATCGAAGGTCGGCGAAAATTTCTCGCAGCTTCGAATCGGGCAGTTCGGGCAGCAAATCGATACTCAGTCGCACAGCGCTCGGCGAATCGGCGGCGGTGATCGCGCCGCTAACATCCATCGCCGCGGGTCCGGAAAAACCAAAATGAGTGAACAACCACGATGCACGTCGGCGGGCAAGTGTTCTTTGCTTCTTTCCTGGAAGCGGCGTTAGCGGCGATACCGATGCAACACAATCGTTCACGGTGACGCCAGAGATCGCGTGAGTCCACGGGTAACCTCCCACCAAAGGGACCAGCGCTGGTCGCGGCGGCACAACGGTATGTCCGATTTGGCGCAGCCATGGATAGGCATCGCCGGTCGTTCCGCAGCGGGGCCAACTCTTTCCTCCCGCCGTGACGATGACTCGATCGGCCCGGAGCGATTCCTTGGTCAAGTCGACTTGCCAGCCATGTTGATCTTGTCGCAATCCGGTGACGGTGCTGTTCATTCGGATTTTGACGCCCGACTCGATCGCTTGCCGCTGAAGCGCGTTGCGAACATCCAAAGCTCGGTCGCTTTGGGGGAAGATTTTTCCGGTCGATTCGACTTTCGTGGGCAAGTCCCACTTGCTGAACATGCGCACCACGGCATCGGGCGGAAACGCGCCGACGCTGGGCTGCAGAAACCTTGCCGCCTGTCCGAATTGGACCGTGATCCCTCGCGCGTCGGTGTCGTGGGTCAAATTGCAGCGGGTTCCGCCCGACATCAGGATTTTGACGCCGGTCTTGTTGTTCTTTTCCAGCAGGGTGACATCCGCAGCTCTGCTGGCTGCTTCTGCCGCGGCGACCAGGCCGGCCGCTCCCGCTCCGATCACGATGACCCGCATTTGGTCCTTTCATTCCGTACCATCGATATTTGCGACAATTTTACGCTTGCCCGGCCATAAAACTGTGACGAATATCGATTGATAGAAAAGAAGGTATTCCCCGTGGTCGATAAGGAGACCAACCGCGCGTGACCTCTAATTTTTCCGCCTCAACTCGGATCTTGACGTCATGTCCTCTGCATCCCCTTCCCACCCATCTGCCGGTTTTTCGTTTTCTCAGGCCAGAAGTCTGATCGGCGATCTGAAACAGCCCAATCCAGTCATCTACTGGATTGATTTCTTGGTCTCGATTTTCACGGGACATGCCGCCATCTTGACGATGGATGGCCTGATCCGTCGATCCCCCGATGTTCCCTGGCTTGTTCCCGCGGTGATCGTGTTGTACCTGGTCACGGTGATCGCGTACATGCGATCGTTGATGTTCATTCACGAACTGATTCATTTGCCGAAGGGCAAGTTCTTGGGATTTCGTTTCGCTTGGAATGCGCTGTGCGGAATCTTGTTTTTCGTGCCGTCGTTTCTTTACTACCCGCACGTCGATCATCATCGCCGAAAACACTACGGCACCGATCATGACGGGGAGTACCTTGCGCTGAGCCACAATGGACGGTGGATGATCGTCGGGTTCATCGTGCAAGCCCTTGTCATTCCGATTCTAGGTTTGGCCCGCTTTCTGATCATCAGCCCGATTTGCTGGTTCATTCCAGGCGCGCGCCGCTGGGTGCATCGCCATGCTTCAACCATGTTGGTCGATCCGACCTATCAGCGCAGCGACGCCGGACCGGGATTGATGCGAGTGGTGGTGTTGCAAGAGTTTTTCTGTTTCGCGTGGTGTGTCTTCTTTGTCTGTCGTGGGCAAATCATGTTCGGCCACTGGCTGGATCAATTCCTGCTGATCGCCTACTCGGTGGGAGTCGGCTTGTTGGTGCTGAACGAACTGCGCACCCTGGGCGCCCATCGTTGGACCAACAAAGAGGGGGAGATGACGTTCGAGGAGCAAATGCTCGACTCGATCAACTACCCCAACCATGCTTGGATTACCGAGTTGTGGGGACCGATCGGCACACGCTATCACGCGTTGCATCACCTCTTTCCCAGCTTGCCCTATCACAACTTGGGCAAAGCACATCGGCGGTTGACCGAAGGGCTTCCCGCTGATTCGCCTTATCACCGCACGACGGCCGATAGCTTGACCGCCGAGATCCTTGCCCTCTGGCGGCGGGCTGCGGGCGCTAAAAAGAGTAACCAGACCAGTGGTGTTGATTTGCAACACTCCGGTTCGGGTTGACCAGAATCGTCGGCGACTTCTCCGAAGTCGCTTCGCGCAGCAAAGGAGCGGAGAACTGGCCGAAAGATCGTCGGATTGAAGCTTAGCCCGGATGATTCGCGTAGGCGGAAAACCATGCCGTAACTTCGCAAGCCGGTTCATACTTGCGCGCAGCGCGGGAGACGAAAAAACTTCCCGCAGGCGACCGAAGTTCCGGCACCGTAAGGGCTTGCTTGTTACGGCCTACGAGGGCGAACTGGTTCCAAATCTTTTTCGGAACCAGCGTTTGGCCAACTTCCAAGCCACCACGACCGGGATACTTAGAACAACAAGCCAGGGAGCGACCGCGATCAATCCGATCACCAGATTTTCCGCGGTGAAGCGAAGAGAATGAAGCGAACCGCTCCAGGACTGACTGGCGCGGGAAACGAAAGTGGGAGCCTCCGGCGGTTCGTATTCTTTTTGCTCTCGGCAGTTGATTGTGACGGTGGCCAGACTGGTACGGTCCTTCAGGAAACGCAATCTCCCCTCCATCCGCTCGATCTCTTCACGCACTCGCGATAGTTCGCGTTCGATCTCCAAGACATCGGACAACTTGCCGGATCGTTCTTCCAACATCGTGATGATGCGTTGTTCGAGCGTCCGTTTGTTTTTGATGCGGGCTTCCACGTCCACGTATTCCTCGGTCACGTCCTGAGCGTTTTCGCTTCGCGATTCCGCAAAGCCGAGCGCGGTGATCCCGGAAAGAAACGGTGTGTACTGGGCAACCGGAATCCGCACGACCCAGGTTCCCGTTTGTTGATCTTGATAGCGTCGGTCGGTATCCGAACTGGCAACGAACCCACCATGTTTGGCGACCAATCCCGGCAGCTCCGACTCGAACCTGGCATAGTCATCCACGACCAACGAGATCGTGGAGTTGTAGATGATCTTGCGGTTGTCGACGGCGACTTGATTCGCCTGGCCCTGGGGAATCAGATTCACCAGCGCTGCGGCTTCTTCGCCGGCCATCTCCATCTCGGCCGTCTCCATCATGTCGGGACTGTCCGCCATCGCCGGCTCGATCGACGATTTCGTGGATGCGTAGTCGTATTGGGGGCCGCATCCAAGTAGCAGCAACATCGCCAGCGAGGTGACGCAGAGGAGCCAACGTGGAGTTTGCATCGAATCGTGGTTCATGGCGATAGAAAAGGTCGAGTTTGAAAGTGGTGCGATTGGCTTTCCGCCGGAAAAGGAGACGCAGAGAGGTTTCCAATACTATGACGAACGACCCGGCGGTCCGGTTTTCGTGTTCTCCACAAAAACTTTGGCATGATTGGGCAGCAGCTGTGACGCGGTCGTTTGTCCCGGTCGTGAATCGATGATGAGTTCTCCGCAACATTCGACGTCACACGGCTGAGCAGACTGTTGATCGGCCGCCAATCGGACCAGCAGCTGGGCGGTTTGCCGATCGTCGGCGTAACGCAAGACAAAAAGTCCGAGGCGGAGGTCCGTTTCGACGTTCAAGCTTTGATCGCGAAGAAGCTCCGACCTTCGCCATTCTTTTCGCCAGCGAATCAGCCGGCAGTACCATCGCCGCAGGTCGAGGTTTCCTAGCTGCGCTGCTCCGATTTTGGATGAGAAGAAGGCTTCGGGGTCGGTCGGCAACGTGCCGCTTGACCAATCGTGCTGCGGATACTCCCGCCGCCGGCCCTCGACGACCGCACGGCGAAGCGCCGGGTCGCCGAAATCGACAAAGAACTGAAACGGATGTTCACAAGCGAACTCTTCCCCCATGAAAATCATCGGAATGGCAGGGGAAAGGATCAGCAGTGCCGCCGCCGCCTTTTGCGTGTCGATCGAAGTCAATTGATGAAACCGCTTTCCCAGCGGGTGATTGCCGATGAAATCATGATTTTGTATCGAGTAGATCATGGAGTGGGTTTCGACGCGCGGTGACAATGGGCGACGAACTCGATGCTTTCGCAAGGTTCCTTCGTACACGTATCCCATGCGAAGCGTTTGATCCAGGTCCACATCCGGATGATAGGTGCGGTGACATAGCTCTTCGCCCGGTCGGACCACGGCGAACACGCTGTGCAAAAAATCGTCACACCACTGCGCATCGAAGCCGACTCCGCCGTCGTCGGTCGCCGTCAGCATTTCCGGATCGTAAACGTTGCTTTCGGCAATCAGCATCGACCGCCGTCCGGTTTGACCGGACCACTGTTTTACGGCGTCAGCCATTTCAGCCGCGATGTGCCGCTGGCTGTCATCGCGCATGCAGTGGATGGCGTCCACGCGAAGAGCGTCGATGTGATATTCGTCCAGCCAATGAATCGCATTGGCAATGAAAAAACGACGCACTGCCGCCGCGTGCTGGGGATCGTCAAAGTTAGGTGCCGCGCCCCAAACGGTTTGATGCTTGCCGGACAGATAAGGCCCCCACTGTGACAAGTAGTTTCCTTCCGGACCAAGATGGTTGTAGACGACGTCCAAGATGACAGCCAAACCTTTGCCGTGAGCAGCATCGACCAGTTGCCGGAATTCGTCCGGAGTACCGAAGTTGCGGTGGGGCGCGAAGAGACAAACCCCGTCATAGCCCCAGTTCCATCGGCCAGCCGAATCGGCTACGGGCATCAACTCTACCGCGGTGATTCCCAAATCGACCAATTCATCCAATCGGTCGATCGCGGCCCGAAAAGTACCCTCCTGGGTGAACGTTCCGACGTGCAGTTCGTAGATCACCAGGTCTTCTTTTTCGACTCCCTGCCAATGGCTGTCGTGCCAATCGAAGCTGCACGAAATAACCTCGCTTGGTCCGTGCACACCATCGGGCTGAAATCGCGACGCCGGATCGGGAAACGCCCGTTGATCGTCCACGCGAAAAAGGTAACGGTCTCCTGCGCCGACGCCGGCGACTTCGGCAACATGAAAGCCGTCGTCACACCTCCGCATCGGAACCCGCTTATTGCGATCGATCAGATCGACGACCACGCGATCATGCGCCGGAGCCCAAAGCCCAAAACGGCATCGCCCGTTGTCGGTGACGATCGCACCAAAATGATGATGCAATTGGGTGGTTGGAATGTTTGCCAGTTTCATCAAGTGCGTGAGTCTGTCTTGGGCCGAAGTCGTTAAACTGTGTGACACCAACTTCAAGTGTCCAAGCGAATCAGGCAATCCCCGATGCGGTTCTGTTTTCTTTCGTTCGTTTTGCCCCAGATGCTGCCTGGCATGTTCCTTGCCCTCCCGCTTCTGACGGGAATCGGCGCTGCCATGGGGGAAGAACCGAAAACGATCCGAATTGCAACCTACAACGCTTCTCTTTATGGAAAAGGCTCCAACGAAGTACTCGAGCGGTTGCGGGACCAGCAGGATCCTCAGGCACAGAAGGTTGCCGCGATCGTGCAGACCGTCCGGCCCGACATTCTGCTGATCAACGAGATTGATCATCACAGTGACGGCAGCGTCGCCCGTCTGCTAGCCGAAAACTATTTTTCGGTGTCGCAATCGGGACGAAAACCGGTCGACTATCCGTTCGTGGTTTCGCTGCCCAGCAATACCGGCGTCGATTCGGGACTCGACTTAAACCGCAACGGCAAAACGAACGAACCTAACGATGCTTGGGGTTTCGGCTTCTATCCCGGCCAGTACGCGATGGCAATCTTCAGCCAATATCCGATCGACGAAGGGATGATGCGTACATTTCAAAAGTACCTTTGGAAAGATTTGCCAGCAGCGCTGCGGCCCGTCGATCCGCAAACGGGCCAGTCCTACTACAACGACGCGGTTTGGTCCAAGCTTCGCCTCTCTAGCAAGAACCACGTTGACGTACCGATTCGATTGGGCGGCGCGGTGGTCCATATTTTGGCCAGCCATCCAACGCCACCGGTCTTTGATGGTGCCGAAGATCGCAACGGCTGCCGCAATCACGATGAAATTCGATTTTGGATTAACTATTTGAGCGAATCGTCCGAATACCTGATCGACGATCGTGGCCGGCGGGGTGGGCTGACGTCGGCCGCGATGTTTGTGATCATGGGCGACTTGAATTCCGATCCCGATGCCGGCGATTCACGACGTGATGCGATCCAAGATTTACTGAATCATCCCAAGGTCAACGACCCGCGCCCTCGCAGTGACGGTGCTGCCGAAGAAGCTGCCGGCCGAACCGCGACAGCTGGCGATCCGTCGCGACACACCGCCAGCTTTGGCGGCAATCGAAACATGCGGATCGATTACGTGCTGCCCTGCCGGCGACTGACACTGCAAGGCAGCGGTGTGTACTGGCCCCAAAAGGATGCTCCCGATCGCGGTATGATCGCGGCCAGCGATCATCGTTTGGTTTGGGTCGACGTTGTGGTTCCGCAATCCCATCGGCCGTAAGTGATGCCGCGATCCGTCCTCCTGATGATCAGTTCGATGCGCGGCGGTGGCAGCGAACGACAGACGTTGTTGTTGCTTCAGCATCTTGATCGGTCACGATTCACGCCCCATTTGTACCTGACCGATAAGGCGGGGTCGCTGTTGTCGCAGGTGCCCGATGATGTGCCGATCCATTCGTTTGACGATGTCGCTTCATCCGGCGGTGTTTATTTTCCCGGTCGAGTTCTATCGCAGCAAGTCAATCACTTGCGCGGTCTGATTCAGCGAGAGTCGATCGACGTGGTTTACGATCGCACGTTTCACATGACGTTGATCGCCGGTCCAGCCACAAGGCCGCTGGGTATCCGGCGAGTTTCCACGATCGTCAGCCCGCCGCATCTGGCGCTGCCGTTGGTAGAGAATCGATTTGTTTGGCTCAAGCGGCGGCGACTTGCCCGTGCGTATCACCAGTCTCATCAGGTGGTGGCCGTCAGCCAGCAAGCCGCGCAGTCGGCACAACAGTACTATCGCTTGCCGGCCGATTCGCTGCGGGTCATCCCCAACCCGGTCGACGCCGAATCGATTCGCAAGGCCGCGATGAAGAATCGGCCGCCCCGCGATCAACGGCTCACCCTGGTATGCGTGGGAAGGATGACCGAAGAAAAGGGGCATCGCGATTTGTTGTCGGCTCTTCAGCACACCGACTCGTCCTGGCCCGCCGATGTGCCGCCGATCCGACTGTGGCTGATCGGCGACGGACCACAAAGAGACGATCTGCAGCAACAATGGAATGCCGCCGATTGCCGCCACGCCGTTGAATTTCTGGGCGCGCTGGATCAGCCGGCTGCGGCGATCGCCACCGCCGATGCGCTGGTCCTGCCGTCTCACTTCGAGGGCATGCCGAACGTTGTTCTGGAAGCGATGGCGCTGGGAACGCCAGTGATCGCCACGCGGGCCGGTGGCACGGTCCAGCTAGAGCGTGACCAGCCGACGATTTTGTGGGCTCCGCCGAAGCAACCAGATCAACTGGCCAGCGCGATCCTTCAATTCGCCACTGACCGAACGTCGGCCGAACGTCGCGCCGAAGCGGCGACACGATTGATCGAACAACATCACGACGTCCAAGCAACCACGCGTCAAATCGAACAGCTTCTTGAGTAGGCCGACTTGTCCCAAGTCGGCGATCACTGTCGGCCAGTTCTCCGAACTGGCAAAAGCGACTTCGGAGAAGTCGCCGACGGTACAGGCTTGCCGACTTGGAACAAGTCGGCCTACGCGCGTCCTCTCAAGCGATTGGCGACTGCGAGCACTCGCCGCGCTGCTTGCAGCGCGATCGGCTGAACGGACTGGACTCCGCGCATCAATCCCGGCCGGAACACCTGTCGATAGGAACCGAGCAATTCAAACTCTTCAGGGCGAAAACCTCGCTTGAACTGATAGACCGACGATGTCGACCGCCCGGTCAGGTAGTACCACTGGGCCTGCTGATCGCGAGCCCGCAGCATCGCGTGCCAGTGCAGGTAGTAGGCGGCGCGCCGATGCTGGTCGTCTCGCTTGGTGGCCAACCGGTAGCAGGCGTGCGACTGGCCGGCTCGCACAAAAGCCCCTCCAGCCAGCCGTTTTCCATCATGCTGCACCAGGGACAGGTAACCGGTTTCGCTGCGGACCAAATCAAGCACGGCGGAGAGAAATCGGTGTTGCGGCCCGAATGGAATTCCGTTTTCAACCGACGTGTCATGCAAAAAAGCAACCGCGCTGCGAATCTCATCCTCGGCGGTTGGATAAACCAGGGTGTACCCTTCTTTCAAACTGTGCTGGACGTGTTGCCGGGTTTGCCGGCGAAAGGAACGCAGCAAGCGATCATCGGAGATTCCGCCCAGCCGTACTCGCAGGTCCGCTCCCAGGCCAGAGACCGGGGCAAAGATCGGCGCCGGCTCGAACCCCGCTTCCTTCAATGCCAGGTGAGCCTGCTGGTCGGCCGCTGGCAGGTGCGGAGCAAGCTCGACACACATCCACTTTTTCTTTTTGCACCAATCCGAAACGCCGTCCAGCAGCGCCGGCCAATGGTTGACGTCGCCGGCCGGTCCGCCGATTCCCACTCCAAAAGACGCTCCCACACCGGGCACCTTCCAGGAAACCAATCCGACGGCGGCCGTCCAATCTCCGCTTGCCGTTTCCATCACGTGCAAGCTGACGTCGGCGCGGTAGTCACGAAAACTGGCCAAGTGCGCAGAGATCTGTGACGCGCCGGCACCGGCAGCCTCTTGGAGCCACCCGTCCCAGCGACCGCGGTGTTGGTCGAAGTCGATACATCGATACCTAAGATCGCGCATCGCCGATCACCTGCGTCGGTGCCGAATTGTCCCAAGTCGGCGTCGCGAATACCCGGAAACTGCCGACGCGGGACAAGTCGGCGCACCCCTCGATCTAGCAGCGTACCGCTTCCAGATCGTCATTGGAAAGTTTGCAGACGACCGTGGGGAACTTGCCGTTGGGTCCGCGTTGAATCTGGTCGACTTCCTCGAAGACCACGTTGACATCCCCCATGCAAGCTCGCAAACGATCCGTGATCGACTGCTCATCGGACTGCGAAAACTCGGGCGTGGGAACGTATTTGACTCGAATTCGTTGCAGCTGCTCCTGAATCAGCTGCGCCTCATAAACAGCGATCTCACCTTGAATGACTGTACAAAGTCGCCCCAACGCACGGCCGTCCCGCGTGTACAAAACATCGTCTGCTCGGCCATCCAATCCCACCAGCGCCGGCAGCGTGCGACCGCAGGGGCAAGGCGAGTCATCCTTCAGCATGCCGCGATCGCCCACGCGATAGCGAATCAGCGGCATGTCGATATTGATCAATCCCGTACAAACGAATTCGCCGGTTTGACCGGCAGGCGCGGGCGCGCCGTTTTCCATCACTTCAATCCAGCCAGCCTCTGGCCACAAGTGCATCGTTCCCTGAGGACACTCGTTGGCGCCGGCAACGATCTCATTCATCCCATAGGTTTCACAAACGGCACATTGAAACGCTTCGGCGATGGTTTGCCGCTGATAGTCAAACAGTTGTTCCGCGTCGGTGATCGCGACCGACATTTTCAAATCATCAATGCCAAGTCGCAGTACGCCTTTGGCAAGGGAATACAACGAAGAGGGGTATCCCCACAGATAGCGGACCTTGTAGCGGCGAATCGCATCCAGGTAGTGCGGCACCAGGTCCGGCGCGAGGTGATAGGACGACATGTACAGCTGTCGAAACGGCGAATTCCAAACCCAGAAGGGCGGTTTGCGTTGTTCGATCGGAGTGACCCACTGCGCGCCAAGGTGCGCCCAGCGCTGGTTTCGATCCTGGCCGAACCAACCCTTGCACCTGACCTCTTGCAGCGCGTACCAGTGTCGAGAAGTTTCCTGGCTCCACCACAGGCTCAGCGGTTTGAAGGTTGTACCGCTGGTCGACGCGGCGATCATCGAACGGGTGTCACAATCATCGGCCAGGAACGCTTTTGGATTTTTGCGGATTGGTTCCTTGTCAAGCAGCGGCCAGTTCTCCAGCACTTCCCAACTGGACTTGTCGCCGCGCCGTCGACGCTCCGTCCACAGATCGCGGTAGTAGGGTACTTTGGTCGCCGCGCGATGCAGCACTTCGGCCAACCGTTGCTCGCGCCACTGCTGCCACTGCTGGGCAGACCAATGGTCTCGCTCGATGACTTCCTCCATCAGCCGCTGGGAATCCTTTCCGTATCTTTCCCGCAGCAGGCGGTAGCCGTACATGCTTGCGGCAAAGGATCGCAGCGATGCCGGAATGGCATGGTAGACGCGCAGCAGTTTGTCACTCATCGAGAGATACTTCTTCCTTCCCAGCGACCGTTGTGCATCTTGTTTTCCGTCAGTGATCGCGACGACGAATCAATGTTAATTGGCCACGCCGGATTGGCAATCTCCGCTCGCCGGCGGTGAGACCCGCAGCGAAAAATGCGGGATTCGGCCGGTCGAACGAACGTGCAAGACCGTCGAAAGACCCGTCCAGTCGCTTCTGTCAGCTGAAAAGTTATCAGATCGGCGCGGCCCGTGGGGCTATCACCCGCGGCGGTTTCCGAAGCTTTCTTGCGCCAACGATCGCCCGCATATTGTGCCAAGTGGCTACCGGCCCTTTTAATTGAGTGGTCAGCTGACAAGAAGAACGCGGGGAAAGCAGATGAGCAAGAAACGTTCGGGGCGGGACGACAACTTTGATTTCGCTATTCCAATGAGTGGCGGCAAGTCGGTGACCGCGCGGCGAGCCGGCGATGTGACCGACCTGGAACTTTGCGTTTCGCCAACGGAAGTGAAGGTACCGATCGCACTGCGTCACATGGCCAAGGCGATCAATCTGGCGCTGAAGTACGACTTCATCGAAACATCGCTCGACGGCGTCTATCGCGCCTCGCGGGTACGCGATGGATGCGTTCATATCATGCACAGCGACTATTTCGGTTTGGGTGACGGCATCATGGCCTCCTTCGGCAAGGCGGCCAAGTCGTTTGCGCTCACCCTGAAAGGTCCCGATCCCGCCTCGCCGGAAGGAAAGAAATGGATCAAGCAGCACGGTGGCGGTTCACTTCGCGGCGTGCTCAACCTGGTCGGCCGCAAGTTGGACTTGTTGCAGGAGTTCGAAGACAAGGTGCCGACCTACGTCGAACAGCTGCTCGATCGTTTGGAAGCCAAGAAAATCGTCACCCACTGGAACCGCGACGAGTGGAACATCGAAACGACCGTCGTCGGTTTGGATGTGATCATGAAACCATCGTAGCCTGACATGAAAACGCATGCTGCGACTTCGGAGAAGTTGCTGACGGTACAGGCTCGCCGACTTGGGACAAGTCGACCTACTGGGCCTAACCGGCCAGCTTGGTGACCAGCGGGATGATGTCTTTGTCGTAGGTGAATCCGACCGTGTCACCGCTGTCGGAAAAGACCTTCACCAGTTGGCCGTCTTTGCCGTAGATCAACACGGCGGGGATCGAATCAAGGTTGGTTGCCGAGTAGATGTCATCACTGGGGGTGCGGCTGATGTAGGTGGTGAACTCCGCGCCAACACTTTCTAAAAAGGCGGTGACTCGATCGGCATAGTATTCCGGAGGCCGCGATTTGCGACCGTCGTAGTCCATGTCCACGGCAACACAGGTGACGGACTGACCTAGCGATTTGTGCAATCGCACTAAGCCGGGAAACTCTTTCAAACAGGGTTCGCAAGCAAGCGACCAAAGATCGACAACGGTGATCTGGCCGGAGGTCTTGACCTGCTGCTCGATCTCTTCCCAAGTTCCGTACTGGACCGAGCTGCCGGTGCTGGCGCTCGATTCGACCGGCACGTCGGCATCCTTGGGCAATTCAAGGCCACCCTCTTTCAATTCGGAATTTTCTGGCGGTGACTGGTCAGGAATTTCGCCAGGGGGCAATTCAAGGCCGCCGGGTGGTTCGGATTCCGTGGGTGTCGTTTCGGCTGGCGTCGACACCTTCTCCGTCGGCGACGGCGGCGTCACCACGTCGGAATTGGGTGATTCGTTGCTGTCGCTGTCGCCGCCGCATCCAGCCACCGCCAGCATGCAGACGCCCACCGTGGCGGCTACCCATGAAACCAGCCGGGCTGGCAGAATCCGATGCTGTGACAAACGATTCGGTTGCAAAATTTGACTCATCGACCTATCCGTGCTTGCGGAGGGGTAATAAACGCTGTTCTTCGTGATCCGTTCGATTTTGATTACAGCAGATCGCCCGATCGACTAGATTGTATCGCGTGGGTGTAAAATCGGACACAACAGACAATCGGAAAGCGAAACAGGCTGAAAATCGTGGACGGGGACATGTCGACAACGCAACTGGTTATCGCCTCGAAGCAGGGCGATAACGAGGCGCTTGGCCGATTGCTGGAGCAGTATCGCGGCTATCTGTTGATGCTAGCTCATCGCTATCTCTCCGAACGATTGCGGCGCCGCGTTGACCCGGCTGACATTGTCCAGTTGACCTACCTGGAGGCGAAACGCGACTTGCCCGATTTCCGTGGTGAGACACCGGCTGAATTTGCCGGCTGGCTGCGAGGGATGTTGAAAAACAACGTCGCCACCGCCGTCACTCGCCACGTGACGACCCAAAAACGTTCGCTGACGCGTGAGGTCGATGCTTCCCCGCCGCCAGGAAACGATTCGGCGGGAGGATGGATTCAGCAGTTGCCCGGCAGCACCACCAGCCCCAGTGGAGTGGCGATACGGGCCGAGGCGGTGATGGCGCTGTTGGAATCGCTGCATGAGTTGCCCGAAACGCAGGCCGAAGCGATTCGATTGCGGTACATGGAAGGGCTGCCGCTGGCGGAGATTGTCGAACGAATGGGCAAAAGCGATACGGCGGTTGCCGGGTTATTGAAGCGAGGCTTGCAGAAGCTGCGTTCGATCATGGATACCGAAAACAGCCCCTGGCTTTGATCCGTGCTCGGCTGGCCGCAAAGGATTTTCGATTCTTTTTTCACAGCGATACCGGCCAGTTCGCGGCCCAACCAGGATTTGGCATCCTGTTGGCATCACCGAGTTCACCCTTTTGCTATTAGAATCACAGGCTGTAGGTTCGACGTGGAGGGTGCGCCCGCTCGATTCCGTTTTGCGGCCTGTTTTGGATGAGCGGGGGCATGTGACTTGCTGGGGCTAGTGGTTACCGCAGCGCTCCCATCCGGCAAACTGATCGCGCACGTTTTGTTGGATTCATCGAAGGCGCATGAAACGAAATGGCTGATCCGCCGCCCACCGACGATCCCCTTGATGAAGCATTCGCAGCCTACCTGCGATCTTGTGATGCCGGTGAGGTCACCAGTCGGGAAGAATTCCTGGCGCAGTTTCCCGAACTGGCCGACCAGCTGAAGCAATTGATGGACGCGGCCGACATGATCGGCCGAGTCACCCTTTCGTCGGCACCCGATGGCTTGGGCGAAGAGGCCGAAGTGGCGCCCGGTGCCGATACCGTCGCGGCTCACGCTTCCGACGGCAACGATTCGGGAGGCGATCCCGCCGCCACTTTGCCGATGGCCAATCGTCCCAAAGGCGATCCCGGTCCGACACTGCCGTTCAATCTTGGCGACTATCAACTTCTGGAAGTCATCGGTCGCGGCGGAATGGGAGTCGTCTACTTGGCCAAGCAGCATCACTTGGACCGGATGGTGGCGGTGAAGATGATTCGTGGCGGAATGCTGGCCGACGAAGCGGATGTGCGGCGTTTCTACACCGAGGCGCAAGCGGCGGCGCGATTGCATCATTCGGGCATCGTCGCGGTGCACCAGTTCGGTCGCCGCGCCGGTCACCATTTCTTTTCAATGGAATACATCCGGGGCACCGACTTGCAACGTCGCATCGACAGCAACGTCATCCAACCGGAGCAGGCGGCAAAGTACGTTCGGGACGTGGCCAGGGCCATTCATCACGCTCATCAAAACGGAGTCCTGCACCGCGACCTGAAACCCGCCAACGTGCTGATCGATGAAAACGACCAGATTCACGTGACCGATTTTGGGTTGGCCAAACACATGGATGCCGACAGCAGCGTGACGCACAGCGGTGCGGCGGTCGGCACGCCCCACTACATGGCTCCCGAACAGGCCGGCGGGCACAGTGATCGGGCCAGTCGCCACAGCGATGTTTACTCTCTGGGCGCCATTCTGTTTGCCTGCCTGGCGGGACGTCCTCCGATCATCGCCGATACGGTGGTGCAAACATTGGTGCAGGTGGTCCACAACCCTGCGCCGCCGCTGCGATCGGTTCGCGCCGACGCGCCCGCTGACCTGGAAACGATCGTCGCCAAGTGCTTGGAGAAAAACCCAGCCAAACGATACGACTCGACCGAACATCTGGCCGATGAGCTGGACGCGTTCCTGGAAGGACGACCGATCGATGCTCGGCCGCGATCGGTGGCGATGAAAATGTGGCATTGGCTGGAAGGCGTTCCGGTGGTCGGCGCGCTGACCGGTCGACGCGTTTTGAACGCTTCGGCCAGTCATCGACGTTTTCAGGCGGCCATGTTGCTGCTCGCTTCGCTTTCGCCCTTCCTCCTGGTTGCGGCGATGGTGCTGTGGAACCAACATCGCCAGGCGATGCCTGACGCGGTGGCGATCGCCGGCGGTTTGCAGGGAGGAGTTTACAACGATTTTTCGGACGAGCTTGCATCGCGATTGGAAGCGGCACATCCGATCACCACCACCGTCATTCACAGCGGTGGTTCGGATGACAATCGTGAGAACCTGATTTCACGCACGGTCGATCTGGCGCCGATGCAGGCAACGGCAATCATCGGAGACGAATTGTGTGTCGTTGCGCCGCTTTTTTATGAAGCGATTCACGTGCTGGCACGAGAAGATTCGATGATTCAATCGGTCGCCGACCTGCGCGGCCACCGAGTCGCCGTCGGACCCGACGGCAGCGGATCGCGGGCGACCGCCGATTTGTTATTCCAATCGCTTGGGTTGACCGGCCAGGTACGCCGAGAAGAGATCGAGTGGACCGAGCTGCGCGAGCCCGACGCTCCCGATGCTGCAGTCATTTGCATCGGACGCAGCAGCCCCCTGGTAACGGAGTTGCTTGCCGGAGGTCATTGGAAACTGGTGCCCATTCCGATGGCCAACCAAATTTCAGAACAGCACCCGACGCTGCGCACGATGACGATCGATTCTCGTCACTACCTGCAAACTGATATGCCGGCACAAGGAATCGCCACGGTCGGGACGACGGCATTTCTGGCCACGATCCAAGACGCGCCGTCGAAACTGGTGGTTGCCGCCTTGGAAGCGCTTTATCAGGAGCCGCCGCTGTTTGTCGGGTTGATTCCCCGAGACCGTGCGGCCGAATGGCATGGACTCGATTTTCATCCCGCCGCGCGAGATTATTTTTTTCATCATTCGGATCAGTGAATCCGGGCGGCATCACGACATCTGTTGCAATCGGTACAGCCGATTCAAGTGGCCAATCGCTCTGACCACATGCCGTAGTTCTGCGGTCGGGTATCCTCGGTCGGCGCAATCCGAAACCTACAGTTGGGCAAACCACCAAGGTAGTCCGACTGAAGGTCTATGACGGCAGAACGCAACGAATCGCGGCACCGCCAGGCGACGCCCCACGCGCCGCTGGATGGTGGCGTGCGCAGCCATCACGGCTCGTTGCGCAGCAAATTGGTGCTCTCCCTGGCTGCCATGTTCTTCGTCTTTATGACGATCGACGAAATGGTGCGGCAGCAGGTGATCAAGCCGGAGTTTGCCGCATTGGAACGGGCCGGCGCCATCCGTGACGCCAACCGCGTGATGGCAGCGATTCATGCCAACATGGACCACTTGAGCGACCTGGCCGAACATTGGGCCGGAGCGTTGGGCCACCAATCCCGATCCTTGGATTCCCAGGATCCCCAGACGGGTCCAGCCAAAGTCTTGCCCCGGGGCTCGACGGGGCCGGAGCGAGAGAACTTGGAGTGGGCTGCCGCGCTTCAAAAAGACGATTCGTGGAGCTGGCTGCAACGCAACCGGCAAAGTGACTCCCTGGAAAGACAGAAAAGCGATCTCACCACTCTTGCCGATCTTTGTTGGAAATCGGACTCGCCCACGTTTCGCGGCATGACTCGAACGGCCGACAATTCCCTGGTCATGTTCGCCGCCGTGAAGACTCAGCCCTCCGAACCTGCCAGCGATGATGACAGCCAATGGTTGATCGTCGGGCGGACGATCGACCAGGCGATGATCGCCTCGCTGCGCAAACAGACGCAAGTTGATTTTTCCTTGCAGTCGATGCGCACGGCTAGACCCAAACAAGAACTCACCGTGTGGGAAGCGGACGATTCGATCCTGGTGGTTGAGTTTCAGCTTTCGGGAGTCGACAACCAACAACTCGCCAATTTGTACGTCCAAGTGCCGCGCGAGATCAGCGCCCATTCCAGCCATACCACGTCGATGGCCCGCAATTCGTTCATTTTCGGATCGGTCGGCGCACTGCTGTTGCTACTGTTGCTGCTGCAGCGAATTGTGATCGGCCCGCTGACTGCGATTCGCGAGCATTCGGATCGCGTCGCCGAACAGGGCTTTGACACCGAACCGCTGGTCCTGCCAAGCAATGATGAGATCGGTGAACTTGCCGGCGCATTCGACCACATGATGATTCGCCTGAGCAATGCCCAAACACAACTGACCGAAGCGTCACGCGCTGCCGGGCGCAGCCAGGTTGCCAGCACGGTGATTCACAACGTTGGCAACGTGCTGACCAACGTCAACAGCCTGCTGGATGTGGCGGCCGGCCAGGTCGACGGATTGAGAATCGAGCCGCTTAGCAAGCTGGCGGAGCGGCTGAGACATGCCGACAAGGAAGAAGCACTGGTCGCCGCTACCCCCGACTATTTGGAAGGGCTGGCAGCTTCCCTGGACAGCGATCGCGAAATGATCTCGCAGCTGATTTCGACGCTGCACGACAACGTTCGACATATCCACGATGTGATTCGCGATCAGCAACACCATGCTGCCCATGAAGTGGGCAGCAGCGTGGTCAGCTTGCGGGATGTGGTCAACGAAGCAATCGGCTGCTGTCGAGCTGGATTGGACGAAAATTCTGTTGAAGTCGAAGTGACCGGTGAGCTGAACACCGAAGTGCGCAGCGACCGATCGTTGCTGCTGCAGTCGCTGATCAACGTGATCGGCAACGGCCGCCACGCCTTGCGGGAAATCGACGGACCACGGCGGCTGCAGATTCATGCCGAATGGGGGTCGAGTTCCGCGAGTGTCCATGTTCGTGACAATGGCATCGGCATGACCGAGGAAACACTCGGCAAGGTGTTTGACGCCCACTTCACCACCAAAGAAACGGGCAGTGGATTGGGTTTGCACTTTTGTGCCATTACCCTGCAACGGCTGGGCGGAACCATCCGCGCCGAAAGCGACGGACCAGGCCAAGGTTCAACGTTCGTGATCGAACTGCCGCTGGCCGCCAAGGTCCAGCGGAAGTCACGCGGCAACGTCGGCTATGAAATGGCGGGGGCGCGGTCATGACCAGTGAATTCCGAGCCAAACGACGCGTGTTGATCGTGGACGACCAGCAAGCCATCCACGATACGTTCGATCGTGTCTTCGCCTGCAAGAAGATCGAAGACGGTGCGCTGGCCGACTTCGAAGCAAGGTTCTTGGCGGGTGGACGACCTGAATCGGTCGATACCGATGCGGCAACCAACCAAACTCCGCCACAGTATTCGTTGGACCACGCCACCAGCGGCCAGCAAGCCCTTGAACTTGCCCAGCAAGCGGTCCGTGGCGGCAATGCATACCTGGTCGCCTTTGTCGACATGCGGATGCCGGGATTGGACGGATTGGAAACCACCGAAAGGTTGTGGCAGATCGATCCGAATCTGCAAATCGTCATCTGCACCGCCTACAGCGATCACATGTGGGACGACGTGCTGCGAAAGCTTGGATACAACGACCGCCTTTTGCTGCTGCGAAAACCGTTCGAATCGGATGAAGCGAGGCAACTGGCGCTGGCGCTGAGCGAGAAGAGCCGACTGGCACTGATCCAAAAACAGAAGTTCGAGGCGCTTGGCCAGGAGGTTGAATGTCGGCGCAGGGCGGAGGATAACATGCGCGACATGGCCAATCGCGACGCGCTGACCTCGCTACCCAACCGCCAATACTTGCTGGACAAGCTCGAAGCGATCGTCAATCGGCACCGCGATCGTCGTGATTTGCCACAGGACGCCGTGTTGTTTTTGGATCTGGACAACTTCAAGATCATCAACGACAGCCTGGGACACGACGCCGGTGACGAACTGTTGAATCAAGTCGCGGCGCGGTTGAAAGAATGTGTCCGCGAACACGACACAACCACTCGCGTCTGTGACGAAGAAGGCAAGACCGTGAGGCTGGGCGGCGACGAGTTTGTCGTGCTGCTGGAACAACTGGCCGACGCAAAAGATGCTCTGACGGTTGCCGATCGCATCGTCAAACGAATTGCCGATCCTTTCCAATTGGGCGACCGATTGGTCACCGTCGGAACAAGTGTCGGCGTCGCCTACATCGACCACAAGATCAGTGACGCCAGTGAAGCGCTGCGAAACGCCGACACGGCCATGTACCGTGCCAAGCATAGTGGCAAAGGCCAGATTTCGATCTTCGATCAAACGATGCACGAAGCGGTTGTGGCCCGAATGGAATTGGAAGACAACTTGCGCCGCGCCATCAGTAGCAAAGCATTCGAGTTGCACTACCAGCCAATCGTCAACCTGGCGACCGCCACGATCCAAGGTGTCGAGGTACTGATGCGCTGGCGTGATGAAAGTGGCCAGTTCGTTCCACCCGGTCAGTTCATTCCGATCATCGAAGAAATCGGTTTGATCCGCCAGGTCGGGGAGTGGGTATTGGAAACCGCGATGCAAGATTTCGGCAATCTGATCGCCAACCTTCCCAACCACTGCGACGCCGATGTCTATCTGGGGGTGAATGTGTCGCCGCGACAATTGGGCGACCTGTTTTTCCTGGAGCGATTGAACGAAATCATCGAACGAGCCAGCTTTGATCGACGGCTGCTGAAGCTGGAAATGAACGAGTCGGGCGACCCCCGACACAATCAGCTTTGTTTCGACACGATGCTGGAACTGCATGCTTCCGGTGTCGGAATTCAAATCGACGATTTCGGCAAAGGGCATTCGTCGCTGACTTGTTTCCAGGCTTATCCGATCGAAACGGTCAAGATCGATCGCAGCTTTACCGCTTCGATCGCCTCCGACCACAGTCACGCCGTGATTGCCCAGGCGATCGTGCAGCTGGCTCATCATCTGAACGCCAAGATCATCGCCGAAGGAGTCGAATCCCAATGCCAATTGGAATCACTTCGCAAATGGGGTTGTGACGCCGCTCAAGGTTATCTGTTTTCTGCCCCGCTAGAACTCAGCGAACTGGACGCCCTGCTTCGCAAGCAGACCAACAGCAAAGGCATTCAAATGCTCCGCAGCGGCGCGATCCCATCCTTGGCCTTCGACACCGATAGCTCCGCTCGGCAGATCCACTTGAGCTGAGTTTCTTTTCTTGGCGTAGAGCCTATTGCTCCGCTACAATTTCGGGTGTGCCGGGCGCTCCGGCATCCAACTTGTCGTGCTCGTGCTCAGTCGCTTGCGACGGTGCTCGTGCTCGTAATCGACGGGGGCATCGATGACCGAAACAATTTTTGACCACGATCGACTCGATGTCTATCGATTATCGATCCAATATACGGCCGATTCGTTTGCGATCACGAAGGAGTTGTCGGGACTCTATCGGCATGCTCGTGATCAATGGCTGCGCGCAGCCCAATCGATTCCCCTCAACGTCGCTGAAGGAAACGGCAAACGAAGTCTCAAAGATCGCGCCCGATTCTTTGACATTGCACGCGGTTCCGCATTGGAGTGCGCGGCTATCCAAGATGTTCTTGTAACCTCCGGCGGGATGGACGCAACGACAAGCTACCAGCTGAAGAAGAAGCTGAAACGGATTGTGTCAATGCTCACTCGCATGGCGATGAAGTTTGACCGCGTGTCCGAGTCGACGGCGCATTATGGTGTGGATAACGAGCACGAGCACGAGCACGAAGAAAGCGGAAGTGAATGATTTGGTAAATGCACAGGTTTACCAAGAACCACCTACAGAATCGCCAACGGATCCCGTTTCGATTCCAAGGTTCCTCGTGTCACGCCGACTCGATTGGTCGCTTGCAGGGTGCGCCAAACTTGTTGGCCGGTGATTTTTCCGTCTAGCAGGCGGCGGTAGACCTGGACGACTTCCACCGCTTGGTCGCCATGGTGGTCCAACAGCTCGATTCGGTACCAAGGGACTCTCAGGGCCTTCAGTTCATCGACCGTTTCGGCCCCGCTTTGCGGAATCGAGTTGTACAACGTGTTTCGACATGCGACGTCGGCCTGCAATGGATGCTCGGCACCGACACGATCTCGTAGCTTCACCGAATGACGATCGCAGGGCCGGCCGCAGTTCGATTTATCGGTTCCCTCCGACAACACGCTACAGAACACGCAATGCTCCATGTGGAACATCGGCATGTGCTGATGAATCACCACCTCCATCCAATCGGGGCGGACCGAACGAACCAAATCGATCAATTGTTCGCGGTTCAAATCGTAGCAGGCGGTGACTCGTTCTGTTCCAAGTTCACGCACCCACTGAGCCGATCGGTGATTGGCCACGTTGAGCGAGAAATCGGCAATCACTCGGCAGTCAGATTGTCGAAAGAAATCGATTGCCGCCAAATTACGGGCCAGAATGCAGTCGGGTTGGTGTTTACCGATCGCCTTGAGCAACCCCCTCTCCCCCGGCTTCTGCATCCGTACGGTTGCCAGTCCCACCGGCACACCCTGCTGTCGCGAAAGTTCGACGGCATCTCGATACTGGCGGATGTCGTGAAAGTCGGCATAAATCAGGGACACGTCCGAACCTGTCCCGGCGACCGCCTCGACCTGGGAAAGTGTTCGACACAGCACCGCCAACTTTGGCTTTCCCGATTCGCCAGGGTGTTCCTCCTGCGAAGGAGCGATCGGGCGAAGCAATCGCGCTGCTGGCGCGACGTCAACATGCCGCTGGGGAGGTTCATCGAGCTGCTTGAACAAACGATCCACCAGTTCCCGACGAAGCTGGTTCAACATGCCCATCGGCACCATTGGTCGACCTGTGATCACCACTTCGAAATGGCCGAGACGAAACGGAGTGCCGCCAAGCCGGCTTAACTTTTCACGCAGCACCTGCTGTGTCGCAGGATGTTTCGTCGCCGTTTCCAGCGGCTGCGGTCCAGCCACGGTGATCTCGAAACGATCGAGTCGTCCCGTCAGCCGCAGCGGTGATCCGACTTCAGCCTCGACCGATAGATCCAGTGGACGACGGCATTGCGGATCCGGAGACGAAAAAGATTGGCGCAGCCATCGATTCAAACGGGGATCATCGTTTTTAAAAACAGCCGCCCCTCGTCGCACACGACTCCAATCGACCTCGCCGCGGCCCAGTCCAATCCAGCCGGTTTGACCCGCGGCCAGTTCTTTGCAAGCTTGCCCGCTGGAATCGTCCAATGAATAAATCCGACTCCCTTGGCTCTCGTTTCCGCCAAAACCAATGATCGCGATTCCGTCTCCCAGCGCAACGGGTGCGCCGAGTCGAATTTTGAATCGCAATGCATCCGTTTCGATGATCGTTCCCAGCGGGATGCCTCGTTTTGCAGATTGAAGGCCGGGAACAAGCCGCTTGTGATCGTTGCCTTCCAGCCAGCCGGGTGTGAAGCCGCGCGAAAAGGAAAGTTCCATCTCCCGTTTGTCCTGATCGCTGACCGTCACCCGTCCCTGGGTCGCCGCTTGTTCGATCGACCGTCGGTAGTGACCGGTGATGTTGGCCACGTACTCCGCTGTCTTCAAACGTCCCTCGATCTTGACCGATGCGATGCCGGCGTCGATCAAGTCAGGAATCGCGGCGTACCCGGCCAAATCTTGCGGCGACAGCAAGTAGCGAACGTCGCCAAGATCACGGTCTTTCCCATCGCAGATCAATTCATAGGGCAGTCGACAGGCTTGCGCACACTGACCACGATTTGCACTGCGTCCGCCCAAAGACTCACTGGTCAGACATTGTCCTGAATAGGCGACACACAAAGCCCCGTGGATGAAAACCTCCAAAGGCATTTCGGTCGCGTCGGCAATCTTGCGGATTTCACGAATCGACAACTCACGAGCCAACACGACTCGCGACAGCCCCAAGTTGGCCGCCACGTCGATCGTTTCGGCGCTGGTCAGACTCATTTGAGTCGACGCGTGGATTTCCAATTCGCTGCAGATCTGCCGTACCAGTGTCGCCACCCCAAAATCCTGAACCAGCACCGCGTCGATTCCTGATTCCGCAATTCGCTCGATCACTCGAACCAGGTTTTTCAGTTCCGAGGGGAAAGCCAACGTGTTCAATGTGGCGTACCCCCGCACACCTCGCCGTCGCAGCCACTTGGTCAATTCCGGCAAATCGTGAACGGAAAAGTTCTTCGCACGGTGTCGCGCGTTGAAACCACAATCGAGACCAAAGTAGATCGCATCGGCACCATTTTCGGTCGCCGCACGCGCGCAATCCCAATCACCGGCTGGAGCCAACAGCTCGATTGTTTGCTTGCTTGAGGGGCGTGATTTCATGGACATCCGCTAAGTATGACCACAATGCGGCAAAGAGGGAAATCGCGCCGGGATTCCCCGCGGTAGGTTTCCGCTGCCACAATGATGCGATGCCGATCCACCTTCAGCAGCTATTGCAGCAGATCGAAGAAGAGACCGAGCGGACTCTGTTTTTGATCGATGCTGCGCGCAAGCACAACCGCGAAGCTCCACAGAAAATCCAACAATGGACCATGGAGCAAACCGAGGCGCTGGTGGAACTGGCCCGCCATTATCTGCCCGGACTCACCCACCAGGCTCTGGCCCAAGCCTGGGACGAGGTGCGCGACCAGATTCGCGAAGTGTTGTTGCGAAAGGAGGATCGGTGCCGCAAGTTCAGGCAGCAGCGGGACGAAGTACGGACGCGACGCCAACAACTGGAGCGTGAGACCGCCCAGCTGCAAAAAGAACTAGAAAAAGCTCGGCTGGATTTGAGATCCAAATCGGGTAACGCGCACAAAATGCTGCGAGAAGACGAAGCCGTGGCAACCTGCATTCAATCAATTGATGCCGTCGACGCCGAAATCGACGAAGGCATCGCTTTGCTCGATTCGGCCCATGCGGAAGCGAAGAAGAAGCTGCCTGAATATGAAGCATGCCATTTGTTCAGCTACCTTCGTGATCGAAAGTTCGGTACCGCCGATTACGCCGGTCGAGGAATAGAGCGTCGCTGGGATCGCTGGGTCGCAAAACTGATCGACTATCCGAAAGCAAAATCGTCCTACGATTACCTCAACGGCACACCGACCTATCTGCAGGACTTGATCGATGAAAAACGCAGGCACTACCAATCGCTGCTGAAGCAACTGGATGCCGCGCGAAAACGGGCCATGATCAAGTTTGGCGTCGGCGCCCAAAACAGGCTTTGGCAGTCACTTGGCCAGCAATTCGGATCGGTGCAACAACAGTTGGAACAGGCTGAAATGGAAGAGGCTCACGTCGGCGAACAGTTGCAACAAACCGAAAACATCCACGGAGAGCATTATCACCAGGCGATCGAAATCTACCGAAAATTTCTTCGCGACCTCGATCCAGAAATTCTACGAGTCTATGCCGCCTGCACCGAGTCGCCTGTCGACGATCAGATTTGTGCCCGGGTGCGCGGCATTCAGCAAGACATCGACGTCGAAGAGCAACGTAGCTGTGAGCGCGAGCACAAGATCGTTCAACACCAGAAATACGTTTCGGGTTTGCACGAGCTGACCTGGCGGCTAAGAAACCACTTGCGGGAAACGCCCGTCGCGGCGGAGATCGACGACAGCTTTCCCTTCTCGAAATCTCTCTCGCAATTGCAGCAGCAAGAGCGTTCCCCCGCGGAGATCTGGCAACAACTGCGAACCGTCATCGCCGGTCGCTGCAGCAGCAAAATCAACCTCGCTGAGACGACGCCGCTGGACGCATCCTTCATGGCTGCGTCGGGGCGAGCTGCCGAGCCACGAGGTAGCCGATCGAACCCGGATACAAAAACTCCGCCAGATCGATCAGGCGACTTGTTGAATGTGGTGTTGATCGACCCGCTCGAAAACGATGCCGAACATCGTGTCGGTTTTAGGATGTTTGCGTTTTGTCGGACCAAGTCCGAGGCGCTGGCGGTGACAACGCTGCTGGATGCACATGGAATTCGCAGTTTCCTGCACAACCATGCTTTCCATCACTCCCCCACGGTCGGCGGCATCCACTCCCTGGAGGAAATCATCGTGATGGTGGAACCAAGTCGACTTGGCGATGCCAGGCAAATCGTCGCCCAGCTTCAACGAGAAGGCTCCAAGGCATGGACCTGTCCGGCCTGCACCTCGTCGGTCGACCGAGGCTATCACTTCTGCTGGCAATGTGGCAAGCATCGTCCAATCGCGGCTTTGTCGTGACTTGGTGCGCGGGTTCTTCCCTCGTTTGAATCCTGATGGACCAAAACCTGCGCCGAACAAGCCCGAAGGGCTGATACAATCCCTGCCGGGGTCGATAGGCCCCGGTTTTGAGCAAACAGTCGTACAAGCCACGAAGTGGCGACACAAATGGGACAGGGGCAGATGTCGACACACCAACAACTTCTCTATCACATCGTTTTTAGCACGAAGAAACGCAAACCCTTGCTGAAAGAAGGATTTCGGGATCAAGTGTTCGCCTACATGGCGGGAACTTGCCGAGAGCTTGATGGATTTGCATTACAGGTGGGTGGCTATTTCGACCACGCCCATTTATTGATTCAGATCCCACCGAAGGTTGCCGTAGCAACATTTGTCGGCAAGCTCAAAAGCGGTACAAGCAAGCACATCAACCAAACCAGCGGTAGGTTGTAAAAATTTGGTTGGCAGGACGGTTATGGAGCTTTTTCAGTGAGTTCATCGCAAACCAATCGGGTTGCCCAATACATTCGGCGGCAAGTGGAACATCACTCACAAGATACTTTTGAGAACGAGTATCTAAAATTGTTGAACAAGCATGGAATCGAATTTGACGAACGACATGTGTTTGATTGAGGCAACTTTCGCTTCTCTTATGTCGCCACTTCGTGGCTGCGCATTGGGGGTGCTCGCACACCGGGGCCTGCCGGCCCCGGCCAAGCCTGTGCCGGCCCTTCGGGCCTGTACCTTGCGACGCAAAGACTCTGACGGGAAGCCGGTAGCCTGAAGGGCCAACACCCAAAATGTAGGCATTCGGCACTAAGAAACCCACCGCCCGATCGTTTACTTTTCGAGAGAATTGTGGGTTCAGAACGGTCCGCTGAAATGTTTGGGGAGTTAAAGGAATAGGGTTTGCTTGCCGCTAGCAACGGATTTTTTTGCTCGAAGTCATCGGGGCCCTGGCAAGCATTGCGATGGAACGACGAATGACTGGGTGGGAACCGACGACTAGATCAGTGGGGTGGTGAGGATGGAGCGGAGCGCGAAACGAGGTCGGAATTGCTGGAAATGACTCCGCTTCCTCAATTGAGCGATACCGAGTTTCGGCGCATCCAGCGGGTCGTTTATGAAACCGCCGGGATTGCGATTTCCGATTCCAGCCGCACGTTGCTAAGCAGTCGTGTTCGCAAACGACTTCGGGCACTGCAGCTCGATTCTTTTCGTGACTATCTCCAGCACCTGGGCAGCGACCGGAATGGGCGTGAACTGGATGCCTTGATGGATGTCGTTTCCACGAATGAAACTTCGTTTTTTAGAACACCCGCCCATTTCGGTTGGTTTGCCGACGAATTTCTGACCGAGCGCCGTGAAGCAACTTCAAGGACAGACAACGACCTGAGCATCTGGTCGGCGGCATGCAGCACCGGCGAAGAACCGTACTCGCTGGCGATCGTGCTGCTGCAGCAACAGGCTCGTTTGTCACGATTCAACGTCCGGCTATTCGCCACCGACATTTCAGCGTCGGCAGTGGAAAAGGCTCGCGAAGGCCTTTATCCACCATCCGGAATCGAAAAACTCGATCAAGACGTCCGACGTTTTTTCACGCCGTCGGAATCGGGCAAGATGTCTCTGTCGCAGACGGTTCGCAAGCAGGTCCAATTCGCGACGCACAACTTGATGCAACCAGCCCCTTACCAAGACCTGGACTGCATTTTTTTGCGAAATGTGCTGATCTATTTTGACCAGGAAAGCAAGGATCGGGTGCTGTCCAACGCGATCGATGCGCTGCGGCTGGGCGGTTATCTGGTGGTCGGTCCCAGTGAAGGAGTGATCGATATCCCATCCGGTTTGCAGCGGGTGCAATCTTTTTTGTTCCGACGATGCTGAACAATTGCGGATATGCTGGAGGGCCCGTTTTTTCCCTTTCAGCTTGCCGCGAGGATTCGTTTGATGCGTCGTTGCCGATGGTGGTTGTGCCTGCTTGCCGTTGCTGTTTCCGTCCCGGCATCGGGCCAGTGGACAGTACCCGAAGATGCGATGATGACTCGGTGGGGCAAGCAAGTCTCACCAGAAAACGCATGGCGCGAATATCCTCGTCCGCAGTTCTTCCGCGACAGCTGGAAAAACCTCAACGGACTCTGGGACTACAAGGTTGAAAAATCTGGCAACCGCGCAGCTGTGCCCGACACGTTCGACGGCAAGATCCTTGTTCCATTTTCGATCGAATCGGCGCTCAGCGGCGTAAGACGCATGCTGGAACCCGACGAGGTGTTGTGGTACCGACGGCCGTTGGTCCATGAAACGCCCGCGGGCCACCGGACTCTGCTTCATTTCGAGGCGGTGGATTACGAAACGGAGGTTTACATCAACGGTGAAAGTGTCGGGAAGCACATCGGCAGTAGCGATCCCTTTTCGTTCGACATCACCGAATCACTTCAAGACGGCGAAAACGAATTGGCCGTCCGCGTCGTCGACAAAACAGCGGCTGATCAAACACTTGGAAAGCAGACGCTTCGCCCCAAAGGCATTTACTACACCCGTGTTTCGGGCATCTGGCAAACCGTGTGGCTGGAAGATGTTCCAAGTCGGCATATCACCAGTGTCAAGATGAAGCCTCGACTTGCCGAGGGAACGTTGCGTGTTTTGCCAACGCTTGCTGGCCAGCCGATCGACGGCGAACGGTTGCGAATCGTCATTCGCGATGGAGATCGGAAAGTTGGCACGGCCGATGCATCATTGAGCATCCGAATTCCGGACGCCAAACATTGGACGCCTGCCGCGCCCCATCTGTACGACATCACCATTGAATTGGTCGATGGCGGCGGCAAAGTGATCGACCGAGTGGAATCGTACGCGGCGATGCGCGAAGTGGGTGTCCAGCGAGGTCCGGCCGGGCATATCCGAATGACGTTGAATGGAAAAGTCATCTTCCACTACGGACCTCTCGATCAAGGTTGGTGGCCCGACGGGTTGTTGACCCCGCCTAGCGACGAAGCGATGCGTTTTGACGTCGATTTTCTGAAGCAAGCCGGGTTCAACATGATCCGCAAACACATCAAGATCGAACCGCGCCGTTTCTATTCCTACTGCGATCGCGTCGGCATGCTGGTTTGGCAAGATATGCCCAGCACCGGCGGGCGACCGTTCTGGAGCAAGCTGGCCCCGAATCCCGTGGAAGACGAGTGGCCGAAAGAACGCCACCACCAGTTCATGACCGAGCTCAAGGCGATGGTAGGCAACTTGCGAAATCATCCCTCGATCGTGATGTGGGTGCCGTTCAACGAACGATGGGGACAACACGAAACGGTCCGCATCGGCCAGACGATGGAGAACTTGGACATCACCCGTTTGGTCAACATCGCCAGCGGCGGCAACTTTTTTCCAGTCGGTGACGTGGCCGATCGTCACAACTATCCCGAACCGATGTTTCCGTTTGAAGATCGACGGTTGAACGACTACGTGAAAGTGGTCGGCGAATTTGGCGGACACGGCTTCGTCGTCCAAGGCCACCAATGGAATCCCGAAATGAGAAACTGGGGCTACGGTGGGCTGCCACAAACCAAGGAGGAGTACAAGCAGCGTTACCAGAAAACCTTCCAGCAGCTGATGGACCTGCGTCGTCGAGGAGTCGCCGCTGGTGTCTATACTCAGACGACCGACGTGGAAGGCGAAGTCAACGGACTGATGACGTACGATCGCGAAGTGCTCAAAATGTCGGCCGAAGAGTTGGCCGAACTCCACAACGCCGCCAAGTTCTAAACGTCGGCGAGTTCTCCGAACTCGCAACGCACACACAACAACGTCGGCAAGCTCTCCGACGCTTATCCTTTGGGAAACAACACGGAAACGTCAAACGCTGCTTCCGGAAGGCAAACCGGGTGAATCACGTCGCTTTGGTCGTAGGTGGTCAGACTTCGGTACATTTTTTGATCGACATCAGGATCGCGATAGACCTCGACCGATTGGCTCGGCACATCGACTCGCCAGTACTCCGGAATCGACGCGGCCGCGTAAAGATTCATCTTTTTCGTTCGATCAAACCGTCCGCTGGTCGCGCTGATTTCGATCAGCAAGTGAACATCCTTGGCACTGGGAAATCGGTCCCGATATCGCTGCGGCGAAACCCAAGCAATGTCGGGTTCGGGACAACTGTTTTGTTGCGGAAGTGCGATCGGCAACTGAACACGAACCGTGAAACGGCGCCGTGTCTGTTCGATGCTCCAGAGGTTGAAGACATCGATTGGGTCTGCGTGCTGTGGTCCTTGCGGATTCATCCGAACGATCTGCCCCTCAATCAATTCGATCTGCCCAGTCATCCCGTCAAACTCGCCCGCCTCGACCAGCTTCATGTAGCCATCGTAAGAAAGTGGCACGACAGCTGGGACTTGCTGTGGCGCAGGATGAGTATGATGTGTTGGTTCACTAGCCATCGTCACACCGTATCGTAGAAATCCGTTTCCATTGTAGCATCTACGGCGTCGGCAGGCCGCGACTTTGCTTCACCTGGATGATCGATCCAGCGGTGATAGCGAAAGGTCTCGATCCAGGGCAAATGGTGGGTCAGTCTGTTCATGATTCAACAAGGGATAGTCACAGCGTGAAAAAACAGGAACGTGCCGAAGTGGTGATGGCTCGGCTGTCGGAGCTCTACCCGGAGCCGCCGATCCCGCTGGGTCATCGAGACGAGTTCACTTTGCTGGTGGCGGTGTTGTTGAGCGCTCAGTGCACCGACAAGAAGGTCAATGAAATCACGCCCAAGCTATTTCGCGTTGCCGGTACGCCAGCGTCGATGAGCGCTCTTGGTGAGACGAAAATTTTGGACATCATCCGTCCGCTGGGACTGTCGAAACAGAAGGCCAAGAGCCTGGCGAAGTTGTCGACGATCGTGAAGGAGGAGTACGGCGGCAAGGTACCACGCAGTTTTGAAGAACTTGAATCGCTTCCCGGTGTGGGCCACAAAACGGCAAGCGTCGTGATGGCCCAGGCATTCGGCGTGCCGGCGTTTCCAGTCGACACGCACATTCACCGGTTGGCGCAGCGGTGGGGGCTGTC
The DNA here is from genome assembly GCA_965222745.1 of Rubripirellula sp. GTDB lineage: Bacteria > Planctomycetota > Planctomycetia > Pirellulales > Pirellulaceae > CBDCUW01. Next base: position 2,326,882 of record CBDCUW010000004.1, read on the forward strand.
CAGCGGAAAAAGCGTCGTGCAAACCGAGCGGGACCTGAAGAACTTGTTCCCACAGTCGGCTTGGAACACGCTTCATCTGCAAATCATCTACTACGGCCGAGAACATTGCACGGCCCGCGGATGCGACGGCACCAAGTGTGACCTGTGCCGCGAACTTTTTCCAAGACGAAAAAAGGCAGTGGTTTGGAACAAGCCGTAACAAAGGCTGGCTACTTCGCGTTTTCAGGTGCCAGTGCCGCGTTTTTCTTGTCGGTTTGGGCGGTGGGAACATCGTCTGCTTCCAGGTCGCCCAGCGCGTATTGAATTCCGTCGCACATGTGTTGCAGGACGACTGGATTCCAAAACGTGTCTTCGCGGTGTCCGAAGTTGGTGTAGAAAACGCGTCCCTTCCCCGCTTTGCGAACCCAGGAGACGGGCACTTCCCGCGGTCCGTCGTTGATCTTGCTTGACACCTCCTCCTTGCTCATGTCCAAGCTGACCAACAACCTCAACACCTCCGGTCCCTGATAAGAATCGGGCTTGTACTGATAGATTTCGTCGCGGTGCCAAAACCCTTTTCCGCCGAAGGCCTGGTTCAGGCGATGATGCGGATCATCCAGTTTGAAAGCCCAATTGCCGCCGGCGCCCCACGGATGGCCGTTGAATTGGCCTCCCACCATCGCACAACAAGCCGGGTGGGCACCGAAGTTATCACTGGCCGCGTGGAACCCTGCCAGCCCTTTACCACTGGAGACGAAATCCAAAAACGCCTTTTCGTGCTCCGACGTCGGGAATTTCATGTGTGTCGTGTTGTTCAGCAAAATACAATCGTACTGCTCCAGATTGTCGGCGGTGAAAACGTCGTAGGTGTCCGCCAAATCGACTTCAAACGCCTTGGTTCGCTTGCCCATCTCTTCGATGGCCAGGTTCGCGACGGGAATGGAGGTATGAATGAATCCTTCGCATCGAAAAAACATCAAAATGCGGCGAGGCTGTTTGGGTGTCGCGGCTGCTTTTTTCGGAACCGCGTCGGCAATCAACCGACGTTGTTGGTCGGTGATCGGTTTGAATCGTGATGCCTTTTTCTGTTCCCACGGATCTGGTTGTTGAGCAACCGCGGTCACGGTGCAACAAGAAACAAACAGCAAGATGGCGCAAGCAATTTTTTTCATTTTGATGTTTCCAAATCGCGAAAAGCGTCAAGGTAGGATGGAGGTGGGATCGGCAATGACCAAGAGTATACACGGGCGTGTTGCGAAGGGGTGCCGGCCGGCTGCAGCGATTGTTTTGATCTGCACGCTGTGGGCCGGCGATTGCTCGGGGCAACCGCGACCAGCATCCTCCGCTGCGCCGTCCAAGCTGCCGCGGTTGGTCGAGATCCAAGCCACCAGTTCCATCGACGGGCACGCCCAACCGATTCTTTTTCACTCACCCAGCCGATCGGTTGATCAGCCGACCCCAATGCTTGTCTACTTGCACTCTTGGAGCAGTGACTACCGGCAAAAGAATGTGGCCTGGCAGGCCGAAGCGAATCGGCGGGGATGGATCTACCTGCATCCCAACTTTCGAGGCCCCAACCGAACGCCGCCAGCTTGTGGTTCCAAGCTGGCAAGGCAAGATATCTTGGACGCGATCGTGGAAATGCAACGTCGATTCCAGGTCGATCCGGCTCGAATCTACTTGGCCGGTTCCTCCGGCGGCGGCCACATGGCGATGTTGATGGCGGGTCATCATCCCGATCGGTTTTCGGCCGTTTCGGCGTGGGTTGGCATCACCGATTTGGCACAGTGGTATCGATTTCATTTGAAGGACGGCGTGCCGCAGCGATACGCGCAGATGATTCTCGATTCGCTTGGTGGGCCGCCCAGCGGAAGTACCATGTCCCAGTACCGTGATCGTTCGCCGATTTTTCACCTGCACCGCGCCGTCGACGTTCCACTGGATATCGCTGCGGGAGTCAACGACGGGCACACCGGTTCAGTACCGGTGAAGCATTCCCTGGATGCATTCAACATCGTCGCTAGGGCAAACGGGGAGACATTGATTTCCGATGCCGAGATTCAGCAGTTGAGCCGTCAACGTCGCTTGGAACAACCGCTGCCAAGTGATACGGTGACCGACAAATCTTTGGGAAGAAAAATCTTCTTGCGTCGATCTTCGGGTAACGCACGAGTGACGATTTTCGATGGTGGACACGAAGGACTTGCCGTGCCCGCCTGCGATTGGTTGAACCAGCAAGTTCGCCAAACCGTGGTGAATCCCGTCCATGAAACCCACCCTTGAAGTTGGCACCGTCGGCAGATTGTCGGGGGTCGTTCGCGACAGCCAAACGATCACGCTTGGCGACGATCCCAATGCGACAGTGTTTTCAACTCCGTCGATGATTCACCTGATGGAACACGCGGCGCGGGAGGCGCTACGGCCTCATCTGGAAGAGCACGAGGAATCGGTCGGCATCGACGTTCAGGTCAAACACACATCGGCAACGCCGCCGGGAAACAAGGTGGCCGCGGAAGCGACCGTGACGGCTGTCGAAAAGAACGTCGTTGAATTCGACCTGGTGGCTCGTGACCAGTGGGGCGAAATTGGCAGGGGAACTCATCGACGAGCGGTGATCCGAACGGAAGGTTTCGCAGCCCGGCTTACCAAAGACAAACCTGCCGCAGCCGATCGCCGCGGCCAACCACTACCCGCTTGTGAAACGATCCTGCTGCAACAACAAGGTCGAATGCTTCAAGCGACCCTGCATCGGCCGACGAAGCGAAACGCGATCAACGCTCAACTGACTGCCGAGATGGAATCGCTGGTCGATTGGCTGGACTCCAATCACCATCAAGTCGGCGTGGTGGTGCTGACAGGATCCTCAGAAACGTTTTGTGCGGGAGATGACGTATCAGATTTGAAAATTGAAAACCGGCAGGAGTGTGAAGAGTTGAGCCTTCGCCGGGGCGAACTTTACCAGCGGATGACACGTGTGCCGCAAGTCTTTGTCGCCGCGATCCATGGGCTTGCAGTCGGCGGTGGATTCGTATGCGCGTGTGCCTGTGATTTGCGAATTGCCACCCATCAGGCCACGTTGGGATTGCCGGAAGTCAAACTCGGTTGGCCACCCAACTACGGACAGCAAATCGTTCAATCGTTGATCGGCCGCGGCAACCTGCTTCACTTGTCGCTCACCGGCGCGACGATCGATGCTCGTCGCGCACAACAGCTGGGAATCGTTCATCAAGTCGTCGCCGCTTCTCAGCTGATGCCGGTTGCCGAAACGATGGCCAAGCGGATCCTGGCCCTGCCGCCCGACGCGGTGGCTCACGCCAAGCGGCTGCTAGCCGTTTCCTCTTCCGCGACCGAAGGCGGCGATGCAACAGCGGCCTTCATGCAGTGCCTCAATACGCCGGCTGCAAAAGAAAGCATCCAGCGATTCTCATCTTCGTAGGCCGACTTGTCCCAAGTCGGCAATCATTGTCGGTTAGGCAGTTCTCCGGCCCTGGCTACGCGCCGCGACTTCGGAGAAGTCGCCGACGGTACAGGCTCGCCGACTTGGGACAAGTCGGCCTACGAGACTACTTGCCTGTGAACATCAGCTCGTGGAGTTTTTCGGCAGCGGCTTCAATCGAATGATGGTCGATGACGTGTTGGCGGCCGGTATCGGCCAGACGACGCCGGCGGTTGCTGTCGGCTTTGAGTCGCTCGATCTCTTCGGCCAGCGCCCTCACGTCGCCTGGCGGGACCACCACACCTCCTCCCGTTGCTTCGATCAATTCGCCAAAGGCACCGTGGTCGGGTTGAATCACGGGCACTCCGGCGGCCAATGCTTCCAGCACAAACAATCCCTTGGGGTCCTGGTAGTCGGTGGGAACGCTGAGTAGATCCAGACTGCGTAAAAACTCGACCTTGTGATCGAGGTCGGGGCTTCCATGGTAAATAAACCGATCGCTCAATCGGGCCGATTCAATTTTCTTCAACTGCTGATCCAGGTAAGGCCGGTTTGCTTCGCCCAGCCAACCGGCGGCGTGCAAAGAAAGATTTTGGTGATCGGGTTTGCCAGCCAACTGGACAAAAGCGTCGACCAACCGATGAAACCCTTTTTCGGGCGCGATCCTGGCAAGGTATCCCAAACGGAAATGATCATCCTCTTCGCCCACGGGCGGTGGCGCGTGCGACTGAAACGGTTTGGTATCAATCGACAGTGGTGTGATCACCATTTTCTCAGGTGGAATCGCGAACATCGTCCCCATCTTGTCGGCGTAAAAGCGGCTGTTGACGATCACGTGATCGATCGTTTTCACCAGTTGGCGGCAAAGGGACACGCATTGTTCTCGATCGTCATCGGGAAGGTGATCCAAGAAAATATCGTCGCCTTGAAGGATCACCAGCAACTTCGTCTGCGGCAGTCGGCGACGGATTTCTGGCAACGCACCACCGATCAACAGGTTGCTCAACACAATCGCATCGGGCTGCATCTGGTCGGCCAGCCAGTCGACCAACCGGCCCACTTCTTCCGACTGGTTGCCGTCGCTTCCCTTCAGCATCGAAACGGCCAATCGTCCCAGCTTGGCTGCGTCCGTCGATCCGGCTCGGCGGGTCGCCAACCGGATCAGCGGCGGCCAGTCGAGCGATCGGCGCAACGGAGCAGGCACCCACCGCAACCAGGGCATCTGCTGAAGCAGATAAATGTGGATTCCGCCAAAGAAAACTCGGTCGGTTGCGACGCTTGGCCCGTCGGCACGAATCGGCGTGTAAACGGGCTGCAGGACGCAATCGGCACCGCGATCACGCAGGGCGCGGGCCAGGGCGTTGTCATGCAAGCAACTGCCGCAGTACATGCCGGCGGCGCCGGCGGTCAGAAACACCCCCTTCATGATCTGCCTGCCGCGGTCGGAAAAACGCTGGTGGCGGGGGAGTTTTCCCCACCTTGCTGGCAACCGGCAAAAAACGCTCGTTGTGACAAATCAGGCCCGCTCCTATACTCCCGCTTGAACACCGACACCCATTTTCCGCATCGGCCTGGCCTGCTCAAGACGCGTCCCAGGCCAGGGATGCTACCGGTTTTCCTGGAAGTCCTGCACGTTCGTTCCACCGGGCGGAATTCTCACGCGATTCTAGCTGCAACATGGCTGAAAAACCGTCAATCACACCCCTTTCCGATGCCACGGCACCTTTTTACTGGGGCATCGACATCGGTGGCACGGGAATCAAAATCGGCCTGGTTGACGATGTGGGCAATACGCTGGCCTACCAGCGGCTGCCGACTCGCGAACCCGAAGGGCCGACTGCGGCGATGCAACGAGTCGCGGCGGTGATTCACGACATCGAGGAGCAGCTGGCCGTTTCGGGTGAAATTCGCCGCGTCGGGTTGGGGGCTCCCGGACCGATGGACCTTCCCCGCGGCTACCTGGTCGCGCCGCCCCAGCTGCCCAGCTGGTGGGATTTTCCGATTCGCGAAACGGTCGCCAAGTTGCTAGAACGCCCCGTATCGTTCTTGAACGACGCCAATGCCGCCGCTTATGGTGAATTTTGGCTGGGCAGCGGGCGAGAGGATCCGTCGATGGTCCTTTTGACCCTGGGCACCGGTGTGGGAGGAGGTATTATCGTCGAAGGGGAACTGGTCAACGGAGTCAACAGTTTCGGCAGCGAATGCGGTCACATCATCGTCGACTCCTCACCAACAGCCCAGCTGTGCGTGTGGGGCGGCGGACGGGGCCAGCTGGAGGCCTATGCCTCGGCCAGCGCGGTGGTCCAACGCACACGCGCTCGGTTGACCGAAGGAGCCGTAAGTTCGCTGCAAGGATTGCTCGGTGGAGGGGACAGTGAGTTGACCGCCAAAAAGGTCTACGAGGCTGCCCTGGCCGGGGATGACTTGGCGATGGAGATCGTGGACGAAACGGGCCGTTGGCTCGGAATCGGCATCACCAGCCTGATTCACACCCTGGACCCCGGCTCGGTCGTGTTGGGCGGAGCGATGAACTTTGGTGGACCCGATTGTCCGATCGGACAACGTTTTCTTGACAAAGCCTCCTCGGAGTTTCGTCAAAGAACATTTGAAAACGTGTTTCGCGGTACATCCATCAAATTCGCGGCACTGGGCGGAGATGCCGGCTACCTCGGCGTAGCAGGTTACGCTCGAAAAGAAAGCGAAGCCTGATCCAATCGCCGGAAACGTAGCCGACCAGATGGACATCGGTGGCCGGCAAGGGACAAACAGAATTCAAGATACATGTCAGTCAACATTCGCAATTTTTGCATCATCGCTCACATCGACCACGGCAAAAGCACGTTGGCCGATCGGTTGCTGGAATTTACCGGTACGGTCACTCGCCGTGAAATGAAAGAGCAGCTGCTGGACGACCTGGAACTGGAACGCCAGCGCGGGATCACTATCAAGGCCCGCGCGGTGGCGATGCAGTTCGAGAAGAACGGAGAAAAATACGAACTGAATCTGATCGATACGCCCGGCCATGTTGACTTTCAATACGAAGTCTCTCGTTCGCTCGCTTGCTGCGAGGGCGCGCTGTTGCTGGTCGACGCTTTTCAAGGAGTCGAAGCGCAAACGGTGGCCAATGCTTACGCGGCGATGGAACACGACCTGATGATCGTTCCGGTGATCAACAAGATCGACCTGACTCACGCCCGTCCCGATGAAGTCGCCGAAGAAATGATGAATTCGCTCGGCACCGATCCCGACGATTGTGTGCGAGTCAGCGCCAAAACAGGGCAAGGCGTGGATGACCTGGTCGACGCGGTTATCCAGCGAGTTCCAGCACCTACCGGCGATGCCAAACAAACGCTGCAAGCGATGGTTTTTGATTCCAACTACGACGACTATCGCGGCGCGATCACTTACGTGCGAATCATGCAGGGGACGGTTCGAAAGGGCCAAAAAATCCAATTCGTTCGCGCCGGCACACAACACGAAGTGGTCGAACTGGGCAGATTCGTTCCGCAGCGCGAAGCGTGCAACGAACTGAAAGCGGGCCAGGTCGGATACCTGATCTGCAACATCAAGAGTCTGGGGGACGTTCACATCGGTGACACGGTCACCATCACCGGTGACGGTGCCGCCGAGCCGCTGCCAGGCTACGCCCGCCCCAAGCGAATGGTCTACTGCGGATTGTTTCCCAGTGACGGCCAGGATTTCAGCGAACTGCGCGACGCGTTGGAACGTTTGGCGGTGAACGATCCAAGTTTCGAGTTCGAACCTGAGACAAGCGAGGCGCTGGGGTTCGGGTTTCGTTGTGGATTCCTGGGACTGCTGCACATGGAAATCATCCAACAACGTCTCGAAAACGAAGCTGACATCGACCTGGTACAGACCGCGCCCAATGTCACCTACGAAATCATCGACAAGCGGGGCGAAACGATCAGCATCCACAAGCCGCAGGATGTTCCTGATCCCGGCGACATCGAAGAATTTCGCCAACCGATCGTTCGCTGCAACGTGATCGTGCCGACCGAGTTCATCGGTCCGGTGATGAAACTGTGTCAGGATCGCCGCGGCATCCAAAAATCCCAGGAATACTTGGGCGCGCAGCGGGCGATGTTGACTTACGACATTCCACTTGCCGAAGTGGTTTATGACTTGCACGACAAGATCAAAAGCTGCACGCGCGGGTACGGCACGTTGGATTATGAGATGATCGGATACGAAGCAGCCGATCTCTGCCGAATGGATATCCTGGTCAACGGCAAACGAGTCGATGCGCTGAGTGTGGTGTGCAACAAAGCCGACGCCGATCGACGTGGCCGAGCGGTGGCAAAGAAACTGAAAAAGGAAATCGAACGCCACATGTTCGAGGTCGCCGTGCAAGCCGCGATCGGAAGCCGCGTGATCGCTCGCGAAACGGTTCCCGCCATGCGGAAGAACGTCACCGCGAAATGCTACGGCGGCGACATCACCCGAAAACGAAAGCTGCTTCAAAAGCAGAAAGAGGGCAAGAAGCGGATGAAGGCGATCGGCAGCGTCGAAATCAGCCAAAAAGCGTTCATGGCCGTACTCAGCGACGAAGACGCACAGTGAACCGACAGTCGGCCAGTTCTCCGAACTGGCTGTGCTTCACTCCCCCCACCTCCCCCCTCGTTCCCACGCTCCCGCGTGGGAACGCCCTGAACGTCCGCTCCGCGGACCCGCCAAGAAACTACGGATGACAGCGACGCGATTTCGGAGAAATCGCCGACCGTCGGCCCGTTCTCCGAACTGGCTGCGCTTCGCACCTACCTATCCTCCTCGTTTCCCACCTCGTTCCCACGCTCCTGAGTGGGAACGCCCTGAACGTCCGCTCCGCGGACCCGCCAAGAAACGACAGCTGAACAACGACGCGATTTCGGAGAAATCGCCGACGGGTAGGGCCACATAGGCTCCCAAATGCCGCCCTAACGCCGCCGATTGTCTCGCTATCGGTCGTTGGCCAACTTGTCCCCAGTCTGCCAGTCCCAGGATCGCCGATTGGGGACCAGTCGGCCTACAAGAATTCGGCTCGCCCTTGGGGGCAGTGGTCCTATCCATCCGTCTTCACCGAGCCTATTCTCTTAGGCCAGTCGGGAAGTTGTTTAGCGCGACTTCACCCAAAAAACTGAGCAAGCACTCTTCCTACCCTTCACTGGTGCCCCGCGGACTCCGGGGCTTTAGGCGGCCAAGTGGATGCGTGAGGCGGGAAATTTGTCGAGTGTGTTGCTGTGTGCGCATATTTTTTACCCACGAGGTGTGTTGTGAGTCTTATGAATCGTCTGTGGTTTGTCGTTGCCTTGGCGACGGCGCTGGTGGCCGCCACCGGAAATTTTGCATTGGCCCAGGACAATCCGGGTGCGGAGGATGAAACGGAAGTCGTTTCGACAAACGAAACAGAGCAGGTACCTGCGGAACAGGAAGCCGCGGAAGAGCCTGTGGATCTGGAAGCGGGTATCGAAGGAGCCGCGTTCGCGGCCAACAACGGTTTCATGCTCGTTTGCTGTGCCTTGGTGCTGTTCATGACCGCGCCGGGACTGGCAATGTTCTACGGCGGTCTGGTCCGGCGAAAGAACGTCCTGAGCGTGATGATGCAGTGTGTTTTCCTGATGGGATTGATGACCGTGATTTGGGCGGTCTACGGCTATTCGCTGGCGTTTGGCGGATCGGGTGGTTGGATCGGCAATACCGAGTACCTGTTCATGAACGGGGTGCAACGTTATTGGGATGAAACAGCCGGTGTGGCGGTAACACCGATCGATGGTGGCATTGCCATTCAAACTCACATGCTTTTCCAGGGTATGTTCTTCATCATCACGCCGGCGCTGATTTGCGGTGCGTTTGCCGAACGGATGAAGTTCAGCGCGATGGTTGTCTTTTCGATCTTGTGGGGCACGCTGATCTACTGCCCCTTGTGCCACTGGGTGTGGGACAGCGGTCCTCTTTCCTATGGCGAAGACAGTCTGATGGGCGGCGCATTGGACTTTGCCGGCGGCACGGTGGTGCACATCAGTAGTGGTGTTTCAGCGTTGGTCGCCGCGATCCTGATTGGTCCTCGATTGGGTTACATGAAAGAACCGATTCAGCCTCATAACTTGACCTACACCGCCCTTGGCGCCGCGATGCTGTGGGTCGGCTGGTTTGGTTTCAACGCGGGAAGCGAATTGCTTTCGGACGACCTGACCAGCAGCGCCTTTGCGGTCACCCATTTCTCGGCCGCAGCCGGCGCCGTTGCTTGGGCGATGACCGAATGGGTTGTGTTGGGCAAGCCGACGGTACTGGGCGCCAGTAGTGGCGCGGTTGCTGGATTGGTTTGCATCACGCCGGCGGCCGGATTTGTGCAGCCGATGCCGGCGATCTTGATGGGAGTGATCGCGGGGATCGTTTGCTACTGGGCCTGCAGTAAGCTGAAGCATGCTCTGAGGTACGACGACGCATTGGACGCTTTCGGTGTTCACGGAGTCGGCGGCACGGTTGGCGCGGTCCTGACGGGCGTCTTTGCAACACGAGCCTGCTGGGACGTGACAGAAAAGGGTGAAGCGATCGGTTTGATTGAATCGGGTAACCCCGCTTTGGTGATCGGCCAGATCACCGCCGTCGCGGTGACGTTTGTGTTCGCGGGCGTGGGAAGCTTGATCCTGTTGAAGGGGATCGACCTGGTGATCGGACTGCGGGTCAACGCGGAAAGCGAACAGCGCGGATTGGACGTCAGCGATCATGGGGAAGACGGCTACATGTTGGCCTAATCCCGAAGCGACTTTCGCAATCCGAACTTGAAACTGATAGCGGCCGCCACCATCAACGTGGCGGCCGCGATCATTTCTGCCTCGGCCAAACCGATCGCGGCGGCGACCTGTCCCCAGACCAGCGACCCGATCGACATGGAGATGGCCATCGCCGTCAAATAGCAGCCCATCCCGCGGGCTCGCAAACGACTTGGCAACGTCACCTGCGCCGTTGCGTTCAAGGTGGTCAGTGTCATCATCCAGCCGCCGCCCATCACCAGCGCCGCGATCACTGCCACCGGTCCGACGGTCGTCGATCCCAGCGTCGCCAATCCCGCGGCAAACAACGTCATCGCCCCAGCCCGTGTTCGATTCAATCCGAATCGATGTTGCAACGTCGGCAAGCAGGCCGCCGCCAGAACCGCTCCCACACCCACGGTGGCGACCAGCAACCCGAAGCCATCGGCATCCCACCGAAGTCGCTGTCGAGCCACCAGCGGCAACAGCGACCAAAAAGCACTTGCCGGAATCACAAACAACAGCACGCCGATCATGACGTTTCGCATGGTCGGGTTGCCGATCACGTAGCGAACGCCTTGATAGAGCGACAGGCGGAACGAGAGGCCTCGCGACGATTCCGTTTTCTCTCGCCGCCAAACCAGCAGCACCGCGATCACACCGGCAAACGAAACGGCGTTGATCGCGAAAGCGATCCAGATGCCGGCCGAAGCGATCAGAATCCCGCCCACGGCCGGCCCCGCCGCCCTGGCCAGGTTGAAACTAACGCTGCCCAAGGCAACCGCGCGCGGCAACTGGTCTCGCGGCACCAACTCCGGCACCGAGGCTTGCCACGTCGGGACATGCACGACCAGTCCCAGCCCGATCACGAAGGTCAAACCAAGCAGCATCCAAGAGGTGATCACCCCGGCAAAGGTCATGGCGGCCAGCGTTGACGTGGTCGCCAACATCACCCACTGAGTCACGATCAACAGCCGGCGACGATCGACTCGGTCGGCAAGCACTCCGGCTGGAATGGCCAGCACCACGATCGGCAGCGACATCGCCGTGCGAACCGCCGCCACCATCTCGGGCGACGAATCGAGGTTCGTCATCAACCAGCCGGCGCCCACTTCATGAATCCAGGTTCCCAGGTTCGAGACCAGCGAAGCGATCCAAAAAACGCGAAACATCGGCTCGCGCAGCGGTGCCCAGGCGCGGTGGCTTTCCTTCCGCGGAGACTGGTCGCTGTCGGGGCGAGTTTCGCGAGCGGTCAACAAGCGGCTATTCCATGGTGCATCAATGTCAGGCCGCGGCAAATAGGCACCCGACTTTTTTGAACAACCGCTTCAGCCGAATCAATCGGCATGATCGTTGGTGGAATCGGCGTGCGGCTGGCCAAAGAGACGCATCGGGTGGCCGAAAGCGATTCCCGCGGCTGGGTGAGCTACGTTTCAGAATACGAACGAAACGTAGGTTGCAACACCGGTTGGACGAGGCCAAGTTTGCGATGATTGAGGTTTCCGGCCTTCGAAAACTCTATGATGACGATCTTGCGGTCGACCGCGTGTCGTTCTCTTTGTCCCCCGGCCAGATCTGCGGATTGGTCGGACCCAACGGTGCGGGCAAAACGACCACGATGAGGTGTTTGGCAGGTTTGATTCCCGCCACCGCCGGCTCGTTGCGAGTCGCCGACTGCGATCTCTCAGGCGACTTGATTCCGCTGAAAAGACGTCTAGCCTACGTGCCCGACGATCCGCCGCTGTTTGACGATTTGTCGGTGGGGCAGCATCTCGATTTCGTCGGCCGTCTGTATCGTGTCAAGGATCATCACGCGAGGGCGATCCGCTTGCTGGAACGATTCGATTTGATCGACAAGTATGACGCCGGCGCCACGACGCTTTCGCGGGGCATGAGGCAAAAACTAGCCGTCGCCTGCGCCTACCTTTACGATCCCGCCGTCCTGCTGCTGGACGAACCGATGACCGGACTCGATCCGCCCGGCATTCGAGTGTTGTTGGAAACGGTTCGCGAACATGCCGATCGCGGCGCGACCGTGATCATCAGCAGTCATCTGCTGGCAATGATCGAAGACGTTTGCACCCACTTGCTGGTGATGCAGGAGGGCACGTCGCAGTACTTCGGTGCGGCCGATCAGTTGCGAGAACAATTCCCCGAAACGCGTTCGCTGGAAGAGGCCTACTTCGCCGCCACTTCCGAAGAAACCGTCGAACAACCCTGCATCGATCCGATTCCGCCGATCTTGCCGATCGAGGACTATCGCGGAGCCGTGTCGTGAACGGCGCCGACGACGTGAACGGTCGTTCGCTTTCGGGTGGTACGTTTGACCGGCCTTGGGTCCACCGGCAACTGACCGCCCTGACCATCGCCCGAGCGAGGTTTCGTTTCATTCGCATGTTGCAGCGGTTGCGCGATCCGCGACGGATCGTGGCCACCAGCCTGGCGTTGCTCTTTCTTGCGCTGTACCTGCTCAACGGCGTCTTTATCCTTTCGGCCCGCCAACCGGCCGATCCCGAACGTTTGCGATTGTGGCTGTCGGGCGGAATGGTGATTTATGCCATCTATCACTGCGTTCGCTGCGCCTGGTCCACTTCGGTCCCCGACTTGGAACTGACGCCGGCCGAACAGCTTTGGCTGGGCGGCGCGCCAATCCGGCGATCGTCATTGGCGGTCTATCACCTGGGCACGATCGTCATGGCGGCGCTGATGAAAACGTTTCTGTTGGCGGTGGTGTTGCTGCGAGACGTCGCGCATTTGGAACTGTTGGTGGTCGGCGTGTTCACCTCGCTAGTGCTGTTGGAATCGACGCGTCTGATCATTGGTCGATTCGCCGCCGGTTTGGACGATGCTGCGCGAAAACGTTTTCGATCGGCGGTGTCGCTGGTCGCGGGCGTTTTGGTGTTCCAAGTTCTCGCCCGGATCGCCGCGGCGACGCCGCTGGGATCGCCAACACTGATGTACGTGCTCTGCCTGTTTCAAAGCCTGGGGCAAACCGCGTCCACCGATTGCGTTCAATGGTTGTCGCTACCCTGGATCGTGCCAGCCCAGATCGCGGTGACTCAGCAATATCAGTGGATCACGGCGCCGCAGTTGATCGCATCGGCCTCCCTGGTGCCGCTATCGATCATGATTCTGGTTCGCGTCGATGCGGTCACTGCTGCAAAGCAAATCTCGCGTGAACGTGGGCGGCTAGAATCGAATCAATTTCAGCAAAACCAAAAAGAAAAAGCATGCCTGAATCGACAGCGCCTCCGTCATCCACTGGGTGCCTGGATCCAGCGCCGTCTGCCCCGCCGCGCCGAAGACACCTTTGCCGTCCTTTCGCGGCAGGCCATCAGCGTGCACCGTTACAGGGGCACGATCGTGCTTAGCTTTGTCATTCCGGTGCTGCTGTGCCTGTCGTCACTGGCGACCGGGCAGCAAGTGGAGCAGTGGTTTTACGTGGTCGGCGGCATCGCGATGTGCACGATGCTGCTAGCACCTCCGGCGCTTCGTCTTGACTTTCGGCGAGACTTGCAGCGGATGATTTTATTGCGGGCGATGCCGATTCGTCCGTTGTCGATGGTGCTGGGACAGCTCACGCTGCCGATCCTGATCACTTGCGTGTTTCAATGGATCACGATCATCGTCGCCGCGATGGTTACCACTCCAGGCTGGTCGCAAGTGATTCTGTGGACCGGAATGCTCAATGCCTTGGCGGTCTTCACTTTCGCCTCGGAAAACGCGTTGTTCTTGGCGTTTCCCCACCATCAGCACAGTCAAGGGGTCGCGATGATGGTGCGTGCCAAGTTGACTTTCATGGGCAAAGGCGCGGTGATCGCCGTGGCGCTGGGTACCCTCGCCCTGTGGGTGATGATTTGCCGAAACCTGCCGCAGCCACTTGTCCTGCCCGGCTTGGTCGGCGGCGCGATACTTGGAACCTGGGGCATCGCGATCGCAGCGATTGCGGCTTGCACCCACTGCTGGCGGCGATTCGACGTGGCTTTGGACGTGCCGCCTCAGTAGCAGTGGAAACCGGAATCGAACTTCGATTATTCCTCGTCGCCGGCCAGCTTCTTCTGCAACTCTTCCAGGAAAGGTTGCAATCGCTTTTTCTGCCGTTCATCGGCCACTTCCATGGCGGCTTTCTGCGCCTTGATCGCCGCGGCGGTCTTTCCCGACGCATCGTACAAAAGGGCGATCGTGTTGTGTAGCAGCGGCTTGAGCGATCCTTCGGCGCCGTCGACTTCCGCTTCGATCGCCGCGACCACGTCGTCCAGCAGAGGTCCTAGCTTGGCTCCCTGCTGCATGATGTTGTACATCGAAAAACCGTATCGGCCGACCGCGTTGGCATCCCCTTTCATCTCGGCCAGCTGACCTCGAAAGAAAGCGAGGACATCGTCATCCAATTGGCCGGCGGAAAGTTTCAAGCTGAAGCGAATCGACTTCCATTCGCTTTTCATCTGCTGGTCTTCCGTTTTTTCCAATCGATCCTCGGCAATCTTGATCGCTTCATCCAATCTGCCGGCGCCGGCCAGCCGGGAAATCTTTTCGATCGTGCGCTGAAACTCTTCCTGCATCGCCAAATGTTCTTTGAACTTTTCTCGGTCCCATGAATCGTTCACGACCGCTTCCAACGGTTCGTCCATTTCCATCGGATGCCCGATCCATTCAATCAAACCCGACTTGCCGACGATGAACGAAGTGGGGATGCCCTGTTGTCCCGAAGCTTCCATGTAGTCCTTGTGCACCGATCGGTCGGGGTCGGTGGTCAACGAATAGGCGGAAGTGATTTCGGCAAAGGTCTTTCCCGCCTGCTGGTGTTCCTGGGGCATCAAATCGTTGACTTCATCGGCCGTCTCATCCGAAACGCTGATGATCTGGACACCCTGTCCCCGGTACTTGTTTTGCAGTTCGGCCAAGTGCGGCATGCTCATGATGCAGGGACCGCACCAAGTGGCCCAAAACTCGACCACATAGACCTTGCCGTCGGCAAATTTCGTCACCGGTTTGAAAAAGCCGTTGCCATCCTGGATCCAATGTTCGATTTCCAGCGGCGGTGCCTTGGAACCGATACTGAGCTCTCGATCGATTGCCGAGACAGGCTTCAACGTCAGGACAGCGGCGGCAATGCAGAACAAGAGAGTCAGGAGAAATCTTATCTTCATGGTCTCAGTATCAACTGGAAAATTGGTTGGAATCGGGCAACCGGCGGCGCCGGAGCGATGATGATGTTAATCGGGAAGCGTGACTTTCGGAATGCGAAATTATACCTGCCCGGACGGCACGGGCCCACAAATGCTCTGCTTGCCCTTGCCCTTTGTAAGCCGACTTGTCCTCAAGTCGACCAGTTCCGGGATCGCCGACTTGGGACAAGCCGGCCTACATGGAATTGCCGTCGTGCGCACCCTCACTTGAAAATGTCGGTCGAACGCTTCGATCCGCCGCGACGGCGGTCGCAATCAATTGGCTTCCGCCCCCGCCTCTGCCTCCTTTTCGGCGGCTTGTTGACCAGCTTCCTCGCCTTCCGCTTTCTCACCTTCTGCCTCGGCCGCCGCGTCACCCTCTTCGTCACGCGATCGTCGCCCACGCCGCTTGGGTGTTTGTTCTTCCGGTTCACCGTATACACGGTCGGTGGTGATCGTGATGCGATCCGCCTTGACCTTGGTTTCATCCGGCGGCTGGTAAAATCCAGCGACCGAAACCGGGTCGCCTTCTTGAGCCAACGAGAGATTGTTGAATCGAAGTTCAAACTTTGCGTCGGTGGCCAGCTGGACCCTAACCTGCGTCTTTCCAGCTTGAACCATCATCCCTCCCGATGGTGCAATGGCCAGCAGGTTGCCGACGATGTGATAGGTTGCCATCGGTTGCGGTTGCTGCTGTTGTCCGCCCCGCCGCTCGGCATAGACACCTGGTACATACCGCTCGCGAAGATGGCCAGCCAGTTTTTGTGCGGACCCGATTGGCTGAAAGACTTCCACGCGTTGAATCGGAGCCAGCGACGCTCCATTGGGACTGAACATTCCCGAAAACCGGACCAGGTTTCCGCGTCGCAGGAATGCCGGCTTGGCCTCGGCACGAAGTTGAATGACGATATTTCATCGGGCAGCTGAATCATCACATCGGTACCGTCTTCACGGCTGACCAGCAGCACACCTCTCTGAAAACTCTTCAGCTGACCTTTGAATTCGGTCGTCATGTTCGCCGCCGCGGTCGCCGGGGCCTGTCCGGCCGTCTGAGCCCACAGAGATTGCCCAGTCGTGCTGGCGATCACGAAAATCACCGGAATCAAAGATTGTTTCGGAACCATCGATTGTTACTCCACGGCCAGTTTGCTGATGGTCTTGCCAGATCCGGCGAACCAGAATCGCTTTTTCGTGACCTGTACCATTGTAGAAAGAGCGGAGATGATTGTACCTACGCTCCGAGTTCCTTTTATCGTGTGAAACCATGCCCCAGCCGAAAACTTCCACCAAACGACCTCGATCTTCGCGGGTGACAACCACATCGCTGCAGCGAATGCGTGACGAGGGGCAATCGATATCGATGCTGACGGCGTACGATTATCCCACGGCGGAGGTGTTGGACGAATCGGGAATCGACATCCTGTTGGTGGGCGATTCACTGGCGATGGTCGTGCAAGGCCACGAAACGACGTTGCCGGTGACCATGGACCAAATGATCTATCACGCGGAAATGGTGGGCCGAGCCGCCAAGCGGGCGATGGTGGTGGTCGATCTGCCTTTCCCCGAAGGTCAATTGGAGATCTTGCGGAGCGTAGAAAGTAGCGCGCGGGTGTTGAAAGAAACCCAGTGTCACGCCGTCAAGCTCGAAGGGGGCGCTCAGCAGGCCAGGCGAATCGAAACGATCGTCACCGCCGGTGTCCCGGTGATGGCACATGTCGGCCTGAGGCCACAGAACGTCCACGTCGACGGCGGCTACCGCGTCCAACGCGACCAACAAAAGTTGGTGGAGGACGCTGTCGCGGCCGAACAGGCCGGCGCGTTTTCCGTGCTGGTCGAATGTGTTCCCACCGGCGTTGGCAAAGCAATCACCGACGCGGTTTCTGTTCCGACCATCGGGATCGGCGCCGGCGGGCACATGACCGGCCAGGTGCTGGTGACGAACGATTTGATCGGCCTGACATCAGGCTACTTGCCAAAATTCGTACGACAGTTCTCGGATGTACGGGGCACGATCGGCGAGGCCGCCACGGCATACGCCCGCGCGATTCGCGAGGGCAAGTTCCCGGGTGAAAAAGAGTCGTTCCGTTAGACCGCTTCCCAAACAACCCGTTTTGCCAAATCGCTTCTCCAACCATCAAGCCACTGGCCGTGACGATTCAACCATTCGATTCCATCGAACCATTCTACGAAGCTGCCGCCGATGCGTTTTGTGAATGGGTTCGACAACGCTCTGACGCAGCGGATCGAGTCAACGTGTCGCTGTCGGGCGGTTCCACCCCGCGTCGGCTGTACGAAATGCTTGCCGACCGAGATCTTGACTGGCAGAAGGTTCACTGGTTCTGGGGAGACGAACGGAATGTTCCGGCCGACCATGACGACAGCAACTACAACATGGTCAACCGGGCTCTACTGAACCCCATCAATGCGCCACCGTCCAACGTGCATCGGGTACCGGTGGATTCGGGAGATCCCCCAGCCGTCGCCGCCGAATATGAGGATTTGTTGCGGCGTCATTTCGCCGGCCAAGAATTTCCCCGCTGGGACCTGGTGCTGTTGGGAATGGGAGACGATGCCCACACCGCCTCGCTGTTTCCTCACACCGGTGCGCTGCAACAGCAAGAGCGATGGTTTGTGGAGAACTGGGTCGAAAAGTTTGCTGCCTACCGATACACGCTGACGGCGCCGGCGATCAATTCGGCAAACCAAATCTGGTTCTTGATTGCAGGAGCCGGCAAGAAAGAAGCACTGACAAATGTGCTGTCGGATCCACCGAATCCCGAACTCTATCCGTCGCAAAAGATCACGCCAACGCGTTGGTTTATCACCCAAGATGCGATGCCGGGTTAAACCGAGTTACCCATTCCGCTCGTCGGATTCGATCATTCCATCGCGCAATCGGATGATCCGCTTAGCACGGGCGGCCACTTCGTCTTCGTGCGTGATCATGACGATGGTCTTGCCACTTGCGCTCAGAGACCCAAATAGTTCGAGCACTTCATCGGTGGTCTTGGAGTCAAGATTGCCAGTGGCCTCATCCGCAAGAATGAAATAGGGATCGTTGACGAGGCTGCGGGCGATCGCTACTCGTTGTTGCTGTCCGCCCGACAATTCAGCGGGGCGATGATAGATTCGCGAGCCTAGCCCCACCAATTCAGCCAGTTCGCGGCACTTTCTGTTGGCATCTTTTCCAATCAATCCTTGATACTGAAGTGGTACTTTGATGTTCTCAAGGACATTGAGCTGTTGCAGGAGATTGTAAGATTGGAACACGAACCCAATTCGTCTGCCACGGATCCGAGAAAGCTGATAGTCGTTGATTTGTGCGACGTCATCACCCGCCAACAAGTATTGACCACTTGTTGGCCGGTCCAGGCAGCCCAGGACATTCAGTAGTGTGCTCTTGCCTGACCCCGAAGGTCCCATGATGGCGATGTACTCGCCGGCAAGAACATCAAACGTGACACCACGCAGAGCATGAACCGTTTCACCTTTCATGAAGTAGGTTCTGTGCAAGTCTTGGACACGGAAGGCGAACTGCTCCGCAGATGTCTGTTCGGTTCGTTGCGCTCGGATCATGGTGTTTGCTCACTAGCACGCAGCGCCAGCAAGTGATGCGGGTCAGACGCATGAGAGTTGGGTCGCGAGAAACACACACTTGCGCTTGGTGTTGGCAATTGTGAAGGTGGCCGGATGCCGCCGCTTGAACCTTGTTTGGAGAAACCAGGTCGAATCGAACGGCACCCGACCGTATCGAATACGAATGACCGCTCAATTCGAAACATCGTGGACATCAAAATCTCGAGAACTTCTCCAAATGCACTGCTATTCATGCCGAAGTGCTTCGATCGGATCCAGATAGGCCGCCTTTCGCGCTGGGTAAACTCCGAACAAAACTCCCACACCAAGTGAGATGCCCAATGAGAGCAGAACCGACCAAAGCGCGATCCGTGGCTCCAGTTCATGGACAATGGGAGGCAGCGTGTCCGGCGAAATCGTCATCACCATCCTCTTTACGAAGCGAAAGATTGGTCCTACCGAAAGCCCGAAAAGAACTCCGGCCATGCCTCCACTGGCAGTCAGTACCACGGTCTCGATCAGGAATTGCCCGATGATATCGCTGCGAGTCGCCCCGAGCGCCCTGCGAACGCCAATCTCGCGTGTTCGCTCCGTGACGGTTGCCAGCATGATATTCATGATTCCGATCCCACCGACAAGCAGCGAGATTCCAGCAATCACGACCAGCAGAACATTGAACATCATTCGCGTTCGTTCCGCCTGACGCAGCAACTCACGTGGCACGACCACCGCATAGTCTTCTTTCTCGTGGTACTTCTTGAGCAGCGTCTCGATGATTTGAGCGGTTTCGTCGACATCTTCGATGTTCTCGACCTCAACGGTGATTTGACTCAACTCAACATCTTCACCTACGAAGTTAAATCCTTGGCCACCACCGACGCGCTTCATCACCAGGTCCCCGACCCGCTGCCGAAGTGTCTTGATAGGGATATACGCGTCCAAGTTGTAGTCACGCGAATCAAGACTGCCTCCAATCGCGGCCGATGCCATGCGACCTTTGGTTTGCCCAATGACGGTGTAGAATTCGCTACCTACCCAAATGGTCCGTCCAATGGGGTTCTCGTACGGGAAAAGACGCTTGGCAGTATCGTTAGCCAGGACGATGTTCTTTTTTCCGCGGTCGCGCGTCGAAAGCCAGCGTCCACGGGCGATCTCCAGCCGGTTCAGCTCCAGGTAATCTTCAGTACAACCCACCAGTTTTGCATCAGCGGTTCGATCGTCGAGCCGTAGTTCGAACTTGAGTTCACGCATCGGGATCGCGCGGCGAATGTTCGGGATGTTCTCGACGATTCTCCGATAGTCCGCACGCAACAATCCGTAGGCTTTGACGCGGCTATTCGCCTCTTCGTCGCTACCGGCATTGGGTTCTTTCGTACGGACGATGACATTTTTCGCCCCCAGTTCAAGAATCTGCTGCTGTGCCCGATAACTAACGCCTTCCCCCATTGCCACCAGCCAGATCACCGTCGATGTTCCAATGAAGATGCCGAGCGCAGCAAGTCCCGCACGCATCTTCTGCACGAGCAGGCTCTTGATACCCAGGTCAACGGTTTGGAAGAATTGCGCGATCAAGGTTCTTTCGTCTCCGTCGGTACCGTGGCTTGATCATCGATATTCTTTTCGTCCGATTCCGAGTCGTCCGCGCTCGGCTGCTCCAGGGCCGCGGGATTCAGCAAGACTTCGTCGCCCTCGCTAAGTCCATCGGTAACGATGCTGAACACATCGTTGCTGTCACCGAGCGTAATGCCAGTGCGGTGGGCGCCATTGGGTGACTTGACCCAGCAGAATGCTCCGCTCTCGGTTTCGACAACTGCGGCAACCGGAATCAGCAGCACGTTTTCATATTCGGCGACCGTGATCTCTACTTCGGCGCTCATGCCCGGTCGCAATCCTTCTTCCGGCGGCAGCGATACATAAGTGTCATAGCGGACCTGATTTCCCGTCCACCAACCAGCCGGCTTCGCGATCGAAGCCACCTCGGACACGCTGCCTTGCAGGACTCCTTCGCTCAGAATGACTTTTGCTTGCTGACCATTCTTGACGCGTTTGACCAACGACTCGTGGACGCCCAGCTTGACTCGCATCCTCTCCAGATCGGGCATCAGCAGCAGAACCTGGTCTTTGTGGACGTTGGTGCCTTCGGCGATCGGCGCTGTCTCCCACTGGGCGGCGTTTGGATGGATGACCAATCCGTCGCGATCAGCCCTGATCACGCAATACTGAAGCTCCCAGGCGGCGCGATCTCGCCGGGAGGCGTCAGCCATCGCACGCTCCACGTTTGCTTCGTGATTCGCTTTGGTGGCCGTAAGCTCTCCCTTCAATGTCTGCAACTGTTCCTTGTAGGTGAAGTCTTGAAGGACTTTGAGTCGCGTTTCCTTCAGCTTGAGATCCAACTTCGCTTGTTCGACAGCGAACTGTCGTTCCTCGATTTCCAACTCACTGATGAAACCACTGCTAGCCATCGCGGAAGAATGCTTGAGTCGATCCCGAGCGTTCTGCAGTGCCGACTTCGAGATCGCGATATCCTTCTCCAGCGACATGACTTCCGTGCGAAAACGCCCCTGGTCATATTCGTCCACCGCCAGTGTTGCTCGGGCCAGCCTAGCTGCTGAGTGATCCGCTGCCGATTGAGACCAATTCGCATACTTGGTGCGCTCGTCAACCTGTTCCTGAATAAAGAGTGCATCCAAACGGACCAACTCATCACCCTCTTCGACAAAACTGCCACTATCGATGATCCAAAGCACGGCGTTGTGCCCGCGAACCTTGGATTTGATCTCGAAGTTCTCCTCGCTCTCCAGAATCCCCTGTTCATCGATCGTTACGACAAGATCACCGCGTGAGATTCGGTGGGTCATGCCAACCCGTGTTTCGCCTTCTGAGAAGGCGCTGCCCCAATTTGTCACTGCCCATGCAGCAGCACTGGCAAGCAGAAACACGAAGAGCAGCCTTGCGACCGACGCAAGGGCTGTCGCTGACCGATTGGTTCGGTTTGCGTTTGGCGTATTTGTCACAGATCTTCAAATCCGAATCGCTGATCTCGCGATCCACGTAACGACGCGGCTGCTTCCTCTTGGGCATCAGGAACGTTAGCCAGTGGATCAAGAATGACTTCCTCTCCTTCCCGTACACCCTCATGCACCACGATAAACATTTCACTGCTATCTCCCAGTTGCAGTGTGCGGCGCTGAACTTCAGATTCGGTTTGAACCCAACAGGCAAATCCGCCTTGCGTTTCGATGCAAGCATTGGTCGGTATCGTCAGCACATCCTCATGCCGAGCGAGAACAATCTCGACTTCGGCGCTCATTCCGGGACGCAAGCCGTCTTGGGAAGGCAGTGAGACGATCGTGTCATACTTGACGACATTTCCCGTCCACCAACCAGCGGGTTTCGCCACCTCGGCGACATAGGTGACTTCACCCGACAAACTCTCACGATTCAAAGTGATGTTCGCTTCCATTGCGGATGTCAGGCGATCAATGATCGATTCGTGAATCCCAACCTTGACTTGCATCTGCGTGAGATCTGGCATCAACAGCAACGTTTGATCCTTGTTGACTGTTCCTCCTTCTTCGATCTTAGGAGCGTCTTCCCATTTCTCGCCATCGGGATAGATCACAAGCCCCGCGCGATCAGAGACGATCGTGCAAAGTCCGAGTTCCTGCTGAGCTCGTTCCAGTCGTTTCTTGTCGGCGAGTGCCCGCTCAACGTCCGCCTCCCAGGTTGCCTCAGCGACTTTCAGTTCCCCTTTTAGTCGAACGAGTTCTTCCTTCTTCGTGTAGTTCTCAAGTACCTCAATTCGGGTCTTGATGAGTCCCACATTCATCTCCGCCTGCTCCGACGCAAACTCTTTCTCTTCCACCTCAAGTTCGCTTGCATACTCGCTGCGCGACATCATCCGTGAATGTTTCAAACGATTCTTTGAATTCAAGAGCCTCGATTCGGCAACGGCGAGATCTTTCTTGAGCGAAGAAAGCTCGGAAACGAATCGTCCTTCTTCGTACTCAGAGATTGCCAGCTTCGCCCGCTCGACATCCGCCGCCGACCTTGCAACCTGAGACTCAGCCAGGTGGTAGAACTTGGTCCTCTCGCTGATTTCCTCTTCAATGGCGAGGGTTTCTAGCCTGATCAGCACGTCTCCTGCTTGAACTTCAGTTCCGCTGTCAATCACGAAAGTGATCGTGTTGCTACCACGGACGCGACATTTGATTTCGGTGTTGTTGGCACTCTCCAATGTTCCTTGTTCTGTGACGGAAACAACCAATTCGCCGCGGCTAATGGTGTGCGTAGGCACCGACTCCAGAGTTGCCTCGCTCGATGGCGTTGGGACAACCGCTAGCCAGGCCACCCCGACCGCTGCGAAGATGACCACTGCCAACATGGTGACCTTCATCATGGCTGCTCCCCTTCTTCGGTGGATTCCGTTTCAACGCTTTCGGCCGAAGACTGCGTGAGCGTGGTCAGAGCATCTTCTTCCGCCTCTTTCAGAAGCGCCGCGGGATTGAGAATCACCTCTTCACCCTCGTTGAGCCCGGCCAAGACTTCGATGAAAACATCATTGCTGTCGCCCAATTCGATCAGACGTTTTTGCGGCTCCTGTTCACCTTGAACCCAACAGAAGACACCATCCTCGGTTTCCACGACTGCCGCGACAGGAATCAACAGCACGTCGGGATGAACGGCAAGGATGACCTCCACCTCTGCGCTCATGCCGGGCTTGAGCCCGTCATCGGATGGAAGCTCAATGACCGTATCGTATTTCACGACGTTGCCGGTCCACCATCCGGCGGGGCGAGTCACGGAGGCCACTTCCGATACGTTTGCCTCGAGCGTTCGATCGGGCAACGTGACGATCGCCCGCAGTCCCGGCCTCACACGATCGATGACCGATTCATGGATGCCTAACTTGACTTGCATTTGAGACAGATCTGGCATCAGCAACAACACCTGGTCTTTCCTGACCGTTGCACCTTCTGTGATATCCGGAGTGGATTTCCATGACGCCGCAGAAGGATAAATGACAAGCCCACTTTTCTCGGCTCGAATCACGCAGTCTTCCAACTCTTGGGCCGCGCGATCTCGCCGTTTGATCTCCATCGCCAATCCCGCCTGATCGGCTGCGAGCTTGGATTCGCTGGCCGTTTTGTTCCCATGCAGCGTTTCTAACTGCATCTTGCGGGTAAACTCCTTGAGAACTTTGATTTCAGTCTCTTTGACCTTCAGCTCCAATTCTGCCTGCGTGACGGTGAAGGCATTGCCCTCGACCTCCAGGTCCGTCACATAGCCCTGGCGAAACAGCGACTTGGATCGCTCGTACATCTTCCGCGCAGTTCGCAAGTTTCGCTTATGAGCGGCGAGTTCCTTTTCCAGAGCCTGAAGCTGCGACTTGAAACGTCCTTGCTCGTAGGCATCAATTGCGATCTTAGCCTTTTCCACGTTGGCTTCTGTTTGAGCCAGCGTGGCTTGCGCAATGAAGGTGTTCGTTTTCGTCAAGCTGTGCTGTTCTTCGATCACCTTTGTATCGAGCCTGACGAGCTCTTGTCCCGCCTCAACGACAGTGCCCGTCGGGACGACGTATGTCACCATGCTGAACCCGCGAACCTTGCACTTGATCTCGGTGTTATTGGAACTTTCAAGCGTTCCCTGTTCGGTGACGGAAACCGTCAACTTTCCACGTTTGATCGTGTACGTCAAATGCTCGCGAGTTCGATCGGAACTCTTGGGCCAAAACACAGCCCCCACCGCAGCCCCCGTTACTGCAATGACTCCCAAAATCACCGCCACCCTGGTCGCGACGCGATCACGACGCACATCCTGCGTGCTCGACTGGGTTTCAGAAGCTGGGAAGGTAGTCGCAGACATATGCCGGGGCGAACGGGCGAAATCGAAATTCTGCGGAGCAGAAAACGATTTTGGGGTGGGACATCGCGTCGAAGCGCTGCTCGGTCAATCAACAATGCACGCGCAATAAACAACCACTCAATCTGCCGGATGGTGGACTTAGAATTGTTACTTATTCTGAAGTTTTGTTTCTGCGGCAGCTTGAGCAAAGCCAGGATTGCCAGCCGCGCGGATGGGAAAGTCCATTTCGATTGGCTCAATCGAAACGGGCTTTTCTCCCGCCAGGTCGGCCATGGTGTTCGACAGCCCATTGTAGCCAACCATTCCAGCTTGATCCAATTCCAACACGTCGATTGGCACAGGTGGCGGAAGTGTGTCCATGCTCTCTTGCTCGGCGGGCGGAAGCGAGCTACCGAAATCAAGCGAGTTCTCGATCCACCGCCCAGAAGGATCCAATTGCATGACGCCGAGTTCGCGGTAGAGTCGAAGTCGCGCAGCATAGTAGTTGAGCCAGGCAGCCAGAAAGCTGTTCTGGGAGCTTTGTAGAGAACTCTGGGCCCCAAGCAGGTTGATCGCCGTGGTGGGATTGATCTGGGGACGGGCCCCAGGCTGGACGGGTGGTGGCGGGGTAAGCAATGCCAGCTGAGTCTGCTCGACCCGCCGCAGGGCGATGGAAACGGCGCGACGTTGAATCTCAAGCTGCAGCCGGCGCTGCTCGAGCGTTCGCAACAGGGCTCGCAATCCCTTCTGCAACGAATCTCGTGACTGGATGAAATCGCGCCGGCTGCGTTGGTATTGAATGAGTGTTTCTCGGTAGCCATTGCGTTCCAGCAGCCGTGCCAGGGGAGCATCAAACTCAAGTCCCAATCGAACGCTACTTGTGGAAGCGCGGAAATCGACCGGATTGTTGCGGGCGGTCCGCACATCACCGCTACCTGTGATGGACAGGTTGGACTTCAACGCGTTGGCAGCGATCTGAATTGCCCGCCAACGATCCACCAAGGCTGCTCGCCCATTCATGAAGTCCAACCGGTTAGCGAGGGCGATTTGAAAGGCGGTTTCTGGATCAAGTTGGACTTGCTTGACCGTGATGACTTCCAGTCGCGCTTGAGCTGGGATCAACGAGAGTCGCTCGACCATTTGCACAAAGGACTGGACCCAAGTGATCAGGTCCACAACTGTCTGCTCTCGAGTTGCGTCGGAATACGCTTCTCGAATCCGACTCAACTCGTTGGTAGCCGCTTCGAATCCGACCTCGCCCGTTTCCAGCTCTTTGAATCGTTCGTAAAGTCGCTCGCGATCGCGAAGAAAAAGCTCCTTCTCATCGTCTCGCATGAGCCGTTCTCTTTCAGGAACAGTCGCATTCATCTGCTCGACATCATTTCGAGCAATCTCAAATAACTCTTTTACCGGCTCGATCAACCCTTCCGCCGATTGGAGAGAGCGTTCAGGCTCCGACTCGACGTCGCGAACGAGCGACTGAATGCGAACAATGTCGCGGCTGAGCGAGAGTACCTCCGCGAGCCATTCGTTACTTTCCGTAATCGTCTGTTCTAGATTCTCATCGGTCAGACCATCCATCATCGCTTCCAGATGCTGCGAGTCTGCTTCGAAACGCTGGGAAAGTTGATCCAGTTCTTGCTGAATTCGCGCCGACGATTCGGCAATCGAATCAAGATCGAAATTGGACGAATCGCCTTCTGACGACAGCGCTTGTTCAAGCAACTTCATGTCAGTCGGCAGGTACTTCGCGCGTCGTGTGATCGCGTCAACAACGGCCTGCAGACGAAGCAAGAACAGCTCGACTTCGTCGATGTCTTGGTCCGTCAAACCGATCAACAACGCCTCCAGCTCTTCGGTGCGGATCGCAAGATCCAACAACTCTCCGATATCACCGACCCTGGTTTGAAGTTCGAGGATCGAATCGACCACCGGGCTCGATTCGATTGGAATCAACTGAAATCCCTCGACAAGTTGCTCGTCCACTTCAGCCGGCAGATCTGAAGGAAGCCCCAGGATCAGTGTTTTGTAATTGTCGACGGCGAGTTCCAATCCATTCGTTTGGTCGAGCAGATTCGCGCGTGTGACTTCGATGTTCTGTCGGAATTGGTCAACCTGGACGATGTCAATCAACTCGTTGTCGTAGAGTGCTTCCAGCCGATCGCGGGTCCGCAGCTGCAAGCGTAAATTGTCTTCCGTATTCCGGATCTGCTGGGCCTGTTGTAACAGCCCCAGGTAGCCATTCACACTGCCGAAACCGGAGAACGATAGCAGGTTGGTATCGGGACCGCCGCGCTCAGGGCCACTGACACCGAGTTCGCCGATGACCACTTGCGTAAAGAATCCCTGCCGAAATTGACTGTAGGCTCGCAAATTGGCCAACAGGCGACGTTCACTCAATGTGAGTTGTTCCAGAGCGATGTGCCTTCCACCGCCCCGGAGCAACGGCTGAATGAAGGAGAAGTTGGCCAGGGAACTCGCGAGACTCACATCGCCACCAGTGAACTCGAATGCGAACGAGTTAGCAAAACCGACGAGCACCTCACCGGCCGTTGCCAATCTTCGACTAGCCTGAAGGTCGCTCGCGACATTGAGACGGTTGCTTTCCGGTCGCCCCAGTGGTCCGGCAACGACGTAGCCTGCGCCCGGCACGAACGCGATGGTTGCTGGAGAGACATTGCCTTGGTGTTGATAGCTGGTGGCGTTGCCACCGAAGAACTGCGTATCCAACCGAAAGCGTTCCCCGGTAACGTCGAGGGAGGACAAGTACAGTGTCTCAAGGGAACGCTGATGGGTGGGGGAATGAACGTAAGCTAATCGAACTGCAGAATCCACATCCAGCTTGACCGACCCGTCGTCAGCAAGTTCGGTGTATTCCGCGAGCCGTACACGCCATTGGGGATTCTCGAGGCTCGACCGCACACCGTAATCACTCCAATGTTTCCAGCCTTTCATTCCATCGACACAGTGCATGTACCGATGCGCCGCTGGGTCATCAGCCGGCATCGGGGAACAGTCAGGGTTGTACGGATCGAAGTACCGACTCCGCGGATCCATGTCGATCCGCATGTCGGCCTGAGCCCATCGAGGATCACCGTTGCGTTCCGCAATCGTGCTGTACGCCTCTCGATCCGCATTCAGGCGGTGCTGAGTCCGCGTGCACCCCACCAAGAAATGTCCTGCCAGAACACAGGTGACGATTCCCGGCAGAAATCGCTTTGGAATGTGAAAGCGCACGGAGAAGCCTCTCTTTGATCGCGCTGACAAGTCGCGAAAGCCTAGCTGACATCACCTGATTTCTCCCCGGTTGTTATCGTTGATCCGGTAGTATCAACATGAGCAACTGTGAGGACCGTTGGGCGCAGTACTCCCAACCGTTAAATCCGGAACCCGTCTAAATGCCTCGACGGACGACCATGACGCAAAATTCGCAAAATCCTGAAAATCATGTCCACGAAACGAGGATGCCACGCGGTCATTCTGCGGCCAACGATCACCGGGCTTCGTGCACGGCCCAGGAATCCTCGGTCTCATCTGTCCTTGCAAGCGAAACGGAAACATTGGACTCATCAAGAGAAAGTCAGCCGAGGCCGGCCGGAGAAGAGCGGCGGGACCGCATCTTGAGGTCGGCATTCGAGTGTCGGGAAGAACTCGTGACCTACGCGAGAGCGCTGCTGGGCAACTACTCAGCGGCGGAGGATGCCGTTCAGGAAGCCATGCTGGTCGTGGTTGCAAAGCACGATCAGTTTGAGGAAGGAACATCCGTCCTGGCGTGGTGCCGTTCGATCGTCCGCATTGAAGTTCTCAGGGCCAAACAGCGGCATCAGCGTGAACGCAACCTGGCGCAAAGAGTCCTCGATGATGCGATCGACGCGGCGTTTGATGAGTTTCAGAGCTCCCGCACCTCACACGAGCGAGAACGCCGGCGGGATGCCCTTGCACAATGTATCGGGCAAATTTCCGATCGCAACAAACGGGTCTTGGAAGCGCGGTTCATTGATGAACTTGGTTATCCGCAGATTGGCCAGCGGCTTTCCATGTCGATCGAAGCGGTCCGCAAGGCACTGTTTCGAGTCAAGAAGCAAGTCCGCACGTGTGTCGAAACTCGATTGAGGACCGCACAATGAGCGATAACAGCAATCGCAAAGAGGGTGAGTGGGAAGGCCTGGTCGATCGCCACTTGTTTGGCGAACTCAGCGAATCCGAGATGGAACGCTTGGCGGAGTTGCTCGATAGCGACCCTTCGTTGCGAAAAGACTTTGTCCAGCAGGCATCATGGGAAACGGAACTAGCGGAGGTGCTGCGTACCGGTGATGATGACGCGGCGCGCAGGTTCGATTCATCGATTGCTGGCCAGTTGGAAACACGACAAAGCCGATCGATTCGTTTCCTTCGTGGGATGCTGGCAGTTGCTGCCGCCGCGATTTTGATGCTCTCCACGTTGCTGTTCACTTCTCGGAGCGAAAATGGGAGTTCCATCGAGCCGGATGCCGTGGCCATGGATTCGATTGCTCAGATCACTGGATTAAGCGGTTCCATGATCTGGACTGGTGACCGAGGGCAGATCTTGAGGGAGATCACTGTCGGAACGGAACTCGCTGGAGGGACAATCGAGGGGCTGTCCCCAGACTCGTGGTTTGAACTGCGTTTCAACGACGGATCCGAAGTGGCAATCTCCGGAGCGTCGATGTTGACGTTCAGCGACGATGGACAGAAACGACTACGTCTGCGCGAAGGCCGTATGTCTGCCGATGTGGCTCCGCAACCAGCCGGCAAACCGATGGTCATTCAAACCCGCTCGGCAACGCTAACGGTGTTGGGGACGAGTTTCGACGTCGAGGCAGATCTGCCAGCCACCGCAGTCAGTGTCCGAGAAGGCACGGTGCGTGTTACACGCACCAGCGACGGCAAGGAGATCGATGTACCCGCGAATCACAGAGTGATCGCGGCAGCCGACCAGGACTTGGAGCGCAGGCAGATCGCTGATGTCGTCCGCAACTGGAAAAGCCGTATCGAACAAGGTCCCGATGAGACATTTGGAAAATGGCTTGCCGCTACCGATAAGCAGCCAGCGCTGTTGAAAGCTGTGGCTTTTGTCCCAAAGGAGGCTCCACACGTGGTCCTGTACTTGTTGGGGCTGGGAGTGCGCAGCGGCGAGGACGCTCCGGTGCAAGTCAATGCGGAATCGCACTTTGAGATTCGCGGAAAGATCGAGGTCGAGACAGACATTTACTTCGGGATTCAAGTTGCGTACGCCAATGGTGATTTCGCAGGCAAGTTCCGGGCCAAGTGCACCGTCGAGCGTGACGCCTCCGGCGACTTTGTCGCGAGCGCCGATCTTCCGGACTTCGGACTCGACCCGTCCGTTTCCGCCTACAAAGACAAACTCGCACCATCGCCCGAAGATCTGTTTGTCAACGGAGTTTGGAGCTTCACGCATTCCAAGACTCCCTCGGGGCTACGAATCAGTGAAGTCAAACTCACTAGCACGCAGCGCAATCAAGTGGGCAATACCCAGCACTAAAACTCCGGTTTTCGTTCCGGCGGCGCTTCGTAGGGCCGCTTCCCAGCAGCCGGATCATCCAGTGCCTGGCCTGTCATCTTCAGGTAGCCCACGGCGTACAGCAGCATGGTCAGCGGCGCGGTGACGATGTGTCCCACTCCACAAACCGCCGACCCAACCACCGATAAGACCATTGCGATCAAGAGGATCAGCGCCGAAGGCAGCTTGTTGTAAATCGTCAGCGCAATGGCCGATCGTACGCTGCCGATCATCGTTCCCCTGCCGTCACTGACAATCATCAACCAAGACCAAAGCAACCATTGCAGTAGCAGCGAAACCACAATGATCACCAGCATTCCCATCCCCGACAACAAGCCCGCCAACTGACGATTTCCTGAAACCTGCCCAAGCCCGGCAACGAGCGCAATCCACAAAGCCATCGCGGCACCGATCACCAGAGCCATCAAGACTCCGGCAACCAGAAATCGAAACACAATCGACAGCGGCGGTACCAATGCAGAAAGAGGAGATGGAGGATCGTTGCGAGCGACGGCCAACGCTACCCTTGCCATTCCCACGGCAAAAAATCCACTCAACACCACCAGCGTTGGAACCCAAATGAGTGCCAGCAATCCCGCAACCACGTCCCCGCCCGAATTTGCGATCGCCGAAATCATCGATAGCGGAATCAAAACCACGAACGCTGCTACCGCAGCAACGATCAAAAATGCCAACACCAATGGCACCCAACGATCGGCAAAAATCGATAGGGTCGACGCAACGATTTCTTCAATGGAACTGCGGACCATCTGCAATTCCGGCGGCGGTGTGGCCGGCTGCATCATTGGGTCAGGGGGCGGGGCTGCAGGATCGGCGTCGACCGTGCCCGGTTGCAGCGGAGCAGTGAAAGGGTGCTGAACGGAATCGGCCCAAGTCTGATCGTTGTCGGTCGCCTGCTGGAAACTTGATGCAGGACTTTCCGCGGGCTGGCCCGTATCAGAAGCCGGCTGGGGCGAAGCGAGATCGGAAAGCGGCGGCGGCTCCCTGCTAGACGATGGCTCGGCAACCGGCTGCTGCTGGGGCGGAGATTCGGTGGTTGATTGGGCGATCGTGAAGGTGGCGTCGCACGCTGGACACTGCCCCAGCCTGCCGGCAGCATCGGCCGGCAATTCAAGGATGCGATTGCAACTGGGGCAGGGTTGGCGAAGGATGTTCATGGCTGGCTCATCGTCCCATCCGAACATGTAGGCCGACTTGTCCCCAAGTCGGCAAGCGCACCAAAGGACGAATTTTGGCTGTGACAAACCACTAGAGATAATTTACATCATCGGCGCAGCGGCGGATCGCTGTGCCATGTGCGCCCATGCGTCGCGGTGGTATCGTTGCTTTGTAGGAGTCAATCCAGTGGGCGGTTTTTGTGAGCGATGATCTTTCTGTCGATTCGATTTTAGACGCCGGCGGAAGCATCGCTCGGCGTTTGCCGAACTACGAGCCTCGGCAACCTCAGCTTGCGATGGCCCGAAAAGTCGCCCAAGCACTCCGCTCCCAGCAGCATTTGGTGGCCGAGGCGGGAACTGGAACCGGCAAAAGCTTTGCCTACCTGGTCCCCGCGATCCTGCATGCAACGGACTCCGAGGGCCGGCTGGATGACCATCCCGACGATCCCGATTCAGGCGAAGAGGAACGCCGTCGTCGAGTGGTGATTTCGACTCACACCATCAGCTTGCAGGAGCAACTGATCGGGAAGGATGTTCCCCTGCTGAACAGCGTTATCCCGCGCGAGTTTTCGGCGGTGCTGGTCAAGGGTCGCAGCAACTATCTGTCGCTTCGTCGGATGGACCGGGCGATCGCCAAAATGACCAGCCTGCTGGCCACCGATCAACAGATGAGCCAGTTGCGAGCGATCAAAAAGTGGTCCGCCGCGACTTCGGACGGCTCTCTATCGACCCTTCCCATTCGTCCCGATTCGGTGGTCTGGGACGAGGTTGCCAGTGACACCAGCAACTGCCTGCGCCGCGCCTGCAAACATCACAAGGAATGCTTCTACTTTCGTGCCCGCCGCCGTGCTGACAATGCGCAGCTGATGATTGTCAATCATGCCATGCTGTTTAGCGACTTAGCGCTGCGGGCCAAGGGGGTGTCGCTGCTTCCCGATTACGACGCGGTCGTGCTGGATGAATGCCACACGGTCGAATCAGTCGCCAGCGAACACTTGGGAATCCGCTTGACCAGCGGCCAGTTCGACTACTTGTTTGACCGCTTGTACAACGACCGCACCCAAAAAGGATTGCTGGTGACCAAAGAGTTGCGGGGCCTGCAGCAGGAGGTACAACGGTGCCGTTATGCGGCTGCCAACTTTTTCGCTGACCTGCTTGATTGGTGGGAACAGTCGGGAACAAGCAACGGCCGAGTCGATCGCCCCGCTATCGTCGACAACCCGCTCAGCGAACCGATGGAAAAGCTGGCCCAAGCGTTTCGGCAACAAGCTGACGGGCAGAAAAGCGAATCGGATCGAAAAGATTTCGAATCGGCTCACGACCGCATGCTTTCGCTTGCCGGCGGACTCCGACAGTGGCTTGGCCAACAACTAGAAGGCGCGGTCTACTGGTTGGAACGAACGGGAACGCGCCGCGGCATCGACCGGGTCACACTTGCCGCCTCACCAATCGATATCGGGCCGACGCTGCGGAAGGTGTTGTTCCAAAGCAAGATGATCCGCAGCGTGGTGATGACCAGCGCCACGCTAGCAACCGGAAATGACGAGCAATTCAAGTTCTTTCGTTCGCGGATCGGACTGACCGGTGGATTGTCGCTGCGAGTCGGCAGCCCGTTTGACTATCAGAGCCAGGCCAAGCTGGTGTTGGTGAAGGATCTGCCCGATCCTTCCAAGCAGCGGCAACTTTTTGAACAGGCGCTGCCGCAGCAAATCCGCCGATTCGCCGGCCACACCGACGGACACGCGTTTGTGCTTTTCACCAGCTACGATCTGCTCAAACGCAGCGCTGCGGCGTTGTCAGGATGGTTGGCCGAAAACGATCTGCAACTCTATTCTCAAGCGGGAGACCAGAATCGCACTCAGTTGTTGGACGCCTTTCGCCGCAATCCCCGCGGAGTGTTGTTTGGTACCGATAGTTTTTGGCAGGGCGTTGACGTTCCCGGCGATGCGTTGACCAACGTGATCATCACCAAGTTACCCTTCGCCGTTCCCGATCATCCGCTGCTGGAAGCTCGCCTGGAAGCGATCAAACAGGGTGGCGGCAACCCTTTCAACGACTACCAATTGCCCGAAGCGATCATCAAGTTTCGGCAAGGATTCGGCCGGCTGATTCGCACGGCAACCGATAACGGCATGGTCGTGGCGCTCGATCCCAGGATCCACACCAAGCTTTATGGACGATTGTTCGTTCAATCGCTTCCCGAACTTCCCGTCCACGTCACCTCCGCCCAGTAGGCCGACTTGTCCCGTCGGCGACTTCTCCGAAGTCGCTTCGCGTAGCCAGGAGCGGAGAACTGGCCGACAATGCGCGCCGACTTGGGGACAAGTCGGCCTACTCGGATCTGCGGCGTCCCCGTAGGGCGTCCCATCCGGCGGCGATGCAAAGTAGCGCCAGAAACCTGGCCGGCCAATCGCCGATACGGAGGTAGAGGCTGCTGCGCGGATCGCGCCTCGGTGTCGCGATGATCGATCCGTGAGTGCCGGTTTCCAGACGCCGGACCAGCCGTCCACAGCTATCGATCCACGCGGTGGGGCCGTTGTTGGCTGCCGATAGAAGCGGTCGTCGGCAGCTGACCGCCACCAGTTGGGCGCAGCGCAAGTGGTGGTCGATCACGCTGGAATCGTCGAACCATCCGTCGTTGGTCACCGTCACCACAACATCCGCGGCTTTCCCGCGATCTTCAAGATCGGCCAATTGATTGACCGTCACTCGTTCGACCGCCGTTTCGATGCAGATGTTCGGCGCCACTGCCGTTTGACCGACCATGAACCGTTTTGCTCCCGGACCGGTTTGTAGCATCAGTTCGGGAGGCACCAGCGAACTCAACAGCGGCAGTCGAGGCAGGATCGGGACATACTCGCCAAACATCACCAGATGAGTCTTCCCGTACCAATCGGCTACGTCGCCGTCACTGGAAATATGAACGACGCCGCTGTAGGTGTCGGCCGTCTGTCGAAAATGCACCACGCCACAACCAACAATCAAGTGTGGCGGCGCGGTGTTCGATGGGTTCGCCGCCGCCAGGTTTGACTGGATGTACTCTGCTCGATCCAAGTACAACTGACGCCTTTGGCGAATCGTCGTCTGAAACTCCTCCGTCGTCATCTCGACCCAGTCGGGAACTTTTGCGTCGGGATCGGCAATCATCCAAGAGGCGCCGCCTGAGAACGTCGATTCAGGCCAAATGACCGCGTCCACATTCTTGCCCGCCGTCTTCATCGCCCGCATCGACTGTCGAGCGTAGTGATCGAAGATCTCCCCCTCGCGGCTAACATCCTGCGAATACTCGACCGACTCGTCGCGCTGAATCAACGCAAAGGTAGCCAGCGGCTGGCCCAGCGGCTGCTTCAAGCGTGTTTGTCCGTACCCGATCGTGGCGATCACAAGCAGCGCGGCGAACAAGCATGGCGGGATCGCGACTTGAACTTCGGTCTGTCGTCTCACGCACTGCAGCATCGCAAAGGCGGCAACGTTGATCGACACCAAAACAAAACTGACGCCGTAGCTTCCCAGCAGATCGGCAATCTGAATCATCGACGGCACATCCGCCATGGTGTGCGCTAACATCGCGGCGGAGATTCCGGTCATCAAATAGTTCCGCAAACACTCGCCGCCCACCCAGGCAATCGGCGCCGCTAACCATAGCGGCATTCCGCGCCGGTACATCTGGCGGCACAGCAGAACAAACAACACGGGATAGATGGCAAGGTAGCCTGCCAGCGCCATCCAACACAGATACATGGCCGGATGGGCGTGCCGGAGTCCCTGCAGCGTCAATAACCAGTAGACGGTGGCGGTCAACCACAACAAACCATAGTGGCGTCGATGGAAACGATTTGGATCGATACACAGAAAAAGCCAGGGAACCAGCGCCACAGCAGCCAGCGGCCAAAATGCCAGCGGTGGTTGCGAAACCCACAATAGCGCCGCCGACATCGAAGCGGCCAATGCAAGTTTTCGTTTCTCGATGCCGCCGGCAGCATCGGCCGCCTGATCTTGACTCGAATCGATTCCGTTCATCGCCGCATCTTACGTATTCCCAGGCGGCGGGGGAATCGAACTTTTCGCCGCCACCCACGGGGCCCTCCACGATCAGGTTAAAATGTTTCACGACAATCAGCGCAGCGATTCTTGTCGATGCTGTCATTCCTTTTCATTGATTCTCCACCATGTCTTCATTTGAGTTTTTGGGTCCGTACCGGATTGGCCAGTCGCTGGGACGTGGCGGAATGGGAAGCGTCTTTGCGGCCGTTCACGAGAAGACGGGGGAGCAGGTGGCGGTCAAACTGATTGCCACCCACGTTGCCGATGAGCCTCGTTTTCGCCGACGATTTGACTCCGAAGTGAAGACCCTTCAGCGTCTGCGGCATCCGGGAATCGTACGCCTGATCGGTTTCGGAGAAGAACGCGGGCAGCTGTTTTATTCGATGGAACTGGTCCGGGGAGAATCGCTTCAAAAGCGGATTCGGCGTGAAAAACGCCTCGACTGGCGGCCCACCATCGACATCGCCATCCAGATTTGTGCGGCGCTGAAACATGCTCATGACATTGGCGTGATTCATCGCGATCTAAAACCGGCGAACTTGCTGCTTACCGGTGACGACACGGTCAAGTTGGTCGACTTTGGCATCGCAAAGATTTTTGGCGACGGCGAGCAGACGTTGGCCGGTTCCGTGTTGGGAACGGCCGATTACATGGCTCCCGAACAGGCCGCCAGCACCGGAATATCAGCGCGCACCGACCTGTACGCGCTCGGCAGTGTGATGTACGCGATGGTGACCGGCCGGCCTCCCTTCACCGGAAAGAAGATCACCGAGGTGATCGAATCGCTCAAACGTGACCAGCCCGTTCCACTGGACCTGGTCAATCCCGAACTGCCCGAAGCGCTTGTCGAACTGATTCACCAACTGCTCGAAAAAGATCCGCAGAGTCGTCCTCCCACTGCGCTAGCGGTAATGAACCGTTTGAAGGCGATGCGGGCAGGGTTGCAACGAGAACAGACGATGCTAGCCGATGGCTTGCCAACCGAACTGGGCGACCTGAATGATTCCAGCGATACCAACGTGGTGGAAAACGATTTGAGTTCGGCGGCGACCGGAGTTGCCCAGAACAACGATCCATCTCGTCTGGGAACTGTTCTGTCCGAACATACACCCGCAAAAGGTGTCGCGGCAGCGTCCGATGAAAAGACCGTCGCGTCGGATGCCGGGCAAACGATCCAGGCAAACGGCCAGGCCGAAGACCAGGAAGACGCGTCGCCGAAGACTCATTTTCAAACGGTCGACGAAACGGGCTCTCGCGAAAGTCTGTTTCATGATCCCGAAGAACCGACCGGCAATCGTTGGCATGCCGTTTTGCTGATCGCCGTCCTTGGCATCATGTTTGGCTGTGCCGTGTGGTTCGTTCTATCCACCCGATCAAGGACGGCCGATGAGCTTCATCTGGCTATCACTGGCGCCGCAGGCGACGGTCCCGACCGCATGCAGGCGATCGAGGAATTTGTGAGACGCTTTCCCGATGATGCTCGCTTTCAGGAAGTTCACAACCTCTGGATGGACGCGCGATTGACGCGAACGATTCGACGGCTGGAGGCTCGGATCGGCAAACCTTTGGATGCCATGGAACAAGGATTCCTGGACGCGATGAAGGGACGCAAGGAGGAGCCTTCCGAAGCGAGCAAGCAGCTGCAATCGTGGCTCGATGTTCATGACAGTACGACTCGACGAGCCGATCAGCACGAACAAGAATTGATCGACCTGGCCAAGCATGAAAAGCAACAGTTGGCCAAACGTCCCCCGGCGATTCCGCTTGATCCACGAGCCGAGGAGTTGATCCAAAAGATCCGAACCAGCGTCGAAAAAGCTCCCGTCGAAGAAACCCGCAAGTTGCTGGAAGGAGTTCTCCAAATGCACAGCAACGACCCGTGGGCACAACCGGCAGTGCAGAGGGCCCAACAACAATTGAAGTTGTTGGACCAGTAGGTCGGCTTGTCCCAAGTCGACGAACCTGTACCGTACTTCTCCGAAGTCGCTTCTGCAGCCAGGAGCGGAGAACTGGCCGACAATACTCGCCGACTTGGGACAAGTTGGCCTACCGATCAGTCTTCGGTGACCAGGCTGCCCCACCAGGTTGGGTTGGGTTTCCAGTCGGGCTGGAGCATCGCCGCGTGGGTCTGTTCCAGACGGGCTTTCAGCTGAGTCTGGGCGCGGTGAAATTTTGCTTCGGTACGCGCCGGATCGTACCTGGGATCGGGCTCAGGATATTTGGCGCCCACTGAATCGAGCCAAGACATCAATTGGCTAGCCATGCGGTCGGTGCGAGCCGGATAGCTTCTCGCCAAATCACTCTCTTCACCTCCGTCAACCGCCAGATTGTACAGTTCGTTGCGGCCATCATCGTAGTAGTGGATCAGCTTCCAATCGCCGTCGCGAAGGATCGAACTCGGTTCACCGCCCTGGTTGTCGTAATGCGGATAGTGCCAATACAGCGGTCTCGGCTCGATCGTTTCTCCTTTCAATAGCGGCACCAGGGAAACACCATCGACGTGTTGATTTTGCCTGGCAGGCAGTCCGCACAGTTCCAAGATGGTTGGGTAAAAATCGGCGCCGGTTACTGGCACGTTGCAGGTGGAACCGGCGCGAGTGACCGCGGGATAGCGGATATAAAACGGTTCTCGAATCCCGCCTTCCCATTGTCGCCCCTTTCCGCCGCGCAGCGGCAGGTTGCTGGTCGCGTAGGCATCGCCAGAGGAAACACCGCCGTTGTCGCTGGTAAAAATCACAATCGTCGAATCGGTCAACCCCGCTTCCTCCAACGCCGCGGTGACGCGTCCCACGGCCGTATCGGTCACCTCCACCATGCCCGCGTAGACAGGATGATCTTGGACCTGCCGAACCGGCAATGTGCGATCGATTTTGAATCGCTCCGCATCGCCGGCAAGCTTCGGCGCGGCTTGCTGATACTTGGACCACAACTGCCGAGTCGTTTGGACCGGCGCGTGAACACTGTAAAAGGACAACATCGCAAAGAACGGTTTGTCGCCGTGTGACTTGATGAACCGAGCGGTTTCGTCGGCCAGCCGCAGCGGCAACGATTCACCGGCAGGCCCGTCGGTCATCTTCGGGTTTTTGTAGGGCGAGAAAAATCCGCCGGGAGGACTGCCGCGGTGATGTCCGCCGATGTTGATTTCATAGCCATGGTCTTCCGGATGAGAACCTTCGCTGCCCAGATGCCACTTGCCGGCAAAGAAAGTCCGATAGCCAGCTTCACGCAGCGCCTCGGCCAAAGTCACATCGTTGTGAGGCAGGTTGTGAAGGTATTCCGCCGGCAACAACCGATCGTCTCGTTTCCATTCCATCCCACTTTTGGCACCAATCCAATTCGTGACGCCGTGTCGCGCCGTGAACTTTCCCAGCTGGATGCTGGCCCGCGAGGGACTGCAGACTCGGCAAGTCGCGTACCCTTGAGTGAACCGCATTCCGCCGCGAGCCAACTTGTCGATATGGGGACTGCGGTAAAAAGTGCTGCCTTCGACCGACAAGTCATGAAGCCCCATGTCGTCGACCAAGATCAGCACCACGTTCGGCCGATCGGCCGCGGTGGCATGCGAAGCGGCAAGCAGCAGCATCACGAGAGTAGCTTTGACAATCCGCATGAATATCCCGCCAGTGCGATGGTTAGAAAGATTGGGCCGTCTCGGTTGGGCAACTTCCGGTCAAGAATGTTAATCGATCCCAGCTGCCACTGCCAAACGGACGGAGCGATTTCGTAGCACGACCGTCCCGGTCGTGGCTGACGGCGGGGACCGCCGCGCTACGATGGCGGACGCCAGCTGTAGCGGTCACACCGGTTATTCCACTGGCAAGTCCAACCGGTCGGCGATTTCGTTTCTCCCAGCGACGTTGTTGCTAACCGTGTTCTAGGTTTCCTAGAGAGACCTCTGATTCAGCAGCGGACCATCCATAGCACCTGAAGTCGTAACCGATGTCCACAACGATCACCAAACGTCGTAAAGCGCTTGTCGACCCCGAAGTCCAGGGCGGCGTGCTGCGCAAGATCGCGATTCACTGGGTACTGTTTTTTATCTGCAATACGATCGCCCTGACGATCTGGATCCGGTTGTTTGAGCAACCCGACGCCGATTGGGGGCAGACGTTTGGCGACACGCTGCGACGATTCCTGCCGTTTTTCATCATCACCATGGCGCTGATTCCCGCGTTCGTGTGGGACACATTGAAACTGACCAATCGCTTCGCCGGTCCGATCCTTCGCCTGCGGTCGGCGCTCTCCGATGCCAGTGCTGGCCGAGCGGTTGCGCCGCTTCATTTTCGCACCAATGATTTCTGGCAAGAGATCGCGACGAACTTCAATTCGGTGATGGACCGTTGCCAAAGCGGGACGGAAACGAACAACGAATTCGACGGTTCGGAAGACATTTCTTCCGAAGATGCTTGAACGCCTGCCGCCACCGAAGATCATTTTGGACCGAAGCCATGAGAGTTAGAGCCAAACCGCATCAACATCGCCGCGGAGTAGCAGCCGTGGAATTCGCGGTCTGCCTGCCGGTGATCGTGTTGTTGGTTTTTGGATCGATCGAAGCATCCAGTTTCATCTTCTTGAAGCAGTCATTGAATGTGGCGGCCTACGAGGGAATCCGCGAATCGATTCGCGTCGGGTCCGGAAACGCCGAAGCGATCGACCGCGCCCAGAACATTTTGAATGCTCGAAACGTTCGCGACTTCCAAATCAACTTTCCCGACGGGGATTCGGGAGCGGCTTCGCGCGGCGATGAAATCGTCATCGAGGTCAGTGCGCCAACCGAAACGAACAGCCCGCTGGCTGGCCAATTCGTGACCAACCGCATTTTGACCGCTCGCGTGGTGATGGTGAAAGAATGAACAACTCCGATTCAAAAACCGCTTGGATACAGAGGCGACGGCAACGGCCTGGCCGGCGACGCGGTGCGATGCTGGTGCTGATCGCGATCATGATGATCGGGTTCATGGTTGCCGTTGCTTTCTCCGTCGACATCGCCCAGATGCACCTGTCGCGAACAGAACTGCGCACCGCAACCGATGCAGCCTCCAAGGCGGCGGCGTCAACGCTTGCCGACACGACGGACCTGGAATCGGCGATCACTCGCGGCCAGGAAATCGCCGCCCTCAATACGGTCAACGGCCAGCCGTTGTTGCTGGACCGCCGCGACTTTATCTTCGGCCGCAGTATCGAATCGCCGGCCGGACGGTTCGATTTTTCGCCCGACAGCTTTCCTCGCAATAGTGTTCGAGTCACCGGACGGCGAACGGTCGGCTCCCTATCGGGACCGGTGCCGCTGTTCTTCGGCAATATCCTGGGCGTCGACTTCTTCGAACCGCAGACCAATGCGACTGCCACTTATATCGAACGAGACATTGTGTTGGTGGTTGACCGCAGCGGATCGATGCGCGGGTCCAAGTTCGCTGACCTGGTGGACGCTATCGACATTTTCGTCGAAACCTTGGACGAAACCCCCAGTGAAGAACAGGTCGGTCTGGCCTCGTACAGCGACACCGCGACCGCCGATCACGCGTTGACCGAAGATCTGACGCGGATCTCTAGCGCCGTACGATCGCTGCCGGTCGGAGGTTTCACCAGCATCTCCCGCGGAATGGAGGCGGGCAGGACGGTGATGAATGGAAGCCGCGGCGCCGATTTCGTGGAAAGAACGATGATCGTGATGACCGACGGGCGACACAATCGAGGTCCCGAACCGCGCACCACCGCGCAGGTGTTGGCCAATGACGGCGTCAAAATCCACACCATCACCTTCGGCAGCAACGCCGATCTGCCGCGGATGCAAGAAGTCGCCTTGATCGGCGGCGGACGACATTTTCACGCCGACAACGGGATCGAACTGCGCGAGATCTATCGCGAGATCGCTTTGACGCTCAGCACCATGATTACCGAATAGAACCATGAGACGGACCATCATCCCCAGATTCTCACGTGCGAATCCGAATCCAAAGCAGGTTCGTCGAGGTGCTGCCGCGGTCGAGTTCGCGGTCGTCGCGCCGCTGCTGTTCTTGTTCTTTTTCGCCGCGTTTGAGTTCTGCCGAGTGGCGATGATTCGACACACCGCCGACAACGCCGTGTACGAAGGATGCCGGGCAGGAATCATTCCGGGAGCCTCCGCCGCCGACGCCCAAGCCGAAGCCGAATTGATCATGAACTCGCTGGGCGTGACCAACGTCGCTGTCACGGTAACACCGGCGACCATTCGCCGTGATACACCCGAAGTGACGGTGCGGTTGCAGGTGCCATTGGACGAAAACAGCTTTGTGCCCAACCAGTTTGTCGCTGGCCGCTCGATCGTTCGCGAGCTGACGCTGCGGCGCGAAAGCATCCGCTAACAAGCCTGCGCCCGACTCAAACTCTCAGACTCGCCGAATGAACTCCTCGGCGTAACTGCGCACTTCGCTGCCGTTCAAAACGTGAACCATTCGCAGCTGCTGGACCTGCTGGTCGCTGAATGAATTCAGCGGCACGTGAATGAGATGTTTCTTGTGCCGCCTGGCCAGCCGTCGCCAACCGCCGCCTGGCGGAAGTGCAGACAGCAGTGCAATTTGCGGACAACGCGAGTGCAAGCAGGCGGCGGCGATCAACCGTTCCTCCAGCGTTTCGGTGTAGTCCAGCCGCGGATCGTGCCATACATCGGGGATGATCACCGGCGGAAAGAGGAACATCGCACCGCCATAGATCCCCAGTCCGATGCCAGGACCAACCATCTCTTCTTGAAAATTGGTCGCAAACAAAGCGAGTGTCGATTCGTTTTCATGCTCGGCAAACCACGTTGTCCGCCAAGGATAGTCTCGTGGATCGGCGGGCGAATCAAACAACATCACGCAAGCGTCCAAGTTGCCTCGGCTGGGCGGAACCACTTTGACGTAGATCTGTTTTTCATACCAATGCCGTAGCGTATCCCGAATGTCGATTCCATCCTTGACACTGGTGGTGAATTTTTCAGTGCGAGCCAAATCGTTGCCGACGATCGCCTTGGCGCGGTCAAAGACGCGAGTTCGGAAGTTTTCGATGCGGTCGTCTTCCGGTGGATAACTGCATTGGCTGTACGGATTCCAGCGGTATTTCCAACGATCTTGTTCATATTCGGTCGGCCGACGCTGCAACTCGCAAGTTCTCCAGGTGATCGGCGGTCCGGGCAAACGGTTGACCAGCGATACCGTTTCGCCGTCGGGCAAGGTCGCTTGATCGATCCCCAGCGATACCGTCTGCAGTTCATCGTGATCGGAAGCCCTTTCGGCGTACCGGTATTCGTTGGCCAGCTCGGCAACGAGCAAGGCAAATTGGTCTCCCAAAATTTGCTTGGCGGCAATCACAATGGTGATCAAATCGGGGGTCATTCGCCGCTGAATCAGTGACAGATTGCGGATGTATTGCAGGCACTTTGACAGCAGCAACGGAGTGACGCGACGAGCACGATTGCCCAGATCCTTTCGATAGGCTGCCCGCGCAGCAATCAACAGCTCTTTCACGCCGTCGATCTGCAAATCAGCATCTTCTTCCAATTCGGATCGCGCCCGCTCGTACAACCCAGTGATGAACGGCAGCTCGCCAAACAAGAACATCAACGTTTTCGGGTTCACCGCGTAGCGCTGGGGCTGCTGAACCGAATCGTGTTCGGGAGGCTGGATGTGATCGGGCAGATCCGACGCCGCACCAGTCTCCGATGGAGACGAAAAAAGCTGCGTGTAGGCTTCTCGGATCCAGGGCCAGTGCAGCACGCTGCAGACAAACAAGATTCGTTCGTACTGGTCTTCCAATTCGGCCAGCCGCCAGGCCATGTGCAGAATCCTGGACCGCGTCTGTTGATCGGGCGGACGGGTGATTCCCGGCAGAACGGCGGCGGCAAATTTTTCGGGTGCCACGTGGCGAACCGCGAACGGATCGGGCATCACAGTCGAATAGGGCAGAAATGGGTCCGTTTCCAGGTCGATGTACTCGCGGCAAACGTGTTCGCCCATCGCCGCCCGAATCGACATGATGACAGGTTGGCACGGATCAACCGGCACGTAGCTGACCGGCGGTGTCTCCAGCTCCTCCTCGGCGTCGTCGACTTCTGATTCCTGCCAAGCAGTTTCGCCCCAGCTGGAATCGGGCTGAATCGGCGTAAAACGGGGCGAAGGGGGCTGAATGACGATGGAAGGACGAGGCAATTCGACCACGGCCGCCTCGACACCGTGACGAAACGAAGGGGGCAGAGGTACCGCCACGCAGTCGAACGATTCCTCCAACATCCACGCTCGCACCGTCAGCGAAAACTGCCCGCTGCCGTGGATCACGGGCAACACGGCGATCCGCGAACCGATACGCAGCAGCGGCGGCACCTGAGAGAGATGCGAAAAACTCATCCCAAATTACCCTTTTCCAAAAATTGGCGCCCGTTTATATTCTTGTCCGTTCGGAAGCAGCGGCATTTGTCGCCAACACCACCCAAGGGACGATCGTCCCCACATTCACCACTCATCTGGTGTTGCGTTTTCCGAATCTATTCCCCATCTCCATCATTTCAGACGACCCGGGTTATTTTACAAACGCAGGCGCCAATTGGCGGCTGCGTTTCTTCTTGCGCCCAGCTCCATTCCCTCTTCACTTCCCCTCCTTCCTTCGTGTCTTGGTGCCTTCGTGCGAGCTTCTTCGAACGCACCAAAAAATCTCTCACCAAGGCACAAAGAAATCTTGCCAGGCACATCCGCATCAAAATATTCCTTGTCATCCTGCGCGGTGGCGTCGATGGAGAGTTTGTTTTCGATCCATCGATGCCGTCCTCGTACGTGCCAGCCCCGTTTTGGCTGGTTTGCCACTGTGTGTCAGCCGTGTGATGTGACCCCGGCGGCGTGACCTCCTCGCCAGCTATGATACCATTCTTCATCTCCAAATG
Organism: Rubripirellula sp.; assembly: GCA_965222745.1. Taxonomy (GTDB): domain Bacteria; phylum Planctomycetota; class Planctomycetia; order Pirellulales; family Pirellulaceae; genus CBDCUW01. The sequence goes on from CBDCUW010000004.1 coordinate 2,371,285, forward strand.
CTTTTTCCCTGCTGCGCTACGACCATGGAAGCGGCCACAAGAACTGTGTGGTTACTGCTCGGATTTCTCCGCTGCTGCTTTCGCAGCCGTGCCGGGTTGGTGATGGAAAACCTGATGCTCCGCCAGCAACTGCACTGCTACAAACTGACCGCCGGCCGGCCGTCTCTGAAACCGTTCGACCGGTCATTCTGGGTAATGATGAAACGGTGGATACCGGCTTGGCGCAATTCGCTGCTGGTCGTCCAGCCAGCAACGGTCTGCCGTTGGCATCGAGCGGGCTTTCGGTTGTTTTGGCGTTGGAAATCGCTGCATGGAAAGCCGGGCAGGCCCAAGATCGATGAGAAGCTCCGCGAACTCATCCGGCAGATGTCGATCGAAAATGTCACTTGGGGCACGCCGCGGATTCGCGATGAGTTGAAGATGCTTGGTCACCGGGTGGCACTCTGCGGCATCCGATTGGTTCGCACCTCCTATCAATCGCCTTGGCAAAACGGTTACTGCGAACGGGTGATCGGATCGATTCGCCGCGAGTGCTTGAATCAGATGATCGTACTGGGCCAGCGGCACTTGATGCGCCGACTTCGCGACTACGCTTGCTACTACAACCAGCACCGCGTCCATCAAAGCCTGGGAGGTGACACGCCACTGGGACGAGAACCCGAACCGCCCGATCGAGGTGAAGTCGTCGCCATCGCCTATCTCGGCGGCTTGCACCACCGCTACACGCGCCGGGCAGCCTAGCGCCCAACTTCCCTGGCCGACCAAACCCTTTGGAGCACACCGGTCTGACCGTCTGCGCGGGCAGCGAAAACAGGGCGCATTTTCGAGATCGCGACGCCAAATCTCCGCCGCAACCACCAGCAGTTCCACTCCGACTGGAACCAACCAACCGCGTCCACAACCAACTTGTCAAAGAACAGACTGGAAACTTGTCCAGCGGATCAGGTTTTCGGTAGGGACAACGGGGCGCGATCCAAGCGGCGCTGTGGTTCCGACGGCTTGCAAGTGCGTCCTGATGGAAAGTCGTTTGTCATGCTAAGATTGAAGCATGCTTGCTTGTGTTGACACCTACTACTTTGACGATCGTTCGCGAACAGCGTTGCTGATATTTGAATCGTGGACCGACTCAGAACCGACCAAAGAACTGATTGACGAACGAGTTGGCTCCGCTGCGCCATACGTTCCGGGGGAATTTTTCCGGCGTGAACTTCCGTGCATTGTCTCTATTGTTGAGCCATTCATTTCGAGAATCGAAAGTATCGTTGTTGACAGTCACGTGTGGTTGGATCGAAATCATCGAAAGGGGCTTGGAGCGTTGCTGTACGATTCACTCAACTCGTCAATCAACGTCATCGGCGTGGCAAAAAATCGATTCCGAGAGGAATGTGGGATCGAGGTTTTTCGCGGAAAGAGCAAGAAGGCGCTAATCGTGACTGCGGCTGGGCTGAGCGATACCGAAGCGGCAACCATCGTGAAGACGATGCACGGAAGATACCGCCTTCCTACGCTTCTCAAGCGCGCCGATTTTCTTTCAAGAAATGGACCAACTGCTTAGTCAACGGCAGAGCGAATTGATTCAAGCAACTTGAATTGTGGATCGTTTTCGTCTAGTTCGAATTTGCCACAAACTGTCCCATCTTCTGACCAGATTGTTCGTTGGATGCAAATTCCATGCTCAAATTGTTCTTCAGAGATTAGTGTTCCAGATTCGGACCACTCTCGCTGAAGTCCATGCCGGGTGTTGTTTAGATAGCCATGTTCAAACACAAGGTTGCCTTCATCAGACCACTCCCGGCTGTTTCCACTTTTCATGCCATCTTTGAATTCGATCTCGCTGATCAAACGGCCAGTCTGATCAACTTCGAATCCAATTCCGCTGAACGGTTCACCGTGAAGGCGATAAACGTAGTCGTCTCCAAATTCGATTTCGTCAGCATTAACTCTTGCCATGTTAATTCCCCGAAAGCACTCGGACACCGTCCGTCAAGAAGTTGCAATTTCCACAGCGCGGCACCACGGTTCCAAGCCGATTGCTCCAAAGCGAAACGTTGTACAACGCGAAATCATCCAACGACTGAACACTAAGCCCTAAGGAACGAGCAATCAATTAGTGGCGCATGATGGTTTGAGCATGTAGTTCCAACGCGGAACGATTCGATCATAACTGATCCGCAGAGACGACTTCATCCAATCAGTCGCCTCACGTCCTGTTTGATAGACCTTCTTCATCACGTGGACCGTTGTTCGCAAACCGCCTCGGGTTGTTGCTCTTCGCATCAGTTCGACTACGCGGGCAAGCGAATCAAAGAGCATCCCTTCGCAGACGCGGCTGACGTGAGGGAAGAATCGACGCTCAATTGGGTTGTACTTGCTGCAGTAACTGGGAAAGTGCGCGATGCGAATCGGAAGACCGATGCGATCGGCCAATCGTTGAAGATCCCACTTGAAAAGATACTTCCCAGCTGGATTGCTGCCGCCACAGTCGCAGGTCAACAGGATCGATGTTGCGTGCGGGTATCGCTTCTTTCCCAAACGCTGCCAGAAGTTGCCAAAACTCTCGCAAGCGAACTCGCTTGTGTCGCGGGACAAACCCAGATTGAGGTGACCCAGATTCAAACGCTGGTCGTAGATCCCGTGAGGAATCAAAACGCCATCGGCCCAACTGGGGAAATCGTGATCAAACGCTTGAAAGGATGCGCTGCTGTAGGCACGCCCTTTGCGGTACAGCATTCCCAGGTGCTCCTTGGCCTTGGTGTCGATCGAAAACCAAGGATTCCCTTCCGCTTCGTACCGATGAATCAAGTCAGTGATGTGATCAAATTGTTCTTCACGATCGACGCTCTCCCCTCCAGCTACCGACTTGGCAATCTTTCGCAAGCGAACCCCTGCCTCGGCGAGCCAACTGGCGACCGTCTTTGCACAGACAGGTGTTCCCATTCGGGTCATTGCGTCGGCAAGTGCTGGCGGCTTGAGGTCGGTGAAGATGAGATCTTCTTCATCAGGGCTGCCGCCAACTCGGACAGTTAATTGGCTGATCAAGTTTTGTTCGGCTTGAGACTCCGATTCGATCTTTTTTTTCGACCGGCCCCCGGCCGGCGAATCCTGCCAGCGGCCGGGTCCTTGTCAAGCGAATCAAGTTCAGCTCGTCCTCGCTCAACTGTGTGTGCCGAGCAGCCAACAACACGACAAATCCAGGCAACTCCACCACGACCATGACGTTCTGCTTCGATTGCCACAAAACGCCTGCGGTCCTTCTCACTGAGCGAGTCGGCAAAATCCCGAACGCGAATTTCGATTTCGTCAGTCAGGGCTTCTCGATTGGTTTTGCTGGCCATCCGTGGCGTCCTTGGTGTGTAGACGGGTGTTTTGGTCCAAACAGTTTACCGGAACCGTCAAAACAAGGCGCCACTAAAAGATCAGTCGTTCCTTAAGAACTCGTCTAGCGTCTTCAGCAAGAAACGGGACTGGCTGCGCAGGTGGCCGATCCCTTCGACGTAAAGTGTCGCCTAGTTCCAATTTTGCGAAATACCGTGGCACGGCAGGTCGTGCAAATTCCGGTACTTCTCCCAAGAGTTTGTCCCAAATTTGGTTTAGGGTTAGGTTGTCTGTTTCTGTCGTTTGATCTTTGTTTGTCCGGGTTCCTTTCGTATATGTTTCAGAAAGATCAAGAAGTGCCTTTTTGCTAATCATGTTCATTGTGATCCTCCGAACAGATTGACCGGCTAAGTCGACGTCACCGAACGTCGATTCCCAGACGACTATCCCAAGGAACCCTCGCCAGTCTCAGGATTAACTCGAACCTTCACAGATTCACCTGAATAGAAGTCTGATCGCTGTTTTGATTCTCCGGTTGCAATCAGGTACTTCTCCGGGATATTCCATACCTCGCCGTTTGAGTCCGACGACACAGCATAGCTCCAGCATTTCGTTTCCTCATGCTGAGACATTCCCAGCACGCTTCCTCGTTGCCCAGCGAGTTCCTTTAATCCCGGCTCTTCGTTGGGTGCGATCTCGACAACATTATAAAAGTCAAACTTATTCTTCATTGTCTTGTCTCTTAGTGAGTTACGATCCCGCGAAGTGAGACATTTACATGGTTACCTTCGCGTGATAGCCAACCTAACATTTCTCTACCACGATTCGACAACTGGACATCCCACTCGAACGCTTCATCAGCAGTTCTTGAGGGACCACGTACCCACTCATTCCCAAAGCGATCGATGTAACCGTTCTGCGGACCGCGTGTTAATGGATTGGTGGGGTTGTAGTCCTTAGGAGGAACAAATCGCATTCTTCCAGAGATTGGAAGCTGTGCAGCTTTTAAACGACTTTTGATACTTGTCCAGACTTTTGCTGCTCCGGCTGATCCAGGTGCAAACGGAGCGTCTGCAAGCTCACCCGCTGCATTCGCGGCTGCTCTCCAGCCTCCAATGTTTGGGGCCAGCTCTTTAAGTTTCTCCGCTTGCTCGGCGGTCAGCAAGGGCTGATCGCTGTTTTTCGTTTGATCAAAAATTTCGTCAATTGCCTGACGATAGTGACCTGCGTAGTCCTTCGGATATGACTTCTTCAGATCTTGCAGCATCGCGCGGGCGAGTTTCGTTTTCTCCGAAAAATCGGCGACGTCTTGGACGGCCCGAATGAATTTCTCGGCTGCCTGTTTGCAGGGCAGCAGGGACATGTTGTGAACCCAGGTTTGCAACCGGCCGACGAAGTAGGTGTGAGCGCCGGAGACCGAGATGTTGTACGTGGTGAAGGACTGGTCGTCGTCCGAGGTGCGGCGAGAAATCGATTGGATCGTCAAGACGCGGCCATCGGCCGATACCAGGCGGCTGGAGGGTTGAAGTTGATCCGCAGGGATGAATTGCTTTTCATCGAGCGAGTAGAAGGGGTGGTTGCCTGTCGTTGTCACCGTTTCTTCCGATTCACCGCTTGAGAGGGTCAGCTCCAATAACTCGTCCGGATGAGTTGTGATCAATTCCGTCACCGGCTGGTATTCGTTGTCGGTGTCCTCCCCTTCAGCATACTCGTTGCGGGTGGCCACGAGGTCGCCCACTTTCAATTCTTCAATCGGCTTGAATCCGTCTTGGGTCGCAACCGGCGTCCCGGCCACGAAGCAAGCGTTCGAGTGCATGATGATCGACAACCTGACGGCAAGCTTTTCGACGATGCGTTGGATATCACCCGATTCGTCCAGGACATTGACGAAGCGGAACTTGTCGACATCGAACAGGGAATCGGCAGCCTTGGTTCCCTTGAGCGCCGCGGTGGTGCCGCTGGTGGCGATCGAAAGGAGTACTTCGAAGGTGACCAGGCCGGCTACGCGGCCGATCAGGTAGGCTTTGTCTTCCACATTCAGCGAATCGATCTTCTTGGAGATCTGATCGATCGGCGGGCCCGCCATTTTTAGCACCATCGCCGTGTCGGGGGATACCGAACGAGCCCATTTGTCCTCCAACCGTCTGATGGCCGATTGGTCTTCGTCGGCGACGGCGCGGAGGTATTCTCTTGAGTAGAGCCGGGCCACGTCGGAGGCCATTTGTTTGACGATCGGTCCGTACTTCCCAGCGAACCCGACCGCTTTATCGATCGCTTGCACCGGCGCGGCGTAGGCATCAAAGGCTTGCTGGTAACCGTTGGGGCCACCGAAGAAGAAGGAGCGGTAGTTGTTGAAGAGGATGCCGACGATATCGGTCTTGGCCCGCCAGGCTAGAATCGAGCCGGCAAATTCGATGTTCCCTTTCAGACCGTCGCCGAAGAAGCCTTTGGGGGCGAGCTTGGTGAATCGTCGTACTCGGCGGTGAGGGCGTCACTATGATCTTGACCAAGGCTGAAACTCTCGAAAATATTTACGGGTCGATACTGTTCTGTCGCCCGGCGGAACGTCCGATGAGAGTTCCGCGATTTCCTTCAGAATCGGCAACAAGTCCATCTTCGCGTTCCTGGCAAAGTAATACAGATCGGAGAGAAATTCCCGGTTAGAAAATGCGTCTGCCCGATCTGCGATGGATACAAAAGCAACGATGCGTCGCAGAGTTGACAGATCGCGATCACTGCGAACTAACCAAACCTGTTCTTTGCCCAAAACAATGGCGCGTACTTTAACGCGATGCAACCCTGCGATTCGTTGCCGAATCTCTTTTCGACGATCGTCGCTACACGTCAGATACTCATCCGCCAACTGCAGCATGATATTTCGATAGCGAGACCAGATTTTCCCGAACTCCGTCTGAGATCGGCGTTCAAGGAACTCCTGATATTCGTCCCGACTCATTTCATGTAAGCGGCAAAGTTCTTCGCCAAAGGCGCTCCTGTCGTGCGGGACGGCGGAGAAGCGTTCTTCAATTTCGACCAATTTGTCTTCGAGATTCATTTTCTTTGTACTCCTTAAATGCCTGGTGGCACCATCCATCCCGTTCCAACTGGTCCGTTTGGATCCTGAATGAACTTATAACCATGCTGCTCCAGAAGTCGAAGTTCACGGCTGAAAATGCTCTCAACATTCTTGCCTAGGTCAGCATCAAACCTAGCACGAGCTGAGGGATCAGCAATATCAGTCACCACTCTAAACGTAGCTTTACGTTCAACACCACCCAACACCCACGCATCGTTGACTTGCTTCTGCCAAGGTCCAGCCTCCAGCCGTTGCACTCCTTGAGCAGGAGAAAGAACGAGATCGTCTAGTTCGTCAGTGCTTCCGATGACCAACTCATCCGAACGGAGTACGCACTACGATCTTGTCCAGGGCTGAAAACTGCCTAGGTACTCGCGCGTCGAAACGGCTTTACCTTTCGGGGGGACGTCAGAAGAGATCGAGGAGATCTCAGTCAAGACTTGCTCAACATCGAGCGGTGTTTTTTTCGCTTGGTGATAAACGTTTGACAGTAGTGATTGATTTGTCGGATCATCAGAATCATCTGCTATGGACACCATCGCAACAATTCGTCGTAACGTAAGGAGGTCCTGCTCGATTCGAAGCAACCAAAAAAACTCCTCGCCCAGAACAACAACATAGGTCATGCAATACAGCAATCCTGCGATTCGTTGCCGAATCTCTTTTCGATGGTCGTCACTACACGTCAGATACTCATCCGCCAACTGCAGCATGATATTTCGATAGCGAGACCAGACTTTCCCGAACTCCGTCTGAGATCGACGTTCGAGAAACTCCTGATATTCGTCCCGACTCATTTCATGCAAGCGGCAAAGTTCTTGGTCAAAATCATCTCCATCCTCAGGGAGCAACGAAAAGTTATTTTCGATTTCGACCAATTCGTCTTCGAGATTCATTTTCTTTGTACTCCCTAGATACCTGGTGGCACCATCCATCCCGTTCCAACCGGCCCATTTGGATCCTGGATGAACTGATAACCATGCTGCTCCAGAAGTCGAAGTTCACGACTGAATATGCTCTCAACATTCTTGCCTAGGTCAGCATCAAAGCGTCTGCGGAATCGCGTAGCGTTTATGTTAGTCACCACTCTAAACGTAGCTTTACGTTCAACACCACCCAACACCCACGCATCGTTGACTTGCTTTTGCCAGGGACGTGCATGTAATCGCTGCGTTTCAGCAGGATTGGCTCTTGAAAAGCGGCGAACTTCATCCCCACTACCAATTACCAACTCTTCCGAACTATTCTTGGCCTTCTGATACCAGCGCCACCCCTGGCTGCGGTCTCTGTTGTGACTCTTCGGTGGCTGAAGAGAACTTTCCTTTGTGAACCAGCCTTGGGTGTTTTTCTGGAAGTCGACGTAGTCGTCGGCGTCGATGTGGCTGGCAGGTAGGTCTTCCCATAGTTCTTCGTGGAGCTTTGGCACCGACTTGGTGGGCAGTTCCGCGCCGGTGCGGATGTCGTACCATTTTCCGGTCTCGGAATTGAATACCAGGCAATCTCCATCAGCATTGTGAACCAGGACGCCTCGCTCGGATACTCGGTAGACATGCTGATGATTGACTTCGATGTTGTAGACGTCAGCAGCGTGGCCGAGATCACGATTGGAGACGACCTGCAGAGGTCCAAAAGCGGAATCGACTTCTTCTCCCGATTCAAGTTCTCCGAGCGCGACCCAGTCGAGTCGTGTGGCTGACCAGATTCGGTGGCTGCGGGTACCAACAAGTGTTGACCCGTCAGAGAAGGTCAACTCGGCAAGGTTCGAGACCCCGTAGGTGACGAAACGACCGGTGACCACTTCACCCGGCCCGTCGGCAATCGAACCACATGGCTCGATCGACAACACTTCGCCTTCCCCTTTCAAGTCAATTTCGTTCAGGAGGGCAGTGATCGATCCGCCAACCACAAGGTTCCTGGCACGGATCCATTCGTCGGGTCTGAGTATTTGTATTTCGACCAGGGCGCCGTCGTGACGTCGGATTCGCAAGCTCACCTCGAACCATGTCTTCGGATCGACGTGGCCGAACGTGAACTCGGGGCCTTCCGGATTTTTGGAGTCAATTCGGGCGCCAAGAGGAACCGATTCGATCGGAACGCGGGGGTTGTCGGTTTCCGCAACCGCAATCGAACCTTCTGAGGGCTCGTGGAGTGACAGGCGCGATCGTTGGCCGCTCATCGCGGCGCCGCTCTTCAGTACCGCGTCACCAGTTGGAAGCGAAGATACGTGAACCGCTGTTCCGGCTACAAAACAGCCGGAGGACAGGCGGGGATAACGAGGAGTATCGTCGACGATCGGAAGTTTGCTTTTGGCCGTTTCATCAGGCGTCCTGCGCAGCTTTTTGATGCCGTCGATGAACTTGTCGATTGCAGGGCCCAGTTGCTTGACGGTGGCCGCTTTGAATGCTCCCGTGCTGGTCTTTACTTTGGCCACGATCCGGCTAGACGCCAAGGCCGCGTTGCCGTAACCGCCGGTGGCCGCCAGCGTCACCGATTCGATAAGAACGACGCCCGCTGCCTGTCCAAGGAGTTCACCCCGCTTGTGTGCGTCCGACTCGGCAACATGTTCAGACAGGTCCGCCATCAGTTCCGCGGTGATCGTGATGAACTGAAGTGTGCGGAAGTTCACGCGTCTCAGAGCTTGCTCATCTTGCTGAAACAGCAATGCCATGAAGTCAGTACGCTGCTCGCCGATCGCCGAACCGACGATTTCATTGACTGTCCGATAGACCATGGCGGCTGTTTCGACGCGTTGTCGGTCTTCTCGGCTGAGACGACGCAACTCCGAGCCGATGTATTGGCCTCGCGGCGTGTACAGCCAGTCGGGAGTGACTTTGTCCCAGACACGGTCACCGACCCAGGCTGCGAAAAGGAAATTGCGTTCGCCTTTCCAAGCGATGATGCTGTCGATCAGGCCCTTGAGGTCGAGGAGCGTTTTGATGATCGAATCTTGCAAGCCATCGCCGATCCCATCGTGAAATTCAAGGAGTTCTTCGGCCGAAGATTGGCCGCTGTCGATCAGCCCTTGCGTGTACCGTGTTGCCGCAGAGCTCAAGCGGTCAAGCAACTCGACCATCTGTTCAATCGAAACGTCGTACGGATCGTCGACTTGGTCGAGCAGGTTGGATGATTGGTCGCCCGAATAATGGGAGAGCTGGTCTGCCACCACTAACGACGAGGTGTCGTCTCCCAGACTTCGCCTCGAGCTACGGCTCGCGATTGAATTAGACTTTATCTGGTTCAGCAATTGCGACAGACGCAGCTTTTCGGCCTTTTCGCTTTCCGACATGCGGTTGACGCCGCCCAGATCAGGAGTGTTGGCGACAGTGTTGTAGACATCAGCGTTGAACTCCGGGCGGTCAGGCAATTCGGACCTGACTGCGTGACAGTTCCGAGCGTTGCAAGCGGCGTCTTGAGGTTCCGCATCAAGAACACGATTGACCTCTTCCAAACGGTAGTCGGTGCCATCGGTAACTTTTGTCGAGCTGTCACCGCGCAGCGCAGGCGGGATTTCACTTCCGGTCGCTCGCGTGTTGAAGGCACGCCACCAACAATTGTCTTTCTATGTCCAAATTGTCAAAGAGCAGGCTCGTTTGCTGCGCCACTGTAACGGTTCTCGTCAAAACGGCCACCGAACAACGAGCATTCAACCGAAATACCGCTCGAGATCTCGGCCTCAAATAGCGGCTCTCACCCGAAAATCCCGAACCGATCGCTGCGATGATTTTTTTGACAGTACGGCAAAGCGTTGTCATCTTCGAATGTACATCCTCAAAGCAGTGTCCTCCTCAGTCGGGATGTCAAAAACGAAACACTCTGTTTTCCAGATTGATATCAGCAGATCAAACGGGTTGACTAGATCAGCGAATCGACACCAATCAGGTCGCTGGATTGCGTACTTTGGCCCTGAAATCGAAAGATCATTCTCGACCGCATATCGCCAGCCCGCATTGGCCTGAACCGCCTTTTTCACCAAGCTCGGTGTATTTTTGAGGCCTACATCAAATCTTGTTGGATATAGGTGGCTATTGTCTACTGATTCATGGCCTTGGTTGTCGAGTGATTCCCAAAGCGTATCTCGTGCAAAATCAAACGGGCTGCCAAGGTATGCCACGTTCAAAAATGGACGCTCAAAAAAATGCCAGATGATACGATCGGGACTAAATGATTCCCAAGGCTTTAATGCCTCGATAAATTCACATGCCAACGATTCTGCTTGCAGCATCCGGGGATGCGATCTAAAAATTCGTTTAGCGTCTTCAACAAGGAATGGAGATGGCTGCGCGTCTGGTTGATCCCTACGACGTAAAGTGTCGCCTAGTTCCAATTTTGCGAAATACCGTGGCACGGCAGGTCGTGCAAATTCCGGTACTTCTCCCAAGAGTTTGTCCCAAATTTGGTTTAGGGTTAGGTTGTCTGTTTCTGTCGTTTGATCTTTGTTTGTCCGGGTTCCTTTCGTATATGTTTCAGAAAGATCAAGAAGTGCCTTTTTGCTAATCACGTTCATTGTGATCCTCCGAACAGATCGTGCAGCCGTTTTCGAATCAACAGTAGAGTTTGTCTTCCGGCACCTACTACCTGAGTTGAGTCCTTGCCCAGTAGGGCGGCAGCGTCGGTATCAAGAGCCGCTTCCGCTAGCTCATCAATGCTCTTGAGGAGTGATCGTCCATGCTTCGCTTTTGCTCTGCACTTTAGGGGAAATCTTAGAAGATCGTGAAGTGGTCTTGCAACGAAAACGGCCCTCAGGGATTTAGGTGGTAACTACACAACACCAGTTCCCGGAGAGCCAAGGATGGCCAAGCGTAAACGTTCTCGAAAACCAACACAAGCTCGACATGGCAAGAAAGCGAAGCGTTCCCAACACGACAAACGGAAACGGCTCAATCAGCGCAATCAAAATCGGCGATCGACTCGCCAAGCCCAGGTACCGTTAGTTGGAGGCATCGCGAAGTTGGTCGCGGAGATGCAACGCCTACTCGATTCGCGGAGTGCGTTCCGACTGCCAATCATCATGGCGGGCGCCATGCTGGCGAAGTCGCGACGGACCGTCAGTAGCTGGTTTCGCTCTGCCGGCGTCCGTGATGATTGGGATTTCTTCTATGATCAACTTGCCGCGATTGGCCCAAAAGTTGCATCGCTGATGATACCGATCCTATCGAGCATCGTTGCCCGATTCGATCCGGGGCCTGATGGCTACTGGAAACTGGGCCTCGATGACAGCCCTACCAAACGTTACGGACGCTGTGTTGAAGGAGCCAACGTTCATCACAATCCCACACCCGGGCCAGCCGATGGACAGTGGCTTTATGGACACAACTGGGTCTGTCTGGCGATCTTGATTCGGCATCTATCTTGGGGCACCATCGCGCTGCCGATTCTCTCATCTCTCTACGTCCGAATGTGTGATGTCGATCAGTTGAGCGAGAAGTACGGTTGGGAATTTCGCACGAAACATGAACTAGCCGTCGAGTTGGTCAAGAAGCTGGTAGGCCACATCCGATGGTTGGGCTCTCTTGCAAAGATCTTGGTCGTCGCTGATGGTGCGTACGCGGCTCGGCCATTCCTGCTGCCGATGCAGGAATTGGGAGTGACCGTGGTCAGCCGACTGCGCAAAGATGCCAAGTTGTTTGACGTTCCGCAGGCGCGGAAGCCGGGTCAGCGTGGGCGTCCTCGAAAGTACGGCAAGAACCGGATCAGTCTTTCCAAGCGTGCTGGACACCGCAAGGGTTGGCAAGCCCTGGTCTATGAGCATCGCGGCCAGGAAGTGACCTGCCGCTACAAGAGCTTTGTTGCCACCAGCGAAATGGTCGGTGGCGAGATTCGGGTGGTATTGGTGACCCACAACGACGGTGGTTGGGCAGCATACTTCAGCACCGATACTGAGATGGACGCGCAAATGATTCTGGAAACAGTCGCGGATCGCTGGGCGATCGAAGAGCACTTCCACGATGTGAAAGAAGTATGGGGCGCTGGGCAGCAGCAAGTTCGCAACGTTTGGTCGAACATCGCTTGCTGGAACGTCTGCGGGTGGCTCTACACGCTTGTCGAACTGGAGTGTTGGGACAGATCAGCCGATGTGTTGGTGGACCGAAGCCAGCGTCCCTGGGACAATCCTGATCGACGGCCCTCTCACGCGGACCGTCGAAAGTGGATTGCCGGTGAAATGCTGACCCAACGATTTTTCGTGGACATACCCAACCGATCCGAGAAGCGAAAAAGGAAAGCGATGTTCGACACAATCATGAACCTCGCGGGCTGACCGCTATCGTACCCTCACGCAACGATCACACCTAAGATTCCAATTCCAGAATGCTCATTCTGTATGTTCTCGCCTAAGGGCTTGCAAGACAATAAGCTACCGTATTGATCTTGCCGTTGGGCAGGAGGATTTCCGATACTTGCGGGATGCCGGATGCAAATGTTGTTGAATGGATTCGCGAAAAGTATACCGCATTGATCGGTGACCTCGATGAAAGGGGACGTCGAAGATGGGCGGCTGCCGAAGCGCGTTCGCTCGGACGCGGAGGAATCGCCGCGGTCGCCGCGGCGACTGGGATGTCGGATCGAACGATTCGCAACGGAATTGCCGAACTGGATGACCCCGAAGCCGCAGCGAGCAACCGACAGCGACGTCCAGGCGGAGGTCGCAAATCGAGGGAGGCCGAACAACCCGACTTGATTGACGCCTTGGAGCAACTGGTTGACGGAACTACTCGCGGCGATCCGATGTCTCCACTACGTTGGACCTGCAAGAGTACGCGAACACTTGCCAAGGAGTTGAACCGTCAGGGCTATGAGATCAGCAGCACGAAGGTCGGTGAGCTTCTGCGGTCTGCGGGCTACAGCTTGCAGGGCAATCGGAAGACGATCGAGGGCAAACAGCATCCTGACCGCGACAGTCAATTTCAACATATCTCCGATCGAGTCAAAGCTTACCAGCGGACCGGCCAGCCGGTCATTTCGGTCGATACGAAAAAGAAAGAACCGCTGGGAATGATGAAAAACGCGGGCCAGACGTACCGCAAGTCGGGTGACCCGGTGCGCGTAAAGACCCACGACTTCCCGGACAAAGAACTTGGGAAAGCGGTTCCCTATGGCGTCTACGATGTAACGCACAATGAGGCTGGAGTGTCGGTGGGGATCAGCCACGACACGGCTGAGTTTGCCATCGCGGCGATCCGCCGTTGGTGGAAGAAGATGGGGCGAAAGCGTCACGCCAAGGCGAAGCGATTGTTGATCACGGCGGACTGTGGTGGGAGCAACAGTCCGAGAACCAGATTGTGGCGTTGGGTACTGCAAAAGTTTGCCAACGAAACTGGCATGAAGATTGAACTGTGCCACTATCCGCCTGGGACCAGCAAATGGAACAAGATTGAACATCGATTGTTCTGTCACATCACCCGCAACTGGCAAGGCGTTCCGTTGGAAAGCCATGAGGTGGTTGTCAACTTGATTGGCGCGACCAGAACAGAAGAAGGTCTGGAAGTTCACGCGTGGCTTGATGAGTCCGAATATGAAAAGCGGAAGAGAGTCAGTGACGAACAGCTTTCGGAAGTAATCATCAAACGCGACAATTTTCATGGGGAATGGAACTACACGATCCTCCCCAATAAACCTACTAAGATTCGGTAATCAATTGTCTTGCAAGTCCTTAGTGGCGCCTTGTTTTGACGGTTCCGGTAAACTGTTTGGACCAAAACACCCGTCTACACACCAAGGACGCCACGGATGGCCAGCAAAACCAATCGAGAAGCCCTGACTGACGAAATCGAAATTCGCGTTCGGGATTTTGCCGACTCGCTCAGTGAGAAGGACCGCAGGCGTTTTGTGGCAATCGAAGCAGAACGTCATGGTCGTGGTGGAGTTGCCTGGATTTGTCGTGTTGTTGGCTGCTCGGCACACACAGTTGAGCGAGGACGAGCTGAACTTGATTCGCTTGACAAGGACCCGGCCGCTGGCAGGATTCGCCGGCCGGGGGCCGGTCGAAAAAAAAGATCGAATCGGAGTCTCAAGCCGAACAAAACTTGATCAGCCAATTAACTGTCCGAGTTGGCGGCAGCCCTGATGAAGAAGATCTCATCTTCACCGACCTCAAGCCGCCAGCACTTGCCGACGCAATGACCCGAATGGGAACACCTGTCTGTGCAAAGACGGTCGCCAGTTGGCTCGCCGAGGCAGGGGTTCGCTTGCGAAAGATTGCCAAGTCGGTAGCTGGAGGGGAGAGCGTCGATCGTGAAGAACAATTTGATCACATCACTGACTTGATTCATCGGTACGAAGCGGAAGGGAATCCTTGGTTTTCGATCGACACCAAGGCCAAGGAGCACCTGGGAATGCTGTACCGCAAAGGGCGTGCCTACAGCAGCGCATCCTTTCAAGCGTTTGATCACGATTTCCCCAGTTGGGCCGATGGCGTTTTGATTCCTCACGGGATCTACGACCAGCGTTTGAATCTGGGTCACCTCAATCTGGGTTTGTCCCGCGACACAAGCGAGTTCGCTTGCGAGAGTTTTGGCAACTTCTGGCAGCGTTTGGGAAAGAAGCGATACCCGCACGCAACATCGATCCTGTTGACCTGCGACTGTGGCGGCAGCAATCCAGCTGGGAAGTATCTTTTCAAGTGGGATCTTCAACGATTGGCCGATCGCATCGGTCTTCCGATTCGCATCGCGCACTTTCCCAGTTACTGCAGCAAGTACAACCCAATTGAGCGTCGATTCTTCCCTCACGTCAGCCGCGTCTGCGAAGGGATGCTCTTTGATTCGCTTGCCCGCGTAGTCGAACTGATGCGAAGAGCAACAACCCGAGGCGGTTTGCGAACAACGGTCCACGTGATGAAGAAGGTCTATCAAACAGGACGTGAGGCGACTGATTGGATGAAGTCGTCTCTGCGGATCAGTTATGATCGAATCGTTCCGCGTTGGAACTACATGCTCAAACCATCATGCGCCACTAATTGATTGCTCGTTCCTTAACCCCAAAACACGCGGAGAATCTCGGGTTTTTCATGCGCTGAACAGAAAAAATCTAACAAGCGTTCGCTTGTTTCAAGACTAACTCATGATGGACCTCCAGTGTGGAGCAAACAAGCCTGCCGCAATCTCACGAGATTGAACTCCAAAGTGTTCTTCAATGCGATCAAGATAGAAGGTTCGTTCGGTCTCCAAGTAGTAGCGAATTGCTTTGCGTCCGTCAGTCGTCATGTACGTCGGGACGTTGTGGATATGATCTGTTTCAATCTCGACCCTTTGAGAGTCTTCTTCTTCATTCGCCTGCTGTGCGAATGATAGGCCAGTCTCAAGAATCGCTGTCAGAGCGTCATAGTAGGGCACCTTAGATCGTTCGATATCAGAAGGGGAGATTTCTCCTGCAGCCAGAAGGAGTTTACGGTAGTAACTAGACCGCCACTTCATGATCTCATCATTTTCAGTTTCCGCATGGTTCTGATACTCGTCGATCCCTTGGGAAAACCGTGTGGCTGGAGATACATCTTCTAATGCGGTGAGCATAGCCTTCGCCAGCTCAATCTCATGCCTACATCGCAATACATCATTTCTCTCTGCTGCACCCCGTCCTCCATCGATCACATCGCGAAAGAGCTCAAGCAGTCCTTTCGTAATCATAGTCTTATGATCTCCACGGGTAGAGCCCATACGCCGGCTCGCAACGCAGCTTGAATGCGAGTCAAACCTCCACGAAGCCGTAGAACTCCGTTCGACAATTCAAGCTGAATTGGATGATCGAGCCTGCTCCAGTCCCATCTACCGAGACGCTGCAATTTTATGGGATCGTACACACTTCGACCTCCTGGAATGCCACCAAGGCTTGCGAGTTTGTTGATGTCCATTACCTGCGCATTGGGAAACCGACTCATGGCAGCTGCTAGGCCATCGGCATTTTTCCGTACCGCATCCGCTGCGTTGCCGGTCAGCCCACTGCGAACCACCTGTCCCGAATCATCCAGAACTTCCCAAGTTCCGTCAGCAACGCGCCGGATGGAATAGGCGTTGTGGACCCAAATCGAGAAACCCCAACTTGAACAACCAACGAAGTAGGTGTGGTCGGCCGATACACGGATGTTGTAGACCGTTTCGTGACGGTCGGTCATCTTAATCGTCTCGACCGCTGTTAGCGCATCGTCATGGCCCACGAGTAAGTCGCCTTGCTCAAGTTCAGTTGCTCGGATCCAGCCCTTTTCCGGCACGAAGAACGGGTGTTCCGCCGTGGTTTCGATAATTTGGCCACCCAATCGCACTTCAACGATGGGTGCAGATAGTTCGAAAATCTTCTCAACCGAGCGGGATCGTACTTCCGCCTGAGCATCAGCTTCACAGCGGGATAGTACTTGATCGCCAACTTGAAGTTTGTCGATTTCCTTTTCACCTCCCGGAGTCAGGATAGGCGTCCCAGCTACAAAGCATGCTCTGTTCAGCACTGGCAAGGCATTGTGGGTGAGCCCCACTCCCGCCCTTGGGGCACCCTTTGGGGCTTCGGCAATCGGTTTCGTGCTCTTTGCCGTTTCATCAGGCGTTCTGCGCAGCTTTTTGATGCCGTCGACGAACTTGTCGATCGCCGGGCGTAATTGCTTGACGGTGGCCGCTTTGAACGCTCCTGTGCTGGTCTTTATTTTGGCCACGATCCGGCTAGACGCCAAGGCCGCGTTGCCATAACCGCCGGTGGCCGCCAGCGTCACCGATTCGATAAGAACGACGCCCGCTGCTTGTCCGAGGAGTTCGCCCCGCTTGTGTGCGTCCGACTCGGCAACATGTTCCGAGAGGTCAGCCATCAGTTCCGCGGTGATCGTGATGAACTGAAGTGTGCGAAAGTTCACTCGCCTCAGAGCTTGCTCATCTTGCTGAAACAGCAATGCCATGAAGTCATTGCCCTGCTCGCCGACCGCCGAACCGATGATTTCATTGACTGTCCGATAGACTATGGCGGCTGTTTCGACGCGTTGTCGGTCTTCTCGGCTGAGACGACGCAACTCCGAGCCGATGTATTGGCCTCGCGGTGTGTACAGCCAGTCGGGAGTGACCGCACTCCAAAACCGATCGCCGATCTGGGCAGCGGCGAAAAAGTTTCGTTCGGCTTTCCAAGCGATGATGCTGTCGATCAGGCCCTTGAGGTCGAGGAGCGTTTTTATGATCGAATCTTGCAAGCCATCGCCGATCCCATCGTGAAAATCTAGGAGTTCTTCGGCTGAAGATTGGCCGCTGTCGATCAGCCCTTGCGTGTACCGCGTTGCCGCGGAGCTCAAGCGGTCAAGCAACTCGACCATCTCTTCGAGCGAAACGTCGTACGGATCGTCGACTTGGTCGAGCAGGTTGGATGATTGGTCGCCCGAATAATGGGAGAGCTGGTCTGCCACCACTAACGACGAGGTGTCGTCTCCCAGACTTCGCCTCGAGCTACGGCTCGCGATTGAATTAGACTTTATCTGGTTCAGCAATTGCGACAGACGCAGCTTTTCGGCCTTTTCGCTTTCCGACATGCGATTGACGCCGCCCAGATCAGGAGTGTTGACGGCAGTGTTGTAGACGTCAGCGTTGAACTCCGGCCGGTCAGGCAATTCGGACCTGACTGCGTGACAGTTCCGAGCGTTGCAAGCGGCGCCTTGAGGTTCCGCATCAAGAACACGGTTGATCTCTTCCAACCGGTAGTCGGTGCCATCGGTAACTTTTGTCGAGCTATCACCACGCAGCGCAGGCGGGATTTCGCTTCCAGTCGCCCGCGTGTTGAAGGCTGCGGCGTCGAAGGGGTGGGTGCTGGCCGAATCGTCGTAGCTGGCGGTGAAGGCGCCATCGGGGGTTGATTCGGTGACCGACTCGGTTTCGAACAGCCAGTCGTAGCGGTATTCGAGCGAGAGATCAAAGATCCTTGCTTCTTCTTCCTGGCGATCGATGCCCCAGGAGGTTTCGTCGATCGACGATGGCGGTGTCCAACTTTCCTGCTGAGGATCGAAGCTGAGGGTGCTGAGCCAACCGTACGACGTGAAACCAAATTCCGGCGGTACGGCTTGATGGAACCCGTCGAGTTGATCGGTCCAGTAGCCGGTGAAGGGAGTGACACTTTCTTGGAGCGTGTATTCTTCTTGTAGGTTGGGCGGAGCGTCGAGTTCCGGCAGCGGGTTGCCGGTTCCGCCGCTGGCCGCGTAGTCGGTCGACAGTTGGCCAGCCAGGGTTTGATCGGCTGCCGGAAGGGCGGAAGCGCGGGCGCCGCTGCCGTTGATGCTGGCCAGGTGCCAGGTGGTTTCGGCGCCGGTGTGGCCGATTTCAACGTCTTTTTGGGCGCCCGCCTTGGCGATCATTTGGGTTTGATGGGCGCTACTGACGGAGGCGACGCGGGCTGCCTGGGCGGTGTAAAAATCTCCATCGAAACCGGCCCAGGGGCTGCCGTTGGTGCTGGCCAGTCCCGTGGCCGCGGCGGCGAAGGTGTTGGCTTCGTATTGACGGTAGACCGCGTCGATACCGGCCCAACTGGTGGTTGCTTGCAGGTAGGCGTCGGACTCTTCGTTGACGTAGGTCGCTTCGGAATTCGTGCGAGTGGTTTCGTATTGGATGTCGGCGGCGATCAAGTCAAGCGATTGGTCGAAGTTGGAGACAGCCAGGTCGGTGTACTTGTCGGCTTGCTGGTTTGCTTCGGCAGCCAGCCAATCGGAATCGAGCGTTTGGCGACCGGCGGCGAAATCGTCCGCGACGGTTTGCAAGTCGGCGGCGTGTTGGGTGGCGTTGCCACTGAAGGCAAAGTCTCGTTCGGCTTGGGCATTGCCAACGTCGCGATCGCGAATCGCTTGTGCGGTGCCATCGGCGTACGTTTCGGCCGGTAGTTCCAAAGCGACGTAGAAATCTCGGACCGAATCGGCCCGGGTCACCGCCCGTTCATGCTGTGTATCGGCCACAGCGATCGCTTGAGTTTCAACTGCCAGCACATGAGCTTGGCTGCGGTCGACTTGGGCGGTTTGCATTCGCAAGGCGTAGACCGAGTCGGCCGAGTTGCGATCGGTCGCCAGGTTGGCGTAGTGGACCGAGGCGGTCGTCCACCAGGAGGCTCGCGCGGTGGCGGCATCGACTAAGTACTGCGACCAGTCCGATTGCAAGTCGGTGTCGATGGAGGTGTGAGCGGCGACGCGGGCGGTTTCCTGCGTGTTCCAGAGGGCGATGTCGGCCGCGGCAAGGGAAGCTCGAAGCGAGGCGTCAGCGGTGGTTTCGGCGATGCGGAAGGTGCCTTCGGCGACGGCGTGAAGGTCGCCCCTGATTTTGTCGGCCGCAGCGATGTTGATCGACTGCGTCTTTTCCAAGCCGGCGATCTGGACCTCGAACGCATGTTGGAGGGTTACCGATTCGGCGGCGTAGGCGGCCGTCGCCGTCTGTTCATCTTGCCGCCAGTCCAACAGCGCGTCGGCAGTGCCGGTGACGTAGGTCAGTTCGGCATCGGCCAGTCCTAGCAGTTGGTTTTGGATTTGGGTGGCGGAATCGAAGCCGAGGACACCGTCGAGCTGGTACCCTTTGGAAACGGCAACCAGGTCGATTCCGTATTGTTTTTCGGCCACCGCCACGTCGTGTTCGTAGCCGGCCATGTGCGAAGCAGCTTCGCTGCGGCGGGTGTTGAGATGAGGAAGCAGCGATGACGAACGGGTGTTGGAGGCACTGACGGTGCCGACAGCCCGATCGCGGTCGTACTGGGCCACGTCCTTGGCAAAGGTTTCATCGGCAGTTGCCTTGGCGGTGTTTTCGATTTGACGAGCCACCACCAAGTCGTAGGGAACTTGGAACTGGGCCGCGGCCGATGCAGTGGCGTGAACCACCAGCGCCGGGGAGACGTCGTCGATCCAATCGGCTTTGGCTTGAGTGTAGGCAGCCTGGTAAACGTCGAAAGGATTTGCAGGAGAGGAAACAGCGATCGCCAGCGCCCGCTGCGCCTCGGCTGCCGAAACACTCTTGTGGTAGTTGGCTTCGGCGGTGGCCACCGACGTATCACGGTTCACGGCGGCCGTCTTTTCCGAATTCCGGAGAACGACCAGCGAGACATCACTGGCAAGGATGTGATTCTTGGTGGCGGTCGCGACCGCTTCGGCATGATCCTGGCGAGCGTCGGCGAGGTCGGTTTGCTGGATCGCGAACTGTGCCAGTTCGACGGTCGATAGCGCCGATTCAGCGCTGTTGATCGCCGTCACAAAGGCCTGGCCGGCAGCACCGCGGGCATCGGCAAGGGCCACCATCGCATCACCCAGTCCCGTCATCCGATCGATCTCTTTGTCTCCGAAGGTCGAAACGTAGATGACGTCAGCCGTGTCCAGCGCATCGTAGTAAACGCCGTAAGCTGCCGTGGTCGCATCGAGATGGGATTGTTGCTGGGCCGGCGAGGCCTGGTTGCCCCAGGGTGACTGGAGGGAGAGAGGATAGGAACTGGAAGAATCGGAATGCCAACCGAAACCAAGGGCAAATCCACCATAGAGGCCGAAGAGATGGTTCCATTCCAGGGTCCAAGACCATTCGTGTCCATCGATGCCTTCGTAATCCACGGTGTGGGGATAGGGATCGAGATCGGTCCAGGTGACGTCTTGCCAATCGCCTTCGGAGTCGATGTAGCTTTGCGTGTAGATGGGGATCAACTGGCCGGCAAGAGTCGCCGCCTCGCCGCTGGCGGTAACGTGACGCGACTTGATCGCGTCGGCGATCGCCGTTTCGTAGTCCGCTTGGGCATGGATTTGAACTTTGTCAAACGTTGCCAGCGCGATCGCTTCGGCGACCGCCAGGTCGGTCGAGGCGTGCGAGACCGTTCGGTCGTAGATCGCTTGCTGGGGAGCGACTTGCTGGATGTGCTGCAAGTCGGCCAGATTGGCGGCACCGACGAGATTCAGATCGGCGGTGTTGATCTGGGTGATGCGGTTCGATTCGGCCAGCGTGATCGCATCTTGATGGACGTCCTTTGCCAATCGAAGCGCGTCGTACCAGGCGGCGTCGGCAGCAGCAACGGCGGCATCGGCAATCGCAAGAGGCGTGGCAGAGATCGTTGCGATCGCCTGTTTGGCCGCCGCATACTCGGCGGCGATGGCCGCTTCGTAAATTCCCCGCGCCGAAATCTCCCCTTCGCGAAGGAGGGAACCGGCGGAATGGTCATCGAGAGCCTTGTCGCCCGAAGCGGTCATGGCCGAATACCGATAACCGTTTTCGATCCCGATCGCGGCGATCGAGAAATCGGAATCGAGGTTGGAGACGGTGGTGGCAAAGTCTTTTTCGGCATCACCGATCGCGGTGGTGTGGGTGGTGATGGCGGCAAGGAGCCGATCGGCGAGCGCTTTCTCCGCCTCGCTCAGGTTCGCCACTTGATCGGCGCGGTCACCGGCGTGCTGCGATTCGTAGTATTCGTCAACCTCCAGCGGTCGCACGCTGTCGGCTGCATGTACCGAAGCCCGCCAGTCGCGGATCGATTCCCACAACGGCCCGCCGGCAGCGTTGTAGTAGGCGGCCGCGATGTGCATGTTTTGGTTGAAGTCCTGCAGCGCACCGGCGCCGGCGGCAAGTTTTTCGGTGAGCGTGATGTTTCCCAAGTCGTATTGTTCGTCGGCGGTGAGCACATCGACGCGATAACCGGAATGCGCCCCCTCGGTGGCCTGCGTGTAGCGGCCGGCGTTGGCCTGCTGGGCAATGGAGTAGGCCGTTTCCCGTTGCATGATTGTCTCTTCCCGCCCGCGCAAGTAGAGACGTTCATTGGCACGATGGCCCGCTTGCGTGGTGTCGTACGCTTGCGAGAAGCTGTAACCATGATCGGCGAGCTGTTCGGCATGGAGCTGCCAGCCGTCGGCAACGGCGGCGGCGTAAATGTCGGTTGCATCGGCGACGTCGTCGATTCGGGCCAGTTCCGCCGCGGCGGCGGCGATTCGATAGTCGCGGTTTTCCGACGACATCTGTTGTTGGCGAGCCAGCTCTGCCAGGTGCATCTCGGTGGCGTAGTCGATTTCCGCGTCACCGCTGGCCGTTGCCCAACTGACTTCGGCGGCGGCCCGGTTGGCGTGAAGCCCGGACCATGGCGAACCGACTTGGGCGTGCCACTGGTTCATCGCGGCGGCGTACTGGTTCGCCTCGGCTTCCCGGTAAGTTTTTAACGCCGTGGCGTCGGCGATCGTGCGAAGTCCGCTGTGTGTGACTTCCGCATCGAAATATTCCTTGTCATCCTGCGCGGTGGCGTCGATCGAGAGCTTGTTTTCGGCCGCCCGAATTTGTTCCAAGTCTCCCTCGATTTTCGAGGTTTCCACCGCCTGATTGCGATCGGCCAGCGCCAGCGATTTTTGGAACACCCGCAGCGCCTCGGCCGATTTCGCTTCGTAGTCAACGTTCAATCCATCGATACCGTCCGCGTAGGTGCCGTCGATTTGGCGAACCTCCGTGCTCCACCGCAGGTTGTTGCGCATGTCTTGCGGGTAAAGACCGAGGTCACCTGCGGGCGCCTGGTTGCCTTCGTAAGCGGCCGCCGGCAGGTACTCCAGGCAACAGCCCAAAAGGGTTTCCCAGAGAATCCGGCCGTCGATCGATCCGAGCCTCCGTCCCAATGCTTCATCAGCGGAACCGACGGCATGATCGTAGGAGTATTCGATTGCCCGAATGTCGCGAGCATAGTCGGCATTGGCATCGTCTCGACTTCTCTGTTCGGCGTAGCCGGAGGCAGTCCGTTGCAGGTTGGTGATGTCGGCGATGGAGGAATCCCAGTAGGTTTCCTTGGCAGCGATCGACAGCATGTCGCGAGTGTACTGCTCGTCAGCGATATCGTCGGCTTGCGAGTGAACCGCATCGGCGATCCGGCCATCGCGAAGCTTCTGGGCGTCGGTGATTTCTTGAATGTGAAGGTCGCTGGCCGATTGCACATCTTGAAAATAGTCGACCTCATGGGAAGCCAAGTCCAACTGGTACTGTGTCCAGGGGGTCGCGACCGCGGTGTTCCACCGCCCCATCGCCGACTTCTTTGCCAGCGCCTCGGCAACCTCCAAGGCCGTTTGTGCTTTTTCCGTATCGGCACGTTCGACCGCCCGATTGGCTGCCAATTTCTTGTCGAATTCAAGCTGCGCGTCGGCCACCGACTTGGCCAACGCTTGATCGATCTCGGCGTACTTTTTCTCCAGCACAATCGCCGCGTCGATCTTGTCCTGCGCTTGCTTGAGTTCCGCGATGGCGTACGCGCCGGCATACTTCCGCTCCGCCGCCGCGATCGCGATCTCCTTCTTTCTTAGTGCCGCAACGGTTCCCTTGTTGATATAACGCTGAGCGGCGTTTTCTCGCTGCGCCCGTTCGTGCGTCCAGTTCGCGATGGTGCGGCTGCGAACCTTTTTTAGCTCCAGGTAAACCTCCTTGTAAAACCGGCTGATCGCTTCGAATTCGCTGGGCGTCGGCGGCGGATCGGCGTTGATTTCATCTTGATAGTCTTGTTGGGCTTGCTGATAGTCGGCCAGGTATTGGGGCTCCGCATTGTTGATGGCGGCCATGATGTCATCGTCATCGATCTCACCGGTCCCATTGGGACCCAGTAGCGCAGCGGCGATCGCATCGTTGTAGTCGTCTTCAGCATCGGTAATCGCGCTGCTGTAGTCGGCGACATCCTGCGGCGTGGGAATGGGCTGCGAGTCGATCGCCGCGACGGTCGATGTGAAACCCGCTTCGGCCGACAACCGATCCGCCGCCGCTTTCGCTTCGGCGGCCGCGACCTGCTGGTCATGCAGCGCGGTGGCGTCGGCGTCTTTGGTGGTTCGAGTCTCTTCAGCCCGCTCGACCTCGAAGTCGTAGGTGGCTTTCGCCTGCGCACTGGCAATCTGGTAGATGGCATCTGAATCGAAATCGTACTGCGGTCCGACGTAGTCGGGACGCTGTCGCGGCGGAGTGGCCTGATCGGCGTCGTCGGGAATCTGCACCGAGTGGATTCGCGGCGCGTCGGGCCACTCGATAGCCTCGAATGCAAAACTGGTTGTGTCGCCCGAAAAATTGTTCAGCGCGGTTTGAAAGTTGGCCGCCGCAGTGCTCAGACCGCTGGAGAAGGCAGCATCGGCGTTTCGCAGACCCTGCTGGAACTGGGCGTCGGCAACCTGGTTGGCCGTGTCTTGGTTCGTGTTGGCGATGTCGATGGCGCCGGTGTAAGTCGTGTCGGCGTTGTTGCGGCTGGTTTGCCACTGCGTGTCGGCCGCTTGGATCGACGTCTGATGACCAGCTTGCGCAGCTGGAGCCGTTGGATCGACCGGTGACTGGAGCGTGAAGGTGAAGGAAGTCCAATCGCCCAGCACGTCTTGACCATCGATCAACAGCTCCCTGGTCCTGGCATCGATCGTCACCGAACCAGTGGCCAGGCCCGCGGGAATGAACGACCAGCGAAGGTCGGCATCGACCATCGTCGAACCGACAGACGCACCGGCGATCTCAAAATCAACAAAGGTCGCCCGCACGGCCGACGACCGATCGACCGAACCGACCAACCGCGGATCGATCGTCAAAAGGTCAGCGTCGTCATCACCGGTGTCGTTGGCTAAGCCGAACTCGGTGATCACCACCGCCGGAAGAGTGGAGACGTCCGAAACCTGGTAGTTGACGTTCAAAGTTTGCCAGCTGGTCGCGTGAAGCTGCTTGGCGATCGGGTGGGCAGCCGAAGCGCGAACCGAGATCGATGTGGTTCCATCGGTCAGTTCCGCCAAACCGATCTCGAATCGACCTTCGTCATCGGTCACCGACGTGTAATCGACGATGCCGTTGCCGGTCGCATCCACTTCGACTCGAACCCCCGCGACCAGGTGCTGATCGGTCGCCAGGCCAACGAGCTTCGGCTCGATACCATAAAGCACCTCGCCGGTGTCAAAACTGAGCGAAGAAAGCTTCGGCGGTTCGTCAACCTGGTCTTCGTAAGTGAATGAAAAGTCGCTCCACGGACTGCGCAGGTCGGCCGCGGTCTTCGCGTCAAACTCGATCACGCTGGCCGAAATTTCGACCAACCCGAATCGAACCTGTTGCGGTTCGAATTGAAACCGGCCGGCCGAATCGGTGAAAACGACCTGGTCGCCCACGTCATCGTCGTCCAAATCGATTTCGACCGCCAGCCCATCAACCGGGCCATCGTTGGTGACGTAGCCGAAGACCGTCGGGTTCTCCGTGAAGCCGTCACCGCCCGTGCCCGAATCACTCAGCAGCTGCAGCGAATCGATCGCCGGCGCTTCGTTGACCGCATCTTCCAGCGTGAACGTAAAGGGAACCCACGCACTATCGACGACCGACTGTGTCAGATGGTCGTAAGTCGACACGCTGAATAGAACCGTTTGCAGACCCGCGGCCAGCCCGGTGGGAGTGAAAGTGAATTCACCGTTGGCACCCGTTTGAATGATGGCAACATCGGGATTGTTTGGATCGAGATCGATCTTGACCGTCGTGTACTCCTCCACATCGACGCGACCAACAATCGTCGGATCGGTGGTTACCAAGTCGGTATCGTCGGCTCCCGTGTCGTTTCGCAAACCGAGACTTTCAAACCCAACGAGCTGGGTGGTGACCGGAGCGTACTCAAAAGAAAAGGTTTCCCAATTGCCGTATTCGGTTTGTGCCAGGTACGGGTTCCACCGCGCCGGACGATAACCGATCGTCTGCGTACCAGCGGCGGGACTGGGGATTTCAAAAAAGAACAGACCATCGGTCGCCGCGGCGGTCGCGTCGATCGAACCATCATTTCCGAGGTCGATTTCCACTTCCTGCGGATCCCCGAACGAAGTGGTAAACGTTCCCGTCACCATCGCGACCGAGGTGATGGCATCGTCATCGGCCACGCCATCATCGACCAGCAATCCAAACGAAGACAATGCCGGTGGATCATGAGGTTGATAGTCAAAACTGAAATCGGTCCAGTCGCCGGTCACCGGCCCGTCGACCGCCCGCACCCGAACGTCAACCGTTCCGATCGTGAATTGGTAGGGAGCGAATTCAAAGGCTCCGGCGCTGTCGACCGTCGCGGTCAAGTCGATGACGTCGTCACCATCGACATCCATCTCCACCGAAACGCTCGACGAATGAACTGGTCCTAAAACACTGCCAACGATGACCGGATCGGCCGTCACACCGTCGGTCGACGAAAATCCGGTGTCTTCGCGCAATGAAACGTCGGTGATCGTGGGAACTTCTTCCGGATCGAAGACCAACGAGTTCCAACTGCCGGCTCGCTGCGATTGGTAGTAACTGTCTTGGTGAACGAGCCGGAAGGAGATTGTGTGGGACGCGAAGTTGGGCGATGCCGGAGTGTAGGTGAACCCGTCGGCAAGATTGGCCACCGCCACCGAATCGTCACTTTGGAAATCGCCGTCGGTGTCGACTTCGACGACGATGCTGCTGGCTGTGCTCTCACCCAGGTTCTCATCCCCGCTGATTTCACCGCGGTAGGTCAAGCCGTGATCGGTCGCCGAAGTTTGGAAGACATCGACTTCCACGTTGTCGGTCGATAGTGGCGAGGGAGGCGCAACCTCGATCGAAAAGTCAAACGGTTGCCAATCGCCGTAAAGAGTCGTCATCCCGGCGCGCGGTAGCGCCAAGCGATAGTGAAGACCTACCGGCCCGGTTGTTGCCGCAAACGTCGGCTCGGTCACCCGCGGGTCGTACTGAAATTGAAACGTTACCGGATCGACGTCGACGGTCGCTTCAGCAATCTCGTCGTCGTCGTGATCCCATTCGACTTGCAATCCCGCTTCGGACGCCCGCCGCAGAACGTGACCGTCAACAATCGGGATCGCGGTAGACAAATCGTCGGGCGTGCCGCTGTCGTGAGCCAATCGTACACTGGCGATCTCCGATTCGGGATTCACTGGATCGACCGTCACCACGAACGAATCGGAAATCGATTCGCTGCCATCGCTGACGATCACCGTCACCGTTGCCGTGCCCAGTTGATCGTCGATCGGGGCGATCGACACGGTTCGCGAAGCGGTCGTGCCCGAAAACAGGCCCGACGGCACGTCGATCAGTGCCGGGTTGGAAGAGATGTAACGCGTCGTCAATTCGTCCAGAGGCGTGTCGGGATCGCCGACGGTGAAGGTGACGTTGTGGCTGCCGGAGTTTTCGTCGATCGTCAAATCGGCAAGCCCCGATAGCGTCGGCGTGGTCGCCGTGTCGGTGGCCAACAACTGCAAGGTATAATCGCCGGTCGATGCGGCGGTTCCGGTCCCTTGCAGGTTCGGATCGTAGTTCGTGTTGCCCGACCCGGTCACGCCGACGTAGTAAGTCCCAGTGACCGGCGCCGTCACCGACAGGTAAGCGTCCAAGTCGTTGGCAACATCGCCGGCGGCGCTGCCGACGTCGGCGGCCGCCAGTTCCGTTCCACTGGCGTCAAAAACTTGCAGGTAAGAATCGAGCAGACTGCCCCACGTGCCGTCGTCCAGGTAGAACGCATCAACGTCGGCCTTGAGAATCTGTCCGGCGGTCAAGTCGACGGCAAAGAGATCGACGTCCGCTTCACCATACAATCCGTTGCCGATCGTCGCGGTCACCTCGGCCGGAACATTCGGTTGCAAAGAGACCACTTTGGCTTGATCGAGCTGATCGCCCGGCGGATCTTCGATCCGTTCAATCCGAATCGCGTCGGCTGCCGCGTAACCGTTGGCGACGACGTTGGTCAGGTTGACCATCAACGTGTTGCCGGTGATGTCGAATTCGCCCAGGATCAGCTCCCAATCGACACCGGCATCGGAAAGATCGTCCGGAGCAATCGTTTGGTCGAACGTAGTCGTCCCCAGCGGCTCCCCTTCCACTCCGTCGTAAACCGTGAAGGGAGTATTGGGAGCATAAATGGAGGCAGGAAGCCAGGTCGCCGCCACTCGATAAGTCCCCGGCTGAACATCGAACACCCAGATCGCCCGCGAACCCTGCCAGCTGGCCAGCGCATGGTTCTGGTCGGTCCCGTAGGCACCCGCGCCGGTGGTGAAAAAACCAGCTTTCAAAAAACCGGTTTGGTCGTTGTCCAGGTATTGCAGGGTGCCGGGCGCGGCCAGCGACGTGCCGGAGATCGTGCTCCAAAACAGGCTCGGCCCACCGGCGTCGATCTCGATCGACAGTTCACCGTAAGCCTTCGTTTCAGTCGTTCCGTCAAACTGAACAGTGAAATCAACCGAGCTGCCGGCGGAGAGAACCTGGCCGGCGGTAAAATTGTTGACGACGGTAAAACCGGCCGGCACCGCCACCGGCGAAAGCTCGATCGAATCGCCGCCGTCGTTACTGAGCGTGAACGTCTTGCTGACGATCCGACCTTCTTCAACCGCCCCAAACCCAAAATGCTTTCCGTTGCCGATCGGCACCCCGAAAGCATCGGTAACGCTCACACCCGAAAGCCGCTGAACCCGCACCGCATCGGCCACCGCAAACCCGCTAGCGATCGCGTTGGTCACGTCAATCATCAACGTGTTGCCGGTGATCGTGTAATCGCCCAACACCTTCCAGCCGGTCAGCCCATCGACAAAATCGTTCGCATCGCCCGTTTGATCGACCGCGATCGTCTCCAGCGCCACACCACCCACACCGTCGAAAACGGTAAAGGGAGCATCCGGAGCGTTGCCGGAAAAGCCGGGCCAGGAGACCGCCACTTCATGCTCGCCCGGCTGAACATCGACGACCCAGTAAACACGAGAACCCTCGTAGGAAACGTGCGTCTTCATCGCGCTACCGAAATGGCCGACGGCGACCATTTGAAACTTGCCCGCCGAAACGAAACCGTCATCAAACCGGCCCACCTCCTGCACCGCCGAAGAAGTCACCGTGCCGGAGATCGTGAAATCGAACAGCGCCGCAGCGTCATCCTCGATCACCATCTCTAGCCGTCCGAACGACTTGGCATCGGCGCCGGCATCGAGCCGCACGGTGAAGTCGATCGTCTGCCCGGCAGGAAGCGACTGGCTACTTTGAAAATTGTTCACCACCGTGAAACCGGTCGCTACGGTGATCGGGGCGAGCAACACCGGATCGGCCGAATCGTTACTGAGCGTAAATGTTTTCTCGACCGGCGAACCGACTTCGGTCACCCCAAAACCGACGTGTTCACCCTGCGAAACATTCCCCAGAGTCGCATCCGAAACCGACACGCCAGCCAAACGTTGAACACGAATCGCATCGGCAATCGAATAACCGGTAGTCGAATCGTTGGAAACCTCAATCACCAACGTGTTGCCGCTGACCGTCACCTCACCAAGCGAATCCCAAGCGGTACCCGCTTCAACAAACCCGCGCGGCGCATCGGTCTGATCAACCGTCGAAGTGGCAAGCACGCTGCCACCGACCCCGTCGTAAATCGTGAACGGAGCATTGATCGCCCGCGCTGACGAAGAAGGCCAAGTGGCAGCCACCTGAAAAATCCCCGGCTCCACGTCGACCACCCAGCGAGCCAGCGAATCGCGCCAGGAAGGATGCGAATGCTGCATCGCCCCATTCAGACCACCGCCAGAGATCGAATAGAACGTCCCCGAATGATAGAACCCGACATCGGAATCATCGACGACCTGCACCGCGCTACCGGCAGCCAGCGTCGTGCCCGAAATCGTCAACTCCAACAGACTCTCCGCCCCATCGTCGACCACGATCGACAGCGGCCCATACGACTTCGACGCAGCGGTCGCATCCAACCGCACCGTGAAATTTACCGACGCACCGGCAGAGAGCGTCTGGCCGGCGGCAAAGTTATTCACAATCGAAAACCCCTGCGGCGCAGCGATCGGTTCGAGCGTGATCGCCGCCGCCGAATCATTCGTCAACGTAAAGGTCTTGTCGACCAATTGCCCCACACCGGTGATCCCAAAGCCAACATGCCCCTTATCGGCCACCGCCCCCAACTGCGACTCCGACAAACTGACCGGGGCAACCCGCTGAATCCGAACCACATCGGCGATCGCATAACCGGCGGTCACCGCATTGGAAAGCTGCACCTCGATCGAGCTACCGGTCACCGTGAACGAACCCAAACTCTCCCAACCGACATTCGCATCGACAAAATCATCCGGCTCGGCCGTCTGATTCATCGAGACCGTCCCCAGTACCGACCCACCGACACCGTCGAGCACCGAAAAGGGAGCATCGGCGGCCGAATTCGATTTCCCCGGCCAGCTGGCCGCCACGTGGTAAGTCCCCGGAGAAACATCAAACGTCCAAGACGCGGTTGAAGCCACCCAATTGAAATGAGACTGCTTGATTCCCGACGCGAACCCACCGCTATTGGGATTGAACGTCCCGGTCGTCGAAAAATCGGTATCAGCATCATCGACCAATTGCACCGCATCACCGGCGGCCAGCAGCTGCCGAGCTTCGAGCGCTTCGGTCAACATCCGCCGATGTCGCCGATGCCGAGGCATCATGCCATGTTTGCGTCGAAAAACACGTCGAAGCCAAGAACGTCGCTCCTGCGTCATCACCAAACTCGATGGGAAACCAGGGAAGTGAAATCAAAGAAACGGGATCGAAGCGCAAACCGATCGCCAACCGAGTTTTGCCGACAGCCGTGACAAACCAGGTCCAACGGCCGACAGTCGGCGACTTCTCCGAAGTCGCAACGCGTGCCGGGAGCGGAGAACCGGCCGACAGCTGGGCCGACTGGCCCCAGAAGAAGTCCGTCCCACGTGCTAGACGATTCACGCCACCAGATCGGTGGTTTTCGATCACCCCCCGAACGCTACCAGTCCCCCTTAAACCCCACAACCACCTGCGACATTCTTTCCATCAGGGGTCCGCCGAGAGGAGGAGACCGTTGATGAAAGTTGCAGGCTCCCGAAAACTCTCGCACCGAAGGCTCAAAGATCGACACCAAGTAAAATGTCAGGCATCGGGCGAGGCTAGGACGTCGGTTGAATCGGTGGAGAGATACTTTTTTGCCGCCGAGCCGATCGCGCCTGTATCGAGCTGACGAAACCGATCGAGTAAATCGTCGGTGCTGAAGTATTCGTTGCAGGTCAGCCAGCGGCTGCCGAGACTGAACAACCGATTGCTCGGCCGTTCCGATTGCATGATGCAGGCGGCGGTGGCTTTGTTGACTGCCTGTTGAAGCTCTTCCTGCTGGACACCTTCGCGGCTGGTCTGCACGAGCACTTGGTCGATCAGCTGGCGGTTGATGGCCACATCCTCCGGCGCGCAGATCATGTAGGTAAACCAGGCGCCGGTATCGCTGAACTCTTGCGGCCACACGGTCGCTACCTCGGCGCGGCCGGTGTCGATCAGTTCCCAAAACAACCGGCTTCCCCCTTCGTCGCCGATGATCGAGGCGAGAATCCGGCTGGCAAAACGATCTTCACTGGTCGAACTGGGACCGGGAACGATCCGAACTTGGTAAGCCTGATGCGCATCGGCGACTTCCAAAGTGGGGCTCAGTGAGATGCCTTCGGGGATCTGCGAGTCGTCGTCTTGCCGCTGTGGGTCGCCGGCCGATCGCGACGTCCACGACGAAGTCTTTTCTTGCACCGATTCGACCAGTCCGTCAAAGTCGACGTTGCCGGTGGCGGCCAGCACGATGTTTTCGGGTCGGTAGCGGCGATCGAAATAGGTTCGCATCGCGGTCGCCGTCATCGATTCAATCGACTCGGACGTTCCCAGCACGCGGCGTCCGATCCCCCGCGGACCAAAATGGATCTCCATCGCCCGCTCGAATGCTCCAAAAGGAGGCTGGTCTTCGTACTTGGCGATCTCCTCCAGAATGACCTGGCGCTCGGTGTTGAATTCCTCCTCGTCAAGCGATGGGCTCAGCATGTCGGTCAGCAAGTCAACAATGCGATCCTGAAACTTCGGCAAAACGGTTGCGTAGTACACCGTTTGTTCTTCGCTGGTGTAAGCGTTGCTCTGACCGCCCAGTTCGTCCAGTTCGCGGTTGACATCGGCGGCACTGCGACGCGAAGTTCCCTTGAACATCATGTGTTCCAGGAAGTGGCTCAGCCCCGATTCCACATCGACCTCGTTTCGCGAACCGGCTTGGACGAAGTAGCCGAAGGCCGCTGAATAGCCTCGCCGATCGATTTCGGCAACGACTCGAAGACCGTTTGACAAAGTGGTCTGGCGAAATTCGGGCATGATCGGTCTGTGGCTAAGCAGGAAGAACAAACAAGGGAAGAGCGGCGTCAAGCATCTTGTGGAGGAACGGCAAGCGGATCGGGACCGAGCGTGACCAGGCGATAGTTGCCCGGCCGATGAGACGACCAGTAGTCGCGGATTTCGTCCAACGTCAGCGACTCGATCGCCGACTCCAATTCTTCGGTCGGCATGGGACGCCCCAGCTGGTAATGGTCATTGGCGAGCGAGGAGGCGCGTGATGCACTTGATTCCTGTTCCATGATCAAGCTGCTTTGGATTCGCACCTTCCAACGTTCCAATTCACTTGCCGCCAAATCGTCCACCAGATGTTCGATTTCGTTCAGCGTCACATCCAGCGTCTCCTGGGCGCGCTCGGGCGTGGTTCCGGCGTAGCAAAACACGCCGCCAGTATTTTTCAGCGAATGGCAGCTGGCCGAAACCGTGTAACACAGACCTCGTTGTTCTCGAACCCGATCAAACAACCGGCTGCTCATCCCGTCGCTGAGGATTCCGATTCCCGCCCGCATGCGAAAATAGTCTTGGTGCCCGTAGGGAATCGAATCAAACGACACCCCGATATGCGTTTGACTGGAAGGCGAATGAATATGTTCGTAGGCGGTCGTGCCGTCCGGATCATCGGGTGGCGTCGTCGGACCGGCCCGCCAATCGCCCAGCGCGGCGGCGGCCCAATCGAGGACGCGATCCGAATCGACGTTTCCGGCCACGGCCAAAATCGCATCACCGGCGTGATAGTGCCGGTCGTAAAAGGATTGCACATCGGCTTGCGTGATCGCCTCGATGCCCTCCGGGGTGCCGTAGATCGATCGGCCCAGACGATCGCCATACTGCATTTCGCGCAGCCGTCGCATCACCCGGTGAGTCGGCTCGTCCTCGATCGCCCTCAACTCCTGCATCAACATCATCCGGGCATCATCCAGCTGTTGTGAGGGCAAGTGAGGATTTCGCACGATTTCGCCGTAAAGCGAGATCGCATCGGGAAGCGAATCGGCTGGCATCGCCGCGCTAAACGAGACCATCGCGGTCGACACGCCGGAGTGACGATCGATCCCCAAGTTGTCCTGAATCGCAACCAAGTCACGGCTGCTGTGCGGCCCGGCACCACGCTGCACCATTTCGCAAACCAGGCCGCTGAGTCCCCGTCGGCTGTCCTGCTCGAATTGAACGCCGCACGGCAGACACAACGAAAACGCGGCGGTGCGCTGCCAGGGCATCGGCTGGACGAGCACCGAAAGACCGTTGTCGAGAGTTTCCGAGATCATTTCAGTCGTCACAGCGAATCAGACCAGCGGGTGAGATGTTGTCGTTGAGAAAATCGGTGGGCAGAAAGCGTCACGGGCACGGGTTCAAAGGTTACCGATGGTGACGACTTCCACGGTGGCGACGCGGCCGATCAAGGTATGGCTGCTGGCGTCGTCAATGTGAATCGACAGAAACTGGCCAGCTTGTCGGCGGTTGCCGTCAAAGACCACGATTCGATCACAATGAGTGCGTCCTGTCATCTGGACGATCTGCCCCCCTTCGTCGCTTTTTTGCCCCTTCTTGCTCGGTCCTTCGACCAACACCTCGACCGAGCTTCCCACCAGCCTGACGTTGTCCTCTTTGGAAA
This sequence comes from Rubripirellula sp., assembly GCA_965222745.1. Classification (GTDB taxonomy): domain Bacteria; phylum Planctomycetota; class Planctomycetia; order Pirellulales; family Pirellulaceae; genus CBDCUW01. The sequence continues at coordinate 2,405,339 of CBDCUW010000004.1, forward strand.
TCGCGTTTTGAACGGCGAGCAGTTCGTTGTTCCGCCGCGCTTTGACCTCACGAGGAACATCGTCCGGAAAACGCTCGGCAGCCTTGGTTCCGCCACGAACGCTGTATTGAAAGATGAAGCTGTTTTTGAACCGACACCGCTCGATCAGGCGGACCGATTTTTCAAAATCGGCTTCCGTTTCTCCGCAAAACCCGACGATAAAATCGCTGCTCACCGCCGCTTCGGGAAGCACTCGCTCAATTCGCTCGAACATTTCCATGTAGTCGGCGACGGTGTATCCACGCTTCATCCGTTTCAACACGTCGTCCGATCCGCTTTGCGCCGGCACGTGAAGGTAGGGAGAACACTTGGGCAGGTCGCGCACCGTCGTCAGCAGCCTTTCGGTCATGTCCTTGGGGTAGTTGGTGACGAACTTGATTCGTTCGATCCCATCGACCTCGTGAAGCTGTTCCAACAGCGCCGCCAGGTCGGTCGTTTGGCCGTCCTGCTGAAACCGGTAACTGTTGACGGTTTGGCCAAGCAGCGTGATTTCGCGACAACCTTGATCGGCCAGCGTTCGTGCTTCGGAAACAATTTGCTGCGGCGGGCGTCCCTGTTCTGGCCCCCGCGTGTTGGGCACCACACAGTAGGTACAGAATTTGTCGCAACCGATTTGGATTCGCAGGTACGCTTGAAAGGGCGTTGGCCGCATCGAGGGATCACGAAGCGGATCGAACGTCTCATGGCTCCGGGCGATCGTTTCTTGCGAGCCGCCTTTGCGAGACAGCGAGACAGCCATCTGCCGCCCTTCGCCTTGCCGAACTCGATCCAAGAGATCGACGATCGTATGCAATTGGCCCGGCCCAACAACCAAATCGACGTAAGGCGCCCGGTCGAAGATGATGTCTTGATCCTTCTGGGCCATGCAACCCATCACGCCGATGGTCTTTTCGGGATGGCGCTCTTTTGCTTCGCGAACCTTGCCCAGCGCACTGTAGATCTTCTCTTCGGCGTTTTCGCGAACACTGCAGGTGTTGTACAAGACGCAATCGGCCTGGTCGGGCGAATCGACGACCGTGTAACCGTGCCGTTTCAAATCGGCGATCACCATTTCGCTGTCCAAAACATTCATTTGGCAGCCGACGGTCTTGATATAAACGCGTTTGTTCATCGTTGTGGTTTTTACAAAATCGTGCCAGCGGGCGATTGGCCAGACCTGAATCAGGATGGCTGAGGCGGATCACTTGGTAGACGTCGATTCATCCTTTCCCGTCCGGGAGACGGGTTGTCCGTCCCGGTTCTTTTCGACGTATTCCCGCAGCGAATCGGTCAGCTTGGATCGCCTGCGGTTGATCGCTCCGAACAACAACATCATCGCGATCGCGGTGGCGGCCAACCACAGCAACGTCTGCGGGGAAAAAAGGGTTTCGCTGACATCAAACGGCATGGCATCAGGATACCTCCCCAGACCCTATGGCGGGTAGGGATGTTCACCGCACCGGCCACGTGATTTGCAGTCAATTTTGAGATTCACCCACTCACTGGTCGCCCAGAAAATAGTGATTGAGCAGCTCCTTGCGGTCCCCGGTTTCGGCAGCCAGCTGGACCATCGCGTAGAGCCGCTGTTGATCGCGGCGTTTTTTCTCCGACAGGAATTCATCGTCCAGGAACTGTGGGGGCAGCGGGCAGACAATGTCGAAACATTCCGGAGGCCGCGGACCGGCCACGACTCCGTGGCGATCCAGCATCGCGATCGCGGTGGCCAGCCGGTGGTCGTGCCGGCTGACCCGCTGCAACCGTTCGTTCAGCCAATCGATTCCGAAAGCCCGACACTTTTCATTGTCCTCGCTCAGCGTCGTCCAAAGCCGAGAGTAAAAATCGGCGTCCGGGTTCGACCATTCGATGAACTGCATCTGCGTCATCAAATCGTTCTGGTCGTACAACCACTGACAAAGGCTGGGCAGATCGTCTCGGCCGGCTCGCCCGATCTCCTGGTAGTATGACTCGATCGACCCAGGTGTTTCGGCATGAATGACAATGCGAATGTCCTGTTTGTCGACACCCATTCCAAAGGCATTGGTTGCCAACACGATGTCGGTTTCGCCTTGCATGAACTGGTCTTGGATTTGGCGCCGCAGATGTCGGGGCAGATCGCCGTGATAACAAACGTGATCGATGCCGCGGCCAAGCAACAAGTCGCTGAACCGCTGCAAGGTTTTGATCAACGAAAAGTAAATGATCACACTGCCTTGGAGGTACGATTCATTAGCGAGAGTGTTTTCGATGGCCTCCAGTTTGCTGTCGTCGTCCCACACACTGGTCACTTCGATCGACAGGTTGGGCCGATCGATTCCTTCGTGGAAGAGCTTGATGTCGGAAGCGTCGATACCAAGTTGCCGATAAATATCGGCCCGACAGGGGACGGTCGCCGTGGCCGTCAGTGCAATGGTTGTGGGGTCACCGAGATGGCGGCGAATTTCGGCAAGCCGCGAGTAGTCGGGCCGGAAATCGTGACCCCACTGGCTGACGCAATGTGCCTCGTCGACCGCCAGCAAAGAAACGCGTCGGCGGCTTAGGACTTCGATGAATTCTTGTTTCCGAAACCGTTCGGGCGTGACGTACAACAGTCGGTACTTCCCGGCCGCCACGTCGTCGTAACGTTGCTGACGCTGGTCGCGCTGCAGGGACGAGTTGATAAACGTTGCCTCGATGCCCCGGCCGCGCAACGAATCGACCTGGTCCTGCATCAAGGCAATCAGTGGTGAAAGTACCAACACCAATTGGTCACCGCGCAGCGTTAGCGCCGGAATCTGATAACAGAGCGACTTTCCCATTCCGGTTGGCATCACCACCATGGCGTGATTGCCGCCAAGCACGTGACGGATGATGTCGGCTTGAGATTTTCGGAAGCAGGAATACCCAAAGTACTCGCGCAGCAACTCCTCCGGCTGACGATCGGCCGATGGCTGGCGGCTGGAAATCATGCAGGACCTCGGAAGCGAGAATGACGGAAAGGTTTGCCAAGCCGTAGCGATCGCGTCAATCGGTGCGGGCTGAAGAACAGGCCGAATCCACCGTAAGGGGGAAGGAATCTACCCAAACTGAGCCTATTCGGGTGTCAATTTCACGACAGTTCGCCAGGGTTTCCTTTGCATTGTCCCCTCGTATCGTCCATAGTTTTGCTGCGAAAGCTTTTTCGTCCTATTGAATTTGTAGTGCTTTTTTTTAGTTCATCTGTTCGGGAACCAGCATCCGTGACCAAAGACGAAGCAATCGATTTCACCGAGTTGGACAATGCCGAAGGTGAAATCGAATTGACGCCACCAGAAGTGTACGCGTCCAATTTGATTGAGTGGGCTGTCGATCGACACGCCAGTGACCTGTTCGTTTCCGATAACGAAAAAAGTGTGGTCGTGGCGGTCCGCCGGCTAGGCAAAATCGAAACCGTCCGGCGGCTCGCCAGAGATTATGGACACAAGTTGCAGGGACATTTGCGAGTCCTTGCGGGAGCCGACGCTGGGGAAACCATTCGGCCGACCGACGGTCGCGGCGTGGTCGTGACGCCCGGTGGCGGAATCGTCGACTTGAGATTGAGCTGCATGCCGACTTTGTACGGCCAAGATGTTGCGATCCGACTTTTCGATCCGGTTCGTGGCGCCCGTTCCCTTTCGCACCTCGGTTTGGACGACGACGAGTTTCGGTTGATCAGCGAACTTCTGGATCGGCCATCGGGATTGATTTTGGTTGCCGGTCCGGTGGCCAGTGGAAAATCGAGCACGTTGTACGCGGCGATCGATCATCTGAATGACGGTTCGCGAAAGATCCACACTCTGGAAGATCCGATCGAACATTCACTTTCCGGGGTAATGCAGTCGCAAGTCAATTTGCGTGCCGGACTCGATTTTGCCGACTTGCTTTCCGCCGTGCTTCGTCACAGCCCTGACGTGATCATGATCGGGGAAATCCGAGACGCACGAACGGCCGCCACCGCGGTGCGGGCTGGAGCGAGCGGACAACTGGTGCTGGCAACTTTGCACGCCAAGACCTCGGCCGAAGCGGTCGATTCGATGCTGCAGTACGACACCAAACCCAAGTTCCTGGCCAGCTCGCTGATCGGCGTGATCAATCAACGTTTGATCCGGCAGCTATGCAGGAAGTGCCGCCAACCGATCGAGGTCGCCGAGCCTCTCTGCGTCAGCGATCGCATCATGGCCCGAATGGGAGATGAATCACCGGAGCTTTGCAGCCAGGCTGGTTGTGATTCGTGCTTCTCTGACGGCTTCACTTCGTTGACTTGCCTGCCGGAAATCATGACGGTCGACAAGCAACTCAGTGAGGCGATCGCCAATCATGCCTCGGCCGGTGAGATCCAAGAAGCAGCGTCGGAGCAGGGAATGTTGACCTTAGCGGAGGCCGCGGCCCTGCGAGTCTATCGCGGCGACACGACCGCCTACGAAGCCAGCCGCGCCGTGACCGACCCAACGCTTGCCTCGCTCGCCGCCCTGGCACGCAGCGCTGGCTAATTCACTAGTAGGCCGGCTTGTCCCAAGTCGGCGAGTACAGAATCGCCGACTTGGGACAAGCCGGCCTACACTCGCCGACAAAACGTCAGTCCTGGCCTCCGCCAAACATGCTGTCGAGCGCTTCGTTGCTCTCGGCGGGCGGTTGCATCCCTTCGCTGGCGGGTTGCTGTTCAACCGGTGGCGGAGGGGCGGTATCGGCGGCGGGCGCTTCACCGGCGGCAGCCGCAGCTGCTTCGTCACCCGCATTGAGCAACGGGAAGCTCTCTTCCAAACTCTGAACCGGTGCGCCGGCAAGCTCTTCCAAGGCTTCGCGACGGTAATTGACTTCCGATTCCTGGAAGATTCGGAAACCGGTACCGGCCGGAATCAGGTGACCCAGGATGACGTTCTCCTTCAGCCCGACCAACCGGTCGACTTTGCCGGCGAGCGCCGCTTCGGTCAACACCTTGGTCGTTTCCTGGAACGAAGCGGCACTGATGAAGCTGTTGGATTGAACCGCCGCCTTGGTGATCCCCAGCAACTGGGTACTGGCGGTCGCGCTCTTCGGCTTTCGTCCTTTCGCGGGAGTTCCGCCGAGTGCCTCGATCTGGGCGTTGGTCTGCTCAAAAGCTTCCTTGGGGATGATCGTCCCGTCGCTGTAATCGCTGTCGCCGGCACCCGAAATTTTCATGCACCCGGAAAGTTCTTCGTTCGCTTTGCGGAACTGGAACCGGTCCATCACCAAACCGGGCAGCAGGTTGGTATCGCCGGCCGATTCGATTTTTACCTTGCGGAGCATTCGAGCGATGATGATTTCACAGTGCTTGTCGTTGATTTCAACTTTTTGCGACTGGTAAACCTGTTGAATTTCGTGCAGCAGATATTGCTGCACTGCTTCCTCGCCCGAAACTCGCAAGATGTCATGCGGCACCAGCGGACCTTCGCAAAGTGCCTGGCCCGCTTTGACGATGTCGCCACTGTGCACCAACAAGTGCTTTCCTTGCGGCACCAGGTGCTCGCGTTCGATACCCGATTCGCTGCGGACGATGATGGTTCGCTTGCCGCGTTTCTTTTCGGCCAGGATTTCGACCTCGCCGTCGACTTCGGCGATGACCGCCGGATCCTTCGGTTTACGAGCCTCAAAGATCTCCGTCACTCGCGGCAGACCGCCGGTGATGTCCGAAACACCGCCCGTTTCACGAGGCATTTCGGCAAGCACCGTACCGGGCGTGATCTTGGCACCCTCTTTGACCATGATCGTGGCGCGTTCGGGCAAGTATTGAACGTCCAATGCTTTGCCTTCTTTGTCTTCCACCACGATCTGCGGATGCAAGTCGCCCTTGTGGTCGACGATCATCATTCGCATGTTACCGCTCGCTTCGCGTTCGGTACGCATCGTTTCGCCTTCGACCACGTCTTCGAAGCGCACTTTCCCGTCGACTTCCGAAAGAATCGGAATCGAGTAGGGGTTCCACTCGCAGAGGATCTGGCCTTCTTTGACCTTGTCACCCTCTTCGACCAACAGCGAGGCACCGGCCGGCACCGAGTAACTTTCGATTTCGCGGCCGCGATCGTCGATCAGCGAGATCTCGCCGTTTCGAGTCAGCACGATGTTGCGGCCTTCGGTGTTGCGAACTGCCCGCATCCGCGTCAGCCGGACTTCGCCCGACTTTTTCGTCTTGATATCGGACTCTTCCATCTGTTTGTCGACCGAACCACCGATGTGGAAGGTACGCATCGTCAACTGCGTGCCCGGTTCGCCGATACTTTGGGCGGCGATGATGCCGACCGCCATGCCCTCTTCGACCATCGCACCGGTCGACATGTCCATCCCGTAGCAGCAGCGGCACACACCCAGCGGCGCGTCACAAGTCATCGGCGTGCGAACCTGGATTTTCTCCAGCCCCATGCCTTCGATCTTACGAGCGATATCGGGAGTGATCATCTGGTTTTCGGCCACGATCACTTCGTCGGTCACCGGGTTGACGATCGATTGTCGCGAAACGCGTCCGTTGATCGAATCGACCAGGCTGACCTCGACTTTTTCGCCGCGATACACCACTCCCTTGGTGATGCCCTGCGTCGTGCCGCAGTCGTCCATCGTGATCACCACGTTCTGTGCCACGTCAGCCAACTTACGGGTCAAGTATCCGCTGTCGGCGGTCTTCAGCGCCGTGTCGGCCAGACCTTTCCGGGCACCGTGAGTGGAACTGAAGTACTCCAGCACCGACAACCCTTCGCGGAAGTTTGCTTTGATCGGCGTTTCGATGATTTCACCGGTAGGCTTGGCCATCAATCCTCGCATCCCGGCCAGCTGGCGAATCTGTTCGATACCGCCTCGGGCGCCCGAATGCGACATCAGGTACACCGGATTGACGTACCAGCCGCCTTCGCGAACGTCATTTTCCATGGCGTTCATCATGTCGGTGGTGATCGCTTCGCGCACCTTGGTCCATTCATCAAGCACCTGGTTGTAGCGTTCTTTTCCGGTCATCAGACCGCGGTCGTACGCCTTCTTGTGCTTCATGACCTCTTTTTCAGCATCCTTGATGAACTGCTGCTTGGTGTCGGGTGTCACCAGGTCATCGGTGGCAAACGAAAGGCCGCTGCGAGTCGATTCGCGGAAGCCCATCTGCATCATGTCATCCAGCAGATGGATGGTCGCCTTTCGGCCCAGACGCTGATAGCAATCGCTGATCACGCCGGCCAGGTCGCCGCTTTTCATTTTTTGGTTGTAGAAATCCATGCCGTTGGGCAGCATCTCATTGAATCGAACGCGGCCCGGCGTGGTGTCGATGATCGCGCCGTATTGCCCCGAATCGTCTTCCGTCTTCAGCCGCTGGAATCTCGGCAACCGCATTTTGATTTTGGCGTGCAGTGCCACGACCCCTTGGGCCAATGCCATGTCGACTTCGTGATAACCCGAAAAGGTCATCCCTTCGCCAAGCTGATCGGGCATCTCCACCGTGGTGTAGTAACAACCCATCACGATGTCTTGCGACGGGCTCATGATCGGCTTGCCGTTGGAGGGCGCGAACACGTTGTTGGTGCTCATCATCAACGTGTGAGATTCCACCTGGGCCTCAATCGAAAGAGGCAGGTGAACCGCCATCTGGTCACCGTCAAAGTCGGCGTTGAACCCTTTGCAGACCAGCGGATGCAAGTGAATCGCGTTGCCCTCGACCAAAGTCGGCTCGAACGCCTGAATGCCCATCCGGTGCAGTGTGGGAGCGCGGTTGAGCAACACCGGATGGTTGGTGATCACCTGTTCCAGGATATCCCAAACCTCTTCGTCCTTTCGCTCGAGCATCTTCTTTGCCGACTTGATGGTGTCGGCATGTCCGAGCTCTTTCAGACGACGAATGATGAACGGCTGATACAGTTCCAGCGCGATCTTTTTGGGCAAACCGCACTGATGCAGCTTCAAACGCGGACCGACCACGATCACGCTGCGAGCCGAATAGTCGACGCGTTTGCCAAGCAGGTTTTCGCGGAAACGTCCCTGCTTTCCCTTGATCATGTCGGTCAGCGACTTCAGCGGGCGATTGGACGATCCCAGCACTGGGCGTTTGCAGCGATTGTTGTCAAACAGCGCGTCGACCGATTGCTGAAGCATCCGTTTTTCGTTCCGGATGATCACTTCGGGTGCGTTCAAATCAACCAATTTCCGCAGTCGGTTGTTGCGGTTGATGATGCGGCGATACAGGTCGTTCAGGTCGCTGGTGGCAAAGTTGCCGCTGTCCAACAGCACCAGCGGCCGCAGGTCGGGCGGGATGACCGGAATGACATCCAACACCATCCACTCGGGGCGGTTGTCGCTGTCCCGAATCGATTCGACGATGTTCAAACGGTTGATCAAATCCTTTTTCTTTTGCTTCGACCCGGTTTCCTCCAGATCGACGCGAAGTTTTTCGGAAAGCTGAACCAGGTCCAGTTTGTTCAACAACTTGCGAACCGCCTCAGCACCCATGTCGGCCTCGAACGATCCCTCGCCGTACTGGGCACGCGCCGCGCGGTATTCCTCTTCGGTCAACAGCTGCTGTGGTTCCAGGTCGGTCGTGCCGGCATCGATCACGACATAGTCTTGGAAATAGATGACCTTTTCCAACGAGCTGGTTTTCATGTCCAGCAGGTTGCCCAGCCGAGACGGCATCGCTTTGAAAAACCAGATGTGAACCACCGGCGCGGCCAGTTCAATGTGACCCATTCGCTTGCGGCGAACGCGGCTGTGAGTCACTTTGACGCCGCAGCGGTCGCAAATCATTCCCTTGTACTTCATCCCGCGGTACTTGCCGCAGGCACATTCCCAGTCCTTTTCCGGGCCAAAGATGCGTTCGCAGAACAGACCGTCCTTTTCGGGACGATAGGTTCGGTAGTTGATCGTTTCCGGCTTTTTGACTTCGCCGAACGACCAACTTTTGATGTCTTGCGGGCGGGCAAGAGAGATTCGGACCGATGCGTAATCGTTGATGCGATCGTAGCTGCTGTTTTCGCCAATCGACATATTTTGGATGCTCCTGGGCGGTTGGGTCCCTGGCGAGACCGTGTCCGTGATTGAGACTTTTTATTTGGCGTGATCAATAAGAATGACCAGGTTTTTGCTGACAATCGACGTGCTGCCGATTCGCGGTCTTGGTCATTCGAGTGTTTTCTTTCGTGGACGATGGAAACTTGACATTCCCCGATACATGGGCCGCTCCTGCCGCAAGCTATTGCTTCAGCAGGGTCGGCCGACGGCATGGATCAGATCGGTCGTTTCTCCAACTGCATGTTCAAAGCCAAGCCGCGAATTTCGTTGGTCAACACATCGAAGCTGGCGGGCGTGCCGGCCTCCAACGTGTTCTCTCCCTTGACCATCGATTCGTAGATCTTGGTCCGGCCTTCGACGTCGTCGCTCTTGACCGTCAGCAGTTCCTGCAGGATGTAGGCTGCTCCGTAGGCTTCCAACGCCCAGACTTCCATTTCGCCGAATCGTTGGCCGCCGAATCGCGCCTTGCCGCCCAGCGGCTGCTGGGTGATCAGCGAGTAAGGACCGGTGCTTCGCGCGTGCACCTTGTCGTCGACCAGGTGATGCAATTTCAGCATGTAGATGTAGCCAACCGTCGTTTCCTGCTCCATCGGTTCGCCGGTACGCCCATCGCGGAGCCGAATCTTTCCGTGCGCGGGCAATCCCGCGTCGGAAAGTGCGGTGTTGATATCCGCTTCGCTAGCACCGTCAAACACCGGCGTGATCGCCTGAAAACCAAGTTTCGCGCCGGCCCAGCCGAGATGCGTTTCAAGAATCTGCCCGACGTTCATGCGGCTGGGAACTCCCAGCGGGTTGAGCATGATTTGAATCGGCGTTCCGTCGGGCAAGAAAGGCATGTCTTCGATCGGCAAGATCTTCGCGATCACCCCTTTGTTCCCGTGGCGGCCAGCCATCTTGTCACCGACGCTGATCACCCGCTTGGTGGCGACGTAGACCTTCACCATCTGCAGCACGCCGCTGCGAAGTTCATCGCCCCGTTTCATGCTGTTCAGCTTGCGGTCGCGAACATCGATCGCCGTCTCGACATTACCCCATTGCTGCGAAAAGACCTTTTCGACGTCCTTTTTCTTGGCATCGCTTTTGACTTGATCCAGGATGTGATCCAGCCGGAACGCGGTCGCCCGTTCGGCGACGAACTTGGGATCTTGGCCGTCGGCCAACGGAGTGCCGGTGGCGTCTTTCAGCTTCACCCCGGCAGCCGCTTCCAGGTCGCGGACCAGCGATTCAAACGTGCTGGCAATTTCGGCGTTGCCCTCGCTTTCCATGTCCTTGAGTTCTTTCTCGAAGACCTTTCGCTCGTCTTCGGACAAACTCATCCGTCGAGAAAACTTTTGGGTATCGATCACGATCCCCTCAATCCCGGACGGAACTTCCAGCGAATCGTTCTTCACGTCTTCGCCGGCGCGACCAAAAATCGCGTGCAACAGTTTTTCTTCAGGCGTCAGTTCCGTCTTGCTTTTGGGGCTGACCTTGCCGACCAGGATGTCCCCCGGTTTGACATAGGTACCGACCTGCACGATTCCCGTTTCATCAAGGTTTCGTAGCGCCTTTTCCGAAACATTGGGAATGTCACGAGTGAACTCTTCGCGGCCCAGCTTGGTTTCGCGAATCTCCACGTCAAAGTCCTCGATGTGAATCGAGGTGTAAGTGTCGTTGCGAACCAGTTCCTCACTGATGATGATCGCGTCTTCGTAATTGAAGCCGTCGAACGACATGAAGCCGACCAGCACGTTTCGGCCCAGTGCCAGTTCGCCGTTCTGAGTGGCGGCGCCGTCAGCGATGATCTGGTTCTTTTCGACCTTGTCACCGACATTGACGATCGGACGCTGGTTCAAACAAGTTCGCTCGTTGAGTCCCTGGTACTTTTTCAAGTCATAGTGGTCGCTGCCGATCTCGATCCGCGTCGAATCGCAGTAGGTGACCTTTCCGGAGCGGCGTGCCCGCACGACCATCGCACTGTTACGAGCGACCTCGCGTTCCATCCCCGTTCCGACAATCGGTGGTTCGGCAACCAGCAGCGGTACCGCTTGTCGCTGCATGTTCGATCCCATCAAAGCCCGGTTGGCGTCGTCATGTTCCAGGAACGGAATCAGTCCGGCCGAAACACCCACCATCTGTGACGGGGCGACGTCCATGTAATCGACCTGCTTGGGCTGGACGATCTCGAAGTCGCTGCGGAAACGGGCGATCATGTTGGGCCCGGCAACGAGTTCACCATTGTTGACTTCGGTATCGGCCGGCGCGACGTACGATTCACTCTCCTCGTCGGCCCGCAACCAAACCGTTTCGTCAGTGACCTTGCCGTTTTTGATTTCGCGATAGGGCGTGACCAAAAAACCGTAGTCGTCCACGCCGGCGTAAATCGCCAGCGAACTGATCAAACCAATGTTCGTGCCTTCCGGCGTTTCGATCGGACAAATGCGGCCGTAGTGCGAAATGTGAACGTCACGAACCTCAAACCCGGCTCGCTTTCGGTTCAATCCTCCGGGGCCCAGCGCCGATAGTCGCCGTTCGTGAGTCAATTGGCTTAGCGGATTGGTTTGGTCGACAACCTGAGACAGTTCACCACGTCCGAAGAAATAGTCGATCGCCGCCGAAACACTCTTGGGATTGATCAAAGATCGCGGCGACATGTCCTGGGCATCCTTGATGCTCATTCGTTCCTGGACCGTGCGACGAAGCTTCAAAAATCCTTTGCGAAGCTCTTCGCAAGCCAGTTCGTCGATCGTCCGCAGACGGCGGTTGCCCAAGTGGTCGATGTCGTCGATCTCGGCACCGCTTTCGGGATCAAAAAGATCGATCAGATAACGGATTGCCGCGATCATGTCGTCCGGACGCAGCGTCATCTCCGATTCGCTGACACCCAGTTCCAGTTTTCGATTCAGCCGGAAGCGGCCGACCTTGCCCAGCCGATAACGGTTTTCGTCGTAAAACTTTTCGGTAAACAGCGTACGAGCTTTCTCCAGCTGCGGAGGGTTGCCCGGACGAAGACGCTGATAGATCCGCAGCAGCGCTTCTTCGTGGCTGGCCGTATTGTCTTCGGCCAACGTGTTGAAGATCAACGGAATCTTGGGTGCTTCCATCGCATCGATCGATTTGACGCCGGAAGTGCAGATCGTTTCGGCGACCTCTTTAGTGATCTTGTGTCCCGCCTCGACGATGATTTCGCCCGCCCGTTCGCTGCCGCTGGGATAGACGACATCGTCGACGGCGATTTTGCCTTCGATCTTCGACGCGCTGCGGCCGCCGCTGATCTTCAGGCTCTTCGTTTCGTAAAACGCGTTCAACAAATCGGCGTCGGTGGAAAATTTTGGATCCATCGCCCGCAGCAAAGTGGTCGCGGCGAACTTTCCGCTCTGGTCGATGCGAACCGTCAGCGCGTCCTTTTTCGTGACATTCACCTCGATCCACGAACCACGTTCGGGAATGACTCGGCAACTGGGCAGCTTGCGGTCGGTGGTCGTGTCCTGTTCCAACACAAAATCGACGCCGGGACTGCGATGAAGCTGACTGACCACCACGCGTTCGGCACCGTTGATGATGAACTCACCGCCACCCATCATGATCGGCAGATCACCCAGGTAGACCTCTTCCTCATGCGGTTCTTCGCGATTGAGCCGCAACCAGATGCGCAGCGGTCGCCCGTACGTCATCCGCAATTGGCGACACTCCTGACTGGTATAGCGTGGCTTGCCCAGTTCGTAGTACAGATACTCCAGCGTGGTGTTGCCGTCGTAGCTGCTGATCGGGAAGATCTCCCGCAAGACACTCTCCAGCCCTTGGTTTTTCCGCTTTTTCGGGTCAGCGTTTTCCTGCATGAAAGCGGAGTAAGAAACCGTTTGCAGCGCCGTAAGATCCGGCAGATCAAACGATCCAAGGCCGGTTCCGAAATGTCGAACGCTGGTGGGCTCAAGGCGACGCTTGGTCGTGGTTGCCATCGTGTATGAAAGCTCCTTCGAAAGCCAATATTGGTTTTGCGACCCAGTGGAAAGTTGTGGTGGCGTCAATCGAGACGTTCAGCGCAAACCATCAGCCCGCTGGGATGAACGAGCTTGGAACAAGAAAATTGCCGTCCGACGCGGCATTCGCGGAGGCCGGGGCGGTAAAAGTGGGCAAAATGTCGGGGCAAAACGCTTCAACTGGGCCGGTGATCACTCTCAAAACCTAGCAGATCCATCAAATCACGAAAAGGGCAACTCAGACAATCTGGCGCGAATTGTGCAGTAGCCGGCCGGAATCGACGTAAGTCCAATGGTCGATAGCATTTCCGACACCGCCCGCAGGCGCCCGGTTCGCCCGCCTGCCCCCTGCATCGATGCACGGCCCATTTTTTTGAGCCTCCCCACCGCAGGGAGACAGCCGAAGCCGAAAAGGGGAACAGCGAGATCGGAGTGGAAGATTGGGTGGGTGGCACCAAATGGAAGCCGTTCATTGTAGGCCGATTTGTCCTCAAGTCGGCGAGTACAGGATCGCCGACTTGGGACAAGCCGGCCTACTTGGAGATTAGGTGGGTGGCACCAAATGAGGAACTTCTCGTAAAACTCGCAAAACCTCGCCCTGGGCTAAACTGGGCTAAACAAATGACTGCACCTTCGGTGCGTGACAAGCGACATGAACGTATCCGATTTTTTAGAAACGCATTTTCGCCACTTCAACGCTCGTGAGTTGCTGAGTGCGGCGCGCAGCTACCGAGATTTCCTGACGCCCGGTGGTGGCGGCCAAATGATGGTGACGCTGGCTGGCGCGATGAGCACCGGCGAGCTGGGGATTTCGCTGGCGGAGATGATCCGGGCGGGCAAAGTCCACGCGATTACCTCGACCGCCGCCAACTTGGAGGAGGACATTTTTAATTTGGTCGCCCACGACGAATATCGCATCATCGAGAATTGGCGGGCGCTGTCGTCCGAGGACGAGGTTCGACTTCGCGACCAAGGATTCAATCGCGTCACCGACACCTGCATTCCAGAAACGGTGATGCGGCACATCGAACGCCGGTTGACGTTGCTGTGGCAACAGGCCGCCCATTCATCGTCGGCACGGCTGCCGGCGGAGTTCATGTTCGATCTGATCGATGATGAAGATCTGTCCAGACATTACCAGGTGCCGCGCGAGCACAGTTGGGTAGCCGCCGCGAAGGACGCCGGCATCCCGATTTTCGTGCCGGGCTTTGAAGATTCGACTCTGGGCAACATCTTTGCTGCCCGGGTGGTCGACGGCACAGTGCCCAACCACTCGGCCATCGCCACCGGGACGCAGCAAATGGAACGGCTGATTCAGTGGTATCGCCAGCAATCGGCACAAGGTCCGATTGGTTTTTTCCAGATCGGTGGCGGAATCGCCGGAGACTTTCCCATTTGCGTGGTCCCCCTGTTGATCCAGGATTTGCAACTGGACGTCCCGCTGTGGGGATACTTTTGCCAGATCAGCGACGCTGTGACCAGCTACGGCGGATACAGCGGCGCCGTTCCCAACGAAAAGATCACCTGGCACAAGCTGTCCCCCGACGCACCGAAGTTCATGATCCAAAGTGACGCGTCGATCGTCGCGCCGCTCATCTTCGCCTACGTACTCGGCTGGTGATCGACAGTCGGCGACTTCTCCGAAGTCGCACGTGATGTGGAAGTACGTTCTCTTATCCTGTAGCCAACAGCGGAGAACGGGGAGAGTCTCCGCGACCAACTTTCACGATTGTATCGGTTGGATGGGCGAATCCGCTGCGGATTCGCCCATCGCCCGACGCGCGATCCTCTGGCGGTGACGTAGGTTTTGATAGGAAAAACCTGCGAATTCTTGGACCTCTCGACCATCATGTCCTCTCGTCGACGCGCGATCAGCATGATCGATTTGACTCTCGTGCTTCTGATTGTGGGAATCACGGCCGCTATCGCTGCGCCCCGATTCATGGAGTCGATCCGGACGACCAAGCTGCAGGTTGCTGCCAGACAGCTTGCCGCGCACATCGACTACATCCGGCGAGTCGCCGTCAACGAGGCTCGCACGACGACGCTGGTCTGCAACAACACGTTGCATTCTTATGCCAGCGGGGAAGTCGACTTTCCTGATCGTCCCGGCCAACTGCTCAACGTGGCGATTCGCGACGTTTACGATCCCCAGTTTGAACTCATTGCCAATTTTGATTCGCAGACAACGTTGTCGTTCGACTTCGAAGGCGTCCCGCATGTCGCCTCCACCCCGCTGGTCAACGGAAAGATCACCATCGCACTGGGCGGCAACCAATTTGAAGTACGGATCGCGCCGGGTACCGGAGAAACATCGGTGGTGCGCACCGCCGCAGTCGACAAAGGCTGGAAAGCATTCACACCCCAAGCACTGGTTGGAACATAACAATGACCAGCCGGTGCGGGTATTCGCTGATCGAATTGGTGGTCGCTCTGATGGCGTCGACGGCGCTGGTCGCTTCCTTGGCGGCAACCATCGTGATCTCCACGCGATTGATCGAAACGCCGCCCGACGATCAATCGTTGTGGCATGACCGGGCGATCATCGACCGCTTGGCGGCAGACCTGAGGTACGCCACCGACGTGGACGAGACACCGGTAGGCGGATTCCAGATCACTCGACCCGACGCCGTCACCGGCAACAGCCAGACGATCTCCTACCAGACCGGAGTCGATGGGCTGACTCGGCAAGTTGACGCCGGACCGGTGATTCCTTTCGATTCTGACTCACCGGGCCAACAATTTCAGGTCGACGGTTACACGGCAGCCACGGCCGCCGCGCCAGGCAACGTGGCTCGCGTTCGATCAACCAGCGCTGCATCCAGCACCGGCCTGGTGTCGAGCCTCGATATCGACCTTCCACCGGGATGCCAGGGGGGCGATTTGCTGATCCTGTGTATCGCCGCCAAGACGCCAACCTCGCTGACCATTTCCAATCCAGGTTGGTTGTCATTGAGCTCCCAAGCCGTCGTCAACTTGCGATCGGTCAACGGATACCGCTTCTACGCGGTCACTCTTCCCGGCACGATTTCGATCGACGCCACACCCGATTCAGCAATTGCGGCAGCGATGATCGCGGTTGAAAATGTCGATACCACCAGTCCGATCAACTGGAGCGATATCTACTCGGGCTACGCCTGGCCGGTGTTGCCCCAATTCAATCCGGTGCCGCTGGAGACATCGGGTTTCTCACCCGGCCAACTGAACGTGCAAATCTTTGCCGGCGACGGTGATCCTTGGCCCGCCGGAACTCTAGGAATCGCGTCGTTTACCGACGTGGCGCGAGCCACCGGCGGTACCGGCACCAGCAGCGAAACCTCGATAGGAATCGCAGTCCGCACCGGTCCCATGCCGTCCATGACGGGTACGCCGCAGTTGTGGCAGAAGAACAATCCAGGGCACGTTCTGCAAACCGGCGTTCGTCTGGAGGTGCTGCCATGAGAACGCCCGAACAGCAACGAAGCGGCGTGACTCTGATCGAGATCATGATCTCGCTGATTCTTGTATCGACGGTACTGCTGGTTTCGCTCACCGCATCAGCCAACTTGCTGCGCAATAGCGCCGTGCAGCGTGCAGCGGCCGATGCCGAAGGTTTGGCCAACCAGATTTTGGATGAGATTTCGGCGCTCGATTTCCGAGATCGCGAGGATCCGGTGTTCGGGTTGGAATCGACCGAAAACGCCGCCGACCGAACCACCTACGACGACGTCGACGATTACCACGGCTACGTTGCCTCGCCGCCCAGCCATCGCGACGGAACGCCGATCGAGGGTTACACCGGCTGGTCGTTCTCGGTCTCGATCCTCTCGGCAGAACCTGATGCAACCGGGATCGTGACCAGCAACGATGACCAGCAACCGCTGCGGGTGATTACCGTCAACTGCACCGCGCCCGACGGCACGGTGTTCGACGAATCGACCCTGGTCGCGGAAGTCCCCAGCGACATTCCCGATTCGACGTCTTACCACCGCTGGCGGCAAATCAAGCTGCAATTTCCCAGCCGTGATCTGACCGTCACGTCGCCGCTTCGAAATCACCCGGATGCCTACTGATCGGGAGCAGCAAGCATGGCCATTGGACAACCACCATTGCACATCGGGCAGCTTTCCCAGCTGCAACGCAAAGCGCACCTCGGCGGCCGATCGCGCCGCCGCGCAGGATACATCTATCTGGCAGTCCTTTTCACCGCATTGATCGTCGTGGCTGCCGTGGGTGCCGCGCTGGCCATGTCGACAGCCAGCCTGCGTGCCGAGAATGATCGTGGCAGCCGCCATCGCGCGCTTCGCCTAGCCGAAAGCGAGCTGGCTCGCCAAGCGGTCATCGTGCGCAACAGCACCCAGTGGCGATCCGATTCGGCCAGCGGAGTCTTTTCGGCTTGGTATCCGATGACCGTCGACGGTGTGAACGTGACAGGAAGCTCGCAGGTGCGGCACCGATTTACCGATGTTGACGGTGACCTGAACGATGGCGACGCCGACACCGTCGAACTGACCGTACACGCCAAGGTGGGACGCAGCGAAGCCGCCGTCGTCGCGACACTGGAATCCGATCCTGGTGCTTTCGACGTGCTGCGCTACTCGGTGACAACGTCGGGCGATCTTGAATTGGAGAGCGGCGGGACGCTGTCGTGCGAGAACGCGGTGCAGGTTTCCGACGACTGCAAGACGTCCTCGTCAGGTATTTTGACCGCGCCGCGATTGGAATGTGACGGTTCGATACAAACAACCCTCCGCGGCGATCTTGGCGGCGAATCGGTGACGCTGCCCAACCGAAATTTGCTGGACGAATATAGCGCGGTCGGCACCCAGATTTCCTCCGCCTCGCTGCCTACTCAAAGCGGCGATCTTTTGCTGCAAGACATTGTGCTGTCACCGACGGTGAATCCTTACGGTACCGTCGACTCGGCAGGCATCTATTGGATCGACGCCCAAGGAAGCGGGGTACAGATCTCACATTGCCGCTTGGATGCCACGTTGTGCATCCAAGATGCCTCGGTGATTCGCATCAGCGGCGGAATCTGCTGGAGCTTTCCTACCAATCCTGACGCGATTCTGATCAGCGATTCGCCCATTCGCATGATCAACGTCGAAGCGTCTCTGGACGAAGCAGCTCGCGGAACCAATTTCAATCCGGCTATTTCTCCCTATCGCCAAAACTGGTCCAACGCGACCAGCACCGACGTCTACCCCACCGAGCTGCGCGGGCTGATCTACACGACCGACAACATGCGAGTGGAACCGCTGGTCGACAACAAGATCCTTCCGGTGACCGGATCGATCGTTGCAGTCGATCTTCGTGTCGAAGGATACATGATGGTGCGACAACTCGATGAACTGGTGACCGATCCTCCCAGCAGGCTCTCCAACCCATCGCGGATGCGATTTGTGCGCGGAACTCAGCGCCGCATCCCTTCCCCATGACGAAATCGTTTCGCGTTCGCTTGGGTGCAGACCGCGATTCCTTGTAGGGTATGTCGCTGAGGGGCACCATCGGTTCTTCAGCCAACCAAGGATTTCGCGTGGCCACCACCGACAGCCAATGGGACGCACTTTTGGACGACCTTCATCAGTCGCCGATGGTGCTGGCAATCGTCGCTGCCGGCGGCGGCAGCGGTGCGATTGCCCGATGCTTTCGCCGCGCCGGCGCGTCACGGTCGTTCGTGCAGGCGGTGATTCCCTACTCTCGCGCCGCAATGACGGATTATCTGGGCGGCCCACCGCCAGCTGCCAGCGCCTCACTGGAAACGGCCCAGCAACTGGCAAAGTGCGCCCGCCGCCGCGCCGCTGGACTGTGTGACGCGGAAAGCTCCAGCGTTTGCAGTGTGGGAATCGCCCTGGTTGCGGCGCTGCCGACCACTCCACCACGACCAGTCGAAGACCGAATCCACGTGGTCGCCGACCGAGGAGATCGTCAACGCTGCTGGTCACTACGGCTGACCAAAGGCGACTTCAACCGATCGATGGCCGAAACGATTGGTGATGAACTGGTTTTCAAGTCGCTTGCCTGGCTCTTAGGCGGCCACTCCAACGATTCGTTCTTCCACGACCATCACCTTCAACTCGAAACAGCTGACTAGTCCTCCGAGATCGCCGCGGCCAACTGTTCGTACGTTCGTTTGCTGTCGATCTTCGCGCCGCGATTATCGAGCGCGATCTGGTAGAGATGCTGGCCGCAGCTGGTGGGGTATTTTCCGGTCACGCACGCCTGGCAGAGGTGATCGGCGGGCTTTTCGACGGCCCTCGCAATCGCCTCGACCGGCAGGTATCGAAGCGTATCGGCGCCCAGATCGTCGGCCAATCGTTGCTGCGAATCGGACGTCAAGTCGCCATGAACCGAAAAGTACTTGGGCGCGATCAACTGGTCGATCGTGCTCATGTCGATCCCGTAGAAACAGGGAGCGATGATGGGCGGACAAGCGACTCGAACATGAATCTCTTTGGCGCCGCCGACATCGCGGATTCGATCCAACAACACGTTCATGGTCGTGCTGCGGACGATCGAGTCCTCGACCAGAATCACCCGTTTGCCTTCCAACACTTCTCGAAGCGGCGTGTACTTGGTCGCCGCTTTTGCTTTGCGCGCCCGTCCACCTTCGATAAAGGTGCGACCGGCGTATCGGTTCCTGATCAATCCTTCGCGACAGGGGATCGACAGCTGGTAAGCCATCGAATCGGCAGCCGCTTTGCTGGTGTCGGGCACTGGAACAATGATCGTGTCGTCCGGATCAATGTCAACGCGGCCGAACTCGCGTTCGGCTTGCGCCAGTTCCTCGCCCAGCGCCGTGCGACTCAAATAAACGCTTCGGTCATCCAGCGTGCTGGCAACGTTGGCGAAGTAGATCCATTCGAAGAAACAATGAGCAGGCGACTGAGTGGGAGCAAATTGCTCCATACGAACGCCCTCCTGCGGATCGACGACAATCGCGTGACCCGGCGGCAGCGATCGAATTTGATCGTTGTCAAACCCCAGGTTCAACAGGGCAACACTTTCGCTGGCCGCGGCAAACAGCGGCCCCTCGTGGACGTAGCACATCGGTTTGATGCCCAGCGGATCACGGGCCACGATCATCTCGCCTTCGGCGGTCAACAGCGCCAGGCTGTAGGCACCGTCGAAACCGGCGGTGGTCTTTTTCAACGCCTCGATCCAGTCCATCCGTCCCGGAGCCTGGCTGAGAAAACGGCCGAATTCGTGCAGGATGATCTCGGTATCGGTATCGAGCGACAAATGGTGGTCGCCATCGGCCAACAACCGTTCTTTCAAAATGCCGTAGTTGGAAAGCTGGCCGTTGAAGCAAAAGCTGAACCACTTTCGCTTGTGAATGTGCGGCCGTTCAAAAGGTTGCGCGTAGTTGCGATCGTCCTGGCCGCAGGTGGCATACCTGACGTGGCCGATCGCAGCCCGCCCGGCCAGGTGGCGCATCAACGATTCGGCCTTGGCGCGATGATTCAATCGGAACACTTCGGCCACCGTGCCAACATCCTTGCGAATCCTTAACAACTCGGGCCGGTCCGGATCAAAGGTCGCCATCCCAGCGGCAAGCTGGCCACGATTTTGAATGTCCAGCAGCATCCGGGGCATCAACCGCGAGATCTGTCGGGGGCCATCTTCCGTGCACATCGGGCTCCGGCCGCAACCGGAGAGATGGTAGATCGCCGTCACACCACATTCGTGATGTATTTCGCTCATAACGGGTGATTCAATTTTGAGGATTGCGGCCGCGTCTGATTGTGCGGTCGGCAGTGAATTCGCAAAACAATGAGTGAGGGCTTTGCCCGGGGCAGGTACGCTGGCGGTACCGCGAAGGCACGATCGAAAGCCATGACTGACGGTTTTGCGACATTCCCGCTTCGACAAACAGACGCTGTTGGCCCTCCGATGAATGTACGATGGCCTTCCAGGGTCGTCGATTCCCCATGACAATTGGACGGGATCGACGACGCAATCGTGCCGTAAAAGATTGGAAAAACTTTTTCTGCTCCCACCCTGACCATGAATCTTCCCGGCCCCTCCGCCGCCGATTTTCGCCGCCACGTGATCCAGCGTGCCCGTAGCGTTGTCGTCAAAGTGGGAACGCGTGTGCTGACCACTGCCGAGGGCAAACTGGATCGCCGCCGCGTCGATCTGCTCGCTTCTCAACTTTGCCGCATCGCCGATACCGGACGACAGACGGTGATGATCAGCAGCGGAGCGGTCGGGGCCGGCCTGGGAAAGCTGGGTTTGAACCAACGACCCACCGGGCTGGCACAACTGCAAGCCGTCGCTGCGATCGGCCAAACCGACCTGATCCAAGCCTACGAAACGGCGTTTGCCAAGCGAGGACGCCATGCCGCCCAGGTGCTGTTGACTGCTTCGGACCTCCGCCGCCGCAGCGGCTACCTGAACGTGCGAAACGCGCTGACCCAAATCCATTCCTTCGGCTCCATCGCCATCGTGAATGAAAACGATTCGGTCGCCGTTTCGGAGCTGATGACCACCTTCGGCGACAACGACCGGCTTGCCGCCCAGGTCGCCGGCCTGCTAAGCGATGTGCTGCTGATCATCCTTTCGGACGTTGACGGATTGTACGACGGCCCACCCGAAGACCCGAAAAGCAAATTGGTTGAACTGGTGGAAACGATTGATGACTCCGTGACCGCGTTGGCAGAAGACCACTCGGCCCAACACAGCAAGGGAGGGATGGCCAGCAAATTGGAAGCGGCCCGCGTGGCAACTTCCCACGGTCATCCCACCATCATCGCGCCGGGACACGACGACCAGGTGCTGGACAAAGTTTTTTCGCAACAACCGATCGGCACACTGTTTCTGGCGCCGGAGAAATCGATTCGCGGACGCCGCCGCTGGATCGGCAGCGCCGCGCGAGTCGCCGGCGGCCTGATCCTGGACGAAGGTGCCGCGCGAGCGGTCTGCGAAAAAGGAAGCAGCCTGCTGGCGATCGGCATCACCGCCGTCAACGGACAGTTCCAGCGAGGCAGTGTGGTCGCGCTCTACACGCCGTCAGGTCAAGAAATCGGCCGAGGCCTCTGCAACTATCCGTCGACTGAAGTATCACGAATCATGGGCCAACCGAGCGACAAGATCGCCATCATCCTCGGCCATCGACCCTACGAAAGTGTCGTCCACCGAGACAACCTCACACTGACCGTCAAAAACGACGGTGAAGCTTGACGGCAACAACGCACTTGCAAAATCACTCTCCCAGAGGGCATTGGTATCTACACAAGTCAACAGACCCAACTTTACCCTGGCTCCCCTCTCCCCCAAACTTGTTTGGGGGAGAGGGGAGCCAGGGTTTCAAAATTTGCTTTGGCCATTTGTGTAGATACCAATGCCCAAAGGGAGAGTGTTGTCAAATGACGAAGTGATTTCCGAACTATCCCCTTGTGCCTCGATCCGTTGGCAAAATTCATGGATCGTGTTGTCGACTTCACGACGTTTCGGCCATGTCTCGCGCGTGATAGCTGCTGCGTACGAATGGGCCGCTGGCGACTTTTCGGAAGCCCATGCTGCGGGCGATCGTGGCGAGTTCGTCAAATTCTTCCGGCGGTACGTAACGTACGACTGGCAGGTACTTTTCGCCCGGTTGCAGGTATTGTCCCAGAGTCAAAAAGTCGACGTCGTATTGTCGTAGATCGGCCAGCGCCTCCAGCAACTCGCCTCGCTGTTCGCCAAGGCCCAGCATCAGGCCGCTTTTTGTTTTCACTTGCGGGTTGTATTCCTTGACCTTTCGCATCATCGCCAAGGTCCACCGATAATCACTCTTGGGGCCTCGAACGTTGCGGTACAGCCGGGGGACCGTTTCCATGTTGTGATTGAACACATCGGGCCGTGCCTCGATCACCCGGGCCAGCGACGCTTTGCAATGGACAAAGTCGGGTGTCAGCACTTCCACGGTCGCGCCGGTCCGCTGCCGAACCGCGACGACGCAGCGGTAGAAATGATCGGCACCGCCATCGGGCAGGTCGTCCCGGGTGACGCTGGTGATGACGACATGTTTCAGCCCCAATCGTCCGGCTGCTTCCGCGACTCGCCAGGGTTCGTCTGTTTCGGGCAGCTGTGGCGGCCGGCCTCGATGGACAGCGCAAAAACCGCAGGGCCGCGTGCAAACGTTGCCCAGGATCATGAAGGTGGCAGTTTGCTGGCTGTAACACTCCATCCGATTGGGGCATTTCGCGTTGTCACAGACCGTTTCCAGCTTCAGTTCCTCCAGCAGACCCGCCGTCATGTGGTTGGCGTTGCTGCGAGGAACGGGGCGCCGGAGCCAACGAGGAAGCCGTCCGGAAGCGGTGATGTCGGACCCGTCGGGGAATTTTTCAACAGGATCGGCGACGACAGGTAAGCGAAATGCCATCGGGACAGCAAATCCAAAAGAAACAGCGAACCAAATGGTGAATCAGTTCGCATTGTAGTGCGAACCCGAAATTCGACCATGGCCGCAGATGGCCGTGGGGAACTCGCCGGGGTCGGAATCGGACAGGGGCGGCTCGCGAAACCGGCGACGTTTTGGTGGGCACGCACCTACGTGAAAGAACCGGCGCCCGCTAAAATCCTTCCTGTCATGGGTAAAAAGAAGAAGAATGAAAAGAAATCCGGCGGAAAAAAATCTCAGCCCAACATCACCATGGTTGCTGAGAACCGCAAAGCGAGGCACCGATACGAGATTCTCGATTCGGTCGAGTGCGGCATGATGCTGATGGGCAGTGAAGTCAAATCAATGCGTGAAGGGAAGCTTTCCCTGGACGAAGCACACGTGCGGGTCAAGGACCGGGAGCTGTGGTTGGTCGGAGCCGACATCGCTCATTACAACAACGCCGGCATGTGGAACCACGATCCGCGTCGCCCTCGCAAGCTGCTGGTGCATCACCGCGAGTTCAACAAATTTGCCGGCCGCGCCCACGAACGCGGTTTGACTCTGGTGCCGCTACGCGTCTACTTCAACGAGCGCGGCATCGCCAAGTGCGTGATGGGCTTGGTGAAGGGAAAGAAGCTTCACGATAAACGCGAGACACTAAAGAAACGTGAATCGGAACGAGGACTCCAACGAGCGATGAGAAGGCGATGACCGCGATGTTGCAAATGAATGATTTGATCAAGCGGTTTGCTCAGCCCGGCGGAGGATCGTTGACCGTGTTGGACATCGCCAACTTCGAATTGCAGCAGGGCGAGCAAGTGGCGTTGATCGGCCAAAGCGGTGGCGGCAAAACAACGCTGTTGCACTTGATTGCCGGATTGCTGGTGCCCGATTCCGGCAGCATTCGTTTGGCGGGAACCGAATTGACTCGGCTGAGCGAACAGGGGCGAGATCGATTTCGCGCTTCAACGATCGGATACGTTTTTCAAACGTTCAATCTGTTGCCTGCCTTTTCCGCGATCGAAAACGTTCGCCTGGGAATGACGTTTGGACACGGACGCCACGATGCCGCTCGCGCAGCCGATTTGCTTGACCGCGTCGGCCTGAGTGACCGAGCCCACTATCGCCCCAGCCAATTGTCGGTTGGCCAGCAGCAGCGCGTGGCGATCGCGCGGGCGATGGCCGGCAAGCCGAAACTGCTGCTAGCTGACGAACCGACAGCAAATGTCGATCCGACCAGCGCCGCGTCGGTGTTGGATCTGATTCGCCAGTCCTGTCAAAGTGAAAGCGTTTCGCTGTTGATGGTCACTCACAGCATGGATGTCGCCCAGCAGTTTGATCGAATTGACCACCTGGACGAAATCAACCGAGCTTTCACCAAAGAGGGTGTTTGACACCTTTTCCTTTGCTTAGGAACCAACATGTCGCTGCTTCAGATTGCCTGGCGAAACTTCTGCCATCGTTCGCTGTCCAGCATTTTGACGACGCTGTCGCTGGCCCTGGGTGTCGGGCTCGTCGCGCTGGTGTTGTCGGTCTACGGGGTGATCACCGAGGCGTTCACTCGCAACGCTTCGGTCGGCTACAACCTGGTCGTTGGACCCAAGGGCAGTCCGTTGCAGCTAACCCTGAACAGTGTTTATTACCTCAGCCAGCCGATCGAAAACCTGCCTTACACGGAGTACATGGAGTTCTTTTCGCAGGCCGAGCGGGCGGAGATGGTCGAGCGGTTTGGGGGCGATTCGCAGTTGGCTACCAGGGGCGGTCGCTACGCGCCGTACGTTGCCGGAGGATACGCCATTCCGCTGGCGCTGGGCGACTACTTCGGAGAGTACCGCGTGGTCGGTACCACGCCTGATTTTTTCGAGAAGCTTCGGCACGGCTCCAACGTCGACGAAGAGTTCACCTTTTCAGCCGGCCGGGCACTGAAAGAGTTTTCGCCGGAACATGGTTACTTCGAGGCGGTGGTCGGTTCGCGAGTCGCCAACGACATGAACGTTGGATTGGGAGACAAGTTTTATCCAACTCACGGCGATCCGACTGGCCACGGACATGACCTCGGTTTCACCATCGTCGGCGTGATGGATCCGACCGGCACGCCGAACGATCGCGCCGCTTTCGTGAACCTGGAAGGCTTCTATCTGATGGATGGTCACGCCAAACCCATCGAAGAAGACGAGGAAGAAGCGGAAACCGAAGAGGACGCCGCTAGTGACGACAGCCAATCGGCCGAAGAACCCTCGGCCGACGACGAGGCGGCAAAGCGCGGCGAAAACGGCGTCCACTTGGTGAGGACCGAAAGCGAAGAATCACCCCTTGGCGATCAGCCCGCCGACCAGTCGAAACAATCGGCCAGCCCCGGTGATTACCGGCTGTTGTCGATTCCCGAACGCGAAGTGACGTCGATTTTGATTCGCAACGGGAACCTGATGTTCGCGCCCGCCATGCAGAACGCGATCAACGAATTGCCCTGGTCGCAGGCGGCCGCTCCGATTGGCGAGATCAACAAATTGATGAATTTGATTGTCGGCCCGTTGCTCACCGCGCTATTGATCATCACCCTGATCACCTGCGTCGTGGCGGCGGTGGGGATCCTGGTTGCGATCTACAATTCGATGAACGATCGCCGCCGAGACATCGCGGTGATGCGGGCCCTGGGCGCGCGAAGGGGCACGGTCACGTCGATCATTCTGTGCGAGAGCGGATTGATCGCGGTGATCGGCGGAGCGCTGGGATGGTTTCTGGCCCACTTTGCGATCTGGTGTTACAGCGGCAGGATTGAGGATCAAACCGGGGTGCAGATTCATTTGTGGACCATGAGTAGTTATGAATGGGCCATTTTTCCATTGGTAGTTCTGCTCGCCCTGCTGGCCGGTTTCCTGCCAGCCTGGACGGCGTATCGAACCGACGTCGGATCGAACCTTTCGGCCTGAGCGACTAAAAGAACCCGCCTCCGCCCATATTGCCTCCACCCATTCCGCCTCCGCCAAATCCGCCTCCGCCAAATCCGCCTCCCATTCCACCGCCGCCCATACCGAACCCTTGGATGAATCCACCCGATCCGGTGGGCACCTCCACCATTTCCATGACCGGCTCAACGCCAAAGTGAGATTCACGGAGAGTTTTCAAAAAGTTTTCGATGTTCAGGTGAGTTCGAAAGGTGGTACGGATCACCAGGGCTGGCCGGGTGGAGGTCAGCGGTGCGATCGTCGATTGCCCGCCCAAGTCATCCCAACCTTCAGGATTGATCGTCTCCTTGATCAGTGATATCGGCGAGTCGAAATCGGCGGCGGCAATCCCGATACCCTCCAACCAATAAACTCGATGTAGCAGCTTGGTGTCTTCTCCGTCGGGTGTGGTGATGATCAGCGTTTCACCCTGGATGGTCATGGCAAGTTCATGGTTTGCCAGCAAGATATCCAAGGCGCTGCGCAGCTTGACTTTCCCAATGGAAAAAGTGATGGGAGTGTCGCTGGTGATTCCGTTTTCTTCCAGTGCCCGGGTGTCCAACACGATCGGCAAGTTGTGTTGCTCGGCAATCACTTTGACCGCATCGGCAAGCGGCATGTCGGTGAACTCCAGATCCGTCTCATCTTCCAAGGTCGTCGT
Organism: Rubripirellula sp.; assembly: GCA_965222745.1. Lineage (GTDB taxonomy): Bacteria > Planctomycetota > Planctomycetia > Pirellulales > Pirellulaceae > CBDCUW01. Next base: position 2,432,261 of record CBDCUW010000004.1, read on the forward strand.
GATCCTGCGAGCAGCGTCTTCGTCCACGTTGACCCACCGCGCAGTTCCAATTCCCTGGTGAACCAGAGCTGCTGGGTCGGCCGTGATGACCAGGCCTTCGTCTTCAACCACAGCGCGAAGACCGTGGGGGTGCAGCATCGATCGCAGCGCCGTTCGTAACGGAACTTCCGAACCTTCGTAGTGAACTTCCTGCTTGTCCAGTTGAACGCTGGCAAACTCGATGCCTCGGTCGTCGATCAAGACTGGGATTCCCGCCTCATTGCTGATGATGTCGGGCAATTCGATCAGAGACGCATTGACCGAAAAATTTGAATCTTGATCGAGTTTCTGTTCCACCAGTTTGGCAACCTGAGTCGTCGGCTTGGGAACCACCTGCTGCTGGACCCACATTGTTTTCGGCGCGGCAGCCGCGCCCATTCCACCCGCGCCGCCTGCTGCCGTGTTCAGCTCAACAGAATTGCCACCGCCGCCGCCGCCAAGACCGCCGCCGCCGCCAAATTGTCCGACTACTTTGGCGGCGGGAAGAGAAAGGGTCTCGGGACCAGAGGTCTGTCCGACGGTCGATTGTCCGGCAGCGATTGCCAAGGTTAGCATTGCTGTTCCACCGACAACTCCGGCGACGGTATAGATAGAGGGCATCAGACGTACTCCCTGTGCGAGAAGAGATTCGAGAAGAGATGTGTCGATTGGCGGATCGGGAATGGTTCCTTCCCCCGCCACTTTGACGAAAGATTGACTGGCGTTTGCCGCGCCCGATGACGAAACGGTCCAAGCATTTGCAGCGGCAAAGGCGAGAATCGGGATCACGCCGCGGTGACGAAGCCGTCGCGCCAGCAACCGTTTTCCACGCTGCAAACGGCCCCGAATCGAACCGATCGTCGTTCCAAAGTGATCCGCCAAATGTTGCAGCGGATGCCCTTCGTAAATGTGCATCACCAGCGCCGCGCGGTAATGTTCGGGCAGGTCGGCAAGTTCCTCGTCCAGCACGATTGCTTCGTGACGTTGAGTCAAGCGATCGAGCGGATCGTCTGGTTTTGCGGGCGGTTCGACCATCGGTTCGGTTTCCCGTTTGGATGACTTCAACGTCGCAACCGCGGCGCGCTGGGCGACTCGGTGAAGCCAACCGGCAAGCCGTTCTGGCTGGCGAATCTTGTGGGCATTTCGTGCCAGATAAAGGAAGGTGGTTTGAAACGCGTCTTCGGCATCGACATCACTGCGACAGCGACGGCGACAAACGCTCAAGACCATCACGCTGTACCGTTGCACCAACGCAGCCAGCGCACCGGCGTGCTGGTCGCGGTTCCACGCATCCAACAAATCGGAATCGGGGAGCGACCCAAAGTCGTAGTCGCCGTAGGATGGTTCCTGGCCGACGTCGGTCGTTTCGGTGACGAGTCTCATGGCATCTATTAGCGTAGTGCCACGAGAAACGGTGTTGGCGCGCCGATTTCCGAAAAAATTCGGTTGCCGCCCACTTCCGCTGCTACAGCAGTCCTTCGGGCAGCTTGCCCTGGGCTACTTCGTTGTCCCAGTCGTCCATCAGTGGCCAGCTATCGGCCAGCGTTCCAAAATCGGCCATTTTCAGATAACCGCGAACGCGGTCGATTGTGTTGTTCAGCAGGTCCGGGTCGTTGCGGAAAATGGGACCGTGGCTGGGGGCAAGCCATTTTGCGTCGCTGTCTCGGATCCGCTCCAGCGAACGAACAAACGCCTTGATGTCGCTGCCGTGGTGGGCATCGATCGCGCCGATGCAACCGTCGCGATAGATGTTGTCGCCGCTGAGCAACACGTCGCCGATCCGGAAAGCCAGTTGGCTGTCGGTGTGGCCGGGCGTGTGCCACACCTCCAATTCAAGCGATCCGACTTTGATCACGTCACCCTGGTCGACCTGCGTTTCGATTTCGACCGGCGGCATCGCCAACTTCAGGTTTTGTGCTTCGATCTCGGCAAGCGTCAGCAGGGTATCACCCGTTTGCAGCGGTTTGACCGCGTTGGGATGCGCGGTCACCGTGGTGCGTAACAATTGCTTTGCTTTGGAAAGGCCCTGGATGTGATCGACGTCGGCGTGAGTCGCAATCAGCGTCTTGCAGCGCGAAAGCGGAAAATCCAACTGGCGGATGATTTCAATGAAATCGTCGACCGTTTCCTCGTAACCAATGTCGATCAGCAGCCACTCGTCCGCGTCGTAAATCAAGTAGACGTTACATCCAAGCACTTCGCCGGCTTGGAAATTCAATTCGATAACGCCAGGAAAAATGGGTTTACGGGCGAGCATGTTTGGAAAATTCAAAATGGAAAAGAAAGAACGGCCCTATTCTAGAAACCGGCGGGCGTTCTAGGAACCAGCAGCGGATCGGCAATCCACACCACCTTTTCAAACTTCATTCTTCATCCTTCGTCCTTTTCACTTCCCTCGTCCCAGCACATCGGCAAGACCCTCGCGGTAGCCGGGAAATCGAAGCTTGCCCAGCAGGTCGCGTTTCATGCGACGGTTCCAGACACGTTTGTTGCTCTTGCTGCGCAGGCTCAGCGGCGAGCCCGGTGAAGGGGGAAGGAACCTGGGCTGGGCGGCGCCGCATTGACGGGCGATTTCGCGATAGAAATCACCACGAATGACTGGCTGGTCGTCGGCAACCACATAAATGCGTTGTCGGGCCGATTGCCACGACGCCAGCGCCACCGCCGCGGCGTCGTCGACATGAATCAGGTTGAGATATCCGTCGGCCGGCGATCGAATTGGGCGGCCGGCGATCACATTAGCGGCTCGTGGAACCCGGCCGGGACCATAGATTCCGGCTAGTCGCAGAATGGTCCAAGGGGAATCGGGTCGAAATCGGTGCAACAATCCTTCCGCCCGCAAACATGCCCAGCCACTGTCGCCAGCCGGATGGGTCGGCGAAGTTTCGTCGACCCAAACGCCTCCTTTCTGGTGGTAAACACCGGTGCTGCTGATATAGCAGAGATGCGTTTTCGGTGGCACGGCGCTCAACAGGTGCCGAAAACCGTCCACCTGGTACCGCTGCCGGTCCAGCCCGCTTCGGTGGTCGTATGCCACCGCCACCACGACCCGATCGACCTCCGGCAATTCGGCCAGAGTTCGGCGGTCGGTCCAGTCAGCCAGGATCGGCCGAAGCCCCATTTTGGCCATTTCATCAGCCTTGGCACCCCGCCTGGTAGTTGTCCAAACGACGTGTCCGGCAGAAACGGACGCTTTCGCGATGCGAATCCCCAAGTATCCGCAGCCAAAAACGAGCAGTTTTGGGGGCGAAATTGCCGTTTTTTCGACATTCGGCGTTACCAAAGTCACTTTTTCCTGTTCATTGCTCAGAGGCTACAATAGAGCGTCGGTTGGTGCCGGCCCGATTTTTCCGCTCAGGATCGCCCTGGCGGAGCGATGTCCGCCTTGCGAGCGATGCCCTGAGGTTACTTTTGAATCGAGACCCTAGACACCCGTTCGCTTTCGGGACCGGCCGAGGTTTCACCTCCCCGATCGAGCGCCTCGCGGCCTTTGGGCGGGGGCTGTTGGTGGCGGCATTGGCTTTCTTCTGTGTGCCCGCGATGGCACAGCAGCAGTCGCCGATGGCCAGCGACACGCCGGGCGGCACGATGGTTTCCCTGGCAACCGAATTGACAGGGTTGCTCAATCGTGGAGGCGTTCCGCAGTCGCTGGATCAGCTCAAACGGTTGGAGAATCAGCAACGAAAAGTCGCCGCCGCGGCAACTGCCTGCACGGTCAGTGTCCAGATTGGTCCCGCACAAGGTTGTGGCGTGATCATCACCGAAAGTGGCTTTGTGCTGACTGCCGCTCACGTGGCGATGCGCCCGGGCAAGGAAGCAAAGATCACCCTTTCCAACGGCCGCGTCGTCTTTGCCAAAACGTTGGGCATGAATCGAAATGTCGATGCGGGTCTGATCAGAATCAATCCCGGCCAGAATGGCGGCCGGCCCTGGCCGCACGCGACCTTGGGAACGAGCAAGAACCTTGTATCTGGCATGTGGTGTGTCGCCACGGGACATCCCGGCGGCTACAAGCCCGACCGGGGAACGGTCACGCGGATCGGAAGAGTCCTTTCGGTTCGCCCCGGTGCAATCGTCACCGATTGCGCTTTGATCGGTGGCGATAGCGGCGGTCCGTTGTTTGACATCGCGGGGCGGTTGATCGCTGTTCACAGCCGGATCGGAAACGATGTCGCTGACAACCTGCACGTACCGATCGACAACTACGATTTTTCTTGGGAACGGCTTTACAACGGCGAAGCCTGGGGATACTTGCCCGGTTTCAAACCGGTGCTTGGTGTGAAAGGACCGCCTGAGGGAGAGGCCCGAGTGATCAGCGTGCGCGAAGGTTCGCCGGCGCAAATGGGTGGCATCAAAGTGGATGATGTGATCGAACGATTTGGCGATCGCAGGGTTTCCGATTTTGCTTCTTTGAAGGCGGCCGTTGCCGACACGATGCCAGGCGAACGGGTAAGAATTTGGTTGAACCGAAATGGCGAACGGATGCGGGTCAATGTTGAAATTGGCCGGGCAGACTAGAGTAACAACAGGTTGTGATACGGTTGACGAAATGAAAAATTGGGTTGCCAAACGATGTTTCACCGTGGCGGCATGTCTGCTGTTGGTATTCGCTGGCGCGGTCCATGGCGACGATCGGCGCGACAACGGGCAGATGATCCGGTTGGTGCGACCTCTTGCCGAATCGGTCGGTGATTCGGTGGCCCAAGTGTTGATCGGTGGTCGCCCGGTAGCGCTTGCCACCGTCGTTGGCGCCGACGGTTATCTGCTCACCAAGCGAAGCGAACTGAGCGGCGATCCGATTCGAGTTCGCTTGTCGGATGGTCGAATGTTTCCCGCTCGCGTGGCGGCGGTTCGCAGGGCGAACGATCTGGCGCTGCTTCGTGTCGAAGCCAGCATCATGCTCAAACCAGTCGAATTTCTTCCCACCACACCGCCGGTCGCCAGCTTTCTGATCAGCGTCGGCCGCGCCGGCCGACCAATCGGTATCGGCGTGGTGGGAGGTCCAGAACGTCGCATCGATCATCAAGGACGTTTGGGAGTGATCCTGCAGGAAAACGAATCGGACGGCCGCGCGTTGGTCCAAGGAGTTTGGCCCGATAGCGGTGCCGACGTCGCCGGTGTCGAACCGGGAGACTTGATCGTCGCGATCAATGGCCGGCAGGAGAACAGCCGAAACGGAGTGATGAATACGCTCCGCGGCATGTTTCCAGGTGAAAGTGTTCGCCTGACAATTCTGCGACCCAACGATTCGCGCGAGATGGATACGATCGAGATGAATGCCGGAATTCGCGAGTTTGGTGTCATGCAGGAATCAGAAAATGACTCCAAGGTCAACGGTCCCCGCAATGTTCGACTCACCGGATTCGATCGCGTGATCCAGCACGATACCGTTTTGGATCCTGATGAATGCGGCGGTCCGGTTCTTGATTCATCGGGCCGAGTGGTGGGACTGAATATCGCACGTGCTGGCCGAGTCGTCTCGTACTCGTTGCCCTCGTCGCTGGTCATTTCTGAAACGACCAGCATGCTGGAAGAAGCGCGAGCAGCAGAATAAATCGTGGGCGATTTCTCCGAAATCGCAACCCTGTTGCTAGTGCCGCCATCAAAAAATCTTTTGCAAAATGGCAACGTCGATCCACTGATCATTCATCCGCCCAATCTCGCGCTGGACTCCCACCATTTCGTATCCATGACGGCGATGAAAGGCAATGCTGCGGGCATTGTCGGCGATGATCTTGGCAACCGCGTGGTGAATCTGACACTGCCGACAATGTTCTTCGATTCGCTCTTGCAGCGCATTGCCGACGCCCGATCCGAGAGCAATGGGGTCCAAGTAGATTGCCGATTCGCAAGTATGCCGGTAACCAAATCGGGCGCTGTATCGTCGTACCGACGCCCATCCCAAATGTCCCCGACCATCGGTTGCGACGAACCATCCGTCCGGCTTGTGCTGCGGAAACCTTGCCGCCGTCTGATCGACTTGCCAATGCTCTACATCAAAAGTCGCTCCGCCCACATCCATGTGATGGTTGTAAATGCGTGTGATCTCCGCGGCGTCTTGTGGACCGGCTGGCCGGATGATCACCTGGTCGATGTTGATAGGACGATTCATGGGTGATGCAACTGCCTCCACAGCCACTGGATCGATTCTTGAAGGAGCGGTTGGTGGCTTTCCTCTGGAATACCGGCATGCGACAATCCCTCCAACACCACCAACTTCTTTTCGCCCGCGTAGGCGCCAAAGACCTGTTGTTGATATTCCGGCAAGACGAGCGAGTCCAATTCCGATTGAATGAAGACGGCCGGCTGGCGAACTTTAGCCGCCGTGACCACGGCATTCATGCGTTCGCACAGACTTTCGGCAATCGGTTCGACCAGTCGTGACATCGGATATCGCCGGGCAATGTGTTTGACCACCGGGATCAACGGCGGAGGATTTCGCAGCACCAGCCCACAACGGCCGGCGGCATCACCAGCAGCGGCAGCCACGTGCAGCGTGGTGACGCAGCCGAGGCTGTTGCCGCACAATAATACGGCTGTTGAACTGTTGTGATCACGATCGATGACGTGATTCCAGAACTCCATCGCTGCGTCAGCGATTCGACCCAAACTGGCTCGCCCTCCGCTACCGCCGTATCCCGGTGGATTCCAAGTCCAAATGGTAACGCGCTGCCGCTGGCCGCCCGGCAGCAGCTCCGCCGGAAACGTGGTCGACCGTTCAGCGCGACCTGCCGTGCCCGGAAACTTCAGGATCAGCACCTCCGGCGGCAGATCGGCTTCGTGGTTCCTTTCAACAAAACACTCCAGCGGTCGACCCAACGCGGTCAACATCACGCGTTGCTTGGTAGCATGATCGATCCGATGGCGAGAAGGGCGCAGCACCATCCGATCCAACAGATATCGCCGCAATTGCTGAATCGGCCGACCCATCACGCTTAATGAACGCGTTGTCCGGGCAGGGCGCCTTCATCGACGTCCAGCAGGAAAACATCCTCACCGCCCGGTCCGGATGCAGTCACCATCCCTTCGCTCAAGCCAAACCGCATCTTCCGAGGCTTCAAATTGGCAACCATCACCACCAATCGTCCCACCAGCGCCTCCGGCTGGTAGGCCGCCTTGATGCCGGCAAAGACTTGTCGCCTTTCATCGCCGCCCAAACTGAGTGTGAGTTTCAGCAGCTTGTTTGCTTCGGGAACTTGTTCGGCAGAAATCACTCGCGCGACTCGCAAGTCAACTTTCGCAAAATCGTCAATCGAAATCTCTTCGGCCAGCGGTTCGTCTTTCAACGGCTGGTCGCTGTCGTGATACGAGTCCGCAGCGTCCGCGGCCAATTCAGCCGCCGCCAGTTCTTTACTCTCATCCATCATTTTCTGCAAATCCTCGGTTTGAATTCGGTCCATCATTCTTTTGAATTTCGCGACGGGCCTGCCCACCAGCGGCGTGCGGCTTTGATCCCACGAAGTGATTTCCTCCCCCAACAGCTCACCACACCTGGTTGCCAGATCGGGAAGCACCGGTGCCAGATAAACGGCCAATTGCCGAAACAGGTTCAACGCCACGGTGCAAACGTCGCGCAGCTGGTCTTGTCGCTGCGGGTCCTTTTTCAATTCCCACGGCTTGGCATGTTCGACAAACGGATTGGCGGCATCGGCCAGTTCCATGATTTTTCTGGTGGCACGAGCGTAGTCACCCGATTCGTAAGCCGCGGCAATTTCGTCGCCCGCTGCCGCGGCCGCTTCAAACAGTCCGCCATCGTCGGGGTACTGCGGGGAAAGCCCGGTGCTATTGGCGAACTTGCCGACGCGGCTGGCCAGGTTAACCACCTTGCCGACCAGGTCGGCGTTCACCTTTTCGGTGAATTCGCCGACCTTCAAATCAAGATCCTCGACGCGCGAAGTTAGCTTCGTGGCGTAGTAGTAGCGCAGGTAATCCGGTTTGGCGTATTTCAAATAGGTCTCGGCGGCGATCAGCGTTCCGTCTCGCTTGGACATTTTCTTGCCGTCGACATTCAGAAAGCCGTGGATGTGAACCTTGGTCGGCAGGCTGTACTTGGCGGTCGCCAACATTCCGGGCCAAAACAACGTGTGAAAGTAAGTGATGTCCTTGCCGATGAAGTGGTGAACTTCGCAATCGTCGTTCTTCCACCAATCGTCCAACTGCTGGCCGTTGATGTCGCACCACTGTTGGGTGCTGGCGATGTAACCGATCGGAGCGTCGAACCACACGTACCAGTAATTGCCGGGAAAATCGGGGATCTCGAAACCGAAATAGGGTGCCGGACGGCTGATGTCCCAATCTCGCAGGCTTTCCGCCAGGAAATGCCCTTTCAAATAGTTGGCAACTTCTGGCTGCAAGGCGTCGGAGGTGTCGACCCAATCGGCAAGAAAACCGTGCAGCTTGTCAAGCTGAACAAACAAGTGCGTCGCCTCCCTAAGCACTGGCGTGGCGCCGCTCAAAGTGCTCTTGGGATCGATCAGGTCGGTCGGACTGTAGGTGTGACCGCAGGTGCAGTTGTCTCCCGCCTGGTCGGTTCGCCCGCACTTGGGGCAGGTGCCGCGAACAAACCGATCGGCAAGGAACGTTTCCGCTTCCGGGTCGTAAAGCTGCTGGATCGCCCGCTCGGTAATCAGGTCGGCATCGCGAAGCGACTGCCAAAACTCACCGCAGATCTTTTGGTTGGCTTGGCTGTTGGTGCTACCGTAGTGATCAAACTCGACACCGAATCCGGCAAAATCTCGCTGATGAGCTTCACTCATCGCCGCGATCAACTCTTCTTCACTACGGCCTTCTTTACGAGCACGAATCATGATCGCCGTACCGTGCGTGTCGTCGGCGCAAATGTAGATACAGCGGTTTCCCCGCAGCTTTTGAAAACGCACCCAAATGTCGGTCTGGATGTACTCGACCAGGTGTCCGATATGAATCGGCCCGTTGGCGTAAGGCAGGGCGCTGGTGACTAGGATCTGTCGTGTCATCGAAGGGTTTCGTCGTTGCTTTTTGGTGTTGGCGTTGAATTCTCGTCGGCCGGCTTGTCCCAAGTCGGCGATCCTGGAATTCGTGTTACCGGGCACGCGTTACCAAATGGACGCAGGCGGGACCTATAGCTTTGCAAGTCACCTCTTGTTGTGGGAGAGGTCACGAAAATCGGCCCAGTTGTTTTTTTCAGTCATCAACGGGACTCTCTCTTGCCGCCGGTTACCTGGTCAAAACTTCCGGGAAAACGCCCGTGAAACTAAAAAAAGATTCAAGTTGGGCTTCGCCTGCTCGCTTTGACCTTGCCGCCGCCGCCAAGATTAGCGGACGATCCGCGGCTCGGCGACAACAGGATTCGGCAGGATGCCGCTTTCGTCGCCGGCCATCTGATTTGACTTCAGGCCCATTTCCAGGGAGGGACGAGGGTGAAGAATGTGAAGTTCGCGGTTGCGGTGGGAATGATTCTGATCGGGCTAGCATTTTCGGCCTCACCTGCGTTGGCGGCCGACGCGATTCTGATCAATTTTACCTCCAAGCACTGCGGGCCCTGCCGGGCGATGGTGCCGACATTGCAGCAATTGGAACGGTCGGGTGTTCCCGTCCGGCATGTCGATGTCGCCCGCGAGCACGATCTGGTTCGACGTTTCGGGATTCGTACCACTCCCACCTTTGTCGTCGTCTCGGGCGGCAAGGAAGTGACTCGACTCGTCGGTTCGCAGACTTTGTCGCAGCTCAAAGCAGCGATCGCGATCGATCCATCCGGGCCCCTGATTCCGACCGGTGCGAAAACACAATCGCTCGCCAGCCTTCCCGCGCCGCAGACCCGCCTGGCGCCGATCGGGATGTCCGCGCCGGAAACGTTCACCTCCGCCGCTCCCGCCACCCCTCCGGCGCCTCGCAGCGAAGCAATGCCCAGCCTGTCACTGGCCGACGCGGTGGAACGAGCCGAATCGGCAACCGTTCGCCTGCGCGTTCATGACGGTCACGGCTACGGAGTCGGATCGGGGACGATCATCGATACTCACGGCGAAGAAGCGTTGGTGCTGACTTGCGGACACCTGTTTCGCGAAACCAAAGGCCAGGGAAAGGTGGAGGTCGACTTGTTCGTCGGCGGCCAGTCGCAAACCGTTGCCGGACAGGTGCTCGACTACGACGCCGACACCCGCGACATCGCGTTGGTCGTGATCCGTCCCGGCTTTCCCGTCAAGCCAATCCAAATTTTGCCCTCTTCCGAACGCGTGAGAAACGGTCAAACCGCATTCAGCTTTGGTTGTGACCGAGGCGCCGATCCGTCGCGGCGCGATACCAGGATCACCGGCATCAACAAGTACAATCAACATCTCGGTGTCTCGAATCTCGAAATCGCCGGCGCCCCGATCGACGGGCGCAGTGGTGGCGGTCTGTTCGACCAACACGGACGCCTGATCGGTGTCTGCAATGCTGCCGACTACCAAGGCGACGTCGGCATTTACGCCGGCCCCGGATCGATTCAATGGCAGCTGGACCGATACAAGCTTGCACATCTGTATCAACCGCCGACCGATACCAATCCGCCCGCTGATCGGATCGCTGCATTGCCGAAGGACCCCGCCGCTGCCGACGCAATCACCCAGCCCGCTTCGTTAACGCTGTCGGGAGCCAATCCCGGCACTGTGCAAAACCCAAGCCCGCTCGGTCAGCAGGAAGTGATCGTCATTGTCCGAGACCGCAACCGCCCCGCCGCAACATCCAAAGTGATGACGCTCGACAATCCTTCCCAGGATCTGATGCAAATGATTCAAAGCCAGGCAAGGTAGAACAAGTACCTCACTAACTCAACGCAACACCAATGTACGGCTGAAAAACTACGCGTATCCGTAGGATAAACCAGCAGTTGGTAAAGTCATCACCGAACAGTGTCTGTGTCACGTACTGCCTGCCCAGGGCCACCCGCAGCTTGAATGAGTTGCAGTGGCGCTAGTCCGCCGCATACCCAATCGGATCTCTGGAGCAGAACCGCCCGCTAGGTGGATCGTACATCCTTGCCCGGTAGTGATACAGCTCCGCTGTCTCATTGTTACCGGCCAAAACAGGGCCGGAATCCACACACTCACAATTCGGCCAAAAATGCGACATCAAAAAGGCCGGTAACAAACGAATCCATTCGCCAACTAGCTTTCCGTCGCTGCTAACCGCACCGGCAACCATGTCGATCGGGATAGGGCCCGCATTGCTGCGGGGCCCTCCCACACCACCTCAGCTTGCGGGTCCGCACTGGGCGGTTCGTCACAAGGATGCAAGCGCGAGCCAACGCTCCTCAAGATTGAATAAGCCCTCGGCGGCCAGGACTTCATTCGATAGCGCACGTTGACGTTGGACACCGGACGTTTTAGATAAGCGCCAAGGGCCCTTGCCGCTCATCGCGAAGCCGCGAGCGACACGTACGGACACGCCGTAGGAGATCAGTTTCTTCAGCCGAGTTTTCGACTTCCGCCACTGTTTCCAATAACTGCCCGAACACCGAACACAAGGCCTGACCCCTTTGCTTCTCCTTTGCTTCTCCCTACTCGAAAAGATTCCGTTGGTCGATCTCCACACGACCTTCATGTTCCACCGCAATACATCTCGCTCGAACGCTTCGCACATCGTAGTTTCCACCCAATCTGTTCTCGACAATTAACGCTAACCGTGTCAACCATTCGCCGTCGATAGATCGCTGATTTTTGCCCAGCGGATCAAAGTTGTAATCGGCGTTCCAATCAAATCTATCCTCTATCCAAATTCTCCCCCTCCAAACACCGTTCTTATCAACCTTTCCGTTGAAGAAAATATCAAATGCGCCCACAGCGCCATCCAAAACGATCGCCGTCGTTTTGTCGGAGAACTCAGTTGCGCGGCCGGTGCGATTGGCCTCCGCTACCGCTGCATCCCACTTTTCTCGCAACCTACCCTCCGGAGCAATATTGACACCGTTGCCATCGATCGACCACCTCCTACTAAACAAATCCCGTAGTTCTTCAACGGTAAACTCTAACTCCTTGTTCTCATCGTTCTCTCTATTCTTGAACCAGTGTTCAAACATTCCCAACACGCGTTCGTTGGTACCCCGTCTTCTATTTCCAAGGAATTCGCGAATCTCGTTGCGCATACGGACGAGGATCTTTTGTTGTGTTTCTTTATCAAAACGGTCGAATTCTAATTCGAATCTGCATTGAAGCGCTGACATCTGTTCTTTCGTGTACAACTCAACCCGTATGCCGCTCAAGAACCTTTCTCTCCCAAGCCACATTACGTACCCTAGGATCTTGACAGGGTTCATTTCCATAATCTGTTCAAATGTTATCTTTTCCATTTCGGCTCTATACTTTCTCAGTCGTTCTTTCCGTGATCCGCTCGGTGGGTTCTTCCGTGATCCGCTCGGTGAGTTCTTCTGTGATCCGCTCGGTGAGTTCTTCTGTGATCCGTTCGGTGAGTACTTTGGCCAGAACTGCCACGCCTGCATCCCACTTGGATCCGTCGCGTTCGGATTGCTGTTGCCAACGTAACGTCTGAGATTCGCATCCCCTGCTGCAAATCCAATCGGATCATTGCTGACAAACTGGTTGATGCCTGGGTCAAACCATCTTGCGTCGTAATACATCAGTCCGGTGACATCGTCCAGAATCTGGCCGGTGTAGGTTTGTAGCGGTTGGTACTCGGGGTTCGTCTGGGAGATGATGTTGCCGAAGGCGTCGTACTGGAGATGGTTGACCAGTTCCGGTTCTCGTGCTGTGTCGCTGTCGAGCTGCGCGAAGCGGGCGACATCGGTGACGGTCTGTTGATTGTCTTGCAGCAACCAGAGGGTTTCACCGGTCTGTCCGTCCTGCGCGGCGAAGACCTGATCGACGAGCGGGCCGTTGAGGAATCGCCGCGCGACGGCCGGATCAAACGTGTTGCCGCCGGGATCAGCCCAGCTTTCGGTTTCATCCAGGACCAGCACGACTTCATGGAAGCTGCCGTCGGTCAGGTTGGTGTCGTAAACGAATCGCTGACGAGTTTCGAAGATGCCATTGCCATCGGCGTCGGCTTTGCGGCGAATCCGCCTGCCGAGGCCGTCGTATTCGTACTCCACTCGGCTCAGATAGTTCATTCCGCCCGTTCCGGCCGCGTGCCGAGTGACAGACACCAGCAGGCCGCGGACATTCCAGTCATAAATCTCGAAACTGTTGTCGCTCTTGAGCGTGCGACGAATCCGGCGGCCTTCCGGGTCGTATTGGTAACGATAGTCGGCGTCCTCCAGCAGGCGATTGTGATCTCCCACGTCAAACTGCGATTCGGTACGGTTGCCGTTGGCATCGTACGTCTGCGTTTGAGTTATCGATCCGCTGACAGCGGTCAGTTGTCCCAGGTCGTCGTAGTTGTAGTTTCGCGTGCCGTCGGGAGTGGTGAACGATTCGATCCGCCCGCCGTCTTCGTAGGTCCATGAATATGCCTGTGACGAGCCACCGTGAAATCCGGAATGAACCAGCGACCCGTAGCGGCCCTGATACCAACCGCCATCGGCCAGTGTGTAAATCGAAGTGAGTGCTTCGCTGAGCGTGCTGCCCTCGCCCTCGGTGCGGGTGATGGTCTCCAAGTCCCCGTTGGCGAAGTAGCCGATATCGACGCGTTTTCGTGAATCCGGGTCGTTGTTTCCGCCAGCGGTCTCTGTGCCGGCCTGCGGCAGATACTGAGTCAGCGCTGTTACGCGGTTGTCCGTATTCCAGTTGTAGTAGGTGGTGGCGTCCCAACGATGACGCTCCGACGCGCCCGCGGTGGCCACTTCAACGAATTTCAGTGAACTCAGAGCCTTACGGTCAAACGCGTCATAGCGATTGATCACGTCCACGGCCCGCCACGTACTGCTGTCACCGAAGCCAACCAGGAAGTCTCGGGTGTTTGTTACCCGTCCGAGATCGTCGTAGGTGAACTGCAGCTGCGTCTGGGTGGCGCCGAAATAGTTACTTCCGGCTGAGGCATGGGTGGTCACGTCTTCCACCAGCAGTCCGGTGGTATCGTAGTGGTACCTTGCACCGCCGGCCGGACCATGGTCTTCGAACCATTTTTCCTGCGTGATCAGATGGTTGCCTGGCGCGCCGTAGGCGAACTGGTAGTCGTAGCCAATCCAGTCTCCATTGCGGTCACGATACCACTGCAACAGGTCATTGTTGGTGTACGTCCAAGTCCTGTGGTGGTTGACACCATCGATGGTCACCTCTTCGCGGGTCTTGCGATTGCGGTGATCGTATTCCCAGGTTGTGACGTTGCCGGACGGATCGGTCAGCGAGATCAGATTTCCAGCACTGTCATAGCCGTAAATCGTTGAACCGTTCTGTCCGCTGCCGGCCTGCGGTAGTTGTTCCTCGATGAGTCGTCCGAGGTCATCGTAACGGTACGTCGTGGTGGCCGTTGCTGAGCCGCCAAGTTGACGGGTCTCCGTGTCGACCTGTCCGAAGGCGTTGTAGGAGTACTGGATTCTGTTTTGATCTTCGGCGTTCTTCACTTCGACGACACGGCCGAGGTAATCGTGTTGGAAGTGGGTCGGCTGGCCGTACTCATTGCGGTACCGTTCCAGTGGGCCCCACTGCTGATATCGGAAGTCCTGGTAGTTGCCGTCGTTGTCGCCGTCGGTGATTCTCGTCTGACGATCGAGGGCATCATACTGGTAAGTGGTGACGATGGAGTTCAGCCCCGCTGCCGTCCGTGTGGTCTGGTAGACACGTCCAAAGTCGTCGTAGGCTGTGGTGACGATATCGTTCGAACTACCGTCGGCGAGCAGCCGTTTCTGCTCCGTCAGCCGTCCACGCTGGTCGTGCTCAAATTCCTGCCGTCGGCCGAGGGGATCGACTTTGGCGCTGATGTTACCAAAGGAGTCGTACTCGTACCGGTCTCGTCGCTGCGATCCCTGTTCGCCAACGCTGTCCAGCCAGCCGAGGTGACCGTATTCGTAGGTGATTTTGTCGAGCGACCCGGCAGCGTTGATGGTCGAAGCCGTTTTCACGCGGTTCAGGTCATCGTAGGTCCAGTCCTGAAAGATGCCACCGATGCTGCCATCGCTCGGATCGGGGAGTTCCACCGTTGCGATCCGGCCGGCATCGTCGTACTGGTACCGCGTGGTGGCAATTCCCTGTGCCGAAGTAGTGTCGACTTCGGTCAAATAAATGCCGGGCAGATTGGGCGTGAACGGTATCCGGTAGCCATATCGATACGTTGTCACCGCACGCTGATCTGGTCCGGCGGATCCGTCAGGGTCCGGCGCGGTAACAGTTTCGACAAAGCCAAGCTGGTTGTACGCGTAGTCCGTGATCGCGTCGCGGGTGTTATCGGCGTTGGGGGTGGTAGCGCGAATCTGGCGGCCGAGGTTGTCGTAGTCGTAGTCGACCCACCAGTCGTTGGCGGCGCTGGTGTCGCCGCTGCCATCAAGAACGGCTTCCGATTTCAGCAGGCCGTTGGCAAAGTATTCGTATACCGTTTCAGCGTACCAGCCGTGGTCATACGTCGGTGACTGGGGGTCCACAGAATCATCCTGCGGCTTCTGCCAGTACAGGTTCGTCAACCGTCCGAGATTATCATACTTGTAGTTGGTTTCCAGTGCTGGCAGAGTGCCGGCGCCGTCCGGATCGGGGGTGATCTCGCGGATCCGTTCTCCGCGGGTGTTGTATTCGAACTGCGAGGTGCGGGTATCGGGATCGGCAAGCGCGGTTGCATAGTTGGCGCCGTTGTGTTCGGTGACGGACACCAGATGACCGAGCGTATCGTACGTGTACGTGGTGTAGGATTGAGTCAGTGGTCCGCTGCCGTCCGGATCGCTCAATTCGGTGACAAGTGTTTGACCGAAGGCTCCCACAAACGTGTACCTGTGATTCTGACTCATTCCGCCTGATGACTGCCACTGCGAAATCCGGGTGCCACGCATGATTTCGCCATTGCCGGAAACGTACTCCGTATAGCCTTCGTGGTAGGTGTAGTTTGTGGCAATGGATACGGGGGCCACCGCGAGGCCCGTTGCAGTCGTGTAACCTGGTCCCTCAAGTTC
This sequence comes from Rubripirellula sp., assembly GCA_965222745.1. Classification (GTDB taxonomy): domain Bacteria; phylum Planctomycetota; class Planctomycetia; order Pirellulales; family Pirellulaceae; genus CBDCUW01. Next base: position 2,448,285 of record CBDCUW010000004.1, read on the forward strand.
CTCTTTGATGAGTCGTCCGCCGGCATCGTACGTCCATCGCTGTACGTTTCCGTCAGGGTCTTCGACCGCATAGGAGTTGGCGGTGTCCGAGTAGGTGTACACCAAATCTGCACCGGCGTAGCCACCTGAGGCGTGGAATTCCCTGACACGGCCATGAGCGTCGTAGAAGTACCGATTCCGGTCATGGTCGTCGATATCGTCGGTGGAGACGTCGAAGAGGTAATCCTGTGAATCCCACAACATCCAGCCGAGGCTGTTGTATTCGGACAGATGCAGCCGCTGCAACGTGCCGGAGCCGTCCAGCACGCGTTCCTGGACGATGTTGTCCAGGTCGTCGTAGACGTACTGGACGGTTTCGGCCTGGAGAGGTCCGGTCGTGCCATCGGGGTCAGGTGTAGTGACGGTCTTCAGGCGTCCCAATCCGTCATAGGTGTAGCTGATCTTACGGTCGACTTCGAGCTGCCCTGGTCGCGGCGGTTCCAGCGAGTATTCGAGCATTCCCGCATCGTTGTATTCGTACTCGTAAACGGGCCGGGCCAGCGGGCCGCTACCATCCGGGTCGGGTAGCGTCATGCGAGTGACGTTGCCGTCGCGATCGTTGACAAATTCCGTGCGGACTGTGCTACCGGGAACGACGGGTCGGCCTTGTGCATCAAATGATGTGGTGCGGTATTGTGAGGTGACAAACGCCAAGTGACCAAAGTTGTCGTAGCCCTGTGAAATCCAGGCATCAATGGCAGCACTCGCTGACGGAGGAGCGCCGACGTCTGCCGTCGTGGTATAGCGGGTGTGGATCAGCCGGTCCATGTCGTCGTAGTAGTAGCCGATGGCCGGGCTATCCGAGTCCTGCACTGTGCCGTTGATCCCAAGACGCTGCTTTTCGGCGACAAGTAGCCCATCTGCGTAAACGTATTCCGTATCGCTTAGTAGGTCACCGAAAGCACTGTTCGTAGTGACTCTCGTTCGCATGCCATCTGTGTCGTAAGCATACGTTGTCACCCGACCCAGTTGGTCTTTGTAACTGTATGGCTGGTGCGGTCCGCGATCTTCTGAGTTCCTGTCCGCGCTGGTCTCGAAACTCCAGGTCTCAGTCCCGTTGTCCGGGTAGTCGATTCTGATCAACCTCTTCAGAGAATCGTACTGGTAGGTCGTGCGGAGGGCGTCCGCAGGTATCGCGGGGATGGAGGCAGGGTCGGTCGGATCAGCGATCAAGAGGTTGACGGGTGCAAAGTACGGTCCAACGGTCTCAACAATCTGGCCATCACGATTGCGCACATAGTGAGTGCGCACGTCGACTTGGCCGTTCTGCGTCTGCGTGGTCTGGCCTTCGTACAACGTGTTGCCGAACGAATCGAGCATGACGGTCCGACGGTCGCCGCCTGGCAGTGTGACGGTGGACTGTGGTCCCGCCCAGATCACGGCTGACGGTGAGGCGTCGAGGTTCGGCTGTGTCCAGCCTTTTGTGACTTCAATGCTGCTGTCCGCAGCGTCACTCAACTGTTGTGACTCTGCGGACGTGAAGTCCCAGACCTGGGAGTCTCCCGAGGAGGTATTGTTGACGGTCACGGAACGGACGTTGTCCCACTGGTCGAACTGCACGGTGGTGGATTCTTCGACCGCGTCATGCTGATTCCGTTTCTGCAGGGTGACGCTGCCGTCTGCCGCGTACACCAGCTTGGTGGCCGTCGCCGGCGTGCTGGTCGCCGGATCGGCCAGCAGTGTGACTTTCTCAAGGCGACCGTCCGGCATGAAGTCGTAGCCCCAAACTTTGTCGTCAGCCGTCCCAGCGGTCAGACTATGTGTGACGGTGTCGATCATGCCGGTGCCAGAGTCGTAGGCGTAGGTCACGGTTTCTCCGGTGTCCACATCCGTGACGCTCTCCAGTTCATTGGCCAGTCCATCCCCGTTGAGGTCTGTAGCCTTGTATTGAAATTGCGTGATTTTGCCTTCGGGCGACGTGATGCTGGTCAGCAGCCCGGAGCCGTCGAACGTCCGGGTCTCACCCAGTTCCGTGGTGACTTCCCACGTCCCGTCGCTGCGCGAGGTGACTTTGGTGTACGAGCCATCGGGAGAATCGAACTCCATCGCCGTATCAGTCGTTTCATATTCGACAAAAGTGCCGTTGCCGCGGTGGTAGACGGGCGCTTTTCCGGCGCCGACTTGGGAAATGTCAAGGAAGTCAAGGCCGGGCAGTGAGACTCCTTTACCGAACGGGGAATTGTCAAGGTTTTGTGACGGAACATCGAACGCCACCTTGGTGAGATTGGTCGAGATCGATTCCGTCTCGCTATTATTCAGGCCGGGGAAGTCAATGTTGATTTGAAGGTCGGCTTCCCCCTGCTGTCTTCCGTAGACCGGTGCGGCATAGCCGGGTGCAGGATCCCAGAAGAACGGAGTATTCAGCACCACGTCGGCGTCGTCGTCCAGCCGACCCTCGTATTTCGTGCTGAACTGCGGACCTGGCGAGTAAGCACTACTATCGGCGGAGACGCCAGCTCCGATCGTGGTCCTTGTTCTGCCAGAGGCAGTCGTTGACAGGAAGAGCGCGGAGCCTCGGTCCGATCCCGGCCTGTAGAACGGATTGGTGTATTGTCCGAAGGCGGCACCAGCCGGTGCGATCCCCAGTTCGAACGCGACATCGCCGCTGGCCGAGTCGGCGGTGACGCGTGAGATCTTCTGGCCAATGTTGTGATGGGTGCAACCACATTGTGTTTCGGTGTTACGAGCGAACGTCTGAAAGTCCAGTTTCAGGACAGCAAAATAGACGGTGTCCGGATCGGACGAGCCGGAACAGCCGGTGGACCTGACTTCGAACGAGTAGATCCCCGCCGGCAGCGAAGCTGCGGTGTGCTCCGTCTGCGGCCCGGCCCCTTCATCGTATTTCTGCCAGCCGTACTGTCCGTCCGAACCGATGCCAAACCGGTAAAGCTTCCATCGGTAGTGGTCGGCGACATCGGTCCAGTTCAGGTTGACTTCGGCGCCTTCGTCGTCCCCGTCCAGCACGTGCAGGCGCTGATCCACGCTGACATCCGGCTTTTGTGGCGGCTCGGACGTAATCGTGACGGTGAACGTGTCGGTATCAGACGCGCCGCTCGGATCCGTCGCCGTGATGTCCACTTCGTGGGTACCATCACCAAGTGCAGAAGCATCTACGCGAACCTTCGGACTGTCGGTGCCGGCGCCAACGATTTCGAATCCAGCGCCCGGCTCATTGAAGGAAAGCGTAGAATTGGGGTGTTCTTCATCGGGATCGTCAACATCGATCGGATAGTCGATCGTACCAATGGCCGTGCAGGTGTGATGGTCCATCCGCGTGACATCCGGCGGCTGGTTGCCCGGCAGAGTGTTGGTGTCTGCAATCGTGTAGTTGCCGATCCGGTCGGAAATGGATCCGAATGATGGTGAAGACAAGGTGACGATAAAGTTCTCTTCCGGTTCGTCGTAGTTGTCGTTGTGCACTGTGACGGAAACCGTCTTTTGAGTCTCCCCGGCTCCAAATGACACTGTGGATCCCTGGATGTCGAAGTCAAGACCGGGTGTTGCCCCGTATGATTCCGTGCTCGATGCGTGATACTCAACGGTGGCTTCCGGCAGGTAAGAACCGATGCGGGCAATGATGAACTCGCCATCGACACCTTCGGTAAACCCGTTGTCATAAATCACAAACGTGAAGTCGTTGTCGATGATCGTGAACTGAGCCGAGTCTGACCGGCTTTCTCCGTCAATGACGGCCGATGCGATCACTGTGAACTTCTCGTTGGGATCACTGACGGAATCTTCTGTGGCGACGATGTCAAATGTAGCCGACGTTGCCCCTGCGGGGATCATCACGGAGGAATGACTCAGCGAATAATCGCTGGTCTGGGCCTGTGGCGAACCCGATCCGTATGCGGACAGTGAGACGATTAGATCTGTCGATAGGACGCTGGTGATAGAAACTCTGCCCAGGCGGGAATTTCCCTCGGTGATTGATGCCCCGGAATTCAGTCTGAGATACGTGTCTCCGCTGCCATCATCATCATCGATGATGGTGTAGGTGGACGAATCCGCGACGGACTGTGTGCCAATCACCGCCGCGGCCGTAACCGTGAAGCCCTCGGTGCTCTCGCTGAGTGCATCCTGCAGGGCGGCGACGTGAAAGGGCACCGACGTCTGTCCGGCAGGAATCGTCACGGAGGTGCTGAGTGAATAATCACTTGGTTCCGCAATGTCCGAACCTGAACCGGACCCGGTCAGTGTGACCGTCAGATCGTACGTCAGCGCGTCACTAAGGGTGACTTCCGCGTCTTCGTCCGACGTACCCTCAAGCAGCGACTTGCCGGGGCTCAGCGACAGGGTGGGACCGCTGCCGTCATCATCATCAATGATCGTGTGGTCTGACGAATCCGTGATGGTCTGGCCGTTGATTTCAGCGGACGCGGTCATTGTGAACAGTTCATCAGGCTCATCAAAGCTGTCGTCCACGGCCGTGATATCAATGGTGGCTGATGTTTCGCCGGCGGGGATAGTCAACGATAGCGCACTGAGCGAAAAATCACCGCTGTTTGCCGCGGGCGTGAAGGGAAACGTCGGCTGCAGGCTGACGATCAGATCCGTGTGCACGGGTGAACTGATGGAAACGATGACCTGTCCGGTATCACCTTCCGTGATCGACGTCGCGCCGCTCAGTGTCAGTGTGGGAATTGTGTCATTGTCAACGATGGAATAGTCTACCAGGTTAGTGAACCCAGCGCCCGTTGCGGTCAGCCGGAAGTATTCCGTGGGTTCGGGGTTTGGGTCATCTGTTGCAGCAACGGTGACCTGCACCTCGGTGCTACCAGCGGGGATGGTGACGCTGTTCGGAGTGATGGTGTAGTCGTTTGCATCAGCAATCGGGGTGATTCCGGTCGACCCGCCACTCAGATTCAGCGTGAGGTCATGGGGCAGTTCTCCGTTAAGCTCAAGCGTTGCTACCGCCGAACTTCCTTCTGTGATCACCGTATTACCTGAGATGGAAAGGGTGTACGGGTCGTTGTCTGCGATGTGAATCACGGCGGAAGCACCAGCATGAACGTTACTGGATCCGCTTAGAACACTCACACCGACTGTGAACGATTCCATGGGTTCCGGATCGGAGTCGTCGATGATTGTCAGGGGCACTGAGATAAATACTGCGTTCGTACTGCCGCTCGATGGGAAACTGCTCGGGTCAATGGTCACGGAAGTCTGTAGTTCGAAGTCCCCACCCTGAATCGCCTGTGGTTCGTCGGCTACATGACCGATCACAAGATTGACGGCTACCGGGTCCGTCAGCAAGTTCGGCCGAGTGACATAAAGAGTCAGATATGGTCCGCCATCGGAATACGTTGCTCCCTCCAGGAAGTCGTACAGCCCACCAATCGGACTGTGCGGATCAGGATCCACGACCCCAACCGTCACGTCATTGTCCAGAATCGTCACTGTTCCGTCTGGTGGAGGCGGTGCGAAACCGGGTGCGGTATAGGTGGAACCGGAAACGGAACCTAATGAATTGGATGCGATGGAAATATCAAATGTTTCGTCCGATTCCAGCAGACTGTCTTCCAGAATGGTGATTGCGAACGACCCTCGGTCACTTCCGGCGGGAATCACGACTTGGTGTTCGATCGAATAGTCAGTGAATCGACTGGCCGTTCCTCCTGTCACGATCAGCTCGACGGTATAGGGTGTCAGAACTGTTCTGTCGGCAACCACCGTTCCGCTGACCACACCGGAATCCTCGGGGAAGGCGGTCTGCGTCAGTTGCAGTGACACGTTGGGTTCGTTGTCAGTGATGGTCACGGTGCCACTGCCGACTTGTGCTCCCACGGCGGCCGTGACGTCAAATGTTTCAGGAGCCTCCTTCAGAGAATCATCGACAATCTCCAGTTTGAAAGTTCCCGATGTGCCGAAAGCGGCAATGGTGACGGTCAGATCTGTTAACTGATAATCCGTTCCCGGCGTGGCGCCCCCGCCGCTTGCGCTCAGATCCAGCGTGATGTCGGTCGAGACTGGTTCACTCAGCCGGACGGTACCGGTGACGGTACCGGCATGTTCATCTACCGTCAGATCATCGACGGTGATCGTGACGTGACTGATGTCGGCGTCGTCGTTGGTGATCTGCACATTGGCAACATCCTGGCCGAGAGAACCGTAGTTGACGGCGTCGATGATAACGGTCAGCGTTTCGTCCGGTTCGTACACGGAATCATCCAGTAACGGCAATGTGATGATTCCCTGGTCCGCACCGACCGGAATGATGAGAGTTTCCGACGTCAGGGCCGAATAGTCGGATCCGGCGATCGCCGTGCCGTCGTGCGTGGAGTACCGCACGACCAGGGGCGAGAGGACAGCTTCGGAGGTGCGCACGATGACGCCGCCGGCACCGTCGCCTTCGGCAAACGTGGCGTCGGCGATGGAGACACTCACGCCGGAATTCCAGTCCTGTATGGTGGCGGTGGCAGTGCCCGTGGCATCGATTCCGTAGCTGAGATCGACGATCGCGAGGCTGAAGAATTCATCCCACTCGTCCCGGTTGTCAGGTAGCACGGTAAACGGAATCGTGGCTTGATTCGCACCAGCCGGAATCGTGACCGTCCGCGGCTCCGGCAAGTTGTAGTCAAAGCTGCCGGCCGTCGATGGCGACACGACGTCGTACGTCACCACCAGCGGGTGTGACACCGCGACATTCGTGGTCACGGGGAACGCGGCCGAGCCGTCGGCTTCGTTGACGATGACGTCGTCGATGGAGACCAGGACCGTTGACTCGTCGTCCAAAAGATGTGCCGTGACTACCGGTGTGATGATCGTGCCGAAACTTGGGTTCGACAAAGCAACGCGAAATTTTTCAGTCGGTTCGTTCAGCGCATCGTCGTTGAGATCAAAGAGCAGTTGTGCCGTCGTGGTTCCGGCCACGATTGTCAGCGTTCCATCGTTCAGGGTGTAATCAGCTGGCTGAACGGCTGTGTTGCCTGAGGGAACGACGGAGTAATCCAGCGTCACGTCAAACGACAGCGGAGCACTAAGCGTGACGTCAAACCAGCCGACAGGAATCGGGCTTGATTCGCTAACGTATTCATCCGCCGCCGAGATTTCGACCGCCAGCTCGTCATCGACGATGGTCGCGACCCCTGTCCCGTCATCGATGGCTCCGTCGGTCGTGGACAGCAACGTCAGCGAAAACGTTTCCGGCGGTTCCGGGTTGGTATCGTTCATCAGCGCGAAGCTGATCGGCACGGAGGTGACGCCGACCGGAATGGTGATGGTCAGCGGATCGAGCAAGACGAAATCAACACCGGTTGTGGCGGACCCGCCTGCGGCGATTTCAAAGGTGACATCCACCGGTGCCTCGGCCTCGGTCGTCAGTTCCACCAGGAACTGTCCAATTGAATCTGATTCGTTGACGACCGTGTCTGTGATGGAGATTTCCAGCGGAACCTCGTTATCGATGATGCCCATGGTGGCCGTGGATCGCCCAAGTTCAACCGTGCCGATGGGATTGTCAAACGGGTCGAGTAGACTTCCGGTGACATCGGTCAGCGTGACGGCGAAGTTCTCCATGCCTTCCAGCATTGAGTCGTCAACGATCGTGAAGCCTTCTATCGACTGGTCACTGTTGGCAGCAATCGTGAACGTACCGCTGAGCGGCATGTCAAAGTCGGCAGGGTTGTCTGCGGTACCGGAACTGACCTCATATTCAACCGTGATGCCGCCGTGCCTTAGCTCGCCGAGCCAGTCGACCGTCAGCCGGAAGTTACCTGTTCCGGTCGCCTCGCTTCCGTGGCCGTCATGGATCGACACGGTTGGCACGTCATCATCCACGATTGTCGCCGTCGCGGACGCCGTGCCGATGCTGCCGGCCGACACCGACTCGATCTGCAGGGACAGCGTTTCGTTGCCTTCCGGCGTGTTATCGTCAACGATGGCGAAAGAGATGGACTTTTCTTCGATGCCCGGTGAGAGGATGACAGAGCCGAAGAGGTCGGCGTAGAAATCAACTCCGCCCATGGCTGATCCAGAGGAGATGGAGTAGTTGACGGTGACCGGACTGCTGAGATCACCGGTTCGACGAAGTGTGAATTCGCCGTCACCTTCGTCCTCAAAAAAGAAGTCGCTGCGAGCGGAAACGACGAAGTCATCGTCGAGGATGGTGATGGTGCCTGATGCCGACAGAGTTCCCGCCGTGGCGGTGATCTGAAAGTCTTCAGTCTCTTCGAGCTCCGTGTTGTCCACGATGTCCAGGGCAAACGGGACGGCCATCTTTCCAGCAGCAAGGGTCACCGTGTGGTCGATCAGTTTATAGTCGAGGGCATTGATTGCGGTGCCGTCGACGGCGGTGAGCGAGACGATGGTGTCGGTCGACAGGGGGAAGTTCGTGCGAATGGTTCCGTAGACGAACCCCATTGTGCCCCCTTCACGGAACACATCGTCATCAACGTCAATACTCAACGGGGGAAGCGTTCCTGCGGTTTGAAACTCCTTGGGCTGACTCCATGCGGATGCGTTGCCGCTCATGCCGATCGCACGGACCACGAACCGGTATTGGCTGCCAGGGGTTAAGTCGATGATGTCAAGGAACGTGGATGGAATACCGTCCTGGAAGAGGATCGTGTGATCGACGTCGTCGTACGTCTGAATAAGCGACACGTCGTACGACTGCGCATTCGGTACGGGATCCCAGGAAAGCGTAGCGCTGTGCTCGGTGATCGACGTCACCTCCAGCGAGACCGGATAGTCCGGCAGGATCGTAAAGTCGCTGGCGGGCCCCCACGATCCGTGACTGCCAACGGCATCGACACCCCGAATCCAAACCCGGTGCTGCTGTGGGTTGAGCGGTTGACCGATCAAGGTATCTGCCGGATCGACGGTGTACGTCGTGCCGATGATCCCAGTCTTTTGCAAGACAGTGGTATCACCCGTCAGACCGATTTCATGGATTCGGATTTCATATTGACTGATACCCGGAATCGCTTCCCAGGTAATCGTTGGTGTGTCGATGGCCGTGTTAGCGCCATTGGTTGGCATCAACACGGCTGGTGACGCGTCAGAGACAACCAACGTGTGGGGCAGGCTCCATTCTCCTGCATTCCCATTGGGATCGGACGCCCTCATCCGAATCCGATGTTCTGTGACGTTCAGGGAAACATCGGAGACGGTGTAGGACGTTGACGTGATATTGCTTTGGTGGAGTACGATGCCAGAACCAACTTCTTCGATCTCGATCTCGTAGGACGCTGCCGCAGGCGCCGGTGTCCAGACCAAGGTCGGTGTCCGGTCAAAGATCACGGAGTTTTGGCCGGGAGACTCGATCACCGTTTCAAGGTGCTCGGCCAACGTGTCGAACTCGTCGCTGATGATGACGTCGATACCAAGGCGTCCCATCAGGAAGTCAGCTCCCGCACCACCTTCGATGTGGTCATCAAAATCCGTTCCGATCAAAACGTCATCACCACCGTAGCCGTACAGACTGGCCCCAAAAGGCAAACCGGCCGCGGTGACGTTGTCGGCAAACGGGCTGCCGCGGAATTCGGTGAAGCCGAGTTCAGCCAATGACAGGGCAACGCCGATGGCAGAGTTGGCTGCGTCGACAATGTCGTCGCCCTCGCCGCCGAGCGTTTGAGAGTCGTCGGCATCAATTTGCAAGTGATCATCGCCCGCATCGCCAAACAACTCATCGACGCCTATCCCGCCATGGATGGCATCGTCTCCGCCACTGCCGCGAATCGTGTCGTCCCCGGCTCCGCCATCGATGTCGTCGTCGTTGGAGCTGCCCAGTAACGTGTCGTTGCCGCCCTTGCCTTTCAGCGTGACGTCGGTTGCTACGCCGGTCGCGTCGGCAAAGTCATCGAAATCCGAACCCCAGAACCGCTCCGCTGCCGCGCCGGCCATTTGGAGATTGACGGCCGCTGGAGAATACGTGGCATCAACCAAGTCCAAGATTCCCGGTCCACCATCGATCACGGAATCGAGGTGGTCGACGAACAGCCAGTCATAGTCACCAGCTCTCCCATACAGCGAATCGGAACCGCCCTGGCCGTGAAGCACATCGTTGCTGCCACCACCCGTCAGTACATCGTCGCCGTCGCCGCCAAACATCTGTGCCGGAATGGTCAGACTGCTGCCGACCGTCAATGCATCGTCGCCGTCACCGCCGTAGATCTCCAGCAGCGTCACGTTGGCTAATGGGTGTTCCGTGTCAGTCACCGATCCGCCCACGACCGCAATCTGAATCGTTCCCGTGACGGACTCGGCGACCGTGATCGCGTCATTCGACGAGGAGCCATCCACCCGAAGCGTGCCGCTGTCAAAACTCCACTCGTGGTCGGCAAAGACGGTGTTGTTACCGGCTTGGCCATCAAGGCCATCAACACCCAGTCTGCCGATAATCAAGTCGTCGTCATCACCGCCAAAGATCACGTCAACATGATCGCCGCCGATGAGCGTGTCATTGCCGCCAAACCCATAGAGATGGGCTCCATAAGGCAATCCTTCCGCGGTCACATGATCGTCGAACGGGCTCCCCCAGAAATGTTTAAAGCCAAGTGCGGCCATTGCCAATTGCACACCGCTCAAGGAACCACCGGCGTTAGCGATGTCCTGTCCTTCACCGCCAAGCGTCTCGGAATCGTCTGCATCGATAATCAAGTGATCATCGCCTGCGTACCCACGCAGGACATCAGAACCCAACTCCCCTTCAATGATGTCGTCGCCGCCGCCACCATGCAGTGTGTCGTTTCCGTCGCCGCCATCAATGTTTGCGGAGATGGTGATAGCCGGGTCAACGGTAACGAAATCGTCTCCGCCGGCGGCGAAAATATCGATTCGAGTGGTGGACGATGGGTCGGCAGACACGTTGGTTGCAAATCTTCGCGTCCCCGAATCAATGACAAGCCAGCCGTCCTGCTCCCGAACGTGAATCTCATCGTCGCCATCGCCACCAGTAATCGTCAGTACCGAGCCGTCATCGCTCCACGATAGCTGACCGCTGTCAACCGTTGTGACCTGGACCAATTGTGCAGGCAAACCGGCAAACGACGGATCGGACATCGGTTCGTTGACTTGAACGACGACGTTGCTGACCTGGTCGCCATCCATATCACCGTCGTCGATACCCGTGACCGTCACCGTCTGCGGCACGTTCCAGTCGGACGGCGTGAACGTCAACTGGCTAGGCGAAACGGTTGCCTCCGACGGATCGGTACCGGTGACGTCCAAAACCACGTTACTTGATGGAGCCGTTTCCAGTACGACGGTCAAAGTGTCGGTCGAACCGTTTTCAAAAACCAAGGTCGAATCATCCGACTCCGAAACCACAAAGGTGAACGACGGTGACCCAGATCCCACTTTTTCAACGTGAATCGCATCCGCCGAAACCAGTCCGTTCGCGTCGTTGGCCAATCGGACCACCAGTTGCCCGCTGGTAATGGGAACCGTGCTTAGATCTTGAAAGTTCGTGCCATCGACGACGACATCGGCGACCGCCTGCTGCTGCTGGTCAACGTGAACGGTCGTCAGCAGCGTGGTGCCGTCAAAAATCGCAAACGGGGCGTCGGTGGCGCGATTGCTCCACGCTCTCCAAGATGCCGAAACTGCATATTCTCCGGCTGGGACGTGGAAAGTCCAATGAGCCTGGCTGCTGCCGTCCCCCGCCGCGGCATACTCGAAATCGTCACCGTATCCTTTACCCGCGCCACTCACAGTCGTCCAACTGCCAACGGTGGTGAAACCTGAGTCACCGTTGTCGATCACTCCGGCATCGCTGGGAACAACGCCTTGCCCGACAACCGAAAATTCAAACGGGCTGTCGTCGGGGTCGTTACTGGTAAACGAAATGTCGCCGCTGTAGCCAGCCTCGGATGTCGGAGCAAAATCGATCTCGAATGTTGTCGAACTTCCCGGCGACAGCATCGTCGAGGTAAAGTCGTTCGCCAAATCGAACCCAGTCAACTGAATCGGCGAATCGAGCAGCAGGTCGAGGCTACCCACGTTGGTGACCGTAACCGCTGCGGTTTCTGTTTCCCCAACCAAGACCTCGCCAAAGTCAAGGATTCCCGATCCGTTTTCCAGGGAGACGCCATCAACGGAAACACTCACTTCCGGACTCAGGACGGCTTGCTCAATCCGAATCGCATCTGCAACGACAAGGCCGTTGGCTTGATCCGAAAGCTCCACGACCAATTGGTTTCCCGTCACCGCAACCGTTCCCAGCTTCTGGAAATTGGTTCCGTCTTCGATCGCATCCGGCGCGGCGGCAAGCTGTTGATTGACCGTAAACGTTTGCACTGCCGTGGCGCCGTCCAGCACGGTAAACGGCGCGTCAGTCGCTCGATTGCTCCATGCCCTCCATGACACAAAGATGTTGTATTGTCCTGGGTCGACATCGAAAGTCCAAGTCGCGATTTTCGATCCGTCACCCGACGTGGCGTAGGCGAAATCGTCGTGGTAGCCCTTGCCCGAACCAGTAACGTTCACCCACGCCCCGGTGGCGACGAAGCCAGCTTCACCTTCGTCGATGATCGTGGTTTCAGACGGCCCGGCCAGCAGCAGGCGCGGCTCGAGCGTTTGGGACATCGGGCGGAATGAAGGTCGTTTTCGTCGACTTTGCCTGGTGTCGAAACCGAGAAGTTTTTGCAACAGCGAGCGGCGCGCAGACCGGACTGACGTCCTATGCTTTCGATGAACCACAAATACGCTTCCAGGACAGGATGAGGGAATACGATAAGGGCACGGCCAGCATCGTTACCTGTGAAGAAAACGATGTCGTGCAAGGCTCATCCAGAACACTCGCCACCGCCGATGCTTTGGTATGGCCGTTTTCAGGCTACTACGTCACGTTTCATCCTGCCGAACCCGGAACCTTACACGAATCCGATGCCCCAAAATACTCTTTTTCGCGGTTTTTTCCGTGTGTCGTTGCGCTGACCAGCACCGCGAAATCAGTTGATGCCATCGGCGAGAGAGCCTGTCAGAACTGCTGAAGCTCAAAACAATCGCCGTAGGGGCTTGCTTGTTGCGGCCCACGATGGTGATGAATCATTCGGGCGAATTGGCGGTGTGGCCGAAACTCTTGGCGAGTTTCGCTACTTTGGTGGATGGCGATCTGTCACTGGTGGCGGATGGGACGTCTTTAGACACCGATCTCGGATGGACCGGCAAAAATCGACCAGAAAGGGAAATCCGACGCGGCGGCCGCTTCGTCTTACCATCAGACCCATGAAATCAACGCCCCCGACATCCGACGCGCTGGATTCGGCGGACTCCCGCCAACGGTTGGAGACGCTGTTTGCCGATGCGCATGGAGAAATCTTGGGGACGCTGTTTTACCTGGTCGGCAACATGGAAGACGCACACGACGCGTTGCAAGAGACTTTTTTGAAGTGCTGGCGGCATCGGGAGCAGATTTCCGAGATCGCGAACTTGAAAGCCTGGGTGTTTCGCGTCGCTCTGAATACTGGTCGAGACTGTCGCAAAGCCGCCTGGAATCGGCGGCGGCAGTCGATTGTCGAGGACGTGCAAATGGTATCGACTGCCGATGGGCCTGACGCGGGCCTGATACGAGACGAACAGATGCAGACGCTGCAACACGCGGTGCTGAGTCTGCGGCCGGAAGAGCAGGAGGTTTTCTTGCTTCGTCAGAACGGATCTCTCACCTACGAACAAATTGCCGAGACCACCTCTTTGCCTCTTGGTACGGTCAAAACGCGAATGAGAACCGCCATTCGTCAGCTACGAGAATCTGTGGGAGGCCAATCATGAGTGCCAAAGATGAACTCCGACAGTCGCTCCTGGAGCTGCATTACGATTTGTTGGACGAAGAGGAAGCGGCCAAGCTTCGAGCCGCGATTGAAACCGATCCGGAAGTTGCCAGTGAATGGGCAAGCACACTGCGACTGGCCGGCAAGCTGGCCGATGCGGCAAAGATCCAGGGCACGAGTTTGCCCGGATTGAACATTCCTTCGCTGTTGCAAGCGGCTCCCAGCGCCAACGGCCAGGCCGCGACATCCGACGACGATTCCTCACCAGTGATGGCCCAACTGGTGAAAGAACCGCCGGCGCCCGACAAGCAAACGGACGACCGACCGACCGATGGTGAGACTCACACCAAGGTTCGACCAACCGGCAACCTCAAGTCATGGTGGATTCGTTCGGCCGCGATTGCCGCGACCGCGGCGTCGATCGGTTTTCTGGTGATCGGTTCGTGGTATGTCGATCGTGCGCCTCGGCAACCTGCCGCGGTGTTGCGATTGCAAGCCGAGGCGACGCCGGGACATCAGGCGGCGGCGGAGAACGAATTTCGGTTTGTGACCAGCCGGTTGGATGCGACCTCGGCGGGAACGTTGCCGGTGACACCCGCGTCGTTGTCCTTTTCCGTACTTGCCCGCGGCAGCGTCTTGTTTAACGGTACGGCAGAAACAGGATCCGATGGCACGGGCCGCGTGGTGTTGCCAAGCGAGTTGGCGATCCCCAGCGGCGCGCGATTGCGCGTCACTGCTCGTTCGGCCGACGGCACGTTGAGCGAATCGACATTGGAAGTGCCGCTGGAACCGACTCGATGTTTGACTCATTTGACCGTCGACCGACCGGTGTATCGCCCTGGAGAAACGGTGTTTTTCCGTTCGCTGACGCTGCAGAGACGATCTCTGCAAGCCAGCGTCGATGTGCCGATCCGATTCGAGCTGATCGATCCCAGCGGTGCCATGGTCCCCGGCGCTTTCACCGAAGGTGTTTCCGATCGAGGTGTCGGAAACGGATCGTTCACTCTGCCGTCGACGGCACCGGGCGGTTCTTACACGCTGGTGGCGAAGAGTTTGGACGGGTTCTTTCCAGAAGAGCGTCGTGATTTTCAAGTCCGCGCCTACCGCGTGCCTCGTTTCAAGAAAGAGATCGAGTTTCGCCGCCGCAGCTACGGTCCCGGCGAAACGGTGGAAGCGGAGTTCGTGGCGGAACGGGCCGAAGGGGGCGCGCTGGCTGGCGTGCCGCTGCAAGTCACCGCCGTGGTGGATGACGAAGTGATCTACCAGCAAGCAACAACGACATCACCGGCGGGCACTTGCGTGGTATCGTTCCTGTTGCCCCAGCACATCGGCCAGGGCGCCGGCAGATTGTCGATCGCGGTGGACGACGGTAGCACTCAAGAAACACAAACCAAGACGATTCCCATTCAGCTGGGACGTGTCGAGGTCGAGTTCTATCCGGAAGGGGGCTACCTGGTCGACGGTTTGAAAAACCGAGTCTACTTCGCAGCCCGCGACTCACTTGGTGATCCGGTTCACATCGCAGGCGAAATCTTGACGCGATCCGGGCAAAGTGTCGCCGAGGTCGAAACGATTCGAGACGGGATGGGGCGATTCAGTTTCGTACCGCGGCGGGGCGAGCGATACGTGTTGAAGGTCACCGCGCCGGTCGACGTGACGAATACGCCCAGACTGCCGGCGGTCGTCAAGGACTTGCCCGTGATCGATACCGGCGTCGGAGTCTTTGCCAAAGACAAACCGATTTCGGTCATCGTGCGATCCAAGACTCGGCGCGAGGCAATCGTGCGCGCGGTTTGCCGCGGCCAATTGGTCGGTGAAAAGAAAACCAGGCTGCGCGTGGGTGACAACACGATGCTGCTGCCTGTGCGTGATGACGCCAGCGGTGTGATCCGAGTCACCGTGATCGACGTGCAAACCAATCAGCCTTTGGTGGAACGTCTTGTATTCCGCCGCCATGAAAAGCAGTTGCAGGTCGACGTGGTCGAAGCGGAGAGCGAGCTGGAACGTTCACCGGGCGAACCTCTTCGGCTGACACTGCAAGTGCGTGATGAATCAGGCCATCCGACGCCTGCCGTTTTGGGTGTTTCGGTGGTCGATGACGCGGCGATCAGCCTGGATGAAACGGAGCGGCCAACACTGCGAACTCACTTTTTGTTGACCAGCGAGGTGCAATCGCCGGAAGACTTGGAACATGCGAATTTTTATCTCAGCGACAATCCCGACGCGGGCGAGTCGTTGGACTTGTTGCTGGGAACCCAGGGATGGCGACGTTTCATCAGCGGTTCGGCCAGTGAAGCGGACGTCGATTTCCGCGGGCAACTGATCCGGTTGTTGGAGTTGGACGGTGACGACAACGTTGCCGCGGCGCCACAGCGTTTTGACAACCGATCGCATTTCGAGCAAAGGTTCGAAAAGTATCGGGCAGCGATCGGTGTGGCTTGGGAAAAGCTTCTCATCGAAGCGCGGTTTTTGATGTTGGCGATCTTGGCGATCTGGTTGTTTGCGATCGTCATTCGTCTGCGTCACCCGGCGCGGTCCAGTGTGGCTGGTCTGTTGCTGATCACATCGGTGTCGTGGTTCGTTTACGGTTGTAGCAGCCAAGAGGCAATGGTGGCTCCGGGGGCGGCGGCGCTCGAATCGGCAGACATGCAAATGGCCGAGGAGTCGGCGAGCGAACATGCTGAAATGGAAATGGACATGGCGATGGCGAACGCTGCTCCGATGGCGAAAGCGGTGCCGGAGGAAACCGCTCCGCCGCCATTGCCCATGCCCGAAGCCCGTGCCGATGCCGCGAAAGACGTCGACGAAAGCACGATTGAATCTGCTCCGAAACCGGCCGATTCCGCTCAGGGCGCCGGTGCTCCCGATTCGCTTCGAAACAGAAATACCGGCGGCGAGTTTGGTGATTGGGAAGGAGACGAAAAATACGCGCTGACGGGAAGGTCGGTCGCCGAAAACTTGCAGCGACTGATTTCTCAACAGGATCTACAACGGTTGTTGACCGCTCGTGGCCTGGATGCCGACGCGTTGGCCGATCAATTGTTGGACGAACTGCGGTTTCCCATTCGGCAATACGCTCATCAACATCGCAAGAGTAAAAGCGGTGTTCGCGAGGATTTCACCGAAACGTTGTATTGGCAACCGATGCTGATCACCGATTCGACTGGCAAGGCAACGATCCGGTTCGACCTTTCCGATTCGGTGACGACCTTTCGGATCAACGTCGACGGGCATTCGGGCGACGGACGGATCGGTTCGGGCGACAACGTCATCACATCGCGGCTTCCGTTCCAGATCGAACCGAAGCTGCCGCTGGAGGTCACCACGGGCGACCGGATCGATTTGCCGATCGCCGTGATCAACGCGACCGATACGGTCGTTGGCGTTGAGTTGTCACTGAAAACGGACGACGCCATCGAGTTGATTGATGGGGAAAACCGGATGCTCAGCTTGGTTGGAAAGGAAAGATCACGGCAACACATTTCGCTAAATGTCTTGGAAGGATCGGCTGAAACCGATGCGATGATCGAGATTCGCGGGGTCGCCGGCGGCAGCCTCGGTGATACCGTTCGGCGCCCGGTTCATGTGTCACCGGCCGGCTATCCGGCGCGGCAGTCATTGGCAGGAACTCTCAATGAATCGGCCAAGATCCGGTTGCCGATACCACGCGACATGGTCGACGGATCGCTGGCCGTGACGATACGAGCCTATCCGTCACCGCTTGCCGATGTGATGTCGGGGGTCGAAAGCATTTTGCGCGAGCCGCACGGTTGTTTTGAACAGACCTCGGCGACGAACTACCCCAATACGATGGCACTGCTGTATCTGCAAGAAAATGAAATCGCCAACCCCGACGTTTCTCGGCGTGCTCGCGGGATGTTGGACCGCGGGTACCAGAAACTGACCAGCTTTGAGTGCCGCGAGCGCGGTTACGAATGGTTTGGAAAAGATCCGGGACACGAGGCCCTTTCGGCATTCGGGTTGATGCAGTTCACCGACATGGCTCGCGTGATGGCGGTCAGCGATGAAATGATGGTGCGGACTCGCCGCTGGCTGATGGGCCGGCGAGATGGCCAGGGTGGTTTTCATCGCAACCCCAGGCATCTGCACGTCTGGTCGGTACAACAAGAAATCGTCAATGCCTATGTCTTGTGGGCGATCACCGAAGCGGACGTGGCGACTGGACACGATCGCCGCGCTGCCAGCGAACTTGCCGCCGAATTGGACCAACTGGCGGACATTGCCAGCCGGTCAGACGATCCTTACTTGATCGCGCTATCGGCCGCGACGCTGTTGAACGTCAAACGAACCTCCGAGGGCGAGCAGTTGCTGCGGGAGCTGACGGAGTTGCAGGCCGATGATGGCAGCTTGCAGGGAAAAACAACCGTCACCTCCAGCGGCGGCATCTCACGGAAAATGGAAACGACCGCGCTAGCAACTCTCGCTTGGCTGAAAAGCCCCCAGTTCGGTCCGCAAGCTCGTGCGGCGGCGGAGTGGATTACGAAGAACCGCAGCGGCAATTCCGGATTCGGTTCAACTCAAGCGACCGTGTTAGCGCTGAAAGCCTTGGTGGCAATGTCCGACCGCGCCGCCGGTCAATCGGGTGGCCAATTGGAGGTTTTGTTGCATGGCGAAACGATCGGCCAAGCCGCCTTGCCCAGCCAGCCGGCAAGCGGATCGACCGTCGAGATCCAGGGGCTGGGCGCGCACCTGCAAGATGCTCAATCGAACGTCGAAATCGAACTGGTCGCACGCGGCGTGAAAAACCTTCCCTACACGATTGATCTGGCCTATCACGCCATCACACCGAAAAGCGATGCTGCTTGCCCGATGGTCCTGTCGACCGAAATGACCGGCGACGGCAAGACGAAAGCGGGTGACACGCTGACCGTGAAAACGCGGATGGAAAATGTCACCCCATCGGGTCAGCCAATGACCGTCGCGATCGTGGGGTTACCAGGTGGTGTCGAGCCGCGTGCCGAGGAGCTTGACGAACTTCGGGATGCGGGCAAGTTCGATTACTACGAACTGCGCGGGCGGGAAGTGATCTTCTACTGGAGGACGGTCGAACCGCGAGCGGTCAAAGAGATCGACTTCACGGTCACCGCAACCGTTCCCGGTCGATACACCGGCCCGGCATCGCGGGCCTACCTGTATTACACCGCCGAACAAAAGCATTGGATCGAGCCGCTGGAGATTGAGATCTCCAGATGATGGGTTGTCGGCCGGTTCGAAGAACCGGCTGGTGCGTTTTTCGCAGTGCGTTGCGATTTCGGAGAAATCGCCGACGTTACGCTCCGACGGCGGCATCGAGCGCTTCTTGTAGCGCGGCTTTGGGCCGGACTCCAACAAAGCTCTCGGAAACCTCGCCCCCTTTGAACACCAACAGCGTCGGGATGCTGTTGATTCCAAAACGCTGGGCAACGCTGGGGTTATCGTCGATGTTGACTTTGCCAATCTTCACGTTCGGGTTTTCACTGGCCAGTTCGTCAATCATCGGGGCGATCTGGCGGCAGGGTCCGCACCAGGGTGCCCAAAAATCGACCAGCACCGCGCCGTCGGCTTGCAACACGTCAGCATCAAAATTGTCGTCGTTGAATTCTTTCACGGCATCAGAAGCCATCGCACTATTTCCTTCTTCAGATGGGAGTTGATTTGTTGATTCTTCAATTGGCGTCGGAATTGTAGGACCGCCGCCGAAAGTGTCAATTTGCGGGGGTCACAAGGGTAACCCGCCAACGGATCGAGGCAAAGTGTAGGCCAGCTTCTCCCCAAGTCGGCGAATTTCTGGGTTTTGGTGCGCTCGCCGACTCCGGAACAAGTCGGCCTACCGGGTCACCGATGGCAGGCTTGTCTTGGTTCATTGGGGTTGTTGCAAGATCTGGGCCAATTCGTCCAGGATCAGTGCGGTTGCTCCCCAAATCTCGTGCTGGCGATGCCGAATGGCGGCGGCGCGGTAGCTCAAGTTGCCCACTTCTTGGCCGTCGCGACGAAGCGGCCGTGACCTGTTGACCACAAAGCGACGCGAGGGATCCGTGAGGGCACTCAGGGGCAGCGAAATCACCTCAGCCACCTCGGTCGGATCGGGCCGCCAGGGAATCGTCGGTCGGGCAATGGTGAAGACGACCGGATGAACCAGATTATCGCTGGCGTAGACATACTGCGTCGACAGTTCGCCACAATCACATTGAATTTCGGCCCGCACGCCCAACTCTTCCTCAAATTCACGTACTGCCGCCTCGTGGATCTCTTCTCCTTGCTCGACCCGCCCGCCTGGCAAGCTGACCTGTCCACCATGGTGCGTCAAAGTGGCCGGCCGCAGCGTCAGCGGAATCGTCCACTGACCTTGGTCATCCTGATAGATCGCCACGGCAACAGCCGCCAATCGAGCATGGTTGCCGACAGGTCCTCGGTGGCGGCCGTACGCCAGATCGGGCGAAAGCGCCGACCGCCGACGATCAACCTGCTCCCCTAGCCCACGCTGAAGGATCTCGACAAGATCGCGACTGAATGGCATCGCATCTCCATCGGGGCGGAACGAACGTTAAAACAACGTTTCCAGTAATCGCCGCAGTTTTCTCAGTTCGACACGATGGTCCAATCCTTCCATCGGAATCATGTGTACCGTCAACGCACGGTCGTACTTGTCGCGTTCCAGTTGTGTGACCAGCTTTCCGTAGTCGACTTCGCCCTGGCCCACGCTGACCTGATACGCGTCGGGACGTGAATCACGCAGATGAACGTTGCAGACGAATTTTAGAATCTTGTCCAGGTTCTTTCCCTTCGCCGGACCGGTGATGTAAACGCTCGGATCGAGCGTGATCCCCAAACCGTCGACGTTGTTGCAAAGGACCATCAACGTGTCCGGATCCTCGCTCAGACAACCCAGCTGGCTGCGAACCGCGACGCGGATTCCCTCTGTTTCGGCGACATCGACCAGGCGTTGCAAATGCTCGACTTCCTCGTTGAACGGCGTTCCCAATTCGGCGGAGGGAATCGTGAGGTTGACCACTTTGGTGGCCTTGGCAATTCGACAAAGGCCCTTGAAGTCTTCGTAGTGCTGATCACCGGTGGATGCTAGCTGAACGCTATACCCGGAGATATCCAGACGATGGGTGTGGCGCAGAAGCTGGATTCCCCGATCGGGGTCGGCTAGCAACATACTCGGTTTGACATGCGGAGCCGACTCGTGAATCGCGATTTCGACCGCTGTGAATTCGAGATCCTGCAAAATCTCGATCGCTTCTTGTAACTCCTTGTCGGGCAAACATTCGGTCGACGCTGCGACAAACACGTTGGATTCCTTTCTTTTGCAACCACCTGAAAACCACTGTCTTACCAGTCTCGCACAGCTTAACGCGATGGCACTGTGCCGCAAAACCCCGGATTTTTTGGCGATCGGGATCGTCACGAAGGACCGCTGAAATCGCCCTTGCTAGCAAACTGCACGACCTCGTCGGCGACCTGTTGGAGGGTCTTGGTCGAAGTGTCGATTCGCAGGTTGGCCACCTGCTGATAGAGCGGCCGCCGCTGGGTCATCAGCCGGACGATCTCCTCTTGGGGATCCAGATCGGTGAGCGACGGACGCTTGGTGGGAGTCGTCTGATCACCGGCAAGCCTGGCGGCGACCGTTTCGGCATCGGCATCCAGCCAGATGCAGATTCCGTGCTCCTGGATCCAGCTGCGGTTTTCCGGTCGTAAGATCGCGCCGCCGCCAAGCGAAATGACCGCCGACGGTGACGCATCGGTTTCCAACAGGACTTCCGATTCGATTTCTCGAAACGCCGTCTCGCCTCCGTCGATGAAAATCATTTCGATTGATTTGCCCGCTTTTTGTTCGATCCGCTGGTCCAAATCGATCAGCGGGCGGCCGAGAGTTTCGGCGACGATCCGAGCGACGGAAGTTTTTCCGGTACCGCGATAACCGGTGAAGTAAATATGCTGGGACAATCGATCAACCCTTGGATGAATTGGTTTTCAGCAGATTCGTCATGGCCGAAGGTAACGCCACCACCGACACCAGATCGCCAGGTGAACAGGGCGACAACCGCCGGCGACCGCGCGGGCGGTGGCCGATGCGATGCATGGCTCTTTTGCTGGGACTGCTTCCCTTCATTGTGGCGGAAGTCGGCTTGCGTTTGTTTGTCGACGATCCGGCGGTCGAGGCGGTCGACTACGATCCGCTGGTCAATCTGCAGCAGCTTCAACCGCTGTTTCAGCGCGACGAAGCGACGGGCCGGTGGATCATTCCACCGCAACGTTTCAATTTTTTTCAGCCCGCCTCCTTTGCGATCGACAAACCGGCGACCACCAAGCGCATTTTTGTCCTCGGCGGATCAACCGTCCAGGGTCGGCCTTACGCAACCGAGACCGCCTTTTCCAGTTGGCTGCGTCTGCGCTTGCAAGCAGCATGTCCCGATCTGGAGTTCGAGGTGGTCAATTGTGGCGGAGTCTCCTATGCCAGCTATCGCGTGGCCAAGATCCTGGACGAGGTTCTGAAACATCAACCCGACGCGATTGTGCTGTACACCGGCCACAACGAGTTTTTGGAAGATCGCACCTACGCGGAAGTGCGGTCGATGGGTACGGTGAGGCGTTTGGCCAGCCGGATTGGATCGAAATCTCGTCTTGTGCGGTGGGTGCAAGGGTCGTTTTCTGCCGAACCAGCCACCAGCACGACCATGTCGGGCGAAGTCGACGCAAGACTCGATCATCCGGGTGGACTGGAGGCATATCGGCGCGATCGGCCGTGGCGCCGGGGAGTCGAAGAGCACTTTGCCAAAACCTTTCGCCGCATGGCCGGTGCGGCGCAACGTGCCGGTGTGCCGCTCCTCGTTTGTGTGCCCACCGCCGATCTGTTGGCAACGCCTCCCTTCAAAACAGCGCCGTCCGATTCGCTTTCTGCCGCCGATTTGTCTGCGCTGACCGCGGCATGGAAAGCAGCTTGCGACGCTTCTGCCGGCACGGACACTCGGTTGGAAGCGTGCAACCAATGCCTGGCAATTGACTCCCAACACACCGGTGCCCACTACCTTGCCGGCCGGCTGCACTACGAGCTGGGCGACGCAACGTCGGCATATCGCCACCTTGTCGCCGCGCGGGACCACGACGTTTGTCCGCTGCGGGCGACATCGTCGATCGTCGACTGCGTCGTTCAAACCGCGACCGAATACTCTTTGCCGCTGGTCGATCCGCGCCCGATGTTCGACCAGCGGAACGCAGAAGGTGTCAAGATCCCGGACGGCGTGATCGACAAAGAGTTTTTTCTCGACCACGTCCATCCAACGATCGCCGGGCATCAGGCGATCGCGGCGGAACTGGCCCAACAGATCGAATCGTTGGGTTGGTACGAACCGATTCGATCCGCTGAAAACCGTTATCGGGAACTGGTTATCGCTCACCAGAAGACCCTGGGGGAAGAATACTGGCTGCGCGGCAAACAGCGGCTCGAAGGGCTCAAGAAATGGGCCGCGGGTCGATCCGGTGAAGTGGGCCTGGAACATCAAGGGGGATCGCCAGGACCCTGATGCCCGCTGGTACAGGTACGCGAATCTGAGAAAAATCATTCTCATTCTTGTTCCCACGCTCCGCGTGGGAACACTCGTTTTCCGCTCTGCGGATTGTTGATGGTTTGGGAATGGCCGCGGAGCGGCCGATCGTGTGTTCCCACGCGGAGCGTGGGAACAAGGATGGGATGCGCCGATGACAAATCGCTAGACTGTTGGCTGGACAGCGATTCTTTTTTGCGGAGTGATCGATGCGACGAGTTCTTGTTTTGGCGATCATCGTTTTTCTGATCGCTCCTCCCCGACTGGATCTTTCCTCCGTTGCCCAAGATGTTTCGCAAGAAGAAAGCGGACCGAACTCGGCGGCGGCTCTTCAGATTCAGGAGAAGCTGGAGGGCGAATTCGACGCGGAAAAGATTGTGGCGGCCAATTCCTGGGTCGCCTCGATCGGTGTGGTCGATTGGCTTGGACCGCTGGCCCCGGTTGCCATGTCCCCTTTCTTTGGTATCGCCTGCCTGTCGGGCTTGTCGTTGTGGGGTCCCGATTGGGTGACCGACAACGCCCTGTTGGGATCGACAGGTCCTCTGCAAAACGAATGGTTGTTCGGGATTTTCTTGGTCTTGACCGCGGTCACCAGTGCGCCACGTTTTACCAAAGTCAGCAAACCTTTCGCACAAGCCGTCGATCAATTGGAAACGTACGCGGTGATCGTGATCTTGCTGGCCATCAAATTGACCGCGGCGATGGAATCGGGGGACGAGCAACCGGCCGCGGTGGTTCAGCTTGGCGTGCTTCAATTCACCCTGGACACGCTGCTTGCCATCGCGATGGTGATCAACGTGCTGGTGATCAACAGTGTCAAGTTCTTCTTTGAATTCCTGGTCTGGTTGACGCCGGTACCGTTTTTGGACGCGATATTCGAATTGTGCAACAAGACTCTTTGTGCCGCTTTGATGGTCGTTTATGCGCTAAGCCCCACGCTGGCCACCGTGATCAATCTTTGCATCCTTGTTTTTGCCGCCATCCTTTTTCGTTGGATCAGCCGGCGGATTCGCTTCTACCGCACCATGGTGCTCGATCCGATCCTGTCGCGAGTGTGGAGCAAATACGGTCAATTCAAACGTCCGGAGTTGATTGTTTTTCCCAAGGGTGAAATCGGACCGTTCAAAGCAAAGAGCCGGTTGAAATTCAAGCGAAACGAAACGGACAACGGTTGGGTGCTAGAGGAGGGTCTGTGGTGGATGCCAGCCAAGCACTTTGAACTCGCCGAAGATTGCCAGCCGAAGATTCACTGCGGCTGGGTGATGAACGCGGTGAAGATCGAGGCGACCGAATCGCCAAACGAACTGACCTTCAGCCGTCGGTACGATACCCAAGCGTTGGCCCGCCTGGCTCAGCAACTCGATCTTTCCATGCCCGTTGAACCGGAAGCCGAAAGTGAGGCTCATAGCATCGATCAACTTGCCGGCGAATTCGCGTAGCGAATTTTTTGGCGCTCAAGTTGACCACGAATCACTCGAATAGCACGAATGAAGAAGGATGGGCTGACTGGCCTACAAGTATTCTCTCTTCCTATTCGTGTGATTCGTGCTATTCGTGGTCAATTTCTCCTTCGCGCAACAGAGATCCAATCTCCGTGAACCGGCTTTCCCGTTATCCGTCGCCTAGTTGTTTTCGCAGCCGCCTGAGGACTCGGCTTTTTGCTTGCCGGATTGCGGCGGGTGTGACGTCGTTTTCGCTGGCAATCAGATCGGTGGGATGGCCCAACACGGTTGCTCGCCAGAAGAAGTCCCAAGTGCTGGTGGTGAATTCGCCGCGAATTTGTTGCAGGGCGCGATGCATCAATCCCGACGCATGATCGGGCTGGGTCGGATCGTCCAGCGGGATCGGATCGATGATTGATTGAAGATGGATTTGCGCGGTCGAACCTCCTGCTGCCCGCTGCTTTCCACCTTGCCCACGATAGAACTCGACAATCCGGCTGCGGGCAATCGTCCACAACCAACCACGAAATGTCGCTCCCTGTCGCTGGCTGTCAAAGCGATCCAGACCCCGAAAGGCTGCCAGGAAAACCTCTTGGGCAATGTCGGCAACGGCGTCGTGCGGAACACCGGCCATGCGGCACCAACGATCTAGCAGGGGCCCATAGAGTTCGACCAGATCACGCCAGGCGGCCGGTGAACCATCCCGCAAGCGCTCCGCCAAACTCAGTCCGCCGGAACTTCCAGAACTTTTTTCTTCCGTCGTGTCACGCGCCACTCGTTGAACCTTCTAGAAGCCGATTGAGACTGGTTCTTTGGGGAGGGTACCGATCGGCGGAATGCCGACAAACCCATTCCCTATCCAAAAATAACCCAATTTTCGGTGGGCCGGCGTCTTGTCGGTCCACCTTGCCCAGAAACGGCGTCACGAACCATTGCCGGAGCCTATCGATATGCTCGCCACCACCTGCTACTCACGAGACGAGCTTCAGCGATACCTCCATGGAACGGCGGGGGACGAATTGAGCGGCGCGATCGAATCCCATCTCGATTCCTGCTCTCGATGCGAAGATACGCTGGCTGAATTGGATCATACCGATGACACGCTGGTGCGAACACTGAAAGTCAAAGGCGGTGACAACGGGGCGGATGTTCCAGCTTGGATCGAACAGGTCGCCTCGGCACCGTACCAGGCAGAGACGGCCACAAAGGAACCGGTGGCCCAGCCGCGTGGCCAACTGGGCGATTACGTGCTGGAAAAGGTGCTAGGTCGCGGCGGAATGAGCGTCGTTTTTGCCGCCCGACATCAACATCTGGGCAGGCAAGTGGCTTTGAAAGTCCTATTGCCGACAACCCAACAACACGCCGTTTCCAGAGAGCGGTTCAGCCGGGAGATGAGGGCCGTCGGGGTGTTGGACCATCCGGCAATCGTTCGGGCCACCGATGCCGGACAGTGCGATGAGACTTTGTACCTGGTGATGGAACAAATCGACGGTGTCGATTTGAACCGCGTCTCGAAATCGGCCGGTCCGCTGCGGGTTGCCGATGCCTGCGCGATCGTCATGGAAGCGGCGCGGGGTCTTGCCCACGCGCATGCCCGCGGCGTTGTTCATCGCGACGTCAAACCCAGCAACTTGATGCTCGATCAACAGGGTAACGTCAAGATCCTGGACTTCGGTTTGGCCAGGATGCAGTCGGCTGCTTGTGATGTCAGCTTGCAAACGACGATGGGTCAGCTGTTGGGAACACTCGATTACATGGCGCCCGAACAAGCCAGCGGCAGTGACGTCGATGCCCGCGCCGACGTTTATGCGTTGGGCGCGACTTTGTTCAAACTGCTCGCCGGAGTTCCCCCGCACGGCCGGTCCTCGGACTTTCCGATCATCGAGTTTTTGAATCGACTGGCGACGACTGATGCAAAATCGCTGGATGAACTCCGTGATTCATTGCCAGCAGACTTGGCTGAAACCGTTGCGGCGATGCTGCAGCGCAACCCCGAGGATCGAATCGCCACTGCCCAGGAAGTTGCCGACCGACTGGAACCGTTTGCTGCGGGTGCGGACCTGGACGGTTTGTCGCGGAGGACATTGGAAAAGGTTGCTGATGTGGGTGACGATTCGTTTGCTTCGGTCAAGGCAACGTTGTCCGACCTGTTTGCCGGGCCACCAAAAAGTGATGATTCGTCGTCATCGTCGCAGCAGAAACCCGACCGGTCTGCTGACGGTCTTGCACCTTCGTTCGACCGGCCCGATTCGATCGGCGTGATTGGATGGACGGGATTCATCGCCGGCGTGATCAGCTTCATTGGACTTGCCTGGCTGGGCATCATCGTGACGCTGAAGTCACAACAGGGGGAAATCCGGATTGAATCGGAAATCGAAGACTTGCAAGTCGAAATCGTTGATGAAAAGGATCGAGCCGATGTGATCTCGGTCCAGCAGGGGCAGGCGATCACAACGGTTCGCGCCGGTCGCTACCGAATCCGGCTCGCATCCCCGTCCGACGGTATCGAAATCACACCCAACGACATCCAAGTCACTCGCGGCGACGTGATCGTCGCCAAAATCAAGCAGCGGGGCACGGCAAACCAACCGGTCGATCGCGAACCGCTGGTGGCGATGGAAGCCCAATTGATGCTTGTCGAAGCGGAAGCTGAATTGGCCGAGGCAAAGCAGCAACAGGATGCAGACCGAATCGAGGCACTTGAAGAGAGATTGACCCAGCTTCGCGCTTTGAGCCGCCCGATTCCGACCGAACCGGTGTACCAGGGGAGGACCCTTGCCGACTGGGTCGCACAGATGAGGTACGAACAGGAAAAGAAGGCGCGGGAAATCGCGGCCACCAATGTGCTGATGCTTGCCAAAACCCGCCCCGACGCGGAACAAGCCGACCTGGCGTTGGAATCGGGCTATCGCTCGTTCCAGTGGAGCGGCCAGTCGGTAGCGGGCGGTCTGCTGACCGAGATTCGTTCCGATGCTTCGGACACCAGGCTCACAAAAATCGGAAAGATCATTTCTGACATCGATCGGCAAATCGCCGCGTCGTTGCTGAAAGCCTCGCTTGCCGGCGACAATGTCCCGCTGCGTGACTACGCGCTGGTGCTGTGCGCCGATTTACGCCAGCAGATTCGCGGTGGCGGTTGGCCAGCAATCGTGCCGGCATTGGAAGAGCTTTGCAAAGACACATCAGGTGAAAACGCGGCCGCACGGCAGATCGTTCTTGCCCTGTGCGTGCCCGACGATGCTCGCGCCGTGGCGCTGCTTCGCGAGATCGATTGGATTCGGGCCTCCGAAGATTCGTTGTTGGCAATGATCTACGCCGCCGACCATCGGAAGCTAGAAATCCCGCGTGAGCAACAAATCGCCTGGCTAGGAAACTACTTTGACCGGCTTCCCTACGACAATTCGCCTGCCGTTCCCTATCGGCCGATGTACAAGTTGTGGAACCGACCGAGTGTGGGGCCGTTTCGCAATCTTGATCGAGAGGAAATCGATTCGGCAACGCAAGACGAATTCAATGCCGTGATCGCACCTGTCCTCGATTCACTGGCCCACCATTTGGACGAAGTGGATGCGAATCGTCGTGACATGCAGCGGCAACTGGCGGCAGCGACCAAGTCCTATTTCCTGATAGTTTTTCTACGAGACGCCGACTTGACCGGTCCGACGCGAGACCGTGCCGTCAAATTGTTGGGTCGTCGTCTTGACCAATTGATCCGTTTCCGGAGCGAGCATGATCAGCAACCTCCGCCGGAAATGGACCTGCCGGGCGACGTCGCGGTCGCGATCCTGCTGTTGACCGGTGAAGTTCCAGCGTCGATCCGAAAACAATCGTCATCGGAAGAAACTGGCTACATGGCCCGGCAATTGGCCGCCGCTGGCAAGACGTTGACCGAGCATGACGGGGTCATCATGTTTCGCGGCTCATCCAACGTCGGATCGATCAGCCGGAGCGGAGGATCGATCAGCCTGGGCGGGATGGTCACCAAACCGCGAATTGCCGGCTGGTACCCCTATGAAATGATGGCGATCCTCGATGAATCGCTCACGATCATGAGAGCAGCAAACCAGCAAAGACGCTCTTCCCGACAGAGACCTCCGTCGGACCGATCTTTGATGAGTGGAATCGTGGACCGCAATCACAATTGGAAACCCGATTCGCGATTGATGTTGGAATACGCCGCCGAATCGGAAGCGGCGGCGCGATTTGTGACGTCGGTTCTTGATGGTGACTACTTCAAGATCTCCATGCGTCTTCACCCGGAACTTGACGAAGCGGTGAAACGATTCACGATCGAGGCCGATGATCCGCCCGCGGTCGCCCTGGGGCTGGGCATCTGGAAGGACAACAAGTCCGAACAGCAGTTCTTGGCGGAGATGTTCCGTTGGATGGAAACGGGCGACGCGTTGCATGTTCATTGGGCGATCGGCGAACTTGGCGGGATCGACAGCCGAGCCGATTCACAACGGTTTTTGGGGCAGTGGTCAAAACGAATCGCCGCGGCGATCGATCGCATCGCTTCCATAGATGCACTCTCTGACATCGACATGCACTATCTGGAGGAGTTGGGTGACAAAGCGCCCAACGCCGCCGCCCATGCTTTGACGTACCTTCAATCGTGGCTGGAACGTCCCCAGCGGCGATCCGGCGCGGACATCTCGCCGTCGTGTGTGAACATCCTGGCTCGCGATCCCGGACGGCTGGAGCCGTTTCGGGCGCGGATCGAACAGGAACTGGGTCAGCCGTCCGACGAAGATCGAACCAGCCTTCAAAGGTTGTGGAATCTTCTTCCGGACGTGGCGCCGGAAAAAAATTCTCGCTAAGATTGTCTCGTAGGCCGGCTTGTCCCAAGTCGGCAAGCGCAATCCGTATCCAGATTCGCCGACTTGGGACAAGCCGGCCTACGAACAGCACCATCATGAAACGACGAGAATTTTTGTCCGGCGCCGCTGCGACGGGCCTCGCCGCCGGCATGCCGCTGCGGTGTTCCGCTGACGAAGGACATCATCATCACGA
Organism: Rubripirellula sp.; assembly: GCA_965222745.1. Lineage (GTDB taxonomy): Bacteria > Planctomycetota > Planctomycetia > Pirellulales > Pirellulaceae > CBDCUW01. The sequence continues at coordinate 2,478,039 of CBDCUW010000004.1, forward strand.
CGCCTGTCATCCCACTTATGAAACCGTCGCAGCCGCGATGGCCGCCGCCCCAGAACGGTATGCGTTTGTGCCCGCGATCATGGTGGGAACGAAGTCCAAGCGCAAGCATGCCGACTACATGGCAACCGTGGATGTCGATCCACAGTCGAAAACCTATGGCAAAGTCGTCGGTCGGTTTTCGATGCCGGCTCCGGGAGACGAACTGCATCACTACGGCTGGAACGCCTGCAGCAGTTGTCATGGCCAGCGCCATCGGCGGTACTTGATCATTCCCGGATTGGCGTCGGGCAATATCTACGTGGTCGATGCGCTCGATCCCAAGGCATTGAAACTGCACAAGACGATCGCGGGGCAGGAGATTGCCAAAAAAGCAAATCTGTCAACGCCTCATACGGTTCACTGCCGCGCCGACGGCGTGATCATGATTTCAATGCTTGGTGATGCGGATGGAAATGCGCCGGGCGGGTTTCTTGAAATCGATCCCGAGTTCAACGTTGTCGGCCGCTGGGAATCGTCCATAGAAGGCATGAATTTCAACTACGATTTCTGGTACCAGCCGCGGCACAACGTGATGGTGAGCAGCGAATGGGCTGCACCGAACACCGTGAAGAATGGATTCAAGATCGAAGACGTGCAGGCTGGAAAGTATGGACATCACTTGCACTTTTGGAATTGGTCGGAAAAGCGCATCGAACAATCGATCGATCTTGGTCCCGAAGGCATGATTCCGCTGGAAGTTCGCTTTCACCACAACCCCGATAGCACGCATGGTTTTGTGGGAGCAGCGCTGAGCAGCGCGATTTATCACTGGCACAAACCGGATCAACAGTGGACTGCGGAAAAAGTGGTTCAAGTGCAACCGGTGGAAACCGAGGGCTGGCCGTTTCCAGTGCCCGGGCTGATCACCGACGTCGTGCTATCGTTGGATGACAAGTATCTTTATTTCTCGAACTGGCTGCACGGAGACGTTCGCCAGTACGACATCGCCGATCCCAGCAAACCCAAATTGACGGGACAGGTTTGGCTGGGAGGTGTGATCGGGCACGAATCAGAACTTGCCGAGCGTGGCGCGACCGGCGGGCCACAAATGTTGCAGCTCAGCCGCGACGGAAAACGGCTTTATATCACCAGTTCGCTGTATAGCGTGTGGGACAATCAGTTCTATCCCAAAATGGCGGAATCGGGTTCGTGGATGGTGATGATCGATTGTGACACCCGCGATGGCGGCATGAAACTGCGGGACGACATGTTCGTCGATTTTGGCAAAGAACCGTATGGTCCGGCACGAGCGCACGAAATTCGTTTTCCGGATGGTGATTCCACGTCGGACATTTGGGTCTGATACTAATCTCGGTGCGATTGTCTCGTAGGTCGACTTGCCGCAAGTCGGCGGGCACAATCGCCACCCCAATTCACCGACTTGGGACAAGCCGGCCTACGACTGATGAATCACCGCTCGTTTCGACTGCCCCGGTGGTGGGCAGTCTTTCTGCTGCTGCTGATTGCGGCCACCTATCGCTTGTGGACACCGCAAAACTTGGTTCCGCCTGTACCGCTTGTGCGGTTGCCCGATCCACTGCCAGCTTTTTTCACCTGGTGTCCGGTTTTCTTCCTGGTCAGCGCGTTGTTGGCGGTTGCCTGCTTTCCCAGCCGGCTGCGGTTCTGCTGGTGGATTGTCGCCGCATCACTCGCTGCCGCCTTCTTGTTGGATCAACACCGCCTGCAACCGTGGGCGTACCAATCGGCGATCTACGCTACGGTTTTTGCGTCCGTCCCCGATGCGGTGCGGTCGCGCCGGTTGCTGCTGCCACTTGCGATCAGCGTCTACCTGTACAGCGGCCTTGGAAAGTTGGACTATCAGTTCGCCCATTCGGTCGGACAGGATCTGATCAACACCGCGACGCGTCCGTTGGGCGGACTGCCCGAAGCGATGGGCAGTACAACCCGCGCAAAAATCGCGCTCCTGCTGCCGGCCACCGAGCTGCTGATCGGATTTGGCTTGATCTTCCGGCGGCTGCGACGACCTGCCGGCGTGCTGGTCATCGCCATGCACGTCACGCTGGTCGTGTTACTGGGGCCATGGGGAATGAACCACAGCCATGGTGTGTTGTTGTGGAACCTGTTGTTGATCGTTCAGGCGTGGATGTTGTTCGTTCGCCCGGTCGACGGAAGCTCGGACGTGGACGCAAAACCGACGGAGGACCAGCGTCTTCAGCGCCAGGAACATCCGCGACGCCGTAACCTGTTTTGCTTGCCCGCGATGGCGCTGATCGCGATCGCGCTTGTTGCGCCGCTGTTTGAACGAAGCGGGTATTGGGACCACTGGCTATCCTGGGCACTCTATTCACCCCACAGCAGTCGCGTCGACGTGGAAATCCATCGCTCGGCAACCGATTTGCTGGACCGATCGATCGTACCTTTTCTTGAACCTGATCGGGACGAAGACGGCTGGCACAAACTCTCGCTCAGCCGCTGGTCGCTACAAACGCTTGGCGTTCCCGTGTACCCGCAAGCCCGTTATCAATTGGGCCTGGTTTGCGAAGTTGCCTCGCGCTATCAACTTGGCGACGCGGTACGAGGTCGCATTGGGGGTGTTTCTGATCGCTGGAGCGGTCGGCGAAGTGTCCGCTTTGCGATCGGGCGCGACGAATTGAAGGAAGCCAAAGATGAGTTTTGGCTGGGAGACTGAATCGTAGCGAAACTCGCCAAGAGTTTCGGCCTGCGCACCAGCGCCGAAAGTCTTGGCGAGTTTCGCTACGTTTTGGTCAGATGCCCATTTGCTGCAAAATATCGGCGATTCGTCCCAAAGAATCGGTCAGTACAGGGTGAGATTCCTCGAACCGCTTGGCCGAATTGGAAACTCGGCTACTGAGCGTATCGGGACTTTCCGACTGTTGGTCCAAGACCGATTGAATTTCGTTCATCGTCGCGCGCAAACCAGCGACATCTTCGCTATCCAGATCGTCCGATTGGGTCAATTCGCGATGGAGTGTCTCCAGCGCGGCGGTGAGTTCTTCGTGGCTCATCAGAGGTCTTTCGTAACGGCGTCCGGTCGATTTTGCCCCATCCTGCGTCGACGCAATTTCCACTCTCTGTGGCGGGACATTTGACCAAGCCATTTTAGCCGATCATCGAGATCCGTGAAGTTTGGCCTGCCGGTGGGTGTTGCAGTTAAAATGAGCTCGGAGACCCTCCACCGGTCGAACGAACGTGCAAGACCTCCAGGAGACCGGCCACGTCCAACCGCAGCCGCTGGGCCTTTCAAAATCTGCGAAATTCCATGAGTTTGTTTCGAGACATTCAGTCGGCGAGATGGCTGTACATCAAGGGGGCGCTGTTTGTTGTTTTGGCCATGATTGCCGCGGGGATGTTGTTGTTTCGATTCCCGCAATGGGACGTTTTTGTTCTGTTGTTGATCTGCATTTGGGCCAGCTGTCGCGCTTACTACTTTGCGTTTTATGTCATCCAGCACTACGTCGATTCCAATTACCGATTCGCGGGGCTGATCGATTTTGCCAGGTACGCCATGCTGGGGCCAAGTCAGCAGGGTGGTCAAGACGATTCAGCGATCGATCACCGCGGAGCCGGCGATGACGTGAACCGCGAAAGTTCGGACGGCAAGCATGGTTGAACCGGCCGACAACGAAGCTCGCCACTGGTTGCTCAAACGAGAATCGGGGCCGTCGGGTTCCGAAGACGTTCAGCAGCTTAGCGAAAGCCAGCTCTATCGTGTCCTTCGCCGGGCCGGAGACCACATCGCCGCGATGTCGGTCAAGCAGGGTGAAAGCGATTGGTACCCGGCAAAAGTGGTGCTCAGCAAGTTCGAACAACTCGCCCAGGAGGGAATCTACGTCCGCGAGGCAGGCAAGATCGACGGTCCCTTCACAGCCGCCAAAACGATCGAAGTCCTGCAAGATCGAGATCTCACGCAGGTGCAAGCCAAAGTCGGGATTCACGCCGACTGGATTCCCGCGGAAAGATTGCTTCAGAAACTACTGCAGATCAAGGAGCATCGGACGGACGACCACGGCCCGTCGATCGACGAGATCATCGACGCGCGGATCATCTTAGAAAACCTGGATGACGACGATATCTTTGACGTGGAATGGACCGACCAAGATGATCCGCCGGAGACAGTCGACGAAGGTGTGGTGGCGGCGCAGATCGATGAAGGCAACACCGCCGATTCGCAGCCGATCGACAACGATGTCGCGGTGGAACTGATCGAAGACCCACCCGCAATCGAACTCGTCATGGTTGCCGAACCAGTCGGCCGGGCGACGCCTACGCAACCCGCGACGCCGACCGTGCAGCGGCCCATTCGCCAAACATCGACCCAACGACGGTCCCGAAGCCACGGTGATTCGGCGAGGCGGCATTGGATTCTGCTGGGTTTGTTGGGAGCCGCCGGGCTGCTGGTTGCCTCGGTCGTGGTCGCTGCCGTTTTGATCAATCGAGACTCGACCGATGCGATCGCCGGTTCGGACGGCACACCGGCAACCGAGGCGGTAACCGATTCGGATGCCGACGTGACAGCCGCAGCGGACAACGAGGAAGCGCCCCCGGAGGTCCGCGAAGGGATGCTGTACCGACCTTCGTTTGATACCCGATTGGGCCAGGCAGAAGGGGGAATCCTTTTTTCAGCTCGAGTGGGGCGATCGAATCGGATGGTGTTGGTCGGCGCGGCCAATTTGCTTGGCCCCGCGAGGGGGCTGAGGCGCCAACTGCGCGGTCCGGAAGTATTGATTCATTGGCGCGGACTCGACATCACCGATTGTGTTTCTCAAGAACGTCGCTCGCCGAAGGGAGAACCTCTGCGGCTTCGCACCCAGGAGTATCCGTTGATTTCAGTCCATGGCGACGCGCTGGTTTTTGAACCCGAAAGTCAGATTGGCTTGGATCCGCTAGCGGTTGCTTCCACTCTTCCGCAGGAGGGAGATCGCGTTTGGTTGCTGGCACCCATCGCCGGCAGCAGCGAGTTGGTACACCCCGGCCGATGGATCGGCAACAAGGAAGATTGGTTGGTCTATCGCTTGGACAACCAGGCGCTGAATCTGCAGAGCGCCAGCGGCGGTGCGGTTGTCAATGTTGACCACCAGGTGGTTGGAATTCACGTTGCAACGGAAGCCGCCCCGCAGGGAACCACCGCGATCGCTTCGCCGATCAAAGCGATCATTCCGGAGATTCAGTAAGGAGTGCTTTCGACTTCCAGGATCGCCGACTTGGGACAAGTCGGCCTACTCGCCCATCAGCTGGCGACGTTTTTCCAGGAACCGTCGGCGGCGCTTGCCAGCACGGCATCACAGATGCACTGGGTTTCTTGGGCGTCTTGGAATGTCGGATGGCAGGGCTCACCCGCTTCGATACTCTTGATGAAGTCGGCCACTTGGTGCACGAAGGTGTGTTCGTAACCGATCTGCAATCCCGGCACCCACCATTTGTCCATGTAAGGTTGGTCGCCACCGTGGTCGGTGACATGAATCGACCGCCAACCGCGCAGTCTGCCTTCATCGCCATGATCGAACCACTCCAGACGATGCAGATCGTGCAAGTCCCATCGGATCGATGCGTTTTCGCCGTTGATCTCCAGCGTGTAAAGCGCTTTGTGACCGCGAGCGTATCGAGTCGACTCGAACAGCCCCAGTGAACCGTTGGCGAAGCGGCACAAAAACGCGCAGGCGTCGTCGATTTTTACCGGTTCCTTCTTTCCCGTTTCGGTATGCATTCGTTCTTTGATGAACGTTTCGGTCATCGCGGTGACGCTGTTGATCGAACCGTTCAACCAGATTGCGGTATCAATGCAGTGGGCAAGCAGGTCACCGGTCACACCCGAACCGGCCGCTGCCGCGTCAAGCCGCCACAGCGCCGCGCCACCTTGAGGAACGTCGTCGGAAATCGTCCAATCCTGCAAGAAGTTCGCGCGGTAGTGAAAAATTCGGCCCAGTCGTCCTTCATCGATCAACTGCTTTGCCATCGTCACCGCGGGCACGCGGCGGTAGTTGTACCAGACAGTGTTGGCGACACCCGCCTTGGCGACCGCTTCGACCATCCGCTGACCCTCTTCGGGATTCAGAGCGAGCGGTTTTTCGCAGAGAATCATCTTGCCCGCTTCGGCGGCGGCAATCGCAATTTCGGCATGAGAATTGTTGGGCGTACAGATGTCGATTGCATCAATGTCGTCGCGGCGAACCAAATCTCGCCAATCGGTTTCGGTCGATTCATATTGCCATTGATCGGCAAACGCTTGGACCTGCTGAGCATTTCGCCCGCAAACCGCTTTCAGGACAGGGCGATGTTGCAGTTCCGGAAAAAAATCATTGACGCGTTTGTACCCGTTGCTATGCGTACGACCCATGAAGCCGTAGCCGATCAATCCGATATTCAGTGATTTCATTTTCTTGGTGAGGATGGTCGTTGAATCGATGGAAAGGTGATTGCCCGCAAAGAAAGCCGGTTACTCGTTCCAGCCGTGAGCATCTTGAACCGAAAGCATCGCGCTGAGGATGCTGTTCCAAGTTTCCGGTTTGTGCATGACTTCGTTGGGGAACATGCAACCGTCCCAACAGATGTGACGGCAAGTAGTCAGCACGTCGCCATGTTCATCACGCAGCCAGTAGCCGGCATCGTGCGCGATGTCCAGCTTTCCACCGGGATCATCGGGCAAGCAGTGGCGTCCCGTTTTGTCATGACTGCCGGTTCCGTGGACTGTCGCATCGTTTTGTGCGACGTGGAAGTCGATCGTCCAGGGACGAAGGGCATGAGTGAGGTCTTTCAGCGCTGCATTCTTCTTTTCAACATCGCTCCAATCGAAGCCATCGGGCAAGATGGCATCTTCGGGAGCGTTGTAACCGAGCAGGTAGAGCAGGGTGTGAGCCATGTCGGCTTGGAATCCAAATCGTTCCGGATGTCCGACTCGTTCCAACAGGTCGACCATCTTTCGCCAACTGTGCATGCCTCCCCAACAAATCTCACCCTCAGCAGCCAACCGTTCGCCATACTCTTCGGCGATGTCGACGGCCGCTTTCATCGTGTCGGCGATTTTCGATTGATTGCCCTGCGGATCCTGGACCCACTGTTCCACGGACGTGGCGGTATCCAGGCGAACCACACCGTAGGGACGAATCCCCAATTCACGAAGCTTCTTGGCGATCGTGCAACCCTTGCGAACCTGAGTCAGAAAATTTTCGATCGCTTCGCGGTCACCAGCGGCCGAACCTCCGCCGGTCGGTTCCCATACTGGTGCAACGACGCTGCCAACCACCAATCCGCGGCTACGAACCCGCTCGGCAAGACTTTCCAGTTCGGCATCGGTCGCATCGATCGAAACGTGAGGATCAAACAAGAACACATCGACGCCGTCGAACTTCCGGCCATCCACCTCGGCAGCCGCCGTCATGTCCAGCATCTCGTCGAGTTCGATGCAGGGCTCGTTGTCCTCGCCACCTTTCCCGACCACACCCGGCCAAGCAGCATTGTGAAGTTTTGGAAATTGATTGGGATGATCAGTCATGGTTGAGTGCTTGGAATAGCTAGAGTTGGTTGTCTTCGTTCTTTCTCTCTTCTTCTCCCTCGTTCCCACGCTCCGCGTGGGAACCAAGGCTCGACCGCTCCGCGGTCCCATTTCTTCCAGTGCCACGAACCTCTATTTTCCAACCCAAATCAAGGTTCGCTACCGGTCGTTAAATCCAGTTTGTCGGCCAGTTCTCCGAACTGGCACGCGCGTAGCGACTTTGGAAAAGTCGCCGACACGGGATTGTAGTGGATGTAACCCAGCTTTTGCCACATTACGTCGTCAGACCGAATTTGTTTGGGTTGTTTTCCCTCCTGCCACAGCTGAAACGGAAAAGTGTTAGCTGCCGCCTTTCGGTAGATTGCTGTGGGTGTCGGGTCCGAAGTAACGAAGTCCGACGAGCGGTTCGGTGCCGGTGTTTTCGATTTCGACACCGCCGGTTGCCGCGGCGTGCGAGATGAAGACTTCGTCGGTCGTGTTTTCACCGAAACGGATCATTGCCGGCGTTTGTAGATCGAGCGAACCGATGCGGCCGCGGCCTTGAACGGTGATCCAACTGCTGGCCCCTGGATCTTGGATCGTGCACTTGGCACCCGGTGCGATCGTCAGTTCCTTAGCACTGAACAACTGCCGACCGTCGACGGTGCCGTAGACAATCCACAGGTCTTCAAAACCATCGCCGCTGCGATCGTCGTCGCGAATCGGTTCCAGGTAATTGCTCTGTTTGAAATGGGTGTCGATGTTCTTGTCCCAATCGAGCTGCCCGACGATGAAGTCGAGATCCTGATGTTTTTCTTCCGGCATGTCTTTGACCAGCAGCGACCACGGCACGTACCTGCCTTCGACGATCGACTGGAACATTCCGAACACGTCGCTGCCCCATTGAGGTTCGTAGGTGCACAGCGAACCGGGCGCGTGAAGGACTCCCGGCGGGATCAACCAGCCCGTTCCCCGCTTCAGGCGATAGGCGCGGCTGAGGTCCAACATCCCGTTGTCACCGGCGTTCCAGTTTTCCAGACAACGGCGAACATCCTCCTTGGTCGTTCCCGGTTCTAACCCCATGAAGGTGTAAGCAAAATTGTTGTCGACGTTGTTCAACTGAGGTGGGAAGTAATAACTCTCAGGCTTGCCCTCCTGGCCCACCAGCGCGGCGTCTTCAAAACTCTGGTGCATGTGGTGGGGAATCGGGCCCATGTTGTCAAAGAATTTGGAATAGACCGGCCAGCGATCGTACTGGTCAAAGATCTTCGCACCGACAAGATCGGCACCCCGTTCCGACACCGCATCGCGAAGTAAAAACTTCTGCCCCTCAAACAGGCAAAAGCTCAATCCTTCATGCCAGACGCGTCCTTCATTGGCCGCTTCGGTGGTGCTGCCGAACCAACGTTCGTCGATCCCGCCGCGGTCGGCTCCGAACCGATAGTAGTCATTCGGATGCAGCTTGATGCGGCGTCCGGGATGCAAAAATGACCTCGGTACCCAAGTCGGCGTCAAACGGAGCAGCCCTCCGCCGGCATCGAGCGCCGAATCGAGAATCCCGGCAACGCTATCTCCCTTGATCAACCCCTCATCCAACTTCACAGTGCTCATGAATCTTGTTCTTCGTCTTTCAAAGAGGCTTCGTGGAAATCGTGCCCGCCAGCGACAATCAGGCCATCTGGTAGCGGTTGCCTATGGTAAATGTTTTATTGGCTGGCTGGACGTCTTACAAGAATGCGGAAAATCGGCCACCGGGCCAGTTTTCCAAACTGGCTACGAAACGAATTCCAGGACCACCGACTGGGGATAAGCCGGCCGACGGTGGGATTCACCCGTCGGAACTTTCGCTACAGTGGTCAAATACGCACACTTCCTGCAATCTACCTGTCATGACTACGCAAACTTCCCATCATCGTTTCCTGGGTGATCGATCCGACAGCATTCAGTGGGACACCCGATCCCCGCTGACCATGAGGGTGGAAACTCGTAGCGGCGTGATCGAGACCCGGCACGGTCGTTTTGTTGGGGGTGCATCGGACCAGGTGGAGGTGATCGAGGTCGACACCGGTGCGGTCAGAGCGATGATCCTGCCGACACGAGGGATGTCGATCTGGAAATTGGACGCTTCCGGTGTCCGTTACGGGTGGGATTCACCCGTGGCCGGCCCGGTACACCCAGCCCAAGTTCCCATCTTTGATCCGAGTGGAATCGGATGGCTGGAGGGTTTTGACGAGCTGGTGGTCCGATGCGGCCTGCAAAGCAACGGGGCTCCCGAACACGACGAACAGGGCAAGCTGATCTATCCACTGCACGGAAGAATCGGCAACCTGCCAGCCGACACGTTGGCCATCGAGTACGACGAAGCGTCGGGCAGGCTGGAGGTGATTGGAGAGGTGTTGGAGTCGCGATTGTTCATCGGGCGGCTGCGACTGCGCAGTCGCACTCGTTTTCAAGCCGGCAGCGCCGATGTCGAACTGTTGGACGACGTCAGCAACGATCTGTCCCAATCGGCCACGATGCAGCTGCTGTATCACATCAACGTTGGATCACCGATTCTGGAAGAAGGGTCGGTGTTGGAAGCTCCGATCGAATCGTTGGCTCCCAAAGACACTTTGTCCGCAGGTGAAATGGATCAGTGGAATCAATTCGGTCCGCCTCAAAACGGTTATGCCGAACGTGTTTACTTCGCGCGACTTCGTGCCGACGATGCCAAGCGAACCGCCGCCATGTTACGTTCCTTCGACGGGCATCACGGATTGGCTGTCAAGTTCAACACCGGCGGCCTGCCACGATTCATTCTTTGGAAGAATACCGCGGCCAAATCGGACGGTTATGTCACCGGGCTGGAACCAGCAACGAACTACCCGAATGCCCGTTCGTTTGAAGAGAAACAAGGTCGAGTGGTGGAAATCGAACCGGGAGACACCAAATCTTTTCGGCTTTCTCTTCATCCGCTGACCACGGCCGACGCGGTGGCGGAGATGTCAGCAGCGATCAAGAAGCTGCAGGGTGACCAACCCGCCGAAGTGCACTCCGATCCCAGACCGGGCTGGAGTCCAGGAGCCTAAGCTCGGACATCGTAGGCCCTTGCGGTGCCGGAACTTCGGTCGCATGTCGGGAGATTTTTCTAAACCACGCTACACGCCGGTACAAACCGGCCCCGCGCAGCGACGGCATGGTTTTGCGACCTCGTTTCGGCCTACTTCACCGATTCGCCATCGATCTTGAAGATCGCAAAATGGCTTGCCCCTTTGGGGCCCGCGCCGCCAGGGTACTTGTACTTTTTGGTGTCGATCTTGAACTTGCCCTCCACGGTCACCGGTCGGGTGACGAAGTCGGTGGTCTTACCGGGGACCATTTCAATGATCACGCAATCAAACAGTGCCGCGCCTGGTCCAAAGCAGCATTCCTGGTTGTCGCGTACCAGAACGAACTGTTCGATATCGGTCTCTTTGAACAACGTGCTGGGCAGAATGTATCCGCGCAGTTTGACTTTTTTGCCAGTGAGCTTCTTGATCTCGTCGGTCAACATGCCGTCTTTGAATGGTTGATCTTTTTCGATATCGAACTTCAGATCATCGAAATTGATCTCCCCCTTTTTGCGCGCCGAATTGCTGCTCTTGCGATCTTCGACCTTGGTTTTTCCCGCTTGGCTGCTGTCTGCCTGCCGCGGACTCACTTGATCGGCTGTCGCACTGCCGGCGTTGACCGTTTCCGATTCCGCCGGCGGAACGGCCGGCAGCGGCAGAGAACCGGCTGCCATGACCAAAGAGATCATGAGGGCGGCACAGAGGAAGATGCGCAGTGAATTCATATCGGATATTCGCCCATGGAGGATTCATCGCTGACCGTTCCCGGCCCCAGCACTGACCTACCAAATCAACACGTCCCAGCGGAACATGGATCGCGAAAACCGGGTGGGTCAGCCGGATCAGCCGAGTCGCCACAACCTCTTCAGGGTACCCGCTAGGTGCCCGATCCGCATCAGCGAATGTACCCGACACGCATTTTATAGAACACGGCGTTGTCGAAATCGGTGATCATGTGGGCCCGATTGACGGTGAATTTTCCGGCAAGTTTTTTCTTGATCAGCCCCGCTTTGGTGGTTTGCCCGCCGGTGAGCGTGATTTCGATCATGTCGCTGCTCTTGGGCTGTCCGCCGAAACAGCAGGTCCCCAAATCGGGCACGAGGATGAACTGGCGGAGCATTCCAGCGCCTGAAGAGGGATGGATGTAGCCCTTGAGGAAAATCGGCTGGCCATCGATTTCGATCGCCCTACCCGACGGCCCGTCCGGTGCTCCCTGAGGCGTCTGCAATTCGTAGAACCCCACCCGCGTGAAACCTTCGGGCACCTCGGTCAGATAGATGTAGGTGTGAAGCCCGATTCCGCCCACCAGCAACAACGCGTTGGCGGCCAGTCCAAAACGCGCCAGCCCGCCGCCGCCGAATTCATCCGGATAGCGGCGGATCGCTCTCAGCGCGACCAGCGCGGCGATCATGCCCACCGGCGTCAAAATCAGCAGCGGCTTGAAGATCGGAACCAAACCGGGTAGTGCCAGGGCGGCAAAGATCACTGAAGTGATGGCGGCTCGGCTTAGCGCCCGGTAGGGAAAATCGACCGACTCCTGCGAGTAGGCCGACGAAATGGGCAGTTCGGCGGACATTCTCTCTCTCAACAAACCAAAAATTCGCCAACTTGGGGACAAGCCGGCCTACCGGGGAATTTGGCCAGGGTGGGACCGATTTTTGTCACTCGCCCGCCGGATGCGGCCCGCCGGAAAGCAACAAGAACTGGGCGATCATGATCGTCGCCATGGCCAGGGAGAGTACGTAAGCCAGCCGCCAAGGGTTCATCGGTTGGGCCGGCGCCGCCGCCACGGCCGTCACTTTCGCGGGAGCGATCGCCGCTGTCGGCTTTCCCGGTGTGGTAAACGAATGGGGGCCGGCCACCAGAGACTGATCCGACTTTTTCGGCACCGCCGAACTGCTGCTCGTTCCGGTGTCTCGCGCGGGAACCGGAATGGTGAAGAAACTGTTTGCCCGCCGCACGCTCTCCGGATCGACCTCCTCCAGCTTCTTCAGTGCATCCTTGGCCTCCGACAAAGGACAGGCACGCAGGTAATTCACCACCGGGACTCGAACCCAGTTGTTGTCGGGATCGGCGTTGATGAACAGGTCGGTCAACTTGTCAATCTGGCTCCAGTCGCTCCAGCGCGCCAAATCGGGAATGACCAAGTCGGCTAGATCTTTGCGATCCAAAACAAGATGAAGGGATTCCACCAGAGCGCTACGCGGGATCACTCCCCCTTCGGTGCCATGAAAACGAATCGCCATGATGGCAGCATAGGTGTCCGCGTAAGGCGATTTGCCATTGGACAAAAAGAGTTCGTTGATCAGCGGCAAACCTTTTTCACCAGAAAGTGTCAGGTAGCAGGCAATCAGCGCGTCCAGTCCGCCGCGAGTGCTTTTCTTGGTACTGCGCAGCATCTCTTCCAAGACCGGCAAGTCTTTTTCATCCCCACATACTCCTAGCATCGTCAGATACAACCGTTTTCGATCGGTCGACGTTTCCGGATTGGTGATCCACTTGACCAGTTGATCGTGATCCATCTGGGGAGCAAGTTTTTTGATTGCGTCGTAGGGCGCGATCGCAAATTCGTCATAAGTGTCACGGGCAAGCAGCGACTCTTCGTCTTGCAAGTAGTCGTAGTAGAAACTCAACCTTTCGACCGGATCGTCGCTCAATTCGGTGACCTTGCAGATGTAACTTTCCGCTCGGTCGCTGATCGGCAAGCACGACCACTGCAATTCGGGAGGATCGACGCCCGACAGCATGAACCGGCGACCGATGGTGACGTCTCCGTAGTAGACGGCAACAACTTCCTGGCCTTCGCGAACCAGTTTGTCTCCCTTGAGCACCTTTTCGATCTTCATCAGCACCTCGCCCGATTCCTTGTTTCGTGTCGCATCGCTCTGAATCGAGGAAGCGATCACGACGGCGTCCATCACCGACATCTCCTGACGCAGGGTTTGCGAAACGGCGTTGCAGAAGGGACAGGCGGTCGCCAGTGAGGAAGGAACGAGCAGGCTTGCCGCTAGCAAAACGGTGGCGAGACGGGTGACTGACATTTTGGATGCTGCCAATTGGGAGGAAACGGGCGGAGCCGAAATCGGGCACGTCGCGTACGTGCCAGCCGTACAACCCTACAAATCATTCCGGGCCCGTCCCCAATGATAGGTGGCATCTACCCTGGATGAGAAGTCGTTCTTGGCATTTGTGGGGCGAAAACACCACCTGTTGCGGGAGGATTCAAGGAGAAAGCCGACCGATTCGGGGGCGTCGGGGGCGTCCCACACAGGAACTTTTCCGATCGAAATCGCACCCTGATCGACTCAACCGATGCTACCACTTCTGCCGATAGTGACGGTACGCCGGGTTGGTGATGTATCCCGCTCGAATCCGATTTCGCGCTTCCAACCCGGACCCAGATTTCCATTGGCTCATCACCATTGGGCTGAATTCACCATACATCTCGGCGCGGACGACCACGTTCAAACCGGGTGCTTCGAGGGGGAAGCAGTGATGATTCGTCATCTATTGATCGCCGCAGTGCTCTCATGCAGCTACGTGGCCATGGCCGAGACCGCGTCGGCCGACCAGCGTGCTTTCGGACGCAGTTGGGGAGGGCAGACTGATTTCCGCGATTGGAATCGGTTCTATCACTACCCCTATGTTTACTATCCGCAAAATTTTTGGGGACAGGAATATTTTCGCAGCAGCGAAAGTCTCTATCACCGCTATCCGCCGGAGATGCGAATTCCGGTCTACAACAAGCAGTGGTACAACCCCTATCCCAACGGTCGCCGTTACCACAAAGGCCACCACTTTATCTTGGACACGTTTTAGGTCGCCTTTCGCAGGTTTTTAGAAGTGCGGTGATTCGTCACCGCTTTCTTTTCCATGCGGGACGACATTTTATACGTTCCCTTCCCAACTTCACCGGTCAATCACCCATGTCGTTGATCGAGGCGTAAATAAGGGAAAGCTCCGACAAGTCGGAGCACTCCAGAAGTGGTGCGTCTGAATCGCGCAACCTACCAAGGCGCTGCCGGACGATGGCATCGGGAACCAAATTTCGAAACCTGGCGCGGCTGATCGACGCAGCGGACATTCCTGTGTGGGTGATCGGACCGGCCGGCAAGATCGTTTACCTTTCTGCGGGAGTCGGTTCGTGGTTGGGTGTCGAAGTCGAATCGCTGTTGGATCGCCGTTGTGTCGCCGGCACGCCGCTGTCGGATGATCCGGCCGACGCCATCGCCGCGTCACTCTCACCACCGCCGGGATTGTCGCAGCGCGGCACCGCTTCCTTGAAAGTGCAGCCGCCGGCAACGGGTCAAAAACGAATCGATCCGATGGAGGTTCGTTTTGTTCGCATTGGCCGCGACGGCGGGCTGACGATTGCCATCGCCGGCGAGTTTGACGACCGTGACGAAGACAGCGACTTGCACGATGCCGTCGCGGTCCGCCAACGGCTTGACGCTTGGCGCAAACGCCACCGGCAACTGGCAACCATCGCCACCGCTGGCGTTTCGGCCGCGGCGCGGCGGTTGAGATCGCGGTTGCAGGTCGCCGCTTCGACTCGATGCCACGTCGGGTTTTTTGGACCGACCGGAAGCGGTGCCGAATCGATCGCCGCTCGCATCCATCAACTTTCCGCGCCCGGCGAATCGTTGGTGACCGTGGACGGTCCGCTGATGGATGCCGAACTGCTGGATGCAACGATGATGCCGGCGATCAAT
Organism: Rubripirellula sp.; assembly: GCA_965222745.1. Classification (GTDB taxonomy): domain Bacteria; phylum Planctomycetota; class Planctomycetia; order Pirellulales; family Pirellulaceae; genus CBDCUW01. The sequence continues at coordinate 2,493,329 of CBDCUW010000004.1, forward strand.
CAGCTTGCCGATTCCGACCAAGGGCGGGCCACGGCGCTGGTCCGCGGGGTGGATGAAATGCCGATCGACGCTCAGCTGCGGTTGGCCGAATTGATCGCGACCTACGCTCCCCGCCTGCGACTGTTGGCGCTCTGCCGGCAGCATCCGGTCGTCCTCCGCGAACCGCCCGGCGATTCCGCGGACGAACCAGCCGAACTGCGGTTGGAGTCGACTCCGCAACAAGGAATTCATCCGCGACTGGTGGAAGTGATCGCCACGCTATCGGTGACTTGCCAACCGCTTGCGTCGCGAGTCGAGGACATTCCGTTGTTGGCCGCGGCGATTTTGGATGCCAGGCACGCGGCGGGAGAAGGAAATGCTCACCGCATCAGCCGCGGGGCGCTCGACGCACTGGTGTTGTACCCGTGGCCGGAGAATTTCGAGGAGCTGGACGCGGCGATCCGGCATGCAATCCGCACGGCGCCCAGCGAGTCGGTGGCGGTGGAGCATCTGCCGCTGGCGATCCGTTCCTATCGAGTCGGCGAAGGTGCCGCAGCAACGGCGATCCCGCTTGATGAGGCGCTGCGGCGCTATGAACGGAGGTTGATCTCTCAGGCGATGGAGGCCTCCGACGGCAACCGTGCCGAAGCGGCGCGACGATTGGGAATCAGCCGAACCCGGCTACTGCGTCGCCTGGACGAATCGGAGCAAGAATGAGAGACCTGTCGCCCGATCGAGCAACGGTTCGGCCCTGGATCGTATGCCAATCAAACAACCGCTGGTTACCAGCGGCGCGCCGATTCGCGCCCGAGCTGATGCCCGCACCGCTGGTTGCCGACGTCATCGCCGCCGACGGCGCGGGGGCTTATCGGATGTTTCCGGCGGATGATCGGTTGATCATTTTGTGGGAAGTGCAACGGCACAATTTCACCTCCGCCTGCGATTGGCTGGCACAGACCGCCGCCCAGCGGCCCGCAGCACTGTCCCTGGCAGCCACCACCGGATTGTCGGCCGCCGATCTGCTGGTGCTGTCGGAATTTCGCGTTGCCGCCACGCTGCGGCATCCCGAACAGCTGCCGTCGTTGTTGACGATGGTGCGAGCCTACTTTGCCGATGGAAAGTAACCGGCAAGCTGGGTTTAGCAGTAGCGAAAGTCGCCTAGACTATCTGCTCGGCTTCTTCCCACCTGAACTCCCTTTTTCTCCGATACCAACCATGACCACGCTCTCTGTCGATTCCGTTCGCAGCATCATCGGCGAGCATCCTGATCCGGAAACCGGTCGTTCGCTTGAATCGATGGGTCAGATTCAAAGCGTGAACGTGGACGGATCGTCCATCACCGCCGCGATCGCCCTGACGTCTCATTCGGCTCCGATCGCCGCTGAGGTGACCGAAGCGATCGAGTCAAAGTTGGTTGCCGCGGCACCCGGTAGCAACGTCAGCATCACCATCGTGCCCCACAACCGACCGCCGGCGCGGATCGGCCAGATCGGTCTTCGCGCCAAAAGCGTCATTGCCGTCGGAAGCGGAAAAGGAGGTGTCGGCAAAAGTACTGTCGCCGCCTCGCTGGCACTCACCCTGCGCCGCGCAGGCGCCAAAGTGGGGTTGATGGACGCCGACGTCTACGGACCCAGCATTCCACACTTGTTGGGACTGTCGGGGCGCCCAAGCGTTTCGGAGAACAAGACGATTCAGCCGATCATGTTGACCGGTGATTCGGCCGGCGGCGACATGCCGGTGATGTCGATGGGGTTCCTGGTCGAACCCGACCAGGCGGTGATCTGGCGCGGACCGATGTTGCATGGATCGATCAACCAGTTCCTTTCAGAAACCGAGTGGGGCGAACTCGATTACTTGATCATCGACATGCCGCCAGGCACCGGCGACGTCGCGCTGACTCTTTCTCAAGCGCTACCGCTGGCCGGCAGTGTTGTCGTCTGCACGCCTCAGGAAGTCGCGCTGTTGGACGCGATGAAGGCGATCAGCATGTTTCGCAAGGTCAACATCCCGGTGTTGGGGATGGTCGAAAACATGAGCGGATTCTTGTGTCCCGATTGCGGGAAGACCTACGACATCTTTGGCCGCGGCGGCGCGCGGACCAGGGCCGAAGAGATGGACGTGCCTTACCTGGGCGGATTGCCGATCGACATCAAGCTGCGCGTCGCCGGTGACGAGGGTCGTTTGGCGGCGGTGATCGAAGAGGATTCGGCCGCGCGGGCACCGCTCGATGCCGTGGCCGTCGCCCTGGTACGAAACCTGGCCTCCCAGGCGGCCGCCAACCCACCAAAACCGAGCTTACCCACCCTTTGAGGGGGACAATGTAGGCCGACTTGTCCCAAGTCGGCAAATCTGTATCGGGATCAACCAGGCTCGCCGACTTGGGACAAGTCGGCCTACCATGAAGAAAGCCGCCCCAGGAAAGATCCTGACGCGGCTTTTTGTTTGAACGTCAGATGGTTGGAACCATCCTTCGTGCTGTTTTCTAGCGACGCTTCTTAGCGGCTTTTTTCTTAGTCGTACGCTTCTTAGCGGCCTTCTTTTTGGTGCCTTTCTTCTTAGCAGCTTTCTTTTTGGTCGTACGCTTCTTAGCGGCCTTCTTCTTGGTTGCTTTCTTCTTAGCAGCCTTCTTCTTGGTCGCTCGTTTCTTCGTTACTCGCTTCTTTGCAGCCTTCTTTTTGGTTGCACGCTTGGTAACTTTCTTTTTCGCTTTTTTCTTGGCCACGTTCTTCCTCCGCAAGAAGGGAAACGTTGGCGAGTCCTCGTGACTTTTAAAGCAAGTGCTTTAGAAGCCACCGGCCACGGCTCACCAACCGTCATTCGTGGTTGAATCTCCGAGCTTCGATGACTCCGTCAATGTCGACATCGGTCCTGCTCATCCTTTCAACCGTTTCAAAACTTGCGCGTAACTTTACGCGCTTCTGTGGATTCCGCAACATCTTTTTGCAAAAAAAGTGCTTGCGTGGAAAAAGTTTTTTGTTAAGCGGAGCCGCTTTTTCACTGCGATTGGTTGATTCTTGTCGCAACAGAACGTGCAAAACGTGCGCAGATCACGATGCAAACGGCACCACCGCGCTACGGTGGACACTTTCTTAGTAGCGCCAGTCGCCACGTTGTTGAAGCATCTGAAAATTTGTGATCGCAAGCGACAAAAACAGGATGGCCATGAACGTTTGGCCGTTGGAAAAGCCATACGCGGCCATCAATCCGGCAGTGATCAAGCTGATCCAAAGCGATTGGTTTGTGTTGCCGCCGCCGATCAACACGAGTGACCGGGTGATGCGCCCGCCATCGAGCGGCCATACCGGAATCAGGTTCAACAGCCCCCACACAACGCTCGGCCAAATGTAGAACGTCAACATCGCCGTTAACCCGGCGCTGTCGACTCGATTGCCTTCCAACATGCCGGGGACGCGGTCGAGTCCCGCCGGCATCAGCGCAAAGGCCAGCACGTGATAGTCACCCCACTTCAACAGCGCGATCAAGACCGCCGCCGAGAGGATCTGCAGCAGCGGACCGGCTAGCGCAATCCACAATTCTTGCCCCGAGCTGAGCTGTGAATAGCTGCGCCCGCCGTCAAAGGAATGCCGGGGAATCGCCAGCCCGCCGAAGTGGTACAAGACAATCGATGATTCGATCCCGTACTGCCGAAAAGCAAGCGAATGGCCCAGTTCGTGAATCAAAATCGAAACCAGCAGGCACAACAGCCACAACACGTAAAGCGCGCCCAATCCCGGCCCAAATTCGCCCAGAATCTGCTCCATGATCTGAACCAAACCAAAGCCGAAGACCAAACCGCCGACCCAAAACGACCAGGAGACTCGGATCGGAAATCCGAACAGCTGAAACCGCAAGTCGTACGGCGATTCGGCAGGTTCTTGAAGCAACATCGAGTCTTCAGTTTTTGTGCGATGGATGGAGTGTCGAAGCGGGGCAGTGGTTTTGATTCTAACGTTCTCGTCGGTTTCCTTCGTAGGGCAGGTAGTCTGGTCGTCTGGACCATATGATTCGTTTATTGCTGCTGGTTCTTGGGGAAAGAAAGAGAGGGAGAAGGGGAGTACGGGAGAAGTGAGTGATCGCCGACTTGGGACAAGTCGGCCTACAAATTTCTCAGGTCGATTTGAAGTGGTTCTTGTTGTTGATGTTGCAGTAGCCGCCGGGCAATTTTGGCGACCACTTCTTGTTCGATCGCGCGTTGCAGCGGTCGTGCTCCCAGCAGCGGATCGAATCCGACCGCTGCGATCTTTTTGACGACTGATTCATCCCAACTCAAACGGACACGTCGATGGGTGAGCGTTTCGCGGTTTTGCAAAGATCGTAGTTCCTTTTCAACGATCTGTTCGATCACGGCGCTAGGCAACGGATCAAACGTCACGATTTCATCCAGGCGATTCAAGAACTCGGGGCGAAATTCTTGTTCGATCGCTCGTCGCAAGGCGCGAGAGTCGCCGCCGGCAAATCCGATCGATTCAGTACTCTTGGAACCGACGTTGCTGGTCAAGATGATGATCGAACCGCACAGCGTGGTGGTGCGGCCGAATCGATCAGTCAAGCGTCCTTCGTCCAGCGCCGATAGCAGACAATCGTGCACTTCGGGTGATGATTTTTCGAATTCGTCCAGCAACACCACCGACATCGGCCGAGCCCGCAAGCGACCGATCCAAGTCGCGACTTCACCGTCGGGCCCAATCAAAAAGCGGTCGACCGCATCCCAGCTGCCATATTCGCTCATGTCCAGCCGGACGAGTGTTTTTTCTTTCGATTCGGATTGCCCAAAAAGATAATCGGCAAGGCTACGAGCAAGCTGCGTTTTGCCCACGCCGGTTGGACCGCAAAACAACATCGTCGCCACCGGCCGGTGAGAATCGCACAATCCCGCTTTGAGACGCAGAATGACGCCGGCGGCCGAACGAACAGCCGCATCCTGCCCGATGACGCTTTGTCCAAGCTGATCGTGAACTTCTTCGGCCCGCAACGTCATCGAATCGCGCAACATCGCTTCGGGCAACCCGGTCAGTGCAGTGAACCGGCCGACGATGTCGGTGGTTTTGATTTGCAGACCGGTTTCCCGCAGTTCCTGCACCTTCGTTCGATCGGCCAAACTGAACGCGGGCGCAAGCGTCCGCTCGATCACATCGCCGATCAATTGCACCACTCCCCGCGGGGGTGATTGGTAGGGCATGAACTGTGAAAACAGCCGTGTCGCCGTTTCGGCAGCCGTTTCTTCCACTTCGATGCGATGATTGCGGCCTGCATCTCGCAGCATCGTTTCGGCAATGTCACGTGTCTGGTCGTGCGTCAACGGATCGACCGCCACGATCTGAAAACACTCGACCCACCCCGGCAACAACCGCCGGGCGGCATCCAATTCGTCCGGTGTCGCTTCGGCGATCAGCCGTACCTCGCCGCGCCGCACGTAGGGCATCAGGAACGCGGCCAGCGAATCGGTCGGCTGAATCCCACCCAATCGAACCAATTCAATCAACGACGAAAACGACAGCACACCGGAGATCGATTCCAGTTCGGCAATGACCTGTTCCAGCCGCTGTTCCCACTCGCCAAGGTACTGCATGCCGGCGATCAAGTTTTCGGCCGACGACTCCCACACCAGCGGCGGCGGGGACGTTCTGCCTTCGCTCTTGGCTTGCTGGCGAGCTTCTGCCTGATGCCGGCTGGCTGCCAGGCGGACCACGGTTGTTTTTCCGCATCCCGACGGCCCCACCAGCAACAAACTGGAATCGGACATCGCGGCCAACAGTTTTTGAACTTCGTCGTCGCGATGTTTGATCGGTGTCGCTTTCTGCTTTCGCTGCCGCTGGTCGATCGGCGCGGCAACGACCGACAAAGCTTCGATTTGTTGATCGTCAAGCTTCGGCTGTACCTCTTTCAAACGGACGCGGACAATTCGCAGCTCCGAATCTTGGGGAGGTGTCGCCGCAATCAGCTGGCGCGAGTCGATTTGGGCCGCCGCGCCGCGCACCGATTCCTCGATCAACTGCGGCAGCTCGCGCAGCGCAGGGCAATGAAACACGATGCCGTAATCGCTCAGGAAGCACTCGACACTTTTGTCCACGTAGTGACCCAGGATGTAGCGAACGGGCAGCTTGATTTCACGGCTGGCGGGAAACTGACGGTTTTCGTCGCGATAAAAAAGGCGAACGCGGACACGGGTTTGGCACAACTGATAGCTGTCGATTTTCGGCCAGTATTGATCGGGCTCGCGCAGTCCCTGTTTGCGAAGGAAGTCTCGCACCCAGGCGAAAGCTTCGGATGCGGTGGCGCCCGCCGCATCCGCCTCCGGTCCGTCGACGACACGAGCAGTAAACAGATTCTCGGCGTATTTGGAGACCAACACCGGTACTTTGACATTGGTCATGGCGACGGCTCCGAATCAGGCGGAAGGAATTCGACCGAGCGGCGCGACTGTTGCAACAGCTTGACCAACGAAAGGATGTTCAGCCGGCCGGCGACCGCCGCACCGCTGCGCAGATCGACGTGCGGTCCCGACATCTGAACGATACGCCGCACGGTCGAAACGGAATTTTCGGTCGGTTCCTGCCTCCAGTCCTGGAATGCTTCCACTGGTGATTGGCCGCCCGACAAAGGACGCGCTTGCACGTCGGCCAGGTTCAGGTTTCCGTTGCTGCGCATGAACATCCATCCCCCGCAGATTTCATCCAGCGTGGCGCGGGCCAGCGCACCGGAGAGGCAATGCAGGTGAATGCCCGATTCCCTTGTATCTTCGGCCACCAGATTTTCGTCCACCGTCGCCCAGGTTCGGATCGCGTTGAACAAGAACAACTGTTCGGTGTAGTTCGCGTAGTTTCGATGGCTCTGCCTCGCCGGCATCGCGTCGGCGACCACCGCCTCTTCGCCGTACCAGCGAACCCACACCAGCCAGCGGTTGGGTGTGCCTTGCACGGCAAGCTGCCGATGCAAACGTCCCAATTCGTTGACGAACTGGTCGCGGTCGGCATCCAGTTGACCGGGAGGGGATTCGACCAGCGAATCGCGAAGGAAATCAAGAATGTCATCCGCCGCCTGTAAGTCGCGCATGCTCGTGGTGAACTTCGGTTCGAGCTTCGAGCCGGTGGTGACACTCGTGCCCGGCATGTGAACCGGCGTCGATTGCGGACGTTGCAGCCGCGGTTGGCTTTGCGCCTCCAGCAGTTTCCTCAGTGACTGTCTGCATTCCAGCAGGCTGTCGCGCAGCGTCATGATCTCCAGCTGCCGCGGATCGACACTCTGCCCGCTCATTTCGAAGCTCAACGGTACTCCTTCGATCTGGCCGGCGATTTCAGACAACCACTGCTCACTGCGGCGGCACAACTCGCTGATCGATATCTCCGCGGCCGTCGGTATCCTGCTGACATACTCGATCGGTTGCCACTGCGTCCGAACTTCGGTCCCTTCCAGGTACAACCGCAGCAGTGTCGGTTGATCGGGAGCGCTGGCGGCAAGCACTTCGGCGGCCGGCCTGACCAGGTCGCGCTCGATTTGCCGTTTCAGCGCCCGCGCGCCCATCGCCGGGTCGTATCCACGAACCGCGGTCTGCCGGATCGCGGCAGGTTCCACGTCAATCAACACGCTGCGGCGCTGCAAACCGTCTCGCCGCAAAATGTCTTGCAGTTGCATCCAGGCGATCGATTCCATCGTTTCGGCCGACAGCCGATCGAAGCTCAGCACATCATCGATGCGATTGAAAAACTCGGGACGAAAGAACTCCTGAGCCGCGCGGCGGTGCACGTCGGCGATCGATTGGCGGTCTTCCGGATCGGCAAAACCGCTTCCCCGACCCGATTGTCGCGAACCCAAATTGCTGGTCATCAAGATCAGCAAGCCCGACAAGTCGACAGTTCGTCCCCGCGCATCGCTCAACCTGGCTTCGCCGAGCGCGTGCAGGAGCACGTCCAAGACTGTCGGATGCGCCTTTTCGATCTCGTCCAACAGCAATACCGCGTGCGGTCGGCGGCGGACCGCGCTGGTCAGCAAACCGTCGGGCGCATCGAACGTTCCGATCAGCCGCGATGCCGAAGCGGGCGACGAAAGTTCGTTCATGTCCAGACGGATCAGACCGCCCCGGTCAAACAGGCATTGGGCAACCGCCTTTGCCAACTGAGTCTTACCCACTCCAGTCGGTCCGACCAACAGAAATGTTCCCAGCGGGCGGCTGGTGTCGTTCATCCGCGCCGCGGCGATCAGCACGCGGTCGATCAACTTGGCGACCGGTTCATCCTGTCCAACAACCTGGGTGCGAACGCGATCGTTGATCATCTCCCGGTTGATGGTCACACGACGATCGATGATCGAAGGTTGCAATCCGCTGCGAGATTGGAATTCCGTAATCGCGTCCTGACGGGTGACGCCGCGGTTTTCGCAGCGGGCCGCCAAACGGGACAGGGCCGCGGCAGCCTTTCCGGGCAACACCGACGATCGCTCGAACCGATCGTACATCGAAACCACTTCCGGCAGCACGTCCAGATCGAACTTGCAGCGCCGAGCCGCTTCCAGGCGACGACGAACGCCGATCAGAATCTCCATCGTCCGATCCACACCGAGCGCCTGCGTACGAAGCACCACCAAGCGGTCGGCCATGGCGCGATCGCGTTCGCGAAAGATCGCCCAAGCCTCGTTGGTCATCTCCGCCAGGATCCGAACCGGCCGCACATCCAGCTGAGTGCGCAGCATGTCGGCAACGCACATCGAACTGTCGCGAGTTTTGCCCGCTTCGTACAAACCAAGCAAGTCGTCAAAGTACAACACGTGGTCGTAGCGATGGGCATGTTTCAAAATCGCCAGCACACGCTGCTGCCACTGGCCCAAATACGACATGCCGCTGATCAGCCGCGCCGGTGAGAGCTGCCAGACCAGCTTGCGAGTGGCCGATTGGGATCTCTCGCGTCTCTGGCGAACGGCACCTTCGATGCGGGCTGTTTTGCCGCTGCCCGGCGGTCCCACCAGCACCACGCCGCGCCGATCTCCCACATCGAGCAATTGAAACAGCCGTCGAATGTCTTCGTCGACACCGATCGGTTCGGTCAATTCGTCGATGTCGATCCAGTTCAAACAGCGCCCGACCGTGCGCAGCTGCGTCGCGCCGTCGGACACATCGTCGCCCCCCAACAGCGCGCGAAGCGGATCGGCTGGCCGTTTCGGTTCGCGCTGCGGGATGACGTCGATGACAACCTGATCGATCCAAGCTTTTCCTTCGACCCCGTGCCGTTGAACAGGGTATTCGGGTGAATCTTTGCGACGCTGGCGAAAATAGGATTGGTAGACGTCGACGGCGCGCGATTCGATCGACTCACCCGCTTCCACATCGAACCAAAGTTCGGGCAGGCTGGGCGAAAAACCCAACAACCGGCCATGACGCCGCACTCCCACCAACAACAACCGCAGCGACGCCGTGCTGTCGCGAAGGTCCAACGACAACTTGACAAGCTTTTCTTCCAACAGATCGTCTTGATGCCACGACAGCAGTTCCTGGTGACTGCTGCCACGAGCCAGATCGGACAGTTTTATCCTGAGTTTGTCCTTCAGCGCAGCGATCACCTTGCCCAGTTCGGACCCACTCTTGCTGGGCTGGGAAAAGAACAGGGGGCAAACGGTGATCGGCGGTCCGGAGCGACGCCCCGGCCTCTGTTGAACGTAAATCGGAACGGAAATTCGCATGTCAACTTGGTGTTACTATCCCGGCGGCCAATCGACACTCCATCAGACATCAGCTTCGCCGTCATCGTCCGATTCGTCCAGCTCCGCCCAAATCCGTCGCTCGGTTTCCTGTTCGATCAACAGGTCCAACCAGCGACCTTCGCGATCCATTTTCAACATCCGCGAATTGGATTGAGTGAGGTCCTGTACCAGGTCGTTGTCGACGTCGAACCAGCGGCGCGGATGCCCCGACATCTCGTACTTGCGAAGCGGCAACCAATCGGCGGCGACATAATCGATCGGCAAACCGTCATGTTTGCTGACCAGCACTGGCTGGCCGCTCGATTTCGGCTGCTGCGGACGGTTGAAGGTCTGCACGCCCACCTCGCTGCCCATCATCAGGCTTGCACCCTTACCACGGAACGTCAGCATCACTCCCAACGTTCCTTTTGGCATCGCCAGGAGCGCGTTGAATCGGATCAACCGATAAGCGGCCAGGTGGGGATTGATTTTCGTCGATCCGACACCGCCAGCGATCACCCGTTCGAGATGATCTTGCTGAGTCGAGACTCGGAATGCCGGTTCATCGCTCCAACCGTCGCAATCGATGATGCGATCGCCGGGACGGTTCTTGTCGCGCTTCAGCAGCGCGTGAACTTGCAGGTTCCAACCGCGGCGGCGAGCCACGTAGTGATACGCAGTTAGGAGCTGGTTGGCGACGGACAGGTTCGGACCGGTCACAATCAAACTCACTCGTTGATTGTCGATCGCCGAATCGCTGTGCAACTCGCACAACAGGTTCCAAAGACGCTCGCGAAGCTGCTCCAGGGTTTCGGAGGTGCCCTGCATCTCCACTTGCTGGTCCTGGTAATACCGCTGCAACAGCTCCGCTTCTGCCGAGTTGATATCGTGGCACAGCACACTGACCTGTTCGATCCGGCTGTGCATTTGAAGCCGCTCTGCTTCCAACGGTCCAAATCGAATTTTGTCCAGTTGGCTCGAATCTTTTGAATTCGGTTTCGATTTTGATTTGGCGGCCCGAATCTGCGCTTTGATTTTCCGCGAAATGATCGTGTGTTGATTGCGCAACCGCCTGACGGCGGCGCATCGATCGAGTGCCTGACCGCGCCGCCGCAGTAGAGTCATCTGCTCGATCAAACGCTGCCGCTCCACCAGGTTTTCCGAACCGGGCGAAGCAGCCGGAACCGACTTGATGGCCAACGAAATGCGCTGCCCGCCAGCCGGCTCCTGCTGCCCAACACCAAGATTAGCCGTCAATTGCGTCATGCGTCCCGAATCACAAATCGCTTCGGCAAGCGGCGCGGTGATTCTTCGTTCCAACTCGCGAGCCAAGGGACGGGCGCCGTATTGCGCCTGATAGCCATCCTCCGAGAGCACTCCAATGGCGTCGTCGTCCATTTCCATTTGGCCGCCCTGGCCCTTCCATCCGTCGCGGCGCACGAGTTCTTCCAATCGCAACCGGGCGATTTGCCGAACCGTCGATGGATCCAATGGCTGATAAGTCAAGATGCGATCGATCCGGTTGAACATTTCAGGCCGCAGGAACTCGCGGACCTTTCGCTCGAAGTGGCTGTGGTACCGCATCTGGTGTTGAGTCTCAGCAAGTCCCAATGGCACGGCGCGAAACGTGTCGACACCCAGGTTGCTAGTCATCAACACGATCGAGTTTCGAAAATCGGCCAGCCGGCCGCGACCATCAGTCAACCGGCCTTCACCAAGCACCTGCAGCAATAGATCGAAAACCGAAGGGTGCGCTTTTTCAAACTCGTCCAACAACACCAGCGAAAAGGGTTGCGCTCGCACCGCCGACGTCAGCACACCTTCGGGATGCGTCGCGTCACCGATCAGCCGGCCGACAGCGCTTGCCGTGGACAATTCGGACATGTCGATTCGCACCAACCGCGACACGTCGCTGTAGATCAAACGGGCCAACGCCTTCGCCGTTTCGGTCTTTCCGACGCCGGTCGGCCCAATCAACAGCAGCGAGGCCAGCGGGCGATCTCCGCGCGACAGGTCGGCTGCCAATGTCGCAATCATGTCGACCAGGGTTTCGATCACCGAATCTTGGCCCAGGACTTGAGAGGTCAATTCCCGCTGGATGCTTTGCAGATCGGGCCGCAGTGAATTATCGATCAAAAACTCCGGCAAACCGGTTTGCCGACCAAAAGCGGCGATGACTCGGGCCGCATCCAACGTCTCACCCGATTTCAATTCCGACATCACCGCGTGAAAGAAATTCAGCGGCCGTCCCGGCGACGCGGCGTCGGTGTGAAATCGACGATGCAGACGGTCAAGCACTTGCAGGGCGGTTGGATCGACCGCCGGTTGAACGAAGCTGCTTGTGGATTTGACTTTGCCGCGACGTTTTTGTTGTCGTTTTCGTTTTCGCTTTTTGTTCTTCAAGGCGGCGGAGACATCGACCGGTCGCCAGGCCGCCGCCGCTTCCAACAGAATCGAACGTGTTTGTTCGGGAGTCGGTTCGTCGATTTTCAACACGGTCAACGCGGAAGCCAATCGGGGCTCGACCCGCTGAATCCGCGTCAGTTGTTCGGGAGTGCATTCGATCACGCCTCGCAGGCTGCCGTCGGCCAGGCGCGGGGCAAGCAACGATCCGCAACCGCCGCTGCCGCGCAGCCGGCCCGATTCACTCAGTTCCAAAAGGTTGCCCAAATGCACCACCGACGGGTACCTGGCCGCCTCTTCGGCCATCTGCAAACACTGTTGCTGCCACATTCCGAAACCGCTTTGGCCGGAGATCAGTCTCGACCCGTCGGTCGCCCAGCATTGAACCGCCTGCATGCCGTAATCTTGTCGATCGCGAACCCACTGGTGAAAGATGGCGGTCTTTCCCACTCCCGACGGTCCCACCAGCAAGACGCTTCGGGCCCGCGCCGCCGACAACATCGCCGCCAATTGCTGAACTTCTTGGTCACGATGATAGGCGACCGGCAAATTGTTTCGTCTCAAACGGGTGGCCACGGCGCTCAGCGTCGGTGTCTTGCTGCGCGGTTTGTCTTCCTGCTGCCGTTTCCGTTCGGTCGGCGTGATCACGTTCACTTCCAACCGGCGATCGTTCAGCGTCAACTCTTCCCCACAGTCCAGGTCTGCCAACCCGCGCAGCGACCAGGCATCGCGGCGGCGGATTGCCGATCGAATCTGCTCCCGCACCAAAACCTGCAAATCGGCTTGCGGCGTGGCAACGACGGTCAAGTCCAGCGCCGGCAGGTACGAAACCACCAGGCTTTCGTCTTGCTGCCAGACAAAAGAGTCCAATTGCACGTCGATCGGCTGGCGCCATGTTTCCAACTTTTTTGGGGGCGCAATTTCGACATGAATGGACTTTTTCTCCGCCTTCCCGCGAACCAGCGAGCCGACCAATTCGGCGCCGACGCGGTTTTTGCAGGCATCGATCACGTAGCGGCGCACCAACTGCTCGGCCGTTTCTTGACGACTGGCGGCGATCGCGATGTCCGGAAATCCGATCGGACGGACCAGCGTCAGTCCGCCGCGCGGAGAGATCACGAGAGGCAGTTCGATGGTGACCGATTGGGGCATGACGGATGTTCGACAGACGGGTTGGTTCGATCGTTCGACTTCGACGAGGCAGGCATTTATCCATCGACACGGCCGAATGATCCAGGTTCATCGCCGGCCGGTGGAAACCGCTAGCGAAGATTATCGATCAGGAAGGCCCACAGGTCGGCATACTCGTCGATACTCTTGCTGACCGGCGTACCCGCTCCGTGTCCGGCTCGCGTTTCGATGCGAATCAACGTCGGACGGTCACAACTCTGAGCCGCTTGAAGGGCGGCGGCAAACTTGAAACTGTGCCCCGGTACCACGCGATCGTCTCGATCCGCCGTCGTCACCAGCGTCGCCGGGTAACAGGTTCCCGGTTTGAGATTGTGTAGCGGCGAATAGGAGAGCAGGTTGTCGATCTGGTCCGCTTCATCACTGCTGCCGTACTCGGTAACCCACGCCCAGCCGATGGTGAATTTGTGATACCGCAGCATGTCCATCACACCGACCGCCGGTAGCGCCGCGCCGAACAGATCGGGCCGCTGCGTGATCGCCGCGCCGATCAAAAGTCCGCCGTTGCTGCGTCCGCTGATCGCCAGCTTCCTGGGCGTGGTATAGCCGCGGCCGATCAAGTGCTCGGCAGCGGCAATGAAATCGTCAAACACGTTCTGCTTGTTCAATCTCATGCCCGCTTCGTGCCACTGCCGCCCGTACTCGCCGCCGCCACGCAGATTTGCCACCGCGTAGATTCCGCCACTGTCGATCCAAGCTGCTTTGGCGGGAGAGAACGAAGGCGTGATCGAAATGTTGAATCCGCCATAGGCGTACAACAAGGTTCGATTCGATCCGTCCAGCTTCGTGTCTTTGTGACGAGTGACGATGATCGGAATCCTGGCTCCATCGCGACTTTTGCAGAACAGCTGTTCGGTCAAATAATCCTCCACACGAAAGTCGACTTCGGGTCGCCGCCAAAGTTCGGCCTTGCCGGTCGACAAATCGACTCGATAGATCGATGTCGGAGTAACGTAGTTGGTGAAACTGAAGAAGGTTTCCTGGGCATCCTGCCGGCCGCCAAAACCGGCGACGCTGCCGACTCCCGGTAGCGGCAGTTCGTCGATCACCGAACCGTCGATGCGATGCCGAGTGACTTTGCCGCGGGCATCCTTCAGCGCCTGGCAGTAAAACGTTTCACCAAACAGAGTGGCCGCTTCCAAAACGTCTTCGCCCTCGGCAATCACTTCTCGCCAGGCATCGCGATCGGGTTTGCCGACATCCACCGCGATCAGCCGGCGTTTGGGAGCCTGGTGATCGGTCAAGAAGTACAGCGTGTCATCCTGGGAGGCAATCCACTCGTACTCGGCATCGAATCCGGTGATCAGCGGTTGAACTGGCGAATCGGCCTGGCGGAGATCTTTGACAAAGATCTGCGACTTCGGTTCGCTTCCCTTCCAGTTGTAGATGACCAGGTATCGTCCGTCGTCGGTGACCTCGGGTGAATAACCCCACTTGGGATGATCGGGGCGCTGCAGGATCAGGCGATCTTCACTTTGGTCTTGGCCGATCTTGTGAAAATAGAGTTCCTGGTTTTCGTTGGTTCCCGTCAACAGTTCGCCATCGGCGGGTGCTTTGTATCGCCCATAAAAAAATCCGCTGCCGTCGGGCAACCAGGCGATCCCGCTGAATTTGACCCAGCGAATGACATCTTCCAGATCTTTGCCGGTAGCAACGTCGCGCACCTTCCAAGTTCGCCAATCGCTGCCGCCGTCAGCCAAACCATAAGCAAGCAGTTTGCCGTCGTCGCTGGGGACAGTCGATGCAAGTGCGATCGTCCCGTCTTCGCTCAACGAGTTGGGATCGATCAACATTTCTCGCGGCGAGTCCAGCGAAGCCGCCTTGTAGAACACACTCTGGTTCTGCAGTCCGTCGTTGTGCGTGTAAAAGTAGGTGGACCCGCGCCGCCGCGGCAAACCGTATCGTTCGTAATTCCAAAGTTCTTCCAATCGATCGTGCATCGCGGCGCGTTGGGGAATCGACTGCAAGTACTTTTGGGTGACTTGGTTCTGGGCAGCGATCCAGGCCGCTGTCTGCTCACTCTCGGTATCCTCCAACCAGCGATAAGGATCCTTCACCTCGCGGCCGTGGTAACTGTCAACCACATCCACCGTGGCGGTCTTCGGATACTGCATGGACGGTTTGCCCTCAGGTTGATTCTTGTCTTGACCGCCAACCGAATCGACCGGGACAGTCAACAGGAAAGACACGAGCAAAAAGGAAAAGCGCTTGTTCGCAAAAAAACGGTAGATTGCCACTTCAGTTTCCTTGTTGAATCGTCGGCGTGCCAAAAGCGAATGGATCTAGTACCGCGGTCGGTGAAAGCAAACCGTCGCCCCACCAACCGTCCGCATTGTAGATGGTCATCGCGGAGCAAAGGACCACCGGCCGCTCTGATTTTCTCGGCATCAAAATTCGACGTCGGCTCCAACAAGCCGGAAGGGCTGTATCAACCCTTCGGGTTTGTCTTTCAATTCCACTGCAGGCTAGCTTGGACTTTCGGGGCGGCGGTGTGTATGCCAGAATTGTGACCTTGCTGCGGTGGGAACCATGGGAGTTGGAGTCAAACCTACCCGAGATTAAAAGAGACACTCGTTGTCTGGGGCACAAGATCGGTTATTGGCGGTATATCCGTCCGGGGCTGGGCGTCTGGTGGCGCTGGTTCATCGACAGCCTTTATTGTTGTTGGCGACCGCCGGGTTCGCCGGTGTGCTGTGTGATTCCGGCTGGAACCGGTTTGGTTTGGACCGCTGGGTTTTGGTCGCCGTCGCCACTTTGGTGACGGCGGTTTTGTTGCCTCGACAGTTTCGCTGGTTGGCGATCGTGGCGCTGTTTGTTCCGCTCTTTGCGATCCGCCACCGCCAGAACGATCGAGCGTTCGATTCGGCTTCGATTCTAAAGGTTGTCGATGATCGTTCCCGGCCTACCGTGATCGAAGGAACCATTGACGCGCCGGTGAACTTGCGGCGACATCCGCTGGCAGGCCAACGGACGAGACCAGGAATAGAAAACGAGTGGCAAAGTCAGATTGAACTTTCGCTGCGGCGAATTCGACAAGGTCATCAGTTCCAACCTTCGTCGGGCCGGGTGCTGATTGTCTGCGATGGCAACTTGGATCATTTAAGACCCGGTGATTCGATTCGTGTCTTTGGTTCCATCCGGAAGTTTTTGCCGCCGACCAATCCGGGCCAGCGTGATTTGCGCGACTTTTATCGACGCAGGCATCTTCATGCTCGCGTTCAGGTGACCGAGCGCAGCCAAATCGAAATGATCGGCAAACCGGCTGCTCCGCCGGGAAGAGTCATCGCTTCCATCGCCGCCAGCAGCCGAGACATTTTGTTGGCTCGCACCAGTGAATCAACCGGACCGCTGGCAGTCGCCCTGGTCATTGGCCAACGCGACTTTGTCGATACGGAAACACGCGACCTGCTGCTGGTGACCGGAACGGCGCACTTGCTGTCGGTCAGCGGTTTGCATTTGGCGATCGTGATGGTGCTGGCGCGATGGTTGGTGATGGCGTTTCCGCTTCCGATATCACTCAAAATCCTGTGCGTCATCTCGGTCTGTTTGCTCTACACGGTGATCACCGGAGCACGGCCTCCCGTTGTTCGAGCCGCCGTGTTGGTGGTCGCCATGTCGATGGCCACTTGGATTCGCCGTCCTAGTCAGCCGCTGAACACGTTGGCGTTGGCCGCGCTATTGTTGGTCGCCTACAACCCCGACTATGTGTTCAGCGTCGGCGTGCAATTGTCTTTCTTGGCTGTTGCCACGCTGCTGATCTGTGGACTTCCCGATCGTCAAGGTCCGGCCGCCATCACCGAAGCGGTCCAGCAAGAACAGCGGCTACAGTCGATCGTGGAAAGTTCTTCCAGCTGGCCAGTCCGAATCTCCCGCTTCTGCCTGTCGTCGGTGGCGCAGATGTTTCGTTTTAGCCTTTGCGTGACCGCGGTTTCGATGCCCTTGGTTTGGCATCAGTTTCATGTGGTTTCACCGATCAGTGTGATCACCAACGTTTTGTTGTGGCCGCTTCTTTTTGTATCGCTTTCTTTGGGCGTAACGACCGTCACTTGCGGATGGATTTACGAACCCCTTTCGATCATTCCCGGCCAGCTGTGCGATCAAGGTTTACGGGCGATGCGATGGGTCATTGAAACATCCGCGTCAGTTCCCCTGGGACATTTTTGGTTGCCCGCTCCGCCCGCATGGCTGGTGGTGTTGTTTTACCTGGTGTTGGTCTGTTCGCTGTGGTGGCCCACCGGCAAGTTCGCATTGCGACTGCGGCGTGGATGGATCGTCGGCTGGGTGTTGACCGCTTACCTGGTCGCAAACCATCCGGCGCCTCTGCCCGAAGGAACGGTGGAAGCAACGTTTGTGGATGTCGGGCACGGAACCAGCGTGGTACTTCGGTTTGATGAGGACGACGTTTGGCTTTACGACTGTGGCCGGTTGGGAAACGATGCCGGCAGCAGTCGCGACATCGACCAGGTGCTGTGGGAACTGGGAGTCACGAACCTGCAAGGAATTTTTCTGTCTCACGCCGATGCCGATCACTACAACGCACTTCCGGGTGTGTTGCGGCGTTTTCGTACCAGGCAGATCCTTACGCCTCCCGGAATGTTGGCCGAAGCCGAGCAGGCGCTGGCAGCCGCCCGCGCCGCGATCGATGACGCCGGGGTTGCGGTGAACGAAATTTCCGAAACCGATCGTTTGACGCTCGGCAATTGCACGATCACGGTCCTGCATCCTCCGGCCACACGCGTGCCCGGCAGTGACAATGCGAATAGTCTCGTGTTGCAAATCGATCATCAGTCCAGGGCACTGGTGTTGCCGGGAGACCTGGAGCCGCCCGGCACTCAAAAGCTGATTCGACATCGGCGGCCGCCACCTGGCGGAGTTTTGATGGCGCCACACCACGGCAGCGTGACGATGCAGTCGGAGTCGGTTTTGCAGTGGTCGCGGCCCCGGGACACGATCGTCAGTGGCGGCCAACGTGCCCAGCGTCCTGAAGTCGAGGAAATGCTGGCCGTTACCGGATCCGCCGTTCACGTCACCGCCCGCAAGGGTGCCATTCGAGTCCGAATCGACCCTCAGGGCGAGGTCGAAGTCCGATCGTGGAGGGAATCGCCCTGGTAACGTGGCTGGCCGGCAGTTCGTTTTAAGCCGACTTGAAGACACGATCTACGAAGCGAATTCGGAGAATTCGCCGACTGTCGGCCAGTTCTCCGAACTGGCTACGATGCGATTTTGGAAAAATCGCCGACGGGTGAAAAGTCGTTGGTAAGCGGTCGCGGGAATCGTGCTGACAATTTTCGCTGAACGTGTAGGATTGAGTGAATCGGTTCTGTGGCAGAATCCGGGCAGCCTTCCAAATCCCATCCGCTCCCCCCTCCAACCCTTTCATCAGATGCTCGCCATTCTTCGCGAGATATCGGTCACCTGCTTCTTTACTAGCTACCTTGTGGTGCTGGTGCTGGAACTGCTGCGCATTTTGGGCCGGTTTCCGGGACGTGGATTGCTGGTGATCTTGATGACCGCCATCGGGCTGTTCACTCACGTCGCCTTTTTGTTGTTGCGCGCCTCGGAGGAATCGCGTGCTGATACCGGTTTGTTGGCAACCTGGTCGGATTGGTCGTCGCTACTGGCCTTGGGATTGGCAATTAGTTTTTTGGCGTTTTATCTGCGCCGTCCCGACACCATCATCAGCTTCTTCTTTTTACCGGCGGTGTTGGCGTTGATCGGGCTGTCGATCATGCTTCGCGACCTTGCTCCGTTCACTCGCACCGAAGCGGTCGAGGTTTGGCGAAGCGTTCATGGGCTGGCCATGATGATCGGTTCGGTCGCCGTGCTGATCGGATTTCTGGCCGGGGTGATGTACCTGGTTCAATCTTGGCGTTTGAAACACAAGCGAGCCGGTTCCGCTTTTCGGCTGCCCACGTTGGAATCACTGGGACGTTTGAATCGTCGTTGCCTGGTCATCAGTACGGTTGCGGTCGGTATCGGGCTGTTGGCTGGTGTGGTGATGAATTTGAACCGCTGGGGCCAGGTTGGTTGGACCGACGGCGGTGTGCTGTTGAGCATGTTGCTGTTGCTTTGGCTGGCGGCGGCAACGGCGGTCGAGTTCTTCTATGAACCTGCCAGTCATGGTCGCAAAGCGGTTTATCTCACTCTGGCCAGCCTTGGCTTTTTGGTGTTGGCGATGATCGGTGTGCTGACCGGTTCACATGGCCAAACCGAAAGTGAAGACGTTTCGGCGGTCTACCATCAGGCATCGGGATTTCCTGCCTCTTTGGATCTGTCGGAATCGGCCGATGATGGAGGGGCGAGATGAAGCTGCAGATGATCGGCTGCAGCCATCATGATGCGGCCGTCGAATTTCGCGAGCGGGTTTCGTTCACCTCGGATCAGGTCGGTGAAACGCTGGACGCCTTTCGCCAGCGGTTTCCCAAGGGAGAGCTGGTGCTGCTGAGCACTTGCAATCGAGTCGAACTTTATGCCTCCGGCGGCGATGACGGCGATCAACTCGATCGCGACGCGGTCGCCGAATTCCTTGCCGACCGGCAACAGCTTCGTCCGGACGAAGTGGTCGATCAAATGATTTATCGGTCGGGGCCGGACGCGGTCGAGCACCTGTTCACGGTCGCAGCCAGCTTGGACAGCATGGTGTTGGGGGAAGCGCAAATCCTGTCCCAAGTGAAACAGGCGTACGATTTGGCGCGGACTTCGGGATCCGCCGGGCCGCTGACCAATGCTGTTTTCCAGGCCGCATTGCGCACCGCGAAACGTGTGCAGGAAGAAACATCCATCCATCGCCGCCGCGTGAGCATTCCCAGTGTCGCGGTCGGCGAAGTGGTCCCCGAAGTTTTCGATTCGCTCTCGGACAAACGCATTGTGCTTTGCGGCGCCGGCGAAATGGGCGAAGAAACACTGCGTTATCTGAAACAGGGTGGCGCTTCAGACATCTGTATCCTCAACCGCAGTTTCGAGCGGGCGGTGGCGCTATCGAAAGCGTTCGGAGCCGAAACCGCTCAATGGGATACGCTTGCCCAGCGGGTCATCGAGGCCGATTTGTTGATCGGAACCACTTCCGCCAGCCAACCGATTCTTAGCGACGCTGACTTTCTTCCCTTGCACGGCAAACGACATGGCCGCGTCCTGCTGATTCTCGATCTGGCCGTGCCGCGAGATTTCGATCCGGCCATTGGGGAACACCCCAACATTTACCTCTACCAGATCGACGATTTGGAGACGGCCTGCGAGCGGAATCGGCGTCAACGTCAAAAGGAATGGCCCAAGGCAAAACAGATCATCGACGAGGAGACAGCGCGATTCATTCAGGCCATCAACCATCGCGCGTCGGGACCGGTGATCCAGCGGCTCCGCGATCAAGCACAGGAGCTGAAGCAGGAAGAACTCGGTCGGCTGATCAACAAACTGCAGCCATCCAATATGAATCCGGAGGCGGTGGCCAAGGAAGTCGAAAAATCATTCGACCGGCTGGTTAACAAACTATTGCACCCGCCTTTGACATCGATTCGGGATGACGCCGCCGAGGGACATCGGCATGGACTTCTGGAAGCACTGCGGCGGCTGTTCAATTTGGGCGACGATTGAGCAGTCAATCCCAGTCCTCGTCGTCGTCCTCTTCTTCTTCGTCCCAGTCTTCATCCTCTTCATCGTCGTCGTCCCAATCTTCATCGTCGTCGTCGACTTCTTGCCACTCGCTTTCTTCGTCGTCATCGAGGTCGTCTAGGTCGTCGTCCTCTTCATCATCATCGAGGTCGTCGTCGTCGTCGTCCCAATCATCTTCGTCCAGATCATCATCGTCGTACTCGTCGTCTTCATCGTCCTCTTCTTCATCGTCCCAAACTTCATCCTCTTCGTCTTCATCGATTGCCGACTGCGGACCATCAGTGCCCAAAGCGGTATCGGATTGGGGCGACAGGTCAGCTGTCAAAAGAGAAGTTTCGGATTCGGATTCGGTGAGAACCGGCGCGACAGCAATACTCACGACAGACTCCTTCGGGGATGTCGACAAATCATCAGTGGGAGAATCTAGTGAAGTAGGTTCAGGATCATCAATATCCTGTTCGGGATCATCTTGCAGCGTCTGCCACTGGATGGGAGGCAACGCGTCTGCACTGGTCAAGCCAAAAAGTTGTAAAAAACGTTTGGTGGTGCCGTAAAGATAGGGACGCCCCAGTTCTTCGCCACGACCAGCGATTCGAATCAAATCACGCTCCATCAGTTGCCGCAAGAGCTCGCCGCACGCCACCCCACGAACCGCCTCGGCGCTGGCTCGAGAAACAGGTTGTCGGTAGGCCACCACGGCAAGCGTTTCCATCATCGGCGTTGACAAACGGACCGCTGGAGGCAAATGGCCAAGTTTGGCAAGCCAAGGTGCCAAAGCCGCACGCGTCATCAACCGATACCCACCCGCCACCTGCTCCACCCGCAGCGCCCCGCCGCGTGTTTCGTAGGTGTGATTGAGTTGGCGGACAAGTGTACGGGCCTCCGTTGCGTCCGCCAAGTCAGCCAACTGGGCTAACTTGCGAGTCGTCAGTGGCGTTTTCGCCAGCAGTAGAACCGCTTCCAGCCTCATTCGCTTGATTCGCGGCTCCTGTTGCTCGTCAGCGGCGCCGGCGCCGCTGCCCCGGTCGGTTTGACGTCGGCCGAAGGTGACGCTGTAGGGGCGCACCGAAGGAGACGAAATGCCACAAAACGGCCCGATTTTTGTCGACCCTATCGCTCCGGCGGCAGGTCGCGCCACCGCCGATCGGGGTCGGAGCGTTTCAACGAGGGACCAGGTCCGCTTCATGGCTTACACTGGAATGGTCAGCTTTTGTCTCCGGTGGTGGCTGACGCCAAAATCGAACTTTGGCTGAAAAACCACACCCAACGATTTCCGAAACCATCCCGCAACCAAGGCCCCGTGTCCACCTCGGTTTCCTCCTCACCGGCGACCACCACCAGAAAACGCAGTCGCGCCATGCGCCGATGGGTGATCGGCATCTCCGCCGTGGTCATCTCGTTGGTCTTGTTTGTCGTCGTGCGGACACAAGGTTTCGTTAGCGGCCGAGAGTTTTCTCCTACCCATTTTCAGCAACGTGATTTCAGTTTTTACGAAATTCCGGTGTTGCATTTGCAGATCACGCCGATTCGGCGACGCGGATCGACGCCCAGTGCCGCGACGTACATCCGCCAGAATTCGCTGATCAAAATCTACACCGGCGTTCCCGAAAACTGGCACCTCGTTTCGATTTCCCGCGGAATGACCGGGTCGACGCCGCGCGATGCGAAGTTGCTGATGGATCAGCTTGCCGCCGATGTTACCTCCGATTCTTATTGGCGAAAATGGAGCATCGACCACACCAAAGAGGCCAAGATTTTCTGGCCGGTGATCCAGAAGCTCGCCGAACGAGAACTTTACATTTTGATGCCGGAACTGTTCGAACTGACACGAGAAAATCTCGCTCCGGATCAGTTTCAAACCCGTATCGACCAGATTTTGCAGCGGGAATACAAGAATCTGATCGAAGACATGCAGGACGCCGATCGAACTGACTTGGCCGATCAACTGCGGAAAGAGTCTCTGGAGGATTTCTGAGAGGATTCGAACGTCAGCCAGTTCTTCAAACTGGCTACGATACGAATTCGGAGAATTCGCCGACGGTCACATGGAATTCCGGCAACGTGATTTATCTTGACAACAACGCTACTACGGCGGTGGATCCTCGCATCGCCGACGTCGTCGATCGATCGCTCCGCGGACAACCGGCCAATCCATCCAGCCTGCACGCTGCCGGCCGAGCAGCTCAGGATCTAGTCGATCAGGCTCTGGAAGCCATCGGTGACGCTCTGGGAAGCCGATTGGATCACCCTGGCGGTCCAAGGCTGATCCTCACCAGCGGGGGCACGGAATCGAACAACCTCGCCCTGTGCGGAATTGGCGAAGGACCCATCGTCGTCAGCAGGATCGAACATCCCAGCGTCCTCGAAACCGCGAAACATCTACATCTGGCAGGTCGCCCGGTTCATTGGCTCGATGTCGATCCCAGTGGTCAAGTTGACTTGGATCATCTTCGGCAACTGGTGGCGGTAGCCGGAATCGGGCTGGTCGCCATCATGTCGGCCAACAACGAAACAGGCGTTGTACAGCCGCTGCAACAAGCCGCGGAGATCTGTCGCCACGCAGGTGTATCGTTACACGTCGACGCCACTCAATCGATTGGCAAGATGCCGGTGGACTTGAAAAAGCTAGGAGCGTCCGCGGTCACGTTCGCCGCACACAAGTTCCATGGCCCTCCCGGAATCGGGGGGTTGTGGCTGGACGGTGGCATTCAAGTAAATCCGCTGCTACATGGCGGACAACAACAACTTCAATCTCGACCGGGAACTCAGCCGGTTGCTCTGATTGTTGGCATGGCCGAAGCGATTCGGTTGGCAACCGATGAACTGGCAGAATCGGCCCAGCAGATGCAAATCCTACGCGATCGGCTCGAAAAAGGCCTGACGCAGCGTCATCCCACCATTGTCGTGCACGGTCGCCAGGCACAACGATTACCCAGTACCAGCTGCATTTCGTTTCTTGGTACCGATCGCCAATCGATGTTGATGGCTCTGGATATGGCTGGAATCGCCTGCAGTAGTGGATCAGCGTGCAGTAGCGGTAGTAGCCCACCCAGCCACGTGTTGCTGGCGATGAAGGTTCCCGAACCGGAAGTCGAATCGGCGCTACGATTTGGGGTTTCCAAGTTTTCCACATCGGAAGAAGTAGATCAGGCGATTGACATTATCTCAAATGTCTACAACAGGTTACGGCAACTCGGATCGGTGGATAACTGCTAGAATCGATTGTAGGCCGACTTGTCCCCAAGTCGGCGAGTCCTCCCTCTTTCCCACACTCTGACGCAGGAAGGAAAGAAGCGGGGAATTCCAGGATCACCGATTTGGGGACAAGTCGGCCTACTACGAAACCTCCTATCTTGCACAGTTTTCCTCCGTGGCCACCGCTTCTGAAAGTCGCACCGTCACCTCTTTTCCGCTGGAACGCCCATCGTTGCGTGCTCGGCGGCGAGATGCCAGTGCGCTTCAAGCAGCGCTTCCTTACTTCATTGCGGGTGAAGAAAACCGCTTGGTTGCTTTCGTTTGCGTGGCGCGGCAGCCGATTTTTGACCTCGGAAACCCGGTATTGTTGGTCGGCAACAGCGGTGTCGGCAAAACTTCGTTAGCGCTTCATCTTGCGGCCCAGCAGGCTACTTCGGAGGGAACTGGCGGATCACCCGCCGCGGTTCACTACATGCCCGCGATCGATTTCGCTCGTCAATTTGCCGACGCCGTTGCCTCGGATGACATGCCGCCGCTGCGAGCGTTGATCGATGAAGCACCGATTCTGGTGCTGGATGATCTGCATCTGATTGCGGACAAGCCAGCTGCCCAGGACGAGCTGACGCTGCGAATCGAATCTCGCACCGCCGCCCGCCACCCCACGATCGTGACGTGTCGCCGCTTGCCCTCGGAAGTTCGCGGTATGCGTCCGATGTTGGTCAGCCGGGTATTACCAGGGTTGACGATCCCGGTGAAGTCACCGGCAGGCGAAGCCCGGACGATGTTGCTTCGCGAGTTCGCGCTTCACCATGATTTGGAACTGGATGACGATTTGCTCGATTCGCTCGTCTCCAGGCTCGATCCCAGCTTGCCCACTCGATCGTTGGAAGCGATCGTCAAGCAGATGACGCTTTGGTGTCGAATGAACGATTCGCCGCCCACGATCGAAGCGGTCAAAGCGGCAACAGAGCTGATCGGACGAAGCGATGACGTTTCCCTTTCCTCCATCACCAATGCTGTTTCGCGGTACTTTCGCCAAAAACCGACGGAGCTTCGCAGTGGTTCGCGAAAACAGCGGATCGTACGAGCTCGATCGCTAGCGATGTTGTTGGCCCGGCGAATGACGTCCAAGAGCATGCACCAAATCGGCGAATATTTCGGAGGCCGAGACCATACGACTGTGTTGCACGCCATTCGCAAGACCGAAGCCCTCCTGGAGGAAGACACGGATCTACGCCGAGCGGCCGAGGAGGTGACCGAAAAACTGTCCGCCTGAACCGGTGGAAAACTTGTCCATCGGCGGATGGTTTGTTGTTGACGCCCCAAATCGCGAAGAATTCCACATCGAAGCAGCTGGAAGTTGTTGTTGGAATCCCGGCCCTTTTTCAACAGGACGCGAACATTTTTTCACAGCTTTTCCACACCTGGGTCGTCGATGTAAATGGTTTTACAGAAACAAGTTGTGGCCAGCCAATTCCGCTTTTCAACAGTCTGGCCAGTCGCATCACGATGACGACGGTACAAATAGAGATAGATACTTAACTGACGGCCGGTTCTCCGAACCGGCATGCTCGAAATGACTTTGGAAAAGTCGCCCACTCTTGACCCGTGGATGCGTTCCGAAGCAACTCGCGGTACAACATCGTTTGCTCGACACGCTAGTTTGCCATTCATTCCACTTCCACGGTTTCTGATCGCAATCCATGAAGATCACTTGCCAACGCGAGCCGCTGACTTCTGCCTTTTCGCTTGCCGCCAGCATTGCGCCTACCCGTTCGCCTAAGGAGATCCTTCAAAATGTGAAGGTCACCGCCGCGGGTGAGAAAATCGTTTTGACTGCGACCGACATGGAAGTGGGCATTCGATTGGCCCTGGAGGAAGGCGTCACGGTCGAAACGGAAGGAACAGCACTTCTGCCGGTCGGCCGAACGATGGCGATTTTGCGAGAGAGCAATGACGAGACATTGACCTTTGAGACCGATGATTCTGGGGTCCGAGTGTTCGGTAGCCGCAGCAAATTCAAGCTTCCTGGAAACAACCCCGACGAATTCCCCAGTGTGGCTGGATTCGAGGAAGAGAAATACCACGTCGTTCCCACCCGGCTGTTCCGCGAGATGGTCAAACGAACTGTTTTTGCGACCGATGCCGAAAGCAGTCGATACGCGTTGGGTGGTGTCCTCTTGGAGATGGAAGAAAACCGGGTGACCGCTGTCGGTACGGACGGACGCCGACTGGCACGGATGGAGGGAGAGGGGGATGCACAGGGCGGTCACCAGACGTCGGGTGCAAGCACGATCGTGCCGACCCGGGCGATTCAGTTGATGGAACGGGCGCTCAACGACAAAGACGAAACCGTCGATGTTGCCGCTCGCAGCAACGACTTGCTGCTTCGCACTTCTCGCGCGGTGATCTATTCACGGCTGGTCGAGGGACGCTATCCGAATTGGCGACAGGTCTTTCCTAGCCGTGATGAAAGTGTGCAGTTGGACATGACGATCGGACCGCTGTTTGCCGCACTGCGTCAAGCCGCCATCGTGACCGATCACGACAGCCGCGGGATCGACTTCACTTTCGCCGATGGGACGTTGAAATTGGAAGCCAGCACGGCCGAAATCGGTGAATCGCAAATCGAACTGCCCATCCCCTACGATGGCGAACCGATCACATTGACGATGGACCATCGCTACGTCGCCGATTTCTGCAAAGTTCTCGATAACGAAACCGGATTCATCATGGATATCGAATCGGGATCGTCTCCAGCGGTGTTGACCACCGATGACGGCTACGGCTACGTGATCATGCCCATGGCCCGCGACCGCTAACGTCGTTCAGGCGGAGTGAGCTGTTTTTGGATTGTTCGTTGTCGCCTGTTCTTCGTAAAATCAGGCTTGGATCGCCCCATGCCCCTCTAAACGACTGCGGTTTGTTGAATCGAAAACAGACGTCCTCCGCGTATCCTCACCAAAAAGCCTACGGTGTCGCCCGTGTTCAAGAGGCTCGCCCGCGGGTCCGCAAAATCGGTTCACTCGTCAATCAGTTGATGTCTCGCCGAGGCTACGCGCAGGCAATCGCGTCGGAAGAGCTTCAAGCGACAATCGCGACAAGCGTCGGCAGCGAACTGGCGTCCAGCGTTCACGTGGGGAATCTGAGGCAAGGTGTGTTGCAAGTTTTCGTATCCGATTCGGTGACCCTGCAGGAATTGAATTTTCAAAAGAGATCGATTTTGAAGAAGATTCAAAGCGAACTCCCGCACAGCGGCGTGATCGACTTGCGTTTTCGAATCCAAACTTGAACAGTCGGCGAATTCTCCGAATTCGCAACGTAGCAAATTCGGAAAATTTGCCGACAGTCGTTACGCAGCCAGTTCGGAGAACTGGCCGACGAAAAAACGAAATTGGTGATGTCCAAACCAAAAAACGTGATTCGTGGCGACGATGGGATTCGCCGCTGCTGGTGGTGCGGTGACGATCCGATGTACGTCGCGTATCACGATGACCAGTGGGGCAGGCCCGTTGCGGATGACCAGCGGCTGTTCGAAAAAGTCTGCTTGGAAGGTTTTCAAGCGGGACTCAGCTGGATCACCATTCTTCGGAAACGAGAAGCGTTTCGGAAAGCGTTCAGCGATTTCGATTTTCGAAAAGTGGCGAAATATCGGCCCGTAAAAATCGATCGGCTGGTCCAGGATGCCGGTATCGTTCGCCATCGAGGCAAGATCGAATCGACCGTCAACAATGCTCAACGAGCCATCGAAATGGTCGAGCAGTTTGGTTCTTTGGCCGCTTTTTTCTGGCAATTCGAACCGGCCAGGTCACCGGTGCTGCGAAATCGTCAGCAGATTCGGGCCACCTGTGACGAATCGGTTTCGCTTAGCAAAGAACTCAAAACTCGCGGATGGACCTTCGTTGGCCCGACCACCTGCTATGCGCTCATGCAGGCGATGGGGATGGTCAACGACCACCTACGAACCTGCGACACCTGGCAAGTCGTCGACCAACTGCGAAAAGAATTCAAGCGACCAACGTTGTAGGCCGACTTGTCCCCAAGTCGGCAAGTGCAGGATCGCCGACTTGGGGACAAGTCGGCCTACAACGAACCTACGCAAATACATCTCGTAGTGAATTGCCGCCGATCACTAGCGGGCGGTTGCTGCGATCGTAGATTTCGGACGCTGGGTCGATTCCCAGAGCTTCAAAAATGGTGGCGGCCAAATCTTCTGGTTTGACTGGCTTTTCAGCCGGAAATTTTGCGTACTTGTCGGACTTGCCGTACACGTAGCCCCCTTTGACACCGCCGCCGGCCAGCAGCGCGGTGTAGCACTGCGGCCAATGATCGCGGCTGAGGTTTTTGTTGATCTCCGGAGTCCGACCAAATTCGCCCATCCAAACCACCAACGTCTCTTCCAGCAGACCGCGCTGTTCCAGGTCATCCAGCAAGGTCGGCAGCGTCTGATCGGTGATGGGCAAATGATACTTGTCGACGATTTTGTACATTCGCGTGTTGTCAAAACCGTGTGTATCCCAACCTCCTTCGCCCACGCGGCGGCCACCGATGCTGTTGGAAAAATAGACCGTCACGAATTTCACACCCGATTCGACCAGTCGCCGTGCCAGCAGGCAACTTTGACCGTACGAGGTTCTTCCGTATCGATTTCGAATCGATTCCTTTTCGGCTGAAAGGTCGAACGCTTTACGGACCCGGTCGGAGGTCAACATCGAAATGGCACGTTCGTAGTACTCGTCGAATCCTTTTGCTTCGCCCGAAAATTCCAACAGCCGAGTCTGTTGATCGATCAATTTCTGCATCTGGCGACGTCGTTGCAGCCGGTCGACCGACAATCCCTGCGGCAGACTCAATTCAGGCAATTGGAAGTTCGCGTCATTGGGATCTTCCAAAAACAACAACGGATCGTGTCGCTTGCCTAGAAAACTGGCGTGTTGGGCGGGCACGATCGAACCGTCGCGAATCACGTGCGGGTAAGCAACCGTGGTCGGCATCCCGTTGTCGTTGGGGGCCAGGTGATCGACGACACTGCCGTAGGCGGGATACAGATCAAGCGAATCACGCAGCCGCTGATCGTCTGCCGGAGGCTCGTGGCCGCTGAGTGCGTAGTAGCCGGCCGAGGCGTGATTTTTCATCGTGTGGGTCATCGTCCGGATCAGCGATACATGATGCATTCGCTTGGCCATTTCCGGAAGCAATTCACAGACTTCGATGCCAGGTGCGCTGGAGGCGATCGGACGATAGGGACTGCGCACCGTGTCGGGCGCATCCGGCTTCATGTCGAAAGTATCCAGTTGGCTGGGACCGCCCCACTGGAACAAAAAGATCACCGATTTGGCTCGAGGTTTGATCGACGTGGAACGCTCCGCGCCGCGTAACAACCGAGGCATGGTCAACCCAAGCATGCCCGCACCGCCGACTCGCAACAGGGTGCGCCGGTGAAGGTGTCGGCTGCTTTTCGCGAAATGTTTCATGGCAAAACGAACTAAAAACTATCTGCGAAACAAAAATTCTTTTGCGTTCAACAATGCCCAGGCGATGTCTTGCAATGTTTCGTTGCGGTCCGATGAAGCGTCCATCCATTGCATCGCCGCCGATTCTTCCGATGCCGTGGGTGGGCGAGAAAGCGCGGTCCAATACAGTTGTCGGATCACTTCGGAATCCGACATTCCGGAATGCGAGAGACGGTCGATCCGATTGTTCGGCGTCGACAGACGATCGTTCAATCCTTCGCCGATCAGCACGAAAGCTTGTTTCAACGTCGTTTCATTGCTGCGTTCACAATCACAGGCAAGGATACGCTGAGGTTTGCCGAATGTTTTGAGAAAGCGGTCACCCAACCGGGGCGATTCGTCGCGAAGACGCTTTTTTTGAACACCTGGAATCTGCACCGCTCGAAGTCCCTGCTGATAGCCGACAAAACTCGCCGGCACATCCAGCACGTCACTTTGCATGTCAAGAATCACTTCAGCGGGAAGCCGCCTGACGATCGCCCGCGAGTAACTGATTTGGTCGTCAACATTGGTCGCATCGGGCCGTGCCGACAGTTGATAAGTGCGTGAGTTCATGATCTTGCGTACCAGGTAGCGAAGATCAAAACCGCTGTCGACAAAGTCGTCTGCCAAAGCATCCAACAGTGGAGGATTGCTGGCGGGATTGGTCAACCGAAAGTCATCGATTGGATCGACCAATCCGCGGCCCATCAGGTGGTACCAGACGAAGTTGGTTTGTGATTTGGCGAACAGTTCGTTTTCGGGCGAAGTCAGCCAATCGGCCAAAGCGGGCAAACGGTTTTCGATCTTTTCAACCGCCGGTTCGATCCCGCCCAAAAACTTGGGTGATGCAATGCGGCCGGTGGTGGGATTGCGGACTTCCTCCTTTTTTGCAACCAAGACAACCTGTTCGCCGGCGAATTCGTTCTTGTCCAGTTTGTCCTTTCGCTTGTTTTCGCCCAGGTCGTAATCGAGCTGCGAAAACAGATTGGCCCATCGGTAGTAATCGTCTTGCGTCCAACGATCGAAAGGATGGTTGTGACATTTGGCGCATTGCAGACGAGTGCCGAGAAACAGCCTGGCGGTGGTTTCACCGCGCGTCGCGGGATCACGATTGGCTCGGTAATAGTTGGCCGGTGCCTGCTGAAAAGTGTTTCCTGTTCCAGTCACCAGGTCGCGGACGAATCGATCCAGCGGACGCGCATCGGCGATGGACTGACGGATCCAGGCGTGAAACGTTTCCACACCCTTGGTATCGAGTACCTTTTCTTCGGTGCGAAGAACGTCGGCCCATTTCAGCGCCCAGAAATCGGCAAACTCATTTCGAGCCACCAGCTGGTCGATCAGCCGAGCTCGTTTGTCGGGCCGGCTGTCGAATACGAAATCGCGAGCTTCATCGGCCGTCGGTAACCGGCCAATGGCATCCAAATGAGCTCGGCGGACAAAAACAGTATCTTCGCTCAAATCGGCTGGGTTGATTCGCAAGCGTCGCAGTTTTGCGAAGACGAATCGGTCAATTTCATTGTTCTCGGGAGGATCGCTCCAACGAAACTGAGGTCGCGCCGCGACAAAAGCGATCGGAATCGGCAATTGTTTTTGCAAGTATCGAACGATCAACGTCGTTTCACAAAACCCGTTTCGCGAAACAATTCCGGCGGGACTGACCGAAGCACCAAGATTGGAAAGTTCGTAGCAAGCGCGGTCGGTGACATCGCGACGACTGCCGTCGGAAAAAGTCGCTTGAACTCGAACTTGCAACTCGCTGGCAGGTTCGACCACGATCGCTTCGGCGGGCTGTACTTCCAAACCAACCAATTGCGGTGCAGCTTCCGACGGCCCTTTCGCGCCGTGACGAAGCCAATCGACAAGGACTTGATACTCGTAGGAATCGGTCGTGATACGGGCGCCGCCGCGATGGGCGATCCCAGCAGTCGCCTTTTGAAGAATGAGACTTTGCTGCGGAGCTCCGCCGGCGACGCGACGTCCCCGCGACGCGAAAACCAAGGAGTGGTAATCCATCCATGGATCTTGGCCACGCAGCGACAGCTTGAATCCGCCTTTTCCATTGAGATTGCCGTGACAGGTGCCCGCGTTGCACCCTGCCTTGGACAACACGGCCATCACATCGATGGAAAATTCGGGTGGTGAATCACCGGCACAGGGCGACAGAAAGCCGAGTAGAAGAAGCGATCCAAGAAACGAGCGAAACATTTCGACAGCGGGAATGCGGAATCAATGGACTCGTGGGCGGGACTCGGCTCGGAAAGGTTCGCTTCCGTCCAAGTGAGAATGAGCCGTGTGGGAGACGGTCTATTCTACTGTGAACCGAGATATCCCGTAGGCCGACTTGTCCCCAAGTCGGCGATCCTGGAATTCCCCGCTTTCTTTCCTTTCTGCGTCAGAGTGTGGGAAAGAGCGAGGAATCGCCGACTTGGGGACAAGTCGGCCTACTGAATCATTCGAGGGCAAAGGGTGGCTTTTCGAAGACGATGTCGTTGGAAACGCGTGGATCGCCGGTGCGGGTCAGTTGATCCATCAACCGCGAGTGAAGCCGGCTTCTGACCTCGGCGAACTGGGGATTTTTGGCCAGGTTGTTCATGCAATGAGGATCATCGTTGATGTCATACAATTCCAACCTTGGCCGCCGACCGACGGCAAAATCAAAAAACGTCGGTTCTTCTTCACGGTGCATCACGACCCAAGCCTTGGTCGGGCTGGCATCCAGATCACCAAAAGCACTGAAGGTGTTTTCGCGTAGTTTTTCTTCGCCGGGCATTTCCGCTGCCGGACCGCCAAAACCGGGTCCGGTTCCCATCGGCCAGCGCGAGGGTTCGAAGTTGATGATGTAAAGGTAGTCGTCTGTTCGGATGGCCCGTTGTGGGTACGGTTTTTCGCCGGTGCGGGCTTTTGCCACGTGCCGTTCGCGGCCAGTGAAGACGGCATCGCGGCGCGGATCGACTTGGCCCTGTTGGTCGGCCTGCAGCACATCGACCAGTGATCGCGCCGTCATGTTTTCGGGAACTTTGACACCGGCGATTTCCAAAAAGGTGGGCGCCAGATCTGGCAGGGATACGAAGTCGTCGACCACTCGGCCCGGCGTGTTGATTCCTTGCGGCCACCGGATGGCCAAAGGGACCTGGGTGCCAAAATCGTACAGATTGCATTTTCCGCGAGTGACACCGGGAACGCCGTGATCGCCGCTGACGACCAAGATCGTATTGTCGTAGGCACCGACACGTTTCAACTCTTCGATGATCACGCCAAGCCCGGCGTCAAACGCCCTGATTTCGCCCAGGTAGTCGGCAAAGTCTTCTCGCACCACCGGCACGTCAGGCAGATACGGCGGCAACTTTCCTTTCAAATCATCGGGATCGATGTTCCATAACTTCTTTCCGCTGCCAGCGATCCATTTGCGGTGCACGTTGGTCGGACCGAACCAGTAGCAAAAAGGTTGGTCGCCATCGAGTTTCCCGTCGTCGTCGGCATCCAAAAACGAACGAATGTTTCCGCGAACTTCGTCCAACAGTTTTGTTTTGGCCTGCTGGTGATCAGCCGTTTTCATGGCCGCTTGGGAAAAACCGTTGAATCGGCGACCGGCGCTGTTGAAAGCCCGCGCGGCTCCACCGTGCGGAGCGTCCTTGGGTGTTCCGGGGCTCCAGACTTTGTAGGTATGCCCAATGCGGTAACCATCGGATTCAAGCAGCAGCGGATAACTGGGGATCGACAAGTCCCAAATCGCTCCTTGCAAAATGGCGCCGCGCCCGCATCGCCAAAAGTGTTGGCCCGACAACAGCGAACTACGGCATGGCGTGCAGGAAGGAGCGCTGACAAACGCGCGAGTGAACAACACACCTTCAGCGGCGACATTGTCAAAATGAGGTGTCACGGCGACATCGTTGATACCGCCCGGTTCCAGCTTGCCGTAAACGCTGGCGTATTTTCCCCAATCGTCTGCAAACGCCATCACAACGTTGGTCCGATCGTCCGCACGGGCGCCAGCGGTGATCCCCATCGTCGACAGGAAGACGGCGAACAAGACACGGATGATTTGGTGATTCATCGAAGCGATTCTCAACAAGGGGGCGGGAAGCAAACGAGGCCACCATCTTAACCAGGCTGGCGAGAGGATTTTTTTGACGCTTCACTGGAACCGATTCTCGATTCCTGATTCCAAAGAACGCCTGACTTTGGGAGAATGACAAATTCGCCAACCGTCGGCCAGTTCTCCGAACTGGCTGCGAAGCAAATTCGGAGAATTTGCCGACAGTTGGCCAGTTCTCCGAACAATTCCTACATGGAAGACACCCTCCAGAGACTCCCACGATGAGCGATGCAGAAACGTCTGATGAGAAACCTGGACCCGTCCCGCTTTCCCAAAACGCACGCCGAGTGTTGGGCGTGTTGGTCGAGAAGGCGAAAACCACGCCGGATAACTATCCGCTGACGCTTGCCGCGGTGATTGCCGGCAGCAACCAGAAATCGAATCGTTCGCCCAAACTGGACCTGGATGACGAGGACGCATTGCTTGCCCTGGACGAACTGCGTGGCGTTGGCGCCGCTCGAGAAGTGCAGGGAAGCGGCCGGGCGACCAAGTACCGCCATGCCGCCTACGAATGGTTAGACGTGGATAGCCCTGGTGCGGCCGTGATGACCGAACTGCTGCTGCGCGGTCCTCAGACGATCGGCGAAATTCGCACGCGTGCCTCGCGAATGTACGCGCTGGAAGACCTCGATGCAGCGCAGGCGGTGATTGACTCGCTGGTCGAAAAAGACCTTGTCGAACCGCTGACACCGCCTGGACGCGGCCAAACGTTCGCCCACAAGTTGTATCCGCCCGACGAACGTCAGTATCTGGAAGCAAAGATTGAAAAACAGGCGGCCGCCGCGCCGGCACCCAAAGCTTCCAGGGACGTGGTCGACCAATTGATCGCCCGACTCGATTCGGTCACCGAAAGAATCGAATCGCTAGAAAAGCGATTGGAAGATCTGGAGAATTGATTGTCGGCCAGTTCTCCGAACTGGCAACGCAGCGATTTCGGAGAAATCGCCGACGATCAATCCCACTGACACAACGATTCGATGTAGTCGGCTGATCCGTCTCGTTTCCAGGGGTCCAATTGAGCTTGGGTTTTCAACTGCTGGCCGCGCGCCATTGGTGTCACAAAATAGTTGCAGTCGATCTCCGGCAACGTGGTCATGTCTCCCCAAAGTTTCTCGAACTGGGCGACCGGGAAAATGTCTTCTTGAGCGTGCCCCCAACGCTTTTTGACATCTTTCAGAGTGATGTAAGTTGGCAAACGCGACGCCATGGTGCGGACGGCGTCGTCAACGCGACTGCCATCGGCCAGGGTCTCGCGGTCGAGCCCAAAACTTGCCAGTAGAGCGTTGATGTGAATCCAAGTGGTCATCGAGTTGTAAAAAGTCAGACCGAACTCGGCCTGTTCATTGGGCATCGCTAGACCTTCCACCAGCCGCGGCCGGCCGCCGACCAATGCCAGGCCGCCGCCGCGGTCTTCCAGGCGACGCCCGATCGTTTCAAAGCTGAGCGTCCAACCGCCGTCGATGTGCCGGCCAAGGATTCCGGGGTCGACATTGGCACCCAGCGTGTCGATGTTGTGCAACATCAAGTATTCCAACTCGCTTTGGCGATCCAGCATCTGGCGTAGCACCCCGTTGCGAAGCATGTTGGGAATCTCATACCAATGGCCAACCGGGTGCATGCATTGGTTGGGGACGTTGTCGGTATAGTCGCTGCCTTCGCCAGCTGACTGGGCCCATTGAACCAAGGCGCTGCGCAAACTCTCCCTCACTTTTTGCTGTTGTTCGTCCAGGACCTGCTGAGAAGTCTCTTCCCACAAGAAACGAAGATCACGAACCATCGGAACCATCCTCAAACCGACACTCCGTCCAGTCGAGATGTACATCGCACCGGGAAAGCCATAGTTGTCGCGTTGGCCAAGGTGGTCGCGGATCGGTTGGTCCGTCAGATAGCTAGTCGTGAAAACATGGGGAATCGATCCGCCATGTTGAGAAGTGGTTTGTCGGTTTTTTGCCAGGTGCACTTCCAGAAAACTTCGGTGGCGGCCGGCAAACCGATTGAAGGGATGAAGCGCTTTGCAAACGCCGGCGCCCTCGGTCCAACGACTACCGACCCCGGCGGCAAGAGTCACGACGGCGACTTTGCCTTGGCGGATCGCGGTTTGTCCCAGATCAGTGAACTTCTTGTCGACACCGCGGCGCAGGTCGATCACGTCGGATGGACGGACATCGCGAATCGTGGTGTTGGAAGACAATCGATTCTGCGACAAACCGATTCGGCCGTTTCGCAAGTTCGCGCGGATCTCCTCGTGCTGGCGGCGGTCGAACCCGCAAGCTGCCAATACCTGTTTCAACGACTGCGTCCGATCATCCTGATCGGTCACCGTCGGCAGCAAGTTGTCCAACAACACTCCCGCGGTGAAGTCACGTTTTTGCGAATGACGACAACGTTGTCCGATCCGTTCCAGTTCCTCGCGAGTTGCCGGCGAGAGATCTCGGCTGGGCGTGCGCAACCACCGCGGCAGCATCAATGCGTAGTAGCGATCGGGCATCATCGCTTGCTCGCCGCATAACAGTTCGGCAGCCGATCCCTGATCGTTGATCTTGAAATCGTAAACGACCGGGTCCATCGCGAAGGGCAACGAAGTTTGCATCTCGCGTTTGACCGCGACCATGGTTTCGCTCAGCCACTGTTGTGCCTGCGGTTTGATCTGCGGATCAAAAATGAATCCCATTCCGCCGCCCGCCATGCCGCCCAGCATCCAGAATCCCCAAAACTGCTGGCCATACTGGGCGCGACACTTCGCGATCAACCGGTCGGTGAAACGATTCGTCGCCCACGGAATGATGGTCTGCAGCGGACCTTCGAAATTGCGCGTGGTCAGCCGGCCAATTTGCTTGATGTCACCTTGCCGAAGCGCTTGAGTCACTTCGTCCAGAATTTCCATCGCTTCCAGCCGTGCTGTCCATTCGCGCTCACTGCGCAGCAAGTAATGCTCGGTGACCATTTCCAAAATCGGTCCGACGTTTTGGGCCATTCCTCCGTGAACCAAAACCAGGCTGTCTTGAAGTTTTTGCCGCGTTTCGCACGATGCTTCCTCTTCGCCGAAAACATGATGCACCGGCATCAACCGACCTCGGCTGATGCCGAATTCCGGATCGTCCTGGCCAGCGCCCGCACCGCAGATCAATTTGATGCCGGGCCAAACACCGCCTGAATCTTGCCATCCGCCGCCGCTGCCGCCGATCCATTCGCCCAGAATCGCCCGAGCGGCAACGAGTCGGCGGTCGTTTTCACTCAATACGCCGGTCAACGATTGCACCTGGCCGGTGGCCCGCATCAGAATCGAGATCAGCGACCCAAGCAGGTTGGTCGATACGGCCAGCCGCGAACCCTTGGGAATGTCGTTGACTTTGCTGACCAATTCCAAACCACGACCCGGCCCGATCAATCGGTGCAACAATTCGGCGGTGGACTGGCGACAACCTTCCAGTCCTGGCGGTACGATTCCAGCGGCGATCACCGCCGCTTTCAACAGACCGAGATAGTCGCGGGCAAAATCGAACATTTCGGCGATCGATTCGACTTCGGTCGTCACTCCCAAATCGACACTCGTCAGCCGAATGACGGGACGATCGATCACCCGCAAGTAAGTTTCGATCGGCGGTTTGGTCGACCGGTCACGTCCTCGCACACCCAGATCCACCGACACATTCAGAACGCGGGCTCCCTGTGGAAAGTCCATTCCCAAAAAGAAAATGTCGCTCCAGGCGCTGTGCGAAAAATCCATTCGCACCGCCGTCGTCTCGCGAAGCACCGGCAGCGCGCCGGTGTCGGGATCGGCGACCAGCAATTCATCGCGAATGCGCAGCGGGTGATCGGCGGGATGACCGAGGCGAAACATCCATTGATTTCCACGCACTGTCCGCACGCTTCGTCGAACCTGGTCGGCAAGCGTTTGGAAACCAAGCTGGTGATACGATTGAGCCAGGGCGCTGCTAAGCCCGTCACTGGGACCCGATTGCTTTTGCGCTTTCAGGAAAGTGTCGATCGCTTCGGTGAATCGTCGCGACAACAGGTGTTCGTAACCGTCAAACGGTATCAAGTTCGATTCTTGTTTGTCGGAGGTCGATTCGGCCAACCGCCGCGGCAGGTGATACCGATGGATTGCCGCCAAAAAGAAAAGTGCCCGCACGCGATGATAAAAATTGCCTTCGTGACGCCGAAACTGATCGACCGCGTCCAGATGGCAAAGCAATTCTCGCAGCGACGAGTCACGGCAAATCGAATCGAGCGATCGATTGCGAACGTGATCGTCCTCCGACGTGATGATCTCGATCAGCCGGTTCATCTCGCCTCCGTCCGGTGTGCGAGCAAATCGACCATGTCGGTCAAGATCTGATCGCGATCACGCCCCGATAAACCGATCGCCAGCTGCGCTTTCAACAAACCGTACTTGATGCCCAGATTGCATCGCCTGCCCTGCAGCTGATAAGCAAGGTAGCGACCGCGCGACAGCAGCACATCCGCCGCGTCAGACAACGTCGGCTTGGTGTCACCGACCGGATTGGCAAGCAACTCTTCGATCGCCGTCATGATTTCTCCGGTCAAAACATGCATCCCGAAGAATCCCAGGTAGTGACCCGCTCTGAGCCCCGGTGTGACCAGTTCTTGTTCGGCAAGCGTGGGTGTCGGTTTTTCGACCACCCGTTCCACCTCGTACAATCCCGCGTAACGAGGAACGTGGGGCCCGGAGACGATTCCGAAATAGGGCAGGTTGTTTTCGCGCGTCGATTCCACTGCCGACACACAGCAGGAAAATTCCTCAGCCACGCGGATCAGTTGTTTCGCGCAAGGTTCTTCGACGGCACTGAGGTACAAGTGATCGCCGACCAGGTGCAAAAAAGGTTGACCGTCGGTGAACGCTTTGGCTCGGAAGATCGCGTCGGCGTAACCGAGTGGCTGCGGCTGCTGAACAAAATGCAGGCTGCCAAGCTGGTTGCCGGCCGCTGCCTCGTAGGCGGGTCCATCGCCCGGTTTGATCACCACGCAGATTTCTTCGACGCCGGCTGCAATCGTCTCTTCGACGATCAACTGTAGCGCGGTTTTGTCTTCGCCATTGCGGTCAACCAACTGTTGAAGCGGCAAACGATGTTGATCGGGGGCGGCGGCTGTGATGACAGCCTTGCGAACCTGCATAGCAGTCACGTTTACTGGGATAGGGGCAATGTTGTCGGCTGTCCGTCGGCCAGTTCTCCGCACCGGTTGCGAAGCGATTTCGGAGAAATCGCCGACAATCTGTCGGTCAGTTCTCCGAACTGGCTATTTCCGTAGCGACTTCGGAGAAGTCGCCGACGGTCACAGCATAGTTCGACTTTCCCTTTTGCCAGCCTGCGACAAAAGAGCCTCGCCGGTCAATCCGCCGGTGGCGGCGGCTGTGAGGATTATGACGCCTGTTTTCGCCCCAAAACCAGGAACGTCGGATTGAGTGCATCAAAGCGAACTCGGTCCAGCTGGTGTTGTCCGCGAGCGATGTTGATCATTCGGACGTCGCTGCGCAGACCGGCGGCGTCGATCGCCGACTGCACCGCCACCAGGTTGTCGGGACTGGACACATTCACCACGATGCAGCCGTTTTCGGCTAACCGCTTCAGCGCGCTGGTGACCAGATCGGGCACCACGCGACCGCTGCCGCCGACAAAGATCGAATCGGGATCGGGAAGATCTTTCCAGGCATCGGGGGCTCGACCATGAACGGGGATCAACGAAGGAACATCAAACATCTTCGCGTTCTCGATCATCAACCCATAGTCTTCGGCGTCCATTTCGATCGCGTACACTTTGCCTTTGGCGGCGATCGAAGCCGCTTCGATTGCCAGCGAACCACTTCCGGCACCGACATCCCACACCACACTACGGTCCGACAGCTCCATTTCCGCTAGCGCGATGCAGCGCACTTCACAGGGAGTCAGCAAGCCTCGCTTGGGACGAGATTGCAGAAACAGATCATCGGGATTGCCGAACAACCTGCGCCGCTGGCTGCCGCTGGGCCGGTCGGCGGCTCCTTGCCGTCGAACCAGGACCATCACGTTCATGGCCGAAAACGTTTGATCGCGAATCGATTGCAGATCACCTTGAGTCACCGTTTCATCGGGCGTGCCCAGATTTTCGCAAACGTAGGCGGTGAAGTAATCGATGCGGCGGTCCAACAGCGCCTCCGCGATGACCTCCGGCGAAATCGATTCGGTGGTGAACAATCCGACTCGTTCGGCCGTGCGAATGTTATCGACCACGCGATCGAGCGACTGGGTCGCCAAATTTGACAAGTAAGCGTCGTCCCAACTCTCTTTCACCCGCGCAAAAGCAAGTTGCATGCTGCTGACGTGCGGAACGACCTCGAAGCGATCCTTCCCAAAAGACTCGGTCAGAAACCGCGCGATCCCATAAAACAGCGGATCCCCGTCGGCAAGCATCACGGTCGGCAGGTCGGGCAAGTCGACAATTCGTTTTTGCAATTCGTCCAGGTCGCTGCCCGTTTCGATTCGCTGGGCATCCGATGCCGACACTTTGTCCAACAAAGCCGCATTGCCGATCAAAACAGCGGCGTCATCAATCAGTTGGCGAGCATGCGGCGTCAACCCATCCAATCCGTCGTCACCGATGCCGACGATGTGTATGCGAGCAGTCAATCGAATCTCTCTGTTTGGTGAAAAAATTGTCGGCCAGTTTTCCGCTTCTGGCTGCGAAGCGACTTCGGAGAAGTCACCGACAAATTGTCGGCCAGTTTTCCAAACTGGCTACGGGTGCGACTTCGGAGAAGTCGCCGACAGGGTGTCTACGAAGCGACTTCGGAGAAATCGCCGACGGGTTTTTACAGCTTTCGCAATTCTCTCAGAATCTCCTCAACACTGCTGCGACCGGCGTGACTATCACTGACCTTGGACCATCGGATTCGGCCGTTGGAATCGATCACGTAGGTTGCCGGATAGGCGGT
Organism: Rubripirellula sp.; assembly: GCA_965222745.1. Classification (GTDB taxonomy): domain Bacteria; phylum Planctomycetota; class Planctomycetia; order Pirellulales; family Pirellulaceae; genus CBDCUW01. Next base: position 2,533,896 of record CBDCUW010000004.1, read on the forward strand.
CTCGCGAGTCTTTTTCCAACGCAAACCCCAGCGATCGACCAGTTTCATGTCCTGGTCACGAACCAACACCAACGGATCGGGTAACGATCGAGACCCCAAAAACTGTTCCGCTTTTCTCTCCAGCGACGATCCGTCACCGGGATAAACCAAAATGACGCGGTGAGCTTGTTGGCGGAGCGCTTTGGCACGGTTGGCCAGCGAGCTGACTTGCTGACTGCAAATCGGACATTGATAACCGGGATAGCCGCGCAGCACGATGACCACCACCGCGCCTTGATCGTACTGATCGCTCAGTTCGATGAAACCATCTTCGCCGACGATCGGCAGATCAAAATCGGGCGCCTTTTCACCGACCGCGGGCCGCGATTTGTTCTGCGGTGGGGCCGCGATCAATGTCGCCGCCGTGGCAAGTGCGACGGCGCCAAAGACAACGCTTCTCAATAGCAACATTCGCCAGTCTCCTTCTACTGGTCACGTTTTTCTCGTTGCCGCCGGCTGTATCGTTCCAAGGTTTTTCGTTCCGACGACGTCAAACTTGCTTCGCCCGACTCGTGAATCTTGGCCAAGATGCGATCCGCCTCGGCAGCTTCCTGTTCTAACTTTTTGTCCGGATCATGAAGCTTCAGCTTCATTCGCCGCGACCGTTGGCGAAGCCGTTGGGGCAATTCGCCGATCGCGGTCAGATCCAGCCAGCGCAGATTCCAGCGGCGGAGGTAATATCCCAAAGCAAAAAAGGCTCCCGCCAGGTGAACGGTGAACGCGGTGTTGGAATACATGCCCATGCCACGGACAAACCCGAACGCCCCGGCCAGGTCCATCGTGACAAACAACACGGCCAGTACCCATGCCTTCACTGGCAGCACGAACATCAACAGAATTTCGGCTTGCGGATAGTAGCAGGCAAACAGAATTGTGGTGGCGATCACCGCGCCGCTAGCACCGATGGTGCGAGTTGTGACCGGATCCCCGGTCGCCATGCCGGCAATCAGGCTGGAAGCCGACCCGATGATTCCGCCGATCACGATTGCCAGCAAATAGAATCGCAAAAACTCCATCCGCCCCAGCCGTTGTTCGATCGTCCGTCCAAAAAAGAACAGGGCGATCATGTTGAATAAGAGATGGTTGATTCCGTTGATGTCGTGCAGGAATCCGTAGGTCAGCAACTGCCACCACATCCAGGGGCGAACCAGCGTTTGGCCGTCGATCGCCAGCCAGGCGATCAGTTCGCTTTTTCGGTGAACTTCGGGCAGACCAGGAATTTGGATACGTTCCGAGAAGATCAGGCAAGCCAGGAACGCGACCGCGTTGATCACGATCAGCGTGATCGTGATATTTCGCGGATTTTCAGTGCGGTCCCAAGGCGTACGTTCGTCGTCTCGTCCGTAATCGCGATCGTAGAGCCCCATGAAAAACCTGTGGTTGCGAGGCAGCGGGGGTGGCGTAGAAAAAATGGTTCAGGGAAACTGCATCGTAGCAATCCATCCCCGATCCCGTCGACCTCGACAACCATCGAAGCATTCCGCCATCACTCGATCCAACCGCCGCCCAACACCCGGCTGCCGTGATAAACGACGGCGGCTTGACCGGGCGCGACTGCTAGTTGAGGTGTGTTAAAAGCGACCTCGAATCGCTCCGGATCCTGCGGATCGATGGTGACCGCGGCGGGATGAGGCAACCCATTGTAGCGAATCTGAACGGACAATCCGTCGGCTGGTATCTTGGCCGGATCGACCAACCAATTGGCCTGGTCGGCAATCAATCCGCCCTGTTTCAGCGATTCCTTGGTGCCGATCACGACTTGCCGGGTGTCAGGGGAAATCCGCACCACGAAGTAGGGTTCTCCCATGGCGACCCCCAAGCCCTTTCGTTGGCCGACCGTGAACGCTTCATACCCGTCGTGTTGGCCGACAACCGTTCCGTCGACCGTGACGATCTCTCCAGCGGTACCGGCGGCTCGTTGCGGCTGTCGCGCCCGCACAAAATCACTGTGATGACCCTGGGTCACAAAACAGATTTCCTGACTATCTCGCTTACCGGCAACTCCCAGCCGAAGCTGCTGGGCGATCTCACGAATTTGACCTTTTTCAAAGTCGCCGACCGGCAACATCATTCGCTCCAGCCGATCACGGCGAATTCCAAACAACGCGTACGATTGATCTTTGTGGGTGTCACGGCCGCGATGCAGCTGGTCACCGTCGCTTTTTCTGGCGTAGTGTCCCGTCGCCACAAATTCGGCGTCGACTCCGTCGGCATAATCAAACAACCGCCCAAACTTGATCCAGTGATTGCACTTGACGCAGGGATTGGGCGTGCGACCGTTGAGATAATCGTCGACGAAATAATCGACGATGCGGCGAAAATCCTGCTGCAGATCGAGTGCATAAAAGGGAATGCCCATTTTGGAAGCGACGCGGCGGGCATCGGCGGCGTCCGAGGCGGTGCAGCATCCCTGCTTGTGGTCGGCTCGGCCGGCAGCCAGTTCGCCCAGCACCGGCAGGTTCGTCTGCTGGGGGTCCGTTTGAGAGGCCGGATCGACCTGGCACTGACGGCTCGATTCTTCGCCGTGTCGCATGAAAACGCCGATCACTTCGTGGCCGGCTTCCAGCAGCAAGTGCGCAGCGACGCTCGAATCGACGCCGCCACTCATCGCTAGAACCACGCGTGCCATGTATATTTCCCTGTGACTCGGAGCCGTCGGCTTCCAACCAGCCGCTTGTCCGCTTGCCATTTTCCCCCATCATACGCTTGGAGCCCACGACGAGAATGGACGCCGAACTCGTTCAGCGAAGTGAAACGATCCGCCAGCGCCTCAAACAGCTGGGAGACTCTCTTTGACCACGCCGGCAAGCGTGATCAGATCAAGGCGATCGAGGCTCGGATGGGCGAAACCAACTTCTGGGATGACAACGAATCTGCCCAAAAGGTGATCGGTGAGCTGAAAGGATTGAAGGTCATTGTCGATCCGTTGGACGAACTGTCCAGTTCGGTCGAGGATCTTGGCGCACTTCTAGAAATGGCCGAGGAAGACGATTCGATTGCCGCTGAAGTCGCCGCCGAGGTCCAGCGTCTGGAGACGATTCTGGATGATCTGGAGTTGAAGGCGCTGTTGAGCGGTCCTAACGATTCCGCCGGTGCGCTGCTGACGATCAACGCTCGCGACGGTGGTACCGACGCGAACGATTGGGCCGATATGTTGCTGCGCATGTATTCGGCCTGGGCCGTCGGCCAGGACTACAAGATCGAACTGCTCGATCGCCATGAAAATGAAGAGGCCGGGATCAACAACGCCACGATCGCGGTCCGCGGACCGATGGCCTACGGTTACCTCAAGGGCGAAGAGGGCGTCCACCGGTTGGTCAGAATCAGTCCGTTCAACAGCGAAGGGAAACGCCAAACCAGTTTTGCCGCGGTGAACGTGTCGCCCGAAATCGATGATTCAATCGAAGTCAATATCGAAGAAAAGGACGTTCGTGAAGACCGTTACCGCGCCGGTGGCGCCGGCGGCCAACACGTCAACAAAACCGACAGCGCCATCCGGTTGACCCACCTCCCGACCAATACCGTGGTGCAGTGTCAAAACGAACGCAGCCAGCATCAGAACCGGGCGACCGCCTGGAAAATGCTGCGAGCCAAGATGGCGCGGATCGAGGAGGATCGGCGCGAGGCGGAAGAAGCGAAGAAGTACGGGACACAACCGAAGACCGGTTTTGGCAGCCAGATCCGAAACTACTTCCTTCATCCCGACCAACGCGTCAAAGATACTCGTACCGGACACTATGTCGGAAATTTCAACAGCGTGCTGGACGGCAGCGAACTGCAAGGTTTTTTTGACGCCTACTTGCGCTGGCGCGCTGGCGAGGAGCCGTCGGAGTAGTCGCTGGCAGGTTGGCAAAGCAATTTCATCATCGTCTTTGTTTGTGGAAACGTCATGCCTTCCATTTTTTCCAAAATCATCGATCGCGAAATTCCCGCCGACATCGTTTACGAAGACGAACTTTGTCTCGCTTTTCGAGATGTCAATCCGCAGGCACCGACCCACCTGTTGGTGATCCCCAAAAAGGAAATTGTCTCGCTAGCCGATCTAACCGACGAAGATGAACAGATCGTCGGCCGCTGCTTGATGGTGGTCGCCAAAGTTGCCCAGCAAGAAGGTCTTTCGGGGGGCTTTCGGTTGGTCGCCAACAGCGGTGATGACGGTGGACAGGAGGTTCCCCATCTGCACTTTCACGTCCTGGGCGGAAGAAAAATGACCTGGCCACCTGGGTAGGAAGACGGGGAGAGTGGGAGCAAGGACCGATGCAGAACTTTCAATTCCTTGCTGATCGTCTTCGACAATTGCGCGATGGTGGGCGCTTTCGCGAACTGGTTCCCCGATCGGCGGAAGGCGTTCATCTGCGGTCGGCCGATGGTGGCCAGCTGATCAACTTTGGCGGCAACGACTATCTTGGTTTGGCGGCCGAGCGGCAGTCGGTGCCTGCGCCCAGCGGCAGCACAGCCAGCGCCTTGATTTGTGGTTGGACGGCACAACATCAAGCGCTGGCTGATGATTTGGCTCGGTTGGAATCGACCGAATCAGCTGTCCTCTTTCCGACCGGTTTCGCCGCTTGCTGCGGAACGATCGCCACTCTTTGCGACGAAGGTGATTTGATCCTCAGCGATCGGCTCAATCATGCATCGTTGATTGACGGATGCCGATTGTCCAAAGCGGCAAGGCACGTTTTTGATCACCGCGACCATGGCGCGGTCGAGCAGATTTTGAAGCAGCGGCGGCAGCAGTTCGATCGAGTGTGGATCGTGACCGACGGTGTGTTCAGCATGGATGGGGACGTCGCGCCGCTTCCGCAGTTGTGTGATCTCGCCGAGCGATACGACGCAATTTTGGTCGTCGACGAAGCACACGGAACAGGCGTGCTGGGCCGCAACGGAAGCGGATTGTGCGAAGAGCTGGACGTGAAGGACCGCGTCGCCATCCGAATCGGCACGCTCAGCAAAGCCATCGGCGGCCAAGGTGGTTTTGTTGCCGCACCCGCCGTGGTGACCGACTACCTGGCAAACCGGTGCCGACCGTTGATCTACAGCACCGCGCTCACCCCGGCCGCCGTTGCCTCGGCCACCGCCGCGATCCAAACCATCGCCTCGCAGCCCGAGCGCCGCGACCACTTGCATCATCTTTCTCAGTGGATTCGCCGCGAATTGTCGATTCACGCCGATCCGGTCGAATCCAAAGTGCCGATCATTCCGTTGCCCGTCGGCGACGATGCCGCGGCGGTAAACATGTCACAGCAACTCGCACAGCGAGGATTCTTTGTCCCCGCGATTCGGCCTCCCACTGTCCCGCCCGGAACGGCGCGACTGCGGATCTCGCTCTCCGCCGCCCACCGGCAACCAATGGTTGCCCAGCTGGTCCGGGCGATCAGAGAACTAGGCATCGCGTAGCGAAACTCGTTCCCACGCTCCGCGTGGGAACGCACAAATGCCCGCTCCGCGGACCGCACAAATAACCGCAGAGCGGTTCGCCGCACGTTCCCACGCAGAGCGTGGGAACGAGGACGGAGAACGCTCTGCGGACCGTACGAAAGCTTTTTCTCCAATTCTTTCGCGGAGAAAATCCGCCCGGCGATTCCAATCGTCATAAAAAGAGAGCGATTTTGCACCCAAGGGGGCAAATCCTGGGCGAAAATAGGATGGTCGTTGACTGGGCCGACCCCGCGTGGAGCCTCAAGGGGCCCGCACAGAGCCTAAGAAACAACGTTTTCATTCGTTAAAACCATACTTTCCCTCCGGTCGAGCCATCGCCCGATGGTTCGGCCGAATCCACGACTTTTCTTACGAGGAACGGCCTGTCATGGTTAAGGTCATTGGGTCTCGCACGATGTTTGCGAGCGGGTTGCTTTTCACATGCATGCTCTGCACCGCCATTTCGGGAGTTGCCGTGGCCGAACCCATCGGATGGATGGAACGATACGCCCTTGCCGAAGACCGCGAGGCGATGCTGGCCGAATTGATTCCGGGCAGTGAGGATTATTACTTCTATCACTGTTTGCACTATCAAACCAACGGCCAGTTGGAGCGGGCTGAAACGATCTTGCGCGATTGGTTGGCCGAACACAAAGGCCGCGAAACGCCCGTCATCACCGGCATGATCGACCGCCAGCGGCTATTGACCTACCACGACTCGCCGCAGCGGACCATCGATCACTTGATCCGCCGACTGGGCGTCAAACTCGATCACACACCTCCGGCCGCCAAAGGCCAGCGGCGGTACCCCAGTCTTTTGGATGCATCGGTGCTGGACGTGGATCGTTTGGTCAAAGATGCACTGCGCCGCAACGATCAACTCAAGCCGCTTGGCATTGCCCACCTGGCGGAACTGTTTCGTGCCGGCAAAACAGCCGGCGTTTCGATCAACTTGCGCGAATTGCTTTCACGCGTTGGCGGTCCCTACGTTCGCCGCCTGGACGAACTGGTCGTCAAAGAACTGGCCAGCCGCCGCGCCAATGATCGCCGCTTTGGCGACCTGAGCGCCCATCGGCATTTGACGCTTCAGGAACTGCGCGCAGTTGCCGCCGGTGTTCCCGACATCGCGGATGACAACAACTACGTTTCCGCAGTGTTGCAGCGATTGCGACCCGATGCCGACGCCGATCCCAGTCAACAAGATGACGTGCGGCTCGATTACCTGACCCAGGTGGAAACCTACGTACGAAGCCTGCCGGCCAGCTACAACTCGTTGAAGGCTTCGGCGACCTTCCGGTTGCTGGAAGCAAAGCTCGCCCAAAACACCTTCGATCGACAGCTTTTTTTGCGTTATCTGCAACTGCCGCGAATCAGTCCAATCGTGCATCACCAGTGGGCGCGTCGACCCAGTGTGAAAGCGAAACTTGGCGATAACTTCATGGATTTGGCGCTACTGCCGCCGATCGGTGACGAACAGCCGCTGGTCCGATCCCACTTGGAACATTTTTTGAAGGACGCCGAAAACACCGATGCGTTCGCCGAGTACCTGCAGCCGGAATACCTGCGACGCGTGTTTGCCGAAACCAAATTGCTTGAAGGTGTCGGCCCGGAAGATCGTTGGTACAAGATGCTCAGCGCGTCTCAGCGGCAAGCGATCCGCGATTCGACTCAGCTGCGACTCGCTCTGCACAACCCGAAATACTTTTCATCCGACCAGCCGGCCAAACTGATCGTGGATGTGAAGAACATCGACGAATTGGTGGTACGCGTTTATGAGATCAACACCCAATCGTACGACCGAACCCATGATCGGCCCGTTGATACCGACATCGATTTGGATGGCTTGATCGCAACCCACGAAAAACGGTTGTCCTACAACCAGCCGGCGATACGTCGCCATCGCGAAACGTTGGAACTGGAAGAGATCACCGGTCGCGGTGTTTGGATCGTTGACCTGGTCGGCAAAGGCGTACGCGCCCGCGCGATGATTCGCCGCGGCGAAATCGATCATGTCGATTCGTTTCATGCCGATGGGATGGTGTTCACGATCATCGATGAAAACCGGCAACCGATTCCCGTGGCGACGATGTTGATCGGTTCGCGCGAATTTGTCGCCGACGACCAGGGGCGAATCGTTGTGCCGCCGGTGGCCAACCCTGTTTCCCGCCGAGCGATCATCAGCGACGGCAAGATCTCCAAGTCGATCAGTTTCCAGCACCTCCGCGAACAATACCATCTGACCGCCGGGATGCATCTGGATCGCACGCAGTTGCAAAGCGGCGGCAATGCCCAAGTGCTGATTCGGCCCCGCCTGCGATTGGGCAACACACCGATTGATCCACAAACGATCACCGATGTGACGGTGAAAATCGAAGCTCGTGATTTGGAAGATTTGACCACCACCAAACAGGTCACCGACTTGCAGCTCGATCAAAACGCCGAATTGGTCGTGCCGATCCGGGTACCGGCCCGGTTGGTCAGCTTGAGTGTCACGTTGTCCGGAAAGATCGACGGTCTGGCTGACGGCAAACAGCGGACGTTGCAAACCAGTCGCAGTTGGGACGTTGCCGGTATCCGCCGAACCAGCCATACCCACGACGCTTTTCTAACGCGAGACGGTGACGACTACGTGATCGAAGTACGAGGACGTAGCGGCGAACCGGTTCCCGGAGCCACCGTGACGGTTTCTCTGACCACCGATCTGCGCAAAGCACCGGTCGAACAGACATTTCAATGTGACGATCACGGCAAAGTTCAATTGAAAAGGCTTCCGGGTGTTCGTGGAATAAGTTTCGGAGTCGTATCAGGTCTGAGGCACAGCCGAAACTTGCGGTTGAATCGAGTCGATTGGCCCTCCGAGGTTCATACCTTGGCCGATCGCGATATCCGGCTGCCCCTTGCCGACCCGATCGAGACGGCGGGCGATCACTATCGGCTGATCCAGCGACGCGACGGCAGCAACCACTCGGATCTTAGCGACCGCCTGTCAGTCCGAAACGGATTGTTGGTGATTCGGCCGCTTCCGCCGGGAGACTATCAGCTGGTCAATCTTTCGACCTCCGCGGCGACGACGATTGCCGTGGTCGACGGTCCTGCCATCGGCGACGTTGCCACCGGCCGCGTGCGGCATCGCTCTGTGTCGCCCCAGCGGCCCATCGGGATCGCGTCGATCGACCGCAACGACGACGAAGTAAAAATCAAGTTGTCGGGCGCGGCAAAACAAGCTCGCGTGCACATCTACGCCTCTCGTTATCTCGATTCCGCCACGCCGGCAGACCAATTGCGTTTGCCGCTTCCACCTCTGAGCGGCCGGCGCATCACCTTGCCTCGCAGCGGTTATGTCAGCGATTTGCGACTTGGCGATGAGTATCAATACGTGTTGCGGCGCCGCTATGCGAAAAAATATCCCGGTGTGATGTTGCCGCAGCCCAGCGTCATTTTGAATCCGTGGGAAACGGAGGAAACCACCAGCAGCAGCCAGTCGGCTCGTGGCGGGGACGTGCCGCCACCCAGTGCCGCGGCACCCCGACCAGAAGCTGACGGGGCGACGAGAAGCAACGCGGCCGCGCAGGCTCAAATGGTTTCGTCTGATTACGACTTTTTGGCCGATTCCGGCGCGGTGCTCACCAACCTCCGCGCGGATGAGGATGGCGTGATCACGATTCCGGCCGACGTGTTGGAAGGTCTGCCGCTGATTCAAATCGTCGTCGCCGATTCCCTCGCTCTTTTGCAACGGACGATCACAGCGCCGCTGGTCGACGCCGAAACGGTCGATTTGCGATTGGCCAAATCGCTCAACCGCGACAAACCGTATTCGTTCGAACGAGCCGTATCGATCGTCTCGTCCGATGACCCGCTTGATTTGCAAAGTCTCGGTTCGGCCCAGCTGCAGGTTTATGCCACCGTTGGCAGCCTGATGAAGTTGTACAAGACGTTGGTGAATGATCCCCGCCTGGCCGAGTTCGACGAATTGGCCCATTGGCACACGCTGGACAACAGCGCAAAACTCGATGCCTACTCCCGCCTGGCCAGCCACGAACTGCACCTGTTTCTCTGGGCGCACGACCGTGGTTTCTTCGAGGAAATCGTGCAGCCTTATTTGGAAAACAAAAAGGAAAAGCAGTTTGTCGATCATTGGTTGTTGGGTCACGACCTACGGCCCTATGCCACGTTGTGGCGATACAACCAGCTGAACGCGGCCGAACGAGTTCTGTTGTCGATGCGGCTGCCCGATGTCAGGGAATCGGTACAGCGCGAATTGCGCGAGCATGTTGCCGAGCAGGATGAAGATTTTGCCGCGATGAGGAAAAAGATCGATAGCGCGCTCAAGAGTTCTTTGCTTCGTGAATTGGATGAGTCGGAACTGTTTGATATGGCCTTCAGCGATGCGAGCGACGATGCGGTGGAAATGGACCCGTTCGGTGCTGTTTTGGAGAGTGAAGCAAGGGTTCGGGAGTCGGCACGCAAGCTCCGCGCGAAAGATGTCGAAAAGCAAGTGGAGGCAAAGCTGTTCAAGTCACTTGCCAGGCCGACGTTGTCACGGCGAGGAAGGCTTGCCGGCGGACTCGCGTTCTATCGAGACCTCGATAGCACCAAGCAGTGGGCCGAAAGTCACTGGGACCGCATTCGTACTGTCGGAGGACCGGCTCCGTCGGGCCTGATCGCTATCGATGCGTTCTGGTCGGACCTGGCCAGCAGCGACGTCAACAACATTCGTGTCTCCTCCAACTTGCTGCGACCGGTCAGCAATCGACATTCCGCGCTGGTCGCCCTGGCGCTGTGTGGATTGCCCCTCACTGCTGGCGACGTCGGATTGCCGACCGAAAAGGATCAGCAGTATTCGCCGGAGCACGCCGTGGCAGTGGTGACCAAGCGGCTGAAGTCGCTGGATGCGGCTGAAGGTGAAAGCAGTATCTTGATCGGACAACGATTCGACACGCTGGAAAACACTCAGCGAAAACAGTCCGACACCATTACCGAACCGGCGGAGTTTCTCACTGGCGTCGCTTACAAAGGTCAAACGGTCGTTTCCAATCCGACCGCTGCCCGCCGAGTGGTCGATGTTTTTTGGCAGATTCCCGCCGGCAGTTTGCCGCTGGCCGCAAGTCAAAAGACCGACAGCTTGACGGTGGTTTTAGAACCCTTTGCGGTCCAATCGATCGAGTATCAGTTTTACTTCCCGGCCGCCGGCAGCTTCGTGCATTACCCGGCAACCGTTTCGGCCGCAGGGAAGCTGATCGCACGAGGTACCGAAAAGGAATTCAACGTCGTCGAGCAACCGACCGAAGACGATACGATCACTTGGGAAAAAATCGTTCGCAGCGGAAGTGCCGACGAAATTCGCGAGTTTCTCGCCGATGCGAATCTTCGCAAGCTCGATTGGATGTTGGTTGCTCACCGGTTACAAGATCAAGAGGTTTATCGCGTGGTGATCGAAACGCTTCGCGATGCCAAGATGCCGATCAGTCAGTTGTGGGCCTATTCGCTGAAACATCGCGACGACTCCGCAATTAACGATTTTCTTTCCTTCCGCGATGATCTGGTCGGCCGAGTCGGCCCGGCACTCGACAGCCCGCTGTTGAAAGTCGATGCCCTCGAGCGACGGACGCACGAATTGCTCGAATACTCGCCGCTGGTACGAGCGCGAATCCATCCCCTGCGAGAAGAAAACGAGATCCTCAATCCGACGTTCCTTGCCCAGTACCAAAGTTTTGTTCAGATGCTCGGGTACGCCGATGAGATCCCGCCGGCCGAGCGAATGGTGCTTTCGTACTACCTGCTGCTGCAGAATCGAATCGAAGAAGCGATCGATCACTTTGCGAAAATCGATCGCGGGGATGTCGATGCCAGGCTGCAATACGATTTTCTTGACGCCTACCTGGCGCTACACCAGGAACACTTTGGCCGCGCCGAATCGATCGCCCGAAAGCACGCCGATCATCCCGTTCCGCGATGGCAAAACCGTTTCGCCCAGTTGGCGGATCAGTTGAACCAGCGCCGCGGCTTGAATGAAACCGAAAAGTTGGTTTCGGTCGAAGAAAAAGAGGGGCGTGGGCCGGTCGCCGAAGGCTCCGGGGACTTATCGGTCATGGATCGCGAACTTCGACAACAATCCGCTTCGCAGCAACAACCCGAAGTGATCGTTCGCGTCGAGGGAAGTTCGCTTCGCATTGATCATCGCAAAGCCAAGGAGGTCACGATCAACCTCTACGGCGTCGACCTGGAACTGCTGTTCAGCAAAGCACCTTTTGTTCGTGAGGACCTGCAACGAATGGCGATGGTTCGTCCGACGCGAACCGAGCAGGTGGAGTTTGATCAACCGACCGGAGTGGGCCGATTTGATCTGGACGATCGTCTCAGCCGCCAAACCCTGTTGGTGGAAGTCGTCGCCGGCGCATCGCGTTCGACGGCGCTTTACTACGGCGGCCAGATCACTACGTATGTTTCGGAGAGTTTTGGTCAATTGCAGACAACCGACGCCCGGTCGCATCGCCCGATCGCCACCGCCTACGTCAAGGTCTACGCCAAGTATCCCGACGGCAACGTCCGGTTCTACAAAGATGGCTACACCGATGCTCGCGGACGATTCGACTACGCCAGCATCAGCGCCGACGACGCCAGGGGCGCCGCCCGCTTCGCCATCCTGGTGATGAGTGACGAAAAGGGAGCCACCCTCCACGACGTCGCCTCACCCAACAAGTAGGCCAAACAGATCTGCTAGCAAAGTAGCGAAAGTCGCCAAGACTTTCGGCGCCCGGGCAGAATCTCCAAATTGTGTCGCCCGCCTATTTTCACTTCGTGCCACCCACCTATTTTCCAAATTTCCAATTTGGTGCCACCCACCTATTTTGCGACCTATTTTGCGACCCACCTATTTTGCGCACCTATTTTGCGACCTATTTTGCGCACCTATTTTGCCAGCCGGTTTGCTGGCACCCGATTTGGTGCCACCGGTACCACCCACCACACCTTCTCCATCAAGTCGATTCTGCGGCCCGGTTTTCTCTGTACAGCCCCCGGTCGAGTTTGCTAATTCCACCTGGAACAAAGAACACAGATTGGGTCTTGTTTCACAGCTAGAGAATCGAATGTCAAAGGTTTCCAGCGCCGTCCGGCAGTTTCTCACCCACGCGGGGCTGCATCGATCGGCGTGGCTTCCTCAGCAGCTATTGGATGACGACGTTTTTCTTATCACCTATCCCAAATCGGGAACCACCTGGTTGCGATTCCAGATCGGTTATCTGCTGCAGGGTTCGGCGGGCGAAGAAATCGACTTCCACAACTGTCACCGCCTCGTGCCGTCGATTGGATCGCCTCAAGAGCAGCAGTTGGCAAGTCGGCCGCGAGTCCTATCAAGCCATGCGCCCTACCAACGTGAATTCAACAAAGTGATCTACGTCGTCCGCGACGGCCGCGACGTCTACGTCTCCTACTATCATCACCTTCAACAATTCCTGCCCCCCGACACGACCTTCAGCCAGTTCTTAAAGAGCCGAAAAATATGGCCTTGTCGGTGGTCAAACCACGTCACTGGTTGGTTGACCAACTCGGCGCCCGGTCAACTCCTTCTGGTGCGTTACGAAGACATGCTCGCCGACGGAGTCGACCAACTGCGCCGCGTCGCTGACTTCATCGGCATCGAAGCCACCACTGACGACCTCAAAAATGCGGTAGCCCGATCCACCTTCGACGCCATGCAAAAAACCGAATCCAAAAAAGGGCGATTCAAACCTGAATCGGGACCCAAACAATTCGTGCGCAAAGGCATCGCCGGAGACTGGAAAAACACCTTCACCGCCACCGACCTAAGAACCTTCAACCGGCTCGACGGCCCCACACTCGACTGGCTCAACCACTCGCACGCCACAGCCAAACGCCCCGCCGCTTGATTGGAAAGCGCTACTTCGAACCTCGTCGCCAACAAGCCCTTCGTGCCTGTTTCACCGCCAATAATCTGTACCTCGGCTTCGTGCGGTCGATCGATGCAACCGATTGCACGAAGGAAATGCGAACTCATCAGCAAGTATCAGGTCCAACGCTGGAGCTGCGTTCCGTGATCCGGCCAACTATTTCTTCTTGATCGGCCACGGCTGAACCCCCACACGCTCAGCCCACGCTTGCCACTTCGCTTTCATTTCCAGAGTTCGGTCGGGATGCTGCTTCGAGACGTCAGCGAGCTCCGTTCGGTCCACTTCCAGGTTATACAGCGCCCACGGCTTGCGATGCGCGCGGACGAGCTTCCAATTGCCAATGCGCACCGCTGCGTTACCTTGATGCTCAAAGTACAAACCTTCTGGACGTTCAAGACTGGTGCCGGTCAACGCTGGCTTCAAGCTCCGACCTGCAATTGGTGTTATAGCTCTGCCTTCGAACTCTTGGGGATAGGTCGACCCGGCAACATCCGCACAGGTCGGTAGCAAGTCGATTACGTGACCAACTTCGTGCGTAAAGCGGCCATTGAGTCTGGCGGGGATTCCCTTCGGCCAATGCGCGATTAGTGACGTGGCGATCCCGCCTTCATGCACGAACATTTTATACTTGCGAAACGGCGTGTCACACATGTTCGCGCCGGCCGTTCCAAAACTGTTGTACGAATCCGGTGTGCCAGTGCGGGCCTTGGGGTCGCCACCCCGGGCGCCGGTGAATCCGGTTGGGCCCGACTCCGCGCTGGCGCCATTGTCGGACAGAAACAGGATCAATGTGTCGTCCAGTTGCTCCAACTCTTTCAGCTTGGAGACGATGCGTCCAACGCCGCGGTCAACCAAATGGACCATTGCGGCGTGCGTTGCCATTCGCAAGTCCATCTCTTCGGGGTCTTTGATTTTGTGCCAGGCGGGGACGCTCTGATCCTGCTTGGATAGCTTTGTGTGACTGGGGAACATCCCCATGTTCATCTGGCGCTGGAAGCGAGCCTCTCGCACCGGTTGCCAGCCGCTGGCGTAACGCCCGCGGAACTTTGCGATCTCATCGTCTGGTGCATGCAACGCCCAGTGCGGTGCGGTATACGCGACGTACAGAAATACGGGTCGGTTCGCCTTCACGCCTTCGTCTATGAATTGTACGGCGTGATCAGTGAATGCCGTCGTGGAGTACCATTGCTTGGGCATCGGAATGATCTTGTCGTCTAGCACGAGGTCGCGTCCGGGTAAGTTGCGGTAGTGATGTCCGCCACCTTGAGGCGTCCCATAGAAGCGGTCGAACCCGCGACTGAGCGGCCAATGGTCCGGCGCAGAGCCAACGTGCCACTTGCCACAGATTGCAGCAAAATAACCCGATGCGCCGAGCACTTCGGCGATCGTAACACATCGATCGTTCAAGAAACCTTGATACGAAGGGTGTCCGTAGTCACTGGTCATGTGGCCGATGCCAGCCTGATGCTGGTACAAACCTGTCAGCAACGCCGCGCGAGTCGGACAACATCTCCCCGCATTGTAAAACTGTGTGAAGCGAAGTCCGTTCTTTGCCAATTGGTCCAGGTGTGGCGTTTCAGTCTCGGCGCCATAGCATCCGATGTCGCTGAAGCCCATGTCGTCGACCATGATCAGGACGATGTTGGGCCGCGATTGCGGAGCAGCGGCCGGCGTCGCGCTGCCAACCATCAACCACATTGCAGCCAATAGAAACAGACGGAGGCAGGAATCAGTTTTCATATCAGTCTTTGCGATCTGTTTCCAGAACTGCGGAAGTACTCCGGGCTTGAGAAAAAACGCGGCTTGTCCGCCCGCTTTCTCGGCTACCTCGATTTCTTGTTGGCGTTCTTGCGTTTGCCCCCCGCGCCCTTCGCTGGTTCCGCGTTGGCATCGGGAAAAAACTCTGCCAATTCAACCTTCAGGCTCGTCATCGATTCATCGCCAGCAAGATTGCTCCATTCGTTCGGATCGATTCGCAGGTCGTAGAGTTCCTCGCTGCCATCGCTGTATCGAATGTACCGATGCGTTTCACTGCGGACGGCGTGGTTGTCCTTGCCAAAGGTCGTCAACGCCACGTATGGCCATTGTGCGGTTGGGTTTGCCAGCAACGGCTTCAAGCTGACTCCTTCCAGTCCCTCTCGGGTCGGCAATCCACACAATTCGATCAGCGTAGGATAGATCGACAACAGTTCAACGGGGCGTTTGCATGGTTTGCCCTGATCAATTCCCGGGACACTGATGATGAAAGGAACGCGAGTGGCTTGTTCCCAAAGCGATTGCTTCGCCCAGCGTTCCTTCTCACCGAGAAAAAAGCCATGGTCCGAATACAGCACGACGATCGTGTTATCCGCGTGCGAACTTCCTTCAAGGGCATCAAGTACACGACCAACTTGTTCATCGGTCCAACGGACACAAGCCAGGTACGACTGCACGGCCTCTTTCCAGCGTCCGCTTTCGACAAACCATGAATGGGCGGGCGCGGCAGGAGCCTTCGTCAGGGTGGTTGCAATGCCTGGCAGGTCGTCGCGGTCACCGTCTTTAACCTTCGGCAGTTCAATCGTGTCTGCCGGAATTTCATTGAACACTCGTGTCGGCGAATAGAAAGGAACATGGGGTCGATAGAAGCCAACCGCAATGAAAAACGGTTGCTCGGATCGCTTGCGGATGACATCGATCGCCCACGACGCATCGACATAATCCTGGAACAGTTCTTCCCTGTAAGACTGGCCGCCAAAATCCCACAGCCCTTTCGCTCCGTCGCGCGTCTCAGGGATCAGGCGTTCATCGATTTTCTGTCGCTGCCCAGGCCGCGGCCCGACTTCGTCAAAGTCACCAGGAGGCAACCCAGAACCGTGATAGATCTTGCCCGCGGTGTAGGTCTTGTAACCGCTCGCCGCAAAATGACGAGGTAACGTGACACGGAACTTTAGGGCTTCGACGGTCCAGGGTTTTGGCGAATTCATGTAAACGCCGCTGCTCGATGGCCGCATTCCATACATAATGCTGGTCCGCGACGGATTGCAGATCGGTGCCTGGCAATGAGCATTGCTGAACAACGTACCGCGCTCAGCAAGCCGATCGATGTTGGGCGAACGAGCTTGCGGATGCCCACCCAAACAGCCAACCCAGTTGTTCAAATCGTCAATCGCGATCAGTAACACATTCGGCTGTTCAGCCTGCACGGCAAACGATGACCAGGACGAGACCAACAGGCCGAGTAATAGGAGCATCGATTTAGCACGAATCATGAGAAAACGCCTGAACTGGAACGACGGTGCGGATAGTACGAAAGTGTAGTTTAAGAATCCACCGAGCACACTTGCCGTCGGCGTCATCGGAATCGTAGACGTAGAATTGTTTCTCGTCTTCGTCATAGACGACCAGGAACGCGTGATTGGAGGGAACGAGGGAAGGGTATTTCCCGGTTTTCGGATCGATTTTCAATTGGCGTTTGGCGGCAACCTTCCGCGGTGCGCCGTTGTGGAAAGAGCGACGACCTCGGCCGGTGAGGGCAACCAGGCCATCGCTATCTTCGCGAAGCAAGTCTCGAAGTTCCTGTCTGCTGGTGATCTGGTTTTCCTGTTTCTTGTAGAGGAGGTTCAAATATTTCTGACGGGTCTCCAGAAGGGCGCGGCCATCGGGCGTTTGGGGATCAGGTTGCCCGGCTTGTTCCTGCCATAACTTCGTCTTGACCGTGTGAGCGTACTCATCCTGGACCAGCACACCGATCTCTTCGAGCGCCGCTTTACTGCAAACTGGTACTTCTGTGCCGTCGCGAAGCCGAACGTGGCGGCGGTACACAAGCGGTTCGTTATCCAAACCGGTGAGCCTGTTCCAGAGCCGGCCGGCAAGATCTTCCGCCGATTCCACACCTTCGACCTGCATGCCTTCTTCCAGACACTCAATGCTGCCCGCCAGACCGGCGCAAAAATAATGGTCGGGATCGTTTCCAGCCTGTTGAGCGATGAACGGGTACTTTTCAGCGGCATCTCCTTCCTCCCCGTGCGCGTCGACGGCAGGGATCGCAAGTGCAAACACCAACGCAATCGTCCTGATCGGCGAACCAGCAACGAACGAAAGAAGGTCTTGAGGGAGGAGGGCTCGGTTCATGCTTGGGGTTGAAACAGGCATCGATTCAAGCCAGTTTTCGGTTTGCGGGCGTGGTAACGGCGACAGGTAGATATCCTAGCGCTGGTCGAGTGTCGTGAAAGCCCGTAAATTACGGCGATCGCCCAGGTGGTGGAATTGGCAGACACAGGGGATTTAAAATCCCCCGGCCAAATGCGGCTGTGCGGGTTCGAGTCCCGCCCTGGGCATTTTTGAATAAGCTGGATCCATTGACTCTTTCCTGTTGTTCGCCATGAAATTAATCTCTCGTGTCTTTCTTTTGGTAACCGTTTCGCTGTGCTTTAGCGCCTGGTCGATGGCCGACAGTCGGCCGAATGTGGTGGTCTTTTTGGTCGATGACATGGGGGTGATGGATACTTCGGTACCGTTTTTGACCGACGACCAGGGCCAGCCGAAACGTTATCCGCTGAATGACTACTATCGCACTCCCGCGATGCAGCGGTTGGCTCGGCAGGGGATTCGCTTCAACCAGTTTTATGCGATGAGCGTCTGTTCGCCGACGCGGATTTCGATCATGACCGGCCAGAATGCGGCTCGGCATCGGGCGACCAATTGGATCAATCCTCGGCAAAACAACGCCGGGCCCAACGGGGCGGCCGATTGGGATTGGGCTGGGCTTGAAAAGGGTGACGTGACACTGCCCGGTGTCTTGCGGCAAAACGGCTACCGCACGATCCACGTCGGCAAGGGACATTTTGGTCCGACAGATCACGAAGGGGCCGAACCGCTGAATTTGGGTTTCGACATCAACGTGGCCGGCGCCGCGTTTGGTGCTCCGGGAAGCTACTACGGCGAGAAGAATTACGGACTTGGTACGCGGCGCGAACATCATGCCGTACCGCATCTGGAGAAGTATCACGGCACAAAAACATTTTTGACCGAAGCACTGACGATCGAGGCGAAAAAGCGTGTGTCGGAAACGGTGAAAAGTGACAGCCCGTTCTACCTGTACTTTTCACATTACGCCGTCCATGGGCCGTTTGAATCGGATCCGCGATTTGCCGATCACTACAAGGATTCCGGAAAACCGGCAAACGCGCAGGCGTTCGCGACCCTGATCGAGGGAATGGACAAGTCGTTGGGTGACATGTTGGATCACTTGGAAAGTCTAGGCGTCGCGGAGAACACACTGATCTTTTTTCTGGGCGACAATGGTTCGGATGCGCCGCTGGGACATCAACACGAAGTCGCCTGCGCCGCGCCGCTGCGAGGCAAAAAGGGCGCCCATTACGAAGGTGGGATGCGAGTTCCGTTCATCGCTGCCTGGGCCAAGCCCGATCCTGACAACGAGTTGCAGAAGCAGTTGCCGATTCCTCGCGGAGTGATTCAAAGTCAGGTGGCATCAGTTCCCGATCTGTTTCCCACCATTTTGCAGATCGTCGGCGCCGCGGCTCCGGCCGGCCATGAAGTCGACGGTGTGCCGCTGCAAACGTTGCTTGCCGGCAAGTCCGATCCGCAGAGGGCCGAGCAGTTTTTGATGCACTATCCTCACGGTCCCCATCGCAGCAACTATTTCACTTGCTGGCGAGATGGAGACTGGAAGGTGATCTATCACGCACTGCCGGAAAAGCCGACCACTGGTGGACACATTCAATTTGACGGTGGGAACTACGAACTGTTCCATCTCGGCGAGGATCCTTTCGAGTCCACCAACCTCGCCGACTCCAAACCGCAGGTGTTGCAGCGAATGATGAAAGGATTGATCGCCCAGCTGGAGGATCATCGGGCGGTCTATCCGGTGGATGATGCGGGAAAACAGCTGCGTCCAAAGTTGCCGAAAAAGTAACAGGTTGTTGTGCGCCAGCGAGTTGGGAGAGGGTTCGCGCGACAAGCCCTCCCCGGCCGCTACCGCGTCCGACCCTCCCGGAGGGCCCGGAGGGGAGGGTGATGTTGCGAAAGATGTTGTTCAAACAACGAAGTCATTTCCGAACTTGAATCGGCAATTCACCTTGGGCAGATCTCTGTTCGATCTGTTGGATGACGGTCGGTAAATCGGCGACCGATTCGATGATGAAGTGGGCACCGGCATCGGTCAGTTTTTTGGCCGCATCGTTGCAGAGTTGCTCGATTTGTTCGGCAGGCAGTGTCTTGACCTGATCGACTGACAAACCGACGCCGTTTCCTGTTCTGGTGATTCCCACGGTCCAGCAACCGGCGCTACGTCCAGCTTCGATTCCCACCGCGGTGTCGTCCACTTTCACGATCGTCCACATCGGGTAAACGTCCAGGCGTTTGGAGGCCTCGAACAACAGGTAGGGAGCGGGTCGGCCGCGGGGAGCATCTTCGGCGCAGAGAACACAATCGGGTTGGTATCCCTGTTGTTGCGCCGCTTCGCTAACCACCTCCATCAGCTCGCGCGTGTACCCGGTGGACGAACCGATTTTCAAACCGAGGTTGCGGCAGTGATCGGCCACGTCGGCCGCACCGTCAATCAAATCGCAGTGCTGGCCCAGCGTTTTCTTTTGCAACGGCAGAAAATCGCTGTACATCAAATCGATGTCATCCTCGTCACACGGCCGACCGAAAATCGACTGCCAACTTTGGGCGACGTTTGGCATCGCCGCGATCGCGGCAATGTGATCTCGCTTGGCCATTCCCATCGGCTCGCGAGCCTGGGCTTCGCTGATTTCGATGCCGCGAGCTTGAAAGACTTTTTGGAACACGATCGCCGGCGCGCGGCTGCCATGATCGACCATGGTTCCGGCCCAGTCGAACACGATTGCTTGAAGGTATCGGCACGTCTCAGTCATTGGTTGTTCCTTCCCAGCGCTGCCAGGCTCTCCTAGCCAGTCCGAACGCCATTGTCATCCCCGCACCGCCGGTACCGACAAAGATCTTGGTTCCGTCGGTCGCATCCGATTCACAAACAGGCAACGTCGGATGCTTGGCGTACGCTCCGTGCCAACGCTGGTTGATCGTCCAGTCGTCCAGCTGAATGACTTTGCGAAGTTCGCGCAACATCCAACCGTCGATTTCAACGTTATCAAAAGGAGTGATGTCATCATCATACTCGTGCGAATCACCCAAGATGACTTCGCCGTCGCTGCGGGGCGAGGCCATCACGTGAATTCCGTATCGATCCAGTTCCGGCGATTCGGTCTGGATTCTTGTTTTTAGCGCCGGCAGGGTCGGGCAATCACCAAAGGACGTGTAATGACGCAAAGTCAAACCGCTGGCAAGGTGGGGATGGTTTTCATGGCGCGTGGGTTGGGGTTTTGTCTTCAACATTTGTAACTTGCAGAGCCGCAAGCCCGAATCGCGCAGCAAATCGCCGTACAAAGTCTGCAAATCGCTGCCGCTGCAAACGATGATCCGATCAGCGGTCCAGCTGCGACCGTCAAACGCTTGGATTCGGTTGTCCTCGATCCGTGTCACCAGAGTTTGGAAACAGCATTGCGCGCCCTTTTCTTCCTGAAGCCAACGGGCGATTTGGGCGCAAGCGCTGCGAGGGTCGACGCGCAGTTCGGTGGGGCTGTACATGCCGCCGAGCAATCGGTGCGGATTGGCAAGGGGTGCGCGCTGGCAGACCTCGTCTGGCGTAAGCAGACTTGTGGGATGCGTCTTCTGCTGGCAAAACTCATTCAAAACGGCCCATTCATCGGGATGATGGGCAAGGTGAATCGATCCACACTCGTCGGCTTGGATCACACCCATATCTTTAAGTTGTAACCACTTATCGCGCGACTTCATCGCGATCTCATGAAACTGGCCAGCCGGTTGACCGACGGGCCAGATCATGCCGAAGTTGCGCACCGATGCTCCCATCGCCACGGGCGAACGATCCAACAGCAGAACTTGGCGACCATGTTCCACGGCTGTCACCGCATGGGCAAGTCCGACGATTCCGCCGCCAATCACGGCAACATCAAAGTGATCGTTCATCTACAAAGAATCCGTCACGGCAACTTGGCGAAGGTAATCGGCAAAGTGGGACAGCGGCGGCGTCACCAAATCGGGCACCTTTGCTTCGTCATCCCAGCGGCGAAGACGAACCGCATCGCTTGAAAAAGGCTCCGCTTGAAACGCTTTGACCTCGTCGTCGTCCATCGGCCCACCTTGCAGGTTCAGGCTGACAACCGACGGTTCGCTGAGCGTGCTGGCGTAGGACGGATCGACCGCACACAAGTATCTCTTGGCTGGAACGTGAAGACGAATCGGTTGGATCACCGCATCGGGCATGATGTCCCGCAAGTAATTTCCGCCTGAGGATTCATGGTGATCGTCGATACCGTCGTCGGGCGCCGTATCGGGAAGGTCGTGTAGCAAATGCCCGACATCATGCAACAACGCGGCGACGATCAAGGCAGCCGGCGCGCCGGAGTTTTCGGCAAGAGCGGCCGACTGCAGGGCGTGCTGGAGCTGAGTCACCGGTTCGCCCCCGTAAAGCGATCCGCCACGATCTTCGAACAAGGCGATGATTTCGTCGACCGACGGCATGGTGGGTACGTTCCGAAAGGTGGTTGGAAAAAAAATGATTTTGACGATCGAATCAAGGACGAATGGCAACCCGGAGGGGACGGTCCGCCAAAGCAGTCTGGATCGCGTCGTTCACTTCCGATAGCGGCCAAGTCTGCTGGACAGCCTCCGAAAACGGGTAGTCGCGATGATGCCTGCACAAAAAGTCGATCGCGCCGCGAAGGTCATCGGGAGCATAATTGTGCACACCGTGGATGCACAACCACTGGCGAACGATTCGTTCGGGGTCGATGTGGACGGGCCGAGACTTCATCACCGATCCGACCAGCACGATCTTGGCGCCCACGTCGGCCAACGGGCAAGCTGCTTCAACCGCGTCGGGTGATCCAGAGAGTTCGAGCACCATGTCGTACAGCGCCGGCGATTCGTCACGAGAAAGATTCTTACGAAAAACGTCGTGATCCGCATCCCAACGGACAGTATCGGTCGCACCAAAACGCTCGGCAAGGCGAAGTCGATTTTCATCCTGGTCGCAGACGGTGATTCGGCTGGCGCCGTGGCTGTGAGCAAACGCCGATGCGGTCAGACCTAGCAAGCCGGCGCCGAAGATCAACAATCGGCGGCCCTCGATCTGACCAGCCGATCGATAGGCGGCGACGACGGTTGCGGTGGCACAATTGGCCGGACAAACCACTTCGGCCGGGATCTCGGAATCGATTTTGACCACCGCTGTTCCTTCGCGCAGCAGCATCGATTCGGCAAACCCGCCGCTGAGCGCCGATCGGCCTTCGGCCACATCATGTCCATATTTCGACAGCGATCGGCATTTCTGCGGCAGGCGGTTTTGACATCGGTCGCAGCGGCCACAAGAAACGCAATTCGACCAGGTGACGCGGTCACCCGGTTGCAGGGGATTACCGTCAAGATCGCTTGGCGGCGGATCTCCGACTGCCGTGATTCTTCCGATCGTTTCGTGTCCAAGAATCGAAGGGACAGCTTCGCGTCGCGCTCCGGTGATGGTGTGCAAGTCACTGCCACAGACGGTGCAACACTCGATTCGCACCAGCGCTTCACCCGATTGCGGCGACGGCAGGGGAAACTCGCGCAGCTGCAAAGGAGTGCCGGCTGCGTGAAAGACGGCAGCAAGTGAAGTGCGATTCGGGTCATCGATCATCGTTGCATCACGCTGGTTGCTGTTCACTTGACAAGACCCGATGAAAGTACGACATCGCGATGATCAACGCCACGATCGAACAGGCCGAAGCGACCAACAGCGCCGTCCGGAAAAAGGGCAAAACGATTTCGGGTGATTCCAACCGTGTTCTCAATACCATCACGACGGTGTATCCGAGGTACCCGATCGCATCGGCAAAGTACATCAAGAACCCAAGATTGCTGGGATGACGCGACGCGGCGATCAAACGCTCGAACAGTGTGGTGTGAAAGGCGACGTAGGGAATGTAAAGCCCGACGCCGCACAACACCATGAATTCGAATGGCGAAATCAGACGGGACGATTGCATCAGGGCCGATCCGGCGACCAAGGCAAACGACGCGCACATCATGGCCACGGTCGCCCGCAATGCCGACAGGTTATGAGAAATCCAGATCGCGGCCGCGTTCAGCGCCGTTACGCAGACGGCGACAATCGTTTCGGAAGCGGCGAATACGGACGGAGTCTTGTCGACGCCCATGTCGCGCCAGATCTCGACTCCAAAATCGTCTCGCGCCGTGCGCACCACTGTCAATGCCACATAGACGAACACCATCATCGACAGACCGGGCCAATAAGCCTTCAAGAACTGCTGCCGGCCGGCTCGATCGATCGGTTTCCGCTCGGTTCGTAGTTCTCGGTCCGCGTCGTCCGGCGGCGGAGTCGCTTGCAGCAGCAAGACGGAAAACAGCAGTGGGATGAAAAAGATCAAACCGGTCAACATCGGCATGTGGAATTCGCTGACGCCTTGCTGCTGGACAAGCCAACGACCGACCGATTTCACGACACCCGACGACATGATGAAGCTGGCGCACAGCGCCGCCGACAGAGCCTCGGTCTGCTTTCGTCCTTCCAGGTAAGCAAGCACCAATCCGAACACCATGCCCAACGGCAAGCCGTTGAAGAACAGCATCACCACTTTCAACCAGATCGGTGCCAGGGCGAATCCGACCAGCGCGATCTCCGCGACCACGATCAATCCCACAATCGCGACGGCCCGATACTTGCTTTGCATCTCGGAAACGATCTTGATGCCGATGAACTTGGAAAGCATGTAACCGGCCAGCTGCGAGATCACCAGAACGGTTTTCAGCCCCAGTCCCAATAGCTCCTGATCTTCGTAGGTGCCGGCGGTGAAAGGTTTTCGGAAAGCGTACATGCAGAAATACGTGCAGAACGCCGCAAAGGCTGCAACGAACAACTGCCGGCGCCGGTTCGATGGCATTGTTTCGGAAGTCTCGTTTGCCATTTGCTGTTTTCGCGATCGGGTCAATTGGCACGACAAGCCAGAGGAGTTTGTGAAGGCGTTGCGCCAGGTTCATTTCGTCAGAAGGCAGGCCGTTCGGCAGCGAACAGTAGTTTCCTCACCGATTCTCGCCACGATGGCGGAGTACCGTCGGGATACATGATGATGGCGGTCGCCAACACTTCTCCCCGTTCCACCAGGTCAAGCCCCGTCAGTTCGTCTTCCAAAGATGTGCTGGGAGGCTGCTGGATGAGCTGTTGCAAAAAGTCGCGCGGAGAGATGGGTTGGTTTTGGTAATGCCCTTCCAGTTCGTCGAGAAACCGGTCGTAGGGTTGTTGTAGGCGAAATGCCAATCCAGCCAGGTACATCAACAGCGTCGAATCGGAAATCTCGTCAACAGGAATTTGCAAAGCACGTTGTTGCCATTCTTCGTGAGCGCCTTTGGAAGCGGCAAGCAGAATCAAAACACGTTGATCCGCCTCTTTCGCACCGGCGACCCGGTAGGCTTCTTCCACTCGGCCGCCCGCCAAATGGCTGTAGGCGGCCATTGGCGTTCCTCGTAACCCTTCGCCTGATTCCAGGGTCAACATCGACTGCAACTCGAACGAATCCTGCAAATCGGACAGGTCAGGTGATTCCTCTTCAGCGGTATAGCGGCGCAATCGCGCGACTCGGCTGGCCGCGTATCGGAACGTCGGTCCACGTTGTTGCAGCAACACGTCAAAACAAGTTTGCGCCTTGTGCCAATCGGATTGCCGCAAATGAATGACGCCGGCCGCATAATTGAACCAAACATGGTCGGGCCACTTTTGTCGTCCGCCCAGGAACGCTTGATCTTGCTGGATTCCGTCGGCCATCGCGCGGGCGCCGATGTATTGCCAATCAGGATCGTCGGGATGCTGCTTTGAAAGGGTCAAATGTTGTTGCAGGATGTTGTCCCTTTCTTTTTCGTCGGCCGTATCCTGTTGGACTCGAAGCGTCATGATGTCTTTCGGGTTCCGTGCCAAGCGATGGGAAACAGCGTCGTCAAAACTGTCCAATTCGCTGGCCATCGTCAACCAAATGTCAAGATAAATCGCATCGGAAGCGTCCCATTTGGCGTGGGTCAGGATGACGCGGTTTCGCTCGGCTGGATCGGTGACCATGTCCATGATTTGCTGCGGGTGCATTTCCGGATAGCTACTCAGCACCGTTCGCGATCCTCCCGATCCCGACGACTTAATCTCTCGGGGCGGGTCGGTGAAAATGTGATCGGCGCCGCTCGTTTGCCAACGCGGACAACCCAGCGGTTGTGGCGGTCGAGGCCTCACGTTTCCGTACACCGCCGTCCACTGAACCATCGGCGCCGCGCCGGCAACGTTGTAGACGTAATTGGCAAAACCCTTGTCCAACGTTGCTTCGAACGATTCGATCAATTGCCCGTCAGCCGTATGTGTCTCGATTTGGCCGCTTCGCCTGACGCCGGCCGAAAGAGATTTGTGCCGGAAGGGCTGAACCGAGACATGATGATGATTCAATTGCACTTTGACGGGAACGGACAAACCGTTGTAGACGATGACCTTTGCGCTGCCGACAAACATGCCCGCGGTCACAACCATCGCTACCAGCGAAGCCGCGACGGCAAAACGAAGGATCGCTGGGCCGGTGCCGTCGGCCAGTGTGAAACGGCTCCACCAATCGAGTTTCTTCTGCCGCTCCCGCACGCTGGCTGGCGGCCGAGTGGCATAGGAATCGGGTATTTGGGCTGCCTCGGGCGCCTGGCAAGGTTCTTCTTCGCCGCGATACATCGCCGCGACACGCCGCTCGGTCGTCAGCAGTTCGGCGAGCACCGATTTTCGCAGCGACCCAAACCTCGCTCTCATCGGTGCAACCCACGATTCCACCACGTTGATCCAGTCGCCGATGTTTTGTTGGTCGGCGGGCGGTAGCTCCAATTTGTCGATTGCTTCGCGCCAACTGCCGACGTCCAGGTGGGTCGCTATCGATTGCGGTAGAACAACGGATTCCGTCT
Organism: Rubripirellula sp.; assembly: GCA_965222745.1. Lineage (GTDB taxonomy): Bacteria > Planctomycetota > Planctomycetia > Pirellulales > Pirellulaceae > CBDCUW01. The sequence continues at coordinate 2,560,277 of CBDCUW010000004.1, forward strand.
GCCGATCCAATTTGGCCATCACACTTTGCAGATCGTTTGCCGAGACGATCACTCGGCGGACCTTGCCTGCGCTGGCGCGCCCCGAGGCGATCGCCAGGCTGGTCACGTTCGCCAGATGGCCATAGGCATCATCCAGATCGGCTTCGCTGTGTTCGGCATAGTGCAGCAGCCGCGTCAGGCTATCGAGATATTCTTGCCAACCATGGGCGACATAGCGCGCCGCGGTGCTGTGGACGGTCCGGCAACGCTTGTCGTGCGCTTCGATTTCGGCCAGCGCGTCATCGCGTTCTTGTTTGACGCGCGAGATCAATTCGGGCAGGTGGGATTGGTGAACGGTTTCGCCTTGGTGCGAAATGGTCCCACCGGAAGCGTCGTAAATTCCATCTTGTACCGCCTCGAGCAACGTGACCCGTTCGTCCAAATTTCGCCACTCCGTCAACGTCTCGTGCAACCTTTCGGGATAGAGGCCATCGAGTGATTCGGCGATCTGGTCGCGTGGCGGCGGATCACTCTGCAACTGGCCCGCCTCGGCAACCCCGATCGTCACCGGCCGCCCCAGGTAGGCTCCCCGATACTTCGGATCGTAAGATTCGTCGCTGTATTGCTCGTCCAGCGCGGCAATCGCCTGCTCGGTCGGCATCGGCGTGAAATCTTCGTTCAGCGGAGTTCCTTCAAAGACAAACGCGGTTGCGGATTCTCGCAGCGGCTGCGGCTGGCGAAACAGAGACCAGGCCGGTTCGTCATCCAGCGGCGCGGGAATGTACGTTCGTTTCGCATTTGCCTCCCGCTGGGTGTTGGGCGGATGAGTCGACCACATCCGCGGCGGCTGAGCGATCTGCTGGGTGAATACCCGATGAGACGCGGCGCCGGTCACCGGCAAATCGGGCGGCGATCCATAATTCGGTTCATTCAAAATGCGTCGCATGTGCCAGGCGATACGAGATTGGATGGCGTACAGATCGGTCACGATGCGGCGCTTGGCCAATTGCGAGTTGGCGAAACTGATGCTTCGTTCCCAATCTTCGTCGGCCGGTTGCAAGCGATACAGTGCGTGTACCAGCGCATCGCTGCCGGTGACGGAAACGGCAACCAGGTCGGCTTGAAATTCCATTTCTCGCGACAACGCTCGCTGGGCAATGATGACCAGCTTGAACACCGTTTCCATCAAGGAACGAATCGACCAGACCACGATTCGCATGATCCATCCGATCCAAGCCACGCGCAGATCGATGTTGGAAATGAAATCCAACGATCGATCCAAGATGTCTCGCTTGGCAATGATGTGCGAGGCAATTTGTTCGCCGACGTAGACCCAACGACCGACCGCCATCGATCGCTGCGCGAAATGTCCGAACTCGTGCGCCAGCACCGCCTTGAACTCGGATCGGTTCAATGAATTGACCAAACCGAGTCCGATGATCAGATTCTTTTTCGACGGCAAAATGAAGTTCAAGATCGACAAATCATAAAAGACCGCCGCGTTGACTTGCGGAGACAGAAACACTCGGTGAGGACGCGGCGCGCCGATTTCATCCGCCACTTCGTGAAGGAACTGAAACAGGCCGGGTTGTTCTTTCGCGGTGATCTCAACGCCCGGCTTTTCCGATCCGTGGCGAATGAAGAACAACGCCTTCCACATGAAGATCGCCAAGAAAGCCGACGGCAAAGCGGCAAAGAACCCCGCGACCGCGCCTCCTCCTCCGGCAAACATGCCGGCAATCATTCGATACGCGGTGTAGGTGAACCAGCTTGCCAGGCCGACATACAAGACAAGAAAAAGGAGCAGCCCCAACATCGCGATCCAGGCGCGCAGACGATAGGAGAACGATGCCTTGGTAAAATCTTCGCTGGCTGCGATCATGCTTCGCGTTCCATCGTGGGCCGACTTGTCCCAAGTCGACGAATTGGAGTCGTTCGTTGGTGAGCGCGGCAGGCAGTGACATGCCGCGGTTTTTGATACTTTAACCTTTTTCTTTTCTTCTGAACGCTCCGAGTCTTGGTGCTTTTGTGTGAGCCTCTTCCGCCGCACCGCCACACCATCGGTCGGCTCCAGTTCACGGAGACGGGTCGCGGATCATATTGGCCGGAAACTCCGCCCGCCCCGTTCCACTGCCGCTGCGCAAGTTTGACCCGTGACCGCGTTTGAATCCGAGCGGAATCGTCAGGCCGCCCGTTTCCTTCAAGCGTCGATGTAACTGTTGCCTCATCTGGGCGACTCGTTGCTGGTGCGCAGGATCATCGATCAGGTTGCGAGTCTCCTGAGGGTCGTTGGCGACGTCGTACAGTTCATCGGTGTCCCAGATGCCGTGGTATTGAATCAGCTTGTATTGCTGGCTCCGCAGCGCAAACATCGTCGGCGTTTGCGGATAGGCGGGTTCCCAATAGTATTCGTACAGCAGTGTCCGCCGCCACGAATCGGTGTCGGCCGGATGGTGCAGCAGCCTGGCAAAACTCTTGCCATCGATCGATTTTGGCGGCGCGATGCCGGCTAGGTCCAGCAAGGTCGGAGCAACATCGATGTTGGCGACCAGCGCGTCGCAGCGAGTGCCAGCCCCGATTCGAGACGGCCAGTACGCCAACAGCGGAATTCGCATCGATTCTTCGTAGGCGCAGCGCTTGTCGATCAACCCATGCTCTCCCCAAAAATGTCCGCCGTCGCTGGTAAACAGCACCAGAGTGTCGCGCTCTGAGTTTTGGTTTCGCAGTGAATCGATGACGCGTCCCACACTGTCGTCGATCGACAGGATCATTTCGCAGTAATGCTTGTACATCTCGGCGATCGATTGATTCGACCGACCGTAATAGGGAAACTCCACGCCGTGCCAGCTGTTTCGTTGGTCCCGCACCCAGAGCGGTTTGCCGGCGTAATTTTCGGGCGTGTTTGCCATCGTCTTCGGCGGAGTGAACGTCTCGCTGCGGTAACGATCACGGTGTCGCGGAGCCGGGTCGTACAAACCATGCACACCCTTGTGGGAAAGGTACAGCAAGAACGGCTTGTCGCCGCTCCGGCTGCCCAGCCACCGTGTTGCATAGTCGGTCAGTTCATCGGTCACGTACTTTTGTCGCGGTACCCGTTTGCCGTTGACGTTCAGAGTCTGCTTGCCGGGAGCATAGGTTCCCTGTCCTCGAAAACTGACCCAATGATCGAATCCGGGCCGCGCCGCATCGGTGGAACCTCCCATGTGCCACTTGCCGATGAATGCCGTTTCGTAATCCGCTTGTTGCAGAAGCTGCGGAAACGTCACCGTCGCTTTCGGCATCAGGTCGGCGTTGTCGACCACTTTGTGGTGATGGATGTATTGGCCGGTCAGAAACGAAGCTCGTGAGGGAGAACAGAGCGACGTGGTGACAAAAGCACTGGTAAATTGCATTCCCCCGCTTGCAAGCGAATCAATATGAGGCGTTTCGACGAACGGATGCCCCATGTATCCGAACGTGTCGTACCGCAGATCATCGATCAGAATAAAAACGAAATTCGGAGCAGATTTAGCGGTATCCGCCCATGTCGTCTGATGGACCAGAGACAAACCAAGTACGAAAAACAAAACCGGCTTCACAGCATCTCCGTTTGGAATAGGAGGTGACAAATCGTGGCTGGCAGGCATTTTTGCCGCTAGCGGCGGTCCATTGTAGGCCGACTTGTCCCCCAGTCGGCCTACTACCGGGTGCAGGCTGCACCTCCGGTGCGTAAGAAGGAGGTCTGCGGCACCATCCTTGCCGTGTTGCGATTGGGAGAGAAGTTCGGTAGGGCCGGTTCCACCGGCCACAATATTCCCGGCCGGTGGAACCGGCCCTACTTCACTGTTAACGGCCAAGCCAGCCGTTTGTACACCAGAACACGTCCTCCATGATTCGAGCAGAGGGGGATCGATGTTGATAAAATCAGGTTGTTGATTCTTACCCGCCGACCCAACCGCATCGATGCAAGACGATTCATCCCATTGCGACATCATTGACGAAATCGCGGATGAGTATCTACGGCGGCAACAGGCTGGGGATAACCCGTCCATTGATGAGTACTGTCGGCGTTATCCAGAACACGAAGAGGAAATTCGCAGCCTGCTGGGGACGATTGGACTGGCCAACGAATTGTTGGCCGACCCTAGCACGCCGAGTTCCGATTCCATCGACGCAGCGCTCGCGGATCGGTCCATTTCCGGTTATGAGATCATTCGTCGGATCGGGCGAGGTGGGATGGGGGTGGTGTACGAGGCGAAGCATCAAACGCTCCAGCGACACGTTGCGTTGAAGGTGATGCTCGGCGAGCATCCTCGATCATCGACAGCGGCCGAACGTTTTCAGCGCGAAGCTCGCGCGATCGCGAATCTGCACCATACCAACATTGTGCCGTTGTTTGAGGTGGGTGAAGACAACGGTCGATCGTTTCTGGCCATGCAGTTGATCAACGGCCCCAGTGTTTACGATCTGCTCGTGTCATGGCGCGAGTCGGATCATTCGCATGATACCAGTTGGGATATCCTTCCCCCACAAAGTCGCGATGGCGATGGTTCGTCGTCAGATTCGGGAACGACCAATGCGGCGAAGAGTCATTCTGGGCATTCCAGCACGTCAAAGTCCAATCGCAACCGGCCGTTTCATTCGGTTGTCAAGATTGGGCTTCAGATCGCCGAGGCGCTCCACTACGCCCATCAACGCGGAGTCCTGCACCGTGATGTGAAACCGTCAAACATCTTGCTGGACGAAGACGGAGTCGCCTGGCTCACCGATTTCGGTTTGGCCAAGATGGACGACGAAGATCTAACGCATACCGGTGATCTTGTCGGCACACTCAGGTACATGGCGCCCGAAAGATTTACGGGCCACAACGACGCCCGCTCCGACGTCTACTCGCTTGGTCTGACGATTTATGAATTGCTTTCCAAACAACCCGCATTCGGCTCGACGGACCGAGCCCAGATGGTTCATTCCATCAACCATGTCGAACCGGAACCACTGCGGGCGTTGAATCCTCGTATTCCGAGAGATCTTGAAACGATCGTGCTGACGGCGATCGATAAAGAGCCGCGGGCGCGATACAAGGCCGCTAAAGCGTTGGCGGAGGATTTGGGTCGCTATCTGTCCGACCAGCCGATCCAAGCACGCCGTCACAGCATCCTGGAGCGATGCGTGAGATGGGGACGCCGAAACCGAGGATTGGCGGCTTCTCTGGTTGGCATCGCGCTGTTGTCGCTGCTGGTGATCCTCGGATTGGCGTGGACGACGTTCAACGAAAATCGATTGAGGATTGATGCCGAGTTTTCGCAACAACGAGGGGAACTGCTGCTGGGGCTTGCCGAGGAAAGGCAAGAAGAATTGGAAGTTCAGAGCAACGAGTTACTCCAGCAGAGCAACGAATTGCGAACAAAAACGGATGCGTTGGATGCGCAGAGCGCAGAACTACGGCGGCTGCTGTACTTTACCGAAATGAATCTGGCTGGCCGCAGTGTGGGCCGATCGGGAAGCACACGACAACTGACCGCGGCTACCGATCGTTGGCATCCTGATTCACGCTCCAGCTCCGACGATGTCGATCTTCGCGGCTGGGAGTGGTATTTCCTGCGTTCGATCGCCGAAGATGATGCACTGGAATTGAAGACGCCGCGCGTTAGCGACGCGGCTTGGAGTCCTGACGACCAGTTTGTCGTTTTGGCTCACGGCGGAGATGTGGATCTACTACCACGGGATCAAATTCGAATCTGCGATGCCGGCAGCGGGGAACTTGTTCGCCTGTTGCAGGGGCACGATGGTGGTGTGATCGCCGTCGATTGGTCGGCGGCTACAGGAAAAATCGCTTCGGGATCGAAAGATCAGACTGTGCGAATCTGGGATCCCGATACCGGTGAATGCCAGCAAGTGATCGGTTCCTTGGATGGTTGGATTTGGGCGTTGCGCTGGGACCACCAAGGCAAACGATTGGCGTGGACGTTGACTACCAGTGGTCCCGACAGGGTGTTTGTCATGGACACATCGCGCGACGACGCGGAGCCGCGAGAACTGTTTGGATTGCAGGGAAAAATGTGCCATGGACTGCAATGGAGCCCCGACGGAAAGCAATTGGCCGCTACCACCTACGACATGTACATCTGGGATGTGGAATCGGCTGAATTGGTGGGCGAACCACGGCCGACCGATGCGGTGCAGTGGCACGATCAAGGGCACGATTTGCGTCGCATGTTCGCCAGCAAGGCGTCTGGTGAAATCGAAGTGTTGGACCTAGAGGAAAAAAGCATTTCGATATTTGCCGGTCACTCCTGGCGCGCTCCTTACCTCAGTTTGAACGCGGATGGTTCACAGCTTCTCTCCGCGGGACTGGACCACACCGCGCGAACATGGGAAATAGGTTCGGGCTTGTTGCGCAATTTTCAGATGCATCATTCGGATGTGCAAACCACGCGTTGGAATCACAAGGGAGACAAAGTGCTCTCCGGCGCGCTTGACGGAACGACCTACATCTGGGAGTCACGAGACAATCGTCGAATCGTGCTGAACTCCGGTCGGACGCGCGATCTTAGCTGGCATCCTGACAGCAATCGTCTGGCGGCAGCATGCGAAGATGGGAAGCTCCGGATCTGGGACGTGGACCGCCGGCAATTGCAGAAAGAATTTGAAGAGCCCTCCAAACGTTGCTGCGCGTGGAGCCCCGATGGCAAACAGTTGGCGTTCTCCGACGGACGGCGCGAAGAAGCAAAGATTTGGAACGAGGACGGTACGATACAAAGCATCTCCGGAGGCGCTTATGTGGTCGATCTGCATTGGCGTCAAAGCGATTCGAGTTTATTGTGCTCGACCTTCTCAACTGTCGGCCGCGTCCGTCGCGATCAACAACAGGATCTTGACGTCACCAACATCGATTTGATTCAGATTTTTGCTGGCCAGTGGCATCCGCGGGAGAAGAACCAATGTGTGGTTTGCGACAATTCACATGAGATCAAGGTTTACGATCTGGATGCCAATCGAATCGTGCAGTTGTTTGTGGGTCATCAGAAAGCAGTGATTTACGATGTGGCCTGGAGCCCCAGCGGTGATCGGCTGGCCAGCGCGGGCAAAGACGGCACCGTGCGTATCTGGGACTCAAAAACCGCGGCGACGATTCACGTCTTGAAGGGGCACGCCAACATCGTCAACAAGGTTCGCTGGAGTCCCAGCGGCGATCGGTTGGCGAGTTGTGGAAACGACGGCACCGTGCGCATTTGGGAAACGGACGGCGGCGCGCTGGCGATGGTCTTGTCGGATCATGTCTCCGCCGTCGAGACGTTGGCCTGGAGCCCGAACGGGCGGAGGATCGCATCGGGCGGTCGCAGTGGCAAGATTTTCGTCTGGGACGCATCAGCGGCTTACGACGAGGAGAAATAACTGTGACAAACCATTAGTCCAATTCTTCGTCGCTTTTCTTGTCCTCGAGTGTATCCGTTCCGATTTCAGCGAAGTACCAGTCGCGATCCTGATCACCTTCGAGGGTGTCGTTCTCGTCGTCGGCGTTGAAAATGGTTTGGTCTGACCCACCGGCTTGGAGCGCGATTCCGGAGCCGCCTAGTACTGGGCCACTACCGCTGCGAAGATTGCTGACGCGAGTGTTGTAATCACGAGCGGAACTCCACTCCGTCATAATCGCTTCCAATCCAGCCACGTAGTCATCGTATGAGGTCTTTCCGCCGGCCAGGATGTCGTCACCTCGACCGCCCTTGATGTCATCCTTTCCTTCGCCGCCGATGAGCAGATCGCGGCCCCTGTTGCCTCGCAATTCGTCGTTGCCGTCACCTCCCACCAGCACGTCGTTGCCGTCACCGCCATGCAGGTCGTCATCCTCCGTGGCGTCTTCGTCCGTGCCCAGTCGATTGATGATCATCAGTGCATCGAGAGCCGAGAGTTCTTGATCGCCGCTAACATCGAATCGATCACCAGGTTGGAGCGTGATCGATCCTTCTACTTTTAGCCGATTGATGATTTGCAACGCGTCGAGCGCGGAGATGCGATCATCAAGATTGACGTCCCCGATTCGCACGCGGACCGATTCGAGAGCCTCCGTCGAATACGACTGGCCGGGACCGCCCAGCAGGACATCATCGCCACCGTTTCCTTTCAGCTTGTCTTTCCCCGTGCCGCCGACCAGGAAATCGTTGCCGGCACCACCGGTCAGATGATCGTCCCCGGCGTGTCCAAAGATCGTTGACGTGTCGTACCAGTCGCCGCCACTGTCACTGCCACCGTCCGAGCCACCATCCGAATCGCTGCTCAGCGAAGCGTGATCGTCGCCTTCACAGAGAACGATCCGCACATCTTGGATCTCGGCCGGTTGGAAGTAAAAGACGTCGGCGCCGCCGTCACTTCCACCGTCCGATCCTCCGTCGCTGCCGCCGATGTCGAATCTGGCGGTGACTTTGACTTGAGGATTGTCGGCACCTCCGTCGCTGCCTCCGCCCACCAGCCGGGCGCTGACGATGTCCTTTTTGTCAGTGCCTACAATCTGCAACTGACCTTCATCGTTGACTCGCACACCGGTGACAACCGCGGTGATGGTCTCCACCGTCTGGCCGCCGTCATCGTCGGTCAGCGTCACGGTGATCTCGAACAAACCGCCGGTCGAGTAGAAGTGACTGGCGGAGAATTGACGTGCGATTTGGTCGATGCCGGCATCACTTTCCTCGATCACCGTCTGCGTACCGTCATCCCAGTCGACCACTGCGCGATGCGTGTCGCTGATTCCATCGTCGGAAAAAATTCCGGTGAGGTTCACCACGTCGCCGGGTAATGCCTTGTTGTGCAGCGGAGCACTGATTTGCAGATCGGTGATGACGGGATTCTCATTGGTCACGATCATGTCGAAATCGACTGACGTTTGAGCACCCTGGTTGTCGGTCGCGGTCACCGTGACGGTCTGCGTTTGATCCGAGTCGGCTGTGTCAAAGGACCAGTTCCACACACCACTGTTGCCGGTGTCTTGAACGATTTGGCCAATCGATGAGGTGATCGTCACAATGTCGCTGAGATCGAAATCATGGAAGCTGCCGGCGTTGGCCGCGGTTTGCCCTTCCGCAAACGTCACCGACGGCTGATCGACTGCAATGCCGGGAACGTCGTTGCGTCCTTCGATCGTGATCGTCAACTGCTCGGTCGCCGTATCGTTCGCGGCACCGCTGTCGTCACTGACAGAGAACTCAAAGACAACCGTTTCGCTCTCACCGACCGCCAAGTCGTTGAACTGGTTCGTATCGAGCGTGAACGAGGTGTTGTTGGCGCCAAAATTGACCGTCCGGCCGAAGATCTGAGCTACCGAGGTGACGCCAATCAAGTCGGTTGCGTCAACGTCCTGCGCCTGGCTCGCTTGCAGCAGGTTGATCTCGATCACACCGGCATCCTCGTCGGTTTCGGCGCTGATACTGCTGGCCGTTGGCGTATCGTTGACGCCGGCGACCGTGATGCTGACATTCGCCGTATCGGTTTCGCCAAACAGATCTTGGATCTGATAGGCGAATTCGACCTGAGCCGATTCGCCGTCCGCGAGATGCTCGAACTCGCCATTGGGATCGAAGGTAAACAGACCGCCCGCACCTGGAATCAGCACACCCGCAGACGGCGAGTTCAGGTTGATGGTGGCCGTCGGATCGATATTGAATTCGGCGTCGAAATCGGCACCAAAACCGTTGTCCACCAAGACGTCGAATTGCACTGCGTTGTCTTCGTCGGTCTGCACCGCGTCATCAAACGCTTCCGGAGCGGTGTTCAACTGCACGTCGACGTCAAAGCGTCCGATTGCCAGGCCGCCGTCCCCATCATCGACCGAAACGCGGACGGTAAATGTGCCTTGCTGGGTGTAGGTGTGGCCGAGGTCAAACTGGCCGCCGGCGATCGATAGTGATTGGATGCCGCTGCCATCGCCATAGTCCACCGTACCCGTGAACGTTTCGTCGCCGGGATCGGTGATCGTGATACCGGTACGGCTAAAGACGCCGACGACGGCGGGCAACAGTGTTTCGTCGCCGCCCAGGTCGAAGGTGGGGTCAACATTGTTCACCGCGACTTGGGCGACTCCCGCCCGCAGGATGTCGCCACCGATGGAGGAAAGAATATCGACAACAATCTCGTACGAGTTACCGCCGTCGGTGTAAACGTGATCGACCGACGTTGTGGTGATCGGTAGCGTGGTTTGCCCGCCGTCACCCCAAGTGATTCGGAACTGTGCATCGGGCGGCAAAGGATCATTGCCGGGATCGGATACCGCGCCGAGGCCGAGCGTCAAAGTATCGCCTTCGTCAAACGTGGTAGCTGATGGGGTCAGCGGAACGGATGGCGGCACATCGTTGACCATGACCGTGATCGAATCAGCTTGCAGGAATTGGCCTGCAGCAGCATCTTCGTCGACGACCGTCACTTCGATGGTATGAACGGCATCGCCATCCAAATAAGTATGCGTGACCGAATCGAGAAGGAGATCGGGGCCGGTCAATGTTGTCACGTTCGTATCGCCCCAATCGATCACAATCGAAGCGACCGTGTCATCGCCTGGATCGATCACGCTGCCAAGCAACAGCGTATAGGAAGCACCTTCGTCGACTTGCGTCGGACCTGAAAACGCCAACGTGGGGGCGACGTTGGCCACGACCGCGGTCAGGGATGTTTGCGCGTGCGCACCGTCTTCATCGATCAGTTTGACCGTCACCGTGTAACTGCCGTTGTCCGCGTACACGTGCGACGGCTTGAGTCCATCCAGTAGCGACGCGGCTTCGTAGGCTCGCACAAATGTTCCGGCTGACGGAGGCGCTGCGAAGGTGATTTCAAGATTCTCGTCCGCGGCCGAGGTGACCGAGTAATCGACGCCCAGTTCCTGCAGCGCCGGCGTGCCACCGTCCAGCAGGTAGATTCGCCAGGCTGAAAAGTCTCGTTCGGCGACGACCACGTCGGCGGTGAAGCTCGTCGCGGTACCATCGGGTTCGCTGTCCCAAGTCGCCGCGTTGTCGGCCGGAGTATCGCCGTCGTTTCTGACCAGCAGCGGAATCGTAGCAACCGTTTCTTCGGGCGACAAATCACCCCAATCGACGGCAACTTGGAAAAGCGTGTCGTTACCGGGATCGATCAGGTTGGCAATGTCCAGCGTGAACGACTGGCCTTCGTCGATCGCACCCGAAGCGGCGATCGACGCCGTCGGCGCGACGTTGCCCACGGTGATCACGACGGGAGCCGTGGTGACGGTCACGTCTTCATCGCTGGCCGTGACCATCACGTTGTACGTTCCGTTATCGCGGTAGGTGTGTTTGGGAAGCCGTTTTTCGATCGGGAAGACGTCGATACTGCGGTCGTGGAAAGCGGTTAGCGAATTCGCTGTCGAATCGTAAGTGACCACGTACGATCCGCTGGTGTCGGTGATCTGCCAATGATGGCTGCCGATCGTGGTCACGGTCGGGGTATCCGAAAGATCGACACCGCTGGCTGTGAACCGCGCGCCCAGTTCGGCAGAAACGATTCCGTTGTCAAGGTCGGTGACCGTGTTGGAATCGGGTGACGAAAGATCAAATACCTTGGATTGATTCAGGCTCAGGATCAGAGCAAAGCCGCCGGTCGGAGCGTCCAATGCCCATTGCACTCCCGGCTGGACCACCGTCACCGTGTCGACGAACGTCGGCACATTCGCCGCAGCCAGAAGCTGTGCTTCCAAACTGCCCGGAAGCGAATTCGCATCGAGGCTTTGAACCACCGCATCGGTAAAGTCGATGGTGCTGAAAACCGAAGTTTTCGCCGGTCCACGTTGTGTTCCGCTGTAACTTTCCGGCCGGCTGCCGTCGCCCCAATCGATCGTCCAGGTTCGCAGCGTATCGTCGCCGGGATCGGTCATCGAAAAATCGAGGCTCACCGATTGGCCTTCGAGAATCGTCGTTGGCGATACGACCAACGAGGTTGTGGGGTCGACGTTGTTGATCGTGACGGCAACGACTTTCTCGTACGTCCCATCACCGTCAATGGCGGTGATGCGGAGGTCATAGTTGCCGTTGTCGGCATAGGATCGAGTGATCGACGGAGTGGGACCGGTCAGTTCGTCAACCGTCCCATCGCCCCAATCCAGCAGCCAACGCGAAACGGTGTCGTCACCGGGATCATCGGCGTCCAGATTCAGCGTGAACGATTCCCCTTCGTTGTAGTTCAGCGTGTCGGGGGCAAGGATCGTCGGCGCCACCTCTTGGACCGTCACGTTGGCCAACAAATCGGCGACGCCGCCATCTTTGTCTTGCACCTGCGCGCGGATGACTTGCGAACCGGCTTGTGTCACGGCGAAGTTGGCCGTTGCCGTTCCGCCCGCGGCTACCTTGGCGGCCGAATCAAACGTGACCTCGAAGATGCCGTCGTTGTCGTAATCGAACTGGTAGGTGAACCCGTCCAACAAATCGGGATCCGATTCATCGAACCATCCGGACAACGTCACGGTCAGCGAGTCGCCCTCCATCAGCGTTGTCGAGCTTGTGCTCAATGTCGCCGTCGGAGCAGCATTCAACACGATCAAGTCAACTTCGGCCGAATCGGCTGAACCACTGGCGTAACTGCTGCGTGCCTTGATCTTGTAGCTACCGTCGCTATCGAGTGTGGAGTTGGCTCCGGAGGTGAACAAGGCTTCCAGATGGCTCCAACTGAGCGTCACGGCTGCGCCAACGGCGTCATTGAAATCGTCGTCGGCCAAACCATCCTGGTAAATTTCCCAGGTCACCCCGGTAACCGCACCGACCGTGCCGGCGCTCAGCACCAGGTCCTGCCCTTCGGTCACGGTGAAGGAGGTGGGCAGCACCGGCGGAGCGGCTTGGACCACCACCGTGGTACGCAAAGTTTGCGTCACATTGGCGGGAAGGGTATCGCCGTCTCGATAGATCCCGTCCTCGTCCTGGGCACGAGCCACGATGGTGTAAGTGCCCGGCGTGTCGTAAACGTGGGTCACCAGTGACGCGTCGCTTCCGTAGAGATCGTCTTCGACCGAATCGTTGTTCCAATCGATGCCCCACCCGGTGATCGTGTCATCACCGGGATCGCTGGATGCGAGCGACAATTGCACCGCCTGGCCAACCAGCACCGGTGTGGGCGCGGAAATCGCCAGGTCCGGTTTTCGTTCCGTCACGGTCACCGTTCCGTAACCGGTCGATACCAGTCCGCTGCTGTCGGTGACTTGTTGAGCGATAACGTAGGTGCCGTTGTCGTCGATTCCCAGCTCGACCAGGTCCAGACCCATGTCGGTCCATTCGATCTCGGGATCTTCGCCCGTGACGTCACCGAACACGCCATCGCCATTGATATCCCAGCGAATGCTTGCCACCGTCGTGCCGCTTCGCGTCGAGACCGTGCTGTTGATCGAAAGTTTGTCACCTTCGGCAATCGTGTAATCACCGGGGGTAACGATCGCCGGCTTGAAGCCAGGCACGTTTTCGATGGTGGAATAATCCAAACGTCCCGAGATCGGCACGGTGGGAGCAGCGACGTCAGCAACGCTCAGGATGTCCGCGGGAGTTTGCGGTTGCGATTGTCCCGAATCGATGATCAGCAGGTTGCCGCCGTCGTCGTAGTTCAGCGTGTCACCCGATGTGTGGGTGCCGCCATCCAGCGTGACGGTGACGCCGAGCGCAATATTGGCGCCGGCGACTTGAGCCGTGTCGTCTCCGCCACCGAGTTGCACGTCGATGGTGTTGCCCGCGGCGACCGCCTGCATCGTCACCACATCGTCATCTTCTTCGGTACGAACATTCAACGACGCGCCGGCCGTTGTCGAGCGGAAGGAAACGTTGTCGCGTCCCGCACCGGTCAAAACGTCGGTGGAAGTACCAGTTTCGAGCAGCGAGATTTCGTCGTTTCCGCCGTTGCTGGTCAGATTCAGTTGCAAGACATCGGCGGCAGTCGTCTGCACGATCTTGTCGTCGTGACGTCCCGTTGTCAGCGAAAGTGTTTCTAGGTTGGATGATGTTCCCGGGTCGGCGAAGCTGACGTTGGTTGTTCGCGTGACCAGTCGGCCGAGCACTTCGACTTCACCCAGTGCGATGCCGCCGTCGGCTTCCAGCCGCAGCACGTCGCCCACGACGATTCCCGGAATCGCCACTTCGGTTCGTTGTCCCAGCGTCGGACTTAGGGAAGTGCTGTAGGTCACCACGCCATCGTTCAGAATGGTCACCGTCAAGTTCACCGCGGAGTTGTCTGCCGCGCTGGCGTCGTCCAAGACGATCTTTTCGATCTCGTAACGATCACTCAGGTCGACTTTCCAGAACGCACCGTTTTCAACATTCGTTCGCGACTTTGTGGCGGTATCCCCGTCGATCGCCATGGATGCGTCGCCACCGGTTGCCGTCGACGATTGCATGACAGGGCTGCTCGGTTGCACCGCGTTGACAGCGACCGTCCGCGTGAACTTGGCAAAGCCGCCCGTATTGCCGCTGCGACCATCGAGTGACCCGATATAAACCGTATCGTCGTCGGCGACGATCAGCTTGTTGGCCGATTGAAGTCCGCTGCGTTGCTTGAAAGTCTGCAAAAACTTTAGGGTGCCGTCGGACAGCTGCTCAAAAACCGTTAGTGAATCGCCGGCTTTGGCGGTGACGTAGATGAATCGGTTGTCGGCTGAAACCGCGACGTCACTGGCTCCGAACAAGCCTCGAACACCGTCAACGCCCTCGCGCAACACCTGCACGTCACTTGTATTCAATGCTTGACTGGCATTGGGTGCCGATAGGTTCCGCTGAAAGACTGCCAGAGACGACTCGGATTGGCTGACCACGTAGACATACTTTCCGTCGGAACTGAGCGTCACAGCCGATGCGCCCACCAGGCCCTTGTCGGATCCGGTCAGCATTTGGGTTTGCAAGAAATCGCTCGCCACCAGCGCATCGTTCTTGGCGCTGACCGCAAAAAAGAGATCCCCATCGGCGGCAAGGTCGACGATATCGCCGACGCCCGCCGGCTTGAAGGGAATCGAAACCGAATCCAACGGACCGGTACCGCCGGTCTGCTGGAAGGAGAGGACACCGTCCGGCCCGCCCGCCAGCACAGCTTGATCTCCCAGGTACATCGAGAGCGATTCAAACACACCAGTCTGTGGAGAGGAAATGCCCTTCCAAGTCAGTCTGCCGACGGAGTCGATATCGAAGGTCGCAATCGCGCCGTCCTCGGCACCGGCAACGAAAAGATAGTTCCCGTCCGAGCTGGCTGTGATTGCGCTGGCACCATCAGTGCCGTCGACGCCGCCGAATCCGTCGCGAACACGCTGAATCGAATTCATCGTGGCCGAATCGACCACCACGATCGCATCTTGCGTGCGGTCGATGCCGTACAGATAGGTCGTGCCAGACTTGGTCACCGACACCGCATCGTCGATCTGACGAATCGCAACTTCCGGATCGGGAGTCGGCAATCCCGACGTGATGAAGGCGACTTCTCCGTCTCGGAGTCGTTGGGCGAAAAGATTGTTGACCGCCCCTTGCACGCTGGAGTTTTGCGCATTGGTGGATGCCAACGTTGTGTAGATGGGGAATTCGTTGTTCGTGTTCCGCTCCGGAATCAGAGTCGCCCATATCTGGTTGGGACCGAGATCGATATCGGTGTCGCCGGATCGAAGGGTGGCAACATTGAAGACCCCGTCATAGGTCACGCCGAGTTGCGGCGCGTTCAACGTGGTGTCCGTCAAATTGACGAACAGCAGCATGTCGTGGTTGATGTAGTCGTCGTCGTAGCGAGCCGTACCGTCACCATCGTTGGGATCTGTATCAGCGGGTCCAACATCCAGGCGAATGACAGCGGCCAGCGCGTTGGGTTGGTGACTGCGCAAGTCGGCGATGGCGTTGGATTGAAGGTCGCTGAGCGAAGCGGCATTGAGGTCGTCGTAACCAATCACGTCACTCAACAGACCTGCACTGTCGGCGCCTCCGACCAGCCCAGCGATCAGTGGCGTATGCGTGGGGATGGTAAAGAACTGCCGATTCAGCTCTCGAAAACCATCGTAGGTTTCACTGGCAGTGTTGTTTCCGGTTACCGTGTTGCTGCCGATGATGAATCGTCCGTCTTCGCCTTTCAGCGATCCAGCTCCACCGCCGGCGATGTTGGCGCTGACGTTGCTGGCATAGACCGCCGACGCGTACAGCTTGATGGTTCCGCCCGCGCCGCCGGCTCCGCCACCGCCGTCACCACCCTCGCCACCCTGTCCGCCTCGGCCACCTTTGCCCCCACGTCCTCCGTTGCCCCCATCTCCGGCGCAAGCACCAAAAACGTTGCATTGACCGGAGGCACCTGAGTTGAACGACGCACCGGGATCATGGCCATCGGTGGGAACTTGGTTCGATGTGTTTCCGCCGCTACCACCGACGCCGGCAGCTCCGGCAGCCGAGAGGCTTGACGTTCCGAGTGTCAGACGGCCCATGGCGACCAGTTCAAAAGCACCGCCGCCTCCGCCGCCGCGTCCACCACTACCACCGTCGCCGCCGCTTGCTCCGTTGCCTCCGAAGCCACCGGGCATTCCGGCGCCACCATCACCGCCATCGAGGGCGTCGGTTCCAGCGACGCGGCTTCCGCCTCCGCCGCCTCCGCCTCCGCCACCACCACCTTGGCCGCTAGTGCCGCCACCGGCTCCGCCGCCACCGCCGCCGCCGCCACCGCCGCCGCCGCCGGAGATGTTCAGGCCGGAGCCATTATTTTGACCGGTGCCGCCCGAATGGCCGCTGTTTCCATCAAAGCCATCGCGGCCATCCGCGCCAGCACCGCCGGCTCCCGCATCGCTTGCATCGCCTCCGCCGGCTGTGCCTCCGTCGGTACTGTTGCCGCCATTTGCCGTGTACGGCCCGATCCTGGCGCTCACCCCGGCCCCGCCGGAACCGAGTGCTCCACCGACGCCGCCGTTGATGCCTGATCCGCCGGCTGAACCCGAAGTCCCCGCGGCTCCCGCCCCGCCGTCTACACCTCCGCGGCCAGACAAGTCTTGGCGTGTACGGTCTGGGTTGAGACCACCGTGGTCACCTGCTTGCACCGTATTGATCTGCTTGGGTGGGAATCCTTCAAATCGAACGCTGGCGTCACCGCCTACGCCCTTCGCACCGCCAATTCCCCCGCTGCCACTACCGGTGCCGCCGCCAATCGTCGCGATGCCACCTGCTCCTCCCGTTCCATTTCCGCCTGCGGTTCCTCCTCCTCCGCCACCAAACCCTGAGGTTTGACCACTAGCGGCCAGGCCAAGGACTTGAAAACCATCGCCGATCGTGATGTCACCATCCGAGATGATCGAAACGCCGTAACCGCGGTCACCGTCCACCGTGATCGTTGTCGACGCCGCGATCGAAAGATCGCCCGCAAAGTGAATGGTGGCAACACCATTGATCACCGAAGCCGTTTCTACGACACCGTTAAGATTCTTGCCCGCACCGCTCAGCGTTGGCGTCCCGTTGTTGGCGATATGGAACGTCAATTCACCCGAGAGCAACACCTCGTTCAGGTCGGACACGGTGGTGGCGGTTCCCGGCGCCAGCACTTCGTTGGCAAGAATGTTGTCGACCACGGTCGACTTCGGTTGCCAAGAAACCGACGTCACCCAGTGGAAACGAGAGTCGAGCGCGAAGCTTTGCAA
This sequence comes from Rubripirellula sp., assembly GCA_965222745.1. Lineage (GTDB taxonomy): Bacteria > Planctomycetota > Planctomycetia > Pirellulales > Pirellulaceae > CBDCUW01. The sequence goes on from CBDCUW010000004.1 coordinate 2,577,843, forward strand.
GTTGCCGGCGCTGATCTGCAAAGGTTGGGTGAACGTGGTTCCGTTGGGCCGGGTGCCGGTCAAAACGATCTGCTCGCCAGCCGCGACAGTCGTACCGAACTCGATGGAGTAGAGTCCAAAGATGCCGCCGCCACGCTGTTTCAGTTCGAAATCGACCGTTCCATCTTTCGCCTTCGCGGTTTCAGGAAAATCGGTGCTCAACTGAATCGCCGAAGGACTGCTGGTGCTCAGCAGGAACGGTGTTTCGGTGAACGTTCCCGTTTCGTCGTATTGCGTCGTGTCCGCCGTGAGGTTCGCAAAATCGATCAGATTGCTGCGGTTCACGTCGTCGTAGTCCGCGACGACGCCGGCATCCAAAACCACACGTCCTGTCTTCAGCGCGACCGTTTGTCCAGCGATCGTCGCGTCCACCGGAAGAGCCTGCTCCTGGACCGATAACGAATCGGTTCCGCTTCCTGGAAGGATGCGGATGTCGTCGGCGCCGTCGGTAAACAGCACTGCGGTTCCATCGGCCGATAACGTCTCTTGGGCAACTCGCCAGGCCACGCCGGTACTGTAGTTTGTGTTGTCCACGATCGCTTGTTCGACCGTGAAACGCAGATCCGAAATCAAGTTTGCAAACTGCGATCCGGTGGGGGAAATCCCCGTCATGTCAATGCGGAGCCTGTCCAAGCCGGTGCCACCGGTGACGGTGGTTGGGCCACCGATCTGAACGATTTCAAAGCGGTCGTCGCCAGCGGCTCCATCGATATCCAGAATGGATGACGCTGCAGAAACATCGACGTTCAGCGTGTCGTTGTTGTTGCCGAGGTCGATGTTCGCCAAGTCGGTATTGCGAAGTGTGACATCATGAATCTCGCCGAGATTCTGGATCCGCAGTGCGCCGCCGGAGCTGCTCACCGTACCAGCGGCGATCGGCGAAGCCAGCGCTGATTGGTCCAGGTGGACGCGATCGTCCACTCCCTGGAAGCCGTCGATTGTGACAGGCGCATGGGAACCGGTGATCGTGACCTGGTCATTGCCTTTGCCCAAATCAACCGAAAGTGTGTCGGTGGATGTCGCCGACGTACCCTGAATCGACACGATGTCGTCCCCCGCACCACTCCGGTCGATTCGATCAGTGTTGATCGTCGTCGGAATGACGGTCGCCAAAACTTCGACGATGTCGGTGCTGTTGCCCAATTGAACATCAAGCTGGCTAAAACCGTTGTAGTCGATTTCACCAGCCATGCTGAAACCACGAATCGTCCCGGCACCCAAAGTACCAACGTCATTGGTTCCAGCGACGTCGTTCGTCGAACTGTACTGGTCGTTGATCGTCAACGTGTCGTTGCTTTCGTCGGCCAACGAGGCGTCCTCTCCATGCAGGATCAGCTTTGCTGCAATGCGGTTCAGGGCGTCGCTGGCAGTGTCACCGATGGTGACTGCGTCATCACCGCCGCGAAGATTCACGGTCGTCGGTGTATTGACCTGCAGGACCTGCAAGGTGTCGGTCATCGTGGCGTGATCGACCAAATCTAGCGTGACCGATTGAGCTTGATTGGTTTGCAGAACCGTTTGCGTGCCTGCCCGAAGTTCCTGCACGCCCGTGCCGTTTTCAAGAATTTGCCACGTCGTTTGCTGATTCGGTGTGCCGGTCGTTGTGAGGTTGACCTGTTCGGTGTCAAAGGTCGTTGCGGTTCGCCCCGCCGCCGAAGGCGTACTTGCCAATCGGACATTCACCACGTCCGGCTTTCCTCCGCCGCGAACGACGATGTTCCGATCCAGATCGATACCAATCGTATCGGCGCCCGATCCGGCCTTCAGTTCGACCGTGTCGATCGATGCGTCGTAGGCGATCGCCGCGGGCGTTAGCAGCCCGGTGATGCTGTCGCCAACACCTGCCGGCACGCCGATCTGGACGCCACTGAGGTCGCCGGTTTCGCCGCTGCTGTCGTAGGTCAGCGTATCGGGCGATGGGCCGCCGATGATTTCCAGGGTGGTGGTGAGCAAGGCAAGCGAACCGGCTTTGCCGAGTGTCACGTCGTTGGTGCCTCCCTGGCTCAAGTCAATCTTGGTGGTGGTCGACGTGGTGCCGGGAAGGGCATGCAGCGCGATGGAGTCGTTTTTGTTGCTGCCGATAATCGTCAGGTTACCGGGAATCGCATCGGTGACCGTCAGACGATTGGTGGTCACCGAGCTGCCGCTATCCAATGCAACGCTCATCGTTTCGATACCGCCAAAACTCATCACGTCGGTATCGCTTGTTCGGGCAACGACCAAATTGGTGCCGCTTAGCTGCAGGTCTGGCGAACCTGTTGCATTGGGATCCGGGGTAATCTGCAGATCATCGGAACCATCCCCGCCCACCAAGCTGGCTGCTCCGTAAACAGATTTCAGCAGGTCGTCTTCCGATCCGCCGTCGAGCGTTAGTCCGATCAGGTCGGGCGCATGCTGCCCACTGATTCCGGCGTCAAGCCGAAGTTCGTCCGCGCCGCCGGCTCCGCGAATTTCCAGCGTATCGGCCGCTGCAGAACTGCTTTGGATCTCGATGACCGTCGCCACGGTTGCCTCGTTGATTTCGACGACCGAAACGGTTTGGTTGTTGACGGAAGTTCCGGTACGTCCTTTCACTGCGATCGTTTCGCCCGATGCGTCGCCTTGATAGATCACGTTTTCACTGGCGGGATTGGCTGGAACACGAAGCGAAGTCGTGTCCAAATCAACGATCAATTTTGACAGCGATGCGGTGGAAAGATCATGAATTTCAACCGTATCGGGCCCACCGCCCGTTTGCACTGCAAGCGTTTCCACAGAATCGACGTTCACCGCTTCGCCGGAGCTAAACGAAACGTTGGAACTGGCTGACACACCGCCGCCGATCGTGATGGTTTCTGTCGATGGTGTCCCTTCCACCACCACGGTGTCGGCACCGGCACCACCGGCAACCGTGACCGCGGCGACCCCGCCACCATCCAGCAAAACGCGGATCGTATCGCTATCGGCATCACCGTTAATCACATCGGTCCCGCCCTGGGTGGTCGTCCGAGTGATGATCTCGTCGGCGCCGGCTTCGCCGTTGATCGTATCGTTGCCCCGGGCGTATTTAGCGCCGTCGATGACAACAAAATCGACTCCTTCCACGCCGCTATCATCCAGGGTGATGCCGTCGCCTTCGATCGTATCGGCGCCGTCGCCACCGAAGATCGAATCGTCACCAGCACCGCCGACGATCTGGTCGTTGCCGCTGCCGCCACGAAGGGTATCGTTGCCGGCGTCTCCTCGTAGATCGTCCTCGTCGACACCGCCGTCCAACGTGTCGTCGCCTTCGCGTCCGCGGAGTTTATCGTTGCCGGCGCCGCCGTCGAGCATGTCGTTGCCCGAACCGCCAATCAGCAGATCGTCGCCCGCATCGCCAAACAGGGTTGCCGCCCCCGATCCGCGATAGACCAAAACGTCGTTGCCCGAACCGCCGCGCAGTTCGACGTCGGTGGTGACGTTGCTGGCTACGGTGATCTGGTCGTTTCCAGAACCACCGTTGGCGACGATCCGCTGGACGTCGACGTATTCCTGCACCATCCCTTCAAAAATCACCTCGGTGACCACAATCGCGTTTCCGTTTTCGTCCTTGTCATCGCGCTGGCGAACTTCAAATCGTTCGTTGATGCCAACCTTATCGGGACCGTAGTTCTGACCACGATTGGCCGCCAACGTGTCGCCCATGTTCAACGTCAACACGCCATCGGACGGTTTTCGATAGTAGAACGTCTCGTTCTTGGCATTGGTGAATCTCGGCACCGTGCTATCGACGATGTTGGTCGTGTCGGCCAGTTGAAGATCGCTGCCGTCACCGTTGCAGCTGAAATTGAAGTCGGCCAACCGAATCGTGACGAATTCCTCACGCGCCTCCAAAATGGGTGTTTCAAAGTAAACAAACAAACCGGCATCGAGCGTGCCCGAAGCATCGAAAATGCACAGAGGCCCCTGCTGAGTGAAATGTTCGGCGATTTCGTCGAAGTGAACTTCGTTGTCATTGTCGGTCGGCTTGGGATTGCTGGCATCGATCGGACCGTCGTTCAAATCAAGATGCAGCGTCCCGGTGATGCCTCCTCCGGCGCCCGCTTCGGCCACACCACCCACACCCAGGAAGGCTTTCGCATTGACGGTTGCGGAGAAGGTTGCCTCCGGCATGTCGACGCCGCCTTCGATGTGATCATCAAGGTAAAAGCCCTTGGCGACCCGAATGACTTCCGCTGGCGCCAGATCGAAGTTGCCGTTGTCGGTATCCCAGAAGGTTCTCCATTCGGCGATTCCACTGGAGTCAAACACAAACGTGAAGTTCGTCATCGCCGAAATGATTCCTTCCAGGCCCACGTTCACAAACGGCAGTACGGGGAAGGAAAGATCGACAGGGACACTGATATCCAGTTTCGGCAGGTCCAGCCTGAACAATTCGACGTCGGGCGAACCGGACAACAGATCGAAAACCGAGGCTGGATTCTTGAGCAGAGTCAACTCAAAACCGCCTGCCGAACCGAGCGATCGGATCACCTTGCCGCCCGCTCGCCGCTTGGCGTCGCCCGTACCAACCTGTCCGGCGGGATCAAAGCTGTTCGCATCGGCCGATCCGGTTGCCGACAGGTCGCCCTGACCCGTGCTGTTGCGCGTGTCGCCGGCAAAAGTGAAGGTGCCGAACTCGACGAAAATCTCGCCCCCGTTGGCACGCCGGAATTCCTGCACGTTGTTGATCGCGCCAATCACCTTCAAGATCGCTTCGATGGCGGTTGCCGCCGCCTGGTATTTCGATCCCGCCAACACCGTTTGGGCAAGATCCATCACCGTCGTGGCGTCCGAGCCTAGATCAACCAGCAGATCAATGTCTTCGGTCAGCAACGTGACGATCGGTTGCAACGCTTCGGTAAAGGGCGACACTTCATCCAGAATCGGTCCGACAAAGTTGTTGATGAACGAACCAAAGTCCAGCCTCACATCCTCGAACTGCACCAATGGCGCACCGCCCAGCGTCGTCGTTCCACCGGTCGAAAGATTGACAAAGTCCTGCTGATAGAGGAACATCGCGGTCAGTTTCGGAAGTTCAATGTCGGAACCGGCCGGAATGTCCAGCGTCAGATCCAAATCGATATCCGCCTCGGCGCTGAACGTCACGTCGACCGAAAAATCATCGCGCAAATCGACCGTCAGCGATCCGTAAAGACCACTCGGTGGTCCATCAATCGCGAACAGTTCGTTGTTGCGAACGAACAGGAAGTAGGTTTCTTCGGCCGTTTCAATCTGCCACTCGCTGCCAGCGGCAACCACGTTGACCTGCGGCGATTGCAGCGTGATGCCGGCATCGGTAAACAATTGCGTTAACGAGGCGGGCACTTGAGATTGATCCAAGGCGGCAAGGATCGTTGCCACGTTCTGATCGGTCTTGAACACCGTTGCGCCATCTTCCACACTCGCTCGCAGGAATCCCAGCGTTCCGGTCACCGACGCTCCCACGGGAACCGCTGCACTCAAATCGAGAAAGACTTCGGCGCCTTCGCTGGTGATTCCCGACGTATCGATGAAGAAGCCGTTGCCGATGTCGAATCCAAATCCGATGCCAAATCCGTAGTCCAGATCGATGTTGATGTCGGTATCGGCCTTCAGTCCCAAGCCGGGGATCTGGGCGTCAAAATTGAGCGGCACCGAAGCCAGCGGAATGTTGCCCGCCAACAGGATGTTGAACTGGATGCCGTCTTCGATCAGCCGCAGCTGAATGTCGTCCGCCGTCGTGACCGGATCAAAGATCACGTTGCCACCAGCGTCAAACAGAAATTCACCGTCGGCATCAAGCCTGGGAGCCTTCAAGTCGAATTCGGGGACCGCCTGATCGATCTTGAAAATCTCTTCCTGCAAAATCTGGATCGTGGTCTTGTTTTGGTCGGCCGCGCTCTGCAACACCTTGCCCAGCCCGTTGTCGTAATTCGAGCCAGTTTGGGTGCCCAGGAAGTCGCTGCGAATGTCGGTGACAAATGTCGCCGCCGCCGCCAGTTCGTCACCGATAAACGGCAAATTCTGAGTGAAGAAACCGTCGGCGGAGATTGACGATTCCAATGCATCGAACAGCGATTCAAATCCCGACAGAATCGCACCGGGATCATTCAATACGCCTGCCAGGCTAAAGAAGTTGGTCAGGTTCGGCGTAACAACGTCTAGCTCGAAGTTGTTTTCGCCAATGAAGACGCCGTTCACCTTCAACACATTGTCGGCAACGCCATCGCCGTCATTGTCTTGATCCGATCCCGTGAAGGGTGTCGAAAGGGATGGGAAGTACAACGGCAGTGTCGCGTCGATGTTGCCGACCAGGTCGACGATCCAGGATTCGGCCGTCAATTCGCTGCCCAAATATTGTCCATCCTCGGGCTCTTCGTTCAACGAGATCGTGCCGGCCAGGTCGATGTCGATGTCGGTGTTGTCCACCAGCAATTCGGCGACCGTGTTGCCGCCGATGTCCAGCTTGCCGGTCAAACTGAAACCGGTCGAGTTGGTATCGTTCGGATCGGGAACCGATTGAATATCCAACTTGTTGAAGGTGACAAAGCTGCTGTCGGAAATGACGAACTGGGGATTGGAGAGGCTGGAGAGATCGATCGCGAAATCCAAATCGAGCACCAGATCGGCATCCACATCCAACGTGCCCGTGCTGGCAAAGGAAACGTTGATTCCGTTGTCGGTCAGGAATGAGGTGACTTCGGATGGGATTCCCGGTAGGTCCTGCAAGTCAAAGTCGAGCGCCAGGCTGCCGGCGAAGGCCTTGGCCAGGAAGAAGTCGACTTCGAGGGTTGAATCAGTGTACTCAAGATCGAGGGAACGGTTTTGGTTGTAAGTGTCCAGCGTGGTGCGTGCGCGCTGGGCATCGGTCCAGCGGTCGGTCGTGCCAACCAGAGCCATCGCGATCGCCCCGTTGTCGGCCGTGTCGTCCAAGCCGACGTCGCTCAGATTCTGTCGAGCCTGAGTTGCCGACAGCGACGGATTGCTCGCCAACAGTTGTCGTTGGGCATACAGATCCTCGACCTGTTCCAAGTCGACCAGAGTACTTGCCACTGCCGCGTCGTCCGCCAAAGGTGTCAAGCCGAATGCCTGCAATTCCAACGCATATCCCAGCAGTGTCGCGTTTGCATTGACGGTGTCGCGAGCGGAAATGGCATCGGCTTTGTCCTGGTCGCGTCCCACCGCGCTGGCAACGTCGGATGGCGTCGAATCGGGAGTGAGACCGAATTGGGAAAGGGTGAACAAGGCAGCGAATTTTTCTTCGTCCGTTGCACCGGGAGCATTGGCGTCGGTGATCATCGCGTTCAGTTCGACTTGAACCTCCGTGGTATCGAACAGCGCATCGATTTCCGCATCCGTCGCCGTCGGTGAAACGTTCAGCTCCAGCAGTCGGTTCCACGCGGTCAAGAAATTCGTGTCGCCAGCGACCTGGTCGCGGCGACTGAGCAGTTGGGTCAACTCGGCGGAAGGAGCCAGGACAGCGGCGATCTCGTCACGCGTGGAGGTTTCGGTCAGTCCCAGATTGCTTAGGTTTGTCTCCGCCAAAGAGATATCACGGCTCAGGCGAAGCAGGTCGTACTCCGCTGGGAAATCGACCTCGGCCAGCGCCACAGCCAGGTCGTTGCCCGTGGCGGTCGGCGAGATGCCAACCAGGAAGTCGAAGGCAGCCGACGCGTCGAGGAGTTGACCGCCAACGGTGGTCAACCCGTTGTCGAGTTGCAATCCGAGACCCAGCGCGTTGTTGATCGCGTAGTTCACGTCGATCTCGAACTGGTTCAAGTTGGTGCTGTCGGTCAGCGTCGTACGAACCGAGGCAAGCCCGCTCTTGAGAGCCGTGACGAAATCGGATCCGCCATTGCCCAACAACTCCACCGGGCTCTTGTTGATAAACGGCAGCGGCTGTCCGCCAACGCCGTTGGGATCCAGCACATCGTCAAGCGCCTGCTCGATTCCCAACAGCGCGTCTTCGAGCGAAATATCGAACAGCGACTCAAGATCCTGGAACCCGACACCTGAATACGAAAGGTTATCGGTCGCCAGTTGCACGAACTCGTCAACGCTTTGTCGCACCAGGAATTGACTGAACGTGCCGTCGCGATTCAGTTCACCCGAAATCCGTCCGATTTCGTTGCCCAGCCCGGCCAGCGCGCCTTGCAGAACGATCGGCAGGTCGATTTCAAAACCGCTGTTGGGAGCGATGACGGGCGACGCGAATTCGATGTTCTGGAAACTGCCGTTGGTGAACTTGCCGATCGTGGGGAACAACACACCGGCGTCCACGAACAACTGCCCGTTTTCGATACCGATCCCGGCCGGCCCCAACGACAAAGAGACGTCCAGCGCGCCTGTGTGGCTGATCGTCACGCCCAGATCAAAAGTCGGATCCTGCACGTAGAAATCGCCGGTGGTCGGATCCAAACCAAACACAAACGTCAGGTCCAAATCGGGATCGACGGAGATTGTCGAGGAGGAATCGATCAGACCGGTCAAGTCGAGTCCGACATCTTTCAAGAAGTCGAAATCGAGACTCACGTCGATCGGATCCACGTTGATCAAGTCAACCGTCGCCTGCCACTCGGTCAACAGGTTCTGTGACGAGTAGCTGACGTTGGGCAGGGCAACGATGTCGGCCGACGAGATGACCGAGTCATTCGGGTTGTTCAGCACGTCGACGATGTCTTGTTGGATCCCGGTCTGGAACGTCGTGCCCATGTTTTGGATCGCCGTACCCAACATCGTCACCAGGTTCACGTCGTCTGATGAGTTGTCGGCTGAGCTGTCGGCGCCTGAACCGACAAACGGCAGCGTACCGATCGCTCCCACGACCGAGCCGATCGAATCGGCGACACTCTGCGTCCAGTCGCCAAACTCGGTCAGACCGTTGACGATTTTGTCGCGGTCGTTGCTCGGCTCCGTGCTGCTACTGACAGCTTCTGCCTTGTGGGCGGGTGTCGATGTTGCCGCCAAAAAGGCCACGCCACTGGCCTTGTTCTGATTCGCGGAACCTTCCAGGTTGAAATCGCTGGCTGTCAAAGCCGCGTCGAGGCCTTTCACGGTGAGCACCAATAGGTTGCTGCCGCCGCTTGCCTTGAAGGTGAACGTTTGCGTCTTGGTGGTCGCATCGTAGGAACCGATGGTCAGCCGATCCGTTCCCCAACCGTTGGCGTCAAATTTGTCTCCACTTCCCAAGACGACGGTGTAGTTCGCACCAGACAATCCGGTCGGATTCAGCGACACGACCTGGCTGGCGTTGTCTTTCAAGTAGAGGACTGCCCGATTCGGCAGCGTGTCGGCCCCGTTGATCCTGATCTCTTCAATCCCGTGCAGTCGATCAACGACGTAGGTCGGGTTGGTACTTTGCAGGTAGCCAGTCAATTCGGAGTCGTTAGGGTCGTTCGCATTTCTGGGCGCGCCCACGGCAGGCAGGCTATCGAGGGCAACCAACAACAACGGTTCATTCGTGTCGGGGGTGTATCGGTCCGAACCCGATCCGCCGCTTACCATGTCATGTCCGGTACCACCGATGATCGTGTCATCGCCTCGGTCTCCCGACAGATAATCGTTGCCGGCACCGCCATCGAGCGTGTCGTTATCGGTCACTGCTCCAGGCAAACCGGCAACCAGGCCAACGGTGATCGGCTCGCCAAGCGTCGGATCGACCGGATCGGGATCGCCCTCCAGGTTGCCGTACAGAACGTCGTCACCAGGGCCGCCGATCAGGTTGTCGTCACCGCTCTTTCCAGACAGTTCATCGTTGCCGGCATGACCTTCGATCGTGTTGCCCGAAACATGGTTGCCAATGATCTTGTCGTCCTTGTCGGTACCGATCACGTCACCGCCCACGGCCACGCCGAACTCACCAGCGAAAAACCCGCCCGTTCCTTCAGCTGTGCCCCACTGGTTGGTCACATTGGGCAACAACCTGGCCAGAAAGTCGGGCAGTTCAATATCGTCCGGTGCCCAGTCCAGGAAGATCTGGCCATCGACATTCTTGCCAAGATCCACACTGGTGACGCCAGTGGCCGCGCTATCAAACGGGTAGTCGGAATAGTCCAACGTCAAGCTGCCGCCGAAACCTGGTGCAATATCGCCCTCCAGCGACGCACCGTTGATGAACTTGAAGGTGTTGCTGCCGCGAGAGCCGACGATGTTCTCGATGCCGATCGCCAGGGCGAGATTGAAATTGCCGCTTTTGATCCCGGCGCCGATGTTGTTCAGATCGAATCCAGGCGGCGTGATGGCGACGACGGTCGTTCCAAAAGTGACCGGACTATGAAGAATCGATCGAATGTCAAAGTTAGCAAGCCCGGCAATTTCAGTGAACAACCCGATGTTGTTCGTCGTCAGTTCCAGAACTGTGTACTGCAGGTCTTGATACATCTTGGAAAAGTCCAACGTATCGCCGGCAAGTGCGACGCTGGTAGATCCAATTGCGTTGACGATATTCGCGGCGACTTCATTTTCAAAGGCCGAACCGTCAAACGTGAATTCCACCGGCGACTCGACAATCAAAGCCCCACCCCACAATTGCGTGTGGAATTCGTAGGTATCCGGGCCCGAACCACCGGCCAGGATATGAAGCCCCGGCGTGACCGAGGTCAGGCTGTTGCCGATCGAAATCGTGTCGCCGCCACCGAACAGCGCGCCCAGCACATCGGCGATCACGGCGGGTGAACTTGCCGGAAACGCGTCCTTGAGCGCGTTGAACACATCCCAATCGGTGCCCCGCACGATATTGATTCCAGGACCCACGGTGACTTCGCCAAGACGATCCCTGCCGATGCCCTCGGTGTACCCGTTGAGCCCGGTGGTGGTGCGCAGGTACTGAGACTTGTCCACTCCAACCGTGTAGTTGAACGACAGAAAATCCGCAGCTTTCTTCAAGCCTGAAACACCGCCGCCATCGCGCGTCCGCAGTTCTTCCATGTTCAGGACGGTCGGGCCGACTGTGGCCTTGAGAGCTTCGACGAGGTCGCCCGATCCCAGGCCGGCCAGAGGTTGGTACTTGATGTTATTTTCGACATCAAGAACGATCACTTCGAGGTTGCCCCCTGCGCTGGTGAAACCGAAAAACAGATCCTCGGCGGATGCCAGCACATCCAAGGTTCCATCGATCGCGCTGCCCGGCAGTTGACCGGGAATGCCCGACCCGTCGCCTCCGATCAACGTTCCGGTGAAGTCAGCCTGTCCTTCCAGCGTGAACGTGTTTTTGTAGCGTCCGCCGACGATCGTCGTATCTTCGCCAATGTTCGAGAAGACGATCGGTTGAAAACGAACATCCGGCCCCACGTCGGCAATCGGCACGGTCAGGTCAACGACTGTCTTGACCGTCAACTGCGTGCCGCTGGCGGTTTTGGAGAAAAAGAATTCGAGTTCGCGATTGACGGCTCGAAAGTCAAGCGTCAGCGGCGAAACTTGGGTCCCATTAGCAGCGAACAGGTTGCTGGTATCGACCTTCAGCGACTTGCCGGTCAGGAAACTGGGGCGCGTGTTGAAGGGACTCAGAGCGGTCAACAGATTCCCGTCAAAACCGTTCCAGTATTTGTTGCCAAAGACGAAATGGTTCGCGCCGCTGCTGGTGGTAATCTCTTCGATCTTGTCGAAGCTCGTTCTGCCGATGGCGCTGCCGGCAACGACGGTGTTGGGAGCAGCCACCGCCATTTCCATCTTGGCGATCCCATTCTTGGGCGACAACGAAAGCTCCATGACGCCATCTTCGTCAAGGCCCGTTTTGACGACATTGCTGCCGAACTTGGCGTTGATCGCCTGCTTCATATGAAGAAACAACTGAACTTGAGTCGAGAAAGAGCTGGTCGCGTCGGAATCAATGACAACGTGTTCCGAACGTGGTCCGTCGCCCCGATCGATCCAGATCAGTAACGGAAGATCGTGTGTCAGCTGACCGTTTTCCGGCAACGAAAAGATGGACTGAATCACCGCGTCCTTGTCCGCGCTGGACGCCTCGGCGGCCTGATAGAGTCCGAAACCGCTTTCGGTCACAACCCATCCGGGCGATTGAACAAAACCCTCCAGCTGCTCAAAGGAAGTCCGCAGCTTGATTCGCGACCCGTCGGCCAGAATGATCTCGTCGCCGGAATCATTGAAGGAGTAAGTGCCGTGGGTCGAATAGAGTGCCCCGTCGCTCAGCACATGCACGTAGTTTTTGGCCAGCGCCGAAAGGTCGATGCGGTCGACTTTCTTGTCGTTGTCCTTTTCACCAACACTTGCCACACCCCACTCGCCGGCGAACTCGTACGTGTCGCCGCCACTACCGCCCAACAACCGATCGTAGTCCGTTTTTGCGCCGCGTTCGATGACCAGCAACCGGTCGTCACCTTTTCCACCTACGACCACGTCGCTTCCTGCACCGCCCACCACCACGTCGTCGCCCGATCCACCGTCTAGCACGTCGGGTCCCTGGTAACCGTAGACCTTGTCGTCGCCCGCCCCGCCGCCGACCACGTCGCGCCCATCGTCAGCATTGTTGTTGTTGCCGCTGTCAGCGTGGCTGCCGTCGCCGTACAGGCGGTCTTTGCCGGGTCCGCCATCCAGGAAATCGGATCCATTGCCGCCGACCAGCAGGTCCTGACCGTCCGTTCCGATCAAGGCGTAGGCGCCGTCGTTGCCGTTGGCTGCCACATGGGCGATCTGCGCGTTGCTGCCGCCGTTGCTGGAGGAAATGGCAACCGGTCGCAGCCGATGCCTTCCCGTCATATCGGCCGGCAAGCTGATTTCAATGCGCTCCCTAGCATGGAACACAGACCGTGGGTCGTCGTAAAAGTGGATATCTCCATCATTGTTGACACTAACGTAGTAAATCGTTTTGTGGACCAACCCATTGATCGATGCGGTATCGTGATCCCCGCCGGTCGACGGTTCGACTTCATAAAGCACCGGCCGGCCGGAAACGAGTGATGATGATGGAGCGTTTTGCGGGGGTACCAGTGACAGAACTCCGTTGGCGATCGAACCCAATGACCTGCCGGAAGGCGCAGTGTCCAAATGGAAGTCAACGATGTCTCCACGAACGGGCTGGTCGACACCGTAAATCCGATCATCGTCGGTCGATCCGATCGCGCCGTTGATCTTGGTAACGGTTCCGCCAATCGCCGTGGCGGTTTGCGCCGCGATAGGAGCTTGAGCTTGAAGACTCACATTCTCCGCCTCCAACCGCACTCGTCCCACGTTGGCAAAGGTCACGCGCCAGGGAAATCCGTCCTGACTGGTGCTGCTGTTGGGGCTCGTTCCCATGCCGCTGACCAGCACGTACAAATCGTCGACGTCGACGTCGAAGGGGGCCGAGGCGATGTTTTCGTCTCGGATCGCTTGATCCATACGCTCCTTCAGTTGATCGGGCGTCGCGTTTTGCGGAATGTTTTCAACCGTAAAGGTCAAGGGGCTCGTGCCACCCGACGTGACGTCATCCAGCGTGACTTTCAGATCAAAGTTCTTGCTGCTTTCGTTGATCAGATCTTCGTTGGTTGCACCTGCATTGGTACTGATGTCGAACGTCATGTCCGCGCCGCTACGGCCCGTTCCCAGCTGCTTCATCCGCGGGTTCACGGTGTTCAATATGTTCGCGGTAGACTTCAGAGAAACCTGAATGCCCGTTGGACCGCTCGTCACACTGGTATCCAGCAGTCGGAAAACTTGCACCGCCGTCTGGCCAATTTTCTTCTCGATCGCAATCGGCTCGCCAAAAGTAACGTTCCAAACGGTTCTGTTTCCTGTCATGTCGGCAGCTTCGAGCGTCGTTTTCGTCACGGTGAAGTCCGAGCGATCAAGAAGTTTTTCCAGTTGTCGCTTAAAACCCTGGGCCTCGATTCGCGCCGCCTGGTTGTTGTTTTGGGTATTGCCTTGCGTATCCGTAAAATCGGTGGTGAACTTCTCGTTGCTGCTTTCATTGACGAACGTGACCGTTCCCTTGATAAGCGGCGATCCAAACTGCCATTTCTCCAGCCTTGGCAGTGAGTTGTTGTTGGGATCGCCCGCCACACGCTGAATCGTCGGCACCGAATTGGCGAACGTGATCCCTTTGGCTGTCAGGTTGACGTCAACCTGGGCACCGAAGTCGGCGTAATCCAGACGATTGTCGCGGGTGAACCACGTGTTACTGCCGCTACCGGTCAGGTTGCCCGGTAATCGCGCGCCTCGATCAAAGGCAAAGACGTTATTGAGTGATCCGCCTGTGATGTGGGTGACATTTTCGACCTGAAAACGAAGCTCCGACGTGTCAAAGATACTGTCATTCAAGATGACGCCCGAGGCGACATAGACTTTCACCAGGTTCGCATCAGCCGAAGGATTCGTGGGATGTTTGGAGATGGAGACTTTGACGTGCTGATTCGAAATTCCCGACAGGTCTAGCGTCGCGTCGGCTGCCAGATCGAAGGCGAATTCGTTGACAGTCGTCGCGGCGATCGGCAACCGATTGCCCGCCTGATCGGTCAAGACGTCCGTCTGCTGGTTGGTATCGCGAACGATAAAGTTCAGCGCGCCCTGGTTGTCGTCATCCACGTCCAACACCAGCTTGTCGGCACTCGGACTGGCGCTGGTCAATTCGATTCGCTGAGGAACCTGCTTCAGTTTGGCCTGACCAGTGGTATCATCAATGATGACGTCCTTACCTTTGCTCGCATTGGCCGTCGAGACTCCTTGGGGATCCACCACGTCGATTCCCAAACCAACCTCCAAGCGATTCGGGCCATCATCACCAACAATGGTGTCACGTCCCCGGCTGCCGATCACGTTGGCAACGTTATCGACCGTGATGATACTGTTGCCGCGATGAATCCCAGCAGCAATGAGCGTCGCGTCCGTTCCCAGATTGACGTCGACGCCATTTTGATAAGCAGAAAAGTCAAGCGTATCAAACTCGCCCTTGCGGTTGTTTCCGCCGTCAATCTTGGTGCCGCCCCACTGGCTGCTTTCATCGTCGAAGCGGAAAGTATCCTTGCGCCTACTCCCGGTCAGTTGCTCGACGTCAAAAACTCCGGCGGCCAGGAAGGAACTGCTGTTGTCCAGGCGAGCGATCGCCACACCGGTTTGAGGCGCCTCGCCGGGAACCGTGATCGGTTCGATATCAAACTGCGCACTCCGTTTGAATCCCAGCAGCGAAACCTCGTCATCGCCCCCGCCGCCGAAGATGTAACCGCCAAAGTTGTTCGTACCACCAAATTCGAACGTGTCGCCGGCACCTGTCCCCTTCAGCCGTGAGAATTTTTTTAGATCCAGCTCCGGCACACCAGTCGTCTCGATTCGAAACGCGCTTGTGCCACTGACTTGGAAGGAGAGTCCTTGGTTAGAAATCGCCGACGTGTCAAATGTATTGGTTCCTCCACCAGGATCCAGCTTGGAGGATGACTTCAGCAGGTCGAAGCTTGACACCCGGTAGGAATCGTCGCCATTGGTTCCTTTCAACTGGGTGATTTTGAACTTCGAGTCAACGAACTCAATCGTGCCGATCGGATTCTGCTGCCCACGTGGGCGAACGATCAAGGCGTTGTTGGTGAGTTCAAAATCCAAGCCACCGGTGTTGTATCTCGAAAAATCGAGCTTCACTTTACCTCCACCCAACAAGAACAACTTGTCGTCGTGGCGGTGAAACGGCACCGACTTGGCCGAGTCGCCATCAAGTTCAAGCCGCTTGGTAACGCGGTTGTACTTGATCGAAGTCGTTCCACTCAGCGTGTAAGCATTCGTTCGCCCGGAGACCTCTTCGGCTTTGGCAACATTGTCCAGCGGCCCGTGGGAACTTTCTGTTGGGTGGTCGTCGTCTTCATGCGCGAGTCCCAGTAGATGTCCCGCCTCATGGGCGATCGTCTCGGTCAGCTGCGCCACCCATTCGGCTTCGCTGGAAGCTGTTTGGGCAATCGATTCACTGAAGACAAAAGCGTTGTCGCTCTCGTCCCGGTTTCCCACATCGACCTGTTCTGCCAGCCCATGAAAGTTGCCATGTTCAGAAAACGCGGAATCGTCACCCCCTATGTAGATCGTCGAATGAGTTCCAGTAGGGGTGTCCGTCGTGAACTGCACTCCCAGCGATTGAAACTGCTCATTGAGATTCTCGACAATTTGCGCGGCGATCTCATTCGTATCTGACTGTGTTCCGCCTGGAACTTCGAATGCCGGAACATCAAAGGGCCCCACCTTCACCGGGCCGTCATAGATCACGTTTCCCGCGCCGTCAAAGTCAAGATGAAACCATTGACCGGCCGCTACCTGCTGATCGATGCCCGACAGATCGGTTTTGCCTGGCAATCCATCGACGTCGACGCGTGCCGCCGGTTCGAGCGGTTGAACACCTTCGACCGGCACCGCCGCCAGCAATTGGCGTGCTTCAAGCGATTCCAACAATGCCTGGCGACGTTGGATGCGGCGACGTTGGCGGCGTCTCTTGGCAAGCGACATGGTGTTGTCCTGTAATTGGGACGAAAGGGAAGGTGACCGTGATGGGATCAGCAACACGAGAGCGGACGATGGCCGGCTGCAGTCAAAGACCGTTGGACACGAACGGAATAGAGATGCCGGTTGAGCATCGGGACCCCCGGAATGTCGGTAGAATGGGCTCACAGTGGATATTTCCCGAATGCGCCGGTGGTGGGACCGACCTTTTTCAGATTTTTCAGAGAAGGCATGAAGGCGAGTTTCAGGAGCCGCGGTGTGAAAGATTCAGAGGAAGAGGCCGTTCAAGGCTTGGTAACGAAAGCCCGTGACGGCGATCCGGCGGCGATGACAGAGTTGTTCGACCGCTATCGCGATCGCCTTAGCCGCATGGTGCGACTGCGGATTGATCGACGTGTGCAGGGACGAGTCGATGAATCCGACGTGTTGCAGGACGCCTACGTTGACTTGGTCAACCAGTTGCCCAACTACGCGCGGTCACCGAAGTTGCCGTTTTACTTGTGGCTGCGGCGCATCACCGGGCAACGGCTGGCCAAGATTCATCGTTTCCATCTTGGCCAGCAAAAGCGCGATCCTGCCCGCGAGGTATCGCTGGTTCGCCGGTATGTCCCGGATGCAAGTTCGGTCTACATGGCCGACGTACTTCTGGGCCAGTTCACATCGCCATCCAACCGGGTGATGCGCCACGAAGTCCAACAACAAGTTCAATCGGAGGTCGAACAGTTGACCGACATCGATCGAGAGATCATCGCGCTAAGGTACGTCGAGCAAATGTCCAATGCGGAAGTCGCCCTGGAACTCGATCTAACGGAAGATACCGCTCGTAAGCGACACACACGGGCCATCCGCCACTTGCGGGAAGCGCTGAAGCGAATTCCCGGCGCATTGGATTGACGATGGCGGCTGGCAAGTTGGTTACCCAGTCCGCAAGCCCAACAGCACGAGCGTCGAACGCGTAAAATGTGAAGCTCGATCACCACATCGGAGTCCATAGAGATGAGTCGATCACAAACAGCAAGCACCAGGTCAATTAGCAACTTGTTTTGGAGCTGGATGTACCGTACACAACCACTGACATACTGTGTTGATTGCCGTATGAAATCGATTTACTTGTCGATCGTTGTGATAACTCTCTTTGTCGGACGCGACGTCGCCGTAAGTGCGGATCCTTTGGATGATCAAGCCGGGACGATTAAGTTGCTCGATGAGCAAGTCGTCCCGATCACCGAACCCCCGTGCTCGTATTGTTCAACGCAGCACGTGAAGTCGTTGATACGAGGTAACGATCGCGTGATTGCATGGCTCCGCGCAGCTCATAATGGCGGTGCGTTTCCGATCCGCTTCTTTCTGGCAGGGCCTCGAGTCGTCAACGACACCTACGGACTGTTCTTCTATGATCCGGACGGCGGCTACGTGGCTGCCTACGAAAAGGATTATGGCTACCGGTTTCACGGATGGCGGAATGGCGTCATGGTTGTCTCAGGCAAGGATGGAACGCTTTGGTCTGCGCTTACGGGCAAGGCGATGGAGGGGCCACAAAAAGGAAAGCAGCTGACTCGCATCCCCAGTCTGGTAACGAATTGGAACTACTGGTTGATGCTTCACCCCGAATCGACGACGTACGATCTTTTCGACGGAAAGAAGTATGCTTCAACGCCCTTACCGAAAGAGATGAGCCGCGAATCAAGCGAGTCGCTGAAGCGAACTGACGATCGCTTGAAACTCAAACAAGAGATCTTGGGCGTCGAATTCGCTCATTCGCAACGCGCCTACCCGCTTCCCACCGACAAGCCCCGCGCGTGCTTCTTGGACGAGGTCGACGGGGAAGCGATTGCCGTGTTCTGGTACGGCAACACACAGACCGCAGTCGCATTCAATCGAAAGCTCAATGGCCGCGTGCTGACGTTCTATGCCGATGAGATCTCACCTGAGTCGGCGCCTTTCAAAGACAAGGAAACTGGCACGCGATGGTCCATCGCAGGCCGTGGAATCGATGGACCGCTGCGCGGTGAGGAGTTGACTTGGACCAAGAGTCTTCAATGCCGTTGGTTTGCATGGTCCAGCGAATATCCGCAGACGACGATCTTTGAAAAATGAGTGACCGGCAGATGATCATGCTGTTACGTTCATGTCTTGTCGCCGCTCTCGGCCTACCTGCAGTCATGCCACGGGCAATCGCAGAAGAACTCGCCGATCAGAACGGGACGCCGAGTCTTTGTGCAGCCTTGATCAAGACTGCGGATGCATCGTCAAGGCGTTTGGAGGAGCTGGGATCCTCCGGTACGAACACGGTCGTTTTCCCATTGACAAGCTCCAGTGATCAAGCGAAAGAAGCGATCCACACCGCGACCGCGAATGCAAAACAAGCCGGTCTCGCGTTCGGGTATTGGATTGAGGTTGCTCGTTCGCCGGAGCTTGCCGACGAGCACCCAGAGTGGATGGCCAGCCTACAGACCCACGACGAGTGGCGACGTTACTTTCCAGACGCTCCCAGACCACAGGCCGATCAGGTCACCAAGACATACCCTTGGGTCCCGATCCTTTCTCGAGCCCCTTTTGAGGCTCAACGAAAACGCGTACTAGCCTTGATTGCAGGACTTCCGACCGCGGAGCTGATCTTTCTGAACGACTTGCAAGGTGCGCCGTCAGCCTGCGGTTGTGGCAATGACCTTTGCCGATGGACAAGCGACTACGGCAAACGACGAACCACTGTCCCGTTGGGGGATGACGCGGCGGCGCTATTCATTTTGCAAGTCCAAAAGGCTTCGCCAAACTCGGAAATCATTCCAGTCTGGACAACCGAATGTGAGGAGCATGACGGCAGCCCTGATGGACTTTGTGCGGGTGTCGGATGCTTCAACGGTATTTGTTGGAAAGCGTACACTCGGCAACTCATGCCCGTGGCCAACACGTGCAAACGTGTCGCGGTTTTGGCGCCGTACAAGGAATTCCAACGGGACACTCCGCACTATGGATCTGCTGAAGCGAGCTGGGTCGAGTTCGCCATCGGGACTTTCGAGACGATGCCACCACGACACCACGGTACGGCAATCCCAGCTTCAAGAATGATTGCCGTTGTCCAGGGTTGGGACGTAACGACAGAAGAGATTGATGCTCAGCGGAAGGCGGCGACGAAAGCAGGAGCGAGCGGTTACGTGATTGGATACGACAAGATCGACCAGACCTGGTCGCCCAAGATCGTGCCGTGGAAATGAGATCGCATGCCGCGGGCGGGAAGGGGAGGATTCACCAGGTACGAATCTCTGGCGGTTCCGGGGGATTGTTTGGCGGCGGCTCTGGCGTAATCATGCCGTCAATGACGCCGTCCTCGGCGTCAATTCGGCTCATCACCTCCTGAAACTGCTCGGGCTCGACGAGATCATTCTCACGAAGGATTGTCAGAAGCGTTCGGCAGAGCAAAGCGAGTTCACCAACATGTTGCTCCAGATGATCAATTCGCTTTGACTGCTTATCGACTTCTTGAAGGTCATGATAGCGTGCAGCGCTTCGTCGCCGGGCCGAGCGTTTTAACTTCTCAATGTCGGCACGTCGTTTGTATTCGCTGTCAAATAGATGATCCCAAAAATCCATGCCGTACTTCCAGGAAGGTAGATTCTGTTGCTAAGTGCCCAAATACCGAGGACGCGTTTTCCGTGATCGAGTCAGACTCTTTGTACCTATCGAGGTTTTGCTTGGCGTTTCTATTGCCCAACTGCCACGCTGGCTGCCAACCGGTTGCATCCATTTTGGTAAAAACACCGTCAACGGTGATGCTGCGGCCCGCTTACCGTGATCGGGCAATTGTAATGCGTGTCGACTACGTTGCACTACACCGAGAACTCAGCATGCTGATAAGCGATGAAGAGCGCGGTGGAAATGCGTTTGCGACGGTATAGAAAGTCGATCGACCAAAACCGAAGGAGACCAGGCAACGATGAATGGCTACAGCTTAATCCCAGCAAGTTTCGTTTTCTTGTGTTTGTGGGCTACGCCCGCGATCGGCGCTGACGAGTGGACGTTCTCCTGGCACGCCTCCGAAGTCACCGGGCTGGCGTTCACTCCGGACGGTACCGAGCTGATTTCCACAAGTCTGCGAGATGATCGGCGTTCGAGAATGGTCCCGGGTAAGAACCCGTCGGAAGCGATTGGTGAAGCCCTTGGCAAAATCGCGGGAACACGGAGCCACGCGGTCACCGTGGACCCGAATGGTACACAGATCGCAATCTCCGGATTCAAAGTCACCGCCGTCTACAATCTCAAGACGTTCAAGCCAATGTGGAAGATTGAAACTCCGCCGGCGGAGTACTCTCCTCCGTACCTCACATCCCTCGCGTTCAGCGCCGACGGACAATGGCTGGCAACCTCCGGAAGTTCTTCTCAAGTAGGTGGTCCCCATGGCTACAAAGGAGGACGGATCACCATCTTGGACACCAAGTCTGGCAAAGAACTTCATCGCTTTGACGATCTGTCTCATGCATCCGGCAGCATAGCCTTCAGCCCCGATGGCAAACTCTTCGCGGCCGGAACTCACGGGGCAGGCGGCGAACTTCCGGAACCGGGGGAATTGAGAGTCTGGAACGCGAACAGTGGAAAGCTGTTACACGTCTGGAAAATAAAGGAAACGGTGCAGGCGGGAGAAGAACACTATGCCGCGAACGGCATTGCTTTCAGCCCGGATTCTCGCGAACTAGCGGTTGCCTATTCGGACGGAACGGTTCGGATCTGGGATGTTGCCAAGGGAAACGTTCGCATCGAACTCAAAGGGCACAGCGCCGGGGTTCGAAGGGTTGCCTTCAGTCCGGACGGTCGACAGCTCGCATCGGGAGGTCTCGATCGCACCGTGCGTCTATGGAACACCGCGACCGGCGAGCCGCTGCTTTCGTTTGACGTCGGGGCCCCGAAGATCAACGCCTTGGCTTTTCGTCCCGATGGAAACCTGCTCGTGGCTGGCGGTGGGGATTTCCTTCGGATGGGAGAGATTCGAATGTGGCAACTGCAAGATTCGAACGAATAGGGTTTCAATTTTGGTGCCACCGATCAGCTTCAATCCTTCGGCTCCACCATCTCCGAAAACAACGGAAAAGCTCCCAAAATTGGATCCATGACAGACGCCAATCGATTCCGGACAATGTCACAAGAAACGGATTCCGTCGCCTTGGCCGCGCTCAACGGTGCGCTCGAGCAACACCCCAAGGATGTCAAGCTCCTCACCATCCGCGGGGATCTCCACCGACGGATCGTCAAGCAAGTATCTCTTTCACCACGTGTCCGTGAACGTCCGTCAGTCGGCGATCCATTCCGTTCTGGCGAAACGTCAAACGCTCATGGTCAATCCCCAGCAAATGCAGAATGGTTGCGTGAAGGTCGTAGCAGTAGGTTGTACCTTCCGCCGTTTTGTACCCCCATTCGTCGCTTTTGCCGTGCGTTGTGCCGGCCTTGATTCCGGCTCCCGCTAGCCAGGTTACGAATGTGCCACCATTGTGATCTCGTCCTTCGCCTCCTTGAGCAAACGGTGTGCGACCAAACTCGGTCGTCCATATCAGCAGCGTGTCTTCCAACAATCCGCGTGACTTCAGATCCCCGATCAAAGCCGCGATCGGCTTGTCCACGCTGGCAGCAATCGGTGGAAGTTCTTTCGGGATGCTACCGTGATTGTCCCAGTTTCCGGTGGCTCCTTGTGGCCCGCTCCAGACCTGTACGAATCGTGTGCCGCGCTGGCAAAGTCGCCGAGCCAACAGGCAACGCCGCCCAAAATCCTCCGTGACCTTATTGTCCAGCCCGTAGGCTTTGTGGGTCACTTTGGTTTCTCGGGAAAGGTCAAACGCCTCGGGGGCCGACAACTGCATCTTTGCGGCAAGTTCGTACGAACGCATACGAGATTCCAGTTGACTATCGTTTTCGCGGTCGCGTGCGTGTCGCTGATTGATCGTTCGTAGCAGAGCCAGACCGTCCTGATCCGCATCGGGATTCGCGAAGGGGAAGCGTTTTGCTGGGAACAGATCGGGAACGGGATTGGGCGAGCCTGCATCAATGACCGTCCCTTGATGAACCGCAGGCAAGAATCCGGCCGAGAACGGCCCGCGCTGGTTGTACGGAAGGCCTTTGGCATCGGGCAACACGACGAATGTTGGCAGGTTGTCCGCCAGATTCCCCAACGCATAAGAAGTCCACGCACCAAGACAAGGAAAGCCAGGCAGCAGAAAGCCGGTATTCATCATGTAGGTGCCGGGGCCATGCACGTTGGTTTTGGATGCCATCGCCATCAAGAATGCCATCTCATCGACCCACTTGGCCTGATGAGGGAACACGCTACTGACCCAGCGACCGGACTGGCCATGTTGTTTGAATGAGAACGGGCTCTTCATCAACGCGCCGGGCATCGCGGTGAATCCTTCCGGTTTTTCCTTTGGTCCGAGTTTCTGTCCGTGTAGTCGCTCGAGCTGCGGTTTGTAGTCGAACGTGTCCATTGGGCTCGCGCCGCCTGTCATGAACAACTGAATGACGCGTTTCGCCTTCGCTCGATGGTGGAGACCACCGTTGAATTCCGGATTGCCTTTTGCCAACGCATCACGGGCTAGCAACTGGCTCAGTGCCAGGCCGCCGAAGCCACCGCCGATTCGCCAAAGAAAAGATCTGCGATCCATTGTTCCAATCGTTTCAGTTGTTCGTTCGTAACACCTTGACTGAACCGGCGGGGACCGCCGGCCTACGATTAGTCCACGAAGAGGAATTCGTTGCTGTTGAGCAGGACGCGACAAAAAGCAGCCAGTCCATGTTGACGCACGTAGGCGGAAAACATGGCGAGTTCCTGTTGCGTTGGTGACCGCAGCCATGCCAACTGGACCGCTCTGGTGACATGAGAATCCAATCCATCACATTCCGCCTCAATCGTTTCTTCAATCCACCCGCTGCCATGCAGAACAAAGTCGTTGTTCAGCAACGTCAACGACTGCAGCGCCGACACAGAAAAATCGCGTTTCGGTGCGAGCAAACTGACGTCGGGGAAATCCAATCTATCCATGAATGGATCGGGAATACCTCGCCAAACCACACGATAAATGCTACGACGCGAGGCGTCTGGGGCGTTCCAGTCGTACGCTGAGTAATTGAGTACGGGTGTCGCCTGGGGGCCTTTGGTTTTCGCGAATTGTTCGATGCCGGGACCGCCCATCTTCAGGTTCAGGCGGCCAGACATTCGCAGAACGGAATCGCGAAAGACTTCCGCATCGATTCGGCGCCTGTTCTGTAGCACGACCGTCCCGGTCGTGGGCGCGCTATGATCATCAACGGAGACGGCCGAGCTACTTTGTTGCCATGTGTCGCTGGTAAGGATCAAGCGATGCAGCTGCTTGAGGGATCCCTTCGCTTCATCACGAAACCAAATTGCCAGCCA
This sequence comes from Rubripirellula sp., assembly GCA_965222745.1. Taxonomy (GTDB): domain Bacteria; phylum Planctomycetota; class Planctomycetia; order Pirellulales; family Pirellulaceae; genus CBDCUW01. Next base: position 2,601,658 of record CBDCUW010000004.1, read on the forward strand.
GTCAAGCAGTTCGGGATGAGTCGGTTGGCTTCCCATTCGACCGAAATCGTTCGGTGTATCACATAGCCCGCGACCAAAGTGGTACTGCCAGACGCGATTGACGATACTTCGCCAGGTCAACGGGTTGTCAGGGTGGCTCAGCCAGTCGGCGAGCGCGGCTCTCCGGTTTGCCTCCTGGTTCGTATCCGGAAGTTCAAAGCGAGCCGGCAGCCAATCGATTGCAGTGAGCGCGCCGGGGCTGACTTCGTGCACCGGTTGATCGAACGCTCCGCGCCGTAGCAGGTGCACGATTTTTGGCGATTGGGGAGTCGATAGCTTCTTTGCATGGGACCATGAAGATGAGACACCGTAAACCGTTTGCTTCGGCGGCAGCGCAGCGAGCTCTCGTTGGGCGTAAGGTTTGAGTGCTTCGGCGGCAATCGCAGCCGCTTCCGCTTCGCTTCTTTGCTCTTTTGGCTTCGCAAGTCCCCGCCTTGCGCCGGCAGACAAGACGTGAGCCGCTCCTTCGCCTGCGCTGGTTACGGATAAACGAAATCGTCCAATGACGTGCTTCGGTGGATACCGTTGCTTCAAAGTGACCGCCAGCTTGCCACCCGCGGTCACGTCGATAGGGTCTGCAAGTTCACATACGATGTGATGCGACTGATCGACGCGCGGAAAGATGGCCCAGCCCGTTTTTTCGTCACCATCGATCGCTTGAGTCGATGTCCAGCCATCCTGGTCAAAGTCTGCCGAAGCCCGCACGATCCTTAGTTTGGTTGGCGCGACCGCTTCGGACGGAAACCAATGCAGATCGATTTCCGAAAGATGCAAATTGCCGTTGTCCGCGCGACCTGGACCGTTCTTTGGAAGCCGATCGTCGCGAAGCACTTCCAGTCGAACGGCGGCCAGCATCGTCAACTCGACCGGTGATGTTACCGTGTAATCTTCCTGGTCCGGCACCTTGCCAGTGGCGAAGATCGATCCGTCATCCTGTTTGGTTAACGTTGCGCCGCCCGATGAAAGAAACACATCGGGATTCAGCGTCAACCATTCCACTTTTTGAGACTTTCGGGCGGCTACCCACGAGTCGACGATGTCAGCGTATCTTGGTTGTAGCAAGACGTCTGCATTTTGCGTATCCGTGGCCGCCAGAAGTTCCTGCAATTCACGGCGCCGGTTCATCACAGCCATGGACGAATCGAACTCGATGTCGCCCTTGCCGACGCCAGCAAACACGGCTTGAAGACAGTAGTAATCTTCCTGCGTGATCGGATCAAACTTGTGAGTGTGACAACGAGCACAGTTTGCCGTTGTGCTAACAAACGCCGCCATCGTCTGAGTCACCATGTCATCGCGATCAAGGTAATCGAAGGTGACAGGTGCTGTACCCGCGCGACTCAGTTCCAGTGGTCCGGCTGCGACAAACCCGAGTCCCGCCATCAACTGTGGCTCGTTGGGAAAGAACACGTCGGGGGCCAATTGTTCCCGAATGAAACGACCCCAGGGAACATCCGCGTTCAAACGCTGGATCACGTAGTCACGATACCGCCAAGCGTTGGGACGTTTCACGTCGTGCTCACAGCCATGGGAATCGGCAAAGTGAATCACGTCGAGCCAGTGCCGCGCCCAACGTTCACCGTAACGAGGCGACGCGAGCAGTCGATCGATAAGCCGCGGTAGCGCGCTGGGGGTATCATCCTGGGCGAAAGCCGCAACCTCCTCGGGTGTCGGCTGAAAACCAAGGAGATCGATGTAGAGACGACGTGCCAGTGTGGATCGGCCGGCGGGCTTCACCGAATGAAGTTTTTCGCGCGGTATTCGCCGGCGAATGAATGCATCAATGGGATGCCCTTCGCCTGGAACTTCCGGCGCGGCCAGTTTCTTCAGCGACCACCAGTCTGTATCCAGCGCTGTTGGGGCTTCGGCCTGGCGGGGATCGAATGCCCCGCGACGCACCCATTCGACCAGCACAGCGATTTCATCGTCCGACAGTTTTTCGTCCGGCGGCATCTGCAACGCTGTATCGTCATAGCGGATTGCCGTCACCAACAGACTATCCTCTGGTATGCCGGGGACAATCGCTGCTCCACGATCTCCACCCGATGCCCAGCCACTTTCTGAATCTAAAGTCAGTCCGCCTTCCATCGTTCTGGCCTGGTGCGAATGGCACTGCAAACACTTTTCTCTGAGTAACGGCTCGACTCGTTGAAAGAAAAAATTGTGTTCTGTTTCCGCCGCCCCAGTGGAGACCGCCTCGATACAAATCACAAGCAAGAAAACAACGTAGCACATCGGTCCCCGACGTGAATTCTTCAGCGGGGACGGCCGAGCTACGTGTAGTTGCACGTCGCAACAATGGTGTTGAGACGTTTTCATGTGATCGAAGGCGAAGGGAGGGCGACCGAAGGCAGGATGAAATGGTGTCACGGAGAATCGGCCCCATGAGTCAGCAGAGACAAGCCATCATAACACAACCCGGATCGCGCGTTCTCATTCGATCGATGGAACGAACCATCACCTTTTCCGCCGGCCAATGCTTCTGACCTACGGAGGACTTGAGGTGCCGCGTCCATCAAAAACATCGATCGCCGGGTTCATCGCCGGCTGGCTGTGTGTTGCGGCGTTGATAGGCGGGTTCCTATGGATCATGGGCTAGCCCGGACTAGCGAACTTCCTTTACCGTTCGGAAGGTCGGCGCGCTGCTGGCGGTCGCTGCTCGCTTCGAGCTGCCGGCTGTCGCCGATTACCGAAACGCTGATTCCTTGAGTTCGCCCTCAGGCCAGGATCTTTGGCGGGATCGTAGTTTGGATTGACGGTCGGCAGCTTGGCATCCACCGACTTGAAATAGTCGCGCAGCTCCTCATGCATCGCTTTGGCAATCGTTGGTCGAAATCGGGACAGATCCGTCGTTTCACTCATGTCCAAATTCAGATCAAACAAACGCGTTTGGTCCGATTCAAATTCCCAAATCAATTTGTGTTGGCCACGTCTCAAAGCGGCTTGCGGTGCGACGTGTTTGTGATTGCGGTAAGCGCTGTAATACCAGATCAATGAATCCGTTTTCCGCGAGACCTCTCCCTTGCCTTCGCCTGTTAACACGGGAACGAGACTGCCGCCGTCAAGATCGTCGGGCAGATGGTCGGCGGCGCCAATCCAATCGGCAATGGTGGGAAGGAAGTCGTAGCCGATGGCGGGAACGTCGCACTGCGAGTCTGCCTTGATTCCGGGGCCACGAATTACCAGAGGAACTCGGATACCGCCTTCCCACACGTGGGTCTTCCCCTTGGCCAAGGGTTCGTTGTTGGTGAACGTACCCTCCGTCATTTCTGCTCCATTATCGGAGGTGTAGATCACGTACGTATTTTTGACCAGATCTAGCTCTTCGAGTTTGTCCAAAATCTGACCAAACCCTCGATCCAATTCCTCCGTCATCGAGGCGTAGCGAACGTTGATGTGCTGGCGGCCTTCGGTTACCGAGTAATCGTTGATCGTTTCACGCTTGAAGAGAACTGGATTGTGAACCGCATAGTAGGAGACTTGTAGAAAAAACGGACCGCTCGTTCCGTACTCTTCCAGGAACTCCACCGCCGCCTGGCTCACTTCACCAGTACGTTTCGGATCGGGTTCGCCTTGTCGGCCCGGACCGTTTGTCGTCGGGCCATGGTGAACGTCGTAACCATGACGGTCCGGCGAACCACCCGCCATGTGCCATTTTCCGAAGTGGGCCGTCTGGTAGTTGGGATCACGTCGTTTGACCAATTCGGCGATTGTCAGCTCTTCGTCCGGCAAATCACTGATGGGCAGAGGCACGTTCAACGGCTTGTTGACGTAGTACAAGTTGTAAAAACGTCCTCCCACGCCGCCGCGAGGCACGACATCGAGAATATCAGTGGCTCCCAGCCGGGCAGCCGTCTTTCCGGTTTGAATGCTCATCCGCGTGGGCGAGCAATTGGGAGCCGGCGCATATCCGTTGGAGAAACGCATTCCCTGTTCCGCGAGTCGCTGCAGATTGGGCGTGCGATAAAGATCGCTCGCCGAATCGGGCAGTCGCTTGTCCATTTGCACTGACGTGCCCGTCCATCCCTGATCGTCCGTCAGAATCAAGACAACGTTTGGCGGAGCAGCCGCAAGCAGTGGCGGCATGAACACGATGATCAAGGGCAGAGTTACTAGAGTTCTCATGAAGCCGCATCCCTCATTTGCGGAGGTTCTGTTGATGGGAAGATTGCCCATTGCGTAACGAATTTTTTGCGTCCTTTGTGGTTGTTCCGCCAACCCTTCCAAACTCCTGCTCCATCCATTGGCTGATTTTCTGATTGGCAGCTTTCATCAAATCTACCTGTTCTGTGTCTGGCTTTTCGAATTCATCCAGCAGTCCAGCCGTTTCCTCTGGCAGTGTGGACATCGAAGCCCAACGTGGTCCGCTTGCGCTTGCTACGCGATGATATCGTGTACCACGTGTCCATGGACGTCCGTCAAACGGTAGTCGCGTCCCTGGTGGCGGTAGGTCAGCCGCTCGTGGTCGATGCCAAGCAATTGTAGGCAGGTGGCGTGAAAGTCGTGAACGTGAACGGGCTTCTCGACAACGCCAAAACCAAATTCGTCGGTTGTGCCGTAGGTAAGCCCGCGCCGCATACCACCGCCCGCCATCCAGATGCTGAAGCATTCCTTGTGGTGGTCTCGCCCTGGAGGCGTCTTCGCTCCGGTACCGGCATTATTCTCTTGAACCATCGGTGTTCGCCCGAATTCGCCGCCCCAAATCACTAGCGTGTCCTTCAGCAAGTCCCGTTGCTTCAGGTCTTTGATCAGCCCGGCGCAGGCCTGGTCTACTTTCCTGGCAGAATTCGGAAGCGCACTGTAGATACTTTGGTGGTGATCCCAGCCTTTATTGAAAACCTGGACGAACCGCACGCCACGCTCGATGAGTCGCCGGGTGAGTAGGCAGTTTTTGGCGAAGTCCTGTCCCGCTTTACTCTGGTCGAGTCCATACATTTGAAGGATGTGCTCGGGTTCGCTTGCGAAGTCCGCGAGTTCGGGCACGGATGTCTGCATCTGGTAAGCAAGTTCGTACTGCGCGATTCGAGTTTCGATCTCGGGGTCGTGGTAACGATCGAAGGCGATCGAATTCAGCTGTCCAAGCGTATCGATCACATCTTTGCGCTGGTCGGAACTGACGCCCGCTGGATTCTCGAGATAGAAGAGCGGCTTCGCGCCGGTGCGGAACTGAACGCCCTGATGTTTCGACGGAAGAAATCCACTGCTCCACGCCGCGGGCCCGGCGTTGGGATGCTGATCTTTGAGGACGACGTAAGAAGGAAGGTTTTCGTTTTCGGTGCCCAGTCCGTAAGACGTCCAGGCTCCGAAGGTCGGGTGACCGAGGCGACCATGACCGGTGTGGAAGAAAAGCTCACCCGATCCATGATTGATCTCGTTGGTTCGCATGCTGCGAATCATCGTCAGTTCATCGGCGACAGAGGCCAGATGTGGAAACAACTCCGACATGACCATGCCGCTCTCGCCACGGGGAGCAAACTTGTACGGCGACTTGATCGCTTTGGCGTCGGGCTTGATGAAGGCGAACTTCTGCCCGCGAGTCAACTCTTCGGGAAGACTCTTGCCGTCCCATTTGTCGAGTTCAGGTTTGGGATCGAAGGTGTCCATTTGCGACGGACCTCCGACCATGTGCAGGAAGATGACATTCTTCGCGCGTGCCGCATGATGAACGTCGGCGGCGCGCAGATCTCGCGACAACAGATCGGACAACGCGAGGGAGCCGATGCCCAGCGTGCCCTGCCGGAGGAATTCTCGACGCTTCAACTTACTCAGTGGGTCTGTTGTGCTGTGCATCACTTTGTCATCGTTTCGTCGAGGTTGAGAATGACCTGCGCTACGCCGAACCAGTTGCCATGCTTCTGATAGAGCGCCAACAACGCTGCGACTTCGGCGTCAGATGGCTCCCTGGCCACCGCGCGTCGAAATGCCCTGGCGGCCTTTTCCGCTTCGTTTCCCTGAACGCCTTCGATCCACTCGGCAAACGCGCGCGCGGCTTCCACAAAAGTTGGTCCGTTAAGAAGACTCAATGCTTGCACCGGAGTGTTCGACCGATCGCGCCGGACGACGCAGGATGAACGACTGCTGCCGTCAAAGTTTAGAACCATCGGATTCGGATTGCCTCTCCGTAGAAACGTGTAGAGGCCACGTCGATAGCCATCGTCGCCTTCGGACGTCGGATAGACGGTCACGTCGGCCCCCGAGATTTCCTTCCACAAGCCATGAGGTTGCGGCGGATAGACCGACGGTCCGCCGATCTTGTCGAACAACAGGCCGGAGATCGCAAGCACGTTGTCGCGAACCAGTTCGCCCGAAAGCCGAAAACGCGGTCCTCGCGCCAACCATTGGTTGCTCGGATCTTTCGCGATCTTTTCAGAAGCCACCGCTGCGGTCTGGCGATAAGTCGAAGACATGACGATCGTCTTGATGATCTGCTTCATCGACCAGTCGTGCCGGACGAATTCCAATGCCAGCCAGTCGAGTAGTTGTGGATGAGTCGGCGGGGCGCTCTGCATTCCGAAGTCTTCCGGAGTGGTGACGATTCCCTGACCGAAGATTTCCGCCCAGAGTCGGTTCACGGTGACGCGGGCGGTGAGCGGATTGTCCGGATGGACGAGCCACTTCCCAAGTCCGAGTCGGTTGGGCGGCAGGTTGGGATCAAGCGGATGCAGTACGTCAGGCACGCCGGCTTCGACACGCTGACCCTGAGTCATGTAGTTGCCGCGCAGAAAAACATGTGTCGCAACAGGACGCGGAGCGTCCTTCATCACCATTGTGCGGGCTACGAGTTCATCGCGTGCTTCCTTCAGACGATCGATCGCCTTTTCATAGGGGCCGGTGAAGCGGTGGTCGTAGAACAGAAGAGCCCGTACCTGGAGTTCGTCTTCGGCGCTGCGTTTTTCTCGTGGTGTGGTTTGGAGGATGCGGAATCCGCCGCGCAGGTTCCAGGCGAAGCGTTCCCAGGGAATGCTCTCGCCGCGGCCCGAAGCCAAAAATTCCTTCTCCCACTTCTCCTGCTGAGCCAGCGCTGCCGGCTTTGCATTGTTCAGCGCAGCCGCTTCCAGCGCAAGCTGTTCGCTGATCGCTTTCACCCGCTCCGCATCTTCGGGTGATCTCACAACGGGAAGGTCCGCCCCGATAAACTTTTTCCTGAACATGCCCGGACCTTCGACGGAAAGCTCAGTCACGGCCTGATTGAAGTAAGCGTAGAGTTGGTAGTAGTCGACCTGCGAGATGGGGTCGAACTTGTGATCGTGACATTGGCAACATTCCATCGTCATGCCAAGCCATACTTGTCCGGTGGTGCTGACGCGGTCATGCAGCACGTCGGCCCGAACCTCGTTGACTTTGGAGCCACCCGAAAAGTTGGTTGGCACGTTGCGGTGGAATCCGGTGGCAATGAGCTGATCGCGACTCGGACTGGGCAGCAGGTCGCCGGCAAGTTGTTCGATCGTGAAATCGTCGAACGGCATATCCTTGTTCAAGGCATGGATGACCCAATCGCGATAGGGCCACATGGTGCGGAGGTCATCGTGTTGGTAGCCGTTGGAATCGGCATAGCGAGCAAGGTCCAGCCAATGCAGGGCCCACTTTTCGCCAAAACGTTTCGACTTCAGAAGACGGTCGACGGCGGCTTCGTAGTTCTCTTCGGACGGGTCTTTCTCGAAGGCGCTATCTTCCTCGATTGTTGGGGGCAATCCAATCAGATCGAGGGAAAGTCGCCGAAGAAGCACTGCCGGTTCGGCCTGAGGCGACGGCTGGAGACCGTGTTCTTTCAGTCGCAGTTGAACAAAGTAGTCGATAGGATTGGTTTGTAGCACGGGCACTCCTGCCCGTTTACCACCGTGATTTCGATGGGCAAGAGTGCCGGTACTACGAGGAAACTGCGAGGGCAAATCGGGCCACGATGGCTTCACGTAGGCCCAGTGCCGCTGGTAGTGTGCCCCCGCCTCGATCCATTTCTGCAGCGACTCGATCTGTTTCGTGGAAAGCGGATCACCGCTGGGCGGCATCCGAAGGTCCGGATCGCCCGACGTGATGCGTTCAATGAGAGTGCTCTCGCCGGGCGATCCCGGTACGATCGCTTCGAGGTCGACAGCATTGGTTCTCTGATCGAGCCGAAGGTCAGCTTCGCGCGCTTCGGCGTCAGGTCCATGACACTTGAAGCACTTGCCGGACAGAATCGGCCGAATGTCTCGGCTGAAGTCGATGTCCTGGGCAGCTCCGGTGAGTCCGCAGGTGCTCACGACGAGCGTGCATATCAATGCTAACAGAAGGGTTTTCATGGTATCGATGGTAGGACGGGAACTCCTGCTCGTCGCCGTGTTTTCGAATCTGCTGCTACGAACGGGCGGGAGTGCCCGTCCTACGTCTCATCGCGTTGGCGTGATTTTCTCCCGGTACGCATTCAGTTGCTTCACCGCCTCATGCAGGCCGGGGCGCATGACCAGGCCATCGCCGAAGAATCCTTGCTTGACACCAGGTTTCCCAAACCCCTTCGGTGTGTCGACTGGGTTGCACCAGAAGACGCCGAGGATGTAATCGGTCTTGAGCGCCGCTGTCACATATTCGGTGTAGGCCTTGCCAGCAGCGACGGAATCCTCACTGAGCTTCCACATGCGGACATCTTTGCCCCCGTCCTTAAACCGGATGGCGAAGTCGCAGAGCAGAATGGGCTTCTTGGTGAGTCGATAGATCTCGTCGAATTGCTGCTTCGGAAACGGCCCCCAAAAATGAGGCTGGATGGCGATGGCGTCGACCCACGGCAGCATCTCTTGCACGACGTCATTGTCGATCGTATTGAAGGCAAATCGGTCGCCGAAGATGAGACGGTCGGGGTCGTACTTCCGATTGGCTCCGCCGACGATGCGAAAGTACTCGCGAGCGATCAAACGCAGAAAGGCCTGGTCCCTGGACTTGTCGTCATCGCCCTTCCACGTGCTTAGAAACTTTTGCCAAGCCTGTTGCCCAGGGGCGTCTTCGGGCAGGCTGCGGATGAAGTCGACCCAATTCTTGCCGGTCGAATTTTCGAGCGGCCACGCACCGAGATCGGTCCAGCAATAGCCGATGATGTTCTGCGAGTGCTTGCGGGCGCGAAGGCAATTCGCTTTCACGCCTTGTTCGAGTCTCGCCTGTTCCTGCGGATCAAAAACGTCGACGTACTTCACGTTCTTGCCGCGGTAGGTCGAGATCGGAACGAGATGGTTCCAACTCTCGATGAAGGGCATGTCGTGCCTTAGTTGGTCGGGACAGCCGTAACCATAGGCGTTGAAGCCGATTGCTTTGCATTGCCGGGAAAAGGCGTGGAAGTCGAACTTGCCGCGCTGCGTGCCCGCATGCGTGATTCCGTGCGCGAAAAACGGATTGCCCTTCGAGTCGACGAGCCAATGACGGCCTTTGATTTCTGTGAGAGAGATTGCTGTAGCTTGGGCATTCTTGTCCGAGGTTCGATCGACGGGCAGGAGTGCCCGTTCTGCTTGGGAATCGATTTCAAGCTCACGAATTTGTACGTTTCGCCATCGGCACCTGGCCCCCGGTGCCCATCGGTCCCGCGTTGGACTGTCGTGAACTTCCAGGCCAATATGTCCTTCGCGGCCAATTCGTTGGAAGATCGCTTCAGGGTCATAACCAGGAACGATGTCCGCGAGAGTTGCTGTGTCAATCTTGGCAATAGCCACGTCATTGATCCATGTTTCGATGAGCGGCAGTCGACCTGTGCAGCGAATCCTGATTTTGTTCCAGTCGTTGGGTTTCCACACTTTCACGAAGTCGTCCAGCGACGCGGCGTAGTCGGTTTGGAACTGACCGCCACGGAACTGCAGGGCATTCGGATCTCCTGGTCGGAAGTTGGCGACGCGGTGGAGCGGTTCTTCATCGGCGTCGAACACGAAGGGATAGGCGAAGAATCCGCCGACGCTGTTCCCGTAAACTCCGCCAATCGTGCCGTTGGGCCGATGGTCCACGAGAACTTGATAGCCGACGGAGCCCAGCTTGTGAGCTCGGACCATGATGCCAGTATCAATCGGATAGTCAGGATTGGCTTCGAGCGTCAGTTCGAAGTCGCCGTAGGTCTTTCCGGACATCAGATAGGCGCCGGCGATGGAACCGGGTGTTTGGGCTCCGATGACAACGCCGTCTTCCACCTTCCACACGCCTGTGTTTTTGACTCGCTGGCGATCGGGAATACGATTGATCTGGCCGTCGCTATTTTCGTAGTGCTTGATGACGGCGTCGTAGAGCTGATCGGCCGGCATGTTGACGAACTTGCCGCCTGGGGGAACGTAGACTCGCGGAATGGCAACCCAGCCGCCCAGCGTTTTGCCATCGAACATGTCGACCGATTCGCCTCGTCGGAGGATCACAGGTTCACGCAAGTTGGCCCGCCGCGCTTTGTAGGACGGGGACTCTTTCCCGTCGCCCTTCATTCCGCGACGGGCGGGAGTGCCCATCCTACTGACGTTGTCGATGATGATCTGTTTGCCGTCGTACGGACCGCTACCAAAGGCTGTGACCTGGACCTTGATGATACTCGAGAGGTCAGCTTTGGATTTCGACCACGGTGGCTTCGTGAACCTTGCAAGCGGCGCGGTCACTTTCTTCCACTGGCCACCTGAGTCGACTATCGAGAACGGAAAGACACTGACTCCGGCGTTGCCGCTGGCTCCGCTGTGAAGTTGCAGGTTGAATCCGCTTTCCATGTCGGTTTTGATCCACAGGCTGATCGCACCGGCCGCTGACAGATCGGTCACCCGAAACTGAAAGCCCGTGCCAAAGTACTGCACTGCGCCGGCGGCGGAATCGGCAACCGTCTTCGCCGCGAACCTGCCGCCCCCTTCGGGTGTGTCGTCGACCAAAGTTACCGTCGCCTTGTGTGACGTATTGTTCCCAGCGAGCGAACTCTTGTCTTCAAAATCAATGAGCAAAGTAGGACGGGCACCCTTGCCCGTCGCTGGAAACCTCTTCGGCAAGTGATCGGGACTGACGCCTGCTGGCGTGTTCGCAGCCAGGTACTCATGCACTTCGCGGGTGTCATCGTCGCCTTCCCACGTCTTGATAAACGACTGGTCTTGCGCTACCAACGGCGTCGAAGTCAGGGCGAGCAGCAGGATCGGGAGAATGTGTTTCATGGCTTTTGCAGGACGGGCACTTTCGCTCGTCGTCTTTCCAGTTAACTTTCGCACTTTGACGGGCAGCGGTGCCCGCCCTACCCGTTAATCCAATTCACGAATGAAGATGTTTTTCCAACGAACAACAGCGCCTGGCCACCAGCGATCTTTGCCAAGCCGCGTAGTCCAGGATACCATGCGGTCTGCGATGACATGATCGTGTCATCTTGAAAGTACCCCATCAAACAGATCGAGATGATGCGATTCGCGTTGTAATGGATGTGGCTGTCAACGATTGAGAATTATAGCGCTCGTCCACCGGCACCATGAAAGGGAACATCGTTCAAGCCGTGTTGATGCTGAGAGTTTTAATCGCAATCAACCATGACGGCCACGGCGAGCACCAGTCTGATCGCGGCAGAATTTGCCGATCTGTTTGACGGAAAAACGGTTGATGACTGGCAGCGCGAGTCCTACCGGGGGGAGCTTTCGGACGGCTGTGCGAACACCGACCAGGGCGGCACGAGGCTCAGGTTATCGAGCGGACTCGTGTAGTTTTGCGGCTTGCGGGTTGACGCTTTTGAGGATGCTGGTCCATTGAGTGCGTGGCATTTCAAACGGATCGAGGAAGCCGTTTTCGTTGCGTGGGGAATCGCCTCGTTCGGCCGCGTCCCATTGTTCAAGGTAGCCGCAATGATGCCAGCCAATGTAGTAGGGGGTGGACATCATTCCTCGGAGCATCCCTTCGTAAAGGGAGGCGGCTTCTTCAATGGACTTCGCGCCGGTGCGGAATCCTTTCACGCCCCACTCTTGCTGATTGGGGCCTGCGTATCCAAAACAGCCATCGCCATTGAAAATTGGCTTTCCCGTTGCCTCGTAAATCATGTCCGACAGCTTCTTGTCCTTTTCCCACGGTCCATAAGCTTGAACGCAAACGACATCGACGTGCTCTTTGATCGCTGGCAACACAAAGTCGTAGTGCCACATCACCATGTTTTTGTCGCCAAGGATTAAGTGGTTCGGGTCGTGCCTGCGAAGGATCTTTTCGTGCATCGCATACCACTGCTTGGCGATGACCGGCATGAATGAAGCCATGTCCTTTTTTGCCGCGGCGACATCGTTTGGCTTCGTCCAGTCGACTTGTCGAGCCATTTCGGCCCATGAAACTCCGTACGTCGGGCTGATCGGCATGTCCCAGGTTTTCGCGGCAGCTTCCGCATTCGGATAGCGCGAAGCGAGGTGTTCCAGCCACCTCATCTTGCCAGGTGAAGACTCTCCCAGCGGCAGAATCGCATTGATCCACGGGTAAATCATCGTCGTGTTGTTTTGCTCCAACTGTTCGCCGCGACCCATGACCCAACTGGGCACGTCGGTATACAGATAGCCGATCAAGCGCGGTTGGTCTTTATGGAGCGTTGTGACCTGTTTAACGCGCGCTTCGACAAAACTGCGGAAGTCGGCGGAAAATACATCGGGCCTGGGGCCGCGCCCATGACGTTGCTGCCAACCGGCCAGCGGGGCGGTGTTCAATGAAGCGATGTAGTAGATCTGCTGTCGATACAGTCTGGGGTCGATCGCCGGATGCGTATGTTTGCCAAACGTGTTGAAGCCCAACTGCCGAGCCGTTTTGACTTGAGCGTCGATCCACTTTTTTGCGGCTTCACCATCGGTTTGGAAGTGGCCGCCGGCATCGACCATGTCGGCACCGTACTTTTTCAGCGTGGCCGGCTTGTTGTACGGAGCCAACCACAGGTGCGGCTCGATGTGATTGACTCCGATACTAACGAACTTTTCACCTTCGGCGTTGACAAACCACCAGACGCCATCGATTTGTTCAACATGGATGTAGCCAGTCGCCTGCTGTGCAAGTGTGGTTGGCGCGGAGAGTGCAGCGAGAGAAAGTGCTAGCAGCAGAGGGAGGTAGTGTTTCATGGGTGGATTTGATTGAGAGTGGCGCGGTGATTGTTCCCGTCGCGGTTGGAAGAGCGGTGCTACAAAGGCCTACTTTCGCGTTCTTCTGACACTGTGCTCTTTCCACTTGGCGAACAACGCTTCGTGAAGCCGACTCAGTTCTTCGGGCGAAGCAGGCTTCCTCGTATGCTCGTAGACCGAACGATTTAGATTCGTCACCGTATCGATCACTTTCTTTCTTGGCTGGCCGCTGAACGAATAGAAACCATTCTGATTGTTTTTTGCCAAGGTGTTGCCGCCTTGATCGTACATACAAGCACAGTATGTCACGCCCATCACCTGCGGATCCTTGAAGTGTCGCATCAGATTCGCTTCATATACCTCGGCCCGTGCATCGTGTGACACCAATCCCGCATGCAGACTGCCCTTTCCGCCTGGGTAGTGGAATCCAAAGTACTCGTCGGAAAAGATGATTGGCAGATTCGTTGCGTTGCCGATTTCGTTGACCGAAATGAACTCGTTGACATGCTGCGGGGCGATCATATCCACGTAAGGTGCGGCCTTCTTCCACGAATCAATCGACAACGCCCATTCCTTGATGAATGACCCAAGAATCAGGTGGTTCGTGTCGAATCGCCTGATCGCAGAGTGGCCAAGCTTGTACAGCGAAACACACATGTGCGAAACGATTGCTTCAAAGTCTGCAAGCCTGCGTTCATCCAAGGACTTGCCGATGCGAGGATAATTGCGGCGTTCGTACTCTTTCTCGTAAGCCAGCTCATACGTCGACTTTAGTTCGGCCATGTCTTTCAACGAAGTGCCGTAGACTTCGTTGAACTTGGCCACGTCGCCCTTGTACCGCTCGATCAGCAGATCCGACAACACTTCGCGACCTGGACTTCCGGGCGGAAGGGAAAGGTGATGATTGACCCATTCGTCAGATTTGTTGAAGGCACCAAAACCATAGTAGTAACCCATGCACAGCGGATCGTCTTTGTAACGCGGGCACACCTCTGCTGCCCGGGAGCGAATGAGTTGCTCGTAGTCGGGATGAAAAATGTCTGGTAGCGTTTCGCCATCGACGAACTCCCACGGGTGCTTCAGCAAGATCACGCCGACCGCAAATGGAAAGTTCGCTTCGCGAAAGAGCGCCTCCGCTTTTTCGACGTTGACGAATCCATTCAAGTTTCGTTCGGGACTGGTTGCACTTCCCAAAGCACAGTTGAACCCCATCTGGCGAGCTTTCGCGAACGAACCTTTCAGCCAGGCGTCCGCATCGCCATCGTAAATATTTTGACAAGCGAGATCGCTTTCACCCGATAGCATGTGGCTCAGTGCAACGGCGAAGAACGCGTTGCCGTCAGGAGTGATGAACCAATTCCGCCCGTCGATCTGCTCGACGTGAAAGAAGCCCGTCGCTTTTCCTTGGATGGCGGTCGTGCCGCCGTACTTGTCGAGTTCTTGTGCGGTGGCGGTAATGGTGCAAAGCACCGCCAGGATCGTCAGCCAGCTGTAGATGAGACGCTGCATGTATTTATTTCCCATGTGGTTGTGTGCAACTTTCGAGGGGGGGCGGATCGGAGAGCTTAGCGGAGTGATGGGTTGCTTTGTTTTGTCTTGCGGGGGGAAACCTACCACTCGAATTTGCCGTTGCTGTTCGCGAACGCGCCCGATTCGATGCCACAGTGTTGCAGCATCGTCAGAAATCAGTTGCCTAGCGAATCATAAGTGCGAAAATACCATGGGAATGTGCCGGAAACGAGGTTTGTAAACCAGGGACACGAAAATTCATCCTTGGGTTTACAAATAGCTGAATCTCGCCCTCTGGGAGAGTCGGGCGAGTCGGGCTCTCAGGCCCGGAGAGGGTGCAGAAGAAACAACCCCTCCCCGGCCGCTACGGCGTCCGACCCTCCCGAAAGCGGGAGGGTGGAGGATACTTTGGCACAATGACAACAGTGTCGGCTCGTCGTCATTGAAAACCGGCGACTTCAAGCTCCGCTTCGGCGAGACAGAAATTGGAAACTGGGGCACACCGATGGAGCACAGCCCTCAAAAGATCCGCAACTTCAACGGCCAAATCGACGAGCTAACCCTGTTCGGCGACGCATTGTCGTCCGAAGAAATCCAATCCCTTTACACGTACGGCCGTCTTTGAGTCGAGAACGGGGAAAAGTTCGTCGTTTCCTATTCAACATGCCTCCGTGTGCTTATTTGTCGCTACTGCGGACTTTGGCGAGTTGAGAACTCAGGCGTTTAACAACCTCAGGATGTTCATTCCACACGTTCTTCGTTTCTGACGGGTCGTCGTCCAGGTTGTAGAGCTGTCCAGTCGGGCCGCCGACTTTCTTCGGGTCAAGTTCTTTCGGGAATGTGAAACCTCCGGAGCCGCGCTGAGGGATCATCTTCCACGGTCCTGAGCGAATGGCAAACGTTCCCCACAGCGAATGATGGACGGCAAACTTGCGAACTCGCGTCGTGGGTTTGGCATTGCGGAAAGCGTCGAGCGCACTCCGGCTGTCGGGGCCGGCACCCGCTGGCACAGTGACTCCCATCAATTCGGCGCAGGTGGCAATGATATCCGTCAGTTCGATCAGTTCGCTGCTGGTTTGCCCAGCGGGAGTTTGCCCTGGCCAGCGAACGACGAAGGGAACGCGATGACCACCTTCCCAAATATCGGCTTTCGTGCCTCGCAAATGAGCGTTGCCTTGGTGACCGAATTGCTTCATGTACGCTCCACGGCTTCGCTCTTTGTAGTACTTGACGTCGTCCGCTTCCTGCGGCCGCCAATAATGGTACAGGCCTCCGTTGTCGGACGTGAAAATGATCATGGTGTTCTCGGCTTGTCCTGTCCGATCAAGTGTTTCCAGGACAGCACCGACAAAGGCATCCGTTTCGACGACGAAATCGCCGTACTCTCCCGCGTCGCTTGTGCCGCGGTATTCGGCATTTGGAATCACTGGCAGGTGTGGAGATGTCAGCGGCGCGTACAGGAAAAACGGTTCTGACGGATCGCGGGCAGCACGCTCAAGATAAGCGACCGCTTCGCCGGTCAGTCGTGGCATCACGGCGGCGATCGTGAAGTCGGGAGATCGCACTCCTTCATCAATCGTGATGAATTCGTTGCGAATGCGCGGCTGCTTCAGCACAGGCAAACGAATCGGTCGATCGTCGCGAATGAAGCAAAAGGGGGACATGTTCAGCGATGCCGAGATTCCAAAGAATGTATCGAATCCACGATCGACGGGGCCGCCTTTGACCGGTTGGGTGTAATCAACATTCGCTCCGCTGCGCGGCGGACTGCGGCGATCGATCGGTACAGCCGGAACGCCTTGGCCTTCTTTGTCAGTCCACTGCATTCCCAGATGCCATTTGCCGATGCAGCCTGTCGCATAGCCGTGTTGCTTCAACAGACTGGCAACGGTCACCTGACCCTCATCAATCAGTGGCGGATCGAACCCGTCGAGTACTCGATATTTGAGCCGCGTGCGCCACGAGTAGCGGCCTGTCAGTAGACCGTAGCGAGTCGGAGTGCAAACAGCGGAAGGCGTATGCGCGTCGGTGAAACGCATCCCCTCGGCGGCAAGCCGATCGACGTGTCGTGTTTTGATCTTTGAGTTCGCGTTGTAACAACTGATATCGCCGTAGCCGAGGTCATCGGCCAGGATGACGATGATGTTTGGGTTTCGGGCGTCCGTTGGAACATCGCCGGCGGAAAGACCAACCAGGAGAAAAACAACGATCTTCAAGTGACGTGAACACATCTCAGTTGATCCTATGCTGAAGTCGGATTTCGCAGCCGGTATGATATCCGCTGAGCAACGTGCACATCATGCAACGATCGACCTGTAGACCGGTTTCGACGTTCCTGCTGCCACAACCATCACGATGACTGATCAAAAATGACAAAACGTGCGATCGCTATTACCGTCTGTTTGTTCGCGATGTTGGCCACCTTGGGGTCGTGCGCCACCGCGGCTGACAGGCCCAACGTTGTCTTCATACTCACCGACAACCACGGTGCGTGGACGTTGGGTTGTTACGGCAACAAAGACATTCGTACTCCCAACATCGATCGTCTCGCCGCGGATGGCATGCTGTTTGAGCGAGCGATGAGCAGCAATCCCGTCTGTTCGCCAACGCGCGCTACCTACCTGACGGGGCTCATGCCGTCTCAGCACGGATTGCACTCCTTCCTCGACAACAAATACATGATGGGAGAAGAGGCATACTACTCACTGGAGGAGTTTGAAACGCTACCCGAGATTCTGCATTCCGAAGGCTATGTCTGTGGTTTGAGCGGGAAGTGGCATCTGGGCGCCAATTTGACGCCGCAGGACGGGTTTTCTTACTGGGCAACGATGGTCCGTGGCAGCACATCCAACATGTACGAGGACCCGGTGATCCTGGGTGGCAAGGTGGTCAAGACGCCGAAGTACATGACCGACCTGTGGACGGATCATGCCGTCAATTTTATCGAGCAGAACAAAGACAACACAAAACCTTTTTTTCTCTATCTGGCGTACAACGGTCCGTACTGCTTGGGACCGATGCTGACTCGAGAAGCAAAGAACCGCCACGCGGAATACTACGCCGACAAGCTGTTGCCATCGTTTCCCCGCGACACAATTCATCCCTGGCAATACAGCAACCGGAACTACCACAACAACATTGTCAGCATTCGTCGAGTCGCGGCGGAAGTGAGCGGAGTGGATGATGGAGTCGGCACAGTCCTCGACACCCTGAAAAAGCTCGGCCTGTCCGAAAATACCATCGTTGTCTTCGCTGGGGATCAAGGTTGGATGGGAGGGCAGAACGGCTTCTTTGGCATGGGGGATCACACACGTCCGATGGGCGCTCACGACCTCATGATGCAAGTGCCGCTGATTGTGTCGCACCCAACAGAAATTGCCCCTGGCAGAACAGACATCATGGTCAGCAACACCGACTTTCTGCCCAGCCTGCTGGACTACATGGGCCTTGGTCATCGCATCCCAAACCGCGACAACCAAAAACTATCCGGCCATTCGTACGCCGATGTCTTGCGTGGCAAGTCGATTCAGTGGGAAACGGCCATGTATTACGAGATGGAAGGCTGCCGCTGCATTCGCACGGAGCACTGGAAATACGTCGCCCGCCGCTCGCCCGCCGGGCCAGGCGAGTTGTACGATATGCAAGCCGACCCGCACGAACGTTTCAATCTGTTCGGTCAGTCACAACACGCCGAGACGCAAAAGAAACTCGCGGCTCAACTGGATGCCTGGTTCGAGGACTATGCCAATCCCGAATACGACATCTGGAAAGGTGGCCGATCCAAAGCCAGGCGGCATTACGCACCGAAGGGACACCCGGACTATCGACCTCTGCGCAAGTTCTGATTTCCGGTGATACTCAGGGATCCGATGTCGAATCAGGCCATCGCCTGCCGAAGAATACGCGATATTCTGGAATCCAGCGGCAGATTGGTCGAGTGTTTGAAAGGCGGAAGCCCGTCAATTTCCCCGGAAGCAAACCACGCGGCCGTCAACCGTCGATAGATACAAACTTCCTCCAGCGGCAGCCATTCCGTCGAAGACGGGAGGTGACTCGAGTTCGTAAGCGGCCCGCTTGCTGCCGTCTCTGCGAGATACAGCCCAGAGCGTTCCCCCAAGCTTACCATTCCATGCGTCGAGAACTTCCTTCGCGTTCGTCAGTACAAGCGCACCATCTCCCGTTTCCTCCTCTGTCTTGACGACGTCGTGTGGACCAGCAACGAAGATTGATTCGTCGGTCACAACCAGCGCTTTGACCAGCAGCGGCACACGCTTCGTCCAGTGGTATTTCAAAACGGCTGGCTTGCCTTTGTCGCGGCGGTCCTTGGGGTTTTTGGGCGCCACCGCGGGAATCGTTCCGTGGCGATCGAGTGAGAACAGCCGGTAGTGTTCTCCGCCCCGCCATTGGCCTGTGTTACCACCGTGATATTCACTTCGTCCAAAGCCGAAGACGAGGTCGTCGTCGTAGGAAAGAATGCGCCCCGACGGCGCGCTGTTGCCTACCTTCCACCAGCCGCTCCAATGAGAGGTGAATTGGTCGTTGATCGTCCAGTAACTTCGATGCCACCAGGTGTCGTCCAGCAGACCGATCGGTGAGAACAGGTGTACGCCGGTCGCTGTCTCGCTGCCCGTTTCAAGGTCAAGCTTCATGTGCCGCATGTAGATATCGTTGCCGTCGGCCAGCAAGACGTCTGTCAATACACCATGCACGTCCCTGCGATTTGGATCGTCCGGCTGTTTCCCTGTAACCGGATCGGGGCTAAAGATCGTTCGCTGCTTTAGCAACGCGCCGGTTAGAGGGTTGAGCTGATAGACGCGAATGCCTCCGTCGAGATAAGACGATCGACCGGCAGCAACGGTGAGCACGTCGCCGGCCACAAGCACGCTCCCGTTTACCGGCCAAACCGACTCAAGTTGGCCGTCCGAGAAACAGCGACGGTCTTCGACAGCCGCCGTGAACTTCCAGGCGAGTTCGCCATCGGATGCTCGAACCGCATAGACGGCGCCGTCGGCCGAGCCGAAAAGGACGAGTCCTTTGTAGATTGTTGGCGGCGAGTCGATGCGGCCTCCCGCGACAAAGCTCCAAACTTCTTGGCCGTCCAATGAGTCGATCGCGTGTACCGAGTGCGTTTCGACCGAGGCGACAAAGACTTTGCCGGCGGCCGCAACGGGGCTGGTCAACTTGCCGCCAATGTCCGTTTGCCAGGACGGAGCCAGTATCGTTTGCACGTGGCTTGTCGTGATGCCGCTGCGCCGGGCGTCGTGACGATAGGTGGGCCAATCAAAAGAACCGACGGAGTCCGCCGAGGAAAGTTCTCCGTAAGCCGGGCCCTTATGCAAACGATCTTCATCTGGAATCGGAACCGTATCGTCAGGTCGTTCCGAGGCCAGCGCATACAGGCCGGCGAGTTTCGTTTTCATGTTGCAGGCACAGGAGTCGGGTGTGACGTAGAGCAGCCCGTTGGCGGGCATTACACCGTATTGGCAGGTTCCGCGAATCCAGTCGTTGTTCCAGATCTCACCTGTTTTGACGTCGACAAACTGAACTCCCATCTCACCGAGCATCAAATAGCGATCGGTCGCTTTGTTACGATAACAGCGCGCGTGCATGTAGCCTTTGGCAGGCGTCAGAGTCTGCCGTGCGTCGCCTGTTTTAACGTCAAGGCCCGTGCGTGCCGTACCCTTGCCTTTCGTCCAGATCAGATCGTCAATCACGAGCAAGTCGGCCGGGGCGTTGTAGCCCTTGGACGAGTCGCCCGACCAGGCAGGTTTGCCGCCGGCGACAGCGAATGCCTGGACGTTCTTAAAGTCCGACACGATCACCAGGTCGTTGTTCACGACCAGCGTCGGCGTCTCCCATTGAACTTCGCCCCATTTCGCTTTGCCGGCAGAGACCGGTAACGGTGTCGTCAAGTCGGTTGTCCAAAGTCGCTGTCCGTTGCTGTAATCGAGACAACCGAGTTTGGTTGGCGTTTGGTAGAACAGGCGACCGTCATCGAGCGCGATGCAGGGGAACACAAGTTCGTCCACGTTGACTTCCCAAGCCAACTCGCCCGTCGCCAGGTCAACGCGTCTGATTTGGCACTGTCGCGCGATGTACTCACCTCTGCGGCGGGCCATGTCGATCTCATGGACGCGATTCATATCGGCATCACAAAGCAACGCCAGCGACTCGCCTTCATGGATGATCTGCTTGGTGTACTCGGACAACCCGATCGTCTGCTGGTCCTCGCCAGTGGCGGCGTCAACAACGGTCACCGGTGCTGAGAGTCCCAGGGTGACAAACACACGTTTCTCATCGGCGACCAAACGAAACGGAAGGTGGGGTGGGCCGCTACGAAATCGGCGCAGCTGGTCTGCCCAGGTTTCAAGCGGTTTCTTCCACAGGATCACACCGTTGAAAGCATCGCGAGCGACGAGAAACCAACTCGACTGCAATCGGATATCGGCCCGCGGCGTTTCGTCAACGATGTAATACATTCGGCCACCCGCGGTGACGCAGGCACTGAGGCTAGCGAGTTGTTCGTGTGCTCGCGAGAACTTGGGCAGTCCTTTCCAACGGATATGACGCGGAGGTCCAACATGGGCATCGTGCGAGACGGCGTTGTTGTCGGGCCCGTGTAGGAAGTGCGTCCACTGGTCAATGTCGTCGGGCCACGGCTTAACGACCTTCGTCCACTGCTTGTCCTGCTTGAGGTACGCGACGCCGTTGGGGACGAGCACCCGCAGGACTTCTTGCATCGTGACGTTGCCGAGACCTTCGGAGACGATCAAGTTGACCATGTTTTCGGCGTAGGGCAGCCGAGTTCCCGAAAGCACATCGATCGAGACGCTACCGTACACACCAAGTTTGCGGATGTTCCGGCGGGCAGTTGCAACTGACTTGGCATCGTCATCGAGCCCTTGCACGAGAAAGCCGTCTCCTGCCTTCAGTGCCGCAGTCAATTGTCCGTCACCACAACCGAGATGAACGACCAATCCACCGGTCGTGCCGGTTGCCGCGAGGATGTCTTGGGCCTGCTGCTGAGGATTCTCCTCGGCCGCACCGGCAGACGCCGCGACCACTAGGAAACAGATACTTGGAATCAAAGAGAAACGGCTGACCACGCCAGACATTGCATTGCCTCGTATTGTCTTCGATGAAGGAATCGGCCCGCTGGACAAGGCTCCATTCTGACTGATCACCGAGCAGAATTCGACGGGTCGCGATGAGACGCTGGAATTTTCACAATTGCCTGGACCCCAATTCAGTCTTCGCTCAGCCAGACGGGCTGAGTGAATGCGCCGTTCGTTGCGATATCCCAAACCTCCACGCGCAGCCAGCGTTGACCGCTCACGTCAATGTCGATCTCGGCCGACTTTTCTCCGAAGGACTCGGTCGCGGACAGGTCGACTGTATGGCATTTGATCTTGCGGCCGTCTCCGGTGATGATTTCGGCCCGCGCTAGTGGGAACGTCCATTTCAGATCGAGGCGTACTTCGGCTTTGCTGCCTTTCACGACCGTTGCGCTCTCGCCGGACCTTCGACCGTTCACCGTGAATTCGGGAATCAATACTTCACCCGTTGTGACGAACAACTGCCCACCCCGCAGCGCGTCCACAACAGGTTGCCAACCGTCTTCGAACTCAGGCACCTCGTCAAGGCGCAAGTAGTTCACGTTCAGGTGGGCGTAAAGCTCATGATCCGCCGCGATCTTGAAAACATCAACTTCGCCGAGAGCGACTTTGGGCGTACCCCAGTTCGACATGTCATCCAATAGATCGAGCACGCGAGAGCCCAGTCGCGGCTGCGACAAGTCGGCCGGCATCGCTTTCCAGGCGCCGCCCAGGAATTGCTCTGGCTGATAAAACAGTCGGTCGCGGTAGCTATCGGGAAATCCGGTCGAGGATTTGATTCGCGGGTGGGCTGTCCACGCCAGCCCGCGAGAGCGGTCGCCGCCTCCGCAGCGACAACCGCTGAGTGTTGAAAGTTGCAAACAACAGAAAGAAGCGCAGTAAAGACTGCCGCCGCATTGGATGGATTCCAACTCACCTGTTTGACCTCAACGTCAGCATAAAGAATAGATTCATGACACTCCAACACTGGCTGTCTCGATCTTTGCCCTCCATATCATCAGAGTCTCAGTTTTCCATCGTGCGCGCCGGGAGCGAAGTTACTGCGAAATACTTCGGTTCCCATCGCTTTGTTGCCGCCCCAATCCACCTCGATGCGATTGTCGCCAAGCACGATGCTGAGCAACTTTTTCTGCATGGTCTTGGCGATGTGAAGGTATTCCGGGTGGAACGCCAGATTGTTGACTTCCTTCGGGTCTGACGGCATGTGATAGAGCGCCGGATCAAGATCCTGGTACGATGCGCTGCGAGCCCAATCCATATTCCTGCCACGCGTCTTGTCCGGCCGGGTTTGCATGGAGAACACATACTCCTTGGTTCGTATGAAAGCTCTCGGGCCGATCACCGCGTGACTTTCACCGATGACGTAATCGCGCGCGGGCACGGTGCCGGAAACGATCTTGGCCATGTCAACTCCGTCGAGGTACTCATAGGTCTCGTCGTTCAGATTGGCTCCGCCGGCTGCAAGAATCGTTGGTGCAATGTCAACGAATTCGGCGAAATCGGTTACGACCGTGTCGGCGGGGAACGTTTTTTTGTCAGACGAAACCACGATAATGGGGTTGTGACTGTCGACGTCCCATGGCGTGAACTTGGAAACCGAACCATGGTCATTCAGCTTCCAGCCATGATCGCCGCAGACGTACACGATCATCCAGGGTTGATTCTGGGTTTCGCTGTATTGGATAAAAGCATCCGTCGCCTGACCAACCAAGGAATCGCCATAGGCGCAAAAGGCATAGTAGTCTTGGATCATCGCCAGCTTTTCATCATCGGTGAAATGGTCGGAGTAGCCATGCGAGACCTGTTTTCTCAGTTGTGCCGGCATGGTTTCCAGTTCCCGCTGGCCGAGCGTCGGCACTTTGTAAGTGTGTTGCTGGAAGCGCTTGCGGTAATCGGCCGGTGGCAGCACGGGTGTGTGGGGGAAGTCAAAGCCGAGATGGCAGAACAGGGGCTTGGACGTGTCCACTCCCCGATAGGTCCTGGAGCCCACCTTGAACTCGCGATTCGTGTTCTTCAGGTAATCGACTAAAATCGAAGCGTAGTACCCGTCCCTGGTTTTCCCGGCTTCTCGTGAGCTGACGCCCGCCAGGATCATGCCGCTGTCGATGTGCTTGCCCTTTTGCTTGTTGTAGTGACGCAGTAGATCGTACTTTTTCATGGTGGCGGCGCAGGTGCCGGCGAATTCGGGCATCACCTTTTCCAGCTCCAGTGAGCAGTACTCGAACTTTCCATCCGGTGTGACAAAGAACTCAAGGCTCTGAAAAGGCTTGTCAAACTTCACGCCGTTGATTTGCGAGATCCAATCCTTCCCCCAGGCACACAATCCATCTCTGGCAAGGCCTTTGAAGTAAAAGCTCTGCTGGTAAATCGGATGCGGCTTGGCCCCGTTCCCTTCAATCGTCTTGATCCGCACGCCCAACTTGCCCAGATGCGTTGTCTGGTAGCCCATGACCGCCATGCTTTCGGGCAGGGTGGGGCGACAGTGCTCGGCGTTGTTGTTGTGATACTCGAATTCGTAGATTCCCGATCGGAAGGGGTAGCGGCCATAGTGCATCGACGCGCGGGACGGCGCGCAACCCTGAGCCTGGCAATAGGCATTGATGAACGTCGTGCCCATCTTGGCCAGGCGATCGGTATGCGGCGATTCCACGTAGCCCAGTTCGCTCATTTCCCGGCCATGCAGCATCTTGTTGAATGCGCGTATCGAGTCGTACCGATGATCATCGGTCAGAATCCAAAGCACGTTTGCAGGGGAGTCGTCTTGTTGTGCCCTAGCCATGCCTTTCAGGCAGCAGGTTAGCGCCACAGTGGCGACGAGGTAAATCCAGAACGGTTTGATATTCATTTCGGTCTCGAATATTGACGAGGGTTTCTCAACCCCGGAAACACGGCCTTCCCTTGGCATTGATCGGTGTTCTCGGACAGTTATCTTAGTAGCATGAGTGGTGAACAACCGGTAACGCAGATCCTGAAAGCAATCGAGGGCGGAGATGCTGAAGCATCCGATCGATTGCTGCCTCTAGTGTACGCGGAACTGCGACGTTTGGCGGCTCGAAAGATGGCACTGGAAAATCAAGGACGAACGCTTCAGCCAACCGCTCTTGTTCACGAAGCTTACGTTCGGCTGGTTGACGTACGTGAGCAGCAGAAGTGGGAGTCACGAGGTCATTTCTTTGCCGCAGCGGCAGAAGCGATGCGACGGATCCTGGTTGACCGAGCACGCAAACGTCAGGCGAAAAAGCATGGCGGCGACCGACAACGTATTTCGCTCGACGACGTCGTTCTAAGCGACGATTCGCATAGCGACGAGTTGCTCGCTATCAACGAGGCCCTCGAAGAGTTGCAGCAGAATGATGCGACGTCGGCGGAGCTTGTGAAACTTCGATTCTTGAATGATCTTCTGCTTTGGATCGCTCTTCCCACCATCATCTGTCTTGTGCTTCTCAAGCCTCTGAAACGTTACCTGACAGCACCGTCCGGCGGCACGGTGACCGTGAATTCTGAAGATGACGACGTATTGATACGGTTCAACAAGATTCTGCACGAAACATCCGAGGGTCACCGCACAAGAGTCACGTTGGCACCGGCAAAGACGGTCGAACATCGGGGATCAGGAGAACTTGATTTGCCGAGCGGGCGGTATTCTGTGGCGCTCGGCAGTCGCAAAGACGAATTTCGTGTGAGCCAGAGTTTCTTTACTCTCGGCGATGGCAGTGGCGTCACGATCAATATTTCTCGAAAGCCGACCGCTCGTCCATCGATGCGAGTCAAACGCCGGTTGCCTACGCAGATTCGTACGGCGAAACGAATCTTTTCGGGACGAGAGGCGCATGGCGTGACGTCGATCGCGGTCACGCCAGACGGGAACCGTGTGTTAACCGGAGGCTACCACGGCAACTTGAGCCTGTGGGATGTAGATACGGGTCAGCATATTTTTTCGTTGACAGGGCATACCGGAATGATTCACGCGGT
This sequence comes from Rubripirellula sp., assembly GCA_965222745.1. GTDB lineage: Bacteria > Planctomycetota > Planctomycetia > Pirellulales > Pirellulaceae > CBDCUW01. Next base: position 2,627,324 of record CBDCUW010000004.1, read on the forward strand.
CGATATCACTAGCGACGGCCGCTTTGCCGTGTCCGGCAGCGAAGAGCGTGCGAAGAGCCAGACAGCAGGAAACGAGGATAGCAAACACGCTGTACCGTCCGGAATGATTCTCCTCTGGGATCTACAGACCGGCGAGCAGGTTCGCCAGCTGGACAGCCACAACGCTCGTGTCGAAGTGGTGCGGTTTTCGCCTGACGATCAATTGATCTTCGCAATCAACGCTGACTTCGTCGGAAAACGGGAGAACTCGGCATGGTTGTGGAGCATGGAATCGGGTGAATTGATTCGCGAATTCGACGTCGATGATGACTGGATTACCGACGCGCATTTTTCGCCGAATGCCCAGCGCATCGCAACGGTGGCTCAAGCGAGGCAACGCATGATGCTGCTTGATGTTTCCAGCGGCGCGGTGATTCACGACTTTCCCAAGCAAGACACGCCAGCCGGGTGTCTGGCCTGGTCGCACGATGGCCGCCACATCGTATTCGGGCACCGTGGCAAACTCCAAGCCGACGGCAAATGGAATGACCCTGACAACTGCGTGTTGCGGATGTTTGACACTCAGACGCTACAACTCGTTCGAACGTTCCGCGGCCACACCGGCCCGATCACTGCCGTCGCGTTTTCGCCTGATGGACGGACGTTGCTTTCTGCCGCCAGCGGCGTTCATGACGGCAGCGGCATGTGGGTGTCTTCCTCCGACCAAAGCGTCCGCTTGTGGGATGTTTCCAGTGGCTCGGAGCTCTTGCGAATCGATTCCATGGACAGAATCAACACCGCGGCCTTCACCGCGGACGGGCGCGGGATACTTACCGGTGGACGCGAAGCGATGCGGCTATGGACCGTGCCAAGCGATATCACCGACCGATCTCTTGCGGCAGATGTTGGCGATCACGATCAATAGGCGCCAACTGTGTACGAGTTTCCGCGTATCGTTCCGTGATCTCGAACGGTGTGCTGTAAAGTCGGCCGTGTCGCTTGCTACTAAGAGACAAAAACACAACCCGTGAAATACCGTCTTTTCGTTGGCAAAGTAGCCACCAAAGAGAGTTAAGTTAGAAGCTCTAAGCTAAACGAGCCCAATTCTATCTGTTGTTCGGCGCCGTAGAATTCTGTCTGGATGCGAGGAACGAGGAGGCGGCCACAAACCCGCCAACCAGGGCACTTACCACCAGAATCAACACTCGCCAAACAGGAACCTGATCGTATTGAACCATTTGCCTCGCCATCTCGCCGATAAATCCGCCCGCTATCGCACAGATGATCGATTCAGTGGTCCGCCGGTCACGCGGTCGTGTCTTAGGGCTTGGAGGGTCGTTCACTGTTTTGCATATTCGCTTGCTGAAGCTCTCCTGCAAGGAAACGGGCTACCAACTTAGGGCTGCGAAACTGCTCCGCATACGCGTCGTGCGGTAACAAATCATCTCCGAGTTTCCATCGAAGGTGTTCACAGACGGCCGGTGTACCGATGAAATATCCGCTTGAGGTCCAGCAGCACCATTCCTCTGAATCCCCCCAGGAAACCATTGTTGCCAACGACGCGCCCTCCTCTGCGCTCCACAACCGGATCGTGCCGTCAACGGTCACCATTAGTAGCTGCTTCGGACCTGCTCTTGTGGCGACCGCGACGACTGGAATCTGGGATGCCGCAAGTTCGTGAACGGCTTTTCCGCTTGCAACACTCAGCATTTTCGCAGTACCGCTGTCATACCCAGCCACCACAAAGTTTCCATCGTGACTGATCGAAACGGAGGTAGTCATGTGCATGGATACCGATCCAAGGTTCGAAAAGTCTTGTAATAGTTCACCTTTTTGAGCGTCCCAAACCTTCGGCCGCTCGCCATACAGCGAACCCACAACGAATCGGCGCCCAGTCTCATCAAACGAAACCGCGCCCACGGAAAAGACATCAAGTTTGCGCACAAGCTTGAATGTCTTTGCGTCCCATATCCGCACGGCCGACTGATCAGCAATGAGAAGCGATTTGCCATCAGGGGAAAAGGCGAGGCCCTGGATCGCGGATACTCCTTCCTGGGGCAAATTCATAAACGTGTGAATCAGCTTTCCGTCGGTTGTACTCCACAGTTTGGCCGTACCGTCAAGCCCGCCCGTGAGTGACATCGTGCTGTCCGGGCTAAACGCAGATGCGAAAATAATGTCACGGTGACCATCCAGTATGAGCCGTTGTTTACCTGTCGACGAATCAATGATCACGGGCTTGATCATGGGGTCGGACGCATCGTTATCGGTGGTTGGGCAAACGAGAACCTGTTGTCCGTCGGGGCTGATGGCAAGTGAAGACATCCCTCGTCCAAGTTCGCCGCCCGGGCCGAAGGAAATGGTCGATATTCCCGGCAGCTTGAAGACACCGATCAGAGCTCCGGACTTGATGTTCCAAACCTTGGCAGTAGCGTTCGCTGCGACCGTGACAACGTGATTGCCCGTCGAACTTACCGCCGCCGCGTGGAGTTCAAACCCTGCCCCTTCACGCTCCGTGAACACCGGTTGAACGGACGACACGTTCGTTTCTTCAGGTTTTTTCTTGCCACATCCGTGTGCCAGCAAGATCATCAGCACTGCAACCTGAACTGTGTACCTATGTTTCGACATGGCGGGATGAATCCTTGCGGGAGATAAATTTCAGAAAGGGATGGCACAGACCAATGCGATCACTAGCCAAAAATCCGGAGGTTGCGGCAACGAGGCGTTGTGTATCAGAGTAAGCGTGGCATGAGAGACCACATAACGGAAAAAATATCATAGAACTTCGTTTTGTCTCCGCAAGCTTCTTTGGCTGTTCGGCAGTGTGGATTAAGTTTTCTCGTTGTCGCCGAACGGGCTGCTCATCCAACCGTTCGGGCGGAGGCTGCGTTTCGACGACAGATTTCTCATCGGATTGCAGCTGGATACCACGGAATTCCACAAACCGCAGCGGCCGCGCTCGCAATTCGAAGCGCCCGATTTTTGGTCCGCCGAGGTCGAATTCGAAATCGATCGCAATGACGTTGGATTGATCAATGTCGAATCCCGCCGCCGATCGGGATTCACAACCACCGCGCCCGGTACTTCGTACTTTCTCGCCCCTTCGGGACCGCGAACCTTCGAACGCACGGCCGCACCCTGCGCAAAACCCATCTATCGAGGCGAACCTTCGCAGATAGCTTCGAACAAAGTCGAAACCCGCTTGGCGGAACTTACCAGCCCGACCCGTTTTGATTTCGATGTGTCGTAGTGCTTGCATATCGCTAGATCCGTAGTCGGCAAAATCCAATTTCAGTCGACAGTCGACGAGGTGGATGTGCCCTTCCCAGAGACGCTCCGCAGGCGCGGCGGTGGTAAGCGAAACCACGATCGCCATTGTCACGGCGCATTGATTGAAGATTCTCATTCGATTCTCGATCTGTACTACGTGGTTGAATCAGTTTGTCGATTGAGCAGCGTTTCTACCCATGGATTGTGGAACCTGCCATCTGGATCGGCATTGGTGCAGACGTCCTCGAATCGGCCCATTGCAGGATAAAGCCCCCAAAGTTCGTCAGGGGATAGAGGGCAGAGCTTTCCCCAGTGTGGTCGGGCCCCGAACAAGCGAGCCATGCTTTTCGCTAGAAGCTTGGCAAAGTCGTCGAATGGCTTTCGGTTTGATCCGCGGTGGTAGTTCGTTAAGGTAATCGAGTACCAGGCGGATTTTGATGGGCTGTTGGCTTCATCGCAGAATTCCGAAAATGGCGACACGCCTGCACTGCTTGCCATCGAGATCAGCGTGTCATCGGGCAAGACTTTGCGGACACAGATTGGATAGTGGTGGCAATACTTTCCACGCAACTGATCGAGCGATTCATCGCAATTCGCTTCCTCGAGCTGAGCTCGAAAAGTTTCGTCAGGCTGGATTGTGCTCTCCCCCGCAGCACAAAGTGCATGCTGCAGGAATTCGAGCGCAGCCTCCAACCGGTCCCGTGGCACGAACAATTCGATCTCCACGTGTCGGAATAGTTCGTGCTCCATGACCAACTGGGTCGTTGACTCTGCGACGAATCGACCGTTCCGGATTACGAATGTTGGCAGTACCCAGCGAAACAGAGTTTGTATCCAAGCGTGAATGCGAATGATCCTCACCGCCAAAAGAATCAACAGGTGCATCGCGATGTCGAGAGCGAAGAATCGATACCACCTGTACAAAGGCGAAGTGCGAGATGCTTTGGCGTCCACCTCGCGACGATGCTGGACCATGTAAGTCCAACGCCAGGGGACCAGGTAAAACTGCTGCAGTGGGTAATCTTTCTCTGCGTCCAGGACCTCGTCCAGATTGTCATACTCCCGGAAATGCTCCTCCACGCGATACCTCGGGCGACACTTCATCGTGACGCTAAGGATGACACCCACACAGCCCAATGAGCATCGAGCGGCACGAAGTTCGTCCCCAGACTCAATTTCGTCGATGACTGCCTTTCCACTGTACCGGTCGTAACGCGCGACACGGATGCTCGTAACGTAATGTGAAAGCGAGTGGCGTCCGGAACCGTGCGTGCCTGTGGAGATTGCGCCGGCCAGGGACTGTTCGGTGATGAACCCCACCGATGGCAACGTCCAGTTCTGTTCTTCCAGTTCCGCCAGAAGATGTTTGATCTGGCAGCCCCCGCCGGCCCGCGCAACCGCCGAATCGTCGACGGCGCTCAGTTGAACGCCGTTCAGGTACCGCAGGTCCAGCAGCACATCGTCGCACTGCAGCGTCTTGCTCCAAGAATGAAGCCGCCCGACACAGCGGATTTGCCTCCCCTTGTTCTCATCAAGAATCTCGATCACCTCCCGCTCACATCTGGGGGCGTACATCGAGCGCGGTGCGAGTGTAATGTTGCGGCCAAAATTCAATTGCTTCATGTTCGCGGAAAGTCCGTCGGGCGTGATAAGCTGGATCCCACTACAAATAGCGTGGCCGATGCGCAACCGATGCGCGAAAAACAGAAGTTTTCGCGAATTCCGCGCACCATCGGATGTGCAACGTCGCTTTCAAGACCAGGAAGCCTCCATGGAACAACCCGAAAACGGAGCAGAAAGTGAATTGGAAAAGGCATTACAGCGGTTTCGACCCGTGCTCGTAACGCTTGCCGAGGCAATGATTTCTCCCGCCTATCGAGGTGATATAGAAGCATCGGACCTGGTGCAGCAAACGCTCCTGGAGGCGCACACGGGTGCCGGTGTTCTCGATCCGCTGGACGAAGGACCGTTTTTTGGCTGGCTGAGAAAAGCACTCCAAAATAACCTGCTCGACGCTGTTAAACGTCTAAACACACAAAAACAAAATGTCAGTCGAAGAGTTCGAGAGTCTGAACTTGAAGAGTCCTTTGTGCGTTTGGAGCAAGTGCTGGCCGCGGATGAGACGTCCCCGAGCCAATTGGCTTCTCGCAATGAACAGATCGCAGCCATGCTGTCGTCGCTTCAAGAGCTACCCGACAACCAGCGAATGGCGGTCATCATGAAACACCTGCAAGGCTTTTCGCTTAAGGAGGTCGCAGCATTCCTTGGCCTATCGGAGTCCGCCACGGCGGGACTGCTTCATAGGGGAAGACAGAATCTCATTCGTCGAATGGGTGAAGAGCGATGAATGGGGCCGATATTCGAGCAACCGGCCCCCGGACGCCGCTGACCGACGTCGAGCTTGCTGAACTCGAACGAGCGATGGAGTCCGCAGACTCAGACCGGGGTTCGGACAATAGATCAGTCCTTTGCAGAGAGTACTCTGACGCGTATCAGAAGATTGACCTGCTCGCGGCGCCGATCCGATCAGCAATCGCCTCGGTCGATGAGCCGCCTTTGCTACCAGACTATGAAGCGCTGACAGAATTAGGTCGCGGCGGGATGGGGATCGTTTATCGCGGTTTCCACAAAAAGACTCAGCGACAGGATGCGATCAAGGTCATCCGTCGTGATCGACTGGCAGGGATGTCGAGCGACACAGTGAAGCTAATGCAGTTGCAATTCCAGCAAGAATCGAAACTGGCTGCCCGAGTCGCCCATGAACATATCGTTCCGATCTACCAGGTTGGAGAAATCGATGACCAGCCGTGGTTCTCCATGCAGTTGGTCGAGGGGGAGAACTTGCGCGCACTTGCTCAGGGAGGCGCAATCGCTCCGGAGCGAGCTGTGCGATACATCGAAGCGATTGCCCGCGCTGTCGACGCGGTTCACCGTCACGGCATCATTCACGGCGACATCAAACCACACAACGTATTGGTGGAAAGCGAAACCGATCGCCCGATGATCACCGACTTTGGGCTGGCCGACTTCGACGCGAGGTATTCGCGCGACGTCCTCGGAGGCGTTGTCGGGACGCCCGCTTATATGGCCCCCGAGCTAGCGAGGGCCGCACTGCAAGGTGAAACACCCGATGACGTCGCGGCGGTCCGATCCGTTGCATCTGACATCTATTCCATTGGAGCCACACTTTGGTCTGCATTGACTGGACGTTCTCCATGCGACGACCGTCGCAATCCTCGGCAACACCTGACGGACGTCGCCAACGGGAATCTCGAATTTAGAGTGGAAGCGAGCCACACAATTCCGCCGCCGCTCTCTCGAATCGTCGACAAATGCGTGGCACCGGATCCTGCGCAGCGTTACTCGACGGCCGCCGAACTCGCCGATGACTTATCATCGTGGCTCTGCCGCCCTCATTGGAATCAGTACTTTCCTGGGCTTCGCAGCCTACTGTGGATGGTGATCGCTCCGATAATACTGCTGAGTGGGATTGGCGTTTGGGGGCTGCGTCAAATCGAGGCTCACGAAGGATGGACCTGGCTTCTGATCTTTGCCGGCTACGGACCACTTTTCGCAACCTTTCTCGCCAGCGGTCGTGGCACTCGCGCAGGTCAACAAGCACGACGGGAGCTGTGGTCAATTTGGACCGGTCATCTGGTAAGCACATTCGTTTGCATGGTTGCCTTACGCATCTTGTGCAATCCAGACTTCGGTCTAACACTGGCATTCTTCTACCCCTGCTGGGCTGCTATTTCGTCGCTGGTGTTCTTTGCCAAGAGCGGCAACTTCTGGTCGGCGTATCGCTGGGTTGGAGTGTTCTGGTCATTGGTTGCGGTCCTGCTGGCATTCACCCCCAGCCCGTCAATCGTGTTCAGTGTCTTCGCGGCACTAACTTGCGTTGTAATCGCGAAGGGTGATCGTTCATTCCTCAATCTGTAAACCAAGGAGCCACGAGTTCAATGCACCAGTCACGCAGATATCTGTTCGCAATACTGAGCTGTCTTTTGGTGACCAGCTGTTCGTTTCGAGCGCAGGCTCAATCGGAAGATGACAGCGCACGACTCGAACAGAATGCCGAAGAAAAGCGGCGGAAACGCATGCACAAGTTTGCGGAGTCCCACAAAGTGGTCGTGGTGGGCGCAAACGAAAAGTCCAAGCTCCATGACACCCCTCTTTTCAGCTGGGCGAACCCGCAACGTCGAGCCATCGGAGGTGCACTGTACATGTGGACTCATCAGGGCCGTCCGATCGCAACGATCGGACTGTGGACCTACGCAGATATCAAGGACAGCTACGAGTATCAGTCTCTACATGATGGCGCATTGAACGTCAGTTGCGAATCCGCACGGAGTTGGAATCCCAGGACTCCTGGTATCAGCTTTAGACCGATTCCAGATTGCGTCGCCCCAGGTGTTAGCAAATCGGTGCGGTTGATCCAGATGCGGAAAATCGCTCGAGACCGTTTCTCGTCAGTTCTGCAGAAGGATACTCAATTACGGCTGCTGCCTCAGCCAATCTACCGCTACGACGAACTTCCCCCCGGCGTCCAGGACGGCGCTATGTTTTCGTTCGCACTGGGTACTGATCCGGAATGTCTTCTCATCTTCGAAGCTCGGTTCATCAACGAAAAACCTCAATGGTACTACGCCTTCGGCAGCCAAACATCGTACCCCGTCCGAGGAAGCTTAGACGGCAAACCCGTATGGTCGAATCGAAACCGCGGTGACTCGTTTAGAATGCACGATTTCAGCGGCCAATGACCATGTGTAATCCACCACCGGTGTGCTGATCCTGAGGCACGGAAACGCAATTCAATGTTTCGTGTTGCCGCAGGCAATGTGCTTTTCTTTGGCCAATATGCCTGTGACTGTGCCCACGCACGAAGCGATTTCCGTTCTGCGCGTCGGTGCCTCTCGCGCGAGCACACCGAAGCGTTCTACGTCTTGAGCTTTGAGCTATCGGGCGATGCAACTTCGGTCGCGAAGAAAAAGCAGTTCAAGCCGTCGGTCCGCGCGACCGCTGTAGTATGGTGAATCGAGCCCAAACCGAGAAACAGTGGGATTCTGATCGAAGGAGAACACGGGGACCTGCCATGTCTCAATCCAACTCTGGCGATCAACTGGTGAGATTGGACTACGCGGCTTGGGGCTACAAAGGAACTTGGAATCGACGGTGTCGAAGGGGCTGATTGCGACATCCTCGACGCTTCGGTCGCCTTCAGGTATGCGAGTTAGCCTGGAACGCGATCTGCGGGCGCCGAACTGTGCGGGCGCCGAACTGCTATCTCGCAGAATGCGCCGTTGAGAAATGCGATGTGCAGACCGAAAAATGGATTGAGATCGGGGCTGCAGCGTGGTGCCAGCACAACTCATCTCAAATACAACTCAATGCTGCGACAGAGTCTCGTGAGCGACGCGAATATCACCCCGCCGCGACGCACGATGGTCGTGTTAAACTAGGTGATCCGCATGCGTTTTCAGCAGCTGTCGTGCTCCTGGTCCGCTGACCCACATCCCAAAGTTGCGATGATCGGTGGGTGGAGTTGGCTTTCCAAACCAATCAAAGCTTCCAATAAAAACGAGATTCTCACCGATCACGGCAGCACTGCCACGAAACCCGTTCTCGCATCGAAACTTCACTCCGATTTCCTCCGCACGCCGCTTCGAGACGGAATCTGGGATTTGGTCACTCGATACTACCGAGAGGTTGTGACCAGAATTGCACCACCGCTCGGCGAGCGTGAATCCGGGTCCAGAAATGTCGTCGTTCCAGCGGTCGACAAAGAACACTGCGCACTCTTTGTCCCGGTCGTCGGGTATACGCAACGAGCGGGCAAGTGTTGGTACATAGTGTTGGTCTTCAACAGTTCCGCAATAGAAGACGGTGTTGTTCTCTTCATCTTGGATAGAGTGTCCCTGCTCGTCAAGATCGTCAGCCTGATTGCGCAGGCGTGTGGGATTGTAGCTGCTTCCGGGACGATTAGTCCGTTCAATCATGTCAGCGACGTATCGTGAAACACTTGCAACGACGCCAGGCCCCGTCGTTAGGGCTGACAACGAATCATACCGCGCCAGTCCGACCCATCGATGAGACCCAAGAACGACCTCCGGTCCGCTCGCTGGATCACTGATCATCAAGTTCCATCGAAGTCCCGTCGGAGATACGCCAACGTTTAGCCTACCCGGAACTGCCGACTGCGACGCTTCCTCAAGGACCCTTAGTTTTTCAAGTGCGGTCGGGTGCGGTCCGCTTGATGCGCGGTGAACACAGTGATTTTAGCGGTCTCCGCGGGGCATCAGGTCAGCGACAGTCGGTTTTGACTGAAGCCATTTCTCATACACTTTGCTCCAAATCTTGCTCAACAGAATACAACGAAGTGTCATGACTTGCTGGCCTCCTTCGCGATGCCATCGCATTCCCGAAAGCTTCATCCGTTCACTGACAATCTGCTTGCATGCCGATTCGACTACCCCGCTACCGATCGGGTAATTGTGGGTACGGGCATCTGCGTAATCCATGAATCGCTTGTACCGGCGAAGGTACTTCTCGGCTTTCTCTGCATCACTGGCGTGTGACGATTTGTAACCGTGTTCCGATTTCATCTTCGCGATCGAACGCAACACACGACCATGCCCGCCTGGTTCAAGCAGCAACGCTCGCGTTCGCGAAAGCCAGTCTGCTCGGGATTCTTTCTCGAGCTTCAGGGCATCAGCGATGATCGTCAGACGCTCGCTGGCATGGTAGTAATCAACGACACGCGTGATTTTGATTCGACTACCATCAACGAAAAATTTCCGAAGCACATTCTTCCAGTATGCGGTCTCGATTTTGCCGGCGTCGGTCACGTAAACGATTTCGGGAAGATCGTCGCCACACGCTTTTACCACCGCCGTCAGAAGTGAAGTCAAATCGCTTGAAAGTGTCTCCTGATTCGCTTCCGGTGTTCGTCCCAGATACACCGTGCCTAGCTTTTTGCCATCGCTCAAGACACTGATGCAAGCAACACCGGCCATTTCAAAGAAACTCCACGGAGCCAGGCCGAGGGCAACACCATCGCGACTGACCGAAAGGACGGCAGTGCCGCCACCAGAGCGTGCTTGTTCGATCAGTTCGGTCAACTTGGTTACCTGAGCTTCCTCGCGCAGCGGTTCCAGCGAGCAAGTAAGCGTCTGCGTCAGCTTGCGCAACTTCTCATTGCCGATCGAAACTCCAAACCGATCCCGAATCATCTCTCGCGTACGGCCTTGTGTGCTGCCAGCGGTAGCAAATTGCCTACCGATGAGGTTCGCCACCGCGGGCGTAAATCCGTGTTCAATTCCCAGCAGTTGCTCCAAAGGAAAGAGCAATTTGCCGTCACGCCCTTTGCGGTAACGAGCACGTTGAAACGAGATTTCGCCGAACGACGTCACAATGTTGCTCCGCAGGCTCTTGGCAGCCAATCGTCGGAAATTCTTGCCGTTGTGCTTCACTGTACCCGGCATCCGCTCGATTTCCGGTTCAAGGCTCGCAACAAGCCACCCGATGACTTTTCGAGCAAATTCCCGCACGCAGTTGGCCAGCCGATTCTCCAACGTAAACATTCTGGCCGCCGAGACGGCGCCGGACACAAAATCGCGGACCAATTCAACGACCTTGGAGGTCAATTCGGCAGCGAACTCGGTTACCGAATTTGAAATTTCTTTCTCTGCGATTGTGCGAACAAGGCTTCCTGCCTTAACTTGAGCATCCATGAGGTTTCCTTTTGAGCTGTCTGCCTGAGAACAAACAGTTTCCTTGAGGAAGCCTCTTTTTGTGTAGACCAATCACTCCGTCAGATCAGGCGCATTACGCAGATCACACCCGTGCGGTCTTATGTGATGAAATACGAGATCTCATGGGCTCCACGCCCCACAGGAAATCGATATTTAGACCTCGCATGAGAGCGTTTTGGAGAGCCGGGAAAAGGCGTTCGATCACTTCGGCATGCATTGACTCTGAATGAATTACCGCGTAGCTCGACGCTTCATCTCGACCACCCAACCTGTTATTCAGATACTTCTCGTGCGAATCGCCATCAACAATGAATTCAATCTGATCTGCGCGGACAGGATACTCCGCAGGAGGATCGAATTCGAGATCTTGAAGCCACAAGTCTTTTCTGTCCGAATTATCTTCATCTTCAAAATTGCGGGTTTGTTGCGACACGTTAACCTGTATGGTCCGATCGAGATTAAGCCGCTCCGCGAATGTTTCATCGCTGGAATATCCGGCGGCGGCAACCAACATCTCGCGTGCAAGTTCCTCTTGAGCATCGCCCATATCTTTGTCGTCCTTTTCAAGAGTCTCTGCATCCGCTTCCGTCTCGTCTACCGGCTCCATGGCTCGCCAGTATTCCCGCGCCCCGTCACTCGCTTTGTCAAAAATGTCGGCCTCAAGCACTAACTCCTCGGCCCATGCCTGCGGCAGACCCGTGATTGATTTCGCCTCGACGTCAACATCCAACATGGCCCAATCGGAATCGCGGTCAAGAGTCACCGGACCAACGTGCAAGATTCGCTCGTCCGGCGCAACGGAAATAAAACGACGAACTTGGTTCGGCTCGGGATCAGTCCAGAATTCTGGAGGCAGCACCAAGTAGGGCTTCCCCGTTCGATGTACCTTCTTCAAGGTTCCAAGCTGGACAAAATTCAATTCCGCGAGTTTGCAGACGCTCCCCCAGAGCCGTTCCATAATCACCTTGGTGGATCTCTCCTGGAGAATTTGTCGACTGGCGGGCAAGGAATCTGGGTCCTCTAGTGCCTGCCGACCAAGTTTTGTGATCGCGTAGGTCACGCTACCACCCGGTGTGAAATTGATCCAACCCGCATACATAAGCGTAACCATGCCCTGAATGACGACACTTCGATGCACACACAACAAATCCACAAGTTGGCCCGGCGTCGAAACGCCCGCATCGACGGCTTCGAGCAAGGATCGCTCAAAAAGGGAGTATGGACGGCCTTTGACCGGCTGAAAGGCTACGCGATAAACGTGGATAGGTAGAAAGACTTTCATGGCAAGAACTCGGTTGCTGACGAGTAATCGATCTTTATGCATGACCCATTCGAGAAGCAGTCTTGTATGTAGTCCGTTGCGCGTCGCCAGGCGGCAAGAGATTGAAGCACTTCATCATCTACACGAACGTCTCGGAGGTTCGTCTGAAAAAACTCCCAAGCACCGACGAGTACCAGTAGTTTCTCAGCTCGCGAAAATAGGACATTCATCCGCTCGTCCTCACTGAGAAACCCAAATGCCCCAGGCATTTTGCGACGGTTGTTGCGCACGAGTGACACCACAACGACGTCTGCTTCGTTTCCTTGAAACGAATCGACAGTCCCCGCCGGGAATTGGCCCTTTGGGAGAGGCTTCAACCATTCAGGCGGTGACTGATAGAAGGATTCCAGCGCTTCGCTCAACAGGTTTACCTGGGCGCGGTACGGCGATAAGACCGCTAAGCTCAACTGCTCATCCGACTGAGCGCCCAGTCGTAACTGCGACAGGAATTGAACAACCGCATCCACCTCTAGCTGTGACGTGTACATACCGCGGTGGGACTCTTCAGCCTGCTCAGCGGCCCAGCCCACATCAAGCCAAATGAGCGGCATTCCCACTATTTCGCCAGGCGAGACGAATTCGTGCACTACGCGATCAACGGGAACGCCATTCGAGTCTACTGTCATACTGTCGATCTTGCGCTCTTGCTCATAGAAAGCGCGACTAACCAGTCCAGCCAGCACTGGATGCATTCTGTGCTGCTGCCATAACATCGAATGCATGGGTGGCTTGTCGTGGCTCTCTGCCCACTGTTTACAGCGCAGGAACGTATCCTTGAACACTTTCATTTGGCCTTCCCAGCGATCGGTCTTGGCCTTCTTGGCTTCCACACCGTCGGACGCATCAGATTTGCCGAGATTGCGCCATGACCTAACGAGATCCATATCGACTAATCCACCAGAACGATCAAGCTCCCATAGACGGTCCATCACGGAATCCATGTCACCAATCGCATCTATGAAGTCCTTGACTCGATACGGTGGTAACTGCTGGTGATCACCAATCAGCAGCCAACGATAGGCGTTCTGCAGCGGTAGCACCAAGTCGAAACCATGTGCTTTCCCGGCTTCCTCAATAATGGACCAGTCGAATGTCAGCGGTGAAACTGCGATCTGCGCCAGGTCGCCGGATGTAGATGAGGAGTACGTTAGGTTAGCGGATCGCTTTACTAGTTCCATAAAGTCGTTTGCGCAAGAATCGTTTTCATTCGCGTCGCCACTTTGAAGGCCAACCAGTGTCTGTTCGATGCGCTCGCGCCACCGTTCTCGTACCTCACCGATTTTGCCATCGCACTTTACCTGTTGAATTGCTGACCGGGCGTGGCTTAGAACTCGTCTCGTTACCTCCGCCGGAAATGCGGGATCGGCCTTCCCCTTCACTGCATCGTGGCTTCTCGGAAAACGAATCGCCAGCGGACTTCTAAGGAAATCCTCGCTGTGCAATGCTTCATCCACACGCTGGCGAAGCACGTCCACTGCCGGATGAGCCTGCGCAGTAACAAGAACCTGAGTTACATCCGAATCACTGAAGATCTGTCGGAGTAATGAAGCAACAAGCGTCGTCTTGCCAGTCCCCGGTGGCCCTTGCAGAGTGAACAATGGCCTTGTTCTCCAAATGTACTTGATTGCTTCTGTCTTAGCCTCATCGAGTAGTTTGCCAGGCTCTACACCTTCATTGACGTCGCGGGGCAGGACGGATGAGGTGTCGATATACTGATAGTCTGGGTCCAAAAACGTACGCAGCAAGTAAGAGTGAAGCAAAAGTCGATCGATTGCCCTCTTCCGCCGTCTAAGAAGCGTCACTTGTCCAAACATGCCACGCGTGCGCAAAAATGCTCTTTGCGGAGGCGGCGTATGATTCTTGTTGAATAGTCGGGCAAGGTGCAGCTTGTTGCCGGCTATGTCAAACTTCTTTATCTCCCAAAACTCGCTCCCTTTTACTTCGCGGTTCAAATACAGTGCTTCCTCTGGGCCCAAATAGACGCGTCCCTCTGCTGCGACGTTTTGCGACAACATGCTCAGCATGTCATGACGCTGAAGGTAGTCAGGCAGTTCCCTAGGCTCTTCGCGGATGACCGCTTGCTCAACATCATCAATCACCGAATGAGTCAGAACGTCAACATGAAAAATCTCGGCGTCTCGCATAAGGAGTTCGATCTGGTTTGTGATACGGAAGAACTCCTGGAATTCCCTGAGCCTGAGTTCAGCGCCACTCCCTTCGTCACTTGGGAAATACCGAGTCCAGGACGTGGCATTCTGAGTTATCTCACGGCGATTGCGATAGAAAGTTTTGAGATCGTAAGGGAAGATCGATACCCCCTTCAGCTCACACTGATCACCTTCGCCGGTCGAAAAACGAACATCATCTACTTTTCCCGTAAACGCAATTTTCCAGGGTGGAAGCTTGCCCTCATCATCCGTATGCTCAGTGATCCAATATCCAAGCTGTTTCCCCTTTAAGGTAAAACTTCGACCACCGGGCTTACGAATAATCTTTGAATCGCTCAGATCGTTCTTAATAAAATCCAGCTGAGATTGGAAGTCATCCGCCATGACCTGGGATTGCGGATCTTTGGATCGAAGAATATCAAGTATTGCTCTTGTCAAGTCTTCGCCCAGCTGGCACGCCAAGACCAGTCTGTCGCCGCCCGCAGGCGCAGGCCGGTCGAGCTTTGTTATAAGCTCGTCCATTCGCAACAATATGGTCTTAGCTCTAGAAAGAGTTGATTTCGGATTGGGCGCGATCAGCTCGAGTATGAATTGCTCCTCCATTCCGCCGAGCCTCGATTCCCGTACTCGACGGGCAAGGCTGCGTACGTAACCTGGGTCCGCCGGATTCCCTTCGGCTTTCGAGAAGAGTCTTGCCAAAGTAACACCAAACCCGAACCAGTCAGATTCAAAAGAGCAAGGCTGGCAGAGGCCGTCTGAGGATTGCACCGGTAACGCAAGCGTCTCGCTATCTGTTAAGCGAATGGTCCACGCGAATCCTCCTAGTCGGAATGTCTCCGGCTCACCCGTATCGCCAACAAATATTGCGCGAGGTGAGACCGCACGGTGAAGCATCTGACATTCATGAATCTTGGCGAGTCCCTCCGCGACGCGCCGCATGCTTCTCCAAAGTTCAAGTCGGCTATCAACCGAATCCAACGAAGTCAACCATTCGTTCTGGTGTCCCTCGCGGAACAATTGCTCTAGCGTACCGAAACCAGTAGTTTTCAAGACGAGCACAAAACAGCCGCCGTCCTCCGCATCGAATTGCCAAAGACCAGCGTCACGGATTGTTTGAATGCTTCGCTCAATTCCGGGCAATCCTGAGATCCGGAACACGTTTCTCAGCTCAGCGTTCCACAGTGCCTGCTGAACGGGATCAGGCCGCTTACCCTGAAAAGTCCAAGTACGGATCAACCAACTACCATACTCGTCGTCGCGAGCACGCCATGTTTGTCCTGCGCCGGAATCGTCAATCAGTTGTACGAGCTCATACTTTCGGTTAAGCAACCGGTCCCCAATACTCAACATTGGAAGATCCTCGAATCTGTATCTTGTTGAGGTTGTGATCACCCTACACTGAGGCACGCAATCACAACGGTACAGCCATTCCGTTACAATTTCGTGATTGTACGTCTGTTTCGCCAGCTGTTGGCTTTTTTGGGGTAGAAAATGTCGAAACCTCCAAACCCTTTCTCTCCTCAGAAGGTTGCAAGCGCAGGACTTTTTGCCGGTCGTAAAGAAGAAATTGAGCACATAAGGCGAATACTCAACGACACGCGAGGCGGAAACGCGAGCAATTTTGCGATTGTTGGGGAGCGTGGCATCGGAAAATCCTCACTCATGAACAGGATTCGCGAGCTTGCCATTGCCCGTGATGATGATGTTCCAAGTAGCAAGGGGCTCCTAGTTTGCCAGATAGACCTGGACGAACGCGACAGTATTGACACCATGCTCGAAAAGCTCAGCAAGGAGGTCTGGATGGACGTGGAAAAAGTTACCGTCGCTCGCGGTTGGCTGAAAAAGGCTTGGGATTTCGTAACACGCTGGGAGGCGCTCGGCGTTAAGTATTCACCTAACCCGCACGCGCCGGCAACCGTTGAATCATTCGTCAAGGATTTGGCAAAAACAATATGCCGGATTAGGAAGACTCATGACGGAATTCTCCTACTCATAGATGAGGCAGACACGCCGGCTTCCGAGGCAGGTCTTGGATTGCTGCTAAAAAGGGTAATTGAGCGTTTTCCGAAGGAGGACTGCAAAAATGTCGGCTTCGGAATTGCCGGTCAAACTCGATTACTTGACCGATTGAGAATCTCACATGCATCCTCACTTCGACCGTTTTGGATCTGCGACCTAAAGCCACTTATCGAAGCCGAGCGCCGAAGTGTCATCCACGCAGGCATAAGCGCAGTTGATTCGCGCGAGTTTACGTTGAGAATGGATGCAAGTGCCGAAAACTGGATTGTCGATCACAGTGAAGGGTATCCGCACTTTCTCCAACAGTATTGCCACGCAGCATTTGAGGCCAACACGGATGATGTGATTGATTTGCGCGACGCTTGGAACGGTGCATTCGGCGAGCACGGTGCCATCGCTCAACTTGGCGCTTCATATTTCGAGGGCATGTTCGTGTCAGATGACGTTTCGGATATAGAGAGACAGATATTGACGACGCTTGCGGAAAACGGGTCGAGATTTACGCCGCTGTCCGAGATTCTTGCGAGATGCGAGGAAGATGAGTCCTTCGTCGGACCGGCATTGAACCGGTTGCTCGATCAGCAGACTATCCAACACGATCCCATTAAGATTCAGGAATACAGGATCATTCTGCGCTCATTTGCTTCGTGGATACGCACCCGAGTTCGAGGTGCAACTTGAATCCAATCGCAAGCGAGGCAAAGTGAGACCCGTCCGCAAACTCAGGGCTCAACAGCGGCATTCTGCGACGGACTTCGGCACGGAACAAAATGATCCAACCGCGATCGGTCGTGATTCGATATAGATCTGGCCAATTCACTCGTATCGGGATGCTCCACGACAAGGCGGTCAAGCGCTACGGTGTATTGCGAAACGGTCGCAAAAAGTCTCTGTCGTTCTGGCGCGCTCAGGACTAACCGCCCTGAGTCACGAGGGCTCACGCTGACATGCTGCGTCGGTTACAACGACCGAATGCAGTTTCAATTATTCATTCGGCGCCGAAGTTGGACCAACCGCTCGGAGTTGCGCCGACGGCAAACTGCAGTAGGTGCCCAACACCGCCGCGTTGAGAGCTATGTATCTGCTTGCCAGTTGGTGGGCGGTCGCGTCTTGCTGCAGGCGGGAAAATGGGTCAGTCCGAAGTGCCGAACGACACTCAGGACTTCATTGCGCTCGATAGCCCTTTTCTCGCTTTCTTTTGGGAGGTGGCGGCGGTTGGATGCCTTGGGCCAGCATGATGTTTCGAATCGCTGTTGCTGTTTCGTAGGAGGGTTTGAAGTTTCCGCCGCCGCGATGACCCAGCGCGATCCAGAGGGGCATTCTGCCGTTCTTGCTCGGTTCGCTCCAGAGTTCGACGTCCGAACCGTTTTTCGCCAGGTAGTTGACGACCGAGGGCATCATTTTGTAGGCGGCGCCGTGCATGGCGGTCTCGCCGTTGTTGTCGACGGCGTTGACGTTTGCGCCGATTTCGATCAGGAGCTTGACCGCTTCCAAACACTCCTGCTCGGTGCCGGCGGAGTCGCCTGAAGAGCCGGTTCCGATTCCCGCGGCCATCATCAATGGCGTCCAACCACCTGCGTTGGGAGTTTTCGGGTCGGCACCCAGTTCGAGCAGCACGCGCATGAGTGCGACGTCGCCGGTTCCCGCGGCACACAAGAAGGCAGTTGTTCCCTTCTTGCCGAATTTGCCGCGGCCACCATTCGACTTTTTGCGAAGATTGACATCGGCGCCATGCTCGACGAGCACTCGGACGAATTGAAGACTGGTCAGACGGCCCGATCCAATCGGTGGGGGATCGCCGTCGGCATTGTCGCCAATCGGTGGTTTGCGCACCCAAGAGAGTGTGTGTAGCGGTGTGAAACCGGTCCGCTGATCGTTGGGGTTGGCACCGGCACGCAGGAGTTCGACGGCGAGTTCGAAGTGGCCGTTTTCAATGGCCAGCAGAAGTGGCGATGTACCACCAACGAGGCCCTTGGCTGGGGTCTTCTTGGGATGCACGGCCAAGTTGACGTCGTCGCCAGCGGCCAACAGTCGCTTCACGACGGAAGTATGACCTTGGCGGACCGCGAACATCATGGCGGTGAACCCCGAATCGAGAGCTGTGTCGAATTCGGCGCCGGCATCGAGCAACACGTCCACCACTTCGGCATGCCCCTCGGCGGCAGCCCACATCAAGGCGGTCTGTCCGCGTCCTTCTTTCGCGTTGACTTTTGCGCCCTTGGCCAGAAGTGCGCGAACGGGATCGGCGCGTCCGGTTCGGGCCGCGGTCATCAGGGGCGTCTCACCACCGAGCAGCGCAGCGTTGGGGTTGGCTCCGCGGTCCAGCAAGAGCCGGATCATTTTTGCATTGCCGCCGGCGCAGGCAATCGACAGAGGAGAGACGCCATAACGATTGGCGAGATTCACGTCGGCACCCGCTTGAACGAGTGCCTCGGCCGTTTTCACGTCTTCCAGGTAGATTGCCCAGTGCAGCGCCGTCGTGCCATCGGCTTGAGCCGCGTCCACATCGACCTTGCCGGCCAGCAAGCGGCCGATCGCCTCGTGGTCTTGTTTTTCAACCGCGCTGGCCAGCTGCGGTTCGCTTCCCTGTAGCGACAGACTGAAGGTCGTCAGCAGCACCAACGCGCCTGCGCCCAGAACTCGCATCATCCACATGAGGTTTGGCTCCCGATCGATTCGCCGCATCGTCTCACCTGCCGAGATTACAAGGGCAGTGGCTCGAACAATTCCTCGACCGTGCCCGTGCTATCGGCAAATCGTTCAATGTCGACGCCTGCCTTGTTCAGAAGCGTGACGTGCAAATTGGCCAGCGGTGTCTGGCGACCATATTGGATATGACGACCGCCCTTCATTCGTCCCGCCGCCCCGCCGGCCACGAGAATAGGAAGATTGGAATGATCGTGCGTGTTCGGATTGCCCATGCCGCTGCCGTACAGCAACAGCGAGTGGTCCAGCAGGCTGCCGTTGCCGTCGGTCACTTTGCTCAGTTTTTCCACGAACTCGGCAAACAAGGAGACGTGAAACTGATTGATCTTGGCCATTCTGGCGATCTTGCTTTCGTCGTTGCCGTGATGCGACAGCGGATGGTGCGAATCGGGAACGCCAATTTCGGGATAGCTGCGATTGCTGGTTTCTCGGGCCAGCTGGAACGTGATCACGCGGGTGATGTCGGCTTGCATCGCCAACAATTGAAGATCAAACATCAGCCGAGCGTGATCGGCGTAGGCCGCCGGCACACCCAAGGGGCGATCCAGGTCGGGCAGATCATTGTCGGCCGCATCTGTCTCGGCCTTCCTGATGCGTCGTTCGACTTCTCGCACCGAATCCAGATACTGGTCGATCTTTTGGCGATCGCCAGGGCCGACTTCGCGTTTGAGTCGGGCGATGTCCTCGGTCACCCAGTCCAGCAGGCTGGCTTGCTTTCGCAATTCGGCCCCGCGCTCTTCCGCGCTACCGCCGTTGCCGAACATGCTTTCGAAGACGATGCGCGGATGGGCTTCCGACGGCAGTGGCGTCGTTGGAGACGACCAAGAAAGATTGTTCTGATACACGCAGGCGTAGCCGTTGTCGCATTGTCCGACGGTCTGCATCAAATCCATCGACAATTCCATCGACGGCAATTGGGTTGCCTGGCCAATTTGTTTTGCCGCGATTTGATCCGCCGTTGTTCCCAGATAGTAATCGTTGCCTTCGGTATGCTTCGCTTTCGCGGCGCTCAGAAAAGCGGAGTTCGAAGTGGCGTGCGAACCGGGATAAGCATTGGCCAGTTCCAGATCGCTGATCACGGTCACGTGCTCGCGCACCGGAGCCAGCGAGTTGAGGATCATCGGCAACTCGCCGGCCAGATCGTCGCTTGCCGGTTTCCATCGCGAAAGGTCGCATCCCATGGGCATGAACACGTATCCCAGCCGTCGAACGGGATGAGCCGCTGTTTTTTCCGTCGCAGTGGCTGCCGGCACCATCGCGTCGAGCAACGGGAGGGCGACCGACGCGCCCAGGCCGCGCAAGATCGTGCGACGCGAAATGGATTTTTTTTGAATGAAGTTCATTCGCTGGTCCTCATTTGAAACGCGGGACTCGTAACGATTCCCCAGATGACTTCCGAAAAGCGGTTTTGATTTTTTGCGGCATTGCGTACGACTTCACGAATCGCCGGCCGGTCGTGTTCTTCCAGGCCCCGTCCCAGGGCATAGGTCAGCAACTTCTCCGTCATCGTGGCAACAAACATATCCGATTGCTGCAGAATCGCCGCTTCCAGTTCCGTGATCCCGTTGACCTCGCCGACACCTGGAAAACCGCCGCGAGCGTCAACCGGTTGGCCGAATTCGGTGTCGCGCCACCGTCCCACCGCATCATAGTTTTCCATTCCAAACCCAATGGGGTCAATCACATTATGACAGCTGGCACAGACCACATTAGCACGATGCTTTGCCAGCCGCTCGCGAATGGGAAGTTTGGCTCCGACGACGACTTCCTCCAAAGCGGGCACGTCCGGTGGCGGCGGCGGGGTCGGCGTCCCCAGGATATTCTCCAACACCCAGTGGCCGCGAATCACGGGCGAGGTACGCGTGGCATAGGAGGTCACCGTCAGGATACTGCCATGTCGCAACAGCCCGCCGCGATGACTGTCTGGCGAAAGCTCAACCCGCCGAAAACGACTGCCGTAGATGTGCGGGATACCATAGTGCTTGGCAAGCCGTTCATTGAGATACGTATAGTCCGCTCGGAGAAGGTCGAGCACATTTCTGTCTTCGCGGATGATGCTCTGGAACACCAACTCGGTTTCCCGCCGAAACGCCTGTCGCAGATTGTCGTCGAAGTCGGGATAACGCCGCGCGTCGGGTGTCTTGGAATCGAGGTTGCGCAGGTAAAGCCACTGGCTGGCAAAATTGGTAACCAGGGCGCCCGAACGTGGATCGGAGAGCATCCGCAGTAGCTGTTGTTTGAGAACGCCAGGCTTGCGCAGCTGACCGCGCTGGGCAACGGCCAGCAGCTCATCATCAGGAATACTGCTCCACAAGAAGAACGAAAGGCGCGAAGCGAGTTCCAGATCGTTGATCGTGTAAACCGAACCACTGGGCAATCCTTCGGGATCGCGTTCGATTCGAAACAAAAATCGCGGGCTGACCAGAATCGAACTCAGCGCCATCTCGATCCCCGCCTCAAAACCATTTTCCTCCCGCCCTTCGCGATAGAAAGCCACCGGCCGGGCCAGATCCTCGTCGGTCACCGGCCGGCGGTAGGCTCGTCGCGCAAGCGTCGTCAGAATCCGCCTGGCACACTCGTCCTCTTCGTCTGAATTCGTTGGGTAAAGCTCGAAAATGCGGCGGCGGCTTGGCGTGTCGAGCGAGGGTTCATCCGCCGGCAACGAATCGGTGTCTTGCGAATCGAATGGCCCGGTGATCGACACTTGATAAACGGCCGGCGTCAGCCGCGGATGCCGATGAGAATTGAAATGCACGTTGAGCGGCTGACGCTTGGTTTCGATCAGCGAAGACCTGTTCTTGACAAAGGTGACTCCCAGGTTGTGCGGTCCGGCGGTAACGTCAATGCGAGCCTTCAACTGTTCGTCATCAAAAAAGTATTCGCGTTTGTTCTTGGGAGGGACGATCGTGAAGTCGGCCACGCGCTTGCGATCCAAAAGGAAATCCATCTGGTACTTCTGATTCAATCCCTCGACATGTTCGTTGCGGTCGCGGGCCAGCCGGACGTGAACCTCGTACTTGCCGCTGCGCGGAAACGTATGCGACAGCAAGATTCCCCCGCGCGTTCCCAAGGGCAGACCCGGCACATGTTGCTCCTGCGTCACGTCGGGAGCGATACGATAGGTATGCCCGTCGGGATTCTTGCGCGGCGCCCCGACTGCCAACTGGCTGATCTTCCGCGCGGCTTGGATATATCGCGTCAGCAACGTCGGCGGCAAGTCTCCGACGGTGACGTTGTCGAACCCGTGGCTCGACTCGTCCGGCGGAAGAAGTTTTTCCGCGTCGATATCCAAAGCCAGAAGTTCTCGAATCGCATTTTCGTACTCAAACCGGGTGAGGCGTCGAAAGGTGGCGGTTCGGCCCGGTTGCGGGTGCTGGAAGGCTGCGGCATCCAAAGTATCCGTCAGCTTCTTGATGGTGGCGTCGATCACCTCTTCCGTCGGATGAGGTTCGTCGGAGGGCGGCATTTGGCGAGAACGGAGTTTCCGAACAACGCGTTCCCAGCTCTCGCTATGGCGTTCAATCTTCGCTTCCAGTGGCAACTCCAGGTCAAAGTCACCTTCGGGTGATCCGCCGCTGTGGCAGTCGATGCAATGATTCGTGATCACCTCGCGCAAGGACGGCACCCCTTCGGCCTGGTCACTGTCCGACTCGGCGGCCACCACCCCGGACCGCGCAGGACCAACGACCCCTACGACGGCACAACAACAAACGATGCGAAGAGCCGCGAGGATTCGAGGGGGAGCCAATCGACTTTCCATGGAGTCCAACATTCCGTTCATGATAGATCAAGCGTTTCCCGGTTTTCACCATTCGTTTTCGATCCGCGGGAATAGCGGTCGTAGCGGAATTCGCCGACCGTTTTGGTGATGCGGCCGGCCGAAAGTCTTGGCGAATTTCGCTACCAACGATCCTGAAAGATGAATCTGATAGTTTAACGGCACAGATTCTACGCTCTCGCCATAGAAACCCACAAAACTCAGAAATCATCGTTGCCATGGTGACCAATGTACGATCCGAAGGCTGGCAATGCGGTTTTGTCAATCATCGTCTCCTGGCCTGTTGCGTGTTTTTCGTCGCGGTTGCTGGATTGTCGGCTTTCGTGGCTGGGGCCGATGAGGGGGTCGATTCCCCGAATCAAACGAAAGCCGATGGAGCCGGGGTCAAGCTGCTGAGCCAATACTGTTATGAATGTCACGGCGCGGACACCCAAGAAGCGGGCATCCGGCTCGACACGATCGATCTTGCCGCGAATCGCGTTGTCGCTGACAAGACGTTGCAAAAGATGTTACGTGTCTTGGGCGATGGTCGAATGCCTCCCGAGGACGCTGAAAGGCCGACCGATGCCGAGA
Organism: Rubripirellula sp.; assembly: GCA_965222745.1. Classification (GTDB taxonomy): domain Bacteria; phylum Planctomycetota; class Planctomycetia; order Pirellulales; family Pirellulaceae; genus CBDCUW01. Next base: position 2,650,892 of record CBDCUW010000004.1, read on the forward strand.
GGTCGACGTTGATTTCATGGCTCGGTGTACGACTAGGGGATCTCGCCCCGGCGCGGAGGTCTCGTCATCGGCGTTTGACTGTCGAGCAGTACAACTTCACGATGCAGGCGCTGTTCGATGTCGACGCTGAATTCGCCGAGCTACTGCCAGAAGACCCGATCTCCGAGTCGGGTTATCGGAACGATGCGGAGCGGCTCGGTTTGTCCTCTTTGCAGATGGAAGCGTATCTGGACTCCGCTCGACAAGCGGTCGAGCGGTACGTCCAATTTGGCAAGCTCGATCAACCGCCTCTGCATTACCACATTGAGCTGGAAGATCTGTTCTATTCGACGGCCGATCGCTACGGAACGCGAAAGCGAGCGCCCTTGCCGGTCGATTCCGAAGTCTTGGCAACGCGCCGGAGGGCGAGCCGCGAGTCGTCGCCGAAGTATGTCGATCCGCTTGGCCCAAAACTGCCCGGTGCGTTCTCCGCTGAAGAAAAACTCCGCGCCGCAATCCCCAAGCTCCATCAGCAGTACATTGCGATTCCCCACCGTCTTCCCCTTGGCGAGTTGATCGTTCGCGTTCGTGCCGCAGGCACCGCCGATCGTGAGGGTCGTTTCCCGAGGATGCGCGTGGAGGCGGGAATCGCGCTCGGCGATGGATGTTCCCTGAACAAGCGCGTTCTCGGCGAGACCGACGTTACCGCGCCATTGGATGATCCACAAACGTACGAGTTCCGCATGCGGCTGGAAGACGTTCCCACCAAGGGGCCGTTGAGCGATGAGGATTCGTTTGACCGGTTGAGCGTCTTCGACATGGACCAGATATTCATCTCGAATGTCTCCTTCGATCCCAAGGCTATCTTCAAGCTCGGCCGAGGCGGTTACTCCGATCCGGCGACCGGCTCGAAGCGTATCGCCGGCGATCTCGATCAAATGGCGGATGACGGAGTCAACTTTCTACATCTCGACAGCCTTGAAATAGAGATGTTGCCGGGAGTCGGGCCGAACAACTTGCCGTATCGTTGGCAGGTATCGACAGACCCATCACAAGAAGAATCGGAGGTCGCGCGGCAGTTCCTCGGACGGTTCATGACGGAGGCATACCGGCGACCGATCATCGATGAAGAAATCGCAAGCAAGCTTGAACTGTACGACAGCTTGCGGCGTGAATTCGGCTTCAAGAAGAGTCTTCAAGAGACATTGGCTGCTGTTCTGATTTCCCCTTCGTTTCTATTTTTGGAATCGAAGCCGGCCGATACGAGCGAAAACGTAGCTCCGCATCAGCTAGCGGCAAAGCTGTCTTATTTCCTGTGGCTGTCGCCTCCTGATGAACAACTGAGCAAGCGTGCCCGTGATCGATCTCTCCTGAAAGCAAGCGTGTTTCGCAGTGAAGCACAACGGCTGTTGGGCGATCCACGCAGTCATCGATTCCTGGAAAGCTTTTGCCAACAATGGTTGCGTCTGGACAAGCACGCAAACGTTGCTGTCAGTCGCGAGGCTTATCCGACGTATGACGACGATCTAGCGTCCGCTTCCGTGCAGGAGACACTTGCCTACTTTGTCGAAGTGTTCGATTCAGATTCCAGCGCGCTCGACTTGATCGATTCCGATTTCGCGATGCTCAACGACCGGTTGGCCGATCACTACGGCGTGCAGAACGTAACGACGGGGCAATTGCAGAGGGTTCGTCTGCCGGAAGATTCGGTTCGAGGTGGTCTTTTGACGCAGGCGAGTCTGTTGACGATGAATTCCGATGGAATCGATTCCCACCCGATTCGACGCGGTGTTTGGTTGTTGGATCGATTGCTGAATACTCCGCCACCTCCACCACCAGCCAACGTGCCGGAGATTGACGAAAACGACCCCGATTTCCGCGGCCTGTCATTGAAGGAACGCATCCACCGACATCGCCTTCCGGGGTCCTGCAAAAACTGCCACGAGCGAATCGATCCGTGGGGCATGCCGCTGGAGAATTTTGATGCCTCTGGCCGTTGGCGAGACAACGTCGATTCCACCGCGCTGCTTCCCAGCGGGGAGCGAATCGGTGGTATCGTCGAATTGAAAAAGCACCTGCGCGAACGCCGAACGGATCAGTTCGCAGGCGCGCTGGTGCACCACCTGTTGACCTACGCGCTCGGGCGCCGGCCCGATTATGCAAATCGACCCCAGGTCGAGGAGATCGAAAAACGTTTCGCAGAATCGCAGTATCAGTTGCGGGAGCTGGTATTGGCAATTGTCGAAAGCAAAATGTTCCGCGAGGAACCGTAGTGCCGCTTGCACTTTTGGAGTGCTCCGACTTGTCGGAGCTTTCCCTTATTGACGTCTCCATCAACAAATAAAGTCGTCCTGTATGAGGTGCCGCCGCTTGCGTCGGCTGGTCCTATGTCAGTCGGACGTTCTTCTTTCGCACCGAAGGTGCAGTCGTTTGCTTAGCCCAGCGGCAAGGTTTTGCGAGTCTTGCGAGCAATACCGCTGCCCTGGGACCGCCTGCGGAGCAACTCGGTCCCCGCTCCCTGCGAGCATGGCGGCAAAGCCGCCATGCTCGCAGGGAGCGGGGAAATGAGAGACGGTCGCCGACCCAGGGCAGTGTCAACGTTGGTAAAGCTCACGTTGCCTCGCCCTGGGCTAAGCAAAGTGCTGGACCTTTGGCCCGAAGAATGAATCCTCGCGATCCTTCAAAAACGCTTTGACGAACCACTCAAGCGCAGAGAAAATGTCGGGTCGGAGAACCAACCTCAATCGGTCGTCATGTCAAATTCAACACAACAGCTATCGCGGCGTCGCCTTCTTCGTGCGGGCGGGTTCACGATCGCTCTGCCCGCGTTTGCGTCGCTGTGCGAACTGCCGTTCCTGCAAGCTGTCCAAGCGGATCAACCGGCGCGCGCAGATTCGGCACCGCCACCAACACCCCCAAAGCGGTTTTGCTGCATCTTCTTTCCCAACGGCGTCAGTCTGCCGCCGAAAGGACATCCTGCTCACGAGCGTTGGCATTGGTTCCCTCACGCGGAGGGACGGGACTATCGACTGACGCGGACATTGGAACCTTTGGCCAAGTATCGTGACGAATTGACGATTCTTTCGGGACTGTCGCATCCCGCGATGCGTTCGTCGATTGCCCATATCACCGCGGACAGTTTTCTGACCGGTGCCGATTCGTCGAAGGTGTACACCAATAGCATTTCGCTGGATCAGTTGATTGCCCGACGATTGGGCGATCAAACGCGATTCCCGTCGTTGACACTCTCCAGCGACGGTGGTGTCGGTGCTCCGGGCCGCACGCAAACGCTGTCGTTTTCCGCTTCCGGCCGCCCGCTTCCCAGCCTTTCGGAGCCCCGTGCGATCTTCAATCGTTTGTTTGGCGTCAAAAATCGTTCGCTGGAGGAACAACGCAAATCGTTTGGTCGCGATCGGAGCATCTTGGATAATGTGTTGGCCGAAACGGCAGCAATTCAGCGGCAACTTTCCGTCAATGACCGACGACGACTCGATGAGTACGCGACATCGGTCCGAGAAATCGAACGGCGCCTGGAGCGTGCCGACCGATGGCTGGACGTGCAGCGACCCCCGGTCAACGAGGCAGATTTTCAACTTGACGTGACGCCTGGTGATGACGCCGAAGACTACATCCGTTCCATCCTTGATTTAATGTATGTCGCGCTGCTGACCGATTCGACCCGCGCCATCACCTACCAGATTACCAGTGAAGACGCGAAGGGAATTGGCGATCGGTTTCCTCGATCGCTTGGGCTTCCGGGCCATCACTCGTTGAGCCATGGTATTGGCGACGAAAAAGGATACGAGAACTGGGCTCGGTACGACCAATTCCTGGCGTCGCAGTTGGCTTACTTCCTTCAGCGATTGCGCTCGACAGACGATCCGTTTCAGGAGGGCTCGTTACTCGATCACACGATCGTTTTTTACGGTTGCAGCACCAGTCGAACTCACCAGGCCGTCAACTATCCGCTAGTTCTGGCGGGGGCGAAAACGATGGGTTTTCGTCACGGCCAGCATCGACACTTCGATGAATCGAAACACCGCCTATCGGATCTCTACGTGACGATCCTTCAGCAACTCGGGCTGGAACTCGACCGATTCGCCGACAGTACCGGTTCGTTGGCGGAGCTCTTGACTTGAGCGTACAGCTAGCTACTTACCGATCGCTATCGGGAACTTAGAAAATGAAAGGCCTCCTTACCGTCATTCATCTCGGGTTCGTTGCCTGTTGCGCCGTTTCATGGCTGCCGGTCTCCACGGCGATCGCTTCAGACATCCGCCCGAACATCGTTCTCGTGCTGGCGGACGACTTGGGGTGGACCGGTCTCGGCTGTTACGGGAGCAACTTCTACGAGACATCGAACATCGATCGACTGGCTTCTGAAGGGGTTCGGTTCACGGCTGCGTTTTCTGCCGCTTCCAATTGTGCTCCGTCGCGGGCAACGATCATGAGTGGGCAGTACACGCCCAAGCACGGTGTGCTTTATGTGGGACCCGGTGATTACCAGGAAAAGTGGAAATCGAGACATGGAGATCTGAATCGCTTCAAGATGCTTCAACCTCGAGGCGAAACCACACTGCCGGTGGGCGTGCAAACGGTTGCTGAAAACCTAAGGAGGTCAGGCTACCGGACCGGGATGTTCGGTAAGTGGCATCTAGGTACCAAGAACCATCACCCGGCAAACCGAGGATTCGGCGTGGCGATCGAAAGCCACGGGAAACACTTCGGGTTCAACACGGATCCAGAAACGCACCATCCGCCCGATCGGTACCTGAGCGATTTTCTTTCCGATCAAGCGGCCGAGTTCATTCAAACAGCCGCCGCGGAAGAGAGACCATTTTTCCTGTACTACGCAGACTTTTTGGTTCACAAGCCATTCGAGGCCAAGGAGCGATACCTCGAGTATTTCGGACGAAAGGCACGATCCGAGCACCAGAAGAGTCCGATGGCAGCGGCCATGATCAAGTCTCTGGACGATTCGATAGGCAAGATCATTGCGGCGCTCGACAAAAGCGGCGCTCAGGGCAACACCTTGTTCATCTTCACGTCGGATAACGGCGGCCTCAGCTACGAAGAAGATGGCAAGCGGGATGCAAACACGAGCAACTTCCCGCTTCGCGGACGCAAGGGCAGCCAGTACGAGGGAGGGATTCGTGTGCCGTGGATTGTTCGCTGGCCAGACAAGTCACCTGCTGGTACCACTTGTGACGTCCCAATTCATCACGTGGATCTGTACCCAACGTTGTTGGCCGTAGCCAACGGCGCTGCGCCCCAGCAAGCATTGCACGGCGTGGATCTTACCCCGCTGTTTCGCTCGCCAAGCGAAGGGCTGGCCGAGCGGAACTTGTATTGGTACTTGCCGGGCTACAGCACATTTCATGAGCCAAGTGTGATCGTCCGGCGCGGTCAATGGAAGCTAATCCGAAGTTTGGAAAACGAGGCATTTCGGCTTTTCAATACAAACACGGATATCGGCGAGACAAATGACTTGCAACGCGATCATCCAGAGATTGCCTCGGACCTCAATGCCGCAGCCATGCAGTGGCTTGATGATCTCGACGCTCCGAGGATGATACCCAACCCAGAATTCAAGTCGCAGTGAAGTAAGAAGCTGACACGCCGCACAGCGAGTTACCTGAACCGCTACCCGTTTCCTAACCAATCGGTGCCGCCGGAATAGGCGTAGCCAGTGATTTGGCCAGCGGAGTTGCAGGTGGTTGTCGCAGCGTGACGACCCAAGGACAGTAGTCGTCAAGTTGCCTATCCTGCCAATTCGGCTCCTGACCCCTTTTCTCGGTCGTCGTTGTTTCGCGGGCGATTCACGTTCGGTTCGATGGAATGCACATTCGCCCGCGTTTGTTCGGCTGAAAACCGAAAACAAGGCCTGACCCCGGCGAACGCCCCCTGACCCCTGTCCCCATCCGTTTTTGACCTACCCGCTCTGGCTTCTCGGAGGCTCGTAAGGATTGTCCCCATGACTTTCGAAAGGCTGAGCTGATGCAGCAGAGAAGGACTCACGAGAAACGACGTCAAAGGTGCCATCAATCTCACAGTGTTGTTCTGGAGGGAAGCCAACAAAAACTGCTGCACCTACAATTCCCACTAAAACGCAGCAGACGGGACCAATAAATAGGCCATGAGCAACGATCTTCGCGCCATCACCCGAATTCACGTGCCGGACTTCACGCTCAGATTGAGCGGTCCTGCCTCGGTGATCCCAGTAAACCACTGCTGACGACACATGCCCAACGTAGCTCAGAACAAGTCCGACCACGAATACAAAAACAGCAAGCCCCCTAGGCCTTACTTTCCAAAGTGTGATTAAGATACCCAGGTTAAAGATCAAATTAAGAAATATTAATAGATAGCCCATTGGCACGCTATGGACAGGGAGTATCGGTGTGCCCAGCGTTGCTGCTGGAAAAACGATGGCTGATCCCGTATGGATCACCACCTAAAACTGTATCGTCACCGTTAGTTGGGTATGTTCTCTTGCACCAAGCCCTGGCTTGCTCAAACTTCACGCTGTGACCGTTTACGTCCTGATCAGATAGATACAGCTCCCAGAAATCTCGAATGCATCTTCCCTGCTCAGCCGCCATCTCCGCGTCATCGCTCTGATCGTCATCGAAGGGCCACGGATGTGTGAACGCGTCTCGAAGTTCAAACTCAATATTTGCAGAAAAATAACTACCTGTCACCTTTACTGAGCCATCGCAACACCTCTCGCAGAACCATGTCTTGTGGAGCGTAGCACGATGGTAAACGTCGCTTCGTCCTAAGGGTAGCAATGGCCTTGAGTGCGATATGAAAGTGTCCATTTCCACCTTAGTCACTCTACTCTTACTATAAGTGCCTGGTCCTTTATCGCAATTTGTCGGAATTGCTTCTGCTTTATCAACAAATGCACTCGTGATGTGCCGAATCTTATCGGCATGATAAGACTCAAACATGTCAGCCAATCCAATTTCTGTCAGGGTGACCGGACGACCATGGCCATGATTGTAGTGCCTAAAGAAGTCACCCCAGCCCCATGATAAGCCTGAAGGATCAACGTTCTGTGGTATGAAGTAGGCTACATAAAGGCTAGGTCCATCGACGTACCCAATCGGATCTTTGGAGCAAAACCGTCCCGTCAAAGGATCGTACATCCGTGCTCGGTAGTGATACAGTTCCGCTTCCTCATCCCACTCTCTTCCGGTGTAGGTATAGCGGTTGTCGTAGTTGCTTGACGTTCTTGCTGTTCCCCCGTTGTCATAGATACCAAGTCCGCCGTAGGCGGTGTAGCTGTAGCGTTCCTTGACGTTTCCGTTTTGGTCGGTCAGGGCAATGATGCTGTATTGCTGGTTGCGGTGGTAGTAGTGCTCACCGCCGCCGGTGTGGCCGATCCGCATGATCGGCTCATCGATGTAGCTGGCGTAAATGTAGCAGTAAGTGGGACTGGTGGCGGCAGTGCCGGAGGGGTAGTCGAGGAAGGTTTGCTGGCCATTTTGCACGAAGATGGTGACGTTGGTGCCGTCGTCGCGTTTGACCCGCCGGCCCAAGGCGTCGTAGCCGTAAGTGACGTCGTCGGTTGAATCGTTGTCGACATCAGCTCCGGTGAGCCGGTTGTCGAAATCCCAGCTCAGGGCAAGCGGGTTGGAGCCGCTGCGGAGAACAGCCGGAATAAACGTCATGTTGCCTTTGACGTCATGGGTGATCGACTGTGATGCAGCTGTGAGTAGTTCGTGAGCCGCCCCGTGGGTGCGGCTTTGAGTGGAAAGATTCTCGGTGATGCTGCTCCAGTCGCCGACCAAAGACAGGCTCCAGGATTGATCGAGATTGGTGTCGTCCCGCTCCCAGTTGACCAGACGGTCTTCGTCGTCATAGCCGCTTGATCCGACGGTGAAGCCGTAACCGCTCATCGTTCCCGTGATCGTCTCGGAGGTCTTGTTTTTGTTGTCATCCCACGCGTAGCTGTAATTGCCGATCGAGCCGCCCGTGTGGGTGATGCTGGCCAGCGTGTTGTCGCTGTTATAGGCGTGGGTGGCCGTAATCCCGTTATTGTACACGCTGCTGGTCATCCGGCCGCCGTTGTCATAGCTTCGGGTGTCGACGGTGGTGCTGTCGACCTTGATCGTGGCAAGCTGGCCGCGATCGGTGTAGCTGCGATCGACGTCGGTACCGTCGGGGTAGGTGTAGCTGGCGACTTGCCCGGCGTCATCATAGGCGGTATCGATGGTGTAAGTGACGCCGGCGATGGTGAGTGCTTCACTGGCTTTGCGGCCGGCATCGTCGTAGGTGTAGGTCACCGTGTTGCTGTAGCGGCCACTGACCGCCGTGAGTATCCGCCCGACATCGTCATAGGTGAAACTGTCGGTATCGGCGATCGTGCCCGATGGGCTGTTGGCGGCCGTCCGGTAGTCGCGGGAAGTGAGCCTTCCAGCTAAGTCATAGTTGTAGGTAACGGTGTCGCCTGCTTGGTCTTGCTTGCGAAGCGTTCGACCGGCCGGATCACGCGTGAAGGTAACGATGCCGTAGGTCGACTGGCCGGGCGTACCGCCGGTGTGGTCGGGATAGGTTTCAGTCAGTTTGCCGCCGGCGTCGTTGTAGGTGTAGCTGGTCACATCGTCTTCGGCATCGGTGAGCGAGGAGAGCTGGCCGGTGGCGGTGTAGGCGAATTCGGTTTCACCGGCCAGCCGGTCGGTGGTCTTCACTTGCCGGCCGCGTGCGTCAAATGTGTAGGTGGTCGTTTCACTTTTGGCATCGGTCGAAGTGATCCGGTTGCCGGCGGCGTCATAGGTGCTGCTGGTGGCATCGCTGGCCGTGTCGGTGCAGGTCAGGTCGCGTCCCAACGCATCATAGGTGCAGTCCTCACCGACATTGTTCGGATCGCGAACCTTGGTCTGGTTGCCGGCAGCGTTGTATTCGTAAGAAGTGATCTTGCCCAAAGCGTCAACGCTTTGGATGGTGCGGCCGGCGGCATCGGCGTGCTGTTGACGCACCTTGCCCAGGGCATTGATGTTCTTGGTCACCAACACGGTGCCAAAGCCGGTCAGGTTGGTAGTGTTGTCATGCCGGCTGCATTGCCATGTGATCAAATCATTCGGATTGGTTCCATCATGCGGTTCAATGATGCCAGTCATCACGGTGCGACCGGAAGCATCGGCAATCGTGAAACGCAACTCCTCTTCGGCGTTGATCATGACGCGGGCACTGCCTGGAGCGGTCGTGCTGAAGCTGATGCCCGCTCCACCGTTGGCTTCGGTATCGGCCAGCTTAGTCAAAGCGTCGGAAAGATTGACGCTGTACGTACCGCCACCGAGTTGATTGGCGGTCAGACCACCGCTGGTCGCATCCAAACCACTTCCATCGGCCAAATTGTCGTCATAGAGATATTGTTCGGTCAGGCCAAGCGATGCAGAGACACTATCGAGTCCGGCAATCGGCGGATCATCCGCATCGACCACGCCGCGGGCGGTTAGCCAGGTGGTCCGAGCCACCGGCCGGCCCCTGCCATCGTAACGCGTGGTCACTTCCCGGTAGGTTTTGGCATCGACCGGGTTGTCGAGTGCCGCCGTGTGAGCACTATAGGTTTCGATGGTGGCCTGGTGCACCGTTCTTCCACCTGCATCCATGCGGCTGATACTGCCGTGACCGAGCGGGTTTTCTGTGGCGGTGACTTGGCCGCAGCAATCCTCGTAATGGGTCTTCCAGACCTTGCCGGCAAAGTCGGTGTGCTCGGTCTTTCGGCCAAGCAAATCATAGACAAAGGATTCGGTGGCCGCCTCGGTCGTTCCGGGGGCTTCGATGTGGGTTTTGACCAGTCCGCGATCGGTGTAGGTCCATTGCTGGCGAGCTTTTTGATAGCCACCGCTATCGCCTGAGTCGAAGTAACGGGGTGAGCGGACTTCGGTCACGTTGCTCCCATCGTCATAGTCGGTTTCGGTGCGCAGCGTCAGAGCGGTTGAAAGATTCGACAGGGTCGAACGATTCGTATAGTCGGCATCGGCAATGATGGCGGTTTGCCGGTTGCGGCTGTCATATTCATGCTTGGTGGCCATGTTGCGGCCGTCATGGGTGCGTTCGATGTTGCCGACGGCGTCAAACACCGTGTCGGCGATGAGGTAATCGGCATTGGCGGTGAAGTCGCGTGTCTTGTTGATCACCGCATCAAAATCGGCCAGTGAAAATTCGGTCGTCGTGCCGGTGACGCTGCGGATCAGCCGCCCGTCCGTGGCGTCATAGGCGAAATAGGTCTTTCGGCCGTGGGCGTCTTCGCTGCTGAAGAGCTTGTTGTCGACATAGGTCAGTTCGCTGGTCGCTGACTCACCGTTACTGGTGTGAACGGTCGTCTCCACGCGGCGACCTCGATAGTCGTAGACATAGGTGATCTTGGCACCAGCCCGAACGCTTTCGGTCGGCTTATTGGTGCCGTCGAGATATTCCCAAGTTTCGGTGAGCGCCAGTTCCGGCGTCGCCGTTTCGGTGGTGCCATCCATCTGGGCTGCGGCCGTGACCCGCTTGGTCAGCCGATCGGCATCGTCATATTCATAGGTCGTCACCACGCCCATGCGGTCGATCGTCTTGACCAGCAGCCCGGTCGAATTGCCGGTCGTGCCATAGACGTTCTTGAAGGTACTGCCATCGTCGTAGAGCGTACTGATCAGCCGGTGCCGGCCATCGTAAAAATACTCGGTGACGTGATCGGCCGGATCGGTCACCGTGTCGAGCCTTCCGAGCGAATCGTAGGTGAACTCAGTTTCCGGGCGCGTGCCGCCGCCGGTGTCGGCCGGGCCGGTGATCTTGCTCAGCAGATCGTCAACATTGTAGGCGTAGTCGGTTTCGTTGCCGAGCCAATCGATCACTTTGGAAAGCTTGTCGGTACCATTGCCGGAGGCATGGTACTGCCACTCCATCTTGGCATAGTCGGCCGTTTGTACATCATCGATCGCACAGCGGTTGTAGGTAACCGAGCCGTAAGGGTCGATCGTCGGCGTGTTGGAGGTCGAATCGGTCAAGCCGACTTCCACCTTGGTTCGCCGGCCCTTGCTGTCGTAAGTCGTCAGCGTCACGCTGCCGTTGCGATCACGATAACGAGTCACCTGGTTGCGGGAGTTGTAACAGTAAGCTTCCAACGTATCGTCTTCGTAGACCGTCATCGTCAAATTGCCGAGCGTGTCGTAGGAGTGCGTTCGCTTGATGTCCCGCTCGTCGATCACCGAATCGGGCCGGCCGTGCAAGAGTTCGGTCATGTTGCCTTCGTAGCGGACATAAGAGGATTCGACCGTGCCGGTGATGTCGTAATTCTCCTCTTGCTGGTCGTAAGAGATCGTCCAGCCGTCTTTGTAGTAGCGTTTGGGGATGGTGTAAGTCGTGCCGCTTTGAGTGAGCAGGTGGAGTTCGGGCCTGACCATGCCGGCTCCTTCATAGACGGCGGCATAGACATCCCACGTTTCCGAATCGTCTTCGATGAAGGAGAAATACGACACTTCGTTCTCGCCGTTCCTGACCACGCGGGCCACGCCGACCGTGGTCGGCACCACCGTGCCGTTGACCGTGGCGACCGAACCGACCAGATTCACCTTCTTGTGCCGATGCATGGGCGGAGCGGCCAGATCGTCGATCGACATTTCGATCAAACCGTTTTGTCCGGCCGCGTAGCTGAAGGTACTGGTCGTCTGATCGGGATACTCCACCTCGCTCAAAAACCCGCCGCCATAGCTGTATTCAATGTCGCCGCCACTACCGGGCAGGGTCACCTTGCTGATCACCCAGTTGCCCGCTTCCTGCTGCGTCTTGTAGGTGAAGGTCAACGTGTTCCCCAGAGCATCGGTGACGGTATCGATCTGCCACTGCCTGGAGGGTGACGCATCAATTTCGGTTTGCGTCCAGGTTTTGTAGGTGATCGTGTAGCCGGTGCCGTCGACATTGCGTGCTTCGATCAATCGTCCGTCGGGCGGATGATTGTTTTGCACATTCCAGCTGGAATCGGCTTCGGCCAGGATCAGCTCAAACAAAAACCAGCTATTGTCGAAATTGTAGACCTTGGCATATTTGGCTCCGGGGAAATTCAGGCTCGTATCAACCCCTTCGATACCGTCGGCCGGATCCATCTGATCATCGAGAATCTCGACGCGGTCGACATGCTGACGCTCATCGGGCAGCAAGATATTGTCATCATCCCACTGGAAGTTGAACCGGGCCGAGGTCGAGGGCACGGTCAGAAACGCCCAGGTATGGCCATTCAGATCCGAACCGCCCAGTGCATGGCTGTCATAGGTGTAAACGCTGTTGAAGGCATTGGTATCCATCCTGAGCCGAAGATCGAAATTGGTGACCACGCCCTGGCCAAGCCCGCCGGCAACAAAAAACTCGCGGCTGCGGTGAAACCGTTTCAACTCCAGTGTCGACGTGGCAATACGCGGCACATCAACGCCCCAGTGAATGTAGCTGTGAAAGGAATCATCGATGTAGGAACCGGTGGGAGTGATGAAATCTTCGCAGACATCGCATGTCGGTGGATTGATGCTGGGTGGTGAAGGATCGCTACGGTTTTCGCCGCCACCGGCTTGATTCCCACCGCCGCAGGTGACGCAGCTTCGATTGGCCCCAGCAAGATTCGGTGGGGGTGCCGCACCGCCGCCGCCGGACTTCTTGCCGCCGGCCCCCGCTCCTTCTCCCACCCCGAAACCACCAGTTCCGGCTCCTTCGCCCACGCCAAAGCCCGAATCACTGGGCCCTGAAGACGACGACACATTGCCAGGGCATGGGTGACGTCCGAAGCAATGCTCGAACGGATTGCCGCTGGCTTGTTGGACCGCATCATCCGGATCGATATACGGACCATTGTCGCTTTGAGCGACATTGCCCACCAACATCAACAGGCACACCAAAACCCACGGTAATCGCCATCGGTTGCTCGTCATCTTCATCACCCCTATCCGCCTTCATTTGCCGGCGGCCGCGATTGACGGCAACATCACCGGCAAACGTATCGGGTAAGAAGCGTTCACGGCCCAACATCGATTGCCATCGAAGCTGGAACGACCAGCAATACCAACGCAACCACGTCGGTTTACTCGTCTATCGCCCCCCACCACAACGAAGAATAAGTTGAAAAGTCGTTTGGCTTGCCGAGCGGAGGCAAAGAGCAGTGCTTGTATCTTGTAACCCCCACCAAGCAACTTCAATGCTATGGCCCACCATCGATCGGTCAAGCATTTGTCAAAGCGATTTTGACGATCACAGACCAACTGAGCAGTTGGCTGCGTTTTGGCACGCCGCCCTATCTCCTTACCGCAACATGAGTAAGGACGAAAAACGGGCCGGAAAACCAGGTGATAGCAACATCAAAAATTTATTCTTTTTACTGCTACTGCCGAGGCAACCGTGACCACCGTGCAAGTCGATACTTCACGTCCGAACTCGGACCACACGATAAAACGCGATACCAAGTGTCCAAACGGTGCGGCTGACCAACGATGGCTTGGGGAGGTCCCTGACGGTTGGATTGCGCTAAGGCTGCGTTTGGGCAACGCGTACGCAGTCTCCGAAGACGGTAGGCTGTTTGTTGTATGTGTAAGCCCACCAAGGATTTACGGGGTGCCGAGGACTTGGCAGCGAGTCCTCGCCAACCCCCGGCTCCGCCCCAACACCCCTGCCCTCAACCACCTTCGCTCTGGCTCCGGTGGTTTGCGGGCTCCGTCTGCTCTGGCAGCCGTCGTAAATCCCCTGCCGACGAGACCGGTGTGTGTTTGTTGTTTTCCACCCCTCTGCCACTCAACAAAGGCATGACTGATGAGGTTCGATTTTGCTTCGCGGGAGTACGCCCATTGGCTGCCCCAGCTTGACTCGCCTCGATCCTCCGACTGGGCGTTTCTGTCATTTCCCCTCGTTCCCATGTCCAATCTCTACCACGTCCGCCTGCAGTATGGTGTTTCTGGTCGTCGAGCACGAGTTAGAGTACGAATGGGTGAAATTTAATTCCCGGAAGATCCGAAAAAGAAGGAGAGCAAGAAGTGAGCATGACACCCGCCGAATTGCGACAACATCTCCGCGCCGGCGAAAAAGTCTTTGGGACTCTGATCGTTTCGCCGTCACCGCATTGGCCCGAAGTGGTCAAGATGTGCGGGCTGGATTTTGTTTTCATCGACACGGAACACATCGCTCTCGATCGCGCCCAACTGAGCTGGATGTGTCAGACCTACTCGGCAATCGGCGTCCCACCGATCGTAAGAATCCCTTCGCCCGATCCTTACGCGGCCACCATGGTTCTTGATGGTGGTGCGGCAGGGATCATTGCACCGTACGTGGAATCGGTCGAGCAAGTTCAGGCACTGCGCGGTGCGGTGAAAATGCGGCCGATCAAGGGGCGAAAGCTGCAGGGGATGCTCTCCGGCAAGCGGGCCGAACCGGAGTTACAAGCCTACATCCATGAAGGCGCAAAGGAACGTCTGTTGATCGTCAACATCGAAAGCACTCCCGCCATCGATGCACTTGATGACATCGTGAAGGTGCCTGACCTGGATGGAGTTCTCATCGGCCCTCACGATTTGTCATCCAGTCTGGCCGTGCCTGAGAAGTACGACCACCCAGACTTCCTCGCTGCCTGCGAAACCATTTTTCGCAAAGCGCGTTCGGCGGGAATCGGCGCTGGCATTCATTTTTGGGGAGACGTTGGACGGCAAACCCGGCTACTTGAACTTGGAGCAAATATGCTGATCCACAGCGCCGACATCAATTTGTTTCAAAAACACCTGAGTGCGGAGTTGGCCGCCATTCGCGAGGCGGCCGGTTTGAAATCCGCTGCCACGGAAGGAGATGGTCCTGCGATTTGACAGGAACAGCCACTCCGAACCGGTCGGAAGATTCATTTCGATCGTCTGTAAAAATCTTCCGCTTTTAGATTGGGATCAAAGTCTGGATTTGGCTTCATCATCTGCGCGTTCACACTGGTGCGCCACTGATGCAGTTTATCTTTCAATTCCTTTGTTCGCTCGATCTCTATTTCGGATAAATCCCTTTGCTCACCGAGGTCGTTCTCCAGGTCAAACAGCTGGACGCTTCCGTTTTCGAAGTACTCCAAAAGCTTGTATTTTCCCAATCGGATGGCACCTCCTGGGCTGTGCATTCCATGGTTACTGTAGTGAGGGAAGTGCCAGTAGATGGCTCGCTCTGCGATGGATTCCCCTTGAACCAACGGCGCAATGCTGACTCCTTCTTTGTCGCTGCTGACCTCGTCGCCAGCGCCAATCATGTCCATGATCGTGGGGAAAAAGTCGACGCTGCTGACCGGTGTCGAGCATACGGATCCAACTTTGCCTTTGCCCGGCCACTTGATGATCAATGGGACGCGTATTCCGCCCTCGTAAAGCCAGCCTTTCGCTCCCCGCAACGGCAGGCAGGATGTCGAATAAGCCTTATCAACATCCTCTTCGGCGACGATCCTTTTCGGATTTCCAACATTCATCGCGGCCATTCCCCCGTTGTCGGAGAAGAAGATGACAATCGTTTCATCTTCGATACCGAGTTCCGCAAGCTTCGTGACAATCCGTTGCAGACTCTGGTCGACACTCTCCACCATGGCTGCGAACTGGACGTTGTCCTGTTTCTGTCTGACCTTGATCGTTCCCCTGGGCAGGACTTTGTGTCGCGAGAATTCGGGAGTCTTGATCAGACGTGCCAGTTCTTCCTTTGACGGACTGTCGGGGCTGTCGGGATTGCCTTCCAGGATGAAGTCGGCTGCGCCTGCCGGCGGGGATTCCTGTAACTTCCGAGAGTACTTTTCGACCAGGTCGTCACGTCCCTGGATCGGGTCGTGGACGGCGAAGTGCGCCATGTACAGAAAGAACGGCTTGTCTTTCTGGTCGTCCAACCAACTGACCGCTTCGTCGGTCAACCTGTCCGTCAGGTAGTCCCCTTTCTTGCTTTCCAGGTTCTTCATCCCAAACGGACCGTGAAATGTGCGCCAATTCGACGGAACATTGGGGATATGAAGATCGAAGCCATGCTTCAACGCAGTGGACGGCTCTCGCCCCAGATGCCACTTGCCAAAGATCGCCGTTGAGTAGCCTTTGGCCTTCAATGCCTCGGCGATCGTCGTTTCTTCGTACGGCAGGTGTTGATGGATCTCCGCATTCAACAGCCTCTGAAACGGAAAGTTCCGGCGTCCTGGCAACCAGTCCGTGAGATTCAGAGTCGCCGGGTACTTGCCTGTCAGAATGCTTGCTCTTGTTGGCGAACAAACATGACAGGCCGCGTAAGCGTCGGTAAAACGAACCCCCTGGGCCGCCAACCGATCGATGCTGGGTGTGTCGTAAAATGTGCTCCCAAAACAGCCGACATCTGACCAGCCGAGGTCATCGACGAGAAAGAAGACGACGTTGGGCTGGCGGATTTCGTTGGCCTGAACCGGCAAGGCAACGAGGCCAATCGCGACAACGAGGGTAAGGGTGAAGCGGAGTGTTTGTATTCTTGTCATGAAAAAACTTGAGGTGAAAGTGCGAACTATTTCCGATTGGGCACTGCGAGCTGATTGCAGATGACGGCGGGTTTTGGGATGGCTTCAAGAACGTCGTCTGCCCATGTGAAAAAACGAACGGCGGCCTGATAGACGTTCAGCTTCTCATGATCGAATCCGCTCATTGCTACACTGCCCTCCTCGCTCTCAATCTTACTCATACTCTCGCTCCCTGATGGTCGGCATTCAGCGTGGGAACCAGATCAAGAGTAAGATTAGGATGAAGAATCAGCACGCATGGCAGTGATCTGGTTCCTGCCGCCAGATAATCGGCCTGCCGCCGGAAAAACGGTACGACGGGCGATCGAGGTCGGTAGGATATGCCTACCCACATTCAGCGGTCGTTGGCGATCAGCCTTGGATGATCGATTCGGTCGACGAGGAAAACATCGAAATCGCTCGCATCCCACCTAAAGAGCTAAATGAGATCGAGTGGATTAATCCGGCTTACAATCCACAACAGCCACTGGTGGCAACGGAGCGGCGGCGCGACTAGGGTGTTCGGTTCAGCGGAACGTCCCGCAGCGAAAACCGACTCAAGAGGAACGGGTGGATGCTGGATTCAGTCACAGCGTTTGCTTTCCTGGGCCAACGCACAGTCAGGCAACAGTCAGTCAGACAAGAACGAGATGCGACATGCAGAACAAACAGTTGATTCAGATGATCGGGCTACTAGCGGGAATTCTGACCCTTTCTGGATTCAGGGCTTTCGCGGCAGACGAATCTGCTGAGCCAAGCCGGCCCAATATCTTGTGGGTGACCAGCGAGGACAACAGCTACCACTGGGTCGGCTGCTACGGGAACGAGGACGCAACGACACCGAACATAGACAAGCTCGCCGCTGATGGGATTCGTTACAAATACGCCTACTCCAATGCCGCCGTCTGCGCCGTTGCTCGCAACACGTTGATTCTGGGTCGATATGCATGCAGCACGGGTACCCACAATATGCGCAGCCGCTATCCGGTCCCCGAAAGCTTCCGAACCTATCCGTCCTTCCTCCGCGAGGCGGGCTACTACTGCGTGAACCGATCGAAGACCGATTACAACTTCAAGACCGACGACAAGAGCCACTGGGATGAAAGCAGTCCCAAAGCGCATTGGAAGAACCGCGCTAAAGGCCAGCCCTTCTTCGCCGTTTTCAACACGACGATCAGCCACGAGAGCAGCCTGTTTGCGAACAAGACAGAGGGCTACCGCAAGCAGGGAATGATCCCCAAACAACCCAGTCGCGATCCGGCCTCCGTCAAACTGCCGCCGCACTACCCGGATACTCCAGAGATTCGACAGGACTGGGTCACGTACATGGACATCGTCACCGCCATGGACAAGCAAATCGGCAGTTGGCTCAGCGAACTTGATGATGAGGGAGTCCGCGACAACACGATCGTCTTCTACTATTCCGACCACGGCGGCATCCTTCCACGCGCCAAACGCTATATCAACGACACTGGCACCCACGTACCGCTGATCGTCCGTTTTCCAAAGAAGTGGCAACACCTCGCGCCGGCCGAAGCCGGAACGGTCAGCGATCGTCCGGTGGCGTTCATCGATTTGCCGCCAACCGTTTTTAGTCTCGCCGGCGTAGAGATCCCCAGTCAGTTTCAGGGCCGTGCTTTCGCCGGAAAGGCAGCCGAGCAAAAGGAGCCGTATGTCTTTCTGTTCGGCCAACGTTTCGATTCACGCATGCTGCGGTTTGTGCGCGCGGTCACCGACGGTGAATATCGCTACATCCGAAACTTTCACCCGCATCGGCATCGTGGAATTCTCGCCGGTTATCCACATGGCCAAGTGGGTTGGCAGTCGCTGTACAAGCTCAAGCAGGCTGGCAAACTCAACGACCTGCAGTCCGCTTATTGGACAGTGCCGCAGCCGGCCGAGGAGCTTTACCACACCGAAAAGGATCCATGGGAACTGAACAATCTTGCGAAGGATCCGAAGCACCAGGAACGTCTCGCTCGGATGCGCAACGCGACGCTGAACAAGATGCGCGAGATTGGTGATACTGGACTCGTACCAGAATCAATGTACGAAGGAATCTCAAAAGATGGCACGGTATACGAATACGTGCACTCGAACGAATTCCCCTACGAAGATGTCCTCCAGACCGCCCTGGCAGCCGGCGATGGAGGTAGCGGTGTTCTGCAAAAACTGCGCGCGGCAATGCAGCACGACCATCCAGTGATGCGGTACTGGGGCGCCACGGGCTGCACCATTCAAGGTCAATCCGCGGCGGCGGCGACGGCCCAGCTCAAGAAACTGCTGAAAGACCCCTCGCCGTCGGTACAAGTCGCGGCTGCCGAGGCCCTTTATGTCTTGGGCGACAAGGAAACAGGCTTCGACGGGCTCATCGACATCCTGAAAGAAACCGACGATCCCGTCGTCTCTCTGGAAACACTCAACATCACTCAGGCCCTGGGCGTCATGAATGACGTTCCTCAGGAGGTCTGGGCGAGAGCATGCAAGACCGGAGGCTACTCCAAACGCATGGACAAGGATCAAAAGGATCCGAACCTGCAACGTTGAATCCACCATCCATTGGATAGGGTGACTGACAGAATGCCGTTTACCTTTCCCGCCACATGGAAGCTGTTTTTGTGCGTGGTTCTGGTCGCGTGCTCGGCCGGTATTGCTAGTGGGGATCTCGCACCCGATTTGAAAACGTTCGATCAACAGATCAAACCTCTGCTGCGCAAATACTGCGCACGATGCCACGGCCGCAAAAAAAGCGAAGCCAAAATTCGCTTTGACAATATCGACCCCAACATTGTTTCGGGCGAACATTTCGACAGGTGGGAAGACGTTCGTGAAGCGTTCAACTCGGGCGAAATGCCTCCTGAAGACCAGCGGCAACCAACGCCTGAGGAGCGAGACCTGGTCACTCGCTGGATGGATGAGGAATTCAAGAAAGCGAAGCAATACGGGTCTCCGAACAAGCGTGGCAACGTTCGTCGCCTGACAAGATATGAGTTGCGATACGCTCTGGAAGATCTTCTTCAGATCTCGGTACGCAATGAGACAAACGTGCTGCCCGAAGAAGCGACGAGCATGGAAACCGGGCTCAAGAACAGTTCACGTTTGCTGATGATCAGCGGCCCCCACCTTGAGTCGTATTTGAATGTGATCTTGTCGGTCATCGACAAGATGAAGCAGATCGCGGCGTTCGAGCCGTACACCGAAAGTATCGATATCGAGAATCTGGAAACGAATCCTTCCCAGGCTTTCACGAGGGACAACAGGAAGATCAAACCGCCCGTGGGCAACATCGAACGAGCCGGAAAGATCGTGGTCGTCAATCCGAAGGGATACATCGACTTGAAGATCCCTTCGATCTCCAAATACATGTTCCAAACGTTTGTTTCGGCCAAAGCTGATGCCAGCAGCGAACTGCAAGTCGACATCGGTTTCACGCATTCGGAAATCGATCCCCGTCAAAAGACTGCGGCACTTGGCGTCATCGAAATCGAAGAGAGCGACCAATATCGCACCTATTCGCTGAACTCCTTTCCGGAAACACTTCCAGATGAAATGACGCGTGCTTTGGATCGTCCGTTTTTTGTTCGGATCACGAATCGAGGCAGACAGAAACTGTATCTGGAATCGTTCGACTACAAGGGAAACGCCAATGCAGATTTAACCTCGACGCTGATCCCCGCAGACATCGCGGCATCCGACATCGAAAATCATGTCCGCCAGCGTATTTCTGCATTCATCGAAAAAGCGTTCCGAAGATCGCCGACCGAGGCTGAGTCTGCCAAATACTTTGACATCTATCGGGGATACGCCCAGAACGACAGTGCGATCAATTCTCTGCTGAGCACTTACAAAGAAATCCTCTGCTCGCCTCGTTTTTTCTACCTTGGTGTTCCCGGCGAGCTGTCGGACAAGGAGCAGCAGAACTTTCAATTGGCTGAAAGGCTGGCGTTCTTTCTGTGGTGTTCGGTTCCCGATGATCTCCTTTTCGAAGCGGCTGCGGCAGGAGAACTGACCAAGCCGATCGTGCTCCAGTCACACATCCAACGCATGCTTCGCGATGAGAGGTCAAGAAGATGGGTCGAGCGGTTTGCCGATCAATGGCTTCAGACTTCCAAGCTTTTCAATGTCGCGGTGGACAAAAACTACTATCCCAGGTTCAAAGAGCCGCTAAAGGACCTGATGCGTCAGGAAACGATCGAGGCGGTCAACGATGTCTTCCGCAACGGTGCTCCGGCGCTCGATCTTTTGGATGCCGACCATGTTTTCGTGAATCAAACGTTGGCGACGTTCTATCAGATCAAGGGAGTAAGAGGAGGCGACTTCCGCAAAGTTGCCATCGACCCAAAAGACAACCGCGGCGGTTTGCTCACACAGGGAACTTTCCTGATCGGCAATTCCGACGGCATGAACTCGCACGCCATCCTCCGTGGCGTCTGGTTGTCGGAAGTGATCTTGAACGATCCGCCGCCGGATCCGCCGAAGAACGTGCCGCCGCTGGACGAGAGCATTCCGGGTTTCGACAAAATGACTCTCAACCAAAAGCTGTTTGCCCACCGCAACAACGACGCCTGCAAGGGTTGTCACCAAAAGATCGACCCGTGGGGTATCCCGTTTGAAAACTACGATGCCAGCGGCGGTTGGCGCGAACAGGTTCTGGTCATTTCCAAGACGACTGGCCAACCCAACGCGGCGGGCCAAAAGAGGAAACGCAAGAGGCCCGTTTTCGAGAAGAGTTATGTGGCGATCGATCGAAAATCGACCTTACCGGACGAAGTCACCATCGACGGCATCGGTGAGTTGAAAGAATATCTGCTCGACCATCGCAAACGGGACTTTGCCAAAGGCCTTACCGAACGGATCCTCGCTTATGCGCTTTGCCGGGACATCGATTACCACGACGAAGACCTGGTGAATCGCCTGGTCGATGCTTTTGAAGCAAACGACTATTCCGTGCCGATGCTGATTCGCGATATCGTTCAAAGCGACCAGTTTCGCTAGACAACGGGGAATGTCGCTGGCACAGACGGGTGCAGGCACAGGCTCTTGACGCCAGGATCAATTGTCCCCCATCGACGCTTTGGGTTACCATAGGCGGCAGAGCAACCCACCTAAGGACATGAATCCATGGCAGACAAATCCTGGCATTTACAACGACGAACGTTTCTCCGCGGCGCGGGTGTCTCGCTGGCTCTGCCATTCATGAACGCCATGGCTGCGGGAGCGGAACAGCAAGCAGTGAGTGATCTGCCGAAGCGAGCGGCGTTCATTTTCTTTCCCAATGGAGTGAGCCTGCCCCCGGAGAAGGATCCGCAGCATGAGGAATGGTTCTGGTTTCCCAAAGGTAAAGGAAAGGAATACGAGTTCAGAACAAGCCAGGCCTCTTTGAATCCGTTTCGCGAAGACATCTCGGTCGTCGCTGGACTTTCTCATCCACAAAACCGAAACAGCGGCGACGCGCACGTCAATCCAACTGGATTCCTCACGTCCAAAGATATCGTGAAGGGAAAAACGACCTTCAATTCGATTTCCATCGATCAAGTGATCAGCGATTTCCACGAAGGCCAAACGCAGTTGGCTTGCATGCCTCTTTCCACCGTTGGAGGAGTCGGGAACATCAGCCGCACCTACACCTTGTCTTTCGACAAGAAGGGCAAAGGCATTCCGGCCTGGTCGAATTTGAAAGAGATTTACGAACGGATGTATGTCGCGAACAGTCCCGCCGCGAAAGCCAGGCTGAAAGAGAAGACACATCTGCTGAATGAGATCTATCAGGACGCCAAGGACTTGAAGCGAAATCTTGGGCAAGAAGATCAGGCAACCCTGGACGATTACCTTGCGTCGATCGCCGAGCTGGAGAAGAAGGTCGCCAACGACAAGCTGTGGGCCGAGAAGAGCGCGCGGTCGGCGCCGCCAGCGATGAATTTGGAAATCGAATTCACAGAAGTAGAAAACTACATTCGGACGATGTACGACTTGATGTACCTGGCTTTCAAGTCTGATATCACGCGCGTGGCGACTTATCAACTGGCATCCGAAGGTGGGACGGCGCCGACAAACAATCTTTCCAAACGCATCGGCCTTGCCAAAGACTTGCACCAGTTGAGTCACTCTGCGGCCAAAGACGAAGAGGGTTTCAAAGACTGGGGATTGTGGGATCAGTTCGTCGCCCAACAGCTGGCCTATTTCGTCAAGCGTCTCAAAGACACGAAGGAGGGCGACGGCTCACTCCTTGATCGTTGTCTGATTTTCCAAGGAGCCGCGACCTCCAGGGTTCACGACAATACGAACTTCCCGCTGATACTTGCCGGTGGCAAAAAGATGGGCCACAAAGTGGGTCAGTTTGTCACGTACGACGAAGAGAAGAACAACTTGGCCAATCTCTTTGTCAGAGTCGCAAACTCAATGGATGTCCCAATCGACTCCTTCGGCGATAGCACTGGCATTCCCATGAGCGAGCTGTTCGTCTAGTAGGGCCGGTTCCCACCGGCCACGGCCAGTAGGAACCGGCCCTACTGGCATCTCATTCGGGCGGCGTACAACAGTAACCTGAAGCGTAAGCAAACGATCATGCGCGTCGTGGTGATTTTGATAGTGTCCCTCGCCGGCGCTTCGGGTTGCCTGTCGAATCGTTCCACCGCTTCGGCTGACGAAGGCATTGCATTCTTTGAAAAGCAGATCGCTCCGATCCTGCGGCAACGCTGTTACGAATGCCACAGTCACGAGTCCGGCAATGCGAAAGGCGGACTGGTTCTGGATTCCCGCCACGGTTGGGAGAAAGGCGGCAATGAGGGACCGTCAATCATTGCGGGTAAGCCAGATGAGAGTCTCTTGATGGAGGCGGTTCGGTATGAAAGCTATGAGATGCCACCTGAGGAGCAACTTCCCGAAGAAGAGATTGCACTGCTGGAAAAGTGGATTTCGATGGGGGCTCCTGATCCACGCGAGTCGAGGGCACAAGAAATCGACCCGGAAAGACTGTGGGCTTTGAAGCCAATTTCAAAACCGGATGTGCCAACAGTCCGTGACAGTTCGTGGGCACGGGATGACCTCGATGCATTCATTCTCGCCAGGCTTGAAGCGGCGGAAATTCATCCCAGCGATGACGCAGACCGCTACACCTTACTGCGCCGCGCGACCTTTGATCTAACGGGGCTGCCGCCGACGCCGGAAGAGATCGAAGCGTTTGTTGGTGACACGTCTGATCGAGCTTACGAAAAGGTGGTCGATCGATTGCTTGATTCGCCTGGGTTCGGCGATCACTGGGCGCGGCATTGGTTTGATCTTTCTTGTTACGCCGACCTCGCCGACGTCACGGGGAACATGTTGATCCGTGATGCGTGGCGGTATCGCGACTATGTCATTGCGGCGCACAACGACGACAAGCCACTAGATCAGTTCATTCACGAACAAATCGCGGGTGACCTGCTGCCGCATGAGAACAATGAACAGCGTCGCGAGCAGATCGTTGCGACGGGCTTTCTGGCCATTGGTCCTTGGACCCTGCAAAACTACATCAAGGGTCAATTGGATGCCGATGTGGTGGATCACCAAATCGATCGAATTGGCCGCACGTTTCTTGGTCAGACGATCTCCTGCGCCCGCTGCCACGATCACAAATTCGACGCCGTCCCAACGGCGGATTACTACGCGCTGGCTGGGATCTTTCACAGCACGTTAACAACCAGCTATGACGGTCCCGGGGTGTGGAGCGTGATCAATCACGAAACGTTACCGAACCTCCAACGCTCGGCAGAGGAACTGGCGGAGCGAAAGAAGACACTCAAAGAGCTGCGTGCCCGAAGGCGCATTGTGCAGGCGGAATTCACAACTCAGTTTGAAAAGATACCCGGCGCTTCCGAAGCCAATTCTTTGACACTCACGCGCGCGATTGAAGCCAACCAAAAGGGGGCGCACTACGAAATAAGGTTCCAGGCGGGGCCAAGCGTCTGGGCTGCCGCACCTCAACGAACACTCGCGCGTGACGGATTGCAAATCGATTTGCTTCGCGAAGACGGCAGCGTGCTGATCGGTTTCCGTCACAACCCAGGTCCATGGTCGGGAACGAAAGACTCACAGAAGCTGAAAGCAGCGAAGTTCTCCTACATTGGTGACGGCAGTGGCAAGATCCGTCTTCGCATCACGAGTGCCACGCCCGGAAGTTCGAGATTCGGTGGAGCGATCGATGACATTGTGGTAGCGGAACTCGCGCGTAGCGGAACGCGCCCGAGTTCCGGCGATACTGGTATCATTTTCTCGGAAACGTTCGATGACCTGAAACCGGGCAAAGCGAAGGGCTCGCAGGCGGACACAAGGTTGCCCGTCCTCGCCTTTGCAGTGGTTCCGCGCTGGAACGGTGGCGGACTGAATCACTCGCATGCTGTTGATCTGGGCGATGGCGACTATGCGATGCAGTTCTTTGGTGGTCGAGCAACCGGGCTTGCGGGGGCCAAACCGGTAACGAAGCAGGAGAAGCAAGCTCTCACGCGGGCAACCCGATTGCAAGAACAGTTGGCTGCTCTAACGGCAGAGATCTCCCATCTTGAAAACGAAGACGGCCCGAAAAATGCGCTAGCCGTCCGCGACGTCGACCGGCCAGACGACAGTCCGATCTACAAGCGAGGTGATTTTCAAAACCTTGGCGACGTTGTTCCGCGAGGCTTTCTCAGCGTTGTTCCTGTTTCGACCAACTACGCCATCCCCAGGAACTCCAGCGGACGATTGCAACTGGCCAAGTGGCTGACCGATCCGGATAATCCGCTCACCTCACGCGTGCTGGTCAATCGCGTCTGGCATCACCTGTTCGGCAAAGGGCTGGTCCGCACCGTCGATTACTTCGGCGTGCACGGTGAAACGCCCAGTCATCCGCAGTTGCTCGATTTTCTGGCCAGTCGGATGCGCGACGACGACGGTTGGTCGCTCAAGCGAACCATCAGGCACATGGTGCTGTCGCGAACTTACCAGATGTCGTCGTTACACAATGCGAAAGCGGAAAAGGTCGATCCCGACAACCGTTTGCTGTGGCAGATGCCTCGTCGGCGCCAGCCTGCCGAATCGATTCGTGATGCGATGCTTTTGGCGAGCGGTCAGCTTGATAGAAGACGCGGCGGTCCGTCGTTAGGATTGGAACTGAAAGGCAATATTCGCGGCGCCGGTGGCAACGTGAATCCGCCGACATGGGGAAACAAGATTCCAGATTATATCCGCAATCGTCGAACGGTTTATCTGCCATTGAAGCGCGAACGACCTGCCGGCGAATTGGAAATTCTAAGCACGTTTGACTTTCCTCATCCCAACGACATCGTCGGCGGTCGTCCGAACACAACGGTTGCGACGCAGGCATTGTTCCTGCTGAATGCCCCGTTTGTGAAGCGACAGGCAGAAAAGCTTTCGGAGCGGTTGAGGAAGGAAGAACCCAACGACGACAAGGATCGGGTGAATCGGATGTACTTGTTGGCAATCGGCCGCCCCGCGTCTGGCGACGAATTGAAATCCTCGCTCGATTTCGTGGACGAGTGCGCGAAAGAACTGAACGACAACCGACTCGCGGCGTGGACCCAGTTGTGCCACGCGGTATTGGGATCGAACGCATTTTTGTTTCGAGAATAATAGCCCGTAGCGTAACCCGCCGACGTTTCGGCCAAACTCATTGGATCACCGAAAGTCTTGGCGACTTCCGCTACGAAAACAACCGAACACCATGATCAATTCCCCTCCCTCCCGCCGCGAATTCCTTCGCTCGACCAGTTGCGGATTCGGATCACTTGCTTTGGCGGCGATGCTTCAGAAGCAGGCCAGTGCTTCTCCGCCAGCGATCGCCGATGCGTCGCCTTTGGCTGTGAAGCCGACACATTTTCCGCCCCAAGCCAAACGTGTTATTTTTTTGTTCATGTCGGGCGGTCCTTCGCAGATGGATTTGTTCGACTACAAACCAGAACTGGTAAAGCGATCGGGAGGCGAGTTGCCATACAGCCTGCCAGCGACCGAAGCGACCGTGGGTCTCGACAACACGCGGCTGTTGGGACCGACAGCAGGGTTTCAGCACGCTGGCGAGTGCGGGTTGTTCATGAGCCAGCTGCTGCCGCATACGGCGAAGCATGCCGATGATCTGTGTGTCCTGAGAGCTGTGCAGGCGGACAGTCCGAACCACCCAGTCGCAATTCGCCAATTGCATACGGGCAATCTTTTCGATGTCGTTCCGTCGATGGGATCGTGGTTATCGTACGGACTGGGAACCGAAAACCGGCAATTGCCCAGCTACATCACGATTCTTCCCCGAGAAGGCGAACGCAACTACAGCAGTGCCTTTCTGCCAGCCATTCATCAGGGCACAGCAATTCAAAGTGTGGGATCCAAACCGAACCAGGCTCCCATCCGTCATTTGAGCGATCGATCGATCTCCGAAGCGGTTCAACGCCGACGCATCGACTTGATTCAACAGATGAACCGCCGGCAGCTTCAGCGGCTTGGGCAGGACCAGCAAATGGAGGGCGTGATTGAGTCGTTTGAGTTGGCGTTTCGCATGCAGGCCGAGACGCCGAAGCTGGTCGATTTCTCGGAAGAGTCCGATGCAACGCTGAAGATGTACGGGATCGGCGAAGAACAGACCGACACATTCGGGCGGCAGTGCCTCCTGGCGCGTCGCTTCGCGGAAGCCGGCGTACGTTTCGTACAAGTTTCGCTTCACGGATGGGACCATCACGGCAAAATCGCCGAGGGCCTGAAGAAGGAATGTCGGGCGAGTGACAAGCCGATTGCCGGGTTACTTTCCGATCTGAAAACTCGCGGGCTACTGGATGACACCCTTGTTTTGTGGGGCGGCGAATTCGGCCGTACACCGCACACGCAGCAAAACAACGGTCCGGGCGAAGCTCCAGGTCGCGAGCACAATCCACACGGCTTCACCATGTGGATGGCCGGCGGCGGTGTGAAAGGTGGCATCACTCACGGCGCGACCGACGACTTCGGCTATCACGGCGTCGAAGGACAGGTCCACATCAACGACCTACACGCCACGATGCTCCACCTGATGGGGATCGATCACCGGCGGCTAACGTTCCAGCATCACGGCCGCCCGTTCCGCCTAACGATGTGGCAGGAACGGTTATCAAGGAGATCATCGCGTGAACGCATGAAATCCAATTTGTCGGGCCGGTTCCCACCGGTCAATCGCGTACGCGGCCGGTGGGAACCGGCCCTACGTTCAAACCGAGAATGAAGCAATCATGAAAAGCAGAAAAAACATGAGCCATTGCTTTGTCATCGCCCTTGCTATCTCTTGTTGTCAATGGGATGCGGACGGTGCAGATCAAGTTTCGTTTGCCCCACACACATTCACGATTCCTGAGGGGTACGAACTGAAGCGTGTGGCCGCGCCGCCACTGGTGCAAAGGCCCATTCATATGTGCTTCGACCGGCAGGGTGTTCTCTACGTCACCGACAGTTCGGGCAACACGGACAAAGCGCCGGTTCAACTCAAAGACCCGCAACACCGGGTGCTACGATTGGTCGACCGGAACGGAGACGGAATTTTTGATGAGTCGACGGTGTTTGCCGACAAACTGCCGTTCCCGGAAGGCATTCTCGTCCATGATGGTGCGATCTACGTTGGATCCCCACCACACATTTGGAAACTCCGCGACACAAACGGTGACCATGTGGCCGATGAGCGAACCGTCTGGTTCGATGGTGGTTCGATCGAAGGATGCGGCAACGACATGCACGGTCCCTATCTTGGGCCGGATGGTTTCTTCTACTGGTGCAAGGGAGCATTTGCTCCGCAGCAGCATGTATTGAGCAATGGCAAAACGCTGAAGTCGCGGGCCGCCCATATCTATCGTGCTCGGCCTGATGGCAGCCAACTGGAAATGGTCATCACTGGCGGTATGAACAATCCGGTCGGACTCGCGTTCAGTGAAATCGGAGAGCGTTTTCTCAGCGGTACATTTTTTGACCTTTCCCGCCCCGGAAGGCGCGACGGTATTCTGCACGCCGTTTATGGAGGGATGTACGGCAAGAAACATGACCGCGTGCTCACTCCGCATCCCAATACAGGAGACTTACTGCCGATCCTGACACAGTTGGGGCCCGCTGCACCTTCGGGCATCGTGATGCCGAGTCATCAGGCCCTCGGTTTGAAAGGCGATCTGATCTGCACCGAATTCAACACGCGCCGCGTCTCAAGGCATCGACTGTCCAGAGCTGGCTCGTCCTACTCTGCAGTGACGAATACCTTTCTGGAAAGCGATCAAACGGATTTTCATCCTACCGATGTGATCGAAGATGCCGACGGCAGCCTTCTCGTTGCGGATACGGGAAGCTGGTACATGATCTGTTGCCCAACTTCAAAAATCGCCAAGCCCGACATTCTGGGTGCGATCTATCGCGTCCAGAAAAAGGACTCGCCTGCCGCGAAAGATCCACGCGGCCTCAAACTGGATTGGAACGATCCTCAAATCAGTTGGCTCTCTGACAAGCGGCCCACGGTGGTCAAGCGTGCCATCGAATCACTGGCCAGGGAGAACAACATCGATGGCCTGCGCAGGGCCCGTGCGCGCGTTCCGGCCATCTGGTCGCTGCATCGAATCCAAAGCCAGCAAGCACGCGGCGCGGTTCGAGAATTTCTGAGCGGTGAAAGTCCTGACGCTTGCGCGGTGGCGATTCACAGCGCGGGATTGTGGCGCGATCCAAACGCGGTGCAGCCGCTGATCGAACTGCTGGCTGGCGATGACGACCGGCTTCGTCGACTCTCAGCCATGGCCCTCGGCAGAATCGGAGACACAGGGGCGGTAAAACCTCTGATGGAATCCTTTGCGAAAGAGATGGATCCCTTTCTGAAGCATGCCATCATCTATGCGCTCTATGAGATTGGAGACAGCCGGAGCCTTCCTGCGGACCATCCACTGGGAAAGCAGGTTCGGCTCATGCAGAAAATCGATCGCCAAAAGGTAACAGCGGACACTTTTCCCGAAATCCAACTCGCGGATGTCGCTGAGCTAGAGCCCGAAAAGATCGCCCGTCAAAAACAACGCCTCGATGAACTCGCCGCCTATCTGCCAAATGGCGATCCGCAGCGGGGAGCAACACTGTTCAGCAAACGGGACAAATCAAAGTGCATCACGTGCCATATCAAGGGCGAGCAAGGGGCGAGACTAGGCCCGGACTTGACCAGGATCGGCGCGATTCGCAGTGAGCGTGACCTGCTGGAGGCGATCGTCTTTCCCAACGCATCGATTGCTCGTTACCACGAAGTGGTGAACGTCCTGACAAAAGACGGGAGGGCCGTATCCGGACTGCTTGTGAAGGAAACGGTGGACAAGATTTTTCTTTCGACGGCGGAGGGGGTTTTGCAACCGGTCCCCGTTCGAGAAATCGAACAGGCCAGATACTCGAATGTCTCCTTGATGCCCGAGGAGCTTGATCGCGTGTTGAAGCCAGAAGAAATCGCGGACCTCGTGGCCTATCTGAAGCAGTCGAATTCACCGGCCGAGCCTGCTCCCGTTGAGGCCGAGCTGGTTCAGCGCGAGATACCGCCTCACCGCGCAATCACTTTGCCTGGTTTGCATGCCTATGCTCAGAAGAGCATTGCCGCGGGCGACGAAATTGAGATCCGGGTCAGCAGTGGCGTTCCCTATGAATTGAACGTCGTGCAACTTGGTCCCGATCCGGAGAACCGCGACGAAGACCCAGTCCTGAAGACGTTTCGCGTCGAAGAGCCGAAGACGCAACCGATCCACCCGGGGTCTTACGTGCATGTTACTGACGGCCTGCCCCACGAGCGGCGGCTGACGGCGCTGACCCTGGAATGCTGGATTCGTCCCTTCGCTCTAAGAGGCTGGCAAGGTTTGGTCAACCAGCATGATTATCCGGATCGTTGTGGGATCGGGCTGTTCATCAACAACGGCCAGATTGCGTTCATCACCGACGATGGCGGCGCCCACCATCGTTCATCTCTCCACCAGACCGAACCGGGTCTGATCAAGACCCAGCATTGGCATCACGTTGTGGCGACATGGGACGGTAAGGTGAAACGTATCTCGATCGACGGAAAGCTGGTGGGCCAATGGCCTTTTGCTGGAGTTGTTCGTCCCGGGCAAACGGCACTCCGGATCGGCGCCTACGGTAGCAACGGTGTAGCGGAGAACTTCTACAACGGCGACATCGCGATGGTGGCCATGTATGACCAGGCGCTGGATGTCGATCAAATCAAGAAACGGTTTGCCGGCCGCGGGCTAACCATCCCGAAAGATAATGCCGTACTCGCCTGTTGGCCCTTTACCGAAGAACGCGGCACGCGAGTCTCCGACGCAGGCGCGGGCGGAAGGCACGGGCGGATCGTCAATCGGGGAACGTGGATGATCGGCGGCCCGAGCTTCGACGCCAGCACCATCGGCCGCCATGACACCGCCTACGACCCGACGAACGATCCCAAGCGAGGACACGGATTGCGTTTGGCCTCCGACGAACTCTACAACGCGCGCTGGGACGTCAACCACCGGTTCCGCATCCCCGCCGACGCAAAATCGGGAGTCTACGCGGGTCGCTTTGACTTCAAGGTCGATGGCAAACCCAAGCGTTACTTCGCCACCTTCATCGTGCGCCGCGGCAAATCGCGGCCCAAGGCGCCGCTGCTGGTCCTGACGTCGACCAACACGTGGCTGGCCTACAACTCGGCGCCTTTCCCCGTGAACCACGGTCCGGAACTCACGAAAATGGGCACCGGCGGTCTCGCCAGCAGCCACCCTGATGCTGCCACCTACAGCGGCTATCGCGATCACCGCAACGGTCAGCCGACCTACAAGATTGGGATGAAGCTGCCCTGGCCGGCGGCCGGTCCGAACAAGACGTACATCAATCAGTCCTACAGCCATCTGATGCGCGGAGAACGCTTTCTTCACCTTTGGTTAGACCAACACGGATACGACTACGACGTCATCACCGACCACGATTTGGATCGCGATTCCGGCGTACTGGATGGCTACAAAGCGGTTTGTGTGAACGGCCACAGCGAGTACTGGTCGGCCCGCGCGTACGAAGGGCTCGACAACTACCTGAAAGCCGGCGGCGCTGCGGTGGTCATGTCCGGCAACACCATGTTCTGGCGGGTTAGCTTCGACGAAACCGGCGAAGTCATGGAGGTACGCAAATTCGGAAAGGGAATCGGCGGACGCGGCCTCGCGCAAGTGGGTGAACTGTATCACAGTCACGACTTCCAGCGCGGCAGTCTGATGCGTTTCTGCGGCTACCCGGCATGGAAGGTGGTCGGATTGACGTGCATCGGCTGGGGCGGCGCGTTCAAGCCCTATCGCGTCGACCAGCCCGACCATTTTCTATTCAACAAACCTCATCAGCTCGGACTGAAAAAAGGCGATACCTTCGGCTTCGTCAGTAGAGAAGTGGGCGCGGTGGGTCACGAGTTCGACGTACGCCTATCAACCTTACAACGGGCAACCGCGGACTCGGCCATCAAGGGGCTGGTCGAACCCAAAGGGATAACTACCGTCGCGAGCAGCCACGACGAGCGCCGGGTCATCGACTACAACGCCGAAGGTCACCGACCAAGAATTGGCGACGACAAGACCATCGCCGAGATCATTTACTGGCAACGTCCCGAAGGCGGCCGCGTGTTCCACACCGGATCCATCGCCACCGCCTGGGGCGTCTATCACGACGAATCCATGAGCAAGCTGCTCAAGAACGTGCTGTATCATTTCGCAATTGAATCCAGGCATGAGCCGTGAACGGCGAAAGAGTGAATAAAACATTCGAGGTCATTTGTTGGAGCTGCATGTGGTTGATCAGCCTGTGTTGCTCCGCGGCGGCCGAGGAGCCGATTGATTTCAACCAGCAGATCGCACCGATCTTTGAGCAGCATTGCGTCCGCTGTCATTCGCCGGAAAGCAGCGAAGGCGACGTATCGCTGGCGACATTCGACGACCTGAAATCGGGCGAGTATGTCATCGCCGATGATCCCGATGGCAGTTACCTGATCGAGTTGGTCACGTCGCAGGATGGCAAGCTGCCGGACATGCCGAAAGAGGCGAAACCTCTCTCAGACACCGAAGTGAACTTGCTGCGGCAATGGATCGGGCAAGGGGCGAAGTGGCCCGATGGCGCTCGTGTCAAAGAGAAGGCGGATGCATCGTGGTGGGCGTATCAACCGCTGACAGCCACCGGCACGGCCATCGACGAGTTCATTACCGCCAAACTCGCGAAGCATCGCCTGAAGATGAGCCCGCAGGCCGATCGTCGGACACTCATTCGACGCTTGTCATTTGATCTGCATGGCATGCCGCCGACGCCGAAAGCGGTCGAGGCGTTCGTCGAAGACGTGGATCCAGAAGCTTACGAAAAGCTTGTCGATCGCATGCTGGCGTCTCCGCGTTACGGCGAACGGTTCGCGCGACACTGGCTCGATATTGCTCACTACGCGGACACTCACGGTTTCGAACGCGACAAGCGGCGAGACAACGCGTGGCGTTACCGCGACTACGTGATCCGTGCTTTGAATGAAGACAAGCCTTACGACCGCTTCCTACAAGAGCAGATCGCCGGCGACGTGCTCTGGCCGGATAACGAACAGGCCGTGATTGCAACCGGCTTTCTTGCGGCCGGTCCGTGGGACTTTGTCGGACAGGTGGAGACGAAGAGCCCCATGTTGCGGCGGTCTGCAAGATCGCTCGACCTGGACGACATGGCGACGCAGGTCATGACTGCCACGATGGCGATGACCGTCAATTGCGCGAGGTGCCACGACCACAAACTCGATCCGATTTCGCAGCGGGAGTACTACCACTTGCGTGCCGTCTTTGCGGGAGTCAGGCGTGAAGATCGAGTGGTCAGCGATGCGGCCCTCCAACAGTACGAGGTACAGAAACAGGAACTGCTCGATCGACGTAACAGGCTTGACTTCGAAAAAGGACGGCTTGAAGGCGAGGGACTGGATCTCGCGGATATCGTTGGCGGCGGAAATGGACTTGGCACCGGCACGTACCGCAATGCCATCGACCCGCGCAACGCGAAGGTACAAACCCGAAACTTCGGAAAACTTGGCAACGTGGTCACGAACAGATTCTCGCCGTCAGCGTTTGGTTTCGTCGACGGCGTGTTCATTCCGGATGGTGACAACGGAAAGGCAAAGCTTCCTGTCAGTTCCACCGGGGTCACGATCACTGGTCTGCCGAAAACATCAGGCAACGCGTGGGACATGATCCGCAACGGACCGGTCGCGAGTCAGCATTCGCCGGAGCTGGACGGAATTGATTTCACAAAAGACGGCCATAGCTTGCTGGGACTGCACGCCAATGCCGGGATCACGTTTGATTTAACTGCCGTAGGAAGGGCGCTCCTGCCCATCCAGGATCACGCACAGGCGGGCAAGAGTGCCCGTTCCACTCTGCGGTTTACTGCCAAGGTCGGTTACTTCGGCGCGGTGGGCGATCACTTTGCTGACGTGTGGGTGTTCGTGGACGGCCGGAAGGTCACCGAGTTGCCCAAGCTGCGGCGGGCCGATGGCTTGCAACCAATCGATGTCGAACTACCCGCTTCCGCTCGTTTTTTGACGCTGGTATCGACCGATGGCGGTAACGGGTACGGCATGGATCAAATCGGCTTCGGTGATCCGCGAGTGAAGCTGGCCAAGCCGCCGAAGCTGACGGATGAAACACGCCGGCGGATCGCGGACCTCAAAGAGCAACGGCGGCAGGTCGACAGAGAACTCGAATCTCTCGGCCCGCCGCCTCGTTTCTATGGCCCGGTTGCCGAAAAAGACCCGACCAACGTACGACTGCTGACACGCGGCAATCCGGAAACTCCCGTAGGCGACACGTTGGCTCCCGCCGCGTTCTCAACACTGACGATGCTCGACCCTCAACTGGGGACGGTGGAAACCAGCGAAGGCCAGCGCCGCGCGGCGCTGGCCCGCTGGGTCACCCACCGGGACAACCCGTTGGTCCGTCGAGTCATTGTCAATCGACTATGGCAGTGGCACTTCGGAACGGGGCTGGTGGATACTCCGAGCGATTTTGGCTTTGGCGGCAGTCGGCCTTCGCATCCCGAGCTGCTGGACTGGCTCGCCGAAGAACTGGCGAAGCAAAACTGGTCGCTCAAAGCCATCCATCGGCTGATGGTGACGAGCGAAGCTTATAAGCAAGTGAGCTACGACGTAGGACGGGCACTCCTGCCCGTCCCGAGTGACAACCAGACGGGCAAGAGTGCCCGCCCTACGGAGATCGACGCCGATAACCGCCTGCTTTGGCGACAGAATCCGCGGCGCATCGAAGCCGAAGCGATTCGTGACTCCGTGTTGTTTGTCAGCGGCAAACTGAATCCCAAACGTGGCGGTCCCGGTTTTGAAGATTTCGAATACCAGGACGCCTACGCCCCGATTTACACTTACGTCACAGCCGACGAGCCGGCTCTATGGCGACGCAGCATCTACCGCTATGTCGTCCGCACCACACCCAATCGCTTTCTAACAACGCTCGACTGCCCCGATCCGGCGAACCTGACTCCCAAGCGGCTGACGACAACAACGCCGCTGCAATCACTCGCGCTTTACAACAACGACTTCATGCTCCGACAAACCCGCTACTTTGCCGAGCGGCTAAAAAAGGAAGCCGGAAAAAAATCGACCGCTCAGGTCGCACGCGCCTTTGAATTGGCGTTCGGACGACAGCCATCCGCAGAGGAAACTCGTCTCGCGACGGATCTCGTGAACAAGCAGGGACTATTTGCCCTGTGCCGTTCACTCTTTAATTCCAACGAGTTTGTTTATGTCGATTGAAATGTCCTATTCAAGACGACAGTTTCTGCGAACCGCCGGCGGCGGACTTGGCGGGATCGCGCTAACAGCGATGCTCAGCGGCGAAAGCCTTGCCCAACCGCATCATGCTCCGAAGGCGAAACGCGTGATTCAAATCTTCTGTCCCGGCGGCATGAGCCAGGTCGACACGTTTGATTACAAGCCGGAACTCGAAAAGCGGAATGGGACTTCGTTCGACCCGGATGGCCAGCTACAGTTCTTCGCTTCCAAGCCCGGCAACTGTCGTGGCAGTCATTGGAGATTTCGCCAGCACGGCCAGTCCGGTTTGTGGATGAGCGATCTGTTTCCGAAATTGGCGACGTGCGTCGACGACATGGCGTTCATTCACTCGATGCACAGCAAGACTGCGCTGCACGGTCCAGCGTGCTTCATGATGAACACCGGGTTTACCCTGCCCGGCTTCCCGAGCATGGGATCGTGGGTGACATACGGACTTGGCAGTGAGGCCGATGACCTGCCGGCGTTCGTTGTGCTGCCAGACCCGCGAGGTCTTCCGCCGGGCGGCATCATCAACTGGGGAGCCGGCTTCCTGCCCGCTGAGCATCAGGCCACAACGCTCGATACAACGAATCCGAAACAGCCAATCGCTGACCTGTTTCCACCCGATGATGTTCCAGAAGTCACGCCGACAGCGGATCGGGCGGGTTTGAACTTTCTACAGAAGCTCAACCGCCTGCATCAGGAAACTCGACGCGGCAACAGTGAACTCGACGCCCGCATCAAGGCGTATGAAATGGCGGCCCGCCTGCAACTCAGCGCTCCTGAAGTGACCGACCTGAGCAAAGAGACCACCGCGACGAAACAACTCTACCATGTCAACCACGCCGAAATCGGCGCCTTCGGACGACAGTGTCTACTTGCCAGGCGGCTGGCGCAGCGCGGTGTCCGATTCGTGCAGATCTACTGTGGAGCCGAGAACACGACGGCCAAAAAGATTCGCCCCAACTGGGATAGCCACGAAGACCTGCAACGAGATCATGGTTACTGGGGAGCAGTGCTTGATACCGGGGCCTCGGCATTGCTCAAGGATTTGAAACAGCGGGGAATGCTCGATGACACGCTGGTCATCTGCACGACGGAGTTTGGTCGTCAACCAGCCGCTCAGGGCGACGCGGGAAAAGGTCGAGACCACAATGCCGGAGCCTTCACGGCATGGCTTGCCGGCGGCGGGATCCAAGGAGGAGTCGGTTACGGGGCAACCGATGAACTAGGCTATCAGGCCGTCGAAAATCCAACCTACAGTTACGACCTGCACGCGACGGCTCTGCACCTGCTGGGCGTCGATCACACGCGGCTGACATTCTATCACAATGGTATCGAACGACGTCTCACCGACGTCCATGGGCATGTGATCGAGGAGGTTTTCAAATGATGTTGAAAACAATCTTGTTGATCGGAGCAGTCGCGATTGCTGTGGGTGACAATCCCCACCCCAAGCCGAACATCATCTTCATCCTCGCCGACGATGTTGGATATGGCGATCTGGGCTGCTACGGCAGCAAAATCAACGCGACGCCGCACATCGATTCGCTGGCAAAGCGCGGCCTGCGTTTCACCGACTATCACTCCGCCGGCGCGATGTGCAGCCCAACGCGTGCCTCGATCCTCACCGGCCTTTACCCGCAGCGCTTCGGCGCGGACTTTGACGGCGCCCTGGGCGAACGGCCAGGGCGCGAAGTCGGTCTTCCGTTGCAAGCGATCACGCTCGCTGAAGTGTTGAAGCAGCATGGCTATGCCACCGGTTGCTTTGGCAAGTGGCACCTCGGATACAAGGCGCCGATGCTTCCCACGCGGCAGGGGTTCGACGTGTTCCGTGGACTGCTGAGCGGCGACGGCGATCATCACACCCATATCGATCGCTCCGGCAAGGAGGACTGGTATGCCAACGAGACGCTCGCCATGGAACGGGGCTATACCGCCGACTTGCTCACACAACACAGCATCGAGTTCATCGAAGCCCATCGAGACCGCCCGTTCTTCCTCTACCTGCCACACCTGGCAATTCATTTTCCTTGGCAGGGGCCCAGCGATCCGCCGCATCGGCGCAAGGGCGTGAATTACAAGAACGACAAATGGGGCGTCATTCCCGATCCGAATCATGTCGCACCACACGTGAAAGCGATGTTGGAGTCGCTCGACAACAGCGTCGGCCGCGTGATGGAGACGATTCAGAGGCTCGGACTTACGAAAAATACCCTCGTGGTATTTACTTCCGACAACGGTGGTTATCTCAACTATGGCTCACGATTCCAGCACATCTCCAGCAATGGCATGTTTCGCGGCCAGAAGACCGAAGTCTTTGAAGGCGGACACCGCGTGCCGATGATTGTCTGCTGGCCAAAGCGCATTCGGACCGGCGTCTGCGATGAACTGACGCACAGCAACGACTGGATGCCCACGCTGCTCGAACTTGCAGGCGCCACTTCGCGAGAGACCGACGGCGCGAACCTGCTTCCCTTGCTCTTCGACGGCAAAGCACTGCCCCAGCGCACCTTGTTCTGGCGGACCCGCTCTGCTCGGGCGGTCCGGCGGGGCAACTGGAAGCTCTGCGTCATCGGAGACAAAACCGAACTCTACCACCTTGGGAACGATCCCGGCGAAACCACAAACCTCGCCGCCATGGAACCTCAACGCGTGGTCGCACTGCAACACGCCTGGCAAACCTGGAATGCGCAAATGGCGCTGCGAAAACAAAAACCAAACGATGCCGCTGGGGCGAGAGCAACGGATGAGACGATACTGTGCGTCCAATAGATTCTTTAGGAGCCACTCATGGCAATTGATCGACGTACTTTTTTGGTAGCTTCGGGCGTGGGGTTTGCCGGCTTTCCGATGGCGCGCCTCACCGGCGCTAACGAGCCCCCACGCACGACTGAGCAGACTCGCATTGTGGGGGGTGGAAAGGCGAAATCAGTCATCTTGTTCTTTCTGTGTGGCGGAGCATCCCATGTCGACACCTGGGACATGAAACCCGATGCGCCTTCGGAATACCGCGGTCCCTTTTCGCCAATCGCAACGTCAGCGTCCGGTGTTCGCCTGTGTGAACATCTGCCACTGCTCGCCAAACAGTCACAGCATCTGGCTATCGTCAATTCGATCGACGGCTCGGTCAACACGAATGATCATCACGCCGGATACTACTACAACTTGACGGGGCATCTTCCCGACCGGACTTTCAAAACGCAGGGGAATGATCGACGTCCCTATCCCGACGACTGGCCGTTCATGGGATCGGTCATTGGATCGCGTCGAAAACAAGCGGGACCACTTCCTAACGCGATCACATTGCCCCACATGCCCAGCCGAAAACCATACACGCGACCGGGCCAATTCGCCGCGCGTTTGGGGGTCGCATTCGATCCGCTGTACGTGGACGGGTCTGTCGAAAACCCGCTCCAATTCCAAGCCCCGTCGTTGACGCTCTCGGGCGATGTAACAAAAGAACAATTGCAGTCTCGGCAACAACTGCTGACGACACTCGATCGCGCTCGCCGTGACTTCGAAAATGCTCCTCAAGTGGACGTCTGGAAACAACATCAACGGCGCACGATGGATCTGCTGCTTGCTTCGCAGACATCCACTGCGTTTGACGTCAGCCAGGAACGCCAGTCGACACGCGATCGGTACGGATCGACCGTCAATGCAATGAGCCTGCTCTTGGCCAGACGATTGGTCGAAGCGGAGATTCCCTTTATCACTGTATTTTGGAAAGGCAACGACAAACTGAAAAAGAAATGCCGTAGCGCTGGATCGTGGGACACCCACGGCAACAATTTCGGCTGCTTGAAGGAAGATCTTTTACCCGAATTCGACCAGGCTTTTTCAGCTTTGATGGAAGACCTCGCGCAGCGCCGCCTGCTCGAGCAAACGTTGGTTTTCGTCTCGAGCGAAATGGGACGGAAACCTAAAATCGGCGACCCACGCTCCGGCGGCGTCAAGGGAGCGGGACGCGACCACTGGACCCATTGTTTGAGCGTCTTGATGGCTGGAGGAGGCATCCGCGGTGGCCAAACCTACGGATCCAGTGATCGCTTCGGCGAATATCCGGCGGACAAGCCAATCACGCCCGCCGACATCGCCAAAACGGCATATTTCGCCGCGGGCGTCAAAGACCTCCAGGCAATGGACGCCCAAGGCCGTCCGTATCATTTGCTAAGTGAAGGTCAGCCGATCGTCGATTTGTTCTGACCCGGGCGCAGGCGAAGCAAAGAAGCCCGAAGGGCGGCCAGCATCCCTTGCTGCGAGCACGACACTTGGCGCCTCCGAATAGGACCTTCGGAAGAGCTCCACCGGCATTACCCGGCTTCAACAATAATATGGGGTGATCCGACTTCTCTATCGACTTCGGGCAGTTGCCGTTTCCTGCAACTGACCTGAGTCCGTTGCTCGGGTGTCCTTTTCGTTCGTCCGGGATGAACAAATGTGTTCTGAGTTACTCAAACGCCGGAGCATCGGAAACAGGGCGTTCACGGAACCGGATTCCCATTTTGCCTTCTTTCGGGAGCAGAACTCTGAGTTTAAGGACCTTTCCGTCGCGACGAACTCCGTGCACGATTTCATCTGCGTTTGATGCTTTGGCTTTCTCGATCGCTGCGCCTAAGTGAGCCGACGTTCTGATGGGCGCTTCGTCAATGGATTCGACAACATCGCCCGGCTGCAAACCGGCTGTCTCGGCGGGGCTGTCCGGCTGGATCCGTTCTATGATGATTATGGGTCTTGACAGTCTCTGCATGTCGAGGACATCACCCGACTGTCGGCCTTTGTAAGGTGTCGGGTCGGCGCTGTCGCGAACGGATTTCCGCCTGAGCACCTCTCGAACCGCGCGGTAGCAGTTGATCAGCCCATGGCCTGTCTGATGGTCGAATCCCTCCTTCGGTCCGACATCGCTCGTGGTTTCAATCAGAATTTGACGGGCGTCCCACGGCAAAAGATCCGGATCGGCCGAAAGCATCAGTGCCAGAGTTCCGGCCAACATGGGGCCGGCGAATGAGTTGCCGCTCGCGCCGTGTTGAAGCGCTGTGCCGTCAGGCATGAGTCCGGGCAACCTAATGTTGAAGGCACAGAAATCGGGCTTGTCGACGAGGCCTTGCTGGTAATGCTCTGTCTCCCATTTGACCGGGCCCTGGCTGGAAAACGAGGTGCGTTGGAAACTGCGCCGCACGCCGGCGGCAGTAAACACGGCAGGGATATCCTCGGGAATTCGCATCTGAACTGGAACCGGTGCAAACGAAGACGAGCCTTCGCGGGCGAAGTTCCCAGCCCCAGATACGCAGCACAGCCCGCAGAAGGTAGCGTGCTCCATGACCTTCCGCCAATGCGATCGGAGTTCGCCCAGACTGGGGCCCGAAAAGCTCATGCTCAGCGTGTCCGCACCCTGTTCGACGGCCCACTCGAGGGCCTGCTCGGGAGCTTGCCTGCCGATCACGCCTGCCCACTGCGCCGATGGCGCGAGTCCAAACTCGTACGGACAGTCATCCGTGCCGTTCCCGCAGATCTCGTTCACACACATGAATCCATGCATCTCGTCTTCGCCTCTGGCGTTGAGAACTGCATCGTTGCGAACGAAGTTGTATCCGTGGTAATCGTCAATCAGACCGTTCTTGTCATCGTCGATTCCGTTGCCGGGTATCTCGCCTGCATTCCGATAGAGGTTGCGCGTCACGTTCGGCGAAAACAAAAAGTTGCTGTCCATGACGACATTCAGTGTGCCTGCTCCCGACACGTTGAGCTTTTCCCAAGTCCGGTCCGCCAGCAGGTACCGCGTGTACCAGGGATGCTTGAATTCCTGAGGTTCAGGAGCTGGATCCGTTGCGTGTTCAAAGAATGTCGGCTCACGGTCGTCTCGACGAAATGCCCTGATGCGTTGGCGGTTCGCGAATATCTTCTTCACACCGGGCACGTCCTTTAGGGCATTCACTCCTTCTGCGGACGCAACGCATGAAAATCCGTTCACGATCCAATGCCAGCGAACCAGTGCGATCTTTTTGTCTTTGACGAGCTGCCGCATGCTTTCTTTGGCGGCGCGGTAGGACTGTTCGTTCAGGGTCTTGAGCGTGTCAACGACACGAACAACCAGTTCCTGCCGTCGTTGCCCCGAAAACTCGGCCGCGCGTCTTTCAAACGCATCTCCGTCACCCAGGAATTGTCGATCAAACCAGACGGTGATCGAAATCATCGTCTTGGACGGACTGCCGATGGCCGGATCGACCCACACTCCTTCACCGGAAACTTTCTCGCTCTGCAGGATGTCCCTCGCGATCGGCAACTCGTGACGTGGTTTTTCGGGCCAGTAGTCTTTCGAGAGTTGCTCGACGACCGTTGGCGAAATGCCACGTTGTCTAAAAAAACCTTTGTTGCTTCCAGTCTGGTACTCGCTCAGGTCCACGGCACCGTCAGAGTTCGTGTCGAGTTCTTTGAGTCGTGACTTGATGATGCCGCCTGCCTCATCCGCTGTGATTTTGCCATCTCCGTTGTCGTCGCTCCGATCGAACTGTTCCTTCAGATTCTCCGGAGCGACCGCACCGGGATCACTTGGTCGAGTGGGTTCCACCGGTCGGCGGAACAGTTTGGCAAACTCCTTCTTGCTGATGGAACTGTCCCCATCGGCGTCGACTTTATCAAACCGTCTCGCCAAGCCCAGTGGTAGCTCACCCTTCACCAGCTTTCCGTCCGAATTCCGGTCCATTTGCTGAAAGAGCTCCGCAGCACGCGAAGCCCCCTGATCGCTGTTCTCTCGATCACGATCCGGATTATCCTGAGCGCTGCTCAGGTTGCTGGAGACAAGAATCAGCAAGAAGAACATGCCTGTCCACAGGACACCTTGATACTTTAGTAAGATCATCAATTCGACTTTCTCGCTGTTTCGATGTGATTGATTAAACGCGCACTCCCTCGACTAGAGGAACAACTGCTGCACCTGTCATTCGTGATTCTTGTCCTCGCCGTCCCCAGCAGGATTCTCAGCAGGAGCTCTAATTCGAAAATTGTCGATGAACATCTTCGCTCCTTCTTCGCCACGAGCGAAGAAGTGGATCGTCTTGGTGTCGATGTTGCGGACGCGGTGTGACATCACTTGCTTGCCGTCGATAAAGACGGTGATGCGTTGAGGCTGGCGGATAATGCGAACCTTGTAGTGTTGGTTTGGCTTCACTTCCAAGTCACTGACTGCGTCCGCGACCCAGTAGCCGAATTCGGTTTGGACCACCAGGTTCAGGCCTTTGCCGGGTTTGCCTTGATTGGTGAGTTTTCGGTCCGGATAGGATGCCAGTGCGACGCGATGGCCCGATAGTTGATCGGCTGGGCCCGACTTGCGAAGGAAGCAGGCTGCCAGCATCGGCGTGGACGTCCAGACTTCGTATCTGACCTCAAACGCCGTTGGCAGACCGGGGATCTCACGCTCGAGGCGACCGTAGGCTTCATCAACTCCCTCTGGTTTCTCAAGTGTTCCGCATGCGGCTCCACCCACAACAGTCCATTTACCACCAACCTGTTGCCAGTCATCGCTGAGTTCATCGTCGAAATCTTCTGCCAGCAGGACCTTCCATCTTGAAGTGTTTGGGACTGTTTCGTCGATTGACGTCTCATCAACCCTCAGAAGCAAAGCGGCCTCTCGACGTGCGACTTCCGCGAGTTTCCAGTCCGTCCACGAATACAGTGATGAACTGCGAAGATAATCGGCGTCATTTGTGTGTCGGTCGAGCCCGTCGAAGTAGGCATCTGTGGCGGCATCAGTATGTCCGAGGTGGTGATGAGCCATCGCTGCAATGAAACGTGTCATCGCCACGCCACGTGCAAAGTTGTTACGTTGTGCGGCGGGATCGGAAAGCAGCTTCATTGCCGAATCAAGATATTCAATAGCAGCTTCGTGATGCTCAGGCTTGCCCCGACGATACTCCGCGAGTCCTTTGGTGAGCGTGACCCAGCCTCGCCAGCTTCTTTCTCCGCGTTCATCGTCGAAATTGGCGTCCGCCAGTTCCAGCGCCTTCTTCAATTGTTCATCGTCAGTCCCTCCCGTAAA
The DNA here is from genome assembly GCA_965222745.1 of Rubripirellula sp. Classification (GTDB taxonomy): domain Bacteria; phylum Planctomycetota; class Planctomycetia; order Pirellulales; family Pirellulaceae; genus CBDCUW01. The sequence goes on from CBDCUW010000004.1 coordinate 2,694,185, forward strand.
AAGTCGCGTTTTTGCGAGACGATCAACAAGAGCTATGTTCACATTGCCCTCGTCTGCGAGATTTTCCGCATTGTCGGACAAGTACTTGGACCAGCTTTCCGCAGACGCTGCCTTGTCGCCAGAGAAGTGATGGCCCACGACGACTCGATAGTGTGCATCGCGGTGTTCAGGTTCGAGCCGCAAACATTCTTTTCGACTTTGCAGCGCTTCATCCCAGCGATTCAATCGCTCCATTAGGTGACCACGGTAATAGTGCATGTCGGCGGAATCAGGTTGCAATCCGATTGCCTCATCGATCGCCATCGCTGCCTTCTCCAGCTCGACGTTCAGTTCGTGAGCTTTTGCCGTGTCGAACAGCAAGTCTGCTTTGGCGGCATCATCGGACGCACTGTCGAGCAATCGACTGTTGTACCAGGCCATGATAGAGGCCGACTCCGGATCGCCATTGTTGTAACGGGCACCGCTCCGTCCAGAGTGTCGCTGATTGCTTGTGGAGTGTTGGGTAGCGTCGATCTTGAGCCACGCGAATGCGGCATCGTTCCCAATGCGATTTGCAGCGCGTTTCCACGCGGCGTCGACTTCGTCGAATCGGTTCAACTGGACGAGTGGTCTTAATCGCAATACATCAGGACGCCAGTCGTGTGGTTGCTTCGATGCCCAATCTGCAAAGGCCTCTTCGGCGTCTTCCCACTGGCCGGCGTTTCGTAGTCGTATCGCCTCACGTTCGTCGTCTGCCAGATAGTCAGATGCGGTCGCGTCAGAGAGTTGAGTAGTCTTCTCTTGATCAGCGTTGGCATCGACCGGCTCACTCAAAGCGACGTCTCCCGTGCCGGTCAGCATGAGCCCGGTGTGCCGCTCGACCCGTTCGCGGATGGCCGCTGCGTCTCCCTCCCATTGTTCAGGCAGCGACCACTGCCGAATGATCCCATCGCTTGCCGACGTCACCAGAAATCGGCCTTCCGGATCGAATGCCATGCCGGTGATCGAGGCTGGATGTTTCAATTCTTCAAGGATGGTCTCTCCAACCTCAAGCTCGCTCGCACCGTCAACGGATCGAAACTGAACGATCGTCCTGTCGTCTACAGCGGACGCGATCAATTGACCGCTGCCATTCAACGCCCAAAGGCCAAAACGATCTGGGATGGTAGAACGACGTTCGGTGGCCGCTGATGTGGACAATTCTGCAGTTCTCTTCCGCAAGTCGAAACGTCGCAGGCTACCCAGAGCGCCAAGCACAACGTAGCGGCCGTCGGTGCTGAACTTGCCTGCCGTGGAATGCAACGTCGCATGCGACGACGGCGTCAGCTCATGTTTCTTCCCACTGCTGAGATTGATCACGATGACTTTGGTCTCACCTCCACGCCTCCCACGCCCTCCAGACTGTGTTTGCGCAAGGAGCAGCGATTCACCATCTGGACCGACGGCGAGAGGGTACGTTTCCTCCTGCAACTCAAACGGCTTGGAGCGTGAGGCGCCCGTTTCCGTATTCCAAATCCGCACTTCAGATTCGCCCCCTAAAGCCAAGTGGACTGTCATCAGAAATGTTCCGCCCGGACTGAATCCTCCGATGATGTCTGATTCCGTTCCCGGCAATTTGATTACGGTTTTCAACCGAGAGGACTTGCGATCCCATCGCTGAATCTCGATGCGATTGCTTGTTCGACCTGCAAGCACGATGTCTCCCGACCGACTAACGCTCAACCGGCCGGATGTTAGATCGAAGCTTCGATCAAGCCTTTGCGCGTTGGACTCCCCACCTCTTTGAGCCGTTTGTATTGCCAAATAGATCCGTGATGTAACTGGCGGTACGTATCCTGATCCGCGTGAATTGGCATCTAGTTCCCCCGGAATCAAGGCTCGCTGAAGCGGCACGTGGGGCAACTGCCACGTGTTGATCTGGCGAGAGCTCGGGACTGTGATGGTCGAAGCCGATGCGGGCATGGCGACAGTGGTTCTCCCCAAATTGGTTGGAAGCCTCGGCACGACTGAACTCCCGGTTGCCACGTCAAATACCTGAACGAATCCGAGAGGTTGTGATGCGCTGCGGGGTGGCTCGGCGGAAACCGCCAAGCGAGTACCATCGACATTCGCGTTCAATAGCGCCGTGGTAAAGCCGGCTGGATGATCAACCTTGATGGCCGGTCCGACTTTTCCACCTTGATTGAAATCGAAGACCTCGATGCGCCTCGTCTTGCCGCTGCCCTTTTGAATGGCGACACGCACCCCATCGGCACTCAACAGCCTCACGTTGAAAATAGACCGAGATATTGCGTGACGAATGGTGTCGTACACTTGCTCGCCCGTATCCACGTCGTAACACCTAAGTGTGGCATACACGACTTTCCCTTCGCGTTCCCTTGAATCGACGGCGTGGCAAACCAAGCGACGACAATCGCGGGAAAGAAGCGGTTTTGTAACACGTGCTTCCAGCGCTATCCGCGTTGATCGGACAATTTCGCAGGTCTTAACATCGTGAACATGAACAACAATTCCTTCACCGGTGCTGTTCGGGCCCGAAACACGAACAACCTGCTTGCCGTCTTCACTAAAGCGAAGGGGCATCGTAAAATGCAGTCGCCTGAACACAACGTTCTCTTCTACTGAGATTTCTGACAGCAACTCACCACTGTCGATGGACCAGATCGCAAGCGACACGGTTCCTCGTAAGTCCATTAGTGATGGTGGGTCAATATCGTCAACGTTGATTTCGCTATTTGCCTTCCAAAGCATCGTCGCCAGAATTCGTTTGCCGGAATGAATGGCAAGTTGGGATACAGCGCCATTCGGAATGATTGGGCGTCCCGTAAAGGAAGCTGACTTGACATCCCATGCTCGAACCATAGTGACCGGCACGGTTCGCCCGCTTTTCAACTCGCGTATTGAAAGGTCGTGCAGGGCAAGCATCGATTGATCGTCACTAACGACCGCACCTGCGTTTGTGCTACCCCTTGAGATGACATATGCGAGAATCAGTCTTCTTCGCTCTTCGTCACTTGCATCCTGCAGTTCCGCCAGAAGCCGGTGAGTGGAGACGCTAACTCCAGACCGAGTGATTTCAACACTCGCCAAGCGCGGCATGTGAATTGCAGAGAATTGAAGCTTGTTCAGCAAGTTGCGGCGGTACTCCCGACTCTGGCCGTCCGCAAATTCATGACTCTTGGCCAGCCACAACATTGACTCGGCAAGGTCACCCTTTTCGGCTACGAACTCGGCTTGTTTTTCTGCCAAACTCGATTGACTCTTCTTCAGATCGCGAATCAGTTCCTCTTTGGACTTGTTGCTGTCGATTAGAGCCTGATTCGTTGTGCGCTGTTCTTCCGTTTTCTTCGTCAGCTCCGCATTGAGTTGCTTTTGCTCTTCATTCGCCTCCGCCAACTGTCCATTGAGTTGCGTCTGTGTTTGAGCGGCGACCATGGAGATGCCTGTGATCGCCAATAACGCGACGCCCGCCACCGACATGGCGGTTGCCAACCAAGGATTGCGGCGAGCCCACCGGGCGGCACGTTCGGCGGGTGAAACTCGACGAGCGAGAATGGGCTCGTCGTTGAGGAACTTTTGCAGGTCGTCCGCCATGTCGTCGGCTGACTGGTAGCGTCGCTTCGGATCTTTGTCGCACGCCTTCAGGACAATCGTTTCCAGGTCACGCGGGATTCGCGAATCGATGGAACGTGGTGCCGTGACCTCGGTCTTCGTGACGATGTCGATCAGCTTGAGCCGATCGGGAGACTCGTATGCCGGCGTCAAAACGAGCAACTCATACAGAGTCAGTCCAAGCGAATACACGTCGGCGCGGTTGTCACACTGCCCCTTGAATCGCTCGGGTGACATGTAGCGAATCGTGCCGAGGATATCTCCGGTCTGCGTGAGCCCCACATCGCCCGTCTTTGCCAAACCGAAGTCGGTTACCCAGACGACCCCGTTGGTATCGAGCAGCAGGTTGGACGGCTTGACATCACGGTGGATGATCCCGCGAGCGTGCGCGTAGGAAAGAGCCTCGGCACATTGGTGTCCAATTTCGGCAACGCTGCGAAAGTAGGCTCGTCGATTGTCTTCTGCTGTGGAAACGTCGCCATCGCCAGGCAGAGTTGCCGACACCGTTGATCCGCCTGCCGCGACAATCGTCTCAATCAGCGCCGGATTACTATCGTCCGCGTCCTTCGACGCACTGTCGTCCAGTTTCGCACAGTCAAAACGCCCGGTCACGAGCGACTGCGCTAGGCTGTTTCGTGCATCTCCCGGCTGTTTGGAGGAATCATCCGCATTCGCCTGAGTGCCGTGAGCGGTTCGCAGATCTCGCAAGTCCCCAATAACGGCATCCAGTCCTTGCCCCTGAATCAACTGCATCGCGTAGAACGCGCATTGGTCGTCTTGTCCAACTTCGAAGACCGGGACGATGTTCGTGTGATGCATCTTCGCCGCCGCACGAGCTTCACGCTGAAATCGGTCCAGCATCTTCGTTCCACCGACACTGGATTCAGGCAAAACCTTCAGCGCGACGCGTCGTCCGAGGCTCTGTTGTTCAGCTTCGTAGACAACGCCCATCCCGCCGCGACCGATTTCCTTCAGGATGCGGTAGTCAGCAACCTGCTTCAGGCTGGGGATTGCCGGACGACTTGAGTTGGATTCGTCTGACAGGTCGCCGCTGGCGGGCTTGAAGTCCTCCATCAACTCCATGGCCGGGAAGATGTCTTCAATTTCTCCCGCCAATTGAGGGTACTTCCTTGTGTACTCCGAAATGGCCGGAGACTCGCCCCGACGTTTCCGCTCCAGATACTCTTCCGCAAGCGTTTCAACAGAGACGTGTTTGCTGACGTTATTCATCTGAAGTTCTCGAAGTTGTTGATTAGGTTAGCGGTCCAGCATTCCCGGCATCGATTGCAGAGTTTCCTTCAGCCGCTTGAGCGCTCGCATGTGGCGATTGCTTGCAGCAGCTTTCTTAATCCCCAACACCTCTGCCGCTTCACCATTGGTCAGTTCTTCGAAGTGACGCAGCACGAGGATTTCCCGGTCAATGGGGTCCATGCTGTTGAGCGTTTCCTGCAGTTTGACCTGCATCTCCGCGCGCATAGCTTTCTCACTAACCGAAGTCATTCGCCCTAGCAGGTTTGCTGCCAACGACATTGAATTCGCTTCGGGCATGGCTTTGTGGTAGAGCGAAACTTCCTGTCCGGCATCGCGCATGGCGGTTTGCAGGTGAAAGCGGTGTACCAGCATCAGCCGCTGTCCAGTCAGCATCCGCAGCCAAAGAAAGAACGGATAGGACTGATCCTTGGCGTAGTCAGGCAGTCGCTTGGCAAGATCCAAGTAGGCTTCCTGCAGCACGTCGGATGGATCGACTCGCCCAAGCAATCGCCGATCCATGCGGATTTGGATCATCCGTCGCAGTCGCTTGCGGTAATGAGCAAACAGCTCCGCCAGCGACTCATCGTCGCCAGCCATCGCGGCTTGCAGTAGATTCTCGATGTCAGTGGACATTTCAGTCATTTTTATTGTTCCGTAGAGAGACAACTACGAAACGATCGCGATTGTACACCGACATTTACCGAAATTAACGCTGATCTTTGGACTTTAGTTGCTTCGCTGGCCCGCCTCAGCTCGGTCTCTCGAAGCCTGATCTACAACCGCTTCCAAGTGGCTGGTCACTTGCTCCGATTCTTAATCTGCACGCAATTTGTGTCGTCTAATTCGTTCTGTTGAGGACGGGTTTATAGGCTGCCGTGATGCCCTTGGTTGCGTTGTCCTTTCGATAGACAGACGGTCCAAAGTCGCTGAGGAAGGGGTTAACGCGCGTCGGTGAAAACAACCGACCGCAGTTCCCAATTCTTCTTGGAGCGGTTGGATGGACAACCCAGCGCGTCGAACGAATTGACTGAATTGCGTGAGGTGTTGGGCACCAGCGCAGACTGGATTTCAAGGTGCGGAGGTCTTGTTCACCAACGCTGCTAATGACAGTTTCGATTTGCGGTAGGCCGATGCAACCACCGCTCCGAAAACGGTTGATTTTTGAATCGGATAAGGGGGAACCATAGACCATTCGCACTCCTGATTGCCTCAGCTCAAAATGAAGCAATCGATGGCCCACAAGCGACGCTAGAACCTGAATCTCTTCCAGTGGTGTTGCCGTCACACTGAATCAGCGGCGCAAGTGTATTGGAAGGAGAAACAAGGCGTGCTCATGCCATGATCTCGTGGATTGGCTTTCCATAGTCGATCTCGAGACGTTTTTGGCCTGGTACTTCCAGACGTCGCGGATCGAGACCGAGTTGGTGCAGAATGGTGGCATGAATATCGGTGACGTAGTGGCGATTCTCTACCGCGTGAAAACCGATTTCATCAGTGGCACCGTGCACGATCCCCCCTTTCAATCCGCCGCCCGCCATCCAAACCGAAAACCCATAAGGATGGTGGTCGCGACCGTCCGACTTTTCTGCGCCGGGCGTCCTTCCAAACTCCGTTGCCCAAACCACCAGTGTCTCGTCCAGCAAGCCACGCTGCTTTAGATCGCGCAGTAGTCCGGCGATTGGCTTGTCGACTCGCGCACAGTTTCGCGTATGATTCTGCTTCAACTTCGAGTGAGCGTCCCAGCCGCCGCCGCCACCGCCACCGTCGTAAATCTGCACAAACCGCACACCCTGCTCGACCAGACGCCGCGCCGTCAAAGCTTGTCGCCCCATTCCTCGTGTTGTTTCTTCATCGATCCCGTACATGGAGAGTGTCTGTATTGATTCACGATTCAGGTCGACCACGTCGGGTACTGACATTTGCATCCGGAAGGCGAGTTCATACGCTTTGATTCTCGCTTTCAAGTGGGCGTCGTCTGGATACTTAACGGCCGTTAAACCGTTGAGATCCTGAAGCAAATTGAGTTGATCGCGCCGTTCCTCGACTCGAACCTTGTCACCCGGTGTGGCGAACGGCAACGGATTGTTCGGATCGACGGTCATACGCACGCCAGCATGCTGCGGACCAAGATAACTTCCGTCATGGGCACCCGTTCCTCCGCAACAATCTCCAGGGGGCGGCCCCATCACGACAAACTGCGGGAGGTTTTCGTTGATCGTGCCGAGTCCATAATGCACCCACGATCCGATCGATGGATAGAAGCCATCGAAGATGTGACGCCCGGTGTGAAATTGCAGTTGTGCCGCGTGATCATTATCTGTTGTCCACATCGATCGGACGACCGCGATATCGTCGATGCAACTGCCGACATGAGGCCACCAATCGCTGACTTCGATCCCACTGTCGCCACGATGTTGGAAGCTGACTTGCATCGGATAGAGCTGTGCCATCAGCGCGCGCGGCTTACCGCCAAAGTCACGGACGTTTTTACGGTAGAACGGCGACTCGAGAACCTCCTTGCCAAATGACGATTCATCGATTGTCTTGCCGGCATGCTGATTGAGCGCCGGTTTGGGGTCAAAGGACTCCAAATGACTGACGCCACCGTTCATGAAAAACCAGATGATACTTTTCGCTTTCGATGCGAAGTGGGGCCGACCGGACGGAGCGTGATCGTCCAATCGCTCTGCGCCATAAGATTCCCGCTGCAACATCGCACCAAGAACCAAGCCGGTAAAACCGAGGCCGCAGTCAGCCAGCAGGCGTCGGCGGTCCACGCGGCCACATGGAAACTCGTTCCTCGTCGTCTTGCTGGTCACACGTCTCTGAGTCATCTGATTTCCGCCCGGGATCATCTTATCGTCACAAAGTCGTTGTGTAAAAAGAGAGTGTGAACCAGGTTCTCTCTGGCGCGTGCCCGCGGTTGGGAAGCCGGCGGCCGCGTAACATTCCCGCCGGCCGAAAACACGGATTTTGCTTCCTGTGCCAACAGCCGTGTATGTTCATCAAGGAATCGTTTACAACGGGAGAATTCTTCCGCGGTTGGTTTTCTCGCAAGGACCGTTTCGAAGGCTACCGTCACAAAGTCGGATTCGTCGCTCAACTGCTCCGCCACGATTCGTGCCGCATCCTGTGCCAAGCCACTGTTCATCATCGCCAACGATTGATGAGGGATGATGCTTTGCTTTCGTCGATAACAAGCATTTGGATCGGCGACATCGAAGACTTCCAGCATGTCCATCTTTTCGTTGGGCGTGTTGCGGAAGTACAAGCTGCGTCGGTAGTTCTTTTCACCGTCGGTTTCTGGAATTTCCGGGCCACCCATCGTCGAATCGAGCTGACGCGCCAGATAGAGCAACGAATCACGCACCACCTCCGCTTCCATTCGCCCTGGGTTCATCCGCCAAAGAAGGCGGTTTTCAGGATCTCGACGGCGTGCAATCCTATACGCTTCATTATTCTCTTTCTCCGCTTCGAAGAATGCCGGCGCGGTGGACATGCGATAGGTGGCCGACAACACCAACTTTTTATGCAACTTTTTCATGCGCCATTCGCTGGCCATCAACTCCGAAGCCAGCCAATCGAGCAACTGGGGATGAGTCGGCCGGCGTCCGCTCGGACCAAAGTTTTCCGGCGTCGCGACCAGCGGCCTGCCGAAGTGTCTCGCCCAAATGTGATTCGCGGCGACTCTCGCTGTGCGCGGATTCTTGGTACTCGTGATCCAGTCGGCTAGTGCCGTGCGTCGACCCGTGCTGGTGCGAGGAAACTGTTGTCCTGCGGAAGTGTAATCTCCGGTCGGATTCTTGGCGGCTTTGCGCGCGGTCGCGAGTTTTGCTTCAGCTTCCGCTCTTTTTTCAGGCGTACCAGGTGCCCTCAAAACTTCCAGTTCGGCCTTGAGAACATCGACCGCCAATTCCGCAGCCCGCGCCTGACACGTCAAGGTTGAATCGACAGCCACGTTCTTTTCGACGTACCTGGCGATGTCCGCTGCCAACCGCTTCCTCATCGATTCTTCTTCGCCTCGAGCGAGATTCAGTTCGGCTTCGGCGACGACGACCGCGCCCTTGGCGTCATTCAATCGCCGCTGCGAGGTTTTGCGAGACTGGGCTAACTTAGTGATGGTGAGTTCCAGAAATTCGGCGGCGCCCTGATGTACCCACAGAGAGAACTTTCCATCGCGGCGTTCCACTGGCATCGCATAGTCGAGTTTTCGGTCGCCATTCAAATCGATCGTCATACTGGAACCGACGACTGTTACGTCCAGCGTAACTTCCCGGTCGACCTCAAGTGGCGTATAGACAATCCCTTCTTTCGGATAGACCTGCTTGCCGCCGATCCGATGAAATGCCTGCACGCTTTGTCGACTGTCGCCGGTACTGGTATAGACGTCTTGCGAGTTGCCCTTATCGATGAAATCAAAACTGAAGCCGACTGACCGGTAAGTTCCAGGGCTAAGCGGACGGTAACGAAGTCGAACATGAAAGTCGCCCGTAATGTCTGCCTTGGTCGCGATCGTGGCAAAGCTTGTGACCGATGACTGCCGCAACTTACCGTCCTTGTAATCCCAGGAGCCGTTGATTGTTTTCCATACGTCCCCTTTCGGAGCCGTAAAGTCGTCACGCAACAAAACCTCAGGCTCCATCGGCCCAGTGGTCGCCCTTGAGAATGCGGCAAGTGCCTGACGCGCTTCCTCCATCTCAAGCTGGCTCTCGCGTAGTATTTGCTCCGCTCGATCAACTTCTGCGATCGCTTTTTCAATCAATGATTCTTGCATGCCGTCGCGCAGCGCCGGGTACCAAACTTCCGCGGCCAGATCAATGGATTTGATCGACACCTCACCGCCGAGCGCTACGGGAACTCCTGGTGACAGTGGTTTCGATTCGTCCGGGTTGCGGCCGTCGCCGCGCTCGAATCGGAATGTCGGCGCGTCGGGTGTCTTGTCGTAGACCATTGACAGACCATCGCTGGGAACATCCCCGAGTTTCGCATCCTTCTGAGTCGGCGACAGCGCGGAAATTGGATCCGTACGCACATCATGCGGCTCGAAGAACGCTCGAAAGCGATAGTACTCTTCCTGCGTTACCGGATCGTATTTGTGGTCATGACAGCGGCAGCAGCGGAGCGTCAATCCAAGCAACGCCTCACTCGTGCGTTCGACCGTATCAAACATCCAAACGTTGCGGTCAAACTTGTACCAATTCCTGCCCAGATACCCGGTCGCCGGCAAGACACTGACATCGCCGCCACAGATCTCATCCCCGGCAAGCATTTCGCGAATCATCCGGTCATAACCCTTGTCACCGTTCAAGGACGAGACGATCCAATCGCGCCACCGCCAAATGTGCCGTTGGCTATAACGGATTTCGTTGATACCGCGGCTGCCGTACCAATCGCTGTACCGCCAAACATCCATCCATTGGCGTCCCCACCGCTGACCATATTCCGGTCGGCTCAACAGATCATCGACGACTGTTTGGTGGGCGGTCGGTGACGAGTCGGCCAAGAACCGCTGCTGCTCGCGACGCGTCGGCGGCAGACCGATCAGGTCGAGGAAGACGCGCCGCATCCAGATTGACTTCGGCGCTTCCAACGTGGGTTCCAGCCCGAGATCCGACCGCATGGCCGCCACAAAATAGTCGACCTCGGTACGGCACCAATGTTCGTCTGCGACATCCGGCAGCGCCGGTCGCTTAATCGGTTGATACGACCACCACTGCGTTGGATCGCTTTGTGGAGATTCGTCAATCGGATGCGGCGCGCCGGCCGTAATCCATCGTCGAACCAGTTCGATTTCTTTCGCCGTTAGCGGAGCACCCTCATTGTCCGGTGGCATGCGAAAACCGGCGTCGCCCGTCAACACATCCATCAACATGCTCTCCTGCGGTTTTCCTTGGCTGACCGTCGGACCCGACTGTCCACCCCGGATCAGCGAAGCCGCCGTGTCGACCCTCAAACCACCCTGTTGCCGCAGCGCGCCATGACAGGCGTAACACTTATGTTCCAACAGCGGCTTGACGTCGCGAAGGTAGTTCTCCGCGTTACATGTGGCAGCGCAACGGATCGACGCGCCGACAGATACAGTTAGCGCAATCAGAAACGTGCCCGCGCGAATACAGCAGGTCAACTTCAATGGAGTCTCCAAAGAGAATTCAATCCCAATAGGAACTGCGATTATAAGCTCTGCGGCTCCCCGTTGACGCAACCAAGGCGATTGTCACATTCGATACCTCGCACGCGGGGAACGGCTTGCCTGCGTTGGGAATGATCGCCGCTGGGTAACCGGGCGCCATCGGCACGCCCCCTTCCGTTGCAGGGCCACCGCGTGAAGTTCGACCCTTCTATGCGCAATAGAGGCAGTAATCCACCAGTCTATTGACGAGGACGCGCTGGCATCGGGGGCACTTATTCTGTTTCATTTTCATTTGCCCGCAATTGCCTGCACAGCTCAAGCACACTGGAACTCGTGGACGGTAGCGTTAACATACGCGTTTCACTGGCAATTGCAGGAATCGTTGCCAGCCTCTCCAGCACAATTCAGGAAATGTGACGATGTCTGTTGATTATGAGACTGTGGAAGCCAGCTATGACCGTTGCTTGGAGCATGACGCTTTCTATGACACGTTTTACGAGAAGTTTCTAGCCAAGTCGGAGGAGATTCCGCCAATGTTTGCGAACACCGACTTTCGAAGGCAGAAACAGATGATTCGCATGTCGGTGCGGATGATGGTACGACTGGGTGCCGGCGAGGACGGAACGAAGCTGGCGATCAACAAGCTTGGCGAGTCGCACAGTCGGCGTCATCATAACGTCCGTCCGGAACTGTATGAATTGTGGCTAGATGCCCTCTGCGAATCGATAGCGGAGTACGATCCAGAGTATACTCCTGAGCTGGAACAGAAGTGGCGCGACACGATGAAAGCCGGTATCGAGATGATGATCTCGAAGTACTAATTGCCGCGGCTGAGTCCGGCGGTGCTATTCGGGCTTTGCAAAACACCAGAGAGCCTGATCAGTGCGGATCAACACATCGTTGCCGGCGACAACCACCGACGCATTGGAAGCTTCACTGAGTTCATTCTCAGCGACTTGCTTCAATGCTCGGCGATCAGGACGAAAAACGGTCGTGGCTCCAGACTTTGTTAGCAAATACATCGTTCCGTCGGCCGTCTGCGTGATGCTGGACCACGTCCCTCCGCCACCGCTACGGCTTTTCCATAGGAATTCACCTGTTTCGACGTCGATGCAGTAGATCACTCCACCCGTGTCGCAGATGTAGACGGTACCCTCATGAACAACTCCCGTACCGAGCCATCCGATATCCTGCGGTTTGTGCCAAAGCCGGTGTGTTGCCGTCACGTCACCGCGACCACCAGCGCGAACAGCGAACGAAGCACCACGGTATCCGCCCAATGCAACGACGACACCATTGTCTTCCATCAGCGATGCATAAGCTAAAGGAGCTCCATCGCCGCACGTCCAAAGTCGTTCACCCGTGGACGGATCCAGAGCGCTTATGCGACGCGGCAACGCGGCGATCAATTCGGCGCGACCATTGACCTGCACAATAATCGGCGTGTTCCATGAACCCCGGAGTCGTTCGCTGCGTTCTTTATCACTCGTGAAGTCGTTCGCGTTACCGTCATTCTCGGGACCGCTGAGTTCGCGTTCCGCCTCGTCGTCCATTGAGTCGACCTTCCAGCGAGTCTCGCCGGTTGACACATCGATGGCAATAAGGAACTCGCGATTGCCGGGGCCAAAGTTCAAAATGCAGAGACCGTCGTGAATGATCGGCGATGATCCATAGCCCCACATATGTACTTGCTGGCCAAGATCGCGGCGCCAGAGCTCGTTCCCCTCAAGATCCCAGCAGACCAGGCCGGCCGATCCAAACCAAGCGACCACACGACGTCCGTCTGTCGCGGGCGACGCGGAACAATACGGATTCGTCCGGTGAGTCGCTTCCTGCTGGTCGTAGACAACGCTCCGTCGCCATTGCTCTGTACCCGTATGACGGTCCACACAAATCAGTGAGCGTTCATTCGAGTCCGAAAGCGGTTGTGTCACAAAGATGAGATCACCCCACACGACCGGCGTTGAGTTGCCCGCTTCCGGAAGATCGAACCGCCACTTGACATTTTGGTCCGGCCCCCAATGCGTAACGACATCGGCCGCAGAAGTCTTTCCGGATCCACTCGGGCCGCGCCACTGCGGCCAATTCGAATCATCACCAATGCTCGCTGATGCAAGCACACAACAACAGATTGCAAACACGCCAGGTAATCGGCTAAGCATGGGGATTGCCTTTTTCGATGTATCGTTTCAGTTCGCATGCCTACGAAACAACTTTGGCAGAGAAAGCGATACCAAAGAAATCGATCATCCTGATGAGTTATCGCCTTCCCTGCCATGCAAGAACCCAAATCCGGAAATCAGGTAGGTCGTCTCCGGTCATGTCCCGTAGGCCGCACCATTGTAACGTACGAAGGAATTGTCCTTCGCCGCGTCGGTGCGGGCATCTCAGCAGATTCGCCGCTTCGGCGCAGCTTCCTCGGGAACCAGTCCCCGATTTTACGAAGTGTGCGCTGATTCAATGTCGCTACGGCCCTTGGGTCGATGCATCTTCGGCGAGTTCCAGAATCGCGAAGCGATGGTAGGCGTTAGCCTCGGACGCGAGTCCGAGGTCAAAATAGCCAAAACACATTGAGTCGCGCAGCGACGGCAGGAACTACGCGACGATCTCTTCTGCAAAGACGTATCGCTCATCGAACTGCCCCTGTCGTCGCTCCGCGACTTCCGCAATCAACGAAATCCCCACATGGGACTTGCGTCCCATGCTATAGCATATCGTTGCTTCGCAACTGCTTATCGTAAAAGACACAAACTCGCGTCGGGTGTGCCAAGAAAGCTTGGGAAGGAGGAATGAGATGTAAACAACAACTTTGAAATCCTTCATCGGAACCTTGCGGGTGAGAATCCCGTCCAGTAGAGCCTGACTAGCAACTGGAAGCGAGTCTTGCGTGGTGTCGGGTGACCGGCCCTGCGAAGCGTAGACAGCGAGTCCGAAAGCCATGCTATTGAGCGTCGAAAGAGTGGATCGTGGGAGCCTCTGCCTTCCGATGACCAGGGGCCACGCTGCAGCACTTTATGGTCTGGTGCAAGCAGTCCTGCCGGCGTCAGTTGGAACATGGCAAACGGAGAATTGAGGTTCCCCAGGAACTTGGGAGATCCTGTTGTCTCCTCAGCGAAATCCCGGACGGAGATACCGGGTCAACAACTCCAGGCCTTGGCGGCTCACTCGTCCGCCAAGGAGCGAAAACAACGAGTGAACGTTGAGGTATCGCCAAGCGAAGGAAACGAAGTGCGGCGAGATGGACAGCAGGAAGTCATAGCGTCTTGATAGTACTGATGAAGCTGGCGAACTTCACCCCGTTGGAGCCAGTGGAGGGAAGCGAGACGTCGAATCATGGAACCGTTTTTGAGAAACACGACGAATGCCTCGAAATTCGAATACCGTGTCCACGAAACAGGAACGGATAGCAACGTTGGCGAAGCAGTCACCCGAGATGGCTTTCACTTCGCTCGCCTATCTGATGGACATCGATTGGTTAAAGGAAGCGTATAGACGTACTCGCAAGGACGGCGCAGTTGGCGTGGATGGAGTGACCGCGGAAGAATACGAACAGGATCTGGAGGGCAACCTCCGGAGCCTGCTCGACCGCGCGAAGTCTGGCACGTACAAGGCGCCTCCCGTGCGGCGTGTGCATATTCCCAAAGGCGGCTCTACTACTGAGACTCGTCCGCTCGGAATTCCCACTCTTGAGGACAAATGTCTTCAGCGTGCGGTGGTTATGCTGCTGGAACCGATTTACGAACAGGACTTCTTGGACTGCTCGTACGGCTTCCGGCCTGGCCAATCAGCACACGATGCGCTTGCATCGCTTCGTGACCAAACGATGCGCTGTCGGCCTAAGGGCGGCACAGTTTTGGAAGTCGATGTCCAGAAGTTTTTCGATAATCTGGATCACTCGCATCTCCGGCAGTTTCTTCGACTGAGGGTGCGTGATGGCGTGTTGCGACGTCTGATCGACAAGTGGCTCAAAGCGGGCGTGATGGAAGATGGTAACGTGAGTTACCCAGACTCCGGGTCGCCCCAAGGTGGTGTGATTTCACCTTTGATTTCGAACGTGTTTTTGCACTACGTGCTGGACCTGTGGTTCGAGAATGAAGTGAAACCGCGTCTTGCCGGTCCTGCCTTCCTCATCCGCTACGCGGATGATTTCACGATTGGGTTTCGCGATCAGCGTGACGCCGAACGTGTCATGGAAGTCATCCCGAAGCGATTTGGCAAATACGGTTTAACCGTCCATCCCACCAAGACGAAAATGATTCGGTTCCGCCCCCCTTCGTCTCGGACGAAGGACGACAATGGTCCGGATGATCGACCTGGTACGTTTGACTTTCTTGGCTTCACCCACTACTGGGCTGTGTCCTTGAAAGGCTACTGGGTGGTGAAGGTCAAGACCGCAGCCGATCGCTTTACTCGGGCTGTACGCAGCATCGACAAGTGGTGCCACGACAATCGTCACTTGCCGCTGGCTGAACAGCAACACAAGCTGAACCAGAAGCTACGTGGACACTATGGGTATTACGGGGTCACGGGTAATTCGGATGCGATGAAACGTTTCCACCACGAAGTCGAGAATCGGTGGCGTAAGTGGCTTAATCGCCGCAACGGCCGCCGCGCGATGCACTGGAGGAGATTCTGTTCTTTGCTCCGCCGTTACCCGCTTACTCCGGCTCGTGCTCTGCGTTCACAGCTTCTTCGCGCAGCAAAGCCGTGATTTGAGGAACCGTATGCGCTAATGCGCGCACGTACGGATCTGTGGGAGCCCTGGGTGAGCAATCACCCAGGGCCACCCGATTTGGACAAGCCGAATGCACGAAGAAAATCTGCTTGGGCGCGGAGGTGGCTGGCACCGAAAGCTGTTCAAGGAAGTCGGATGCTATAGTCGACGCACCTACGACACTGATTAAGTGCGACGAAAATATTGCTGGGACAGTTTCACTATCTGGTTTCACTTTTTCTGAGCAACGATACGACTACGGCTGAGCTATCCAGTGTTTCAACGCTTTTCCGTCGCTCGCATTCCACAGGCGGATTTCTCCGTCGTAGGCTCCTGACGCAACGACTGATTGGTCGGGACTCAGTGCTACCGAAAGCACCCAATCATCGTGACCTGTCAATTCCGTCAGTACTTGGTCTTTGGCAACGTCAACTTTTAATATCCGTCGGTTGCTGCAGGGAACCAGCACCCAACCCGATCCAGCGATCGGTCTGAAACCGTCACCTCCCAGCCCAACCGTTTTAAGTGTTCTTCCGTTGGAGAGATCCCAGCGATGGAGCTTCTGATCGCTACCGACGGAATAAACTTGTTTTCCATCCGCCGAAACCGACAGGCCTCGAACAGCGGAGCCGTGTCCCTTGTAGCTGACCAATAGCTGCTCTGTCTCGACATTGAACACTTTGGCGGACTTGTCGCGACTGGCCGAAATCAGCGTCTTGCCATCGGGTGCCCAGTGTACCCCGGTAACCCAATCTGCATGACTCTGTAGATGGAGAGTTTCTTCCCGAGAATCCACATTGACCAGCCGAATGGACTTGTCGGCACTAGCCACAGCCAATTGGTTGGTTCCAGGACGAAAGGAAACATCCCAAATGACATCGGTCGAGCGAGCGAGCACAGCGAGGATGTTACCGCTGGCCAGATCAACGATGCGAACTTCACCCGATTTGCCCGGTTGTCCACATGCGACGGCAAGCTGTTTTCCACCGGGAAACCATTCGATGTCGAATGTTTGTTGACCGAGATTTTCAATGCGGCGAACGAGTTTCCCATCCAAGTCCCAAACCAGGGTTTCGTGGTAGCCGCCGCTGAAAATCTGCTTGCCGTCCGGGCTGAACGTGAGTGCGGTGACCTGTACGGGAGCTCGGTACTTGTCGGGAGGCTTCGGGTGAGTCGGAGGGGGAATCACAAACGGCAACGGCTTTGCCGGGTCGTCGCCATCGAATTTTCCGCCACTGTCCACCCAGCGGCGAATCAATTTGATTTGATCGTCCGGCATTGGATCACTCTCGGGCGGCATCCGCTCAAATTCGTCGTCAGACGTTAAACGACGAATCAACTCGCCCGACACATCACCAACCTTGTTGATCGGGTCGGTTTCAGAATCACCCGCCTTGATCAACTCCGAGTACATGTCCAGCCGGTAACCGCCCTCCGCTTTCTTCGCGTTGTGACAGGCAACGCAATTGTCCAGCAAGATCGGCGCGACGTCGGCGCGAAAACTGACCGTGTCTTCGCTACGCAAAAACGGCGCGAAAAGCAGAGCAAAAATCTGCCCAACAAGAATGGACCTAGTGTTGAAACAAAAATTCATCGGTGTTGATCAAAGCCCAGCAAATATCTTCTAACGCGTCTGCAACGTTGTCTCGTTTTTTGCAATGTTCCAGAGCCGCGTCGGTTTCGAGTTGCGTCGGATAACGACACAAGGCCGCCAAATACATCTCGTCGATTGCGTTCCCTGCCGAAACGCCTGCCGCGACCGCTTTTCTGAATCGATTGTTCTTGTCGCGAAGTTTCTGATGAATCGTTTCGCCATTGAAAAGCTCGATCGCCATCCCCAGATTCGAATCATCAACACGTTCACATGCGCAAACGGTGCTTCGTTCGGGTTGACCGAATACTTTCAAGAATTCGACTTTCACCAGATCCGGCGCTGGAAGATGAGTCGCTTTCGTACCGGGTGGCAACTTTCCAAAAGTCTGCTCCAGTCCCATCGTTTGGTTGATCGCGTCGAGTAATTGTTCGGCGCTTAGCAATCTTGGACGCTGATGCGAGAAGTACTCACGATCGTCTCGATTGGAATCGGTCGTCTGGTAGCTGGCCTGATAGGTCTTGCTGTTCAAAATGGTTCCCAAAAGATGCACTCGATCAAAGCCATGATCGGCAAAGTCCTTGGCCAAAGCATCCAACAGCGGCTCGTTCGAAGGCGGATTGGATGCCCGAAAGTCGTCGATCGGCTCCACGATTCCTCGCGAAAAACAATGGCTCCAAATGCGATTGGCCTCGATGCGTGAAAAATAGGGATTGTCCGCTTTCACAAGCCAATCAACGAACACATCACGACGATCCGTTGCCTCCGAAACCTCAATTTCTCCCTCGACCGGAAGCCACGGCTTCATGGTTTGACCGGTCCGAGGTTGAGTGACCTCTCCACTGGTTGACGCATACACAAAGGTCTCGCCGGGCCGCTGAGTCTTGCGCCGCTGGAGTCGATTGAAGAAGGCACCCAACCCGTAGTAGTTGTCCTGCGTCCAGCGTTCAAATGGATGGTTATGACATTTGGCACATTGAAGTCGCGCCCCCAGGAAGATCTGCGAAACCGTTTCCACACAGTCGTTCATATCGGCTGCCGTGCGATAGAAGTTCGCCGGAGGATTGGCGAGCGTGCTTCCTCGTGCTGCCAACAACGATCGAGAAAACTGGTCGTAGGGCATGTTGTCGCGAAACGCTTGTTCCACCCAGCGATGATACTTATGCACGCCTTCGTCGCCGACAGACTTTCCCGTCATCCGCAACAAATCGCCCCACTTGAGAGCCCAGAACTTTGCGAACTCATCACGCTGCAACAGGCGATCGATCACCTCGGAGCGTTTTTCTGCCCTCGTGTCGTCTAGGAACGCTTTGCTTTCCTGGGCGGTCGGCAAGATTCCGATGACATCCAAGTAGACCCTGCGCAAAAACTCATCGTCGGTACAAGTTTTGGACGGTTGATACTGCAATTGCCTGAGTTTCGCATGGACCAATTCGTCGATGTAATTGTTGGGCTGGGGTGCTTCGAATTCAAACGCGGGATCATGGTCCACAAACGCGATGGGGACCGCTTCAATGTGTTCGAGAAATCGCACCAGCACCATGGACTCGCCACGTGAAACCGGAGTGATCAAACCGTGGCGATCCACCTTTGCAACGTCCATGTTGGAGCTTTCGTAGGCCACCAAGTGCGTCACGTCACGAGATGTCCCGTCGGTAAAGTGTGCCATGACCGAAAGCTGCTGCGATGCATCAAGCGGTAAGGTACGCTTCTCACTTGGAAACACTTCCAGACGATTGCATCGCGGTGCGTCTGGCGAGTCGGAGACAGCACCTTCGGCGATCCAATCCCGAATCACTGCGTAGGCAGGATCATCCGGGTGCAGCTGCTTTCCGCCACCGTGGTTGACCTTCATCAATGGCTTCAGCAACAGCAGGCTTTTTTCGGGCTCTAGTCGATTCACGCGTCGTCCAAAATCCTCGCGAATCAACGTGAGTTCATCCAACTGCTTGTCGAACGCGCGCAGCGAAAGTCGAAACATCCCTTTCCCGCTGGGTGAACCATGGCAGGCGCCGCTGTTGCACCCTTGCTTGGACAGGGCCACCAGAACTTCGGATTCGAAGCGCACCGGCCTGGTACTTTGGCTGCCCGAAACACGAACAGGCACTACCGTCTTCCTGGGGCCTAGTTGCACGGTGATTTGGGCGCTGCCATCGCTGCGTGCCGTAACGACACCATTGGCGATCTGTGCGACATTGTTGTCGGAACAAAGGAAGGTGGCCCCACGAGTCCAATCCCTGGGAGCCCCCGACGCATCGATTCCCGTGACGATCAGCTGCTGACGCTGGTTTTCACCGTCGAGTGACAACTCCGCGGGGTGAACTTGAAGCTCGGTTGGCAAAGGAACCACTTTCGGCGGCGACCACGTTCCCGAAACAACATAATCGGCTCCGTGGTATTTTCCTGCTAGTTCGTACCGTATGGTTGAGCCTGCTGTCGGCGCAATGTTTTCGGGCAAGTGCAGTTCAAAAGAAATCTCCTTTGCGTCGGCTGCGATCGCGACGGATTTGGGGGCAGACCATCCTTCCGGTAGCTCGGTGAATTTCAGTGTGGCGACTTGATGGTCATTTCCAGCCCGATGGACATGGGCGCGAATCGAGTTCGTTTTGCCCCCAATCAATGGACCTGTGTGCTGAATCTGCATCGCGATGGGGTCGATCCACTGGATAGGAACTTTCGCGGTCGTCAGTCGTCCCCTTCCCTTGAATTCAGAGTAAACCAATAGCGGAAGGGAACCGGGCTGGCTGTCGATGTCGCCGCGATTCCACGTCAAGTTGTATTGATCCTTGTCCGCCTTGGCGGAAACACGCCATCCCGGTGGAAGGCGGTTACTCAAAATCGTGACCGGTGATTTGAATTCTTTGTCGCCGCGTTTCAACGACAGAGCCGTCTGGTGCGATCTGGTTTGACGGGCAAACTGTACTGGCGCATTGGGCTCAAGCGAAAAATAGGCCTCACCCGATTTCGTGCCGCCAAGAGTCAGCACGCGATGATCGTTGGGAAGCGGGAACGGAATGTGAGGTCGTTTGGTTCGTTGCAGTGAAATGTTGTCGACACTCGCCGTGAGATTCGGATCATCCTTGGCCTGCCCCGTGATTCGAACGACCGACGACGAGTCCGCATTCCATTTGGACCCCGCTGCCAAGTAGATCTTTACTGCTTTGGCTTTCGCCGGAATCTGTGGATTCAGGATTTCGATCCGTGGATCGTCAACCGACAATTCGACCACACCTTCATATCCCTTTCGACTGACTTGCAATTCCACAGCACAGGCTCCCGTGCCCGATTCAATGGAAAATTGCTCGCGTGACTTTGCGTCTGGTTTAAGAGCGAGCTGAAACGCTTGGGGCTTTGAAACCGAGATCTGGTAACCAAAGCATTGCCCGCCGCGACCCAGCAAGTCCATTGCTTTCAGCTGGTACTGGCCGTCATCGGGGAACTTGTAATCAAAACTCCATTCGTCGGAATCATTGACGGAAGTTTGACCAACGATTTCCCCATCAGCTTTGAGCAGTTGAAACTTCAGTAGCGCACACGATGCAAGACTGCGTGTTCGCCCGGAGAATCGAAACGTTTGCCCTTTCACACCCTGAATCGTGAATGTGTCTCGTTCCCCCACGGTGGACAGTTGTCCGTTGATACCAGCTGGCAACGGCAACACCTCGTTTTGATCGCCTTCGATGATTTGTGGAAGATCGGTGACCAACACACGCGTCCAGCAAGAGGATCGACCGCCCGACAAACGTGCCGCTACATGCGAGATCGATTCTGACGATTGGCTTGGAAGTACAACCTCGGTCCGTTCCGCCACGGACCGGTCGATCGTCGCGAAACGCATTTTGGTGAGCAGGTCTCGTTGTACCGCAAGCGGAAACGCATGCCTGACCAGTGGAAAGTCTCCGACCCGTAAGTAGTACTCCCCACCGGCGTTGTATTGATTGTCTTGGATTTGCAGAATGTAATCGCCAGCTGATTCAAACGTCTGGCTGAATCGGCATTCCGGTCCAACTTCATCATCATCCATCAAGCGAATCGGCGTCCCGTCGGAACGCAGCAAGGCAATCACCGGATCCATCGCCGATCGCAAATCTTGAGTCAATACTTCAACGGCAACGCGCTGACCTTTCTCGGCATGAAACCGGTAATGATCGCTTTGTGATCCATCGCTTCTGCCATGGATTGCTACCAGCGGGTCGATCTTTTGTGCATTGCCAATCGAATGGTTATCTTTCGCTTCGGCGACAACCGGTAAGTCATCGACCATCACCAAGAACATTTCCGACGGACTGGTCGTCGTTACAACCCAGATCCCCATTGGCCCTAGTGGCATCTCGGCGGGAAGCGACGCCTCGATCACCAAGGTTTCTGATTCCACCGACTCAACGTTCCACTCGGATCCACCCGTCGTGATAACACGGAGGGAATCTTGAAGACCTTTTCCGGTGATCTGAATTTTTGTTGTTTCTCCGGGCCGAATCGTACGTGGCGAGCACGTGGAAATGGTCTGTCCGTGCACCGATGACACGAATGCGAGAGCAATAAAAACGATGGCGGAGCACAAGGAACGCATGGTAGGCATTCTAGTTCGGGAGGCAGGCAGGCTTGGTGCCACAGGCGGGAGGATTGCCATGTCATACGGCACGAAAAGTGCGCTATTCAGCTACGTTAGCCCCGTGATGGGCTGGCCGTGATAAATCTGGTGGGGACGGTCTTGAGCATCATGCCAAACCGCCGCAGGAGGGATTTGAAGTGCTTGGTAGATCGTCGCGGCAAAATTTTCGGGCTTCACCGGTTGTTCTTTCGGATAACCTCCATGTTCGTCCGAAGCACCAATCACCGTGCCTCCGCGAACTCCGCCACCGGCAAACCAAACTGTCTGCACGGCTCCCCAGTGATCGCGTCCGGGCAACTTGTAGTGCTTGGGCAGCAGAGTGATTTGTGGCGTCCGACCGAACTCGCTTGCCATCACGATCAATGTCTCGTCCAGTTCACCGCTGGCGTGCAGGTCATCCAGCAGTGCCGAAACCGCGCGATCCGTCGGCGGAAACAACTTGCCCTTCAAGTGTGGAAACGCGTTACCGTGAGTGTCCCAAGTTTCGTCATTGCCAAGATTGACTTGGACCAGATTCACACCGGCACCAATCAGACGACGAGCCATCAACAAGGACCAGCCGAACGAGTTCCGCCCATACCGATCCAAGGACTTGTCGTCCGCACGTGTCACGTCCAAAGCGTGATGAACGGACGAATCGGTAAGCATCGAAATTGCCCCCTGTCGAAGTCGGTCAAACTGCTGGGTCTCGGCAAAATCCGACAACTGCTGTCGTTGTCGACGAAGCACATCCAACAGAGCCAGACGCCCAGAGACCTCTCGCATCACCAATCCCTGAGGCAAGTTCAATTGGGGAGCTTGAAAGAGGCGATCATGTTTGCCGGGTCGTTCTTGATGGTCAAAACTGTATTGCGGAAACGCCCCGTACGATTGGTTGTGAAACGACGCCGCCTCAATCATCCACGGGTCAAACTCGGAGCCCATCTCGCCGGCATTTTGTCCCGGGATCACGCGTCCGCTGTTGTGCACCAATCGTTGCGGTAAAACGACCGCGGGTGGAAGATTGTTGTTGGCAGCGAGCGTCCGACCGGCGACCGCTGCGATCGACGGATGATCGCTCCGCGAGGGTCGGTTGGGTTGAAATCCTGGCGGCAGCTCGGACCGGCCGGTCAGCATGATGTGATGGCCCGCCGAGTGTTCGTTGCTGGAATGCGTTAACGAACGACAGATCGACCACCGCTGGCTGCGCTGGGCCAACATCGGAAGGTGCTCACAGATCTGAATCCCCGGTGTCTTGGTCGCGATCGGCTTGAACTCCCCACGAATCTTTTCCGGTGCGTCGGGCTTCATGTCGAAGCTTTCGTGCTGGGCGAGCCCACCAGACAGGAAAATAAAGATGCACGACTTGGCTTTTCCGCCAGTCACCTCGGACGCGTTTGCTTGACGCAGACCTTCCAGGTGGTTCGTTCCAAGTCCAAGCAATCCGATCGAGCCGATTTGGAGTGCTTCGCGTCGAGAGATGCTCGTGTGTTGCCACAACGACCGATTGATAGGTTCCCCGCTCATACGCTTGCCCCCGTGTAAAGCGACTTGATCACTTTGCCATCGCACAAACGGTGTGGGCGACCGAGAGGATCGTTGAAGGAAAGCATGGCAGAAAGGCGAGCAGCGGCATGGGGGTGGGAAACGGAGGGAACCTCATTGTCGGCGATCAGTTCGCCAATAGCAACGTTTTTCGCGGTTTGCTCGTCCGATCTCGCCTGCTGCTAAAATCATCTGCCGATTTCCACGCAATGCGGTATTTCAACGATGATCAGACAAATCTTACGACCACTATTGGCCGCCACACTGCTGTTTTCACTGAAGGTTCTGCCGGCAGCCGAGCCGATTGATATCGGTTCGCGGCGTGAGCTGTTCGTTGATCACCATTTGATTGGGTCGCTCAGCGGTGTCCGGCTCGTGTTGCATCGCCCAGAACCGCGCGAAATCGTGATCAGGTTCGATCAACCGTGGGAAGGTCTCTACAGTGGATATGAAACCGTACTCAAAGACGGCGAGACCTACCGGTTCTACTACCGTGGCATGCCCGAGGCAAAACACGATCTCGATACCGAAGTGACCTGGAAACATGGCGCGGATGTGAGCCGCCTTGCCGGCAGACCCGTTCGGCTCCGGATGGTGATGAAAGACGCCGACCTGTACTCGTTTCGATTCAGCGGCAAAGAGTGAGTGCTGCTTCCAAAATCTGCATCGCTAGAACGGATTTACAAATGACGTGGGCGATCGTCGCCTTCGTTTCAGCAGCAGCTTCGCAGTGCACGCTTTAGCGAATTGGCGATTTCAAGACCGGGATTCCACATCCGTGTCGCTTGACGCTCAGTCATGGCTGTTGGCATCTTGCTAAGTAAAAAATCACGAACGGCGCGAACAGCAGGATTCGCGGCATGAGCAGCCTGGCCGATTCGCCATGATGTCTTTAGCACGCCACGAACTCGTCTGGTGCGCATCTCAGCAAGCTCGGTCGCGCATGGATCAAGGTCACTGGTGTGTTTTCCTACCAGCATCGACAGTGTGGCCGCATCTTCAATTGCCATGCCGGCACCCTGGCCCATGTTTGGTGTCATTACGTGGGCAGCATCGCCGATCAGCACAACGCGTCCGGAACCGAAATGGATTTGCGGTCGGTCAAACAAGTCGCCATGGTGAATACTGGTCGTCTCGTCAAGACGTTCAAACACCGTGTCCAACAATGCATCGATTCCGCCAAAATTCTCTTTCAAAACTTCGGGTGAATTGGAACTGGCGGAAGGGGTCCCCTGCGGAGAACTCTTCACCAAATAGACGTAGATGCGTCCCCGCGAAATGGGAATAACGCCAGCCCGGATTCCTGGCAACCATCGCTCCGTGGTGATGTCAGGAACAAGATCGGGAGCTTCGATTGCGAACCGCCAACAGGTTTGACCGGAGTAACGAATCGGCCCCGCGGAGTCACCCAACAAGATACGGCGGACCGTTGAATGGGCACCGTCAGCACCAACCAACAGGTCGCATTGAACTCGACTGCCGTTTTGAAACTGCGCCTCAACACCACGGTCGGACAACTCGAAGAATGTCAATTCGGAGCCAAGTCGGCAAGACACTCCTTCGATTCTTGCTTTCTGCAGCAGTGCATCATGCAGGTCGAAACGATGAACATTGACTGACGGTGTATCCATGTCGATGTTATCCGCATTGCCGGACATCAGAACTCGGCCTTTGGATCCGATCATCTGAAACCGGCCCATCGAACATGTATTCTCCGCAGGGATGACAATTCCGAGCGCGTTGAAAATCGCCATCGCGTTGGCTTGGATCGTGATGCCCGCACCAACCGTCTGATTCGATGCTGAGCGTTCAACGACTTGGACATCAGCACCGAATTTCTTCAGTGCAATCGCTGCCGTCAGGCCGCCAATCCCGCCGCCGGCAATCAGAATGTTGGGTGGCATCATTTCTCGTCTCAACTCTCTTAACGGTGTAACCGAAAAGTTTCTCGCTATTTTGACCAGTGCAGAAAACCGAGATCAACTGACGGCCCGCCATCCCCGGTTGGACGCGGCCAAACCTCACCTCGTGGCCAAGAGCACGTAAACATGCAAGTGTCCCTTCAGGGCGTGTACCTTGGCAATGGATTCCGTACCGAATTCCGCACCACCCCCAGTTCTGGTTCCGCCCAAACGAACAAGTCGCACGCCGCACCGATGCAAATTCAGAGCCAATCCGCATCGGTGGACGAGACCTCCGTGAATTCATGCGATGCCAAACTCGCCGAAAACTGACCAACTTCGGTGATTTTCGATTTGCGTTTCGCCGCTTCGGTTGATCATTCCTGCGCGTTTTCGGTAGTCGCAAAACAATGGTTGAAGCATGGGACGTTAGTCCCATGACTGCCACGGGGATAACTCGCCGCTGAAGATCACTGAATCTTAGGCTGCACCCGTTTGGCGAGGCGTGCCGCTTCAATGACACGCAGTTTGTGAGTGCCGCGCGCGATCAGTTCGTGCTCGTCGTGGGCTTCGAGCTGAAAGGAAATCAATGGCCCATCGGCGTAAATCACTTTCGCACGGCAAGTGACTTCATTTCCAATGGGCGTCGCTGCGATGTGTTCGACGTTGACGATGACGCCGACCGTACTTTCACCGGGTTCCAGTAGTGGCAGCACGGCGTTGCGGGCCGCATGTTCGAGAAACCAGATCAGCCATGGCGTACACAGGATCCGCGGCATTCCGCCATGCGCAAAGTCAATCAAGTGCTGTTGGCCAACAACGAATTTTTCCTCGCCGACAGTGCCGGTTTTCGGGATGCTTTTCATATCTGCTCAATTTCTCGGACAGGATTCATCGTTGTGGCCTTGTGTCCGTGTCTGGGCGACGAGCCAGTCGATCCGTTTCGGATCACGGAAGGCCCTGTCCCAGCAGGAGCGATGGACTCCCGGGTGTTATCACCTAAGGGATGGTTCTTTGGCCCGCAGCTCATTTTTCGAACTGCACCTGGGCTTCAATGATTCCAACAGCCGTCTCATCGCGCGGAGTCATTTTAATCCGGATCGCGTCACACTTCGTTGGAGCTGCCGGGTGGACGACGTTGAACTGGTTGGCTCGGGTGTCGTAACGGTCCGTTGTGTAAAGCTCAAAGGGTCTCCAGCGGCCGTTCTCTTCCACCTCAAGTGACCACTCTTTGGGGAAGCGAACATCACCTTGCCAGCGGTTCATCCAAAAGACTCCGACGCTGCGGATATTCTTCGTTTCGCGGAATCGGCCGATGACCCACTGAGTTTTTCCCGGTTGACCGCGGCTGGTCCACCGCAAAACCTTGTTCCCGCTCGACCATTTGTCGACGTCACCGTCGCCGATCGCGTTGACGGTATCCTCCGCCGCCGTGTGAGAAGCGGTGATTTCTTTGAACACGCTTTCCTTTGGCAACGCGTGCGGATCGAACACGGTCAGCGACTTGTCGCGCGGAAACCAAACAGTCATCGAACTTGTGCCACGATTGTTCCATGCGTAGTACGGAGTCAGCGAAAGACTCTTGTTGACGGACTCACCATTCTCAGTCACCGCTTGAGCCGGTACCTGGGCCTGAATAAACGATCCAGATTCGATAACGGTTGTCTTGATGATTGCATCGGACGTCGCGGGAAATCGGTCGAAGAAGAAACGCTGCGTCGCGCCGCCGTTGTCCACGCCTTCGGCACACAGCACAAATGGCCCACGTGTGAGTGCGATGCGATTTGTGTTTGCTTTCACCGCAGGATGACATTCGCTGACGCGCACGGGCATTGGCAGATTCAACACCACGCGATCACCCGATCGCCACTCGCGCTGGATGGTTACAAACCCTTTGTCGAGTTTCAGTGAAGCGTCTTCGCCGTTGACGGTCAAACGAACGGTTTCCGTGTTCGTGTCGACAAAGCGATAGAGTGCACCCGGAACAAACTGCTGGCGAGCCCAGGTGGGGATTCGAAGCAATAATCGAAAGCTTGTAGGCTCCGTCGGATCGACTGCAACGCTGATTTCACCGTCATTGGGATAGGCCGTTACTTGCTCGATTTTGACGCGCGTGCCCTTCAAATCAACCTCCGTACGACTCTCGGCGAAGAAGGTGACGTAGAGGTCGTTTTCATCGTGGGCATACATCATGCCCGGAACTTGTGGCACCAGGCGAGCCATATTCGAAGGGCAGCAGGCAGTTCCGAACCACGGAGCTCGACCCGCCGTGCCGTGATTGAACGGATACTTACCGTCGGCTTCGAGCGGGTTGACGTAGAAAAAACGATTGCCTTCGAGATTCACCGCGGCGAGCACATTGTTCAGTAGCGCAACCTCGGCGACGTCCAGGTACCTTGCATCCTTATGCAACAGGAACATTCGGTAGTTCAGCAGCACGTTACCGACGGCGGCGCAGGTTTCATTGAAAGCGTCGGCATTGGGAAGTTCGTAGGGCGGACCAAATCCTTCAATGCCGTGAACGGCACCCAGACCACCGGTGATGTGCATTCGAGTGTTGGTGATATTCTCCCAAATACGATCGAGCGCCTTACCGTACGCCGACTGGCCAGTCAGCGTGCCGACATCGGCCATGGCTGAGTAGAGGTAGGTTGCTCGAACCGCGTGACCCACCGCCTCTTTCTGATCCGTTACGGGAGCGTGCTGCTGGGCGTAAGTCGGTGCCATTACACCTTCGCCGTCGGGCACGTAGGTCACACCGCGAATTTCGAGAAACTTGCGAGCCATGTCCAAGTAAATTTGCTTCCCGGTCACTCGATAGAGCTTGACCAGTGCAAGTTCCAATTCCTGATGTCCCGGTGCCTGGCGGATCGGCTTGCCCTCGTTGTAGTCTGAGTCTCCCTCGAAGATGACTTGGTTGATATGACGAGCACTCTTTTCGGCTACATCGAGGAGTTTCGTTTTACCGGTCGCTCGGTAGTAGGCAATCGCTGCCTCATACAAATGCCCAACGTTGTAGAGTTCGTGGCTGTGTACGATGAACGTGTAAGGCTGGTTGCCCATCATGTTCTTCTCGGTTCCCACACCAGTTGTGTGAGACGGATACAGGTAGCCATTTTCGTGTTGAGCCGCGGCAATCAGATCAGCCAGATCGTCGATTCGTTTCTCAAGTTCTGGATCGCTGCGCAGTTGCAGCAGGTAGGCAGCACCCTCCATGACCTTGTAAAGATCGGAATCGATAAAGCGATGTGGCCGATGCCCCTCGACCTTTTTTCCAGCGAGATAGTCGCGAGCAGCCTTCAGGTGCTCGACACCAGGTTGTGTCCGCTCGAAAGCAAAAGGGACGAGAGTCTCGCGTTGGGTCTCCAAGCGAGGCCGCCAGAAATCGCTAGTCAATTCAACTTCGTTGAAGGGAACGGGCTTCAGAGGGTAATCTCCCAAACACACGCCGCAAAACGCGAACAACCATGCGAAGGGCAAGAAACTGCGTGAGATGAAACGGCACTCGACGGTCTTCATTTGGATTTCTGGTCCCAAATCATGGTTCGTTGATAGGTTCAGCGGAGTAGCAATGAACAACGCCGGGAGAGATACCAATCGATCAACTCCACGAATCGGTGAACAGTCTAGACAACTCCGAGTAGGGCATGTTCGAGTGCGCTCACGGTTTCCGCTGGAGGACTTGTTCCGCGGTTAGCTCCACCCAGGTGGCTTCGATGTTCTGTTCGGCTTCGTTTTTGGGTGGACCTTCTCTCCATGAATGCAGGTTGGCATGTAGTCGAGCTTTTTCCTTGTTGATCGCGTTCTTTTTCAGCTTCTGATTCAACTGTTTCAGGAGTGCTGCCTTCTGCGTTTCAAGATTCTGCGGATCGTCTTCCTGCAGATTCGCGAGTTTCTTACGGAAGCCTTCCTTGGCCTGTCGACTGAACCTGTCCATCGTCTTGTAGAGGGCCTCGCGAACCTGTTCTACCGTGCCTCCTTGGACTTCTTCGACATACTCCCGGCGGATGGCGTCCATCTCCGCAACCTTGGCAGGCATCGAGTGGTAAAGGTCGTGCTGTTCACGGTAGTCGTCCTTGATATTGAAGAGCTTGGTTTCACCCGAGTTCAGGTGGCGCATCAGCTTGTAGTCGCCGATGATGATCGAACTGATCGGCGGGTGGTAGTGACAAGGGTAATGGTGGACGATCCCAGGTGCGGCACGCTCCACTTCCCCTCTGTTGCCGTTTTCGAACACGTCCCGAAGGCTGCCACCGTCCACGTTCTCGGGCGGCGGAGCTTTACTGCCGCTCAAGTCGTGGAAGGTGGGCAGAAAGTCCCATTGCACGATCGGCACATCGCATTGCGAGCCCGCCTCGATGCCTGGCCCCGAGATCACGGTCGGTACGCGAATGCCGCCTTCGAAGATGGAACGTTTGCCTTCCTGAAGCGGTCCGTTGAAACGACGGCTCTCACCGTCGACCTTTTCTTTCCTAGAATTTCCTCCGCCGTTGTCGGACGTGAAGATGATGTAGGTATTGTCGAGGGCTCCTTTGGACTGAAGTGCGTCGATGAGGGCGCCGACATTCATGTCCATTTCTTCGATCATCGCCGCGTAGGTGATCGCGCGGTTCACACTTGACGTCTCAGAGTCGATCTTCTCCGTATCTCGTCCTTGCTCGATCCACCGCTTCTTACACCGCTCGAAAGCCTCTTTGGTGGCCATGTATGGAATGTGGGGTGCGTAATGGTTGATCATGACAAAGAACGGCTGCCTGCCAGCGTGTTCATTGACGAAGGCCACGGAATCCTGACGTAGCGAGTGGATGCGTTTGGGATTATCGGGCGGAAACGGAGTCTTCTTCTTCGGATCCCAGTAGGAGCCGTGCCCGTTGCCGTTGCCACCTGGCTCGCCCGGCAATTCGTCGGTCACGTCATAGCCGGCGTCTTCGAATCGGCCCAGTGCACTCGCCCCTTTTCCAAACATCGCGGTGACATAGTTTCGCCCGGACTGCTTCAGCATCTCGCCCATCGTGGTCTCATCGTCATAGCCATCGGGGCGCTGATAGTGGGAGAGCACATCGAAGACGTTGCGGTAATGCATTCGCGCAGAGGTTTTGCCGAATTGGATACTGATGCGAGATCCGGTGCAGGTGGGAGTCGGCGCATACGCGGCGGTGAACCTGGCTCCCAACCTGGCAAGCCGCTCAAGCCCTGGAGTTTGAATGAAGTCGTGCTTCGTGCTGGGATCGCCCTCCATCATCTGCACCGAAGTGTCCGCGTAGCCAAGGTCGTCGGCGTAGATGAGGATAAAGTTCGGAGCATCGGCGGCAGGGAGCTCCGTTGCGATGATCAAGAGAATCAGGAGGGAGAAAGCTCTCATGGGTGGCCCAAAGTCGTGTGAGGCGTGTCACTTCGTCGTGTGGGCAGGTTAGTATGGCAGATCCGTAGTCGGCTTGGTTGTGATCTGGTTGTTCGTTGGCAGGTTCATCGCATTGACACATTCAATCACCGCAAACCTCATAGGAGACACGTCATGACGGAATTAACTCGACGCTCACTGATACAAACGACCGCGGCCGCGGCCGCGGCTTCAGCCTTTCACCGTTCGGTCGCGATCGGCGCACCTCAAAGGAATCGCCTGAAACTGGGATTCATCGGGTGTGGTGGCCGAGCGAAATCGCTAGTGAAGCCGTTTCTTGATCTGGCCGATATTGCTTGGGCATGCGACGTGGATCAACAGCGAGCGGCACAATTCGCGAAAAAAACGAATGCGTCACAATCAACCACAGACTTGCGCCGAGTCGTCGACGATCCGAAAGTCGACGCGGTCGTGATCGCGACGCCCGATCACTGGCACGCCCCAGCGGCAATCATGGCGTGTGAAGCGGGCAAGCACGTGTACGTCGAAAAACCATGCAGCCACAACCTCCGCGAAGGCCAATTGTTGCTCAGCGCCGCGCGTCGCAACAACGTAGTCGTACAACACGGTACCCAGTATCGATCGTCCCAGTTCATCGCCGACGCCGTGAAGATCATCGAGGAAGGAACGATCGGCGACGTTCTGGTTTGCAAGGCATGGAACGTTCAACGACGCAGAAACATCGGCCACGCGCAGCCGTCCGATCCGCCGAAGTCGCTCGATTACGATGCATGGGTCGGCCCGGCGGAGTGGATGCCTTATCAAAAGAACCGTTTTCATTACGATTGGCACTGGTGGTACAACTTCGGCACCGGTGACATTGGCAATGACGGCGTTCACGATATGGACATCGCGCGGTGGGGACTGGGCGCGACGGGCTTGCCGTCGCTGGTCAGCGCGATCGGCGGAAAGTACTACTTTGATGACGATCAACAGTTCCCCGACACGGCGACTTGTTCATTTGAGTGGCCCGGCGACGGTTCCGTCGGCCGGCGGCGGCAGCTGATCTTCGAGATGCGGATTTGGTCTCGCAATTATCCGCACAACTGCGACAGCGGCGTCGAGTGGTATGGAAGCAAGGGCATGTTGTTCGCCAGCAAACGCGGCAAGCTGGAGCTGTGGGACGATAAGAATAAGCCCGTTGCCGATCCGACTCCGGCGAAGAAAGCCGCCGTGCCGAGCAGCCATCAAGCAAACTTCCTTGACTGCATTCGAAGCGGCGAGCGTCCGACCGCCGACATTGAGATCGCCCACCATTCCGCTTCGCTGTGTCATCTGGCCAATATCGCTGTCCGCCGCGGACAGGTGTTGCACGTCGACCCGAAACGCGAAGTCATCACGGGCGACAACGCTGCCGACGCCATGCGAACGCGATCCTATCGCAAGGAAGGTCACTGGTCCATTCCAAAGGGAGTATGATCGCTGCAACGCTACCTTGCGCGCTATCAGAGTTTGCACCCTAAGACATACAGCGAGAACCATCACATGAAACAACTTTTCTTGTTGATCGTGCTTGTACCAGCGCAATTCATCTGCTGCCTTGCGGCAAAAGCCGATCCGTCGCAGCAGAAACTGAGTATCGAAACGCGTGCGCATGCGTTGATCATTCGCTATGGCGAAACGGAAATTGCCCACTACGTCTTTCGCGACAGGGCGATCCCACGCCCGCACTTCGCGCACGTGAAGACTCCGGACGGGACGCAGGCGACGCGGAGCCATCCGCCGGTCGAAGGCGAGGATGCAACCGATCATGCGACGATGCACCCGGGAATCTGGCTGGCATTCGGTGATTTGGATGGAGAGGACTTCTGGCGCAACAAGGCTTCGATTGAGCACGTCAAGTTCGTCGAAGCACCGCGAGGCGGGGACGGTTCAGCCACCTTCGTCGAAGAAAAACGATACGTCTCGGCAGGTGGACAAGAAGTTTGCCGAGAGCTCTTTCGCTGGAAGCTGCATGCAATCGAAGGTGGTTTTCTGATGGACTGGAATTCGACCTTTACATCGGACCGGGAGTTCTACTTCGGTGATCAGGAAGAGATGGGGCTGGGTGTTCGCGTCGCGACGCCGCTGGCCGAGAAGCGGGGCGGGCTGCTTCGAGACTCCGAAGGCAGGCAAAAGGCGAAGCGAATCTGGAGCCACGCCGCGCGATGGTGTGACTACCGCGGAACGATTGGTGACCGCGCTGTCGGGATGACGATCCTTTGTCATCCCGACAACTTTCGCCCCTCGTGGATGCATGCCCGCAATTACGGCTTCATGACCGCCAATCCGTTCGGCCGCAAAGCGATGAACAAGGGCGACGCAAGCAAGGTGATCGTCAAGCCGGGCGAATCATTGAGACTGCGTTATGGGATCTGGATTTACGCATCGCCGCGCGAAGCGGAGGTCGACGTCGAAGCCGTTTATCGCCAGTACATCAAACTGAACGATTGAGGCTTCCATGAGAGATTTCGTATCGGCCATTTTTCTCCGCTTCGCTCTCGGCGCATGTTCGCTCTTTGCGCTGGCTCCAGCGAGTTCTGTGGCGGAGCGTCCGAACGTTCTGTTCATTGCAATCGACGACCTCAGGCCCGCATTGGGTTGTTACGGCGATCCTCTCGCCAAGTCGCCAAACATCGACAAGTTTGCGAAGTCCGCCAGGCAGTTCAATCGGGCTTATGTTCAGCAGGCGGTCTGCGGGCCTTCGCGAACGTCTTTACTAACAGGGCTGTTGCCGGATCACACTCAGGTCTGGCACAACCGCAATCGATTCCGGGAGACACGTCCGAATCATGTGACGCTGCCACAACTTTTCAAGCAAAACGGTTACCACACACTCGGTTTTGGAAAGATCTTCAGCGGCAATGAGAGAGAATTGGATCCGATTTCGTGGTCGGAACCTGAGACCCTGAGACGCAAAGGGTGGAAGAACTATCTGCTGCCGCACAACCAGGGAAAGGAGAAGAAGCAAGCGGCTTTTGAAGCGGCTGATGTAGCGGACGATACCTACCCAGATGGCAAGCTCGCAAATCTGGCTGTCGA
This sequence comes from Rubripirellula sp., assembly GCA_965222745.1. Lineage (GTDB taxonomy): Bacteria > Planctomycetota > Planctomycetia > Pirellulales > Pirellulaceae > CBDCUW01. Next base: position 2,727,921 of record CBDCUW010000004.1, read on the forward strand.
GGCCCTCGAGAAACTGAAGCAAAGCAGGCAACCATTCTTCCTGGCGGTTGGATTCTTCAAGCCTCACTTGCCCTTCAATGCGCCAAAGAAGTACTGGGAACTGCACGACCGGGTGGCGTTTGAACCGCCGGAAGGTGCGCGACAGCCAATTCGATCGGCCCCAGAACTAGCTCGGCATTCTCATCGTGAACTGGGCGGTTACAAAGGCGTGCCGAAAAGCGAGAATTTGAATGTCGAACAAAGTCGACTTCTGCGACATGGTTACTATGCCTGCGTCAGTTACGTCGATGCTCAGGTCGGCAAAGTTCTCGATGCAATCAAACGGCTCCAGTTGGAGCAGAACACAATGGTTGTCATTTGGGGGGACCATGGTTTCGCATTGGGCGAAACGAATCGCTGGTGCAAAGGCACGAACTTTGAACTCGATACCCGAGTCCCATTGTTGATTCGTACACCAGATCTCGTACACCCTGGTGTTGCAACAGACTCTTTGGTGGAGATGGGGGATCTGTACCCAACGCTGGCTGTTTTAGCCAAGTTGGATGCGCCGGCAGAGCTTGACGGTCGCAGTTTTGTACCGCTTCTCAAAGACCCTCACGCACGTGGTCGCGACGCCGCGCTGAGTCAGTTCAATCGGCCCTGGGCAAGTACGACCCCCGAGGTGATGGGCTACTCGATTCGAACGAAGAATGAGCGTTACACTCGGTGGATCCGTTGGCAATCGCGCGAGACGATTGCAGAAGAACTGTACGATTACTCTTCGTCGCAAAGTGCCGGGCTGGATGCCGGGCATTTGGTCGAACGGCAAAACATTGCAGCGGTTCAACCTGATTTGCTCGATCGCATGAGTGATCAAATGGATGGACTGCTCGCGTCCCGACTGAAGATGGCGGGGAATTGATGGAGTCACGACAACGAAATTTCTTGGCCTATCCAGCGAACCATCGAACCCGGTCCGGTTGCCTACATCGATCTCGCCGTTTGCCGGACGGAACTTTGAATCAACACGCCATACCTTCGCGCATCGTTACCATCGTTGCCGGCTGTGTGTTGGCATGGGCTTGGTTTTCTGCCGACGTGTTTGGCCGCGAAGTCGGTAGGCCCAACGTTCTTCTCATCCTTTCGGATGACCACAGCGTTCCGCATGTTGGTTGCTACGGGAGTGAAAACTGCAAGCGATTCAACATTACGCCAAACCTTGACGCCTTTGCCGCGCAGGGAATGCGATTGAATCGAGCCTACACTGCGGCTCCACAATGCGCCCCATCGCGGATCTCTATCTTTGCTGGTCGTTCCCCTGTTGGATTGGGCGTGACGCGATTCGCTCAACCCCCGCGCGGCGATGTTCGATTCTTCACGGATGTCCTGCGCGAAAACGGATATTGGGTTGGGCTCGACGGACGCCATCAGCACCTCGACGGTCGAGCGAGAGAGGCGGCGCACATTGACGCTGTGCTGAAGGCCGAAGGAATGCAGAACCTTGAATCGCGGTTCGATCATTTTGTCCGCAGGGCGAGCACAAAGGGCGAACACCTGAACCAGGTCCCCGAACGCGTCACCGCCGCGCTCGACAAAGTCCCGGCGCGGAAACCGTTTTTCCTGTACTTCGGTTTCAATCAGCCGCACCGCGGGTTTGGCGATGACCATGAGGAAATCGATCCCGATCAGCTGAAGATGCCCGCCGATTGGCCGGACCTGCCGGAAGTTCGAGTCGATTACGCACGTTACCTCGACGAAGTGCGCGATCTCGACAGCGGCTTTGGGATGATGATGGATCTTCTAGAGGAGCGTGGAATCGCCGAGAATACCATCGTGATCTTTATGGGCGACAACGGCGAGGCGTTGTTGCGAGGCAAGGGAACGCTGCACGACCGCGGCACTCATGTACCGCTTCTGATCCGCTGGCCTGCGAAGATCAAGCCGGGAACAGTGAGCGATGCGTTGATCAGTGGAATCGATCTCGGCGCGACGATTCTCGGGGCGGCCGGATTGGAAACGCCCAGTGAAATGGACGGACAAAGTTTCCTGCCGCTACTTCTCGGCGAGGAATTCACTGGTCGCCGGCGCGTGTTTGCCGAACGCGGATGGCACTGGGGGCCGATCACCCGGACCGATGGTCTCGACTTGTCACGCTCAATCACGACACCGCGTTACCGTTACATCTACAACGCATTGCCGGAACGAAGTTACACGCCAGTTGACATGCCCAAAAAGGATGCGTGGCTCGCGATTCAGGAAACGCATCAAAAAAGGCAACTGTCGCCCCTTCATGAGCGCCTCTACTTTCAAAATCCGCGTCCTGTGGTTGAGCTGTATGATCTGGAGAAGGATCCGTTGGAAATACAAAACCTTGCGGGACGAGATTCACATCAAGAAATCGAACAGCAGCTGCGCATTGAATTGGAGAAGTGGATGATCCGCGAACACGATTATCTGCCGCTACCCACCCATGCGTTGCAAAATCAGCGTCAAGCGAAGAGATAGATGAGATGAAACGACATCGAAGCACGAACTGAAAAAAGGATTGACTTCAAGGGCGTTAGAAACAAAGTGACCTGCCCCTTTACCTGCCTGGTTGATCCGGAAAGTACCGATACTGCAAACCTGAACACTCAAGAAGGACGCAACGTGATGGCCCGATTATTGACAGTCATCTGCCTATGTCTTGTTGCACCGCCGCTTGCGGCCGCGGACAAGCCGAACATCATCATGATTCTGGCCGATGATGTCGGATTCGAATGCTTCAGCGCCTATGGAAGCCGCGAGTATTCAACGCCGCGACTTGACGCGTTGGCGGCCGGCGGCATCCGTTTCGAAAACTGTCACTCAACGCCGTTGTGCACGCCGAGCCGGGTCAATCTGATGTCCGGTAAATCGAATGTGTTTAACTATTTCGACTTCGGTATCTATCCGAAGGGCGAACCGACGTTCGGTAACTATTTCAGAGAGCATGGCTATGCGACTGCCGTGGCCGGAAAATGGCAGCTACTCACCAATCAAGGCGGCATTTCGCCTGAGGAAGCCGGATTCGACACGTACTGCCTGTGGAACTTCCCCGGCGGCGGGCGGCAGCGCTACTGGAATCCGTCGCTGGTGCAGAACGGAAAACTGCTCGACCTGCCGGAGGGAACGTACGGCCCCGACGTGACGACGGATTTTCTGATCGAGTTCATGAAAGCGAATCGCGACAAACCGTTCCTCGCATACTTCCCAATGATTCTTCCACACAATCCGTTCCCGGTGACTCCGGACAGCGCCGATCCGGACTCGAAGGACAACAAGCGGAACTTCATCGACATGGTGCAGTACATCGACAAAAATGTCGGGCGTCTGGAAGACACTTTGAAAGAACTGGGGCTTCGCGAGAAGACGCTAATCATCTTTACCGGCGACAACGGCACCAATTCCGTTCTGACATCCGAACTGAATGGTCGACTGATTCGAGGCGGCAAAGGTTACACGCACGACTACGGGACTCACGTGCCTTTGGTCGTCAACTGGCCCGGAAAAGCTCCCGGCGGCAAGGTCATTGGTGATCTCGTCTGTTTTTCCGATCTCTTTCCTACGATGGTTGAGGCGGCGGGACTGCCTCCGAAGAAGATTTCTGACGGAGACGGATGGAGTTTCTGGCCGCAGTGCGAAGGCCAGACAGGACGGAAACGCGAATGGATCTACTGTTACTACTTTCCTCGCCCGTCTTCCAAGAAGTACGATAACAAATACAACCACCACGAAGTCAGGTTCGCACGAGACAAACGCTATAAGCTGTACGACAACGGCGAAATGTATGACACGATCGCGGACGTGCTAGAGAAACGCCCGCTTGCGATCGGCCAGGCGGGTCCTCGCGGTGAATCGGCTCGCAAGGTGTTGCAGCAGGCACTTGACTCGTATCCCGATGCCGGCCGAAATGCCAACCGCAGAAAGCAGTCCGGGCAGTCGAGCAAGAATCGGTCCCGCTCGCGCCAGGACACCAAGAGCCAGCGATGAGTCGCAGATTAGACTCTTAAAACCAGTAACTGGAATTGGCGTACAGAATCAACAGGAATAGAACACACGATGAGAACTTCAACATTCCTCTTCGTCCTGACAATCGCCAGTGTCGCAGGTGCGGCGGAGAAGCCCAACATCATCATCTATATGGTCGACGATTTGGGTTGGAATCACATTGGTGTTGATCAGGTGACGATGGGGACGCATGGGAAACAGTACGTGACACCCAACCTGGCTCGGTTGGCCAAAGAAGGACTGAGCTTCACGCATGCGTATGCTCAGCCGAACTGCGCTCCGACTCGGGCGGCGATGTTGTCGGGGCAGTACCCGGCGCGGATCAACAATGATGTTTATGTCGTGGGGAATCTTAACCGCAACGGCAAGGGCGGAATCAGCAAGCAACAAGCAAAGTTCATCGGTCCGAAGCAAAGCGAGGACGTTGCTGCCAAGGCGATCACGATCGCGGAAGCTCTAAAGAAGAACGGCTACGCGACCGCGCATATAGGAAAGTACCACGTGGGCGGTCACAAGGACCAAGACACGATGCCCGAGAATGTCGGCTTCGATATCAATATCGGCGGTCACGCTCAGGGACATCAACCGAGCTGTTTCGCCACGAAGAAGGACGGTAGTTGGAAGTTGAAAGGCGTCGGTCTGGGACACTTCGACCGATTCAGCGAGCCGTATGACGCGGCGTACGTCAACAGACGCGGCCTTCCCAACGAGTTGGTCGGCACGCCCAAGCACGTGAGCGACGCGGTCGGCGACGCACTGGAAGAGACGATTGGCAAACTACACGCGGGCGACAAGCCTTTCTACCTGCAGTTTCACACGTATGCGGTTCACGGACCTGTGCGGGCTCGACCAGACTTGAAGAAAGCGTTTCAGGCGAAGGGCAGCAAACAAGCTGAATACCTCGGCTTCATCGCGGGTGTTGACCAGAATCTGAAGCGAATGCTGGATCTGTTGGACGATCCAAACAACGACGGCGACACGTCGGACAGCATCGCCGAAAACACCGTGGTGTTCTTCACCTCGGACAACGGCGGCACACACGCGGACAACCTTCCGCTCAAAGGAAAGAAAGGAATGTTGGCCGAAGGCGGGATCCGAGTTCCGCTGATTGCGCGCTGGCCCGGAACGATCAAACCAGGAACAGTCAGCCATCGCAAGATTCACTGCCTGGATTTTTACCCGACCTGTCTGCAGCTAGCCGGGAACGGGTGGCAGCCTTCGGCAGAAGATCACCCGCTGGATGGCGACTCGTTTGAGCACGTGCTGCGTCATCCCACCACGACGGAGAAACGAGACCCCATTTTTTATCTGTTCCCCGGTTACATGGATTCACGTGCTCAGCCGACCGTTGTCGCCATCGATGACATCGGTAGCAAACGCTACAAGATTTACTATTACTACGAAGCCGACGCTTGGGAGTTGTATTGCCTGACCGACGATGTGGGCGAGACCAACAACCTGATCGAAGAACAGCCGCAAGTAGCTGCGGAGCTGTCGAAGAAGATTCGCGCCTGGCTCTCGCAGAAACATCCCACTTGGAAACCGAAGTACCCGATCGTGAAGTCGAGCGGTCAATCTGCTGGCCCACCGCCGGTTCTGTGAAGCCATCCGCAGAGATTGGGCTGATCTGTACGAGGACGCTTTACTCGCCTTGTCGACGCAACCGCTCGAACGAAGAAATCGTTCTTCGTGCAAGCCAGGAAGTTTTCGTCTCTTCAGTTCACTTCAATCCACTCGGAGAGCTCATCCTTGAAGTCATGTCTTCAAATTCTGGCCGGCAAGCATTTTGTCGCTGGCGGCAGTTCATTGTAGGCCGGCTTGTCCCAAGTCGGCGATTCTGTACTCGCCGACTTGGGGACAAGCCGGCCTACCGCGGAACTTGAAGACACGCTCTCAGCTAAAATGGGCACGCCACTTGATGAAGTCCCTTTTGTTCAAAATGGTGCTGCACGGCCACCCGCAGAAATAACATGATGCAGACTCTCAAGACATCTCTTTTGATTTTCATTCTGATGAACCTGTTGGTCGTGATCTGCTCAGCCGACCAACCAAACATCTTGCTCATCGTTTCGGAAGACAACGGTCCTGAACTCGGATGTTACGGCGATCGGTTCGCGCGGACTCCGCATCTTGATCGATTGGCAGAGGAAGGCATTCTCTTCAGTCGAGCTTTTGTTCCTCAAGCAGGCTGTAGCCAGTCACGAGCCAGTTTTCTGACCGGTCTTTATCCTCATCAACATGGCCAGATTGGTTTGGCGACTTGGGGATTTCGAATGTACCGAATGAAGACGCCAAACCTGCCTCGTAGCTTGAAGGAGGTCGGCTATCGAACCGGCATCATTGGCAAGCTGCACATCAATCCAGCGTCGGCGTTTCCGTTCGACATGCGCGAGATCACAAGTGCAAACTTCCAGCGAACCAGCCTGAGTGACTATGCCAGGCACGCGAAGGAATTCATTAACGCTGGCGAGGAACCGTTCTTCCTGAGCGTGAACTATCCCGACGCCCACGATCCGTGGCTCAAACAGGTCGACGGACTGCCGAAGGAACCACAATCCAAAGACGACGTGCAGGTGATGGACTACATGGGCATCGACTCGCCCGAATTCCGTGAGATGGTGGCCGACTACTACAACTGCATGAGTCGACTTGACTGGCTCGTCGGTGATCTGCTGCAGGCCCTCGATCAAAGTGGAAAAGCCGATAACACAATCGTCATCTACATCGGCGATCACGGGGCCGACATGCTGCGCGGCAAGCGGACTTGCTATGAGGGGGGATTACGCATTCCGATGCTGATGCGTTGGCCGGACCATATTGTTCCGCAGGTCCGTGATGAGTTGGTGTCGACTCTGGACCTGATGCCAACGCTGATCAAAGCAACTGGAGCAAAGGCGGTGGAAGGCCTGCCCGGCGCCAAACTCCAACCGCTGTTCCGACCCGGCCCTACCAACTGGCTAACTCACTTTTTTGCAGAGTATCACACCCATGCAGCAGCGCCGAATTTCTTTCCACAGCGAAGTGTACGCAACGACCGCTACAAGCTCATCGAAAGCCTACTGCCCGATACCGTGCACCCCGACTATGACAAGACGATCGAGAAACTGCAGGGGGATTTCGGCGAGCAGGACTACAGTGGAGTTTTGGACCTGAATGCGGTGATCGCTGCCTCGCGGCTAGAGGTCAAGGCAGCCTATGCCTTGATGCGCCGTCCACCACGCTATCAGCTTTACGACCTGAAAACCGATCCCCACGAGTTCCGGAATCTCGCCGAAGATCCAGGTTACGCCAAGATACGTGCAGATTTGCAGCAGCGACTCCATCAGTGGCGACGCGATACGAACGACCCGCTACTCGACCCGGAGAAGCTGCGCAGGCTAACGGCCGAAGTTCGATCGGTGAAAAAGAAATCGGCCGGCAAGAAACACTCGTGGAAATACCCGGAATACCTATTGGATTGATTTGGCGGCGAATGCTCCATGGAAAAAGTACCCCCTCCTTCTTCGTATCATGCTGGCTGCTGTTTTGCTGCATGGCTTTGTCGTCGTGGACGACGTGTTCGCTCAACAGACCAGAACGCCAACTGTGAAATGGACCGTTTGATGAATAGACGCTGGTCGTTGTTGAAGCGATGCCTCTCGGCCGCCGCCATCGTCGTGATACTCGGCGTGCTGCTGCCGGGGAGTGCGCCAGCCGCAAGCCCCAATGTCCTGATGATCGTCGTCGATGACATGAACGACTGGGTCGGCTGCCTGGGCGGACATCCTGATGTGAAAACTCCGAACATCGATCGGTTGGCCGCACGTGGGATGTTGTTTACCAACGCCCACTGTGCCGCGCCGGTATGCAATCCATCACGAGTCGCCACATTAACCGGCAGGCGACCTGGCAGTACTGGCATTTACGATAACAGTGTTCGCTGGCACGAAGCGATGCCGAACATCACGTCGATTCCACAGCACTTCAAGGCAAACGGATATCACGTTGTGGGTGGCGGCAAGGTGTATCACCACATGCCGGGATTCAACCGTCCGAGCGACTGGCACGCGTACTTTGATCAGGTTTTCGACGGTCATTACCAAAACCGATTGCATCGTGGCCTGGATGTCAGCAACTTCCGCTTTCCGGATGGCTTTCCGCTTAACGGGTTACCGAGCGTCAAAGCACAAGCCAAGCCACCGAAGAATCCGCGTGAGTTTGATTGGGGACCACTCGACAAAACGGAAGCCGAAACGGGAGACGGCCAGATGGTGCAGTGGGCGGTCGACTTCCTCGATCAGACGCACGAAGGTCCGTTCTTTTTAGCCGCCGGCATTTATCGACCTCATTTGCCGTTCTACGCGCCCCGGAAATACTTCGACACCTATCCGCTGGAGTCCATTCATCTTCCCGAGATCAAGGACGATGACCTCGATGATCTTCCCGCGATGGGTTTGAAGTTCGCATCGCAGCGGCGCGAAGACTACGAGCTGGTCAGGAAGTCAGGCAAGTACCGCGAACTCCTGCAGGCGTATCTGGCCAGCATCTCGCTGGCGGACGCCATGGTGGGACGTTTGCTCGACGCACTGGACCAAAGCGGGCACGCGGACAATACCATCGTCGTGCTGTGGTCCGATCACGGCTGGCATTTAGGTGAAAAACAGCATCTGCACAAATTCACACTCTGGGAACGATCAACGCGGATCCCCTTTGTGGTTGTTGCCCCCGGTGTGACGCAGCAGCGCTCCGTCTGCCAGCAGCCGGTGGGGATGCTTGATCTGTTTCCCACGCTCAATGAGTTGTGTGAACTTCCGGAAGTGAATGGGCTGAGCGGGCAAAGCATTGCGGCATTGCTGACTGATCCGAACCGTGCCTGGGAGCGTCCTGCGTTGACATCGCACGGACCAGGAAACCATGCGCTGCGATCGCAGCGATGGCGCTACATTCGCTACGTCGATGGCGGCGAGGAATTGTACGATCACTCGAATGATCCCAACGAATGGACGAACCTCGCGACTCGACCAGAGTTTGTGGATGTCAAGACAGAACTTGCAAGATGGTTGCCCGCTAGGGACGCCAAACCGAAAAGTAGAAAGAAGAAATGAGGTAGCGGCATGAGAACAACTGGTGATTCTTCATTTCCACTGCATCGGGTGCTTACCTGTGCCTTGGTTCTGTTTGCAACTGCTGCACAGTGCACATCTGCTGCATTGGGCGACGAACCCGATTATTCGGGCGACGTGACAGACGTCCGAACGATCCGCCGTGTGGAGCAACATCCGCAGGCGTGGCGAGTCTGGCAGCCATTCATCATTCAGGGCGACAAAAAGAATCAGCTTCTGGTTGCCTTCGGGGCAATGAGAAACGGCAAGAAGGACATGGGCGATATCTTCGCCACTCTTTCCAGAGATGACGGCGATACATGGGAGGAGCCCGTAGCGGTTTTCGATCACACCAGGCGACAGGGCGCGATTCAGTTTGCCTATGCCAACCCCGTCCTGTATCGCGTACCGGGGGAGGCGATCATTTGGTGCTTTGCCATGCGGTGTTCGATTGCCCAACGCAACAGCGAAGAATCACAGCTTGCTGCAGCGTTTACGGCCGACGGCGGGCGATCATGGACACAAGTTGAGATGGCCATGCATTACACCGGACCGCTAATTTTGAACGCTGCACCGGTGAAGACGAAGATCGACGGGAAGACACGTTTCCTGATGCCCGCACATCGAAACACGCTGGCCTCTGATCCACGCGGCTCACGCGATCATTTCATCCTCAGCAGCACCAGCATGCTGGAATGGAAATTGGAAGCCTTCATTCCACAGCCTACCGATGCTCGTGTGTTTCTTCATGAGGGCAACATTGCTGCTGGCGACAAAGAGGGTGAACTGAAAATCGTGATGCGCACCGCCAACTACGACGAAACGGACCGGACGACAGATCCGCCGCGGGCGTATTCCAGCATCAGCACCGACGGCCAAACGTGGTCCGAAGCTCGTCCCGAGCCCGATTTACACAACGCCAAATCGAAGGGATTCTTCGGACGCTCTACTGGTGGCACACATATTTACGTTTACAACGACGGCCCAGCACAACGTGACAGGGCGCCCGGTTTTCCCAACGGCGGACGCACGTCTCTGCGTTACAAGATCAAACCACCGGGTGGTGACTGGAGCGACGAAAAGACCTTCTACCACGCAAGCATCAAGAATTCCTATCCAACACTCTGTGAAGTTGCCCCGGGTGACTTTCGCTGCGTGTGGGATAGCGGGACTGCGGACAAGCCGCGAACACACATTCATTTCGGCAAGTTGAGGATCACGCCATGAGGCAGCTGGAATTGGCAGCGATCAAGGTGCAGATCGTCTCATTTTGTATTGCCTGACGGGACGACGGAGCGGGCGTTCAGGACTACCGCTGCTTGAATGTCTCGCTGGTAGCGACCTTGACGATCAGATCACGCAGTCCGTACCCGCTCTTTGCACTCGCAGCGGCAATCCGTTTGATCTCCGCGTCATCGCGAAATGTCATCGAACGTCCCGTCGCGTAGGTCAGTAGTTTCTCTGTCAGCGCTTCCGTAAACCTGTCTTTGCGAGCGACGAGCAGTTTTTTCAAGCCACGTTCGTCTTCAAATGTTTCTCCCGTCGGAAGCTGGCCGGAACCATCCACGGGAGGACCTTCGTCACCACGGACCGGATACTGTGTTCGTAGGCCGCCGATGGGGTCGTAAAACTCCAGAGCAAATCCGGCCGGGTCGATCTTCCGATGGCAGTCAGCGCACGCCGCCACGTTGCGATGTTTGTCCAGCTGTTGGCGAATCGTCGTTGTGCCGCGTGTGTCTGGTTCGAGGGGCTCCACGTCGGGTGGAGGCGGTGGAGGTGGAGTGCCCAGAATATTCTCGAGGACCCAGATGCCGCGAACGACCGGCGAGGTCTCGATACCGTTGGCGGAGACGGTGAGAATGCTTCCTTGACCGAGCAATCCGCCGCGACGATGTTCCGGCCGAAGGGCGACCTTGCGGAAATACTCTCCTTGGATGTTGTTGATGCCGTAGTGGCTGGCCAGCGCGTCATTGACGAACGTGTAGTCGCTGTCGAGAAGTTGTACGATCGAGCCGTTTGTTCGTAGCAGGTCGCTGAAGAACATCCGAGTTTCTTTTTTGAACAGCTCCGCGAGCCGGTCTCGATAATAGGCTTCAAATGCTTTCGGATCGGGCGGCATCTCCCCAAGTGTATTGATGCGGAGCCATGTGTCCGTGAAGTGCTCGACAAACGCGCCCGCCTTCCTATCGCGCAACATGCGATCGACTTGAGCTGTCAGACCGTCAAACGTTTCAAGCCTTCCTGACTTGGCGGCCATTGTGAGCTCGTCGTCCGGCATGCTGCTCCACAGAAAATAAGACAGTCTGGTGGCCAGTTCGTGTGAATGGAGCTCCGAGCCGGATTCGTCGTTACCCTCATCAAGGTAAAGAAAACGCGGCGACGTCAGAATGGCCGTCAGTCCCAACCTGATGGCCTTCGCATGAGAGTCACCGCTGCTGACTCGGTTGCGAACGAATCCCGCGTAATGCGCGACCTCCTTGGCTGACACGGGCCGTCGGAATGCGCGAGACGCAAACTTAACCACTGCTTGATCGATGTCGATCTTTGTAGCATCGGTCTCCTTGCCGAATAGCAGTTGATGACTTGCGGGTGGCCAATTCTCGAATTTCGGACCTTCAATGTCCATGCTCCAAACGCGAATGCGAGGCCCGTGATACACCTCGGAGAGCAGCTTATTGTTTTTGTTCTTCGCGAGTCGTGCGACTCTCGCGATCTCGTCAGGATTGCCAAGTTGTGCAGCGTCGATCTGCGTTTTGGTCGCTCGGATCACTTCAGGGTGGTGCTTCTCAGCAACTTGTCGGATGTTGCCCTTGGAGCTGACTCCATTGGTCCAACTGACAAACGGGATGGCCCCTTGGTTGAGCCAGACTCGATGAGAAAATACGTCGGGCTGACCGTCCGGCAAATCCCACACCTTGAGCAGTTGTCGTTGGTCTGCCGCATTCTTGTCCAGCAATCTCACGCTGGGTGCGATCCAGAGTGCCATTTTGAGGTGCTGCGTCGTGAAGCGATCGAACTCTTGGTGATCGTAACCGTGATCGAGGCGATTGGCTGCAGCTGCCTTTACCTTGATCGTGTACCAGCCGTCAGCTGGAACTCCACCGTCGCTCACGAAAGACTTGACGAAATTAGGGTGCCGCTCACTCGGCTGTCCGTGGCCGATCTCAAGATACTCTTCGTTGACAATGAGTCGCCACGTGACCGGCGCTCGCTCGTACGACGAAACGCCGTTGAAATCATTCCCCGTGTAGGTCCATCTCTGTGACTCCGGCTGCTCGACATCAAAAAACGACGCCGCATCAAGCGCAGTCTCAGCTACCTCCAGGTAACGATGCAACTGATGATCGGACAGCGTGAGTGCTTCGCCGTTGTTATCGAACCCATGTTCCGTCGCGTCACTTGGAAAATCGGACGTAAATGAAAAGAACTCCCGACGCAGTCCCAGCAGATCGCACATTGTGTTGACGTATTCAAAACGGTTAAGCCGCCGCATCATCGTGGTTTGGGATGCATTGACGCTCGACAGGCGTGAAAGATACTTCGTGATCGTCGCGACGACTCGTCTTGTCTCGCTGGCTGGAGGCTGGGTGACTCCTTTCTTCTGGGGCGGCATGTCGCCCCGATTCATGGCGTCGAGCGCCTCTTCAAGCAAGGTGGCTGCGTCGCTGTCGGCTTTCATCGCGAGCGGCAGACGATCCAGACGTCGAGCGCCCTTTTGTGTGGTTTCACCGTGGCAACGATAGCAGTACTGCTGGAAGTGGTTGGCGACCGAGGGCGCGAGCGTCTCGCTGGATTCATCCTCCGCATTGGCCGTGGTCCCGAAGATCAGCACCACGAGGATTGCCAGCGGAAGGGCGCCACAAGCCCCCGCCAGGTTGATGCCGCGCAATCCGCGGCTAGCGCCTTGCGGGTTACCGAACCATCGCTCGCTCATCCCTGCACCTCCAGCCCAGTCAGTGTGCTCGTGGCTGTTCCGAATCTATCGGTCTCCACTCCAAATCGCAGCAGCATGGACAGAAACAGATTGCCTGCAGGAGTCGAGACCTTTTGATTTGTGCCTTTGAAGTACGACTTATGTTCCCCATGCCGGAAACCACCGCCGGCAAGAATCAACGGCAAATTCTTGTTGGAATGAGAGCTGGCATTTCCCATTCCGCTGCCAAACAACACCATGCTGTTGTCGAGCAGCGTTTTTCCGTTGGGCTCGTCCACGGACTTCAATCGTGTCAAGAATCGGGCAAGCTGCTCCATGTGGAACTGTTCGATGATCGACAACTCGGCGATGTATTCAGGAACTTTGCCGTGATGCGTGAGTTGGTGATACCCTCGGCTAATATTGAAGCCGCCGTAATTGGCACCGATGTCGGCCAATGCCAGAGTGACGACTCGCGTCGAATCGGTCTGCAGCGCGAGACTCATCAGGTCGTAGTACAACGGCACGCGATCGACAAAATCCAAACGGTTCGCTTCGGCAGGCAATCTGTAATCAACGATCGGCTTCGGCTTGTCCAGCCACTGGCTGGATTGCACCAAACGTCTTTCCACAGAACGAACCGAATCGAAATACCGATCGAGCTTGCGACGATCTCGCGCTCCGACTTTCCGTTTGAGATAATCGGCGTCCGTTTTGACAAGATCAAGTATGCTTGTGCGTGCGGCCAATTCCGCCTGAGTGCTGTCTCGGCGTGTTGGGTCAACCCGTTGGAAAAGTAGGTTGTAGATGGTCTCAACATTCGCCACTGGCGGGACAGCCACCCCCGATGCACTCCACGAGATCATGTTGTTGGGATCGTTACCACTTGCAAGCTGCAGCGACGGGTAACGCGTGTCAGCGCCAACAAGCTGCGAGGCTTTCTGATCGATGCTGATATTGGCCTCGGGCATGCTAGCAGAATTTTTGGACAGCACCCCGGACAGAAAGGCGTGCACACCACCATGCCCACCCTGAGCATTCACGCCGTGATCCAACCCGGAAAATACCGTGAAGTCGTCCCGCAGTTTCTCCAGCGGCGTGAGCCGATCGGTCAGCTCGTAGTCGCGGCCAGCTTGCTTTGGAAAAAACAACTGCGGCACAAGGCCAAAGTTCAAACCGACGCATGCCAGTCGCATCGGGACATCCGCTAGCGCAGGAGATGCAGCCATTGCATCGAGATATGGCAGAGCAAGCAGCGCCCCGCCCGTTCCACGTAGCATCTCGCGACGTTCAATTCTGTGTCTGATCATCCTGCTATTCTACTTCTACCTGTGACTCAAGATCGACTCACACCCAGGATACCATTCCCGTTCTACCGTGTAGAGTATGACTCGGCGACGCTCTGCCGACGATCCAACCGGAGTTAAAATAGAATGAATCGATTCCTGAAAGCAGCCATGCATGTTTACGATGGAAAACGGCATGTGGGCTCGCTTGAGGGAGAAGTTCCGAATGACCGCGGGTTCGATGAGTTTCGCGGGTTTCTCGGAGGAGCACATCCGTATTGGGTCACCGCCAGTTCAAAGATGATGCACAAAGAAAGGCCCGATGAAAAATGCTCGCACAAAGACACAAAGGCACCAAGAAAGAAGGCTGGAAACACACATGATTTTGCCACGGTCGCTTCGTGCCTTTGTGTGCGATCTTCATTCAACCGAATCATGTTTGATTCGGTCAGGCTGTGGAAAGTTGATTGATCCGAGTCCCACGAAACAACCATTCCCCAACAGGTGTTCCTCTTGAACAAGATTCATCTCAAGAAAGTCGCCCCCGGCCTGCTTCGCGTTCTGGTACCGGGGCTCGTCTGTCTTTTCTCTTTAGGCGTGGCAGCAGCCGACAATCGGGACAATCCCAACGCATGGACCGGCAGAGAATGTGATGAATACGGGATTCGCCTTCGACGGATTCCCGAGCATGGGGGCTTGGGTTTGCTTTGCCCGGCCTGGCTGGCCCCCTACGTGAAATCACTTCCGCCGACGAAGAAGGAACGCCAACGGGCTCAAGCGGCTCAGTCGAGGTAAATCCGAAATGAACCATCATCGAGAACAGCGATTCTCGAAAGAAGCAACATCATGAATGAAAGACCTTTTCCAGCGTATTTTGGATTGAATGGGATCCGATGATGCATCGATTCATGTCCCCCACTGAGTACACGAGATCAGGTTGGCCAGTCGTCGTTGGCCTGTTTTGGGTTGGGCTCTTTTCACCGGGCGCTACCGCGCAGGATCCCGGTTCTCAGCGCAAACACAACAATGATCATTGGGAGTTCCTAGACAACGGAACGATCCGCATCGGTGTCAACAAGTCGCGAGGCGCCTGCATCGGCTTCTTTGCAGAAGCGGGTACCGAGCGCAACGTGCTGAACCACTATGATCACGGGCGTTTCATTCAGCAGTCCTACTATGGAGACCCCGACGGATCTGACTGGAATGGAAAACCCTGGCGGTACAACCCGATCCAAGGTGGCAGTTGGCGTGGAAAAGATTCACGTGTTTTAGAGTTCAGCATCGACGCGGAGTCTGGCCTGTACGCCAAGGTCGAACCACGACACTGGGCCAGCGGGAAGCCCTGTCCCGAGGCCATCATGGAACAGTGGATCACACTCGAAGGCCCGATAGCACATGTGCGTTGCAAGTTGACGTACACGGGTAAAAATCACGGTACGACAAAATCTCAAGAGATGCCCGCCGTCTTCGTCGACGCCGAGCTCAAACACCTTGTCCATGTTCAACAGAAGAAACTGGTTCGGCGGCTGCCGGGATGGCCTAACGAATCTGGCAGCACTTCCGAAGACTGGGTCGCCTATGTGGATGACCAGGACTGGGGCATTGGCATCCTTACACCCGGCACATCCAAGTTCACTTGCTACCGGTACAAAGGTGATGGGAAATCGGGCCCGCGTGGATCAGCCTGCTCGTACGTCGCACCGATACGGAAACTTCGTCTCCGGA
The DNA here is from genome assembly GCA_965222745.1 of Rubripirellula sp. Taxonomy (GTDB): domain Bacteria; phylum Planctomycetota; class Planctomycetia; order Pirellulales; family Pirellulaceae; genus CBDCUW01. The sequence goes on from CBDCUW010000004.1 coordinate 2,743,934, forward strand.
GCGGACAAGTCATTGAGTACGAGTTCTACCTGACACTTGGATCGCTCGAAGAGATCCGAAGCCGGTTCGCTTCCTTGCGAAACGAGAATCAAGAAGCCACAAGCGCTGAGGAAGACCGGTCCATTCTTCAATGGACTGATCAAATGCGTCCCCCCGGACTGCCGTCCGACCCGCCCAATGGTCAGGAGACTCGCTGGTACGAGTTCTACTTCAACGCCGAAGGCTAAGTGAAACTTGGGAAAACCACGGCGTCCACAGTCGAAGATTTCTACAAATCAAAGCCATAACACTGAGGGTAACTTCATGCGAAACTTCATCCTTGTCACGATACTGTTCCTCTTGATCGCCGCATTCTCCTCCGCCGTCGCGCAAAATCGGCGCGGCCCCAAGCCCGCAGTCTCCCCTGAAACCCTCGCCCTTTATGAACCGGGCGAGTTCAAGGGTGTCAAGTATCGGCTGATGAAACCCATCGACTTCGACGCGAACAAGACCTACCCGCTGATCCTCAGCCTTCACGGCGCCGGTGGAAAGGGTTCGAGTAACATCAAAAACCTGCGCAACTGGAACGAGTGGCTGGCCGACGAAGAACTCCGCCGCAAGTATCCCTGCTTTGTGCTGGCTCCGCAGTCGCCCGGCTCATGGTTCGATCCCTCCGCCAAGCACGGTCTCCTTCCCGAACCAGGTACGATTAAAATCGACGACCTTCCCGAGGGCATGCGCAAATTCGGTCAACGCACCCTCGATCTCGCCGCCGAGGTCGCAAAGAACCCCAACGACCCGCGCCTCAAAAAGGGCGTTCTCGGCATCGTTCTCGAATACATCGACACCAGACTCAGCAAGCAATACAAGATCGACGCCGACCGCGTCTACTGCCTCGGCCACTCCATGGGCGGCGCGGGAACCTTCACCGCCGTTTATCAGCATCCCGACCGCTTCGCCGCCGCCATCCCCTCGGCCGGTCTCTTCTTTCCCTGGCTTGACGCCAGCCGCATGAAGGACGTGCCTCTCTGGATCTTCCACGGCAAAGACGACAAGGTCGTCGACTACGTCGGTTCCCGCCACCCCTTCGACCGCCTCCAGAAACTGGGCGCCAACGCCAAACTCACCACCGTCACCGGTGTTGGCCACGGCTCCAACCGACTCGCCTTCAACTACACCGGCGACGACCCCGATAAAGGCTACGTCACCGAGTACGCCTCGAATCGGCCGGACAAGACCGAAAATGTTTGGGATTGGTTGTTCAGGCAGAAGCGGATGAGCCAGATTGAGAAAGCCGAACTCAACAAAACGCTGGCCGGAGTCAACGAACAGTTCAACAACGTTGATGTTGAGCTGGTTGTGTGGCCTGATGAGTTGCATCAAAAACTGGGAAAGCTCAAGAAGGTCGCGTTCATGGCTTCTCCCGTGAAAAGGCCCGCAGGGAAGTTGCCGTTGCTGATTGCATTGCATGGCGGTGGGGGCAGAACAATGAGCCTCGAACGCCAACTTGCGCGATCGGCGGAGGTCAAGGGGCTTCGTTTGGCGGAGCTTGCCGGGAGGAGTTTGATTTTACTGGAGCCAAACTCCGCCGATATCTGGGATGCGGGTTCGTTGAATACGATGCTTGATTATTTCCTGGAGAATCATCCCGAGATCGACAGGAACCGCGTTTATGTGATGGGTCACAGCATGGGTGGCTGGGGGACTTGGATCTGGATCAATGAATCACCGGACCGATTTGCGGCGGCAGCTCCCTGTGGTTTTCCGGCTGATGAAACGGGTGATGCGAAGCGTCTCGTGAAGTTGCCAATCTGGGGCATGGCAGGCGAAGCAGACGGAGAGAGAACGACAGGCGTCAAGAGAATGGTCGAACGCTTGAGGGCGGCAGGGAATGTGAATGTAAAACATTCCGAGTTTCCCGAAGCGAACCATGGCGAAGCAAACGCAGCGGTTTTCAGTTCAGTGGAATTGGTCGATTGGATGCTTGGGTTTTCCAAAGACAAATAGACATGCCATTGAAAAATCCTCCAGCCCTGAGTGGGTAAAAACCCAAGAACGAGCCGAAGGGTGACGGAAAACCTAGTGCGAGAGCGACCGCACCGGACCTTTTTCGTCACAGGAATTCTCAAGACGGCGGAAGGTTTGCGGCTATACAGAAACGGAGCCCTCGCTGCCTCGGAGCCTTCAAATGGGTTTCAAGCACAACCACACAACTCTCTCAGCGTCGGGGGAATCCCGAAAGAGTCCGACGGCAAGAAACGGAATCGAAGGTCGGGTTTCTGGCACGGACGGATCGACGAACTTGCCTTCTTCGGATCAGCTCTGACCGGCGAACAGATTGAAAACCTGTTTCAACTCACCCCGTAAGTTTAAATCCGCAAAAAACCTGAATGGTGACCATGAGACTTCGACACGTACTGCAAGCACTGCTCCTCTGTTTGATCGGAATGCCTTCCGTCGTTTTGGCGGAAGAGAAACCGAACATCGTCATCATTCTCACAGATGACCAGGGCTATGCCGATGTCAGCTACAATCCGCACTCCCCGCCAGAAGTCAGTACACCGAATATCGATGCACTCGCACATTCGTCCATCATCTGCACTCAGGGCTATACCAGTGGGCACGTGTGTTCGCCAACTCGTGCAGGACTCATGACAGGTCGTTATCAGCAACGATTTGGAATCTATACGGCAGGGGAAGGGGGCTCAGGCGTTCCGCTTGATGAAGTGTTTATCCCTCAGCGGCTGGAGCCAGCCGGTTACGTCTCTGGTGCATTGGGGAAGTGGCATCTCGGACTCACGGAAGAGTACCACGCCATGAATCGAGGGTTCGATGAGTTCTATGGCTTCATGGGACGCGGGGCGCATCCCTACTTTGACCACTCAGACATGGATCACCCCATTTATCGTGGCCTAACGCCCATCAAAGAAGAAGGCTACCTCACCACTCGCATCACAGAGGAAGCGGTCGATTTTATCAACCGCCACAAAGAGGAGCCTTTCTTTCTCTACGTCGCCTACAACGCAGTGCATGCTCCACCCGAGGCCCCCGAAGCAGACATCAAGAACGTTACTGGGGACGAAACACGCGACATCCTGATGGCGATGATCAAGCACCTCGACATGGGAGTCGGGGAGATCGTGAACTCGCTGAAGAAGCACGACATTTTCGACAATACTCTGCTGATCTTTCTCACGGACAACGGCGGCTCTAAAACCATGCACGCCAACAATGCACCGCTTCGCGGTTTCAAGCAGATGGACTACGAAGGCGGAATTCATGTCCCGTTCATTGTGTCGTGGCCGGCTCAACTGGAAGGCGGGAAAACGTGCGACGTTCCCATGTGGTCGATTGATCTGTTTGCTACCGCACTCGACGCTGCTGGACTTCCCATGCCAAAGGACAAACCTCTGGATGGCACGAGTATCCTGCCCGCCCTCAAAGGTGAAACCGACAAGCTCCACGACGAACTTTACTGGAGTTCTGCGGGTGCCAATGGAAAGTGGGCCATTCGCAGCGGGAATTGGAAACTGGTCGCAGAGAAAAAGCGTATTGAACTCTTCGATCTCGGACAAGATCTCAGCGAAACCACCGACCTTGCTACGAAACACCCGAGAGTGGTTTCCGAGCTCACGGAGAAATACAACGCATGGCTCGATGAAATGGCGGACCCGGTAGGCAAGCAGGAGAAACGCTGGAGTCCTGATGCCGGCGCACCAGCCAAAAGAATGTCGAAAGAAGAAAAGAAAGCGGCTCGCGAAAAACAAAAAGCACAACGCATCAAGACGCGCGAAGCGAAGAAGAGCAGCCAAGCTCCAGAATCATCCAAATGATCAGCCCTGTAGGGAGCGTGATCCACCAAGCATGCTGTTATCCAAAAAACTCACCATGAAAACCAATATTTCAGTTTCGATCCTCTGTCTGTCGGCAATGGTTGCCACAGCCGCTCGCGGAGAGCGACCGAACATCATCATGTTTCTGATCGACGATCAGAACCCGTCGAGCATCGCCGCGTTCGGGGGCGATACCTACACTCCCAATCTCGACCGCATGGCAAATGAAGGAATGAAGTTCACTCGAGCCTACGTCAGCAGCTCGGTGTGTACTCCGTCTCGATACAGCTTCCTGACCGGTCGGTTTGCTGGTAATTCGCATAGCAAACTTTATGCTGAAGCGGTCGGCGGCAAAGAGAATCAGGGGCTTCCCAATTTCAATGTCGCACTGGAACGCGACAACATGAACGTAGGAAATGTTCTCCGTGAAGCCGGCTATACCACCGGGTTCGTCGGGAAGTTTCACCTCACTTCCAGCTTGGATTTCCCGGAGTTCTACAAAGGCAAAAACGGATGGATCGACATTCCCAAAGACGCGAGTCCTGGGCCTGAAACCTCGGCGCAGTTCAAACACAACGAACTCTGGATGCGTCGTTACCTCAAAACGCTGGGCTTTTCATGGGCGAAAAACGTCTACCCGGAGAACGTGCGTTCGCCCTATTCCATGCACAACGCAGAGTGGACGACGATGGCGGCTCTGGAATTCATTGAAGAGAACAAGGACGGCCCCTTTTACCTTCATCTTTGCAGCACCCTGCTGCATGGGCCCGATAGGTCCTGGCGAAAGTCCATGGATCACCCACTCATCACCGGAGAGGGGGAAACCCGAAATCTTCCAGAGGTCATGACACCGCGCGCAGAGCTTCTCAAAACAATCACTGAGAAAGGTTTCGATCCCGACAGCCATGTGGCTGGTGAAGCGTGGATCGACGATTCGCTCGGGGCGATTTTCCGAAAGCTGAAGGAACTCGGAATCGATGACAACACGCTGGTGATTTTTGCGCCGGATCACGGTCGCGACGGCAAAGCATCCGTCTTTTCACACGGTGGTTGTCAAGTCCCCATGATCATGCGCTGGCCAAACGGAATCCCCGCAGGGCAGGTGTGTGATGAACTCGTGCAGAATATCGACCTCGTACCCACTTTCTTCGAACTGGGTAAAGCGGAGAAACCGGAGTCTTACCGGATCGATGGACAGAGTCTCACGCCTCTTTTCCCGAACGGAACAGCCGCAGATTGGCGGAATCATCTTTATCTCGAAATGGGAGCTGCGCGAGCAACGGTCACCAAGGATTGGTCCTACATCGCCGTTCGCTACACCAAAGAACAGATCGCTGCGATCAAGAGAGCCGCGCCGCAAAACCTACCTCGAGCCATGGCCTACATTGGGCGTTTGGGGATCGGAGTAAGAGGGGCAGATCGCCCCGGTTTCTTTGACGAAGATCAACTCTACCACCTGAAGAGAGACCCGAAAGAAATGAAGAACCTGGCTGATCATACAGATCAGGCCACTCGTATTAAAAAAATGGGCGATCTCATGCGGCAGGACCTCGAAGTCATTGGTCGTCCTTTTGGAGAGTTCATTCCCGGAGGGAACGCCGCTCTGCCCGGCCAGATCGACAAACAGATCGAAATCGTCAAACGACTCGAAATCAAGGGCAAAACGGTAACGCTGCCAAGAGCGCTGAAGGAAGAGCTGGGAGTTACCGATGAACCAACTCCGGACGACAAAGCGAAAAGAAAAGCGGAACGCCAAACGCGTAGAAAGGTTCGCAAAGAAGCTAAATCAAACAGCCAGAAGAACTCGGCCAAAACAGATCGAAAACATTTTCAAGCGAACCGATTGCGATAAGTCCGGCTACCTGTCTCCGCGTGAAACGGCGGCATACATTCGCAGTATCACATACGCATGGAGAGATAAGCGGAGACCCAAACGGAAGCCGCAGGACGACGCTGGAAAGTAAGAGGCGATAGAATGACCAGAAGACTTGATCGACGCACCATGCTTTGTGGAACTGGCGGTCAGATCAAGCATTCTTGATCTGGTTAAAATAGATGCCGACTTTCTGAAGCGGAAAGTTGGCGCGCGCGAGCGCCAAGAATGGTTGCGGCCTTCGCGACCTGATCGTTCTCGTCGCCAACAGCCAGGTCTTCAAGCGTCGATAATTACGAGTCACCGAACAGCTTTGTTTTAACACCCTAAGTATCCGAAGATGTTGAGACTGATCATTGTCGTCGCTTTGTTGCTGGTCGGAAGTACCGCAGATGCTCAGCAGTGGCGTGAACTGTATGAGCCAAGTGTGTTCGACGGTATGCCAGTCCGGGTGATGAAGCCGATTGGCTTCGATCCAAGCAAGAGCTACCCGGTGATCGTTTCTCTGCATGGCGGAGGCGGTAAAGGCACAGACAACCAGAAGCAGCTCAAGGACTGGAATCGGCAACTGGCTGAATCACAGCGAAGAAAGGACTTTCCCTGCTATGTCGTTGCCCCCCAGGCAGCTGAGTTGTGGGATTCCGACGACCTGAAGAACGTCAAGGCGCTGATCGCGAAATTGCCATCGGTCGACATGAACCGAATTTATGTGATGGGGCATTCGATGGGCGGGCACGGAACGTACATTTTCATTCAGCTCGATCCCGAATACTTCGCGGCAGCCGCACCATCAGCGGGAAGCGGTCTGAAGAGAACAGAAGACTTCATCGATCCTTCGAAAATCAAGAATGTACCGATCTGGGCTTTTCATGGTGACAAGGATGGTGTCTGCCCCATCGAGAAAGACCTAAAAGTGTTCGATGAAATCGAACGCCTGGGTGGCAACATGAAACTCACCATTTGGAAGGGTGACAATCATGGGGTATCCGGAAAAATGATTGTCGGTGCTGATAACGGAACGACTCACATTAGCAGCGAACGGTGTGACAAAGAGTCGGACTTCATGACCTGGCTTTTTGCACAGAGCAAGTCTGACGCAAGTTCGCATACCGGGTGGAAGAAGCATGTCGTGGTGTCGGATGCGACAAGCATGATTAACTCGGCGGTTGCAAGTGACTTTGACGATGATGGATCAATCGATGTTGTTTCATCTTACGACGGACGCGTTGTCTTGCTTAAAGGGCCGGACTGGAAGCCGCACACCCTTCATGTTTTTGGAGAGGGTCGTTCACGGAACAAACCGCGAACCAGCTGCATCCACGGTTGCTTGATGGATGTTGACGGCGACGGAGATCTTGATTTTTGCGGTTCGAACAACACGGTGTTTTGGCTTGAGTGTCCCAATGATCCGCTGGCCAACAAGCCGTGGAAGTATCGGACTGTTGACGATGAGATTCTCGGTACGCATTGTCTGATTACGGGCGACGTGAATCAGGACGGTCGCCTCGATCTGATCGCAAACTCGGGACGACCCGAAGGGAAGACGGAGATACCAGATTCACTGACATGGCTTGAAGTTCCACAAAACCCTCACGCCGCAGAGAGCTGGATTCGGCATGTTTTTGCCGATCGCGACGCACCCGGCGGTTCGCATTACACCGGGATAGGTGACATCAACCAAGATGGCCGTCCTGACATCTGTTGCGCGGCAAAAGGTGGCGAAGGATTTCCTGGAGGCGAGTGGTTTGCCTGGTGGGAACAACCGGCCGATGCTGCGGGGCGTTGGACGAAACATATACTGTCCGCAAACCAGCCCGGTGCAACGAACATTCATCCAGTCCATGTGGATCAGGACCAGCACATCGACTTCATTGCCACCCGGGGACACGGCCAAGGAATTCTCTGGTTCAAAGGACCAAGCTTCGAGGCATTCGAAATTGATTCGGGCATCCGTGGTCCCCACTGCCTCGCGACCGTTGACTTGGATGGAGATGGCGACATCGATATCGCCACGTGCGGTCGGGATGTCGACGGCGTAGCGGTCTGGTACGAGAATTCGGGCGATGGCCAATTCACCAAACATCGCATTGGCGTTGATCAGGGGGCCTACGACATCCGCGCCACCGACATGGATGGAGACGGCGATCTCGACCTGCTAATCGCAGGCCATACCAGCCGAAACATTGTCTGGTTCGAGAATCCAATCAGGATCGAGTAATTGAGAATGTTGAACTTCCTCGCGAAAAAATCGACGTGATTGTTGGGCTAGAGGATCAATCCAGCGTTTCCATGAGATGTAGTTTTAATTGAACAGCGGATGGCTGCCATCGAAGGAGAAACACTTGTAATGCGGACACTTCGACTCGGTTGACCCGATACCAACGGGACGAGTCGTGAAGTTGCTCAAGTGTTTCCGTTCCGACCATGGTTCGATCGTTACACTCATAGGGCAATCAGAATCAGTAATAGACTTCTCGATGGACTTGCCAAACCTTGTTCGTTCATACCGAATCACTGCATGCCCTAAGACTGGCAGTGGATGGAATCTCGTATCCCTATCACGGGATCTGTACGACCGAGCGGCGTTTGAACTGCCGGAAGGTGTGCGCGAGCCAGTGAGGCTGTCTCCCAAGATCGCCCTGCATTCTCATCGTGAACTGGGCGGGTACAAGGGCGTGCCGAAGAACGAGGACTTGGATGCCGAGCAGAGTCGAGTCCTGCGACATGGTTACTACGCGTGCGTGAGCTACGTCGATGCACAGGTCGGAAAAGTGCTCGATGCGTTGAAGCGACTTGGGCTCGAGCAGAATACGATTGTCGTCATTTGGGGGGACCATAGTTTCGCCTTGGGTGAAGCGAACCGCTGGACACCTGATCGAACGGCGAAACACTGCAGCGAGTCAACCTGCCTTGCTCAAACGTATGAGTGATCAGATGGATGAACTGCTCGCGTCACGACTGAAGGAGGCGAGGGAATGACGAGCCATCCGTATCGGTTTTGTATCCGCGAGAATTCTCTTCGGGTTGCTTCCTGCCTTATCGCTTGGTGCGTGTTGGTTGGTGCAGCTCAAGCAACCGAGCCCTTCTTCGAGAAATCGGTACTTTTCGAGGAGCAAACAGATGGATTCGTGCTCTATCGAATCCCGGGCATTGTGGTGACGGCTAAGGGTACGGTCTTGGCATACTGTGAAGCCAGGAAGCTCAGCGTGGCGGATCGCGGAGAGATCGAAGTTCATCTCCGACGAAGCACCGATGGCGGCAAGACGTTTTCGCCTCCGGTGCAAGTCGCTCACTTGGGACCTCGCCTCCCCAGGAATCCGGTGCTTCCTCCGGACAAGGAAGCGAAGGACATGGGCGGCCCCGATGAACAGACGGTAAACGAAACCTGACGATTCATCTGAGTCGCGACGACGGAATCACTTGGCCTATCCAGCGTACAATCGAACCCGGGCCGAGCGCCTACTCCGATCTCGCTGTTTTGTCAGACGGAACAATTCTCTGCTTCTACGAATCCGGCGTGGCTAAGCCCAAGATCAAGCGAACAAGAGACTGGGCCTACGCCAACCTCTCATTGGCTCGCTTCAACCTCGCCTGGGTCAAGAGGAAGACGCGCCGATGAGAGATCTTTCCGTCACCGAAAGTCTTGACGACTTCCGCTACAAACAAATGCGTACTGTGAGTAACGGTAAGGAACGGCGATAATGCGATGCACATCAAAGTTGGCTCAGCGATGGAACCGGACGGTTTTCGCAGTGCCGCTCATTACGTGTCTCACGCTAGCGACCGCGTCTGCCAATGGTGCAGACGACTTCGCGCAGACATATGCCACACGGATCCAGCCGCTGCTTGTCAAAGCATGTGGGGCGGCTGAGCTTCCTGCTGTGGGACTCGATCCCCGATGACGAGCTGCGGGCGAAGGCAGCGCGGCTCCACGAGCCTGAGGTCATGGAGGAACAACTGCGCCGCATGCTGAAAGACAGCCGGATGCGGGGGATGGCCGCAGAGTTCGGCGCCCGCTGGCTGGGCGTGCGGGACTTCGTCACGAACCATGGCCGGAACCTGAAGCAGTTCCCCGAGTTCACGCCAGAGGTGCGCGACGCGCTGGCCGAGGAGCCGGTGCGGTTCTTCGAAGATCTGCTGGTAAACGATCGTCCGGTCGCTGACGTGATTGCCGCCGATGCGGTGGTCGTCAACGACGTTCTCGCTAGGCACTACGGCATCCCCGGCGTGACCGGTCCAGAGTGGCGCCGCGTCGAGAATGTTTCCGCCTACAGTCGCGGCGGGTTGCTCGGCTTTGGCGCCGTGCTCGCAAAGACGGCGGCGGCGTCCCGAACGAGCCCCGTCAAGCGTGGCGGTCACGGGTACCTCACTTACTTCAAGGGAGTCCTGTTTACTTGCTGGGATAGCCAGGCACGTGACGAAAACACTTCGGGGCAGCACGGTGTCTATCGGTACTCAACCGACAATGGCAAGACATGGTCCGACCCGAAGACTCTGTTTCCGCCACTTGCCGACAACGTCCCGGCCTCGGTCGCGAAAGAACCCAAGCCGTTTCAAACCTCTCAGGGCTTCGCCGAGATTGAAGGTCGTCTCTATGCAGTGACCTGTGTCGATAGAGCCGTGAGAAAGAAAGTCTATCGTTTCAATGAAGTCTCACGGATCCGGATCGGATTACTGGCCCGTGAGGTACGTGATGACGCAACGTTGGGACCGGTCTTCTGGCTATCGGACTCAGCCCCCGATCCAGAACCCGGTTATCCCGCTATCCCCGCCGGCGACCGGGCGCTCGTCGCCAAAATCAACGCCTGGTTCAAAGAGCCGGCCAACTTGCCACAACTTCTCTTCAAACCGAGACAGTGGCCTGACTCCGAAGACGAACACCGAATGACCGAACCGACGCCTCCCTGGCGTCTGAAAGACGGTACCTGTGTGAGACTCTATCGAGATCAAGGGACCATTCATGGAAAGAGCAAGGCTGAAATTGAAGCCTCCAGGCCACGACGCCACTACGCGTCCTTTTCCTTCGATGACGGGATGACATGGACCGCCCCAACGCGGACGAATTTTCACGATACCGGCGCTCGCGCTAATTCCGGACGACTGCCGGGCGGCCAGTACTACGTGATCAACAATCCCTTACCGATGTCGAGCAGGCAGGGAGGCCGCAGCATGCTGGCCATCTCGTTGTCCCGAGACGGCCTGAATTTCGATCGCATGGCGGTCATTAAGTTCATCGCCCCGGCGCAGCGTTATCAGGGTAAAGCAAAACGGGCCAGTGGGTACCAGTATCCGCACTCGGTCGTCGTTGGAAAGCACTTGTGGGTGATCTATTCGGTCAACAAAGAAGATATCGAAGTCGCCCGTATTCCCGTTGCCGAACTTGAATCCATCTAGCGCCACAGGAAGAACAATGCATCAGCACTGGTCATTCTTACAGCGACTCCTCTCGACTGCAGCGACAGTCGTAATACTCGGCGTGCTACTATCGGGAAGTGCATTTGCCGCGCTGACCGGCCGACGCCCCGGCAGTACGGGCATCTACCACAACAGTGCCAGGTGGCACGAAGCACTCCCGAACCTCACGTCGATTCCACAGCACTTCAAAGCAAACGGATATCACGTGGTGGGCGACGAACCCGATTACGGCCTGGACTCCGTGTTGATCGATACGGAGCACATTGCCCTGGATCGAGCGCAACTAAGTGCTTGGATTGCGAGAGTACCGCCAAAGGCGTTCTTGGCTGCGTCCTGCGTGAGGGCGTTCCTAAGAATTTCTGAAAATCCTGCGTTAGATTCGGCGAGGATCGGTAGCGGACGGGTGAGGAGTGAATATGGCAACAGAATCCGATCGGCAAGACGAAGCCCCTGATCCACATGAGATCTTCCTGCGGCTCTGGATGCAGCACGAACCCGAATTGCGCGCGTTCGTGCGATCTTGCTGCCCGAAGGCTCAGGAAGTGGACGACGTGATGCAGGAAGTAAGTGTCGCGGCTTTGCGGAAGTTTTCGACGCTCGATGACCATTCGGCGTTTGGTGCGTGGGCTTGCCTCATTGCGCGATATGAACTGCTTTCGGCTCGACGGCGGTTTGCGCGGGATCGATTGGTGTTGGCGGAAGATATCGTTGAGCTGCTGGCTGATGAGGGGGCGGACGAATTGCCTTTGCGTCAACGGCAGCTGCGAGCCTTGGATCAGTGCATCAACAAACTGCCGCGTGAGCGTCGAGAATTGGCTTTAGCGGCCTACGGCAAGGACACAACCATTCGCGAGCTAGCCGCGCAGCTTAAGCGAACAGAAGGCTCGCTATATCAACTCCTCTCACGTATTCGCAAGGAGTTGTACCGCTGCATGGAAAGCACGCTCCCGGGAGCTGAATCATGAACAACGACGAATTCAACTTGCTTCATCGATATCTGGATGGTGCAATCACTCCTGAAGAGCTGGGGCCCTTGGAGGATCTGCTGCGGACCAGCGAGGAAGCTCGGGCTACGTTGCGTTCGCTCGCGACGATTGACGCGAAGTGGCAACAGCTTGCAACCGAAGAGGTGGCAGTGGCGCCCAACGACCGCGTAACCGCTTCGCGAATGACGAGGCGGGCGATTCCATTGTGGCTGACCTTCAGCGCTATCGCGGCTTCGGTGATTTTCGGCGCGTTTGGCTGGTTTCGCACCCCTGAACAGCGCACCGGCGAGATCCAGCACGGCATTGCCAGAGTCATACGGATTGAAGGGGATGGCGCCACCGGAAAAGACCGCTATGTTGCCGATGGATCGGAACTGTTCGCCGGCGAAGAACTGGAAATGCAGCGAGGGCTGATCGAACTGGCGTTTCGCGAAACTGGCGTGCATGCCGTTGCGACGGCGCCGCTGAGGATGAAACTGGACAGTGATCAACGAGTGTCGCTCCATGAGGGACAGGTCAAGCTGGTCGTCCCGCCGCAGGGTGTGGGATTTGTTGTCGATACGGCTCAGCGAAAGTTTGTTGATCTGGGGACGAGTTTTGTTGTCACGGCCGGTGCGAAGGGCTCTGAGGTTCTGGTTCTCGATGGGCAGATCTCAGTAGATGATCACGAGGGCACGTCTGCAGACCTGATGCACGAAGGAGAATTTGCCAGATTTGATCGCGACGGCAAAACCGAGAAGCGAAAAGCGACTCGCCTGTCGCAGGCATTGCCCGAACTGTCTCTTGCGGCAACACATCCAGGTGACGACTCGTTACGGGGAGTGGTTCTTGGTTACAACAGCTCAGCCACAATCACTAAGAACAGTCCGAGCGAGGACGTGATCGTACGAGAACTGTTGCCGCTCATTCGTTCGGGATTCAATGATGGTTCGAACATTGAAGCGTTTAAGCAAGGCGAGCCGCTCAGCTTCCGCGGAATCGCGGGAGCCTTTCACGAGTTCCCTGACCGAACAGGCCTCGTACCATACTCTCGCGAAGGCGGCTGGATGACGTGGTATCACGGACAGGTGACACCGCCTCGTGCGGGACGCTATCGATTCTGGGGCTATGCAGACAATCACCTGCTGGTTGCCATTAACGGAGAACCTGTCTTTGAAGGATCGCGGCGTGATTCCTCGTTCAAGGAACTCGGCATTCAGCGCACTGACAACCCTGCTCTGCCATGTTTGATTGCACGCGCCGGTTTCGCCTGCAGCAAGTGGGTCGAAATGGGCAGTGATCCAGTCCAACTCGACATCCTGTTCGGAGAAGTTGGAGGGAACATCACGTCGGGCCTGCTGCTCGTCGAGCGGGAAGGCGATATCTACGAAGAGACATTCTGGGGCCAACCCAAATGGCCGATCTTTCTAACCGAAGCTCCGAGTGCCGATGAGGCTGCGGAGTTCAAGCGGCTCGTCGATCATCTGGAACAGAAGACGATGGGGTCGTTTTCTGTGTCCAGCGATGCGATCTGGGCCGTAGCGGATTAGAGAACATTAGTCTCTGAACCTTGAACAACTCACAATGAAAACACATTTCAACCGTCGTCACCCTATTCGTAGAGCCGCGAATTGCGCCATGAAACATCTGTCAATGCTCACTCTCGTCCTCGGCCTGACTGCCACCGCTAACGCACAGGAATTCGAATCGCTCTTTAATGGGAAAGACCTCTCCGGCTGGGCCGGGAAGGCAGAGTTCTGGTCGGTTAAAGATGGGGCGATCTTTGGTCAGACCACGAAGGACAAGCCGACAAAAGGCAACACGTTTCTTGTCTGGCAAGGCGGCGATGTTGCCGACTTCGTGTTCAAGGCGAAGGTCCGTTTTTCAGGCAATAACTCGGGTGTTCAATACCGCAGCGAACTGGTCGGTAAACCTGAGGACTTCGTCGCCAAAGGTTATCAGGCCGACTTGCATCCGAAGCCCGAATTCTTCGGAATGCTCTATGCAGAGAAATGGCGAGGGATTGTTGCCAAGCGTTTCCAACGGGTCGTCGTCGGCGCTGACGGAAAGCCCGAGGTGGTCGGCGAGGTTGGTGACAAGGATCAGAAGCTTGTCGATAACGAGTGGAACGAGTTGACCATCATCGCAGTTGGCAATCGGCAGATTCACCAGGTCAACGGCGTCACGACGATGGACCTGACGGATAACCATCCGGAAGCGAAGCGGAAAGGGATCCTCGCTCTACAGCTTCACGCCGGAGCGCCGATGACCGTCGAGTTCAAAGACATCGGCCTGCGTCATCTCAAAGGCAAAGACGCGAAGGCTGCGATCGATTCCGTGACGGAGAAAGCTGGCAACACGGCGACTCCCATTGATCGCATCAAGGTTGCGAAGGGTTTCAAAGCCGAGCTGCTTTACTCAGTACCCGGCGATAGCCAAGGATCGTGGGTCAACCTTTGCACCGACAACAAAGGGCGATTGATTGTCAGCGACCAATTCGGCGGGCTGTATCGGATCACGCCGCCGGCCGCTGGAGAAACCTTAGGTGCCGCCGATATTCAGAGCGTGCCTGCTGACATTCGCGCCGTCAATGGAATGGTGTGGGCTTTCGATGCCTTGTATGTCGCAGTCAACGATTATGAACGAAAGATTCCGTCTGGCCTGTATCGGATTACCGATAGCGACGGAGACGACAATCTAGACAAAGTGGAATGCCTGAGGGAAATGGAAGCGAAGGGAGATCACGGGGTGCACGCGGTGGTTCCCAGCCCCGACGGTAAGTCGTTGTTCCTGATCACGGGCAACAACACCACGCCAACGGAATTGGCGGAGACATCACAGGTGCCGCAGGTCTGGGGCGAAGATCATCTGCTGCCGAGCATGCCCGATGGGCGAGGCCACAACCGCGGCAGGCTTGCGCCCGGCGGGATCGTCTACAAAGTCGATCCGGACGGCAAAAACTTTGAAGCTTATGCCAATGGCTTTCGCAACATTTTCGACGCGGCGTTCAGTCGTGACGGCGAACTGTTCACGTACGACGCCGACATGGAGTACGACTTCAACGTCCCGTGGTACCGGCCAACGCGAATCTGCCAGGTAACCAGCGGCGCCGAATTCGGTTGGCGCAACGGGGCCGGCAAGCGACCGCCGTTCTATGCAGATAATCTCCCGCCCGTTCTCGATATCGGGCCTGGGTCGCCTACTGGTGTCACCTTCGGCTACGGCGCGAAGTTCCCGGCGAAGTATCAGAACGCGCTGTATGCACTCGACTGGAGCTGGGGAAAACTCTACGCCATTCATCTCAAGCTTGATCCGAACAGCTCAAGCTACACGGCAACCAAAGAAGAATTCGTCACCGGAGCCCCGCTGCCCATCACCGACGCGATTATTCATCCCGGCGACGGAGCGATGTACTTCACGATTGGCGGGCGTCGAGTTCAGTCAGGGCTCTACCGTGTGACTTATGTCGGTGATGAATCAACCGAACTCGTTGAAGCGGATCCGATGACGACGGACGGTCTTGAGCTTCGCCGCTCACTGGACAAGTTTCACGGCCGGCAGGATCCCAACGCCGTCACCGTCGCATGGCCGCACCTGTCCAGCAGTGACCCATTTATCCGCGCTGCAGCAAGAACAGCGATCGAACATCAGCCTGCCGAAACATGGGCCAACAAGGCACTCGCGGAGTCCGATCCAGAGATTCAGGTGGAAGCATTACTGGCGCTCGCGCGAGTAGCCGGCGTCTGCCCACAGCATCGAAGCGAATCAAGTCCTTCAGTTGACACGCAGATGCGCGACAAACTGCTGGCCGCGGTACTGGCGATTGATTTGGCAGAGTTGGATGCCACCAGTCAGCTCACTTTGCAGCGGACGCTGCAGATCATCCTCAATCGTTTCGGACGGCCGGATGATGCGACGGTGCAGAAACTGATCGCCGCCCTCGATCCGCTGTTCCCGTCGGAGTCCTATGAACTGAACTGGCTGTTGTGCGAAACACTTGCCTGGCTCGAGTCACCGACCGTCGCAGCGAAAGCAATGGCGCTCATCGAGGCGGCTCCGACGCAAGAAGAACAGGTGCAGTATGCCCGTTCGATCCGCTTTCTCAAGGCCGGCTGGACTGCCGAGCTGCACACAGCGTACTTTGAGTGGTTTCTCAAAGCCGCGAGTTACCGCGGTGGAGCGAGCTTCGCAAAGTTCATGGAGTTCATTCGTAACGACGCGGTCGCATCGCTGAGCGAATCTCAGAAGGAATCACTTAAAGAGATTCTCGCGAAGAAGCCGGTGAAAAAGTCCGCACTTGAAAATCTCGGCGAGGTTTTCGCGGGACGATCAGAGACGCAGTGGACGCTCGATGAACTCTCGCAAGCGGCCCGCACGGGACTGAAGCAGCGTGACTTTGACAACGGCCGCAAGATGTTTGCCGCAGCCGCCTGTTACGCCTGCCACCGCTTCGGAAATCAAGGCGGTATGACAGGCCCTGATCTGACCTCTGCCGGCCGTCGCTATTCGGCGCATGACCTGCTCGATCAAGTGATCCATCCCAGCAAAGTCATCAACGACCAGTTCTCTTCGGTAAAGGTTCTTACCGAGGATGGCGTTATCTATACAGGTGTGGTCGTCAACTTGAACGGGGACCGGATTACACTCAATACGGATCTCACTGATCCCAACAAACGAGTGAACATCGACCGCAATACGATCGAACAGCTCGTCGTTTCAAAAGTCTCGCCGATGCCCGCAAGTTTGTTCAATCGGATGACGAAAGACGAAATCCTCGACCTGACCGCCTACCTGATTAGCGGTGGCGATTCAACGCATGAGTTATTTCAGAAGTAACGTCGTTGCAGCGAAATTCAGCCATCTCACGCAAAGGCACGATGACACAAAGCATGGGACTGATTGCTTCGTGTCTTTGTGACTTCGTGCGAGGATCATAGCGCAACACCGATTGAGGCTGACGAGGGAGATTCCTGACCGTGACGAAATTAGTAACTGCCACGCTATGTGCCGTACTTCTGGCTAGCTCTTTCGCGGAAGCCGAATCCAAAACGCCTCCCAACATCGTTCTGATCCTGTCCGATGACCAGGGCTACACCGATTACGGATTCATGGGGCATCCGGAAATCGAGACCCCGAGCCTCGACAAGCTTGCGAAGGAGAGCGCGTTGTTCCGGCGCGGGTATGTCCCCACTGCGTTGTGCCGTCCTTCTTTGATGACGTTGATCACCGGTCTCTATTCGCATCAGAATAAAACGACCGGCAACGATCCGGCGAACACGCCTGCCAACAAGGCTCACGCTGAGAAGGCGGGCAAAGATGCCAGAGAATTGTTGATCTCTCACATCGACAAGACCGGATCATTGCCGAAGTGGCTGGCGAGGCAAGGCTACGTCAGTCACCAGAGCGGCAAGTGGTGGGAAGGCTCTTATCAGCGAGGCGGATTTACCGAGGGCATGACAGCGGGGTTTCCCAAACCTCGCGGGCGACACGGCGATGCCGGGCTCAAGATCGGACGCGAAGGAATGGCTCCGGTCTTGGATTTCATCGATCGCTCTGTGAAGGACGAAAAGCCCTTCTTTGTCTGGTATGCCCCGTTTATGCCTCACACGCCACATACTCCCCCGGCACGTCTGCTGGAGAAGTACAAGGCGAAGGGAGTCCACGAGCGAATCGCGAAATACTACGCGATGTGTGAATGGTTTGATGAAACCTGTGGCGCTTTGGTCGATCACATCGACGATTCGGGCATCAAAGAAAACACACTCGTGCTGTATGTCTGCGACAACGGCTGGATTCAAACGGAACAAGGCAGCTACGCAGCGCGATCCAAACGCAGCCCGAATGAGCACGGCACACGCACACCAATCATGTTCCGCTGGCCGGGAACGATTCCAGCCGCGGACCGCACTGAACTCTGTTCGTCGATCGATTTTGTGCCGACCGTTTTGGCGGCTGCCGGAGCAACAGGACCGCACGACTTCCCCGGACTCAACCTTCTGCCGGAACTGAAGTCAGGAAAAGCCATCGAGCGCGACACCTTGTTCGGCGAGTCATTCGCTCACGACATCGCCGACATCGAAAACCCTCAGGCGTCGCTGCTTTGTCGCTGGGTAATTCACGGCCATGACAAGCTTCTGCTGACCTACGATGGAGCGCCCGGAAAGATGAAGTATCCGCCTCAGAGCGGTGAACCTCAGCTCTTCGATCTGAAGAACGATCCGAGCGAAAAGAGGAATCTCGCTGCTGATAACCCAGAACTGGTCAAGGAACTCAGCTCATTGCTGAATGAGTGGTATGTCCCGAATGAGCGTCAGGAGGGCAAGTTCGTGCCCATTGCTCCAAAACGCAAAAGGAAATGAAACGCCCATGCTAAACAACTTGAGAAACATCCTCGTCCTCGTTCTGCTGCTTTTGACCGCGACACCGGCACTCGCGCAGAGAAGATCGAAGCGAGCTCCCGCAGACTTGGTTCGCAAGCCCTTTGTCCCGGCGGATCCCACCACGTTTCCGGGCGAAACTGAGCGTCTTGACGTCTTCCTCCTCATAGGGCAGTCAAACATGAAAGGCAGGGGAGTCATGCCCAAACAACCACTCGAGGACGCGAGAATCGTCATGCTGCACAAGCGAACTGACGAATGGTTTCATGCCCGCCACCCGCTGCATCACGTTGGCGATCCCAGGACCTTCGAGAACTCAGACAACGCCGGGGTTGGTCCTGGCCTGGCTTTCGCCCAGGCACTTGTGGCGAAAGACCCGAAGCTCCGCATCGCTTTGATTCCCTGCGCCGTCGGCGGCACTCAGATCGCGAAATGGCAGAAGGGCCAGCGTCTTTACGGGGACGCTGTGCGCCGTGCAAAGCTCGCGCTCCAGCAGGGACCGAATGGCAAGACTCGAATCGCCGGTGCACTCTGGCTCCAGGGCGAGGCCGACTCCAGCACCGCTGAGAAAATCGAACGCTATCCCAAGCTCCTCTCCGCCATGATCAGAGATATACGTGCGGATCTCGGGCTCCCCGAGCTTCCCTTCATCGCCTGCACCATCGGCGAACTCCGGGACGATTCGAAGGAAGCTCGCGCCTCAATCAATCGGGTCCTCCTGGAACTTCCCGATCGCGTTGCCCACACCGCCTGCGTTGACTCGCGTTCCTTTGCCGCCGACATCGGCGATCGCGTCCACTTCGACACCGCTACCCAGGAAGAACACGGACGCCGCTTTGCCGCGAAGTACGTCGAGCTCACCAAGTAGGTAGTTGATTCATTCCTCGCTTACGCGGCGGGTTACCATGAAAGTCAGAATAAGGAACATCGCCTGCCTGCTTCCCCTTCTGTTGATGGCGGCAACCACGAGCGCAACCCAGGCAGACAGCCCCAATGTCCTCGTCATTGCCGTTGACGATCTGAACGATTGGGTCGGCTGTCTTGGCGGTCACTCGCAAACGCACACGCCAAACATCGATCGCCTGGCCCAAAGCAGATTGGAAGCACGTCGCGATTTCCACGCTGGGGCAGAACAACCATGCGGTTCGGGACGAACGCTGGCGATACATCCGATACGCCGACGGCAGCGAAGAACTCTACGATCACCAGACCGACCCAAACGAATGGAAGAATCTCGCGGCAGAATCGCCAACGCCTTCGCACGCCAAAGTCATTGCGCGACTGAAACGACACCTTCCGAAAACAAACATGCATCAGCGGGGTGAGGAATAAGAGATTTTTCATTAGTTATATGTCATTAGTCATTTCTCATTTAGGGCAAAGCCGGAAGTGTTTAGTCCTCCAAACTTGACAAATGAGAAATGACAAATAACTAATGCCAGATTCTTCCGTCAGCCTGATCCATTCCTCGCTTACTCATCGGGTTACCATGCAAAGCACAATGACAAAATGAAACACATCATCTCCATGCTCGCCGTCCTCGTGCTGCTCACCGCGACGGTCACTTTGGCTGCTGAACCGAAGCAGGCAAACGATTACGACGTCGTTGTCGTCGGCGGTACGCCTGCCGGAGTGGCAGCAGCCATCGCCGCTGCGCGTGCCGACAAAACAGTGATCATCATTGAGCAGGCTCCCGTCCTCGGAGGCGTGCTTTCTTCGGGCGTGTTGAGACTGGACGACAAGTATGTGGAATCGAATAGCGGAGTGATGGAGGAATTCCGCCAACGCGTAAAGGCTTACCACCGCAATGAGATGGCGGATGATCCTCTAGTGCAGACGCACATGAAACAAGACCCGCGTCGAGTTTGGAATATCGCTGAGGGGCGGGCATGGGAGCCGCATACAGCCGCCAGGATTTATGCGGAAATGGTTGCCGAACACCCTAGAATCACAACGCGATTGGGCGAAGTGGCCGTGGATGTGAAGATGAAGGACGATCGTGTCACGGGTGTGGTCACACGCGATCGCGACAATAAAGGAGCACTTGGCGAACAATTCAGTTACACCGGGAAGGTGATCGTCGATGCCACTTATGAAGCCGACCTGGCGGAATATGCGGACATCCCATACCGCATCGGACGCGAAGCCCGCTCCAAGGAAGAGCCTCACGCAGGACGCATCTACACAAACTATTTCCGCAAAGTGCAGGGAACACTGCCGGCAACGATCCTTCCTGAGAGCACCGGTGTAGCCGACCACAGATCACAGGCATTCACCTACAGAATCACTGCAAAGGATTACGGCCGGCCCGACCATCTCTATCGGCTGAAGGAACCACCGCCCGGCTACGACTCAGCCAAGTACAACTGGAGAGCAAACAGCAAGCCGATCATACCCAATGGAAAATTTGATCTGCTGGGTATCAACTGGGGAGGCGATTTAGTAGGCCACGGCACTCGTTGGGTCTTAGCCGACTGGGAGGAACGCGTAGAAATCGAAAAAATCTATCGCAACCATGACCTTGGCTACCTCTACTACATTCAGACCGAAGGAGGCTCGCCCAACATCGGCCTCCCCGACGATGAATTTCAAGACAACGGCAACTTCCCGTACCGACTCTATGTTCGCCAGGGGCGCCGCATCGAAGGACTCTACACCTTAACGGAGAGCGATCTGCACAAGGATCTTCGCGGAGACGGATTTCGCGGACCGCTGCTTCCTGATTCGGTTGCCATTGGAGTCTATGGAATCGATGCACACCGTGTTCAAGGCCCCGATGGCCGAAACGAACCACCTTACGGAAAAGGCGCCGCCGAAGGTACGCTTCACCTGCATGATGCAACAGGGCCCTACCAAATTCCTTACGGCACACTGGTACCAAAACAGCACAACGGCGTCCTTTTTCCAGTGGGTATTTCCTGCACACACGTTGCCATCTGCAGCGTTCGGATGGAGCCTGTATGGTCCGCGCTGGGACAGGCTGCGGGTGTCGCCGCCGCCCTGGCGATCGACAACAATCAGGAACTCAAGGACGTCTCTGTCGAGGACATTCAGGATGAACTGTTAAGACAGCGATGTACCCTGTTCTTCTACACCGACCTTCCTGCGGATTCGCCTGCATTCACCGCGGCGCAAAAGCTAAGTCTCCTCAGCGCCGTGGCCGGACCGGATATCGATGATTACAACACGGCCGGGAAGTCCAAGGGTTTGAGTTCGCACGAATTGGAAGCTTACCGCTTTCGCCCCAATGAACCGATCACTATGGGCGAGTTTTCTCAATTGGTGGTGAACGGACTCCAAATCCCGCTCAGTATTACCGCTTCCCACTTCACAGACGTACCGCGCGGGCATCCCGCCTTCAAATACATCGAAACGCTCTACGACTACTCAACGCAATCCAAACAGCCGTTTTTTGAGTTTGAACCGAGCGAGGACTTTAAGACTGCTCTCGCTCATCCGGACAAAAAGGTAAGCGGCGCCCAGGCAGTAAGAATCCTTTCCGGGCTACTTAGGAAGCAAGTTCCCGCGCCTTCCAATCCAGATGCAGACCTTACGCGAGGTGAGGCGGCGCAGCTCGTTTATCAATATCGTGAGCCAGGGGACTTGCCCGATCTGCCTGAAGCTCCGGCGTCATTTCCAGGGGCGGGAGTCGGTAGGGTCGGTTCCCACCGGCCGGTAGGAACCGGCCCTACGGATTCGATCAATCCAAAGTCACTTGCTGGGGTCGTCCTCGACGACGCCAGCGCGAAGCTGACGGGCGACTGCACGCGCTCAACCAGTTTCACACCACACCTCGGTCGCGGATACGTCTACAGCGGTGAAAGAGGTTCGACGTCAAAAGGCGATGGCAAAACGACCGCAACCTTTCGATTGCAGGTTCCGAAGTCCGGTCGCTACCAGTTGTTGATGGCCTACTCGGCTCATGAGACCCGAGCAAAGAATGTCCCCGTCAGTGTCTCGTCGGGATCTCAGCGCAAAGACTTTGTGGTCGACCAAACCGTTTCACTTCCCAACGGCAAACACTTTCGTCCGATCGACACGGTGGATCTTGTGGCAGGCACAGAGACGGTCATTCAGATCACCAACTCCAACACCGTCGGGTTTGTGATTCTTGATGCGCTGCAACTGCTGCCCGTCAAACCGGAGCCGAAAGCGAATGAATAAGACGGTCAACGACCTGCGAAAACACGAACGTTGGTCGCATTACCGACCCTCGGGCTGATCGACAGCCTTGCCGACGATTGATCGCACCTGAAAGCTCCGCGAATTCTTCGAAATCCTGGGATTTCCACGTAAAATTCGCCATGGATCGGCAGCGGACCAATGTGGCCCGTCCTTGCGTTGATTACATCGCCGAAAAGGCCAAAGAATAGGTTACCACTGACCTTCGGAGATCATGGAATGAAAACACAACTCAATCGTCGTCATGTTCTTCGCGGAACGGGTGCGCTGATAGCGCTGCCAGCTTTGGAATCGATCGGTTTTCGCCGTTTTGCCTCGGCTGCTGCACCCCCTGCCACACCGCCCAAGCGCATTGTCTGTCTAGGTATCGGGTTTGGTGTGACAAAGGAAACCTGGTTTCCTGATTTGGCGGACACTGGTCCGGACTACAAGCTCCCGGAAGGGCTCTCTCCGCTGGCACGCCACAAATCGGATTTCACCGTCGTCCAAGGCTGCGCGAACAAATTCTCCAACGAGGCGCACTGGGGCAGCACTTTCTGGCTAACCGGGGCGAATCGCTATTCCGTTCCCGGTCAGAACATGGCCAATAGCATTTCGGTCGACCAGGTTGTTGCCCAGCATCTTGGGCAGGACACGCGCTTTTCCTCGATCCCATTGGCGAGCTCGGATAACCAGGGACATGGGCCAGGACTTTCGCTCGCGTGGAACGGGCGCGGTAAGCCAGTCGCGGGTATTGATGATCCAGTGAAGGTGTTCCACAAACTCTTCTCTGCCGATGAGATGCCGTTGGAACAA
This sequence comes from Rubripirellula sp., assembly GCA_965222745.1. Classification (GTDB taxonomy): domain Bacteria; phylum Planctomycetota; class Planctomycetia; order Pirellulales; family Pirellulaceae; genus CBDCUW01. The sequence continues at coordinate 2,767,353 of CBDCUW010000004.1, forward strand.
AGGCAGGCAGCGATTGCGGAGAATCGCAGTGTGCTGGATGCGGTCCTGACTGATGCTCGGCGCGTACAGCGTGGTCTTTCCAAAACCGATACCGCAAAGCTGGATGAGTATTTCCAGGGCATCCGTGACATCGAAACTCGTCTGGGCAAAGAAGAAGACTGGCTGGACGTTCCCAAGGCCAAGGCGCCGATTGCAGAGCCTGAACCTGGTCTGAAAGGGAAGGATGAGATCGAGATGATGTACAGTCTGATCGTTGCCGCGCTGCAGACCGACAGCACGCGGGCCATGACCTACCGCATGCCGGGTCAGTCGCTGTTGGATAGTCTGGAGCTGGGCACAAACGCAAGTGCCCACAATGTGAGCCACTATTCCCCAGGTCCGCGGATGGATGCATCCAAAGCCAGGGACAAAGCGCACAGCGAGCTGCTGGCGGGATTGATCGACAAGCTCAAGGCGACAAAGGAAGCCGATGGATCGAGCCTCTTCGATCATGTCGCGCTGGCCTTCGGATCGAACATCAGCTCCATCCACTACCTGACCAATTGCCCGACCGTTCTTACCGGCGGCGGAGCCAAGGTGAAACTGGGCCAGCATCTCGTCCTGCCGGAGGACACGCCACTGTGCAACGTGTGGCTAACGATGCTGCAGGGCATGGGCATCAATGTTGAACGACATGGTGATAGCACGGGCGTCGTTAAGGAACTGCAGGCATGATGTTTTCACACAAAGGCACGAAGACACGAAGGACTACACTCTCTGCCTGCTTGCTTACTTTGTGGCTTTGTGCCTTCGCGAGAGCTAGTCCGCCTGAAGCACGCCTTCCCGACAAACACCGGGCATTCTTCAAAGCCCACTGCCTCGATTGCCACGACTCCGACACACAGGAAGGCAAAGTCGATCTTGAAACGCTGCCATTGCGAATCACCACACTTGAGCAAGCAGAACTCTGGCAGAAGGTTCTTAACGCGTTGAACTCCGGTGAAATGCCACCGGAAGATTCCGAGCAGCCGGGCAACACTGAAAAGGCGGATTTCTTGGATGACCTTGCTCGGACCATGGTCACCGCACGGCAGACGCTGTCGGATTCAGGTGGCAAGATCACGATGCGACGGCTCAACCGGCGCGAGTATCGCAACACCATCGAACAGTTGACCGGCGTGAAAGTCGATGTTGGCTCACTGCCTTCCGATGGCGGCTCGGGAACGTTCGATACCGTGGGCTCATCACAATTCATCTCCAGCGATCAGTTCGAGCAGTATCTCAAGCTGGGGCGTCAGGCCATTGATGAAGCCTTCGAGCGACACGCGACGGAAAAGCAACCGTCCCGGGTCTTCCGCGTTGAGCCGGAAAACACAGTCAACGTAAAGAACTTGGAAATCATCAAGAGACTGGAAGACACCTACAAGGAGAAATGGCTCCGCTGGAAAGAAGGGGTCGACAAGGCAGCCGAAGCTGCTGAGAACCGAGAAATTGTGGCCGCCCTTCGCAAGAAGCACCCGGATTATGATTCCAATCCTCTTCTCAAGTATAGAAACGCCGATCTTCTGAAAGGAGCGCCCGATCCTCGCAACTATGGCGGCAGCGATCCAATCAATGCCGTTGCCGCCTTATACAGCCCCTATCGGCGATATCACAGCTACATGAAGCACTACGCTGAGCTTCCTCACAACGATCGGGGTGCCTACCTGAAGCTTTCACGGGGGATTCAACGCTTTGACGTTCGCCCCGATCCGAAAGACGCACCTGCGGGAACCTACAAGCTCAGGATCCGGGCCGGTGCGGTGAAAGGCTCCGATCCTTCCCGGCATTTCATCGAGATCGGTCATCCCCAAAAACCGAACGGAACGTCACCCGGCTTCGCCAAACTGCTCAGCACGCAACCGATATCCGGCACCATTGAGAACCCGGAGATCATTGAGGTCAATGTCGAGATCGGGGAACGCACGCCGCGCGAAGTCGGCATCCAGGAACGCCAGCCCAGATCGGCAAAACTTCTCAGACAAGAGTTCGACCGCCACAAGCAGAAGAACGGTTACGGCACGCCACCCGCCATCTGGGTCGATTGGATGGAACTGGAAGGTCCCATCATTGAGACTGCGGCGACAGAATCCAAAATCGTCCGCGTCGAACCGGAGCAGACGATCAATCCGGATAACGAAAAAGAGATCGCGGAGATTGAAGACGCTTACGCTCGCTTCACCCGCTGGCAGAAGGGCGTCGACAAGGCGGCAGCGACTCCCGAGAACCAGGCGAGGATGGCGAAATTTCGCAAAACGGAACCTAAGGCCGCGCACCCGGTCTGGTCTTATGGCTTTGCCGACCGGCTGGAGGGGACTCCCGATCCCAAAGACTTCGGATTCCGCGACTCGCAGAAAGCAGCCGCCAGCCATCCAGAGAATGATCGCGCCAACCTGGCTTACCACAAGCACTACGCCGGACTGCCGCATCGTGATCGCGGCGCCTACTTGAAGCTCGCCCACGGAACCGGCCGCGTCATCGTCGCCCCCAGGAAAAAGCAACTGGCTCCTGGAAACTACGTCATGCGAGTACGCGTCGGAGCGGTAGAAGGCACTCCGGCCTCGCGACGTTTCATCCAGGTGGGGCATCCTCAGCGCCTAATCGAGAGCAGAAACTGGGGACTCGAGGGACCGGCCATCAGCACTCATCAAGTCACCGGAACCATCGACAATCCCGAAACGATCGAAATTCCGCTTGAGGTCACCGCCACGACGATCCCCGAGTTCGCGATACAGGAGAAACAGCCCAACAACGGAAATCTGAAAGCACTGTGGAATGACCACAATAAATGGAAGGCAAAAAACGGCTACGGCCACCCGCCCGCCATCTGGGTCGACTGGGTCGAACTCGAAGGTCCGCATTCGGCATCCAAAGAGATCGGAACGCGATCGCCGTTGCAGGCGATTTGTAGCGGAAGTCGTCAAGACTTTCGACAATCCGCGAACCCCGAAACTCTTGACGAGTTCCGCTACGGGGAAGCTGAATCCGAGCGTGCTCGCGAGATCTTCACCGAATTTGCTGCGACGGCCTTTCGTGATGTTCAACCGGAATCCGATTTCATCGACAGGCTCGTCGCGATCTATGAAACACGTCGCAAAGCAGGCGACTCTTTTGATGTGGCAATTCGCACGCCACTAAGCGTCATTCTTGCTTCGCCTGGATTCCTCTATCTCTTCGAACCTGGCGACGAAGCTCTGCGCCGTCAGCTCAATGATCGAGAGCTTGCCGTGCGGCTGGCTTACCTCCTCTGGAGTGGACCTCCGGATGTCGAACTGCTGCAACTCGCTCAGCAGAACAAGCTGCATCATCCAGAAACGCTGCGGCAGCAGGTTGATCGACTGATTGCTGATCCGCGCTGCGACGAATTCGTGTCCGGCTTCGTCCATCAATGGCTGGACATGGAACGACTCGACTTCTTCCAGTTCGACGTCAACCTCTACCGGGACTTCGATGAAAGCACTCGCGCTGCCACGCGCGAAGAGGTCTACCAGTCGTTCGCCCACCTGCTGCGCGATTCGAACGACGGTCGTTTGGGAAAACTTCTGAAGAGCGACTACGTGTTCGTCAATGGCCTGCTCGCCACCTACTACGGTATCGAAGGCGTTACGGGCGACGAGTTCCGCAAAATCAAACTGCCCGCGGACTCGCCCCGAGGCGGATTACTCGGAATGGCCGCCATCCATGCGATGGGCAGCGATGGCATTGTCAGCAGCCCAGTCGAACGCGGAGCCTGGGTTCTGCGCCACCTGTTGAATGACCCGCCGCCGCCAGCACCGCCCAATGTCCCGCAAATCTCGCGTCTCGAAGGTCAGATCCTCACCACGCGAGAGCGACTCCTGGCACACCAGGAAGAAGCCCAGTGCGCAAGCTGTCATCGCAAGATCGACCCGATCGGCTTCGGCCTGGAGAACTTCAACGCCGCCGGAAAGTGGCGAACGGAAGACAGCTACCAAGCAAGAGACGGGCGAGGACGAGGAGTCGGCAAGCGAAAGACCTGGACGATCGACGTCTCCGGAGCATTCCACAAAGGACCAGAATTCAACGACTACAACGAACTACGCGACCTCATCGCCGACCGCGAAGAAGACTTCGCCCGCGGATTCACCGAACACCTGATCGAATACGCTTTGGGCCGTCCCTTCGGATTCACGGATGAAGAGCTGGCGAATGAGATTGTTCGCGCCGCGCAGAGCAAAGAGTTCCCCGTTAGTGAATTCATCCACGCCCTCGTCCAAAGCAGGCCGTTTCAATCGAAGTAGTCTCCAGCCCAAACCATCACAAGAATTCAATTCCATGAAAACCAACCTGTCGTGCATCCTTGTTGCTATCTGCCTGACGTTTGCATCGAGCGAAACTGCCGCCCAGGAAAAACAGGGTGAGATACTTCACGGTGTTATCGAATCCGTCGACGGAAACACCATCACCGTCAACCACCGCAGGAAAAGCCGGGGCTTCATGCTCCACGACAAGACCCAGATCAACTACGTCAGCTTCCTGAAGGCGAAAAAGGACATCAAACCGGGCTTCTTCATTCGCGCGGGCGTCGATTCCAAGGCGCAATGCAATCAGCTCTGGGTCACGCTTCCTATCCCGGAGGCAAAACTCAAACCGAGCGCTGAAATGCTCACCATGACACCCGCAGAGTTGCACAAGATGGCGGACAGCAATGGCAACGGCGAGCTTTCCTACGTCGAATACGCGACCGCCATTTACCGCTCACCCAAACATGGTCCGGTCGGATTCGGGAAGGCAGATAAAGACAAGTCAGGCACCCTGAATCTGCAGGAATTCACACCGAAGCTCGAGGGCATCAAGTGGTACAGGATCTCCCGCAAAACTCCCGTCCAGTGGCACGCGGAAGCCGATGCCAATTCCGATAACGTCCTCAGCAAGCAGGAGTTCGTGACTTTTCTTGGCTCCACGGCTCACCTGGATACCTTTTTTAAGAGGGCAGACAAGGACCGCTCCGGCAACCTCTCAGTGGCGGAATTGGCCGGCTTCATCGACACCATCCTGCGATGACGAAGATCATCCGGCACGCCCCCTAAGTCATGAGCCGAGGACTACCGCGCGAACTGGCAAATCATCAAGAGATGAAACACAACATGAGCACAAGAGCCACTTTGCCAACCTTTATGAAGATCGCCACGATGTTCTTAATTGTGTTGGCCTCGACACTTTTTGCGTTGCACACGACTGACTCTGCTGCCGCGGACAGTCCGAATATCATTTTGATTCTGACCGATGACCAGGGTTGGAGTCAGCGGTCGGGTTTAATGGATCCAGACAATCCAAAGTCCGGCTCCAGCTACCTTCACACTCCGGCGATGGATCGGATTGCGGAAGAGGGGATGCGTTTTACCGGTGGCTATTCACCCGCCCCGCTTTGCACGCCGACCCGGCGCAGCATCCTCTGCGGGACGAGTGCGGGGCGATCTGGATCAGAATTCGTCAGCAAGTGGGTGCCGGCGGATCATATGACGCTTCCGCGGGCCCTGAAGCAGGCGAATCCTGAATACCAGTGCGCCCACTTCGGGAAGTGGGGAGAGAAGATGATCTCTTCACCCGAAGAGTGCGGCTACGACGTGAGCGACGGGCACACGGGAAACGTCACCGGAGGCATGGCAGACAAGATGCAGCCGGCCCACATCGTCGAAGATCCGAAACGTACTGGCTCAGTCACCGATCGGTCGATCGAATTCATACGGAAGCAAGCCAAAGCAGGCAAGCCTTTCTATACTCAGGTCAGTTACTATGCAGTGCACCTGCGAACCGAATTGTTGCAGACCTCACTGGATAAATATCAGAACAAGGGCGCTCCGGATCGAGCGTATTCGCAGGGATGGGCCGGAATGCTGGAAGAACTGGACAGCAGCATTGGCCGGCTCCTGGACGAGCTGGATGCTCTGGGAATAGCTGACAACACCTATGTTGTTTTCACGACAGACAACGGCGGACGCGGCACGGTTCCCGGCGGCGATCCAAAGAGTCCTGCGCCGAATGTTCCATTGTCCGGGGCCAAGCATTCCTTGCTCGAAGGCGGCATTCGCGTACCCTTGATGGTTCGAGGCCCCTCGATCGAAGCTGGGTCGGTTTGCCGAGTCCCAGTGGCAGGCTACGACTTTCTACCGACCTTTTATGAGTTGGCTGGCGGGAAAGGTAATCTCTCCGAAGAACTCGATGGCGGAAGCTTTGTCACTCTGTTTTCCGATCCGGAAACCGATTCAGTGAAACGCCCGATCGATGGCCTGGTTTTTTCTCGGCCCCGACAGGGAATGGCGGTGATTCGGGCCGGTAAGTGGAAGCTGCTGGCAGAGGTGAATGCGAAGCGTGAAATTCAATCGGCCAAACTCTTCAACGTCGTTGAGGATATCGCCGAAGGGATTGATCTATCCGCTGCACAAGCTGACAAAGCCAGGCAACTACACACGCGTCTTAAAAATTATCTCGAAACCGTGGTTGATCCATCTCCGACAATGAAGCGCAGAAAGAAGGCAGAATGAGAACGCCGCCCACATCCAGCTCCAGCAGGAGTGCCCCATGAAAAAGACAAGAGCACAGTGGTGCGTTCGGCTGGTCATGATGGTGCTGTCTGCACTTTCGATCCTCAACCTGCAGCAAGCCCGGGCAGAGTCAGAGTCGGAAGAAATTGTGGCGGTGGACCTGCTGACCGTGAAGGAACCGATATCGCAAGCGGAGTCACGGTTGCGGGTCATCCGGTTGACGACGCGAAGCGGCGCTATGGGCTATGGGGATTATCTTGCCTTTGGTCTACCGGCCGAGAACGAAGAAGAATCACTGGCACGGTTGGTGAACCGTTACGCCCAGCAGAATCATAAGAAGGATGTCTTCCTTACCGACCCATCCATGCGGGCCGTCGGGGTCGGTCACACTGTGCTAGGGCAGACTGCTGGGCAATTGCTTCAAGCCCAACCCGTAACCGCAACCGGATTGGGCAAGAACGCACTGTTCCCCAGAGAGGGATTTGGCCCGATGTGGCAAGGTCCAGGGAAATCGGGGCTGGTCATCGCCCTGCAGGTAGCCTTGCTCGATCTCGTCAAGGAAAACGATCCATGCCGGGTGCGACTCTGTCCGTCGATTTCGATCGACCGGGCGGTCGACGGCAAACGCTGGTTGAGTACACCTGACGAAATGCAGCAGATCGTTGCGTCGCTCAAGCAAGCTGGCTTTACCGCAGTCCGGCTGGAGCTTGCTGGCGCCCTCGAAGACGAGATGAAGGCGCGCGGCGAATGTGCTCCCTATCGGTATCCAACGGACGTGCTGGGCCTTATCGACAGACTGGTGTTGGCCTCGAAAGAGGCAGCCGGCGCGGAAATGGATCTGGTCGTCGCCGCCGGCATGAACTTGAGTACGGATGGCATGACCTTCCTCGCCCTGCATTGCCAAAGGAACGAGGTGACCCTGCTCGAAAACACGATGGCGCTCCGGCACCTGCCGGAACAGGGTGAGGCACGCAAGGAGTTCAGCCAGCCTCTCGGATTTGGTGGAGATTATCATGCGATCGAAGACTTCGTTCAGGGCATCAGGAAGCAGGCTGGCACGGTCCTTGTACCCGATGCCGGCCGCATTGGCGGCGTGGCCATGCTTGCTCGGACGGCGGACCTGGCGAGGGACGCCAAGTTAAAGGTGGCGCCGGTGGTGCAAGGTGGTCCTCTTTCACTGTTGGCCACCGCACGGTCGCTCTCAGGGCGCGATGAAGTGCTGTGGGTGACGTCACCTTACCAGGAGCAATGGTTGAAGGATGACGGTGTGCTAAAGTTCCCGTTGCGGATGAAGCAAGGATCCCTGATTGCGGAATCGTGTGAGATTGATGAAACGAAGTTTCAGGTAAAACGCATAGCGCAAGTAGAAACAAAGACCAGGGGAAAGTGATGGACCATCAAGTAATAGAATCATCTTCAAAACCTGTAGCGGAAGTCGTCAAGACTTTCGGCACTCAGCGGAAACCGAAACTCTTGACGAGTTCCGCTACCAAGAACAGAGTCCAACCAAATCGTCGAGGATTTCTCAAGCGATCTGTGTTGGGGGCAGGTGCGCTTGCGGGGTTGCCGCAGGGCGGCCCGCTACTCGCTGAGTCAGGCAAAGCCAGCCGAATCGAATCGCTGGAACTGCTCGTGTTGCAACGCAATCGCGAGCAGCGACGCGTACTGAAAGTCATCTCGAGCACAGGCACAGCGGGCTTTGCGGATTTTCCCGACATCGACTACGCGCCGGCGCTAGGCGGTGTCGCCAAAAACCATCTGATCGGCACCAATCCCTTTGCCGTGGAAGCCATCTGGTCAAAGATGCGGCGGGCCGGTGTCCTCTGTTCGCATCGCACAGCCTTGGATTATGCCCTTTGGGATCTACTTGGCAGGGAAACCGGTAAGCCCGTCTACGAACTGCTCGGCGGTCCGGTGCGCGAGCGGATCCGGATCTACCGCTATGGCAAGCCGAAGCTAGACCAACTGGCGAATGAAGACGCCTGGCGCGCCCTGGGACGCGCACTGGCCAAACAGCCCGGTGCGGCCGTGAAGACGGATTCGTGGCTAAATTTTGAAAGACTTAGCGGCAAGAAAAATGCCTGGGAGGATGGTGTCAGCGAGGGCGGCGGAAAAATGCCGACCGAAGAGAACCTTGCTTTTAACGAAATGGTTTTCCGTTGCCTTCGTGAAGGCGCTGGTGACAAGGTGGACCTGATCCATGGCGGTCACGGTCAGTGCGGTGCCGAAGGGGCAATCGCCACCTGCAAACGGCTCGAACAGTATGACCTTCTCTGGATGGAAGAGCCGGTTGCACCAACCAGCAGCATGGACGAAATGGCCAAAGTGGCGCGCGCCACCACGGTCCCCATTGCAACGGGAGAAAACCTTCAGGGCCTGGAGGACTTCACCCGTCTGATCGATAAACGCGCGGCGTCGATTCTCAATCTGCCGCCGCCCAACGTCGGCGGCCTAACCGAAGCACGCAAGATAGCGACCCTGGCCGAATCGCGGGGCATGCAGATTGCGCCGCATTTCTTTTCCTATGGCCCGTTAACCTGGGTCGCCATGGTCAACCTTTGCATGGCCACCCCCAATGTGTTGATTCTTGAAGCGAATGCCATGAGAGAAGTGAATCCGCCCGTGGCCACAAATAAAAGACTGAACGCGAATCACTTTTTCAGAGAACCGATCAAATTCGACGGCGCCTACTTCGTGCCTTCTGGTAAACCGGGATTGGGATACGAATACGATGAGAAATTCGTCGTGAGCCGGAAAAGGCTGGCATGAACAACGAGTTGTGTTTTATCTCTTCGTCGCGCAGCGATGAGCGAATCGTTCCGGACGAAGTGATCAGCAGCCTGACTCTCAGAGTCGGGCAGCAACAATCCCACTCTTCCCCCTCGAGTTGCATAGTGATCTCAGCCATGAACCACATTCTCGTAGCAATGCTTTGTACGGCACTTTTATGTCTTTGCACGTTCGACGTGTGCGCTGCCGATCCGCCCGCTTTCAAATCAGAGCTTTTCAAGACTGGCACGCTCGTCTACTCCGACGATTTTGATGGCGAGATTAACCGAGAGCGTTGGGGGGCACCGACGCGGGACAAAGAGATCGCAGACGGCAAGCTGATCGTGTCGGCGAAATTCGAATCAAAAGAAGAGGCGATGAAAGCACTCAAGCGTGATCACCACCTTGGGCTGGAACCGGTCGTGCATCTCAATCGCATTACCGAGCAGTTCGTCTGTCACCTGCGATACAAGTGCGAGAAGAAAGAACTCAGTCCCGGCCGACCGATTCTTCAAATCGGCCACCACATGATCAAATTCAACTACATCGAAGGAGGAGGCCACCGGGTTCAACTGCCGGACGGCCCTGCTTTCAGTGAACCCGAATCAGGGATGAAGCTCAACGAGTGGATCGATCTGATCATCGAGTACAAAGTTGGAACGATCAGAATCGGCGTCAATGGTCATAGCAAAACATACGAGCACGAGAAGGTCACCATCATCAACGAAAAAGACAAACTCGGGCCCAGATTTACTTTCAAGGGCGGACCAGATTGCCGGATCGTCTTTGATTCGGTCCGTCTTTGGAAATGCGAATAGTGACTGACATTCAGAGACCACGAGGTAGCAACCGTCGCAAGTGAACCACACCATGAAATACACACTTTGTTTGTTCTTGATTCACGCATTAGCGGCAAACGCTGCGGCCGAGTCTCGGAAGAACATCGTTCTCATTCTGGCGGATGATCTCGGCTGGGCGGATACGACGCTCTTCGGCAAGACGTCGCTCTATGAGACGCCGAATATCGAGCGACTTGCTGCACGTGGGATGACATTCTCCAGCGCATATGCGAGTCCGATCTGTTCGCCGACTCGGGCTAGCATCATGACTGGGCAGAATCCTGCTCGGCATGGAATGACGGCTCCGGCGGCGCACTTGGAGGCTGAGCGGTTTGAAGCGGTTACGAGTGAAAACGGGCCGCCTCATCAAAAAAGCACCAACGTTAGGTCGTCGACGCGGCTCAATCCCGACTTGCCATTCCTAAGCCACGTGCTGAAGGACGCAGGCTACTCAACCGCACATTTCGGTAAGTGGCATTTGGGGCGTGAACCACATTCTCCGCTTGAGCGTGGATTCGATGTGGACCTTCCGCACTGGTGGGGACCGGGGCCGAAGACCAGCTACCTCGCACCGTGGGGTTATGCGAACCCGAATTTCAAAGAAGGCGAGCTCGGCGAACATATCGAAGACCGCATGGCGCAAGAGGCCGCCGCGTGGCTAAAGAAGCGAGATCGCACAAAGCCGTTCTTCATGAACTACTGGCAGTTCTCCGTGCATGCTCCGTTTGGGGCCAAGCCCGAATTGATCGACCATTACCGACAGAAGTTGGGTGACTCCGTTGCTGGACTCTCAAAACCGGAAACCCGTGAGAAACTGCTCCATTCACATGAGCCTGGCATAGGGCTTCCGCAGCAATCACCGACCTATGCAGCGATGGTGCATTCACTAGATGATGCGGTCGGAAGCCTGCTCGATGCTCTCGACGAAGAAGGCATCGCGGACGAAACAGTCATCGTCTTCTACTCGGATAATGGTGGGAACGTTCACTGCGGCCTCGAAGAGACTGCGGCCTCGGGCGAGAAGTACATCACGCCGATCACCAGCAACCATCCATTGCGTGGCGGCAAGGGGGGCATCCATGAAGGAGGTGTCCGTGTCCCGGCCGTGGTTGTTTGGCCGGGTGTCACCAAGCCTGGCTCACGCAGCGACGTGCGTATTCAGGCGACAGACCTGTATCCGACGATCCTTCGCATGCTGAATGTAGAGCGACCGACAAACCATGTAATCGACGGCGTGGACTTCGCGAGAGCTCTGCGCGGCGAAGGCATGGATCGCGGACCCATGTTCACGCACGTGCCCGGGCATGGGGGCACGCCGCATTGGCTTCCTCCGTCGATGTCCGTGCATCACGGAGACTGGAAACTGATCCGTACTTTCCACTACGGCGATAATGGCAAGCATCAATATCGGCTATACAACCTTCGCGAAGACATCGGCGAGAGTACGAACCTCGCGACGGCTCGCCCAGAAAAAGTCAAACAGCTGAACCGCCTGATCGAGGATTACATCGCCGAGGCAGATGTTGTCGTGCCGCTGCCGAATCCGAACTTCGATCCGTCAAGTTTCGACCCGTCAAAGATTGGAGTGCAACCGGGTGGATTGAAGATGCCGCCAAGCTTCAAATCATCGCAACCGAAGTCCAACGCCGGCAAACCTTCGAAACCAGTTAATGATGAATCCATGCTTGGATGGATTGCGCGGAACGCTGCGGCGACAGTCACCGACGAGTCGCTGCGAATCACTCCTACAGGCCGCCAACCGTTTATTGCCAACGCCAAGGTGCGAGTAGACGGTCCCGCCGAAGTAAGGCTTCGCATCCGAACGCAAAAGGATGGAGCTGGTCGACTGCAGTGGCGGACTGAGGATCAGAACAGCTTCCCGGAAGCCGGACAACGTCAGTCATTCGATGTGGCGGGCGGTGACTGGCAGGAGCTAAGTATTCCGCTCGACGTGAATGGCCGTCTCGTTCACGTGCGTCTCTTCGTCCCGGACCCAAAGCGACCAACGGAGATCGACTGGATTGAAATCGGCCCGAAAGACGGCCACGCTAACGATCGCAAACGCTGGGACTTCAAGGCCAACGACAACAAGTCGATACCACGATCTGGGAATCGGAAATAAGTAGGATGGCCGTGCCCTTCGAGCCTGCTCGAGGGGCAAGAAATCGAGTTTTTGCACTCGTGTTTCCCAACGACATGGATCCTTATAATGAAAACAATCGTCTCTTTTAGTACTGCTCTCTTGCTCATCGCATCCGTGGCTGCTGGTGAAGAATATGTCGACGACTTCCGCAGTGCGAAACTTGAAGGCCGGCTGGCGGAACGGGGAGCATGGCAGTTTCGTGATGGAATTGCCAGTTGCGTCGCTGACCCGGATCTCTACAAGCAGTTCAAGAACCACGGGCCGATCCTGAAGTGGCCTCGCGAGTTCAACGACGCCAAGATTGAATTTGAGATGAAAGCGGAGGATTGCCAGCGAGTCGTGTTCACGCTCAACGGTGACGGGCATTTCTTCCGTGTCACGCTTGCCGACGAAAGACCAGACGCGCCGGCTGGCAAGTCGAAAGTTCCGACGCGAATCATTGCTTGGGCCACGAAGTCCTCGAAGCAAAACAAGGGGAATACGATCAAGCCTGAACACATGCCTGATCTTCCGGCGGTGAACGGGAGGTGGGTGCCCGTACAGCTTACCGTCAAGGGGAATCGGGCGAAGCTGACTATCGGTGACTTTCAAACCGAACTCAGTCACGCCGCCCTCGGCCGCGACAAGAATATGGTCATGCTGACCTTTGCACATGGCGAGCTCTCAGTTCGCAACTTCCAAATGACCTCATTCGGCACGTCGGCGGTGAAAACTGCGTCTCCCGAGCCAGTGAAATAGCCCGTCGAGCGGTCATCTACCAAGATTTTTCGAAAAGCATGTCTGGAGTCCGACGCAGGGGTACTTGGTATCAGGAGATCTTTCGATGGATGAAACGCCCCTGATTCAGCAGTATTTGCAGCTTCGCAGCGAATTCATGGGGTACCTGTACGCGATGACCCGAGATGCGGAACTGGCCGAAGAGATCTATCAGAACGCTGCGGTCGTGGTGATTGAAAAGGCGGATCAGCCGGAAACGATCCGCAACTTCCGCGCCTGGGCGAAAGAGGTGGTTCGCCGGCAGGCACTTCACGCCATTCGTGCCAGGGCGGCTGCGGAACGGCACGGTCGAGCGGTGTCGCCTGAGCTTCTGGAAGCCGTTTCCATCGCGTTTATCGACGACACATCAGAGGATTCCGTCGTCCGCGATGAAGCCAGCGCGCTCAGGCAGTGTCTTGACGGACTTCCAAAAGACAAACGCGAACTGGTTGCATTGCGATACGATCGCAGTTCGAGCTTTGACGAAATCTCCAAACACACGGGATCGACTCCGGCTGCCGTTCAGCGGGCGCTCAGTCGGATCAGGAAATTGCTGCACGGATGTGTTCAGAGGCGACTGCAGCTGGCGGAGGGAGCGTCATGACTAACGAGCCAAGTAAACACATTGAAATTGAGAATCTGATCGTCGGCCATTTCGATGGCACTCTGAATGGTGAACAGGAGAAGGAGCTTGCGACAGAATTAGCCACTTCGGCAGAGTCGAAACAGCTTTTTCTTTCCTACATGCGAATGGAGGGACGCCTGCACTCGCTCGGTCGGGATGGTTTTCTTCGTGAGCCCGCCGCTGAATCCGCCACAGAGCTAGAACGGTCTGCACCGCAATCAGCAGACGCCGCGCCACTTGTTCGGAGCGGTCGCCAGCGATTGCATCTGTTTGCTGCCTCGTCGCTGGCGATCTGTGCTGCCGTGATGCTGACGCTGCTATCAGGAGTTCTGTGGCCATCCACCGTTAACGCAAACAGTGTGCTACATAGAGCGCAGGCAGCGGCCTCGGAGCTGATTGATCGCACCTACCGCGTGACAATATCGCGTGAAGGAGAGCGTTCCTCGATGCGAGAGTTTAGGGTCGATGCGCGAGGTGGCGGCCGTTTCGTTTTGCGTCCCGTTGATGAAGCCTATGTGGTGGGAAGCGACGGAACGGATTACTGGTTAACGCGACAGGACGAGCCTGTATGGGTGACAAGAAAAAGAGCTGCGCTCGTTCCGAAACTGAGACGAACGATGAACAACTCTCGGTTGTTGTTTGGACTTGCCTCATCTCCCAATGAACCGCTGTTGCTGGACATGGCCGGCGTGCTCTCACAGATCGAGCGCAGGCACAACGTTGAACTCCTTGATTCGACCAGTTCCTCCGAGCATCACGTACGAGCCACCTTGAGACGCGGGCGTCAAAATCTACCACCGAATACCCCTGAAACGATTGATTTCTGGGCGGACGCCGAGAGCGGCGTCGGACTGCGAGCCGAAATGAGGTGGGCAGATGGCAGGCAGATGCAATTTGAGCTCTTGGAGTCAGTGAAGTTGCCGGACCGTTGGTATCACTACTCAGAGCACGCGCCCGACAGAGAGGTCCGACGTTTGCCAGAGAAAGAGCATCGGTAACGGAACTTGTCACGAGTTTCCGCTGTCTGCCAACGGCCAGCCAAAAGTCTTGACGACTTTCGCTACGCACTCAAGGGAAACTGAGCTGATTCCATGACGATTTCCGTTAGCCCGGCGGAAATCCACAATAAACCTGTCTGATTTCGTCAGGATCCGTACTTGGAAACATCACCCCATCAATCAACCGCCTCTACTGAAGGAATAAACTTGTCAAAAACACTTCTCCTCTGCTTGGTGGCTCTGGCGATGTCCGCGTCTTCAGTCGTGAGCGCGAACGACGCGATCAAGAAGAAAGCCCTTGAACTTTACCCACAAGCCGACACCGATGGAGACGGTGTCCTTTCAGATGAAGAGGAAGCCGCACTCAGCCGGCAAGCTCTGAAGAGATACCCCCAAGCCGATCGAGATGGAGACGGCGTGCTCTCCGATGCGGAGAAGCAGAGGCTACTTCGAATGGCCGCGAATCGGGCAAAGCCGAAGCCAGCGAGTCCGACGCCGAAGCGAGCGGAAACCGATCAAGCACCGACATTCGCAAACGTGAAATACGGTAATCATGAGCGGCAAGTCTTCGACATTTGGCTTGCCGAATCAAAGGAACCTACGCCGCTCGCTATCTACATTCACGGGGGCGGCTTCCGAGGCGGTAGCAAGGAGAAGCTGAAGCCAGGCGAGCTTACTCAACTGCTAGAGGCTGGTATCTCAGTGGCGGCTATCAATTACCGCTACATGACGATTGAACCATTGCCAACGCCTCATCACGACGCGCGGCGGGCACTGCAGTTCATGCGATCCAAAGCGAGCGAGTGGAACATCGACAAGCAGCGAGTTGCGGCGTTTGGGGGCTCCGCTGGTGCTCAGATCTGCATGTGGTTGGCCTTTCGTGACGAAATGGCCAAGCCGAACAGCTCTGATCCGATTGAGCGAGAGTCAACACGCTTGACCTGTGTTGCGACGGCGGGCGGCCAAACTTCCAACAGCGCCGAATTCTGGCGTAAGACGGTCGGCCCACTTCTAGGTGGTGAAGAAAAGCTCGAATCACTCGCCGTTCCGTTCAACGGAGAGCGGGATCCGGAGAAGATCCGAATTGCAATGTGGGGCGCAAAGACACTCGAGGAAGCTAACGAAATCGCCTCCCGTCACGCCGCATTGAACATCGTTACCGCAGACGATCCGCCGATCTTTATGAGCTATGGAATGTCACCCGCCGACAAACTTCCCAGTGATCCTAAGCGAATCCGCGGCTGGCTGATTCATCACGTAAATCTTGGCATTGCACTGAAAGAAAAGACGGACGCCATCGGCCTCGAGGCTCACCTCAAGTATCCCGGTGCAGAGTCGAAGTACGATTCGCTCGTTGATTTTTTCGTAGACAAGTTGCTGGCGGAATAGTGTGTCCATGCGGAAAAACGAACTCCTGTCTGTTCTTATCGCTCTCGTCGTCTCTGGGATTTGCTTGAATGTTGATGGCGAAGAAACCGTAAGACTCGAACCCCACACGTTCACGATTCCAGATGAATATGAGCTGGAGCGTGTTGCCGCGCCGCCATTGGTTCAGCGGCCGATGCACATGTACTTTGACGATTCCGGCGTGCTTTACGTGACGGACAGCTCGGGCGATACTCGAAAAGCGCCGGTTCAACTCAAAGAGCCTGAACATCGTGTTTTGCGGTTGGTCGATCGAGATGGCGACGGGACCTTTGACGAATCGACCGTGTTCGCAGATCAGCTTCCTTTTCCTGAGGGCATTCTCGTACACGACGGTGCGGTCTACGTCGGTGCCCCGCCGTACATATGGAAACTACGCGACAGCGACGGTGACCATGTGGCGGACGAACGGACGGTCTGGTTCGATGGCGGTTCGATCGAGAATTGCGGCAACGACATGCACGGTCCCTATCTTGGACCCGATGGTTTCTTCTACTGGTGCAAAGGGGCGTTTGCTCCGCAAGAGCATGAACTAACCAACGGCAGGACGCTCGCCTCACACGCGGCTCATATCTATCGATCCCGGCCTGATGGAAGCCAACTGGAACGAGTCATCACGGGCGGGATGAACAATCCGGTCGGTCTGGCGTTTAGCGAGACGGGCGAGCGGTTCCTGAGCGGCACGTTCTTCGATCTCTCCAAGCCCGGGCGGCGAGACGGGATTTTGCAAGCGGTCTATGGAGGCATGTACGGCAGAAGGCACGAACGCGTGCTCGATCCGCATCCCAACACGGGGCGCTTGCTGCCCATCATGTCGCAACTGGGTCCTGCGGCACCTTCGGGCATGTTGATGCCGCGACACCCTGATTCCGAATTGAAGGGGGATCTGATTTGCACTGAATTCAATACGCGCCGACTTTCGCGACACCGGTTATCTCAATCGGGATCTTCTTATTCGGCCGACACCAGCACTTTCCTGGAAAGCGACCAAACTGTTTTTCATCCGACCGATGTGATCGAGGACGCTGATGGAAGCTTGCTAGTTGCCGACACCGGTAGCTGGTACATGATCTGTTGTCCGACATCCAAGATCGCAAAGCCCCATGTTTTGGGGTCGATCTATCGAATTCAAAAGAAGGGCTCAAAGAATCACGAGGATCCACGTGGATTGAAGTTGGATTGGAGTCAACCGCAAGTTGCATGGCTGTCCGACTCGCGGCCTGCGGTGGTGAACCGCGCCATCGACAGTCTCGCCAGCGCGAACCATATCGATGCGTTGCGTTCGTCTCCCGCGAGTGTTTCGGCGGTATGGGTATTGCACCGAATTTCAGGTGGACGAGCCCGAGCCGCTGTTCGGAATTTCCTGTCAGCAGAAGAGCCAGATGTCCGTGCCACGGCGATTCACAGCGTGGCATTGTGGCGTGATCGAGAGGCTTTAGCGCGGCTGATTGAGATTCTTTCGCAGGACGATCCGCAGCTGCGTCGCCTGGCTGCGATGGCTCTCGGCCGACTCGGGAAGCGCGAAGCGGCGGGGCCACTGCTGCAAGCTCATTCGACGGACATGGACCCATTCTTGAGCCATGCCATCGCCTATGCACTCTACGAGATCGGCGACGTGAAAAGCCTTCCTGAGAGTCACCCGCTGGGCAAGCAAGTTCTGCTGATGAGGAAAGCGGACGAGCGAATCATTCAGGCAGATGCTTACCCGAAGATTCTCCCTGTGAAATGGAAGAAACCGGATCAAGAGAAGCTCGCCCAGCAGGAACAACGTCTCAATGAGCTTTCGGCTTATCTGCCAGAAGGCGACGCGGAGCGTGGAGCAAAGCTGTTCAACAATCAAGACAGATCAAAGTGCACGATCTGTCATCTCAAGGGAGACAAAGGCGTTCGGTTGGGCCCAGACTTGACCTGGATTGGCGCGATACGAAGCGAACGGGACTTACTCGAGGCGATTGTCTACCCAAGTGCATCGATTGCCCGCTATCACGAAGTGGTGAACGTCCTGACCACGGACGGAACGGTGGTCTCGGGGCTGCTGGTGAGAGAGACCGCCCGTGAGATGTTTCTCTCGTCAGCAGAAGGCGTTGTGCAATCGGTCCCGTATCGAGACATCAAGCAGGCAAGGTACTCGAATGTCTCGTTGATGCCCGAAGGTCTGGACAAGCTCCTGAGCGCAGAAGAGATCGCGGACTTGGTGGCGTTCTTGAAAGCGTCCAAGCCACCAGGCGGAAACCTATAGGTCAAAGTGGCAGCGTTTTACAAAGACAGATAAGTGCTCCAGCAGCATCCGCAATTAGAGGAAATAGGGTGAGAAACAAAGAAGACTTGAAAGGCACCGTCGGCCGCCGCGAGGTCATCAAAGGGGCGGCGACGGCCGGACTGGTCGCCGCGGCCGGAACGCATCGGTTCGTTCACGCCGCCGAGAACCATACGGTTGGTCGTGATTTGGTCCAGCGTGAAAACGCGAATGCCGGGACGCGCGACTGGCTTCTCACCAAAACACAGCGAGTGCCGGGGAAGATCAACGAGATCCTCGACAACGGACGTTGTCAGGTGATCGAAGGATACTGCTCCGCGAACAGTCTTCGTGCGGGCGAGAAGCTGCAAATCATGGTCAGCACCAATCCGGCAACGGCGTTCAAGCTGGAAGTCTTCCGCACCGGTTACTACGGCGGCGCCGGAGCTCGACTCGTAATGACTCGTGAATCGGTCAAAGGGACAACACAGCCCGATCCTCCTGTCGGCGAAAACTACGTCCGCGAATGCACTTGGGAGCCATCGGTTGAATTTGAGATTCCCGAAGATTGGCTCAGCGGCGTGTATCTGGGCAAACTGACGGCTGAAGGTAGCGAAGTGCAAAGCTACGTCATCTTCATCGTCCGCGATGACCGGCCGTGTGATCTGCTGTTTCAATGCAGCGAACTGACCTGGACCGCCTACAACCGTTGGCCCGCCGACTTCTCGATCTACACGCAACACGACGGGCGTCCCAGCACCACTGCGCCGAGCGGAACGGTGAGCTTCGACCGGCCGTATGCCCTGTTCACCCACCCCGTCAACAAGCACAAGCAATCAGGCGGCTCGGGTGAATTCCTGCCCTGGGAATTCCCCTTGTCGTTTTGGCTGGAGCAACACGGTTACGACGTCTCGTACATCTCGAACATCGACACGCATGCGGATCCTGCGGGCTTGCTGCGCACGAAGGGTTTCATCTCGGTGGGGCACGATGAGTATTGGACGGAGGACATGTACGACAACGTGATGCAAGCGCGCGACGAAGGCGTCAACCTCGCGTTCCTGAGCGCCAATGCCGTCTTGTGTGTCGTGCCGCTCAACCCCTCCAGCAGCGGCCAGCCCTACCGCACCACGCGCCGGGAAGGTTGGTTCTTTCCGGACTCCCCCCAAGTCAGGCGCCGCCTGGGTCGGGAATCGCCTTACGAGAAAGGTTTCAAGCCTGCCTTGGGCCGAGATGGCGCTCAATTGATGGGAGCGCGAACGCCCGCTGTTTTCAACGGCGCTGGCGATTGGACCTGCGCCAAGCCGGAGCACTGGCTCTTCGAGGGGACGGGAATGAAGGCAGGGGATTCTATCCAGGGCCTCGTTGGCTGGGAAATGCACGCCGATCCCGCAATGGACCTGCCCGGATTGCAAGTCGTTGCGGAAGGCGAAACCTCGATTAACGGAAAGAGACCAGGCCGCTACACCGCCACGATCTACGACGGCCCCAAAGGCAACATCGTGTTCAACGCCGCCACCATCTGGTGGGCCAACGGCCTGTCCAGCCCTCCCGGACATAAGAACCCCTCAAGACACGGCGTCACGCAACAAGGCCCCGACGAACGCGTGCAACAAATTACGCACAACTTATTTCGACGCATTATTTCCTAGTAGTGTGTCAGCGACAAAAATTAGGGTTGGTGGGGTAGCGGAAGTCGTCAAGACTTTCGGCGATTGACGGCACACGCCGAAACTCTTGACGAGTTCCGCTACCCGAAGATATGTCTCTGACAAACCACTAGGTTTTTCGCGTACTGTCCGTCCGGCAATGGCCAACGCCAACGAACAATACCTAATGACCCGTAGCCGACAACGTCGCCTTGATGGTTTCGAAACAGCCAAACCCTTGTTCCACGTTTCATTGAATCAATAACATCTGATCCGAGAATCCACTGAGTGCAGAATTTGCCTTGAGTTGAATCACCACACGAAAAGCCGACCAAGTCTCCGTGGTCGGCTTCGGTGAATAGGTCCGCATAGAGTTGAAACTCACTCACTTTTCCGATCGTTTTCCTTCCATGAAGGCAGAGCTTTACCCTTGCTTTTCGGCGCAGTTCGATCGGTGTTTCTCAGTGCGGCGGCTTCGGCGTCGGTCATGACGTAGTCATCGTTACCAAATTCAGCAACCGCATCCAGCAGATCAACAACCTCTGTTTAGCGGCAATTAGTTTTGCCGTTCCGCGACAATTAGAACTCCCGGGTTGAGGCGGCTTAGCGTTGAGTTTCACGCTGGCGTTTCTCATCCCAGCGACAATTAGAATTCCCGTCTCAGGGGTCTTCTTTCAACATCGCAAAATCCCGATCTTTACGGAGTTTGCGATGGTCACGGATGGACAAGTCAAAGAATTGCGGCGACTGCTCGATCAAGGCAAGACGCTCGCCGCGGCAGCAAGGATGACTGAAATGACGGAGAAGACAGCACGACACTATCGCGATGACGATTCGCTGCCATCGCAGCGAAAGAAAGCTCGTACGTATCGAACGCGAGTCGATCCCTTTGCCGACGTTTGGCATGAGGTACAGTCCAAGCTCGAAGACGAACCACGGCTGAAAGCCAAGACGCTCTTCGATTGGCTGCAGCAGCAGTATCCCGGCAAGTTTCCCGATTCGACACGGCGTACCTTCGAGCGGCGAATAGCCAAGTGGCGAAGCTTGCACGGCCCCGCCAAAACAGTCTTCTTTGCCCAACAGCATCATGCCGGCACTCTGGCCGCGAGCGATTTCACAGTCTGTAACGAACTGGGGGTGAAGATCGCCGGAGCGCGGTTCGATCACACACTATTCCATTGCGTGCTGACTTACAGCAACGTCGAATCCGTTTCCCTGTGCTTCTCGGAATCTTTCGAGGCACTCAGTGAAGGGATTCAAAAAGCGTTTTGGGAATTCGGCGGTGTGCCTCAGCGGCATCGAACCGATTCGCTCAGCGCGGCAGTGCGAAATCACTCCAGTCGTAAGACGCTCACCGACCGCTATGCCGCGCTGATGGATCATTACCGCTGCCAAGGAGAACGCACCAATGCCAGATGCGCCAACGAAAATGGAGACGTGGAATCATCCCACGGCCACTTGAAGGATCGAATCGACCAGGCCTTATTGCTCCGTGGAAGTCGCGAATTCGCCAGCCGCGAAGACTACATGTCGTTCGTTGAGCAGCTCATCGCCCGCGCCAATGCCAATCGCCGCGATCGCTTCCTCGCCGAGCAAGCGTCACTGGGAAGATTGCCAGAGCATCGGCTCGACACGGATGACTTTCTGACCGACATCGGTGTCAGCAAGAGTAGCACCATCCAGGTACGCACCAATACCTATTCTGTGCCAAGCCGGTTAATCGGACGGAAGGTCGACGTGCGAATCGGTGCCGAGCAGATCGTCGTCACGCACCAAGGCCAACACATCCAAACGATGGGCAGAATCTTCGGCAAGAAGGGAAAGAATATCAACTATCGCCACATCATCGACTCACTCGTTCGCAAGCCGGGCGCCTTTGCCAATTACCAGTACCGCGAAGAGATGTTTCCGACCAGTCAGTTTCGGATCGCCTATGACATCCTGCGTGAGGCTCACAGCGAACGAGTGGCCGACAAGATCTACGTCCAGATTCTCGAGATTGCCGCTCGTGAAAGCGAAGAGGCTGTCATTGATGCATTGCGACTGACGATCGCATCAGGCGAGCAGATCAGTGTCGACCGGATTGGCGCATTGGTCGCCGACGCAGTCAATCTTCCAGCGGCGACCGATTTGGAGGTCGAGCTGCCTGACCTGACCGATTTCGATTCCTTACTTCACTCGTTCGACAAGGAGAGTCCGTGCGATGACCAAACCGACCACCAAGAAACCTCGAGCCACCGAAGTTGCGGTGGATCGAACAGCGCGACTGACCGACCAGTTTCGCGAACTTCGGCTGCCGAGCTTTCGGGATCATTTCCAACAGTCGGCGACGCGAGCGGCGACGGAGAATCTCAGCCACCTGGACTACCTTTCGGAGCTGACGACGCTCGAATGCGAGGCACGAAGGGAAGGTCGCATCCGGCGTTTGATGAAACGGTCGAAACTGCCGCTGGAGAAGAACTGGGAATCGTTCGATCTCAAACGATTACCGCTGGCCGTGAGGCGGCAGCTGGAAACTCTGCGCGACGGCTCGTTCTTGGATCGTCGCGAGAACGTTCTGTTGTTCGGCAAGCCGGGCTCGGGAAAAAGTCACGCCTTATGCGGATTGGCCGAACAACTAATCTTCCGGGGACACAGCATGTTGTTCACGACTTGCAGCCTGCTGGTTCAGCAACTGTTGATCGCCAAGCGGGACCTGCGACTGCCGAGATTCATCAAACAGCTCTCGACCTTCGAGGGATTGATCATCGACGACTTGGGGTATGTGCAACAGAGCCGGGAGGAGATGGAAGTGCTGTTCACGCTGCTGGCCGAACGCTACGAACGAGGAAGCGTGCTGCTGACGAGCAACCTGGCCTTCAGCAAGTGGGATCAAATCTTCAAAGATGCAATGACGACCGCAGCGGCGATCGACCGCTTGGTCCATCACAGTGTGATCATCGAGCTGAACGTGCCCAGTTACCGAGTGGAGACGGCAAAGAAAACCAAATCGACATCGAGCAAAACCACAAAGTCGAATTCATGACAGGGAATTCTAATTGTCGCTAAAGAGGAAAACTAATCGCCGCCGAACAACCTCCAAGTCTGGCCACAGTTCCTTTGCGTCCACGTTCAATGCAACAGCCATTTTTTCAAGCGTCTTTCGTTGTGGTCGGCATTTACGGTTTAACATTTGCGAGATTGCGGGCTGCGAACAACCAACACGCTCGGCAAGTTCTTTTTGCGTGATGTGTTTGGCCTTCATGAGACTTCGCAGGCGTTCTGCAAACTCCGCTTCTTGTGAATTCATTTTCTCAACCTGGTCAGCTAGCGCCGGATACTTTGCGGCCGCCTGCTCTTCCGATGCTGCCAGATCCATCCCAAATCGGCCTTCCTTATCAGGAATCAGACGAAGCTGATCCAAGACCGTCATCAGTGCATGAAGGCGTTCGGTATCCGACAAACTTGTGTCGTCCGCTATCTCAAACATTCGCAGAACGTCGTGACGGATCTGGTCACTGCACTCCATCAGTACACGAAAAAAACCGTCCAGCGTCTCACGCGGCAAGTTAACCAGAAATCGAAGTCCGGGAACGATCGACAAATCGTCTAGCTGATTCGCTTTTTCTGCAGTACTCATGTTTCACCAAACGGGTTGTCGTTGCTGATGCCTTTCCTCTCAAGCACAACGTCGAAAGGCAGATCCCGGCTTTCCAGCGAATCGCGATCTCGTTGGGCTGACTTTTCCATTTACATAACAAAATAATAACATTCGTTTGCCGGGCAAAAAAGTCCCGTAAAAGGCGGTGTTTTATCCATCCACAAGAAAGATCTAGCAAAAAATGGCCACAAAACAGCTAACAAACGTTGACTAAGTGGCCGATCAGTGTACTATTCACCTGGAGGTTGAAATGCCAAGCAAGCGCACGATGACTCTTAATCTGACCGACGCAGAGATGACTGCGTTGGAGGATCTTGCTCAACAAAAGGAACTGTCAAAGACGGTTGTTCTGCGGCAGGCGCTCCGCCTATACCAGCTGATCGATCAGCGGTTGGCTAGTGGCGACAAACTCTTCTTTGAGGACGACGAGAAGAAACAGTCAGAACTGATGGTGCTGTGAACCGGATTCAAACAAGTCTTCTTGAGCGCTCGACGCAACAAATAGTGGAGGCAACGCTGGTAACAGAATTGACCGTGGACGCTGTCTGCAAAATTGAAGCCACATGGTCGGAGACGCGAATCGAATCGGCACGGCGGCTGCATCAGAGTGGGAATTTAGTGCCGGAGCACTGGCATTGGGATTGGAGCAAGAAGGCACAAAAACTGAAGTTTCTTGCATACCAATGCATGGCGATTGAATGCAGTGGGACAGTGCAGGGGTTGATCATGACCAGCACAACTCGATTTTTGGCACGGCTGGAACCTGATGTTGGAAAGCCACTTTTGTATGTCGAGTACCTTGAGGCGGCACCTTGGAACGTGAAGCCAATTGTTGAGTCACCAAGATACGCTGGGGTAGGAATAAGGCTAATCGAAGCCGCGTTGCATCTAAGCAATGAGGAGGGGTTTCACGGACGTCTTGGCTTGCATTCCTTACCACAGGCCGAGTCGTTTTATGGTGATCGTTGTCACATGTTGTCATTGGGACCAGATTCAAGTTGCCAGGATCTACCTTACTATGAAATGACACGAACTCAGGCAACAGAGTTCTTAGCGGAGGAGGAGCCGTCATGAAGATGAATAGTGACCGTTGGCTGCTCCAGAGAGTTGACGATGACGAGTGCGAAATCACTTCTGTCGGTGGATTGCCACATTCTGTTGCAGCTAATGACGCAGACACGCATGTTGACTGGAACCTATTTCCAGTCAAGGAAATGCTCAAGCGTGGTTGGTTGTCAGTTGAACAATCAGCCATCGATGAACTAGGGGCCGTCTCAGATTTCTTTTGCGGTGTGCCTGATTGGCAAAAGCTTTCTCCTCTTTATCGCAAGACGCAAATTCGCTCTGGCAAACAAATTGATCCCTATTCATTAGCCGCGTGGACAGCGCGGATCGTACTCGATGCACGTAGGATCTCACCTCCTTGTGCGTTTGAGCATGAAGCACTCGATTTATCCGCGATGCGCGAGATTGCCAAGCTTAGCGTCTCCGAATCTTGGCCCACGCAGGTCAGAGATCGATTGCTGAGCTTTGGTGTTGTCCTTGTCGTTGAACCACATCTTCCTGGAACCTATTTGGATGGAGCTGCCATAGTTGTTCGAAACAACTTTGCCGTGATTGGGCTCACTGTTCGATATGATCGCATCGATAATTTTTGGTTTTGTTTGATGCATGAGCTTGCACATTTGGCGTTGCATGTCGGAATCCAGTCGGAAGCACATTTCTTCGACGACTTCGATGATGAGGGCGGTGATTTAGCCGATCCTAGGGAACGAGAAGCTGATGAGCTTGCTGGAGAGGCGCTGATTCCACGAGAGGCATGGGCATCTAGTCCAGCAAGCTTGTTGCCGTCAAAGGAAGCCGCGATGCACCTGGCGCGTGAATTGGGAGTGCATCCAGCAATCGTTGCGGGCCGAATCCGACATGAGCGACATTACGCATTTCTGAGTCAGCTTGTAGGGCAGGATGAAGTTCGCAACCGTTTCCCTGAGGTTCGATGGAGTCTTTAGTCTCTTGAAACGTCCATTTCTGTATGTACCGGTAGAACGTTGGAAACCTGCCGAGCGAAAGGCCTCGTCCGAGCTTGATCTCTCACTGCGCAGCGAAACATGCCCACTTGTCGAGATTTGCCCTAAGAACTTCCCAGCAGCCAATTCATCAACAAATCGGCGGGAAGCATCACGGCGAATCGCCGAATCAGCTCGGAGCATCATTGACTCGTGTCGTGGTTTCCGAGTCTTCGTCGATTTGCTCCATCTTGATCGTCTTAGAAGCAAGATGCGATGCGACCGTAATACTCATCCATTGACTTACTTCTACTCCATTTGCCAACAAGAACAGCGCAGCTTGTTATGGCAAGACCATATGCCCGAATTGATCCCTGTAACCAGCTTTAGTCGCAGCACGGCTTACCGCGCCGCCGCTACTCGGATCGCGAAGCGATTAGGCAGGCTTTGTGTTCGCCTGGGACCGGGCGATATCAGACACAACAAGTTGCGGGATAGATTACAGAGTCTGTTGGATTCATGCGGATTAGATCCTGATGCCACAGACTTAGTTCTGGATCTCGAAACACTGCCGAAAACGGAAAGGCTGTTTCGCACTGCCGAATCGCAGCTTCCATTTCTTGAGAAATGGCATAGCGTTACCGTGCTATCCGGGACATTCCCCCAGGACCTGCAACAGTTCAAGACAGTTGGAAAGCATGGCATGGTTCGAGATGAATGGCACCATTACCAAGAACGCGTGCTGCAAGACAGCGATCTTGGTAACATTGCAATTTTCGGGGACTACACCATACAGAATCCGAACTATCGCGAACCACCAAAACACTGTAACCCCAGCGCGAGTATTCGTTACGCGCTGGACGATTCTTGGGTCATTATGAAGGGAGAAGCTCTTCGGAAGAAAGATGGCCCTGGTTCTAAGCAATGGCGGGCGCAAGCTACCCTGTTGAGTCTGGATGACTGCTATCACGGAGATACTTTCAGCTACGGTTGTAGGTATGTCTCAGAGATACGTTCGAACCCTGAACTCACCGGCAACTGCGAGACTTGGCTGGCCGCCATGATAAATCACCATCTGACGGTGACGACCCGCGGTTTGATCGAGCAGTTTCGAACTACTTCTGCTGATCGACGAAAAGAAGATTCAAAAGAACCACTGAATCGTTAGTCAGGCCAAGAATCCATAATCATCTTGCGGACGATTTTTCGTTTCTTTCGTGGTTACGTCCCGCCCCTGGGATTTTGAGCGTTTGCTGAGGATGTGAACCCGATTGCTAACGACCGTGTCGGGTTTTGTGCAACTTGACTTGCGTGAGTCCTGACCTTCTCGCACAATGACGAGTATCTGTCTGGCTGTTGCGTTGGCTTAATCACCTTCACGACTTGGTCGACCGGTTTTCCTGCCGTGTCGACGACAAGGCCACACTGTTACGTTCTAGACGAGTATGGAATGCACAAGCCGTTCGATGCGTCGATGATGCGCGAAGTGATGATCCGGCACAGGCCGGGGAGCGATGCCTCGTCGGGCCGGGGTAACAGCCGGTTGATTAAGGAACGAGCAATCAATTAGTGGCGCATGATGGTTTGAGCATGTAGTTCCAACGCGGAACGATTCGATCATAACTGATCCGCAGAGACGACTTCATCCAATCAGTCGCCTCACGTCCTGTTTGATAGACCTTCTTCATCACGTGGACCGTTGTTCGCAAACCGCCTCGGGTTGTTGCTCTTCGCATCAGTTCGACTACGCGGGCAAGCGAATCAAAGAGCATCCCTTCGCAGACGCGGCTGACGTGAGGGAAGAATCGACGCTCAATTGGGTTGTACTTGCTGCAGTAACTGGGAAAGTGCGCGATGCGAATCGGAAGACCGATGCGATCGGCCAATCGTTGAAGATCCCACTTGAAAAGATACTTCCCAGCTGGATTGCTGCCGCCACAGTCGCAGGTCAACAGGATCGATGTTGCGTGCGGGTATCGCTTCTTTCCCAAACGCTGCCAGAAGTTGCCAAAACTCTCGCAAGCGAACTCGCTTGTGTCGCGGGACAAACCCAGATTGAGGTGACCCAGATTCAAACGCTGGTCGTAGATCCCGTGAGGAATCAAAACGCCATCGGCCCAACTGGGGAAATCGTGATCAAACGCTTGAAAGGATGCGCTGCTGTAGGCACGCCCTTTGCGGTACAGCATTCCCAGGTGCTCCTTGGCCTTGGTGTCGATCGAAAACCAAGGATTCCCTTCCGCTTCGTACCGATGAATCAAGTCAGTGATGTGATCAAATTGTTCTTCACGATCGACGCTCTCCCCTCCAGCTACCGACTTGGCAATCTTTCGCAAACGAACCCCTGCCTCGGCGAGCCAACTGGCGACCGTCTTTGCACAGACAGGTGTTCCCATTCGGGTCATTGCGTCGGCAAGTGCTGGCGGCTTGAGGTCGGTGAAGATGAGATCTTCTTCATCAGGGCTGCCGCCAACTCGGACAGTTAATTGGCTGATCAAGTTTTGTTCGGCTTGAGACTCCGATTCGATCTTTTTTTTCGACCGGCCCCCGGCCGGCGAATCCTGCCAGCGGCCGGGTCCTTGTCAAGCGAATCAAGTTCAGCTCGTCCTCGCTCAACTGTGTGTGCCGAGCAGCCAACAACACGACAAATCCAGGCAACTCCACCACGACCATGACGTTCTGCTTCGATTGCCACAAAACGCCTGCGGTCCTTCTCACTGAGCGAGTCGGCAAAATCCCGAACGCGAATTTCGATTTCGTCAGTCAGGGCTTCTCGATTGGTTTTGCTGGCCATCCGTGGCGTCCTTGGTGTGTAGACGGGTGTTTTGGTCCAAACAGTTTACCGGAACCGTCAAAACAAGGCGCCACTAAAAGATCAGTCGTTCCTAAGTGCGTCGAACGGCTTTTGCGTTGGGTGACGGGGCATTCGATGGATGGTTGTCACCCGAAAGGTCTTGACCAAGATCATGGAAACACGTGCTCCTTACACAATCGTGCGCCGCAAGCGTCCAGGTGGTGTATCGGATGATGATGGGTCTGATGTGCCACGGGATCCGGATGGCCACGGTATTGTTCTTCGAGATGTGGTGTTGGCGCTGCGAGAGGACGGAGTTGATGAAGAACTCTCTCGGAGGAAGCATGACGCTGAGACAAGGAGGGTATCGCCATGAGTCGTTTGATTCGCAACGTGGATCCAGTTGGCTCGGATTGTTGTTTGACACCGGTGATGCTGACCGTCCCCGTGGTAATCGTGGATTATCCTGGCTCGGATTGCCTTTGGTATTCCGAGGTGATGGACGTTTCGGCAGCCGATCGAATGGTCTACGCGATGATGCGCAGCCTGGATGCGGAAGCGTATCGGGTGGACGTTAAAATTGTGCTGCCCTCGGCCAGCGATGTTCGCTCAGCGACGGCCGATCTGGATCAGCTGTCAAGTGAACCTGCGCGAGTGAGGCTGCGAATCGATTAGCGACTTCAACAGGTGGGTGCCAGCCCACTGAATTGCAGCGATCGGCGCGGACATCGATGCTCGCGCCGATCGGCTTGAATGCAGGCGTTACTTTGCAACGTGGACTGGATTGCCGATACAACAGTCGTGAGCGATCGCGACAATTTTCCAAAATAGTCTGTCTGTAATTGCTCGAAGTGGTACTTGGAAGCAGAAGATAGGTAGACGGACGAAAACACGGGAAGGCAGACTAAGCCTGAAACAAGCGAGCACGTATGAGGTATTTTCTGGTCCGCGCATGAAAAACCCGAGATTCCCCGCGTGTTTTCGGGTTAAGTGAGTAAACACACAACACTCACCCTCGCACACATGGAAGATCTCAGGTGAAAACCAGTGTCGCAAAGCGGATTGCCAAACGCAAGCAGAAGAATCTCAAAAGACTCGCCAAAGCCAGGCGTGAAAGATTCTCCCGTGGACTTGAGCCGCGAAACGTCATTGGTGATATCAACATCAAGTATGAACTTGCTGACCGAACTCAAGCGATCAATCATGCGGGAGTTGGGGCAATGGTCAAGCTCGCCCAACACACCGGTTTGGTCGATCAGATCGATTCTCACGTCAGCCTGCTCAAAATGCACGCGCCTTATCGCGAGTCGGACCATGTCATGGCATTGGTCATCAACGCGCTGGCTGGCGGAACCCGTTTGGAGCATCTCGAATTGCTTCGCAATGACCCCGCTCTGCTGGATGCGATTGGTGCCGATTCGATTCCGGATCCCACTACTACCGGTGACTTCTGCAGGCGGTTTGACGAGAACTCGATCGCAGCACTGCTTCGCGCGATTGATGAGGCTCGCCTGAACGTTTGGAAGCAGCAGGACGATGAGTTCCTCGAAGAAGCGTTGATCGATGCCGACGGCGTTCTGGTCAACACGCGTGGCGAGTGCAAGGAAGGCATGGACATCAACTGCAAGGGCGGCTGGGGATACCATCCGTTGTTGGTTTCTCTTGCCAATACCAAAGAGATTTTCTCGATCGTCAATCGCCCCGGTTCGGCTCACAGCGCCAGCGACGCGGCAAAGTACTTTGACCGGGCGATCATGGTTTGCGTCAAAGGCGGCTTTCGCAAAGTTCGCATTCGTGGTGATTGCAAGTTCTCTCAGACGGAGTATCTCGACGGCTGGGACCGGATCGGCGTGAAGTTCAACTTCGGATACGAAGCACGTCAGGATCTCGTGGAAATCGCTGACAATCTTCCCGAATCAGACTGGAAGCCGTTGGAGCGAAAGGTGCGAAAACCGAAGGGACCGCCGCGCGCCAAACGACGAAACGTGAAGCGTCAAATGGTTCGACTTCGCGGCTACACCCATTTGGAACTGCAGTGCGAGGATGTCGCCGAGTTCAGCTATCGGCCGACTGCGTGCGACCGCGACTATCGGATGGTGGTAGTCCGCAAGAACATCTCCAAGGAAAAGGGTGAAGCGAGATTGATCGATGAAATCCGTTACTTCTTTTACATCAGCAACGATCCACCGACCGTGGCGGCGAAGGAGATCGTCTTTCAATGCAACCGGCGCTGCGACCAAGAGAACTTGATCTCGCAACTCTCCAGCGGCGTTCGTTCTCTGTGTGCTCCAGTGGACAACTTGGAAAGCAACTGGTCGTACATGGTGATGACATCCTTGGCCTGGACGCTCAAAGCGTGGTCGGGATTGTTGCTGCCGATTGTTGGTCGCCACCAAGCAAAGCACAAAGCGGAGCGTGATCGAATTCTGCGGATGGAGTTTCGGACATTCTTGGATCAGTTCATTTCGATTCCCTGCCAGATACTTCGGCACGGTCGCCGTGTCATCTACCGACTACTTGGTTATCGAGACCTGACGCCGGCCTTCTTCCGTCTGTGCAGCCGCTTGAACCTGTAGCGTCAAGGATGCTGACTGGGAAACGAGTCAGCGCAAGAGTTTGAAGAGTGTCTTCAAACACCAAGCAGCCGCAACGAACCAACCAACGAAAGCCTCGAACCGAACAGACCAAACTTCAAGAAAACACTCGCCGCCTCGAGCGACGCGGGCCGCGCTGCGCTCAAGAAATCGAGTAAAATCTCATCGGGCATTCGCTTGTTTGAGGCCTAAGAGTATGAATAAGATCAGGAACGCCACATCAACGATACTCTCTCTGTCCGTATTGCTGCTTTTGTGTTGTGTGGCCAAGGACAGCGCAGGAAACGACACCGCGCAGCAGGGCGGTAGACCCAACGTCCTATTCATCGCCATCGATGATCTCAACGACTGGACGGGCATGCTGAAAGGCAATCCCCAGGCCATCACTCCTCACATGGATCGGCTGGCTTCCAAAGGGATTGTCTTCACCAACGCACATTGCGCTGCTCCCGCTTGCGGTCCTTCGAGATCTGCGATCATGAGCGGGATCAGGCCGTCGACCTCCGGCAACTATGTGAACAAAAACTCGCTAACTAGAAACTCCATTCTGAACAACTCGGTCCTCTTGCCCGAGTTCTTCGGGCGAAACGGATATTACGTTTGCGGCTCCGGAAAGCTGTTTCACGGTGCCCACTTCAATGATGAAGTTCAAGGGCGAGGCTTTGATGAATACTACCCGAGTAAAATGCAGGACCTTCCTTCCTGGGAGGGGCTCAAGTTTCCCTCCAAACCGCCCTTGGGTGGTTGGTCGAGAAAGGTCGACTGGGGTCCGCTTCGCGGCGACGTAACGGTCGATGACCATCCCGATGGCAAAACCGCGAATTGGGCGGCCGAACAATTGCTCACTGGAGAGTTGCAGGAGCCGTTCTTTCTTGGAGCCGGAATCTTCCAACCGCATCTGCCCAACTATGCTCCTCAGAAATACTTTGATCGATTCCCGCTGAAGGACGTCGAACTGCCAGAAGGCTACCTTGAAAACGATTTGGATGATGTTCCCGCGGCCCACGCCAAGATGGCGCACAATCCTTGGCTGAGCCGAATCCGGGAAACCGGCCAATGGAAGCCCGCCATCCAGGCTTATCTCGCATGCACGGCGATGGTGGATGAACTCGTCGACCAAATCGTCGGGGCACTTGAAAAATCGAAGTATGCCGATAACACCATCATCGTTTTGTGGAGTGACCACGGCTTCCACCATGGCGAAAAAGGGCGCTGGGGAAAATACTCGCTCTGGGAGAGAGCCACTCGGGTGAATCTCATGTGGGTCGTCCCGGGAGTGACGCGGCCCGGATCGATCTGTGCCCGGCCGGTGAACTTGCTGGACATCTATCCGACCCTGGCCGCCCTCACCGACTGCAAGCCTCCTGAAGGACAACTGGAAGGTAACGATCTCTCCGTGTTGATGAAGAACCCAGAGGCCGAATGGGATGATGCGACGGTAACCACCTTTGGCTACAAGAACTACGGCGTTCGATCCGAGCGGTACAGATACATCGTTTACGAAGACGGATCAGAAGAGTTGTACGACCACGTGGACGACAAGTGGGAGTGGCGCAACCTCGCGACTGATTCTGAGCATGCGGAAATCAAGGCGCAGCTGCGCAGGTGGATTCCCGCTCATCATGAACCAACGGGCGCGTTGCAAAAGGCATTTGAACGTCGACGAAAGTGAGGTTCGGCTCGTCGGTGAAGCAAGGCGGTTGTGTCTCACGTGGTCGTGCTTCCTGCATACGGACCTTGCGTAATCTCAATTTCGCAAGCTTTGATTACCCCAAGACGAGTACGAATATGACGAATAAAAGCCCCAGACATCTTGCAGCATGCTTATTCACGTTCGTGGGTACGTTGTTTCTCTTGCCTACGGTTCTTGTAGCACAAGAAAAAACTCCGACTCACCCGCATGTATCCTATGGGCCAGAGGAAAGGCAATGGCTGAATCTCTATTTGCCCTCGGGCGATGAGCCTGCCCCAGTATTTATCTATGCCCACCATAACGGCTCTACTGCGGATGACGTGAAAAATTCTTGGGCGAATCCTACCTTAGCGGAAGGAACTGCGATCGTTAGCTGGGAATCGATTGCAAAGGTTCAAGGTATTTCCGATTTTCAAATCTGCGCTGCGGATGCAAAAGTGATGTTCGCATGGGTGAAGAAAAATGCCGCGACCTATAACTTCGATATCGATAAGATCATCATCGGAGGGCAATCGCGGGGAAGCTTTGTGAGTTGGCAACTCGCTCACTCTCAGGACTCAAGCATTGTCGGGATTTACATGGGACAAGCTCTGCCGGGGAAGTCTTTCAACGAACGCTTGTTAGAGCCGATAACGAAAAACGCTCCTCCTATTTTTCTTGCCTACCGCGAAGAACCTGGAGTGGTGGGGGATAATCACGATCCAGCGCATGGCCTGAGGGTATTGGAGCGATACAAGGAATTGGGTATCGGCGATAGCGCTGAACTGGTGCACAGCCTTAACGACACGAAGGATAATCAAGTCATGCAGTTTCTTCCGAAATTCGTACGTTCGCTTGGGACGCAAAAGCGATGAGGACGTAGCCAAAGGCAAAGCGCTCATCAATCCACAGAGAAAACGATGAAACGAACCGACCTGATCCTCTTCGCCACGCTCATGCTGGCGTGGCCGATGTCGCCATCGATGGCCGCAGACCATCCGTTACAGAAACAGATCCTCAAGCTGCAACCGCAGGCCGACAAGGATGGGGACGGCAAGTTGTCCAAGGTCGAGGAAGCGGCCCTCAACAAGAGGATCTTGAAGCGCTTTTCCCAAGCCGACAAAGATGGCGATGGCGTTCTTTCCAACAAGGAGTGGCAGGCTGTCATTCGACAAGCGGACGTTCCCAAGGGCAAAGTTTACGTTTACAAGCAAGTGGATGGCGTGAACCGCGAAATGGAAATCTATTTCCCCAAGGGGCATGACGCTTCGAAAAAGACAGTCCCTGGCATCATCCTGTTTCATGGCGGCGGTTGGGGTGGGGGCAGTCGTGTGGCGTTTAGCTATCAGTGCAACTATTTCGCGAGCCGGGGAATGGTGGCCGCGACCGTCACCTATCGCTTGCGAACCAAGGAAGATCGAGCCGCCTTGCCTGAGGGGCAATCGACCAAGCGTGTTTGTATTCCTGATGTGAAGAGTGCGATTCGTTGGTTTAAACAACATGCCAAAGAATTGGGCGTGGACCCAAATCGCATCGTTGCTGGCGGAGGCTCGGCGGGGGGGCACATCAGCCTGTTGGGCACGACCAACCCGGGCCTCAATGATCCCAATGACCCCAAAGGAATCGACACTTCCGTGGCGGCTTACGTCTTGTTCAATCCCGCGCTTTCCAAGAGTGATGCCAATGATCCGGATGTGGATTTCTTGCAGCATCTGAAAGCCGACTTTGGGCCGGCGATCGTCTTTTTCGGCAGTGAGGACAAGTGGTTGATTAACGGCTGGACGTCCGCAGCCGCAAAAATGAAGTCGCTCGGCATCACCTCCGTCGAGATGCAAATTGCCGAAGGGCAAACGCACGCATTTTTCAACAAGCAGCCGTGGAAAGATCTGACGCTGATTGCCGCAGATGAATTTCTAACGAAGCTCGGCTACCTCAATGGCGAGCCCACACTCACGATGCCTGATACGGGTGAAAAGTTGAGCGTGAAGCCTTAGCTGTTCTTTCTAAACACGTGGACCTATCAACAAGTCACCATGCGCCATCTCATCAACACCGCGATCCTCCTCCTCTTCGCCACCATCGCCGCTAACGCGCAAAACGAAAGCAAAACCAAACCCAACGTCTCCGCCGAGACCCTCGCGCTCTACGAGCCCGGCGAGTTCAAGGGCGTCCAGTACCGCTTGATGAAACCCATCGACTTCGACCCCGGTAAAACCTACCCACTCATCCTCAGCCTGCACGGCGGGAGCGGGCGCGGCACGCAAAACATCAAGAACCTGCTCATCTGGAACGAGTATTTGGGCGACGCAGACCTCCGCCGCAAGCACCCCGCCTTCGTGCTGGCGCCGCAATCCAACGGCCGCTGGCTCGACAACACCTCGGAAGTCAAGCTCTACCCCAAGCCCGGTTCGATCACCATCGATGACCTGCCGGAAGGCATGCGCAAGTTCGGACCTCAAATCATCGAACGCATCGAAGAAGCCGGCCGCGCCCCCGAGCCCATCTACGGCGTGCTCGATGAGGTCCTCGAACTCATCGACACGCAACTCAGCAAGCAATACAAGATCGACGTCGACCGCGTCTATGTGCTTGGCCACTCCATGGGCGGAATGGGAACCTTCACCGCCATTTATCAGCACCCCGACCGCTTCGCCGCCGCCATCCCCTCGGCCGGATTCTTCGCCCCATGGCTCGACGTCAAGCGTTTTAAGGATGTACCGCTTTGGATCTTTCACGGCGATGCTGACAAAACGGTTCCCTACAGCGGGTCGCGGCATGTGTTTGATCAGTTAACCCAGTTAAACGGCAACGCCAAGTTAACAACGCTGGGAGGCAAGGGTCACGGCTCGAGCTATCATTCGTTTAGATATAAGGGCGACAACTCCGAAAAAGGCTACATCACCGAGTACGCCTCAGACCGCTGCGACAAGACGGACCATATTTGGGATTGGTTGTTCAATCAAAAGCGTTCGATCCAGGCGGGGCGTGCTGACATCAAGATGAATTCCGCTGAAGCTGCGGAAGCGGCGGGCTCCCTATTCGATACCAAAGAGATTCTTGATGAAAGCACACTCGATATAAAGATCCTACAGGATTGGCATGTGGACGAGGTAACAGGCTCGACGCGACAGAAGCTGATCGAAATCAATGTCGCCCAGTGGTGGCCTGGACAAGACTATCGGATCCCCGTACGGATGATTGTTCCGCTCAAAGGCAAAGCAAAGGGCTTTCATATTACTGGAGCAAACCCCTACGAAGGATTGATGAAGGATTCGCGACCAACTGCCTTTCAGGAAAAACTGTTGGCGGGTGACGTTGGCATCGTAAAGACGCACGTCAAGGCGTTTAGGCAGATTTCAGGCAAGCAGAGCCTGGAGCGAAAAATGATGCGCAAGTTCATGAAAGAACTGAACCCGCGTTACACGACTCTCTGGATTTGGTCGATGACCCTAATGCGGGCAACCACCGCGGCGTATGCGGAGCGTGACCATTTCGAAAAAGGCAAGGTCGCCGGTTCGGGCAACTCCAAGAACGGCATCTCCCCCGCGGTCGCCTTGATCAATGACGAGCGTTTTACCGCAACATGCTCCAACCACGCGTTTGCTTACGGTTCGCCAATTCGAAGATCCGAGAAAGAGGAAATCGAAACGGTGAAGGCGGCAAACAAAGCGTTCTTTGAGGCCGCCAAAGCTGGCGATGTCGAGTTAGAAGCACAACGCGCGCGATGGTATCAAAGCGTTATGGTGGGATCGAATCGCAACATGGGTTCGATGGCGGTGAAAGCGGAAAAATCGATGGACGAATTACACAGTATGAGGGATCGCTTATTGTCCAGCGTGTGTGTGACAGAGAATTGGGATCGGCTGATGAAGCGCGGCGTCGACGTGTTGTTCCAGCCCGGAACAAACGACTATGTCGCCTATGACATTCTCTGGGGAGCGCAGAACCATCCTCAGCTGCCTGTCTATTACGAACCCGGTGGCGGGCACTCCCAAACGCCGCACGGCGCCGCAGCCAAAGATGATCAGAATGTCGAGGCTTTCCTCTGGAATCATTTCTTTGGCGGCGACGCTTTGCTGAAGCCTCCGACGTCCAGCCACAAAGTTGACAAGGACAAACTAAGTGTTCGCGTGAGTTTTGATGAAGGACCTCAGCCGACAAGCGGACGCATCTGGTGGATGTATGACCGTGCTCCGGCAGGTTCCGCCCCGTTCTTGCACGTGCAGATCCCCGAAGACCAATCGATGGATATGGAACGGGACGCAAAAACAGGCGAATGGACTGCAACCCTGCCACTGAAGGATGGGTATTCCCGAATCGATTTCTTCAGTAATCACGGGCACATGACCAACGGCTATAAGCAGTATCTCTCGAGTCCTTATACGCGAGTGAAACTTGGCCCGTCTCCGCATTGATGGCTTAGGCGACGCAACACGCGAACGTTGAAACCTAGAAACTCAAAGTACTGTCAGCTGTCCTTCGGGAAATGGCCTGCCGTCGAACCGCATTCGCGACGACCGAACGAATAACGTGTAATCCGGGAAAGTTTTCAGAAAATTCGTCTGGAATTCGTCGCGTGCGTACTTGGAAGCAGCAGAACCGCAGAGAGCCGTTGCAACTTAGCCTTCGGGAATCCAGGCTTTAGGGCTTGCAAGACAATAAGCTACCGTATTGATCTTGCCGTTGGGCAGGAGGATTTCCGATACTTGCGGGATGCCGGATGCAAATGTTGTTGAATGGATTCGCGAAAAGTATACCGCATTGATCGGTGACCTCGATGAAAGGGGACGTCGAAGATGGGCGGCTGCCGAAGCGCGTTCGCTCGGACGCGGAGGAATCGCCGCGGTCGCCGCGGCGACTGGGATGTCGGATCGAACGATTCGCAACGGAATTGCCGAACTGGATGACCCCGAAGCCGCAGCGAGCAACCGACAGCGACGTCCAGGCGGAGGTCGCAAATCGAGGGAGGCCGAACAACCCGACTTGATTGACGCCTTGGAGCAACTGGTTGACGGAACTACTCGCGGCGATCCGATGTCTCCACTACGTTGGACCTGCAAGAGTACGCGAACACTTGCCAAGGAGTTGAACCGTCAGGGCTATGAGATCAGCAGCACGAAGGTCGGTGAGCTTCTGCGGTCTGCGGGCTACAGCTTGCAGGGCAATCGGAAGACGATCGAGGGCAAACAGCATCCTGACCGCGACAGTCAATTTCAACATATCTCCGATCGAGTCAAAGCTTACCAGCGGACCGGCCAGCCGGTCATTTCGGTCGATACGAAAAAGAAAGAACCGCTGGGAATGATGAAAAACGCGGGCCAGACGTACCGTAAGTCGGGTGACCCGGTCCGCGTAAAGACCCACGACTTCCCGGACAAAGAACTTGGGAAAGCGGTTCCCTATGGCGTCTACGATGTAACGCACAATGAGGCTGGAGTGTCGGTGGGGATCAGCCACGACACGGCTGAGTTTGCCATCGCGGCGATCCGCCGTTGGTGGAAGAAGATGGGGCGAAAGCGTCACGCCAAGGCGAAGCGATTGTTGATCACGGCGGACTGTGGTGGGAGCAACAGTCCGAGAACCAGATTGTGGCGTTGGGTACTGCAAAAGTTTGCCAACGAAACTGGCATGAAGATTGAACTGTGCCACTATCCGCCTGGGACCAGCAAATGGAACAAGATTGAACATCGATTGTTCTGTCACATCACCCGCAACTGGCAAGGCGTTCCGTTGGAAAGCCATGAGGTGGTTGTCAACTTGATTGGCGCGACCAGAACAGAAGAAGGTCTGGAAGTTCACGCGTGGCTTGATGAGTCCGAATATGAAAAGCGGAAGAGAGTCAGTGACGAACAGCTTTCGGAAGTAATCATCAAACGCGACAATTTTCATGGGGAATGGAACTACACGATCCTCCCCAATAAACCTACTAAGATTCGGTAATCAATTGTCTTGCAAGTCCTTACGGTAAGACTGACCCCACAAATTCAAGTCACTCCGAAGAGGCATCCATGATGACTAATCTGCGAGACAGAAAGGCAATCCTGTTTCCGTCTGTTGCGACAGTGGCATTGCTCCTCGTACTTCTTTGTGGCCAAACCTCAGCAGACCAAATTGGGAACCAAGCTATCGAGCTTGGGCCCGGTTCGGCGCATCCCGGCACGACGGGCGAGGTCAGGGTGGAACTCGAAGAGTTCTTTCTCGAGGGTGATCCTCATGCTTGTGGGATTATCTGGGACCTCACGGTTGATGAGGAGAACGGCGAGCTCTTTGTGCTCTGCGAACCCAAGAGAGTCGGAGGCGTGGGGGAAGTGCGCGTCTTTGACCGCAGCGGTGCATACCAGAGAACCATCATGCCGCTCAATCCCACCTTGCCCTATTCAAGCGTGCGGGACATCACCGAGGAGGTCGTGCGGGAGGACGGAACCGAATTGATTGTTCCCAAGTTTGACCTGAGCTGGGGCGAACCCTCGTTCTATGGCACATTCTGGGATTCTCATAAGAAGATTGCGCTGGCTCCCGATGGCGACCTGGTGATTTCGGATCTCTACCGGGGCAAACTGATGAGAATGGGAACCGATGGCAGCCTGCCCGAAGAAGGCTGGAACACGGGTTTTGCGGTTCATGTGACTGGAACACGAGGCAGTGCGATACAAAACTACCTGCCCTTCGACTCCCTGCGCTATCCCTACTTTCATTTTGGTCCTGATGGCTCGATGTATGTTTCGGGAGGACAAAGTTCCTTCGAGGCGAAGTACCACCACTACAACCTTGAGGGAGGAATCAATAAGGCTCGCTATCACTTCCCGATCGATGGTGATCGGAGCGGCTACGTTTGGAAGCTAGGGCTGAAACCCGGCCCGAAAGCTGAGAAACAGGGAGTTGTCGGCGGCTTCAAAGAGGCCAGCGGCGTTGTCGTCGATGGGGATCACATCATCGTTGCCGATGCGGGGAACAACCGCCTGCAAGTTTGCACGGTCGACGGCAAGCAGGTTGCATCGATCACGCATTACATGGACCGGGGAAAGAAGCAGCCGATCCTCGATCCGACCGCGCTGGCCATCGATCGCGACAAATGTCTCTACCTGCTCATCGGTTCCCAGAAGCGGCCCAAAGATCTGAAAACGGAAGGCAGCATCAGGTTTGTACAGGACGCATTGCATAAGTCTGCCTTCGAAGAGCTTCCACCTCCGCGAAAAGTAATCAAGCTGCAAAGCTGGAAAACGCCCGAGTTGCTGGCCAAATCCGCCCCTGTGCATACGTATGTAATGCAAATAGCGGTCGATGCCGGCGTTTCGCCTCCGCTAGTTTGGGTGGCCAACGGCGATGGGCCGGGCAGTCTGCAGAAACTGTCAGGCGCCGACCTTTCATTGCAGGCGCAATGGCAGGATGACAGCAGCACACTGTCGAACCCGCGACAAGATAGCGGCATGCCGATCCTGAATATCGATCCGGAAACGGGGCACGTCTATGTGGAAGACGATGCCAGATACCGACACAAGAAGTTCGGCACCGTGTATCGCCTGGATCAACAGGGAAACATCCTGAAGACATGGGATCCCTACTTCATTGACATCGAAGAGAGCGGGCTGCTCTCACCGTGGGGCGCCACCAATCTCGAGCGTGGTTTCCCGCATCCGGAGGAACCACTGTTTCTGGATTCGATATTCGGAAAGGATGGCAGGGTCTACCGGTGGAGGCTCGGCCAGGAAGGCATCAGCATTCTGCGCTTTGATCGCGCTGGCAATCCGGTTCCTTTCGCGTCCACGGGCAAGCATGAACTGCTTGTGGATGCCGTTCCGGTCAAAGGCAGGTTTTACCAGAAGGCACATCTCAGGAAACAATTGACGTGCTGGTGGGATGTCTATTCCGGTATGGACGTGGATCATGAGGGCAACATCTACTACATGAACAAGCTGGATCGGTACAAGGAATTAGGGCTGATGTTGCCCAACTACGCCTTGCACCGGCAACTCGACGTCTACGATTCCACCGGCAAACTGAAACAGAAAGCCCTCCTGGAACTTACCAGCGTGAAGGGTATTCAGGTAGACAAGGAAGGGAACTTATACATCGTCCACATTCCCGCGGGCGGCAGACCTTTCGAAGAACGTGTCGACCGGGCCAAGGCCAAAGCTCCCAAGCGATTCCCGATGAGGTCGTTTGCCTTGTCGAAGTTTGCGCCCACCGGCGGAGAACCGCTTTGGTCGCAGCCATGGGATGGCGACCATGGAATGGGTTTCATCCCGCCGAATCCTCACTGTATTTGCAGCACGCACCGGGTCAACCAGGCGCTCGATGACAAGGGCTACATCTACATCGCGACCAAACACAGCGTCCAAGTTGTTGATACAAAGGCGGGCAAGCTCGTTGGTGACTTCGGCAGTTATGGCAACGCGGACTGCAAAGGAAAGGGCAGCGCGTATCCGCACCCCGAGCTGCCCTTTGGAAGCATTTCCGGTCTGGCCGTATGGAAGGGCAAGCTGTTTGTCATGGACGTTCTGAACCGTCGCCTCGTCAAATGTAACATCACCTATGACCCGACAATGAAAAGGGTGAAATAAACCCTTTCGGATAAATCCAAGGATTGATTGAGCAACC
Source organism: Rubripirellula sp. (assembly GCA_965222745.1). GTDB lineage: Bacteria > Planctomycetota > Planctomycetia > Pirellulales > Pirellulaceae > CBDCUW01. Next base: position 2,808,618 of record CBDCUW010000004.1, read on the forward strand.
GCGAAAGATGCGAAATGGGCGAAAGAAGACACGATGGGCTCTCCCTCGTTGTTTTGCCATCTTTTGCGCATTTCGCGGTTAAAGAAACCCGGGTCTACTCGATGGCCGAATACCAAGATTAAGAGCAGGTTAAAGATGATGAGAGTTGTGGTACTAACACTCGCGTTGGTTCCCATCGCCGTTTCCGCAGCCGGACCGGATCGCGGTCAATCGACTCGGCCCAACATCTTGTTTATCGTTTCTGACGATCATGGCTGGGGTGATTTGCCGTCGAACTGGGACAAGACGGAAGTGCGACTTCCGACTTTGGAAGCGCTCGCTGCTCAGGGTGTTCGTTTTCCGAACTACCACACTGTGCCGCTCTGCGGGCCGTCTCGCGCTTGCATGTTTACCGGTCAATTCTCGACCGAGAATGGCATGTGGCGTGGCCCCGGTCAGCAGCCGCTGGGGTCCCCAGGTTATCGTGGCATCAAACGCGACGTGAAAATGCTGTCGGAGTATCTTTCCGATGCAGGTTACCAAACAGGAGCCTTCGGTAAGTGGCACATGGGGGCGCTCGAGGGAGAAGTTCCGAACGGCCGGGGGTTCGACGAGTTTCGTGGCTTTCTCGCAGGGGCTCATTCTTATTGGATCACTCCAGCAAGGTCCAAGTTCATGCACAATCGGCAACCCGATCGCACCTCCAAAGGACACGCGACAGAGTTGTTCACCGGGTGGGCTGAAAAATTCATTCGAGAGAGCACTGCGAGAGATGCCCCTTTCTTCTGTTACCTCGCCTACAACGCGGTGCACGGTCCGCTTCGCATCGATGAGTCGAAGCCTGCTTCCGCGCCCGAGGCGTGGGTGAACAAGGCGCTCGACCGGGGTGTCAGTTTTGTGCGCAGCGACTACGTCGCCATTCTCGAACACATGGATCACAACATCGGCAGATTGGTCCGTTTGTTAGATGAGCTGAACGTTGCTGACAACACGCTCATCGTCTTCGTCAGTGACAATGGAGGCTGCACCATGGAAGACGGATCACTTGGCGGCAATTTTCCCGGCAACAACGGACCGCTACGAGGAGGCAAGGCGACCACGTATCAGGGCGGACTGAACGTTCCGATGCTGATGAACTGGAAAGGCCGACTGCCCCAAGGCATGGTCTCCGCTGATCAAGTGATGCATTGCGACATCTTTGCCACCTTGTTGGACGCTGCGGCGATCCCTGTTCCAGAAATGAATGGTGAGAATCCGGTGCGTGGGATGTCTCTGGTGCCGCACATGGTTTCGAACGGAAAGGAATCGATCCCGGAGCGAACGATGATCTTTGAGCTGTGGGGCAACGTTGGAGTGCGAAAAGGGGACTACAAACTCTGGAGCCAAGTCAGCCGGGAGCACTCCCCGGACTGGGACGCCCTTGTCGCCGAATTGGAACACACCGATCTGTCCCTCTTCGATCTGAAAAAAGACGTTGCTGAAGAGAACGATCTGCGAACCGAGCTGCCTGAGGTTTACGCGTCGCTCAAGACGGAGCTGATCGAACATCTATCCAACATCAATGCGGACTACCCGGGCGCCAAGAATTCCACCAGTCCGGAAGAAGATTCCAAACCTCGGGAGTCAACATCTGCTCCGTCGGCAAACCGCCGATCACCAGAACGGTTCTTCGAAAACCGGGACCGTGATGGTGACGGAGCGATCACGCTGCAGGAATTCATCGGCAATTCGGAAGGTCGCAACGTCCCCGCCCTGACGAGGCGGTTCAAACAGTTCGATTCCAATGGCGACGGCAAGCTGAAATTGGACGAACTGAAATAGGTTTCGTGATGTTTGGGAATGATACCTCCGCGATACTGTTTGATCCCGATCGGGATATCGGGGATATGTTGCACACTTTGTTGGGTGAGTGAAATGAAAAACATGCGTGCAATGCGTGCACTCCTTGCGATCACACTTCTGCTGGGAATGGTCATTACCGTTTGCGGGCAACCTCTTCCCGAGCCCGCCAACGTGATCGCGCTGTATGAAGGAGTAGCGCCGGGATCGGAAGGTTGGGATTGGGAGGAGAGAAATCTGCAGTCTCGTGCCGGACTTCCTATCACGCAGAATGTGGTCAAGCCAGTCCTGATGTACTATCCGCCCGATCCTGGAACAGATGTGGGAACGGCGATGGTGATTGCTCCCGGCGGGGGCTTTCGAAGCCTGATGATGAGCTACGAAGGTGTCGACGTTGCTAGGTACCTGAACAAACTTGGTGTGCACGCATACGTGCTCAAGTACCGGTTGATCTGCCAGGAGGAAGCGAGCAAGCAGGATGGGCAGGATGTTCGCAAATTGGCCGCGGCCGATGGACAGCAGGCGGTGCGTCTGGTTCGGAAAGGCGCTCAGGCAGTAGGGATCAAACCCAATCGGATTGGCATGATCGGTTTCTCGGCCGGTGGGCATATTACCCTGGCAACCGTCATGGGACCGGCAGACGGAAGACCCGACTTTGCCGTGCCGGTCTACGCGGCGGCAGGATCAAAGTGGGGATTGCCGATCGTAGTCCCAGAAGATGCTCCTCCACTTTGCATCGTTACCGCAGCGAATGATCAGGTCATTCCGTGGGAGAGATCGGTGGAGCTGTTCGCCGCCTGGAAACAGGCCGGTTTCCAGGCCGAGCTCCACATCTTTCAAAGGGGCAAGCATGGATTCCGGGAGAAGGGGGGAGGAGCAGACCATTACCTGGACCGCTTGCAAGAATGGATGAAAGTGAACGGCTGGCTCAGTAAAGGTCCATAGAGCATGAGGCAACTTGGCCCCGGACATCCAAGAGGCATCCTCGATCTCCCAAGAACGGTAGATGGTCGCGATCCAATCCTGGAGAAAGACGTTCGTCCAATCGCGAAGACGCACGACTGGAACCGGCAACGCGCGATGTGGCATTCGCTCAGATGTCGCGCTGCTGTTAACCCAGATTGAGCGTTTCGGCGTCCGGCTCGAAGAAGCCGAAGCAATCGGCGAATGAACTTAGAGCATCGTTTTGGCGTGATCCGCGCGACGCCTTTGAAGCCTGCCAAAGCTTTGCCGAGAGCCCAAGACCGATGGCAATCTCGAAAACACCGCAAATCATGGCGGTTTTTACCGGCTCAGCGGTTTCGCCCAGCGAGCGAATTTGTGGGGTAGCAAGATTCCGCAAAAGAGAAAAGGCACACCCGGCAGGATTCGAACCTGCAACCCTCGGTTCCGAAGTTCAACACTCCAGTGAGTTCGCTGCAGGAATCGAATGGTTGTAAGTGCTTGTCAAAACTACGTTTCTGACCGTGTTCGCGAAGCAAATCGTCGTCGCCCACTTTCCAGATCTTACAGACTTTTCGGACGTTTACCACCAGTTCTCGGACACTTCTCGGACAGCGCACTGGGTAGAGAACGGTGTCCCGATTTTTGTTGCAGGTAGATTGGTTGACGTTCGGCTCAGCACCCGTCCGCAGCCACATCGCTACCCACACATGCGGTAGGTGCGCCGATGGCACCGACCCCAAATTGCCCTGTCGCGGATGCGATTCTTAACAATGGCAGGATGATCAGAACAGAGGTGTTGGCCACCTGCCACCTCCGTCGCTTTGACGGTTCGGGTTGTCCAACCGACTGGACTCCGGCCTGGGGCGAACTTGCATCGGGTGTGCCAAGAAAGCTTGGGAAGGAGGAATGAGATGTAAACAACAACTTTGAAATCCTTCATCGGAACCTTGCGGGTGAGAATCCCGTCCAGTAGAGCCTGACTAGCAACTGGAAGCGAGTCTTGCGTGGTGTCGGGTGACCGGCCCTGCGAAGCGTAGACAGCGAGTCCGAAAGCCATGCTATTGAGCGTCGAAAGAGTGGATCGTGGGAGCCTCTGCCTTCCGATGACCAGGGGCCACGCTGCAGCACTTTATGGTCTGGTGCAAGCAGTCCTGCCGGCGTCAGTTGGAACATGGCAAACGGAGAATTGAGGTTCCCCAGGAACTTGGGAGATCCTGTTGTCTCCTCAGCGAAATCCCGGACGGAGATACCGGGTCAACAACTCCAGGCCTTGGCGGCTCACTCGTCCGCCAAGGAGCGAAAACAACGAGTGAACGTTGAGGTATCGCCAAGCGAAGGAAACGAAGTGCGGCGAGATGGACAGCAGGAAGTCATAGCGTCTTGATAGTACTGATGAAGCTGGCGAACTTCACCCCGTTGGAGCCAGTGGAGGGAAGCGAGACGTCGAATCATGGAACCGTTTTTGAGAAACACGACGAATGCCTCGAAATTCGAATACCGTGTCCACGAAACAGGAACGGATAGCAACGTTGGCGAAGCAGTCACCCGAGATGGCTTTCACTTCGCTCGCCTATCTGATGGACATCGATTGGTTAAAGGAAGCGTATAGACGTACTCGCAAGGACGGCGCAGTTGGCGTGGATGGAGTGACCGCGGAAGAATACGAACAGGATCTGGAGGGCAACCTCCGGAGCCTGCTCGACCGCGCGAAGTCTGGCACGTACAAGGCGCCTCCCGTGCGGCGTGTGCATATTCCCAAAGGCGGCTCTACTACTGAGACTCGTCCGCTCGGAATTCCCACTCTTGAGGACAAATGTCTTCAGCGTGCGGTGGTTATGCTGCTGGAACCGATTTACGAACAGGACTTCTTGGACTGCTCGTACGGCTTCCGGCCTGGCCAATCAGCACACGATGCGCTTGCATCGCTTCGTGACCAAACGATGCGCTGTCGGCCTAAGGGCGGCACAGTTTTGGAAGTCGATGTCCAGAAGTTTTTCGATAATCTGGATCACTCGCATCTCCGGCAGTTTCTTCGACTGAGGGTGCGTGATGGCGTGTTGCGACGTCTGATCGACAAGTGGCTCAAAGCGGGCGTGATGGAAGATGGTAACGTGAGTTACCCAGACTCCGGGTCGCCCCAAGGTGGTGTGATTTCACCTTTGATTTCGAACGTGTTTTTGCACTACGTGCTGGACCTGTGGTTCGAGAATGAAGTGAAACCGCGTCTTGCCGGTCCTGCCTTCCTCATCCGCTACGCGGATGATTTCACGATTGGGTTTCGCGATCAGCGTGACGCCGAACGTGTCATGGAAGTCATCCCGAAGCGATTTGGCAAATACGGTTTAACCGTCCATCCCACCAAGACGAAAATGATTCGGTTCCGCCCCCCTTCGTCTCGGACGAAGGACGACAATGGTCCGGATGATCGACCTGGTACGTTTGACTTTCTTGGCTTCACCCACTACTGGGCTGTGTCCTTGAAAGGCTACTGGGTGGTGAAGGTCAAGACCGCAGCCGATCGCTTTACTCGGGCTGTACGCAGCATCGACAAGTGGTGCCACGACAATCGTCACTTGCCGCTGGCTGAACAGCAACACAAGCTGAACCAGAAGCTACGTGGACACTATGGGTATTACGGGGTCACGGGTAATTCGGATGCGATGAAACGTTTCCACCACGAAGTCGAGAATCGGTGGCGTAAGTGGCTTAATCGCCGCAACGGCCGCCGCGCGATGCACTGGAGGAGATTCTGTTCTTTGCTCCGCCGTTACCCGCTTACTCCGGCTCGTGCTCTGCGTTCACAGCTTCTTCGCGCAGCAAAGCCGTGATTTGAGGAACCGTATGCGCTAATGCGCGCACGTACGGATCTGTGGGAGCCCTGGGTGAGCAATCACCCAGGGCCACCCGATTGTAGTCAATCAGCCCCGGCCATGTGACACGCGATCAGCAGACTAAATGTCTTGCGAAGAACTTGGAAGAGATTGCGTTAGCCTCTACGTCCCGAATCTGAGAAAGAAGTGCTGCATTCGCACTGGACACACGTTGGAGTTGCCCGGCAACGTCGCGTTTCCCCGGCGTTCGACGTCAACTTTATGTTGACGAAGGATTGGGCTTGAATTGACCAACGGTGTGCTACTTCTGTGCTATCTGGAGCAGCTTAGCTGAACCGGCGATTATTTGTGGCTACGGAAAAGCGGCAACTCACCGGGAAGGCTAACCAGGGGGCTCGAAGGCTTGAAGACGAGTCGCGAAACAACGAACTCAAGCGGTTCAACCTCTGAGATAACCGTGTTCCCGGCAAGTCACCAAATAGAGTCAATTGAGACTTGCATAGCTCGGAAACAAAAGCAATCCCTCAGTGCCTTTCTCCAGAGCTAAGTCAACCAATCCCAATGAATTCGGTGAATTATCGCGATTGTTTCACCAAATCGGCCCGATAGGCATGGCCAACTTGCTAGCGATTTTTCTTGAACTGCCCCACTGCTTCCCGATAAATTGAAGTTCGCGAAACAACGAACTTGATGCACGTTGCTCTTGTTCAACCTCCTCGTATCCAGTGGGTTTGACCATGTTCTATCCAAGGTTCTTCATGTATTTCATGCGTGCTCTTGAGCAGAACGGGATCGGTTCAATCAAGAGCATGATGCTCACCGCAAACGTCGTACAGGAACTTGGTCGTTTCCATGGAATGGATCAAGCCCAGCTCGATGTCTTTCGTAACTCCAGTTTGATCAAGAACAATGGATTTTTGGATATCCAAGGCCTGCCCTCGATTCTCCGCCAACTTGACCTTACGGCGCAATCCAATTGCAGCGTGGCTTCGATTCGCGGGCTCTTGGAATGCCACACGGAAAAAGGCGTCGAGAACTTCTTCGTCGCGGACTACAATTTGAAGAACCCGCTGTGGTACCTCCAGATCAAAGACCTGATCGGTAGTTCCGTCTCACACACCGTCGCATTTTTTTCGTGTTACCAACGGTGCCGAAGCGACGGCAAAGGATTCCCCTACGAGCTTTCAGCAGAAAGACTACCACTAATCATCCGAATCTTGGCGGTCGCTGACCGCTTCGCAGCAGCAGCCGTCAGTTCTTCGAGAAGATCCGCTCTATCGTTTGACGAATGTGTCGATGTGCTTCGGAACGCTGGAAGCACTGGGCATTTGTGCAAGGAGAGCGTGGATAGATTCGTCAGGTGCAATGCGAGTATGCGACGACTCCACAATTTCTACAGTGCCAAGTGACAATCTTCTTGTGCACGCCTTCGACAAAGAATCGCTACTGCTTCGAATCCATCGTGAAGACACCAAGCTCTACAAGCACTCAGTGCGCGTTGGGTTACTCGCTCGCGTAATCGCAAATGAAATCGGGTGGAACGAACAACGATGTGCATACGCACAGATTTCGGGTGAGCTCCACGACATCGGAAAACTCCTCGTACCCAGGGGGGTGCTTGACAAAAAAACGAAGCTTGCGAGGGACGAACTTGAGCAGGTAAAGGCCCATTGCCATCACGGTGCCAAACTAATCTTGGATGAGGAATTGGTTGAGGCGACGATCGACCAAGAGAGCACCTTCGATGGGCGGTACTGGGACAGTTCTGCGAAGACTGCCGCTGTCGCAGCATACTCACATCACGAGCGACTTGATGGAAGCGGCTATCCTTTAGGCCTTACTGGGGAAGACATTCCGCTTGTGGGACGAATCGTTGCAATTGCCGATGTGTTTGACGCCATGTCACAAGACCGTGTTTACCGAACGAGGGCAGCACTCTACACGTGTTTTTCGACAATTAACGAGGGCGCTGGAACGCTTTTCGCTGAACCATTGGTGCATGCCTTCCTTTCAAGAATGAACGATGCCATTGAGATTTGTTGGCACATGGATATCGATGGCGCTTCTGAAGTCGTTTCGTGAGGAGGTTAGATTTGCTTCGATGGTATGCCGATCGTAGTTTCGATCGCAGTATTGCTTGACGGAAGAGAGAGAGCCGGGACGCGATTAGCTAAACTTGATAAGTCGATTCTGAACTGATTCGAGTCGCTTTAGGTGGCATTGCCAAATGGTCATGGTCTGCCAGCCCAACGCTCGAAGTTGGCGGCGAACTCGCCGGTCACGACGCCGGTTTCCGTCAACCTTGTTCTTCCAATAGGTGCGCCGCGACTTGGGTAGCCTCCCGCGATTGCAGCTATGTCCGTGCCAGAAGCAACCGTTCACGAAAATAACGACGGAATGATCGGGCAGTACAAAGTCTGGCGTTCCAGGTAGGTCTTGACGTTGCTGATCAAACTTGAGCCCCAATTCATCGAGAATTGAAGCAACCGTGTTCTCTGGTGTCGTGCCCCGTGATGGGATACGGCTCATGCAGCGGCTTCGTTGTGCCTTTGAAAGAGTATCCGTCATGGGTGTTTCCTGAAATCGAGGTTTCACTGAATGATTGACACGAGTTTCACAGGCGCTTTCTATAGCTAGCATTGAGCTGTTGACCAATGTTGTCAATTGATCACTCACTCTGAACTAAGCCGATGGCGGGAGAATTCCGATGAATGAGTAAATGTCAACACGAAGAAAGCCACGAGTGATCGATCTTTTCGCAGGAGCAGGCCTGCTTAGTTCAAGTTTCCAGCGTGAGGGGTTCGTTGTCACTCGTGCAATCGAAATGGATTCAGTTGCTGTTGAAACCTATCAGTCGAATTTGGGTGAACACGTCGAGTTGGCAGACGTGAAACGTGTCGCCCCGGAAGGCGATTGCGACGTATTAGTTGCTGGGCCTCCTTGCCAAGGGTTTTCAACGTTGGGAAAGAGGGATGAAAACGATCCACGCAACGCGCTAAGTTTCGAGGTCGTGAAATGGGCTAGAAAACTCGAACCCCAGATCGTCGTGATCGAGAACGTAGCCGCATTTGTCGATTCGCCAACCTTCGTCTCTCTGAAGAGGAGGTTTCGTCGAGCTGGCTTTGAGGTCTACACACACGTGCTCAATGCGTACGACTATGGGGTTCCCCAGACGAGAGCCCGTTCGTTTACCATTGCTTCTCGAATGGGCAATGTTGAGGCTAGACCTCTGCGTGGTAGAAAGCGAATTCAAACGGTCCGCGAAGCTTGGAAAGGACTGAGTCGCGAACCGAATGGCCGTAGAAACCACTACGCACCTGAGCCATCCGAACTAGCACTCGCACGAATGAAGGCAATCCCGATTGGCGGTGACAAACGCGACATAATGGAGACGTCGCCTGAACTAGCGCCGCCATCCTGGTGGCGGACACAGTGCGAGGTTACGGATGCCTGGGGGCGGCTACGCTGGAACGGTCCCTCGAACACGCTAAGGACCGCACTTCAAAACGCGTCAAAGGGACGTTACATCCATCCTGAACAAAACCGCGTTATTTCACTGAGGGAAGCCGCTAGATTGCACAGCATTGAAGACAGCTGGGAATTCTGTGGTTTGCCAACTCAAGTTGCAAGACAAATTGGAAACAGTGTTCCCCCACTACTGGGCAGAGCTATGGCAAGGGCCGTGTATCGATTAATTGACTCACGTCTTTGAGTGTATTTCAAGCAACTCAGCGTGCGCGCCCTTTGACTCGCGAAGCACCTCTAAGAAATCACGAACACTCCAGCTCGCATCTGGGCCAGCCTCCTTAATTCTCCGACGTAGCGTTACTACACCCTCTTTTCGCGATTGTGGCTTCGCCTTCGTGCCGATCAAGTGTCCGTATATCTGAAACCCCGTGTAGCCCTTCTGCTCCAGCCATTCTTCAGTCATTTGCATGTAGTATTCGAGCTGGTTGAGATGTTCCGCTTCAAGCTCGATATTTGACGCCTTTAGCTCCACAATGACGATGCGCTGGAGACTGAGGTTGCCAATCAGAAAGACAAGATCAGGTTCCTTTTTGTTGCCATCCTTCTTCGCGTATGTCCCGATACCGAGTTCCTTGGCAAGGTTTTTGAACACTGTGCCTAGCGATACATCAGCAGCAAGGAACTGAGAATAGGTTGGGTCGACCATCCAGGGATTGCCCTCGAACAGTTTCTGTACCTCCTTTTCGTTTCGACTATCTCGAAAGTTCGTGTGTTGTACAACTTTTTCAAGTGCTTCGATTCCTTTCAACCTTGCCTTCACGGACTGAATGAATTGATCTAACTCGTCCTGAGTAAGCCTGGTGAGTTCAATTGTAACGGCATCCACATCAGGCAGCGGATGCTTGGCTAGTGCGCTTATTGCCGTCAGAATCGTTCCGTGACCAATTCCCTTTAGCAGTCCAGGCAACGTGTTCTTATACACGTCGTCTTTGACCCCCTTCTTCGCAGACTTTTCGAGAATCGCAGCGAATCGAAATGCCAGCTTCTTATCTTTGCCTGAGAACTCGTGTTTCTCAATTTCCTTCACCGTGAAACGGTCGTTCTGCACAATTTTTGGTGCATCCTCATCGCGTTTCTTTTGATACGCGGCACAAGCCTTCTTCATTTCTTCACTAAGAAACTCGTACAGGCCGGTTAGAAGAGGAGATTCCCACCTGAGTGACTGTCGGTCAGTAGCAACATAATCGGCTGTTTCCTGGTCAATGAAATCAGCGTGAACGACACCATCCAAATAGTCAGTCATCCGAAAGCCATGCATATTGGTATCGGCACCCAGGAGTGATGGCGACGCTGCTAAGCGCTTGCTGGAGTACACCCTTACTCCGCGTTGGGCTGCGGGAAGTGCCTCTTCTTTACCGGTGAATCGAATTCGATACTTGAACTTGATTTCTCCACCACCCTCACGCGGAAGCACATGTTCAACAAACTCGTGAGGTTCAAGTTCATCATTCTTGGGCCATGCATAGGCAAGCGTTCTCTTGACTCGTTTCACACGACGGTCGTTAAGTTTGATCTCAAAATCAGCTGGATCAATGAACGCAAAATGCTCGGCTACTTCGTTCTCTATTGTTGTCGAACGACTCTTCAGTGGATCGTACAACAGTTTCGACAGGATGATTCGAGTTCCACCTTCTGCTCCAAACCCTGCTCCGCTTTTTAGCGTTTTTTCTTCGATGTCTATTTCGCCTGCACTACGCTTCTTTACTAGCTCGTCGAAATCAAGCGTGATCCGCGTCGCGTGTTGCTCGCCCTTCTTTCGCGTTTCGACTGTTACCAGTTTTGCAACACCAAATCCGGCGAGCTTCCCCAGGCCCTTCCGTCCCATCAGGGGTCGCCGCTTATCAGGTGATCTCCCTTCGGCCTCGGGTTCTTCAAGGCGTCGTCGTCGACCCGCCACAAGGAATTTATCGTTTAGTTCCCCCCGTGACATCCCATGGCCTGCGTCTTCAACGACGATCTTGTGTGACGGTGGAAGTGCACGAGTTTCAAGTGGCTCAACGATTTCACCTTCTTCAGCCTTGGCAACTTCGAGCTGGTACTCTTGTTTCAAAACGCGCCGTGCTTTGTCAATTTCAGACTTGTCGAGAGAGATACTTGCATGGGTGGAATCTGCGTCGTACGCGTTTGCAACAAACTCAACGAGAACGCGAGGTAGGCTGGTATAGAGGTTTAGCCCTAGATCCTCAACAATATGTGGTGCAACTTTGAACCGCAGCGGCTCCTTGGCCATCGGAGTAATCCATTTTTTTGATGCTTTTGTGAACGGGTCGCATTATTTCACTGTGACGCAATTGGTACAACTCCAGCATCAGAAGAACGAACTTGAGTGCACGGAAATCGTGCTACGTGTCGGACTGGTTTCGCTCTAACCACTCGCTCTCCGCGATCCCCAGGATGTCTTGCTTCAGCGTGTTCCCGAGTCTTACCTGCCCATTCTTTGGAAATGGCTACGGCTCAACTCCTGATTTCGTTCCAACCTAGTGGCATTTAGAAAACCGCCCTAAGTTCCAGTTTTGCACTTTTGGATGGCTATCCTGCGAGCGTTGCCAGGTAGGTTAGGAACGAGCAATCAATTAGTGGCGCATGATGGTTTGAGCATGTAGTTCCAACGCGGAACGATTCGATCATAACTGATCCGCAGAGACGACTTCATCCAATCAGTCGCCTCACGTCCTGTTTGATAGACCTTCTTCATCACGTGGACCGTTGTTCGCAAACCGCCTTGCGTTGTTGCTCTTCGCATCAGTTCGACTACGCGGGCAAGCGAATCAAAGAGCATCCCCTCGCAGACGCGGCTGACGTGAGGGAAGAATCGACGCTCAATTGGGTTGTACTTGCTGCAGTAACTGGGAAAGTGCGCGATGCGAATCGGAAGACCGATGCGATCGGCCAATCGTTGAAGATCCCACTTGAAAAGATACTTCCCAGCTGGATTGCTGCCGCCACAGTCGCAGGTCAACAGGATCGATGTTGCGTGCGGGTATCGCTTCTTTCCCAAACGCTGCCAGAAGTTGCCAAAACTCTCGCAAGCGAACTCGCTTGTGTCGCGGGACAAACCCAGATTGAGGTGACCCAGATTCAAACGCTGGTCGTAGATCCCGTGAGGAATCAAAACGCCATCGGCCCAACTGGGGAAATCGTGATCAAACGCTTGAAAGGATGCGCTGCTGTAGGCACGCCCTTTGCGGTACAGCATTCCCAGGTGCTCCTTGGCCTTGGTGTCGATCGAAAACCAAGGATTCCCTTCCGCTTCGTACCGATGAATCAAGTCAGTGATGTGATCAAATTGTTCTTCACGATCGACGCTCTCCCCTCCAGCTACCGACTTGGCAATCTTTCGCAAGCGAACCCCTGCCTCGGCGAGCCAACTGGCGACCGTCTTTGCACAGACAGGTGTTCCCATTCGGGTCATTGCGTCGGCAAGTGCTGGCGGCTTGAGGTCGGTGAAGATGAGATCTTCTTCATCAGGGCTGCCGCCAACTCGGACAGTTAATTGGCTGATCAAGTTTTGTTCGGCTTGAGACTCCGATTCGATCTTTTTTTTCGACCGGCCCCCGGCCGGCGAATCCTGCCAGCGGCCGGGTCCTTGTCAAGCGAATCAAGTTCAGCTCGTCCTCGCTCAACTGTGTGTGCCGAGCAGCCAACAACACGACAAATCCAGGCAACTCCACCACGACCATGACGTTCTGCTTCGATTGCCACAAAACGCCTGCGGTCCTTCTCACTGAGCGAGTCGGCAAAATCCCGAACGCGAATTTCGATTTCGTCAGTCAGGGCTTCTCGATTGGTTTTGCTGGCCATCCGTGGCGTCCTTGGTGTGTAGACGGGTGTTCTGGTCCAAACAGTTTACCGGAACCGTCAAAACAAGGCGCCACTAAAAGATCAGTCGTTCCTTAACAGCTTGCAGGAATTGTCGCTGGGTGTCTGTGTCAGCGACACCTTCGATAATTTTTCATCCCAGCTTTTGCGGCGTAGTGTCGTTAGCATGTCGGCAAAACTCGGTTCCGACTTCCACCAGTACCATGGTCGCTCGGGGATCTTGAAGTCAGCATGGCCTTCGGTGGCGTACCACACAATCGTCAGACTGTAAAGAAACATCGCCATCGGCGCAGTCCGCTTGACCGCTTTGGGCGTGCGGTTAGCAGCATCCTCAAGGCCGAGGTGCTGCTTGCAGTCAAAGTGCGTCACCTCGATCGACCAGCGTAGTGAGAACAGCGAAAGTATTTCACGCGAAGACAAATTCACGTTCGTGCTGTAGAAGATCCGGGTCGGTCGGTTACCGACCGTGTCTTGCGAGAGCACCAACCGCAACAGCCGATCCTTTCCCGCTTTGTAGTAAAGTCCGGTGCGGGTCTTCACGCGAAGCGATCCGTGCAAGCCATATTGGTCGTAGTGAAGCACTTTCCACGGCGAACGATCCTTCTCCCAGGCGTCGAGACTCTTGAGCCGATCGCCTTTCTTGCGTTTTCGACCGCGACGAGCTTGTCCCTGCGGTGGTGCCGGTGCGTAGAGTGCGGCCCGAGCATGAACCGGACCGATCAGATCAAAGTTTTCCGGCAATGTGGCCAACACACTTTTTCCGCTGTAGAGACTGTCAACGACCAACATGAATTGACGATCAGGAAACCAAGCGGCAACCAAAGCAAGCATCTCGGCCATCAATTCAGGCCGGGTTTTGTGGGGTGTTTTGTCGGCACCGCGGTTGGCTTTGGCATTCGCTTTGGCTTTCTTCTTCCTCGCGGCGTCTCGCTTGGCTTTGTTGGAAGCTGCTGCGGCTTGACCGCTGCTTGGTTTCTTTTTGGATCGATTCTTGCCTTTGGCCAGTCCCTGGCGATTCCGATACAAACGCATGCAGATCGGCAATGCGAAGACCTTCGTCGGCGCCCACCATGGCTTGGAGATGACGACGCACAGGTCGACCCAATCATGCCCCCAATGGCAGATCTTTTTGGATTTTGACGAACTGAGCGGGTCGTGATGCATTCCGGTGCCAAAGATCCCCAGACCACGCTTGCGACAGAGCGTGTCGTCACCGGCCAGTACGATCGTTGCGTCTTTGCCGACCAGGGTTCGAACGATCAACTGAGCGAGAAGTTTCCAGAGGTGATCGATATCCCAAACGGCTTGGCTAAAGAATCGGTGGTAATCGGAGAAGTGCCCGTTGCCAACCGAATCGCTGGAGATGATCAGATCGGTAACGTAGCGATGCCTGGAGGAAATAATCCAGCCGGTCATCAGCAATCGAAAGGTCTGAAAGCTCGGCTCTGTGAAAACGGGAGCAAATGTGCGTAGCAAATTCTCGAAGGAAGCGGTAAGCTCCATCTCAGGCGGCCTCCGTGCCGAAGAAATCGTTTGTGGTAATTCGACTTCTTCATGTACGTGGACCGCCTTTTTCGTGGCCAGATCAATGCTCAGAAAAGTGCAAAACTGGAACTAAGCTCGTCCGAGATTCTTGTTCATGTTCGTTTTGTACTGCTCAACGCCCGGTTGACCGTAGGGGTTGATTCCCAGCAATCGCCCTTCAATCACAGTGGCGATCATTAGCATTTGAAATAATTGCCCCAGTACGTGAGTGTCGATGTATGGCAGAACGATGTCGGTGGTCGGTCGGCCATCGGCGTGCAGCGCGTCGTTCGTACCCCGGACCGCGGCGTTCATGATGTCTGGCAAGGTTTTGTCAGCAATGTCATTTAGGCTGTCCTGGTTCCGATCGCTCGCTCCAACCTCAAGGGGATCGCTCCGATAGTTCTCAACTACGATGTTGTTGAACAGTTTGTCGTTGGCACCTTGCTGGTGCTGCTGATGACGGACGTGAAGGTCGCGAGTGTTGAGAGTGGTGAGCGGGGTGACGCCGAGACCATCCTTACCGTTTGATTCGGCAAGCAAATGGTCATACCAAAATCCAATTGCTTCAAGCGCTTTGCTCCAAATACTCATCACACGTATACTCTTGCCACGATTCTGGGCTAGCAGATGAGTACGCGTTCACGGGGCTGGATGGACCGGTAGCGTGGGGTTGATTGATTCGTTTAGTATCAGGTTCGCTTTCCGCATTGCTGCTACGAGGTATCGGTGATCGATGGAAGCAGACTCGGCGAGGATTGGCAAGCCAGGAATGATTCGATCGCCTCGCCGAGGTACTCCAAGATGTTGCGGCCTTGTTGTTGGCAGGTCACCGCGATGGTGCAAATTCTCTCGAACCAGGCTTGGCCGGTCTTGCCACGTGTCCCTTGCGTCATCCGACGATGAATCGCAACAAAGCGAATTGCCTGCTCAGCAAGGTTATTGGTGGGACCGATCTGTGCGTCGCTAATGAAACGGAAGTAGTCTTCAAAGTGCTGGTAGAAACGCTCGGCCATGTTCGCCGCATGCTGCGTATCGGGCTGCTCGACCGTAGCATCCCAGACAATCTCATCACGAATCCTCTCCAATGACCGACGGAAAGTCGTCTCGCTGGCGAATTCGTCGCGACGGGCAATCGTCTTGAACAGTTTACGGAAATGCTCTCGAAGCATCTGGCCGTAGGCTTGATTGGCCGGCTCGGGATGACTGCATAGGAACTTGATGTCCCGGATCAGATGAGCGATACAGAACTGAAGCTTAACGTTCTCGTCGAGTTTGACGAACTTGCGGTAGGCTGAGAAATAATCACAACCAATGACGCCCTCGAATTCTGCTCCCAGCGTCTCTACCAAGACTTGACTACCACGGCTGGGCGAAATCTTGAAGACCGTAAAGAGGTAAGCACGAAAGCACCATGTCCACAACTTGTCGCCGTTCTCCTTGTGACCAGTCTCATCAACATTAAGATGGCTTTGATCCGACAGTGCCCCGAGTAACTCTTCATAGGGTTCGGCAAGACTTTGACTCACCTTGCCGACCAGCTTCTGAATCATGCCCCGACTGAGGTCGACGCCGATAACTTCACGGCAATACTTCTTGATTTTTCCGATTGACATGTGGCAAACGCCTTTGAGCCAACCGATCAGCGCCGTCATTCGTGGTCCAACCAACCCGGCACGGCGAATATCATTCGGCAGCGGGCAGTGATGCAGCTTGTCGCAATCAGTACATCGCTGGCCAACTTGATGGTGTTCGCTGATGACGACCGGCTGTTCGGTCAGTTCGACTTGCTGATGTTTGCGAATGTTATCCACGTCGTCTTGCAATTGACCGCCGCAGCAAGGGCAGGCGGTGTAACGATGACTCAGGATGTAGTCGATTTGTTGATCAAGAAACGGCTTTCGCTGATGCCGCTGGTGCCCAGGCTGACCGCCAATTTTGCGTTTTAGAGGTCTTCCCGGCTTCTTGCGTTTCTTGGGCGGATTGGTAATGTCGCTTGACGGCGGCTTGGAGGAAGTCGCCGAATTCTTGGTGGATTTGGCGAGTTTATCTTCAATCTTGGCAAGTTGAGCCTTCAACTGGGCAACTTCCGCCGCCAGTTTTTCACATCCTTCGCACTTCTTGGCTGATGACCGTCCCATAGTCAACGCAGGTAACATCTAAACCGACGTCAGATCAACCGAGATTCCGTGAACGCGTACGCAGATGATTCACCGCGACGAATTGGAGCACTAAGTTGTCGTTATATTCGGCGTGTTTGAAGTGCTCGTTCGTTGTAACGGCACCTTCCAACAGCTTCATGCAATCAAGCCCCAACAACGCAGCCGGCAGCAGGCCGACGGGAGATAGCACGCTGTATCGTCCCCCGACTCCCTCGGGAACACGGAAAATCTGATCACAACCAATTCAGCATCAACGTGAACCAGTTTGAAGAGAAACGTGTAATTGGGGACATCGTGTACACACCAATCCGGGGTGATGGTGAAAAGGTAGAAATAACCGGGCCAGGAAATGAAGAACTCATTCTATATAGCGCAATCGGGCTGCGAGTCCTGGAAGCAATGACCAAGAACAAGTCAAAAGAAGTAATTATGGTCGCTCGTAACGGGCGAGGTTACAAAATACCGGCTTTGCATGCGGCGGTCAGTGGTAATCGCCACCTCTATGCATCGAAACTGATCGTTGACGAGGAGACGGCAACTCAACTCGCCGCTTTCTAAATCGCTGTCCCCCTGAGGTCGGTTCCCGTTCATGCCCCTAAGCACTAAGCAGGAAGTGGACGTATTTGTACTCGACCTCCGATCCAGTTCTTGATCGCGACGTCGCGTCGCCTTGTGTCACCGAGCGCCCAAAACCAGCCACCAATGAGCGCTTGAAAACCAGCCACTTTTGAGTCGTCCGTGTACGTTTCCCTGCTCACTCCGGAGCAAGGAAACGAACTGCATGGCGAATCAACTACAGGTGGCTAAGGTGTTGTCAATTAAGACTTTGCACGAACAGGGGTGGTCCCAACGACGGATCGCCAGGGAACTTGGCATCAACCGAGAGTCGGTGGCCAAGTACCTGCAAGAGCAGGCAAAACCGGCCAAAGCGCCCATCGGCTCGGATGATTCAAAACCAGCCAAAGCGCCCATCGGGTCTGAGCATCCTGGCGACGATTCAAAACCAGCCAAAGCGCCCATCGGGTCGCGAAGCCAATGTGCTCAGTTCCATGAGCTGATTCTGGCCAAGCTCGAACAGGGTCTTTCGGCGCAGAGGATCTTTCAAGATCTGGTTGGCGATCACGGATTCACCGCCCAGTATCACAGCGTTCGCCGATACGTCGCCAAACTCAAGCGGGCTCAGCCGCTCCCGTTTCGGCGTATCGAAGTGGCACCAGGCGAAGAGGCGCAAATCGACTTTGGCACTGGTGCAAGGATCGTTGACAGCGAGGGGCGACGTCGCAAGACGCACGTGATTCGCGTTGTCCTGAGTTACTCACGCAAGGCTTACAGCGAGGTCGTTTATCGGCAAACCACCGACAACTTCATTCAGTGTCTTGAGAATGCCTTCATGCACTTCGGCGGCGTTCCCAAGACGCTGGTTCCGGACAACCTGAAAGCAGCCGTTCTCAAAGCCGACTGGTACGATCCCGAACTCAATCCCAAGCTGCAGTCGTTCTGCGAGCATTACGGCACGGTTCTGTTGCCGACCAGGCCACGCATGCCGCGGCATAAAGGCAAAGTGGAACGGGGCGTCGACTATGTCCAAGAGAACGCGCTCAAGGGCCGCTCCTTCGAGAGCTTAGAAAAGCAGAACGATCATCTGCAACACTGGGAACGGACGGTCGCCGACACTCGACTTCACGGCACGACCAAGCGTCAAGTGCTAAAGATGTTTCAGGAGGAAGAACGCAGTGCGTTAGGGGAACTGCCGGCCGAACGTTTCCCAAGTTTCAAAGAAGGCCAACGGATCGTCAGTCGCGATGGACATGTCGCCGTCGACAAGTCCTACTACAGTGTTCCACCTGAGTACCTGGGTCGCGAAGTGTGGGTTCGCTGGAACTCGCATCTGGTGCGTATCTACAGCGATTCGATGAAACCGATCTGCACGCACGCCAGAGCAGCCCAGGGAAAGTTCAGTACGCTCAGCCAGCACATCGCCTCGGAAAAGATCAGTGTGGTGGAGCGTGGCACCGAGTGGTTGCTTCAAAAAGTCGGCATCATTGGGCCCCAAACGCGTGCCTGGTCGCGCGCCCTGGTGGCCGCTCGCGGTGTGCAATCAGTGCGTGTTCTGCAAGGGCTGCTGAATCTCTCGGGCAAACATTCCAGTGAGTCGATTGAACAAGCTTGCCGGACGGCGCACTCCTACGGCGAATACCGATTGGCAACGATTCGCAAACTGATCAAGCATGCCGGCCCCGACCAAGAACAGTTCGAGTTTCTTGAAGACCATCCAATCATCCGTAACCTATCGGACTACGGAGATGTTGTCCGCGTTCACTTTGGCAAGGAGGCCAAGCTATGAATGAATCGTTACTATCAACTCTCAAGAAGCTGCGTCTTTCGGGATTGGCTCAGACGCTGGAGGTTCGCTTGCATGAAGCGCAGAGCAATCATCTCACTCATTCAGAGTTTCTGGAACTGGTGTTGCAAGACGAGATGCTTGTGCGCGGGGAACGTCAGTTGGCTCGGCGCATCAAGGCAGCCGGGTTTCGGGACTTGAAAACATTGGAGGATTTTGACTGGTCTTTCAACCCATCGATTAAGCAGAAGGATGTGTTTGAACTGGCAAGAGGACACTTCATTCGCGAAGCCCGCGACGTGTTGCTGTGCGGCGCGCCCGGAACTGGAAAAAGTCATATCGTCCAAGCGCTGGGCTATCAGTTGATCAAGCTTGGCAACTTGGTTCTGTACCGAAGCATCTTCGACGTCGTGCGAGACTTCTTACACGATGAAGCGATGGAGGGACATGAGCGAGTGATGAACCGATACTTGAAGCCGGACCTGTTGATCATCGATGACTTCGGGATGAAGCAGTTGCCCAAACGCAGTGGCGAATTTCTGTTCGAGATCGTGATGCGTCGCTACGAAACGCGCAGCACGATGATGACGTCGAATAGACCGCTAGAAGATTGGGGCAAATTGCTGGGGGACGTTCCGACCGCAACCGCCATCCTGGATCGGTTCCTGCATCACTCGCAAATCTTCACGATCACGGGCAAGAGCTACCGACTGCGAGATCGCGGGAGCGATTCAAAACCAGCCAAAGCGCCCACCGGGTCGAGGAAAAATGGAAAAGGTTCAAAACCAGCCAAAGCGCCCATCGGCTCGAAAGCCGAAGAACAAGATCAGAAGTCTTCAAACAAGTAATCCAGACTCAAAATGGCCGGTTTTGAAGCGCCCATAAGTGGCTGGTTTTAAAGCGCCTGATGACAGCCTTGCGAATCCAATAAAAGATGTCGCCCCGGATATGCCCCAGCCCGCAGCCGACTTTTGATCGACTGCACGCGTTGAGTCTGAATACAAGCGACTATAGAATTCCCGCGGCGCTACGTGATAGACCTAGAGTCATTCGTTTCCGTCACTCTGTCCCAAGGAGAGTGAATGTTCGGAGTATCGTTGGCGGACACTGAAGGGTGATTTTCGTTTCCTCATCCGCCCGATTGGTCCGTGCTTTTTGGCAGAATGTCTATTCCGATCGCCGAGTAGGTTGTTCGAAGAAGTGTCTCAGCACACTTGGCGAGAAGTGAGGCGTCGACTTTGTCAAATGCCTCTCGCCCTGGTTCGTCCTCCGGCCTCTTGCAGTAGACTGTCACCACCGGCGACGCTCCGTCTCGGCCGATGTGGATTTCACCCATCGGAGTTGACGCTTTCTTGAGTTCATCGTCGGCGAGATTGGCGAATATGTCCGTTTCGGTAATCGAGCGAAGTTCAAACATAGCGCTGAAGATGAACGAATCAAGATGCTCGGCCTTCCCGCTGATGAGTAGTTCCAGTATCTCGTTGGATGCCAGTGCCTGCTCTTTGCTTGTCATCTTTCAACCATGCCACAGATTCACGGTTGTCGCAACAATCGAAAGGGACTTACCAGTAGATTGGTGAAGGGTGTAGCTTGTGCCTCATCACGTGGCAACTCATGCAGCGGTCTATTTACCTTGGGGTCAAAGATGACATATCCGTCAACGCTCATTCGACTATTTTGACTCCGATTCCAAAGGAGTTTGTCGTTTGTCCGTTCCCATTTCGTCGCGGCAAGCGAGAATGGCAACTCGAGCCCGAACATCTCGAATCGATTCACTGCGATGAGTTTTTGTCACTGTTCGCTTACGAGCAGGGCGTTTGGGATCAGATCTTTGTCGGGAGATGTGATATCAATGCCAAAGTGTCTTGCTAGGTTTGCGACTCCCACACCCCAGACGCACAGTGCTTCGTCCTCTGTATTGACGAACACTCCGTCGCCGACGGATTGCCGTTTATGACCCGCCACCACCTTTGCCAATGCATCACTTGCGCTGACGCTGTTATTGTCTAACACCGCTTGAAAAAGCTGTGCATATCCGAGGAAATCAGCATCATCCGATTCACATACAGCCTTCAATCTGCCGACGTAATGTGGAGCGTCGTTCTTAGACACAAGTATGGAACAAAGAGCTCTACCAAATGCATCGTCAAACTGATGCACATCATCGCGAACTGATGTTCGCCAGACACGATTCGACAACCATTCGGCGATGGTGAAACTATTGGCGGCGAGAGCATTCAAGACCCCCTTATACCCAAGTACAGAATTATACGAACTGTCAATTGGTTCACCCTGGTCGATGCGAGAAAACATTCGCTTTTGTATGTCAGCGGCTTCTGAAAGCTGTTCGCGAAACTTTTGTGTGCTTCCATGAAGAACGAATTCCGCAACTGCAAAAAAACGCAGGTCACCGATAAGAGATGCCGAGCATTTCCCCTCTCGATCCCTCTCTGGATTGTTGAAGTTGTCGCGTAGTACCTGTCTGTTTTCACTACGAATTTCGAACAACATTGGCAGTCGATCTTTAACCCCAGCCATTTACCATACCTCAATGATTGCTAAATCTCAGGATTCCAATTGGATTCAAAACAGCCCCTTTCGCGCGAATCAAATGACGATTGGCATCAAGTAACATGACGTCGATTTTGGCGTGGCTGTATGCCGACTGGGCGTAGAGTGCCGACAATTGATTTCGATAAGCCTGCTGGGCGTTGATCTGTGCCTGGTCAAAGGCGGTTGTACGCCGCCAGCGTCTGCGATTGTTGGTCTGCTTGGCGATTTCGACGGCATTCCAAGTATCTTGGTGTTTACCGACTAACTCGAAGTGTCACGTACTCTGCGAAGAACTCATCAAAACTCTTCGCCAGCTCCTTGGTGCCTTTTGAAAAAACATCGAAGCTCACGACAGGACATTCGTCACCGTCGGAGTCTTCAACGTCGAGACACCAGATGACGTCATCCATGCCGAGATAAATGACAATCAAGCTACTTGGCAAGGCATAGTCCTCGCGACATATCAACGTATCACCATAGACCGTACCCCGGTTTTCAAGCGACGGATCATTACTTTCGATACCCGAAATTTCTTCTTCAACAACCCCACCACCACCGTATTCAACCAGGAACGAACGGAACGATTTTGGCAACTTGCACGACAGAAGCTCCTCTAGCTTGTCCACAGCTGAGATCGAAGCCTTTCCTTGCCAGAATATTTCGTGCCCACTTTTATTGAGTTGTTCAATCAGCGATTCAATATTTTGCATTTTTAGTTCCCGGTGAGCTGTCCATCTCGCCACTTCCAATATCGTTTTCTAAACGAAATGTATTTGTTTTCAAGACCAGGCGTGTTCCTGAAGCTGTTCCCGTCTTCGATAAGACCGTGTAACGGCCCATGATGGCGTTTATGGGTGCTGCCCAAAATTTCTACCATAGGTCCAGGTTCATCGCCCAAGACATGGTGAAGGTTGACAGGCCGTCCATCTGTGCCAATCGGTGCATTCCCATTTCGCATTAGATCAGCATTAGTCCAGCCATTATCAATCTTTTGGCGAATGCTTCGATGAACGTATTTCGGATCAATGTTCGTCGGTACTCCAAGGTCGATATCATCGGCAGCACGGTAGATATTGCGTCCTTCAAATACGTCTCGAGTGTATCTGCCGGATGAGATAACTTCATCTAGTACCTCAACGCTGTTTGGAACGACTTTAACATACTTCAGCGATCTGGTGATGCCAAAGACCTGGAGCACTGCCATGCCAGCGACGATCTGATGCTCCTGCAAGCCGCTGGCTCGCATGGCGGGAGGTAGGACGATGACTGTGGCGCCGACTGCGGCACCGGTGACCACGACTTGCTTGCCCGCCACCGCAATGCCAGCTTTCCACGCAGCCGACCTGCCGCCCTTCTTGCCCGCCTCAACGGCAGCCGTTTTGACCGCGCCGTAGCCGGGGATCGCTAGTGACGCCAGAGTGGCCGCGCCATCGATGACGTACAACGAGGTGATGGTGATGCCCGTACGGCCGTTCAACTCGCTCATCGCCTTGTCGCGCTGCAAGCGAGCTTTGTTGTAGGCTTCGAGATTGGACGGAGCGAAATCGGCTTTGAGTAGTTCGATCACCGGAGCAAGCTGACCCAGCTTCCGCATCGTCTCTTGCACCCAGGTTCCCGATACCCAGTTTTGGTCGTGATACGCAGCGATCCGTTTCTCGATCTTGATCAGTTGATCGATGTACTCTTCGTGAAGCTGTTGGACTTGGGCGATCTGGTCGGTGATGGCGACGATATCTTCATCGGTCGGATTTTCGGTGACGCCGACCAGTGCCGAGTTTTTCCAGCGCCGCGTAGACGTCGAGCTGTTTTTGCCGTGCTTCCCGTCCTAGTTTCTCAAAGATCTTGATCCAGACTCGGTCGGCTCCGACTGCCGTCAGCTGGATCGGCCACCACCACGAGACCGTTGCAGCAGCTTCACGTTGGGCTGCGGTGAGCCTTGGCCAGGCGTCGGGGTTGGCGAGGCGTCGGCGGGGCACTACTGAAACTCAATGCGGAACCGCGGCTTGACGTCATTCACACGCCGCGGACCTCCACTACCAGTTTGCCCAGGAACCATTTCGTTCACTGCCACGCCAACATCGCGAATCAAACGCTGGAATTGACAGTGCGACACTTCCTTGGCAGTAAGGATTGTTCAAGAAGAAGCAGAAAAAATGCTGATTCGTTTTTTCAGAAACTCGATGAAATCGGCTGCATATTGCTTTCCCGTTGCCTCGGAGAAAACGGCATATTCACCCGTTGCAGCAGGTAGCGACGTATCGAAGTAGAACACACCATCGACATCACTATGACAAATTGGAATCCTACCTGTTTTCGCGTTCGGTTCGGCTTGGTAGTTTCGGTACATTGCGACTATGTCGCCGCCTACAACAGAGTCGAAATCCTCTTCGTAGATGCTAAAGATTTCCTCACCGCCAACCTCACCACCCGAATAGTTCTCAAGCCACCAACGGTACGAATCTGGCAACGGAATGCCGATTGCTTCTTCTGCGTTCGCAATCCAGCTTGCGTCCACACCATCACCGAAATCCGCAAACTCGACGATCGACGAGTTGTTGCTAATTAGTTTTCTGATGGCTTCAAATTGGTCCATTGATCTTCCTATTCGATAAAATCGTTTACTCGCATCTTCCAATATGCCGTACGCCACTTGTCGAATGTAGATCGATTGATCCCAGAAGGCAATTCGCCGGTATTGATATGCAATATCCCATAGTAGCGTTGATGCATTCCACCGGCGACTTCGACGATCGCGCCATCGTGTGTTTGAATCAGGTGATGAAGATTTACGGCCTTTCCATCGTGTCCAACCGGTGCTCTGCCCGTGGCCATACGCTCAAGATTGGTGCCTCGTACAGTTTTACCCTTGACTTTCCAGGACGTAATCAGTTTGGGATCGAAAAGGTCATCACGCTGGAAGACCTTGTTTCCTTGAAAAAGAATATCCTTTGTCCAGAACTGACGAACTTGCTGCCAGTTCCGAATCGCTACACTTTTGGGTGCGTTGACATACTTCAGCGATCTGGTTATGCCAAACACCTGAAGTACTGCCAACCCCGCTGTGAGTTGGTGCTCATCCAGACCGCTGGCACGCATGACCGGTGGAAGGATTGCCAACGTTGCACCAGCGGTTCCGACGGTGATTGCCCCCTGAGTGCCGATGACCTTCACTGCCGCAACAAGTCCTGCCCGCCTGCCTCCGGTCTTCGCCGCTTCCGTGAAAGCGACTTTTGCCGCGCCACCGATCGGGATCACTAGAGAAACAGCGGTGGTCGTGTAGTCGATCACGTACAATGACGTGATGGTTGTCCCGGTGCGACCGTCGAGTTTACTAAATGCTCGGATGTTTGCCGCCATCGCCCGGTTGTACTCGTCCATGTTGGCCGGCGTTAGACCAACATTGTTCAGTTCAACAACTGGCCTGAGGCTCTGTAGTTTATCGATGACTACCGTAACGTGGGTTCCTGCGAGAAAAGTCGTTGCCTCGTAGTACCGATTGACCATGTACTGGATGTTGATCAATTCCTGGACGTACTGCTCGTGACGCATCTGAACGATTTCGATTTGCTCGCTGATCGCAACAATGTCATCACCTGTCGGATTCTCCGTGGCCATTGTGCCGAGCTTTTCGAGCTCAGCGTACACGTCGAGAAGTTTCTGCTTGGCACGCCTGCCGATCTTCTCCATCTCTTGTAGGTAGGCACTGTCACCTGGAAGCACGCCTAGCTGGATTGGCCACCATGAAGGCATGGCTCCACCGGCCGCATCCCTTTCCGCTGCAGTCAGCGTTGGCCAGGCGTCGGGGTTGGCCAGGGAGTCTCGGTATTCCTGGAATTGGAGTGTTTCGGAGGCGGGTTGTTGGCGGGGGCGTTCCTGGAGCGTGGCGTCGGCGGAGCGTTCTCGGTAGAGACGGCGAAGTGTGGCGTGGAGTTCGTCCGTTCCCGCTTCGTCGGCCGTTTCGATTCCGCCGGCAAGCGAGAGCGCTTCGGAGATGTATTCGGAGGCGAGTTGCGAGTCGACTTCGCCTGGGAGTTGGACGAAGAATTGGTCTTCGTGGGCAGGGCGCAGCGTGTCTTCGTCGATGATGCTTCGCATCGCTGCTTCGCGCTGCTCGGAAGCGTCGGGGGCTCGGAGTTCGGGTCGGGCCGGGACGAAGGTTTGGACGAGGTTACCGACCGTGCTCCAGATCTCCGAGGCGAAGCCGTCGATTTGGCTGCGGACGGTGTCGGCTGACCAGGTGGCCCAGTTGCTCACGGTGTTGGTGACGGTCACGGCGGCTTGGGAGAGTGCTTCGCCCACCGCGTCGTCGTTGCCTGTGAACAACCAGGTGGACGATCGGTAGGCGTCATAATCGTCGATCACTGTTTCGGTGCGGGCATACGCGGGACCGCCAACTGGGTCGTAGTCGCGAAGTCGACTCAGCGTCGAGACGGCTGAATCGTCCTCGAAGCTTTGCCAGGTGTAGGGGTTGTCTCCCGGTAGGTTCGGGGACCACTGAAAGCCTGTGGGGATCAACGTCGGGGTGAAGGTCAATCCGTGAGAAGTCGGTTCGTAGTCGCTCCAGATTTGATGGACCGATGCCGGCACACCTACCTGGTCCAGGTTGTGAAGGTGAGGACCGAAATCGACGTGCTCGCCCGAAATCCAGGGATCAAAGGTTTCCATCGACAAGGTCAGAGACGGATCGTGGGAGAGCGGATCGAAATCCTCTTGGTGATGAAGGACTCCGAAGCTGAACGACGACCAGTAGTCGAGTTGGGAAACCAGCGGCAGCGGCGGTTCGTACAATCCGGTGGCGTAGAGCGTTTGCAGGGACGCGGCGTTTTGATTGGCGGCGTTCTTGTTCGCTAGCGAGTTCTTATCGGCTTCAGTGGCGCGGCCGGCGGCATTGGCGTGTTTCCAGCCGGCGTCGGCCGAGGAGGCGGCGATTTCCGCGACCGCTTGATGACCCGCTTGAGCTTGGACGCGGATGAAGTGATCGGCGGTGGTACTGGCAACGTTGGCCGCCTCGTCGGTCAGCCGAGCGGCGTCGTACAGGGCCCACGGGGTGACGGTGGTGGCCGCGAGATTACTGGCCTGGGTGGCCAGCGAGTTGGCTTCGTATTGGCGATAGATGACGTCGATGTTGGCGTGGTTGTACGCCGACTGGGCGTACAGCGCCGACGATTGATCTCGATAAGCCTGCTGGGCATTGATCCGTGCCTGGTCAAAGGCCAGTTCGGCCGCAGTGATGTCGGTCGATCGGTTGTACTCCGCCAAGATTTTCTTCAGAACAGCTAACGAACAACGGACATTCGACCGAAATCTTGTTCGAGATCTCGACTCCAAACAGTAACTCGCGCCCAAAAATTCCGGTTCCGATCACTGTGTTTCGTCGCTGGGAACTGCTAGAATTCAATGAACTGTGGGGGCACTTCATCTGCTAGCCAAACTTTGTCGTTCCCTTCATAAAAGGTCACACCACTCTGCGATGCTTCCAGAGATCGCACACGAAGCAGCCTCGGTGTCTTCGACTTGCGTTTTCCAACTTCGATCGCAGTTGCTTCATCAACGGAAAGATGAACGTTTTGACGTTTCATCGGTTTAAGCCCATTGGCTTCAATCTGGACGACCACCTTCGGGCTCGTTCCATGAAAAAGGATCTCAGGAGGTGCTGCGACGATCCGTTTTAGCTTGCCGGGGATCGAGTGGCCGTAAATCGCACGTAGGCGTCCATTGTACATTTCGTGACGCCGTTTGGACGACAGTCGTATCATCTCGGCAATGTCAGTTTCAGTCAGCTCACGCCACATTTCGTTTTCAGATCGAAACGAATCAAGTAGTTGAGTCAACGGCGCCCATCCCTCGTTATCTAGCTCCAACTCATAGACCCACGGCTCATGGCGAAGTGCGTGCGAAATGGTTTTGCTAAGCAGACGATAGTCGATCTTTGGCATTTAGCTTTCTCTTCTAGGTTCTAATTCAACGGACTTCGCGATTACCTCTAAGTAACCGTTGCTGCTGAGCAGCACAGCAAAATGACGGCTGCCCTTAACGCTTCCCATGATCTGAACCGGCTCAATTTCAACTAGCTTCTTCAGCCATTTTGAATCAACAATTTCCACTACAGTGTCATAGCTACCATCAGCATAACCAAGACTGTGCATCTCATCACGAAATCGAAATGCCGTAACGTTGTCAAAGAAGATCACTCCCGTTGGAATATCTCCATTGGAAATAGCAACACGTAGTTCTACGCCATCGGAACGAAGATCTATTAAGCCACATCCGGCACCGGAAATCGGCAGGTCTATCACTTTGAAAACGGTCATAGGCCTAACCCCTGAGATCTGGGATCCGGTATTCCAAAATCGTCTAGATAATTTCGGTGAAGTTGATCATACAGCAATCTCTCAAACAGAGGATTGTTAGTTCGATCGATTGTATTCCACTGTTTGCGTGGAATACCAGCTCGACGCAATGCCTCAGAACTTCGGGTATTGAGAATCAAGATGGTTTTGCCGCGGCGAATTACGTCAATTGGGATTTTTGATGGATCAATTGCACCACTGCGAATCGCGTCCACAAGATCGTCAATTGTTACAATTCGTCTGCCAGCGAGTTCACTATAGATCTTGATGCCCTTGCTGCTGAAGACCTCACCATAATCGCGTTGCGCGAATCTCGCAGTGTCATCAAACGGGGTTACGTTAACATACTTCAACGATCTGGTGATGCCAAAGACCTGGAGTACTGCCATGCCGGCGACGATTTGATGCTCCTCCAGGCCGCTGGCCCGCATGGCGGGAGGTAGGACGATGACTGTGGCGCCGACTGCGGCACCGGTGACCACGACTTGCTTACCCGCCACTGCAATGCCCGCTTTCCATGCAGCCCACTTGCCGCCCTTCTTGCCCGCTTCAACGGCAGCTGTTTTGACCGCGCCGTAGCCGGGGATTGCTAGTGACGCCAGAGTGGCCGCGCCGTCGATGACGTACAACGAGGTGATGGTGGTGCCCGTACGGCTGTCTAATCCGCTCATCGCTTTGGCGTGCTGCAGTCGCGCTTTGTTGTAGGCGTCGAGATTGGACGGAGCGAAGTCAGCCTTGAGCAGTTCGATCACCGGTGCAAGCTGACCCAGTTTCCGCATCGTCTCTTGGACCCAGGTTCCCGATACCCAGTTCTTGTCGTGGTACTCGGCGATCGATTTCTCGATTTTGATCAGTTGATCGATGTACTCTTCGTGAAGCTGTTGGACCTGGGCGATCTGGTCGGTGATGGCGACGATATCTTCATCGGTTGGGTTCTCCGTGGCCATCGTGCCGAGTTTTTCCAGCGCCGCGTAGACGTCGAGCTGTTTTTGACGTGCTTTCTGTCCTAGTTTCTCAAAGATCTTGAGCCAAACTCGGTCGGCTCCGACTGTCGTCAGCTGGATCGGCCACCACCACGAGACCGTTGCAGCAGCTTCACGTTGGGCTGCAGTCAGCGTTGGCCAGGCGTCGGGGTTGGCCAGGGAGTCTCGGTATTCCTGGAATTGGAGTGTTTCGGAGGCGGGTTGTTGGCGGGGGCGTTCTTGAAGCGTGGCGTCGGCGGATCGTTCTCGGTAGAGCCGGCGAAGTGTGGCGTGGAGTTCGTCGGTTCCCGCTTCGTCAGCCGTTTCGATTCCGCCGGCAAGCGAGAGCGCTGCGGAGATGTATTCGGAGGCGAGTTGCGAATCGACTTCGCCTGGGAGTTGGACGAAGAATTGATCTTCGTGGGCAGGGCGCAGCGTGTCTTCGTCGATGACGCTTCGCATCGCTGCTTCGCGCTGCTCGGAAGCGTCGGGGGCTCGGAGTTCGGGTCGGGCTGGGACGAAGGATTGGACGAGGTTACCGACCGTGCTCCAGACCTCCGAGGCGAAGCCGTCGATTTGGCTGCGGACCGTGTCGGCTGACCAGGTGGCCCAGTTGCTCACGGTGTTGGTGACTGTTATGGCGGCTTGGGAGAGTGCTTCGCCCACCGCGTCGTCGTTGTCGGTGAACAACCAGGTTGACGATTGGTAGGCGTCAAAATCGTCGATCACCGTTTCGGTGCGGGTGTACGCGGGACCGCCGACCGCGTCGTAGTCGCGTAGTCGTTGCAAGGTTGAGACCGCCGAATCGTCCTCGAAGGTTCGCCAGGCGTAGGGGTTGTAGATCGGTAGGTCCGGATACCACTGAATGCCCGGCAGAAACAGGATCGGTGTGAAGGTCAAATCGTGGGTGGTCGGTTCGTAGTGGCTCCAGATCTGATTGACCGATGCTGACATACCCACCCAGTCCACGTTGTGAAGGTGGGGCCGGAGTTCGATGTGATCGCCCGAAGCCCAAGGACTGAACGTTTCCTTCGATAACGATAGCTGTGGATCGTGGGAGGTTACCCTGAAATCCTGATCGAAATCGATTGCTCCGAAGCTGAACGACGACCAGTAGTCGAGCTGGGAAACCAGCGGCAGCGGCGGTTCGTACAATCCGGTGGCGTAGAGCGTTTGCAGGGACGCGGCGTTTTGGTTGGCGGCGTTCTTGTTCGCTAGCGAGTTCTTGTCGGCTTCGGCGGCGCGGCCGGCGGCGTTGGCATGTTTCCAGCCGGCGTCGGCCGAGGAGGCGGCGATTTCCGCGGCCGCTTGATGACCGGCTTGAGCTTGGACGCGGATGAAGTGATCGGCGGCGGTACTGGCAACGTTGGCCGCCTCGTCGGTCAGCCGAGCGGCATCGTACAGGGCCCACGGGGTGACGGTGGTGGCCGCTAGATTATTGGCCTGAGTGGCCAGCGAGTTGGCTTCGTATTGACGATAGATGACGTCGATGTTGGCGTGGTTGTACGCCGACTGGGCGTACAACGCCGACGATTGATCTCGATAAGCCTGCTGGGCATTGATCCGTGCCTGGTCAAAGGCGAGTTCGGCCGCGGTGATGTCGGTCGATCGGTTGTACGCCGCCAACGCCTGCGAGTTCAGCTTGTTGATCTGCTCGGCGATTTCGACGGGGTTCCAGGCGTCTTGGTGTGCTTCCTGGCTCTGTTCAAAAATGTCTAGCGCGGCTTGCCGGTCGGCGGTGTATTGAAGTCCGTCTTGATGAACGGAGTAATCTCGCGCCGCTTGGGCGAGGGCCAATTCATAGGTTTGCAGCGAATCGGCTTCGTCGCTGACATATTGTTCGGCGGAGGGCTTGAGGTTGGTGAAGAAGGCGTCCAGGGCATCGGCCTGGGCCAGCGAGTTTTGACGTTCGGCGGCCGCTTTGTCGATCGCTTGCTGGTGCCGGGCATCACGAATCGTTCCGTCACGCGTGGTGACCAGTCCGGCAAGGCTGGTGGCGTAACCAAGTTCAAGGATGTTTCGATCGGTTTGCAGTTGCAAGTAGATCGGCTGGGCCACCGTCCACCAATCCAATCGGGCCTGGGCGGAATCGACCAGGTATTCGCTCCAGGGTGTTTGTAATTGGGTGTCAATGGACGTATGCGCGGTGACGCGTTGCTGTTCTTCGGTGATCCAGAGGTTGGCATCGGCGATTCCCACTGCCGATCGATAGACGTTGCGGTCGGTCGCCTGGCCGATTTGGAAATTCGATTGGGCGGTGATGGCGGCGGTATCGCGCAGCTTGATCGCGTCAGCAACCGCTGTTTCCTGAGCCTCCACGTCGGCAGCAAAGCCGCGAAGGTAGGCGGTTTGGGCGGCATTGGCGTCGGTGGTGTAGGTTTTTTGCGAGATCAGCTCGTCTTGCTGGAACTGGTGATAGGCGTTGGTCTGGGCATCGGCATACTCGTGCGCGATGCGAGCCTGTTCCAAGGCGTACAGGTCATCCGGCTGGGGCGAGGGAAGGTGGAGCCGGTCGGTCAGGACCTGGTGATAGGCGCTGATCAGGTCGAGCGTTTCTTGTTTTTCCGCCAGGTGTTTGTCGGAGCGCAGCGAGCTGAAGTGGGTGTCGAAGTCAGTGGCGCGTGCCGATTCGGCCGCCGTCAGGCTTTCGTTTTTCGTGTTTTCGCGAGCCACAGCGTCGGTGGCCCCGATTTTCTCTTGGTCGGCCAGGGCGAACGACAACTGCTTGTCGGCATCGGCGATCGCGATGTCGCGGGTTGCCCTGCGGACCGCCAGGCTGTGGGCCAGGTTTCCATCGGCGATCGCGCGGTTGGTTGCATGGGTCACAAAAGCGGGCGACACACCGCTGATCCACTGCTGGAAGGCGGATGCGTTTGCAGACAGGTAAAGATTTTGGGGAGTCGGATTGGCTGCCGCGGTCGAGGCAGCTGTCACCGCTTTGGCGGCGGCAGCCGATTGCTGGTAGGTGGTGATCGCGGTTGCCACCGAGGTCGCTCGCGTGATGTCGGCGTTCGCCTCGGCCAATACCAACGCCACGTCGGCGGCGCTGACCGCGGCGACGTGATCGTAGGAAGCGATGGCGGTGTTGTGCTCGTGATCCTTGTTGGCGGTGGCGATCGAATGAATGACGGCGGCATCCTTCAAGCCCATGTCGCGGACGTAGTTCTCGTTGGCCAGGCCGATGTCGGCCGCGTAGGCTGCCCGCGCCGTGTTGATGTCGTCGGAAATGTTTCCAAAGGCGTCGATACGGTCGGTGATATAGGGCACCATCTCGGTCAGAACAGCATCGTACAGGGTCTGCTGAATACCATCCCACGACGGTGTGACTCCCGCCAGTGCCCCGGCGGCAGTCGAAAGATCGACATCCACCGAGATGATATAGCTGCCGTAGCCTGCCCCGATCGTGATCTGCTCGTTCCCGCTCGGATTGGCTTGTATTTGAAGGTCACGAAACCAATTCTCCGCCCGGTAAGACGACCCCGGCCCCAACACGCCGCGATACAGGTCGACCGAAATGTCCTCACCGATTCCCAGATAGTCAGCAGGGGTGTTGGTCACTTCGCTGGTCAGCAAATTTTCCACGATTCCGGCTGACGACTGCACGTAGCTCAAGATATCGGAGTAGTAGTCGGCGCTGACATTTTCAAGAGCCACGCGATAGGCTTCATAATCGATCGCCGCGTCCTTCCAGTAGGCTGTGGCGGGTGAAAGCGATTCAAACAGATCGATCTCGGCGGTAGCGATTGCGGCGTTGTAATCGGCGCGGACCACGGCCGTCTCTTTCTCGTAAGCCTTCTCGGCGTTGGTGATCGCGTTATTCTGTTGCAGCCGTTCGTCGATTCCGGCAAGTTGCTCATCGAGCGCTTCGGCGGCGAGCGTGTGTTGATGGTTCCCTCGGGCCAGGGAAGTGTCGGTCAGGAATTGCTGATCGGCCAATGCCACCGCATGTTCGTACTGGCTCAGGCTGGGGTCGATGGCGGCCGCCTGCTGTTTTTGCAGCACGAAATCGGCCATCCAATCGGCTTCCAGAATCAAGCCCGCGTTGGTGGCGGCGACCTGCTTGTCGTGCTCGGCCCTGGCCAGCGCCTCGTCTCGAACGGCCTCGGCGGCACTTCGCGCCAGTTCAAACGCGGCGTCGGCATCGGCGATCTTTTCGTCCAGCGTCACCGTTTGGGTTTGCGTTGCCGTCAGGATCGACCGGTCTTGAAGGACAAGCTCGGTGATGAACGCTTGACGAGCCGAATCGCTGACCGAAACGAGTTGTCCTTGCTGGATCTCTCTTGCTTGGACCAGCGTGACCGCGGCGTCTTGAATCCTCTTTCTCCCGGACGGCCCGATCTCCTGGGCTTCGGAGAAAGATTGGCCGATGGAAATCGAGGTGGTATCGAGGAACTGCCGATTGGAATCGACGATGTCGGCAACGAACATCTGGTAGTTGTCGTCGGGATGGATCGTCTGATCCAAGGACCGGGCGATGCCGGAAGCGTGGGCGCGGTGGCGATCATACCAGTAGGTTCGAGGCGCACCGCCGTCGCCGCCCAGCGGATGGGTCAGGCTCAAGTTGTCGTTGTATTGCCGTTCGTAGGAATCGAGGACCGCCTGATAGAAGTCGTCAATGGGCTGAGTGATGTTGTCGACAAAAGCAAGATTCGCATCCGAAGCAAGCGTCGCGTAGTTGTCGGACTCGTCGGCGACCACGTGGATTCGCGAGTTTTCGGCCGTGGCCAGACTGGTGTTGTGGACCTTGATCGCGTCGGTCGACTGCTGGACGTTGGTGTTGTAGGCGGCAGACATCGTCGTGGCAAAAGCGACTTCGGCAAGCCCCGCATCGGTCGCCCAATCGACGTAGCTGCCGGCGATGGCCAGTTGAAACTCGCTCCACGGCAAATCCACTTGCGCATCCCAGGCGGCGATTGCAGCCTGGTAGTCGTTGGCTTCCGAGGTGACAAAGGTGTTGTAGGCCTGTGCGGCGGAGATCAATTCCGACGAATGGGGCGTCTGCAGAGCTACCTGGTAGGCGGCATTGACCGGTTCGACCGTTTGGGTGAAAGTCGTCTGGGCATCACTGATCTGGCGTTCCAACTGCCCGTCGATGCGGACCTCTTCCATTTGATAATCCCGCTCGGCTTGAGCCAGCGACTGTTGCAAATCGCGATCGGCATCAGCCACTTTTTCGTATTCGACTTTGACGGGAACAAACGCGCCGGCCATCACCGATCGGATGTCGGTCTCATCGGCGGCCAACAGGAAATTCGCCGCTGCCGATTCGGGCACAATCTCTTCGACGAAGTTGTACAAAACCGGATACTGATAAGCGTTTTGACCCGCATGGAAATTCTGTTCCAAGCGTCGGGCAAGTACAGCTTGCGTGCTGTTGAGATGGACATCCGAGCGATGTTCCGCATGAGTCGCCTCCACGGCGTAGATTTCGTTGGCGTTGGCTCGATCGGTGAGACGATGGTAGAGAGCGTCCGCATCTTCGGTCGTTTCCAGATGCCGGGCATCGGCGATTGCATCGTCGCGAGTGCGGCGAGCATCTTCCAGCGTGATCGTGTTGGCCACAAAGAGGCTGGAGGTGGTGGCGGTGGTCGCCTTCTCCTGGTCGGCCAAACTCTTTTGGTAATCGGTCCAGTTGGTATCGAGCGCCAGGTTCCAACGATCCAGGGCATCGGCCTTTGCTGTCGCCCTGGCATTCCACAGATCGGCCCTGGCCTGAGCGATTTCGTTCGCCTCGGTCTGTTTGCTTGCAGAGTTGGAATAGGCTTTCTCTTTCTCCGCGTCGGCGTAGGCGACCGTCTTTTGTTTTACGACCAAGGCGAGTTCACGGTCCTTGGTGTACAGCGCGGCGAAAGATGCTAGCTGGTCGGTGTAGTCGAGCGTTTCGGCATCGCGCACGTAGGTATCGACGTGGGCGAGAATCTGCAGAGCCGTTCGGTGACGCAATGCTTCGATTCGGCGTTCCAGTTCCTCATTGGGACCGGTCCAAGTTTGTCGCCATTGAACTTCGGTCGTGATGAAGCGTTGCTCTTCATCATCGACGTCGGCATCCTTCACAGCCTCGATTCTTTCCAGCGACTCCCAGTGGGGAATGACTGGCGGAGAAGCACCCGGCACGGTCGCATTGAGCGGATTGTCTTTGTAGTACCGGTCGAGCAGCGCGGCGTAGTCGGTGTTGTATTGATCGTCGGCGGTGGCGATTCGTTGTTGGTACAACTGCTCGGCCGTTTGATCGCGATCGCCCCGGTCCTGTTCCGCGTTGGCCTTCTCTTGATTGAAAAGTGTCTCGGCCAGTGCAATGTCGGCCTGGTAGATCGGATCCGATTCAAAATCGTAGTCGGGGCCGTCAAAGGTGGGACGCGGAACCGGAAGTGGCGGCTGATCGTCGGGGCTGGGACCGACAAAACGGTCGGCAATCGGCGCATCGGGCCACTGGTAGAGCGAATGATCGAAGCTGGCGGTGTTGCCGGCGAACGATCCGATCGACGCGGTGAAGTTGGTCGCCGCGGTGCTCAGCCCGGTGATCAGCGATGCATTGGCGGAATGGATTCCCTGAGCAAGCGTCGTGTTCGTACCGAGCGTGCTCTGGCTGTGCTGCGACCGTGTTTGCTGCGAAGCAAATTGCAGTACGTCCGATTCCGACCTGCGGGTCGCAAGCGAGCTTGCCGCCGAGCCGATCGATGTTGCGGCCTGGCTGTTGGCATCGGCAAAAAGCCCGAAGGAGATAGAAGTCCAAGCCCCCACGTCCCCTCCATCGGAAACGGCCCGCAAGTGAAGTGTGTTCCATCCCGTCGGCAACCCAATTGGGTCGTAACCAAACGTTCCCGCAGCCAGCGATTGCGAGCCATCGGTCACTCCATCGCCGTCATGATCGACCTCCAACGTGTAGGCCACGCCTGTTTCATCCGCCGCAAAAGTCCCTTCGATAGCAGGGTTGGAGGTGATGCCGTCACCTGTTAGATCGCCAGTGTCAAACTGTAGCGCCAGATCGGTCAGTTCCAGTGCCGGGTCGGACGATAGCGTGAAGTCCAAATCGAGTTCGGCTGTCTGGCCAACCAGCTCGATCTCGCCATCCACGATCAACACTGGCGTTGCATACACCGTCTGGAGGCCGCCGGTGTTCAAGCGGGGCACGTAGGTCCAGTCGCCGTTGTCCGCAGCGATTTCAAAGCCGTCGTATTGGCCGTCGCCATCGTGATCAAAGCTGATTCCGATCGTGCCTGCTGCGGTACTGGTGGCCGTGCCGCCAATCCGCGGGTCGGTCGTGATTCCGTCACCCGAAACACCGGTGTCGTTGATCAGGTCGATTGAATCGATCGTGACCGACAACGGGTCGGCACCCAAGTAGCTGAACGAATGGGATTCCCAAGAACCGACGTCGAACTGTTTGGTGACGGGGTCCTGCTCGGAGGCGCGAACCTTGAGCGTGACGGTGCCGGCATTCAATCCGGCCAGGCCAACAGAGAATCGGCCGAATCGATCGGTCGTTCCGGAATAGTCGGCCGCGGCATCATCATCGAGGTCGACTTCGATGAACACGTCTTCGACCGACCCCTCGTTCGTCACCCGGCCGATCAGTTGATCGAGCTGGCCGTTGGAGATTCCGAGTGTTGTATCGGGTTCGATGAGGAAAAGGTCAGCGAGAACAGGCGGGGCGTCGACTTGATCGACATATTGAAAGGTGATCGTTTCCCAGGCGCCGACAAGGTAGCCGGCAGACTGGGCGTCGGGCGAGAGTGCTCGCGCCGAAAGGGTCACCGTGCCGTAGGCGTCGATGGTGGGTGAAAAGAGGAATTGTCCATTCTCGTCTGTCCGAACAATCTCATCAGCCACCAAGTCGCCGCTGGAATCGATTTCGACCGTGAGCCCACCGACAAAGCCATCGCTCGAAACGGTGCCGATGATCGAAGGATTTTCAGTGATCCCATCGCCATCAACCCCTGAATCGCTCAACAGGCTCAGTGAAGAGGTGGGCGGATCGTTCGACGGCGCGACCAGCTCGAAGGCAATCGTTTCGGGAGCCCCTTCGGCCATCGTTTGATTCAGATAGTCGTAGGACCAAGTGCGAAGGGTGATCGTTTTCTGACCCAACGACAATCCGGTCGGCGTGTAGGAAAACGCACCGCTCGGCTCGGTCACGAACGAATCGTCCGTGACACCGTCGCCGTCGAGATCCACCAGAACCGTGACCGGGCCATCGGCTTCGACATCGCCCACGATCGTCGGATCGGACGTTTCGGTGCCGGTGCCCCCTTCGATCAAGACGACGGCCAGACCCACACTTCCAAAGGTGGCGAGTTCGGCCTCACGTAGCTCGTACTCAAAGGTGAACGTTTCCCATGAACCATACTCGACCGCCGCGAGGTATGGATTATCACGAGTCGCACGGTAGTCGACAGTGTTGGTACCCTCGACGGGGTTGGGAACGTCAAAGGTGAATAAGCCGTCCACCGCATCGACCGTGACGTCAGCCGACCCATCACCGTCGGTATCAAACTCGACCCTCTGCGGATCGCCGAAACGTGTTGCAAACGTTCCGGTGAGCGTGGCAACGGTCGTGACGTTGTCGTCGTCCAACTCGCCGTCATCGATCAGCAAGCCGATCGACGATAGTGAAGGCACGTCATGGGGCTGATAGTCAAAACTGAAATCGACCCATTCGCCCACTTCAACACCCTCGGCGGCGCGAACCTTGACGTCGACCGTTCCGGCAGCAAACGGGTAGGGAGCGAAACCGAATGCTCCGGCGCTATCAACGGTCGTCGTCAGATCGACGATGTCGTCACCATCGATATCCATTTCGACCACGATGCCTGTCGCGTCGTGAAGCGTACCGGACAACGTCCCCACGATCGTCGGATCGGCCGTCACACCATCAGTAGACGAAAACCCGGTATCTTCACGCAACGCCACACTGGCGATCGACGGAGTCTCTGCCGGATCGAAAACCAGTGAATTCCAACTGCCGGCGCGCTGCGTTTGATAAAAGCTGTCGTCGTGAACGATTCGAAAAGAGATCGTATGCGACGCGAAGTTGGCCGATGCCGGCGTGTAGGCGAATCCGTCGGCCAGATCGATGACCGCCACCGAATCGTCACTTTGCAAGTCGCCGTCGGTGTCGACTTCCACCACGACATTGCTGGCCACACTCTCGCCCAGATTCTCTTCCCCGATAATCTCACCGAGATAGGTCAAGCCGTGGCTGGTCGTCGAAGTTTGATAAACATCGACCGTCACGTTGTCAGCCGACAGCGGCGACGATGGTGCCGCCTCGATGGAAAAGTCGAACGATTGCCAATCGGTAAAGAGATCGGGAAGTCCGCTGCGCTGTAGTACCAAGCGGTGATGAAGCTGAGTCGCCCCTGTCGTCGCCGTGAAGTTGGAATCGACTTGGGTAGGATCGTAACTGAAACGGAGTGTCGCGGGATCCACCGCAGCAGTTCCCTCGGCGATGCCATCACCATCATGATCGAACTCAACCAGGAACCCTTGTTCATCGGCACGACGTCGCACGCGGCCCTCGACCGCCGCAATGGCGGTCGAGAGATCATCGGGCGTGCCACTGTCGTGCACGAGCGTCACGTCGGTAATCTCCGACGCGACATTCAGCTGATCGACCGTCACTGCAAAAGTATCCGAAATCGATTCCGTCCCATCGCTGACGATCACCGTGATCGTCGCTGTGCCGTAGTAGCCGTCGATGGCGGTGATCGACACGGTTCTCGAACCGCCCGTGCCGGTTTGCGTTCCAGAGGGAACTGCAACCAGAGCAGCATCCGAGGAGATGTAACGCGTCGTCAATTCGTCCAGAGGCGTGTCGGGATCGCCGACGGTGAAGGTGACGTTGTGGCTGCCGGAGTTTTCGTCGATCGTCAAATCGGCAAGCCCCGATAGCGTCGGCGTGGTCGCCGTGTCGGTGGCCAACAACTGCAAGGTATAATCGCCGGTCGATGCGGCGGTTCCGGTCCCTTGCAGGTTCGGATCGTAGTTCGTGTTGCCCGACCCGGTCACGCCGACGTAGTAAGTCCCAGTGACCGGCGCCGTCACCGACAGGTAAGCGTCCAAGTCGTTGGCAACATCGCCGGCGGCGCTGCCGACGTCGGCGGCCGCCAGTTCCGTTCCACTGGCGTCAAAAACTTGCAGGTAAGAATCGAGCAGACTGCCCCACGTGCCGTCGTCCAGGTAGAACGCATCAACGTCGGCCTTGAGAATCTGTCCGGCGGTCAAGTCGACGGCAAAGAGATCGACGTCCGCTTCACCATACAATCCGTTGCCGATCGTCGCGGTCACCTCGGCCGGAACATTCGGTTGCAAAGAGACCACTTTGGCTTGATCGAGCTGATCGCCCGGCGGATCTTCGATCCGTTCAATCCGAATCGCGTCGGCTGCCGCGTAACCGTTGGCGACGACGTTGGTCAGGTTGACCATCAACGTGTTGCCGGTGATGTCGAATTCGCCCAGGATCAGCTCCCAATCGACACCGGCATCGGAAAGATCGTCCGGAGCAATCGTTTGGTCGAACGTAGTCGTCCCCAGCGGCTCCCCTTCCACTCCGTCGTAAACCGTGAAGGGAGTATTGGGAGCATAAATGGAGGCAGGAAGCCAGGTCGCCGCCACTCGATAAGTCCCCGGCTGAACATCGAACACCCAGATCGCCCGCGAACCCTGCCAGCTGGCCAGCGCATGGTTCTGGTCGGTCCCGTAGGCACCCGCGCCGGTGGTGAAAAAACCAGCTTTCAAAAAACCGGTCTCGTCGTTGTCCAGATATTGCAGTGTGCCGGGCGCCGCCAGCGACGTGCCGGAGATCGTGCTCCAAAACAGGCTCGGCCCACCGGCGTCGATCTCGATCGACAGTTCACCGTAAGCCTTCGTTTCAGTCGTTCCGTCAAACTGAACAGTGAAATCAACCGAGCTGCCGGCGGAGAGAACCTGGCCGGCGGTAAAATTGTTGACGACGGTAAAACCGGCCGGCACCGCCACCGGCGAAAGCTCGATCGAATCGCCGCCGTCGTTACTGAGCGTGAACGTCTTGCTGACGATCCGACCTTCTTCAACCGCCCCAAACCCAAAATGCTTTCCGTTGCCGATCGGCACCCCGAAAGCATCGGTAACGCTCACACCCGAAAGCCGCTGAACCCGCACCGCATCGGCCACCGCAAACCCGCTGGCGATCGCGTTGGTCACGTCAATCATCAGCGTGTTGCCGGTGATCGTGTAATCGCCCAACACCTTCCAGCCAGTCAAGCCATCGACAAAATCGTTCGCATCGCCCGTTTGATCGACCGCGATCGTCTCCAGCGCCGCGCCCCCCACGCCGTCGTAAACGGTAAAGGGAGCATCCGGGGCGTTGCCGGAAAAGCCGGGCCAGGAGACCGCCACTTCGTACTCACCCGGCTGAACATCGACGACCCAGTAAACACGAGAACCCTCGTAGGAAACGTGCGTCTTCATCGCGCTGCCGAAATGGCCGACGGCGACCATTTGAAACTTGCCCGCCGAAACGAAACCGTCATCGAACCGGCCCACCTCCTGCACCGCCGAAGAAGTCACCGTGCCGGAGATCCCAAAATCGAACAGCGCCGCAGCATCATCCTCGATCACCATCTCTAGCCGCCCGAACGACTTGGCATCGGCCCCGGCATCGAGCCGCACGGTGAAGTCGATCGTCTGCCCGGCAGGGAGCGACTGGCTACTTTGGAAATTGTTCACCACCGTGAAACCGGTCGCTGCGGTGATCGGGGCGAGCAACACCGGATCGGCCGAATCGTTACTGAGCGTGAATGTCTTTTCGACCGGCGAACCAACTTCGGTCACCCCAAAACCAACGTGGTCACCCTGCGCAACATTCCCCAGAGTCGCTTCCGAAACCGACACACCGGCCAAACGTTGAACCCGAACCGCATCGGCGATCGAATAACCGGTAGTCGAATCGTTGGAAACCTCGATCACCAACGTGTTGCCGGTGGCCGTCACTTCACCGAGCGAATCCCAAGCGGTACCCGCTTCGACAAACTCCCGCGGCGCGTCGGTCTGGTCGACCACCGAAGTGGCAAGCACACTGCCACCAACCCCATCGTAAATCGTGAACGGAGCATCGATCGCCCGCGCTGATGAAGAAGGCCAAGTGGCAGCCACTTCATACGTCCCCGGCTCCACGTCGACCACCCAGCGAGCCAGCGAATCGCGCCAGGAAGGATGCGAATGCTGCATCGCCCCATTCAAACCACCGCCGGAGATCGAATAGAACGTCCCCGAATGATAGAACCCGACATCGGAATCATCGACGACCTGCACCGCGCTACCGGCAGCCAGCGTCGTGCCCGAAATCGTCAACTCCAGCAGACTCTCCGCCCCATCGTCGACCACAATCGACAGCGGCCCATACGACTTCGACGCGGCACTCGCATCCAACCGCACCGTAAAGTTCACCGACGCACCGGCAGAGAGCGTCTGGCCGGCCGTGAAATTGTTAACAATCGAAAACCCTTGCGGCGCAACGATCGGATCGAGCGTGATCGCCGCCGCCGAATCATTCGTCAACGTAAAGGCCTTATCAACCAATTGCCCCACGCCGGTGATCCCAAAACCAACGTGAGCCTTATCGGCCACCGCGCCCAACTGAGCCTCCGACAAACTGACCGGGGCAACCCGTTGAATCCGCACCACATCGGCGATCGCATAACCGGCGGTCACCGCATTGGAAAGCTGCACCTCGATCGAGTTGCCGGTCACCGTGAACGAACCCAAACTCTCCCAACCGACATTCTCATCCACAAAATCATCCGGCTCGGCCGTCTGATCCATCGAGACCGTCCCCAGCACCGACCCACCGACACCATCGAGTACCGAAAAGGGAGCGTCGCTGGCCGAATTCGATTTCCCCGGCCAACTCGCCGCCACCTCATAAGTCCCCGGCGAAACATCGAACGTCCAAGAAGCGGTCGAAGCGGTCCAATTGAAATGAGACTGCTTGATACCCGAATTGAACCCACCGCTATTGGGATTGAACGTCCCGGTCGTCGAGAAGTCCGCATCAGCATCATCGACCAACTGCACCGCATCACCGGCGGCCAAAAGCTGCCGAGCTTCGAGCGTCTCGGTCAACATCCGCCGATGTCGCCGATGCCGAGGCAACGAACCATGCTTACGTCGAAAAACACGTCGAAGCCAAGAACGTCGCTTCTGCGTCATCACCAAACTCGATGGGAAACTGGGGAAGTGAAATCAAAGAAACGGGATCGAAGCGCAAACCGATCACCGACAGAGTCTTGCCGGCAGCCGTGACACAGCTGGTCCAGTGGCGCAATCAATTCAGAAAACAGGCTGACGATCTAGCCTGGAGAACGGGCCGACTGGCCCCGAAAGAAGTCCGTCCCACGTGCTAGGCGACTCACGCCATTGGATCGGTGGTTTCCGATCACCCCCCGAACGCTATCGAATTTCTGAAAACCTCACAACCACCTGCGACATTCTTTCCAATAGGGGTGGCAGAAAGAAGAACGACGGGAACGAACGATGGCAGGCCTTCCAAAGCCGAGCGGCAAAGTCAAGGAGATCGCGGCCACCGGTCATTTTTTGAGGAGGTGTCGAGAGCCCCATTCTGTTTCACATACTCGTTCCACGCCGGCCTGTTGCTGCCTACAGAGAAGTGTTTCAGGGATTGGTGGCGGGGCCGGCCGCTGGTTCGTTGACTTCCAATGCTAGGGGGAAGGCAACCGCCGACCCTGGTTTTGTCTTTGCGGGCAATCGGTCTTTCTGCGACCGCTTCCGCCAAACGTAGACACATTTTCGCAGTTCTTGGCGTCCATGACGCGCCATTTGCTGGCTGCTGTTGCCCTTTCCTCTCGGCAATACCCAGATGGTTTCGACATCCAATCCAGCTGCTTGTGCGAAGTCTGAAAGAATCAGATCGACCGGCAGATGGGCGCCCTGGTAACGGACGTTGTCGTTGACCATCACCAGTGGCCTGCCCGGTCGCAGGATGCGAGCGCATTCGAAGATGACCATCGACATTTCCAGAAAATAGTTCTTGACCATTCTGGCAATGCCGTTGTTGTTCAGCTCACCTTGGCGGCGACAAGCATCCAGGTACTCCAGCACGATTTGAAGCATCCGTTGTTCCTCCCATGCTTTTCTCGCTTTCGCATAGATGCCACGGGAAAGGAGCGAGGGAAGTCCCGTCTTGTCTCGATTTTCGACGGTGCAACTGACCATGGCTTGACGCAGTTCCTTGATCGAATCTTCGCCAACGCCCAGATAGGCCAGCTCCAACGCGTAAGTCCGCGTGTAGTCGTAGCGGTTGCAGTACGGCGGCG
Source organism: Rubripirellula sp. (assembly GCA_965222745.1). GTDB lineage: Bacteria > Planctomycetota > Planctomycetia > Pirellulales > Pirellulaceae > CBDCUW01. The sequence continues at coordinate 2,851,763 of CBDCUW010000004.1, forward strand.
AGGTGACGATGCCGGAAATGGTTCTTCCTTTGATTCGGGGAAGATGTTCTAGGCAGGTTCCTCGCAGCAGTTCGACTTCTCCAGGCCGATCAGGCGGCGGGTGAGTTCCAAACAAGAATCGTTGCGACGGGTGATTGCCCGTCAGGTCGGACGCGATTTCGGAGAGTTTGTCGATCATCGCCGCTGAGAAGCTTCGAATCGTTCCTTTGTCGAATCTTGTCTTTCCTCCCCTTCGCCCCGAACGCCAATCCCAACGCAAATACTGCCCATCTTTTCTGGTGAAGCTGATCGATTCCAGAATGCACATTGCAGCGAACCGAAGCACTCGCTTGACGGTTGGGTCGGAGATTGATTCTGCCTCGTATAGATAACGACCAAGATGTTTTTCGGTTTCCTCAGAAAAGGCTCCTGCGGTGATTCGCAAGTGTTGAAAAGGTTTCTTCTCGCCGTTTCTTTCCCAGACGCGGGAGTTGCAGAAGTCCTGAATCGCTGAAGCGACCTTTGGAGAGTCGGCGTATCGGAGGGCCTGCCGCACCTCGATGATCTCGGCACTGCAAGGAAGCAACTCGATTCCCAGGGAATCCAAACCCAATTCACTGGCGACAAAAAGTGCCGTTCCAGAACCGGCAAACGGGTCCAGCACCTTTCCCCGGTCCATTCCCACTTCCCGGAACAGATAACGCATCAAGTCTGCCGAGAACGCTTCCCGGTACTTGCACCAACGATGTTCGCCGGCGTTCTTGTTCGCTTGGAAACTCACCAGCTTGCGATCCAAAGCTTGATTGACGACCAGTGAATCGGAATACTCCCTGGCCAGTCGCTTCTCGGCTTCGCCGATAGCGGTCGCCATGGAGTTCAAGCTTCGATTCATTTCCTCGCCTTCATTGTCAATCTCTCCTGCTATCTGGCGTCAAACGCTGTCACGTTTGCATCGATGACACAAAGCCTCAAAAAAGACAAGGCAGCACGGCATCCGACGATGAGCGGGCGCAACCGGAAACGTCTTCCTGGTTGCTTGGGACCATTGCCACTGTATAGCCGATGTCGGTAGCGACAGTTCCTGTTCGTTGATTCCCAAAGGGAACCACGCGGTGTCACGTCAGGCAAACTTGTGTGCTATTGAAGCAGCAAGCTTGTTGCTTGACGGACGCGGCGTCCAACGTCTTCCTGGGACTCGCTGGTCCAGTTGTCGCGAGGAATAGAAAGGCGGATTTGCCCCGTGTCGTAAGCTGTTACCGCGAGCCCGCATTCTGCGAAAGCATTGCGAATGACCGTGCCGTCGATTGATGGTGAAAGCCCCCTACCCTCCAGCAAAACCGTCCTCGAGTGGTACGCCTCTGGTAGTTCTTTTACCGTCCAGATCGTGTTTTCTAGCTGTGATAGGACAAAGGAAATATCTGCATGATCGATCGGACGTGGTGGCGCACCCGTTTGCTGAATTTCTGAGTGCAGATCATCCAACGCCCCGTCACAGGAAAACAAGGCGGCAACGTTTGCAGTCGATTGTGATGCCACGTCAATGCCTGATATTGCCCGCCAAGCGAGGCGAAGCAAAGGGTCGTCAATGGAACTTGATTCAAGTAGCTCGGCAACAATGTGCTCGATCCGCGATGCAGACCGCTGACGTCCGTAAACGGCAAGGGAGAGTGGAAAATAGCCGCCCAACCACTTGTGGCTACTGGTGAGATAGAGGTCGGAAGCGATCACCGAGGCCCCATGCTCGACCTGAGCATATTCTTGAGCCCCATCGATCACCGAAAAGAACAATTCCGATTTCTCACGGATAGATTCAGTAACGGAAGCTGCGGGAAAGCAGACCCCATCGTGGCTCAACGCCGTCAAGAACAGTCCATCGCAGCCGTGCTGCACGAACTTGTTGGCAACGTACAAACTGACGTCGTTGATCGTCGGACGATCATCTTCAATGAACCTGCGAATCGGCAGTACGACCAGCTCACGGCCAAACCCCTTGGCAAAATCTTGCAGGACTTTCCGATAAACGGGCCACGAAAGATCGGTGGTGAGGACGCGTTCGCAGGGACCGAAGAGCAGCAGTGCCGCGATTCGAATATGGGAGTCGGATGAAGACCCAAAAAGAATGGACTGCCACTGCTCGCAACCCAACTGCAACTTCAGCTTGTCCCGGAGTTGATGCACTCCCGGAAACGACGCCAATTGCGGGAACTCAGCTTGCAGATCAACCGGCCAATGGGCTCCCCCTTGAAAAATCAGTCGGTCCATCTCGGCGGACGCGGCATTTTTTCCTGCGAACTCGACAAGATCCCGGTGCCGATCGCGGGCGGTAGGCGTCATGAGGCCCAGACGGGCTGAGTCGAGATAGTGAACAATGGTCATTGTTACTCTCCGTACCCTGAGAGCTTACGGAAGTTTCTGTTCCCGATCCAGCAGATCGGGATACGAAGTTGCAAATAAGTTCAGACGCTCCCAAATCCGCTGGGCCGCTTGTCGCTCGCTGGCGCGGTAATCAATCTCGAATCGTGAGGTTCGGCCGTTTTTGTCCACGATTTGAAAACCGACGGCTACGTCACCGTAAAGCCCAAAATCGACAAGCAGGTCGGGTTCATCGCGAATGTCCGATTCGCGGACAAGGCGGACCAGGATTCCGTGGACGTGCTGATGCTCGATCCACTCGGAAACGGGAGGACCCGGCAGATTGGAATCAGCTGTCCATAGCGATTCGGGCACAATGACTGTGCGATGAACCAACAGCCCGTCCTTTGCCAACTCGCAGTTGAGCTCAAGACTTTGCTTGCCGGGTGTGTCTTGCCAATATTCAGCTGTGCGAAACCATGCGACGGATCGGTACTGCTTTACTTCCGGTTTGCGCAACAGCTGCTCGTAGACAGTTCGCCAAGTTTCGGTTCGTTCAAAGACGAGCTTGCCGTCGGCCATTTCACTGATCTTGGAGTCCAATTCAATCAATCGCGACAATGCCTGGAACTGCAATGTCGCGTTCTCACTACTAGCGAGTGTACCGAGTGAAAGCGCGATGCGGTGATAGATCGACAAAAACTCCGGATGAACCACCAATTCTCTTCTCAGCCCCAAGGCACCCAGCAGAGTTGCCTGATGCCGATCTCTCTCCAGTGCATACTCCAAATAGGCGAGCTGAAGGCCAAAAACGCTGCTAACAATGACTCCGAGAACTGAAATCTGCTCCGGCATGCCTGCAAAGACACTCACCAAGGCAACAGTCAGCGATCCCAGCAAAGCTGCGGTGAGAAAACGACCGTTTAGGAGCGTTCGACCGGTCGAACGAACGTGCAAGACCTCCCAGGGACTGGTCGATTCACGGCTAGCTTTCTTGATCATTGATGAACCATACGACGCCTTCAAACTCACGACAAGAAAATTCTGTCGAGCGCCGCATTGGGTGTCGACGTGCTGACGTCAAGTGCCCAGAGGCAGGCTCCCACGTGGCACGATCGTGCCGACGCGGTGCCCGCCTCTCGTCGGGACAACGCTCGTTGACGACGGGTTTAACCTCTAGTCCGCGTTTTCGAAGATCCACGTGTGGGCCATGCCGACAACCTTGGACAGCAGCAACAGATCGTCACGACCGAAGGAATTCGAACTCCTCCATTCGTCCCCCTCTTTGTAGAGTCGGCTTGGCGTGACGTTGTACTGCTTTCCTCGTTCGGTGTCGTTGGCCCAGATGGCAACCTTGATCGAACCGAGTCTGATTTCGTGAACTGGTTTGCTCATCGCATTGCTCCTATTCGAGTTTTTCAAAACATTCTCGCCGCAAATTGGCGCTCGGTCTTGAACTACCACGGTTGCGCAAAGGATTCAAAACCTGCGGCGAAAATTCTGCGTTGAGATCTCGATTGCAGAGCATCACTGTCACAATTTGCAACACAGCGCCCTCACCAAATCGAGGATTTCAATGCTGGGTTGGCTCGACGTAGTTCATGCCCTTTCCGCGTACTGAGATTACGTGGATCTTCCCCTTCTCTACCTGAAAGACGATACGGTAGGGTCGGCCGCGAGGTACCTTGAAAACCAAGTGACGCATCTCCACCTGGAATTCGTTTGATTCTGGAGCGATCGAACCTGGAATGGAGTTGGCGAACTCAAGGGATGCAACGGCATCTAGCAGTTCTTGATACCAACGATCGGCACCCTGTACCGATCGCTCGCGAATCCACCGATAAATCTCTGCGATATTCGACTTCGCTTCGGCTGAAAACTCGACTCGGAATTCCATCAATCGAGTGGAATCTTGTTCTTCTTACGAAACTCTCGATCGAATTCTTTCCATGGCGTTGTTCGCCCAGCCGCCACGTCATCGAGCCCTCGCTGAATGGACAGCAGAGATTCAGTCTGTTCTTTCCAAGCTCGCAAGGCCTCGTCAGGCGAAATGGAGGTACCTCCGTTTGTGAGTTGTCGCCCGATGAAGCGGTGGAACAATTCGAGTTCTTTGTCAGATTGTGCCATGGATCGATAGTAGCACAGCTACCTGAACAAGATCAAAGAAAAGATTGAACAGTCTGATAGGAATCGATCGCAGGCAACAGCAAACCATCTCGACGCCGTTGCCCGCGAGGCTGGAGCCGATAGGCAGCCGCTTGGAACGCGGGACGGTTGAAAGCGTTGCTTGGTCCTCCATTTTTTCACTGCTCTGAGAGCCCTCCTCTCCTGTTCCGCAGTAATGAATTCCCACAGTCCTCGTCGAATCAGTTGTACGAACATCCCGGCCGGGTTCCTTCCCAGCGTGGTTGCGCGCACCGCGGCAGCCACAACGTTGAGGAAGTTCGCTTCGGAAGGCTTCATCCAGCCAAGCCCACAGGCTTGCTCGTAGAGAATCTTCACACTGGAAACTCTTTTCAGGTCACCTGGAGCAATCTTTCCAATAGAAACACCAGTTTTGGTATTTCCATAGGAAATAGTTCTCTTGTTTTTCCATGGGGGTGCAGATTCGCGTCTTCGTTGTCGTTTCTTTCCTCGTCCGGTAAGGATTTCGTAGCACTGGCCAAACTTGTTTCTAACCCGCCAATGCACATTGCGTCGTCTCAACAGCCTCAATGACCGCAGCCAAGCTGTGGCAGAGAAAACGGTTCGCTTGGCGATACCGAACACCTCTGCTATCCAGCCAGCTTTGACAAACCCGTAGTTGGTGATACAGCCGTTTTTGACAAACAAACAACGAGCTGCCATCACCAGGGAAGCAATCACCTCTGAAGGTTTTCGATGGCCTGCCAGTGCTTTTAGCAGTCGACGGGGGACAGGGACGAGTCTATCTTTGGACGTTCCCAACTCGGCCACCATCTCCCCTGCCCGCCCGTCGAAGTGACTCAGAAATTCGATTCGTTGTTGATCAAAGAATACAAATGGCCTCAGTTCTCTCAGACCGGCGCTGATAGAACGTTCTTTGAGTCCAGTAAGGTCGCAGATTTCGCGCATTAAAAACTGCGGTTTTCGATGTGAATCGCAGCGGCGATGCTGCATCTCGTGCAGCGAAAGATAGACCCTCAGCCCGGCAGCAGAGAGCTCCCCTACTCGCCTTCGCCATAGCAAACTACTGATTGTTCCCACCGACAGTAAGACGTACCCTCCTCGAAATCTGCTCGCCATCGCCTTTCTTTTCGAGACGCAGAAACCCCATTGGCCCTCGCTGATTGGCCGTGCCAAACGACACAAGTACACAGTCTAAGAATAATGATTGACAGCGCGCGACGGTTTGGTAAGCTCGGATCGGTTAGCAGTGTCCAAGCCTCTTGGCGCAGCTGTGAATCATTTGGACTTCTAAGACCCGATCATTCGTTGCCGCGAGTGACCGGGTCTTTTCTTTTGACGTTCGTGGTTGCCTGTCGTCCCTACCTCCTTGTTATTTCTCGTTAATCATCGTTGACCACTTGTACACAGCCTCCTGGCTACGGCAACGAAAAAATCGTGATCCCACTGGGCCAGTGGCCCACTGGCCCAGTGGGATCCCCCAAGGCAGACCTTTGGGCCAATACTCTTTGAGCCTGTGATTCCGGGTGCTTACGAGAGAATCTTCCATCGAACAAACGAACGAAGCGACCACCTCCAACTGAATTCAAGATGTGGGTGGGTTGGCCATCGTCGGTCGCGGCCTGGCAAACCAAATCGTGCTGTCGAAAAAGGGCCACTGGCCCAGGGGGCCAATGCGCCATTGGGCCAGTGGCTCTTTGGGCCAAGGGGTGAGCGAGCCATCGGGCCACTGGGCCATTTTTTTCTTGTCGGATGCACTGCTGTCGTGTATGGAACCAGAAGGGGTAATAACGACGGGGGCAATCATGGATGTGACAACCATTGCATTACGAAAGGGCGGTGTCGCCAAAACGGCAACTACGGTGAACATGGCTGCGGCGCTAGCCAAACTCGGAAAGAAAACTCTTGTCGTTGACCTCGATCCACAAAAGAACGCCTCCAAGCGGCTCGGATTCGAGTTTCCCGAAGATGGTTCCCAGGACTTCTTTTCAAGCCTCGATGCGATCACCAACGGTACCCCAATGACCGAGATTGCGGTTTGCCATCCGAAATTCGATGGCAAGCTTTGGTTATGTCCGGCTGTGGATGCACTGGAGCACGTTGGTGACCTGATTCGTGGTGAGTACTATCAGTTGCCCCAATCCCAACAGGCCCAGATCACAGCAGAAGAACACGAACGTGCGAGGCTGGTGCATTTGAATCAATCTCTGGCAAGCCTAGCCAACCAGGGCTTTGACCACGTCTTGATCGATACCCCTCCGCGCATGGGATTTCACTTGACTTGTTCACTTTATGCGTCCGATTGGTTGCTGATTCCCGTGTACCCCGATTCAGACTCGCTCGACGCGATGGATGAGTTAGTCGACTACGCTTCCTACTGCATTGAGAAGATGAATTTACCGCTGCTGCTCATCGGTGTGCTGTTGTCGGGAACAAGGGTTGGCACAAACTTGGCGAAGGCCGTGAAGGATCATCTGATCGAAACATTCGGGGCCGACGGGGGAGGGGGCCTGTTTACCACTCAAATTCCCTTGGCTGTGAACATCCCGGAAGGAGCCAATCAAGGGCAAACGATTTTTGAGTATCGGCCGAACCATGGGCACTGTCGCCTCTTCACGCATCTTGCCGAGGAGTTTTTGCGGCGAATCGACTTGATGACCCAGGTAACCAAACAGACTG